>CALNXQ010000001.1:0-188395 GCA_942490535.1 uncultured Marinilabiliaceae bacterium
TCCCTTAACCAAACGGAAAGCATTCCATATTTTGTTGGCAAAGTTACGGCCTTGCTCTGGTTGACTCTCGTCAAATAATAAATCACCACCTGCAGGTGAGCAGAATAACATGCCAATACGTACACTGTCGGCTCCGTATTTATCAATCAAATCCAATGGATCAGGTGAGTTACCAAGCGACTTTGACATCTTACGGCGTTGCTTGTCGCGTACCATACCAGTGAAATAGACATTCTTAAATGGCAGTTCACCTTTGAATTCGTAACCTGCAATAATCATACGCGCCACCCAGAAAAAGATAATATCGTGACCGGTTACCAAATCAGATGTTGGGTAATAATAAGCCAAATCTTCTGGTTTCTCGAAACCGGTAAATGGTAATAACCATGAAGAAGCCCAGGTATCCAATACATCATCATCCTGACAAAGATCGGTAATTGTTAAGTTAGCGTTACCTGATTTCTCTTTGGCCATTTCTAAAGCTTTTTCTTTGCTTTCGGCTACGACAAAGGTATTGTCCTCAAGATAATAAACGGGTATTTGATGACCCCAATATAGCTGACGCGACACACACCAATCCTTCACATTTTCCATCCAATGACGGAATACATTTTTGAACTTAGGTGGGTGAAACTGAATGGTATCATTCATTACATTTTCTAAGGCTGGCTTAGATATTTCATCCATTTTTAAGTACCACTGTGCCGATAACTTAGGCTCAATGGCAACATGCGTACGTTCTGAGAATCCAACTTTATTGTTATAGTCCTCAATCTTCACAACGTTACCTGCTTCTTCAAGAACCGGAATGATGCTCTTACGCACTTCAAAACGATCTTCGCCAATAAACATTTCCGCAGCTTCACTTAAAGTACCATTGTCGTTAAAAATATCAATAACTTTCAGGTTGTGTTTCATGCCAATCTCGTAGTCATTTACATCGTGAGCTGGCGTGATTTTTAGGCAACCTGTACCAAATTCCATGTCTACGTATTCGTCCTGTATAATTGGAATTACGCGGTTAACCAATGGCACAATTACTTTCTTTCCTTTTAAATGAGTGAATCGCTCGTCATCGGGGTGTACACAAACTGCGGTATCACCTAATATTGTTTCAGGACGAGTGGTTGCAATGGTTACATACTCATCGCTATCTACAATTTTATAGCGTAGGTAATATAATTTACCTTGTTTCTCTTTATAAATTACTTCCTCATCGGAAAGGGCCGTTAAAGCGGCCGGATCCCAGTTTACCATACGAACGCCACGGTAAATCAATCCTTTTTCATACAAGTCAACAAAGGATTTGATCACACCTTCAGAGCGATCGTCATCCATGGTGAAGTACTTGCGATCCCAATCGGCCGAAGCACCCATTTTTTGTAATTGCTTAAGAATAATTCCGCCATATTCATCGGTCCACTCGTATGCATGCTTTAGAAAATCCTCACGGCTAAGGTCCTTTTTGTCGATTCCACGCTCCTTTAAACGGTTAACAACTTTGGCTTCCGTTGCAATTGAGGCATGGTCGGTTCCGGGTACCCAGCAAGCATTTTTTCCCATCATGCGCGCACGACGAATCAGAATATCCTGAATCGTATTGTTCAGCATGTGACCCATGTGCAACACTCCCGTGACATTTGGCGGCGGCATTAATATTGTATACGGTTCGCGCTCATCTGGTTCCGAATGGAATAACTTCTGATCCATCCAGTACTTGTACCACTTGTCCTCCGTTGCAGACGGATTGTACTTGCTTGCTATCTCCATGATTCGAAATGATTATATAATGTATTTAAATCGTTACAAATTATAAGTGTGCAAAAATAAGAAATTTTGGGAAGCAAGTGGTGTATAATTGTAAGTTAAAGGGGGTAGGAGGGAATAAAAAAAGCGCTTAACGCGCTTTTTTCTTCTAGTATCTATTGTTGCTTTTTTGTCTGTAATTACTCCGGTTACGGTCGTGAGATCTGCCATTGTCCCGGCCAGCTTCTTCTTTCGGACGGGCCTTTTTAACCACAATGCGGGCGCCATCCAATTCGGTGTCATCTAATCGATCGATAGCCTGGTTACCAGCCGTATCGTCTGCCATTTCTACGAAACCAAATCGCTTGGAATTACCGGTTTCGCGATCCATAATAACTTTGGCTGAAGCGACTTCGCCATACTCACCAAAAACTTGTTCTAAGTCCTCGCCGGTTGTACGAGCACTTAACTTTGCTACAAAAATGTTCATAGTAGATAATAAAATAAATTAATAACGTGCATTAGAGGAAAAGTGCTGTAGCAAAACATTTCAATGCCAGGAGAGAAGTGCAATAATACTTGACTTTATTCTAACTCTATACAAATTTACAATTCCTGATAAATGGTGCAACGATTTTAAAGTTAATTTCAGAAAAGTTTTGTAGCTATTGACTTTTTGATATTTATTTCGTAATCAATGTAATAGTTGGTCGATTTGATGTAGTGAATGGAGGTTGTTATTATTTTTTTGGGGGTTTGAATAGCAAAAAAAAGCCTCCTGTTTTTTCGACAGAAGGCTTCCTTGTATGGGATGTTTTTTTAATCAAATCTCAGGCTAACCCTAAATCCCCACCTGCTGTATTGGCCGTCTTCAAAACCGGCAAAAACACCCACACTCCCCATGAAGAAAATCTGGCTGATACCATAGCCAAACTCGGTGTAATGACCCATCTCTGGTTGCATGAGGTGACTGGCATAGATATTCTCCAGCCATAAACGATTGCTGAGTACAGGCAGGTATTTTAACAGCAAATAGGGGGAAGTATAGGTGGCATGCCCCTGGGCAAACCACTCACTGGTGCTGTATTGATAGTCTTCGAGTAACACAAAGGCATTGTTCCATTTCTTAAATGAAAGTGGTATTTCGGATGTGTTAAAATGTTTAAATTGGGAAAAGTGCATTTGTTTGTTTCGGGTGAAATAGCCGCCATTCACTTCCCAGCTAAAGGCATGAAAGATGCCCCATTGCTTATCCTGATCAATGGATGCATGAATCAATTCATAATCACTATCACTTTTCAGTACGTTTTTAATACCCCGTTGATAGCCTAACGAAAAGGTGGGATATTTGGATCCTGCCATGTGCTTGCGTCCTTTATACACCCGGTAGCGTAATTGGGGAGTGTAACTCAACACAAAACCGGCCCTGAAATCCGATTGATCGGTCAGGTGAGAATCATTAACAGTTGGGTTGAGGGGGATGTTAGCTGCATAGGTTGTGTCGCGTTTAAATAGTGAAAACTTGGTATGGTTTTCCAATTGTTGATAGTAATTGTATGATGCATCTACCTGAAGGCGTAAGCCGTGAATGACATCAATGCGATGAGTAACGCTGATGTAATCGCGTTGATAGAGTTTCATGTAGTGATCTTTGAAAAAGAGCGCGGCAAACATGTTTAAGGTAGGATCAATCCCATATCGTTCATTAAAATCGTTACTCACTTGTCCGAAAGCGACACCTAAATGACCTCTTCGATCCGGAATGAAGGAATAAGAAGCATCGCCTTCCCACATGAGTTTTTTGCGATCAAAGGCATATTGGACCATGGGACTAAATTGTATTGTGTGGATTGAATCCACCTTGTATCGCATGGAAAGGCTTTGTTTATAGGTCCAGCCATCCACCGCATTGAAACCAATCTGATCTAAACCGAGCAATCCATTGTATCTGATTCGCAGGGTCGAATCCACCGCATAGAATGTTTTGCCACCCAATGAGCCACCCATGATTTTACTAAAAATAGATTTCTCTTTCTTTTCCGTTTTTGTGGTGTCGCTAGCCATTTTCGCTAATTTCATGGAGTCTTTCACTTCAAAACTTCTGAATTCATCCTTAGTTAAAGGGATGGGGCGAATGGTATCCCAATCAATTGAATCGCGTTTAATGCTATCATTTTTGTGGTTGAATTTATAGTTATCTACTATTTCCAATGTTTCATTACTTTCCTCCTTTTCAACAGCTTCTTTTTCAATCAGGCGGTTGAGGCGAATCATATCTCGTGTAGATAATTCCTCCTTGGCCAGCAGGGTTTCAATTTTTTGTTGGTTTTTGGATTGTGGTTGCTCTACTTCTTCAACCACCTCCTCGGCTTGTTCCATTATTTCAGTAGCAGCATATTGTTGTTTCAAGAGATTAGGAACCGGTATTTCAGTATTCAGAGCAATGTCTGAATATTTGACGGAACCGGCGTAGCGAAAGTCGGCTTTGATACCAAATACAGAAGCCTCCACTTTAAAACGGTGACTGATGGGCAACCAGGTTTTTTCCTTCACCGGTGCAAATACTTGTTTGATGTTGATGGTTCCGAAAAACGCATTGTTGGTCACGTCAATGGAGTGGATGTTCCAGAGGTTATCCACAATGTAGATGTAACCGGTATACAATTGCTGGCTTTTACGCCGGGGAGTGACTTTGATTTTATTCACAGCAACATCACCATCATAAAAGAAGCCTTCATAAACGAATTTGTAATGTGAAAAGGCTTTGGGCGAAAGTGGCGAAATGGCCAGGTCCTCACTGGGAGCATAAAAACTGGAGGTCATGTAACCCATCACATTGTCTTCATCGGAATTGGGAAAGGTACTGCGTGAAGAAATGACCGTGTGCTCATATTTATCCGGTGCATCAAACATGATTTCATTCATGGATTCAAGCGTATAGGTTTTACCTGATTCCAGTTGGACCTCATTTCCATCTGCCTCCATGCTCATCATTTTTTGCATCAGCTTAGGAATTTTTTTCATATACAAGCTTCCCTTTAGATAAACTTCCGCTTTGTAATGACCGGTTTGTCTGAGGTAATAGGGGGCCAGACTGATGGCTTTGCGCATAATGGGATAAGCCGGATCCTCGCCGCCCGAGAATACGCGCACCTCTTTAATCTGGTAAGCTTGTTGTTTGAGAACGATATTGCGGGTCACGAAATCCGATGCCGTAATCTCAACAGTAATTTCTTGCTTTTGAAAACCCAAACCTTGAAATACAATGGTGTGTTGTCCGGGTGAAAGTAAAATTTCATATTCCCCTAATTCGTTAGTTGTCGTTCCGGTAGTGGTTTTTTTAATGTAGATGGTCGTAAACGGAATGGGTTGATTCTCATCATCAGTGATGGTTCCTTTAATGCCTTGACCAATTGTCGTAGTAAGAGAAAAGAGAAGCGTAAGTAGTAAAAAGAATAGTCTTTGCATAATTTGGGTTTTAGGTAGATCAAGTGTGTATCGTTAGTTTTGCGGTGATCATTTATCAATATAATGCAGTCTTTGAATAAAGGGTTGCTTTCACATAAAATTAAATTTTTTCACATGGATTCATATTTCATCCGTCGTGAAAATTTGACAGAGATCAGCCAGTTATTGAGACGCTTCAAAGAGTTTAATAGTTACATAGTAAAATTATGTATTTTTTAATAGGACAGAAGCAGATCTGAAATTCATTTTCAAAAAACAGGGGTCTTGTTGTTTTACCTATATTTGTGCTCTTAGAAATAGCAAACGAATCTTCCATGTCCAGTCGAGAATTATTGAATAAACAGGAGTTTTTAATTCAGGGTGAGGTGGCTTCATTTGAAGTTGTCTTTAAAAAGTACTATCCACGATTGAAGAAGTATTGCCTGGGCATGGTGAAGGATTATGATGTGGCAGAGGATCTGGTTCAGGATGCTTTTCTTAAAGTATGGGAGAAAAGGCAAACCGTTCTCGGTGATAATGGACTGCAAGCGTTGCTCTATACCATGGTTCGAAATAATGCACTGAATTATTTAAAGCGAAATAAGCTGCGGGATCAATATGTAGAAGCATTTCGCTTTGATTCGCCTCAGCAGGAGTTATTTATACGAAGCTTTTTAGAGGAGGATGAATGGGAAGCACAACAGACTTTGTTTAAAAAAGAGTTAGAGCGTTTGCTGGAAGCTTTACCTGAAAAATGTAAAGAGGCCTTTGTATTAAGTCGTTTCGATGGATTAACGAATACGGAAGTGGCCGATTATATGGGCGTTTCTGTTAAAACAGTTGAAAAACACTTGTCCAAGGCTACTGCAATTCTTCGTAAGCTTTTGGATAGTAGTCCGGTGAGATCATTTATGACGGTTTGGATTTTTGTTGTTTAAAAAAGAATAAAAAATAATTAGCCTGACAGTGGGGGTTTTGACTTTGCGCTTTGTTTTATAGATAAAGCACATTGGATAATGCAGGAAGGACAAGAAAGAAAGATCATTGATAAATTCGTTAGAGGGCTTTCTACTAGCGAAGAAGAAATAAAGCTATATCGCAGGTGTAAGGAAAGACCTGAATTGTGGAACGCACTCCATGATTCGGTTGAAAACTATAATCCCTTGTCTGATTCTAATGTGTATGTGGAGGAAAAGTGGAAGTCCTTTGAACGCAAAACTAGAAAAGAGACTGTCTCTAATTACCATCGCTTAGGCCGAGGTGTTCTTAAATATGCAGCCGTTATATTAATTGCTGTGGTGGGGTATTACTTGTTTGACTCAAAAATATTGAACAGTGGGGATGAGGGATCATTAATAGCTTTTGAAACCTATGTACCTAAAGGGGAGAAATCCATTGTTACACTGCCGGATGGAACTACTGTAAATTTGAATGCCGATACGCGACTGTGTTATTACAGTGATTTTGTAACGAATAGACGAGTGTATCTCAGTGGAGAGGGGTATTTTCAAGTGGCGCATCAATCCAAAAATCCATTCCGGGTCGAAACCGATTTTTACACTACCAAAGTATTGGGAACCAAATTTAATACGGTGGCATATTCTGATATGAAACATGCCAAAACGACCCTTGAAAGTGGACGTGTATTGATCGGAAAGGAGACGGGCGGTGAAATGGTAGACTTAGTTATGCTTCAGCCTGGTGAACAATTCATCTACGATGTTCAAAGTCAATCCTATAAAGTTCAAAAAGCAAATGTTTTGGATGTGTTATCCTGGCAGAGTAATGCCTTGATATTTGATAATATTTCGTTGGGTGAAATGGTAAAAGAATTGGAACGTCATTTTAATGTGTCAATTTTAATGCAGGATAGCATGTTAAGTCAGATAAAATACAGGGGAAAATTCAAAAATGGTGAATCGTTAAAAGAAGTATTAGACATTATTCGAATCACTACTCCAATTAAATATGTAGATAAAAAAGACGAAATAGAAATAATAAAATTAGATTAAAAAAAAGCGGACAGTGAATGCTGGCACATTCACTATCCGGTAATAAATTTTGATTACTAACAAAATTCATTCAAAATTATGAAAAAAAATCGACTTTTCACTGGGAGAGGTGTACCTATCCGTATCCCTCAATGGTTAAAAATTATGAAACTACTTGGCCTGTTCATTTTAGTGGGTTGTCTGCAACTTTCGGCATCGGGGTATTCGCAAACTAAAAAGCTCAACCTAAGGCTTAAGAACTCTACATTAGATGAGGTTTTTGAAGCCATTGAGCAACAAACTCAGTTCACTGTATTCTATAAATCAGAAGATGTTTTGTCGGCTAAAAAGGCGGATTATAATGTGAATGAAAAGAATATCCAGGAAACTCTGGAGACCGTATTGGCCAATACAGATTTAGATTATCGTATTAATGATCAGGTAATCATTGTATTGACAAAAGCACCTGCCGTTAATGAGCGCCTGGCTCAACAAGCCGAGCGTACCTTAAAAGGAAAGGTAGTAGATACTTCAGGCGAACCATTACCAGGTGTTACGGTGATGATAAAAGGAACAACAACAGGAACCATAACTGGCATTGATGGTACTTATGCGTTAGCCATAGAGGGTGAGAATGTAACTGTATTGTATTCGTTTATTGGATTTGAGAGCCAGGAAGTGATGGTGGGTGATCGGGACCGCATTGACATCACTTTGATGGATGAGGTGACCGGACTAGATGAAGTAGTTGTTGTGGGCTATGGAACTCAGAAGAAAGTTAACTTAACGGGTTCTGTCAGTACAGTAGATTTTGCCAAGCAGGCAGAGTCACGCCCGGTTACTAATGTTTCCAGTGCACTTTCAGGACTGACTTCAGGTGTAACGGTTAGACAAGGTGTTGGAAAACCGGGGGAGGATGGAGCCTCTATCAGGATTCGTGGATTGGGTACCCTGAATGATAATAGTCCATTAATTATTGTTGATGGTATGGAAGGGGTGCTGGATGCTGTTAATCCTGATGATATTGAGTCAATCTCTATTCTTAAAGATGCTGCTTCATCAGCTATTTATGGTTCACGTGCTGCTAATGGTGTTGTATTGGTGACAACCAAAAAGGGTAAGAAGGATGCTACAACTGTAACTTACAGTGGTAATGTATCACTTGCATCACCTTCTAATTTGATCAATTTTGTATCGGATTTTCCTACCTACATGCGTTTGATTAATGAAAGTGCTCGGAACCTTGGAAGCGGTGAGCTTTACGAACAAACTACCATTGATAAATGGGAAGCTGCCAATGCCAATCCCAACGGTCTGAATGAAAATGGTGTGCCTAACAGTGTGGCTTTTCCAAATACCGATTGGTCAACTGAAATGTACCAATCAAACGTTGTACAACAGCATTCTTTATCCATTAATGGAGGTAGTGAAAAATCAAGTTATTTGTTATCCGTGGGGTATTTGGATAATCCTGGATTAGTTGATAATACCGGTATTAAGCGTTATAATTTCCGCGTGAATTTGGAATCTGAAGTGACCGACTGGTTGAAAGTGGGTACGCGTACTTATGCCATTCAACAGGATAAGGAAATAGGTAATTATACGGACATGTTGAACTACGCCAGGCAGTCTGCTCCTGATGTTTATGGTGTGTATAAGGGGCAGTATGGTTATGCAGAAGAAAGTCCTGCTCAAAATAACCTGTATACTTGGTTGCGTATGAAGGAAGGTGATAATCGTTTATCTCGCATCAATACAACGATTTACAGCCAGGTGGATGTTTTGAAAGGCTTAAGCTGGAATATGAACTTTAACTATGCCCGTCGATTTGATGAGATAAATAACCACACGAACGCAAAAGCCTTGGAAAGAATAAAGTTCAGTGATGGTACTGTTATGGCAACTGCGCCTACGCCAGATTTAATGACGACTTATTATAAAACCTATGCCAATGAGACCTATACCTATGAGAACTTATTGCGTTACGAGAAAACATTCGGTAATCATGACATCAGTACTTTGTTAGGGAACAATGAGTCTCGTTTTTTTGCTTATGATCACAATGGATCAAAAAAAGGTTTGATCGATCAAAGTGTGTCGACTTTAGGAGCTGCAACCGAGATGCTTGCAATTGGCGGTGGCGCTGAAGACTATGCGATTCGTTCATGGTTTGGCCGTTTAAATTATTCATTCAAGCAAAAATATTTATTTGAAGCCAACTTCAGGTATGATGGTTCTTCCAGATTCCACGAAGATACAAGATGGGGGGTATTTCCGTCATTCTCGGCGGCCTGGCGATTGTCGGAAGAGGACTTAGTGAAGGATCTTGTTTCAGATTTGCAAAATTTAAAGCTAAGAGTTTCCTGGGGGCAATTGGGAAATAATGTGACCAAACGTGGAGATAAAGTGGATAACTATGCTTACCAGGCAGTTTATGACCCAGTTAACTATTCTTTTAATGACAAGCAGGTAGCAGCTTTAAGGCCATTCATTATCGCCAACCCGGCTTTGGAGTGGGAGTCCACTACGATGTCGAACATTGGTTTGGATATCACGACTTTGAATTCCAGGTTGTCCGCTGAGATTGATTATTACAATAAAGTGACAGATGGTATTTTATATATACCTCCTATGCCATTGACAGCCGGTTTAATTGGTGCACCAATTAAAAATTTAGCTGAAGTAACTAACAAAGGTATGGAAATTACTTTGGGTTGGAATGATAAAATGGGTGAAGTGAAGTATTCTGTATCCGGTAACTTCTCGTATAATAAAAATGAAGTAACCAACTATAAGGGGCAATTAGAAGAAGGCTGGTATACGGATGAAGAAGGAAACAAATATTATTCTTCAAACTTAGGAGATGTTTCTACTGGTGGCAGAAACAGAGTGCTTGAGGGGCATATGATTAGTGAGTATTTCCTGCTTGACTTATACAGTGGAAATGGCTCCTATTTCAATACGGATGGTAGTATTAATCCAAATGGTGGACCAAGAGATGGTATGATTCGTACCGAAGAGGACATGAAATGGCTGGAAGCTATGGTTGCTGCTGGTAATACTTTCATGCCGAATAAACAAGTTAAACAGACAGGAATTTGGTACGGTGATTATATTTATGCAGATACCAATGGTGACGGTAGCTATGGGAATAGTTATGACCGAAGTTTTACCGGTACATCGAATATGCCAAAATACACTTTTGGTGCAAATATCAATGTAAGCTGGAAAAACTTTGACCTGGGAATGGTCTGGTCTGGTCAGGCCGGTTTTGATCTGTATTGGATGGAATCAGGTTATAATAAACCAAACTTAAGAGATGGTTTCCAGATTGGTAAATTGCTGGAGGATTCACATTATTATTATGACCCGGCTAATCCAAATGATGCTGCAACTCATATCAATGCCAAATACCCTCGTTTGAAATTGGGAGAGCAGGATCCGCAAAATATACAGGATAGCCGGGCATGGTTGTACGATGCATCGTATATTAAATTGCGTAACCTGACTGTTGGATATACTTTACCAAAGAGATGGGCTAATAAAGCATTTATGAAGTCAGCGCGTGTTTATTTCTCTGCTGAAAACTTATTGACCATCACTTCATATCCAGGTCTGGATCCTGAAATGAGCGCAAATACGAATTATCCAATTATGAAGCAATTATCATTCGGGACAAATATTACCTTTTAATTGAAAATAAGATGAGACGAATGAAATATATATATATCATTGTTGCTGCAACATTGTTGTTGAGTAGCTGTAAAAACGATCTTTTAGATACCGCTCCTTATGATAAGATCGGATCTGAAAACATGTGGGAGAGTGAGAATTTAGTTGACCTGGGTGTTAATGGTGTTTATAATACCTTACGTCAATACCTGGTAGCCAACGAGAAGTGGATGCTGGAGGGGGATGCTTTTACGAGCTTTGATCGAGATAGAACATCCTGGATACTCCCATCTTCTACTTTTAAGAGTGGGGTGATCACCGCCGGAGATCAATTGTTTTCGAAAACCTGGCAACAGCATTACGAAGGAATTCATCGTGCTAATGGTGCTCTGGCCAATTTAGAGGCGGGTGTGCCTGTTTCAGAGGAAAAAGCAGCCCGATTGATTGCTGAAGTTAAATTTTTAAGGGCTTTCTTTTATTTTGGATTAAACCAGGTGTTCAAAGGAGTGCCAGTTTATCTGGAACCAGTATCGGTAGAAGAGTTAACAAGGGGACGTGAAAGCGAAGAACAAGTGTGGAAGGTTATCATCGATGATTTAACAGCCTGTATTAATGAGCCCAATTTACCTAAAATATATAGTGCAGGAGATGCCAATTATGGGCGTGCTACCAAAGCTGCTGCTTATGCGCTAAGGGGTAAGACATACCTTTACATGAAGGAATATGCTTTAGCCGAAAGTGATTTCAGAAAAGTTGGAGAAATGGGGGCCGCCTTGTATCAAGGTGAATATAAAGAATTATTTACAGCGCAGAATGAACAATGTCCGGAGATGATCTTCTCTGTGCAGCATATTGAGCTGAGCGGCTTAGGTTCCCGTACTCAAAAGTATATTGGTACACCTAATGCCTACGGCGGAGGTTGGGATACCTACATGCCACATCCTGACTATGTGGAGTCATTTGAAAATGCTGATGGTTCTGCATTTGACTGGGATGATTACTTGCCGGGCTATTCATCGATGACCCCTAATGAACGACAAGTATTTTTCTTACGGGATAATTTAAGCGCTGACCAAATTGCTGCATTTACGGCAAAAGGTGTAAAAATGGAGTTGTATTTGCCGGATGGAAATGAGGCACGTATTAAAACGGCTTATGATAGTCGCGATCCTCGATTAAAGGCATCAATTATTACTCCTTACTCAACATTTAATGGCGCTAAAGGATCCATTGAATATACTTATACCATGCGCTGGCCATATGTTGGCTATGATATAAATGAACCGTTTGATTTGCGTGGAGGATTAAAAAACGAGTTACATTACTTTTGGAGAAAATGGGTATATGAAGGAGCGACCATCGCAAACCGCGAATATGGACCTACTGATTTTCCAATGATCCGTTATGCTGATGTATTGCTAATGTTAGCCGAAGCTATTAATGAGCAAGGTTTCAGCCAAGGGGCAATTGATGTTGTTAATGATGTTCGTCGGCGGGCAGGTGCTGTATTATTACAGTCAACTGATGCGGGATTACCAACTTATGTGGCCGATCAGGCGTCTATGCGAGAGCGAATCCGTAATGAGCGTCGCTGGGAATTAGGAATGGAAGCTATCAATTTATATGATGAAATGAGGTGGGAGACCCTGAAAGAAAAAAAATATTACGAAGGCAACGGGGCCAAGCAGATATTTGGAACTATTAAATATCCTTATATGTGGACTGGTGATTATAGTTATACTTGGGCTATCCCACGTGCTGAAATAGAAAGAAATACCAATCTGAAACAGAATGCTGGTTGGGATGATTAATCTTTAACTGATAGTTAATAGTACAAAGTATAAAGACCGGAAAGTTATTCCGGTCTTTGTTTATCATGGATATTGATAATAGGAGTAATTTGGATGTGAAATTTGCATTTTAGTTAATCAGACACTGTCGAAGCTTTACCATTTGTAATATGAGTGTATAAATTAGAAAGGATTATGAGATTTTTGAAATATTGGATTTTGATTATGTTGCTGGCATCATGGGGAATGCTTTTATCAGCCCAACAGAATGATAATAATATCTTACAACAGGCAGCCCAAAATATTGATTGGTCATCTTTAGACCGACCCCAATACCCAGCGTATCACGATCGCACCTTTTGGCAAAACCTGCCTGAAAATTGGCGAAAAGAGTATGTGGAAGAAGGGGAAAAATACCTTGATTACACCTGGCCGGCAGTCACTGCATCCCGCTATTTGCGTTTTATGCAGGATGGTGATCGCAAAAGCATGGAGAATCAGCATAATCAACGCTCCAAGGCACTTCTTAGCATTGTATTGGCTGAATTAGTCGAAGGGGAAGGGCGGTTTTTAGATCCGATTATCGATGGGGTCTTTGCCATTTGTGAGCAAACCTCCTGGTGTAATTCGGCTCACTTGGTGGTACAAAAAGCTAAAGGCAGTTTGCCGGATGTGACCGAACCCATCATTGACTTGGGGGCTGTGATCATGGGGGAGAACCTTTCCATGATATATTATTTCTTTAAAAACGAATTCGATAAGGTGAATCCACTCATCAGCCAGCGTATCGTGTATGAAATTCAGCGGCGACTGTTACAGCCCTATTATGAGCGTGATGATTTTTGGTGGATGGGCTTCCGGGGTTCCTTTGTAAATAATTGGAATGTGTGGTGTAATGCCAATGTGCTAAAGTGCATGTGGCTCCTTGAAACCGATCCGCAACAACGTGCCAAAGGGATTGAAAAAATCATCCGTTCGGCCGATCAATTTGTGAATTACTATAACAACGATGGTGCTTGTGAAGAAGGACCTGAATATTGGGGGCATGCGGGGGGTAAATTGTATGAATTGATCGAAACATTACATACCATGTCAGGAGGCCAATTCCGTCCCTTTCGTCATGAGAAAGTTAAGAATATTGGACGATATATCAGTCTGGCTCATGTTTCGGGAAATTATTTTGTGAATTTTGCGGATGCCTCACCAACCCTAAAATCCTATCCAGGGCTTATCCAACGCATTGGTAAATTGATTGACGATGAGAAACTGGAAGGTTTTGCCCGTGAACTGGCCATCACCAATCGATGGAAAGACCAGGCGCCAAAAGGGAACCTGGGGAAAGTGATACCTGATTTAATGTTGGGAAATGAATGGTTAGAAGAAAATGTTAAAGAGCAAGTTGAAGCATCACATTTCTTTGATCAAACCGGTCTGTGTGTGGCCAGAGATAAGGCGCGTAAATCAATTGGCTTCTTTTTTGCCGCTAAAGGAGGACACAATAATGAAAGCCACAACCACAATGATGTAGGTACCTTTATTCTCTATTACAATGAGCAACCCGTTTTAGTGGATGCCGGTGTGGGAACCTATACCGCTAAAACGTTTAGCGATAAACGCTATGAGATCTGGAACATGCAGTCGGAACATCATAATTTACCGCTGATCAATGGTGTGGGGCAGCAACACGGACCACAATACAAAGCAGAAAAGCTTAGTTTTTCCGATGACGGGCAGTTGGTTACTTTGGCTTTGAATATTGAAAACGCCTATCCACAAGCGGCTCAGGTTACTCACTGGCAGCGTCGCTATACGTATCGGCGGGCAGAGGGATTAACCATTTCTGATAATTACAGTTTGAAGAAGTGTGTGCAGCCCACTGAATTTCGCTTTGTGACCCCAATGGATGTACGTGAAGTGGCTCCGGGTAAACTGGAGCTGGGACTTGGAGAGAATAAATTATATCTCTATTTTGAGGCTGAAAAACTCAATTGGAAAAAGGAACCGCTTCTGGATATGGATGAAAGGTTGAGTCGAAATTGGCCGGACGGACTCCAGCTTCTGGTTTTGGAAATGAAGAAAAAATCAAAGAAGGGGACGGTGCTGTTTGAGGTAAATAGACATTAACCGCATGGATCTTTTTTAGGTTGTCCTTCATCATAAGCTGAATCATTAAAGGAATTAAATAGATCGCAACATGTATAAGAATTTAGTATTATTTCTGTTATTGGTTGTGCTCACATCAACTGGGGTGGCGCAACGGGAGAAGCTTTTAATTAACAACAACTGGCGTTTCACCCCCGGTTATGAAGTGCGGAAAAATGTGTTTACCGAAATTAATCTGCCCCATACCTGGAACACCCGGGATGCATTGGGGGGAAACGCGGATTATTACCGGGGCATCGGCAATTATGAACATACCCTTCAGCTTGACAACGCCTGGAAGAGTAAACGCCTTTTTGTGCGGTTTCTTGGCGTGAATACGGTGGCCAATGTATTTGTGAATGGAAAACATGTAGGGGAGCATCGGGGTGGTTATACGGCTTTTGCTTTTGAAATCACTGATTTTGTAAAGTATGGAGAAGATAATAATCTGTGGATTCGAGTGAATAATGCACCGCAACTGGATATTATGCCTTTGGTTGGTGATTTCAATATGTACGGTGGTATTTATCGTGATGTAGAGTTATATGTGACAGATTCTGATTTAATCTCTTTACTCGATCATGGTTCAAAAGGGGTTTTTCTGCATCAGAAAGAAGTATCACATGATAAGGCCAAAGTCAATGCTGTGGTAAAGACTCTGGGTGCAACAAAGGCTGATGTGCGTTTACTGGTGCAAGATCATACCGGAAAGGCTATTATGACGAAAGAGAAAAGCATTACGCCGAACGAGGAAAAGAACGGGCAGGTTGAAATCGCATTTGAGATGAGTGAGCCCCGTTTATGGAACGGACAAAAAGATCCTTACAGGTATACAGTTAAAACACAACTGGTGAAAAATGGAACCGTTGTGGATGAGGTGATTCAACCTCTTGGATTACGTTTTTTTCATGTGGATCCGGATAAAGGATTTTTTCTGAATGGCGAGCACCTGCAATTGAGAGGTGTGTGCCGTCACCAGGACCGGCCTGAATTAGGAAATGCGGTTTCCTACCTGCACCATGCCGAGGATGTGGCCATTATGCAGGAGATGGGCGCCAATGCGGTGCGCTTGAGTCATTATCCGCAAGATCCTTACATGTATCAATTACTGGATGAAGCAGGATTTGTAGTGTGGAGTGAGATTCCCTTTGTGGGGCCGGGTGGATACCGCGATAAAGGCTATGTCAATCAGTCTTCCTTCAAAGAAAATGGCAAACAGCAGCTGGTGGAGATGATCCGTCAGCAAATGAATCATCCATCCATTATGATGTGGGGTTTGTTTAATGAGCTGAAGGAAGAGGGCGATAATCCGGTAGAATATGTGAAAGAGCTGCATCAACTGGCTCACCTCGAAGATCCCTCGCGCATCACAACAGCTGCCAGTAACCAGGAAGGGGTTTTAAATGAACCGACCGACATCATCTCCTGGAATAAGTACTTTGGCTGGTATGGCGGGAACCCATCTTCTATTGGGGAATGGGCCGATCAGAAACATCAGCAAATGCCCGAAAAGCCAATTGGCATCAGCGAATATGGGGCAGGGGCCAGTTTGTATCACCAGCAGGAAGAATTGATTCAACCGGCCCCCAACAGTTATTGGCACCCGGAAAACTGGCAGACCCATTTTCACGAAGGCCATTGGATCGCCATTGATCAACGTCCTTTCCTATGGGGCTCTTTTATCTGGAACCTGTTTGACTTTGGCGCTGCCCACCGCACTGAAGGCCAAGTACCGGGTAAAAATGATAAAGGACTGGTGTCATTCGATCGCAAGGATAAAAAGGATGCTTTCTATTTTTATAAAGCCAACTGGAATCAGCACGAACCGATGCTGTACATCGCCGAACGACGCGTGATTAAGCGCACCAATTCACAGCAAACCATTAAGGTCTATTCCAATCAAAAAGAAGTGGACTTGTGGGTGAATGGACAAAAAGTTGGAAAGAAATCTGGCGATTATGCGCGCTTTTATTTTGATGTGACTTTAAAGCCCGGTGTGAATCATGTGGTCGCTGAGTCGGGGAAAGCTTTGAGGGATGAAGTATACCTGAATGTGAATGAATAAGATCAAGTAAGAAGGTCCTGTTCGAATTAGAAGTAATGATGTATAAAAAATTAACTCCTTTCAGAATTGTACTTATATGCTGCCAAAACCCTGGGTGGTCACCCAGGGTTAATAGCGTTGAACCGCTTGCGGATTCCTTGCTGCAGATATATCATGAAGGGATTAAACATCAATAGCTACGGGTGAACTGAAAATAAGTGCAGCTAAACTCATGGGTGCAACAACGCGAAATCAAGAACCCGGGAGGAGATCAACCTTTAAGTAGGGTAGAGCCGGATAAAAAAATAGTGAGAAACGAGGCTGCTTATGAAGACTGGTGTCAACCTGAAAATGGGGAGCAAAGGACCTGTTTCAATTAAAAAGTCAGATCATTTTTGAAGCCTGATAACAGAGCACTTCCGCAGACGAGGTGCTCTTTATTTTGCTTCGTTGAAATGCCACACCAGGCTAATTGCTTGCTGTCTGATAAAAGGATGACCCGCATGGGCAAGCGAATTTTTGAAACCAACCAAACATAGGCACCTGCAGGATCAGCTCTAATTCGCAGCCACAAAGACTTGCGCCCGCCGGTTTGAGGTCGTTGCAAGTTTGTTATAAGGTGCGCCCGCCGGTTTGGGGTCATTTCAAGTTTGTTTTTAGTTGCGCCCCTTGGTTTGAAGCCATTTCAAAGTGGCGAAAGAGTCCATCCGGCGTGCTGAAGGCATTGCAGCTTTGTTAAAGCGTGCGCCCGGTGTCCAGAAGGTAGTTTCGGGCGGATAAAGGGGATGCCCAATGCGCCCATATTTAGTTGGGTTTGGCCAGTAGCTTAATCATATAGGCTTTGGGGGTTTCATGGTAATGTCTTTTAAAACACCGGGAAAAATACGAGTGGGTAGTAAACCCAACCACATGGGCCACTTCATCTATGTTATACTGTCCCGTTTTCAGTAATTCAATGGCTTTTTCCAGGCGGTAAATGCGAATGTATTCAGTGGTGGAATAGTTGGTCAGGCTTTTCAGTTTGCGGTGCAGTTGGCTACGGCTTAAACCGATGAGCTCAGTGAGGCGTTCCACATCAAAATCCTCATCACCTAAATGGGTTTCAATGGCCTCATTCAGTTTATTCAGAAAATAGCCTTCCCTGCTCTCCGCAGGCAAAGTATAGGATAATTGGTGATTCGTTGTGAAATACGCTTTTAGTTTCTCCCGCTGCTCAAGCAGGTTGTCTATCCGGGCAATTAACAGGTGGTCATCAAATGGTTTGGAGAGGTAAGCATCCGCCCCCTGATGCATCCCGCTGATTTTATTTTCGGTCGACGAAAGGGCGGTGAGCAGGATAAGCGGAATGTGCGAAATGGCCAGGTCGCCTTTCACCCGGGCGCACAATTCAAAACCATCCATTTCGGGCATCATTACATCCGATACAATCAGATCCACCGCTATTGTACTTAGTATTTCCAGCGCAGCCTTCCCATTTTCCGCCGTGCGGATGGTATACAAAGGTGCCAGGATGGACGTGATGTAGCTTCTCAGGTCCGCATGATCCTCAACAATCAGAATCAGCTTGTCTGACCGATCAGTTGGCCTGCATGACGGTCCGGAAAAGGCCGCTTGTGCCGGGGAGTGAGCCATTTGTGGATAGCCCGCTTCAGGAGACAGAGGTTCACCAGTTTGCACTTCGGGTAGCTCCACCACCACACAACTGCCTTTTCCCACGGTGCTGGCCAGGTGAATCACGCCACGATGCAGCAGGGTGAAGTCACGGCACAACGACAAACCAATGCCGGAGCTGTTTACCGGCTGATTAGAGCCTTGTTGGTACCGTTCAAATACCTTGGGCAACTCGTCCCCTGCGATCCCCTGGCCTTCATCCTGCACACAAATGGAGATGAAACGATCCGTCGCCAGCTGGCCCAGGGTAATCTCGTTTTCATAGTTCGCAGGGTAATCATAAGGACCAACGGTCAAGCTGAGTGTGATGTGTTTGCCCGATGAGTTGTATTTAAAGGCGTTGGACAACAGGTTGAAAAGAATGTAATCCACCTTTTCGGGATCGAAAACCACATCCATTGAGTTGTGCGGGTAAGTCTGAGTAAAGGTGATGGAGCGGGCTGTGGCGTCATAGGCAAAATGCCGGGCCCGCTCTTGCACAAAATGCACCAGATTCGTCTTGGACAGATGCAAGGTTTCATGCGCTTGATCCATCTTTCTGAAATCGATGATCTGGTTGATCAGCATCAGCAAGCGGGAGGCGTTGCGCTGAATGATGTCCACCATTTTGTGTTGATTGTCGGTCAGGTTACCGGCCTGGGTCAGTGTTTTCACCGGCCCTGAAATGAGGGACAATGGGGTTTTGAACTCGTGCGACACATTGGTGAAAAAGTTCAGTTTCAGTTCGTGTAATTCCTCTTCCTGTTTGAGTTGAATCTGTTGCCGGAAGATGTTGTTTTGCAAGCGTGAGCGGGTCTTGAACAAGCGTAGTCCCGAATAAATCAGAAGCCCTATTGCTCCGAGGTACAGACCAAAGGCCAGCGGCGTCGCATAAAAGGGTTTGGCAATGATCAGGCGTACCCGGGCCGGCTCCAGACACCACACATCATCGTTATTGCAGCTTTTTACTTCGAAGAGGTAGGTGCCCCATTTTAAATTGATAAACTGTGCCGATGCATCCATGGGTGCTTCGATCCATTGGTTGTAATGATTCACCAGCCGGTATTGAAAGCGGTTTTTGCCGGGTAACAAATAATTATCCGATACAAAATCAAAGCGCAGGGTATTTTCTCCGGGTTCAAGATGGATATCCTGGAGGTGTGAATCATTATTGCTGGCGAACGGTTGTAAAACCCTGTCGTTGTTCACCGAAAGGCGATGAATGGTGACCTGTGGCGGACGGGTGTTCATCTTAAGCTGATCGGGCGCAACGGTAGTAAAGCCGTTGGTGCCTCCAAAATAGAGCAGGTTGTCACAGTCGCGAAAGATGGCCTGCGGATTAAACCATTGTCCCTGAATGCCGTCTGCAGTGGCATAGCGTTTGGAGCTTTGAAATTCGGGCTTATAAACAATTAAACCGTCGTTACAGGTGATCCAGATATGTCCGTTATGGTCTTCCTGAATGCCATAAACCGATTTGTTGGTCAGTAAGCCGTTGGCATCGAAGGATGAAAAAGAACGGGTGTGTTGATTGTAAATGAGCACGCCATCCGTTTTGGTGCCGGCCCACAGTTCGTCCGAATCAATTTCAGTCAGGCAATATATGTAACTGTTTATAAAGGGCTCGGTCACCGCTTTAGCGGCTGGGCGGTCCAGCGCAATGCATTGCAAACCGCTTACGGTGCCGATCCATAATTGGTCATGGGCATCTGCCAGCAGCGATTTAATGAATGGGTTATGAATGGGGGCCCGATGCGGGAAGAGCGATGCCTGGAATGAGATGTAACGGGTGTGGTGATGGTAAAAATTGAGGCCACCGCCATGGGTTCCAATCCACACCCCGCTATCCACCGGAAACAGGGAATATACCGAATTGGAAGAGAGGTGTCGGCCATCCTCCTTGCCTTGGGTGAACTGTTGATAACTTTGCTGGCCGGCGGCTTTATACCAAAGGCCGTTGGCCTGGGTACCCACCCAATGACCACCCTGATGATCCATGCATTGATGCTTGATGCTGTAGTCGGTCTTTTCTGTGGCCAGCTTCACCCTGGAAAAGGTGCCGTTCTTTTTGTCAAACCAGTTGAGGCCACCCCGCTCCGTGCCTACCAGGAGTTCTCCGCTGGCGGCCTGCACAAAGGAGCTGACCATGTTGTTGCTGAGGGAGGTGGGGGCGTTGGAATGGCTATGGTTTACAAACTGGTTAATGGCCGGATGGTAATAGCTGACACCGCCTGCCCAGGTACCCAGCCATACGCCGTTTTGGCGATCTTCAAACAGCGCAAAGATGGACGAATGGGGAATACCAGTTTTATTTTCGCTGGTAAACCAGTGTAGCGCACCCTGGCTGGTTTCAATAAACAGCCCCTGGTACGTTGAAATCCACAGGTTACCCGCATGATCTCTGAGTACCTGGCGAATCTGCCAATTGTTTAAGTAGTGCCCAATCTTCGAATTGAAATCATATACTTTTTCAAGTTGACCGGTAGGAGTGTACTGTTTTAAGCCATCTGTCTGGCTACCTACCCAAAGCCGATCTTTTTCTGCATACAGAGTAGTGACCGCCTGGCCGCTCCCGGACACTATTAACCGGCACATCAGGGAGTCCGGATCCACCAGGTAGATACTGCCGGGGTGCGTAGCCATCCAGATCCTGCCCTGCTCATCGCAATACACCAGAACAGGGGATTCGCCAAGGGGCGATTGGAGTCGCGTTAGCTTTTGTGTCTTGGGATCCAGCACACCACAGCCCTTATTGTCTATCAGCCATAGATGGCCATTCAGGTCACTGTCCAGACAATGGATGTCCGGTGATTGCACGGCCCCCTGTTCATCAGTGTAAGTTTGTGGCAAAAAATGCTGTGTAGCGCAATCCAGGATAGATAAATTTTGGTTGGTTCCCACCCAAAGTACTCCGTCCCCGTCTGTGCTCAAGGCCTTAATGATACCGTGTCGTAAAGACGCATGGGTTGTACTTACATTGGTAAAAGGGGTCCTGTTTTGCGGGGTGTATTTCAGAAGGCCATGATTGGTGCCGATCCAGATAAAATCATGCGCATCCTGTGCAATGGCATTGACCGATTCGGAGGTTAAGCCATCCGGTGGTGACATCCGGTTAAAGAAAAACTCCGTTTCAGAGGCTTCCGTCCATCCAATAAAAAGGTGCAGAAAGAGCAATGTGATGACAAGTCTCATTAATTCCATTTTCAGCAAAATTAAAAGATGCATTGGTTTTTAACTGATACATATGTTGTGCACATGCAATATTTGTGAAAAGAAGCAACATTTCTGAAAGAAAATGCAATACATGTGTTAATTGTTTAGGTGGTTTTTAAATACTTTCAGGCACCAGATGGTTTGGGAATTATTAGTGTCTAAAAAATAAAAGCGAAAGGATAATTATGTGTAAGTTAATAGTAAGTGTCATTTTTGTATCGATCTTGATGGGATGTGGTACGAAGCAGTCCAATGAGGATTTTGTGCAGGAGAATATCAAGTTTGCTTCCGCTCAGATCGGGCTCCAGCTGGATACCATTCTGAAATCGGGGAACGTACTCAATGCACGGACCATCAATGAAGATGGAACCACGCGTTACATTGGTACCCAGGATTGGACCAGTGGTTTTTTTCCGGGTACCATGTGGTACATGTATGAACTCACCGGCGATGAAAAATGGAAGGCATATGGTATTCAGGTCACCGAATCGCTGGAAGAGGTACAACACCTGAAATGGCACCATGATGTGGGATTTATGATCGGGTGCAGTTATGGCAATGCCTATCGCTTAACCGGCCATGAAGCGTACGCCAAAGTAATGGTGCAGGCGGCTAAATCCTTAAGTACACGTTTCAGGCCCGGAGCGGGTATTACCCAGTCGTGGAATACCACCCATGGCTGGATGTCGCAGCGGGGTTGGGAATGTCCGGTAATTATTGACAACATGATGAACCTGGAGTTGTTCTTTGAAGCGACGCGCTTGAGTGGAGATTCCACATTTTATAACATTGCAGTGGAGCATGCCAATACCACCTTGAAGCATCATTTCCGGAAGGATTTTAGCTCCTGGCATGTGATCGATTACGATACCATTACCGGGGCGGTACGTCAAAAGAATACGGCACAGGGCTATTCCGATGATTCGGCCTGGGCGCGCGGTCAGGCCTGGGGCTTGTACGGTTATACCGTGTGTTACCGTGAAACAAAGAATCCGGCATATTTGGAAGCGGCTGATAAAATAGCCAATTTCATTTTTACACATCCCAATTTACCGGAAGATTTAGTTCCTTACTGGGATTACAATGCGCCGGCTATTCCCAATGAATTGCGGGATGCGTCTGCCGCCGCAATCACCGCTTCAGCACTTTATGAGTTAAGTGGCTATTCCAGTCAGAAAGAGGTTTATCTGGAAAAAGCCAATCATATATTGGAGTCGCTGGCTTCACCTCTTTACCGGGCCGGTTTGGGTGAGAATAACTTCTTTGTATTGAAACACTCTGTGGGAAGTATTCCGCATGGGGCTGAAATTGATGTGCCGCTGAATTATGCGGATTATTACTTTTTGGAAGCATTGAAAAGGAAAAAAGCTTTATAAATTAATTTCAGGAAACGGAGTTTAATAATTAATAGCGATGAAATTCATAGGAAAATATGAGGATATGCCTTCTGAAAAAGTAGCTGAAGGCATTGAACGACGCCTGATTCACACCGACAATCTGATGATGGTTAACGTGGTATTTACGGATGGCCCCACTCCTGAGCCCGATCCCTTTCATTCACATCCGCATGAGCAGATAGCCTTTCTGGCCGAAGGGGAAGTGTTTCTTTTTGTAGGTGATGACGAAAAGGTGCACCTTAAGGCTGGTGATCATTTTGCAATTCCATCGGGAGTGCCGCATACGATACAGCGTTTAACCGATTTTGTGCGCATCATTGATTGTTTCACTCCTTTACGACACGATTTTTTATCGGATAATAAAAAATAATGAATATGATTTTAGCTTTTAAAAAAAATCTAAGAATGGTGGGGATAAGCGGAAGGACCGTTTTTTTAGGCCTTTTTCTGTGCGCCTCACTGCTTTCGGCTCAGTCGCCTCATGACTGGGAAAATCCAGCCGTCATTGGCATCAATAAAGAGCAGCCTCACGCTGTCCTTTATCCCTTTGATACCTTTGAGCAAGCGGTCGATGGGCAGGCTGAAAAATCGCAATGGATTCAAATGCTTAACGGCAACTGGAAATTCAATTGGGTGAAACAGCCCGATGAGCGGCCGGTCGACTTTTATCAGACTACCTTCGACGATTCCGGCTGGAAGACCATTCCGGTGCCTTCGAACTGGCAAATGCACGGTTATGGAAAGGCCATTTATACCAATATCAAATATCCCTTTAAGAACAATCCGCCCTTTGTGATGACGGAACCCGATAGTGCGTATACGTCCTTTGAGATGCGTAACCCGGTGGGTTCCTACCGGCACCGGTTTGTGGTGGATGAAAATTGGGATGGCCGTGAGCTGTTTATTCACTTTAATGGGGTGAAAAGTGCTTTTTACATCTGGATTAACGGTCAAAAAGTAGGGTATTCTCAGGGAAGTATGACGTCGGCGGAATTTAATGTGACCGATTATGTGAAGCCGGGAGAGAACCTGCTGGCGGTGGAAGTATACCGTTGGAGTGACGGGTCCTACCTGGAAGATCAGGACTTTTTCCGTTTCAGTGGCATTTTCAGGGATGTATACCTGATGGCCACGCCCAAACTGCACATACGTGATTTTTTTGCCCACAGCCGGTTTGATGCCGGTTATAACGATGCGGAAGTAAACGTGACGGCTTATATTCGCAATTATGCCGATTCTGCTTATTACCGCACACATCTGGAGCTGGACCTGGTGGATGCCAGCGGTAATTATTACAAACAATCGCCGTTGACCCGGCATCTCACGGTGATGATTAATCCGGGCAATGAAAGTGTGGTGCATCTGACCCAAAAAGTGGTGAAACCCCGTCAGTGGAGTGCTGAGAACCCTTATCTGTACAAAGCAATTTTGACGTTGAAAGATGATCAGGGGAAGGTGATTGAGCGGGTGTCCACCGATTTTGGGTTCCGCGAGGTAAAGGTAACAGACGGGGAGTTGTTGGTGAATGGTCAGCCAATTTACATTAAAGGGGTGAACCGGCACGAGCATGACCCGGTCACCGGCCGTGCCATATCTCGCGAACGGATGTTGCAGGATGTGCTGATCATGAAGCAAAATAACATCAACACCGTTCGGATGGCTCATTATCCCAACGATCCGTACTTTTATACTTTGTGCAATAAGTATGGTTTGTACGTGATTGATGAGGCTAATATTGAGTCGCATGAAATCGGCTACGAACCTTCTAAAACATTGGCCAATAAACTGGAGTGGCGGGAAGCGCACGTCGACCGTATCCGCCGCATGGTGGAACGGGACAAAAATCACCCTTCGGTCATCATTTGGTCGCTGGGTAACGAAGCTGGCGATGGCACCAGTTTTGAAGTCGCCCGTGATTACATTCGTCAGCGCGACCCGGGAAGAGTCGTGCAGTATGAGCGTGCCGGAACCCGGAGTTATACGGACATTATTTGTCCGCAGTACTCCCATCCCAAGGAATTAGTGAATTATGCCACCGGGCAAAAAGGATTGGTTTATCCCGGTGCCTGGGATTGGGGTACGTTTCACTATGAAGCAACTCACCACCGGACGCAACCCTGGATTTTTTCTGAATATGCACATTGCATGGGGAATAGTCTGGGGAACTTTCAGGATTACTGGGATGTGATTGAAGGGCATAAATACCTGCAGGGGGGATGCATCTGGGATTTTGTGGATCAGGGTCTCGAAGCCAGAGACGCTAATGGAAACGTCTATTTCAAGTATGGGGGTGATTTTAAGGATTATCCCAATGATGCTAATTTCTGTTGCAATGGGATTGTACGTCCTGATCGGACACCAAACCCGGCTTTGTATGAAGTGAAGAAGGTATATCAGTATCAGAAAATAGAGCCGGTGAACATGTTGAAAGGTGAAGTTGATTTGTTCAACAAAAACTTTTTTATCGGAACAGCCCATTTGTTATTTTCCTGGGAATTAACAGAGAATGGAAAAATTGTTCAAAAAGGCACTTTACCAAATGTAGATGTAGCACCACGCCAGAAAAGGCGGATAACCATTCCATTTGAAAAGCCGCAGTTGAAAGCCGGTGCCGAGTATTACCTGAAAGTCACGGCTTCGTTGCGGGAAGATGGTTTATGGGCGAAAATGGGCCATGTGACCGCATGGGATCAATATGCAGTGCCATTTGAAGTGCCGTCGGTGGTTGTGAAAAGCGGTGATGGCTCGCCGGCAGTACAGGTCGCTGAAAGTGAAACAGCCATCCGGGTGTTTAATAAAAATTTCTCGGTGGAAGTTGATCCCCGAAGCGGTAACGTGGTGTCCTATAAAAGAGTTAAAACAGAGTTGCTGACTGCGCCCATGAAGGTGAATTTCTGGCGGGTGCCAACCGACAATGACCGGGGTAACAACATGCCGAAACGATTGGGCGTTTGGAAGAATCCGTCCATGGAAGTACAGGCAGTGCAGGTTGATCAGGTCAATGCGGCCCGGGTTATCATTACGGTTACAAGTAAACTGGGTGTTGGCAGCAAGAGCCAGGTGATGAATACGTATACCATTTCAGGAGACGGAACTTTAGAGGTACATACATCGGTCGCCTTGGAAGGCGAAAATATTCCCGAAATGCCCCGCTTTGGTATGCAGATGGCCATCGACAAGAGCTATGAAAATGTGAAATTCTTCGGTCGTGGGCCATGGGAAACCTACTGGGACCGTAAGACATGTGGGGAAGTGGCCATTCATACGGGTAAAATCGACGATTTCATTCACGATTACGTGCGTCCACAGGAAAATGGTAATCATGCCGATGTGCGTTGGGTAACTTTCACCAACGGGAAGAAGAAAGGGATTGCCATTGATGCGAAGGAGTTGATTCATTTCTCGGCCTGGCCTTATTCCATGGAAACATTGGAGGCAGCCACGCATCCGGTATTTTTAAAGCGTGAGAATCAGATCACCTTGAATGTGGATTATAAGCAAATGGGTGTGGGTGGCGACGACAGCTGGGGTGCCAAAACCCATGAGAAATATTGGCTGGCTGAAAAACAGTATGCATTTGGATTTGTAATCCGGTTCCAATAGGATGTAAGCCCACTAAAAATTTGACTGCAAAGGCACACATTCAAACCGATTTCATGGTTCGGAATTGTGTGCCTTTTGTTTCTGTTTAAGGAAGGTATTTCACAAAGGTGTTTGGATGAACTCAATCCATAAGAATAATTGAATTAGGAATGAAAAAGTAATGCTATGAAATTGGATGGAAAAATAATATCAGCTATCGGATTCAGCGTGATGACGATTTTAGGAGGGTGTCAAACCAAACCGGTTGAAAAAGCGCCCAATTTAGTCTATGTGTTTCCGGACCAGTTCCGCAAACATGCCATGGGATTTTGGGATACTCCGGCGTTTAAAGGGGCCATACGCACCAATGCCGACCCGGTTCAGACACCAAGATTGGATGCCTTTGCCAGTGAAGCGCTTGTGTTTACCAATATGGTGAGTAATTCGCCCATCTGCAGCCCCCACCGGGGGAGTTTGTTTACCGGTCAATTCCCCGGTAAGAGCGGGGTGTCATTGAATTGCAATTCCACGCGTCCGGTGAGTTCCCTAAGGGAAGATGCCATTTGTATCAGTGATGTACTGGATCAGAAGGGGTATGATCTGGCTTATTTTGGCAAATGGCATATGGATTTCCCCACACCAAATGATCCGGTAAATCCGGGTAATTATGTGGATCCGCGAAGACCAGCCTGGGATGCTTATACGCCCAAAGAACAGCGCCATGGATTTGACTATTGGTATTCTTTTGGGACCTGGGATGTACACAAAGATCCGCATTATTACGATACTGATGGAAAACGCTTTGATCCCAAAGAATATTCAGCCAAACATGAAGCCGATGAAGTAATTTCGTATCTGAAAAATGAAAAAGGACAGCGCAGTGTACAACATC
Source organism: uncultured Marinilabiliaceae bacterium (assembly GCA_942490535.1). Lineage (GTDB taxonomy): Bacteria > Bacteroidota > Bacteroidia > Bacteroidales > Marinilabiliaceae > JAEINY01. The sequence goes on from CALNXQ010000001.1 coordinate 27,567, forward strand.
CATTTGCCATTTTTGTTTCCATGAATCCCCCGCATAATCCCTATAATTCGTTGGACGATTGCATGGAGGAAGATTATAATCGATATAAGGATGTGGCTCTGGAAGAATTGCTAAAACGCTCCAATGTCAATTTAGAAATGCAGAAAGTGGCTTCAGCACCTTACTATTTTGCCAATGTAATGGGTGTTGATCGCGAATTTGGCCGCATCATAGATCAGTTAAAAGCCATGGGTGAGTATGAAAATACGATTATTGTGTTTACGTCTGATCATGGCGAAACCATGTGTAGTCAAGGGGTGACAGATGCTAAGAACAGTATTTATACCGAGGCTTTTGAGGTTCCTTTTTTAATACGCTGGCCAGGTATGAAGAGAAGCCGGATTGATAACCTGTTAATGGGAACGCCTGATATTATGCCGACTCTGTTGGGTTTGATGGGATTTGGTGAGAGTATTCCCGAGGAGGTACAAGGCTTTAATTATGCCGATGCACTTGTTGAGAAGCCGGGTGCCCCACGTCCCACATCTGCTTTATACATTCGCAATGTGAACGGCAATAAAGATGAAAATGGGCAGGTCATTTCTTATTTTCCTGTGGCGCGTGGTATTAAAACGCATAATTATACCCTTGAGTTCACCATCAATCGGCAGAATGAGTTGGTATCAACTAAGTTTTTTAATGATGATAAAGATCCGTATCAACTGCATAATTTACCCGTTGATAAAAATGATCCGGTCGTTCAGAAGTTGCTGAAAGAGATGGCTTACTGGTTGAAGCACAGTGAAGATCCCTGGTATGAACAACAAATTTTATCAGATTGGATTATTTATTAAGAAACGTTACGTATCAAATGAGCCTGTTTATGAATGATTTTAGTGTGCTTGATCAACAGAAATAAATCAGGAAATATAGAATCCTCTCCTATGGTCTGTTGGTATTATTAATAGGTTCCATAACCAGTTTGATTGTTGTGTTGATTGCCTGAGTATTTTTTTAATAAATATGCTTTTGAAAGTTAAAATACAATAGTTTTGAAGGTCGCCTGCGAAAATGGACGTTGGGCGTAAGGGTAGTTGTCTTCGCAATTGTCCTTTGAAAACCAAAATGAATGGATCATGAAGAAACTATTATTTTTAAATCTCTATTTACTTTTTACACTCTGTATTGCCAATGGGCAATTGAGTAAGATCTGGTCTTTTAAAACGGAGGGACAAATATTTGCATCGGTCGTAACAGATGTTGACAAAGCTTATGTGGGTAGTGGAGATGGTGTTTTTTATGCCATTGATAAAATGACTGGCGTACCAGAATGGACTTATCAAACAGCCGGTACCAAATTTTCTACGGCGCTTTTAATGGATGATCTGATTTGTTTTGGGTCCAATGATGGAAATTTATATGCTCTGAATAAAGAGGATGGATCTGTGGTATGGCAACATCACTCCAAAGGTGAAAAGGAACAGGATATGTGGGATTACTATTTATCCTCTCCAATCCTATATAAAGGTTTGATTTTTTGGGGATGCGGTGATTCATATGTGTATGCCATAAGCCCCAAAGATGGGAGTGAAGTCTGGAAATACAAGACGGAAGGTATTGTACATGCCACACCTGTTATGCAAGATGAAAAGCTCTTAATTGGTAGTTTCGATGGTTTTCTTTACGCGTTAAATGCTGAATCCGGTAAGTTGGAGTGGCGTTTTAATACCTTAGGTGCGCATTATTTTCCCAATGGAGCCATTCAAAAAGCCGTACTCGTTAACGATGGTATTGTTTATTTCGGCAGCCGTGATTATAATTTATATGCATTAGAAGCCACATCGGGACGGGTGCTATGGAATTATCGGGAACCGCATGGATGGATCATCGCTACGCCAATACTGTTTAAGGAGCACCTCTATTTTGGATGTTCTGATGGCCATCAGTTTTGCTGTATGAATGCTGAAACAGGTATCATGAAATGGACTCTTCCGCTTACGATGCGCGTGTTTGGAGAGGCTGTTCCGGTAAATGATAAAATGGTTTTTGGCTCCCATAATGGGATATTATACTTGGTTGATGCTTCTGAAGGCACCGTTTTAGATCAGTTTCGGACGGAAGGTCACATTGAAAATTATTCTGAGGTTTATAGTGCGACTGGTTCATTTAAGGAAGGATTTGAGTTGTATGGTTCAGACATGTTAGGTTCTGAACAAAAAATCTTAAACCTCGGATCGATTCTTTCAACGCCAACCATAGAGGAAGACCGGATTTATTTTGGTAGCGCAGACGGCCATATATATTCGGTGCACTATTCCGGCAAGGCAGCACCTGCGAAAATCAAATAATGGAGCCGTGCCGTCGGGGCTGATAGCGGAAACAATGATAAAATATGTTTAGATAGTTGGTAGTCTTGTTCATGAAAGCGATTATTATAAGCGATCCATGTTATGGTAGTTATATTTGTTATAAACTAAATTGAAAATGAAAAATAAATCAATCGCAGTAAGTGCAATAATGGGCTACGGTGCTCTGGCTTTATCTGGATGTCAGTTGGGCGGGAAATCAGCAGCTGAACAAAGTACAGATAAACCTAATGTCATCATCATCTATGCCGATGATTTGGGGTATGGAGATGTCAGTGCCTATGGTGTCGGGCAATTAAATACGCCTAATATGGATCGCATTGCCAAGGAAGGGATTCGATTTAGTCACGGGTATGCCACTTCGGCAACTTGTACGCCCAGTCGGTTTTCATTGCTGACCGGTCAGTACCCCTGGCGTAATGATGGCGCCCAGGTGTTGCCCGGTGATGCACCCTTATTAATTGATCCCAATCAGCCTACATTACCTAAAATACTGAAGGAGGCCGGTTACCAAACAGCCGTTGTTGGTAAGTGGCATTTAGGCTTAGGTAGTGGAAACGTCAATTGGAATGAACATGTGGGCTTAAATCCCAATGATGTGGGGTTTGATTATTCCTACATCATGGCGGCAACCAATGATCGGGTTCCAAATGTGTATGTGGAGAATGGAAAGGTATTGGGTTTAGATCCCAATGATCCGTTGGAAGTCAACTACAAGAAAAACTTTGAAGGCGAGCCAACCGGGAAAGAACATCCCGAAATGCTGAAGATGATGTACAGCCATGGTCACGACATGAGTATCAACAATGGGATTTCCAGGATTGGTTATCAACAGGGAGGAAAGTCGGCACAATGGATTGATGAAAACATGGCGGATACCTTTCTGGTTCGTGCGCAGCAATTTGTGAAACAACACAAGGAAAAGCCTTTCTTTTTGTTTTATACCTTACACCAACCGCACGTGCCGCGTGTGCCGCATCCTCGATTTGCAGGTAGCACCGGGATGGGTCCCCGGGGCGATGTCATTGCGGAAGCCGATTGGTGTGTAGGTGAATTTTTAAACACCCTGGAGGCCGAAGGCCTTCTTGAAAATACGCTCATTATTTTCTCCAGTGACAATGGTCCCGTCCTGGATGATGGCTATGTGGATGACGCGGCTGAAAAAGTGGGAAATCACACTCCAGGTGGACATCTAAGAGGCGGAAAGTACAGTTTGTATGATGCTGGTACCCGCGTGCCTTTTATGGTGATGTGGAAAGGGAAGATTAAACCTGCCGTTTCAGAAGCGATTGTAAGTCAGGTTGACTTAATGGCTTCCCTGGCCAAGCTTACCGGACAGCCATTGCCTCAAAATGACAGTGAAGAGTTGCTGGAAACACTAATGGGAACCACTGGAAAGGGGCGTGAAAGTGTGGTGATCGAAGGCTTGCAGCACCGGACTGCTTTTCGAAAGGGAGATTGGGTGCTAATACCATCCTATAATGGATCGAAAATGGTGCCTTGGGGTGTGGATACAGAAACCGGATTTGGATATGGGATTCAGCTTTATAATATCAAAGAAGATGTTGGACAGGAAAAAAATATGGCCGTGGAAATGCCAGAAAAGGTTAAGGAGTTGATGGCGGATTATCAAGCTATATTGAATAAACAATAAGGGCGTGATGAGTAAATGAAAAAGGGCTGTCATAACGATAGCCCTTTTTTATTGGAAAGTATTGAATTTTATTTTCGTTCCAAGAGTACCACGTTTTCAACATGGTGTGTATGCGGGAACATATCTACCGGTTGAATTTTTGTCACTCGGTATCGTACATCCATCAATTGAATATCGCGTGCTTGCGTGGCCGAATTACAACTCACATAAACAATACGATCAGGCGCTGCATTGAGGATGGTTTGAACCACGTCGGCATGCATGCCGGCACGTGGCGGATCCACAATCATCACATGTGGATGACCATGCGTGATCAGAAAATCATGGTTTAACACATCTTTCATATCACCGGCAAAAAAGCGGGTGTTGCTTATGTGGTTATATTCTGAATTTTCTTTGGCGTCTTCAATGGCTTCCGGCACATATTCAATACCAATGACTTTTTTAGCCTGTCGTGCCACAAAATTGGCGATGGTGCCTGTCCCTGTGTAAAGGTCGTATACGACTTCGTGTTCTTTGATATTAGCAAATTCACGGGTAACCTTGTAAAGTTCGTAAGCCTGATCTGAATTGGTTTGGTAAAAGGACTTGGGACCGATCTTAAATTTCAATCCTTCCATCTCTTCCTCAATGTGATCTTTTCCTCTAAATAAGATAATATCCTGATCTGTGATGGTGTCATTCTTTTTGGAATTGATCACATACATCAGTGAGGTTATCTCCGGAAATTTCTCAGCAAGATGATTCAACAGTGCTTCGCGGGCTTGTTCATCCTCATGAAACAATGAAAGGATGATCATGACTTCACCGGTTGAGGTGGTTCTGATAATGAGTGTCCGCAAGAAACCTTCTTGTCTTCTCAAGTCGAAAAAGGTCAGGCCATGTTCCAGGGCATACCGTTTAATTTCCAGACGGATGGCATTGGATGGATCTTTTTGAAGATAGCATTTTTTGACATCTACAATTTTGTCAAACATACCTGGAATGTGAAAACCCAGCGCATTTTTATCATTCTGATCCTGATCCACGTTTAATTCGTCTTCTGTTAGCCAACGCTTGTTGGAGAAGGTGAATTCTAGTTTATTACGGTAGAACTCTGTTTCTTTTGATCCCATGATGGGTTCATGTGACGGCAGTTCCACTTTGCCAATGCGCTTGAGGTTATTAATGACCTCGCGCTCTTTGTACTTGAGCTGATGGTCATAGGGCAATGCCTGCCACTTACAGCCACCACACGTTCCAAAGTGTTCGCACAGCGGTTTTTGTCTGATATCGCTGTATTTGTGATAATGAATTGGAAAACCTTCATAATAGCTTTTCCTTTTCTTTGTCACCTGAACATCCACAATGTCTCCAGGTACGGCGTGTTGAACAAATACAACCCGGTCTTCGACCCTGCAAATGGCTTTGCCTTCAGCTGCAACATCGGTAATCTCCACTTTCGTTAGAAGTGGTTTGCTTTTACGTGATCTTCCCACAATTCCTTTGATTTTTCGGCCGCAAAATTACGTAAAAAATTCTTAAAGTACTAAGTTGTTTTCTGAATACAAGAAACTGTTGTCTTTCATTCTCCCTGTTTAGTTCTGGTTGAGGTGCATTTTGATACCAGGAATTAATATTGTCCGGTAAACAATGCTATATCCCCTGTAGGCAAATTTTTAGTTTGCACCAAATTAGTCTACAGCACTTAATCCCCTACAAGGAATTTGCCATAGGTCATTTAGGTTGGTAGACAATATTCAATCCAATATAAAGGGATACCTCTTGGTCGTTATGCAAACTGTCTCCTTGCAATGATTGAATTAAATTTTCGCCGGACACCAAGGGCCAGAAATATGACAACGGTAGCAGCTATTCATCGATGTGGCTTCGATCTCAGGTCGTGACCGCTGCGGTGCTGATTCGGTCGCAGTTCGGTTGTTGTTCGGTCCTATAGAACCGAACAACAACCGAAAATGTATCGATAAAGAACCGATTAAGGTACGGTTCATTATCGGAAAACAGTATGAGTTTGAAAATGGCTTCTCTAATGTTACGGTAATGTTACCGTTATTTTTAGAAAGAATCGTTTGGTGTAGCTTGCACTTAGCTTTGTTTGAATTAGATTTTATTACTTTTGTAAGTGCAAAACAAACTGTAAAAACCAAAAAATTGAGTTATAAAATGGAGAAAAAAGTATTGACTTATAAGGAAATTGACAAGTCTATTTTAAAATCATTACCCAATCCCACCGATAAGGCTTATGAGATTAAAATTAAAATCCCTGAGTTTACATTTCTAGGTGTTCAGAATCAGCCGGATTTTGCCGATGTATACATCACGTTTTATCCCAAGAAGCGAATTATTGAATTAAAAGCATTAAAGATGTATGTAGGACACCTTCGGGATATTACGGTTTCTTATGAGCGCTTGATCAATGTGTTTTTTGATCATTTAATGGAAGCCTACGATCCGGAACGCATTCGTCTGACCATGGTTTGTAACCCACGGGGTGGCATTAGTTCAAAACTGACCATCGATTCCGATTGGAAGGCACGTGGAGGCGAAGAGAAGTTTGGAGATTGGAAAAACAATCTGGAAGATTCGTGGAGCGTGTTGATGTAGATTACATGTAATATATATAAAAGTAAACGGGGCTATCGATTTCGATAGCCCCGTTTGCTTTTATTATTTTGCCTCAAATGGGTTATTTTCAAACTGACTTGGTTGCTGCTGTACTGCTTTGGGTTGACTAGCCGGAGCAGGGGCAGCACCGAATGGATCTGGCGGTGGGTTATCCTCATCACCATATGACATCATGATCAAGGAGATTTCCTTATCCATGAAGTGGGACTCAATTAATGGTTTATTATATCTCCTTTTCGTCATTGATGCAAAAATAGAAAAACAATTGAATGTAACATTATTTTAATATCACTTTTTGAGATTCAACTCCTAGTGAATGCTTAACTTGAATGATGTACATGCCGTCATTACTCATTGGTTCTCTGTGTGTTGAGTTTGAGTTTAATGAGCCTTGTCTTATTATTTGGCCATTCAAATTATAGATTTTAAACGTTGCACTCTCCAATTTTTCTGTTCTAAGGTAAATGTTGCGATCAATGTTGTATATAATTAGATCTGATTCAACTTTATTGTCTTCAATATCCGTGGCTAAACCTTGGAAATGAATTAAGAATCGATCATTAATTGTGCCACTTACATTTGTTGTAAATGAATGTTTGATGTTGGTATTCAGGTTGACAGTGGTGTTGGCTACTAGATCTTCTAATAAAATAATGGTTTCTGGTGAAAAGTTATTGAGCTCTACTTTTTCAATGTCATATGTACCTGGATTATTGGCAATGAAGCTTAAGGGAATAGTTAGATTGCCACTTAGTGTTGGTAAGCTATTGATGCATAACTCGGTGGTTCCGATTGTAGTATAGAGTTCAACGAAATTTGTATTCTCTGCATTTTTCTTCTCCAAATCATACTTATCTAATTCATTGGTGGCATTGTCATTAAAGGCAATAGCTATTTCATCTCTGTATGTGCCGTTGACACTGGCCAATTTTAGTACTGGATTTAAGTTTGCTTTTGCACTTTTCAAATAGGAGGTATTGTTATGAATACGAGAACCATTTGTAAACCTAACATCTCCTTGTGTGTAGGGGCCTTCAAGAACTTTTACCCAAAAAGCATGATTGGAAGGGATTTGAGAATTTGGAATGTTCACAGCTACACCAATTTCCGCATTATAGGCTCCATATTGACTTTGATCATTAAGGAAGATCCAAAAGGCATCTACAATATCTGTTTTAGTTATAGCCGGTGAGGTCCATTCCACAGCCGATGGATAAGGATTGCCAATCAGATTCCACCCCAGTCCGCCTGGTTCATTACGATAAACTGTTGCTGTTTGAATTCCATTATGTAGAGCACCTGTAAAAACAAGGTTGTTATTGCTTCTTAGTGCGTAACCTGTGGTGGATACCATAGCAGCGGCCGGATTTGAAGGGATGTATTTACCGGATGGATTATCCCAGTAAAACATACCACCATCAGCACCAATTGAAGTTTGTGAAGCCCCACTTACTGCTGGCGAGACATAATACGTCCGATTGGAAGCAGAAATCTGCTGGTGAACTCTGACATTAGCAGAGTTGATTGTTAAAGTTCCATCGTTAATTAATGATGCGTTTTGATTTGCAGATGAATAGAGATCTAGAGATCCAAGCGCAGTCACATTTCCAGATGTCCCAATTGTTAACTGGGCCTCAGGCTCTACTTCAATATTATTTACTGTGATTACATCATTCATGTAGGGGAAATTAGCCGCTGAAGACGGCACATAAATACTACCTTGATTAACGTATGCCGCTGACCAGTTAGCCGGATCATTAAATACGTTTGAGGCATTTCCAGTCCATGTATTTGTGATGTTTCTGATAAAAGCCAATTGTTCCACAGTAGAATATTGATTGTATAATCCTTCCTTAGTTACAACATAGATATAGCGTGTGGTATTGATGGCGATTATTGAAATGTTAATTGTTGAACGAAAATCAACATTTGCTAGCATTCCACCATTCCCTGATAAGATAGCAGGATTATTGTTTTCATCTTGACCCACTTCGATTTGAGCGGCAGTAGGAGCTATTGCACTTGATGTAATGACATAACTGTATGTTCCGTCTTTATGTGTTTGACCAACTAAATCAATTGCAGTTTCAGTTTGGTTTTCTGTGAATGGGAAACCATTTGCCCAGTTAGGGGGAGTGATTGTGGTAAATCTCCAATAGTTAGAAATGCTATTATCTATACCAGGGAATGCATCACCAGTTAGCGATTCAACGGCACCTTCATCAATGACCACATAATAGGACGTATTCAGATTATAATCTGTTAATAGGTCAATCGTCAATACATTGTTTAATATGCTTACCTGAGCAGGGTATTGAATAGTCCCATTCTGGAAAATGCATTGAAAAACAGGTGTAATTGGATCCGCAGCATCATAGATGTATAAGTATTTATTGGTGGCGGATTGATTAGCTTGAATATTCTTGTCAAAAGTTAATGTGAGTACTTTATTTAAAGGTACTTCAGTGGCATCTTGAAGAGGATCAAGAGTTGTTATACCGGGAGGATCTGTTACCGTGGAAAAACGATAGTTGTTCGAAGGGCTGTTATTAATACCGGTAAATGTTGTTCCATCAGTACCTTTAATGGCACCATATTCAACTTCCAGGTAATAGGTTTTACTAGGTTCAAAAGTACTTGGTGGATCAATGGTCAAAACATTGTTTAAAACACTGATTCCTTTGCCTGCTTCAAATGAACCATTTCGTGAATAAATGCTTAGGAACTCACTGTCATCAGCAGCATCCCTAATTCTGATGTAATAGAAATTGGCCGTTGAATTAGCTTGAATATTTTTATCGAATGTTAATTGAATTGTTTTATCTACAGGAACTTCAGTGGCATCTTGCAAGGGGTCGAATACTGTTATTGTTGGTGGTATTTCTGTATGAAAACGCCAGGTTGTTGTCACATTATCAATTCCGGCAAATGGCGCACCTTGAAGTGATTCAACGGCACCAGCATCTATTGTGAAATAATAATCAGTGTCGATTTCCAAATTAATTGTCGGATCTATTGTCAGCACGTTGTTTAAGAGGCTCACTCCTTTGCCTGGCTGAATAACTCCATTATCAATTAAACATTCAAGAAGAGGGGTGATGTCACCGTTTTTAAAAAGCCTTACGTAAGCTGAAGTTGCAGTTTGATTGGCTTGAATATCCCGATCAAATGTTAACGAGAAAACTTTTTGAATAGAAACGCCAGTGGCATCTTGAAATGGATCATATGCAGAAACTGTTGCGGCTGGAAGATCGGTCGCTGTTGTAAAGGTCCATCCCGGATTACCAGTATCACTAAAACCATTAAATGGTGAACCGTTAACCGAAAGGGTGTTGGTAGGAATATAGAATGCATACTCTGTGGTAGCGTCAAGGACGTCCTCAGAAAGATCAACCGTAAACGATGCCCCATTGACTGTTAAACGTGAATCTCTATCCCCATAAAATGGCGAAGTTCCCGTAGCCAGATTTATTGGATTATCTGCAGGTGCCGATGTTTTATATACTGTAATGAACTTTCCATCAGCAAATGAAATAGTATTTGAAAAAGTAGCATTCAATATTGGTGTTCTTGCAACATCAGTGGCTCCATTCACAGGATCTAAAGTCGGAATTTCAGGGGCCACGGTAGAAAAGGCCCAAGTCGGATTATTAAAGTCATTGAAACTATCAAAAGAAATTCCATCCACAAGAATTACGTTACTGGCGGCGTAAACGGCAAATGTTTTTCCAGCAAGTAGCACATCTCCACTGAGATCAATAGTTAGTTGGTTACCTGAAGTAGTAAGTCTGGAATCCTTAGGTACAAAAGGAGGATTTCCTGTGTTTAATGTTATGTTGTTTGCAAAATTATCTGTTTGAAAGACGACTATCGATTGATTGGCATTGAATGTAACGTTACCAGAAAATACACCAGTCATTGTAGGACTTTGAGTGATCTCAGTTGCGCCATTTGCCGGGTCAAGAGTTGGTGTAGCATCAGTTGTAAAGGTCCAATTGGGATTACCAAAATCGTTGAAACCGTCATAGGAACTCCCATCAACCAGAATAACATTGCTCGCGGCATAAACTGCATATTCATTACCTGGATCCAATAGGTCCCCAGTCAAATCAATTGTTAATTGGGATCCATTGATAGATAGTCTGGGATCCATTGGTGATGGAGGGAAAACAGCTCCAGTTACTAAAGCTATGTTTTCAGCCGGGTTGGAGGTTTTAAAAATAAATATAGTTTGTCCAGAACCAAGTGTAACATTACCTGAGAAAGTGGCAGTTAAAGTTGGGCTTTTACTAACACTTGTTGCTCCATTTGCAGGAACTAGTGTTTGTGCCTGGGTGCTTATCAGTGCAGTGAATAGCAGTATTTGAATAAGGAAGTATAAATTTTTCATAGACATTAATTTTCAATTAGGGCTAAATAGTGTATACGACTCAGTAAAAATAAGGTTATAAGCTTGGATTATTATGTTTTTTTTTTAAAATAAATTCTAGTTCATTCAGTATTTCTAAGCTATCTACTTGGTGGTTAATCTCGCCAAATAATCATAATGATCCCCCTCTGCTATCTTCTCAAACGAAAATCCGTTTTCAGTACACTTTTGCGCCATTAATGAGTCATCAATAAACAACCAGTTAAATGGTTTTGATTTGGCTTTTTTATAGCGCATGTTATAAGTAACTTCCCCATAATAACGATCTTGAAGTGGTATGCAATAACTGTCTTCGTCCACATAGAGGTAGCGCAGATCAGAACTATCCATTAATACTTGTCCACCTGGAGCTACAAGCTCTTTGACCTTATCAAAAAAAGCAGTCATATTACTTATTTGACCAACCAACCCGATGCCATTCATTAGTAATAGCAAGGTATCATATTTTTCAATGCTTGTAAAGTTAAAAAAGTCACTGGTAATGGTGCTTTTCACGCCTCTTTGTAAAGCAACCTGATTATTTAATGGTGAAATGTCCAGGCAATCTATTGAAAGCCCCTTCTCCTGGAGGTATAAGGCATGCGATCCAACACCGGAACCGATGTCTAATACCTTGCCTTGACAAAGAGTCAATGCTTTTTGTTCCAAAGCAGGCATTTGGTTAAAGGATCGGAATAGATATTTTACCGGAATGTAGTCATCCTCAGCAATGTTAGATCGGACGGTTATTTTGCCATTTTGTTCACCTTGAAGATAAGCAAGGCTAGCCAATCCCATTGGATCATTTTCCTGTGTATATGTCATGTGTGTAGTTCTCTGTATTTAAGGCAAAAATACGAAATTGACCGGTGATTTACAACCTGGAAAGGATCTCTGCTTTTATAGGATATAAATATTAATGAAACGTTATGAAAGGAAAATTTTTTTAAAACGAAATCAAAAGATAGGTTTTTAGGAAGGAAATTGTAAATTTGGCTCCTACAAATTTTATGAAATAAAAAATTATGGGCTCGAATATTGAAAGCATTGTCAAGCAATTTAAGATTGCAGGCACCTTTAAAAGTGCAGATATTTTTGGAAATGGTTTGATTAATACAACTTACAAAGTTGTTACAGTGGAGGATGAGAAACCAAATTATTTGTTGCAAATCATCAATCATCACATATTTAAAAATGTGCCTGAATTAACACAGAACATCAAGCGTGTCACCGATCACATTCGTGGAAAACTCGCTAACATTCCGGGGGTTGATTTGGATCGTCAGGTATTAACGCCAATCGATACGTTTGATGGCTTAGGATTTGTGAAGGATGAAGAAGGTAATTACTGGCGGGTATTCCTATTTATTGGAAATACCCGTTCGTATGATAAGTTGGAGAATGGGAATCAGGCCTTTCAAGGGGGGAAAGCATTTGGTCAATTTCAGAAAATGTTATCCGATCTGCCCGGAGAACCGCTTTATCCGGTATTACCCGATTTTCACAATACTGAAATGCGTATTTTGAATTTTATTGAACGCGTAAAAGCAAATCCGGTGAATCGCCTGGCGGAAGTGCAAACGGAGGTTGACTATCTTTTAGAGCGTTCTGAAGAATATAAAAAGATTGTACAAATGGGACGTGAAGGTATCATTCCGGAACGTATCGTTCATCAGGATACAAAATTCAATAATGTGTTGTTGGATGAGAATGATGAAATTTTGTGTGTGATTGATTTGGATACAGTAATGCCCGGTTATGTCTGTTACGATATTGGTGATGCCATTCGTAATGGGGCTAACACTGGGTTGGAAGATGATCGTAATCTCGATAATGTCAGTCTGAACCTCGAGTTGTATGAAGGTTTCATCAAAGGCTTTTTACAGGAAACTAAAGACGTGCTAACACCTGCTGAAATTGATACCTTGGCCTTTGGAGCTAAGCTGTTAACCTATGAACAGGCAGTTCGCTTCCTGGATGATTATATCGATGGGGATAATTATTATAAAGTGAATGCACCCGATCATAACCTGGTGAGAACGCGTGCGCAAATCAAATTGCTGAAGAGCATGGAAGCCAATTGGGATCAGATGCAAGCGATTGTTACGAAGTATGCAAATTAATTTGGAGCATGAAAAAGTTATTTGTACCACCCATTAAACTGATTGATGATTCGTTGGAGACCGTTAGTCAGGCCCTTGATGTGTGTCAGTCTCAACCAATAGATGTGGTGAATTGGGCGGCTTATCCTTATAAGCCTGATGTGTCTTTTAAAATGGCCTATTCAGAGGAGGCTTTGTATTTGAAGTTTTCTGTTCGTGAAAATGCCGTAAGGGCGGTTAATGATCAACCAAACGGTTCTGTTTGGGAAGATAGCTGTTGTGAGTTCTTTTGTGATTTTGATGGACAGGGTTATTATAATCTGGAAACAAATTGCATCGGCACCCAGTTGTTGGGATGGGGTAGTACGGATCGGGAGCGTGCTGATGCAAGGGTTATTAATTCCATCAAAAAGCAGTCAAGTCTGGGCGATAAACCATTTGAGGTGAAAACTGGTGAGTTCAATTATGATTTAGTGATGGCTATTCCGGCCTCTACATTTTATAAGCACCACTTATCCTTTAAAAAGGGGATGCGTTTTCGTGCCAATTTTTATAAATGTGGTGACAAAACACCCGATGTTCACTTTTTAAGTTGGAATCCCATTGAAGTGGAGAAACCTAATTTTCATTTACCAGCGTTTTTTGGTGAAGTGGAATTGATATAGGGAGTTAATGATACATGGTTTAGCAAAAAAAGTCATCTCAGCTAGAGATGACTTTTTGTTATAAATTCTGTTAGGTCGGATATTTTCGATACATATTTTTAATGACTTCATGCGAATCAAGAGTTAAAACACTAATGAAATAAAAGCAGCAGCTAATCTTCCAAATGCATGTATCATTAGCCCCTTAGTAGATCTAACTTTGCTCGCTTTTTGAATATCTGTTTTTTCAATTAGCCAATTAAATATAGCTTCTACTGGTTGTCGCACTCTGGATACTGCAGTTGAGTATAAATCATCAGCTGCTTTAATTCTGTGTTTTATTACATCTGCCATTCCTTTCACCCCTTTAACCGGGGCAAGCATTTCTGAATTTTGCTGATTTATCATCCTCTTATTCAAATCATTTATGAAATAGATTTTATCTCCATAAAAAGTTCTATTTTCTATTCCAGACCATGCATCTTTAAAGACTGTCACATCATTAACTGATGCTGGTGTAAATAATATTTGCTCAGGGTGCGGCAATTTACCTATTCGTCTAAAACCAAGTAAGTGTAATTTAAGTCCATAGTAATATATCCCTTTTGTTGAGCAGAAGCCTTTATCCGTTATTTCTGTAGCAACTTTACCTGTACGCTTTCCAGAGCAAGTGATAATGGGCATTGAATCTAATAAGCTCTGATCCAGACAGCAATCTTCCGGCAGATGATCTGTTAAAATAATTTCAACCAATCTGCTAAAAGCTGAATCTAGCATATTAAGCCTATTATTAAAGGCACTATAGCTTCCAAGCTTAGGAAACCAGGATTTTAAATACTCAAAAGCAAAACGATGGATATGCTTTATTTTTGTATGTCCTTCATGATGAATCGCATATAAATATATCGTCATAATCTCTTGATCGGTAAATTCTGGTTTATTATTGTTGCTAAACCTTTCACAATAGAATTGAAGTTCTTCAAACTTATCACAAATAAAAAGGTAAATACTTATTAACTTGTCGTCCTTATCCTTGGGAATCATATCTAATTGTCAATTCGAAACTGACTTCAAGATACTGATTTTCAAGGATTTAAACAACATTAAGCGCTTAGTTTTTAAGGGGTTATGTAACTATTTTCTCATATATTCTCAACTCTTGATTCGCATACTTCATTTATTTCGCGCGTTCGTTTATCTCCGCTTGTGGAATTAGAGATTCCTTCTGCTCTACCCTCCCAAATTAGCCTTTTTTGTTTGATGTTGATAATACTCACAAATAAGGTGCCTTCCACAGAGCTCTTAACATCCGTTGAAGTATACCAAGGTCCCCATACATAGGGGGAAATCCCTCCGTAATGCGTATTCGTTATCACTACCTTTTCTTTGGACGTTACATAGCTATTTATGAGCAGGTCTGGTGTGTCTGATAAGTGGTGGCCTCTTCTTTCCATTTCAACAGTTATAGCATGTTTTATTCGGCGCTTGTCAAGTTCATTTAGTTTTATTTCCTCAAAGGATTGACTGAAATTAAATGACTTGAATCCTCTAAAATCAACTGATGGGTCCCAATCAGCAGTTGTGTTAAATGAAACACAGCCACTACCCAGTATGAGGATTGATAGGAAGGTTAAAATTAGATGTTTCATACTGCATATTTTTAGAGTCTTCGAATTTGAAAGTTTATCTCCTTTGTTGTTATCGTCTGCGCGCGGGGGTACCGCCCCCACCTGGTCTTGTTACAGGTCTCGGAGGAGTTGCAGGACGGCTCCAATTTTGTTGAAAATTCTCGTTTGATCGGTAATTGTTGTAATTGACCGGTGGTGATGTTGGTCTGGTAGCAGGTCGCGTTGCCGGTTGTTGTGCCGGGCGGTTTGCAGGCCTGGTTGCAGGCTTCGTTGCAGGTTGCTGCACCGGCCTGGCATTGGGGCGCGTTGTTGGTCTTGTTTCCGGTTTAAGAGCAGGTCGCTGTGCCGGATTATTTATGTTGTTACCAGGCTGTGCAGCAGGTCGCATAATATGGCCCTTCCGATTATCGATTTTAGACAGGTCGTTTCGGTTAATGTTAACATTCTTGTCAATATTAATATTCACCGATCGATTAAAACCGTAATGGGAATGAGGGTGACGGTGTGAATGGCGGTAATAATGATACGTCAGGTGCGGATAGCGGTTGGGATAATAACGATGGTGCCACCCCACGTACCAATAAGAAGGCATGCCGATAAAAATCATGCCTCCGCCTGGGCCATAGTAAAAGCCGGTATGGTAATACCAGGGGTAAGGACGCCAATACGGGTATCCATACCAATTGGGGTATCCATACCAATAAGAATAGTGATTGACATGCACGACTTCTACTTCATGTTCAACCGGCTGTTTGATGTCCTGTGTAGCGCTTTCTTCAGCTGCAAATTGTTCGGCAGCTTCAAGCATTTCTTGATAAGCTTCGGGATCTTCGTCCAATTGTTTTTTATAATCCGCCAGTTCAGCCTCCTTTTGCGTTTTTACCTGGTTGTGCATTTGTTCCAATGCTTCACCCATCTCCCGGGGGTATTGCTGATAGACACTTCCCGCCAACCGGGTGAATTCAATGTTTTCAGACATGGTAGAAAGCACCTCCGGGTAGTCTAATAAACGCTGGATACTGGTTTGAAATGCCATGGGATAGGTCGAAATGAGTTGTTTAAATTCGGCAGTATTTTTTTTGTTTAAACTATAAATAGCATTTATTGCGTCGAACTGTTTTCGTCCATAATTTTTAGCTGCATCATGAATATCCTGAGGATAAGTTGTTATGATTTGTTCAACTTCTTTTTTGGATCTCTTACCATCTTTCGCCAAATCGGTGATTAGATCAGGATATCGGCTTAATTCGTACAGGCCGAATTGTGTATCGCGGTCATATGGGTCAACGATGTTTTGGAAGGTGGATCGCGAAGAAGTTTGAATTTCTAGCATCTTAATCAAAACTTCAGGATGTAACCCAATCGTGAGGATATCCTGCCGAAGTGTGACATCATAGCCGGCCAACCCATAGATGAGGGTACTGTCTTCTTTTATAATTTGTTTAAACTTCGATAAATCGGATTGTGCCTGTACGTTTTGTGTCGGAGCGCTGAGTAATACAGCCATTAGAAGTAGTAGCCAATTTAGTTTTGATTGTTTTGTTTGAAGGGCTGATTTCATAATAGATGGTTTTTGGTAGTTGTTATCTCATATCTGACGTTGGGTAATGCCAACTTCGTGCCAAAAATTGTGCGGCTCGCTTTCCTTTCGATGGCAGCGAACGCAATATTCAATTTCCAAAATAGATAATGTTTGTTGTAAAGATATATGAATTGAGATAAATAGCCAGTGGTAATAGTAAGTAGCGAAATTGCCTCAACGAATTATTCGGATGCTTGTAATTATGTGGATTTGGAATGTTGTTAGTAATCACCTAGAGGCTGCAGTTATCAGATTAGAGAATCCTTATTTTCAGTTTACCGATTTTGATTCATTATTCTAAAAAAAAAGTCATAACTTTCTATAAGTGCATCTTTTATAATAAATAATTCCAAAAGTGGTGGAGTGAATTCATTAATGGATAAATCGAAAAGTATGGAAACGATATTCAACCTGGATTGGAAGGAGATCTATGAAGTCGGGAATTTTGACATCGATGCTGAGCATAAAATCTTTCTGCACATCATACAAAAAAATCAGTAAAGCTTATGCTCAAAAGGCGCCAATTCACTATTTGGAAGCATTGGTAACGGAGTTAATGAAATATGCAGATTTTCATTTTTGCAGTGAAGAGAATTTGATGCAGGCAGTTAATTATCCGGATTTAAATTTCCATCGGGAAGTACATAAAAACTTGATACTTCAGCTGAGGGAGGAGGTGAATACGGTTGTGTTCAAATGTATAAATTTTGATAATCTGATACAATTTCTTTATCAATGGTTTATTGAGCATACTACAACGGAAGATAAAAAGCTGGCTTTCTATATTCATAATATGGATCGCACCAATGATTTCTTTTAGATCAGCAATTAACTTCAATATGGAGTGTTTGAAGTTATGTCATTAGCGTTCGGACGGCAGGTTGTCCGGATTTTTACTTGAAGTAATATTTCATACTTGTTTTAGAATGGCGATCTTTATTGCATGAAAAATAATGTAGCGGTCTATCATGAAAAGGAGGTGATAAAATCCTTTCATGTGGATTATAAGCAACAATTGCGATTAAGTGTACTTTTTAGCTTTATGCAGGAAGCGGCCTATCGACATGCCGAAGCCTTGGGTATGGGGTTTTCTCATCTGAGTAAGGAAAATCACTTTTGGGTTTTATCCAGAGTCATCATACAGGTAGATCGATATCCTAAATGGAATGAGGAAATTCGTATTGAAACCTGGCCACATGGATTTAATCACTTGTTTGGGATGCGTGACTTTAATATAACTGATGCAGAAGGGAGACCAATTGCCGCAGCCACAACAGCTTGGTTGGTGCTGGATGTGAAAACGCGAAGACCTGTCCGGGCAAATGAAGTAATGAAACATTTGCCCGATAATGAAGGGCGTAGGGTGTTTGATGATTTTCCGGAAAAATTACCTGTGTTGAAATTAAATGTTGAGAAATCCAAAAGGTTTAGAGCTGATTATTCATCCATTGATCAAAATGGTCATGTCAATAATACGCAATACATTGACTGGATTACTGATTGTTTTGACAAGGCAGCGCATGATGGTCTGGAAATCAAAAAGCTTCAGGTTAATTTTAATGCTGAAATGCATTGGGATGAACATCTGCAATTGGTCTTTGAAGAAAATAGTGATGAGGTCTGTTTTAGCGGGAAGTCTGAATCATCGGAAAGGAATATATTTCAGGCCAAACTCGTAAAGTAATTTTGCAGATGACGAAGCGCATCAGTGGATGCCTCGCCATAAATATTTACTTCGTTATCTGTTTGGATGAACAACACCTGGTAGATAGTAGTTTGAGTTATGAGGGACAACAAAAATAATCTCCGCAGGGAGTGATAAGCTGGTAAGATCATGATATCACCTGGAAAGCCTGAGAATGAGCGGGAGCGTATAGCTTCGTTGAACGCCTATAATATTTTGGATACTCTTCCGGAAGAGGAGTATGACGCTATAACAAGGTTGGCTTCAGTTATATGTAATACCCCAATTGCTTTAATTAGCTTAGTCGATAGTGAACGGCAGTGGTTTAAATCCAGGATTGGATTGGAAGGGGTGGAAACGCCTCGCGATCATGCCTTTTGTGCGCATGCCATTTTAGAGCCCGAAGAAGTATTTACGGTTCGAGATGCCCGGGTGGACGATCGGTTTCATGATAACCCCCTGGTAACAGGTGATCCCAATGTTGTATTTTATGCCGGAGTGCCTATTAAGAACCTGGATGGTTATGCTTTGGGGACACTATGTATTGTTGACAAAACACCTCGGCAGTTAACTGCCACTCAGGAGGAGTCATTGAGACTTTTAGCCAATCAGGTGGTGAACTTATTTGAGTTGCGACGTAAGAATCAAAAGTTGGAAAATGCGCAACGTCTGCTGCAAAAACGCAACAGTGATTTGGAGCAGTTTGCTTATGTGGTTTCTCATGACTTAAAATCTCCCTTAGCGGCTATTTTTTCGTTTGCCGAGTTGCTTAAGGAAGACTTTGGTGATCGTTTGACAGAACAGGGATTGGAATATATTGATTATATCAATCAGTCATCTTTTAAGTTAAAAGCTTTGATTGATGGTATTTTGGCTTATTACAAAGGTGATATTGTTCTTTTAAAAGATAAAGAAGAGATTGACTTTACTTTATTTATTAAATCGGTTGTTGGTTTGTTGCATATGCCAAAGCACTTTAGAGTGATTTATCCGCAATCGCATGAGCGATTGATGGTGAATCGGGTGGCTTTAGAACAGGTTTTTTTGAATTTGATTGGCAATGGAGTAAAGTATAATAATAAGGAACATGGAGAGATTGTTATTTCGTGTTATTCAAGGAGTAATTATTATTGGTTTTCTATTACAGATAATGGTATTGGGATAGAGCAATTGGATCAGGAAAAGATATTTGAGTTATTTCGAAATTTAGGCCGGATGGATCGGGATGGTAATTTAGGAACGGGTATAGGGCTATCGACTGTTAAAAAGTTGATCGAAAATCAGGGCGGGACGATTGCCGTGTCTTCTGAACCTAACAAATTTACTACATTTGAATTTTCAATTAGGAAATAGAAATAACAATTCGTTTTTATCTCAAGCATGAAAATAGCAATTATAGGTGCAGGGGGAGTTGGGGGATACTTCGGTGCAAAATTAGCCAAAGCTGGTCATGAAGTTTGTTTTTTAGCAAGGGGAAACCATCTGAAAGCCATACTCGATAATGGGTTAGTTGTTAAAAGCATTGACGGTGATTTTTGTGTTACAAATATTTCTGCCACTGACCAAATAGAATTATTAGGTACTTCAGATCTGATTATTGTAGCTGTTAAAGCCTGGCAAGTGAAGGGGGTGGCTGTCGAGTTGAAGTCAATTATTCATCCCGAAACCTGGGTTTTGCCATTGCAAAATGGAGTTATGGCCTCAGAAGAGTTGAGCCAGGTATTAGGCGCGGACAAGGTGATTGGCGGTCTTTGTCGAATTTTCAGTAAAATTGAGAAGCCAAGCGTTATCTCCCATTTTGGTGTCAGACCAACCATTGTTTTTGGAGAGTTAAATAACACTCAATCAGTGCGAATTGAACAATTGAAAAGCTTGTTTGATGCCGCCGGGATTAACAATAAAGTGGCTGAAGATATTAATGTGGAGCTTTGGAAGAAGTTTATTTCAATTTGCGTTAGTGGATTGTTGGCCATTACTAAAACAAATTATGGTGAGTTGCGTGAGTTGCCCGAGTCTCGTCAGCTGATGATCGATTTGTTGAATGAAGTATACGCGGTTGGTTTAGCTGCAGGGGTCACTATTTCGGAGGATTTTGTGGGAAAAACAGTTAGCTTTATTGATACATTTCCATTTGAAACGACTTCTTCCTTAACGCGCGACGTTTGGGAGGGGAAACCGTCGGAAATTGAGTATCAGAATGGAACGGTTGTGGTATTAGGGGAGCGATACGGTATTCAGACACCTATTAATCGTTTTGTTTATCATACCATATTACCAATGGAGAAAAAGGCTAGAAGCAATTAAATTAATTTTTATTTCGGCCTCATTTAAGAAAAGATATGACACAATACTTTTTTTGCAAAAACTAATCATTGAATTGAAATCAGGTGAGAAGGAAAGCTAGCTTTATTGTTGGGTTTTTATTGTTGGTTTGCGGACTTGTTCATGGAAAAACCGTGTCTGGTTTTATAATTGATGCGGATGGCGTTCGTATTGAAGGGGATCTGAAAATAATTGCTTTTTGCGGACCCGGTGTATTCCGTTTGAATTCATTTGAGCAAGTGTCATTACATGCTTCCATCAAGTTTAGAGCAGAGGGGAAAAGACGGTTTAAAGAATATTTTCCAGAATCCATAAATGGATATGCTTTTTTGTTCAAAGGTCAGTGGGTGGTGTATACATCCACACTGGCACCATATCATTATTTTAGTAAGATTAAGTCGCATCCTGCTTTTTTAAGAGTGATTGAAACTGGCACCATTAAACTCTTCGATCGACGACGAGGTTATAAACTCGGGGCTGAAGAGGTCGTTGTAGCCGATTATTATGTAGCTGATGAAAGAGATAATCTGTTTCGCTTATCCGGAAAAGATGTGAAAAATTTGCAGGTCTTTTTGCAGGAGAAAATAAATATGGATGAAGCTTTTTTTGAGGAGCTTAGCTATAAGGTGGAAATTCGAAACCTGAAATGGTTAATTATGGATTACAATGATTGGATGATTATGACACTTCAACGAAACAAGGCTATTTAAGAAGCTGCTTAATGGTTCAACTGAGGAATAATTGTAACGAGTTCGTTATTGTTGCATTTCTTTATTTGAAATTGACAGATGGTGTCAATCTTGTTTTGTTCTGTAGCCTCTAAAACCGCATAGTATTTCTGGAAATAGCGGATGGCCATTTGATTCTTGTAATGGTGATAAGTGCGTTCGAGCTGTTCAATAATCTGGAATAGATAAATGGGGTCCTGTAGGGTGTTTATTTGGATGATTACTTGTGGCATGTTATCTGATGTCTGAAGTAGAGATGGGGTATGTGAAACAGCGGTTTGTGGATGTGCTCTGAAGTAATCAATGGTGGCTCCATGGATGTCTGATAAATCCACCTGTGAGCCATTTATGGTTAGGTGTCTTCCCTCTACCTCAATGATAAGTGAAGTTTTCGTGAGAGCTTCGGCCGCCAGTGAAAATGACGCGTATATCACTACTGTTATAAAAAAATATTTTCCCCTCATTGTGCGAAAAATTAAGCATTATCGGTGTAGTGAAAATACGGAATAAGGGGTGGATGGTTACCTCAATTTGGCCTCGAATTGCTGGAAGTATGAACTGGTGGGAAACGTGCAAAGCAATCCATTTTCATTCTAAATTAAAAACGAAATAGTATAAAATTGTGCAAAAAAAAGGGAGCTAATGCTCCCTTTTTTAGATGTAACTATATTTTACAAAACACTGGCAATTTTATCGCTTTTGTATTTGCCGGCATCAAGTTTTTCTTGTACTTCACTAAAAGCCTTGATGGTGTATTCTACGTCCTCCAATGTATGAACAGCTGTCGGAATAATGCGCAGCATGATCTGATCTTTAGGAATAACCGGATATACTACGATGGAGCAGAAAATATTGTAGTTTTCACGCAAATCCATCGTTAACTGAGTTGCCTCAGGAATATCACCTTCCAGGAATACCGGAGTTACAGGAGATTCTGTTTTACCAAGGTTAAAACCTGCTGAGCGCAGTCCTGTTTGCAAAGCATTTACAACCTTCCAAAGGTTGGCTTTGTGTTCAGGTTGTGTACGCAATAGCTCCAGGCGTTTCAGAGCTCCCATTACCATAGGCATAGGTAATGATTTGGCAAAAATCTGAGAACGTAGATTGTATCTTAGGTAGTTTACAACTTCTTCGGTTCCTGCAACAAAACCACCAATTCCTGCCATTGATTTGGCAAATGTTCCAAACAGAACATCAATGTCATGGGATACCCCAAAGTGTTCTGCTACACCAGCACCGGTATCACCCATGGTACCAAATCCGTGTGCATCATCAACCAATATGCGGAAGTTGAATTTCTCTTTTAGCTTTACAATGTCTTTTAAGTTACCAAGGTCGCCGGCCATACCAAACACCCCTTCTGTAATCAATAAAATACCACCGCCAGATTCTTGTACCCGCTTTGTTGCGAATCCAAGCATCTTTTCACATTTAGCCATGTCGTTGTGTGAAAACACAAAACTCTTTCCACCTTTGGCTTTATGCAAGAAGATACCATCCATGATACAGGCGTGCGACTCAGAGTCATACACGATGACATCATTTCGGTCCACCAAAGTATCAATAATGGAAACCATGCCCTGGTAGCCATAGTTAAGCAGGTAAGCGTCTTCTTTTCCTACGAAATCCGCAAGTTGAGATTCTAATTCTTCATGTTTGCTGGTGTGTCCGGACATCATTCGGGCACCCATTGGGTAGGCCATTCCATAAGTAGCAGCTGCTTCTGCATCGGCTTTTCTTACGTCAGGATGATTAGCCAGACCTAGATAGTTATTTAAACTCCAGGTGAGAACCTCTTTTCCACGAAATTTCATCTTCGGACTGATCTCACCTTCTAATTTTGGAAATGTAAAATAACCATGGGCTTCCTTGCTGTGTTGTCCCAAAGGTCCCATGCTCTTTTGTATCTTTTCGAAAATGTCCACTTTACTGAGCTTTAAAAAATTTAGGAGGCAAATGTAATGTTTTTAGCCATTTTTATAAAGGAATGCAGTTAAAATTTGTAATTGACTCATTAGTCGTTGGCCCTGGCGTTCTTTTCGCCTGGAAATATGAGATAGTAAAAACGTGGTGGTTTGGAATGGTCGGTAACTTTAACCTAATTTTAACAAATTCAACTGTTGTGAGGTTATAAACTAAAATATATCTTTGCAGAATGTTTTATAAAGGCCTGTTGTGTCCATACATCAGGTGACTGTTAGTAGTAATCATCAGATAAGTGAATTATATGAGGTTAAAATACGGTGTAATTGTATTAGTACTGATTGGAGGCCTTTTTATCGGCGGATGTAGTCAATATCAGAAACTTTTAAAGAGTCAGGATTATGAACTTTGGTATACGAAAGCAATGGAGTATTACCAGCAGGAGGATTATACCCGGGCATCCACTCTTTTTAGTCAGTTGATTAATATCTATAAGGGAACCGATAAAGCAGAAGAGATCAATTATACGTATGCCAATGCTTTATATGGTTTAGGTGAATATCAGGTGGCGGGTCATTACTATCAGGAGTATGTACGCAATTATTCGGTGGGCGATCATGCAGAAGAGTGTCAATACCTAAGTGCCTACTGTCTTTACAAGCGTTCGCCAAAGCCACGTCTGGATCAAACGAATACTGAACAGGCGATTCAGGAGTTTCAGTTGTTTATTAATATGTATCCCAATAGTGCCCGTGTAGAAGAGGCCACACGTTTGATGGATGAACTACGCGATAAATTAGTTTTCAAATCGTATTTGAGTGCCCGCTTGTATTATGATTTGGGTGACTATATGGGTAATAATTACCAGTCGGCAGTTATTGCTGCTGAAAATAGTTTGAAGGATTTTCCAGATACTAAATACCGTGAGGAGCTTTCATTTCTGATTTTAGAGTCAAAATACATTCAGGCAGAGAAGAGTGTTATTGAGAAAAAGGAAGAGCGCGCACGAAGTACTGTTGATGAGTATTATAACTTTATTAATGAGTTTCCGGAAAGTAAGTTTAGAAAAAAAGCAGACAAAATTCTGAAAGATTCAGAATCCATGTTAACAAGTGATAATAAAGAGGTTGTTGCAATATAAACTGTAAAACATATGTCAATCGACTACAAAAAAACAAATGCACCAGTATCAACAGTTACTTGGGATAAGAATGTACTATCGCAAGAAACTGGAAATATTTATGAATCTGTGGTTATCGTATCTAAAAGAGCAAACCAGATCAGTGCGGAGATCAAGGAAGAGTTGAACAAGAAATTGCAGGAGTTTGCTTCATATACAGATAATCTGGAAGAAGTATTTGAAAATCGTGAGCAAATTGAGATCTCTCGCTTTTACGAGCGCTTACCTAAAGCCGTGTGTATTGCCACACAGGAATTTGTGGATGGTAAGGTGTATTCAAGGAATCCTGAAAATGAGGATGCTGTTGAGGCTTAATTAACCTGCGGCGATAAGAAGTGTGAGATTTTAACACACATATAATTGGAAAAAATAACCAGTATGATATAAAAAGATAAAAGAGATTCCGTTTTTCTTTTATCTTTTTTTTATTTGTAGCTATGCTTAAAGGTAAACGTTTCATATTAGGTATCACAGGTAGTATTGCCGCTTATAAAGCCGCTCACCTGGTTCGGTTACTTGTTAAAGAAGGGGCTGAAGTACAAGTGTTGATGACCGCTTTGGCCAAGCAGTTTATCACCCCATTAACAATGGCCACACTGGCCAAGCGCCCCATTTTAGTTGATTTTTTTAATCCTGAAAATGGTGATTGGAATAGTCATGTGGACATGGGACTTTGGGCTGATGGCTTGATTGTAGCTCCTGCTACGGCAAACACCATGGGAAAAATGGCCAATGGCATTGCCGATAATTTATTAATCACTACCTATTTGTCCGCCAGGTGTCCGGTATTTATTGCGCCTGCAATGGATTTGGACATGTTCAATCATCCTTCCACATTAAAAAACATGGAGGTATTGAAGTCCTACGGCAATCATTTTATTGAACCGGCCTCGGGTGAGTTAGCCAGTGGTTTGATTGGTAAAGGCCGTATGGAAGAGCCGGAAGTGATTGTGGAACAACTAAAGCAATTCTTCGAAACTGAGGCGAAAAAAAAAAAGGATCTGACTAACCAACGGATTCTTGTAACGGCTGGTCCGACACATGAAAAAATAGATCCTGTTCGATTTATTGGGAATTATTCCTCAGGAAAAATGGGCTTTGCCATTGCCGAAGAATTAGCCAATCGGGGAGCAGAAGTGGTGTTGGTAGCCGGACCAGGTAGTCAGCGTATCCAGCATGACCATATTCAGAAGATCGATGTGGTGAGTGCGGCTGAGATGCATCAGGCTTGTTTGGATGTTTGTGACTCAATAACCGGAACTGTTTTAGCCGCGGCAGTGGCCGACTATACGCCGGCCATTAAAGCTGAAGAAAAGTTGAAGCGAAAATCGGATGAATTGGTACTTCATTTGAAGGCCACAGTGGATATAGCTGCCGATTTGGGTAAGCGTAAGAAACCAGAGCAAGTGTTTGTGGGATTTGCGCTCGAAACAGCTGACGCCATTCAAAATGCTCAACTCAAGTTGGAAAAGAAAAATCTGGATTTTATTGTTCTCAATTCCTTAAAAGATGAAGGGGCTGGCTTCAATGTGGATACAAATAAGATAACCATCATTGATCGGCAAAATAAGCAGACTACTTTTCCGTTAAAGACTAAGCAAGAAGTGGCTTGTGATATCGTGGATAATATGGTCGCTTGTTTCGAGAAAATTGCGGGTCATAACATTTAAGTTATAGCTCGGGAATAGCAAAATGAAGATTTAACTATGAGAGCAATCGTTATTTTATTGGTCGTGATAGTGAGCTGTCAGCTTTCGGCACAGGAATTCCAATGTGCAGTGCAAGTGGTGGCCCCGAGTGTTCAAAGCTCCAATAAAAAGGTGTTTGAAACACTACAGAAGTCCATTATGGAATTTATGAATAACCAAAAATGGACGGATGATGTGTTTCAACCTGAAGAACGCATCGATTGCAATATCATGATAAATGTAGCTGAGGTCATTTCAGTGGATGAATTCAAGGCCAGTATTCAAATACAGGCTAGGCGTCCGGTTTATAATACCTCTTATTATACGGTACTGTTTAATCACATGGATCAGGATTTTAGGTTTAACTATGTGGAGAATGAGCCCCTTGTTTATAATCCTAACAATTTCGATTCTAATTTAGTGGCTGTGTTAGCCTATTATGCTTATGTGGTTTTGGGAATGGATTACGATTCATTTAAGCCAAGTGGTGGGACCAATTATTTTCAACAAGCAGAGCAGATCGTCAATCGGGCGCAGGGGTCTGCTTATTCGGGCTGGAAAGCCTTTGAAAGTCAGAGGAATCGACATTGGTTGGTCGAGAATGTGTTGAATCAGTATCACCGGCCTCTTCGTCAATGTATGTATACGTATCATCGCAAGGGCCTGGATCGCATGTTTGAAAAGCCTGAGGAAGGCAGAGGAGAAATTTTGGCTGCCATCGAGGATCTACGTAAAGTGTATCGCCAAAAGCCCGGGTCGTTTTACATGCAAGCATTTTTCACCGCTAAAGCCGATGAATTGGTGAAGATTTTTGAAGAGTCGTTTTCAATGGAAAAGGGGCGAGCTGCGGAAGTGCTTCAGGAGATTGACCCGGCCAACCAGAAAAAGTATGAAGCGTTAGTTAAAGGTAATTAAGAGTTGTTGTATGCTGAAATCGCTTACCATATCCAATTATGCCTTAATTGATCGGGCAGAGATAAAGTTTGAAAAGGGATTATCTGTTATTACCGGTGAAACGGGTGCAGGTAAATCGGTGTTGTTAGGAGCTTTGTCTCTTATTTTAGGGCAAAGAAGTGATGTCAATGCATTGCTGGACAAAGCAACCAAGTGTATCGTTGAAGGGGAGTTTTTTATTGGAGAATATGGTCTGGAGAAGCTGTTTGCCGAGAATGATGTAGACTATGAAGCGTCAACCATTATTCGTCGTGAATTATTACCATCAGGAAAATCGCGTGCTTTTGTAAATGATACGCCCGTTAATTTAGGTTTTTTGAAAAGCATCAGTGATCGCTTGATTGATGTCCATTCGCAACATCAGAATTTATTATTGAGTGATGATCACTTTCATCTTTCGGTGGTCGATGTGGTGGCACAAAATGCAGGCATTCGAGAGGAATATAAATCAGCATTTCAAATATATAAAAGTTTAAAGTCGAAAATCGCTGGCTTGATCGATCAAAATGAAAAGCAGAAGGCGGATTTGGACTATATGCAATTTCAATATGATCAACTTGAAGCGGCACAGCTAAAAGCTGATGAATTGCATGAATTGGAGCTGACTTTAGAGCGGCTGTCACATGCTGAAGATATTAAAACAGGCCTGTCTGATGTGATTCGTATCATGGAGGGCGAACCGACCCCAGTAATTGATTCGCTTCGTGAGGCGCTTCAGAAAATTCAAAAAATAAGTGGTTTTTTGGAGGAAGGGGACCAATTGGCGCAACGCCTGGAATCAGCCTATATTGATTTGAAGGATTTGAATGACGATTTATCCGTCAGAGCCGATAGTGTGGAGTACGACCCTCAGGCTATTCAGCAGGTTCAGGAGCGTTTGGACATGATCTATAACCTGCAGAAAAAACACCGCCTGGAAACGGTGGAGGAGTTAATTGTGTTACGCGATGAGTTGGGTGCCAAGATTGAGCAGGTCAATTTCTTTGATGAGGAGTTAGAAAAACAACAAGCTAAATTGAGGCAAGCAGAAAGTGAGTTGAGTAAGATCGCCATGCGGCTCACGAAATCACGTCAGGATGTGTTCGTCAAGGTGAAAACCGAAATAGAGAGTCCGTTAAAAGAATTGGGCATGCCGCATGCTAATTTTGTGATCGAATATAAGAAGCAAGCTACCTTTGGTACGTATGGTTGTGATTCGGTAGAGTTTCTTTTTGCTGCCAATAAAAACGGCACACCTTCCCTGATTCATAAAGTGGCCTCGGGGGGTGAAATGTCCCGGGTTATGTTGTCCATCAAATCACTATTGTCAACGGCAAAGGGCTTGCCGACCATTATTTTTGATGAAATTGATACGGGTGTTTCCGGGGAAGTAGCTGATAAAATGGGACGCATCATGGAAAGTATGGGCAAGCGTATTCAGGTCATCAGCATTACGCATTTACCGCAAATTACGGTTAAAGGTGGGCATCATTACAAGGTATTCAAAACAGACACGGATCATCAAACGATTTCACAAATAAAAAAACTATCGCACGAGGAACGCATTGTTGAAGTTGCAAAAATGTTAAGTGGGGCGGAAATGTCGGAAGCAGCCTTGGTGAATGCACGTACCTTGTTAAGTAACTAGTAGTTTGTTATAGTTTGTAAGAACAATTTCCGGTTCTGGTTGTTGTTTACAATTAGATTTATTGATAATAATTTAAATTGAAAATTGTGTTGTACAACATATATGCTTTATATTTGTGCGCTCAAAAATAAATGGATATGGGATTTGATCTATTAAAAGGAAAAAGGGGAATTATTTTCGGTGCTTTGAATGATATGTCAATTGCCTGGAAAGTGGCCGAGTTGGCGCATGCAGAAGGTGCTGTTTTTACGCTTTCAAATACACCGGTAGCCTGTCGAATGGGTGAGGTGATTGAATTGGGGAAAAAATGCAACGCTGAAATTATTCCTGCTGATGCTACCAATGTAGCTGACCTGGAAAATGTGTTTGAAAAATCAATGGAGATTTTAGGTGGCAAGGTGGACTTTGTGTTGCACTCTATTGGTATGTCACTGAATGTTCGGAAAAAAAGGGTTTATCACGATTTAGATTACAATTACCTGAACAAAACCTTAGATATTTCTGCTATATCTTTCCATAAAATGTTGCAGGTAGCCTTTAAAAAGGATGCTGTTAACGAGTGGGGATCTGTATTGGGATTGAGTTACATTGCTGCTCAACGTACCCTATACGGATACAATGATATGGCCGATGCAAAAGCCTTATTGGAATCCATTGCACGTAGTTTTGGTTACATTTATGGTAAAGAACGTAAAGTACGGGTGAATACCATTTCGCAATCACCTACTGTCACAACGGCTGGTAGTGGCGTGAAGGGTATCGATGGTTTGATCGATTTCTCCGATCGGATGTCACCGCTTGGAAATGCTGATGCGGCCGATTGTGCCAATTATTGCATCACCATGTTTTCCGATCTCACTCGAAAAGTGACCATGCAAAATCTTTTCCACGATGGCGGTTTCTCCAATGTGGGTATGAGTTTGCGGGCAATGACCCAGTATAATAAGAGTTTTGATCAGGATGACCTGGCTACAAAATACTAAGAATTGAAAAGGGTGTGAAAACACCCTTTTTTTATAGGGTTAATTTCCTGAAAACCGCCGCCTTCAAAATTTTCATAGTCTTGTTTTAATGCTTAAATTTGCCCTCGTTTTAATAATTGAGGGGTTTCGTTTAGAGCCCTTCAGTTTTACTGAATGAAAAATAAAGCTTTTCATGGATAAATACCGGATAAACCACCTTAAGGAATTAGAAGCCGAATCAATTTTTGTGATCCGCGAAGTAGCCGCACAGTTCGAGAATCCAGTGATGCTATTTTCAGGGGGTAAAGATTCTATTGTGATGTTTCACTTAGCGCGTAAAGCGTTTTGGCCAGGTAAAGTGCCTTTTCCATTGATGCACATTGATACCGGTCACAATTTTTCAGAGACCATCGACTACCGCGATGCGTTAATGGCCAAGACAGGAACCAAGTGTATTGTGGCTTCTGTGCAGGAATCCATTGATCAGGGCCGTGTGGTGGAGGAGAAAGGGATCAATGCCAGCCGGAATAAGTTGCAAACAACAACTTTGTTAGATGCCATTGAGCTACATAAGTTTGATGCGGCTATGGGCGGAGGTCGTCGCGATGAAGAAAAGGCACGTGCTAAAGAGCGTTTTTTCTCCCACCGGGATGAATTTGGACAGTGGGATCCCAAGAATCAGCGGCCTGAGTTATGGAATCTGTTCAATGGGCGTAAAAATATGGGTGAGCATTTTAGAGTGTTCCCAATCAGCAACTGGACCGAAATGGATGTATGGCAATACATTTACATGGAAGAAATTGAACTGCCGAGTTTGTACTTTACTCACAAACGGGAAGTATTCAATCGGGATGGTGTTTGGATGGCCAAAGCGCCTTATATGGATCTCAAACCATCGGAAAAGGTTGAGGAATTAGATGTGAGATGCCGCACTATTGGGGATGTGACCTGTACCGGTTTAACACTTTCAAAAGCTGATTCAATTGAAGATATTATTCACGAGGTCGCTGCAACGCGCACAACTGAGCGTGGTGGACGGGCCGATGATAAGCGATCCGAATCAGCCATGGAAGATCGTAAGCGTGAAGGTTATTTCTAAAATGTAAATCTGAAAAACGACAATAGTATGTCCGGAAAAGAATCAGGATATCTTGATATGGAGCTTTTGCGATTCACTACGGCAGGTAGTGTGGACGATGGTAAAAGTACATTGATAGGTCGATTATTATATGATAGTAAAGCCATCTTTGAAGATCAGATGGAAGCCATTGAACGGGCCAGTGAACGTTCTGGTTTGGAAGAAACCAACCTGGCATTGTTGACTGACGGGTTACGTTCTGAGCGGGAGCAAGGAATCACCATTGATGTGGCCTACCGGTACTTTGCTACGCCTAAACGGAAGTTTATCATTGCCGATACACCAGGGCACATCCAGTACACGCGCAACATGGTAACAGGCGCCAGTACCGCTAATGTGGCCTTGATTCTGGTAGATGCCCGTCATGGGGTGTTAGAGCAAACCCTGCGCCATGCTTACATCGCTTCCTTGTTGCAGATTCCACATGTGATTTTCTGTATCAACAAGATGGATTTAGTGGAATACAAGCAGGAGGTGTTTGAAAAGATTAAGGCAGACATTGATGCCATTTCTTCAAAACTATCGGTGAAAGATATTCGCTTTGTCCCCATTAGTGCCTTGAAGGGTGATAACGTCGTGGACCGGTCAACCAATATGAATTGGTACGATGGACCAACGTTGATGTATTTGTTGGAAAACATCCATATCAGCAGCGATATTAATCACGACGATTTCCGTTTCCCGGTGCAGTATGTGATCCGTCCCCAATCCAAAGAATGGCCTGATTACAGAGGATACGGTGGACGTGTGGCCAGTGGCGCTGTAAAAGTGGGTGATTCGATCACTGTTTTACCGAGCGGATTTACTTCAAAAGTCAAAACTATCGATATGATGGATGAGTCTTTGGAGATTGGTTTCGCACCCCAATCCTTATCCATTCAATTGGAGGATGACATTGACATTAGTCGCGGTGACATGTTGATCAAAACCAAAAATGGGACCACGCCACAAACCAGTCAGGACATTGAAGTGATGATTTGCTGGTTTAATGAGCGCAATGTGATGCCACGTGGAAAATACGTGATTCGTCATACCACTTCTGATGCCCGCTGTATGGTAAAGGATATTCACTACAAGATGAATATCAATACGCTGGAAAAGAATGAAGACGACAAGCAAGTGGGGATGAATGATATTGCACGTTTGTCATTGCGGACCACCAAGCCTTTGTTTTTTGACTCTTACGCACAAAATAGGTTTACAGGAAGCATCATCTTAATTGATGAAGCAACCAATGAAACCGTTGCTGCTGGAATGATTATCTGATAAACATCAAATACAAGTCGATCGACTTGCGCAAATATATTTTAGCCTGTTATCTGTAAAGATGGCAGGCTTTTTTGTGGAGTTCAAAACCACACGTGATAATGAATAAGATCACGTGTGATCTGGCATAAAACCACGTGTGATTCGGGAGGAAACCACGTGTGGTTTTTACTCAAATGACGTGTGTCTCAAGCTCAAATTACCTTTGCTATTGATTAAAGTCACCTGTTAAAATGGATGAAGCCTCCTTAGAGGTGGCCTCATGCCACCTTTGAGGATAATTGAAATCACCGCTGTTGCATATTTAGGCCTCCTGCTAATTCCTTGCATAAAAAAGGCGTTTCTCACGAACGAGAAACGCCTTTGGATTATGATTGAGGGAATCGGTTTTAGAATTTCCAGCCGAATGTCATGGCTACCTGGTGATTTGAGTTTTCTAATTTAACTGCCGGATCAAATATCAAATCATACTCTTCTACAAAATAGTCACTTTTAATCTGTGTTAGTGAATAGGCGAGATCAAAATAGAAGTTTTTATCACGAATGCCAAAGCCACCTGTGTATTGATATTGTTTTGGTGATCTTTCTACATACTCTTTTTTGTACGGTGAATCATAATATGCAAATCCAGCTCTTAGAGCAAGGTTTGCAATTGGTTTATATTCAAACCCGGTTCTAAGGTTGTGGGTGCTTTTATAACGTTCCTTTATCATGGAGTTTAATTGATCCAAGGCTCTACTTGATCCACTTTTAGGCGAGAATTTGGAGGTTGTGTGATCTGTCAGCTCATAGTCAATTGATAATATACCCACTTTACCAATAATAAAAGCAGCCCCAGTTGTAAATCGGATCGGTGTTCTGTAATTATAATTGCTATTGTCTGCAACACGTTTTTCCTGAAAACGATCTCCATTTTGATAATAAGTATTCAGGCCAAAGTGGTACTTTTCCTTGATATTGTAAAATGTAGGTGAACTTAAAGATGCGGCGAGTCTTACCGGATGCAAATTAAAAATAGCGCCAATTTTTAGATTTACGCCAAAACCATCTTGTTCTAGAGCGGAATACTTATCGTAGTAATCCAGATCATAGGGGTAGGTTGTTTTATCTGCCCCAGTAAGCCCATAGCTGTTTATTTCTCGATAAGTGCTTCGTTCATCATAACTAAATGAGTTGAAATTTAATGAACCGCCCAGCAAGAACTTGTTGCTAATGTTTGCCCCAAAAGTCAGACCATATTCACCGGCATATCCTCTTTTTTCAATCATTTTTTCCTGATCGATTCCATTGGCATCCCGTGGGAAAATATTGTTGTCTGTGTCAATGCCTTCTAATGTATTAAAATAGAAAGGTGAAGCACCAGGCAATGTGTCAATCAAAAAGGTATTAAAAGCCATTTCTTCATAGTCAACAAGGTTGCCCGGTGAATTGCCATCAGCTTTATCTCTGAATACATTTAGTAGGGAATTTTCACTGCTAATCTGTTCGCCTAAATTGATGCGTATATTTTGATTGTAATTAGCTGTTCGATTATATGTAAAACCAAAGTGTGTGCTAATTAATCCCGTTTCTCTTTCACGCAATGGTCTGTAGGTAGTTACACCACCTATCTGATTGAAAGGCATGCTGTACTTGTCCTCTTGTTGATTGAATTCACCGTAATTTGCTTTCGTAGAATTAAAACTAATTGAGGGTGTGAATGAAAATTCGGAGGATCTGTATACAGCAATCGATGCCGGATTTAGTGTGATGGCTGACAGGTCTCCTCCCAAGGCAGAGAACGCGTTGGCCATAGCTAAGGACCGTGCTGTTCCAGTTAATTCATTTTTGTTAAATCTTATGGCGTCATCAAATGCTTGCCCCATTATATTTGTAGTAATAAACAGGAGCACTATAATATAGAGGATGTTTTTCATGTTCTAACATTTTAATTGAAAAATCAAATGGCCGATTACCTTCTCGATCTAGCTGTTCCTCCAGAATTGCTTCCTGAGCTACTGCTGGAAGAACTGCTTCGGGAACTGGTACCGCTGCTACCACTGCTGGAAGATCGACTTGGAGTATAACTACTGCCGGAAGACCTGCTTGGCGAATAGCTGCTTCCTGAATTGTTGTTTGACGATCTGCTGGGAGTGTACG
This sequence comes from uncultured Marinilabiliaceae bacterium, assembly GCA_942490535.1. Taxonomy (GTDB): domain Bacteria; phylum Bacteroidota; class Bacteroidia; order Bacteroidales; family Marinilabiliaceae; genus JAEINY01. The sequence continues at coordinate 62,166 of CALNXQ010000001.1, forward strand.
TGCTACGTGAAGTACTGCCCGATCTGGAAGATGATCCCGAATTGTATGTTCTGCTTGAACTAGTTCTGTTAACCGATGATCTACTGCTGTTTGAAGATGTATTGCTTGTTGAGCGTGTAACACTGGAAGGTCGCGATGTAGTGGCTCTGGTAGCTGAGGAACCTCCTCTATTGTAAGAGGATCTATTGTTAGCTGAGGTTTTGTTGTATGACGGGGTATAACTGCGACGTGTGGTTGTAGCAGATGTCTGTGTCGTATTACCGGTATTTTGCGATTGAGTGGATGTTTTGGTTCTATTGGTTGCCTCAGTATTATTTCTTTGAGTGTATTGATCACGCGTCATTCGTGTATAAGTGGCATTTTCCCCTCTTATTATGGCTTTGTTATCTCGGGTGTAAGATACACCTGTTGATTGTCTTATGTTGCCAGATGAGATGGAAGATGCAGCTCTATTGTTAACAGTCGTTGTACCATTTGCTCTTGTTAGCGTAGAGGATCTATAGGAGTTGTTTATATTCTGAGCTCTTTTTATAGACTGGTTTGGGTAGCCAGGGTAATGTCCGCCACTGCCATACCAGTAACCGTCGTTCCAGCCATGGTGATAGCCGTGATGATATCCGCCCCATGAATTACAACCATAGTAACCATACCATGGATCACATCCGCCATACCCGTAGCCATAGTAGGGATAGCCCCATCCCCACGACATGGAGAAGCCCCAACGCCAGGGATTACGGTAGCCGTAATTGTAATAATAAGAGTTGTAGTAAGGACTTGACCACGAAGGAAACGCGTAAGCATAATCCCCATCTACATAAACATTCCAGTCATAGCTGTTAAAGTAAACCACGTTATCATATACCGGTGACCAGTAGGGAATCCCATTAAAGGGGCCGTGGAACTTGATCATGCGCTCGGCATAGTCCTGATCCATTGATGAGCCTTGAAAGCCATCTACCCAATAGCCGGTTTCATCATTGAAGTACACTAAGGTATCCATCTCTGCAATGGTATCCTGACTTAGCAGAGCCAAATACTCTTCTTGTATTTGTGAAAAGTCACGGGTATCATCTTTTGCTACATCCGATTTCAGGTACTCTTGCTGCATTTGTGAATACGCCTTGTTTTCTTGCTTTTGTTGCGCTTTCTCTAGGGGTACCGGCGTGTATTTTTCCGATACTGTCAGTGGCTTGTCGTTCGGATTGTAATAAATATCATCCTGGTAGTAAGCGGTGTTTTGAGTGGTGCTACAGGCACTCAAGATGGCAACTACAATGGCAGAAAATAATAGCTTAAGTTTCATGATCGTTCCTCCAATTTGATCTGATTGATAACAATCTAATATTAGCAAATACTATACCACAAGATGAAAATAAAATAAAAAATATCAAAAAAATGTTAAAGTGGTGGTGGTGGTATTTTCTGCAATGTTACTCTTTTTTAGTCATTAGCTCGAAAAAACAGCGCAGTAAATCCCTGCCATTGGCCTAAAAAATGCTATTTTTGTGCCTTCTTTTCAAGCTTGCAAATAAATAGAATTTGATATATGGCAAAAGTTTTAACGCCTAGGAGTGAGAGTTACTCCCAATGGTATAACGATCTGGTGCTAAAAGCAGATTTAGCTGAGAATTCAGCAGTTAGAGGTTGTATGGTAATAAAACCTTATGGTTATGCTATTTGGGAAAAGATGCAGCGGGTGCTGGATCAGATGTTCAAAGATACAGGCCATGAAAATGCCTATTTTCCGCTTTTCATTCCTAAATCGTTTTTCAGTAAAGAAGCTGCACACGTTGATGGTTTTGCAAAAGAGTGTGCCGTTGTAACACATTACCGGTTGATGAACGATCCGAATGGCAACGGTGTGGTGGTTGATCCGGATGCCAAATTGGAAGAAGAGCTGATTGTTCGGCCAACATCTGAAACGATAATTTGGAGTACTTATAAGAATTGGATTCAATCCTATCGTGATTTGCCGATTAAGTGTAATCAATGGGCGAATGTGGTACGATGGGAAATGCGGACTCGTTTGTTTTTGCGGACGGCGGAGTTTCTGTGGCAAGAAGGGCACACTGCTCACGCCACCCAGGCGGAAGCCATTGAAGAAACCGAGACAATGATTAATATCTACGCTGAATTCGCTGAGAAATTCATGGCAATGCCGGTGGTCCAGGGATTAAAGAGTGCCAACGAGCGATTTGCAGGCGCTTTGGAAACCTATACCATCGAAGCTTTAATGCAGGATGGAAAAGCTTTGCAATCGGGGACTTCACACTTTTTGGGACAAAATTTTGCCAAAGCATTTGATGTGAAGTTTGCCAATAAAGAAGGTAAAGAAGATTATGTGTGGGCAACTTCCTGGGGTGTTTCTACGCGTTTAATGGGCGCTTTAATCATGGCCCACTCCGATGATAACGGATTGGTATTGCCTCCGAAATTGGCCCCGATACATGTGGTCATTGTACCCATCTATCGAAAAGATGAAGAGTTGGAGCGCATCGCGGTTGTTGCCAACGACATCAAAGCCAAATTACGGGCTCGTGGGTATGACGTGAAGTTTGATGATAATGATAATAAAAAGCCAGGCTGGAAATTCGCCGAGTATGAATTGAAGGGGGTGCCGGTGCGTTTGGGCATCGGGCCTCGTGATTTGGAGAATGGTACAGTAGAAGTGGCTCGTCGTGATACCTTAACCAAAGAAGTGGTGGCAATCGATGGGGTAGATGACCATATCGTTGCTTTACTGGAAGATATTCAAGAGAATATTTACAAGAAAGCATTTGATTTCAGAACTGAAAGCACGCATTCAGTAGATAGTTACGAGGAATTCAAAAAAGTGCTGGATGAAAAAGGTGGTTTTGTGATGGCTCACTGGGATGGGACGCCGGAAACAGAAGAGCAAATTAAAAATGAAACCAAAGCAACCATTCGTTGTATTCCTTTGGATCAACCGGATGAAGAAGGCGTGTGTATGGTTACTGGTAAGCCTTCTAATAAACGTGTCTTGTTTGCACGGGCATACTAAGAATATAAACTTTCATAAAACGAAAAAGGGAAACCATGATGGAGGTTTCCCTTTTTTTATTCTTAAAATCTTAAATTTATCCCAAATTCATCGGTTTTTGAGAAGATGGACATGGGTAGGGAGATGAATCGTATCGTAAAAAATAAGTTATGGATAAAAATCCCGTAAAAGATGGCATCCTTTCATTGCTGCAAACAAAAGCCGTAATAAAACAGGATGTGTATGAAAATACTAAATTGTGTTTTAATCAGTTGAGAGAAGTGTTGACAGCTATTCCGGATGAATATCATGCTGAGTTGCAAACACCGGATAGTCGGGTTAGTCTGGAATGCCATGATAGGGGTGAATACATCGTTCAATTAAAAGTGGCTGGTGATGTGTTGGTTTTTCAGATGCATACCAATGCTTTTGAATTTGACCGCGAACACGAAGTGTGGAAGAGTGAGTATGTGAAAAATGATGTTTATAACTCCTACTGTGGTGTGATAAACATCTACAACTTCCTGCATGATTCGTTCCGTTACAACCGGCATAATGATTTGGGCTATTTAATTGCCCGGGTTTTTATTAACAAAGAAGGTCACTTTTTTGTGGAGGGGAAGCGTCAGAAAGGTATGGGAGTAAATCATTTCGGAATGTCGGTCATCTCCCCTGAAAATTGGAAGCGCATTGTTGAAGTAGCAATCTTGTACTCTCTGGAATTTGATTTGCTCGTACCTCCCTACGATGATATTAAAATCATCTCTTTGATGGAAATGAGTGAGGAAATTCTGAATTCAAAAATGCGCACCGGCAAGCGTTTGGGATTTAAGTATAATTCAGATGATGTAAAACAATAAATTAATAAAGATGAAAAGCTTAGTTGATAGGTTTTTGAAATATGTTCAAATTGATACGGAGGCCGATACCGGAACGGGTTTAACACCTTCAACACCTGGTCAAATGGTGTTTGCCAAACAATTGGTGGTGGAGTTAAAAGCCATTGGATTAGTGGATGTTGAACTGGATGAAAATGGGTATGTAATGGCTACATTGCCTTCCAATGTGGATGCAGATGTGCCAGTGGTGGGTTTTGTGGCGCATATGGATACAAGTCCTGATTTTTCCGGTAAACGTGTGAAACCCCGGATTGTATCCAACTATGAAGGCCATGATATTGTATTGAATGAGGCAAATGGCATCATTTTAAAGACGAAGGATTTTCCGGAAGTATTAAAGTATGTGGGTCAGGATCTGATCGTGACCGATGGAACGACGTTATTGGGAGCGGATGATAAAGCAGGGGTGGCTGAGATTGTAACTGCCATGGAATACCTGGTGGCTCATCCCGAAATTAAGCACGGTAAAATTCGAATAGGTTTTACACCTGATGAAGAAATTGGTGCAGGAGCCGATCATTTTAACGTGGAGAAATTTGGGGCTGCCTTTGCCTACACGATGGATGGTTCTGAAATTGGGGAGTTAGAGTTCGAAAACTTTAATGCAGCCCTGGCTAAAGTAACCGTGCTGGGACGTAATGTACATCCGGGCTATGCGAAGCACAAAATGCGTAATTCCATGCGCATTGCCAATCAGATTGTCACCATGTTGCCACGACATGAAACCCCTGAGCACACAGAAGGCTATGAAGGATTTTATCATCTAATGTCGTTTACCGGTGATGTAGAAAGAAGCGAAATGCTATTTATTATTCGCGATTTTAAACGGGAGCGTTTTGAAGATCGCAAAGTAGAGATGGAGCATCTGATCCGAAAAATTAATGCCGAGTATGGGGATGGAACGGCAATTTTGGAGATGAAAGATCAGTACTACAACATGCGGGAAAAAATTGAACCGGTGATGTATGTGGTTGATTTTGCCGAACAAGCCATGAAAGAGGTGGGCATTACACCACTTATAAAACCCATACGTGGTGGGACCGATGGCGCGCGTTTGTCATTTATGGGCTTGCCCACTCCTAATATTTTTGCTGGTGGTCATAATTTTCATGGACGCTATGAGTTTGTGCCGGTGCAAAGCATGGAAAAAGCAGTGGAGGTGATTCTTAAAATTTCGGAATTAGTAGCGAAAAAATAGTCACTTTGTTGAACATCTAGGAATAAGGATTGTTTGATAAGTGAAATGATCAGAAAGGAAAGATTGTTTAATCTTTCCTTTTTTAATTTAAACATGCAGGATTGGGGAATTATCCTTAATGTTTGTTAAATAATCAGGATCAAGAGTGAGTGCGACGTGTGTTATTGGAATTTAAGGTTGTGTATTCTAGTGAGTAGTGAGTGTTGAAATAGATATATGAGTAATTTAATACCTGATTTGCGTAATTAAAATGAATTCATTTAATTTGTCCTTATAAATAGAAAATTAGTTTAACGTATAAATAATAAAATTATGGCTGTATTAGTAGGCAAAAAAGCACCTTCGTTCAGTGCAAAAGCAGTAGTTAACGGTGGTGAAATTGTAGAGAACTTTTCTTTGGATCAATATCTTGGGAAGAAAAATGTGATTCTTTACTTTTATCCTGCCGATTTTACATTTGTTTGTCCAACTGAAATTATTGCATTTCAAGATAAAATTGCTGAGTTTGAAAGCCGCGATGTGCAAGTGGTAGGCGTTTCTGTAGATTCAGAGTTCTCACACTGGAAGTGGTTGCAAACAGAGAAAAAAGAGGGTGGCATCAAAGGTGTTAAATATCCATTAGTGGCTGATAGCAGCATGACCATTTCTGAAAACTTTGACGTATTGGCAGGTGAGTACGATTATACCGATGGTGGTCAAATCGTTTTCAAGGGTACACCAATGGCTTACCGTGGCTTGTTTTTGATTGACAAAGAAGGTACTGTTCGTCACCAGGTAGTGAATGATATGCCTCTGGGTCGTAGCATTGACGAAGCCATTCGTATTGTGGATGCGCTGCAATTTTTCCAGGAAAATGGTGAAGTATGCCCAGCCGATTGGCATAAGGGTGACAAAGGCTTAACCCCAACGCAGGAAGGTATTGCTGACTATTTAGGCAAAAAATAATTTGGAAGCTTTTTCATATGCAGAGGCACTCCGCTTGGAGTGCCTTTTTTTAGTATGTCGGGCATGGTAATATGCTATCAAGATGAGAAGTTCTTGAGTTCGCCGAGTTGACAGGAAGAACTAGCAATTGGCAAGGGTGTTGGAGGCGACTCCAAATCTGAAGGAAGCCATCAGCAAAGTCACCGTTTTAACGGACAGGAACTTGATATAAGGCTTACTAGTGGTGGGCAACCGAGCTATGGATTGGGAAGGCCCAAAAGTCAACCGTAACCACTTAGAGTAAATCAAGTAGGACGTGACGAAAGTATGTTACCTTATCCCGAGAGATCTCATAACGCGTTGCATTAAGTAACAAACTGATCGGAGACGATCAGCTAAGGGTTTTGAGAAGTCAGCAGAAGACATAGTATTTCTGACACAAAAATGTTGGGAGAAGGTCTGAATCAATTAATTAAAGAAGCAGTCGGACAAGACTTTTGTCTATGGAGTACCAGCAACAAATAGCTTACCAGCGTGATATGTTCATAGAGCATAAGCAGGAGGCTATTGGTCAATTTGGAAATCGTGAAGACGTAAACGGAGCGAGAACAACATTGACGGAACAAGCAGACAAAGAGACGAATCAAGGACGAGTCTTTACAGAAGAGTTAATCGGCATTGTATGCTCCGCTCACAATTTGAATAGAGCCTACAAGAGGGTGAAAAGGAACAAGGGCGTAGCGGGAGTAGATAATGTTCCCGTCGGAAATTTCGCTGACTGGTTTTCAAAAGAAGGAGACGAGTTAGTAAACCAGATACTTCGGGGCGAATACCTTCCCTCGGCAGTAAAAACAGTAGAAATACCTAAGCCCAATGGTGGTGTACGTCAGTTGGGAATTCCAACCGTAAAAGACAGGATTATCCAACAGGCCATTTCTCAGGTTCTGACCCCCATTTACGAACAAGTATTTTCAGATCATAGCTACGGATTTCGTCCGAAGCGTAATGCACAGCAAGCCATTGTACGAGCTTGTAGTTACGTGTCCGACGGTCGAAATGTAGTTGTTGACATGGATATGAAGAGCTTCTTTGATGAAGTTAACCATGATAGGTTGATGCATCGTCTGTCAAAGCTTCTCAAAGACAAGCAACTTCTAAAGCTAATACGCAAATACTTACAAAGTGGCGTCATGGTTGGTGGATTAGTTCATCAACGCCTGAAAGGAACACCGCAAGGAAGTCCGCTTTCTCCACTCTTGTCTAACATTGTTTTAGATGAATTGGATAAGGAACTTGAAAAGCGAGGACATTACTTTGTTCGGTATGCGGACGATTTCAGCATTTTTGTTCGCAGCCAAAGAGCAGGCGAGAGAGTAAAGGAATCTGTTTGTTCATATCTCACCCACAAACTTAAACTAAAAGTAAATGAACAGAAAAGTCAGGTATGCAAAAGCAGCGAGACAAAATTTTTAGGTTATACCATACTTGATTTTGGTATGATTACCATAGCAAATCAAAGTGTAGTGCGCTTAAAGAAGAAGGTAAGAGAACTAACCAAGAGGAATCGAGGGGTGAATTTTGAGAAAGTAGTTTCTGAATTGATCCCCGTACTTAGAGGGTGGTTGAATTATTTTCACATCGCTAAATGTAAAAGTCTTTTGCGTAACCTAGATGCATGGATTCGTCGAAAATTACGATGTTACCGTCTAAAGCAATGCAAACGAGCCATTACGCTTAAGCGCTTTTTAAAAAGTTTAGGCGTTCCAAATTGGCAAAGTTGGATTTTAGCCCTTTCGGGTAAGGGCTGGTGGCGCAAGTCGGCATGTCCACAAGTTCATCAAGCGATGAGCCTTAAATGGTTTGAAGATTTAGGTTTGTTTAATATGTCGAATAAATATGCTCTGTTACAAAATTAACTTGAAATCGCCGTATACGAGAGTACGTACGGTGGTGTGAGAGGGCGGGGGAGTAATCCCCCTACCTACTCGATTTGGCAGGACCTGAGCATTATTCTGAAATCTATCGTTAAATAATTACTACTTTTGCAAAATGCGCAGGTTTTTTCAAATATATCCCACAGATGCACAACGGCTGAAACGCCAGTTGTGTATTGCGTCACATAATTGTGGCGTGGGGGTGGTGCTGGATGGGAATAATTTTGATGTGCCCGATTTTATGCCGGCTGCCAGGAAATACGAGTTTATTGCAGGATTGAAAAATAGGTTTGATTTTTCAGGTGATCTAACTCAATTGCAGGGTTTTCATGATGAGCAGAAGGATTGGTTGTTGGGCTATTTGTCCTATGATGTTAAAAATCAATTGGAAGATTTGCAGAGCGTGCATCCTGACCGGATTGAATTGCCTGAGCTCTATTTTTTTGTTCCCCGTTATCTGTTTATTAATTATGACGGAAAGTGGGAAGTGGGTTTTTTGGAAGAAATAGATTCTGAAGTGACCGTCCGCGAATACTTAGAGGATATTGATCAATTAGAGGAGACCGAGTATGATATCCCGGATGTGAAATTGAATCACCAGGTATCTCATAAGGAATATCTGGAGGCCATTGAAAAAGTGTTGTGGCACATTCAGCGGGGCGATATTTATGAGTTGAATTATTGCATGGAGTTTTTTGCCCAGGATGTGCAACTCTCCCCGCAGTTGGTGTATCAACGTTTGAAGGAAATTTCGCCAACGCCTTTCTCAGCTTATATGAAGTTGCACGATAAATACTTGATGTGTGCTTCTCCGGAACGGTACCTGAAAAAATGCGGTACAAAAGTGATTTCGCAACCCATCAAAGGCACTTCTTCGAGGGATAACAATCCTATTATTGATAGGGCTAATAAGACCTATTTAGAAAATTCGGAAAAGGAACAAGCAGAGAATATCATGATTGCCGATTTGGTGCGCAACGATTTATCGCGCATTGCTACACGTGGGTCCGTGCATCCTGAAGAGTTGTGTGGCATCTATTCTTTCAAACAAGTACACCAGATGATCTCAACCATCTCGGCACAGTTGCCAACTGATTTTCATTGGGTGGATGCCATTAAAGCCACTTTCCCCATGGGGTCAATGACAGGGGCACCCAAGATCAGTGCCATGCAATTGATTGAGGAGTATGAGATGACCAAACGTGGCTTGTACAGTGGGGCCATTGGCTATGTAAGCCCGGAAGGTGATTTTGATTTTAATGTAGTCATTCGCAGTGTGCTGTATAATCAGAAGAAAAGCTGTTTGTCATACATGGTAGGAGGTGCCATTACCAACCAATCCGATCCCCAAAAGGAATATGAAGAATGTCTGTTGAAAGCCTCGGCCATCATGAAGGTGTTTAAAATTGAAGATTAATGCAGCAGCTCAAAGTTAATACGGTTCGCCAGGTATTGGAATCACAAATTGGATTGCAGCCTAACGATCGACTTTTGATAGCTCTGAGTGGTGGTGCTGATTCCATGGCATTGATTCATTTGCTTCATCAGATGCCTTGGCAACTGGAGGCCGCTCATTGTAATTTTAATTTGCGGGGGGAAGAGTCAGATAATGATGAAACATTTGTACGCGCGTATTGTGCTTCCAGGAATATAAAGTTGCATGTGATCCATTTTGATACGGTTAAAATTGCGCAAGAGCAAGGAGTCTCCATCGAAATGGCGGCTCGTAAGCTTCGCTACCAGTGGTTTGAGCAGTTGCAGCGAGCGCATAACCTGACCTCTTTGGTGACAGGCCACCATGGAGATGATTCCATTGAAACCTTCTTTTTAAACCTCCTGCGGGGTACGGGTGTGAAGGGCCTTTCTGGAATAAAACACCGCAATGGAACGGTTATCCGGCCTTTATTGGGATGGTCGCGTCAAGCGATTGAAAGCTATTGTGAGGGGAAGCAAATTGCCTTTCGCAACGATTCATCCAATACAGATACCAAGTTTATCCGCAATAAAATACGGCACGAAATCATACCCTTGTTTGAATCGGTCAATCCATCCTTTTTTCACACCATGTTGCATACTATGGAACACCTCAAAGATGCAGAAGAGATGCTGGAGCATGCCGTTACAATGGCCCGCCATGAAATGGTGGTGGAGGAGCAGGGTCGCCTGTTGATTCCGATTTCCAAACTGATGGAATACCCACATCACAAATCGATCTTGTTTGAGTTGTTACGACCCTATGGCTTCAATTCGGCGACAGTGAGTGATGTGATCAGTCATTTGAAGAATGTATCCGGGAAGCAGTTTTTTAGTGAAACACATCGCTTAATCAAAGACCGCTATAATTTGCTGGTGACAGAAATACCGCACCTGGCAGTGGATCATTTTTGGGTGGAAGAAGGGGAGACGCAAAAACCGCTGCATTTCACGATTTCAAGCTATGATCGTCCGGAATCATTTCAATTTTCGCGCGACCCTCACTGCATTCATTTGGACGCTGATCTTCTGGAAATGCCATTGCTCGTGCGCAAGTGGCAACATGGCGACACATTTCAACCCCTGGGCATGAAGGGATTTAAAAAGATCAGTGATTTCTTTATTGATGCTAAATTCAGTCTCGCCGACAAGGAAGATACCTGGTTAATGGTATCCGGTGAAGACATTGTATGGGTGGTGGGGCAGCGCATGGATGAGCGCTATAAACTAACAAACCGGACCAAACGGATAGTGGAAATTCGATTAGGCTAATTTTTGAATTGAAAAGCGTGTTAGTGTTTTTTGTAAAACGCCCTAATCCAGGTTTTCTTTTATAAAAAAACCTGCTACACTCAGTTGAGAATAGCAGGATTCATGCTGATAAATTCCCTTGAAGGAATTTAATAAGTTAGCGCACTACAGGCGAATCTCTTTAACGCGACCCTGAAACCCATCTTTAAGGCGTACTTCAATTCCGGCAGGGTGAAACGATCCCTCGGTTATAATGTCTTTAACGACTCCCTGTGTGAGTTGACCAGAGTGTTTATCTCTGTTTTGTACAATTGATACCTTGATTCCCGCTTTAATGTACTTCTTGTCTCTTCCGTCCATCTTCTTAATTATACTGATTGTTGTTTCCCTCTTCAAAGGTTTTTGTAGCCTACAAAAGTACGCGTCATTTTTTAAAAGACTATGATTTTATATTTTTTTAAGATAATTAATGTGAACGGATCTAATATGTTTGGGAAGAAGCTGTGCGATTCCTTTCAGTTTACTCGTTTCCTTATCTGCAAATTGTTGAGGTGTTAAATAGCTCTTGATGTGCTACATGAGATTAGTCAATCGTTTCGGTTCAGGTGAGTGTGTTTACTGCGATCAGCTCCCAACGGGCCAAAGTCGTCGTTACGGCTTGTGCGGCGCTTTCCTCATCCGGAGCAAGCGTGAGCTGAAACTACTTACAAATTGATACTGCTTTTGATGCTGGTCTGTGAGTCCAGTCTATCCACAATTCCACCACCAATTAAGTGATCGCTTTGATAAATAACAATGGACTGACCGGGCATCATGCCCCAGACAGGTGTTTCAAATCTGACCACTAAAGCATTATTTTCGATGGAAACGGTACCATTATATCCTGGTACACTGTCAATGCCACGCACACGGATAAATACGTTTCGGTTTTGCCACAGGGTAGTATCGGTGGTTATTTGGAAATGAGGCAGCGCGACCTGTGTATCATATAAGGTGTTGCGTGGACCAGTTTGGAGGCGGTTGGTTTTGGGGTCGATGGCCACCACGCATTGGCCGGCCTCAATACCTTCAATGCCTTTGCGCTGGCCTAAGGTGTAAAAAGGGTAGCCTTTGTGATTGGTTATAATTTGATTGTCCGCGTTAATCACGTCCCCTGGTTGCAGGGCAAAATGGTCAGATGGTAAAAGATCGGTCAGAAATTCTTTATAGTTGGTACCACTGAGGAAACAAACACCCATGCTTTCTTTTTTGTCGGCGAAAGTGGTATATCCCAGGGAGCGGGCTAATTCCCTTACCTCTTTTTTGTGCAATTGGCCCAGGGGAAAAATGGCGCGTTCAATGACTTCCTGACTCAGGTTCCATAAAAAATAGGATTGATCCTTGGCCGGATCCACTCCCTTAACGATGTAGTGGTAATTATCTGTGCATGTTTTCTGAACGTAATGCCCCGTGGAAATGTACTGACAATCCAATTGATCGGCCCATTTTAAAAGGTATTTCCATTTTATGGTTTCATTACAGCGGATGCATGGATTGGGGGTTAGACCTTTGAGATAGTCATCTACAAAATAGGCAATCACTTCTTTTTCAAAAGCCGCTTTGCAATCAATGGTGTGGTGTGCAATGGCCAATTTGCGGGCCAACTCACGAGCTTCCTGAATACCCGGCAGCTCTTCATCGGCGTAAGTCAACAGCGTGGCACCAATCACTTCATAGCCTTGTTGCTGCAATAAAACAGCGGCCATGGAACTATCCATACCGCCGCTCATGCCTAATAATACTTTTCGTTTTGTGTGGCCCGACATATCTTTTTTTCTTTCCCAGATTCAAGGGCAAAGATAGTGCTTGTGATAAATATAGTTACCCCGGGAAGACAAAGTTTCAGAATTGAAAATAAAGTCACCCGGCAGTTTTTTAGCCCTGTTTCCTGCGATTAGAAAGCGTCTTGCAGGATGCAGCATCAAATTTTCTTGCAAGAATTGCTTCTTGCAAATTGCAGGAGGTTATTTTTTTGGCGAATAATGCTCGCTGCATGGTGCAGGAGTATTTCCTTTGGAGAGCGCGTATCCCTGCAAGTTGCAGGAGGGTTTTCTTTGTTGAGTAGTGCCTCCTGTAACTTGCGGGAAAGATTTTTTTAGTAGCTCTGCGTCCTTCCGTTGAAAGAGCTTGGCACTGCGCGTTGCCTAACGTTATTCTGAGATATTTTCCCGCACATTGGCCAAAAACGCATGCATCCCTTCGGTATCCTTGGTATCAATTAATGTCAACAGGTGTTTCAATTGATGGCGAATGTTCTCTACTTGTTCATAAGTAAATGGATTAAATAATATTTCGGTGAGCAAATGATCTTCCTCCGAAAGCAATCCTTTCGCTATGTTCATGTGTTTGGTGAACGTCGTTCCCGGTGCTTTTTGGTGTTTCATGCAAGCTGCAAAAACCAGTGAGGAGGAAAAAGGGATGGACAACGAGTAGGCAATGGTTTCATCATGGCCAATAAACGTGTACTCATGAATGTTCAAACCCAGAGAGCTGTAAAAATCTTTAAAGAACGCTTTGCCCATGTGATCGCTTTGCGAAATAATGATGGCATGGTGCAAGCTCAGGTCTTTCAGATTGGCAAATGTAGGGCCGAACATGGGGTGGGTAGAGACATACCGACGACCACTGCTCAAATAGAATTCTTTCAATCCGGTTTTAACGGAAGCAATGTCTGAGATGATGCAATCCTGTGGCAGGTAGGGCAGCACTTCTTCAAAGGCCGCTAAAGTGTATTGCAAGCTTACGGCATTAATGAGTAACTCGGGAGCGAACTCCGTGATTTCGGCTAGCTGAGTGAGGCGTTGGGTATTAAAAATATAGCGCAAACGGGCTTTTTCCGGGTCGTAAATTGCCACTTCGTGTTGCAGACAGAGGGCATCTGTCAACCAGGTTCCCATTTTTCCGGCTCCTAAAATACAAATCTTCATACGGTTGTTTTCTGTTTTATCGCGTCATGCATGAGCAGAAGCCCAGGTTTATTCCTGGGCTAACTCTTTATTCATAATGATGTTTTGACGATTGATCGATTCTTCGTGAATGTGTTCAAATACGCGGATGACAAATTCCGGGCTCAACCCGGCCTCTTCGGCTTTGGCCTTGCGATTGTTCATGATCTCATCGTAACGACGGTTTTGGAGAATCGTGATGTTGTTGTCATATTTATATTTACCAATGGCTTCGGAGATCTTCATCCGTGAATTTAGGATTTCCAATAATTGATTATCCAGATTATCAATTTTCTCCCGCAGTTCATCGAGGGTGACCCGCGGTGTATCCCCAATTTTTGAGCGGCGAAGGACCAATTTGGAGATGATTTCAGTCAGCTGTTCAGGTGTCACCTGCTGACGGGCATCACTCCAGGCTTTTTCAGGACAGATGTGCGATTCAATAATCAAGCCATCGAAGTTCAGGTCCATGGCTTCCTGCGAAAGGCTATAAATGGACTCACTCTTGCCGGTAATGTGGCTGGGATCGGTAATGATCGGCAGTTCCGGAATGCGACGGCGCAACTCAATGGGAATGGGCCATTCCGGGTTGTTTCGGAATTCTGTTTTATCGTAGGAGCTGAAACCCCGGTGAATGGCCCCAATGCGTTTAATGCCGGCCCGGTTCACACGCTCAATGGCGCCGATCCATAACTCCAGATCTGGATTGACCGGATTCTTAATCAACACCGGCACATCCGATCCGGCCAGCGCATCCGCCACTTCCTGTACGGCAAATGGATTGGCGGTGGTACGGGCACCAATCCACAGCATATCTACTCCAAATTTGAGGGCTTCGTAAACGTGGTTGGCGTTGGCAACTTCGACTGCGATGTACATGCCGGTTTCTTCCTTCACCTTTTTAAGCCAGGGTAGCCCCTTGGTACCCACGCCTTCGAAAGCGCCTGGTCGGGTACGCGGTTTCCAAATGCCGGCACGAAAAATCTTAAAGCCTCTTTTCGCCAGAGCATGTGCGGTTGCCAGTGTTTGTTCTTCAGTTTCGGCACTACAAGGGCCTGAGATGACAATGGGTCTTTTCAATTCCAGGCCCGGTAAGGCCAATGGTAATAAATCTAATTTCTGTTCCATGGTGGTATGTTTATTTTTTATGATTTTCAATGCGTTGCTTAGCCTCTAAAAGGGCCGTTTCATTCGTGCATAGACTGATGCGAATGTATTGCCGGCCTTTATCCCCAAAAATAAATCCGGGTGTGATAAACACGTTGGTGGCATACAGTATTTCATCGGATAATTGACCACTGTTTTCATAATTTGCGGGAATTCTTGCCCACACAAACATGCCTGTCTGTTTCAAATCATAATCGCAATTCAGCAGATCCATAATTTCATGGACAATCACGCGCCTTTTTCGGTATTCAGCATTGATTTGCTCATACCATTGTTCATCCAAATCCAAAGCTTTGGCGGCTGCTAGTTGCAAGGGTTTGAACATGCCCGAATCCATATTACTCTTCACCCGAAGAATGTATTGAATGAATAGCGGATTGGACACGGCCATGCCAATGCGCCAACCGGCCATGTTATGCGATTTGCTCAAGGAGTTGAGCTCAATGGCAATGTCTTTCGCCCCTTCGATGCTCAGGATGCTGGCCGGTTGATCATTCAGAATAAAACTATAAGGATTATCATTACAAATGACAATTTGGTGTTTTTTGCCAAAGGCAATCACCCTTTCGAACAAGGCTTTATTCGCATTAGCACCGGTCGGCATGTTGGGATAATTAATCCACATGAGTTTCACGTTGGATAGATCCAATTGTTCCAATGCCTCAAAATCGGGCTGCCAATTGTTGGTTTCATCCAAATCATAAGTGATGGTGTTGGCTTCGGCAATTTTGCTGGCCGATGCATAGGTTGGATAGCCAGGGTTGGGAATCAATACACCATCTCCCGGATTTAAGAAAGCCATGGAAACGTGCATGATACCTTCTTTTGAACCAATAAGTGGTAACACCTCACTGGTGGCATTGATAGCCACTCCAAAGAACCGCTTGTACCAGCGGCACATGGCTTCGCGTAACTCGGGGATGCCCACATAGCTCTGATAGCCATGGTTGTCCTGCTGATTACTTTGGATATTTAATTGCGCCAATACTTCCGGTGCAGGTGGTAGATCCGGGTTACCAATACCCAGATTGATCACCGACTTACCTTCTTTTCGCATTTGCTCCAGTTCCTTCAGCTTAATGGAAAAGTAGTACTCTTCCACCTGGTTGATGCGGTTGGCTGGTTGTATGTTTGGTGTTGATTTCATTTTTTGAGCATTAGATTTCGGCTGTCGAATTTATCTGTATCCCATTTTGGATGGGGTAGTTTTGTTTTCCTTGGGCATATTCACCCAGTATTTTTAGCTTCCGGCAAAGGGGACGGATGGCATCCAGCGATTGCAAATAGCGATTGTAATCGGTAAAGGTCACATCCACATAAAACAAGTATTCCCATTCCTGACCCACAATGGGCAGCGATTGAATCTTGGTTAGGTTAATGTTGTAAAAGGCCAGGATGGTCAGAATCTTTGATAAACTACCTTCCTCATGAGGCAACGAAAACACCAGCGAGGCCTTGTTCACTTTATTGTGAATCAATAGATCGTCCACTTCCGTTTTACCCTTGTCGGAAATGATCAGGAAACGGGTGAAATTTTTCTTGTTGGTTTCAATGTTACGAGCCAAAATTTCCAAACCATACATCTCTGCTGCCAGTTCTGAGGCAATGGCGGCGATACCTTTTATTTTCTTCTCCGCAATAAGCATGGCACTAAGAGCTGTATCCTCTGACTCAATCAATTTGATGTGGGGATACGCCTTGAAAAATTGCTCGCATTGGGCTAAAGCCATGGGATGGGAATGAACTTCTGAGATATCTTCCAGAGATTGCCCCGGTAGGGCCATTAACTGGTGTTTGATGCGTAATTTGTATTCACCAATGATTAACAGGTCTGAATCTTTCAGCATGGTGTAGTTGGGGAGCAATCCCCCAACCAATGTATTTTCAATTGCAATGATGCCATACTTCGTCTTGTCTTGTTTCAACGTATCAAACAGTTCCGGAAAGGTCAGGCAGGGAATCACTTCAATGGCTTCTTCAAAGTAGTCTTTGGCAGCAATCTCGTGATTGGCTCCCGGCCAGCCCTGTATAGCAACGCGTTTTTTGTGTTTACTCATAGTTCGTTAAATAATGGTCAAAAAAAAACCCGACTCTTTCGAGGCGGGTTTCATATTTTGTATAGATTTTCAGTTTATAACATATAAGACCCACCTCTTCTGGAATAATAACCAAAAAAGAAGAAATAAAAGTTATAAAAGAAATTCTGTGCGATCATGTCTGTTGTTTGTGGGAGCAAATGTAGAAAAAGATTTGGAAATAAAAAATAGTGAGTTTTTATTTTGCGAATTATTTAATTCGACACATTACAAGTGTTTATTGTGATAATCTGTAATGGATGATTTTTTTGTAAATTGCCAATCAACTTAAATTGTAGAAATAGAATGCGAATAATTTTGAGTGTAATAGTGTTTCTTCTTTGGGGCGCCGGTATCAGTTCCCAGGGAATTGTTAATGCGGATACCCTCCGCCTGATGACTTTTAATATCTATCATGGCGAAACCATTAAAGGCGATTTTGATCTGGATTATATAGCTCGGATCATTCAATCGAAGCAGCCTGCTTTTGTGGCATTGCAGGAGGTAGACTTCAAAACAAAGCGGGCCAGGGATATGGATATTGTCACAGAGTTGGGACTTCGAAGCGGGATGGCACCATTTTTTGGGCCAGCCATGTCTTTTGATGGGGGTGCTTATGGGGTGGGATTACTCTCTAAATGGCCCGTTGAGCAATCTCAATTGATACAGTTGCCCGGGTCTCAAACGACGGAACCCCGGGTTGCACTGGAAGTTTCAGTGGTACTGCCATCCTGGAGACGATTATTGTTTGTGTCTACTCATTTGGATCATACTGATACTGAAGTGAGACATCAGCAAATGGTGTTTTTATCAAATCGCTATAATGATAGGGATGAACCCGTTATTCTGGCTGGTGATTTCAACGAAATACCAACGGGAGGAAATATGCAAATAATCCTTGAGGATTTCGAGATGAGTGATGGGTACCGTCAACAACCTACCTATCCCAGTTCTGATGCCGTGAGTAAAATTGATTATATCTTCCTGTCAAAGGGGCACTATTGGCAAGTGATCACTACGGAGGTTGTGAATGATTCCATTGCCTCCGATCATCGGGCTTTGTATAGTAAAGTGGTGTTGAGCGACAAAGAATAATTGTAAATCCTATCTTTGCTGCTCATTAGATAGGGTATGAGTGTGATAATTCAGTTTGAGGGCACTACCAAAAAACTTAACAAAGAACAGATAGCGTTCGACAAAAAAAGCGTGTTGATTGAAAAGCACAAAGAAGAGTTGAATGCCTTGAAAGAGCGTATGGATGCGGGGCGTAAACTGGCGATCAGGTATATATTACCCCTTGAGCAAAAGTATACGGAGCTTCTCAGGGAGTCTGTCTTGCTTCTGGATCAGCATCACGCTTCCCGCTTTTTCAAGAAGAAAGAAAAGGAAAAGATCGCTTTTCTGATTCGGGATGCTTTGCGTTTCTTCATCGGGAGTGGTAAGCTGGATGACGCTTTGATGCGTATTGAGGAAAAGTATTTCTCATCTGAGGCTAAAGCATTGGCAGCTGCCTGGCTGAGTAAGCAATGGGGGTTTGATTGGAGTGCAGATGATTTGTGGGATTGGGCAAGGGTGCGTGAAAAAATGAAAGCCGCTCATTGCGAACGGGCGTCCGATGACGCACCTGGACAGACACATCATGCCCATGAAAAGGGAGATAAGGATGACCTTCCCGCAAAGGAGACGGAGGCGAGGCGCAAAATAGTGAAGCAAATTTACACCGACCTGGTTAAGTTGCTACATCCCGACCGGGAGCCGGATGTTGAAAAGGCTGCTCAGAAAACGGAATGGATGAAGGCGATCACGATTGCCTATCAGGAAAATAACTTTTTCGGGCTATGGCATTTTTATCAACAGTTTATGGTGTCTAAGAACCAGGAATTACTGCAGGATGAATCGCAATTGAAAACTTACAATCGGCTGTTTTCAGATCAATTGAAAGCCTTGAAGCGAGAACGGAAAAAGCTCCGGGAGCAGCCGTTGGCGCGTTGGGCTTGTGACTTGGTGAAAGGGTCCAAAGCAGAGCAGCAGGATCGATTACAGCAACGTATAGATGCGTTGGGAGTGGCCATTGATAAACAGCAGCACATCATTGAAAGGGCCGGTGATGAAGAGCAATTTCGTCTTTATCTCAAGCACATTAATGTAGCGTTTCTAATGCAGCAACCACCAAATGATTTTCCTTTTTCGTTGGCTTAAATTTGTTTTGTGCATCAGCTGTTTGAATTCCATGAATTGGATGGTTAATCCAGAAAGCACTGCCAACATGTGGTGTTGATTTGACATGAATGGAACCTCCCAGAAGTGAAATCATTTCTTTTGAAATGGTTAAGCCCAGGCCGGCTCCCGTTGCCTTCTTTGCATTGGAATCAGATACTTGTGAGAAGCGTTGGAAAATTTTTGCCTGATTCTCTGGAGAGATACCGATTCCGGTATCCGTGACTGAAATACACAGCTGGTCCTGGCTGATGACCGCTTTGAGGGCGATGTAGCCTTGATCTGTAAATTTCAGAGCATTCGTTAAGAGGTTAAATATGATTTGTTTCAATCGAAATTCATCGGTGGTTAAGGTAAAGCCAGGATCTAATTCATCCACTTCCAATATTAATTGAAGTTGCGCCTTACGGCACCGTTCACGCTCTGTTTCGAATAAATGGAAGGCTTCTTTTAAAAGAGGTAACACGGGAATTTTTCTCAAATGCAATGTCACATTTCCGGATTCCAGCTGCGAGAAAACCAAAATATCTGATATAAGCTTTAGTAATTGCTGTCCATTCGATTGGATGATTTCAATGTATTGCTTCTTTTCATCATTGGTGAGTTCATCATCCTCCAATAATTCAGAAAAACCAATAATGGCATTCATGGGCGTGCGTATTTCATGCGACATGTTTGCCAGAAACACGCTTTTTAGCACATCCGATTCTTCCGCTTTTTCTTTGGCCGCAATGAGTTCTTGTTCACTGTGCTTTTGATCGGTGATATCTGCTAATGTTTTGACAAATCCTAAGGGTTGCCCATGATCATTAAAGACCGGTGTGGTTTTAGTCCAATAGTATCTTTGGTTGAATTCATTGTAAAATTCCGCGGTACTGACATCCTGGTTCTTTAAACTGCTTTTATAGCGGCACTTTTCACACGGCATGCTGCTTTTATAAAAGATCTCATGGCATCGGTAGGATCCCAGTTTATCGGCCTGGAGTTGATTGTTTATAATAAATGCTTCATTGGCCCATAGCAATTGATTCTCGTTGTTGATGAAGGCCACTTGTTCTTTAATGCTGTTCAGGATTAATGCTTTTTCCTGTTCGGATTGGTGTAATTCCTTCTCGGCTAAAGCGCGTAATTCCAATTCCTTCTTGAGGCTCCGGGTTTTTTTCTTAACCTCTTTTCGCAAGAGCCATGAAAAAACCACCAACCCGGCAGATATAATCACTAAAATGGCAACCCAAATAATGGCCCATAAGGGAAAGAGTTTTGTTGTTGTTCGTTCAATCAACCATTTGTTGAGAATTTCATCATATTCGGATGGACTCCCGATACGTAATTGATGGAACTCGTCGTTGATGATTTCAATGAGTTCACCGGATGTCCGACTACCTGCAATGTGTATTTGAACGGGATTGTATACAATTGACGTTTTTTTCAATTCGTACGCAAGAGGACACTGGTAGCCATATACTTTATTAACTGCACCGGCATCTATTTCATGATTCTGGATGGCTTGCATGATGGCGCTATAATCATCGTACCATTCGATTTTTGTATTTAGATTGAAATCTTTGATCACTTTCAATAAAGCGAGCGCATGGATATCCCCCTTTTGTAGCCCTACTTTTTTATGGGATAGATCAATAATGCTTTCTATGTGGTTGTCTGTTTGTGTGTAGATCACTGCCCAATTGGTAAAACAGACTTCTTTGGTAAAATGAAACAGGGAGTCACGAATTGCACTGGAAGCTAAAGCCGGTAATACGTCAATGCGGCCTTCTTGCAGGGCTTGAATGGCCTCATTCAGGTGCATGGGTATGTATTGCAATTCCCAATGCTGATTAGCCGCTATTTTTTCGATTAAATCACCAAATATCCCGGACGCCTTGTCCAGTGAATCCGCAAAATAGAGGGGCGGATTGGCATATACTCCCACACGAAGGACTTTTGCAGAAGTGGTGTTGGTAGCCATGAGTACATGAGCTAAACAACTCCCAAGAATCAAGAGAAGAATAGTTGTCTTTTTGAACATGTGTGTGAAAATGTGGGCGCTAAGATAATAATTACCTGCGAATTTGTCCCTGCGACCAGGCGCTATTGCATAAAACTTTTACCCTTGCTTTGGGTAGGAGGTGGTGGCGCCGGAAAATGGATGCCGGATCACTGCTGGCTTATAATAGTCAGTTCATTTGTGATTCTCCACTTGTATAGTGGAGAATTGTCGATAATAAGCTGCCAGGAACGCGCCTTGAGACTTGATCCTGGTGTGGATGATCAATTGAGCTTAATGACCTTCCTCAATTTCTTTCAGTTCTAACCAACGCATCTCCTTTTCTTCCAGTTCTTCCAGTATCTGGGAAAGTTTAGCCGATTTTTCAATCAGTACATCCGTTGGTAAATTACCGGTGTTTAATTCATTTTGAAGGGTTTCTTTTTCTGTTTCCAAATTTTCCAAAGCTTGTTCAATTTGCTCCAATTCACGTTTTTCATTAAACGTGAGTTTCTTTGCTTTGGGCGATGCCGGTTTGGGTTTGGGAGCCGGAGCTGCTTTTTTCTCTTCTTTGATTTTCAGGCGATCCTGTTCTTTTCTGTAGTCTTGATAATCGGTGTAATCACCCGGAAAATCTTTAATTTGACCATCCCCTTCAAAAACAAACAGGTGATCCGTTACTTTATCAATGAAATAACGGTCGTGCGATACAACCAATACACATCCCTTGAAGTTTTGAAGGTAATCTTCCAATACATTTAGCGTGAATATATCCAGGTCGTTGGTGGGCTCATCCAGAATTAAAAAGTTCGGATTTTTGATCAGTACCGTCATTAAAAACAAGCGCTTCTTTTCACCACCACTTAACTTGCTCACCGGTACGTAATGCATTTCATTGGGAAATAAGAAGTAGCGCAGGAATTGCGCAGCGGACATGCGCTGCCCATCCCCCAGGGAAACATCTTCTGCAATATCACTGATCACTTCGATGACCTTTTTATCATCATCGATCTTAATACCTTCCTGGCGATAGTACCCAAATACAACGGTTTCACCGGTTTCTACTTCACCCTGATCGGGTTGTAAAGCACCGGTTAACAAGTTTAGGAAAGTGGATTTACCGGTTCCGTTTTTTCCGGCGATCCCTACTTTTTCATAGGGGGCAAATTTATAGGAGAAGTCTTGTATGAGGTGTAAGTCGTCAAAGGACTTACTCACATTGTTAAAGTTGACCACTTTGTTGCCCAATCGGGCGGATGATATGCCCAACTCCAGGTTACGCAGATCGCTTTTTTGGTTCGCTTTATCTTTGAGATCATAAAAGGCATCAATGCGGTATTTGGCCTTGGTGGCACGTGCCTGGGGCATGCGGTTCATCCAATCCTGCTCTTTTTTCAGTAAGTTGCGGGCCTTTTCCACTTCCACCTGGCGCATTTCAATACGCTCCTGCCGTTTGCGCAGAAAATAAGAGTAGTTACCCTCATAGCGGTACATGGTTTCATCGGCCAGCTCCAGAATTTCGTTACACACCCGATCCAGAAAGTAACGGTCGTGCGTCACCATCAGAAGGGTGGCTTTTGACTTGGATAAGTATTGTTCCAGCCAGTCCACCATGTCCAGGTCGAGGTGGTTGGTGGGCTCATCCAGTATTAACAGATCCGGTTCACTGATGAGGATACTGGCCAGGGCCACGCGCTTTTGTTGGCCTCCCGACAGTTCGGCTACCGGTTGATCAAAGCGGGTAATTTTTAATTGTGACAGGATTTGCTTTATGCGCTGTTCATAATCCCAGGCTTGTAACACATCCATCTTTTCAATTAAATCACCAATGGCCGTCTGGTTGTTCTCCTCCAAGGCCTGCTCATAGGCTTTGATGGTTTGCACCACCTCGTTGTTGGTATTGAATACTTCTTCAATAACCGTGTGTGATACGTTGAGGTAAGGATCTTGTGGCAGATATCCCAGTTGAATGCCTGATCGAATGGTCACCGTTCCTTCATTGGCTGGCGTGAGTCCTCCCAGTATATTTAATAAAGTGGTTTTTCCGGCCCCGTTGCGGGCTATCAATGCAATTTTTTGACCTTCGGACAGACCAAATGAAATGTTATCAAATAAACGAACGTCACCCCAATGTTGGGTTAAATTTTCAGCAGACAAGTAATTAATCATAGCCACATTTTTTGCGAGGGCAAAGGTAGCTAAATTTGGTCAGTTAAAGAGAACCGTTCTCACCTTGAATGATTAGATAAACGAACGGTTCTTTTTCTAATTCATCGTCCCACTAAACCAGGCCTTAAAGGCGGTTACTCTATCCCGGCTCACCACTACTTCCCGGTCAAAATCCTGTTCCAGTTTAATTTTTAGGCGACTGTTGGAGTGCACCAGGACCTCTTGGATTTCATTGATGTTAACAATGAAGGAGCGGCTGATGCGGAAAAAGGAGGTGGGATTTACCAGTTCTTCCAGTTCCTCCAGCTTATAATCAATAATGTAACGGTTGCCTTTGGTTGTCAGGATAAAGGCATTGCGTCCTTCGGCGTAGAAAAGCACAATTTTATCGGTTGTGACGGATTTAATGCGTTCTCCCAATTTCACCAGGAAACGTTCCTTGTAGTTTTTCCGGTAATGCAACAGGGCATCGTTCAGCTCCTCCAGTTTGATGCGTTGTTTGGCTGAGGATAAATTTTCCCGCAGGTTTTCCAGCTTCTCTAAACTGTGAAACAAATCATCATAGTTAATGGGTTTGAGCAGATAGTCGATGCTGTTGACTTTAAACGCCTGGATGGCATATTCGTTGTAGGCCGTGGTGAAAATCACGGGTGTATTCACCTGTGTCTTGTTGAAAATATCAAAGCTGAGGCCGTCGGATAAATGGATGTCCATAAAAATAAGATCCACATTATTCAGGGGATTGCTTAACCAAGTCACACTTTTGGCTACGGAATCCAGTGTGGCTAAAATTTCAATACTCGCATCATAGCGGTCCAACAGGCGGATGAGGTGTTCTGCAGCAGGTTTTTCGTCTTCAATGATAAGTACTCTCATGGGTTATTCCTCTTCTATTTCAAAGGTGGGTATCGCTACCTGGATGGTGGCATGATTGGCCCGTATATCCAGTTTTTGCTCACTAAAGAATTGATAGGCTTTGTTCAGTAGTGCGAGTTGCCACGCTTGGTCGTGTTCAAAATTTATTTTTGGGTTATTGGTGCAAACGTATGTAAGTTGGTTGTTTTCGTTTTGAAGTTGTATGTTCAGAGGCTGGAGGGCATTGACAATGGTGCGTCTCACCGTTTCCTGGATCAGGGTCGGTAAGGTGCCGGGTACAACCTGGCGCTGCAGCCATTCATCGGGTAATTTCTGCTTAAAGTGGATGGCGCCATGGTATTTTACATTCAGCACATATAAAAGCGAAGCCGATTGGGCCATTTCCTGTTCCAGGGTGACTAGCTCAATTTTGCGGG
Organism: uncultured Marinilabiliaceae bacterium; assembly: GCA_942490535.1. Classification (GTDB taxonomy): domain Bacteria; phylum Bacteroidota; class Bacteroidia; order Bacteroidales; family Marinilabiliaceae; genus JAEINY01. The sequence goes on from CALNXQ010000001.1 coordinate 86,734, forward strand.
CATCCAGGGTATAACGGTAGATGCGCGACAAATGATCAATGTATTTATCGGCTGCTTTGGTATCAGTATGAACAATGGAAATGAGGTTTTCAAGACTTTCATAGAGTAAATCCGGGTTGATTTGAAGTTTGAATTTTTCCAGGTCGTGTTCCAGACTTTTGCGCAGTTCCTTTTCCCGGATGTAATGGATTTGCTTATGTACGGCCAAAAAGGACGAACTGACGTGAATCATGCTAAAGATAATGGCCACAATGCCAAATACGGCATTGAAGACAATAAGCTCGGTGGAAAAACCTACCAGTTCCAATAAAAAATTGAAATAAACCCATACCAGGGGGGTGATGATCAGGAATGAAAAGACCAATGAAGCCAGCGGAATGATGAAAATGCGCAAGGATTGAGCGAATGGTGGTGTGGATTCCGGACTGCCATTGTCACCCGCTTTTTCCAGTATCGAATGCGTCAGCTTTAAAGGGTATCTTTTATCGATGAAACGCAGGAATAGCCGCAGCACCTCCATCAGTACAAAGGATAGTACGACAGTGATCATCACTTCCTGGCTGAAAAAGTTATCGGCCAGTTGTTGTAAGCTGTCAAATATTAACAGGATGAGAACATACACTGTGAAGCCTACCGGAATGGGCAGTAGGAAGCGAAGCCATTTATTTTGTGTTAAGGTTTTCTTTTTCATGCTACCAGTTGATTAGACCGACTCAAGTGCAAATTGTCATTCTTTCGGATGGGTATTCAAAAATAACGACAATACTTTTAACCACACTTATAACCGGGTATCAAATCTTAGTTTTCAAAATTATAAATGAGGGGTATGGATACGGTAAAAGATTGGTCGCGGGTAATTAAAACCTCTTTATCGGTAAAATAGGTATAGCGTTTCTTGATGTTTTCCAAGCCAACCTTGTGAGACACATGCCGCACCGGTTTTTTAACCAGTTGATTATCTACTTCAATAAAACCGGGTTTGCGTTCAAAATTATTGCGCACAGTAATGTAAGGTTTCCCGTTGCCTTCGATCTCTATTTTCAGAGGTTTATCATCTGAAAACTGATTGTGTTTAACGGCGTTTTCAACCAGCAGCTGCAAGGTCATCGGCGGGATAAAAGTGTTGTGAATGGGTTCGGGCAGGTTAACAGTGACTTGCAAAGCATTTTCAAACCGGATTTGAAGCAGAAAAATATAGGCTTTGATAAAGTTTAATTCATCTTCCACCCGTACCAAATCTTTTTGGTGACTCTTTAAAATGTAGGAAAAAGTTTGTGCAAATTTACGGATGAATCCTTCTGTAGTAGCGGCATCCCGGTGAATGAGCGAGGCGATGGTGTTGAGGGTGTTAAACAGGTAATGAGGGCTCAATTGGCTTTTCAGAATGTCGTATTGCAGCTTCAGACGTTGGCGCACCATCTGCTCACTTTCAATATTGGCCTGGATATAGCGGGTAAACGAAAACTGATACAAATCCACCAGTACAAAAATGAGGTTGGTGACGATGAAGATGATGCCAAACTTCAAAGCTACATCCCATTTATCCTGCAAAAAGACCGCTAGAGTTTGATTGGGATATTTGATGATGATGAACAGGTTGGAACTGAGCCAGAGCAATACGAGCGTGAGGGCCGTGTTGATGAAAAACTGACCGGTAAAGCGGCCTGCTGTGCCGGATACCCAGGGCCATACCCGGTTGAGTCCCCGGCCGGTTAAGCTCAACAGGGCAAAAATGACCCAGGCGCTTAAGATGAAGAACGATAAGGTATCTAATTGTTGCGGAGCCTGTGGTAAGATCCCAAACTCACTGTAAAAAAGATAAATGAATGCCAGCACCCCGTAAAGCGTGCTGACACCAACTTGAATCAAAAGTTTCTTCGATGAATAAAATGGAGCTCCCGTACTGATGGCCATCATATTTTATACCATTTTTATAAAGTAATTCCTCTGTGTAACGCCGATGCTTAACCAAAGTGGCTTGGCACGTGAAGCGTACCAAAGCCGCACCTGGGTTCGCTAGCGGTATTGTTAGCGTAATGTTTTTAAAATTCTGTTTTTCTCGTATTCCGAATCCAAATCCTTCGTCAACGATTTGAAGATGTAAGTTACGGAAGAATTTTCGGCTGGCAAATGGGGGGTCAAACGAACCATCAGCGCTGCTTTTTCCACATCCACATCAATTTGTTGAGTGGCTTCGATCACTTTCACAATCAATTGTTCGTTGAGTTCAGGGCGATCAATCACCAGGCGCAGTAGCTCTTCGATGGTGCTGTTTTGATCCATACGACTAATGACCTGGAAGAACTGATCGTAATTATAGGTCGATAATGGAAACTGCTTGATGATTTGACGAAGTACTGCCCCGGTGCCATGTTGATAATCGGAAAGAAGTCGCATACACTCCTTTAGCAATCGATTCATGGCTTCATCATTCAGCTTATTGTGATTGAGTAAATCCAACATCACATTGTAAGCTTCCATTTCGCTGTCCAGGCCACTGAGTACTTCAAAGTAAGCCTCGATCACTTCAGGATCGTTGATGAACAGTTTATTGGCCCGTCGTAAAATTAATCCGCGCTGACTATTGGATGAGATGCCATTGGAGGTTTCCAGATAAGTAACCAGACTTTGTTTATCCGTTTTGGCGGGCTTGCCGCTTAATTGTGAATCCAGCAAGGCATTGGTGATTTCACCCTTTAAAATATGGTAATGGTCTGCCATGTTTTCCAAGACGTGACGGAAATGCGCCATCACCTGATCATTTTTGGGTAGGTGGGGAATGGCCATTAACAACACGGCGCCCTTTTCACGCTCGGCTGAGAACTCATCCACTGATTCCAGCAGGCGGATCCAGGTGTTATCGGATAAGGTTTGGGTCATCATCAGGTCCTTCAGAACATTCCCTTTTTCGGAGTTGATTTCCATGTCATCAATGATGTCAAAGTAATTCTTACGGATACCAAAGGCATCATTATACTGTTTATTCACCAAGCGTAAGGTCGATCCACGTTCGGTATTGTAATCATGGGTGGCAGTGGCACTCAGAAGCGCGGTTAATTGAGCATCATTCAATTTATAGTTTTCAAGAAGGTAGCGCAGTAAAGTGCCTTTGGTACTATTGGAGGCAATGGTTTCCACGGCTTCTATCACGGGGATTAAATCCTCGCTTTTTAGGGTGTTGTCAAAGATCAATGTCTTAAAATAGGTATTGGTGGACGCCCGGCGGGTGATGGTATGTGTTTCCACGGAAAAGAAACTCCACGATGTGGTATGACTGCTGGTGGAAGATGGCAGGTTATCCACCAGTTCCATGAAACCACCTATTCCTCTGGAGGTGTAGATGTGACGCACACGTGATTCAATGCCCAATTCACTGCGCTTCACGATGTCGGGCAATACTTCACCCAACCATTTTTTGCCTTCCGGTTCAAAATTGGTTTTTGATTTGCCCACATAATAGTCGTACGACAAAGTGCCTTTTTGATCGGCATGAATATACAAGCGCCGGTTATTGCCAAAGGCTGTTTTATTAATTTCCACAAAACCGTTGGGCGAGATACCGGTAATCATTTTATCATCGCTGGATAGTTCAACGATGCCTTCGTATTTGAGGTCGAAAGGAAAATCACTGGTTTCGCCGAAGCTCACCCGGTTGTTATTCACAATAATGATGTTCCTGTTGGTTCGGGGCCGATCATCGGCCTGGGCCGTAAAAGCAGTCAATAAAAAGGTCAGGCATCCGATGAAGGTGGAAACTACCCGAAAGTTGAGATGTGTAGAGGTCCGTTTCATATCTGTCAAGTTTAGTCTTTTTTCAGTTTATTCTAATACAATGATAAAACATGAAACCAGCGAAAAAAAATGAAATGACATGAGTTGTCGGTTTTATGTAGTCAATTGCAGAAGGGGGGTATTAAATGCAGGTTATAAGGAGCAGGGAGCAATTAATAATTAACAGGGTGGTGAGATGGTGTTGTCCGGAGAGATGGCGACATCTTCCAGGTGAGTAGAGGTACCGTTTTATTTTGCAGAGACATTTCTCTAGAATATAAAGGTATTGTTTAGGAGTGTAGAGGTATCTCTGCAAAGCATAGCGATGTCTCTATAGAGTGTAGCGGTATCTCTGCAAAGCGAAAAAGCACTGTTTTATGGCAAAGCGGTATCTTCCAATAAAAGAGAAGCGTCGTTGCAAGGCTTTAGGGCATCTCTTAAAAGCAAGAACGTGTTTCTGGTCGCTCTAGAGGGGGAAAAAAGAGAAAGTCTGGCCACCTGAAAATGGTGGACAGACTTTTTCATGCTCTCTGAACGCTTCTATTCATGAGAGGTTTGAAATTAGGTGTTTTGAAGGATGCTTAATGTTTGGTCGGCTTCAAAATAATTTCAATGTGCTGCAGCTCTTCCACTGAGAAATGCAGGTTACCCAAAGCCCCCAGGTTATTGTATAGTTGTTCCACCGAGGAAGCACCAATCAGGACCGAGGTGATGCGTTTATCTTTCAAGAGCCAGGCAATGGCCATTTGAGCCAGCGACTGACCCCGTTTTTGCGCCAACTCATTCAATTGAATAATTGCTTTTCTGCGTACATCGGTAAAAGCAGATTCCTGTAAAAAGCCATGTTCCTTGGCCATGCGCGAATCGGCTGGAATGTCATTTATATAGCGATCGGTTAACAAGCCTTGGGCCAGGGGTGAAAAGGGAATGCAACCCACACCGCGTTTGTCCAATACTTCCAGTAATCCATCTTCCACCCAGCGGTCAAACATGTTATAGCGCGGTTGGTGAATGAGGCAAGGGGTACCCATCTCGCGGAGCATGGATTCGGCTTTTTGCATTTGCAAGGCGGAATAGTTGGAGAGTCCGATGTAGAGTGCTTTTCCCTGGCGCACGATCAGATCCAGTGCGGCCATGGTTTCTTCCAGCGGCGTATCCGGATCGGGGCGGTGGTGGTAAAAAATATCCACATACTCCAGGTTCATGCGTTTCAGGCTCTGATCGAGGCTGGACACCAGGTACTTTTTGGAGCCCCACTCACCGTATGGTCCGGGCCACATGTAATAACCGGCTTTGGTGGAGATGACCATCTCATCGCGGTAGCTTTTCAAGTGACGATGCAGTACTTTGCCAAAGGTCTCCTCTGCTGATCCGGGCTCAGGTCCATAGTTATTGGCCAGGTCAAAATGGGTGATGCCATTGTCGAAGGCATGAAACAGGATGTCCTTGGCCGTATCGAACACATCCACCGATCCAAAGTTATGCCACAAACCCAGCGACAAGGCGGATAGTTTAATCCCGCTGCGGCCGCAACGGTTGTAAGTCATTTTGTCGTATCTGTTTTTTGATGCCAGATGGTTCATAGTTATCAGGTTTTATTCTGTTATAAATTTAATGGTTTTTCCGATGGCGTCCTGGCAGACCGGACAAAAACCATCTGCCTCATTGGATTTCATGCGGCAATTGATGGCGGACCGGTAAATGCCATTTTTCACATAGCCGCCTCCTTCGAATACGCCGAGTTGGTTTAGGTAAGGCGATTGGTCGGGCGTGGGGATGGGTAAATCAGCAGGTAGCTGGTTTTTCCATTTTTTATCAAAATCAACCAGGGTTGTCAGGTTGGGTTGCCAGGGCTCCACCGAAAGGTTGAAGAAATTCTCATAGGCCACATTCGAGGTGAAATACTCATCTGCCAGTCCCGCTAAGCCATGGCCCAGCTCATGCACAAATACTTTCTCCGAAAGGGCATGATCAGCGGTAACGATTGAAAAATGGTTGTAGATACCACCACCGCCATATTTGTTGGAGTTGACCAGCACGATAATGTGGTCATAGGGCGCACAAGCGGCATAATTGCGGATGCTGATCACATCTTCCGTTTCCAGGTAGCGATCGATATTAAAAGTGTTAAAGGTGGAATTGATGGCTGTCTGTACCCATTTCTGCTTGCCCGGCAGGTCTGTGCCTTCGTCCACGGAGGGGGAGCCAACGGCCCAGATGTTAATGCGTTCTTTCCATTCATCAAAGGGGGCTTGTGTCAATAAATACATTGCCAGGCGCCGGGCATCGGCTTCAAATTTTGCCAGCTGATCAGCTTTGTAACCTTCAGCAATGAAAACAAGATCCAGGTTTTGTGCTGGGGGGCCATTGTTGATGAGTTGTTTTACATTAACAGGCGGAACGGGATTTTTGCTGATGTTGGGATGATTCGGGTCAATCTCCGTGGTAAACACCGGTTCAAACGTGCCATTAAGCCTTCTGGCTTCCAGGCAAAACGTAACGGTTGTTTTGGGATAGGGAAAGGTCACCGTTTGGTGAAACGCTTTTTGTGTGGATTGAGCCTCAGGGGTGGTTTGCCATTCTTCAAACAGGGTTGAGAAACCTCTGGAGTATAAGGTATCCTGTTTTTTTTTATCCGTAATAAAGAATTGGTATTCGCCCAGATTGAGCGTGTCAAGAAGGTTTGTTTGCGATCCCCCCCAATGGGGCTCTTGAGATACCTTTTGCAGATAGATGGCTTGCGTTTTGTTGTTGCCGGCCAGCACCAAATCGATGCGCATCGCTCCTTCCTCAAAATGACGATCAAAGTCCGATTGCGCATTTAAACAACCAGAGGTCAATAAAAAAATGAGACTATGTATCAGAAATAGCTTCATACTTGCTTTCTTTAAGGACGATTTTCGTAAAATTAACGGTTTTTTAGTTGATAAATAAGCAGATCCTTCGAAAGGATCATTTAAATTAATCAAAACATATGAATACGAAAGGGTACGACAGTCAGATTAATGACTGGATTCAAGGTATTTTAGTCGATTCGGGATTCAATAGCTATGGTGCCAGCATTGTAAATGCGGCATTCTGGGCTATTGGTGTGGTGCTGTTGAGTTTTCTCACCAGTAAAATTACGAAATACTACATACTAAGGGTGATTGAGAAGATTATACGCAAAACGAAATCCAAGTATGATGATTACCTCATTGAACGCAACGTATTTCAACGCCTCTCTCAATTGGCACCGGCCATTGTGATTTATCTATTTAGCGGCCTTGTTTTTCACGATTTCCCCTCGGCAGGGCATGTCGTTAAGAATGGCGCACTGATCTACCTGGTGCTGGTTTTTATGTGGACGCTGAATGCCTTGTTAAATGTGGTTCAGGATATTTATAACAATTTGCCATTTGCCAATGAGCGGCCCATCAAAGGCTATATTCAGGTTATTCAGATCGTGGTGTACTTTTTATTGTCGCTGGTGGTCATTTCCATCATCTTTGATAAGAACCTGACAGCCTTATTTACCGGTTTAGGTGCCGTGGCGGCCATCCTGCTATTAATTTTTAAGGATACCATTCTGGGCTTGGTGGCAGGCATTCAGTTGGCGGCCAATAAAATGGTGCGGGTGGGGGATTGGATTAGCATGCCCTCGCACAATGCCGATGGAACGGTGTTGGAAATAACGCTTAATACCGTAAAAATTCAAAACTGGGATCAAACCATATCCACTGTGCCCACTTATGCCTTGGTTTCCGAATCGTTTACCAACTGGCGCGGCATGGAAGAATCCGGAGGAAGACGCATTAAGCGGGCCATTAACATTGATATGAAAAGTGTGAAATTTTGCTCGCCTGAAATGTTAGCCAAGTACCGGAAAATTCATTTGCTTAAAGATTATATTGAACGAAAGGATGAGGAGATTATTAACTATAATAAGGAGTTAGGCGTTGATGAAAGTGTAACCGTTAATGGACGAAGAATGACTAACCTGGGTGTGTTCAGGCACTATTTGGAGGCTTATTTGCGCAATCATCCCAAAGTGCATAACGACATGACTTTTTTAGTACGTCATCTGCAATCCTCTGAAAAAGGATTACCCATCGAGATTTACGTGTTTAGCAATGATCAGGCCTGGGCTAATTATGAGGCACTTCAGGCCGATATTTTTGATCATGTATTAGCCGTGATTCAGGAGTTCGAGCTTCAGGTGTATCAGTTTCCGACGGGGCGCGATTTACAACCTCTTCTTGCAAAATAAATGTGTTTTAAAACAGTTATGAATTGTAGTTGAAATTGTAAAATGGATTGCTTTGTGGGTTCTAATAGTCAGTTATAGAGGTTAATGGATTGTTTGTTGGGAGTTGCGATTTATAAGGAGAATTGACAAAAGGGACTTATTTCATGATAAATATCGTTGGATTAATAGTTTGAATCCCTTATTTTCGTAGCAAACTATTAATAAAATAGAAGCCAAAGTAACAAATCCTAATAATTGTCATCATAAGCATGGATAGTAATTTACAAATTGATAGCTTGGATAAGAAGATCTTATCCCTTATCACAAAAAATGCACGAATTCCCTTTCTGGAGGTAGCCAGAGAGTGTAAGGTGTCTGGAGCGGCCATTCATCAGCGTATTCAACGTTTGATGAACATGGGTGTGATCAAAGGATCGGAATTTATTATCAATCCGGCAAAAATAGGATATCACACTTGTGCATTCATGGGTATCTTTTTGAAGAAGGCCAGTTTGTTTGATAAAGTAGTGAAGATGTTGGAAGAGATTCCGCAAATTGTGGAGTGTCATTATACCACAGGTCAGTATGCAATCTTTATTAAGATCTACGCCAAGAATAATGAGCACCTGAAAAGTATTCTTCACGATAAACTGCAAGCCATTGCAGGTATTTCGGCCACTGAAACCATTATTTCTCTGGATGAAAATTTCAAGCGCCAGTTACCAATTGAATAACGATTATCACAATACAAGAAAACCTGCTGATGAAGCAGGTTTTTTTATGTCTAAAAGTGACGTTGTTTATTGGGGCAACATCCATTCGCCGTTAATGATTTTGTAGAGTGGTTTTGTGAATCGTTGATGCGCTTTGGAAACAGTCCTGAACATCTGAGAGTCTTCTACTTGTTTACGCGCTGGCGTATCTTTTGTGTCCAGTAAAACTCTGTCAAATGCGGGTGTTTCCGGTGAAAGTTTCAAATGAGGCAGGGTGTTTAACGTGGCTGACACCTTAAAATCAGAGGCCTCGATGACTGCTTTTTCCATAAGAAGCGGATGAGCTTCAAAAAAATTGAAAGTGTTATCTCCCAGAAATAAATTTAACTCGAATTTCTGAAGCAAAGGAATCTCATAGAAAAAGTGAAACTTTTTGCGCGGATCAATGAGCGATAGCTGGACACAGTTCCTGCTTTTGTTCACGGGTGCATAGAGTATGTTCCAGTCTAATAGGTCGGCTTCTGGTAAAACTTCCTTAATATATAAGAGTGAGCGTAAACGCGGTTCTACGATGGTGACAAAATGATCGGAATAATGGTATTCTTGGGCCAGACTGGCAATGGCTTCATGTGATAATTTCATTTTCTCAGACATGGTAAACCGTATTGAAATAAGCTTTTTGCTGATTGGATACCGCCTTAAACACAACGTCGATGCGACCTAGGTAAGCACCGCCCCAACCCACCTGGTTGATTAATACCGGCTGCTCATGATCGTTTGTGACCAATACCGGTTCGGGCAGATAAGTGTGGGTATGACCACCAATAATCAAGTCCAGATGTTTTGTTTTTTTTGCAATCACCTGATCACTGACTTTATCGGTTTTATAGGTGTAGCCCAGGTGCGATAAGCAGATGATATAATCACATTGCTCTACTTCTTTCAGGTGTTGGCAAGTTTCCTGAGCAACCTGAATCGGATCGTTGTAGAGGGTCTCTTTATAACTGGCCGGATTAACTAATCCATTCAGCTCAATACCCAGTCCAAAAATACCAATTTTAAGTCCCCCTTTGTTCAATAGGTGGAAGGGTTTAGTGGATCCATTCAAGGCGGTATTGCTAAAATCGTAGTTGGCACAGAGGAAAGGAAATTTGGCGTGACGGACTTGTTTTGAAAGTTCATCTATGCCATTATCAAACTCATGATTACCTAGCGTGGCTGCGTCGTAGCCCATTTTACTCATGAGGTCCAATTCCAGACGGCCTTTATAAAAATTGAAATAGGGCGTGCCTTGAAAGATATCGCCGGCATCCAGTAATAATACATGTTTTTGTTCTCTGCGGATGCGTTGAATGAGGGTTGATCGTCTTGCAAAGCCACCCTGATTCGGAAACTCGTAATGATCGGCTGGGAATGGATCAATATGGCTATGCACATCATTGGTGTGCAAAATCGTCAATTGGATATCCTCGGGCTGGCGACAGCTAAAAAACGCAGGAACAGCTATTGCAGCGGCAGTGCCGGAAGCTATTTTTCGAATGAACTGGCGTCTATTTTGTAACATGATAAATGCGGTTGTCGAGTGAACTGTTAATAACTTTTCCGTTGGCCTGAAGTGCTTCGATGTGTTCAATAATGAGGTCACGCAATTTTAGGCCAGTACCTGTTTTTATTTTAGCATTTTTAAATACTTCGAAATGATCACCACCATTGGCCAAATAATCTGAAGTGGCCACATAATATGTTTGATCATTTTTTAATTGTTGCTGTTGAATGGTGATGTGTTGCGCTTTTCCATCCCAAATGCCAAATTTTGCACCGGCTATCCCATCGCCGTCAACGCTTGCCATGTAGTCAAATAATTGAGTCACTTCCTGACCGCTTAGTTCAATGATGACCAGTTCGTTTTCAAAGGGCATCAGTTGAAAAATATCCCGAACCGTGATGTTTCCCTGAGCTATTGGGGCCCTCAATCCTTTTACATTGACAATGGCTATATCAGGCTCTTGCCATTGGGGCATTTCACCTTTCCGCTTGTGGGCTTCGATCAATAGTAGATCGGCTACAAAGTTGGAGAGGGGACTTTCCGGAAAGCCGGCTAATAATTCTTTTTCAGCAGTGCCAATCACTCTGTTCATCTGGGCTTCTAAAGTATCCCGGTAAGGTGCAATATATGCTTCCATGAGTGAATCGGGCACAAGCCCCTTTGTCACCGAGATGGTTTGTGTTGCAAGGTCGGCTGAGCGGTAATTGCCCGGTTGGCAACAAACCAGTGATGCCAATATGCCAAAGACGATCAGTATTTGTGTGGCCAATTGTATTTTTCTCAGATTGACGTTCATTTTTATTTCTTTTATTAAAAAATGGGGTTAAAACTACATACTTTTGGCGTATTAACCGGTATACACTATAAAAAGACGCAATAAAGTAAAAATGTTTTGTCTTTTACATTAATTGTTTTTCAATTTACTATTAAATGTCAAGTTATATTCATCACCTACATCAGCCCGTTCATGTGACCTGGCGTGATTTCCTGACGCAGGAAAATATCCACCTGGTTAATGAAATAGAGCGAACATTAAAGGAGGAGGCGGTGGCGGTGACTCCCTCTGACAGTCGGGTGTTACATTTTTTAACCCAGGATTTAAGTGCTGTTAAAGTGCTGATTATTGGACAGGACCCCTATCCGCAGGCAGGCGTGGCGACAGGCAGAGCTTTTGAAGTAGGAACCTTAAGAAGCTGGCAGGAGCCTTTTCGGAATGTATCGCTTAAAAACATCATTCGGGCACTCTATCATGCAGAGAAATCGGAGTTTTTGACTTACAATTTGATTAAAGCACAGCTGGGTGAAAGGGGGTTGTTTAATACGCCATTCAAGTTGCTGCCGCCTGATCAATTATTCAAGTATTGGGAACAGCAAGGGGTATTGTTATTGAATACATCGTTTACTTGTCAAATTGGTAAACCTGGCAGTCATGCCAAACTGTGGGCTACATTTACAAGGGAGTTATTGACTTATATTAACACTATTAATCCTCGAATTAGCTGGTTTCTATGGGGAAATCATGCCCGCGGTATTACGGATCATTTAGTGTTGAAAAACAGTTATGCCAGTAACCATCCCATGATTTGCAAAGCCAGTGAAAATGATTTTTTATTTGGTCGGGTGAACCCCTTTAAAGCGACGGCAGAAATGATCGACTGGACAGGAAAAAGCCGGCTTTAGTGCCGGCTTATGATTATTTATTTAATGCGTTCCAGGTATTTTTGACGTGCCTCCATTAAGTAGTCCCGATCAATATTGGGATTATAAATACGGATGATGTCAAATACTTCAAAGTTTTGATGAATGTGCCCGATGGCGGCATCAAAGACGCTTCTATCCCAATTGTGTCTGACGCGTTTGGTTAAATCTTCAAAATATTTTAATGTGATTTTATGAGGGATGGTGAAGTAGCCATGATCCTTTTCATCCATATCAAAATACACCCCTTCTTCGACTTTTTCGAGCATGAAGAATTTTTTAAGCCGAATGACTGCTTGCCCTTCAATTTGTTTTCCCGGGCTTTTTTTGAGTTCCAATCCTTCGTCCAGGTAACAGGCCTGGAGATCTTGCACCTGGTCATAGCTATCCAGATGACGCACCCTGATCACATCATGTATTTTATTATAGATGTGAACCGTCCCGGCAGCAGCGCTAAATTTTGTACCGAAATACTTTTTGATGTTTTGTGTCGCACGTGCCACTTCCTCGATGGTGTAGAGTTTTTTCAACACAATATAAACGTAGAGGGGTTTGGCGTCCGATGGTATCTCACTGTAATAGTTAAAATATCCCGGAAATGGTTCAGGCGCCTCTAACACAAATGTATTTGGCAGAATTTTGTCATTCATAGTAACCAAAGTCTCCTGTTTTACCAGGTTACCATACCGTTCGATGATTTCAATTTTACTCATATGATGTGTGTTTAAGTTTTACTTCAGCACCTGGTTTAAAAGTTATTAAAAAAAATACCGGGAATCAACTTTTATTTGGATGTGGGATCCGGTTTTTATTATTCAGCATGATCACGCACAAATACCGGTTGATCTTTTTGGGAGAGTTCCGGATGAAAGTAATAACCTTCCTCCGTAAATGCAGTCAGGTCATTGGGATCTTGAAGTTGATTTTGCAGGATAAAACGGGTCATCAGGCCACGGGCTCTTTTGGCATAAAAGCTGACCACCTTATAGTGTCCATTTTTTAGATCTTTAAAAACAGGTGTGATGATGTGTTTACCCAATTTTTTTTTGGTAACGGCTTTAAAATACTCATTGGAAGCCAGGTTGACCAAGACATTCTGTTGGGCGTCATCCATATCTTTTTTGAGTAATTGAGAAATGGCATCGCCCCAAAACTCATACAAATTTTTGCCGCCCTTATTCTGAAATTTTGTTCCCATTTCCAGGCGATAGGGGAGAATGGCGTCCAACGGGCGCAGTAATCCATATAACCCGGAAAGCATTCTTAAGCGATTCTGGCTATAGCGAATATCGTCTTCTTTTAAAGAGGTGGCATCAATGCTTGTATAGACCTCACCTTTAAAAGCATAAATGGCTGCTCTTGTTTGTTGGCTGTTGAATGGGTGTTGCCAGGTTTGAAAGCGATGGTGATTCAACTGGGCGAGCTGTGGGCTGATGCTCATCAAGGCACTCAAATCCTGCGGACTTAATTTTTTTAGTTGATCCACCAGGGCCGTAGCCGCTTCCGGAAACCGGATGGGTGTATTCGATATGTTTGGGATAGGTGATTCAAAATCAAGTGTTTTAGCGGGTGAAATTAGAATAAACATAAATGAATTGTGTTTTTATTTTTATAACAAATGATTTAACCGGAGGTTCAATTATGGTATTATAATGAAAAAAAGGACCACCTGTGGTGATCCTTCTATTTTTTTATTGGAATGGTTGATTTATGTTAGTCAGTGACCAATACTTCAACACCTGCATTTAAAAGTTTTTCCCGATCATCATCGGTGATGCCTTTATCGGTAACCACAATATCAATATCATTGATTTGTCCAATAACGGCTAAGCTGCGTTTTTTAAACTTACTGGAATCAACGACCAAGATGACTTTTTTGGCCATTTTTAGCATGGTTCTGTTCAGTGCAGCCTCTTCTAAGTGGGGCGTACTAAAGCCCAGGTTTACATCAATGCCATCGGCTCCAATGAAAAGCTTATCGCAAAAGAAGTTTTTAAAACTATCTTGAGCAATGGATCCCACCAGTGAAAGGGATTTCTTACGCATGACACCACCCGGCATGATGACGTTGATTTGTTCCAACTCGGCTAACGGACCGGCAATGTTAAGAGCGTTGGTGATGACAGTCAGATTTTTAAACTTGGCCAGGTGATTGGCCACTTCTTTAGTTGTGGTGCCTGAATCCAGTACGATGGTATCACCCTCTTCAATTAATTTTGAAGCACGTTTACCAATGGCCTCTTTCTCCTTGGCATTTTTCACTTTCTTATCCGAAAGCTTCATATCCAAAGTCACTTTGTCGGTTTTTATGGCGCCACCTCTGGCTCTGATCAGGAGGTTTTTATGCTCCAGTTGGGTGAGGTCATTACGAATGGTTACTTCACTCACATTGAATTGATCACTTAATTCGTGAACATTGACCTGTCCTTTTTCATCCAGAAGCTTTAAAATAAGGCCTCGTCGGCCAACAGTTGTGTTCGGATCAAAGTTACTCATAAATATAGTATGGTTTAGCCCGCGTGATTTTTTTACAAAATAACGAAATTTTTTTTGACGGAAAGTGTTCGAAGGATGCTAACTTTTAGATGATGTTGTAAAACATCAGATTAATAGCGGCTTTAGGTCCTGTAGTAAGTGGAATTGGCGAAAATGGGCGAAAGGATGTTTTGGGAAATATAAAGGTTATGAAATAGTGCGAGCCGGTTGCTTGCAGGCTTCTCTTTTTAGTTTTTACAAATATGGCTATTTTCGGTTTCAATTAATTAGGGAATGGTGGCTAAAAGCAGCGATTTATATTCAGAGCAGGATTTTGATAAGGTGCCAAAAATTGATGGACACATTCATTATTATACGACCGATCCAATTTTTATTGAATATGCGCGTCAGCGAAACATGCGTTACATTTCCATTAATGTTGACTTTAAGGATGCCGGGTGGCCCGAGAAAGAAGAGCAGTTAGCCATTTCCCAACATTTCATTCAGGAGGCGCCGGACGTATTTGCCTTTATCGGTGCGGTACCTATCTGTGATCCTTATTCCAATATTTGTATGAGTGGTGCAAGGGAATACATTCAACAAGTGCTAAAAATTGGCGCCATAGGAGTTAAGATCTGGAAGAATGTGGGGATGAAACTCAAAAAGGAGAATCGTCTATTAATGATTGATCATCCCGAATTCAAAGGATTGTTGGATTTTCTGGAGGATAAAAAGATACCCTTGTTGGGGCATTTTGGTGAACCTAAAAACTGTTGGCTCCCACTGGAGGAGATGACTGTGAATTCAGATATTAAATATTTTACCAAGAATCCAGCGTATCACATGTATCTTCATTCTGATTTGCCCGGCTATGAGGAACAAATAGAAGCACGTGATAATATGTTGCGCCAACATCCGGGACTGCCTTTTGTGGGTGCTCATTTAGCCAGTTGCGAGTGGAGTGTCGAAGAAATAGCCGCTCGCTTAGATCGTTATCCCAACATGATGATGGATCTGGCAGAGCGGGTTTGTCACTTGCAATATCAATGTCTTGAGAATTATGACAAGGTACGTCAGTTCCTGATCGATTATCAGGACCGGTTGATTTACGCCTCAGACATTATTCATTTTACCGATGAAACCTATGGGGAGCAGATTGAAGAAGTGAAGCGGAGATGGGAATCGCAATGGCGCTTTTTCACCCAGGGGGATGTGCAAACTACCTGGCAGGTTAATGGTGAATTTCGGGGGTTAGCATTGCCCAAAGCGGTGATTGATAAGATTTACTTTCACAACGCATTCATTGCCTATCCCAGGTTGAAATATCAGTTTTTATCCCTTTAATGGAATCGCCAAAATCTCTTTATTTAGCACCCTTGCAGGGGTATACCAATGTGTTTTATCGCAAGGCATTGGCGCAAACGACGCCTCACATTAATAAATATTTTACCCCTTTTTTTGAAGAAGGAAAAAATGGCTTGTTGAACCCCGTTGAGTTGCCTGAATTGGATATGCAATTGAATAGCGGAGTGAAATTAGTTCCACAAGTAGCTACCAATTCTGCGGATTTCTTAGTGAAGTTTTCCAGCCATGTTTTAAAAATGGGTTATTCTGAAATTAACCTGAATATGGGCTGTCCTTTCCCCATGCTGGTGAAGCGTCAAAAAGGAGGGGGCATGTTGGCGCATCCTGAGTTGGTAGACCAAATGCTCAGTCTGTTTTTTGAGGCACAGCTGCCCATTCAACTGTCTGTTAAAGTGCGGGCAGGTCTGGTGGATGTACAGGAAGGAGTGGACATGTTAAAAGTTATAAATAAGTATCCGTTAACCGAAGTAATTATCCATCCCCGCCTGGTGACGCAAAAATATACGGGCGTGCCTGATTGGCATGTATTCCAGGTCATGCAGGAAGCGTGTGTGCATCCGGTCATTGGAAATGGGGATATTACCAATTATGAAGAATGGCAGACCCTTTCACGGCGTTTCCCCAATGTAAGCGGGTGGATGGTGGGTAGAGGCGCATTACGTTCACCTGTTTTGTGGAACCAAATTAGGGGGACGGATGGGTCTGGATTAAATGTTTTTTTGAAGCTCTTGCATCACCATTATTTTGAAGAGGTCACTGCTTATTATTCGGATTGGTACCGAGCTTTTAATTACCTCTCTTCATTTTGGAAATACCCCTTGGAATCCCTTGAGAATGGCACCCGTTGGCTCCGAAAATTAAAAAAACACAATACGCCTGTATCCTATCAGGAGTGGTTAAATAATGTATGGGCTGACTTTGCTAGGGATTAGACAGTCATGGCGTGATAGTTATTATGCTTATTTATGGCAGCCTCCTAAAAATTGGTACATTTGTACTTTAAAAATCGCAAACATGATAATAGAAGAGATAAAGAGCATTTTAGCTCATGAAGCACAAGCAGTACAGAACATTCCTGTGTCGGATAGTTTTGAAAAGGCACGTGATGTGATTTATCAACAAGTTCATCAAAAAGGTGGTAAATTGGTGACCACCGGCATGGGAAAAGCCGGACAAATAGCCGTTAATATGGCGACTACTTTTAGTTCAACGGGTACGCCTGCTGCTTTTTTGCATCCTAGTGAGGCCCAGCATGGTGACTTGGGAATGGTGCAGGCAAACGATGTGATGCTGATGATTTCGAATTCCGGTAGAACGCGTGAAATCATTGAGTTGATTGATTTGGCGCGCGGATTACATGCTAACATCCCAATTATCGTGATTACCAGTAATGAAGCATCTGTTTTAGCCGAAGAAGCTGACGTGTGCCTATTGACAGGTAACCCCAAAGAGGTTTGTTCTCTGGGATTAACACCTACTACGTCCACCACAACGATGACCGTTATAGGCGATGTATTGGTGGTGTTACTGATGAAAAAAATTGGTTTTTCAAATGCCGATTATGCAAAGCGACACCATGGTGGTTACCTGGGACATAAGTCGCGCACTGCGGCCGGTTTAAAATAAAAAAGAACGTGATGAGTTTTAACTGGAAGAAACTACAAAACGGATCAGATATCAGAGGTGTTGCCCTGGAAGGTATTGCCGGGCAACCTGTTAATTTGGATACCCGTGTGGTGAATCGATTAACGAAAGCTTTTCTGAGCTGGTTGAAAAAAAATAGAGGAACAGATAACGTGGTAACTGTCGCTGTGGGGATGGATTCGCGTTTGTCAGGACCTGACTTGAAAGCGGCCTTTATAGAGGCGGCCACTGATAGTGGGGCCAATGTGTTGGATTGTGGCTTGGCTTCGACGCCAGCCATGTTCATGACAACCATATCAGATGCTTATAAAGCCGATGGTGCGGTCATGCTAACAGCCAGTCACTTGCCATACAATCGCAATGGCTTGAAGTTTTTTACTGAAAGAGGCGGGTTGGAAAAACAGGACATTGCAGATATTTTAACCCTGGCAGCTTCTGATGAAGCCTTCCCATCTAGTGGAACAGGTCAATGCAAGGAAATTCCCTTCATTGATGAGTATTCAGCCATGTTTGTGGATAAAGTCCGGAAAGAAGTCAAAGATCAGGAGCATTATGAGGAGCCTCTAAAAGGGTTTAAAATTATTGTGGATGCCGGCAATGGGGCTGGCGGGTTTTATGCCCACAAAGTGTTGGAAGTACTGGGAGCAGATGTGGAAGGGAGTCAGTTTTTAGATCCTGATGGAAAATTTCCCAATCACATTCCTAATCCTGAAGATCCGCGGGCCATGGCTTCCATTTGTAAAGCGGTAAAAGCGCATAAAGCAGATCTGGGTATTATTTTCGATACCGATGTGGATCGTGCAGCCATTGTGGATGGTCAGGGCAATCCGGTGAATCGGAATGAGCTGGTCGCCCTTGCAGCAGCTGTTGTTTTGGAGGAGCATCCTGGATCTACTATCGTCACCGATTCCATTACATCAGATGGCTTGGGGTGGTTTATCAATGATTTTCTGAAAGGGAACCACCACCGTTTTAAGCGTGGCTATAAAAACGTGATCAATGAAGCCGTGCGTAAAAATGAACATGGAGAGGATTCCTGGTTGGCCATTGAAACCAGCGGGCATGCGGCTTTGAAAGAGAATTATTTTCTGGATGACGGCGCTTATTTAGTTACGAAGTTGGTGATTAAGATGGCACGGCTTAAAAAAGAAGGACGCTCCTTAACGGATTTGATTGCCGATTTACCCGTTCCTGCCGAGAGTAAAGAGTTTAGAATTAAAATCAAGCATCCTGATTTTGTGAATTACGGAGAAGAGGTAATTAGTAAATTAGGGGTTTATGCCAGTTCGCAATTCAAATGGGATTTAGTGCCTGATAATTACGAAGGTGTGAGGGTATCTTGTCAGGGAGCGGAGCAAAAAGGATGGTTTTTGTTGCGACTGTCGCTGCATGATCCGGTAATTCCTTTAAATGTGGAGTCTGATTTGGAAGGTGGAGTAGCCGTGATAGCCAATAAATTGGTTGACTTTTTATCGGAGTTTGAATACCTTGATTTGAGTACTTTTAAAAACTAAGAACATGAGAATATTAAAGGATAATGCAGTTGGTCTGGTGATTGATATTCAGGAAAGACTGTTTCCTCACATTGATCAATATGAGCAGTTGGAGAAGAATGTACAAATTCTAATCAATGGTTTAAAAGCCCTGGAAGTGCCAGTGCTGGTCACTGAGCAATATAAAAAAGGATTGGGTGAAACCATTGAAAGCATTGCTCAATTGGTGGATGGTGACTGGCATGCTGAAAAATTGGCTTTCAGCTGTTGTGATGAGCCTAGATTCGCCGAGGAGTTAGAGCTCTCAAAAAAACGGCATGTAATTATTGCGGGTATTGAGTCGCACATTTGTGTATTACAAACAGCCATTGATTTAAAGGAGCGCGGTTTTCAACCGGTTGTTATCGAAGATTGTGTGGGTTCGCGTACAGATGCCAACAAACGGAATGCCATGGAGCGTTTACGTCAGGAAGGGGTGATTGTATCATGTTATGAATCCATCTTGTTCGAGTTGTGTCGATATGCTGGAAGTGATGCCTTTAAAACGATCAGCAAGTTAGTAAAGTAAATATCAGGTATTCATCCTTTGGCTATACAACGATTAGTGTAGTCAGAGGTTGAGTCGATTAAGTGATAAGCCCGGCTTCATAGGTCGGGTTTTTGGCTATCTGGTACATTGATTGGCAGGCTCTTGAGAATTGCTATCTTTGCCTCCATTCAAATGGGGAGTGTTATGCGCAGAGTTTTTGGATTAGGAGAGACTGTTTTAGATCTTATTTTTAAAGATGATCAGCCGGTGGGCCTAAGGCCGGTGGGAGTGCTTTAAATGCATTGGTGTCTCTGGCACGAATGGGGGCGAATGCCCATTTTATCACTGAAGTAGGAAAAGATCGAGTGGGGGATATGATTGTGCGATTTTTAGAGCAGAATGGGCTGTCAACAAAATATGTCAATCGCTTTGAGGGTGGTAAATCGGCACTGGCATTGGCTTTTTTGAATGAAAATAATGATGCGGATTATGAATTTTTCAAAGACTATCCAGCACAGCGATTAACCGGTGAAATACCCGATTTCACAGCAGAGGACATCCTTGTGTTTGGGTCATTTTTTGGAATCAATCCGGTCATCCGACCCCGTTTACTGACAATTCTGACCGCAGCCAGACAGGCAGGTACGATTATTATTTACGACCCTAACTTCCGGAAACATCACGACCATCATAAACAACAATTGATAGAGGTGATTGAAGACAACTTTAGATGGGCTGACATCGTGCGCGGCAGTGATGAGGATTTCAAAAATATCTATGGTTTGACTCAGCCTGAAAAGGTGTATGAGAAAGTAGCGGCCTTCTGTGATAATTTAGTGGTGACAGCCAATGCCAATGGTGTTTATGCCTTTGGGAGAAACTTTGAACGTCATTATCACGTGCCGGTTATTAATCCAATCAGTACGATTGGCGCCGGTGATAATTTTAATGCGGGTATAATGAGCGCTTTGCAGGATTTGAGATTGGATCGTACTGATCTGGCTCAGATAACGCCGGACCAATGGCGGCAAATGATCACTTATGGCATTCGATTCTCCTCAGAAGTATGCTTGAATCTGGATAATTATGTACCTGTAGATTTTAAGAAACGATTTGTGAAGGTGCTGGGAAATCAGATGAAAGAAAACTAAAAAGGAGCCTTGTGGCTCCTTCGTACAATTAGTTGTATACTTCTTCTTTGGTGTAAAAGCCACCTTCTATCAGCACCTCATCAATATTATCTCTGGTAATGGTGATAGACTCTATTTTTATGGTAGGCACATCAATCATTCCGTTATTGACATAGCTTAATCGCGATTTTTCAGGTAGTTTGCCTTTAGCCAGGTCAATGGTTAACTCAGCACCGGTGTATGCATTTGTTTTAAGCGGATGGAAAACAGTCATGGTTTGTTTGCCGGCAATGATATTTTTTATGGCTTTTAGTTCTGCATCCTGACCTGTAATGGCTACATCCGCATAACCATATTCTTCAAGCACTTTTATACATCCATCGGCAATGCCGTCAAAACCTGCAATGATCGCATCTGGTTTTTCACCTGTAAAAGAGAGGACTTGTTTGAGCTCGTAAGCCGCATAGTCTGGATTCCAATCTTCCACAAATGTTTTATATAGGATTTTGACTTTTCCTGATTGAATAACTGGTTCCAGATATTTTTCCAGGGATTGTTGCAGTTCAAGACCATTACGATCATCTTTGGCACCTCCTAGAATAATGAAATTACCCGATGGCTTTATTTTTAAGACTTCATCCACCATGGCTTTACCCAATCTGTCATTATTACCGGAGAGAAATAAATCTAAATCACAATTGGGAATTAACCGATTGTAACCTAAAACAGGAACGCCCCGGTCATGCGCTTCTCTTACTATGGCTGCAACTGTATTGGCATTTACAGAGATAATGGCCAGGGCGTCCACGCCGGCATCCAGCATGGATACGGCCTTCTCATATTGCAGTGCTTCTTTGCCATCGGCATGCTCAATAATTACTTCGGCTCCTAATTGATTCGCCCGTTCCTTAAAAAAAAGACTCTCTTTGACATAGCGTGCCGTGACATCTGATGTGTATAAAAAACCTACTTTTATCTTTTTTTCGTTTGTGCATCCTGACAAAAGAATAGTGAAGGTTGTGAGTATAGTTATTAACCCCTTGTATTTCATGGTGTGTAACGTTAGTAATTAGCATTTGAGCAGTTAAAAATAGTGTTTTTTATCATGTTTTTTTTGAATGAAGGTTTTTTTTGCCAACTTTATGACAAATTAATTGGGGACAAATAACTAAACAATGGCTTGGAAAGATTTAAAAATCCGCTCGAAAATTGGTAGCGGTTTTGCTATACTGATGGCAGTTGTATTGCTGTTGGGTGGAACGATATTATTTAATCTGCAACGTGTCAATTCCGAGATTTCCGATTTAACCAATACCTTTATTCCGGTGGTGAGTGAAGCCGGTAAAATGGATCAGTCCTGGAGAGAGGTGCGTGAATACTCCCGATCATATGATTTTACGAGGGATGTCTATTTCGAAAAGAGAGCCTCAAAAAGTGAAGTCAATATGGGCCTTTCGCTTCGTAAATTAAGTGAAATTCTTAATGGCCAGGAAGAGGTGATGCTGTCAAGAGGTATTGATTTATCCAATGTTCGGGAAAGGCTGGATCAGTATGAGCAAGTATCTGCCGCGTACCATCTCCAGCAAAATGAATTGGAAGTCTTGAAAAGGCAGTTTATGGGCCATTTTCAAACCATCAATGAAAGTAGTCAGGCCTATACCGGTTCTACTGGGGTGCAAGTGGTCGTGCGGCAGTTAAATGGCTTAATCGGTCAACTACTGTGGGACGAAGCCAATAATCAATATGCTCACATTGAGGATTTTCAAACGCAATTGCTAGATCTGAAAAAGAGTGCTTTGCGATACGCTTTGCCTGTTCGCTTAAAGGTTGAAGTGGAACGCTTTAGTGAGTATTTGGGGGCGTATTTGTCTCAAGCCAGAACAGCTAAAGTAGCCGCGTTGAAACAGTTTGAACTGGCTAAAGATATCATGTGGGAAGTGGGAGCGGCTTCTGATGTGGGGTTAGACCAAATGATGGACATGGGGGACCAGAGTGCACAAATTGTTTCGCTTCAAACGCGTATTTTAATTGTGGCATTCATTATTGTGATTATTCTGTGGTTCACTTTGGTGTTTTTCCTTTCAAAAGCGATTTCTCAACCCATTGAGCATGGCATTGAATTGGCCGGACGGATTGCCGGTGGAGATTTAGGCGTTCAATTTAAAGCAGACCGAAAAGATGAGGTCGGTAAGTTAGCGGATGCCTTAAATTTGATGGTGAGCAATTTAAAGTCGATGGTGAGTCAAATTATGGTAAGTGCCAGGGAGATAGAAGATGCCAGTCAGATTATGAATTCCAGGGCCTTGGAATTGTCTGAAGGCGCCACGGAACAAGCTTCTTCGGCTGAAGAAGTATCTTCATCCATGGAAGAGATGTTTGCCAATATTCAGCAGAATACAGATAATTCGCGACAAACAGAGAGCTTAGCGGCCAGCTCCACAAGAGCGATCCAGGAGAGTAATGTGACGTCTAAAGAAGCGGCACAATACATTGAGAATATTACGTCTAAAATATCAGTTATTAGCGATATAGCATTCCAGACCAATATTCTGGCGCTGAATGCGGCTGTTGAAGCGGCCCGAGCCGGACAAGAAGGACGCGGTTTCGCGGTGGTGGCGGCAGAGGTTCGTAAACTGGCTGAGCGTAGTCAGTTGGCAGCCAGTGAGATTACCGCCGCTTCCAATGATACCTTGGATCGCTCAATCAAGGCCAGTCAAAAATTGGATCATGCCACACCTGAAATTGAACGGACAGCTGAATTAATTAAAGAAATTACCGTGGCTTCCATGGAGATGGTGACGGGCGTGGAGCAGATCAATAATGCATTACAGCAGTTGAATCAGGTGACTCAACGAAATGCTGCTCATGCTGATGAGATCACGACTTCAGCCAGTCGATTGGGTAAGTTATCTGAATCACTAAACCGTGCGGTTAGTTACTTTTCCATTTCGGAACGGGGAAATTCTGCTGAGGATCGGACTTTTATTCAAGAAAAAAGTGAACAACCGGTAAAGACGGCTGTTAAGGTAATGGCAAGGAAAAAGTCCATGGATACCGGTCTGAACATCAACCTGGGGAAAGGCTATGAGAATTTGGATGATGATGAATATGAGAAATTCTAAAAGATAAGTTTGTTTGTACTAAAAAGCCCCGGTGTTGCTCATGCGTACCGGGGCTTTTTTTGAATGATGGCGTTTCATCGAATTCTAAGAGTGATTACAATTCTCTAACAAGGCCAAACCAGTGAG
Source organism: uncultured Marinilabiliaceae bacterium (assembly GCA_942490535.1). Classification (GTDB taxonomy): domain Bacteria; phylum Bacteroidota; class Bacteroidia; order Bacteroidales; family Marinilabiliaceae; genus JAEINY01. The sequence continues at coordinate 110,574 of CALNXQ010000001.1, forward strand.
GTTATTTGAGTGTACCATCCGCTTTAAAATCGGCTTCTTTTTTTTGTCCAATCAGAATGATAGTTCCCAGTCGGGCAATCAGAAAAACAATAATGCCAAATAATGGGTTAAGCAGAGCCATCTTCAAGCCTTCTGCCAGAAGGTGTGGTGTTAGTTGACCTGCAGCTTGAATATTATCGAAAGCCGCGATTAAACCAAATGTGCGACCAAGAAAACCCCAAGCTAACGCAAACCAGCTAAGCGAAATGATTAGTGCAATGGTCTTTCCGTTGTTCGATTTGTTGAAAAAGCCGTTTGCAATCAAGGCCATGATTAATAGCAATAAAATGAGGAGAGGATAGGTGAAAAATGGTCCGCCATCGTTGAATTTGTCAAATAATGCTGTCATGATTATTTCTTTTTTAAATGAATAATACACCAAATATAGGCTGCTCATTCATGCCTTTTTAAAAGATGCGACCAATCCACCTTTGCGACTGGTTTTTAAAGGATTTCATCAAGTAAAATGCGAATAATATTCTATTTCTGCAAAAAGCAGTGCTAAATTGGTTGTTGATCGATAAAGACTGGTAATGCCGCATAAAAATTGTATTATTGTAAGTATGACGCGCTTGCTATTACCCGGATTAAAACGAATGGCCTTGCATCTCTTCTTTTGGATTGGAGTATGGGTTTTCTTTTACTATTTTTTTAGCTATAATTCCACTGATACAGTCTATATTACTTGGTTTTCAAGTTGTTTATTGCCTTTAACAATGGGCGTCACATACTTTGTGAAGCAAGTCTTGATACCGGCATATTTACTGACACGGAAGTATACACTATTTACTTTATATAGTTTTTACACCTTAGTGGCTTCTTCTTATGTCATCGTATTGGCCTTGTATGGGTGTTTAATTTTTCTGTTGAAATTTAATGTGTCTATCATGCCTCCCATGAGCAAGAACTTCTTTTTCATCTTGATCTTAGTTTATCTGGTAGTGGGTTTCGTCAGCTTTTCCAGTGTCCTGAAGCATAATTTTCAAATCGATTCCAGAAATAAAGCACTTCAGAATAAAATACTGGCCACTCAGTTGCAGTTGAAGGGGCAAGAGCTGCACTATTTGAAGCGGCAAATTCATCCGCATTTTCTGTTTAATACGTTGAATACGATTTATGGCTTTGCACTCAGACAGTCGAAGCATACGCCGGAAATCATCCTTAAACTCTCCAATTTACTGGATTACATCCTGTATCAGATTAATAAACCCCGGGTGAGCCTCCGTGAAGAAGTATGGCACATCAAAGAGTATATTGAGCTGGAAAAAATGCGCTTTCAGGATACGTTAATAATCAGCTTTACATCCGACGAAATTGATCAAGCGATTCAGGTGGCACCCATGTTACTCATTCCTTTTGTGGAAAACGCCTTTAAGCATGGGCAGATCGTAGAGGGAGCCCTGCGTGTTGAGGTAGCGGCAGCAGTATCCGGTAAGCGGTTGGATTTTTCACTACGTAATAGCGTGAAAAGGCAGGAAACTCAGGATTGTAAACATGGTATCGGGTTGGATAATATCCGTAAACGACTGGATTTGCATTATAAAGATAATTACCAGCTCAAGAATGGGTGGCAAAACCAATGGTATTCTGTGAAATTATCCATTTTTGATTTAAATTCTTTGCGAAATGGCTGAGTTGATTTCTTGTCTGATAGTGGATGATGAGCCGGTGGCCTGCGATGTTTTAAAAGGGCTTTTGGCAAAAGTGGATGGGATACGCATTGTCGCCTGTTGCCGTAGTGCCTTGGAGGCATTCAAATGGCTGAATAAAGGTGCGATTGATTTGATTTTTTTGGACATTAACATGCCGGAAATATCAGGCTTAGCATTTGCCAAAACCATTAATAGAGAAGTGAAGATCATCTTTACCACGGCGTATCGCGAATATGCGGTAGATGGATTTGATTTGAGGGCGGTCGATTATTTGCTTAAGCCCATTTCGTTTCAGCGATTGCTGCAATCCATTCATAAGTATTTGGATGAAAATACCCCGGTTGTTTCCGGTGGTGCTGAGGAGATAGTGGTGGAAAAAAGTGACTTTTTCTTTGTGCGCGCCGATCGGAAAATGGTAAAGATCGATTTTGCTGACATTCGGTTTGTTGAGAGTTTGAGTGATTATATAAAAATTCATTTGGTCAATGGTTCTGTTGTGACGCGTGAAACGATCTCTAATATTGAAGCTAAATTGCCTCATAAGCAATTCTTGAGGGTGCACCGCTCCTTTATTGTGGCCATTGCCAGGATAGATTCGTTTACCAATGAGTACATTGAGATGGCGAGTCAGGAGATTCCCATTAGCCGAAGTTATAAAAGTGAAGTGCTGGTTCGGTTGGAGGGTATAAATGATGGGTTTTAAGGAAGGAAGCCAGAGTGCTTGACTATTTTTTTGGATGAGTTGTAACTATGCTTGGCTTTCAGTAGTCCTATGTATATGTTTTGTATGAATTATTAATGAAAACCTAATAAATTAAGACTTATGAATAAGCTATTTATCCTGTCTGTATTGATGATTGTGATGAGCCTGGTATCCTGCAAGGTGATGGGTGAGAAAGTCACTGGTAATGGAAATGTTATTTCGAAAACACATGCTGTAGAAGCCTTTAGTCGGTTAAAGGTGGAAACGGTTTGTAAAGTTGAATTAACCCAATCGGATAGGGAAGAAGTGATTGTTGAGGCCGATGAGAATTTACACGCTTATATTGAGATCGAGCAACATGGCGATCAGCTCAAAGTAAAAACGCGTGACAATGTGAACTTCAGAAGTTTTGAGAAATTGGTTATTCGCATTCATGTGAAAGCCATCAATGACCTGAATATCGCCAGTGTGGGCAATGTGATTTGCACCAATGCCTTAGTGGCAGATGATATGAATGTGAAAGTATCCAGTGTGGGAAACACAGAATTGAAGTTGAATGTGGGTACCACCGATTGTAAATTTAGTACCGTGGGGCGCTTATTGGTGGAAGGCGAGGCCACCACAGCTGTGGTCAAAAACTCCAGCGTAGGGGGTGTAAATATGGAGGATTTTCATGCAAAAGTGCTGCGCATCAACAATAGCAGTGTAGGGGGCATTCAGGTGTATGCCTCTGAAGAAATTTATGTGACGCATTCAGGTGTAGGCGGATTGACCTACGGAGGCAATCCACAGGTGAAAGAAATTAAAGATTCCGGTATTGGTAAGGTGAAGCAGCAGTAAATAGGACTTTAAAAGAACTTCTATTAGGTAAACGCTTTTGCGTTTACCTTTTTTGTATGTATTAAAAGCAAGTCTGTACTAAAAGTGATCGTAGCTAGTTCAAATTACCTTGATAGCAAGTATGATGACGTGTTTTTTGCGTGCTGACTATTTGTCTTTTAGTTATAACTCCAACAGATAATTAGTCAGATTATCTTCGGTATTCAGATCCAGTTTTTTCCGTAATCGATAGCGTTTCACTTCAACACTTCGTGGCGTAAGGTTGAGAAGAAGGGCTATTTCTTTCGACATGAGGTTCATCCTTAGAAAGGCACATAGTCGTAAATCATTAGGCGTAAGGTCAGGATGTTTATTCCGTAGTTTTTGAATGAAGTTATCATGACCTTCATTAAAGTGGAGGTTGAACACTTCCAGATCGTTTTTATCTGAAAGATTATTGCTAATTATTTTTAGTGCTTTTGCTTTGGTTAGTACATTGTTTTTTGTTTTGCTAAGTTCCAATTGATTAATTTCATCCCGCAATTCGGTGAGCACTTCATTTTTTCGCTTCAGTAGCATTGTATAATTGGCAAGCTCTTTTGATTTGTCTGCGACTTTAGTCTGTAGCAGTTTATTTTTCATTTCAATGATCTGTTTTTCATTCTGCCGCTTGAGTTTTTTTAGGTAGAGGAGCTTCTGTTGTTTCAAGCGAGTGGACATTATTTTTCGAATGCTCAAAATCAGGCTTGAAAATACTAACATATATAAGGCAATGGCTAGTGGATGTATCCCCCATGGAGCCGCAATTGTAAAATCATAGTGTTGCAGCTCTTTTTGTTGCGATAGTTGGTCCAGTGCCATGAAAGAGATGGAATATTCGCCCCATTTGAGATTATTTATGTTTAGAATATTTTCGGACAGTGGTGTCCAATCGTTTTTGGGATTTAGTTTGTAATAATATTTCACGGATTGATTAATTATTCCGGGTGCAGACAGCGTAAATTTGAGATTGTTTTGTGTGTAAGAAAAGCTGGTGTTTTCATTCATGACAACTGGCAGTAATTGGTCTTCGCCTTTCTGATCCATTGTGTGGATAGATTTAATCTTCAGTTGGAATTGGTTCTTGTGTGAATTTCCTCTTTGTTTTAAATGATAAGTTGAAAATCCATCTTCCAGTCCCAAAAGGTAGGTGTCAGCCGTCAGTTTTGAAATATTTTCAAAGAGGTCAACAGGTGAATGGTTAAAAGCTTTATAGTTTATTTTTTGAATGAAGTGAAGTGAATCATGAATCAGCTTGTATCCTTTTATACCTGTGTTATTAGCAAACCAATATTCATTGGGTTCAGGCTGTGTAATCAAACGCGCATCACTAAAATTTCCCAATTGGTCTTTCAACTGAGTATAAGGAATGATGGATTGGTCAATATCATTATAGGTGAATAAATGCTCGTTATTCGTAAAAACGATTCGCTTACCAACTTTAAAAGTATTGATATCATAGTCGGATAGAAAGCCTTGTTTTTCTCCAAATTCAGTAATGCTTATTATAGCATCAGCTTCCGGGTTTAGTTTATATCTGTACAAATGTTTGTAAATATGGCTGACCCATAGATTCCCTTCATAGTCAAATTCTAAATAGCGGATGGGAATAGAGGTGTTTTGCAGCATGCCGTTAAATTTCCACAAGCCCCCCTTATCCTTCTTATAGATGGCAACCCCAATATAAGTGCCCTGGTATAACATTCCATTTTGCGGATGTACAACCATGTTAGAACCTCCTGAAATGGACGATATTTTGGAAAGATTTGAGCCTCTTGTAACGTACGTGCCATCATTGTGTCCAAACAATAGCTGATTGCCTGCTTTTAGGATGGACCAACATTGTCCTTGCGTGTGCGGATGTAATTGAATACTTATTTCTTTGTTATCAACCGGAGGCCAGATAGTGCTAAAGATGCCATGATTGGTGCCTAAATAGAGCCGATTATCATGCATTTGCGCGGCATAAACTGAACCTAAGGCTCCGGTGGCATCTTCAAACAATTCAATGGGCTGATCCAGATCTATCATATCAATGCCTTTATCCAACGCTACCCACAATTTGTTATTTTGATCAAATAAGAGATCAAGGACTGTATTGTTTTGTAAGCCGTTACTTTTATGAAAGTGTCGGAGTAGCTTTCCGTTGGGTGAGAATATATAAACACCATCACTAATGGTGCCGATGACCAACTTGTTCGCATTGGCAGTTGCTTTGTTTATTTGTTTATTTGCCAGAATATGGTTGGCTTCACTTTCCCATTTTGTAACTGATTGCTCATCACCAATGAACAGTCCGTTTTTATCTGTAACAATAATGGTTGTAGTATTGGTATGAATAACATCAATAACGTTATAGGCATTTAATGCATTGAGAGCATTATTCTTTTCAAGTATCAATTGATCTGTTATCTCATAGAATCCTTTACTCAACAGGAATGCATAGGGCTTGTTATAAATGGAATGCAGTGAAAAAACAGCATTGTTGGGATCAATTACGGTTATCTTTTCATTGTACAGAACGTAGATGCGCGCAAATGATCGGAAATAGATTTTGCCATTTATTTTCGTAATCTCCCAAATGTCTTCATTCTTGAAGCGGTGTGAAGCCGGGAGAAGCTGGCTGACGGAATGATACTCCAGTTGGCCTTCAGGTGCGTATTCCCAGTAACCGAATTCCTCATGACCACCAACATAGATTCTACCATCGCTGTCGGCATAAACCGAACGAATAGTAATGTTATCTTTTAATTTATGGGTCGTCCACGTATATCCGTCAAAGCGTAACAGTCCAAATGTATTGCCAAAAAATAACTCACCTTCTTTGTTTTGACTGATGGCCCAGTTTTGATTGGCGGCCTGGTACTGCTCTTTGGAGAAGTTATGAATGATGGCTTTTCGCTGCAGTACGATGTTTTCACCTGCGGCTGATACCGCTGAATAAATGAATGGCAATAGAATGATCCATCGAATATGATTGAATTTTAAAAGTGTTTTTTTCATAACTTGATCTCCCCCTACATTTTCCTTACAAAAGAAGTAAATAATTGTTAAAAAAGCTTCAAAATCACCTCAACATCACCACAACAGCATGTGAAAAATGATATTTCATTAAACAGGTATTGTGGGTTCTAAGGTGTAGTATAGTAGTGAATTGGGGTTTGTTTTTGGTGTTTCTGTTTTGTGCAGGGGTATTGTTGTGGTGAATCTTTTCGTGATGTGGAGAAGAGATGGAATATTTGTATTGAAAATGTGTCAGTACAGATACCTTAATTATTCAGAGCTCTTAAGTAAAAAACAAACAGTAAAGTATTACTAATTCAAGTTTATGATGAAAAAAACAGTAGTAGTTATAATGGCAATACTAATATCATTTTCAGTAATGGCTCAGGAGCGATTGCTGGAAGGTATTATTGTTGATAAGCAGGATGGGTCGCCCATACCAGGGGTGAATATTCTGATCAAAGGGACGCAACAAGGGACTATTACCGGAGAGAATGGTCGATTTAAGATAATGGTGGCAGATAAAACTCAATTACTGGTTTCATTTATTGGGTATCAAACACAAGAGATGGCCGTTACCGGTTTAAAAGATGTGACCATCTATCTGGAAAGTTCAATCCAAAGTCTCGATGATGTTGTAGTAGTGGCATATGGAACTCAGAAAAAATCTGATTTAACAGGGGCGGTCGCCAATATTAAGTCAGCGGATATCGCAAAAATTCAAAGTCCACGCGCTGAAAATGCCTTGGAAGGAAAAGTATCAGGTGTGATTGTGACGCCTTCAGGTGCGCCGGGAAGTGCCCCTTCTATTTTTATCCGTGGTTTTGGTTCGGTTAATGAGAATGCACCGATCTATGTAGTAGACGGAATGATTTTATACAGTATTGATCATTTGAATCCATCGGATATTGAATCGATCTCTGTATTAAAGGACGCTTCAGCAGCTGCACTTTATGGTGCCCGTGGAGGTAATGGTGTGATTATGGTGACCACTAAAAAGGGAAGCAGTGAAGAGGGAAGTATCTCCATCAACTACAGTCAGGGGGTGCAAAAGGTGACAAACTACCCGGATATGGTTTCACCGGCGCAATATGCCCAGCTGATGAATGAACTCACCGGAACGAATCAGTATCCTAATCCGGTCAGCCTGACTGGAACAAATTGGTTTGATGAAATCTTCCAAACGGCACCTACCCGTAATATGAATGTGGCTTTTTCGGGTGGCAATGCGAAACGCCATTATAACCTGAGTGTCACTGGTTATGAGCAGGAAGGTGTGGTGAAAGGCGACGAATACCAGCGCTTGACAGTGTTGTTGAATAACAACTACAAGGTGAAGAGTTGGCTGAATGTGGGTACCAATGTGCAGTTTGCTTTTTTCAATACGCAAGGTGCTCCAGGCGGATTAATTGAAGCCGCTTATAGGACTGATCCGCTCATGCCGATATACAATGAAGATGGCTCTTATGGCCAGAGTGACAATGGTAACTTTGCCAATATAGCGGCCAAATATGAATTTGAAGGACGCGGTAAAAATCAAACCTATAAAACGGTTGGGAATGCCTATGCCGAGATTGAGCTACCTTTTGATTTGAAGTTCAAATCCACCTTTGGTATTGAAACCACTCATGTGTATGGCAAGTCATTTACACCCAAATATTTTGTGAGCCCCTGGCAGAAAACAGATAAGAGCTCCATTGGTGTGGATAATAGTCGATATGTGAATTATTCCTTCGAAAACCTGTTGTTTTATAGTAAAGAGATTGATTTGCATAAGTTTGATGCCATGGCCGGTATGAGTTCATACATTGGAATGAGCGAATGGTTAAATGGCGGAAGAAGTAATGTGAAAGGTGAATCCGAAGATTTCTGGTATCTGGATGCAGGTGTGGTGAAAGATTTAACCGATATCTCCAATGGAAATAGTGGTAGTGAAAATCGCATGTTGTCCTATTTATTCCGTTTCAACTATTTCGTATAATAACATCTACTATCTGACGGCTACGATGCGTCGAGATGGCTCGTCACGGTTTGGTGAGGACAATAAATTTGGAAATTTCCCTTCCATGGCTTTAGGGTATCGTGTTTCTGAAGAGGCCTATTTTGAACCATTTCGTCATGTGGTTTCTCATTTGAAACTGAGAGGTAGCTGGGGTAAGACAGGAAATGACCGCATTGGTGATTATGCCGCATACCCGGGGGTGAACACTGGTTTGGATGTGGTATTTGGTACAGGTCAGCAAAAACAAGAGGGGGGTACAGTAACGGAGCTTACCAATACTGCGGTGCGTTGGGAAAAGCATAAACAGTTGAATGTTGGCTTTGAGGCTGGTTTCCTGAATAATGGATTGATGCTGGAGATGGATTACTACAAACGTACCACTGAAGATATGTTGTTGCCAGGTTCTATTTTATCGCATACGGGATACACAGGCGTAGGTATGGTAAATGTAGGATCGGTCGAAAACAGAGGTTTAGATCTGAGTGTCACCTGGAAACATAAGGTGGGTGATTTCAATTACATGATTGGTGTAGTTGGTTCTACGGTTGACAACGAAGTATTGGCACTGTCGAAAGAGGATGATGTTTTATGGAAAGGTGATTTAGGTAATGGACGTAGTGCTTCGCGTACCATTGTGGGTGAGTCTGTCGGGCATTTTTATGGGTATGTGATGGATGGCATCTTTCAGAATGATCAGGAGGTAGCTGACGGTCCTGTATTTAATGGTAATTCACAACCTGGAGATATCCGATACAAAGATTTCAATAAGGATGGTATGATTGATGATGATGACAAACGTATCATTGGATCCCCTCATGCAGACTATATTTTAGGACTAAACCTATCAGCCGGGTATAAGAACTTTGATTTCTCAGCCTCTTTCTCCGGACAGTTTGGTAAGGATATCTACAATAAAAAGAAAGCGGTTCGTTTTGCTAATAATAATTTCGAAACTTCCTATTGGGACAGATGGCATGGTGAAGGGACCAGTAATAGTGAGCCACGTGTCACTAACTCTGGAGAGAACTACGAAGTGTCCAACCGTTTTATAGAAGACGGATCTTACTTGCGCATCAGTGATATTTCGCTGGGTTATACCATGCCTAAACATTTATCGGATAAGGTGCATTTGAATAAAGTACGGGTGTATGTGTCGGGAAGTAATCTGTATACGTTTACTGATTACTCCGGATTTGATCCCATTATTGGCGGGCACCCTACTGAATCAGGTATAGACGGGGGAGCTTACCCTGTACCTGCGACCTATTCCTTTGGTGTTAATCTTGAATTTTAATCTTACGATCATGAAAAATAGCAGATATATAATACTGGCACTTTTAATGATGATGGGCTTGGGTGCTTGTAATGAGGATTTCCTGGATACAGTACCACCATCTACCATTACACCTCCTACCTTTTGGGCCAATGATTCCTCAGCCACATTGGCGGTGAATGCCATTTATAATACAATAAATGGTTGGGATCACATTAGCTTCGGCTCTTTCGGCATTAAGAACATCTATTCGGACGATGCGGATAAGGGCAGTATCCCCGGTGATGGAGTACCCATGCCTGAGTTTGATGAACTAAATGTACTGCCTAGTAATATTCATGTTAATGGTTGGTGGAACAGTAATTTTCAGGGAGTGAACCGTGCTAATCAGGTGTTGGAAAACGTAGCAGGTATGAAATCGCTGGATGAGAATAAACGGAAACAGTTACTTGGAGAGGCTCATTTTTTCAGAGCTTATTTCTTCTTCAATCTGGTTCGTGCATTTGGCGATGTACCTAAAGTGAACCGTTTGTTAACGCCTGATGAGTTTAACCTGCCTCGTTCCCCTAAAACTGAAATCTACAATGAAATAATTTTTCCCGATTTAGAAAAGGCTGTGGAGTGGTTGCCGGAGAAATCGGAATATGCTGCCTCGCAAATAGGACGGATAACTAAAGGTGCGGCTCGCGGGATGTTGGCAAAAGCCTATCTGTTTGCACAAGATAATAGCAATGCGCTGAAGTATGCGGAGGAGGTGATTAATTCAAAGGAGTATTCGCTTCTGGACGAATATGCCATGAATTTCAGAGCACTTGGTGAGAATGGCGTGGAGTCTCTATTTGAGGTGCAGTGCTCCAATGTATTTAACGGTAATGATGGCCATACCATTACACAATTACCTCGCGATGCGGGTAATGGCCGCAACTGGGGATGGGGATTCAACGTGCCCTCTCAATCATTACTGGATGAGTTTGAAGCTGGAGATCCGCGAAAAGAGGCGACAGTTATAACCCGGGGGCAGACCTTGTACGATGGTGTGTTGGTGGGATTACAAGCCAAAAATCCATATTACAATTACAAATCTTATCAGCCCTATGAAGAAAACGACTGGAATGGTAGTAAAAATGTGGTGCTGTTACGTTATGCCGATGTGTTGTTAGTGGCGGCTGAAGCGGCTAATGAAACAAACAATCCCACGTTGGCTAACAAATATCTGAAGGAGGTACGTGATCGCGCCCGTAACGGTAGAACAGATGTTCTTCCGGAAGTGACCACAACCGATAAAACGGAATTACGTCATGCCATTTGGCACGAACGACGCGTGGAGCTGGCCATGGAGGGCCACCGTACTTTTGATATGATGCGTATGGATGATGTGGAAGCGGGGTACGCGGCTAAAGCTTATCAAAAAGCAGGTAAGACCAACTGGAGCGACTATAAGAAGCTCATGCCTGTTCCAGCCATTCAAATTGACTTAAGTAAAGATGTGCTAAAGCAAAATCCAGGTTACTAATTCAAAATCCAAAATCCAAAATCCAAAATCATGAAAAGAAATCTATTTATTATATGTGTTTGGTTAGTGAGTACGCTCACGTTTGCGCAGGATCAGGTATTTTTTTCCGAAGGAACGGATGCGACTTTCTATGATCAGGGAATTGTGGATTTAGCCAATTTGGGCAGCAGTACTTTTGAGCACGTAGCGCCGCCTTGTTGTCCGGAGTATAATGATAAGATGCCGTGTGCAACAGTGGCTCATAGCGGCAGTACGTCGTTGAAATTTCATTACACTTCGGCCTCGCCAACCGGTGCGTGGAAGGCGACTGTATTTAGGAATGATTGGGCTGACATTGATATCACGGCCAATAACTATCTGACGTTTTTTCTCTATTCAACCACTGCGTTATCTAAAGAAGCCTTGCCAAAAGTAGGTTTAAGAGTACGCCGGAATGATAACGATAGTGAAGAGGATACAGAGTATTATAGCATTGCTGATTTCAATCAGGATGTTCCTCCTAATACGTGGGTGAAAATAGGTGTGCCGTTGAGTGTGATAGTAGGTGGAGGCGTTCCAGGTACGTTCAATTTTACTAAAGTTAAGGCGGTTGTTTTCGGGCAATCAGAAACAAATGGTCTTGAGAGAACACTTTATATTGATGAAGTGAAAACAACCAATGAGGTGCTAACTGGCATATTGGATAATTATATGTCTGATGTGCAGATTGTACCTAATCCTGTAAAGAGTATTGCTACATTGACATTACCGGATGCTTTACAGGATGAAAGCTTGCAGTTGACCATCACCAGTGCTACCGGCAGTGAAGTAGAAAAACGAAACATATCGGGACAACAAGTGGTGACACTTGATATGTCTTCGCATGCCAGCGGTCTCTATTTTGTGAGTGTAAGCGATGGAAAAGAGACCATTGTAAAAAAAGTACTTAAGCAATAACGATTCTTTTTACTCAAAATGAGCAAATAGCTTTTGCAATAAAAACCTCTGGTTCAGTAACTGAACCAGAGGTTTTAAAAGAAAATTTCATGAAGCAACTTGTATTAATAATAACATTGATTTCCATCTGTCTGAACGGCATGAGTCAGGAAGTCTTCTTTTTTAAGGAAGGCACGGATCAGACCTTTTACGATCAGGGGATAGTGGATTTGAATAGTTTAGGCAACAGTGTGTTTGAGCATACGGCACCGCCATGTTGTCCGGGCTATAACGATAAAATGCCCTGCACATCTAATGCCTATAGTGGAACCTCGGCATTGAAATTTAGTTACACCTCCAATGCCGGAGGTAACTGGATCGCCAGTATTTTTAAGAGCGACTGGGGGGCTGTGGGAATTACGGCTTATACCGATTTGACTTTTTACATCTATTCAGAATCAGGAATGCCTCAGTCCGCTTTACCTGCGATTGGCTTAAAAGCCTTTCGAAATGATAACGGTGCAGAGGATAATTCGGCCACCTATCCGTTAGGTGATTATAACGAGGCCATACCGGCCGGTCAGTGGACACTGGTTAAAATTCCCCTGGCCACCATCTTAAACGATGTTACTAACAATCATCTTAATTTCTCGCAGACCAAAGCGGTGGTTTTTAAACAATCGGAAGCCAATGGTGTACAGCGTACCTTTTATATGGATGATGTCGCTGTCAGTGTGGCAGTCACCCAAGTGGACCCGGTTCAAAATCTGAATGCTCAGGGCTATGATAGCCATGTGGAGCTGACCTGGACCAAACCTGGCGAAGGTTTAACCTACCGAATAGAGGCCTCCTTTGATGGAGGAGCCAATTATGAACTAAGAGGTACTACCACTTCGGATTTCTACATGGATTTTGTGCGTGATAAAGGGACTAATCTTGCAGTCCGCTATCGAATTACGTCAGTGTTTGGAAGTACTGTTTCTGACCCGGTAGAGGGGCAAGCCAGTACCCGTGATTTTACCGATGAAGAGCTACTGGAGATGGTGCAGCAATATACCTGGCGTTATTTCTGGGATGAAGCACATCCTACTTATGGACTGATTCGCGAACGTACCAATGATGAAAATCCCAACCGCATTACTTCCGGTGGCACAGGTATGGGTTTGATGGCGCTGATTGTGGGCCATGAACGCAACTTCGCCCCTCAGCATGAAATTAAAAACCGTATTCTAAAAATATTAAACTTCCTGGATATCTGCCCCACCTATCATGGTGCTTTTTCCCATTGGTATAACGGCGCTACCGGTCAGACCATTCCTTTTTCAGCGAAAGATGATGGGGGTGATATTGTGGAGACCTCGTTTGCAGCTGCCGGATTGATCGCATTGAAAAACTATTTTATTGGTGACGATGCACAGTCGGTGCAGATCAGGCAACTGGCAGATAAGATCTGGAAGGAGATCGAATGGAGTTGGTACCGACGTAACAATCAAAATGTGCTGTATTGGCACTGGTCACCTAACTATGGTTGGGACATGAATTTTGCCATTGGTGGTTTTAACGAAACCATGGTCACCTATATAATGGCTGCTTCATCGCCTACTCATGGCGTACCGGCTGAGGTATACCACCAGGGATGGGCACGGAGTGGAGCCATCAAGAATCCTCGTCAGTTCTATGGGTATAACCTGGATCTGGCCCCTGATTATGGCGGCCCTATGTTCTGGATCCATTACACTCATTTGGGATTAAATCCGCATCAGATGAAAGATCAGTATGCCAATTACTGGACCGAGTCGGTGAATGTAGCTAAGATACATCACGCTTATGCCGTCCAGAATCCTAAGGGACACACCAACTACAGTGATAAAAACTGGGGCATCACAGCCAGTGACGATCCGGATGTGGGGTATCAGGAGCACCGGCCACAGCATAACGATAATGGTACCATTGCACCAACAGCTGCATTAGGGAGTTTCCCTTACACGCCACAAGAATCAATGAAAGCCCTGAAATACTTCTACCGCGAGCGAGGGGCAGACCTGTTTGGACCCATGGGGTTTTACGATGCTTTTAACGATAATCAGAGTTGGGTGAAACAATCCTACCTGGCCATTGATCAGGGACCCATTCTTATTATGATGGAAAATCACCGAACAGGATTGATCTGGAATACGGTGATGAAGGATGCAGATGTCAAAGCCGGATTGAAGAAACTAGGATATGAAAAGGTAGATACCTCTATAGGCAAGGGGCCTAAAGTCAGAAAAGATGTGAAAGTGGTTCAGGAAGCGCAATCCAATCAATTTTCACTTTTATTTCCAGAGCCACTGGAAGCGCCTGTTGAAATAAATATTTATACCACGGATGGTGTTCTTGTTCAGCATGAAAGGATGGATGATACAGGGCGTAGTTCCGTGGCGGTAAATGTAGCCTCGTTGGGCTATGGGATCTACTTGTTTACAGTTTTAGCAGGGAACTCAATTTATGGTGGAAAATTTCTAAATAAGTAAAAGAGATAAAATGAATAAGCTTAGTCTAGTCGGATTAATAGTCCTTTTTGTGTGGGGATGTTCAGGTAATAACAGTGAACCGGTAGCAGCAAAGAATCAATGGAACGATCAGCCGGAAATGGATCGGTTTCTGGATTCATTAATGACGGAGATGACCCTGGAGGAGAAAATTGGTCAGACCGTATTATTTGCCAGTTGGTGGGATGTAACGGGTCCTGTTTCCGATAATAATATTGTGGAAGATGCGAAACAAGGTAAAGTGGGTGCTGTGTTTAATGCACTAACTGCTGATTTTATTTATCGCATGCAGAAGGAGGTGGTCGAAAATTCGCGTTTAGGAATACCCTTGTTATTCGGATATGATGTGATTCACGGCTATGCCACAACATTTCCTACTCCTTTTGCCATGTCGGCTTCCTGGGATCCTATCCAAATTGAAAAAAGTTGCCGGGTGGCTGCTATTGAGGCCGCTGCAGACGGTTTGAATTGGACCTTTGCTCCCATGGTTGACATAGCTCGTGATCCAAGATGGGGACGGATTGCTGAAGGAGCCGGTGAAGATACTTATCTGGGAAGTGTCATTGCGGCTGCTCAGGTAAGAGGTTTTCAGGGAACTGATTTATCTGATGAGTCAACTTTATTAGCTTGTGCCAAACACTTTGCCGCTTACGGGGCTGCTCAGGCTGGCAGGGATTATCATACCGTGGATATCTCGGAACGTGTATTGCGCGAAGTATACCTGCCGCCATTTAAAGCCGCTTGTGATGCAGGTGTGGCCACCTATATGACTGCCTTTAATGAATTGGATGGCACACCATGTTCGGCCCATGAACACCTGTTAAATGATATTCTGAAGGAGAAGTGGGGCTTCAATGGATTTGTAGTGACGGACTATACTTCAATTAAAGAGATGGTTAATCACGGCAGTGTGGCTGATGAGAAAGAAGCAGGAGAAGCGTCTATGAATACAGGTGTTGATATGGATATGCAGAGTGGTATTTTTATGAATCATCTTAAGCAATCCGTTGAAGAGGGAAAAGTAAAGGAAGCCACTGTCAACGAAGCTTGTCGTCGTATTCTGGAGATGAAATACCGGTTGGGACTATTTGAAGATCCTTATCGCTATTGTCGGCCGGATGCCGAAAAGCAAAACAAAATAAAGAGCCCTGAGCATTTTGCATTGGCCCATGAAATGGCAAAAAAGAGTATTGTTTTGTTGAAGAATGAGGGAGGACTCTTGCCCTTAAAGAAGGATGTCCTTAAATCTGTAGCCTTAATCGGGCCAATGACAGATGAACAAAAACAACAGTTAGGTGCATGGCATACCACAGGTAAGCCCGAAACAGTAACAACAATTCTAACAGCTTTTAAAGAGAAGTTAGGAACGGATACAAAAATATATACTGCCAAAGGATGTGATTGGGAAGGTGATGACCGTTCTGGGTTTGCTGAAGCTCTCGCACAAGCAAAAAAGGCCGAAGTAGTAGTGATGTGTATGGGTGAGCGTGAGAATATGGGAGGAGAAGCGGCCAGCCGTGTACATATTGATATTCCTGTTATTCAAAAAGAATTGATCAAAGCCATCTATAAAACCGGTAAACCAATTGTCTTATTATTACACAACGGACGCCCGTTAACGATTACCTGGGAGAATGAAAATCTGCCAGCCATTGTGGAGTGTTGGCATTTGGGTAGCATGGCTGGCCCGGCCATTGCGGATGTGGTGTTTGGTGACCATAATCCTTCAGGAAAGCTGACCGCCACTTTTCCTAAACATTTAGGACAGGTACCTATTCATTACAACATGAAAAATACAGGGCGTCCTTATAATCCGAATGATCATTTTACAACCCGTTACCAGGATTGCTCCAATGAGCCGCTCTATCCGTTTGGCTATGGGTTAAGTTACAGCTCGTTTGAGTATTCTGACATAAGCTTAGATAAAACAATTCTTGAACCGACGGGATCCATCCGGGCCACTGTTCAGGTAACCAATACCTCAGGGCATGATGGGGAGGAAGTGGTACAGCTTTATATCCGTGATTTGGTGGGTAGTGTTACTCGTCCGGTGAAGGAATTAAAAGGGTTTGATAAGGTGATGATTCCTGCACACAAAGCAGTAGAAGTAGTGTTTACGATAGAGGCTGAAGATCTGGCTTTTTGGCGTAAGGATATGACTTTTGGCGCTGAGAAAGGAAGCTTTCAACTGTTCATCGGTACGAATAGTGATGTGGAACAAAATGTACTGTTTGAGTTGACCGAATCGGTGGATGTAGATCCGTATGTAGCCCGTTAATTGAAGCATCTATTTAATTAATTTGGATAGAAGAGCCCTTTGTTGATCGATGAACGTTTGCAAAGGGCTTACTTTTTTTATTCACGCTGTAGTAAAGAATTTAGATCATATGAAAGCTTTGATAAAAATAACAGAGAATATTAAAGTCATAACTGTTTATGTCCTTTCATTTTTTGTACTAATTGGGTGTTCCAAGGATGAAAAACCACCTGAATTTCCTGATATACCACCAATTGTTGAAGAGCCGGTTGAGAAAATACCAACCGAAGAATTATTGGAGCTTGTTCAAAAACGCACATTCAATTATTTCTGGGATTTTGCCGAGCCTGTCAGCGGGTGTGCCAGAGAACGCTCGCAGGATGATGCCTATGAAGGTCAGTCACCACGTTTAATAGCCACTGGAGCAACAGGGTTTGGGATATCGTGTTTTCCTGCTGCTGTTACCAGAGGTTGGATTACCCGAGATGAGGCAATGGCTCGAATGAATAAAATATGTGCATTCCTGGAGAATTGTGAGCGCTATCATGGCGCTTACGGGCACTGGTATTATGGAGATAATGGCCAAATCAGGCCTTTTTCCTGGCATGATGATGGAATTGATTTGGTGGAGACGGCCTTTTTGATGCAAGGGATGTTAATCAACAGACAATTCTTTGATGGTGATAAACAGGCAGAAATTGATCTTAGAAATAGAATTACTGCACTTTGGGAAGCGGTGGAATGGAATTTTTTTGATCCCGGAGATAACACCTTAAACTGGCATTGGTCTCCCAATCATGCTTTCCATATGGGCATGAAAGTGGGAGGATGGAACGAGGCATTAATTGTATATGTTTTGGCAGCAGCTTCTCCAACCCACACAATTGGTAGAGATACCTATGAAAATGGCTGGTTCGCCCACGGTGGTAAAATGTATAATGGAAAATCATTCTATGGAATACATTTACCCTTATCGATTGACTTTGGAGGTCCTATGTTCTGGTCGCATTATTCCTTCATTGGTTTAGATCCCAGGAATTTGGAGGATCAGTATGCGAATTATTGGGAACAAGTGACAGCTCATGCACTCATCAACTATTCCTATTGTCGGGAAAATCCTAAAGGCTATAAAGGGTATGGAGGCGATAGCTGGGGGCTCACATCAAGTGATAATTACTTGGGATATGGAGGACATGAACCTGGAAATGATTTGGGCGTAATCGCCCCAACAGCTGCATTGGCATCTTTCCCCTATACTCCTAAGCAATCCTTAAAAGCTCTGGAATATTTCTACTATGAAAAGAATACTAAATTATGGGGAGAATATGGTTTTTATGACGCTTTCTCGGAGCATTATAATTGGTATTCCAATGGGTATATTGGTATTGACCAGGGACCAATTGTAGCTATGATCGAAAATTACAGAACCCAATTGCTGTGGAATCTTTTTATGGCCGATCAGGAGGTTAAAGATGGCCTGACAAAATTAGGATTTGGTTTCTAGTCATGATAAACGGCTAATTGATTTCAATTGTAATCCAAAACACAGGATAGGTTCGTTTTGATGTTGGAGACCAGTACGAACCGTTCTGCTTTTTAATAAATGATATGAGAACGTTAATGTACGCGCTTTGGAGCATGGCTCTATTGCTTGGTGCTTCAGCCGTGTTTAGTAGTTGCACGTCCCAAACACCGCTTCACACGATTTCGTCGCCTAACAGAAATGTAAGTGTTGATTTTGGGCTCGATACGATAGGACAACCTTTTTATCAGGTCTGGTATGACGGCCAATCCGTGATACAAAAGTCGGATATGGGCTTTATTTTGACTGGTGGAAGGTCGTTAAATAACCGGTTTGCGCTGGACGATAAAATTGTAAACCATGTAGATGAGGTATGGGAGAATTATTGGGGGCAACGCCAGTATATCCGTAATAACTATTCCGAAGCCGTTTATTCACTGAGGCATGACTTAGGCACATTAAAGGTGTTTTTTAGGGTGTATGACGATGGTGTGGGATTTCGCTATGAGATAGAAGCCAATCAAGGATGCGAGATTGCGATTGCTGATGAATGTACTTCTTTTAATTTGTCGTCCGATGCCCAAAGCTGGTGGATTCCGGTGGATGATGATAGCTATGAGAAATTTTATGAGTACACAACGGTGGAGGCTGTTGATTCGATACAAACCCCATTTACCATTGAATTGGCTGAGGATATGTATGCGTGCATTCATGAGGCTGCCCTCCTCGATTTCCCTTCCATGACCTTGAAGAAAGATGAAAGCGGTCAGATAAGAAGCCGTCTGGTGCCCTCATCAAAAGGGATTGCTGCTAATGGCGGAGATAAGGTTAGGAGTCCATGGCGCACCATTACTTTGGGGCATCGTGCTATTGATTTGGTCAACTCAAACCTTATTGAAAACCTGAATGAAGCACCTCAGCAAGATTTCTCATGGGTGAAGCCCCTTAAGTACATGGGTATTTGGTGGGAAATGCACCTGGGATTAAAATCCTGGTCGCCCGGTGATAAACATGGGGCTACAACAGCACATGCCAAAGAAATGATCGATTTTGCCGCGGCCAATAGTATGAACGGTTTGTTGGTGGAAGGGTGGAATCTTGGATGGGAACAGTGGAAGGATTTTGATTATTGTCAACCTTATCCAGATTACGATTTGGAGGCCGTGGTAAAATATGGGCAGTCGAAAGGCGTGGACATTATTATTCACAACGAAACAGCAGGGTATGTAGAAGAATATGAAAAGCAGATCCCTGAGGCCTTTGATTATTATCAGAAGCTCGGTATTAAATACATTAAAACCGGGTATGTAGGCCCCATTAAAAATGGGGAGCCGCATCATGGGCAGTACATGGTGAATCATTATCAGTATGTGCTGGAAGAAGCGGCTAAACGCGGTATCTGCATCATTGGGCATGAGCATATCAAACCCACCGGACTACACCGCACCTGGCCTAATTTATTGGCTGTTGAATCGGCCCGGGGACAGGAATATAATGCTCCCTGGGCACCGGAAAACAATCCGGTGGCTCATTCCCTCATCTTGCCGTTTACGCGCTTGATGGGTGGCCCGATGGATTATACACCCGGCCTCTTCGACTTAACCTACGAGCAACATGGCATCAGCAATAAACGGGCTTATTCTACTCTGGCTCATCAATTGGCACTCTATGTTGTTTATTCCAGTCCGGCTCAGATGGCCTGTGATTTACCTCAAAACTATAAGGATCATCCCGCATTTGAGTTCATCCGTCAGGTACCGCTGAATTGGAGTAAAAGCATCTATCTGGAGGGTGAAATTGGCCAATGCCTGATGGTAGCCCGAAAGTCGCGTGAAAAAGATAGTTGGTTTTTAGGTGCAATGAACGGCGATGGGGAACGAAACATTGAGATATCGCTTGATTTTCTGGATGGCCACTGTCAATATGAAGCCATTGTTTATAAAGATGGAGAGCTCACAGACTGGCAGAATAATCCGCAGGAAATATTGATCGATCATCAAAAGGTAGATCTCAATTCCACATTGCAGTTAAGATTGGGTGCCGGAGGTGGGTGTGCCATAATATTGAGGCCCTGCAAGGATTAATCAATTTATTCAGTAAAAAAATAAACATCTTAATTAAGTGAGGAGTTACTTGGGTAAGCTTGAGTAGTTTCTCACTTTTTTTATCAGTTTAGTAAAGTATATGGTGGGGATTTATTGCCTTGTTGTTTCTTTGACTGAAATAGCTACTTTTGCAACATAATTCATTGAATGGAAGTAGCAATGACTGATAAAGGGAGTACACATCAATACGCATTTAAAATTATACCTGAAAAAAGATTGATCCTGGAGGTTCATGGCGGATTGAGCAATCTGGAAGCTGCTATATCCATTAAGAAGGAGGAGGTGCAGCACGAATTATTTTCATCAGAGTATAATATCTTATCTGATGTGAGGGCATTACGGTTTAATTTGAAGAGCCGCGATGCCCATGGATTATTTGAGTATGTTTCCGGCCAGCCAGATATAACCAGTAATCAGCGAAAAGTAGCCTTTCTGACTAGTGAATCGGATCAGGTCGCCATCACAACGGTATATAAAATGTTACACAAGAAAGACCATGGTCGATACCGCGTTTTCTCTACTCTGGAGTATGCCTTAATTTGGTTACATCTCGATTGGACGGAAGAGGAGTTAACCTGTGAATTAGAGGCAATGGGCGAGGGTTTGAATCCATAGAAGATCCCATGATGGAAGAGAGCGTGTTTTTGCCTATAAATAATCGTTGTGATTGAGACAAGGCATGCCTTGTCTGTAACCTATTCCCGCATTGGCCATCATTCATCCCCTTCTCATCATTCCCACCAATTCCATCAGATCCTGCAGGTCCGTCGTCCCCATTATTTCCAATTAAATAAATATTACTTGTGTTATGTTCAATTAGGTTCTTGTTAGATACGCCCTCTAGGTGTATGTGCAAACGCACTCGCATGTGTGCATGCACCGCTTCAATGGTGTATCTACTCGTAGGTGTCTGGTGTACCCAGGTGCTGGTTGGTGGTGCATGCATAAGTAGGTTCGTGGTGTAGGCTTTTATTAAAAGGACCAGTATCCAAAGTCCTGGTCCTTTTCGAATCAGCAACCGGTTTATTCCACAATCAATAAGTGATCAAACCGGGTAGTACGTGGTTCTTTCAAAGTTGTGCGACTGGCTGTGAACTGAGTCACAATTTCCAATTCGTATTCACCTTGTGGAAGGGCAGGTATCATTACCATCAATTCTTTCCGTTCATTCTTTACTATTTGTGGGCATTTAATGCGATTATCGTCAGCCTGGCTGATGAGGTAAACACCATTATCGGCATGTTCGCCGGTAATTTTAATTTTCTCTCCCTTAATGATGATCACGTTGTTAGGCGTGATGAGGCTGTCTTCGCTATTCGTGAGGCTATCAATAACCTTACCAATCACTGGATCAACAGTGGCTACACCCAAAATATCTACATCTACCGCTTGCAAAGCACTGCGCAATTGGGCACCTGGTGTGAAAGAGGCCGTCACTTTGTGCTCCTTTTTATCAAAGCGGTTCGTTGCTCCCTGGAAACTACCGTTTACACCCACACGGGCATAGCAAACGCCATTGTTGACGGCAAATCCCTCGGCTAGTTTACTTACTTTTAATCGGTCAGTGCGGCTGAGTATCTCCAAAATGGCTTCTTCTTTATACTCCGTTCCCTCTTCAACCAGCAGTTGTGCCAACTCTTTATTGGTTAAAATGCCGTTTGTTTTAACTTTTCCATAGTAATCATTGGGGCTCGAGGTGAGCTGGTTGTCGTACAACCAAATGTTTAGTTTATTCATATTTTAATTGTTTTGTTTGGACCCCGGTTGAGTGGGGCATATGTTTATTATAAAAAAGTTAAGGTGAATAATTTATAAATGCAATTGGGTAATAGCATTTGCCAAAGGCTTTTTTCTGTGCCTCCTGTTTCTGTCTCCCTCCCGCTGTTTTGATTTGTTTTTTGAAAGGAGTACTGCATTTGGTGATACTTCCGATGCAGGTTGTAGTATATGAGATAGTTGTAGTGTAATCTAATGTTCAGTTCCGTCACATATAGTTCATATTTTCATTATTCGTGGCGATTGTTAACCATATTTTCTAACTTGAAGGATGATTATTCAGGTACAGGGAGTTGGTGGATAAGAGGGGGGAGGCTGGCTGATATAATTTTCAACCTGGACAAATCAGTAGAGACCGGTGAATGTGAAAACGCACTGTTTAATAAGAAAAGACCTTTATCAGTTATCAATAATTATTAACTAACACATCTCCTATGAAAGAAAAGAAAAACAGGCCGGAGCTGAGTCGACGGCGCTTTCTGACCAATGCAGGGCTGGCCGCTGCCGGCTTAACTATTCTACCGGCTCATGTGGTGAGTGGCCTCGGGTACAGAGCTCCCGGCGACAAACTAAACATTGCCGGTGTAGGCGTTGGCGGCCGTGGATTAGGGGTTTTAAAAGCCATGAAGAGTGAAAATATGGTGGCCCTTTGCGATGTGGACTGGAAATATGCCCAGGGTGCCTTTGCCACCTTTCCAAAGGCAAAAAAATATTGGGACTGGCGCAAGATGTTTGATGAGATGGGTGACTCCATCGATGCCGTAGTGGTGGCCACAGCTGATCATACACATGCCATCATTGCCGCGCATGCCATTACAATGGGTAAGCATGTGTATGTGGAAAAACCACTGACACATACGGTTTATGAGTCGCGCTTACTAACTAACCTGGCTGCTCATTACAAAGTGGCTACTCAAATGGGAAATCAGGGGGCTTCCCTGGAAGATGTGGCCTTTACCACTGAATGGATACAGAATGGTGAGATCGGTGAGGTACGTAAAGTGGAGGCTTTTACGGATCGTCCCATCTGGCCCCAGGGATTGAACCGCCCGGAAGAGGCACAGCAGATACCAGATACTTTTAATTGGGATCTGTTTGTTGGGCCCGCTAAGATGCGGCCTTACCATGCCATATACACGCCCTGGAATTTCAGGGGATGGTGGGATTTTGGAACAGGTGCTTTGGGCGATATGGCCTGCCATATTTTGCATCCGGTGTTTAAAGGTCTCAACCTGGGCTATCCCACTAAAGCGCAAGGTAGTTCCACCTTATTGTTGACTGATGCCGCGCCAACAGCTCAAAAGGTCAGGTTAGTTTTTCCGGAGCGTCCTAAGGTTGGAAGAGTGAAAATGCCAGCAGTAGAAGTGCATTGGTACGATGGCGGCCTGCAGCCCCTAAAACCGCAAGGATGGCCCGCCGGAAGAGATATGAATAACAATGGTGGTGGTGTGTTGTTCCATGGTTCAAAAGATACCCTGGTATGTGGGTGCTATGGCAAGGATCCCTGGTTGTTGTCTGGCCGTATCCCCAAGGTTGAAAAAACGTTACCACGCATAAAAACAAGTCATGAGATGGATTGGGTGCGTGCCTGTAAAGAATCCCCTGAAAATCGGATAGAAACCTTGTCGCCCTTCAGTGAAGCCGGACCCTTCAATGAAATGGTGGTGATGGGAGTTTTAGCTGTTCGTTTGCAATCGCTCAATAAAGAATTGGAGTGGGATGGTGCCAATATGCGTTTTACCAATATTGGTGATCATGAAACCATTCGCACAGTTATTAAAGACGGATTTAAAATTCATGATGGCCATCCTACATTCGATAAGGAGTGGACCGACAAAACAAATGCCAATGCCTTTGCTGCCGAGTTGATTAAGCATACCTACCGGGAGGGTTGGTCGTTACCGGCCATGCCCTAAGTAGATTCTTTTCAGACATCGTTAGGAGGCAATTGAAATCATTCATACTAAAATAAATCAGATGAAAAATAGAGTATTCCTAGTTTTAGCAGTCGTTGTTTTTGGGATCACTTCATGTATGCAGAAAACCAAACAGACGAGTGAGGAGGAAACTAAAATGAATATCGAACAAAAAGTGGAAGAAAGAGCAGAGCTGAATAGTTTGACCAAAGCAGAGATGGCCGATGGGTGGCAATTGTTATTCAATGGCAAAACAACAGAAGGATGGCGTAATTATGCCAAAACTACTTTCCCGGATGGGTGGGATATCACCGAAGAGGGTGCCTTGCATTGCCCGGGCTCCGGACGCGGTGAAGCCGGCGGAAAAGATCGCGGTGATATTATTTATGGTGAGAAGCAGTATGGCAATTTTCACCTGAAGTTGGAGTGGAAGATTTCAGAAGGAGGGAACTCCGGAATCTTTTATTTAGGACAAGAGAGTGATGAATTTGATTACATCTGGATGACGGCTCCGGAAATGCAAATTTTGGATAATGAGAATCATCCCGATGCACAAGCCGGTATCAAAGGCAATCGCCAGGCAGGCTCATTGTATGATCTGTATGCCGCCACACCTCAAAATGCCAAGCCGGCAGGTGAGTGGAATAGTGCAGAGATAAAAGTTTACAAAGGTTCGGTTTGGCACATTCAAAATGGAGAGACAGTAGTAGAATACCACCTATGGACTCCGGAATGGAATGAGCTGGTAGCCGGCAGTAAATTCCCAGGCTTGAATGCCAATTGGGCGGAGGTGGCCACGGAAGGATACATTGGGTTGCAAGATCATGGCGACGATGTGTGGTTTCGAAATATTAAAATTAAAGAGTTATGACCCGGAAAATACTATACACGGGCTTGATTCTTCTGGTAATAGGTATGCTAATGAGTAGTTATTTACAGTATTCGAAGAAAGAAGTTGGTTTACAGTTATGGTCGGTGCGCGAGGATATGAAAAAAGATGCAGCGGCTACCATCGCTGCTATCGGTCAAATGGGTTATTCTTTTGTGGAGGCCGCTGGTTATGCAGATGGGATGTTTTATGGCATGGAGCCAATGGTGTTTAAGCATTTGTTGGCTGATAACGGCTTACAGTTTATGGCTTCACATACCGGGCAGTCTTTGCCGGATGCGGATCATTGGGAATCTACCATGAATTGGTGGGAGGAGTGCATCGAAGCCCATGTCAAAGCCGGGGTACACTACATTGTTCAGCCCTCTATGGATAAGAAGGGCTACGGCTCATTGGCTGATCTGAAACGCTATTGCGACTATTTTAATGCCATTGGTGAAAAATGCAATGCCAAAGGTATCCGGTTTGGGTATCACAATCACGACCGGGAGTTTGAAACGGTGGAAGGTGTGGTGCGCTATGATTACATGCTTCAGAATACAGATCCTGAAAAAGTCATGTTTCAATTGGATTTATATTGGATCATGAAAGGCGGAAAAGAAGCCATCACTTATTTCAACACTTATCCGGGGCGTTTTGAATTGTGGCATGTGAAAGATGAAAAAGAACTGGGTGAGAGTGGTCTGATGGACTTTGAACCCATTTTTAAGGCTTCCGAATTATCCGGCATGCAACATTTCATTGTGGAGGTAGAGCGCTATAATTATGAGCCGCTTGAGAGTGTTAAAAAAAGTCTGAACTTCCTATTGGAAGCCAGCTATGTGCAGTGAAAAGCACCAGATAAAAAGAGAAAGGGGCCTCTGCTGGAGGTCCCTTTACTTTTCAATCGAATAATTAAAATTTACTTTTGCAGACTATGTTTAGAGATAAACAATTTTTTAAAGTTCCTGTCCTGCTGTTCTTC
This sequence comes from uncultured Marinilabiliaceae bacterium, assembly GCA_942490535.1. Taxonomy (GTDB): domain Bacteria; phylum Bacteroidota; class Bacteroidia; order Bacteroidales; family Marinilabiliaceae; genus JAEINY01. The sequence goes on from CALNXQ010000001.1 coordinate 136,492, forward strand.
AAATACGCTCCCCTTATTTTGAGTGCTTGTAAGCTGTACGTGTTCACCTTCAAATTGGGCTTGTATTTCAATGATATTCATCTGGTCATCCTGAATTTTTACCTTATGCGTAAAGTGTGTGGGCAGTTCATCGGTAAATGCATTCCCGTTTAATGATGACAGAGTAGACAGGTAAGAAGCAACAGCTACAGAATCCAGAGGTAAACCATCACACATCCAGATATTCTCATTTTTTACCATCGTAAAAGAGCTATCGGCCGGATATTCAAAGGTCAGTTTGCTGATGGTTGAAGAGTTTGTTTTTATCAGTTGCTTATTTCGGAATGCATTGGCGTCCCGATTAATGGAGCTTCCTAAGAAACCTTCAACGGCAAATACTTCAGGTTCATTTTCACTGCGTACGTAGGTAGTCATCGTGCCTCTTGGTCCCTGATAGTAGGGTTTTTGATTCATCATGGGGGCTTGCTTAGCTTGTAAATAGGAGAATTTACCAATGTGCAGTCTGGCCAATTCACCGTCATGTCCCATTAACGTTACTACGGATGCCAGCGAGTCTGTTAAGTCAAATTTGGCCCATTTCTCTTTTGAGCGTGCTGCTAATCGTATTGGCTTTAGCCCATTCACTTGATTCAGGAGCTTGGAAATAACCGATGCATCCCCGTTGTACGTATTGCCATTGGCTAAAACCTGCCAGGCATCATCTTCTTTTTTCAACTCAATGGATTCGCCATTCAATACTCTTGGTTGAAGCAGGATGGCTGTTACCTGATTCTTATCTAATTCGAAAAGAACACTTTTCAACGTGTTGGTGTCTTTGGTATTGTCGTATATTTTAGTTCCTGCGGTCAGGATGAGCAGTGTGATAAAAACTGTAAGTAACGTTTTTAGACTTAATTTTCTATACATGGTTTTCCCCCTTTCTTTTTAGTCGTGTGTATTTTCTCTTCTGGTAACGGTAAATCCCAATGGCAACAATGATTAGCAATGGAAGAGCGAAGTTGAATAGTTTAAGAAAGCGCTTATCGGCCTCGTCGAGTTGGTCGAGTGGACGTATTTTAACCTGTTTTGATCGAAGCTGAATGAGTCCGGTATCATCGCTCATGTAATCAATGGCATTGACCACGAAATTGGCATTGTCCGGTTGGATTTGACGCATCGTTTCGCCGGCGCCATTGATGGCCAGGTCACCATCTGTAATCACCACCATTTTGGAGGTATTCTCTTCGAGCAAACCTGCCACAGTAATTTTTGCTTTTGTAAAGTCCTTTTCCTGCCATTGGCGTTCAATGTTGAAATACACAGGCGTGGGTTGTGTGCCCGACTTATCAGATGTGAACACCAACGGTGTAAAGGTTTTTGAGCTATCGCCGTTAAAACTCAGGGAACTTCCGAATTGCATAACCATCGTACCCAGTCCTTGGGTAATAGGATGTTCAGCAAAATTTGACAAAACCGGAAGGTAGGGGAAGCTGATGGGACGGTTCACAGTAAACATGCCCTGGCGTTGTTGTACGTTGATGCTCCCACAATTCGCATCCAGAATAAAATCGTCGCCGATGCTTAAGCCTTTACTTGATAGCCAATCGGTCATTCCGGTGTGTTTAGATACCCCCAACCCTTGTTGCAATTGTGCGTCTACCCGATTGAATGAGATGAATAAGTTTCCTCCTTGCTTGAGGTAATCTTCAATGTATTTGAAATGTTCGGCCGGGATGGTGTCCTGTGGATTGATCCAGGCCAGTGATTTGTATTTGCTGAGATTAATACTGTCTGATAAAAGGACTTCCTCCGGCACATATAAAACCGCCAGTCCCTGGGTGACTTGAAGCAATTGGTCCAAGCCTGGTTCGCCATGCCCGGAAATAAATCCAATGGCATCTTTTTCTGGAAGGGTCATTTTTTTGATGGCGGTGGTTAAGGCATATTCCATTTGAGCCCCGGACTGTATAAATGGGATGGTTTCAGATAATTCGCCAATTTGGATGACTGCTCCCATAAAAGCCTTCTTGGTGGTGGACTGGTCCTTCTCCCGCGCTTGAATCATGACGGTTTGGATGCCAGCTTCCACAGCTTTTTGTTCCTGCGCAGCATCTTCATTGGGATTGATAAACTCATAAACGACCTGTTGGTGCGACCGGGAAGCATATTCTGAAAGCAGATCTTTAAAATCATTTTTTAATTGATCAAATTGAGGTTGAAGGCCTTCTGAGAAATAGGCCGTAACCGTTACGGGCTCGCTGATACCTTCCAGGATGTCCTTTGTGGTTTCGCTTAGTGTATGGCGCTGATCCTCCGTAAAGTCGAGGCGAAAAAAGTACCTTGAGGCCAACACGTTAATAAGGATCATAATCCCTAACACTAAGATGATATAGTATTTAATCTGACGCTTATTCAACATGATTGAATGGTTTAGTGGATGTTACGTTTAACAAGTGATAATTCGGATGCGATTAAGCCAAATAGGATGATGGATCCGAAATAGATGAGGTTTTTACTGTCAATAACCCCTTGAGTGATGTTGTAATAATGGTATCGGATGTCCAGGTAAGATAACACATCACCGGTAACGCCCGAAAAAGCTGAGGCACTGATGCCGAATATGATCTGGAAAAAGATGCCTATTATTAAGGCCACCAAAAACGCCACTATCTGGTTGGAAGTAATGCTACTGGCAAAAATACCCAGACTGATGTAGGCAGCGCTCATCAACAATAAACCTAAATACCCGGTCCATACAGATCCATGATCGATGGGGCCGATGGAAGCAATCGAAATGTAATAGGGAAGTGTCAGGACCAGGGAAATGACAATCAGTAAGAAGGTGGACAGGAATTTTCCGGTGACCACTTGCCAGTCTGAAACAGGCTTGGTCAATAAGAGTTCGATGGTGCCTGTTTTATATTCCTCGGCCATTTGTTTCATGGTAAGGGCCGGTATGAAGATAAACAGAGTCCAGTACGCAATGCCAAAAAAGGGCTGCATGGTGGCGCGGTTGATGAAAAATACGTCGTTGTTGCCATATAACCAGGTGAAAAAGCCGCTCAAACCCAGGAAAACGACAATTAATATATAAGCCATAAGGGAATCAAAATACCCTTTCAGCTCTTTTTTAGTAATGATCCAAATTTGTTTCATTGTCAAAGCATTAAATATTTTAAGACCGAATGATTGATGAATCCAATCAATTCAGAAGATTGAATATAGATTCATAGAATGAAGGTGCTAATTTTCCTGAGTCAAGTCGCGGAATATGTCCTCCAGATTTTTTTCTACCGGCGTCAATTGAGTCAGGTACCAGCCTTTGGATGCACACAAGTCAAAAATGGCTTTACAGGACGAGACTTGTGGTAGGCTTTCTACTTCGTAAGTTGATTGACTGCCTTCAGCGAAAGAAACGACCTCCGTTTCGCTCAACTGATTTAAAGCAGAATATACATCATTTCTATCCCCACCTTCAATGGCGACTTTCAATATCTCTTTTCCCTGGGCTTTATTCCGAAGTTCTTTGGGGGTGCCGTCGGCCACAATTTTACCCTTATTGATAATCAGGACGCGGTCGCATGTCGCCTCCACCTCGGCCAGGATGTGAGAACTCAGAATGACCGTTTTTTCTTTACCGATCTCCTTAATCAGCTCCCTGATCTCAATGATTTGATTGGGATCCAGGCCTGTGGTGGGTTCATCGAGAATCAACACTTCTGGTTCATGAATCAGAGCTTGTGCCAAACCAACTCGTTGACGATACCCCTTCGATAATTCGCCAATCTTTTTGTGTTTTTCGTCGCCCAGGCCACAGATCCTGACCATTTTTTCGACTTGTGATTTCAAATCGTTCTTTTTAACGCCTTGTAATTCGCCAATAAACGACAGGTAATCCATGATTGGCATTTCTAAATACAAGGGGTTGTTTTCGGGCAAATAGCCGATGTTTTGCTTGACTTCATCGGGATTTTGAAGTACTGATTTACCACCAACAGTGATATCGCCATTATTGGGTGTGATGTAACAGGTAATCGCCTTCATGGTGGTGGTTTTACCGGCGCCGTTTGGTCCCAGGAAACCTAGAATTTCACCTGTTTTAACCTCGAATGACAAGTCGTCCAGAGCTTTTTGGCCACCGTACGTTTTTGTTATTCCCTTTACGCAAATGTCCATTTTATTTGAGTCTAATAATTATTAAAAGCTCAAAAATAAAATGCAGGTGAAATATCAAAAAATAAATAACTCATTTTAACCTCTTTTTAACGCAACTTATGTTTGGTAATCGAAGCTTGTAGTGGTGGTGCTGATTATTGAATACATTGAGTATTTTCAGAACGGAAGTTGTATCGAAGATGTGATAAACAAAAAAAGCCGCTGATAATCAGCGGCTTTTGTGCCCAGAACAGGACTCGAACCTGCACGTCCTTGCGAACACTGGTCCCTGAAACCAGCGCGTCTACCAATTTCGCCACCTGGGCGTGGGTCGTTGTTTCCAACAGCGGTGCAAATATAGCAAAATTAGGGAATGCACCTGCATTGCATAAGGAAAAAAGTTATCCTCAATGTAAAAGTCCTTGGAAACTACGCTATTTCTTTTTTATCTGATACCTCTAAAGTGCTTGAAAACCCTTTCGGAGGTGATAGGATAAAAAAAAACACCCGACCAGAAAGAATTCCGATCAGGTGTTTAATGTATCTTAATCGTTCTCTTTAAAGATTCCTAAACAAGTAATCCGCTTTCATCTGATACAAGTGACTGCGAACATTACCCCCATAAATACTATGGTTGCGGTTCGGATAGGCAAACATATCAAATTGTTTTCCGGCCTGAACCAATCGATCCACATACTCCATTACATTTTGGAAATGGACATTGTCATCGGCGGTTCCGTGAATCAGGAATAGGCGACCACTCAAATCTTCCACATGGTTGATGGGGCTGTTGTCGTCATACCCATTGGCGTTTTCACGCGGGCGACGCATGTAACGCTCGGTGTACACCGAATCGTAATAGCGCCAGTTAGTCACTGGAGCCACTGCAATACCTACTTTAAATGCATCTGATTTACTCAAGCAAAGAGAGGTCATGAAACCACCATAGCTCCATCCCCAGATGCCAATGCGGTTACCGTCAATATAATCCAGAGAAGCCAGGTATTTGGCGCCTTCAATCTGATCGTCAGACTCCAACTTACCCAGTTTCATATAGGTGCATTTGCGGAATGCTTCACCGCGGGCACCAGTACCCCGAGGGTCGATACAAACCACCATGTAGTCATTGGCTGCTAGATATTGTTCCCATCCAATGCCCCAGCGGTCTAGTACCTGTTGTGAGTTTGGCCCGCTGTATTGTGTCATTAAAACGGGGTATTGCTTATTGGCATCGAAGTTCAACGGTTTCACCATCCAGCCATTCAATTCAACGCCTTCGCTGGTTTTAAAACGGAAGAACTCTTTGGGGCTAATTTCGAAATCAGTTAAACGTTTTTTCAGTGCTTCATTTTCTTCCAATACGCGAATTTGTTTGCCTTTACCATCGTGCAAAGTCACTAATGTTGGCGTATTAACATTGGAAAAATAATTGATGTAATATTTAAACCCTTTGCTGAAAGCTGCGCTGTTTGTGCCTTCCTGAGTTGAGAAGGCCATGCTTTTTTTGCCATCGGTACGAATAGCATAGACTTCACGGCGCATGGGCGATTGGGCTGCCGCCTGGTAGTAGAACATGCGGGTTTGAGCATTGTATCCCATGTATTCAGTGACATCCCAGTTTCCTTTTGTAATTTGTGCCACCTGACGGCCTGCCAGGGTATAAAGGTAGATGTGGTTATATCCATCCATCTCACCCACATATACAAAGTGTTTGCCATCCTCCAGAAACTGTAGGTTATCCAATACATCAGATTCGATGTAGAACTCATTGCGATGTGTAAAAACGGCATTGGCAACTCCCGAAGCCGTATTGGCAATCAATAGATCCAACTGATTTTGATGGCGGTTCATGCGGATGATTCCCAGTTTACCGCCTTCTTTGGTAAAGCGCACTCGTGGAATGTAGATATCTGTTTCTTCGCCAATGTTCATGGTTTTGGTGGTTCTGTTCTTAATGTTAAACACGTGAACACTAACCACTGAATTATCCTGACCGGCCTTGGGATATTTAAACTTGTATTGGTCGGGATACAAAGCGTTGGCTTCGTTGTTGGGATGAGAAGCCTGGTAAACCGGGAAAGAGAATTCTTTAACATTGGATTCATCGAAACGCACAAAGGCAATTTCTTCGCTGTTGGCCGACCAGTCATAAGCCTGGTTGTAGCCAAATTCTTCTTCGTAAACCCAGTCGGGTGCTCCGTTAATGATTTTGTTGAATTCACCATCGGTAGTGATGGCGCTTTCTGTACCGAACTTTAGCTTTTTCAGGAATAAATCATTGTCACGCATGTAGGCGACCATTTCTCCATTGGGTGAGAAGGTAGCGATTTGTTGTTTGCCACTATCTGATAATGCTTCCAGTTCTTTTCTCTCAATGTCATAGACGTAGTAATTGGCTTTGAAAGAGTGGCGGTAAATACTTTCACTATTGGTATATAGCAATAGTTTGGTTTCATTGCCATTGAACTCATAACCTTCGATGGTTTCGACAGGACAGTTCTCCAATTCTTCCAGATTGATAATGGTGCCCACTTTATTGCCTGATGCATAGGCGAATTTCTCAACGCGTTTTCCTTTTTCAAGCGTGGTAAAATGAATCCCGTCATTCATTGATCTCAAACCACGGACGGAACGGGCATAAAAAGAATAGTTCTTATTAATGTCGTCAAGAGAGACTTTCTTTTTTTGTGCCGTTACCATATACGGCATCAATAAGGCAGTCAAAACGAATAATAAATGTTTCATGATTTATCTGTTTTTTTATTTAATTGCACATAAGGTGGGTAAGGCCCATGAAAACTTTACCTCAGAGTCAAAACTACAAAATAAGCCATGGATAAAACAAGGGGATTTGACAGTATTGTTAAATTGTGTCCATGAAAGTGTAATTTTTCAAGATAGTGCCGCTGCTTTCAGCTGTTTTATATATCTTTGCGTGTTTTTTAAAATCAATGAAGCAGAAGCATGATAAAAATCACATTTCCTGACCTGAGTGTCAGAGAGTTTAATGAAGGCGTAACCGGTTTAGAGATAGCGGGTAGCATTAGTTCACGCCTGGCTAAGGAGGTATTGGCAATAAGTGTTAACGATTCCATTATGGATTTGACGCGCCCCATTACCACGGATGCCACGATTAAACTTCATAAGTGGGATGATGCGGAAGGCAAACATGCGTTTTGGCATTCATCGGCTCACTTGTTGGCCGAAGCCATTGAAGCGCTTTATCCGGGAACGAAATTTGGAATCGGACCAACCATTGAAAATGGATTTTATTACGATATAGATACTCCAGAAGGGGTTGTGATCAAAGATTCGGACTTGCCAAAGGTTGAAAAGAAAATGAAAGAGTTGGCCAGTCAGAAAAATGACTATCTACGTGAAGAGGTGTCCAAGCAGGAAGCTTTGGATTTCTTTGGTAAAAAAGACGAAACGTACAAAGTTGAATTGATCAATGAGCTGGAAGATGGTACCATCTCGTTTTACAAGCAAGGTAATTTCACCGATTTGTGTCGGGGGCCACACTTGCCGTCTACAGCACCCATCAAGGCTGTTAAGTTATTGAGTGTAGCGGGTGCCTATTGGAGAGGCGATGAGAAACGGAAACAATTGACACGTATTTATGGTGTTTCGTTCCCAAAGGCAAAAATGCTGGAAGAGCATTTGTTGTTGTTGGAAGAAGCTATGAAACGCGATCACCGGAAGATTGGTAAAGAATTGGAGTTGTTTGCATTTTCGCAGAAAGTTGGTCAGGGGTTGCCATTGTGGTTGCCTAAAGGAGCCAGGCTGCGCGAGCGTTTGGAAAACTTCCTCAAGAAAGTGCAGAGTCGATATGGGTACGAGCCGGTGATTACCCCTCATATTGGAAATAAAGAGTTGTATGTGACGTCCGGGCATTATGCCAAGTATGGTAAGGATTCGTTCCAGCCAATCAATACGCCTGCTGAAGGGGAGGAATTCTTGCTGAAGCCCATGAATTGTCCGCACCACTGCGAGATTTATAAAGTAAAGCCACGCTCTTATAAGGATTTACCCATCCGTTTTGCAGAGTTTGGAACGGTATACCGTTATGAGCAAAGTGGTGAGTTGCATGGGTTGACAAGGGTAAGAGGATTTACTCAGGATGATGCGCATTTGTTCTGTCGTCCGGATCAGTTGAAAGATGAATTTAAAAAAGTAATCGATATTATTCTGTATATCTTTAAAGCATTGGATTTTAAAGAATACATTACGCAGGTTTCATTGCGCGACAAGGAGGATCATTCCAAATACATCGGAAGTGATGAGAATTGGGATAAGGCTGAACAAGCGATTATTGAAGCGTGTGAGGAGAAGGGAATGAATACCATCATTGAGTATGGTGAGGCTGCATTCTATGGTCCTAAGTTGGATTTTATGGTGAAGGATGCATTGGGACGTAAATGGCAGTTGGGAACCATTCAGGTGGATTATAACTTGCCAGAGCGTTTCGAACTGGAGTATATTGGTAGTGATAATCAAAAACACCGTCCCGTGATGATTCACCGGGCTCCATTTGGTAGTATGGAACGTTTCGTGGCTGTGTTAATAGAACATACAGCAGGAAAATTCCCATTATGGTTAACGCCTGAGCAGGTAGTGATATTACCGATCAGTGAAAAACATAATGAGTATGCAAAAAAAGTTTTGAATTTCCTGAATAATTCCGATATTCGTGCCGTTCTGGATGACCGTAATGAGAAAATCGGTAAAAAGATCAGGGACAATGAATTAAAGCGTATTCCTTACTTGCTGGTTGTCGGTGAAAAAGAAGCCGAGGAGAACAAAGTTGCTGTTCGTCGTCAGGGAGAAGGGGATCAAGGCGTGATGTCACCAGAAGATTTTGTTAACTTCATCAATCAGGAAGTGGACAAGATGCTTTCTGAAATTGAAAATTAGTATTCACTAAATTAAGGAGGGTTTAACAATAGCTAGACCAAACAAAAGACAGGTAAGACCTAAGAAAGAAGAACCGGCTCATCGAATTAATCGATTGATCAGGGTTCCTCAGGTAAGGTTAGTCGGTGATAACATCGAAAACCCGGGGGTATTTCCGACAGTAGAAGCCTTGAAAATGGCTGATGAACAGGATTTGGATTTGGTAGAAATTTCACCAAAGGCCGATCCGCCAGTATGTAAGATTACAGATTACCAGAAATTCCTTTATCAGCAAAAGAAAAAGCAGAAGGAAATGAAGGCAAAAGCTGTGAAAGTAATCGTTAAAGAGATCCGTTTTGGACCAAATACCGACGATCACGATTATCAGTTTAAGTTGAGGCATGCTGAAAAGTTCTTGGAAGAAGGAGCGAAAGTAAAGGCTTTTGTGTTCTTTAAAGGCCGTTCGATATTGTTTAAGGACAAAGGCGAGATTTTGTTGTTACGTTTTGCTCAGGATCTGGAAGAGATCGGAAAAGTAGAGCAACTTCCCAAATTGGAAGGTAAGCGCATGATCATGTTTATGGCTCCTAAAGCATCGGCTAAGAAGAAATAAGGCCAATTTTTATAACTAAATATATAGGAATAATGCCAAAAATGAAAACGAACTCCAGTGCGAAGAAGAGATTCACAATCACTGGGAGTGGAAAAATTAAGAGGAAGCACGCGTTTAAAAGTCACATCTTGACTAAGAAATCAACAAAGCGTAAGAGAAACTTGACGTATGCAGGCACTGTTCACAAAGCTGATGAATCAAACATCAAGCTGTTATTGAACATGAAGTAAGCGTTCTTCTTAAAAGAGAAATTAATTAATTTAACCAGAGTGAATTAGCCGAAAGATCCCGTTGGTCGGGACGCTAACCATTCGAAAATGATTTAGAAATGCCAAGATCAGTAAATCATGTTGCGTCGAGAGAGAGACGTAGAAAGTTGTTGAAGAAAACCAAAGGTTACTTTGGTAGAAGAAAAAATGTTTGGACTGTTGCGAAAAATACCTATGAAAAAGGTTTGCAGTATGCGTACCGCGACAGAAAGAAGAAGAAAAGTAATTTCAGAGCATTGTGGATTATGCGTATTAACGCAGCCGCTCGCTTGGAAGGAGTTTCGTATAGTAAGTTAATGGGTATGTTGCACAAAGAGAACATCGAAATTAACCGCAAAGTTTTGGCTGACCTTGCTGTGAATCATCCTGAAGCTTTTAAAGCTGTAGTGAAAAAAGCTATGAATGCTTAATTCAACGATTCGCTTAATAATATATTATAAAGGAGGCTTAGGCCTCCTTTTTTGCTTTATTTAAGTCCGGGTTTTAACTTATCACTGTTTCATACCCGATACTTGTGCTCTTTTTTTATCTTTGCTCTTATAAGATAAAATAAGTAGAAGAGCGCATGAAGATAGCATTGATAGGATATGGGAAAATGGGCAAGGAGATTGAGAAAATTGCCCTGGATCGTGGTCATGAAATTGTGACTGTTATTGATGTTTCCACCAATGGGTCCTTTGACGACGAAGCTTTTAAATCGGCCGATGTCGCCATTGAGTTCACCCGGCCTGAAGCGGCCTACGATAATTACCTCCAATGCTTCAATAAAAATATACCGGTTGTGTCCGGGACTACCGGTTGGTTAGATCATCTAGAAGATATTAAGAAGCGGTGTGCTACGGATAAAAAGACCTTCTTTTATGCCTCCAATTTTAGTTTAGGTGTCAATATTTTCTTCGAGATTAACAAGCAGTTGGCGCGCCTTATGAATAAAGTGCAAGAGTATGAAGTAAGTATGGAAGAGGTACATCATACTCAAAAATTAGATGCGCCAAGCGGAACTGCCATTACACTGGCAGAAGGGATTATTGAAAATCTGGAGCGAAAAAATAATTGGGCCAGTGAGACGGCAGATAAAGCGGATGAAATTGCTATTAAGGCTTTCCGTGAAGGCGATGTGCCGGGTATTCACACCGTGAAATACGATTCTTCGGTGGACGAAATTGTGATTCATCACAGTGCTAAATCGCGAAAGGGATTTGCGCTGGGTGCTGTCTTGGCCGCTGAATTTGTGAAAGGCAAGACGGGTTTTTTATCCATGAAAGATTTATTAAACTTCTAACCTTAATTAAATATGATGCAAAACATACCTATGGCTCGATGGATTAAATTTGGTATTGCCAGTTTAGTTTTCATCTTGTGGGTAATTTGGGTGGGTAACTTCTGGTTACTACTGTTATATCCTTTACTTTTTGATGCTTATATCACCAAGAAAGTACCTTGGGATTTTTGGAAAAAACAAAAAGATGGTCAAAAACCCAATAAAGTTATTGAATGGATCGATGCATTAGTGTTTGCATTGGTTGCTGTCTATCTCATTAATATCTTCTTGTTTCAAAACTATAAGATACCAACAAGCTCTTTAGAGAAATCCTTGTTGGTGGGTGATCATTTATTTGTAAGTAAAGTCAGTTTTGGGCCACGCATGCCCAATACGCCCATTGCTTTCCCATTGGTTCAAAACACTTTTCCCGTCATCAACACCAAGTCGTATTCTAGTTGGCCCCATTGGGACTATAAAAGGCTGGCTGGTTTTGGTGATGTAAAGCGAGACGATATTGTGGTGTTTAATTTTCCTGCTGGTGATTCGGTGCCTTTTAAAGTAACCAATCCGGATATCTATAATTTATCCATGGAGGTTGGCATTGGAGAAGCAGCTCGTAATTCTAAATTACTGCCCACTCAACCATTCAATTCAGCCTGGGAGCGTAATAATTACTTCCGTAGTATCGGTCGGAAAATAATCGATAACAATGAAGCTTCTTATGGAGAGGTGCTGTATCGGCCGGTTGATCGCCGTGATAATTATGTGAAACGTTGTGTGGCTCTGCCAGGCGATGTGTTTGAAATTCGAAGCAACCAGATTTACATCGATGGGGAGAAAGTGAATAATCCGGAAGGTTTGCAGCATAATTATACCGTTACTACTGATGGAACAACCTTAAATGATCGTTTCTTTGATAAAATTGGTGTGGCGAAGGATGATCAAATGGGTATGTCGCCCAATTACTTTTTGCCCTTAACTGCTGCTCAGCTTGAGCAAGTAAAAGGATTTAGTTTCATTAAAAGTGTGAGAGTGCAGGAAATGAAACCCGATTCAAGTGGGTTGCAAACCTTTCCACATAGTCCGGACTATAACTGGAGCCGTGATAATTATGGGCCTTTAAAGATGCCCGCAGCTGGCGAGACGGTCGCATTAGACCTGAAGAATCTGGTTTTGTACGATCGCATCATCACAGCCTATGAAGGCAATACTTTAAAAGTTAAAGAGGGTGATGTTTTTATCAATGGCGAAAAGGCAGATTCCTATACCTTTAAAATGAATTATTACTTTATGTTAGGTGATAATCGGCATAAATCAGCGGATTCACGTTTCTGGGGTTTTGTACCGGAAGATCATATTGTTGGAAAGCCCATTTTAGTTTGGCTTTCATTGGATAAGGATAAAAGCTTTCCAGCCAGTATTCGGTGGAATCGGTTTTTTAAGATCGTACATAATAATTAAACAACATATAAAGAAGTTTCCCTTGGAAACTTCTTTTTTTCTATGCAGTTGAAAGCTACAATTAATTTCGAACCCTAATTAATTATAATGCAAAACATACCTATGTCGCGATGGATTAAATTTGGTATATCCAGTTTAGTATTCATTTTGTGGGTAATTTGGGTGGGTAACTTCTGGTTTCTATTGATATATCCATTATTATTTGATGCCTATATTACCAAGAAAATACCGTGGAATTTTTGGAAGAAACGAAAGGATGGTCAAAAACCAAGTGCGGTAATTGAATGGATTGATGCTTTGGTATTCGCACTGGTTGCTGTTTATCTAATCAATATTTTCTTGTTTCAGAACTATAAGATACCCACCAGTTCACTGGAGAAGTCATTATTGGTGAATGATCACTTGTTCGTGAGTAAAGTGAGTTATGGTCCTCGTATGCCGAATACTCCCATTGCTTTTCCGTTGGTGCAGAACACATTTCCAATTACCAAGAGCAAGTCTTATTCCAGTTGGCCCCATTGGGATTACAAGCGCCTGGCTGGTTTTGGAGATGTGAAAAGGGATGATATTGTGGTGTTTAATTTCCCGACCGGTGATTCCGTACCAGTTAAGCAGACGAATCCGGATATTTATATTTTATCCATGGAAATAGGCGTTAATGAGGTCGCTCGTAATTCCCAATTGATACCCTCTCAATCATTTAATTCAGCTTGGGAGCGTAATCAGTATTTTAGAGGAATTGGCCGACGTATTATTGAAAACAATGAAGCTTCCTATGGTGAAATAGTATACCGTCCAGTGGATCGTCGTGATAATTACGTAAAACGATGTGTGGCTTTACCTGGTGATCTGTTTGAAATGCGAAGCAATCAGATCTATATTAATGGTGAAAAGGTATCTAATCCGGAAGGATTACAGCATAACTACACCGTTATTACGGATGGAACGACCCTCAATGAACGTTTCTTTGAGAAAATTGGGATAGCAAAGGCAGATCAGATGGGTATGTCACCCAAATACTTTTTGCCGCTTACAAGTGCTCAGCTGGAACAGGTGAAAGGATGTAAGTTTGTTGAAAGTGTGACGGTTCAGGAAACGAAACCGGATTCAAGTGGTTTGCAAATCTTTCCGTACAGCCCGGATTACAACTGGAGCCGCGATAATTATGGACCATTAAAAATACCCGTTGCGGGAGAGACTGTAGAGTTGAATACTAAGAATTTGGTGTTGTATGATCGTATTATTACAGCATATGAGGGAAATACCTTAGCTATGAAGGAGGGTGAGATTTTTATCAATGGTGAAAAGGCGAGCTCTTATACGTTTAAAATGAATTACTATTTTATGTTAGGTGATAATCGTCAAAAATCTGCTGATTCGCGCATGTGGGGTTTTGTGCCGGAAGATCATATTGTCGGAAAACCTATTTTAGTATGGCTTTCTTACGATAAAGATAAAGGATTTCCAGCCAATATTCGCTGGGACAGGTTTTTTAAGATCGTACATAAATACTAAATTAGTTATAAATAAGTTTTCATTGGAAACTTCTTTTTTCTATGCAGTTGAAAAAAATCATCGGTTATATATTGCTGCTAGGGTTTCTGGTTCTTTCATGTTGGAGCCGCAGCTGGATCATCTTTGGCCTGTTAATAATAGGTTGTGTATACGTTTGGCATCCTTCAGCGAATAAAGTATTGTTAAATAAATGGCGACAGCTTCCGCTTAAACAACGAAAGAGGTGGGAGTGGTTACCCCTTGTAAGTGGGGGAGTCATTTTGATTTGGTTCGTAAATAGTTTTTTATTCAGTGTGTATACCATTCATTCATCCTCCATGGTGCCTGCCTTGTCATCCGGAACGGTTTTGGTTATGAATAAATTCAAAACTGGTTCAGCGCGTTCCATTAATTCGCCGGATAATTATTATCGTTTGGGTGGATTACGGGGTTTTGAGAGGGGGGATGTGGTTATTTTTCATTTTCCTGAAGCCGATACAGTTTTTGAAGAGCATCCCTATGAGAACTACTATTTTAAGCAGAGGCAATACAGTGTAACCAAAACCTTTAATCCCATGCTCCGCAACAAGGTGTTGTTTCAACCGGTTTCTGAACGACCCTTGTTTATAAAGCGAATTGTTGCATTACCTGGCGATACCGTGCAGATTGTGGACGGGAATATCCGTGTGAATAGAATTGTATCGGATGTTAATTCAGATGCTGTGGAGAAGTATGTATTGAATGAGGATGCCCCTACCAAGATCAAGGAAAAGGTCATTGGTTTGGCACAGACCCATTACAAAGAAAAGGATCATCAGATAGTGGAAATACTCCAAAGAAAAGTTGAATCAAATGGGTTTGAAGCCTTCCTGGAAAGGGATGGAGATCCGCTTAATATGCCCGATGCCTACGTATTTCCATTTTCCTCCTATTATTTTTGGAATGCTTCTTATTGGGGGCCGATAGTGGTGCCCATGAAAGGTTCCTCTGTAAATTTATCGTTGCGTGAGTTGCCAATTTATCGTCGAATTATTGAAACCTATGAAGGGAATCAGCTTGAAGTTGATGGGGCGGTCATAAAAATTAATGGAAGTCCTGTTACTAATTATACTTTTAAAATGAATTACTACTGGGTAGCTGGTGATAATCGGCCGCATTCCTTTGATAGCCGGTACTGGGGTTTCGTACCCGAGAATCACATGGTCGGCACGGTAAGTGCCGTATCATTTCGAAATCAATAAAAAGGTGTAAATATATCCTTGAGTTTTATTAATTTGCATAGATAACCTAATGGTGGTTATCTAAAAGAGTATTGGTATGAAAAAGTCATTTTGGATATTTGTCGTATTATCGATTCTTATTGTTGTTTTTTCTGTAAAAAATGCCCAATTGGTGTGGGTTGATGTTTTATTTACCAGATTGGAGATATCTTTGGCCTTTCTTGTAATTCTGGTTTTTATTATCGGGTTGGTGATAGGAGCGCTTTTTGTGTTCTTTTCAAAACGGGTAAAAGCTACAAAACTTAAAAAAGCAGAGACGACTACATTAGATGAATCGACAGAACAATAGAATTTTTCCATCCGTTTATTTAGGATCTGTTCACTATTATGCCCACTTGATACAGTCAGAGGCGCCAATCATTGAACAGTTCGATTTTTATCAAAGAAAGACTGCCCGCAACAGGTGTTTCATTGCAGGTGCCAATGGTCCGATGGCCTTGTCCATTCCGGTGGTTCATACCAAACAATCGAAGTTACTGACCCGTGATGTTCGTATTAGTTATGATGAACACTGGCAAAAGCAGCATGAACGGTCAATTATTTCGGCCTATAATTCATCGCCTTTTTTAGAATATTATTGGGATGAATTCGCGCTATTCTATCAAAAAAGGTTTGATTTTCTTGTCGACTTTAATAGGGGATTGATGGAAGTTATTTTGGATCATTTAGAGGTAGAGTCACATTTAAAACGGAGCCAGGAATATGCGGATGTGCCGGAAGAGTTGGATTTTAGATCGTTGGTAAACATTAAATTTCCCCTGGACAAAGACAGTCATTATAAGGTGCAGCCTTACCGGCAAGTATTTGCTGAGAAATACCCATTTGAACCTAATTTAAGTATTCTCGACTTACTCTTTAATAAGGGCCCGGAAGCCATTGATGTGTTAGAGGCATCTATTGTAAAATAATACTTTTCCAAAGTTCAGGACTTTGGAAAAAGTAATTTATAGTTGCTGGATCGCTTCGGCAATGATTTTGGCATGATCGAAGGCCAGTCTTGGCAATTCATTGAGCGGAAACCACCTGGCGTCTGCCGCATCGTCCTGACCGGTGGCCGGCAATTCCATATTTACGCGGCCCATGTAAACCACAGAAATGGTGCGGTGTCTTGGATCGCGGTCTACCGCTCCATAGGTTTTTAGCTGGCTGATTTCCACGTTGGTGATGCCGGTTTCTTCTTGCAGTTCGCGGAGTGCCGCCGTTTTTAAATCTTCACCCATGTCCACAAAACCACCGGGCAGAGCCCAGTGGTTTTTAAATGGTTCGTTGGCTCTTTGGATTAAGAGTATTTTAGGATCGTACGCACTATCGGTTATTAATGCAACATCGGTTGTTACAGCGGGTCTGGGGTATTCGTAGCAATAGCTCATTCAATGACACGTTTAATAATGCGTAATTTGTGGCTGTAGCTTTTCCGGTCGTTATCGAAAATACCCTGATGATCCAGTTTGTCAATGCGCACACGGCCTGAAGCGTGGATTATCTGACCTTTGCCCAAACATAACCCAACATGCGTAATGTGACCTTCAGCATTGTCGAAAAATGCCAGATCACCTGCTTGGGCTTCTTCTACAAAGCTCACGTTTTGACCCAAATTAACTTGTTGTGAAGCATCCCTGGGGAGTTGATAGCCTGCGATTTTATAGACGATCTGAACAAAGCCCGAACAGTCAATGCCATAAAAATTGCGGCCACCCCAGAGGTAGGGAGTATTTATAAATGATTTTGAAATCTCGTTGATGCTGCCCGTGGGTTTGTCAATAGGATAGTTGCCGGATAAGTAATATTGGCGATACCCCATTTGAAAGCAGTTGCGATCCTGGCAATTAAAGTAAATAGCACTGCCTCCCGGAACAAAGAGTGTTGAGTTATCAGCCTCGCAAATGACTTTTATAAACGGGCCTGGTGCAATCCATTTATCCGCGTTTTCCCATTTTTCAACCAGTGTAGCGGGAAGATGGTCAATGAGTTTTGAGTCAATCCATCCCTTATAGTGGTCAAAATGGGATTGTATCCGGCTCCATTTCTCTTCCGCTTGAAGAATGGTAAATGCTTCTCCAAATAAGAGCTGAGTGACCATCTCGGCCTGTTCTTCCGGTTGTTTTCGAACCGGAATAAAGCCATATGTACAGATCGATGTTTTCATAGTATTAAATTCAATAGGGCGCAAAGTAGGCGCTTTTTTAAATTAACTCAAATGTTGAAAAGTTAAATTATTCAAAAAATCTAAGCTTTTACCTATTTTTGATCATTATATTGCACCATTCATAAAACTGAATCTTCATGATCGATCATATTTCGCGTTTTTGGAATAGTTATTATAAGCCCGTTTCCCGTATTATCATGTTTGTTGTGGCGGTGGGCTTTATTACTTATTTGCTACCTAAAACCAGTAAGTTTGGGTACGAATACATTCGGGGGATGCCCTGGAAACATTCCGTATTGATTGCGCAGTTTGATTTTCCCATTTACAAGACCCAGGAAGAATTAAAATCGGAAACAGATAGCTTGCTTCAAAACTTCAGACCTTATTTTACTAAGGATACAGCGGTTTTTGAGAAAATGGCACAACGGTTTCATCAGGAGGTGGATCAATTTATTGTGGCCAATACTACTCAGTTTTCGGCCCTGGCTCAATTTTACAAAAAGGATACCTCTTATTTCGATTATGTCAAGCATCGGATTGATGCGGGGCTTAAGCAAGTGTACGATGAAGGTATTATCGTTTTACCGGAAGCCTATGCGCCGGTTCCTACCTTTGAATTTATGTTGATTCAGGGGGCCTATGTAGAACCTTTTGAACTCTCTGAAGTGAATTTGCAGGCCGACGCTTATCAACAGCTTCGCATGCAGGGATTAGGTGTGTTTTTAGCCGATACAACTAAACTGGGTCAGCTGGTGCATCATTTTGTGTCGGAGTTGTCACTGAATAAATACATTGAAGCCAACATAATCTTTGATCAAAGTCGCACGGCAGAGGAGCAACAGAATTTACAAAACAACATTTCCTTAACAGCTGGTCGTGTGCTGGCCGGACAACGCATTATTGATCAAGGCGAAATTGTCAATGACCAAACGGCTAAGGTTCTGGATTCCTTAAAACGTGATTTTGAGTCCGGACTAACACAGGCTTCCAGTTTCTACCTTATTTTAGGCGGGCAATTCTTAATCATCAGTTTGCTCTTTGGGGTGATTTACCTGTTTCTGTATTATTTCCGGCGTGATGTCTATGAGCAGGTGGGATCTATCGGATTTTTGATGCTCATTATGATTTTGCTGATTTCATTGGCCAATTTGGGTCGTCTGTTCCCGCAATTTCCATTTTACATCATCCCATTTGCCATTTTGCCCATTATCGTCCGTACTTTTTTCGACAGTCGACTGGCCTTTTTTATCTATGTAATCACCATTTTAATCAGTGCTTTTTTTGCCGATAGTAGTTTTCAGTTTGTTTTTCTTCAGATACCAACCGGATTAATTGCCATGTTTAGCTTGTTCCGCATGGTACGCAGAAGTCACATAGTACGAGCGGCGCTTTTTATTTTTCTGACTTATTCCTTGTTTTACACCGCCTTGTCGTTGTGGCAGGAAGGGGATGTGACAAAAATTGATTGGCACATGTTTGGCCATTTTGCGGCAAACGGTATTATGGTGCTCATGGTGTATCCTTTAATTTGGATTTTTGAACGCTTGTTTGGCTTTCTCTCTGATGTTACTTTAGTGGAGCTGGCTGATACCAACCATCCCATTTTACGCAAGTTGGCTGAAGCAACACCCGGTACCTTTCAGCACAGTGTGCAAGTCGGTAATTTGGCTCAGGAAGTGGCCTATAAATTAGATGCCAATCCGGCTTTGGTTAGGGCTGGTGCCATGTACCACGACATTGGTAAGATGGCCTCTCCCATGTTCTTTACTGAAAACCAGGCATCCGGTTTGAATCCGCACAATGAACTGGATTTTGAGGAGAGTGCCCTGATTGTGATTAATCACATTGAAAATGGCGTTCGGCTGGCGACTAAGCATAAATTACCAAGGCAGATTATTGATTTTATTGTCACCCACCAGGGAACTACAAAAACACGCTATTTCTATAATTCGTTCATTAATAAATACCCGGACCGGGTACCCGATATTAGTATGTTCTCCTATCCGGGACCTACGCCTTTCACCAAAGAAACAGCCATTTTGATGATGGCCGACTCCATTGAGGCAGCCTCTCGTAGTTTGAAGAGTTATTCCGACGATGAGATCGATAAATTGGTGGAGAAAATTGTAGGGATGCAGATTGAGGAAGATCAATTTATTGATGCCCCCATCACGTTTAAGGAAATATCCATTGCCAAAGAGGTATTTAAGAGTAAGCTGAAAAATATTTATCATGCTCGCATTGAGTATCCGTCGATCAATAAGAAGGGATTCAAAAAAGGAAAGCACAGCAATAAATAATAAAATGACCTTTCCGGAGAATTCATCTCCGGAAAGGCTATTTTTAGGTTGTTGTCTTATTGCAATGCTCAATTAAGCTAATGGTTCTTATGAAAGGCTTCTAATAATCTGGCGTAAAATCCTAAAGTGGAAAGTAAATTCCTTTGGGTGGCAAAGCCTAAAAAAATTACGAAGGGGAAGAGGGTGTTTACTCAAACGCTGCCCACAAACGCTCAAATTCTTTTTTGTATTGATCAATAGCTTTGGGATCGTTGGTTTCCAATATATTCTCCTGGTTGTATTCCGAAGCACTGCGGGTCCAGTTATAACTGCCGGTTAGCAAGAGGGTGTCATCAAACACCGCGAACTTATGATGCATGTGGTGGGGCGAATCATCCATCTTGACTTTGGCACCCCGGTCTTTCAGAAATTCGATGTCGCTGCCCTTATCCATGGTTTTATCATCATCGGTAATGATGCGTACCGTCACACCTTTGTTGAGGGCATAAAGAATTTTATCACGAATACGATCATCGCTGATGGTGAATACGCAAATATCTATTTTGCGGGTGGCGCTGCCGATGTTAACATTAATGGTGTCCAAACAAGCCGTCCCCGGACTGAAAAAGGATTTTGAGTAAATGCCGGTGTCGGTTTTGGGGAGAATAAGTTTATTGGCTTCTTCGAGCCAGTCCACGATTTGTTCATTTTTAAAGTCACTGACTCGTTCCCTGGCCAGTTTGAAAATTTTACTTCGTAACCAGGTGAGTTCATCTTTAGACAGGTGTTTTTCCTGAAGAACTGCTTTTAGCGCTTTCTTTTCACCGCGCGTCAGAATGGCATCTTCCAATGAGGTTTTCAGATGCTCAAGAGTTTCTTTCATAAGTGGGATTTAGATTATAATTTCTTAAATAGTTCTTTTAATTGGAGCTCCATCTCATCCATACGCGCTTCACTGGATTTATGTCCGGCCTGGCGGGTTAAAATCAGGTGGATGGGATACAGGTAGTCAGCCTCCTTTGGGTTGATGTAATAGGGTGATCGGGTGTTGGAGGCTAAAAGGAGTTGATTGTTTGCTAAAAATATTAGTTCGCTAATAAAAATGGCATTGTTCTGTTTGAGTAACCAAAGGCCGGTGGGACTCTCAGTGCTTTTGTCATCGGTGCGCACAACTACGGTATCTCCATTGTTAAGGTGAGCGGCTTTCAGGACGATGTGTTGTTCGTTGATGTGAACTGCCAGGTAGTTGCCGGGTGTAGTCATGGGTAAACTGATGGACTGATTGCAAGTGCTGAGTGCTGTTTCCAGATCTTGATTTAAAAGATCCCTGGTCAGGCACAGTGGCATCTCATGTATAGAGAATAAGGGTGGCGAAGGGGAGGGTTTAAAGATGGGTTCGGTGTTCAGGTTAAAGTGATAAAGATCGTTTACAGTGAGTTCCTTATTAATTAATTGATCAATGGTGATGCTAAAATGATTAGCTATTTGGATTATTATTTCCAGTTTGGGTTCGGCCCGTCCTTCTTCGTACGATCCTATGCTAGCTCTTGATAATCCGAATATTTCAGCAAATACAGCTTGACTGATTTTTTTAATTGAACGGATTTTGCGAATATTTTTTCCAAAAAAACTCATAAATAAATGCTAAAATAATTTGCACAAATAAAATTACTTCCTATATTTGCTACTGTGGTTGTCAAAAATAGTGATTTGAAACCAAAAATGCTAATTTATTTGTCAATTGGCGAAGGGTGCTGCTAACGAATGGTACTTAATAGTATGAATTATTTTTTATCTAAATTCAGAGCCTTATATAATTAATTAAACACACAGCAAATGGACAAACATTTTAAAAAAGTAAAAAACTACCTGTTGGAACTCAATTGTGAAATTGTTTCAGAGAATGAAGAAGATGGGGTGTTTGTAGTGAACAAAGAGGAGGAAGGCATTAAAAATCTGGTTCTGGGTTGTGCCGATCCGTTGTTGCTTATGGAGCAATTCATTTTTGAAATGAATCATGACTCTTTAGAGGTGTTTAAACTGCTACTGATGAAAAACAGGGACATTGTGCATGGCGCCTTTGTACTGGATGAAACCGGCCGAAAGGTGATCTTCCGGGATACGTTGCAAATCGAAAACCTCGATTTAAATGAGGTGGAGGGATCTATTAACTCATTGAGCTTGTTGCTCAGTGAATATGGGGATGAAATCATTAGGTTGTCAAATCAATAATAATTTGTAACATGAATATATTTAGTCGACTTTTTCGAATTGGACAAGCAGAAGCACATTCTGCAGTGGATAAACTGGAAGATCCCATCAAAATGACCGAACAAGGGATCCGGGATCTCAAACAGCATCTGGATGAAAGTCTGAAAGCGTTTGCTGAAGTAAAGGCACTGGCCATTCGGTCACGCAACGATATGGAGTCTAGCCGCAAGCGTGCCAAAGATTATGAGGCCAAAGCAATTCTTCTATTGAAGAAAGCTGAGCAGGGGGCTATTGCTGCTGATGAAGCCGACCGACTGGCGACTGAAGCCCTGGCTAAAAAAGAAGAGGATGTGCAATTTGCCGCACAGAAGCAGGCTGAAGTGCAAAAATTTGATGTGAATATTGCGCAGTTAGATGCCAATATTAAAAAGTTAAGGTCAAAGATCAGTACCTATGAAAATGAATTGCGCACTCTTCAGGCCCGCGTGAAAGTGAGTCAGGCCACTAAAAATATCAATAAACAAATGGCGCAGGTCGATCCTTCCAGTACCATTAGTATGTTGGAAAAAATGAAGGAGAAGGTGAATCAGGAAGAAGCGCTGGCCGAAGCATATGGTGATATTGCCAATGAATCCAAGAGTTTGGATGATGAAATCGCAGCGGCGATAGGAGATACCAATAAAGTGGCAGCCAGTGATGCGCTGGCTCAATTAAAAGAGAAATTAAGTAAAAAAGAATAGTCTGCTGAAAGGTACATCCGAAAGGGTGTATCTTTCTTTTTTGTCTACAAGGCAGGTAATAAATAGTTATATGAAAAGATGTGAGATAAAAAGCGGATTCCCTAACTGTATTTAACCCAATATTTGTATTTTTGTCTCGCATCTCCGATCTGGGAGGTGTCCTCAATAAGCGTTCTTTGTTATCTCGTCCAGGTTATGTCACCCTTGATTACTGAATTTTTCAGTGGTTTTAATATTTCTTACGTCATTTGTAATGAGCCTGGCGCGTTCTAGCGTTGTACATTATTGGGCGACATCACCGGATCTGTTTTGAAACCAAACGTTAACTCTACTCTTATGATGGAACTATTTCAAGCTGCATTTGCAGGGGTGAACCTCATTCCCACCATTTTACTATTGCTGATTCTGGTGTATTGGTTATTCGTCATCATAGGCGCCCTGGACATGGATTTTCTTGATATGGATGTCGATAGCGGAGATGTAGATGCTGATGTGGACTCCGACGTGGACACTGATTCAGATCTGGGGTCTGCAGCCTTTTTAAATTCTATTCTTACCTTTTTTAACCTGGGTAAGATGCCGTTTATGGTCTGGCTGAGTTTCCTGTTTATTCCCATGTGGTGTATTTCACTGCTCATGAATTACTTTCTGATGAACGGCTCCTTTCTGCTTTCGTTGCTTTATTTAATTCCCAATCTTATTGTTAGTTTGATGGTGTCAAAAGTACTGACTACACCGGTGGCTGCACTGTTTGCAAAATTGAAGCACAATGCGGAGGATAGCTTTAAATATGCAGGCAAGGTATGCACAGCTTTAATGCAAACCGATCATCAAAAATACGGGCAGGCCGAGATTCATCATGAAGGCAATACGTTTCGCATTACGATTCTGACCAAAGAAGATGGGATTCGCTTGCAAAAAGGTGAAACCGGATTAGTGATTGATTTTCTAGAAGATAAAAAATGTTATTTAGTAGAACCCTATAAATTATAAAGAATGGAATTTGTTGAAAGTTTAGGTGTTTCGGTGATTGTTCTATTTGCTGTTGTGGCTTTTGGAATATTGGCACTGATCGTAAAAACCTATCGTAAAGCCACACAAGGTCAGGCCTTGGTAAGAACCGGTGCATTCGGAACAAAAGTTTCGTTTTCGGGGATGTTTGTTATTCCGGTTCTTCACCGCATGGAGATTATGGATATCACGCTTAAAACCATTGTTATTGAAAGAGCAGGTAAAGAAGGCTTGATTTGTATGGATAATATGCGTGCTGATATCAAGGTGAACTTTTTTGTGCGGGTTAATAAAACCGGTGAGGATGTTGTGCAGGTGGCGCAGTCCATTGGTTGTCCGCGTGCTTCTGATCAAAAAGCGTTGGTGGATTTGTTTGATGCCAAATTTTCCGAGGCTTTAAAAACCGTGGGTAAACAATTTGAATTTGTGGAATTGTATAATTCCCGTGACAAATTCAAACATGAAATACTGAATATCATTGGCACCGACCTGAACGGTTACATCCTGGATGATTGTGCCATTGACTTTTTGGAGCAAACTCCCTTAAGTTCTTTATCAGAAGATAATATTCTGGATGCAGAAGGTATTAAAAAGATTGTTGAGCTGACTGCCAGACAAAAGATATTATCCAATCAAATTGCACGCGATAAGGAGAAAACCATTACCAAGCAGGATGTGGAGGCGCGCGAAACGGTGTTGGAGTTAGAGCGTCAGTTAGCTGAATCGGAAGAGAACCAGCGACGCGAAGTGGCTAATATTAAAGATCGTCAGAATGCAGAAATAGCCAAGGTGGCGCAGGAACAACGCCTGATTGCTGAAAAAGCACGGATTGCCACAGAAGAAGAAGTGGCAGTAACAGAAAAGAACAAAGAGCGCCAGATTGTGATTGCAGAGAAGAATCGCGAAAAAGTTGAACTGGTCGAGACAGAGGCTGTGGAGCAGGATCGGGCTTTGAAGCAAACAGAACGCGAAAAAGTAGTGGCGTTGGCTCAGATTGCCAAAGAGAAAGAGCTGGAGATGCAGCGTAAAGAAATTCAGGAAGTGATTCGTGAGCGGGTGGAAGTAGAAAAAGCCACGGTTGCGGAACAGGAGAAAATTAAAGATACGCAGGAATTTGCCACAGCCGATCGGGCCAAGAAAGTGGCGATTACCACGGCTGAAATGGATGCTGAAGAGGCATTTGTGCGCGAGATTAAATCAGCTGAGGCCACTAAAAATGCGGCTGAACACATCGCTAAAACCAAGTTGATTCAGGCGGAAGCTGAATATGCAGCTGCGGGTAAACACGCAGAAGCCACCAAAATTCTGGCTGAAGCAAAAGCGGCTGAAGCGGCAGCTTTAGGAATCGCCGAAGCCCAAGTGATTGAAGCGAAAGCGAAAGCCTTAGAGATTCAGGGAACCAATGAGGCCAAAGTAATGGAGGTGAAAGCCAAAGCGGAAGCAACTGGTGTGAAAGCGAAAGCCGAGGCAGATGCTGACGCAGCTAAAAATGTAGGAGTGGCTGCCGCCATGGTCGTCAAAGCGAAAGCAGAAGCGGATGCTGAAGCTACCAAAAATGTAGGCGTTGCAGAAGCGGAAGTCATCAAAGCAAAAGCGGTGGCTGCCGAAGAAAAAGGACAGGCTGAGAACAAGGTGTTGGAAGAGCGCTACGCTGTGGAAGCCAAGGGTATCGAAGAAAAAGGGATGGCCATGAAGAAACTGGATTCTGTTGGTCGTGACCACGAGGAGTTCAAGTTGAAACTTGATATGGAGAAAGAATTGGAGCTGGCACGCATCCGCATTCAGAAAGATATTGCTGATGCTCAGGCCCAGGTGATTGCCGAAGCTTTGAGAGCTGCCAATATTGATATTGTGGGTGGCGAAACCATGTTCTTTGATAAAATTATCGGTTCAATCACACAAGGAAAGCAGGTGGATAAGATTGTGAACAACAGCCAAATCATTTCTGAAATAAAAGATCATTTCTTTGATGGTTCGGATGGTAAGAGCTTTAAAGAGCAAATCAATAGTTTTATTAGCCAGTTTGGGTTGTCATCCGAGGATGTGAAAAATCTGTCCATTAGTGCATTGCTTTATAAAATGATGCAGGCCAATAAGGATCAGAAAACTGAAGGAGTTTTGAACAACCTGAGTGAAATAGCCAAGTCATTAGGTGTTTCTGAGAAAACAGCTGGTTTCTTAGGAATCGTTTAAGACCAGAATATTGGGGTGAATACACGAGTATTCACCCCGATCTCTTTGAGGGGATCTATACTTTCCGGAATGCATAATTTAACCAATCACAATAAATCGAAAAGGATATGTCAGACGATCAGGTGATGAATACAGACAGCGTCCAGCTGGAGGAAGGAACCTATGAAATTATTAAGAATCGCCTTCGCAAGCATGGGGATGATCTGAATGAACGACTTGATAAACTGAATGCGGCGCGCAAAGAAGTCTTTGGTTCCATCGAAACTACATTGGTCGCTACCGATCGCATTACGACCGATAATAACTGTTCGCCGGCAGATATGGTGGCCTTTGGTAATTTGATGTTGTTTGGCTACAATGTTACCATTGGTTTGAAAACAAAAACCACACCCCAGGATGTGTTTAGTATCTATAGATACGGTGATCATACCTTTGCCAAACAGAAATCTGAACTCATCAGTGATCCTCAGTTTCTAAAGGACTTTGATAACCTATACGAGTATTATAAAATCACCACATTTATAAAGTTTGCCGTCATCGGCCCGCACTTGTTCATGGTGTTCAGAACTGGTAAAGGAGTTGATGACATTAAAGCCTTCAAATGGCTCATTATTGGGGAGCAATTGCAATACCTGGGAAATCGCAGTACTCATGAATATGTATTTCCCGATCAGCATGAATTTCAGTGGAAGAAAACAACCCGTGACATGTACGTGTATGGAGAGCATCCGCATGTATCCATTGAAGATATTGTATTTGTAGAAACGGTGGGGGGCGATTTAACCATTAAGGTGGAAGATAATACCAATTCAGGATTGGGTATATTGGCGGAAGATGTAGAGGTGAAGGAGCAGACCCTGGATGATGCAGAGATGTACTATGCCATTATTGGTAACCTGGTGGTGTTAAAGATTAAACCGTATCAGGAGAAGGCATATCGTTACTTTGTTTATAATTCCAAGGTTCAGGAAGCCAAACGGATTGATGCGTTGGAAGATTCATGTGTATTGCTGCCGGACAACCAGGGTTTGATCTTTGCCAATGGTTATTACCTTCAAAATGGTCAATACAAGTTATTTGATAATCAGGTGGAAGATTTACTCTTCGAAACCAAATATGCCTCAGTGAATGGGGAGGATTATTTATATGTTTTCTATAATCAGCAATTTGGTACGTATGTATTGTTGATTTATAATTTGATTACCCAGCGCATAGAGACGCCTCTTTTATGTAATGGCTACTCCATTTTTGATAACGGGGAACTCTGCTACTTCAAAGGGCAGGAAGAAGAATCCCGGAATCATGCCATTCAGGTGTGGCAAACGCCTTTTGTAAGTACAAATTTTGAGTTGCCCACAGCTAATAACTCCCGCTTGTATAAAATCGGCAACAAGGATATTGTGCGTGCCATGGCAGAATGTAATGAGGTATTGATTCTTATTCGCAAGGAAGACTCCTACGCCAATTTATATGTGGATTTGGTCAAGCGCTCAACGAATATCATGGATTCCTATTACTGGATTGATGAAACGGAGGCCTTTCACTTGAATCAGCCTTTAGTAGCCATAAAAAAATCGGCAGCATCGGCCATTAATGAATTTGAGAAGGTAAAAACCATCCGTAAGGATACCAAAGATAAAGTTCAACAAACCCGCCAGAAGGTTGAGGAAATCTTTAAGCACATTACAAAGCAGCAATTTACCGATATTAATCGCTTTGTCGATCTCCTGGCTGCTTTGCGTGCTGTACGGGGTGAAGTGATTAGTCTGAAGGAATTGCGCTACGTCGACTTAGGGTTTGTCAAAGAGCTGGAGGTTTCTGTAGAAGAGAAAACGAAACGTCTTTCGCAGGATTGTGTCCGTTTTTTGTTGCGAGATGATGCACTTAATAGTTATAAGAAGCGCGTTGATGAGATCCGGAATGGGGTAAAAGCCATTGCCAAGGTGAAAGAAGCGGATGAGTTGGCCGATGAAATACTCAAGGTAGCCAATCAGTTGGAAATGCTCATTGACATTGTGAGTAATCTGAAAATTGAGGATGCCACTCAAACTACGCAGATTATTAATAATATTTCGGAGGTGTATTCACAATTCAACCAGATCAAGGCGGAATTGAAAAAGCAACGGAAAAACCTTCGTTCCGTAGAAGCGCAGGCTGAATTTGCGTCTCAACTAAAGCTGGTGGAGCAGGGAATGGTGAATTATCTGGATTTATGTGATTCACCTGGCAAAACCGATGAGTACCTTTCTAAATTGATGGTTCAACTGGAAGAGCTGGAAGGGAAGTTTAGCGATTTCGAGGAATTTATCGATAAGGTTGCACAACGACGTGAGGAGGTTTACAATGCTTTTGAATCCAAAAAGCTCAACCTGGTCGAAACGCGTAACCGCCGGACCACAGCCCTTCAGTCTTCTGCTGAGCGGATTTTAAAAGCCATTCGAAGCCGGGTGTCCAAGTTTAAGGATGTCAATGACGTAAATGGCTATTTCGCCTCTGATTTGATGATTGAAAAGGTCCGCGATGTCATCGCTGAGCTGAAAGCTATGGATGATAACATCAAAGCCGATGATCTTGAGAGTAAACTCAAATCGGTTAAAGAAGAGACTGTGCGGCAAATTAAAGACCGCCTGGAGTTGTTTGAAGAGGGTGCCAATATCATCAAATTCGGCAATCATAAGTTTTCGGTGAATGTGCAGCAGCTGGAACTCTCCATGGTGAATCGCGACAATCAGA
Organism: uncultured Marinilabiliaceae bacterium; assembly: GCA_942490535.1. Taxonomy (GTDB): domain Bacteria; phylum Bacteroidota; class Bacteroidia; order Bacteroidales; family Marinilabiliaceae; genus JAEINY01. The sequence goes on from CALNXQ010000001.1 coordinate 165,213, forward strand.
TGTTCTATCACTTATCGGGGACTAATTTTTTTGAGGCTGTCAAAAGTGAATCGTTTTTGGCCACAAAAAATGTATGGAACCAAGTGTTGCCTTCGGAAGATAGTTCTGTATATCGAAGTGAGTTTTTGGCCTATCATATTTTTCAGGCTGCCCAACAGTCCGTTAATGGCACTGAACCTGGGGTGAAGGAACTTTCGGCCTATAATTCGGAGGAGTTACAGGCATATGTGCAGAAGTTCATGTCGGTACGATATAATGAAGGGTATTCAAAAGGAATCCACGATGAAGATGCCCGTACCATCTTAGCAGCCTGCCTTCAAGTGAATGAAAATGCAGATCTGCTTTGTTATGCAGCGCAGGCGAGAGCCTGTGCGGAGTATTTCTGGAGGATATATCTGAGTGAACAGCAACGTAATGAATTAAATTACAATTTAAAAGGGGCGGGTCTTATCTTAAAAGTATTTCCACGTACCAGGCAGTTTGATTACCTGCAGGAGACGTTAAAAAGGCGAATGCATGATTTTTTATCGGGCATCAACTTATTTGATGCGCGAATCACTGATGAAGCGGCTGGATATCTGTTTTATGAGATGACGCGGGGTGATCAGTTTATTCTATCTGGAGTGGGCAACGAAATTCTGAATACATTCTATAGTTATCTGAGAAAAAGTCAGGCTATTGGGCATTACGAGAATTCACTTAAGCCGCTGAAGGCTCAGCCAGATCAGGCCTTGCAATTGATTCGTAGCTGGCTGAATGCGTTTTTCGATGATGCCGGTGGGGATCGGGAATATTTGGATGAATGTGCCATGACTTTGTTATTGGAATCGATGGATAGTAAGAAGCTAATTGATCAATCGGTGAAATTGGAATTAAAAGGATTGAAAGGGTCTCATGGCCTCATAAAAGAAGATTCCTATGCTTTTGATTACAATGCTTTCATGGCACGGTTAAAGGAATTCTCTACGGTAAAGTCGGAGCAGTTTAATCAATACAATGCATTGAAAAAAAAGTTAGTAGAAGACTTTGCTTATGACCTGCGGTTAAATGAATTTAAACCAAGGGTGTTAACTTCCTTTGTGCGAAATAAATTGATTGATAAGGTGTATTTACCACTAATCGGGAATAACCTGGCCAAGCAAATTGGGGCCGAAGGGGAAGGGAAACGGACGGACTTAATGGGAATGTTGCTGTTGATTTCTCCTCCTGGATATGGTAAAACCACGTTGATGGAATATCTGGCCAGTCGTTTGGGGATTATCTTTATGAAGATCAACGGACCATCCATTGGACATGCCATTACATCGTTGGATCCCTCTGAAGCAGCCAATGCAGCCGCTCGGGAGGAGTTGGAGAAACTAAATCTGGCCTTTGAGATGGGAGATAACGTCATGATCTATCTGGACGATATTCAGCATTGTAACCCGGAGTTTTTACAGAAATTTATTTCCCTTTGTGATGCCCAGCGTAAGATTGAAGGCGTCTATAAAGGAAGGAGTAAAACCTATGATTTTCGGGGTAAGAAAGTATGTGTGGTGATGGCTGGTAATCCATATACTGAAAGTGGCGACAAGTTTAAAATACCGGATATGTTAGCCAACCGGGCTGATATCTATAACATAGGTGATATATTGGGTGGGTCTGAAGAGGAGTTTAAATTGAGTTATATCGAGAACTCTTTAACATCCAATCCGGCATTAAATAAGTTGGCTTCTAAAAGTCAAAAGGACTTATATACGCTCATTAGCATTGCCAGTACCGGTAAAAAAGATGGTTTTGAGTTTGAGTCCAGTCATACCCCCGATGAGATTGCTGAATATGTGGATGTGTTGAAAAAGCTAATCCTTGCCCGCGATGTGATTTTGAAAGTCAATCAGGCATATATTCACTCCGCAGCTCAGGCGGATGAGCACAGGACCGAGCCACCATTTAAATTGCAAGGTTCCTATCGGGATATGAATAAAATATCCGAAAAGGTACTTGCGGTGATGAATGAGAAAGAGATGGAAACTCTTATTTTGTCACATTACCAGAATGAAGCGCAAACCTTAACCACAGGTGCAGAGGCTAATATGTTAAAATTTAAAGAGATGTACGAAGTGATTACGCCGGATGAGAAACAACGCTGGGAAGCAATTAAAGAGTCCTTTGTCAGAAGTAATCGCCTGAAAGGAATGGGGGACAATGATCAAACTACCCACATGATAGTACAAATGGAAGAAATAGCAAAAGGTGTCATTGGTATTAAGGATGTCATGAGCCAACAATAGTTAGTTACTTTTTTTGTGTTTCAGAATCCGGTGGGTAGTGTCTTCCTGCCGGTTTCTTTTTTTGTTCAAACAGGCCAAAGCGATCGGTAATCAAACCAATGATTTCATTGGCAGTGGTTTCAATAGGTTTGTTTGTTACATTGATAATGGTGAACCCGCCGCGTTCAAACACAAAATGGGCATGTCGGATTTCCTGCTTCACAAAGTCAGGATCCACATAATGGGTGTTGGTAGTATTTTGCATTTGCTCCAATCGTTTTTGGCGCATTGATAAGAGGGTGGACAGGTTAATATTAAGGCCAAAAACCCGGCGTGGATCAAGCTTAAACAACTCTGGTGGGGGCGCAATACCTTTCACCAACGGAACATTGGCTACTTTCCAGCCAAACATTGACATATAGACGCTTAATGGTGTTTTTCCTGCTCTGGAAACACCGGTCAGAATGATTTCAGCATCAAATAGACGGTTTGTGTTTACCCCATCGTCATGATTCAAGGCGTATTCAATGGCTTCGATGCGTTCGTAGTATTGGGCATTAATGCGACGGTACAGCCCGGGCACATTAACCGAAACCAATCCTAGTTTATTTTCCAGGAAGTTGGCCAAATCCCCCATTAGATCAATTTGATTTACCTCACATTCTTTACAAGTTGCTATTAAAAATTCACGCAGGTGGGCATTCACCATCGTGTGCACAATTAAACCATTATGACGTTTCACACGGTTAACAACTTCCTTTATTTTGGCATCTGTTTGTACATTTGGAATGATGTTCACATGCACTTTGTTGTCGGGATACTGAATGAGTAACCCTCGCACCAGGGTGTGTCCGGCCACTCCTTTACCACCTGAGATGATGAATAGCGGCACTTGTTGAGATAAATCAGACTTATCCATCAAAACAAGTTACAGTAAATTAAAAAGATTGTAAAGTTGTTATTTTAATCGGGGAATAGATTTTTCTAAGTGATGAAATCTATCTTTTTATAAGATAATTTGAAAAGGTTAAAGATATAAGCCAACTTTGTAAATTAGATACGTAACCATTCGCTGGTTGTACTTGTTAAAAGGTTATGGTTGTGGTGCGAAGACTTTTTATTGTATTTTCTTTTTTGGTTTGGACTTTTGTTCACTTGAGTGGGCAAAGTATAACATTCAAAACACGCGAAAATGGTTATTTTCGTGAGGTATTTGGGGTGGATAAGAATGATACAACCTTGAGAAAGGGACGTTATTTTCATTATTATAAAGGCCGAATCATTGAGAAAGGACGGTATCTTGACAATCGTCAAATTGGTAAATGGCAATATTTCAACTTGAATAATATCCTGGAATATGAATATGATTACGATCATGAAAAAGTAGTGCGCATTGCAGGAACCGAACCACGTGAATTGGCTAAAGGTACGCCATGCATGTTCAAAGGCAGCCCGCTTATTCCATATCTGTTTATCGTAGGCCATCTGAATTACCCCGAGCAGGCCAAAGAACTTGATATATCAGGAGAAGTAGAGCTTGGGTTGCGAATTTTAAAAGATGGTCGTATTCACAGTTACTATTTGTCCAAAAAATTACATCCTATCCTCGATCGGGCAGTGATGCAGGTAGCAAGCAAAATACCCTCCGAATGGGAGTTTTTAGCGGCAACACGGATGGGAAGCCCAATTGATGGCGAGTATAGAATTGCCATTCAGTTTGAATTGGATTCAAAATAATCTAAATATTTTTCTGCTATCCATGTAAGCAGCAATCAATAAAATCTACTAATTCCGACTCATTTGTTAGTGTTAAGATGTTATTTTTACTTGCTGTATCAGGTGATGCCCCATCCGGGTCGAAAAATGCAAGGAGATTGGTTGGAATGATTTCAAACAGCTTGTCAAGTCTTTCTTCTTTGGGTTTAGTTTGTAAGAGAATGCCAGCAATTGGATTGGCAATGGGGATGTTTTGGAGTTCTGTGTCGTTGAATATTTTAATGATCTGATGATTACCGGAAGATTGAATGACGGGTAACTCTGGTGCATTAGTATCCTCGCAATAATACATTATCGTTTTGAGATCTCTAGGGTCTATCTCCTGTCTGGATCCTTCAGAAGGGAGTATCAGGTGGAAGGTGGAACCGACATGTTCTTGTGATTCTACCCACAGAAATCCATTCAAGTGACGGGCCAGTTGTTGACTCATGCTCAATCCCAAGCCGGCTCCCCCGAATTCTCGGTTATTGTCCTCATCGGCTTGCCTGAATTTATGGAATATTTTTGCGATCTTAGCTTGTGGAATACCAATGCCGGTATCGGTTACAAAAAAATCAATGGATCCATCCGGACGATAAGTATAGCCTAATTTAACGTCTCCGGTATAGGTAAATTTAACCGCGTTATTTAGTAGGTTGCGCAGGATTTGTGCAATGCGTTCTTGATCTGAATATATAGGTGGTAAGCTGGAGATTCCAATAGGTGAAGTAAGTGAAAAACTGAGGTCGGGTTTGCTTTTTAAGAGTTCAAGGGTAGCTGTTTTTAGATCTTCCAATAACTGTTCCGGGTTTAGTACTTCGTTTTTAAGCTGAATTTGTCCGGTTTCAATTTTTGAAAATTCAATGATGTCATCTAATAAATTGAGTAACTCTTGTGCACTGTTTTTGACAATTTGATGAAATTCACGCCGCTCCGAGTGCGATAATTGCGAGTCGCACATTAATTCCGAAAATCCCATGATACTGTTCATTGGAGTGCGTACCTCGTGGGACATATTGGCCAGAAAATTGGATTTTAGACGATCTGATTCCTCCGCTTTTTTCTGAGCTATGATATATTGTTGTTCAAACTGTACTCGATCTGTAACATCATTTATGATTAATATTTTTGCTTCTTGACCAAAGTAGTTAAAGTTTCGCATAGTGAGATCCACCGGTATCGTTTTATCTCCAATCGTGAATGAATGGCCAGTTAATTGACATTTGGTATTGGCTTCTACAGCATCCTTAAAGCAATCACTAAACTCATTTTGCAATGAGAACGGAATAAAATGGTGAATGTTTTTCTGTTTGAGTTCTTCAAAACTCATAGTTGTTAATTGTGTCGCTAGGCTGTTGGTATCCAGTATGCGTCCGGTAATGTCTGTGATAAATATAGCCGAAGTACTCTGGTTAATCATATAACGAAAGTAATTGATGCGCACCTTAAGATCTTCTACTTTTGTTTCAAGGTGTGTGACGTCTTCACTAACAATAAATAGGAGACTGGAATTATTATGAATTGGCGTTTGAGTCACTTTTAGTAATAAATGGTTATTGGTTTTATAAAGGGCTGAATTTTTTATGGCATGCGTTGATGCTAAAATTTCCCCGGGTTGTAATTTTAATAACTCTTTCCAGTGGCGACTTAAAATTGTTTTAAAGGATTGTTGGGTGGATTGCTCAAATTGTTCGTTGAAAAATTGTGGTATGCCATCTGCATTTACAATGCATGCAGCATAGGGGATGAGATCAACAACTTGTTGCAGGTGTTCTTCTGAGATTTGAGTATCTTGATTTGACGGATGTGTAAGTTTTAGCTTTGCTGGTGGGCGACGCCTTGTTTTATTCGATCTTAGATTTACATAAAGAAATACAACAATTGCCATTCCCAGAAGTACCGCCATTTGGATAAAAAGGGATCTAAATTCATTTACTTCCTTCGCGGTAAACTGATCGGCTTGCGCATCTTGGCCATAAGTGATTAATGAACACACGATAAATAAAGTGCAAGATAAAAATGATACTTTGTTTATCATTTTTTCAATATGTTTTTTCCAGTCCATAGTATTCAACAGTGAAACGAAATTATAAGTTTTAATAGAAAGTAAAAAATGAGGGAGGTAAGAATTCGTCATTCTTCTTATTTAACAAAGGTGTTTGGTGCAACGGCAAAGGATATCAGGAGATCGTTAAATAAAATTAAAAACTAATAAATGTACTTGTTTATCGGGTTTTCATCTCTGCAATGTAACATGGTAATAGTCCTGAAATGCTTATCTTTATTATCTTTGCGTTTCGAAAAATAACGCTCACATTAAATAGGAATAGAATGGGAATTGAAAGTCAGATCAAAGCTTCTGTGGTAAAAGCGGTTCAGGAGTTGTATGGTGAAACGATTGAGGCCGACTCAGTTCAGTTGCAATTAACCCGAAAAGATATGACAGGGGATTATACCGTTGTGGTATTTCCACTTTTAAAAGTATCAAAAAAAAATCCGGTTGAAACGGGGAATGAAATCGGGGAATTTCTGAAAAAAGACTGCGGTGATGTGGCGCAGTTTGCGGTTATTAAAGGATTCTTGAACTTGGTATTATCCCATTCTTACTGGGTGAATCTGCTTAATCGTATTTCCGATATTGAAAATCATGGCATTAAACGAGCTGATGAGAATTCACCTTTGGTAATGATTGAATATTCTTCGCCAAATACAAATAAACCCTTGCACCTGGGGCATATTCGAAATAATTTACTCGGTTTTTCATTGGCACGTGTTGTAGAAGCCAATGGTAATAAGGTGGTAAAGACAAATATTGTCAATGATCGGGGAATTCATATTTGTAAGTCGATGTTGGCTTGGAAAAAGTGGGGCGAAGGTCAGACACCTGAATCAACTGGAAAGAAAGGGGATCACCTGGTGGGTGATTTCTATGTGAAATTTGATCAGGAGTATAAGAAAGAGCAGAAAGAATTGATGGATGCCGGTCAAAGCAAAGAAGAGGCAGAAGCCAGCTCACCATTGATGAAAGAAGCACGTGAGATGTTGCGTTTATGGGAGGCCCATGATACGGAAGTGTTTGGGCTGTGGAAAATGATGAATGAATGGGTGTACGCAGGTTTTGATGTGACTTATAAGACCATGGGTGTTGGCTTCGATAAAATCTACTACGAATCGGATACTTATAAGGTTGGCCGTGACATGGTTATGGAAGGGCTGGATAAAGGTGTTTTCTATCGTCGCGAAGATAACAGTGTTTGGTCCAATCTGGAAAATGATGGGCTGGATGAGAAGTTGTTATTGCGTGCCGATGGAACTAGTGTATATATGACCCAGGATATTGGGACGGCTAAATTGCGTTATGACGATTACAACATTGATAAAATGGTGTATGTGGTAGGTAACGAGCAAAATTATCACTTTAAGGTATTAGCTTTGTTATTGGATAAGTTAGGTCTGGAGTGGGGTAAGGATTTAGTTCACTTCTCATATGGCATGGTAGAGTTACCGGAGGGGAAAATGAAATCTCGCGAAGGAACTGTGGTGGATGCTGATGATTTGATGGAGGAGATGGTGAATACAGCCCGGGATATGTCTAAAGAGTTGGGTAAATTGGAAGGGTATTCTGAAGAGGAAGCTGAGCAGGTCTATCGCACGATTGCTTTGGGAGCGTTGAAATATTTCATCCTGAAGGTTGATCCGCGCAAGAACATGACCTTTGATCCCAAGGAGTCCATTGATTTCAATGGAAATACCGGACCGTTTATTCAATATACATACGCGCGTATTAACTCCGTTGTTCGCAAGGCAATTGACAAAGGATTTGATGCACCTGATTATGCCAATACGAATGTTGAATTAAGAGAAAAGGAAGTTCAGCTCATGAGTATGTTGGCCAATTTCCCCAATGTAGTGGCTGAAGCTGGAAATGTGTATAGTCCTGCTATTATCGCAAATTACGCATATGACTTGGCGAAAGAATTTAATCAGTTCTATCATGGATCACCCATAGCTTTTGAGGAAGATGAAGATATACGAGGCATGCGATTGGTATTGTGTAAAAACATTGGAAAGACCATTAAAAATGCGATGTGGATGTTAGGTATTGATGTGCCTGATCGCATGTAAAAAAATAGAATTGTTCACTATTTAAAGGCTACCTGTAAGGGTGGCCTTTGTGTTTTTAAGTCGAAGTGTAGGTCTGTAATTACGCTAAAGGTAATGCAATAGCGAAACAACTTCCTTTTCCCGGTTCACTGGAAACAGCTATGGATCCCCCTTGTTTCTCAATAAATTCTTTACACAGGATGAGGCCCAGACCAGTGCCGGTTTCTTTGTTCGTACCAGGGGTTGAATAATTGGACTCAATTTTAAACAGTTTCGCTAGCTCCTTTTTTTCAATGCCAATACCGGTGTCTGAAATGGAGATGATTGCTTTGTTTCTGTTTGTTTTTGTGGTGATGGTAATGAATCCGTTTTCGGGGGTGAACTTAATGGCATTGGAAAGTAGATTGCGAATCACGGTTTCTAGCATGTGTTTATCGCCCAATAAAAAAAGGTTGGGCTCTAAATGTGTTTGGATGTGAATGTTTTTCGTATCAAAACCTGTTTGAAAAAAAACAACTAGATTGTTTATGATGACACCAATGTCATGTCTTTTTAATGAAATTTGAATTCTACCGGTTTGTGTTCGCGACCATTCCAATAAGTTTGTAAGGAGATTGTTACTGTGATTGGTGGCTTGTAAAATCAATTTACTGAAGCGTTCTACTTCTGTAAATCGATTATGTTTAACGCGATCAATCATTAATTCAGAAAATCCCAGAATTACATTGAAGGGTGCCCGCAGGTCATGGGCAATGATGGAAAAGAACTTGTCTTTAGTGGCATTCAAGGCTATAAGTTGCTTATTTTGAGCAAGTATTTTTTCTCTCGTCTTTTTCTGTTCAGTGACGTCGCGAATCATGGCAAAGGCTGAGGTTGGCTGCCTGTTTTCATCGTATTGTACTTCCGCTGAGAGCATCACGTCAATGACCTCTCCTGTTTTTTTTACAAATTCGAATTCTAAATCCTTTATTTCTCCGATTTTAAATAGAGAGGATATTTTTACCGAAGCTTTTTTTCTTGAGGATTCCGTCAGGAATTCAACTGATTTTTTGCCCAATACTTCGTCCTGTTTATACCCCAGCTTATTGAGCCAATATTGATTCACCGAGATGAGTTGCCCCTCCATGTTTATGGCATGCATCATAATCGGAGTGTTGTCATAGAGTTTTTTGAGTTGCTGTTCACTTTTGCGAATGCGTTGCTCAATTTGCTTGCGTTCAGTAACGTCTACAAAGGTTGTGATTTGGTCGTTGCCCAATGACTCAAAGCTAAATTCGATGACGCGATCAGTCCCGTCTTTACAGCGAACAAGTCCTTCCATGGGTCGGAATTTTTTGTGCCTGGATGTACAAAGTTCGACTTCGTTATCCCATCTGCGCAAAATGTCTGCTCTGTATTTTGGATCAGGGTAGGCCAAAAGAAACCAGTGATTAATGGTGGGGATGTCCTGGAGGGTGTAGCCAAAGAGTTCAATAAATTTGTGGTTGAGCATTTGTATCGTATTATCTTTTTGACTTATTGCAATACCAATAGGTGATGAGTCCAGGTAAGTATGCAGTTTATTTTGACTGTAAATCAGGGCTAACTCAGTTGCCCTGCGTTGAGTAATGTCGGATGCATAACCTTCAATGATAACGTCATTATTGATTGTTTTTTTGTTGGTGATTCTATCATGAAGCCAAATCCATTTTCCTTGAGCTGATTGTACCCTATATTCCAGGTCAATGATTTTATCAAAAATGTCATTTTCGATGGCATCTTTCACTGCAGGTAGATCATCCGGATGAATGGCTGCGTTCCATTTAAACGGGTTTTTTAATAAGTCGTTAGGCTCGAATCCAAGAATATCCCTAACGCGGGGCGACCAGTATAAAGCACCGCGTTTTTTAGAATAGAGGTAGATGATATCAGGTGAGTTCTCAACTAATTTTTTAAAGCGTTCCTCGCTATAAAGTAATTCTTGTTCGATTCTCTTTTGTTCAGTTATTTCGTTTATTACACCAACAAAGTATATCGGTTCTCCGTTGTCATAGATGAACGAAACAGATAAGTCAACCCAAATCGTTTTACCTTTTTTTGTGATGTATCTTTTTTCATAACTAATCTCATGCAGATGAGCATTTATTGCATCAGATAATTTCTTCTGCTCTGAATCAATATCGTCCGGATGGGTGTACTCTTTAAAATTCATCTGTAATAATTCTTCCGAGCTATAACCGGTTATTTTTTCATAGGCTTTATTTACAGTTAAAAGCTGACCCGAAACGGCTGTGAATGCAATTCCGGAAATGAGGTTGTCAAAAATACTCCGAAAACGTTGGTCTCTCTCCTGAATCGCTTTTTTGATTTCTTGCTTTTGTTGTGATTGCTTAATGAGTAAATTTTTATATCCAATATCTGCGATTATTTGTGCTAATCCGGCATAAAAATGGATGAGGCTATCCACTTTTGGGCGGGGGAGTATGGGAACTTGATCAAGTTTATTGAAGTAGTCAACTTTGTCAAAACCATATTTTTCCGCTTGCTGTTCAAAGAAGTGTCGATCGATCGGCTCATCATCATAAAAGAATTGACCAAAGAAAATGTATGCCACATTATTGTTGTTAATAATGATGGGGCAAGCAAAGTCCCATAAACCATTTTTACATTTGTAGGTAATGGGATGGTTAGGAGTTTGTTGAGAGAAAAAAGCATCGCTGATCTTGCAGTTCTGACATGATGCCTGATTAACCCGATGGTACTTTGTGCAAATCTCTTGCCAGCCTAATCCGATCAGAATGTTATTGTCCTGGTCACCAATCGCAATGGCATAACCCGTCAGTTTGTGAAAATGATCCAATAAATTTCTGAGCTGATCAATATCAATCAGTTCCGTCAGTGAAAGGGGAGCGTCTGTTTGTGACGGTTGTACCTCTTTTTTTAGATGGTTTAATTCCGTCTCCAGCAGTTCCTTTTCCCTTTGTAGTTCTTCGTATGTAGGACGTTTTTTCATGGGCCCGATACAGGCTTGTTATGGCACCATTAGATAACAAACCAAAAGATACGTAATAATCGGACAAATAAGAATCGAATAGAGAAGTTATTTATTGAATGATTCATATACTATCAATTCTTCGTTGGGATTGATAGATCAGGCAATTTTATGAAATCTAATTGTTAACAGATCGTTCAAATTTTTTTCGTTGTTTATTGGCCCACCAGAAAAAACTAAACGGGGATAATAAAAGGGTCGGAAGGGTAGAGAAAAGAGGTTCGGGAGTTCCTTTGATGGAGTGAAGGATGTAAGTGAGTAAAGTGGCAAATAAGGTGGGTAATGTTACAGCAATGAGTATGGCACGGGTTCGCTCATCTATTTTGTGTACCAGGTTCTCCACAAACTTCATGGTGATACCACCCATAAAGAAAGTATACGAACCTTGTTTTAGCGCAGCAACAATCGATAAGTTAAACCCATGTGATGCATTTATGGTGTAAATTAAAGATCCCATAAAAACCCCCCCAATGGTACCCATTAACGGATCAAAATATTTGTTGCGTCTAATCATCTAGTAAAATTGATGTTTGGAATTTATTTACTATAATTCAGCAAAGATAAAAAAATTAACCGTAGGTTAAATTTTAAGCGTTTGGTTTAGATTTTTACATGGTTGTACTGGACTCTTTTAGAGGGGATCTTGCTCGGGAAAGAATTTTACAAATTATCTAAATCGATTAATTGGTCGCCAATAAATTATTAAAAATACTTTCAGATATTTTAGTGAAGTTCAAATTCTACCATTAGCGCTTTATGATCCGATGGCCAAATATTGAGGGGTGTTACGATGGGATCTTCGGTCTTCTGAACCTCCCGTTTACCGTACGCAACAGTTCCAACCGGACCCACTATGCTGGCACTTTTTAAGGTCAGGTTGGTATGGGGATAATAAAAAATGTAATCGATTCGATCACGGTCATCGGCTTCCGGCGCCCAGGCTAGTTTTTCAATGGGCACATGGACACAATCTGCCGGATATGTAAATCCGGGGTGGGTCACTGGATTTTGGTACAGTTCTCGGTAAGCATCTTTCAGACCTGCGTTTTCTATCAGTGTCGTGGTAAGCCAGGGAACAACCATTCCATTGTGATCATACATATTTCTATTGGCTGCCACCCAGTCGAGGTGCGATGGTTCATTTAAATCGCCTCCCAATATAACGATGCGACCTTGTTCATGTTCTTTTCTAGCATCCGCAAGAAAAAGTTGGATTGCATCATCCCGTTGAGATGCTGCGTTATCATAGAGGATTGTATCCACATCTGAAACCTGCTTATCCAGTTTAATCCAAGTTGTTCCGCAATAACCCCGGGGCAGGTATAAAGCACAATGCCGGTAATCCAGATGCGCGGTGTAGATGGCAACCAGATGGCCATTCATATCTGCTACCGCCTTGTATATGCTCCCGTGATCATCTTTTTCCGGGAAAATGGTGGTGCTATCAATAAGTGGATAGCGACTGAGAATACCGGAATCATAACTGTAGAAAGTGTAAAACTGGTGTCCATGTTGTTTTAAGGAGGCTACAATTCGGTCGCAGAATCGGGTTTGGTTGTAATTTCGGACTTCGCTTAACGTCACAAAATCAGCCTCTGAGCGGATGATCTCATCAACAATGGCTTGATAACCATCTTCTACAACAGTGCCTTCTTGCCAAATATTAAACTGTAATACTTTTAATGATTGAGTTCGGGAGCAACTAAACAGCGTTACAATCAATGCAATTCCCAGGAGTTTACGTCGGTATATCATTATCTTATTATTTGATTCCAAATGTAACAATAGTTGTTTAAAGGAATTGTTGGTTAATATGAATTAAACTGAAGTTATATAATATGGTGGATATTTATGTGTTATAAGGATAGGCGAGCAGATGTGCATATAAAAACCGCTATAAATGGGCGATAAAATGACTCTATGATTTGATATTTTAAACAATATTGTTGAGATTGGTATCGTTTATTAAATGTATTACTATTCTGAAATAATAGATGGAATGAAGGACTTAACGTTTTTAACACTATTACTCCTCATTGGTTGGGCCCCTTTAAAGGCACAAACAACCGAAGAAGTGGATCCAATGACATCAGGCACGATTCAAGAGCAGTTTGATTATGTGATTAAGAAATCAAGTAGCTACGAGGATTTCAAAGTAGTGAGATTGAAATCACTTAATCAATTGAAATCACATGCTTCAGATAGTATCCTTCAATTGAGGAATGCCCAAAAGATCTCTCAACGTGAAATTCGTGCAGGTATCCAAAAGATCGATTCATTAAATGCAATTGTTTCAGATGTGAGAGGGCAACTGCAGGCGGCTGTCAAATCGAAAAATGCGCTCGTTTTTTTAGGAATGGAGTTGGGTAAAACCCTTTATAACTCGATCATGTGGGCTTTGGTTTTCATTTTGATGGCCATCACAATTGGCATGTTTTTGATGTTTAAGCGAGGCCATCATGTAACCAAAGAAACGAAAACGCGCCTAGCTGAAGTGGAGGCTGAGTTTGAAAATCATCGGAAAACGGCTTTACGCCGTGAACAGAAATTAGCGCGCGAATTAATGGATGAGCGTATGAAAGGTAAAATGTAAAATCAATTTGTTAATCAAAATACAAAGATCCTTGTTTACTAACAGGGATCTTTTTTGTTGTAAATTGAGGTCTATTCGTCGGCTGTTAACCATTCCATCGCTGCTTCACGGGTTGAGAAATTCTCTCGTTTCGTGATGGAATTTTCCGGTAGCCAGGAAAATAGCATGGTGTAGGCCGTCACCTTGGGATCTGTGACATAGAAGGCCGTTCTCACGTCTTTGAATTTTTCGGTGGCTGCTTCTGCCAATTTTGATAATTTTGAAATATCATTCAGATGTAAAACGAGATCCGCTTCTGTCAGATCGTAAAAGATGCGCAGGTTTTCAGGCAGGTTTTCTAAATTCTTAAAGTCATGGATGAACTCAATTAAGTCTTCCAAAGTCACTTTTTGGGTAAAGGAAACATGCAGGATATGGTCGATGTAGGCATATGATATCATAATTGGTTTAGCTAAGGGGCGAATAAAAAGGTTCATTGTTTGGCAATCCAGTTTCTGAACGGCTCCGAAATTAATATGCTTTGCAATACATTAATGGTGGTTTGTCCGGGCAAATCTTTTAAAAATTTCTCTACCTCACTGGATTCCAAATTGGTGGTAGATAAGATGGATTTTAAGCGTTTCAGGGCTGCTCCGGTTAGCTCATCTTCCAGGGGGGTCCACACAAAATTCAAATCGGCTCCCGATTCGCCAGTGTCCTGAGTGCTTTTGTCAGCCGTCATTTCCATTTCCCGGATGATCATGGATAAGGTGGATTTGCAATCGGTTTTGACCGGGTCAGACACACCTGATTCGTCGCGAAGAGCCCAGCTACTATAGGCATAGTCAATTTTTTCAATCGCTTTTATTTGTGGCGCATGCATGCCCAAATAGGATTCTAAAACCAAACAAGTGGCCTTTTTCCACGAGGATAAGTCAAAGGTGCGCTCGTCAACTTTTTGGAGTTGCTCTTTAAGTAGGGTGATATAGGATTCTTTCTGGCTCATGATTGCCTTTTAATTAGATAGGTCTGATATTGTTGATGAAAAATAACAAAAAATGCTATGAAGACGATTTTATGTGGATTGTTTTTGATAACAATGCCTTTTATAGGGATGACTGCACAAAAAACCAATGTAAGAGAAACGGACAAACTAATGGTTGTTTGGACTAGTGGCGACCCGGATGTGGCTCTTAAAGTCTGTTTTATGTATGCCCACGCTGCCCGGCGAATGGAGTGGTTTAAGGAGGTTACATTAATTGTATGGGGACCATCGGCCAAGTTATTGACTGAAAATGAGGAAGTGAAAAATAAATTGATGCAGATGATAGCTGATGGGGTGGTGGTGGAAGCCTGCGTGAATTGTGCAGATATGTATGGTGTAAGTGACCAGCTGCGCCACCTGGGAATCGATGTGAAAGGCATGGGAAAACCGCTGACTGAACGCTTGAAAGCCGGTTGGTGCCAGTTGAATTTTTAGTAAAAAAAACGCGAAGGAAATAACTGATTCCTTCGCGTAATATCTATTGAAACATTTTCTTATTCGAATTGAGCAAATGTGCTTTTAATCACATCAAGTGCTTCGCGTAATTGCGTTTCGTTAATCACCAATGGAGGGGCAAAACGGATGATGTTTCCATGGGTTGGTTTGGCAATTAAACCATTTTCCTTCATGGCCACACAGACATCCCATGCTGTTTTTCCATTTTTATTTCTAATCACCACCGCATTTAGTAAACCCTTACCGCGTACCAGTTCAATCATATCTGATTTCACATTCGATAGTTCTTCGCGGAAGATTTTACCTAAGCGTTCAGCATTTTCAGCTAATTTTTCATCTTTCACCACTTCTAAAGCGGCAATGGCTACTTTACAGCCCAGTGGGTTTCCACCGTAAGTAGAACCGTGCTCACCTGGTTTGATGGCCAACATCACATCGTCATCAGCTAACACCGCTGATACCGGGAAGACTCCACCTGAAATGGCTTTACCCAGGATCAATACATCCGGACGAACGCCTTCGTGATCACAAGCTAACAGTTTTCCGGTACGAGCAATACCTGTTTGTACTTCATCTGCCATGAACAGTACATTTTTCGCCTTACACATCTCAAAGGCCTTTTTCAGGTAACCATCACCCGGTACAAATACGCCAGCCTCACCTTGAATAGGCTCCACCAGGAATCCCGCTACATTCGGATCTTCCAGTTCTTTAGCCAAAGCATCCAGGTCATTGTAAGGTACGGTTACAAAACCTGGTGTGTAAGGACCAAATCCTTTGTATGAATCCGGATCAGTGGACATGGAAATAATGGATATGGTACGGCCATGGAAGTTACCTTCGCAAACAATAATTTTAGCCTGGTTTTCAGGTACCCCTTTTCTTTCGTAGGCCCATTTCCGACACAGCTTCAACGCCGTCTCATCGGCTTCAGCTCCGGTATTCATTGGCAACACTTTGTCGAATCCGAAGTACTTGGTGATGTACTCTTCAAATTCACCTAAAACACTGCTGTAGAAAGCACGGGAAGTAAGGGTTAAGTCTTGTGCCTGATCAGTCAACGCTTTGATGATTCGGGGGTGACAGTGACCTTGGTTAACAGCTGAGTAAGCCGAAAGGAAGTCGAAGTATTTCTTACCATCCACATCCCATACATAGATGCCTTCGCCTTTTTCTAGTACTACTGGAAGTGGGTGATAGTTGTGTGCACCATATTTGTCCTCGCGGTCAATGTAATCTTGTTGTGTCATTTTCTTCTCTGTCATAACTACGGATTTAGTTCTGTAAACTTTTATTTGGTTTGAAACAAAAATAGCGGATTAAACCAATTATAAAACAGTTTAAAAGCTGAGTTTTATCAGATTTACGAAAATAGTTCAACAGCCATTCTTCGCGCGCCAGGGATGGGTCTGTAACTTCCCAAGCCTTAAAAGGCGGCCGATAACTTGACGTTAAAACGGCGGGATGTCAGGTAATTGGGGACGGCATATTGGCGGTTGTGCACATCCGAGATCCAAAAGTAAGAGATGGTGTTGTTGATATCAAACAAATTAAAGATCTCTACTCCTAACCAACAATCCTTAATAAAGCTATTGGGATTGGGATGCCGGCCTCTCAAATCCTTTGAAAAGCCAATGTCGACACGCCGATAGGCCGGCATGCGGTTGGTGGCCAGGTAACGGGGTGACTGGGGTGGCCCAAAGGGTAAGCCTGTGCCATACAACAGATTCAGATGCACTTTAAACGTTGGATTATTGGGCATGTAATCCTGGAAGAACAAAGAGAAATTAACACGTTGATCCGAGGGCCTGGGTACATAGCCCGGATAAATCATTTGGCCGTCGCCATCTATATAGAAGTCGTCTTCCAGATCTTCCTCGGTCTTCATGAATGACAGGTTGGCCCAGGATTCTACGCCGGGCACGAATTCGCCATGTATTTTTAAGTCAATACCGGCTGCATAACCCTTCGCATTGTTTTTGCCGGAGTAACGGATACGGACGTTATCAACCTGGTAAGGGATGAGGTCGGTCATGTATTTATAATAGGCCTCAGTTGTAAATTTAAAGGGGCGGCCATTTACGTCGAAGATATAATCATACCCACCTACCAGCTGATAGGATTTTTGCGCTTGGATGTCCGGATTTAAATCGCCTGCCGGAGTGCGTAGTTCTTTATACAGGGGCGATTGGTAATAGATGCCGGTGGCCAGCCGGTAGCGTTTATTTTTATTACCTGATGGATAATACAGGAGGTTCAGGCGCGGACTAATGAGCAATTCATTATTGTAATCCCAATAATTCACACGGATGCCGCCATTGACTAACAGAATACCACTGTTGAGTTCCCATTTGTATTCATCCTGAAGATAGGCGGTCACCCGGTTACTGGCGGTTTCCAAATCGGCATTGTAGGAATAGACCAGCTTCACTTCTTTATCGGAATAGGGGAGCGAGTAACCAGCTGAATCACGCATCTCCCACTCATTGAGAAAATACTTAAACCGTTCGTGCTGATATTTGACCTCCCAGGTGAGCAGGTGCTCGTTTAATTGGTGTTTGCCCTGAACGGCCACATTTTGGATGATGCCCAATAAATCGTTGCGGGCATGTTCCAGGTGACTGCCAACACCAATGTTTTGAATACCGTCAATTTCTGGCGCAGGCTCATTGTCCATGGGTTCGATGTTTTGTAACGAGTATTGTCCCAGAATGTCATAGGTTTCCTCTTCGTAAGTGCGATAGCCTGAAGCTGAAAGTTTGTATTGATTGGTAACATTAGGCATGTGTTTGATGGAGATGGCTCCCAGACCCGTTTGAAACAAGTCTTTTTCCTGGCCTTTAAAAACTACATATAGTTTTTTTGCTTCCTGTATCGTGCCAAATACTGTTTCGCGATCAACCGGCTCAAAATTGTAGGCGTTTTGCGAATAGTAACCCAATGCTTCCACTTGCCAATTTTCATTAATGGTATAGGTGATGAAAGATTGGGCATCGAAAAAGACAGGATTGTAATCACCTGATACATCCAAAGTACCCAAAAGGTATTTGTTGGTTTTGTAGCGAAGGCCGGTGATGGCCGATAGTTTGCCATTTTTTGTACTGCCTTCAACGTGGCCGGAGGCACCAAGCAGGCTTGCTTGCATACTTCCTTGAAGCGCTTTGGGTTGCTTGTAGCGCACATCCAATACCGATGACATTTTATCGCCATACTGGGCTTCAAAACCACCGGGCGAAAATTTTAAGGAGGAGACCAAATCCGGATTGATAAAACTCAAGCCTTCCTGCTGTCCCGAGCGAATTAAAAAGGGCCGATAGATCTCAATGTCGTTGACGTAAACCAGGTTTTCATCGTAATTACCGCCCCGCACACGGTATTGTGAACTTAATTCGTTGTTGGAAGCCACCCCCATTTGACTCTTCACCAGGCCTTCAATGTTGCCACCCGATGCATCCGGAAGGGCTTTAATGAGTTTGGGATCAATTTTGGTGAAGCTTTGATCCTTGATCTCACCGGTTACTTCAACCTGGTCGATCACTTCTTGTTTGGCCTCCAATACAATGATCATGTTTTTCAAGTCCCCTATCTGGCGAATTTCAATCTCCCGGGAGGCATATCCAATATAAGAAGTGACCAGCGTAAAGGGCAGTGGAGTTTGGGTCGCAAACGAAAAATGGCCGTTCTGATCGGTGATGGTACCATCTGGTCTGTCTTTTAAGGTAATGTTCACAAATTCCAATGGGTGATGGAGTGAATCAGTTACCTGACCGGAAAGCAGGTGTTTCTCCTGAGCGAAAAGCAGGGCTCCGGGTAGACAAAGAAGAATGATCAGAAAGATTAGGACGTATTTATTCATCGCATAAAAATAGGAATGATCAGCAATTATAAAAAACAGTTTTTTATGGATTTTAGTATCTCGATGGTTTAATTGAGACGCAATGATATTTTAAATGGGGAGGAAGTCAGCCGCTAAAAATGAAGAGGCATTCCTGAAAGTCATCGGACATCCTGCTTAAGTGAGCGCTATAAACCCCTTAGCGTGCACATTTTTGTGTGAAGTGCTCGCTATAGGATGCCAAGTCCCCGCTTATCGGAGTTTAGTCTTCGCCAGGTTCATTCAGTATGATTTGATGGGATCACATCGATGTCATTTGAAAAGAAAAGGAAGTCATTTATCTTTAGCCCGATTTAAACAGATAAATGATGAAGACACATAAACTATTGATCATGTTAGCCATTCCGAAGGAGGGATTTGAAGCCATCTTACCGGATTGGGAACTGGTCTACCCCGAAGAGGAAGCATTCACACAAGAGGAGTTGAAAGAAAAAATAGCTGATTGTGAGGCCGTGGTGACCGTGTATGGCCATAAGCTAAGTAATGAGGTGATAGATGCTGCTCCCCACCTGAAGATGATTGCCAATTTTGGGGCTGGATTTGATAATATTGATGTCAGCTACGCCACTTCCAAAGGTATTTTAGTGACCAATAGTCCCGATCCGGTAACTGAACCGACAGCCGAATTGGCTATGGGATTAATGATTTCTGTCGCGCGGCGCATGGGTGAAATGAATAACCGTTTGCGCACCAAAGGTGAAATAACCTGGGGGGTGATGCGTAACCTGAGTACAACCCTGGTCGGGAAGCGCTTAGGTATTGTTGGTATGGGTGCTATTGGTAAGGCTTTGGCCCGACGGGCTTTGGCATCGGGCATGGATATTGTTTACCACAATCGCACCCGGGTGGAGGAAACTGTGGAG
This sequence comes from uncultured Marinilabiliaceae bacterium, assembly GCA_942490535.1. Taxonomy (GTDB): domain Bacteria; phylum Bacteroidota; class Bacteroidia; order Bacteroidales; family Marinilabiliaceae; genus JAEINY01. The sequence goes on from CALNXQ010000001.1 coordinate 185,183, forward strand.
GCTGAATTAAAAGCCGCTTATGTATCGCTGGAGGAGCTGTTGAAAACGGCCGATGTGGTTTCTTTAAACATGCCGCTGACGCCTGATACCAAGCACATGATTGGTAAAGCTGAGCTGGAAATGATGAAGCCAAGCGCTTATCTGGTGAATACGGCGCGTGGCCCGGTGGTGGATGAGCAGGCTTTAATTGAGGCCTTGGAGACAGAAGAAATTGCAGGTGTCGGTCTGGATGTGTATGAGCGTGAACCCACGATTCCGGAAGCGTATATGAAGATGCACAATGTGGCACTTATGCCGCATTTGGGCACGGCGACACATGAAACGCGAAGAGAAATGTCAGTGGTGGTGGCTCAGAATATCAAGGATTATTTTAGTGGGAAGGTGCCCAGTAATCCGGTGAATAAAACCGTTTTGACCTAAAAATAGAGAGGGTGTCCATTCTTTTGGACACCCTCTGTTTGTTATTCCGGCTTCATCACAATCTCAATGCGACTGTCGGCTTTTAAAAATTCGTTGGCTTTCTTCTGGATGGATTCCCGGCTTAATCCTTCCACCACTTTGTCATAGTTGTCGTTGCTAATAAAATACTGACCTGATTTATAGGCTTCCCTTAGCTGGTCGAGCATAAAGTAATTTTGTTTCAGGTTGTTTTCTTTATCTTTTATCAGATACTCTTTGGTTTTCTGTAATTCCTCTGCAGTAGGACCTTCTTCCATCAACTTTTTAATGTCGTTTTGCAGTACACCCTTTAAGTGATCGGCTTTTTCGGGATCACAATCAAATTGCATGTTCATAGAATAGGACGGAACCGGTTTGTTTTTCAGGCTGCCATAAACGCCAACACCGTAGGATCCTCCTTCGTCTTCACGTACCGACTCTACAAATCGCATTTTTAAGATATAACTGATGGCACTGTGGTATTGCTGGTTTTCGGCAGAATAATCTGCTTCGCCATGATAGCTCACAAAAACGGTTGATTTGGGGGTTTCCATCGCCCGGGTGAATGATTTTTGAGTCACTCCCTTGGGTGGACGGATGTGCCAGTCTTTTAACTGATCATCGGCCTGGCCCGAAACGGGTAAACTTCCTATGTACTGCTCCAGCAGCGGCTTGAGGGCGGCATTGTCAATGGCGCCTAAAAACAGGAATGTGAAATGCTCCGGTTGGGCGTAGCGTTCGCGGGCCATGGCAAAGGTTTGATCTGCTTTTACGGCATCGTAATCTTCAACATTACGGGGCATTTTGCGGGGGTGGTAATTGTTCGTAATGGCAGTGATGGAATCACGCATAGTGGTGCGCGGATCGCTTTGCTTATTCATTAACACCTGCTTCTGGCGTTCCACAATGCCTGAAAATTGACTGTGATCCGTTCCCTGGTTAGTGAAATACAAGTGAATCATTTGCAAGGCTGTTTCCAGGTCTTTTTTTGTAGAAGACCCAAATATACCTTCTTCCTCGTCATTCATCCACGGGTAAATGCGGAATTGTGTACCGGTCAGCTGTTTTTTGAGATCCGTAGACGTGAATTCAGCAATACCCCCGGTGCTCATGCCAACAGGGATCATCTCGGCCATCACCAGGTTCTCGGTGTCAAATACATTGTAACCACCCCAGCTAAAGGCGGAGAACATGATTTCATCTTCCTTGTTGTCGGTGAATTGTGTAACGACTTTAATGCCATTGGAGAGCGTCCATTCGGTGGCATTTAAATCCTCCCGGTACACTTCTTTAGTGACCGAACCCGGTGTTGGAAGGGGTTCCATTAAGGCGCGTTCCACAAAATCATCTTTATAAGGCTCTAATTCTGTTTCGACGACTTTGGTATAAGCCGCTTTAAGCTCTGCTTCGTCAGGAATAATAAAACCTTCTTTTTCCGGACCATGTACAACTAATACACGATTTTCATCAGTGATTAAGCGGGCTGAAACCTGGTTCACTTCTTCCAGTGTAATGGTTGGTAATACCGCCTGGTTATGGTAATAGCTGGCTTCCGGACCCGGATAGGACATCTTATACCCAAAATGACTTAAACAAGCATAGGCCATCTGTCTGGATTCTTGTTTGTCTTTTTCGTTAAATGCTTTTTCAGCACGCGACAAATATTCTTTTTTCGCCCGGTCCAGTTCGCCTTGCGTAAATCCGTGTTGCTTGACGCGTTCGTTTTCGGTCAATACTTCTTTGAAGCTGCGGATAGGATCGGCTGGCAATGCGGTAATGCGTAAAAAATAGGCATCGTTTTGTTGTGTCAGAAAACGATAATAGGAGTAGGCACTGATAAAAGCTGGGTCAGGTGTATTTAATTTTTCCTGTAAGCGCTTATTCAACATCGATGAAAACAGATTTCTCACCATGTTTGCCCGCTCATCTTCCCAGGTTTCACTTTTTTGATGCGGGTGTTTAATATAGAGGGTGATATCGGTGGTGCGGGCCTCCTTATCTGTGGCAGAAGCAAAGAGTGTTTCCTGGTTATCCGGAATCAGCGATGAAACGCTTTTGGCAGGTGATTCAGGCTTTTCATAAGTCCCGAATAAATCCTTTATTTTCTGTTCAATCACGTCCGGATCAATGTCGCCTACTACAGCTACAGCCATTTGATCTGGACGATATTGGCTGGTGTAGTAATTGCGTAATTCTTGCTCCGGGCAATTGTCAATCACCTCTAATTCACCAATGATATTGTGTTTCGCATAGGGCGTTTCACCATACAATACGCTGTTTGTTTGATCACTCATGCGGCGATAGGCACCACCTCTTGTTCGCCATTCTTCATGAATAACACCTCTTTCCTTATTGATTTCGGCGTCGGTGTAATCCACTTCAAAGGCCCAGTTTTGGATCACCATTAAAGCTGTATCCACATAGGTGGCTTTGGTAGTAGGTACATTATTTAAAGTGTAGGCTGTCATGGTGTAATTGGTGAAGGCATTTACACCTGCCCCAAAGGAGACGCCAATGGATTGCATGTAATTGATAATGTCTTTGTCGGGGAAATCTTTGGTGCCATTGAAGGCCATGTGTTCGCAAAAGTGGGCCAACCCGTTTTGTTCTGGAGTTTCATGAATGGCACCCGTATTGACAATCAGGTAGAAGAAAGCCCGTTCTTCAGGTAACTTGTTTTGCCGGATGAAATAGGTCAGGCCGTTATCCAGCTCCCCGGTTCGAAAGGAAGGATCAAAAGGAACATCACCTGAAAAGTTGGCCGGTGACTGGGCC
>CALNXQ010000002.1:0-867500 GCA_942490535.1 uncultured Marinilabiliaceae bacterium
ATACTGTTATTACTGCTATAAAGTAAAATTACAACCCCAAAAAGTATTATCAAAGCCTTAAAGATTTTGAATATTAGAATTGATAGGTTATATTTGAAACCTAAAAGTTCTATTTAAAATTTTCAATCTTTTTTCTACATGCAAATCCCCACATCAAAAAACAACTGCCCATACACCAAGTATTGGCTCATTACAACATCAAACCAGACCGGAACAACCACATCAAATGCCCGTTTCATGAGGATGACAAACCCAGTTGTAAAATATACCCTGAGACCAACACCTATCACTGCTTCGGGTGCGGTGCCACAGGTGATCAGATTGAGTTTATTGAGAAGCACGGTAAATTAAACAAACACGAAGCATTAAAGAAAGCTACTGAATTAGCCGAAGTGAATAAAAATACAGATGTAATGGGGATTGCATCAAAAAAGGGAGTTGCAAGGGAGGCTGATAATTTTGCTGAATTATTCATCAAGCAGAAAGAAAGCCTCCCGCGCAGCCCTAAGGCATTAGAATATCTCAAACAAAGAGGATTGGAAGATTTACCAGATGTGGGTTACAACTCCGGAAAAAACTGGAACAAACTCAAAACTTGCATCATCTTCCCTTTAAAAGACAAAGATGAAAATATAACCAGTTTATATGGTCGAAGAATCACCGAAAGCAAGGGGCATACACTGGAATTTGGCAAACACTACTACAGCGAAAACCGGAAAGGATTGTATCCTTATTATCCCAGTAAAAATACCCAAACCCTGATCATCACCGAAGCCATCATTGATGCAGCCACCTTACAGTTAACAATGCCAATCAGTGAACAATTATCAGTGCTGGCTGCTTATGGGACTAATGGTCTCACAGCTGAGCACAAAACGGCTATCAAAACACTCAAACAACTACAAGAAATCATCTTCTTTTTTGATGGAGATACAGCAGGACAACAAGGCATTACTAAATACAGTAAAGAGCTAAAAGAACTGAACTGCAAACTATCAGCTGTTCCAACCCCTGAAAATGAAGATGTAAATAGTCTTTATATCAATTATGGAAAAGAAACTGTTATACAACTGATTGAAGAGAAAAAAGTTTTAGAAGATTTAAGACCCAAGGATATAGATAACAAGAGTTCAAGCCTCAAGCCTTCAAGAGGCCAAGTAGTTAACACTAAACCTTTTTCTTCAACTGAGAAAACTTCAATTGAAAAAGAAACGCAGAAGATATTAATCGCAAATAGCAAACTCAACACCACCCAACCAAACAAAATCATCTACGAAAGCCAAACGGCCAGATATATTGTCAAAGGATGTCTATGCAAACAACTGGATAAGATGCTGGTGAGCCTCGATGTGCAACATTTAGAAACGGGTATCAAATATCGCTGCCGACTGGATCTGTATGAAGAGAAACAAACCCGGCGGGAAGCGTGTGAGGCAGCTGAGAAACTGGATTTAAGAAGTGATCAAACGGAAGCGGACTTATCGTACCTGACGGATCTGTTGGAAGAGCACCGGGAGCAAGCGTTTCAAGATTCAAGTAACAAGGATCAAGACCTGGAAAATCCGGTGCCACTGGCTGAACAGGCGCAGTGCAAAGCTTTTCTTAAACAAGATAATTTAATGGCGCGACTGAATGAACGCATTGGTAAAAGTGGGATTACCGGCGAAGAAAACAACCGGCTGTTTTTGTTCATCATCGCCACCAGTCACAAAATGCCGGATACCTTGCATGCCTTAATACAAGGCAGTTCAGGAAGTGGAAAAACCCACCTCTTGAGTAAAATAGCCGATCTGATGCCAGCTGAAAAAGTGGTGAAATTTACCCGTGTGACCGAAAATAGTTTTTACAATTACGATGAGTACTTTTTCAGAGGCAAACTCATCTGCCTCGAAGACATTGATGGACTGAAAGAAGAAGCCCTTTTTGCCTGGCGTGAACTGATCAGTAACAACATGCTCAGCAGCAGTACCAGCCAGAAAGATGAAAACGGCAATATCCGCAGTGCACAGCGCATTGTACGTGGCCCCATGGCCAGTTTGTGTGCCACTACGCACGGCCATATCTATGAAGATAATATGAGCCGCATGTTTATTGTGGCGGTGGATGAAAGCCGGGAGCAGACTGGGCGGATTATGCAGTATCAAAGCCGGGCAGCATCAGGCATCATCGACAAAACAGAAGAGATCAAAACCAGGGCTTTTCTGCAAAACTGCATCCGCTTATTAAAGCCTTATGATGTCATTAATCCCTATGCCGACCGGATACAATTACCTCCCCGTGCCCATAAAATACGGCGCTTACATGAGCTGTTCCTTTGTTTTGTAAGGCAAATCACATTGATCAACCAGTTCCGGAGAAAACGGGATAATAAAAACAGAATTATCACTGAACCGGAAGATTTACAGACAGCTATTACCATCATGTTTGACAGTATCTTTTTGAAAGTAGATGAGCTAGACGGAAGCCTTCGCCAGTTCTTTGAGTCCCTGAAAATACACCTCTTACAAAAGGATAATCCACAACAATATGAATTTACCCAGCGCGAAATACGCCAGGCGCTGCACCTGAGTAAATCAGCCATTCACCGGTATTTAAGCAACTTGATTGACATGGAATACATCTCGGTAAGTGGTGGTTATCAAAACAGAGGGTTAAAGTATAAAATCTCTTACTGGGACAACCTGAGTAAATTACGCCATGAAATACAAGAATATCTTCATAATCAACTGAATAATCTAAATAATAATGAAAAGTGATATACTGGCATCCCACACCTCTGAAACACCAGTTGGGACGCCAGAACCCCCACCAATACAACAAAAACCCTTTGGCGTCCCGCGTCCCACAAAAAGTGTTAATAGAGAATATCAAAGCAACCAGTTTCGCCACCTCTCCCAAAGCTTCACCCTGTGGCTCGACACATTGGGCTATGCGCCCCACACAGTCAAACTTAACAGATGGTGTATGGATGAGTTTTTTGCTTTTCTGGAATTACAGAACATCACCCATCTGAAGGAGTTTGAATCTGGAAAAATCAATCACTATTTAGAGCATCTGCATCACCGCCCCAACTGCATGCATGGAGGCAGCTTAAGTGCCGGATACATCAACAAACAGATGACGGCCCTGAGGTTGTTCAGCAAATACCTGCAACAGTCCGGAAAGGCCACTCTTCCACTGAAACTGGAACTGCTGAAAACAAAGGAAACAGCCACTTTCTTAACCCGAACTGAAATCAGCCAGCTTTTTAAAACCGCTTCTGATCACCGGAATATCTACCACCAACGGGATACTACTATGCTCAGTGTATTTTACGGATGTGGCTTAAGAGCCAGTGAAGGAGCCGCCCTCAATATGAATGATCTGCTTTTTGAAAGGGAACTCATTTATGTACGCAAAGGCAAAAACTACCGTGAACGATATGTACCAATGAATCCACAGGTTAAAAGTGCTTTACAGGCTTATATTACGAACCAGCGCCATTCACTATTAAATGGCGGAAAATCAGACGCGTTGTTACTCAGTAGGCGTGGCTCAAGGTACTCTCAACAAGGCATGTATAATCGTTTGCAATGGTTGAAAAATCAAACAAATAATGAAGCTCTCAAACAGAAGTCGTTCGGATTACATATTCTGCGGCACTCCATTGCGACACATCTGTTGCAAAGTGGTATGAAACTGGAATTTATCAGTCAGTTTTTAGGACACAAAAGTTTGGAAACAACACAGAAGTACACGCATTTAATTAAGAGTGATGGATTTTAATACATGGCTTATCAATAAAGGCTTAAGTGTGAATATTGCTTTGTATTACCACAACTTCATTGAGAAGAAATTTAAGGTGTGGCTGCATGAAAATCAAGCAAGTATTGAATACTTTGAACATGAACACCTGATGCATTACATCCGCTACCGGAAAAGTCAAAACATCCAGCCCAAAACTATCAATGCAGAATTGTTGAAAATAGGCTACTTTTTAGAATTTAAGGAGCTGATCAATGTGGCTGAGTCCATAAGAATCAGGGGCGTTATGCGGCGCATCCCACACAACCTGTTCACTGAAAAAGAGCTGGATAATATGTATGAGCAGTTCCTTAATGCACAATCTTTCTGGTCCAATGAAGCAGCGCTGAAGCGTTACCACATTACACTGGGACTAAAAATCTATCAGGGCTTGCAGGAAAGTGAAATGGCCAGATTGGAAACCAGTCATCTGCAACTGGATAAAGGCCGGATTTACATCCCGTCAACCAGGCGTACCAATAAGCGGATACTGGACTTAAAGCCCTTTCAGATACTGGCCTTGCATCAATATATTTTAACTGAAAGAGTGGACTTACTAGATGAGATAGAAGGTCAGCAACTCTTCCCGCGAAAACGGCTAAAGCGTTGTTTACCTGAAATCACCAACCGGATCCGTCGTTATGAACCCCGTTTACATACCTTAATGCAAATACGGCCCAGCGTCATCACCAATTGGCTGAACCACTACAATCTGAGGGAAGTACAGTACATGGCTGGTCACAAATATGTGAGCTCCACCGAACGGTACCGGACTGATAATTTGGAGGATTTACAAGAAGAGCTTAAAAAGTACCACCCCTTAAACAAGCCATAATCCATAACATATTAACAGGTTTAGCGGTGTTCGTCATCGGTCAGTCGGCAACAGCTGCGCCAAGCCATTCAGCCCATTTTAATACGTGTCTGTTTTTTAGGCATTAAAAAGCGCTTCATGCCCTTCGGGTGCCCTTCTGTCATTTGTTCTCAGTAATATCATAATCCCTGGATATCTCCTAACTTTTATGGATAGTTCTAATATTTAACCGGTCAGCTGGTCACACCTCTTGCGCTCCTTCGGTCTTCCTCACAGCAGCTCCATTGTGCTTTTAGCCGCTTCGTTCGTACCTCACTTCAGCCACTAAAAACCCAAACGCTGCCAATGTTAGGCTCGCCTGCTGGTCGCTGTGGGCTGCAACCGAAGTATTTAATGGCCTCCGGCAGGTAGGCGGTTTGGTGTGTTACGCTCCGTGCCTCCGCTTCACACATAAGCCAGTCCACGCGGTTCGTACCTCACAGCTAACGGCCTGCCACCCTTGCTCCACTCGCAGCCGGCTCGCATGAACTTGAATACTCTATGACCAGGCCATCCCAACGACCTGAAATCCATATATCCCAATGAGTTTAATTACCTGGTACCCTTCTTTATTGGGCTTCAAAAGTTACACCCGGTCGGTAAAAAGTCAAGGTCAGGCCCTACGGGTTTTTAAGGATTTTTTTGATGAAATCGATTGATCTGTAAGGCATAAAAAAATCCTTAAAAAACCTTGCCTCCTTTCACCGCCCTGGCTGAAGTGGGATGTCTACGCCAATTAAACAAGGCAAAAAAATAATGTATCACTTAAAACTTAACGTCATGATAAACAAACGCAAACAAGAGATTGAAAACCATCTCAAAGAGATCCGCATCTGTTGCAATGGCCTGTCAAGAGCCTTGCAACATAATTGCATTGAAGCTGAAAAAATAAGCCTCGAATCCATGCAAAGCACACTGAAAGTGATTGTTGCTTTACACAACGATTTACAACGTTTAAGAGGTGGATAACCTCTTTTCTTTCAATTGAAAATCCCTTCAATTGAAAAAAAGGTATCGCCAGGACTGAAGTAGGAATCCGGTATGCCAAAAGTATGGATCAAGTAAGGATAAAGCATGACGATACAATATGTTTACCGATATTAATACACTATAATATTCAGTTAAAATGCTACTTTTGAAGAAGGCAGGGAACGTTCTTTGACATGCCATAACCCTGTATAGTGAAGCTTTTTACTGAATGTTTTGTGGCTCAGATGGAAATACCAGTGGGACCTCATTCATAATCCGGAAACAATTCTGTTTGATGCGTTTGATGAGAGTGAGGGGGCGTATGCAGAAGGAGAAATAGCCCAAAAGATTTTACAGGAGTTCAGATGTGCTTATTTGGATAATATAAATGAATTTAAGTCTGAATACCTAAGCAGACTGCCCGTTCGAGATAAAGTTATTTTAGCTGGTCAATCCTTTGAAATCTGTTTGGAGTATGATGATGAGAAGAAGATTTATTTAACTGAAGACATTAGTCTGGCAACTGGAAGTTACGATAAATCCAGTATCCTTGATTGGACTAAAACAAAGGTTGTACCACAAAACTTTACAAATAAATACATAGCTGGAGGGCTTACTGTTTATACGAATACTGATGATTTTGCATCTTATTTAAAGCCAACTGATTTAAGTGTCCAAGCTGATTTTAACAAAATATGGTCCGAGATAAATGTGGATGATGGTATTGATAGTGATGAATTTATCAAACTAAAAAGTATTGCAGCTTGTGCTACCAAGCACCTGACTCCACAACAGAGATATGATTTGTTAACTAAACTTGCACCGGTTAATAAAAGTATTGTCGAAACCAAGGAAGATCTTATTCTTGATTTGTTTGAGACAAGTATGCACCGGGATGATTTAAATGAGTTTGTTGATCTAATCAAAACGGATGCACAACTGTTTGAAACATTGTTCGCTCAACTTGATGATATCAATTACGATTTTTGGAGTGATGAGAATAATAAAACCCGTTTTCTCACTACGCTTTATTCTATCTGGAATTTAAGTGATGAAAGTAATTTGAGCAATTATACTTATGGTGATGAAAATCCTTTGGTTTATTACTACAATGCCGGAGGTACGTTTCAGCGGACCTTTAGCATAGAAAACGATGAGTTTCGTTTTTCAGGATCTGATATCTGTTCAAGAAAATATATTGATGACGAAGGGTATACACCTGATCGATGTTATAATATTTTTCAACCAATACGTGTAATCTATGATGAGGAAGAAACAATAAACCTGCCATCGAAAGATGTACCTGCTTTCTACTTAATGGGAGTTCATGATCTGGAAGATCTAAAAGCCAGAATGACATCATTAAGTATAGCAATGGATGTAACCTTGACTGTTTCTGCAGTAGGAAATCTGAGTAAGATAAAAGAGTTGCCTAGAGCATACAGACTGGTAAAGGTTGTTATAGCTGGCTTAGAGATTGGAACTTCTACTCTGGATATGGTTTTGAATTACACTTCAGCATGTGAAGGAAATACAGAATTTTGTACCAAATTAAAGGCTTATAACTTTTGGCTGCAGATGGCCACACTATCTTCGGATATTGTCGTTTCGAAAATGGCTAATAAAGCTGCAAAGGAGGCTTTGCAAGTTGCGGATGATGCTGTGCCGGATAACATTAGAAGGCATTTGGAAGATGTGGCAGGTGTAACTACCAACTCTGTATCTAATATTGATGACCTACTAAATAAGCTCCATACACAAAGTTTAAGAGATGCTTTTAAAACTGATTTTGCTAATTTTGATAATGCTTTAAAGAAAGCATTCTATGATAAACCGGAGTTATTAAATAGCTGGGAAAGAGTAAAAAACACCACTCTTAGAACGGATATTAAGTGGTTGGAATTTATTGAAAAAGGAAAGATAGGCCAAAAGAATATTCCCTCAGGATGGAAAATATCAGAACAGGGAGGGGTAACATCTTTTAGAAATACACAAGGGAAGTTGTTAGCAGAATTTGATGGAACCACCTTAAAATGCTCGGGAGGCAACAAAGGTAAGGGCTGGAACACATTTTTGAATATTGACCCACCTATGGCTAATGCAAAATATGACGTTGATGGCTACATCTATGAAACCGATGAACTTGGTAGGGTTGTCAAAGTTTCAGGTGATTTGGACGATATTGTAAGAGCCCGATTAAATAGCCAGCAAATCCGAAGTGTTGATATAAAAGAAGGTGTAAAAGGAACCGATCAGGGAGGCCATGCCATCGCAGCAAGATTTTATGGCCCGGGCGAACAAATAAATTACTATCCGCAGGCAGCCAATCTGAACCAAGGAGAGTGGAAAAGGATGGAGAATTTATGGGCTGAGGCAATGGTAACTAAGTTTGATGAATCTGGAATCATTATTAAAAAAGGAGAAGATGTGAAAATTCAGATACTGCCAGTATTTAAAGGTAATGGGAAAAGACCAGTGAAGTTTGAAGTAAGATATAAAATTGGCAATAACGATCCAGTTATTGAAACATTCGATAATCAATAGAAATGGAAAAAATATACAGAGAATTAGCAATGGCGGTATTAGATATTTTGCCATCCGATATTCAATTCAATTATGTTGAATTAAGAATTAAAAGACTTAAAGGAAATGTTGGTTTTACTGGTCATTACATAACACACGATAAAAAAAGGGAATCCTTAGATATTTGGGAGTTTCGCTTCGATACAGATAAAATTCATCAATTATACGAACTTACCCTAAATCATCCATTGCAGCACAAGGACTGGAACAGGGCAAAATTCACGCTATATCCAACAGGAAAATTTGATATGGAATATATCTGGGATCAGGAACTACAGGATGAAGTGGACAATTACAACAAAGAGAATTAAAACCTCTTCTAATTTACATAAAGAAATAATAAAGCCAGGTTACTCAACCTGGCTTTTGTTTTTATATGGCATCAATATTTTACCCTCACAAAATCGATTGAATTTTCCGTTTGGCAATAAAAGCATCAATAACAGAATAAATATGGTTCCGGTCTTCTTCAGAGAATCTGCTTACTTCTAAAATCCGGTTAAGTGTGGTTTTATCAAGCTCCACATCAATTTTGCCCACCAGGTAATCCAAAGATACTTCCAATAAGTCGGCTATTTTTGTTGCCACCTCAATAGACGGCTTCATCTCATCACGCTCATACCTGCCAATCACTGGAGCTTTTGTATTAAGTACTTTCGCAACTTCCTCCTGCGATAATTCTTTCTTTTTACGTGCCTCTTGCAATCTTTTACCGAAACTCATAAGTTTTGAATAATACTGTTATTACTGCTATAAAGTAAAATTACAACCCCAAAAAGTATTATCAAAGCCTTAAAGATTTTGAATATTAGAATTGATAGGTTATATTTGAAACCTAAAAGTTCTATTTAAAATTTTCAATCTTTTTTCTACATGCAAATCCCCCACATCAAAAAACAACTGCCCATACACCAAGTATTGGCTCATTACAACATCAAACCAGACCGGAACAACCACATCAAATGCCCGTTTCATGAGGATGACAAACCCAGTTGTAAAATATACCCTGAGACCAACACCTATCACTGCTTCGGGTGCGGTGCCACAGGTGATCAGATTGAGTTTATTGAGAAGCACGGTAAATTAAACAAACACGAAGCATTAAAGAAAGCTACTGAATTAGCCGAAGTGAATAAAAATACAGATGTAATGGGGATTGCATCAAAAAAGGGAGTTGCAAGGGAGGCTGATAATTTTGCTGAATTATTCATCAAGCAGAAAGAAAGCCTCCCGCGCAGCCCTAAGGCATTAGAATATCTCAAACAAAGAGGATTGGAAGATTTACCAGATGTGGGTTACAACTCCGGAAAAAACTGGAACAAACTCAAAACTTGCATCATCTTCCCTTTAAAAGACAAAGATGAAAATATAACCAGTTTATATGGTCGAAGAATCACCGAAAGCAAGGGGCATACACTGGAATTTGGCAAACACTACTACAGCGAAAACCGGAAAGGATTGTATCCTGGTTATCCCGGTAAAAATACCCAAACCCTGATCATCACCGAAGCCATCATTGATGCAGCCACCTTACAGTTAACAATGCCAATCAGTGAACAATTATCAGTGCTGGCTGCTTATGGGACTAATGGTCTCACAGCTGAGCACAAAACGGCTATCAAAACACTCAAACAACTACAAGAAATCATCTTCTTTTTTGATGGAGATACAGCAGGACAACAAGGCATTACTAAATACAGTAAAGAGCTAAAAGAACTGAACTGCAAACTATCAGCTGTTCCAACCCCTGAAAATGAAGATGTAAATAGTCTTTATATCAATTATGGAAAAGAAACTGTTATACAACTGATTGAAGAGAAAAAAGTTTTAGAAGATTTAAGACCCAAGGATATAGATAACAAGAGTTCAAGCCTCAAGCCTTCAAGAGGCCAAGTAGTTAACACTAAACCTTTTTCTTCAACTGAGAAAACTTCAATTGAAAAAGAAACGCAGAAGATATTAATCGCAAATAGCAAACTCAACACCACCCAACCAAACAAAATCATCTACGAAAGCCAAACGGCCAGATATATTGTCAAAGGATGTCTATGCAAACAACTGGATAAGATGCTGGTGAGCCTCGATGTGCAACATTTAGAAACGGGTATCAAATATCGCTGCCGACTGGATCTGTATGAAGAGAAACAAACCCGGCGGGAAGCGTGTGAGGCAGCTGAGAAACTGGATTTAAGAAGTGATCAAACGGAAGCGGACTTATCGTACCTGACGGATCTGTTGGAAGAGCACCGGGAGCAAGCGTTTCAAGATTCAAGTAACAAGGATCAAGACCTGGAAAATCCGGTGCCACTGGCTGAACAGGCGCAGTGCAAAGCTTTTCTTAAACAAGATAATTTAATGGCGCGACTGAATGAACGCATTGGTAAAAGTGGGATTACCGGCGAAGAAAACAACCGGCTGTTTTTGTTCATCATCGCCACCAGTCACAAAATGCCGGATACCTTGCATGCCTTAATACAAGGCAGTTCAGGAAGTGGAAAAACCCACCTCTTGAGTAAAATAGCCGATCTGATGCCAGCTGAAAAAGTGGTGAAATTTACCCGTGTGACCGAAAATAGTTTTTACAATTACGATGAGTACTTTTTCAGAGGCAAACTCATCTGCCTCGAAGACATTGATGGACTGAAAGAAGAAGCCCTTTTTGCCTGGCGTGAACTGATCAGTAACAACATGCTCAGCAGCAGTACCAGCCAGAAAGATGAAAACGGCAATATCCGCAGTGCACAGCGCATTGTACGTGGCCCCATGGCCAGTTTGTGTGCCACTACGCACGGCCATATCTATGAAGATAATATGAGCCGCATGTTTATTGTGGCGGTGGATGAAAGCCGGGAGCAGACTGGGCGGATTATGCAGTATCAAAGCCGGGCAGCATCAGGCATCATCGACAAAACAGAAGAGATCAAAACCAGGGCTTTTCTGCAAAACTGCATCCGCTTATTAAAGCCTTATGATGTCATTAATCCCTATGCCGACCGGATACAATTACCTCCCCGTGCCCATAAAATACGGCGCTTACATGAGCTGTTCCTTTGTTTTGTAAGGCAAATCACATTGATCAACCAGTTCCGGAGAAAACGGGATAATAAAAACAGAATTATCACTGAACCGGAAGATTTACAGACAGCTATTACCATCATGTTTGACAGTATCTTTTTGAAAGTAGATGAGCTAGACGGAAGCCTTCGCCAGTTCTTTGAGTCCCTGAAAATACACCTCTTACAAAAGGATAATCCACAACAATATGAATTTACCCAGCGCGAAATACGCCAGGCGCTGCACCTGAGTAAATCAGCCATTCACCGGTATTTAAGCAACTTGATTGACATGGAATACATCTCGGTAAGTGGTGGTTATCAAAACAGAGGGTTAAAGTATAAAATCTCTTACTGGGACAACCTGAGTAAATTACGCCATGAAATACAAGAATATCTTCATAATCAACTGAATAATCTAAATAATAATGAAAAGTGATATACTGGCATCCCACACCTCTGAAACACCAGTTGGGACGCCAGAACCCCCACCAATACAACAAAAACCCTTTGGCGTCCCGCGTCCCACAAAAAGTGTTAATAGAGAATATCAAAGCAACCAGTTTCGCCACCTCTCCCAAAGCTTCACCCTGTGGCTCGACACATTGGGCTATGCGCCCCACACAGTCAAACTTAACAGATGGTGTATGGATGAGTTTTTTGCTTTTCTGGAATTACAGAACATCACCCATCTGAAGGAGTTTGAATCTGGAAAAATCAATCACTATTTAGAGCATCTGCATCACCGCCCCAACTGCATGCATGGAGGCAGCTTAAGTGCCGGATACATCAACAAACAGATGACGGCCCTGAGGTTGTTCAGCAAATACCTGCAACAGTCCGGAAAGGCCACTCTTCCACTGAAACTGGAACTGCTGAAAACAAAGGAAACAGCCACTTTCTTAACCCGAACTGAAATCAGCCAGCTTTTTAAAACCGCTTCTGATCACCGGAATATCTACCACCAACGGGATACTACTATGCTCAGTGTATTTTACGGATGTGGCTTAAGAGCCAGTGAAGGAGCCGCCCTCAATATGAATGATCTGCTTTTTGAAAGGGAACTCATTTATGTACGCAAAGGCAAAAACTACCGTGAACGATATGTACCAATGAATCCACAGGTTAAAAGTGCTTTACAGGCTTATATTACGAACCAGCGCCATTCACTATTAAATGGCGGAAAATCAGACGCGTTGTTACTCAGTAGGCGTGGCTCAAGGTACTCTCAACAAGGCATGTATAATCGTTTGCAATGGTTGAAAAATCAAACAAATAATGAAGCTCTCAAACAGAAGTCGTTCGGATTACATATTCTGCGGCACTCCATTGCGACACATCTGTTGCAAAGTGGTATGAAACTGGAATTTATCAGTCAGTTTTTAGGACACAAAAGTTTGGAAACAACACAGAAGTACACGCATTTAATTAAGAGTGATGGATTTTAATACATGGCTTATCAATAAAGGCTTAAGTGTGAATATTGCTTTGTATTACCACAACTTCATTGAGAAGAAATTTAAGGTGTGGCTGCATGAAAATCAAGCAAGTATTGAATACTTTGAACATGAACACCTGATGCATTACATCCGCTACCGGAAAAGTCAAAACATCCAGCCCAAAACTATCAATGCAGAATTGTTGAAAATAGGCTACTTTTTAGAATTTAAGGAGCTGATCAATGTGGCTGAGTCCATAAGAATCAGGGGCGTTATGCGGCGCATCCCACACAACCTGTTCACTGAAAAAGAGCTGGATAATATGTATGAGCAGTTCCTTAATGCACAATCTTTCTGGTCCAATGAAGCAGCGCTGAAGCGTTACCACATTACACTGGGACTAAAAATCTATCAGGGCTTGCAGGAAAGTGAAATGGCCAGATTGGAAACCAGTCATCTGCAACTGGATAAAGGCCGGATTTACATCCCGTCAATAAGGCGTACCAATAAGCGGATACTGGACTTAAAGCCCTTTCAGATACTGGCCTTGCATCAATATATTTTAACTGAAAGAGTGGACTTACTAGATGAGATAGAAGGTCAGCAACTCTTCCCGCGAAAACGGCTAAAGCGTTGTTTACCTGAAATCACCAACCGGATCCGTCGTTATGAACCCCGTTTACATACCTTAATGCAAATACGGCCCAGCGTCATCACCAATTGGCTGAACCACTACAATCTGAGGGAAGTACAGTACATGGCTGGTCACAAATATGTGAGCTCCACCGAACGGTACCGGACTGATAATTTGGAGGATTTACAAGAAGAGCTTAAAAAGTACCACCCCTTAAACAAGCCATAATCCATAACATATTAACAGGTTTAGCGGTGTTCGTCATCGGTCAGTCGGCAACAGCTGCGCCAAGCCATTCAGCCCATTTTAATACGTGTCTGTTTTTTAGGCATTAAAAAGCGCTTCATGCCCTTCGGGTGCCCTTCTGTCATTTGTTCTCAGTAATATCATAATCCCTGGATATCTCCTAACTTTTATGGATAGTTCTAATATTTAACCGGTCAGCTGGTCACACCTCTTGCGCTCCTTCGGTCTTCCTCACAGCAGCTCCATTGTGCTTTTAGCCGCTTCGTTCGTACCTCACTTCAGCCACTAAAAACCCAAACGCTGCCAATGTTAGGCTCGCCTGCTGGTCGCTGTGGGCTGCAACCGAAGTATTTAATGGCCTCCGGCAGGTAGGCGGTTTGGTGTGTTACGCTCCGTGCCTCCGCTTCACACATAAGCCAGTCCACGCGGTTCGTACCTCACAGCTAACGGCCTGCCACCCTTGCTCCACTCGCAGCCGGCTCGCATGAACTTGAATACTCTATGACCAGGCCATCCCAACGACCTGAAATCCATATATCCCAATGAGTTTAATTACCTGGTACCCTTCTTTATTGGGCTTCAAAAGTTACACCCGGTCGGTAAAAAGTCAAGGTCAGGCCCTACGGGTTTTTAAGGATTTTTTTGATGAAATCGATTGATCTGTAAGGCATAAAAAAATCCTTAAAAAACCTTGCCTCCTTTCACCGCCCTGGCTGAAGTGGGATGTCTACGCCAATTAAACAAGGCAAAAAAATAATGTATCACTTAAAACTTAACGTCATGATAAACAAACGCAAACAAGAGATTGAAAACCATCTCAAAGAGATCCGCATCTGTTGCAATGGCCTGTCAAGAGCCTTGCAACATAATTGCATTGAAGCTGAAAAAATAAGCCTCGAATCCATGCAAAGCACACTGAAAGTGATTGTTGCTTTACACAACGATTTACAACGTTTAAGAGGTGGATAACCTCTTTTCTTTCAATTGAAAATCCCTTCAATTGAAAAAAAGGTATCGCCAGGACTGAAGTAGGAATCCGGTATGCCAAAAGTATGGATCAAGTAAGGATAAAGCATGACGATACAATATGTTTACCGATATTAATACACTATAATATTCAGTTAAAATGCTACTTTTGAAGAAGGCAGGGAACGTTCTTTGACATGCCATAACCCTGTATAGTGAAGCTTTTTACTGAATGTTTTGTGGCTCAGATGGAAATACCAGTGGGACCTCATTCATAATCCGGAAATAATTCTGTTTGATGCGTTTGATGAGAGTGAGGGGGCGAAAAACCTGGTTAAAATCGATGCCTTATTTAGCTGGTTAAAATCTAACTACGGAAACAAAAGTGTTGATTACAATTATCACAAGCTAAACGAACAGTATATCTGGGATTTTGCAGAGACATACAATAAGTTTTCATATAACAATAAAGAACACTCCACAATTGTATGGCTTACAAAAGACAAAGCTAATGTGAATATTGAAAAACCTCTTGTAAATGTAAACTTAACAGGGGATTTCCATGTAGAGTTCACCTTAATATTCAACTTTACAGATAGCTCCGAGGAAGCTGTTAAATTTACAACCTATACATATCAAGATTTTAGTGCAATACTGGGGCGAATAGGAATCAAATTAACTGATGATTACAAAATTACACTTACAGACAAGTACAACACTCTATTTGCCAATAAGGAGTTAACACAAGACTGTGACAAGATTGATGTGCTTTTTGAAGGAATACCAGATTTCGTTTTAGATAAAATAAGTGGAACGGAGAGAGTAAAATATATAAAAACACTATTATCATGTGTTGTCAACGAGGGAGGATGGATAGCAGGCAAGCGTTTCGACACCAATGAGGAATTGGCACTTCTAAATTTATTCAAGAATTTCCCACAGAAAGAAAAACCAGATGATTTTCTAAAGGCACTTGGAAACCAAAAAATGGGTAAAGACCCATTAATAAAGATTCTGGTTTCTTCAGTTGATAACAAGTACTTATTTATTGGCGATGACTCCAGGAAATACCTGATGACTGAACTGTTATCACTTTTCTCTAAAACTCAGGAGTACCAGAACTTTAGCAAGGAATTAAATATCAAACTCAATGAATCAACAATTGATCCTGTTTATGCCGCAAAATTAAGTGAACGTACTGTAGCATTTGATTACAAGAGCATATATGCCAGGACCTGGATGGATTTAAAACTTGGAATTGTTGACGTCGATCCATATTTGAAGATTGATGCCGATGTTAATGACCAGGGTAAAGTTACCCTAAATAGCTACATGTGTTATGGATTTATCACATCTGAAGCTTCAAACATAAAGAATCCAAGAGATTTTGATCCCTTTGAACCTGTCATCTTCGATCAAAAATCCACTTTAGGTGCACTTGAAGGTTTTGATAAAGTGTTTATTGCACCAGCTATATTCGCCTATTATGCAGATAAAGAAGCCGGTATTCAAACTGCAACCGATGTAACTCAAGCAGGCATTGATGTTGCAACACTATTAATACCTGGAGGACAACTTACTAAGTTAGGTCGCCTGTTCTTTTATGCTGATAAAATTAGTTCAGTGACAAGTTTAGCTGCAGGATTCAGTGAAGAGAACCAGCAAGTGCGAAGTGTACTGACAAGTGTGAGTATAATTACCGGAATTGTCTCGGCAGGTGAAACCTTTGTTAAGCCCAAACAACTTGAAAACCTGGCTATCAAAACAGAAAACTTCAGTAAATCAAAATCAGCACTGCAAAAAGAATATAATGTCTTAATAGATAAGATAAATGGCCTTTCTACTAATGAATTAAAGCAGATTGAAAGTTCGAAAGAAAAACTGGCAGCATTTATTGAGACATATCGAAAAGAGCTTGGCTTACCGGAGAACGCATCTGCAGACGCTATAAAGCGACTAAATGGTGCAGATAATGTTGGTAGAAATATTAATCTTACAAACTTCAACATCAATCTTTCAGATCAAAACATATTACGAAAAGTTGATGGTTATTTAGATGAATTTGAAGCTGTAGTAGCCGATGATATCCTTGATATTATCGTTCACAGTGATGGATCAAGTTTTATCATAAATGGTAAGATAATCAATAACAAAGAATTCCTTGAAGTTATACCGGAAGGAACCAAAACGGTTCGTTTATTATCATGTAATAATCCTTCAGCTGCAACTAACTTGGCCAGGGAACTCAACCTGGATGTTATTGCCAACGATGGTATTACACGTGTTCATTCCAATGGTGTTATTACTGCCATTCCACATAAAGGTAAAGCAAACGTGAAATGGCAGGTTTACCAACCCAATGGAACCAACAAGCAATACACGATTAACTATCGCAATGACGTTAAAGCTTCGGACAGTTATGTGGAGTTGGGAACATCCCCTCGTGTTGTTGGTGATATTGTTTCAGGTGTTGTCTCGGAATCACTTAGGAATAAAATAGTAAGTAAACTTGATAATAAAGCCGATGAATTTATTAAAGCTATTGAGGGTGATGCAGAGCTGGCTAAATTGCTTTCTACAAATGTGGATGAAGTATTAGAAGCAAGCTCAACGCTACTTGCTCAAGGCAGAAGTTCGTTATTTAAACAACCGGATGCTCTATCAGCATTTGTGACCATCAAGAAACATTCTTCTAAATCACTGGATCAACTCGGATTGACAGATGAAGCCCTGGCAAAAATACAAGGTCATTCGAAAGCTTCTTTTGCAAATGTACTGGAAGACCTTAACACGTTTATCATGAAACTGGATAATGCACCCAATACTAAAGTTGAAGAGTTCACCTCCAACATCCTGAATAAATTGCAATTAAAAGGTAACAACAGCAATAAAGTTCAGGGGGCACATGGCGTTGTAAAAGCTTTATCAGATGAATTTGACTTATTAAAAAACAAAACCGTTAAATTTGAAATAGCTGTAGATAACATGCGAGGCACTAAATCATTTGATGACATGACTGTAGAAATAACTACATTTAATGGAAATCAAGTAGCTAAAAAGATTGAAGTGAAAAACTGTGAAAATTGCGTAACAGCCAAAACTATTAAAGAACAGTTTATTCAACGTGATCTGTTTAGCGCTACATCGCTAAATCAATTGCGCTGGCGCATCTATGGACAAAATTTCACAAAAGAGGATTTTGCGAAGATGCTGAAAGAAAATAAGGAAATTATCATGAAGTTACCGGCTAACAAGCTTATGAATTTCTTTAGAATTGATATATCAAAAGGAGAAAAAATAACAGATTCTATTATTCAACGGTTTGTGAATGATAATTATAACAAAATATTCAACTAATGCTTATACCAGAGAATAAACACAATAACATAAGACAGTACTGGTTAGATAACTCCAAATTATTTATGGAGAAAGATTCACACATTTTATCTAATTGTGATTTGAATTTTAATTGTCAATCATATTATCCAACTTTCTTAAAATCAGAATCAGGTTCTTTTTACATATATGACCATCCCCTATTGCTAAATCTAGAAGGTAAAAAGATTTTTCAAATACAGGTAGATTATGGTCTTGAAACTGTTATATCCAACCAATATCTTTGCCTAAAAAGACATGAAGAAAATTTCGATCTCAAAGCATTTGCATTATTTGAGGGTTCTAAAAAAATAAGTGAAAGCGAATATTTGCCATTCGATAAACCTTTTATCTCATCAGGCTATTTTATCTTCAAGCACAATAATCATGAGCATTTATTATCATCCTATTCTATAGCAACGAAAAAGTTTGTATGGCAACAAAATCTAAATGAATTACTGGATTCAAGTGAAGTAAGTATATACGCGAATCTGCTTCATGTTATTGGAGATAAACTCTTTTTATTCGCATACGATCCCAATTGGGAAAATTACGCCACTCTTTGTCTGGACATCAACACAGGTGAATTGATAAAGCGGATTGAGATGGGTGCCTATTTGTATAAACACAACGATTCTATTTATACAGTGAATGGACAATTTATTAACCAATTAGATCCTGAAACTTTTGAAATTAAATCAGTTGATCTATCCTCTCAATTAAAAGATAATAACCTGATTATTGATGGAGAGCACTCTTTCTTCTTTGGAGACAAGCTTTATTTTGCAGCTAAACCGGGTGATAGAGCCATTAGGAGTGTAATGGGAGTACTTGATTTAAATAATCATCAGCTATTGGATACTAATGAATTGCTCATTAATCCGGAACAACCAGCTACAAACGATAACCGCTATCAAATTGAAGAAATAAAAGCCAATGACAAACTGGTGGCGGTAAACACTGCCGGAGGAACTTTACATGTGTTTGAAGTTGAACAATAACCTTAGCGAAACTTTTATTTATAAATACTTTGAGCCAGGTTTTGTAGCCTGGCTTTTGTTTATTAAAACCCCCGCTCGCCGTAGTCATAACCAAAGCGAGGCTCGGCGAAGATTGGTAACCGTCTCCACAATGACGCATAGTTTTTTATGATAAATCTTTGAAGTTTTGTATCCATATTTTCTATAAACAGGATGCACTATGATTTTTAATTTCACTGACCATACACGGTTCTACTTTTTCCGAGAACCTGTAGATATGCGTAAAGGAATCCATTCGCTCTATCACCTGGTTAAAACTTCGGGCAAGCAGGATGCGCTCAATGGAGATGGTTATGTATTCCTTGGCAGGACGCGTAAATCAATCAAGGTTCTACGCTGGCAAAAGGAAGGATTTGTTCTTTATAATAAGAAGCTGGAACTAGGATGTTATGCCTTGCCACAACACGTAAGTGATGAGGCCTTTTTTGAGCTTGAGCGCGGCATACTTGATCAAATAGTTAATGCCATAAACCACAAAAGTAGCTCCAATGAACTGCGACTAAAAGCACAGTTAACGCTCTGATAATAAATAATAAAAGATGCAAAAATAGCAGGGTTTTTCTTGGCGAAGTCATGCTGTTTTTGTATCTTTATGTCATGACAGACAGGGAGTTAATAGTCTTTTTGCAATCGCAAAATGCTAAATTAATTGGCACCATACAATCTTTATCTCAAACCATAGAGGAGCTGACAAATGAGTTAGCTGCATTAAAAGAAGCCATTCTGGAGAAAGATAAAGATGCTGAAAAGCTGAAGCGCCTAACAACCATAAACCTACCTAAAAAGACCGAAAAACGTCAAAATGCCACTTCTGTTTCAGAAAACAAGCCACAGGCTCCCATCCCCAAGGAAAGAGGTAATAATGGGGCGAAACGGAAAGTATATGATAACATCGAAGAGTTTATAGATGAAGTATTACCCTCGGATGCCAGCTTTGATGAAAAGGCTGCGGTTTACCTCTTTCATCGCGATGTGATAAGGTATGAGTATATTCCACCGCGTCTGATTAAACATATCTATCGCTGTAAAAAATACAGAATGGGTGATGACTTTTTTGAAGGCAAAGCCCCTATAGCACCTTTCCAGAATTCTAATTTTGACAGCTCATTACTGGCACATCTGATTCAACAAAGATATGTGTACGGCTTGCCTGTTGAACGCATCATGAAATATTTAAACGAGATGGGTATTGACATTCCTAAGGCAACTACTCATGGACTAATTGAAAAATCAGCAGAGTTGCTTGATAGGTTAATGCCAGTACTCAAGGATACTATTTTGGAGGATGCTTATATTCATTTTGACGAAACCTATCATACTATATTAGGAGGTGATAAGGGGAGTCGCAAAGGCTACTTCTGGAGTGCTTTTTCTCATCAAAACAACTTAATCCAGTTCATATACGAGAATGGCTCACGAAGCAAGACGGTGTTTACAAACTATCTACCCAAGGATTATAAGGGTGCTGTGCAAACCGATGGATACAGTTCATATAAAGCTTTAGAAGGATGGGACTACCCAAAGGCAATACGTTTAGGCTGTGTTCAGCACTGCAAAAGAAAATTTATAGAGATTCAGGAGCAACCCCAAGCTCAAGAGATTATTGACCTGTACAATCAATTTTACATCATCCGTAAGAAGAAGCCAAAAGAAAAGTGGAAAGAAGCTTCGCTGAAAGTATACAAGGAGTTGGAAAGGAAACTCAGAGATATAGAACGAGATCCCCAAGTATTGCCAAACCATATTTTATGCAAAGCAGCTGCATACGGCCTTAATGAATTAGAGTCCATTTATAATATCATTAAATCTACCCAATACGACCTGGACAACAATATCATTGAACGGCCAATGCGTTATATCAGCATCAGTCGGCGAAACTCATTATTCTGCGGCTCCAATGCCGGGGCAATGAGAACTGCTACACTATATTCTCTGGCTATTTCATGCAGATTGAACAATGTCAATACATTTTCCTATTTCAAGGACGTGATACAGCGATTAGCTGAATGTCCCAGAATGACCAACGAACAACTTCGTAATCTACTCCCTGACAAATGGGCTCAATAAAAATTAAAATCACCCCATCAAATTAAGCGATCAATTTGATGGGGTGTTTTTTTGTTAGGGCAATCCGGAGACCTTTACGAAGATTGCATCTTCGTCGTTTTCACTCGTTAGTTGTAGTAGCTAAGACTTGATCTGACAATTGGAGATTTTTTAAGGCATCTTTTCATGGGATGAATCTCCGGAAAGGGACTTCCTGTTTTGCAAGTCCCATTGACCATCCCAGTCAGTCGGGTTATTCATGGCAGGTTGCTTCTCAGCAGGGCCTGCTTCCGCTTCACCTGACACCTGTAAAGATACAACATTTTGATAGTGAGTGTCCAGCATCTTCTCCTTTGTCAGATGCAAATCCTCTAAAAATGTTTGCATTGGCGTTCTGCCGTTGCAGTTCTTGCCGGAATGCGTTCTTACATTATTATACTCGTTGATCCAGAGGTCAATATCGGTTTGTAGCTCCTCCAATGTGTTATAGATCTTCTTTCGAAAAGCTATGGCATAAAACTCATTCTGTATTGTTTTATGAAAGCGTTCACATATTCCATTGGTTTGCGGATGTCTGGCTTTTGTTCTGGTATGATCAATATCCTCCAGCGCTAAATATAGCTGATACTCGTGATGCTCTCTGGCCCCACAGTATTCTGTACCACGATCCGTTAAAATCCGAAGTAACGGTATGTTATACTCATCGTAAAATGGAATCACCCGGTCATTGAGTATGTCTGCAGCCACCAGTGCGTTTTTACGATCATAGATTTTCACATGAGCTACCTTGGCATAGGTATCAATAAAGGTTTGTTGATAGATCCTGCCAACACCTTTTATAGTACCCACATAATAGGTGTCCTGAGAACCAAGATATCCCGGGTGATAGGTTTCAATTTCCCCATGTGCTTGCTTCTCTTCCTTAGCTTTCTCCAGCGCCTGTAGTTGTGATTCTGTTAGTATGAGGTGTTCCTTTGCCACTTTTTCCTCCAGAGCTTTCAAACGCTTTTGAAATGTTTCCAAATTGTGGCGAATCCAAACACATCTGACTCCTGCCTGGGAAACAATATGACCAATCTTTTTTAGCTCATTGGATACCCTTACCTGACCTAAAGCAGGGTTCTCAATAGCCAGTTCAACAATAGCTGTTTCAATAACCGGATCCATCCGATTTTTTACATTGGGTTTCATCCGGCACACTTCGGCCAGGGCTAATTCACCGCCTTCTTCGTATAATTCTTTAAACCGGTAGAAACTATCCCTGCTGTAGCCAAAAATCTTACATGCCTTTGAGACATTACCTAAATGCTTGGCTAATTCCAATAAACCTAGTTTGGTTTTGATTAATTTTGCTTCTGTATTCATGTCTGACAGTTTTAGGGGTTAACAAGTAATTTGTTGTCCAAATCAAATTTAGTTAATTCCTAACTGTCAGATTAAATCGTAGCTAGTTCACGTTAGTTTTCAACTAACATGGCATAGCCAACATTTTCAATCACTCAAGCTCGGCGAAGTGTTCCACTTCGTCGTTAGTAATTCTAGTCTGTGACTGGGGTGTTGATTATTTTGACAGATTTTAAAATATTATTCATGCGACTTTTAGGTTTTCTTTCCGTTTAAAAGCCTTACATCTTTTTGAAAAGTCAGATTCACCAATCGTTTTCTTTGACCAATTATGGATATCCATAAATGTATTGCTCTCCATAGCTTTATTGATGCAAGAGTGGTCAATCTGCAGTGTCGCTGCTGATATTATCAATATTGATTGGGTAATGCCCATTAAAGCACTTTCCGAGCAGTAATATTTGTATTTTCCAAACAAGCTTTCTATAATGTCGGATACCCCAAGGTAAGCTTCTTTATATTTTGCATTTTTAGGGATGTTGTCAGACAATCTCTTCATAAGTGTATCGCTAAAATCTAATCCCTTCTTGTTGAGATTGATTATCGAGATATCTTTTTTTATACCACCAATTGTTTTTCTGGACAATCCCTCTGTTATGATTTTTTTCTTTATTGTTTTAATCACTGTCAGATACTGTTTATAGTCGATTATATCATCGCTATACTCTTGTATCCAATTGAATTTCTCCTCAAACATTTCTTTTGCCTCTTGAACGAGTTCCTCATCAATGTAATTACTCAAATTGGCATTTGGAGATTGTAATCGTTTTTCAACAATGGATTCAGCTATAAGAAGAAAGTTTCCTCGCTCTTGATATTGAAGTATTTTTTCAAACCATCCAATCATTTGTTCTGCATTCATATATCTTGCTTTGGCCCTTTGGCTTGGAGGACTAAGAAATGAGAGTAGTGTTTGTTTGGTTTGATGTTTACAACGGGATAGTCGCTTTAAAAAACTATCCCATTTAGTGTCAGTGGACAATATGGACTTCAAGCAGCATGCGGACAGATGGCTGACATCGTAAATGTAAGTGATTTTTTTATGCAGAGCGCAGAACTCTTCAATTCCTTTCTTAACATCGGCTCCGTGATCTGAAATTATTTCTTTGGGAATACCTGTTAGTTTTACTATCTCAACCAAAGCATTATAAGTAACCTCCCATGTTGCCCTTGGAGTCACTGTTAGATTCAGCAAGGCAACATCTTTCATCTTAAGATTGAAACCATTTTTTCGTAAATCTTTTAATGATACTCCTAATATTGCCAAACATTTATTTTTCCCTGTAGTTATGGTATAATCCACTATATAAACCCAATCATTACGCTTTTCTTTCGGCTCATGCAACGTGTAATACCCTAAACGCAACACCCATTGTCGAATAGTAGAATAGTGAGGTGCAGGTGCATTATAAAAGTTAGCAAGTATTGAACAAATTTTTGCACAGCTTCGATACGACGTATTGCCATCAAGAAATAGCTGAGCACAAAAATTGATAAAATCGCTGCAGTAACTAAAATGCTTGGGGCTATTACATGTTCCCTTATTAAAAAGAATAGTATGAGTAGGTTTGTCAGAGTAACCCTGCATTTCTCCGGCAAAAGCTACTTCTTTTTGTTTTTTTAATTCAAGCTCCAGCTTTTTAGCTTTCTCCTTCCAGAAATTTCTACTTTTAATTAGATCCCGGATTTTAATCTTTAATTGCTTTATTACAGCCTGTTTTTCTCTGTGCTTTTGCTTCCAAGAATCACGGCTTGACTTGAAGAATTTTAATTCCTGTAAACGTATTTCGCTCAAAATATTGCAGTAATGATTATCTGCCTTCAAAGATAATATAAAAACTCAAAACTAGGATGAATTATTAGTAAGGATAAAGTTAAATAATCAACACCCCAGTAGCTGACTACGGCGAGCGAGGGGGATTGTGTTAAAAAAAGAATATTGATTAGTAACAATTGCTTATTTGATTCCGTCCTATTACAAAAATATTTTTATATAAAATCTATGAAAAATCTCTTTACTGTATTATTGATTAGTGTTTTTGCAGTTAATGCAAGTACACAAAATTTACACAAAGGACTACCACTTGTTAAAACGTCTTCATCCAGAGCAGATATTCGGATTGGTGAACATTTCATAAAAGGGGCTTGGCCAATTTCGCCAGACATTGAAAGAGATAGTTTACCTTTTACTTGTTATAATAGTAAGGAACTATTTACCTTTTATACCGATCAGGATAGTATAAGCTTCGATGTTAAGGCAGGATCAGTACATGAGTTTTATGTTTTATTGAATGATTCAGCGTACGCTTTAACTGCAATAGTAGGTAAAGCAATGGAAACGTATACGCCTGAATATGATTTGGCTCCCAGAAATAAGGATTTTGCCTTTTGGTATGAGCAAAATAAAGATAATGAATACCTGACTCTTTTACGTACTAAGTATAGAATTCAAGAAATGATTAAGGGCTTAAATTCCGATAGTGAAAAGGCTTTGAAAATTATGAACTGGGTTCACAATCTGTGGGAGCATGATGGTTATAGCGAGCCTGAAAAAGAGGATGCTTTGTATATTCTTGAGGAGGTTGAAAAAGGGAGAAATTTTAGGTGTGTGGAATATGGTGTTGTAACCAGTGCATGTTTAAAATCGATAGGATTAAAAGCCCGCACTGTTGGCCTTAAGACTAAAGATTTGGAAACCAGGAAATCCGGAGCCGGACACGTTGTATTGGAAGTTTTTCTGAATGACCTTGGTAAATGGGTAATGTTGGATCCCCAATTTGATGTTATGCCTTTTTTGGATGACCGGCCTCTCAATGCTGTAGAATTTCAAAAAGCTATCTTTCAGGATTTTGCGAATCTTAAAATTAAGTCATTAACATCAAATGGAATTCCGAAAAGATTTTACGTAGATTGGATATATCCTTACCTGTACTATTTTGATATTGGCTTTGATAACAGAGAAGGATTCAATCATCAAGTAGAAGAAATACTGGGAAAGAGAAGGTTGATGTTGGTCCCCAAAGGCGCTAAGAATCCTAAGGTTTTTCAAGGTAGTTTCCCACTCGATTTTTATCATTATACTAATTCTTTGAATGACTTCTATGTCCCACCCGGAAAAGGTTAAGCGTTTTATGTTGGGATGAAATTATAAAATTTTAAGAATGTTTACATCTTCATCAGATACCCTGCTCGGCGAAGTGTTTCACTTCGTCGTTCTTACCCGTTAGTTTTCAACTAACATGGCACAGCCAACATTTTCAATCACTCAAGCTCGGCGAAGTGTTCCACTTCGTCGTTAGTAATTCGGAGTCTGTGACCTACCATTTATTTACAACGAAGCTGTAGACTTTGCCGTGCGCACTGATGTTACTGATTTGGTAAAGCGAGTGGATTTTCAGAACAGTTGATAACTGTATTATCCTTCTGAAACAGAAGAACAATCGAAACGATTTATCGTTCCCTTTGTACTATGACACGAATCATTCAAGACATATTGAAGCTGAGTATTCCGGAAAGGATATTAATGGTAGAAGCCATTTGGGATAGTATTGCCGAAAATAACGAGGATGTTAAATTGACCGGGGAAACGATGCAACTTTTAGATCAGAGACTGGAAGAACATAGTCAAAATCCAGAAGAAGGGTCAAGCTGGGATGATGTAAAGGCAAGAATAAAAAAACAGTTCTGAATGCATAAATTGATCATTAAGCCTTTTGCTGAGTTGGATGCAACAGATGCCGCCAACTGGTATAACGCGGTACGCGATGGCATAGGTGATGATTTTTTATTGGCATTGGATGCTAAGATCAATGAAATAGTACGCAGTCCCCAACATTTCCAATCTATTCATAGAAATACTTAAACGCGCTTTAACAGACCGTTTTCCTTATGGTATATTTTTCATTGTTGAAAACAATACCATCTTCATCTTAGCTATTTTGCATACTAGCAGAAGTCCTAAAATATGGACTAACAGATAATACCCCCTTTCATACTACCCCGCTCGCCGCAGTCACAACCCAAAGCGAGGCTCGGCGAAGATGGCATCTTCGTCGTTCTTACCCGTTAGTTTTCAACTAACATGGCACAGCCAACCTTTTCAATTACCCCGATTGAAAAGGCTAACCCAAATCAGGGCCAGTGTCATCACCAACTGGCTGAACCATCACAATCTGAGAGAAGTGCAATACATGGCCGGGCATAAATATGTGAGCTCAACCGAACGATATAGAACTGATAATCTGGAGGATTTGCAAGAAGAACGGAAGAAATATCATCCGTTGAAATCAAACTGAATATTAATCGTTAAATTTGTAATAGACAAACTATGGAAGTCATGAACACTGTTGAAAAGAGAGATTTTATACACAGCCATTTACACCAGGTAAAAGAACCTTTTATTGATGATATTTATGCCAAAATGGTAGCCCTTTTTAATGAAGCTATGATTGAAGAATCAGAAGAGGATATCAAAAACGGCAATATCACATCTCATCAATCATTAAAACAGGAGGTTGTAAATTGGAGACCCACGAAATAATCTGGACATCAAGGGCCACTAAAGACCTGCGGCAGGTTTACGACTTTTATTGCCAGCAGATAGGAGAAGAAAAGGCTTTTGCCATTATCCAAAGTATACTTGATAAAGTGGATATTCTTTCTGATGGAAAATTTATAAAAATAGGTGCTATCGATGAAAAATTTAAGCACATGAAGCATCAGTATAAAAAACTGATCGAAAAGAACATTAAAATAACATACCGCCTCAGAGCAAGTAATCCCATTGTTTATATCAACAGGGTGTTTGATACCCGTCAGGATCCCATTAAAAACAAGTAACCCCCGCTCGCCGCAGTCACAACCCAAAGCGATTGCTCGGCGAAGATGGCATCTTCGTCGTTCTTACCCGTTAGTTTTCAACTAACATGGCACAGCCAACATTTTCAATCACTCCAGCTCGGCGAAGTGTTCCACTTCGTCGTTAGTAATTCGGAGTCTGTGACCTACCATTTATTTACAACGAAGCTGCAGACTTTGCCGTGCGCACTGATGTTACTGATTTGGTAAAGCGAGTGGATTTTCAGAACAGTTGATAACTGTATTATCCTTTGAAACAGAAGAACAATCGAAACGATTTATCGTTACCTTTGTACTATGACACGAATCATTCAAGACATATTGAAGCTGAGTATTCCGGAAAGGATATTAATGGTAGAAGCCATTTGGGATAGTATTGCCGAAAATAACGAGGATGTTAAATTGACCGGGGAAACGATGCAATTTTAGATCAGAGACTGGAAGAACATAGTCAAAATCCAGAAGAAGGG
The DNA here is from genome assembly GCA_942490535.1 of uncultured Marinilabiliaceae bacterium. Lineage (GTDB taxonomy): Bacteria > Bacteroidota > Bacteroidia > Bacteroidales > Marinilabiliaceae > JAEINY01. The sequence continues at coordinate 27,719 of CALNXQ010000002.1, forward strand.
TCAAGCTGGGATGATGTAAAGGCAAGAATAAAAAAACAGTTCTGAATGCATAAATTGATCATTAAGACTTTTGCTGAGTTGGATGCAACAGATGCCGCCAACTGGTATAACGCGGTACGCGATGGCTTAGGTGATGATTTTTTATTGGCATTGGATGCTAAGATCATGAAATAGTACGCAGTCCCCAACATTTCCAATCTATTCATAGAAATATTAAACGCGCTTTAACAGACCGTTTTCCTTATGGTATATTTTTCATTGTTGAAAACAATACCATCTTCATCTTAGCTATTTTGCATACTAGCAGAAGTCCTAAAATATGGACTAACAGCTAATACCCCCTTTCATACTACCCATGTATAGAGCGGATCATCATCGATCAGTCGGCAAGCAGTGGTGAAAGAAATATCATCCCTTAAAATGAAACGACTAAAAGGAAATAAACGTAGATTTTAGTATCTTTGTACCATATTGGTACGCACTAAAACAAAAAGTCATGTTAATAATAAGCAGCAGAGAGTTTAGACAAAATCAAAAAATATACTTTGAAAGAGCTGATAAAGGCGAACAAATCATCGTTCAAAGAGGAAAAGACAAAGCTTATGCATTAACACCTATACATGAAGATGATATTTATTTTAATGCCGAAATGGTCGAAAGAATTAAACAAAGCATTAAGCAAGTGGAAGAAGGAAAAGTAAAAAAGGTCAATACTCCTGAAGGAATAAGCGATTTATTGGGATTATGAGCTATACTTTAGATTTTTCAGAAACAGCCTTATCCGACATTGAAAAGCACAAAAAGTCAGGAGATAAATCTGTTTTAATAAAAATACAAAAACTGCTTACCGAGTTATTGGAACATCCAACCACCGGTACTGGTCAACCTGAACAATTAAAACATAGCCTTGCCGGATTATATTCTCGTAGAATTAATCAAAAGCACAGATTGGTTTATTCCATTAATGAAGAAGTGGTAAAGGTTCATGTTTTGAGTGCCTTTGCTCATTATGGAGATAAATAATAAATTCTACCGCTCGCCAGAGCCACAACCAATATTACCCAGGCCCGGCCTAACCCCGTCTACCTCCACTCTATTTCGCACCATCTGACCATGCTACAATCATTAATCCCCAATAGTCACTCCCCGCATTCGGAAGGGAATACTTCATCCGGGCAACCGTCGCCATTGGAACTGCAGGGCGGATAGAGATGACCTGTCGCCCAATCAACGTCAGCCCTTATGCTGCAAGCCTTCCCCACTGTTCAGTAAACGCATCCAGGTGGCTCGTACACGTTAACGAGTGACCGGGAAACTTATCCCGGTGACCCGGATAAGTTGCCCGATGGCTCGGACGTTTTGCCGGGTGAGCCGTTAACGTAAAAACATGAGCCGGATAAACGTCCCGGTCATTGGGATGCGTTTTTTGGCCTTTGGAGACCTTTTTCAGCCACTAAAAAACACCAAAATATCACCCTTTTTTGCATCCGGGTGACCGGGATAAACGTCCGGGTGACCGGGATAAAAATACGAGTGGCCCGTACACGTTAACGGATGACCGGGAAACTTGTCCCGGTGACCCGGATAAGTTGCCGGATGAGTCGTATGCGTTAACGGGCCACCCGGATGCGGTAAAAGCGTTAAAAAACAGGCTTACTTTTTCTTATCCTTAAAGTAACCTTTGAACAAAGGATGGTGCTGCAAGGCTTCCATGTTTTCATCAAATTTTTGACTTCCGGCATTAATATTCTCCAGTGTTTCTTTTAAATCCTTCTTCAACAAGGAGTCCTTCGCCAGAGTGTTAATCAAACTATTATCTCCGCTCGCAAGCTCTGAGATAAAGCTATTCAGAGACTCGGACATGTCTTTTAGCTCACGCCCGGAAGCATTCAAATCGCTTAACAAGGTGCGAACTTTTTGTGCCGTTAATGTATCATACAACATTATTCCCATCAGGCTTTTATCGCTTTTCATCAAGTCAGATACAGCTTGCAGATTCGTCATCAGTTCAGCCGATCTCCGGGTGGTCTCTTTCACGTTCTGAATAATTTGGCGGATGTCATTGGCGGTTTCGGCATCATTCACCAGCATTCCCAGGGTTCCTTTCCCTTCATTTATTGAATTGGTAATTCGGAGTATGCCGGCCGTTAACAGGGCTGCATTTTCATTCGTTTCGCTTAAAGTACTTAGCATTTCAGCCGTTCCTATGGGATCAAAGGCTTGTATTTCATCATTGGCTTCAATGGGCTGACTTACACCCAAACCCGGTTCGATGTTAACCACCATATCGCCCACCAATCCATCGGTACTTATTTTAGCCACCACATTTTTTTTGATATACTTCATGGTTTGCACATCCAGTTTCATGATAATGCGGATGGAGGTATCATTGATCAGTTCAATGCCCTTCACATTGCCCGCATCAATGCCCAGATACCTGACATTGTCTCCCAATCTCAGGCCTCTAACACTTTTAAAAACGGAGCTTATCTCAAAACTCTTTTGAAATAAACTTTGCCGGTCGCCAATTAAATAAACGGCCAGGGTGAAAAGCACCACGCCGCTAAACACCATTATTCCAAGTTTTATCTTTTGAGAAGCTGTTTTTTGCATACAACTGTGTTTCTGATATCGATTTAAAAAAATGCTTGTATCACCGGATCGTTTGCTGCTTTTAAATCCGCATAAGTCCCTTCGGCATAATTTTTCCCTTCCACCAAAATAACGACCCTGTCAGAAATAAGTCGGGCAACATTTAAATCATGGGTGATTATTAATGAGGAGGTATTGTATTTTTTTTGAACCGCTCCAATTAAGTGAATTATTTCCCGTGCCGTCACCGGATCTAAACCCGTGGTTGGTTCATCATAGAAAATAATTTGAGGCCTTAAAATCAAGGTTCGCGCCAAAGCAATCCGGCGCTTCATCCCACCGGATAATTCTGCCGGCATCAAATCAATGGCCTCCTCCAATCCCACACTTGCCAGTACTTCTGTGACTAATTGCTCCACCGCTTCCTTTCCCGCAAACTGTTTCCGCAGCCTGCGTAAGGGGAACTCCAGGTTTTCACGAACCGACATGGAATCATACAAAGCACTCCCCTGAAATAAGAAGCCGATATGCCTGCGTAAGGCATCCAGCTCTTTTTGATCCAAATCGGGAATGCTTTTACCTAAGATGCTCACCTGACCCGATTGGCCGGTCATTAATCCGACCAGGCAACGGATCAATACCGTTTTTCCGGCCCCGGATTTGCCAATGACCACCAAACATTCACCCTCATAAAGATCCAGATCAAAACCTTTCAGCACCTGCTTTCCGGCAAGTGTTATAAACAATTGAATCACTTCAATAATCTTTTGCGCATCGTTTCCCTTATGTGTTTCCTCCGGTTTCATCCACTTGTGTTAGAAATTTACAGCTCATAAAAAATATCTGACACCAAAACAGCCAAAAAATCAATAAAAAACAGCAACATCGACGTGATGACAACGGCCGCATTAGCTGCCAATCCTACGCCGGCCGTCCCTCTCTCGGCAAAATAACCTTTGTAGCAGCCAATTAAACCGATGGCAAAGCCAAAAAAGAACGACTTAATGATGGACGGGATCAGGTCGCCATATGTTAAATAATCGAATACTAAATTAAAAAACAGGATAAACGAGACTGAACCTTTTACATTCTCCACCAGAAAAGACCCCAACAGACCTAATGTATCGCCCAATATGACCAAAACAGGCAAGGTGGCCGTAGTAGCCAGAATACGTGTTACTACCAGATACTTAAACGGATTTGTACCCGATACTTCCATGGCGTCGATCTGTTCCGTCACCCGCATCGACCCCAATTCGGCCCCTATTCCCGAGCCCACTTTACCGGCACAAATCAGCGCTGTGATAACCGGCCCTATTTCTCTTACAATGGAAATACCAACCATACTGGGCATTAAGGATACAGCGCCAAAATCAACTAAGGTGGGGCGGGTTTGCAAGGTCAGCACCATGCCCATGATAAAACTGGTAATAGCCACCAAGGGCAGCGATCGGTAACCAACCATATAGCATTGCTTAAGAAATTCTTGAAACTCTATAGGCGGACTCATTACTTCTTTAAAAAAACGACCGGTAAAGAAGGAAACATCTCCAACTGTTAAAACAAACTGTTTAAACTGTGCCGATAAATATGCCCAATAGTTCATATTCGCCTCATTTGATAACTACCCTTTTCCAGCGTTTATTCTGATCTCTAAAAAGATACCATTTTATGGAGATAAAGTCCACTTCCTGAACAGTAAATAATCAGGTGAACAGACTTCTTGTGAAGAAAATCCAGTTCTGAACATGATTCACCCAAATGCAACTTTTATTACCAGTCGGTCTATGAGATGCTTCCTACTTTTGAAGCAAGTAAAAATGCTTACACATAGACTTTTCAATTATGAAGAAAATACTAAGCTTCCTGTTGGCTGGAATGATCGCCTGGCCCCTGATGGCCCAAACCCCTGAAACGAATAAATATGCCAGGGCATATAGCACTAAAAAGTTTTATTTTTCAGGGTGGGGAGAACCTAAAAATGGACCTGAAAGCGACCAACAAGCCACATTACAGAAATGGGCCGACGCAGGCATCACGGATTTATTGCCCGGTGCCGGTAAGGAACGCCTGAAGGAGCTCATTCGTCTGGGTTCGGATTATGGCATGCGCATTCATGCCTGGCACTGGATGATGAATGTGGGCCGCAACGCGGAATGTCAAAAACATCCCGACTGGTACTCCATTAACAGTATGGGGCAGAGCTGCCAGGATTTTCATCCCTATGTGGACTACTACAGTTTTCTGAGTCCCTTTTCGGAAGGGGCCCGGGAATACATCAAAAACGGTGTTCGCGAAAAAGCCAGGATCGAAGGTCTGGCTTCTGTTCATTTCGATTACATCCGTTATGTGGATGTTATTTTGGGCAATAACCTGCAAAAGAAATATCCCTATAAAGGTGGCAAACTCATCCAGGATCGCTTGTTACCAGAATTTGATTTTGGCTATCACCCCAATGGCCGCAAACAGTTCAAGGAGACTTTTGGTATTGACCCCATGGACCTGGAAGATCGGGTGGAAAATGCCGCCTGGCAGCAATTCAGAATGAATGCCATCAGTTCATTGGTAGACGAGTGTGTGGCCATTTGTCACGAAGAAGGCACGGCTGCCTCGGCTGCTGTATTTCCGTTCCCTCAGTTGGCCCGGGAGTATGTGCGCCAGGATTGGGGCAACTGGAACCTCGATTATTTCTTCCCCATGATTTACAAAAAAGATCATGATGGTAACGTGGGATGGGTTGGTTTTGCCACACAAGAAGGTGTGCGGGTGATGGAAGATGAGCAACACCTGTTTACCGGCATTTTAGTGGATGACTATAAGCATAAGCTGGCTGATTTTGAAGCCGCCATTGTTGAGGCCCATAAAAATGGTGCGCGTGGTGTTACGTTTTTCACCATCCATTCGCTAACGGATGAACACCTGGCCATTATTAAGAAATACCACCAGAAGTATAACAAGAAATAACTTGACTGTACGGAATCGTAATAATGGTTTTTGGATAAAATGATACGGCTCTATCATAGTTAAACTGGTCTATTCAATCCATTCTGGATTGTGATGTATTTGTTGTTTCTACCACGGGTTTAGCTTCGTTGATTTTCAATTCACCTGTGGCTATTAGTACTCAATCCTTTTCAGGATTATTCTTTTACAACCACGAAGTGGTTTAATGGTAATAACCCTGGGTGAAACCCAGGGATTGCTGACACCATCTATCACAACCCAAGAGGGTTGTATTTTGTGTTTTGAATTATTGCCAACCACTAAATGTGATAGAGCCAATAATACAAAGACGAACATGACAACCGGTTATCAAATAAAAAATCAGTAAGGCTTATACTACCTTACTTTTCAGGTAGTGGATTAGGAACACACTTCCAAGCCCAATTGCAACGCTTGTCATTCTTGCTTTTGGCCGTCTCCACGGGATTAGCGTTCGCTACCAGGCCTCCTGAAAAGCCTGTCGAAAATCATATAATAATCTTTCCTCACCTTGTGTAAATCCTCTTTCTTTGCGCCCTCATTGTTAAAAACACAACACGCATGTATCGATTGGTTTTATTTATAACAGTTGCATTTCTATTTCAGGGTTCATTTGGTCAGGACATGAACCGGGTTAAGCAGGTGGTTGCAGACTGGGGTGTTGATTATTTTGACAGATTTTAAAATATTATTCATGCGACTTTTAGGTTTTCTTTCCGTTTAAAAGCCTTACATCTTTTTGAAAAGTCAGATTCACCAATCGTTTTCTTTGACCAATTATGGATATCCATAAATGTATTGCTCTCCATAGCTTTATTGATGCAAGAGTGGTCAATCTGCAGTGTCGCTGCTGATATTATCAATATTGATTGGGTAATGCCCATTAAAGCACTTTCCGAGCAGTAATATTTGTATTTTCCAAACAAGCTTTCTATAATGTCGGATACCCCAAGGTAAGCTTCTTTATATTTTGCATTTTTAGGGATGTTGTCAGACAATCTCTTCATAAGTGTATCGCTAAAATCTAATCCCTTCTTGTTGAGATTGATTATCGAGATATCTTTTTTTATACCACCAATTGTTTTATGGACAATCCCTCTGTTATGATTTTTTTCTTTATTGTTTTAATCACTGTCAGATACTGTTTATAGTCGATTATATCATCGCTATACTCTTGTATCCAATTGAATTTCTCCTCAAACATTTCTTTTGCCTCTTGAACGAGTTCCTCATCAATGTAATTACTCAAATTGGCATTTGGAGATTGTAATCGTTTTTCAACAATGGATTCAGCTATAAGAAGAAAGTTTCCTCGCTCTTGATATTGAAGTATTTTTTCAAACCATCCAATCATTTGTTCTGCATTCATATATCTTGCTTTGGCCCTTTGGCTTGGAGGACTAAGAAATGAGAGTAGTGTTTGTTTGGTTTGATGTTTACAACGGGATAGTCGCTTTAAAAAACTATCCCATTTAGTGTCAGTGGACAATATCGACTTCAAGCAGCATGCGGACAGATGGCTGACATCGTAAATGTAAGTGATTTTTTTATGCAGAGCGCAGAACTCTTCAATTCCTTTCTTAACATCGGCTCCGTGATCTGAAATTATTTCTTTGGGAATACCTGTTAGTTTTACTGTCTCAACCAAAGCATTATAAGTAACCTCCCATGTTGCCCTTGGAGTCACTGTTAGATTCAGCAAGGCAACATCTTTCATCTTAAGATTGAAACCATTTTTTCGTAAATCTTTTAATGATACTCCTAATATTGCCAAACATTTATTTTTCCCTGTAGTTATGGTATAATCCACTATATAAACCCAATCATTACGCTTTTCTTTCGGCTCATGCAACGTGTAATACCCTAAACGCAACACCCATTGTCGAATAGTAGAATAGTGAGGTGCAGGTGCATTATAAAAGTTAGCAAGTATTGAACAAATTTTTGCACAGCTTCGATACGACGTATTGCCATCAAGAAATAGCTGAGCACAAAAATTGATAAAATCGCTGCAGTAACTAAAATGCTTGGGGCTATTACATGTTCCCTTATTAAAAAGAATAGTATGAGTAGGTTTGTCAGAGTAACCCTGCATTTCTCCGGCAAAAGCTACTTCTTTTTGTTTTTTTTTAATTCAAGCTCCAGCTTTTTAGCTTTCTCCTTCCAGAAATTTCTACTTTTAATTAGATCCCGGATTTTAATCTTTAATTGCTTTATTACAGCCTGTTTTTCTCTGTGCTTTTGCTTCCAAGAATCACGGCTTGACTTGAAGAATTTTAATTCCTGTAAACGTATTTCGCTCAAAATATTGCAGTAATGATTATCTGCCTTCAAAGATAATATAAAAACTCAAAACTAGGATGAATTATTAGTAAGGATAAAGTTAAATAATCAACACCCCAGTTGCAGACTTAAGTTCGCCGGCTATGTTTGGCAGAGGCTATGTGAACAAAGGGGATAGTCTGGCAGCTGATTACATTGCTCATGCCTTGAAAAAATACCGCATCAAACCCATTGGTACGTCCTACTTTCAGCACTTTGAGATGAGTATCAACCGCTATATCGGTGCTCCGAGCCTGACGATTGACGGGCAAACACTTCAAAACGGAACAGACTGGGTGCCGGATCCCGCCTCGCCCTCTATCCATGGAACTTTTCCGGTTATCAGAGTCACAAAAAAGGATTTAATTCATAAAAAGGATTTTCAACAGCTGTGTGCACAAGATCTACAAAACAGCTTCATCACCTTTGATACTTGCGTGGTCAATAATCAGGAACTGCATCGTTTAGCCCGCAACCTGTTTACTTCAGCACCTTTCCTGGTCAAAGGATTGGTGGAAGCGCTTGAATCGCCCACTTTTTCGGCCCGTCGCTATGTGCGTGATTACGTCACCCTGCGGGTAAAACGTGAACATTGGTCACGTGAAGTCAAAGCGATTGAGGTGGATTTGGACCATGAGTTCGTGGAAGACTATACCTCTCAAAATGTGATGGGTTTCATCCCCGGCCAATCCGATACGTGCATCGCCCTGATTGGCCATTACGACCACCTGGGTATGTTTGGAGAAGTCATGTATCCCGGAGCCAACGACAATGCCAGTGGGGTGGCCATGATGCTGGAATTGGGTGCCCATTTCAAAAAACACCGTCCGCACTACAGCATACAGCTCATCTTCTTTGGAGCCGAGGAAGCCGGTTTTTACGGATCGGAATATTATGTGGCCCACCCCGCTTATCCGCTGGCGAAAACCAAGATGGTGATTAATTTCGACATGGTGGCCTCGGGCACGCAATGGACCGAACTGATACAGGCCCAATTATATCCTGCCATCGAGCAATCTTTTGTAGCCATCAATGCTCAACACAACTACATCGAACAGCTTAAACCAACAGGCTACGAAGCCACTTCGGACCACATCCACTTTCATGATCAGGGCATTCCGGCGGTGTTTTTCTGGACGGAAGGGGGCAATAAAGTCTACCACACCCCCGGCGATCTGCCGGCCACCCTCACCTACCCGGTTTTTGAAGGTATTTTTAAACTGGTGCGTGACTTTGTGGAGATCACCGGCAATTCGCTTTAGTAAAGCATCCACTTAATGGTGGTTTGTGTTTGAGTTTGATGGATAGGTATCCATTAATTTCATGTTTAGAGAATGTAAGCAAGGGCCTGAAAGGCCCTTCGATAAAAGCACCGGGTGTGGCGAAGCAAAACCTGATGAATGCCCCCTTGCAGCGCTGTGGGCTGGAAGCCCGACAGGCAATGAGAGCACGGCTCTTCACATTATTTAAGATTTGAATGCCGCTAATTTAAGTACTTTTGCGGCCTCCATCTATTACCACACATGAAACACATCAAACAATTAACCATCCTCCTGCTCTTTTGGCTGGCAGGCGAAGGACTGGTGAAACTGACCGGCATGGCCATTCCGGGCAGTATCATTGGCATGCTATTGCTGGTGGCCGGCCTGGAACTAAAACTTATCAAACCCATCGAGATCGATGAAATAGCGCATTTCCTGATTCAAAACATGGCGTTGTTCTTTGTGCCGGCAGGAGTTGGCCTGATGTGCTATTTTGAGATTATCCGAAACGAATGGCTCCCCATCGTGGTGTCCATCGTCATCAGCACACTGGTGGTTATGGTGGTGGTCGTGTTTATGGCTGGGGGTAAAAAACAAAATCATGAATGACTTCCTGACACAACCGCTCCTGCACCTCTGCTTAACCCTCTCTGTCTACCTCCTGGCCCGCTGGTTATTTAAACGTGTCAAACTGGCCCTGTTCAATCCGGTGCTGGTGGCCATCGCGGCCCTCATTGGCTTTCTGCTGATCACCGGTACCTCCTTTGAGGTTTATGCACAAAACACCCAGGTCATCAGTTTTTGGCTGGGGCCCTCTGTCGTAGCCCTGGGATTACCGCTCTACCTGAATCTGAAGAAAGTAAAGAGCCACTTGCGGCACATTATCTTTAGCATGCTCACCGGCAGTATTCTGGGCATTGTATCTGTGGTAGTGATCGCCCGCTTATTGGGTGCTTCGAAAACAGTATTACTATCGCTGGCACCTAAATCGGTGACCACACCGATCGCCATGGAAGTTTCCAGGGAAATTGGTGGCATCCCCTCCCTTACGGCCGCCATGGTTATTGCGGTGGGTATTTTTGGGGCCATGGTGGGCTGGAACCTCATGCAGTTACTACGAATTAAAGATGCCAAGGCCATTGGTCTGGCCATCGGAGCCGCCTCCCATGGTGTCGGCACAGCCTGGATAGCCCCGCACGGTAAAGAATACAGTGCCTTTGGGGGGTTGGGCATGGCCCTCAATGGCATTCTCACTGCAGTTCTGACGCCCTGGCTCATGCCCTATCTGATGGAATGGTTGTATTAAACCAAGAGCTTAGGGCTCAGACGAAAAAATAAAGCCTTTGAAAGGTGATTCCCGTGTGATACCTGAAAGCCGCAGTACATGGCACTGCGGCTCATAAAACTTCTGGTGGCTCCAAAAATCCCTGCAATTTCAGCGGTGTACCTCTCCTATTTCATAACCCGCCGCTTCCCCTTGCCCACTAATAAATCGGCAATAGCGGATGCGATTTGACCGCCCGACAGCTTATCCAACCAAAAGAATTCACCTACCGGATTTACTTCCAGAAAGACGTACTCATCTTCAGGGGTGAGGATCAAATCGGCAGCACCATAATTCAATCCCAGTTCATCCATGAGTTGTAACATCTGACTTTCAACCGTTACAGGAAGCGAATAAGGTTTCCACTGGTCGATGAAATTGGCCCCTTCCCGGCGCCAGTCGGTGTGAGCACCTTTCAGTTGCTGCGAATCAATAGCATAGGTAAAGAGTTGATCACCCACAATGGTCACCCTCAATTCCAATTGTTTTTCAATGCTTTCCTGAAACTTCATGGGGCTGATCTGCAAACTCTCTTTTTCTTCCAAATGGGCCGCTTCCACCCGGTTGGTAAACACCACACTTTCCACCCCATCCTGATAAATGGCAAAGGAACTCTGCATCTTGGTGATGATACCCTGGGGATGGGCCTCATAAAACGCCTCCAATTCAGTGGCATCGTTCGTCACCAGGGTATTGGGAATACGCATGCCAATGGCCTGGGCCAGTTTCAGCTGCAAGTGTTTATCAGAGGTACGGCGCACATTGCGGTAATCATCCAGCTTAAACACCTCCGATGTTTCCATCACGCCCAGCATTACACGGCGCGACTCTTCCAGGATGGCTTTCCGGTAATCGACCGGAATAGTATGATCCAAAGCTTGCCCCAGGTAAAAACGACGGTACCAGATGGCTTCAAATTCATCCAACAGGTAAGTGCTGCCATTGGTACGAATCAGGGTTTTCAGTTCCCCGTTGTTGATATATTGCGATACACACACTTCAGAAGGATACAGATCCGTATTGAAACGCACCACCTGAGCGCCCTGTGCTTCCAGATATCTGGTGACCTTTTCAATGCTGTAATTATCGTTCTGATGGGTGATAATAAGTACTTTCTTCATGTTGTTTGATCTTTCGGATTAATGTTTGCGCAATGGCTTTTGAAATGGGTAAGGCCAACTCCTTTTCGAGCATTCCCCACTCCCCGATGGGGTTAACTTCGAGAAAGACAAATGCATGTTCAGGGGTCTCCACAAAATCCATCACTCCAAATTGAAGTTTCAGGTTCTGCATCAGGTGCGTCACCTTTTCTTTTAATGCCTGGGGCAGATCACCGGGACGCCAGATGACCCGTTTGTTGCTTTTTATATCTGGACTGCTGCTGCTCAACTCTTCATTTAAAATCTTTCCGCAAAAGAACGCACCATCCACATACACCACCCGGTATTCAGCCAGTTTCTCTACTTCTTCCTGGAAAATCATCGGACAGTACTGCACCGACTGGAGCTCCTTCAAATCCGATTCTTCCACCTTGCTGGTGCGAAAAGCAGCGCCGCTCCCTTCCATGGTTACAGACAGAACCGTTTGCATCTTAGTCACCATCTTTCCCTTCACCTGGTGAAAAAAAGCTTGAATACGTTGTGGGTTATTGGAAATCAAAGTAGCCGGTATGGGTAGTCCCACACGCTGGGCCTGTTCAGTCTGATGCAGTTTATTCGTGGCCCGGGTAACCAAATGCAAAGGATCGAGCCAAAGATCATCTCCCAGCAAGTGAAGGAAATTTTGTAAGTGAGTGGAGGCCTCGTGAGCGCAATAGGCGGCATAGGCCGGATCCAGGTCATTGGGCAAGTGGAGTTTCCACAAGCGCCGATACCAGATGGCACCAATGCGATTTACCGGGTAGCAGCTGCCATTAATATGGAGGTACATGTCCCGTTCCCCCTCATTGCCTTGCTGAAAATCAAGATGTATTTGGGTTGGAAATTGATCCACATTAAAACGAATAGGTTGGTGCCCTGCCGTTCTTAAATGTTGTTCCACCCGGTCAATGGTGTAGAAATCGCCGCTATGGGTAATCAGTAAAATGAGGCTCATAGAATAAAATAAGTAAAGAGGCTGTCCGAAAAAATATCGTAAGACTGTACAAAGGCTAATTGAATCCACTCAGATAATTGCTTTTGAGGACAGCCTCTTGCATTAACAACGAAGCATTAATGACCTACCACTAAAAGAAGGCAATTAAAATAACTCACCTTCGTCGTTATCCGATGGATATTTCATGGTCACATCACCTTCGTCGCTGTCGGAAGGATATTTCATGGTTTGATCCAAATCAAAAGCAGGTTTTGTAATCAGTACGCGTCCCCCTTTTGAATTTTGCTGCTCGCTTTCTGATAGTTGGTTTTCCAAAAACTGAGCAAAAAATGGCTTTTTCATCATTTAGTTGTTTGTGTGATGTCTACTCTATTCGGTTTTCGACTCCCCCGTTATCTGGAAGCCAAAAATAGATTTTGCCACTCCGGAATTTTCGGAGTGAAAGAAGATTCCCTTTCAGGAGTCAAAAAGACCTTAGCTGTAAGCGATTTATTTTTTCCATACCACGAAAAGATCTTTTTAAGTATCCTTTTTTTGTTTTAACTTGAGTTAAAGCCAACACTAATTTTAAACATGACATGATGATACGGATGAAAGAAATTTATGTGCAGGTAAAAGATTTAACTCCATTATTGCTCAAGTTTTACCTCCCATCAATGCTGCTACTGGCAGGCCTCCTCTTTTTAAAGCTAGTGTATAACATTAAAATTAGTAATCTAACACGCGATCCTATCCAGGTATTGGGTGGTGATCCCTCCATTGGCATCCTTTCGAACTTAGGCAACCTACTATGGGTGGCCACTGCCAGCATCACCTTTTACACCTCCTTTTTACTGCGCAAAGCCACCAATCAGCAGTCGGCAGCCCGATTTCTCCTTTTTTCAGCTTTGCTCACCTCCTTTCTCCTGGTCGACGACCTCTTTCTCATGCATGACATGGTCCTGCCGATGATATTTAACCTTCATGAGTTCATTGTTTATGGATTCTATGGGGTAACCGTAGCGCTCTATCTCCTGGTATTTCATCGCGAAATTCTGGCCTCCGAATTTGTACTCCTCGGTTTGGCAGGTGCTTTCCTGGCCGGCTCCATGCTCCTTGATTTCGTGTATTACTACGTTGAGATACCCTACGTTTTTCTATTGGAAGATGGCGCTAAGTTTTTGGGTATCGTTACCTGGTTCCTCTATTTCACGCGAATGGATCTTCACTATTTAAAACAATGGTATCCCCTTGACTAAATAGACGACACCCCATATCGAAATGGCTGAGGCAGCACAATCACACTTATGACTGTACCAGGTCTGTGTCTCCCTTTGGCTGGAATACATAGGTGTGCTTATAAGGCTACAAAGAAATGGAGGCTCCTTTCCTCCATTTTTACTATCATTGCACCTGAAAACACACATACGTTGCGATGATGAACCCACTGATTGCTGCTGATCAACACTTTTTAGTCTTAATGATGGTATTTGCCGCTGCCGCCTTTGGCATTTGGTCGGAACATAAAAAATGGTTTGGAAAAGTATCGGGTATTCTGGTCACCATGATTTCCATGTCGCTGTTAGCCATGGCCGGTGTGGTGCCGGTGGGTTCAGGCACCAATGTACCGGTAGCTGTATACGACATGGTATTTGATTATTTTATCCCCATCTCTATCCCCCTTTTATTGCTCAGCTCCAACATTGTTAAAATTATTCGGGAGAGCGGGAAGCTACTCATCGCTTTCATCATTGGGGCCGTTGGTGTGGTAATAGGTTGTTTTGTGGCCTATTTCGTCATCGATTTGGGTGAAGATGCCGGTAATACAGCCGGGGTAATTGCATCCACACTAGTAGGTGGCAGCATTAACTTCATTGCCACGGGTGAAACGCTCAATTTCAGCACCAATCCCTATTTTTCGGCCACCATCGCAGTGGATAATTTTGTGGCCAACCTGTATGTGTTATTCCTTTTCTTAGTGCCTGCCCTGGGATTTCTGGCCCGCTTCTTTGCCAAGCCCAAAGCCGAAAATGGCCTGGAACAGGTGAAAGCATCTGATGCATCGGGCATCACCATGGAAAGGATGGCCATCTCCCTTTTCTTAGCCTGCACCATTGCAGCAGCAGGCATCTGGGTGTCGCCCTATATCCAGCAAGTACTCCATACCGAACTCAACCTCAGCATTCTCATCATCACCATACTGTCGCTGGCAGCGGCCAACCTCTTCCCCAAACGCCTAAAACCCTTGGAAGATACAGCTTTCTCCATTGGCTTATGGATGATGTATGCTTTCCTGGCCGTGATTGGTGCCGCCACCAACCTGCAGGAAGTCTTGAAAGTAGGCCCTAACCTGCTTTTATTCTATCTGATCATCATGGTCTTCCACTTCCTGTTCCTGCTGGCCACCGCCAAACGGTTCAAGCTCGATGTGTATGAAGTGATTATCTCCTCCGCGGCCAACATCATGGGTCCTTCGGTAGCTGCGCCCATGGCCGCTTCCCTGGGGCAGAAAAAATTGGTGACACCCGGTATCCTGGTGGGAATTTTAGGCTATGTGATCGGCACCTTTGTGGGCGTTAGCATTGCGCTGATATTATCATAGACCGAATAAAGAAAAGTAAAAAGGAAATACCTGCGGTAGGTCCGTGTAGCGGATTAAATAGTGTAGCATACCTGGTTCAAGGTAAATAATTTCCTCCCAGGAGAATAATAATTACGAACCACACATCAGTCGATAGCCCATAAAGTTTTAAGGCATTGAGGAATTTATGTAACGGTTCTTTATAAGCCGTTTGAAGCAAAGAACCGGTCCATAAGTCCATAACCCTGCACTCCCTGCATTGACCGTTTGTGGTTCCATTTCCTATTAACACTGTAATTCATTGACTAAAACACCACCTACTCTGTACGCCCGTTAAAAGAACCCGCAACATGAAACACATAACTTTAATCAGAAACTCGAAGAGTCTTTCACATCATTTAGAACGAAAACAAATTACTTCTATTTGATTTCTGCTTGTGGTTAAAAAAAAGGATTTATCTAAATTCGCTCGTCTTACCGTAATCACATAATGTATATTAAAAATGAGTGGATTTTTTGGCAGTATCTCCAAAAGAGACTGCGTTACTGATGTTTTCTATGGGACTGATTATCACTCCCATTTAGGAACAAAACGGGCCGGTATGGCTTTTTTCTCCCCTGAAAAAGGTTTTCAACGTGCCATTCACAGCCTGGAAGATGGCTACTTCCGCAATAAATTCGAAGCCGATATTGAAAAGTTTGATGGCAACAGTGGCATTGGTGTGATCTCCGACATGGAGGCTCAACCCATTATTGTCACCTCGCACCTGGGCCGTTTTGCGGTAGCTACTGTTTCCAAGATTGTCAATATTGATGAACTGGAAGAGCGTTTCATCAAACAACACCGTACCTTCTCCGAAACCAGCCAGGGCAGCATCAACCCCACCGAGTTGATATCCATGTTAATTGCCGAAGGCAAAACGTTCCTGGAAGGCATTGAAAATGTGTTCAACAGCGTTAAGGGCTCCTGCTCCATGTTAATCCTGACAGAGGATGGTTTATTGGCTGCGCGTGATAAACTGGGCCGCACACCGATCATCTTGGGTAAAAAGGAAGATGGCTACGCCGCCTCCTTCGAAACGTGTGCCTTCTCGAATCTGGATTATGAAATTGAGAAATACCTGGGACCGGGTGAAGTGGTGAAAATCACTGCCGATGGTTACGAGCAACTGCGTCAGCCCAATGAAAAAATGCAGGTTTGTTCCTTCTTATGGGTGTATTACGGGTATCCACCGTCCTTCTACGAAGGCATCAATGTGGATGAAAGCCGCTACCGCTGCGGTGCCGCCTTGTCGAAAAACAATGGTACGGACGCTGATTTCGTAGCCGGCATTCCGGATTCTGGTGTGGGTCATGCCATGGGATACAGCCATGCCACCGGTGTGCCTCTGAAACGTCCATATTCCAAATACACTCCTACCTGGCCCCGGAGCTTCATGCCACAAAGCCAGAAAACACGTGATTTGGTCGCTAAAATGAAATTATTGCCCAACAAAGCCCTGATTGAAGGTGGGCGTGGTATTTTCCTGGATGATTCCATTGTTAGGGGTACCCAATTGAAAGACAACGTGAAAGATTTGCACAAGGCCGGTATTAAAGAGGTGCATGTGCGCATTGCCTGTCCGCCGCTGACTTATCCTTGTGAGTTCCTGAATTTCAGCCGTTCGCGTTCCAACATGGATTTGGCAACCATAAAAGCCGCCTGCCAATTGGAAGGTCGTGAAGATGTAGACATGAAAGAGTATTCTGACTGCAACTCGGATAAGTACAAGGCCATGGTGGAAGAGATTCGCAAAACACTGGATTTAACGTCTCTGAAATTCCAGAAACTGGATGATTTGGTGGAGGCCATCGGTTTACCGAAAGAAAAGCTGTGTACCCATTGTTGGGATGGTTCCAGTCATTTCTAGAGGACCAGACTGAAGATAAAAATTGAAAAGGCAGCTTGAAAATATTTCAAGCTGCCTTTTGCATTAAATCATTTATCACTAATAATTAAACGCTGCTGATGATTCACTCCACCACCGGCGCTTCAATCGGGGTATTACTCTTCACCAGAATAAAGCTAGAGATAGCGTAATAGGCATGCTTATTATCCGCGTCTGTCTGAAAATCATTGGTCCACGGCTCCAATTCATAGGTGTAACAAAAAGACTCAGCAGCCATGGATACACTAAATATATCCGTCCGCACCGGTACTTCCATCCCTGGACACCACCCGGCCCGATCGGGTTTCCAGTTGCCCCCCTGGTCACTCACCACATTGCGATCACACCCCATTCCTTTCATCTCATGGGAAAATAAGGGTGCCTCATCGATCAATACCTGATGGGTTCGGAAACACCACTCGGCACATGGGCGTCCATCATTGGCCTTGGGTGTGGCATGCCCCCATCCACTGATAATAGTGCGAAGCGACGTCTCTTCAGCATTGGCGGGTATGCTCAGGCATTTTTCCACAACAAACTCATGGGCTTCCCCATAGGGTATACCAGCTAATGAATTCTGGGCATAATCCAAAATGGGTGCAATGGCATAATATGTATAATCCGGCGTTCCTTCAATCACCTCAAAATCGATGGAACACAACCAGCCATCTGCTCCCCACACTTCAATAAAAGATTGTAAACGCACGTCACCGCTCAACAGCGATTTAAAAGCCGTCACATCAATAGGAAATCCTTTGAACAAGGCTGAATTATCCACACCATAAGGCGTGATATAACGTCCTATCTCCAACCATTGACCACTATCCGGGTGCTTTAAACGCACATTGGCGAACATGTCCCAGGCATTACAGCCACCATCGGGACAACGTAATTTGACATACATGGTGATGTTTTCAACTTTTGTCGGATCTACCGGAAAGGCAAATAATTCTTCTGCCTTTTGGGAATGTCCCTCACCAAAAGCCAATCGCTGTTGATCAAAGGTTGAAATGCGGACTAGTCGGGATAAGCCATTAGCCTTCAAAACCATCTTCTTTATGCCCTCACGCGCACCAGTAACAATCAATTCACCGATCAATTCACCTGGATGAGTAGGCCGGCAACGTACATTTATCGTCACCGCTTTATTCACCTGGGCGGCAGTAAGGGTTAATTGATTGGTATAAGAATCATTTTCGACTGAGCACTCAAAATCACCGGTTGTTTCGATGGTGATGGATTGATTAAGATTCAAGCCTTGCAGCTGAATGTCCTGATCTGGCGAAGGGGCATTCATCCCCACATTTCCAAAGTCGGCGATGGCGCCCATCATTTTAAAAGTGCCGGGCTCTTTTTCATCTGATGTATCAGCACAAGCCCCCAGGAGAAGACTGGTGCCAATCACCAGCCATTGTAGTTTTTTCATGTATGTCGGTTTAATTTTCAGGAAAGCTACCATTAAGTAGGCACTCCCATAGGATAGTGACAGCAAGTACGCAATAACTCACGGTCTGTGCAACAGCAGCATCCCGTTACTACGCATATACATCCCTATTTAGTGCCTCTTAGAAAATATGTAATTCACTATTATTCAAGTCTCTATTGTTGAAAACTTGTTCGAATCTATTCGGCCACTCAATCATGTTTCTGTGTAAAAATGCTTAATTTCAGGATGTTGATAGTTTGAGATTCGCCTATTTTGGTTTAAACGACAAAAGATGTTCAAAAATGAGAAATAGATTCGCACAACAATTATCGATTGGGCAAAAGCCCATTGAAGAAACCTGGATCAGCCCCAAGAGCAAAAATGCCATAGATGAATTATTGGCAGCTTTGAAAGAAATCTATTGCAATAAGAAGTATAATGAGAAAATATTTAACATATTGGACAAGCACATCCGTTCAGGGAAAAAAAATACGGGTAGAAGAGGTTTAGATTTGTGGATTGTTTTTGTGTTGGCCCAATTGCGCTTATGCCTCAATATCAGCTATGAGATGGTTCATAACCTGGCTAATAACCACCATGCTTTGCGCTATTTGATGGGCGTTGAGCGTGAGTTTGGCTATGAGCGAATTGAATTTGAGTATCAAAATATCTACGACAATGTATCTGCGCTTAGTGATGAGATGATCACCGAACTCAATGCCGTAATATTAGAGTTTGGCCACCGTGAAGTGTTTAAAAAAAAAGAAAAAACAGCATTGCGCTTAAAGTCCGATAGTTTTGTAGTAGAAAGCAATGTTCATTTCCCAACAGATTACAACCTGCTCTGGGACTGTGCCCGGAAATGCCTTGATGCCGTATCCGTATTTTTAAAAAAATATGAGACCATTGAGCAGTGGCGCAAACTGGCCAATTGGAGGTATGAGATAAAGGGTCTGATGCGTGAACTGGGAAAAGCATCAGCCAGTGGCGGCAAGAATAAAAAGGACAGGATGGTGTATGCTGCTAAAAGATACTTGACAAAAACCGGAGCGCTATTGAAAAAACTCAATGAAAGCCTCCCTGATTTCCCGGTAAACGACATGCAAGACTTATCACTTGTGATAATGATCGAACATTTTGTGCCATTGATGGAAAAGCATATTCAACTGGTTGATAGGCGAATTCTTAAGGGAGAGACAATACCCCATGAAGAAAAGCTGTTTTCCGTCTTTGAAACATATACCGAGTGGGTAAAGAAAGGCAAGTCGCGCCCCAATGTTGAATTGGGCAAGAAACTATTAATAACCACAGATCAATATGATCTCATTGTAGATTACCAAATTTTAAATGACCAACAGGATAGGGATGTTGTTATAGCACTATCAGACAGAGTTCTGGCAAAACACACTGTGACTTCATGGAGTTTTGACAAAGGATTTTGGGCAAAAGAAAACAAGGAACTACTTCAACTAGAAGTTCCCAAAGTCGTTTTACCCAAGCTTGGGAAACTCACCAAAACAGAAAAAGACGAAGAGAGCAGCCAGGGCTTTAAAAGGTTAAAGAATAAGCACAGTGCCATAGAATCCAATATTAATGAGTTGGAAAACCGAGGACTTGATCGTTGTCCTGACCGGGGAATACTTCATTTTAACAGATACATAAGTCTGGGGGTAAGTGCATACAACCTTAAGAAAATTGGGCGACAGATACTCAAATTGAAGAAGGAGGAATACACTAATAAATTTGCAGCTTAGGGGATAATGACTTGTATTATTTGATGGGAATGGTATGCTCAATCCACTCTATTATGAATATAATTATTAATAAAATTGTGCAAAAAGCATCCTAGTTTCAATAAAATCGACAAGCAAGAGAAAAACAAACCTATATCAGCTATAGAATTGATATAGGTTCATATCATTTTTTGCTAATTCGTTAGTTTTCTTAGAACCACTATTTAAACATGAATACTCCCTTCTATACTTCTATTAATCTATTTTTAATCGCAAACATCACCATGTGGGCAGAGTTACGCGTCCCGGTTTTTTGGAGTAAGGCACTGCGGTAATTATCGACTGTTTTGGGACTGATGAATAGCTTTTCAGATATTTCATTGTTGGTGTAACCTTGACAAATGTGCAACAACACCTCTTTTTCGCGCGACGATAAGGCGATCTCCCCATTCACAATGGCATCTTCACCATCATTACTGACTTTAAAAATCAGTTTCCGCATCAAATCACCCGGAAAATAGCTTTCCCCTTTCAGGACGGCATGCATGGCCTGCTCCAATTGATCCTTGCCGGCCTTTTTCAACACAAAGCCCAGGGCACCGGCTTTGATCATCTTGTAATAATAAACCTCATCCCCGTAACTGGTAAGGGCAATCATTTTCAGGTCCGGATCTTTCGCAATGGCTTTTTCCACAGCGGTGACACCATCCATCTCCGGCATGGATACATCAATAAAAACCACATCGGGACGTTGCTCATTCAGCGCCTCTAAAAAAGCCTTGCCATTTTCGGCTTCACCCACCACCTCCACACTGGCCATTTGGGAGAGTACAAATTTAACACCTTCGCGAAACAAGGCATGATCATCAACTACAAATACTTTTATGGGTTTATCACTCATGTTATTCAAATGGTATAAATGCTTTAACAACAACTCCGTTACCCACCTGAGAGGCCACATTGATGTCGCCGGATAACGAATGAATGCGATTGGTCATATTAAACAAACCCATCCCTTTTTTTTCTTCCATCACCTTATGCACATCAAATCCAACGCCATTATCAGAATAAATGAGATGCATGCCTTCTTTGCGCATTAATCGAATGGTCACTTTATTAGCCTCCGAATATTTGATACTGTTATTAATCAGCTCAACGATTACCCGATACAGCGTCACTTCCACATTCCCCGGTAAACGGTCTTCAAAATTAGTACTTAAATTAAACTTTATCCGCTGGGCATCTTCAATTTTCTCCATGAATGATTTGAGGGCAATGACCAAGCCAAAATTTTCCAACACATGCGGACTTAGATTATTGGAAATCTCAGAGAGTGAAACAATGGCCTCATCAATGGTCCCCCCTACTTTCTCCAGAATCATGCGGCGCAAATCATTGTCCTGACAATCCCACACCGATTGCACATAGAGTTTCACTGCCGACATAATAGGCGACACCCCATCGTGTAATTCCTTAGCTACCCGGCTGCGTTCCTTCTCCTCCGCTTCGATAACTGCATTAAAAATACGCTGCCGGAACCGGATCCGTTCCGAAATATTACGACCTACTGAAATGATTAGGTCACGGCCATCATAATTGATTCGTTTCACGCTGATCTCAATGGGCAACTCATTTCCATCGATGGTCTTCATGCGCGCTTCCAACATTAGTGTATCTGTTTTCAACAAGTTTTTTTTCATCATCGGAACTTTTTCCAGTAATTCCGCAGGAAAAAAATCCGTCAAATAGACATTAACCTCTTCTTGACTATTAATGCCATAGCGTTCCCGGGCGGTTCGGTTGGCATCAATTACCTTTTCATGAACGGGATCAATGATCAGAATAGAGTCTTTGATGGCATCAAATATCTCCCGGTACTTGAGTTCGGTCAACAACAACTGCTCCTGTACCTTTTTTCGTTCGGTCACGTCACGTACAATGGCCTGGGCCACCTTGCGTCCCATTAAACTACTGGCTGACAGAGAAACCTCAGCATCAAAGGGTGTACCATCCAGACGAAGGTGGCGCCACGAAAAAAACTGAGGATTTCCACCTAAGGCGGCTTGAAAATAATACTTGGCCAGCTCCACACTCTCCGCTTCACCAGGCTGTCTGACAGGTGAAAAGTGATACGGATGCTGCCCGATAATCTCCTCTAGGGTACATCCAAATAAACGCAATGTACTTGTATTACATTTAATAATCTGGCCATCCTCAATAAAAAAAATGGCATCCAGGGAGTTTTCAATCACCAGATCATACTCGCGCTGATAATTCTCCACAACCAGTAACTTATGCAAGTAAAAATCTTGCGTCTGCCTCCAAATGTAAAAAATGAGTAGCGCCGAAATGAAGCAAAACAGAGCATCACCAACAAGCTCGTACCCCACCGAATGTGCCGATAATGGCATCCAGTGAGTGACCATCAACTCGGAGGAAAAAAACCAAAAGAAACTAAGCAGTATATAAAGACTAATGCTTTTTACAATCTTACTTTTCATTGACAACGGTTGATTCAAATAACAATAATACAGTTTTTCACCGGGAATCGCGCGACCGAATTGACTCACCGATGCCGTCCTGTAAAATTTAAGGGAAATTCACCTGAAAAGAAAGGGGTAATTCCCTCTACCCTTTTTTTTTTCAGTCCTGTATTTTTGTTTTGGGTAGGTTAGCATATTGAATTAAAAATTTGAGGGGGATCAAGTTTCAATGGGCAAAGTGCTTAAAATAGGAATTGTCGATGACAATAAAGCTTTCCGTGAAAGCCTGAAGTTTTTCACGGAAAGCATCCTTAAGCACCAGGTGATTACCGAAGCCAATGACGGACAGCACTATTTATCAATGGCATTCGACCACATTCCAGACATTGTCCTGATGGATATTGAAATGCCTCACCTCAATGGATTGGAAACCACAAGACTACTAATCCAAAAACATTTTCCGGCCAAAATCATTGCTGTCACCAATCACACGGAAAAATATCTGATCAAAGAATTAATAGCCATTGGATTTAAAGGCACTGTATTCAAAAACAATATTCACGCAGATTTACAGGAAGCTTTGGAGAAGGTAGAAAAGGGACACCTTTTCTTTCCGGCTAAGTACTTTTAAAATGAGGGGGTTATGAAATACATTAACAACATGAAAATCGGAACTAAACTGACCTTATTGCTCAGTTTGGTAATGGTCGTTATTTTCGCCGCACTGGGCATCTATACGGTAACCAGGCAAAGTAAACAAATCCATAAAGATACCGACTTAAGGATGACCGAACAGGTGCATGATTTGGCCAAGAGCATCAACCTGGAGATTGCAAAAAATAACGAGAAAGTTGATTTAGCCAAAAACCTGGCAGATCAATACCTTCAAAACCAAGGAACTATTCAGGTTAATAAACAGCAAAAAATAAATTATACCGCGATCAACCCGGTAGACCAATCGTCTGTGAACCTGGATGTGGAACAATGGCTTTTGGGTGGAAAACAAATTCAAAACAACTTTACGCTGGTTGATGCCATCCAGAAAATGGGCATTGAAACGGCCACCATCTTTCAGCGTATCCCACAAGGCTATTTACGAATTTCCACGAATGTGATGACGCTGGAAGGCGAGCGGGCTACAGGTACTTTCATTCCCAATGACTCACCAGTAGCGCAAGCCATTTCGGCGGGTGAAAATTACCGTGGGCGGGCCTTTGTTGTAAATGCTACTTACCTGACCTCCTATCAGCCAATTATCATTAATGGCAAAGTGGAAGGAATACTATATGTTGGGTTACCTGAAAAAAATCTGGACGGGATACGCGAAATTTTCAATGAGAAAAAATACTTTGACAGTGGATACCCATTCCTGATAGGTGAAAACGGGAACTTTATTATCCACCCCACCAGTGAAGGCAAAAACCAATCAGAGGCTGAATTTTTTCAAAAGATGGTGGCACAAAAAGCAGATGAAGGAAAAGTATACTATTTATGGGAAGGACGGCAAAAATTCCTCTATTATGAGCACCTTAGTGAAATCAATGCCTACATAGCCGTTTCCATCTATGATGATGAACTATTAGGCATTGTACGCCAACAGCGCGTGGCCTTTTTCATTGGTTTTCTGCTGGCTATGGCTCTCTTTCTGGCGGTGAACATTCCCCTTTCACGTTCCATTGCCCGCGGCATTCAACGAGCCATGGATTTTGCAGCGAAAGTGGCACACGGTGAATTGGATTCGACCCTTGAAGTCACCAGTAAAGATGAAATCGGCCAATTAACCCAGTCGCTGAACAACATGGTGATTGAGTTGCGGAAAATCGTCGACAACATTATTTCCAGTGCCGACAATGTGGCCGCTGCCAGCCAACAAATGAGCAGCACAGCCGAACAATTATCTCAAAGCTCCAATATACAGGCCTCATCTGTGGAAGAGATTTCATCAACTATGGAAGAAATAGCGGCCAACATCCAACAAAACACGGATAATGCCTTACAGACAGAAAAAATTTCCAACACCACAAAAGTAGGCCTTGAAAAAGTAACGGACCAGGCTCAAAAAGCAGCTACTGCCACCCGATCTATTGCCGATAAAATACTAATTATCAACGACATTGCTTTTCAAACCAATATTCTGGCACTGAATGCTGCCGTAGAAGCTGCGCGGGCCGGTGAACACGGACGAGGATTTGCCGTCGTAGCCGCTGAAGTGCGCAAACTGGCTGAAAGAAGTAAATCGGCAGCCATTGAAATTGTAGCTGAAGCGAAAAAGAGCTTGAGCCTGGCACAACAGGCCGGTCAACAAATGACGGAGGTACTGCCGGATGTTGCTAAATCAACCGAATTGGTCAATGAAATTGCTTCGGGAAGCCAGGAGCAAAAACATGCTAGCCAAGAAGTTAATTCAGCCATTATGCAACTTAATAACCTCACCCAGCAAAATGCGGCCGCATCGGAAGAGATGGCTTCCAGCTCGGAAGAATTAGCCAGCCAGGCCGATCAGTTAACCGATTTAATGTCATTTTTCAAACTAACGACAGATCATAATAAGAAGAAAACCAACGAAGTGGAATTATCGGTTAAGAAAAAAATTAAACATAAAGATCAAAGGAAAGATTTTCCTTCGGTCAATGCACCGGGACCAAAAATAAAACTGGATATAAAAGACCGGGACTTGGACAGCTCCGATTATGAATCGTTTTAAAAGGACCAACTCCGAATCCTCAAGCTTTGACAGGTTAATATAGGGAAGATAGCTTGTTTTATGCCCATTCGGGGTTTTCAACCGCCGAGAGGGCAATAGATGAAACCCTAAAAGTGGTTGCCTACCCTAGAGTGGTGAGTACAACCAAAATAGGTATATGGTAGGGAATGTATGCATGGAAAAAGCTCACTGAACCAAGTAGATCAGTGAGCTTTTTTATTGTTTTGATGACTCACATGTCATCCTGATTACAACTTAGTGAGCAGCCTCGTCGTCGATGGACTTAAATCCCTCACCCAAAATCTGACTACTATCAATCACATTCACAAACGCTTTAGGATCGATTTTAGAGATATGGTTCAATAAAATTGATGACTCACGACGGGTAATGGTTGTATAAATCACTTTACGATCCACGCCTTGATACATTCCCATAGCGGAAATCATGGTTCCCCCACGTTTCAAATCATGCAATAACCGCTCTTTTATTTCATCGTGTTTATCAGAGATAATGAACAGTGTTTTATTCACCTTCATACCATCAATTACCATATCGATGATTTTACCCTCGATGAAAATAATCAACCACGAATAGATGGGTAAAGTCCAGTCAACACCACCCGATTCACCTGGCATAAATAAGGTTAACAAAGTAATGGTACCATCCACAATGATCACTAATTTCCCTAACGACATGCGGGTATACTTATTCAGAATCATGGAGATGATATCTGAACCTCCCGATGTGGCACGTGATTTAAAAATTAAACCGATAGCCACCCCATAAATCATACCGGCTACCAGTGCATTTAGCATTGGATCGTTTGGCAACAAGGCGGCGTACCCCCATAAATGCGTTTCCAACACGTAAACAGAACCCATGATAATAAACGTACTGATCAGTGTTTTAATACCAAAACGAGGTCCCAAAATAATCGTACCTAGAATAAGTAATGGAATCTCCATACACAACACGGAGAAACTAATCTTAAAACCAAACATATGATACAGGAAGTTACCAATACCATAAACCCCTCCTGGTGCAAGCTTATAAGGGTTTACAAACATTACATCACCAATCGCAAACAAGACACTACCAACCAATAAATAAATATAGGCCGTAAACCAGTCTTTTGACAAGAACTTCTCCTTTGTAATAAAAGCCATGACAAATAATTAAAAATTCAGTTAAAATAAATAGGTGTAAAAAATCGCGCAAATGTTGACTCTTTTTAGAATTTGAAGAATGACTTTTTTCATGAGGAGGCAATTATTTTTTACAGTGAATAAAAGTATGATAACTCTCCTCTCCTTTTAATGTTTAAAGTTAGCTTAATACGAATAAGAACGGGCAATGGAACACATTCATAACACAAAAAAGCTCCACAATATGCAGAGCTTTTTTTAAACCGATTTAGCGATCAGGAAGGATCGCTTATATTATTCTTCCCAAACCAGGTAAGCAGATATCAACCAATGATTCAGTTTATCGCCGTCAATGGGTTGTGCCTCCGGTATGCTAAATGTAAATGTATGTTGACCTGGCCCAATATCTAACAGCACTTCTTCCGGTTTCACATCCGACCCCGGACACCAATTGGACCGCGATAAATCGGATGAAGCCAATCGCTCCTCAATTACTTTCTCGCGATACTCCCAACTTTTAAAATCGATGTATTGAGCAGTGTCCTCTATTAACCACACACCGGATCCCGGATTAAACCGCCTAAATGAAGCACAGTCATCCCGCCAGGGCACAAAATCAATGACCGCTTCACCATCCACTTTTACTACATTGCGCTTTTTTACAAATTCATCTCCACCGGAATGACCACCATGACCTGTAGTAATATACTTCAAACGTACGTTTTTGGCTCCCTGCGGAACATTAGCGATCAACTCAATATTCTGACGTGCAAAAATATCTGCATGGGTTTGTCCTCCTGCATAATAAACGGTATTGACAAGTGGTTTCACCTGGGTGTTGGTTTTAGCTGCAAAAGAATAAGGACTTTCTTCAAAGTTGAGCTCCATGGAAACAGTATACCCCTCTTTGGTCCAGGTATCAATCCAAACTCCAATCCACACCTCTCCTTCCAACAGGGAGAGGCGATCGGTCACATCTTGTTCCCATTGCACTTTATCCTCCCACAACGGTACATAAACCGGTTTCCGGTTATCCATTTTGTCATTGTAAAAACCAATGCCAAAAGGTGTCATGAAACGCATGAGTTCAACAGCCGGCAAATAACCTGGTGAAGACACAATTCCCTTCAACGACTCCATGCCATGCACCGGATCAGGTAATTGAGCTAATTCATTATGGATAGCCATAAAATCAATGTCGGAAGAGGCCGAAATAACAAAACAGGAACCGGACTTATCCCACCGGTCTCCGGCAGAAGCCACGGTTATTTTAACATTGGCTTTCACCTCCCGCTCATAGACCGGCAATTTTATTTTTTTCATCAGAATACGCCCATCCACAATCCGATACACTTCATCATTCTTGACCTCAATAGCGCCATCAAATTCTTCGGGACTAAAAAAAAGATGTTCATTATCAAACACTACAATCTGATTATCTCCCATTTTAGCATACTCTTTAGGTCCGCACGCCGAAAGACCTAAAATCACTACCATAAATACCCAAATTTTCTTCATATATCACTGTTTTAATTCATATTACAAAAGAACTCCGATTTCACTACACTGATAAACGATAAATTATCGCTTCTTTCTATTATGAGTAATACTACTTAAAATGAAAAACCCCAAAAGCAAGACAAACGAAACCAGGCCCATACCAGCAGCTACACCCAACCAATCAATAACAAAACCAAAAAGCAAAGCCAACAACGCGGCAAAAACGGTTTCACTTTGCGATTCCGCAGATAAGGCAGTAGCCATAATTTTTTCGTCAAATTGATTACTTAAGTAATTTACAACCACTGGTAGCCTGAAATTCTGAACTAACAGAATACCAATAAATAACAAGATAGCTAACCACGGTACATCAAAATAATAAGCTACACCAGCCATGAAACCGCCTGCATAGCCAATGGCTTGAAGGATGAGCAACGTCCGCTCTGAACTCTTAAAATACCTTTCAACACGACCTGCCAAACGGGATGCCCCGGCTGTCATAAAATAGATCCCTGAATATATAATTCCTATTAATATGGCGGTGCGCTGACTCTCCTCCCATTCCATACTGATGGGTATGGCTATTGCGATGGCTACCAACAAGGGCTGCAAATAATCCTTCACCGCCTTGTAATAACCTGTAAAACCACTTGTGAAAACAATTGCCCGAAAAGTAGAAAAAGAACTAAAGGCGCCCTTTAACGCCAGAAAGTGATCAACAAATATCATCTTCATGGTTTTCCTTCCACTCACCTTGGGTCCATTAAGGTAGGGCGGATAAGACAGGAGCAAGCTTACATTAATAAGGTATGGCACAATCGAAAATAAAAACACCGAATCATAGTCGCCCGTTACAAAGACAACACCACCGCTAATTAGCGCTGCGATAGCCGATCCACGCTGTGACCAGCTGCGGGTGCGGCCGTAATAATCCGTTTTAGCCGCTTCCCATCCATGGCTTTTTATATAGGCCAGAATCATTGCCTTATGCGTTCCGGTCCGAAAAGCATCGCCTATGCCATAAAAGAAAAATGCCAGTACAAACCCAAGAAACAGATTCAACTGATAGAACAGCAAAAAGCTGATAATATAAGCCATAAAAGAAGTAACCATTGCGCGTTTACGCCCAAACAAATCAGCCATAAATCCGGAGGGTACCTCAAAGATATTAATGGTCACTTCACGAATGGCATACAAGGATCCAATCTCAGCATAACTCAGTCCTTTATTCATAAAGAATAACATCAAAAAAGGATCAAAAAACCGAAGGTTCTTAAAGAAACCGTAACCACAAAACTTATAGTATTGTCGATCTTTTTTAAATTCCATCCAGTGATTATTTCAATTCTTTCACAACTGCAAGATATTGATTTTAAATCATTGATGGGAGCCCCACCTCCCTCCAGAATTGTTCAAATAAGGGGAAAACAGAATGCAATTGAAGTAATTTTGAGGATCTTCATCCATAGAAACAACCGACAAGTTCGAGCACTGCCAGAGGGTATAAATGAGAAAGCTGCCTGATACTTTTACCAGTGCAGCTTTCATCTTTTAACCAAACCTAACCCTAAACTATGAGAAAATCTTCTCGATATCTAGATATGCAATTAGTATGCCAAAATAAAAGTCTAATACCTTTTATGGAAATTATTTCATCCATTTATACGTAAAGTCCACCGAAACCTTAGATTCCAATCTTTTACAATACTCTAAACAGAGAAAGCCGCCTGATACTTTTATCAGTGCGGCTTTCAACTTTTAACCAAACCTAACCCTAAACTATGAGAAAACTTTCTCGCTATTTACTCAGCAATTAGTATGCCAAAATAAAATTCAAATACCATTTTATGGAAATTATTTCATCCATTTATATGTAAAATCTACCAAAACCTTAGATTTCAATCTTTTACAATTCTCTAAACAGAGAAAGCCGCCTGATACTTTTATCAGTGCGGCTTTCAACTTTTAACCAAACCTAACCCTAAACTATGAGAAAACTTTCTCGCTATTTACTCAGCAATTAGTATGCCAAAAAAAAAATCGAAATACAATTTTATGAAAATTTATTTTTCGATCATTAGTCCGCTAAACAGAGAAAGCCGTCTTGATGTTTCCATCAAAACGGCTTTCAACTTTTAACCAAACCTAACCCTAAACTATGAGAAAAACTTCTCAATTCCTTTTTTAAAAGCACTGTCAACTCGTCTCTGATTTCAAAAAAAGAAAACCGTCCAATATAGCTATTGGAGCGGTTTTCAACTTTTAACCAAACCTAACCCTAAACGATGAGAAAATTTACTCAATTTTCTATGCTTTTTATATCAAAATATCTTATTCAGATAGCAGCGTTCCTGCTTTCTTTTAATTGAATGATCAAACCTGTATCCGATGAATAATCCCCTTATTCTTATGGCAACAAAAATAGGCTGATATAGTATAAACACGTTATAACGAAAGTTAAAAGAAGTTAAACCAAATGTTAAAATAACACAACGAAGTCTTCTCTAAAAGGTGTAACGAAAGGCAATGTTAAAGTTCTCTTTAAATTGCACTTTACTGGACTCATTGGTGAAATACTTCACCTCAGTTAGTAAACGAGTAGATAAAAAGCGGTTGATGCGCATATCCAGGATCAATTCCCAATCAATTTGGACCTGACGATCATCATTTGCTGAAATATATTCATAAAACGCATCCAGCTTAGAAGTTATTTTAATTTCACGAGAGATTTGTTGCTCAAAATTACTAACCACCGACAAACCGTTCAACATGGCTACTTTTTTGGTTTTAGAAATATCATAACGTGTCTGATCAAACGTTACCGTATCCAATACCATGGTAAGTTTTGACGTAATTGGAGAAAGTAGTAAAGTAAACTTTTTTCCCTGCTTAAAATCCATACCTAAGGCAAACGTAAAATAGGCTGGTGCCATAAATCCCGAAAGTGGTGTCTCATGTTCTGTATCAGCTTTCGCGTAACTATGAAACAACTGCGTCTTAAAATTAAACAGGAAACTATAATACCATTTTTTAGAGGCACTCAATCCATATTTGGAGTTCAGCTCGATCAGATCATCATTAATCCGACCACGATCATCATCGGTTGACAAAACGCCCACTTTATGAATGATGTAACTCTCCCATTCATTTTTTTTCTTTTTATAATTTGCTTTCGCCCTCAAGTCACTACTTAAGCTCACATTGCTCTCGCCCCCTTTCACCCAATTGTCGATGTGAGCCTGAGATAACTGCACATGCTCTGATCCTTCGAATGACCAGGGCCCCTTCTCAATAACAACTTTTTCCAGACTTGGGCGGGTATCGTACTCTGTTTTGGCCAATAACTTATGAATTCCTTCCGAGGCCGACCGTTTTCTTAAATAACCATCCCGGCGAATACGTGGTGGATCAGGAATGGTAGTCCAGTTTAAATCAACCATTGATGGATAATCAATCATATATTGCTGCCGAATTTTTTTTAATGGTTTTACAGAATCATATACAGCACTATAAACATCAGCCAATTGTGATGACAGCATGAGACTCTTATACTCATCGAGCTGATCTGCGACAAAATCGGTTGGCTTATACTTGATTTCCCCATAACTTGCCACCCGGTAGATAACATCCATGGCCAAAGGATTATAACGCGTTACTGGATAAGGTTTAAAATGATGGGTTCGAAAGGCGTTTTCATCCCAAAAATATTGAAGAACAACTTTCATCAAGTAGGTCTTCTTCGAAAAATCAGCAGAAGTGGTGGACTGATACTGATACATCTGCATAAAATACCCTTTATCGGGTCTATCTAATGAAAGGCTGTTTTGTGCGGCTAGAGGAAGGATAAAAAGCATCCAAACTAACAACAAACTCCCAAACCGAATTGGGCCATTATTCACAATATGAACCTTTTGAATCATTAACGACTTTTGTTGGTGCAAATAAATATTTTTTTTGGGATTCCTAGATTAAGCCCGCTACAGCAATTTTCATATCAGGTTGCACAAAATTAACAGCTTTGAGTTAATAGGCGAAACTTATGAATGAAAATTGGTGATATATTAACATGCCTCCACTCATTCATTTCTTTTCAATGATACGTAGACAAATACCATAACCTCTTTATGAGCAAAAAAAGCAACACATCACCTTCCATTTTGAACATTTATTTTTTATTTTTGTGCATTAAATTTATCATTCAGTGCTCTATTTAGATCTTATATCCTATTTATCCTTCAGGATTCACCTGAACATTAAAAGTCGGGATGAATTTGCCTTCCAAGTGAACTAATTCAACGTTCACTGCACTACCTGTTTTTGTATTTTTTATTTAAACACCCCTTATTTTAAGGTGGTAGTATGTTGCATTTTCATAATTCGATTATCATGGAATTACCATTTTCAGAATCTTATAAAATAAAGATGGTGGAGCCCATCCGCAAAAGCTCACGCGAAGAAAGAGAACAGTGGATCAAAGCGGCCAACTACAATCTATTCAACCTTCGCAGCGACCAGGTTTTTATTGATCTACTAACAGATAGCGGCACCGGTGCCATGAGCGATCGTCAATGGGCGGCCATGATGTTAGGTGATGAAAGTTACGCTGGCGCTTCTTCGTATTACAACCTAAAAAATGCCATTAAAGACATTTTAGGTTTTGATTATTTCTTACCCACACACCAGGGACGCGCTGCTGAAAACGTCTTATTTTCTGCTTTGGTGAAAGATGGTGATGTAGTACCCGGCAATTCTCATTTTGACACCACCAAAGGACACATCGAATTTCGGAAAGCCAAAACCATTGACTGTACCATTGATGAGGCTTTTAATACCACGCTTGATCATCCCTTTAAAGGCAACCTGGATCTGAATAAACTGGAGCATGTATTACAATCTCATCCGAAAGAAAAAATTCCGATGATTATTGTAACGGTAACCTGTAACTCATCCGGCGGTCAGCCAGTATCGATGCAAAATATGCGTGATGTCTATGCTATGGCCAAAGAATATGGCATTCGCGTAATTTTTGATTCGGCACGTTTTGCCGAGAATGCCTATTTCATCAAAATGCGTGAGGAAGGTTATGCCGACAAAAGCATTAAAGAGATCGTCAAAGAAATGTACTCGTATGCAGATGGCATGACCATGAGCAGTAAAAAAGATGCCATCGTCAACATGGGTGGTTTCATCGGCTTGCGTGAAGAAGAACTATTCAAAACAGCCAGTCAGTTTAATATCATCTACGAAGGCTTTATCACCTATGGCGGTATGTCCGGACGTGACATGAATGCCCTGGCACAAGGACTTGATGAAGGCACCGAATTTGACTACCTGGAAACGCGCATCAATCAGGTAGCTTACCTGGGTGGGCGCTTAAAAGAATTTGGCATTCCGGTGCAGGAGCCTTTTGGCGGACATGCGATCTTCATTGATGCCAAACGGTTTTTACCCCATTTGCCAAAAGAAGAATTTGTGGCCCAGACCTTGGCTGTAGAACTATATAAAGAAGCCGGTATCCGGGGAGTAGAGATCGGCACCCTATTAGCCGACCGTGATCCGGAGACGCGCGAAAACCGTTTTCCGGCACTGGAATTATTGCGCCTGGCCATTCCGCGCCGGGTGTATACCAACAACCACATGGACGTGATTGCCGTAGCACTGAAGAATGTATTTGATCGTCGGGAAGAGATTAAGACCGGATACCACATCCTGTCAGAAGCTCCCATCATGCGTCACTTCACCGTGGAACTGGCACCGGCTGTTAACGCCACTTGTGCCACTGAATAAGTATCCTTATAATTTCCGTTATAACGATTCCGTTTGAAAAGGTTGCTCTCAACAAGGCAACCTTTTCTGTTTTCCTTTGGCTGATCCGGTTATTTTATCTTGTTTTGTAGCCTGTTTTGAACAATTATCAAAACCATTCAGACACTTATCGGTTTTCCTAATTCAAGCTGTTCCTAATATCGCATTACAAGCATTGCATGAGAGACCTTACCGTTGGAAATGAAGCCAGGCTAATTTTTAATTTTGCAGTACCGCTGGTATTTGGTAATCTGTTTCAACAGCTCTATCATGTAGTAGATAGTATCATTGTAGGAAATTATCTGGGCAAAGAAGCATTGGCTGCAGTGGGTGCCTCCTCTCCCATTTTTTATGCATTAATAGCCTTTATCATTGGTATCGGCAGTGGCGCAACCGTAGTGATCAGTCAATACTTTGGAGCCAAAGATCTGGCTAAAGTCAAACGCGCCATTGATACCATCTTTATTTTTTTATTCGTTGCCTCGATTGTAACCACCGCCATCGGCATCACCTTTAGTGAAGAGATTTTCCGTTTTTTGCATGTGGAAGAAGCTGTGATACCCATGGCGACTCAATATTTCAATGTATTTATGATAGGCATGGTGGCTTTCTTTGGATTCAGCGCCACATCATCCGTTTTGAGAGGTTTGGGAGATTCGTTGACACCTTTGGTTTTCATGATTATTGCCACCGTCATTAACATAGGCCTGGATATTTTATTTATCGTTCAATTTAATTGGGGTATTGAAGGCGTGGCCTGGGCAACAGTGATTGCGCAGGGAATCGCATTTATTGCCGGTGCCATTTATCTGACGCACCGCCACCAAATCATCTCTTTCAGGGTAACCGAGTTTACCTTTGACAGAGCCATTTTCAAGCAAAGCATAAAAATAGGACTACCCACAGGCTTTCAGCAAACATTTGTGGCATTGGGACTGATGGCTCTGATTCGCATTGTCAATAATTTCGACACCAATGTACTGGCCGCATTTTCGGTAGCGAGCCGCATTGATGCGCTGGCCGCCATGCCCTCCCTTAACCTGGCCAGTGCCCTCGCCGCCTTTGTGGGACAAAACCTGGGAGCCGGCAAAATTGAACGCATCCGAAAAGGGCTGCGCGCCACCCTGATGATGTCGTGGTGCATCTCTCTGGTGGTCATGACGGGTGTCATCTGCTTCGGTCAACACATCATGGCCGTTTTTATCCAGGATGCCGAAGTAATACGCCACGGCACCAATTACCTGATAATCGTCAGTTCCTTTTACATGGTTTTCTCCACTATGTTCGTCATGCATGGCATCCTCAGAGGAGCCGGCGACACACTAATTCCCATGTTCATTACGTTATTCTCCCTTTGGATCATCCGCATTCCGTTTGCGGTATTTCTCTCCGAACGGTTTGGGGTCAACGGCATCTGGTGGGCCATACCCATTGGCTGGAGCATGGGCCTTATAGGATCTATTTTATATTATCTGTCGGGAAGATGGAAACTCAAAAGTATTGTTAGATGAAACTACTATTCGTATCCTTATTTTTATTTTCGGTTTTAAGCGCAGGCTGCAACTCAGCCTCCGAAACAGCTACCTCTTCGCCGGCCGCTACTGCTAAGAAGATAACCAAACTGGATAATCAGGTGGATGAAACATCTGGATTAATTTTCCATGACAACAGTTTTTGGACCATCAATGACAGCGGTGACAAACCTAAATTATACCGTTTGGATAGTTCGACGGGTGAGGTCACTCAAACCGTTCGCCTCTCCAACGCAAAAAATAACGATTGGGAAGACATTACCCAGGATGAGCACTACATATACATAGGTGATACGGGTAATAACAATGGATCGCGAAAGACATTTCAAATATATAAAGTGGCTAAATCCAGCATCACTTCCGAGGCAGATATTTCAGTTGAAGCTGAAATTATTGAGTTTTCCTATGAAGACCAGCCATCTCTGCTTATTGCCTATGCCCACGATTTTGATTGTGAAGCATTGGCCATCATCAATGGTAAACTGACACTTTTCACCAAAAACTGGAGTAGCAACAACACCAATTGTTATCAAATTGAGCCTACTGGAGCGGCGAAAAAAATTGCCAGTTTTGAATCAAATGGGTTAATTACCGGGGCTCATTACAATACCTCCAATGATGAATTAGTCATGGTGGGCTACCAGCGCAGTGACAAGAAAGAACCCTTCATTTTCAGGATTGCCTCCTATAGCGAAGCAGCCAAGACTTTTCGTTACAATTTACCCGGGCTGGCGGGTTATCAAACCGAAAGCATCTGTATGATTGATCAGAACATTTACATCACCAACGAAGCCAACGGCAGCGGTAATCAAAGTTTGTTTTTAGTGAATTTACCTTAGTTTGAGCAATAGATCTCCGGATTTTAGACACCAGACTATTTGTGTCTGCTAAAAATGTAATTCAATCATCAATAGATGACTGCTTGTATAACCTCTAAGAGGTATCCCCTGTATGGGTTGAATATTGTCTACAATAGTAAATTGCCTATAGCAAATTGCGCGTAGCGGATTAAGTGTAGTAGAATAGGATGTTGCAAATTGAGCATTTTCCCTGCAGGGGATAAGGAATTGTTTATCGGACAATAGTGATTCCGGATTTTTAAGGTCTGTCCCCAGTCATTTGTCAAGATAAAAAATAAAAATCCATCATGCTTTGACCTTTGCCTTTACAATTTGATTGTTAGGCCAGATTGGCTAAGGCCTCCTTGAAACTGGCAGAAGTGGTAATCACCGTAAAACCTTCCGGAATATCAGGATCTAATTCTTTAATTTGAAGCCCATTGACAAGCACCTTTTGCTGAGGCACCAACTTGGAAATGCTTTTAAGCAAGTCCTCCAAATCGTCTTTTTCAATGGACGTTACAAAGCACGTAAAAAAGGCATCCGTTGAACGGGTATTAGCCACTACTTGTAAATCTTCCACCGGAACGGCAGCTCCCAGATAGAGCACATTATAACCTTCCTTTCGTGCCAACAAACTATAAAACAAAAGACCAATCTCATGCCATTCATTTTCAGGCAGGAAAAAGACAATACGCTTATCTGATTTGGGCCTGAAGTTTTGCATCTCATTATCAATGGCAACAATGAGCTTTTGCCGGATCAGATTGGAGATAAAATGCTCCTGAGCCGGGTTGATGGTACCTGCCTGCCACAATATGCCAATGCGATCCAAAAATGGAAACAAGATATTCTCCACCGTCGATTCAAAACCTTGCTTAATAATTGAGTTAGTCAACACATTGGAAAATTTGGATTCATCCAATTCCAGCATGCCCACCAATAAACTTTCAATTTGAACATCGGTATTGCGTGTATCCAGGCAGAGATCAATCACCCGCTCCCGCAGCTGGGATTCGGACAGCTCGGCAATCTTGGAAATTTTAAAACCATTTTGATTGAGAATGGACACGTTTAAAATCCGCTTCAAATCCTCATCCGAATACAAGCGTATATTCGTTGCTGTCCGCTTTGGCTCAATGAGTTTATAACGCCGCTCCCAGATCCGGATGGTATGTGCTTTAATCCCGGATATCTTCTCCAAATCTTTTATCGAATAAACTGCCATAACTGGTTTTATAATAATCTTTTTTTGCTTCGAGCTGCAACTTAAACACTCTGCTCACGGGCATTGTTCAAGGAGAATCGAAAAAATCGATACAAAACAATTTATCAAAAGGAAACAATCCCAGACCATGAAGGGCCTAAACAAGAAAAGAGGATTCACAAATCCTCTTTTCAGTTAAAAAAACACATTCAACGAATCATTACGGAACAATTACTTTATCAATCACATGAATCACACCATTCTTACCTTGTACATCAGCTGCAATCACATTAATAGTGCCATCAATGGTCACTCCATTATCAATGGAAATCTCCAGCATCTTTTCTGAATTCAGTGTATTTACTGAGCCATTGGTCAAACCGGAAGAAACAGCATTGGCACTCACGACATGAGCCAGTAAAATAGGCGTCAGGTCTTCCTTGGTTAAATCGGCTACGCCACTTACTTGAAGTGCTGAAAATAAAGCTTCAAAAGCCGCATTGGTTGGCGCAAACACTGTAAATGGACCAACGCCTGAAAGGGTCTCTGCCAACTCAGCCTTTACAACAGCTTCTACCAAAATACTGAAATCGGGATTCGCAATGGCGATGTCCACTACCGAAGGCGGCGTAATCACCTTGTCGATGGCATGGATAATTCCATTGGTCGCTACCACATCTGTGGCCACAACATTGCTACTTGCATTCAACTTGACGCCCCCGTCTGTATCAATTTTCACCTTCACATTTTGCTCAAAAGCGGTACTTAAAGTTGGAAAATAACCAGCTGTTACCTCCGCTGCCGGCACAAATGCATCAATGGCATGGTAAAGAATAATAGGCGACAGATCCTCAGCTGTCAAATCATCTAAGCCCACACCCAAATCGGTTAAAAAGGCTGTAAAGGCATCATTGACCGGTGCAAACACAGTATAGGTCGCATTTTCATCATCCAATGCATCTGCTAAATCGGCTTTAGTTACCGCAGCGACTAATGAAGCAAAAGCAGGATTGGCCACCGCATGGTCAGTTATACTCATGGGTAACATCACTTTATCTATGGCATGAATAACGCCATTATCGGCTTTTACATCCGTTTGAACAATCATGGAACGGTTGTTAATCTTAGCCATGGTCATATCTATATAAAAGGACAAGGAATAACCATCTGCCGGTCCGGCACTCAGTGAACCGTAATAACCGGTTTCAATTTGGTTAGCCATCTTACTTCCCGGCATCACATGGTACAATAAAACAGAGGTAAGCACATCATTGGGAATATCCTCCAGTCCATCTACTCCCAACTCTTCCAAAAGGCTTGCAAATGCAGCATTGGTTGGGGCAAACACGGTAAACATGGTATTGTCTGCTGCTAAGTCGTCATCCAGCCCCACTTTTTTCAAGGCGGCTACTAAAATTGAAAAATTAGCATCACCAGCCGCCACATCGGTTATGGTATTGGTCATCATTTCACTACCATTGTCATCATCATTATCGTCTTCACTGCAGGATACAAATGAGATTGAAACCATCAATACCATTAAAACCGCCCAAAAATTAAATCTTTTCGTTTTCATCGCATTAGTGTTTAATTGGTTATTAATTACAGAACTGATAGAAAAACACCACCTAATCATTTTTGTTTAATTTTTATTGATTTACATTAAACACTTTTCCATTTTCTAAATTATAATCACTGATTAACTGAACTTTAACATCTCTATTTATAACACAAATTCCGAGGGCGAGACAGAAGATTTCTAGTCAAAACCTGACTCTTTGCATTTATAAACTGGTGAATAGCAGAAAAAACTTAACTTTGCACTTCAATAAAAAATCAATTCATGATCCACTCAATGACCGGATACGGGAAAGCTGTCTGCGAGCTTCCTAACAAAAAAATCAGTATCGAAATAAAATCGCTGAACAGCAAACAGCTGGATTTAAATACGCGACTTCCCAATTTATACCGGGAAAAAGATATTGAAATCAGAAGTATACTCAGTAAAGAACTGAAGCGTGGAAAAGTTGATCTGAGCTTCTATGTGGAGGCGGCTACCTCTGATAAAATTACCAAAATCAACAATGCTGTCATCAAAGAGTATTACAACAACCTGAAGGAAGTGGCCAGCGAATTGAATTTGGATAACTCCACTGATTTTTTGAAAATCATAATGCCATTGCCGGATACAGTGAAGGTAGAATTGGCTCAGCTGGATGAAGCCGAGTGGCTCTCCATTCGCGAAACATTACACCAGGCCATAGCCAGCATCAATGACTTCAGGGAGCGCGAGGGATCAGCCCTGGATACGGATATCCGGTATCGCATTGAACAAATCGCCAGCCTTTTGAAGGAAGTTGACAACTTCGAAAGCACACGCATTGAGAAGATCAAATCACGCATCCGCGAAAGCATTGAAGAAATTGCGCAGAAAACCAAAGTGGATGAAAATCGCTTCGAACAGGAATTGATTTTTTACATTGAGAAACTGGATGTGACCGAAGAAAAAGTGCGCCTGAGCAACCACCTGGATTATTTCATTGAAACCATGGACGGTACCGAAAGCGCAGGTAAGAAATTAGGTTTTATCTCGCAGGAAATTGGTCGCGAAATCAATACACTGGGCTCCAAAGCCAACGATGCAGACATTCAAAAACTGGTGATCCGCATGAAAGATGAATTGGAAAAAATTAAAGAGCAAATTTTAAATGTGCTTTAATTGTGAAAGACTTTTGCTACCATACCACTGTGAATAAACATCGACATAAAGGAAAACTGGTGATTTTTTCCGCTCCTTCGGGATCGGGAAAATCCACCATCGTGCAAGCATTATTAGAAAAAAAATTCAACCTGGAATTTTCCATTTCAGCCACCAGCCGTGCGCCACGCGGGGAGGAAAAACATGGGGTGGAGTATTATTTTTTATCACCTGACGAATTCCGCCAGAAAATAGATCAGGAAGCCTTCCTGGAATGGGAAGAAGTATATACCGATACCTACTACGGGACCTTGCGCAGTGAAGTGGAACGCATCACCAACAAGGGCTGCAACGTGGTTTTTGACGTGGACGTGGTGGGTGGCGTAAACATCAAAAAAATGTATGGCGATCAGGCTCTCAGCCTTTTCATTCAGCCCCCTTCCATTGGCGATTTGGAGACACGCCTCAGAGGTCGTGGCACAGATAGTGATGAAAAAATAGCGGAGCGCATTGGAAAGGCCGAAAAAGAAATGACCTATGCCCCACAATTTGATCAGGTAGTGGTAAATGATGATCTGGAAAAGGCCATTGCCCAAACGGCTTCCATCTTAACTGAATTTCTGAAGTAGAATCCATGCGACAGATCGGATTATTTTTTGGCTCCTTCAATCCCATTCACATTGGTCATCTGGCTTTAGCCAATTACATGGCGGAGTTTGAAGGACTGGATGAAGTGTGGTTTGTGGTGAGCCCTCAAAATCCGTTTAAAGAGACCAACGGTTTAATTGATGCCCGACACCGGCTAAACATGGTGACCCGCGCCATTCAGGATTATCCAAAAATTAAGGCTGAAGCCATCGAATTATCACTGCCCATTCCCTCTTACACCATTGATACCTTGAGGGCTTTATCACAAATTCATCCCACCCATCAGTTTCACATCATTATGGGTGAGGATAACATTCACCACATCCATCGCTGGAAGGAAGCTGATCAACTGGTGGGCCATTTCCCCATACTAGTTTATCCCCGGAAAGATTATAAGATTGATTCAGACCATCTCCCTCCGCATTGCAAAATAACGCAAGCGCCCATGGTGGAAATCGCCTCCTCTGATATCAGAGTATGGATTCAGGCAGGAAAAGAGCTGCCCTTTTTCGTGTCCACCCCCGTAATGGATTACATTAAAGAACACCAACTGTACCAATAAAAAGAGTCACTGCGACACCATCAGTGATCGCAATGACTACAATTTCCCTTTATTCCTTTATCGTATTACTCGTAACAGGCTACCAGGCTTTTTTTTACTTGATACCTGGAACTTGCATCTTGATACTTGAATCCTGATACTCACTTCTAATGCCCATGATGGTCACACACAAAAGAAGTGCCTTTATCACCCGCCAGGTATTGCTTCAACACAGCTTCAGCCTCACCCGCGTAGCCGCGAAACACCTCAATGTTCGACAGTTTCAATTTATTAATGGCACCCTGCCCCATATTACCCGCTAACAATACTTTAACACCTTTGGCAGCTAATTCTTCAGCCAGATTGGATTTGCATCCACATCCCTTATCCGAAGGCATCACCTCTTGATTTTCAATCTCCATGTTTTCGCTCAGCGTATAAATCGTAAACGCTTCACTTTGTCCAAAGTGACTGTTCACTTCGTTTCCACTTGTTGGGATCGCTATTTTCATATGTATATCTAATTTAAGATGAATGTTTAGTTCACTTCTACAGAATCAGAAGCATTCAACTCCACTTCATCCGGTTTAAACTCAATGCGCAGGGCTTTGCCACTCACCATGGCTGCAGCAGTTTTTCGACGCGCTTCTTTCAAAATACGCCCGATGGTTTGCCGCGACACGCCCATTTGTTCAGCAGCGGCATCCTGATACAGTCCTTCCATATCCACCAGGCGAATGGCCTCTACTTCATCCCAACCCAATACTTCTTCCTGCAAGTCTCGCATGGGAATCCCAGAAGGTTTAAAATAAACAACTCCAGGTTGCCAGTTTACTTTTCGACAGCTCTTATTTCTTGGCATATGCTCATTATTTGACAACAAATATAAGCATATGCCCAATATAAACACACAAAAAAGCCGACTTTCGCCGGCTTTTTTCACAATTCTTAATTCTAATAAATCAACACGCGCTCCCCGCTGTCATCTTACCAACATAATGTATACCGGGAAGTGGTCACTGTACCCGCCGTGGTAGTTGTTGCCAACGTACGTCCGGAAGGGATATCCTTTGTAAGGGCCGTCTGAAACCCTAATATCTTGTCCATCATAAATACCGGATTGCTGATATTTATAATGCCCTTTTCCTTTTTTCAAAACCGGTTTGGTCAGAATGATCTGGTCAAACAAATTCCATTTTCCTTTATAAGCCAATGATCCCTCACCCCTGGAAAAATAGCTCTGCAAGGGGTTATAAAGGTCTCCCTTTTTCACTTGCTTCTTGTTTTCTTTCGCCCTCAAATGCACACTGACACTTTCATTGATGGGATCATCGTTTAAATCGCCCATGAGCATCACCTTAGCCTTGGCATCCGTCGCCACAATAGAGTCGATAATGGAACGACTCACTTTAGCGGCTTCGTTGCGCAAGGAGCGACTGCGTTCTTCACCGCCCCAACGTGATGGCCAGTGATTGACAACAAAATGCAAGGGCTCACCCTGAAACTGCCCCGACACCACCAATTGATCACGCGTATAGATGCGTTCGCCATCCTCAGCATCATAAATCAGCAAGGGCACTGCGCGGGTATTGGTCACTTCAAAATAGGCAGGTTGATAGATCAAGCAATTATCAATCCCACGCTGATCGGGCGATTCAAAGTGTACAATCTGATAATTCAATGCTTTTAATTGGGGATCATTCACCAAATCTTCCACCACCTGTCTGTTTTCCACTTCACACAAGCCCAATACTGCCGGACCTTCCACACCTTCACGTGCGGCCATCTGTTTAATGGCCGTGGCCATGTTACTCACCTTCTTCCAGTAGCGTTCACTGGTCCAGGCTAGCTTACCCGCAGGAGTAAACTCGGTATCGCGCACCTCCGGCGTATCAATGGTATCAAACAGATTCTCCAGGTTATAAAAAGCGATCATGCCCCGGTCAGTCGATTGACTAACCACCGGAGTAACATTTAATAAACCCACTAACAAAACACCAGAAAGAAGCAACTTACTTAACATACTTGTTTATTTTCGACCGGCAAGTTAATACTTTTAATGAGAATAAAAATAGTTTAGCCGAATGCTTAATTAAATTCATTACACCACCTTAGATCAACTACCGAAGTCTTTAATTCGGCACAAAAATAAAAATAAAAATTTAACACGCGACCATTTGGTCTACATAAAAAAAGCTTTATCTTGCGGCCCTCTATTTGACTGTTTTTTGGCGAAAAAGAGATCGGAGGGTTTTCTATTACCTCTATCAAATAGAACAATGGTGATCTATTCCACCGCCTTTAGGGCTGTGAACAGATTCATTTATCTCATGAAATTCTCATCCGTTTCGAGAAAGAGTTTCTTTGCACTTTTTAGTTTATTTTCGAAGGCTGCCTCCCCTTAGGTAGC
This sequence comes from uncultured Marinilabiliaceae bacterium, assembly GCA_942490535.1. Lineage (GTDB taxonomy): Bacteria > Bacteroidota > Bacteroidia > Bacteroidales > Marinilabiliaceae > JAEINY01. Next base: position 71,455 of record CALNXQ010000002.1, read on the forward strand.
CTTTTCTTTTTTTTGGCTTTTAGAATTCAATTTCGTGAAGTAATGCCAAAAGAGTAACCACATAGTAGTGAAGAAATAGCAACCACGAAGTGGTGCAACAACCATAACCACGGGTGAAAACCCGTGGCCCACAAGCAGTGAAGCACAACCCCAAGAGGGTTGAATTATCAACGATCCGATCAGTAGACACATTGAACCCCATCGGGGTTCAGGCTCATATTTGACCATACCGTATGCTTTCGCATACGGCTATTATTGTTGGATCCCTTCAGGATCTAATTCTTCATTAAAAAATAGAACCACGAAGTGGTGCAACAACCATAACCACGGGTGAAAACCCCTGGTCCCACAAGCGGTGAAGGGCAACCCCAAGAGGGTTGAATTATCAACTACCACAAATACCGCTCATCAAAAACAATCCCATGCTCATGGAGCAATTGCCTGTACTCGCCTTGAAAGGAAATGGATTCATGATGTTTTTCCTGATTTTTAATGTAGCGAGATTTTTCCTCTTTTTCCTTCGGTGATACCGTGAAAGCACCATACCCTTCCTGCCACCCGGCGAATAACTGAAATACACCTTCGTTTTTAATCCAATGCGCCGTTCCAACCTTTATATCCTTCACTAATCCAGCAAGTGCAATGGTAGGGTGCAAGTGTATTAATAAGTGCAGATGATCGTCCACTCCATTTATTTGATAAAGCTTGCATTTTTTATTCTTTACAATTCCCCATATGTAACGAAACAACAATTCACGATTAGCCTTAACAAGTGTTTTCTCCCGATTTTTAGTGGAGAAAATAATGTGATAGATGATTTGAGTGTAGGTTGACATGACATTAGATTTATTGAACCCCATCGGGGTTCGGATTCATATTCGACTATACCGTATGCTCTCGCATACGGCTAATCAGTGTTGGATCCCTTCAGGATCCTGCTCATCATTAAAAATTACACCATTTTATTATAAGTAACAAACAACGTTCTCAACCATGAGTAATGACAAAAGAGCAACCACGAAGTGGTGCAACAACCATAACCACGGGTGAAAACCCGTGGTCCCACAAGCGGTGAAGCGCAGCCCCAAGAGGGTTGAATTATCAACGATCCGATCAGTAGACGCATTGAACCCCATCAGGGGTTCAGGTTCATGCTATCTGTTACCGTATGCTCTCGCATACGGCTATTAGTGTTGGATCCATTCAGGATCCTGCTCATCATTAAAAATTACACCATTTTATAATAAGTAACAAACAACGTTCTCAATCATGAGTAATGACAAAAGAGTAACCACAATGTGGTGCAACAACCATAACCACGGGTGAAAACCCATGGCCCACAAGCAGTGAAGCACAACCCCAAAGGGGTTGAATAAGATACAGCCACAAAGTTTTCACTCCACGATCCGATCTCAGGCACGTTTCCCCGATGCACCTAATTATTGTTGCCAGTTTCATTTTATCTCCTTACCTTTTTTCAGTATTTGCAATGAATAAGTGCATTTACAGTGATGGTAGAAATGGAAAAATTAACTTCCTTTGCTACCTTAAAATTTGGTTATAATTAAATACTGAAGAAAAAGAAATGGGTAAAGTTTTAATTATTGGAGCCGGCGGTGTAGGAACTGTAGTAGCTCATAAAATGGCCGCACTACCCGAGGTGTTTACCGAAATCATGCTGGCCAGTCGTACCAAAAGCAAGTGCGATGCGATTGCTGAAAAAATTGGTGGCAACCGCATTCAAACCGCTCAGGTGGATGCTGACAATGTACCGGAATTGGTGGAGCTGATCAACAGCTACAAACCGGAACTAGTAGTTAACGTGGCGCTTCCTTATCAGGATTTGACCATTATGGATGCCTGTTTAGAAACAGGAGTTTCTTATTTGGATACGGCCAATTACGAACCCAAAGACGAAGCCAAATTTGAATACAAATGGCAATGGGCTTACCAGGAGCGCTTCAAAGAAGCTGGCTTAACGGCTATCCTGGGATGTGGGTTTGATCCCGGTGTAACCAGTATTTATACTGCTTATGCGGCCAAGCATCATTTTGATGAGATCCAATACCTGGACATTGTGGACTGTAATGCCGGTGATCATGGGAAAGCTTTTGCTACCAATTTCAACCCGGAGATTAACATCCGCGAAGTCACTCAAAAAGGTAAATATTGGGAGAATGGCGAATGGGTATTAACCGAACCCCATGAAATTCACAAACCCTTAAATTACCCAAATATCGGCCCCAAAGAATCCTACGTGATTTATCACGAAGAACTGGAGTCGTTGGTGAAAAACTACCCCACCTTGAAGCGCGCCCGTTTTTGGATGACGTTTGGACAGGAATACCTGACACACCTGCGTGTGATTCAAAACATCGGCATGGCCGGTATCGCACCCATTATGTACGAAGGGAAAGAAATCGTGCCCATCCAATTCCTGAAAGCCGTATTGCCTGATCCAGGTGATCTGGGTGAAAACTATACCGGTGAAACCTCCATTGGTTGTCGCATCAAAGGATTAAAAGACGGAAAGGAAAAAACCTACTACGTGTATAACAATTGCAAACACCAGGATGCCTACAACGAAACAGGTGCCCAGGGCGTGAGCTACACAACCGGCGTGCCGGCGATGATTGGTGCCATGATGTTCCTGCAGGGCAAATGGAAACAACCAGGTGTATTCAACGTGGAAGAGTTCAATCCCGATCCGTTCATGGAAGAATTGAACATCCATGGCCTGCCTTGGCATGAGCAACACGATGTGGATTTAGAATTGTAAGAAACAATCCCTCTTTATATAAATCCCTCTTCAGTTATGAAGGGGGATTTTTGTTTTAAATGAGTTGGTAATAAGGCCTAGTATTGCGTTCAAAAAATAAAAATAGCAAAAGCTACACGAAGAAAACACAGAGGAATACAAAGAATAATATCTAATGCCTGGATGTCATTACAATCTCTGTGAATGATCTTATGCTTTTTATAGCTCAGCGAGCTCTTTGTAACGTTTCATACAAAATATTATGTCCCGATAATTATCCAACCACAAAGACGGTTTCGCTTTGCTCAACCACGGGACACATCATTCGCGACATAAAACATTAAGACCCTATGAATACACTAAGAATTGAACTCCGATAACCTTTGTGCACTCTTTGTGTCCCGATGACTATCGGGATGGTGCCTTCGTGGCAAATTAACACCCTATGAAACAGCGCAAACAAGAATCCATTCATTTTAGATCTTTGCTTTCTTCACAAAACAAACCAACACCGAATATTAGCCAACCACCCCCCATCTCCCGAACTAAGCACTACTGACTATCCACCACTGACCACTAACTTAAAACCATAAACACCTCCATTCCTATCAATCCCACACAAATCTATTCTTATTGATTGTTTTTTGATAGTTTTATTTGCTTTTTAATATCAAATCATTACTTTTGAACCATATTTAATTACAGATTATTCTCCATTACTTTAATTTAGTTACTATGTGTGGATTTGCAGTTTATACGGGAAGTGACAAGATGGACAGACTCAAGTTTGCCCGCGAGTTCAAAAAAATTCAATACCGTGGACCGGACAATTCGGTGATCAGAGACTTTAATGAAGACGGCTGGATGGGTTTTCACCGCCTGAGCATTATGGATGTATCGGACCAGGGCAATCAACCCCTCGTTTATCAGCACATTAATTTAGTATGTAATGGAGAAGTATACAATTACAATGCGCTCAGAACGAAGTACGATGCCACCTTCAGTTTTCAGTCCGACAGCGATTGTGAAGTGATCCTGCCCCTGTTTCTGGACAAAGGTATTAAAGAGACCGCACGCGCCCTGGATGCCGAATTTGTCTTTGTCATCTATGACGCCGTGGCCCGGAAATACTTTGCAGCCCGCGATCCAATCGGCATACGTCCCCTGTTTTACGGCTACTCCAAAGATGGCAATATCGCCTTTGCCAGTGAAATGAAAGCCTTGCACGACATCTGCATGGACGTCAAACAATTTCCGCCCGGCTACTATTACGACGGCGAAGACTTTTTGCCCTACACCGACATTGCACGGGTAGATGAGTACGTTGATCACGAGCAGGAAGAGATTTTCAAGAACATCAACCAACTGCTGACCAAAGGGGTGGAGAAACGCCTGCACGCCGATGTGCCGGTGGGCTTCTTGTTGAGCGGCGGCCTCGACTCCAGCCTGGTGTGTGCCATTGGAGCCCGTTTCCTGGGGCAACCCATCCGCACCTTTGCCATTGGCATTGAAGACGATCCCATCGACACCAAATATGCCCGTGTGGTGGCCGATTACCTGGGCGCCGATCACACCGAAGTACTGTTCACCAAACAGGACATCTTCGACTCGCTCAGTCACCTGATCTATTGCATCGAAACCTTCGACATCACCACCATCCGGGCCTCCATGGGCATGTACCTCTTGTGTAAGTACATCGCGGAACACACCGATGTGAAAGTATTGATGACCGGTGAAATCAGCGATGAGATTTTCGGCTATAAATACACCGACTTCGCCCCCAGCCCCGACGCCTTCCAGAAAGAAGCGGAGAAACGCCTGCATGAAATCCACATGTACGACGTACTGCGGGCCGACCGCAGCATCTCCTGCAACGGCCTGGAAGCACGTGTGCCATTCGGGGATCTGGATTTTGTGAGATACGTGATGCGCATTCAGCCGGAAAAGAAGATGAACTTCACCGGCGTAGGAAAATACCTGCTGCGCAAAGCCTTTGAAGGCGATTACCTGCCCAAAGACATCCTGTACCGCGACAAAGCCGCGTTCTCCGATGCCGTGGGCCACAGCATGGTGGATTACCTGAAGGCTTATGCCGAGGATCTATACAGCGACGACGATCTGGAAGCAGCCGGCAAATACTACCTGCATGCCACCCCCATCTCCAAGGAATCACTCCTGTACCGCGAAATATTCGAACAACATTTCCCTGGCCGCAGTGAAGTGATCAAAGGCTTCTGGATGCCCAACAAAGCATGGGAAAATTGTGACGTGAACGACCCCAGTGCCCGCGTGTTACCGAACTATGGCAAGAGCGGCGAGTAAATAAGAACATTAGACAATTACCATAAAAACCAATTTTTCAGACAGGCCTGCCGTTCTTCGGAAGGCCTGTTTTTTTTTACAATCCGCCCCTTAAACACCTCACATCTCTCGCCAGGCGCGCTAAGATCAATGCAAAGGACGCCACCTGCATGTAACGTTGACGACGCCTTTGACGGAAGTAGTAACATGCGCTGTGATCGCCCCTAATAAAACTGTCCTGCTGTTACCTCTCAAAGGGTTTCCAACCGCTTTAAGGGTTACCCCACCCACCCTTTCGGTGGCTGAAAACCCCGGAAGGGGTCATAGAAATCAAAAAACACCACCTGCTGAATTAAATCCACCTTGAATTTCTCAAACCATTGTGTTAACTTATTTATTCGTTAGTAAGTAGCACTTACCAAAACAACCACACAGGAAAAAATGAATCGTGCCGAATGATGGGTGAAGTTGAATGTATAAACTTTTAATTGAACGATTATGAGCGATCAACTGGATTTGCAGGAACTGATGCCACAAATTACATCCGTTCCAAAAGAAGACATCAAGAGTTGCCCCATGCCCTTTGTCAATTACCTGGCAGAGGCCGAAGGACTATATGTGCGCGCCACACAGGATTTACCCCAATTGCAGGCCGTCGGCATGAAACCGGAACTATTGCCCGTCCTCTTGAAACTCACCGGTGCCGTGCGCATGGCCAATGCCAATTGGGAACAGCTAACCACCGAGCGTAAGGAAGCCATACAAGACTGGAAAAAAGAATCACCGGCCATGTACGCCCTCCGTGATGAGCTGCTGGATCACCTGGAATTTGCCTACCGCAACGATGAACACTTACTCGATCAGCTGGCCGCCATCAAAGAAGGCGATTCGCATGCCGATGCCATCCAGGATTTAACCAGCCTGGCCGTGTTGGGGCAAGCCAATCCCGAACCGGTGGAAGCCATTAACTACGACCTGGAAAATTTGGAAGAAGCCGCACAGATGGCCGATCGCATGGCCGGTTTATTGGGAGCCGTCAATGGGCAGATGTACACCGATGACGAGAGCAAGCTCATCCGCGACAAAGGCTATACCCTCTTGAAAAAGGTGGTGGACGAGATACGCTCCTACGGCAAATTTGTCTTCCGCAAGGAGGCCGAACGGGTAAAAGGCTATACCAGTAAATACGAACGCGACCGGGCAGCCGCCTACCGCCGTACCGTACAAGCCGAAACGGAAGCCGAATAATACGAATCAACGCTACTTACAAGAACACGAAAGGGGCTCCGGTTGCACGAGCCCCTTCATTTTGGCCGACCGGAGAGGGTACCCCACCGACCGGAAGGGGTCACCCACCGACCGGAGCACCCCACTCCACCGACCGGAAGGGGTACCGGAGCGACCGGAGCGCCCACCTGATCGACCGGAAGGGGTACCGGCGCGACCGGAAGCCCTCACCCCACGACCGGAAAGGGTACCTCACCGACCGGAAGCCCCCAGGCCAGTCAAATTTCCCCTTTTAACTTTTTACTTATCCACTCCTCTCAAAAAAACACGTGCACTTTTGCCGAAAATGGATATTTTTTCTCTACCACAATGGCGATATTTGGCTCTAAGTTGAGCATTGGGTCAAAACCCTCCCTACATGAAGCAGGCACCTAAATTTAAAGGATTTGAAAAAATACTATGGGAACCCCTGGCACAACAACCATCCCTAATAATTAAGAACCATAGAACTTTAGAATAAATTTGAGATAAAAAATTAACCAATGAAGTATGCAATAATGATTACCGTCCTTGTTAGTTGCCTTGTAAAAGGTTTTGGACAAATCCGCGTAGAACACCAATTCTCAACCTTTGGTATGATCGCCGTCGATACCATCGAAAACACATGGGGATGTGCCCTGGCAACCAACAACCTAGCCATTGGGCAAGCGGGAGTGTATGATATTGTAGCCGACCAGGGAATCGTGGTTTCCATAGCATTTACCAATCCCCAGTATCCCATCAAAGGTATCGACATGCTCAAAAAGGGATACGCCCTTCAAACAACTTTTGATTCCATAAAGAATTCAGATGCGCATATTTTTTACCGCCAAGTAGCCATGATGGATAGTATTGGCAATACCTTAAGTTTTACCGGACATACCATAAAATCGCTCTCACATGCCGGCACCATCAAAGGAAACAAGTATGTCGTAGTGGGTAATAGCTTATCAAACGATTCCGTTTTGGCCAGCATCGAAAAAGGCTATTTAAACAGCCAAGGCCCCTTGTACCAACGATTATTAGATGCCTTAACAGCCGGACAAAAGGCAGGCGGACAAATAACAGGAAAATTATCGGCTTGCATTTGTGTGAAGAAAAGTGGTCATGTAGGGTTCAATGAGATAGATTATCGGGTAGATTTCTCAAAAACGCCATTTGAAGATTTACGAACACTAGCAGCCTGTCGGACTTAGCTGGAAAGCCAAATTTAATTAGCTTTAGGCCATGAAACGCTTTATTAGTGCAGATAGAGAACAGACAATGTTAATGCCATATGACTTAAGAGACTGGTTACCAGAAAGCCATTTGGCACGATTTGTAGTTGAAATAGTAGACAAGCTTAATTTTAATGATATTTATAGCCAGTATAAAGGTGTTGGTTCTACACCATACGATCCTAAAATGCTTTTGTCACTGATTTTTTATGGCTATTCTACTGGCATTTTCAGTTCTCGAAAAATAGAAAACGCCACCTATGATTCAGTTGCCTTTCGTTTTATAGCAGGGAATCATCATCCTGATCATGATACGATATCAACTTTTCGGAAGCGTTTTCTTACTGAAATCAAGGGCTGGTTTAAAGAAATATTGCTCATAGGCAAGGAATTGGGAGTTGTAAAAATGGGGAACATCCACATTGACGGCACCAAGGTTCAGGCGAATGCATCCAAGCATAAGGCCATGAGTTATGAGTACATGAAAAAGCTTGAAAAGCAACTTGAAGAAGAAATTTCGAAGCTATTGGATATTGCTGACAAACAAGATGAACAAGATAGAAAGGTTGAGCTCGATATTCCTGAGGAGATCCAGCGCAGAAAAGACCGTATTCAAAAAATTAAAGAAGCCCAGGAGGTTGTAAAAATGCGCGCTGAAGAACGCTACCAAAAAGAAAAGGAGGAATATGACCGGAAAATGCAAAAACGGGAGGATCACGAGAAGCGAACCGGTAAGAAGCCTCGCGGCAGATCTCCTAAAGCGCCCAATGATAAGCCTAATGAGAAAGACCAGTATAATTTTACCGATCCACAATCACGCATCATGAAGACCCAAGGTGGTTTTAACCAGTGTTATAATGGGCAAGCTGCCGTTAATGAAGATATGCTAATTGTAGGTGCCTATTGCAATAATCATGTCAATGATAAGCAGGAATATATTCCGACTATTGATTCAGTGCCACAAAGACTTGGAAAAATAACAAATGCTGTTGCCGACACTGGCTATTTCAGCGAAACTAATATTGAGCAATGCGAAAAAAGAAATATAAAGCCGATAATTTCTACCGCACGTGAAAAACACAATAGTTATCTGGAAGAAGTGTTAAGCACTGAATGTGAAAAAGAAGAAGCCAGCAGCCCGGTAGAGAAAATGAATCAAATATTAAAAAGTAAAGAAGGGAGACAGCTTTATAAAAAACGGAAACAAACAGTTGAACCGGTATTTGGCATCATAAAGGAAGTTTTAGGGTTCAGGCGTTTTTCCCTGAGAGGGGAATTTGAAACGGATTGTGAATGGTCGTTAGTATGTATTGGATACAATCTTAAAAGAATGTTCAAACTTGCAATGCAATAATATGTAAAACGATATGGCTAAATGACAAAAAAGTGGAAATAATGATGGGGTTTTAACCTAAACCAAAAATTATTCGCCAATAATCAAAAACTGGCCATCCTAAAATAGCCAGTCGAAGATAATGCTGGAATTGATGATTTCTTAAAGTCCGACAGGCTGCTAGTCAACAAAAAAGTAGGTATTGAGTTTCTTCGCCAAGCCAATAGAACTGAACATAGAGATTCAGCCCTGCTATTACTCGACAAAGCTCAACTACTATTGACCGACTGGTCTCTGCTATATCCCGAATTAGCCAAATCCTATTACAATCTGGAAATGGAAAACAAAGCAGTAGATCTTCTGGAAGCTAAGCTATCACAAGATTCATTGTTTGTGAATATCCTGCCATACTGTTACTTCCTGAAAGCGAATGATCGCTACCAGGCATTACTTCCAAAAATAGAGTTTGGGCAGCATGATTGGTTAGAAGCCATCTTTGCGTTGATTGATTTCGGAATGAATGAAGAAGCCCTTCAGGAAGCAAAGCCCCTATTGGATAAATATGGGGGCTGCAGCTATTTGCATTATCTCATTGGGAGAGGCCATGAAAATTTAAATCAGCCAACGCAAGCACTTAAACACTATCAAAAAGCAATCACCCTGGATCATGAGAATTCCGAAGCCAGAATCGGCATACAAAACTTGAATAAGAAGTAAGTAAAACCAATAAAAGCACTTGATGAAACAGTTCTCTCAGTGCAACAACCAAACCTTGCAGCCTATAACCAGGCGTGTAATGAAAAACTCTTTAAGCGCACCATTCGCACCCAATTCGCACCTCAAAAAAAAACACCCCATCCTCACTTTTGCCAAAAATGGATATTTTTTTTGTTTAGTAATGAATACCTTGGGCACTGATTGGGGGATTTATCCCCACCAAGCATAAAAAGATATGCTTTCCAGACCCTATGGGCGTGGAAAGAACAGGTTTTAAAAATGATATAGTAAAAATAACAGCAATGGGCTTTTAGAAATGTTGTGCTTCATTCCTACTTTCATAATTGTGAAAAGTATTATTCTCAATACATTGATAAGATGTGAAAAAATCTCTATTTTTGAATCCTAAAGCAATTTCATCATGTTGATAAGATATTCAGTTGAGAATTTTATGTCATTTAAAGAGCGAGAGACCTTATCTCTGATTCCTGGTAAAGGAACTTTAAAGTCAAATCATAAGAATTCTGTAGTCAAAGGAATAAGAACCTTAAAGGCATCAATAATATATGGAGCAAACGCTTCAGGAAAATCAAATCTCATTAAAACAATAGATTTTGGCCGAAAAATGGTTTTAAAAGGAGTAAAGCCAGATTCGCCTATTGTTATATATAAGCCTCATAGACTAGATACATCTGTAAAGGATTCAAGTTCAAGGATAGAATATGAAATTCAGCATAAAGGAAAAAATTATGCCTATGGATTTGTTTTTAATTCAAGCGTAATAGTCGAAGAGTGGTTATATGAAATTAGCAGGAAAACAGATTTAATGATTTTTGAAAGAAACATTAATAATGAAATACATTTTAATTTAGAACCTCTTTTAAAAAAAAATAAGACGGAGGAAGAAAAACAATTTCTAAAATTCACAGCAAAAGGTACTCCTGAAAACCAATTGTTTTTAACTGAAATTAAAACTAGGAGAGTAAAAGAAAATGTTTCGGATATCAATGATTTATTAAATGTATTAGATTGGTTTCAAAATGCGTTAAAGGTTGTATTTCCTAATGATAAATATAAAGCAGGTATTAAATCTGAATTAAAGAGTGATTCGAAGATTCAACAGATATTTGAAGAGCTACTAAATTATTTTGACACAGGAATTGACGGTATATGCTTAAATAAAATAAAGTTAAATAATCTTGATATACCCAATGAAATCGTTGAGGATATTGTCTTAGAACTTCAAAAAAACGAAGAAGATGAAACAAAACGTATTATGTTGGTTTCACCTAAAGGATTAACATATTTCTTTTCTAAACAAGGAGAGGAAGTTATCGTTGAAAAATTCATGACAAAGCATAGAGTTAAAGGACAGCAGAAGCAGGAATTATTTGATACTAGCGATGAATCTGATGGTACGAATAGGATTATCGATTTTATTCCATTAATTCTAGATTTATTGAAAGGAGATAATGTTTTTATAATTGATGAGATGGAGAGAAGTTTACATCCAAATCTAATTTATGAATTGTTTGATTTGTTTTTATCTAAAAGTGTAGGTGTTAATAGTCAGTTGATAACAGCTAGTCATGAATCATCTTTATTAACGCAAAAGCTATTAAGAAAAGATGAAATTTGGTTTGTTGTAAAAGATAATGATGGTGCTAGCCATCTATATTCATTAGAAGATTATAATATTAGGTTTGATAAAGAAATTAGAAAAGATTATTTATTAGGCCGTTATAAAGCCGTTCCTAGAATTGGTAATAGAGCAAATCTTACTGTCTTACCTTAATAATTTACTTTCATGCCAAGAGAACGTTCTGAACCAGTAAGAAAAGGAGGACATTTAAATGCTGAGAAGTTTTTTATTTTGTCATTTGAAGGAGAGACAAGTGAACCGAAATATTTTGAGGATTTGAGAAAATCGGTTTATTTCAATAATAGTGGTTTAATTGAAACAATACCTTTAAAGCGTCCTACTAATCGAGGAACTAATCCTCTAGATGTTAAGAAACTACTTAAAGAAGCTAAATCAGAATTCAATTTTAAGAAAACTGATGAGTTCTGGTTAATTATTGACAGAGACCATTGGGAAACCATTCATGGGGTAGATTTTAACATTCTTGTAGAGGATTGTAATAATGAGGGAAACTTTTATCTTGCAATGAGTAATCCTTGTTTTGAAATTTGGCTTATTTTACATTTAAAAGATATTGATGATTTTTCAGATAAGGAGAAGGAAGATTTACTTCAAAATGTAAAGAAATCGGCAAAGAAAAATCATATTGACATCGTATTAGGAGAATTAATAGGAAGAGGTTATAATAAGAGGCCAAATCCTAATATTTTCTTACCTAATATTAAAACTGCAATTGAAAGAGCGAAAAAGTACAATTTAGTAGGTAGTACTTATCCTGCAACTCTTGGTACACAGGTTTATAAACTTGTTGAAAGGCTAATTAACTAAAAAGCACGGAGGCACAACAATGGCTCATAAAGCATAGGCTTGCCGCAGGCGCAACACAAGCCTACACATAATACCCGAGGCCGTTCAATAAAACACAAGTGGCTCCCATCCAAAAGACGGGAGCCACTCTTTTTTTACCTAAACTGTGCTATCAATTTGGTCCATCCTTACTTATCAATGGCGCCCACCACCCGTTTCATGAAGGCATTGAGGGCCTCGCGCTCCGTTTGGCCGTCTTTGATGAGGGCCTGCACCTCCAGCGCGCCGTAGAGGTTGGAGAGTAACTCGCCCATCACATCCAGCTCTTCATCTTTAATGGTGGGGCTTTCCGATAAATGCTCCAGCACCTCAATGGCTTCGCTGATGTAATCCGCATCATTGGCGGCAATGAATTTGTTGATGTGTTTAATTACCGGTAAGCGCATCGATCAGTTCTTTTAAAGGTTCTGCTTTATTGGTCTGCACCTGTTGCACCAGCGCCCCGTCTTTAAAGGCGGCAAAGGTGGGCAGGTTATCTACCTTGGCCAGTTGACGCGACTGGGGGTATTTCTCAGCATCCACCACGATGAACTGTACGGCTTCATTTTCAGCCGCCAGCCGTTTAAACTTGGGTTTCATCAGGCGGCAGTTGCCACACCACCCGGCCGAAAACTGTACCATCACGTTGGCCCCCGATTCTACTACCTGCTTCAGGTTATCTTCTGTTAATTCTGTATACATCACGCGTCCTCCTGTTTAGTGTTTACTTAAATAATCAGCTACGCCACTGCGGTCGGCCTTCATGGCATCGGCCCCTTCTTCCCAGTTGGCCGGGCACACCTCGCCTTTTTCCTGCACGTGGGTGTAAGCGTCAATGAGTCGGATAAACTCGTTCACATTACGGCCCAGCGGCATGTGGTTGATCCCTTCATGAAACACGGTGCCTTCTTCGTCAATGAGGTAAGTGGCCCGGTAGGTCACGTTGTCGCCTTTGAGCAACTGCACCCCTGTTTCTTCATTCAACTCACCGGGTTCGCTATCCAGGATGTCAAGCGTGTAAGCCAGATTGCGGTTACTGTCGGCCAGGAGGTTGTAGGTCACCCCTTCAATGCCGCCCTGATCCTTGGGTGTATTGAGCCAGGCAAAATGCACTTCGGCCGTGTCTACCGAAGCACCAATCACCACGGTGTTGCGTTTGTCAAATTCCGGCAGCGCCGCCTGGAAAGCATGCAGCTCGGTGGGGCACACAAAGGTGAAATCTTTGGGGTACCAGAACAACAGCACCTTTTTTTGATTCTTCACTGCTTCTTCCAATACATTTACGTGAATGGTTTCGCCGAATTGGTTCATTGCCGGCACCTGGATATTGGGGAATTTTTTACCTGTAAAAGCCATAATTATCTGTTTTTAAAATTTGTTTTCTGAATGATTACACTGCAAATGTAAGGGGTCCTAATGATAGATTCAAACGATAATTTCTATACCTTTGATAGAAATTATCTATCATGAACTTTCAACAACTGGAATATGCCCTGGCCGTGCACCGGCACAAACACTTTGGGCAAGCGGCCGAAAGCTGCAACATCACACAGGCCACCCTGAGTGCCATGATCAAAAAACTGGAGGGTGAACTGGGCCTCATCCTGTTCGACCGCTCACGCATGCCGGTGCAGACCACTGATATCGGACTGACCTTTATGGAGCAGGCCTCACGCATGCTGGCCCAGCGCAATGAGATGCTGCATTTAAACCGGCAGGAACTCCATGAGCTGGAAGGTCATCTGACCCTTGGCGTGATCCCCACGGTGGCCAACTCCCTCCTGCCCCTCATCCTGCCACCGCTGTTGAAGGAGAATCCCCGCTTAAAACTCACCGTTCTGGAGATTACCACTGAGGAAATCATACATCAGCTGAAAAAAGACAAGATTGACCTGGGCATCCTGGCCACCCCACTGGAAGAGGAGCAGCTGGAAGAAACCATCCTCTATTACGAAGCCATGCTGGTGTATGGCGTGACCGATCAGCGCAAACGCTACATCAATTCCAAGGACATCAGCGGCCATAAAATCTGGTTGCTGGAAGAGGGCAACTGCTTCCGGGAGCAAAGCCTCACCATTTGCGACATCAAAGCCAAGGACATGACGGCCACCAACCTGCAGTTTGAAGGCAGCTCCTTTGAAACACTGCTCAACCTGACCGATCAATTCGGGGGTTATACCCTGATTCCGGAGTTGTACTTCAACAACATGCCCGAAGCACGGCAGCAACGCACCAAAGCCTTCAAAGCGCCCATTCCGGTGCGGGAAATCAGTCTGGTGAGCCACCGTCCTTATGCCAAATCACAGACCAACGCTTTTTTGGCGCAACGCATCCAGACGCTGGTGGCCGGTCACCTCACCACCACGCAGATGAAAGCGCGGGACATGGAGATTATTGGGATATAAATGAATGAGAAATGGTAGTTTTGCAAACATCGTGATGAAAGAGCACATTAAAAAATATCGAAACAGGAGCTACAGAACCGGTAGCCTGGACTTATGGTCTTGCTCCTTCTGCTTATGCAGATGAAATGAGATAATACCTTGTGTCACTTAGTGCATTTGAGTCTTTGTGGCGAGAAGAAAATATTGCCATTATTGGGAGTATTAAAAAATGCTGTTCAAGAGGGTATTGATAGTGGAATAGCACCTGATTTAGATCCTCAAAAACAGCTGGCATCGATGAAAGCACAAAAACAACAGAATATTATCAAGGATTTTCCACGCTAGCCTGGATTTGAAAAATAGAATCATCGAATAAAAACCGTTTTTTTAGTTTCTTTGCATCTAATTTGATTCTTAAATGGTGATGCATCCAAAACTCCTGGCCTGTAAAGCCCTATTCGTCGGACTTCCGTTTCTGCTGCTGTCTATTCTCTTTTCAGGCTGTGAAAGCAAACCGGTTCAAACCGCTTTCTACCATTGGGAGCAAAGTCTGAACCTGACGCCACCGGAGTTGACACTGCTGGACAAGACCCACACCTCAGATCTCTACCTGCGTATTTTCGATATTGATTACAAGAATAAAAGTGAGGCACCCGGTTTCTTATCCTCCTTGTCGGTACAAGAATTGCTGCCGGCGCAGCTCAACATCATTCCCTGCATTTACATTACTAACCGCAGTTTTAAAGGGGTGGATTTTGTACTCATCGACTCCCTGGCCCAACGAACAGCCACCTATGTCAATTACATTGAGAAAAAAAGCGGTCTTACCTTTAGCCGGGAGATTCAGCTGGATTGCGACTGGACAGCGGGTACCCGTCAATACTATTTTGCATTCCTGAAACACCTGCGCCAGTACCTGCCACAATTCGAAATACTATCGGCCACCATCCGCCTGCACCAGATTAAGTATCCCGATAAAACCGGCATTCCACCTGTGGACAAGGGTAGTCTGATGGTGTATAACATGGGTGATTTTGAAGATCCCAAGGCAGAGAATGCCATCTATGATAATGAAATTCTGAAGCAATACTTAACGATCAATAAGGCTTATCCACTTCCTCTGGATGTGGCCATGCCCACCTTCAACTGGGCGCTGGTCTTTCGCTTTGGCAAAGCCGTAAAAATCATTCATCACCCCCGGGTGGAGGCGCTAAAAGCAAAACCGGATCAATTCTCCCCCCTGGCCAATAACCGCTTTAAAGTGTTGAGAAACGGCTACTGGCAAGGTCTCTACCTCTACAAAGGCGATGTACTAAGGATTGACCAGGTGGCCCCTGAAGACATTAAAGCCGGCTTGCAACTCATCCGCCAGAGCGGCTTGATCCATCCGGACAAAATCATCTATTACCACCTATTCGAAAACATTACACAACTATACACCCATGAAGATTTTAAAAGTTTTACTACTGTCTTTCATTAGCTTTTCAGCCCTTCAGCCAGTTAAAGCCTGCGGTGGATGGGAGGATTACGATACTTATTTCCGACTGTTCAAGCCGGGTTACATGGTGCCCGATAATGAATTTGGCCCCATCACCTATTCCGATGAGCCCTGGTCGAACATCAACAGCTGGTTCTCGTTTGAAGCGCAACATGAAGACAACATCTCGGCCTGGAAACGCTATTTCCCCGTTGCCTTTCCGAAACAAGCGATTGAAGATTTCATCTACCGAACCAGTGAAGACGAGCTGTTGGCGGCCCTCAACAACGGGATGACGAGTACTAATGCCGTATTGAACTGGATCCGGAATAATGACCGCAAGGTACTGGACTACCTCATCTTTGCCAAACAGTGCGAAGCGCCGTGTAATCCCCAGCCGCGTTACTACTGGCAGGAAGAGGAAGCAGAGACAGATCCGACGATCATCCAAAACCTCATCACCAAAGGGCAGTCGTTCTACTCACGATGCCACAACTTCTTCCTGAAGGAACGTTATGCCTTTCAGCTGGTGAAGGTCATGCGCCATGCCGGACAATACGACGAATGCCTGGCTTTTTGGGAAAGCGCGTTTCCTGCTTCGCCCCAGTCCATGATGGATTACTGGGCGCTGGATCACATTGCCGGCGTGCAGCTCAAACAAGGGCAACAAACCGAGGGATGGAAGAAATTCCTGGAGGTATTTCAAAATTGTCCCAGCAAGCGTTACTCGGCCTATTACAGCATCAAAATAGAGACGGATGAAGAATGGGAGGCGCTGCTGAGTGGTTGCGACACGGATCAGCAAAAAGAAACCATGTACTTCATGCGGGCGTCACATCTGGGCAGTGTGGCCCTGGCGGATATCCAATCCATCTATGCCATCAATCCCAATTCGGTGTATCTATCGGCTTTAATCAGTCGTGAGATCAATAAAATGGAGTCCATCCTGCTTCAAAACAGTGCCCAGGAGAACGTGTATTACCAACTCTATTTCAATGACACAATCATCAATGAAGAGCTAATTAGCTACGTGGCGGCATTTCAGCAATTCCTAAATCAGGTGTTGGATGAAAAGAAAATTACCAATACCGACTTCTGGCGCATCAGCAATGCCTATACCTGTTTCCTGATTCAACAACCCGATGAAGCCAATGAGCATCTCGCAGCTGTCTCTACTGGTATTTCTGAAGAATTCACAAAGCAGGTGAGTATCATTGAGAACCTGTTACTATTGACTGATGCCAATAAACCAACCATTCAACGCCAAAATGAACTGGCTGATAACTGGAACATCGAAATAAAGGATTTTGCCTTTTTCTTCATGCGTCATCCGGACAATCAACTCCCCTTTCCTTTGAACCAGGATGAACGCATGTATCAGCTGCGTGATCACCTGAACACAGAAAAGCTGGAAGCTTTGGTGAACCTGACCGAAAACTACGAGCAACTGAGTTGGTTTGCCAACTACATTCTGGAAACACATTACCTGCGCACCAGTAATGACAAGGGACAGGCCTTTAACCTGGACGTACTGAATGAGATGTTGGGTACGGCCTACCTGGCCGAAGATCATCCGGAACGGGCCATCGAAGCCTTTTCGAAATTGAGCGAAGGCTTTAAAGCCAGTAATGAAAATTTTAACCTGGACTATAATCCCTTCAACTACCTGGTCAACGACATTGATCGAAGTGCCTTGAAACCGGTTCAGTACAGCAAATTGAAGCTGGCGAAAACACTGCAAGCCATTCAACAAACCATTGATGCCGGAACAGCCACAGCCATGGATTATTACCTCCTGGGAAATGCCAGCTACAACACCACTTACTTTGGCTATGTGTGGAATGCCAAGGCCTATTACCGGTCGGGAAGCTGCTACACCGGTGTTTTCGATTGCTCCATGGCCCACAGTTACTTCCTGCAGGCCGCCAACGCTACAGATGACCGGGAAATGCAGGCCAAATGTTACTACCTGGCGGCGAAAGCCAATCAAAACCTCTACCTCCTCGACCACACGACTAGCAAATGGCGCTGGACGGTTTCCATCAAGGAAGATGAATTAAGAAATGAAGGCTACCGGGAGGAGTTTGAAACACTAAAGGAAGACTACCACGATACGGAGTTTTACAGTCGCATTATTGAAGAGTGTAAGTACTTTAATTTTTATGTGAACTAAGCACAAAGATGGTGGTTTTAAAATCCAACTAGTTGTTTTATTTCATTTCTTTGCACAAATTATAGGATAAAAAGATAATGGCAATTAACTATCAGAAAGTCCCTTCGCCTTGTTATGTATTGGATGAAGGATTGTTGCGTAAAAACCTGGAGCTGATCCGGTCGGTTCGGGATGCGGCAGGTATTGATATCATTATGGCATTCAAAGCCTTCTCCATGTGGAGTGCTTTTCCCATCGTCCGCGAATACATCCCCAAAGCGACAGCCAGCTCCATTCATGAGGCACGCCTGGCTTTTGAAGAGATGGGTAGCAAAGCACATACCTATTCGCCAGCCTATACCGAACGGGAATTCCCGACCATCATGCAATACAGCAGTCACATCACCTTTAACTCACTGGCGCAATTTGAGCGCTTCTATCCCCTGGTGCAAGGGGCGGATGAGAAGATCTCGCTGGGCCTGCGTATCAACCCCCAATACAGTGATGTGGAGACGGACTTATACAATCCCTGTGCACCGGGATCACGATTGGGTATTGTGGCCGATCAACTGCCCGAAGTATTACCGGAAGGCATTGAAGGCTTGCATTTTCATACCTTGTGCGAATCGAGCTCCATCAATTTGGAAAATACATTAAAAGCGGTCGAAGAGAAGTTTGGCAGCTACCTGAAGCAGGTGAAATGGATCAACATGGGGGGTGGTCACCTGATGACCCGAAAAGACTATGATACCCAACACCTGATCAACCTACTGAAAGCATTCAAAGCAAAATGGAATCTGGAAGTTATTCTGGAACCCGGCAGTGCCTTTGCCTGGCAAACGGGTGATTTAATCGCATCTGTGGTAGATGTTGTCGAAAACAGCGGCATTAAAACAGCCATTCTGGATGTATCCTTCACAGCGCACATGCCCGATTGTCTGGAGATGCCCTATAAACCGCGTATCACAGGTGCTTATCAGGAACCGGAAGAGGGTAAACCCACCTATCGCATAGGAGGGAACAGCTGCCTGGCGGGTGATTTTATGGGCTATTGGTCCTTCGATGAGGAACTAAAACCGGGTGATCAAGTTGTGTTTGAAGACATGATTCACTACACCATGGTGAAAACAACCATGTTCAACGGGGTACCTCACCCGGCCATTGCCATCTGGAATGATGAGAGTGGTTTGCGAATTGTGCGGGAATTTAGCTACGAGGATTATAAAAACCGAATGTCGTAGGTCAAATAAGTGCACAATGCAGGCTTGCATAGTCTTAGCAGATTGATAAGTCCGGAGTTTTTAGTCCGGAGTCCGAAGACATCATTTTACGGACTTCGAACTGAATCCTTCGGACTCTTTTGTATTAATCAATTTCCAGAAAGGATTTGATGGCTCCCAGATAATACTCGTTCCAGCCTTCGGTGATTTCCTCGTAGGCATCTTCCGGGATGTTAGTGTGAATCACATCGACCTGAATTTTACCACCATCCTTAAAAAACTTAATGGTCGCAATAGAAGGCTCATCCTGCTCACCAAAATACCACTCCTGCACGATGCGTGATTGGTCGACGAACTCAATGTTATGACCTGAGATATCCCCTTCCCACAATGAAAACTCAGAGCCGGGCTCGGTACTCATCACGGCCGGGTACCCACTCCAAAGCTCAATGGCAAAGGGATTGGTGAAGGCCGCATACACATCTTCCAGCTCCGCTTTTATCTTTACACGTGTTCTTAATTCTTTCAACATAATTGATTTCTTTTGACTGCAAAGAAACAAAAAAAGATCTTGCACGAAACCCACTTCCTGCAAGATCTTTACCAAACCCCTCTCATCCTTCTAAATGCCCAGTGCATTTACCAGATCCGTGACCCGATCCAGGTGTATCTTCGATATGCTTTCCATCTTTTTCCGCAACTGATCATGATCTATAAAATACTGATGATCCGTTGTGATGGGAAAATCCTTGTTGTAGTATTGAAGTTCATTCTCCTGCACCTTGATCCGATTCTGTAATTTCTTCAGTTGATCAATGTGCTCATCCAACACCATTAATTCCACTTCATTGAGTTCGGTAAAATAAGTTTCGGCCTTGACTTCTTCATTTCGGTTCTTTAAAATCTCAATCTCTTTTATGAACAATGACAAGCGATTCTTCCACAGTTTATACTCAAAATCAAGATCTACCAGATTGATGTTTCCATTCTTCATGATCTGTGCGCTTTAGGTTTCTAAGGTCTCAATAAGGTAGAAAGTATTTTTTAAAAACGCAACACTCGCTACCCCCAACCTGAATAAGCCAGAACCAAACAGGAATTTCTATTAATAAACCAATCCATCATTGGCTCGATACAATATTTAACTTTGATGTACAACTCGCTTAAAAACAAACCACAAATCTCACAAATGCACACAAATAAATGAACTGCTTTGCAGTTCCCATTTGTGATAATATGAGTCATTTGTGGTTCCAAATATCTGCGCAGCAGAAAGGATTTATCAAGTATTAATTTGTAGATCTATATTAAAAATTCTGCCGAAAAATACACGAATATTGCGTTAAGATATTAAGAAAACCATCCATCCAATTTTAAATCCATTGCATTTACATTTTCGGTCTCTACAAAAGGTACTTCCCCCCATAAAGCATCCGGGAAATAAATTTTTAGATGCTTCTTAAGCACTAAGCCCGAGTCAACAGTAATTTCCGGAGCGGTGACGGGATAATGATTATAAATCACGCCGTACACGGAGACGCCCCTGCTCTTTAAGACTTCCAGCGTCAATAAGGTATGATTAATGGACCCAAGCCTGCCGGATGTGACCAGGATAACCGGAAACTGGTGCTGCTGGATAAAATCAGCCACCAGGACATCGTGATTGATCGGCACCATCAACCCACCAACACCTTCCACCAGCACCTGCTGATGCTTTCTTTCAATGCTGCGGATGGCCTGAATTAAGCGTTCCGGATCAATGACACGTCCTTCCATTTCAGCCGCCAAATGAGGTGAAGCGGGGAATTGAAACAAGTAGGGACACGTCTCGCCGCTTTTATCTTCAGCTCTTAACGCCTCTCCCATTAGCTCCCGGTGTTTGAGAATATCCTCAGACACCGTATCACAACCGGTCTGCGAGAGCTTCATGGTGATGACATCGGCTCTCTTATCCTTTAAATATTTCCCCAACAAGCCGGTAACGATGGTTTTTCCGGCATCAGTATCAATGGCTGTTATAAAGTAGGTGGACATTTTTTAGATGATTAGATTATTAGATAATAGATAAAATGATTTGAGCCAAAATGAATTGAACTCCAGAAGGGTTTGACTAATTAATCTTTTTTCTTCAGAACCAACAAAAACGGATGATAGGTCAGCGGATAGCCTTCCAATTGGGCAAATTGTTGATAGTCCTCCTGAAACTGTAGCATGTCTCCTTTGGTCCATTGGGAGGTGGACACGCCATTTACTCCCGTATAGCGCATATGCTTCAACACCTCCATCGGGGACTCCAACCACAACTGACGGTGCCATTCTTTGGAAGCCACCAATTCAAAATTAGCAGCGGCCGAATCAATCACTTGCTGCATCGATTGATAGTTGATCCCTTTACCGGTAATCGCCTTGATCTCACTGTAATTATCAGGACCAAACGATGACACCACCACGTAGCCTTCATCCACCAAAAGATCAGATAATTTAGCAAAGAATGGTTTCAACTCATCAATCCACTGGATGGTGGCACCTGACCAAACGACCTGCTGGGGTTCAGGAAACACAAGCTGTTCCGCATCTCCTCCTAGAAACTGATGCGATTCTACGTCACTGGCCAATACGATGGACTCCACTTTACCAGCCATCTCCTCAACCAAATCATTGGTCACATATTTTTCAGCAGAAAAGCATTTTAAAATCTCCTGCGTCAGCAATCCGGTGCCACATCCCAACTCCAGCATCCGCTCCTGAAACGGTGCCAGATGCCAGGCGGCCATTTGCACCAAGGCCTGGGCCATTTCCTTTTGAACCGTGGCATGTGCATCATAGGTTTTAGAGGCGCAATGAAAGCGACGTTTTACCAAGGCTTTGTCAACACACATGGGTGATTGTGAAGGTGTGGAGGTGTTTGCTGGCATCTTTATCGATTTTTGAATTATAGGAAATACAATTGAAATATATTGATGTATAGTCGATCATCAAACGGTAACAGTTAACACTTCATCCCAGCTGCTAAATGCGAAGAAACAAAAATGCCCTTGCTCCAACTCGATGATGGGTACTCGCCCGGCCCAGAATGCTTTTTGGTTAGCCGTGGGGATAATCCGATCATCTGTACCAATGATGGCTTGCGTATAAAAGCCCTCTTTCATCTTACCCACCTGAAAATGTTGAGTCAACAGAAACAATTCATTCTCCACCTCATCCAGCTTGCGTTGTGGCTTAATCGCATCAAAACGTTGCCAGTCGGCCGCACCATGAAGCATGCGACGCTGAAATTTCTCCAGGTTACGTGCCGACAAATTCGTGAGTGTCCCGAGAATGATCGGTTCCGGTATTCCATATTGAGCACTCACCGGTTGAAACGTACCGTTTATGGCAATGGCTGATTGAAGCTGATCCTTCAATGGCATCAACACACATTGGGCCACCCAAACACCAAACGACCAGGCCACCACATGAACCTCTTTATAGGCATGTACTGCATTAAAAGCTTCCTCCGGAAAGGTCAGATCCCGGTAATCATTCAACATCAACACATCGTAATTGACACTTTGCAAGTGCTCAAACGGATGCTCATCACATCCCCATCCATTGAAGAAAAGGATGAGTTTTTCAGTATTATTTTGATGTAACCAAGTTTGGTTCATAGTTCTTGATTCATAATTTTACTACTAAAAGGAAAATGGCTAAGCACCTGTTCCTATCTCCATCTATTTCCAATTATTTCCTTAAATAATCCTTTATACAACCAACCAATTCCTTCAATGGCTCCGGATTTAGATGAGCCGTCAGCGACAAGCGCAATCGGGCCGTATGTTCCGGTACCGTGGGCGGGCGAATGGGAAACACTAAAAATCCGTTTTGCCGCAGATGATTGGACAACTGAATCGCCACTTCATTTTCCCCCACCATGATGGGCAAAATATGACTTGCCGCCGTCGGAATACCGGCCTCCGTCAAGTCATTACTTAACTGACCGGCCAAATGAGCCAGGCGTGCCCTTTCTTGCGTGAATCCGGCCATGCGCTCCAAAATGAACTTGGACCAGGCCATGTTAATGGGCGGTAAAGCAGTGGTAAAAAGCAAGGTGCGGGCTTTGTTGACCAATACCTCTTTGAATGTTTGATGAAACACCGCAAAGGCTCCTACCGATGCATAGGCTTTGCCCAAGGTACCAACCAAAATGTCAATGCGGTCCAGAACACGTTGCTCTTCGCAAGTCCCGAGGCCTTTCAGGCCTTTAACACCCACCGCATGCGCCTCATCCACATACAAAAACGCATTATGATGTGCCTTTAGATTGGCCAGTACACGTAAATCCGCTTCATCACCATCCATACTGAAAACCGATTCAGTAACAATGAATACATGACGATACTGATGCCGCTTTTTAGTCAGAATATCATCCAGGTGATGATAATCCAGGTGACGGTAACGCACATGATCGGCCTGACTCAGACGGATACCGTCAATCATACTGGCATGACACAGCTTATCGGATAAAATCAAATCCTGCTTATCCGTCAAAGCTGGCAAGATGCCCACATTGGCATGGTAACCACTGTTAAAGAACAAGGCGGCCTGGCTGCCATAAGCTTGCTTGAACAGCTCCTCAGTCTCGTCATACAAAGCGAAATTACCAGTTAGTAAACGGGATGAACAGGCTCCGAATTGCAACCATTCGGGATGCTCTGCCAGCAAGGCCGAAAACTCCGCCTTCAAACCGGAATCATCCGTCAATCCCAGGTAATCGTTGGACGAGAGATTCAGTAAATGCCCGCCCTTATAAGTGCAATATCCGTTTCCCTCGGGAAGGATCGCATTCAGCTGGCGCGACAAGCCCTTTTGAGCGATGCTATCTATTTGTTGCTGGTAATGGTTCATGATGTACATCTAATGTTTCAGGTTGCAAGTTCCAAGTTCAGAATCCGGAATTCATTAATCGTCATTCTTGATTTTTGAAATACATTGAAATAGTTGGAATTATTACCATCGTGTTCTTGCTATTAAGAGGGTGATTATATTATTGAGCGGGTGACTAACAATTAGCACTCATAATCATCCACTCAATATCCAAGCACCTCATAGACGACGGTACACAATTTACTCAACTCCTCCTTCGTAATGATAAACGGCGGCATCAGGTACACATTCTTCCCAAAAGGGCGTACCCACACCCCTTTCTCCACAAACTGCTTTTGGATGATGGCCATGTCTACGGCCTCTTTCACTTCAACCACGCCGATGGCCCCCAGGCAACGCACCTCTTTCACCCTGGGTAAATCCTGACAGGGGGTAAGTTCTTCAACCAACTGCTTTTCGATGGCAGTCACTTTTTCCTGCCAGCCGGATTCCAGCAACAGATCAATACTGGCATTGGCCACTGCACAAGCCAATGGATTTCCCATGAAGGTAGGCCCATGCATGAACACACCCGGATACCCATTGCTGATGGTCGTGGCCACCTCGTCGGTAGCCAGGGTGGCAGCAAAACTCATGTATCCGCCAGTGATGGCTTTCCCCAGGCACATGATATCGGGCGCAATACCAGCATGCTCGCAGGCAAAGAGCTTCCCGGTCCGGCCAAACCCCGTGGCAATCTCATCAGCAATCAGCAACACACCGTATTGATCACACAGCTCACGCAGGCGCTTCAGATATGCCGGTGCATAAAACCACATCCCACCGGCCCCTTGCACGATGGGCTCCAAAATAACAGCGGCCAACTCACCATGATGCATCTCTATGATGGTCTGCATGGAATTCATGTCATCCTCTCCCCAGGCGTCATGAAATCGACCTTGTGGCTGATCCGCAAAATAATGTACCGGCAAGCTGCCCTTGAAAATATGATGCATGCCTGTTTCCGGATCGCATACCGACATGGCATTCCAGGTATCGCCATGGTATCCGGAACGCACGGTGGCAAATTTCGTTTTGGTCTCCTCTCCTTTGGATGACCAGTATTGCATGGCCATCTTCATGGCCACCTCCACAGCTACCGATCCCGAATCGCAAAAGAATACCTTTTGAAGCGGCGCCGGAGTGAGACGAACCAGTTTCTCGGCCAATGCGACAGCCGGCTCATGCGTCAATCCCCCAAACATGATGTGCGACATCTGCTTCAACTGATCCTCTACCGCCCGGTTCAATACCGGATGATTATACCCATGCACGGCCGCCCACCAGGATGACATCCCATCCGTCAGCTCACGCCCATCTTTCAAATAAATGGTACATCCCTCGGCCCGCTCCACCGGATAGACAGGTAAGGGATGAGTTGTGGACGTATAGGGGTGCCAGATGTGGTTCCGGTCGAAGTTTAGTAGATCTTCAGTGCTCTTCATATGCTGTTCGGTATTCTTCATTCGTTAATCGGCATTGGCAATTGTTGAAATAAATGGAGATAGACAGAGATCGCTAGAGTCCAAAGCACATGGTTCGTCTTCTTGTTTTTCCTTCTGCCTTTTCACTTTTCACTTTCACTACTGACTATTTTAAATCTACTGACCACACTTGGCCAACAACTCATGATCCAGTTTGAAACCGGCATTACTAAATATCTCTTTGTCCTCGTTGATTTTAGTCCCGATCGTGGTCAGGTAATCGCCGACCAATGCAGCACTCACACCTGCTTTCAAAGCTTTATCCTGAATGTGAGAAATCAGGTTACGACCACCGGCCAAACGAATATTGGCTTTGGGATTAATAAAGCGAAACAGGGCAAAGGTGGTCAATACCTCCTCATCCGTCAGTGGTTTGGCATCGGCCAGCTTAGTGCCTTCCACAGGCATCAACACATTGAGCGGAATGGATTCAATCTCCAATTCGGCTAAAGTAAAGGCCATTTCAATGCGCTGTTCCATGGATTCGCCCATGCCCAGGATACCACCTGAACAGATACCCATACCTGTTTCGCGCGCCATTTTGATGGTGCGAATTTTATCCTCCATGGTATGTGAGGTACATACTTCTTTGAAATAGGATGGTGCCGTTTCAATGTTACAATGGTAATGCCCCACGCCTACACCGCGCAACTTCTCCAACTGCGACTTATTCAGCAGCCCCATGGAGGCACACAGGTGGATGGGGGTTTTCTTTTGGATGTTGGCATACACGCCACAGAGCTGATCCAGATTTTTATTGGAGATGGCCCGACCGCTGGTCACCAACGAAAAACGATAGACCCCTTTCTCCGCATTTTCAGCCGCCAATTCTTCTGCTTCTTTAAGATCCACCAGCTCGTATTCCTCCACATTGGTATTGTGAAACATGGATTGGGAGCACCATTTACAGTTTTGAGTACACTTCCCCGATTTGGCATTCATGATGGAACACATCTCCATGAAATCGCCTTTAAAGTGACGACGAATCTCATCGGCGGCGGCATACATCTCCTCTTTGTTGGGATAGTTCACCAATGCCAATGCTTCGGCCTGTGTGATGGCCCCCCCGTTCAAAACCTTTTCCTTTACCTGCTGTAACATAAGCTCAAAAAAAAACCGTCAACAAGGTATAAATCCTTATTGACGGCAGTTAATATGTTTTTGTCTACTATTTCTCTTCGCACCAGTTTCTGTGGCAGATACCGCTATGGGCATCAACACTAACTCATCCTGCTCCGGTAGTTCAGATGCATCGGCTTCCAAAGCATCCATCACCTTCCACAGAATGGTCTCCACATGCTCCACCAACTCACCGATCCATTGCACCAGCGACACCGACAAACTGCCAATGTGCACCACACGTCCCAATGAACTAAACACCGCATATCCCTTACGGCTCCAGCTCTTAAAGCGGATGCCCGGGCTTTTCAGTGCATTATATGTAGTTTGCTGATTCATGCGCTGCAAAACTAATACAAATGATTGAATTACAAAGATGAGATTTGTTTGCAATTAGAATTAGTTGCCCAAAAAAAGAACAGTCTATTTTTCTGGACTGCTTTCACACTATATTTGACTTGCTTAACAAAATGGCAATAAAAAACAAGCTCTACAAATCAAAATATACATAAGGAACCGAATCCTAATGGAAAAAATCATTAACTTTGATAATCATATTTTTTTCTATAAAGTATATAAATAAAAAAATCAGATGCCTACCCCATTGAACTTACAACCGAATCGCAGTATCTCTTTTTTCCTCCTTATCTTCTTTTTCAATGTTGTCTCATCCCTTTCAGCGCAGGAATATGAGCAAATCGATAAAACAAATTACATCGGTTACTACACCTATGAATTCCAGGAAGACTCCAGCAGCCTGGTGTCAAGAAAAACACAGGAAATGTGTCTTTATTTAGGTCAGGCGCATTCTATATTTGAACACAGCGGCAAAGCCCTTAAAGACTCTTTACTCTATAAATACAGAAACGAAGACCAGGAAAAGGTGGCTCTAAAAATCATGCCGATTTTAATGAGTAACAGAAGTTCGTTCTTTACTAAATACAGCATCGTAAAAAATAGGGATCAGCAAGGCATCACTGAACTTTATGAGACTATCTCTAAAGCCAACTTTAGCGTACAGGAAAAACTGGTTTTCAACTGGCAGCTTATCAATACACCTGATACCACTATATCCACTTTTCCTTGCAAAAAAGCGACCGTTCACTATGCCGGACGTATCTACACCGCCTGGTACACGCTGAAAATTCCCATCAGTGATGGGCCTTATAAATTTAAAGGCCTTCCCGGCTTGATCGTAAAAATAGAAGATCAGCAAGCACAACACGTCTTTGAACTAACTTCTTTCCAGCCTGTAAACTATGAAAAACCCATGCTCAAGCCCATTGGAAACTATCAAACAATTAGTGCTGAAGCATACAACAAGGCTAAAAAAGCGGATTTAATGGCGCAAATGAAAAAATACCTTAGCCCCAATCGAGTTGAAAATTCAGAAGATATGGCCCGTATGGAAGCCCGCATGAAAGGGGTTAACAATTACATCGAACGGTATTAATCCCTTTACTGAATAGAAATGGGAAGTTGCACACGACTTCCCATTTGGTCCCACTCCGCATTCCCATTCCATCGTCTTTTATGAATCGATTCGCTGCAATTCTTTTCTTTCTGCTGCTCTGCCTGACACATAACACACATGCACAATCTACCATTAGTGGTACAATAAAGGGATCACACGGAGAAACACCCTATGGCGTCAGCGTATTAATACATCCCAAACAAGACGTCAATACCATTATTAGCTATGCCATTTCCAATGATGCCGGAGGGTTTAGCTCCACCTTCACGTCAGGGCTTGATACTGTAGGCATCACCACCCATTCGCTCAACTTCCGCGATACCACATTATATGTAGCCAATCGCAGTCAAAATATAACCTTCCACTTAATACCAGAAGTCAATCAATTGGAGGAAGTCAGTGTAAAAGGGAGGCCCATTCTGGCCAAAGAGGATACAACCAGTTATATCGTCAATGCCTTTACAAAAGGAAGCGACGAATCCATTGGTGATGTAATCAGCCGTATGCCTGGTTTTTCGGTGGATGCCGATGGTAAACTGGCATACATGGGACGGCCCATTGACAAATACTACATTGAAGGAATGGATTTGCTGGAAGGGCGCTACAACATTGCCAATAACAACTTGTCGCACGACGCAGTTGGAGCCGTGGAAGTCCTGCACAACCATCAGCCCATAAAAATGTTACGTCAACAGAACTTCCACGACGGCACTTCAGTGAACTTAAAACTAAAAAACAAATACACGGCCATTTGTCCCATTAAAGCAAGTGTGGGTTACCCCTTTTTGAAACACAGTGTGAATGCTTCACCCATGCTGTTTTCCCAAACGAGCCAATTGATTGCCACCGTGCAAAGCAATAACATCGGTGACAATCTGTCCCTGCAATATCAGCCCTTTACCATCTCATCCAGTGAAATCGATAACATTACCAATCGAAAAACAGAATTAACCGGTTTCAACTCGCTGGCGCCCACTTTCATCAACAATAAGCACCGCTACCTGTTTAACCATTCCAACCTGATATCCTTCAACTACCTCACCAAACCCGGTGAGGATAAAGAACTGAAGACCAACCTTAGCTTTTACAACGACTGGATTACGGAAGAGGCCCAAATCATGACCGAATTCTACCTGGAGAACGATACCACCCGCCTGGAAGAATGGAGCCAAAACCAATTTGGAAAAAATGCCCTTATGACCGACATTATCTACAACGTGAATGCCGATGAGCAATACCTGAATAATAAGTTTCGATTTGAAAACTATTGGGACCAGGCCAATGCCACCATCAATGGCCCCCAACAGCATCAAAAGGCCTACACCCCGCATTTGTCTTTGGCCAATGAGTTTGATATGCACCGGATGATTGGAAAACACTACATCAGTTTGAAAGGATTTGTGGATTACAACCATTCCCCCCAACGCATGCGCTTTCAGCCAGGTGTATTTACCGACTACATCAACGATGACGAGCCCTA
Organism: uncultured Marinilabiliaceae bacterium; assembly: GCA_942490535.1. GTDB lineage: Bacteria > Bacteroidota > Bacteroidia > Bacteroidales > Marinilabiliaceae > JAEINY01. Next base: position 101,227 of record CALNXQ010000002.1, read on the forward strand.
TGACCAAGCCATTCAACAGCTGCATCAAAACGATGTCAAAGCCAAAGCAGCAGCGGCCATGACCTTGAACCATCAACGCTGGGCCTTTAGCACCGAAGTGGGGAGTAACTATCAGTACCACGATCTGCGCAGTACCATTGAAAACGACGGAGGCATTGTAGCGGTGGACAGTCTGCGCAACGCCCTCTTTTGGAGTGATGGTGATGTTTACCTGACTGAACGTATTGCCTATGAAACATCAGCCCTAAAGCTAAAAATTAACATCCCAGCCTCGCTGGTCTATTACGATATTGACGACCGCTATCACCAGGCCACCAATCAATTCAAGCGCTATCTGCTGAGCCCCTCTGTCTATGTTTACTATAAACCATTTAACCATTGGGAAGCATCCGGCCGGCTGTCGTATACCAGAAAAATGGGCTCGGTCAGCAGCCTCTCCCAGGGATTTATTCTAAAAAACTACCGCTCCCTGACACGGGGCTCCAACCACCTCTCTGAGAATGGCGACTTCAACCTCAAAGCAAAAATCGAATACAAAGACCCTATCTCCGGATGGTTTGCAACCCTTGACTACAAACAAAGAATCCAATACCGGGATGTGTTATTTAAAAAGAAGAGTTTAGGCGATGGTATCTTTCAAACCGAAGCCATACAGCTGGACAACGAGAGCTATAACAACGTGATTAATGGTGAATGTATCTATTTTATAGCCCCCTGGCAAACAACCATTAACATCCTGAGCAGTTACAGCTACACGAAATCGCAATACCTGTTGAACGATGATTTGGGAACCAACCGCAATTACATGTCCAACATTCAACTGGGGCTTGACTGGGGCTACTGGCGATCAGTCCAGTTTAAATACCGCTATGACCTTAAGATATTAGAACAAAAAACAACGCAAGCCACTACCCATGTGACCGAACATGGCCATGTAGCCGATCTGATTATTTACCCCCTGGATCGCCATTGGATTAACTTCAGGTGCGAATACCTCAACGCCAATAACGCCAACCAGAATATGGAAACCTTCTTTGGTGATATCTCCTATTCCTACAAAACCAAAAGCGGCAAATTCAACTACAAGCTGCAAGTGCTGAATATCTTCGATTCAAAAACCATTACCCAATACAGCCACAGCGACATCTCACTCGTTAAAAAGGTATACTACATCCGGCCCAGGGAAATACTGTTAAGTTTGTCCTATCGCCTATAACCGCTCTTTTTGAATAACGGCAAGAACGAATCCTGAAGGACATGCCCAGTTGTATTGTTAACAAAAAAGATCCCTCCTTAAGAAAATAATTTACCTTTGCGAACATATTAATTACGATGCCACCTTAACCCGTCAGCCATGAAGCATGCACTCATTGCCATTGTTATTGGTATAATTACATTGGGCCACTCCCTCTCAGCTCAAAGCTATCAAAAAGGTGATTGGGCCATCAGCTTCAGCGCAGGGCCGGGCTTTGCGAATCTAAGGAATGCGGAAACCAAAAATCTGTATTTTAATTCACAGAACAATTACAGACCAAAGGCATGGAAAACCCTAAGCATAAACATACCCGGGAGGGAAAGTGCGGCCTCCAACATCCCTTATGAAAATTCATTGGTAAAAGATGTGCGCATTGACTTATCCACTGCGCTTCAAGTGGAATATTTTATTGGTACTAACAGTGCATTACAAGCGGGTGTCCATTACGATCAGAAAGGGATGAATGCGGAGTGGTCCGACTCCTGGTCTGAGACAATGCTTTTGCCAGGTGATGAAACAAACTCTCAACTGGCCTATAGTGCCGACTTTAATCGTCACCTGAAAAACAATTACCTCTCGATTCCTGTCACGTTTAAAAGATACCTTTTTAACCAGTGCTTCTTTGTGCATGCAGGTGGATATATCTCGTTTCTTCTATCCTCAAAATTGGATGCCTATCACCTGGAAGCAATGGCATCGAAGCTCGTTGCAAGTGACAACTGGCAGATCGCTGATCCAATACAGATGTATGCCCGTGAGTTTGATGATGAGCTGAATCTAAAGAATGAGACCAATCGTGTTGACTATGGTTTGACAGCCGGAGCTGGTTACTTGTATCCACTCTCAGATAAATTGGCCTTGAAAACAGAATTACTATTCAACTATGGGCTGCAAAAAATTGATGCCAATGGCAATAATAATGTGGTAACTAAAAGTGGCGTGGGCGGACAAACCCAATACATCAACAATTACTACGGCCTCAACTCCAACGCCAAAAACATCCACTTGGCCATGCTATTTGGGGTGACTTACCGCATCGGGAGAAAGGCCCAATAGTACTAATAGAAGCCATCTACTGGATGAAATAACACATAACAATACAACGACATGAAAAACTACGGAAAGTTTGTGGTGAGATAAATAGAAGGAATTTAATTATAAGATAGAAGGGGGTACAGTTGAGCTGTGCCCTTTTTTATTTACAAGAGAAATAGCGAGGTACTTCTTCTATAAACCGAACATCCCCATGAGATGCAAGCCTGCTATTTCAATTTAAAAAATCAATTTTCCTCCATGCCAATCTTGATTTCCTCAAATAATCGCCGTAATTTACTATTACACATTCACCTGGTGCCTCAGGTCAGTGTGATTTCTGCTACATATTCTATCAGTCAGTGCCGGATAACCGGTCGTAAACGAATGGCGCCATTCATTGGCCAGGTTCTTTGACGTATTGGATGGGATACCTACCCCAAAAAATTCTAATTTGTACACTCCATGCCTGTAGCGGCAGATGACCAATAGGAAGCGGACAATAATCATCTGCTGGCGGAGGATTAATAAACGTTGCGGACCATCACAATGAGTAAGCGGGCAATTTTTAATCGTAGCGGAGGGCCAATTCCCTCTGGCGGGCAATGTGCAGCCTTAAGCGGAGGACTTAAATGTGCAAGCGGCTAATCCCCGGAGGATAGCGGAGGATTCACACAATGGATAATCCTCCGCCAATGGATGATAACTCTCCGCTTACAATACAAAAACAGCCGCCAGAGGATATAAAACAGCCGCTCCGGAAAAAACGGTTCCGCTATTTCTGCAGTCCCCCTTCTATCTCTAATGAACACGTTTTATCAGATCAAATTTTAACACCCAACAAAAAAACAAACACTATGAGCCAAAACGAAAGACAATACAACATTCCAGACGCCGACCTCCTGCAACACGGCAAAGAAGTAGCTACTGTCATCACAGAGGATCTCCAGGATTTCAAACAATTTGATGCTACTTTTCAGGACGAATACCCCACCTCTATCCAGCAAGCGATAGACACTGTGAAAGCGATGAAAACAGACATGCTGGTGATTGATGAAATGGCGGAAAAAACATCAGCTGTGAACGAAGCCCTTTCGGCGTGTAACCGCGCATATCGTACCGTGAAGTACTTCGTAGAAAAAGCTTTTCCGGGCAACCGGGCCATCCAGAACCAGTTTGGCTTTAACGACATTGCCAAATACCGGACGGATGCCACGGGTATGATTGTTTTCATGGGCGATTTTATCTCCATGGTGGATAAACACAAAACCGAGCTTACCAGCCAGGGCTGCAATGAACAGCTTCTGGACAGTCTGTCAGCCGTACGCGACCATTTACAGGCCACTAAAATAGCGCAGGAACTCTTTAAAAAAGAACGTGGTTTAATTACCCAGGAGCGCGTGGAAAAACTGAATGAACTCTACCGTTTACTATCGCCGGTGAGTGAGGTGGCCAGCATCATTTACAGCGATGATCAGGCACGTCTGGCCCGTTACACCTTTCCACGGCCTAAAACTACCAGCAAAACGCCGGTGGAAGAACTAGACGAGGTGTAATCAGGAGAAAGTGAAGAGTGCGGAGTAAAAAGCAGGAGATTGTATTGAATTTAGCCTTGTCTGAAACCCCGCAGTGTATGCGCATCCCTAATGGTCAAGGGTGGGCATGCGCTGCGGGATTTTTATCGCCATCGTTTTTTACTCCAGTGAGTATTTCCCCTGCATCGAGGATACTTTGACCAGAGCAGGAAGCTTTTTAAAACCGTTTCCCCTTTGAGCTAATCTAATTATCCATGATAATCACCTCTTGTCCAATGACCTTCTGTGTACCGTATACCTGCTCTTTGCCTTCCCGTAAGTTCATCCGGTCAATGATGAGCATCAATAAATTCTCAGACATCTCTCCTTGCTCTGCAGCTTCTTTTAACAAAGGGAAGTATTTTTTTTGCGGTTCTAAATCCGGAAAATGATGGATGATGAAAAAAGCGTAGTCCTGATTGTCATAGCCCACAAGGCTTTTACCGGGATAACCGTAGGTATCCAGTATTGCAATCATTCGCTTCTGGTTGGCAGAATCCATTTGTATCCACTCCTCTTTTAAGGCATCCAAATTTTCGGGATCATATTTCAAGACCTTTTCACAATAGTCATAGTTTTTTCGCGCAAACAGGTCTTTTTCGAACATATTAGTGACCTCTTTGACCAGTTGTTTGCTTTCTGGTGTGTGATACCACGAGAGTTTATTTTCTATCATTCTTTCTTTTATCGCTTGTGTTTTTGCGGTGTACTGAATGGGATAAAGATCTTCGAAATAGTCCATAAATATGAGCTTATCCGTACAACCTTCGTCAGCAGCCATATCCAGGTAATAGTATGTGCTGTCCAGGTCATTTTTCTTCACGTAATGGAGGGCATGGCCAATCAAAGCCGTAAAGGGTGGTACGCGCACCAGTGTGTCACGCCCATTTTCATTAATCATGTATTTTTGCTGCGCAAGCACTAACAGTTCCTGACTTAATTTAAAGGACAACGCATCATCATCCCTGCCTAAAGCATCATAGACTTTGTGTTCCAGTTCAAAAAAATCATCGATGGATTGCGAAAAAGCATTGGATAGAAAAACCAATACAAATAGTAATAATAAGATCTTCTTCATGGGTATTTATGTTTAGTGTATGGTAAATTCAACGCGTCTGTTTTGTTGGCGCCCGGCTTCAGTCGCATTATCGGCTACGGGCTGTTCACTGCCGAATCCTTTGGCCACCAAGCGGGTGGTATAGATGCCATTATCTAACAGATAATTCAAAATACTGGCTGCTCGGTCTTGCGACAGTTTCCGGTTCGCTTCCTCATTACCCACATCATCGGTATGTCCGTGAACTTCCAATGAAAGCGACGTGTTGGCCTGCATGTAGGTAAGCAGTAATTTCAAGGCTGGAAAGGAGGTGGCTTGAAGAGTGGCCTCCCCGGTCTTGAAATAGATATTTTCAAGGACTATGTTCTTACCGGGTTCAATGGTATTGGCAAAGGCCTTATATGCTCGTGTTTCGTGGAGTGGAATTTTGGTAACCGATACATCATCAATAAAATAATATGAGAACATTGTATATAAGCAACTTTCATATTCAGTCTTGTTTTTTTGAGGCAATATTCTGTCCCAGGTTTCCCTGACTCCGTTAAATTTACCAATCGTAATGTATTTCTCACCTCCTTTAGCGCAATATTCGCCTTCAATTTTCATCCAATGATCCTGAATATTGAGCTCAAGAGTATCGTTCCGTAGAGAAACTGTATCTTCTTTGAAGATTAAAGAAACACGTTTGTTGTACCTCTTAAAACGTGGTCCGTATTTTTCATATCCTACACCATAATCAATCACTTGATCCCTGGAAACCGGATATTTTTCTTTTGAAAAATAGACATCGACGTGCTCCATGTAACGCCATACATCACCCAGTCGCACGTACATACTTATCTGATAAGTGCTATCCTTTTTCAAACTATCTTTTAATTGGGTCATCAAATAATCCTGAAAACCCGGATATATTACGCCGCTGACATTTATTCCCACATAGGCCTTTCCTGAATGTGGTAATGCCGGAACTTCATCATACCGCTTTTCTCCCGGGGCAATAAGTCGTCGGTATTCGGTTTGGTAATTATTACAATCATGAAAATAACACGGAGAACCGAAGGGTGACCACCAGTCGGTTACCAGTTCTATTTGCCTGTCTTCGCGTGGGCAACCGGTATTGGCTTCAAAACTGGGATTAGGCACCAGATTTTGTGCCGTCGTAACAACAGACGCACATCCGAATAAAAGAATCGTTACAAATTTAACTATCATCATCAATGAAACCCTTGAAGCAAAGATTTTAGCATTTGGTTATACATAGGAATTAGGTCAGTACAGGATCCTTTTAAAATGGTATCCGGAGAAAGAACACGTACGATTGGTAATGATATTAACCAACACGCCATCACTACCTACCACCTCTTTCTATCATAATAACGCAACAAAATTACTTTTAGTCTATTCGATACTCTTATTATCATTTTACTTATTACCTTTCATTTCCCCCAAACAATGCTACTTTTGCGCTTCGTTTTTGAAAAGTCCATTTTACAATGCAATACCTATCACAAAACATAAGCTATCTGCGGAGCCTTAAAAACTGGTCGCCGCGCCAGGCCGCTGAGCAGATGCAAATCACAGTTTCTACCTATCGCAAATGGGAAAAAGGGCAATCGCAGCCCAAAATTACCAGCCTGGAGAAACTCACGTCCCTTTATAAACGAACGCTGGATGAGCTGCTTTACATCCACCTTGAAAAAGCCGACCAGGTGGCACCGGATCACCTGAAAGGGGAGAAAATCCGCATCTTACCCATTGTGGTGGATGAGCAATCGGATGATGAACATGTGTCGCTAGTACCGGTGAAAGCGGCAGCAGGCTACACGGCCGGTTATGCCGATGCGGAATTCATTGCCGAACTGCCGCGTTTCTCTTTGCCTTTTCCGGAACTGAGTCACCACCGCACCTATCGGGTGTTTCAAATTGAAGGCGACAGCATGTTACCCATTAAACATGGTTCCTATATCATTTGTGAATATGTGCAAAACTGGGAACTACTGGAATGGGCCCAACCACACATCGTACTCACCCGTGATGAAGGAGTGGTTTTTAAACGACTGAATGAAGCACCGGACAAGCTCCTGGAATTACGCTCCGACAATCCGGTGTTTGAACCGTATACCATGCCCTGGCGAAATGTGATGGAGATTTGGCGGGCTCGGGGTTTTGTTTGTTTTGAGTTTGAGAAAACTACAAAATAAATGGACAGACATTGATAAATATAACTGAACCGCAGAGGCGCTAAGACGCAGAGATTTTTTTCCTGACGTCTTAGCGCCTTTGCGGTGAATAATTTTCCTAGTATCTGTGCGGTAAAGTTTAATTTAACCTCTACGTAGCTTTTTCCCACTTATACCCGCCTCATCAAACGACGCCATGTCGCACATGATTTTACAGGAGGCTTCCAATAGGTTTATGGTGAGCGCAGCTCCGGTGCCTTCGCCCAGTCGCATTTGGAGATCCAACACGGGCTCCAGTCCCATTTGATTCAAGGCAAACACATGCCCCTGCTCCACCGATTTATGGCCGGCCACCAGGTAATCTTTAATGGCGGGATGAAAGGTATAGGCCACCAATCCGGCGGCTGTGGAGATCAAACCATCCAATACCACCACGCACCGTTTAGCGGCGGCTGCCAAAGCCGCACCCGCCATGGCGGCAATTTCAAATCCACCCACTTTCATCAACACGTCCAGGGCATCCGCTGCATGGGGCTGATGAAAAGCCAAGGCTTTTTCAAGTACTTCTATTTTATGCTCCAGTGCCTGATCATCTACCCCCGTTCCACGCCCGGTGCAAGCCACCACACTTTGACCGGTGAGAGCGCTGATGATGGCCGTAGCCGAACTGGTATTGGCAATGCCCATCTCCCCTAATCCAACCACATCTATCCTTTTTTGTTGATGCATCTGATTGAACACCTCCACGCCCACTTGTAATGCCCGAAGTGCCTCTTCCTGTGTCATGGCCGGCTGAAGGGCTAAGTTGCGTGTGCCTTTGGCCACCGGTTTACGGATCAGGTCCGGATGTGGCGGTAAAGGACTATTCACACCTGCATCCACAATGCACAGATCAATGGCATGATGCGCACACAGCACATTAATGGCCGCTCCCCGGTTGAGGAAATTCTTCACCATCTGACCGGTCACTTCCTGGGGATAGGCCGACACCCCTTCTTCGGCAATGCCATGATCGGCGGCAAATACCAACAGTGCTTTTCGTTGAATGACCGGATTCAGGGTATTTTGAGCCAGACTCATGCGAAGGGCCAATTTCTCCAGAGTACCCAAAGCACCTAAAGGTTTTGTTTTGTGATCGATTTTTTCTTGTGCCAGAGCTTCCAGCTTTTCATCAATCAACGGCAGCTGTTTTGGCAAAAAGGAAGGCAATTCGCACTCACTCATCACTGAATTATCACCTCTCCAAACAACTTCGGTGGATACAATCGGAAGGGTTTCTTCTTGACTGAAATCTATGATATATTTGTACACCTCCCCATCAATGACTTGTTGCAGACAGGCCTCCACAGCCTCCGGAGCAATGATGCCTTCCACCAATAAGTCCAAGGCCTGCGGAATCTGTTGCAACAACTGGATGCCTGCTGCCATGTCCGCTTTGGTTAAGCCATAGGAACCGGAAAAGCGCAATTCCTTATAGTGAATCAAGTTTAGCAAATTGGTTTCCAGCTGCTCATTCTTGGTCAAGCCACTGAAATGCACGATGCGTCCTGCCTTGGCCAGGCGGGTGATACCGGATAACAAGGCCAATGGATCGGCACAGGCATTGAGCACACAATCGAAGCCACTGGTTGTGGTTTCTTTCAAGACTGGAATTTGAGATAAATGACTAAGTGCTTTTGCCTTTCTTATTTTGGATTCGTGTTTCTCCAGCACCGTGGGAAGGGCACCCAGTGCCTGAGCCATCACAGCGGCCAGCATGCCAACGGTGCCTCCGCCAACAATCAGGAGACGTTCCCCGGCTTTCAGATTCAGTTTCTTAAAAGCATTCATCACACAACCGGCCGGTTCGGCAAAACAAGCATGCGTCCGGGAGATCGTTTCAGGTAAGGGAATCAGGCAGGCTTCCGGCAGTTTGATGTGATTGGCAAAACCACCATCCACATGAAACCCGATAATCTGCATTTCTTCACACAGGTTTTCATCACCACTTTTACAGTAATTACAAACGCCACAGGCTACGCCCGGCCAAACCACATAGTGTTTCCCCTCCTTGCGCACCACCATTTCATGCCCCGGCACACGTGGCAATACTAAATCGCGATGGCCTTCGGTCCATATTTTGGCATCGGTACGGCAGATGGCGCAGCAGAGCACGTCGGCTGGAATCCAATCCGCATTGACTGGCGAGTGAGTTGGTTGCTGATCGTTTACTGAAAGCTGCTTTAATCCTGTTAATTGTAATTTCATGATAGATAGCTATAACGCAATGAATCGCTAAGGGAATCACAAAGGAACACAAAGAAATTCTTAGCGCCCCTTCGTGATAGACTTAGTGTCCTTTGTGTAAATTCTAAACATAGTCCGTTTCTGTAATGATAAGTTTCCGGATCACCAACCCTTCCAACTCATCTTTCAAAGATTGACAGATGGACTTTACCTTCTCTTCCTGCATCAAGGGATACACCGATGCTTTGCTCATGTTCACCAATTCATAGCCATCCACTATGATACGCAGATAAGAATCACCACTTTTTAAGACTAATAGTTCCATGGCTTTAATTGGATAGAGATTGCAGTTTCTTCAATCCTTCCAGTGGATTTTGATTTTGTGCCTGTGCCCATTTTTCCAAGGCTTCATAGGCTTTACCCGATTCCAGCAAAGCGATGGCTTGCTCCACACCTTCATTAATAGAGTTGGCTTTACCAGCCACATACAAGATGAAACCGGCATTTAGGACCACCGCATAAAAACTGGCTTCTTTTTTTCCGGATTTCAATAACGCCACCACACGTTTGGATTCCTTGGTAATACATCCCAATGATTTCAAGGCATCTGCTTGCTGAGTTGGAATACCCATCTCTTCAGGGGTGATCACATATTCATGAATCATACCATCAGCCTTCAATTCAGCAACCACCGTTTTACCCACCACTGAAGCCTCATCCATGGTACCTTCGTGACCTTCTACTTGTCCATTGAACACCAATGCCCGTTTGTAACCGATGGCTTGCATCACTTCAATCACCGGACGGATCATCTCTTTGGCAAAGACACCGCGTACACCCGCATCTGGTAATACCGGACTCGCCAATGAAGCGGCAATGTTCAAAGTGGATCCAAATGACATCTGTGATAAAATACGTCCTAAGGCATTGGGATGGACCGTGGGGCTCATGCCGTTAAACAACGCTACTCCGGAGGTTTCCAGACTCTTCACGGCGAGATCAATACCGCCTTCCACATCTACCCCTAAAGCCTCAGCAATATCTACCGTACCACAGGAACTGGTTAACGCACGCGCTCCGTGGCGGGCCATATTCACCCCGGCCGCTGCCGCCACCAGGGAGGCACAGGTACTAATATTAAAGGTCTTGAAAGAATCCATTCCGGTGCCACAATTCTCCACCACCGGACCTTCTACTTTTGGGTTTACGTTGACGGTATCATGCTCATAAATGGCTTGCCAACAACCGGCAATCTCATCTCGGGTTTCGCCCTTGGCCGAAAGCGCTGCCAAAAATGCCCCCTGTTGAATATCGGATGTTTCACCTCTTAACACCACTGAAAAAGCATCATAAGCCTCTTGTCGGCTTAGATTTTCTTTGTTAATCAAGCGCGTAATCACCTGCGCAAATGGCTTAATGTTTAAGTCTGTCATTGCTAGCGTAATTTAATGCCTTGTTTTTGGATACGATTCATCCTTACTTTTTGGAGTCCTATACAAAAATGTGGCTAATCGATTTGCGATCCTTGCCTTTATCCCGAAAGCAATCATCTGTATAAATACCTGGCAGGTCTTCTGGCTCATCCTGGTCTTGACGCCTTCCCGTTGCATTCGCTAAGGAATCACAACAGTGGCAAGGAGTATCAATACACTACAAGAGGATTTACAGCTACGGGTATAGCTCCGGATTTTAACCGGATTCCCTTTTCAGTTCTACCTGCGAACAACAGGTGAGAACAACCAAATGTGGGGCAAAAGTAATGGATTTGGGTGAGTATCGTGAAAAGATGATAATAAATAAGATGATCGTTGCATCACAACAAAAAAAAGCGCATTCCCAAAGGAATACGCTTTCTATTATTAGTATTTCAAAACTTAGTCGAGCAAGGCTACTTCTTTGATGATTTCAGTACCACGTGTAATGGCGTTCTCATTCATTGGAATCAGGTGATGGTGACGCTCAGGCAATGATTTTTTCAATCCTTTAATGACGTTTTCCATCTCTACAATTGGACGCACTTTCAGGTAACCCCCTAACACGATCATGTTAAAGGTCTTGGCTGAATTCAAGCGAGCGGCCTCTTCGGTGGCATCAATGCGATAGATATTAATATCCGTACGCTGAGGATGACGGGTAATACCATTTCCATCATAAATCAATGTTCCGCCAGGCTTAATGTCCGCCTCAAACTTATCCATTGACTGTTGGTTGAGAATAATGGCCGTATCAAACTCGTGTAATACCGGAGAGCTGATGCGACTATCACTTAAGATTACGGTCACATTAGCTGTTCCACCACGCATTTCAGGACCGTAAGAAGGCATCCAGCTTACTTCCATGTCTTGCATGACACCGGAGTAGGCCAGGATTTTACCCATAGAAAGTACACCTTGTCCTCCAAATCCGGCTATAATGATTTCTTCTTTCATTGTTTTAAATTTTCGAATTAAAATTCACCGTTTTACAAGAAGACTATTCGTCTTTGATATCACCCAATGGATAATAAGGGAACATGTTCTCTTCCATCCACTTGTTGGACTGAGTCGGTGTCAATTTCCAACCGGAACTACAGGTTGCCACGACTTCTACCAACTGAGTGCCTTTACCGGCTTTTTGGTTTTCGAAGGCTTTACGCAAGGCTTTTTTGGTTTTGCGCACGTGAGCAGGCGTATGAGCTGCCTGACGCGTTACAAAAGACGTACCTGGCAACATGGCTAAGATTTCGGAAATTTTAATGGGCAGTCCATCGTGCTTGGCATCACGACCAAAGGGACACGTAGCTGCTTTCATACCTTCCAGGGTCGTTGGTGCCATCTGACCACCTGTCATACCATAAATACCGTTGTTGATGAACACCATCACGATGTTCTCTCCGCGGTTACAGGCGTGGATGGTTTCAGCTGTACCAATGGCCGCTAAATCACCATCACCCTGATAGGAGAATACAAATTTCTCAGGTAACAGACGCTTCACGGCGGTTGCTAAAGCAGGGGCACGACCATGCGCCGCTTCCTGCCAGTCAATTTCCAGATAATTGTAAGCCAACACAGAACAACCCACAGGAGCAATCCCAATGGTCTCTTCCTGAATGCCCATCTCATCAATTACCTCAGCAATTAATTTATGCACCGTACCATGAGTACACCCGGGACAATAGTGCATTACATTATCTGTCAGAACTTCTGATTTTTTATAAATCAGGTTCTCTGGTTTTATAATATCATTTATATCAGCCATGACTTACTCTCCGATGAAATTTTTCTCGAGCGCTTCCACTACTTCACCTGGAGAAGGAATAGCACCTCCATAGCGACCGAAATGTTCAACTTTTACTTTTCCATTCACTGCCAAACGTACATCTTCCACCATCTGACCGGCACTCATCTCAACGGATAAGATTCCTTTCACCTGGCTGGAGAAAGCATCAATCTCTTTGGATGGGAACGGGAACAAGGTAATCGGACGCAACATGCCGACTTTAATACCTTTTTCACGCGCCAATTCGATTGATTTCTGACAGATACGGGCACTGGAACCATAGGCTACCAACAAATAGTCGGCATCGTCGCACATAATGGTTTCATAACGCACCTCGTTTTCCTCAATGGTTTTATATTTGGCTTGTAACTTATGATTGAATTCTTCCTGACGCGAAGCTTCCAACTCTAATGAAGTGATAACATTACGTCCCCGGTTGGCTTTTTTACCCAAAGTTGCCCACGGATGCATTTTTTCAATCTCTTCGTTGGTCCAGCGTGGTTTATATTCACCTAACTCCACCTTCTCCATCATTTGGCCAATCACCCCATCCGACAAAATCATCGCCGGTGTGCGGTATTTGAATGCCAAATCGAAAGCTAATTCTACAAAATCAGCCATTTCCTGTACCGAAGCCGGTGCCAACACGACCATTTTATAATCGCCGTGACCACCGCCTTTAACCGACTGGAAATAATCGGACTGTGCAGGCTGGATCGTACCCAAACCTGGTCCCCCCCTAACTACATTTACAATCACACATGGTAATTCAGCACCCGCTAAATAAGTAATACCTTCCTGCATCAAACTGATACCGGGGCTGGAAGAGGAGGTTAATACGCGCTTGCCGCAACCGGCACCACCGTACAACATGTTAATCGAAGCAGTTTCACTCTCCGCCTGCAAAACCACCATTCCAGTTGTTTCCCAAGGCTTCTCGTTCATGAGGGTCTCCATTATCTCCGACTGCGGTGTAATAGGATATCCAAAATATCCATCTACTCCACAACGAATGGCCGCTTCCGCGATCGCCTCATTCCCTTTAATTAATTTGAGTTCTCTCATTGTTGTGACTAATTTCCTTTATTCCGGTTATACTTAAGCTTGTGCCTTAGCACGATAAACAGTGATACATGTATCAGGACACACAATACCACAGTTGGCACAGCCGATACATGCATCGGGATTGGCCATATGGGCATAATGATAGCCTTTGCCGTTTACCTCAGCGGCTAACTGAATTACTTTTGTGGGACAGGCTTCTACACAAACGCCGCAGCCTTTGCATTTAACCGTATCTACCACAATTGCACCTTTTGCTTTTGCCATATCATTGAGTCTTTAAAACAAGTTACGAATTTATTCAATACACTCTAAAATACACATGACTACAGTCACTATTTCATTGTTTATAAAGCATATAAATAAGCTTACAATTTATTACCAGACACTTATCTAGGAGTGATGTGCATGAAACGCTTGTAAGCGTGATTCCAATTCAGCGAATCGCTCTTTTCCGGTTTGCGACACACAGGCACGCAGCCCCTCCTGATGACTCCCTGTTTTACCTAAGGTAATGGCACTAATCCCATAGTACATTAGTTTTCCGAGCAATTGTCCACCGGTCATGCCGGGGTAACGAATGGTGAAATAGAAACCATCCGCCAATGGTTCATCCAAATCTTTATCATAGATGAGTTCAAACCCATATTTGAGAAATAAGGCTTTCATCAAATGACCGCGCTCTTTATATTCGGCCACATCAGCCAGAAAATTGTAATCCCCATCACTTGCCGCTTTAAAAATAGCAGCCAACGCATACTGTGCCGAATGACACGTACCGGACGATAAGGCATATAAAATGCGTGAAACCAGTACCTGACCGTATTTTCCGACTCCAAAGCGTTTTTCCAGATTTGGATAAAAGCGGTGATAGAGTTTATCTGACACACACACAATACCAGTCCGCTGCCCTGCATAACTAAACGCCTTGGAACTGGAAATCATCAATACATAATTGTCGGTGTATTTACCAACACTGGATTGGTATGGGGCCTCAAACGGCTTGGATAGATCTTTGCGAAAATCCATGGCAAAGTAAGCGAGATCCTCAAATACAACCACATCGTATTGAGTCGCCAATTCACCAATAATTTGTAATTCTTCTTCGTTGAAACACACCCAGGTTGGGTTATTCGGATTGGAATAGATCACCGATGAGATATGGCCCTGACTAAAATAACTTTCTAATTTAGCACGTAAAGCTTTTCCGCGGTATTCATATACATCAAACGACTCATATTTGTATCCCAACACACTCAACTGCTGCTTTTGAACAGGAAAACCCGGATCAATGAACAAGATGGTATCCTTCTTTGGATCCAGCTGACCGGCCACTAAAAAGTTGGCATAGGTGCCTTGCATCGAACCTACAGTAGGAATACATCCCTCGGGAGAAACATCCAGATCCATGAAGGCCTTCACAAAGCGACTGGCTTCCTTTTTCAGGGGCTTAATACCTTCCAGCATCGGATAATCAGAGGCCACTCCATTTCTCAGGGCTTCAATTTCAGCATCCGTTCCGATTTGCGAAGGTTTCAGTCCCGGCACGCCCATCTCCATGCGGATGAACTTTTCACCCGACTGCTCTTCAATATCATTTACGATGGATACAATCTCCCGAATGGTGGCTTCATTTAAATCACTGATCTGAAATTTCTTCAATACCCCGTCAACAATCGCTGCGGGCATGGGAGTCGTTACATTGGTCGTCATCATGAATACGTTTTTCAAATTCTAGTCATTTCCACCTGGTTATGTGGAAACAAAAAAGGTGGTAACAAATACCACCTTACAATTATCAATACTATTTAAAATCCAAACTCGTTAATGAGTCGGTTTACCCAGCTGCTAATTCGTACGTCCGTCAGATCAGGTTGGCTATCCTCGTCAACAGGCAAACCTAAAAACTGACCGTCACGCACCCCTTCTGAATCTTCAAAAGTGTAGCCATCAGTAGAACAAAAACCAACTACATTGGCATGCATTTCCTCCAGACGCTCATACACCCAACCTATGGCATCCACAAAATGATGTGGATAGGTTAATTGATCACCCAGCCCAAAAATAGCAACGGTTTTACCTTCCCAGCTCACTTCTTTTAATTTGGTTGCAAACACATCCCAGTCATTTGCCGTCAATTCAGTATCCCAATTGGTTTTTCCAATTGTAGAAACACCGAAAATTAACTTATCAAAACGTGCCAATTCACTGGCATCACAGTTTTTCACCGAAATTAACTCAACTCGATTTTTACCGAATTGATCAGCTATTTTTTGAGCCACATTTGCCACACTTCCTTTCTCAGGACCATAAAAAACTCCAATTTGAGCCATAGGATAATATTTTAAGAAACGATTTCTATTTAATTCAAATATGCTTTTTTTAACTGACATATGCAACCAAACTGGTCACGCGATATCATTTCTTAGCACCTGCCAACGCTAACAAAACACCTAATACAACTCCGAGTAACGCAGCAAACAGCACACGGTATTCAACAGGCATTAAAAATGTTATGGTATGTGCCGGAATCCAGAAAAACGGAATTGTTTTTTTAAATACAAAATTCCATTGCATCGACCAGTCCATTTCTTTTAAAATGGTAGCAAATTGAATGGGACGCACCAGAGCAACAACTTTTCCACCGTTTTGAAAAATGTGCGTATCCGTAATGCGATGTATGGTCATCATAACCGGTGCATACACCAGATTCATCGTGGCGCTGATACAAAAAGCGACAAAGAATTTCGTGGAGGAAAACGGCCCCGCCATGGACTGAATAGCACCTTCAATACCCATTTTATCTAAAAAAATAGGAACACCCGTGGCAAATACGACAAACGCGATTTTAATAGTAATACCCAAAAGACCCCAAATAATAGCCCGGGGAATGATCCCAAAATTATCGGCTGTGTAACCACCCGTTTTAATGCGCAAGCCAATCACCTCGCCTAAAGTAGCCAGAATCCCAAATTTCATAAAACTCATCAACAAAGGGCTTGTTTTATTGATATGCTCATACCCTTCAAAAACCGAATCGAAGATAAAAAATGGAAGAAAAAACAGAAATACTCCAACAATAAAAAACAGGTCGCTTCTCTTCATCTGTTACATTTTCTGGAGGGCCTTTCATTCTATATTGAAAACAACCCAATCCTTAATTAAAAATACGTTTCAATTCAATAAAGCATCATCCTAAAATCAAGTTAACACTCGTGCTCACACCTGATACTTCATCACTTTTATACCCATTCAAATTATAAATCATCTCTTTTTGTTGAAAATTTAAGATAAACCATCGTCCTTACACCCAAAAACCATTGCTTACCTAACATTATCAAGCCCTACATCTGATTTCAATTTGAAAGGCATGACAAAAATAAAAAGCTTTCCGGCATTTAAAAGCTTTTTATTTATGATTTAAATCAACTTTGAATAATTCATTTCAACTCAGGGACTGACTAGAAAAAGCGTTTTTAGTCGGCCTCTGAATACAAAACAAAAGAGCCGACCCAAAAATGAGCCGGCTCTTCCGTTCGATCAACTATTACATATTGCTATTTTTCAATCCGAATGCGGGCATCTACAGCAACGATTTTATCACCTTCACCCAGCAATGGATTAATATCCATTTCTTTTATTTCCACAGCATGACGCAACATCGTGGAAAGACGCACGATAATATCCGCATATTTCTCCTCATTGATACCCTGCTGCCCACGCACGCCTTGAATGATTTTATACCCATTCAAACGCCGAATCATACCTAAGGCTTCCGCTTTACTCAAGGGCGCTAAACCGGAGGCTACATCTTTCAACACTTCCACAAATATACCGCCCAGTCCACACAATACCATGTGCCCGAACTTAGGCTCATATTTTGCACCAATAAATAACTCGCGTCCACTCAGCATGGGCTGAATCATGACTCCGGTGGCCTCTTCAATTTTCATCATGCGTTCGAATTCATGGCGCAATTGCACTTCATCCGACACATTTAAAACCACACCACCCACATCTGACTTATGCACCGGTCCAACTACTTTCATCACCACCGGATACTCTGTTTCCTCTGTGCACTTCACCAACTCATCAGCTGAATCTGCCACAAATTCTTTCACACGTGGGACGCCAGCAGCATCCAGCAAAGCCTGAACTACCTCTGGACGTACATATCCATCTTCTTCAGCGTCGATAATGCGACGCACTTCAGCCACATTCACACCATCCATCACCATTTCCCCATCAACCGGAGCCGGTGTATTAAAAACCTTTGTCAAGGCATTGCCCAATTGGACTTCGTCGGGCAGATTGATATTTCCTTTTGATAAGAAATACTTAATCTCCTCACCTGCATTTACAACGGATGGCAATACCGGATAAATAGGTTTCTTGGAAGTGCGCATTTTGTCGTGCAACACATCCATCACCTCCTTAATAGGAAATAAACCTGGACTACCAAAGATGACTGCCATGGCATCAATGTTGTCGAAATCATTGTCGCAAGCATCAATAATATCACCCAACTGCTCCGCCGTACCTGTTGCTAAAAAGTCAATGGGATTGGACACACTGGACCCCGGAAATAACTTCTCCAACAAGGCCTCTGCCTTGGGCCCTTCAATGGGCGGAACCTCTAACCCGCCGTTAGACAGCGCATCGGTCAACATCACTGCCGGACCACCTGCATGGGTAATCACGGCGATATTTTTACCTTTCAGTTCTTTGGCCATAAACACAGCGGCCACATTGGCCAGCTCTTCACGCCCGTAGCAACGCACAATTCCAGCCTTTTGAAACAACGCATCAACCGCCAGATCACTACTTGCCAGCGCACCAGTATGACTGGACGCCGCACGGCTTCCTGCTTCGGAATTACCCGATTTAATGGCCGCTATTTTACATCCCTTTTTAATCAGAGAAGTTGCATGCTTCAATAATTTATCCGGATTATTTACACTCTCCAGGTATAATAACTTAATGCGCGAACTGGTCGCTGGGTCGAAACTTTCGTCCAGGTATTCCAACACCTCTTCAACGCCCGTTTGCGCACTGTTTCCTACTGAATAAACGCTGTTGAATTTCAACCCACGGCTCACACCGGCCTCAATAATAAATACAGCTGTTGCTCCCGAACCTGAAATAAAATCAGCACCCTGACTTTCCAAGGCCGGTATTGGCGTAGTGAACACACTGTTATGATGCGTGGTTAACACCCCAATACAGTTGGGTCCGATCAAACAGCCACCCACTTCATTAACGGTGTCTATAATTTGTTTTTCCAATCGGGCACCTTCCTCATTCTCCTCACTGAAACCCGCCGAAATAATAATAAAAGCGCGCGTTCCCTTCTCCTTCGCCAAGACCTCCACTGCTTGCGGACAAAACTTAGCAGCCACCGCAATTACGGCTAAATCCACATTATCAGGCAAGTCCTTCACATCTTTATAGGCCTTTAATCCCTGAACAGTATCACTTTTTAAATTGGTCACATAGAGATCGCCTCCAAATTGACCATCTATAATGTTTTTTAGAATTTTCCCACCGGGTTTTTGAATGGCATCTGATCCACCTACCACTACAATGCTTCGCGGGTTAAGAAGTTGTTCGTTTATCATGGTTATCGTTTTTAAGCTTCTTTCTTAACAAATTGAATAACTAAATCATGCATCTGTTTACAGATTGTTACCAAGCGTGAAAAAACTACTCTTTCTCCTTCCAAACATGAGTAAAATCATAATCACTTCCAACAACCTACAAAACAAACACATAGAGTCACTTTACCAACAAGCCTTCCCCTTTGTGGTAACGATTTGTTACAGGGCAAAAATACACGAATGATTATACTTACAAACGATATGAGTACTATTTTTTTCTTATTTTTACACTTTCTAAAAAAGGAGCGACTGTGGTTGAGAAGATTATTGAACTAATACGCAAAGAATCCTTTACTCAAGAGGATTTATCCTATCTTATTGGGCTGGAGGGAAGTGATCGTGATTTCTATTTAAAAGAAATTGGTAAATCATACATCCAGACACTGGGTAAAAAGGTATATTTCAGAGGCCTGATTGAGTTTTCCAATTACTGCGTAAAGGATTGTTACTACTGCGGGATCCGAAAAAGCAACACCCACTCGGAGCGTTACGATATTGATGATGAAGCCATCCTGGAAGCTGCTGTTTTTGCCCATAAGAACCGCTATGGGTCGCTGGTGCTTCAATCCGGCGAGCGCAGTGACCAAGCATTTACCGACCGCATCACCCGCCTTTTAAAAGAAATTAAAGCGGTTACCAACGGCGAGTTAGGGATTACGATTTCCTTGGGTGAACAATCGGAAGCAGTCTATCGGGAATGGTTCGAAGCCGGTGCTCACCGCTACTTGTTACGAATTGAAACTTCCAACGAGGATTTGTACTATAAAATTCATCCGAAAAATGAAGCCCATGATTTTCAGCGGCGTCTGGACTGCCTGCGTACCTTGAAAAAAGTAGGCTATCAAACCGGAACCGGAGTGATGATTGGATTGCCTTTTCAAACCACCGATCAGCTAGCTGAAGATTTACTCTTCTTTAAGCAGATGGATGTGGACATGGTGGGAATGGGTCCGTTTATCGAACACACCGAGACACCACTCTATCAATACAAAGATCAACTGTGGCCACTACAACGCCGTTTCGAAGTGGCGCTGAACATGATTGCCACACTACGACTTTTATTGCCGGACATTAACATTGCCGCGGCCACCGCCTTGCAGGCCATCGATCCCATGGGACGTGAAAAAGCCTTGCGCTACGGGGCCAATGTGATCATGCCCAACATCACACCTACCCTTCACCGGAAAGATTATCAACTGTACGAAAATAAACCGTGTACCGATGAAAGTGCCGATGAGTGCTCCAACTGCCTGAGCATTCGGGTAGAAATGGCCGGCCGGGAGATTGGCTACAGCGAATGGGGCGACTCGCAACACTTTTTTAAGCGCACTTCATCAAAACAATAACCAAGCACTAATAGTTATTCTTGGAAATTTACATGTATGAACACACCCAAAAACCATATACTGGTCATCTTTGGAGCATCCGGAGACCTGACCTACCGCAAGCTGGTACCAGCCGTTTTCGACTTGCACAATCAAAATTTATTGCCTGAACACTTTGCCATTCTGGGATTGGGACGTACAGATTTATCGGATGCCGATTTCAGAACCAAGATGAAAGATGGTATTGCCCAATTTGCATTAAATAAACCCAAGGATGAGGCAGAGTTAAATGCCTTTCTGGATAAATTATTTTACTACTCTTTTAATACAAAGGCAGCCGATGAATATGTCGGTTTCAGGGACCACCTATTGAAATTGGATGCACAGTGCCAAACGGAACACAACTTCATCTATTACCTGGCCATGCCGCCCAGTATGTATGAAATTATCCCGGCCTACCTGGCCGCACAAGGATTGGGAGATGAATCACAAGGGTTCAAAAGGCTCATTGTGGAAAAACCCTTTGGTTACGATCTGGCGACGGCTCAGCAACTGAACAGCCATCTGCTGCAACATTTTAAAGAAGACCAAATTTACCGCATTGACCATTACCTGGGCAAGGAGACGGTGCAAAACCTGTTGGTCACCCGCTTTTCCAATGGTATTTTCGAACCGCTTTGGAACCGCAACTACATCCACCATGTGGAGATTACTTCATCAGAAAACATTGGCGTGGGTAACCGTGGCGGCTACTACGAAGGCTCCGGAGCCTTGCGCGATATGGTGCAAAACCACTTGCTCCTCCTGGCTGGATTAGTGGCCATGGAACCACCGGCATTGATTGATTCCACCAACATCCGGAACGAAATCGCCAAGGTCTTTCACTCGCTTCGCCCCATTAAAGAAGAAGACGTACCTAAATATGTGATTCGCGGCCAATACACAGCATCCAATATCCGGGGCCATCAAGTGAAAGGTTATCGCGAAGAGACGGGTGTGAATCCCAAATCGCGCACCGAAACCTTTGTGGCCATGAAGCTGTTCATCGACAATTGGCGATGGGCCGGTGTACCGTTTTACAT
Source organism: uncultured Marinilabiliaceae bacterium (assembly GCA_942490535.1). Lineage (GTDB taxonomy): Bacteria > Bacteroidota > Bacteroidia > Bacteroidales > Marinilabiliaceae > JAEINY01. The sequence goes on from CALNXQ010000002.1 coordinate 122,935, forward strand.
TCGCACCGGCAAGATGCTCCCTACCCGCGTAACCGAAATCGTGATCCACTTCAAACCCACACCTCATCACCTATTTGCCGATGATGCAGCCATCTCCAAACAATCCAATCAACTGGTGATTCGCATTCAACCCGATGAAGGCTTACTGCTCAAATTTGGCATGAAAGTACCGGGAGCCGGTTTCAAAGCACAAAATGTCAACATGGATTTTCATTACAGCGACCTGAGCGAGACCTATCTGCCCAGTGCCTATGAGCGCCTGCTGCTGGACTGCATGTTGGGCGACAGTACGCTGTATCATCGTGGCGATGCCGTTGAAGCAGCCTGGAAATTTGTGGATCCCATCCTGAAAGCGTGGGCAAAAGATTGCTGTATCAAAGTACATGGCTATCCGGCAGGTACCTGGGGACCTGACGTATCGGATGATCTGATTGAAGAACCGGACATCACCTGGCGGTATCCGTGTAAAAATTTATCGGATGATGGCAAGTATTGTGAGCTGTGATAAAATTGTCCGTAGCTCGAAGTTCGGACCACGGACTATGTACTTAAAACTACTTTTAAAAATACTATTCATAACTAAACATTGAATGAAACCCATCCTGAAAATATTTGAAGATAAGAAGGCATTAGCCCGGTACTTTGGTGATTACCTTACCAAATTATCTTTGGAAGGCCGTGAAATATACATTGCCTTGTCGGGAGGCAGCACACCCAAGGCCATTTTTGAGGTATTGGCCCATGAGTATGCCAAAAAAATAGACTGGTCGAACCTGCGCTTTTTCTGGGGTGATGAACGTTGCGTGGCGCCTGATCACCAGGAGAGCAATTTTGGCATGACGCGTGAACACCTGTTTGATTATATCCCCATCAGCGGCGACTATATTTTTCGCGTGAAGGGTGAACTCTCTCCCGAAGCGGCCACCGATGATTACATTGCCAAAATAGATGAGTACCTGCCATCAGTTGATGGCCTTCCGCAATTTGATGTGATGTTACTGGGCCTGGGCGACGATGGCCATACGGCGTCCATCTTCCCTCATCAAATAGGTCTGTGGAATAGCGAAAACAGCTGTGAATTGGCACAACATCCCGACTCCGGTCAATTCCGGGTCACTCTGACAGGTCAGATCATCAACCATTCCAAACAGATTTTTTTCCTGGTGACGGGAGAAAACAAGGCGGAAAAGGTGAAAGAAATCATCCACAAAAGCGGTGACTATAAAACCTACCCGGCGGCTTTGGCAGATCGCACAAAAAGCACCTGGCTGCTGGATAAAGCAGCTGCAAAAAGCCTACACAGATAAAATTCCGATTACTTCGGGCGGTTCCCTGTCAATTATCAGGAGCCGCCCATTCATTGCTTCCGACTCACCACCTCCTGCTTCGTGCCCTTCTTGCATTGCTTCCAGTCCCCCTTCTCTTGCTTCGTGTCTGCCAAGACCTGCTTCTGACCGTTCACCCTTTGCTTTGACGCTCAGCTCTGCTGCTTCCGGCCGATGCCGTTGTGCTTCCGGTGGCTGCACACAAACTTCCGGTGGGCGCAGGTAATTCTATTGGAAAACGGGATTGCTACCTGCATCCGATCAATTTGACCAATTGCATCCATCTTTTTTGCAATTAACTGGCAAAAATTCACTAGCTTCCTTAAATTGATGAACATCAATTGAAAATGATACAATTCAAGAAAATAACTGCTTACCACGTGAAAGTGCATGGACTGGTGCAAGGGGTGGGTTTCCGGCCATTTATATACCGGTTGGCCAATCGCTTTGAGCTGACGGGACAGGTGTGCAATAACAACAGCGGTGTCCACATCCGGATCGAAGGTCACATGGCAGATATTGACCAGTTTTTGCACCAACTGCCCATCGAAGCACCCATCCAGTCACACATTCAGTCGATCCATTCCGAAAAAATCCAGCTTCGCGGCTATACCACCTTTGAAATCACCTCCAGTCATGAGGGTTCAGCTGCCATCACCCAGATCAGTCCGGACATTGCCGTGTGTGACGCCTGCCTGAGTGACCGGCAACTGCAGGCCCACCGACTCAACTACCCCTTTATTAATTGCACCAACTGTGGTCCCCGCTTCTCGATTATTACAGATCTGCCCTACGACCGCGATCAAACCACCATGCACCTGTTCCGCATGTGCCCCACTTGCCAAACCGAATACAAAAACATCAACGACCGGCGCTACCATGCCCAACCCATTGCCTGCAACCACTGTGGCCCTGCCTATGAATGGATTTCCCCAAGCGGCAAAACCACTCATTATCCGACCCTCATCTCATCCGCTGCCAATCTGATGAAACAAGGCGAAATCATTGCCATCAAAGGCATTGGGGGCTTTCATCTGGCATGCGATGCATTCAATGAAACGGCCATAAAGCAACTGAGAGGTCATAAAAAGAGAACTGCCAAACCGCTGGCCGTGCTGTTTCCATCCATTGAATCCATCGCTGAGTATGCTTATTGCAGTACTGCGGAACAAAAACTACTGAAATCCTGGCGACGCCCCATTGTACTGCTCAAACATCGTCATAAACTACCGGAAACTATCACCAAAGGATTAAACTCCGTAGGGGTATTTTTACCATACATGCCACTACACTATGATTTATTTGAGCTGTTTCAGAATCCCATCGTGCTGACCAGCGGTAACGTTTCAGACGAACCCATTTGTATTTCTCATGCTGCTGCACAAAAACAACTAGGACGGATCACGCCTCATTTCATCACTCACGACCGGATTATTCACAACCGGGTGGATGATTCCGTGGCCATGATGGTGAATGACCAACCCCGAATCATCCGACGCGCCCGAGGTTACTGCCCCGCTCCCATTGAATGCACCTTTGAAGTAGAAGGACTATTGGCCGCCGGTGCTGAACAAGCCACTACCTTTGCCATTGGCAAGGGCCACCAGATCATCATCAGCCAACATATTGGGGATTTAAAAACCTACGAAACCTATGCTTTTTATGAGCAAACCATCCATCGCTTTGAAAAGCTGTTTCAATTTCGTCCCCACTTAATTGTGCATGATCTTCACCCGGATTACAACTCCACCCATTATGCCGAAAAAACAGGCCTCTCGAGCCTGGGGGTTCAACATCACCATGCCCACATTGCCTCTTGCATGGCAGAGCATCATCTGGATGAAAAAGTGATTGGTGTAGCCTTTGACGGAACGGGGTATGGCACCGATGGCCACAGCTGGGGCAGTGAATTTATGATTTGCGACCTGGCCGGTTTTATCCGCCTGAATCACTTCCAATATTTCCCATTGCCGGGAGGTGATGCGGCCGTCAGGGAACCCTGGCGCGTTGCACTTGCCATCTTGCATCAATGTAATGACGATGCGTCTTCCTATTTGGAGCTGCCCTTTTTAAAGCACATCCCCACGCTGAAAACAAAAACCATCCTGGAAGCAATTAAACAGCAAATCAATGCCCCGCTCACTTGCAGCGCCGGTCGATTATTTGATGCGGTGGCCGCCATGACCGATCTGTGCCTGACAACTTCCTACGATGCACAAGCCCCCATGCTCTTGGAAAGCGTCATCAATCACGATGTAACTGACCACTACCCATTTTCACTCTCCATTCCCATCGAAATAAAACCCATCATCCGGGCAATCCTGGCAGACATTCATAAAAATGTGCCAGTGGGCACCATTTCGGCCCGCTTTCACAACACCATCTGCCGGCTTATTGTTGAGCAATTATTAACGATCCGAGATGGTCTGAAAATAAATAAAGTAGCTCTTTCCGGCGGATGCTTTCAAAACGGGTATATTTTAGCTAAATTAGAGAAAGAGCTAACGACAAATCAGTTTGAAGTATTTACCCATTCCGTTGTGCCTGGCAATGACGGGGGCATTTCCGTGGGGCAATTGATCATCGCAGCAAAAAAACAAGCCGTATGTGTTTAAGTGTTCCGGCTCAAGTGGTTTCCATTACAGGACAAAGAGCCAAGGTATCCGTGAGAGGATTAGTAATGGAAATATCCCTGCAATTACTGGATAACATAAAACCCGGAGATTTTGTGTTGATTCATGCCGGTTTTGCCCTGGAGAAGATTGATACCGAAAAAGCGGCTGAAACCCTCAAGCTCTTCGATGACATGGAAGCTCAGGAATAGTTATTAAAAGAGGTCTTTGATGGACAGTAATTCGCCATACCAGATAAAACAAGTCATCCGGCAAACGGTGGATCAAATCCATACGTTATCTGTCAAGCCTATCACCCTCATGGAAGTGTGTGGCGGACACACCATGGCCATTCAAAAAGCAGGCATTCCATCACTGCTACCAACGCACATCAAATTATTATCCGGTCCCGGCTGCCCGGTCTGCGTAACCGAGCTGGAGTACATCGACCGGGCCATTGCCTATGCCCGTCTCCCCGATGTGATCATTGCCACTTTTGGCGATTTAATGCGCGTGCCCGGTTCCACGGAAACCCTTTACGATGTAAAAGCTGAAGGAGCCGACATCCGCGTGGTCTATTCCGCCCTGGAAGCACTTCGGCTGGCCTGGGGATACCCACTCAAAAAAATTGTCTTTCTAGGCATTGGCTTCGAAACTACGGCACCTGGCACCGCCATGGTAATTTGGGAAGCACAGCAAATGAACAAGTTTAACCTGATGGTCCTGTCCGCCCATAAAATAATGCCACCGGCCATGGAAGCCATTCTTCAGGCGAACATTCCCATTGACGGCTATTTGGCACCAGGGCATGTATGTACAATTACCGGGGCAAATACCTTTCAGTTCATCCCTCAGAAATATCACCTGCCAGTGGTGGTCTCGGGATTTGAGCCTTTGGATATCTTACAATCAATACTAATGTTGGTGCGCCAAATTGAAAAGGGAGAAGCTCGTCTGGAAATTCAATACAAGCGGGTGGTTAGTCCCGAAGGAAACAAAAAAGCACAACGCATCATGGAGGAAGTATTCGAGCTTCAGGATAACACCTGGCGAGGATTGGGAATGATACCTCTGAGTGGGTTAAAAATCAAACACGAGTACCAGTCCTTCGATGCCCGCGAACGCATTCCCATGGAGATTGCATCGGCTGAGGATCCCAAAGGTTGTATCTGCGGTGACATTTTAAAAGGCGTAAAAACTACCCTGGATTGTCCGCTCTACCCAAACACCTGCGATCCGGATCATCCCATTGGCGCCTGCATGGTATCTCACGAAGGTGCCTGCCAGGCTTATCACCTTTACCATCAATCATCCCACAACCAACCATCCGGAACCTGAAACACGGCTGCTATGAAAAAAACAATCACACTTGCACACGGTAGTGGAGGCAAATTAGCCCACAAGCTCATCAAAGATGTATTTATGCACTATTTTGAGAATGATATCCTGCTGCGCCAAACCGATTCTGCGATCCTCCCTTCCATAGAAGGCCAACAACTAGCGTTCACAACAGATGCTTACGTGGTGCAGCCCATCTTTTTCCCGGGCGGAGACATCGGTAAACTGGCTGTTTGCGGTACCATTAATGATTTGGCTGTTTCGGGTGCCAAGCCCCTTTACCTGACCGCCTCCTTTGTTCTGGAAGAAGGCTTGCGCATCGATGATTTGGTACAGATTGTTCAATCCATGGCCACCGAAGCTCATAAAGCAGGCGTTAAAATCGTGGCCGGCGATACCAAAGTGGTCAACCACGGGCAATGCGATAAAATTTACATTACCACTAGCGGCCTGGGTGCACTAAAACCCCAATATGCAGCCATCTCCACCGGCGAAAACATTCAATCAGGCGATGCCCTATTAATCAATGGCCCGGTAGCCAGTCACGGCATGGCCATTATTGCCGCCCGCGAAGGATTATCGATAAATGGTTCCATCCACTCAGATTGCACCTCACTGAACAGTTTTATTCAATCCGTCCTGGAGACCGGCATACACGTGAAATTCATGCGTGATGTCACCCGTGGAGGATTGGCGACCATTTTAGCAGAGACGGCTCAAATGGCAGGCTTCGGCATTGAACTGGACGAAGACCGCATCCCTATTTCAGAACCTACTTTAGGCTTGTGCGAGATGCTGGGCTTTGATCCGCTTTACGTCGCCAACGAAGGCAAAGTGATCATGATCGTACCCGAAGCCGAAAAGGAAAAAGCACTCCTGCTGATGCAAAATCATCCCGATGGAGCACAGGCTTCGATTATTGGTGAAATCACCACGGATCATCCAGGTACAGTGGTCCTCAATACAGCCATTGGCGGACGAACGGTTTTGGGTATGCTATCGGGCGAACAGCTCCCACGCATCTGCTAAAACAGAACAGTTACAAACAATTTTATAAGCCCTTAAAACACTGGAATTATATTGACTTTACACCGGGTTATTCGTAACTTTTTTGTGGAAATAATTCTTTAATTAAAACGTTCAATGAATGCGGTGTCACATATTAAAAAGGAAGCCTGGCACGACTTTCTCGCCTCCCTCCTCGGTGAGTATGTGGTGTATGCCCCCATTCACAACCAAACTTTCCTGGACTATAAGCTTATAACCATTGAGGACGTACCAAAAATCTGCTATAATACCCCTCAACCCATCACCCCATTAAAACTATTTTTTCTACCGGTAAAAGAGAATGTGACTCTTCTCTCAAACAATACCACACCACACCTTATCATAGGAAGCCCCGCCTGCGATCTGCAGGCATTGGATCTATTGGATGAAGTCTATTTGCAGGAACCGTTCACCGATCCCTTTTATCAACACAAAAGAGAACATACCATCCTCATTGGAACCGATTGCCACACAACCCGGGAACACTGCCACTGTACCACTTATGATGGCTTGCCAGTCCCCGATAAACATGCAGATATACTCCTCTCTACGTTAGAGGACGATGTGATCCTTGAAATTAATAGTCCAAAGGGAAAGGCATTGATTGACAGAATGAACACAAACGCGTCCGTACCGGATGCCTTAACCTCACAACTAGCAACCCTAAGGGAAACCGTCATTCACCATCTGAAGACTGACAATAAGGATTTACCCAATTATCAAAAAACCGGCGAATTAATCCAAAGCAGTACGGACACAATTTGGGAAGTCTATTCAAAAAACTGTGTTTCATGCGGTGCTTGCGCAACTATTTGTCCTACCTGCACCTGCTTTTTATTGGTGGACCGGCCTGGATTTGAAAAAATAAGACAGATGGATGCCTGCCAATATCCCGGGTTTTCGCGCATTGCAGCCGGCGAAGATCCGCTTGGACCCAAAGCTCAGCGATTCAAAAACAGGTACCTCTGCAAATATGTATGGAAACCTGAAAAATTCACGTCTATTGCCTGTACCGGATGCGGTCGATGCATTGAAGCTTGCATCGGAAATATCAATAAGAATGAATTGTTTATGGAAATAGAAAGAAAGAAAAATATTATTGAATAAAATGGATACGATCAACAACATATATGCACCTCTTAAAGCCAAAGTTGACAAAGTCATTGACGAATCACCTTTGATCAAAACCTTTGTGTTGTTGCCCGAGTCCGAATTCACCTTTAAAACCGGCGAATTTATTGAAGTGACGTTGGATGGCATTGGCGAAGCGCCGTTCACACCTTCCTCCTCCCCTTTGAAAACCGATTCCATCGAAATCACAGTGATGAAAACCGGTTATGTCACTGATCGACTACACCTGCTTCAACCCGGCGAGACCATCGGCATACGGGGGCCTTTTGGCAGAGGTTATCCACTTAATAAATTCTACGACAAAGAAGTGGTCATATTGGGGGGTGGTTGCGGTTTTGCCCCCATCCGTTCACTACTATACAACCTCATCGCCGAAAAAGACAAACTCAAAAAAGTGACCCTGTGCTACGGTGCAAAAACACCGCAAGAATGCATCTACAAACCATTTGTGAGCGAAATACGGAGCATTGACAAATTCAAAGTCCTCCGAAGCGTAGATCATGCCGATGAGTCATGGGATGAACAGGAAGGAGTGGTCACTATTTTACTGGATAATCTGGATATTGATAGTTCCAATGCAGTTGCAGTGGTGTGCGGTCCGCCAATCATGATGAAATTCGGCACCCTCAAATTAATGGAAAAAGGATTTACCGAAGATAACATCTACTTATCCATGGAAAAAAACATGTCGTGCGGCCTGGGTAAATGCGGGCATTGTATGATGGGAAACCTCTTCGCCTGCAAAGACGGCCCGGTATTTTGCTACAATGAAATAATGAACTTTCCGGACATCTGGAAATAATTGGATAACCATGAAAAGAGTACTGATCGATTTGACCCATCTGCGCCAATTGGATAATTGCCGACTAGAAGCCATTGATCCGCATTTACTGAATGGAAAGACCTTTAAAACCATCCGTGAAATTGCCTCCTTCTGGTCAACTTGTCGGCGCTGTCAGGATGCACCTTGCATTAATGTTTGTCCGGCCGATGCCCTGGACAAAGATGAAAACGGGATGATTAACCGGGCTTTGAATTTATGCATTCGTTGCAAATCGTGCATTACCGCTTGTCCTTTTGGTACCCTGATGAATGATTTATTTGCCGTGAAGACACAAGGATACACCTATTTTGATTTGAATAATGAACTAGAATTGGAGCAGTTTGCTGCTGCCTATGAGGATGAAGTGGTTCGCGTTGTTGAATTTGATGCCAATCCCGAAGAACACATTTTTAAACTCTCTGAAAGAGTACTGATTAAAGACATTAGCTGGAGTGATTCAATTGAGAATTAAATCCTAAAACACATGCTTACAACACTGTTGTATTTTTTAATTTTTCCCGGCCTGCTGTTTGCCACTGTGACTGGCGGGCTGTTGTCGTGGTTCGACCGCAAAGTAACGGCCATGGTACAATTCCGGAAAGGGCCGCCTTTACTTCAGCCGTTCTATGATTTTCTAAAACTGCTCCTGGTGAAAGAAACCATCCTGCCTGCTAAAGGATCTGCCATCACTTTTATGATCATGCCGGTTATCGCTTTAACAGGAGCTACACTAGCTTGTTTATTCACACTAATGCCCGTTTTGAACCTGAACACGGGATTTTCCGGCGATGTCATTGTCATCTTTTATTTACTAAATATTCCGGCCTTAGCCTTTATCATCGGCGCCCTGGCATCGGGCAATCCATTGGCTTCCATTGGGGCCTCGCGGGAAATAAAACTCATCATCAGCTACGAGCTAACCTTTATTCTCATTGTGGCCGCCATTATTCTCAAATCAGACATGCGACTGTCCTTGGAGGAAATTATTACAGCTCAAGGGCAACACACCTTTATTGGAAGTGCTTCTGGTTTGTTGCTATTCATTGCCGCTCTTTTTTGCATTCAAGCCAAACTGGGATTGGTGCCCTTCGACCTGGCTGAAGCAGAAACCGAAATCAACCATGGCTCGTTCGTTGAATACTCCGGATCAGTTTATGCACTGGTAATAGCCACTAAATACATTATGCTATTCACCTTACCGGTTTTTCTCAGCATGCTGTTTTTAGGTGGACTTTCATTCCATGGCATTCATATTGTGTACTCGCTATTAAAAATCACAGGCATCGTTTTATTGCTCACACTGATTCGAAACACCAATCCGCGTCTGAAAATCAATCAGGCCATGCGGTTCTTTTTTATAGGCATGAACTTAGTGGTCATTATGGCCATTGCACTGACTTATTTAGGATGGTAGGCTAAAGGCTAAAGGCTAAAGGCTAAAGGCTAAAGGCTAAAGTTAAGAATTAAACATGAACATCAAGTCACACTGTTTCAAGAAGTCCCTCTGGCTGTTCCACTTTGGTGGAGCGTCCTGTAACAATTGTGACATTGAGATACTGGATTGTTTGACGCCTCGCTACGACGTGGAACGATTCGGCATGAAACTGGTTGGATCGATTCGCCATGCAGATGTATTATTGGTGAATGGCTCCATCAACCGGAAAGATAAAGAGCGTTTACTGGAAGTCTACCACCAGGCTCCTAAACCCATATTAGTGGTGGCCATTGGTGCTTGTGGATGTACCGGGGGCATCTTTGCAGAGGGAAATACCTTTGCCGGACCAGTGGACAAAATCATTCCTGTGGACGCCTACATACCGGGTTGCCCACCAAAACCAGAAGCCATTATTGGAGGAATTGTGAAGTTAATTGAGAGTATTGATTGAACAAGGAGAACAGGAAAGGAGAAAGAGCAAAGGAAAAAGATTCAAGTAGCAATATCAAGATTTCTAAAAGTTTGATAACAAAAGAAAATGAACACAGCAAGTATCATACAAAAACTGGAAGATACCTTTCATGCGCTCATTGAGGAAGTGGACATCAGGAGCATCCATCGGGTGACCATTGTTATTCATTCTGATACGTTGACCGAAATTGCTAAGGTTTTACTTTTTGAAATGGATTTCAGGTTCGTGATTGCGTCGGCTTATCAGACAAAAGTGGGATTTGAAATCCTGTACCATTTCAGTTTTGATTCCCTTGGGTTGATCATCAACATAAAAGTACTTCTACCCGAAGACCATCCTGAAATTGACTCGCTGTGTCCCCTATTAGTAGCCGCCAATTGGATTGAACGGGAAATACACGAACTCTATGGCATCAACTTTATCAATCATCCCAATTTGGAAAAACTCATTTCGGATGGTAACTGGGCCAGTGGCGTGTATCCGTATCGAAATAAGGAAAAAGGTAAAGGGTGAAAAAATAAATAAAAAGTAATCATAATATTAACAGCCAATCTCTAACAATTAATAATTATAAAAAGTGTCCAACACGATTATTCCCATAGGGCCTTATCATCCACTTCAGGAAGAACCTGAACTCTTCAAGCTGTATTGCGAAGGAGAGATTGTGAAGGATGTACAATGGGTGACCGGTTATAATCACCGGGGCATTGAGAAACTGAGCGAATCCAAAACGTTTGACCAGGTCTTTTTTCTGGTGGAACGCATCTGTGGTATTTGCTCTACTTCGCATCCTTTTGCTTTTGCCAATGCCATGGAAGAAATTGCCAATGTAGAAATTCCGGATCGGGCCAAGTACATTCGAAGCATCATTGGCGAATTGGAACGTCTGCACAGCCACCTGTTATGGGTGGGCTTGGCCGGCCATTTTCTGGGCTACAACACAGTATTCATGTGGGCCTGGAAATACCGTGAACCGGTGCTCGACCTCTTCGAACTGATTACCGGAAACCGGAACAGTTATGCCATGTTCAAAATTGGCGGGGTACGGCGTGACATTGAAAATGCTAAAATACCCCGGATACGCGAGGTATTGTCCACCATTAAGAAGAAGACCGATTTACTAACCGGAGCCGTGATGGACGATCCCGTGATTCATGCCCGTACCAAAGGGGTTGGCATCCTCACTCAGGAAGACATTAAGGCCTATGGGGCATTGGGACCTACCGCACGTGCATCAGGCGTGGCTATTGATGTGCGAAAAGATGATCCATATGCCGCCTATCCCTTGGTCAATTGGAAAGTGATTACCGCTGCTGCAGGCGATGTGTTTGCCAAAGCAGAAGTACGACTGTTGGAAATGTACGAATCCATTTCCATCATTGAACAGTGCCTGGATGGATTACTCAAAGAACCGGAAGGCGAAACCGAGGTGCAGGTACGTGATGTACCTGCCGGCATCGGAACGGGTCGTGCTGAAGCGCCTCGTGGTGAAGTCTTCCATTTTGTTAAGACCGATGGCTCCAATTATCCGGAGCGTCATAAGATCCGCGCCCCAAGCTATATGAACATCGCTACATTTAAGAAATCCTGTGTCGGCCAAACCATATCCGATGCCACCATTGCACTGGCGGCTGTCGATCCCTGCTATTGCTGTACCGAACGCATGGCCTATGCTTACAACCATCAGAGCGGTGAGAAAATTCTGGATGGTAAAGACCTTGTTGAACTGGGCCAAAAACAAACCGAAGAAATCAGGCAACAATTAAATCAGCGCAAATGACTGTTCTCCTAAATATGATTGCATTGCCTTTAACCGCAGGAATGGTCTTGATGCTGATTCCCGACCGGTTCAAGTGGTTTAAGGCTTTGTCCAGTCTGGTGATGGCTTGCTTTGTTTTCTATTTCACCATCCTACTCTTCACCAACAAAGCTGCACAAGGACTAATCAAACTAACGAACAGCCAATATTATCATCTCGATCCCCAGGGTTCCTTGTATGATTTTATAGGTAACTATTTTGTGTTTCGCCTGGATCACTTGAGTAAGCTGATTGTCCTTTTTATTGGCTTGTTCACTTGTCTGATTATCATCTACGCTTTCACTGTCATCAACCACAAAAAACGCTTTTATAATTTCTATGCCTACTTGATGCTCACATTTGGGGCCTCCAATGGTGCAGCCCTTACCGATAACCTGATCCTTTTCTTCGCCTTTTGGAGTTTTCTGGGTATCACCCTCTATAAACTAGTGAAAGGCCATACCGAAGAAAGTGCCCAGGCTGCTAAAAAATCACTCATTATGATTGGCGGATCAGATGCCTTGATGCTGATGGGTATTGGTATTATCTGGCAATACAATCACTCCATCAACCTATCTCAACTTACCATTTTCACTTACCATCCCTTGCCTGTAATTGCATTCCTATGCTTGCTCGTTGGTAGTTTCACCAAGGCCGGTGCATTTCCATTCCACAGTTGGATTCCGGAATTCACCCAACACGCTCCGGCCCCTTCTTCAGCCTATTTACCAGCTTCATTGGATAAACTATTGGGCATCTACTTCATGTACCGCATTTGTAACGAAGTATTCATACTCAATCAGTGGTTACGGATACTCCTTTTAATTTCAGGGGTGGCCACCATTATTATTGGTGTTATGATGGCTTTGATTCAGCACAACTATAAAAAACTACTGGGTTATCATGCCGTCTCACAGGTGGGCTATATGATCACCGGATTGGGCTTAGGAACGCCGCTTGGAATCATTGGCGGTTTATTTCACATGATCAACAATGCTCTTTATAAAAGTGGACTATTCATGGTCGCCGGAAACGTTAAAAAACAAACCGGCAAAGAAGACATTGATGAGCTAGGGGGATTATCAGGCAAGATGCCGGTCACTTTTGTCTCCGCTCTCATCTTTGCTTTATCCATATCCGGCATACCACCCTTTAACGGCTTCGCCTCGAAATGGATCATCTACCAGGCCATTATCGATTTTGGTAAAGGATCAGGGTTGGCCAACGAATTGTGGATGGTTTGGCTGGTATTAGCCGTCATCGGATCAGCTTTGACACTGGCCAGCTTCATCAAATTTATAGCGGGTATCTTCTTATCCAAGTCGACTAAAAAGCTTAACAGCATTAAAGAAGCCAATGGATTGATGCTGATCCCAATGATCCTACTGGCTCTTATCTGTGTTATTTTTGGAGTATTTGCCACGACTCATATCGTTCCTTACTTCTTAAACCCAATAGTCGGTAAGGCAACGATTATTGGCCAGTGGGATGCGGTTACTGTTTCTGCATTGATATTGATCTCTGCTATTCTCGGAATCCTTGTTTACGCCATTGGCATCCTGAAAAACAGCCGACGCGAAGAGAGTTTCATCGGCGGTGAAACCCTTCAGCAAGAGAGCCAGCATGCCATCTCTGAGTTTTACGATACCATTAAGAAAGCACCAGTTTTAGCGGGCATCTATAAAAAAGCACAGACGCGCAAACTGGACTTATATTATGTGTGTGCTGATGCGATTCGCTGGACGAACCATAAACTGAGTGTTGTTCACGATGGCAAACTACCCAACTATGCCTTTTGGCTCATTGGCGGACTTGTACTCATGCTACTATTACTCATTTAAAAGCACTATGGAACTTCTACTTTCTGTCATCATCGGATCCATGATTATCGGGGCTATTTATGCTCTCCATGCCAGGGATTTATTGTCAGCACTCATCTCTTGCGGCATTGTAGGCTATAGTCTGGTCATCTGCTTCCTATTACTCAAAGCGCCTGATCTGGCCATTGTGCAAATAGTAGTCGAAACCATCACCCTGGTCATTATGGTGGCAGTGGTACTGGACAGTGCCCGGCACGAACTGAAAGAGAAAAAAATGATCCAGTATAAAGCGGTATCATTTATTAATATTCGCTTCCTCATCAGTCTGATGGCTTTCATTGTGTGTGCAGGCATATTCTTCTATTTCTTTTATGAAGCCATTGAACCGCTATCGATTTTTGGAGAGCATACCACCCGTATGGCCACTACCTATATTGAAACAGGAGCATCTGATACAGGGAGTGCCAACCTGGTAACCGGTATTCTATTTGATTACCGGGGCTACGATACCTTTGGCGAGGCCACGATCCTCTTCACGGCGGTGATTGGGGTGATGACAATTCTGAGATTAAGAGGAAAGAAAGGCTAATTGGTCCGTGACTAAAAGTCCGACGTCCAAATAAACAATTGAAACGAGTGACTATTTATCTCATTATATTTCAAAACATTTCAAAAACATCGAATAACGAATCATGACCACCAAACCCAAAACCTGGAAACTGAAACTTGAAATCTTACGACTATGCACGGCATGACATCCATCGTTAAAACCGTCACCCGCCTTCTGGTCGGGGTGATCTTCATCTATGGCGTTTACATCATATCGCATGGACACTTGACCCCTGGGGGAGGGTTTGCAGGCGGCGCTATCATTGCTGGTGCTTTAATACTGCTGATCCTGGCATACGGCGGAAAAACCATGAAACTGCAAAAAGAAGAGGCCGAATCCTCCTTAGTAGAGAGTCTGGCGATCATCCTTTTCTTACTAATGGGCCTATCAATTCTTTTTTTGGGCACCAAAGTCTTTTTCAGCAACTATCTCCCACATGGTGAGCTTGGCGAATTAATCAGCGCAGGGGTCATACCACTCTATAACATAGCCGTAGGCATTGAAGTGGCAGCTGGCTTGTTCACCATTTTTCTCGCTTTAATCATTTATAAAGAAGAAGTAAAATGATGGTTTATCTATTGTGTTTCATATTGTTTTTAGTGGGATTGTATGGGATTTTAACACAACGAAACCTCATCAAAATCATCATTGGCCTTTCGATTATGGAATTCAGTATCTTTTTACTGCTGGCTCTGATAGGGTACATTGATGGCGGCGAAGCACCCATCCTGACACCCGGTGAACCAGCCCCTCTCTTTGTGGATCCATTGCCCCAGGCCATGGTTCTGACGGCTATTGTCATCGGACTGGCCACATACGCCATGTTAATGGCCATTGCCATCCGCCTCTACAAGAAATATAAAACTTTCGATATTCAAAAAATCAACCAATTGAAAGGCTAAAGATGGAAGCACTCCTCTTATTATACATCCTCATTCCATTGGCTACAGCGTTTATCATACCTGTCATTGGTCGCTTGTGGGATGCATTTGCCATGCTCATAACACCTCTGGCATTTGGAATTTTGACTGCCATGGCAGTGCTTTCAATCCTTTCGCCAACAACATTTATATATGCCGTAGGTGGATGGGCTCCGGTTAACGGCATTCCCATCGGCATTCATCTGGTCAAAGACGGCTTCAGTACGATTCTGCTGATGGTCATCAATGGACTTGCTTTCCTGACGGCTATCTATGCGGGCCCCTATATGAAAAAATATACCACCACACATAAATTCTATACCCTATTTTGCCTGATGGTAGCGGGTATGAATGGTGTTGTTCTCACCGGCGACCTCTTTAACCTCTATGTCTTTTTGGAGATTGCGTCCATTGCGTCCTATGCATTGGTGGCCTTTGGCGTCGAAAAAGCAGAGCTGGAAGCATCCTTCAAATACCAGGTTTTAGGCGGTCTGGCCTCGCTATTGATCATGCTCGCCATCAGCCTGACCTATTGGACCACCGGCACCTTGAACATGGCCGATATCTCCAACCTTATCCGATTACAAGCATCTACACCCACCATCCCATTTATTCAGGTGCTGCTCATCGCCGGATTTGGTTTGAAAGCCGCCTTGGTGCCTTTCCATGCCTGGTTGCCCGATGCCCACTCCACAGCCCCCACACCCATTTCCGCCATGCTATCCGGAGTACTCATTAAAGCCATTGGATTGTATGTACTATTCCGCTTATTATTCAATGTCTTCATCATCACCTATGAAATTTCACTCACAATTTTGGTATTGGGCGCATTATCAATGGTAATTGGTGGCTTATTGGCCATCGGACAGCAAGATTACAAACGTTTACTGGCTTACTCCAGCATCAGTCAAATCGGGTATATTGCATTGGGTGTCGGCTTGGGACTAGTCATCCTATCTCAGGGCGGAGACAAAGACCTGGCCGCACTGGCCATCCTGGGAGGTCTATTTCACCTGGTTAACCACGCCGTATTCAAAGGCTTGTTATTTATGGCTGCCGGATCCATTGAGCATGCCACGGGATTACGCCAACTCGACCAGTTGGGTGGATTAAGCCGCATTATGCCGGTGACTTCAGGCACCTCCTTCATTGGCTCCATGGCCATTTCGGGATTACCCCCTTTCAGTGGCTTCATTAGTAAAGTGATTATCATTTTGGCGGCCATCCAAGCAAATTATTATTTCATTGCACTACTGGCTGCCCTGATCAGCATCATCACGCTGGCTTACTTCCTGAAACTGCAAAAAGAGATATTCTATGGATTACCTGCCAATGGGATGAGTAAAGTGAGTGAGGTTCCATTTGCCATGTTATTACCAATGCTCATCCTGGCATCACTCTGCCTGGCTTTAAGTCTGCTCGTTATCCCTGCCATTCGCGATGCCGTGCTCATGCCCGCTGTCGACTGTTTAATGCAAACCACTAATTACGGCTCAACGCCTGGCTTATGAAACAGTTTATTTACATACTGGTGGCTTTGGCCTTTTGGTTCCTTTTCTCCGGCAATCTTTCCCTGGAAAGCCTTGTTGTTGGATGCATTGTAGCGGTGATCACAGTCCTCGCCTTTCGCCGCTATCTGGTATTGGATGTCCATAAATTATTGCAGCCCCAACGCTACTTCTGGTTTGTGATTTATCTCATCATCTTCCTGTGGGAATGCCTGAAAGCCAATCTGGATGTGGCCTACCGCGTGCTTCATCCCGATTTACCCATCAAACCAGGAATCGTGAAAGTGAAAACCCGATTAAAAACGGACATCGCCCGTACCACATTGGCCAATTCCATCACCATGACACCCGGTACCATTACGGTTGACCTCATCGACGAGTACATCTATGTTCATTGGATCTATGTGAGCACACTCGACACCGAGAAATATACTGAAAAAATATCTGGACGATTTGAAAAATACATACAACGCATATTTGAATAATCATGAATCAGCTCTTACACATATTATTGTATGCTCAGATAGGATTGGCCTTTTTCTGCCTGTATCGCATCGTCAAAGGCCCTTCCATCGCCGACCGGATGGTAGGCATTGACATTTTTGGAATTCTGGTCGTCGGCATCTGTGCCATTCTGGCCATTCAGACCAATCGGCCATTTATCATTGACATTGGCATTGCCTGGATTATCCTGAGTTTTATTGGTACCTTAACATTAGCAAAATACCTGGGAGGAAAAAGACTCAATGAATGAAATATTTACCATACTATTTTTAATCGTCGGAGTAGTATTCAACCTGTTGGGTTGCATTGGACTAATCCGGTTGCCCGATGTGTACAACCGGCTGCAATCGGCTACCAAATGTGTCACTCTGGGCACCTGCAGCATTCTATTGGCCGTATTGATTCATTACGGATTTATTTCTATCGGCATCAAAGCATTACTGGCTATTCCCTTATTATTCTTTACAGCCACCGTAGCCGCTCATGCCTTGGTGCGAGGAGCCTACTTGTTTGGCGTCAAAATGACCGATCAAACAATTGTTGATGACTACAAGACTATTGCTCAATCATTCAAAACAAAATCAGGAGGAGACACAGATGCGTTATCCGAAGATGAGGGAGCTTAAAGAGGCAATGCTATCCCTGTTCTCAAAAGCATACACCACTAAATTTCCGGCTGAACCACATACGCCAGAAAAAGGTTTCCGTGGCAAACCAGTGGTTGATGATGCCCGCTGCGTGGGCTGTGAAACCTGTGCCAACGTGTGTCCCTCACAGGCCATTACTTTTCAGGATGATAAAGAACGAAAAATCAGAGTTATTGTACGGGATTATGGCAAGTGTATTTTCTGCGGTCAATGCGAGGAGCATTGCATTACCGGAGAGGGCGTGAAACTATCGGATCAGATCTATGATCTTTCCACTTTTAACCGTTCTGAATTGGTGGAGACGCAGGAGAAAGAACTGCTGATTTGCAAAAGCTGTGGGGCCATTATCACCACCAAAGAACATGCCTCCTATCTGCAAACTAAACTGGGACCCAAAGCTTACGCCTCCATCCTGAATCTTAACCTACTCAATGAGCAATTGCAATTAGCCACATCCAAAGATACAGAAGTTCCTGTGCGCGATGATCTCAAACGCAAAGACCAATTCAATACACTATGTCCAAATTGTTTACGGCAGGTTTTAGTGAAATACATATAATACACTTGCAGAGGTATTGAGTGGGAAAGAAGAAAAGAACTTTGTGACTCAGCAGGTCTGCAAAAGCTAAAAAGCAACACTATGAAACAGCTCCATGAACTGATAAAAACAGTCGATAAACTGCTCATTGCAGGCATTGGTAATGTGCTCAAAAAAGATGATGGTGTAGGCGTCTACGTCACCAGAAACATTGAAACCATTTCCACCATTATGCCATTAACTGTTGAGTTGAGCATTGAAAACTACATTGGTAAAATCAACGAACTAGAACCTGATGTACTGGTTCTGGTGGATGCCGTTGAATTTAACCGCGAAGCCGGATACAGCAAGCTCCTTCCACTTGGGGAGCTATTGGATCGTACCACACACACGCACAATATCTCACTTAATCAGCTGGATCAGTTTTTCCAGATGCCCGTTTATGTGTTGGGCATTCAACCACGGAGTCTGTCATTTGGGGAAGGCTTATCGCCTGAAGTGAAAAATGCAGCTGACAGTGCTTTATCCATCATCAACAGCTGTAAATATGCACGAACTCACATTGGCCAATAACATCTTGAAAATTATTGAAGAACATGCTGCCAGGCAAACAAACGGCTATGCATTGGAAGTGGAATTGATTATAGGAGAACTTTCCGGTGTGATGCCCGAAGCGCTGAAGGGAGCACTTCAAGCTGTTTTAAGAGGTACCAAGTATGCCTCCACTGCCATTCACTTCACCGAGATGAAGGCATTAGCCCAATGCACACAGTGCGGGAGAGAGATTTCCATGGATGGATTTTATGCCGAATGTCCAAAATGCCATCATACGCTTTTTGGAATAATACAAGGAAAGGAGCTCTTTGTCAAATCCATCACTTTTGACGAGATGCCGGCGTCCTAACAAACAAAACATACTAACACAGCAATTATGTGCGATACCTGCGGTTGTCACTCTGAACATGAAGCCACTATTGGAAACCATGGCGATCATACACATCCTCATGAACACCATTCACATGACCATCCCCACCGACATGTGGTAGACGTCAATAAAAATCTTTTGCACGACAATGCTTTAATGGCCGAACGCAACAGGGGGTACTTTGAAGCCCGAAACATACTTGCTGTTAATTTAGTGAGCTCACCCGGTTCGGGCAAAACAACCTTACTGGAAAAAACGATCACAGCCCTCAAACTTGAATTAAACCTGATGGTGATAGCCGGCGACCAGCAAACCTCCAATGATGCCAACCGCATTGAACACACCGGCGCAAAAGTACTACAAATCAATACCGGATCGGGTTGTCACCTGGATGCCAACATGGTACACACTGCCGTAAAAAAACTGAATCCACCTGAAAATTCGGTGGTGATGATCGAAAATGTAGGAAACCTGGTGTGCCCGGCTCTGTTTGATTTGGGCGAAGCATCGCGTATTGTTATGATCAGCGTGACCGAGGGGGAAGATAAACCATTGAAGTACCCACACATGTTTGCATCCTCCCATATTTGCATCATCAATAAGATGGATTTGTTACCGCATTTGTCTTTCCACATGGATCAATTGCGCGAAAACATCAAACGCATCAATCCTCATCTGGAAGTTTTCGAACTCGCAGCAGAAACAGGTGAAGGGCTGAAGCCCTGGCTGGATTGGCTGGTGTACCAGCAAGCGGCCATTTAAGCAGGAATGAACCAATACTAACAAAAATAGTCAGTGGATGACCACCCTAATATAAGGTGGTCATCCGCTGACTATTTTTAAACCACCATCAAGCCCTTCACCACCTCCACATAGGCTCGCCCTGTGGTGAAACGTGTTTGGTTTTCATCATTCATGATGAGGATAAAACGGTTGTTCAGGTATTTTCGGATTTCACGGATATTCGGACGATTCACAATGATGGAGCGATGCACCTGCACAAAGTGAGCTGGTAATCGCTCTGCTAAGCGTTTTAAAGACATATCAGTGATGTACTTTTGCCCTTTCCGGGAAATCACTGTCACATATTTATCCTCCGCTTCAAATCCTAGCACATCACTTAAGGCCACAAACACTACCCGATTACCCACTTTCACCGGCAAGGATGTCAAATCAGGCTCTGTACGTTGTTGCATCATCTGACGAACAATATGCATCACCTCTTGGGAAGAAGCTTCCTCCCGTCTTTTCATCTCCAGTTTACCAATGGCCTGCACCAACCGTTCCTCTTTAACAGGTTTCACCAGGTAGTCAATTCCATTGACATCAAAAGCCTTTAGGGCATACTCTTCAAAAGCAGTGCAAAAGATAATTTGCGGAACTTTCTTTAAATGATTGATCACTTCAAAGCCATCCCATCCCGGCATCTGAATATCTAAAAAAATCACGTCCGGCTGTTTGCTTTCAATCAGTTCCACGGCCTGAAGGCCATTTTTAGCTTCTCCGATTATTTCAATCCCATCACCATGCTTCGTTAATAATCGTTTCAAGCGTTGACGGGCTAATGCTTCGTCATCTATCAGTAGAGCGGTTAAAGCTTTGCTATTCATAACTTGCGAATTGGGGTTTAAATGGAAGGGTCACACAAATACATTTTTCAGGGCTGTTTTGCCAGTTCAGATGAGCTGCATCTTTGTAGATTATTTGCAGCTTATCGTGCAAACTCTGCAAGCCATAACCAGTTATCAATTCATCGGGAAACTCCGGGCCATTGTCATAGACTTTCATCTCTATCCGGTCATCTACAAGAGACACTTCAACTCTTATGAATCCCTGATTAGTGATCTGCCCCACCCCATGTTTGATGGCATTCTCCACCAAGGGTTGCAATAAAAAGCGTGGAATGTCGTGATTTTCCAGTGACGCTTCAATGTCCATTTTGTAATTGAGGCGATCGCCAAACCTTACCTTTTCTATCTCCAGATAGTTACGTATCAAAGCAACTTCTTCCGCTATCGTCGCTGAATCCTTGTTTTGTTTGTTAATCGCCGAGCGACAAAAATCAGACAAAGCCAAAGCCATTTGCTCCGTTTTATTAGCATCTTCGTGTGCCAGGCTGGCAATGGAGTTGAGTGAGTTATAGAGGAAATGAGGGTTAATACGGGAATGCAAGGCTTGCAATTCGGCTTGTTGTTTAAGTTTTTCAAGATTGGATAAATACAAATCCTTTTTAAGAATAATCTGTCTATTCCGCATATTTATGTACACAATCAGGGCTCTGATCAATCCAAAGGAAACAACAAAAACAACAATGATCAGGATATATTTAAGGTCAAGCGAAAAAAAATTATTGGAAAACTGCATGTTATACCCCCAATTGCATAAAAACAATGATAAAATCGTAGATATAAAGACCATAACAGGCCGCAAAAAAGCACTTTGTAAGCGCCCCAACACTTTCCATTCCAATAGATAAATCAAATGGCCAACAAGTATTGTCATTATTAACAAATTCTTTATAGCACTCCAAATTGAATGCTGCCGAAAAATCTCTTCTTCAGCCAAATATAACTCTGACATCTGTATAATCACTATAAATAACAAGAATTGAAATCCTTGAAATATAAAAATCAAATACTTTCGAGAATCTTTTTCGAAGGCTCCAATTCGCATATAAAACAAAAGCAACAGGATACAAATGCTGGCATAAACCATGCGCACTGTGCTCTTATAAACATCGCCATACTTAAATAGCCAATACCTCAAAATTCCACCCGGATAGTTCGCTTTTAAACACTTCTGAAAATCCCTTGCATAAATATTTGCCAGTATATATTGATCTTCAGCAGTAAATCGTGACGTTTGAGGAAATGCCTTACTAAATATGCTCTTTTCACTATTCTCAAAACTAAATTCTTTATCACTCTTTTCCTGAATCAAAGCCTGAACAAGATGATAACGAATGGCATTCTTTTTATACTGCTCACTACCTTCTTTATAGATTACCATTTTTAGGTGTTGATAATCCATTTTTTTAGCTGGACCAAATGTGTAGTTTTTATCGGTTGCATAACTTTTCTCTTCTACATATCTCAAACTCAATTCAAGATTGCCATTTGCCGGTACAATAGCAATGGAAACATTTTCCAAAATCGGCCCTAATTGATCAACTACATCAGCAACAAATATGGAATCTGATTTTGTAAATCCCTTCCTTAAACAAACTTTAATGGGATCCTCATACCTGGTCACCTGCCCCTGATCGTCAATAAATGTATCAGTGATATAGGTCCAACAAGCTTTTCGATTTACATCCGGTAATTGATTCAAACCCAAGATGGTCTTCGGCAGGCCTAATAAGAGAACCATCTGTACTAACAATAATATTCTTTTCATCGCTGTGAATTTAGTTGTTTTAACACTTCAAAAAAAGGTTAAACACTTCAGCCATGAAACAACTTTCCGACGAACGGCACCAGCGATGGGATTAAATACAAAGTCAGCGAGCACCTACTCCCATTCATGGAATAGTCACCCGCTGACTTAACATAGTTCAATTCTATTTTAGAACGCTACTTGCGTACAAAATCCATCCAGCTTGTATTGCCTTGATAGCTCTCTACTACCTGCACGGTATTTCCAAAACCAAAGGACGCTTTTAATTGCTCAATTTCCTGACGTAAATAAGTGATGGCATTCTCACTCAAATCACCTGAAAAACCTTTATTACTCAGGTTCAACACTTGTTCCATGGAGATCACCCGGCTGATGATCTGTCCCAGATCAACCAGTTTACGTTGCGGCATCTCCAGGTTGAGATTAAAACTGACCAGGTCTTTGAGGCGTTGACTACTCTGCTGAGTCAGGTCAAAACTGTGTAAGAAATCATACAGGTTGGTTTGTTTGGCTTTCTTCATCAGCTTAATCACCCCTTCGGATATTTGTGAATACAGCATGTCATTGGAACCTTCGAAAATCTGAAAGGGACGGCTATCCACCGTGGAACGCCCGGCAATGTGATTGAGTTTATAGCCCTTGGCCCCCACCAACTGCAATAAGGTTTGAGAGGCGGCCTGCATCATGTCAGTGGCTAAACTCTTCACCGCATTGGCTTCAATGCCAATGGTGGAAAGATCATTTTTCAATCCCGCTTTCTCACTGCTGTTGACACACATGGCCGAACAGATGGTGAAATAAGACTGTAATTGTGCCAGGCGTTGTTGTACCTGATCGTATTTCAATAAACTCTTTCCGCCTACAAAACGCTGCTGACAATGTGTGATGGCTTCATCGAGCATGCGCTGAATAAATCCCATGGCCATGCCCGGAAAGGACATGCGACTACGGTGCAGCAGATCCAACATCATCTTCACACCCGACTTTTCCGGCACCAGTTTTTGAACTTCCGGAATTGTGACATCAATGCGGTTGCGACCAT
Source organism: uncultured Marinilabiliaceae bacterium (assembly GCA_942490535.1). Classification (GTDB taxonomy): domain Bacteria; phylum Bacteroidota; class Bacteroidia; order Bacteroidales; family Marinilabiliaceae; genus JAEINY01. The sequence goes on from CALNXQ010000002.1 coordinate 146,826, forward strand.
AAGGAATCTGGTACAAACCGAGATTTTCAAAGAATTCTTCCACTACAATGCCCTGTCCAGGCTGCGTTACATCACACACAAAAAAGTCGATGTCGCGCGCCAAATTGCCGCCCCCGGTATCTTTCCGGGCTGTCAACAACCAGAAATCGGCCCATCCGGTTAAACCGGCCCAATGCTTGGTTCCTTTCAAGTGATAGTGATCTTTGGTTTGGGTATGTGCCGTGCGCATATTCAGGGCATCGCTCCCAAAATCGGGCTCGGTAATCATTAAACCACCCATGTTTTGCTGCTGCAGAAATCGACGCATGACCTTCGCTTTGGCCTCTTCTTGTCCGGATTTAATCACGGGTTGCAAAAACAACGCCATGTTTATACCAAAAGTTAACGACAAGGCCAGCGACTCATAGGAGGCAGCACTCATTAAGGCGATGCTCTCTTTTACATCACCCCCTAATCCGCCATATTCTTTGGGTATAATGGCCGAAAAGGGATTCACCGACATGATTTCGCGCATGGCAAATGGTGGTAAGCCTCTTTTAATAGCTAATTGATCCACATCGCTACGCTCGTGATACACGCTGCGCATCTTTTGTTTCAGAGATTTCAATAGGGTATCAAATGTAGTTTCAGTAGCTTCTTTCACTTTTGGCTCTTTAAGGTTCGTTCCTTGCTCAAACATTCTTTATCTGGTTTTATGTGGAAAGCGCAGAAACGGTATATAAAAAAACGGTTGTTGACACAGTGATCAACCAGCCGTTCCATAAAAAACGATTTCACAACATTCCGTGTTAAGCAATAATAACAACCACTGGTTGGATAAGTTTAAATCAATAGAAGATTTTTTGGTATTTTATTCTTTTTACTTGTTTAACGGGGTGGCAAACACTATTCGGCAAGTGGATGCTGATGGGATAAATCATTGAGAAACGATGTCCCAGGCCTGAAAGGCCAACAGGTAAAAGCCCTGGGTGAAACAAAGTGAAACCCTGGGTGAAAAAACCTCATCCGACATAAGGACTGAAGGTCTGAAATTTATTAAATTACAGAATAAAAGAGATGGCACAATCATTATCACAAGTTTACATCCATTACGTATTCTCCACAAAAAACCATTATCCATTTATCTCGGAAATATTAAGACCGGAATTACAATCCTATATCATTGGAACCCTGACAGGAATTGGATCCTATACCCTGGAATTATTTGCTAATCCCGATCATATTCATCTGCTCGTAACACTTCCCAGAACAATTACAATAGCCGAGTTGGTATCAAAAATCAAAACGGCCTCTAGTAAATGGATGAAAAAAAATGGAGTAGTGCAATTTGATTGGCAAGATGGATACGCTGCTTTCTCTGTGAGTAGTTCTAAAATCGAAACGGTTAAGAGGTACATTCTGAACCAAACCAATCACCACTTAATAATTTCATTCAAAGATGAATTGAGACGTTTTTTCGAAGAATACCAAATTAAATTTGATGAAAGGTATGTGTGGGGTTGATAAGGTATTTTAGCCCCCATCGGGCTTACAGCCCTATTCCCAATTAATACTATTACATAGGGTTTCGCTGCGCTGCACCCTATGCTGTTACCTGGCGGGGTGACACCCCTAATCAAAAGAAGATTCATACTAAAACTATTCAGGTGAAAATCATTCGGAAGATTTGGCCTGAAAGGCCAACAGGTAAAAGCCCTGGGTGAAACAAAGTGAAACCCAGGGTGAAAAAACCTCATCCGATATAAGGACTGAAGGTCCGACACAATTCTGTAACTGAAAATTATTTCTGGCTGACAGCCCTAGCGCATATCCAACCGCCACACAAGATTTCGCTGCGCTGCACCCGATGCTGTTTCCTGGCGGGGTGCCACCCCTAATCAAAAGAAGATTCATACTAAAACAATTCAGGTGAAAATCATTCGGAAGATTTGGCCTGAAAGGCCAACAGGTAAAAGCCCTGGGTGAAACAAAGTGAAACCCAGGGTGAAAAAACCTCATCCGACATAAGGACTAAAGGTCCGACACAATTCTAAACTGAAAATTATTTCTGGCTGACAGCCCTAGCGCATATCCAACCGCCACACAAGATTTCGCTGCGCTGCAACCTATGCTGTTACCTGGCGGGGTGCCACCCCTAATCAAAAGAAGATTCATACTAAAACTATTCAGGTGAAAATCATTCGGAAGATTTGGCCTGAAAGGCCAACAGGTAAAAGCCCTGGGTGAAACAAAGTGAAACCCAGGGTGAAAAAACCTCATCCGATATAAGGACTGAAGGTCCGACACAATTCTGTAACTGAAAATTATTTCTGGCTGACAGCCTTAGCGCATATCCAACCGCCACACAAGATTTCGCTGCGCTGCACCCGATGCTGTTTCCTGGCGGGGTGCCACCCCTAATCAAAAGAAGATTCATACTAAAACAATTCAGGTGAAAATCATTCGGAAGATTTGGCCTGAAAGGCCAACAGGTAAAAGCCCTGGGTGAAACAAAGTGAAACCCAGGGTGAAAAAACCTCATCCGACATAAGGACTAAAGGTCCGACACAATTCTAAACTGAAAATTATTTCTGGCTGACAGCCCTAGCGCATATCCAACCGCCACACAAGATTTCGCTGCGCTGCAACCTATGCTGTTACCTGGCGGGGTGACACCCCTAATCAAAAGAAGATTCATACTAAAACTATTCAGGTGAAAATCATTCGGAAGATTTGGCCTGAAAGGCCAACAGGTAAAAGCCCTGGGTGAAACAAAGTGAAACCCAGGGTGAAAAAACCTCATCCGATATAAGGACTGAAGGTCCGACACAATTCTGTAACTGAAAATTATTTCTGGCTGACAGCCCTAGCGCATATCCAACCGCCACACAAGATTTCGCTGCGCTGCACCCGATGCTGTTTCCTGGCGGGGTGCCACCCCTAATCAAAAGAAGATTCATACTAAAACAATTCAGGTGAAAATCATTCGGAAGATTTGGCCTGAAAGGCCAACAGGTAAAAGCCCTGGGTGAAACAAAGTGAAACCCAGGGTGAAAAAACCTCATCCGACATAAGGACTAAAGGTCCGACACAATTCTAAACTGAAAATTATTTCTGGCTGACAGCCCTAGCGCATATCCAACCGCCACACAAGATTTCGCTGTACCGCACCCGATGCTGTTTGCTGGCGGGGTGCCACCCCTAATCAAAAGAAGATTCATACTAAAACTATTCAGGTGAAAATCATTCGGAAGATTTGGCCTGAAAGGCCAACAGGTAAAAGCCCAGGGTGAAACAAAGTGAAACCCAGGGTGAAAAAACCTCATCCGATATAAGGACTGAAGGTCCGACACAATTCTGTAACTGAAAATTATTTCTGGCTGACAGCCCTAGCGCATATCCAACCGCCACACAAGATTTCGCTGCGCTGCACCCGATGCTGTTTCCTGGCGGGGTGCCACCCCTAATCAAAAGAAGATTCATACTAAAACAATTCAGGTGAAAATCATTCGGAAGATTTGGCCTGAAAGGCCAACAGGTAAAAGCCCTGGGTGAAACAAAGTGAAACCCAGGGTGAAAAAACCTCATCCGACATAAGGACTAAAGGTCCGACACAATTCTAAACTGAAAATTATTTCTGGCTGACAGCCCTAGCGCATATCCAACCGCCACACAAGATTTCGCTGCGCTGCAACCTATGCTGTTACCTGGCGGGGTGCCACCCCTAATCAAAAGAAGATTCATACTAAAACTATTCAGGTGAAAATCATTCGGAAGATTTGGCCTGAAAGGCCAACAGGTAAAAGCCCTGGGTGAAACAAAGTGAAACCCAGGGTGAAAAAACCTCATCCGACATAAGGACTGAAGGTCCGACACAATTCTGTAACTGAAAATTATTTCTGGCTGACAGCCCTAGCGCATATCCAACCGCCACACAAGATTTCGCTGTACCGCACCCGATGCTGTTTGCTGGCGGGGTGTACACTTTAAAGAATATCAATCAGCACTAAACACAAAGCAGTTTTCATTATCCCGCGCAGGATAATTATTTATCCTGCGCGGGATAATTTATTTTGCCCATGGGGATAATTCTTTTTCCCGAGCGGGATAATGGCATTACCCCCGCAACATACACCTCATACCCCTAAAAAGCAAACTAAAAAACCTGACTGGTAACACGTACCAATCAGGTTTATAATATACTTTCAAATTTTACTTCTAGAAATAAAGATCACGCTCGCCCTGTTTGATGCGCTCCAAACGATCCACCAATTTATCTTTAAATTTGGGATCCTCATAGGCATTCAAATTGTCATCAATTAATTGGTATCCTTTTTCTTTGGTCGATGCTGGTGCATAATCTTCGAGGTATTCAGCCAGGGTCAACATGGCATTGGGCTGGCAGAAGCGCTTGATAAAACCAGGTACCGAGAACTCCATGAAATGCTCACCGGTCCGGTTTAAGCGGTAACAGGCAGTACAAAATGAGGGGATGTAACCATTGCCCACTAACTCCTCCATCACTTCATTCAGCGAACGGTTATCATTAATTTGGAATTGCTCATGATCCAGATCCTGCTGCTCTTTATGTGAGGTATACCCCTTCATCTCAATGTTGGTGCCCCCGTCAATTTGCGAAACACCATACTCTAAGATCTCATCACGGATATTACCCGGCTCGCGGGCCGTTAAAATCAATCCGGTATAAGGTACCGCCAAACGCAAAATGGCTACCAGTTTGGTGAAATCAGCATCGCTTACATCGTACTTCTCGTCCACCTCAAATCCGGAGGCCGACTTTATCCGTGGAAATGAAATGGTATGCGGTCCCACGTTGTACACCGCTTCGAAATGGTTCACATGGCGGATGAGTCCCAGCATTTCAAAGCGCCAGTCATACAATCCCATTAAGGCACCAATACCCACATCATCAATACCCGCTTCCTGGGCGCGATCCAACCCGGTCAAACGCCAGTCAAAGTGTTTCTTCACGCCACCCACGTGTACTTTTTCGTAGGTTTCTTTGTGATAAGTCTCCTGAAATATTTGGTAGGTGCCGATGCCGGCTTCTTTCACCGTTTTAAAATCATCCACATCTAACGGTGCGGCATTAATATTCACGCGCCGAATTTCACCGTTTCCTTTCTTCACGCCGTACACAATCTTCACCGTCTCGGCAATAAATTTGGCATCATACCGGGGATGCTCACCATACACCAGAATCAGGCGTTTATGCCCCGTATCTTCCAGCGCTTCGACCTGATCTATGATATCATTTTTCCCCAGAGTGAGGCGCTCCTGCTTCTTATTGGTCGATCGGAATCCACAATACGTACAATCATTAATACACAGATTACCGATGTACAAAGGGGCAAACAACACAATGCGTTTGCCATAGATACGCTCTTTCAATTCGCGGGCCGCATCCTTGATTTCCTGCACCAACTCCGGATCATTGGCATTCACCAATACCGCTGTTTCCTGAAGACTTAACCGATGCTTATCTAATGCTTTGGCGATAACTGCGCGCACTTGTTCGCGGGTGGGTTCCTGGTGTGCATTCAGGATGTCCCAGATCTCATCGGAATCGATGAAACTCTCCATGGGCTTATCCGGAATTTTATATTGCTCTGGATGATAGATTATGGACATAATTTGGTTTTTTATACTTTCGCCTCAAGGCATTACTCCCATTGACGATTCAAAATTAGAATAATTTACCCGATTAAGGCATCAAAATACCTGAATAATTACAGATGAATTTAATCAGTATAAGGGCCTAAAAAAAGGATGAAAAGCAAATCGATTCAAAAAGTGAATCATTTACTTTCAATTCTTTATTTTTTATCCATTCAAACTGGCCAGATCGCTCTGATTTAGCTTATCTGCTATTAAAACAAAAAAGCCACTTCAATGTGTGAAGTGGCTTTTTCATCTTTCCTGATTATTAGTATATCTTATTCTTCGTCCAAATTGAAGTAAGACATCAGCTTTCTTAAACGTAAGGCTTGTTCTTCCATCTCCTTAGAACTGGCCGCCATCTCCTCCGAAACCGAGGCATTCTCCTGAGTAGCCATGTTCAATTGCTGAATGGCATTATTCACCTGTTCCACTCCACTTTGTTGCTCCTGAGAGGCCACCGTTATTTCCTGCACCAATTGGGTTGTTTTTTGGATTTGTGGCAGCATTTCAGTCAGCTCACCATTGGAATTTTCAGCTAATACCAGGGAGTTCTTGGCCGACTCCACAATGTCATCTGCCGCGGCCTTGCTGCGCTCTGCCAACTTTCGAACCTCACCGGCCACGACTGCAAATCCTTTACCTTGCTCACCTGCCCGGGCAGCCTCTACGGCGGCATTCAAGGCCAAGATATTGGTTTGAAGGGCAATGTCATTGATCACTTGAATTTTCTCCACAATCAACCGATTGGCTTCCAAGGACTGTAAAGAATGTGTATTCACCCGCTTGATGCTATCACTGGCCGTTTGGGCAATACCATAGGTCTGACGGGCATTTTGATTATTCTGCTGAATGTTACTATTGATCTCTTCCACTGTAGATGAGATTTCTTCGACACCGGATGCTTGTTCAGTGGCGCTCTGGGAAATCTGTTCTGAGGTCCGCCCCATCTGTTGACCAGCTGCGACAATTTCATCCGAACTATTCAGAATTAATGAAATCATCTCTTTCAATTTCTGACTCATCTCCACCATTGATTTCATAACGCCCTGGTAGTTCTGATTCTGCCCTAAGCCGGTGGATAGGTTGCCCTGAGCAATATTCTCAGCAATACGGGCCACAACAGCCGGTTCTCCCCCAATCTGATTAAATACTTGCCGAACAATAACCACTACAATACCAACAACAATCAGCGAGGCAATGAGAATAAAAGCAATTAAGGTGATCATCGCATTTTTCACTGCCGCGATGGCAATAGCTCTTACATCATGATGCACCTCCAACACCAAGGGTTCAACCTGATGAATGACAGCCCTCATTTCACCCATTAATCCTTCTTTTTCCGCCATCCCAATATGCACTTTACGATCCACCATGTTGTAAAAGGCAGTAGCATAATTTTCCAAGGAAACATTTATATTTTCACGGTGAGTGGATGAGAGCGACAAGCGATTTAAGGTGCTATGGAAATCATTCACATCATGGGTAAACTTATCTTTATAGGCGAGGTCATGACGTAACAAAAAGTCTTTCTCAGTGCGGCGAAGCGTTAGCATGCCTATCTGAGCCTTATCAATTTTTAAGGCTTTAACCTGTGTTTCTACCTCGTGAATGGATGCCCGCATTTCGCCAATCAATCCCCAGTCTTTAAAGCCAAGATCAAAATAAGCTTGACGGATAGTTAGAAATTTCGTTTCATACGCGCGGAAATGACTTTGGATTAATTGAATCTTAGCTGCCTCTTCCTCTGTAATGATACCCGATTCTAAAAGACTAGCACACACTTCTTCTGCCTTCTCAACCCCTTCCTTAAATCCATCCACATACTTATTTTCCCCCGTCCCAAAAAAATTAGGATCACTCACAGCACGAGCCAGAAAATCCTTTTCATTCCGCCGCAATTCCAGCATCTTGTTTTCCAGGTCCTGAACCCAGTATTCCACTTTATTAATGTTGCCAATTTTCTGGAGCGATAAATAAGTAATAAGGCCTATCGCCGTCAATGCAATTATTAAAACAGCTATTAATAGAATAAATCGCTGCCGTAAGGTAAATGTTGTCATAAAGCTTTTTCCCTGTAAATTCCCAGTATGCATTATATCTAAAAGCCCTTCTACTATAAGGAAACTTTTAAGTTACACTGAACTATCATAAAAAATTATAAAAAAACCGCTTCACCTAAATGAAGCGGTTCAATATTAGCTAAAGGATAGATTAATACTCTTCCAATATGCGTTTCACATCTTCTGGTGCCACACGTCCATAAACTTTCTCACCAACCGTCACCACAGGGGCTAATCCGCAAGCTCCCACACAACGCAGGCTGCTTACAGAGAATTTACCATCAGGAGTGGTCTCGCCGGTTTTCACATTCAACAAACGCTTGAATTCATCCAGTACGTTTTCGGCTCCACGTACGTAACAGGCGGTTCCCATACAAACAGAGATGGGGTGCTCACCTTTTGGAATCATGGTGAAGAATGAATAAAACGTAACTACACCATACACGTGAGCTATAGAAACATTTAACTGATCTGCCACTAACTCCTGCACTTCGGCAGGCAGGTAACCAAACAATTCCTGAGCCGCATGAAGTACGTTGATCAGCTCTCCACCTTCGTGGTTGAACTTTTTACAGACCTCTTTCAGCTCCTCTACCTTATTTGCGGGTAATTTTATATCTGCCATTTTGTTATCATTTTAAGACAAAAGATTCAAGTATCAAGTTCCAAGCTCCAAGTTATAGATTCCAAGTCTTTGAATGGCCTTGATTTTTTACACCTTGGATCTTGTTACTTCCTTTTAAATTTCAATCTTCTTTTTCTTATCGAAATAATGCGTGTGTAATAATTCGTGCGATTTGTGTCCACAAGGCTCGCCTAAGAACTCCTCATATAATTTTACAATGAATGGATTCTCATGAGACTTACGCAACACTTTATTACGATCCTCTTCGTAAATGGCACGCTGACGTTTTTTCAACACTTCCACATTACCATGGTGATAAGGCTGACCGCCACCACCAATACATCCACCAGGACACGCCATGATTTCAATGGCATGAAATTCAGATTTACCTGCTTTAATGTCTTCCAGCAACTTACGAGCATTTCCTAATCCGTGCGCAATACCAATTTTAATGGGTAAACCATCAAAATCGATAGTGGCCTCACGAATACCTTCCATACCGCGCAACTCTTCGAAATCGACTCTTTCAAGCGTCTTTTTAGTGTGTACTTCATAAGCTGTACGCACAGCCGCTTCAATGACACCACCAGTCGTACCAAAGATCACAGAAGCACCTGTTGATTCACCCATTGGCTTATCAAAATCTTCATCGGTTAACGAAGCAAAATTCAGGTTGGCATTACGGATCATTTGAGCCAACTCACGTGTGGAAATGGACAAATTCACTTCAGGGTCACCATTGGTTTTAAACTCCTCACGTGAACACTCGTATTTCTTAGCCAAACAAGGCATCACCGAAACAACGACTACATCTTCACGTTTTTTACCCAACTTATCGGCCAGATAGGTCTTGGCAATGGCACCAAACATTTGCTGAGGCGACTTGGCGGTGGATGGCACATCTTTCATTTCAGGGAAATTGTGCTCAAAGAAATTCACCCATCCCGGACAACAAGAAGTCAGGATTGGCAAATTGGCATCTTTGTCGCCTTTCAGGAATTTACCCAAACGGCCTAACAACTCAGTACCTTCTTCCATGATGGTTAAATCCGCTGCAAAATCCGTATCGAATACATGATCGAAACCTAATTTGCGCAAGGCCGATACCATTTTACCGGTTACCAATGATCCCGCTTCCATTCCAAACTCTTCACCTAATGCCGCACGCACGGCAGGAGCCGTTTGAACGATAACGGTTTTGGTAGGATCCACAATGGCATCCATCACTTTCCAGGTACTATCACGCTCTGTTAAGGCACCCGTTGGACAAACCGCCACACATTGACCACAGAATGTACAGGTGGAGTGATCCAAATCCATTTCAAAAGCAGGAGCAACCACTGATTCAAATCCGCGGTTAATAGCCGATAAAACGCCTACCGTTTGTACGTCATTACAAGCTGTTTCACAACGACGACACATAATACACTTATCCATTTCGCGAATAATGGCAGGTGATTCATCCCCTTTATAAGTAGACTGCGCTCCTTTATAGTGAATGTCACGAATACCCAGGTTCTGAGCTAGCGATTGCAAATCACACTCGCCTGATTTGGCACATACCAAACAGTCAAAGGGGTGATCTGACAAAATCAACTCCATCACAGTACGACGGGCATTGATCACACGCACCGAATGCGTATTCACCACCATGCCCTCTTCACACTTTTGTTTACAAGCAGGAGCCAGATTGCGACGCCCTTCCACCTCAACAACACACACCCGACAACCGCCTGGCTTGTTCTCGAAATTGGTATCCTCCAGCTTCATGTAGCACAAGCTGGGAATATTAATTCCGATAGACTTGGCTGCTTCCAGAATGGTAGTCTCTTTTTCGACAACTACCGGTTTATTATCTATGGTTATTTGAACGATTTCCATTCTCTTTTCAATTTACTGTTCAAAACTAGTTCTAAGTGATTACTGCACTGAGATGGCGGCAAATTTACATTTCTCCATACAGGCGCCACACTTGATACAGATCGCCTGATCAATCACGTGAACTGCTTTTTTATCACCCGTAATGGCATCCACCGGACAAACGCGTGAACACAAAGTACATCCAATACATTTCTCGTCACTGATGGTGTATTGCATCAAGGCTTTACACTGACCCGCCGGACATTTACCTTCCTTCACGTGCGCTTCATACTCCTCCAGGAAGTTATCCATGGTTGACAATACCGGGTTGGGAGAAGTTTGCCCCAAACCACAAAGCGAAGTGTCTTTGATCACATTACTCAAGTTTCTCAAACGTGCCAAATCTTCAATAGTCCCTTTGCCTTCAGTTAGTTTCTCCAGCATCTCATACAAGCGCTTGTTACCAATCCGACAAGGGGCACATTTTCCACACGACTCTTCAACAGTAAAGTCCAGGTAAAATTTGGCCATGGAAACCATACAGTCATCTTCGTCCATCACAATCATACCACCCGATCCCATCATGGAACCACAGGCCAATAGATTGTCATAATCAATTGGAATATCCAGGTGTTTCTCAGTCAAACATCCGCCTGACGGACCACCAGTTTGAACAGATTTGAATTTCTTACCATCTTTGATACCACCGCCAATATCGAAAATTACTTCGCGCAGAGTAGTACCCATTGGCACTTCAATCAAACCAACATTATTTACTTTACCAGCCAAAGCAAACACTTTGGTTCCTTTACTTTTTTCAGTACCGATAGAGCTAAACCATTCGGCTCCTTGCAATAAGATCACCGGAATATTGGCATAGGTCTCAACGTTATTTACGTTGGTGGGTTTTCCTTTATATCCGCTTACTGATGGGAAAGGAGGCTTCACAGTCGGTTCACCGCGCATTCCTTCCATGGAGTGAATCAAGGCTGTTTCTTCACCACACACAAAAGCACCGGCACCATAACGGATCTCTACATCAAAGTCAAATCCAGTACCGAAGATATCCTTACCTAGCAATCCATACTCTCGGGCTTGCTGGATGGCAATTTTCAAACGGGCAATGGCCAGCGGATATTCGGCACGAATATAGATCAATCCTTTATCAGAGCCAGTACAATACCCATTGATTGCCATGGCCTCTAGTACAGCATGTGGATCACCTTCCAGAATGGAACGATCCATGAAGGCACCAGGATCCCCCTCATCGGCATTACACACCACGTATTTCTGATCTGCTTCTTCTTTGCGTGTTAATTCCCACTTCAAACCCGTTGGGAATCCACCTCCCCCACGACCGCGCAGGCCAGAATCCATGATCACCTTGATCACTTCCTGAGGCGTCATTTCAGTCAATGCTTTACCAAGAGCTGCATACCCCTCACGAGCAATGTACTCTTCAATATTCTCAGGGTTGATGAATCCACAATTACGTAAAGCAATCCGAATTTGCTTTTTGTAAAAACCCATGTCTTTTGACTCTGACACCACTTTATTGGTCTCCGGGTCAGTATATAATAAACGCTGCACCTGACGCCCTTTGATCAAGTGCTCTGCCACAATTTCGGTGGCATCTTCAGGTGTCACTTGCACATAAAACGTGTTATCAGGTACCATTTTCACGACCGGACCTTTTTCACAAAAACCGAAACAACCGGTTCTTACGACCTGAACTTCATGTTCCAACCCATTATCCTCGATGGTCTGGTTCAGGTTTTGCACAATCTCTTCTCCCTGTGAGGCACGACAACCCGTTCCGCCACATACCAGGATATGATTTTTATATTTAGCCATAGTATAAAAAACTATTCGTTTTTGTTCTCTTTAACGGTTTCATAGTTTACCGGGATGATGCCATCCACCAGCTCACCACCTTTGATATACTTCTCAATGATTTCATCTGCCTTTTTGATGTTTACATGACCAAAAACGACAGGTGCTTCACCGGGTAAAATAACTTCAATGGTAGGTTCAGCATGACAGTATCCCATACAGCCCGTCTGAGTTACGATGGCCTCAACGGCGCGATGATCCAACTCATCAATAAAGTAGTTCATGACTTCCTTAGCACCTGATGCGATTCCGCAGGTCGCCATAGAAACCTTCACCTGAACCAACTTATCGGGATGGTCACTCTTTTCGCGCAACGTCACCTTAGCTTGCAGCTCCTCCCTCATCTTGCGGAGGTCGTTCAGCGATTTTACTTTTGTCATAGCGATTGGTTATTAGTTAATTATTAACTTTCTTAATTAGTTATACTCTACTTTGATTTCCTTTAAATTCTCGTCAATCATTTGTTTTAAAAAACGGGCCACTTTCGGAAGGCGAATATCCACATCTCCAAGTACCTCTTTCACTTCACGGCTATCCAGACTATACACTTCGCCATCTTTTTCATAGGAAAACACAAAGTCCAGTTCCGGATTACCTGAAATTAACAGGGCCATGGTGCCAGGAATATCTCCCATGGGAGGCCGGTCAATATGGTAGCGTCCGAATATCGCTCTCAAGATTGTTCCTTTTCCCAATTCAGAAGTCAGATCCAGCTTTCCATCGGTTTGTTCCGCATTCTGCTTGATCAGCGGAATACCAAGCCCTACTTTCCGGGTGGTACGCGACGTGTAAAAGGGATCCGTCACCTTTGCGAGCGTTTCAGCATCCATGCCGGTTCCATCATCCTCCACATGAATAATCAAATCTTCCCCCTTTTCCAACACAGCCACCTGAACCAGATGAGCATTGGCACGTACTGAGTTTTGAGCAATATCCATGATGTGCATCGACAAATCCTTCATACTTCAATTAGTTTCCGATTTCTGATCCTCTGCCCTTTTCTTTTCGCAGTGCTAATTTGATCTCTTTAAAAGAAAGCTCTTCCAGGATAAATTCAGTGTAACGTTGGCCAATTTGATCGGGCATGTGTGCATCTGATGAACGCAAAAGCACAAAATTAGCCAACTCCGGATGTTTTTGCTGAAGCTCTTTAACCATTGCCAAAGGACTGATCCCCATGGCATCAACCTTTAATCCAAAGGGCAAAAATCCCAATTGACTGTAGATGCTAAACCGCTTTTTATCCACATGAGCCAGAATAAACAATCCTTCTAGAGCATGTACTTTGGCCTCCACCTCCTCAATGGATTGATTTAACCCACTGATCAACAAACGCTCTTCCTCACCCATAATTTCTTCCTTTTCATTGACCCAAACCTGATGTCCGAATACATCGGGATTGTTTTTTACTTCAGGAAGATGTTCATCCAAATACTCCTGAAAGGCATCCAGTTTTTCAAAATTTTCAAAGAGCGCTAAACAATGTACTTCTTCTTTTGTGGTAACTTCAGCGCCGCAAAGGACCATTATCCCCTCCTTATTAGCCAATTGAGCTACCACTTTGCATTGCCGGGTTGAATTGTGATCTGTAATGGCAATCACATCCAATCCCTTTAAGCGAGCTGCCTGAACAATCACCTGAGGACTCATCTCCAGGCTTCCGCAAGGAGACAATACCGTGTGAATGTGCAAATCAGCTTTATACCGGTTCATCTCATTATTTCAATAGTTCGTATAGTTTACCAGATATTTCAAACGTTTCAAGATCGGTGCCTAGCAATGGAATACCCTCATCATTACTTTGAGACATGGTATTCTCTTCCGGCTCCAATCCTTTTACAATAATGACCGCAGCCACTTCTTTTAAAGATGCTACCGCCATCACATTGCGATGTGTCTGCAAGGTGACCCATAGCTGATTTTCGTCCGCATTGCCCATCACATCACTTAGCAGATCAGAAGTATATCCGCCGGTCACATCCCGGTCAAGACCATCCTTGCCACTAAATACTTTTAGATTCAGTTTTTCAACGATATCGTTAACTTTCATTATTAGGGTTCTTTTTGTTATAATCCTTATCTAAGCGGTCCTTTCCCCATGTCTCTTCAATGATTCGAATAGAACGCTCAGGACTGATTTTGCGATTTTTCTCCAACATCCGTTGCAAAAACACACAATTTGATAAATGGGCTTCTTTGCGCACAATATCTTCAGCTAAACTTTCGCAATTGGGAGCCCCACACGCGCCGCAATCAATTCCGGGCAGGAAACTCATAATGCGACGCACACGTTGCATTTTCTTTAGAGCAACACCCATGTCCTCATCCAGCACCATCATTGAACGCGGTTCAATTTTGCCCACCTTCAACTGACTTTTTATATAGGACCGATACGATTCTTCAATAATCGGTGCCGGCTTATTAGCTGCCACCAAACGATGGGCCCGTGTTTTGAGACGCTCGACAGTCAAAAATCGGTTCTCCGACAATAAGACACCACCGGCACAACTCTGATCGCAAGCTCTTAACTCCAGAAAATCAACATTAATAATTTCATCACTCTCAACTTTCTCAAGGAAAGAAATTACATTGTGAATTTCATCAATGGCGAGGCAACGCCCTTTCATATGATACGACTCTCCTTCGGTCAAACTCCAGACTAAACCTTTAGACGAAAGGTACATATTATCATCCGCCTTACTAGACTTAAGTGAATCTCTCGTTTTTAAAATATGATACACTTTATTATAAAGAAAATCCATATTGATAACGCCATCGACATACGACGTATCTTCACCTACCGGATTTTTTACTGTTGCAATTTTAGCAGCACAGGGCGTGACGTAAAAGATGCCTATTCTATCAGGATTGGCTCCTTCGTCGATCAACCGTTGACGGTAATAAACAGCCGATGTATCAATAGGTGGTTTAATGGGAATGATGTTGTTGACCAAGCCAGGAAATTTCACCTGTATCAAACGAACAATTGCTGGACAAAAGGGACTAATCAATGGTTTTTCCCGGTTGCTATTGAACTCCTCCAACATGGATTCGTTGATGACATCTACCGCCGCCTCCGCCGGAACGACATGTGTAAATCCCAACTCATGCAAGACATCAATAATTTCAGATTCGGCAATCTGTTTTGAAAATTGGCCAATAAAAACGGAGGGCAGTATGGCCACTCTTTGATCGTAATTAAATATTTTTGCAAAATCATCTTGCTCCACGTAGATGGCATCTACCGGACAAGCTTTCATACACTCGCCACAATCCACACACCAATTTTTACGTATGGAAGCCACACCATCATGGATGCGGATAGCGTTGGTCGGACAAACCGTCATGCAATGGGTACACCCAAAGCACAATTCTTTGTCAACTTCCAATGCATGATAAAATTGCTCTTTATCCATCCCTAATTAAACTATTTAGGTGGTTAAATTGGTAATAAGTTCAACAGTGGTACCTTCACCCACTCTGCTTGAAATCGTTAAAGAATCCGCATTCCGCTTCATATTAGGTAACCCCATACCGGCACCGAAACCCATCTCTCGAACCATGGCTGAAGCCGTGGAATATCCTACCTGCATGGCCAGATCTATATCCGGAATACCAGGTCCCTGATCTTCGATGCGAATCACAATACGGGATGGATCAATATCCACCAAAATCTGTCCTTTATAAGCATGCGCCACCACATTGACTTCCCCCTCATAAAGCGCAACAACCACGCGTTTCACCACTTTGGGATCCACATTCAGCTGTTTCAACACCTTTTTAACGGCGCTGGCTGCATTCCCTGCCTTGGTAAAGTTGCCGCCTTCTACTTCATATTTAAATTCCATCGCCACCAGTCATCAATAAACCGGTTGTAAACCGGCTTCGTGCAACATCCCGATCGTTTTAAACATTGAATAGCGACATTCCAACAGAACCATGTGATTCTCGCTGGCAATCTTTCTCATATCAGGCGTGACTGATTTATCACGCACAAAGAGTATACAAGATATATCCGCCATTTCAGCCGTTCGTACCACTTGCACATTGGCCAAACCTGTGATAAGTACTAACTGCTCTGAATCAAGTGTTAGAACATCACTCATCAGATCACTGGCAAAACCACATTCAATGCTCCGATCCAGATATTCTTCACCACAGATAACCCTGGCATCCAGAACTTCAGCAATTTTCTTTATTTCCATTAACGATTTCTTAGTTTCTTTAAAATTTTCAACAGTTTCAGCGAAACTATTAAAGAAAATTTTCCCGAATTCACTGCAAACTAATAGTATTCAAGTGAAAAAAAAAAGCACGAATGTTACTTTTTGTTAATACATATCAAGTCTAAATTAAAGAGCAACACATTACGGCATTTAGAGGATGTATTCTGTCAATTTATAAGCAATGATTAAGCACTAACCTTCAATCCCTAAGAAAACCATTGAATGTGACTTTTATCATGAACCTACCAAATTATCACTACATATACTCCACATCGACTTCTTTTAGAAATTTATCCTCCAGCAACTTAACAATGCGTTTAATTACAGTGCGTCTGATTTCCAACTCAATTGGTAAGTTTGGATCTTGATGAGCTATATTTATTCGAGTCCCATTCAGCACATGTATTTTATCGCTTTCCAGAAATAATTTAATAATCTGATCAGCAGGCCCATTACCAAGTCGTGTATCTTTATGATAATGTTCCAAAAGTTTTGATACTTTCCCCAACGTTAAAATCCCTTCGGTGACCAGACTCATGCCTTCCACATACGATACGGGAGGCAAATCGGGATCAGCCGAATCCATTCCGGCATCAAATTTCAAAGCCAATTCACGGGCGATAATTTCTGCTGTTGTTCCACCGGCGATAATTCGCTTTCCTTTAAAGCGACTGACTTTTAGCGAGAAATCAAAGTCATTTTTATCTTCAAAAGGAGGACCTGAAACCAACAGTAATTTTCGAGGTTCTCTAAAGTATATAACACCACACGAAGAATCATCTTTAGGCTTATCGCCATCGTGCAGGCAGGCGATATTAACCACTTTCTGAGCCAACTTTCCGGACGAAGCAAAAGGTGTGTAATTGACTATTTTCTGAACGTAATTTTCCATTTCATCACGTCCCCAACCAAATGGCAATGCTTTAGATCCCATGCCCGATTGGGCAATACCATCGGTCCAAAAAAACACACGATCTTCTTTAAGTGCCCTAAAGCGACACGTATGTAATTTCTTCCCTTTATTTTTATCACTGTCCAGTTCAATCTCCTTCCACCCGGGGTTATAAATCTGACTCCCTCGCATCACCAGGCAGGATGGATTATCATATTCCACAATTGTTGTGGTTCCGTCGTCTTCGATGTCGATGATAGAAAAAGTACTGTAACTCATTTTTCGCACACTGCAGACCGGTAAGGTATTCATAATAATCTCAGCGGTCTTTTGAACTTCCCGGTGCTCCACGGTAAAGTTAATGGCCATAGAAGCCGTTAAAGTTGCTAATACATTAGCCTTTACACCACTACCCATACCATCAGAAAGAACTACTACCGTTCGCCCTTCTTCTTTTACACGACGTGATAAAAACACATCTCCACAGATGAGCTCACCCTCATGGTTATTCTGACGGCATTCAATATCAATAAAGAAATTATTATCAGGATTCATTGTCTAAACCTAATTTTTGGGCCTGAATAATACTATTCAACGTTTTCTCAGTTTTAGAAGCACTCTCACCCAAAAGAAATGCAATCTGCTGAACGGTTTCAAGATTCTCCCGTATGACATTACGCGCACGTGCAATAACTTCCTCACGCCTTACCTCTGGGGCTATTAAATCACGAATAATACCTCCAACTACTCGATTCTTTTTTATCGTAAATACAGAAACATTTAAAATTGAATTCCCATACGGCGAATCCCGGTTTAAGACATCCTGTCCGGATTTTAAAACAGAAGAAAACAACCGATGAAAAGGCAACAAACTGGACAATTCAGCACCTTTTAAACCTGGTACTAACTCGGCAATTTCCTTGGCTTCCTCGCCCAACATTTCAATGAAATGATTGTTTGATTCCAACACCTTTAAATCCTGATCCACAATCACTACCCCTGCCCGAATTTTATTCAGCATAGCAGTGGTTGTTTCAGCCGCCTCACGGGCTGCCAACTCCTCAAATCTGGATTTTTCTTCACTTTTCTGCAAGGCTTCCTGGGTGCGCTTTAACTTATCATTGGCCGCATTAACTTTGCTGATATAGGTATGTAGCTTCTTAATGGTGTATGTATAGCACTGTTCATATTCCGTAAGCCCTTGAATGTGCGCCACCGCAAACTCCTTGCAGGTTGGGTAACCACAGGCCCCACAACCTAAAAGGTCCTCCTCTTTGGTTTTGCCCATATCGACCAGTACTTGCTGAATCTGTTCTTCAGGAGGGTATGGCAAACGCTGATCCATGGACCGAAAAGTACGTTTCAGATCTAGATCTTTATACATTTCCATATCAGATTTCCACTGATCACAATCAATGTCTTTCATCCGTTTGCTCACATACTTAATAACTTGTGAGCGACGCGTAAATTTTTTTCCCCCTTTAGAAGTACCTGGCCCCATGATGCATCCTTTACAATAAAACAGATCCAGGTGTTGCTTCAGTTCTACCTCACTTCGAAACTCTTTAATGGATTGCAAGAAATTGGTACGTCCTTCAGTAATTAAAATATCTGCTTCCAATAAATCCTGGTTGACATCTACGGCCTGAAATAGTCCGTGAGCAATAGGGAAAAGCCCTCCTTTTCGGCCTAATGGCGGATCAAAATCACTAAATTCCACTGAATTTTCTTTAATTCCATGTTCGGCGAACAATTCACGTAACTCCACAAAAGTAATTACCGCATCAATCTGACCGTCCGTCTGATTAAAAGATTTAACATCATCCTTCGCTGAAGTGCAAGCTGTGATATAAACCACCCGTTGGTCATTTCCATATTTCTTACGAATTACTTTTGACATGGCAATAAAGGGAGGAACAATCGGGGCTAGGTTTTCAACCATCCCCGGGTGCATCTTCTCAATATACTTTATAACTGGTGGGCACTTCGTGGAAATAAAATACTTTCCCTGAAAGGTATCCAATAACTCTTTGTATTTATTAGCTACTAAATCAACCCCAAAAGCCATTTCTGTCACCAGGTCAAAACCTAACGCCCGAATCATTGCTACAAATTTCCGGTAATCGGTAATATCTGTAAATTCACCAGAGATAGCCGGATCACAAATAGCAGCCACCCGGTCCTCCGCTTCTAAAAAAGCTTTGGTCTTACCCTTTTCATCCCGGTAGTGAATGGCGTGTTGTGCACACATGGTGACACAATGCCCACAACCAATACATCGTTCCGGAATTATTTGTGCGTGCTTATCAGCAATTTTTATAGCTTTAGCCGGACACACCCTGACACACGTATAACTCAAATTACATTTTTCCTTATCTGATACAATTAGCTGGCTCATAACCTAGGATTAACTTAAGCGACAATTTCAAAAAACTCATTTAAAATATCATAAATATTATCACTGCTAACCTGCTTATACATCTGCTCATCGATCATCAAGATAGGTCCTTCTTCACAATGCCCGCCACACAGATCGCCATGAAAGAAGACTTCCGCATTTAAGTTGTGCTCTTTTAAAAAGCGCTTTATTATTTCAAGAATAGTCTTATTTCCCCTTGAGAAACAAGAACTTCCCAGACAAATAGTAATATCATGTTTGGTTTCCATAAATCATTGGTATATGCATCAATTGGTTTTCGTAAATTAATTTTTTTTAACAAAAAAACAAAAGATATTTATCAGTTTATCCATGTTTCCAAGCTTACACATAACCCTGCATTTCATTTCGTAACATTACTTTTGGACAGTAACTCTAAATTCATTTGTAAATGTCCTGCTATCCAAGTATTTTTAAGCCGAACAACCTGAAACAATTCATATCTTATGAATTCCCATAAACAAAATATTCTTATCCCTGTCACATTTTCTGATAAGGACAAAGTGACCATTGAACATGGACTATTATTAGCTAAAGCTTTCAATAAGGATATTACATTGTTGGCTGTCGTTGATGAAAACTCATCAGATGACATTATGCAAAGCATTAACAACCAACTTGAGGCGCTCAAACAAACTTTTTCATCCGTTCATACACCCCGTATTCTTAGCATGATTGAACAGGGGATACTTATGCCGATCCTCAAGAAAACTTCGGATGAAATTGAAGCTGCCAGTGTGATAATGACAATGGAAAAAAATTCCCGCATTCGCTTTTACAAAGATGTTCAATTCATAAAAGAAACCAAACAGTTTAAAATGCCCTTTTTAATGGTTCACTCCCAAGAACCACACCCCGAACAATCGAAGATCATTTATTTGCCCATTGGCTTTCGGAAAGAAGAGAAGGAAAAACTGGTTTGGGCCAGCTATTTTGGTCGTTTTAACCATTCAAAAATAGTGCTGCTCAAAGCTAAAGAATCCGATTCTACAGCCCGCGCCCGGGTACAGGCCCATATTTTGTTTGCAAAGAAACTCTTTGATCAGTTTAACCTCGATTATGATATCATTGCTTCAACCAAAAACAGTTTTGGCATCACCAAAGAAGCCTTGCAATTCGCTCACTATGAAAAAAAAGGTATTGTGATGATTTGCACCACTAAACACTATGGGCCTGAAGAAGAAATTATTGGACCTCCTGAATTGAAGTTCATAAAAAACCGGGAGCAAGTCCCGGTCTTTTGTGTCAATCCAAGGCAGGATCTGTACGTTTTATGTGAATAAAATCAATATCTGTTACGCACCTTGTAAGTTGTATGCAATAACTCATGCGACTTATGGCCTAATGGCTCCTTTAGGTAGTCTTCATAAATTTTCACAACTTCCGGATTTTCATGAGATTTTCGGATTGGCTTATTAGCATCCTCCAGATAAATAGCTTCACTGCGACGTTTCCGTATATCTGCAGAAGTCGGTATTGGCTGGCCACCGCCACCTAAGCAACCACCCGGACAAGCCATGACTTCAATAAAGTGATAATTCGCCTTTCCATCACGAACGGCCTCCATCA
Source organism: uncultured Marinilabiliaceae bacterium (assembly GCA_942490535.1). Classification (GTDB taxonomy): domain Bacteria; phylum Bacteroidota; class Bacteroidia; order Bacteroidales; family Marinilabiliaceae; genus JAEINY01. Next base: position 168,049 of record CALNXQ010000002.1, read on the forward strand.
CTTTTTTGGCATTACTAAGGCCATGGGTAACGCAGGTTTTAAGCTCCACTCCTTCCAGAAAACTCCATTGCGGCAGAACATTATCAATCATTACAGACGCTTCACGAATATAATCCATGCCACGAACCGGAGTTATATTCAATCCGTCAAAGGGCACTTCACGTCCGGTGACCACTTCATATGCAGTACGTAAGGCAGCTTCCATCACACCTCCCGTAGCCCCAAATATAACAGCTGCCCCGGTGGATTCGCCCATGATGCTGTCGTATTCATCATCTGGCAATGAGAAGAAGTCAATTCCAGCCTGCTTAATCATCAGAGCCAGCTCCCGGGTTGTTAAGACATAATCCACATCCTGATATCCGCTACTCCGCATTTCGGGCCTGGCCGCTTCATATTTCTTGGCAGTGCAAGGCATGATTGACACGCTGACCATTGTTTCGGGATCAACCTCCAATTTATTCGCATAAAATGTTTTTGCCAGAGCACCAAACATTTGTTGTGGTGATTTGGCTGTGGAAACATTCCCCAAATACTCCGGAAAAGCATGTTCAATAAACTTTACCCATCCCGGAGAACATGAAGTAGTCATTGGCAACTTGACGGTTGGATCCTTATCCACTAACGCCTTCTTCAAGCGCTGAAGCAACTCATTACCTTCTTCAATGATGGTTAAATCGGCCGTAAAATCGGTATCCAATACGGAATCAAACCCCAGACGACGCAAAGCTGATACTAATTTGCCGGTAACAATTTCACCTGGAGGCATGCCTAACGCTTCACCCAAAGCTATGCGTACTGCAGGAGCCGTCTGTACAACCACATGCTTTCCTTCGGCATGAATGGCAGACCACACTTCATTGATGTATGTTTTTTCAGTAAGCGCTCCTGTTGGACAACGGTTTACACACTGACCACAATTGGTACACACCACCTCGTACATGGGACGCTCAAAGAACGTGGAAATTTTCATTTCACTTCCTTTATGAGCGACGGTCAATGCACTAATATTTTGCAATTGAGAGCATGTCCGGACGCATCTTTGACACCGAATACACTTACTGTCATCTTTAATTATAGAAGGCGAAAAATGATCGATAGAAAGGTGTTTCAATGGAACCAGATCGATGTATCCATTTTCACCAACAATGTACTCAGAGGATAGCTCCTGCAATTCACATGAGCCATTTTTATAGCATCGCGTACATTCCGCCCGATGTTCACTGATTAACAATTCTATGACTTCCTTACGTGCCTTACGCACCTTTAAACTATTAGTCATAATTTCCATTCCTTCAGAAACCGGCATAGCACAGGAAGGTAGTAAACGATCACTACCCGATTGTTCTACAACACATACCCGACAATTACCGGCTACACACAAATCTTCATGATGACATAATGTTGGAATGCGAATATTTATTTTTTTAGCTGCATCTAAAATGGTGGATCCTTCATCCACACTAACTGCTATATTATCTATGCGTAAATTGATTTTTTCAACCATTGCAATTCAATTTTTTGAATTAATAAATCATCTCTTCTTTAAAATTCTCGACAATTGATGAAAAGGAATTAGCCACTGATTGACCCAATCCGCATTTCGCTGTCACCCGCATGGCCTCGGCCAACTCCAACAATCGATCGAGGTAGGAAGAGGGCTGTTCACCTTTTTTAACGGCCTGAATCCCGATCAATAACTGTTGCGTCCCAACACGACAAGGCGTGCATTGTCCGCACGATTCTTCCACAAAGAAATCAAGATAATTATGCAACACATTATACATGGATCTGGATGAATTGAAGATCATCATTGAACCCCCTGTTGGCAAAGAAGCTCCTGTTAATTTACCCTGATAACCAATGACTGTTTTGTCAAACTTTTTACGGGGCACACAAAAACCGGAAGCTCCGCCCACTTGAACGGCTTTGGCATCGCCATCACCAAAATCATCAACAAATTTTTGCAATGTCATCCCAAACTCCAACTCATAAATACCCGGTATTGGTGTGTCACCTGAAACCGAGAACACTTTGGAACCTCTGGAGTCCTGAACACCTAAATCACGAAACTTTTCCGGGCCATATTTAAAAATCGAATACGTATGAGCCAGTGTTTCAACATTATTAATAACGGTAGGCTTGCCTCTGTATCCATTAATCGTAGGAAATGGGGGTTTATTGCGAGGTTCGCCGCGCTTGCCTTCCATACTTTCGAACAAGGCACTCTCCTCTCCACAAATGTAAGCACCGCTGCCCATAAATATCTCAACTCTGAAATCCAGATTTAATTGATCCAATATCTTGTGAAATTCCTCAATGATTTTAAGTAGTTGAGGCTTGAGAAACTTATACTCTCCCCGTAAATAGATGAATCCTTTACGAGCCCCAATAATTCGGGCACAAACGGCCATACCAGTCAATACTTTGTGCGGCACACTGCTAAGAATCTCACGATCTTTAAACGTACCGGGTTCCCCTTCATCGGCATTGCAAATCACGTATTTTTCTTCCGACTCCACTTCTGAGGTCAGTTTCCATTTTAATCCGGTAGGAAAACCGGCTCCTCCCCGACCTTTCAACCCGGAACTAATTAAATCATTGATCAAATCATCGTCAGGACGGGCTAAAACCTTGTCTAATACTTTTTCGGTATCATGCTCGTTTTTGAAAATCAAATCGAGTCTTTGAAGATGTTTTTTATTCATAATGAATGGTTTTGGTTGGTTAATTCGCATGGATTTCATCGTTTCGATACTTCATAATAATATCCCGCACCTTCTCAGGCGTGAGCTCTGTATACGGCGTATCATTAATCAACATAGCAGGCCCTTTATGGCACTGTCCCAAACAATTTGTCTCCATCAAGGTGAATTTACCATCATGAGTTGTGGCCCCCAACTGCACCTTCAAAACATTCTCTAACTCTTGGATAATCTGATTTTTTCCATGCATCATGCAGGTAATCGTTTTACACACACGAATTACATACTTACCCAAAGCTTTGGTATGCAAGAAAGAATAAAAAGTAGCGGTGCCATATACCTGGGCAGCAGAAATATTAAGCTCCCTGGCTACTTCAACCATGGCTTCCTGGGAAATGTGTTGCTCTCTGGCTTCAATTCCTTGAAGAATAGGCAAAAGACTTTCCATTGCGCGACCATGCTCTTCGGCTAAATCTTTCACCAATTGTTTTACTTCTGACATAATAGCTGATTTATAGGGTTACAACTAATTTAGTTATTGAGAATTTTACTCAATGATAAAAGTTACGCCTTTACAAAATCGCATACTTATGACAAATGTCATGTTTCAAAAAGACAGACTTATTCGGAATTATTCTTAATAGACTCAAAAGCACACCTTTAAATACCATTTAGGCATTATAGACTCTGAAATAGCAATACTATAAAGGATCAGCGGATTTTTCGTAGTCAGGATCTTTTTTACGATCTTTGCAGCTTAACAAGGAAAAATAGGAAAGTGATTAACAAAGAATTACAAAATATGATCCTGGAAGGTAAACACCAGACCCAGGACTTTGAGTTAACAATCAATAACTCGATAAAGGTAGCGCAGACTTTCTCTGCTTTTGCAAATACAGATGGTGGCAGACTTTTAATAGGTGTAAATAGTGATGGTACGATAATTGGTGCTGATGCTGAAAAAGAAATAAAGGCATTGGAATCTGTTGCTCAAGAGCATTGCAAACCCAAAGTAAAATTTGAAGCGCGTAAATGGGAATCAGAAGGAAAGACTGTTTTGGAGATTAACATCCCTAAAAGTTCAACTAAACGACATTCTGCACCTGACGAAGATGGCGATCAACGCTTCTACATTCGCGTAAAACGTCAAAATTTGTTAGCTAACCATATCCTAATTGAAGTATGGAAAAAAGAAAAACAAGGTGGTAGTGGACTGCTCAAAATCAGGTACAACGAAAATAAATTATTAAATTACCTGAACCTGCACCACCAAATCACCTTTTCAAAATTCTGTGGGATGGCCAATATTAGTCCGCGTAAGGCTGAAAAAATATTGATCAATTTGGTGCACATGAAAGTGCTGAGTATGGTCTTCACAGAGCAGCAAGTGTTTTACATCATGAATCCCATACCTGACAGACCGGCACCAAACGATCCCGATCAAACATTTGACTTTTAATGGATATTTATCACTGCCGGAAGAGGATTCAATTCTTTGCCGGCAGTGCATCATAAAACACCTGCTGTATCGAAGGCCGAACGTTCAGCTGATAAATTTTAGGATTATTGCGCGTTGGATATACCCTATTGGATAAAAAAATGTACATCAACTCATAGTGAGGATCCAACCAGACAAATGTGCCGGTAAAACCACTGTGTCCAAAACTCGCGGAACTAACTCCCGGCGCCGGATAGCTCTTTTCAATACCCAATGTATCATTACCAAATAAGGGCTTGTCAAAACCGACTCCTCTCCTATTTTCATTCTCTGGAAATTGAACAGAGGTAAACTCCCGCAGGGTTTCTTCGCGGATATATCGCTTTCCACCATATTCGCCGAATTGAAGATACATCTGCATCAACTTGGCCAGATCGTGTGCCGATCCAAACAGTCCGGCATTTCCTGAAACACCACCCATCACAGCTGCTGCTTCATCGTGCACCAAACCATGAATTTGCTGATGACGGTAATTGGTATCCAACTCAGTGGGAAGAATCCGGTTCATAGAAATCTTTCCTATGGGATTGTACACTAAAGTAGAAGCCCCAAGAGGTTCATAGAAACTTTGGTTCAGATTTTCTTGGTAGTCTATATGATATAATTGACTGATAAGTTCGGGATATATCATGAATGAGAGCCCACTGTATTTGTACATCTTTTTTTTGCTAACCGGAGACTGACGTATTTTTTGATAAACCACTTTCTTAAATTTATCCTCTAAATACAGATGATCACCGATCTGAAGCGAGTGCTTTGAATCTGGTGAGAACTGATACCATTTGCGTATAAAGCGCCCCTTCTTTAGAGTTAAAGGATAATAATTAATATAGGGTTGCAAACCTGCTTGATGCGTCAGAACTTCACGCACTGTCATTGTTGATTTATTGGACGGTCTAAGAAACGATTTTTGCCAATCGCTCCAGTAAGATGCAAAGGGTTGATCCAAATCAATGAATCCATCATCTTTGGCTTTCATGAGTAATGGTAAAGGTCCTGTAATCTTAGTAACCGATGCCAAATCAAACACATCGTGCTCTTCAACTGCTTGAATAGCCTCATAAGTGTGAAAGCCATAGCTCCTATTAAAAATAACAGTCCCTTTCACTGCAACCAACACCCGACAGCCGGGAAAAGCTTTTTGGCGAACAGCATTGCTGACAATTGAATCCACTTTATGATTAAGCTTAACATGGTCCATCCCAAACGCTTCGGGAAAAGAATACGAAAGTCGTCCCTTGGAAAGCACATCAATGCCAGCTCCCTTACACCAGTCATCACTAATATCGAAGGGAAGTTTACCTTTACAACTGATGGCGCCGTAAATAAGCTGAATCACAACATCGCGCGAATACATATCATCCTGCTGGGTGAGAACCACACATTCAATTTCATCCATGCCATTCAGCCGATGTAATGTTTGGGCCTCTCCAGAATAGACTAAACAACAACGCTTATCGGCAGCTAATTTCGCAAACCACTTGCTAATCAGGGAATCGTTGGTGATATCATCGACATTATCCAGCAATATAATGATTCGATCAGCTGCTTCAAAATCATCATGCACAGAATCAGCAACAACTTCTTCGGCCCTATAAAGTGGTATTTGTTGATAGCGCCACAGATACTTGCGCCACTCAAAAAAATAATCAAAACTTATTGCCACTGTCTTTTCACTTGCCAGATCCACAAATGGAATCAATGACTGTTCATTTTTTAAAACAACCAATCGGGATTTTGCCAGATTCAATCTTTCCCAACCAGAAGAGAGCATGACTGTATCTCCGGTTAACACACGATCAATAAGTAGCTGCTGGGCCTCCATAGCGAATGAAGCAAAAGTCCAGATAATTAAGACCAGAGTTAACTTCATAATCGACTAATTTAATGGATAGAGTAAATACCTATCACGTAAAATTTTATAAGCTGCAAGTTCCGGTTCCCAGCTGGCCCTAATCTCCTTTTCACTGGCACCTGACTTTATCTGTTGTAATAAACGATCCGTTCCTGCTAGCAAATTAAACCATCGTTCGCGAGTAACTAATGCTTCTGCATAACCTGGTTTATTATAAAAATCAAGAAAATATTTCAAAGTAAATCGATGATTAGTCGTCTCAACGTTTCTTAAATCAACACCATAACAAACTCTATCTAATTGAATAGGATTTTTCGACATGCCATCAATACTTCGAGGCGTAAAAATATACGTCCCAAAAATAGAGTCCGGATAACCAATAATTTGAAACGGCATATGCGTTCCTCTACCAACACTAACTTCAGTGGCTTCGAAAAAACAAAGCGAGGGATATAGCCTTATAGACAGAGCATTTGGTAAATTTGGGGATGGTTTTACAGGTAGTGGATAAGGCATTTGATGGCTATAATTCTTCACTTTAATCACTTCAAGATCACATTTTTTACCGCCTGACAACCACCCCTCTTGATTTATCATTTGCGCCAACTCACCAACCGTTAAACCATGAACAATGGGAATAGGATGCATCCCCACAAATGAATGAAAGTCATTCTCCAGAACAGGGCCATCAAAATAATCGCCATTAGGATTAGGTCGATCTAACACAATGAATTTCACATCATGTTCCGCACAAGCTTCCATCATGTAATGCATCGATGAAATATAGGTATAAAACCGAACACCCACATCTTGAATATCAAAGAGAACAACATCTAAATCATTAATCTGATCAGGCAGTGGCTTTTTGTTTGCTCCGTACAATGAGATAATGGAGATACCTGTTTTTGGATCTACGCCTGTCTTAACATGTTCACCTGCATCGGCGGTTCCTCGAAACCCATGTTCAGGTGCAAATATGGTATGAATGTAGATGCCTCTTGAAAGTAAAGAATCGACTAAATGCCTATCGTCAATTAAAGAGGTATGATTCACTAACATCCCTACTTTTTTTTCCTTTAAAAAAGGTAAATACAAGTCCAACTGTTGGCATCCCAGTTCAATAATATTTTGCTTTTCAACTTGTGAATGACAACTCGCCAAATATGAAAGCGAGAAAAATAAAGCAATCCATCTTAATTTGTATGTTATCATACTTTTTTTAGTAAAAATAAAAAAAACGAAGCAGTTTTGCTTCGTTTCTCTATACTTTTAAGCCTGACCCGTAGGTCCAAAATTTATTGGAGGCATCATTGGTCCCTGACCATTGCCTTCCATGTTTTTTATTGGTCCATGCATTGATTCATACCGCTTGATATTCTCTTTAAGGGCTAACATTAACCGCTTTGCATGCTCCGGTGTTAACACAATCCGGGATTTCACGGGTGCTTTTGGCACACCCGGCATAACTCTTACAAAATCCACTACAAATTCAGATGGAGAGTGTGTAATAATCGCCAAGTTTGAATAAGTACCTTGAGCGACCTCTTCGCTTAATTCAATATTAAGTTGATTGGGATTCTTTTTTTCTTCCATGATCTAATTTTTTACAAAAAAGGGGAAGTCACCAAATGTGCTTCCCCTCTATCTTATAGTCGTCTCATAAAAAACTTACTTGTCACTTGATACCTTTTCTTTGCTTAACAGCCTTTCGTACTCATCCATTGAACCAACAATGATTTTTGAATGATGACGCATACCTGTACCGGCAGGAATTAAGTGTCCACAAATAACGTTTTCTTTCAAGCCTTCTAATCTATCTACTTTACCTTGGATCGCAGCTTCGTTCAGAACTTTAGTTGTTTCCTGGAACGATGCAGCTGACATGAAACTCTTCGTTTGCAAAGCCGCACGTGTAATACCCTGTAACACCTGGCTTGATGTTGCCGGTACTGCCTCACGTGCTTGAACCAATTTCAAATCACGACGTTTCAACTGAGAGTTCTCGTCGCGCAAGCGACGCGCAGTAATGATCATACCAGAGCGCAATGTTTGCGAATCACCTGAATCTTCCACTACTTTTTTACCCCAGATACTGTCGTTCTCTTCCATGAACTCGATCTTATCAACAATTTGTTTCTCCAGGAACTTAGTATCACCCGGATCTGCAATATCCACTTTACGCATCATCTGACGTACAATGATTTCGAAGTGTTTATCGTTGATTTTCACTCCTTGTAAACGGTATACATCTTGTACTTCATTTACAATATACTCCTGAACAGCAGTAGGCCCTTTAATGCTCAAAATATCATTAGGGGTCGTTGCACCATCCGAAAGTGGTGTTCCGGCTCTTACATAATCATTCTCCTGAACCAGAATTTGTTTAGAAAGAGATACTAAGTACTTCTTCACTTCACCATTCTTAGAAGTAACAACAATCTCACGGTTACCACGCTTGATTTTACCAAATGTAACTTCACCATCGATTTCAGAGACCACAGCTGGGTTACTAGGGTTACGCGCCTCAAATAACTCGGTTACCCTTGGCAGACCCCCGGTGATATCACCTGCTTTACCCACCGCTCTTGGAATTTTAGAAAGAACCTGACCTTGTTTAATCAGATCTCCCTCTTCCACAGCTAAGTGAGCACCTACTGGTAAGTTGTAAGTCCTTAACACTTCACCAGTATCACTTAAGATACGCAATGACGGGTTTTTGGTCTTATCACGTGTTTCAATGATTACTTTTTCACGGAAACCTGTTTGCTCATCTGATTCTTCTTTAAAAGTTACGCCTTCCAGCATATTATCAAACGAAACCTTACCAGCCTTCTCTGTAATGATCAATGCATTATATGGATCCCACTCACAAATCAAATCCCCTTTCTTAATGTCAGCGCCATTTTTAATAAACAGCTTGGCACCATAAGGAATTGGGTGAGTTGTTAAAGCAATGTTTGTATTTTTATCTATAATACGCAATTCTGCTAATCGACCAATTACAACATCTGCTTCTTTACCGTCTTCAGAGGTAGTAGGAACAGTTCGTAATTCTTCAATTTCCACATAACCGTCATATTTAGCTAAAATATTGTTCTCGGAAGTGATGTTACCTGCCGTACCCCCCACGTGGAATGTACGCAGTGTTAACTGTGTTCCTGGTTCCCCAATGGATTGCGCAGCAATAACACCAACCGATTCCCCATTTTGAACCATTCGACCTGTAGCCAGGTTACGTCCGTAACACTTGGCACAAACGCCTTTTTTGGATTCACAGGTTAATACAGAACGAATCTCCACACGCTCCAGAGGAGAATCTTCGATAATTTGTGCTTGTTTATCAGAGATTTCTTCTCCAATATTAAGAATTAGCTCACCAGTACTTGGATGATATACATCATGAACGGAAACACGGCCAATAATACGCTCGTACAGTGATGCTACGACTTCTTCATTATTCTTAATAGGAGTCGCTGTTAACCCTCTCAAAGTACCACAGTCATCTTCCAGAATAACAACATCCTGCGAAACATCCACCAAACGACGGGTCAAATATCCGGCATCAGCCGTTTTAAGAGCCGTATCCGCCAAACCTTTACGAGCACCGTGAGTCGAGATAAAGTACTCAAGAACCGATAGACCTTCTTTAAAGTTCGAAAGAATCGGGTTCTCAATAATCTGACCACCTTCAGCACCAGATTTTTGCGGCTTAGCCATCAGTCCCCTCATACCAGACAACTGACGAATCTGCTCCTTGGAACCCCTCGCTCCCGAATCAAGCATCATGTAAACAGAGTTAAATCCTTGTCTATCGGAACTCAACTGAGTCATTAATGTCTGAGTCAAACGGGCATTCACATGCGTCCAAATATCAATAATCTGGTTATAACGTTCGTTGTTGGTAATGAAACCCATATTATAGTTATTCATTACTTCCTCAACTTCATCATAACCTTCCTGAACTAAAGTCTCTTTCTCGGCTGGAATAATAACATCACCCAGGTTGAACGAAAGTCCACCTTCAAAGGCCATACGATATCCCAGGTTCTTAATATCATCAAGGAAAGCGGCTGTACGTGGTGTACCACATACTTTATGCACCTTACCAATAATATCACGAAGCGCTTTCTTAGTTAACAACTCGTTGATGTAACCAGCTTCTTTTGGAACGAATTCATTAAATAAAATACGTCCAACAGTCGTTTCCAGGATCATTTCTTCCAACTCACCTTCGGCATTCAGATCAGTAGTTTTCACCTTAACAATAGCATGTAATTCTACACGTTTTTCGTTAAAAGCAATCTTGGCTTCTTCTGGCGAATAAAATACTAAACCTTGTCCTTTAGCACCTTCACGAGGCTTGGTGATATAATACAGACCCAAAACCATATCCTGAGAAGGTACAGTAATAGGAGCTCCGTTGGCAGGGTTCAAAATATTCTGAGAACCTAACATCAACATTTGAGCTTCTAAAATAGCAGCATTTCCTAAAGGCAAGTGAACCGCCATCTGGTCACCATCAAAATCCGCGTTAAAAGCCGAACAAGCCAATGGGTGTAACTGAATCGCTTTACCCTCGATCATTTTTGGCTGGAAAGCCTGAATCCCTAAACGGTGAAGGGTTGGAGCCCGGTTTAACATGACCGGATGACCTTTCATCACATTCTCCAAAATGTCCCAAACAACCGGATCTTTACGATCCACAATCTTCTTGGCTGATTTTACCGTTTTTACAACACCGCGCTCAATAAGCTTACGGATTACAAATGGTTTATACAGCTCAGCTGCCATATCTTTTGGAATACCGCACTCGTGCAATCCTAATTCTGGACCCACAACGATTACAGAACGCGCTGAATAATCGACACGCTTACCCAATAAGTTTTGACGGAAACGACCTTGTTTACCTTTTAAGCTATCGCTTAATGATTTCAAAGGACGATTTGAATCCGTTTTAACAGCATTAGACTTTCTGGAATTATCGAATAATGAATCTACGGCCTCCTGAAGCATCCGTTTTTCATTACGTAGAATTACTTCAGGTGCTTTAATTTCAATTAATCGTTTCAATCGGTTATTACGGATAATAACACGACGGTACAAGTCATTCAAGTCAGAAGTGGCAAAACGACCACCATCCAATGGTACCAATGGGCGTAATTCAGGCGGAATTACAGGAACCACTTTCACAATCATCCATTCAGGACGATTAATACCTTGTGAATCACGGAATGACTCAACGACTTGCAGACGCTTCAAAGCCTCATTTTTACGCTGCTGTGAAGTTTCCGTATTGGCCTTGTGACGTAAATCATATGATAATGAATCCAAATCAATGCGCCCTAGAAGCATATGCAACGCATCAGCTCCCATTTTAGCAATGAATTTGTTTGGATCATCATCATCTAAATGTTGATTTTCTTTAGGAAGGGTATCCAGTATATCCAGATATTCTTCTTCCGTTAGAAAATCCATTTTAGTAATTCCATCCTCAGCTTTGATCCCAGCATTAATTACTACATAACGTTCGTAATAAATAATGGTATCTAATTTTTTGGTAGGTAATCCTAATAGATAACCTATTTTATTAGGTAACGATTTGAAGTACCAAATATGGGCAACAGGCACAACCAATGATATATGCCCCATGCGCTCGCGACGAACCTTCTTCTCGGTTACTTCTACCCCACATCGGTCACATACGATACCACGGTACCTGATTCGCTTATATTTACCACAATGACACTCATAATCCTTTACAGGGCCAAAAATTCGTTCACAGAATAATCCGTCCCGCTCTGGTTTATAAGTACGATAATTGATGGTCTCAGGCTTAAGCACCTCACCACTCGACATTTCCAGAATTTCTTCAGGAGATGCCAATCCAATGGTGATCTTTTTAAAATTACTCTTTGTTTTCTGATCTCTTCTGAATGCCATAGAGCGTAGAGTATTATTATATTTTATATAAATAGGTATAAAGTGAATATTGCCGAAGCAATATTCACTACGATCAGACTATTCCAAGTTCACACTTAGTCCCAGACCACGCATCTCATGTAACAATACGTTCAATGATTCCGGAATACCGGCCTGCGGCAGTGGATCACCTTTCACAATTGCTTCATATGCTTTAGCCCTTCCTAATACGTCATCAGATTTCACAGTAAGGATTTCCTGAAGAATATTGGCTGCACCAAATGCTTCCAGTGCCCAAACTTCCATCTCTCCAAAACGCTGACCACCAAACTGAGCTTTACCACCCAATGGCTGTTGCGTAATAAGCGAATAAGGACCAATTGATCTGGCATGCATTTTATCCTCAACCATGTGACCCAGTTTCAGCATGTAAATAATACCTACTGTAGCTGGCTGGTGGAAACGCTCTCCGCTGCCACCATCGTACAAATAGGTACGACCATATCTGGGGATTCCTGCTTTATCAGTCCAATGATTCATATCATCCATTTTAGCACCGTCGAAAATAGGTGTAGCAAACTTCACACCCAGCTCTTTTCCAGCCCACGCTAAAACCGTTTCATAAATCTGTCCAAGGTTCATCCTTGAAGGTACCCCAAGTGGATTTAATACAATATCTACTGGCGTTCCATCCTCAAGGAATGGCATATCTTCCTGACGTACAATTCTGGATACAATACCTTTGTTACCATGTCGACCGGCCATTTTATCACCTACTGTAATCTTACGTTTCTTAGCGATATAGACTTTGGCTAACTGGATAATACCTGCTGGAAGCTCATCACCTATAGTCACATTGTACTTTTGGCGTTTTTCTTTTGATTCCAGCTCTTTATGCTTCATCCGATAATTATGTACTACTTTGGCAATAAGTTCATTCTTATCTTTATCAGTAGTCCATTTGTTAGGATTCACATTATGGTAATCGATATCATTCAGAATCTTCTGAGTGAACTTTGTGCCTTTTGATACAATATCTACTCCAAAGTAATCCTTCACACCCTGCGAAGTTTTACCATTAATCAGAGAGAATAACTTATCCACCAAACGACCTTTCAGCTCCTCTGTATTTCTTACAAACTCTTCATCAATTTTCGTCACCAATGACTTCTCAGAAGTTCTTGATTTACGGTCTTTAATGATACGAGAGAATAATTTTTTATCGATTACAACACCTTTCAAGGATGGCGATGCTTTTAATGATGCATCTTTTACATCACCAGCTTTCTCTCCAAAGATGGCTCTTAACAGCTTCTCTTCCGGAGTAGGATCACTTTCTCCCTTAGGTGTAATCTTACCAATCAGAATATCACCTGGTTTAACGTGAGCTCCAATGCGAATCAGACCATTCTCATCCAACTCCTTGGTAGCTTCTTCACTAACGTTTGGAATATCAGAAGTTAATTCCTCCAATCCACGTTTCGTGTCACGTACTTCCAATGAATACTCGTCAATATGTACCGAAGTAAAAATATCATCACGCACCACTTTTTCGGAAATTACAATCGCATCCTCAAAGTTGTACCCTTTCCATGGCATAAATGCCACTTTCAGGTTACGTCCCAAACCTAGTTCACCTTTTTCAGTCGAGTAGCCATCAGTTAAAATCTGATCTTTAATGACACGCTGACCAGGGTTTACCATTGGTTTGATATCAATACTGGTATTCTGGTTGGTTTTTTGATATTTATATAATGGGTAACGTTTTGTTTCTGTTTCAAAACTCACAAAACGGTCATCTTCAGTTTGATCGTACCGAATAACAATTTCATCAGCATCCACATACTCCACAACACCATCTCCCTCTGCCACAACATGTGTACGAGAATCTTGAACCAAACGTCCTTCCAATCCAGTTCCTACGATAGGAGCTTCTGGTTTTAACAAAGGTACCGCCTGGCGCATCATGTTGGATCCCATCAACGCACGGTTGGCATCATCGTGTTCAAGGAATGGAATTAATGACGCAGCAACCGAAGCAATCTGGTTGGGAGCTACATCCATCATGTGCACTTCTGTATTTTCAACAACCGGGAAGTCACCCTCTTCACGGGCCTTAACCTTTTCGTTAATAAAAAATCCATCTTCACCTACAGGTGCATTGGCCTGAGCAATAATCTTGGACTCTTCTTCTTCTGCTGTTAAATAAGACACACCTTCATTGGAAAGATCTACTTTACCACCTTCTACCTTCCGATAAGGTGTTTCAATAAATCCAAGATCGTTGATTTTCGCATATACGCATAATGAAGAAATCAAACCAATGTTTGGTCCTTCCGGCGTTTCAATTGGACATAAACGACCGTAATGTGTATAGTGAACATCTCGAACCTCAAAACCTGCACGCTCACGAGACAGACCACCAGGACCTAATGCAGACATACGACGCTTGTGCGTAATTTCTGCCAATGGGTTGGTTTGATCCATAAACTGAGACAAAGCATTGGTTCCAAAGAAACTGTTAATAACAGAAGATAATGTTTTGCTATTAATCAAATCAATTGGCGTAAACACCTCGTTGTCGCGCACATTCATTCGCTCGCGAATAGTACGAGCCATACGGGCTAAACCAACACCAAATTGGTTAGCCATTTGCTCACCAACAGTTCTAACACGACGGTTGCTCAAGTGATCGATATCATCGACATCGGTTTTTGAGTTAACCAATTCTATTAAGTGCTTGATGATAGCAATAATATCCTCACGCGTCAGCACTTTCGTATCCCAATCACTACTTTGATTGAGCTTCTTGTTAATTCTATAACGACCAACTTCACCTAAGTCGTAACGTTTATCAGAAAAGAATAACTTATCAATAACATCACGTGCAGTAGCCTCATCTGGCGGCTCAGCATTTCTTAATTGTCGATAGATGTGAACCACGGCCTCTTTTTCTGAGTTACATGGGTCCTTTTGCAATGTATTATAGATGATCGCAAAATCAGTTAAATTCTGATCTTCTTTATGTAAGAGGATGGTTTTCGATCCTGAATCGATAATTTCATCAACGTGCTCGTCAGTAATTACAGTCTCACGATCAATAATTACTTCATTACGCTCAATGGAAACTACTTCACCAGTATCTTCATCTACAAAATCTTCAATCCATGATTTCAATACCCGAGCCGCAAGCTTACGACCCACCACCTTTTTTAAGCTGGCTTTATTGACCTTTATCTCATCTGCAAGGCCGAAGATTTCAAGTATATTTTTATCGCCTTCGTAACCGATGGCTCTTAACAGTGTAGTAACAGGTAATTTCTTCTTCCTATCAATATAGGCATACATGACACTGTTGATATCGGTAGCAAATTCAATCCATGAACCCTTGAATGGAATAATCCGGGCTGAATAGAGTTTGGTACCATTGGCGTGCACACTTTGACCGAAGAATACACCAGGAGAACGGTGTAACTGGCTAACAACAACCCTTTCGGCGCCATTGATGATAAAGCTACCTTTATC
Organism: uncultured Marinilabiliaceae bacterium; assembly: GCA_942490535.1. Lineage (GTDB taxonomy): Bacteria > Bacteroidota > Bacteroidia > Bacteroidales > Marinilabiliaceae > JAEINY01. The sequence continues at coordinate 183,551 of CALNXQ010000002.1, forward strand.
GGTCATGTAAGGAATAGTACCCAAATATACATCCTGTACAACTGTATCGAAATCCTCATGCTCCGGATCAGTACAGTACAGTTTCAATTTGGCTTTAAGTGGTACACTGAAAGTTAATCCTCTTTCAATACATTCTGGAATGCTATATCTAGGGGGATCAATGGAAAAATCCAAAAATTCAAGAACAAAATTGTTTCTTGTATCCGTAATGGGGAAATTTTCACTGAAAACCTGATACAACCCCTCTTTCTTCCGCTCTTCAGGGGTTGTACCCATCTGAAAAAATTCGCGGAAAGATTTTAATTGCACCTCCAGTAAATCGGGATAACTTAACCGATTCTGAATGGAAGCAAAACTAATCCTTTCGGTAGTATTTGGAGTCATCTATCAACAAATTAATTGAACCTAACAATAATAAAGCACAAAAAGGTTTAGGAGCCCCCGTGAGGGTTCCTAAACCGGATATCCTTATATAGGATTTAAATTACTTAAGTTCAACTTCAGCTCCTGCTTCTTCCAATTGCGATTTTAATGCTTCAGCTTCTTCTTTAGTGATTTTCTCTTTCAATGGAGCTGGAGCTTTATCAACTAATTCTTTAGCTTCTTTAAGACCAACACCAGTCATTTCTTTCACTAATTTTACGATAGCTAATTTAGAACCACCAGCTGACTTCAAAATTACATCAAACTCAGTTTGCTCAGCAGCAGCTTCTTCACCACCAGCAGCAGGTCCAGCAACAGCAACAGCAGCAGCTGCAGGCTCAATACCGTACTCATCTTTTAAAATACCAGCAAGTTCGTTAACTTCTTTAACAGTCAAATTTACTAATTCTTCTGCAAGCTTCTTGATATCTGCCATTTTTCTATTTATTAAATATTGTTTGTACTTTTTTTATTATTTTTCACCTAATGTTTTCAAGATGCCATGAATAGTTGTTCCACCCGATTGAAGGGCTGATACAACATTTTTCATTGGCGACTGAAGAAGACCAATAACGTCTCCGATAAGTTCTTCTCTCGATTTGATGTTGCACAATGCGTCAAGTTGATGTTCACCAACATAAACACACTCTTCTACAAAAGCGCTCTTTATTGTTGGTTTCTTATTCTTTTTAGCAAAGGCTTTGATCAATTTCGCAGGCCCATTACCTGTGTTACTAAACATAACAACAGAGGTGCCTTTAAAACTCTCAAACATCTCTTCGTAGCTTCCCTCCAATTGTTCTAATGCTTTACGTAAAATGGTATTTTTAACCATCACCATTTTAACGTCTTGTTTAAAGCATTCTCTGCGCAGATCGCTAGTTGCTCCAGCATTTAAACCACCCGCCTCAGTTACATAAAAGTGGCTGTAGTTGCTAATGTTCTCAACCAGCGCGTTGATAAGTGTACTTTTATCTTCTTTTCTCATGATTCCTTTGCGTTTTAAACATTAAACATTAAGCCTCTACTGACTTGGGTTCAATACGAATACCAGGACTCATGGTACTTGAAAGACTAATACTTTTCACGTAAGTTCCTTTAGCGGCAGAAGGTTTTAACTTCAAAATAGTGCCGACAAATTCTTTTACGTTATCAACGATTTTATTCTCGTCAAACGAAACTTTACCTACTGAAGTGTGAACAATACCGTAACGATCTACTTTAAAATCGATTTTACCAGCTTTTACTTCCGTAACCGCTTTAGCAATATCCATTGTTACAGTACCACTCTTAGGGTTTGGCATCAAGCCACGAGGACCTAAAATACGTCCTAACGCACCTACTTTAGCCATCACACTAGGCATGGTAATAATAACGTCTACATCAGTCCAACCACCTTTGATCTTTTCGATGTATTCGTCCAGCCCTACATAATCGGCACCTGCAGCCTTTGCCTCTTCTTCCTTGTCAGGCGTACATAACACCAATACACGTGTTACTTTTCCTGTACCATGAGGCAAAGTTACAACCCCCCTTACCATCTGGTTCGCTTTACGTGGATCCACACCCAAACGAACATCGATGTCAACGGAAGCATCAAATTTGGTAGTAGTAATTTCCTTTACCAACTTTGCTGCCTCTTCGATGTTGTATTGTTTCGAGGTATCGATCTTTTCTAACGCTAACTTATGATTCTTTGTTAGTTTTGCCATTTCGCAATTTGGTCTTAATTAGTTACTACCTGGAAATTCACCTGTTACGGTAACTCCTATACTTCTGGCGGTACCGGCTATCATCTTCATTCCGGATTCAATCTCAAAACAATTCATGTCAGCCATTTTATCCTCAGCAATAACACGTATTTGATCCCAACTTACTGAACCAACCTTCTTACGGTTAGGTTCGGGGGAACCACCTTTTAATTTGGCGGCATCAAGTAACTGTACTGCTGCTGGAGGTGTCTTGATAACAAAGTCAAATGATTTGTCTTTGTATACCGAAATCACCACAGGTAAAACCTTACCGGCTTTTTCCTGAGTCCTGGCATTGAATTGCTTGCAGAACTCCATGATGTTCACTCCTTTTGCACCTAAAGCAGGTCCAACCGGAGGTGAAGGATTTGCTGCACCACCTTTGATCTGAAGTTTGATAAAATTTTCTACTTCTTTAGCCATTGTAGCAATTCGTATTTATTAATATTAATATGTGATAGATTAAGATGCCTTTGCTTGTAGGGGTAAATTCAAGACTTACCTCTGGAAGCTTTTCTACTAAGCCTGCTACTCTTTTTCTACCTGCATAAAACTCAATTCCAATGGTGTTTTTCTACCGAAAATCTTCACCATCACTTTCAATTTCTTCTTCTCTTCGTTCACTTCTTCGATTAAACCATTGAAGCCGTTAAATGGCCCGTCAATAACTTTAACCGTTTCACCCACGAAATAAGGTACATTGATTTCCTCATCTGAATCATTCAGCTCATCAACTTTTCCTAAAATTCGATTTACTTCAGATTGACGCAGAGGCGTTGGTGTTTCATCATTATCCCCTAAGAACCCAATCACATTGGGAATACTTCTTAAGATATGAGGAATTTCACCTACCATAGCAGCTTCGACCAACACATAACCAGGCAAATAAGGACGTTCCTTACTGACCTTTTTTCCATTACGTATTTGATACACTTTTTCAGTAGGAATTAACACCTGACTCACATAGTCGCTCAAATCCAACCGGGAAACTTCAAACTCAACGTATTCTTTTACTTTCTTCTCTTTCCCTCCAATTGCCCGGAGAACATACCATTTTCTATCGACTTCGGCCATCTTTAGATCTTCTCTATATTAGTAAAGGCTATTATAAATTTTATCCAATCCAAAGTCGAAAGTAGCATCCATTGCAAAGATCAACCCAGCAATAATAACCGAAGCAACCATTACAACAATCGCACTATTAGTCAACTCAGACCAAGTTGGCCAAGAAGTTTTATTAAACAATTCGTTATGAACGTCAGTGAAATATGCCTTTATCTTATTCATAATAGTATTTCATTAAGCTGCCCATTTTAATATTTACATTTCTTAAAACCGGCATTTTGGCACGGGAGGAGCGACTCGAACGCCCGACACCTGGTTTTGGAGACCAGTGCTCTACCAACTGAGCTACACCCGTAATTTAAAAACCGGGAATGATTTCCCGGCTTATTATATCATTGTAATTATTCAACGATTTCAGTCACCTGACCAGCACCTACTGTTCTACCACCTTCACGGATAGCGAAACGTAAACCTTGGTTCAAAGCAACAGGGTAGATCAATTGAACAGTGATAGTTACGTTATCACCTGGCATTACCATTTCAGTTCCTTCCGGAAGAGAGATCTCACCAGTTACGTCTAATGTACGCAAATAGAACTGAGGACGGTATTTATTGTGGAAAGGAGTGTGACGACCACCTTCTTCTTTCTTCAACACGTAAATCTCAGCTTTAAATTTAGTGTGAGGATTGATTGATCCTGGCTTAGCCAACACCATACCACGCTTGATCTCGTTTTTATCAATACCACGCATCAATAAACCTACGTTATCACCAGCCTCTCCGCGATCCAAAATCTTACGGAACATCTCAACACCAGTACATACAGTCTTCCTACCTTCAGCGCCAAGACCAATGATCTGCATTTCTTCACCAGTTTTGATTACACCAGTTTCAATACGACCAGTAGCAACAGTTCCACGACCAGTAATAGAGAATACATCTTCAACAGGCATTAGGAAAGGCTTGTCAATATCACGTGGAGGAAGTTCGATCCAAGTATCAACAGCATCCATCAAATCCATGATTTTGTCAACCCACTGAGGATCGTTATTCAATCCACCAAGAGCAGAACCCATGATAACAGGAGAGTTATCACCGTCGAAATCATAGAAGCTCAACAAATCACGAACTTCCATCTCAACTAGCTCTAACAATTCCTCATCATCTACCATGTCCACTTTATTCAAGAAAACAACGATACGAGGAACGTTTACCTGACGTGCCAACAAGATGTGCTCGCGAGTCTGAGGCATAGGACCATCAGTTGCAGCACACACCAAAATAGCACCATCCATCTGGGCAGCACCAGTTACCATGTTCTTCACGTAATCCGCGTGACCTGGACAGTCAACGTGTGCATAGTGACGATTTGCAGTTTCGTACTCTACGTGAGCAGTGTTAATTGTAATACCCCTTTCTTTCTCTTCAGGAGCATTGTCGATTGAATCAAATGATTTCACTTCACAAAATCCTTTTGACGCTAACACTGTTGTAATTGCAGCAGTCAAAGTAGTTTTACCGTGGTCTACGTGACCAATGGTACCGATATTAACGTGAGGCTTCGTCCTTTGAAATGTTTCTTTAGCCATAACTCGAAATATTAGACAATTAGATATAAATTGAATCTCAAATTAACTCATTTATTTATGCTGATCAAATTGCAATTTTTCTCAAATACAGCTTAATCAACTCAAATCAAGGTAAAAACACCTTAATTATTAAACTCGTTAGAGCGGGAGACGGGGCTCAAACCCGCGACCCTCAGCTTGGAAGGCTGATGCTCTATCAACTGAGCTACTCCCGCATTTTTACAACAGGCTCACAAAGTTACAATATTCCAATTTTAATGTCACCAAAAAAACCAAAAAAAACCCGAGACTGTCAAAAAATAGTGGGGAGAGCAGGATTCGAACCTGCGAAGTCGTAAGACAACGGAGTTACAGTCCGTCCCAGTTGGCCGCTTTGGTATCTCCCCATAATTAATAAAACACTAGATCCAAGACAGACGTTTCGTCTTTTCAGTTCAATAGGCTGATCGCCTTAGCCAATCAGCCTATTAAAACCATATATCAACGCAGTGATACTACGCTAAAAACGGTGTGCAAATGTATAATTAATTTTCAACAACACAAAAAAATCAGATTTTTTTTTGATTATTTCGTACGCACCTTTTCCTTCCATTTAATCAATTGTTTACGCAAAGCATCCACAGATAAATCAACAGACTCTTCGAAGGTCTTTGTTTGTTTCTTCGCAAACAAATCACCACCAGGTATATTCAAACTAATTTCAGCAACTTTGTTTTCAGTGGAGTCCGACTTATCCAACTTCAAAATTACCTCTGCCGATACAATACCATCAAAAAACTGATCCAGCTTACTCATTTTTTGCTGAATAAATTGCTCCAATTGTTCAGAAGCAGTAAAGCGCACAGATTGAATCGTAATATTCATATGCATTCCTCCATCTTTTAAGCTCTAGGATGAGCTTGTTTATAAATAGTATTTAATTTCTCAAAAGTATTATGCGTATAAACCTCCGTTGCCGCCAAACTCGAATGCCCCAAAATTTCTTTTATTGCATTCAAATCTGCACCTCGATTTAAGAGCGCGGTTGCAAACGTATGTCGCAATACATGAGGACTCTTTTTATTAACCGTAGAAACCAGCTTCAGATATTTATTAACGATCCTATAGACAAGTTTTGAATAGGCCGGCAAACCTTTCTCTGTTAAAAACAACACGTCAGTAGATACCCCCGGAAAGGATTCACGCCGAACATTTAGATACCGCTCAATGGCCAATTTCAATTCTCGTGTAATGGGCACAATACGCTCCTTATTACGCTTGCCCAAAACCTTAATTACACCTCCTGATAAATCCACTTGCGAAATTTTCAAGCCAACCAACTCAGCTAAGCGCATTCCAGTAAAGTAAAATACGTCAATTATCAACTTATCCCGACAAGCCTCATACCCTTCACCAAAAGACACCTCATCCAACAACAAATCCATATCACTCTCCTTAATAAAGGACGGCAGTTTTTTGGAAATCTTGGGTGTAATCACTCTTTCAGTCGGATTATCTTCTAAGATACCCTCCCGCATGAGAAATTTGCAGAATGTTTTTAAAGTAGCAATTTTTCGATTAACCGATCGGGCAGATATTCCCTGATCCAGCATTTCTACCATCCAGGACCGGATGATTTTTGAAGTTACATTATTCCAGGAGTCAATCCCTTCCTCACTCAGAAATTCACAAAATTGCTTTAGATCACATTGATAAGAAGTAATCGTATGCTGCGAATTTCGCCGTTCAAACTCTAAGTATTTTAAAAACGCGGATATATATTGCATGTACAAAGGGTGTCATTTTTATGCTAATTACGAATATACGAAAAATAGCATAAAAATCGACACCCTCAGCCTATTTTTTTAATCCTCGTTGCGCTGTAGCTGCTCAATGTATATCGCTTTCTTCACTTCCTCTCTTCTCTTAATAGAAGGCTTTGTGAAAGCTTGACGAGAACGCAATTCACGCATCGCACCTGTCTTTTCAAATTTTCTTTTAAATTTCTTCAAGGCTCTTTCAATGTTTTCGCCTTCTTTAATAGGAATTACTATCATAGCTTATAATTTTATTTAGGCCGCAAAAATAACCATTAAACAACAAAAAATCAATATCATTGGGGCCAAAAATGATTTTACCCCTACTTTTTTGCAGCTGCAAAGAAAGGGAAGATTCGTGATTGCAGCAAATTTTCGAGTTAATTTTTTATCGACAAATCGACTATAAAGTAAAGTTACTCATTAATCCCCTTAATTACAAACTACTATAACGAAAGATATTTGCTCAACCGAACTGTATCTTGATCCTTAAATGCAGGCAGACTAAAAACCTCTGATAACTTTTTAAAACGCCCTCTTGCACGCCGAAACTCACAAATATCTTTGGCCATGTAAAAATTCAGATATGGATGCATTTTCATCTTTCGCAGACCCGTATTCTGAATATTCAAAGGTTGTATCAAATGCTGATCTACGGTTATATTCTTTTCATTGTCCGCCAACACCACCGGTGAAATACCTTCTATTTCAAGAAGCTGATCAATCGAATAAAATCCGCCAATCTGGTTTCGATAGTAAACAATCCTTCTGGCATAATAGGGACCTATCCCCTTCAATAGACAAAGTTCAGAAGTATCGGCACTATTAAGCTCAATCACGAAATGTTCAAACACTTTCATTTTCGGATCAACTTTTACTTTTAAAATCGATGGTGCAAACTCCCGCCACTCTTCCAATGAAAACTGCATCAGAGAATCTTTACCTATCCGCCTGGAAAAATAGTGATCACTTTGCTTAGTGATTATTTCATTAACCACCGCAGAATTTACACCTATTTCACCTAGCCATTCTTGGTCTGTTCGGTTAAGATCCACCAAATAACTACGCTTCTTCTTTTCGTTTTTTTCCAATTTCTTCTGGACTCCGATCTTTATGTAGGGCTCAAGCATCGAAAAAGTAGAAGAATCCAAACCATACACATTTTCAAAATCACTACCAGATCGAAAGCCACCTCCAGCTTCCCGGTATTTAAGAATATTCAGAATCACATATGACTTTAATCCCAATTGCTCCATATCTTTAATGGAAATACAATTGGGATCAAAATCAAATAGAAAGCTTTTATGCGCCTGAACTTGTTTATCCCCACCTTCATTTGGGGTCGCCTGAACTTGCGCTAACCATTCGAAATAAACTTCATTATTTTGAGAAGGAGCATCTGCCGGAACGAAATAGTAAATTAGTACAGAGATAACAATCAGTATAGACAGCACACCAAAACCTAATTGCTCCATCTTCGACATTTTGAATACATCACGCCACATGATTTCTTTTCTATTCAAGTTAACCAAACAAGGGGAAAACTTCAATAAAAAAAGATCGCCAACGTGACGATCTTTCTGAAAATATTATTTTTCACAAACACTGCTAGAAAACAAGTTCCAATACACCTAAACCTTTAAGAAAAACAAAACCAATAGCAATTGGTGCCACAAATTTTACTACAAATATCAGCATACTAACATACTTCGCGTCTCCTCCATTCGCATCCAGCTCCTCTTTCACTTTATACTTACCCAATACCCATCCGGCAAAAATGGCAATCAAGATACCCCCCAACGGCAATAAGATATTGGAAGAGGTCTTATCAAACACATCAAACACATCCTGAGACACCACACACAAGGCCCCTAAAAGAGTAATTAAACCAGCAGCCAATGCAGTGGCTGTTTTACGCTTCATCTTAAGCTCTTCACAAAAATATGCTACTACTACTTCCAGCAATGAAACGGAAGATGTTAAAGCCGCAATGACCAACAACACGAAAAATGCTATTGAAAACAGATAACCACCAGCCATCTGGTTAAATACATTGGGTAGCGTTTCAAACACAAGCCCGGGACCTGCGTCGGGTTTTATTCCGAATGCAAATACCGCCGGAAAAATAGCCACACCTGCTAAAACAGCAATCAACGTATCAGCCACTGAAACAGAAAATGCAGTTGTCAGCAAATTTTCCTTTTTCTGAATATACGAACCATAGGTAGCTATCACACCCATCCCAATACTAAGGGAAAAGAACGCCTGTCCTAAGGCTTCCAGAATAACATCGCCGGTCACTTTAGAAAAATCGGGTTGAAAGAGAAACAATAACCCCTTATGTGCACCTTCCAACGTTACTGACTTAACACACAAGACAATAATAATTACAAGAAGCATGGGCATCAGTATTTTGGTATATTTCTCAATCCCATTCTTGACACCGCCCATTACAATACCAGCTGTCATCACCATAAACACAAGCATCCAACCCATTGGTCGAACCGTTGAGGATGAAAAGTCCTTAAACAAAGTACTCAATTCACCTGATGTTTTTCCAGCCAGTCCATCCTGAACCGCTAACCAGGTATACTCCAAGGTCCAACCTGCCACGACAGCATAAAAAGCCAAGATCATAAAGGCCGCACCCACTCCCATAATACCTACACTCATAAAAATAGGCTTATCAGGCGCTAGGGTTTTGAATGCTCCAAACACATTTTTCTGAGATTTGCGTCCAATTAAAAGTTCTGACAACATGACCGGCAAACCAATTGCCAGAATAAACAATAGATATACCAATAAAAAGGCACCTCCCCCATTCTCACCTGCCACATATGGAAAACGCCAAATATTGCCAAGACCCACTGCCGACCCTGCTGCAGCAGCTATAACACCAAACTTACCGGAAAAACTATCTCTTGAAGACGCATCCATGACCTGAAAAATTAATTGTTTTCTTCAAAAATATAAAAAAGAGGCACATTGCATCGAACAACGGCCTCTTCTTACCCACTTTTTTTTACAAAAAATTATAGTCTATCAATGCAATTCAAATCTTCAAATGCCTGTTTCAAGCGATTTATTATACCTGATTCTCCTTCACGCAGCCACTTACGAGGATCGTAATACTTCTTATTGGGTTTATCATCCCCATCCGGATTACCGATCTGCTTTTGTAGATACTCCCTATTCTTAGCTTCAAATACACGAATACCATCCCAGAAAGCCCATTGGGTATCAGTATCTATATTCATTTTAATCACGCCATATCCAATTGCTTCACGAATTTCTTCCAAAGAAGAACCGGATCCGCCATGGAAAACAAAATTAACCGGCTTGGAGTCACCTCCAATTTTACTAACAATGTATTCCTGAGAAGACTTCAGAATATCCGGACGCAACACCACATTTCCAGGCTTATAAACCCCATGAACATTACCAAAGGAGGCCGCAATAGTAAAATTAGGTGAAATCTTACTCAACTCTTCAAACGCATAATAAACATCTTCGGGCTGAGTATATAGCATCGAGTGATCCACATTGGTATTATCCACACCATCTTCTTCGCCACCAGTGATCCCCAATTCAATCTCCAGTGTCATGCCAATTTTACTCATACGAGCCAGATACTTCTTACAAATATCGATATTCTCCTCCATCGATTCTTCAGATAAGTCGAGCATGTGAGAGCTAAACAATGGCTTGCCCGTTTCTTTAAAATGCTTTTCACCAGCATCCAACAAGGCATCAATCCATGGAAGTAATTTTTTAGCCGCATGGTCAGTGTGTAGAATCACCGGCACACCATACGCTTCAGCCACTAAATGCACATGTTTGGCAGCAGAAACAGCTCCCAAAGCAGCCGCAGCATTTCCTTCCAAACCAATCCCTTTACCGGCATAAAAAGCAGCACCACCATGGGATAATTGCACAATAACAGGTGAATTTACAACTTTAGCGGCCTCAATAACGGCATTTATTGAGTTAGTACCTACTACATTCACAGCAGGCAGAGCAAACCCTTGTTCTTTTGCCAGCTGAAATAATTTAGCCACATCTTCACCAACAACTACTCCAGGTTTAATTACGTCTAATACTCGATTCATAACTTTTAATTTATAGTTCTAAATAATATGAAACAGAAATAATCACTATTAGTTTAATATTTAAAAACAATTTTAGACTACGATTTTACAAAGCTTTTTTCATTTTCCATGAGACATTTACATCTATTTTAAGAAATCTACCTAAAGATCAAGCCCCAACAGCCCACCACCTTTAACTTTTATTAGCATCCGTAAAAATTGTATTAATCAGCGCCTTTTTATACTTTTGCGCGTCCCAAAACGACAGGAAACAAGGGTATAATTTACAACCATAAATATACAATTCCAAGACCTCATTCTAGTTATTAACATAAATCAATTAACAAAATGGCAATCAGTTACAAAGATTTAGGACTTGTTAACACAAAAGAGCTATTCGAAAAAGCAGTTGCGGGTGGATATGCTATTCCAGCTTACAACTTTAACAACCTGGAACAAATGCAGGCTATTCTTTTGGCCTGTGTTGAAACCAAATCACCAGTGATTCTGCAAGTTTCTTCAGGTGCAAGAAAATACGCGAATGCTACTTTACTTCGCAACATGGCGCGTGGTGCTGTTGAGTATGTAAAAGAGTTAGGATATGAAATCCCGGTTGTATTACACCTTGATCACGGTGATACGTTTGAATTGTGTAAAGACTGTATTGATAACGGCTTCTCGTCGGTAATGATTGATGGATCTCACCATTCCTACGAAGAAAACGTGGCTTTAACTAAAAAAGTGGTAGACTATGCACATGCTCATGGCGTAACTGTTGAGGGTGAACTTGGTGTATTAGCTGGTGTTGAAGATGATGTTGTAGCAGAAGAATCGACTTACACTAAACCAGAAGAAGTAGAAGACTTTGTAAAGCGAACTGGTGTAGATTCATTGGCTATCTCTATTGGTACATCCCACGGTGCACACAAATTTACACCGGAGCAGTGTACTAAAAACGAAGATGGTGTATTAATTCCACCGCCATTGCAATTCGAAATTTTGGAAGAAATCGAAAAACGCATACCTGGTTTCCCAATTGTATTGCACGGTGCTTCATCTGTTCCACAAGAGCATGTTGAAGTCATCAATGCCAATGGTGGAGCCTTGAAAGCTGCTGTAGGTATTCCTGAAGAGCAATTGCGTAGAGCTGCAAAATCAGCTGTTTGTAAAATCAACATTGACTCAGATGGTCGTTTAGCCATGACTGCTGCAATCAGAAAAACCTTCAACGAAAATCCGGGTGAATTTGATCCTAGAAAATACTTAGGTCCAGCTCGTGATTCATTGAAAGCACTTTACATGCACAAAAATGAAAACGTATTAGGTTCGGCTCAAAAAGCTTAATCACCTAATAGCATATATCAAAAAGGACGAACAGAACTGTTTGTCCTTTTTTTTGTATTACACATTGACTTACTATTGAAAGTCTAGAATGGGTAACCAATTGCAAAATTAAATGCCATATTTTTTGTACGAAACGCATCTGAACCAAACACCCATCTTTCTCCAGCCGGCAAAGACGGATCACGCGCTTTAACCCCCATATCCAATCGAAACACGAAATAACCAAAATCCAATCGCGTGCCAGCGCCTACACCCAAGGCAATTTGCTCATAGAATTGATCAAATTTAAACATCCCTTCTTCATCCTGTTCCTCAATCCCCGTCTCCCGAATGTTCCAGATATTTCCCATATCCATAAACAACGCACCTTCCAAACGCCAAAACAACTTGAACCGGTATTCCGCATTCAACTCTAACCGGATGTCGCCAATCTGGTTATAATAGCCACTTACGGTATCTTTAAAGGCACCAGGTCCCAAACCCCTTACCGGCCAGGCCCGGATACTATTGGCACCACCCACAAAATAGCGTTTTTCAAAGGGAAGCGTAGTCATGTTCCCATAAGGGTATCCCACTCCGGCAAAAAACCGATAGGCCATGGTATTAATCTCGTTGACATTATGATGGTAACGAACGTCAAAATCCGCCTTCACATATTGAGCATAGCGAATGCCCAATATTTCACGATATTCCGGATTGGACTTACCATCCCATAAACTCACAACGCTATTGAGGATATTTCCGGCCGCTTCAGCATTAGCCCTGAAGTACCAATACTGCTTCTCACTGGGAAGCACCTGTTCATTGTACAAATACGTATAGGAGCTATTAACAATTAAGTGATCCTCATAACTATACCTCAAGCTTGTATTCTCAATTCGTTTCCAAAAATCAGGATCAATTATGGGAATATTCACCAAACTAAACTCTAGGGGTGCAAAGGAATGACTGACCAATTTGGAAGATTTCCAATTGTAACTTAAGCGCGAATTGGCAATAGCCCGCGTATAATCCGGACGCCGCTGATAATTATAAGCCACCTTTACATTGGTCCGGGGATTAAATCGTTTTCGGAAGCTTTCCACCTTAAAGGGAATCACAAATTTTGGCAATGTTAATCCGGCATCGACCCCTACCTCCAGCGTATTGAATCGATTAGATCCATCACTTTTTGCCTGGTTCTCGGAGGCGGTTCTGAAGCGCAAATCGAATACTTCAGCTCCCCGGAGCAGGTTCTTATGCTTGTATTTGACAATACCCGCAGCTCCCAGGTTTCCGGACGAGTTGGTTCCCTCCACTTCAAACGCATAGGATTGAATGCGGGAAGGCGAAAGCTGAATAAAACACTCTAGCAACTTATTTCCTTGATTATCTCTTTCTTTGGGCAGCTCCCTAAATCGAATATCAATAAAACGAAATAACTGCAAGTCCGATAATAAGGCCTGTGTTTTATCCACTAAATCGGCACTGTACAATTGTCCCGGGAAAATATAGTTGGAATTAATCAACACATCGGCCCTAAAATTCAAATTATCACCGTAAAGAATATGACATCCTTCATACATCAACGTATCAAATCGATTCAAATACCCCGAATCATTCTGAAGGGCCTGTTGCGGATCAAAGCCCACCAAAAAAAAGACATCTTTAATACGTGATTTCTGATGAACCATTAAGGTATCCACATCCTTTGAAACCTCCTGTCGATCTTTCACCAGAATTAATGAATCATTCACCTGATAATTTCCCAAGGCACTATCCGCTAAATAATAGATATACTCCTTACTGAAGTTAAAATACCCTTTATTCCGCATTAAACGCGTCAGGCGTTCCCGTTCCTTATCATGCACTTCGGCATCAAATGGTGCACCATTCTTTATCAGGGATTGTATGGTATCCGCTAACACAATCTTACGCAGAGAGTCGTCATCAATCCGGTAATGCACATGATTAATCCGGTAGCGCTTCCCGGGATCAATGGTGTATCGGACTTTTACTTTTTTCTTTCGTTTTTGAATGACCGAATCGGTCACCTGAACATTGAAATAGCCTTTATTTTTAAGGTATAAGGTGAGTTGCTCATTGGATTTTTGCTTCAACAAAGCATCGTACAACACGGGTTCTTCACCAATGCGTCGTAACCAGCGATTAAACCCATTGGATTCATCCCTTCCGGATAAATTATACAAACCTAAGTGGAATCGCCAAAAACCAATGATCTTCACATTTTCCTTTTGACGGAGATAAAACTTCAACTCCTCTTTAGAAATATCCTTGGCATTGTTCTGTATTTCAATTCTGTTTAGCAAAAAAGCCTCATCGGGCACATACTTCGTTGTACTGCACCCAGCCAAGCCACTAATTATAATGATCCCTGCCAGTAAAAGTCGAAACGTCACACGCATTCTTGATTATTAGGCCTAAAGATAAAAAGAGGTAGACCTGAAAAATAATATTGTTGATAAATTCCTGCAAAATTTCGATAAAGATATCTAAATCGGATGATATGCTATAACTTTGCATTCAATTATAATGGATTTTCAGATGCTAAGCAAAAACAAACAAAAACTTATTACTTCATTGGCGAAAAAGAAATACCGGGATAGTCACCATCTTTTCCTGGCTGAGGGCGATAAGTTGGTGAGTGACCTTGTTTCAAATCACCTTAACTGCGTACTCCTTGTTTGTACGGAACAATGGCATACCCTTCACCAACAAGAAACAGGGAACTGTCCGGAAGTGATTATTACCGATGAAAATCAAATTAAGAAAGTCTCACAACTGAAGAGTCCGCCACCGGTCATTGGTGTTTTTGAACAAAAGAAAGACCGTACTGACACCATCCACTTTCACGATGAACTCACCTTGTTTCTGGATGACGTACAAGACCCTGGAAACCTGGGAACCATTATCCGTTTAGCCGATTGGTTTGGCATTCGCCAGGTGTTTTGTTCCAAGGGTTGTGCCGATGTGTATAATCACAAAACCATCCAATCCACCATGGGAGCCATCGCCCGTGTAACCGTGCATTACACCAATCCCATCACCTTTTTTGAAGAAGCGAAGCAGGCAAACATTCCGGTTTACGGGACTTTCCTGGAAGGCGAAAACATCTATTCCGAATCCCTGACAACCAATGGCATCATCCTGATGGGAAATGAAGGAAAAGGCATTTGCCCTGAACTGCAACCCTACGTCTCAAAAAAACTCTTCATCCCCAATTTCCCGGCAGGGGCTCTGACCTCAGAATCCCTTAATGTATCCATTGCAACAGCCATCGTTTGTTCCGAATTCAGGCGGCGCAACACCCCTGCCTCTTAAATACAAAATCCCCCAAAGACCATAACGAAATGAACTGTGACGACACACAGCCAAACATTGGGGTATCGGGGACAAATTGAGATGCGCGGGACAATTATTTTTCCCGCTGGGGATAAATCTTTTTGCCGCACGGGATAATTTGTTTTGCCGCGCGGCATAATCCATTTACAGACACATCATTTTTTTCGGAAACACAGATAAGGAAGAATCCGAAAGCATGACCAACGGCCACCTCTTTTACAATCTCCTAACCTGGACGAGCCAGAACCAAATAATGAATATTGATCATTCCACAGAGTCGAAAAACAACATCCTGCCAAATAATACAAGAATATCAGTGGCGAGACACTAAACACTTACATCTAAAGCCTTACCCGTAATATACTCGTACGCTTTTTCAGCACAACGCTCCCCATCAATGGCTGATGAGGCAATTCCGCCCGCATAACCAGCTCCTTCGCCACACGGGAAAAGGCCTCCAACCTGAACGTGCTGGAAACTGAATTTATCACGCGGAATGCGTACCGGTGATGACGTGCGACTTTCCACCCCCACCACTAAAGCTTCGTTAGTGACAAATCCATGGGCACGTTTATCAAAATAGTCGAATCCTTTTTGCAAGCGCTTCCCAATGTGTTCCGGTAACCAAAAGTGCATGGGCGAGGCAATTAATCCGGGTACATAGGAGCATTCGGGCAATTCAAAGGAAAGCTTCCCATCCACAAAATCGGCCAATCCCTGAGCCGGAGCCACCACACCGCGTCCACCATTCACGAAGGCCAATCGCTCCAGTTCCTGTTGAAATTCCAGACCGCCTAACACGCCTTTATTTTGATGTTCACCAATATCCTCCGGCCTGATTTCAACCACCATTCCCGAATTGGCAAAGGGAGAATTTCGTTTGGCCGGTGACATACCATTGACCACCATCTCATTGGCATTGGTCATTGCCGGAACGATGAATCCCCCCGGACACATGCAAAAGGAGTAAACTCCCCGATCAGCCTGCTGGCAGGATAAGCTATAAGAGGCAGCCGGCAAGTAATCGCCGCGTCCCTTGGCAGAGTGGTACTGAATCTGATCAATCAGCTCCTGCGGATGCTCCACCCGTACCCCCATGGCCCATGTCTTAGCCTCCAGGGTAATTTCTTTATCATTTAAAAAATAGTAGACGTCTTTGGCCGAATGACCAGTTGCTAAAACAACCGCCCGTCCCTCAACTTTATCGCCATTCTCCAGCACCACACCGGTAATCCGGTCGGCATCCATGAGTACATCGGTCACTTTAGTCTCAAAATGAACTTCACCACCCGCCTGGACAATGGATTCACGCATGGCCTTGATCACCCCCGGCAGACGATCGGTTCCAATGTGGGGATGGGCATCAATTAAAATCTCCTCACTGGCACCGTGAAAGTGGAAAACCTCTAATACTTTTTTGAAATCACCTCGCTTGGTACTGCGAGTATAGAGTTTACCGTCCGAAAAAGTACCGGCTCCCCCTTCCCCAAAGGCATAATTCGATTCCTGATTAACCCCTTGATTCCGGTTCAACAGTGCTAAGTCGCGCTTCCGGTCATTCACGGGCTTACCACGTTCCAAAACAATGGGTTTTAATCCCAGTTCAATCAATCGCAAGGCCGCAAAATAGCCACCTGGTCCTGCACCTACCACCACAACTTCAGGGGCATTGGATACATCGGGATATTCAAAATGTACTGGTTTTGGTAGGGTGGGTTTTACATTGGCAAAAGCTTCAATATGAAGTTGCACAAAAACAGGAGCTTTTCGCGCATCAATGGACCTTTTCACTACCTGCATGTAGGTAATGCTTTCGGGTGCCACTTTTAACTTTTGGGCAACCAACGGCCGGTAGAACTTTTCATCAGAAGCCTCACGAGGCGAAATCCTTAAAACAACTTCACGTTTCATCTTAATACAAAAAGATTAATGCATAATCAATCAGATCATTCCATTTAGAGGATCTGGTTCAGCCCACAAAAGTACAGGAATTTATTCAAAGTAAAAGGTCAGACAGAACAATCGTGACTTCAATCCATTTACGGCGTAGCTGTATTTCACATCTTCCGGTTCACCGGTTCCTTTGGGATTTAAAATATTGGCCAGTCCAATGGAGGTCTTTAATTCGACAGAGAGCCGAAAATAAGACAGGTACATATCAATACCGGCTCCGGCTTCAATATAACCATCCATCGACTTCAACAACAAGCCGTCTTGCTTGTCTTTTGCCAGGTCATAGCGGGCATTAAAACCAGCGATAATATAGGGTTTGGCATTGTGCATGCGCAAGGCATTGTATTTTAACAACAAGGGAAACTCCAGGAAAGTTGATTTAATGTGCAAGGGCTCCTCCTCCTTTACACCTTCTTCGTCTACGAACCAGATGTCGCGCTGGCCAAAACTGATGCCCGGTAAAAACCGCAGGTTTAAATCTTTTCGCAAGCGATAGCTGGACACAATACCTATGTTCAATCCCGGCTTAAGATCAATAACTTCACCATAAATAACACTCCCGTCAGGATTTACGCCAGGTCCATTATTGTACACCCTAAAATCCATCGCATTGAAACCAATCAGAAAGCCAAAATGCAGGGGGCGCTCATCAAAGGAGCGTAGGTTCGCCACTTTCTTTTTATCCTTTTGGGCAAAACCATTTAACGATACAATGAAACACACTAAAAAGATAACTGCTCTCAACGGATTACGGGTTTTAGTACATGGATATAAACCGAAAAATCAGATTTTTATTGCTCTGCTTTTTCAGCCAGATAAATGGTGGCAATTCCCATGGTTTGCTTGTAGCGTTTGATGGGCTTCAAATTTGCATTTATAAGTTCCTGATCAAAGCGCTCACCGTCAGGAAAGGTGAGCACTGACTCTGGCAGATAAGTGTAGGCTGCTTTATCTCTTGAAATCAAACCACCCAACACGGGTAAAATATATCTGAAATAGAACAGGTAAAGTTGCTTAAATGGAAAATAAACTGGCTTGGAAAACTCAAGCACCACCATTTTACCACCAGGCTTGAGCACGCGCCCCATATCTGTTAAGCCTTTATTCAGATTCTCAAAATTGCGTACGCCGAAAGCCACCATCACCGCATCAAAAGTATTGCTCTCAAAAGGCAGATTTTCCGAATCCCCTTCCTGAACCGTAAGCCACTCCGTCAATTCACGTTTAGCAATTTTGTCTTCCGCTACTTTCAGCATCTCCGTAGAGATATCGACACCTACTACTTTACAATGTAGCCGGCGATGGGCTTCCAAAGCCAAATCACCAGTACCGGTGGCCACATCTAAAATGACGGGGTTCTTAATCTCCCTAAGCAGATGAATGGCCTTTTTACGCCAAATTTTATCAATCCCAAGCGATAAGAAATGGTTTAAAAAATCATACTTGGGCGCAATATTATTAAACATGCCTGCCACCTGGCTCTTTTTTGAAGCTTCAGAGGCTTTATAGGGTTTTACCGTCATTCGTTATAAATTAGATTGTCGCAAAAATAACATCCCAAACATAAAAAAGGGAATAAAAACCAACTTTTGGCCTATTCCCTTCTATCTTTTTTCAAAAAAGGTATTATTTCAGCTGATTGGCCAAAAGTATTTTCAAGGCCTCAAAATCATCCGCATTAAAACCGGTACTCGCATACACCACTTTACCGCTCTTATCGATCAGGTAATTACGCGGAATGGTATTCGCTGCAAATTGGTTATATACGTTCCGCTCGGGATCGGGATAAAAGGGCAAATCTAACTGGCGATCCACACCGAACTTCTCTAATTCGTCAGCCGAGTGCTCCCGTCCAATCACTAAAAGCACAAAATCCTTATGATCTTTGTATTTCTCCCAGACTTCTTTTTGAAGATGAGGCAGCTCCTTAACACACGGCGGACACCAAGTGGCAAAAAAGTTAACCAGCACCACTTTCCCTTTCAAGTCTTCACTGCTCAGCACTGATTCAGGGCCCTGCAAGGTAAATACCGGAATGGCATCACCTTTTTTAATTTTTTCTGATTCATCGGCCCGGGTAATGGTAAACATCCCCACCAACAAACCGATAAACACCAACAAAATAGCCTTTCCTTGTTTCATCCTTTTCCTAATTATTTTCCTTCGACCCATCTTTTAAGTCGGTTTTCAAATGTTTTCTTTAACTCAGCAATGAAGCCGTAGGATTCATCATCGATGCGCACCTCACCCTTGGTCACATGGCCCAAAATGGAGAACGGCACTTCTTTTTCCATCATCAAATCCACAAAATCATCTTGCTTTTCAGGGGATACCGAAACCACCACCCGGCTTTGTGATTCACCGAACAAAAAGGCTTCTTTGCGAACTTCGGCGTCGGAGGTGATGTCAAATCCAAACTCCAACGGAATGGCACATTCTAATAAGGTGAAGAACAATCCCCCATTGGATACATCATGGACCGAACGCACCAGCCCTTTCCGAATAATCTCCGAGACAGCATCCTGCACATCCAATTCCTCTTGCACCTTATAATGAGGCGGTGCTGAATACTCAATGCTCAAAATACTGGTGGCATACTCCGACGAATTTACATCATTCTGCGATTGTCCAATGAGGAAAATCATATCCCCTTTGTGTCGGAACGATAGGGTCGTATGGTGCTTTTTATCCTCTACAACCCCGACCATCCCAATAACAGGGGTCGGAATAATAGCTTTTAGCTGGCCTTCTTCTGACCGTTGATTATAAAAACTGACATTGCCACTGACCACCGGTGTGTTAAAATCATTACAGGCTTTGGAGATTCCTTTAATGGACTGCACAAAAGCGGTGTAAACTTCTTTATCCTGGGGATTCCCAAAATTCAAACAATCGGATATGGCCATGGGGATACCGCCCGCACAAACAATATTCCGTGCTGCCTCAGCAATGGCTATCTGCACACCGATAAACGGGTTTGATTTCATGTAAGCAGAATTACAATCCATGGTAGCCACCAGTGATTTTTCACTGCCTTCCAAATCAATAAATGCCGAATCGGAAGGGTATTTATGATTATTCGCTTCTTTATTAAAAATGCGATCAAACTTATCGGTCAACCATTTTTTAGACGCCACATTGAGATTGCCGATCATGACCTTAACCACATCGGGATAATGATCCGGCTCATTATACATGTTTAGGTTAATCCCCGGATGCTCCTGGCCCTTTTCATCATAGGCCGGCTCATACATCGGAGCCTTGCCCCCTAATCCCACATAATTGGACGGAATGCTAACAACCGGATGCCCATTAAAGCGACACGTAACCTGATCGCCTTCGGTAACCTGACCAATCACGCCAACGGACAAGTCCAGTTCATTGGCCACTTTTTCAATGGCTAAGAGTTTGCCGGGCTCAATACACACCAACAAGCGCCCCCAGGTTTGCGATAGTAATATCTCACGAGCCGTCATTTCAGCATCCCGCTGTGGTACTTTTTCCAGTTCCAGCAACACGCCGCTATCGGCCCGGGCCGTCATGGCTGCTGCAGCACCAATGATCCCCTGGTTAACGATGGCTTGCATACCGACCACCAACTTATTTTCAACAAGTTTTTGAATGGCCCGTTGAAGATGCTTCTCCACCGATACATCCATCATCACATCCAGAGCCACCGTTTTTGTTTCAATCTCGGCAATCATCTCCGGATCAAAAATATCCACATCAACGCCGTCCGTTCCGGAGGCTGCTCCTAAAATCAAAATAAAATTACCAACCCCTTTGGCCACACCCGACACCAGATCTTCAGTACGGGACACGCCAATGGCCATGTTATTGACCACCGGAGCGGAATTATAACCTTTGGAAAAAGCGATTTCGCCTCCCACCACGGGTACCCCAAACTGCTTTTCAAACTGAGTGAGGCCTTCCGTTACTTCTTCAAACAACCACTTGGCGGTGTCGCGCCGACCATCGCCCATACGCAACGAACTTAATAACGCAACAGGCTTGGCACCCATGGATGTTAAATCGCGGGTGACCACTCTTAATCCGGTGGATGCTCCCAGACGGGGCTGAATGGCGCAGGGATGATTGTGTGATTCCACTTTAAAGACACAAGCCATGCCATTTCCCACATCAATGGCTCCGGCACTCTCTTTACCTGCCTGCACCAACACATGATCGCCGGTTCGAGGTAGCTGTTTCAACCATTTCAACGAATTCTTATAACTGGCATGTTCTGACCACAAGTGAGAAAAGATCTCAAGTTCAAGGGCATTGGGATTCCGGTCAAGAATCTCCTTAATCCGGTCAAATTCAGCAGACGTTAAATTCAACTTCTCGGCTTCTACAAATGTTGGTAAAGATGTATCCATAACACAAAGGTTTAGAGCATTTCAATAAATGGGATCTCGGTTTTTTTTCTACTTTTACTTCACAAAAAAGAAAGCTGAATGTAGAGCTGTTTCAGTTATGAAAGTAGAAAAAATAACCCAAACTGCAAACAGCCTTAACTAAATAACGCAATTAATCAATGAAACAAATAGCATTTGTAACAGGAGCCACCTCTGGCATTGGGAAAGCTACAGCACTTAAGTTGGCCGGTTTAAAATATAATCTGATTATTACCGGCAGGCGTGCAGACCGATTAGACCAATTTAAGCAGGAATTGGAAAACAAGTATGACATAAAGGTGCTTTGCCTCAATTTCGACATCCGCCATAATGAGGAAACAGAAGCGGCCATTGCCCAAATGGATGAGGCCTGGAAAAACATCGATCTGCTGATCAACAATGCAGGTTTGGCCGCCGGAGCTGATCCCATTCAGGAGGGTTTATGGAGTGACTGGGAACAAATGATCGACACCAATATTAAGGGGCTACTTTATCTATCCAAACAAATCATCCCCCTGATGATAGAGCGGAAAAAAGGGCACATCGTGAATGTATCCTCCATCGCCGGCAAAGAAGTATATGCTGCCGGTAATGTGTATTGTGCCACCAAACATGCGGTTGAAGCCATTACCAAAGGGATGCGTATCGACTTGCTGAAACATGGCATCAAGGTTACCTCGGTGGCCCCCGGAATGGTTGAAACTGAATTTTCCATTGTCCGCTATCATGGGGATAAAGAAAAAGCCGACAACGTTTATAAAGGCTTAACCCCGCTTTTTGCCAATGACATTGCCGACACCATCGAATTTGTGGTGACGCGTCCGCCCCATGTCAACATCAATGAAATACTTGTGATGCCCACCGCTCAGGCCAGTGCGGTATATAACCACCGGGAAGCGTAACGATTGAATCAGTCAACATCCGGTTTTAAAGACATATTAAAGTCAGAATGACAGACATCTGTATGGCGTCACATTCTGGCTTTTTTCATTTCCTCTGCCCAGCAGGCCCGTCAGGTGGATGGCAATAACTGGGGTTCGGTAATTCCTCCATCATAAACGGACTCTAAAAGGATCGACAAATTGATACAACGACCTTGGTTTATCCCAATGAAGTGTGGCACGCCGATGCGTCACACATGAGGTGAACCGAAGTCACAGGTGACATGGAAGCAAATGACGTGTGATATGGCCCAAAGTCACGCATGGTTTGGTGTAAAACCACACGTGATTCCGATGCTTATCACACGTGGTTTTAAGCAATATGACACGTGATTCCAGAGCAAACCACGTGTGGTTTTAAATGCACCGACCACCGGCCTGGTTAATGCGCATTAACCAGACAGGTGAAACGTGACACCTTTGTCCACCAGCCAGGGTGACCCAGTCAGGACATAAATACAACAAACGGCAGATGATCGAATCACCTGCCGCTTGTTGTTTAAGAACATCTATTAAGGATTAATTTACGGGATTGTACACCTGCCCCATAAATAAAATGGCTCCAGTGTCTTTTTCGCGGATGGCAAATAAAAAGGGGCGATCGACTTTAAACAGCAGTGGCAAGCCGCCACCTCCTATTGAAGTATTAACTACTTCCACACTGGTCACAGCTGCAGCTTCACTTCCTTCCTCATTCACTTCTATAAAGGTATTGTGCTGGACTTTACTAATAAGGAGATTACCCGGACCTATTTTAGATAAATCGGCGTCTGAAGTAAACGCCGTTTGCATACCTAATTCCATCAGTGGTTCATTGAGTTTCAACTTGCTTTTAAAAGTAAATTTGGGCAACCACACTTCAACGCCTTTTTGAGAAAAGGTATTCAGATAGTCGTTCCATTTCTGATCATCCAAACTACTTACAAGCGCCGAAATATCCACTCCTTCATTGGGCAAAATAACCACCATTTCAAAATGCTCATTTCCATATGGCATGGAAATACCCGAGCAGTTCTCCGTGGAAAAATGCATCACATCTGCACGTTGCTTCATCATTTCAGTGGCCACAACGGCCCCTTTACTCAGGGTGAAATCCTCCTTACGGGTCTCTTCTTTTGCAAACTTATAGGTCCATTGACCTTTGAAGTAAACCGCATTGATCAAAAACAGAACATGATCGTAACTAATCTCATCCACAATTTCAGGAATGCGCTCTTTGGTTTGATCGCTCACCCATTGATTAATGGTGCTCTTACTAGCCTCAGCCTGCCCAAAGTCGAGTGATTCAACCCGGGCACCATAGTAATCCGCATTAGTATTAATAAATTCAGGATAGACACTGTACCCTTGCCGGTACCAAATGGAATTGGCAATGTTCATATCCACTTTTCGATCGGCATTTAATAAGGCTTTCCGAATAAACTGATTCGATTCATTTAATGCCATTTCATTGGCTATATCGAAGCCCAAAAGCGTTGTCATTTCATCACGCGTAGTCCCGGAAGCACCATTCCAGGTCATACCCAAAGCCTGGGAAACACTTAACGGTGAAATCAGAACATTCTGGAATTCATCGGAATTACCAATGACAGCCTTAAAAAGATCAAAACCAAATTGATTGGAAGATGCTACAAGCGCCTGACTTTTCAAATCCAATTCAATGGGTTCGTATTTATTGGTCACCTCATCCTTTTGACAGGACACTGCACCAACACATAGGATTAGCAAAATGGTTACGGTTCTCATAATTTCGAATTTATTAGAATGATGATGAGATACTCAAAAGGTTGCGTATCACAGGCACTATTATTCCAATCTACTCCTCCCAAAATAGAAAAAGCCATTTGCGAACGACATCACAAATGGCTTAACAAAAGCTATCTGGTAATTTTACTATAGCATCTCGACCGTTTGAGCAAAAGTAACGGTGCCACGCACATTGATTGTTACTTCACAATGCACTTTTTTACCACCTTCACCCACAATATCTTCAATTTTAAACGTGATGTCCTCTACCGCATTTCCTTTGACGATGGCTTCCAGCTGAGCGATCAATTCGTCAACGCCATCTTTCATAAGTTCATTTAACGGCGTTTGTTTTAAGGATGCATCCACTTTAACCTCATAATCATCCAGAATTTGCTCGTACTCACCCGATGTCCAGGATTCAATAAATACATCGCAAGTCGCTTTCTGAACCTCATTATTAGTTAACGGCTTCACCACAAACCACAATGCTTCAATATTGACACTTTCAATCTCACCATCCGATTGATCCAATACATCATCAACGGCCGCATTAATTTCGGCAGCCGAAATGGATCCCTTGTATTCTGTTATTTCAGCATTCGATTCAATGGGAATTGCAATACTCTCTTCAAAAGTGGGGTAAAACTTCAAATCTTTTTCCCCACAAGCCCCTAACAACAGGACTGCCCACACAAAAACAACGATCTTTTTCATCTTTTTATAATTTTATGTTTTGACTATTTCTCGTTAATACCAATCCCTAAACCAACAGCAAAAGTATTTTGCTTGGCAATGTTATAATCCCCATGTATCTTCACCGGACCCAAATTGATGCCCAATCCAAGGGTCAGACGCATGGTGTTGGCGCCTTCCATTTCAAATCTAATTTTATCACCTGGTGCAGCATACGGATCGACACCACTGTAATCATATTCCACATCCACCTTACTGGACTCATAACCTACTCCTCCATAAAATGTAAGAATAGGAATGGAATAACTGGTTTGCAGATTGATCACGGTAGCTTTTGCATCCATATATTCCCCTACTTTAAAGGATTGATTGTAATAACCGACTGCTAAATTCAGCGGTAACAAAGGAATGTATTGATCCACACTGTGGCGGATTCCCCACCCAAACACATCCACTTTACCAATGTCCTCCACATCTAAGGAGACAAAACGGATGGTCAGATCGGTTCCGTACAAAGATCCCACGGTGAGTTGAGGCATGGCTAAAGGCACCATGTTCACATCAAATCCACCGGGAAAGGTATAGTTAAGCAAACCTCCGCTTCCTTCAACGGGAACAGTAACACCCTCAGTTGGTCCAAAAACCGTGGGTACTTTATAAGGGCCTTGTTCCGGATAAAACTCGCTGTCTGTATAGGCCTGGAAATACTTGGCATCATTTGGAATGGTAGCCATTTGCACCACAACCCCCAAATAAAACTGAAAGCCCAACTTCTTAAGTTTAGCGTTGTGAAAAAGGCCACTATTGAAGTCAGCAGAAAAAGCATCGGCAAAGGGTTGCAAGTACATCTTACCATTTTCTTCCGTGTACTTTGATAAGTAATCCTCCAGCGATTGAGCCTGAAGGACTCCTGCCATCAAACAGGATAGAAAAAATAGGGTTAGTTTTCGCATATCACATAAGTTTTTCTCCAATTTACAGTTATAATCACTGAAGGACAACAAAAAAATGATCAAGGTGAAAAAAAAATGGACAAACAATTACATTGTCTGTCCATTTCATATGCTTTTTAGCTTAACACTACATAAAACCTTGATTTTTTAGCACATTCATCAATACCTGACTAAAATGCTCATTATCTGCTCTCTTGTAGCGTACATCCGTAAAAACCTGTGCCAATGATTCTTTATTGTTCTCTCTTACAAACTCTTTATTGACCTCCAAATTCTCTTTCTCACCGTAAATACGATCTATATCTTCCGGTGTGTAATCCTGATACGTTTCATAATGCACCACAGCATCCAACGGCAAACGATCCACCTGTTCCGGGGTTTCATCCGGATAACCGATGGTAATGGTTGTCACCGGAACGACACCTTTGGGAAGATTCAATAAATCAATAATTTTATCTGCCATGTAAGTGGTTGTTCCCAGATAGCAGATGCCAAGACCTTTAGCTTCTGCGGCAATACAAATATTTTGAGCCACCAATAGGGCATCAATAGCAGCAGTCATAAAGGACAAAAAGTTATCATAGCCAGGCTCTGCATGACGCTGTTGGCACCATTTATTAAACCGGTTAAAATCGGCACAAATGGTTAATGTCACCGGTGCATTAACAATCATTGGTTGATTAAAATGAAACGGCGCCAGGGCTTTCTTCTTCTCTTCATCACGTGTAACAACCACACTATACACCTGCATATTACCGGTTGTAGATGCTCTTATACCGGCCTCCAGAATGGCATTTAAAAGGGTATCATCTATATTCTTATCTGAGTATTTTCGAATGGTTTTGTGTTGTAGTAACAAATCAAGCATGAGGTATAGTTATTAAGTGAGTTAAATTATTAGACGTCGAAATTGGTTTAAACTTCAAAAGTATAAAATGATATTCTCCCAACCCAATGAAAAAGAATTTGATTACTCGGACTTTATAATAAAAACTCACCCCACTGCCCTAAGAATGGCAATGGGGTGAGCTAAAATGTCTAATAATTTGATTACAACTTAAATTTTTGAATGACTTGCTTGAGCACTTCGGCCTGTTTGGTGAGTTCAGTAGCCGTCACGGTATACTCTTCGGCAGCTGCAGCACTGTGCTGCGTACTTTCATTAATCTCCTGAATGGACGTATTAATTTGCATGGCTCCATTGTTTTGCTCCATTCCTGCAGTTGTGATCTCACGCACGTACTCCGCGGTTTTCTCAATATCCGGCAGCAATTTCTGAACACGATCACGCACATCGGTTGATGAAGCTAACACCCCTTCTGCAGATCCGGAAATACTAATGGCTGCTTCCCTGCTTTTCTCAGCCAGCTTTCGTACTTCGGCCGCCACGACGGCAAAACCACGACCGGCATCTCCGGCACGACTGGCTTCTACCGCTGCATTCAGCGCTAAAATATTCGTTTGAAAAGCAATATCTGAAATGACTGTGATTTTATCAACAATACGTTCAATGTCCAGGTGTGATTGGTTTACCGCATCCATTGTATGACTGAGTTCTTCTCTCACCAAAACCGCAATGGATTCTGTCTTTTTGGCGTTTTCGGTATTGGCTGCAATATTTGCAGCCATCTCTTCCATCGCCGACGCCACCTCTTCAACCGCTGCAGCCTGGCGATTAGCCAGGGATGAGAGAGCCTGTGAACTCTCATTAAGATAAGTAGCCGTTCCACTCACTTCGTCTCCACTTTTATGCAAGCCTAAAGCCATCTGACGAATCGAATCCGCCATCTTTCTTAGCGCTGTAGCTAACTCACCTATTTCATCTTTTCGATTTACATCCATTCTTGCAGCCAGATTACCCTCATTAATCTGCCCCGAAAACCAGGTAAATCCATTCACCAACTTTACCACACTGCCAGCCACCGCGCGCACCAGAAAATACATAATCACCAATCCGATCAGACCGATGATTAAAATTAAACGCGTTGTGGATCTCACTTCTTGTACAATATCAGCGTGGGGTGTTATCACGGCTAATGCCCAAGGCGTTTTAGTATTCCCCACAACAACAGGTGCAATAGAATAGTAGTTTTTTTCACTATTTATTTCCGTCACAAATGACAATCCCTTTCCTTTAACAATGGCACCTTCCAAATCGAAGCGCTCACTTAACTCAGAAAATAAATCCTGAACCTTTTTCCCAATCATGGATGGATCAGGTGCCGTAATGAACTGCCCATCATTTGCAATAAGCATGGCATTACTCGATTCATAGGGTTTAGCTTTATCGGTTATACTTTGATACCGCTTTAAGTCCACATCCAATCCGGAGATTCCAATGAATTTATCGCCGTCCAAAATAGGAACCGACACACTGGTTATAAGGGTATTATTTTTTCCATCTTCCGTGACCGAATACCAATAGGGATTAATAATTGCCTCCTCTTTGGAGTGCTTTAAATCATAATAGGAGGTTCCTTCCACATCACCCTCCATGTTTTTATAAACCTGATTGATTCCGAATTCATTTCCCAAATGATAAGCTGAAACAGAAAGTCTACCATAATCTTTGTCATAACCGGACTGAAAAGCACTTAACTCAAAACTGGTCCAGACACTGATGTATTCAGGGGTGTTTTTTTGGACACTGAGCAACATTGATTGATAGGTATCCATGCGATGACTTTCATCCACATCGCGATAACCCCTAAAAGCATAGGCTAACGACCTGGAAACACCAATATCAATATTCAATGATGCTTCAACTTCCTGCGCCTTTTCCCGAACAACTGTATCAACCAGGCGAAAAGCTTCCCTTGTAGTATGATTTGTATAACGATAAATAAAAAAACCCATGGCCCCGGCATAGATTAATGCCGTAGCACCCAAAACAGATAACAGAATACGATTACGGTACTTCATAAAACAGGCTATTTACTTGTAGAGATAAGGATTATTTCCTTAATCATAAATTCATTTTCCCACATTATTAACGCATAAATACTAGAGAAGTTACAAATAAGGAAGCCCATCCTTTCATTATAAGGCATAAAAAAAGGATCTCCTCAGAGATCCGTTTTTCATTCAATCCAACAACAACTAAATTATTTAAATGATATTTAGCTCTTTAAGTTCATTCTTCAATAATACTTTCCCCCCGTTTGCCATAGGACACATGGGCGATCTGAAATGTTCCTCAATGGATCCCATTAAAGCCAATGCCGTTTTTACAGGAATTGGATTTGATTCAATAAACATCAAATCCATTAAGTGTCGATACTTGAAAAACAACGCTTGCGTAGAAACCACGTCACCAGCTAAGGAAGCGTGCATCAACGCTCGAAACTGTGCAGGTAAAACATTAGCAATAACAGAAATACAACCATCTGCGCCCAGCAAATTAGCCGAAGACGCTAAGAAATCGTCCCCACTATAGACTTTAAATCCTTGTGGACGTAAGGCGATTAATTGTGCCATGACATTCAAATCACCACCAGCCTCTTTAATACCCACAATATTTTCAAAGTCAGTAGCCAATTTCAGAGCAATTTCGACAGAAATTTTTGACCCGGTCCGTGAAGGTACATTATACAAAATAATAGGTACGCTTACAGCTTTTGCGATGTTTGAAAAATGCAGATACATGCCCTGGTCGGTAGGCTTATTATAGTAAGGCCCTACTACTAAAATAGCATCCACACCAGCCTCCTGTGCTTTTAAAGAATATTTAATACATTCCGAAGTCGAATTACTACCTGTACCAGCAATCACCGGAATTCGACCATTCACCCGCTCCACAGTCCGCTGAATCAAAAAGGCATCTTCCTCTTGTGTCAAGGCAGGTGTTTCGCCAGTTGTTCCGCATACAACGATCCCATCCGTGCCTTGTTCAATGTGCCAGTCAATCAATTTATCAAAGGCATCCACATCAATTTCTCCTGATGCTTTAAATGGAGTTACCACTGCTACTATCGAACCGGTCAATTTAAACTCTTTCATCTCTATTGTTTTAGTATCAAATACTGAGATATCAACGCTGGTATAAAACCATTATGCAAGATACAAATAGTTCCTGCACAGTTTCAACCTTTAATACAGCATCAAAACTATTAAAAGAATTAGATGCTAAAAAATTTTTCAACAAAAAAAACTTCTTTATAACACTTTGTTAATATTTTAACATTGCCTATATTTGCACCAAATCTCTGTTGTTATGAAAACCGTAAGTCAAGCAGTTGAAGCCGTTATTAAGGTTAAACCTTTCGTTATTGAAGCGCTATGCGAAGGTTTGTTGAATATTTCCTCCTTAGCCAGACAGATCCAGCCCATGGTGGAGAAATTGACGGAGAAACCGGTCAAACAAGGCGCCATTGTAATGGCATTAAACCGTCTGGCACCGCAGTTGGATTACTCCTTAAACAGAAATTTGCAAAAACTACTGGAATCATTAGGTGACATCATTGTCCGATCGAACCTTACAGATTATACATTTAAAAACAGCAATACGATATTCCATAGCCACACACGCGTGATGCAGGAAATCAGCAACCAACAAGATGTATTCTACACATTGGTAAGAGGGGTTTTTGAATCGAACCTGGTGGTCAGTTCGGCCTATGAAAACCTGGTAGATACACATTTTAAAAATGAAGAATGCATCTACAAGCAAGACGAACTTTCGGCGATTACACTGAAATTACCGGCCGGGAATGTGCAAATCACTGGTTTTTATTATCACATACTGAAAGCCATTGCCTGGGAGGGGGTTAATATCAAAGAAGTTATCTCCACCACCAATGAATTTACCATTATAGTAAATGATGAAGATGTAGATCGTGGCTTTACAATCTTGAAAAATTTAAAAACAGCTTATAAGCAGAAATAATATTTAAGATGGAATTCGTGACAATAACCTGACTGAACTCAAACAAAAAGACCTTAAGGTTTTGAAAACCTTAAGGTCTGAATAATATTCTTTCGTTTGAAAAGGAAATATCGGCATTGATAAACCTTCACCCTAAAATTCCACAGGAACAACCAGTTTACAAAGTACAGCTTTTCCCCTTTGTTTCCCAGGCTTCCAATTACTTAATTCCCTTACAATTCGAGTCGCTTCTACTGCTTCGCGAGTCTCAATTTTATCAAGCGGATGTACTTGAACGACTTCTCCTTTATGATTAACTGTAAATTCCACATTCACAAGACCTGCCAAACTCTGTTCTTTACCAATTTGAGCAGCTAAGGTGTACAAACTCGCAAAGTAGGTTTCCATTCCACCATTGTACTCTGGCATGGTTTCTACGACATCAAACATGTATGAAAATCCAATAATTCACACAGCTTTACTATTACTCCAATACCTTTATAAGCCAGTAAGCACATGGCTTGCGCTAACCAATTACAAGTAAAAATATATTAAACTATAGTACAACAATCGAAATCAGCAAAAACCCATAAAACCCAAGTATATCAATCATTACTCGATACATACACTTTCATATAGAAAAAATATATTTAACAAATTTTCTGTAACTTTTTGAAAAGAAAAAAAAAAAAAAAAAACTATATTTGACTTTAGTAAGGCCTTACTAAAATGATTTTGATCTGCTAAAAGAAGAAAAAGGCTGACCGGTAACCTTTGTTTGACCGCCAAGAAAACCGACCAGCCCATACGCCTTGTGGCAGGTGCAAAATTAACATTTGTTTTTAATCATTTATTAACAATTAAGAATTTTACACGATGAAAAAGTTAGAATTAAAGAAAATGGAAAAAATCAATGGTGGTGATAAATGCTCTAGAATACTGGGCAGAATGGCGAGAGAATTTAGGAGAAATGGAGATAGTGATCGTTGGTACGATTTAGCGTCAAAATCTATGGATCATTGTTAACAGGAGGAATTCCTAAACAAAACAGAAAGCAAAAAATTCACCAAGCCATGTGCTTGGTGAATTATAAATGCAAAATACAGTGCCTCTTTTACACATTCCAATACTCGAGCCTTCGATCTAAACTTGAAAACCATATGAAATTTTATATTCTATGCCTATCCCTTCTGTGCTCTATCTCCTTGGTATCTCAAAACAAAATTCCAGGAAAAGTCATTAATGAAAAAAATCAACCTATAGCTTTTGCAAACATAAGCATCAACAATACCAATTTTGGGACCATAACGAACGCTGATGGTTTTTTTGAAATCTCTATTGATGAGACGATGAAAAACAATCATCTACTTATATCCTCTATCGGTTATCAACATGTCCATTACCCCATTGATTCCCTCATTCAAATAAAGACCGATACTTCTATTATTCTAAAATTAAAAGAAAAAAGCTACCTCATTGATGAAATCACCGTCAACAAACAAACCATCCCTTCCCCAAAGGAAATAATAGATAGTGCTATCCTCAAAATTCCACAATTTCTTAGTCAGGATGCCTCCATTGGAGAATACTATTTCCGCCAGTCTCATTGGAACGACACTGCTATGAACCGTCTTATCCAGGCAGCTATCTCCATCTATGACCCCGGAATTAAGAGTCCGATTGAATCCTGTCAAATAAATGTAGATGAACTTCAAACCAGCTTGGATAACAGATCCATTGATTACAAGAATTTACTAAGCTTTTATAAATACAAAAACGACAATCTTAATCCAAGCATCAACAGCACCAGCTCATATAACGATCCTGGTGTGCAGAATATACTAATTGATCATTTTGATAGTCAAAACGCTTCTATGAATCATTTCTTCATAAAGGCCAACATGATCAGAGGCTATCAAGAAGGAAAACGCCCATATAAGAAAATATTCACTAAAGATATCAAGCAACGACCATTATTAACCACAGAATCCTTTACTAAGGAACATGATTTTAAACTCGACTCTATTCTACTTTATGGCAATGAATCTGTGTTTAAAATAAAAATACTTCCCAATAAAAAATACCCTAAAATAAAATATCAGGAAGACGGCCTCATCCCTATAGGCATTGCATACATCAGGGCCAGAGATTATGCTTTATTAGGATTAGAATACAGTTACATCCAAAATCCCAGTCACAAACATTACAGCTGGTCACTTCCTGTATACTTTAAATATGAAGTAAGATTTAAAGAGGTAGAAAGCAAATTACACTTAAACTATCTATCCTACTCAAGAAGGGATTACAACACTCAGCTTCTTTTAGAAGAACACAAAATAAAAAGTGATATCGTCAAACAAGAGTTAATAAATACCAACATTATCACCACAAAAACTATAGTGGATAAAATAAAAGCTGAAACTAAATGGAATGCTAACCACTACCAGGAACGTCCCTATAATGGTGAATTCTGGAAAACGTATTCCACCTTCATGGAAACCCAAGAACAAAAGCATTTGCGTGAAAACATGGAGGCTCAAGCACTTAATTAACAACCCTGCTAATCAACCCTTTAATAGCCCAAACTCATGAAATCAAAAATACAATCTCTATTAAATGTCAATACCGGAATTGTCATTCTCTTATTTTTCACCTTCGCATTTGCAGCACAATTGATCAATACTGATTTTGTAAATAACGATAAGGTGTGGTATGAATATCTGGAAAAACAAGAGGAACAAAAATACAATGAATACGATAAGTACCTGGCCGATTTTGAAGAAGACCTGAAGGCAATAGACCTTCCTGAAGCAGATGACGCCTACGACTGGGATTTCTTTTTGTTAGATTCGGCAAGAGTGCTCATACCCTTTCTAACCGTATGCCTTGGATTAGCAGCGCTTATTTTTGTTGGATTTCAATTCAATGACCAACTCAAGCACATCACTTTTGGAACAGTATTTAAATCATCCATTTTTGCATACCTGCTCTTTTTCATACAAGATATGGCGAGAATCATCTGGTTTATAGGAATCAAAGAAAACTACACTTACGAAGATATTCAATCCTTTACAAAAAGCTTTTCATTCTCCATGGGGCATCTAACGGGGGATGTTAAATCTGATGTTTGGTACCAATACATCCTCAATGATATGAGTATTGAGTTACTGTTATATCTATTGTGTATTCCCATGTTCATTTGGATAGCCACAAGCATCCCCTATAAAAGGCTTTTGGGGCAAATATTAATCCCTTTTGCAGGTGGTTTTGTGTTGTATCAAAGCATTATGACTTATATAGCCATCTAGTCCTTGACCTAACCTACATCAGATGAAACAAATACTAATCATACTCACAATTGGCCTTGTTCTGGCTGGAATGATCATATTGACCATCCAAAAAGCACTTGCGGTTCAACAACAACTGCCACCTACAAAAAAGAATATTGAACTATTAGAGTTACCTGATTTTAAACTATCTGATGCTTACGCTACCCCTTTTACCTTATTAGATTTGGAAACAGGACGAAGCGTGCTTGTTATACATTATAGTTCAAGTTGCGATTTTTGCGACAAGGAGGCGCAAATACTATTTCACCATTATAACGAGTTTGAAAACACCCAAGTATTAATGGTTACAAAAGACAGTAAAGAAGAAATAGAAAATTTTGCAGAAAAGCATCAACTAAACCACTTCCCGAATATTCGTTTCTTACGCTACTCGAACAATTACTTCAAAGAGGCATTTGGAACCAATAAAATTCCCTCACTGTTCTTTTTTGATACAAACTTCAAGTTATTAAAGAAAATAGAAGAAGGCATAACAACTCGTACACTGGTTAAATACACACGTGCCGCCAATGACCGATAGTCAACTAAAAAAATTCCTGATAGAGCAACACGATGAAAAAGATTGTGGGGTAGCTTGCCTGAAAACAATTTTCCGCTATTATGGGAGCGACATTTCGCTCGAAAAACTACGCCGTGAAAGTGGTACTACAGTCAAAGGTACCAGTTTACTTGGTCTATATCAAGGTGCGAATCGAAACGGCTTTATAGCAGATGGTCTGGAAGGAAATAGCGAGGAATTAAAAGAGCTAAACCGTCCTGTCATTTTGCACCTAACACTTGATGGTAATTTTGAACACTATGTGGTTTGCTTCAGCTATAAAAAGGGCATCTTTCGAATTGGTGATCCTGATACCGGTTTTAAACACTATACTCCTGCTGAATTAAACAAAGTATGGACATCGGGATATGTATTAGACCTTAAACCGGGTGAAAATTTCACAAAAACTGGCTTTAATAAGCTTAACAGTCTCAAATGGCTTAAAACTCATCTGACCGAGGATAAATCAATTTTTATTTCAGCAATTTTCCTGGGACTTATACTTGCTTTTTTAAGTCTTACTACTGCAGTATTTACAGAACATTTAGTGGATGACATTTTGCCTAAAAAAGATTTCACCTTACTTTTAAAAGGATTAATTAGCTGGTCAATCCTTTTAATTATATCAGGTTTCATGGGCTACATCCGTGAAATACTTATGACTAGGCAAGGAATACAGTTTAACAAAAGAGTCATCGGTTACTTTCTCTCTAAGTTATTGTATTTGCCAAAATCTTTTTTCGACAGTAAGAAGCAAGGAGATATGGTAGCCCGTTTGAATGACAGTGAAAAAATACAATCAGCGGTTCAATATGTATTAAGTCAAGCAATAGTAGACGCATTACTAGTTATCGTTTCGCTGGGATTTCTTTTCTATTACAACCAGGAAACAGCTTTTTTTGCCATGGCCATCATCCCTCTTCTTATTTTGTTGTTGGTGATCTTTATTAAACCGATAAAAAATCAGCAACACCAGGCCATGCATCATCATGCCATCAATGAATCCAACTACATCGAAACCATCAATCACATACATACCATAAAATCACATCAGAAAGAACTGTTTTTCAACAAAAAAGCGCAGACAACCTATAGTAATTTCCAAAATAGTGTTTACTCATTTCAAAAGTTGGCGCTCCGATTCAACCTCTCCAATGACTTACTTAATACGATTTGCCTGGTATTAACCATTACCTTTGGCTCTTTTCTCTATTTGGAAAACAAAATTCAGTTGGGAGAGTTATTAGCTTCTTTATCCATTATAGGAATATTGATCCAATCGGTTGAAAATTTAGTTTTAGCTAATGTAAGAATTCAGGGCGCAAAAGTTGCGCTGGAGCGAATGTTCGAATTCACCGAAGAAGAAAAGGAAAATAAACCACAAGACCCATCCTCACCAATAAATTTAAATCATCTTCATTTTAATAATTTAACATTTGGGTATCCCGGACAAGGGGATTTATTAGAGAATATTTCCTTGTCTATTCACAAAGGTGAAATCACTTCTATATTGGGGGAAAATGGATGTGGTAAAAGTACCCTGATTCAAATTATTCAGAAGTTTTACTCTGCTTATTCAGGTGAAATAATCGTAAATGATCAAAACCTGAAAGATATACCTACTGCTGCTTGGCGACAAATAATTGGCGTAGTACCCCAACAAATTGAAGTTTTCAATGGTTCGGTACTCGACAATATTTGCATGGAAGATGGAGATAGCTGTGAGAAAAATATTATTTCATTTTGTGAAGATTGGGGATTTGACCAATATTTCACAAAACTACACCACGGATACCACACTTTAGTTGGAGCTGAGGGAATTAATCTGTCGGGTGGAGAGAAACAATTAATCGCACTGGCTCGTGCTCTGTATAGAGATCCTCAACTCTTGATCCTAGACGAAGCGACAGCTGCCATGGATCGAAAAACAGAACAGTTTGTATTGAATTTAATAAAACGCGTAAAAGGTCAAAAAACCGTTCTATTCATTACGCACAGACTGCATATTCTTAAGTCTTTCGGGGGTACTATTATAGTACTCAAAAACTGTGCTATCGAGGCAACAGGAAATCATGATAGTTTATTGAAAGAAACGAACCTATATAGTAAATACTGGAGCGACCTATTATATGCTTAACTTTTATCAACTTGAGGAAACCTGGCATTCACTTAAACAACACAAAAACCGTAATATTCTAACGGGTTTTGGAGTGGCTTGGGGTATTTTCATACTAGTTTTATTAGTTAGTGCGGGTGGAGGTTTGCAAAAAGGCCTTATGGTCTTGTTTCAAGATTATACCCAAAACAGCATGTGGATATACGGTGGACAAACCAGTATGTCAAAACCAGGTCAACTATCGGGTCGTCAAATTCTGTTTCGGGAACAAGAACTGGAATTATATGCCCAACGCTTTCCAGAGATAAAAAACATCTCACCTGAAGTGAGCTATCATGGTCAACAACTCTATACCGGACAGAAGAACCATCGTCGTTTCCAATGTTTTGGTGTCAAGAGTTCGTACTTTCGAATCAAGACTTTTTCGTGTGATATAGGCCGGTTGATTAACCCCATTGATGATGGTCAAGCCAGCAGAGTGGCAGTGATTGGTCAAGCCATAGCCAATAGCTTATTCGGTAAAGCGGATCCGCTAGGGCAACACATTTGTCTGGATGGCATTTGGCTACAGGTAATTGGTGTATTAGGTGAAAAATCACTTTTTTCAGATAATCAAAACCACATCTACCTTCCATTTTCAACCTTAAAAGGGCAATATAACCAAGGCCATGAAATGGATTGTTTTGCGCTATCCCTATCCCAAGGTACCGATCCAACAAAATTCGAAGACACCTTCAAAAACTACCTAACTCACAACTATCAATTTCATCCAGAAGATAAGAATGCCCTCTACGTAGATAATCTACAAGCGAATGTTAAAACTTTCAACGGTCTGTTTAAGATGATAAACGGTTTCTTATGGCTGGTTGGCATTTGTATGTTATTAAGCGGAATAGTTGGGGTCAGCAACATTATGCTAGTGGTAGTGAAAGAGCGCACCCGTGAAATAGGTATTCGTAAGGCAATTGGTGCACCTCCCAATAATATTTTATTTATGGTGCTTTATGAGTCCATCATCATTACACTGGTAGCAGGTGTAACAGGTTTAGCCAGCTCTTCAATTTTAGTATACTTAATAAATGGTGCCTTTGGATCAATGGTGATGGATAAAAATAGTATTTTCAAAGGTCTGGAAATTAATTTACCCCTAGCCTTGGGAGCATTAATTCTGCTCATATTGGCAGGTGCTGTGGCGGGTTTTTATCCAGCCCGCAAAGCAGCTTCTGTGATGCCCATGAAGGCACTCGGTTCTGATGGGCAGTGATATTTTATATTAACATTTGTAACACAAACATCAACGATGAAAAGAAAAGCCAATATTTTTATTTTTCTTTTAATACTGGTCATCATCACCAGTTTTTTAGGCTTACGTCAATTCAATGATAAGAACAACTACATCCCCGCCGACAAAGTTAGACGCTCTAACTTGCAATTAAAACAATATGTTTCAGGCCTCTTAATACCAGAAAAAGAAGTCGAAATCAAATCACAGATATCAGGTATACTAAAGAACTTATACCTTAATGCTGGTGATACGATCCGAGCTGGAGAATTAATTGCCGAAGTAAGCATTTTACCCAATCCACAAAATATTGAAACTGCTGAAAATGCAGTTAAAACCTGCCGCATTAATTTTAACAAAAGTAAAAAAGAGTTCTTAAGATATCAGCAGCTTTATGAACAGCAAGTAGTAGCTGAACAAGATTTTGATAAATATAGAGATGCCTATCGAATTAGTGATGAAGAGTTACATTCAGCTATTAATCAACTACAAATCATCAAAAACGGATATTCTCAGCATCAGGAAAACATCCCGAATTTCATTCGATCCACCGTCACAGGAACAGTACTTGAAATACCTGTTAAAGAAGGTGCCAGTATCACCGAACGCAATAACTTCAATGAAGGCACTACACTAGCTTCCGTTGCTAATTTACAAACCTTAATCTTTAAGGCCAAAGTTACAGAAAGTGATGTGGCTTATTTAAAAAAAGGAATGACCTTCGACATCAATATTAGCGCTTTAAAAAACAAAAGGTTAAACGCAACATTGACACACATCACACCCAAAGCCAAGGAAGAAAATGGAATAATGAAATTTGATATTGAAGCGAAAGTGGATAATAATCAGGGCATTCGACTCTACCCTGGCTTTTCTGCTGTTGCAGAAATAATTCTCGACCGACGCGACAGTGTACTGAGCATTAAAGAACGAAATCTTCTTTTCGAAAAAGACAGTGCTTATGTGGAGCTCCTGGATAAAGACTTCAATAAGAAAAAACAGTTGGTTAAAACTGGCCTTTCAGATGGATTACGCATCGAAATAATGGAAGGCTTAAGTCTTGGTGATAAAATAAAAATACAATAGGAGTTATCACTATTTCCATAATACCTGCCAATTTAACGCTTGTTAAAAACACAATAAATAATACCCTCATGGAGCTGTTGCATTCATTTGCATGATGATAATCAGGTGCACAATACTGAAAAAACTCCTATCTTTTACAATTCAATCCAATAAGTTCAAATCAAAATCTGACTAACATGATGCATCGGAAACTGAAAAGGATCGGAACCATCACTATAATGGCCACCTTCCTGCTCTCCCCCTCTACCTCAATGGGGCAAAAAAAATCAACATCCAACCAACCTACTATTTCGGACACGCTCATCAATAGCAACCTGGTATCAGGATTAAAACTCAGAAACATTGGTCCGGCATTTACATCGGGCCGAATTGCTGACTTTGCAGTAAATCCCAACAACCATTCGGAATTTTATGTCGCCATAGCGAGTGGTAACATCTGGAAAACAGTCAATAAAGGCATTACCTTCGAACCTGTCTTTGACAAATACGGAGCCTATTCCATTGGCTGCCTAGCCATGGATCCCCAAAACTCCAATGTAGTCTGGGCAGGAACAGGCGAAAATAACCATCAGCGCGCCTTAGGATATGGTGACGGTGTTTATAAAACCGTTGACAGCGGAAAGTCATGGAAAAACATGGGATTGAAAGAATCGCGCCAGATAGGTATGATGCTAATTGACCCGTCCAACTCCAATATAGTATATGTAGCAGCTGAAGGTTCAGCCTGGGGATCGGGTGGTGACCGCGGATTGTACAAAACAACGGATGGTGGTGCTAACTGGGAAAAGGTATTAGAAATTAGTGAGCATACAGGCGTCAATAACATTATTTGTGATCCCAGAAATACGGATATTCTCTATGCCACAACCGAGCAACGACGCCGTCACGTACATACCAAGATTGGTGGTGGACCAGAATCGGCCATCTACAAATCAGAAGATGCCGGCAAAAACTGGCGAAAAGTAACCAATGGCCTACCCTCGGAGCACATGGGAGGCATTGGAATAGCCATTTCACCCCAAAACCCGGATGTAGTTTATGCCATTATTGAAGCAGCCAATAAAAGTGGCGGATTCTTCCGCTCGTCTGATCGCGGTGAGTCCTGGTCAAAAATGAGCGATCACCATTCAAGTGGTCAATATTACAATGAGATCTATTGTGACCCGGTAGTATTTGATAAAATATATTCCGTGGAGACCATCTCTCACGTGACCCATGATGGAGGAAAAAGCTGGTCGCGCATCAGTACAAAAGATCGCCATGTGGATGATCACGCCTTGTGGATTGATCCTTCTGATAATCGGCATTTCATGATCGGTGGCGATGGCGGTGTTTACATCACGTACGATGATGGAGAAAACTGGAGACAAGTTTCCAACTTACCAGTTACCCAATTCTACCGCGTGACGGCTGATAATGCAGAACCATTTTACAATGTCTATGGCGGTACGCAAGACAATGCTACGCTTGGCGGACCTGCTCGCAATACCAGCTCATTTGGCGTTACTGCAGGCGAATGGGTGGTTACTGTTTTTGGCGATGGTTTTTGGTCACGTGTTGATCCGACGAATCCGGATATTGTGTACAGTGAATGGCAATACGGTAACGTGGTACGATACGATAAAAAAAGCGGTGAACGCATCAGCGTAAAACCGCAACCACGCAAAGATGAGAATACCTATCGCTGGAACTGGAATGCGCCGCTCATCATCAGCCCGCATTCACCTACCCGATTATACATGGCTGCTAACAAGGTTTTCCGCAGTGATGACCGCGGCAATACCTGGGACGTCATTTCGGATGATCTAACGGCTCAAATCGACCGTGACTCCTGGCCAGTGATGGGTAAATATTGGCCCACAGATGCCGTGGCAAAAGATGTTTCCACCTCACAATTTAACACCATTGTTTCAATGGATGAATCCCCGGTGAAAGAAGGCTTAATCTATGCCGGTACCGATGACGGTCTGATCCAGGTAACCGAAGATGGCGGAGCCACATGGTTCAAAACAGAATCTTTCCCAGGTGTGCCAGCACATACTTATGTAAGCGATATCTTTGCTTCACGATTTGATGAAAATGTTGTGTATGCCACTTTTGACAACATGAAAAATGATGATTTCACACCATACGTCCTTAAAAGTGACGATAAAGGTAAAACCTGGACATCCATTTCGGCGAACCTACCCAAAAACGGAACTGTTCATACACTGGAACAAGACTTCATCAAGGAGAACTTATTGTTTGCAGGAACAGAATTTGGGGTTTTCTTCTCCATTAATGACGGGCAAAGCTGGGTGCAACTGAAATCCGGTATTCCAACCATTGCCGTGCGCGATCTGGCTATTCAGCAGCGTGAATCGGATTTGGTAATGGCTTCATTCGGACGCGGTTTTTTCATCCTGGACAATTACGCACCACTGCGGGAGCTAACGTCTGACTTACCTAAAGAAACAGCTCATCTGTTTGCAATTAAAGATGCTGTATTATTCATTGAAACCGGAAAAATATACGGACAAGGCGCCACCTATTATGGCGCCGCCAATCCTGAATTTGGGGCGACCTTCTCGTTGTACTTAAAAGACGTCCCTAAAACAGCTCAGCAAATCAGAAAAGAATCGGAGAAAAAACTATTTGAAGATGGAAAACCAATCCCACAGCTTGATTGGAAAGAATTGGAAGAAGAAGCTAAAGAAATTCCTTCTTACCTAATGATTACTGTTCGTGATCAGGAAGGGAGTATTGTCCGCACCATGACGCACAAACCGACCAAAGGCATAAGTCGAATTAACTGGGACTTACGATACGATGAGCCCACTACCTCAAAAGTCAAAAAATTTGACCCATTTAAGAAAAAAGACGGAGGTATATTTGTATTACCAGGCCAATACTCCGTGGAAATAACACTGGTTCACAATGGCCAGTCTACCACATTGGCAGAA
This sequence comes from uncultured Marinilabiliaceae bacterium, assembly GCA_942490535.1. GTDB lineage: Bacteria > Bacteroidota > Bacteroidia > Bacteroidales > Marinilabiliaceae > JAEINY01. The sequence goes on from CALNXQ010000002.1 coordinate 225,813, forward strand.
CCCCAATCCTTCGAAGTGGTCGCATTGAACAACGCCACGCTCCCTGCAAAAAACAGAGTAGACATGGTGGCCTTCCAAAAGGAAGTCAGCCGCTTATCCAAGGCCATGAATGGAACGTTGCAATTAACCAACGATTTAAAAGTAGAAGTGATTGTCATGAAACAAACAGCTCTTACTTTGCCGGGAGCGCACGAGAGCGTATTACCCGCCTTAACTGAATTGGAAAAAGAGCTGGATGAGATTCTATTTGCATTTAATGGTTTAGAAGCAAAAGCCAGTTGGGAAGAGATTCCACCGGCACAGATGCCACTCTTTAATCGCTTAAACACCATCATCGAAACACAAATCAACAGCACGTCAGACATTACTAGTACTTCAAGAACTTCTTTCAACATCTTAAAAGAAGATTTTCCACCAGTTCTGGCGCAACTAAAAAATATTGCTGAAACGAAAATAAAAGAGGTCAGGCAATTAATGAACAACTTGGAAGCACCGTACACCCCTGGACGAATTCCCGTTTGGAAATAATTAACACTCAATTTTAGCGAAATAAGCAGGGCAGTTGCATTATCGAAGCAACTGCCTTTTCTATAGAATTTAACAGCATCTTGATCTTTTTTGCATCATCATTACAAAAAAGGGTAACTTTATTTATTCTTTTTAATAAATTTACCCTCATTAATCATTAATAAATTTACATCAAAAAATGACACCAAAACCCATTTTGCCGGGCATCGGATTCGGCAGCATCAAATTCGGGATGGAAGAACATGAAGTTTCAAGCTATATTGGCGATCCAACTGAAACTGAAGAACAAAACTATGGTGAAGGCGATAAGGCCACCGTTCTTTATTACGATGATTTGGGCATTTCCATGTCGTTTGACAAGGAAGAAGATTTTCGCCTGGTAGAAATCTCGTTCGAAAATGAAAAATTCCAGCTTTACAATGCGATTAAAGTTGGCATGTCGAAAGATGAATTTTTGAAAAAAGTAGAAGAGCTCAAATTACCGGAATTCGATTATGAAGATATGTCGGATGAAGGATTTGAGGACAAAGAACTTTACGTTTTTGAAAAAGAAAACATCAATATCTGGTTTGATGAAGGGGAATTAACCTCTATCCAGATCGGTCCGTTTTGGGTTGACGATGATACGATTCAATGGCCAGAATAAATGAATGACTTAAATCCCGCTTCGTCGGGATTTTTTATACATAATACTTATTTGTGAAAAACATTCTCTATTTTAGTGGAAACAATCGGGACTTTCACTTCAAAAAATGTAGCATTCCCCAAGAAGCTGCAGCTAAATGAAACTAAGAAAGATTTTTACCGTTTTAACCATTATAAAATACGATTTGGGAGAATAAAAATAATAAGCTAATTTTACAATCAATAAGTAAAGAATTTAAGACATGAAAAAGATTTCGCTAATAGCCGCTGTTTTGTTTTTGGTAGTTTTAGGTACCAGCTCATGCAAAAGCGTTGAAGATTGTCCTGCATACAGTCAAGCTCAGGTTGAACAAACAACTGTAAGAGCTTAGGTAAAACGGTCAGAAAAAATTTTGGAGAGTAACAAAAAAGGAGTCTGCTTTTTTGATTACTCTTTTTTTTGCGCTCGGACCTCTTAAATGGAAGCCTATTTTCTTCAATTTTAACTTTCTTTTTATGTTTTAGCAAGAAAATCAAATTCATATTTCTTGACCGTTTAATTATGATTCTTTACTTTTGTAGCGCATTTTTGAAGACCCTATTAAAATAATTTTTAAAAAAGCAATAAAATGTCAAAAATCAAGATTGGTATTAACGGGTTTGGCCGTATCGGACGTTTCGTTTTCCGTCAAGCTGTTGCAAAAGGAACTGTACAAGTTGTAGCTATCAACGACCTTATCGACGTTGACTACATGGCTTACATGTTGAAATATGATTCTACTCATGGTCGTTTTGATGGAACTGTTGAAGTAAAAGACGGTTCATTGATCGTAAATGGTGATGTAGTACGCGTAACTGCCGAAAGAAACCCTGCTGACATTAACTGGGGTGCTGTAGGTGCTGACTACGTGGTGGAATCAACTGGTTTATTCTTAACTAAAGAATCAGCTCAGGGACACATCGCTGCCGGTGCGAAAAAAGTAGTAATGTCTGCACCTTCTAAAGACGATACACCAATGTTCGTGATGGGTGTAAACAACAAAGAGTACAAAAACGACATGACATTCGTATCTAACGCATCTTGTACTACTAACTGTTTAGCACCTGTTGCAAAAGTATTGAATGATAAATTCGGAATCGTTAGCGGTTTGATGACGACTGTTCACGCTACTACTGCTACTCAAAAAACGGTTGACGGTCCTTCTGCGAAAGACTGGAGAGGTGGACGTGGAGCTGGTCAAAACATCATTCCTTCTTCTACTGGTGCTGCTAAAGCGGTAGGTAAAGTAATTCCTGCCCTGAACGGTAAATTAACAGGTATGGCTTTCCGTGTTCCTACTCCTGACGTTTCTGTAGTTGACCTAACTGTAAACCTTGCAAAAGGTGCTTCATATGCTGAGATTTGTGCAGCTATGAAAGAAGCTTCTGAAGGTGAATTGAAGGGTATTTTAGGATATACTGAAGATGCTGTTGTTTCTAACGATTTCATCGGTGAAACTCAAACTTCTGTATTCGATGCTACTGCTGGTATTGCATTGACTGACACGTTCGTAAAAGTTGTATCTTGGTATGACAACGAAATGGGTTACTCAGCAAAAGTATGTGAATTGATCGAGTACATGGAATCAGTAAAATAATTGATTGACCATTATATTGAAAGCGTCTCTATTAGGGACGCTTTTTTTATTTCCACTTATTCCTTTACTTCTGGATTGATAACTAGTCGACTTCCCCAATACCACTGTCCTTTCTTATCCCTGGCGGTAAATGTGATCAACGTCCGCCGTCGATTCGCCGGTACCTTAAACAAAACATCAACCACATTACCGTGTTTGGTAAACACATCTGATCGATTCTGTCCGGCTATGAAACAATTCAATTGATCCAATTCTGCATTGGCAAGCTTCAAATTAAATGAGATTGCTTCCCCTGCTTTCACTATGAGCGGTAATTGCTCAGACGATTGCCATTTCAATGGTTTCATAGTTACTTTTGACTGAAATTGGTCCAGCCGAACGAATTCTCCTGCCATGGGAAACCGGGGTATCGCAAATGGTTCAGATTGCTCGTTCCACACGCCTGAGTTTTGAGCAAACCCCAATTGATAACCATGCTTCTTTAACACATTAATCATCACTTGATCAAATTCGCCATAAGGATACGAGTAAACATTGGGAATAAAACCAAGATGCTTTTTGAAGAGTGATGCTGCGGTCAATAAATCGTCTTCAAAAAACTGAGCTCTTTTTGAATCCGATAAATTAATGAAATGAGAGTGCGCATGAGAATGATGACCAATTTCAATGCCTTGATCTGCGATTTCTTTTATCTGTTCCCAGGTCAGATAATCTTTCGAGCCGACACTCTCAGTATTGATAAACAAAGTAGCGGTTACATTATTCTTTTTAATGGTCTCCAGCCCTTTACAGTAAAAGGATTGATAGCCATCATCAACCGTAATAACAACCTGCTTGTGATCTGATACATCCGCATTTTCATTCACTTGAGAGGCCGTTAAAAATGAAAATCCTTGACTTTTGAGATATTTAATATGGGACTCAAAATCCGACACGGAAGTATTAGTTGAAGGATATCGAGTATCACCAAAGCGATGATAAACGATACACACCGCAGAAAATGGTTCTGAAACATTTGATTGTTGAGAATTATAGACAGATAAGGCAAATAAACAACCTACTGGTCCAATATATAGAAAAATGAAAATAACTACGCGGCTATAAACTTGTCCAAATTGGATCATCTTCATTGATTTTCGCCAACTGATACTTATCAAACTTCGTCAGGTCATTGCATTTGATCACTTTTCGCAAAATTTCAACATACGCTTCCCGCATTTCAGAGTAATTCTGTAGATGTTTAATTAAAATATACGGATCCTGTGTTTCAAGCCGTGCTTTCCGAAAATCTTTATACGCATTGGAACGCGATACTGTATAAAAGTAATCATAAACAGAATCGTGCAAGTTATCATACTTGCGGAGATAAATGGATTTACCTTCACGCCCTTCAAAAGCCTTGATTCGATTCTCGGACGAATTATAGGACCACATACCATACACATTTTTAGCCTCTCTAAAAAAGCGAGATGTTCCCCATCCCGTTTCAATGGCAGCCTGGGCTAAAACGATGCTAACCGGATGAGGATGAATATTCTCCAGCAATTGATCCATGGTTTTACACCTATATTGCTTTAAAACCAAATTCATCTCGATACTATCTTCTTCTGTTCCCAATCCTAGTTCAAGCTTAGAATGAATCTGCTCAAGTCGCGAACGCTCCTGCTTCATTTTCTCTTGCGCCATCAAAATGGAAGGTAACATCAGGTGAATAAAACGCTGTTTGCGCGCCATACCCTTTATTTGACTAAAATCCGGATTTCCTTTGTAAACTACCGGCATCACCACACTATCAGCTTGTAGTAAAACACTGTCGGGATGCACAATCCAGCGCACAGTTACCGGATAGCCTTCCACCGGTGTAGTACGGTACATTAAAGTCAACAGCACAAATACAACCAACGTCACAGAACCGCCTATGACCAAAACTCTATAAAACATTGATTTGACTGATTTACTGCTCATAGCACCTCCTCTTTAGCAAACAACTTCACTTAGTTGATTAAAGATACCTAAAATCGAAAAATTTAAAAATGATTTTTTGACTAATACTCCTACACCGGACTTGCCATTCCTACTCTCCCAACCCAAACAAGCCATATAGCAAGGCATATCGAAGTATTTCATCAAGTCATATCTTCCCTGAGCAATTCCTTTTTCAAAAAGAAAGATGAACACACTTAATTATACACAATAAAATAAATCTACTGCTTTAAAACCCTGTACTAAAAGACTGCCAGGCAGGTAATAATTAAAGAGAATAATACCGTTCCTAATTTATTAATTCACAAATAAATTCCTTCACACGCCCCCCCCTTAAAACCGTGAGTCATTGAGATAAGTCATCTTTTTACATAGTATTTATCACATTCATTAAAGAGACAAAAAAGATACCTTCATCCTTATTAATAAGCACCTGATAATCTAATATTTTTTAGAGATTTTAGTAGCTTTGCTACAGACACTATGAATATCAATAATCTTACATAAACCTATAATTACTATGGCATTTGACATTGAAATGATTGAAAAGGCCTATACTGAAATGGCTGAGAAAGTTGAAAAAACCAGATCACTTTTAGGCCGGCCTTTAACGTTGACTGAAAAAATATTGTATGCACACCTTGCAGACAATTTACCTTCAACGCCATACGAACGTGGACAATCGTATGTAAATTTCAATCCTGACCGGGTAGCGATGCAGGATGCAACCGCGCAGATGGCCTTATTGCAATTTATGCAAGCCGGAAAAGATAAAGTGGCTGTTCCTTCAACGGCACATGCTGATCACTTGATTCAAGCGAAAGTGGGGGCTTCAGATGATTTAAAAACAGCTGAAATCACCAATAAGGAAGTTTACGATTTCTTAAGCTCGGTCTCCAACAAGTATGGTATCGGATTCTGGAAGCCAGGAGCTGGTATCATTCACCAGGTGGTATTGGAAAACTACGCTTTCCCGGGTGGAATGATGATTGGAACGGATTCTCATACAGTCAATGCAGGTGGCCTAGGCATGATCGCCATTGGCGTAGGTGGTGCCGATGCGGTTGACGTGATGGCTGGCATGGCTTGGGAGCTGAAGTTCCCTAAATTAATTGGGATTAAGCTTACCGGTAAATTAAACGGCTGGGCAGCACCGAAAGACATCATCCTAAAAGTAGCTGGTTTATTAACTGTAAAAGGCGGAACCGGATGCATCGTGGAATACTTTGGTGAAGGCGCTACATCCATTAGCTGTACCGGAAAAGGTACCATCTGTAACATGGGGGCTGAAATCGGAGCCACAACATCAACATTTGGCTATGATGAATCCATGGAACGCTACCTACGTGCGACGAGCCGTGCCGATGTGGCAGATGCTGCCAATGCCGTTAAAGCACACTTGACTGCAGATGCTGAAGTCTATGCCAATCCGGAAAAATACTTCGACCAAGTGATTGAAATCAATCTGGATGAACTGGAACCTCACTTAAATGGGCCATTTACGCCGGATCGTGCAACACCAATCTCCCAAATGCGTGAAGAAGCTGAAAAAAACGGCTGGCCATTGAAAGTAGATGTTGGTTTAATTGGTTCCTGTACCAACTCATCGTATGAGGATATCTCCAAAGCGGCTTCCATAGCCAAACAGGCAGCTGAAAAGAATTTGAAAGCCAAAGGTGAATTTAAAATCACACCGGGTTCTGAATTGGTTCGCTACACCATCGATCGCGATGGATTAACCAACACCTTTAACCAGATTGGAGGAGAAGTTTATGCCAACGCCTGCGGACCATGTATTGGCATGTGGGCCCGCACCGGCGCCGAAAAGCAAGAAAAAAACACCATTGTACACTCATTCAACCGCAACTTTGCCAAACGTGCCGATGGCAATCCAAACACCTATGCATTTGTGGGTTCACCTGAATTAGTAACCGCATTGGCCATTGCCGGTGACCTTGGTTTCAACCCAATTACCGATACCTTGACCAATGAAAAAGGGGAGCAAGTGAAATTAGATGCCCCTACTGGATATGAATTACCACCACAAGGATTTGCCGTTGAGGATGCCGGTTACCAGGCCCCTGCCGAAGATGGATCTGGCATCGAAGTGGTTGTTAACCCAGATAGTAAACGTCTGCAATTACTAACCCCTTTTGCACCTTGGGATGGCAAAAACATTACCGGTGCCAAATTGCTGATTAAAGCGTTAGGCAAGTGTACCACGGATCATATTTCAATGGCTGGTCCCTGGTTACAATATCGCGGTCACCTGGATAACATTTCCAACAACATGCTGATTGGAGCTGTAAATGCCTTCAATGAAGAAACCAACAAAGTAAAAAATCAATTGACCGGCGAATATGGCGAAGTACCACAAGTACAACGTGCCTACAAAGCGGAAAACATAGCTTCAATTGTAGTTGGGGATCATAATTACGGTGAAGGCTCCTCACGTGAGCATGCTGCCATGGAACCGCGTCACTTAGGCGTGAGAGCTGTATTGGTGAAGAGTTTTGCCCGCATCCACGAAACCAACCTGAAAAAACAGGGAATGTTAGGGTTAACCTTTGCCAATGAGGCCGATTACGATAAGATTCAAGAAGATGACACCTTTAACTTTTTGGACCTGGATCAGTTTACTCCTGGTAAATCCTTGCAGCTGGAAATGGTGCATGCTGACGGCTCTAAAGAGGTCATCACAGTTAATCATAGCTACAATGAACAACAAATAGCCTGGTTTAAAGCGGGATCAGCCTTAAACTTAATTAAAAAACAAAACGGATAAATCATAGTAATCATCTATTTATAAAGGCTGTCTGAAAAGACAGCCTTTTCTTTTTTTAATACTCCCGCTCCATAAACAAATCTGAAATTCGCTAACTTAATCAAAGTTCAGTATTTTTAAATCGTATTCCAGACAATCACAATCAACAATTCATAAAAACTCAGTAGTATGAAATCTGTATTCAAAAGAGGCTTTATAGGAATGCTTCTTTGCTTAATCGCTCAAACATTCCAGGTAACAGCCCAGGATGTGCTTACACCTGAAGAATTATTGCAACTCAAATCGGCCTACACGGTTCAATTGCATCCGGACGGCAAACAGTTACTTTATGTCATTTACACACCCCGTACGGCCAATGAAGCACCTGGAGGTTTACACCCGGGCTACATGGTGGCTGATATAGCCAGCGGGCAATCCCAAACGTTATTCAGCGAGAACACCCATGCTTCGGCGCCCCAGTGGAGCCCCACGGGTGAGCACCTGGCTTTTCTGATGAAGAAAGAGGGCACCACTCAGATTTTTGTAGTGCCGGTAGCAGGAGGTGATACCATTCAGGTGACCAATGTACCATCCGGTATTAATAGTTATCTCTGGAGTCCTACCGGAAAAGCATTTGCTTTTAGCTCCACAACAGCTACATCAGATAAAGAAAAAGAGCTAAAAAAGAGAGGTTATGATTTCATCTTTTATGAAGAAAATCTGAAAAACGACAATCTGTTTCTAGTGGATATCGATGCAGCTCTTCATCCAACAAACCTGAAACAACTCACAGAAGACATCAATGTGTGGGATTTTAACTTTGATAAAACAGGGGATCAAATTGCTTTCTCAGCTTCTGAACAAAAATTGATCGACCAAAAATACATGTTCCGCAAAATCCACGTCTACGATTTGAAAGCGAATAAAATCAAACGCATCCTCAATAATGTAGGCAAGATGGGCAACTATAATTTCAGCCCGGACGGCCAATATTTGGCTTATACAGCTGCCCTCAACATCAACGACCATGGGGTAAGCCAAGTGTACAACACCAACCTGGAGAGTGGCGAAACCCAAAACCTCACGCCCGAAAAATACAAAGGTCATATCAGTTGGGTGAATTGGAAATCAGAACAGGAGATGGTTTACCTGGCTCACGAAGGTGTTTATCCAAAGCTCTATACCTTCTCTCTGAAAAATGAAAAACGCAAACTACTTCTGGATGCCAAAGAATCCGGGATTATTTTTGATACTCCTTTGTATACTTCCGACTTCAAGCAATTTATATTCAGCGGCAATACACCAGCTGACATTTCAAATTTGTACAGCTGGAAAGTGAAAGGTGACCTAACCAAAATGACAAACATCAATCCCGAACTGGCTAACAATGTATTTGGAAAGCAGGAGGTGATTAATTTCACAGCCCGTGATGGATTAAACATTGAAGGCTTATTAATGAAACCTGTTGGATATGAAGAAGGTCAAACATATCCCCTCATTATATTTGTGCATGGCGGTCCTGAATCACATCACTCCAATGGATGGTTAAGCCGTTATGCCACCCCCGGACAAGTGATGGCCGGCAAAGGTTATCTGGTGGCTTATCTAAATTACCGGGCCAGTACCGGCTATGGTGTTGATTTTGCCATGGAAGGTTTTCAAGATCCCGCAGGTAAAGAATTTGATGATCTGGCCGATGGCATCGAATACCTCATCAACCAAAAAGGAGCCGATCGTGAACGCGTGGGAATGGCCGGCGGATCCTATGGCGGTTATGCTTCGGCCTGGTTCGCTACTTACTATACAGAGTATGTGAAAGCCGTTGGCGTCTTTGTTGGCATCACAAATATCATCAGCAAAAAAGGAACCACCGATATTCCCTACGAGGAGTTATATGTCCACAGTGGGCAACCACTGGAAGAACAGTGGGACATGAACCTGAAAAGAAGTCCTGTTTACCATGCACACAAAAGCAAAACAGCGACACTTATTTATGGCGGCGCCGCCGATCCACGTATTCACCCCTCACAAAGCATGGAGCTATACCGCCGCATGAAGATGAACCACCACCCTGCTGTACGTTTGGTACAGTATCCTGGCGAAGGGCATGGCAACCGCAAACAAGTCGGGCAAATTGATGTATTGCATCGCCAGTTGGCCTGGATGGATTGGTATGTGAAAGAGCTGAAACCCCTGGACGGACCAATGCCACCGCTGGACATTAGCGATCAGTATGGGTTGGATTGGGACTAATAAAATTAAAGACCTAAAGCAGACTGCATTGCTTTAGGTCTTTAATTTTTAAATTGACAGACCGGATTGAGCATACTATCTTGTTGGTGATTTGATAAACTGAAACAACCTTAATTATGGAGGGTAAGAAAACAGCAGTCATTGCAGGAGCGACAGGCTTAATCGGACAATCCCTGGTAAACTTACTAATTGCAGGCGACGCCTATCAAAAGATTTACATCCTCACACGCCGTTCCCTACAGGTATTGCATCCCAAGTTACAGTATGAAAAAATAAATTTTGACCAACTTGACGATTGCTTCTTCAACGAGCCCATTGACGATGTGTATTGCGCGCTGGGATCCACCATTAAAAAAGCAGGCAGCAAAAAAGCCTTTCGCAAAGTCGATTTAGAATACGTTATTGCCCTGGCCCGCTGGAGTGCTATCAATCACGTAAAAAGCTTCTCCGTGGTAAGCTCCATTGGCGCCTCCCCGAATTCGTCCAATTTTTATTTGCGTACCAAAGGCCAAATGGAAGAGGCTGTTATGAAGACCGGTGTGCCGGCTGTCTACATCTATCGCCCCTCCTTCTTGACTGGGCATCGCCACGAATTCCGACTAAACGAAAAACTGGCGCTCCCTTTTATGAAGATCATATCCCCGATACTCAAAGGGAAATGGCAAAAATACCGACCTATTTCTGGTTCTCAAGTGGCTCATGCCATGTACCAGATGGCTCAGACAGGCCGCCAAGAAGCATTGATCTTAGAGTCGGATGAGATTTCGACACTCCGTCAGTAAGCCTTTCAAAGTCACTATTAACACCATTCATGAAGTAAGTGAAGAGCCACTGAAAACAACACCTCTAACGGTTACACCTTTCAGTAACTGCAAAAAACCAAGCTCTACTTCGATACTTCCAGTCTCAGTTTTTTATTCTTGATGCGTTCATTCTTCAGCAATTGCAAGACTTTCGATACCCGATCACGACGCACAGCTACAAAGGCACAATAATCCAACACATCAATGAGGCCTAGCTCATCCTTTTGCAGCTTTCCTTTTTTCAGAAAGAGACCAACAATATCCACCTTATTGATTTTATCTTTTTTGCCACTTCCAATATAAACGGTTATCCAATCAGGTTCCTGTGGCAACTCAGTGTAATCACCAATGGACTCAAACACGACCTCATCGGTGATGTATTCAGGTTGCGCTTCATCTTCGGCCAATACCAGATAAGCGGTTCCTTTAGCATTCATCCGTGCAGTCCGTCCATTGCGGTGGACAAATGGCTCTTCCTTGGAAGGCATGTGGTAATGAATCACGTATTTAATTTCCGGAATATCCAATCCACGGGAGGCCAAATCAGTAGTGATCAACAAATGGTGACTGCCATTGCGGAATTTAATGAGCGAGCGCTCCCGTTCCTCTTGTTTCATGCCTCCATGAAACACATCGTGGGCCAGACCTTTTTCATCCAGATGATTACTGATGCGGTCGGCCGCTTCACGATGATTCACAAACACCAACATGGGTTCATTTCCCAAATGACACACCAAGCGAAAAAAAGCATCCAGTTTATCCCGGCCATCTGACCGAACGGCTTTTAAGGAAAGTCCTTGGGGCTGCTCATCTTTACTTATAAAGCTCAACTCAACCGGATCTTTAATGCCTGTAAAAGCAGGAATCTCCTCCATTTGAGTCGCCGATGTTAAAATACTTTGCTGCACCCGTTTCAATTGCCAGATGATCTCTTTCATCTCGTTTTGAAACCCCAGCTCCAGCGCCTTATCAAATTCATCCAATACGAGGGTGCGAATACCCGACGGATTAAAACTTTCGCGTCGTAAATGATCAGCTATCCGGCCCGGCGTTCCCACTAGCACAGCCGGTGGATGTTTCAGGTTGTTAATCTCCGTTTTGATGGCATGCCCGCCGTAACAGCAGTTCACCTTAAAACCGGTTCCCAACTGACGAAAAACTTGTTCGATCTGCAAAGCCAATTCACGCGACGGCGCCAGAATCAAGGCCTGAACCTTATCAGAATTGGGATCCAGCGTACCCAACAAAGGCAGCATAAAAGCCAGTGTTTTACCGGACCCTGTCGGTGCTAATAACACCATGTCACTTTTGGTCTCAAAAGTTTCAATGGATTTCAACTGCATGGGATTAAGCTGGGTGATGCCCATGTTCTTCAATCCACTCTTCACTAAATCAATTATCTTATGCATGGCGCAAAGATACCGGATATTTTGGAGTTTATAAGTACATCGTGCGCCATTCATTGTTGGCCATTCCATTATCGAAAACACATGGAAATAGATAGAACGATAATCACACACAAAAACCCTTGCATTTATTTTCTTAATTTGCATCCGGAAAAAGTAGTTTATCTACTTTTGAGTATCCATTTCATTGGTGTCCGCTAAAAATTTTAATTCAATCATCGATAGATGACTGTTTACAGAACCTCACGAGGTATCCCATTTTACATTCATAGGGTTGAAAATTATTTACCAGACAAAAGAAAATCCATTGATACAAAACATATAACTAATCACATCAAACGAGTTCCATCCATGCGCTTGCTGTCACTATTTTTATACTTGCTCTTATGCCTTCAAGCCTTTGCCCAGCAACCACTCAACAGTGAGCAACAAGCCTGGCTTTACCGCATCGTCAAAAAAACACCCGTGCTGGATCGCAATTGGGGACCCTATTTTGAGTTTGATGAGGCGTCATTTATAAACGTGAAATATGGACAATACGAAACTGACTATGACGCTATCCTGCAACATCAAATTTCATTTCCGGAAAGTCTTACCATCCATTATGACAGCATTTCACAAACCTCGCCGGGTCTCCTTTCGGAGGCGGCCATCAAACTGACTTTGTGGGAGCTTAACGAAGCTTTGAAAGACTGCCTTTATCGACCAGCTCAATGTCGCGATTCCATCTACTCCTATTTCGCTCAACCGCTACAAAAAATAATCCCCCGGCCACTCAATGCCAAACGTTCCGGAGCGGTTCTCTCCTGTGTGATGCATCCCTCCCTGCCCCTCTCCAAAAAAATAGATCAACTCACGCAGCAACACAAACTGGATTCTGACGATCAGAAAAAACTCCTGAACCGCTGGCGTCAGCTGGTAACCGACTACGCTTTAACCAACAGTCAAGCGTATTTCCGGCGCCTCTCAGCCGGATCCTCCTTTGCAGGCATCACCTTTCTGGCAGCCGGCGAAGGAAGCGGAACGGCCGGGTTACTCTACGAAACAGAACTGAACCCCGAAGACAGTACCAAAGAGTGGTATGGCAAAGGCATTGGGCTATTTACCTATGAAGTGAAAAACCGGCAACAAACCCTTCGCCCCTTGAGCCATTCCACCGATCAGATACAGCTGCCAGCCAACAAACCAGCCTCCTTACACATTTCACTTTGGGGATTAAATTCCTCTTTTAAACCCATGATTATTATCACCAACGAATCCAAAAGCTATCACCTGTTTGCCGATTTTGCGTCAAGGGAATTGTCAGTGGATCCGGCTGCGGGAAGTGGCATCTCACACCTGGATCGCATCGAACAATACCGGTCCAAAAAAATTGAGCCGCTCTTAAAAGACCTCCAAAAAGAGGGATCTCTCGGCGCCATTCTCCAAAAAGAATATGGCATTAAATCCGAAATAGAAACCAACCTCAGCCGATTGGAAGCTGAAATTGACACCTTACAAAAAGAAACAAATCCCTCCCTGTCGGCCATCGACTATCGCAAGAAACTCATTGACACCAACCTGACCAATTTAACCAAAAAAGAACGGCGCATCCACGAATTGGAACAAAAGCTATCCGCTGAATATGCGAAAATAGCCCAGGCCGAAAAGAAGCTGACTGAAATGGAAAGTCTACTAGGCGCCCATCCCCTAAGCTGGCAAATGAAGGGCGATCACTACCTGTTTGAGGATGGAGTTGTCTTTAATACCCGGACGCAGGATTTGCTATTTCCTGCCAGTGCAACGCCCACCAACCTAGATATTCAGCTGCTTTCGGCCGGTTATACACTGGAAGGCGAACAAAAAGACGAAGTACAAATGTATGTGAGTCTCACGGATGCCCCTGCGAAAAAGGAAAAAGAAAGCATCCAAACGGAGCCCCTCCATTTTCAACAAACATTTTTCTTTTATCCGGATGAATACCATTCTTTCACAGCCCTGCCGGATTCCCTCACCGTCCTGCTCAAGAAGATTCTTTCGGAAAACAATCATCAACCACTGATCATTCAGGCCACCATTGCACCGCTTCCGGACAGCCTGACACATCCCACCACCGGGCTGCTCCCCACTTACTCCAACCACGATCGGGAGTTTGAACAACCCCTAACGCCAGCGGGTCAAAACCGGACCGTAAAACTGGACATCACGCAAAGCGGAGACACACTCCACATAGTAGCCTATGGCTCAACCGATGTAGTACCTACCCGTTTATCCAAAGTCGATCCGAAACTGCGTAGCCAACTGGGCATAACAGTATCTTCAACGCAAAACAATGTTTATTTAAGTGCTTTGCGGGCGCTTGGCGTACTTCAACAAGTATTCACATCCACTGAAAAGAACCATGAGTGGATACCTACCCTGAAAGATGAGTTTGGGATACATGAGGTGGATTCTGAAATTTTACATTCAATCATTGTCCCATTCGCAAGATGCAGAAAACCTTCAATAAGACAATAAGCTCATCCCCTATACAACTCCTTTTTATCCACAGATTAAGAGAATTAGGCAGATTCTCATCAGACCACTGATTATGACCATAAGTTATCTCTCCTTTATTGTTTTTGGTTGGATTGAAATGATAAATATTGATTAACGATTTTTGATTTCAGAAATCAGTGTTCTTCAATTAGTGTTCGATATTCATTATTCAGTGATCTACCTCAGTCCTCCACCTCGCTGTAGATCCTTATTTCATCCTCCGCCCGCTGTTCCTCACCGGCCAGATAGGATTCGAGCAATTGCTGCGTGAAACGCCCCCTGGTCTTCACCTGCAAATGCGCCGGCAAGCGATCGTAGATGCGAAAGAAATTCTTCACCGTAGTGGGTGAGGTAAACACTATCCCAAAGAACTCGTCCAGATTATGACGGGCCACATTATCGGGCAATTCATTGTGGTAGATCACAATGGTATCAATGCGGTTACCCAGCTTGCTTAAGCCAGCCGGCAACACCGATAAACCGGCGGTGGAGCAAGGCAGCAGAATGTTTTCACCTTCCACTCCCTTTGCTTTAAATGCTTCTAAAAAGGACACCGCAGCATTGTCCTCTGTTTCCGGAGTCACCCTCAAGCCAAATTCACGCAACGCCTTTGAAGTGGCATTACCCAACGAAGAGAGCGTCACGTGGCCCAGTGCCCGCACATCCTTTCCGGCCTCAAACAACAATCTGAAAAATTCTTTCACGGCAAATGGGGTAGCAAATACGATGCGATCGTACCGCTGCAAATCGGATAAGATGGCAAAGAGTGCTTCATCCAAAGGAACCGGGGCTATTTTGATCAACGGGGTATGAATCAACACGCCATTTTCGGCGAAATCAGCAGCATCGGTGCCGGTGTACAACCACTTGCGCCCTTGCGCCCGCACGTCGTGCGATGCCGTATAACCCACCATCACCAGTGATGGAGCCGGTAACAGGCTTTGACTATCCGCCAGTTCAGACAGAGTATACCGCCGAATCTCTTCATCGGGCATAGAGGCATTGCGCACCACCGCCACCGGCGTTTGAGGGGCCCATCCTTCAGCCTGCAGGCGATGGGCCCAATCTTTTTGCTGCGACGCCCCCATGTAAAACACCAGGGTATCTGCTTTGGGTAATTTATTGATCTCAGCATTGTGCCCTAGCGCAAAAGCTACCGAAGTGGAGATACCGCGCGAAGTCAGGGGAATAATGCCCGAAGCGGCAGCAGCTGAAGCAGCGGTGATACCGGGAACGATTTCCGCTTCCACAAAACGGCGCTTCAGGTAATGGTACTCTTCACCACCTCGTCCAAAAACCAGGGGATCCCCGCCTTTCAGGCGCACAACCCGCTTTCCCTTTGCTGCGGCCTGAAACAATAAGGCATTGATATCCTCCTGCCGGAAACTATGCTGTCCTTTGCGCTTACCCACATAGACTTTTTCGGCCAGGTACTGATCCAGAACAGAGGCTTCCAACAAATCATCGTAAAAGATGATATGTGCTGTCTGCAGCAGCTTTTCAGTTTTAATGGTCATCAATTCGGGATTACCGGGACCGAAACCGGCAATACTCACTTTACCATAGCGGGTTCGTAAATCCGGTAATTTTAAAAATGCCAAATCTCCGGCTGCTGATTTTAGGGTAATCAGCACCAAGGGATCGGCAGCATCCAACGGATTTTCCAAAACCGCCAGCACCTCCAGCGCTTCATGAAACGGATACGCCACACGACTTTGACGCATCAATAAAGCGTCAGCATCCTGCATCAACAAACCACACACCTCACCGGCGGAAACAGCAGCGGGCTGATCGCGCTGAAAACGCCATTGTAATTCCACCTCGTGATTAACTAAACGGTTATAAAGCTGCAGGAAATAATCCAGCGCCGGTTCAAAACTGATGATGCTAATGGTTTGCATGCTGATGAGTGATTAATAATTGGTGGTTAATGGCTATAAAAATATCTCTTTTATAATTAGGATTCTTTAAGGTTTATTACACCCGATTAAAGTCGGTTATTAAGGCTTGGCCTCCATCACTTTTCGCCCTTCCTCTTTGGTGATGATGGGATTAATTTCACCGGCCTCCACTTTATCACGGATGGCATTACGCCACTGAATGGAGCCATAGACGTTTTCGCCATTGGAACTCACCGCCACCGTCATGTGATCCTTTTTATAGATGGCCGGCGACACAAAATCACAATTGGATGGCTTATCCACCACGTTGACCAGGCACCGGTAACGACGTCCATCCTGCCGGATGCGGCTATTGAGCGCCTGGTCATCGGTGGCCGCATACACCAACAGATGACCACTCAGGTCCGCCGGCTCATACCCCTTTTCGACAATCTCAATAAACGGGCGCTGCCGGATCTCAGCGACTACTTCGAGGGCAATCACTTTGATGCGTTGCGTAAAGCGTTCCAGCGATTCAATCTTATGAATGGCTACTTTTCCACCCCCAATGATGAGGATGGTTTCGTCTTCGATGTTAACGGATATGGGTAAAAAGTTCATGTGTATCTATATTTAAGCGATAAGGTGGATAAATGGCTTCAATAGTGGTTTACCCCTTTAAATCTGATAGTCAGGGGCCACTGTTTTCTCTTTTCCAAACCGCATGCGGTTCCATAGGCGCTCGTGAAAATAATAAAGGATCAACTTGGTAAAGACCTCCACGGCACTAATGGAAACAGCCAACCCTACTTTTCCGGTAATCACATAGGATACAATAAATGTATCAATGGTGCCGGTGACGCGCCATGAAATGGTTTTAACGATGCTTCGGTATCTTTTTTCTTTCATTGTTCTCATGTATTCTATTTCATAGAGCGATGCCCTATGCAGTTAATAGCAGCCCCAATGAGGGCCGCTAATTACACACCCACTCTGTAAATTCCTGACGTTTTCGCGATAATACCTGACACTTTCCCATTACTAGCTGACGTTATCGCAATGTTTCCTGATGCTTTCACATTTCTGCCTGATGCGCTTATAAAATTACCAGTCATATTTGGGTAAAAACCTGATACGTTCATGTATCTATCCGACATCATGACGTTTATACCTGACAATTTCATGAATAATCTTTACCTCTATCGGATGACACTCACCACCGGTGGTGCCTTCACAATCTGCCGGCGTACCACAAAATTCCCGAAGGATTCCTTCGCCAAACGTTCTGCAGCATACTGTTCAAACAAGGGATCCAAGGCATCCAGAATCTCCTGCTCGCCTAACATTTCTTTATACAAGGCATTCAAGCGATCGCCTGAGAAGCCTGCTCCCAAGTAAAGGTTGTATTTGCCGGGTGCCCGTCCTACCAAACCAATTTCTCCCAGAAAAGGACGGCCACAGCCATTGGGACAGCCGGTCATGCGGATCAGAATATCATCATTGGTGAGGCCATGTTTATCGAGTAACACTTCCAGCTTCGTATTGAGCGATGGCAAGTACCGTTCGGCCTCAGCAAAAGCCATGGTACAGGTATTGAGCGCCACACAGGCGATGGCATGGCGGCGTAATCCGGAAATTTTAGCGCCATCGCCAATCCCATATTTCCCCAAAACAGCATCCACCTGAGCCCGGTCGTTAGCATCCACATTCCCAATGACCAAGCCCTGGTTACCTGTTAAGCGAAAATCGGACACATGCAAGGCCGCCAGCTCCCGCAAACCGGTTCGCAACGGAAGCTGATCCGTGTCCTGAATGCGCCCATGTTCAATAAAAAGTCCTAAAAACCACTTGCCGGAAGCCGCTTGTTTCCAACCAAACACATCACCATTGGAGGTGAATTGATAGGGTCTGCTCCCTTCCAAAGAGAAACCAAGACGTTCGTGCAGCAAGGCCACAAAATTATCCGAGCCAAGGCGATCCAGCGTGTATTTCAAACGGGCCAGTTTCCGGTTTTCACGGTTGCCATAATCCCGCTGAATCTTCACCACTTCTTCGATCACTTGCAACGCCTGGTCTTTGGGAACATAACCAATGACATCGGCCAGGCGCGGATAGGTTTCCGGCATGCCATAGGTCTTGCCCATACCGCCACCAACGGCTACATTATAACCCAATAGCCGTCCTTCCCTTTCAATGGCAATTAAGCCGATGTCATTGGCAAACACATCCGTGTCGTTATAGGGCGGCACAGCAATGGCAATCTTGAATTTCCGCGGCAAGTAAGTCTTGCCATAAAGAGGCTCCTGATCCTTTTCACCACCCGACAGCAACTCCTTATTCAACCATATTTCATGATAAGCAGTAGTCCGGGGCAACAAGTGGTCACTGATTTCCTTTGCAAATGCAGCCAATTCAGGCACCACAGGCGACAACCCTTCATTGGAGGGGCCCATCACATTGCGGTTCACGTCACCACAGGCTGCTATGGAATCCAGCAATGAGGCATTGATGCCCTGCATGGTTTTCTGCAGATTGCGCTTAATGATACCATGCAACTGAAAGGCCTGACGGGTGGTTAATTTCATGGTGCCATTGCCGTACTCATCGGCCAGCTTATCCAATGCGAGCCATTGTTCCGCAGTGGCTACCCCGGCCGGCACCCGGGCGCGAATCATGAAGCTGTAAAGAGGCTCCAGCTTTTGGCGTTTGCGTTCCTCATCCAGATCGCGGTCGGTTTGCTGGTAACTGCCGTGAAACTTGATGAGTTGGGTATCGTCGGCCGCAATAGCGCCTGTTGCCTCATCGGCCAGGCTCGCTACCAGACTTCCTCTTAAAAAATGACTGTTGATTTTGATGTGCTCCACTTCGGAGGGTGTCCACTCCTGTGGTTGAGGGAGCTTTGTATGTTTTGTACTCATTGGTTCTTGTGGTTAATGGATTTAAATGATGTGGCTTTTACTGATACTTGTGATTCTTGAATTATTTGTTTGAAAATGGACAAGCTTCGCTATAGAGCTCTTTTATTTCGGCGCTTACATTGACCTTTACTTATTAAACAAAGTGCATTGCGCCGCATTTCAAATACCTCCAAGGGTTCAGGTACGCTACTCGAATAAGCTTAGGAAACAGATTATGGCCGATACGTCACTTTAATAAACATCCTCCTGGTAGCGGTGCTTTTGGCGCCACTCCAACAATTGCTGATCCGCCTGTTCCGGTGTTAATCCGCCTTGCTCCTGCAGAATTTCTTTGAAAGCCTGCTTCACATCACCGGCCATTTGCTTCCGGTCGCCACATACATAGATGTGCGCCCCTTCCTGCAGCCAGGCCCACACTTCGCCGGCTTTTTGCCGGAGGCGATGCTGCACGTAGATCTTCTCCTGCTGATCGCGCGAGAAGGCTACATCCAGGTTAGTGAGCACGCCTTGCTGACGGTATTTCAACCATTCGGCCTGATACAGGAAATCTGTTTCGAAATGCTGATCGCCAAAGAACAGCCAATTCTTCCCGGACGCATCGGTTGCGTCCCGTTCCTGAATAAATGCCCGAAACGGTGCCACTCCTGTTCCCGGTCCAATGAGAATCACGGGTACCTCACTTTGTTGGGGCAAGCGAAAGCCTTCATTGGATTTCACCCGTACATTAACAGTTTGCCCCGGTTTTAATTGATCAGCGATAAAAGTGGAACAAACTCCGTTTCGCTCCCGCTCCTTTTTGGAATAGCGCACGGCACTCACAGTAAGGTGCACTTCGTCCTCCACTTCCTGCTGTGAAGAAGCGATGGAATAGGCCCGGGGCGGTAATTTCCGCAACGCATCCACCAATTGCTGAGGTATAATGTTCAGAGGATACTCGGTGACAACATCCAATAAATCCGTTCCGGTTAGATACCCGGCCAATGCACTTCGGTTGTCCAGCAGTTTATTCAAGGTTGTCTCCTCTACAAAAGCCGATAATTTGGTTAATACCGGTAAAGTCACAACGGTAAGTTCATAATGATTGATCAGGGCTTGCTTTAAGGGAAGTTCCCGGCTATTGAGCTGCACCACTTCCCGGCCAGTGAATCCTAACTGAGTCAGGATGGCATCCACCAATTTTTCATCATTGGACGCAAACACTTCAAGCGCATCACCTGGTTGGTAAGTCAGACCCGTATCTTCCAGAGACAACTCCACATGGTACGTTTCCTTTTTTGATCCGCGGCCATTGATCAACACCTTATTCAAGACCTCAACAGGCACAATGGCATCCATTGGCATTACCGGAGCATTCTCGGTTGATGGAGCCTCAACCCGCTCCGACGGGCCCACCGGAAACAGGTGCAAAACAGACGTGGCCGTTGCAGTAAGATGCTCTTTGAAATCCACATCCAACAAAATCGGATCCCCCAAAGCAAAGGCCCCACGCTGTTTTAAACGGTCGTGAAAATCAAGACCTGTCTGACAGAAGTTCAAATAACTACTATCACCCAAGGCAATCACAGCAAACTGCAACTGATCCAGCTGACCGGCCCGTTTCCCACTCAGCAACTGGTGTAACTCTTCAGCCACCACCGGTGGGTGGCCTTCGCCATGGGTAGATACCACGACAATCAGTTGCGATTCCTGCTTCAGTTGCTTCACTTTATAATCGGCCATGCTGACCAAGGTTACTTCCCGGCCCTGCTGTGTAGCCACCTCCGCCACATAGGTGGCCACTTGTTTGGAATTCCCCGAATGCGAACCAAATAAAATGGTTAATGAACCGGCCGCTGTAGAAGGTGCTTCCGAAGTGACTACCGCCGCATTTGCAACAGCAGCGTTTCCTGTACCCGATAAACCCACACCCGACAGGTAACCGCCCAACCAAAGTAACTGATCTTTGGACAATTCCTTTATCAATTGGTTGGCCTTACCCCACAATTCATGTGGTAAAACATCAGTATCAAGTTGATATGACATAGTATCTTGCTAAAATATAGTTAATACAATACCAGGATGCCTTACCAGATTGTTAGAGTTTAAGATTGGAGACAAACAACTTTTCAACTACCATGTCGAAATGAAACCATAGTACGTCTTGCCAATCCTACAATTTAGCGCATCCAAAAAAATAAAAAAGATCGTCAACTCATAAATTGACGTCATGAAAAAAAAATGGAAACATCGGCCTTTGGTGACCGGAAAAGAGGATTACGCCCCCAAGGGCATTCGAAGCTGACAACAGCAAAAGACGGAGAAGTAATTCATAACAGCAATCTTTTATAAGAGCTTACAAACAGACGGTTCTTTGATGAGCTTCCCCGGATGGCAGTCCGGGAAAGCTCTTTATCAACACAAAGAATTACAAATTGTCTAAAATTATAAGTAATTAAGTCAGTTAATCAATTTTAAAACTACTCAGGTAGCGTTCGCCGGTGTCGGGCAAGATCACTACAATGCGTTTCCCTGCATTCTCAGGTCGCCTGGCCACCTCAACAGCAGCGTATAACGCTGCACCACAAGAATACCCCACCAAAAGGCCTTCTTCACGAGCAGCCCGATGACTGGTTTCCACCGCATCCTCATTGGAGACTTTAATCACCTCATCGTAAACAGTCGTATTTAATACACCAGGTACAAATCCGGCGCCAATGCCTTGTATTTTATGCGGGCCTGGCTGACCACCTGATAATACCGGCGACGCTTCAGGTTCCACCGCAATTATCTGCACATTGGGATTACGCTCTTTCAATACTTCACCCACACCGGTAATGGTCCCGCCGGTTCCTATGCCGGCGATGAAAATGTCCACTTTCCCATCGGTATCGGCCCAAATTTCTTCGGCTGTAGTAGCCCTGTGAATAGCCGGGTTAGCCGGATTATTGAACTGTTGCGGCACAAATGCTTTAGGAAAGGATTCGGCCAGCTCGTTGGCTTTTTCGATGGCGCCTTTCATCCCTTTTTCAGCCGGTGTCAACACCAATTCAGCCCCAAACTTCACCAACAACTTACGTCGTTCAACACTCATGCTCTCCGGCATGGTTAAGATAATCCGATAGCCTTTCACGGCTGCTACAAAAGCCAGCCCCACGCCCGTATTACCACTGGTTGGTTCGACAATTACGGTATCTTTATCCAACAAACCTTTCTGTTCGGCATCATCAATCATGGCAAAGGCAATGCGGTCTTTCACCGAGCTGGCCGGGTTGAAGTACTCCAATTTAGCCACTACTTCAGCAGCAGCCCCTGCGGTTAAACGATTGACTTTTACTAAAGGTGTTTTACCAATTAACTCGGTGACATCATTTGCAATTCTACTCATGGTCTTTGTGGTTTTATATGTAATACATTATTTGTTCGTTTTGCTCATCCAATAAAGCTTTGAGCTTATCTAATTTACAATCATTTAATAAGAGTTCATAGCTTCGTTTGGCATCATTAAGGTACTTACCAACGGCTTTTTCAGCATTGGATCCGGTAACCGGTAGCTCTTTCTCGCTCTTATCATCCAATACCGAAACAATGTCGTAAAGGGTTATTTCGGAAAGTGCTTTGGCCAAATAATATCCGCCACCAGCGCCGCGTTTCACATTCACAACCCCCCTTTTTCGAAGTGCCACCGCAATGGCTTCCAGAAATTTGACCGGCAACTGCTCACGCTCGGCCACTTCTGCCACACCGATGTGTTCATCGTCTGCCAGCACCGATAAGGCCAACACGTATCTCAAACCATAATATACTTTCTTCGGAAACATCTCCTATTGTTTTAGTATTTTCATATGCAAATATGATTCAGTTTTTTACACTCACCAAGTGAAATACACAAATTTAATCCCACTATTCTAATATCCATTAAGGCAAATCACAAAAAAAGAGGACTTTAGCCCTCTTTTATTTTTGTAGAATTAAGGAGATCACACGCCTTATTAAAGCTATTCTTTTTATAGGACTTACTAAAATGCTTCCCGAATTGTGAAATAAATGCCACTTTCACCATGATTAGACACCCCATAATCGATTCTGAAATTCAACCCTTCATCTGGCAACACTCTAAATCTCAGACCCGCTCCACCTACTACGTGCAAATCATTAAATAAACCCTCGCTTATAGTAGGAAATACTTTTCCGGTCCCCGCAAAAGCCACCGCCCCGATTCGCCACCACACATCCTGCCGCCACTCTGCTTGGGCAAACCAGGCATTTTCATCCAGGTACTTATGGGGATGCGGAATCCCTCTTAGCATGCGCTTTCCACCAATAAATGGCAATTTAAAAAAGGGCACATCCCCATTGGAATGACTGATATACCCCTGCAACCCAACAATGCTTTTATCCCCTTTCAACGAAATGAATTTTCGAATATCCAGACTGGATAACTGAAACCGGTAGTCACTTCCCATCCAATCTTCGAACCACAAGGCCGAGGCCACCACAAACCATCCCGAGGAAGGATACAACAGGTCATTACGCGTATCAAAAGCCAGGGTAGGGCCTAGTCCATTAGCCCAACCACCTCCATAACCGGGAATGGAAGGATTTAAAACATCGCCTTGAATGTCATTATTTTCAGCCTGATTAAAATCTGCCCGCAGCCCCATGAACACTTTTTCATTCCATCCTTTCAGGATATCTGCATGTAAGCTAAAGCGATTCAATTCATACTCCGAATAAGGTTCCTCCTTTTTCTGATTGCCCAATCCAAAGAATGTATCCGGGAGAAACAAGTATTGCATGCGGGAGATAAAAAACCACTGCCGCCGTGTAAACACCACCGCATCCAACTGTACTTCATACATCCCTTTCGAAGACATCTGAAAGGCCGGTGCAATGGTCGTGGGCCGATGGTAACTGGAAGTGACAACCCCGGCGGGCTGAATCCGCCAAACCGGCATGATGCCAATCTCATAACCCGTACGTGGCGAATAACCCGCCATGGGAAATACCGAAACGGTATGCCGATCCTTCTCCCAGGTGACCAGATCCAGCACTTCTTCGGCCAATCCGGCAGCCTGCTCCAATAAATTTTGATTCAACGAATCAACCGGAGCCTGCCCAAAAGAAAGCACCGCCTTGAAAGACAGTGCTCCAACTAATATAATTTTAAAAAAGTACTTCATCAGATATTTAAAGCTTCATCAAAGGCATCCATTAAATCATCCGCATCTTCAATACCTACCGATAAACGCATCAGCGTATCACGAATGCCCATAGCCTGTTTCTCTTCCTTTGAAAATTCAGCATATATGGTAGATTCCGGATGAATAATAAGTGATTTATTATCATTTAAGTTGGTGGCCCTTCGGATGGTCGTCAAGCGATTGTAAAACGCATAACAGGCCGCTTTGGAGACCAGATCAAAGGTCATGATCGCTCCGGGCTTGCCATTAAATTGACGCTGCGCCAACTCATACCCGGCATTACCAACCACGCCCGGATAATTAAAGGACACCACTGCAGGATTAGACTCGAAATAACCGCCCAAAATTTTACAATTCTGCACACAACGATCGACTCTTAAAGGCATGATATCCAATCCCAGATTCATAAAATGAGCCGTATGAGCCGTCATGGTACCACCCAGATGACGAAATATCTCTTTACGGATACGGGCCACCAGGGCATCTTTCCCAAATTTACCGGTCCAGGATTGCAAGGCCGGTAAGGATTCCCATTCAAAGGTACCATTATCCAGCACCACACCGCCAAAAGCAGCAGCTCCTCCTGAAATAAATTTAGTGGTTGACATCACCTCCACATCCACCCCAAACTTCTTTGAGTTGAATACATAAGGCGGCGTGACGGTACTGTCGCAAACCATCACCACCTTTTGAGATTGTGCAACAGCTGACAATTGCACCAGGTCCACAATTTCCAGCTGCGGATTGGTAATGGATTCGAAGAAATAAACACGGGTCTTAGCATCCGTTTTACGCTTCACATCCTCCAGATCCGTCATATCAGCAAATCGCACTTCAATCCCCAGAGCCGGTAGCGTTTGTTTCAGCAACGCATAGGAATGCCCAAACAAATGATTGGACGACACAATATTACCACCCTGCTCCACCAAACTCATTAACACATTGGAGATGGCGGCCATTCCCGATGACAGCGCAATGGCCGCATGGGCATCAGTCACTGCCAACATCTTCCGTTCAAAATATTCAACCGTTGGATTGGAGGTGCGCGAATAGGCGTGGGCAAATTTCTTCCCCTCAAACACCGATTCAATCTCTTCTGCACTCTCAAATTCATAGGCCACACCATCATAAACAGGCATGTGTAGTGCATTATATGCATCTTTCTTGGGATAGGACGCATTTAGCGAGCGGGTGATAAACCCTTTCTGTTTCGTATTCATTCGTGTATTGGTTTTGGTACGTTTTACTTGAGAGCCAAAAGTAATATTTAATCACCGTTTTAGCCCTCTCCACCCCTAACAAAAAAAACACCAACACCAGTCACAAAACGATCAACGTAAAGCTTTCACCTCTTCAGGAGTAATAGCACCTGCTGAATTTCCAAAACCGGATCGCAGGTAATTTAGAACATCCGCAATATCTTTATCTGACAAATTTCGATAACTGGCCATGATACCATTGTAGGTTTCACCATTGACGGTAATTTCACCCGACAGACCATTCAATACAATGCCGATCAATTCCGTTTTTTCACCCGAGATTACTTTATTCTTCGCCAACGGCGGATACATGCCCGGTATTCCCCCGGCATCCCGTTGATGACATGACATACAATGGCGCTTGTACATGATTTCGCCAGACTGAGCCACAACCTGATCAACAGACTCAATCGATTTTTCAGACTTCTTACCCTTGCCGGATGAGCCACAACTCATCAACATCGAAAAGGAAATAAATACCAACAGGGCCATTTTAAACACAAAAAAATGCTTCATAAGACGGTTTAAAGATTACAATCCAGTTTAACCTGGAATGATTAATCAACAAAAAAGTCCACCAGTGGTTCAGAATTCAATTCCAACAACCCCGCCTCATAACGCGACACTGCTAATAATCTCTTCACTCTCGCGCCCCGCTTTATCCATTGCTTTTTTAATCACACCTCCAAATACACCCCCCATTCTGACACTGTTCATCCGACTCACATACACCTGACCATCACTCTTTTCGTAAACTGAAATCCGACAGGGCATCATCGTAGAAGCGATCCGTTCATCATCCCGCGACAAAACCATGTAGGCATAATCAGGCTTACAAACTTCCATTACCTTCACCTTCCGAACCTCAAAATTAAAATTCATCATGGTAGCCTGCAAATCATGAACATGTGGTGTTTTCCAGCCTTTCTGATCAATACTTAGCTGCAGTTGTTTCAAAGTTTGTACAAAATCGTACCGACTGCGACTCTCCCGAATCATCAACCTGGGCGCCATCTTATAAATAACGTAAGCTATTAATGATGCTCCCAACACCAATCCGATGGCTAAAAAATAAAAGCGTTCCATATTTCAATTTTTTGAATTCAATCCTTTAACAACTCAATCCCAATCAATGTTTTTACATCACTCTATCTTTCAATCCCATAGACACACTTGCATTTATTCCTTACTTAATCGATATTGCACCAATGGTTTTTTACCGAAAAATCGTACGGTCTTTTCGTTTTTTTCTAATTTTGTCGGCCATTGCCAAAACATTTTAAAGCACAACTCAAATGATTGTCTATTTAAGATTATTATCAATTGAAGCGGATGATTTTGTGAAAGAGATAGCGATTGATGATAATCAAACGTTTGCAGATCTTCATAATTTCCTGCAAGAACTACTAACCTATGACGCGACCCAGATGGCTTCGTTTTTCATGACCGATCAGGATTGGAACAAGGAACAAGAGATCACCCTTTTCGATATGACCGATGGCGAAACAGAAAACCTATTGGTCATGAACGACACAAAAATAGCACAACTCATTACTGAAACCGGACAACGCTTAATATATGTTTTCGACTTATTTTCGGAACGCGCTTTCTTCATTGAAACCATTCAGATAGCAGAAGGCACCTTAGCCAAACCCAACTGTTATAAAAACCAAGGCGAGGCTCCGGAACAAATCATGATTGGGGCCATTTCAGATGATTTAACGATGGAAGAGCCGGATTTTGACGAGAGCTTGCTGGACGATTTCGACTGCCCCATTGATTTTGACGATTACAATGACGAGCCATTTGATGCAGATGAATTTCCTGACCATTATTAATTAAGTAAGTATAATTCATGGCAAACACTTTGCTGGTATTGATCGGGCCCACAGGCATCGGCAAAACAGACCTCAGCCTAAACCTGGCCCGACAGTTAAACACCGTTATCATATCATCGGACAGTCGCCAAATCTACAAGGAGCTGAAAATTGGAACGGCAGCCCCCACCACAGAGCAGTTACAAGCGGTTCAGCATTACATGGTGGGAACTCATTCCATCACCGACTATTATAACGCCTATGAATTTGAGCAGGACGTCTTAAAACTACTTGACACTCTTTTTTTATCCCACAAAGAAGTGGTGATGACAGGCGGCTCCATGATGTATGTGGATGCGGTTTGCAAAGGCATTGATGATTTACCGACCATTGATCCGGAATTGCGCCGTGAAGTGATGGAGACATACGAAAAAGAAGGGCTGGATGCCATCCGCAGACAACTCAAATTACTGGATCCGATTTTCTATGAGCAAGTGGATTTGAAAAATCACAAGCGCGTTATACACGCCGTAGAGGTCTGTCTGATGACCGGACAACCTTACAGCTCATTGCGCACCAACAGCGCCCGGAAAAGACCCTTCAATATCCTAAAGATTGGCCTTGACATGGATCGTACCGAGCTATACGATCGCATCAACCAGCGTGTGAATATCATGGTTGAAGAAGGCTTGTTCGATGAAGCCCGGGCGTTTTATGAGCACAAATCACTGAATGCCCTTAACACAGTTGGCTACAAAGAGATTTACGGACATTTGGATGGCGAATACGATGCCGAAACAGCCATTGATTTAATCAAACGCAATTCGCGCAGGTACGCCAAACGCCAACTCTCCTGGTTCAGGCGCGACAAAGAAATTAATTGGTTTCACCCCGGTCAGGCGGAAGAAATTTCAAAATTTGTAGAATCGAGTTTAAGAAACACGTAATCCACTTATGAAATCAGAAGGCAAATTTAACATTCGGGTATATGGTTTACTGATTAACACTAAAAATGAGATTCTTCTTTCCGATGAATACGTACTGTCCACATACATGACCAAATTCCCCGGAGGGGGACTGAAATATGGCGAAGGCACCTTGGATGGTTTAAAACGGGAATTCAGAGAAGAGCTAAACATCGACATTTCCATTGAAAGTCATTTCTACACTACCGACTTTTTCCAACCCACTCTTTTTTTCGAAAACACTCAGCTTATCAGCATTTATTATCTGGTATCATCCCTGGAAGTATCGAAAATCATCACCTCCGACATACCTTTTAACTTCACTAAAAAAGAAGGCAATCAGGCCTTTCGATGGGAATCCATCACTAAAATAAACACCGACGAAGTCACCTTTCCCATCGATAAAATAGTAATCACCAAATTAAAGGCCCAATTTACTTCACCGCTTCAATAACCAAATGAAAACTCTGCTCTGTCCATTCAGATTGATCAAAACCTCCAAAACATTGAATCTTTGAGAAGTTGCCGTTCATCAATGCCATCAACGCACTTTTTCGCAATGGCATTAAAGGAATTGTCTCATGTAACTCCTCCTTATCCGCTTTAGAGATCAATTGAGTAGAAAAATCAATTAAGCCATCCGGCCGATGGATGTAATCACGGATAAAAGAATAATCAGGCGTTTCAATAGTTGGAAGATGATCTACCTGATTTTGAATGATACGATCGTAATTAATAATCTGCATCAAAAAACGACCACCGGTCTTCAAACGCTTCGATACGGCTTCCAACACCTCGGCCACCTGGTGCTCATCCCCCAAATGAACCAAAGTATTCCCAAAACAAAGAATGGCATCAAATAAGGCCGGTTTATACATGGACTCCAATGCCAGCATATCCCCTTGACGAAACCTCAGATTAAGTGCCTGAGGTCGTTTCTCCTCCGCTTTGGCGATCATCATCGAATCAAAATCAAACGCATCCACACAGGCACTGCGACGGGCCAGTTGAATGGCCAAAGATCCCGTACCGCATCCCATGTCCAGAATACGTTTACCAACCAGATTTCCGCCCCACTTTTCTCCTACTAAATCCAGCTGTTTGGAATTAAATGGAAAAAGTTGATCATAGGCTTCTACAATGCGATTATAAAATGTCATTAGTCAATCTTTTCTGCAATTTGATAAGCATTGCGTTCCGCTGAATTGCGGGACACCAACTCGGCCAGAAAACCGGCCAAAAATAACTGTGTTCCAATTACCATACTGGTTAGCGCAATGTAAAAATAAGGACTATCCGTCACTAACTGAGCTGACACATGGTGATAGACGTACCACAATTTTTTAATCCCCAAATAGAGTGCCGAAAAGAAACCAACCATGAACATTAAAGTTCCCAAAGATCCAAACAAGTGCATGGGTCGCTTCCCGAACTTGGAGATAAACGTCACAGACATAAGATCGAGAAAACCTTTTATGGTGCGCTCAATGCCAAATTTAGAAACCCCGTATTTGCGCTCCTGGTGCTGAACGATTTTTTCCCCAATGCGCCCAAATCCAGCCTGTTTGGCAATCAATGGGATGTAACGGTGCATTTCACCATACACCTCCACATTTTTTATCACCTTATTGCGATACGCCTTCAACCCACAATTGAAATCATGTAGTTTAATACCCGAGACCAAGCGGACAGTCCGATTAAATAACTTACTGGGCAAGGTTTTTCCAATTGGATCGTACCGTTTCTTCTTCCATCCACTCACCAAATCATACCCGTCTTCACGAATCATCCGCATCAGGTACGGAATTTCTTCCGGACTATCCTGTAGATCAGCATCCATCGTAATCACCACATCTCCCTGAGCCACTTGAAAACCGCAATGCAAGCCAGCTGATTTGCCATAATTGCGACGGAATCGCAACCCTTTCACTTCCGGGTTTTCAGCTTTCAGATTTTGAATGACCTGCCAGGACGCATCCGAACTACCATCATCCACAAAAATAACTTCATAGACATAACCCAGCGGGTCAATGACCTGTCTAATCCATTTTAATAATTCACCTATTGACTCCTCTTCGTTGTATAACGGTACTATGATCGATAAATCCATATTACTCTTGCGTTGCTTCTTCAAAAAGCGGTTTCGGTTTTTTTAAGATGGCAGCTAATATAAGGGAAATAATAACACCTCCGAGAACAGCCCCCAATATACCACCTATCAGCATCACTCCAGGAGTATAAACAAACTGGATAATACTATCCATCATTTCTAATTCAGCTTCAGAATAGCCTCCTTGCAAAAAGTTTTCCAATGCCACCTCTTTAAGTTCTACCAATACCGAAGGATCAACATACTTAAGAAAGATGAACGAATATAAACTTGTTAAACTACCACCAAACAAGGAAGCTAAGGTTCCGAATGACACCCCCTGTCCGAATTCCATATAACCTCCAACATGTGTGTCGCGAAAAACTTTCATCGCCCAAAATAATCCGGCAATAATCACTAAATTCTCCAACCATCCCAACATGCTATTCCCTGTCAAATTGGTTACATGTGTGAAAATTGATATCAGAATTAATACGACCGCAATAATAGCTCCATACTTCAATGCTTGTTTGCCAATAGATGGACTTTTCGTTTCCATAAAAAGAGATTTACATGATTTAAATTAGCGAACTAAAATACAAATAACCCTGAAATGTCAACTCTGCGGAGCTAATAAATATCCACTCAAGAAAAAACATTGAAACAAGTTTAAAAATTTTGTTTTTCATTTTCACCACATTACCTCACAGCAGTGAAAAAAGTTATCGAAAAGATTTGCACGAAAGGACAAATCCATTACTTTTGCATCCGCAATCAAGAAACACGGGTGAGTCCCATACGACTAGCTCCTGTTGAACTCCCCCAGGGCCTGGCGGCAGCAAGGGTAGATAGTTGTAGCAGTGCGATGTGGGTAGCTTGCCCACCCGCCGATGTAGCTCAGTTGGTCAGAGCAGCTGATTTGTAATCAGCAGGCCGTGGGTTCGAATCCCTCCATCGGCTCAAGCATTAAGTTCTTGAAAATATTGAATGTACTTTCAACAGTCTTCCAGAAGATTGCTGAAGTTCGGGGAGATACCAAAGTGGCCAACTGGGGCGGACTGTAACTCCGCTGACTTATGTCTTCGTAGGTTCGAATCCTGCTCTCCCCACCAGAATTGCCGATGTAGCTCAGTTGGTCAGAGCAGCTGATTTGTAATCAGCAGGCCGTGGGTTCGAATCCCTCCATCGGCTCTATTTTATTGCGGGAGTAGCTCAGTTGATAGAGCATCAGCCTTCCAAGCTGAGGGTCGCGGGTTTGAGCCCCGTCTCCCGCTCAAAGGTCATTCATCGGAATGACTTTTTTTTCGTCAAAATTTTGATTTTTTTACATTGGGGAGATACCAAAGTGGCCAACTGGGGCGGACTGTAACTCCGCTGACTTATGTCTTCGTAGGTTCGAATCCTGCTCTCCCCACCATGTATTGCCGATGTAGCTCAGTTGGTCAGAGCAGCTGATTTGTAATCAGCAGGCCGTGGGTTCGAATCCCTCCATCGGCTCTTTATTATTGCGGGAGTAGCTCAGTTGATAGAGCATCAGCCTTCCAAGCTGAGGGTCGCGGGTTTGAGCCCCGTCTCCCGCTCAAAATTCTCACCACTTTTTACCAATATCCTTAATTTTTCAGCATTTATTTTGAAAGTATTCATTGTCAAACAGTGACAGTGTGCATTACCTTTGCCTCAAAATCACTATCTTCAAAAGAAAAAATATGCTGATCAAAATTTACCCGGATAATCCCAACGCCAAAGAGATAAAAAAAATAGCTGATATCCTTAGAAATGGAGGTCTAGTTATTTACCCCACCGACACTATTTATGGCATTGGTTGCGACATTAACAACAGTAAAGCGGTTGAAAAGGTGGCGCGCATTAAAAACATCAACCTAAAAAAAGCGAATCTCTCGTTTATTTGTTATGATTTAAGCCACATTTCTGATTTTACAAGGCCATTGGACAATCACCTTTTTAAAATCATGAAAAAGCACCTCCCCGGGCCATTTACCTTTATTTTACAAGCCAACAATAACGTTCCTAAATTATTTAAGAACAACAAAAAAACAGTGGGTATTCGCGTTCCTGACAATAGCATTATCCGAGAATTGGTTCTTGAGTTGGGTAATCCCATTTTATCGACTTCGGTCAGAGATGAAGATGATGTGATTGAATACACTACGGACCCTGAATTGATCTATGAAAAATTCAGTTCGCTTGTAGACGTTGTGATAGATGGAGGCTTTGGCGGAAATGTCCCATCCACCGTCATTGATTGTACCAACGGTGAAATGGAGGTAATTCGCCAGGGAAAAGGGGAACTTGAATTATAAATTCTTTTTCAGCTTTATTTGCACGTCTGCACGATTACCCTTTCCAGAAATAGGGTGAGAATAATAAGATAACCGTAAACAATTCCAAACGTCCGATTAACATCAGGAAGCTTAAAAACCACTTGCCAAAACCCGGCACTTGATAAAAATTGAGTGCAGGACCAACATCTCCTAATCCTGGGCCAATGTTACCAATCGAAGTAGCAACCGCTCCAAAAGCAGTATTTAAATCAAATCCCATAATGGACATGATAACTGTGCTGACGCCTACAATCATCATGTAGAACACAATAAATGCCAAGACATTAATCACAATACCCTGCCCTACTGCACGCGTGTTATACCTAACAGGAATAACTGCATTAGGGTGAACCAAACGCTTTAATTCAAAGAGACTATTTTTCATCAACAGCACGATGCGTACAATCTTAATGCCACCACCAGTAGATCCTGCAGAGCCCCCTAAAAACATCAACAAAAAGATAATAATGCTCAAAAATGGCACCCACAACAAATAATCGGCAGTTGCATAGCCAGTCGTTGTGATGATGGAAACCACTTGAAAAACACCATCCCGCCACGCACGTTCAATCCCCATCGACGAATCGGTATAATAAAGTACGCCTCCAACAATTATACTAATTACTAAAACAAACCCCAGATAATACCTAAACTCCTCATCTTTGATCACCTTTTTAAATCGGCCATGCAAAGCACTGTATGACAGTGTAAAATTGGCACCTGCAATAAACATAAAAAGCACCACTACATATTGTAGATAGGGCGATGAAAAATAAGCCATACTGGCTTGCTTGGTTGAATACCCCCCTGTAGCCATCGTCGTAAATGAATGGCAGATCGCATCGAAAGGTGTCATCCCTCCAAAATACAACAAAATCGCCTCAGCAAAGGTAAACATCACATAGATCCCATACAGCCGCTTAGCGGTTTCAGTGATGCGTGGATGTAGCTTATCAGGTGCCGGCCCAGGGACTTCGGCCACAAACATCTGCATCCCTCCTACGCCTAATATCGGCAAAATGGCTAGGGAAAGAACAATAATACCCATTCCACCTAACCATTGAATCAAACTGCGCCAAAAGAGCAATCCATGCGGCAACGCTTCGATGTCATTTAAAATACTACTTCCGGTAGTCGTAAAACCCGACATGGTTTCGAAAAAACTATCTGTAAAGGAAGGAATGGCTCCACTTAGCCAGAAAGGCAACAAACCAAATAAAGAAAACACCACCCACACCAAGGTCACAATTAAATAGCCTTCGCGCTTACCTATTTTTTTGGGAGCATTCCAGTTCATGCCGGCAGTGACACCGCCTAATCCAATACATATGGCTGCAGATATAAAATGATAGGGTAAATCAAACTCACCGAACAACCAGGATATGCCACCTGATAAAACCATAAAAACTCCTTCAACCACTAGAAGAAGTCCCAGAACTAATAAAATAAAGCGGCTATTAAGCATTTCCGATCGTTTGCAATATTTAGTTGGCGCAAATATGCCATTTTTTCAATGAAGAAAAAACATAGAGCCCAAAAGACTAGCGATTTTTCCAAAAATCAGGAGATAATAAAATCAATACGGAGAAAAGCTCCAGCCGTCCCAACAACATCAGAAAAGAAAGAACCCACTTCCCTAAGTCAGGCACTTCCAAAAAATTATTCATGGGACCAACGCTTCCCAACCCAGGCCCGATACCTCCCATGGAAGTAGCCACTCCGCCCATCGCCGAAACCATATCCAAACCTACAAGTGTTAAAAGAAAGACACCGATACAAAAAAATACCAGGTACATGATTAAAAAGGCCATGACCTTGTACACTATATCAGTAGATACCACTTTACCTTTGATCTTCAATGGAATGATAGCCATTGGATGTGTCATTCTCTTAAACTCGAGTACTGTATTTCTAAAAAGTATGTTATGACGCAGGATTTTAATTCCTCCCGATGTACTACCGGCACAACCGCCGCTAAACATGAGCAAGAAGATAATAAAAACCAAATAAGGATGCCATAACGTATAATCTGCGGTCACAAATCCCGTACTGGTGATGATACTTGTCACCTGAAAGAAAGCATTGCGAAAGGATGATTCCCCTGGAAAATGATCCAGAAATGACAAGGTAGAACTGATTATTAACGTGGCGACCAGAATGACTCCAAGATAAACAATAAATTCCCGGTTCGATTTAATCTTATTCCATTTTCCTTTCCATAGGAAGTAAAACAGTGTAAAATTAGTTCCGGAAAAGATCATAAATACAATAATCACATACTGTATATACGGCGAATAACCTGCAATACTATCATTCTTAGTTGAGAAACCTCCGGACGCAATCGTTCCAAAACTATGACACAAAGCGTCAAATAAAGGCATTCCACCAAACATTAAAAAACAGGTTTCAAGGCCAATAAGGGCCACATAAATACCCCATAAACTCTTGGCTGTACGGGCCACCCGAGGATGTAACTTCTCACTCGTTACGCCGGATACTTCCGCATTGTACAACTGCATACCACCAAAACCAAAATAAGGCAAGATAGCCACTGCGAGTACAATAATCCCCATACCACCAATCAAATGGGTCACGCTGCGCCAAAACAATATACCATGAGGCAAGGCTTCAATATCACTTACAACAGACGCCCCCGTAGTTGTAAAACCAGAGATCGTTTCGAAAAAAGCATTGGTAAAATCCGGTATCGCACCACTCAGTATATAGGGCAGGCTGCCAAACACAGACATCACAATCCACACAAGTGTTACGACTACGTACCCCTCTCGCTTAATCAGATCTCGCTTAACATTTCGCGTCAATAACCACGCCACGCTGCCTACAGAAAAGGTGATGGCACTAGATAAGATAAAAGCCTGAAAGTCGGATTCTTTATAATAATAAGAAACACCCGCACACACTAACATGAACAGGCTTTCAAACATCACCACCAAGCCAAATACTTTGATGATGAACTTCTTATTCAACATGACAACCTATGAAAATTAACTAAACATTTTTTCAATCTTACTAATCCCAGAAGGCATCGCAAAGAGTACAACCTTATCATTGGGCAAGATTTGCGTATCACCCGTGGCAATAATGGCCAATTCACCTCTGATAATCCCACCCACATTGACATCTTT
This sequence comes from uncultured Marinilabiliaceae bacterium, assembly GCA_942490535.1. Lineage (GTDB taxonomy): Bacteria > Bacteroidota > Bacteroidia > Bacteroidales > Marinilabiliaceae > JAEINY01. The sequence goes on from CALNXQ010000002.1 coordinate 261,924, forward strand.
GGGCAAGCTTAGGTTACTCAATGTAGCCTTAGTAACTTTCGAATCAGGCTGTGCAATCAGCTCCAGAACTTCAGCATCAGTAGCAGTCAAACATTTCACATGCGACACATGAGCCCTTAACGTATATCGATAGATGTGACTGGCTGCGATTAATTTTTTATTAATCAGCGTGCCAATGCCAATATTTTCTGCTAAATCAATGTAATCGATATTCTCTACTTCGGCGACCGTCTTCTTTATTCCCATCTTTTTTGCCAGTTGACACGCGAGAATATTCACTTCCGAATTTCCAGTAACAGCCACAAACGCATCCATTTTCTGGATACCTTCATCCTTCAAAAGCTCTAAATTACGACCATCACCATTGATTACTAAAGTATTCTCCAATTGATCAGCCAGGCGGGCTGCTTTTTCTTTATCGATTTCGATCAATTTAATATTATACTGCCCCTCCAGCTCAAATGCCACCTTCTTGCCAATGCGGCTACCTCCAAGAATCATTACATTCTTTATTTCAAATTGCTTCTTGCCGGCATCATTCATCACTTGTTTAACAGCAGCCTTATTCGTGATAATATAAACCAGGTCATTGTGCTGAAGTGTCTCTTTTCCCCTTGGTATGATGGTTGCTCCATCCCGATTGATGGCTACAATATTGTATTCCTGCTTTTCATACATACTGGAAATTTCCGCAAGGGTTTTATTACAGATCGGCGCATTATCACGCACCTTCAAAGCAAACAATACCAGTTTACTCCCTGAAAATTCAAATAACTGACGTGTTCCAACTTGCTTTAGCGAGGCTACAACCTCCTTAGTCCCCAACTGCTCCGGATAAATCAGCTCATCAATCCCTAACTGTTTAAAGAACTCCATGTTTTCAGGCAGCAGGTATTCATAATTATTCACACGAGCAATGGTTTTCTTGGCACCCAATTTTTTCGCAAGAATGGCAGAAAGAATACTCATATCCTGGTAAGGTGGTACTGCAATAAACAAATCGCAAGACTTTACATTGGCTTCCTTTAGGTCTTCAATGGACGATATAGTACCCCTGATGGTCATTAAATCGAAATGCGAATCGATCTGTTTCAGGCGCTCTTCATCTTCATCCATCAAAATCACATCATGATTGGCACTGCAAAGCATCTTAGCCAGATGTGTTCCCACTTCTCCTGCCCCGGCAATAAAAATTCTCATGGCAAATAATTAGTTCTGTTTTCCTAAGAAAGTTGTTTGAAGTAAATTCACCGCAAATTAAGAGATAATCTCCCCATATTTCCAAATAATATTGGATTCAATTTATACCAAGAATAATTTTCACTGAAGATCTGCGCTCCTTGCTCTTCCAGTAAGCAGATGCGTTCACGATATTTACGATTCGCTTGTAACCATTTTTCTTTGTCAATCCGGCTCCCTCCACCGCCCAAAATAACCTTATCAAAATTAACCTTCAAACTCAACTCTTCCAGAGATTGATTGGGAACTTGATTAAAAATAATCCAATCAAAAAATGGATATCCTTCGTTAAATGGCCATTGCACCCCTTTCCTTACATATAAAATTGAAAGCCCTTCCATTTGCTTCAATACAACCGGTGAACGAATTGATGAGTCACCGGAAATTATTTCAAAATCGACTGGCGCACCATAAAAAGACCATATTCCCTTTAGACAATAACTGACATTACGGTTGGAGATATTTCTATCGACAAATACAACGTTATGATTCCGATCAAAAATATTAACAAGTGTTCGACCAGAAGAATGCGTTGCTACCAACACTTGATTTGGCCGGGCGTTTTGACCATACAGAAAACTTAACCCTATAAATAAAACAACCATCACCAGGTAGCGGATGTATCTTATCTGAACCGACTCCCGAAACATTAGAAATAAGAGTAAGGCCAGATATATTAATGCCACCTGATGCCAACCCAAATACAAGTGAGACCAAACAGAATAAGGCAACGATTCAATCCACTGCACTGAATCATTGAGGTACTCCAATAAATTACTGAGACAACCGATGAACATTTTTGACAAAAATGATGAAAATTGAACACCCACAGATAAAATGGCCAATACCAGAATAGGTGCGACAATTGGTATTAAGAGCAGATTTGAAATAATAAAATAAATAGGAAAATCATGAAATATGGCTATTCCAAGTGGGAATGTGCCTATTTGAGCAGCTATTGAGACTGAAAAAAGGGACCATATCCACTTAAAAGGTGGAAACTTAAAAACAAACCAGCCATTGATCAGCGGATAGAACACAATGATACTGATCACAGCCACATGACTTAACCAAAACCCGATATTATAGATCGCTAATGGATCCAACAGGAGAATAAGTAACAGCGAGGCAAAAATCATATTAAAGATGTTCTTACGCCTTTTCATCAGAATTCCTATCTCCATCATTGAAAACATGATAAAAGCGCGCAAAACAGAGGGAGACAATCCGGTTAATATCGCATACCCAAGTAAAATCAACACGATAAAGACAACCTTTATGGATCGCTTTCGTCTTAATCCACATGCATTCAACAAGAAGCCTGCTAAGAGATAAATAATCCCTACATGCAGGCCCGAAACAGCCAGTAAATGCATGGCACCTGCGGCCGCAAAATGATCTTTCTGATCGCTACTCAACTCGCTTTTATCTCCTAAGAACAAAGCGTTTAAAACAGCTCTTTCGCGTTGAGACATCCCATATTCAGAAAACAAATGCATTAATTGCCCTTTTAGTTGGGCACAAAAAACAAATAAATCAAACGACTCACTATCCTTTGAATAATTACAAGTTCCTGTATTGCATATAAATTGAAAGGCGATTCGATTCTTTCGTAAATAATCAGAGTAATCGAACATATAGGGAGTACCTGGTGATTGGTAAGGCATGAACTGACCGGATACGAACCAAATCTCCCCTGGCTGTGGGATCTGATCCAACCCATCACGCTTCAGATACAAGCGCCCATCACTACCAATGAATCGACTCACAACGCTGTCCTCGCCCCCTATTAATTCCACATCATATTTCAGACTACGAGGAGTTTCTCCCAACCCGGAAATAACCTTTACCGCAATATCTGATTGTAATTTAGAATCCAGCACAATCGGTTTTCGCAATTGGATATAGAACATCCCAAAAGCAATAACCCATGAAACAAACGCAACCCCAGGTAGAAAACGCCACCGATAAGAAGCCCGCATCCTGAACCCAATGACACAAGCAAAAAACAAGAGACACCAAAATACCATTACAACCATTAAACACCATAAAGGCATCTCCATAAGCGCACCAAGGATAATACCAATGATGAATGGCACTAAGAATCTCAACAATGGTGTCTTTTGAAAAAATATTGCAATCATACTACAAGTAAGCTATCTATTCAATTTAAGCCTTTTTGCAGTGAAATTCAACACAAAAAAAGCCAACAGATCTTTCTGCCGGCTCTACTAATTAGAAAATCTATGAACTTCTGATCTTGCCAGTCAGGATATTGAAAACACTCAAAAAGAAGTACTTTACATCCGTCCAGAACGGATGTTTTTGCTTTTCCTTCATATAAATACGTTCAGCTTCAATGTTTCCCTTTGCATCTGGCATCAACAAGGCTACATAAGGAGGAATACACCCCGGCTTATATTTTATTCGCTCCTGTTGTACATCTAACGGCAATTCTCTAAAACGGGTTCTGCTCAGTGGACGTACCCCAACAAGGGACATATCGCCCTTCAGAACATTTATAAACTGAGGAATTTCATCAATCCAATATTTCCGAAAAAACTTCCCCCATCGGGTCAACCTAAAATCATTAGCCGGCTTACCCACTTCATTATACCCGTTGAGTCGAATAACAAAATCCTGCAAATATTCAGAATAAGGATGCATGGTTCGGATCTTAAACACACTGATGGGCTTACCCCCTTTTCCGATCCGGGTCATTGCAAAAAGAGGCCCAAATGTATTTTTGATATAACAACTGGGATTTCGGGTTTTCATTACCACAAAATAAAGCAAACCATTTATCTCTCGATACTCAATCACTTCAAAACCACAACATACCAACCGTCCCAGCACTTCGGCCTTGGTTAACCAGCGGTATTTTCCCTGCGTAGACTTAAGGTAAAAATCCTTTGTGAAGCGCGACTTTGAATGGACCCGATGCAGCATGAAATGATGAAACCAGACAACATGTCTGAATAAACTCCATCTAGAGTTAAAGTGTTTTTGTTTGCGGATACAAGCAGTTTCTACACACCCAATAAACATACCAGCATCAGGAAGGCAGTTATTGATTTTAATGAAGAAATTATTAATACGGGTAAAATCATTGACACGGGTAAGATTGACAATCCCACGAACATCCTTATAGGATTCTTCAAATATTAAATTTGGATCATTCGTATTAATTAACCTCACACTGTCTCGTTCTGGTATTAAGTGTTGACAAAAATAATAGTAAACATCAATATGAATCTTTCGCAATAAAGATTCCTTTGTATCATGCATCCATACTCTGGGACTCACATCTCTGCGATGAACTTCAAAAGTTTTTTCAATCCCGGTATCTACTCCTACTGAAATATTCGCCCACAATGATCTCATATCACACACTTTAAATCATCACCTTTTACCAAATTTACGGAAGAGAAAAGTGAATGTCATCATTTTTACATGAATACCATCTGCAATAAAATCAGATCCCTAACTAAAACCTTAATTCATGTTATTTAAACTTTCGTTGATTACCAATTATTGATCTTTCATCAAAACAAAAAAAAAAAATTGGCATTTTATTAATTTATATTTTTCAGCCATAGAAAACTATTTCACAGCTTTCTTTTTAACTTTCTTTCCTGCCGCATTAACCTCTACACGTTCCTTAAAATCAATTACTCCAGGGATTTTGTATGACGCTAATTTCGTACTGCAATAAGCCCTGATCGCATCAGCTGTAATTGCCTGGTTGGTGTTATTGACTACTAAAATGGCTTTAATGGCCTCGCCTAAAATAGGATCATCCACAGCTTCAATGGTGCAATCCACGACCCCTTCCATAGCAACTAAAACTTCCTCAATTTCCTTAGGACTAACGCGCTTTCCACCCACTTTAATGATCTCTTTTCGCCTGGCCGCATGATAAATAAAACCGTCTGCGTCCACCTTTGCCAGATCACCCGTGTAGAGCCAGCCATCTTTTAAGGCTTCGTGAGTGGCGACAGCATCCTTATAATAACCAAGCATCACATTATCTCCCCTGGCAATGATTTCACCAACTTCACCCGGAAGGACAGGATTCCCATCATGGTTAACAACCTTCAACTGAACGCCCGGAATCCCCTTCCCCAATGATCCCAATTTATCCGCCAACCGATCCGGTGGCAGATAAGACAAGCGTGCTGTAGCTTCGGTCTGCCCATACATAACAAAAAAATCTACTGTGGGAAAATAATTTCTAAACTCTTCAATAAATACAGTATGTAGTTTACCACCAGCCTGTGTCACGTATCTTAAAGCGGGAAATTCTGATTTGATGAACGAATCCGATTTCCGCAGCAAAATCTGAAAATGACTTGGTACACCCGCAAAACCAGTACAATTATACTTTTTCAAATCGTTAATGACGGAACCCAGAAAAATAAAATTGTTATTAATGACGATACTCCCCCCCACCTTAAGATGCGTATGCAACAAGGACAATCCATAACAGTAAAAAAATGGCAGTACCACTTCCATGATATCAAGCTCTGTCAATTCGAGGTATTCAATTATAGCATTTGTATTGACTTTAATATTTTTGTGTGAGAGCATGACGCCTTTGGGCAGAGCAGTGGACCCCGAAGTGTATATAATTTGTGCCAGTGCATTTTCATCAAAACCATTTTCAATGTGCCAATTTACGCACGACAACTCGTCCTCTATCTGCGTCAATTTATTTTCATCAATCACACATTCAATATCTGGCTGGAGACGGCGCACGACGACTTGTGAAATAAAACCAAACTTCACCTCCCCTTGCTCAACCACATAATCTAAACCATCCTTTTCAATAGCCGGATTAAGGGGAACGACAACATTCCCCGATTTCATGATGGCTAAATAAGAGATTATGAAAAAACTACTATTGGGCGAAATCAGAACAATCTTCTCGCCATGCCCAACTTCAGTTTTAATCCATTGGGTCAATTTCATCACACGCTCCTGAAGCATTTGAAAACTCAATGTTTCTTTCGGCCCAAGTACAAATAGTTTTTCACTATTCCAGGTGTCTTTTATAAGATAATCTACACAATTCATAGTTTAAAAAGAGATTAAGGATATCAAACACATCAATTACCTTTTTGGCTAGGCAACTTCAACGGAAATAGTAGAGGAATTCTACTGAACAAACTTATTTCTTATCAAACCAATTCTGACCGATGCTTCTCATGAGTAATTACATAATCATGTAATGGCGGCGTTCTCAGATAATCAGTTGTTTTTTGTTTCCGTTCAAAATTCCGATAAATCTTGATAACCTGATCTTCTGTCATCTCCATCACCGGTGCTACCTCAGAGGGTGTATAACCGTTTTCCCAACCGTACCAAAGAAGATCCATTGATTCAAAAGGCATCTGATAGAAAAACTCTTCCTGCGACTGCTCTGCGGAATAAGTATCGGTGGTTGGCTGCCGATTAATAATACCAGCAGGCACATCCAGATATCTGGCAATTTCATAAACCTGTGTCTTATACAAATTACCAATTGGCATAACATCACCAGCGCCATCGCCATACTTAACAAAAAATCCTTGTTGCACTTCGTGCTTATTGGGGGTGCCCAATACGGCATAATGCAATACTTCGGCATGATAGTAAAGCATTGACATGCGACTGCGTTGCTTGAAGTTTGAAGCAGCTACGATTTGCAAGTATTCATTCATTGGCAACCGCACCCGTTTTTCCGATCCATCTTTAAAAATAACAGATACATAATGAACAGGCGGTAAGTTTTTATTCACAAATTCCTGAGGAATGACGACTTTCATCTTATCACAAGTGGGATCATATTCGGGAACGACCCGCTTCACAGCCTCGTCGCGTCGACGATAACAGCCAAATCCATCTAAAGCTCCGCTGATATTTTCAACAATCGCATTTACACCAAACTTATCTGCTAACTCCTGGGCTAACACGGCACTGTCAGGACTAGAGTCTGTTTCCGGTAACATCACCCCTAATAACTTATCGGCACCAAAAGCCTTAACTGCAATGGCTAAAGTAACAGAAGAGTCGATTCCACCACTAATACCAATGACTCCCCCCATTCGCCGAAATCGTTTAAAAACATCGTCCCGTAGTTTGACGCATAATTGATCAACTACTTCATCAACATCCACTAGACGGAGTATCTCTTTAGAAAATTCAGGGCGGTTTGATTTCATCTTATAATATTTTGCGTTATTATTATTCAATTGTTAATTTTCACTTGATTCCCATTCATCACAACGCCTCGTCTTAGTTCAGATGAACGGAGATAATGAAAATCACGAACAAATTTATTATATACCATTTGGGTGGAAAGTAGTCCCATTAAAGCCATATTATCGATTTCACTAACAGGACTGCCATTTTTTAATCGTTTCAATAATAATTCAACCGATTTGGGATTAAAAAAACCAGTTTCTTTCAGTTGTGAATTATCCAGGAGATGATCCACAAATCCATGTTTATCGGCCATTAGAGCAGAGGAGATAGGTGCACGATAGGCTTGTTTTGGTCTTTTAACTACTGAATCCGGCAGCTTACCTTTCATCAACTGTTTGAGCAGGTATTTTTCATCCATCCCATTCAATTTAAATGCATCCGGTAAACTGGCACAAAACTCAAGCATCCGATGATCTAAGAACGGATAACGCCCTTCCACCGAATTAGCCATGGCCACCCGGTCGCCTTGTGAAGACAGCAAGTAGCCGGACAAAAATACATTGGATTCAATAAACTGTGCTTTTGCCAATGGAGAGTAATCACTGATTTCATGCCTGATAGAATCCGCATAGGATGAAATTGGATCATAGCCGTCCAAAGACTGTTTCATCTCTGGCGAAAAATGATTCATAATTTTTCCTGAATTATTCCATCGAAGCAAATGTGAATAAATGGGAGACTGCGTATTCTCCAGCTGATATCCAAAAAACAACCGCAATAAAGACACGTTCGCATTCTGAAGCTGTGGAATATAAGGATATAGTTTTTTCAACAATAAGGGTCTGATCCTGGATTGCGGAATCCGTGCCCAAAAATGCCGGATCATCACTTCCTTAAAAATATTATATCCACCTAACGCCTCATCCGCACCTTCCCCCGTTATGACAACTTTTATACCCGAATCACGAACCAGCTTAGACAATCGATACATCGGAAAGGGCGCTGACCGTAAAACAGGAGTTTCTGTATGCCAAATCACTTTTTCAAACAAGTCGGTCACATCTTCATTCTTAAAAGCAACAGAGCGATGATTGGTATCAAAAAAATCAGCAACTTCCTTTTGATATACCGATTCATCAAAATCCTTATCTTCAAAACCAATGGAAAAGGTATTCAGAGCCTGCGGAAACAGTTTCTTAATGAACGCTGTCGTACTACTCGAATCCAATCCTCCGCTTAAATAGGCTGCCACCGGCACATCAGCACGCATTCTTAATGAAATGGAATCCTCAAACAAAGTCCTAAATTCATCCAGTGACTCACCGAAATCACAAGTATTCCTATTTTGTGATGAAAATGAGAGGGACCAATACCGCTTCATATTGATCTTACCATCCTTAAAAAGCCCAAAATGACCAGGTGGAATTTCATAAACGTCCTCGAAAGCTGAATTTGGAGTCAAAGTAGTCCAAAAACTAAAAACTTGTTTCAAGGATTCTGGCGACAACGCTCGGCCAATGCCGGGATACTCAAATAGGGCTTTCACCTCAGAACCAAACACAAGCGTTTTATTTTTAACCGTATAGAAAAGTGGTCGGATTCCCATCCGGTCACGAGCCAAAAACAACTCTTTTTTCCGTTCATCCCAGATGGAAAAGGCAAACTGACCATTTAAAAGCGACAAACAATCAGCTCCATACTCCTCATACAAATGCAAGACCACTTCGGTGTCGCAATTTGTCCGAAAGCGATGACCTTTCTTTAATAAATCAGCCTTTAACTCCAGATGGTTATACACTTCACCATTATAGGCGATCCACATACTTCCATCCTCAGTTGATAAAGGCTGTTGTCCGCTGGCAAGATCAACAATACTTAATCTGACATTTCCAATACAGGCCTGCTTATTCAGATACAATCCGCATTCATCTGGCCCCCGATGCTGAATGCGTGTCAACATACGGTTTAACACCAACTCACTAGATTCGGATAGATTCGGATTTACAAAACCTGCAATTCCACACATAGTAAAATATTATAAAGTTACACTTGCTTGCTGAATAGAAATACATCTCATGCTTAATCAACAATCTACTCTCTTTATCATGAATTGCATCAGACTATCCATATAAATACGCATTCAACTCTTAGCTTACATCTGGTACAATTTAATTTGCCATTTCAACTTTACGCTCCACAAACATGGCGATCCGCTCCACACTGCCGAAGTTCTCTTCCTGTAGTTCTGTATCATCGGTGACGACCCCAAACTCCGTTTCTAAATAATTAATTAATCCCAATAATCCCATGGAATCAAAGATGCCTTCGTCAAAGATCATTGTCCCATCTTGGATGGTTTCTGGCTCAGAAAAAGTAGTCTCCGCAATAAAGTTTCGTATTTTGTCTTTCATCTCTAAATATTTTGAAGTTGATAATATTAATCAATAGGTCTCTTAAAAAATCTATTTCTGCATCCAAAATACTTATAATCGTTACTAAAGGGTTCAATTCTTTGTCCGATCCTTGCAAATCCTACACGATTGTATCCTTTTTATAGATAAAAAAGTTAACTCCTTTTTAACACAAAATCAAGTTCCCTTTCACTTAGGCTCTGTCAAAAATAAAAGTTGATTTATTCAACCCCTTCTGGGTTATTACACCTAGACTGCCTGTACCAAGGGTTTAGATTCTCTTATTTTCAACTCACCTACGGTTTTATTAGTTGATTCTATGAGGATCATTTTTACTAGAAAAAATCAGTTCTTGTTCTGGATTTAATATTTAACAACGGTAGCCACAAAGTGGTGTGACAATAATAGCCGCGGGTGAATTGAAAATCAGCGAAGCTAAAACCCGTGGAATATGACATGGCAATAACACAACCCTGAATAGGGTTGAATGTTTGTGCTTTGTGAAAACCACACTCCCTTTACCATGTCATAACATTTAATGACGCGTCATTACAGTTGAGTCACTACTGCTAGCAGTAATGTAGTCGCCAATTAAGGATGTACCAGTACCATTACGTTCTATAATATCAACTACCCGTTGACAAAACAATGGGGCTACACGTGCACTGAATGCTTTGTTTGGATGAGAATCTGCGGGCTTAGCAGCATATTCATCCTTCAAAAACAATCCATCCTCTGTTTCCAACTCATAGAAATCCCAGATATAAATATTATCATTTGGTTCATCCCACTCCGTCTTTACCCAGTTAAAAAAATTACGTGCTCGCTTTGCACTCTCTGGATTGGTATTTTTTTCTGTTAATGCCGCTCCTGTCCAAACAATGAATTTTGTATCGGGGTATTCACCCATTTTCGTCTTTAATGCTTCATACTGCAACTTGTAATTGGCAATCGTTTTTGTTTTAGAGTTGATATCGGGTACATCATCCTCAACAATGGCAGAAACGGGAAAGCAATGCTTAAAAACAATCACATCCCATAATGGCGCAAGCGTTTTAAGCGTGGGCTCAAATTTATAGGACTCTTTCTCTCCATTTTTTACCCATATGTTATAATAATCGTAGGGATAGTTGTTCCAGCCATAGCCGGAAATGTATCGAAACTTTTTACTTAATGGGAAGGCTTTTTCAACTACGTTATATAGCTTATTATGCCTTACATTATAGTCTTCAAACCACGCCTCAGCATCTGGAAGTCCATTCTCTGAAGTTCCTTTGAAAATATTATTTCCTGTACTATGATGCAAAAACAGGACATTAATGGCATCTTCATCACTTTTTATAGATTCCTTATACCCGGAGTGCGAGCAGCCAACAACAGACAATGAGAAAATAAATACACCTAAATACCTCATAATTTACTCCTTCTTTAAATAATTAAACATTGCATTATGGCTAACAAAATAATCAACTAAAAATAGAGATGGGCAAAGAAATTGATTATTGATATTTATTTCTTGACAAATTTAAATTTCACAAGTACCTATTTTTCTGAATTTAGGATACAATTTCATGATAAAATGCTAATTTCATCACTGCATTTTTTTCCAGACCAATTATATAGATTAATTTCAATGGCTTAAAAGCCCCATCACGCTGGCAATAACAATATATATTTAACTGATTTACAAACCATTTTGCAATAATAATTCAGAACCCACTGTAATCCTATCAAGACCAATAGGGCAATTAGAAAATATCATTTTTTGACTAACAACCTGAATTATCAGATTAAATTCAAAGTACTCGCCCTATATTTGCCCTATTAAATTATTTAAAAATTGTACACGCTTACCTGACAGAAAACAACAATTCATGAAGAAACCAATCTTTATTTACAGTTTATTTATTGCGATACTGTTTAGTTCATGTGTATCTTTAAAAAAATCTATTTATCTGCAAGGAGACATCGCTCAAAAACTGGAGGAAGTGGAAGCTGCTTACAGACCGGATAAAACTTCATATGTAGTAAAACCCAATGACAATTTATACATTAGAGTTACCAGCCTGGATGAACGTACCTCTGCTTTTCTAAATAATGAATCGGGCGCAACAACCAGAATAGAAAGCTCCATGTCTGCTAGTTTAGCAGGCTATCGGGTGGAACAGGACGGATCAATTATGTTTCCTTTTGTAGGTAAAATATATGTAGCCAATTTAACGTTAGGTGAAGTCCGGGAGAAAATCCAACTGGCAGTCTCCAAGTACCTGGAAGAAAGCAGCATTACCGTGAAATTACTCAACGACAACATTACAATTGTTGGCGAAGTGCGAACTCCCGGAAGATTTCTTCTTTACGATGAAGAAATAAATCTAATGGAAGCACTGAGTTTGGCTGGTGATATGACAGATTTTGCCAACAGAAAAAAAGTTCGACTGATCCGTAAAGATGGGGATGTGCAACAAATGATTGTGATTAACACCCTGGATGACAACCTACTATTCTCGCCTTACTTTTACCTGAAACCAGGAGACATCGTCTATGTGGAACCGCGTCGCCTAAAGTCTGTTAGCCTAAGTTCCATTCCAATAGGCTTAACATTAACATTTGTTAATACAGCCCTTTTATTATTTACATTTTACAACACCCAACAAAACGCTAACAACAACTAATTATGAATGGGGAATACACAGAGCAATCTCTCTATAATGAAAAGAACTTTGATTTTAAAAATGCCTTTTACAGAGCGCTGCAGTATTGGTATATTATTCCCATCTGTCTTGTTTTAGCAACCGGAGGAGCAATATATTTATATAAGACAACACTCCCCCTGTATGAAATTGGCGCCCGCTTGCTCATTTCGGATAGTCAAGGACAACAACCCACCATTGGTTCTGAAGAAGGTGCTTTGCCAGGCATCAACCTGGGGACCATCAATAACATTGAAAACCAACTCGTCATCCTTACTTCCTCCAGTCAAATCCAAAAAACCCTTCAGCAGTTAGATTTTACAGTCTCTTATTATAAAAAGGAAATGTTTTTAACTCAGGATATCTATAGAAGTAATCCTTTCAAAATCATACCAGATACCATTGGAGATCAACTGCTAAACAATTTTTTCCACCTGGAATTCATATCGGATCAGGAATTTTTTTTAAGAATTGAAGGACAGGATGAATTTGTAGAAAAACATAAATTGTTTGAAAAGATTGAGCTACCTCAGGCCTCCTTCTCAGTTTTGCCAGTGCAAAACAATTTTGCAAATGCCATAAGGCAGCACAATAACTACAGCTTTAAAATACATGACGACCAATGGCTCATTGCTCATTACCAGCGTAAAGTACTCATTAATCCAGTACAGCGTGGTTCGTCCATCTACGAAATATCCATTCAGGAGAATAACATTCTCAAAGGCATCGATTTCTTAAATCAACTGGCAAAGAATTCTGTTAACTATACCCTGGAGAAAAAAAATCAAATAGCCAACAACACCATTAATTTCATTGAAAAACAATTGGTCGGTGTGAGTGACTCCCTAAGTGTAGCCAAAAATGTGTTAGAAAACTTTCGCTCACGTAATGAGATGATGGACATTTCCATGCAGGGACAGATGATCATTGAACAATCGCAGGAACTGGAAACTCAAAAATCCAATTTCACCATTCAATTGGATTATTACAATTACCTGACTGATTTCTTGCAAGGCAATCAGAATGTATTAAACCTGCTGCCTCCTTCCTCCCAGGGTGTGAATAATGCAGTGTTAACCCAAATGATATCTGAGCTATCCACTTTAAATGCTGAAAAATCCAGTTTACAATTCAATTCCAAAATAGAGAATCCCAGTATTACAAGGATCAGTCGTCAAATTGAAACACTGAAAAATTCAATTTTACAACAAGCCAAAAGTAATATTAGTACCACCACAAGTGCCATCGCTGATATGGACACCCGCCTCATGCAACTGAGCAGACAAATCCGACGTTTACCCAAGACCGAACAGCTCCTGTTTGACATTGAACGGAAGTTTCAGTCGACCGACAATATGTATACCTACCTCATGGAACGAAGATCTGAAGCGCAATTGGCAAAGGCTTCCAACATGCCGGATAATGAAATTATTGAAGCGGCTGCACCGAGAGGCAAAGTAGCACCTGATAAAAAACGATTCATCATTATAGTGGTTTTATTGGGCTTATTTTTGCCAGCTGTGATCATTTTTTTGGTTATCGTTTTCAATAATAAAGTGCAGGACAAAGAAGACCTTAAAGCATTGACCAATTTACCCTTTATAGGTATTATTCCCGCCAGAAAAAAGAAACAAAATGGCATTGCCATGATACATAATCCCCGCTCAGTGTTAGCTGAATCCATTCGCAGCATCCGCACCGCCATTGATTTTTACCCATCCACGGCTACTAACCGCACCATTCTCATTACATCCAGTTTACCGGGAGAAGGAAAAAGTTTTTGTGCAGTTAACCTGGCCACCTCCTATGCTCAGCTGGGAAAAAAAACCATCCTCATTGGCTTTGACTTACGCAAACCCACCATTGAGAAATACATGAACCTCAAGTCAAATAGTCACGGATTAAGCCGCTTTCTGGTAAAAGACCATGATCTATCCAACAATCACATCATTGATGCCACTGACATTCCCCTACTAGAAGTCATACCCACCGGTGAAATACCGCCCAATCCTGTAGAACTTATCGCCGGACCTCATACACAAACACTGTTCCATGAATTAAAACAGCTGTATGATGTCATCATCATTGATACACCCCCAATCGGCTTAGTAACAGATGCTCAATTATTGGGTAAGTATGCAGACATCAACATACTGGTGACACGTCATAACGTGACCCCCAAACCACTACTTGAAAACCTTCTAAACGATCAAAAAATAAAATCCATGAGAAACCTGTGTGTTTTGTTAAATGATTTGCCGGTGAACAAAAAAGGTTACAATTACAACTATGGCTATGGCAGTGATTATTACAGTAATTGAAAGCTCGTTAGTAGTCAGCAGACAGTGGTCAGTAGTGAGAGGGCTGGCGCACGAGAGAGGCAGTAAGTTATTAGGAATAAGCAGGAAGGCTGAAGACAAAAGGTAGCAGTTAGAAGAAGCCCTTGGGGTGACATCAAATTGTTGGAAAAACAAGGCTGGAAGCCTTTTATAACATAACTTGGGGCATGGCCCCAAGAATCTTCCATCAATGGGGATATCACCCTGAATGGATGACACAAGATAATCTTAGGATCTATCACAGACCTACAGTCTGACTTGGTTCACATCATTTTCTACTAGGCCAATACCCAAAGTTTTAATTTTTCTGACCTACAGCGTGTTCATTGCTTAAAAATTCGGGGATGTAATACCAATACGCAATCAAAGGGCGATCTATTATTGCTCATTTTGATTGGTAAAAGGTATAAAAAACACATTACAGTAACAGTTCAATCTTGTATGATAAGATAATCAGATTGAGTGTTAGTGGATAATAAAACAACAAAAGGGGAGGTAACTTTTAGCTATTTACAGCTTTCGGGGCATACCACGATAGAAATAGGGGCTCCGAAAGGGTTCTAAATGAAACCCTCAAAGTGGTTGCTATCCCTTTGAGTGGTGATCCGAAATGTATTAGTTATGACAGAGCCAGCTTGAGTTAATGCCAAAAAAGATGATTTTATCCCAAACCGGCTGATCCTTACCCCAAAGTAAAGAAGAACCAACATCACCGCAATATTCAATTCTCTATCAATCCAGAAAACCTGTGGACAAAAAAAAGAACTACAAAGCAGTTCTCTTCGTAAAAATATGTACCATTAGCGGTATACTATTGGCAAATTACGATACTCAATCATAAAGCTATTTCTTATCACTCATTATGCTTTGTATTATTTACCAGAACTTAATCCTTTTTAATCCATTTAATCTGTGGACAAAAAAGAAATGTAAAGCAGTCCTGTTCGCGTAAAATTTGTGCTATACTCTAACCCACGTCATTTCGCGCATACTCAAACAATTCGTATCAATTTGCGAAATTCGCGGACTAACAACCTATTGCATCAATTTCACCTTATCCAAACTGGAATAACTGCTGTTATTAGATACATATTCAGGCACCAGATCTTTCATCCGAGTGACTAACAGATCATTATTCTCAAAATGAAGTGAGAATAACAAATCATTAACCAACCGTGACACTCGTTTAAAATCATGTTGACGAACCTGACCGATCATGATCTTCTCATGGTGCGTGGCTAGATTATTCTCCTTGGAAGCTAAAAGTTCTTCATAAAGCTTTTCGCCGGGGCGTAAACCAGAATATTTAATTTCAATATCTTCACCTAACTTCAAACCAGCTAAACGAATCATCTCTTTGGCCAAATCATTTATTTTGACAGGCTCTCCCATATCAAACACAAAAATCTCACCCCCATTACCCATAAATCCAGCTTCCAACACCAATTGACAAGCTTCCGGTATTGTCATAAAATAACGAGTAATATCTGGATGGGTGACAGTCACAGGCCCTCCTTGTGCAATTTGTTTTTTAAATAAAGGCACAACAGAGCCGTTAGATCCCAGCACATTACCAAAACGTGTTGTAATGAAGGCAGTATCAATACCTTTTTTTTGTGCCAACGATTGAATATAAATTTCACAAATCCGCTTAGACGCCCCCATCACATTCGTCGGATTAACGGCCTTATCAGTAGAAACCATGACAAATTTTTCCACCCCGTATTCAATGGAAATATCCGCCATCAATTTGGTACCTCCTATATTGACACGAATGGCTTCATATGGATTAGCCTCCATGAGAGGCACATGTTTATAAGCAGCTGCATTAAAAACAATTTGAGGATGATACTGCTCAAAGACCTGACGCATCCGAAACGCATTGGTATAATCGGCTACCATGACTTCAAATGGCACATCATAATAACTCAATAACAACTCTTGTTGCAAATCATACAATGCTGACTCAGCGATATCGACTAATAATATTTTACGAACTGGAAACTTAAGCAATTGACGCACAATCTCTGAACCTATGGATCCGGCAGCTCCCGTTACCAAAATAGTTTTCCCTTCTAATGCTTTTGAAATTCGCCTTTGATTCAATTTAATTTCTTCACGGCCCAGGATATCTTCAATTCGAATATCCCGAATTTGATTATTATTGGATATCCCATTGACCCAGTTGCCTACAGAAGGCATCACTTTCAACTTCCAGCCCTTATCCAAACAATCATTGGTAATCTCCTGCTTACGACTCACCGAAACATTATTAATGGCTAAAATAACCACCTCTATTCCTTTTTCAGCTGCAGACTCCAATGTCTTACTCCAGCTTTGAACAGAAATAGAATTTAATTTCATATTCCATTTGGTAGGATCGTCATCCACAAAACCAACAACATGAAAATGATTATCCTTATCATTACGAATAGCCTCCAACGTAATTTGCCCCATATCACCGGCGCCATATATCAGTGCATTAATGGTCGTTCGCTTTTTAGTCAAAAATGCATACGTCTCTTTTACAATCATTCGAAACATGAAACTAAGCATGGTCGTCAATAAAAAATGAAAGATCAGGACCAATCTGGGTATTTTAAACCATTTCCAATCATTGATTTTCACAATAGCATCAACCAGCAACAAAATGCCAAATGCTAAAAAACATGCCAGAATTAATTGTTTAAATTCATTATAACTACTATGTCGAATGACCCCTCGATAAGAACCGGTAACGATATAGGCAATTAAATACATAACAAGGATCCATCCACCAATAGATAGGAAATCCCACATAGAATAACTGGCTAGTTGAACATTTAACCGAAGAACAAAGGCAATCAGATATGCATTAAGGACAATAGCCAAGTCTATCAGCAAAATCCACCAGGGCGAAACAATCCTACCATTAAAAATAGTTAGCAGAAAATTCTTCATAGGTATTGAGTAAAATTACTTTGGGTATCGAAGGAATAACAATTTTCAATCAAATGAAAATGGATTATGACTAATGCATTGATTTCTTAGCTAAAAGCCTGCATTTTAATGATAGCTTTTTGAGCATTTTTTTAAATCCTGTAATTTTGAAGGCTACACTTTTAAATCAGACTTCACAAAACTGCAGGATTTATTTGGGTGACAATGTAGCAAATCAAACACACTACTTATTGGAACTTGATTCACATATTCCCACAAGTAGTGTGTTTGATCACAACATTAGTTGAATGGATAATAATACATGCAGACATTAAGCCTACTCCATATCATTACCCTGAACAGTTACAACTCGTTCAAGAAACACATGTCCATCTGATAGGATTACTAGATATTCACCATCATTTAAGCTGGAGAGTTCTAGTTTAAATACATTGTTTCCGACTTTACCGGCCATACGCTCCTTATATACCACCTTTCCGGTTCGATCCTTCAATTCAATAGAAACTGATTGACGAACTGGCAAATGAAATTTCACTTCATACAAACCACTAGTTATATCAGGTTTTGAAGAAATCAAACTAAAAGGCTTTAAATCCTCTTCCCGAATAACCGTACAACTTTTGGATGAAACACCATCGAATAAACGAATACCATATTGTCCCGAGTCTAATGATGAGATATCAAATGTTAAGGTATTATTCCCCAAAGTGGCCGCTTGACCCATCTGCATCATCCGATTACCGGAAGAATCAAACACCTCTACTTGCACTGTTGCAGAACTCGGACAATAATAATCAATAGTTACATTAGATTTTGTTTCCTTCGTATAATTAATAATCTCCAGGCTACGCGGGCTCACCTGATCCTGTTTGATCACCGAACACTCATCAGAAGTGGTTCCATCATCTACCTTAATGGTATATGCACCTGCATCAAAAGTACTCAGGTCAATATCAACCTGATTATCTCCACTAAGACCAGCATGACTATCAGACAGCAGAATAACACCAGCGCTATTAGCTACCTGCAAAGTGACTGTTTTTGTTTGAGGTGAATAGAACTTTAAAGCAACTACTCCATAGGTTGGATTAGGTGAACAACTAGTTATTTCCAACCTTCTGGCATCCTCCGCTCTGATAACTTCACAAATAGCGGTTTGCTTATTTGAAGAAATGGTTAATTGTGTCCTGTAAGTACCTGGTGACTGACTACTTAGATCAAACGTAATCTGATTATTCTCACCAATGGTAGCAGAAACGGACTCGGATAAAACTACAGTTCCCAAACTATTAATAACCTCGGCTTTTATATTTTCAACTACTGGTGAATAAAAAGTAACACTATAACTCCCTGTTGTAGAAGAAGGAGAACAACTTACTATTTCCAAAACGCGGGCATCCTCAGCTCTGACTACCTCACAATTAGCGGTTTGTTTAGTGGAAAGTACTGTTAAACGAGTCACATAAGTGCCTGGCAATTGACTGGCCAAATCTAACTCAACTTGATTATTTTCACCAATGTTGGCTGCTACCGATTTTGTTAATACAATTGCGCCTGAAATATTTATAACTTCTGCTAAGATATTCTCCAGCACTGGTGAATAAAAAACGACAACATACGAGCCTGTAGTAGAAGAAGGAGAGCAACTAATAATTTCAAGTGGTCTGGCATCCTCATCACGAGTAACTTTACATACATCCGATTGCGTATTAGCCTGATTTGTCAAACGAGTAGAATATACACCAGGTAACTGGGGACTAATATCAAGGGCAACAATATTTTTTTCACCTACAATGGCTGCTACAGATTTCGACATGACTATTGTTTCAGACTCATCGATAACGTCTACAGTTATGTTTTCTGCAACAGGGGAATAAAACGTGACATCATAAGGCCCAACCGTGGTGCCGGGCAAACAACTAATGATTTCAAGAGTTCTTGGATCTTGCTGACGAATAACTTCACAAAGATCCGACTGTCCATTAGACAGAGCTGTTAACACGATGGAATAGCTACCCGGAGTTTGAGTTGATAAATCAATAGTCACCTGATTATTTGCCCCCACCACGGCAGCAACTAGATCCGTAAAAACCAGTCCTTCTGATGAATCAAATACTTCCACTTTAATATTCTCAGTGACGGATGAGTAAAAAAGAACCTGAACATCTCCTACCGTTTCGTGGGGGGTGTGCGAAATTATTTCCAAGGGACGTAACTTGGAAACCAAACAAGTTTGCGTGGTAAATCCATCATCTAACACAGTCCGATACGCACCTGAGACATATCCCCCCAAATCCACAACTTGTTCGCTTTGCTCACCCATAACTGAAGAAAGATTACCAACATAAACCTCTGTATTAGCGGAGTTAAAAATACGCAGAGTCACAGCCTCACTTCTTGGAGAAATATAGGTGACTTTAAAATCGGTAAAGGTCTGATCTGGCTCACATCTAATAACTTCCAATTCCTTTGGCGGATCAATCTTTGTAATACTTCCCAACGTTGATCTTTTTCCATATACTAAAGAAACACTATAGGTTCCTTTTTCATATCCGGAAATATCTACTGTCGCGATGTTGTCCCCCTTGGTTGCACTAATTATCGAATCATTGATAAGCTTAATACCCCCAGCGTCAATTACACTTAATACAACTTTATCATTTACCGGAGAATAAAACTTAACATCAAACACACCTGTGGTTTGTTCAGGCAAACAACTCTCAAGTTGCAGAGGCTTGTAATCAAATGTTTTAGATATTTTTTGCTCACCACTCTCCAATCGAATTGTATAAGTACCTTCGTTACATGATTCACATAACTCAGGAATATTAATTTCAATGGTATTTCTTACATTATCAAACTGACTAATAACCTCATTTTTAACACCCCAAAGAACTGCATTAACAGGGTCATTACACTCTCCTGTTAAAGTAAAACTTACTGTTAGATCTTCATAACAAATTTCAGGTTCAACTTTGTCTATTTGCATTTGACAACCATTCTCCAAAATGGGCAAAGGACGCCCTATTAGCAAAAAAGCTCCGAAGTTATCACGCGAATGAACCGGTTGTGCATATATATCAGTACCATACAAAGGAAATTGACTGGTTTGATTAGTGGGAATCATTAAATCTCCACCTTGATAGGTATCTTGCTGGATTGGTTGCCTAAGATCTTCTACATCATAAAGCCAATAAGGATCACCTACTTCCAACACAGTCCCATCAGCGTTTGGGTTTACGCTAACAAAACCTGAGCGTTGATGATTATATATAGCTATATGTGCTCTTTTTATTTCATATTTATTCTTAAATACAAAAACTTTATTCACGAGTGACTCTAAATCTTTATCGCTAGTACCAATACTATTTTGGTCATATCCATAATATGTTTTCCACCCTTCAAAAGAATTATTACTATTGGGCACACTAAAATAAGCCCCATTAGATATGTAACTATTATTATCTAGATCATACTCATATGGAGCTCCAATCCCATCACTTGGATAAGTAAGACTACTAAAAACAGCTCCGTAGGAGCTAGAAGTATTATTAACATCCATTACAACATAATTGCCTTTAGCTGTAACATGGTTAAAGTTTTTGAACAAAATACCATAATGTCCATCTAATGCGTTGTTATTTGTGAAAACAATTTTATCACCTCGTTTAACATACCCAACATTGTAATTATCACCAATATTGTAATGATAGGAAACATTGCCATCTACTAATGATCCATCTTCAGAATCTATTAAAAAATTGTATCTACCATTTTCTGCTCCTATACTAGATAGAGATGTTGACATAAATATAATATTTTTCCTTATATCACTCCCTCCTGTACCAGCCCCAGAGGCACTGTAAAACTGTAAACCATTTCCGTAAGATTTAAACATCAAATTGTTTTCTACAGTTTTCCTCCCATTATTATTTTGAAAATACATTAAATGACCGTGGCCTTTATCTCTTGATTCGGAGCGCTCCATATTTCCAATATTAAAAACAATATTTCCATAAAACTCTCCGTCAACACCACTCTCTGGGGAATTCAATCCACTGGCCGTTACATTATGCACAACACCATTAATAAACTTATTACCAGGTCCATTTATATAAACACCTGCAATTGTAACCACATCTCTATCTTCAGCAGGTACAGGCAGTGATGTGTAATTACTCGTTGTCTTACTCAAAGACTCATCTGCAGTAACAATCATTCCGCAGACACGTACATAACTTCCATTAAGCTGAATAATAATATCACTTGTTTCCCCATTCCCTCCATTTCGTAACAGGTTGGCATCGGTTATGGGGGATTTAAAAACGACTCTTCCATAATTATATGGCATAATAACAATTGGACTACCCTCTGTTCCTCTAAATCCAAAATAGCTGGAGTAATCATTCTTACTTGTCAGATAAGTACCTGCCATAAAAAAAATGCTATCTCCAGAGGACACTTTTCCTTGCAAGTTCCTCATGAAGTATTTGAAATCCAGAGGCTTTTCTAATGTTCCTGGAACAATTTCTGAACCAGTATTTCCAATATACCAGTTCACATTACTCTGTGCATTTGCCATAGTTATGACAATGCATAAACCAAATACGAGAGACCATTTCATATACCATCCAATTTTATTTTTAAACGCACCAAAACTCAGTTTTGTTACGTTTGAAAACTTAAGACATTATATTCTACTAGCATAAGCCATAAGTTACATCATCACTCAAAATAAATCAATCATTCGTATGTTATAAATTCGTTAAAAATTAGTAATCCTATGCACCTATAACGAATCTTGAATATTTTCCCAGAGTCTTTTTCGACAGAAAACATATTATAATAACAAAAGCAGCAGTGATCAGAACAAGTAATGGAGATGTTATCAAAAGAAAATCTTGAGAAATAGCAGACCAAAAAACACACCATGGGGTAATTAAACAATAATACACCAACATGTGAATAAAATAAATTGCGAAGCTATAATCAGCGAATATGTTTAACAATTTATAATTAGTGTTTTCCAATCTTTGAAAGAAAACTAAAACAATCACTATTACCGATAACTTCTGAATATAAAAAAGAGCTTCTAAAATGCGTGTACTTGATACTCCTAGAAGTTTCACAAATACTAATGTGACACATGAAAGAATACATATAATAATGGCATGCAGAATCTTCCTTTTAAAAAATGACTGTAAAGCGGTATAATTTTTACTTGTTGCAGCCCCCAAAAAGAATACAGGAGCAAAATATATAAACTGACCTATTGAAACATCTACTCCTGTTCTGCTTCCAAATAAAGGCAGAAATGCAATAATTAAAGCTATTGTATTAAATCGTTTATCTACTTTTAACAAGAATGGAGCAAAAACAAAAACAATAACAATAAAAGGAATATACCAAAAGTGATGTTGAGCACTACCATTAACAACACGATCAATATACTCATATATAAATGCCTTTATTTCAAATCCATCATTGTGCCGAAAATAAGAAAACAATAACACCATCATATTTATGATCAAATATGGTAGCACTATATTCTTGAGTTTATTATGATAAAATTTTTTCGTTGAAGTCTTATCTTTAAGATGATAAAACAAAAAGCCAGAAATAAACAAAAAATAAATACTACTATCGTGAAAAAAAAACATTCTCACGTCTTCCATTAAATTACCCCATACTGCACCGTCTATATGTTCTTCAGGGATCCTCCATATGTGTGACAACAAGATGTTTATGATTGCAAATGCGCGAAAGTAATGGATATGCTTGATGAACTTGACGCTTTTTTCCATATTTACACTAAATACTTACTACAAACTTTTTTATTTGATCCAATTGATCTAGTTAAGCCTCAATTATCTTTTTTAATCGGGAAATATATGACTCCATGGAAAACTTGCGTGTATATGATATACGAGCATTTCTTCTTAGCTCCATATATTTATCAGCTCTTAGCTCACTAACTTTTAACAATAAACAATCTATCTCGTCCTGGTCAAAACCATCAAAAATAAAGCCACTAAAGTTATCATCTATAATTTCAGGTATCCCACCTCTTTTATTACCAATTACCGGTACACCATTCATTAAACTTTCTAATCCTACTGTAGGAAGGTTATCTATATGTGAAGTAATTATTGTATAGTGACCTGATTGAAGATACTCATCTACTTTATCATAACTAATAAAGCCAATAAAATTAATTAAAGAATTATCGATTGATTGTAAGTACTCTTTTAATTCACCACCTCCTGCAATTCCAATCTCAAATTTACTAGCATATGGACTTTTTAAAAATCTATCTACAAACTCTACAATTCCTTTACTTTTGTCAAGGCGACCAAGAAAATTGAGTTTGATTTTTCCATTTATTTTTATAATATCTTCTCTATTGTTTCTAATGGGAATTGCATTGTGACATACAGTTAATTTTGGTTGATGAAAACCCGTGAAATTATTCAAGAAATCACCTTTTGCATAATTAGAAACCAAAACAACCTCAGAGCAAAAACTATACAGCATAGATTTACGAAGCTTCTTTATTCTACTCCAGATGTTTTGTACTTTATCAATCCTAATTTGCTCTTCTAATGTGTGATAATAAGCAATCCTTTTGGATGTACGCCAAAACCAACTTACAACAGATATCCAATTAACAGCAGCAAAATGAGCCAAAACAATATCTGGTCGATACTTCACATGAAGATTTAAATAAAACAACAAACTTTTAAAACCAACTGGTCTTTTCTCCGGCCAACTAAATAAAATAACGCCATTTTCATCAACAGTATTATTCTTAAACACTGGTCTGTGAGATATGAATACAACCTTATAACCACTTTTGGCCAGATGCAAAGCCAGGCATTTCGACATTGCAGCAAAAGACTCACTTGAATAATTATGGGCAATAATAATTGTTTTCATATTCTTACTTTATATTTTATTCGTTCATTAATCCCTTTTGAGATTATATCTGCACCTATCGTATTTAAATGCAAAAAATCGATAAAACAACTATCTCCCAATTGAGCATTGGTATAATCAATAAAACTTACATGATCAATACTATTATATTTCTTTATCTGAGTCTTAAAATAATCCTCGTAACCTTCATTTACATATTCAAGTATATGAGATGAAACAGGCATTGCGATCAGGAAAACCTCAACTTGCTCTGCTTTACATATGTTGACTATGGAATCAACATATTGATTCATTTTTCCGTAAATTGGGACACCAACCTCGTCCGGAACAGGAAAATATTTAACAGCTGCTTGCCTGGCATCCACTTTTTCCGGGTTAAAGACTGCTCCTCCCGGATTATATCCACCGATCTGAAGATAATTAACATCTTTTGCCAATACTGCATCCATCCAATAAATGAAGTTGGGAAAAACCCTATAGCGAATTACTTGTTCCCACCAGATAAACCAATCAACTACATAATCTGACTTCACTTCATCAACAGAAAAACGATTTCTTAGCCCCAAAAGTCGTCTCATCATTTCTCCTGTATTTTTCTTGCCATCGTTAAAGGAGTTATCCCAATCAAATGCGACATCTACCAATGAATAAGAAACAACTACATTCTTAACCTGTGGTTCAGTCGGAAGAATATCCTTTAATTTATAATAACTTAAAGCTAAAGGTTCTGCAGCTAAACCAATATTCTCAGCACTATCAATAACATTTGGATTAATCCCATTTGTAACTAAAGAGCTTCCTGTTATTATTGTTTCAACGTGTCCAGGAACTTTATAATTAGAGTTTTCATAGAACCAGGAGTTTACGTTAGATGAGACAACTAACAATAAACAAAGAATGGCTAAAAATAATGTCAGTTTTTTTATTACTCTTTTCATTTCAACAATTTTCAGTTTAAAACTCCGCATAGGTAAAGTAGAAAGAATTTTTTGAAAAATAGACTACCATGAAAATAGCTGCAAAATACATCGACCAGCGGCCAATTACGGGTAATTTCCTGTACCATTTAATAAGGCTAAAAGACTCTTCCTCCCCCCATTCAACAATAAACACCAATAGTGAACTGATTATTGCCAAAGAGAAATCAACCATGGGAATATTAAAACCTAAACCACTAATTTTAAAAGAGAACGTAAATAAATTAGAAATAACCACCAAAGCATCACTTAAGTTATCAGCAAAAAAGAAGATATGGTAAAAGGCTACAAATAAGAAGACTAAACCTCTGCTAATCCATTTGGTTAAATTTGAATTAACATTGCTAAACAGTTTTTTTCGCCACTGGCGCGTATAGAACTCATAGCTTAAAGCTATTACCTGCAGAACCCCAATGATAATAAATGTCCAATTTGCCCCATGCCAAACACCAATAATCATAAATGCCGAAAAAATGGCGTAAATAACAGCCATGTCACCCCATTTTCGGTGTTTCAGCATTAACCTGTTATAGATAAAATCATTGCACCAGGATGACAACGAAATATGCCATCTTTTCCAAAACTGAGCTACACTTTGGGCAAAGAAAGGGCGATTGAAGTTTGGTGAAAGACGAAACCCAAACAGCCTTGCTAATCCTATGGCCATATCGGTATACCCGGAGAAGTCTCCATATAGTTGTATAGGCTGTAAAAAGAAAGCTATCCAAAGCGGAAATCCCTCAAACCCCTCTACATTTCCATACACTTTATTCACAATAATACCAAAGGTATCACCAATCATTACTTTTTTAAATGCCCCCCACAGAATAAGTTTTAATCCTTCAGCAATATCTGAGCCTTGAACAAAATGCGGACGCTTTAATTGAGGTAAAAACAAGCGATGTCTTTCAATTGGACCTGCCAGGAATTTTGGAAAGAAGAGCATGTACAAGGTAAGGTTCCCAATGTTCTTTTCTGGCTTATCTCCTGCTTTAAGAATCAAATACAAGTAACTTATTCCTTGAAAAGTGTAATAGGAAATTCCAATGGGAGCAATTATCTTGTCCAATAGTTCTTCATCTCCCAGGTCAAATAAAGAGGATACATTACTCGTTAAAAAGCTGAGATACTTATATAAAAACAGTCCCCCTATATTAAAAACCTGTCCACTGTAATATACCAGTTTACGATACCTACCTTCCTTGCTTTCAATAATCCTTCCAACCATGTAGTTAACTACAACAAACAGTAGCGCATATGCTAGAAAAGACACTGAGGCTAAAGCTATAAAGCTTATACTGGCCAAAAGTAACAGCCACTTTTTATAAAGAGTGGGTATTAAATAATAAAATATTAGAACCGGAAGTATAAAGAGCGTAAACTCAACGGAAAGAAAGGTCATGATTAATATTTAATGATATCGCTTTAAATACATTAGCGCCTCAATCGATTAAGAAGCTTCACTTTTGAAGAATTCAGATTATGCATCTCTAATCGATACAATACTTGAAACTGATTGGTGTTTTGATATTTCCAACGATATCCCCCGGCACCATAATCATATCGGCGTGCATTAGCTTCGTTAAACAAGAATTCAACGACTTTCTTGTTTAATATACGAGCTACACCAAAGGAACTATACTTAGGGTTATAGCCTATGTTCCAACAATAATAAATGCCATTGTGTCGATACATGATCTCATAAGCTATCACATTGTCTTCTTCGTCTAATAGGGTAGCTGCAACACTGAAATTCCCTTCTGTCAACAGAGCCATATGGAACTCCTTTCTACCGGTATTTGAAAACGGACTGGTTCTCTCCCAAGAGGATTGATTTAAAACCAACTTCTCATTAATATGGCAATCCATCAGTTTGACCAACAGTTCATCAGAAACTGAGTGAAAGAACTCAAAACGAAACGGGGACTTCTTTTTTAACCGTTTCTCATTGGCATCTATTCTTTTGTCGCGAAACTCAGCCATATATTGGCTATACCCCTCATACTTTTTTAAATCAATATATGGAGCTTCATTATAGGAAAACAAATGCTGATGATAGGGGGTCTTTTTTAAAAAATAAGCCAGATAGGTATCGTGTCGAAGGTTTTTTAAAACGAGCTTATCCCATTCTCCCCGAATCGACTCTATCGCATCAAAAAAAGTTTTAAAAATAGATGATCGCGATAGAAAACTCTGATCATATAAAAAGGTTTTATAATCTCCCCAACCCAAAATCTCCAATTGACTAAAATTAAGCACCTTGAACTTCGCTTGCTTTCGTATACATAAAGGTGCAATACCGACAATGTTCTCATTGTGAATTACACACACAATTACCAACTGGCAATCCGGTACTACCTTTTTATACCAGTTATAGCTTAATTCAAACGAATTGTAGCAAGTACTTTCATTATTTGCATCCAAAAGGGCATTCCACTGATCTTTCAGTTCAATGAATTCCTCTTCTGACCTCACAATCTTATATACCATTTAAACCGTCAATTATTGAATTGCTCTGATTAACTGATCCTCTTCCAACGTATTTAAAAAGAGATCCTTTTGATCTCGAATCGTTTGATCATCCCAATTCCACCATTCAGATTTCAGAAGTAACTCAATGGTTTCATTGCTAAAGCGATATTTAATCACTTTTGCCGGAGATCCCCCAACGATTGCATAGGGAGGGACAAATCCATTGACAACTGAATTCGCTGCTACAATTGCGCCGGTAGAAATATGAGCACCGGACAGTATCACACACTGAGTCCCTATCCACACATCATGTTCAACGGTAATGCCACCATTGGAATAACTATCATTGAACCCCTTCTCTTTAATCAAATTTCGATTTATAAAACAGGTACTTACACGATCAGTTCTATGGTGATATTCTTGAAAACTAACATTCCTGGCGATAGAACAGAACCTGCCAATATTAACTGAATTGACAACTGAATAAATATCAAAATTAGGTCCACACAGAGAAGTATATCTGCCGATACTAACGGTTCCTCTAATTGTTATACCGGAGTTGATTAACTCAATGTTGTCCTCAGCATTTATCACTCCATTGATTGAGGCGCCTTGTACTACTGAGTTATGACCAATTTTAACAACCCCTTGAAAGTTTGAGTCAGAGACATCTACATTTTGATCCAACGCAATTCTCCCATTCAAAGTACTGTTTCGAACAATGCAATTATCCAATATATCAACTGAGTTGTTAATCCTTGTTCTTAGCACTATTGAATGAGTGCCTACTTGTATTTGTCCAGTCAAAAAACTTCTTGAAACCCTTGACTTACTATTTAGCTTTATTCCAAGAATAAAAAAAAGATTAATCCCAAAAGTATTCCTCAAAAAGCTCAATAAAAACACTAGAATTCGCTTAATCTTCAGCTCCATAATATATTACATTAACACTTAACTCTTTTAATAATACTCCGTTTTACTATTATATACATAACAGATAATAAACAGACTAAAGACATGTAAATTATTAAAGTAGTAATCCGATTATAAGATGCTATTAGTACTATAATACCATTAATACATAACTGGGCAACTCCATAAAATACTGACACTTTTAAATGAGACCACCCAACTTCGTTAGCCAACAACTGATACAAATGCATCCGGTGTGCTTCAAAGATATTTTGTTTTAACCAAAGCCGTTGAATTATGGTAAAAGAAACATCAATGCCATAAACAAGTAAAAACAAAGCATACTCCATCTGCCCGGTAATTATAATGGTTTTAACAATAGCATATACCATTATAAACGCTATTGAAATTGAACCAATATCACCGGCAAAGCATTTAGCTTTTGTCCGAAAATTATAGAATAGGAAGGCCAAAAGGGCTACAGTGACATATATGTATAATTCACGCAACTCAGGCACCGGTTGATTTATGCTGATAAATAGTAGAGTACCGGCAATAATTAAGCTGTAGAGTCCTGTTAAACCATTAATACCATCCATGAAATTATATCCATTCAATATGCCTACAATGAAAGGAATCAATAAAAACAGTAAAGGATAATTGTATGCACCAAGCTCTAAGAGCATTAATACGGCAGCAAGAATCTGGGTAAAAAACCTAATCCTGGCAGAAATAGTATGCATATCATCCCAAAAACTTACTATGGCTACCAATAGAACGCCACTGAGAAAATATGGGCATTGAATACCACTAAATAAGAAATAGAATAGCATAAAAATGGGGAAGATAATCCCACCTCCCCGAATCGTCACCTTACTATGAGAAGAGCGATGATTAGGTTGATCAACAATATTGTACTTATTAGCAAAAAAGAAATAAATATTGATTATTCCAAAAGCAGCGATAAATAATAAACTTGTTTCTAATATCATTTCAATACGTTCTCAATTCTTTAAAAAATCCAGAATATTATTACCCTAACCATTCCTTACACGACATCAAAACCGATTGGGGGGCCCACCCAGTCGCCATAGCTTTTCTATTACAAAAAGTTAAAGAAGAAGTCATCTTTGTGTAACGTCTTAAGTTAAGAGGCATCTCCCTCCGAAGCACCTTCTGTAAGATGGAACCAGTCACAGCAATCACAAATGCTACACCCCTTGGTATATGCTTTACCTTTCCTTTGTTCCAATGCCTGTTAATGGTATCACCTAACTCAGCGAAAGAAGGATGATGGCCATCTGATAAGTTATAGGTACCTCCAATACTTCTGATATGCGATATAAAGGAAAATACATCAGAAGTCAGTATAATCGACCGTTTTACATTTTTGTTTCCAATAACAGCAAATCGGTTTTTCTTAACGGATTCAATCATTGCCCCTAGATTACCAGGTGCATTTTTACCGGCAATTAACGGGAGGCGCACAATAGTCAGAACAATATCATTATTTTTGGCCCATTCAATCAGAAACTCCTCAGCCATGATTTTACTTCTTCCGTATGGATCCACTGCTTTTAAGGGAGCCTCTTCATTAATAGCTTCACCATGCTCACATCCGTAAACTGCCACGGTACTGATAAAGACGAATTCACCTTTAAACCCAGCCTTATCCAGACCTTTCACCAAATTGACAGTTCCTTGGTAATTAACATCATAAAAAGCTTGCTCTTCTTGCTTTGAGCTTGGAACAACATGCGCCTTTCCGGCAGCATGAATAACTAAATCATAATGCTTATTTATTTGTGGGATTTTTTCTGATACATTACACTGAATGGTATTTACATCAGATATTCCCAGGGAATCGACGTCCTTATCATTACGTAATGCAGCCACCAGGTGACTGCCCAAAAAACCACGCCCTCCTGTCACCAGAACCTTATCCATTTTCAACTGCCGTCTTTATTAAAGATTCGTATTTTAATGCTAAAGTATCTCGGTTGAAATCTGTCTGAGCGGCTTCAAAAGCATTTCGAGCCAATCTGTCTCTAAGGCTCGAATCATCAGACAGGCTTATTATAGCCTCTGCTAAACCGGAGGTACTCCCCGGCTCAACGGAAATCCCACAATCCATAATATCCAAATAATCCTTAATCCACCCGGTTGTATTCTGAATGATTGGCACTCCAGCTGCAAAGGCATCAAACATCTTATTGGGTGAAACAGTGTTTAACACCTCAATATTCTTAAAGCATACAAAGGCAGCTTTGGCATTTTTCAACTTATGAACAACCTCCATTTTGGGTAGTAATCCCAGGAACTCAACATTTTTCAAATGATGCGATTTTGCCTTTTGCTCCAGTTTATTACGCTCTACCCCATCTCCGATTATTTCGATAGCGACATTATTGTATCCTCTCCTCTCTAGTTCAATAGCAGCCTCAACAACACTCTCAACATCATCCATAACACCCAATGAACCTGCATAAATGAATCTATTTATACGATTTCCGTTAATTGGTTTAATGGAGGAAGCTGAGAAAAGCTTAATATCACAGGCATTACTGATTACATCCGTTTTAACAAGGGGGAAACGCTTTTTAATATCATTTGACATTCCAGGCGAACAGCCCACAACCATATAGGCATTTTTATAACAAAGTTTTTCGAACCAAAATGCCAACTTTACTGCCATTTTGCCTTTTAGAATATTCAAAGAAACCGCACCTTGAGGCCAAAGGTCTCTCACCTCAAATATGTATGGTTTACGTCGAATCCATTTGGCAATAATAGCGGGCAAACCAATTGTAATTGGTCCTGAACTGGCAATTGCAACATCATACTTTTGGGTCAAACCATACCAAATCGACAATAAAGAAAACATCATAAAGTAGAATATACGCTTTACTTTACCATACCTATTGGAATCAGGAAAGTTGATTACAACCAAATCCACACCTTCAACCGTCTGCCGTTCAATCCATTTTGCAGCAGTAATATCTGATTTCTCGTAGGGAGCGGTTATAACGGTGACTTTATGACCTGCATCTACCCATCGTTTGGTGAATTCATAAACACGAGTACTCCACTTACCTTTGGGAGTCCCGAAGTATTGATAATAAATAAGAATTTTCATTTCGTTTTTTCAGTTAGCGGCACCGCAATGCTGGTGCCTGGCAATCCATTTATAGTTAGGTAACAGATTACTTACCATTTAATAATGATTCAAAGTGCTTCATCTTTCCAGCTGAGGTTCTGTCTATTTTTTCAACATTCTCAATTGTTGCTTTAATTCCTTTCTCAAGGTATTTTTCAACCACATTTTCAATTTTTATCCTTAACTCATCTGAAACAGGATTATCTGAAACAATCTGAAATAGCAAATGATCCTTTTCTGTCTGCCAAATCTTATATTCCTTTAAGCCTTCAAATTTCTCCATAATTGCCTTAAGCACATAATAAAGTGTAAATCCGGGTACAACTTTCCCACTTGGCAATTCTAATACATCATTTAATCTTCCTTCCAGGCTTTTCAATATTACCTTTCCATTTTCGTGGCAGATGCTTCCTCTATCGCCAATCTCATAGCGAATGAAGGGCATTGCTTTATTGTTTAAGCTGGTTACGACAATTTTTCCAACCTGATTATCCGGCACAGGTCTATTATCATCATCCAGAATCTCAACAAAGTCATTTACCCCAGTTATTTCCCACTCATTATGCTTGTTATGCAATGCTAAAACACCAAACTCAGAGCACCCGTACTCATTGTAAACTGGTAGTCCCAGTACCTGGTGAATGTAATCTTTATCGTGATCTGTACACACCTCGGAAGTTACGACACATGCCTTTAAGGTTGGACATGCCTGCGATAAGTTAATTCCTTGCTTATCGAGAAATCTGCAGAAGAGTAATATTGAATTCGTATAACCATATATATAGTCAAAGGGTTTTCTTTTAAACGAACAGATGTATCTATCCAAAACCTCCTCCGACATATCATGGACAATAAAACGTTTTCTACGGGACAAGGCATCTTTTAATTTCTCTTTATAATAGGTCATTCCTTCTAAAGGCATACCATAAAAACGAGCTTGCAAATCTTGTCCATACGACAAACCGAGCTCTCCGAAACGATAAATAATATCTGCCCATGTTAATGCATGTGCCCACTTGTCTTTAGCAAAAAACAAAGGAACACCGGATGATCCACTTGTTTTACTCCAATACAAACTTTCTCCTTCAAATGGCTTACTAACTGGCCTTTCAGCACTTTGG
Source organism: uncultured Marinilabiliaceae bacterium (assembly GCA_942490535.1). Taxonomy (GTDB): domain Bacteria; phylum Bacteroidota; class Bacteroidia; order Bacteroidales; family Marinilabiliaceae; genus JAEINY01. The sequence continues at coordinate 295,304 of CALNXQ010000002.1, forward strand.
AAAAATTTCTTTGTCAAAACCGGGACTTGCTCCCAACTAGTTATCTCCCGGCCATCGAGTATGTGTTGATATTGACTGTTTTCTTTTAAATGATAATTAAAAATTTCCCATTTTTTTTGATCGACCCATTTGATTAATTCATCACCAGGTAAGCTACGAAGATCCCCATAGGCGCAACAGGCCATTTTAATAGGAAAACCTTTCAGTTGCAGAGTTGTATTAAAGAAACCCAACTTCATTATTTTAGGTGTTTAAAAAATGCCTCCCACTTAAGCTCCACATTACTCCAATGGTAAGTTTCACTATTTATTCTTCCGGCCAGCGCTAATTGCTGTGCTTTATCCGGATTCTGAATCAGGTATAATACTTTTTCGCACAATTGCTCTGCATTATCTTTATCAAACAACAGAGCATCCTTTCCATCTGTTACCATGAAAGGAATTCCTCCAACACTAGTGCTTACGACGGGTATGCCTAAGGCCATAGCTTCGATAAGGCTAACAGGGGTATTATCAATATTAGTTGTATTAATAAAAATATCATAATCCTCAGATAAATCATGCCATTGTTCCTGAGTTAAACGACCAGAAAACGTAACTGCATGATCAACTCCCAATTCAACAGCATATTCCTTGCATCTCTGAAGGCTTCCGTCCTTATCTTCACCAACCATATTCAACTGAGCTTCCGGATAATGTTTAATAATTTCATACAAACCTTTAATGGCAAGTAAAGGATTATATATTTCTGCAAAGTGACGTACATAAAGAAGACGCGGCTGAATAACTTTGCGCTCTTTGAAAGTGTAGTTATCTAATTTAATGGAGTTCGGAATAACTTCAGTAGGATATCCCACTTTTTCAAATTCGTACTTTAGAAATCCTGATGGAGAAATGTTCCTTATACTATGCTTAAAAATCCATCGCGATAGTCTGGGATTCTTTTCCAATCGAACAGGTAACCTTCCTCCATGTAAAAATGTGCAATAATTAACTCCATATAAGCGACATGTTAGTGCCACTAATAAAGCATAATAAAATGCAAAATAGCTATAGGTATCCATGCATACCAGATCTACTTTTTTTCGCAATTTGATTGTAGTTGATACCATATCCCAAAAACGGGCAAAATACCCCAGTCTACTCGAGGCATAGTGAACCTTTATGCCCATTTTCTCAAATTTAGGTCCTAAGGTGTCTATGGTTGTGGGACTTTTTCCGTGCTTAGCTAGTTTATTACCAATATATAAAATCTGCATTTTCAAAAAATAAATTACTTATTCAGAGGAGCTTTATTTTTCTTTTTAGGAGTGATTATTGTCATTAAAGAAAAACCATATAATATACCAGGCAAAGCCAGGCGCATAGCTCCATGAAACATGGTCATCATACTTATTACGAAAAATCCTACAAAATAGAATTTGGTAAGGGTATTAGGACAGTAGATAAATCTCCTGACAGGAATTATTAAAAAGGCAATAAGCATAAAGAAGCCTCCTAAAATTCCATGTTCTGATAAGAGCCTTGTAAATTCAGTGTGAGCTACTAGATGATAATCAAACTGTTTAAGACGATATTCTGCGGACATACCAAAGCCATGTCCTAATATAGGATATACCATAAAGGCGGATATTTCATCTTCCATAATTTTATCTCTCCCAGTCAAATAACTCCGTTCACCATCTCTTTCTCCGGTTAGTGCTTCCTTCGTTGAAAAACCCATATAACGGTAATAGAGAAAATTATCTGAAACTGCATTTGCAAAATAAATTACAGCCAGAAAGCCAATAAATCCAAGAAAGATGTAGCGCATCCTACTAATCACAAACCTTCGGAATCCTGGATTACCAACATAATAAACACCTAAGGCAGCAGACAGGGCAAGTCCCGATGCCAATATCCCCCCTCTTGACAAGGTTAACAAACCTCTTATCAGAAGAAATGCCAGAATAAGCCAATCCAGAATCGCGTATTTGGTAAATTTCAATTTTTGTATTTTCATCATCAGTAAGAGCATGAATAAAAATCCTAATGCTGTGGATACCTGATTGGGTCCGAATCCACCTGACGCTGATGCACTGGATTGTACACTTTCAAAGCTCATTGATGACAGGCTACTTTTTATGGAAAGTCCAACCAATAAGGTGATGGACGGCAATAGTGCCACTTTAACCCATTTATTAAAGTGTTCGACTTTTATTTTTCTGCTGTAAAAGTATGCTCCTGACATTAACAAACTTAACGGCCCGGAAAAGTTAAAAAGAATCATCTTGCGCGCACGTCCGGATTCCAATGATTCTGTAAGAAACATGGCAGGAACCAACAAGAAGAGTAAAAATAAAAAAACAACTGAATTACTTTGCCTCCGAAATAAAAGACCAATTAGCAGAATCAAGGATGATAAATATTTCCCTAACTCATATGAAACATGATATCCCCCTACGCGGTAACAGATTTCAAAGCCGACCAAGTACAGGGCATAAAAACCAGCTCTGTTTTCTCCATCTCTACTTTTAAGAATATCAAATACAAAATACATGAAAGCCAGACTATAAAAACCTGTGATTCCCATGGGAAAGCTTTTAAAGGCAAATCCAGCAATAACATGCAATAAAATAATCCAAATATTCATTACTTATCCACTAACTGATTTTCAACCATTTTGGGCTGATGACAATATCTCATCTTTAATTCGTCTATTATAACGCTCAAAAGTAAATGTTTTTGACATTTCTGCAGCACTCCTTGCCAAAACTCTCAACTGTTCTCCTTCATTTAAAATCTGACTGACAACTTCGGTAAAATCCTCAACAAGCTTCTGATTTGATATATTGATTGTCCGGCCATTCACACCATCTTTGACATATTGAGCAATACTAGACACATCTGATACCAAAGGAATGCATCCATAGTTAGCAGCTTCGGCAATCACCTTGGGAAATCCTTCGGATGCCGTAGAGGGTAATAAAAAGATATGGGACTGCTTCATTATTTCGGCTACTTCAAAGCGGTTAAGAAAACCATGGAATCTAAAATCCAGACCAGTTCTATTTGCTTTGTGCTCAAAACCGGATCTTTCATCACCATCTCCAACTAAATGAATGGTTCCGATGCGGTCATTCTCCTTAAGTTCCTCAAAGGCTTGTATAATAGTCCCTACACCTTTGGCTGTTTCGAGTCTGCCAACAAAACAAAAATCAAGTTTGCCACTGTAATCTTTACTTTCTATTAGCTTTCCTCCCTCAACAACTTCACTATTTGTCAGACATGGGTTTTCAAATGAGATAAAGTTCTGTTTCTGCCCAGGCCAGGTTCCATTTATTGTCACTTTACGCTTATTGAAATGCTTAAGCCAAAATCGTTGAATACCATATCCCATTGGAGGATTAGACTGATTCCAGTTACCAGCATACTTGTACCATCCATTTTTACGAACAGTTAAATTCAACCATGGAATTAAGTATACCCCCATCCCGGTGGGACACCTGAACTGAAAGGCATCAACCTTTGCTAAGGTTCTTTTTATGGTAGCCAGATTACCTGGAGCATTCCATAAAACGGATAGTTTTGAAGATATTGATGAACCACCGGAAGGTTTCAACGGAACAAATTGAATATTCTTATTGGAATAAGGTAAGACAAAACCCGGTGTTTCTTCTTCATGTAAAGGAGCACAATGATATATGGTATCAAACTCCTCTATTAAATGATTCAGCTCTCTGACAGTAGGCCCCCAGCCAACTATCTCTCCTGTAGTATTTACAAAATGTGGCGTATGTGATATAATTAATAAATTCATCTCTTAATTCCTCTTTCCAATATATTAATGTACCTGTCAACGATTACTTTCCAGTCGTGTTTTTTAACCCAGCTCAGAGATTCCATTCCAAAACTCTGCTTATTTGAAATAATAGCATTAAGAGCCTCAACAATCTCATCAGGCTGATCTCCATCTACAAGTATTCCACTCTTTTTATGATCGATGGCATCAACAATACCGCACCCATTAGCCCCGATAGAAGGCAATCCAAAATAATTGGCTTCCAGTATCACTATTCCAAACCCCTCAACATCACCATCTTCCTGGTTTTCACTCAATATCATAAAGCAATCTGCTTGTTTGTACACACAAGCCAAATGCTCCCGCTGCGGCAGCCTGCCATGAAAAGTTACAGCATCACTCACTCCCAAGTGCTTAGCTATTTCCTCAAACTCCTTTTGATAGCTTGGTAAACCTACGATATGATAATGTGCTCCCGGGTATTGTTCCAATATAGAAGGCATCGCCTTAATAATCCGATGCTGACCTTTTCGTGGAGTAACATTCCCCACTGTGAGCAAAACAGGATCGCCGCTTAATTCATAGCTCAATTGCTCCGATGCTTTATTTAAATCCTCAAATTCATCTAAATCAATTCCATTGGGAATAATTTCAAAAGGTCGTTTCTGTAAATTTTCATTCAATAAACCATGGGTAAATCCAGAAACAGGTACTAAGTAATCTGCATTTTTGATTCCCCAGTTTGTAACCAACTTTAGCAAGAGATTCGTTGGCTTAACCTCTGATCCATGTAAAACAGCAAGTGTTTTCATTTTAACACCCAATGAATTAAACAAGCCACACATCCACAATGAAAACTTTCCTGAATAGATGATTCCATCAAACTCATTAGTGTTCAATTGTGACCGTATGGCTTTTATCCTGTTAATATATGTAATCCAACCTTTTCGTTCAATTCGCTTGATGACCATAGGATACTTCATATTCCTGTCAAATTCCATAACCTCCGATTGAGTTGCATAATTACTATCTGCAACTAAATGAACCTTATGGCCGGCAGCCACAAGAAATTTACATAACGAATAAGCATGGTTTCCAATCCCACCCGGACCTGGCGGGAATTCAGATGATACAACTAGAATTTTCACGATTTCTTCTTTAGGCTGATTTCAGTTTGGCTATTTCCGCTCCTTGATTGATCATTTTTGATGCTTTACGCCAGCTGATCATTACTTGCATAAATACAAGCGGCAGTAGCAAAACAAATCCAATAATCCCAACATACTTTAAAACTGAACTGGATTTAAAACGGTAAGGTATTATTGAAGGTGGAACACTTATGAGCAGCCATAACAATGCATTTTTTGCACCAAAGTATTTTCGACTAAAATACAAAACACTTGGTATTGGCCTTGGTGCAAATATTTTGTGTGTTCGAAAGGCATCCCAGCTTCCCATTTGACGAAGCCCTCCTTCTGATACTTTTAAATGAATTCGTTTGGCATCAGGGCTGCTGATATTTTTTAATCCGGCCAAATGACACCTTAATCCAAACTCACCATCGCCCATACGCATTTTTTCAAACTGCCTGTCGAATAATCCTACTTTGGTAAACACAGATTTGTAGAGCATGGCATTCCCTGTATCCAATTGGTCTGATAATCGATAACACTTATAATTTGCCGGTACTTTATCCCCAACCTTTGAAATAGATATACCGGAACAGATATCGGCCGAATAATAATCCAAACAACGGATATGCATTTCAATCCAGTCAGGATCTACTCTTGAATCATCATCAAACAACAATATTAGTTCGCCACGACTCATCTCCACACACTTATTACGAGCCAGCCACAAGGCTTTCTCCTCTTGTTTAATCACTTTTACCTCAACTGTTCTATTCTTAAAAATATCACCATTAAAAGGATCTGTTTGATCGCAAATGATGACTTCGAAATTTTTATAAGTTTGCTTTTCTAAATCCGATAATACATCATTCAAATAAACATACCTGTTAAGAGTTGGAATAATGACCGAAACTTTTAAGTTATTTTTCAGCAGTTGGGAGTCAAAGTTTTTTATTTCTTCATTATTAACCTGATCCTTATTAGGGTTGATTCGTTTCACTTTCAGGTTAGATATGAAACCATATATCTCGACAAACGGGTTATGGAAAGATAAAAGCCTAAAAATTAAAACATAGGAAACAAGAAAAGGGTTAAAATATTTCTTTATGAAGCGGTATTCATCTTTCACTGAAACAGAAACATTATATAGTTCTAAAGTATGTTCCATTTTATCAACCAGTATTCCCTTTTGCCACGCCTGGTAGGCAGCATCCATTTTTGACACTTCATTTGAACTATATGCCGTATCGAAGCTAATCAAGTTTTTATTAGTTTCTGACAACAGATCATAGTTACACCATACTGGCACCTCCTTATCGGCGGTTAAATTGTAATACCAGGTAGGTTTAATATATTTTATAAACTTAAATATATGTTGTTGTTTCTTCATCTTCGGTGTTATAAAAAGCAATAAACTGTTCCTTCTGTATTTCTAATGAAAACTCATTTTTGACTCTATTTGCCGCTTTTTCTGTTATTTCATATTTCTTTTCAATACTCAGTCCATTTACTTCGATAATTTTTTCAGCAAGTGCTTCAGCATCTCTGACAGGCACCAACCACCCCGTTTCATCATTAACAATATTCTCTTTCAAACCTCCCACATTTGCAGCTATACACAAACACTTGCTTGCCTGGGCTTCCAATATCGCATTGCAGAATCCTTCGTTGAGACTTGGTTGGACATAAATGTCTGCTTCCTTTAATAGTTCAGCAGTTTCCTCCTTACTTAGTTTACCCCTTAGTTTAATGTGATTCGATAATCCCACTTGATGGATATGGAAAATCAATTGCTCATATTGATCACCATCTCCGATAATTGAATACTCAAAATCAACCCCTGATTTACTCAAATAAGCCATCGCATCAATACTATAAGCCAGTCCCTTAATCCATGACAATCTACCAATAGTAAGTATTTTCAGATGCCCCTTACTAACCATTGACTTATTGGAATTATGAAACAGTCTTGTATCAATGGCAGGAGTAATTTTAGAATAGGGAACAAATTCTGGTAAGCCAAGGTCAATGGCTTTTTCAAATAAATAATCCGAAATAGAATGTATTTTGTCTACTGCCGGCCATAACCTTTTATAGCATCCGGGATTTTTAACCGGATAAACATTCATATCATAGCCTCTAAACGATACAGCCATTTTCGCACCTATTGCCTTAGCCAATTGCTCCCTCCCGAGCACCATCGTACCAAAACCATAATGTATCCAATCCAGGCTCTTATTTAAAATATGGGAATTGAAATAGATAATTTTCAACGAGTGAGCTATACCCACACCACTTTTCCTATTCAGTTTGATTAACCTGAACAAACGCTTCGGCCAGGTTACCATTAAGCGAACGACTATACCAAGAGCAAGAAAAAATAACCATGGCTTACTAAGTGATAAACCTGCCGGGCCAGCTATATAATCAAATTCACTTTTTCTCTTCGAGTATCCTGTGAAAATGGTTACTTTAAATCCTGCTTCTCTCAGAAAACGGATCTTGCTTCGAAAAAAAGTTTCAGAATAAGTGGGAGGTTGAGGGAGTACAATTCCTATATGCATACTCTTTCCTCCTTATTTAAGGCATACACTTCATCATAAAATTCAAGCATCCGTTCAATTTGATTCTCAAGATTATGATTCTGCTTTACAATAAGCCGGGCATTATTTACCATTTTATTCCATTGCTCATCATTCAATTGAATAACCTTTTGTATGCCTTTGGCCATGGCCTTAGCATCACGTATAGGAACGACAAAACCATTGACGCCATCTGTTATTACCTCTTCCATTCCTCCACATGCGGCAGTTACAACGGGTACGTTTAATGCCATGGCTTCGAGAGCCACGTTTGCGATCCCTTCTGCTACACTTGGCAATAACAAGACATCTGATTGCTTATATTGCTCAATCATTTTACTATATGGCACTCCGGAAAGCAATCTTATATTTTCTTTCAGCCCAAGGGCATCCACCTGATATTCTAACTCTTCACTACCTGCTCCACCAATAATACAATACTCAAAACTTACACCTTGTTCTTTCAGTAAATAACAAGTATCAACAGCATATTGATATCCTTTTACCCAATGATCTCTCCCTACCGAAAGAATCCTTATTTTATCACCATTAGGTGACTTGTACTTGCGTGGTTCCGTTTCCAAAAAACGTTTGCCAACTGCACCAGGAATAACAGCAATGGGTTTGCCGTTTAGACCATACTGACTTGCTTCTTTTAAAATAGCCCTGGAGACAGCATGAAAACCATCATATTGGGAAAATGTTTGTCTATATGTCTCAGCTAGATTTTTATCGGCTATGGGAGAGTAATTGATATGAGATCCGCGAAAGCTCACCAGAACCTTTATTCCAAACTGCCTCAAAAACAACCACCTGTCACCGGTCTTAACCCACTGTACATGGAACAGGTCTGGCATTTCAATCAGCACAGGTAGTACCCTGAGCAAGAATAAATATTGATTCCGAAATCCATTAATTTGTTCACAAGCAATTGTCCTCACCAATTGTATAAACGCACCCCTTCTGTGTAATAGCAAAACTAACAACCAATAGACAACAGTACCTATCCCCTGAACATTATGACGGGGTGAAATACGATATTTGATATTAGGGTGCCGTGTACCAGGAGTGATATTACCATGCTTTTTACCAAATACGCAAATCTTATGTCCCCGATCTGCCAATGCAATCATCAGGTTTTCGATAAATGAAGATGAGGGTATACTTCCTGAATAAATACAAACCTTCATTCTACAGCTTATGTTTCGCAAAAACACTTAAAGTTAACAGTACAGATATTGGATAGGCATAATTCACCTGATCATCACTTGTGAACTTTTGATAAAAATCTTTAACGATCTCTTGCGGGATAAAAGATGAGAATTTCGGGTTATTAAATAACCACTCACGTAAATGCTTATCATTATCATCTCCTAAAAACTGAAGCTCCCAGTTTCGTTGAATTATTTTCTTTGTAGTCAGTAGCTGAGTGACTTCACGTTTAATTTTGCGCCATCCTCTTATTGGTATATACCCCAGACTATCGAACTTGTGGTAGTTAAATAAGTTCAGAGGGGCATAAACCTGCCAAGGCACTTTACCAACCTGAACAGATTTCTGTTTTATATATTCAATCTGTATTTGCCTACCTGCTAAAAAAGCTTCTGGTACAGTGGTGATAAACCTGCACATGCGTTCATCATAATATGGTAATGCAATTGGCCGTTTTTTTGAAAACAATGGCAAAGCATTGGATGTCCATCGTGGTGCCCAATATAAAGACTTAAAAGCCCTGACTTTTGCATTGTTATTGGTAATTTTAATCTCATTCAGGTAATTCTCCACACAACCTCGTAATTCACTCTTCAAGTCACCTTGCAAACCAAATGCATTCCATAAGGATGTTGCTAATTCAAGTCCTCCCTTCTTAATGATCTTTTTCATCATTACATTAACTAACTCACTTTCGGTCATGTTTTCTTCCACTCCCATATCGTCAAACAAAACATCACCCCAATGACCCAAATAGAAAATCTCACCAAACTCAGGCAACTCATCCAAAAAGGCAGCCTGACGTGCAACTGTTACATCACCTTCGTAACTTAATAAACCTCCAATCTCGTCAATCCGGTTCCATAAGTACCCTTTGGGTATTTCTAATCGTTTAAAAGGGTGATTAGCGGCATTGGCTACATCCCCGGCCATCTTTGCTTCTTTTATACCTCCAGGATATTCATAAGAATAGGAACAAACATTATCCCTGCCAATTAAAGCACAAGCTTGAGTGCGACTATCCAGGCCTCCAGATAAAGGCAATATCACTTTCTTGTCGCCTAATTGCTCATTAGTAATTTTTTCAAAAAGATTCCCAAACTCAGCTACACTCTCCTGCAAGCTTATATCTCTTGGATTGTAGTCCCAATCAAACCATTTACTTTCCCCAACAATTTTATCATTCTCAATCTGGTATTCTCTGCCAGGTAACAAGCACTTTCGTCCTTTAAAATGTGTATCACTACCTAAAAAAAGGTTGGTGGCAACATAAAAGCATATCGCTTTATAATCAAGTTCATCTTCTGCTCCAATATAACTTGCCTGAACCGGAATCGCTTGCGTTTTTTTAGTTTGCATCATCAATTTTACTAATCTGATTAATGTTCCCTTTATTAATTGCCCTCGGTATAATTCAATTGCTTTTTATCAAAGTGTAATACTTTCTCACCAATTAACACTTTAAGTGTATCCTGGTCAATAAACTGTCTATTACAAATTGAGTAATTTGGATTTTGATCTTTAAATGATACTTTAGCCATTTCAGCTATAGTATAAAATATATGGTCGGAACTAAATAATTTGGAAGCATTTAATTGAATGTTATTATGCATTTCAGCATTTTCCTTTCGATATTCATCCGACATCCATACATAGGCAAAAGTACTTAGTTGTTCAACTGGAACAAAAGAAGATCCGTGCCCAAAAATTTCATGGGGTAATTCCCAAAAGCTTTCACCATGATCTGAAGCGAATAATAAAGTCGCTTTTTGATTTAAGGAGTCTAAGCTCGAATGAATATGATCCATCACATTTAATTCAAACAAGCTATTGTTATGATAGCTATTAATGAATAATTGCTTGTACTCCGCGTCTATTACAGAAATATTTTCTGTATCCAGATTTGGCTTATAAATATTGTATTCATCGGGGTACTCATACTTGTAATGATTCCCTTTCAAATTGACAATAATAAATTTCTTCTGCGCAGACTGATGCAGAATTTCATCTAACTGCTGACTGATAACCATGTCACCTTGTCCTTTCTTCCACAAGGGGTAAAATTCATCTACAGCAGTTTTATAACCTTTGGTTTCCGGTCCTTTAAACAAGTTTTGATTGGCTAACCAATAAGTTTTGAAACCTGCCTCCTTAAATAAGCTTACCACACTCGGCTCAACATTTTTGATATGAAATTGATCTGCTGAAGCCCTTGTTACTATCAGTGGAAAACAATAGGCAGTAGAATTGGAGGTTGAAAAAGCATTTGGAAAAAGCACAAGATTATCCGTATTAAACGAAGGTAGCATTGATAGATGTTCATTGACAATTTGCATATACATATCAGCGCGCTGAGTCTCGCCAATAACTAAAACAACTGTTAAAGGCTCATTCTTGTTTTCATCGACAGCATTAAAACGATAATTCGCAACATTCTTCTGATGCTCCTCTACTTTCTTGCGATACAATAGGTATTCATAAGTTCGATAATACATGTTTACCGGAAAGTGCTTGATGACTTTTTCTTTAAAAAATGAAAAATATCCTCTCCCTATTCCATCGATGGCAACAGAGTATATATTTTCAGCTACTAAACTTAACACAATAACACCCAACAAAACAACACCTTGCACTAATCTGCTTTTAAGCTTTACAAACTGCACGCGATATCTTACAAAGAAAACACCTACCGCCAAATACATTAGAATTATCCCGGCAATAACCCATCCATATAAAGTTATAAAATCAAAACTTTCACCATAAGTTGAGCTGAAAAGTGCCATTGACGAAGATGTACTCATCAAAGATTTATACCCATACAGAAAAAGTACATCAGCAAAATAAGCCGGAAAAAACAATACTAATACAAAGATCTTAAACCAACGCTTTTGCGCCATTTCAAACAACTCAATAGTTGCAAACAGTGCAATTCCTCTTATCAGAACAAACAATAATGCCTGGTGCCATACAGTATTACCATCGTATAGATAATAACCGATAGTGGGCACTAGTAGCAAGCTTAGTATACTGATCCTTTGTAAAAACGCTTTCACCGTAGTTTTGTTAATTTGTCCCGCAAACGAATTTCTCATATACCTTTTCATGGTCTATTGCCACTATAGGCATGTGAAACAGTTCATACATTCTTTTTTGTAACTGATCACCAACTTCCTTAAGCTCCTTGTTCTCCTTAGCCAGCATATCATTGATCTTTTCAACTAAAGCATCTTCACTATCAGGCTCAAACAATAGATTCTGATCTCCAATAACAAACCTCAACCCGGCAACATCGGAACCAATACTGGGTACTCCGGCGGCACAAGCCTCCATACACGCAACACCAGAAGCCTCAGATCTTCCATGTTGTGAAGTAGGCTGAATGTATAAATCGGCTATGGAGATGTATTTTTCAACATCTATAACTTTACCTGTTAAAGTTACCTGGTGTGAAATTCCTAACTCCGTAACGAGCTCTTCTAAAGACCTGCCATAATCAGAATCCTTATCTCCAACAATAAACAAATGCTTTTGCTTATCGCATGAAAGTTGAGAAAATGCCTTAATTAAGTAATCAATATTCTTTACCGGAACAATATTAGCAATAGATAATAAAACCAGCTTTCCTTCGAGCCCCAGATCTTTTTTAACTTGTTCTTTATCATGCTTCTGTACCCTTTCAATTACTTCAACAACATTTGGCCCCAAGCCCACACATGTTGATTTTGAGTCAGATATTGGATAGAGTGTTGACATCTCAGGGTTTAATGTAAAAACAAACTTTGCCAGCTTAGTTCTCATTGTCCAATGCTTATGCCACACCATGCTCTTCTTTGTAAAAACCCATGGAATACCGGCCAACTTAGCTGCTAAAGGCTCAAACCAATCACTTTTCCAATGAAACGAATGAATGACATCAAAACCTTGCTTTCGTAAAAAGCGAGCATTACTAAGCACTTGCTTCATTGCAGAAAGGTAATTTCCCCTGTTGGGTGAAAGCCTTCTGGTTATTATAGGGTATCCAAATTCCTTAACAATACTATAATAGTTTCCTTGCTCGTGATCAACACAAATATGCGGCTCATACCGGTCATGATCCAAATTACGAATTAAATCAACCATGTGTTTACCACTTCCAGCCGTGTTGAAATTGGGGATAGTAAAAAGTATCTTAATTTTTCTCATATCTACGTATCTAATTGCACTTTATAACATCTCCTCATAATTCGTATGTTAATATTTTGAAGCCAGACAAAATCATAAAGACGCGTAAAAATTATTAGTAATATCAACTTAAAGTAAACATCATCAATAAATCCAATAACTCTATTCTTCTTAAAAGCCTTATAGACATTTTTTATTGAGAATAATCTTGATTGTCTGGATATTAAAGATTTATCTTTATATGATTTATTAAAGTATCTCCAATACATAAATAATAGACCTTTAAGTACAGATCTGTTAAGCTCCAGCTCTTTCTTTTCTTTCATTAAAAGAATGGAGGTTTCCAAATACCTCAGCATACCTTGTTCAACCTTTAAAAGATTTCTATTTTTGGGAAAGACACGATAAAAAGCATCCGGTTGCCTCTCATAATAAACCTGATAATCAACACCTAGCTCCAAGGGATAAATAGCACGAAGGTGCAAATCTACTTCCTCTAATAATGGTAATTGATCATTAAATCCTCCAATTTGAAGTAAGTAATCTCTCTGCCATATTGGTCCTGTTGTTTGCCAAGGTAAACTAAAAGACATCAAAGAAACATTATAATTATCTGACTTTTTAGTGATTAACTGCCCAAAAGTCTTACCATCATAATCAACCTCCTGCATTTGAAAAACAGATAATTTGAATGTTTTATTTGCATCCATCACTTCTACTCGTGTCTTTAAGCAATCCGGCCCTAGATAATCATCTGAATCCAAAAATATTAAATATTTACCCGAAGCATTTTTTAAACCAATATTACGACAAACACTTGCACCTTTTTTATTTACACTTCTATTTATTTGTTTAATACGATTGTCTGATTCAACCAATGACTTAACAATATCTATACTATTATCTGTTGATCCATCGTCAACAACAATAGCTTCCCAAAACGAATATGATTGATTAATTATGCTCTTAAGTGTATCTCCAATAAATTTCTCATCATTGAAACATGGAATCACTATGGTTACAGTCGGTTCAATCATATAATATTATTTTCTTTAATAACTCTTGCAGGGTTACCCACAACAACACTATTATCCGGAATTGATTTTGTAACTACAGCTCCGGCGCCGATTACACTGTTATTACCTATTGTGATATCACCTATTACAATGCACCCTGCTCCAAAGTTGACATTATCTAATATAACGGGTAACTTTGAATTATCTTCACCAACATTACCAACAGTAATCCCATTCCTCATCGTACAATTATGACCGATAGACTTGGCATTAATGATGGTATTAAATGGGTGATACAAAAATAACCCCCCATCTAACTGAGTACTTTTCAAAAAATGGAATCCACCGTATTTAGGAGCAATTATGTTTAGCAGTTTTGTTCTTCTATTCAATCGAATATAAAAAACATTCCTAAAGGGCTGACTATATGCTAACAAAAAAACAAAAGCTCGGATGTTTGGAATATCTCCCTTAATATTTTTCTCTTCTAACCACCTTTTTATATCCTGCTCTATTTTCGCTTTATCCGGCGAAATAGAGTAACGTATCAAATGAAGTACATATTTTAAGTAAAACAGAGATATTAGTAATTCTTTGCGCAACGGAAATACTAATCCATTCTTATAACCGAAAGCTTTCGCAATTATTGATTTTAGCATACGTGTAAAACTCTATTTTCTTAAACCTTTCAATTACTATTAAAGCAGGAATATGTTAATACACAACTTCGCTTCATTATATCCTTTTTATTCCAGCCACCTTAAACGACATGGTAACCTTAAAAAAGTAAACAAATCATATATATTGTTCCGAATAGCTGTTTTTGCATTGATTCGTTTGTAAGGTGCACTTGTTCCAGCTCTTCCATCAAAAGCAATTATAGACATATTATCTTCCAACTCATAAACATCCATATGATGGACCCCCGAACTAAAAAAACGACTTTTAAAAGGCAACAAAAGCCCACCTGTTTTAGAAAAAGACACACCTGTTTTCGACAGCTTAGTAATCTCTACGCCATAAACAGCTGAACCATAACCCTTTCTATTGCATTGCACAGGAATCAAAACTTTATTTTCGAAAACCATGGCTCTTCCTCCTGGCCTCAGGCGGTTACCAATCCCAAGAGGTGATTTAGGATGTTCTTTCCACTCACTATCATAAAGGTGTTCAGAATAAAACAACCGGCACTTTTGCGCCCGGTCATATGTTATTAGGTAATTTACAGAATCCCACACAAATAAAGTAGAGTCCAAAAAGTTACCTTTTAATAACTGCTTGGAACACTCCCACTGCAAAGGAAAGGAAGTAGCTTTATACAAAAAAACACCGCCTCCCCTGGCTGACTCTGGGATCATGTAATGCTCACCTTTATGCTCGAAAACCTGGGGATAAGATAAATGAAACGCCTCATCAAGGGCTATTCCACTATAATCCCAATGTCTCAGATCAGAAGACTCAAAAACTGCAATACGGCCAAAATACATATCCAAAACTTCAACAAACAAAAACCATTTATCATCATTTTTTATGATCCAGGGATCTGCAATGGCATCAAAACCAGTCTGGGCTTTTACAGCTTCTGGTGACAACTCAGCTAAAATATTTTTAATTTCAAATTTTGCTCTATCAAATTCGGCTACACCAACTGTCCAGTTTTGTCTGCCATAATGCTTGTAAATTAATGGGTAGCGGATGTGCATGATGAAAAGCACAACCAGAAAAAGAGAAAGGAATAATATGAAATAATAAATCAAATCCATACTTTCAACAATCCTATATATTACATTGATTCTAAAGATTACTATCGCTTAATAATGCGACCAAATTTTACTATTATCTGATCCATTAGATAATTATAACCGTGTATTTTCATAAGCTTTGAAAAAATAACATATACCAACAAGAACACCAATGAATTACATACTAACCCCACGTAAATATTATCTATTTTGACCCAAAAGTAAACTGGAATAAATGCAACTAAAAACACAAAAACCGTCTTGGCTAATACACTCATTAACCTCAACCATTGGATATGCATTTTAGCATCTAGTAAATAGATCCTTACAAAGAATGTCACATACTTCCAGGACACATAAGCAATTGCAAATTCCTTCAAGCCATAAAAGTAACCAAACGGAATTGCTAGAATCACTGCTAGACGATCCAGAATACTTATTACTGTTAAAAGTTTCAATCGTCCGATCCCTTTCAACATTGCTGTTGTAATAAGGTTGACAGGCACTAATGGTAGCAAAAATAAGAGGATGGAAAAGAATGGAATACTTTGGCTCCATTTATCTGAATAAGCAATAAGAATTACATTGCTTGAGTTTAATAACAACACGCCAAAAATCAACATAATAATGTAAAACAGAATATCCACTACTTTATCAAACATTTTTTTAAACTCAACTGCATTTCCTTGCACCTTAGAAAACATTGGAAATAAGGGACGTGTCATTGGGGCAATTAAGGTACTTTCCGGTAACGTCTGCAAACCTTTGGCACGGCTATAAAATCCTAACAAACTTTCATTAAACACTTTTCCGATGAATAATTCATCTAAACGATCCATTACATTATTAATGATACCGATGTTAAGAAATGCCAAACCTGTTTTTCCAATTCCCTTTATGGATTTAAACTGAAATAAAAAACCCGGCCTCCAACTCGTTAACCACCATAACATTATCCCATTTACGACACTTCCAATAAGGCTATACCAAACAAGACTCCATACACCGAATCCAGTGTAGGCCATTAAGATGGCAATGGAGCCTGAGGCTATTGATGAAACCATCATAGCTTTAGCAAAAATGTCATATCTGAGATCTTTATTAATCAGGCCAGCTGTAACAACATGAGCCCCTTTGATAATAAAGATTACACTAGATACTTTCACAACACTTGTAACAAGCGTATTATTATAAAATTCACCAATTACCGGAGCCAGAAAAAACAATAAAACTGTAAAGAAAACACCTATTGCTGTGTTAACATAGAATAATGTATCCAATTGAAGGTTAGAAATCCTTTGCTTTAGCACAATAGCTTGCCCAAATCCAAATTCTCGAAATGTATCAGCAAAGGCCACAAAAAAACCACTCATCGCCACGATTCCAAAATCAGATGGCTCAAGGATCCGGGCAAGAAATATTGATATAATAAAAGTAACCCCTCGTTTGAAGATCTTATCGATAAGACTCCAGCTCATTGCAGATTTTCCCTGTTCTTGAATTTTCATTATTCCAACTTTTTTTTTGTCATTTGCTTATGAAAACACAAGACTAAACACGCCATCATTCTCTTTTTTTATTTTATAGTTATTTATCTCTGTCCCTTCCAAAAAGACAGAGATGGAATTAACCTGCCCATTGTTCATTGTAAAGCTAAAGACCTTACCTGCCAAGTCGGATTTTTCTAATACTTTATATCTGATGCCATCATTACTGAAATCTAGTCGATTGTTGGCTATTTTTACATTATCCCTGATGACAGCATAATCTAACATTTCGCTTACCGAAGACAGATTCACTCTTTTATCGGAATACAGGTCTTTTAATCTTTTTAATGCTACTCTGGTGTTATCTGAAATTGTAAACGCTTTTTGTTCAACATTTGCATTTCTTTTCCCTAAATGCGTATAAATTATTACTGCCCCTTCTTTATTGATTAGCTTACGTAGAAAGTCTTCAGATAATAGGTCACCTAATCCTTCAATATCGGCTTTTCTCCAGGTACCATAACGCCGAAAAATATAGAGTTTATAGCCACCTTCAAATTCTTTGCACTTATATAATCGTCGATTAAGATCAAAATTATCATCTATGTGAAACTTAAACTCCGGAAACAGTTTAGACATCGTTTTAGCGGAAGAACGCACAATACTATTTCTAAACCCACAACCTATTTTACTATACCAAACATCTGAAATATTAGAAGTTAATTTTCCATCCCAGATGTACCTCACGCCTAGGTTATAAGCAATATCAAGCGAGTACTTTTGGTTGATATAAGTATGACCGGCTGCATCACAATAAGCCGGTTGAGCCCCATTCGTGTTATTATGCATGAAATTACCTTCGAATGAACTATGATCTGTCCATACCCGAGGCGTAATCTTATACTTTTCCAGCAAAACCTTAGCAGCTTCTGCGTCAGATCTAACAAATGATCTCATTCCTGAATGTCTGAAGTCTCCCCATGAATGTATTGTATCATAAGTATGCTTTAGAAGATCCTCTTTCTTATCGACTAAATTTATCTGATTTGGCAAGTATTGGTTAAATGAGTATATAAACAGAGAATCAGCAAAGGGAATACCTAAATCCTCCCATATTAACTTATGCAATACAAGCCACCTTTCATAAGTTGTATGATCCGGGTCATTTGATAAAGCCAACCAGGCCTTAAAAGGATATGGGTATTTTAAAAGTTGTACCATCATATATTACCGATACTTTTGTGCTTTTTTGATCCTAAACTTATTTAGCGTCTATAAATCCACTGAAATCCCGGATAAAATGCTGGGTAACATACTGCCTTCCTTTTTGATTAACGTGCAAATCATCATAAAACAGTCCTTCTGAAGATGCAATTAAATCGGAATGATTGACCACATTATTTATCTCATTACTTACCCTTACATTCATATGCCTAAGCGGAGCTATGTAATAATAAAGATCTATAGCATTCTGTTCACAGAGCTCGACAATGTTAAATATATCTTCATTTACAAGGAGCAACTCCTCACTTTGAACCGATTGACCTTCATCCCCCCTAGTTTCCCTATTCGGATAAAAATAGTTTCCTTTAGAGTCGAAACGATTTCGCGTCTTATCATTCACTAAACTAAACAAGGAAGGATAAAACAGTTCTAAGTTATATTTTGCAATTGCCATTAATGGAAAAAACTTGGCGTGTTTTAAGACTGAACCTTCTTTTTCAACCCTTTGGAAATAATCATGGACATAAGTCTCATATATAAACGGAGCAAATCTGTAATCGTTGTTATTGAGAACAGATACTTTTTCCCGGCTATTCCAGGGTTCAATATTCAATATAACACAACCAGTTGCATACCCCGACTCTATAAAATGCTTTAACATCAAGTAATGGGAACCGATTCCGGTATCATCCATTGAAAGATTGATCCCCTTAGCTTTCAAAGAGTCATCGATTAACTTTGTATCTAAGGTTGTTAACCCACGACTTGATCCTAGGACAACATAATCAAACTCCGTTCCTTTGCCAAAACCATTAATTAAAAAGCCAGGCTTATAAAAGCTAGCATTTCTCAACGCCCACAAAGACCCAAATGCAATAAGATTCAATAAAACGACAACGATCAATAAGTGAATTATCAACTTTCTTAAAAAGCTTCTCATATACATCAAAATTGAAAATAAATAAAACTCATTTGATCCTTGTATACTCCCATAAATGCGATTGCAAGTATTAATATATAAAAAAATATTTTGCCATATGTTACTTCCTGTAATCCTTTCAAGTAAATTCTAACTTCTTTAATCATCATTAAAGAGATCCCAACAATAGTAATTAAAGTAAGCAGCATGTATTTAGAGCCTTTAGTAAATACACCTACAGAAAACGAAAAATCTGTTAACACTATACCCAAATAAGAAAACGCATCTGTTACTGTTGCGGATCTGAAAAACACCCAGGCAAGACAGGTTAAAGAGAATGTAAGAAATACAGCACCCATTTCGCTAAATGATTTATGAAGCTGAGCACTCGAATCCATATTTCCTCTGTTCTTACCTGATAAAAACAGCGGCAAATAATAGAGCGCATTCAAAGATCCCCAGACGATAAATGTCCAATTGGCTCCATGCCAAAAACCGCTTACTAAAAAGACTATAAAAATATTACGTAAGGTCATAAACCGGCCAAACTTAGAGCCTCCTAAAGGCTTATATAAATAATCCTTAAACCAGGATGACAAAGAAATGTGCCATCGTCTCCAAAATTCGGCAATATCTCTTGACAAGTAAGGAAATTTAAAGTTCGTCATCAACGAAAAACCAAATAACCGCGCAGTGCCAATCGCTATGTCTGAATAACCACTGAAGTCTCCATATATTTGGAAAGCAAACAATACTGCACCCACAATAAGTTCAAATGAGCTTAACCCACTATAATTTGAAAAAATCTCATCAACAAAAAAAGCACAATTATCAGCTACTACGACTTTTTTAAACAAGCCCCATACAATAAGCTTAACACCGGAAACGGCCATTCCGTGATTAAACACTCTGTTATTGTAAAATTGAGGCAACAGGTGAGTTGCCCTTTCAATCGGCCCAGCTACCAACTGAGGGAAAAAGCTAACAAATGCAGCAAATGCTATAAAATCGTTTGTTGGTGACAGTTTCTTTCGATAAACATCAATTGAATAACTAAGTGTTTGAAAGGTATAAAAGCTAATTCCAACAGGCAAAACAATATTGAGACCACTGATGGGTATATTTTTCCCGAAAAGAGTAAATGCTGAGATAAAATTCTCAATAAAAAAGTTGTAATACTTAAAAACCCCAAGAAATCCAAGATTCACAACCAAACTAGCAACTAGCAGGATTCTTCGTGTTATCCTTTTATCACTTTTTTGAATTTTAAGTCCGATTAAATAATCAAGTAAAGTACTGAAGGCAATCAGAGACAAAAATCGCCAATCCCACCACCCATAAAAGAAATAGCTCGCCAGTACAATAAAAACATTTTGCAATCTACTCTTCCTAAACAGAATAAACCAGTATATTATGAAACATACTGGCAGAAATATTGCAAATTCAATGGAATTAAATAACATTTATATATATCTATATTTGTGATTGTCAAAACACCCCTGCGCACAGTGTACTACTATACAACTTTTTATATCCTAACAGTATATTCCTCATAACTTAACCTTCTGTCTGGCAAATTAGTCCATAAAAAAAATCAAACCTACTCTTTAATTGCCAATATATCCCCTGCAGCTTCGCCTCCTCAGTCCCAACGAAAGTTCGTCAGGCTAAGTTTTCAGGTTAATCATTTAGCGCATCTAAATTAACATTCGGTCAGATAACAGGTACTTTAATGTGATAAATCAACATTATTATTTGCCCAATAGCATCATTTGCCAGATAAATAATTCAGACTATCGAACTTTCAAAACTAAATTAGAGAGACCTGCTATGCCAATAGTGCGTAAACAGATAACATAACTGCATTAGAAGATGCTTACCGATTGTTTGGATAGATGCCATACATTACAAATTTCGAGAGCGTGGCAGGGTTGTTTCACGTGCCGACCATAACACCTAAGCCATTAATTTATAGAACAATAAAAATTTTACTGGCAATGCATATCTAGAGTGAAGGGGCCAATTTTTGTTTATCCGTATTGACTGATTTAAGGAGTCGCGGGGTGAGAGATATCCTGATTTTGCCTGTACCGATAATTTAAGCGGATTTTCTGAGCCAATTGTGTGTAATTTTCCTGATACAGAAATTCGAAAATGCTTCATCCATCAGGTTCGTAATTCGCTGAAACATGAGCTTCAAAGGATCAGAAGGTATTTATGAAGGATTTAAAAAAAGTCTAGCAATACTCCAATAAGTTACAGACAAAGACTGAGTTGGCAAATTTGGAAGGGTTATGGGGTAAAAAGTATCCGATTGTAATTCGTTCCAAGCAAGAAAACTGGCACGAGTTATCGAACTGTTTTCAATATGATGATCCAATTAGAAAGCTGATTTACACCACCAATGCTGTTTAAGGATTTCACCGTCATATAAGAAAAGTAACAAAACAAACAAGGCATTTCCCAGTGATATGGTATTGTTAAAACTTATATATCTGGTAACCTCACATAGTGCTAAAAAGTGGACACAACTACTGCAATTGTGTATACATTTTGAAGGCCGGTTAAAATTTGAATTATATTCAATCAAACCCTAAAAGCGAAGGTAGGCAGCTTACAGAACCCGTCAAGGGTATAATAAAACGATCTGCCGCAGACGTAACACAGATCCCCCTAGACAGAACCTGAAATCTACTCAATTTAGCCTTTAAGAATTGGCTGAAAGAAATATATACTATTTTGAAAACCTTATAAAACGAACCAGACAGAGTTCAGTTTACACTCCCTTTTTACAGAACTAAGAATAACCGAAGATAGTGTGAAGAAAACAGGAGAAAAGAACCATAGTTGTACGAATTAAACTTAATTGGATCTAAATATAAATCAATTATAAGCTTTGAACCACCTAACAAACTCCCTTATCCCCTCATCCAATGAGGATAATGGATGAAACTCAACCACATTTCTCAATTGAGTTGTATCTGCATAAGTCTGTTGAACATCCCCCGGCTGCATCGGATACATTTCCTTTTTTGATAGTATACCGAGGGCTGATTCCATACAACTGATGAATTCCATCAACTTAACCGGTTTTGAATTACCAATATTAAATAATCGATAAAAAGGATGTTCATCTTCCTCATTGGGAATATTCTCACATATTCTTACAACACCTTCGACAATATCGCTGATGTAAGTAAAATCACGTTCCAAATCACCATTATTAAATACTTTAATGATCTCTCCTCTTGTGATGGAATTTGCAAATTTCATAGGTGCCATATCCGGGCGTCCCCAAGGGCCATAAACAGTAAAAAAACGCAGCCCTGTCGTGGGCAATTGATATAGATGACTATAGGAATGTGCCATTAGTTCATTGCTTTTCTTGGTTGCTGCATATAAACTTACCGGAAAATCAACTCTATCCTCTTCGGAGAAAGGTGTTTTTTTATTATTTCCATAAACTGAAGAACTGGAAGCATAAACCAAATGCTTAACTTCATAGTGCCGACAACATTCAAGCACATTTACAAAACCTACTAAATTGGACTGCACATACGCATGTGGATTTTTCAGCGAATAACGCACACCAGCCTGGGCAGCCAGATGGATCACTTTATCAAACTTTTGCTCTTTGAATAGATTCTCGAAACTATTAGAATCAACAATATCCAATTTAATAAATTGGAATAGGGAATACTTTTCACTTTTTATAAGAGAACTGTCAGTAATTGCTTCTTGTTTTATTCCCAACTCATTTAACCGTGCATATTTTAAAGTGACATCGTAATAATCATTGATGTTATCTAATCCAATTACCTCATCGCCCCTTTCAACAAGCGCTTTGGAAACATGAAAACCAATAAAGCCAGCGGCACCTGTAATTAAGACTTTTTGTTTTATTCTTTCCATATTTAAAATTTCACTATACTGAAAATCTTCACAATGATAAATTGTCACACTTTTCAGAAAGCATTAAATGCTTCCCGGGTTCATCTATTCCACAGCTTCGCTTCCTTCCCGATCAATCGGGATTTCGTTATCGCTCAACACCTCGTCGCTTCGCTGTTATCACAGCTTTGCTTCCTCAGTCCCATTTTGGGTGAGTCGATTGATAAGAAAGTCTGAATATTGCTTTCGCGAACCGAAAGTAATAATCAAGCTCATAGGTGATTTTTTATTGTGATAAACGGGGAGGCTCTTTTGTCCAATAGACTCTTTTTCTACACAAAGATTTTTTCATGGTGTGATATACTTGACCATCTCCCTCTTTTTCACATTATAATAACGCAAGTTTTGATTGCTGAAAGTCTGAGTCACTCACATTTCTGAGTTGCGAACTACCTGAATATC
The DNA here is from genome assembly GCA_942490535.1 of uncultured Marinilabiliaceae bacterium. Taxonomy (GTDB): domain Bacteria; phylum Bacteroidota; class Bacteroidia; order Bacteroidales; family Marinilabiliaceae; genus JAEINY01. The sequence goes on from CALNXQ010000002.1 coordinate 318,910, forward strand.
AGGTAAAATAAAACGAAAAAATCACAAAAAAAGCTGCATTTTCTGATTGTATTTTGTTAATTTTAAGTCTGTTAACAAGTAAAATACAAAAACAAGCAAGATCATGCAGCAAAACAAAAATACTAAATTTAAAGGAGAGCTTACCACGATCATAAATGAAGAAAGCGGAATTGAAAGTAAACTGGAAAGTGTTATGAGTTTATTTGCCATAAAGAAACAGCTATCCGCTTTCGATTCACTCAAAAACAGAGGGCATAATTTATCTGATCTTCTGTGCTGTTTAATCTTAATGTCACTTCAGGGAGTCAGTAATGTTTTTAAGCTAACCATCCAGAAACAAGGTGTTAATAAGGATGCTTATTATTCTGCCAAGAATAATGAATACATCAACTGGCATCAGCTTTTGATACTGACAGCACATCATTTTCGATGGCTAATTAGCAACCGGCCATCTTTGCAAAAAGAAGGTATAACTGCACTTATTGCCGATGACTCACCGTTAAAAAAGACTGGCAAGAAAATGGAGAAAGTGAGTATGATACATGATCATGTGACCAATACTTATATTTTGGGCTTTAAGTTGTTAGTTCTTGGTTTCTGGGATGGCGGAAGTTTCATACCTGTCAGTTTCAGCCTTCACAGAGAAAAGGGAAGTAAGCTAAAAAAAGCAACCGATGCCCATAAACAATCCGTACGGGCTGAGCAAAAAGCAAATGTTAATTTAACCAATGCTCAACAAGCACTTGAGCGAAAACAAACGGCAGTTAACAAACACAAGGCTATTACGGAGAATACTCCAACTAGAACAAACCTGAACCGGCTTATCAATGCAGCCAATGCAGAAGAAAAAGCAATGCAAAAGGTTGCTTCCTATGAAAAGCTATTACAGGAGAAAAAAACTCAACAGGAGAAGTTAAAACAGGAACGGGATAAAATAGCAAAGACCAATCCCACCTATGGTTTAAATAGAAAGGAAAAAGCAAAACAATTCAAGAAAAAGAGAGCAGCAGGCAGCTGTGGCAGCAAGCGCGCCAAAGAAGCAGATATCAGTAAAATCGACATGCTTGTCACCATGCTAAAACAAGCCGTAAAAAAAGGATTTGTACCAGATTATGTCCTGACCGATACATGGTTTTTCTGCAAAGAACTGCTCTTAACAGTCAATGATATGGCTACAAAAGGAGTCAAACTATTATCCATGGCTAAAATGGGAAATGCCACATACACACTTGTTTCCGATGGGAAAAAGTACAATATCCATACGCTGCTTAAAATGAGAAACCGGCAAGCAAAGTACAGCCGGAAGCTTAAGGCTCACTATATTAAAATACCAGTTGTATATGCAGACATACGTGTTGACTTGTTTCTTGTAAAGTTTGGGGGCAATGGTACATGGAGGCTGCTGGTAACAAATGATTTAAGCATGACCTTCACGAAGGTAATGGAAGTATACAAATTGCGTTGGAGTATTGAAGTGTTTTTCAAGGAGTGTAAGCAATATCTACACTTGGGAGGTTCCCATTCAAGTGATTTTGATGCTCAAATTGCAGACACTACACTGTCTATGATTCAGCATATCATGCTTGTGTTTTTTAAGCGCATGAACCATCAGCAGAGCTTTGGTGAGATATTCAAGGATGTATCCGATGAGTTGATAGAAGCCACGCTCGCTGAGACAATCTGGGAAATATTTATTAAGGTAATGGTAGTTTTAGCAGAGATTATTAATGCGGATGCCATGGAAATGCAAATACAGGCGATGCGAAAACCAGAGGCGATGCACATGGTGAAGAGGCTAATATGTGAAAGAAGGGAACTCAAAAGTGTGGCATGAAAAACGCAGACTCCCCATCTGGGTCGTATGTAATTGCTACACACCTTGTTGTATTGTGATATTTTAAGTTACATAGTCCATTTGGGCAAAAATACTAGCTGATTTTAAGCATATTGCATCTCAGAATTATTAGTGAGTCATTTCTCAAACTTGCGAGAAATACTCTTGGTTTTACATAACTTAGCGGTACTTTCAAACTTCACTTACCTTGCAATAGATAAAAAAGTTAAAGTATACGCTACCACCTCGTCGGGTGCCTCACTTAACATCATCACCTTCACCAAATCCCTACTTCGCATATCTATTATCCACCCATTCCAATCATTCATCGCCAATCCTGATCTCTTCACACCCAACACCAAATCCTAAGTAGTTCCCAAGCGTATTATCACCATAATTACTTCATATTTATCTCACAGTTTGTTTACACTTTACTGACTTTTTTATGGATAAAGCTTGAATATACTCTGTATTTTTTCTAAACTGACTATGTAGTAAATACCTGACAGACACGCATAGGTATCACTTTAACCTTACTAAATCTACTATTATTATGGAACGATTAAAAGCAAATATTCTGGATGCTGCTACTGGTATAATTGGAAATGTGGTGATCTATATAATGTATGGTAAAACCTATATCCGTTCCAAACCGAATAATACTAAAGATAAGAAATCTCCTACCTAATTGGCTCCGCGCGGAAAATGGTTTTGATGATTGATTTTATCAGGTCTTTAATCTAGTTAATACGCGTGTCCTATGCACATGAAGCCGTGCGACGATCAGCTTACCAGGCAACACAATCTTAATATCTAAAAAATGACATAGAAGGTGTGTATCCCATCAGATGATCAATCTTAATAAGATATTGCTCAGAGTGGGTTCAGTTTTTCTGGCAGATACATATTACTGTTAATAAAAAGAGGGCGGATTGTTATTCAAATGGGATCCAATTAACCGTCCGCAGGCCAACAATAAGGATACCCTGGTGGTGGTTGCCCGTGAACGAGAGCATCACTTCGTCGATTATCACCTCACCGGCTCAAGGCGATCAGACGCTAAGTGAGATTATTCATGAAACTGTATCCACAGTAAGAAACTAAATTTTGCAAATTACAATTGGATATGGAATAAGAAGAATTTGATTTTTCAGCTTTCGAACAGGAGGCTATGGAAGGGCTACGCGAGGGTAAAGAAGTCTTTGGGAAGAATGGGTTATCTACACCCCTATTAAAGCGTTTTCTTGAAAAAAGCCTTGATGCAGAAATGGATCAACATTTGGAAGAAAGTGATTATTCAGGCAATAAACGAAATGGTAAGAGTACAAAAACTGTTCGTAGTACAATTAGCACCTTTGAACTAAAGACACCGCGCGATCGACAAGGGAGCTTTAGTCCCCAGGCAGTTGCCAAACGTCAGGTCTTTCTTGGTGATGATATCGAATCGAAAATCCTTTCCCTTTACGGAAAAGGCAATAGTTATGACCAGATACGCTGCTTAATGGATGAGTTTTATGGCTTTTCCATATCGCCGGCTCAGATTAGCGAAATCACGGACAAAATAATACCTGAGTTAGAAGAGTGGCAATGTCGTCCATTGCGCAAAGTATATCCATTTGTATGGTTGGATGCGATCCATGTTAAAGTACGAAATAACGGTGTGCTTGAAAGTCGTACCCTTTACAATGTATTGGCCTTAACGAAAGATGGAACAAAGGAGTTATTAGGACTTTATATATCGGAGCAAGAATCGCCAAGATTTTTGTTACCGGTGCTGGAGGACCTTCAAAACAGAGGTGTGGAAGAGTTATTGATAGCCTGTACCGATAACCTGAGTGGTTTTAGCGAAGCAATAGAAGCGGTGTATCCTCGAACGATTTTCCAAACTTGTATTGTGCATCAAATCAGGAATTCCACAAAATATGTGGTTTATAAAGACAGGTTATCATTTGCCGATGATCTTAAAACCATATACAAAGCACTATCTGAGGAAGCTACTAAAATAGCCTTGGATACGATGGAAGCAAAGTGGGCCGATAAAAATGCTCCGGCCTTTAAGTTCTGGCAATCAAACTGGCATTAACTCACCTCATTTTTTGATTTTTCAAAGGACAATAGACGCATCATGTATACGATTGAAGGAGTGCATCGACAGATGCGAAGAGTAACAAAAACCAAAGGAGCCTTTCCCACTGAAATGGTCTTAAAGAAAATTATTTATCTTTGCATTCAAGAAATCTCAAAAAATTGGGTAGGCAAACAGCCCAATTGGGGACTTGTTTTGGCGCAATTGGAGATCAAGATTATACGAGAGGATTAGTACCATATTTCACCCCAAAAGCAAAGGGAATAATGATTTCAGAATCAATCAAGGGTATATAAACGGCTTCGTACCTCTGCCGCCCTTGACAGAATCTGATAATCATTCTTAAAAAGCTTTTGAGTGAAAAAAGAAAAGAATATTGAGACAAAGTTTGGTGAATACTTCCATCATTGGATAAAGCAAACCATGCTTTAAAAGGATATGGGTACTCAAGTTTCTTTATTTTCACAAATATTTCACTATTATTTTTAATCCAATACAAACTCCTCTTGCCACTTATCTTTATGATCCCATTCTTTCTGATCCGTTTTAGCCAACAGGAAGTCTCCTAAAACCAAATAATCCATCTCCGTTCTCATAAAACACTTATAGGCATCTGCTGGTGTACAGACAATGGGCTCTCCCCGTACATTAAAACTCGTATTTACAATGACACCATATCCGGTTAGTTTTTTAAACTCATTAATCAGGGTCCAATACCTGGGATTAACATCTTTATGAACGCTTTGAATACGTGCCGAAAAGTCAACATGCGTAATGGCTGGCAAGTCTGAACGTTGAAAGTACAATCGCTGATACAACTCTTGATCATAATAATTATCTGGAAGTTTATTCAGATGTATTTCATTAACAGGGACCACCAACAACATATAGGGGGAAGACCTATCCAATTCAAAATACGTTTGAATATCCTCTTCCAAGACAGTAGGGGCGAAAGGTCTGAATCCTTCTCTATACTTAATCTTTAGATTCATTTTTTTTTGCATCTCAGGACTCCTGGCATCACCCAGAATTGACCGGTTACCCAAAGCACGTGGACCATACTCCATGCGTCCCTGAAACCAGCCTACAACCGCTCCTTCATTGATTTTTCCGGCAACCACAGAGGCCAAGCTATCAAAATTCTCAAATTCAGTATATTTAGCTTCAAATTTACGCAATGTACTGAGCACCTCCTTGCCCGCAAAACAGGGTCCCAAATAAGCTCCATTCATGGCATCTGGACTGACTTTTGTTTTTCGCTTCTCACCATACCATAAATGCCACCCTGTCAAAGCAGCTCCCAATGCACCACCGGCATCTCCTGCCGCAGGTTGAATCCATATATCCTTAAATATGCCTTCTTTTAAAAGCTTTCCATTGGCTACACTATTTAAGGCTACTCCCCCAGCCATGACCAGGTAATCAGAATTGGTAATTGCCCGGGCTGTTTTGGCCAGTTTTATTACCACCTCCTCCGTAACCTGCTGGATAGCCAAAGCCATATTCATATAATCCTGAGTGATTTCGTCTTCAGTACTACGAGGCGGAAGGCCAAAGAGCTTGAGCCACTTTTTTTCATAAACCATCTTTAATCCAGTGGCAAAACTAAAATAATTCATGTTTAACACCACCGAGCCATCCGAACGAACATCCACAAGTTCTTCAAGGATTATTCGCTTAAATCGTTTGGTTTGTTCTGAATGGGGATTTCCATATGGAGCTAATCCCATTAACTTGTACTCCCCACTATTGACTCTAAAACCGGCGTAATAAGTAAACGCCGAATATAGAAGTCCGATAGAATGTGGAAAATGAAGTTCTTTTAAAATAGAAATTTTATCTTGTTGACCATGTCCTATTGTTGTGGTGGCCCATTCGCCCACCCCATCTATTGTAAGAATAGCCGCTTCCTTAAAAGGGGAAGGATAAAATGCACTGGCGGCATGAGACAGATGATGCTCAGGAAAAAGAAGCTTAAAATCACCAAATCCTAAATCCTCTAATTCATGAATGAGGGTGCGTTTTAAGAAGAGCTTATCCTTAATCCAAACCGGTATTGCCTTGATAAAACTAGCTAAACCCCGAGGGGTAAATGCATGGTAGGTTTCTAATAAGCGCTCGAACTTCAATAAAGGTTTGTCATAAAAGACAACGGCTGAAATATCCTCAGGTCCGATCCCAGCTTCCTTCAGCACATACATGACAGCCTCTCTTGGAAAAGCAGAATCATGTTTCTTTCTGGTAAACCGCTCTTCATGAGCAGCTGCCACAATGTCACCATCAACTACAATCGCCGCTGCACTATCGTGATAATAAGCCGAAATCCCTAATATAGCCTTCATAACACCTGATTAAAATAAAGTATAAATAAAGGGTGCTATTGCTGAACCGGCAGATAACACTATTAAAACACCGAACACAAGTAATATAACGATGACTGGCATAAGCCAAATCTTTTTCCGGTACTTAATAAATTCAAATAATTCCTTTATAAATTCCATTGTACATACCATTAAATGAACTAAAACATTTTCTCTAAATCATCCTTAATAAAAACATGATTTCGGGTAACAAAAGCGGATTCAAAGCCTTTTTTAAAGGATCTTAGCTGTAAAGAATCTTTACCTAATAATTTCCGAACAAATCCCATTGGAAATACAAAAAGAAAGTAAATGAGCCCTAACATAACATTGGATACTACATAGCCCAAAGCACCTGATAAAGTATACCATATAAATGCCCATGGTTTCAATAAATTTGGAACCACCATCACCACTAAGAGACTAAGAATCGCTACATCTCTAAGCAATGAGATAGCAAAATAATAGTGCAGTATGAGCAATATTAGTAGTAGGGCCAAACCAGCATCTGACACTTTTTTCTTGGTTAATCCTTTTGGAATTATATCATTAAAACCTGACATAAACTTATATTAAATGCATTACTTTTTTATTTTACCTAATATAACCAATAACGGGTATCCTCCAACAATACTCTCGCGATCTCCTGAGCAACAACAGGAAATGCCCTGTCCGTATAATGGACTTCATCACTGAAATAGTCAAGATTTTTAGGAACCAATGGCTCCAAATCTACCAAAAGTACATTTCGTTTTTGGGCTACTTGCCGAATCAAATCATTATATAACTTCATACCCCGTATACCAGTCTCATAACTCCACTTTTTGCCTGAACCAACGGCCTCCGTATTTATCATCTGACATCTGGATTTGATTTCATCATCAATACCGGGATGAAGAATGTTTGGCTGGGTCATTAACACCACCTTAATCCCATTATAATTTGCTAAATCAATGATTGAATTAAGGTTTCTCTCAAACGAAATTAAACCCGGAAACTCCTTTTGATCGACAATTAAAGTAGGTTCTTGATACCAATATTTACCAAATGCATTGAGTAAGCTTATAAATAAATTACGCTCCCTTTTAAAGACATTCTTCATGGGTCCATAAAAATGACCGTAATCTAATCTAAACGTGCCTTTACTAAACGAACTGAAATCAGCATTATGTAACAAATCATTAATGTTATGCATAACAATGAGTACATCATGCTTAGAATGCTTGAGGTTAGCTTGATAATTAATGAGCGTATGAAGCGTCGTATACCATTGCATCCCAAAATTATGAACCGCTATGGAATCAGTCCTAAGTTTTTCTTTGAGTATACCCTCCAATAAGGAAGGCCAATCTTCACCTTGAGAGTTCTGGTATTGCGTAGTGGAACCACCAATGCAAAACACATTATAGTCATCCCCATGATAATCTAATCTATCTTCCACCACAGGTGGGCTAAGCTGCATGTATGGGTGAAATCGATCCGCATATTTGTCCTTAGCGGGAGAAATAGAAGATTTTATTAGCTGTGCAAATGGAAATAAAACAACCAATAACACCAATCCTATAACAAAGGTATACAGAGCCGTTTTCCTTTGGCTCCTGCCAGCACCAACAATCAGATAAATGAAGTATACGTATATGATAGGAATACATATACGAGGTCCCCATAGAAAAATTAATTTATAACCAATTTTTGTCCTTGCAATCATTTCAGGATCTTGATAATAAAATCCTATGTAAATGAAACCAAAAACAAATGTTAAACTAAGTATCAACAAACCAGAAAAAATTTTTTTCCTCATAATATATTTTTTAAGGTAAGAAATTATCTGTTTGCTATTTTGTCCGGTATCCAATATTTATAGCTTCGCCTCCTCAGTCCCACAGAGAGTGTTCATAACTCTGTGTCAAGCCAAAGTATAAAAAATATATTTTCGCAATATGACAAAAGAATTTGATTACACTCAATTTAAAGAAGAAGCCATCCGTGGCATAAAGGAAGGAAAAAGTTTTAGTGGAGAAGACAATGTAATGTTGCCTATGATCAAGGATTTGCTAGAAAGTGCCATGAAGGCAGAATTAGATATCCATATGGAATCGGAACGAGCCCAAGATGGTCAGAGTCCAGCAAACAGAAAAAATGGAAAAACTACTAAGACTATAAAAAGTGCCTACGGATCCTTCAGTCTCGATACTCCGCGAGATAGGAACAGTACTTTTTCACCTCAGATAGTTGAAAAACAACAAACGTTTTTAGGAGATGCTTTACAAGACAATATCATTTCCATGTATAGCAAAGGTCTTAGCTATAAAGACATCCAAGATCATTTTGAATCTTTATATGGCACTAAAATTTCCAAAGGAAAATTAACCGAAATCACCGACAGGATATTACCAGAGTTAGAAACCTGGAAAAATCGCCAATTAGAGCCTATATATTCTATTGTATGGTTAGATGCCCTACACTATAGTGTACGCGAAAATAATATGACAGTAAAAAAGGCTGTTTATGTTATTCTTGGGTATGATATGTATGGTAAGAAAGATATTTTAGGGTTGTATATAGGAGCCAGTGAGAGCTCTAAATTTTGGTTAAGTGTTTTAGAGGATCTCCAGAATCGAGGCGTACAAGATATTTTAATTGCTTGTATGGATAACTTAAGTGGTTTTACCCAAGCTGTAGAATCGATTTATCCACTAACAGACATACAACTGTGTGTTATTCATCAAATTCGAAATAGTATGAAGTATGTCTCCCATAAAAATTCGAAGTTCGTAATGGCAGGCTTAAAGAATATTTATAAAGCTCCAAATTTGGCTGCAGCATCTAAAGCTATGGACGAATTTGAATCTAATTGGAATGATAAATATCCCCTGATTGTTAAATCGTGGAGGAATAATTGGCTACACTTGACTCGATTTTTTGATTACTCAAAAGATATAAGGCGAATCATGTATACCACAAATATAATTGAAGGTTTTAATAGGCAATTAAGGAAATACACGAAAACAAAAGGTGCTTTTGCGGGCGACAATGCATTAATGAAACTATTGTATGTGGCCTCCATGAATATTAGCGAAAAATGGACAGTTAAACCAGCTAATTGGGGACTAGTACAACAACAATTAATAATAAAATTTGAAGAAAGATGTGGGGTATCCTATTAAAGAAGAGGTAGTCACCTCAATAGCAAAAGCAAAAATAAGTTATTTTACGAACCCGTCAAGGGTATATAAACGGCTTCGTTCCTCGCCGCCCCTGACAGAACCCTAAAATAACCTGGTAATGCTATTGAAATTGAGGTTCAAAAAAAATATTAACAAGCAAAACGGCTCTGACACAGAATTATGAACATACCCGTCCCACAAGAGATAAGTAAGCGTAGTAAAAAACAGTGATATTTATTTCGATGGTTAAAATTAACATTCAACTCCACAGTTGATATTGTATTGTGATAAATGGTTTTATTTTCTTGTCGAATAGTCCTATTTACTACACAAAGAATTTTAAAAAACCATCGTCACAAGCCATCATTCTATAATTTATGATTGAAGAAACACTGAAATATTGCAAATATGTTTTAATCCGATATTTTTACTGACTAAATTGCAAATATCGGAGGACTACAGTAATCCAAATTTATACTACTTTTAGCGTTCCAAAATGCTATTAATGACTATTGATTTTTTTGACATATTAAAGTTGAAAGGCTTTCCCGTAAAAAAAGCGCAAAAACAATTTAATGCCATTCAGAACGTTCCCAACCTACTGGAATGGCAATCTAATCGCAAATGGGAAATATTCAACCACCATCTAAATAAAAATAACTTTTATAAGCATTTTGTTAAAAACAAAATAAATACCTGGGAGCAAATTCCAATTATCACGAAAAACGAATTAAATCAAATCAATTACACAAACACGCTACTAAATACCCGAAGACAACGCTTTATTCGCCAAACATCGGGCTCCACAGGACGTCCCCTCACCTATTCCATTAATTATTTTAGCCATACCTTAACATGGTTGCTCATCGCTGATCGCTATGCGACTTTGGGACTATCTATTAATGATAAACAAGCCCGATTTTACGGACTGCCTCAAAACCAACCTTCGAGATTCATTGAAAAAACAAAAGACCTACTCGCCAACCGCTATCACATGCCTATCCTGGATCTCTCAGATACATCCCTTGAAAAATGGGTAGAGCTAATAAGGGAAAAGCAGTTTTTTTACCTATACGGATATAGCTACCCGCTCATTACTTTTGCAAAGTACCTGAATAAGAAGGGAATCATTTTAAAAGACTACTGTCCCCACCTGAAAGCCTGTATCGTTACATCCGAAATGTGTTCACCCGACGAGGAATCATTATTAGAATCTGCATTTGGTATTCCGTCCGCAAATGAATATGGAGCCTCTGAAACAGGCATCATTGGCTTTGGAAAATCAAACAACTGGCTCATTTCTGACGAACAAGTATATGTTGAAATAGTAGATGACAATGACACCATTATTCCCGATGGAGAAATCGGTCGCATTATTTGCACCCATCTTTTTAACGAAGAAACTCCTTTTATACGATACCAAATAGGAGACATCGGGAAAATAGAAACCCGAAACAACAGGCGTTACTTAACGGCACTAATTGGGCGTAAAGAAGAGATGATTTACTTACCATCGGGCAAAAAAGCACCTGGGGACACGGTCTTCTACTATATTATTCAGGATTTCATCCGCAAATACCCTTCTATTATTCATGAATATAGAGTTATTCAGCACACTATATCAAATTTTGAATACCAACTAACTACAAAAAAACCCATTAACAAAGCTCAGGAACGACTATTAGTTCACTTAACAACATCCTATCTGGAAAAAGACTTATCCATCTTCATATCAGAAGTCTCAACAATAGAGCGAACACCCTTGGGCAAGTTCAGAAGATTTATTTCAATGTTACAGGAATAAATCAGTGCTTCGTTTACCTCGAATTGAAAACACAAAGACTTAAGACAATAAAAATCATTAACATTCGATAAGAATTTAATTCAATCAATGATAAATGACTATTTACTTAACCTCTAGGAGGTATCCCTTTTTTTTGGAAGAATATTGTCTGCAATAGTAAATGACATACCGCAAATTACCTCAGGCGGATTAAGCATTATTGAATAGTCTGTTACAAATTGGACATTGTCCCCTTAAGACACAACAAACTACTTACCAACAATTGTAATTCAGACTCATTAATATTATAGCTCAATTCACTCACAATAGGAGACGACAAGTCGTTCATTTGGCAACAAACAAAAAACCTTGATTAAATTGGCGAATGCAAAACAGTAAATAGATTTACTAAAATAAACCCTCAAAGTGGTTGCTTACCCTATGAGTAATGAACCTAAAAGGATTAGTTATACGATAGGTTATAATCGAAACAAAGCATTGATTATTATTAGAATAAACTTCCAATATTCTTTGTATCGCAGTCCCGATAGAATCAGAATGGTGGCAATTGCTTTCAATTTTTGAACATCCGAGCTACAAAATAAAAAAAAAAATAAAACAGACAGTTCAATGATAACTTTCATATAACAAGGGTGGGTTATCTTGGCGTCAATAGGAACAATGGCCCTCGCGGAACTACTATCTACCAGAAGAAACAAACTAAATATCCACTCCATTGCTATTTTTTAAACAACACCACCCATCCAAAAATATTCCCACCCAACACCAGGTCCAAAGCAGATCTCATACGTACCTTAGGCCTATTTATCTCACATTTTATTCACAGTTACTTCAGAGTTACTTCACAGTTCATTCAGAGTTTTTTCAATAATTTTTGAATATTCCTTGTGTTTTTTTTGGTTTTATACTGATTTAATAATACATTAAATACCTGGAAGATATGCTTATGTATCCCTCTAAACCTGTTTTAACCTTACTAAATAAAATGATATGGGACGATTAAAAAAGAATATCCTTGATGCTGCCACTGGTAAAATTGGCAATGTAGTGGTCTATGAAATGTATGGCAAAACCTATATCCGTTCCAAACCGGATAGTATTAAAGATAAAAAATCTCCGGCCCAATTGGCTCAGCGGCGAAAAATGGTGCTGATGATTGAATTTCTCCGACCTTTCTTAAGGTTAATACGCCTGACCTACGCACATGAAGCCATAGGACGATCGGCTTATCAGGCGGCTCAATCTTATAATCTAAGAAATGCCATAGAAGGTGCTTATCCGAACCAGGTGATCAGTTTTAAAAAGGTGCTGTTCAGTGTAGGTTCCATTATTCTGCCTGAAACCATTACGGTTACTCGAAAAAAGGATGGATTGTTATTTGAATGGAACCCACCCTGCTCTCCACAATCCAACAATAAAGATACCCTGGTGGTTATTGCCCGTGAACGGGAGCGCCACTTCGTCGATTACCGCCTAACCGGGGCACAGCGATCCGACAAAGCCTACTTTTGGCCCACTGGACTATTCACTTATGGAACCATCGATGTATGGATTGCCTTCAGAAGCCATCAGGAGGATGATATGAGTGATAGCTTATATTTGGGATCAATTGAGAAAATATAATATCATCTCCCTAAAAAAAGATCAATATCCTATTGTCCTTCAGGTTAATTAAAATGTCAAAACACTCCTGTTATAAAAAATCATTGATGTCCAACAAACTTTATTGTTATATCAACGATCGTTCCTTTTTCATATTACCCCCATGAGGCAGATCACCTATGGCGGTTGAATATTATACCAATTCCAATCCCACTCTACCAGAACTATCATCCTGAATTACTACAACTTATACCCATCTGTCGCTTTATGTGACGGTGCATAAGTTGTTCAATCAGTCTTTCCGCTCCCATCTCTTAGTAAAACATAAATCCCCACAAGTCCATAATAACCCGGCCGGCACGAGCAGAATATCATCATTAAGCAACAGATTTTCTTTGAGCATAAAACTTCCACCAAGCAGGCTCAAAACCACCATATGATGCCAGGGTAGCCACTTTAGGGTCTGATTGCTCAATGTTGTAAAATTCGTCAGGCAGGAAGTATTCTAAATTTATATTACTTTTATTGCTCCTAACTACGATTAATGACTATTGATTTCTTCAACATATTAAAGTTTAAAGGTTTTCAGGTGCACATAGCACAAATGCAACTGAATATCATTCACAGAATGGATAATTGTTTAGAGTGGCAGGTATCCAAAAAATGGGAAATCTTCAACCATTATTATAAAAATAACGCAATTTATAAGTCCATATTCATATCAGAAGTCTCTACCACCAAACGAACTCCTTTGGGAAAATTCAGACGATTTATCTCAATGCCTTCAGAACAATGAATTCATATTTATAGTGCGATTTCACATTTGATACATGTCCACATTAGTAACTACTTAAGCCTAACACAATGCCTTCAAAACAAAACATTATAAAAATTGATAATATTGTTAATAAAGACATTTGGACCAAAAACCTAAATGACTTCCTACATAGTGTGTTTATCACTTCCGAATGGATTGAATCACTTGCCAGTCCAAACCATCAACCCATCTACCTGAATTTTCATTCAAACAATATATTAATTGGTAAGCTAGCCGGTTTTATCTATAACAATGCAAAGATAGGTGGGAAACAACTCTTTTTTTATGCCGCACCTGCCCTTATCAATTGCACCTCGACAATACTAAACGCTTGCCTAAATGCACTCTACACCTTTGCTAAAACCAATGATTATTCCAGAATAGTTATGGGATCTTATGACCAGCCATATTCTTGTCAGATTTCAACAAAACATTTCGTCCAAACAAGACGTAGTGAATTTGTAATCGACTTAGATTCAAACATCCAGTTCACATCCCGGTTTAAAAGAAATGTAAAAAAGGCTTCTAAATTTAATGAGTTATTTCAGATAAAAATGAATTCAGTGGCAGCCGAGAAGGTTGCATTACTCCTATCAATAACTTCCAGGTATAGACATATAAAAAAAAGACAACCCTACGATTCTTTTTATCTCCCGCATTGGTCCAGAACATCACTAGACAACTTGATATCTAACCATTCAGTTGATATTTTTGAAATTTGCAATAGTACTACCTCGCACTGTTTTGAGCTTAATTTAAAATCTGGGAAAAGAATTTTTAATCTTCTAAGAGGGGCCGATGAAATTGCTTATGAGAATGGCCTTCCAGCTTTTTTGGGAAAGCATATGATTAACTACTACAAACTAAATGACTATAAAACACTTAATCTAGGTGGCATTCCATCTGGATTAGATGGAAAAAATCTTTCCATCTTTAAACGAAGCATGGGGGCTAAAGAAATAGTTGTTTACGGTGCTACTACTAACTACATCACCTATCCCTACAAACTACTAAATCCCATTATTTCAATAGGAAGGTTACTGCCTGATATCGGCATAGTTAATTATTTAAAAAGGCATATTTAAGCCTTCAATTCAAAACTCAACATTTCATCACAAACAATTCACATCCAAGACTATACCTAAGAGAATAATTATGAACCTATATAAAAACAGCACAAACTCATAATACTATAAATTTGTGCTGCTATCAATCACTATTCGTTTCTCTTTAATTGCTTAATTAAAACCTATTTCTTAACGATTTTCAAAACTTCCCTCCTATCATTGGCACTTAATGTTAATACATAAACGCCATTAGGAAACTCAGAAATATCAAAGCTCTTATTCGCTTCATTCACATTAAACGTTGCTAAAAGAGTCCCGGAAAGGTCGTTCAACGTCACCTTCACATATTCATGTATATTCAAATTTTTCAATGTAAGAATACCTGTGGTTGGATTAGGCGAAACCATAATACGTTCTAATAACTCCCCATCAACATGCGTAGGCACACCATCAAAAGACAAGCTCCAGTTATAACTTGCACTGGCATCCACATTTTCCCACACTATCAGGTATTCGGTACCATATAGACAATCAAAGGTAACAGATGATTGTTGTGAATCACAATTATCATCATTAATGGCTTTTACCGCTCCTGCACAATCATCATAAATCTCAACTTGAGTATTTAGATTCGTAAAACCACAACTGGAAATTGTTATGGTGCCATTACCAGGTGCATTATACACAAACCATTGGTCTGTTCCATTGGAATGGTCACACACATTAACATTAGACGCAACAGCTTGTTTCGGATTACTACAGATCTCTCCCTGAGACCAGTCGGCTTCCGATAAGGTCCAATTAAAATTGGCCGATGAAGATTTATTCGTCCAAACAATCAAATAATCATTCCCTTGGGTAGCCATAAATGCAACTTTGGATTGAGTACCACAGCTATTGTCACTTTCAATTGGTATAGACACAGGCTCACAAATAGAACCGGTATAAATCTTAACTTGAGTGTCGTCCGTTGTCTGCTCACAACTGGCTATTGTAATTTTACCATCACGAGTGGCCTCATAAGTATACCATCTTACTTCCTCTCCAACGGTGGAAAACAGATTGTCTCCCAATTTTGCCACTAAAGGATCATCGCATCTTGTTCCTGACTGCGCAAATACACAGAAAGCGGTCATTGAAAAAATCACCCCAATTAATAGAATTTGTTTTATTGTTTTCATTGCTTACCCCGGTTATAGTTTCAAAGTTTATGTAAAGATAATATTTTGAACTTTGAAACTTTTATACACACCATATACTCATCATAAAAATCCAACATTTAATCAAAAAATTGGATATTATGAAACACCCTAAATACCATTATCCAACTACGTAAAAAGCGCCCCCAATAGCCAAAGACTACTGAGGGCGCATTAAACTTTATTGAAAAAAATACTATTTTACGGTATACTCATCAAACCAATATGGAGCCTCAATATTTTTATCATCTAACTCTTTAGGATAAGTATCATCCTCTAATTTTGGCAATGATTCAATAAACTTCACTTGTTCTTCAGAAAGACCTGTACCATTTGTAATAGCCCATACACAGTCTTGCAAAACTTTTGTAATTTCGTCATACTCTGCAAGCTCTTCATTAGAAGATTTCAAACCAGCCTTATTAACTTCAATATTAGCATGGTAATGCTCCCAGTTAATCTTGCGCCAGGCAATTCGATTAAGCAATAGCCACATTGTAGGAGATTTTGTAATTCCAACAATGTCAAAATTTGCTTGTGCATCAGAGCTATGCTTACCCTTATTGATGCAATACAAATGCAATGTAATTGTACGAGTCGCACCCGGCGCAATACAAGGCCATGCCCAATCCAATAGAATGGCATGTTGATAATCTTTTAAGTTCACTTTAAAAACACATCCACGTGGGAAGAAAACACTTCTCCATTTTGTGGGATTGGTATTTTTAATAGTCATCCTCACTTTTACATACTTACCACCACTACCAAAGTTACAATTTGCAGTAGTAGTTGATTTTAATGAAGCTTCTCCCTGTTCTGCAACTGAACCTTCATCGAAACCCCCTATTGCACTCACGAATTCAATATCTTCATTAAATTCATAAGGAACTACTTCTAACTCACCTACGGCATTCCCCATACCAGGTATGTTTCCGGGAGTTTCTTTTATTTCTTCTTTTTGACAAGCGGTAAACAGTATCATTACTGCTACAACTAGGGAAGATAAGATCTTTCTCATGATTTGAAAAAATTAAAATATTTAAGCAAATATACAGGAGGTATTTTTAAAATTCAACGCTTTCTCGAATTTCACAATAAGCTCATTAAAAAACTCTTCATTCTATCCAACAACAACTTACACCACGTCCAATTTAATAATATTCAAATTTCACTTTGATAAACTTACAAATATGATTGGCTAGCGTAGTCATATGTTTGACTAAATATTTACACTAAAACACACTCTCAAAAACAACACAAAACACTATACCATCAATCACTTAACCCCCAATAAAGCCATTAACCAACATGCATCACTTCTAGTACCAACAATTAAGTGATCCAGAAATTTACTAAAATTGTACCACACTATTAATTGATTCAAACCGCCATAATGAATATAGACCATATTGGAATTGTAGTAAAATCTTTAGATCAAGGAATTAAGCAATGGATAAAATCATTTGGGTATCATCAAGCTACCCAGCGAGTGCTTAACACCAAACAAAAAGTGAATGTCGTATTTTTGGAAAAAAAAGATTCTTTGACAATAAAACTAATAGAACCAGAAAATGAAGACTCTCCTATCTACCCAATTGCAAAAAAAGGGGGGGGGTTACATCACATTTGCTTTATGGTTGATGATTTAGAAAAAAACATAAATCATCTGAAAGAAAATGGTTTGTTTGTTTTAACGCCCCCTCAACCGGGAGAAGCATTTAACAATGAAAACATTGCGTTTTTATTAGCCCAAAATAACTTAAACATTGAATTAATTGCTACTCTTGAAAAAGCAAATAGATTACAATAAAACAACAACCCTTCTTTTCCAGCAATCACTTATCATTTTCAAAATCACATCATTGTTTTATTAACTCTCATTTATTGCTATATTTAAATTAACAAGGTTTGTAAAATACACTGATTTGTAACGTTCACAATTTGATTATTAGCGTATGAAAAAAATAGCCATCCTCCAATCCAACTATATTCCCTGGAAAGGATATTTCGACATGATGAATATGGTAGACACGTTTGTAATCTATGACGACATGCAATACACGCGTCGGGATTGGCGAAACAGAAATTTGATTAAAACCCCCAATGGTTTAAAATGGTTATCTATTCCTGTCGATGTCAAAGGAAAATTCCAACAACGTATTGATGAAACACAAGTAAATGACCTAAACTGGAATAAAAGCCATTGGCTCACATTAAAAAATGTGTACGCTAAAGCACCCCATTTTAAGGATTACAAAACTTTTTTTGAGGAGCTATATCTCAACACAACATCCACTAATCTTTCGGAAATAAATTATCGTTTTCTTACGGCTATTAACCAACTTTTGGGTATAAAAACGGAACTTATACAGAGCACAACCCTTGACACTGAGGGCAAAAAAACAGATCGCCTGCTCAACATCTGTGAGCACTTGGGTGCAAACTACTATTTATCAGGACCTGCAGCTAAAGATTATCTCATTGAGGAAAAATTTGAAGAAAAAAACATTCGGGTGGAATGGATGAATTACAGTGGTTATAAGGAATACCCACAGCTTCATCCACCTTTTGAGCATGGCGTTACCATTCTGGATCTGATCTTTAATACCGGACCGGATGCCGTTCAGTATATGAAATCGTTTGATAAAAAGTCAATTGCTCCGCCATTGCCATTATAGTTTCCACGAATTGGTTTTCTTAGCGAGCTGCCCACGCATGTCCCTAACCACAAATTGCACGAATTAACACAAATTGGTTTTCCTACAGAAAACCTAAAATCTGCATAATGGGTGGTCGAGAAAAAACATATATACAACGTGAAAGAATAATTGCAATTAATTGATTATTAGATTCAATAAACACCAATTCTTTTCATGCCGCTAAACATCTTTCAGTTAGTAATGACCTAAATATTCAACTTCAGGCACAAGTTATTTTTGCATTATTCAGTTACAGAGCTCAATTTATCCGATTTCAATAAAAGCTGATTCAACCAATCCTCAATATTTGTGAATCCATTTTGATCTGCATCACCATGAAGATCATCCAACAATTTAATAGTGTGCTGATTTGTTTCCCTGGGCCAGCCTCCCACATCCAATGGATTTCCAATTCTCTTTCCGGTTTTATTACATACTTCATAAATAATACGTTGATCGATGGCATCCCGATTTCCCGGCTGTGCCCCACAATTCTCCAACAAATGAGTCTGCAAGTGATTCATGGCGACTAAAGACAAAGGCGGCATTTCAATGGGTTGATCAAAGGTCGCAATTGCCAGTTTGCCGGGGTTATGAATTTGACGCATTCCCCATTGGTCTCCTCCATCTGGTAAGTTATCTGTTTTATTACCTTTTAAATACAACCTACTTCCCGCATGAATATCAGAACTGATGGAGATAATATACTCATTTCGGTTCTTCAATCCCGGCACATAATAATTATTTATGGCCAGTGCTTTTAATGGTAATCCTTTGGGGCCCCGAGAACCAAAATAAAGAACATGCGTATCACTATTATAGACCAAATTATTGGCAATCAATGCTTCTTGTGAATCCCCCCGAACAAGCGGATTACGATCCGCATTATGTACAAACAGGTTTTTGATGATACTAATTTGCCCCGTATTCATGGCCAACAAACCACACGAGTGATTCATATAAGTTAATCCTTCACTGATGATACAATTGCTGATGGTAATCCCCCTGCCTCCATTAAGTATCCCGATGTTCTCATCAGTTGCCCAGGAGATGCTGCAATGATCGATTACAATATTGTATAATTTCGTGGAATCATCGGCAATGTTAATCCCATCAATCTGTTCACCTGATGCGATTCCCGGCCTGATTTTAAGTCCCTGAACCAATACATCATGCGTAGATATGCCTAAGGAATAATTTTTTAGGGTAATCCCAGGATAAGGGGCCGTTTGCCCGGCAATAAATACATAAGGACTATATACTCGAAGTGTCTGTTTTAGTTCAATCACACCACTCACCTCAAACACGATAATACGTGGGACCTTTTTATATATGGCCGCGCGCAGAGAACCAGGGCCACCATCTCTTAAATTAGTGACTTTGATGATAATTGGTAAGGTATCTCCGGCATATGCCCCTCTGGAAGAAGAGCCAAAACCCTCAGCGCCTGGAAACATATTCTGAGCTTCAATAGAAATGCTTATCAGAATCAATACGGATATAAAAAACGATCTAATCATAGCTCTCTATTTTAAGTTGCAACTTAAATCAACACATACATCAATAAACAAGAACCTTGCAAAACCCAGCCCTTGAACCATTAATCCTGAAATTTTGCCTTCATCATATAGGTAGCAAACACTTTCTTTTTTTTTAAACTCCATTTACGAAACAGGGCATCCACAACCAACAAGGTTTCATTGGCATTGTAGGTGTGTATGCCAGTCACATCGGTTCGACTGTGCAATGTTATTTCCTCGGACACCTGCTCTTCATAGTGCGTCGCTGACAATTGCAATATTTCATTCATAATCAACTTATGTCCATAGCGCTCCAAGCAATTTTGTGATGGTCGATACATTTTTCCATTTCGGAAGAATATTTTTCCGGCTGGCCGCGCTGATCGGGAATCAGTGACAACTGGATTTTGTGGATGTGACTTCCATTGATCTTCAATGAGGTCTTTGGCATAAAACAAGAATAATTGATCGAAGGAAGAAGCGCCCTCTCCTTTTTTGATCACCGTAAAAATCCACCAGTTTGCATTGTAATAAAATGGAGTGGTATCATAAGCCTGCACATCCACCCTCAAATTCTTAATCCACTGCCACTTATAAGGAAAATGATCAGCTTTATACAACCGGATACACTTTCCCTGAGCCGATTCCGGTATCATAAACCATTGACCTTCTTTTTCAAAAACAAAGGGATAGGATAAATGATAGGATTCGGATAGAATGGATTCAATCCTCTGAAAGCCTCCATTCACATCCAATTGAGCCACCACAATGGTCCCTTTTTGCTTTTGTTCATTTAGCTCTTCAAGAAATAAATAGTGTTGATCTTTATGCTGCACTAAAAAAGGATCAGCCCATCCATTTTCTGCATCTGGAAAGGCCATCTGGTAGTTTTGATGGGTTTGAAAAATCTGATTTTCATCTGTCTTCTTTTGCAAAACTACCCCCCATTTCTTAATATAGAAGGCCGAAAATAACTTTGGCACCCCTTTCCAGACTAATCGATTAGTAACATGGCTTCCCCACCAAAAAAACACATACCCCGAAAAGGACAAATAGTGGGAGCGAAGTGCTGTTGAATGAATTTTGTTTACTTTTTCCACGCCACCAGAAAGTGCCCACAGCCAATAATTAATATTCTCAACTAAATTATGATTAAATGTTTGAAAGAAATGCTCATAGATCACTTGATGACCACTTTGAGAAATACAGCCAATCTGATATGGTTTTCTTTGTATCAAATAATGCAGGACAAACTGAAGGCACCCATAAATTCCTCCTTCACCCAGACCCTGGTTGAGCCACACCACTTTTTGATAGAAATACTGATTTATTAGTGCCTTACCCGAAAGCATATAGGGCAATTCTGTTTCTTCTACTTCACACAAATCATCAATCAAATACAAATCAACTTCTTTTTCGTTCAAACGGGATTGAACTTGCCTGGTTTGGAAAGCGTGAAAACTAAATCCAAATAAAAACCTCTCGACCAGAAGAGGTAAAAAATTAAGTAGTAGGATCAGCCTGCATTTAAATCCGTAACTCCGCTTTTTGCTGCCATTTAATACATACACAACAGGGATTTCTCCTTTATCACGCACAATAGTTATAAAATGATCAATGACATGCAGCCACCATTTGGGAACTACTTGCTGTTCCACGATTAAAATGCGACGTAACGGATCATTATTTAAGCGCTTATCCATACTCTAATTAACTAATTGCTCATATATCTCCAGATAATGATCTGTCATTTTATCAATGGTAAATTTATCAAGGATAATTTGTTTTCCCATTTTCCCCATTTGACAGGCCTTTTCTCCATCAGAGATCAATTCATTGATACGACTGGCCATGGCTTCCTCATCACCCACTCCAACTAAATAACCCGATGAATCAGCTGCCACTAATTCACGATTACCCGGCACATCTGATACCACAACGGGTTTTTCAAAAGCCATGTATTCCATGATGGAGTTTGAAATACCTTCGGCAAATGTTGCTAAAACACCCACATCAAAGATTTGTATAAACCGATCCACTCCTTGCCTGTTCCCTGTGAAGCGGAAATACCTTTTCAATTGCTCGGGAATCAGGGCTTCTACTTTCTCACGATCCTGTCCATCGCCAATAACCAAGAAATAAACATCTGATCGGTCCTTAAGGACCTTCAGCGCAGCTTTAATATAGGTAGGAAAATCCTTCCGGTTATTAATACTAGCCACCATGCCCACAATACGAGTATCAGGGGAATGTGGTAAATTCAATTCCTCAAATACATCGGGCTTATTAATGGGGACCGATAATCGATTTAAATTAAATCCATTTGAAATTACGACCCCTTTCTTTAAAGGTACTCCATAAGCCTCTAAGCCAATTTTAGAATTGGACACAATCACAGAAGAGCATGGAAAAGAAAACTTAGATCGATACCAGTCATTGGTAAATGGGATACATTTAGAATTGGCGATCATCCCGTTCACAAACTTCAAACGACAACCAACAGCCACAAAAACCGCCATGACGGATGGCACACCACCCCAGGAATGTATCAAATCTGGTTGCAGGCGTCGGCAGATACCAAACAACTTGAAATACACAAAAACATCCTTCTGAAAACGCTTCTTTAATACAATTAGTTCAACTGGTAATTCATAAATCTCCTTATAATGAATGGCATCTCTAAACAGAACAAGGATAACTGTATGATTTCGCTCCACTAGTCCCTTGATGAACTCCAGCATGCGACGTTCCCGCCCACCGGCTACCAAATTATCTGCTACAAGTAAAAGTTTCATAAATTTTGATTATTCACCTGACTAAAATTCAAAGCCACCCCCAAAAAAAATTAATTAATTTCTGTTTCCGAAACTGTCTTCACCGGCTCCCTGACCGATTTTTTTTCATTAAAATAGCGATCCAAAAGGAGATTTTTCTTTTTTCGATTACTCAAGTGCTTTGTATTAAATTTGGAGGGACTCATCATATATAATCTTTTTTGCATACGCGTATCCAAAACGCGCTTGGCGGGATTCCCAATTATTAATGAATTATCAGGAAAGCGTCCTTTCACAACTGCTCCTGCTGCCACAATACAGTTTTCACCAATTTGAGTATTGGGCAATAAAATGGCATTCATCCCAATGCATGAATTATTGCCAATTCTAATGGGACCAAAAATATCTAAATCCGGATATTCTTGTCGGAATAACCAAACGGCTCCATCATGGGTGATAAAACGCACCCCACTTGAAACCGTCACATGATTACCCATTTCAATCAGGTAAGGCTCTGTGGAGAAATCCGCATAAAAAATAAGGCAGTTTTCACCAATCTTGACGCCCATGAGCCGAAGTAAATAAATCCGGGCTCTTCCATAAGCCACCCGAATCAATACCCTGTATGAAAAATTCAATAACTTACGAATCATAATCAGTCATTTTCAATAACATCTACTATGCACTGACAAAACAGCGGAAAAGCTTTTTGAGCTAACTGTGAATTGGGATGTGAATCCTGTTCACCAACCGCATATTCCGGCTTGAGATACAGTCCACCTTCTGTTTCCAAAGAATAGAAATCCCATATAAATACATTATCATCTGGGCGATCCCACTCATTCACCACCCACTGTTGAAATGCCAGAGTATTTTGAGCCCATTCTTCTTGTGTTTTACGTTGCGTTAAGGCCGCAGGGGTCCAGAGAATAAACCGCGTCTTTGGATACTTCTGAAACTCTTCATACAAGGCCTCGTACTGCAATCTGTAATTGTTTAATGTTTTAGTTTGCGAATTGACATCCCCCCCTTCACCATTTTCAATTTTACTCACAGGAAAGCAATGCTTCAATATAATCACATCAAAATCCTTTGTCAAAGTTTTCAGAGTAGGCTCTTCCTGAAAATGATCCAAATGGCCATTCTTCACCCAAATATTATAATAATCATAGGGATAATTTCGCCAACCGTATGGCTCCTTTTTGGGGAAGACCTGTTCAGAAATTAAATAATTAACATCATGTTGTCTATTGTAATTCTCAAACCACTTCTCCACAGCGGACTTCATCCCCAATTTACCTTTCACTTTTGTCATCAACGAATTACCACCCTGCCAAATGACTTTTCCTGTGCTGTGATGTAAAAATACAATACGAACCTCTTTTTTATCCTTACCCATGTCTGAAGATTTTGTACTACATGATGAAAACAAAATCCAAATACCTATTAGCGATAGGCCAACAAATTGTTTCATAGTCAAATTATTTTAAATCCATCTGCCGACTAACAGTCTAATGCGATTGGCACAATCGTAGTCGATCATGCTATAGCAAATAATAACCGCGATTATTAATCGAACGGGAACTTTGCCTACAATGGTTGATTTTCCATCTTGTAGAATTCGATAAAAAAATTACGAAAAAAATAAAACATTGACCACTCTTTTTTTACTAAAGGTCAAAAAAATGTGGCATAATAATCAATTATGTATTAGCTTACATAGAAAAGTGAGGCTGATGCATGAAATGAAAACCATAGGTATTGTAATTCGTTCGCTCAAAATTGGTGGGGCGGAAAAACAAAGTGTATTACTTGCAAAATCACTTGCCAACCATTACCGGGTGTTCCTATTTCTTCAATACCCAATTATTGAAGCTCAATTAAATCCTTACCTTCAGCATTCAAACATCCATTTAGTTCATCTAAAAGGGCACTTTCTGAGAAAAGTACAAAGTTTGAAATCTCAGATACGCGAAGCCAATATAACTCACTTATTTGCTTACCTGTCTAGCGACAATGTTTTAGCAGCATTAGCCGCCTTTCAGAACAAAAACTGCAAAGTATATGGCGGTATCCGCAGCTCCCAACTACCATGGCATAAATACATGGTTCTTAAATTTCTGCATCGATCGCTACAGAATGCCACTGTTTTTAACAACCATTCTGGTCGCGATCACTTTCTAAAAAAAGGCTTTAAACCCAATAAAAGCATTGTCATTCCCAATTGCACAGATTTTAAGGGTAGTCCCAAACAAAATGATTCGAAAAACGAGAATACTCCCATCCACATCTTGAGTGTGGGGCGCTTTGTCCCAGCTAAAGATTATCCCACGGCCATTGAAGCCATTAAACAACTGGTTACCATTGATGCCTTGGAAAACATTAAATATACCATTGTTGGATTCGGAGAGTTGGAACTTGAGATCCGAAAGCTAATTTCATCCAACCAACTTAA
The DNA here is from genome assembly GCA_942490535.1 of uncultured Marinilabiliaceae bacterium. Lineage (GTDB taxonomy): Bacteria > Bacteroidota > Bacteroidia > Bacteroidales > Marinilabiliaceae > JAEINY01. The sequence continues at coordinate 344,294 of CALNXQ010000002.1, forward strand.
CAAGTACATTGAGGTGGTCATTAGTCCTGATAATCTCAAAGATTACTATCAAAATGCCGACATATACCTGTGTTCATCCGACTTTGAAGGCCTTTCCAACGCCATCATGGAAGCCCTTAGTTTCCATTTACCGGTGATTGCCACCCAGGTTGGTGACAATTCGCAACTGGTCGAACACAATTCTAGCGGATATCTTATTCCCAAAGGTAATGCAGATGCCATTTCGGATGCCCTTAAAAAGTTATACCACAATAAAGAAAAAAGGCTTTCATTTGGCACCAGGGGATTTGAATTACTGCAAAAAAAATATTCAGCCCAAACATTCACGGACCAATATATTTCATTAATTGAACAACCCTAAGCTATGAAGAAGGCCAGACTTGTTTTTTACGGAGTAAAGTATTTTCCTTCGAGAGGAGGCACTAGTCGCGTTGTGGAAAATATTATTAAAAATCTGAAGGACAAATACGACATCACCATTTTGTGCTATCGGGACAAGAAAGCACAGGATTATATGCAAGGAGTGAAAGTGATTCAATTTTCGGACTGGCCAGGAGGAAGTATTGGCACTCTTTTCTACTTTCTGAGAAGTGCCATTTATCTACTCCTGTTTAAAAAATTTGACCTGATCCATATTCACAAGATCGATGCAGCGCTGTTTATTCCCTGGTTTTACAAAAAATCAAAAGTCATTGCCACCTCTCATGAATCAGCCTACCTGAGAGATAAGTGGTCAAAAATAGAACGTCGATTTCTTCTTTTTTCAGAACGCATTTTCATCAAATCAAAAGCAACGATCACTTGTATCTCAAATCCACTGTCAGCCACCTATCAGGAAAAATATGGCCGGAATGTCATTTACATTCCCAATGGTATCTCTATAAACGGTCAATACAAGGAAAAGGAGGCACAACAAATCCTTCAAAAATATGATCTTGTCGAAAATGAATACCTCTTTTTCGCTGCACGTCGAATCATGAAAACCAAAGGGTGTCACACGATGCTGGAAGCTTTGAACCGCATTGAATTCAAAGGAAAAATTGTCATTGCAGGCGACTTAACCCATGCGCCCGGATATGTCAAGGAATTACAATCCAAATATGCCCATTTAAATGTCATCTATACAGGTTATATGGGTGATCTGCCGCTCTTATTAACGCTCATCAAAAAAGCACAGTATTTTATTTTTCCATCAGAAACCGAAGGCATGTCCATCATGCTACTGGAAGCCGCTTCCACCTTAACACCTATCATTTGCAGTGACATTAAAGAAAATCGTGAAGTATTTGATGATCGGCATTTAACATTTTTCGAGAACATGAACGCTGAAGATTTAGGTGATAAGATTAACCAGGCCAATTCTTCCGCAATTTTATTAAAAACAAAAGCTGAAGCTGCCCTAACTCATATTAGGAGCAACTACAATTGGGAAAAAATAGCCGATAGGTACCATCAGCTCTATCAACAAGAATTACACTCAAACTAAATAATACGATTGGTTAAATAAGCCATCTATAAACTATTGAGAGTTTACGATTTTTTCTGAATTTAAGACTAAGACCATGCGAAATAATGCACTCCTTCCACCAGCAGTTATTTTAGATATTACGTATTCAGGCTATGGCGCCATGCGGTCACTTTACCCCTATGGCATACCTATTTATGCATTCACTTTTGATGATAGCCATAAAGAAACAAAAAGCAAACTCGCCAGGGAAATCATCATCTATTCCAACGATGGTAATGATTTACTGGAGAAACTAGTAGGTCTTGCAAAAAGATGTGACAAAAAGCCAGTTCTGATTTTAACCAATGATGCCAAAGTTGAATTTGTATTGGAAAACCTGGATGTCATTCAATCGCATTTTCATTTGAATATTCCAACACCGGCCATCACCGAAATGCTCATTGATAAGATAAAACTTAAGAAATTTACAGATCTCCACCAGATTAAAACTCCAAAAAGCTTAAGCATTGAAGCCTATGCGGACATAAAAGGCATTTCCGATTTTAATTTTCCGGTCATTCTTAAACCCTATGTGAAATCAGAAAAATGGTATGCTGCCGGATTATCCAAAGCCTTTATCTTTGATAATCGTGTGGATCTCTTAAACATGTTTCCAACGCTTTACAACATTGAAAACCGTCTGATTATTCAGGAGTTTATTCCCGGCGGCGATTCTGACATATACTATTGTCTGGTTTATTATGGTGTAGACGGGAAGTGCAAAGCGACTTTCTCCGGTCAAAAAATCAGACAATGGCAGATTCTAAAAGGTTCGACTGCATCCACCCGGTCGATACACATCCCTTATATTGAAGAGGAAACAATACGCATTTTTGATTTAGCCGGGTTTAAAGGATTTGGATCCGTCGAGTATAAAAAACACCCCCAAACGGGCGAATTCTACATGATTGAGCCCACTGCCGGGCGCATTGACTTTCAGGAGTACATTGCCACCTTTTCGGGTGTAAACATCCCCCTTATTGGCTATTGTGATCAAACAGGAATCAATATCACTCCCAAAGAAAAGATTCGAAAAAACACGGTCTACATCGATGAATTTTTTGAGTTTGAGAGTGCCAAAGAATACAATCGCCTGTATGGTTTAACTTTTTTTGAGTGGTTGCATTCGGTCCGTGGTCGCAAATGCTATAGATACCTGAATTATTATGACCCAACCGTCTCCCTTAAAATGGGCTTATTTATAACACGGCGATTAGCTGGTTTGTTAGTGCGTTCTTTATTGGGAAAAAAAGAAAAGAGACAGGCCGAACAAATGGAGTACTAGACAACTAAAATTCAGACGCCATGTATTAGGTCGCAACTACCCATACCTATGCTCTATTAGTAAAAAACAAACATTCCTGTTGAAGTAGAAAAAGCAGAGAATGAAAACTATTATCCATGAAAAATAATCAACCTTTACCCTCGGCAGTCATTCTTGATATCACCTATTCCGGCTACGGTGCTTTGCGCTCTCTACATCCCTATGGCATTACTTTAATTGGTTTTACGTTTGATCCAAACCATGCGGAAACAAAAACATCGCTTACCAAGGAGGTTTACATTTATTCGCTTGAGAAAAATGACTTACTCGAAAAACTCATGGAATGTGCTGGCAAGTGCGACCAAAAACCAGTTCTCATACTAACCAATGACGATAAAGTTGAATTTGTCCTAGACCATTTAGATGCAATCAAAGCGCATTTCCACATCAACTTACCCGCTAAAATCACCACTGAAATGCTGATTGATAAAATTAAACTCCAGCCATTCATTCAGCAACATCACATAAAAACCCCAAAAAGCCTAACCATTGAATCGTATCAGGATATCGATGGCATTACAGCATTACAATTTCCGGTTATTCTTAAACCCTATGTCAAGTCACAAAAATGGAACGGGGCTGACTTACCCAAAGCCTTTATTTTTAATAGCCGGGATGAATTAATGAATATGTTTCCAACCTTATTCAATACAGAGAATCGCCTCATTGTTCAGGAATTTATACCGGGTGGAGATTCAGATATTTTCTATTGTCTGGTATACTATGGAGCGGATGGCCAATGTAAAGCCTCGTTCACCGGACAAAAAATCAGGCAATGGAATATACTCAAAGGATCTACAGCTTCTACGCGGGGCATTGATGAACCGTTTATTGAAGAGGAAACAAAACGCATTTTTGATCTGGCCGATTTTAGAGGCTTTGGATCCATTGAATATAAACGTCACCCGAAAACCGGCGAATATTATATGATTGAACCCACTGCCGGACGCTTAAATCTACAGGAATACATAGCTACTTTTTCTGGGGTTAACCTGCCTTTAATCGCTTATTGCGATCATACCGGCATAACCATCAAGGGGAGAGAAAAGCAAAGAAAAAATGCGGTGTTTATCAATGAGATATTTGAACTGGAAAGTGCCAATGCTTATCACCATCTCTATGGTTTAACACTCAAGGAATGGTACAAATCAGTACATGGTAAAAAATGTTATCGATATTTCAATTTAGTAGACCGCCCCGTAGTCATAAAAATGGGAGTTTTTATAACCAAAAAATTAATTGGTATTTTACTACGAAATGCGTTGGGCAGAAAACCCAAAGAACCAGCAGAACGAGTTGATTATTAACCCAGAAACAAACCTACATCCTACTGGTATTGAACATACCATCCAGTACTTCATAGCTTTTCGAATGATTATAGGTATGCACCCCGGTGGCGTTCACGTTTAATGATGCCGGGGTAATGACCTGTATACACTCTTCCTCATAATCTGTTTTGGTAAGTTTAACGATCCTGTTTAAGCGGATGGCCGCTCCATAATCAGTATAACAATCCTGCGAAGGACGAATTAAAAGACCATCCCTCCAGAAAAGTTTTCCGGCCGGCCGGGCAGAAGCACTATCAGTCACAACCGGATTTTGAGGATGTGGATACCAGGGTTTCAGTAATAAATCAGACGTATAGAACAGGTATAATTGATCATATGAGCCAGCATCATCAGCTGTTTTGATAATGGTAAAAATCCACCAGATACCATCCTGCCAAAAGGGAGTGCAATCCAATAATCTTTCCCCGGCCACAATATTACCCTGGTATTCCCATTGGTGGGGAAATGCAGCAGATTTATACAATCGCAAAGACTTATCCGCCGATGATTCAGGAATCATCCACCACTCATCATTTTTTTTAAATACATGGGGGTAAGACAAATGAAATCCTTCTTTCACGATTTTACGAATGGTATGTAATTCAGGCCGACCATTCAATTCAGCCGTCTCCAAATAACCCTTTCGGCTCGAAGCCTCTATCGTCTCAAAGAATAAATGCTTCTTGTTGTCTTCTTCAATGATAAATGGATCAGCCCTTCCATCTTTTCCTTTGGGCAATAGTACTTTTGGTATCGATTGACTACCCCGGTTGCGGGGAATTAATATAAGCCCCCATCGCTTATGAAAAATCGTTTTGATTGCTTTACGTTTCAAGCGCCCTAAAATATGACCCATCCAATAGATAAATAAAGGAACAGATGCCCATTTTTGATGAGATAAATGAATTTCTTTTGCGGGTTTACTAGTTCTATATTTTGAACGCCACAGTGTGATGATTGATTGTTTAACAGCAGCTTTCAAATACCCTATATTTTTATCCAATCCATAGGATAGGGTTTGAAAACGATGGTCCCAGACAAATTCTTCCTCATTTGCAGTCACTTTTTTGACTCGAAAAACCCGTTTTAAATAACGCCAGTTGTAGAAGAATGTCAAAACACCAGCTTTTCCATGGGTTGTCAATTCACCAGGAAATTCATAGACAGCGTTACAAGAAAGGCGATCAGCTACTAATTTGACAAAACTAATCACTACAGCATCTTTACTAATTTGACTTTGAAAAGAAGCCATGGATCTTCCTTCCAAACATTGAAAATTACTGCATTTTTGAGTCATCTGATTCAGCCGACACTTGGCCATGCTCTGCAATTTCTGCCTAAAAATAAGCTTCTCAATAATGATAAAAGGAGTAAAAAACAAGTTCCTGAAACGGTCCTCCAATGCATTCTTTTTTTTGGCTGCATCAACAATCACACATTGAATGGTTGAATCAGAATACTGTTCGCAAATCGAATCCAGGATATCCAACAACCAAAAGGGCACACAATTGGTATCAAACACAAACACCAATGAAGAAATGGTCTCCTTTTCAACAATATATCGTAGCTTATCCATAAAACTGCTTGTTTTAAAGTCCGTTTAAAGCTTCTTCAGCACGCTTGATCCAGGTATACTTCTGATTAAAATCACGCCAGGCTCTTCCGGCAACCGCCTCTCGATAGGATGTATCTGAACACTTTTGAATAGCCTGAGTCCATTGTGCGGCATCTTCAGGATCCACTAAAATGGCATTTTGATCATTCAACACTTCCCGTAACACAGGCATATCGGAACTAATGATGCATTTTCCGGAAGCCATGTACTCAAAGATCTTCAGCGGTGACATGTATTTGGATGACTCGTGTCCTTTATTGGCCACCCAGACTTCTTTCTGATAAGGTGCTAACAGAACATCACATAAATGACGGTAATGCCCGACTTCAGAAGGCAGCACAAAACCATAAAAATAAACATTTTGCAAGCCTCCTAATTGCGCTTCCCAATACGCCACATCACAGTTTCGTCCGCCTACAATGTGGAAATCAACCTGCGGCAGCATTTGAGCAGCCTCAAAAATCACTTCTATGCCGCGTCCTTTATAAAGATGCCCGAAATACCCCACCTGCAAATGCCCCATCTGTCCTTTCCACTTGTTTGCCATGCCATTTGACGAAGCCGGGGATGCATCAGCAGCATCGTGCAACACCTTAACATCCACATTTTGCAGACTCACCTGTTCCTCAAATAATTTTCGAAGTGCCCCTGAAATCGTTATCAGTCGTTTCAGATTAGCGGCTTTAAAAATCCGCTTAAAGAATGGTTTCATAAATGACGATTGCCCAACAAATGGCTTATGTGCTTCTAAAATAAATGGAATAGCCGAAATTGAAAGATATAAAGCAGGAATTTCACACCGCGTATACACTAATTCAAATTGTTGTTTCTTAATAAAACGAATAGCTTCAATTGCAAACAAGTGCATTTTGCCTTTCACCTTTCGAAGCGGAATTTTCTTCAGGATAAAACAGGGTTTTACGCCGTAATAATCAAATACATTTTCAATATTACGTTCTTCGTCGGCCTCACTATCAAACGTAACCAACATCACTTCATGCCCCGCCTTTACCATAGCCTGGCACATCTTCATGACGTGAATACTATTGGCCGTTCGACTGGGTATAAATGAATTAGCTAAATAAATAATTTTCATGACACCCCCTCCTCCAAATGTTTAAAAAACAGAAATACCGCTAATAAGGAACTCACAAAAACAAAATCTCTTTTTATTAATTCATCCAGATTTTGCAAGATATAGGATTGCTTAAACCGCTCATTAAACCGTTCATTTTTATGCGATAATGTTTGTTGCAAATAAGTCCGGTTTTCAGGTAACAACATCCATTGAGCCACATTTTTATGCTCCCCTTTAAACCCCAGAGCGAAACCTGTCTTTTTATAAAGCTTCATATCAGCGCGCCAAAACAACTCTTTGACTTTTTTTGTCAAACGCGAATGATGGTTGATACCCAAAGGGGAACGCTCAAATCGGATGGCTGCTAATTGGCCCATCACCGCTTCAGCCCCCTTTTTATAAAGATAGCGACCGTTCCGCAACTCAAAAGACATTTTCAGGGATAAATCAACCGCTTTCTGATGCATGATGGGACTGCGTGATTGAACATCACCGTAGAAGCTGGTCCAGGATTCATTTTTATTCAACCGGCGTTGCCGACAATAGAAGTCAAAAGTATCACACAAATCTCCTAAATCATTCAATTGCAATTGTTCTAATTCAGAAAAAAAGGAATCTTTCAGATCTGTATTTTGTAAAGAACGATACACTCCTTGTATTAACCCTTCATGGGTTTCATTATATAAATCATAACAGTACTGGTACTTATCGGATCGAGCCGATTTCCAATACTGGGCATGATTATGAGCACCGTCTTTATAAGTGAAGGCATCAAAAAAAGTAGACGCAAATCCATTGATGTTAATATCAATTCCTGAAAGCGCCCGATAGGCCGAATAATACCACGTACTGTAAAGCGGCAACATGGGATTATTCTGCATTTGCTTCATGACATATTTCGGCAAAAAATCATTTACCTCAACAGGGATATAGGTTGCCTCAGAAACATTCAACTGCTGATTGACTTTTCTTGCTACATGAATGGCATCCGATTTCAGACGCCCGGCATAAGTATATGCTTTAAAAGGTAGCTGATGCTCACAGGCATAGAACATATTCCAACGGGAATCTAATCCACCGGAATTAGCCGTTGCATAAACTGCACCGGGCTCATTAAAACTCTCCATCACACCGGTTTCAATCGCATCTACCAACTCTGGAAGAGCTTTTTTCTCATCCTGCAATGTAGGTTCAGGCCGATGCTGCCAATAGGTTTGGATTGTTTTTATTTGATGGGTCTCTAAATCAATTGTGATAATAGTACCCGGATCACATAACTGAACCTCATGAATATAGGTCTGTTTGAAATGCATATAGCCAAAACGGAGTAATTGCTCAATGGCCAATTCATTAATTGTTGGAGACGAGGTCGTCTGAACCGCCTGCCAATAGTCATCAGTTATCAACCAATCCGCTTCATCTTGCATGAGAAACAAATCAACCATTCCCAAGCGATCATTAAACACATGCATTTCTTGCTTATCAATATCCGTATAGCTCCCCAAAAAACTTCCGTTTAAGTCACGCAAAGCACTAACGCCATGTGTTTTTAATTGCTTGAACACATAGTCATGGGCGATCTCAAAGGATTTACCAAACAGAAAACCCTGAAAGTTGAAATCACTACTCGCTTGTATATTTTTACGACTAACTATCATGTAATTTATAAAGAGGTACTTCTCTCACTTTTTCTGTACAATATTCGATGATTTCGCTTGTGAATCGATGAAACAAAGGTCCAATTACATATTGATCACCTTCCATGCCAATATCTGAAGTATTTGTTTCAATATGAAGAATTTTACCCGATGCATCCACCGCCATATCGAACCCAACCAATCGACAATATAATTGTTTGGCTGCAATCTCTTTTGCGGTTTCCCAAATTTCATCTATTTTATAAAAACGATCCATCATAGAAAATGGAGGTAATCCATCCACTGAATAAACCTTTTCAGGTGAATCTCCCAACCCAAAATCTACTAAGTAACCATCCGGCTTTAGACAAACAGCAATACCTCCTTGTTTCACATTATCCACACGGCTGCCAATTCCTCCAATACGCAAGTAGGAATAAACCACATGAATCTCATTGTCTTTGACAGACCGATAAGTTAAAACGCGTAAGGTATTCAATGACGTAGGATTAAATTTTTTATAAAACGCATGCTGATCGACATATTTTTGAACCAGAAAATCCTGTTTATAAATACGTTCCAAAAAGTCGAGAGACAGCACATCCTCCGTATCACTATAAAAGTGACCATCATCCCTCCTGTCAAATACCGTAATGCCACTACCACCGTGGGCTTCAATGGATTTTTTAACGATTACACTTTTCTCACCTTTTAGAAGTTTCGCTAAATTGATTTGATCTTTGGCAATTACTTCTTGATTTGAATGATAATACACACCATTGATATTGCGAACAAAAATAGTGGGAACATGTTTCGTTCCATTTATCCAATCAATCCGGGCTTTATCTTCATAACTTTTAGCATACGACCGATTATTGAGAGATGGCTCAATCACTGAAAAATAAATATCTGAAGGTACAATATCCATATCTATTCTACCGGAATAACGAAATGTATTCTTAAGATATACATCACTCACCTTCTTACCTAAAGGCTTCCATCGTTCATGGTAAGCTTTCAGAGCATCTTGCGGAAATGGCAATTGATTTTTCTCATTTTGACCGATGAATTTTTCAGCTAACAATTTATTCTCACAGCCAATGTAATGATATCGAGCAACGCGATACAATTTTCGACCTGCTGCCACTAGGAAAAATAGAAAGTAGTACTTAATTCTTGTTCTCATAACTCAAGTATTAAAGTAAAATTAGATCTACCATTAACTTCAATTTTTCAATAGACATCATTCACCACCAAACTCCTTGTCTAAAGCTTTCAACAATAATCTTAAACTAATCGGTGTTTATAGTAGCAATTAACTTGCATGTAATTTATAGAGGGAGACTTTCTTAAGTTTTTCTTTGCAATGGTTGATAACTTCATCTGTAAATTTGTGAAACATTGGCCCTATGGTGTATTGGACACCTTCCATCCCAATATCAGATGTATTGGTTTCGATGTGTAATACTTGGCCTGCTTTATCCACAGTCATATCAAAAGCCAGTAACCTGGAATAGACATGGTGAGCTGCAATATCCTTCGCCAATTCCCAGACTTCATCTATTTTATGCAACCGCTCCATTTGGGAAAAGGGTGGAAAACCATCCAGTTGATAAACCTTTACACCCTCCATTCTCAGACCAAAATCAACAAAACAACCATTCTCTTTAAGACACAAAAACATCCCCCCCATGGAAACATTATCTACCCGACTTCCAGGGGCACCGACTCTCAAAAATGTGTACAATATATGAATCTGATTATCTGCCACTGATCGATAAGTTACAACGCGTAACGTATTTAATGATGAAGGATTTAATTGTTCGTAAAACGGATGCTGCTCAACGAACTTTTGAATCAAAAAATCCTGTTCATATAGTTTTTCAAGGTAATCAAGCGTTAACGCATCACCTTCTGCACTTCTAAGGATCCCATTGGAATCACGGTCAAACAGGATAACTCCCTTGCCTCCATGCGATCCAATGGTCTTTTTCACAACCACTTCCTTCTCCTTACTTAACAAGTTAGTGAGATCAATTTGACTGCTGAATATCTCCTGCTGATTCGAATCATAATAAACTCCATTGATGTTGCGAATGAAAATACGTGGTACGTTGGCGTCACCGTTTATCCAATCAATCCTGGCCTTATCTTCATAACTCATACCAAAAATTCGATTATTGAGTGCGGGTTCAATGGCTGAATAATAAATATTTGACGGAACAATGTCGACATCGAAAACACCCCTAAAACAATATGCATTATTCACATGAATATTACGAATGTCTTTTCCAAGTGGCTTCCAACGTTCATGATAGGCCTTAATCTGCGGACGTGTAAGGATGCACTTTTGATCCTTTATACCTAAACTGAACTGTCGGGCTAGTGCGGCATACTCCTCAGCCAAATAGTGGTATCCAGCAATCCGATATACTTTCCTTCCCACAGCTGCTACAAAACCAAATAATTGTTGCTTTAATTCCATACTCCCCCCTATTTTCATATATTAGTTAATTCAACACCACCCTCGCAAAAAAACACGATCCCAGCCTTCTATAAGCACCACCCCCAAAAAAAATCCCATCACCTAATTAGAGTACAATTTGTAATAAGGAACTGTTTTCAATTTTTCTTGAGTGTATTCAATTATCTCATCGGTAAAGCGATGAAACAAAGGGCCAATGACATATTGTACATGTTCCATTCCAATATCTGAAGTATTGGTTTCTATGTGTAATATTCTACCATCCGTATCCACAGCTATATCAAAACCCAATAACCTGGAATACAAATGAGTGGAAGCTATATTTTTGGCGGTTTCCCATATCTCGTCAATTTTATAAGGCCTGGCCATTTCAGCAAAAGGCGGATACCCGTCCAGCGCATAAATCTTTTCACTGCCATAGCTGAATCCAAAATCTGCAAAATGACCGTCTTCCTTCACACACACAAACATGCCCCCTTCACAAATATTATCGACGCGTTTTCCGCATGCTCCAATTCGCAAATAGGAATAAATCACGTGTACTCGATTATCTTTGACCGACCGATAAGTGAATACCCGAAATGTATTTAAGGAGGTAGGATTAAACTTTTTATAATACTCATGCTGATCGACAAATTTCTGCACAATAAAATCCTGCTGAAAGGTTTTTTCCAACCACTCCAATGATAGTTTCTTGCCTTCTGCATTATAAAAAGAACCATCTGCCTTCCGATCAAATACCACCACTCCTTTACCGGCGTGTAGTTCAATTGATTTCTTAGCAATAACGCTGGTTTCCGAATGAATCAAGTCATTCATTTCAATGGATCCTCTATTGATAACCCGCTGATCATTGGAATAATAATTACCATGAATATTGCGTAAAAAGATTTGTGGCACATGTTCAGGATCATTTAACCAATCAATGCGCGCTTTATCTTCATACCCCAATGAAAAAGCTAGATTATTGAGTGCTGGCTCAATTGCTGCATAGTAAATGTTGGAAGGGACTACATTGGGATCCGATATTCCTGCATACTCAAAGGCATTCTCCAGATGAATCGTTTTAATACATTTACCCAGAGGTTTCCATTTTTCCCGATAAGCCTTTATTTCTTTTTTGGATAACTTAAGTTTCGTTTTCTGCTTTTTAACACAGATTTTTTTCGCCAACATTTCATTATCCATTGCCAAATAATGATAGCCTGCAACCAAGTATACTTTTCGACCTAAAGCGGTCAAAGAACTAAAAAACTGATGCTTGAAATCCATCTCTTCACTGTTTAATAGTTAATACTCTCAATCACCATCTAAAAATGAAAAATCTTAGACACCACTTAGTGTTCCATGCCATATTCAATCACCTCATCCGTAAAACGATGAAATAAAGGCCCATTGACATGTTGAATGCTGTCAATTGCTAAATCCGACGTATTTACCTCAATCATCCGAACATGTTCATCCCTATCCACGGCCATATCAAAGCCCAATACACGTGCATGATAATGCAGAGCAGCTGCCTTTTTAGCAGTTTCCCAAACTTGATGAATACAATGAACCGGATCGACTTCCTTAAAGGATTTTTTCATTTCACCAAAAGACTCCATTTTATTACCTTTCTCATCAAATCCAACCCCCCTCAAATGACCTGATTCAGTGATACCCAAGGCATACCCGCCCAACTTCAAGTTATCCACAATACTCCCGAATGATCCCACTCTTAGCATGGTACTAATGACATGAATTTCATTATCCAAAACAGAGCGGTAAGTCATTACCCGCAAGGTATTGAGCGAAGATGGATTAAACTGGGCAAAGTAATCATGCTGATAAATGTATTCCTGGATCACATAATTAACCCGATAAGCATCCCGCAAGAAATCAATAGTCAACAACTGATTACGTGCATTGTAAAAACCACCATTTTTCCGGGTAAACACTTGTACACTTATTCCTCCATGAGCATCCACTGATTGCTTGACCACAACTTTTTCCTGATCACCCAGCAGTTTAGATAAATCAATTTCTTCATTACTCTGCACTGCTTTTTTATTGATAAAGAAGACTCCATGAATATTTCTAAAAAAAATGCGCGGCACCAAGTCGCCATATAACCAATCGAGTTGCGACTTATCCTCCATAACCAAGGCAAAAGATATATTATTTAACTTGGGCTCTATATGAGAAAAGTATATGTTCCAGGGAACCACATTTTCATCGGCATACCCAAATGTTTGGCTGACTGCATCCAAATAAACCGGAGATACAAATCTTGAAACTCTTTTCCACTTATTCCTATACCGAGTAATTTCCTGGGGTTGAAGTTTTCGCTTGGCAGTTGTCTTCAAATGCTTGTTAAAACGCCTGGCTTTCGCTTTGCATTCAAAATAAACATAAATGACGCCAACTTTACGGTGAAAAAAACGAACCACATGATAAAGAATCGACAATATTTTAAAAGCTATCGGCATATATCCGTTTTAATGACCATTTTCAATTAATGAATAAATAAACTCTGCTTCTTTTCGGCCTTTGCGGGATGATTTTTCATAGGCCAGTCGCCCTTGGTTGATTAGAAATGCCAGTTTTCGTATTTTTTCATACCGGTGCCACCTCGATGAATACAATTCTTTATAACGGTTAATCTCCCAAGTGGCCCGATCAGAAGTTTTATTTGGCCCGAATACCTCCACCGATTTAGAAAGATTATGCTCACGATAAGCTCCCAAATAAAATGGGATGTGCACAAAATCCGTATGTTTTAGAAAGCGGCGCCACAAATCCACATCCATGGTATAATGCAATTCCTCATTTAAACCATCGGCTTTATTCCAAATGAATTTGGAAAAAAATGTGGTTTCCTGAGGAATTTTAAGATACATTTTGGATTCCCATCGCTTAAAGGAAGGGCCTTCATTAACTTTTAATACCCGGTCATCTTTATCAATAATAACCCGATCGCCATAAAATACATGATGATCTGGATACTTACGATAATACTCCGACACAATTTTTAAAGTAGATGGATACAATACATCATCCGAATTCAACCAATTGAATAAATCGCCAGTGGCCATTTTAAAACCCTTGTTTATAGCATTGCTTTGACCAGAATCCGGTTCACTCACCCATATGGTGATGTGTGCTTCATATTTTTTGATAATGTCGACGCTCCCATCCGTGGAGCCTCCATCGATAATAATGTACTCTAAATTAGGATATCCCTGGTTAACAACAGACAAAATCGTTCGTTCCAGAAAGATGGCCTGATTAAAAGATGGCGTAACAATCGTAATTTTAGGATATGGTTTCATATGTATTCTGAAAACAATTAATCAATAAAGCCGTTATTTTTTGCAATTGGTCCTCGGTTAGCTCATAATAAAATGGCAATCGTAACAACCGGTCTGTAAAATAATCACTGTTGACCAAGTCTCTTCCATCGTGCCTATTTTTATAAAATGGACTCTTATGCAACGAGATATAATGAAAGACCGCCAATATGCTGTTCTCCTTTAGAAGTTTAATAATGGCCGATCGCTCTTCTAAGTTTCGACATATCACATAAAACATGTGATAATTATTGGTGGTATGATCCAGCTTTTCAGGTAATTTTATTACACCTCTGTTGGCCAAAGGTGTAAGCGCCTGGAGATAATAATTCCATATTTCCTTGCGCCTTTTTTGAATATCCTCCAAATTCTCTAACTGGGCATATAAAAAAGCGGCAATAATATCAGAAGGTAAATAAGAAGATCCAATATCGACCCAACCATATTTATCCACCTCTCCTCTAAAAAAAGAAGCTCGATTGGTTCCCTTTTCCCAAATAATTTCTGCTCTTTCCACAAAATGGTCATCATTGACAACCAACATCCCCCCCTCACCTGAAATGATATTTTTGGTCTCGTGAAATGAAAACGCAGCTAAATGGCCGATGGATCCCAGTGGCCTGCCCTTGTAATATGAATCAATGGCCTGAGCCGCATCCTCCACCACAAACAAACCATATTTTCCGGCTAATTTCATAATTTCATCCATATCGCAAGCTACTCCTGCATAATGGACCGGTACAATGGCTTTTGTACGCGCAGTTATGAGGGCTTCAATCTTAGAGACATCCATATTAGGGTGATTGGGCAAACTATCTGCAAAGACTATTTTAGCACCTCTCAATACAAATGCATTGGCAGTAGACACAAAAGTATAGGCCGGCATAATGACTTCGTCCCCCTCCTTTATATCTAATAATATGGCTGCCATTTCCAAGGCATCTGTGCAACTGGTCGTCAACAGACACTTTTTAAAGCCATATTTTTCCTGAAAAAAATGATGCACTTTATGAGTAAACCGACTATTGCCTTTGATCTCCCCATACAAAACAGCCTGCGACATATAATGCAGCTCTTTACCTGACATATAGGGCTTATTAAACGGAATTGCATACTTTTGATCCATAACTAGTTATGTTTAGGGTAACATTTTATTCTTTCTGATATCTTCAAATACAGCAGTATACATATTAATCACCTTTTCCGGGTTAAACAGATCAAGCGCCAATGACCGACATTCTTGTTCCATGTTTTTTTGATCGTCCTGTGAAAGTGAAACCATTCTGAGTAATCCTTCTGCCAAATCTTCACTGTCTTTCAACTTAGCCCTATAGCCGGTTCTTCCGGAATGGACCAAATCCAGAGAGACCCCCATTTCAAAGGATACAATGGGCGTTCCCGACATCAACGCTTGATTAACCATGACAGGTCCGGAATCATAAATGGATGGACAAATAAACACATCAGCGGCCTGATAAGCTGCTGCCAATTCATTAACCTGCTTCAAATACCCCAAACAATGATATTTGAAAGGCAGTAATTCAAGTGGAAAATCATTGGTATTTCCGGCAATGAGGAGGAGAATTTTTTCCTTCGTCCCATCCCCATTCAAGCGCACATTTAAGCGTTCAAGCGCATTCAATAAATAACTCATTCCTTTGCGTTGTTCTCCAAAATGAACGGATCCGAAAAATAACACTCTCGAATCCTGTGGAATACCCCATTGTGAACGAATAGCTGACTTATCGCCGGGTATAAACACATCTGGTTCAACACCTAAAAATGTACGATAGATGGGAAGATCCTTAAAAACAGAACTCTTTAGAGTATTCTGATGATCCCATTCACTTCCGATCATCAGCCGTAAATCATATCCACGAATATGCTTCTTCTTAAAAGCCAAATTAATAGCTGAAAGATCCTTCGAATTTGTCGAAAACAAAGCCGGACAATTGCCACACCCATTTTGATACCCCGTACATTCCCAGGCATAATGACAACCTCCCGTAATGGGGGCCATGTCTAAAAATTCCCATAGAACAGTGGCTCCTGTTGCATTGGCTAGCTCTTTAATATTTTTTATTGTCACAAACTCGGTCGTAAAAAACACCACAATCACGTCCGGTAAAAATCCTTTCAACCTGGCAAGTATTGTCGAAGTAGAATAATATTGCCTAGTTCCATCCGGTTCAAAAAATTGATATTTAAAGTCTCTTTTAATCTTTTTAGATAGCCCCAATTTGGATTTAACCTTTTGAACCATTTTCCGATCCACCTTATTCCAGAACTGAAGTCGCTGCCATTGCTTTGGCGTATGCATCGAGATAACATCATCTACCTCCTGCTCATGGTAAATGGTTAGCATTTTAGATTCATAGCCATTTCGAATAAAGTTATGATGCAGATCAAAGGCTACCTTTCCAGCTCTTACAGGCCCATGTGCAGATATACATAATACTTTCATATCATTTTGTTTTCGAAACCATTTCAGATTTCAACACTTCATACTAAGAAAACATTAGATTCTTGATGCGTGAATGACAGAACGACTCATATTAAAAAACTTAATATCATCCTGTTACACGGCGACTCACCCCACATAGATTCACCAGCAAAAAGTCATTTACGCATCAAACAGTCCCCAAATCACCTTGACGGAATCTCCATTAAAAGATTAAATCCCAACTCTTTTGAGCTATTATCCAAGGTAGTCATAAAAAAAACAAGAATCAACTCAAATCGTCATAATGAAAATTGCTCAAATAAGAGCATTAAAATCACTATACCAGCAATTTGCACAAGCCACAAGCTTTTTACAATCAAAATATTTTGCTCATTCATCAAATGGTAATTCTTAAAGGCAGCAAAAGGAAAGTAAACGCCTATTGATTCCAGATACCTTTGGCTTTACCTGTTACAATTTTATAATATTGAACCGGATGCAAAAAAGTACCCAATAACAAGCAGATTATAGTAGCAGCAATAACGCCGTTTATACCCATACCCATATTACGTCCCAGAAATATGGACAAAGGAATATTAATGATACTGGAAATAACTGCAGTAACCAACTGTAATTTAATCTTCCCAACGCCATTGATGAAATAAGCAAATATATTGTTCCAGGAACGAATGAAAACATACACGACCATTAATAAATTCAACTGCCAGGTAATTTGGACTCTATCACCCAACCATAACTTGAAAACCCAGGGAGCTACGGCAAACATAACAATTAAAGCTACGGCCACTACCCCCAACATTCTGAGCAACTTACTCATCGAAGATCGCACCCAACCAATTTCCCCCCTGGTAAAAGCATCAGTAAAAGCAGACCAGAAGGGAACCAGGACAATAGAAAATCCCATCTCGACAATCCCAAAATATTTGCGTGCCGCACTATAGGGAACCACATCTGCCGGACCGAACAATCTAGTAATAATCATATTATCAGTTGCAAACAAGACAATAACAGCGATCTGAACAATAAAAAACTTGACTCCCAGATTCGTTAACGAGGAAAGCAATTTGGTATCTACATAATTAATAGAAGGTCGAAAACCCTTATAGCGTCTCCCATAAAAATAGAAGGTCGCAATGGACAAAATAATCACAGGAACCACACCAGAAATCATAATGATATAAAACAGAGAAGCCTGTGCATATTTAAATAACAGAAGAACACCAATTAAAAAAAAGGTACTGAAGAAGAAATCCATCATGTCACTGTAAGCCGGATGCTGATCTGCTTCTAAAACCGTTCTAATAAGGTTCAAAACAAATTTCAAACAAAAAAAGCCGACAAAAGCAATTAACGAAGCTCTTAATACGCCAGGCTCTGCTCCCTGAACATTAAATACTTCATTCCAATCTACTATTAGAATAATTGGCAATAGTATCAGAAATAATCCAACAGAGATGAGCGAAATAACGAAATACGTGCTACTTACATATTTTTTGGCCGATACGAGGTCGTCCTTTGCTAAGCTTTCCGCCAACTTATTACGCAGGCCGTTTCCCAGACCAATATTGAAAAAACTAAGCCATCCAGTGAATGAACCTACCGTCAGCCAAACACCATGCCACATATTACCCAGATAGGCCAATATCAAAGGAAATCGAATGTAGCTAATGCCGAGTCCAGTACCTTTTAAGATCAAAGAAAGTGCTATGTTTTTTTTGAGTAATACGGTTCGCGCATCACCTTTCGATAAAAGACCAAGGGCTTTCTCACGCGTCGTCTTTAGTAGTTTCTTCATAGTGCTTGTTCCAATAATACCGATCAAATAAGAAGGACATCATCAATCCATAAGTGAAAATGACATAGTAGACCAATGTTACATTGGCCCACAGAAAAATACTTATCCCCACAAAACTGCCCCAGAACTGAGTTATTTTAGCCGTTTTATAAAATCGTCGGGCAATTAAAAACCAAAAACCAAAGGCAAAAAAACTACCAATAATTCCATATGAATAAAGGTGGGCCAAATACCCCACATGAATCTGCGAACTTCTGCCAGCAAGCGCTACGATCACTTCGTTTGAAAGATGAACGCCAGATCCAAACCAAGGATTTTGCCCGAAAAACTTCTGAAATATTTCAAAAGCCAACAACCTGGTCGAGGCTGAATTCGCTAAAATTCGATTCTGTATGTAGCCATCAATATCAAAGCCAGTAACAATTAACAATTGTACAAACAGTAAAACAATAATTGGTGTGGCAAATGAAATGACGAGAAAAGTTCGCCATTTATTTTTTCCCAATATCAACAATGGCATTAAGGTCAATAAAAACCCGACCTGTACAAACCGTGAATTGGTGGCAAAAACAACCACTAAACCCATTACTAACCAAACAAAAGGAATTCGATGCTTCACCTTCGCATAGTACGCCGTCACAAGGCCCACTAATGGCAAAAAAGACTGACTCACTTCCAACATCCCAATGTAACCAAAAATAGAAGTCCTGCGAACTTCAAAAGTGTCATCGGCAGCTCCCATTTTTCGGGCATAAGCGGCTAACTTATCTGGCGTAAAAAAGAAGGGGTCATGTACAAACTGAATTAAAGATACAACAAATGAGGCAATGATGGTACCAATAAAGAGCTTCACTAACAAGTTAATCAAGCTTTCAGGGATCTTATAATTATCAACCACATAAATTAAACTGGCAATGTGTAAATAAGGATTAACAAATACATCAAATGCAAATCCTTTTCGGGCATACGTCCCTTGCTGAAGTACAATATCCCATCCCAGATAATACGCGTACACTAGCAAGGCTGCAACAATTAACCTGTCAAATCGAGAGTTATTGACGCCTTTACGAATAAGCAATGCGAGGGAAATCAGAAAGAGTGTTGCCCCATATATTTTGTAGAAACCCTGATCTGTCGTCGCATAATCAAGAAAACATACAAAGGGTGCAAACGCTAGTAAGATGAAATATAAATAGATCAGATTAGATATCCGAAACATCCTAGTTCTTTTTGTTCTTCATGTAATATGCCGAGTAACTATAATAGCGATTACGGGATATTTTCACACCATTCAACAGTACCGATACTTTCTTACCCAATGAACTATCCATTTCGGTAAGAACTTCTTTAAACTCGTGTTTTAAAGTGTAATTGACCCGCATAATCATGATCACCAAATCGGCTAATTGCCCCAATGACAAGCTTTCTGCGGTTACACTTACCGGACCCGCATCCACAATCACATAATCATACATCCCTCGCAGTTTTTTCAACATTTCCCTGCTTTCTTTTGAATCGACCAGTTCAGCGGGATTTGGTGGCAGCGGACCGGCTGCCACATAGGAAATATTGTTGCTATCTGTTTTTTGGATTATCGAATTCAATTCAACCTGACCAGACAAATAACGTGAAATACCATCATCATTTTTGTTAAAATAGTTTTCACTCAAATCACCCTTTCGAAGGTCAAAATCCAGTAAAATAGTTTTTTTACCCAACGCCGCCAACGAATGAGCCAGGTTAAATGAACAGAAGGATTTTCCTTCCCCAGGCATAGTGGAAGTGAGCAAAATAATGCGGCCCTCATTTTCCTGAGGCCATCCCCAGAAACCTAAATTCGTTCTCAACTTTCGAAATGATTCAGCGGTAATCAGATGTTTATCGTCCTGCTCATGCTCAAACATATTTTTAGCTCCGTTGGGATGCATGTAGATCTGACCGAGTACAGGTGCATTAAAGTTGATTCTAAAATCTTCAATATCTGCAATTTTTTCAAAAAACGACTCATGAACCAAAATGTAAATGGTTGGCAACAACAAGGCCCAAAAGATCATAAAAAGGATATTGCGTGCCTTTTTAGGTGCTTGATACCCCTCAAAAGCAGGGTAGTCAATTACTTCGAAATCTGGAAGATTAGACGCCTTTGCAATTTGCGCTTCAGACCGCTTTTCGATTAAAAAAGTATAAATCGCATCATTTAGCCGGAAATTACGCTCAAAAGTGGTTAAGTTACGCTGTGTTTCAGGTAGTTTATCTAATTCAGCATTTAGAGTTGACATTTTAGTCCTGATTTGTTGAAGAGCCAACCGGGACGCGTCCAACTCATATTGCAAATTCACAAGAATAGTTTTCTTCAAATTGGATATCTGAAAAGTCAACTCTCTCAACTGAGGACTCTTAGCCTGTCTATTTTCAATCAGGTGATTTTTACGGCCAATAAGGCTAATGTATTCATTGAGCAGGTCGTTTAACACTTGATTATTCAAGTCTGACAGAACCGTTACCGAATGCTCTGTAAAATCACCTTCTTTCTTAAAATTATCATTCAAAAACTCCAAATTATTCACATGCGCTTCAATCCTGTCGCGCTCTATCCCCATTAACTGCAAATTATCATAAATTTGACTTGCTTTCATACTGACATCAATCACTTGCCGCTGGGTTCGAAAATCCTGCAATGACTGTTCCGCCAGACTCAAGGAATCGAACACTTCATTAAGTTGATCATCAATAAAATCAATGGTGGAATAGGCGATGTGATTTTTGCGCTGCAAATCACTCTCTATGATAGTGGCAACATATGAATCCAAAAAGTCTTTGCCCTGGCGAAAATTACCGGCAATTAGGTTGATATTAATAGCTGTTGCATCAAGCTGTGCGGCTTCAATAGTAAGGTTATCCTTATAGGCATTCACCAATTGCCGATTACTGTTAATTACAAAAAATAACTTTTGGCGCATGACCTTCTTGGTATCGATGCCATCTTTTAAAAGCAGGGTGAATTTAAAATTTTCATTTTGCGCGGTTTCACCAAAATTAAATTCTTTTTCCAACTGCCAATCCGTTACTTCCTGTTCATTAGTGGCATTTAAAAAGTTATGCAGCATGGCTTCATCAACTTCTGCAACTAATTTATATTTCTTATCTGATAGTACCTCTATGAAAAACTCCTGCCCCGTCAATTGCAAATGATTTTTATCGAGAATAACCTGAAAAGGTGATTCGTTATACAAATTTTCATTGTAAAGTGGGCGATGCCGGTAATATTGCACACTAAAATTCAATTTATCAAAAACTTTTTCAAGCAATGGCCTGGCATTCAGCGATATTAGACTATTCTGAAAGGTATTTCGACCGCTAAACAATTCGGATCCAGGCAAAAATGTAGACGGATCAATCATACTTCGATTACTCTCATGTACAACAATTTTGGCCCCAATATTTACTTGAGGTTCGGCAAATTTATTATACACCACACCTAGAACAATAAATAAAGCCAATGATACCACATACAGGCGCCAATACTTACCAAATTTATGCACAATGATCTTGAAATCATTGGATTGTTCATTTACTATTGCCATAACTTAGTCTCTTTGAATGTAATCCATAACAAGAATAAACGTTGTAACAGAAGAAAGTAAAAGCGCAAATGGGAAGGTATTCATTCCCCACCATCTTCTTTTTAAAGGTTCGATGTATACGACATCATTGGATCTTAGATAATAATATTGTGAATCAATAATACTTTCACTGGTTAAATCAATCAGCGTTTTGGTGGTGCGGTTATCAATTTCCCGTATGATCAGAACACGCTTCCTATTTCCGAATTCCTGAATATCACCAGCCATTCCCAGGGCCTGAAAAACATTAATGTGGTCACTTGAATAGTAATACCTGCCGGGACGTTGTACAAACCCAATCAAGGTGATGCTTTTATTTACAAAATTGATTTTTACGGATGGCTGATATAAATACTCCCCCAATTGAGATTGCATAAAATCAGCCGCCTCTTCCAGCGTATACCCAGAAATCCTTACTTTACCGATCACAGGAAGATTAACGTTCCCCTTTTCATCCACCCGATATGAAATAATGGATAAACTCTCGGGCGAGTTAGCACCATAAAGTCCTCCTCGTTGTTGTTCCAAAAAGTTAGACCCTTCCCGATCGGTGCTCGATACTTCAATATAGACCTCATCAAAGGGTTGAATAACGTGACGATCTTTTTGAACATGGTGTTCCGAATCGATAAATTTATTTTCTACATCATCTTGCAGATAAACAACATCTTTTTGAGGAACACAAGCGGTCGCCAAAATTACTATCATCAAAAGCCAAAAGGAGTTACGCATAATGTTACATTTTCAATGTGACCATCTTACTAATTTATAAACAATTATTGATTGCCTCCTGTTTTTTTTTACAAACGATGAGCGATACCTCACTAAACTGGTAATTATTTCCATGAATTATTTATGTACCAGTAGTACCAGCCTAAATTTCAAGATTTCAAAACAAGTAGAAAGTCCCTACGTCAATTTACAAAAAAAAGAGGCGTAATCCTACGCCTCCTTCTTTTTTGATAGTAAACCCAATCAATGCTTTATGATGATTTTAATAAAGCCTGACTCACCTCTACCATCTTCATACTTCAAGATATAGAGCCCATTGGCCAAATGACCAACATTAATATTCCCCTTTAATTCATCTTGATTAAAATAATCAACTAGCGTTCCACTCATATTTAGTAATTGAGCAGATTGAACAGTTCCCGTTATCTTTAATATTTGGTTAACCGGATTAGGAACCACTGCTATAGTTGCATTGCCTCCAACTCTATCTATGCCAGCGGATATTCCAAATTCCACATCAAAACTAGTATTATTCTCAATATTGAGCATGGTGTAAGTAGATGAGCCATCAATTTCAAGCTGCCAGTCTACTGGTGTGGCATGATTCAGCATAGCTGAAATTACCTTGTAACCTGGATCAGGAATAATTCTAATAATACGATAATCACCTTTAATCACCTCGCTTTCACCTTCAATAAAAACCGCCCCACCGCTTGTTTCACTAACCGAGACAACAAAATACTCAGTAAAGGCAACAGAAAAGGTCATATCTGCATTCACATTAGTGATCTGGTATGAAGTTGTTCCATCCGGATTATCCATTGGTAATTCTTTAGGAAGACCATCGATAAATAGTGATGTTAATTTAAATCCTTCATCAGGAGTGATAATATAATTCATATGCTCACCGACCGGCACCTGCGTTACTCCTTCATTGGAAACAACGCCACCCGTCTCTGCAGAGGCTGTGATCGTATGGTATAACGAAAATTGAATATCCACGAACACATCCGCATCCACACCCAATACTTCAAAAATATACCTTCCTTGCTCATTGAGGGGAAATGGCCCTGATACCTTTTTATCATTAAGCCATATAGAAGCAATCATATACCCCTCATCCGGTGTTATGGTAAGACTTAAATCCTCACCTGCAAAAACTCCAGGTTCTTGCAAAGGGGTAACAGTCCCACCAGCCGTACTACTTACTGTAACATCATAATACAGCATAAACTCAATCAATATATCATGATTTTCATTGACATCGACAAATGTATATACATATGAACCGTCCTCATCCTTTGGTGTAGCATTCTTCACATCCACACCATCCACCTCTAACGTATAAACTTCGAATCCAGATGCTGGATCAATGGTAACAGTATAATCCCGGCCTTCGTAAGCTGTATTATCCACGGGCAGATAAACCTCACCACCGGCATTACTGGAAATGGAAATGTCATATGTGATCAAGGAAACGAAAACGGCCTCGACAGCATTGTTTCCCTGAATATCTGCTAGTGAATATGACCGCACACCTATTTCGGGACCAGAAAGACTACCTATCATCGGTTCACCATTAACATCAAAGGAATACAGCTTAAAATTTTCATCCGGAGTCATGGTTATCGTGGCACTCCCACCTGGCAACACCTTGCTCGCATCCGTAATGGCTATATTCCCATTATCAGGCACATTGGCAGAAATGGTGTAGTATAACAATTCATACGCCCCTACATCTACCGTGTCCTGCACCACCCTTGTTCCGCCTGCGAGGTCTTCACCTCCCAACTCCAATGCAGAAACATCGGGAGTACCTGCATTTAGTAGCGGTGATGATAATTGAAGCTGCCAGTTAGCCGCTAAGCTTAACTCTCTCATGTCCAGCGATCCTATACCATAATCCTGATGAATGGTAGGTACTGTAGGCGCTACGAAATGTGGTCCATGAATACCCATGTTTAGGGTATCTATAACGTTATTATTTAAACCTGGTAAAGGCAGCTTTGAACTCACATAGGAGCTATCAAGTAAAACATGTGTAAACAAGCCACCGGGAGAAGAAACTATATCATGTGCTCCATTAGGACTAAAATTTCCCCAAATAACAACATTAGTGAATGTGGCACCAGAAGCAGAATAAACGCCCCCACCACCATCCGTAGCTCTGTTTCGAACTACTGTACAATTCACCCAGGTACCGGTATCAGTTGCAAAAACACCACCACCATCAACCCAGGATGTATTGCTTGCAACTAAACAATTTTTATATACACCTCCGCTCGTAGAAACTTCACCATCGACGTCACCATATGAAAAGATGCCTCCCCCTTTCGAAGTTGTTTCATTTATAACAAAACGGCTATTGGATATGATTCCACCAGTACTGCAAATTCCACCTCCAGACCCAGCACTCTTATTATCATAAACATAGCAATTATTTAACTGCCCCCCATCCAGATGCATGTAAATTCCAGCACCTAAAGCTGTCCCACTTGGCGCGAAATTACCATCTTCACTGGCCTCATTACTTACTAAATCACAATTATTAAAGATTCCTCCGCGGTAGGCATAAATACCCCCACCTTTATTTGCTATGTTCTCATAAATGATGAGATTAGCAAATACTCCACCTTCGCGAATTTGCATTCCAGCCCCACGACTATCAACACCCACACCATCCGCAACACCACCTGTAATGATCACATCACTAAGTGCCACAAAATTATTACTTAACCCTATGGCATAAACCACATGATAAGAGTTATTCACACCGTCTAAATCACCACTCAAAATTGTGGCATTGGCTTGAGTTGTAATTTCATGCCTGGAATAGCTATAACCATAATCTGTTCTATCCTCCAAGTTTATTTCAGTTCCACTAAAACCGCCAATTACGGTAACTCCTTCACGCATAATAAAACTTCTGGTTCTAATATCATCAGAACCATTGTATGATTGAGTAGGCGTATATGTTCCTCTTTCCACCCAAATCTCACCACCTCCATTCGCAGCCAAAGCATTAATAGCTTCCTGTAGTTCATCCGTTGCATTCGCCCAACTAGTGTGGACCCCAATAGCGTCAAAAGCATCACCATCCGTACTTACGTATACACGTTGCACGCCCTGGCTGAATGCCAACGATACACTCATGATTGTCAATAGGACGACAATCGCTCCTCTCTTTAATGTAAAATCTTTCATAATGTGCATTGTTTGGTTTTATTACTATCTACTATCACCAACCAATTTACACCCTGAAAAAGGCGATGGCGAAAACTTTACATTAAGCAACCAATTAAATTGGTCAACTGCACAAAAAATTATTTGAATATTTTGAAACCCAAAATAGGTTACACTATTTAAACAATGATTTATATCATGTTTTGACACTGTCAATCAAATCCATACAAAACACTGTTTTAGTGCATCTTAATAAAATAAAAAAAGCGACATCTAACTTACAGATATCGCTTTTTCTATACTTTCTATTGCACTCTTACAGCGCCGTCTTAATTTTATATCCCAAATTCACCTTACCTTTTGAAATATTATTCAACTTCCCTTTTAAGAGTCGTTTTTTTAACGGATTCAAATAATCAATGAATAATTTCCCGTCAATATGATCATATTCATGCTGAATGACCCGCGCAGCAAAACCGGTATATTCGACCTCGTGCAGGATGAATTCCTCATCATAATAGCGCATTTTTATGACGGACGGACGTTTTACATCTTCGCGAATGGAAGGTAAACTCAAACACCCCTCTGACAGGGTTACTTCTTTTCCCTCTCTATCAATAATTTCAGCATTAATAAAAACCTTTTTATAGCCTGCCAACTCGGGGTAATCCTCCTTCAGCGGATCCGCATCGATAATGAACAAGCGGATGGATTTTCCAATTTGAGGCGCCGCTAATCCCACCCCATCAGCCCGATACATGGTATCAAACATATCAGATATCAAATCCGACAAGCCCTCATATTCAGCAGTAATATCACTGGCTACTTTTCTTAATACCGGATGTCCGAATACAACAACAGGATAAATCATAATTATCTAATTTGCTCCATATAAGTTTGTAATATAATGGTGGCACTTATTTTATCAACCATTGCCTTATCTTGCCGGGCCTTCTTTTTCAATCCGCCATCAATCATGGTCTGGAAAGCCATTTTTGACGTAAAGCGCTCATCTACCCAAGTAACAGGCAATTGCGGATATTTGTTCGTTAGCCGGTTCACAAAGGGCTGAATGTATTTCATCGACTCCGATTCTTCACCAGTGGTTTGTTTGGGATAGCCCATCACGATCATCTCCACATCTTCTTGCTGCATGTATTTCTCCACAAACTCAAACAACTCATGCGAAGGCACCGTTGTTAATCCATTTGCGATAATCTTCAAGGGATCCGTAACCGCGATCCCACTTTTTTTCCGTCCGTAATCAATTGCTAAAATTCGTCCCACCAGCTATATCTTTTGGGCAAAGGTAATATAATTGGATGGCAGAATGTCAGAATCAGATGTGCGAAAGTCAGTAAAAAGATGAAAGGGAGCTTTTTTCTACCCAAAGCATGAAATCAACAGCCAATTGTTCTTGGTGTGTAGTGTATAGTGTTAAGTGCGAAGTCCGCTGGAAAATAATAATTAGATTACTTCCATCTAAAAAAAAGAGCCACCCTCCCGGATGGCTCTTTAAATATATCAATCAACAATTTGATTACGCATTTTTGATGGCAGCCTGAGCAGCAGCCAAACGTGCAATTGGCACACGGAACGGAGAACAAGATACGTAATCCATACCAACTCTGTGACAGAACTCCACTGAAGAAGGCTCACCACCGTGCTCACCACAGATACCCACTTTCAACTCAGGACGTACAGAACGGCCTTTTTGAGTTCCCATTTCCACTAACTGACCAACACCTGTTTGATCAAGCGCCTGGAATGGATCGTTTTTCAAGATCCCTTTGTTGATGTAGATAGGTAAGAATTTACCAGCATCATCACGAGAGTAACCAAAAGTCATCTGCGTCAAGTCATTTGTACCAAATGAGAAGAACTCAGCATACTCAGCAATTTCGTTAGCTGTCAAGGCTGCACGTGGAATTTCAATCATAGTACCTACCATGTAGTCCACCTCAACACCTTTTTCAGCGAATACTTCTTTTGCTATGCGACGGATAATTTCTTCCTGCATTCTGAATTCCTGAACAGTACCGATCAATGGTACCATAATCTCAGGCTTAGGCTCTAATCCCTTTGCTTTCAGATTACAAGCCGCCTCAATAATGGCGCGTGCCTGCATCTCAGTAATCTCAGGATAAGTGTTACCCAAACGACAGCCACGGTGACCCAACATTGGGTTGAATTCGTGCAATGAATCTACTTTCGCTTTTACTTCTTCCGCTGAGATACCCAATTCTTTAGCCATTTCAGCTTGTGCTTCCGGCTCATTAGGCGTAAACTCATGCAATGGTGGATCGAGTAGACGGATGGTCACACCAAATCCGTTCATGGCTTCCAAAATGCCTTCGAAGTCTTCACGTTGCATTGGCAACAACTTAGCCAAAGCCACACGACGGCCAGCTTCATCATCCGCCAAAATCATTTCACGTACCGTTTTAATACGATCGCCTTCGAAGAACATGTGCTCAGTACGACACAAACCAATACCCTGAGCACCAAAATCACGCGCTACTTGTGCATCGTGTGGCGAATCAGCGTTGGTACGCACATACATCTTGGTATACTTATTGGCCAAATCCATTAGTTTACCAAAGTTACCAGATAGCTCAGGTGTGATGGTACCTACTTTTCCTTCATACACTTCACCAGTTGTACCGTTCAGTGACATCCAATCACCTTCCTGATAGGTTACCCCTTTGATGGTCATGGTACGCGCCTTGTAATCTACACTTACTTCACCAGCACCAGACACACAACACTTACCCATACCACGAGCTACTACAGCAGCGTGAGAAGTCATACCACCACGAGCTGTTAAGATGCCTTCAGCAGCGTGCATACCACGTAAATCTTCAGGAGAAGTTTCAATACGCACCAAAATCACTTTCTCATCTTTAGCCGCCCACTCTTCAGCTTCATCCGCAAAGAAAACGATACGACCGGTTGCAGCACCAGGAGATGCCGGCAAACCTTTTGTTAATGTTTTAGCAGATGCAATGGCCGAAGCTTCGAACACGGGGTGCAACAACTCATCCAGTTTATTGGCATCCTGACGCAAAATAGCTGTTTTCTCGTCAATCATACCTTCTTCCAACATTTCTGCTGCGATGTTTACCATGGCAGCACCAGTACGCTTACCACTACGTGTTTGCAACATCCACAATTTACCATCCTGAATGGTAAACTCAAGATCCTGCATATCGGAATAATGCCTCTCCAGCTTATTCTGAGTCTCATTCAACTCTTTGTAAGCAACAGGCATTGTTTCTTCCAATGAAGGAAATTTAGACGCCCGTACTTCTTCCGAAATACCTTGCTGAGCAGCCCATCTTTTAGAACCTTCCAAGGTAATTTCCTGAGGTGTACGTACACCTGCTACCACATCTTCACCCTGAGCATCGATCAGATACTCACCGTTGAAAATATTCTCACCTGTGGCTGAATCACGGGTAAAAGCTACACCAGTAGCAGAATTGCTACCCATGTTACCATACACCATGGCCTGAACATTCACAGCCGTACCCCACTCTTCCGGAATTTGCTCCAGTTGACGGTACAAAATAGCACGCTCTGTATTCCATGAATCAAATACAGCGCATACAGCACCCCACAACTGATCCCATGGGTTAGTAGGAAATTCCTTACCTGTTTTAACTTTCACAACAGTTTTGAAAAGAGAAACTATGTTTTTCAAATCTTCTGCCGTGAATTCTGTATCTGAAGAATACCCTTTAGCTTCTTTCACTAAATCCATTTCCACTTCGAACGGATCGTGCTCACCTTTCTCAGCTTCCACACCCATCACCACGTCACCATACATCTGGATGAAGCGACGGTATGAATCCCAAGCAAAACGCTCGTTACCTGACTTTTCAGCCAATATCTTAACCGCATCATCGTTCATACCCAGGTTCAATACAGTATTCATCATACCAGGCATCGAAACTCTGGCACCTGAACGTACTGAAAGCAACAAAGGAAAAGCCTCACCAGTAGAACCAAATTTAGCGTTCATTACTTTTTCAGTAGCAGCAACACCAGCCTCTACTTCAGCTTTCATCAATTCAACTACAGCCTCACGACCTTTTTGGTTGTACTCAGTACACACCTCAGTAGTAATCGTAAATCCAGCTGGCACAGGTACACCGATCAGGTTCATTTCTGCCAGGTTGGCACCTTTCCCACCCAGTAGGTTTTTCATGTCGACTCTACCTTCAGCCTGTCCGTTTCCAAAGGTATAAACGCGTTTATTGCTCATACTTAAGTTTATTAAATATTTAATATTAAAACTATAATTATCAGTAACTTAATACGTATCTTTTCACAAGAATTCGAAAAGCTTTACAAAGAAACAAAATTTTTCGCAAAGGCTCCACTTATAAGTTCCATAAGAACATCTGAATAAAGATAAAAATGCAAATGCATCCTACAAAAACAAAAGATAAAAAAGGTTTCAAAAAAAAGCCGATCAAGAGATCGGCTTAAGCTATTATCAAAAAAACGAGTCCTAGTTCACAGGATATTTTTTCAGGAACTCTTTTGACTTCATTAAGAAATCAACATACTGTGCCCGTCTGTAGGCATGCGGATCTGCAATGTTCTTTTTAGAGAGCTTTCCTTTAAAATCATCTAACTTATCATACCCTTTTGTTTTCATCCAATTTTCCAACTCTTCCAACATGCGTGTAATCTGAATCACCCCGTTTTTATAGATGGTACTCACAACCTGCACGGCATCCGCACCGGCCAGCAACATGGTAATGACATCCTCCCCATCCATAATACCGGTATTGCTACAGATTGCCCCGTTCACATTTCCGGCCAACAATCCTGCAAACCGCAGTGATAAGCGATTATCCCCTTTATGGCTTAAATTATATGGAATCTTCATATCCTCCGTTTCCACATCAATATCAGGTTGAAACAACTTATTGAACAACACAAATGCATCGGCTCCGTTTTTATCCATGCGGTACACCACGTTCATCATGTTTGTATAAAAAGGACTCAGCTTCACGCTCACCGGTATTTTCACCTCTGCTTTGATACGCTTCAATATCTCCAGTCGTTCATCTTCAATGATGGCCGGCGTTTTCTCCACATCCGAAATGGTCGAATAAAAATTTAATTCCAAGCCATCCACCCCGGTTTTTTCCAGATACTTGGCATATTCGACCCAACTGACATCATAGAGGCAATTTAAACTGGCAAATACCGGTATCGAAACCGATTCCTTCAGTTGCTTGAGGGCCATTAGGTGGGCCTTGGGACCAGAATGTTCGATGCTGGGAAACAAGGAAATCATCTCAGCATTACGCTCATCGTATTCATGCAGATCATCTTCCAGCTCCGCAGCTTCCAGATGAAGCTGCTCCTCGAAAAGTGATTTATAGACAATCGCTCCGGCACCGGCTTCTTCCAGTTTTTTAGCCATCTTCAGATTAGTCACCAGGTTACTGGCACCGATGATAATGGGATTCCTGAGCTCAATCCCCATGTAAGTTGTTCTTAAATCCATAATTTATGGTGATTAAAAGGTTATTTCTTTGACTTTTTAACAATTACAAATAACGAAATGTTGTCAGTGTCATTCGCTTACCTTTTCAAGTTCAGAAAAATATCAGAGTTAGTCAATGCCTAAAGCACGGAACACTGAATTTACCGCCAGGTTTCTCACGCACAGCTCAGCACACCAATGAATCAACCTTCAGTACAGTATCCTGTCAAGCTCTTTGACCATACAGGGACAAGCCAACGGGTCGAACGATCCAGCGGTACAGACCAGACGATCGAACACATCGGATCGAACGATCTCTCCGACTGGATCGGACGATCCGATATGCTGACACGGTAAGGACAGATAACCTGATACGGTAAGCCCATGCACCTGACACCAGTAAAGGGCAAGAAACAAGAGAAAGACACATAAAAAAAAAGCCGCTCCCAACAGAACGACTTTTCAATGCTATTAACAACCCTTACAACTCCTAAAAAGATGGTCTTTAACAAAACTCTTTATCAATCGTCCGGAAATTCTACTCAAACTTCCCATTAAAGTTAACATTAACACCAAACCCTACCAACCAAAAAGATTGACTATTGGTTAAATCATACCCCAAACCTGTACTCAAAAAAGGCGTCAATGTACTTCTGTTAAACAAAGCCTGAGTGACCGCAATATTAGCAATAGGTACCAAATTAGATCCAGACGCCTCATTATCGAATGAGCCACCATCGGTGTTTTTGAATATGTAATTAATTGCCAACCCGCCATTGATGGAAGTAGGAAACTGGCGTTGTGCATTAATCAAGTAAGCCAATCCGGTATTTACTCCTACAATGTTGGCACTTCCTACACTCAGATATGAAACCATCACACTACTACGGGCATAAGCAGGTTTTGAAGTAGTGGGTTTAGATATAAAGCCAGCCATTACCTGAGGTTTGGTTTCATCACCTATCTCTGCACTGGCAATGGCAGCAGTAAAGCCCCCTTTAAAGCTCATACTCGCCCCATACGATCCGCTTGTACCTCCATCTTGCAGGTGAGCTGAACTGTACATCAAAGACATTCCACCTTTATCTCTATAAAATTCTTGTTGACCCATACAGGGAATAACACTCATCAAGACCAATAGTACAATAATATACTTTCTCATGCTCATTCAGTTCTCATTAAAGCGCGTAAAATTACATAATATTTCCATTTTATATTAAAATCAATGCCATTATTTATTTCTCCGCCTTTATTCTCAGAATGTCACAAAAAAAAGCCGCTCCCAAGGGAACGGCTTTTAAATGTAATAGAGATATTTAGCTTATTCAGCACCTTCGTAGTCCATTTCAGACAAACGTTTGTAGGTGTTGTAACGCCATTTGGCATTTTTCTCAGCTTGTTCGAACAATACTTTAGCATCTTCAGGGAATGATTTTGCCAAAGCCGTATAACGTACCTCATTATTCAGGAAGCCTTGGAACTGATCCCATTTAGGTTCTTTCGAATCCAGTACAAATGGGTTCTTTCCTTCTTCTTCCATCATAGGGTTGTAACGATACAAGTGCCAGTATCCACTTTCCACAGCTCTCTTACCTTCTTCCTGAGTTTTACCCATACCGGTTTTCAAACCGTGTGCAATACATGGTGAGTAAGCGATGATCAAAGATGGTCCCGGATACGCTTCAGCCTCTTTCAATGCTTTGAAGTACTGCGCCTGGTTAGAACCGATTGCTACCTGGGCTACATATACATAACCATAAGTAGTGGCCATCAGACCAAGGTCTTTCTTACGAATACGTTTACCGGAAGCTGCAAATTTAGCAACCGCACCAACCGGCGTTGATTTAGATGACTGACCACCAGTGTTAGAGTACACCTCTGTATCCATTACCAGGATATTCACGTCCTGACCAGAAGCGATCACGTGATCCAAACCACCGTAACCGATGTCATAGGCCCATCCGTCACCACCAAAGATCCAGATCGACTTCTTAGATAAGTAGTCTTTCAACGCCAGGATTTCTTTGGCCACAGCATGTGTTTCGCTTCCAAGAGCAGTAACCACAGCTTTAGATGCGGCCACATTCTCGTTACCATTATCCTTGGTCTCTAACCACTTTTCAAAAGCCGCTTTAGTATCAGCGTTGACTTCATTGATCGACTCATTGATCTTGCGCTCAATACGGGCACGTAGCTTCGCAACACCCGTTGCCATACCTAAACCGTACTCGGCGTTATCTTCGAATAAAGAGTTTGCCCATGCTGGCCCTTTACCTTCTTTATTGGCACAATAAGGCGTAGCAGGCGCTGAACCACCGTAGATAGAAGAACAACCCGTTGCATTGGCTACCATCATGCGGTCACCATACAATTGAGTGATCAATTTGATGTAAGGTGTTTCACCACAACCCGCACAAGCTCCGGAGAACTCAAACAATGGTTGTGCAAACTGAGACGCTTTTACGTTCATATCTTTAGGCATGATCGTATCTTTGATAGATACTTCTTCAACCATGTAATCCCAACGTGCAGCTTCCGCCATTTGCGACTCAAGCGACTTCATCACTAATGCTTTGTTCTTAGAAGGACACACATCAGCACAGTTACCACAACCCGTACAATCCAAAGCACTTACCTGGATACGATATTGAAGTCCATCAAATCCTTTACCATTAGCTTTCTTGGCTTCGGTTCCCTCCGGAGCATTTGCCAATTCTTCTTCATCTAATAAATAAGGACGAATTGCTGCATGCGGACACACCAACGAACACTGGTTACACTGAATACAGTTATCCATTTGCCATTCTGGCACATCAACAGCAATACCCCGCTTTTCAAAAGCAGTTGTACCGGCAGGAAGAGTACCATCTTCGCGTCCTTTAAAGATACTCACAGGCAGATCATCACCCTTCTGAGCATTTACCGGGAATACAAAGTCTTTAATAAACTGAGGTGCTTTTTCATTGGTTGGAAATACCACTTCTGCAGCCTCGTTAGCCCAGGATGCAGGAATGGCGATCTCAACTACTTTTCCACCATTATCAACGGCTTCAAAGTTCATATTAACGATGTTCTCACCTTTCATACCAA
Source organism: uncultured Marinilabiliaceae bacterium (assembly GCA_942490535.1). Taxonomy (GTDB): domain Bacteria; phylum Bacteroidota; class Bacteroidia; order Bacteroidales; family Marinilabiliaceae; genus JAEINY01. The sequence goes on from CALNXQ010000002.1 coordinate 378,993, forward strand.
AGGTCTTCACAATCGCTTTTTTCATTTGCTCTACCGCCTGCTCATAAGGAATAACGTTGGCAATTTTGAAGAAAGCAGACTGCATGATGGTGTTGGTGCGATTACCTAGACCAATCTCTTTGGCAATGTGTGTAGCATCAATAGTGTAGAACTTAATTTTATGATCAGCCATATAACGCTTCACATAAGCTGGAATATGACTTTCCAATTCAGCTTCAGACCAGGAACAGTTCAATAAGAAAGTACCGCCGTCTTTCAGCCCTTTCAGCATGTCATACATGGTCAGGTAAGCTGGTACGTGACATGCTACAAAGTCAGGCGTGTTTACCAAATAAGGTGAACGGATTGGTGTATCTCCAAAACGCAAGTGAGAAATGGTAATACCCCCTGATTTTTTCGAATCATAGGCAAAATAAGCCTGGGCATATTTATCCGTGTTATCACCGATAATTTTGATGGAGTTCTTATTGGCACCTACCGTACCATCCGAACCTAAACCATAAAACTTACCTTCAAATGTACCTTCATCACCCAAAGAAAACTCAGGCAACAATGGCAATGATGAGAAGGTCACATCATCCACAATACCGACTGTGAATTGATTTTTTGGCTCGTCTAATTTCAGGTTTTCGAACACACTCAACATCATAGCTGGTGTAGTATCTTTCGAAGACAATCCATAACGACCACCGACAACCATAGGGGCATTTTCCTTACCATAGAACAAGTCACGGATATCCAAGTACAATGGATCACCGTTTGCTCCTGGCTCTTTGGTGCGATCTAAAACAGAAATACGCTTACAGGTCGCCGGGAAGGCTTCCATGAAATATTTAGCTGAGAAAGGACGATACAAGTGAACGGCAATCAAACCAACTTTCTCGCCTTTTTTCACTAAGTCATCAATGACTTCTTTGATGGTATCAGTAATGGATCCCATGGCCACCACGATGTTTTCAGCATCTTTAGCACCGTAATAATCAAACGGACGATACTTACGACCGGTGATTTTACTTACTTCATCCATGTAACCGGCAACAATATCAGGCAAGCTATTGTAGAATGGATTGGCAGCTTCACGTGCCTGGAAATAGATATCCGGGTTTTGAGCTGTACCACGTGTTACCGGGTGCTCTGGGCTCAATGCGTTATCACGGAAAGCTTGTAAAGCTTTCTGATCCACCAATCCAGCTAAAGCTTCCTGCTCCATTACTTCCACTTTCTGAATCTCGTGAGAAGTACGGAATCCGTCAAAGAAATGTAAGAATGGTACGCGAGACTTAATGGAAGCCAAATGAGCTACACCAGCTAAGTCCATAACTTCCTGAACCGATCCGGTGGCCAACATGGCGAAGCCAGTCTGACGGGTAGACATCACATCACTGTGATCACCAAAGATAGATAATGCCTGAGCAGCCAAACTACGTGCACTCACGTGGAATACACAGGGCAACAACTCACCGGCAATTTTGTACATATTAGGGATCATCAACAACAACCCCTGAGAAGCCGTAAATGTAGAAGTTAACGCACCGGCTTGAAGTGAACCGTGTACGGCACCAGCAGCACCAGCTTCCGATTGCATCTCTTCTACTTTAACTGTTTCGCCAAAAATATTTTTTCTTCCGGCAGCCGCCCACTCGTCGACATTTTCAGCCATGTTGGAAGAAGGTGTGATAGGGTAAATGGCAGCTACTTCACTAAACATATAAGCGATATGAGCAGCAGCATGGTTACCATCACAGGTGATGAACTTTTTTTCTTTAGCCATTTTTTATACTCCTAATAATTAATTGGTTATTTAGTTTTCCTAATTCAGTTTTTTAAAGACTGTTCAAGTTACAATTTCCTATTCACTATCTCAACTCACACATTAATACAAAAAGCCAAACAGCCACAATGGAATCTGATTCCCCTGCCCTACTTCCATCATGTCACGGGCATAAAAATGTCCACCGTCAGTTTCCGGCTGCTTCTCTTCGCGACCTCCCACGTGAAAAACATGTTGTTGATTGACACTAAAATCGCCTTTCTTACACGAATTCACTTTGTTTTGATAGCCTACCTGGTTTAAAAAGAAAGTGCGGTGTAAGGTATCCTGCGATACTTCACCATGCATCACGGAATGTACCAGATTGGGATTGTGGATATACACCAGCGAAGGTTTTTTCACCGATTCCCCCGATTCTCCATATAATAAGTGAATCAATTTTCCATATCCCAGGTAGTTCAAGTAATTCATAACCGTTGCCCGGGAGGTTTCAATCTCCTGACTCAAGCGGCTCACATTGGGCTGAAACGGTGCTGCCTTAGCCACACTATATAAAAGCTTCCGTAATTTAGGCAAGTACTTCAATTCAATTTGCTGCAAATAACTAATATCAATCTCTAGGATTAAATTGATATTTCGCAGTACATTCTCCAGGTAATTTCTTTTCTCCAGGAAAAAAGGATAATAGCCATGGTGGAGATAATCGGTAAAATAAGCCAAGGGTCTTACTTTATCTACAATTTCACGACAGATGGATTCATGATTGGTCAGAATATCATTCAATGAATAACGCGAAAAATTGCAGCTTGCTTTTAGATTCAGATACTCGCGAAAAGAGAATCCTTCGATGTGATAAGCTGTCACGCAACCTTTCAGTTCTGGATTTTCATCTTTCAAACGCATGACGGATGAACCACTGAAGATGATTTGTAAATCGTCAAAGTGATCGTAACAATAGCGTAACTCTTTTGACCAATCAGGATATTTAAATACCTGGTCCAGGATCAGTGTCTTTCCTCCTGTTTTGCGAAATTCATCGGCAAAAGATATAATGCTGCGACCGGTAAAATAAAGGTTGTTCAAATTGACATACAAACAACTCTTTTCAAACCCAAACGCTTTCTTGGCGTAATCCAATAAAAAAGTTGTTTTTCCAACGCCACGAGCACCTTTAATACCTATTAACCGGTGCGACCAGTCAATTTCGGCCATCAGTTCCCGATGCACAGGTACTTCCAGGTGTTCTAACAGGTATTTATGTGTTTCGAAAAATGAATGCATTTCTTATGATTGTATGGCAAAGTTAAAATCCTTCACCAGACTACTGCAATCTCTACATTACAATTTTCACAAATCCCTGTAATTTAAAATTAATAAAAATAAAAAAGGCCACCTATCAGGCAGCCTTCTTGTATATGATTGTCAGTATTTACGGCTATCGCGCGTTCATAGAGATTAAAAATTCCTCGTTGGATCTTGTTTTCGACATACGGTCGTTCAAAAATTCCATCGCTTCTACCGGCGTCATATCGGACAAATAATTTCTTAAAATCCAAACCCGGTTCATCATCTCCTGATCCATCAATAAATCTTCGCGACGCGTGCTCGACAAATTGACATCCACAGCAGGGAAAATACGCTTGTTGGACAAACGACGATCCAATTGTAATTCCATGTTACCAGTACCTTTAAACTCCTCAAAGATAACCTCATCCATTTTCGAACCTGTTTCCGTCAGAGCGGTTGCGATAATGGTTAATGACCCACCATCTTCAATGTTACGAGCAGCACCAAAGAATCGCTTGGGACGGTGCAGGGCATTGGCATCCACACCACCGGACAACACTTTTCCTGAAGCCGGAGAAACGGTATTGTAAGCACGGGCCAGACGGGTAATAGAATCCAATAACACAACCACATCATGTCCACATTCAACCATCCGTTTCGCTTTCTCCAACACAATATTGGCCACTTTAACATGACGCTCAGCTGGTTCATCAAAAGTAGATGATACCACTTCTGCATTCACACTACGTGCCATATCGGTTACCTCTTCAGGACGCTCATCAATCAACAAAATGATCATGTACACTTCAGGATGATTAGCGGCAATAGAATTAGCCACATCTTTGAGCAATACAGTTTTACCCGTTTTAGGCTGCGCCACAATTAACCCCCTCTGACCTTTACCAATAGGTGCAAACATATCCACTACACGAGAAGATAAATTTGATCGGGTTCCGGTTAAATTAAATTTCTCATTGGGGAAGATCGGTGTCAAGTGTTCAAAAGGAACACGGTCCCGCACAATCTCAGGTGAACGTCCGTTGATCAGCTCCACCTTAATCAAAGGAAAGTACTTCTCACCTTCTTTAGGGGGACGAATGGATCCCAAAACGGTATCACCAGTCTTCAATCCAAACAACTTTATTTGCGATTGAGATACATATATATCATCCGGAGAATTCAGATAGTTATAATCCGAGGAACGTAAAAAACCATAACCATCAGGCATGATTTCCAACACACCGGAAGCTGAAATAATACCTTCAAACTCATAGTTTTTGTCTTCACGCCGCTCGAACGAACGACGTCCCTGTTCGCGCTGTGGACGGTCGCCTTGTTGGGGGCGACGAGCGCCTTGATCATCCTGATTTCTCCGTTCTTTAACGGGACGATCAGATCTAACCTCGCGGCGTTCTTCCTGCATTTTGGGTTCTGTAGCCTCTTCAGCCACCACACTCTCCGGGGCCACTTCTTCTTTAACCTTTGGCTCCGCTCTCTTGAACACCTTACGAGGCTTTTCTTCTACCTCTTTAGCCTCTGTTTCGGCTTCCACAGGTTTATCTGCTTTAGCTGAAACTTCAACTTTTTCAGCCCTCACCGGCTTTTCTGTTTTAGCTGGTTTTTCTGCTTTCACCGCATCGTCACCAGAGATGGTTTCGGCAGCTTCAGCTACGCGCGACGATATGGAAGACGCCACCGGACCACTCTCTACCTTTTCAGAACGCGGACGTTTGGTACGTGGTTTTCTATCGGCAGGCCTATCTTTCTTTTCTGATTTTTTATCACTGCTCACCTGAATGGCTTGCTCGTCTAATATCTTATAAATCAGATCTTGTTTCTTATACGACTCAACCTTCTTTACATTAAGGTCTTTTGCTACTTGTCGCAATTCCGTTAAAAGCTTCTTATTAAGCTCAAGAATATCATACATATGATCAAACGAATATTTTGTGGGAAATTCCTTTACGAATAAACTATTTTAATATTGATTTTCGAAAAGATTGCTTAGAAGTGAAAACCTGACAGGCCTCACTTTGATATTGTTGCAAAGCTAAAGATTCTTTGCCTTACAGCAAAATATTTCACCCACTTTCGGAGTTTTAAATTGATTTTTAACGCTAAATGACTTTGAAGTCACCAAAAAAAAATGCATCTTTAAACTATACGATGTCTACAAACGTTTAATAAACCGCATACCAAACCATTCACAACCACCGGTAAAAACACTATGAGACAACTTAAAATTACCAAACAAGTCACTAACAGAGAAACCCCTTCGTTGGACAAGTACCTGCACGAAATTGGAAAAGTTAGATTACTCTCGGCTGATGAAGAAGTAAGCCTGGCAAAAAAAATCAGAAAAGGTGATGACAAAGCTCTTGATCAACTCATCAATGGAAATCTACGATTCGTTGTATCAGTTTCCAAACAGTATCAGAATCAAGGACTCAGCCTACCTGATCTAATTAATGAAGGCAACCTGGGACTTATTAAAGCTGCGCAGCGCTTTGATGAAACGCGCGGTTTTAAATTTATCAGTTATGCCGTTTGGTGGATCCGTCAATCCATTCTGCAAGCCTTGGCTGAGCAAGCTCGTATCGTGCGGCTACCACTCAATAAAATTGGGTCCATCAACAAAGTGAATAATACATTTGCCCGATTAGAGCAAGATTTTCAGCGCGAACCCACTCCTGATGAGATTGCTATAGCCCTGGAAATGGCCCCAAAAGAAGTAAAAGAAGCCCTAAAAGTGTCTTCGCGTCACATCTCCATGGATGCCCCGCTGAAAAAAGATGAAGATAACACGCTTTATGACATCATCCTGGCATCCGACACAATCAGTCCGGATTCCCATCTTTTAGATGATTCCTTGCGCAAGGAAATTGATCGATCGCTGGCCACCTTATCAACCCGCGAATCGGACATCATAAAATTGTATTACGGATTAAATGGCGAGCCGCCTTATTCCCTGGAAGAAATTGGCAAATTATTCAATTTAACACGTGAACGCGTGCGTCAAATTAAAGAAAAAGCCATTAAGCGTCTCAAGCACACTTATCGAAGTAAAATCTTACGATCTTACCTTGGATAACCCGAGCCTCGTTGTAAGCTAGGTACTCCTTTTTTGTTCTATCTGATGCCTCTTTGTTTGAGCACTGAAATACATTAGCAAGTATCAGCATACTTTCTTCGAACTGTTTATAATGCCCGATTTACTCCTGGGTTAAAGGACTATTTTGAGGCCCTAAGGCACTTTGTGGTATTCACAGGTGTGCCCATCTTTCACTACAATAAAGATATATTGCAAAAATCATTGTCTTCTAAAAACCGGATGTCTACATTTGTGCCATAAAATCATGGAGGTCTGTTTTTCAATAAATCGGGAAACATTCCTTTTTGTTGTAAAGTTATTTGAACTGAAAAGAATACACAATGAAGCACTTAATATCACCATCTTTATTGGCTGCAGACTTCAGTAATCTGAAGCAGGATGTGGAAATGATCAACCAAAGTGAGGCCGATTGGTTTCACCTGGATATAATGGATGGTGTTTTTGTTCCCAACATCTCTTTTGGGATTCCGATTTTGGAAGCCATTAAACCATTGGCCCAAAAACCTTTTGATGTGCATCTGATGATTGAGCAACCGGATCGATACATTGAAGCATTTAAAAAGGCTGGCGCCGATATTTACAACGTTCATTACGAAGCTTGCAATCATTTGCATCGCACTATCCAATCCATTCATCAACAAGACATGAAAGCTGGGGTGACATTGAATCCGCATACGCCGGTTGCCTTGCTGGAAGATATCGTGAGTGAATTGGATTTGGTCCTATTGATGTCGGTCAATCCGGGATTTGGAGGCCAAAAATTCATTGAAAACACTTATTCAAAAGTAGCTCAACTTAAAGAGCTCATCCTTAGAAAAAACAGTCGGGCTCTAATTCAGGTTGATGGTGGTGTGGACAATACCAATGCTCAGAAATTGGTGAAGGCCGGAACTGATGTATTGGTAGCGGGCAGTTACATTTTCAAATCTTCGGATCAACTAAGCACTATCTCCGGATTGAAAAATATGACTTTTTAGTAGCCAGACCTTACCTACAAAGAGATACAAAATACTAGCGCAAAGGCATGGATCCATCCATTGCACTTTGCGTTTTTCAGCAACTCACTAATACCGTGACCATCTATTTAGTCAAGATAGTCGGCCAAGTAATTAAACTGCTCATTTAGATTTCCATTTCGCAATACAGTGGCCCGCTTTAGTACTTTATTGTAATCCCCTTCCCAAAAATAGGGCAATACCATGTGCTCAATCTGATTGGCGAAATCAACAGAAGCCTCTACAGCTAAAGCAGAAGGCAGGTTATCAATGGTCATCACCGTAACGTTATCATCAGCTGAAAACGCAGGTTGTATGGAGAGATCAGACCGCTTCACATCGTAAAAAGGTTCTTCCAAAGTGGATAACTGCATAGAAAAAGGAAGGGGTCCCGGAATATCACAGCTCACATCACCAAACACTTTAATTCGAATATCCTCATACATGGCTTCATCCGCAGTTAGGAATTTAGGAAATCGACTGTCCCAATAATGACCGGCAATATATACGTCAGCTCTTTTAATGTATTCATAAATATTACTTTCAAATTCCTGGGGATGGGAACGCAAATAATCTTTGGAGAAATGGGCAAGATCATTATGCTTCATGTAATCATGCGGACTAGCCAGGTAATAAATCAAAGCAGCTTTAGGTTCGCCTAAAAACTGCTGACGATTCACCTCCTTAGCTCCAATAGCTTCTAAAACTTCTTCCACCCCATTAGTTACCTTACCTTGTCCGGTCACCAAAATCCGGCCTTTACAGCCAATTGCTTTTTTAACCTCTTGAAACAACTGGTCTTTATCTATTAAAAATGAGGTTGACAACAGGGAGAACTGACCTGTTTTTAATCCGTATGCCCGAAGTACATTATAGGCTCCAACCAAACCAGCCCAATAACCAAAACCCACCAACCTTTTATTATCTGTTCCCTTCAAAAATTCATAATCCAGAATAGTCACATGATTATCGTGTGCCCCTTTTAAAAGTTTTTTATTACGCGGTTGGCGTTTTGCCACATGCGAAAAAAAGAGGTATTTTTTTCCCGGTATCAGTTCTTCTGCTTCGATCTCTCGTATGCCCAGTATGACATCACAAGAAGACAAATCATCTGTTACCTGGCACCCTGCCTTTACATAGGAAGCATCGTCAAACACTCTTTGAGCAGATGGCTGAACAATGATGCTCAATCCCTTATGTGCTTTTAACAAATGCTTTGCCACATCAGGTGTGATAGGCGCACGTCGTTCCGTTGGATATTGTTTTTCCCGGACGATTCCAATTTTCAGCTCAGTAATCATAATTTAAATATTCCTGCGGTGTAATGATTTAATTAAATTTAAGAAAATAATGCTCGTCATCCTAGTCTTTTAGCATATTTTAAACTCCTCGAAGAAAAAAAGCTCACAATTTTTATTATCTTTGTAGTGTATTTTACTAACACCAAAGAACGTATTTGGTAACCGGGGCTGACGTGGATTTGACAGCTTGGTAAAGTGATATGTAAGCATGTCGAGCGTCGTGATGCTGGCTCGTTAAACTCGGATCTCAACCTTTTAATTGGCGAAAATAATTTTGCTCTTGCAGCTTAATCGAAGCATAGTAGATTAGCTATATTCCTGCTCTAGGAGCGGGAACAAGACATCTCTCGGGTGCTAACGTTCTGAGGCGGCCCGAATCAGAGATGCTGGAAAATCGGAACTAGGAAGTAATGCACCTTGAATTATTTCCGAAATTTAAGAGGATAAGGTAACAGTCGGTGGCTTTGATCCAGCTGTTACTCGAAAACCAAGTCGAAGCTACACATGTAGAAAGCATAAAGCTTCCTTGTCTGGACCAGGGTTCGATTCCCTGCAGCTCCACCAGAACGATTTTAAATTTCTTCAGAATACTTCAAATCCCTTTACTACAAAGGGATTTTGTTTTTTGTTCATTTTTATTTTTTCAGCTTTTTTCTAAATTTGTTTCACCTATCGTTCACCACGAAACACAAATTGATATTTGGTGAAACATTTTAACGAAACCTATTACACATGGCTGATTCATTTTCATTGAAGTTTTATTTGAATAAAAAAAAGACCAGAGGTACAAACGAATACAAAATCTACGGTCGCTTAATCATTGATCGAAAAAAGAGTGAATTTGCGACGAGCTATTTTATTGATGAAAAATCATGGGATGAGTCAAAAGGACGCGCAAAAAAGAATATGGCGATTAATGATGAATTGGCAGTATTCGAATCGGAAATTAACCGACTAAGACGCAAACTTCTTGATGAAGACAAACCAGTTTCATCAAAGATCATTATACAACTCCTAAAAGGTGACCGGAAAGAAAAGCGCTTTCTAATAGAATATTTGGATGAGCATATTCTTCAGATTAAAGAAAAGAGAGAACATGCCGTCAATACGTGTAATCACTATCAATCCTCACGGAATATATATGCACAGTTCTTACAAGACAGATTTAAACAGTCGGACTATGCTATAAACAGCATTGATTATGAATTCCTAAATGACTTTGATACTTATATGATATCGGAGTACAAGGATAAATTAGGGAGACATGTTAAGAGGAATACGGTAAATAAACACCATTCCCGACTTAGAACCATGCTTCACAAAGCTGTCAGGGAAGAAATAATCAGTCAGAACCCATATGGAAGATTTCAGTTAAAATACAAACCAACTAACAGAACCTTCCTCACAAAGCAAGAGGTAAACAAAATAAGAGAACAAGATTTCTCTAACAATCCCACCCTGGATCGGGTCCGTGATTTTTTTCTTTTTTCATGTTACACCAGCCTAAGGTATTCGGATGCTTTCCACCTTAAGGTGCATAATATAATAGACACAGATGATGAGAAGAAAATGATTTGGGTTCCTTCCATGATTAAAACCGAAGAAAGCGTTTACATACCAATTATTGAAGGAACACAAGAGATCATTGATAAATATACCAATGATCCTGCTCGCGAAATTGAAGGATATATCCTACCTCGATATTCCAATCAAAAGATAAACTCATTTCTAAAACACATTGCAACAATATGTGGCCTAAAAAAAGAACTCACTCACCATGTGGCAAGACATACCTTTGCGACAATTGCTCTTAATAGTGGCATGCCCCTCGAAGTTGTCCAAAAAATATTAGGGCACACTCAAATAAGAACCACGCAGATATATGCGAAAATGCAAGTGAGTACTTTGGAAAAAGAAATGGAGAAATTTGATTTATAATGCCGTTACAATTTAAAACGAAAAAAAAACTTTTAGAGGCGTTTGGGAAGTACTCAAACACAGACTCTCCTTTGCTAGATAGACTTTTTAGTAATGAAATTATCAACATTTCAGATTTAGCCAATAAAATTGAAAAAATCTTGAATAAGTGCAACAATCTTGCCTTAGAAAACCGACACGCATTATTTGTCCTATTTCAACTTAAATTATCACTTGAACATACAGACTATTCAGAATCAACAAATAAGGAATATATCATAACTCTTCACAAGCAATTGGATGAATTTTTCAGGAAAGACCATTTCACCAACATGGAGATCCTTTTTGCCATGAAAGCAAACCTACAACCGCTTAAATTTATTTTTGGAAATGATATTATACAAATAATTTACTCAAAAGAGGTTCAAGAAATTAATAGATACACCAGACAACTTAAAAAGGAAATAAAAGACAACTACTCTTTTATAGACTCCGTTGATTACATTCAACTCGGAAATACATTTAAATCACAATCCCTTAACATCTTAATTCATTCAATCAAAAATTTCATAAAGGATGAAGCAGATGAGTTAAAAGCGGTAAAAGAATTTAAAACAAAAAAAAACTCTATACTCCAAATATCAGCACTTTCCAATGCAATGGAAGATTTAACGAAAAATCATCTGGATGTGGAAAAAATGAGTTTATTGAAGCTAGATGACTTAGAATATATTAATATTCAAGACCTAATACTTTCCGGGATATTAAATTTTAATCTTCTAGAAGATTTAACTACACAAATTAAGTCTTGTTTCAAATTCAAAGAAACAAACAAAAAGGGCATTACTAAATTACTATATCCATTATTTCAGGTCTTTTGGAATGACCAGAAAACAACTTTCTTATCACATGAACAGTGGAAAGAAACTCGGATAAAAGAACAAATGGATGATATTAAGACCTGGAGATTATACCAATTAAGGCAAGTGAGTAAAAAGATATCAATAGATCAGCTTTTTGAATAACTAATTAGTCTTCTTTACACCAGACTGCTATCCTTTACATTATTAAAAGAGGGGTACAAGATTTTGTACTTCTCTTTTTTTTTGTACCCCCAAACCCCCCTCCTCTTTGTATTTCTTTGTTGACATGAAAAAATATGAACAAAATAGAATTCACCAGAAGAATAGTATGGTAATTCTACCTGTGGAAGATTACGAAGAAACCCGAAAATTAATAGAGGAAATTCACAGTCACTTATTCAGCTCCATCAACAAAAGAGAGGTATTAAATGAATACATCTCCGAAAAGGATGCAATAAAAGAGTTTGAACGAAAAACCACATGGTTTTGGAACCAACGAAAAAGTGGTCGTTTACCCTTTAAGAAATTAGGTTCCAAGGTGTTTTATCTTAAAACAGATTTACACAACCTACTTAACAAGGAGAGCTATGAATAATAGTGGATTTTCATCAATATTTCATAACCCAATTGCAGATATTGCAAGGTTAATAGAAGATAAAGAGCGTCAACTAAGATCAGTGGACAAATTAAAGTACAATAGGTTCTTCCAACAAATTCAGGAAGAGATTTCAAAATTAAGTGAAGTCTACACCCACTTGTCTTATTTAACAGATTTTGAAACATTCTCTATCATCCAAGAAGCGATCAATGCACACCGCATCATGGATATTGAGATTTTGCAAATCAACCTACCGCTTAGAAAAGTGAAAAGTGGTTATAAACGTGCTTTGCTTGACTTAACAGAAAGGGGGAAATTATAATGAATGAGAAATTATTCGACGCTTTCCCAAAGCCTATGCAAGATTTCACAATGGAAGCCAAAGTTGGACTCAACTTTCCAATTGAATATGTACTAAGTTCTATACTTTATACTGCAAGCGTAGCTATCGGCAATACTCATCAGGTTAGAGTGAAAAATGGCTGGAATGAAGGTGCTAATCTCTTTATGGCGATAGTAGGTGAAACAGGCGTTGCAAAAAGCCACGCAATTTCACTTGCCATTAAGCCACTTTTGGATAAAAATCAGGCTCTTTTTAAGAAATACCAGAACCGATTACGCGAATATGAACAATTTCATAAAGGCAAAAAAGGGGATGATTCAGAATACATTTGTGAACCACACCTTGAACAAGTGCTAACTGATGATGCGACCCTAGAAGCAATGTACCGTATTCATCACCACAATCCAAGAGGAGTCGGTAGTTACTATGATGAACTGAGAGGCTGGTTTCATAATATGGGCAAATATAATAAAGGTAGCGACCAGGAAGTTTGGCTGAAAATTTGGTCGCGGAAACCGATCATTGTCAATCGAGTTTCGAGTAGCCCGATTTCATTAATGTGTCCTCACATTAGTGTTATTGGCGGAATTCAAACAGAGTTGCTGAATACTCTTTTCAAAGACGACAGAGATAAAAATGGATTCATTGAAAGAATCTTATTTGTTACCTCTCAAGACTCCAAAAAAGAGCTGTTTTCGGAAGCAGATATGCCAAAATCAGTTTTGGCACATTACTCCCGACATATCAACAACCTGCTTGAAATACCACTAATTAAAGATAGTAATGGCAATTTTTCACCATATCTATTAGAACTATCGAAAGCCTCAAGACGATTATACATTGAATATTACAATGAAAATGTATCGCAAGTCAATGATAAGAATATCTGTAATCGTATAAAAGGCTTCTATGCTAAAATAGACACTTACACTATACGTTTTGCTCTGATTTTGCAATTATTATACTGGACATGCGATGAGGATTCAAATGAGATAATAAGCGAACGTGCAATGGAAGGAGCCATCAATTTAAGTCAATTCTTCCTTAATAATGCTCAATCAGTAATTGAATCAGTTAAACGACCTGTACAGATCACAAACGATCATCGTAAGTTATTTGCCATTGAATTGGTTAACCGAAATGAAATGTCATTAAGAGAGATTGCAGGTATTATTGGCGTAAGCCATGAAACAGTAAGAAAATGGGCTAATAGCGGTTGACAGTTGACACATCACCAACTGGCCTACCACCTTATTTTATGGCACTTACACTGCATTTCAATCACATTATTTGTCAACTTACAATAAAACACATTAAAAAACTGTTGACAGCATACTTCTATGAAGCACTTTGTAAGATGCTAAATGAATGACACTTATCATCAAACACCTAAAAACCACGTGTCAATTGTCAAACTAAAAACAAACGTAATGTTATTGTATAAAACATGCATCACCTGTGGCTCAAAATTCGAAGCAAAAAGAGCTGATTCAAAATTCTGCTCATTAACGTGTAAAAACAAAGCAAACTACCAGCGTAACAAGATGAAAAATGCATTAAAAACGGATGAAAACATCCGACCAATAGTTGAAAAAGTTGAAAATCGGCTTGAAATGGAGATGGATGAACCCATTTACTCAAAAACTCCAGAAGTAAGCAATACAAGTCTGATATTAAACGAGTTTAAAGATATCATTAATCAAAATGATGAGAAAATTAAAGAGCTTAAAAAGTTGAAAAGCGAAAAAAGATTGGAACTTAATAAACTAACCGATGAGTTAGCCAGCTTAAGTTGTAAGATCAACAAAATTGAATATCATACCATCACAGAGATTAATGATATTTTGAATATGGATGACTTATCAATATACAACACCTTTCTTAATACCATTTACAAGTCAAAATCTGAGAAAAAAGATCTCTTTGCGGAATCAAGTCTTGTAACTAAAATTGATTATGACGGATATTCAGGAGAAAAATACCGCCAATCTGTTCAGGGATTTAAAACAAATAAAAAACTAAAATTATTAATTACCGAAGTGGAATTAAAATCATTAAAAACAAAATTGATACAGGCTGAGCAAAAGTCGATTCAAATTAAACATTCAATACGGGAGTTATCTAGTGATATTATTGCACTTGAAAGACGTAACAACAAATTTGAGAATCATCTATTGAATACAATCTCTTCATTTAACGATCCTAGACCAAATCATTATCAAAAACCGACTTTAAAACACCCTCCAACCATTCAAAGCAACAAAAGCAAATCTAATGGAAATTTAACTGCTAATGATATTCTCAATACGGAATATTACACTTTCAATCTTCTTGGTGAAATTGGTCAATTCCTTGGTAATATAGACCGCAACAGGTGCGCCATTGCCTTAACAGGGGATTCAGGCGCTGGCAAATCATACTTTTCATTTGAATTAGCTGAATTATTTGATCAATCCGGCTTTTCAGTCAAATATTATTCCTTGGAAGAAGGAATAGGCAACCTCACAAAAGAAAAACTGGCTTTACATCATTTTTCCGATCACTTTATGTTAACCGGCGAGGGTAACATTGATAACATCAAAAAAGATGCTAAAGATTTTGATGTTATTATAATTGACAGCTTTGGTAAGCTTAATGCGAAATCCGAAGATTTTGATAGACTCAGGACCGAGTTCCCAACCACTATTTTCATTTGCATTTTTCAAAAAACGACCAATGGAACCATGCGCGGCGGAGCTTCGATTCTATTTGACAGCTCTGCCTCAATTGATGTAATCAAGCGCGATAATGAGCGAATTGCAGTCATGCAAAAAAGCAGGTATGGTACCGCTAATTGGGAGTATTCTATTTCCCAAAAAGAAATAATTTTTAATGACTCGAATTATTAATGCGAATCAAGAGTTGAGAATATATGAGAAAATAGTTACATAACCCCTTAAAAACTAAGCGCTTAAAGTTGTTTAAATCCTTGAAAATCAGTATCTTGAAGTCGGTTTCGAATTGACAATTAGATATGATTCCCAAGGATAAGGACGACAAGTTAATAAGTATTTACCTTTTTATTTGTGATAAGTTTGAAGAACTTCAATTCTATTGTGAAAGGTTTAGCAACAATAATAAACCAGAATTTACCGATCAAGAGATTATGACGATATATTTATATGCGATTCATCATGAAGGACATACAAAAATAAAGCATATCCATCGTTTTGCTTTTGAGTATTTAAAATCCTGGTTTCCTAAGCTTGGAAGCTATAGTGCCTTTAATAATAGGCTTAATATGCTAGATTCAGCTTTTAGCAGATTGGTTGAAATTATTTTAACAGATCATCTGCCGGAAGATTGCTGTCTGGATCAGAGCTTATTAGATTCAATGCCCATTATCACTTGCTCTGGAAAGCGTACAGGTAAAGTTGCTACAGAAATAACGGATAAAGGCTTCTGCTCAACAAAAGGGATATATTACTATGGACTTAAATTACACTTACTTGGTTTTAGACGAATAGGTAAATTGCCGCACCCTGAGCAAATATTATTTACACCAGCATCAGTTAATGATGTGACAGTCTTTAAAGATGCATGGTCTGGAATAGAAAATAGAACTTTTTATGGAGATAAAATCTATTTCATAAATGATTTGAATAAGAGGATGATAAATCAGCAAAATTCAGAAATGCTTGCCCCGGTTAAAGGGGTGAAAGGAATGGCAGATGTAATAAAACACAGAATTAAAGCAGCTGATGATTTATACTCAACTGCAGTATCCAGAGTGCGACAACCAGTAGAAGCTATATTTAATTGGCTAATTGAAAAAACAGATATTCAAAAAGCAAGCAAAGTTAGATCTACTAAGGGGCTAATGATACATGCATTTGGAAGATTAGCTGCTGCTTTTATTTCATTAGTGTTTTAACTCTTGATTCGCATTATTAATCATTTATTAATGAAAGCCATTGCATCTAGACACTTTAAACAAACCAGAAATATGCGCTTGGAACAATTGTTAAGTGGGTAATATATTTTCTCATAAAGCAGCTAAAGTCAAGCATACTTTGAAAAGCGACCTCTTATTTTAAGGGGTCAAGAGTTATTCTAAGTTACTTTCCGTAAGAAAATATATAACGTACAATCATACAACTATTATAATCAGCCAAAATAACCTATCTTAGTAAAGAGTCATGAAAATATTACATTTAAAGTATGTTTAAAGGCGACCCGCCTGTTAGGGTAAAATTAACAGATATGATTACAGCAATAAAGCCTGGGCCAAAACCCAAAAAGAAAGATGGTACACTGGATAAAAGAAGAAGAGATAATAAGGATACTCCTTCAAATCATCCATCTTTAAAACCAAGTAAAAAGAAATAAATTTCTAGGCAATGCGCCTGGTGAGTTTAGAGAGTATCTCTCAAGCTGCGTGAGTAGGAAAATATCGGGGTAATTAACTTCGATATTTTTTTATTAGTCACATCTGACTATTTAACACCGTATTAAAAGCCCAAATAACCGAGTTTTCTGGGCAAAAAACACACTGTTGCTCGCAGATTATCGAGATTAAAGAGGTAAAGGTTAATAAACTTGAGTCAA
This sequence comes from uncultured Marinilabiliaceae bacterium, assembly GCA_942490535.1. GTDB lineage: Bacteria > Bacteroidota > Bacteroidia > Bacteroidales > Marinilabiliaceae > JAEINY01. The sequence continues at coordinate 395,767 of CALNXQ010000002.1, forward strand.
TGTTGCAATTATCTGATGCCGATTTGTACAACACCTACCTAAACGATGAATATAAGGAAGCGGTTAAAGCAAATAACATGCTGGCAGATTTTAAACTTATAACACCTCACAAACTGTCATTAGGTTCATCAGCTAATCTACTTTTTAAAATCAACCAGCACCGATTAAAAGCTAAAAACTTAATAATTACGCATAATTCAGAAGTTCAAAACTGAATCAGCAAGTTGTGGACATTGAGACCTGCATAAAGAGTATGAATAAAGCCATTGATGAAAACAATACATCTATTCGGTTTAATCAAACACGGATTATGCGCTTAGAACAGCTGTTAAGTGGCTAATAATTTCCGAAAATAAATACACTAATGGTAGCAAAAAGAGCTAGATAAGAGGATTTCCAATGGATTCCCTCTTTTTTCTAAGTACTAATTGAGATTGAAATCCTATATTTGAATATAAACATAAGAAAGAAATAACCGGTAGTCAGTGATGGTTACAGAGCGATATCGAGATTATATAAACACCTTGGTACGTATATATGTCTTGACCAACATATATCCAAACTTCTTAAAAAAACATATTATTAATGGATAAATTTGAATTTTATAAAGAATTATATCATAAGGAAAACGATAGAAAATCCGAGATAACAAATTCATACAGAATTCCTGTAGTAGTAATTTCTGCTCTAGCCTCAGGAGCTTATTTTCTATTAATACACTATACTTTTCAACTAACTAAATATTTAGATTGGATTTTTATTTGTCTTCTGAGTTTTACTATACTATGTATTTTAACATCGTGCTATTATATGATACGAGCTTTTAATACATTTAAAAGCTTTGATTATAAAGGCATTCCACCTGTTAATATGTTAGAAGATTGGCATAAAGAGTTACTCAAATATTATAAGAAGGATAAAAGAAAGACCTCCAAAGAATTTAAGAAAGGAGTAACAAATCATTTTATTGAATCTATACAGTATAATACAGAAATAAATGATAGGAAGCACGGTTTTATTTATAAATCGAAACAATTCTCGGCAATTGGGCTCACATTTTTGATTTTATGTTTTGTTCCATACTTATATAACCACTTCTCAATACCCCAAAAATTAGAAAAAACTGAAGTTTTAGATAAGGATTATATAAAAGAGCTTAAAGCATTGAATATTAAAATAGATTCGTTGACAAATTCAATTGATAAACTAAAAATAGAAATCATGAGTTCAAAAGAAAAAACAACTAAGAAATCAACTCCACCCCCAGCTCCAAAAGTCAGAAAATACAGCGAAGGAGGCCAGTTATCTGTTCCAAAGCAAAAACCGAAATCAAAATAAATACGTTGGCCAACAAACGGCAATAAGGCATAAGTAGTGTTGTTGTACTTGTGTCTTTTGCGGCTTCGGCCACCTCTGCCAAATCCATTGGGCTTGAAAAGTGAATGTAAATAAATCCGGTCTTTGGCTACCATAAACTAGATACGCTAGTGGGGACAATTCCTCTGACTCCTATGTAACGGGGTGTAACCACATGTGAAAAGTTCGAAACTACTACATTGAAACCTGATTATTAAATTTGAAAAGACAGATAGAAAATATTAGCTCATTGATTGAAAGTTGGTGCAAGAAAAAAATAGTTTTTGCCCGCCCGCTTCTGCCCTTCGGGACAGTTGGGGTAGCCCAAGCACAAATAGCACATTTGGTTTTTCCCAACTCACAATCAAACCTTGAAAAACCCAAAGAGCTATTTTCTTGCCACCACTAAAAGACTTATTAAGCAATGAGTATAAATTGGAACAACATAAGACCCTTAGAGAATTCTCAGAATGAAGGATTTGAAGAATTAGTTTGTCAATTAGCAAGGAATGAAGATATTCCAAATAGAAAAGAATTCATTCGGAAAGGAAAACCAGATGCAGGAGTTGAGTGTCTTTGGACTCTTAATAATGATGACGAATTTGCATGGCAAGCAAAATTTTTCACGAATAGTATTGAGGAAAACCAATGGACACAAATTGACAAATCAGTTAAAACGGTTCTAGACAAGCACCCTAATTTGAAAAAGTATTATATAGCGATTCCAAATGACCCACCAGATGCAAGGATTGAAGGGCAAACTTCAATGTTGGATAAATGGAATTTAAGAGTTTCAAAATGGGAAGAATGGTCTGAAAATAAAGGATTGAGAGTTGAATTTATTCCTTGGTGGAGTTCCGATATAATTGAAAGATTGCAAAAACCTGAAAATATTGGTTTGACATACTTTTGGTTTAATAAAGAGGAATTTACAGATAAGTGGTGTATTGAGCAATCTGAACTATCTATTACAGATTTGGGCAAAAGGTATACGCCAAAACTAAACGTCAAACTAAAAATAGCTGAAATTTTTAACGGAATATCGAGAGATGAAAAGTTTAAAAGACAAGTAATAAACCTCTTTGATGATTTACTGATTAAGGGTTCTAAAATAATTCCCAAATCAAAAGTTTTAGATTCCTACTCCTCAGATATTCAGAAGGAATTAAAAGCAATTCATGTTTTGCTTGACGCTGTAAATTTTAAGGGAATTCAAACATTGCCTATTGACGCATTTTTAGAATTACTTAAAAATGCCAGTGAGATAGTATCTCATATTAAGAACTACTATTTAGATGAGGAATCCAAGTTACAAGTTAAACCTGATGATTACAGATATTATAAGAAATTTGGATATGAGATAAGCCATATAAGAGATTTTGAAAATTCGATTTATGAACTAACACGGTTTCTTGAAGGCACAACAATAAAACTAGCAAACCATCCATTTCTATTATTAGAAGGAGAAGCTGGTATTGGAAAATCACATTTGTTAGCTGATATAATAAGTACACGAACTAAAAATAATCTAATTAGCCTTTTCTTTTTAGGACAACATTTTGTTACAGATGAAGACCCTTGGACACAAATATTCAAAAAGAATAATATAAACTGTTCTGTAAATGAATTTTTAGGTGCACTTAACTCGAAAGCTCAAATTTCAGGACAACGGATAATTATGTTTATAGATGCAATTAATGAGGGACGTGGTAAATATTTTTGGGATAAGAATATCAAAAGTTTTCTTTCCAAAATTAAAAAGTATGAATGGTTAGGTGTTGTAATCTCTATACGTACATCGTATTCTGAGTTAATTTTTCCAGAAGATGAAATTAAAGAAGATGAAATTATTAGATATACACACTACGGTTTTAGAAATCAAGAGTATGAGGCTACAAAGCTGTTTTTCAACAATTACGGCATAGAGCTACCTAGTATTCCCCTATTGCATCCTGAATTCCAAAACCCATTATTCTTATTACTATTCTGTGAGGGCTTAAATAAAGCTGGTTACACTAGAATTCCTGATGGTTTACAGGGTATAACAGCTATAATTGATTTTTTTATCAATAGCGTTAATGATATCCTTTCAAAACCCTCTCGATTAGATTATCCGAAAAGCATAAACGTTGTTAGAAAAGCAGTAGAATCTTTAATCACCTACAAGATTGAAAATCAATTAAGATACATTTCATATGAGCAGGCATTTATTTTAGTTAATAAAATATCACAAGAATTTAGTACGAAAAGAGGTTTGCTTGATGAATTAATATCTGAAGGAATACTTTCTAAAAACTTGTTTTGGAATCCTGAAAAACAATATGAAGAAGGAGTCTATTTAGCCTATGAACGTTTTGAAGACCACCTAACATCGACATACATTTTAAATGCAAACCCTGAATTAGAAGAAGCCTTTAAAGAAGATGGAAATCTTTACCACTTAGTTAAGGATGAACATTCTTGCCATATGAATAAAGGAGTAATCGAAGCTCTTTCAATTCAACTTCCTGAAAAAAATGGAAAAGAGTTTTATGAATATGTTCCTCATGTCAAGGATAGTTACCCTATAATTGAATGTTTTGTACAAAGCTTATTATGGCGAAAAACTGAAACAACTACAGAAAAGCTTGTCGGATATGTGAATTCTACTGTACTCAAATATCAAGGTACTCATAATTTGTTTTGGGATACAATTTTATCTGTAACATCTATTCCCAACCATTATTTTAACGCTTATTCATTGCATAAAAATCTTATCGGTATCAGCCTACCAGACAGGGATGCTTGGTGGACAATTTACCTTAAACATCAATTATATGATGAATCAGCAGTTAAGAGACTTATTGATTGGGCGTGGAATACTCATGATAAAAGCCATATTTCAGACGAATCAATAAAGTTGACAGCAATAACCCTATCATGGTTTCACACAAGTACGAATAGAAAACTACGTGATTCTTCTACAAAAGCCTTGATTTGTCTTTTAGAAAATAGAATTCATGTACTGATAGAACTACTAAAGGAATTTGAAAATGTCAATGATCCCTATATTTATGAAAGGTTGTTTGCAGTTGCATATGGCTGTTCAATTAGAACAGAACAAACCGAAATTTTAAATGAACTGAGCAGCTATGTCTATGAAACAATATTTAAGGATAAATCGGAGGTTTATCCACATATTCTTTTAAGAGATTATGCAAGGGGGGTTATTGAATTCACTTCTTATCTTGGTTATGATTTAGGTTTTGACATTTCTGAATCAAGACCTCCGTATAAAAGTACTTTTCCAGAAACGTTCCCCACAGATGAAGAAATTGATGAAAAGTATGAGTTTGATTATAAATCAAAGGATTTTAAAAAACACTATTGGGCGCAAAATGATATTCTTAGTTCTATGATTACCGAATATGGTAGAGGAACAGGTGGTTATGGAGATTTTGGTCGATATACTTTTCAAAGTGCATTACAAACTTGGGATGTTGATGAAAATGCTTTAAGCAATCTTGCTGTAGAATGGATATTTGAAAAATATGGCTATGATAAAGATAAGCATGGAGAATTTGATAGAGAAATTGGTTCAGATAGAGGTCGAAATACAATTCCTCATGAACGAATAGGTAAAAAATATCAATGGATTGCACTTTATGAGATGCTTGCAAGAGTTTCCGATAATTGTAAAAAATACGCAGATTGGAGTTATAGACATGAGGAGGAAGAAGAGTACCAAGGCCCTTGGATTCCTTATGTTAGGGATATTGACCCTACAATGTTAATATATAAGACTGGAAGTTATGATGACGAAAAACCTAACGACTTCTGGTGGTCACAGGTAAAATATGCGAATTGGGAATTAGATAATAAGGAATGGGCAAAACTGAGTGATGACCTTCCATGTTCAAAGGAACTAATAAATGTTGTCGACAAAAATAAAGAGGAATGGTTTATACTTGAAGGTTATCCAGAGTGGGCAGAATCAAAGAAAGTTGGAGATGAGAAGTGGGATAAACCTCATAAAAGGATGTGGTATCAACTTAGAAGTTATTTAATTGCAGAAGCTGACTATGAGAAAATGAAAGATTGGGCGTCAAATCAAGACTTTATGGGGCGATGGATGCCAGAAAGCTCGAGTAGATATGAAGTTTTTAGCAGAGAATATTATTGGTCGCCTGCTTACAATTATTTTAATGACAAGGAGTATTATGGAGGAATGGAACTTCGAGAAGTACATGATAATACATCTGGTGAATATATCGGTGATGCTATTTTAACTACAAATGACTTTTTATGGGAAGAAGAATTTGATAAGTCTAAAGAAGATACTATTAGCTTTCTTAAACCATCAAAACATATCTTTGAAAATATGAAATTGGTGTTTTCTAAAAAAGAAGGTGAGTTTATTGACGAAAAAGGTGAGATAATATGTTTTGAACCTTCGGTACACTTTGATTCTAAACCTTATTTATTAATTAAAAAAGAGCCATTTATTAAGTTCTTAAAAGAAAGCAGCCTAAAAATACTCTGGACAGTTTTAGGTGAGAAAAATATAATAGGAGGTCATTCAAACAAAGACGTTTTTTATGACAGGTTACAAGTAAGTGGAGTGTATTATTTAAATGGAAGTAATGAGGTTGAAGGAAATATTAATTCGAAAATTACCTAACGCTATAAAACCATGCACATTGTTAAGTCGCTCTAAAATGCCATCGCACAACAAAAACTTGTCCAAAAGTATGTCTTTTACTGATGCTTTTTTGCCACCCATAAAAACTTTTTTTGGAGGGAACAGCAATGCTTTGCATGGACGCATTAACAATTGTAAAGAATTGATATTTAACAACAACTAGATATCAATAGCTAACAAATGAAAAGTTTGTCAGCCCATCCATGTAATCATCCTTTCAGTTGCTAATTGGATGCTTTTTTCACCTTCTTACACTTCATTATTAATATTTGATACTATGAAAGCAAACCCAATATTTACAGACAATTTTCTATCTCATTATATTTCAGATTTTAGGTTTTCTTCTGTTTCTGATATGAGAGGAATATTACTTATTATTAAAAGTTTTGTTCAAGAATTAGAATCTGGAAAACTTGAAGCACTTAAAGAGGAAGAAATAAAATCACGGTTCATTACTCAATTTTTTGGAGACGTATTGGGATTTAATTATGGCAATTCGAATGAATGGCTATTGCGAGAAGAAAAGAAATCAATCATTGATGGAAAAAAATCTGATGGTGCTTTAGGATACTTTTATAAAGAAGGCAATAATGATGATGTCAGAGCAGTTATTGAATTTAAAGATGCGAAAACAAAGATTGATTCAAAACAAAACAGAAGAGGTGAGCAGACGCCTGTAGAGCAGGGTTTTTCTTATGCTCCAACAATGGGAGGGAATTGTAAATGGGTTATTGTATCAAACATTAAGGAAACTAGATTTTATGTTTCAACTGACAGCTCAAAATATCAATCTTTTTTTCTTAAAGATTTAGTTAATGAAGATAAATTAAAAGAGTTACTGTTTCTATTTCACAAAGATAGGTTTATTAAGAAAAGTGGTAGTTCACAGACTGACCGTTTGTTAGAAAAAACAAAATTACTTTCTGAGAAACAAGATTTGCCAATTCACATTATCGATAGGTTATATAATTGCATTCATAAATTTGAAGGTCTCGGTTTTGTTGACCCCAACTACATAGCAACTCTTTTTCCATTCAATATTTTAGATGAGCATGTATGGCAATATTATAACCGTAACTTGTTTACAATAAATCCAGATATTTATAATCTTTTAATGGAAATTGAAATTGAAGATAGTGAATTGGTAATTTCTGAATCCTTAAAAGATGATATTTCAACTTCTAATGTAATTGATGCAAGAAATAAACTTGAGTCGATATTTAGATTCCTTAATCATTGTATGATTGATGAAATAAGTGTTGTAAAGGACTATAAACAAATTGAAGCGCAAAATACAAGAACAATTGGCTTTAGTACAAGGCACAGGTTTCATTTTAAGGATAAAGAGGAAGGAATTACAAAAAGAATTCAGCTATTAGAAAACAAAGAGTGTGATTGTTTAAGTTGTAACTTCAGAAGCTTAAACTTTAAAAAGTTACTTGAAAAACTAAAAGCTGGAATAGGCAATGAAAATTTAGGCACCACCGAGTATGCATTCGGAAATTATTTAGTAGCCTCAAATAATTACAAGGATGCATATAACATTTTAAAAGCCATTGAAAAACAAGCAAAAGGAAGGGAATCTAAAGAAATTGAGTACTTTCTCTGTAAGCTAAATATCAAATATTTGCACAATCTTATAAATGATTATCAATATTCTGATAGTGGGGAGATTTTAAATGATATAAAATCAATTGATTTAGATAAAGTCATTTATGATGAAATTGAATTCAGTGTTGATACGGAAGTTAAAAACTACTTAATCAGAATAAAAGAGGACAAGTTAATTTATAAGCTACAAGATGAAATTGAGGAGATTGTATTTCAAATAGAAAAACTTAAAAACCTTTATGACAATGGAGGCATGCAACACACCGGGCCAAATTTACCTCTTAATTTATCGCTGGCATATTTCTCTCTTTATTTGCATGTAAATAGAAACTTTATCTTTTATGATGTCTTTAATAGGTATAAATCCCTAACAGAAAAAGTTTTTAAAGGACTTGTCATTAGTTATAATACAAAAGAAATTGGGATAACTGAATTCAATGAGTTTTTCCTAACAGAAGCAATACTTCATATTAGCCCAAAAGACTTACAGAGTGTTTTAAAAGATAATAAAGAATTAAAATCTAGCAATGATTGTATAAATAGCCTAATACAAAAGCTTAATAATTTTACGACATCATATTTCAATGATGGTATATTTAATGATCCTTTTAAAAGTTCGTTGATTGAAGAATATTTAACTAATTATAGGTTTAGAGCTACTTATAGAAATATCTTCTCAAATCTGTTTACTATTCTTAGAAGGTTAGATATTGATAAAGAACAATTCAGCAGTTCTAAAAAATCATTAATAAAGTTCTTAAAAATAGAAACAGAATTAGCATGGAATGATTTAAAACAATTCTCAATTTTTCTTACAGATAAAGGCTTTTTATTTACCCCTGAAGAGTTGATGGATATTTTAAAGATTGCCATTGGTAGATATGAATTTTATAATACTAAATACACAGATTTGATAGAAACTACTTCTATTGTGATAGGAAAGTTTTATTCTAATCATGAAATCGAGAATACAAAACTAGTTCAAACTGCAATTTTAAAAAGTAGCTCTGATGATGGTAAACGGGCAAATTACTCTCACCTATTACATTTAATCAAGATATGTAATAAAAAATGCAAATCAATATTAATTGAAGCGATAGAAAATGAGCTAAATAACAATTTTAATAGTGATTTTTATTTTGACTTACTTCTTAACTCAGATTATAAATACAATTCAAAAGGATACTTCCAAAAATATTGTGATTATATAAATCAACACAAAGGAAATGGTGTATACAAATATGGGATTCTAAAGCTTACTGATGTCCTATTCATCAGGTTAGCGCATTTAATCTATAAATTCAACATTGACTTTGAAATGGACGAATTAAAAGGATTTACTAATCTTAATGACTTCGAGAGGTGGCTTTTAAATCCTAATACTTTCAATTATAAATACTTTAATGCGGACTGGCTTTTAGACTGCAATAAACCTTTGTTCCTAAATAGATTAAAAGGCAATAGAAATATTGCTTATGCACTTGATAAAAAACTTAAGGATTCTTTTAATTCAGAATTAGCCAGTATCAAATACAAATATTTCGAGAATTAATATGATACAAAAAAGTATACCTATCATCCTTATATATAACCAATGACAGGAAAAGTTGTAAATATCAAAGTATGTATGTTGCCCATTTCAATTCCACCAATTCACTATCACCAATAAATCGCATTAAACATGAATAAAATAGAGAATTCATCATTATACCACCTTATAATGGAAACTCTGACAAAAGGTGTTCCTATAAATACGAAGGGTAAATCACCTGGTTTTGATATCAGTAATGATAAAAGGAAATATATACACAATGCGTTTCAAAATGTAATTTCAATGGCTTCCATACACAAGGAGTTATTGGTAACACAGTCACTATTGAAAATAGACCTGAATTCGAAGGCATTAGATGAATGTGGAGTTAGTAATGCTGATTATTTGAAATTGCTCCTCAGTCACAAATTCATAAAAACCTCAACAATTCTAGACAGATCTATAATATTTGTTTCAGATATATTTAGGTTAGGAGTTCCTCATAAAAGTGCAACTTTAAAGAATCTGCGTGAGAATGAATTCACAAAACATACGGAATCATACAAAATTCTTCATGAATTTAACAAACAAATTACTGACCTAATTACTACTCGAAACAAGATTGTTCATAGAGGTGAACTAGAGGATGATTTAGTTGATATCATATATGGCTCTGAATATATGTATCAGTTTGTTGAAGGGCCTTCCTTGAAAGAAAGAGAATCAACCTTAAAAGCAGTTTTTGAGTATAAAAAACTGGAATTAAAGGACAACAATGAAATGGTTGAAAGTTTTTTGCTAAGTCTATTTGATTCATTAATTCCTGTTTTTAACGAGAAGATAAGGCTCTTTGATAAATACTAACTCCAAAATAAAGTTTTTTCGAAACAAAGGTTCAATCCCCTTTGGTACACAAAAACGCTTCACCCCTGTTTCACCTTAATTAAATATAATGCCATATACACTTATATATCTGTGTATTAGAAAATACAATACAATCCCCTGCAGCTCCACTTTTCCTACTTGCACATCTGTGCAAACTTCGCAAACAGACTACTCCACACAAGTAATAATAACACCTCCCAATGCACTTCCTCAGAATCCGGAAGGTCATTTGCGGTGACTTGTGTTTCATCCATCATGATAGATACGTTGATAGACCTCAATAAAGTAATGAAAAGCCTGAAGACTTCATCATCCTCAGGCTACAATGTATTTTATCCCTTAAACAAAATACGTCAGCTACTAATTATTTCATTAATGCTAACGACTTGTTTGGTATGATCGGTGTCGTAATCAAATTCCATATCGCCGTTACCTCCGAGGGTAATTGAATTCAAATTGTACCAGATTATGGCTTTACCGACTTCCACCCCATTCAAGAATTTAATTTGGAAGGTATCTTCGGTTGGCTTCACAATTTGCAGGTTGCTGTTGTTTTTAATCTTCATGGAGAAAAGCGACACATGGCGCCCCTTATACGTCTCCACCTTCACAATGCCCCCTTCATTAATCACAAATTGCATACTCAGTAAGCTTTTGTATACTTCAGGATTTTGCTTATAAAAATCAGGGTTATTTTTATTCATCAGGTTGCGCACCGTGATACCGGAAATTCGTCCTCCATTTTGAGATAACAACTGAAGCGTTCCAAACAGAGCCACCATGTGACGGTTCATATTCTGCTGCTGATACTTTTTCATGAAGAATTCTATTTGATCTTCAGCGCTGAAGGTTGCACTTGACAGGTTAATTGGCACTTCTTTTGTTAATCCTTCAATCTCCCCGACCACACCGCGCACCACTACTTCATTTCTGGAGTCCACTGTGATCTTGGGTTCGAAACGCACTTTATCTGTGGGGAAGGACACCAAATCAATCTTGGTACCATCTGCTGTGTATTTGCCATAAAAAGCCAACTTCTTTCCTTCAGGCGCCTCAAATGTAATATTTTCACTTAAGATGGGCTGGGCCTGATTGGAGATGCCTAATATCAGATGCGCTGGTTTATCACTACGTACTAATTGATTCCGATTTACATTAACAGCACCCGTATAGTTGATCAAGGCATACACATTTCCTTTTTTACCCACATTAAAAGCCTGACTAAATGCATTATTTGTACAACTGACTGGTAAAAACCATTCCATTGATCCCCCCTGATCAAAGGTAGCAAACCACAAATCGCGTGTTCCGCCCGTAGCTGTATAGTTTCTGTTGCTGACCGTAATCTCCTCTGTAAACCAGCCCGAAAGAATGAACTTTCCATTCTCAGTTGTGGTCCGATCCCCAATAAATAGTCGCCCTTCATTACCTTTCTCCACCGAACGCGCAATCATTTGCCAAATATTATTCAATCGGCTGTCGTTATTTATTTTAATGGCCAACGGGGTGTACTTCTCGTATTCGGGCATCACGGACCCAATAGGCGCATTGATATAAGTTGGATCTGTAATGGTGTAGCGACGGCCATCCACTAAAAGAGCGTAACCTTCAACCGGTTCTGCAAATGCGACGGCCGCTGCCATGTGACTAAAATAAGTCAAAGCCACCGCATCCAACCCCAATAACTCATTCACCAATCGGGTAAACAGCACCGTGCGGTCTTCACAATCGGAAAAGGGGTAATAGAATATCTCATCCGGGAAAAACATCTTCTCCTTATTAAACTGATCACGGTCGGTTTTATATTCAAAGGAATTATGCAGGTAGTTCAGTAAGTAAGTTACTGCCTGTGTCTCCGACTTACCTTCGAGATTCAAGGTCAGGTATTCATAAAGCGTTTCTTTGACCGATGACGACATGGCCGCATTCAAATATACCGTATTGATCGTTTGCGGATAACTGGCCAGAAAAGCCATAACGGTTTTATCCATCTCCAGCTTTAAGGGTTTTGATTCATTGGGCAAAGTTGTTTCACGAACAACCACATTGGAAGGGTCCTTAAAATTAAGGGCAAAAGACAGGTGTAAATCCACTTTTTTTGTGGCACCTCCAAAATTATCCAGATAGGTCATCAGGTTTTTGATGTCTTTTTTACTGCTCATCAAATAAAAATTACTGCCATCCATGTTGTAATACGGTTTCTCATACACCTCTTGCATAAATGGTAACAGCAGGTACACTGATTGACCCGAATAGCCAATTTTCGCCTGGTACCCGGCCTGGTTCATGATGGCCCACACCCACATGGTGCGGTTATTGGAGGATGTAAACAGCTGTTGGGAAGATTTATCTATCAACTGGTAAATTCCCCAGTCGTTCAGGTTCTTCTCTTCTGCATAATTCACCACTGATTCGATATATACCTGGTAATAAGTCGTGGTAAAACTGTCCCAATAGGACGCAAATTCATTGGGCTTAACAGCGGCGAGATTCAAATTCTTCATGCGCTTGTCGATGGCCAGCTGAGCCGGACTTCCGAAGAAATCGACTGTCAGATCCGCGCGGTAGGGCTCTGTGCCCTCGGGAGTACTGAGTATTGGTGCAATGGAATATCCTGCTGCTTCGGCAATCACCACCTCTGGTTTAATAGGAGCCGGCTGGGGTTGTGGCTCCGGTACATTTACAGGATCTAACTTCTCAGGGCTATCAACAACTTCTTTAACCGGTTTGTATTCGGGCTGCTCAATGGGTTTTGGCACCTCTACCGGCTTCACTGTTTCCTCCGTTTGCTCCACCTCGCTAAAGCCTTTTCTCAGATACTTTTTGAAGGCCATATTCATTTGCTTCAGGCGTGCTTCGTATTCAGCCTGCATCCGCTGCATATTGGCTTCATAATCCTGATTCATACGATCCATGCGAGCTTTGTACTTCTCATCCATCTTTTTGAAAGGATCCTCCTTATCAATTTGTGCCATGGAAGTACTCAGCACACTGGTCCATACGAATAAAATCAGTAGTAATCGTTTCATGGTGTTGCATTTAGTGGTCAGCAATATTTCATTACGGGTCATCCAAAATTAAATCAATTCTAACAATACTTCACTAATTTCGGTTTAATTTCAATTGGTAACAATAAAGACATTGAACTAAGGCAAGGGTCTCCTGTTCCTACATTTTACTATTGGTGGTTCAACAGATCAAAAAGCATTCCACAATTAATGCACCTCATCTGCTAGTATGAAACGCAGCTCAACGCATTTATCCGATTGCTTAACCATGCTTTATCCATACTTTGTCCCTACCTGAAGCCTACTTCATCCCTACCCGATAAGGGAAAGAGAGACAGCCTGCCGCCGCCCCTATTTCACTTTCTTCTTTTAAGATGATTTACTTATAATTCCGCACCACGAAATTCACCACGTTGTCGTACATCACTTTGTCTAAAATCTCATCAAGGGATAAGCCCATGGCACATTTTGAAAAATTGCCCATCATTGGCATGTACTTCGCCAAGGCCGAGCGCAGGTCTTTAAATTCATCGGAAACGATGAAAGCATCAATGGGATTGATCATGCCATCAAAATCTGATCCGATGGAAATGGTATCCCAAACTTTTACTTTATCGGCCTCTGCCAGCTGTTGATTATTCAGTACCGCTTCCACCATACCCAGCATATTAAATGCCAATTGTGTGGTCCAGAATTTCACTACTTCTTCTGTATTTTCTATTATTTGTTGATGGGTCAAGTTCTTGCTCTGCTCCATCATCCAATGCCCGGTCAGAATGCGCTGATCAAAATTCAAGCCGATCAAACCGCGTGAATGACAGATATCAACCATCTCCTGGTCTGACACATTAATGCTCCAGGAATTAAACAACCTGGAGTCTTTATATTTATCCGGATTGGTATCAGGCACAATGACGGAGTCGGCCATTTTATCGTGGTGTGCATAGCCTGCGTGGCTCATGAGAATGGGGATGCGTTCATTTTCGGGCTTTCCTTCATTCATTTTGGTAATTTTTTCATGGTACTGCATGCGGGCAGAAACACTCATGTGTTTAGTATCAATCAATATGCGACGCCCATTGTTTTCGTAAGCATTAATTCCCAGGAGACAATCAATCACCTCCTCACCTCTGCTGTTGAGGGGATCGTTTAAGCCCACATTTTGCCGCAATAAAAAAGACGTAACCCCATCGGGAATGCTGCGGGCATGACCACAGATCCCATTGTAAAAATGATGCCCCAGCGTTACAAACAAGGGCGGGTATTTCCATTGCTTAATGGTTGAAATGTTTTCCAGCGTTTGCGCCTGGTTGATTTTATTATTTTCAATGTCATAGGCGTTTCCAGAATGCAATGAATGCCCCCCTTCAATGGAGGGAATCACCAATATGGTTTGCACCTCATCTTTATGTTGTTGTACACGATCCGCATCTTCAGCCATCAGGTATTGCCACTGTTTGCCATTCACATCGGTGTGCACACCACTATCCTTTGTTAGAAAGTCGTACTCTTTTTGCAAATAGGCGAAGTAGTCAAACTGTGAGCTTTGCACTTTATCAATGTAACGATCCGGAATACGCACCAAAAAGTTTTTCGCAATAAAATCAGTGACGGCTCCCGTCCCGATGATTGTTGGATCCAGCCATTGCTGCTCCAGGGGATATAACGCAGCTATGACCAATCGGACATTACCGCGTGCGAGCGCCGGCATGCTTGATTGAAAATAACCCGGGAAAGCATCATTGCGTTGCCGGGCTTTGGGCTGGTCATCGCACCAGAGACTGTTTTTCTTAGGATCGCCTACATTGTAATGGGCGAATGGGTGCAAAGTGGGATGACAGTGTATATCGGCAAATGGTTTATTATTACTCATACTCAACTATAAATCTAAATCAGACAAATTATTATCTGACTTAAATTTCCACATTATTTTCGAAACCACCTTTGTTAACTGCAGCTAAATGCAGATTACATGGCACAAATCTGTAATCAGAAACTAAAATCAGTTTATTCATTAGACAATTATTCCCTTACTTTTGTCGTTCAAGGGAACTGAACAATACACCCCATTATAAAAAACACATTTGTATGAATTATCAGAAAGGGTTCTATTTAAGCCTGCTAATGACTGTCCTCTTGGTTGCCTGTCAATCGGCATCGAAAAAAAACGAGGAAAAAACGATTTCTGCTGACAGAGCAGTAGAAGAGCACAGTACTGTAACAGCTCCTCAAATTAATCCGGATTCCTTTTTCCAGGCCGCTTTAGAAGGTGACATCACGAAGATTGAAACGGCTCTGAAAAGTGGCATCGCAGTGGATGTGAAAGATGCAGAACAACGTACCGGACTGATGCTGGCGGCCTACAACGGTCATCACCGCATTGTGAAACTACTGATTGAAAATGGAGCTGATGTGAACCAGACCGACACCAATAACCGGTCGGCCTTGATGTTTGCTTCCACCGGACCATTTATACCCACTGTAACTGAACTTTTAAATGCCGGTGCAGATCCCAACATCGCTGATAACGTGGAGCAATGGACGGCTGTAATGATGGCCGCTTCCGAAGGTCAATTGGAAGTACTTAAACTGTTAATTGACAGAGGTGCTGACCTTACCATGGTTGATGTGGATGGCGAATCCGCTTATGATTTTGCGGTTTCAAAGGGCCATCAGGCGGTGGCGGATTTCCTGAAGAAATAAGGACACGATTTAATGAACAAAAGTATAGTGGGGACTACTATCGTAATCCCCACTTTTCATCTATTCTCATCCATTATTTGCGAATTTCAACCGTTTCTTTCTTCGTTCCAATACCATTAATGGTCAACGATTTCCAATGTGGAGGCAGACATGGTTTGCCTTGTTGAATGCCCTCGTCTGTCCATTCCAAACCGGCAAATCCGAACAACACTGCTTGTAACATCCCCCCTGCTCCGGTCGCGAAATAGGGATTGTTGGATACTGCTGATTCAGCCAACACACCAAAGGGTGCCCGTTTATTGGGGATATACCCTCGGCGAAACATGTCAAAGGCTTTCTCGGCATTTCCCAGACGGGCGTATAGCACACTGAAGACGGAGAAGGTCATGGCGGGTCCTTCGGGTGAGATCTTTGACTCATAATAGGCCAGGTCTTTTTCAATGGTGGCTTCATCCGTTATCACACCCAAGGGATAGGCCAATAGATTCACATCCGCCTGCTTGATGATTTCACCATTATAAGTGGCATGTTCACGCGTGGTTCCATCTTCAAATTTCTCAATGCGAATTTGCTCGCTTATGTCCTGCCATAATTCAGGCGCTGGAATACCCAGGATCCTTGCAGCTTTCACAGCATTACTCAGAGCCACCTTCACCGATCCATTGGTAAACGCATTATCGGTGACACCATGTGAAAATTCATTGGCTCCCACCACATTGATGATGGAATAAGAGCCATCCTCATTGGGTTCCACCCGGCTGGTCCAGAAGTCCGCCACATCTTTCAACACCGGCCAGCCTTTCTCATTCAGCCACTCTTTATCTTGTGTTAAGCGGTAATAATTCCAGATGGCAATGCCCACATCAGCTGTGATGTGTTGTTCCAGAACACCTGTCAGGCACCAGGAGGGCGTCGCTTCTTCACCCCAATCATCCGATTCCCAAGGATACATGGCCCCTTTGAAACCAAAATTACGTGCTTTTTCTTTGGCTTTTTCCAGGCGATCTACCCGGTAGTTCATCATGGAGCGGCCCATATCGGGTTGCATGACCAACAATGGCGGATACATCCATAATTCGGAATCCCAGAAGACATGACCGTTATATCCAGGTGCTGACAAGCCCATGGGAGCTATGCTTAAATCACTATCGCTCCGTTGATAGGCATACAGGTTGTACAAGGCGAATCGCACATCCAATTGCGACTCCAAATCACCTTCAATGCGAATATCACTTTTCCACAGTTCCTTCCACTCCTTTCGGTGACGGCTCAATAAACGCTCCGCTCCTTCACGCTGGGCAAACACCACAAAACGTTCCGATTCCCCAAAGGGATCATTGAAATCGCGAGAGGTACAAACGGCTCCAAACAGACTGAATGAATAGGTTTCGCCTTTTTTCAGGTTCACCTTAAACGAAAGCTTTGAACGAAAGGGATCCGCCACATCCTGAATTAACTCCGGTCGCTCCGTCTCAAATATAAAACCCGATGCTGCAGCTACCTGCTGTGCACCATGGGGACTTATTGCTGTTGTTTGAAACACCGGCATCCGGGCATCCAAATCACGCATCATGCGATAAAGCGAACGCACATTCTGGTAATTCCCGGGTGTTGAAATGAGGTTGGTCACATCCAGTTGAATATCCATTTCAGCCTGAACAGACACCTGCAACAAGCCTCCAAAGGGCATGTTCCTCAAGGCTTGAATGGAATAGTCTACCCTTGCTTTCTTTCCCCACCGGAAAGAAGTATGCAATGCCGCCTCCTTCATATGCATGGTTTGCTGCCAGTTTTGGCATTCCTGCAAAGCGATGACCTCCCAGTCTATGGCCACTTCCAGGTTAAATGGATTAATTCCGCTTAACACCCGGCTGATATCGTAAGGTGCCGCCCGATCAAACACATGGTTCAACACCACTTCCCGGGTTTGAAACGGCTGATTATCGGGTACAATACCGATCCGGCCGTTGGCCACACAGGTGGGTACGTAGTGCTCTTTCTCACGGGTGGTGATTTCCCATCCTTCTTGTGCTGACAGGGTATTCATACCCAACAAGGTAAGGAAGAACAGAAGTGTACGTAAATAATTCATGATTAAAAAGGTGTTTGTTCTAAATGAGAAGGAGGCTGAGTTG
The DNA here is from genome assembly GCA_942490535.1 of uncultured Marinilabiliaceae bacterium. Taxonomy (GTDB): domain Bacteria; phylum Bacteroidota; class Bacteroidia; order Bacteroidales; family Marinilabiliaceae; genus JAEINY01. The sequence continues at coordinate 413,677 of CALNXQ010000002.1, forward strand.
AACCCCTTTAGGGTTCCCTTAACACTCCAAGCGACCACGGGTTTGCACCCGTGGTTATTATTATTAAATCCTTTCAGGATTCTATCCTAATCTTTATTTTTCACTCAAAAGTAAAAATGCTCATTTCGCGAAATGAATTCTACAATTCGCAATATTTGCTACCCTTACTTTTTGATGAAACGGATGGCCTGCCCACCGCCGGCTGCCAGGTTCACTTCCAACACAGTATCTGCATTGACCTCTTTTGAATCGATGGTATAAGCCTGTGGATTGGTTTTCCAGTCGGCATCCTCTGCATCTTTATAGATCTGTGCGATATATGAAGTATTGACATCCAGAAAGTCCAGCTTTACCTCTAACGTCCTGCTCTCTTCATTGGAGGCAGCTCCCAGGAACCATTCCTCTCCACTGCGGCGAACCACGGTGATGTATTGCCCGATCTCGCCATTCAGCACCCGTGACTCCTCGCAATCGGCATTAAAATCCACAATAAACTGAAAGGCCGGATGTCCTTCGTAGTTTTTTGGCAGATCACTGGCCATTTGCAGGGGACTGTAGAGGATCACAAAATTAGCCAGTTGCTTGGCCAGGGTGGTGTGGGTGCGGGTCTGACTGACGTCCTCGGCATTCCATTTCACGCGCTCACCGGCATTGGTGTAAAGCAGGTCAAAGGTACCGGGTGTGTAATCGGTGGGACCTCCCAATCCTCTGGTGAAAGGGATGATCACCGTGTGTGAAGCCGGGTTGCCATCACTCCAGGCATTCCACTCCATGCCCCGCACGCCTTCGCGGGTCATCATGTTGGGCCAGGTACGACGGATACCGGTGGGTTTGATGGGTTCATGCACATTCAACATAATCTGGTATTTGGCCGCCAATTCAACCACCTTACGGTAATGACGGACCATGAACTGACCGTGGTGGTGTTCGCCCCGCGGGTAGATGCCACCTGCATAACCCGTTTTCACCGCCTGGATTCCTAATTCCCGGCATTGTTTGAAGGCTGCTTCCATGTATTTTTCATAGGACTCAATGTCACCGCCTGTTTCGTGGTGTCCAATGAGCATCACCCCCTTTTCACGGGCATAGGCCGCCACTTTCTTCAAATCAAAATCACGGGCCGGTGTGATGTGGTCGAAGGCATCTTTAGCGCCCCAATTCTCCCAGCCGTCATTCCAGCCTTCCATCACTACGCCCCGGATGTCATGAGCTGCTGCAAAATCGATGTGAGCCAACGCATTTTCAGTGGTGGCGCCATGCCGCGGACCAGCATACCAGGTTTCGGTTCCCAGGTGCATGCCCCACCAGATGCCAATGTATTTCATGGGCTGAATCCAGGAGGTATCCTCCAGTTTAGAGGGCTCATTGAGGTTAACAATCAAATTACTCTCCACCAAGCCTGCTGCAGAGTGACTGATTTGGATGGTGCGCCAGGGTGTTTTCATTGGGGCTGATGTGCGCACTTTATCACCATTGGCCCAAGGAACCAACTCGGACTGGTAAATGCCATCTTCCTTTTGTTTAAGGGTCATACCGGCATAATCGGTTAAGGCCGCTTCATGCACACTGATGTGTACATTTTTATCGGTCTTCATGGTTACCGGCGTGGCCACCCAGGATGCCTCCTTCATGGATGTATGCTGGTAGAGCTTCTCATAGGTGTCGTAATCGGCCCATATCCACCAGGTATCGGGATTACCAGCTATATTAAACTGTGTTAATTCATCCATGATGACGAATTCTTTCAAGTTGGGTTGCTCCGGAAACTCATAGCGGAGCGCGACGCCATCATCATAGGCCCGGAAATAAAGCGTTAACAAGCGGCCGGATGCAGAAGTCTCTTTTAGTTCTACCTTCATCTCCTGATATTGATCGCGGATGGTTTTATTCTCCCCCCAGGGCTGCTGCCAGGTCTGATCGGCTTGCCGGGAGGAAAGGGCCACCAGCTCAAACTGATCTTTCAGAGCCGGGAGGTCTTTGAACTCAAACCCAAGACGGGAAGGCTTTATGATGGTATCCTGATGGAAAACCACCCAATAGGTGGGTATCCCTTGCTTTAAGCCAAAGGAAAGGACAATGGCTTGATCCGGCGACGTAATCGTGGTATTGGTCTTTGACTGGGTCTGACAGGCCAATAAACCAGCCAGCATCAGCATGACCACTTGAATGCGTAAAAAAATCTTCATGGATGTATTGTTTATAATGTTTGAATTGTGATCTCCCAATCATGCGATTCTATCCTCCCAATCAGCAAGCGTTATTCGTCTTTCAACCCCTCGCTTACCTGAATGAATGGTCAATCAAAATTACGGTGCTTCCTTCAGAAAAGAAACCGGATCCGGCTAAATCCATGGCGCAGTACAGATCCAATACACCCTAATAAACTGACAAAGTAATGGTTCCGGTTTTCATTGTATAGAAATGAGTGGATGTACTTTTGGTATCTAATTCATAAATTACGGCTCCCGGTGAGACGTTAAAAGATTGAAAGTGCTTTCGGCAGGTGAGTAGCTTTTATTAAAAATTGAACTCCCCGGGAGTTCCTTCATTTCATTTTGTAGCATCGTAGGTTTTCACAGGTGTTTATGCCGCCCTGCGGGAGTTATTATAAATCTTTTATTTTTTCGATAATGTCCTTGTTGGATAATAATTCCCTGATCTCTATCATGGTTAGGTAGAAGTTATCTACATTCTCATGCCAGCGTTGGCGCCATGTACTTACTTTTCTGCGATCGCACCCTAACTCTTTGGCTATATCTTTGCTTAACATACCTTCTGCACTCTTTAGGACAATGAAGAAACGCTCATAAAAATATTTTTCCAGTTGACGTTTCTTTACTTCTTTCTGCATTAAAGACCGCAAATGATTACCAAGTTCAATTCTTACAGTTTTTCTTCCCATGAAGCAAAGATAATAACATCAATTATCATTATCGACAACTTCATTTGTTACTATATTACAACTAGCAAAACCCGATGCTATTTACTTATTTACAGTTAAATAAGTGCTCGAGCCGCACAGGCTTTTACTTTCTCCCTACAGTCGCAGAAAGTAAACAAAGAAGACCGCCGCTCAATTGCCATGGACGCTAAACGATTCCATTACGGCGAAAAGAAAAGAACTCGCTGCGCTCAGACAGCTTTTCTTTTTAATCGCCTCCATTCCATCGTTCTTAACGCTATTGCAATTAGGCGGTGCTCACCTTGGTTGGCAGGTTACGCTATGGAGGTTTTCATTACGGAACCGATAAGTCCAATAATATACAAATCATAGCACTAGTATCATTTTCATCACAAACAACCCCTCCATTTTCAGGACTGTAATATTCAATAACAGTAGCTTCGAAGAGATGAGATAAAAATAGCTGCAGATGAATTGAAAATCAGTCAAGCTAAAACCTGTGGACGATGACAAGTTAGTATTACAGATAGGAATGAATGGCTATTGGTGTCAGACAGCTATCACGACAGGTCACTGCAGGCTATCACCACTCGTAACAGGAGGCGGTCACCTGCTGTGACACGAGGCTATCACTGATCGTGTCCGGCAGCTGTCACCACCTGAAGCCCAGGCCATCCTGGCTCAATAACACCGCTTAATAAGCTGGAATGGCCAATATGTATTGATCAAACTCACCGGGACTCATGTTGACTTTGGTTTTAATGCGGTTGCGATAGGTGTACACCGTATTTCGGGAAACACCTAAGATGGAAGCAATGCGATCGGCACTGGTGATGCCCAGCCGTGTAAGGGCAAATACTCTCATTTCAGCGGTGAGGTGATTTGCGGTGCCATCGTCAGGTACTTGAACCGACTCCTCCAATACGGCATTTAAAGCCGTGATAAAAGTGGGAAACAGATTGAGAAAGAGGGCATCAAAACGGGCCATCAAGCGCTCCTTATCTTCCTGCGGGCCCCTCTGGGCCAGGTAATCCGAGATGGCCGCATACTTCTTCTGAACCAGCAGGCTCTGAATCTTGTCCTGCATCTTCTCCATCTCATGAAAATACACGGTGCTCAACTCAAAATAATTGGTGAGGTATTCTTCCTTGATCTTATTGGATTCGGCTAACTGCTCATTCTGTTTAGACAACCGGGTGTTTTGCTCATTGATTGTATCATGTGCCGCCTTCACCTGTTTGTGACGTTTTGTTAAGCGCATCAACAAAAAGAGAATCACCAACAGGCTCACCAGCATCAATGCCGTAATCCCTAAAATGGCAGTGATCTTAAACTGTCGAAGTACTTTTAACTGGTTCTCGATGATGGGGACGATGTGGGTGATTTCAGCTTTGCGCTGACGGGCTCCGTAAAACTCCGCATCTTCAATAGCCCGCAAGGCAAATTTATGGGCCAGCTCCACCTCTCCGTTGGTCAGCAAGAGTTGCGCCAGCACGCGGCCGGATGTTGTTTCATAAGTCGAGGAGCGAATATCCGATTCAATACTCCGCAGCAAATACCGGATTTGCCCCTCCTGGTCACCCATTTGAGCAGCAGTCCAGGCCATACAGGAATAGATCATGGCATGCTGGTGATTGGAAGCCAGGCCATCGTCCAGGAAGGCTTTACACTGGGCAAGTGCCTGTTCAGCCTCCCCGTCATCTGCGAGTTTCAAGGCAGCCACCATCTGGTATTCAACAGCAGACGCATCCCCTATCTGCAAAAGAGAGTCCGCATAGGCCTGCTTCAAGCGTTGGTACCGTTGCTTGTAATGGGGCACATCGTTATAAGTTTTCAAATCCCCATATAGGCGCGTCATAATGCGGTAATACTCCAATTTTAAAGTATCTGTCGCCTGGTTTTCAATGCGCTTGAGTACTTCTATACTTTCGTTAAAAAGGCCTGAACAGAGTAATATCTCCGCTTTAAAGAGTGCTGCCTCTACTTGCTTTTCGGGGAGCTGCATCTGACTGGCCAGCCGCTCCATGGCCATGCCGGCATTGAAGGCTTCGTAACTTTTAAAGGAATAAAAGGCTTTGTAGAGCTGTTTATGAAGCTCATATTGTTGCTGCAAATCATTGGAACCACCGGTGCTAACCAAGGCCTCTTTTAAAACACGGATATGATCTCGCCTTATTGCATCATAAACACCTCTCTGGGTATAGAATTGATCAGTTTGATCTATTTCCTTTTTCAAGGCTGGTGAAATCTGGGCTTGTGCTGTTGAATGCACAACTATCCATAAGAAGAGTACCGAAAAGAGTTGAAAAGTCTGCATTGTATTAATTGAACGTTGTCGCATTGAATTAATAAATTCCATAATCATTTACACCACTGACGGGATACAAAGATAGTATTAACCCGGAATGATTATGCGGAATTATCACAAGGCGATTGATCTACTTACTTCCAATACATTAGCCGCCTGCTATTGATACTCATTTCACCCTCTAAAAATCCTATTAATTGGCATTATTTGTGGAGGATCCCGGATTTTATCCACTAATAATACGAATTAATAAAATTTGTTACACCAAAGTACTCAAGCCCTGCGGTACTCTAAAAGGGAAAAAAACGGCTAATTGCCTACCTTTTTCTTCGGTGGTTTTTAACCCTATAGGTAGTGAATCCGAATGGGTTAGTTATGTAGCAGACACCTACTGCTTAATCACCTTTTTCACATTCCAGCCTTGTCTGTATTTCACTTTTATCAAATAGATGCCATCGCTCAGATCAGTTAAATCAAGCGTATGCGAACCCACATGAGCAATGTAGTCTTCTCGTACTGACTTACCCGTCATGTCAAAAACCAATATCCGGGTAATATCCTCTGCATTAACTGTTACACAACCCATTGTCAGAGTTGGATAAACCAGCATTGATGATTGATTGAACTCTTCCAAACCCGTCCCAATACCCGAATCTACCCCTTTGCCCTGAATTCGGAAAACATAGGGATGTTTATCAGGATCATTACTTTCAATAACGATAGCTCCATAGCGCATGCCAGCTCCTCCCGGCGAAAAAGTAACCGTAAAAGAGGTCTCCTGCCCGGTTTCTATCGCCGCACCCGGCTGTGTGGTAACAGTAAAATCGGCTTGATGCAAACCAGCTATTCTAACCCGTGAAGCACCGGTTAATTGCAATATAGTGTTACCTTGATTTGCAATGGTGTAAGTCAGCATTCCTGATGTACCTACTTCCAGGTCTCCAAAGTCTGTAAAATTTACAAACTGTGGTACATTGGCACCATTGGGTATTTCCACACTATTGGCTGAAACGACTATTTCCGGTGCGGTATTTACATTCTCTTCTACAATGAGTGTATACTTTTTTGGAGAATTTGCTTCCATGGTGATTCCAGATACATCGGAGATAAAACTACCGGAAAACAATAATCCAGCCATCAGCCCTAAGGACCTCCAATTGTATAACTTTTTCATTAAAACAGATTTTTATGGGTTGTGTGATTTTTACAGGGCAAAACTAATGATTTCAAGCATTAAGAAATGTTAAAACAAGATAATTTATAACATAACACTCATGGACACATATTACACAACTATTGATATACAAATCTTTTCACTACCACCTTCGACCAATCAGTCTATCATAACCACAATAACTGACAATGCAAAAAGGTGTCCTCAAAACAAGCACACCTATAATTGTTGATATGAATTGAGTCATTGTGGCCTAAAAATTCAGGCTCCACCACAAACCCAACGGAAGTAAATTTGCCCCTTTAACACATGTCCTAACAATTGCGTTAAAGGGGCATTCTACTTAAACCTAGTCTATCTTAGTCATATTTAAAAGCACTGTCACAATTAGACCTTAATAATTTTACCAGTCTTATTATTCAACCCCTTCAGGGTTGGTGTTAGTGGTATGTATATCCCCTGGGTTTCACCCAGGGCTATTGACATTAAACCACTTCGTGGTTACACAAGCACAAACGTTGTTTAATGCACGCTCAGCTGCCCTTCAGCATCGGCTTTTTTGAGATTACGTACCTGGGTGGTACCACCACCGTTCAATGTGATATCAAGGGGTTTATTGGTTTCCCAGGCACCACGGGTGAAATCCGGAATGGCAATGGGCTTGGAGCCATTGGCAATGGACCATTCACTCAAGGGGGTGATGCAACTCCAGGCGGCGGCATCGTACACGTCCATGTCCATGGGTAAACCATTGCGCAAACAGTCGATCAAACGCCAGTCCATCATGAAATCCATACCACCATGGCCACCGACCTGTTTGGCCATTTCACCCATGCGCTTCACGATTTCAGGCTGATATTTTTGTTCCAGCTCTTTCATCTTGGCCTCATCGGCCACATTGTGTCCAAAAGCGATGTGCTGCAAAGGCCATTTCTGAGCAAAACACTTGGTACCGCTCAACATGTGAATACGTGAGTATGGACGTGGCGAACTGATGTCGTGCTGAATCAGGATGGTGCGTCCTTTCACGGTCCGAATCATCTGCATGTCCATGTTACCCCGCATTTGTTTGCCCACAAAGGGTTGTAAATCGGGACGATCAGGAGCCAATTCTTTAATGCGACGGGCCAAGGTAAAGTCATCGGACATCATGGCCGTCAGATAATCCAGGCGATCTCCCCGGTTAATGTCCATGGCCTGACAGATGGGGCCCAGGCCGTGTGTGGGATACACGTTGGCTTTGCGGGTGTTTTCGTGCAGGCGCCACAACTTGTCATAGGCGCCATCACCACCCGGTTTGTCGTCTTGGGGTTTATTGAAATGCCAGTAATCCAGATCGTGCATATACGCACCTTCCCCGTGTACCAGGTCGCCAAATGCACCCTGACGCACCATGTTTAGCGTTAACAGCTCGAAGAAATCATAACAGCAGTTCTCCAGGATCACACAGTGTTTTTTGGTTTGTTCCGACACCTCCACCATCTCCCAACACTCATCCATTGTTTTGGCGGTGGACACTTCTACTGCACCGTGCTTATCGCCTTTCATGGCAGCAATGGCTACCGGTACGTGCCATTCCCAGGGCGTGGCGATGTACACCAAATCTACCAGGTTACTCTCGCACATTTCTTTAAAGGCCACATCACTGCCAGTAAATTCTTTCGCCCGGGGCAGACCTGCTTTCACTAATTTGGCCTGTGCACCATCCAAAGCGGCCTGGCGGGTATCACAGATAGCGGTAATCTCAACGCCATCAATATAGGTCATGCGTTCCACGGCGCCGATGCCGCGATCGCCAATTCCCACAAAGCCAACCCGCACGGTATCCAGTTTGGGAGCTGCATAACCGCACATGTTGAAATACATCTTAGGTACACGTTCAGCCGATTCTTTGATGAACGCCATCTGGCTTTTCTCTTTTGTATCGGCACAGCCCATTAGGGGAGCAGTGGCTGCTACCCCGGTGCCTAGGGCCATTTTCTTTAAAAAGGATCTTCTATCGGATGCCATGTAAACTTTTTTTAGTTAACGATTGATTATAATTGTAGTTTTTAATTCTCTGATGGACTATGGCTTAAAGAGAAACCAATCGAAATGAAAGGATTCTCCCTTAAATTTGAGACAAATGGTTTTCACACCCTCCATCCGTTTTATATTACACGTCTCCATTTTCCAAATCTCATTTCCGCCGGTACCGTTTACTTCGCATGTACCCAACAATTCGCCTTCGATACTATCGCCACGTATTTCAATTGCTCCCTTCGAACTTGAATCCGCAGCTATACGAGCCTGAAAAGAAGTGGCCCCTTGGGTTCCAAAATCAATCTGATCGAACTGTATCCATTGGTCATTTTCAATATTTGTTAAATACTGACTGGCTCCTTCCTGCCACTTTAAGTCCCTTCCGAATTCATGATCATACCTTTCTACTTCAATGGTGTCAAAGGCAGAATATCGGTTTCCGTCCACATCAGCACTCATAAAATGAAAATAATTGAAGTCTACATAACCTCCTTCGTCTTTAATGGTGTAATTAAATAAGGCAAAGCGATAGCCTGTCCACCACCAGGCCGCAAAATACATTTTCAATTTACTTCCAATAGGCGTGTAGCGCATACCATCCGTACTATAGAAAAGCGATGCACTGTCCACGATACAATCGGCCTTTGCTTTTAACCAAATTGTATTTCCTTTGAAATTATTAACCGTTTCAATAGTGTCCCCATTATTTACCATCACTATCTTTCTCACCCCTCTTTCTTGTTTAACAGCTACATATGAATAGGGATTTTGAAAGACACACAACCCCGCGATGTCGCCGTCAACCATGCCACTTACATCCATTTCGGTGATTCCCTCACACCTTGGTCCTTGCAGACGTTGAGTTAAGGTATTGCGAGCGGTTACAATCGAACTATCACAGGCATGCGCTGCTTTTAATCTTAAATAGCCCGGTCGTCCGTTTAAGGTCCACTTTGTTGTATCCGGATTGTGATTCCATTGCCATTGAAGTCCTAAAATATCGGATGAAAACTCATCCGATGCAGGCGGTGTGCGAATCGGGTATTCCGGCCCTGTCTCTGGCTTGTGGCAGGTTATCACGCCCTTACCTTCTTTGCCAAGCATGGGCCAACCGTCCACCCATTTAACCGGTTCGAGGTTTGGTACGCGACCTAAGGCACCCCGATCCTGCATAATCATAAACCACCAGTCGCCATTTTTCAATTGCAGCATCCCCCCCTGATGGAGACCATTCCCTTCAAAGTTGGAATAATCATCAATTATTATTTTAGATTCATACGGTCCGTATATACTATCGGAACGCAGGCAAACTTGTTTACCTTGTGTTCCTCCGTACGAAGCCATCAGGTAATATTTCCCTTTAATTTTATAAAAATGCCCCCCTTCGAGATAGGGGTATGAAGCTTTACTAAATATTTCCATTTTGGCTGTCTTTACCGACAAAGCATCGGCATTTAACTCCGTCACATAAAGGGTGCCCTGTCCATGCGCCACATAGACTTTGCCATCGTCATCAAACAGTAATCCCGGGTCATATAAGTATTCCGGAAAGATGGTTCTGGTCCATGGCCCTGCAGGATTTGTTGCTGTGCACATGGAAAAGTTACCATCCGGATTACCGTAAGGCGTACAGAAACCAACGTAAAATAGTCCATTGTGGTATCGAATTGTACTGGCCCATGCCCCATTTATATACATATCCCCACCTTGCATATTGTACTTTTGGTCTTCATCGTATCGGGAAACAGCATAACCAGACATCTCCCAATTGACTAAATCTTTGGACTTAAGAATGGGGCATCCCGGCACAAAGTGCATACTCGTAGATACAAAATAGAAATCATCGCCTACTCTGATAATATCAGGATCCGGCCAATCGCCCCATAGTATCGGATTCGTAAACGTTCCATTTCCATTGTCTGATATCCAGTTTTCTCCAGTTGTTTGACCCAATACTGTAAAACAAACCTGTACTATAAACACAAAGGTTAGCCATCTTCTCATCTTCATTTCACTGAAACCTTAAAAATGATTTTTATAATCTTCACTAGCTTCCCTTATTTAGATAAAAAGAATTGTGGACGACCATATACCTGAAACTCTTTAACCACTCCGGAAGATAAGTTGTAAGGGTGCTGTATGCGAACACCTTTTATGGTCATGATTTCTCCTAAATCAATGATGACACGCTGGGACTGACTGGCATGATGTGCCTGCCAATAGGTACCAAAGTTTCCATCTATGAGATGATCTGCATATCCTTTCCCATCCGTCTCTTCCTCCGAACTGGCATACACCACTTTCCAGGTATCTTTAGTTAAGGGTTTACCATCTTCACCAATCACCTCCAACTCACTGAGGCAAGGCGCCCCCTCATCGAAAGTGGACAATGTCTCCAAAGCCAAATGACGCATGGTAACGGCATTCTCAAATGCAAATTCCTGCCACCCATTTTCTTTCTTCAGGCTGCCCGACAAGACGATGTCCCCTTTATCCAAAATTGGTTTTTTACCATTATCCCGCTTCGTTCTTTCTTCCGCATTTTTATCCACGCCCAAATGATCCAGGATAGGTTCACGGAGTCCTTTCACCGTTCTTGCGCCAGTATCTTCCAATGTAAAAATCACCAATTCATTTTCACCTTCTTTCAACCAGGGACCCGGTACATAAAGCGTTTGCTGGGGACCTATGTTCCAGAATTTACCCAACGATTGACCATTGATCCAGGCAGCTCCTTTTCCCCATTTGCTCAGATCCAGAAAGGTATCTCCTATTTCATCCAGACTGAATGTAACCCGGTGAAATGCAGGTATTCCAATGATACTATTGGCTGAATAGCTGAAACTGCTAACCGGCGCCTTGTAGAGTGGTAGTGGCGTATTTTGCCAACCTAAAAGCTCGTAACCATTAAGCGTTACTTTTTCGGTAATCCCCTTGCGATTATTCAATATATCAGCACCATAATTGACCCGACCGACATTTTCAACGATGATTTCCAGTTGGGCAGGTACCTCCGTCACTTCAATATCAATAGTGCTTTGACGGTGACGCCGATCCAAACTCCCCACTTGTTTGCCATTGAGCAGAACAACGGCATAGTCCCGTACATCCTTAATGGTTAATTGACCTTTTACCGGCTCTATAATCGTTGTTTCGTAATGGATATAGCCAAAATCCTGACTCACATCTTCCATTGACAAGGGCTGTACAGAGTTGACTCTTTCAGCAAAAGCCTCAGCCAAGGGAGCACTTTGCGATAGTTTCAGTGCCGGTATTTCAATCACCGGATTTTCTGCTGGTACTTCGGGTAAGGGTTTATCTTTATATAAATACGTTTGCAACACCTCACGGAAGGCATAATACTTGGGATAGGCATTTCCATACTCTCCGAGTGGCGCATCATAATCGTAGCTGGTGGGCTGAGGTGCATAGCCATAGGCGGTATTGGCACCATTGGTATATCCAAAATTAGTACCTCCATGAAACATGTAAATGCTCACCGACACGTCATTTTTCACCATCCATTCTAATTGAGCAGTTGGCTTTCTGTACTCGCGGTACGAATGCGGTGTGCCCCATACATCAAACCACGCAGGATAAAATTCAGCCACGAAATAAGGGCCGCCTGGAAGAAATTTATCTACCGATTTAAAAATATCTTCTCCTACTGCTCCATTCACCGTTGGTAAGGCACCGGCTACATGACCGGCTTCCATCTGACCAGCCCCATCGCAGGTCATGAGGGGTACATTGAATCCGGCATTCTGAATCATATCGCGCAGCCGCCCCAGATAAACTTTATCATCGTCGTAGGAACCATACTCATTCTCTACTTGTACCATCAAAATGGGCCCACCATTTTCAATGGTCAACGACGCTAGCTCTTCACCTAAACGTGTGATATACCGTTCACAAGCGGTCAAAAAACGGGCATCATCACTGCGGTATACCATACCTTCTTCTTTCAAAAGCCACGAGGGATAGCCCCCAAAATCCCATTCCGCACATACATAAGGGCCAGGACGCAAAATCACATACAACTCTTCTTCCTGAGCCAGGCGAATGAAGTGCGCTAAATCAGCTTGTCCTTCAAAATCGAACTGTCCTTGCTGACGTTCGTGAAAATTCCAAAACACATAGGCCGAAACGGTGTTCAATCCCATCGCTTTAGCTCGCTTTAAACGATCGCGCCAATATTCTTTGGGAATACGCGGGTAGTGCATCTCCCCACATATCAATTGAATGGGTTCTTCGTCCAACAAAAACCGGCCTTCTTTTATTTCGAATCGCTCTTTTTTAAAGGTCGTACAGGCGGATAAAGCAACCACCATTAAAAGCAGGTATAAATGTATTATTTTCATTTTTTTACTATTCTAACATGAATTCGTGTGGTATCTCCTTCCATAGGAGGAAAGAAACATACTTAGCTTTCACAATCTTATTTTATCAGCATTATTCTTTTTTATGCTTTTACTTCCTACCTTCATAACGAGCGAACTGGAAGATACCCTAATGTGAAAATGAAATTATTTTAAATTTTTATTCAAAAGCCTAATACAACACCGTTAAAGCTCTTCTTATCCCAGTTATTTAGGAACTAAAAATTTTTTAATTATAGTGATATCATATTTTAAGATGACAAGCTGTTTTGAAACGACTTGTCATCTTAGCATCTTTTCAATTAGCGACTTCCAAACACTAAAACCTGAGTTCCATCATAACCCACTGCTTCAATTCGGGTAGATCCCGAAGGATAGGATACTATAGTAGACGTGTTAGTGCTGCTACCCGTTCCAACCATAGTAATTTTGGTCAACTCATCGCCCTTATATGTTTCAAACACGGCCACATTTTGCCAATCACTGTGGGAGATCTGCTTAGTGGTGGTACCAGTTATCCCTGTGTTAAACTCCCCGCTGATGGATTGTTTATTTTTATAGGCATCCACACAATTTGCACTGAGATAATGGATCATATCGGTTTCCGGCTTGGGATATTGTTTGGCATAATTAACCACATCATCAACCATAGCCTGAGTAATCGTTTTTTGAGCTGATGAATAATCATCGAACATTTTGTCTACCTCTTTGAGCATACCAATTTTGATGAAGAAATCACTTAAATCTTGTTCGACAGCATCACAAGCATTCTTCATAAAATTTATTTGAAATTCACCATGAGTCAGATTCGATTCATCAGTATTACGTACCTTTTCAAAAATATCAGCCCAGAAATAAGGTTTGTACCAACTATTTCCTTCACCAGCTACATGGTAATAAAGTTGCAATTGCCAAAATGGAACTAATTTTACAAAGTGATCCGCTCCCCACTCGCCTTTGTCATTGGTACCGTATCCATCATCAGGGCCACCCTGAAGTCCCCATTCCTGTTCATTTATAAATGCATTGTTGAAATAGTCATTTACTCGACCTCCGATTTCTCCACTGATATGTTCAACTTCTAATTTTGGTTGATCCGGATTATAGCGATACTGATTCCAAACGGAAAAAATATTATTGGTGACTTCAGTTGTACCGACCCAGTTCATACCTGGACGCGTTTGATTCACATGTCCGAATTCATGGGAAACACCCCAGTTGGTGATTTTTAAACGATCCGGGTTGGCAATATCTCCCATGACATCTTCATGAAAGGCCGCTCCCCACCCATCGGCATGCATAAAACCATTCCAAATGACACGACCAAACATATGATTCTTAGGAAGTCTGTTGTATTTTTCCAGGCCCATCATCGTTTGTTCCTCCATGATCAGGTCATCATAGAGATTGATGAGTTCTTTAACTCTTCCATAGCAATTCTGGGTTAGAGCATTCACTGAATAGGCTAGATTTACCCTTTCACCACGAATGTCCATAATCTCACTGACAGCATTGTCCAGCAATTTTTTACCATCTTCTTCAGAATGTCTGGTCACATCAAAATAGCCGTTGACTTGCCCTGAAGCGATGTGTATTTTAATCTTCTCCGCCGTGCTATAATTTGATGTGTAGTAATTGATATAACCATTCCCTTTTCCTTTCATGGTCAAAACATTAACTCCTTCTGTCAACGGATAACCGTAATCATCTTCAGACTGGCCAAAATCATGAACGCGTAGACTAATTTCTTCACCGTTTGTTGGACCTACAAAAATCACGACATCTTCATCTTTGGTAAAATACATGCCGGTTGCATTTTCAAACTGACTGTAGGTACTTGTTTTAAGTTCACGCGCCAGGTCACCCACTTCACGGTAGGGCTCAAACTCCTGTACCCGGTATTCAGTGGAATACTTTCCTGCCATCAAATAGGCGGCTATGTTTTGCAAGAATGGATTTTCAATACTGGCAATGTCTTCCATGGTTGTGCCTGCTTTGAGTTCAGAACAAGTGCCATCGGTAAAGTAATGCAAATCATTATCGAGGGAATTCATGGCTTTACTTTCGTAACATTCAAATTCAGCCAAAGAAACAAAGTAATAGTCTGGATCTCCGGAATATGCATCCGTGATAACGACCTTAATGTTTCGAGGATTAATTACCGGTGTATTAAAACGCACTACCACAGGATTATTCGATAATGGTGCATCAACGGTTCCTACCTGCACATAATTAGGATCTTCTTCGGTGTTAATCCAGATGGTGGCGTCTTTTATAATACCATTGTCCTGGCTGGTTCGTGGATGCAATATCACGTAATTGGCAATGGTGGCCTCTGCCGGATCCAATGCATACTCCAAAGTAATGACCGGCTTATCTGGCATTCCCCCCCATGGCGAATGGTAAAGAGTAGACGATTTTCCATCAAATGACTTTTCGATACCTTCACCGCTCTGGTATTTATCAGATGGTGTCAGGGTGGCTGAAAGAACAGCTATTTTCCGATCCTTTTCAAAGGCATCGGCACTAGATGGATCGTAATCATCAGATGTAGTTAATGCCTGAGTAACAATCACACTATCTTTTAATTCACCCCCTTTTTGCTGAAAGTATATTTTTGCATATCGTGTAGAATTTTTGTCTTCTAATCCTTCTACTTCAAATTCATAAACCAGATCCACCATATCCACTTGAGCACTTTTTGTGCCAAGGTGTTGTTTAATCCAAGTTTGAGAACAAGAAATCTCCAGATCAGCGTTAGTAGTTACATTTACCGTGATTATTTGAGATGAGAAATTTACGCTTTGGCTTTTAGAATCAAGTAAGATGGCTGGATTTACTCCAAACTGAGCCACTTCAATCTTTTCCATTAAGCCACCAGCTACTACACTGACCGTGGCATTCCGAATATCCAGTGTCTCATTTTCTGCCACATTAATTATGATATTCTTTTCAATATCATTTTCTACAGAAATTGTACACCAATCCTGATTACTTGAGACCGACCAATTTTCTACATTCGTTTGAATCGTTATACTTTTACCGGCAGCTTCATTTGCAAAATTTACTTGTAAATCAGTCTCCTCAATTTCGAGAAACGGAGGGGGTGTTGCGGCTTCCTTTTTACAGGCAGAATAGCTAATTCCTATAATAATCGATAATAAAACAAATAAATGTAATCGTTTCATAGTTCTTTTCTTTTTAAAAAATTAAGGCTTCTTTATTACACCGAGCATTTTTCTTTATCCCTTTAACACGACATTTCACACTCCGGGCATCAACCCCATGGACCCAATACAAGCCTCGGGTAGAAGGATAAAAACTAAAAACAGGAGGCGACCTAATGAGGGGATTTCCCCTAAACGAGAATGATTACATTAGGCTGATTTCCATTTCTTTGGAACCCGATATGATGTTTATGCTTGTAACTTTATTATTAACTTTTATAAATGAATGATCATTTATCTTGTGTTAGTTCCACTGCTTTCGATTGTAAAGCAAAAGCAGATTTGGCGTTTAGAACGACCCGCTTCGACTCCTCTGTTTTCACCAGAAACGAAGCAATACCCGCCTCAGCTGCAACAGAAACAGGTCCCACAACAGCCCCTCCTTCTGCTACTTCAAGGGTGATTTTTTCTGAACTGGCCACACAACCGGTTCCATTCACATCTTCAATATGTACATATATAATCAATAGATCATTGCTTGAGGCCAATTTACCGGATTCGAAATAATCAATGGATAACTGTGCTGGTTGATCAGGCGTTTTAACCACATGCTGACATTTTACCTCACCATTCATGTAACCTACCGCTTTTATCTCACCAAATTCCCATCCCACCTTATTAAACGTAAAAGGAGCCTTTTCCAGCTGTTGACAATTGCCGCCATCAAAGGGGTTACCACCTGTGTACCATTTTTCTTCCTTTTCAGCATAATCACTGTCCGGGCCAGCATCACATTTTTTACGGATGATCTCTTTTCCATTCAGCACCAGCGCCACTTCATCCACATTGGCATACACCACAATCTTTTCGTCTTCTGGTGGATTATCCCAATAATTGGCCAGGAAGATGTATGGTTTAAAGTGACCAGAGGGAAGCGCTTGCCCCACTGGCATCTGACTCTTATAAAAAGGGATACTAAACTTATCCAGGCGGAACATATCGGCCACACCACTGCGGCAAATATTATCGCAACAACCGCGGTTATAATCGTACATGCTCCATACTGCATCACCTACTGTCCACGGGTAGTAAGCCCTGTATCGGTTATGCGACCACTGGGCATTCCAGGCATTTTGCAGGAGTGCCTTTTCACCATCCCCGCGTGACACTCTGGTGGTACTGTAATGGCCTCCAAACTCATAATCATAATACTCACGAATAAAACCAGGTTTTCCACTGTTATTGGGGCGGTTAAAAGCGCCTTTCCAATCATTGTATTGCACGTCCCAGCCATAATACTCATAACTATCACCAGAGGTGAAACATTGATCGCCCGGATATTCTTCATGGGCTATTTTCGCAGCTTTATCTTTCCACCAGGAGGGTGGCCAGGCTTCATTTAATATCACTTCCCAAAGAATGACGGACGGGTGATTCCGGTCACGGCGAATCATGTGGCGGATATCCCGATAGGTCAGTTCACAGAACTGCTCGTTTTTATTAAAAAACTGCCAACCCGGAATGGGTTCAATGGCCAAAACACCCAGCTCATCGCATGCATCCAACACCGATTTATCCTGGGGATAATGCCCCAAACGCACCGTGTTAAACCCACTTTCTTTCATGTGATAGATATCCCTGTACTGCGCATTATCTGAAATGGCATTACCCACGTAAGGATAATCCATGTGCCGGTTACTGCCTACCAATCTTATTTTTTTACCATTTATCTCAAATCCGTTTTCACGGCTGTAATATATCCGACGAATACCAATGCGTTGTTCTTCCGTATCAATGACTTCACCATTTTTAACAACTTCTGTTTTTAAAAGATAAAGATAGGGCGCATCCGGTGACCATAGACGTGGATTCATCACATCCATGCGTTGAGTGACATGCTTGGCTTCGCCTGGCAAAAGTACCTCCGATACTTCTGCCAATACCACTTCATTGCTTACCTGACGCTGCTGAAACAGGCCATCAATCTGTATCAATCGCTGACGAACTTTAATATTGCTTTTCTCTTCCGATTCATTCTGCACATGTGTTTGAACGGAGATAATAGCCTTCTCAGGCGATACAGCAGGGTAAGTGACAAACACACCTCCACCGCCTACCTGGTTAGCCTTAATGGGATGCGTGATGTGAATCTTATTTTTTACAATGAAGTTCACATCCCGATAGATACCTCCATAATAGCAAAAGTCCAGATTTTCCAATGGTTTCCCTGGTGGTATGAGGGGATTATTGCGGTTATCCAAACGCACCAATACTTCATTGGATTCTCCATATTTCAAGTGTTCAGCCACATCAATCACGAAAGGGGTATATCCTCCGGCATGCTGCATGACATGCTTTCCATTGATCCAAACATCGGCCAAATGCATGGCGCCTTCAAATTCAATGCTACTTATTTGATCCTGCCAATGGTCTTCTGCGATAAATTGTTTTTTATAGTAACAGATCCCCTGCCATTGATGCAATACCGTTAATGGTTCAATATTTGGGGAATGGGGTAATGATACCGCCTCCCATTCGGCTGCCTTCAGTTGCTTAAACTCAGTTATTAACACCTCAGCTGGCACCCCCAAAGTAGCCTCAGATGCCACATGGGTCACTTCGTATTGCGATGACCAATCCGCGCCCTGATTGACTATTTTTGCCTTATTGGCAGTTCCTTCATCTAAGCGGGTAAATTGCCATTCACCGTTAAAGTTCATTTTTTTAAAAGATTGCTTTTGGCCTGTACAGGCCAAAAGCAAAAAAAACAAACTAATAAAAATTGAAAATCTAACCATGCGTGTATTTTTTTATCCTTTATAGGGTTATCTTATTTTTTTAAGTGCCATAACATCAAACTCCGCCACAGACGTCCAGGGGCCAACACCACTGATTGCAACCAGGCGCACAAACCGCCCATTAAACACCTGATTAAAACGCACTTCAACCTGACTGCCCACTTCCAGTTGCCCTTTATTTACCGGTTCTCCCCAGTTTTGTCCATCCTCGCTGAGGTATAACTCATACTCTTTAATTGATCCATTGGTCCCATCGGTACGATTAACTACCCGGAAACCCGCCATCTCGTAGGTGGCTCCCAGGTCAACCTGAATTTCGTGAGGATGTTTGGGTTCCTGAGTGGACCACTGCGTGTGCCATTTCGTGCCCTTATTCCCATCCAATACATTATCCGGCTCATCTCCCGGCTCAAAGCTATTGGCATAAACCACTTTCCAGGTCGTTTTATAATCTGAAACAGTTGTCAGATGAGGCAACACTATCTTGCCCACTTCCATGGAGGCAATCATCCCTTTTCGAAAAGATTTTGCTTTAACAATTGTTCGGGCACGAATGCCAAAAGGCGCCTTATAAACCGCTGATTTCAATGTTGGCTGCGATCCATCGGTCGTGTATCGAATTACTGCATGCTCATCCGTAGTGGATATAGAAATCTGGTTCTCATTGTCCTGACGAATCACAGGTTCCTTTAGTTTAATTTGTTCCCTGGCCAGTTGAACCACATCCTTCACGTCCTTGGAGAAGGGGCGCAGTGACCAGGAAAAATTCACTGGCTCAGCGTTCAATTGATAGGCTGGCAAAGGGGCCGGACCACAACTGCCATTACCCAATCCTAACTGCCGGTAATCGATATTCAACACCACCTCTTTGCGGGGGTGCAATTGGTTGATGTAATCGGCACGATCCAGATCATTTTCGGTGTAATGCAGTGCTGAAAATGCCATTTGATCATCCGCCACCACCATGATTCCTTCACCCTGCTCATCGGTTAAAGTCAGCCATGAAGTTTCTTCTTTATTTCCATTTGATTGGGGCCGCACATAAGATACAAACTGCGCATCCACAGTACTTTTAAAACGTCCAAAAGCAGCTCCTGATTGACGATCGGGATAATTCTCCACAGGTCCCCGCCCAAACCACCTCAAGTTCTCCAGACGTTCATTCAACATCAATGTCATACCAATGCGTGGAAGGGCTACTTTCCCAATATGAGGCAAAATAGTCTGAGATACATTCACATACCCATTCCCTAAAATGGTATATTCAGTATTCACGGAGAAACAGAGTTCTTTCGAGTTATGGTAATTAGTAATCGTCTCGATGACGACTTGTCCCTTTACCTTAATTACATTAACGGACTTCAACTGATTGGTGAGTTTATTGAGCTCCAATCGATACCATTCACCACGGGCATCGTTATCAACAGGCGCTCTAAATACATTTAATGAAGGCGTTAGGCCATCATCATGGATCACCTCTTTCCCATTTATCAGCCATCTGCGAATGGTTCCGGTATTCTTAGCAAAAGCTATTTCAAACGCATCTCCTTTAATTGAATAAGCATTCTCTGTTTCAATCACGGATAAGCTATTCATGGCAGACAAATCGATTGGTTGCGCTGTTGTCTTCACCGGTAATTCAAACTGCTCCCATGCCAATTCATGACCTACAGGTATCATTGCGCTTTCTTCCAGTTGCTTCAAACGAATAGTCAGATGATAAACAGCACCTGCCACAGGTGTTATTTTCTTATAGGGGATGTCAATATTTTTACGTTCACCCGGTTTCAGATCAATCGCATCGAGACTACCGCTTTGTTTCACTTTTCCATCCTCACTCACTTCCCAAACCAAGTCATATTGATTCAGATTGGTAAAGTTGAACTCGTTGTACACTTCTACTTTGCCTATTTGCAAATCAAGAGGCGTCGCCCAAAAATTTTGATATTGTCTTTTAATTTCATCCAGTTTAGGTGAAACGCTTCGATCGGGCAATACCAAGCCATTCAGACAGAAATTACCTGAATTGGGATAGTCGCCAAAAGTGCCGCCATAATACCAATAGTGTGTTCCATTTTCATCAGTAGCATTCAATCCCTGGTCTACCCAATCCCAGATAAACCCACCAATATTACGCGGATAAAGACGTATAGCATCCCAATACTCCTTGATATTCCCACAGGCATTACCCATGGCATGGCCATATTCACACATTACATAAGGACGCGCCACATTCCGCTCACCCTGAGAGATGATATAATCCACCGATGGATACATGTTACTGTCCATATCGGCGGGTCCCCACATCACTTCATAATGCACCAGGCGACTGGTATCACGACCTTTTATGGCATCATACATTTTTTGAAAAGTCGGCCCGCTACCCGATTCATTGCCATGCGACCAGATGATTACTGAGGGATGATTTTTATCCCGCTCCACCATGGACATCACCCGATCAATGTGAGCTTTTTCCCAACTTGGCAGATAGCCTGGTTCGGTGATTCCGGGTTTCCCATATAAACCGTGTGCTTCAATATTGGCCTCATCCATCAGGTAGATGCCATATTTATTACACAACTCATACCAACGGGGATCATTGGGATAATGACTGGTGCGTACCGCATTAATATTGTACAATTTCATCAGACGGATGTCTTCCTCCATGCTTTCAACGGTAACGGCACGGCCAAATTCAGGATGATGCTCATGGCGATTGACGCCTTTCAGCAAAACCGATTTGCCATTGATCATTAGCTCACCTTTAGGCCCCACTTCAATGGTGCGGAAACCAATTTGAGTTGACGTGCGATCAACGATTATCCCTTTCTTATCTTTTAGTTCCAGTATGAGGGTATATAAGTGTGGATGCTCTGCTGTCCATTTGAGAGGTCGATCAATCGTGGTCTCCATCTGTACCTCTTGCTCACCATTCTTCGCAAGGGTAATTTTACCGGAATTCAATCCTTGGCTTACTTGCACTAACTCCTGATTGGCATCAAACAACAACGCCTCAACGGTATAATCTTTTGCATTCTTGCCGGATCGGTTACGAAGATCAACGTCCAGTTTCAATTGCCCATCCTTGTACTCACTATCCAGTTGTGGTTGCACAAAGAAATCCTGAATACCAACTGGATTCTGCGCCCACAAATAGACCGGTCTGAAAATACCACTCAAGCGCCAAAAATCCTGATCTTCCAAATAACTGCCATCACTCCAGCGGTACACTTCAACAGCAATGTTATTTTCTCCCTTTCGCAAGTATTGAGAGATATTGAATTCTGCAGGTGTCATACTTCCCTGGCTATAGCCTACTTTCACACCATTTATCCAGAGGTAAAAAGCAGAACTCACCCCATCAAAATGAATAAAAACCGTCTTCCCATCCCAGTTTTCAGGAACAGTAAAGGTGCGACGGTACGATCCTACCGGATTGCGATGATGGTAGGCATACCACGTGGTATCCTCGGGTTCTCTGGTCACAAAAGGAGGATCGCTCTTGAAGGGATATATATTATTGGTGTAGATGGCCTTCCCATAGCCATGTAACTGCCAATTAGATGGTACCTCTATCTGATCCCAGCTAGACACATCGTAGTCCTCGGTATAAAAGTCAACCGGCCGCTGATGCGGATCGGGTGACCACTTGAACTGCCAGTTGCCGTGTAACAGCTTCAGATATTCGGAGTCATATCGGTCTCCTACGAGAGCCTTTTCTCTATTGGCATAGGGAATAAAAGTAGCCCGAGGTTGTTCTTTATTGATTCCAATTATTTGTTCATTTTCCCATTCCGGTCTTACATCACTATTTTCGCTGATTTCCTGCGAATAACTATAGGTTGAAGTATTTAAGCACACAGCCATCATCAGTAGCCATTTTCCTTTAATCTTCATTTTATATGTCTTTTTTTTTGTCCCACATTATTTCTTCTTTGAAGCGAAGCACTTCAGGTATAGTGTTGCTTTATAACACCACCTTTATCTATGTTTTAACTTTACCTTTGTAAGGTTTTAGACCTCTCCGAGAGACTTTTCTAAAATTTCATTTAGAATAGAATCCTGAACATACACCTGGATAATAGTCCCCTCCTTATCAAGCAAAATACTATAAGGTATTCCATGTATATGATAAGTTTCTTTCAATGGTGATTTACCTTTAAGATCCGAAAGGTGAATCCAGGGGGCATCTACCTTGTTGATAACTTTCTGCCACAGACCAAGACTATTATCCAATGAAATACTAATGATCTGAAAACCCTTATCTTTGTATTTATCGTATATTTCTTTGCGCTCGGGAACCTTTTGTATACAGGGGTTACAATACGATGCCCAGAAATCGATCAAAAGAAATTCTGACTTTCCTACATAATCGGATATTTTTTTACGAGTCTTATCTGGTGTAAATAATTCAAAATCTGTATATTTTTGTCCTATTAGCTGTTCTTGTAACTTATACTTTTTATCATTTTCCTCAAGTCGTTTTATTTGATTTTCAATTTTAGGATCAGATTTATATTGCTCAGATAACAATTCATAGATCTGATATATATCTTTATTTTGTAGGTTTATCGGGCATTCTTTAAATGTTCTACGTCCAACAGGATTTAATACATTTTTTTTATAGAAATCCACTAAGTATTTTTTATGTGCAGCAAACTTTTCATTGATAAGCTCTTCGTTAGTGTTTATAGAGTGTTCTTTTTGTTGCCTCAATGCATTGACATCAGCCCAAAATTCAATATTCTTCTTTTTGTGTTCAGTGTACAATTCATTAAGGGGTGTCCCTTTAACTTCTGAGATTGAATCTAAATGTATTTCTATTTTTCCTCTCTCTAAAACAACCTCTGCTGCTCTCACAATACCCGGATAGTTACCTGTAGTAACAATGGCTATGTCATCCAAATCCTCATTACCTGTAAATCGAAAAGCGCCCTTGCTGATTACCGCTGTATCAACCGAGTAAATACTATCTCCCCTGTATATAAACAGCATGGTATAGTCTCCGTTTTTCTCCGGATTAACCGTGCCATTGATGGAATAACGAAGTTCATTATTACTACAGGAAGATATCATAATTGCAGTAACTAGTGCGATATAGAAAATAGCGTGCTTAATCATTTTTTTTAATAATTTTAAATGAATATATGCCTTTGCTGTATTTTTCTCCAAATCTTAAAAGAGCATCGCGTGACCCATTAGACCAAAATTCAAACTCAAGTTGATAATTATTCCAGGCATAATTAAAATCTTTCTCCGAAACTCGTTTGCCATCTAGAAGTATATATTGCTTAAGCGTGTCGACATATTCAACACTGCTATTTTGCGGTAGATCATTGTTGTTATCCCTACAAGTACAAGATAACATCAAGATGATGGTGATAAATAAGATAGTTGTTTTCATATTTTATGTTTAAAGCACCCATGATAAATCTATACACCTTAGGTTAAGCAAATTATCTGCATCCCATTTGTGACTCAGACCAACTTTTAATTAAGGACAACACTTCTGTAGTAGTTCCTTTGAAAATCACACAATCGCTTGTCCCAAAGATTGATCATCGATATATAATTGTCCTGATTCGTTCAGTTTGAATTGCAATTAATGCTTTCAATGGTGATATCCTGACAGTGGCTATGGTATTCATTATAATTGATTTAGAATCATTCTTTTTCCATTGAATAAAACTTCCATTCTTCCCTCTCCTACTATCTTAACGTCCCAACATGGAAATACCTTAGAACAAAGAATAAAACTCTTTAAAAAATACTACTTAAAGGTTTCTATATCAAAATCTATCATCTTAATAGGCTCCCACCTCAGCCAGATGTGTAAAGAAGATATCTTCTCCACCTTCATCATATCCTGTCTTAATGGTTACTTTAAAATACCTGCAAGTCGTTGCCTGAGGTAATTCTATCGCTTGTTCCAACGATTGATCATTTAAGGTATGATTGCCCTGATCAGTCCAGGTTACATTATCATTACTGGTCTCAATGGTAATGTCTTTTGGCCGTCCATTGTATTTTCCATTTCGATGAATGAAAGAGAAGCCTTTTACGGTTTCTTCCTGATTCATGTCAATCACAAAATAATGCGGATAATCCGGTGATGCTCCCTCCCATTGCGAATGCCAGAAAGTCGACGAGTTACCGTCAATGGCATGTATCACGCGACCATTATCACTGCCTTCACCCGAGGCTTCTTCAGAAGAGAAGTCGGCCACTGACCAATTGGCATTATCCAGTTTAATGATCTCTTTAATATCCACATTTATATCAGGTTTTCCACTCTTAAAACTATATTTAAAGGACTCGTAGGAGAAATTCCCGTTTTCATGGCAAAATCGGATATTCAAATCAAATGGACTGTTCTTGTATTCATTGTTAATACCATCCAATGGCATAATCAATGCAATACTATCCCCATTAATAACGTTAGTCGTGCACCAGCTGATTGCATTGTAGTTGGAATCATCCGCACTGGTCTTTGGGTCGTTGAAAGCAATGACGGCATTCACCGGATCCTCAGCCGTAAATTTACATCTCAGGTAAAGATTGGTGTCATCTGCATAAATGCGACATGCTTTAATGGTATGAGCGGGCTCCACATCATAGAAAACATGGCTGGGGTCTTTACTAAACACCTGGCTATTATTCAGTATGGCCGCACTGGCCTTGGTCAGATGTATATTATCAGGTGTGTAATTATAATCGTGATTACCCCAGGACATCATGGATAGCCACCCATCATTGGCAAGGTGTTGATTATGCGGCAGGTTTAAGCCATGTCCTAATTCATGCAGGGTACCACCAATCCAGTTGGATTCTCCCTCTTTGGTTCCGTCCATCCAGGTAGAGATGTCGAAGTATTTATAATCGAGCACATAACACGTTCTACCCATGCCATAAAAGGGGACACCTCCGGCATCCCATCCATGCTCTCCTTCTAAACTTGGAATAAACACAATGGTGTGCTCACTTTTCTTTTCATCGGGATGCGCCGAAAAATAAGCTTCAATCTCAGCACCGGCTTTGGAGCCCCCACCTTCATAGGGATAAGCCTTTTTTCCCTCTTTGCCTTTTACAACTGTCACGCGTACATAATTGGCATCTATCTCATTCACTTCCATGCCAAATGTTTTCTCACCAAAACCGTTGTATTTCATCTCTTTCTTAAACCACTCCTGCATGTGCAGCATAATGCCTGAAATGCGACGGTGATAATCGGGTAAAGGTTCTGTGTCGGAAGGCACAAAATAAACCACATTGAGGTTATTGGGGTAATCCGAGATATAATCTCCTAAAACAAGTTCATCATTGGGATTTTCATCAGTTTTCTCTTCAATGGGATCTTCAGATTTATCGCAACTAGTATAAAACAGGGTAGTAGCGATTATCAGTGTAATGATTACGAGTAGATTTTTCATGGGTGGAGTGAATGAAATAATAATTTTTAATCCTGGTGCAAATTAAATGAAGGCATTGCAGTTACCTATTGGGCTCTGCAATGCTTCACTAAAAACCTTATTTATTTACATAAACATTTATCTCAGCCAGAAAGGCAAATGTATCATTACCCTCAAGTGCCACATACTTAAAATATTGCATGTCTGTTGGCGCAATGTCAAAACGTTGAGCAGCATCGCTGTCAGCATCGAAGTCGAATGTTCCCAGATCAGTCCAATTTTCACCGTCAGAACTTCCCAAAAATTGAATTTTTGTTTGCCCACGCTCATCCCCTTGTCTTCTGGAACAATCAAAAGCTTTGACACTATGCGTTTCACCCATATTAATGGAAAAATAATGGGGGTAATCTGGCGCTAGGTTAGCCCAGTCTGTATGCCAGAAAGTGTTTAAATCATCGTCAAAAGCTGCCGTTACTAAGCCATTTCCTCCACCTTCGGCAGGTTCTTCAGATGAGAAATCATGCACAGTCCAATTGTCTTTTGCTAGCATATCATCAACAGGAAATGCAACTTTGAATTCTTCAGGATCAGTTTCATTATCAAAAACATCTGTCGCATAAATCGTAACACTTGGAGTTTCAGTTGATAGATCTGTAATTTGTGATGTACCTGTTTGAGCAGCATCTACATCCATTTTTTGTCCTTCTCCAGCTTCATCAGTATACTCAACGACTAGTGTCACTGCTTTTTCTGTTTCATTGGTCCAGCTTACAATCACCACCATTTCTTCAAGTTCAACAGCAACAGTCTCCATAACCACCTGATATGCTGGAGCATTAGGAGTTGCACTAACAGTCGTAGCTTCAGATCTATTTCCCTCGTTATCAACTGCTTTTAGTTTGAATTCATATGAATTGGTGTCCACAAAACCATCAACAATTGCTTCATCAGCACCTTCCGTTGCATTGACATTAATAATAGTACCTAAATTATTGACGTAGCTAATTTCCACATAACTAAAATCAGCCTCAGCGGGATTGGTCCAGGTGAAACCTACAGAACCATAATCTGAAGTTGCATTTATATTTGTAATTGCTGCAGGCGCTTTATCCACGTTATCATCATTATCATCGTTTGAGCAGGCAACGAAAATAAATAGAGCAGCCATTATACTTAGAAATATATTTATTTTTTTCATTCGTTTTAATTTTTTAATAAAAACTATCCGTTCAATCTCTTTGAAATGAGATCAAACCAAGAAAAATTATTTATTACTCTATAAAAAGTGAAATAGTCTCTTCACTCTTGGTGTAATCCAACGGATAAGCATTATAGGAGAAATAAACCCCTATAACACTTACTGTAAGTACTAAAGACTGACGTAGATATCAATTTCTGCTAAATGGGTATAATTATATGGCCCCTCAAGTGCAACACACTTAATATAATTAGCTTGAGTTGGCTCAACTTCAAACAATTGCCCAGCTTCAGTTGTATTATCGAAATCGAAAGTTCCAAGGTCAGTCCAATTTTCGCCATCGTCACTAACAAGTAACTGAATTTTTGTGGCACAATCCGTTTTTCCTTGACGTCTGAAAAGCTCAAAAGATCTGACCTCTTTGGTCTCACCAATATTGATAGAAAAATAATGAGGATATTCAGGTGATGACTCTGCCCAAGCTGTATGCCAAAATGAATCCAAATGACCATCAAATACGGCTTCTACTTTACCACAATAATCGTAGTCACTCCATTCGCCTTCAGCAGGTTCTTCTGACGAGAAGTTATGAACCGTCCAATTACTTTTATCCATTTTCTCTTCTACAGCAGGTTCGAATTCTGCAGGCGTCTCAATAGACTCTGAATAATTGTAAAAATCACTATTGACATCAACAGTACCACCAGCACGTACATTCATAATAAGACCTTCAACCAAAAAGAACTCACTCGTAATTACCCCTTCCCGATCCGTTGGCTTTTTTTCAATTTTAAAAACACTTTTATTATCTACATCCGCATTACCTGGATAAGGGAATTTGCTATAGTACAAATTGATCTCTTTAATATTTACATCAGGATCATCCGTGTTCAATTTATAACTGTAAGTAACCCGCATTTTTCCCTTTACAACTTCCTGGTTTACGATGTCCAAGGTCAAATAAGGGACAACTTCCAAATCAAACTTCTTATATCCTTTCATCTGAACACCATAAAGGGTATCTACATCAATAAATGGCCCTTTAGCATATATTGTATAAGTAGATGGGTATACTTTAGTATTAACGTACTCTCCGTCAGGCAAAATATTATACTCTATCTTTTGAGCATCATCACCATAAGCTTCATCAATGAAACACAGTTTCGCCCGGTTACCGGTGTGATCGGTCTTCACTTTTTCACCCGTCCTATAATCAACCAGAGTACCTTCAAAACCTGCTGATAGCATGTCGTTCCGTTCATCCAACTTACAGGAGACAAACACCACGCCCAACATTAGTATTAATAGGAATATATTCTTATTTCTCATTTCAAATAATTTATTGTTACCAACCACTATTTTGTATCATCCCTGGATTATCGCTTAAGGATATCGGGCAATAATTATCGCGCTCATTGTATAACCTTGGTTTTAAATGATCACCCGGTTCCACTTTCTCAATCGTGTAATAAATCTCGGCAGGTGTTTTGGTCTGGTCAATCCACTGAATGGGATTAAGGGCATGAAACATTGTATTTTGCAACACTTCACCACCAATTCGCCACCTTCTCAGGTCCCAGAAACGGTTTAACTCAAAAGCCAATTCAATTTTCCGTTCGTGACGCACTTCGTCAATTAATAAACCTCCTTTTACAGGCTGGCTGGCACGGGCCCGTATTTCATTTAGGGCAACTAATCCTTCCGCTTCATAGGCTCCACCTAACTCAGCAGCAGCCTCTGCTTTATTCAGTAAGACTTCTCCATAGCGAATCAGGATCTGATTTTGCCACGACTCATTCCCGGCCAGAATTTTGTCTGGATCCAGATACTTTTTGATATAAAACCCG
Organism: uncultured Marinilabiliaceae bacterium; assembly: GCA_942490535.1. Classification (GTDB taxonomy): domain Bacteria; phylum Bacteroidota; class Bacteroidia; order Bacteroidales; family Marinilabiliaceae; genus JAEINY01. The sequence goes on from CALNXQ010000002.1 coordinate 442,881, forward strand.
GTGCGGGTAATATCCCACCCTCCTGACACATTAATCGGGCCATCTAATCCCGTAGCATGAACACCGTCAACTCCTGGAATAAGATTATCGCTGGCGGTGAGCTGCCATTCTGAATTCACATAATAACTCACCTCCCCACCATCAGCAGTAAGCACTCTGGTTTCACGGTGAATCTCCATCTCATCTCCCTGCCATTTTGATCCACCGTGCAAAATGGTAGCCTCAAATCGCAAATCTTTCCCTTCAAACACCTCAGCTACTGATTGATATTTTCTTGTATAATCCAAGGGTTTGATCGTCCCATCGGTATATTCATAATCCTCCACCATTTCTACTAAGGGAGCTGTTTCAGTGCCCCATCCATCTTTGAAGCGATAAGGCGCCCAATGCATATCATAACTATGTCCATTGCCAGGGAAGTCAAAATCAAACTGGAAAATAACTTCATCATTATTTTCATCTAAGAAAATGTATTGATAGTTTTTAGAACTTCCGGCATAGGAATTATACAAGGCATATTTCCCTGACTGCACCACAGAGTCGGCTGCTGCGTAAGCCAATTTCAGATACCGTTCCGCTTCGGTGTTTTCAATTCCCTGCAAGCCGTTATTCGCTGCACCATTTCCATATTTAGCTATGGTACCGGCATACAACATGGCTCTGGATTTAAGGGCAAAAGCGGTGTACTTATTGGCCCGATCCTTATCGGTCACTCCATCTTTTTGCATGTCCACTAAAAGAGTCGTGGCACTATCCAGTTCATTGGCAATGTAATCCCAACTCTCCCTCTCAGTCTTACGTACCAATCGTTCATAATTATCCAGGTTATCTGAGATCAAAGGAACACCTCCATAGCGCTTCACTAATTCGAAATATAAATATGCTCTTAAGAAATGCGCCTCTCCAACGGTCGACAAAATCTTTTCATCTTCGCTGTTAGAGAATCCATTGATAAATTTATTCAAGCGGTTGATGTCTTTATAGGGCCAAAAGACTCCATTATCAGCATTTGCTCTAAACGCTTTCCCATACCCGGCGCCACCTGGTTTGGTATACGCGTTGGCTCCATCCCAAACCGGCGCATTGTCCATCCCCTCATCACACAATGAATTCCAGCCAAAGTAATATGGCCCCAATTGGTCAAGATTGATCAACTGATTCTGAATATCCTTATAGGAACTAAGAAACAGGTTCTCTGCCATTTCCGGATTATTCTCAATCTCCTCACTATCGATGACAGAATCCAATTCCACATCCAACAGTTCTGAGTCACAAGCACCCAGAACCAGTGATACGACAAATATTGTCAGATAATATTTAATTTTATCTCTATACATTTTCTAGAATTTTAAATTAACACCCACATTGAAGGACTTCATTTGCGGATAATCACTGATATCCTGACCTCCTCCAGTCTCTGGATCAATGTACTTAAATGAATTAAACGTAAGCAAGTTATAGGCATTGACATAGAACCTGGTTGATTTAATATTCACTTTATCCGTAAGATACTTAGGTAATGTATACCCCAACTCAATATTTTTCAATCGCAAGTAAGATCCATTGCGCTGCCAAAAGGTATTACTTCCGCTACCGTAGGCATTAATGTCTTTATAACCGTTTCGATAAGTTGGATATTCACCGGCTATCCATTCACTTCCGGCCACGCCATAATCAGCCTTATGCCAGTAATCCCCAAGATAGTTAAAGGTTCCTTTATCAGGCGTATTCATCTTGAAAGGATTCGTTGAACTCCCCCACAAGTAATATTCAGACCTTCCAGCTCCCTGCCAGAACATCATGAAATCAATCCCTTTCCATTCCATGCCCATGGTCAAACCATAAATCACTTCAGGATAGGATTCCCGACCAATAACATGCTCATCCTTTGAATCGATGTAACCATCACCATTCCAGTCTTCATAGATGACATCTCCAGGAAATTGCTCCCCTTTGGAATAACCATCCAGGTACTTGCCATTTACAATTTCTGCTTCATTCTGATATCTACCATCTACACCATATCCCCAGTAGCTATTATTCCAATTTCCTTCATAACCATTCCTCCACTTATTGTACCCGCTTGTAAAGGGGCTTTGCTCCGTATGCCCATATTGTGTTCTAGCCCACGAAAAATTTGCTGCAATCGTATAGTGGAACTCATTAATATTATTTTTATGATCCAATGAAAATTCAAATCCTCTTGTATTATCACCATTCAAGTTATAATAGGTGGCCAGATTCCCTGCATTATCATCTGCTTTTTTAGCCGGCAAATCGGTACGTTCACGATAGAATATTTCGGCCGTAACACCTAACTTATTATTCCACAACTTACTATCTAAACCAATGTTGTAGGTTGTGGATTTAGACCATGTGAAATCAGGATTGGCAGTTAATCGTTCTCCAAGGGTATAAATCTTATCATTGCCTAACTGAAGTACGTCACCCGGATATCTATATCCCTCTTTCCAATAATAGTCCTCATTGCTACTATAGTAATTCCTGGCAGCAGACATATCACCTAATTGCCCCCATGATGCCCTTAATTTCATTTCAGTGATAACACTCTTTAATGGGTCCATAAAAGATTCCCTTGAGATCATCCATCCTGCTGACACCGCTGGAAAGAAACCCCATCTATTGTCAGGAGCAAAGTATTGAGCGCCGTCGTAGCGGCCAACAAACTCAATCAAATAACGGGTATCAAAATCATAGGCAATTCTTCCAATGTAAGAACGGGCGGCAAAGGTTCTTTCCCACTCGCCATTCCACTTTTTGTCATCATCCAAACCAGCACCAATGTTATCCACCAAGTCAGACGGATAGGTACCTCGCCCGGTATTAAAACCATGACTGTTGCCTCTGGTTTCTTCATAGACTAAAGAAGTATTGATATTGTGGTCATTGAACGATTTCACATACTTCAGAAACCCCTGCAGGGTCAGGTTATAACTTCTTCCATCGGTCAATCCCAAATTAGTCTTGTTATATCCATCACTGGATATCACCTCTTGGAAATCACCATTCACTTCATTGTAAAACTTGATCTTTTTAGTCCAGTCTTTCTTTTGCTGGTCATAGGTATCATAACCCAATACACCTTTTACGGATAAGCCTTCGATAAAAGGGATCTGGTACTCAGCCGACAAATTGATATTCCATTCGCGGATTTTATCATTGGTATAGCCTGATGAATTGGGATCCATCAACGCCAATGGATTATAACCATCCTTAACCGGCACATAGGCATATCCCTTATTATTGACAGCATTAAAAATTGGAGGGGTATTAATAATATTCTCTCCAATAGCATGTTGTCCTGCACCGGGAAAATCAAGTTGGGTAAAAATACCACCAATACCACCTTGCATTTTTAAGTTATCGTTAATTTTTATATCAAGGTTCGACCGGATATTATACCGCTCTTTATTGGTTGCACCGGATTGCCAAATACCTTCCTGATTTAAATAACCAACTAAAAAGTAATACTTCACATTTTCATTACCTCCGCTCACATTGACATTGGTTTGTGACATGGGTGAATAATCTCTGATGGCTTCATCATACCAATTGGTATTCGGCAATGTGCGATCAATCGCCATGTCGCCTTCGGGAATCACCGCATTGGGATCATTTTTAAGCTGGTTATTAGCCCGAAAAATATTTTGCATGCGTTGCCAGTCTTCACTTCCCATGGCCTCAGGGAAACGTGTGGGACTTTGAAACCCCCAAAACGAGTTAACCTCAATGGTAGGTGCTTCAGTGGATCCTTTTTTAGTGGTGACTAATATAACCCCGTTGGCTCCCTGCATACCATATACGGCAGCAGATGCAGCATCCTTTAACACCGAAATGGATTCAATTTCATTGGGATCCAGGTTTGAATAGTCACGCCCCGGAACACCATCCACTACAATCAAGGCACTGCCAAATCCACGGATTCGAATATCGGCTCCATCATAACCGGGCTCTCCACTTGTCTGACGGGCAAAAACACCGGACATTCTGCCTCCAAGAGCATTTTCCAGGTTGGCTACTGCCGCTTGTTTCAGATCATCGGTCTTTACCGTGGCAATGGAACTTGTCAATTTGGAACGAGCTTGACTACCGTAACCCACTACAACCACTTCGTCCAGTCCTTTCATCTCTTCCACCATGGTGATGTTAATGGTAGACCGACCGGCTACCTGTATGTCCTGACTATCAAAACCAATAAACGAATAGGTTAACACGGCATCGCCAGAACTTACAGTAATCGAATAAGTACCATCAATACCGGTTATGACACCACTGGTCATGTTAGATTTTTCAAACACATTGACGCCAGGCAAAGGTGCTCCCTTATCATCCTTGACCACACCGGTAATGATAAGCGTTTGTTGTTGACGATTTACTGGTGCGACTCGAGGAGGCGTCGTCAAAATAATACGTTGATCCACCACGCGATAAACCACCTCTGAGTTGCTAAATAATTGATCTAAGACGTCGCTTATAGCTTGTTTTTTTACATCCAGGTTTACTTTACGCTCCACATCAATCAGTTCATCATTATACAGAAATGAGAACTCGGTTTTACTTTCTATCTCTTTTAAAACCTGCTTAACAGAAGCGCCATTGAGACTCACCGTCACTTTGGCATCCTGGGAATAAACGGTACTGGCATACATGTTCAGTACTCCTATAAGCATCATGAATACAGATAGCTTCATAATACGATACACTTTTAAGAAATTGGAATAATCATTGTCACCCCAATCCCATAATGGATTTTTTTTCATAAATTTGAAATGATTTTTTGTATTTAACATCTGAACTCAAAGACCAATTTGAGTTCTTTAAAACACAGGAAGGTGTTGACGCACTTTCCTGTTTTTTCTTACCATTAGGTTTTCTGCATAGGTATTAATTCTTGTAGGTTAGTATAATCTTTTTTCGCACATGTACTCCAGCTTGATTCAGATACCCTTTCTCAATTTTATATTTAAAAGGGGAGGAATACTGCATCAAAGCCAGCACTTCATCAATGGGCTCATCTTCAAACACTCCTGTAAATTTATAACGTTGTAACTGTTCGTCCACTACGAAATCAATGTTGTACCAATTCTCCATTTTTCTAACCACCTCTTGCATAGGATCTGCATCAAAAACCAGCAATCCCTTTCTCCAATCCACATATTTATGAAGGTCCAGCTCATCAGACACTGCCAGCTTTCCACTGGTCAACGAGTAAACAGAGCGCTGATACGGCTTTAGAGTTTGTAATGACACTATTTTACCATTTTCCTCTTTCTCCAGAGCAACTTTTCCATTCACCAAAACCGTTTCCACAAAATTCTCATCCTCATATGCTCTTACATTAAATTCGGTTCCCAATACTTTCACATTGAGCTGATCCGTTTTAACAATGAAGGGCATTGCTTCATCATGCTCCACTTCAAAATATCCTTCACCGGTTAACTGCACTTCTCTGTATTCCCCATTAAAAGCTAAGGGAAACACCAGTTTACTTCCAGGATACAATTGTGCTGTGGATCCATCCGGGAGGATCAGTTTGGTATTACTTCCACGGCTGGCGACCACCTCTTTAAAAACAACGCCACCATTAACTGTATGGGGTTGCATGAAATAGTGAAAAACAGAAGCCAGACCAATGGCGAGCACAAGTACTGCAGCTACCTGCCGTATCCAGGTAAAATGGCTTTTCTTACTCCTAAATTGAGGCATTTGTTTCTTGGTTCGAAGCAATGCCTCTTCTACCTGCTCATCACTATATGATGTGAACGCCTCGGCCTTCACCCACAATTGTTGGTAATGATCAAATAGTTTCTGATTTTCATCTGATTCCAAAACCCAGGCATCTACCTCTGTTTTATCAACCTCATCCAGGGTATTGGAAAAATATTTAGCCAATATAATCTCTCTATTCTTATCCATCTTTATTGTGTCTTCATAGTAATGACGAAACAAACAAGGTGATACCCTATATGAATTCTTTACTTTTTATTACATTTTTTATAAAAACCCTCAACCCCATCATCTAATAGACTGACAAAAAGCGCCGTATAAATATTTTCGAGATGACTTTTTTTTTATTTAAATCCAGATTATCGATAATAAATAATGGCTCTGCCACCATTATGAGGTTAAACTTTTGTGTGAAAGATTCACCCCTTTTCAGTGTGAATATCCTATTCATAGATACCTGGGGCGCTGCCCGCAAGTGCTCGAAACCTAAAAAAAGAACTAATTGATGCCAACCTGTTCGTAGCTACCTATTATTAGAAACCACAAATTCATCGAATTATGCCAATATGTTTTCCTTTTGGAAAACCCAAACTGCAAAGCAGTTGATAATTTGTGTAATTCGCGGACAACAAAACAAGAAAGAGCGAAGCTGTTGACTGATTCATTAGAAGAAAAAGCATGTTTCGAACACTCAAGGATACTGCCCCAAGCTTTGTTCTAAAACAACCGCCATCATTTAATACGCGTAAGAAAAATGCACAGAAACGGCAAATAATCGATTAAATCACTGCGCAATAATTTTAGTGATCGGCCGATCAGTGCTTCCACCGCTTTTTGAGAAATGCCCATCTTATCGGCAATCTGACCGTACGTTAATCCTTCAAACCGACTGTATTCAAACGCTTCCCGGCACCGATCCGGTAATTTCAGAATGGCTTCCATCAGGATCTCCTCAAATTCATGGGAGATGGCCAAATTATCTGCACTATCATTTTGATGCTGATATTGAAGAGAGTCAACAAGCGTCATTTGCACTTTTTCTTTACGAAGAAAGTCAATGGCCCGGTTGCGTACCATAAAAGACAAGAAAGTGGAGAGTTTCCGAACCTCGTCCAATTCGGAGCGCTTTTCCCAAAACCGAATGAAACACTCTTGTACTATCTCCTGAGCCAAATCATTGTCCTTTACATAAAGCACAGCCTGAGCGCATAGAGATTTGTAGTATTTGCGAAAAATAAAATCAAACAGCTCTTCCTTTCCAGAAGCAATCTGTTGCATAATAAACTGATCTGATATACTTTCCTGCTGTTTCATTCGCTATTTTCGGTCGACAAGATAACAAAATCAGTAATGGTAGGCAACATATCACCCAAAGCTGGAATGTGATCAGAAACGGTAGCTGGCAAAATGAAAGCAGGCCAGAAGGAGACGCCGTGGATTAGGATACTATTTTAACCACGACGTGGACGTATTGTTATTAGTATAATGCTGGTTTGATAACCCCAGACTACAGCCTGGGGTTATCAAGAATGTAAAAAACTATTTTTTTGTATTATTCATCAATTAATGCAACCTTAGTAATCATCAGATTGGGTCCTGTCAGCGCTTGCGTTTTTAAAATGAGCTGTCCATCATTGCTATCTTCGCGCATCACATGAAATTTAATCCATTGGCCATCTCCCATGTGCCTATCCAGCTTCACTTTCCGGCCTTCAAACTCCAACAAACCTGTACGCTTCAATTTATCCCAATCGTGGAAATGGACATAAAGGGTCCCCAATATCCCATCCGGACAGTTGATCTTTAAGGTCATTTCCTGGCCATGCCAGGCGGCCCCTTTTTCATCCTTCCATACCCCATCAGCTAGAACTTGATAGGACGTTTTTTCAGACTCCTTAACATCATCAAACGTTTTATTCCAGGGCCTACTTTCATTCATTTGTTTCAGTTTAGCTGCTGCCTGAACATACAGGATTGCATCGTTAAATTCGTTGGACACATCCGCTTTTGTTGCTTTAGGAATGAATGGTAATTTGTTTTCCAGCCACTCCATAGGCACTTGCTGATTTGGTGCAAAAGCCTGTGAATTCATGTATTTCACTAAACTATTTTTAAGTTGAAGGGCAGCAGGTTGGTCCACATTTAAATTGTAACCACACACCATAAGCTTTCCCTTCCCAACGGCTACTTCAAAGATGGATCCCACCTTGTTATTTCGATGAAAATCATCTACCGGTTGAGCAATGGGCTTGTATGAAGCAGGCAAATCATTCAGGATAAATCCTTTCGCACCAGCACTAATGCTCTCCCATTGCCAGTCGCTGTGATACGCAGTGGGAAAATCAGCAAATGCCGCATGTTGGTCCTGCAGTAAGAGCCCAATACATGTTTTGCCTTGTCCCGGAAAGAAGGTGAGTGACCAATACAAGGGATAAAAATGAGCACTTACGGCTGTTTCATCCGTCCCTAATTCATTGGCTACCATTAATACTTTACCACCTTTCTCCAATACCTCTTTGGCAGATGCATCCAGTTGATTCGTTACCAACACATCACCGGTATCAGCACGAGGCGTTGCTTTTGGATAAATCCAGATATCCCAGTGATTTTTAAAGGAAGTACCTTCTACCCAAATTGAAATTGTAAATTTCTCTGCTTTTGTGATTTGGTCCAGTTTATAGTGAATATCACCAAGATTGGACAGTGATCCCAAGGTAAATGTTTGATTTACAAATGAACCATCAGACACCACATGACCGGCCTCATTGGTAATTTTCCAATTACATGTGGCTTTTAATGGCGAAGCGCCGTGATGCGATAGTTGAGCAGTAGCTTTAAATAGTTCATCGCTTGTCCAAATGAATTTTTCCATGCGCAATAAGGGGACAGTGGTGTTATAATGCTCTCTGAATTGTTCTGGCGTAGTAATGCCTTTACTGTCCCAATGGGCATCCAGCCAACCAATCAGCGCTTCACCCTGCCCTTGATAATCCTGCATACTCAGCAACTGCACCCCGGCACAGCTGGCCGTGCGCAAAAACGATTCGGTTTCGTATTTGTACATAATCTGGTTCAAGGCACCGGAAGCCTTTGCAAACGGTACATCCTGATCACCTATCCCATTCTTCTCCGCCTGCTCCTTGAATTCCTCCAAATTACGGGCTTTGAGCACACCTGTATATTTATCAATCTCTGTCCATTGTGGGTAAACCGGCCATTGACCAATTTCATGGGCTATGATAGGGATATTCATTTTGGAATAGGTTTCTTCAAAATCCCAGTCCGTATGTGCGCCGTTTAATCCGCGGGTGCGCCCCCCACCCTTAATGTAATGGGTGGCATTGTAATCATCCACCTCAGTGATGGTACGGGCCGTAGAAACGGCATATAAGCGTCTGGGATCTTTCATTTTCAGATCCGCCACCCATTGTTTCATGCTGTCAAAATCAGAGTTTCCCAACTCATTACCAATACAAAACAGAGTGAAGGACGGATGATTTCCATAGACCTCCACAACGCGATTCATCTCGGCCACCACGAAACTATCGCGTGAAGCATTTTCGCCTAAACCCTTGGGAAATCCTTTGGTATTCATTTCCGGGCGTCCACGTTCTGTGTTATCAACACTCATCCACCAGTCAATCCAAATGGAAGCTTCAGCCTGCAGGTAGATTCCCACCCGATCCGCTGCTTTGAAAGCGGCCTCTGGTGGACACCAGGAGTGAAAACGGGCATGATTCAACCCATACTCTTTATAGATTCTGAAGATACGCTCCCATTCTTCTACTTTGCAGGATGCGTAGCCGGTAAGCGGGAAATGGACACAATCGAGGTTTCCGCGAAGAAAAACAGGATTTCCATTTATGAGCAGTTTAGTGCCATTGTGACTCACTTCATAATACCCAAATTCAGTCTCGTTTGCATCCTCAAATTTTCCGGCCTTCACAGATGTTTTCAAAACATACACTTCAGGCGTAAATTCACTCCATTTTTTGAGCCCATTATTAACCGGAATACTCATTGTCAATACATTGTCAGATGCTGAGAGCGTTTTATTATAGTCCCCTTTCAAAACGACATCTCCGGATAGAAGTGATTTAACTTCATAACTGATTTTTGCTGTTCGCGTTTTATCAGCTTTAAGCTGAACCTGTATGTCCAGTACATCCTTTTCAATATCAGGAAAGGTTTTTACAGCTGTCATCCTCACCGGATCATATGCCTTCATCTCCATACGCCCCACTATTCCGTTCCAGATACTTTGGGTATATTCGCCATAGGCATGTCCCTTATCCCCAATATTATGAATCATGTCGTTATCAACCAGAACGGTGAGCTGATGGCGTCCGGGTGCCAGTTTCCCCAACTGATGCACATGGGGAGTCCCCAGTGCATCTTGCCGGCTTAGTTCTTTCCCATCCATCAGGACACGGGATTCCCATAAGACCCGTTCCAGCAATATTTCAACGGATTTATTTTTCCAGCTCCGGGGTATTTCAATTTCACGCGTGTACCAGGCTTTGCCAACGTATTTATAGGCTGGAGTCAACACGCCAAAATCGGAACCTTCGGTTTTAAAGCCATAACCTTTTTCAGCCAAAGACGCAGGGAGCTCAATCGCACCTTCGGTTTTACACCGGTCCGGGTGTTTTTGAAGTAGTTCATTATGAGGATCCAGCCGGACTTGCCAATGACCGGACAGGTCAATGATCGTTTGACCGATGGTTATGAAATGGAAACCGCAAAATAGAATGCTAATAATACTCAACTTAAGTTTCATCGTTGCGAAAATTATTTTTAAGAATTTAAGAACAGTTAGATTAGTTGCCAGAGAGAATGGCTATATCCCCTTTCTTCATTTGAATGACTATGATTTTATCACCGCTTACACCAGGAAAGGCGGAGGTGAATTTACCGTCCTTAAATCCATTTTCAATTTGTATTTCTCCATCCGTCTTAGCCTGAATGGTCACACCGGATAGTTCACCATCTTTCTTTTGTGCTGATACCAGGAAAGCCCCCTCTGCTCTTAACTGGTCAAAAGCGACCTCTTTCCAATCGTCAGGAATAGCCGGAAACAATTTAATGATACCGGTGTGACTTTGAATCAACATCTCTTGTACAGCAGCCGCAAATGCAAAATTACCTTCCAGGGTAAAGGGGCGATATTTGAATTTGGAATAACCCCGGTTGTGTTGCTCCCCGTTAACATGAAAAGAGTTAGGCAGACAGAAGTTCTCAGCAAATATCCGCAGTGTTTCAGCGGCACCGTCACCATCCATCATGCGCGCCTGCAGATTAGCCAGCCAGCTAAATGAATACCCGGTCCACCAATCACTACCCTGTACTTTCAGGTTATCTACCGTTTTAACAATCAAACGTTGAGCTTCTTCTCCCTGTGACCAGTCAACCAATCCCAGCGGATGAATGGCCATCAGGTGTGAAAAGTGACGATGTGACTGGTGATTGGGAACTAATGGAGCAAACATTAGCCCGGTCTGGTCATCAATTGCAAAGTCAGGCCACTCAGCCAAAATTTTACGCCATTTGTTGCCTTCCTCTATTTTTCCCAATTCAGTCGCCAATTCCGCTGCCTTTTCAAAAGTGAACCGAATCAGTGCCAGATCAAAATTAGTCGTTTTACCAAACCAGGCGTTACGGGCGTTATCATTGACTTCAGGGCTTGAACTAATGGGTAATTGGCGCCTCCCGTCCTTGTCTTTTACCGACAATTCATCCAGATAGATAGCCACCTCTTTGAGCCAGGGATAGGCTTTCTTTTCCAGAAACTGCCGATCCATGGAGTAACGCCAGTGCAGGTAAAAATGCTGCCCCAACCAGGCTGAGACTGTTGGCCCGAAGGAATACTGAATCCATCCTCCCATAGGTGCTCCGGTAAGGGTTGTTACACCGGGAACATTCAACCCATTCGTACCATAATAATCCTTCGTGTACTTCCGAAAGGTATCCTGGTATTTCAACAGCCAATCCAGAAAACCTTCTTCCAGATCCAGATGGTTACTACTATAAGCAGGCCAATAGCTCAACTGAGTATTCAGATCGTGATGGAAATCTCCCTTCCAGGGTGGCAGTTTACCATTATCGGCAGTCCAAACCGCCTGCAACGAGATGGGAGGTGCTCCTTTTCGGGCCGCTGAACCAAATTTATACTGCTCCAGATACCATTGCTTCGCCAGCACAGGATCAGGCAATGTAACCGATGACCTGGTCCAGAAATTCTCCCACCAACGGCGATGACTATTCAAGGCCTTATTGAATCCTTTTGGCAAATTGTCTTTTACAGCAGCCCGGGCATCCGATGTTTTTTCCCATTCGGGAAATTCAGAACTGATACTCCAGCAGCCTTCCAACACATCTCCTTTTTGTTTCCAGGAAACATGTACCTGATATTTAAAACCACCCCAGCCCTCCTGAGTATATGTGATCCTGTTTTTGTCACTTTTCACTTCACCTTTAGAATATCCTAAGCGACGAAGATCTTGCCCTGTTACAGGATTATTAGCACCACTGTTACCTTCCAGATTATAGGCCGGCGGAACAAGTACAGGAGTCAAGTTGTTTTCAACCCCCTCAAACCGGAACCACCCCGCCTGGTCTGTAGCATGCACAAAGGTGAGCAAACGTGCGCCGCTATTCCACTTCACTTCACAGGTGGCATCGAGGATGGATAGTTTTACCGAATCGATATCTCCCAACAATTTAATATTGAATTCCAGGGCTGCGGCAGGTATCTTTGAGGGTGCCGGATTACGGTCATAAGGTATATCAAAGGCTTCCTGAACAGCCTGGTAATTGTCATTCTTCCATTGCTCGTATACCCAATTGTATTTCCATTCCGGTTTATTCAGATTTTGCATGGGACGCAGATCCCATAAATCAGCTCTATCAAGCGATAAACGCAGATTCTCGCCATTTTGCCAAACCAGGGCTCCCAGCATTGCATTGCCAAGCGGAACCGCCTCATCCCAACGGGAAGCCAATTGTTGGAACTGCAGATCGTGGTCTGATCTTCTGAGCTTAATGTCTGCAAGCTGGCAGGAAATTAAGCTCACAAGCAGAATCAATGGGATTACTAATTGACCTCTTTTCATAAATTGTATATTTGGACTTATTATTTTATTTACTATCTAATACGAATTTATACTAATCCTAAAGATTATCTTCAGAAACAGTTTTTGATCCAAGTACTATGCTGTTTATTGCCACTGAATTCTTCATTTTATTATGGATAATTGCCCCCAAATGATATTTGTCTTCAGCCAGGACCGTATTAAATTCTGCGCTTGCTTTTTTTACCTTGCCTAATCCCAGATGGCCTAATCCCATCAGGTAATGACAATGCATTTCATGTCGTTTCTGCAAATCCTCTTCAAAAATCAGCAAATCAGGCAGTGATACGGCAAAGTAGTCCATCTTAAATGGAACAAAAAGTTGTTTCTCTCCATATTTCAACAGCTTGTTAAAACGGCTCCTGGCTTCATCTTCACGCCCCAGCCTGCGCAGTGCGAGTCCCTGGTAAAAGATCTTATCCGGCTGCTGATCGTTGTAATACATGGCTGCTGAGGGCTCTGACAAACCAACTGCAGCTTTCTCCCATGCACCTCTGGCTTTCTCTGTTTCACCCAAACCGTCATACGCGCATCCCAGCCAGTAGTAAATATCATTCTCCTGTACTCCGGACAGCTTGCCTTCACCCAGGGTATGCGGGTATATAAAAGTGGCCTCCAGATGATCAATGGCCGACTGAAATTTACCCTTATCAATATCTTTTTTGGCGAGCTCAATTTGACTGTACAGGTATTGACCGGTCACTTTACCTTCGCCCCCTTCCCAGGGATGGAACTGACGGTTCACAATCAACTCTAAAGCCTTCTCTTCCTGTCCTGTCAGATTATACAGCGTTGCTCTTTCCAGATACAAATCATCCCTGAAACTGACCTGATCAGGATGTTTCTCAAGAAGTGCTAACCGTTCGGCCGGAGCCACCCCTAATTTTTTATACAACTGATCCAACTCCATCAAAACACGGGCATCGGACGTGTCGAGTTCAAAGGCCTTTTCCAGTGATTCCCGGGTAGCGACAGGATTATTTTGTTTATTGTAATACGCCAGGGCCAGGTTACGGTGGACTGTTGGGAACGTATCATCCAGCTCTTTTGATGTTTCCCAGCACACCCGGGCCTCATCATACTGGCGGGAGCCGTACCAAAAATTACCCATGTAATACCATGCTTTGGCATCAGCCGGGTTACCTTTAACGGCCTCTTGCAGCGCCAATAACTCTTCTAACTTATTTGGGAAGCAATAATCCGGCTTCATAATAGCAGCCTTGCCGAATGCTTCTGCGGCTTCATTTACTTTTCCGGCATTACTTAAGTAATACCCTTTGAAGTACCAGGCCATCGGGTATGCCTCCTCTTGACCTTCGAGGTACAAGGAGATGTAATCCACTGCTTCTGCGTAAAAACCGGCCATGGCATAATCCAATGAAAACTCAATGTAGTTATGCACATTATCACGCATTAACTCTTTCATCTCTTTGAGAACTGATTGATCATCTGTGAGCAGATACTTTTCATACAAGGCACCAAAGTTAAAGCGGTCCATTTCCAGGGACTCCTCTACCAACTGCAAAGCCGTATCTTTCCTGTTCAGGGTTCGCAACAGGGCTATTTTCAGGTGACGTGCTTTCTGGTTCAGCCAGTTTCGCCAAAGAGAACGATCCGTTAGTTCCAGGGCTTTTTCGGTATTCCCCAACAGGGCATCAATCTGAGCGGCATTGAAAAAGCCACTGTCCTGCCAGGCCCCGTTCCAGGTTGCTTTGAAGAAAGCCGCATAAGCCTCTTCCTGTTTACCCTGCATGCGTAAACAGTACCCGAGGTTATACAAAGGTTCTCCATCGTAGGGATTTGGATTACGTTCCGTCAGTGTTTCAATGGCTGTGCGGAAATAGGGCTCCGCTTTGACAAACTGTCCACGACGCATCAACCACAATCCCATGGCATTGTTATTCCGTACATCACTCGGTTCACTCTTCAGAGCCTCCAGATAATAATCCGTTGGATTATAAGTGGCATGGCGATATTGCTCCAAATGCAGCCCCCGTAAGTATAATTGTTCAATGGAACTGATTTCTGCCGGATTTTTAGCTGCCTTAGCCGGATCGGGAATGGGTTTCAATGCTTCCGGTTTGGTTTGCCAATCCACTAATACAGACCCGTTATGAGCAACTACAGAAATATATGTATTCTCCGCATTGAGGTTTTCTTCTATCCATTGATCGAAGCTCATCTCGGGCGAAAGGTCCGCCGTCTGCTCAAATACTATTTCACCATCACTTTTCATGCAGATCTTAGCCTGGGGATAAGCGCTGGTGACATACACCCGAATGCGTGCTTTACCCCCTTCAAATTCCAGGTTCAGCAGGGCTTCCTTAGTGGCATTCTTCACCACTCCCAGATCGCGGTATGGCATAAAGTACTGCTGAAAGCTTTTCTCTTCATATGGTTGTAACCATGAAAAATCGGGCTGGTTATCGGTATAAACACCACACATCAACTCGATATAGGGGCCGTCTTCATCGGTCAGGTTCCGATCCCAGGCCTGCCCAAAGTCGCCGTCACCCCACGTCCATTGCTTCTTACCGGGTGACTGGTGATGATCTGCCACATGCAGCAACCCTCCTTTGGAATCATTTTCGTAACCACCTACAAAATTATACTTTGAGGTAATGGCCATATAACTGGTTGGTACCGGGATGTTTTTGTAACGTGAGATATCTACGCCAGCCGAATAATCGACTTTATAATAGGTTCCTGTAGCAATGGGAAAGCTGGACACATCACGTTTACCATGATCAAACACGGCATTTACATCCGGGGGAAATACGGACTGGTAATCATCATTCACTTTCACCGCCGGGTTGGCCCACCACAGAAAGGTTTGTGGATGAGGGGTCCGGTTGTAAAGCTTCACTTTGATCTCCATATAGGCCTTATCGGGATAGAGGGTAAAACCAGCCATTCCCTTCGTACGGAACATGCGTTCGAGCTCACTGCACCAAACGGTAACACTGCCATCGCCATTCTCTTCAATCAATGAATCAACAGGGTCGTAGGTTGACGGCCGGTGGTGCTGTGGCCAGTTAAACTCTATTCCGCCTGAGATCCACGGCCCGGTAAGCCCCACCAAAGCCGGCTTTATTACTTGATTATAATAGACAAAATGGCGTTGCTTTACCTTGTCATAAGCCATCTGTACGCGGCCTCCCAGTTCAGGGAGGATCATGATCTTCAGGTATTTGTTCTCCAGGTATATGGCTTTCCACGCTTTATCTTTTTTCTCATCGCATATCTTTTCAATCACCGGATGAGGATATACTACACCGCTACTTCCCTGATAAACCCTTTTCTCCAAAAAGATTGGATTCTTTTCGGGTTGGCCAATTTCATAGGTTGGTATGATTACTGTTTCTCTCCAGGCTCTAACACTATTTTCCATACTTGTATTTTCTTGTGATATTAGATATTACTGTTTTTGTTTCTAACACTGACTGATTAATAATTCTGAAGGTATTAAAACGCGTTCTTCCATTGTTGATGATCAAGAGTCCCTTGTTGCCTGCAAGAGACTCGATCGGCACATGGAAAATACCTTACGGATTCCTATTTCACTATTTCATGTTCAATCTCTTCCAGTGATTTACCTTTTGTTTCGGGTAATTTGTTGTAGATAAAAAACAGCCCTCCCAAACAGATTAAACCATATAACCAAAATGTTCCGGAAGCGCCAAAAGCATTATTGAGTAAAGGAAACGTATACGTTAACAGAAAGCTGGCTAACCAAAGGGATACCGTTGCCACAGCCATTGCGGCCCCCCGAATTTTATTGGGAAATATTTCGGACAAGACAACCCAGGTAACCGGTGCCAGCGACATGGCATAGCAGGCGATGGCCATAATTACCAACAGTAATAAAATTCCTCCTGTAATCTGAAAATAGTAAGCGGCTCCCATCAAGGCATAAATACCGGCTAATCCTCCTGCTCCCATCAGCATCAGGGCTCTGCGCCCCAGGCGATCTACCGTATAAATGGCCACAAACGTGAAAATCAGGTTAACACTGCCGGTTATGACGATATTAAACAAGATATCAGACACCCCGTAACCGGCCGCTTTAAACACCTCCTCGGCGTAATTGAAGATTACATTTATACCGCACCACTGTTGAAATGCCGCCAGCACAATACCGATCAGCAACACTTTTTTCATACTGGGCTCCAGGAGGTGACGAAAATTGACCTTTCCGGATTCCATGGCAACTGTTTCACGAATATTCGCATACTCTACCTGCGCATATTCCTGTCCCCCAATTTTGGCCAGAATCCGCTCCACCTTCCTTTCGCCCCCGTTTTTGGCCAACCAGCGCGGGCTCTCAGGCACAAAGAACATTAATAGTAAAAATAATCCGGCTGGAACAACCTCAGCCCAAAACATCCAGCGCCATCCCATTTGTCCGTTCCACGAAGCAAGAATATCAGCATCCACAGCCCCTGCCGGCACGGGTTCTGCAATCTGCCAGTTGACCAGCTGGGCGGCCAGAATGCCAATGACGATAGCCAACTGATTTAGTGACACAAACTTGCCTCGCATGGAGGCCGGGGAAACCTCGGCTATGTACATGGGTGATAAATTGGAGGCGAGCCCAATACCGATGCCACCCAAAATGCGATAAAAAACAAACATTTTAAAACCATCGGTTGCCCCTGTGCCGATTGCAGACAAGGTAAATAAGAAAGCTGAGAAGATCAGCAGCCGTTTCCGCCCGAACCGGTCACTCAATATGCCCGAAAGGATCGCTCCCAAAAGACAGCCAATCAAAGCACAACTCATGGCCCATCCTTGAAGGTTGGGAGAGCCGGCGATTTCGAAAAACAATTCATAAAAAGGCTTAGCTCCGCCAATGACCACCCAGTCGTATCCGAACAATAAACCACCCATCGAAGAAACCATGGAAATGGTAAAAATATATTTTGTATTGAATTTTATCATCTGGAATTTATTTACGGGTCTTATATTAAGTCAAATTATCAAGCTACAAAATAAGGCGATCTCTACCAGATCAAAAATGGAAGTTTTTATTATTAAGATGGATAATCTTATTATTTTTGATCCAATATTCAAAAAATGAAAAAGCAGGAGGGATTTAAAGGTCAACGCACCATCATTTTGCCGGAGTTTATCCTCCGGGAAATACAAAAGGATCCGATGGGAGAACAGTTATATTTAACTGACATAGGCTATTACCCAAGCGCGCGGAACCATCAACGTACACGGGAACATGGATGTTACCAATACATTCTAATCTATTGTGTAGAAGGAGAAGGGTGGATATCGGTAAATGGAAAAAAAAACAAAGTTTATTCCAACCAGTTTTTCATCATACCGCAAGGCGTTGCTCATGCCTATGGTTGCAGTGATAAAAATCCATGGAGCATCTACTGGTTGCACTTTTCAGGAAGCCTGGCTTCACAATTTTACGACCCTTCACCGGAAACAAAAACCATAGCCCCCTCAAAAGTGGCACGTATTGATGACCGTATTCAATTATTTGAAGAGATCATTCAAAATCTGGAAATGGGCTACAGCCAGGAAAACCTGGCCTATGCTAACATTTGCCTATGGCATTTTCTGGCTTCCTTTAAGTACATCAGTCAATTCCGCCAGATTCGTAAAATCAGGGAAAACGACATTGTAGAAGATGCTGTATTTTTTATGAAAGAACATCTCAAACGCCGGCTTACCCTGGAAAATATAGCTAAAGAGGCCGATTTATCCACATCTCATTTTTCACTGATCTTTCGCAAGAAGACAGGACGTGCTCCCATGGATTATTTGATGCATTTGCGTGTTCAAAGAGCGTGTCAATTATTAGATGCGACTGGTTTACGAATTAAAGAAGTGGCACTCCATGTGGGCTACGATGATCCTTATTATTTCTCACGTCTTTTTAAAAAGGTAATGGGCCTATCTCCGGTAGAATATAAGAAAAAACCGAAAGGTTAAATGCCTGCAATACAGATAATTATCATAATAAGTTAACCTATTTAAATATGGTACCAGCGATGTGTGGATCGCCTTCAGAAGCCATCAGGAGGATGATATGAGCGAGACCTTATATTTGGGTTACAGATAGAAGCACCGGCAGCCTAAACCACCGGTGCTTCAGATCACCTTCTTTATCAACGAACCTTTATCCTTTTAAAACACAGGCTCCAGTGTAAACTCAAAACTGTAATTCTGAGCAGGCACCGAATACTCTTCGTAAGGGCGCGCGCCCCAGGAGTTATGACCGGCTACGCCCATTTGCTTGAGATCAAAATTCACGAACACACCGTCTTTCTTTACACCCTATTGTTACCAATAGCACTCTTAACCTCGCTTTGTATTCCCGCCGATGGGTCGATTTTATTGGCTTTCAAACTAACAAAACAGTTTGCTGCGAACAAAATCCCAAAGGGTACATCCTGAGCGGATACACCCTTTGGTAAAGCATTGAACTCAGATTATTAGTCTGCAAGTACACTGAATTCTGCCCCACCGGCAAAATCCTGTCCATTCTGTGAACTTAAACCGGTAAAGCGGATGAAACGCGCTTTTACAGCTTTATTGAACAATACACGCTTCTCCTTTTGGTCTGCAGAGAAACGACCTTTGTGTACTGGTTCACCCCAGTTCTCACCATCAGAACTTACGTGAATAGTATAATCCTTAATATTGCCATTCGTTCCCCCGTCCTGACGCGGCATATATGAGAAACCTTTGATGGACTTGGCTTCGCCACAATCAAAGTCAACCCAGTGTGGATACTGTGCAACAGTGACTGAATACATGGTGTGCCAGGTAGTTGAAGGATCTCCATCAACCAGGTTTTTAGCAGCGTTACCATTACCCGGCTCTTCACTACTGGCGAATACTACCGTTGTCTCAATTTTTTCTATTTTATTGAACTTCATCGTCACTTCAGAATCTTTGTTGCCTTTAAACCAGGCTTTCACTGTTCCACCAGCACGCAAAGGCACAGGCTCTCTATACTCCTGATTAGCACCACCGTTAACTGAGTAACAAAATTTTGCATCAGCTTTGCTTGAAGTAATTTTTACGGCACCGCTCTTGGAGCGTGTAATGGCAATTGGTACTTCGCCCGAAGGGGATACATTGGCAATTTTGTCCAGATTACCACCGGCAGGACGAATAATGAAACCAAAGTTGTTCTGATCAGCATAAGCACGGTCATGACTAAGCGGTCCTCCCTGTCCACAACTTGCACCACCAAGACCCGAAACTTTCACGTCAAGATGCAGTGTTATGTCTCCAGCTTCCGGCAGTTCGTAAATGTGAGCAGAAGTTGCCATCGCTTGAGCTGTATAAGGAAGTGCGCTCACTGCCATATTATCCGTGGCTACAAATACAGCACCGCTATTGCTCTTTTGCGTTAAGGCACACCAACGCGTTTCTTCGTGGTTGGCCATATCCTGTGGTTTCGGGAAGTTTACAAATTCGTCTTGCACAGTTGTCGTGTATTTCTGAATATTCTGTGCTGTTTTACGGTCGTTATAGTTACCGATAGGCCCACGTCCATAATACGTGAAGTTTTCGTATGCTTTTGGAATGGTCATTGCGTAACCAAGGCGCGGAAGCACGAAATGTGGTTCATTTGATGTGATACTTGACTGTAGCTCAACTGAACCGTCCTGGTAAACTGTCCAAATCTGGTTCGTTACAAAACGGAAATCATTCTCACCGAATTGACGATCCGGCAATTCTTCAACCGTTATGACGTTACCACTTGTGCCACCATGCTGACGCGCCGCATTGGGTGCCTGGGAAACAACTGTGAAAGCTAAAGTAGCTGTTCCGTCGGCATTGCTGCGGATTTTAGAATCCATCGCTTTGTGCTTCAAGTTATGAAGACCTTTTTCATACCAGCTACGGTATCCCCATGTATCATTATTTACAAAGGCACGAAATGCATCAAGTTTTGGACCATTGCCATCGGCGATAACTGTATTACCATTGTAAGTCAGGCCGTAAAGTGATCCGTCGGTAAGATTAAATTTAGCAGAGAAGCCTTTACCACTAACAATCTTGATGTTGTTGCCGGCATCAATTATCTCCACCTTATTTCCACCTTCAGCTATAGCCACTTCGGCAATGGAAGGCACTTCACTTTTCATTTTAAGCAAGAATTGATCTTCAGCCTGAACATAGTTACTATCAGCCCAAGGCTGATCTTCTTTCAGAGTAAACTGAAGTTTTACGAAGTATTCAGAATCCGATTTGAAATCGGCAAAATGGTAGGGTATCGTTACTGTGGTTTTAGTTCTTGCTTCAATTGGAGCAAGGGCCAACTCACCATCTTTAACTTCTGTACCATTTTCCCAGATCGACCATTTCAGATTGTAATCGGCAAGAGATTTGAAGTAGTACTTATTGAAGATCTCGAAAGAACCTATTTTGATATCAAGCGCTTTAATGCCAATATTCTGATATACTTTCTTCACTTCATAATACTGAGGTTTCAGATCACGTTCGGCAAAAATGATACCGTTCATTACAAACTGACCACTATTGGGTTTATCTCCAAAGTCACCGCCGTACGCCAGGTAACGCGTGCCATCTGCTCTGTAGTTGTATAAAGCCTGATCCACCCAGTCCCAAATGGCGCCACCACAGAAGAAGTTAGTTGACTCAATCGCCTCCCAATAATCAATCAGGTTACCACAAGCGTTACCCATGGAGTGCGCATATTCAGAGATGTGAAAAGGATATTTAATATCCATTTGACCGGTTACCGCACTTTTCATCCATCCGATTGATGGATACTGATTGGATCCCATGTCTACAATGCTGTTGTTACGTTCGTACTGAACCGGACGTGATACATCGATTTTTTTCAGTGCATCGTAGGCGTGCACAAAATTTTTACCTGGACCAGCTTCGTTACCAAGCGACCAGATGACGATAGATGGATAGTTTTTGTTCTGGTGAGTCATTTCGACTACACGACCCACGTGCGCATTTTTCCACTCTGGTGGGTGAGAAAGCGAGGCTTCGCCATAGTAATACTGATGAGATTCAATGTTGGCTTCGTCTTCCTGGTAAATACCGTATTTGTCACAAAGGTAGTACCAATATGGAGCAGGTGGGTAGTGCGAGTTACGAACGTGATTAATATTTGCACGTTTCATGAGCATTACTTCATCTTTCATCTGGGCTCGAGTCAGTGTATGCCCTGTTTCCGGGTGTGTTTCATGGCGGTTGACACCTTTCAGTTTTACGGCCTTACCATTTATATAGTAATATCGACCAGCTAAACCGAATTCATCGTCTTCAGCTAAAGTGTTTTTGATAATAACTTCACGGAAACCAGTGTAGGTAGAGATCGTCTCAACAACTTTGCCTTTCGCATCTTTCAGTTCAGCAACAAGCGTATACCTATATGGATGTTCTGCAGACCACAGTTTTGGAGAAGCGACCTTCATCACAGCAGTAGCACTGGTCTGTGAGCCACTATTTACAACCGGAACGGATGCCGTTGCGACAGTGCCTTCAACAACTTCATTGTCATCAGAGTAAAGCTTGTTGGCGAAAAGTGAGTAATCCACCCTGTAGCCTTTAGCAGCCTTTTTACCGAAGTTACGGATATCAACAGAAATTTTCAGCGAGCCGTGTTCGTAGTTATTATCCAACTCAGGTAGGACGAAAAGGTCACGAATCTGAACTTTGGGAGTGGAATACAATTGTACCGTACGGAAAATACCGGGAAGACGGAACATATCCTGTGCCTCCAGGAAAGAACCGTCGGAGTTACGGTAAACTTCAGCCGCAATGACGTTATTGCCTTTTTTTACGTATTTACTGATGTCAAAAGTAGCTGCATTGCGGGAGTTTTTTGAGAAACCAACATATTCACCGTTAATCCATAGGTAAAAGAAAGAATCTACACCGTCGAATTGAACAAAGATTTCACGTCCATCCCAGTTTTCGGGAATTTCGAAATCGCGACGGTATGACCCCACTTCATTACGTGCTTCATATGTTACCCAGTCTTTCGCTGGTTCACGCATGACGCCGCCTTTCCAATCATCTACTTTTACGCTATGTTTGAAAATAACCGGCTGGTTACAATAGATTGGCGTACCATATTTTTGCCCGCCATCTTTACCAAGACCATACACATTCCAATTAGACGGAACTGCAATGTCATCCCAGTGGCTGACATCATAACCAGGTTGG
Organism: uncultured Marinilabiliaceae bacterium; assembly: GCA_942490535.1. Lineage (GTDB taxonomy): Bacteria > Bacteroidota > Bacteroidia > Bacteroidales > Marinilabiliaceae > JAEINY01. The sequence goes on from CALNXQ010000002.1 coordinate 465,947, forward strand.
TAAAAGTCTACAGGACGTAATTCCGGGCGCATTACCCAATTAAACTTCCAGTCACCATTCAATGATTTCCAGTATACCGAATTTTCTGGTAGTACTTTACGAGCACTTTCAACATCTTTGAAAGAGTAAAAAGTGGCACGAGGCTGTTCTTTATTATGGGCAATGTGCGATGGTGATTCCCACTCTTTACCACTTGGGTCTTTTTCATTACCATAGGTGAAGCCCTCTAGCTGTGCCGAGGCTGAAAAACAATGTACTAGCAAACACACTGTTAATCCGATTATCGTTTTTTTCATCTTTATAAAATTTCTTTCATTTGCCGTATGAAACTTACATCAAAATAAGATAACTCCCTGCATTAACTCAACAGAGCGGTGCTCCCGATGTATCGGAATAAATAATGCTTTGTCTTATTGAGGTTCTGTTTACTTCTCTTTTAATGTTCATAAAAAGTACTAATGCATGATCACGTTTTAAAATTAACCCCCTTACAACTCATGAAGTACAAGTTGTAAAGGGGCATTCTATTTAAACCTAATCTATCTTAGTCATATTTAAAAGCACTGTCACAATTAGACCTTAATATTCAACCCCTTCAGGGTTGGTGTTAGTGGTATCTATATCCCCTGGGTTTCACCCAGGGCTATTGACATTAAACCACTTCGTGGTTACACAAGCACAAACGTTGTTTAATGCATGATCACGTTTTAAAATTAACCCCCTTACAACTCATGAAGTATAAGTTGTAAAGGGACATCCCACTTAAACCTAATCTATCTTAGTCATGTTTAAAAGCACTGTCACTATTAGACCTTAATATTCAATCCTTTCAGGGTTGGTGTTAGTGGTATGTATATCCCCTGGGTTTCACCCAGGGCTATTGACATTAAACCACTCCGTGGTTACACAAGCACAAACGTTGTTTAATGCATGATCACGTTTTAAAATTAACCCCCTTACAACTCATGAAGTATAAGTTGTAAAGGGGCATCCCACTTAAACCTAATCTATCTTAGTCATATTTAAAAGCACTGTCACAATTAGACCTTAATATTCAATCCTTTCAGGGCTGGTGTTAGTGGAATGTATATCACCTGGGTTTCACCCAGGGCTATTGACATTAAACCACTTCGTGGTTACACAAGCACAAACGTTGTTTAATGCATGATCAAGTTTTAAAATTAACCCCCTTACAACTCATGAAGTACAAGTTGTAAAGGGGCATTCTACTTAAACCTAATCTATCTTAGTCATATTTAAAAGCACTGTCACAATTAGACCTTAATATTCAACCCCTTCAGGGTTGGTGTTAGTGGTATGTATATCCCCTGGGTTTCACCCAGGGCTATTGACATTAAACCACTTCGTGGTTACACAAGCACAAACATTGTTTAATGCACGCTCAGCTGCCCTTCGGCATCGGCTTTTTTGAGGTTACGTACCTGGGTGGTACCACCACCGTTCAATGTGATATCAAGGGGTTTATTGGTTTCCCAGGCACCACGGGTAAAATCCGGAATGGCAATGGGCTTGGAGCCATTGGCAATGGACCATTCACTCAGTGGAGTGATGCAACTCCAGGCGGCGGCATCGTACACGTCCATGTCCATGGGTAAACCATTGCGCAGACAGTCGATCAAACGCCAGTCCATCATGAAATCCATTCCACCATGGCCACCGACCTGCTTGGCCATTTCACCCATGCGCTTCACGATTTCAGGCTGATATTTTTGTTCCAGCTCTTTCATCTTGGCTTCATCGGCCACATTGTGACCAAAAGCGATGTGCTGCAAGGGCCATTTCTGAGCAAAACACTTGGTCCCACTCAACATATGAATACGGGAATAGGGACGTGGTGAACTGATGTCGTGCTGGATCATGATGGTACGTCCTTTCACGGTCCGAATCATCTGCATGTCCATGTTACCCCGCATTGGCTTGCCCACAAATTGTTGTAAATCGGGACGCTCAGGAGCCAATTCTTTGATGCGACGGGCCAAGGTAAAATCATCAGACATCATGGCCGTCAGATAATCCATGCGGTCACCCCGGTTGATGTCCATAGCCTGACAGATAGGTCCTAACCCGTGTGTTGGGTACACATTGGCTTTACGGGTGTTTTCATGCAGGCGCCACAACTTGTCATAGGCGCCATCACCACCCGGCTTATTATCCTGTGGCTTATTGAAATGCCAGTAATCCAGATCGTGAATATAGGCGCCTTCCCCGTGTACCAGGTCGCCAAATGCACCTTGACGTACCATGTTCAGCGTTAAGAGCTCGAAGAAGTCATAACAGCAGTTCTCCAGGATCACACAGTGTTTTTTTGTTTGTTCCGATACCTCTACCATCTCCCAGCATTCATCCATGGTTTTGGCAGTGGATACTTCTACAGCGGCGTGCTTGTCGCCTTTCATAGCAGCAATGGCCACCGGTACGTGCCATTCCCAGGGCGTGGCAATGTACACCAAATCCACCAGGTTACTCTCGCACATTTCTTTAAAGGCCACATCACTGCCAGTAAATTCTTTCGCTTGGGGCAGACCTGCTTTCACTAATTTAGCCTGGGCACCATCCAAAGCGGCCTGGCGGGTATCACAGATAGCGGTAATTTCCACGCCATCAATATAGGTCATGCGTTCCACAGCGCCGATGCCGCGATCGCCAATTCCCACAAAGCCGACCCGCACGGTATCCAGTTTGGGAGCTGCATAGCCGCACATATTGAAATTCATCTTAGGTACACGTTCAGCCGATTCTTTGATGAACGCCATCTGGCTTTTCTCTTTTGTATCGGCACAGCCCATTAGGGGAGCAGTGGCTGCTACCCCGGTGCCTATGGCCATTTTCTTTAAAAAGGATCTTCTATCGGATGCCATAACTTTGGATTTAATTTTTAATAAAATATCTCATATCATTGTTGTCTGCCACAAATTATCCACTTCAATGTTCCTCTATTGAAAGCTTTATATACATTGATAAGCTTCATATGATTTCATTTCCATACAAATATAGCATTTTACACCTTTCATTTGATTTGCATTGCCTTTTGTTTTATTCCATTCTCAAAAAAGATAATATTAAAAGCAAAAAGTTATTGTAGCCTACTCATTATAGAATGATTTACCGCTCTAATTCTATTTTAAGTACACGACATTCATGAGGTTTTACTGATAAAGTGAGCTGTTCAGCATGTTTGACTTCCAAGGCCTGCTGCAACCATAAATCTCTTACTTTTAATTTCCCTTTTAATCCCAGCTGAGAGCTATTAAAAGTGATGTTCTTCACCTCATCATTATCCCGATTCAAGAATCCAACAGCCCATGCCCCATCGGTTAATGGCTTGGCCCATATTTCTTCAGAATCGTTTTTAAAGATGCGGCTGGCTTGTTTGCCCAGCTTATCCTGGTTCACAGCAATGAGCTCAGAATTAGTCAAAATCCGTTTGGTATCATCATCCATGTCCCGAATATCACAAGTCATCAATAAAGGGGCGGATAACAAAGCCCACAATCCGAATTGTGCTTCATATTCAATTACCGAACAGCCATTGGCTCCATTGGCCGATGAGGAAGCACCTGTACCATTCAAACCAATGACGAGCATATCCGGATCATTCCATCGTCCCGGGCCGGCATATTTCTCCAGTCCTACCTGACGGTCCAATGCTTCCATAATACCATTGTGGCCATTGTTATATTGCCCATGCTCCCAGGTATCCCGCAAATCCCAGGTGGTTCGCCACAGTTGACCATCCACTTGATCGCCCCATAACCACGGTGAACGTTGCCCCCATTCGCAGATGGCAAATACCATGGGACGTCCGGTGGCCCGCACAGCTTTTATAAACTTTTCATACCGCTCCACCGCTGTCCATAGATCCTCCGGTGCATGGCAATAATCGCATTTGATGTAATCCACCCCCCACTCAGCAAAGGTTTGTGCATCTGACTCTTCATAATTCAAACTACCGACCATGCCTGCACAGGTATATTCAGCAATATCTGTATAAATACCAAACTTTAATCCTTTACTGTGCACATAATCCGCCACCACCTTCATCCCATTGGGGAACTTCACCGGATCCGGAAAGACCTTACCATTTTCATCACGTCCGCCATGCCAGATGTCATCCAGAATAATGTATTCGTAACCGGCCTCTTTTAATCCGTTGGCCTCCATGGCATCTGCCAACTCCATGACAATGGATTCGCTAATGTTCCCTTCAAACAGGTTCCAGCTAATCCATCCCATGGGTGGTGTGGGGGCTAAAATCTCATTTTGTTGTGCTTTTAGGGGGATCAATTCAATTAGTATTAACCCGATACACAGCATTGAAGTCATGGCATTTTTAATCTTCATCCTATCTTATTTAGTAAAAAAAGTGCCCCGGGCGGGGCACTTTCTATTATTAATAACCCTCGTTCTGATCGAGAAGTGGATTTTTATCCCGTGAGGAAGTTGGTATGGGCATCAGCATTAAGCGATCGTCCCATACTTTCAGGGCACTCATATTCCCAACCGGATCATAAGTCTGGCCTTGCATCACTACACTGGCAGCCTGCTCACCTTTCACGCCACCATTGCGTTGAGGATCTTCATATAAACGAATATCAAAATAGCGTAAGCCTTCACCAGCCAACTCAATACGACGTTCACGACGGATAAAGTTAATGGCCTCTTCTTTGGAAAGCCCTGCAGGAACATCAGGCATACCACAGCGATGACGTAGTTTATTGAGCTCAGTGGTTACTGTTCCGTCATAACCCGTTGTTTGCGTACGCGCTTCAGCGTAAATCAGCAACATTTCAGCCAGTCGCATCACCGGAAAATCAGCTCCACTCATGTAATAGGCATCGCCCCAAACAGATGCCACATCATCACCACCACTCATTTTACCAAATACAAAACCACTTTGCCCATAGTTATTGATGCTATGGACATATTCAAAATACAAATCATCCACAAAAGTATTGGCTGCTGCAAATGGAAATACAATGGATGCATACAAACGGCTGTCGCGATTCAGGTACTGCTGCATGTATGGTTTCTGAGGTAAGTCATCAATGATCACTTGGACAGCTTGACTGAATGTCAGATTATCATCAGATGTATTGGCATCACCATCAGGTCCAGCCTGAATCACAGCGATTTCCTCCATCAAGGTTTTGTAGTTCGTAATCCGGGTTGGGATGTCCTGTAAATTTGGTTTGGACAGACCATCGGCCAACCAATAGTCATCCACTAAATCCTGAATAGGAGCTACCGTAGCCCAAGCTTGTTTACTGGATAAGTTCGGTGATAAAAATGAGGTGATACGGTTAAAATCACCATAATCTTCCGAGGCTAAATACTCCTTGGCAATAATCACTTCAGAGTTACCATCCACATTCCAGACATTTCGGTAATTAAAGATGCCTTTCAAGAATTGATCTTCATCCACACCCAGCGCCTCAAAATCAACCAAACGCTTGAAATAATCCAGATCTTTCTGATTCTGATCACTCAACTCATTGGATTCAAACAAACTGTACCCGCCTTCATCAATCACCTTCCGTGCTGCAGCCTCTGCGACTGCATATTCACCAAAGTAATAAGCTGCACGCGCCTTGAAAGCATAAGCCATGTATTTGTTAAAACGACTTGGATCATTCTCCTCGGGTAATATCTGTGCTGCTTCATCCAATTCTGTTAAAATCCATTGACGTACTTCAGACGCCGGGTCACGCGGCAAGCCAGCATCGAAACTGTTGTGGACCGAATCCACCATGGCCACATCCCCATAGAACAAGGTTAAATAATAATAGTGCCAGGCGCGCATAACACGTGCTTCCGCCTGATACTGCTTCCGAATACCCTCTTCCATGCCGCTGAACTCATCAATCTTACCGATAAGGATATTACACACGCGAATGGATGCAAAATTATTACCACGATCGCCATAATGTTCCCACTCACCGTAACCAAAGTTTTCGGATCCTGAAACCGTATTCGTTTGAATCAGGGCGCCATTACTGTCCCACCAGTTACGGGAGTAAGCATTATCGGCATAGCCATCAATAAAGACATTATCTGATCCGGGAATCTCCGCATACATGGCATTGCGCAGTTCCTCTACTTTAGAAGCATCAATTTTAGAAGGATCCAGCGAACCTTGCGGTACCTTCTCCATAAAATCATCAGAGCATGCAACCATCGCTAAAATGGATATGCATCCCAAAAAGATTGATTTAATTATATTGTAATTCATATGATTATTTTTTAAAGTCCATCAATATCTCTAAAAAGTAAGTGAAACACCGGCTGTATAAGTTTTCAGACCGATTTGAGCACCCCGACCAGATGAGCGCTCCGGATCGAAATCTTTCATCCGTTTATCACCTCGTATGGTGAATATGTTATCACCAGATACATACAATCTCACTTTCTCAAGACCTGCTTTTTGTGTTATATGCTTCGGCAGATTATAACTTAAGGTGATATTCTTCATGCGGAAATAATCGCCATTGAACAACCAGTAAGATGATGTAATACTATTGTAGGCATACCGTGCATCTGTTTCTTTGAATAGTTTTGGATAGGTAGCATTTTGATTACTCTCAGTCCAATGATCCAGTTGCCATTCACGCGGTACGGCACTATTAAAGAAGGCCTGTGACGCTTCATTATCCATGTACACCTTAACACCGGTTACACCTTGTCCGATGGCGGATAATGACCAGTTTTTATAATTCAGATTAATGTTAATCCCATAAGTAAAATCGGGTACATCCTGTCCAACAATGGTGCGGTCTTTATCATCGATGACCTTATCATTGTTCTGATCCACAAATTTGACCATTCCGGCTTCTGGTACCTGTGTACCATAAGGAATCACATTACCCGCTTCAATATCCTGAGTTGAATACAAGCCATCGGCTTCAAACATGTAAAAGCTTCCAATTGATTCTCCTACCTGATAAATCCAATAGTCTTTGGGAGGTAGTTGTGTGACTTTATCACCCAGATCAACGACTTCATTAATGTTATTAGCCATATTGAAACCCACGAAATAAGAGAAATCACCCAACTGTTGCTGGTGTGTTAGAGCCAATTCTATTCCACTGTTTTGGACCTGTCCAACATTACGGGCCGGAATGCTTGAACTGCTGATTCCAGTCTCAATAGCTACGTCATTGGCTCGGATTAAGATGTCATCCGTCAATCGGTTGTAATAATCAAAGGTCAAACCAAACAATCCATTCTTGATCATCAAATCAATTCCAATATCGGTAGTTGTAGTGGTCTCCCAGGTTAAATCAGGATTCGCGATACGATCTTCATTTAAGATAGAAACTACTTGACCGCCCAAATAAGAGGTTCCTCCAGCGGCATAAGTCGAATAGGTATCATACAAACCAATGTTATTAATATTACCATTCTTACCCCAGGAAGCCCGTAATTTCAAGTTATCTAACCAATCCAGGTTGGTCATAAACAATTCCTCATTGACACGCCACCCAGCGGAGAAAGAAGGAAAATAACCCCAACGACCTTCTTCTGCAAATCGCGAAGAGGCATCCGCTCTTAAGTTAGCCTCTAATAAATACTTTTGATTGAAATTATAAGTCACCCTTCCAAAATAGGATTGCGTACTTTCTTCCTGAAAATCATGACCTAAAGGATAATTACCATCCACTTTATTGGTTACTATTTGATCTTCGGGATCAGTGGAGCCACCAGATAAAGCATTCATATCGTTACTGGCAAAGTTTTTCCTTCCAACCCTTAACAATTTATATGTATAAGTATCGGCATGCATCCCTACCATGGCATCAAAATTATGCACGTCATTGATTGTTTTGCTGTAATTGATCCAACCGTCATAAATCAACTTTTCAGAATAACGCCAATCCTGATCCATCTGATTTACCTCCGAGGCAGTACCAGGAATGATGCCCGTAGAAGGATTCAAATAACTGGGAACCCCATCTTTCTTGTTTTGGAACTCAAATTTGCGTTGATCCCAATAACGATATCCCAATTGGTTCGTGAATTCAAGGCCTTTAAAGGGTTTTAAAACAGCTGAAATCGTTCCTAACAGGTGCCTGGTATCCTGATTTAAACGGCCTTTTTCTTCCAATGTACGCAGCGGATTGTAGTTGATTTCTTCGGCAGTGGCTTGTCGCCCATTCCTTACCGATCCCCACTCTCCATTCGAATGGCGCGATACCTGCGTAGGCGGCACACGTAAGAACTCTGTTAAGCTGGCAGGTCCTTTTTCACGGTCGTACTTTTTATAAATAAAATTCATATTGGCCGTTACTGACAACCAGCTTTTCAACTCCGCCTTTGTTTTTGCTGAAAAATTATAACGGTCGGTACCTTCACCTGGCGTTAAGGTTTCATCTTTCAGATAACCTAAACCAAAGTTGTACTGTACCTTTTCGCTCCCGCCTGAAAATTGCAAACTGTGTTTGGTGAATAAGGCCTGATCTCTGAGCACCTCGTCAAACCAGTTCGTATTGGGATACAGATCCGGATCAGATCCATTCTTATAATTTTGCACATCTTCTTCACTGAAGCGCAATCCATCGGCTTGAATACCAGAATTCAATTCAGATATGCGATACATATCCGCATATTTCCACGAGTCCAATACCTCAGGAATATAGGTCGGTGTTTGCATTCCGAATGAACCATTGTAATCCACCTTCAAATTATCTCGTTGTCCACCTTTAGTGGTCACTAAAACGACTCCATAAGCCGCTTTAGCACCATATATTGCAGCTGACGAAGCATCCTTCAGGAAGGTCAGATTATCAATAGAGTTAGGATCCAGGTTGCTAAAGAAATCAGAACTTACTTCAATTCCATCCACAATGTATAATGGCGAAGACGCACCTAAGTTACCCCGTCCTCTAATGTTAATAGAGGTACTTCCGGGACGGGAAATAATCGTCACCCCCGGAACAACGCCTTGTAGTGATTTCAGAATGTTTTCCGAAGGCCGATCCTCCAACATCTTATTATCCACAGAGGCCACTGCCCCGGTCAGGTTCACTTTCTTTTGCGTACCATACCCCACGACTACCACTTCATCCAGACCAGTCATCTCCTCCACTAAGGTGATGTCCACTTTTGAACGCCCGGCCACTTGAACTTCCTGTGTTTCAAAACCAATGAATGAGAAGGTTAAAATCGCATCGGATGCGCTCACCTGGATGGTATAATTACCATCAATCCCAGTGATCACACCATTGGACGGTTGTTGCTTCTCAAATACATTAACCCCCGGCAAGGGTTCTCCTTTATCATCGGTCACAATTCCTTTCACCGCATACTGAACCTGTCCTGTTTGCATCTGCTGTATTGCGGATTGAATGGGCACAATCACCACATTATTATCAATCATCTTGAAGGTTAACCCGGTATTGCTCAACAATTCGTTAAGCACTTCATTGACCGACGCATCCGTTTTATCAAGTGTAATATTGTGGGCTTCCGGCATCATTTCTGACTGAAAATAGATGTCGACACCTGCTGACTGCTGAATCACTTTCAAAGCCTCTGTTAATGAGGCATTTTTGAGCTTAAGATCCACCTTTTGTGTTTGTGAATAGGTTCCGGCAGTTGCCTGAAAATAAATCACTACTACGAATATGAGCGTTAAGCGCATAACTTTTTCGAGTTTAGATGTACCTCTTCCCAAAGGGAAAAGCCATCGGTTCCACTTTTTTTTCATAAATTTGAATTGTATTAAGTTACTATTGAGATGTCATTGCCGACATCTTGATAAATCGGGAAATGTTGGTCGCATTTCCCGATTATCGTTTTATTTAATTAAGTCGATTTCAATGGTATCATTATTAATGGTGTATTTAATGGGTGTCATCAACCCGATAATATGTAAAGTTTGATCCAATGAAGCTGATTTCTTAATCACGCCGTTGAAATGCTTCCCTTCAAAATCTGCTTCACGATAATTTACTTTTACGCTATACCACTTCTCAATGACGCTGGTCACTTTATCAAATGGGGCATTGTGATATTCATAACGGCCAAGCGACCATGATTTGACTCCACTGACATCTACCGCCTGTTGAACTACTTTTTCAGTCGACAGATCATAGATGACTTGCATGCCTGGCTTGAGGATCAGGCTGTGTTGCGGACTGCTCCATTCCACCGATCCTTCCTCCAAGGTTGTTTCAAACAACGTTTCACCCGGATAGGCACGTATGTTAAATCGCGTACCCAATACTTTTACCTGTTGATCACCTGATTGTACCACAAATGCTTTATTGGGATCTTTTGTGACGTCAAAGAAACCTTCGCCTTGCAACTCCAAAGCACGCTGCTGTTCCCCAAAATCAAGCGGCACTAAAAGTTTTGATCCGGCATTCAGCGTCACCTGGGTACCATCGGCCAATTGTACTTGTGACATCTGACCTTCGGGAGCCACAAATGTGTGATGGGCCATTTGATTAGTCGGAGAGATGTGTTGAAAGATCTGCTGCTGCCCTATAAAGAAGGCTATCATCGCAGCCGCAGCCACCCCCATCCAACGCATCCACGGTCTCATTGCCTTTTGAAGCCCTTTCGATTGAATGGTGCTGTGCAATGCCTTCCATTCTTTTGCAGTATCGTATGGAAGGGCTTGTAATTTCATGCCACTAAAATCCCAGACATCCTTCAACCTGAAATACGCTTCCCGCAATTCCACATCCTCCCGCAATGCATTCAGAAAATTGCTTTCCTCCTGCCCCTTCAATTCGCCTTTTAAATACCGGATGATATCTGCTTCTTCAAAACTCATTTTTATACCTTTTATAGAGTAGTTCCAAAAACAGGGGTGTTCCCCTACCTTGGTTTTAATCTTTTTTTACATTTTTCACTTCAAACACTGATACAGTCTGATAAAGAGATGATTAAAAAAACAATGTTCACAAAAAATCGATGATTGGTTGCTATGACTTCAGATCATAATATCAAATCCTTTGCTTATGTCACAATAGAAGGCTGATTACTAAAACTTAATACCTCTCATCGTTCCGCCGCAATGAACTGTTTGCCAAAATTAGCATTGTGATGGCGACGGCTTAAACATTACCTTGTTGCCGCGCGCTCCCCATTCTGTTGTTCAAAACAATCTCAACACACTTCATGTCACAAACACTTAATCGCTCCGCACCCTGCTATTAAACTTGCGCTCACGTTGGGGTTATTGAACTTGTCAATTCCCACATATGTCCAATTAAAGATCAATAATCACATCACTAAAATCAATAGTATTCCTTACAAGAACCGACCTAAGATCATCAGTATTGGCAGATAATCTTTGAGTTCATGCCTCAGGTGATGTAATGCTTTGGAGATGTGTTTTTCAACGGCTTTTTCAGAAATAGCCAACTGGCTAGCTATTTCCCTGTTTTTAAGCCCTTCTTTGCGACTTAGTAGAAACACTTCCAGACATTTGGGGGGTAATTTAGCGAGAGCATCCTCCAGTTTACCATCCAGTTCCTTTTCAATCAAACTATTAATGGCTTCAGGGTCTTTTTGATAAAAATTTAATTCCTCGCTCGTAAGAAAGTATTCATCAGTGCTAATCATTTTACCTTTGGCTGACTGATTTCGTAATTGCTTTAAACACATATTTCGTATCACACCAAAGAGATAACGATTTAAGGTGGTGGTCACCATTAATTGCTTTCTGTTTTGCCAAATAAACAGAAAGGCTTCCTGCACAATGTCTCGTGCTGCATTCTGGTCGACAAACTTACAGGCATAATAAAACAAAGAGACATGATAGTGTTCAAAAAGCTCCTGAAAAGCTTTTTGATCTTCTTTACTCAATCGCTCTAACCATATGTGATCTGTTTCTTGCACCCTTGATAAAATTCAGCCAAATATAAGCATTCAAAAGAAATATTCTAAGAATAGGAATGAATTGAAACAGGGAAATGACATCTGACATAAGGGAAACCGATGGGAACAGCAATCTTTATCACACGTAAGCTTTAACTCAAATAGAAACGGTATTTACATCCCCGTTTTAGTCCGCTGGTAAAACGCCAGAAAAGTCATGATAAAAAAAAGTATAATTGATATCACGGCCCAGGGTTTTCCTGCCTGAGCAGCGATGCCAATCATACCACCTGTACCGGCAAAAAAGAACATTACATAAGGAATAACAATGGCTTGCGTTTGCCTGAATGTTGCCTGAAAGATATAATCGAGCACCAACTCTACAATAATAAATGCAATCATGATCACCAACTGAATGTAATATAACGGTGATCGCCCCATTTGTGAGGCCGTAAATAGAAGATATACTAAAGGAATCAATGCAGCCATAAAAGCAATTCCTAAGCCATACTCCACACTGTGTTTTTTGAGTAATCGAAAAATTAAAATTAAAATACAGACCATCAATACATAAAGTGCAGTGCAGGCACCGAATAAGTTCAGTTTATTGAGGTCCATGGTAGTTGATTTTTCAGATGTGAAAGTCACAGATACATGACCGAAAAACACTATTTTTAGAATTACAAAATAGCCTAAAACTGCATTAATTACAATACAATGAGACGATCATTTTCATTTTTTCTGGCGTTTAGCCTACTCCTCTCCACTGGTGTTTTAGCACAATCGCGTGATCAACCCATCACTATTCAGATCGTTTTGGCATCGAACTCTCTTTGGCTCATCAGCTGCAACAACTCTATCCCCACGATCACATCGCCCTCATTAAATACTCCAAAGGTGGCACGTCCATTGATAGTATAGCCACGCGGCAATTTGGCTGTTGGGAACCCCACTACCAGGGGAGCAATGGCATCAATCAATACGACCATTTCCTGGCTACACTGCGGCATGCGTTCTCTCATTATGACATCAATAAGGATGGTCAGGGGGGACCAGCTCATCCCAAGTGGCATCCTCTGGATGCAGGGTGAAAGCGATGCTGGTGTCACAGAAGAAATCGCCACGCGCTAATCTGCCAATGTGAAACGGCTGATGGATTTTATCCGGGCCTCTTTACGCAACAACGATTTACCGGTAGTGATTGGAAAAATATCCGACTCCTGGAACGACAAAGATGGGAAAGTATGGGATTATGGCGAAATGGTTCAATATGACCAGGAAAAATTTGTACGCACAGATAAACATGCAGCCAATGGTCTTTGCAGTTAATAATACCCAATCTCTCATTGGTCACTCAGGCCATCCATGTTCATGCAAACGCTTACTTTACTCTAAAAAAATCCTTGCTCCCCGGGCATATATCCTTTGTATCTCTTACCTAGTAAAAGCAGATTTTAAGATTCGATTGGACCAACCTGCAAAGCAACGCCCCGAACACCTATCCACAATGGCTAAAACCCTTTATTTTACTATCCCGCGGAAGGTTTGACCTCCTCTCGCGGGATTTCTTATCATCTCCGGCATTAATTTTCATTCCTCCGGCATTTTTTTGACCTTCTCGCCTGACTTTTACCAGTCCGCCGATCCTTTATCGGAGGTCTCCAAAGAGGTGGAGCGGCCCTCTGGAAAAATGAGGCATTACACTGACATTTTTCGGGCTGATGACACGACTCATGCGTTCGCGGCGATGAAACAGACCACACGAGATAACAATAAACCCAACCAGAACGAGCCAGAACCAACTAATGAATATCGATCAACAAATGAAGAACGCCGAATTCTTAAATCACCAATCTTAAATCACTATTCATCATTCCATTAAGTCCAAAAATAATAGTCTGCCAAATAATACAAGAATATCAGCAGTAAGACACTAAGTTACCTGGTGCTTTTATAGCGTTTACCAATCACAGAGTGATAAAACCATCACGCTGTGATTGCGTATCGGCATTCACCACTAGTAATACGCAAAATGCTTTATCAATCATTTTGGTATTCTAGTGGTATAGTTCCCGGAAGTAGGGATTACCTCTTCTTGTTACCCACCCCATCTGATATAATTACGATAACCTGCCTCCATGTACCGTGAGCGGCTTTTAGATGATTTACCGGGAGAACTAAAAAAAATCACAACTACTGAACTCCAGAAGTAAGGTACTAACCATATCAACGCACCATTCAGGTACTTTTTTTGCTGTGACAGTTGTGTGTTCCTGAAGATTTTAATCATTGCAAAAACATTCAGAACCACATATGCTATCAGAAAAAAAATCAAGCCGTTCACCTCTCTTTCATTCATCTGAAGTACTAATTTTAATTTTGCTCATCCACGAGGAAGCAAAATAATCAAATTTTGCTTATGACAATTTACATTTTTGCTGAATGCTTTTCAGCGTTTGAAGCGTATACATTAATCCCCGTGGCACATGAAAACACCCTTTCCATTTTCCACCTTTTAAAGGCAGTAACACTTTGCCTTCACGGTTGAGATAGCCATACCATTCACCCTGATGCGGGTCGGAAAAATGGTCGAATGCATACGCATGTACCTTTTCAAACCATTGCCAACAAGCCGGATTACCAGTCAGGTAATATCCTTTAATCAAGGCCACGAGTGTTTCCAAATGAACCCACCACAGTTTCTGATCCCATTCCAGTTGTTGCGGAGGATGCCCTTTCAGATCCATAAAATAGAAGATACCCCCATGTTCCTTGTCCCAACCATACTCTATGGTATCCAGCGTTATCTTCACGGCCTTTTCAATCAGTTCCGGCCGGTTTAAGCGTTCCCCTAAATCCATCATGAACCACATGGCTTCGATGGCATGACCCGGATTTAACAAACGCCCCTCAAAGCAATCTACAAACTGTCCCTCCGGACTCACGTTCTCCAGGATAAGGCCTTCCTTTTCAAAATAAAAAACCTCCATGACTTCATGAATGACCTTCTCCAGCGTCTTCTGAATGAGTGCTTCCGGCAACAAGGCCTCAATCTCCAGGGCCAGGTTTGACAAGATCATTGGCAAGGCAAAATTCTTCAATGGACGCGTACCCGGTACACCTTTATTATAGCACCCTTTGGGATTATCCTGGCGTTCCAGAATGGCATAAAACGTATCCTTGGCCAACTGTGCATATCGCTCTTCTCCCGTAGCTTTATAAAGCTGTCCAAACGCCATGGTGGCAAAACAATCGGAGAAGATATTATAAGGCTGCACCAAAGGTTCTCCTTTTTGATTCAACGAAAAATACCACTGTCCATTGGCATCTGCTCCATGTTGCTCAAGAAAATCGGCCCCATGTAAAGCCATGTCGAGCCACTCCTGTTTGGGCTCAATGGTGTTATAAAGTTTGGCAAACTGCCATACCTCGCGTGCTTGTAACCAGATAAACTTATCGGTGTCATATACTTGTCCGTCGCGGGAGAGGCAAGTAAAATATCCCCCATGTTCTGCATCTTTGGAATGATTCACCCAAAAGGGAATCACCTTCCGGAATAACTCATCACTATATTGGTTGATCAAACGATCTATTTGACTCTTATTCATGATTTGAATTGTATCAAGATTTACTAATTTGACTCTTATAAGTTAGTTTATCTATCGACTTCTTTTGCGGCCAAATGCAACTCAACAGGAATGCTGCAGCCACACTTAGCGCAATACCTGCTGCACCGTATAATAAAAAAGACATGGGCGAATGGCTTCTCAACCAAAGTAATGCTACAAACCCAACAATTACACCGGTGAAAGCAGCCACTCCGGATATCCGTTTAAAGAAAATGCCCATAATAAACAAAGCACCCAATCCACCTGTGAGTAAACCCAAAAATGTATTGAACTGATCCCACAATGAAGCGATGTCCCAAGTGGCTAAGACTAGTGCCATTCCGATTCCTAATATCCCAACTGCAACGCCTGATGATCGTGCCACCAAAAGACTCCCCTTCTCTTTACCCGCTGGCCAGATCACATGGTAAAAATCAGATGTGACAACAGCAGACACTGAATTGATATTGGAGGATAAGGTAGACATCGCTGCTGCAAAAACGGCTGCTATCAATAACCCAGCTAATCCGGCCGGTAATTCAGAGACAATGAAATGAGGAAAAACGGCATCCAGATTTGGAATAGACACAGATAATGACTCTGGATTAGACGTATAAAAAGCATATAAACCGGTTCCCAATAAAAAGAAGATGACCGACACAGGTACACTAATAATACCATTCAGCCAAATACTCTTAGAGGTTGCTTTTTCATCCTTGGTCGTCATGTAACGCTGCACTACCGATTGATCACTGGTATAAGCAATTAAACTATTGGCAAAACCACCTAAAAGTACCACCCACAACACGGGTTTCGACCAATCCAGACCACCATCCAGGAGGAACAGTTTTTGATTATCCATTGACACCTCTATAAATCCGCCAATGCCCCCATCCACACCAAACACCATGTAAACCAAGGCTAAAATGGCACCTAGCATGAGTATAACCCCTTGAATCACATCCCCCCACACCACGGCTTCAATACCGCCACTGGTACAATAAACTATGGTAACAAGGCCCATCACGATGATGGACCAATAAACACTAAAACCCGTTACGGCGTGCAGAGCCAGGGAAGGTAAAAACAACACAACAGCAATGCGTGTCACCATAAAAATGATGAAGAACAGGGATGCCATCCAACGCACACTGCGGTTAAAACGTAACTCCAGATACTCATAGGCAGTACCAATTTTCAGTCGTCGGAAGAACGGCAGGTAATATTTAATCACCACCGGAGCGACTAAAATAATGGTTAGATTGAACACCAACATACGCCAGTCAGTGGCATAGGCTTTGGCCGGAATTGCTATAAAAGTGATGGCACTTAACGTTGTAGCAAAGATACTTATACCGGCAGCCCACCAAGGGATACGTCCGCCGGCTTTAAAGAAATCCTGCTCGTCATTCTCACGCTTCATAAAGAAAAAGCCCAATAGCAACATCCCTATGAAATAAAGTACTAAAACCACATAATTGAGCCATCCAAACCCTTCTTGTCGTTCAAAATCTAAAGTAATAATTTGGTTAGTTCGAATGCCCGGACGTATTTCACCGCTGGGAATGACCACTTTGTTTTGCCACCTCACAGCTGAAGTGACAGCGGGGGCCTCAGCTTCCAACGATCCTGCACGATACCAGCTATCTGTAATGGTATTATACAGCAGTATATCCTTATTAAATCCTGGGTGATGGCGCCACAAACTATCGCGTTCAGCCCGTTCGCTCATGCGTTGTTCTCCCTCTGCGGCATACATTCTGTTGATGGCTTTCTCTACACGATTAAAGGTCGAACCGTCATCGCCACCTACTATTAATATATGCGAGGCACCTGTTTTCAGCCCGGCAGCAGCTGCCAATGTCACTTTCCTGCCATCTTCTAAAGCCAGGTCATTCTTTCGGATCCATCTTTTCACAGATGGTTTATACTTCAATACCTCACTGCTAAAAGATGTGACCTGATCTCCACTATTCTTAAAGCGTCCACCAATAACAAAGAGGCATTGCTCTGTCCCATCTGTCTGACTCTCGACGACAGCATGTGTCAATGCATGCGGCAAGCCAGCCAGTTGCTGCCAACCCTTATCCGGTTGATCAAGGTCTAATTGCCATACTTGTAAATTATTACCTTCGGTAGATACACCCCCAACTACATAAACCAAACGACCAATAAGCCCCATCCCATGATCCTTCAATGGCAAGGGTAATGCTGGCATGGTAACCACTTCTGGTTGCTCACCGCGAAAGCGAATCAAGAAAGATTGATCGGATAGCCCCTTGCTATTTCCTCCTCCGGTGCAAAACACTCCTTCAGGCAATGAAACGGCAGCACCACCGGCCAAAGGCAAAGGTAACTTCCAGTTATCAGCCTGCAACCATTGATTGCTCCCCTCCTGTTTGGTGAGAACCAAAATTTGATCTGAATATTTTTTTATACCATTTTCCCAGAGCTTATCATCCGGGAAAGCAGCCCCTCCAGCCAAAATCAATCGATTGTTATGTACACCAATAAAACTAGCCGCCCATCCATGATGAGGGACCTCTTCAGCTAAATTTGGTAATTTTTCTAACTGAGATTGTTGCACCTGTACTTGCGCACCAACAGGTAATACTGCAAGAAGAAAAATAAGAAGAATTACTGCTTTAAGTATCTGCTTCATATTACTCCGCTTTAGAAAATAAATCACGCATGCCAAGTGCATCAACATCTTTAACAAATAAATCATAGGCACCTTCAGTCATTGGCTTAATTGGCAACCGAAACTGCCCACATTCAATACCCACATAGCGCATAAACGCTTTTCCGGTGCCGATTCCGCCATATTTTCCCAACAAACGAATCATATCAATGGATTGCTGCTGCAGTTGACGCGCCGACACCATATCACCCTTTTTATAGTCGTCGATCAACTTAGAATAAAGCGGCATGGCATAGTTATACGTACTGCCTACACCTCCTTCTGCACCTAAAGCTAAGGCAGCCAGCAGATTCTCATCCCGGCCCCACAGCATATCATATTGACCATCGGCAAAATGAAGGCAGGAGAGGTAATCCATAAAATCCTCATGGGTATATTTTACGCCTGCAAAATTGGGCATCTTACCGTGTAACGCTTTCAATAATTCAATCATCGGCACAGCCACACCTGTCAAAACCGGAATGTGGTAAAAATAAACCGGCATGTCAGGCACTGCAGCTCCCACTTTCAGCACGAACTCGGCTAATTGTTCAGCCGTCCCTGGTTTAAAATAGAACGGAGCCATCACAGCAATGGCATCCATACCCACCTCCTTCGAATGAAGGGCTAACTGAATACTCTCCTGGTAGGATGTGCCTCCCACCAGATTAATTAAGGTAAGAGGATTTATATCTTTTTTGGCCTCAGCCGTCCATAATGCTGCGGTTAGTTTTCGTTCATCGGAAGCGAGGGAAACACCTTCGCCAGTACTGCCGTTCAGGAAAGCCCCAACCACTCCATTTGTTTTAAGAAATTTATAATAATCCGTAATTACAGATCCATTGATGTTTCCCTCAGTCGTCATGGGTGTAAATGGGGCTGCTATTAATCCTTTTATTTTTTTCATCATTATATTATTTTCGGTTCTAATCTCTTGTCTTTTCCTTCGCTCCTTCATGGTCTTATTTCAATCGTGTCCCAAATAAAAATACATTTCAATTGAGCGCTCTAGCCGCGCGGGCTTTTACTTTTTTTCTCCAGCAAAAAAACGTAAACAAAAAATGCCGCTGCTGTCAATAAATAGCTAAAATTTAATTCCTCTACGCTGAAAGAAAATAACTCTCCCGATAAAGAACCTGGTGAAATTTGGTTCCCAAATCCCTACAAGTACTAAATCGGGATCAAACAGATTTTCTTTTTACCGCTTCAATACATTAAATTTCTTAACGCTATTTCTTGAAGGCAGATCGAAAAGATAACCTCTTATCACCTGAAATTATTCCTAAGCTACAGCAAAAACCTTTTAAAGCTCATTATCAAAATTTATTTAGGATGCTATTTGGTCTTATTTCAATAATGGTCTGATAATATCAGCCCAAAGCACATAACCACTCCCTGTCAAGTGCAAACCATCATTGGAATATGCTATATTCATTAAATTGTCTTCCTGATTCCTGAAGTGTATAAACAAATCGACAAATTGGACTTGTGATGACTCACACCAGCCTTTCATCTGTTGGTTTATCCGGATGATCTCATTCGTCTTGGAGCAATGCCCGCTGAACTTTTTAAAAACGGGATTTACCGGCAATATACTTTGGATGTACACCTCTGTCTTAGGTGATTGCGCCACGATACGCGTAGCTATCTCTTGTATGTTAGCCACAATTGTATCGGCACTGATTCCGCGGGCTAAATCGTTTATACCAATAAGCACAAATACCTTTGCTGGTTGTGATTCGGTCACTTCACTTAAACGATAGAGAACACCCGCAGTCACATCGCCACTAATCCCTCTGTTTTTGACACGTCTATTATCCAACAACTCACACCACTCCCCACCATCGGTAATGCTATTGCCCAAAAAGATGATCTCCCTTTTCGTATTGGGAAGTTGTTCGAACAATGACTTCCGTTGATGATAATAGGTGCTGAACTGATCACTTTGAGCCAGAAGCTTACTCCCTCCAAATTGGGAGGCCAATACCAACCCTATAACTACCAAAATCTTATGACATCTTGAAACCATATATCTCTCATTAATTACTATTTACAACTCCTTAAAAGGATGTTCGATATAAAACGTTGACACCGGCACACCATCTTCATTCACCAGATTTCCTTTTGAATAGGGTTTCCAGCCATACCGCACGGCTTCAATAAACTCATTTCCAGCCTCTATTATTAACTGATTTCCTTTCAATTGAGCTTTTACAGGATAAAACAAACGATCCGGGCCAGCCACTTCCAGCTCGCGTAAAGATTTACCATCTGCTGTTTGTAAGGTTTTTGTATGATTAAAATGAATGCATAATTTCCCCTTATGCAGCTCTACCCTATTTATTGAAATATCCCCATATGGCACATCATTTTTATGATATAATTGATGAAGAGCCAGGTTGACAAATCGCTCACCAATTGGTTTCTTTAGCTTTGGATGCACATCCGTTTCATCACCTACATCACTGGTTACAACCATGGAAACATCTGAAATAGCATGTGCCATCCGGCGTTGACTCTCTCTAAACTGTGGCCAGCTGGAACGGTTTAATGACGATAGCTGCGCAAAATAGAAAGGCAATTCAGGCGATGCCCAAGCCTTTCGCCAGCTCTGCACTAAAGTGGGAAACAAAACCTCGTGTAGTTCCACATTATGTGCATTGGATTCTCCCTGATACCACAACACCCCTTTAATGGGAAAACCTGCCAGTTGACGAATGCCTGCTTCAAACAGGTAAGACGGTTCGTAGGGGTGGCGTTGCCCCTTAGATATGCTATTTTTTAGATTTGTACCAGCACGTTCACGACACCATTGCATCGTATGGTCATTGTTACGCCAATCATCCAGCATATTGACCAATTGCGGATGAAATTCCATTGATTTACGGTCAATCCATGCTTCTGTTGGTGAACCGCCTACCGCCATTTGAATCAAACCAACAGGTACCTCCAACTCTTCGGCTAGTTTCGCACCAAAATACCAGGCGATGGCAGAAAATGAAGCCACTGACTCATCATCGCTTATTGTCCACTGAGCTGCCGGTAGATAATTCAAGTTATTCACCTGTTTTAATGTGATGGTATCCCAAGCCACATCCTGGGTTTGTACTATGGGGTGAAAAGGCAATAATCGCACCGAAGAAGGCCTCTTTTCTTTCAATACCTGATGCCCATTTTTAGACTGACTAACTTGAAAAGCCATATTGGATTGACCGGAACAGAGCCATACTTCGCCAATCATCACATCCTTGCAAACCTTTTTTCCCGATTTCCCTTCTACAATTAATTCGTATGGACCACCGGCTTTCATCGCTGGTAATTCGACTCGCCATTGACCATTCACTCCAACTACAACTGAAGCTTTTTGTCCATTCAGTTGCACCAGTATTTTCTCTCCCCGATTAGCCGTACCCCAAACCGGAATAAGCTGCTGGCGTTGCAATACCATATGACTACTAAAAACAGAAGCCGTTTTAACACCACCGAAATCGCCTGTCAGATGCTGATAGGCCTGCCGGGCCATAATGGCAGCGCCCTCTTTAACAGGATGCAAAGCATCTGGAAATAAATCTGGTCGGGCATGTAAGGGTGTGTGCCAATCGATAAGATGTGCACCCACATTCCGTGCCACCACTTCTATGTCGCCTTGTATTTGCCAAAACCAATCGCGTGTGCCAGAGGTGAACCGAGGATGTGTATGAAAAACAGGTGTCATTCGCCCTATCCATAATTCAGGTACTGAACCATCTGATGTTCGAATACTTTCAATTAAAGCCATGTAGTCAACGATGAATTCATCGCGATAATTTGGCCAGTTACGTGGGTCCGTATCATTCAAGCCCAGCGACACGATTAACACATCCGGCTGAAAATCAACCGCAGCCTGAAACTCTTTTTGTTCCATGTACGGACGATGTCCTTTTCGAAGTAAGGTGGCTCCACTCTTTCCAAAATTACCAACATCATACTGGTCGCCCAATAGTTGCTGCAATTGAGCCGGATAACTGTATTGCTCCGGATGGTCAATTCCATAACCAAAGGTCACACTATTACCCACACAGGCCACTTTGATTTTCTGACCGGAAACCGCCTGTAGCCCAGCAAGCATCAGTACAAATACTGATAAGATCTTTAGGCAAACTCCTATGAAGCTCGTATTTTCGCGTCTATTCATCTTCCTTTTAACTCTTTGTTTGGCTGAAAGACTGTTCCGGGGAATAAATGATGTTATCCAAGGCCTCACGTCCGTCAGGTGTCACTAACACAGCATTAAACATCCATTTTACTAAGCGAACTTCGTCTGTACTAAACTCCCCGACGGGTAATTTTAACAACAGCTTATTCCATCCTTTCTCAAGTGTAATTGGTAAAGGTCGATGTCCCTCCCAATTCTCATTGCGCAATGATACTTCTGATGATTTTTCAGTGTGCTTATTTTCCCACACCGGTGGTTCAATCACACTATTGTTTAACCAAATCTGACTCTCTTTATAGTCCCATTTACCTTGAGGCGGAGGCAAATCCTTTTCTGAACGGCCGTAATTCTGAAACCGAACCTGTATGCCCGCTTTCTGTTTCTTAGGCGAATGCACCCAGGTATAGGCATATGCCGTATGATTGGGTTGTGGATCAGCATAAAAAGCCGGTATTAATGCTCCCCACACATGCCGTAAATAGATGCCTGCCCCAATGGCTTTTTGAGTCTGATATGTTTTCCCCTGGTATTCATACTTATCTTTTAGCCCTAATTCTGGCGGAAATTCCCTGGTCAATTCACCCTGGTTCGGGAATGGATCTGTAATGTGCCATTTTACATTGGTTTGACGCAGGTAAGCAAAAGGCTCATTTTTAAAAGCCTCCCTTTTAAAATGAAGCAATCGCTCTTCAAAATCCGAGAAAGCGTTGAAGTCATCGCTTCCTTCTTCACCCATGTGCAATCCTTGTTCATAAAAATATTGTTTTCTTCCACCTTTCCAGGTGCTTTCAGCCAAAGTAAGCATAGCCGGATAAAACCCATTCTCCACGACTATTTGATCCACGGAATCTACATACCTATCATTCCAGATGGCAATAATGGCACCGGCTACATCCTCACTTCCTTCACTCACCCCGGCCACATTACTGTGATAGAGCGCCACGATATCCGCAAACGTATCAAAATGATTGATATAGTGCAGCCGCGAGTCTATTGCCGGAATACCGGGATGTAATTGCCCCCTGGAACTCCACATCTGTATCATATCAATTTCGCCTGCCTGATAGTGCCAACCGGGGTTCCAACTGATCACCTTCTTTCCTTTAGCGCGAATATAATTCACCATTTCCGGCACAAACTCAGCGTTCGTAAAATGTACTTCATCAGTTCCAATGTGCAGGTAAGGGACATCGTCAAACACCTCACATACTTCATCCATCAACAGCTTTAGCAGACGCATGCCTTCAGGTGATTGCATATCATGTCCCAGAGCCCTTGTAAACGCCGCACTATGTCCCGGGATATCGATTTCCGGGACGAGCATTACATGATGCTTTTGACAGAATGCAACTAGCTCTTTTACTTCTTCAATGGTATAGTACTTACCGGGTAAACGTTCAAAGTTAGTGCTATCAGTAAGAGCAGGAAATACCTTACTCTCCAATCGCCAGGCGATATCTTCGGTGAGGTGCCAGTGAAAGACATTGATTTTAAATTGTGATAATAGGGCAATCTGCTTTTTCAACTCTTCTACAGGGATAAAGCCACGCCCTACATCATGCATGAATCCACGGATTCGAAAGGCCGGCCAATCGATGATCTCACAGTTTTGCACCCCCATTTGCCCCTTTTCCTGAACCAGCAATTGACGTAAGGTCTGAAATGCCCAATACACACCTTGTTCTGTCATGGCTTCAATGTGGATGGAATGATCCTTAACTCTCAACCGGTAGGCTTCATGCTGATTTACCCGGGCCTCTTCGATTTGATCCACCATTGTAATCTCGAGTTTTGTGGATGCCTGTTCATGAGCTACAACTCCTAAATCTGATAAGTAACGATGAATGTACTCCTGATTCTCCGCTTTTAATATGTCCACCCTGCTGCAAGCCGTTATTTCCGCATACCACTTAACCTGTTGAGGTTTGGGTAGTAATAAAGGGCAGTTAGATTGCGCCACACCATACAAGGAAGAACATAAAAAAAAGCAAACAATCCATTTAAGTCGAAGAACTGCCATTTTAATTCTGAGATTTTAAAATTTCACTCACTGCCACTTTTTGAAAATACAATTCCTTTGCTCCTTCGTACAATATTCCAATTGTTTCGTCATCTATCCTACTCAAACAGGAATAACCAAACCCTCCGGCCTCATTTAATTCCAATGCAAAAGGCCAGGTCATTCCGTCATCCAAACTGGCTTTTATGGTCATGTTTGTGCGTTGGTGCTTGTTATTGGGATTAGAAAAAAAGAGAACATTTTTCTTTTGACCATTGACGTTGACAGTTGTACTGATTAGACTAGCCATGCAGTTGGATTCCTGTAGTGCTGAATTGGACGTTTGGTGTCTTTCCCAGGTCTTCCCTAAATCACTGGTGATGGCCACAGCTCGCCCATTGGTATCTCCTTTATCTTTCCGATTCCGATCGTCGCGCATGTTTAACATCAGGCTACCATCACTCAGCACAGCTACTTGTGCTTCGGTCGTATTGGATTTAGCACCAGTTCCTATTTGCCAGGTCTTTCCCTGATCTTTACTATAAACAAGTGTGGAATGACAAGTATACTGGCCCCCATCCAGGGCTTTCTCGCCAATGTCTGCTTTAAATTGAGCTGGAAAAACAAGAGTCCCATCTTCCAGGGTGATCCCTCTTCCCGGGCCCTGCAGCAACAGCTGCCAGGCCGGATCTTTTATTTGCTTTGTGATATTCATTGGTTCCGACCAGGTTAAACCATCATCGGTACTTTTAGTCACTACAAACTGTCCTGTTTCGCCAGGTTTCATGCCTGGCTTAGAATCCCACCAGGCCATTTTATCCGGTCCAGAGCCATGCAACCATAATCCAGCGACCCAAATGGTGTGCGTATGGTGATCATACAATACACAAGGATCACCAATACCATTGAGTTGTTGTGACAATCCACCCCATTCCCCCATGTCCATAATTACTTTCATGGGCTCCCAGGTTTGTCCAGCATCGGTACTGCGACTCATCCCCACATCAATGTCTTCCTGTAAGTCTTTGCTGTTATTATAGCGATTGTCGTACACCGCAATCAAAGTCCCTTTATTGGTGGTAATCATTCCGGGGATGCGATAGGTATCGCACTGATCCTGACCGGCAGCACGGACGACACGTCCCAGATTCCAGGAAAGCGGCTGCTCGTGAAATGATTTTGTAAGTACTGCTCCATCAGTAAAATGGCAATCCATTTGATCAACAAGCACTTTATGCGAAATATCTATATCACCTTTTACATCTATTGCCAATGAAAAAGTATTCAGCCCTTTCTTCAGTTTTTGGCGACCAGTCACCAAATTCTTTATTCCTGTAACCGGAACCTCTCCAAAGACGTCATTTTGATCGCCTCCCGGCTTCTCTCCATGGTATTGAACCAATAAATTTGACAGATTTCCATGAGGAGACTGCTTGGAAAAATGAATGGTAATCCCGGATAGTTCCTTGGTAGAATCTTTCACATTCAATTCCAGATGAAGCAGAGGGCTCCTCGCTTTTTCAACAAATACAGGTACTTTCAAGGGTTTGACCGCAAGAATAACAGTCGTGTCTGAAGCGGAGGATTGATAGCTTTTACTCGTGCAGGCACCTACTACCAACTGAAAGACAATAAAAATAAAAAATAATGCGCGCATAACTGATACTTAAATTTGAGAAATGGGTTATTCGGCCTGTAAACGACAAACCGAATAAACCCTTTATACTACTTATTCAGATTTCTACTCATAACCTGGGGTTTGAACCAACAATGGGTTTCGACCGATCATATCAAGTGATATTGGCAACACTAACTTGTACTCATCACCTGCATTAAGATAGTCATTATTGTTTATAACGTAACTATCACCAGCACGTCTTAAATCCCACCAACGTTTTCCTTCACCCACAAATTCTTTCAAACGCTCATCCAATATTTTTTGAAGATTGGCCGCTTTTGATCCGCTCGTATACTTATGAATAGACTCATCAAAATCATCACCATAGGCGCGTTCAATGATCTGATTGATTTCAGCGGAAGGATCTTCATCCAATAAGTTTTTAGCCTCTGCCAGTAACAAGAGGGCATCCGCATATCTAAACACCGGCACATCGCTCACATATTTTCTGGAACCACCGTCCAAGGTTCCCATAAACTTATTCAACATGGAAGTTAGGTAAGTTGGGTCGCCTTCCACATAGGCCGGATCAGCAGGTGCTTCTGAATACATCATGATCAAGGTGGCATCTCTTCTTTTATCCTGAGGATCGTTCAATGCCAGCAAAACTTTTTCATTGATCCCGTAGCGACTGGCCGCATTCGTGCTTTCCAGGTAATCAATGACAACATTACTATTCTGGTCGTATTTACCAATAATCTCGGTTGTTCGAGCAGTAATCAAAGAGTAAAAGTTACTTGCTTCATCAATTTCATAATTCAAAGCAAAAATGAATTCATTATTGTCTTTATTGGAGAACTTAAATACATCTGCATAATTAGCTAACAATTCTGCATTTGTAATACTTTCCAAGGCTGCTTTTGCGCTTGCATAATCGGAGTTACCGCCCCCCATACGTGTCCCTGACCAAATGAATACTTCACCCTTTAAAACCTGCGTAGCACTTTTGGACCAAAAAATACGTCTGTTGTCTAGGTAAGATTCGTCTGCACCAAACACCTCTAATGACGTTTGTACATCTAATTTAACCTGGGCCATGACTGCCGCTTTCGAATCACGTTCTTTAGCTAACTCATCCAGGCTTAACTCCGTTTGAGGTTCAGTAGTGATCGGCACTCCCCCCCATGCCTTTAGCATGGTAAAATAGATATAAGCTCGTAAACCATATGCTTCACCTAACATGTGTTGCTTTCTGCTCTCATCCACAAAATCAACCGCAGGGGCATTGGCGATGAAGTCATTTAATTTATGAATTAAAGAATAGAAGTTAGCCCAATTGCTCCAAGGCACATTCTGTTCATCAATCGTTTGCTCAATAATCCACTCATTGGAGGGCGATTCAAATGTTTTGCCCCCCCACATATCACTCCGCAACTCACCCATTTGCCAAAAAGTTTGATTGTAGCCTCTAAAAGCGGCATATAATCCGGAGTGAGCCGCACGAACAGCCTCTTCACTGTCCCAAAAACCATTGTAGGTCAAACTACTGGTTGGCTTCAATTCCAATTTGCTCTCGCATCCAATAAAACCGAGGACAAATATTAGTATGATATATTTTATTTTCTTCATTTCAATAGTATTTTAAGGTTCTTAGAATGTGACTTCTACACCGAAAGTATAAATCCTTGGCATTGGATATAATCCCATATCAGCTCCTCCTTTTTCCGGCATCCAACCAGAGTATTTGGTTAAATAAGCCAGGTTAGATCCTGTAAAATAAAGGCGCAGATTTGACAGGTAATTGGAATTAAAAATCGGCTCAAATAATTTGGCGGAGAAATCATAACTCAAGGTAAGTTCCCGGATGGCCAGGTAATCCCCTTTTTCCCAATACAAAGAATTACGATAATGGTTCTTTTGCGCATCCACAAAGGTGTAACGTGGGATATTGGTATTCGGATTGTCTTCTGACCAGGAGTTTAACACATCAGTCGTAGAGTTTAAAGATCCTTGGGTTTGCGCATTTCCTTTCACCCGTGCTTCGCTACGAATTACGTGCCCCATTGCAAAATCGGTTTTCAAGAACAGGTTAAAACCTTTGTAATAGAGGTTTGATGTGAAACCACCCATGATATCAGGAGTGGTACGCCCTACAAAAACCCGATCGTTGCTATCAATAATGTTATCGCCATTTAAATCTTTCCAACGGGCATCTCCCAAATACCGTGTTTTACGATATTCAGCTCCTGTTACGGGATGTGTCCCCCCTGCCAAACTCATATCCACCCGGTCTTTATCCGCATCTAACTGGGCCTGTGTGGTATAAATAAACTCTTGCTGATAGGTCCATATCTCATCTGTGCCAATGCGCTTTCCTTCCTGCAAACCACCAACCCATTCCACTTCGCCAGTAGCAGGATTATAAACTTGTGTCCCTCCTTGACGGTTATCATCGTTACCATTATCCGGTAACTCCACCACAGAATTTTTCACCGTATAGAAGGTCGCCCCTAAATTCCAGCTTAAATCAGTTTTATCAATAACCTTAGCATTTATTTCCAATTCAAATCCTTGATTTCTTAAAATCCCGTTATTGGATTTTATGGAAGAGAAACCGGTCCACAATGGCAGTGTTATATCAGAAATTTTATCAATGACATCGCGGCTAAAGTAATCGGCCAATACAGTTACCTTATTGTTAAAAAAACCAAGATCTAAACCTACATCAAAAGTCGTGGAACGTTCCCATAATAAATCGAGGGTTGGTAAACTGGTATTGGCAAATCCGGTTTGTCCGGCATAAATACCTTGTGAGCCATAACTACCAAAAACCTGGAAATTACCCAATGATTTAATGTTTCCGTTTACACCATAACTCACACGTGGCTTCACTTTAGAAACGACATCAGTAATTCCGGAGTTCATGTAAAACGTTTCGTTGTGTAAATTCCATCCGGCAGACAATCCCGGGAAAAAACCCCATTTTTCATTCCCTAATTTGGAGCTCCCATCCAATCGATAACTTAAATTAACGATGTACTTCTTTTTGTAGTCATAAACCAATCGTCCAAAATTTGACACAATCGCATTCTCGGTATAATAAGAGCTTGGCTTTCCATCCGCCTCACTCCCTGCATTTAAAGTAGGAATTAAATCGGTAGGCGAGTTTTTTGTAGCGCCGGAAAACCAAAATGCATCATTTTTATAATATTCACCACCCATTAAAATATTTACATCATGGTTCTCAAAAAATGTTTTACGGTAATCAAACATGGCCGTATACTGACTTTTCTGTTCCCGTTCATGTGATACAGAGGCTTCTCTGGATGTATTTAAACTACCTCCGTCCATATAAGCCTTCCAGAAAGATTCATCCGTATTACCCACCGTAAAATAACTTCCCTTAGCCGTAAATTTCAATTCAGGTAAAATATTCCATTCCATTGTAACACCTGCGGTTAAGCGCTGCTCTAAATTCTTCTTTATCGCTTTATCGCGATAATACAAAGGATTACCAAAACCAATATTTGTACCTGGATTTAATTCTTCACTTAATGTTCCATCCGGGTTATTGTTATAAATACGGGATGTGGGCGGCTGTCCGGCAGCACGTCTAAACACCCAGTCATCTGGCAAATAAGCATTGCTATAATCTGAATTAGCATACAATATGCTGGAACTAATTCGCACATTATCCTTCACTTTATAGGACGCATTCAATTTTCCGGAGATACGTTCAAAACCCGATCCAAATACCAGACCAGCATTGTCCATATAACCTAACCCCAAAGAGTAGGTGCCCTTATCGTTTCCACCATCAAATGATAAATAATGATCTTTCACATTACTATCCTGAAAAAACAATTCATTCATTTGATTCTCCATGAAAAGAATGGTTTTCGTCTCATCCAAAGGATCCACCATGGTTTGCCATCCGGGCTGATTTAGTAAATACCTGTTTTCATCCGACAGAAATTGGGTGGTAAATTTTGAATCGGTCGTATTTCCACCAGTTGCAAATCCACTTGTTGTGCCATGCAAAAAGGCATTGTCAAAATTAGTTTTACCAGTCACCCGGGTATAATCCTGTACGGCCAAACGATTCATGCGAATAAACTGCTCCGCATTCAGGTAATCATAACCATCGCGCCTTTTATTAATACCATGTTTATACTTATAGGTAATTGTCCCTTTACCTACCGTACCTGATTTGGTGGTGATCAAGATCACACCATCTGCCGCCTTGGCACCATAAATAGCTGTTGCAGCGGCATCCTTCAGCACTTCCATCGAAGCAATATCCTCAGCATTTAATGCAAAGAACGACCCCTCAATGCCATCAATTAATACCAAAGGAGAACCGGAACCATCAAAGTTTGTCCCCCCTCTTAACACAATATTAGGCGTAGCACCAGGCTGTCCAGTATTATTGGTGACACGCAAACCGGCAATACTTCCTTGTAAGGCCGAAGCCACATTAGCCACGGGTGCACTTTCAAGCAATTTTGTATCTAACTTTGATACTGCAGTTGTCATTTGCGAACGTGTTTGTGTACCGTAGCCCACCACAACCACTTCATCTAACGATTCACTATCGTTAGCCAAAACAACATCAATTTTTAGCTGATCTCCCACTACTATTTCCTGACTAACCATCCCAATAAAAGAAAATACCAGTGTTTGTTCAGGCGTAGCTTTAATTTGATAGACACCATCCACACCGGTGATGGTACCATCGGTCGTGCCTTTAATATACACTGAAACACCCGGCAGTTGTTCTCCGGATGTCTCTGTTACCACTCCTGTCACCAGGTTTTGTGCTACAAGCCCACTTCCAAGTAGCCAAGGCAGTAGCAGGATTAATCTCATCCTTTGTTTCAATAGATTTTTTTTCATAGATAGATTTTATTTGCTTTATGTCTGACATAAGACGATTCAAAAGTATGAGAAAAATTTTTTTATCCAAAGATTTTTGTAAAATTTGTATGCACTTACTTAAAACACATTCATGTCGAACACTTCGAAAGACAAGCCCTTAAATATTTCCGCCATCGATTCCAGCAGTCTGGTAGATAAAGTAGAGATGACCTTAATTGACTTACTGATCTCCAAACAACTAAATCCGGGCGATATGATCCCCAAAGAGTTGGACCTGGTTGAAATGCTGGGCGTGAGTCGATCGGTCGTGCGTGAATCCTTAAATCGACTAAAAACCATGGGCCTCATTGAATCAGTGAAACACAGAGGGACCGTCATAAAAAGCCCTAACCTACTGAAGCTGATCAAAAAAAGCCTCATCCCAAATATTCTTGATAGCGATACACTGCAAGATATTTTTGAGTTGCGTTTGGTTTTAGAAATCGGCATGAGCGACCTCATCTTTCAACGTATAACAGCTGAAGACATCGATGAATTATATGAAATTGTTCAATCAGAGCCAGGAGCCAGTAAAGAAGTGCGGTTCAATATTGAACATGAAATCAAATTTCACGGTAAGCTCTATGCTATTTCAGGCAATAAAACACTGATGGATTTTCAAGCACTTCTGCTACCGGCCTTTCGATATGTCTACGATTCCGAATTAATCAATAGTCCGGCCCACGATACCAAATGGGTGTCCCATCATGATTTAGTGGATATTCTGAAAACGGGTACGCCCAGCAAATTTCGAAACGCGATGCGTAAGCACCTGGATCGTCATTTTAAAGGCTATTTTAAAAAATAGCAAAACGTAAAACGTCAGGCCGAATAAGTTTACACACCTCACTATGTTAACTTAAATGAGGATTAATGGATAACTATCAGCCATTTAATACGCACGCAAAGAGCTATAAATAAACACCTTTGCATGGATCACCAGGGCGTTCATAAGCTTTTACTAATCACAACAGAAAGATTAAAAAACAGATCTAACTTCTTATATTTAAGGTGATAAAAATCAAATTGCTGACTTATGAGACGATCACTAGCTTTTCTAACAGCGTTCATCACTTTGGTCCCATCCGGAATTTTAGGACAATCGAATATTGATTCAACCATCTTCCGTCTCTTCTACCTGGGTGGCCAGTCCAACATGGATGGTTATGGGTACAATTCTGAACTTCCGGACACCCTCAACCACACCTTGGACAAGGTGTGGATCTTTCACGGTAACACTGCGGCGGATGGTGAACCAGAAAATGGGGGCATCGGCACCTGGCAAAAGCTTCAACCGGGCCATGGCACCGGCTTCTCCTCAGATGGGTCCACCAATCACTATTCAGATCGCTTTGGCATTGAACTCTCTTTAGCTCATCAGTTACAACAACTCTATCCCACTGATCACATCGCCCTCATCAAATATTCCAAAGGTGGTACGTCCATTGATAGTATGGCCACGCGGCAATTTGGCTGTTGGGAACCCGATTACCAGGGAAACAATGGCATTAATCAATACGATCATTTTCTAGCTACGCTGCGGCATGCGTTCTCTGATTATGACATCAATAAGGATGGTCAGGTGGATCAGCTCATCCCAAGTGGCATCCTCTGGATGCAGGGTGAAAGCGATGCGGATGTCTCGGAAGAAATCGCCACTCGCTATTATGCCAATCTGAAACGATTGATGGATTTGATCCGGGCTGCACTACGAACAGATGATTTACCCGTGGTGATCGGTAAAATATCCGACTCGTGGAATGATAAAGATGGTAAAGTCTGGGAATATGGTGAATTGGTTCAATATGCCCAGGAGAAATATGCCCGAACCGATCCACAAGCGGCCATTATTCGGACTACCCGCTATTATAAATACTCTGACCCCTGGCATTATGACAGTGAAGGGTACATCGATTTGGGAAAAGCATTTGCGGAAGCCCTTCATCGCCTCACCCCTGAAAAAAATAACCATCTCGTACAGTAGTCCTTCCCGATTATTAACGGGACAGGCTCTAAACAAATCCGGAGAACAAATGCTGCTTTGCGTCAGGAAAAGGGTTACCCATTTCTTAATACGCCATAGTGTGCAAACTTCAATCCTTGGTGAACCCTCTACCGAGTTCTTTGTTTACAGGTCTATTGGGAACATCTAAATTAATAATATCTTTAACACATATATTTAGTGAAATTTTAACCTCAACAATAACGTATATGAAGAAATTAATCCTCGCGTTTCCCGTTCTCGCTCTATTATTCACAGCCTGTTCGGGCATTAAAACCTCATCGGATTACGATAAAGCGGTTGATTTTTCAAACTACCAAACCTTTGAATATTACGGTTGGGACAAAGGCAGTGATCAACTAATTGGTGCGTTTGATAAGGAACGGATCGAAAAAGCATTTGCCGAAGAATTTGATCGCCGCAACCTCAAGCAGGTGGAAAAACTCAAAGGAGGCGATTTAATTGTAACCCTCTTTATTGTGACGCAAAACAAATCGCAAAAAACGGCTACCACCACTCATATTGGCATGGGACGCCCCTATGGCTATCACTATTATTACGGTTATGGTCCGAGTTGGGGCTGGGGACCCAGCATGGGATATACGGAGATTCACACCGTGGACTACAAGGTAGGCACCCTGATGTGTTCCGTGTTTGATGCCAAAAACAAACAACTGATCTGGCAGGGAGCCGCCACCAAAACCATTGAGGAAGACCTGCGCATGCGTGGCAAAAGCATTCCCTATGCAGTGAAGGCCTTGATGCGTTCATTTCCCATAAAGCCGGTGAAGAAATAGAATCTTATTATTAGATGAATAGAGAGGGTATCCGATGAACGGGTACCCTCCTTTTTTTTAAACATAGCCCGCCTAAAGTTTGTTAATCAATCACCATTCAAAATGTGATAACCTAAACAAACACCTCTCTTATGTTGACCCCTATTGTGAACTTCAGCATTAAGAATAAACTCATCGTTATTCTCTTTACGCTTTCCATTGCCGCTTTTGGTTTCTATGCCATCCTGAAAATACCCATTGGCGCTGTGCCGGACATCACCAACAACCAGGTACAGGTCATCACCACTTCCACCAATCTATCTACTCAGGAGATCGAGCAGTTCATCACCGCACCGGTGGAACTGGAGATGGCCAACCTACCGGGTGTAACCGAAATTCGCTCCATCTCCAAGTTTGGCCTTTCGGTGGTGACCATCGTCTTTGAAGATGGCCTGGGCACCTATCTACCGCGCCAGCTCATTGCAGAAAAAATAAAATCGGCTTCGGCCAATATCCCCGAGGGCTTCGGCACACCGGAGATGGGCCCCATCACCACCGGCTTAGGCGAAATCTATCAATACATTCTGGATGTCAAACCCGGTTATGAGGATCGTTACACCCCTACCTCACTGCGTACGATACAGGATTGGATGGTACGGCGGCAGTTATCAGGCATTCCGGGGGTGGTGGAAGTCAATAGCTGGGGTGGTTTCCTGAAGCAATATGAAGTAGCTATTGATCCGGGGCGATTGCGCAGTCTGAACGTGACACTCATGGAGGTCTTTACCGCATTGGAGGCTAACAACACCATTACGGGTGGCTCCTACATTGAAAAAGATAACCAAAGTTATTTCATTCGCGGCGATGGACAGGTGAAAAGCCTGGCCGACATTGGCAGCATCGTCGTCCGGCAAAATGGCACGGTCCCCATCCAGGTGAAGGATGTGGCCACCGTGAACTTTGGGCATGCCAATCGCTACGGTGCCATCACGGCCAACGGCGAAGGTGAAAAAGTACTGGGACAAATCATGATGCTCAAAGATGCCAACTCCAAACTGGTGATCAACGCCGTGAAAGAACGCGTAGCCGAAATACAAACCAATTTGCCCGAAGGCGTGTTCATCAATCCCATCCTGGAACGCAGTGAACTCATTTCCAAAACCTCTTTCACCGTGGCGGAGAACCTCATCCTGGGGTGCCTCATCGTGGTCATCATTGTCATCATCCTATTGGGCAATCTGCGCTCAGCGCTGGTCATCGCTTCGATGATTCCCCTCGCCTTGTTGTTTACCATCTCCATGATGTATCTTTTTGGTTTAGATGCCAACCTGATGAGCTTAGGGGCGCTGGATTTCGGGATTATCATCGACGGCGCAGTTATCATTGTGGAATACATCGCTTTGCAACTCACCTTTAAACGCTCAGAATACGATGCTTCAAGCGGTGATAAACGCCAACTCTTGATGGATCAAACCACCGCTGCAGGCGCTTCTAAAATGATGAGCTCTGCCATCTTTGGGCAAATCATCATTCTCATTGTCTTCATCCCCATTCTATCGCTCACAGGCGTGGAAGGCAAAATGTTTAAGCCCATGGCTCTCTCCTTTAGCTTTGCCATTATAGGCGCCATGCTGTTTGGCTTTACCTGGTTGCCGGTGGCTGCCTCGCTGTTTCTCAAGCCCGGCAAAGAAAATCCTAAGAATCTCTCCACCTGGATCATGAACCTGGCTTACCGCTCCTATACACCGGTCATGAGATGGGCCTGCTGTCACAAAGGACTCGTCCTGGGTGCTGCCTTACTGACCCTCATTCTCACCGGTATCCTCTTTACCCGTATGGGAAGTGAGTTTGTTCCCACCCTGGATGAAGGTGATTTTGTGATTCAGCCGGTGCTGAAAACAGGTACGTCACTGACTAAGACCGTTGAAACGACCACTCAGATGGAGCAGATTCTACTGGCTCAATTTACGGAAGTGGATCAGATCGTGTGCCGCATCGGGGCGGCTGAAGTGCCCACCGACCCCATGTCGATGGAAGAGATTGACATGATCATCAAACTGAAACCCCGCGATCAATGGGTGGTAGCCGACACCAAAGAAGAGCTGGCCGAACACTTCAAAGAAGCCCTTTCTATTATTCCGGGCATCGAGTATGAATTTACCCAGCCCATTGAGATGCGTTTCAACGAACTCATCACCGGCGTGCGGGCCGACATCGCCATTAAACTCTTTGGGGAAGACCTGAACTACCTGGATCAAAAAGCCAGTGAAATCAAAACCCTCATCGAAGAAGTGCCCGGTGCGGCCGATATCATTCTGGATAAAACAGCCGGTTTGCCACAAATAAACATCCTCTACAAGCGGCAACAACTGGCCAATTATGGGATGGACATTGCGATGCTGAACCGCTACCTGGCCATTGCCTTTGGTGGTGCGGCCACCGGCAGTGTGTTTGAAGGGGAAAAGCGCTTTGACCTGGTGGTGCGGCTGGCAGCCGATAAACGGCGCGACATTGAACACATCCGGCAGCTTCAGGTGCCCTTACCCAATGGTCAACAAATCCCACTGGAAGCGGTAGCCTTGGTTGTTTACGATGATGGCCCTGCCAAAATATCCCGCGAGAATACGCACCGACGGGTGGTGGTCAGCGTAAATGTGCGCAACCGCGACCTCAAATCGGTGGTGGATGACATCCGGTCGAAAATAGAGCAACACATCACCTTACAACCCGGCAATTACATTGAATATGGCGGCCAGTTTGAAAACCTGCAAACAGCAACCAAACGGTTGATGATTGCCGTGCCGGTGGCCTTGCTATTGATTTTCATCTTTCTCCATTTCGCCTTTAAATCCTTGAAAGATGCCATCATGATCTTTACCGCCGTCCCCTTATCGGCTGTAGGTGGTGTCCTACTCCTATGGATGCGGGGCATGCCCTTTAGTGTCTCGGCCGGCATTGGCTTCATCGCCCTGTTTGGTATTGCGGTGCTCAACGGCATTGTGTTGATCGAACACCTGAAAGAATTAAAAGAAAACGGTAACACCAATATGCGCGAACTCATCCTGCAAGGTACCAAGGACCGTTTACGACCGGTGATGCTCACGGCCGCAGCTGCTGCCATGGGGTTTCTGCCCATGGCCATCTCTACCGGCTCGGGAGCCGAAGTACAGCGCCCATTGGCCACGGTAGTAATCGGCGGACTAATCACCTCCACCCTGCTAACCATGGTGGCCTTGCCCCTCTTATTCGAACTCTTTCACAATGTGGACCGCATTCAGTGGCGTCCGTTTAAGCTCATTCGTACCAAAACAGGGTTATTAATTGGTTTTGTCTGCCTCTTCTCATTTACAGGACATGGACAAATACACGAGATGAGTCGCAGCCAGGCCATTGCCATCGCCCTGGAGAATAATGCGGAACTCAAATCCTATGCCCTGCAGATTGATAAGCAGAAAGCCTTGAAGCGTTCGGCCTTCGACATTGAAAAAACACGCCTCTTTTATGGCTACGATGAAAATAATATAGCGGACAATGGCCACGCCTTGAGCATTTATGGCATTGAACAAAACATCAGTTTCCCCACCCTTTACACCGCTCAAAACAAAGCCTACAAGCAACAGGTAAGCATTGCGGAAGCGCAACACAAGCAGCAGGTCTTTCACCTGAGCATGCGCGTATCGCAGGCCTACGACCGGGTGGTGTTTCTGCAGAACAAACAGCAAAACTATCAGCAAGTCGATAGTTTGTATCAAACCATTGAGCAGGGGGCTAAACTCAGTTTCCAACAGGGTAACACCGGTAAGCTGGAATGGCTCAATGCCACGGCCCGTAAAAAACAAGTGGAACTGAAAATGAACCAGGTGGCGCATGACCTGCGTACTGCTTATGAGCAGCTGAATGCCTGTGTGCAATGGGACAGCGCCTATACCGTTCCCTTCCAGGCCCTGGAAATCATCCCGCTTGAAAACCAGGATCTGGCCGCTGGTAATGCACTCTTCATTCACACCCTACAGACCAATTATGAAACGGAACTGCTGAAGGTCGAACGCAACCGCCTGTTACCGGATATTTCGGTCAACTATTTCCTGGGGACCAACAGCTACGAAGCGAGTAAAAACTACCAGGGGTTTGAGATGGGACTCTCCATCCCGCTCTTTTTTGGCGCGCAAAAAGCCCGCATCAAAGCCTCTAAACTGTCGGTGGCCATACAGGAGCAATGGAAACAAACCTATTTGAACCAGGCCCGCGCCCGCCAGTCCGAAATTGAATCGGAACTTCTGAAACTCAGCGAATCCATTGAATTTTACCGCACCACCGGTGAGCCCTTAAGCGATGAGCTGATGCATGCGGCACAGCGCAGCTTTGAAACCGGTGAGATCGACTTCTTCCAGCTGGCCGCTTCACTGGAAAATGCCTTATTACTCAAGCAAGAGTACCTGGACAACCTGGCCGCTTATAATAAACTTGCATTGGAACTTAATTACCTGACCAAATAATCTTCACCCATCATGAAACAATATACTATACTTTTCATCGCCGCCCTTTTGCTGATCACCTTTCAGAACAGCTGCAGCTCAAAGCCGGCGGATAACACCCAGAACACCGATACGGCTGATAATCTACAAGTGATCACCAAAGAGCAATTTAAAGCTAACCACATGGCCATTGGGCACACCACGCTTCAATCCTTCGAAGAGATCGTGAGCTGCAATGGCATCATAACCGCCACTCCCGGCGGCCAGGCGCAAGTGGCTTCACCGCTGCCGGGCACCATTACGGCGGTCACCAGTAACCTGGGGCAAACCGTTCAGAAAGGGCAAGTGCTCTGCCGCCTCACGTCCAACGAATTCATTCAATTGCAAAGTCGTTTTGTGGAAGCGGCCACCCAACTCAAACAGCTCAAAGCCGATTATGATCGCAAACAAACACTCTACCAGGAAGCCATTGGCTCAGAGAAGGATTTCCTGGCCCTGGAAAGTCAGTACCATACGGCGCGCGCCAATCACCAGGCCCTGAAGCTGCAACTGGAGCTTTTAAACCTATCGGTGACGCCCATTGAGCGAGGTGAATTCTACGCCTCCTATCCCTTAATCGCTCCCATCAGCGGCACCATCACCAGGCATGAAGCCGCTTTGGGTCAGTATGTCGATCCCCACCACTGCTTAGTGGAAGTGCTCGACCCCACTCAAATGCAGTTGCAGTTGGCCGTTTTTCAGAAAGACCGCCACCAGCTGAAGGTGGGCCAGACCGTTCGTTTTCAGTCAACCGATGCCGCCGACACCACGCATTGGGCCACGCTCACGGCAGTGGGCAAAGCCCTGATGCCCGATACCAAAACCATCACCTGCCTGGCTGCTATAAAATCCGACAACACTGACGGCTTACTCCTGGAATCCTTTATTCAGGCGCAAATCATCATAAGCGAAACACAAGCGCAAGCCTTACCTCATGAGGCGATCATCAAAACCGAAGAGGGCTATTTTGTACAGGCCATTGCCAAAAGTGACGACAAAGCCTATTACCTGCAGTCGCAAAAAGTACAAATTGGCGCCACCTCCGGCAGCCATACAGAAGTTATAAACAGTGCGGCCCTGGATCAGGTATTAATCCAGGGGGTGTATCATTTGGGCGTGGAATAGGGTGGGTTGCGGAAAGCGTGATAATCGACTCTCATCACCACTAAAAACCACATAATGCCTGGGGCTAAACCATTGAAATTCCTTTTGACCGGCTAACGTCCAACAAAGAGCAAAATGAATCCTGTATCAGATTTTGGTGCGGGATTTTTTGGATCATGAGGATTCATTCAGCCCTAGATGTTGGGCGCTGGCATTTTTATTCGTGAGTAATATATTCTAATCCTTGAATTCGGTTTGTCATTTTATCAAGAAAGCGTTCAATATTATTAATCCCCCAGTTTCTAGCTACAAAATATTCTTTTCCCTCAAATACTAATTCTGGCTCACTATTAATTCTATACTTCCTATATTTTGTTTCTGTGTCAGTTACTTCATCTATGGTTTTAAGTAACATAAAACTACATGATTTATCAGCTCTTAGAAATTCAAATAATTCAATATCAATTAAGTTTTTATCTTCAAGCAATTTTACTGTTGAATAACCAATATCTGATTTTTTTATTTTTTCTATTTCTACAGTCCCATTATATTTTATTGAATACAGACTTCGGTCTTTATCAGAACTTGACAGATTGCTTAAAGCAGAAGATGCACTATCTCTTACATCTTTTTCTTGTTCAGGGTCAGAGCTTATGGCATAAAGTGATGCTAAAATTAACTTTTGATTTTTTTCCCAAAACTTTGTCAATAAATTTCTTTCGTCTGTTCCTAATGCCATAATTAATCCGCGTTTATATTCGTCATCATCTTTGTCAATTGTTGGTTGACTTAATGACTGTTGATATTCTTTTATTATAAATTCAGTCTTATTAGAAATGTTTCTTTTCAATGCAGGTTCAAGTATAAAATCAACTATTGATTGATAATTTACCTGAGTGTATTCTTTACAACTGCATTCGGGCTCCTGTAACTCCATTAAGTCCAGACTTGAAATAGGAGTTAAAAAAACATATAGGTTTATAAATCCTTTTTCCTTTTGAATTTCATAATGGTTGAAATATTTTGTTGTCTGGTCACTATGTTCCTTTGTTCCAACTTTGTTTTCAATAATTAATCTTAATCGACTATTTTTCCCATTAGATTGAATCGTTATTTCTATATACAAGTCAATTCTGCCAACTCCTTTTTCTACTCTCTCCGTTTCTATGTATAATTCACTTATTGAATAGTCAGAAACAATTATTGAGTCAAACAAACTCTTATTCTTCTGTTTTTGTGAGTCATTGCTGTAAATAACTATCAATTCAAGCAGTTTTCGAATTGGAAAATCTAATAGCTGATGACTTTCTTTATCATTTAAAATCCATGCTAAAAAGCTACTATGAACAAGCTCTTTTCTACTTGCTCCTAATATTTCAGGAAAAGATTTTGAATGATAATAATTTTCTAACTGATTGACATTTTCATCATTATTGAACTTCCTAATCAATGTTCTTAATTCTTCTATTTCTATATTTTCAAAATCGCTCATCTATATCAATTAATTTTCAATATGCTATGTTTTTTTGCTTGCGCACAACGTTATTATAAGCAAAGTGCGTATTTGAAAGAATATCGTTTCATTTTTGCACATAGCTAATTTAATTTATCGGTTACAATTTAACGATTTAATTTCCAACCGGAAATTAAATTTGCGGAGCTTATTATTCGTACACGCTTTCAAATAGCTAATTAGCAGCATTTTGTTTATAAATTGTTACTTGCCGTAATTTTTTCCTAAGATTAATCTCATTGTTGTTCCATTTACAAAATAATCGTAAGAGGAGTTTGCTGAATTTTTACTATCTGATATTATTCGACCTTTTTTGTCTTTTTTGAGTCCATATGCTCGATTAAAAACACCTATCACTTTACCTTCTTCATTAACAATCGGTGAGCCTACATAATTCCAATGATCCAAAAACTGTTCTGTGCGAATTCTCAACTCTAAATCTGCATGTTTTGAATTGTTCCAAGTTTCTACAACGCCTTTAACAATATTTATTTTGTTTTCAATTCCGTAACCTACAATATAAACTGTGTCCTTGTTTTTTATCAAATTTACATCAGGTTCTAAAGCCTTGATACTATTTTCATATTGTCCTATTGAAAAAGTTAAAAATGGTCGGGAATAGTAAAATATGAATTTTCTTTTTTCAATTCTTTCTTCAAGAGCAATTGATTTAACAGAAACAAAATCCGATGGCGAGTTTAGCAGAAACATTTTCCATGAAATTAATTCATTTGGAAAATCCTTTATTTTAAGCATTTCTCCATGAGTATAATGTGTCCCTGTGAAATCCCTAGCCGTACAAGCAATAATACCAGTGTCCAGTTTAATCAAGAATGACGAACCATAATTAAGTTCCTCTCTATTTTTAAACTTTGCTTCATTTCGAAGTACAATTTTGTCCCATCTTGTTGTATTTGATAGTTTCATGTCTTTATTGTCTGGCTTAGAAAAATTAAAAACCGATGAGAGTAAAATAATTATAATGCTAAATTTCATTTGTTCGTTTTTTCTTTATGGCAAGTAACGGCCTGCCGCATGAAGTGTGCCGTTTGCGTGTGGTATATTTGCTTTCTTGTTTATGCCAAAGCGCGCGCGGGAGCCAAAACTCCCAAAGCTAGCCTCGGCAAGGCATTCTTTATTGCGGTTTGTTGAACTAAATCCCTGCGGGATAGTGCCCTTCAAATGTAACATTATTATCCTATTATTTCGAATACTCATAACTGGAATTATTAACAATAAAATTTACCGTTATGAGAAAGAAAACATCATTAACCATTGTGGAACAAGCCATTGCTTACGTTCCTGAGTTTGCTTCTGTGGTAACCAAAATGAGTCACCAGGTAACGCTTCGCGGACAGAGCCCGAGTACTTTTAACAACTACATCAGACGCATTGCCCTGTTTGTGATACACTTTAAGCAACTGCCCGAAAGCCTTTGCGAGGAGGAGATTAATGAATACCTGGTGGCCCTGGCGCGTGACCCCAAGTCTCCTTCGCGCAGCAGTTTTAAGCACATGGTCTATGGCTTAAGGTATTATTACCGCCTGCTGGGTATGAATAAAAAAGCCATTGCCTTGCCTTCCTTAAAGCACCAGACTAAACTGCCGGTTATTCTGAATCAAAAGGAGTTAAAGGAGCTTTTTGCAGCGCCGACCTTGCTTAAACAGTGTATTTTACTCACCCTCACTTATTCGGCCGGATTGCGCGGGCAAGAAGTCATCAACTTGAAGATTGCGGATGTCGATTTTGAGCGGATGACCATTCACATCCGGCAATCCAAGTACAAGAAAGACCGCATTGTGCCGCTTTCAAAAGTAATGGCCTCCGGACTAAAAAAATACCTGGCGGCTGAAAATCCGCACATTTGGCTTTTCAATGGCAAGGAGGCCAACGGTCAATACAGTGTGCGTGGCTTGTCGTGGGTGATGCGCGAAAACCTCAAAAAAACCTCCATCTCCAAGGCGGTCAACCTCCATTCGCTGCGCCACAGTTATGCCACCCACCTGTTGGAACAAGGCCTCAATATTGTAACGCTCAAAGAACTGTTGGGACATGCTGAGATTACCACCACCATGATTTACCTGCACGTAGCCCAGTGTCCGCACATTAAACCACACAGTCCGCTGGACGCGCTCTATCACCGCAGCTAAACCATGCGCAGCAATTTAGAATTGGCCGCTATTATTAAACGTTTTGGCCAACAGTACATCGAAAAGTATCATCCTTCGCCCGATAAAATGAAAGTGCTGTTCGATGTCTTGCAGTGCCGTACGTCGGTGCTTGGCGGCCACGAGGAACACTGCGATAGCTGTTCCCAGGTGCGCTACAGCTATAACAGCTGTGGAAACCGTCATTGCCCCAAGTGTCTGGCCTCCAGACAAGCCCTGTGGGTGGAAAAGCTAATGGCCCAAACGCTGCCCGTGAAGCATTATCACATTATTTTTACCGTGCCTCACCAGCTCAATGCCATTTGTTTGTTTAACCCCAGCCTCTATTACAAAATACTGTTTGCCGCAGTAGCGCATACATTGCACAGTTTTGGATACACCCACTACGGCGTGGAGAGCGGGGCTGTTTGTATGCTGCATACCTGGGGACAAAACCTCAGCCTGCATCCCCACATCCATTGCCTGGTACCGGCTGCAGGATACACCCTTAAAGGTACCTGGAAACCCATCGGGAAATACGAGCATTTTCTCTATCCCGTACAGCAACTAAGCGATGCGTTTAAAGGCAAATGTTTGGATGGACTGAAAAGGGCGCTGCGTAAAGCGGATGCCTTAAACGGATTCCATACGCACCTGCAAGCGGCCTATAAAAAGAAATGGGTCGTACATTGCGAGCCCTCCATGGCCAGTGCCGAGCATGTAATCAGGTACCTGGGACAGTACACCCACCGGGTGGCCATCAGTAATGATCGCATATTGGCCATCAGCGATACACATGTGACCTTTATGGCCAAAGATTACCGCGATAAAGCTCAAAAGAAACCGGTGAGTCTGACGGGCGTTGAGTTTTTACACCGCTTCTGTCAGCATATTTTGCCCAAACGGTTTGTAAAGATACGCCGCTATGGCATTTACAACCACACCACCAAACGAAACCTGCAGCTCCGGTTTGTGCCGGATGAATCGGAGGTGGAAAAGAAGCTGTCGGGTAAAAGGGAGGTCGAAACCACACCGGAGCGCATCAAACGGCTCACCGGCTTTGACATTGGAAAATGCCCTAAATGCAAAGATGGACGCCTGCACATAGTAAGGGAATTGCCTCGTATCCGCTCCCCAGGCCAACACGTGGGGCGATTGCTTGCTGCTTTTTTACAATAGATTGATTTTATGCTCATTTAATCTTCATTGGCTTGAGGACTGGCAGGCTACTGCCCAAACTCTCCCAAATTACGTTGTTTTCACCCCAAAATGGCAGGTCAATCGCGACAAAAACAGTATATTGACGTACCCAAACAATAAAATCACACCTTGGGGTATCCCCAGAAAACAATCAAAACATTCAATAAGTGCATAGAAGGCTGCGGCCACGACAGCCGGGATGTAGCTCAACATGGACTCATCGCTGGGTCTTGCAGACCGCTCAGAGTCCTATTTATTAGCGGCAGTGTTTTTATTCTATTCTCATTCCGTTAACATTATTGTTTTTCAAATATTGTTTTAGTTCTGGGTGAAGCTTATTAACCTTAATGTCAATAAAATCCTGTACAAAACCAGCTATAAAATACTGACTGTCTTCAGGAGGTTCTAGATTGCAATCTAAATGGTCAATATAATCTGTAGATGAGATTAAAGTTGAATCAACCATTAAAAGAACAATGATAAAAAACGAAGAAATATATGATGTCCGAATGTTAACGTTTTTTAAATGAATCTCTAAGTTTTTATTATCTTTTCTTATTGAATTTTGTGCTGCAAACTTTTCTCC
The DNA here is from genome assembly GCA_942490535.1 of uncultured Marinilabiliaceae bacterium. Taxonomy (GTDB): domain Bacteria; phylum Bacteroidota; class Bacteroidia; order Bacteroidales; family Marinilabiliaceae; genus JAEINY01. Next base: position 510,653 of record CALNXQ010000002.1, read on the forward strand.
ATTATTATGGACATAGTCATTTAGTCTTCGTCTAAGAACTTCCCAATAATTTTGAAGATTATATTCGTCGATAACTTGAGCAATATTTGGGTTCTGTTTGAGAGTCTTCATATAATTTTCAAATTCCAATTTTCTCTTAATTGGTCTTTTTAAATCTGAAACAGTATTACTAAACCAAGCTGAAAGCGCTTTTTCATTATCTGTTAATACACTATTAATCCGAATATCAAAGAATGAATTGGCATTTTGTTCTGGTTTATCAATTTTTAAGTTATTTAGATCATCATCAATAAAAGGTTTTCTAGCATTAATTATCGAAAGGAAATAAACATATTGAATCAAGTCATCTCTTAATTTTCTTATTAACGTGTTTGCATCTGAGAAACTTCCTATTGAACAACAATGTTTAATACTTCGTAACGTTTGTGCTGAACTTTCGATTAAATAAGTATTTAAGTAAAACACATTTTTGTCTGTGAAAAATGAAATAATTCGTCCACTATAAAATATTAGTTCAGAGAATCTTTTGAAGAATTCAATTAAATAATCAATTTCTTTAGCAAAAGCCTTAAACTCTTCTGTTTCGTCAATTTTTATTTCTCTAAAAGATTCAAAATTCATGGTTTCACATTGAATTGTTTACATTGCCGCTAACGGCCTGCCGCATGAAGTGTGCCGCTGCGTGTGGTATATTCGCTTTCTTGATTGTGCGTTTGCTCGCGCGGGAACTAAACCTCCAAAGCCAACCTCAGCAAGGCATTCTTTATTGCGGTTTGTTGCCAGTAGTTTGTTTTCTTAATTTGTTTATTATTTCAAGCAATAAACTGCTTCAAATCGATCATTTTGAACCTTCCCATTTTTGGTAGTTCGAGTTTGAAACGCCTTACAATTTGAAGACATATCAGACATAGTTGTTATTATGCCCCTATTTTTGTCTATTAAAACTTTGGGAATGCTATCAATTTTTTGATAAGAAATATATGTATATTTTTTATTCAGCATATCTACATAAGAATTACAATTATCATCAAGACTTATTATTTCATAAATAGAATCTTTAGGTAAAAAAATGGTAAAACTATCTGAGGCTGTTTTCAACGTTAGATCCATATCATTTAATGAAGTATTTTTAACTTTTAAAATCAATTCTTGTTTTGACTGCTTGTGTATATTGCATGAGAAAACAACTACAACTAAAAATAAATAAACATATTTCATTTTCATTTTTTTACCGAATTATTTTGTAATGAAAGTTTCATTTTGCTTTATAGTAAACTCATTTTAAATCCTTGAAAAAAATCACAAATAGAATTGTAATTCATTAATTATTTAGGCCCTACAATTACGCTTCTATTAAGACATTTCTTAAACAAGTTTGTAATCTGCAAAAATTTGACCAATGTAAAAATACAAGGTTAATTTTCAATAACTTACCCACCTTCTGATATTTTACATGTTGGTTATGTAAGTTACTCTACATTAGCTTACGAAGCTAATAAACCTAAGAGGTATTGATCACCCTGTATTAAAGTCAATTCCATGGGTTTATACGGGGAATTACTGGCAACGGTTGGCGGTATGAAAAGTTGCCGATTGCGTGCGATTCCCTATCAAGCTACACAAAAGTTGAAGCGGGGTACAACCCTTGAATAACCTACTGTCCCGGCAATTTTTTATACCGTGTGTTGTGCGTTCGTGCATTTTTTCTTTCATTGTTATCCTATTTCAAGAATTCCAGTCAATATTATTATCCACAAGATTGTATTTGGTATTCCATGTATCATTAAAGATGTCCATGTGTTTTTAGTCCTTTGAGCTATAAAGGGCGTAATGAGCATGCTTGGCAAAAAACTTATGAAATTCCACGGCATCACACAATGAACTAAATATCCCCACAATAGACCGTTTATCAACCAAGCATATTTTCCATATCTTGCTTCTTGCCTTGGTAGAATATATCCACGCCACATAAATTCTTCAGCTAAAATTGCTGTTGTATGTAAGAAAATTGTAATAATTAAAAAAGTCCAGTTTCCAAGTAAGGAAACCCCCAAGAATGATTTAATTGGAAAAACAATTTCTTTCAAAGGATGAAATAAGATTGGGAAATGGTCTGGAGCGGAAAAAAGAGGTTTTGAAGCCATCCATTTAGCAATAGGCTCCATTATTATAAAATCGAAAATGAATACAAATAAAATCCCACCAATTATCCACAACCAATCAGTCTTAGTAATTGGTTTAAATCTAAATCTTTCTGCTAATTTTAAGGATGGATTATCCTTTTTTTCTTTGCGAAAGAAAAATATTGAAATTGGAAGTAATGGGATGATTGGAAGCCATAGGAAGAAAGGGAATAAAAAAACATCTTTATATCCAAGTTTTTGAAAGTATGGAATTCCATATGTTAGTCCCAAGTAAAGTAATAATCCAGGTATCCCAAATAGTAAGATACTTTTCCATATACTTAACGGTTTAACTTTAATTTCTGTCTTCATAATTATTTTTATCTGTCAACGGACGGTTTTTTTTTTGCATGACGCACAACGGTTCGGCCATATGAAGTGGCCCGCCATGAGTGTGGTATATTCGCTTTCTTGTTTGCACTACTGCTAGCGCGGGAGCTAAACTCCCAAACCGCGCCACAGCCAGGGCTACTTTATGATGGCTTGTTAGCGGTTGTTTCATTTTTCAATTTTTACTGCAGATGAATATGAACTGGAAATACAAATCTTACATCTACAGGTTTTCCATTGTTTTTTCCGGGCGTAAACATTGGAAGCTTTTTAAAAAATTCAGTTCCTGCTTTTTTTAATTTATTGTAATCATCTTCACAGTCTGGATAATTACCACGAAATCTAATATTTTCATCTTTAATTTTGCCAGTTGAAGAGATAGTAAACTCAAAAACTATATAAGTAATCAAGCTGCAGTCCAATGAATCTGGATAAATGAAATTCTCGCGGAATATTCTAAACAATCCAGTATTTATATCTTCACCATTAGACATCTGAGGCATAGAATCTACGATATAATAAATCTTTGTAGAATCTGAAATCACCGTTGTATCTCTTTGTGAAAAAACTACTGTCGATAGAAGTAAAAGAAGTATTGTTATAAAATTCAATTTCATTCTTTTAGCTAAACTTCGTGATTAAACAATGCATATTTACTTGCTGATTTACTTAACACATGAGCTTCTTTGGTTTTATGGAAAAATAACCGCTAACGGACGCGGCTATGAAGCGTAGCTTGTGTTGCGCCTGCGGCAAGCTATGCTTTATGAGCCATTGTTGGGCACTGTACTTTTCTATTTTATCATCATGGATGCAATGATAATAGGAGGAATAATAATCATTAAGTGAAAAACTAGTTGAGTCTTAATATAATAATTGAACTTTATCAAAAAATAGTCCCAATAGTTGAGACCGAAATATTTTAAATTCCTTGTTTTAAAAATTGCAAAATCTATTTGTTCATGGTTATCAAATTTTTCAAGAATGTTTTCATACTTGAGTGAAATTTCTTTTGCAAACTTTATCTTCTCTTCGTGACTTTGGCCATCAACCAAAGTTTTTACAACTCTAAGTTCATTATATATCTTTGACAATTCTATACCACAAGTATGAAAATCATCGGCTTTTTTCGAGTAATTCTTTGAATTTTCGATTTGACTAAAAACCAAAAGAAGTATAGACATACATGTTACCAAATAGGCTAAAAGGTTTTGGTTATTAAACTCTTCTGAATTCAGATTATATACAGTCAGAAGTCCAGTCGCAATTAAATAAACAGATAGCAGACTATTAGCCAGATTGGAGAGTTTTGAGATTTGAATCAACCGTTTATTAGCCGTAAAACGCGTTCCTTTAGTTGTCCAAATTTTATAATTCAATTCTTCAAGAAAAGTCTTATCAAGATAATCCTTATAATTCTTCTGAGTCATTTAGATTTTAATTTATAGCAATTACAACATCAAATTATTCTTAACCAAACTTCTAAATTTTTTATATTCTTCTTCTGACTTAAAAACTCTTTTCCGTAGCTCAACTCTGAGTTTTTGGAATTTTTTATCAAGTTCTTCATTATATACTCCTGTTTTTTCTTGGTCCCAATCTGGTCGCAAACAAATAATGTCATTAATTGACTTATTAGGGTGAGAGAAAAAATCAGTACTTATCAGGTCAGATAAACTATCTAGTGCCACTATTAAATTCTTCTTTCTGTTTTCTATTCTTTTATTTAAAAATCGGTACTCATCTCCATTTTCAATGAAACTATTAATCTTTTCATTGTTATTAAGCCTAATCATAAGACTACCAATTATGACATTCCATATGTTTTTAATTTCGGATTCTGACAGAATAGAATCGAGTTTTTCAAATATTAACTTATCATGTTCTTTCTTTTTAATAGTACTTGGCGAGAAGGCACCCATATAAACATTATATATTAAGCCAATCACAATTACTATCAAACCTATTAGTTGGTCATTAACTCCAGGTATAGTAATGTTTAGTTCTTTTTGCAGGATAGCTTCCAAAATGTCAATCCATAATGGCTTGGACAAAAGAGATAAACCAGCAGAAACAATTAGCCAAGTTACTTTATTATAAAACTTCGGTATGAAAAATCTAATTAATTCTTTTGTTGTCATATTATTTTCTCATTATTATGGGTGTTGTATAGTGCCCAACGGATGGCAATATGGCATGAAGCGGATTGCGAGTGATTCACTATCAAACCGAGATGAAGTCGAAACGGGCTAAAACCGCCCCAATTAAGCACTTCACCGCTTTTTGCTATATTGCGTGTTAGGCACTGGCGGTTTTTATTCTCAATCTGTCTATCTATCAAGTTTGTACTGTCACTCAAGCCTGTGTCATCGCGGGACGGGTGAAAAGGCTCTTTGGCAAAATTCGGTAGTAGCGTTAGCCTTGTGTGTTTTGCCAATGTGCCTTGCAGCGAAGGGACGGTGTGGGGTGAATTAAGCAATATCATCTATTTTTTTTATACTTATCAAATTGTGATAAATCTATTTTACCTACAATCTTAACACCATCTAAATCTGGTGTATTCTTAAAAATCGGCTCTGCTAATTTCCCTTTCTCATCTTTTTCTTCTATTAATAATTCATTTTCTTCCTCAATAAGTTCTGTTTCATCAAAACCTTCAATTTCGATAGATTCATCTGAGATGATAATTTCTTTAGATTGTCCCAATTCCTTAACTTCCCATGCGTGAAGTCCACTATAGCGAAAACTAATGTAAAATTCTACTTTCTTAGTTTCATCCCCTTTATCAAACCCCCCTTTTGCTGGGACAAAGAAAGCTTCGAGACCATTAATAAGCTTAATCTTACCCTGTTGACGATTATAGATATTTGATATTACCCCATTTGTTTTTTTAAGTAAAGAGACATCCTGAAAAAATCCAGTATCAGTACTCATTGAACCAAGCATGGAATGATTAACAATTGATTTTATTCCTTTGCCACCCCCATACCATTCAAAACTAAACCTATCATTAATTGTCAGATCTTTACAAATATGCATGTATCTTTTTGCTTCATCAACATCAATCGAATTATATGCATCTCCCGATGAAAGAGCTTTACAAGCATATAAAATATAGCAATAATATACTGCTTCTGTATGAGCCATTTTATTATTGACTGTATTGTCGTACCATGTTTTGACTACACTTAAAACCTTATCAATGCTTATTAACTGAGAACTACCTCTAAGTGCTCTTAGCCATAATCTTATATTATGTGAATTAGTCGGTTGCTCTCTAATATTATCTTCAAGTGTGTCAATTATTTTTTCATATTCAAAATCGCTCAACTTAGACCAAGCATCATTTAATCGTCGGAAATTATTAGATGTTTTACTATTCAGTATAGAATAAACATACATTTTTCTGAAGTACGGTCTAATTTGTCTATCTGCAGAATTTGCAAGTTGAAAAAATCTATCAACAGCTTTCGAGAAATCACCCATTATTGTAAATAAATGCCCCTCGCTGCTGCTAATCATACTGTTTGCCTTTTGACGTTCCTTTAAATATTCAACATCTTTTGAGAGCTCAATAATGTACTTTGCTTCATCAATAAGTTCAAAAATTAAGTTGATTAATTCTTCATACCAAAAATTTGAGTTATTTGTAATAAATTGATCTGATGATGATTTTGTGATAATCTTGCCAAATTGAACGACTGAAAGCATAAGCTGTATCAGAGAAGTATAGCTATGTAAATTTGATGGATTTAAATCTCTACTTTTAGTAAAATCTTCTATAGCTATATTAGTTAAATCTTCTATAATATCTTCGAATTCAATTATCTCTGATTCTGAATAGTTGCTTTCATCGTATGATCTAATAAGAAACTCAACTCTTCTCCTATTGCACATACCTTTAAGGTGCCACAAGTTAAAATCTGATTCCCCTAATTCAATTGCTTTGTAAATCTCAGATTCTGCTCTTTCAAAATCATTAGGTTCTTTTGCGTATTCGAAAAGGAATCTTCCAAGGTGACCATGATAGTGTGCTTCTTCAGGGTATGATGTAACTAGTTTTTCAAAAACAGCTTGTCTATTTGCAATTTCCGGAATATGTTCAATTACTTGAGAGAATTTTTTCGTTGGAATATATTGATATTCTTCATCTAATCCCAAAATATCTTCATGGTCTCGATTTAGAATCAAGCTTTTAAATATATTCTTAATGTCATCAGTTAGAAAATAATTATCAGATTTTAAAAGTTCAATTAAATCAATAACCCATTTTGCAAGATAATCTCGCCAATTACCTTGTTCTGAGAATAAAATTTGAATAATTTCTTTTGAAAACCTAGAATACCTTGGTCGCCAATCGTCAATATAACTAAATGTACTAGAATCATATGACTGAACAAGAAGTTTTCTTATATATTGCTCATCTAGAGGTCTTTGATTTAATTCTTCTTCAAGATTTAATTCTGGAAATAATTTAACAAATAACTCGGATGCTAAAGTCTTTTGTGTATAAAAATATAATAAAGAACAAAATCCAAGAAATTGAAGTTGATTGGTAGGAAGTTTATTAATATAACTACTTAGGTATGTTTGTAATGTGGTAGAAGAATAATCATCTTCAAAAGCTGTAAGTGAAAAATCAACTACCTCACAATTAGATGGTACAATAGAATTAAAAGCCTTAATTTTCTGTATATTTTGAGATGGTGTGATATGCTCATATTTTCCAACAAATCTATCTTTTTCCGAAGTTGTAAGAAGTGTGTCTGAAACAAAAACCAACTTGTTATTTTCCTTTGCTATAATTGAGAACGTTCGTTTTACATATAAAATAACTACATGTTTCTTATCTTGATTTATTTTTCTTACAATAACATTTAAATCGTTTTTTGAGACTACATTAGCTTCAGCAATAACTAAAAGTGGCTTTTGAGCTAAATCTGATATTTGAAAAATTATATCACTTGTTTTCTCTCTATGGTATTTATTAATAATAATTGTTGGGAAACTCTTGTGAAGATCAAATGCTATTCTACGTGACAAAGTAGTGCCACCTCCACCAGGTTTATGGGATAATTCAATTACATAAGCTCCTTTAGTACTTTCTAAGAGATGTGTAATTTTTTCGAATAAAGTATCTCTCTTATCTCTTCTTATATCTAACTCTTTGGAAAGTTCATCCCATTCAATAATGCTCCCTTTGTAGAATGGTTTTTCTTCAACTTCAGTGTTAAAATCATTTTCAATACCTAAATATAATAGTTCTATTTCTGCATCTAAAATACTTACATAATAATCTGATAAATCCTTATAGCCATCCTCATTACTTGATAACCTAGCAGGCACTTGTTTTAAAGAATTAGGTATATCATTTTTCGAAATAAAGCTGCTTTGAATGCCTTTTATTATGTTTGTTACATCTGAATTAACAAATACTGGTGACAGCCAACTAAATTCATCCTCAAGTTTAGGTAAGTTTTGAGGATCTTCATTTAAAAAAACAAACTTTAAATTGTGCAATGGAGTCGCTTCAGTGAAAGCCTCTACAATTTCTCTTGTATAGGTTACATCATCCCAAAAACTAATGAATGTAAATTTTTGAATTTTCTTTCTTAACAGTTCATTAATAATTTTTCTAATAAATAAACTATATCTTAAAGTAACTTTCCAATCTCTTTTATTTTGAGCAATAGTGTTTGGCAAGTCTTCTATTCCATTTGAAAAAATCCAATTTATAGTAAATTTGGTATTGCCTAATATGTCATTTGTATCAAATTGTTCTATAGTAATAGGTTTAATTTCCTGGTTTACAACAGAATTTTCAAATGCTTCATATAGACCGGAACTCTTTGAGCTCGGATTAAAATCAAAGATAGCAGACCATTGAATTTTTGAAATTATGCCTAATTGTGTTCTGGTAAGATTCTGATATGAGGGTGGACTAACTAATATATAATTCTGGTGCTCCTTAAAAAAATCACAAGTTGAATATAAAACATTCCAACTCTCATTTTCTGATTCAGATATAATTTCTTCCGGTATTATATTATTAAATCCATCCTGAATTTCAGATGGTAAAGTAGTTGCCAAGTAATCTTTAAAAAACCATTCAAGAAGTCTTTTAAGAGCACCAACACAAAAATCAGCATTTTCAGGTTTAGTTTCTTCTTCTTTGGATAAAGGATCGTGCGAAGCTGGGTTTCCTCCATTTTTAATATCATATAGCCGTGTGATGGCATCATTTTTAACTTTTGGTAAACCTTTAACAAGTGTAATTAACTTATTTAATAATGGTATTTCATGTTTACCTGTTCTAGAATCAGGAGATATCGATCTTCCTTGCTTATCCTTTTGACCTAGTATTATTTCCTTACCAAGTATTTCACCAAATTGCTTTAATATTATAGCTCTACAAATTGCTTCACAACATTTTCTTGAAAACTGTAAAGAATTATCGAATTCAGCTTCAATTAAGTACTTAAACGATTTAAGACTAAATTTTTTAATGTTGTTTATTTTATAGTCAAATTCAGGCATAGTTTTTCATTTAATTAAAGTTGGCAAAAATTACAAATTTGAATCCGTATATCAAATATATTTTGTAGCGCAATCTTTGAGATGGGATAAAAGCAAGTGTGTGGAAGCGAAGGGATGGTCGTGGGACGGGCTGGAACACTCTTGCTTTGTGCGTTGGCTATCATTTTACTTTATCTTTTTATTGTTCATGTTTCATTTTTGCACGGTCGCTCCTCCGCTTGTGCCACCGGGTAGCTTACGCCCCCTAAGAACCGTGCATGCGAGTTTCCCAGCACACGGCTCAAGCACTTTTAAGGCTCCTCGGCGAAGAGTTACCCAACTGTTTGTAATTAGCATTATTTCTACCTACGAATGTAGTATTTTGCCTGCATTGTTTTGCAAGATCTTCTCTCCATTTTGTGCGCTTATAAAAATACTTATCGAATTCACGTAAGAAGGGATTGGCTTTACTTTTGACTTTCACATGGTACACGATCGGTATCACAGATAATTTATAGAGGCGATGATTAACAACACCTTTACCAGTCTGTGCCTGGTCGGTAAAATGGTTATTTTCAAAGTATCTGTGAAATATCCACCACCGGTTTTTATTGCCATGCTGATATTTCGCCCATCGTCTTACTTGCCACCATAAGAATGTTTCCAGTCGGTAAAAGGTAAGCTTCGAACAAATGCCTTTATGATAGTTTGACCAACCCCGAATAACAGGGTTGAGTATTCTGATAAGGGCATGTGCCGGAATGCCACGGTTGGCTTTACAGATTGCCTTTATTTTGTTTTTGAATGATTGAACTGATGTTTTTGATGGCCGGATGATCAGCTTGCCCTTATACTTACGAACATTCTGAGATAGAAAGTCAAAGCCATCGTTAATAGGTGTGATTTTTGATTTCTCAGCCGATAGGGTAAGCCCTCTCTCTTTCAGGAATTCAATGACAAACGGCTGGATTTCGTTCTCAATGATTTCCTTGCTTTTGGCAGTAATCACAAAATCATCAGCATATCTCACGAAGTTGACTTTCTTGGCGTGCCATCTGGGAAACTGTTTTGTAAGAGCAGCTTCCATTCCGTCCAATACCATATTCATTAACAGTGGCGAAATGGTTCCTCCTTGTGGTGTACCTTTATGGGTTGGAAACAATTGTTTCTTTTCGATAAATCCGGCTTTGAGCCATTTAGCGAGAATGGATTTGTTTGTTGGAATATTGTCCAATATCCATTCGTGGCTGATTTCATCAAAGCAGGCTTTTATATCCGCTTCAAATATCCATTGTGCCGAGACTTTCCTGCAAAGCATCAGAAAGCATTGCGCTATGGCATCGTTGCAGCCACGGCGGGGTCTGAATCCATAAGAGTTCGGATCAGCGGTGGTTTCTGCGAAAGGTTCAAGTGCCAATGCGTATAGTGTTTGCATAGCTCTGTCCTTCATGGTTGGGATGCTTAGCGGGCGTTTCTTTCCATTCTTTTTAGTAATGTAAACCCGTCGCAATGGTTTTGGAGAGTAGTCTCTGGTTGTCAGCTTTTTGGCTTGATGAAGCTTAGTGTGTCCATCCTGCCATATTTCACCATCCACGCCGGCAGTCTTTCCGCCTTTGTTAGTGGTGACTCTGAAAACAGCCAGTAATTTTGCAAAAAATGATTTACTTAGAAGATACATCAGAGCCTTAGCTTTGCCCCATTGCTTCTTCTGAACAGCTTTAGCAATTCTGCGTTGTAGCCTGTTCACCTTCTGAATAACCTGACGCCATTGTATGGTTTCCCAGGTATTACATCGGGATGGGAGTGCACACGATGAAGTTCTGTTCTCGCTCATTTGCTTTCTTCCATAAGCAGGTTCTACAATGTATTTTGCCATAAAGTACCAGATGGAGGTGGGCCGATTTTCATCGGTGATCATGTTGCCAAAGCTCAATCACTATCCAACCCATTACAGGAAGGCATTCGCTTATTCCATCCTCTCTGTTCGATGATTCCCGATGCCTTACGGTTACGGTTTTAACCGCCTGCTGGCGGTGAGAACATCGAGCTTCCACGTTCCGCATAAATGACAGATTCTGTGAATTTAGGTTCATCCTGTCTGCCGGCTGATCTACATTCCCGTATGGTCTGCGTTAAACGACCATAGCCTGTCAGCCTACTATTTTGGTCTAAAGCGTATCATTCTCTTTTTCGCTTCTACGCTCTGTCGGCAGTTACGGACATTCAAATGTTTTAACCATGTTCACTCATCCAAGCCCTAAATCGGCATTGAGACTCCGAAGACCATCCACCTCGCGGTTTCCTGCCCTGCTATGGGGTATGCAACCCAGCATTTGGTACTGTTTCTTAGGGGCTTCACCCGATAATGGCTGCACCATACATCAGATGCCCTAATAGGATACTACTGGAGAAACAGTAGGTTTTATCAATCTTTAATTTATGATTGTAAAACAATCATTTATGCGACCTCGTGTCGCAATAACGTGTTGCTATATGAATAGTTTGGCATTTAATAGCACTTCTGTATCGGTTTACTATAAACATAATTAAAAGCTGAAGCCTACGCAAACCACTGACTGCCAAATTATTTATGATAGCGTGTTGTAGCCAGTTGTTACTCACAATATTTCAATTTATATTTTTTCATGTCGGGTTCCATTTGTTCCAGTTTAAAGGCTTCAATTCTTTTATTCTCACTGTCTATTCCATAAAACTCAAATTTGTCACTTATAAAATACTCTGTTCGGTGAGAACAATTCCCACTTGAAAAATCAGTCTTGTCGTAAAGAATAATTTTAAAGAATGTTCCAAAATCAGTTTCCCAATAACCGTCAACTTCAACCTTATGCTGATAATAAACTTTCAATCGATTAGGCTTGTTACAACCAATTCCTTTATAAAATAAAACACCATAGGTGTAATAGGTATTCTCTTTTAAAATATCCAAATATTTACTTGTGTCCGAATTCGAAATTCTATGGCACACAACCAGTTTGGTGATACTATCATTTGGAAGTTTATTCTTTTCTAAATTAGTGTATAATGTATCATTTCTAAGAACATATCTATCACGTTGGTAGAACCAAACATTTGTTCTATCATCCATTGAAAATTTTCCGCCTACATGATATTTTAATGAAAGGCACGGATTATTTAAAATAGTTTCAATTTCATCCGAGAAAAAACTGTATGGATATTCAGCTGGTATTCCAAAAATCTTTTTCTGTCCATTTAGAAGATTGTCAACGTATTTCTTTGCAAGAGGCATATGAGACCAAGGTCTTTCATAATGAATTGTATCATTTTCTTTCCAGATCTTATGGGGTACATACTCTCCATCATGATTCCATGAAGTCGAAAAGTTAACGGTCAAAGTATCTGTATAAGGTATTGAATTTATAAAAGATTCTTGCGGCAAATGAATTGTGTCAATTTTTTCATTATAACCTAATAATTCATCAAGTGAAGCTATTAAACTGTCCGAAGGTGGTGGCGGTGGAGGAGGCGGTGGAGTTTCTCTTCGGTCACGAATTGCTAACGCAATTTGAAAAGGTATTGATTGTTTAAAATCATCTGCTGTTGTCTTACTTTGTGCAACAAACGAACAATTATAATAAGTCAATGAAATATTCTCAATTGCTTTTAAATAACCTTTAATTCCCTCATTAATTACTCTCTGTAAATTCAGAAATGAGTAATTATCATCGCAAACTATTACAAACCTCGAAAAGTAAGGAGAATAACATTTAAAAGTCTCTGATTCATTTTTGTAGTATTCATAAACCCAATTTGAAATACTATCTATTGTGCCAATTTTATTCCAACTATATCTGATACTGTCATTTGAATGAATGAATAGTTCTAAATCATCAATCCTTGGGTGGCCATGGTATTCCAATTTTTCAGGACAAGATTTATAAACTAAAATGTCTGGATATAATTTAGTTCCAAGGTATTCAAATTCAAAAGTCTTATAAATCTGTCTATTACAAAAATCGTTGATTTTAAGTTCGGTAGTTATTGAATTTTCAAGGTCTAGTCTTGTTCTAAAGGAAAATAAGTCTACAGTATCTAACTCTTTGTCCGTATTTATTAAAAATTGATAATTCTTTGGAACTTGAGTAATTCCATTTGAACAACTCAATCCTAAAAATATTATCACTATTGGTATTATGTTTCGCATATGGTTCTTTTCAATTGGCTACAACGCTTTTAAAACGACTATAGTCTATACTTTTCATTTACTTTTGGTTAAAGGTGTCTATATAACACCCCATAGGTGATTTATAGACACCTATTATGTTATTTTAAGCTATCGTTCTTCAAATGCGATGGTAAATTTCTAATTTCAATACAGCAGCTAAAAATACATTTTATCAAATAGAAAAAATATCCATTTTCGGCAAAAGGGGTTGAATCTCGTTTTTTTTTGAAGTAGCAGTGCGGAGGGCTTCCGTAGGTTTAAAACCGGCTTCCGTACACCTTTCATCCGGGTCTGTAGACTTTACGTCCCCTTCCGTACACCTTTCAACGGCTTCCGTAGCTTTGGCAGCGGCTTCCGTACATATTTTTTCGGGGTCTGTAGGGTTCTTATCCGCTTCCGTACATATTTTTTCGGCTTCCGTAGGTTTAAAATCGCCTTCCGTAGGCTTGTCATCCTGGCTTTTAAACCTACAGACCTTGGTTTTAGATGGTTTTAAGTTGTTTTAAGGGCTACGGAAGGGAAATGGAGGTGTACCGGATCAATTTTGGGAAAAAGGGATGGCTTTTATTTTCTTACCGTTTTTTTATCCACAGATTATGAGGATTAGGCAGTTTATCAATAGGAATGCACCGCAAAGACGGGAAGACGCTAAGCTTTCTTTGGAAACATGAATTGTTGACACACACGATTCTCTGCGGCCTGGCGTCTCTGCGGTTAAATACATGCAGCCTGAATGCAGTGTACTTTCTTCTCCGTTTTTTTATCCACAGATTTTGAGGATTAAGCAGACTATCAATAGGAATGCACCGCAAAGGCGGGAAGACGCAAAGCTTTCTTTGGAAACTTGAATTGTTGACACACTTGACTCTCTGCGGCCTGGCGTCTCTGCGGTTAATTGCGGCTTGCCTGCGGCTTTTTTGCGGTGGCTGTTGATTAATTTGACCTATTACTATTCAACAATTCTTTCACCTCTTTCCGATAGCTTCTGCCAATAGTTAGTCTAACTGTGGCAAGTTTTGGTTTGAACGTGGCTCGTGCGACTTGCCAATATCCTAGCAAATAGAGTTGGCAATCCGTCATAACAATTATTTGTCCGTTTTCGTTTATCAGATTATTCAGAATGGAGCTTAATGTTTTTCCAGATGATTTAATACCTGCTCTTTATAATTCCGGCCAATCGTAAATTGCCGGTCATCCAACTGAATGTATGACGCTGTATAGTGGTCAATTTGTTTGATGTTAATTATGAAAGAACGGTGGATACGTATAAATACCTCTGCAGGTAATTCCTTTTCCATACCAGCTAACGATTCGTAGCAGATAAGACTGTTCGTTGTTGTTTTAATTTTGATGTAGTTATCCACACCTTCAATATAAAGTATGTTTTCCGTGGGAATATTATAATTCTTTTTATCGGCCTTAATATGAATGATTTCTTTCGGTTTTAAAAGATGTGTTTGTTCCAATGAAAGAAATTTGTTGATCGCCTTTAAAAACCTTCCGGTAGAAATAGGCTTTACCAGGTAATCAAGCGCATTCAAATCAAAAGCATCAACAGCATATTCCCGGTAGGCTGTTGTAAAGATGACATAGGGTTGCTTGGGTATGGCCTTTAAAAATTCAATGCCGGAAATAGATGGCATATTAATATCTAAAAATAATACATCAATACCTCCTTTGTTTAAAAGGGGTATGGCTTCAATTGGTTTTGTAAAGGTTCCAACACATTCCATCTGATCACTGAAACTTTCAAGATGTTCCTGTATCACTTTTATCGCCAGGGGTTCATCGTCAATAATCAGACACCTATATTTTGTTTTACCGGGCATTATCGTATAATTTTTAGGTTAACGTCAAAAATGTTGTTGTCGGTTGATAGTTGTAGTTCATAACTATTTTGATACAAGAGTTCCAGTCTTTCTTGCACATTTTTGAGACCTAAACCTTTACTCTTTTTAGTGTTGTCCGCCGCAAGCGCAGTAGCATGCATGTAATTATTGATGCTGAATTGTATTTTGGGCGAAGTAATTTCTAATTTCATTGAAATAAAATCCTTGTTGGTTTGTTTTAGGCCGTGCTTGAACGCATTTTCAACAAAGGGGAATAGAATTAAAGGGGCAATTTTTATCCCGGATACATTTTTAGGAAAATCGGTTTTAACATTAAAACTGTCGTCATGTCTTATTTTTTCAAGCTCAATGTAATTGTGGATAAATTCAACTTCTTTGCTTAATTCCACTTTCTCTGCATTGCATTCGTAAAGCATATATTCCAGTAAATCGGATAAACGCACAATCACTTCTCTCGACAGCACAGCATTCTCCTTTACCAGGGCATATAGGTTATTCATCATGTTAAAGATGAAATGAGGATGGATTTGCTCTTTAAGCAATTCCAGCTGTACTTCTTTAAACTTTAACTCCAGCCTGTTTTTTTCCTTCTCAATAATGGATTTTTCTTTTTTCGACCGATGCGATTCTTTCGTGAAATAAAAAACAGAAGACAGCAATGAAAAAAAATAGGACCCGGTGAGCAGAATGATCAGGTCTTCGCGAGAAGGCATAATGGCATTGGGAAGGGTTACCAAGTTATAGAAAGTGATCAGAAAGAGAGCGATGCTAATCAACCATAAGGATAAAATCACTAAGAAAACGATTGAGTATATAAACAGCCATTTTTTGCCTTTAAATAAAAGTTTAGGAATTAAAACTTTATTGCTCACTCTTGCACTTACGAAACTTATTATAATAAGCAAGATCGACAGATTCGTACGTATTTGAATATCGTAATGCCTGTTACTGAAGACAAAAAAGATGAATAATGAGGCGATTAGCCAATAAACGATCTCCCAAATTGGAAAACGATATTTAGTAGCTCTTATGTTTTTGTTGCTGCCCATAGTCATCAAATATAAAAGGAATATAGCTTCGGTATAAAATAACACCCCTTATTTTATGCCAGCGGCACGAAAGGCACCCTGAATAACAGAAATCCTTTTTATTATTTTAAATTTGTTGTTAAGGATGGCATTACTGTTGTTTCCATAATTTATTTTTAAAGGTTATCATGAAGCTTTACTATTGTTCCATTATTAATCTTTTAAATTTAAAGTCGTGATAATTAGATTTTTTTATGAAGGCGGCCCCACTTTTATGGCCCTTGTTTACCTGATGTGGATCATCGTATTTATCCAGGCCATCCGATTTATCATTTTGTACCGTGGCAATAAAAATCCTCAAAAACTTAAACGCACCAACGATAGTATTTTGTTTTTTGGCAGTTTAGCATTTTTAATTGGGATATACGGGCAAATAACTGGTCTTATTACAGCTTTTGATGCTGTCCAAAGGATGAGTGATATGAGTCTTGTTCCACAAGCTCTCGCCGGAGGTTTTAAAGTTACTTTTATAGTCACAGTTTTTGGCTTGATGCTTCTTATGCTATCTGCCATCTTTTGGTTTGTATTTCGTAATCTGAAAAAATACCCTGGGCAACAAGCAGCTATAACCAAGTAGGAGAGAATTGGGGCTGTAATAGTAAAGTTACCTTTCGGCCTTATACCATTTATACAATCCAATTAGCACTTGGTATATGCCGATCTATTAATGAATAGTGTTAAGAAACGCAGTGCACTTAACGCTGAAGTCATTAATAGATCGATAGAATTCATTGAATACAAATTCTTCTTGCAGTTCTTTTGTAAATCAAACGCTTCTATGTTTTTACTTAAGTATTGAAAAAACCTTATAATCTAAATCAACTAATCTATTAACCTGAACTCTATAAACGCATGAAATATTTACTTATTACACTTTTAATGATATGTTCTATTTTTTCATTCGAGAATATAACATATTCACAAAACACAGATGACCAAAAAACAGATTTATCAGCCTGGATCGATTCTTCATTTACAACAGGTCTGGATTCCTTAAATATTGCAGGAGCTACCATTATTTTAATGCAGGGAGATTCTGTTCTGCATATGAACGGTTATGGTTTGGCCGATATTGAAGCCAATACCCCGGTGAATCATAACACTTCCATATTTGGAGTAGCCTCTGTTTCAAAAACATTTGTGGCTACAGCCATTATGCAATTGGTTGAGGAGGGAAAGATCGCACTCGATCGGGATGTGAATAATTACCTCACAAGCTTTCAATTGGAGTATAATTTCAACGACTCCATAACTGTACGGCACCTTTTAACGCATACGGCTGGTTTAGAAGATCGCAATATTGGTACAGCAGTTCGCAATGAGAAGGATGTTATTTCCTTAGCCCACTATTTAAAAACACAAATGGCCCAACAAATAAGACCTGCAGGTGTGGCCATTTCCTATTCCAATCATGGTTATGCCTTATTGGGGCTGATTGTTGAAGAAGTATCCGGCTTAGCTTTTCATGAGTACGTCAAGCAAAGGATTTTGAATCCGCTGGAAATGAATGATAGTGGTTTTAAAAGGCAAGACGAGCTCAAGGAAAACTATGTGACCAGTTACCTGCAAAAGGGCAAGCAATTAATTCCATACCAACCTAATTTTCAACTCTATTATCCCGCAGGTTCATTAAGCACAACAGCAGCAGATATGGGTCACTATATATCTATGCACCTGAACGATGGTCGTTTTAAAGGCAATCAGGTTTTAGATTCCACAACCGTTGTTCAAATGCATGAAACAGCATTTAAACATTATGAAAAATCTGAGGTTGGATGGCTATTGGGCTTTGCTGAATCGCGTTGGAATGGCATAAAGCTTGTGAGACATGCTGGTGGAATTCAGGGTTTTGCCAGTGATTTGATATTGATACCTGAAAAAAACATCGGCCTATTCCTTTGTGTTAATTCGTCAAGTATGCCTGAGGGAAAAAGTCGGATATTCATTAACCAATTTACGCATAATCTTTTATCACGACTGATACCCGATAGCATTGTTGAAAAAGAAAAGGCAAAAGATAAACCTACTATTGGTGTTGTGGATGAACCATTGGAGGTATTCACAGGTAGGTATCGATCGACAAGACATGCCTATACAACGTTTGATAAATTGTCTATTCTTACCGGATTTTGTTTCGAACTTGAAGTTGTATCAAATGATAGCATACTCGAGATAGTAGAATTTAACAATAAATTGGTGCCTATATCCGATTTAACATTCCATTCGAACTATAATTATTACCTCGCTTTTGGCAGAGATACCAAGGGTGATATTTCCTATTTATTTAGTGAAGCCTATTCATTCTATAAATTAAAATGGTACGAACCTGTTAAATTTCAGAGGTTATGGGTTGGTAGCATTGTTCTTATTTTATTGACTTACATCATCGTAAGCGCTGTTCGAAAACTCTTTGTTCGCAACAAAAATAGTCACCTTATTAAAACCATTAATTTTTCGTTGGCCTCTTTAATCGTGCTTTTCATTGCCGTGCTCGCTTTTGGTTTAATAAAGATCGATCCTCAGGAATATTTTAATGGTCTTCCATTGCTCATTAAAGTCGCATTAATAATACCCTTTTTAATTATTCCATTGGTGTTTGCTGCCATCTATTTATTAACAAAAGCGATTCGATTCAGAGAGCTGGCAACCTTTGATTTAATTTATCAATCGTTTATTGTTGTTGCAGTTTTGTTTTTTATTCCGTGGTTAACGTACTATAACTTAATTGGATTAAACTATTAAGTAACGGGCCTTACACCATTTTAATTTCAAAATGCGCTGGTATAGGCCTATTTATTGGCATATCAATTCTAAAATTTTTCGGGTAGAAAATCAAGAGAGGCTGTTCATAAAGGCAAAATGCCTGATTGATCAGCCTCATTTTTTATTTCTATAAGACCCATCATCCAGGTCTGCATATGTCTTTTCTTCCGTTTTAAGTTGTTGTAAGGGCTACGGAAGGGGAATGGAGGTGTACCGGGTCAATTTTGGGAAAAAGGGAGGATGGCCATTCTTTCTTCTCCGTTTTTTTATCCACAGATTATGAGGATTAAGCAGATTATCAATAGGAATGCACCGCAAAGGCGGGAAGACGCCAAGCTTTCTTTGGAAACTTGAATTGTTGACACACACGATTCTCGGCGGCCTGGCGTCTCTGCGGTTAATTGCGGCTTGCTTGCGGCTTTTTTGCGGTGGATGTTGATTAATTTGACCTATTACTATTCAACAATTCTTTCACCTCTTTCCGATAGCTTCTGCCAATAGTTAGTCTAACATCATCCACTAAAACCTCATCGAACGATCGCTCTTTAATTCGTTCTGTATTGATAATAAACGAACGGTGAATCCTTACAAAAACATCAGGTAAACGTTCGGATAGTCGACCTATCTTCTCCTTGCTGACAATTTCATCAGCAATGGTAATGACCTTTATATAATCGGATAAGCTTTCAATGTATACAATGTCGTCATAGGGGATTTTGGTCATTTTCCGGTTAGACATAATTTCGAGAAACGATTTCTTCATTTTCTCTTTTTCTTCTAAAAGCCCTTGAATAACCTTTCGGTTCTCATGTATTTGATTCACCATAAACAGAAGCGACCCCACAAATACCAACATATACAATACAACCGCCAGAAGAGCCATTTGAGTCGCATCAGGGCTCATATGCTGATAATTCAGATCTACCAGGTAGACATATGTAAAAACCAATACCAACGTTTCGAGATAAGCCGATACAATGGCCGTACAGAACGTGTAAAAGGCAAAGCGCAAATACCTTTTAGTCAGGAAATACTGAGGTACAAGCCAATAATTAAAAAAATAAGAGGTTCCAATCACAATTGGAAGCAGCATGCCGATGAAAAGAAATGCCACTGATTTATTTCCCCACGAGAAACCAAAGACTCGACCTAATACGAGTAATACAATAATCCAATAGGCAATATGGAAATAAGGATTTTTCGATTTTTCATGCATACTATTTAACTTTTTCGGGCTATTTTCGGCAAAGATATCATAATTATCATTTACAGTCGACAAACAACCGCTTAAGAAGCGGATTCGACCTTGCTGGATTTCGTGATCTCATCTACTTTGGCAGAAGTACTAATCGCTAATTTTTTTTTATTTATGAAGGAACTTTTTTATAGAGGTGGACCGCATTTTATGAGCATTCTAACAATTTTATTAATTATTACGACTGCCTGGATTATTTATCACTTTATCATTGCTTACAACTCCAAACAGGAAAATTGTACCGTTTTTCTTCGAAAGCTGGGCTATGGAAAAACAATCGGTTTATTTGCCCTGGTAACCGGAGTAATGGGTCAGATGATTGGATTTTCGGCCATGTTTTCCACAATTGAAGATGCCATAGGTGCCGGAGGTTATGTAATGCCAGCAAGAATTTATGGAGGCATAAAAGTGACCATGATTGTCACCATTTATGGGTGTTTTATTTATCTGTTCTCACTATTACTTTGGTTGGTTGCCTCTATATTAATTGAGAAAAAGCAAGCTAAGCTGACTTCCGTTTAAAAATATCCTCTTTTCTCATAACACATCCGACTTGCCCGGTGAAGCTATATAAACCGGACAGGCAGGTACTGCTATGTCTTAAATTTAATCTCATACAGCACTTTCGCTATCGGATACTATAAAACCTTATTGTCTAAATCAAACCATATTATGAAACAATTTATTATCCCATTTTTAATTACCCTTTTTCTTTTTTCCTCGAAGAATCAAATCCATTCTCAAAAGACTAACGAACCCACACTTGGTTTAAATGCCTGGATCGACACTCAATTTACAGCAGGTTTGGATTCTTTTAATATTGCAGGAGCTACCATTGTGTTAATGCAGGGGGATTCTGTGCTGCATATGAACGGTTATGGCGTGGCCGATATAGCATCTAATACGCCTGTAAATTGTAACACTTCTATGTTTGGCGTAGCCTCTGTTTCAAAAACATTTGTGGCTACCGCCATTATGCAATTAGTCGAAGATGGAAAGATAGCACTGGATCGGGATGTGAATAATTACCTCACAAGCTTTCAATTGGAGTATCAGTTCAACGACTCCATTACTGTCAGGCATCTTTTAACGCACACGGCCGGTTTAGAAGATCGCAATATTGGTACAGCAGTTCACAATGAGGAGGATGTCATTCCACTGGCTCACTTTTTAAAAACACGAATGGCCCAACAAATAAGACCTGCTGGTGTGGCCGTAACGTATTCCAATCATGGTTATGCCTTATTGGGGCTGATTGTTGAAGAAGTATCAGGTTTACCATTTCATGCGTATATCAAGCAACGGATTTTGAATCCACTGGAGATGAATAGCAGTGGTTTTAAAAGACAAGACGAGCTCAAAGAAAACTACGTGACCAGTTATCTGCAAAAAGGCGAACAGCTGATTCCCTATCCACCGAATTTTCAACTCTATTATCCAGCAGCTTCCTTAAGCACCACGGCTTCAGACATGGGGCACTATCTATCGATGTTCCTGAATAATGGCCATTTTAAAGAGAATCAGGTTTTAGATTCAACCACTGTTGTTCAAATGCATGAAACAGCATTTAAGCATTATGAAAAATCGGAGATTGGAAAGCTATTGGGCTTTGCGGAATCGCGTTGGAATGGAGTAAGACTTGTAAAACACGATGGAGGGCTTCAGGGTTTTGCAAGTGAACTAACATTAGTCCCGGAAAAAAACATAGGCTTTTTCCTTTGTGTTAATTCGTCGAGTATGCCAGAGGGGAAAAGTCGAATATTTATCAACCAATTTACCCATAATCTTTTATCACGACTGATACCCGATAGCATTATCGAAAAAGAAACGGCCAAAGTTTCTCCCCAGATGGGTTCTGTAGATGAACCACTGGAAAAGTTCACAGGCACCTATCGATGGACAAGACATGCCTATACCACGTTTGATAAATTGTCTATTTTACTCTTTGGTTACGAAATTGAGGTTGCAGCAAACGACAACACACTTGAGATAGTAGAGTGGAACGATCAAATGGTGCCGATAACTGATTTGACCTTCCATTCGAAATATGATAGATATGTAGCTTTTGGCAGAGATACGAAGGGTGAAATTTCTTATTTCTTTGTAGATGAATATTCATACAATAAACTAAAATGGTACGAACCGGTTAAATTTCAGATGCTATGGGTTGGTAGTATTATGCTAATATTATTGATTTACATCCTTGCGAGCGCAGTGCGTCAACTATTTGTGCGCAACAAAAAAAGTCATCTTATTAAAGCCATTAATTTTTCCTTGGCCGCTTTAATCGTCCTATTCAGTGCAGTGCTAGCTTTTGGTTTAATAAAGATAGATCCGCAAGAGTTTTTTAATGGTATTCCGTTGCTCATTAAAATTGCATTAGTCATACCCTTTTTAATTATTCCATTGGAGCTTGTTTCCATCTATTTATTAACAAAAGCGATTCGATTTAGGGAGCTGAGAACTTTTGATTTAATTTATCAATCGCTAATAACTATTGCCGCTTTGCTTTTTATCCCTTGGTTAATGTATTATAATTTAATTGGCTTTAATTATTAAGAAATGGGCCTAACACTAGCATGAGCCTTTTTATTGGCATATCAATTTTAAAATTTTCCGGGTAGAAGATTAAGAGAGGCTGTTCATAAAGGCTAAATGCCTGATTGATGAGCCTCTTTTTTTATTTCTATAAGACCCATCATCCAGGTCTGTGTATTTGTTTTCTTCCGTTTTAAGTTGTTTTAAGGGCTACGGAAGGGGAATGGAGGTGTACCGGGGCAATTTTGGAAAAAAGGGAGGATGGCCTTTCTTTCTTCTCCGCTTTTCTATCCACAGATTATGAGTATTAGGCAGATTATCAATAGGAATGCACCGCAAAGGCGGGAAGACGCTATGTTTTCATGGGAAACATGAATCGTTGACACACACGATTCTCGGCGGCTTGGTATTCTCCTCCCCCAATAGGTCTATGGTGGATCTTCTATAATTAAAATCACGATTGGCCGGTAAACTATTCTATATCCCCTACAGGGAAAAGAATCAAGCTGCCACATTGTTTTCTACATATTCTACAACACTTTATCCGCTACGCGGAAATTGGCGTTGGCCATTTTGTAGTGTTGGATGGGAATGCACTGCAAAGGCGGGAAGACGCAAAGCTTTCTTTGGAAACTTGCATTGTTGACACACACGTTTCTCTGCGGCCTGGCGACTCTGCGGTTAAATACATGCAGCCTGAATGCAGTGTACTTTCTTCTCCATTTTTTTATCCACAGATTATGAGGATTAAGCAGATTATCAATAGGAATGCACCGCAAAGGTGGGAAGACGCCAGGTTTGCTCTGGAAATTTGAAATCTTGCATTGTTGACACACTCGATTCGCTGCGGCCTGGCGTCTCTGCGGTTAAATACATGCTTCCAAAAAATTCCCAAAACCAATGTCATTTCTCTGTTGAGTGATGGCTTTGGTTCTTGTTGAACATCACCTTTCAGATATCCAATATTCTCAAAATTCTTGTAACGAGTTTCTTTTCCTATTAAATTACCCATACTTAAAAAAAATGTACCCAAATTTGTAAGGTTGATTTTGTAAAAAATAAAACACGATATCTTGGAAAAATTTGAGTTAATAGCCACCACCCTTTTTGGCCTGGAAGAAGTACTGGCCAATGAGTTAAAGGAATTAGGTGCGACCGATATTGAGCTACTGAACCGGGCGGTGAAATTCGAAGGTGATCAGGCCTTACTCTACAAAAGCAATCTGCACCTGCGCACGGCGCTGAAAGTTTTGAAACCCTTTGCCCAATTCATGGTTCACGGGGATAATGACTTGTATAAAAAAATCAAAAAAATCAATTGGGATCAATATCTATCCGTTGACGGTACGCTGGCCATGGAGGCTACTGTAAGCGGTGACTATTTTAAGCACTCTCAATTTGTGGCTTTACGCTGCAAGGATGCCATTGTGGATCAATTCAGAGATAAGTACGAGAAGCGTCCGTCGATCGACTTGGACAATCCCGATTTACGTTTAAACATCCACATTCGTGATCGCATCTGTTCGCTTTCATTGGATAGCTCAAGTACCTCTTTGGGTAAAAGAGGGTATCGCCAGGCCCAGTCACTGGCTCCCATGAGTGAAGTTTTAGCGGCCGGCATCATTGCTTTATCTGGTTGGGATAAAAAATGTAATGTGTACGATCCCATGTGTGGATCCGGCACGTTTTCAATTGAAGCGGCATTAATTGCCAGTAATATAGCACCAGGCCGGTTTCGGAGCTTTGGTTTTGAGCGCTGGAAGGATTTTGATGCCAGTTTATGGTCGTCCATCAAAAAAGAGGCCGAGGCTCAGATCGTGACGCCCGAATGTAAGATTTATGGCAGCGATTTAGACGAGCAAGCGGTGGACATCTCGCAAAGTAATGCTGTTAACGCAAAGGTGGATCATCTGATTGAATTCAGACCCATGGATTTCTTGAAAAGCGAGATGCATTTTAACGATGGCATGGTATTTTTAAACCCACCCTATGGTGAACGCCTCAAAGAAAAAGAAGAAATTATTCCTTTCTACAAGGAAATTGGGACGCAATTAAAACACCATTACGAAGGTTGCGAAGCCTGGATTATCAGTAGCAATGTGGAGGCCTTGAAATTTATTGGTTTACGTCCCTCCCGGAAAATTCGCCTTTTTAATGGACCGCTCGATTGTAAACTGCATAAATACGAACTCTTCAGAGGCAAAAAAGGCAGCCAGGCTAAGGCGGAGGATGTCAAATAACAGTGGCACTTAGAAAACTCAACGAGCAATAATATTACCGCGACGGACGCGGAATTTTATAAATGAACCGCAAAGGCGCGGAGACGCAGAGGTTTTTTTGAAACCTTCACAACTTTTATTCTCTGCGGCTTGGCGTCTCTGCGGTTGACTTACTTATGAAGGGGTAAGTTTTAATTTAAAGCGTAGCACGGAGGACGCGGCGTTAAAAAATTGAACCGCAAAGAGGCGGAGACACAGAGGTTTTTCTTGGTGCTTGAGCCTTGTGGCTTGAAACTACATCTCCTTCCTATCTCTGCAATGGAGCATCTAAATAACTCACCGGCACATCGTATTCTTTTCCCTGAATTAACTTTCGCAACTAATTCAACAGATGTGTTCCTAATTTCAACCATTTTAAAAGAATTCTGCGCTAATGTAAAACTCTTGATGAGCATTAAAGCCTATCATTGCAGCACGTTCCATATGTTATTAGATCGCATAAAAATAAATTGAGTAAGTTAACACCTCTAAAACGCACGCACGTGAATCACAAAAAAACAATGCCATCAAAATACCTGGCCTTATTGATTCTCCTGACCTTACTGATCGGGTCTAAGGCCTGGGCAGCCGGCAAAAAAACACTGCAAATACAGGAAGACATTGTCATTAACCGGCTTGGCTTTGAATCGCCCCAGGAGTATGCCAACTGGATGGTGAAAAAGGGGCACCTTGAACAGTCGAGCAGCCATTCTAAACAAGGCGCTTATTCACTGCATTGGCAATGGAAAAAAGGAGATGAGCTGACTATTGAGCAGCTGCAAGGATTAGATCAGGCATCGAATGATTATGCCGGTGGTCAACCGGAGATCTTTGAGCCGGCTTTCTATAAAAAAGGCCTGTATGGTGGTATGAAGATGTGGGTATACCAGGAAGAGGCACAGGCCGGTCAACTCATTTTTCAGGTGGGCAGTGATTTGCAAGCCGCCCGTCACAACCCCAAATACCGATTTGCCATCAACCTGAACTTCACCGGGTGGCGCGCCGTTTGGGTCCAATTCAACGAGGATGCCCTGGTTGGGGATTACACCGGTAAAGACGACATGCATAGTATCGTTGCCACGCCATCTAAAGATGCCGGCAACGGCAGTATTTACCTGGATCATTTTCACCTCCTGGAGTTTATTTCTTACAAGCGCCATTCCGACCTCATCTTTACCAACCATAAGCGTGAAGTAAGGACGGACAGTTATGAAATACTAACGCCTTATATCAAATACCAGCAGGCAGCTACCACGGCACCTCTGCCTGCATCAGCCACGGCCGATTTCCAAACCATTGAAAAACGGCTGGAATATTTAATTCTGGGGGGCGATGACAAGAGTTGGAAAAGCCACTCCTCTGGTCTTACCCAAGAGCTCAACGGTAAGATCAAAAAGGCAAAATCGACCTTTGACAAGCTTAACCTTAAAACCGAAGGCAACCGCATCACCGGCATTCCGTTGTTTTCATGTCGCGATGAACATGGTACGGCAGATGGTCAACATTTTCAGGCAGTCATGGAGGCCATTTTATTTCCCTTAGCCATGGATTATCGCCGGTCCGGCACTACCACTTCACGTGATCAACTCCTCCAGATGTACGGCTACCTCACCGATCAGGGCTGGGCGGCTGGCAGTGCCCTGGGCACCGTGGATCACATCATCCGGGTCAATGGGTTTGCCACCTCCCTCTTTTTGATGCGCCAGCAGCTCTCGAAGGAGGCATTGGCGCAACAACAGGAATGCCTGGCGTGGCACACACGCATTGGAAATATACTGGATGGCGATCATTCCATGGGTGAAAATACCGACATGGTCCGCGGCGGGGCCCTGGCCAAACTCATTGCTATACTCCTTCTGCCTGATGGTGCGCACAAGGCGGGAATGCTGACTGAGTTTAAGGCCTACATGGATTATGTGGCTTCGTTTGCACCGGGTTATTCAGATACGGTCAAGCCCGACTATTCCATCTTTCACCACCGTGGCACTTACCTGAATGCCTACGGCGTATCAGCCATTAATACCATGGCCATGATCCATTGGTTATTGAATGATACACCCTATGCCATGTCTGATGAAGCTGATCGCAACCTGAAAAACACCCTCAAGCGACAGTACGAAATTGCCCATGGTGTGGATCTTCACCTGGGTGTAGGGGGCCGTTTCCCTTATAAAAACAGTGCCATCGACCGGTTTATGTTACCGGCTTATGCGTACATGAGTCTGAAAGATCAAGTGGTGGAAGATCACGAGATGGGTGCGATCTATAACTATCTGTACCGCCTCTGTCCGGCTCAACACATCAAAGGGATTCTCTTTCCGGCACTGACGTACTCGGGCTCCTTTGGGACTCTGAATTTAATGGTCAACCTGCATCAGCAAATGGGCGATTCGGCTTTAGCACCGGCAGATGGCAATTACAGTCTCCCCTACTCCAGCCTGTCGGTGCACCGCCGGGATAACTGGCTGGCTACCGTCAAAGGCTATGACCAATATGTCTGGGATTATGAGACGGGTCATCAAGGTGAAAACAACCTGGGGCGTTACCTCAGTCATGGCGCCATGTTCCTATTTAAATCCAACCCAGCCAGCGGCATGCAGGGTGCGGGCATGGAACCCAACAGTGGTTTTCACTGGGCCTATCTGCCGGGTGCTACCACCAAAGCACTCCCCATTGAAAAGGTCTACTACCAAAACCAACCCACCGAGAAATATACGGAAGGCTTCCACCGCAGCTTCACTGAATCCACCTTTGCACGTGGCTTATCAGCCCAAGGTCAAAACGGTCTCTTTGCCATGGAGCTGCGGGACGATGTGCAGCCAGCCCCTGAACAAGTGTTATTTGATCCTTCCTTCAGGGCACGAAAATCGTATTTTTTCTTTGGGGATGAAATCGTTTGCCTGGGTTCCAATATCACGAACAAGGATACCATCTACCCGACTATCACCACCTTGTTCCAAACCAACATCGGCGATGCCGGCCTGAAAGGGCAGTCAAGCTATTTAAACGGAGCTGTTATCGGCCCTGAAATTCCTTTTAACAAGACCTTACAAGGAGCTGTGCTGACCGATGCCCAAGGGATCCAATACGTCATTCCGGCATCCTGCACCGTTCGTCTGGAACAATCGGAGCAAGCCTCCCTGCAAAAAGAGACTAATGGGACTTACTCCCCACTAACAACTCCGCATGTCAAAGCCTGGGTCGATCATGGCACGCATCCCCAAGGTCTTAAATACACATACCTGGTATTGATGAATGCGCCGGTTGAAACCGCCCTCAAACGGCAACAATCGCCCGGCTATGAAGTATTGCAACAGGACTCGCTGGCTCACATTGTGAAACACAGCCAGCTAAACGCCACCGGATATGCCATTTTCGATGCTTCACCGGCCATTGCCAAAGGATTGGTGTCAAAAGTGGATACACCGATGCTGCTTTATGTGAAAGAAGAGGGATTAAATGCGGTATTGACGGTTGCAAATCCGGATCTGAAACTGGCCAAATGGAACCATAATATGTCGGTGATGCCGGGTGAGATCGTACATGACTGGGCGCAGGGCAGTATCGTCTCCATTACATTGGAAGGTCATTGGAAACCGGCAGGTTATGTGTATGAACTTCTGTCCTCAGCATATACTGAAGGTCAAACCACACTGCAGTTGTACTGTAAGGATGGCAAGAGTATTGATGTGCCGCTGAGAAAGAAAAATTAATTGAACAAAAGAACCAATGGCAGCTCATTTTCAGTAAGGAGTTGCCATGCTTTTTTTGCCACAAAGGCACTAAAGCACTAAGGAAACACAAAGAAAAAAATTAGCTGACGGTTGACTTGGTGATGCTTTGAGTCTTGGTGACTTGGTGGCAATTTTATGTTTTGATATTAGCCACAAAGGCACTAAAGCACTAAGGAAACACAAAGAAAAAAATTAGCTGACGGTTGACTTGGTGATGCTTTGAGTCTTGGTGGCAATTTATTTATTCACCCAGGAAGATTTAAATAAAGCACATAAGTAATTAATTGACAAATCGCCTGATACCATCTTTGATTCTTGGCACATTGAAATTGATTAAGAACCCCAATCTTTTATCCGTTAATTTAAGGTGGCTTAATAGTTGTGCTTCCCAGACGGGATGTACTGTTTCAAGGGCTTTGAGCTCACATATTACGGAATCCTCAATAATAACATCAAGTCTTAATCCTTCATTAAATGTTAAACCATCATAAACGATTGGAATATTAACTTGCCTCAGGTACTGAAGGCCTCTCTTTCCCAATTCATGACAAAAACAGATTTCGTATACTTTTTCTAACAAGCCAGGACCTAAATTATTATGAACCGTATAGGCTGCATCAACCACCATTTTTGCAATCTTCTCAGTAGAATCATCAATGGGCTGATAGTTGACTTGTTGATGTTTTGTGTATTTGAGACTTTGTGGCATAAATTCGGTATTATTGATTTCTTTATTGATCAGATATAAAAAGTTAAACCTATTTAGACCATTATCAAAACTCGATTCATAATATCTTTGTATTCTATCAAATGAGTTCGTTACAATATGTAGCTGTTTGTAGCTAATCAAGCCCCTTTGTGAATCTGTTGAGACTTGGTGCCTTGGTGGCAATGTTACTTTTTATTATCCGCCACTAAGACACGAAGGCACAAAGAAAGCACAAAGTAGAAAATCATCAATAGGCTAAGGTTGACTTAGTGATGCTTGGTGACTTGGTGGCAATTTTAATTTTAATACAGCCACGAAGACACGAAGGCACTAAGAAAGCACAAAATAGAAAATCGTCAATAAGCTAAGGTTGACTTAGTGATGCTTGGTGACTTGGTGGCAATGTTACTTTTTACTATCCGCCACTAAGACACAAAGGCACTAAGAAAACACAAAGTAGAAAATCGTCAATATGCTAAGGTTGATTGAGTGATGCTTGGTGACTTGGTGACAATTTTAATTTTAATACAGCCACGAAGACACGAAGGCACTAAGAAAGCACAAAGTAGAAAATCGTCAATATGCTAAGGTTGATTGAGTGATGCTTGGTGACTTGGTGACAATTTTAATTTTAATACAGCCACGAAGACACGAAGGCACTAAGAAAACACCAGGTAGAGAAACTTAACAGAACTAAATAAAAACCGATACATTATGCACACAACAAATCATTTTTTTAAAGCACAAGAACAGGCATGGGAAGCCGTTGGGGAAGGTATTACACGTCAGATAACCGGCTATGACGCATCGATCATGATGGTGAAAGTAGCCTTTGAAAAAGGGGCCATAGGTGCATTACATAGCCATCCGAATACACAAACTACTTATGTGGCCTCTGGAGCGTTTGAGGTCACCATAAACAGCGAAACACACCACTTATCGACCGGTGACAGCTTCTATGCCCCATCAAATGGCGAACACGGTGTGGTTTGCCTGGAAGCTGGTATGTTGGTTGATGTGTTTTCTCCCCTGCGGGAGGATTTTATAAGCACACCCCACTAATCATGGCGCAATCCTCAAATGAAAGGTCCCTGGTGTACTTTTACACGACAGGGACCTTTGCGTTTCCGGTATAAAACCTCCAATTAATTCCGTCTCTCTTCAGTGGGATTGGTATCCTGATAGTGCTGTTGTAATTGCTTCAATTGGTATTTCAATGCCGGTACCACATCGATGTAAGCCGGGTCGTTGATCACATTGGTTAATTCCCGGGGATCCCTTTCCATATCGTACAGTTCCCACTCATCCACATCGTTGTAAAAATGAATCAGCTTATAGCGATCGGTGCGCATGCCGTAATGGCGCTTCACCGAATGCCACGACGGATATTCATAGTAGTGGTAATAGGTGGCTTTGCGCCAATGGGTCGGCGCTGCGCCATTGTTTTCAAAAACCGGCCGCAAGGACAGGCCCTGCATCTCAGCGGGTACATCTACTCCTGCATAATCCAGAAAGGTGGGGGCAAAATCCACATTCATGGCCAGGGCGTTGCTCTCCTGTCCGGCCTTAATCGCTTTGGGATAACGGATCAACACTGGCATGCGGTAGCATTCTTCGTACATGATGCGCTTATCAAACCAGCCATGTTCACCCAAAAAGAAGCCTTGATCGGATGTGTAGACGATGATGGTATTATCCAACAGCCCTTTCGCGTCCAGATGGTTCAGCAAACGTCCCACATTATCATCCAATGACAGCAGGCAGGCCATGTAGTCGCGCATGTAAAGCTGGTATTTCCAGGCCTTCAACTCCTTTTCGGTGAAGTGACTATCCTTGAATTTTTTGATGCGTCCGGCATAGGCCGCATGCCATTGAGTTTGTTGCTCCGGCGTCATGCGACTGTAAACACGGTATAACTTTTCCAGATCCTCTTCGCGTTTATTGGCACCTGCCACATCGTGGTGCTTAGCATCACTTATTTCTTCCAACTGATTGTTGGCCCCAAAGACATCCAGCTCTTCTTTTGAAGCTAATTTGAAATCCCAGGCCTCCCACATGTGATTGGCGATTTCCATCTCCTGCTCACGCGCAGCTGAACCACGCCCGGTATAATCATCGAATAAGGACTCCGGCTCCGGGAATATCTTATCTTCAAACACTCCTAAATGACGGGGTGCCGGCATCCAGTTACGGTGGGGTGCTTTGTGCTGATACACCATGGCAAAAGGCTGATCGGTTTCTCTTCCTTCCAACCATTGAATGGCTTTATCAGTGATTACATCGGTGACGTAACCATCTTCGGTGATGGTATCCCCCATCTCAATGAATTGGGGCTGGTAATAATTCCCCTGCCCGGGCAACACACTCCAATAATCAAATCCTGTGGGCGTGGATCCCAGGTGCCATTTGCCAATCATGGCTGTTTGATAGCCCGCCTGTCTTAACAACTTGGGATAGGTGACCTGCGAACCGTCAAACACCTTGGCATTATCCGTCACGCCATTCACATGACTGAATTTACCCGATAGAATCACCGCCCGTGACGGGGCACAAATGGCATTGGTCACATAACAGTTATTGAACTTCATCCCTTCATGGGCTATGCGATCCAGGTTGGGTGTTTCAATCAGATTGCTGCCGTAACAACTCATGGCCTGCGTGGTATGATCATCGGTCATGATGAAGAGAATATTGGGGCGCTGTTGAGGCAACTCACTCTTTTGAGGCCCCTGACACCCTGCCAAAAGCAGGGCTGGGAAAATATAGTTAAGGTGTTTCATGTTTACTTTTTATGATTGAAATACATGGCACATGGATTAGTCCCTTTTTAATTGGGTTTGAATGGTTGCTCCATCCAGGCAGTTAAACCGAATAACGGTTTGATTCCCTTCCTGAGACACCACTGAAACCCCTTCATTGGGCTCACTGACCTGCCACTGTCCTTGCAATGTCAGATGAACGGGTTGAAGGGTACTGGGGGCATACCATAAGGCGCGGGTTTTGATGGCATTAAACGAGATTGTTTCGTTTGTCCATCCCAATTCAGGATTGGTCACACAAATGGTTAGTTGATCTGTCCCCTCTTCCCTGGTCATCACTAAACAAGGGGTATCCGTGTGTGCCAGAACGGTATGATCCAGCTTCACATGACGCTCAAACAAAGCAAAACCAGTGCATTTGGCAGGCAAATAAGCTACAATGTGAGCAGTCTTATCGTTGCGTTGCACCTGATAGATCTGATCCGGATGGATATTGCTCATGTTATTCGCTTTCGTCGCACCATGAATCTGGATGGCATATTCGTATTGAGCCTCCTTTGGTCGTGAGCCGTGTACCAGGCACGCTGTGGCGAAATCTCCTATGGTCACTTTTTTACCATTGTCCGATTTGGATTTTTGACGGGCTGTCTCAATGCGCAGATTACCTGACTCCGGCAAGTAATACAAATGGTTATAGGGATCGGATAGAAAGGTGTTTTGACCCGCTATGCCGTTAATGGAATGGTTGACACCTGAATAATTAGTGCCATTGACCACCAGCGAATCATGATCCCTGGTCAAGCCTGATTGGAACAATGTTGTTTGCACTTCCCCATCCTCAGAAGCGGATATATCCGATCCCAGGGCAATCACCAGATCATCAAAAAAGAAAACCGATTCCTTAGCTTTTAAGGTGCTGAGGGGATCCTCGTATATCATCGCAGACATGCCCATTTGATCCTGCATGGAGACGCCGCCCAAAAAGGATTGAGCTGTAAAATTACGGGTCTTTCGGGTTTTCAGTTGTTCCAACGTGAGGTCAAAACTCGTTGCCCCTGGTAAACGACTCCAGTTCCATCCGGCATCCAGATATCCACTGCCCTTTGCTGACACCGGCTGGCCATCGGCATAAATGCGCAATACACCGGCGCTGGCATAACGACCGTATATATTCTCCGTCTTGCTCGATTCAAAATCCCAAATATACCGGCTGTTACCTTTCCAGGTCACCATGGCTTCGCCTGTGCGATAGATGGTCAGCCCCCCATAGGGCTTGTACCAATAACCTTGTGGTGTCGCTTCTGCCGGCACCTCATTATTATGCCCAAAACCAGTTGTTAATTCCATGGCCCCCATGGAGCCGTGGTACATAATTTTACAATCCACCGACTGTACAAACTTCGGTTCAAAATCAGAGTAAGACGTATCCCATAGCCGCTTGAAGGCTCCTGTTAACTCATCTGAATAGGTATTTTCGATGGCCGCCAGGTATGCAAAGGCCGGCAGATTGCGCACCAATCCGTCCAGGTTATCGGGAAAGCGTCCACTTAAACCACGTGGCACATCGTATTTATTGGAGTACACCCGAGTTGTCAGCACCGCCTGCGAAAGATTCTCAATGGCCGTGGGAGATACCTGATATTTGGATCCTTCCAGCAGATAGACCAGCAGTGCAGCGGTATGAAATGCATTGGGAGCATACGCATTGATATAGGCCCCCTTATGATGGTATCCCATGAAATCCGGTTTAATCAGGTCGGCCCACCCCTCGGCAATCATCAACGACTTGTTTAACAAGCACTGAAAGTAAGCCATCTCAGCCGCTCGCTGCGACTGATTCTCCGGCAGGGTCAAAATGTAGCAGAAGCGGTTATTAAACATGGCCCTGACGCCATCGGCATTGTAACCATTCACTTCCCATAAAACCGGGAAATCATAGGCTGGTCCCACTACGTTTGTAATCCAGTTTAAAGTTTTTAACTCTTCCTCCAATCTCCCTTTTTCAGCAAGAACCTCTTTATTTAGAAACACCGACAAACTATACCCCAGAAAGTTATTGCCCATGGAACCCCCGAAACCAATCACACCCGTTTCCCGATAGGTATCCATGTATTTATAATGCATGTCAATGCCTTCTCTCCACCCCTTTTTATTCAAGTAATCATATACATACAGAATCTTTTTGAGTGTTTTTGGATTTTGATAGTCGCGATTTTTCAAGGCCCGATCACCGGGTAAATGATACCCCAACGATAAGGGGAAGAGGATTTCCGAAAAAATAGTCCGAGCCTCATTCTGATTGGGTTTACTGGAGAAATCAAAGGGTTCATCCGGTGTAAAATCAAAGTTATCGTACTTTTCATTAGCTGCCTCTATCTCTTTCAATATGGCTTGGTAGCGCTTCTTGATCTGTGGATTGGTATAATCGATCTGATCACTTCCTACTAACCACGTCCGGTATTTTGAAGCAATGGAGGCGATTTCATCCGCCTGCATAACACCTGAAATTCCTAACAGCAGGATTAACACAAATGTGATTCTTTTCACTTTCATCTGATTCTAAAATTAGCCTTTCTATATCTCTTTCCTTATTTTTTTCTTTTGCTACCAAGTCCCTCTTCCGGGATGCTCAGTATCCACTCACTCGCTTGTTATGAACCCTTAACGCATTGAATTTCATATGGCTTTATTCACTTACAATACCACTAACTTGTGCGTTTCAGAAATATGATCGCCTGAAAGCCGTACAAAATAAGTTCCTTTCCCCTGTAATACATTAAATGGGTGCACACCCCTGCCTAAATTCTCATACATAGCTACGATACTCCCATTGGCTGTTATAATTTCCAGTCGCTGCACGGCTTCGTCCAACTCCACCGAGAAGGCGCCCTTACTCGGATTGGGAAAGACACTAAAATGTTTACCTTCCGGTTTATCCGTTATCGCGGTTGAGATCCCCCTTTCCAGCTTCACTTCCAGTGTTTTGCCATCCAGGCATTGAGAACGCAGACGCGTACGGTTGGTGTTGGCATCATAATCAACGATCGTGATGAAAGCATGTGATTCCGGCATCTGCCAATGTCCCTTCAAAGTGATTTCGACCGGCTGCTCCACGGGTTTTAACCACCGGTTATAGTCTTTCACACTCCATACCTGATACAGACTTTCGTTCTTATTGAGCCACCCCAAATCAGGATGGGCCACACTCAGGGTAATACCCGATTCCGTATTCTGGTGCATGACTACACAATCGTTATCCGTGGAATAGACGACTCCCTTATCAATCACCTGACCGCCCTGAAAGATGGCATAGCCGGTCATCTGTTTTTTCACATGCGTCACCACGTGCGCCACGTCATCTTTTTGCTCCACCTGATACCATTCATTCGGATTAGCAGCCAGTGCTTCCATACTGCCATCCGGCGCTTGTACCCAAACCATATATTCATAATCGGCATTGGCAGCGTCTTTGTGATCCAGCCAGGCTTTCACAAAATCTCCCTGGGTATCAACTTTATCTTTATTGTCACGTGACAATTGCAACTGACGGGTGACATTTAACTGAGCCGCATCCGGCACAAAATAACTGTTACCGGTTACATCTGTCAGGTAAGCCGAGGTGTGATCAGCATGAACATAACTAAGGCCTGTTCCTGTATTTAAAGTCCCGTTAATAGAGCTGGGCATGGAAATATCCGGCAGATAATTTTGTAAAATAGTTGTATGAACCGGGTAAGATGGATGAATGGACTTGATATCAGAACCCAGGCACACAATCTGATCGTCAAAAAAGAAGTAGGACTTATTAGCTTTCAGCTTATAATCGCGCTGCACCCATGCGGTTTCCCGCACATCCACATACTTCATGGCAAACACCCCATTGCGCTGGTCTAATGATACACCTCCCACAAAATATTCCGGTGAGAACTTGGCCCAGATGTAAGCCTTATCATGGTCGGTCCACAAGGGCAAATCAAAAGTGGTTGTCCCAGGTACATGGTCCCAGTCATACCCTGCCTCTTGCCATCCGCTGGCTGAAGCAGATATACCTCCGGTAGCCGGATCATTGGTGGCGAAGATTTCCAGTGCTCCGGCTGATTGGTTGCGGCCAAACCAATTCTGTTCCCCATTGTTTTCAAAGTCCCACACGTACTTACTGTATCCTTTTACGCTGGCCATCCATTCCCCACGTCGGTGCACCTGGATATTGCCATATGGAAATACCTGGTTACCCACTGGCGTCATTTCCGCATTTGATGACTCATTTGCTGCTGCAATAAGTTGTTGCAAGCTTCCTAATCCACCTCTGAATTGAATGTAAGCACTCACATCCGTAGCCAGTGTTGTTTCCAGTAAATGAGATGGGGCGTTCCACAAGCGCTTGAAAGCTCCCCCTAGTTCCTCCTTAAACGATCCATTTTCAAGTTGTTGCAAGTAAGCAAAAGCCGGCACATTCAATAGGAGGTCACCCTGATTGGTTGGAAAACGACCACTGATACTTTTGGGATTATCGTATTTGTTGCAGTAGAAACGGTAAGCCAACAGCGCCTGACTTAAATTGTCAACCGCCGATGTGGTATAGGCATAGGGGGTATCGCGTGTTAGCATACTCATCATTGCTGATACATGAAGTGCCTCTGTGATGTAGGCACTGCCCCAGATCCCATGGTGGTGGTATCCGGTAAAATCAGGTTTAATAAAACCACCCCATCCATGGGAGATCTCACATGCTTCGTTGTACACGTCTGCCAATAAAGCCATTTTAGCCGCTTTGTCCAGATCCTTATCCGGTGAGGTTAATAGTGCTAACAGGTGATTATTGTAGAAAGCACGCACAAAATCTGCTTGTTTCAAGGCCGACTTCTGCTCATAACTCCAGGGCTGCGTATTTAAATCAATCAGCTCCCAACGGGTCCACCAGGCCATGTTGGCGCTTACTTCATCAAGCAATCCGACTTTCTCCAGCTCCTGCTTCATCAGCATAGCCGCATAAAAATAACTGGTTAGTCCCAGGTAAACGCCGCCCCCTTTGAATTCACTTTTGCAGCCTTGTACAAACCCTCTTGCCGACAGATACCGAAAGAGATTAAGTATCTGATCGCGTGTCTGAGGATTGCGGTAGTAAGTATTGATGTGATCTTCAGGCCCTGTGATTTGATACGCCAGCACTAAAGGAAATAATGTATTCCGAACCAACTCTTTGATGTGATTGATGTGATCATTGTTTGCAACCAAATCATAAGTTTCTCCTGGATTATTAACATCATAAAGGTGCAAATTTCCCACGGCCGAACGACCTGCTGCCTGCATGGCCTGGTATCTTGCCAGAATCAACGAATTGGAATAATCCACTCTTTGGTCACCCACACACCAGGTTTTATAACGTTGATAAATAAGATCCAGGTCATCTTTACTTCTAAAAACGTAATGCTCAACAGGTGTTTGCAGCCCCGCACTATTCTCTATAATCAACGAAAGACGATAAGGCGAATCCTCCTGCAGACCAGTCACCGTGAAAAGCATATCCTCAGAAGCAGATGCATAAGAAAATGAAACCACGTTGGCCGCCTCTTTCACCTGCCGGGGTGTTGCATAGGCCGGTGATTGGCCGGAATAAAGTTCAATTGAATAATACAGCTGACCAGCCAATGTACTGTTTGCAATGAAAGTAACCTGGTCTGCTTGTTTTTGCTCTGTGCTGACATAATTAACCTTTGCAATGGTTGAGCATTTATCGGAGGTATTTACCATTGTTGTATTGCCTGATTCATCGGTGGCAATATAATATATAATGTAATTTTTTCCGGTTGGTAAGTTCCCTTGGGTAAAGGTGGTTGTGATATTGGGCTCGTCATAGAGAACATTGAATGAAATGTCCTCCTGGGTAGGGTTAAGTATATCTGCCACATCAGGTAGCCCCTGACCTACTTCTCTGAACAAGCCTTTAAGAACAGCCTTCTCGTTGAGTTCAAAAGCGATGGTCACATTAGACGCTGTTGTCTTTTGAATATTAAAGCTTTTTATTTCAGGTGCCTGGTTATCGATGGCTTCCCAAATCTGAATGCGATTATTACCAGCATCGGCAATATACATATGATCCTGCTCATCGATGGCGATACCCAGAGGAGCCGTGAATCCTTCATTGCTTGTGTTGGCACCCGTCAGACCAATGCGGTCCACAAAAGAGCCCTCCCTGGTGAACCGATACAAGCCCTGGTATAATCCCGAAGTTGCTTTATCTTCATTACTGGTCACAATCATGGACCCTTTGGAGGAGAAGGCCAGATCTTCATTTTTAATGATCACGACACTTCCATTCTCTTTTTTCACAATTTTAGTAACCTGCGCTTGTTCTCCACTAAAGCCACTGACCTGAATAATACCCGTATTCCGATCGGCAATAAACAGTTGACCTGCCTGATCGAACCTTACTTTTTTAGGATCGCGAAATTTATCCGTTGAAAGGATCGTGATGGTTTGTTGCCAGGTGGCCTGATCATATATAAGCAATCCGACTCCATCACCGGAGTAGCAGATGTAAAGTTTTCCATCCGGCCCTACAGTCACCCCTTCGGGTGCTTTGGAAACCAAGTCTATCTCCCATACATAGTTGTAAGCAGCGTTGTACTTAATAATCCTTTGATTGCCCTTGTCGGCGATGTAAATATTACCGGCCTCATCCAGCTCCACATCCGATGGATTGGCTAAGAGCACATTGGTCTTTCCGGCAATTCCCAGCTGCCCCCATTCAGCCAGCGTTGTCCCATTTAAGAGATCGACCTTCAACACCTGATGATTGGTAGGTAATGTTACGAACACTGCTCCGGCACCATCCAGTACCATACGCCCGGGGGATGTCGTTTGGGGAAGCGTTCTCAGGTATTGATAATCCTGACCTGCGACCAGAAAGTACGAAAACAGAAGCAAAATTGAGACTAATCGGATTTTACAAGACATGCTGTTTCTTTTTTGGGGATATTTGTAAGTATTCACAAAAAAAGAATCACGCAAAACTGACACCACTCCTTCGCAAAACAGCCAAAACCTGATCGATGAGACCATTAGATCTTGTGTCTTAAGCAAAATTACCAGCGTCTTTTTTGCGTGATACTTAATTCTGGGACACTCTCTTTTTCAAAAAAAAGTATTATTTTTTAATAAACCGGTTGATATACACCGTATCCGATTGTTTCACCGTGATGATGTATTGCCCTGCATGAAGGTCAGCTACATTCAGTTGATTGGATCTGATGCTTACTTGCTTCACCACCTGCCCGGCAATGTTATAGATTTTCACATCTGCTTCGCCCTCCACCTGAATGTTGATCACATCCTGCACCGGGTTGGGATAGAAACTTAGTTTTTCACTTTTTACATCGTGGATACTTGTAGATGTAACTTCCTCAACATTAAAACCATATACTCTTATTTCATTTTGATTAACGTTATCATCCACCGGCTTATATGCTGCATATTTTAATGCGAAATAGACCTTAGGTGCATCCACATCCACTATGTATGCAAGCGCAATCATTTTACTAACGCCCAATCCAAAGGGATGATTATCCGGAATTACATTAAGTACTATCTCTTTCCATGTAGCAGCTGATTGATCACCGGTAAAATCCGTAGAATAATAAAGCGAAATATTTGAGGATGGCTGAACATTCCAGCCCGCCTTGAAGGACACCTGTTTTTGTTTGGATCCTGAACATCGTATTGCAGGGGAGATTAACCAATCGTCTTGTTCGGTTTTTCCATCCGTCATAAAAGCAGTAGCTGCTGCTCTATAGGCCCATTCTTTTGATGCATGCTTATTTGAGATCGCCTTCCAGTCCTCCAAGTCAGTAGCCCAGGCAGCACTGTAAGGCAATGGCCACACAGAAATAGCTCCACTGGTAGTCATCACCAAATCCTTAATACGGATTCTATTTTTATTACTATCATCGGTAGCATCCTCTGGTGTTCCGTTATCACTCCATCCAGTGGAAGTATATTTAAAGGCAATTTGCACATTAGACGAAGCACTGGCAATCACTTTTGAATACTCGCGGTAATTGGCCCCACCGTTCCATTCGAGAGGAAGCCCGGCCGTAATATTCAAATCCATTTGTTTCCAGGTAGTCGTTGAAACTGCGCCTGAAAAATTTTCCGTGAAATACACATCCAAGCGCCCATTTTCCGAATCGGCCCAGGCACGTAAAAACTTAAGGGTGTAGGTAGCACCATCTGAGAAATCAAAGACGGGCGAAACCATCCACTCTTCACTGATTGTACTGAGTGTATTACCCGCTTCAATGCCTGCACTGGCATCCCGATGGCTCCAGGTCGGGCTGTCAGCGACGTCATTAATAACGGTCCAGCCATCGTAACTACCCTCCCAGTTGGTACTGTACATGGTTGTTTGAGCCTGACCAGTATTGGTAAAGCCCAATAGCAGAGCGCCTGCTAAAAAGAGTTTCGCAATTGAGGTAATTGTTTTTTTCATAACTTTTAGATTTAGATAGTTGTTCAGATTATTTTTTTGAGGTCACCTTAAAATGCTTAATGCGTATTTCATTTTGCACTTCTTCCGACTGATTGTGTTTGACATAACGAATGGCAAAATGAACTTTGGGGGCATCCATTTTTAGTTTTGCACTAAAGGGCATGAAGACATCTGTTTTGAAACCATAGGGTTGTGAATCAGGGATGATTTTTTCTTCCACTAACACCCATTCAGCAGCAGCCTGATCACCCTCATAATTCAATGAGTAGTAAAGTGCTATGTTTGAGGACTGCGCCTTGTTCCAAGCGGCCTTAAACGTTATTTTCTTAGGGGCTTTACCGGAACAATCCAGGGCCGGTGAGATCAACCAGTCGTCATTTTCTTTTTTGCTATCCGTGATGGTTGCTGTTGAAGCCG
The DNA here is from genome assembly GCA_942490535.1 of uncultured Marinilabiliaceae bacterium. Classification (GTDB taxonomy): domain Bacteria; phylum Bacteroidota; class Bacteroidia; order Bacteroidales; family Marinilabiliaceae; genus JAEINY01. The sequence continues at coordinate 551,745 of CALNXQ010000002.1, forward strand.
CTTTCCACATCCATGTCTTGGAGGTATATTGGCGGTCCGCTACATGCCAGTCCTCCAAATCGGTGGTCCAGCCGGCTAGATAGGGCAATGATTTCACTTCCTGGGCGATGGCCACTGAGGCCATCACCAGGAAACAAACTACCAAAAGTCCACAACGCATTTTGATTCGTTTATTCATTTCGTTGTTGATTATCATTAATTATTAAAGCGTTAACAGGTACTTCTTGCCATTCACTTTCACTTCAACCTTTTCAGCTTCATCATCAGCTGCTATAAACCCTGCTTTCACCGCAGGTTGCTGGCGCCCCTGGTAAGGATAAATAACGGTGATGTACTGAACCGGGGCATCGGATTTCTTGAATTGCTCAAAAGCAAAAGCAGGACGCTCCATTTCTTTGCGATATGCATAAGATACCTTGCCTTCTTCCTCCTTCATTTTCATGGACTGATCCGCGAAGCACTGCAAAAACAGGTTATTGCCATCGGCAAAATCGGTGGAAACGCTCATCTTTTTCTTATTCACAAGCGTTTCTCCTTCAATTAGCTGATAATGCAAATCAATGGTTCCGGTGGATTGGCCTTTGGCTTCGTCCACTATGACGAAAAAGGTCTGATCCACAAAAAATACCGTGCGTCGATGCGTTAAGCCGTCGTAACTGGGGTTTTCGTAGGCAAGTTTATCCAAATCAGGAGATGTGGTCCAAGCCAGTAACCTGGCATCCACCTGAATGTCTTCATTATTCAGTGTTAGCGTCTGGTGTACTTTGGATTGCCGGTACCAATTGCGCATTTTCATGATCTCCTCATCGCCGCCATAGACGTAGCAACCGGCATCGGGCATGAAATTGCGTCCCTTCACCCACAACTCAAAAGTGCCATTATCGGGCTGACTGTGCCAAAAGGCCGGTGGCGAAGCTTTTAAAACCATCACGGTCGCCTCATCCTGCCAGCCATTGCGAAAGGTGTAGAACCCCCCATTGGTTAATCCCTTGGATAAGTAGGCCGGCAAGCGACCTTCCTGACCCTTGGTGGCATAATAGCGAATAACTTCATTTTCGGGAAACACCTGCGCCCATTCTTTGTAATTCTTAATCATGTTTTTGGCATTCTCCTTCTTGGCATCACTGAACATGGGATAGCCATGATCGGGATAAGAAGTATTCACCGTGGCCATAATCATGTTTTCCACTGTATTGACATAGGACTGCGGAAATTCATCTGCCATGTTACACAGCTGAGCCATGTACAAGGCTTTCAGGAATATATTTATCGCTGCCACATGGTAGTTCAGCGACAGTTCAAATTGCAATCCATCGGCATAGACCTGTTTATCTATTTCCTGAGTTAAAATATCAATGCCTTCTTTCCGCCATAACGCCGCATTTTTGAATTCCGGAAAGAAACCACCTCCATAAATCATCCGTTGTGCTTCAAATAACAAATGGTTCCCTTTTTCTGAATACTTTTCACGGACGCGTTCAGCATGCGCACTATAATTGGTCAGAAATTCCACAAGAAACTCCGGCGTAAAATGGGGTGAATCGATGAAGTAATTGAACAAGTTGGTTTGATCCTGCACGCGACGTGCGGTTTCCAGCTGACGCCAGGCGAAACGGTCATTTTCTTCGGATAAGCCACGCGGATTATCTTTAATCCAGTCGCGCATTTGCCATACCCATTCTGCCGCATATTTCTCATCACCAGTTGACCAGTAAGCCTGTCCCATGGGAATCCACCAATACATGCGGTGCAGTTGCCAGCGCACTTCATTATCCTTGACCGGCCAATACTGCCAGTTAATGGTATCGCCATAATCAAAGAAACCATACCCTTTATGAACAAAAAACTGATGCTGCATCCCTTTCTCCACCATTTCCAAAATGGAGTCATCCAGTTTTTTTCCTTTTACCTGCTCCTTATCCATCCGATTCACTTCCGGATGTTTAATGGCCGTGCGCTGGCGGTAATAAGTCAGCAAGGCCTGCGAAGCCGCCTCCAGATCGTGCGCTTCTACCTTTGCTTTGACCGTCTCCAAACCAGGATAATCCAGGTTAAGCCAATCAAAGACCGATGAAGTTTGCTGTGCATTGGCGGTAAGCACAAACACAGATAATATAATTAATCCAATCGTTTTCAATCGCATCATGGATGGTATTATTAACTATTCAACACTTGTTTATAACGCAGCATGGCCTCCAGGTAGTAATAGTCGGCGTAGTTTATTGGCGTATTCACTTCCGAATTATTAGGCAAGGCTCCCACACTGTGTTTCAAGACGAAGAACCCATTGGATCCCACTTCTGCCAGGTAAGCGGGTGAAGAGAGACTCTTCAATACCTCTTCTGCATATTGGAAATATTTATCGCCCTCTTCTGCATATTGGGATAATTCAATAAAACAGCTGGCGGTCACGGCTGCTGCCGACGCATCACGTGGTGCGCCCGGAATATCAGGCGCATCATAATCCCAATAGGGAATCTTGTCGGCCGGCATGCTTTCCAGGTTCATGATGTAAGCCGCAATTTTCTCAGCCATCTCCAGGTATTTAGGGTCTTTGGTGTCGCGATACATCATGGTGTACCCATACACCCCCCAGGCTTGTCCTCTGGCCCAGGCACTATGATCGGCATATCCCTGGTGTGTTTGATGCTGTAAAGCGCCACCGGTGAGGGTATCGTAACTGACCACATGATAAGAGCTATAGTCGGGTCTGAAATGATTTTCCATGGTTTTATTGGCGTGTGAGATGGCCATTTGTTGGAATTTCTCATTTTTAGTCATGGTGGTGGCCCAATTAAGGTATTCCAGGTTCATCATGTTATCGACAATCACCGGATATTGCCACTCGCCAAAATCCCATGACCGAATGCAACCTACTGTAGGATTGAAACGTGTAGCCAGTGACTCAGCACCCTGAAGGAGCACTTTTTTATAGTTCACATCGCCGGTGAGCCGAAAAGCATTTCCATATGAACAGTACAAAATAAAACCCAGATCGTGCGTATAAGTGTGGTATTGAGCCGAGTCCAGGGCCACCGTATAGCGCTGTGCTTCAGTTTTGAATGCGTCCTTATTAGTTAGCTCATACATGTACCATAAAGAACCAGGAAAGAAACCGCAAGTCCAGTCTCGCACATTGGTTAAACGAACGGTGCCATCGGGATAAATGGAGCGTGGATTATGATCTGGGGTATAAGTTTGAGCTGCCAACTCCAATTGTGCTTCAGCGGTATGAATAGCCTGATCATACCATTGTTTATCTGTGTTGCTACACGATGAAAACATGGAAATGAATACAATAATTAAAGGCAAAATGTAAATTGTCTTTAGATTCATCAGAAAAAATTTAATTAGTTGTTTTGCTTATTTTAACTGATACAAACCTATCGCTGATTTTTCAAATCCTATTTTACCCCTGATTCATATGCTTGAAAGATTCTGGTCCTCACTTTCAATCTGGTCGAAAGGACTTCTAATCTGGTTGAATGAGTTGCTTCCGCACGCCTTTAAAAAGACCATTAATAACAACATTTCAGGCAATTAACTCATAAATAAACCACTTACTGTGCGAAAAGCCCAAAACGACTCCCGATCATCTATCCGACGGCGTGGGGATCATCAATCGGTGTCAACTTTCACACCTGACCGCGTCGAAACCAACAATCGGTGTCATTTCCCCCATCCGGCCGGGTCGGGAAGCCCCAAAGGCCCCAAATCCGCCTTCTGACCGCGTCGAAACCACGAATCGATGTCAACTTTCCCATCTAACGGGGTGGGGAACCCCAAACGGCATCCAATCATCCATCCTACGGCATTGGAACCTGCCATCAAGATAACCAGCCCTTCCATATGCCGCATTAATTGCTTAAGGGAGTATCCTTTCTACCCTATCAAAATAGAATTAAGCAGAAGTAAAACAGGAAAATCTGAATTTAAACTTGCAAGACTGGTGGGATGAATAAATTTGTAAAAACACTGCACGATGCAACGAAGATCATTTATAAAAACAGCAGGCGCCATAGGTGGGGCAGCCTTTTTCCCTGAAATCATGCTGGGCAATCCTCAAGTGATAAAGTCTCAACAGCCCAATATTCTGTTCATCATGACCGATCAACAAACCGCTAAAGCGACGAGTCACCGGGGCAACCCCTGGTTAAAAACACCTCATATGGACCGACTCGCCCAGCATGGCACCACCTTTACCCGGGCCTATTGCCCTCAGCCGCTCTGTGGGCCCTGCCGCTCGTCCATGCTCACCGGGAAATATCCGCATCAGATTCAAGCCACTGTTAACCTGGAGGAAACACCAAATTACTGGCGTAAAGACCTTAAAGTAATGGGTACTTATCTGAAAGAGGCAGGTTATGATACCGGCTATGTGGGTAAATGGCACTTACCGGTTCCGATAGCCGATAGCACTCACCATGGTTTTGATTACATGACCAATACCCAACGTCGGGATTGGCAGGACGCCTCCATCCCGGCCGACTGCGGGGAATTTATGAAGCGAAAGAGGGCCAAACCCTTCTTTTTAGTTGCCTCCTTTACTAATCCTCATGACATTTGTGAGTGGGCACGAGGTCAAAAATTAAGAATGGATGAAATCGGAGAAGCCCCCTCGCCTGATCAGTGTCCCCCCTTGCCTGATAACTTCGAACCACCAGTGGATGAACCGTCATTTCTGCGTGAGATGCATCTTAAATCATGGCCTCAATACCCCACCGTTGGCTGGAAAGAAGACCAATGGCGGCAATACCAGTGGGCCTACTACCGCCTGGTGGAACAAGTAGATGTGTACATCGGGCGGGTACTTGAAGCGTTGGAACGCAGTGGACACCTGGACAATACCATCATCGTGTTTACGTCTGACCATGGCGATGGCAATGCAGCTCACCGCTTAAATCAGAAACAAGTGTTGTATGAAGAGGCGACCAATGTACCATTCATCATCAGCCACTTAGCAAAGGGTAAACAACGAACGGACGATACTACATTGATCAACACCGGGCTGGATCTGATTCCTACTTTTTGCGATTACGCCGGGGCACAAAGGCCTGCACACCTGTCAGGACTGAGCCTTAAAGCAAGCATTGACAAAAACAACGAAGGTGTACGAAACTATCTCTTTTTACAAACCGAGTTTGCCGAAAACCAAAAAAGCTTTGGCATCCATGGCAGAGCCGTAGTAGACAGCCGTTATAAATACATCATTTACAGCGCGGGTGAAAACAGGGAACAGCTTTTTGATTTGAAAAACGATCCGGGTGAAATGCATAATTTAGCCGACCAGCCTCATTATGCATCGGTAAAAACCCAATTACGTTCACAGTTGAGAGCCTGGCAAAAAGACCAGAATGATACCGTTCAGATACTTTCAGACAATGGCTGAATGCCCTTTGCTTAGGATAAACAACTAACAAAACAGGCAATAAACTGAAATTTTAAATCGCACTAATATAAACAGGTTTTCCAGGAAGATGCAAAACACGTCAGGTACGCCAATCGCCAATCCATCCTATGCGGCATTGGCAAAAAACCTGACGTGCTTTGCATTATCCTCACAATCCTGACAACCACTCGGGTATCGTTATTTCAGAGAAAATCAATAAACCGGAGGTCTGTTTTTACTGATTTGGACTTTTTTCTCACCCTGCACCTTCTCCACCAATACGGATGTACCATCACTTTCTGTACCGGATAAATTGGCAGGTGCATTATTGATGTATAATTGATCCATCTCCGTAACAATGGTTAAATCAGCAGGTTTATTCACATCCAATTCGGCTTGAATCTGTATGTCTCCGATGGCAAACTGGCCGTTTCCTTCCGATTTTAATTCCGGAATTTCCATTCCTTTATCCGTCATTTGAATAACCGCCAGAAACCGCATGCCAGTGGTTTTCCCCTGTGTTTTGCAGGTAATGTGAAACTGATTGGGAGTTTCTTTATATTTCTTTTTAAAATCAATTGGTTGCGAATAGAATTGATCGGTTATACTGGTTTCTATCTCCTGTGATCCAAAAACAGATGTTTTTGTCACATTCAGATCTGTATTCAATTCCAGCACTCCTTTTTCATTAAATTGTGGTTTTTGCATGGTATGCAGCAAGAAGGACCAGTCAGCTGGCTCTTCTGATTCCAGCACATCATAAATCACCACTGTATTGGGACGCACGAGAACCATGTGGCGTTCAAACACCTTCAATTTTGAATCGGCAAAACCAAAGTCTGGAGTCTGATCAATCCCATTTTTTTTAGTGAGCTCAAGAAACTGCTTATCCACTGTGGGCCGATAGGCCTTAGTCGCATCGCCACACACGTAAGAAATGTTTTCCCCGTTGATAAAGCGTTTGATCCATCCATAGCCTTCATGGCCAAAAGCCTGACCACACCCGTTGACAAGAATGCCATTGTGTGCCCGGGTATGCCGGTAAGAAGTCAAAGAGTGCGAATCGGCAAAGGACGTGTAATAACCGGTTGAATAAAATATGGCTTCTCCCTTTCGCGATAGGTTAAAACAGTTCTGGTTGGCATGCATGTGTCCTTTTGCACCAAAGGGTGATGCTCGAAAATACAAAGCCGTATTGTTTTCACTCTTCAACACATCCGTATGTAAGGCAGCTTCGCCCGTACCATAAAAGACTTTCGCCATTTTCATGTGCATTGGCGCTTTCACCTCATCGGGATCAAAGTGAATATCATTGACAATCTGATACCAGGGTTCAATGTTCTTTAGATCTTTTCCCGAAGTCTGCTTCTTATTTTCCTTCTCTTTGTCGGCATTAAGTAAGGTAGCCAGTCTATACCGTGCATTCTGATCCTGATTTTCTTCTCCAACCACCAGCATCATTGCATGGCCGACATCGCCATTGCCTACCCGGTCGTGCATATCGCCAAAGCCTGCTATCCGACCCTCCACCGGTGCAAAATAGGTATATAAATCGGCCAGGTTTTGATACCAGTTCATTTGAAACACATCAACACCACCTACCTTTTTCATCAATACCGCCATGTCCACAATGGCACTTTTATTCACATTGAAATAACCCAATCCTTCGGCCCAACCGCCTTCTTGTGTCGCTAAATTGGGAAAACGGGCCAAAAAGAGTTCATAGGTATATTCCAACATTCGGGAGGCGACGGGTAAATCATGCACGGTGGCCAATGCAGCTATATAATTACCAGCCAGTTCCATCTGCCAGAAATGATTCTCAACCTGACGGGCCTCGATGAATCCCGGCCAGTGAGCCAGTCCTTCTTCAATCTGATTCGCAATAACAGTAAGCATGGCCGCTTTAACATCATTACTCAATTCGTCGTAAAGAAGGTCGTACCCGACAGCTAAAGCACTTAGCACCTTCGATCCGAGAAGATCATCCGTAGGCCAGCTCAGGAATATACGGGTACGTGCCAGTAAAGCTGTCAGCATCTGCTTATTTCCAGACAACACATAAGCTTCGAGTAAATGGTGATAACGCTCCACTTCATTACCGGCCGTTTTTGCCAGCGATCGGGCTGCGGCGGGATTTTTATCCGTGACGGGCCCCTTGTATATTTCAGCCTTCAATGCTTTTTCGCCTTCCTGAAGAATCGACTTATAAAGCGGATGCAGAGGCGCCTTTTTCCGAATCTGCTCCATCGTATGTCCCTGATTCATGATGCGCGGATGCTTTGTATTGATACGAGCCAGAACTTCTTCAAAGACAGGTGTCTCAAATACGGGCGTTTCATTGGATACTATAAAGGCGTAAGTTCCCGGAGAACGAGATATTCCATTTTTTCCAATAATTTCATATTTCCAATGCCACACCCCGGGTTCGAGTTTTTTATGTGGATTGTAGAAACAAAATTTCTGAAGATCACTTACCAGGGTTGTACTTTCCGGAAATTCAGCATCTTTACTTAAAAAAATACGATACGAAACATCCTGATTGTTATTCTTTTTTTCAGACGGCCATAAAAGTGCCGGCGGGTTAACATCTACCCATTTTCCATGGGCAGGCGCCGGAGACATCCGCCATTCCTGATAGAGGGTGGCAGGAAGACTGCTTTCTGTGGAGTCTTCTCCCTTCTGGTCACCGCATTTTCCGGACTGAGCAACAACACTTGTCCAGGAAAAGAATACTATCAAAAAGGTAGCCAACGAAATACATCTCATCATATCTGCAATTTAAACATTATCAATTATTAATTTCTTACATCCATGTATATCCGGACCTTTTACACTAACCAGATAGAGTCCGTGCGAAAGCCCTTCTGTAGAGAATACATCCAAAACGTTGCCACCTGGCATATCCCCCTTGATGACCTTTTTACTGAGCAGCATGCCAGAAATATTGTAGAGGAAAACTTCATAGTCGCCATTCGAACCATCAAAATTCACTCTGATTCGTTTCCTCTTCCGGTCATAAACAACCTGAATCGCCTTTTCATTTAAAACTGCCAAGGTATCGGTCACAAAAACCCCTTCCTTTTGAAAGGTGGCCGAGACGGGCTGTCCAGCATAAACTTCTTCGGGAGAATGGGTTATTGCAATCACACTTTGCTGATTCGTTTCATCGTAGTCACAATGATCTCCCTTTAACTTTATATTTACCTTCAGGTTAATGGTTAAATCATGCATGGAATGATGGGGATCGGTCACCGTAACATCCAAAGACTGCCCCTTATCACTCATCATCACCAAGGCCGGCCGATCCACAGTCATTCGTACCATTTCACCCATCGCATTGGTATATTCAAAGTCGCCGGCTTCATAAAATGCCACTTGAACCACGTTCATGTCCCGGTTATAAACTGCCATAACAGACTTGTCGTTACTAAGTATTTGAAGACTATTTTCTGATCCACCCAAGGTTTGCGCAAATTGCTTCGTGTATTCGATGGATGTGTTCGGAAGCAGTACATACTGATAAGTCTCCGCGGAAGGATTAATCCCATGACTGATCACCAATTGCATCATTTTTTTCAACTTGTTGGCCTGGTAAGGAAATTGATAATCTCTGGATTCTGCGGTCAATCCGATTGTAGCCGGCTGGTTTTGCGAGGGGATGATCACATAGCCCACCTGATCGTGATGAAACCACATGGGCTTCCGGATATTGCTAAAGAATTGGGAAACATTATCATCTGAAACAGAAATAACTTGCACATTCGCTTCCTCTGTGGTCCCATAAGTAATATCGCCTGTCCATTCCAACTGATTCAAGGTTGTCCAAATTTCGCCTTGATCACCCGCCCGAACCCGCCGGATGGAATTTCCCAATGCCACCAATTCACGATCAAAGAAGAAATAACCCTTATTGGCATTGACGGTTGCATACAACGCACTTTGTTTTGCGTGATTGCGTTCATATTTAAAAGCCCCCATCCCAATGAATCCATTGGAAACCACCCCTGCATATTCATTGGTTCCATTGGCGCCTATATAGGGTGAATCGGCATTGGGCGGCAAGGCATCTTTCCTTTGTTCGGCAGTGGTTCCGGGAATCGAATGCCAGTTATAATAGTTCTGAAGATTATTGAAAGCATCAGAGTGCACTCTCACAAACAAAGCCCCATCGCCTAAATAATAATAGGATCTGTTCTCAAGACCTCGTTCCAAGCCCCGCGAACGTGTCGAGATCATTTTGGCCGAGACAAAATATCCAGGCCGCCGCTGAATCAAATAATCAATGTTCCAAAACGCCTTACTCATTGACAGGGCATCCGCATAACCAGGGTTCTCAAGCCTTTCTTTGTAGGCTAACAACTCATCTTCACGCTGAATAAGAGTATTTTCGCCTTTTCCGGAAAGGAGCCCGTTAACGGCCCCTAATAAATTGCGGCCCCACTTGGAGCGATCCTTAATGATCCCACCCACCGACATGTCCAGATAGCCGTTATAAGTGAGCAGCCGATAGGCATCTAAGATTCGCTCTGCAATGATGTCATAAGTGGCATCCTGAGCCTGATAAATCGTATTCTTTAAATTATTTGCCAAAGGGATGCTCCACTCCGTGAGCCATTCCCAGCCATAAGCATCCGCTGTAAACTGAATACCCACCGCAGGATGATGACAGATGGTACCATCGGGGAAAAAGCCATTTTTGTTTTGATAGGTATCAGAAAACACAAAACTGGTTTCCACCAGCTCCATCAAATCATTGATGGCCCCGGTGGGATAGAATCCGGGGATGCGCGGATCTATAGGATCATACCATAAATCCCAATCTGTTAAGGCCCGGTTATAATCAAAGGAGATCGCTGCCCGGACAGCCAGACTGCGTATCCGGTGATTGCGATTGGCATTGCCAATGGCGGGTCGTTCATTCATCCGTTCGGCAAACAGGTTATCACAATTATCAATGAGGGCATCATACACCTCCATACTCCTGCGGGCGACCTCTCGATCGGGATCATTCATTTCCTGTCGCAATATTTGAAAATAATGAATAGCGATGCCAGCCATGTAATCGGTATTTCTCCACAAGTGTGTTTCATACCATTGGGTGCGGTACCTGGCGAATTCCCCGGCGTTGAAAATAATTGCCGAATATACTTTCTGCTTTAGATCTTCATCCCTATAATACACCGAATTGGGATCCAAATACCCCATGGCCAGGTTATTGATGCGCAACGCCCCTGCATTCAAACCCTCCCAACCGGCTTTTGATAAGCCGTAGGTCAGATCTGAAAAATAACCTTCAGGTGTAAATGTCAAGAGGTGTTCCGCCAGTTTAGTATCTGTTTCCGGAAAATACAAGCGGTGGCTACGTGACAATTTAGAATAGACAAATTGATAAAAACGTTCGGCAATGGTTGCTTTTACTTTGCGGATCAGATACTCCTGCTCATCCGTTTCACCACTTTCAAAGGTTGTCTTCACCTGCACTGTATAGGTACTGGCCTCCAATGGTAGTTTCGACACTCTCAAAACGCCAAAATGTTTGCCCCGTGAGTTAACAATTTTTTCAACGGAGAAATGATTAATGCCCGTTCCTCCGGTTATTTCAAATGTTGCTTTTTCATAGGAATTATTGGCCAGATTGATCCGCCCGATGACTTCCTCTCCCACCATGGCAGTCTCCTTTATTTCAAAGAGACTTTCAGTGGCAGATAATAGTTTTGTTTTGGGCATAGCTGGATGTATCACTCCTAAGTCATACTCCCAATTTTTTTTCCCATGCGAGTACATGCCCAAACACACAAGACAAAAAGCAAGTCCAATCTTCAACGATAGTGTCTGTTTCATTTCATCTAAAATTAATTCCCAAACTCATTCAAATGTATTGTAACGGATGAGCGGCTCATTTCAAACCTTAAATTCAGTGCCCTTAAAGCGTGAATGCACCTTGCTTTCACTTTTTATTAATCCCTTCGAAATCCTGTGGATAGACAAACTTTCTGCCTGTTTCATTTAATTTGATGCCCTGCAGCCGATCCTTTTCGGTATACAAATCAGTGATTGGCAAATCGCCCAGATTGACCAGTATGGATCTCACCTTTACTCCCAACTTCATGCGGCTTTCCTCCTGTTTTTGGTCCTGCCGGGCCAAGGCTCTGAAAACCGGCAAGTATTGTTTCAATTGTTCCTTTTGTTCCGGATACCAAGTCAAGGTTTCCAGAGATGAATAAGCCTGGTTATTGTTTTCACTGAAATAACGCATGAGTACTTGAGCTCCTGTTGAAAATTCACCCAAATAACACAATGCTTCGGCGGCCGTACAAGCCACAGCAGACGATTCATCACCAATGGCCGCTTTTAAAACTTCAGGAACCGTCGAAATTCTTTTCTGCGAACCTAAAGTTGTGAAACCAACGGCTGCCCAATACCTGATTTCAGCATACGGACTTTGTAAGTAATGCACCAATTGGTCTACATCCTTTTCCGCTGGCATACTGGCCAATTCAGCGGCTTCGTACAACTGATCCAGTGGAAATTTTCCCTCCTGTACCCATTGGTACAAGCCGCCTTCCTTTTGACGGAGACTACGCTCCACAAACCCCAGATCCTTCGTTTCACGGATGTGCGCTGACAAAGCCTGACGCATGGTAACCAGTTGTTTTTGATAGCTTGGATCACCTGCCAGGTTAGTTAACTCCCAGGGATCGTTTTCGAGATCGAAAAGCATTTCTGCTTCTTTGGGTTTGAAAGGCTGCAGCCAATCCGGATTAACACATTTCCCCGACATAACATATTGATCCCAGGCCAAATTGGCAGGCATCCCCCATTGATATAAATTTCTTAAACAAAAGGGCTTGTTGGGAATATAATTCCGCAGGTATTTTAATTTCCCGTCACTAACGGTCCGGCAAGGATCAAAGTGATAATTTTCCTGATTGGAGCGAAACCCAAACTGATAGGCATGAGGTGCTTTTGCATGGGGCCCCATAAATGCCTTCCCTTGCATGAACGCGGGTGGTTCAATGCCAGCCATGCTTAAAATGGTTGGTGCCAGATCGACAAAACTTACCAATCGGGAATCCACAATCCCCGATTCCAGACCAAACTTTTCCTGCCATACCGGAGGCAGATAAATGATGAGTGGCACCCGCAAACCCGTTTCGTAGGGCGTTCCTTTCCCACGTGGCAGGCAACCGCCATGGTCACTAAAAAAGAACACAATGGTATTATCATCCAACCCTTTTACTTTCAAATCATCGAGGTATGCCTGTACCCAGCGACTCGAATGAAGCGCGGTATTCAAATGAACAGCTTCATCCGATCGCATCTCCGGCAGATCGGGCACAAATGCCGGTAAGTGAATTGAATCGGGATCAATCCCCTGCCTTTTCAGATCAGGACGTCCCTCTGTGGTGATGGTCCGGACCGTTCCCATGTGAGTTGCTGCAGTATTGAAAACCGCAAAAAATGGTTGACCCGGTGCCCGCTTAGGACTATTATAAGAAGCCGTTTTGCCACATTCATCCCATAAAGTACTATTATCAAGCGTAGTATTGTAATCAGTTTTATCATTGTTCGTGCAATAATAGCCGGCCTGCCTCAAATACTGGGGATAAAAAACATCCTCCGGTGTATCATAATTCTCCCGGTGAATATCCATTCCATAGGTTGTGGCATAACAACCTGTAATTAAACTTGATCGGGCTGCCGAACAATGTGGTGCATTGGAGATCGCATTGCTAAACCGTATCCCCTCATGGGCTAGACGATCAATCTCCGGCGTTTGAATATCAGTATTACCATAACAACTAAATTGATAGGGACTTGTATCTTCAAGGACTAGCCACACAAAATTGGGTTTTTCTTCAGCAGTCAGTGCCTGCCCTCCCATATAAAAAAAAATAAGTGCAGCTAACTTTAATAACAACTGAGCTCTTTTCATGATTTTTTCTTTTACTCGCATTTACAATTGAAAAACGTGTGGCAACTAATGAATGGATCCAGCATATGCGAACTTTAACCCACTGCATAAACCATTCAATCAGATGCCTAAATAAACAGTGTAAATCAAGAAAAAATGAGCGATAGAAAATATCAATTTCGTTTCAGATCCTTTTAATCCCGACTAAATATCTTGCAATAAAATAAACTTAGACATTAATTATCATCCCTAAACGTTAATACACTATTACTCTGTCATATTTTAGAGATTGAATGATGTATGAAAAATTCAACCCATTTCAGGGTTGGGCTTACATACAGCCAATACCATGGGTTGTCACCCATGGCTATTAATGTTGAACCGCCTTGCGGCTCTCAGGTTATTATGACAATCCTGAAAATATTGAACAACAATAGTCACGGGTAAAACCCGTGGTTTCAACAAAGCGTCATCAAGAACTATGAAGGGGTTCAATCCTTAATGATGACAGATCCATATTTAAGTACCGGCATGTTGGCCTGCGATTTTCATCCACAACCAACTGAAGTTTGAACATTTTTAGCCTGATTTTGCCAAATATGGGTCCTCCCAATTATGGAAATTTAACTTTATTTGCGACCGGTAAGCACAACAGCAAAACACAAAAAGAGGGAACTGACATCGGTTTTCGACCAGTTTAAAACAAATTTCAACCAGATTAAAACTACAACCAAGATCTACAAGGTTTATTTGAAAGAATGAAAAGATCCGGCAGGTTGGGCTGTTATAAATTTGTCCTGAATTTTAAATTTTATGTCACTATGAAAATAATCTATAGAAAAATCTTTTTTCTACTCACCGCTTTTTTTTGGTGTCTGTTACTACATGCCCAGGAGCATAAAGTGTCGGGAACTATCACTGACGAGTATGGCGAAAAAATACCTGGCGTCAACGTTTATATTCAGGGTACCACCAATGGCTCCATCTCCAACATTGATGGTCAATATACCATCGGAGTGAACGCTCCTTCTGCAGCGGTCATCGTCTTTTCATTTATAGGATTTGATACTCAGGAAGTAGCTGTTAATAACCGCTCACAAATTGATGTGATCTTAAAAACAGAATTTACACAACTCGATGAAGTAGTAGCGATTGGCTATGGCACCATGAAAAAGAAAGACCTCACCGGAGCCATCACTTCCATTGATGTAGTGGACATGGAAAAGATGCCGGTGTCCAATGTGGCACAGGCCATGGCCGGTCGTGCCGCCGGGGTGCAAATCACCACCTCAGAAGGCGAACCGGGTGCCGGTATTTCCATTCGTGTGCGAGGTGGGGGATCCATTACTCAAAACAATGAGCCCCTCTATATTATTGATGGCTTTCCGTCTGAAGATGGTCTGTCCACACTGGATCCTTCCGATATTGAATCCATTGATATTTTGAAGGATGCCTCTTCCACAGCCATCTATGGAGCGCGGGGAGCCAACGGTGTGGTGGTGATAACGACCAAAGGTGGATCGGTGAAAAAAACAACGGTTAATTTTGATGCCTATTACGGCGTTAAGCAATTAAGCAAAAAGTTAGGCGTGCTCTCTACGCTTGAATTTGTAGAATTGGATTATGAACGCGAAACACGGGGGGAACCATTTAATTCGGATGGTGAAATGACCGATACGTATCGTAATTTCTCCAATAACTATGGATTATGGGAAGACAGACACGAGCTCTACCAAAACCGACCAGGCATCGACTGGCAGGATGAAGCTTTTGGTGGCAATGCTTACATCCAAAACTATAAAGTAAGTGTGAATGGCGGTACCAATTCAGCGCGTTATAACCTCTCCTATTCCCATTTCGATGACGAAGGCTTAATGGTTGCAAGTGGTTTTAACCGGGATAACGCCAAGCTGAAACTGGACCTGACTCCCAATGAAAAAGTGGACATTGTAGCCAACATCAACTATACCAAACAAGAGAAATTCGGTAACGGCACATCTTCGGGAGGCAGCTACTTCAACCGCATGTCGCACATCATTCAATACCGCCCTACTATAGGTATCAAAGGCGTTGACCAGGATTTGATTGATCAGGATGAGGATCCCATTCTGCAAGATGAATCGGGCAATGTGATGCAAAATCCCATCACCTCTGCTTATGCCGAGCACCGTTCGTCTGGCAGAAAAACACTCGCCATGAATGCCAGCTTACAATACAAAATAACACCCCATTTATCGGCTAAAGTATTTGGCGGCTTCCGTGATGAGAATTACCGGACTGAATCCTTTGATGGTTCGCGATCCATCACGGCTAAACGAACCAGTATACAAGGCTGGTTGCGCAACGATGACATCAACAGCTTCAGCAATACCAACCTGCTGTTGTACAAAAACACATTTGGCAAGCATAAAATCGACTTAACCGCCGGTAATGAACAAGTCTACAAAGAAGGAAAATGGTTCAGAGCCGGGGCCTCCGGATTCCCCAATGATGACATTGGGCTGGCTGACCTCTCTTTAGGAGCGGTACCCGATGTCCCTCAGTCCTATGAGTACGACGACACCTTGATTTCCTTTTTTGGACGTGCCTTCTATAATTTCAATGAGCGCTACCTTGTATCGGTTACTTACCGGGCCGATGGGTCCTCCAAATTTGGAGACGATAATAAATGGGGCTATTTCCCGGCTACTTCCTTTGCCTGGCGAGCCAGCGAGGAATCATTTATTAAAGATCTGAATGTATTTTCCAATTTAAAGATGAGATTAAGTTACGGTAAAGCCGGTAACAATCGCATCGGCATGTATAACTCGCTGTCGACCTTAAGTTCAGTGAGCTATCCTCTAAATGGGACTGCCAATACCGGTGTCAAACCCGACCGTCTGCCCAACCCGGATTTGAAATGGGAGACCACCACGACTACCAACCTGGGTATTGAAATGGGTTTTCTCAACCAACGCATCCAGCTGACGGGTGAATTTTATAAAAACTTAACCACTGACTTGCTCCTTAATGCTACTACGCCCTATTCCTCGGGTCACTCAAGCATGGTGATGAACATTGGCGAAACACAAAACCATGGAATGGAATTCATCCTGTCCACTCTCAATGTGAAGACTAAAAACTTCACCTGGAGTACCGACTTTAACATCTCCTTTAATAAAAATAAAATCAACTCATTGGTGGATGATCAGGAGTCTTTCCTTGTGAGCTCCGGATGGACCAGTAGCATTGATGGGGATTACATTGTTAAAGTAGGTGATCCAGTGGGTCAGATGTACGGATGGGAGACCGATGGCCTTTATCAGGTGGATGATTTCAATTATGATGCCGCCTCCGGCACCTATACATTAAAAGAAGGCATTGCCCAGGATCCTAATAACCCGGCACGACCTGGTGGCTGGAAATTTAAAGATACAGCAGGTGCATTTGATGAGAAAGGGAATCCCGTTGCTGACGGTGTAATTAATCCGGAAGACCGAAAAGTAATTGGCAATGCCAATCCCATTCACTTTGGAGGTTTAACCAATACCTTTTCATATAAACAATTTGACATGAGTATTTTCTTAAACTGGTCGTGGGGTAATGATATTTACAATGCCAGCAAATTGTATTATACACTCGGTGACCGGGACAATAAAAACGGATTGGATCAACTCAATGACCGTTGGTCCACCATTGATGCCAATGGTCTGGCAGTAACGGATCCACAACAATTGGCGGAGATGAATAAAGGTAAATCGGTGGCCCGTATTGATGAGCTAAATGTCAATCAGCAGCGCTTGCATTCCTGGGCCATTGAAGACGGTTCCTTTTTGCGCATCAGCAATGTATCACTGGGATACAATGTACCAAAAAAATGGTTACGCAAAGTAAAAATGGCCAAATGCCGCATTTATGCCACTGCCAATAACCTGTATACCTTCACTAACTATTCCGGTTTTGACCCTGAAGTGAACATTAAAAACAGTACTGGCTTAACGCCTGGATTAGATTACGGCGCCTATCCCCGCAATACATCCTATGTATTTGGTATGAATCTTAGTTTCTAATGGAAATGAAAAATAACATGCATAAAATTAAGTCTTTCTATACATCTATCCTGCTCATCGCCATTATTGGTGTGGCAGGCTCTTCCTGCGATGATCTGCTCCGGGAAGAACCACGCTCTTTTTATTCGAGTAATAACTTCTTTCAAACCGTTGAACAAGCCAACATGGCCGTTATGGGGGTCTATGATTTACTGGGCACCACCAAGTTATACGGACAAGTGGTGTCGACCATTTTCCCAACGGATACTGACTTAGCGCAAATAAAAGGAACCGGTGACGATGGCAGTAAACGTTCCATTGGTCACTACACTTCTCATCCATCCATTTCCATGTTCAGAGATGCCTGGAGTTATTATTACAGTGCCATTGAACGGGCTAACTACGCCATCGATAACATGTCAAAAATGGAATTGTTAAAATCGGGATCAGATGAAGAAAAAGCCACCCTTTCCCAATACATTGGCGAGGTCAAATTTCTGAGAGCTTTATGCTATTTCGATTTGGTCCGTCTGTGGGGCGATGTGCCATTCAAGATAACACCAACCTATGTGGGTGAAGAGCTAAACTTGCCACGTACTGACCGTGAGCTTATCTATGATCAGATCATTGCCGATTTAGACTACGCCAAAGCAGTACTTCCCTGGTCCTCAAAAACGGCACTCAACGAACGCGTGACCCAAGGTGCTGCCCGAGGCTATTTAGTGCGCGTACTCATGGGTCGTGCCGGTTACTCTTTGAAATTAGATGGTCAGATGACTCGTCCGGATAATTACCTGGATTATTTTAAGCGAGCTGCTTTGGAAGCAGATACCATCATTAAATCAGGAGAACATTACCTCAACGAAAGCTTTGATGAGGTCTTCCGTAACTATGCTGAAGGCAAATTAGAGCCCGCAGAAAGCATGTTTGAAATAGCCTTTGCCCCCATGGGAGCCGATGCTGAAAATGGAGGATATATCTCGACCTACATCGGGCCACTCACTCATCCATCCAGCAGTTATGGCCGCGCCAACGCCTTCATCAATGCCATGTGGCCGTTTTATGACAGCTATGCATTGGATGATGCCCGAAAAGCCATTGCTGTTGCGCCCTATGAAATAAAGGCCGATGATTCCAAAGTGGACTATACCAAAAACCCTAAAAACTATCAAAAGATATTCCCTGGCAAATGGCGCCGTGAATGGAACAGCAGCGATCCGCTCTACACCAATGAAACAGATGTAAACTGGGTGCTGTTGCGTTATTCGGATATCCTGTTAATGTATGCCGAGGCCATTAACGAGACCCGAAACGACCTACCCGGAACATTGATCCTGGAAGATGCCTTTGAAGCCGTTCGTCTGGTACGTGAGCGTGCTGATCAGGATGGTTGGGAAGAAACTCTGACCCAGGATGAATTCAGAAACAGCATGGTGCAGGAACGCGCCTGGGAGCTCTGCTACGAGGGATGGCGCAAATGGGATCTCATCCGCTGGAACAAATTGGGCGAAAAAATTCAGGAAGCCGGAAAGGCCGCCAAAGCTATTCGAGAGGCTTACCCCTACCCGGCCATGGATAATTTCCAAAGCGGCAAGCACGAGCTTTATCCGATTCCACAACGCGATATGGATGTGAATACAGCACTTGTACAACAAAATCCGGGCTATTAATGCAAACCTGGAAACAACATGAATAAGATTAAAGGAGGAGACCGAATCGGTCCCCTCCTTTATGCTTTTATAATTGCTTACCTGAGAATAATTAGATAGTTTAGAACAGTTTTATAACAAACAGGTTGAATGATGCGGAGTGATTGGTCAATAGGTCTGATAGTATTCTTTTTAAGTGTAACCACAGCCATCAGTGCGGCTACGCACAACAGAGAAATCCTTTTTAAAAACATCTCCAACAGGGATGGCTTGTCACACAGTACCGTGTTTACCACCATTCAGGATTCAACCGGTTATATGTGGTTCGGTACCCAGGATGGCTTAAACCGCTACGATGGGTATGAATTTAAATCCTTCAGACCCGATCCTGAAAACCCAAACACACTATCATCCAATTACATTCGTTCCCTATTTGTCGATTCCAAAGGCATTCTGTGGATCGGTGGCGATAAAGGCATCACCAAATACACCCATCTCACCAATCGTTTTGAAAACTATCACCTGTTTGCCCTAAAACCGGGCCGGTATGTCACAGCCATCACCGAGACCAATAACGGCCAATTATGGGCCAGCTCACGCAATGGTAAGTTATTCCGCTATAACACCCAGGAAAACCAATTTCAGGAAATCAAAAACATCACCAACGGTGAATACCTGGATCTGATCGGTGCCTTGCACCCGGTGGAGGATGGTTTATTAATCGGCACCGAAGAAGGCCTGTTTCATCTGGAAGTTGAGTCGCTGCAACTACGAAAAATCCATTTATCCGCTCAAAAAACACCGATTCAACAAATTATTTCAGATCCTGACGGTACTTACTGGCTGGCCTCTGATGGAGCCGGAGTCATCCATCTGGATTCACTTTTTAAACCAATACAGCAGTTTAAGCATGAAGTATTCAACACCAACAGCCTGTGCAACGATAATGTGCGTTCGCTGTGTTTTGATGATCAGGGCAAGCTGTGGATCGGTACCTTTATTGGCTTGAGTATCCTGGATCTGAAAACTACTACTTATACTAATTATTACGAAGAATTTGCCCGCCCCTATGCCCTCACGCAAAACTCAGTCCGTTCCATTTTTAAAGATAACCGGGGCGGAATGTGGTTAGGTACGTTTTTTGGGGGCATCGACTATTACCATCCCGACAATATTAATTTTGATATCCTCAATCAAAATGGTGGCCACCTCTCGCTGAGTGATAATGTGGTCAGTGCCATCAAAGAAGATGATAAGGGAAACTTCTGGATCTTAACCAATGATAACGGGCTGAATTACTGGGACCGGCAGCATCAAAAAATCACCGTCATCAGTCACGATGAAAAAGATAAAAACTCCATCAGCTCCAACAACTTAAAAGCCATTGCCCAAAGTAACACCGGCAAACTCTTAATCGGCACCCACAACTCCGGCTTGAATTATTACGATCCCCAAACAGGTAAAAACATAACTTTTAAAAGCCAGGCCTCCCCCGGCTCTCTCTCGGATAACAACATCTATGCCTTACTAAAAGACAGTAAAAACCGCATTTGGGTGGGCACGTGGAAAGGGCTGAATCAGTTCAATGAAACCTCCCAATCCTTTTCACCCCATTACATTGACAGCAAGGGAGAACGACTCTCGTCGGATCAGATTTCATACCTGTTTGAAGATTCCAGAAACCGGCTGTGGATTGGCACCTTTGAAGGGGTGAATATTTTTTACCCGGAGAAGAATATCTTCGAATCCTTTCGCAAAACACCTTCCAATAACATCCAGCTCACCAGCAACGAAATCACCTGTATTTATGAAGATACCAAGGGACGCATCTGGATTGGCACCCGCGAGGGCATCAGTCTGTTTGATGAGATCGAACGTAATTTTGTGCCCCTCACCACCAAAGATGGCTTATCCAACAACTTCGTCTATGGCATTTTGGAAGATGATCAGCAAAACATGTGGATCTCCACCAATGGGGGATTATCCAAATACAATTCGAACACCAAAACATTTCGGAATTACGGGGTGAAGGATGGCATTCAAAGCATGCAGTTCAACAACTACTCTTTCTGCAAGGCCACCAATGGTCAGCTGTTGTTTGGTGGCATCAACGGGGTCACCATTTTTGATCCCTCTAAAATCAATGAAACGCCCTTTAATGAAAAGGTAATTTTCACCGACTTCCGTTTGTTCGACCAGGTCATCTCCCCCGGGGATGAAACCGGTCTGCTCCGACAAAGCATTAACCACACCCAACACATCCGCCTGCAGCATAATCAAAATGTATTCTCCATTGGTTTTACGGCCATTAACTTTATTGCGGCCGACAAAATCACCTACCAATTCAAGCTGGACGGGCATGACAGTGAATGGCGGATAGCCGAAAGCGGACGTACCGCCTACTACTCCAACATCCCACCGGGTTCCTATACCTTGCGGGTAAAAGCCACCAACCTCCCAAATCTGGAACAGGTACCGGAAACCACCCTCCAGATAGAGGTATTGAAACCCTGGTGGGAAAGTGCACCGGCCATCATCAGCTACCTGCTGGTATTCATCGTGATTCTTTGGGTGTCGTACCGATTACTGAAGGAACGTATCCAGACTCAAAACCAGTTGCGCCTGGAGCGGCTCGAAAAACACAAGATCACCGAAGTGAATCAGATGAAACTGCAGTTTTTCACCAATATTTCCCATGAGTTCCGCACGCCGCTGACCCTTATCATCAGTCCCCTTCAAAAAATCATTGAACGCAAGGGCGCCGATGAATGGCTCAATAAACAGCACGATACCATTTATAAAAATGCGCGCCGACTGATGAACCTGATTGATCAGCTCATGGATTTCCGGAAATCGGAATTGGGACAACTAAAACTCAATGCAGCACCATGTGAGATGGTGAGTTTTATCAACGAGATCTACCTCTCGTTTGCTTTGGCCGCTTCGCAAAACAACATCATCTACACCTTTGATTCCAAAGAAGAAAAAATCGATTGTTATTTTGACCGCAGCTTCCTGGAGAAAATCACCTTTAACCTGCTCTCTAACGCCTTTAAATTTACCCCAGCCGGCGGCACCATAGGTATTCAGCTGTACATCGAAGACAAATGGATCCGTTTGGAAGTTAAAGATACCGGAAAAGGGATCCCGCCCGAAAAAATATCCCTCATCTTCGAGCGTTTCTACCGCATTGATGAGAATAATTCCAAACCCGGCTCCGGCATAGGGCTGGCCCTTACCAAGCGCCTGGTGGAACAGCACCATGGCAACATTGAAGCCATTGGTGAAGTGGGAAAAGGCTCAGTTTTCACGGTACGCATTCCTTTAAATCCGGAAATCTACCAGGATCATGAAATAACAAGCGATCAGGAGATAAAAAATGAATCCATACCGGCTCCACTCATTGACGTTGATTCCATTGAAATGCCCAAGGAAAAAGAGACCGGAAAAGAAAAAACAGATACCATTCTGCTGGTGGAAGACAATGTGGAGATCATTCGCTATATCTCCGAAAACCTGGAAGACAAGTACCGTGTTCTTTCCGCCGCCAACGGCAAAGATGCGCTGGATTGCATCCTGAAAGAAGAACCAACGCTAGTCGTCTCTGATGTGATGATGCCAGTGATGGATGGCCTGAGTTTTTGCAAAACCGTGAAGCAAAACGTTAAAACCTGTCATATCCCCATCATCCTGTTAACAGCCAAAACATCGGTGGATGATCAAATTGAGGGACTTCATTTGGGGGCTGACGATTACGTTGTAAAACCTTTTGAAATGAACCTCCTGGAGGCTAAAATCAAAAACATCATCAAAAACCGCCGGCGGCTCAAAGAGCTCTTCTCGAAATCCACTCACATTAATCCGGAAGCCATTGCGTTTAATAACCTGGACAAGGAATTTCTGGAAAAAGCCGTTGTTATTGTGGAGAAATACCTGGCGGATGCCGAGTTTTCGGTGGATCAGTTTGCACAGGAGATGGGCATGAGCCGCTCCAATCTGCACTTGAAAATGAAAGCCATCACCGGTGCTTCGGCCACCGATTTCATTAAGAAAATCCGATTCAACGAAGCCTTGAAATTATTGGAAGAAAACCGCTATTCAGTGGCAGAGGTCAGCTACATGATTGGCTTTAATTCACCTTCGTATTTCTCCACCAGTTTTAAAAAACACTTTGATTATTTACCCACCGAACACATTCAAAAGATTAAAAACAGAACCGATTAGCTCTGGTATAATCGCCTTACATCCATCATTAACCACTCTGCCTGCGGCACCTCCTCCCAAATATTAATCCGGGAGGAGTACCCCGAAGGAGCCGTAAGGAGGCGGTTATTCGTGCAGGCTCTGTAATCATGGGACGTGAGCTTTTCAATGCCGTTGCGTATTGGGTTGGCATGATGCCAAATCCTCGGGAGAAATGAAAATCAAAGAAGCTAACTGGATAGGGTGATAGCTACCAACCTCTCCTGTGGTGATTCATTAAACCAAACGGGAAGTTGCTTCTATAACCGGGGTCAAATACAAATTTGACCGGGGTCATTTTTTATTTTAACCCCGGTAAAAATCAATATTAACCCCGGTCAAAAAACAGATTTCTAATTGGACTCCTTTCCACGCCTGCCGTGGCAAAGGATTAACCCGAGGCTGTATAGGTCTGGAATGTGACGAACACTATAGATCATGCACTCTGATCAACAAAAAACCGATCCACCCTTCCGTTCTAATCATTGACCGACTTCATGTAAACCAATGTATTCATCCTTCTTTTCAACATTTCTGATAGCATTTTCAACCAATTTAAAAGAAGATACACGGCATTGAATCACCCTCTACAAGCGGCTCCCTACTTTTGTTCTGTGATAGAGAAGAAGGATGAACTAGGTCACGCTCTTCTCCACATTTTGATCATTAAAAAATATTTGAAATGCAATACGCGATTGGAATTGACTTGGGGGGCACGAATATAAAATATGCCCTGGTTGCCGAAGATGCTCACATCATACATGAAGCCAAAGTACCCACACAGGCCGATCAAGGCCGTGAGGTAGTCATCAAAAACATTGAGAACTGCTGTCAGAACCTGCTTGATTATGCCCGCGAGCACCACTTTAAGGTGGCAGGCATCGGCATCGGTACACCTGGCATTATTGATAATGGCCTGGTGTTGGGAGGTGCTGAAAACTTACCCGAGTGGGAAAGCCTGCCTTTGGGGGGCATCCTCAGCCGGCGCTTAAACCAACCTGTTTTTGTGGATAACGACGCCAATATGATGGGCCTTGGTGAGGTGCGCTCAGG
Organism: uncultured Marinilabiliaceae bacterium; assembly: GCA_942490535.1. Lineage (GTDB taxonomy): Bacteria > Bacteroidota > Bacteroidia > Bacteroidales > Marinilabiliaceae > JAEINY01. The sequence continues at coordinate 576,024 of CALNXQ010000002.1, forward strand.
GCATGCCCAGGCCATCAGTGATGCCATTTTCATTACCGTAGGAACCGGTATTGGTGGTGCCATGGTATTGAATGGCAAATTATATGGCGGACACCGTAACCGGGGCGCTGAGTTGGGTCACATCATCGTCACCCAAAACGGCAAACCCTGCGGCTGTGGCGCTACCGGCTGTCTGGAGGCTCATGCCTCCATCCCTGCACTCATTGAAGACTATCAACAGTTGCTTCAGGAAGCCGGAAAATCGATACCTGCCGAAGTGAATGGTGAAGTGATCGTTCAAGGCTATCAAGCCAAGCAACCAGAAGCCATACAAGCTCTGAATCAACATTTCGATTACCTGGCTACCGGCATCACTGGGTTCATCAATATTTTCAGCCCTCAAAAGGTTATCATTGGCGGTGGCATCTCGGAAGCCGGCCCTTTCTATTTAAGCAACATCATTGAACGGGTGAACCAATTGGTGATGAAAGAAACCAGTGTCTTCACTCAAATTGAAACGGCACAACTGGGTAACAAAGCCGGTTTTATAGGTGCTGCAGCCCTTGTATTTGACCAGTTAGCTGTGGAAGACCAACAACCTGCCGTCCATTAATTCTACATTCAGTCCATTATAGTAATTATTAAACCATACAATCAATGATACTTCATTCCATAAAAAGAGTGATCCAAACATCCGCCTTCATCTCTTGTTCAGGCTTACTGCTGCTGGGTGGATGTACACCCGGTGAGAAGGGCCAACAGCGGCCTAACTTCATGATTTTAATGTCGGACAATCACAGTTGGGACCACCTGGGATGTTATGGCGATCAGGTAGTGCAAACCCCCAACATTGACAAAATTGCCAAAGAAGGGATTCGCTTTACCAATGCCTTTTGCTCGGCGCCGTCGTGTACGCCGGCCCGTGCTTCCATGCTCACCGGACAAGATATCTGGCGGCTGGAAGAGGGTGCCAACCTGTGGGGAACACTTCCTTCTAAATTTGAAGTCTATCCGGATATTCTGGAGAAAGCCGGTTACCTGGTGGGTATCCAGGGTAAAGGCTGGGGCCCCGGTGGCGTGGAAGAGAGTGGCCGCGCCCGTAATCCGGGCGGTGACCGTTACGATTCATTTGAAGAATTTTACAATGAACGGGAAAATGGACAACCTTTCTGTTACTGGTTCAGCTCGCGTGATCCGCACCGCCCTTTCAAACGCAACGGGGGTAAAAAAGCCGGCATCGACCTGAATAAGATTGTGGTGCCACCCTACCTGCCGGATACCAAAGAGGTGCGTCAGGACATTGCCGATTACTACGCTGAGATTCAACATTTCGATAAAGAAGTGGCCTCCTACATTTCCCTGCTGAAGGAGATGGGACAGCTGGACAATACCATTGTGATTGTGTGTAGCGATAACGGCTGGCAGATGCCCCGCGGATTGGCTAATTTATATGACTTTGGCACGAAGATTCCAATGATCATCTCCATGCCGGAACGCTTCAAAGGCGATCGTGTGGTCGATGATTTCATCAGCCTGAACGACCTGGCGCCAACCTTCCTGGAACTGGCTAATCTGGAGATTCCTGCTTACATGAACGCGCAAAGCCTGGTGCCAATCCTTAAATCTCAAAATGAAGGCATCATTGAACCAACGCGTGATTTTATGGTCACAGCTCGTGAACGCCATGCCTATGTACGTCAGGATGGTGCGGGTTATGGTGGACGTGCTTATCGCACCAATGATTACCTCTACATCCGTAATTACGAGTCGGAGAACTGGCCCGCCGGTGATCCCCCCTTGTATGGCGATGTGGATGCCCACATGTTGCAATACCCCTGCCCTACCAAAATGGAATTGCTGGTTAATAAAGAGGATGAAAACATAAAACCACTGTTTGATCTGGCCTTTGCCAAAAGACCGGCGGAAGAGCTGTATGATCTGAAGAAAGATCCCTTTCAAATGGTGAATGTGGCAGATGATGCCAACTATCAGGATGTACTAGCCAGCTTGTCGGAACAGTTGACAGCACATCTGCAAAAAACAGGTGATCCCCGTGAGTTGGGCGGTGCCATGAAGTGGTTAAATGCCGACTATTTTGCCGAGCAGGATAAAACGCCAACGCCGGGACAAACGGCCATAGATAAATTAAACCTTAAAGAAGAGTACAACTATATAAATGAATAATTCGACTCCAAAAATCACTATTCATTTTTCATAGACTACTTTCATTTTTAGGTTGATAAGGACAGGTTGCTTGAACGCAAGTTCCTGTTTAAACAAAAAGCGGCTTTCAAGCCGCTTTTTTCAATAATGCATCGCCAAGACGCTATGTATTATTTCTATCTTAAATCTTAGAAAACCTGATTACGGCTAAATAGTTAAACCAATTACGGCGCGAAAGCCTATTTTCACCATCAACTACAAGCAAATGTTACCAATTCGGGTCAATTTAGGCACATCCAGCAACTTGATGTAGCTTCTCCGGACTTCTATGAGCCGATCGTTTCTAAACTCCGATAATATCCGCGATACGGACTCCGGCACGGCCCCCACGACACTGGCAAATTCTTCACGACTCAGTTGAATCTTCAGCATCTGATCATTATCCAATTCAAACTTACGGCCTAAACACACCAACGTTTGAGCGGTACGTTCGCGCAAATTCTTTTGGGCCAGATCCATAATCAGCACCTGCGTTTCATCCAATTCAGCACAGGCTTTTTCCAATAAATATTTGGATAAATCGGCATTGGATTTGAGCGTTTCCACAAAGATGGTTGACGGAATAAAACAGACCACCGCATCTTTCACAACCTCGGTAGTGGTACAGGCCAGCTCATTGGTCAACAAAGAGCGGAAGCCAAGCACTTCACCGGTATTTACAAGACTCAAAATATGCGGTCGTCGCTGGTGCCTGTATTTACCTTGCTTGATAATCCCCTCTATCACTAAATAAACACCAGACAATTCACTTTCCTCCCGATAGAGCACACTTTTCTTCTCATAGGCCCTGCAGTCCATGGCTTCCCACACGGTCATAAACTGTTCGTCGGTCATAAACTGGAAAATACTGAATTTTCGATACGCCGATTTTTGAATGATTACTCGTCTTTTTATATTACTCATCGCGCTTATAGTTCTCTTATAACACCATGAACCCGGTATGATTCATAATACAACGGGTCTTCAATAGCTTATTCATTCCTGGAGCTGTGCATGCAAATATAAATAATAAATAATGCTCGAAAAATCTACTTGTAAAATAAATTTATGGGCCATTGTGACTGACGCGTAAAAAAACTTACCTGTTAATGTACATCTATCTTCCCGAAATCACTGCTGCTAAATTTCCGATTCACCTCTCATAAATGCCCTAAATCTAACTAAAACCAGCTATTAAAACCGTTCAATTATATTCTACGAACACTTGTTTGACGCTATCAATAAAAGTACATTTGTAAAGAACCTTAATATGTAATTAAAATGGCTTCAAACGAATTTTCAAATCCATTAGTGGATAAAATTTTAAAAAACTTCCGGTCGGTAGCGCTGTTGCTATTGGCTGTGGTGGTGACCTGGCTGGCCTTTTTCCAGATTGGTCCTGAAGAAGTAGGCGTGATTGTGCGCTTTGGTAAATTCAGCCGTACCGTTGAACCCGGCTTAAACTTTAAATTGCCTTTTGCTGAGGCTGTCTATAAAGTCCCTGTTGAACGCCAACAAAAAATGGAATTCGGTTTCCGGACCTCACGTGCCGACGTTCGCTCAGAGTACTCACGTGCCGGTACTAAAGATGAATCACTGATGTTGACCGGTGATCTGAACCTGGCAGATGTGGAATGGGTGGTTCAATACCGGATAGACGATCCTTATAATTATCTGTTTAAAGTCCGAAATCCGGAAGTGACCCTGCGCGATATTTCAGAAGCTGCCATGCGCCAGATTGTTGGGGATCGCACGGTGAATGAAGTACTGACTGTGGGGCGAGCAGAAATCAGTAGCAGCCTGCAAGAGTTTGTTCAGCAGTTATGTCGTGACTATTCACTGGGTATTAAAGTAGAGCAAGTGGTTTTACAAGATGTCAATCCGCCCGAACCGGTAAAAGGCGCCTTCAACGCGGTGAACGAAGCCCAACAGGAAAAGGAAACACTGATCAACCAGGCCAAAGCGGAATACAACAAAGTGATACCCAAAGCTGCGGGTCAAGCTAAGGAGACCATTCAAATTGCGGAAGGTTATGCCACTGAGCGGGTCAATAACGCCAAAGGAGATGTGGCTCGTTTCAATGCCTTATACACTGAATATGTAAAGGCACAGGAAGTCACCAAACGACGCATCTACCTGGAGACCATGGAGGAAGTAATTCCAAAATTAGGTCAGAAGATCATCACCGATCAGGATGGCAGTAACGTGTTACCCCTTTTACAAATGCAACTTTCACAACAAAAACAAAGCAGCAATGGACAATAAGAAATTCATCTTTACCATCATATTAATAATAGGAGCTTTGTTCTTATTCTTCCAAAGCACTTATGTGGTGAACGAAACAGAACAAGTGGTGGTCACTCAGTTTGGTAAACCAGTGGGCAATGCCATCACGACCCCCGGTATTAAAATGAAAATACCATTTATTCAAACCACTAACTTTTTTGACAAGCGTTACCTGGAGTGGGATGGTGATCCTAACCAGATCCCCACGAAAGACAAAAAATTCATCTTTGTGGACACTTATGCCCGTTGGCAGATTACTGATCCGCTTCAGTTTTTCAAACGATTGAGAAACGAGCGGGGCGCACAGTCGCGTCTGGACGATATCCTGGATGGTGAAACCCGTAACTTTATTGCCAAGCACAACATTGAAGAAACGGTGCGCACCAGCAACCGCACGCCGCAATCATCGGGTGTTATTGGCGAACTCATTGGCGATTCATTAACCACCATTAATGTGGGCCGCGAGAAGATTCAGGATATGATTCTGAAATCAGCCAACGCTCAAGCGGCTGATTTAGGCATTGAGATTTTAGACTTCCGGTTCAAACGTATTAACTACGTGCAAGAAGTGCAAACACAGGTGTACGAGCGGATGAAAAGTGAGCGTTACCGCATCGCCGATAAATTCAAATCAGAAGGACAGGGAGAAGCCTCCAACATCAACGGTGAAAAAGACCGTGAGTTGAAACGTATTCTCTCGGAAGCTTATAAGACCGCTGAAGAAATTAAAGGAGATGCAGATGGTAAAGCAGCTGCCATCTATTCAGCAGCTTATGATCGCTCCGCTCAGTCACGCGAATTGTATGGCTTCATGAAATCGATGGATGCTTATAAGAAGACCTTCGATAATCAAACACACATTATTCTGTCAACAGATAGTGAATTGTACAAATATCTGAAATCGATGCGCTAATCCATTGGCCAAATGATTTAAAACGCAGTGCTTGTTTTTTAGAAAACACACTGCGTTTTTTGTACTAAAACATCTCAATCAATTTGAGAGCCCAGTGGTATCTGCTTGTAATGCGCTTCCAACCTAAAGAAGCGAAGGTGCATTTTCACAAAATAAACTCCCGTGTGCAGACAGGCTACCCAACCGTTAGTTAATTATCCCCTTTTATAACCCTTTTAAAGCACTTTCAAAGTCTTCGGATAACATTACAGAGACTAATGAATGAGCTCAAAAAAACATCTTTAATAAGCTTTTTCAGAGGCACCCACTTACCTGCTTTATCCAATAAGCGGAACAAGGCGTCAACCAATAGAACACAAAAGTCCTCATACAACAATGCGGTTCACTTCATCAGAAGCAACCGGTATTTCATTGTATAAAGCAATGTTATCACGCACATTTAAGATGATGATGTTCAAACCTTTTGGTGCCCGCCATTCTTTGCGTGTCATCAGGTCCTGAAGACACACAACATGTGCAAGTATGTTTCTACACTGGAGGTGGAGATGGTTCTATTTCATATCCATACCCGAATATGGATTTTATCACATAACTCCTGTGGAGCATATGCCCATCTGATCGATCGGGTTCGTTGTAGTGATCAACCAACCCAGCAGTCTGCCAGTGTGACCTGTTGATCATATTGGAAGATAGGTGAGGATCACAAATATACGCGTAAGCCTTTATACCCCATGTCCATTCTTCCTCTTCCCATCCCTGAACTTCAAAACTCCTCCTGGAATCGCACGGTGCTCCATCCATCTGAAAGAACCGTCCGTCTTCCAACTCCGGACCGGAAGAATCCCGAATCCATCTATCCCCTTCATCATCCACCAAGAACGAAGTTGCCAGGCAGATATTGTCAGTTGTTACATGGTTTTGCCACAAATGGTAATTGGAGAATTTATGCCCCATCCTCAGATCACTTGTATGTAAGCTCAGGAGATCACTTTCATTATGATAATATCTAATGAGCCATACACTCCCGTTTCGAATTCTTTTACCTGAAGCAATCGTTCCATTTTGGAATAATGAATTCTGCACTTCACTATGAAGATTCGAACCTTGTTCCCATTTCAGGTTTTCGTGTTTCAGCAAGGAATACAATTTGAGAACTTGATTTTCACACCTAACATAATTAACAGCATCAGGAGAAGTAATTAGCAACTTACTTGCACCGCTCTTCAATTCAAGACATTTCTTAAAATCATCTTTCAAGACATTTGCCAATTCTGAATTGGTAGAATTTTTTAGGAAAGTCAACTTTTCACTTTCACTCCTTTTTGATGTTCTAGCTTTTTGGGCATGATAATCATCCGATGCCTCAAGGACATAATTATCTATATAAACAAGAAATTGATTTTCCAATGTGCGAGCAGTCTCATCCCAAAGTTCATTTCGCTTCACTTCGGTCAACAAACAGCTAAAGATTCCAAAACCAATTTTCAACTCGTCAGTTTTATTTACTGCATTTTCCCAACCGTTGTAAGTCTCGTTGCCCAATAAACTTTTTAGTTGAAAATCCCCCAGATGCGTGTTATCATAATTAACAGCTTTAAAATCCCATCCTTTCAACGCCCTTGACAATCCGTTGGCTTCTTCCGATTGAGCCCCCATGAAAGATTGCGCATCACGCGATCCAATTGAGTTGCAGGATTGATTCTGAAACAATTGCTTATTATAACATTTTGCGCCGAGCTCTAAAACGCCCTCTCTATTTTCAGATGCATTGTTCGCCTCTGTTAAGTTGCACATATCTGAAAGCAAGCCACTATCAACCAATGCCACGTAATTAGAATTCTGAGGAAGGGCAGTCTGACATTTGTGCTGATCACTTTTGCACTTCACCTCTGCAACCGTTGCGGCCTTGTTTGTTTTCGAAATTGGTTCGGCTTGCTGATTCTTAAAACCAACACAACAAGACAAAGACTTAGAACATCTTAGATTTACATTTTCTAAAAGTGCAACCTGCCTTGTTTTCTCCACCTCTTCGCGGCATGATTTCACAACGGCTTTTCCAGAATTGGCAACTACTGCCGTCGCCTCATATTCTTGCCTAAGATTCTCACAAGCTGCTACTTTGATTCTGGGATTCACCGGTTGCCATATCCGCACCTGCTCGATAGCCCCTGAAAAATTCAATCCGACAACCATTGGCACTTTAGCAAATAAACCCGGTTCACCCACAAAGCAACGCACACTGCTTTGTTTTAGTTCTCTCCCTGCCAGCTGCACAATTTCATCGCCATACTTTTTATAAGCACGCCTTCCAATACACTTTTTCAAAGTTTTCTTAAAATCAGAAAGTGAATTAAAGACTTCACCATCCACTGAAGAAAGGTTATTGATGATATTATTTTCAGAACTATTAGAATTTAGTCGCTCTAACTTGTCACTATTAATTTGGAATACTTTATTGACCGGCACTTTTCCATTAACCAAAATACCAGCATAGCCATCCTTATAATAACCACTTAAATAGATACTTTCTCCTCTCTCAAACACATCTGTAGCAGTTACTTTATGAAAAGTTCCAGCAATGGCCACCTCAAATACAACATTTTTTCCATCCTGAATCAATCGGTAACCATTTTGACCATCCGTTTGCTCTGCAATGGAACACCTCTTTTTTACTGAGCGAGGTTTCACAAGAACATCTACAACAATGTTATCGAAATAACCGGACTGTAAACCATGAACCGTCTTCTTTCCAGCCCCTTTAAAACAATAGTTAGCCTTTCTAAATCCGTCTTCAGCACTCTTGGCATTAATAGATACATTACACGTTACAAACAGCATCAATAAGCAAATATGACTTATCAAATACTGTTTCATTGAATATGTAGGTGTCTGTATTATCATTTATACTGGTAACTTTTCGAAAATGCCTCTTAAATTACAATCGTTTCCTCTTATGGTAATTTACTACGTGTCAAACCATTAAACTCTACGCTCTATAACATATATTTAAATCATCATTCACACACTCAAACACATAGTCTCATCACAGCAAAAATAAGCCTTAGACCAGTGCAATTGCGAATTTAAAAAAAAACATAATCCTACCAACATTGACATGAGATTTTTTTTGAGCAAAATCGAACGGCTTAGTTTTTCGCCCTGGGAAACACTAAGATAGAAAGTAATAAAATGGCTCCCATCAGATACGGATAAAACAGATAGCTCATGATAGCGAAGGGCGAAACGGCATGAGCAGCCAATCCTACTGCCACTAATATTTGAGCTCCATAGGGAAGAATTCCCTGTACAAAACAGGATGATGTATCCATGATACTGGCTGACCGACGGGGAGATACACCAAACTGATCTGCAATTGATTTGGCAATGGGCCCGGCCATTAAAATAGCAATGGTATTATTGGCTGTAAAGACATTCACTAACCCTGTAATACCCGCAATACTGAGTTCTGCACCTTTACGACCCGATGTCTTGCGGCCAATCAATTTAATAAGGTAGTCAATTCCGCCGTTAATCCGCACCACTTCTACCATACCTCCCACTAACATGGAAACTATGACAATTTCAGACATGCTCTCCATCCCCTTTCCGGCAGCAGAAAATACATTCCAGATGGAAAAATCAGCATTTAAAAGTCCTATTACTCCCGACAAGCCGATTCCCAGCAACAAAACGATAAACACATTGACGCCAAGCAAAGCCGTAAGCAATACCACTATATATGGAATCACCTTTATATAGTCCAACGTTTGTAGCTCCACGACTTGGGGCTCACTGCCAACATTTAAGATCAGATACAGCACAAAGGTAATTATAGCAGCCGGCAACACTAACCAAATGTTCATCTTAAACTTATCGCGCATGCTGCAGTTTTGCGATCGTGTAGCCGCAATGGTGGTATCTGATATCATGGACAGGTTATCACCAAACATGGCACCACCGATCACTGCACCAAGTGCCAATGCAGGCGAAAAACCAGCCGTTTCCGACAAACCTAATGCCACCGGCGCAAGTGCCACTACTGTTCCCACTGAAGTTCCCACCGACAAGGCGATGAAGCAAGCAATCACAAACAAGCCCGCCAACAAGACTTTACCCGGGAGAAAATGCAAGCCTAAATTCACCGTTGATTCCACTGCTCCCATTTCACGGGCCACATTTGCAAATGCCCCTGCCAACAAAAAGATCAGACACATCATCATGATGCCACTGTGTCCCATTCCTTTGGTGAATATTTCCATCTTTTGCCCGACTTTCCGGCCAGGTGCCACGGCCACCGCTACCAGTGAGGAAAGTAGAAAGGAGATAACAATGGGCATTTTATAAAAATCCCTAGTGACCACACCTGGTACCAGGTATACAATTAAAAAGACTCCTACAGGTAATAGGGCCTTCATTCCGCTATGAGACATCTTATTATGGTTTTGTTTTGCGCCGCAAAGATCACTAAAAAACATCGAACTACGAAGGAGAAACAGTATGAGATCTGCGAAACAATCCCTAAGTATGAAATAGCCACATGTTAAGGTATTCATTTCTAGTTGAAAATTGTTATAACTAAAAAGATTGTCTATTTTCAGAGTAGTTTATCGAATTCAAATCTCATTGCAATGACACAATCCTCTCTTGATCCCAATCATTGGGTCAATACCTATGGCGACCGGTTATACCGGTATGCATTTGCACGGGTGAACGATGCGGAACTATCCCAAGACCTGGTGCAGGAAACATTCCTGGCAGGTTTAAAAAATCGTCATTCCTTTCAGGGCCAGAGCAGCGAAAGCACTTGGTTAATTGCTATTCTCAAACGAAAAATTATTGATCACTATCGAAAGAAATCCACTACCAATGAACTTTCCTTGGATGCACCTGACGCTCGCTTCACCAGCGATAAACCCCTAAAAGGCCATTGGATCAAAGAAAAAGCCCCCCAAAATTGGATCCCTGATGCAGAAAAGCAAATGGAATCCAATGAATTCATGGAAATACTGCAGGCTTGCATTAAGCACCTGCCTGAAAAATGGGCCTCCTGTTTTATCTTGCGAGTGATGGAAGAAATGAAAGGGGAAGAGGTGTGTAAGGAACTGGATATTACTTCGTCTAATTTATGGGTAATGCTTCACAGAGCCCGCCTGCAGCTAAGAGAATGCATTGAGAAATCCTGGATATAAACCAACAATGGTGATGACAATGAATACCAAAGGTAAAATAATGATTACTTGTGAGGAATCCACTTTCCTGATCTCAAAAAAACAACAAGACCATCTATCTGCCAATGAACGCCTGCAACTCTTTTTGCACTTGATGATGTGTAAATACTGTCGTCGGTATGCCAGTCAAATAACATGGATCACAAAAGCCATCTACCGGATGCGTCAACGCGTCGAACAACAAAGTACCCACATCTTCCTGACGGCTGAACAAAAACAGAAAATTCAGAAAGCTCTCAGAGACCAACAAATGGACTGATTCAGTACTACAAATAAATGAACCAGCATCACTGCAAAGATCAACAGAGATTAGACCTGAGGTAGCAGATGCTTTCATCAGCCCCTATTTTTCACAATTGGGAGCTTTATCCAATTCACATCAATACTTATTACCATACACTTCCAAACAATTCTCTGCGCATTATTCACTATTTATTAAAGCCCAGGCTTTCGGTGTAGCCACTTTTACTTCCCTACCAACAAAAATTTTCTCTTTTTCTGTAAGCTAATTCGATTCCCTGCGTCTAAATCCATAAACAAGATATTTTCATCCTTAAATACCTATTAACATGAAAACAAAAAGAGAAAAGCAAACAGGTTTACTGAAAACAGTTGTTTTAAGCGGCATGATTGTCGGGGCTTTACCACTTTCAGCCAACGCCAGCGATTTATTTAGCTATGGTGACCTGGGATCGGGAGCTGAAGTTCGGTCAAGTCTGCTTGATAAATACGGCTCGCCTTTGAATGCCTACCAAAACCAACTTACTGACTATGTTTTAGGTGAAGCCAAGTGTGGCGAAGGAAAATGTGGTGAGGGAAAGTGTGGCGAAGGTGAAAAGAAAACAGAAGCTAAAAAAGCTGAAACTAAAACCACTGAAGCTAAGACAACCGAAGCCAAAAGTGGAGAAGGCGAAAAGAAAGCAGAAACCAAAGAAGGAAAAGCTAAAAAAGCAGAAGCAAAAAAAACAGAAACAAAAACCACAGAACATAAATGTGGTGAAGGAAAATGTGGCCAATAGAGTGTGAGTATTAGTCTATCAGGAGTCTCAATGCGAATCATCTTTCCATTGAGTACTCCTTTAACACAAAGGTAAAAGACAGAAGAAAAAGGGATAGAGTTAAAAGGATACAGCATTGTGCCTTGTCCTTTTAACTTTATACTTGTTTTTTTTACCAGCCTTATATAAGCACTCCTTCAATATAAACTAAACACACCATGAACACTTCAATTGGCATTGGGTTTCGACGTGATTTTGCAGATGAGTTTCTAAAAAACACTCACTTCAAACCTGATTTTATAGAATTTGCTCCTGAAAACTGGATGGGAATGGGTGGTTCCTGGAAGAAAAAACTGGACCAGGTGGCCGAGCGCTATCCGGTCACCTGCCATGGCTTGTCTTTATCCATTGGTAGCCCGGACGAACTGGATTGGGAATTCCTAAAAAATTTAAAAGTCTTCCTGAATACCTACCATGTTGAGATATACTCCGAACACCTCTCTTTTTCAAAGGCAGCTAATGCCCATCTGTACGACCTGCTGCCAATTCCATTTCGGGAAGATGCCGTAAAACACGTTGCCGAGCGCATTCGTCTGGTTCAGGATTTCCTGGAGCGCCCCCTGGCCATCGAAAATGTATCCTACTACACGCCTGTAGCAGCAGAAATGGACGAGATCACATTTATCAACCAGGTCATTGAGGAAGCAAACTGCCAGTTATTGCTGGATGTGAATAATGTATATGTCAATGCCTTTAATCACCACTACCAGGCGAAGGAATTTATTCAACAATTACCGCTGAACAAAGTGGCGTACATTCACATGGCCGGCCATGAAAAAATAGCACCAGACCTGATCATCGACACCCATGGACAGCCCATCATTGACCCTGTCTATGACCTATTTGACTATGCCGCTCAATTACTAAGACCCGTTCCCGTATTGCTGGAACGCGATTTTAACATTCCGGAAACAAATGAACTCATCACTGAAATGAACGTACTCAAAAGGATAGCCATTAACCACTGGGAGGAAAGTTATGTTATTAAAAGCTGACACCAAACACATTCAGGAGCAACTGGCCGATTATTGCCGTACCGGTGTTGAAAGGCCCATTGAAGGAACACGCGCCGACCGCTTACCTCAATACCGGCGTTTGGTCTATAACATGATTAAAAACACCATGACATCGGCCTTCCCCATCACTGAAGAATGGCTTCCTGCCGAGGAGTGGGATACATTGGTCTATGACTTTTTCGCCCAACACCAGGCGCAAACCCCATCCATCTGGAAACTACCCGAAGAGTTTGTGGATTTTGTGACCGGTGCCTATTACGCCACAACTTTTCATAAACCAGCCCTCAACGATTTATTGCGCTTTGAGTGGCTGGAAATTGAAGTACACACCCTGCCAGACTGTGATGAACCCCTTGCCCGTTCAAAAACATTTACCCTTGGCAGCCCATTAACACTCAACCCCTACTTTCGCATTCAACAGGCCTCTTTTCCCATTCATTTGATGAATGCCGGTGAAGCCGCCAAACACGAAGGCCAATGGTTTATTTTAATCGTTCGTGAAATGGATTCAGGCCGGGTGAAGTTTATTCGCCTGTCGGTGTTACATGCCGTATTATTGGAGAAGTTACATGAACAGCCCCAGACACTTCAATCCATTTTGCCAGTGGTCACCTCATTATTCGGCATCACTGATATAAAAACAACGACAGATCATTTATCCACCTTCTGTCAGGATATGATCATACAAGGCGTTTTAATCATTACCGGTTAACCATAGAACGAATGAGTACTGCCAAGCATGTAGTTTTAAACCGCAAAGGCGCAAAGACGCAGAGAAAAACCTTGGCGCCTTATACCACCCGGGAGATGAATGATGAATATACTACGGAGTGCAATTATCCGGATCCAATGGAAAAGTAAGGACATAAAAAAAGAGGTTGAAATAACTTTCAACCTCTTTTTTGTGAGCCAATGACGAGAATTGAACTCGTGACCTCTTCCTTACCAAGGAAGCGCTCTACCCCTGAGCTACATCGGCAACATGTTAAAACGTTTTCTTTTCAGAACCCCGCATTAACAAACCATTAAACCCCTGAGCGAAAAACGGGATTCGAACCCGCGACCCCGACCTTGGCAAGGTCGTGCTCTACCAACTGAGCTATTTTCGCGTTTGCTATCCGTTTGATAGCGGCGTGCTTTCTTACAAGCGCGGTGCAAAAGTAGAAAACTTTTGGTTTCCTGCAAATAGCTATGCCTATTTTTCGCTCCTTTTTTTCATGTTTTTTTCAGGCATTCGTAGCTCGAATTTGAAATTCAAGGCCTTATATTTTTCCTGAATATCTCCTTTTTTTACTCCAGCAATGAATAAAGAAACAATAGTGAAACGTTTCAGAATGGTAGTATCCCACTTTACCCAGGCCGGAACATCCAAGTTTTAGTACATCCCGGGCGCACTCCCCTCAACCATAGCCGCAACTGAAAATGTCCATCGTATGTAATCCTTTTGTTAATGTTCACTAGTAAATTATTAAAATGACCGAATATGAAGCAACCCTGAATGGGTTAAACATGAAATGCGAATGCGTGATTATCTAATTGAGGCGCACAATTGTTTTGTAAATCGAATAGCATTTCTGCTGGCGCCTTTGTTTATGGAACTTATACACCCCTTACAGGAGACATTAAATGATAATGGATTTATAGCGTAACTGTCGTACCGTGATTATTGGTGGTGACTTTGGCAAGCGGGGGTAGTTAAAAACTTGGCCCAGCACCTGCCGCAACGCGCACATTTAGCTCAGCGGGGGGGGTATCTGCCGCAGAAAATGCATCTATACAGATATAGATCGATATCCAACACATTAGAAACGCCAATTTTCCATATAGACTACTTCACAATGGCCGAAAAGGTGAGCAATGGTATTCAAGTTTTATACGAAATAATGAAAGCCGCATTTCAATCCCCCTGTGGCAGGGGGAATTAGGGGGTAAGTAAAAACAAAAGCCCGGCCACCATTCTCAGGCGCCAGGCTTTTCATTTGTCTTTCTCTTCTCTTTTACTGCACAATGGTAGTTGAAAACTACCGCTTAAATACGACGTAATTGAAAATTACGCCGAGCAACTGCCATGCTGCGTATATTCAGCTTAGCGGGGATCCACACTCAAAAACTTCGCAATCCCCGGATTATATATACTAAACCCATAATCATAATGAGTCTGCCCCATTCATCATGTCCGGGTCGCGTTCGCTACCCTGATACCCATACCGGTAAGTGTTCCATTACTCATCAACAACTATCCTGCATGAGGCGTATTAAGTCACCACCTCGTTAGGTGAACAATCACGTAAAGATATCAATTTTATGCAATGCTCATCCGTTGGGGGATCTCCCTCCAATCCACTGGAACCCACCCCGCCCGAACACCCATTCACCCATTCCGAACATTTCACCCTCGCTTAACACTGTGAACTACCCTACTTTTGTAAGCAAAATAAAGACAATTCACATGAAACGATTTCTTTCGCTTTTTTCGATACTTGTTTCACTGGCCTTTGTCGGCTGTGAACAGACTATAAAGATAGAGTCACCGGCTCTCATTCCGCAGCCGGCTGAGCTTAGCGTCCAGGAAGGGTACTACGCACTTCCGTTCCACCTGACTCTTTCTGCCGAGACAGATAATGCCTCTGCCTTGGCCACTCTCTTTCAAGCGCAATTACATGGCGATGGCTATACATCCATGACTGTGAATGCCTCCTCGCTGGAAAATGCCCCTAAAACGATCCGGCTGGTGAACGGCGAAACGGCTCATCCCGAAGGCTATGAGCTGATCATCACAGCGGATGGCATCACTATTTCAGCGGCTAATAGCACCGGTTGGTTCTATGGCTTACAAACCCTGCGTCAGTTGCTACCAGCCAATGGCAACGGTAAACACATAGAACTTCCTTTATTGAAGATAACAGATGCACCCCGCTTTGCATACCGGGGCATGCACCTGGATGTATCCCGCCATTTCTTTACCCTGGAAGAACTAAAACACTTTGCTGATGAGATGGTGAAGTACAAACTCAATAAACTGCACCTGCACCTGACCGATGATCAGGGCTGGCGTTTGCAGATTGATAAATATCCGCTCTTAACAGAAAAAGGCGCCTGGCGTCTGCACGATAGAAATGATAGCTTATGCATTAAACGAGCGGAGGAAGATCCTACGTTCATCCTCCCGGAGAAAAACTATAAAACCGTTGATGGGGTGAAAATGTACGGTGGTTACTACACTAAAGCGGAGATGCGTGCATTCATCCAATACGCCAGCGAGCGTCACATCGAAATCATCCCTGAGATAGATGTACCGGGTCACTTCATGGCAGCCATTGAAAACTACCCCTACCTCTCCTGTACCAACGCAGCCGGTTGGGGCGATCACTTCTCGTTTCCGGCCTGTTTGGGAAAAGACACGTCCTATGAATTCATTGAAAACATATTGAGCGAAGTGGCCGAATTATTCCCGTCGGAATACGTGCACATTGGGGGTGACGAAGTGAATAAGGCTGAATGGGAGAAATGTCCCAAATGTCAGGCAGCCATCAAAAAGCATCAACTGAAGAATGAGCACGAACTGCAATCTCACTTCAACCATCACATCGAAGCCTTTTTAGCCGATAAAGGGAAAAAGCTTTTGGGATGGGATGAAATTGTAGAAGGTGGTTTATCCAAAAAATCAACAGTGATGTGGTGGCGTAACTGGGCCCCTCATACCATTCGTGGGGCGGCAGAGAATGGCAACGATGTCATTGTGACGCCTGATTTCGAGTATTACTTCGATTTCCCTTACACCGCTACTCCGCTTCGCAAAACCTATGACTTTGAACCCGTACCAACAGGCTTCACACCTGAAATGACCCAGCACATCATTGGTGTACAAGCAAATATCTGGACCGAGCGCATACCTAATCAGGACCGCCTCTATTTTATGTCGATGCCGCGCATGCTCGCCTTGGCTGAAGCAGGGTGGACCGCAGCGAAAGATAAAAACTACGATGATTTCTTCCAGCGAGTGATCAGTCGTTTTGATCATTTCGATGCCCAAAATCTGTTCTATCACCTGCCTCCCCTGGAAGGACTGGATGATAAAGTGGTTTTTACCGATCAGGCCACACTGACCATCACCATTCCATTGAGCGACATGCAAGTGTATTATACGACTGATGGTACGGCTCCAACGCAGCAATCCACACGCTATCACGGACCAGTGACCATCACTGAAAGTTGCCAGGTGCGGATGCGGGCTTATCGCAACCAGGTGTTCAGTGAGATCTTTGAATCAGACTTTGAGAAGCAAGTCTTTGCCGAGCCGGTGACCGTCAATGGACAGGTCGGTTTAACACGGGCCGTTCATTTGGGTAAATACCGGCATCTGAAAGACATCCCAATGGATCAAAAACCTGCTCAAACCACCATTGAATCCATCATTGGTCTGGGTGAATACGATGGAAAAGAAAACTTCGCACTGATTTTTGAGGGCTATTTCAATGCTCCTAAAGAAGGGATCTACACGTTCTATACCTCATCGGATGACGGTGATCAGCTTTATGTGCAAAACCGCATGGTGGTTGACAACGGTGGAAGTCATGCCACCCGCGAGCGCAGCGGCATGATGGCCCTGAAAACCGGTTTACACCCCATCCGCTTGATCTATCGTCAGATTGGTGGAGGTTTATCCCTCAATATGTCGGTGAAGATCCCGGGCGAAGAAAAGAGGTTGGTTCAACCCTCTGATTTCATGACCAATTAAAACAAGCACACACAACGAATTATATTTATTTTCAAAGCCTATGAAGTACATCATCATCCTGCTTACGGTTCTGCTGACCAGTTGTCAGCAGCCGGCCAAACAGGAAAAGCAAGAAGCTGAGGGTGCACGGCCAATGGCATTGCCATCCTTCCAACCTAAAAACTACGTCTGTTACCGCACCCAAACCCCATTGATCCTTGATGGTCAATTGGATGAAACGGCCTGGCAGAATGCACCCTGGACCGATGACTTCCTGGACATTGAAGGTGAAGCAAAAGAGAAACCCCTGTACCGCACCCGGGTTAAAATGCTGTGGGACGACCAGTATTTCTACGTGGCGGCCGAGTTGGAGGAACCACACATCTGGGCCACCTTGACCGAACGGGATGCGGTCATCTTCATCGATAATGATTTTGAAGTGTTCATTGATCCCGATGGCGATACACATGGTTACTACGAATACGAAGTCAATGCCTTTAATACGGTATGGGATTTAGTATTGGTTAAACCTTACCGCGAAGGTGGTCCTGCCATTAATAACTGGGACATCAACGGGCTGAAATCGGCCGTCCACGTTGACGGAACAGTGAATGATCCCTCTGACACCGATCGCAAATGGACCATTGAAGTGGCCTTTCCCCATACAGCATTGAATGAGTTCAACCCCTACCACAGTGCCAAACACGGCCGGCAATGGCGGGTCAACTTCAGCCGGGTGCAGTGGCAGGCCACTCATGTGGACGGCGTATACAAGAAAACCATCAATCCGGAGACCGGTAAATCCTACCGTGAAGACAACTGGGTGTGGTCACCACAGGGAGTCATTGACATGCACCGCCCGGAATTATGGGGAATGGTGCAGTTCTCCGATGTCATCTCAGGCCAGGGCACAGATACCTTCACGTATCATCCGGATGAGGAGGTGAAGTGGGAATTATATACTCTTTACCATGCCCAAAAAGCCTGGTATAAAAGTAACGGACAATATACTACCCAACTCAGCCAATTAAGCAATGTGGGGATCGCCTCTTTTGCTTTTAATCCTGTTGTGGAAGTCACCCAGTCCCTGTTCGAAGCACGTGCCTCACGGAAGGAGAGCGCTTTCATCTGGCACATTGACCAGAGCGGACGGACCTGGAAATCGAAAAAATAATAAACAGACATACAATGAAACAATTTGCACTGATCCTTCTGATGTTCATCCTGAGCCTGCCATTGGCCCAGGCTGAAACACAAGAAACAGAAAAAGAGAAAGCCAAACGCATGGAATGGTTTAAAGATGCCAAACTGGGCATATTTATCCACTATGGTATTTATGCGGTAGATGGTATTGATGAATCGTGGTCGTTCTTCAACGGCTACATCAATTACGCCGATTACATGGACCAAATGAACGGCTTCACAGCTGCCAGCTATAATGCCTCCGATTGGGCCAAGCTCTTTAAAAACAGCGGCGCCAAATATGCGGTGCTCACCTCCAAACACCACGATGGAGTAGCCCTTTGGGATACGGATACAGACCATTACAATGTGGTGGACGATACTCCGGCTAAAAAAGACCTGGTAGCTCCCTTTGTGAGTGCCTTGCGTGAGAACGACATGAAAGTAGGCCTGTACTATTCCCTGATTGATTGGTCCTACCCCGATTATCCGGCTCACCTGAGGGACGTTAACCGCTACACCAATGATCCCAAACGCTGGAGTAAATTCACCGATTTCTATTTCACCCAAATGAAAGAACTTTCGGTCCGTTTCAATCCCGACTTATACTGGTTTGACGGTGACTGGGAACACAGCGCAGAAGAATGGAAATCGCCCGAGTTGCGCAACATGCTGTTGGAATATAATCCCAATGTGGTGCTCAACAGCCGCTTGAAAGGGTATGGCGACTACGACACTCCCGAACAAGGGGTACCATTAACAATGCCCTGCAATCCCTATTGGGAATTGTGTATGACCATGAATGACTCCTGGGGCTATCAGCACAATGATCACAACTACAAGACCCCCTTCCAGATGATTCGCATTTTCACCGAATGCATCAGCATGGGCGGTAACTTATTGCTGGATGTGGGCCCCAAAGCGGATGGATCCATACCGGCAGAGCAATTAAACATCCTGAAAGAGTTCGGTCGCTGGACCAGCAAGCACGAGGAAGCCATTTACGGGACCCGTGCCGGCATTTCGCAAGATAATTTCTTTGGCCCATCCGCCTTAAGTAAGGATAACAAGACCCTTTACCTATACCTGGATTACACGCCTAAAAAGGACATCCTGGTAAAAGGACTGGCCTCCAAAATAAAAGGTGTGCGTGTGGTGGGATCTGATCAAACACTGACCTATACTGAAAAAGAGGGCTTTTTGTCCATCGATGTGCCGGCCAGCTGCATCGACCCCACAGTTACAGTACTGGCGGTTGACCTCAAAAAAGCCATAGAGTTGCAACCCATTGAAAAGTCCTTATTGGAAGCCAAAACTGAAAGCCTGAAAAAGGATACGCGCTGGGCGGAGAAACACGCCATCGCTTTAAATAACATGGAAGAAGGTATTCCGGCTGGCCATTACAATGGAGCTACAGCGCTGTCGAAAGACAAAAACATCCTTTACCTGATGGTGGATGGCAAAAATAACGGACCTCTGATTGTACGGGGACTAAAGAATAAAATCAACCGCATCTGGGTAGTGGGCAACGGCACCAAGCTGGACCACCAAATCATTGGCAAACTCTACTGGAGCCATGTACCAGGGATCGCCTACATCGACATTCCTGAAAATTCATTGGATAAAGACATGACCGTGATTGCCGTTTTACTGGATGGCCCGGTTGATCTCTACCGCGAAAAAGGTCAGGTGATCGAAAGCAATTAAGTAATGATTAATGTTCAATTGTAAATGTTTAATTAACCATTTATAATTATAGGGGATACTTTTGATTTTGTTTATTTATGTTGGTGGAAAGGTGCTTTGGAAACAGAGCACCTTTTCTTTTTTCACTTCGTGAGGCGCCAGGTCAAAGTTTAAAAAGGAACAATGTGTGATATTTGAAGGTCAAGTTGTCACCCTCCTGACAATAATAAAATTACATTAACTGTTACAATGGATACGTGCAATGTATCGTTGAACTGTCCTATTTTATGTTACAAAACAAGACTAACTAAAACCATAAGATGAAGAAGGTATTATTAAGTGTTCTGGTAAGTGTCCTTTTCGTAAATTCATATGCACAAGATGCAATCGTCGAAAAAAACATGTGGGGTGTTCAAATCGGTATTCCACCATTGTCTTTGTACCAAGAATCCCGGTTAACAAACACCATTGCCCTTCGTACGGAATTAACCATGGGGTTTGCATACGAATACAGTATGGGTGAATCAAAATGGGCTTTCATCCCAACAGTAAGTCTGGAGCCAAGATTTTATTACAACTTACAAAAGCGGGCCTCCAAAGGCAAACAAACCACCGGAAATAGCGGTAATTTCATATCATTGAACGGTGGCTACACACCCGGTCTGGCCATTAAATCTTCAAATGCGGATATTGACGCAAGCGTACACATCATTCCAACCTGGGGATTCCGACGCAATATTGGTACGTCCTTTAACTACGACATCGCCTTCGGAATTGGTTATAGGGCCACCTTTGAAGAATACACCCCTTATTATGGCACCGAAACCATACACAAGACCACACATGGCGTCGCCTACTCCATTCGATTTGGGATTGGTTATAAGTTCTAAAACCATTGATGTCCGGTAAGAATTTAATCTGGGATAGATGACTTGTGGCATAACCTCTACGAGGTAACCTGTTTTATAGGTTTGAAAATTATCTACAATAATAAATTGCCTACGGCAAATTCCGCGTAGCGGATTATATAGTGTAGAACGAGCTGTCGCAAGTTATCGATTTTCCCCGCGGGGGATATAGAATGATTGACCGGACAATCGTGTTCTAAAACCTCTTTTTTGATAGTATCTACAATAATAAATTGCCTACGCCTAATTCCGCGTAGCGGATTAAATAGTGTAGAATAGTCTGTGGCAAGTGGACGATTTTCCCCGCAGGGGATATAGAATTGTTGATCGGACAATCGTACTCTAAAGCCTCTTTATTGATAGTATCTACAATACTAAATTGCCTACGCCTAAATCCGCTACGCTGAATTAGGTATTGTAGAATAGTCTGTGGCAAGTGGACGGTTTTCCCCGTAGGGGATAAAGAATTGTTGACCGGACAATCATGTTCTAAAACCGCTTTATTAATAGCCTATACCACTTCCTTTCAAAGTTGAGAGGAACATATGCTGGGCAGAATTTCTTTGACATTCTTGTGCTTATTTCCTAAATTGATTAAACATCATCAATTGGGAATTTACACGCGATGGACCTATTCATTCTTCCGATACTTATCGTATTTCTGGCAATGACTGTCAGCGCACGTACTCAGGAGAAACGTTGCTGGCAATTGGAGTTGTTGCCGGGCATCGCAGTGGTGCCACCCCTGCCGCTCACGATTCATCAAACCGGACATCCCAGCCTTCACATCACCGCGCAGTATCAGACCAAATCACTCCAATTGCCGCCCTACTACTCCTATCGCGTCTCTACCCTAAAGGCCAACAAAGGCTGGAGCCTGGAAATGAACCACCTGAAAATCTACCTCAAAAACACGTCTCCGGAAATTGAGCAATTCAGCGTTTCTCATGGTTATAATCAAGTGTTTTTGAACAGACACTGCGTCAAAGATCGCATTACCTGGCTGATGGGAGCCGGAACGGTGATAGGCCATCCGGAAAGCACCATTCGCGGACGCCAATTTCAAGAAAAGGGAGGCTTGTTTAATGCCGGCTATTACCTGGCTGGCATCGCCATTCAAGGTGCCATGCAATACTACCTCATCCAAACCACCCCTCTTACCCTACCCCTTGAAGCCAAAGTTTCCGTGGGGTACGGCCAGGTCCCCATTGCAGATGGGCACGCCCATGTGCCCATCATTGCTTTTCACCTCCTCTCCGGTTTGGGCCTTCGGTTCTGATAATACGCTTCCGCACCGGCCTTGCCAAACACGTCCGATTACAAAAGTCACCACCTATTTTTTAAAATTATCAGCCGCTGTAAAAACAAAACACAGCCGCTGTAACAACTTGTTACAGCGGCTGTGTTTTGTTTTTACAGCGGCTGTGCGAAGGTTTCACAGCCGCTTGCTTTCTATGTTAAATACTTTTCCCATTTCAGACAAGCGCTTCCGGTTTAAATAAAGCCAATGCAAGGCCCCTTACAGGCCCAAATTGCGTTGATAGGAGGCCAAACCCATCTTGTTTCGTAACACCACCTCTTTCAATTGGAAAATATTACTTCATTAATGATTAAAAGTTATTACAATTTTAACACATCTGCTTCCAATTTTCCTATTTTTGTACTCAAGACGTTCTCCGGATACTTCAATGAAAGTATCTTATTATCACTAATTCAATACCAATGAGCAAAACAAAAGAGATCATTCTGTTAAACATTTCCGGTGAAGACAAACCCGGATTAACGGCTTCATTAACCCGTATTCTGTCGCAATACAGTGTGAATATTTTGGATATTGGTCAGGCGGTCATCCATGATGATCTGGGCTTGGGTATTTTATTTGAAGTACCTGAGAAATCGGAGTCAGCACCCATCCTGAAAGACCTTTTGTTTCGCTCCTATGAATTAGGCCTGAATATCAAATTCACACCCATTACTGAGAAGAAATACAATGAATGGGTGAGCCACCAGGGAAAGGAGCGTTTCATTGTCACCTTGTTATCGCGCAAGTTAGCCGCCGATCAACTCTCCATGGTCACCCAGGTCATTTCGGAACAGGGTTTGAACATTGATTACATCACCCGCTTAAGTGGCCGGGTATTATTGGGCAATGAACATGAATCGGATAAATCGGTGGTCGAATTTTCAGTGCGGGGTACGCCTACGGATAAGGAGAAAATGAAAAAAGAATTCATTACCATCTCTCAAAATACAGGTGTCGATATTGCTTTCCAGGCCGATAATATCTTCCGCCGCAACCGTCGTCTGATCTGTTTCGACATGGACTCCACCCTGATTCAAACGGAGGTGATTGATGAGTTAGCCATCAGAGCCGGCGTGGGTGATCAGGTGAAAGCCATTACAGAAGCAGCCATGCGCGGTGAAATTGACTTCAATGAGAGTTTCATCCAGCGCGTGGAATTATTGAAAGGACTGGATGAATCCGTCATGAAGGAGATTGCTGAACACCTGCCCATCACCGAAGGTGCTGAACGCCTTTTCAAAACATTAAAGACTTATGGCTATAAGACAGCCATCCTGTCCGGCGGATTTAGCTATTTCGGAAATTACCTGAAGAGCAAACTGGGGGTTGATTATGTGTTTGCCAATGATTTGGAGATTAAAGATGGCCAACTTACCGGTAAGCACAGTGGCGAGATTGTGGATGGTAATAAAAAGGCTGAGCTTTTGAAATTACTGGCATTTAAGGAAGACATCCACCTGGATCAGGTGATTGCGGTGGGCGATGGCTCCAATGATTTACCCATGTTACAATTGGCCGGATTGGGTATTGCCTTTCATGCCAAACCAAAGGTAAAAGCTTCAGCCAAGCATCACATCTCCACCATTGGACTGGATGCCATTTTATATTTACTGGGCTTCCGGGACCGGGAGATTGACCCTGCACATTAAAATGGAACCGCCAAGGCGCGAAGGCGCAGAGAAAGGGCTATTTTTGTGTCTCCCGGGGAGTATATTACTAAAATGCATTTACCTCTTAAAGGGTTTTCAATCACTTTAAGGGGTATTCTGCAATGGATGAATCCAGTAGATGCCATCAGCCGCTATATTTTCCATTAACCTTTAACCGTTATCTCTTTTTTTTCTATTTTTGCCCGTCGAATTAATTAGCTGTCAAGAGGGATGAGTAAAGGGATATATCACCGTTCGGAGTTGTTACTGGGAAAAGAGCGGATGCAGAAGCTGGATGAAAAGAAGGTGATTCTTTTTGGTATTGGAGGTGTGGGAAGCTGGTGCGCAGAGAGTTTAGTGCGTACCGGAATCACTAAACTCACCATTGTGGATAGTGATCGGGTGTGTATCACCAATGTGAACCGCCAGCTGATGGCGACTTCCAAAACGGTGGGTCAGGTTAAAACAGAAGCCTTGAAAGAGCGCCTGCTGGAGATCAATCCACAGGCTGAAATCACGGCTTTGCAGAAAATATACAATAAGGACACCTCGGAAGAATTTAATCTGGAGCAATACGATGTGATCATCGATGCCATCGATAGTCTGGGCAGTAAAGTACACCTGATCCGCACGGCCACCAACACAGATGCCATCTTTGTCTCCTCCATGGGTGCGGCCCTGAAGGTGGATCCGACCCGTGTGCGCGTGGCTTCCTTCTGGAAAGTACAAGGGTGTCCGTTGGGACGACAAATACGTAAACTGATACGCAAGGTAGGCATGCCTGAAAAGGATTTCATGTGTGTATACAGCGACGAAGTATTGGAAAACGCCGGTGCGGATGCCACTTGCGGCACTGAAAAATGCCTCTGCCCCAAGGCTCAGCATGGCCCGGGTGATCCCGACCTGGTGAATCACGAATGGTGCAGCCTCAAAGCTGCCATCAACGGATCACTGGCACACATCACCGGTATTTTTGGGTTTACCCTGGCCGGCCTGGTGATACAGGAAATATATAATGAGGTGAAGTAGTTCACCTCTTTCTTTTTTTGGATTTATTCGGAAAAAGCATGGATTATTCCAGTTCTATTAAAATTCATTGCTGTCCGGTTAAAATTTAATTCAATCATCGGTAGATGACTGTTTATATAACCTCTACGAGGTATCCCGTTTTATAGGGTGTAAATAGGCTACAATAATAAATTGTCTACGGCAAATTCCGCGTAGCGGATTAAGTGTTGTCGAATACAATGTTGCAAATTAACTATTTTCCCTGTAGGGGATATAGAATTTGTTTACCGGACAGTAGTGATTAAAATTCAACCCCATAATGGGTTGTGCTATTACCTTGATAACATCCACGGATATTAGCTTCGCTAATGTTCAACACTCCCAGCGCTATTATGGTATCACCACCGCGTGGCTACAGTAATTGAATAGTGTATACCTGAAAATAAAGTGCCTTTTCTTAACAAAATTGATCCTATAAAGATCGAATAACAATAACTCCCACAGAGCGGGATTAGCACCCGTGAAAACCTACGTCACTACAATAAAAAGCATTATCTTATGGTAAATATTAGTCGCTATTTACTATTTTTACCCTCATCTATCAACCCTAACTCTATTAACATGCCCAAAGCCCTTATCGCAGGCCTGCTATTTCTACTCTCAGCATGGCAAACCGCTCTCGCACAATCTGAGAAACTGGAAGAGATTACCTACTTCAGTAGCCGCATGGATAATCCGGTTAAGGTAGAATCTGAAATGACAAACAATCAAATCCATTTCTATGCTACCAACCGGTCCTTTTATCCTTATGAAGTCATCCTGACTTTTAAGGAGATGCGAAACCTGACGCCTTTTGTGAATGAATATAAAGAATACGTTTGGCCGGGAAAGAAAAAGCTTCTGACACTGAAGGTGAAAAACGAAAACCAAGGTATTAACTACAATTACCAGGTAAGGTATTGCATCAGCAATGCCGGAAAGAAAACAGATGAAGAACACCCGTATCTCCTGCCGATGGCACCTGGAAAAGCAGTTGCATTTTACTATCCCCCCTTTCAGCCAAACACTTACTATGTCAACCATTTCAAGTTAGCATCGCAAGATACGGTGTATTGCATGCGCAAAGGCTACGTCACCGCAGAGCCACGCATGCATCATCAAAGTGACCGGATATCGAAAAACGAATCGCTGGAGGTCATGCATGTGGATGGAACTGTGATGGTGTATGAAAATATGTGTCACGATTCATTGCTGGTACAGTTGGGACATGAAGTTTTCCCCGGACAACCCCTGGGTGTGATTAATAACAAGTGTTTCGTACGCACGAATCTCTATGTATTTAAAAATGATGGTGTCATCCAATCATCCCCCATGCTCTTTGTGCACGATCAGGACCACTATGAGCCCTTCAACCTGAGCATTAAAGATAAAAAGGTAGTCCATCCGGTTGAAGTCGTCACCCTTGAGATGACCAAACGGGAGGTAAAAAAGTACCATCAAAACAAGTTATATCCACTTTAGCATCTCAGCCTTAAATAGTAATTTTCACTTTTGGTCATTTTTTTATGCTGCCTGTCCTTGTGCCGCACAGGTAATTTCTTAGTCTTACCCAACGAGGTCGAGCCAGAAGCAAATAATGAATTTCGATCAGCAAATGAAGAACATCCAATTCTTAATTCACGAATCGGAAATCAATAGTCAACCGTCATCATTCCATTGAGTGCAAAAACAAGATACTGACAAATAATACAAGAATATCAACAGTAAACCACTCAAAAAGCAAGCAAAAATTCACCGCTGAAGGTATGGCAGCTCACAAAGAAAAAACCCCGGTCAATGATTGACCGGGGTTTTTCTTTTATTTATAATTTTAATGACTAATACCCAAACACATCTTCCAAGGCCAACTCACTCACTTTGCCTAATTTGGCCAGTGCTTTTTTGTCGAGGTCTGCTTTACGACCCAATACCATATAGGTGTATTGCTTACCGGAAATGTGCTCGTTAAAGAACTTCTCGAACTCATCCAGCGTGATGGACTTGGCTTTCTGATATACGTCTTTGCGGATGTCATATGCAATGCCGCGGTCGTTGTTGCGCATATATTCCCAGAACAGTTCTTTGTTGGTGATCCGTTCGGTGTTCAACTGCTTCACAATACCTTCACAGGCTTGATTAAACTGCGTTTCAGCTCGTGGCATCGCATTCATTAAGTCCATGAGCGTGGAGGTGGCAATGCCCAGCTTATCGGCCTGAGTTCCTAACTGACCATATAAGATGTTGTTTTCATCTTTCTTACGGGCTGACATGTAACCGGCACCCGCTGAATAAGCCAGAGCCTTGGATTCGCGAATTTCCTGGAAGACCACAGACGATAATCCGGAACCGAAATAGTTATTAAACACCTCGGCATAGGGTAAAATAGCAGAGTCAAATGGCTGATCTTTCACCAGCAACAAGATATTCGCCTGGTTAATGTCATAATCCACCACAAACACTTGCGACTCCGTATTTTCACGCATCTCATAGGTCACCGCCTGCGGAATGTCCTTCAACTGATCCGGTGTGGTGTGGTATTGCGCCAGTAATCCACTTACTTTGTCAGAAGCTGAAGGTCCGTAATAATACACTTTGTGCTTATAGGAGGTCATCTCACTTAACTGACGGGTTAAGTCTTGAGGTTGGATATTGCTTAAATCACCATTACTCACTAAATATTTACCCGGTGATTTCTCGCCGTAAATACCATAATCCACCATGGCACTAAAGATACGCCCCTGGCTTTTCTTGGCGTCATCACGCTTCTTAATGATGCCTTTGGCAAATTCATCATAGGATTCCTGATCGCCTTTGGCATTGTGAATTAAATGCTCCAAAATCTCAATCCCTTTCTCTAATTGCTCATCCAAACCGGCAATGGTTACATAGCAACGATCGTCTCCGGCATTCACCGACAGATCCAGACCATAGCGAAACAATTCTTTGCGCAATGCCTCCGGTGAATATTTATCCGTACCTAAAAGCGGCAGGTAATCCACGGCCAAAGGAAATTGCAAGCTGTTTTTCTTACCCATGTCAATCACGTAATTCAAACGGAACAGGCCATTGGTTTGGTTTTTAGAGTGGAAAAACTCCAATCCCGGTTTTAATTCCTCGCGTTGCAACTTTTCATTGAAGTCGACAAATACAGGCTCAATATCTCCTGTTTGAGCCGCCAAAAAGTCTTTGGCAAACGCCGATTGCAACTCTCTGTTCACCGGAATAGCGGTAATCTGGGGCTTCTCTACTTTCACCAAGGCACTGTTATCGCCAGTGCGTTTGTACACCAACACATAATTATCGGCATATTTCTCTTTGGCAAAAGCAATCACCTCATCTTTGGTAATTTTTTTCATCTCATCCAAAGTAGCCAGTACATCGGCATGGGATTGTCCGTTGGTAAACTCATCCATCAACGAATACGCTGAATAGAAAGGATACTCCAAAGCCTGCATGAAATCCAGACGTGCTTTATTCACGATGGCTTCAATCACCCAATCCTCAAATTCACCGTTCTTCACCTTGTCCAATTCGGCCAATAACAAATCTCTCACCTCTTCAAGTGATTGCCCCTCACGTGGTTTTCCACTGAAGATATGCATGCCATAATCACGCATGATCCAGGCACCCGATGAAGCACTCAATACTTTTTGCTTTTGTACCAGGTTTAAATCAATTAAACCGGCTTGACCGTTGGATAAAATAGAACTGATTAAATCCACCATGATTTCATCCCGGCTGCCAATGCCATCAAAACGGAAAGCCATTTCCAGACTTTCAGCATCCGGTCCTACTACTTCCTTAATCACCGGAGCCGTTAAAGGTGCTTCTTTCGGTAATTGCGGTTCGGCAAACTCCTTTTTCTCCATCTGACCAAAATACTGGTCCATTAACTGGATGGTGGGCTCAAATTCCAGGTCACCGGCCAACACGACAGCCATGTTATTAGGCACGTAAAACTTATCCTTGAACTTATAAATTTCAACCATCGACGGGTTCTTCAAATGCTCGGGAAAACCGATCACATCGCGGCCATAGGGGTGATTGGCAAACAAACCTTCCATCATCGCCTGGAATGCACGCTCGCCATCACGATCCTGATACATGTTAAACTCCTCATATACGGTTTCCAACTCGGTATGAAACAAACGCAGCACCAAAGTGGTGAAACGCTGTTGTTCCAACTTTGCCCAGCGCTCCAGCTCATTTTTAGGCACCTCACACATGTAAACAGTCGATTCATAGGACGTTCCGGCATTCACCATGGAGGCCCCTATGGACGTACTTAATTTGTCAAATTCATTGGTGGCTACATATGTGGCTGCAATTTGTGACAAACTATCAATTTGTGCGTACAGCGCTTTTTTCTGATCCACATCATCGGTGGCGCGATGCGCTTCGAACAGGTCAGAAATCTGCTGCAAGACTGCACTCTCTTTTTCCCAATCCACGGTACCCATGGCGGAACTGCCTTTAAACATCATGTGTTCCATGTAATGCGCCAAACCGGTGGCATTCAGATCCTCATAGGTAGAACCGGCTTTCACGCCCACCATGGCCGCCACACGTGGCTGATCCTGATTGCGGGTCAGATATACTTTTAATCCGTTTTCAAGGGTATAAATCCTTGCATTGTAAGGATCATTGGTGACTTCCTGGTAACTGTAACCATTGGAGTCTGTTTTTTGGACAGTCGTATAGGTTGATTGCTGACAAGAAACAATCACCATGACCATGCTCACTAACGTAGCAAAAGACAAAAATCTCATAAGTTTAGTTTTTTAGAACAGTTGAAGGTAATTTTTTATTGTTAATATAAAAAACTTATCACAGAAATATTTCGACAAGACACGCTCATTGATCTTCTGAAAATAGGTGCATTACAACACAGACGCACATAGACACATATCATCCATTGGGATTATGTATTGACAATAACACATATTCAATCATTTAATTGTGCTCAAGTCATTCCTCTGTTATATCTTTAGCCAACCATAGCGTTTAGATATCTACACGATGAAAAAAAGCATACTCGCAATAAGCCTGATTCTGGTGGGGATGACCGCCTGTCAACTGAAAGGAAAAGATGTACCTGAAAATGGAGTCAGCAAACAACTCGCCCAATTCCGGTCGACCGTCATCAGCGAATTAAGCTATGACCTCCACCTCAAGATACCGGCTGAGAAAGAGCGCCCTATAAGGGGTCAGGCCGCCCTCTCCTTTCGGCTTAAAGAGAAAAGACAAGCCCTCTTTCTGGATTTTAAAGCAGCGCCGGATCAGCTCCATCTGCTTGTTGTAAATGGCGATACTATTTTAAATCCGCTTATCGAAAAGGAACACATCCGACTGCCTAAAAAAGCACTGCTATCAGGCAGCAATCAGGTCGTGATCGACTTTGAAGCCGGTGATGGCGCCTTGAATCGGAATGAAAACTATTTCTACGCACTGTTTGTCCCCGACCGGGCACGCACGGCCATTCCCTGTTTTGATCAACCGGATCTCAAAGGACGCTTTGCCGTTACCATGGAAGTACCTGAAAGCTGGAGTGGCGTGGCCAATGGTCGGCAAGTGCTGACCCAGCTCTATGATGGCTACAAAACCATTGAATTCGAAGCCTCCGAACCCCTCAGTACCTATTTATGGGCCTTTGCAGCCGGCGCATTTCAATACAGCTCCACCCGCTGGAAGGACCTGGAGATTGGCCTGTACCACATGGAAAGCGATAGTGCCAAATACCAACGCAATGAGGCCACCATCTTTAAGCAAGTAACTGAGTCATTGGATTGGCTGGAGAACTATACACAAATCAAATACCCCTTCCAAACCTATAACCTGGTAGCCATCCCCTCCTTTCAGTTTGGTGGCATGGAACATCCGGGGGCTACCTATTACCGGGCCAATAAGCTGTTTCTGGATGAAAACCCCACCCGTGAAGAAGAGCTGAGCCGGGCCAATCTGATTGCCCATGAGACGGCCCACATGTGGTTTGGCGATTTGGTAACTATGCCCTGGTTTGAAGAGGTTTGGCTCAAAGAAGTATTTGCCAATTACATGGCTGATAAAATCACACAACCCTGGTTTCCGGAAATGGATCACCAATTGCGCTTTTTACTGGCCCATTTCCCGGCGGCTTATTCGGTGGATCGCACCAGCGGCGCTAACCCCATTGGGCAACAGCTCGACAATCTGGAGAATGCCGGCACCTTATACGGCGCTATTATCTATCATAAATCGCCCATCGTGATGAACCAGCTGGAACACCTGGCCGGCTCCGCTCAGTTGCAACAGGGTATTCAAGACTACTTGAACGATTTTGCCTATGGCAATGCGTCGTGGAATGACCTGATAGAACGGGTGGATCGCTATGCCGAGGATGATTTAACAGTCTGGAGCCAGGCCTGGGTCTTTGAACCGGGAAGGCCAGTGATCGCCTTTTCACCCTCCACTCAACAAGAAGGTAAGTGGCGCATCCGTCAGCAGCCGGAGCATGTGACTGAAGCCAACAGCCATGTTTATTGGCCCCAGATCATCAACCTGCTGCACGATACGACCCAATACCGCTACGACCTGTTTGATGCTGCTATCACTGTGGATGAAAATCTGGAAGCTTACAATACACTGTTTATGGCCGATGATAAAGGTTATGGCCTGGTTCGCATGACCACCCCACAAATTGACTATTGGCTGGCCCATGCCCAGGATCTGCAGCGGCCACTTCTGCGCGGCCGGTTGTGCATTAATCTATATGAGAACCTCTTGGATGGCAATGTGCACCCGGAGGCGTTTATCGCTTACCTGGTGCGCATGATTGAGAACGATGGGGATCCACTATTAACCGGCTTGTACACCCGCTACCTGAATACCGCTTACTGGCAATTGCTGCCGGAGGCGATGCGCGACCAGCACGCGACAGCACTGCCCCAACAACTGTGGCACCTAATGGCCTCCGAACCCAACAAAGCGACCAAAAAAACGCTGTTCCGGGCCTGGGCGAATCTGGTTCAATCCCCGGCAGGTTTAAATCAACTGGCCTCCATTTGTATGGCTGAGACCACGCTGGATGGCATTGGCATTAGCGAACAGGATAAAATCAGTTTGTTGTGTGAGCTGGCTGTAAAAGAATACGCCCACACCGATTCATTGATCCGTCACATCAGCTCTACTTTAAAAGACGATAATAACCAGCAGATGCTGGCCTTCATTGCCCCGGCCCTCTCCAGTAATGCAGCTGGGAGGGATGCTTTCTTTTTGAGTCTGGCCCAACCGGAAAACCGCCAAAAGGAGAGTTGGGTAGGGACCGCTCTGCAGCAATTACACCACCCCTTGCGTCAGGCCACATCGATTCTGTATCTACCCAAAACACTGGAGATGCTGGAAGAAATTCAAATGACCGGTGATATCTTCTTCCCCATAGGATGGCTCAGCAGCTCGTTTGGCAGTTACAGTTCGGAGGAAGCCTATCAACTGGCAGAGCGTTTTCTGAACGAGCACCCGGACTACCCGCCACATCTTAAATTAAAGATTTTACAGAACATTGATGGCATTCAGCGCGGGGTGGCGGTGAAAAAGAAGTATTACCAATAAGATATTACACATAATCCTATCAAAAGAGGTTGTCTCAAAAGTTTGCAAATAGTCCTTTGCCACCAAGGCTCAAAGACTCTAAGAATTTCAGCGTATTTTATAACCGCACCGTTGTGTTTTAGCGCCGTTGTGGCTAAACTAACTTTTGAGACGGCTTCTTTTTGTTTTCATCCCACTCCTCTCGGCTACGAATAAATACCCCATTCATTCCATTAAGCAACTTAATTCTACCACTGAGCCGGTTGTATTTTTAATTTTCACTGGCCTATCATTTATTTACCGGTGAAACGTTAAAAAATAAATGCGATGACTGGTAAACAAATTTTAATCCGGACCGCCCGGCTGGCTTCTTTATTCATTCTCTTTCCTGTGTTCTTCATCAGCGGTACGCTTGCGCTTTCTGGCCAACTGCCGGATATTCCATCGGAGCCCGGACTGCTTTCCAATAACACTGGCTTGCTAACCATCGCCCTTGCCAACACCCTACTGATCGTGGCATTAATTCGATTCTCCCGCTGGCAAGGCTGGAGATTAGCGCTAACCATATCAATGGCTTACTATGGTGCTGTGACCTTTATGACACAAATTGAAACCTGGTACTTCTTATCCGCCATCACTATTGATGAGAAAATCCTGTTGCGCCTGTTCATTATGGGCTTGCCAGTTGCTTTCATCTACATCCCTCTGGCTGTATGGATTATGGGTCAAGGACGCTCCAATGCCACCCAGCCAGCCAATACAGCGATAGTTATGTCTTTCAAACAATGGATCGGGAAATTGGGCACCATCGCCCTCTGCTACCTTCTGCTATACTGGTGTGCCGGTTATTTCATCGCCTGGCAAAACCCCGCTTTACGCGCATTTTATGGTAGCCCCGGAGCGATTGTTCCATTTTGGGAACATACCCGGAACACCCTGTTAACCAATCCTGATTTGTTTTCTTTTCAGATTTTAAGGGCGCTCCTGTGGATCCTGTGCACCCTCCCAATCATACGTGGATCAAAACTCAGCATAGGGCGGACGACCATTCTTTTAGGCCTATTCTTAACCGTTCCCCAATGCCTGGGTCTTCTCCTGGAAAATCCCTTAATGCCCATTGCCAGTGTACGACTCAGCCATTTGATGGAAGGCTTGACCTCCAATTTTCTATTTGCGGTGATCATCGTCTGGCTCTTGCATCGCGAACACACTTCTTTTCCCGATTTATTCGGAATCAAACCCAAGGCTATCCATCCCAATTCTTCCCCAAACAAGGTATTTGTTATTCACTCCTAAATAGTTTAGTCATGAAAAAAGCACACGTTTTTAACTTAGCTTGTTGTATTGCACTTAGTACTGTAAGTGCTTTTGGACAGCCCAGAACCATTTCTAATCCCCTTCAAAACCTACCTGACAAATGGCAGCTGGAGGTTCATCAACCCATTAGTTATTTAGTTACCACAACCCATTACGATTACAGCATGATGGGGCCATTTTTAAACAAGACCCAAATCACCGGCCGGTATTCGCGTTCAAACGCCGATGGCCCTGTCAAATGGAACCAGGTTGCAATCGCCCAGTCTCAAAATATGGAGTCTCCCTTTGAAAAAGGATTGGCTCAACCGGTCATGGAGAACTTCACTTATATCCCCTCCGAGAAAATGATGGAAGAAGCCAACTACACCCATTTTCCTCAAGATGCCACGGCTCATCTGCTCAAGAATTTAGTGTGGGACATGATGGGATTCGAATTCTTTGCCTGGGCCTTTACCGATTCACTCCAGTTAAACCAGGAATACCGGCCGGTAGAGGCCAATTCAAAAATCGATCTGGCAGGCGAAGGCACCTTTGAAAATAAAGACATCCGCCTGACCTGGATGGGCACTACGCTGAAAAACAATCAACCCTGCGCCATTATTAAGTTCTCCGTTCTCAACAATCCGTTATCGGTCAACTCAGAGCACTTGAAATTAAAAGGCCGAAGTCATTATTGGGGTAACGTTTATGTGGCTCTGGACTCCAAACAAATAGAATATGCTGAGTTGTATGAAGATGTCATCATGGACCTGATCCTGACCGGACAGGTGAATCCGCAGCGGTTAAATACCATTCGCACCATCTTTGTGGAGAAAATAACAAAAGAAGTTGCTACTTTAGGGCTATGAAGTGAAGTCATAAGCAGGTGTCCCGGATTAAAAATGAGGTTTCACGCCAAGTGCGCAAAAGAGGTACGTGCCCAAACGCAAATCTTGAACAAAAAGAGTTAAACTTTGCAATCTTTGTGACAGCCTTCGCCCTTTTTGTGTGAAACACTCCTTTGGGACAGCCGCTTTGAATACTACATCTAAAATCCTATGAAACATTCATTCCAACAGGGATTCGCCATAAAAAACGACAAACGTGTGCATTTAGTTATTGCTGGTTTTTCCGTTCTGATGGTGATTGTAATCAGTTTGTTTAACCGCTCGGCATTGATCAGCGAAAATGCGCTGTTCATGCTCTTGCTCACTTTTTTTCAACTGGAAGTATTTATCGGACTGGGACGACGCATGTTCCAATTCAAGCCGGGAGACACGCCCCGTGAAATCACCCGGAACATTGTGCTGCGCTTTCTGCTCTACTACCTCATCTGCTTCTTCATTGCCGGTCTTATTTTTATCACATTATTGGCCTTTACTTTTATTAGAAATGACCTCCCCTTAGATGAACTGCTCCCCCATTTCCTGAAACACGAAATGAAACAATGGCTCATCAGCACCAATGCAGGCCTCACCCTGGGGGCCTTTGTGTTTTTCCTCATCCAATGGCAGGATGCCCTGAAGCGCGAACAACGCTTGCGCGAGGAAAAGCTGGCCTTTCAGTTTGAGACGCTCAATAATCAGGTCAATCCTCACTTCCTGTTCAACAGTTTCAACACCCTCGCTTCATTTGTTGGCACCCAACCGGAGATGGCAGAAAAATATGTTCATAAATTAGCTTCTATCTACCGTTACATTACCACAAACACTTCGCGAAACAGCATTGCACTGAATGAGGAAATTCAGTTTGTGCGGGATTACTTTTACCTGCACAAACTGCGTGATGAAGAAAAAATTGAGCTGCGACTCATGCTTCCTGATGATACTACCCATAGGATCATTCCGGTGTCGTTACAGATTTTGATTGAAAACGCGTTGAAGCACAACATGGCTTCCAAAGCGTATCCCCTGGTGGTAGAAGTCTATTTGGAAAACCACCATATTGTGGTGCGCAATAACCTGCAAAAGATCTCCACCCTGGATACCTCTTTAAAGAAAGGGTTAACGAATTTGGATGAACGCATCTATTTGTCGACCGGAAAACGCATTGAAATCAATGAAGATAAACAGTACTACAGTGTAAAAGTCCCCTTACTATGATGCACGTATTAATTGTGGAGGATGAAAGACCGGCGGCCGACAGGCTTCGCCAATTGATCCGTGAGATTAATCCCGATATAATCATTGTTGGCGTCACGGAGACGGTGGAAGAGACGGTGAACTGGCTGTCGGGTCATCCATTGCCAACAC
The DNA here is from genome assembly GCA_942490535.1 of uncultured Marinilabiliaceae bacterium. Lineage (GTDB taxonomy): Bacteria > Bacteroidota > Bacteroidia > Bacteroidales > Marinilabiliaceae > JAEINY01. The sequence goes on from CALNXQ010000002.1 coordinate 612,312, forward strand.
TTATCATGATGGATATCCAGCTGGATGATGGCCTCTGTTTCGAGATATTTGATGCCATCCGCCTTGATGTACCCATCATTTTCACCACTGCTTTTAATGAATATTCTTTACAGGCCTTTAAGGTGAATAGCATCGATTATTTGCTGAAGCCCATTGCCAAAGAGGAACTGACCGTAGCATTGGATAAGTACTCCCGGATATCACACCACCAACCGGATTTGGAAACCCAAATCAAAAGGGCGTTTCAAGCACTGAAGAAAACCTATAGAAACCGCTTTTTAATAAAAATAGGAGCCCATTATAAATCAATACCAGTGGGTGAGATTAGTTGTTTTTACATCCAAAACAAAGGAACATATCTGCGCACCCTGAGGGGCCACAGCTATGCCATTGATTTTACGCTGGAGCAATTGACAGACATACTGGATCCTCAACTATTCTATCGCATCAACCGATCGTGCGTGGTTCAGATAGATGCCATTGTGCAACTGAATGCATTTTCTTCCAGTCGGCTGCAATTGACCCTTGAACACATGGAGCGGTCCGAACTACTGGTCATCAGCCGGGATAAAGTGCCGGATTTTAAAAACTGGATAGATCAATAGGTCGTAACCAGTCCCTTAAAATTATTTCCGAGGGTGATCCCCAGATGTATGGGGCTACCTGAATGCTTCCGGCATGAAATACACCTTGGTGAAAGTAATCTGACGTCATTCAGGGTGAAATACCCACGCATGAACGGTATCCTGATTTATTTACAGGTGTGCTTCCCATCCTTGATTGGGACCCTGAAGTAATTCGGGATGATGTTTATGGTCGTGGAGGTAACCTGAAAAAATTCAGCCTGATCTTCCAGCGCTTGAATGGTATCCTGATTTATTTCCAGGAGTGCTCGCCATCCTTGATTGGTACCCTGAATTAATTCTGAATGATGTTTAGGATCGTGAAGGGGACCTGAAGAAATTCAGGATGATCTTCCAATACTTGAACGGTACTCTGATTTATTTCAGGGGGTGATTCCCATCCATGCCTGGGAGCCTGAATTCATTCGAAATCTACTCCTATTCAGCTGATGACTGCGTAATTATTAACGGTAAGTGTTATTCGATCCTTATAGGATCTATTCCATCAAGCAAAGGCCCTTCCTGCTCAAGCATATACTATTCAATATCACTCGCCACGAAATAATGATGCAATAATAGCCATGGGTGATAATCCGTGGATGATGATAGGATAATAACACAACCCGCAATGAGGTTGAATTCTAATAAAACTGGAATAAACAGATGTATTTTCCGGATGAATCTTATTGCCTTAGTCACCAGCTAAAACAAAAACAACCGTACTACCTAATAAGCAGTACGGCTGAAGCCCTATTTAGTGCCACTTAGAAAACATGCAATCTATTGTCATTCAGACCACTATTGTTGATAACTTGTTCGAATCTATACAGACTTTTTGTCGTGTTCCCATATAAAAATTCTTAAATTCAGGGTGTTAATGATTTGAGATTCGCCTATTCTGGTGTAATCAGCAAAAGATGTTCAGAAATGAGAAATAGATTCGCACAACAATTATCGATTGGGCAAAAGCCCATTGAAGAAACATGGATCAACCCCAAGAGCAAAAATGCCATAGATGAACTATTGGCAGCCCTGAAAGAGATCTATTGCAATAAGGAGTATAATGAGAAGATATTCAATATATTGGATAAGTACATCAGGTCGGGGAAGAAGAATACGGGTAGAAAAGGTTTAGATTTGTGGGTTGTTTTTGTGTTAGCCCAATTGCGCTTATGCCTGAATATCAGTTATGAAATGGTTCATAATCTGGCCAACAACCACCATGCTTTGCGTTATCTGATGGGCATTGAGCGTGATTTTGGCTATGAGCGGATAGAGTTTGAGTATCAAAATATCTACGACAATGTATCTGCGCTCAGTGATGAGATGATCATCGAACTCAATGTCGTAATATTAGAGTTTGGGCACCGCAAAGTGTTTAAAAAAAGAAAAAACAGCATTGCGCTTAAAGTCCGATAGTTTTGTGGTAGAAAGCAACGTTCATTTTCCAACAGATTACAACCTGCTATGGGACTGTGCCCGGAAATGTCTTGATGCCGTATCCGTATTTTTCAAAAAATATGAGACTATTAAGCAGTGGCGCAAGCTGTCCAATTGGAGATATGAGATTAAAGGTCTAATGCGTGAACTGGGAAAAGCATCGGCCAGTGGAGGCAAGAATAAAAAGGACAGGATGGAGTATGCTGCCAAAAGATACTTGACAAAAACCAGGGCGTTATTGAAAAAACTCAATGAAAGCCTCCCTGATTTCCCACTAAACGACATGCAAGACCTATCGCTTATGATAATGATCGAACACTTTGTGGCATTGATGGACAGGCATATTCAATTAGTCGATAGGCGCATTCTTAAAGGAGAAACAATAACGCATGATGAAAAGTTGTTTTCAGTATTTGAAACATATACCGAATGGGTAAAGAAAGGCAAGTCTCGTCCCAATGTTGAATTGGGCAAGAAACTATTAATAACCACCGATCAATATGATCTCATTGTAGATTACCAAATTTTGAATGACCAACAGGATAGGGATGTTGTTATAGAGCTGGCAGATAGAGTTCTGGCAAGACACACCGTGGCTTCATGGAGTTTTGATAAAGGTTTTTGGGCACAAGAAAACAAAAAGCTACTTCAACTGGAAGTTCCAAAAGTCATTTTACCCAAGCTTGGGAAACTCAACAAAATCGAAAAAGACGAAGAGAGCAGCCGGGCCTTTAAAAGGTTAAAGAATAAGCACAGCGCAATAGAATCTAATATCAATGAGTTGGAAAACAGAGGACTTGATCGATGTCCTGATCGAGGAATACTGCATTTTAATAGATACATAAGTCTTGGAGTGAGTGCATACAATCTCAAGAAGATAGGGCGACAGATACTCAAGTTTAAAAACGAGGAGCGCCCTGTTAAATTTGCAGCTTAAGGGGTACCGATTTGATTTTTTTGATGGGGATGGTATGTTTGGTTCCATCTTATTGAATATAATTTTCCGCAGTTAAATGCAGAAGTAGCCTGGTTGCACTAAAATTGACTAGTAAGAAGAAAAACGAACCTATATTAGGTAAAGAAATGACATAGGCTCAGATTGCAAAATCTGGATCAAAACGGACACCCATTCCGTTTTAACAGATCAATTTTCATAAAATCGCTTGTTTTCTTAGATCCACTATTTAATAATTCACCCCCTGTTCAGCGTTCACCTCAATATTCAGCAGGTAACTGAGCATTCACTTGTTCAGTCACCGCTGAATAAAAAGAAGAGTACCCGCTGATGAGTTCGTTATAATTTGGTTACATCCACATCCGGCTCAACACCCACGGCCGTGCGGGAATGATTCGAATCAATGGTCGTCGTTTCATTGAAGAAGCCACAATTTTGCATGAAGAATTTACCATCTTCCACCCCACCGGCATAATCCATCCGGGACTCCTTGCGAGCGGTGGCATCGGCCGTAAACTTCGCTTTGGTGCACTCGTACCAATTGCCATTCTCACCCCGCACCCACTGGTTGTTGTAAATGGCCTTACGCGTGATAGCACCAGTTTCAGTATGGAAATTCTCCAGGAACGAATACTGGTGGGTTAACCAGGTATTGGTATGCGGCCGTTTGAAGCTGGCAATCAGTTTCCAATCACCCACTTCAGGCGCAAAGAAATAAGCCGTGTATTCCGTAAAATCATTGCCAACCGGTTTGCCTCTCAGCAAGAAACGGTAGGTATTGCCGGCTTTCCAATTGTAACGCAAATAGCTCTGGCCGCCTGATCCTTCATTGCCAAACTCACCAATGGTGACGCCATCACCTTTTTCCAACAGAATAATTTTATAATCATCCGGAATGGTACTGGGATCATCGGTTTGAAATGGACTCCACACCGAAAACAATACCCGGCGTTCCGTATCAGAGTTCACCTGCATGCCAAAATACCCTTCACCAAAGCCATTGGCCATGTAATAGGAACCAATGACATCATTCCCTTGGGGCACGGTAATCTCATTGTAGAACCACTCCACGTTACCCGCTTCAGCCGGCACCTCATAACTCAGGTGAACCGATGGTCCACGGCGGCCCCAGTAATACTCTTCGTTCACAAAATACATCTTGCCAACAGTTGCTTCACCACCTAAACGGATGTCTTTTACTTCAGCAAAAAAACTACCTTCTTTCGCTACACCTTGCAATTCCACAAAATGGTAGCCCGGTGCATCCACTGTAAACGTACCGGCAAAGGTGGATTTTAAAGCAGCCCCGGTCACGGTAAGCTCTTCGCTTTTACCATTCACTGTACACTTGATTTTTGAGGTCCCTGCAGGCACCTTGGCATTCAAGGCCACATGCAACTCACCGGCCTTTGGCAACTTAAAGTAAACACGAATTTTAGCGTTGGCATCGCCCCATTTGGCGATTCCATTATCGGAAACCATTGACTCACCCAGATCGGGATTCGAAACAATCCAACTATTGCCACCTGCGGGAATAATCACGGGTGTAGAGGGTATTTCCTGTTTAGCTTCCTTTTCACCGTCGCCCTCTTTACTGCAGCCGGTGCAGCCCAGGTATAAGGGCAAGGTCACCATACATGCCAGGAAGGCCATTTTCTTAATTACATTCATGCGTGTTGATTTTGGTATTAATTAAACTACTTACAAAACTTATCAAGGGCTTGCTGCCCCATGGAGAAACCCAATTGGACAGACGTCTTAAAATCCTTACAAGCCGCCTCTGTATTACCCATTTTCTGATGGAGCAAGCCCCGCCGGAAATGCAATTCACCATTATCAGCCGCCAGTTGAATGGCCAGATCCAAATCCTGTAATGCTGTGGGCAACTCATTCATCTGATCGCGTAACATGGCGCGGGCCTTGAGGGCTGGCACATCTTTGGGATGGATCCTTATCGCTGTGTTGAAATCTTGCATGGCCAGGTCCGGCATGCCACTTTCTACCGTCACCGCTCCCCTATTCACATAGGCATTCACCGCATCGGGATTATACTGTATGGCTTTGGAAAATTCCTGGTAAGCCCGATCCAATTCGCCCCCTTGCCAATACAGAATCCCCCGGTTGTTGTAGGCCATAAAATTAAAAGAATCCAACTCAATGGCCCGCTGGTAATCCGCGAGTGCTTTTTCTTTCTTTTGCAGCGAAGTATAGACCATCGCCCGGCTCACATGAAACACGCTGCTGTTTCCACTTAACAACAGTGCTTTGTCAAAATCGTCCAGTGCCAGGGCCGGTTTGCGCAGCAATACATAGGTCTCCCCCCGTCCATGATAAGCCAGACCATTTTTGGGGTTTTCAGCAATGGCCTGATTAAACAATTTCAAAGCTTCCTCCAGCTCCCCTTCACTGCGTTTGATCTCCGCCATGCGAATGGTAAAGGCATCCTGTTCCAGAAAAACCGGATCAATTTTAAAAGAAGAGCCTGCCGGTAAGTTCACAAACTCCGGTATATTGGCCGCTCGCTGGGGCGCTACAAAACGCTCCAGGAGAACCGGTGGCGTATCGGTACCATCGGCCTTCAAATGGGTCAGGTAAAGCTGGGTGAACGGCCCCTTGGCCTTGCTGGAGAAGACTATCCATTTGCCATTGGGCGATATGGAGTGCCAGGAATTCATATTATCGGTATTGCAATTCATCAGCCGTGCCTCTCCCCCCTGGGCGGGTACGATGTGCAACTTGCTATCGGGCATGAGTAGCATAAAACTCTCGGCCTGGCAAAACACCATCCATTTCCCATCGGGTGTGAAACGGGGAAAGTAATTACTCATGCCATTGTCGGATGCGCCCTGAACGGGTTCACAGGGTCCTCCCTTCCCGTCGTTAAAGGGCACCCGATAGATGTCAAACTTAAACAAGGTCTTACGCTCCATGAAGTTCTTCAGGAAAGTCTTGTAGGTTTTATAATCGGTGGCTTTTGAGCCTCTGAAGATCCCGCTCTCCTGAAAATGATAAGCTTTAGAGCGGGCAAAATAGAGGTATTGACCGTCGGGGCTCCACACGGGATTACTCTGCACAAAAGTGGTATCATTGGCCCCTTCCAATTCGAAGGAACGCCCTGTTTGCCGGTCGTACACCTGCAGAATGCCTTTAAAGGGAAAGAAAAGTTGTGAATACTCCAGGTCATGGCGATCCACAAAAATCTCACAATCTTTTAACGTACTCACCACATATCTACCGTTGGGCGAGATCTGAGACAGCAGTCCGTAGGTAAATTCGTTCTTCTGAAACCGGCTCCAGTTGATGATTTCCTTTTCGCCCATCTTCACTTCCGGCGCCAGATCCACAATGGCATAGGCGCCTTTCTCATCACGGGCATCCACATCCATCCCCAAGGTTTTGCCATCGGCCGAAAAAGAGTGGCAATTTCCGCATACCGGGATGTTATCCAATACGGTTTGCGGCCGCTCTTCATCAGACACACGCCCTAAATACCAACTGACATTCTTCAGGTTCTCCCGGGCAAATTTGAAGGGCAACGGGACGTTTCGGTAAAAGATGGGTGCGGCGACTGAATCAGATGAGATGGAAAAGGAAACGCTTGCTTCCACATCCGTTTCACGGTTAGAAACGGTAAACACGAGTTGCTTCCCGCTTGTTTTTTTGATCTGTTCCCATAAAGAGGGGGTCGGTCGCCACTGTGTCTCCGTGGTCGTTTCCGATTCGAACAACCGAACATCTCCTTGCCGGATGGCCACTTGAAAAGTGGGAACCGGATTAACATCGCTCATCCAGGTAAACGTGGGGGCTGCTAAATCGGGAGGAAATACGGTATTGGCAGCTGGATAGTCAATGGTCAGAACAAGTTCCTGCGCTTTTTTGTGGGAACAACTTATGACACTAACCATTAATAAGAAACAAATCGGTAGAGCAAGAAGATGGGTAGCTTTTTTCATAGAGGAAGGATAGTTTGGGAGTAATGTTTAATGATCAATTAAGCTTGTATAATTGACCATTAAACATTTCATTACGCATTAATATACATCGCCTTTAATGGCAAATATCGGTTTATTGGTTACCCAACGGCCCCTTGTAAAGTCAGGAAATTCCTGTGGTGCCCCATTGTTTTCGATGGATGCTTCCGACAATGGCGTCACGGCACTCCAGGCCGCTGCATCATAGGCATCCATTGGCGGGTGCTCGCCCCGTTTGATGAACTCCACAAAAGCATTGTCCACAAAGAAGTCCATCCCACCATGACCGGCATCCATGGCTTTTTCGCCCCATTTGGCCCATAGTGGGTGGTCATATTTCTTCAGGTAGGCATCCAACTCTTCCCACTGGTGAGCCGGACTCTTACCTTCCACATAGATACGCTGCTGGTAATAGTCAAAATCCGTTAAGCCATTGACGCCTTGCACACGGAATCCTAACGAATAGGGACGTGGCAGGTTACAGTCATGCGTAATGATAATGGTTTCGCCCATGGCCGTCTCAACCGTGGTGGTAATAATGTCTCCCTGTTTCCACTTCAGTTTGGCATTGGGATGATTGGGTCCGCCAGCCGGATGGTTCACAATGTAGTTGTGCAATCCGCGTGCTTTGGTTGAAACCGATGTCAAGGAGATGAAGCGGTTACCACGGTTGATGTCCATCATGGTCGCCACGGGTCCCAGTCCATGGGTTGGGTATACATCGCCATTGCGTTTGAGGGAGTGATTGGTACGCCATTTAGCTTCCGAGAATCCTTTCTCACCAAACTCCACACCGCCACCGTAAGGCCGCTTACCATCGTTAAATTTCACTTCACGCAGATCGTGCAGGTAACCACAGCGGGCGTGCATCATTTCACCAAACAGCCCCTCACGCACCATGTTTAATACAGCCATCACATCGCGGCGGTAACACACATTCTCCAGAATCATACAATGCTTTCCGGTTTCTTCATGCGTATTCACCAAATCCCAGCACTCTTCAATGGTATTAGCAGCCGACACTTCCAGTCCGGCATGTTTACCCGCTTTCATGGTGGCTACTGCCATGCGGGTGTGCCATAACCAAGGTGTTGAAATGATCACTCCATCAATGTCATCGCGTTTCAGCATCTCCAGGTAATCATACTCCCCCTTGCTATACACCACCACTTCGGGGTGATTGTGCTCGGCAATCATTTTATTGGCGGCAGCTACCGATATTGGATCAATGTCACAAATGGCCGGAATGTGCACATCATCGCGCAATAAGATATTGCGCAAGTGGTTCCGTCCACGCAAGCCCACACCAATAAAGGCAATGCGTATTTTATTGTCACCCTTTACTTTTTTCTTCGCGAATGAGGTTGCTGTACTCATGGCTATTCCGGCCCCCACAGCGGCCCCCGCCTTGAGAAACTTACGGCGGTTTAAATCAGTTCCCATATTATTCCAATTTTTATATTTTTAAAAGGGCTGTTACCTATCCTGCGGCACAGCCCTTTTTATATTTAATCTATGAAATCTAAACGCGTTAGATTTTGATTAGGGATTTTGTTCCAGGTAACCAGGATAACTGTCAATTTCCGCTTGTGGTATGAACTCTACAATGGCTTTATCCGTTGGAGCAATTGTCATTTTAACAATATCATCAGCTCCACGATCGTGAGATCCTGGGTAATGGCGATCTAAAGAACGTCCAGTACGGAATACATCAAATTTGCGGTGTCCTTCAAACATCAACTCCATGCGTCTTTCATCTAACACAACATCCAAAACAGTTTTCCCCGCTGGCAAATTAGCCAATGTCCAGGTAGGTATACCTGCCCGCATTCTCAACTCATTGATATCATCCAATGCACCTTGCTCATCACCCAAATGATATTTAGCTTCAGCGCGGTTCAAATACATTTCACCCAAACGTGAGATGACTGGTGACCACAACTGCGCCTGACCTTCTTGCTTCGAACATTTCAATACATAATACTTAGGATATCCCTGACGCGTTTCCATCATTCGCTCCACCTTTACATATTTCTTCTCACCTTTCCAAGTGACAAAATATTTAGTCTCCCCATCTACAACTTCCGTTTCTACAAATTCACCGGTCAGATGCTCACTTGGGGCAAAGAATTTCCATTTCCCATCCTCATTAATCACTTCTCCTGTACGGAAATATGATTTCTCAAGACTTCCTACTTCAACCTGCTCAGTAAAAATGTACCACATCGGATTCACTTCTCCACTGGCGTCAGATTCAGCCAAATACTGAGGCTCAATAAATTTACGGCGTGCATCTTCTGTATTTTGATCCAGTAAATTACGAATGGACTCTGAGGCATACATTTCACCCCAACCACTTCCATCAACACTAGCATACATACTTCCAACGGAATACCAACCATCATCTTCATAATCTTTGTCTTTTACAAATTTGATAGCCATGATGTTTTCACTATTCTCTTCAGGAGTCTTCACAAAATAGTTCTCCAAATCTCCTGTTCCCACCAATGAAAAACGACCTGATTCAATGACATCATTGGCGTAGGTTCGAGCATTATCATACTCACCCATGTAAAGGTATACACGTGATAAAAGCGCCTCGGCGGCTTCTTTTGTGGCATAGATACTTTCCTTTTCAATACTCATCAAGTCAATAGCTGTTTTCAAATCTTTTACGATCTGATCGTAAACATCTTTAACAGTAGCTCTTGCTGGTGTATCGTTAATATCGGTAGTTAATTTCAGCGGTACCCCTAAATTACTTTCCGGATTCTGTGCATAGGGACGACCAAATGTGTTACACAGCGTTAAATATAAAAACGCTCTTAAGTAATGATCTTCTCCCAACACCTGATCAATTTCCGGGGAAACACCCACTTCATTCGACTCAATTAATCGATTTAAAGTCGCAATAATCAAATAAGACTTTTGCCATAACCTTTGCGTGTGATAATTATCGATTACCCGATTATAATTATACAAGTTCATTAACCGGTCAGAAGTCGATCCGGATAAGGCAATATTATCACCGCCAAATTCAGGCACATAATGATATGGCTTAACAAAATACTCCTCTTTCAGATATGAGTAACAACCTCTGGTTACACCTTCTAATCCATCTGCACCTTTTAATTCTTCACTTGACACTGAGTCAAAGGGTACTGTTTCTACTTCACATGCTGTATGAACAAACAACAATGCTACTAACGCAATTATAATATGTTTTTTCATCTTTTTCCTTGCTTTTTAGAATTCGATATTTAAACCAAATACAAATCGCTGAGTAAGTGGATAAAACCCACCATCGGCGCTACCACCTTCACCTACTTCCGGATCCATTCCCGAATAGTCCGTTATCGTAAATAAGTTTTCGCCACTTACTGATAGCTTCGCAGATTTTAATTTCACGCGATCCAATAAGCTTTGAGGCAAATTATAGGCAAAAGTCAAATTACGTAAACGTAAATAACTGCCATCTTCTATATAACGTGAGGATGTTTTGTTAGACATGCTATTTCCCCCTGCAATGGTCTGCGGATGCGTGGCATTATCACCTGGTTTTTCCCAACGACTCCAACCATCATGCAAATTCATGACATTGTAGGTTGGATAAGCACCATCTGCATCAAAATATTCACGCGCCTGATGGTAAGTTTGGTTACCTTTCACAAAGTTAAAATTGGCACTCAGTGTAAAACTCTTATATGTTACATCGGTCATTAAACCTCCAAAGAAATCAGGTGCTGAAGAACCAACCAATTGACGAGTAGCTGCATTCCAGTCAGAAGTAGTTGTAACAGTTCTGGAATCAATTGTTCCATCGCCATTTTCATCCACTTCATCAATCTTTTCCCACAAAGGTTTTCCATTTTCAGCATCAACACCAACCCATTTCCGCATAAAGAAACTATCCATATCTTCATCGAGCGTCAAACGTTTATAACCTCTATCAATTGGTTGTTCTTCGTAGATCTCAGTTACTTTGTTACGATTGATGCCAATATTGAAATCCATATTCCAACTCAAATCTGAAGTTTTAATCAACTCACCGCCAATCACTACTTCAATCCCTTTATTATTCAATGCTCCAACATTAAGCCATTGATTGGTAAAACCATATACACTAGTACTCAAAGGTACATTGTGAGTCAAGTCACTTGTGCTCTTATTATACCATTCAAGTGTCAGGTTAACACGATTGAACAAACGGGCATCCACTGCAATATTGGTCGTTTTCACCCGCTCCCACCTAAACTCATCATTACCTAACTGTTTAGGAAATGGAGCTGGAATCGCATTATAGGAGTATGTCATCGGATAAATATCCCAGTACCCATAAGAGGTTCCCGGCAAGTTTCCAACCTCCCCATAACTGGCTCTTAATTTCAATACATTTAACCATTCAACACCTTCCATAAAGGCCTCCTCATGGATACTCCACCCTGCACTTACCGTATAGAAATTTCCATATCGCTTAGAAGGGGCAAAGCTGGAATGTCCATCACGACGAGCTGAAAACTGAGCCATGTATCGATTATTGTAAATGTAATTGGCATTGAACAGATAGGATTGCATTGCCGACTCACTTTTCGAACCACCTACTGAAGACGCTTCCCCTGTTGCATCCAAAATCTCGAATCCACTGGGTAATGATTTACCTGTTGCATTAAAACCTTCATCAAAATAATCACTGTATTCATAACCTACGAAAGCTGTTACATTATGCAATCCAAAGGCCTTGGAATATTTTAACAATTGATTGGTATACCTTGAGGTGCTGAAAGATTGACCATTATACAAACTTCCCTTATCACCTAAACCACTAAGTGATTTAGGATCTGTATAACTTTCAGTTAGATGGTAATTATAGCCAACGTTATTATTGGATGTAAAAGTAATATTATCTGTAATTTTATAATCAAACCCAAAAATACCTTTCACGCCCAACTGCTTACCTCTTGACCAGTTCCACTGCAAATCGTATAAATAGTTGCTGCCATCCCGGCCAACCCAATCACTCTCTTTACCAGTTCTCACGGAACCATCTTCGTTATATGGCCTGTCCCATGGTAAATTGTAGTAGGCCTGATACAAGCTATGCTGGCGGTTATCATCATTCCAGTAACTCCCGGAAAGCTTAGCATGTAACTCCAACTTATCATTAATGGTGTAATCCATGTTAAAACGAGTGGTATAACGCTCATACTCGTATCCTTTAACAGCACCAGTTTCATTATAGTAATCTCCAATTATGGCTGTTCTCACCTTATCATTACCACCCATGTAGGAGACATTGAAGTTCTTGGTTACCCCTGTTTGAGTAGCCATGTCCAGCCAATCCGTATTGTTTTTCAACAGGTCTTCAGAGTAATAATCAGCCTCACTATTCCACTTCCCCTGGTAGTCATATAGCTGCTGGCTATTCATCAAAGAAAATTTTCCATCATTTAAATGGCTGTACCCCACATTGGCAGAAACATTGAACTTGTTCATTCCGTTTTTTGCCGTTTTTGTTGTTACAAGGATCACACCATTCGCCGCACGCGATCCATATAAGGCTGTTGCAGAAGCATCTTTTAGGATGGAGATCGACTCAATCTCACTAGGAGACAATTGAGAACCTGTACCCGATACCACACCATCAATAACCCATAACGGATCTACGGAGCCAGAAAAAGAACCTTTACCTCGAATTCGAATTTTAGGACTTGAGCCCGGACGTCCTGATTCGTTAACTACATATACACCTGATGCTTTTCCTTGAAGCAACTGTGATACAGAAGGTGTACTGGCATCTTTCAGCTTATCACCAGATACAGATTGCACGGAACCGGTCAAATTCGATTTCTTTTGGGTACCATAAGCGACCACAATGACTTCATCCATCTCTTCCACGGAAGATAACATGGTGATGTCAATGTTGGTCTGCCCTGCATAAACTACTTCAGTACTATTCATCCCAATAAATGAGTAGATAAGCGTTTGAGCTGTTGCAGAAATTTTTAATTCGTAGTGACCTTCAAAATCAGTGATGGTTCCCACCAAGTTGTCTTCTTTCAAATACACTGCTACCCCAGGTAAAGGATCTCCATTCACATCCACCACTTTCCCTTTCACCACTTTATCCTCCTGCTGATTGCCAGCTTCAATACGTGCTGCTGTAGGAGTGACGATAACCAAATCACCTTCTTTCAAGGAGAAATAGATGTCCGTTCCGGCAAATACCTCTTTTAGCACGGTTTCAATTTCAGCGTTGCGCTGGTTAATGGTCACCTTTTTGTCAATGTCCACTAAATCGGTTTTGTACAAAAAGCGGTACGCACTCTGTTTCTCAATAGCATTAAACACGTCTTCAATAGACGCATTTTTTAATGCCAGATTTAACTTTTTCTGACCATTGGCATACAGTTCGGCCGATGACATGACCAGGACAATCAGAAGCCATGTGATGGCTTTCCACTTCCCGGCTGCATTGAATGAGTTTAAAATCATCATTCTAAAACGATTTTTTTTCATAAATTTGTGAATTACTTTTAAGGATATAATGAGGGGCGTCCTACATCCTGGCGGGGATTATTCGGGTGCCCTTCGTTTATTTAAAATTCTTTCGTTTACTCACTGTGATGTGTCTCCCATTAAATGATACATTAAATGGTGTGGCCAATGCAAAATTTTGCATCACCCGTCGCACTGTTTCATTGTTTACTTCTCCCGTAAAACGTTCGTTCAACAACTCCTGATCCACCACTTCAATTTCTACATTATACTGTCGTTCCAGCTTCTTCACTAATTCACCAAATGTCATGTTTTTAAAGCGGAAGAAGCCTTCTTTCCACCCGGTTACATACATTGCATTATCGGTGGCTTTAACCTCTAGTGAGTTAGTGAATTTATTATACAACGCCGTTTCACCCGGCTTCAACACCACACCATCCACTAATCCATTATTGGTTCCTGAAAACATCACTTTCCCTTCTTCCAAAGCCACTTTAACCAGCTCTTCATCGGCATAACAGGATAAATCAAAGACCGTACCTAATACTTCTACGTTAATTTTTGGTGTTTCCAAAATAAATGGATGTAACGAGTCACTGAATACAGTAAAAAAACCTTCTCCTTCAATCCATAAGCGCCTATTGGTCCTGGAAAAATCAGAAGGTACCCTAACGCGTGTATCAGCATTGATCATAAGGTGTGTACCATCCGGTAAAATCAACTCCGATTTCTCACCTTTGGGTACATATGATTCAGTATAATAAATTTGCTCATCAGCTGTGCCTCCTTTGCTATTGAACACCAACGTTCCAATACTTCCAATCATTAAGGTGATGGAAATAATTGCTGCAGCTTTATAAAATCGAAAGCGATTCATTAACATCTCTTTCGACTTTGCCTCTTCTTTTTTCTGATCCAATTGAAATAAAAATCGCTTGGAATCAGTATTCTCCGCTGATTTTCCAAAGGCTTCAATGGAGTGAGAAAGCGACCACACATTTTTCTGAAGAATAAACTCCTTTTTCAATTGAGCATCCTTATCCAAAGCCTTTCTAAAATCGGCTCTTTCCGCATCCGACAATTGATTGTCCAGGTATTTTATGATTCTATCTTTGTTCACTTCTTTTTGCTCCATGATTCGTCTTCATTAGTTATAACACTTCAAAGCCCTGTACCCCCCACGGAAAAATTGATCTTTTTTTACATTTTTTTTAGATTACAAACATATCCCTTTGTCAACCAGCATATTTTTGAAGTGTAAAAAGTCCTAAATGGACTTCAAATTCTTTACTGTGCGAAAAACACCCCCTCAGCAGCCTTGGGTAGACAATCTAAAATCACTGACACAAAAAGGGATAAAGGACTAAGGTGATGGGTAAAAACTCCTGTAACTCGGCACGGGTAATTTTCAAGGCTTTATTAATTTGGTTTTCTACCGTCTTTTCAGTAATGCCTAATTCCTGGGCTATCTCCTTATAAGTCTTACCATCGAAGCGACTTAAGGAGAAGACATTTCTGCACTGAGGTGGCATTTTATTGACGGCTTGCTGCAATCGCTCCATAATCTCTGCTTCCAAAAGCCGTTCTGCACTTTTATCTTTAAGCGCCTCATAATTCAATGCATCATCAGAATCCATACGGGATTGCATTTCTGCAAATTCATCACGTACTTTCATGTGTCTTAAATGATTGAGGCACAAATTACGCACTATTTTATAAAGGTAAGCCGTTAGGTTGGTACCATCGGTTAAATTCTTCCGGTTTTCCCATAATTTTAAAAAAGCTTCCTGAACAATTTCTTTACTCAGATCACGATCAACGATGTATTGCATAGCATATATTACCAAAGGCGGTTGCAGCTGATGAAATACATCACTGTATACTTCTTCAGCCCCACAACGCAGGTCATCTAACAATTTATTATCAATCAATATCTGCATAAATGGAGATTGTCATCTTTGCATCTTCCCGGCTAAACGAAGCACAATAATAGTTAAAAATCAGTATAAATTACAATTGAATTGTCATGGACTTTCTCATTTATCTAAACTTTAAAGGCACTAGAAATGCATTGGAATGCTAAAATACCACCCTTTCACATGAGAATATTTGATTCTTTCTATGACTTCCTTTAATCGAGACGTATCTTACATCCGGTTGGATTCATTTTAATTAAAGAAAAAATGTAATAAAAGTATTATCTTCGTCGCTTTGAAACCATATTCGATTGAGATGAGCATTATTATTAAAGAAGTTAAGGATTCACAATCGCTTAACGACTTCACAAAACTTCCTTACAAACTTTATAAGACGAACCGAAATTGGGTACCACCCATCCTTTCAGAAGAGCGTAATGCGCTGATCGCGGAAAAGAATCCGGCCTTTGATTTTTGTAAAGTAAAGCTTTGGGTGGCTTATAAAGACGACCAATGCGTGGGACGTATTGGGGGCATCATCAATCGTTTATGGATTGAAAAAAACAATCAAAAGCTGGGACGCTTAACCCGTCCGGAGTTTATTGATGACGATCAAGTAGCTCAGGCACTTTTAAAAACCGTTGAAGAATGGTTCAAAGCAGAGGGCATGGAGGGCCTTCATGGCCCATTAGGCTTCTCTAACCTGGATCATCAGGGCTTACTAATCGAAGGACATGATTGGTTGCCATCCGTTGCTTCTGATTACCATTGGGATTACTACCAAAAGTTTTTTGAGCAAAATGGCTACGAAAAAGAAATTGACTGGTTAGAATTTCGCCTTACGTTTCCGGATGCACTACCGGAAAAATCGCTCAAGGTGGCAGATATGATCATGAAACGCTATGGATTAAAGCCCCTCAATTTCAAATCATCAAAAGAATTAGACCCCTATAAACAAGAGGTTTTTAACTTATTTAACCAGGCTTTCTCTCAACTTTTCGGCACTTTTCCGTTGCCTCAAAAGTTAATTGAGTTTTACATGAAAAAGTTCTTTCCCATGCTTAATCCCCGGTATGTGAAAGTTATTCTGGACAAAAATGATGAAATGGCAGGCTTTTTGGTAGCGCTCCCCTCATTGTCCAAAGCCATGCAAAAAGCCGGTGGAAAATTGTTGCCTTTAGGATGGTGGCACATCATGCGGGCTCTTAAAAAACCCAAAGAAATGGACTTGATGTTAACCGGCGTAAAACCCGAACTTCAAAAATTAGGCGTGGCCGCACTTTTGACCAATGAACTTTGGAAAACGGCCAAAGAAGATGGGGTTCGATTTGTAGAAACAACCGGTATGTTGGAGGATAATAACGTGGCCATTCAAATGTGGAAATCGTTTGATCATATCCAGCATAAACGCAAACGTTGTTTTAAGAAAATGTTTGACTAAAAAAAGATCGATACTTTATACTACAAGGTGCCCGATCATTTGGGCACCTTTTTTTGTTTTTATGCTTTTAACAATTGGTTTAATTCATTTTTAAATGACCATGACATCGTCAAAAATTTTTCAGGAATTAGAGAGCTATGCCATCATCACCTTAGCATTGATGATTAGCTCTATTGGATGGGTTGGATTTATCATCCCCTCCAATATTGTAGGGGGCGGATTAATGGGGTTGTCATCCCTGATCTTTTTTGCGACCGGGTTACCCGTTGGGCCAACCAACCTGGTATTAAATGTCCTATTGATTGCTGTTGCCATAAAAATTCTGGGAAAGGGTTTTGGCATTAAAACCATCTACTCAGTAGTTGTCCTTTCTCTTTTGGTCAGTGTACTGCCCTACTACATTACGGAGCCCATTGTGAAGGAAAAGTTTATGGCTGCCATTATTGGCGGAGGACTATCCGGTGCCAGTATCGGTATTCTTTTTTCACAGCGCGCCAGTACCGGAGGAACAGAGGTAATTGCGATGCTGGTGAATCACTATCGGAATATTAGTCCTGGTAAAGTGATGATGTTTTGCGACATTCTGATTATCGGCTCCTCTTATATCATATTTGGATCGCTCGAAACAGTTGTGTATGGCTATGTGGTTATGGGCGTTATGTCCTATGTGGCCGATTTATTGCTCACTGGATCCCGGCAGTCGGTTCAAATAATGGTGATGTCCGATAAAGCAGATGAAGTTGCCAAAAAAATATCCACGGAAATTAACCGGGGGCTCACGTTTATTAGTGGCAGAGGCTATTATTCACAAACACCTCGCGAATACATTATGATGATATCACGAAAGTCGGAATCTCATCACATTCTACACATCATCAAAGAAATTGACCCCGATGCATTTATATCGGTCGGGAATGTAATGGCTGTCTATGGGAAAGGCTTTGATCAATATCGCCCACCAATCCGCTCTAAAGGCATCCGGCGTTCATAACCGGGAGCATTCGTTTTAGGCAAGAGGTTTCAGGTTTCACATTTGTTAAAACCTGAAACCACATAGCTTATTCCTCCACCATCCAATTACATTTCAGACCTTCCATTTTTTTGAGAACATCTTCAAAATCAGATGGAATTCCGGTATCAAATGTGATTTTCTCTAGCGTTCCGGGGTGTGTAAAAGTCAACGAGCGAGCGTGTAAAAAGAGACGCTTATGCTGTGTTTTATCAGTCATGATACGATTGAGGGTCCAATCGCCATGTTGTGTGTCCCCAAGTATATCATATCGCTGACTGGAGAAATGCTGCCGAATTTGATGCCAACGGCCGGTTTCGGGAGTGGCCTCCACTAAACTAATGGCCTTGACTTCTTTGTCTTTAAAAGTTATATCTGTTTCAACGGCACTTAGCTTCTTAAAACGAGTTAATGCCTTTTGACGCGTTTTTTTCTTTTTAATCACAACTGGCGTATCAAATACGCCTTCGGATTCTGGTTCTCCTTTAACAATGACAATGTATTTCTTTTCCACCTGCCGTTGTTCAAATTGAATGGCCAATTTATTGGCAACATCAGGCGACAAAGCCAACACAATGACACCGGAAGTCTTTGCATCCAATCGATGTACCGGATAAACAGAGGTGCCGATGAGCTTACCTACTAACTTTGTCAGGTAATCAGCATCGACAGCCATGAATTCATTCTTGTGTACCGGCAGTTCCACCGGTTTATTGACCACCACCAGGTGTTCATCCTGATGCAAGATTTGATCTGAAGTTAATTCCATTGTACAAAGATAGGCTTTGCAACTGGCCCACCAAGTAAAATGAGCTCTGGTTCATTTCAATTACTTCTGTATAACCAGTTTCATCAAATGCTCCTGATGCCCGGACATCAATTGTAGTATGTATATGCCCTCAGGTAACGCTGTTAAATCAATTTGACTGGAAGCCATTTCAAGTACGCCACTTAACATGCGGGTGCCGGAAATACTGACCACTTGATATTGAGCAGGCACATTGACTAACCCTAATATTATCGTAACCATTCCATTGGATGGATTAGGATACACCTGAACCTTCTCTATCGTCTTTTCCTCAATAGCAGTACTTACACTCAGTACCACATCCACCTGTAGATCCTTATTAACGTCCACCTGCCCCTCTACTGTATTATAGCCAGTCAAATCCACACTATAGGCATAGGCTGAACCTACAGGGACATCAAAAAATACGGCATCACCACCTGCATCTGATTGTATCTGCAATCCATTGAATAGCACCGTAGCACCTGAGATGGGATTAATTCCATCGGTCACATTTATGGTTACGGTATAAAAAACTACCTTTTCAATTACAACCTCATCAATAACAATTCCGTGGCCATAATTCGCAACGCCTTCGAAGGCTATTTGATAGTTTGATGTTGGTGTTAAATAAAAAGACGCTTCCTGCCAATTGGTGATTGATGTGGTATATGTTACCAGTTCTGTCCACAGCAAATCCCCCTCCTCCTTAGTTAGCACTTTTAATACATCCTGATCACCCAACCAATCTGCTTGTGCATGCTGAAATGAAAATCGATAGGTCTCTCCCATTACAGGAATAAATTCGGGAGATATTAACCTGGTAGTTTTCCCATAATCAGTATCCGAAAAAAGGACATTATTGCCACCTTCATAAGCCGAAACCGGTATCTTCCCGCTTCCATCCGTCCCACCATTGCTTAGAACCCAATCTAATGGTTCCCCTGCAACCTGCGATTGCGTCCAGTTTTGCAACCCCAATTCAAAACCATCATGCCATGGAAAAACACTAACAGGAGCCGCAATAGTAAGTGTATTCTTGCCAATTCCAACACTATAATCAGCACCTCTATTTGACCACAACCGGTAATAGTAAGTGGTTTTTTCATCCAAATTCAAATGTTGGAATTCATTATGCACATCCCCTACATATATTACAAATCCGCCGCCAGGAATTACATCATCCGGTTGATAGATCATGCCATTCACCGGCGTTCCAAAATCACCTGACGTCGAATAAGCCAATATGACCGGAAAAGATTCGTCTGAAGGCACCCAATTTATTGTGATTTGATCATAACTAACCGGATTCAGGTCTAAACTTTTAGGAGCTCCATCCTGCAGTGCCATAAAGTCAAATTGAATATCGCTTCCGCCCTCTAAAATTCCGGTAACTGATTGATTAGTCGTATTACCGGCCCAATCCAGGGCATTTGGCACTGATTCATCTGTAAATACATTCAAACCAGAAGTACCGGGAAACGTACAGGAAGCACTATTTATAATGCCACCTGCTGCCTTGGGGTACAATCCCTGATGCGCTCCAATATTTATCGTATTACTGCTGCGGTGGGCATTAATATAATTTTCGTCGACATGATATATCAACAATCCTTTACCAGGTAAATATTGATCAAAGCCACTGAGCTGTTTGTTCTCCAGGAGAAAAAACTCACCTTCGGTAGCTGTATTTATTCGTAGCACCTGCCCTGCCGTCAGGGATGGCTCTAAAACCACACTTTGAGGAGAAGACAGTGTCAGTGTGGTATTCCACCCCAGCACATTTTTCTCATAAGCATTCACATGTGCCGGTTGAGAACCGCTTGGATTTCCATTGTAGGCTCCACTTCCCATTAAATCCCAATTGCCGGTTCCTTTGTATGACCCATTGGATGCATAATCAACATCATAATAATCCGGAACCCCCAGACTATGACCAAATTCATGGCAAATCACTCCAATGGTCGTCCTATTTCCACTTGATCCATACTGCTCGGGTTGGACCGTATAACTATTCACTACTACATTATTAAACGTGCGTTCCTGGCTAGAATATCCTGCCGAAGATAACGTCCATGAATGGGACCAGATATCAGAGGTATTGGATGTGACCTCCTGTCCTCCTCCTTGGTGGATAATCGCCACTCCATCCACTTCACCATCCGCATTATTGTCAAACTCCGAAAAATCCACGCCAACAGCAAAAGCTGCCTGAATGGCATCATAGGCAAATTCACCCCATTTCGACTCGGGTCCATAATAATCATGTGTATTAGGTAGGGTAATCCAAAGTGAAACAGTAGTTGTAATATCAAGCAGTCCACCTGAATTTTCGATATAAAAATCTCTGAAACTACCAGTTCCATTATAGTTTTCCTGATTCATCAAGCCATTAAAATCGGCTTGGGAATACGTCGTTTCTGTATCACTAAAATTAGCGAGGATCAATAAGTTTTTGCGAATACCAGAAGGCGGAAAAAGTACTGCTGCTGTTGATGATGTACTCTTTAATCCACTTGAAGGCTTTTTTAGCAGCTTTTTCTGCAGAATAATCGCCGATGAAACACCCAGATTTTTACCCACTCTATTAATGTAATCATACTCTTCCGCGGAGCGTTCCTTCTTTTGTGAGACTCTCACTCCAGATGGTACAGCTACACCTGATTTCAATAAACCTGCATATTCAAAAATACCCCTTTGATTTCGAACGATTCTATAGCCATCATCTGTTGTGATCCAATGAAACCACTCATCACCATGTAGACGAATTGTTAAAGAGGTACCATCCGGTTGTTTAATCTTTTGAGGAAATGGAAGTGCCGAAATGGCGCGTACTTCTGGCTGTAAAACATATAGAAAAATAAACAACACCCCTATATACGCCCCTATCATTCTCATTACTCTTCTAATTTTAGTTTTCCAACAGATCATTACATGTACGGTCTTTCTATCCTAAATGTTCCTACATTTGTCCGTAAAAATAAGTCATTGCTAAAATGAATGTAACCTCTTTGAAAGTCATCCTGCTCGCTATATTGGCTTGCCTGTTGTGGTCCACTGCTTTTGTTGGCATTAAAATAGGTCTTCAATACACGACTCCCCTACAATTTGCAGGCATTCGCTTTTTTCTGGCAGGGATCATCCTTATCCCTTTTGCAGGGAATTTACAAGGCTATTATCGCACTATTACCAAACACTTCAAAATCATTCTAAAAGTATCTGCATTTCAGACCATATTGCTCTATGCTTTGTTTTATTATGGCATTGATTTGTTGCCAGGCTCACTCGCTGCCATCATCATTGGCTCTCAACCCCTTTTTGCAGCCATTGTGGCTCACTTATTCATCGCAGATGACAAAATGGGACTACGAAAAACCCTCATCATTTCATCAGGTATTTTTGGTATTGTATTAATCGCAGCGCGCAAAGGACTTGCAGGACCGGAAGGCTTGCCTGACCTTTTAGGCATTGCGCTACTGGTGCTGGCTAATATTGCTTCCGGATTAGGAAATGTATTTGTCAGTAAAAACAAATCGTCCTTATCTCCCATTATACTCAACTCAAGCCAAATGATGATTGGTGGATTCATTCTGTTCCTGATTTCCTTATTGTCAGAACCCTTACCCCAGATCTCGTTTCCAGCAGACTATTTTTACGCCTTATCCTGGTTAAGCCTTATATCAGCAGGAGCCTTCACGATATGGTTTATGCTCCTACAGAAACCATATGTAAAAGTTTCCGATTTGAACATTTACAAATTTATCATTCCGGTTTTTGGTGCGGTTCTAAGCTGGGTAATATTACCCAATGAATCGCCTGATTTGACATCCATCGCAGGCATGCTTATTATCGGTGCATCTGTTGTTATTTATGCACTCCAAACAGGAAAGGCTACTAAAAAGTAAAAAAGAGCCGGGTTGACGTATACCAATGACTAATCCCTTCTGTAAACTCTGATGAATTCAATATAACATTGAAATTTAAGCCAATAAATTTATAATTGAGGGCCAATCCGGAACTTACCCTGGCCACAATCTTACGCATATCCCCATATGCCACATAATGCAGTTTGGGATTGCGCTGCCACCCTCCTTGCAATGTTGCATTATATCCCACCAAAGATATGGAAGGCTCTACCGTAGCAAATAATTGCCAATCCTGCCCCTTACATGCTAATGGTAAGCCAAGCGTCTCCAAGTAACTACTCATAATGCCCGAACGAAACAGCAGCCCAAAGGAAACATCGTCGTGCAAAGTTCCCACTCGCAATTGCCCTTTGCCATACACATCTAAATACCGAAAATCCCAAAAACGTTGATGAGCAGTAAAATTATAATTCAAAACAGGCCAATTGTAATGCTGATATCCCCAGCCTTGAGGTAAGGCATTGTGAGTCTTTTCATGATATTTATATTGAACAGTACCAGCACCGGATGCAGGCCCCATGATACCAATATCTAATTCACTTTTGATCATTAATCCCGAAACTCGGTTAGATGCAATTGATTTAGATGAAAACACTAATACACCAGCATATGGGCGATCCTTAAATTGTATCTCCTGACTTTTTATATCTCGTGGGGTGTAAGTGCGCTGATCAACAGAAAAGCCATAAATGACCTGATCATAATTAGCGGGTTTTAAAAGCAAATTATTAGCTGGATTCAACTGAAAGAATGAATGATACAAAAACAACCCCATTCCCTGTGTGTAATAATAATCTGTCATCATAAAGACATCATTGTCCCACCCCAATTGATAAAGCTTATCCGACCTGTTTACCTGAGCATTTAGATTAAATGCATAAAACAAAACCAACCATAATCCAAAATGAACCGATCTTTTCCCCACCATACACAACATTTACTTCCCAACAACACAAATACGATTCCAATTTCATTCTCTACGAGAAAATTGCATAAATTGTTCGTTTCAATACATTCAAAAGCCCTTTCAGAACAATTATTACAGATGAATGTTAAAAAAGCAAAAAAACTTATCTTTACTTCAAATCTTAACTTTTAATGAAATGAAAAAAACTTATTTGGCTTTTATTCTTGTTTTGCTGACCTTTTCCTTGATGGGGCAGACACCTGAGTTGTCTTCTGCGGCTAAAAAGGATACGACCACTAAAAAGACTAAGTACAAGTTTCTATCAATAAAATATCAAGCGGGTACCGTTCTCCAGACCAATGCCTTTTTAGAGGGAGACAATATGGCCGGCAAACCCATCGATTATTATCAATCTCTAGCTCTTCAGTATGGAAGACAAACCGATGGAAATCGGGAATGGGAACACATCTTCAACTTTCCTTTCTATGGATTTGGTTTTTATACGGCTAACTTCTTTAATACGGATGAACTTGGTCATCCAATGGCTTTATATGGTTTTTTAGGAATTCCACTAAAACGCTGGCAGCGCAGCTCCCTTGGATACAAGCTGGGATTTGGACTGACTTATAACTGGGAACCCTATGACACCTATGAAAATCCTTTTAATGTAGCCATCGGTTCCTATCGAACAGTGTATATTGATGCCAGTTTGTATTATCAATACCAATTAGGAAAACGGTGGGATTTAAATGCAGGTTTTGGCTTTTCTCATTTCTCCAACGGCGGTACAAAAAAGCCAAACAGTGGGATTAATTTAGTATCTCCCTTTGTGGAACTGAAATACAATCTCAAAGATCGCCCTCTATTGGTCAGAAAAATTGTTGACCCATATCCACAACATCATGAGCTTTCATTCAATCTTGGTTTAAGTGGCCGCCAGATCGTTTACGATGTTAATGAAAATGAGGGATTGGATGATAAATACCAGGACATCACTTACACAGTTGTTAACATATCTGCTGCTTATCTAAAACAAACTACCTGGAAGAATAAATTTGGAGGTGGTATGGATCTAACCTATGATGAGTCAGTTGATGCCCAGATTGATATTAAAGATGGCAAACCAGAAAAAGTACCCAGCGTAAATTTTGGCGAAAAAATGTCCATGGGCATATTTGGCACCTATGAATTCTGCGTGGATCGTCTATCGGTAGCTTCCTACCTGGGAGCTTATGTATTCAGAAAAAAGATACCTGATCCGGATCCAGTACTGTATCAAAAGTTTGGTGTCAAATATCACTTTAATAATGACATGTATGCTGGTGTTTTGGTGCGGGCGCATAACTTTTCTGTGGCTGATTTTATTGAATGGCACATAGGCTACCGGATTAAATGGGAATAACATTCTGGCACAAGATTTGATTTCCAACAACTAAGTTTAACTTAATATTGACATAATGAAAAGAACATTATTATTTACGCTGCTACTCAGCTTTACCATGGTTCTTTTCGCACAAGAAGAATCAACCAAGCTGACGCGAAAAGAGAAAAGAGAAATTAAAAAACAAGAACAAAAAGAATTTGAGCAAGCACTAACTGCTGCGCTTGCTAAAAGTATTGATGATAAAAAATGGGTGTTGGAAGCCAATTCCTTAGCAGACAAACGAGGATCGTCCATTCCTGTGAATAGTAACCTTAACTTTATTGCCTTAGAAGGTGATGAAGTATTTATTCAATTGGGGTCTAACGCCGGTCTTGGGGCAAATGGTGTAGGCGGTATTTCAGTACGGGCCAAGGTAACAAAATACGAAGTGAAGAAAAACGAAAAGAAAGGCACTTATTATTTTCAAATCTACACTTCTTCTGCTTTAGGCTCATTTGATATCCGGATGGATTGTAATGGCAGCGGACAAATCGCATCAGCAACCATATCGGGAAATACATCCAGAAAAGTAACCTACAGTGGCCAATTAGTACCATTAGAAAAGTCAACGGTTTACAAAGGAACTCCAATCATCTAATATCATATGGATCGCTCAAAATGAGCGATCCTTTTTTTATTGTGAATTATAAGTCTACAGGTAAGTAAAAATAAAAAACAGATCCTTTTCCTGGCTTGGACTGGAGCCATATCTGTCCATTGAGAATCGTCACCAAGCGCTTCACGATGCTCAGACCTAAGCCAATCCCACCATATAAATCTATTCCATTTTCCAATTTACGAAAAGGCGTAAATATGACATCCTGGCTTTCTTCTGCGATTCCAACACCTGTATCCTGCACCATGAATAAATAAGCTTCTTCGGGCAAATGATTGGTTCGATTATGATAGACTTTTTTCAGTTCATCTAACGTGACTTTCTGGACACTGAATTTTACAATCCCTTTTGGTGTAAATTTGAGCGCATTATTAATTAAATTAGTAATAATTTGCTTTAACCGCTCAGCATCCGAAAAAAGACTATCCATGGCCGACACACCTTGAAGGTCAAGAAAAAATTCAGTATGTTCACTTTTATGTGCAAAAGCCAGCGATTTATAAATTGATTCCAGATACTCCTTTAACTGAAATTGCTTTTTAACAATACTTAGCTGTCCGGCCTCAATACGGGATATATCAATGATGTCATCAATTAACACCAACAAGCTTTCACTGCTCGCCTGGATGGTGCGAATGAACTCTTTCTTCTCTTCATCGGAATAAAGCTCAACGCCCAATAAAGTAGAAAAGCCAACTATAGAATTCATGGGTGTGCGAATTTCATGCGAGAGATTAGCTAAAAACGCGGTTTTCAATCGATCGGCAGCTTCCGCTTTCTCTTTTGCCAATTCCAAATCAACAGTTCGCTCCTTCACCAAATCCTCCAGTATTGTACGATGGCGCTCAAGCTCTTCCTTCTGCGTCATCACTTCTTCCCTGGACTGCTCCAGTTCTTTATTTGCTTTTTTAAGATCCATGGTTCTTGTTGCCACCTGACGCGACAACCAATCTTTCTGCCTGCGAAGGATCTGTGTTCGTAATAAATATATAGCCCATACTAAAAGCACAGCCAAAAACCCTAAACCAATTTTAAACATCTGACTATTAACAAATGGCGGCTTAATCCGGATTATAATCTCCTGATCTATCTCATTCCATACACCATCATTATTACTTCCTTTCAACTTCAGCTGATAGTCACCTTCCGGAAGGTGACTATAGGTAATAGGGGTCGACGAAACAGCAGTATCCCATACTGCATCATATCCCTCCAATTTCCAGGTCACCAGATTTTTTTTAGAGATGCTATAATTCAGAACGGAAGGATAAAGAGACAGCGACTTATACTTTTTTCCCAAAACAATGGTATCCGGCACATGGTATTTCACCTCTAGATATGACTGATTGGCAACCACTAAATTATCGACACCAAATGAATAAGCCCCCATCTTAACAGGCGGTTCAAACGTATTAAACTTAAATTTATTCGGATTAAATTCGACAAAACCGTCACCTCCACCGAATAGGAAAGCACCTTCATTGGTTTGATAAAAAGCACCTTCATTAAATTCAGAGCAGAAAGTTCCTTCAGTTCGGTCGAAATTTAAACTTTCTCCGGTATCTGGTGAAAATCGAGATATCCCAAAGTTTGTACTTACCCATAAATCCCCTTGCTTATCCACTAAAATGGCATATACAGCACTTTGCAATAATTCATTGGTATAATCGGCCACCACTGTTGAATCGTCAGAATTAAACCTTAAAAGCCCACCTCCATATGTCCCCAACCAAACCCTGTCTTTCTGATCAACCGTTACATCCATGATGTAATTACTTTTAAACTGATTACCCGTTTTAATGACAGTAGAATAGTTACTAAAATTACCAGTGCGAATATTCAGGCTCCAAAGAGTACTATTACGCGATCCAATCCACAAGGTGCTATCGGAAGTGAAATCCATATCTGTCAATCGATAAAAGTTATCCTTCAGGTATTCATGAGGCAGCGGATAAACTTTATATTTTTTGGATTGATGATTAAAGCAGATGACACCACAGTAGGTCCCTAACCAAATTTCATCCCCACTTCCCTTAACGCACGAAGTGATGTTATTCAGATAATTACTTTTTAATCCCCTCTGTTCAAAATGGTACTTTTCACTGCTCAGTGTAGACAGATCAACCTGCATTAATCCGTCACTCGTACAAAACCAACCACTTCCATCATCATCCTCCATCACTTGTAAAATAGTATCTGATCTGGACAAAGACGAATCTGCATAAAATGGCTCGAAGCGGGCTTCTCTCTCCGCTTTATGATATAAACCTTTATAGGACCAAAACCAATACCCTCGCTTGGAATCCTTAAAAAGCATAAATACATTAGCAGACGATGAATCAGACATACGCCTGACATCAAAAGCTTGAAACTTACTTCTACTATAATCAAACTTTGATAAACCATTTTTGGTCCCTACCCACAAAATTGGTTGTGAAGCGGACATAAAAAGGTTATTTATACCATTATCAGGCATACTATTTACATCAGCTGGATCAGATGTGAATTGGCGAAATTGATAGTCATAAAAATCGAGATGAAAGAGCCCGTTCATCTTTGTTCCTATCCAGATATTACCTTGATGATCGACTACATGACCTGTCATCAGTCCCATTTTAACGTCATCTGGATTAAGTATTTCACAGGTATGACTAACCCAATTGTAATTAATCAATTTTGTTGAAGTACTAAGCAGTAAATGATACTTCTTCCAGGCACTGATGGAGACTATTCGATCTTCCAGCAATGCCAGTCCTAATGACTTTAGCGCAAACCGATTATCCGCATCATCTGTATAATAACACTGAAATAAACCTTTTGAAGTACCGATCCATATTTGATCACCATCATTAATAATTTTATGAACAGAATAGTGAAAACCTCCAATAGGGATATCAATGTGCTGGAAATACTTCTGATTGATGTGATAAGCATAGAGGCCATAATCCTCAGTCCCAATCAATAGCCAATCATTCTCTACTCGCTTAACGGATAAAACTGCCCCCAACCCCAATGGGTTATCTTTTGTTGGCGGTCGATTAACCTGCTGAAAGTGGTATGTTTTTAAGTCCAGCATGCAAACACCACCAACAGCAGTTCCAATCCACAAACAATTGTTCAAAGAGTCTGCCTGAAGAGATCTAATATTGTTATCGGCCAATGATAAGGAGTCTCCTACAGCATGACGAAACACATCAAAAACAACCCCATCAAAACGATACAAACCTTCCGTCGTACCGATCCACATATAGCCATCAGCATCCTGTTCTACTACATTAATTGCGTCATGCAGCAGCCCATAACTAGAGTCATAATTTTCGAACCGAACATTATCAGATACAAACTGAGCATCTGAATCAAACGGAAACACTAAAAAACAGACGAATAGAACACAAAAAAAAATAAATCTCACCAACCCATTTTTGAAGTCAATACTAGTCAACACCACTAATCTTTCATCCGGAACAAATAACAAACGAAATATGCCTATACAATACTCCAACTAAGCTAATAATAAATGGTGGCACCAATAATATTCCCCTTGATATTTTCAGGTTTAACGACCTAGATTAGTAATAAGTTACAAAAACAGGACTCCCACTCTCTTGATCCTACACTGAAAACAAAGCTCAACTAACCTACAACCCTAACACCTGAATGGCCAAACCAGACAGGAAAATAAGCAGTCCGGCAATGGAATGGCTCCACTTCTCAAATTTATTGAGTGATAAAAAGCTTAATCCATAGGATGACAAAATCACTATCGAGGTCATCGTTACAATGGTAGTTATACCAAATACTCCAGTGACCATTAAAAGAGAGTATATACTCTCGTTGGCAGCCGGATACATCAACAATGGTATTAGCGGCTCGCAAGGGCCCAATACGAAAATAACAAAGAGTACCCATGGGGTGATATTCTTCCGATCGGTGGCATGATGATGCACATGTGAATGGGGGTGCTTTTTAAAGAACCAATGCCTCAATCCCCATAAAGCATATAATAATCCAAATGCAATCAAGGCCCAGGCCGCCAAATTTCCCCGAAAGGATTCGATCCACTCTAATTTTTGAACCTGCACTTCCAATGCAATACCAATAAAACCTAACACAATTGAGCTCAAAATGTGCCCTATCCCACACAAAATCGTTAGCCATACAATTTTACTTAAAGACCAATTACGAGCCTTTCCAATCATGATAAATGGCAAGTAGTGATCCGGTCCAATCAACGTGTGAAAAAAGCCAATGGAAGCAGCCGAGATAGTTAAAATTTGTAAGGAATGACTCATGACACTTTTTTGTTAAAAATAAAAATAATCGACCAATCTATGGATAGACAAACACCTTTGTCTTATAATTTAATTTCGATCTAAATCACAGACATACAATCCATGTCAGCTAACTACCAGGGCGCTGCAATACAAACTTAATAATATTTGCAATGGATAAAGAGCTGATTTTTTCAAAATTGATGGCTTCCGGTTTCACAAATTCATACCCGATGATATCATCTTTAACCTGAATCTTCGAGAAATCAGAGACCTGACAAAGGAATCCTAAATCAGTCGTATAAACCGAAAAATCAGAAAAAACATACTCATTGGGAAAGGATGCCAGATACACCATCTGTTCGATGTCCAGATTTAACTCTTCTTTGATTTCCCGTATCAACGCCTCTTCAGCACTCTCCATGGGATCTACAAAACCACCCGGCAAATCAAAACAGCCTTTTCGGGGTTCAAAGGCCCGAATGGTGAGCAGCATTTCTCCTTTTGCATTCATAATCACTCCAGCCACCGCGGCAGAAGAATTAATAAAAAAGTGAAAGAAACAATCCTGACACTTAAAAGACCTCTCTCCTTCAAACAAAAATCGATGAGAACCACATTTGGGGCAATATTTTATCACTTTATCTGGCTGTGTCATGTACTTTTTTTCGAAAAATAATGAATTATCACAAATTCGTAAAACTTTATGTCAATTTATCAAGATAAATTCCCCTGTATTCACGGATTTCACTATCTAACTTATTAAAATTTGTTAACAACAACGTAGACTATTGATTTTCTCCTTCATTTTGGCTTATATTTGCCCGTTACGTAATCACAAATTACTGATCCTTAACTTTTCTATGACTTTTCATCCTCATAAAAACCTGATCCAATCAGCCTACGATATATTGGCCCTAGCCTTGGGATTACGCCGTCACCTCACCAATAAAAACATTTACATTGATAAATATAAAACGCATTTCATCCGTAGCAAATGGGGTTTTGAACCCACTGAAAAGTACAACCAACGACTTCTAATTCAATACCAGGAACGAAAAATCGAGCAACTGAATTACTTACTCGCGGATAAAGATTTCGAAATTGATCATTTGCTATCCCGAAAAGATGGTTTATCCAGGCAAATTCATTTAATGCAGGAGCAGTCTAAATCTGCAAAAAGAGAAAAAGGCTTCTTAAAAAAACTATTAAAAGAAGTTTTGGATAAAAATTTGGCATTGGAAAAGCGAATGGAACGCATGATCCATCATGAAGAAAACTTATCCACGCAAATAGCCAAACTTAAATTATCAAAAGATAACTTGTTAGAGCACAATCAACACTTAACTGAAAAAAGCCGCCAACAAAAACTGCAGCTACAAACTTTACAACAGGTCATTGAGAAACTAAAGGAACCGGAATTACCATAACAAAAAAAAGCCGCTAAATACACAATCCTTCGTTAAGAGCCGTATTATTCTATTGAAAATCTACTTACTGGGTGGTAGTAAGCTTTTCTTGCAGTTAGCTCTATTTGGTAAGCATAAGGAACAAAGATATAGACAACAATTCGAAGAACCATTTGACTTTTTAACTTTCGATAAAAAACTCACCTTGGCTCATGGGAGTGAACATTATGTTATTGCTTTTGATCCATCGTATATCTATAAGTCCGGTAAGCGCACCCCTGGAGTAGGATATTTCTGGTCCGGATGTGCCAGTAGAGCAAAATGGGGACTGGAAATTGGTGGACTGGCAGCAATAGATATTGATAACAATACAGCGTTCCATTTAGAAGCAGTGCAAAATTTGATAAACGATGAATTGACTCTCGCAGAATGATATGCAAACATTATATCAGAGCGAAAAACTAAATTGCAGGAGATTTCCTCCTATCTGGTGCAGATACATGGTTTGCCAAACGTTCATTTGTTGATAAAATAATGGCCGAGGATATGCATTTATTTAGCAGGCTAAGGAACGATTCAGATCTGCACTATTTACATGATGGCAAATCCACAGCAAAAAGAGGTAGGCCCAAAAAAATACCAAGGAAAAGTGGAACACTCAAATATTAAAAACGATTATTTCACATTGGAATCATGTGATGATCAGTCCATAATCAACAGTGCAATTGTATACTCAAAATCCTTAAAGCGTAAAATTAAGCTGGTTCACGTTCTTTATAACAATGGAAACGGCAAGCAGCCTCACAAGTTGTACTTCTCAACAGACATCAAGCTCGAAGCTTTGGATGTTCTGAAATACTATCAAAGTCGTTTTCAAATTGAATTTCTTTACCGGGATGGCAAACAGCCTACTGGTTTAAATGATTGTCAGGCCAGAAGTAAAAACAAGCTGGACTTTCACTTTAATGCATCACTAACGGCAATCAATATTGCCATGATTGAACCTTGGTTAAGCATACCAAAAGAACAACGCAAATCATTTTCTATGAGGGATGTAAAAACGATAAACCACAATAGTTTACAATTGAAATTGTTTTTTGATAAGTTCGGGATTAATCCACACTTACCAAAAAATCAAAAGAAGGCAAGAGAGCTATTGTGCCATGGCACGATCGCCGCATAAAATCCTAACCAAGTATTGTTTAATAACAGAAAACCGATGAATAGTAAACACCAGCGGTAAAATTCATAACAACTTATCTACAAAAAGAGTACAGGGGGAATTGTTGTAATATTGCAACGCTTTTTCCAGGTCTATTGAGGGATTTGCTGTGGACTTCTTTCAACCATCAAACTGACTACCGACTAAACAGCAAAGCCCCCGGCAACACCGGAGGCTTCACATTACAAAACAAACGACTTATCCTTTAATTCGATGGCAAAAAGCGAAAACAACTTCGTTAGTACATTTCTCTCTTTCCATCTAAAAACCCCAAAGACGTTCCTGCAACTTGCATTTAAAAGTGCTTTTTAAGAACCACCAATGCACTTTCAACAACTTCTTTTTTATGACCTTTCGCTTTTACTTTCACAACATAGTGCCCGGAAGCAACCGGTAAATTATACTCTTTAAAATTACCTTTAAACTCATTATTTACCAACATTTCTCCGGTGATGGAATAGATCATTACCTGAACCGATTCGGTGAAACCAGGATCCTCTATTTTTACTGCAACAATATTTCTATAAGCAGAAATAAACACGGTCTTGTCTTTTGCTTCTTCTTCATTCAAAGTAGGTTCCAATCCTGTTGACAGCCCCTCAAAATGTAACACAAAGCGCTCGTTATTTGCATTATCAAGTGGAGTAAACCGATACTCTGAAGTTGCACGCAAATCAATGCGCTGACCGATGACCTTGTCTTCCAGAAAAACCGGTACGTTTTGATCAAAAACATTTAGATTAGTTGCTTTAATAACCATCTCCTTAAGATCTTTATTTACAATAGAGTATCCCAACTGCACTGTTTTAATCACCTCTGGCTCTGGCAACAAACTAATAGCTACTTTTTTACCTTGCTTAATCGTATATAAGTAGGCCATATCCATAGTGTTACTTAACCTTTTCTCCGAATCCACTTTACTGAAATAGGGACTTCCGGTAGGTCGAAGTACAATAGCACACTCATCTGACGCAATTCCATTATCCAATTCTAAGCGCAACACATCAGACGGATCAGTCTGTGCTGATTTTAATTTTGCAACATGATGCACTCTGGCCCCCGCAGAAATACCAAAGGTTCCTGAACTGGTTGCTTTAACCCAAAAGGCCTGCATGGGTGCAATGTATCGACTACCTCCATTCACTCCAATATGAGAGATGCGATTATAAGTAGCGAGATCCCGTACTGTATTATAGGTCGTTCTGGTATATACCGTTTCACTGACATTCGTCATATTCCAATCACTTGTTTGTTCAATATCTACAAATGAAGGATACGGATTTGCCATCAGTTCCCATCCGGGATTTACACTGTAGTTGTAACTGCCATACCTGGCTCTTCCGGAAAGAACAATTGATTCAGCATTATTAAACGCAATGGCATACCCCTTAAGTGGATTCGCATCGAAATCATAAGCATCACTGGTTATAGCATTCCATGCACCATTGTAGGCATACACTTTTGCTCTCAGGTTATCCGAAACAAATAAATCAGCGCCTGTTACCCCATCAACCGGCATTCCGGTGTACCAATACCTGGATGGATCAAAATCAAACTGAACTTGCTCAACACCCGTTCCAGTAATGGTTCCGTTATTAATAAAGGAGGCCATGTTGTCAGTGTTGTTGTTTTCAATTTGAAGGGTTCCGTTATTTACCAGGTTGCCATCGATGGTCATTTGACTTCCAGCCAATAAGCTTATCATTCCATTGATATTAATGGTGGCATCAGCACAAAATGCATTGCCGGAAATGATTGGGTTATGTGTGACATCATCTATTTCTATTTCAGT
Organism: uncultured Marinilabiliaceae bacterium; assembly: GCA_942490535.1. Lineage (GTDB taxonomy): Bacteria > Bacteroidota > Bacteroidia > Bacteroidales > Marinilabiliaceae > JAEINY01. Next base: position 646,515 of record CALNXQ010000002.1, read on the forward strand.
AGTAATATCCGGCACCAAATTACGACTCCAGTTGGCAGCGGTAAACCAGTCCGTTTCATTACCTGCTGCACCACCAATCCATCCATTCACAAGGCTTGGTGTAGTGGATCCCCACGTAAAATAATTACCTTCCGTAAATGCGTTAAAAGTACGTAATGAAGTCGTACGGATAGTCCCTGATGTCGCACCTCCGTCTATTATATCATCACCGGCTTCCTGCCATTCATCAGGTGTAGCAGTGGTCCATTCTACAATACGCAGGTTTTGTCTCACATTCGCATCAGTAGAAACACCACTGTTGCTATCCCAGCGCACGGTTACCTCACTTTGTGCCGCCGCAGGTCCTTTTAAGCGCCAGTACTCTCCTTTACTCACATAGTTAAGGGGTGCCTGATAAGAAGTCGGATTATAGCCGTCATTCGCCGGATTGTGATTAAAGTACTCGGCCTCCCAAATACCCGTTGCACCAGATTGAATACCCGATAATAAAAGACTGCCGTAACGCCCGTCTCTCCCAACCGGAAAGACGAAGGTATCGTTATTCGGAATACGTTTACGCAGCGGTCCGTTTACATAGGATGACGCATTACCACCCGTTACCGCAGCTGCCGCTGCATTGGTTATGGTAAGTGTATTGATCGCAGAGGTATTTATTAATCCATTGGTTAGATTGAGCGTGTTGTTGATCTCAATTGGATTATTAATTGTTAATCCGGATCCATTATCAATGGTTAAATTATTAAAACCATTGGTTCCTGTAAAAGCACCAGTCACCGCTTGTGGTTGAGAGCCGTTGAAAATAACTGCTGAAGTTCCGATACCGGCTGTAAAGCTACCTGTAGTATAAGTTAAATCCTTTTTGAGGTTAAAGGATTGATTGTATAAATTAACCACATTTAAGGTTGCATCGGTACCATTGATCAGGACATCCCCATGAATGGTTAATATGCTGTTTGGTAACTGCCTTTCACCGGTCCCTGAAAAGGTCACATTATTTACTTCGGTAAAATTACTCATAACAGAGTAGTCCGTACTACCATCGAAATCAAATGTACCGCCGGAAGCTTTAATAAAGTCATTAAAGGAAGCTGAAGGCATGCCACCGTCTTCAATATGTAATGTACCTGTGCCGAAAACATCTCCTAAACGATGTCCATAAGTACTACCTATACTCAATCGGCCAGAATTGTTAATGGTAGTTGTATAAGATGAGATAAAGTTAGTACTCATGGTCACATTGTGATTAATCTCTACCCTGGCACCACGCGGTCCACCCGCCGGAGCTACTGGTGTCCAGATAGCATCGGCCCAGTTACCATCTGCAGTGGTTCGATAAACTGGTACTTCATCTGGAATGGCCCCCTTTTTGGTCGGTGTTTGCGGTTCTACTCCGGCGGTATAATCACCTGATATGCCCAAGTCGTTGGTCCCTGAAAAGGTAAATATTAGCTCATCCGTGGTTTCATCGTATGTTTCCAGACCAAACTTATCCCATTGATAAGAGCCATTGTTTAATAATCGAGCCGTGATGTAATCGGCTTGAGTATAACTCGCACTATTGCTCAGTGCTAAATCATCCCGTCCTGAAAATTTGACAGAACCAGAGAACCCCGTCATATTTTCACTTCTTAAGATCCAATAATATTGTAAGGCATTTTCAGCATCAGTAATCTCCAAATCCGGATTCTCGCTATCATCCACAATGGTTGGATGCACCTCATGGGAGGCCTTTACTGTGACGTTACCATTGGTAGAGGTGATTGAGGTTACATCAAAAGTTACCGGTGTGTACACACCATTTGAACCCATTGGAAAAACAAACACCTGATTTCCGGGACCCGCAAATGCTGAGAAATATTTCTTCACGCCGGCATCCACGTATGACTTGGTGGTCTGAATCATGTTGTTCTCCCCGAATGGATTGATGGCAGTGATACTTGCATTTTCCTCCAGGGTCAACTGGTTGCCACCAATATCAAAAACACCTTGTTCCAATTCCAGTCCGGATACGATCACCGGTGTGGAACCATCTGCAACTTTTACATTTGACGCATTATTAATTCTTAATAAACCAATGCTGCCATTGCCGGATAAGCTTTGACGCAGTGTGCCATTCAAAAGAATACCTGCTCCGGCACCACCGTATAAATGAGCACCATTGTTAGCAAAGTCTCCTTTTATCTGAATACTGTGGTTATTATCATATAATGACCCGGATAAAGCCAGATTTCCATTAATAGTAATGTCTTGCATCACATCTAACTGATTGGTGTTCGTCTTATTCAGATGATGAAAGGCAGTCGTGCTCGTTCCGGTAATTTGCTGATCAGATGAGCCGTCAAAAACAGTAGTGTTGGTGCCTGTTGACAGCGTCCCGTTATTAATGAGGTGGCCTCCGATCGTCAAATTGTTTCCCTGGCAATTAAAGGTCGTTCCGGTTGCAATTTCAAGGTTGTTATCCACATCCAGGGCTTCTACCCAGATACTGGCATTTGGATTATTACCACTTGAATTGTTGAGTACCAAATTGGGTATAGCAACCGAAGAGCGAATACCAATGTCTTGTGAGCCTGGTGTACTTGCGTTTCCTAATTGAATGGTCATGCCTGTACCAATGGTTGATTCATCCGGCAAGAGATATAAGGCTGCGCGTGATGCTGAGGTTTGCTGACGGACAATCTGTAAGGATCCTCCCGTAAATGTAAATTCACTACCTGCATTGTGAACCTCCAATACACCCCGATTTCCTTCGGTTGCGCTCGTTTCTCCAACGATCACCATTCCCCCGGTCTGGCGATACGTTAAGATGCCTTCATCAGCAGCTAAGGGACCTCTGATTTGTCCACCTACGGTTAATGAGCCAGTCCCAATTTCCAGAACAGCCTTGCCCGATGCGGAGTACTCGATGTTATTATTACCACCGCTCATATCAAGTGATCCATTGTTCACATCTAATGTCCCATCCAGAAGAATACCGGAATTACCATTGGCTGTTAAAGCGCCTTGTCTGATTTCCAATCCTGTTGTACTTCCAATCAGGAAATCATCATTACCTGAAGTTAAATTGAAAGCAATACCCGGATTATCCAGAATCAGTGTTCCATTTTGCAGTTCCAGTGCTTTCGCAACACCGCCACCTGAAGTAGGGCCATTGAGTGTAAAATCACCGGATAGATGAGCTGTTGTACTTTGACTGACACCTTTGTTGACAATCATTCGGTAAAAATCAGGCACATCACCGTCAGAATAGGTGTAGGTCATGTTCTCACTACCGTTCAAGGTTAATGTAATACGATCCTGATTGGACGCTGTCCAAAGTTTAAGACCATCGGTGCCAGCGGCGGCTGATTTTTGATAAATATGTCGGCCAACCGATAGATTATGGTCAAGGATAGCTGTATTGGGTGACGAAACCGCAATCAAACCACCGCGGTTGGAAATGATGATGTCACGTGCTACGGATACGGTCCGTGGGGTACCATTGTTCTGAAACAACAGTTGAGCACTACCGCCGGAGGCACCGCCTTCTGAAGGATTGGTTTCGAAAAGAACCAAATCACGACCAATGGTCAGATTACCGGTTGCTGTATTACTCAGAATGATGTTGGCATTCCCTAATATTTCAAAATTCCCGTTTGTGGTAAGGTCGGATGAGAGATAGATATTATGATCGTACGCGCCCCAGTTATTATTGGCAAACACAAGGTTAGGTACAATGGCAGGAATATTATTAATCGTGCGCGGATTATTGAAGTTCTCATACACAATATAAGAAGAATCACTGGCAGCAAAATCACCAATATCCATCAGGGAAAAATCAGGGTCGCCGATTCGACACCAGAACATACCTTCCCCTTTTACCAAATCAGATTTTAATTGCCCGTTCCAATCGTTGATACATAGGGTGGGACGGAACTGGAAGTTGGAACGATAGACGCGAGATGTCGGATTACCGCTGGCATCTAACATTTGAGTAAATACCAGTTCGGCACATTCCTGCTGGACGTTTTCAATCCACACACCATGTGGTTGGCCCTGTAAAGTTGGTTTTTGGGTATCGGTCCAGGGGACCCAGCCAATCACTACCACATCACCAGCCTCCGGATACATATTTTGTCCGTTTGGACAAGCCGGTTGACGACTGTCGTGCCAATCCAGATAGTTGATTACGCCATCGCTGTTAATATCTGTGAGCAAATCATTTCGGGTCCAGGTCTGTCGGTCTGTCCAATCAGGTGTACGTGCTGTAGCCCCTGTTGAACTACCATGGTCACGCGTGTAAAAGATGGAAACACTACCTGTAAAGCGGTTTTCCCGACCGGCCGTATAGCTGGCATTATCAATTGGAAAGCGGCCACCAGTGCCGTCATCGTAATAAATGAGGTTGGAACCGTCCACAACTTTAGCCACATCATCGATGTACAGTCGGGAATAAGGATCGTCTGATAATACTTTTCCCGGCACAAATAAGTTTTCCTGTGCCGGAACATCGCCTGTATTATAGGTTAATTCATATTTCACGTTTGGAGCTGTGCTAAAATCACTGTGACTGATTCTCCAATAATAGGACAGCATGTTGCCACCATTTTGAATATCGGTGGTTTGCAACTCGCCATCCACCGGAACAACCGTCACATATCCTCCGGAAGCCGGCACATCTGCAATATTTAGTTTGACCGGTGTGTATTTGCCCCAAACACCTACCGGGAAAGCAATGTCTGTATTATCCGCAGTTACCCCTGGGATAAATAGGGAGAGTCCTCCATCGGAGGCATTTCCATTGCCATAGAACATTTCACTGCCTACTTTTCCATCCGTCACCCGGTAGGGATCGGTAGAGCTTCCTCGATGCAAATAATCTAATTTCAGATTATAAGGGCCCATATTTATCCGCCCCTGAAAATAACTGATCCGTTTGATCAACACATCGCTGGTTAAAGTAATGATTTCTGTTATGGGGGCTGGGTTCATCTTAATATTTCCCAGAACTGCTCCTTTTACAGTGTTAATTTGAATGTCAGCATCCTTAAACATGATTAAGGCGTCAATGTGTGTCGTGCCATGGATGTATTCACCGGCCTGTCCTTCACTTTTCACATTGAGCGGCCCAAATAAACGAAGGGAGTGCTGGCCCTGATCCAATATACCCTGATCTACATTTAAATTATTTTGAATTAAAATGAGGCGCGCATGCCAATCGGTACCCACACTTGCCGCTTCTTTATTCGGATCTCCTTTAATGGTTAATTTTTTACCGGCTGGTTTGTTTACAGTCATGTTCCAAAGGTAGAGTTCATAACCATCATCCACATTGTGGCCAATATAAAACTCACCGTCTTCTGTACCATTAAATGTTAAGGTATTGTAAGCACTGGCATCGTTGCGGTACCATAAACCATAGTTATTGGTTCCGTTCTCGGTCTGTTTTTGTGCATTGGCAGCGATAGACATGTTCCGACCTACGGAGATATCCTGCCCATTGTGGTACAAAAAGGATTGGGCTTCAATAGTGAAATCATTTAGCACCACCAATGGTTGTGGACTCACATTTTCATTCGTAGAAGCAACATCCGTAGCTGCCGCGAGCACGTGATTATAAGTGTTTCCCAATGAATTGGTGAGGCGTAGATTGTAAAACGGCGCCCGCGAAGTAATGTTAAAATCACTGTTGGTGCTAATGTCACAGATTACAGTTCCTCCCGTTACATTGGTATTAGTGGGATCTGAATTAATGAAAATCCCTCCTTTACCGCCGGATTGATGAATGTGCAAGGTTCCCCCACTCATGTTAAATACATTGCCCGGATAAGTCATGCTGAAGCGGTAATAATCACTGGACATGGAACCGGCGATCAGATTCATGGTCCCACCACTCTGAACATAACCCCCAACGTTGGTCGATCCTAACACAGAGGTACGAATCACATTGGTATTGACAACACCTCCTTCAATTTTAATTACTCCGTTTTTGCGGGTGGTAATTCCACTGGATACCTTAGACTCAAACAGTCCGGCAGATACTTGCAAGGTACCATAAGGTACGGTGGCCGATCCCCCATTGTTCCGTACTGTGGCACCATCAATCCATAAACGCGCCCGTTCTGGAATGTCATAATTACCACTATTGCTTAATGCATTCACCTGGATATTGGCCCCTAACTTAACGCTACCGGCAATTAAACCCAAGGCATTATCATTGGAGGTGCGATAAGGCTGATCGCCTGTATGATTTTCTCTGGCGTAACCAAACAAGTTAAAATAAGCCGGATCATCTGCATCAATGGAAGCTACATAAGTATCATCCGTGCCTTTGTTGATTTCGATGCGATAGAAGTTTGTCGTGCCGTTCAATTGAATGGCCTGATCAGCAGATGTATTTAACAGGTTAAAGTCAATAATCCCGTTGGAGGCTTCTGAGTTGGTAATGGCAGAGGTACGGTTTGTAAATTTGGCCGATCCGTTATTAGTGAAGTTTCCCTTGAGGTTAAATTCATGGCGGGCATTACCCAACCCGGTTTCAATAGAACCATTAGCCTGAATCCATAAATCTTTTTCAATTGTGATTCGTAGGTTCGATGTAGAAGCATCATCATTAATTTTCAGTATCCCACGGTTGACGTACAAGTTTCCATTCACATTCAGATCATTCTTCAAGGTCAGGATAGAATTTGAAGCATCCAGGTTAATTTCCAGGTTGTAAAATGCACGTGATGTATTGAAGTTAAATCCGGTTCCCTGGTAAACAACAGTACCCTGACCTTGACCGGCTGAAATAAATTGAGAAGCATCTCCGGCCGGAAAATCATCCGTCTCCAAAAGGATTCGACCATTACCGGATATCTCGTTCCATTGATGCCCCGTGGTGCTATGAAGATTTAGTGATCCTCTAACTTCCAATGAAGCATTTGTTTTAGCATTAGTGCTCACATCCACTGTTACCCCATTCTTAATCACCACCTTATCTATAGCTGAAGTGGGTGAGGTAGATGGTGTCATGCCGTTTGGAGTGTGAATATTTTCCTGAGTGGACCAGGTATCTGACCGATCCCAATTATCATTTAACCAGGCATAATAAGTAGTCCCGCCTTTTCCTTTTACCGGACTAGCGGAACTGTTTTTAGTTCCTAAGGTATAATAACCGGACGTCAGATTGGCATCAGTTACTTCGAAGGCTATTTGATCCATATCACCCAAGGCTACCGAAACAGTTGACACTTCACTATAGCTGCCGGTAGTGCCTGCACGATAAAGCAGCACATAATTAGTTAGTTCTCCAGGGTATAATCCATCAATGATTCCTTCACGAAGGTCAAAAGTAATTTTGGCATCAAGATTACCTGTTTTTTCCAGGTACCAATCTCTTTTCCATCGTTCTGTTACTCCTGCTGGTAAGTTGGTTCCAATAGGTCCGTCATTAAGCGTACTATTATGTCCGGCCATCAGGTAATCGCCATCATGGAAGTTTCCATTGGACGCAATAAAAAAACCGGCTGATGAAGCCAGGGAATTTGAACCGTCCGATTCTTGTCCGATTCCGCAAACGTCATAACTATAATTGACTTCAGAATACAAATCACCCCCAGATAATGCAATATTGTATTTGGCACTAAGGTAGTTGGTAATAATATTACGTTGGGCAGAATTAATTCGTTCTGCAAAAATGATCATCTCGGCGATATCACCAGCATAATTATCTCCCAATTGAAATTGGTGTGAAGCATGAGATGAATAGGTATTAACGCCTGCTACCTGGCCTACTTGAGTATTATCTTTATAAACTGTTTTACCAAGGGTCGAATTGGCGTTATACGACCAAATCGAATAATTACCGGCTGTCCCGAATCCATCAGTTACCCTGGACGGATCTGAACAACAGGTGCCAATATCGAAGTAATAATTTCCTACCCATGGCAAATGGGCAGAGAAACGATTACCTTCCAGCGGGTAAGTGCCGTATATACTTGAATTTTGAGAGGTATTATCAGCGTTGCTGATAATAAATGTTGTGGCTGCATTGGTCGGAAAAAACGAACTGTTCAGATGAATAGCTGTTGTTAACCGATTGGAGCCGGAAAAGCTAATAGCCGGTTTCCCGTTAATATTGCTTGCTTCATAATCCGGCATTAGGCTTCCCGTAGCAAAGATGTCAAGATTGGAAACCGCTACTGAGTTTCGCCAATCAGAGACTTTATTACTACCATCGTAGGAGACTCCGGCATCAGCCGTGTACCAGGCCTTAAGCGTTCCGGTACCAGTCAGCGTGCCCACTCCACCGGGGCCTGTCTGTGCGATAACGCTGTTAGTTAAGAGTAAACAACCCCAAAAAGCCATAAAAATCTTTATTCTCATTAAACTGGAGAATTTTAAGAAGTACATGTGCGTCATAGATTTAGTTATATTTATTATTGTTTTGTTATTTAATACTTAATTTAGTCGGCTAAGCAGATGCCATTAATAACTCGCTTTAAAAGCATATGGGTAAGTGATTGCGTAAATACATTCTGATGCAATCGTATTTCCCAAACCTTTCGGATAAAAGCTAATTGATGCACTAAATATTGTTTTTATTTTTTCTCCTTTTACTTGAATCCCTAGGGATGGCAGAGTGATAAAATAGTTGAATGAATTCCGCTGATTATCTATCTTATTTCAATACATGCCAGTTTCCCGCTGGATATTTCGTGTTTCTACGCAATATCGCCCTAGTGGTTATGCCAAAAATCATGATTTAGATCATTTTGTGATCAAAAACCGATTTTTAATGATTAAGGATCCCAGTTCGCGTTTGAAAACAATCGTGTTTCGGTTATGGAGGCATCGCCGATAACTTGGAAAGATCATTTGCAAAACACAGAAAGACACAGCGCCTTGAAGCAATATAATAAACGACTTAATCACCCTAAAACCAGCAACAATAGCTCTCGTCCGCCATCACATGGTCCGGAGTAGTTACGTCCAGTCAGATCTATTTTAGTGTTGCACCGATCAGCAAGAATGACTTTTTCAGACGCTATTGAAAACCCGTAATTAACACCTCCACCCTTCTGTTTTCCTGGTGCAGCCCCTCGGGGCAGTCCACTCCGTCAATGCACCGGTTCAATGGTTTTTGTTCGCCATAGCCAATGGCTTCTATCCGGTTGACACTGATACCCATTTTCAGAATATACTTTAGCGCAGCATCAGCACGGGCCTGCGACAATACCCTGTTATAAGCGCAATTTCCCCGGCAGTCAGTGTGCGAACTGAGCTCAATGGTCATGGATCTGTATTTCTTCATTAAGTCAACCAGCTTATCCAGTTCGTTGGCTGATTCAGCATTGATGTCCCAGGAGTTAAAATCAAAAATGATATGGTATAACCTGAATGTCAAATGCTTCAATTGATCTTTAGTGAGGGGGGCTGTTTCAGGTTGGATTTTATCCAAAATTTCAGAGATAGACTCTAGGGTTATGTCCTTCTCAAGTGTAAACGCAGGTTCAACCATTTTTTCAGCTTGCTTTATCTCAGCAGTGGGAATTGAAACGACAAGCGCAGCGCTGCAAATGGCATCATTGTTTTCATTTCCGGCCAACGGTGGGTTCGCTGTTTGTTCTTCTATTGTTTCTCCCTTTTCAGCCTCTTCTTCATTTGTTTTATCATCCGCTTGTGAACCTGGTTTTTCAAGCGCTTTAGCTGGTTTGATCTTTTTAACCAGATAAATGTCATCATCACCCACTCCACCACTCCGGTTCGAGGAGAGATAGCCGATGGATTGGTCTTCCATAAAAATAAGCGAAAAATCGTCCCTGGAGCTATTTACGGGCACTCCTAAATTCTTTACATCACTAAAAAAGTCGTCATCAATTGTTGCACAAAAAATATCTAAACCACCCAGTCCCGCATGACCGTTGGAAGAAAAATAGAGCACGCCGTCAGGCAAAATAAAGGGATACACTTCATCCCCCGGTGTGTTAATGCGTTCGCCACAGTTGACCGGATCACTTAGTATTCCATTTCTGTATACTTCGGCATAGTATATATCGCTACCACCAAAGCCTCCCGGACGGTTGGAAGAAAAATACAATCGGTCCTCGTGAGTCGAGAAAAACGGATGGGTCGACGTATAATCTTTGTTGGAAACCTTATCCACAGGTTCCGGTTTTTGCCAAATACCCTTTTTGAGCTTAGATGTGTAAATACCTAAGTTAACCGCGTTATTTGCATCTTTTTGTGTGGTAAAGGCATTGGCATTATTCATGGTGAAATAGGCCAGGCCTTCTCTTCTTACATACTGAAAAGAACTAATGTGATAACGGGAATCAATTTTGGTGAATGGCCTTACCTGACTCAGACTACCATCTTCGCTCATGTCGGCCATAAATAAGCTTAAGTAGGGCTGCCCGTTCCATTCGTATTCGTTCTTGCTTGTATCACGTGCCGAGGAAAATATCAGGTTGTTATTTAAAAAACAAGGGCGGAAGTCGGAGTATTTGGTATTAATCCCTGCCAACGTCACATCGTAATGGGATTCAGCACTCATCAAACTATCAATAAGTTGTTTATTATAAATGGGTAGGGTTAAATTAAATTGGCTTATTAAACTATCCGCGTCATTGTATTTATGGTTATAGATTAATAAGTGAGCATATTCTTCCATACTCGATGTATCCTGATTGACACGGAGTAGCTCGTATAGTTCTTCGGACTTACGAAAGTGGCCACTGTTTTTATACGATTGCGCTAAACATTTTAATACATGCACATTAACACTGTCTTTTTTCAATGCTTTCTCATAATACTTTATGGCTTTGGCATAGGCCAGATGATCAAAATAATTATCGCCTAAAACCTGGTTAAGATTTTGAGCCTGTGAAATTTTAATCGTGACTAATATGAAAAGCAGACAGATAAAAACTTTTTTCATATGATTAGAAAAATCTTGGTGAATGAACTTTTGTTGCTTCGCGATAAAGCCTCACATCTAAAACAATCTCATGGGATCCTTTTGAGAAATTGCTGATACGTGAGCCGGAGATATCATAGGCATAGCCCACGTTCAGGTTTTTGCCTATTGCCACCTGAAGAAATGCAAAATAAGTATCCGGGTTACGCAACCCTGCACCCAATGCCAATCGGTCATATAATGAAGTAGCTAAGCTGAAATCTAGTGAGGGGCTTACATTATTTACTTTTTTTACACAAACAGAAGGCTTAAGCTTTATTTTTTCATTCTTAAAACTAAAGATATAACCACTAACCAGGTAAAAATGGTTTTGCTCTTTCAGGTTATATACATCGCTTTCATCATTGCTAAACGAAAAGCTATTGGTGATTATTTTGGGGACCGATAAGCCCAGGTACCAATTGTTAGAATACAAGAAAACCCCGGAACCAAAGGTAAACGAAGACCGTTGCACAGTACCTTGTTCCAGCGCTGCGTCGCCATGATCGTTGGTTTGCAACATATCCAGGTTGGCAGAATAGTGATTCATCCCGGCATTTAAGCCCATCGACAGCCTGATGTCACTTGTAAGCTTCACCGAATACGCATACCCCAACGTGAGTATGCTATTGCGCAGCGGGCCAACATTATCCTGCAAGACAGTAATACCTACGGCCGAATTAAAGTATTTAAACGGATAGCCTAGTGTGAGCGCATTGGATTTTGGGGCACCCGGAAAACCAACCCACTGGTTCCTGCTGGAAATCTGCAGATTCATATAGTTGATACTGCCAATGTAGGCGGGATTTATAATGGCCTGGTTAAACGCATACTGCGTGAACTGATTTTCTTGTTGCGCCACTAATAACGTTATCGGTTGCAGGCCGATTAGTAATAGTATAATTCTGATATATTTCATGTCTTGTCTATCGTGAAATGTAAACAAATCCTTTTATGGGGTCATCTCCGTCTAACAAATACAATAGGTAATAATACGTCCCATCGGGTAGTGGTTTGTTATTGGAGGTACCATCCCATGTATTATTGTAGCCTTCTTTACTGTATACCTCCTGTTCCCACCGGTTGTAAACATAAAGACGATTGCTTGGAAATTTATCAATGTGTGTAATTTCAAAAAGATCATTTTTCCCGTCCCCATTGGGTGTGATGGCCTGAGGAATAAAGAGGGTCTCTTTATAAGGTTGAACCATAATGTAAAGTTTGCCCTCCGAACAGTTGTTTCGTAAATCGCATATTTGATAAACCAGCGAGTCGGGGCCTATGAAACCGGGATTGGAGACATAGTCCACAAGAATCCTTCCGTCTCCTAAGGCCGTTATATCCGGGTGTGATCCGGGATAAGTAACCACGTAAACGGATTCTCTGTCCAGATCATTTTCAGGGTCTGTGTCGTTTGCTGCCACATGGGCCGTGTCGCTTAAACATTGGATGACCCAAACGGTATCCGCTGCGGTTACCGGTGCATCATCAAACGATTGCTGAAGGTTGATAAAAATTTTGGCTTGAGAGCAAAACTGAGATGAGTCGCATATTTCATAACTCAGTACATCGGAGCCAATGTAGTTTTCGCTTGGGTAATAGGTTAAAACACCACTTTGGGCATCAAACGAAATATGATCTGAAACATCTGCGCTTAAAAGCCTGAAGCTGGATGCATCCAGGTTATTATCCGGATCAATGTCATTACTCAAAATAGCTACTTCCAACGGCACATCTTCATAACCGTTGGCATAATCGTCAAAGGCCACCGGTGGATCATTCACCTGACCTACCTGTATAATTATTTCGCCGGTGCCACTTAAGAAAGTCATATCGCTCACACTGTAGGCTAAGCGTACGGTGCCATAAAAGTCTTTCTCAGGGGTAAACACAAATTCATGACCTGTATTTGAGATACTCCCATAGGATACAGCCCCAACCAATGTTACCGTTTGGGCATCAATGTTATTTTCAGGATCGGTATCGTTGTTGGCAAGGTTCAAAAGCGTAACCGGTACTTCTTCATCGGTATAAAAAGTATCAGCAACGGCCACCGGTGGTTCCTCCACTTGCCTGACATTAATTACGATCCACGAAGAGTCGCTTTGGGAAGGCATTGCATGATCGAAAATGATATACTTCACCGAATCCAGCCCTATATAAGTGTTGTCGGGTGTATAAGTGAAGGTTCCATCAGCATTTAATACCATATCTCCATGTAGTGCAACACTTACAGGGTTATCATATTGCACAGTCAAGCCCAGACCTTCACGATCGATATCATTCAGTAAAATACTGGTTGCTGTCAGGGTTTCTTTTTCGTTTACGACAAACAAATCCTTTACTGCAACAGGGGGTAAATCATCTACCGGTAGTACTTCTATGTGCACCTTAGCAGAAGCACACGCTTCGGGAATACCGGTATCACATACCCTGTATTCAAAACCATCAGCACCAAAATAATTGGGATCAGGTGTGTAACTAAACAAGCCGTCTTCCTGTATGGCAACCCTTCCGTGTACCGGACCAGTAAGTGGTACCGGGCTATAAATCAGCTGTTGCCCGTCCGGTTCGGTATCGTTGATGGCAAGATCACCATAGGCCACATTGTCTTCCTGAACACCAATGGTATCATTGACAGCAACCGGGGAGTAGTTAACAGCATACAGGGTATCTGTGACGGTGGCCGAACACTGAATGTTGTCAGTGACTGTAAGCGACACATAATAGGTGGCTTGTTCATTATCCCCTGTAAAGGTATGTCTGGGATTACGTTCTGCGGACCTGGTGTTATCTCCAAAATCCCAGTTCCATGAAACCAACTCGTTGTCGGACGAGGCTTGTTCTGTAAATGTAGCATTCAATGGTGCATAACCTGAAACCGGCTCGCTTATAAATGCTGCATCAATATGGCTGACTTGAATTTGCGTGGTCGTACTATCAGTACAGCCTTGTTGATCGGTAACGGTTAATTTCGCCGTGTATGATCCCCCTTCGTTGTACGTGTGATGGACTGGTGAAAGCGTGGAAAAATCAGTGTCGTTAAAATCCCAGCGTTTCTGAACAATGGGATAATCCGATTGACTCTCATTGGTAAACAGGATGCTTTCACCCAAACAGGCATTCCGTTTGGATGTACTAAAGGCTGCATCCAGGGTCGAAGGAAAAACGGTGATAAAGTCCTCTTGTTTTAGCGTAGCACTGCAGCCCATGGATGTTTTCACATAGAGCTCTACATCATATGTTCCCGGCGCAAAATAAGTGTGTGCGGGAGCGGAGTTGTTACTGCTGTATCGGGAATCGCCAAAATCCCAAATCATCTCACTGATTTGCGATACCTGGGACGAGTTCAAATTGATAATGCCTTGAAAATTTAATGAAGTGCCTGCACAAATCTTTCTATGGTCGGCTGTGAAGGATAACTCCGGGTAACTGTCAACGATTATCGGGTCGCCATCGTATTCCATCGTACATCCCTCTTTATCAGTTAGAATGATGGACGGGAAAAAGCTCCGCGACTCGTTGTAGGCATGACTAAAACTCAATTGGTTGTCGTAATGGTTGGTACCGTCACCCACATCCCATGAGATCTGATTGCCAGGATCTGTATCAGTGAAGTACTGAACCGTAAGAGGGATACACCCGGCAGAAACATCGGTAGTGATTGAACCTACCGGACCGGTCAGGTGAATGAAATCTGTCTTGATGAGTTCACGTGTACACCCTCCCTTACTGGTCACTATGAGTTTAACATCAAAATAACCAGGCTCCGTATACAAATATTGGGGATCTTTATTTTGAGAAACAGCACCTTCACCATCTCCAAAATCCCATTGCCACCCGTAAATATCCTCCGATGAATGATCGTAAAATACAGCTGGTAAAGCATTACGGGCACATCCTAAGGCTGTTTTATACGCATCAAAATCAACCACAGGTGTAACGGCATTGACACTTTGAGTTGTGGAACCGGAGCATCCCTGTTGTGTTGTAACTGTAAGTTTTACATCGTAGGTTCCATCCTTGCTGTAAGTATATTTTGGTGCTTTCTCAACAGATGTTCCGCCATCTCCAAAATCCCATGAGTAGCTGAGATCTTCACCCAGGGAAATATTCTGTACTTGCAACTCATTATTGGTACAGGTGTAATCGCCTAAAATAAACAGCGCCTCGGCCACCGGCACATTCATGGTTAGCGTATCGGAGCTTGTACATCCGTTCGCATCAGTTACAGATAATATGGCCGATTGGGTTCCCGGGAAATCATAGGCATGTTGGACTGTTTCAGCTGTTTCAGTCTGACCGGGGCCAAAAAGCCAGTTCCGGTTGACTATGTTTGTGTTTGAGCGCGAAATATCTTTTAATTCAAATGATTCGCCCACGCAAACGGCATCTTTTATAAAGCCTATTTCCGCGTGGGAATAATTTACTTTGACTGCTTTTTCCCTTACAAAGGCTTCGCGGCAGCCATAGAACTCCTCTACAGTGAGCTTGACATCAAATTCCCCGGGCGTTGTATAAACATGGGTCACTTCGGCTGTTTTCGTGGTATCAATCGTTCCATCGCCAAAATCCCAGAACCATCGGTATATCTTTCCTGTTGTGGTTGATTTGTCAATGAAAGAAACCGTAAAAGGCAAGCACCCTTCATTTATACTTGTGAGCTCAAAGTAAGGCTCAGTAACGGATACGTGAACCGTTTGTGTTTCATAATCCTTACAACCGGTGGTGTGATTTGTTACCGTTTGATAGACGTTGTAATTGCCCGTATTTTCGTAGATGTGATAGGGTGGCGTTACCTTTTGCTGAGTTCCGTCGCCAAAATTCCAGGCTATTTCATCGTATTGCTGGGTGTAGTTATGAATGTTACTTTGTGCCGGAATTTCGCAAATGGGATCCTCCATAAAAAAGTAGGCTACCGGAGGTTTAATAAAAATCACATCCTCTTTCTTTAATGAAGCGGTACATCCGTAATTATCCAGCAATAGCTCAACAGACTTACTCCCCGGAGAATAGAAATGATAATCGTAACTGCCGGGTTTATCCTCATTAAAATTTTCAAAGTCACCACCAATGTGCCACTCTTCGGTTTGGTAATTGGAAGAACGATTGATCAATTCAATGGGTGACCGGTTACAGCTATCCGTCTGAGTCACTTCAAAGTTAACGATCGGCTTGTCACCACCATTGATATCAATAGTTGAACTAACCGGGCAGCCCTGTTCATTGGTGTAGGTGAGTCTGACCTGGTAACGACCTTCCGCCTTAAAAGTGTGCCTGGGTGCCTGAAGAGTCGACGCTTCTCCATCGCCAAAATCCCAATGCCCGTTTTTGAGGGGGGCATCCGTACTAAATTGCACATCAAGAGGGACACACCCGTTTTGCCGGTCGGCAATGATAGGCATGCCTCCGGGCGAATACAAATTGAGAATTTTAGTAAGCGTATCGGGCTCTCCCTTGCCATAAGCAATAAGCTTTACTAAAAATTCTCCCGTACTGTTAAACGTATGGTTCACCATGGTGTCAGAAGCAGATGATCCGCCGTCGCCAAAGTGCCACACCACGCGCTCTGCCATTTTCGAGGCATTGGTAAATTTAACAATAAAAGGCGGTTTACATAGCGTTTGCTGTTCCATCGTAAAATTTGCCAATGGCGAGGGAAGTATACCTATTTGCGTGGTTCGATATAGGTGACAACCGTTTTTTAGTACTGCGGTAATACTTACATCATATTTCCCCGAATCGGCATAACAATATTTGAACTGTCTTTCATTCGTTTTAAAGCCATCACCCAGATCCCACTCCACATAGCGAATATTTTGGTTTTTAAGATTAAAAAATATACTGTCTTTTAATCCGGGCCCTTCACGCACAACACTATAATCCAATGTATCCACATCCAATGCGATAGCATTTTCAACCCTTAGGGAATCAGTACATTCCCCCATTTGGGCCGATAGCGAAATAGTATAATGACCGTTCTTTTCAAAGCTATAGTTCAGTTCCTGTTCGTTTGAAACGACTTTATCGTTTATTTTCCATTCCCAATTACTGATATATACAAAAGGCTCATCTACATCTTTAATGGCTGTCGTGTTGGTAATGGAGGGTTGATAAGGCAACTCACAGGGGGTATCTCCGGTAATTTTAAAATTTACCTCGGGTACTTTACTAACTGTAATGTATTTAGATTTAGAAGCATTGCCATAGCACCCATGTTCATCTATTGCCATCAGGGTTATTTTATAACTTCCCGGTTCATTAAAGGTAAAGTTTGGATTTTCTTCGGAAATGGAAGTGCCATTTATAAGCCAAACCCAACTCTCAATTTCGCCATCTGCCGGTACGGTTTTGTCATGAAACTGCACCTGCAAGGGCACACAACCCGAAGTCCGATCCGATGAAAAATTGGGCACAGGATTATTGTATACTTTAATATAGGCTGTTTTTTCAACTGCAATGTGGCCATTAATCGTCAGCTTAACAGTGTATTTACCGGGACTAGTGTAGTTGGCTTTGGGGTTTTGCAAGGTAGAAAGGTTGCCATTTCCAAAATCCCATTCCCAGGATGCCGCACCTTCCGAATCATCCGTAAACTGCACGCTGAGCGAATTACAACCTTCGGTGATGTTAGCATGAAAATCAGCCTTTTGAGCGAGTAATGGATAAGAAAAGCTGAGAAGTAATAGAACACAAAAAATGAAACCAAAACGATATGCTGCTTGGCTTATGACACGACTTCGAAGGATCATAATAATAATGTGAAACCCAGTTAATAATTGCGTGCGAAATTATTAAATTATCATAAAACAATTAACTTAATTTAGTATTTTATTCATAAAAAGTTACCTGACACACTGGAATTACTGTAAAATAATTCTTAGAAGTACTTATTATTCTAATGATATCCACAAAATTTTTAAAAAAATTGAGCGGGTGCTCTGTGCTGTTGAGCTAACCAAAGAAGGCTATGTTTAAAACGAATAAACCCCTCCTCTCCTTACACACACGCATTAAGTTGGTTAACAACGGATCTGAAGTATACCAGAAGTATATTAAACTCATATTAAAGTCACAGTTTTCTCATAGTTTACTCATATTAAATTCAATTAATTCTGTATTTATATCACTAATAATTTGAATAATCTATACTTTAATCATGTGTTAAGTACACTAAAGCCCCTTAGTTGAATCACATCAACTTCACTTAAAAGCTACAGTCAGGACTCGATTAAAAACAATGAGAATATTTAATCACCCTTGCGCAATACCTAAATGAAAAGGTGGATGCAAGTCATTATCGACGTCACATCCACCTGGATTTCTAAAAGCCATCAACTAAAGTTGTACTTCAGATTCTTAAACATGCAAAAACCAATGGTTTTCAGCTCAAGTTTTTCAGCTTTCAACCCGATATTAAGGATTGAATTTAAACACCTCCGATTCGGTGCGGCCCTTCTTAAAGAGGCGTTCCTCTTGCTGCATGATGTCTGGGTGTTAAGTGGCAACATTGGTAGTTTCACCGGGATCCTCTTCCAGATTATACAGTTCCCAACTTGTTTTCTTCGGGTTGAGAACGTGGTATTTCACGCCTTTCCACTTACCCATTCGAACGGCTTGCCGCCCGCCCAATTCATGAAATTCCCAATACAGATAGGGATGCTCCTTTTGTTGCCCTTAACCACTCAAAACAGGCCACAGGGATATCCCATCGGTAGGATTCGCATAATGCTTGCCGATCATTTCACAAAAGGTGGGGCAGCATATCCCAGAAAGCACCCACATGATCGTAAACACTTCCTGCCTGAATGACTGACGGCCATTTAGCTACCATGGGCAACCGAATGCCTCCTTCGTATAAATCGCGCTTATACCCTTTAAAAATACCATTGCTCTTGAAGTAATCCGGGTCCGCACCCCCTTCCAGGTGGGGTCCATTATCCGAGGTAAAGATGATTAAGGTGTTGTCTGCTATTCCCATTTTCTCATATATGGTTGCAGATGCAGGGTTTGCCAAACGTTCATTTGTTGATAAAATAATGGCCGAGGATATGCATTTAATTTGCAGGCTAAGGAACGATGCAGATGTGCACTATTTACATGATGGCAAACCCAGAGGAAAAAGAGGAAGGCCAAAAAAATACCAAGGAGAAGTGGAACACTCAAATATTAGAAAAGATTATTTCACATTGGAATCATGTGATGACCAGTCCATAATCAACAGTACAATTGTATACTCAAAATCATTAAAGCGTAAAATCAAGCTGGTTCACGTTTGTTATAACAATGGCAAGCAGACTCACAAGTTGTCCTTCTCAACAGACATCAAGCTCGAAGCTTTGGATGTTCTGAAATACTATCAAAGTCGTTTTCAAATTGAATTTCTTTACCGGGATGGCAAACAGCCTACTGGAATAAATGATTGTCAGGCCAGAAGTAAAAACAAGCTGGACTTTCACTTTAATGCATCACTAACGGCAATCAATATTGCCAAGATTGCACCCCGGTTAAGCATACCCAAAGAACAATGCAGATCATTTTCTATGAGGGATGTAAAAACGATAAACCACAATAGTTTACAATTGAAATTGTTTTTTGGTAAGTATGGATTAATCCATACTTACCAAAAAATCAAAAGAAGGCAAGAGAGCTATTGTGCCATGGCATTATCGCCGCATAAAATTTTAACGAAGTATTGATACCTTAAAGGCTTTTTTTATAATTGCTCATCCACCCAAAACTATTCTTCTTTGCTAAATGGTTTCAAGCGAATCTTAAACCTATAATCCTTAGGTACTACTGAATAATTAGCATGTGGGCGGGCACCCCATGAATTATCTCCTCCTACTCCCATAATTTTATGATCGATGTTCACAACTACTTCCTGACGGGGTTTCATATCCACGGTATGTAATTCACCACGCGCGGGAGTTGTAAAGTCTTCCGCGGTAAAATGCAAAGCAGAAAAACCAAATACATCATTCCCATCAATCAACAATCCATTCCCTGCCCGATTCATCAGTTTCATCCAGCGGTTATCTGTTTTATAACCGTTGTCCTGAGGACTTGGATAGGGTACATACTGATCGGCCACAGTACTTTGATATATGCCCACAAACGAAGCCGTTTTCCGATCCGGGTAATTCTCCCAGGGACCACGACCATACCACTGCAATTGATCATATTGCGATGGCAAGGCCATTTTAATTCCGATTCGCGGTAGCATTGGTAATTTTCTATTGCCTACTTCAAACTGATAATCAATCACTACATCACCGGAACCGTACACCTGATACGTTAAGTTCAAGTAACTTTTGGCTTCTGCCAGAAACAAACGGAAGAAAATTTCTACCTTACTATTCCCGACCTTGTTCACATTCATTTCAACTACTTCAGCTTGTTTTCCGGCAGTGCGCCATACAGCTAATTTTTCGACCATTCGATAGCCATGATCATTATCGTTGGGAGCCTTCCAGAATTCAGGCTCCACAGCTTGCTCCAAATATTCGTTTCCGTCATAAACCAAGGATGAAAGATGTCCCTTTTGAGTATCAAAACGCATTACAAAACGCTCTCCGGTTACCAGCACTTCCTCCGCCCCGGATTGGGCATTTACCGGTGCATTACTTTCAATTTTTATCGGCTTTTTCACCCTATTAATGACCAATTGCTCAGTAGCCAATTGTGTTTGCTTTTTCAATACGCCCCAATCAGAAAGGAGTTCAACTGAAAAGTTGATCAAATACTCAAGCCCATCCTTTCGCTTCAACTTGTCCAGGTTTAATGGCACTCTTTGGTTGGCTCCCGGTACAATAGTTGGTAAAACAGAACTCCCTGACAAAATCGCGTTACCATCTTCCAAAACCGTCCACTTCATCACAAAACGATCCAATGAAATAAAATCATAGTGATTTTCGACCAGTACCGAGTTTTGATCAAAATCCACTGATTTTATTTTGATACTCTGATAGACCTTCTTCACCTCATAAATGGATGGATGTAATGTCCGATCAGGATTCACCAGGCCATTCATACAGAAATTCTGGTCACTTGGGATATCCTCCGGTCCAAAATCACCTCCATAAGCCCAGTATTTGGTTCCCTTCTCATCATACTTTACCAATCCCTGATCGACCCAGTCCCAGATAAAGCCCCCTTGCAAATGGTCGTATTTCTCAATCACATCCCAGTAATCCTGCAGGTTACCAACGCTATTCCCCATGGCGTGAGCATATTCGCACAAAATAAACGGTCTGGCTTGAACATTACGTGCATACCCGATCAAATGATCGATGGGTGAATACATGGGACATACAATATCGGTATGCGCTTCCTGACCGGCCCGTTCGTAATGAACCGGCCGAGACAAATCACGGGATTTGATCCACGCCGAAGTTGCCACAAAGTTGGGTCCGTCACCGGCTTCATTGCCCAAGGACCAAATTACGATGGACGGATGATTTTTATCCCGCTCTACCATTCGGCGAGTTCGGTCAATGTGTGCCTCCCGCCAGGTGGTATCCTTGGCCAGACTGTGGGCTCCATAGCCCATACCGTGCGATTCAATATTGGCTTCATCAATCAGGTATAATCCATATTCATCACAGAGCTCGTACCACACTGGATCATTGGGATAATGACACGTCCGCACAGCATTAATATTGTGTTGTTTCATAAGCAAAATATCCTGAACCATCGACTCTTTGGAAACGACATGCCCCGTGTATTCATCATGTTCATGACGGTTCACGCCTTTAAACAAAACCGCTTTTCCATTCACCAACAATTGTCCACCTTTAATCTCCACTTTTCGAAATCCGACCTTTACAGCCGTTGACTCCAATGAACGTCCGTTCTTATCTTTCAGATTGATAAGTAGTGTATAGAGCTCTGGCGTCTCAGCCGTCCATTTGCGCGGACTCAGAAGATGCCCTGAAAAGTCAGCTTTAGCATGCGTTCCATTAACCTCCACGGTTGATGCATCAGAATAGATGGTATTGGCACCATCCATTAAAATGGTCTCAACCACATAGTTTCCTTTTTTACCGGTACTTTCCAGCTCTACCTCCACATTGAAATCGGCATTCTGGAAGTTCTTGTCCAAATCGGGTTTAAAGAAAAAATCACGGATGCGGACATCTGGTGTGGCATATAAAAACACATCGCGTTCAATCCCACTCAAGCGCCAAAAATCCTGACACTCCAGATAGGATCCATCGCTCCATCGATAGATTTCAACGGCCAATGTATTCGTTCCTTTTTTTAAAAAATCAGTGATGTCAAATTCAGCGGGTAATTTAGACCCTTGCGAGTAGCCAACTTTTTCCCCATTCACCCACACATACATAGCCGACTTTGCAGCTCCAAAGTGTAAGAAAATGCGTTGCCCATCCCACGCTTCATCCACCACAAAATCCCGTCGATAGGAACCCACTGGATTCCACTCATGAGGAATGGTGGGTGGCTGAGGATTTTCCATTGCAAAAGGATAGGTGGTATTGACATAAATTGGAATACCATATCCTTCCACTTCCCAATTGGAGGGTACTTTGATATCCTCCCAGGCAGATACATCATAATTCAATTTATAAAAATCCATGGGGCGATCCGCCGGCTTTTTAACCCAATGAAACTTCCACGTCCCATTTAGTAATTGAAAATAAGGTGATTCTTCCCGTTGAAAAGTCAAGGCTTTTTTCTGATTGGGATACGAATAAAAAGAGGCCCGTGGCGCTTCTTTATTGATAGCGAAAACATTTTGGTTTTCCCAGTCATTTTGGGCAGAAAGACTGCTCGTCACGAGCAATGCGATCAGTAGCCATTGAATGCGGAGATGGATACACTTCATTATTTATCATTTAAGTTCATGTAAAAGTAATAAGTACTTTTATCAATAACTATCTTCAAATGCAAAAAAGGGTGGAATTTTGTTCAATTCCACCCCTATGTCTTCAAATATATTGATTATTTCTATCTAAAACCCATTTAGTTCCATCGTCACTGTTGGAATCAATAATAGAAAACCTAGGATTGTCATTCCGATAATTAAAGGTAAAATCCATTTCACCCATTTGGTATATGGAATTTTCGCAACGCCCAAGACCCCAATCAAAACCGGAGAAGTAGGTGTAATCATATTGGTAAAACCATCTCCAAACTGAAAAGCCATGACTGTGGCCTGTCGTGACAGACCGATCAAATCGCTAAACGGGGCCATGATCGGCATGGTTAACGCCGCTTTGGCTGAACCGCTTGGAATAAAGATATTAATTAATGTTTGAATGCCATACATAATCCCCACCGAAGCAATATTCCCTAAATTGCTCATGGATTGAGCCATGCTATGAAGAATGGTATGTACTACTTTTCCATCTTCCAGGATAACGATGATGCCACCGGCCAAACCTACCACTAAAGCTGCTGACATGATGTCTTTGGCCCCTTCCAGAAATAATTTAGTGATCGTATCGGCATCACGGGCCATGGCCGCCCCAGATAAAATGCCCATGGCTAAAAATAAAGCCGCTATTTCGGTGATGTACCATTCATATCCCATCACGCCCACAATTAAAAACACAATGGTATATCCCAACAGGTTGAGGATAAAAAAGTGGACTTTATTTCGCAGTGCCAGTAAAGATGTAATGGCAAACAAACCCGACAAAACCGGTAATACCGGCCAGGTAACGCCCTCTCCACCGCCCATCTTCAAAGTGGAAACCGGATATTTGATACTAAACAGCATTAAGGCAATCACCGTAGCTCCATAAACCGCCCAAGCCGTTTTAGAGGTTTTCGCATCAATCCCTTCCACTTGTCCGGCCGTTCTTTTCCGCCAATAGGCATCCTCTTCATATACCGGAGAAGCCAGTGGATTCTTCTTGACTTTGCGGGCATACCATAATATATAGGCAAATCCAATCAGGTTAATGATAAACCAACACACTAAGCGGTATTCAAACCCGGAGAACAAGGGCAAATCAGCTAATCCCTGTGCAATGCCAATGGTAAATGGATTTAAAACGGCTCCGGCAAACCCCAAACCTGCGGCCACAAATACAATCCCGACACCGGTAATGCTGTCGTAACCCATGGAAATGGCCAAGGGTACCAGCACAATCATAAAGGCTATGGTTTCCTCGCTCATTCCAAAGACAGCTCCAAATATGGAAAACATCAGCATGATTAAAACCAAAATAATATTGTTGGCCCCAATCCAGCGAATGAATTTATAGCGGTCTAATTTTTTCACAAAATCAAGAAACGACAGAATGCCCACATCAATGGCCCGGGAATCGTTCATAATCCAGAATGCACCCCCGATCATTAATATAAAGACGATGATACCGGCTCCCTTTTTAAAACCATTGACCATGGCTGAGAATACTTCCCAGGTCTGCGGCTGACTTTCAATCTGTTTGAAAACCATTTCACTCTTCTCGATACCATCGACTACCCCTACTTCCTTAACATACTCACCACCTGGAACAAACCAAGTGGTTATCGCGGCCAGAACAATGAGTGTAAAAACGATTACATAGGTGTGCGGAACTTTTCTAAACATGCTAATCCAATTTTCGTGTGTGGCAAAAATAGAGTTTTTAATAAAATGAACCCTATCATCTGTCATATCCTAAAAAATTATAACTTCACCTGACAACAGTAAAACAGCCTCTTATGCTCCAGTGATATATGTCATGAGGGCTGAATCCATAAAATTGTTACTTTTAATTTTTGAAACCTGTTAGGAAAACCTGTTATGAAAGAATTGTTAATCAAAAACATAAAGTCGCTGGTTCAAATCGAAGATGAAAATATTCCCTTCGTGTCGGGTTCCGATATGGCCCACTTACCTTGCATCCATGATGCCTATCTGTGGATCAAGGATGGGATTATCTTTCGCTTTGGTACCATGGCAGAAATTGATGGGGAAATTTTCTCGCCTGGCGTAGAAGTCATTGATGCCACCGGAAAATTGGTTCTGCCAGCCTGGTGCGATTCTCACACCCATCTGGTGTATCCCAAGAGCCGGGATGTGGAGTATGTAGACAAGATCAAAGGCCTGAGTTATGAAGAGATTGCCCAGCGTGGTGGCGGCATTCTAAATTCGGCCAAATTAATGAAAAAGGCGTCTGAAGAACAATTATTTGCAGATGCCATGGGACGACTGGAAGAGATTACAAAATGGGGTACCGGCGCTGTGGAAATTAAAAGTGGATACGGCTTAACCACTGAAACAGAGCTTAAGATGCTGCGTGTCATTAAACGCTTGAAAAAAGAAAGTCCTTTGACCATAAAATCTACTTTCCTGGGAGCACACTCCATTCCAATGGCTTTCCGGGGTAAACAAAAGAAATATGTCGATCTGGTAGTGACGGAAATGCTACCTGCTGTAGCCGAAGAGCAATTGGCCGATTATGTGGATGTATTTTGTGATGTTGGTTTCTTCACCGTGGATGATACCGATCGCATATTGGATGCTGCTGCCCGTTATGGGTTAGTTCCCAAAATACATGCCAATGAACTGGATTATTCCGGCGGCATTCAAATTGGCGTTAAGTATAAAGCCTTGTCAGTGGATCACCTGGAATTCACCGGCGAAGATGAAATTAAAGCCCTGAAGGACTCCGGCACCATGCCAACCATTCTGCCTGGAGCCGCATTCTTCCTGAACATGGCCTATGCCCCGGCACGTCAAATGATGGAAGCCGGCTTGCCGGTAGCCCTGGCATCTGATTTCAACCCGGGCTCTTCTCCGTCTGGAAATATGCAATTAATCATGGCCATGGGCAGTGTCTTATACCGCATGTTGCCAGAAGAAGTCATTCATGCCGTCACTAAAAACACGGCTTATGCCATGGGGGTAGACAAGGAGTTAGGCTCCATTTGCATTGGTAAAAAAGCCAATATCCTAATCACCAAAAAAATTCCGGGTATTGAGTACCTGCCCTATGCCTATGGTGAGAATAAAGTTGAAACCACCATTTTAAATGGTGAAATCGTTTACCAAAACAAATAAAAAGAACAGTACAACAACTCTTAATATACAAACATCATGAAACAGTTGATTGAATGCGTGCCTAATTTTAGCGAAGGCCGCGACATGACTATCATCAATAAAATTACAGCCGAAATAGAGAAAATCGACGGTGTTAAGCTGATTGATGTGGATCCGGGAAAAGCCACCAACCGCACGGTAGTGACCATTGTTGGTACGCCGGAAGAAGTGTGTGAAGCCGCTTTTCAAGCGATAAAAAAAGCACAGGAATTGATCGATATGCGTCATCACAAAGGGGCTCACCCTCGTTTTGGCGCCACAGATGTGTGTCCATTGGTACCCGTGGCTAACATTACCATGGAAGAGACAGTGGCGTATGCACGCAAACTGGCCAAACGCATTGGGGACGAACTGAATATACCTATTTACTGTTACGAGTTTGCGGCCCAGGAAGAAAAACGACGCAACCTGGCCACCTGCCGTGAAGGGGAGTATGAAGCCATACCTAAACGCATTGGTTCACCGGAGTGGAAGCCTGATTTCGGACCTGCCCAATGGAATACTGAAGTTGCCAAATCAGGTGTGACCGCTGTGGGTGCCCGTAATTTTCTGATCGCTTACAACGTCAACTTAAATACAACCTCCACACGCCGTGCCAACTCCATTGCTTTTGATGTGCGTGAGCGTGGCCGTACCAAAAGGGAAGGCAATCCGGTAACCGGAAAAATCGTGTTGGATGAAAAAGGTAATCCGGTGATGATTCCCGGCATGCTGAAATCGGTCAAGGGAATTGGCTGGTTCATCGAAGAATTTGGCATTGCACAAATATCCATGAACCTGACTGATATCACCGTTACGCCATTACACGTGGCATACGAAGCGGTTTACGAGCGTGCCAACGCCCGTGGTGTTCGTGTGACTGGATCGGAGATGGTAGGTGTAGTACCCTTGCAAGCCATGTTGGATGCGGGTAAGTATTTCCTGCGTAAGCAAGAGCGCTCAACCGGTATTCCGGAGCGTGAAATCATCAAGATTGCCGTAAAATCAATGGGATTAGATGAATTGTACCCCTTCGATCCGGATAAGAAAATCATCGAATACATCCTGAAGGACAAGTCCAAGAAGCAGTTGATCGACATGAACCTGACTGAATTCGCGGATGAAACAGCTTCTGAGTCACCAGCGCCGGGAGGTGGTTCTATTTCAGCCTATGTGGGCTCATTGGGCGCTTCACTGGCCACCATGGTCGCCAACTTATCGGCTCACAAGCGGGGCTGGGATGAGCGTTGGGAAGAATTCAGCGAATGGGCCGATAAAGGTATGGCCATTCAAGCCGAGTTATTACGCCTGGTAGATGAAGACACCAATGCGTTTAATAAAATCATGGATGCCTTTGGATTGCCTAAAGGTACGGATGAAGAAAAAGCGGCTCGCAAAACAGCCATTGATGAGGCCACTATTTTTGCCATTGAAGTTCCATTCCGTGTGATGGAACTATCGTTTGCTTCCTTTGAAGTCATTCGTGCCATGGCGGAGATTGGTAATCCTAACTCCGTATCCGATGCCGGTGTTGGTGCCTTGTGTGCCCGCAGTGCCGTGATGGGGGCTTACCTCAACGTCAAAATCAATGCCTCCGGGTTGGATGATAAAGCTTATGTGGAAAAAGTTTTAGCCGATGGAAAAGCGCTTGAAGACAAAGCCATAAAAGAGGAAGCTGAGATTTTGAAGATTGTGAACGAGAAGATCGGATAAGTACGCAGCAATTTAGCCTAATAATTAAGCGGCCTGTCCTTTGACAGGCCGTTTTTTATCTCAATCAATTCCCTGTTTTAAAAGGTATTCTTTCCGTGCAGATACCCTTGGAGATTGACCTTTTGTGCGAAAAGATCAATCCCTTTCAGAATTAAGGTAAAGGTCTCCGGATTGCCCTAACAAAAAAACACCCCATCAAATTGATCGCTTAATTTGATGGGGTGATTTTAATTTTTATTGAGCCCATTTGTCAGGGAGTAGATTACGAAGTTGTTCGTTGGTCATTCTGGGACATTCAGCTAATCGCTGTATCACGTCCTTGAAATAGGAAAATGTATTGACATTGTTCAATCTGCATGAAATAGCCAGAGAATATAGTGTAGCAGTTCTCATTGCCCCGGCATTGGAGCCGCAGAATAATGAGTTTCGCCGACTGATGCTGATATAACGCATTGGCCGTTCAATGATATTGTTGTCCAGGTCGTATTGGGTAGATTTAATGATATTATAAATGGACTCTAATTCATTAAGGCCGTATGCAGCTGCTTTGCATAAAATATGGTTTGGCAATACTTGGGGATCTCGTTCTATATCTCTGAGTTTCCTTTCCAACTCCTTGTATACTTTCAGCGAAGCTTCTTTCCACTTTTCTTTTGGCTTCTTCTTACGGATGATGTAAAATTGATTGTACAGGTCAATAATCTCTTGAGCTTGGGGTTGCTCCTGAATCTCTATAAATTTTCTTTTGCAGTGCTGAACACAGCCTAAACGTATTGCCTTTGGGTAGTCCCATCCTTCTAAAGCTTTATATGAACTGTATCCATCGGTTTGCACAGCACCCTTATAATCCTTGGGTAGATAGTTTGTAAACACCGTCTTGCTTCGTGAGCCATTCTCGTATATGAACTGGATTAAGTTGTTTTGATGAGAAAAAGCACTCCAGAAGTAGCCTTTGCGACTCCCCTTATCACCTCCTAATATAGTATGATAGGTTTCGTCAAAATGAATATAAGCATCCTCCAAAATAGTATCCTTGAGTACTGGCATTAACCTATCAAGCAACTCTGCTGATTTTTCAATTAGTCCATGAGTAGTTGCCTTAGGAATGTCAATACCCATCTCGTTTAAATATTTCATGATGCGTTCAACAGGCAAGCCGTACACATATCTTTGTTGAATCAGATGTGCCAGTAATGAGCTGTCAAAATTAGAATTCTGGAAAGGTGCTATAGGGGCTTTGCCTTCAAAAAAGTCATCACCCATTCTGTATTTTTTACAGCGATAGATATGTTTAATCAGACGCGGTGGAATATACTCATACCTTATCACATCGCGATGAAAGAGGTAAACCGCAGCCTTTTCATCAAAGCTGGCATCCGAGGGTAATACTTCATCTATAAACTCTTCGATGTTATCATATACTTTCCGTTTCGCCCCATTATTACCTCTTTCCTTGGGGATGGGAGCCTGTGGCTTGTTTTCTGAAACAGAAGTGGCATTTTGACGTTTTTCGGTCTTTTTAGGTAGGTTTATGGTTGTTAGGCGCTTCAGCTTTTCAGCATCTTTATCTTTCTCCAGAATGGCTTCTTTTAATGCAGCTAACTCATTTGTCAGCTCCTCTATGGTTTGAGATAAAGATTGTATGGTGCCAATTAATTTAGCATTTTGCGATTGCAAAAAGACTATTAACTCCCTGTCTGTCATGACATAAAGATACAAAAACAGCATGACTTCGCCAAGAAAAACCCTGCTATTTTTGCATCTTTTATTATTTATTATCAGAGCGTTAACTGTGCTTTTAGTCGCAGTTCATTGGAGCTACTTTTGTGGTTTATGGCATTAACTATTTGATCAAGTATGCCGCGCTCAAGCTCAAAAAAGGCCTCATCACTTACGTGTTGTGGCAAGGCATAACATCCTAGTTCCAGCTTCTTATTATAAAGAACAAATCCTTCCTTTTGCCAGCGTAGAACCTTGATTGATTTACGCGTCCTGCCAAGGAATACATAACCATCTCCATTGAGCGCATCCTGCTTGCCCGAAGTTTTAACCAGGTGATAGAGCGAATGGATTCCTTTACGCATATCTACAGGTTCTCGGAAAAAGTAGAACCGTGTATGGTCAGTGAAATTAAAAATCATAGTGCATCCTGTTTATAGAAAATATGGATACAAAACTTCAAAGATTTATCATAAAAAACTATGCGTCATTGTGGAGACGGTTACGAATTAAGATGCCATGGTAAAAAAATCACGGGTGATTCGCGAATACCATTGACTTTAAAATGCATCGCCAATCACTCCGGAAAAATTACGCCTTACCGCTATCAAAGCCATTTTTTTTATTAAAAAAGTGTGGTGTCAAACACAAACCCTCCCCATGAAAAAACCACACGTCAATACGCTTCTGCAGGACCTCCTTCAAGGCTCGTTCGCTAATTTTTTACCGGGTGGTAATAAAAAAACATGCTGATGTTTAAAAAACGTCAGCATGTTTTGCGTAAATCATAACTATGTTTTTATAAAAACATAAGCACGTTTTTAATATCTGCTAGCAATACGGTTTGCCAGTCAAATGAGCGATATAAAATCACTCCCTGATTGCTTATCGGTATGACCCACTTGCCACAAGCTAAACAGCGATCAGCCTTCTGGCTATTTTAGAGGGATTAATCCTTCACTTCTTGTTTTATTTTCCGGCCTAACTTCTGAAATTCCTTCCCAATCTTTTTACCACTTTCCTTGGCTTCGTCGCCAATTTCTTGAAGATCCTCTTTTAAATCATCTGTCCAAATGTGGTATTTGAATTCGGCTTTCCCTTTCTCAAAGAGGCCTTTCGCATCATTATAGATAGTCGATTCACCCCTTTTAAGCTTTGAAATTTGATCGTCTACTTTCACTTCCACTGATCCCGTCTCCACTTCCACTTCTAGTTGTTCCTTATCTTCTTTCACATTGAAGGACGTTCCTAAAACTGTGATTTTTCCATTGCTTGTCTGCACCACAAACGGTACATCACTTTTCTGCACTTTAAAAAAGGCTTCGCCCTGCATGGTTACCAGTCGATCATCAAAATCCTTATCATACACCAATTCACTATTGCTGTTTAATAGCACCACAGAACCATCGGGCAAGGCGATCGATTGAGAATGTTGATCTGTTTTAACGGAGATTGTTGTGCAGGAAGCCAAAATCAAAAGGCATCCGAAAATTGTGAAGAATCTGTTCTTAAATATATTCATGGTTAACAACTATTAATACAACCACAAAGATATTATTAACCTGTAAAATTGGAAATTGAGAATTGCCATCACTAATCAGACTGTCCCCCCAAAGCTTTAACAAAAAAAGTCCGGCAAGCCCTTAAGGGCTTTGAATAGATGCCTTATCTTGCGTTGGTTCTTCCTGCTTCCTCTTTGTAAATGGAAATTCAATATAAAAAGTAGTCCCCATTCCCAAAGAGGACTTCATCCAAATACTTCCTTCCATAGCGTCAACAAATCCTTTGGCTACACTCAATCCCAAACCGGTGCCATCAAATTGACGGTTATAATTCATATCCACCTGCCAAAACCGCTTAAACACATAGGATTGTTTCTCTTTTTCAATACCAATGCCAGTGTCACTGACATAAAATCGAATGCTATCCGGCATAATGCGGTAACCAATGCGTACGCTTCCCTTGAATGTAAATTTGATGGCGTTGCTGACTAATTGATCAAGTATCCGCCGAAGCTTCAATTTATCTGTCTTAAACCAGGACAGATCATCGGGCAAATGTGTATAAACGGTTAACTCCAGGCCTTTCAGTAGGGCTTTTTTATTATTTCGTTCATACACCGACATTAATAAAGCATTAATGTTTTCCAGGTGATATGACACATGAAGCTGATCCGTTTCAATTAAACTATAGTCCAAAATATCATTTAAAATACTCAATAACTGATGACTACTTTCCTGTATAACATCAATGTACCTTCGATGATCATCGCTGTCTAAAACTTTCTTCAACACTTCTGTAAAACCAAGAATACCATTCAGTGGCGTCCGAATTTCATGGGACAAATTGGCCAGAAAAGCGGTTTTCAAGCGATCATTCTCCACCGCTTTTTCTTTGGTTTTAATGATTTCTTCTTCATAAACTTTGCGTGTCGTAATGTCTTGAAAAACGCCGTATAACCTGCCCAAGCCCCCAACACTATTCAATTCCAATTTACCATCAATAAAAAGATGTACAATGCGTTTATCACTTCGTTGTACCCTAAATTCAAAAGGTGAGAAATACTTCTCCCGGATAAACGTACTGAACCGTCGTTTCACTTCTTCCCGATCTTGCTTCACAATCATTAAAAGCAAGTTGTCAACCGAGGTAAGATGTTCTGATGCATTGTCAAACACCAATCGTCCCCACTGGGCCGAAAAATTGAACTCTTGCTTTCTAAAATCAAATTCCCAACGCCCCAATCCGGCAATATCACCAGCCTCTTCCAGTAATTCATTACGTTTCTCCAATTCCTTTTTCACATAAACCAAGTCGGTGATATCACGTGCTAAAGTCATCATCAATTTTTCACCATCCAAGGTGATGGGGGTTGAAATAAAATTAAGTATCAATTCTTTCCCTTTGGAGCTTATAACCGGCATATTAATAGGAGGTAATCCACCCTTTGTTTCAATTTTACCCAATCGATCCATGATTAGCTTCTTCTTATCACCTGGAATAAAACTAAAAATACTCTTACCCAACAATTCCTCTTCCCGCTTAAACTCAAGCAATTTTAAAGCTTCCGGATTACCATAATGAATTTCATAATTTTTATGCAGAATAATTCCAATGGGGGCTTCCTGCAGCAAGGTTTCATACCGGTCTTCTGTTAAGCGCAACTTCTCCTCACACTGTTTCAAATGGGTAATATCATCCACGTAAACCATTACTTTTTCGAATGGATAAATAATATCCGTGGTCACCAACACATTTCGCCGAATGAGTAAGCCATTTTCAACAACAGGCAATGCCCCTTCCATTTTCACCAAACGTTTACGACTTTTTAACGTTTGCTTTAAAGCCTTTTCCACCACACAATATTTACACCTCAAAAAATTACCACAGCGAGCTGATTCATTCACCTGTCCACCACTCTCAGGGCAATGATCACTAAAAAATTCATGTGCCAATTTATTCATGCGCTCCACCTTTCCCTCATTGGAAAAAATGATGAACATTCCAGGTATGGCATTAATAATAGTATCCAATTCTCGCTGAAGATTAAAGGCTCGATCCACATTTCCTTTTTCCAGAGGCAATAAAGTTCCTACCCAATAGGACTCACCCTGTCCTTCCATCACCTCCGGGACC
The DNA here is from genome assembly GCA_942490535.1 of uncultured Marinilabiliaceae bacterium. Taxonomy (GTDB): domain Bacteria; phylum Bacteroidota; class Bacteroidia; order Bacteroidales; family Marinilabiliaceae; genus JAEINY01. The sequence continues at coordinate 679,541 of CALNXQ010000002.1, forward strand.
ACAATCCATCGGGCATTGACCATTTGGCCATTGGGCGCCTTTACTCTAAATATGATGGACTCTTCAATGTCGTATTTTTCCTTCCTTAAAAAGACCTCTACGCCAATTCGATCGGCAGGTGTGACAAAATCAATGAGCCAATTCCGATCGGAAACTTTCTGGGGTTGCAAATCCAATATCTTACATAAATAGTTATTCACATAGCATATACCCCCTTTTTTATCCACCCCGACAATTAATAGTGAACTATTGTCAGCCACTTTATGCCATCTGAATTCATTGTATTGTAACTTTCTTGTGACTTCATAATCATGTACAATGTGTTTAGCCAGATTACCATTCAGTGAAAACAATATCAATACAGCTCCTAAAATTAACAACCCCTCCATTTTTAAAATAAACGAAAGCACAATTAAGAAGGCATTTACAAAGAAAATAAACACCCAAAGTGGCTTAGGATAATTGAGTTTACCCACCCGGGAATAAAGCCATGGTAAAGCCATACATATACTCACAATTGCATATGTAATCGCAGCCATTACGTTGTAATCCGGAATTAAAGTCGTATCAGCAGCTCCTCTTAATAAGTTCTCAGATGTGGTAGCCAATTGCGGTTGGCGCAGTATATTGATCCAGGAATCAACAATAATAAAAACAACTCCTCCTGAAACGATAAGATAGAACACCCATTTTAAAATGGCATTTTGTTGATTGGTTTCTGCTGCCAGAAACCGAACAGCCGAAAACAAACCTAATAAAAGCAATAAGAATGTTAGTTGAAAACTAATAAACTGCGATATTGAAAGTGGCGTAGCTAAGCAATAAATATACGATAACACACTACCTATGATACAAATACTATAAAAAGCTAACCAGTAAAAATGGCCAAACGCTTTTCCCTTAATCGCTAAATAGCTATTAACATACATTGAATGAAGGGCATATCCGGCCACAAACCAAAGCAAAACACGAATAAGCATACTGTTCGTTTTAATCAGGCAATACATGAATCCGTCAAAAACCCAAATAACCCCCGCCATACTGCTACCTTGCCTTCCACTATGTTTATTGCAAAAAGACAAATTCGTAATACCTTTCTCTACTATAATTTATGAAAAAAATTCATACCAAACAATATTAATTATTCATTGAACCCGATCGTGGGTCGTTGATTCGAATACACTATTTGGTCCCGATAGAGAATCATACCACAGAGAGGTTTAAAGGCACAACCTTTTGATCTTCCGTTAATGCAGCCAGAATAAAACTTCCTTCCACAGCTTTAAACCGCTTATGCGAATACATGTCTTCAGCAAATATTTCCGTTCTCACGAACAATTTCACACCTCCAACTTTCTCGATTGTACCGACAATTTCAATGATGCTGTTTGGTTTCACCGGATTTAAAAATCGAATTTTATCGGTTGAAACAGTAAACATGCGTTGCCGGGTGAAACGAGTTGCTGTAATGTAGGCTACTTCATCCATCCATTTCATCGCCAAACCTCCAAACAGGGAATCATTGGCATTAAGTGTATTGGGAAAAATTGCTTTAAATTGACGCGTTGTTGCTTGCTCTACATTCATCTGACTATGTATTCATCTGGTTTTTCATGAAAGGTGGTAAAGATAATAATTATGAGCATATGCTCATTTGTTTTAGGATTAATTTCAAATATTTGAGAAAAATAGATGCCAAACCGTCACGGATTATTAGTTTCGATACCAAAATCTCATATCACTCACAATGAAAGTTCTCGTCTTCTACACCAACTCATTTAGCTACAAACCAGCAGATAAAAACCTGGACCATGCGCCTGATCCAGGTGCCGGAGCGACCTATTCCAACTGTATATTGGCCCTGATTCAGATTGAAGCGGCCGATGAAGAAAAGGACATCCTAAGCCGTGAAAAAAAATTAGTGAATCATCTCAAATGGACCGCTCGAAAAAACAATACTAAAAACATTGTTTTACATCCATTTGCGCATCTCTCCAGCTCAAAAGCTGCCAGTGATTTTACCCATCAAATCTTCAACCATGCCCAAATTCGATTGGAGCACGCCGGTTTTCAAGTTAATCAAACACCATTCGGTTATTTCTTGGATCTAATGATGGATGCTCCGGGTTTTTCTTTAGCCCGAATTTGGGCCGAACTATAACCTACAAAAAGCATTTGCCAATTTAATAATAATTAATTTTCAGGCTAAAGCCAGCGCATAGCTATTGGATTCAATGCCTTTCTGGAAACCAATCTTTGTCAGATACTTAATGTGATTTTTATTGGAAGTATAGCACCTCAAACTTGTACCCTTTCTTTCAACGAACTCTTCATTAAACTTATGGAGTAAAAATGCTCCGGTTTTATAATCCCGGTATTGGGGTGTTACGTAATCCAGCAGTATCTCTGATATCCCATCAGCAGACTTAGTGGCAATGAATACACCTGCCACATTCATATCACGCAATGCCAATAGAATATGCTTCTCACGTTGATCAGCTAAATCGAAATCCGGAAAGAAACGCTGTATGTCCTTTTGATGATACGCTAGAAACTTGGTGAGAAAGCCATCGTTTTCATGAACCGCAGCTACATCCAAAGTTTCTTTCTTAAAAAGCAGAAACCGTAGGTAGTAGATATTAAAAAAAACGATTATTAAATTCATGATTCCAACTGGCAGCGCATCAATATAGAAGCCATAAAATGAAAAAATGGCTGAACCAAACAAGTTAAAAATGCGCAATTTCACCAAAGATGAGAGGCTCAATGAAACCAGAACGATCACTGAAGCCAGGTAACCTATCCATTCTATTAAGGGGATTTCGAGCCAGGAAATGTTTGTCATAATCAGGATTTATTTCGAAAAAAGTTTGGCAAAATAGTAAAAAATATCATCCCTCTTATTTTTATAGCTTTTATTCATAAAAAAACCTTGAGCCGAAGCCCAAGGTTTTAAAATCCATACTATCATATACTATTGATGTTCTTTTTTTAGATCCAGTAAAATGACTCCGTTTTTACCTTTTTCGCCATATTTATCAGTCGCATTTTTCTCTTTCAACACCGTAACCTCCTCAATATCTACACTTCTTATCTTCTCCAATTCAGCATGCGACAACTCTTTTCCATCAACAATATACAAGGGTTGATTCTTACTTCCTTGGCCTTTGATTTTGATGATAGAACCTGGGGAAGATGTATCCTGCCGCTTAATCCTAATTACTTCAGCACCTGGTTCATTTTCATCGCTTTCTGCTTTTGAGGAAACAATAACAACCCCACTTTCAGCCTCGTCACCATATGCCACAACGGCTTCTTTCCCTTTTAGAACTTCAATGGATTCAATTTCCTCCGGGTTAATACCTGAGATTTCTGCCATCTTCTTTCCATCTACAACGAATAAAGGTGAATTTTCACCTCCATTACCCTTAATCCGAATACGGCTGCCCTCCTGACTCTTCTCTTTCGTGCTTATTTCAATCGCTCCAACGGAAGCCCGGTCGCCATATTTCTCAGTGGCATCCGTACCCTTTAACACATTCATGGATTGGATGCGCTTTGTATCTAACAACTCAACCACCTTCTCCGATACCTCTTCCTCATCAATAAAATAAAGAGCTTTATCCTTTTGGGGGCTATCTTGAAGCATGAAAACAAATTTTAATTCCAACGTTTTCCCCCTCCAATTAACATTAGTTATCGTTGGTAAAGAGCGCAAAACCCGATCCATTTCACCTTCGAGCATTTCCCGAGCGGCCTTCTTCTCTGATTCAGAATAATGTTTACCATCAGTGTTCTTATTATAACTGACAACAACCACCTCATCCATCTTCACCACATTATTCCCGCTAGCGTTTCCTCTTACTGGTTTTCCCGGCTGCCCATCTTTATTCACACTGATATGTGCAATCACTTCCCCTTGCAGACCTACTTTTTGAGCGTCATGCGGGTATTTGATATTTCGAGCCAAAAATTCCCGAAGTTCCTGACTATCCTTAATACTTGTGGGCGTATCCTTTTTTTGTTGACCATCCACTGATTTATCCGGATCGGTAAAAGCCAAGAGCATCATCCCAAATAAGGGAACAATCAATACTACTTTTATCCAACCGATGAAACGATTTGTATTTGCTTTATTCATCATGACAATGCGTTTTTTCGTGAGTTTTCGATTAAAATTATTAACCAGTCGCATGGATTGTTTTCCTGGCATAAGATGAATTAAGGAGTATTGATAGGTCTTGGCTTGTGCGCTTTGCCTGATCATAGCGTTGTCAACACAATATTCATGGTTTTGAGCAATTAATTTGCGTAACCACCAGGCAAAAGGATTCCACCAATGAAAAATCAATATCCATTCAACCAGAGAGCGATCCACGGAGTGCCACTGATCACAATGTGTTTTCTCATGCTCGAGCACGAGCTGTTTGTCGGACTTTTCCTCCAGATACTCCGGAATAAAAATCGTTCGAAAAAATGAAAAAGGACTAATCTGTTGATTCGATACCTTAATGACATGCAAACCTTTATAGTTTAACTTCTCTCCTTGCCGCCTTAATCGAAACAAAAAACCATAGCCCCAAAAGAGTCTTAACATTAACACCAAACTAACAATCGCATAGAGGATAACAGCTATCATTTGCCAGGACATCCCACTTTCCGAATGCATCGTGGTCACATTGTTTTGAGTCACCAAATCAGTTAAAAGAAGTCCTGAATTATTCCCTTCAGCCACTGGTCGCAATAAACGTTCTTTCACCCACACAGGCATGGCCATCAACGGCACCATCCATGGTATTAAAAGGCTGCTTAGCAACCACACCCGGTTGCGGCGAAAGGAACGGTCTCTGGACAGTACCAGAAAATAAACCAGGACAGAGATGGCCAATAAAGCACCTCCCTTAATCTGAAACTCAAAAAATGTATGGATCATGTCTACTGATTTTCATTTTTCTTCTCAATTAAATCAATCAGTTCTTTCAAGTCTTCTACGTTTAGCTTTTCTTCATTGACGAAGAAGGACACTACATTCTTATAGGAGGATTCAAAATAATCGGACACCACATTTTTTATAAACAGCTTCCGATATTCCTCTTTGGTAACAGCTGGAAAATATTCATGTGAATTACCATACGACGCATGATTCACATAACCTTTCTCCTCTAAGCCACGAATAATGGTGCTGAAAGTATTATAATGCGGTTTGGGATCGGGGTGTTGCTTTAATAAATCCTTTACAAATCCTTTTCCGGCATCCCATAATATTTTCATCACATCTTCTTCGCGTTTTGTCAGTCGTTTTGTAATCATTGTTTTGCCTTTTTTGTATACCATGAAAAATGTTGACAAAACAAATATAACTACTTAATTCGTTTTATCAACTATTTTTTTCGTTAGCAAACGAAAAAAATAGTTGTACATATAACCATAGCTTATTAAAAGCTGTTAAATCACATAAAATGAAGCGCCAACTCCTCCAATTGCGAATCCGTCAGTTCCTTCTTTTGAGCTAAAAGATGTGTCATAATGGTCATTTTGGCTGCATTTTCTAATACTTCAATCCGATCAAATGCTTGTAAGAGATTTTCGCCAACAGCCAGGACGCCGTGATTTTTCATAATCACTACATTGCTTCTCTTGGTAGCTGAAGCAACTTCAAATGCCAATCTCTCAGATCCTGGCAATCCGTATTCCGCATAGGCAGGTTCTCCCAAAATAGCATACGCTTCGGCTAACAGATGCGTATTAATTGGAGCAGATAAAGCTGCAAACGTACTGCCATAAAACGAATGTGCATGCACAATGGCCTTCACGTCAGTGCGCAACTGATATATAGCCTGGTGCATTCCCGTTTCCATACTTATTTTTAAGGTGGGCGTTAAGTTTACGCCAGACGGTGATAGTAACGCAATCCCTTCCCCTTTTATTCGTCCTTTGTCGGCTGCAGAAGGTGTAATCAACAAATGACCATCGGAACAGATCATGCTGATATTTCCTCCCAGTGAAGTCGTCAATCCTTTTTTATAGAGGCGTCGCATCCATTTGGCGACATGCTTACGTTGGCTTAAATAATTCGCTTCCATGAGACCGTTATTTTCATCATTTCGTGTATTCAAATTTAACGCTTATATAAAACATCCAATAATTAATAAATAATCAATCACTTTGTAATTTCATTATACCAAGAAAAAGAGTAAAAACTCTATTTTTGCAGGTAATGGAAAATCGATCACTAAAAATACTTTTAATTATATACATTGGGCTGGCCATCATTACAAGTCCTACCTGGGGTCAATCTGCCGCTCCTATAAATAGTTCCAAACCACTAAAAGGGGAAGGTTTATATAGTTTTTTTAAACGGCACCATCTAACTACTTCTGATCACCAAGCCCTCTTTCTGGAGATCAACAAAGGAAAGTTTGGCAAAAACAATGCCCTCTTAGCCCATCACGCTTATCTATTGCCACTCACTACCATTGAATTGCATGAACCGCTCTTTGGAAAAGACCGGGAGAACTACCCGTTGGAGTCTGACAGCATGAAGGATGCTGTATTTTACCTGGTCAATGGGCATGGTGGCCCTGATCCCGGCGCCATTGGAACCTATGGTAGTTATGAATTGCATGAGGATGAATATGCCTATGACATCACCTTACGTCTGGCCAAAAAATTACGCGAAAACGGTGCCAAAGTCCACATCATCATACAAGATGAAGATGATGGCATTCGCGATGAACAAATCCTGGCCTACGATAATCATGAGACCTGCATGGGGGCAACCATCCCCCTGGATCAGTTGCAGCGTTTAAAGCAACGTACCGAAAAAGTTAATGAACTTTATCAAACAGATACTGAGGCTTACCGCCGTTGCCTGATTCTGCATTTAGACAGTCGCAGTACCAGCAAACAAATTGACGTCTTTTTCTACCATCATCAGAAAAGCAAGAGTGGGGCGCACCTGGCCAAAGTTCTGCGTCAGACTTTTGAAAACAAATACAACAATCATCAGCCCACTCGTGGCTTCTCCGGAACCGTCAGCGACCGGAACCTTTACATCCTCAGAAATACAACACCGGTATCCGTATTTATTGAACTGGGTAACATTCAGAATTTCCGTGACCAACAACGTTTTGTCATTGCCGATAATCGACAAGCAGTGGCAAACTGGTTATACGAAGGCATAAAAAAGGATTTCACGCAAAAACACAAGAATAAATAACTATTTTTGCCTTTCGTTTTATTTCAATTTAATTGAGCGTAATCAGAAAAATATAGACAGATGAAACCTACACTTCTTATTTTAGCTGCCGGCATGGGCAGTCGCTACGGCGGTTTAAAACAAATGGATGAATTAGGTCCCGGTGGTGAATCGATCATTGACTATTCCGTGTACGATGCCATTCAGTCGGGCTTTGAAAAAGTGGTATTTGTGATCCGCGAATCCTTTGCCGAAGCTTTTAAAGAGCGATTTGAACCCAAGTTAGCCGGAAAAATTAAAACCGAGTATGTTTTTCAGGAATTGACTGATCTGCCGAAAGGCTTCTCCTTACCGGAGGGACGTGAAAAACCCTGGGGAACTGGTCATGCCATCTTAATGGCAAAAAACGTGATTAACGAACCCTTTGCCATTGTGAATGCAGATGATTTTTATGGTCGGGGTGCTTATCAGCAAGTTTTTGATTTTGTGGCTGAAAGCAGCAATGATCATGAATATGCCATGGTTGGATATGCCTTGAACAATACCTTATCGGAACATGGAACGGTATCCAGAGGTGTGTGCGAAACAGATGCTGACAGCAATTTGGTAAACATCGTGGAGCGCACAAAAATTGGCTACGAGGGTGATAAAGTTTTCTTCTACGAAGGAGATGATAAAACAGAATTGACCGGAAATGAACCCGTCTCCATGAATTTTTGGGCTTTTAAACCAAATTATTTCCAATACCTGGAAGAGAGCTTTGTGGAATTCCTGAACGAAAAAGGCACCGAAATGAAATCTGAATTTTATTTTAACGCTGTGGTAGACAACCTGATTCAAAAAGGAATGGCATCCACTAAAGTTATTAAAACGGATGCCAAATGGTTTGGCGTCACCTATAAAGAAGACAAGCCATTGGTGCAGGAAAAACTGAATACGTTAATTAAAGATGGTATCTACCCTGCAAAATTGTGGGAGTAGCACCTATCCGCTGATACTATTAGTTCTCAATACTATTTCAAAATCCCGGAGTTTTATTTCGGGATTTTTTGTTCCTCTCTCTCCAATATTGTATTCAAAAAATAAAATTCCACAAAGCTGCACGCAGAAACCCACAATGGCAACAAAGAAGATATCCCATGCTTGGGGGAATAAATAGTATCATAATCCTCTGGGACAATCTTACGCCTTTGGCATCACAACGCTCCGTGTGACTTTTACCTGCCAAATAATAACAATCACCAAGACTGTATCGCCACGCTCAACCAAAGTCCACTCTATTATTGTAGAATATTATTAGCATAATACTTTGCTTTTAAAGAAAACGAATAATATCTTTAAGGAAACCTTTTTTATCTATTTAAACCCAATCGAGAAGGCTCCCCTTTGATTCTGTCCCATTTATTCTCAAGCCGCAGCCTTCTTTCAAAAAAAAACAAACATGAAAGCATGTATTAATCGACGTGACTTTTTAAAATCAGGTGCCGTCACAGCTGCCGGAGTAGCTATCCTACCGCAATTCCTAGCGCAGTGCACCTCTGGCCCGGGGCCACGCACCGGTGGCCATTTATCGCTCAACGACTACTTCAACCACTTTGGAGTGACTCAGGAAATGATTCAACAGGTCATTGCCCAGGGCCTTTCAAAAGGAGGTGACTATTGTGATGTCTACTTCCAGCATGTCATTGGCAATTACATTGGACTGGAGGACAACGCAGTTAACCGCGCCTACTCGGATGTGAGCTTTGGTGTAGGTATCCGTGTATTAAAAGGTGATCAAACCGGCTATTCCTTCAGTGAAGAAATCTCGCTCGATGCCATGAAATCAGCTGCTCGCACTGCTGCCAACATTGCTACCAGCAGCGCCAAAGTGGCACCGGTGGCTTTTCAATCTCCCAAACTTCCCAATTATTACACCATTAAAACACCATGGGAAGCCGTATCCATCAATGAAAAAATTCCATATTTACAGCAAATCAACGAAAAAGTATTTGCACAGGATAACCGGATCATCAAATCCAATGTGTCCTTTTCCGATGAAACTTCCTATGTGCTATTTGCCAACTCCGAAGGCACCATAACCTATGATTATCTGCCCATGGGTCAAATTGGAGTCAGCTGTACCGCCGAGCAAAACGGACAAAAGGAACAAAATGGCTTCAATTTGTCAGGGCGAAATGGTATTGAATTTTTCTCACCTGAAGCCGTTGATCGTTTGGCTAATGAAGCAGTGAAACGGACAGTTGATCTTTTTGATGCCGTAAAACCCAAGGCCGGTGAATTACCTGTGGTGTTGGCTGCCGGTAGTTCCGGTATTCTATTGCACGAAGCCATCGGCCATGGCATGGAAGCCGACTTTAACCGCAAAGGCACCTCCATCTTTAGCGATAAAATTGGCAAGAAAGTAGCCAATGACTTTGTTACCATTGTGGACGATGGAACCAATGCCAATATCCGTGGCTCCATTAATGTGGATGACGAAGGTAATGCATCGGAATGTACCTATCTGGTGGAGAACGGAACCATGAACTCCTATCTTCATGACCGCATCAGTTCCAAACATTATGGCGTGAAACCGACTGGCAATGGCCGTCGTGAATCGTTCCGTCACATCCCCTTACCACGTATGCGCAATACCTACATGTTGCCCGGACCTCATAAAAAAGATGAAATCATCGAGACCGTTAAATACGGTATCTACGCCGACACATTCACCAATGGTCAAGTAATGATTGGTGCCGGCGACTTTACGTTCTATGTTAAATCGGGTTACCTCATTGAAGATGGCAAACTGACCCGTCCCATTAAAGACATCAACATCATTGGAAATGGACCTCAGGTATTGAAGGACATTGAAATGGTGGCGGATGACCTGAAGATGTCCGAAGGAGGCTGGACCTGTGGTAAAAACGGACAAGGCGTTCCCGTATCACAAGGTCTGCCAACTGTGAAAGTATCAAAAATTACAGTTGGTGGCGTCAATTCCTAATCCTTGTATAACCCGAAAAAAAAAAATTAAAATGACTAATAAAGAACGTAAGGACCTGGCCAAATGGGCGATTGACTTCGCTCAAAAAAAGGGAGCCACTGAAGTGGCGGCCTCCATTTCCAATTCCCGAGCTGTAGAAATAGAGGTGCGCGAACAAAAAGTGGATAAAATAAAAGAATCCACACAAAACGGTCTGTACCTTCAAATCTATCGCGATAACAAATACTCCGGCCACTCCACCAATAACCTGAATAAAAAAGAACTGGAGAAATTTATCAGTGAAGCAGTGGAAGCCACTAAATATTTAAGCGCCGATGAATTCAGAGCTTTACCTGACCCGGAATTATATCCATCTGGTGATTACAGTGACCTTCAATTAAAAGATGATAGCTACTCCAAAGTAGATCCGGAAAAACGACTGGCCATAGCCATGGAAATAGAACGTTTGGCCAGAGCGCAGAGCGACCAGATCATTTCGGCCACCGGTGGTTATAGCGATGATTACTCTGAAAGCGTACGCGTCCATAGTAACGGTTTTATGGGCGAGCGGATATCCACCTCTTTCTGGGCTGGTGCCGAAGTCACCGTTAAGGATGGAGATGCCCGTCCGGAAGGTTATTTCTGGGGTGGTGCGCGTCATTTTGCCGAAATGCCTTCCCCTGATGAATTAGCTCAAAAAGCGGCTGCGGATGCCCTTAAGCGTGTTGGGCAAACCAAAATAGAATCGGGTAAATACGATATGTTGGTTGAAAACCGCACGGTTGGCCGATTACTGTATATGTTTGTTGGCCCCATGTCGGCCCGTGCTTTGCAACAAAAGAGTTCTTATCTCGAAGGCATGTTAAATCAACCCATTGCCTCCCCGCTTTTGACCATTACAGATGATCCCACCATTCCCAAAGGTTTTGGCTCCCGTCATTATGACAATGAAGGACTGAAAGCGGAAAAAAGAGTCATGATCGAAAAAGGAATACTGAAGCAATATTACGTAGATAATTACTATGGTAAAAAATTAGGTATTGCACCCAATGGCGGATCGCCTTCAAATGTGATCTTCGAACTGGGAGAACGCGATAAGGAAGCTATGGTAAAAGGCATCAAAAATGGCATTTTAGTGACGTCCTTCAATGGGGGTAACTCCAATGGAACAACCGGAGATTTCTCTTTTGGTGTCTCCGGATTCCTGATTAGAAACGGTGAGATTTCCAAACCGGTGAATGAAATGAATATTTCCGGGAACGCTAAAGAATTTTGGCAACTCCTGTCAGAGGTTGGGAATGATCCGTATGTGTATTCATCCCTGAAATGCCCGACAATGTTGTTTACAGGAATTGATTTTAGTGGTATTTAAAGCATTTAGATGCTTATCGGTATAAAGGCAGCTCATTAGAGCTGCTTTTTTTATTCCGATCCTCATTATAGGATTTAATCATCTTTTTCTATTTTTGCAGCAAAATAAGATATATGGATCCGAATAGTGGCAAAAAGCAGCTCTTTAACAAGCTCGGCCGGGAAGACCTCGTGCAGCGCTTGAAAAGCGAGACCTTCAAACGAAAAACAGTCTCTTTTTATAAGTATGTAATTCTCCAGAAACCCGATAACATGAGGGATCTTCTCTACACCAAATGGGCTGAACTCAACTGTCTGGGACGTATTTACATTGCCCGGGAAGGCATAAATGCCCAAATGAATGTACCTGAACATCACTGGGCCATGTTTGAACAAGAACTCAGGCGCATACCTGAATTTGCAGATGTTCCCTTTAAAATAGCTGTTGAAGATGATGGAACATCTTTTCTAAAACTACAGGTAAAGGTCCGTCAGCAAATTGTGGCCGATGGCTTGCCCGATGCTGAATATGATGTGACCAATGTAGGCCGTCACCTCTCTGCCCGGGAGTGGAATGAGGCCGTGGCAGCAGGAGCTACCATTGTGGATATGCGCAACCATTATGAAAGTGAGATCGGGCGCTTTAAAGGCGCCATTTTACCCCAGGCAGAAACCTTTAAAGAAGAATTACCTGAGGTATTAAATACGCTGAAAGGAAAGGAAAATGAAAAGGTGTTGCTCTACTGCACCGGCGGCGTGCGCTGCGAAAAAACCAGCGCCTATCTGAAACACCATGGATTCACCGATGTGAACCAACTCCTGGGTGGCATAATTGACTATGCCCGCCAAGTTAAAAGCGAAGCCCTGGAGAATAAATTTGAGGGTAAGAATTTTGTGTTTGATAATCGCCTGGGGGAGCGCATCAGCAATGATGTGATCAGCCACTGCCATCAATGCGGTACACCATGCGATGCCCATACCAATTGTGCCAATGTACGGTGCAACCTGCTATTTATTCAATGCGATGCGTGCCGGGAGAAATATGCCGGATGTTGTGGGGATAATTGCCACACCTTTGTTTTAGCATCAGAAGACGAAAAGCCGCGTTTGCTGGAACAATTGACCTTTCAAAGGGGAAAGCGGTTTCATCAACAGAAACAAACAGCTTCAATTGTTATTTTGAAATAAAAGAAGCGGCTGAATCAACAGATTCAGCCGCTTATTATAATATCAATGCGTCCCTCAATTACTTTTTGGTTAATGAAAGCGCTACTTTTTTCTCAATATCATCATTCACATATACAATCATAGGCCTATTACCAGTGTCAAAAGTATCTTCACCCTTAACCAAAGTTGCTCCAATATAATAATTCCCACTCTCTAAATCTGTGAACACAAAGTCACCCTTGCTATCTGTGAGGGTAGTTTTATACAGATCTGTCTCTGTTGTATACAATTTCACTGTTATACCTGAAAGAATGGTATTATCACCATCAACAGCACTTGCTGTTCCCAAAATTAATCCATCGTCTGACTTACAAGAAGCAAATGCTACAAGGATGAGTGCTATATAAAATAATTTCTTCATATTTCTAATTTTAGTAATTATACCCTCACAATCTACTCTAAAACATTTTTCCATTTAGTAGTACGACCAGTTAACCATACAGGTAAGTTAACATCATTATGGGTACTAATTAATGCCCAGTTTTCAGGATCAGAAGCCTGTATTCCACCGGGATAAGACATCCGCTCTTTCCAACTAAAAACTTCATAAATACCTCCCGGATTATCCCCAAGATATTTTATCTGACGACGAGCAGTAGTATATACAATCTCCCAATTCAAGAAATTGTAATGCAGTTGTAACTGATTAAAAATTGCTTGTACTTTTTCCTGATCAGACAAACCATTAAAGCGTTGCGCTTCATTTTCAGCATAAATACTTGCATTATACTCCATGTCTGGTTTATCCTGCACGCGTGACTCTGCGCAATGAGATGGGAATGACGGAACTGTCTGCTTCGAATATTGATGATTAACATTTAAATCATACCAATATGCGCAAGACAATTCTATTGCCTTTTTATAATGATCACGAGCCGATCCATTAAGCGTTCCAAAACCTCGAACAGCAGCTTCAGCTAGGAATAATTCTGTTTCAACTGCGTGCAAGGTAGGATATCTCATATCAAAATTATATTGTGGACGGATATTGTACTCAGCAATTAAATTATCTTCTGTTCCAATATTCCAGCCTGTATCCCAATACTTTGAACAGGTTTCCCGCAAGACTTTTAATAAATAAGATTCACGTAAAGTAATGTCGGCTTTGGCCGCATCATTCAACTTTATTGTATCTTTATTATCAACTCCATAAGCAAAATAATGTATGGCTGGATCAGTAAGAACAGGATCATTAATATAGTAACCCCTCATTATTTTACTGTAATAGCTATTCACATCAGTCCCGTCATCCCACTTACTTTCGGCACCCAAATATCTACCATTCACATCCTTTGAGAAAATATAAGGCACTCGTGGATCAACGGTTCCATCCAATAATCCAGTTGCTGAATTATCCCCTTCAAAATAGTAAAGGGTTTCCCCATTCACTACCACACTTTTTTCAATTGGAGTACAATGCATCACATCATCAAGGAATTTCTTTGGTGCTCTACACTCATCTCCACGTTCACGGAAGGCACGGGTAATACCAAGCTCTACCTGAATTCTATAAGGCTCAACAATTGCGATATCGGCTAATCCTGCCACATCATCGTACTGATCAAAAAGATCTTTCCCATTTAACTCCTGAATAACTGAAGTTGTTAACTGAGGCATCACTTCACTCACATTCATGGCAAAACGCAAACGTAATGAATTAATGTACTTGCGCCATTGTAACAAATTGCCAGAAAATATTACATCCTGATTTGTAAAAGTAGCTTGCTCACTATCGGACAATTTTAATGAAGCCAGATACTCTTCGACCAATTTCAACTCCTCAAGCAATTTGGGATAAATTTCTGCTTGCCCCAGATACTTAGCTTTATCTCCATCCAATGCACCAGCAGAACCAGTCTCAATATAAGGTACTTTATCATAAAGGTCAGTTGCTCGTTGATATCCATAAGCTTTTAAAACATGTAATAATCTCATGAACAAAACATCCAGATTGGAGCGATCCGCTTCAGCAATTTTATTAAATTCACGTTGTCCCCACAAAACTTGCTTTATCCAATCATTATTGATCGTATCAAAAACAGTGTTATTAAAACCGCCTGTTCCCCAATCATGCTCTACATCCTTTAAATTATAAGATACTCCATAGTCTACCGTATTATAATACAGTTGAATTCCGGTTCCCATAATGCGGGAACCACTGCGCATTTGGTGGTACGAAGCTCCATATTCACCTCTTAGAAAAAAACCGCGTGTTAACTGAGAAGTAAAAAACCCAGCAATAACACTTACTCCAGATTCATCAGCCATCTGCTTTGAAAAACCATCCGGATCCTGATACAAATCCTCTAGTTTATCCTGACATCCAACTATTGATGACAACACCAAAAGGGACAGAATGAATTTAAATAATATTGATCTCATATCTTAATACTTTTAATGTTAAAATTTAATTTTAAGAGCAATCCCCATAGAACGCATAGCAGGTAAAGCGGTTGTTCCATACGAACTACTATCCCATCCTGTACCGTTAGACGACTCAGGAATCGTGTTAGGTGCAGCTTTATACAAATAAGCAACGTTATTTACAAAAGCTGACACTGTTAAATCTTTCATCTTAACCTTACTGGAAATTGAATAGGGGAATGTATAATCTACTGCTATGTTTCTCAGAGCAATATAATCGCTTTTAAACAATCTTTCTTCAGGGAAGAATCCATTGGAGAAATATGTATTATAGTAATAATCTTCAGCAGATACTACTTTATCATTCACATTTCCATTTGCAAAAACGCCATCCAAAAGAACACCATCGTGATAAGTAGCCCCGCCGGAAGGATCATTTCCCGCAACTTTTTGTCCATTTACCATGTGATATGCTAAACCACCACTTGCCTCGTCACGGTACTTAAGTGTTTCATCCAAAACTCCGGCTGCCATCATATAAGTTTCTGTTTCAGAGATAAAAGTTGCACCAAAAGAATAATCCATATTAAGAATCAAACGAACATTCTTATAGCTAAATGAAGTAAACAAACCACCTGTAACATCTGGCAATAATTTACCAACTACCTTAGTACTATTGGCATTATAATCATACATGGTTCCATCCCCCTTTACAATCTTCTTACCATTATTCGGATCAGAAGGATCAGAAGGATTAATGTAGTGCTGCCATCCTTTTTGCTGATAAATTAATCCGTACTCACCTCCAACTTCAGCTACTGCATTCAATCCATTGGTGCTCCACAAGGAAAGCGACGACAAATCACCACCTAATTCTTTTACTTTTGTTTTATTAGACGCGAAGGTTATATCCAGATTCCAGGAGAAGTCTCCAGTAAACACAGGCTTGGTTTTCAATGTTAATTCCCAACCATTATTAGCCACATTACCTGCATTCATCCGAAGATTTTGAACACCCATTCCCGGAGGTGCTGTAACAGCCATAATCTGGTCATAAGTATTCGATGTATAATATGAGAAATCAACACCTATCCTTTGGTTATCAAACAAATAAGCTTCCAAACCAACCTCAAATTCTCGTTTTCTTTCTGGTTTAAGGTTGGGCACTCCATTTTCATCCATTGGCGGAAGATCACTAGGAGGAGAAAGGATATAGCCTGCTCCAGATGCTGAAACCCCATAGTTCACATTACTAAAATAACGAGGTCCCGGACGACCTACATCGGCCCATGACAACCTTAATTTACCCATATCTACCCAATCAGGCAGTGTGATCGTCTGGTCGAACAACCAAGAAGCACTTACACCAGGATAGAAATAGCTATTGTTACCAGGAGGCAAAATGGACGACCAGTCCTGTCGAGCCTGAACCTCAACATACAGTTGATTATCCCAGGCAAACTGTACGGATCCCAGGAGACTATACAGCATATCTTCGCCATTATCAAATTGATAAATAGGCTGCTGTCCGGACGGAAGGTTTCTAAATGAGAAGAAGTTTGGAATTACCATTCCACCAATTTGTCGGGCACCCTTTTTCTCTAAATAATTATGTCTGATAGCACCACCAACAAAACCGGAAATATTCATATCTTTCACATCCGTATTGAAGTTTATCATGCCCTGACCATAAGTCTTCCGAATATTACGAGCTTCATCCTGATAAGACGCACCGCTATTGGGTCCTATCAGTGAAGGATCCATCAATTTGCCTTTATACTGATTTCTTTCATTTGTCAAATCAAGTCCACCCAAAATGGTAGCACCAAAAGTCTTATTAACCTTTATATCTAAGGTTAACGACTGAATATTATGAAAGCGGCTAAAGGAAGATTCATTTTGCTCCTGATCCCAAAAAAAGCTTGCAACACTAGATCGGCCATTAGAAAAGAAATTTTTCATATTGGGATTTGCAAAATAGTTATACCCTTCATCAGTCACTAAATACTCCCTGATTAAATCTACATCAATATCTGCACTATAGGCACCTAAACTTGACCGGGCTCCCTGGGAATCAAAAGTCCCGGCATTAGCAGCATTCAGGTTCTTGGAAACGTAATAGTTACCTGTATACTTAATCGTCATATAATCATTCATTTCATATGACGCATTCAAACTGAAAGTATTTTTATCATATGAACCACCTGGAGTAGTAGGAGATAATTGCATATTGGTATAAGAAAACCTCATTGATCCTTTATCCCCACTTGTACTGATAGCAACATTAGAAGTTGTTTGTCTTCCTGTATGAAACATTTTATCATAAACGCTCTCTTTCTGCGCTACCCATGGTCTTTCACTACCGTCCCACCATTTCAGAGTGACATTTGGATCAAATTTGGGACCAAAGGCCGAACCACTATAATCTAGCGTTCTAACATTATTTTCATCCAAAAAATACCCTTGCGCATCCGTTTCTGATGAACTGGGACTCCGTCCTGTTCCATATTGATCCTGCAATTCTGGCAAGAAAGCCACTTTATCCCATGTTGTAGTCACCGAGGCCGATATCCCTAATCCTTTACCTTTGGCTCCACTTTTAGTGGTAATAAGAATAACACCATTAGCACCTTCACTACCATAAAGCACAGAAGCTTTAGCACCTTTCAAAATTTCAAAAGACGCTATGTCATCCGGATTGATATCGTTAATACCGGTACCATTATCCCTATTAAAAGCATCATATCCAATAGAGGTATTCTCATCATGAATTGGCACACCATCAACAACAATCAGCGGACGTGTTGTAGATTTACTATCAAATGATACAGCGTTACGAATATTAATTTTCATTCCTCCAGTAACTCCTGAAGCAGTCCCTGCTACTTGTACACCCGCTGCACTACCATATAATGATTGCAGAGGGTTTACAGGCGTACCACTGGCAAGGATTCTATCACTACTAACTTTAGAAACCGCGTAACCAAGTGCCTTTGATTCCTTTTTAATACCAAGTGCAGTCACCACAACTTCATCCAAACCAGTTACTTCTTCCATTAAAGTGACATTGATGTCGCGACGGGCACCCACAACAATCTCCTGTGTATCAAAACCAATAAATGAAAACACTAACAAATCATCGGAAGAATCCACTTCAATGGTATAACTCCCGTCAATTCCAGTAATGACGCCATGAGTAGGCCTGTTCTTTTCAAAAACATTAACTCCTGGAAGCGGCTCCCCCTGGGAATCATTCACCGTACCGGTGATGATTATTGGCTGTTGCTGAGCCATTAATTTCGAAACAGGATTCCGCACTGATAATACCACATGCTTATCAATCAAGGAATACTTCACCTGGTTCTCCGTAAAAATCTCTTGAAGCACATCCCCCAATTCTTTGTTGTTAGCCTCAACCGAAACAGTCTGGTTAACATCAATATTGGAGTCACTGTAAATAAACGTGACATCCGATTGCTTTTCAATCTCTTGTAATACCTGCTTTAAAGCGGTATTTTTCAGGTTTAGGTTGATCTTTGTGCTTTGCGAATACACGCTTGCCGATAACTGCAAGGTACCCACTAACACAAACAAAAAGAATAGTTTCATAATCCTTAGTGTTTGCCGATAAGAAGCATTACAACTCCTTACACAGAAGTTTTCTGCATTTTTTTTCATAATTTTGTGTTGAAGGTTAAAAAATATCCAACGTCAATTGGATGTTTAAAAATCCGCAGGAGTATGTTCGCGCATGCTCCTGTTTTCGTTACTAATAATCACTACATATTTAATGTTTTTAATTGTTTTCAAAAGTAATGTGCACAGTATCTCCGGTAATATCGTAAGAGATTGGATTCACCAATTGAAAAACATGAAGAATCTCACTTAATGATTCTGTTTTAATGGTAAAAGTAAATCGGCGATCTTTCAATCCAGCTATATTATCAATCTTGATATTCACTCCATACCACCGTTCTAACTGCGAGACCACATCAATAAGTGGCGTATTATCAAAGCGAAGAATGTGATCTTTCCAACAAATCAAATTCTCAATATTCAGGCTTTTAAATGAAATGGATCCATCTGAACTGGCAACAGCCACTTGTCCTGGCTCCATCACTGCACGCTGTCCATTTTTGGATGTGAGTGCGACACTCCCTTCGGCCAATGCAGTTTCGGTAAAGGCATTCTCTTCGTATGATTTTACATTGAACCGGGTTCCCAACACTTGCACCTGACAATCTTTAGTCAATACGATAAAGGGTAATTCTGTATTTTTTGTAACCTCAAAATAAGCTTCCCCCTTCAATTGTACATCGCGTGAATGAAGCCCAAAGACATTGGAATAAGACAATTCTGATCCGGAGTTAATCCATACCACCGTACCATCCGGTAATACGACCTGACTCTTTTCGCCAACGGGCACTACTGTTTTAATCACACCTGCTGCCAATACCTTGCTTTGTTGAATATTCTGAAAAAGTAACCAACTGATAACTGACACCATTACTACCAATACCGCAGCCACGGATTGCCAGGCACGTAATACGCGTTGACTGTACTGAAGTACTTGCTGCTGTCCGTTTTGAAGGCGTGATTTAAATCGTTGCCACTCTTTTTCAGAACCGGCTACTTTGTTGGCATGAATAATGGTGGTTTCCCAGGTGTCTTTAACTTCTGCATAAAATGCGGCATTGACCTCACTCAAATGCATCCATTGGGTCAATTGATTTCTCTCTCCGCTGGAAATATCTCCATCAAGATATCGAATTATTAACTCTTTCGCCTCTTTGTTTTCCATGATAAGGTTTCTCTTCATATGCTTTAACACTTGAAGCATGATCTACCCTACCCTAATTTATAACTTTTTTTTACATTTTTAAACATCTCGCAATAAACACATGAAAAAAAGCACTTTGTAAAAGAAAAGAATTATAGCACTAACAGTAGGGCAATGATGAATACCATGTATTCAGCCAACTCCTCACGTAAAATACGGAGTGCTTTGCTCATCTGCTTTTCAACCATCTTGATTGATATTTGGAGTTTCTCAGCAATTTCACGGTTCTTTAGCTCCTCAGAGCGACTCAATAAAAAAACTTCCCTGCATTTTTCAGGTAGGGCATCAATCACGTGTTGCATTTTATCTTCCAGTTCGGCTTCCAGCAAACTGGAAAAAGGGGTATCAGAATTAGCAAGATAGTTGCTTTCGATTAACTGAAGTTGCCTGTCGGAGTCAATGCGATCATTGCCTCGCAGAGTATTATAGCGCAACCAGTTTAATGATTTATTCTTGACCGTTTGAAACAGGTAGGATTTGGGAGCTTCCTCAAAAGAAAAGGTTTCAGACTTCTGCCAGAGGTTGTAGAAGGCTTCCTGAACTACATCGCGCGACAAGTCCATATCATGCAAATACTTGTTGGCATACAACACCAAGCGACCATGATATTTAAAAAACAGTTTTTCAAATACTTCCGGAATATCCGTACTTGATTCAGAAACTTTATTTTGCCCTAATTTCTGCATTTTATCCCCCGATATAGTAGCCAAAATTAGAAAAAAGCTATACACTTCCTAGGGTTTAAGGGAAGATATATTTTTAAACACTTAAGTCCGGTAAACAATTCTATATTTCCTACAAGGAAAATAGTCAACTTACAACATCGCATTCTACAATACTTCATCCGCTACGCGAAATTTGCCACTGCGATGTACTATTGTAGCTTGTTTTCAACCCTATCAAACGGGATACCTCATAGAACCTATCCAAACAATCATCTATCGATAATTGAACTAAATTTTTACCGGACACCAATGATTATTAAAATCTATAGTGGTTCAGCTCACCCCTCCATAAAAAAAAAGGAGGAACAACACCCGTTGCTCCTCCCCTACTAATTGTCCGAATTAACTTGTCCTTAATTAATTTGTCCTATTGCTAGATTCCGTTGAAAATTGCCCTTTTTAATTGATGTCCCACCAGACTTTACCAGTATGCAAATCACCACCTTCCACATCACTTAACACTTTTGTCAAATTAGCTTCGTTAATGGTCCATTCCTGTGGACTAAATTGCATGCGTGTTGGGTAATCAGCTTCAGTTTTACCGTCAGGATTTTGCATAATATGACGGCCAAGTCGACGCACTTCAGCCCATGCCTCCGGTCCTTGAAGAAAGAGTGCTAAATATTTTTCCTCTCCAATTCGATCCAACTGCTGATCCGTTGTCACCAAGTTATCCCACACTACTTCTTCACCCGTCAAATAAGCTTGAATATTTGCAGCATAATCACCTTTCAGAAAATCCAAATAATAATTAATGGAAGCTGAAACACCGGCTTCGTAATGCGTTTTAGCATCTCCTGCACCGGCATAATTACGTACAGCTGCTTCGGCCAGGAATAACTCTACTTCGGCATAATCCATAAAGATACCCGGTAAATCAGAAACCAAACCATACCATTTGGTTGGATATTTTTTGTAGCCTACTAGGTTCGGATTGATAGACGCATAATTCCAATGACTGGCTCCGTTTAAGATATCTCCATATTTCAAAGGCTGATCGCTCCATGAATCCCAATAAAATGCCTTGCGCGGATCATTCACCCGGTTCTGCAAGTCAAACATGGTGGAACTGGCCAGCAATCCCCTGTCATAGGAATTAAATGTACTCTCAAATAAAGGGTTTCCACTTGGACTATCCCCATAAGGCAACAGGGCATTATCGCTATTGGACGTAAATACGCCTCCATTTTCGGGCGCTATGGCCATGGCAAAATATTGCTTACTCAGTGCTTCATCCACATCGCTGATACGCATGCACAAACGCAACAACAAACTATTGGCATATTTTTGCCATTGCGCAATATCGCCACCATAAATCAGGTCTTGCCCACCCACGAAAATATCCACATCTGTATTCCCATTAACCGCTTTACTGGCGTCACTCAATTCGGTCATCAATCCTTGATATACCTCTTTTTGAGTGTCGTAGGCCGGAGTTGGCGTCTCAATATTCATCGCACCTGAATAAATGGCCGGGCCATTGGCATCAGTAATAACCTGGTATGCATTCACTTTAAGTGTTGTTGCAATCAAACGCCAGGCATTTCGTTGCGCATCAGAAAGGTCTTCGTTGGCCTCTACCATATCTAAAATGGTAGTGCAATGCAGTACGATTCGATACATCTCTTGAACATATGCATTACGCATACCTTCACGAAAAATATAATTACTCTCATTGCCATAGGAGGATTGACTAAAATACTGGGCCATCACCAGAGTTACATTACCATTCACATCGTCTTTTAAATATTGCCACATAAAATCGGTTTGAATCGTAGGGAGCAAATATTTAACATCAATGGTTTTAACTTCTTTTTTCGTTTCATTGATGGATTCAAAATCCTCCGTACACCCGGTAAAGAATAGAACACCAACAATTAACAGATATTGAATAAAAATATACTTTTTCATGTCTTACAAATTAAAATCCAAGTTTTACACTAAACCCATAACTTCTTGAAGATGGAGTACTACCAAACTCTAATCCTTGAATATTACTGGCTCCATACGTCAGTTCGGGGTCAAAATGATCCACGTTCTTGTGAAGAATCGCCAGATTACGACCAATCACACTTAGGTTCAAGCTATAGATCCCAAATCGTGCACAAAAAGATTTGGGTACCGAATAGTTCAGCGCAACCTCTCGTAATTTCACAAAGGAGGCATCGTAAATGTATTTGGCATCCGGGTTATTCCAGTTAGCATTAGCCTCAGGCAGCGAAAGTCGAGTACTATTCACCTGACCATCTTCTGTAACACCTTCTAAGACAACCCCACCCGAGCTTTGATCATCCGTTAAAGCATCGCGTACCGGATTTCCCAAATCATTCGTAAATACTGTTTCTTCAAGAATACCAGTAGTCTGACCATAAGCATAGGTTTGTGAATATAGATCACCGCCAATTTTAATATCAATTAAAGAAGATAACGACCAGTTTTTATACTTGAATCGATTACTAACACCACCTCTCCAATCGGGTGACACTTCACCAATTTTCTGACCGGAAGATGTTTTGAGATAAAAACCATCAGAATCGACCACCTTGTTCCCATTGTCATCGTACACAAAATCGGTACCGGTAATAATTGGATAAGGTTCATTGATGCGAATGGCTATGGCCGGACCATTACTGTTCAACACGTGATCTTTGACACCTGGAGCCAATTCCAATACTTCAGAGCGGTTTCTGGCATAGTTAAAATCCAGGTTCCATTCAAAATCTGCTGTTCTGATAGGTGTTGTGGTTAACATCAATTCAATACCCTTGTCCTCCTTCTCACCCACATTCATGTATTGCTTGTAATAACCGGTAGCAATACTAATGGTAGCCGGGATAATTTGGTTCTTAGATTTTTTCACATAGTAACTAAAATCCACCCCAATGCGATTATTAAAAAACTTAGCATCAATACCAACTTCCATTGTTTCAGCCATTTCTGCTTTCAAATTTTCATTGTTTTTCCAGTTGCCATGTCTGTACCGTGCCACGCTACCATCAAAAACGCCAGCATTGTAAAACTTGTCATAGATAATCCCGTAATCCGCATCGTTTCCAGTTTGTGCCCAATTTGCTCTTAATTTACCAAAACTCAGCCAAGGCAATTTTAAATCCTCACTAAATATATAAGAACCACTAACGGATGGATACTGGTAATCGCAGTCATCAATTGGCAAGGTACTGGACCAGTCACTGCGCAGTGACAAATCCACGTAATATCGGTTCATGTACCCCACACTAAAGGTTCCATACACACTATTAACCCGTGTGTTTGACCAAGCATCTGTTTTACCGATTTCCGGACTTACTGAATTAGAAATGGTGTATAAACCAGGTATCTCTAAGCCATTTTTAGTATTATACCCTGAACTTTCACGCTTATTCTCGCGGCGGCTGGCTCCTAACATACCGGTCAGATTCCATTTTTCAATGGTCTTGTTGAAATTCAACATGAAATCGTAATTGTTTTCCGAAGCGATGTCAATCCATTTGCTATAGTAAGGAGTTCCTTTACTACCACTGGCAATTCTCGTTTCAACCGTAAAATCATAATGATCCATGGTCGCTCTTCCCATGGCCGATAACCAATCCGTAATCTTATAATTTATAGACCAATGCCCATTCAAACGATTCCGCGTATCCTCGGGAAAGTTTTGATAGGCTGTCCAGTAAGGGTTATCCCAAAACTGTGGAAGTTCTTCATCTGCACTTATGCGGTTCCAAGGTTTTTGAGCCCCATTATCCGTGCGGTAATAATTGCTTAAGCGCTTGTAATCAACGTTTGTCTGCATCCACATACCCGCACTTCCCATAAACGAAGTGGAGTTCTGCCAATCATATCCCAAACCTGGACGGTTGCGGGTATATGACTTCGTATAATTGGCCGCAATAGTGGTACTTAAGCGGTCATTTAAGCGAAGTGTTCCATTAAAAGCAAAAGTATTCTTTTCTTGCTTCTCATTGGGCATTACTCCTTTTTGATCGGTATTGGTATAACTGACTCTGAAGTCTCCTTTATCAGAGCTTCCATCCAAAGAAACATTATTCACCCATAAAACACCAGTTCGAAAATAGCCTTCTACACCATGCTCAGGAGCTGTCCATGGACGGGCTTTTAAATAATTATCCGGATCACTGGGGTCATAAGCATCCCAATGCATCACCAGGATATTGGGATCAAATTTTGGTCCCCAGGACTCATCAACCCCATACTGCACCGTTGGATACATCTTCCCATCGGCTCCTTCCACCTCAGGACCAAAACCATAACCACCCCCATATTGATCCTGATATTGGGGTAAGGTGTTGGTATTTATACGGTCAAACTGAACCGTTGAATTAATATTCACTCCAATGCGATCCTTGGAGGTGCCTTTTTTGGTGGTAATTACAATAACACCATTGGCACCCCGGCTACCATATAAGGAAGTGGCAGCAGCCCCTTTTAAAACCGACATCGATTCAATATCTTCCGGATTGATATCTGCTGCCATGTTTCCATAATCGTATCCACCGCCACCACGTACAGCATCACTGGTGTTCACATTGGTATTAGCAATGGGTACCCCATCCACAACAAATAAAGCCTGGTTGTTACCGGTTAATGACGATCCACCTCGGATAACAACACTATTAGAACCTCCCAGGTTG
Organism: uncultured Marinilabiliaceae bacterium; assembly: GCA_942490535.1. GTDB lineage: Bacteria > Bacteroidota > Bacteroidia > Bacteroidales > Marinilabiliaceae > JAEINY01. The sequence goes on from CALNXQ010000002.1 coordinate 704,862, forward strand.
GAATTTCCAACAATATTCACGCCGGCTGCACGCCCCGAAAGCGCACTGGTAAAGTTAGCGCTCTTTACAGTGGTTAATTCTTCACCACCCACTTTTGTAACTGCATAACCCAGTGATTTCTCATCGCGTTTAATACCCAGAGCGGTTACCACCACCTCATCCAGATCCATATCTTCCGAAACCAAAGTGATTTTAATTTCCGAGCGACCTGCCACATTAACTTCCTGGCTGGTATAGCCTATAAACGAAAAAGACAGCACCACATCCGGGCCAGACAATTCAATGGAATAGGAACCATCTATACTAGTAATGCCTCCATTGGTTGGGTTGGATTTTTCAAATACATTTACCCCAGGTAAGGGCTCCCCTTTATCGTCAGTGACCTTACCGGTAACCGTGTGTTTTTGCATGGAAGCAGAAGAAGCAGCTTTCGACATGCCGGTACCATGTACAAAAATTACATTGTTATCCAATACTTTATAAGTATAGGGAAGGCCATCCAGGGCTTTATCCAATACTTGAAACACATCATCGTTGGTGGCTGCCACGTCGATTTGCACCGACACATCCACGTCGTCATTATTATAGAAGAATTTGTAGGAACTGTTTTTCTCAATCTGCTCAAACAGTTTTTCCAATTGAATATCCTGCTCTGTGATCTTAAAGCGGGTATTTTGCGAAAAGCTTGATGCGGTTACCTGCATCAGTCCGATGATCATTAATAGAAGGGTTAGTCTCATGATCAGATACACTTTTTGCACCTCTTTCTTTATGAAAAAGGCATTACAATACAGTTTAATTTTCATAGATTTGTAATGTTTAGGTTTTTCTAAAACTTAAGAAGTTAATTTTATGAACCGGAAAATGTGGCCGCATCTTCCGGTTCGCTTTTTATGTAGATTCATTGTTACATCATAGGCAAATAGTCTTTCCAGTCCTTATTAATACAATTGATAAACATCCTCTTTTATCCGGTAGTTAATCCCATTGGACATTTTGAATATCATTAACAGATCCTCCAACGATTCGTTACTGACGGTGCCGGAGAAGCGCAGGTTTTGGATGCTTGAATCCCGGATGGAGATATCCACCCCGTACCACCGTTCCAATCGCTTCACCAATTGATGGAGCGGCTCATCCCTAAACTTCAGCAAACCGTCTTTCCAGGCAAGGGCATTGGTCAATTCCTTCATTTCTGAAGTAATGACCTGGCCATTCCTCTTATCAAACACCGACCTTTCGCCGGGCTTTAACCGGTACATCCAACCCGCATCCGGCGAATAGACTTGCACAGATCCTTCTTCCAGCGTCGTTTCAACCCATGGCTCATCAGCAAAAGCATACACATTAAAACGTGTGCCCAAAACCCGCACATGGTGTTCACCGGAAACCACTTCAAAGGGATGGTCCGGATTTTTGATTACATCAAAGAAAGCTTCACCGTTTAAGGCTACTTCCCGCAGGTCAGATCCATAATCATCAAAATAGGATAATACCGTTCCTCCATTTAACCACACCGATGTACTATCAGGCAGAAAAACGTGCGTCCGACTTCCCTTGGGACAACTGATGGAAACCATCCTGGCTGGCTCGCCTGATCCGAAGGGCTGAATAAATGTGAGGATAAAAATGACAATGGCCGCAGCTACAGCGGCTGACAGGCTCCACCAGGTCATGATTCGCCGGGTTTGCTTCACACCTGATTGCTGATGAGTGTGTATACTGGCTTTAAATTTACCAAAAGCCACTTCCCAATCATACCCTTCAGCATTTACCGCAGTGCCTGATGCCAGCCATATTTCACGCAGATCAATGAACCGCTTTTTAAGCTCATCATCTCCGGCCAGGGCCTTTTTCAGCACCACTTGTTCGTCAGCGGACAATTCGCCTGCTAAATACCTGAATATACTTTGATCACTGGTTGAGTTCTTCATCATTCATACTGCGTTCTATACTATAGATGCAGCAAAGACCAAATACCCTGTATGAGATTAAAACTTTTTTTGATTTTTTTATTTCAGGATGAAATAAATGAGGAAAGCCGGGAGGTAATCTTTCAGTTCGGTTTTCAGAAACACCAGGGCCCGTGTCATGTGCATTTCCACAGTCTTCACGGATATGCCCAACTGATCAGCTATCTCCTTATTCTTCAAGCCATCGTAACGTTTAAGCGTGAACACTCTTTGGGCCTGTTCGGGTAAATTTTTAACGGCCTGCTCGATTTTACCTTCCAGCTCCTTTAAGATGAGACTGTCCCGTTCGGAGTAATCTTCCAGCAAGCGGATTGGATGGACTTGGTCATGGTGTTGCTGCAACTGATCCGTCACCCGCTTTTCCGTCTTTTGCTGGCGTAAATGGTGCAGACTATTTTTATACACCGCCTGAAACAGATAGGCTTTTACGTCGCCCTGGATATCCAGTTCGTGACGTCGTACCCACAGTTTAAAAAAGGTTTCTGATACAATTTCCTCGGCCAGATCCTTTCGTTCCACATACCGAAAGGCATAGGTACACAATCGGGAATAGTGCTGCCGGAACAAATACTCATAGGTTTGTTCCTCCCCGTCTCGAAGCCCTTGTTTAATGGAAGTATCCAACAAAATAAGCAGATTGGTTTAGCGACTGGGGGTAAAAGTAGAAAATAATCGCAAAACTGTTTACTAATACACATATGATTTAACACATATTCCTCTCCTCCAGCATCAGATTATCTGCTCAAGCCTCTTTTTTCTTTCCACTTAAAATTTTTAACACGTTTTCCTTGCGCATGCGGGAAATACTGACCTGCGCCCCATCGTTCATCAGCAAATAGCCACCATCACTCTTTTCGTAGGATAGCACCTGATGTTTATTGACCAAATGGGATTGATGCACCCTGATAAATCCCTCCTCCTCTAAAAGTTCTTCAAACTCTTTTAAAGTGCGGGATACTAATATTTTTTCACCATTGACCAGGTAGACAAACGTGTAGTTATTCTCTCCTTTACACCGGCTTATCTCCCGAATAGACACAAACAAAACCCGTTCAGCCGTGGGCAGGGCCATGCGCTTATCAACCGATTTCCGGTTATTCTCCAACAAAGACCATTGCTCTGCCAGTTGCGGTCTGAGTGCATTTATCTTTTCTACTACACGCCCCACGGCTTGCTGTAGTTCCAATATATTGACGGGTTTGAGCAGGTAATCAAAGGCACAAAACCGGATGGCTTTAATGGCATAGTGATCAAAGGCGGTCACGAAAATCACTTCAAAATGACGCGTTGGCATGGCTTCCAATAAATCAAAACCATTACCACCCGGCATTTGGATATCCAAAAACACCAGCTGTGGTTGTTGGGCTTCAATCATCCGGATACCCGAAACCGCATCGTAAGCCTTTCCCACCACCTCGATTTTCGAACAATACCTGGAAAGCAATTTATGAAGGTGTTCGCAATTATTCACCTCATCATCGATGATAACCGTTTTGATCGCCACGGGGTCACTCATGATCCAATTCAATTGAAATTTGCACTAAAGTACCTTTTTCAGCGGGATGGTGATCGGCCTTATTGGTGATTTTCAGCTCCACCCGGCCTCCATATGTCTCACTAACCATCTGCAAGCGACGTTCAGACAGGGCTATACCCTGTCCGTTCACCATTTTTTCTTTCACCGGATAATACCCGCCACCATTGTCATCCACCGTGCAAAGTAATTGATCGTCCTTGCGGGAGTAACGCACCCGGATGCAGCCTTTATCGCGGATACCGGAGATGCCATGAATCACGGCATTCTCCACAAACGGTTGCAGGAACAAACCAGGGATCTCAATGTTGTAGATGTCCAAAGTATCATCCACCTCCACCTGGTATTTAAACCCAAATCTTAAAGCTTCCAGTTCCAGATAAGTTTCCACTGATTTTATCTCCTCCTCCAGTGGCACCAAGGCTTTATCGGAATGGTGTAACACCTGACGCATGAGGCCGGAGAACTCAGAGATGTAATGCGTCGCATCCTCGGTGCGTTCATCCATTACCAGGTGCTGAATAGAGTTCAGGGTATTAAACATGAAATGGGGATTGAGCTGCGAGCGGATGGCTTTTAACTCCAATTGGATCTTCTCCCGCTTTTGCGTCTCCTGCTTTTTAAGCTTCTTATTGCGGTTGTAAAAGAACAGCCACCCTAAAAAGCCGGCTATAACCACTCCATTAAGCGTCCAGTAGAAGCGACTTTTATAGACTTCGGTCCGGCTGATTTGCTGCTCTTTGATATCAAAATAGCCTTTTAATGATTGGCAATAATTTTTTACGGTGTCAATCCAATAGCCTTTTTCCATATTGATCAACAATGGAATAGTGTGATCCCAAGTGGATTCAAACTGACCATCCGGATTAATTAAAAAAGCGGATCGCTGATAGGATACGTTAAAGGGCTTGGTTGAGGGTTGTTTCCAATCCGGATTAAAGAGCAATTTACCAGTGTAAACCTGTCTGATTTTTTCCATTTTCCGAGTTGTAATCACCGCGTCGGTTAAAACAACAACCGGCATAAAACGATCATCATCCATGGCCTCTGTGATTATTCCCAACGATTCAATAGCCGGCAAATCATAGTCCTCTTCCATAGAGGCAAAGAATAAATGCACCCACTTGCCTTTCATGGATTCAAAAGAGACGGGCCGGCCCCCTTGATCTTCCACCGTAAAAGGAGGCACAGCATTTCCTACCAAAATTTGAGTGGCATCCCCCAGGTAAGTATTAAAAAACCGGGTCGATTCACTTTGTGGATATAGTTCTGAAAAGTCAAGAAATAACTGCTGCGCTGTTTCAATTGCGCCTTTCCGAATCAACTCACCAATTTGATAGGCCAACGAAAAATATCGCGCTTCTAAATCCAATAAATTTCTGGTCAAATTATATTTATCAGTAGATGATGGCTTTTCATTGGCAAAATTAGCTCCTTCCTTGAAAGCCTCAATGCGAGTATCCACAAAACCATTGAGATAGTCCCGCATTTGATAAGAGGAATAACTGTAATGTTTCCAAATCTCTTTGGGTTGCAACCACCTGCTTTTCCAGGCCTCCATATTTGGCAACTCTGAAAATTGTTGCTTATAAACACGTCGCGCCAAATGAAGACATCCAAAATACAAATTGGCTTCTAAATTTTTACGACCCCAAACGGTTAAATCAGTCGCTTCTATTTCCTGCCTCATCTGTTTTTTAAATTGATCCACAGCCTGATCAAACTTGCCAGGTGTATAATATGGCTGATTAGTGAGATTCTTTAGTTGGGCGGCCATGCGATGGGCCAGATTTAACTTATGGGCATGAGCACCAGAAAACAACCAACCTCCACCAGTCAAGCGAGCATCAATTTCAAGCGACAAATCATCTCCTGGCTCTAAAAACAGCAGTGTTGAAAATGACGTTTCCTCTTCCTGATTCCCAATGCGCATCGTCACTTCAGCCGGTCTGCTTAAAGGCAATTGCCACTGAAATGTCCCATCTGCGTTTACCGGGAGATCATCGTGTTTTACAAAATCATGATCCGGATATTTTTGCAAAATGTAAAGTTTCACTTTTTGGTTCTTCCAACCCTTTATCTTCCCGCCCAGAGTAATCCCTTCACGCACTACCAACACTTCCTTTGGCAGGTATTGTGTTCGGTATAATTCGCCATAATTTCCACCACTAATGGAATAAAACGTCCCCTTGTCAAATCGCCCTTTTTCCTCATTATACTGAAGCGTATCGGCCACAGATATATCATGTTTAACAAATGCCCCCTGATCATAAATGCCCACTTCATTATCCCCCATTACTTCCTGCATTATTAAATGATTTTGACCAGCGATATGTACTACCCCCCGCCGTTTATTGAGCACATCCTCCACCGAACGGAACACCCATTTATCTCGCTGTCTGGTTGACTCCACCACGCCCAATGGCCAATTTGATTTCCCATAACCCGAATCATTTTTCGTGATTACCTGAGCGGGCATAAGTACCGGAAATACACTTTGCAGCTGCATTTGCAAGTAATAATTTACTTCTCCATTCTCTCGCATCCATCTTTTCATGAAATTCCTGTTATGAAATTCCTGGAACGAAGTCACTTCCTGATGCAACAGCGCCGCATTGTCAGGGTGCGCCTTCAAATGATGCATCACACCAAAATTATCAATGGTACATTCATATTTTAATCCCACCTGGTTGGTCAACTGTCGGTCCCACTCATTGAGCGGAGAAAACCCGGCATGTGTATCAAAACAATAATCATAATTCCAACCCACCATACGACTGACCTCTATTGCCATCTTCACCGAATCAGGGTATTTCACCAGCGGCCGAAATATATAATAGCACTCTACAGATGTACCGGAATTTCCAGTCATTGAGTACAAAGTCCCTTTGGAATCGATAGATATCCCATAATTACACACCTTCACCACAAACTCATCCCCCACCTTAAAATCATAGCGCAAGTTCATAGGTTGATCCGCAGCCCAGGAAGTACCCAGCATCAGCCACCCCATTATAAAAACAAAAAGTCGTTTGGTCATTGTCATCACATTTCAGTTTTGAATTAAACAAAAAATTAGTTCAAAACAAAGATGAAGCTTCCTTATGGGATGATTTGGAGTGAATGAGAGGATGGTGGTGTTGAATGAGGAATTGGCCTTGAAAGGAGAGGGCAATAGCCAGACCATTATAATCCCAGCGGAACTGTTCCTTTATGTACTCTATAAAATACATTTTTCCTGAAAAGAGTCAAGAGCTCTCCATATATTCTATAACATACTAATAACCAACTCTACCGAAGAAATAATTTCATAATTTTAGTCCACTTCTCCATTATAATTTAATTCGAAACAGTAAAAACCGATTACCATGAAAGATTCAACTAAACGTGATTTTGTTAATCAAATCATTAAGCTTGTAGAGGATGAAAATGACCACCTAAGTGAACAGGGATTCACCTCTGATGGTAAATTAACATCTTTAAAGGAGAAAAAAATGGTGTGCGAAGATGCTGAAATGAAGCAACAAGCTGCCATGGCCAAATCCAAAGAAGCCACGGAGGAAGCCAAACTTTCGCTAAATGACGCTTACAAAGAAGCCTCCAACATGGCGGATGCCATTGCAGGTTTGCTAGGTAAACAAAACGAAATTGTGAAGAAAATGCGGAAATTCCGAAACTAAAAATCCCAATTACCAACGCCAGGCCATAGTCTGGCGTTGGTGCCTTGTAAAAAAGATGTAGTGTCCTCCGGCTGATATCCTTGTATGCTTTGGCAGACTATTGTATTTGGATGCAATGGAATGATGACTAGGGATTCACGATTGGTGATTTAAGAATTTGGCATTTTTCATTTGCTGATCCATAATCAGTTATTTGGTTCTGCCCCGGCCAGGTTAGGGCTTTAGCCCTTTTATATTTCATCCGCTTTCGTATTAAGAAAAACCTGTGAAGACACCTCCCCAAACCCGGACAACATTTCTAAGGTCCCCAACACACCTTACCCACCTGTCAACACCATCTCTACAACTAAAAACAATACCTTCACAAGCTATAGAGGTGTTGTTTTGCCATCCAGCGCTAGTGTTGTACGTCCGGGCACTGTCTCCAAAAGCTTCAGAGGTAGTGCTACCAACCTCGGCGATTGCGCTACAGCTTACAGAGGTACTTTCGCAAAGAAAAACAGCTGCTTTATCAATCGAGTAGGTAGGGGGATTACTCCCCCGCCCTCTCACACCACCGTACGTACTCTCGTATACGGCGATTTCAAGTTAATTTTGTAACAGAGCATATTTATTCGACATATTAAACAAACCTAAATCTTCAAACCATTTAAGGCTCATCGCTTGATGAACTTGTGGACATGCCGACTTGCGCCACCAGCCCTTACCCGAAAGGGCTAAAATCCAACTTTGCCAATTTGGAACGCCTAAACTTTTTAAAAAGCGCTTAAGCGTAATGGCTCGTTTGCATTGCTTTAGACGGTAACATCGTAATTTTCGACGAATCCATGCATCTAGGTTACGCAAAAGACTTTTACATTTAGCGATGTGAAAATAATTCAACCACCCTCTAAGTACGGGGATCAATTCAGAAACTACTTTCTCAAAATTCACCCCTCGATTCCTCTTGGTTAGTTCTCTTACCTTCTTCTTTAAGCGCACTACACTTTGATTTGCTATGGTAATCATACCAAAATCAAGTATGGTATAACCTAAAAATTTTGTCTCGCTGCTTTTGCATACCTGACTTTTCTGTTCATTTACTTTTAGTTTAAGTTTGTGGGTGAGATATGAACAAACAGATTCCTTTACTCTCTCGCCTGCTCTTTGGCTGCGAACAAAAATGCTGAAATCGTCCGCATACCGAACAAAGTAATGTCCTCGCTTTTCAAGTTCCTTATCCAATTCATCTAAAACAATGTTAGACAAGAGTGGAGAAAGCGGACTTCCTTGCGGTGTTCCTTTCAGGCGTTGATGAACTAATCCACCAACCATGACGCCACTTTGTAAGTATTTGCGTATTAGCTTTAGAAGTTGCTTGTCTTTGAGAAGCTTTGACAGACGATGCATCAACCTATCATGGTTAACTTCATCAAAGAAGCTCTTCATATCCATGTCAACAACTACATTTCGACCGTCGGACACGTAACTACCAGCTCGTACAATGGCTTGCTGTGCATTACGCTTCGGACGAAAACCGTAGCTATGATCTGAAAATACTTGTTCGTAAATGGGGGTCAGAACCTGAGAAATGGCCTGTTGGATAATCCTGTCTTTTACGGTTGGAATTCCCAACTGACGTACACCACCATTGGGCTTAGGTATTTCTACTGTTTTTACTGCCGAGGGAAGGTATTCGCCCCGAAGTATCTGGTTTACTAACTCGTCTCCTTCTTTTGAAAACCAGTCAGCGAAATTTCCGACGGGAACATTATCTACTCCCGCTACGCCCTTGTTCCTTTTCACCCTCATGTAGGCTCTATTCAAATTGTGAGCGGAGCATACAATGCCGATTAACTCTTCTGTAAAGACTCGTCCTTGATTCGTCTCTTTGTCTGCTTGTTCCGTCAATGTTGTTCTCGCTCCGTTTACGTCTTCACGATTTCCAAATTGACCAATAGCCTCCTGCTTATGCTCTATGAACATATCACGCTGGTAAGCTATTTGTTGCTGGTACTCCATAGACAAAAGTCTTGTCCGACTGCTTCTTTAATTAATTGATTCAGACCTTCTCTCTGCTTAAAAAAAAAAAACAGAAATACTATGTCTTCTGCTGACTTCTCAAAACCCTTAGCTGATCGTCTCCGATCAGTTTGTTACTTAATGCAACGCGTTATGAGATCTCTCGGGATAAGGTAACATACTTTCGTCACGTCCTACTTGATTTACTCTAAGTGGTTACGGTTGACTTTTGGGCCTTCCCAATCCATAGCTCGGTTGCCCACCACTAGTAAGCCTTATATCAAGTTCCTGTCCGTTAAAACGGTGACTTTGCTGATGGCTTCCTTCAGATTTGGAGTCGCCTCCAACACCCTTGCCAATTGCTAGTTCTTCCTGTCAACTCGGCGAACTCAAGAACTTCTCATCTTGATAGCATATTACCATGCCCGACATACCAAAAAAAGCCGCTCCGAAAAACGAAGCGACTTGACTAAACTATTGAAATTAAAATTGAAGTCTATTTATCCTTGTCTTTTTGTTTGAAGCGGAACAATTTATACATTTTTTCAAACAGCTCTGTATTTTCGTAGATGCCTTGAAATTCTTCGGCTCCGGGACCAAAAGCAAAAACGGGCACCATAACAGCCGTGTGATTACCAGTTGTAAAGCCGGACTTCACATACCCTTTTTGTTGATCGCCCCCTTCAATGCTCATCCCTCCTGTTTCATGATCAGCCGTCACGATCACTAAGGTTCGCCGATCTTCCACCGCAAACGCCAGTGCTTTGGCCACTGCTTTGTCCATATCCAATACTTCGCCGGTGGCATATGAGGCATCGTTCTGGTGTGATCCCCAGTCAATCTGGCTGCCTTCTACCATCAGGAAAAATCCTTTACTATCGGCATTATTTAATACCTCAATGGCTTTGGAGGTTGATTTGATAAGCATGTCGCCGCGATCGCGATACCCGGCATTGTGCCCCACCGCTGTTAAAACCGCTAACTTACCACTGTTGAAAGCAGCTACTTCATCCACATCGTAACCTACTTTATAGCCTTTCTGGTTCAATTCCAATACTAAATTTCGCTGATCCACGCGCTTGGTGAAAAAGTCGGCCCCGCCACCAATAAACACATCGATATCCGTATTCATAAAGTCACCGGCTATTTCTTCATACATTTCACGCTTGGGCTGATGGGCAATGAATGACGCCGGGGTGGCATGGGTAATGGCGGAGGTGGACACCAAGCCGGTGGCTTTCTCATGACGCTCGGCATACTCCAGAATGGACGTGACCGGCTGACCCTCCAGATCCACGCCTATGGCACCATTATATGTTTTCGTCCCGGTAGAAATAGCTGTTCCACCGGCAGCGGAATCCGTCACATAATCATCTCCACTTTGGGTTTTACTAAAACCAATGTGCTTCATGTTTTGAATATTCAACAGGCCTCCATTGGCCGTTATACCGGCAAAAACATGGGATACCCCCATTCCATCACCGATGAAAAGAATGATATTTTTGGGATGTTTCTTAAAACGCAACTCATCCTCACGATATATTTTCACCGGGTGTTTCTGCTCAACCGTGTACTCATATTTGGTATGCACCGTCTTGTAATCTTCCTGTGCATTGCCATGAACATTGGCCATTATCAGAAATGCCAGTGTCAGTTTTAGTATGTTTTTCATCTTATGTAAACAGGTTTGTTATCAATTGAACAACGAAAAAAGTTTTTTTTCCTAAGAAAAACAAGAGGTGAACCGGTTTGTTTAGCGGTTTTAACAATTTATGGCTTTTTTAACATGTTAAACCCTCACTATTTCGTTGACAATAATCAATGGCTTATTATTGATATTGCCAAACAAGACCTGTAACTTCATACAAAATCCATCGCTATGAAACTTCCCAAATCCTATTACAACAATCTTTCGCTTATAGGCACCATCATTGCCGGCATCGCGCTAATCGCCATCCTCTTTACTTTCATTCTCTCCTTTGTCTTTGATGAAGGGGGTACTTACCTGGGTTTGTTTACCTACATCCTGCTGCCAACCATTATGGTATTGGGCTTGCTACTCATTCCCATCGGCATGATGCGGGCCACCCGCCGGGCCAAAAAAAGACACGAATCCCTATCGCCCCGCTGGTTAGTCATCGATTTTAACGATTACCGCTACCGAAATGCCGCTTCCATCTTTATCATTGGTACTGTGGTATTGATCTTACTGTCGGCAGTGGGAAGTTACGAAGCCTATCATTACTCCGAGTCGGTTGAATTTTGTGGCACTCTTTGCCACGAAGTGATGAACCCGGAACACACCACCTATCTGAATTCCTCTCACGCCCGCGTGAAATGTGTGGAGTGCCATGTAGGTCACGGCGCCGATTGGTATGTAAAATCCAAATTATCGGGTCTCTACCAGGTGTATGCGGTACTCACCAATAACTTCCCCCGCCCCATTCCTACACCCATTACCAGTCTGCGCCCGGCACGTGAAACCTGTGAAGAATGCCACTGGCCACAAAAATTTTACAACAATAAATTACAATTCGAGAAGCATTTTTTATCCGATTCAGCCAACACCGAGTGGAACATTCATTTACGCATGAAAACCGGCGGGATGCACACGGCAGATAATCTGAAAGAAGGCATTCACTGGCACATCAATTCCAATGTTAAGATCGAATACATTGCGTCACCGGCTGACAAGGAAAGCATCCCATGGGTGCGTTACACCAACCTGGAGACGGGGGATACTACCCTTTATGAGGACACGTTTATGCCACTGGAACCGGAAGAAATCGCGGCTGCCACACCACGCACCATGGATTGTATGGATTGCCACAACCGGCCTTCACACAAGTACCGCTTACCTTCGGAGTTTGTCGATTATGCCCTTACTTCGGGCGAAATACCCAACATCCCGGAAGTCAAGCGTCTGGCCATGGAGGTATTAAAAGATCCCTATCCAACTACAGATACTGCCCTGTTAGTCATCCAAAAAACTTTCGCAGAATTCTATCGTGACAACTACCCGGACGTTCCCACCAGTTTTGTGGACCAGGCCATTACCGGCGTGACCACTGGTTTCAAAAACAATATCTTCCCGGAGATGGGTGCCAGCTGGGATGTGTATCCCGATCACATTGGTCACGTGGAGTTCAACGGGTGCTTCCGCTGCCACAATGATATGCACGAAAGTAGCTCCGGCCTGAAAATCACGAAAGATTGTAATGCCTGTCATACCATTCTGATGCAAGGCACACCAGATAATGCTCAAAGTACAACCCTGCATGAAAGTCTGGAATTTCAGCATCCGGTGGATATTGATGGAGCCTGGCGGGAATCCCTCTGTACCGATTGTCATCGATACTTGTATCTATAACAGATAAAAAGCCCCTCCCGGAATGAATGGGAGGGGCTTTTTTTCATTTGATCAGTGATGATACTACCTTATATGCACCTTATATCGGTATTAATCAATCACGATGGTTGCCAGGTGCGTGGTATCAGGGGCCGAATGCCCCACCATAAAATCATATGCGCCGGCTTCCACCACCAGATCTTCCTTACTGTCGACCAGGGCTAAATCAGAAACGTCCACGTCGAAATGAAAAGAAACCGTTTCACCTGCTTTCACGTCTTTTTTTAAGAACCGGATGAGCCTGCGTTGAGCCGGTATGACCGAGGCATAGTGCTGACGCACAAATAAGTCCAGACCTGCCTTTACATCCCATTTGCCCGTATTGGCAATACTACCGGACACCTTCACCACGGCTTGCGCTTGATCATGCTCCACCTGAAAATCTTCAATGGCATAAGCGCCGTAATTCAAGCCAAAACCAAAGGGCCATTGGGGGCGATAATCGCGGAATGATCGAAAAGGTACATCATAGGTCAATAAGTTCCCCGAATGCGCCGGATAGGAAAAGGGCAATTTACCCGACGGATTCACATCCCCCTTCAACACTTCAGCAATGGCCTGTGCGCCCATGGTTCCCGGACGGCCCGCCCAAATAATAGCCGCGGCTGGCGCCTCAATCTCCCGAACAATACGTGGTCGGCCTTCGGCCAAAATCAGCACCACTGGCTTACCCGTTTCATAGGCTGCCCGGGCCAATTCCATTTGATTTTGCGGGAGGGTCAAATCATCAATATTGCCGGGCGTTTCAGCATAGGCCTTTTCACCAAGGGCCAACACAATCACATCGGCTTTCCGGGCTTTTTTCTTCAAGAGGGAGATGGAGGTATTGTCGTCGTCTTCAAATACGTTTGATCCAAAAGTAATCACCCGGTTCGCACCGAATAGTTGCTCAAATGCAGTGACCAGCGATTGGCTGTTAGCCGGATAAAGCGCTTCCACGTCCCCTTGCCACGCGTAGGACCAACTGCCGTGCAATGCCCCTTTATTGTGAGCTACCGGACCGGCTATTAAAACCTTTTCAGTACCCGAAAAAGGCAGAACCGGTTTCACGCCAGCCTGGCCATTTTTAAGCAAGACAATACTTTCGCGCGCTGCCTCCAAGGCTAGTTGACGGTTTTGCGGCTCATCCGGCATGACGATGTCTGCTTCGATGGGCGTATCCAATAAACCCACCGCCTGTTTCACTTTCAGAATCCGAACAACGGCGTCGTCAATGCGCTCGAGAGGCACTTCGCCACATTTCACCAAATCGACCAAGTCGTTATAAAAACTCAAATCGTACGGCACCATGCTCATGTCAATGCCGGCATTGACGGCTATTTTAACGGCCTCCCGATTGTCTTTGGCCACTTTATGTTCGGTATGCAGGTAGATGATGTCCAACCAGTCGGTCACCACCAGACCTTGAAAATTCATTTCCCCTTTGAGCTGATCGGTAATCAGCGCTTTATTGGCATGTACCGGAATTCCATTGATGGATCCGGAACACAACATGACGGATAAGGGATTCAATTGATTCACATGAACAAAGGGTTTCAGATAAGTATTGTGCAACTCAGCTGCTCCGATATAAGCCGGGCTTCGATCCTTCCCCGACTGAGGGGCTGAATACCCCAGGAAATGCTTCATACAAGCGGCTACCTGCGTCGATCCGATGGCCCCGGTTCCCTGGTAGCCTTTCACAGCAGCTGCCCCCATCTGACTAACTAAATACGTATCTTCACCATAGGTTTCTTCAAACCGCGGCCACAAGGGCTGACGCGCTACATCCAACACCGGATCAAAATTCCAACGAATACCGGCTGCTCTCACATCGTGTGCGGTCCTTTGGGCCGATTGATACACCAGCTCCGCATTACGTGAAGCGGCTAAATTAATGTTGTGTGGATACAAAGTAGCGCCTTTGGTATAAGTAACCCCGTGAATGGCATCTATTCCGTACAGCAGCGGTATGGCTAACCTGCTTTTCAAGGCTGTTTCCTGAAAGAAACCCACCAACTCGCGCCACTGCCCTACTGTTGGTAATTCGGCCGGCACATTCAATACCGAACCAATGTGATAATCGATTAGGTACTTGTTCACCAAAGCGGTATCCAGTTTATTTTCGGTCATGAAGGCGGTAATGTTCAACTGCGTCATTTGACCGACTTTCTCTTCCAGGGTCATCTGCCCCACCAATTTTTGAATCTCGGCATCGGTCTGTACAGGCGTCTCTGACGATTGGCAACCCCAGAGGAGAAGACCCATTAAAAAAAAGGGGATTAAAATGGTTTTCATCATTTTTGATTTTATTTCTATTTCTCTTTAAAGTAAAACAAAACGGTGTTTGATCCCAAACAATTATCTTTGATGTAAAACTAAGGAAATGGATAAAACGAAACTACTTTTTGTTTGCCTGGGCAATATTTGCCGGAGTCCCAGTGCTGAGGCCGTGATGAAAGCTCTCATTGAGCGCGAAAAATTAACCGCTAACTTTGAAATAGATTCCGCGGGTATCACCGGGTACCATGCCGGCGATCCGGCCGACGAACGCATGCAACGTCATGCTATTCAGCGGGGATATCAGCTCACCAGCATTAGCCGTCCGGTGAATAGTACGGTTGACTTTGATTACTTTGATTACCTCATTGGCATGGATGGGCAAAACATCAATGATTTAGAAGAGATGGCTCCTGATGAATCCGGTCGCCAAAAGATTCGCCTAATGACCAATTATTGTACCTTACACAACCACACTTCCGTACCAGATCCTTATTATGGCGGCGCAGCTGGTTTTGAACTGGTATTGGATATTCTGGAAGATGCCTGCCAGGGTTTATTAGAACAGCTTCAAAATGGAAAAGAATCCCCTCATTAAAAAGATTGAATGCCTTTTAAACGACCCGATTGTGAAAGTTCAACCGGTTGGGGGCGGTTGCATTGCCCATACCCAGGTTCTTAAAGCCGAATCGGGGCAAGCGTTCTTTTTAAAACAAGGCTATTCCAACGCGATGTTTCTAAATGAAGCCCATGGACTGAACGAATTGGCCAAATCAAAGGCTATCCGTGTGCCTCAAGTGCTAGCTGCCCATGGTGATTTTCTACTGCTGGAGTACATTGCATCTGGCACCCAAAAATCTGATTTTTTTGAATCATTTGGGGAAGCCTTTGCCAAAATGCACCGGTATACCGCGGATACCTTTGGCTTCTATGAAGATAACTTCATCGGTGCCACCCCTCAGATAAACATGAGCCTGGAAAAATCAGCCACTGACTGGACCACTTTCTATTTTAATAACCGCTTGCTGTATCAGTTTAAACTGGCCGAGAAAAATGGTTATGTCACCCAGGAATTCAGAAAAGCCTTTGCCCAAATTGAAAACCGCATTGAAAGTATCCTAAGTGGCAGCGACGAACCACCAACCCTGCTCCATGGGGACTTGTGGGGCGGTAATTACATGGTGAACGAAAGAGGAGAGCCCGTTTTAATTGACCCGGCCGTTTACTATGGACACCGGGAAGCAGACCTGGCCATGACCAAGTTATTCGGCGGATTTTCCAATACATTTTATGCGAGTTACATGGCGCATTTTCCATTAAAGGAGGACTATGCCTACCGTGAGAAAATCTACCTCTTATACCATGTCCTCAACCACCTCAATTTATTTGGAATATCCTATTACCAGCAAGCTCTGCAACTCATGAAATACTACTGAATGGCATCCCCAAAATGAACAACAGCGATGGAGCCTTACCTCATCGCTGTTGACCACCTCATGATTATTATTTCCCTCAATACACAAAACCTCTCGTCTCCGAAATAATAACAATAATCTCCACAATTTCCTCATCCGTCATCTCCTTACAATTAAAGATGATATCGAAAAAATCAATATCGGGTTTGTCTTTTTCAAAGTAATTGCGGAACATGGCGCGTCTCCGGTCTTGCTCCTGACATTGCTTTTTAGCCTCTGATATGGATAATCCTTCTTCCACCGCTACAATCTCGGTACGCCATTCAAGAGGCGCTTGTAGCTTCACATGGAAGGACTCACTCATGTTTTTAGTAATGGCCTCTCCGGCACGCCCCAGTATAATCACCTGACCTTGTTCCGCTTCGTCATGAATAAACTTAGCTATGGTGTTTTTTATTTTGGCATCTCCCGGATAGTAATCGTCACTAAAAAAGAGGGCCAGGTTCTCGAAAAAACTATTGTGTTTATAATCACTTAAATCTTGAATCAGAGCAGGAGATAATTTTAATTCCCTGGCTGATTCCTCTATGATCTCCTTACTGATCCAACGCCATTCCGTATCTACTCCTAAACGGCGATTTTTTTCCGTCAAAGTATTTGCTAAGAGCTGTGCAATTCGCCGACCGGGACAACCATATTCGCGCGAGATGGTAATTACCGGGCCAGGTGATTTCTTCTCTTTCACGGGGCTCTTCTTTTTTCCGGTGCGCTCTCGCATGTATTTCAAAAAAAGGTTTTCCATAGCTGAAGTGAAGTCTATTTGAAGTCATTAAGATAGAAATAAAAACTAATTAAGTCAATGAGAAAGCAAATTTTACCTGTCGGCAGTGGCAAAAAGAAGAACATTATAAACAAATCCATCCACCACATGAACCTACTCCCTCTCCTGCATGGCCTGTCAATCCCCTTAGTGTAGCCGACCTGGTAATAAAAGTCACCGATAAGTATAACATCCGGGAAAGTCACCTCAGGTGAATAACTTGACTAAATTGCTAGTGCAGCGGATTATATTAACATAAATAATACCCTCCAGATCGGGCTTGAAGGAAGAATTAAGTGGGGCTACTACTCCAAATATGATCGAACTCCGGCATCCATTAAAAGGCACAAAAAAAGGGCAGATTGAAAAACCTGCCCTTAACCCTTAAATCAGTTCGTTAACCAAATCCAAAATCTATGAAAAAAAATCTACTCTGCAAATATCCGGCTTTTCTTCGTGAACAAACCCCAAACAACGTTAAAGCTTGTTAAACCACTCACTTAACGAGCAGACATAAAAAAAGGACAGATTGAAAAATCTGCCCTTAACCCTTAAATCAGTTCGTTAACCAAATCCAAAATCTATGAAAAAAAATCTACTCTGCAAATATCCGGCTTTTCTTCGTAAACAAAGCCCAAACAACGTTAAAGCTTGTTAAACCAATCACCTAACAACCAGACATAAAAAAGGACAGATTGAAAAATCTGCCCTTAACCCTTAAATCAGTTCGTTAACCAAATCCAAAATCTATGAAAAAAAATCTACTCTGCAAATATCCGGTTTTTCTTCGTGAACAAACCCCAAACAACGTTAAAGCTTGTTAAACCACTCACCTTTAAATCAAGAGGATAATCGAGTAGGTAGGGGGATTACTCCCCCGCCCTCTCACACCACCGTACGTACTCTCGTATACGGCGATTTCAAGTTAATTTTGTAACAGAGCATATTTATTCGACATATTAAACAAACCTAAATCTTCAAACCATTTAAGGCTCATCGCTTGATGAACTTGTGGACATGCCGACTTGCGCCACCAGCCCTTACCCGAAAGGGCTAAAATCCAACTTTGCCAATTTGGAACGCCTAAACTTTTTAAAAAGCGCTTAAGCGTAATGGCTCGTTTGCATTGCTTTAGACGGTAACATCGTAATTTTCGACGAATCCATGCATCTAGGTTACGCAAAAGACTTTTACATTTAGCGATGTGAAAATAATTCAACCACCCTCTAAGTACGGGGATCAATTCAGAAACTACTTTCTCAAAATTCACCCCTCGATTCCTCTTGGTTAGTTCTCTTACCTTCTTCTTTAAGCGCACTACACTTTGATTTGCTATGGTAATCATACCAAAATCAAGTATGGTATAACCTAAAAATTTTGTCTCGCTGCTTTTGCATACCTGACTTTTCTGTTCATTTACTTTTAGTTTAAGTTTGTGGGTGAGATATGAACAAACAGATTCCTTTACTCTCTCGCCTGCTCTTTGGCTGCGAACAAAAATGCTGAAATCGTCCGCATACCGAACAAAGTAATGTCCTCGCTTTTCAAGTTCCTTATCCAATTCATCTAAAACAATGTTAGACAAGAGTGGAGAAAGCGGACTTCCTTGCGGTGTTCCTTTCAGGCGTTGATGAACTAATCCACCAACCATGACGCCACTTTGTAAGTATTTGCGTATTAGCTTTAGAAGTTGCTTGTCTTTGAGAAGCTTTGACAGACGATGCATCAACCTATCATGGTTAACTTCATCAAAGAAGCTCTTCATATCCATGTCAACAACTACATTTCGACCGTCGGACACGTAACTACAAGCTCGTACAATGGCTTGCTGTGCATTACGCTTCGGACGAAATCCGTAGCTATGATCTGAAAATACTTGTTCGTAAATGGGGGTCAGAACCTGAGAAATGGCCTGTTGGATAATCCTGTCTTTTACGGTTGGAATTCCCAACTGACGTACACCACCATTGGGCTTAGGTATTTCTACTGTTTTTACTGCCGAGGGAAGGTATTCGCCCCGAAGTATCTGGTTTACTAACTCGTCTCCTTCTTTTGAAAACCAGTCAGCGAAATTTCCGACGGGAACATTATCTACTCCCGCTACGCCCTTGTTCCTTTTCACCCTCTTGTAGGCTCTATTCAAATTGTGAGCGGAGCATACAATGCCGATTAACTCTTCTGTAAAGACTCGTCCTTGATTCGTCTCTTTGTCTGCTTGTTCCGTCAATGTTGTTCTCGCTCCGTTTACGTCTTCACGATTTCCAAATTGACCAATAGCCTCCTGCTTATGCTCTATGAACATATCACGCTGGTAAGCTATTTGTTGCTGGTACTCCATAGACAAAAGTCTTGTCCGACTGCTTCTTTAATTAATTGATTCAGACCTTCTCTCTGCTTAAAAAAAAAAAAAAAAAAAAACAGAAATACTATGTCTTCTGCTGACTTCTCAAAACCCTTAGCTGATCGTCTCCGATCAGTTTGTTACTTAATGCAACGCGTTATGAGATCTCTCGGGATAAGGTAACATACTTTCGTCACGTCCTACTTGATTTACTCTAAGTGGTTACGGTTGACTTTTGGGCCTTCCCAATCCATAGCTCGGTTGCCCACCACTAGTAAGCCTTATATCAAGTTCCTGTCCGTTAAAACGGTGACTTTGCTGATGGCTTCCTTCAGATTTGGAGTCGCCTCCAACACCCTTGCCAATTGCTAGTTCTTCCTGTCAACTCGGCGAACTCAAGAACTTCTCATCTTGATAGCATATTACCATGCCCGACATACTAAAAAAAAGGACAGATGAAACATCTGTCCTTCCCCTTAAATCAGCTAACTAAATCCAAGTTTTATGAAAAATCCCTTTTGCAAAGATCGAAATAAAGTGAAAACAATCCATAGCTTCTCAGTTAATAATTGTTAATTTACTATTCGTAAGCATAACCATACATAAATGTAAAATTCGAAATAACAACACCTCAAAAAAGAACCCATTTATCTATAATATCAGCATTTCGCCGCCAATTTGTTTTCCGTTTTTTTATATTATTTTTGTAAGCCATCTTTCCCTACGTTTTGTTTTATAATAAGTTAATTAATTAGCGCCGTCATATTCTTTTAATCTATTATATGTCTGCTCATTAATTAAAAATCAGGCTAATTTTTTTTGGTATGCTAAAAACTTTTTGGCGGTTTACATTTATCTGGCTGGTTTTGTATCCAATCGCTTTATGGGGTCAAAACTACGAGGTGTCATTTGAAAACATCTCAACTAACAATGGACTCATAGACAACAATATCCACTGCATTCTTCAAGATTCAAAAGGATTCATGTGGTTTGGCTCTGAAGAAGGCTTACACCGCTATGACGGGTACAGCATGCGCGTATTCCGGCACGATCCGGGTAACCAGAGCGGTCTTTCCAACAACCAGATTAAAGCCTTGTACGAAGATCGTTATCAGCGACTATGGATCGGCACTGACGGTGGCGGCATCACCATCTTTGATTTGGAAACCGAATCATTTTCCTATTTGCGTTATCAAGCCGATGCGCCGGAATCGAGTTTGATTTCAGATGATGTCTTTTGCTTTGCCGGCTCAGCCGATGGTAACTTATGGGTGGGTACCAAACAGGGGCTAGACCTTGTAGAAATTGCCCCCCGTACCGATACCAATGGATCACTGATCAAATCCATTCGCCATTACCGCCACCAGCCTGAAAATGATAACAGCCTGGCCTACCCGCATGTCTATTCAGTACTGGAAGATAAACAAGGCACCCTCTGGGCAGGAACAACAGAGGGAGGACTCAGTCGCCTGGACAAAGGGGCTGACGCTTTTATCAATTACCGACCTGACAGCCAAGCAGGTTCTATCAGCGGCACAGCTATCATGACCATCTATGAAGACAGTCATGGTCACCTTTGGTTTGGGACTTGGGCCAAAGGACTAAATTTATTCGACCGGACTAAAAATGCATTTCAAACCATCCGGCACCATCCGCGCGACACCACATCGCTTAGCCATGACAATATATACTCATTGTGCGAGGATCATCTAGGTCATCTGTGGGTCGGCACCTATGACGGGGGCTTGAACCAATTGATTCATACGCCGGGAAAAAAATTCAAATTTAAACGGTATCAGGCGCAGGAAAGCGAACTGAAAAGTTTCTTTAAGAATAAGGTAAAAGTCATTTACACTGATCGATCCGGCATTTTATGGGCGGGGACACTGGGCAATGGCGTGAATAAAATTTTTAACCTCCCTATCAACTTCCGACACATTACCAATCAAACATCTGGTGAAAATACAGCTACGGTCAATAAAATCAATAGTTTTACATCTATCAACCAAAGCGATACCTTTTTATTAGGATCACAAGACGGTTTATACCGCATGGTCAAAAACAAGGTAGGCTCATCGTACCAGTTTGAAGCCCTTCTAAAAGACTCTACACAAACGCCGAATCTTTTCAAAAAATCCATCGGAGCTGTTTATCAGGATGAACAAAAGAACCTGTGGGTAGGGACACAAAACCAGGGTGTCATGCGTTTTTCTTTTAACAAGCAAACACTCACCTCTTTTTTACAATACAGCCCCTATAAAGCAGCCCCCTTTAACTTGTCGGGCCGCAATGTCATTCAGATTTTCAGTTGGAAGGGTCGCCTGTGGGTGGTCACCGAAAGAAGCATCAATATTTTTGATACCAAGGAGCAACGCTTCGTCTGGTCACACCCAGATGGCGCCCCCCTGTTTGATATCGACGGTAGTATCTCCTGCATTTGGATCGACCCCCAGGAACGCATTTGGGTAGGTACTAAATTCAATGGCCTCTATGGATTCGAAATGAACAACGGAAACCCGGACCAGATTAAGCCGATCAGCCACCTCAACGAAGAGACATACCCCCTCCGTTTATCAGCCGACCAGGTATATATCATTGGGGATGCATTTGATAATAAATTGTGGGTGGGAACAGCCAAAGGCCTGCACCTGATCAACCCCATTGATGGCTCCAATGAGGTATTTAAAGAAAAAGACGGGCTTCCCTCCTCGGCCATCACACAGATTTACAAAGATAAAAATGGCTTTTTCTGGTTTGGGACGCTTCAAGGACTGGCACGCTATGATGCTACCAATAAACTGTTTTCATCCTTCTTTATGCCGGGGGGCTTCATGAGTAACTATTTCGTTCCCGGACCAGTGACTGAAATTGACCAGCAACACGTTTACCTGCCCACTAACAATGGTCTTTGGGAGTTTAATCCCGACAGCATCAAACGCAGTCCCTTTAATGCCGAACCGGTTATTACCGATTTCAGAATTACCGGGCAACGGGTTGAACCTAACCAACCTGTCAACAACCGGGTACTGTTGGAGCAGGTACTATCCTCTACCGATCACCTTACACTCCGGCATGACGAAAATGTGTTGCAGCTGGAGTTTTCGGCTCTGACCTACTTTAAGCAGGATCAAAACAAATTTAAATACATCCTGGATGGATTGGAACAGAAATGGAATTATACCGATGCGCAACACCGTTCCGTCACCTATTCCAATTTATCTCCCGGCAATTATACCTTTCGATTACAGGCTGCCAATAATGACGGAATCTGGAACCCACAGGAAACAACCTTTTCATTTACCATTCGCCCCCCCTATTACCGCACCTGGTGGGCCTACCTGGCCTATTCCTTATTGGGGATTGGCTTATTTATCTTCATTCAACGTTTCACCGTTCAGCGGGTTCGTTTCCGCGAGAAACTAAAACGCGAACAATTGGCACGCGAAAAAGAAACGGCACTAAATCAAATGAAACTGCGCTTTTTCACCAATGTCTCCCACGAGTTCCGAACCCCGCTCACATTAATTGCCGGCCCCCTGGAGGAAATTCTATCCGCTCCAGAAACACTTCCGGCCACCGTCCAAAAACAACTGAACATGATGAAGAGCAGTACCGACCGCCTGCTGCGACTCATCAATCAATTGATGGACTTCCGCAAAGTGATGCAAGGCAATATGAAATTAACCATTCGTCAGCGAGAAATGACGGCCTTCATCCGACGCATTGCAGATTCTTTTAATGGCATCGCCGCACAAAAACACATCCATTATAAAATTGATATTCAAGAGGCTTCCTTATTAGTTTGGTTTGACACCGAAAAAGTAGAAACCATCCTGTTTAATTTATTGAGTAATGCCTTTAAATTTACGCCTAAGGGTGGTGAAATTCGCTTAACACTAGAAACTCTCCCCTCCAATCAGGTGAAATTACAGGTCTCTGACAGCGGACCCGGCATACCCAATGAAGATAAACCTAAAATATTCGACCGGTTCTACCAGGTGGAACAACACCAACAACACGCCGGTGCGGGCACAGGCGTTGGGTTATCATTGGTCCGAGACTTTACTGAGTTACATAAAGGGCGCATCCAAATAACGGACAATACGCCGATAGGTACCTGTTTTGAAATCATCCTTACGGTAGGCAAAGAAGCTTTCAAGAAAAAAGAAATCCTGATTGATGAGGTACCCGTTGAAACAGAGTGGCAATCAAAAGATATCGACACAAAACACCCCGAAGATCGGAATCAGACTACGGAAAAAACGGATAAGCCTAAAATTCTCATCGTTGAAGATCAACCGGATGTACGCTCCTATGTAAGAGGATTGCTGGAAAAAGAATACCGGGTTGAAGAAGCCGGTAATGGACTGGAAGGGCTGGAGAAAGCCACTTCGACGATGCCTGAGCTCATTATTTCAGATGTGATGATGCCCGAGATGGATGGATTTACCTTCTGCGAAAAATTGCGCAAAAATGTGATCACCAGCCACATTCCCATCGTCATGCTAACAGCCCTTGATGGGGTGGAGTCGCGTATTGAAAGTATGGATTCCGGGGCAGATGCCTATGTGGTGAAACCATTCAACAAACAGATTTTACTCACACAGGTGAAAAATCTGTTAAACAGCCGGCGCCACTTAAAAGAGCGCTTCAAGGAACAGTGGGATTTTGTGGAAGAGATCGCCACGACTTCCGCTGATAAGCAATTTGTGAACCGGGCCGTTAAGCTGGTGGAGGAAAGCATGGGCGATCCGCGCTTCAATGTGTCTGAAATGGTGAAGAAAATGAATGTGAGCCGCACCTTGCTGCACATGAAATTGCGGGAGTTAACCGGTCAATCCACCAGTGAATTCATTCGTACCATCCGCTTAAAACAAGCCGCCAAACTCCTCAAGCAAGGCGAGCTCAACGTATCGGAGGTGACTTATCATGTGGGATTCAATGACCCCAAATATTTCTCCAAAAGCTTTAAAAGCTTGTTTGGTGTCACCCCAACAGCGTTTCAAAAAGGAGATGCATCAGGGGGTGATTTGAAAGATAAGGAGATGGATCTGGATGACTAACAAACAGTAAAGCTTTCCCTCTTATCCATCACAAATAAACCGGCTTTAGACCAGCCTTCTTCGGGCCAATTAAAGAATTGCTTCGGATCAACTCCGCTAACAGCGGAATTGATCCGAAGTTGTATCGAAGCAGGTACGAAGAAAGACCGAACAAGCCTATGAATGCTCCATTTCCTTCTCGTAAAACCGACAGAACGCTTTTAATCCACACCGGCCACATTTGGGCTTACGGGCTATGCACACGTATCGACCGTGTAAAATGAGCCAATGGTGCGCCACCGGCAGCAATTCCTCCGGAAAATACTTCACCAGCTGTTTTTCAGTATCCAAAGGTGTCTTAGAATTGGAAGTCAACCCAATGCGGGCCGCCACGCGAAACACATGTGTATCTACAGCCATGGCCGGTTTCTCGTACACTACCGAAGCAATCACATTGGCTGTTTTACGTCCTACCCCCGGTAATTTTTGCAACGCGTTCACATCATCCGGAACAACACCCCCAAATTCTTCGGTGAGCATTTTAGCCATTCCCACCAGGTGTTTGCTTTTATTATTGGGATAACTACAGGACTTAATGTAGGTAAATATCTCTTCCGAAGTGGATTCAGCCATCTCAGCAGCGTTTGGAAACCGTTCAAAGATAGCCGGCGTCAGCATGTTCACCCGCTTATCCGTACACTGGGCTGAAAGAATAACAGCCACCAGTAACTCATAGGGGTTGGAATAATGCAATTCCGTCTCCGCCACAGGCATGTGTTCCTGAAAATAATCAATGACTTTCTGATACCGTTCTTTTTTCAGCATATCACTTACAGACTAAATAATTTCACCCCAAAAAATACCGTGAGGGGACGTGAGGGGCCATAAATATAATTACTATCGCGGTTCTTACCCGAGTCGAAATCATCCTGATACTGATTAAACACATTTTGCACTCCCCCGAAAAACTCGACACCCACCCCCACAGGTCTCCAATCCAGTGCATAACTCAATTTAATATTGGTTTCCAAAAAGGAATCCGACTTAACCAGCTCATCTACTTCCGGCGTTCCCGGATCACCCATCAACCCATAATGAGGAACTAACATAGCCCCGGTGTATACACCAGAGAGAGCAGCTTTAATTCCCCAAGTGGGGCGATAGGTAAATGTATAATACCCATACTGCTCCGGTGTGCGCAGAAAATCCTTGATACCTTCGCTATTATCAGACCAGTTAACAGCCGTTTCATGCCTGCTGGACTGAATGGTATACCCTGCCTCCAGCTGCCACAGCCGGTTGTAATTACCTCTTAACTCAAGGGTTACACCCTGAACAACTGCCTGGTCACCGTTTCGCTTTTCAAGAACGGTATTCCCCAGTTCATCTGCCCCGGCTTCTTCTAAAACAAACACATCATTCAAGGTTGTATGGAATCCTTCGAGCGTAAAACCCCAAATATACGCCTCTCTGGGGAGATCAAAATTGACGGATGCCGTCCAGCTCCGGGAAGTCTCTTCTTTCAAATTATCAGCCAGCTCTACCCGTTGAATACCCCCTGCTGCAAAAGCAATGTGCATATCGGAATCAAAGGCCTGAGGCGCTCTAAAACCGGTGGACCAACCACTGCGCATTTGCCATCCATTGTGTTTATAAAGTAAGGACACCCGTGGACTAAGAATCACCTTTTCTACCATGTTGTGTTTATCGGCGCGCAAACCGGTTAAAATTGTAAATCTACGATTCACAGCCCAATCACTTTGCAGATAGGATCCCCCATTTCGCGTAGTTTGATCCAGCATGTACTGATAGGTTTTAATCTCGTCATCCACCATGTCGTAATTGTACTCTGCCCCAAAAGTCACATTATTTTTACCCCCCAGAAAGTCGGGCCACAAATGGTTCATTTGCACGCCTCCCATAAAAGTATGATTATTTGTCGTTCCATAGGGTGGTAACTCCATAAACGCGTCATATGCGGGCGTTCCCAAGTCGGGTTTGATTCCGGTGTAATGATTCCGGTCGGTGCGTTGACCTGCCACATAAGCAGCCAGAGAGCTTTGATTGCTATTAAACAAAAAACTATAATCCAACCCTCCCATTAAAACACGATGGGTGCGCTCTTCGGATTGATCAGCCAGGTGAGCTGGGGTGACCTCCTGCTCACCGCCATACCGATATTCTTCCATACTCGAAAAACTAAACTCCAGTTTATGATTGGGAGCGGGCAAGAGAAAAGAAGTGAACCCAAATGAATTGTTTGATAATTCAGGTAATTCACTATACTGATCCCCGTTGTGATCATAGGATTCCCGCTTACGATGGGAAGCAAATAAGGTTAATCCGGCATTCTTACGGTCGGTCAGAACACCTGCATCGGCATTCAATTGAAAATCGCTTGCCTCGCCATTGATAATGGACTGGTTGGCTGATACAGAAAAACGGTTCATATCGGGTACTTTGGTGATCACATTCACCGTTCCTCCTACTGCGCCGGCTCCATAAAGGGCTGATCCCCCCCCGCACCACTTCAATACGTTCAATCATATTGGCAGGAATTTGCTCCAGCCCGTACAATCCCGTCAATGGACTAAACACCGGTCGACTATTGATTAATATCTGCGAGTAGGCACCGCCTAATCCATTCATGCGCAACTGAGTGTAGTTACAGGTTTGACAATCGGTTTCCATGCGCAAGCCTGGTTGAAAGGCCAGGCCTTCGGAGAGTGTTCCAGCCTGCAATAGCTCCAGCTTTTTCCCCTCCATCACATTGACAATCACCGGTGATTCGGTTTTCCGCTTGAAGGTTTTGGTACCGGTGATTACAATATCATCCAATGACATAACCTGCTCTTCCAGGACAAAATTGACTTCAATGGTTTTCCCTTTTGTAATTACCACCGATTTCTCCACCGGTTTGAAGCCCATCAAACTAGCCACCAGCGTATATTGACCTTCAGGAAGGTTAATCAACATAAAATGACCGGAATGATCCGTCATGGTGCCATAGGAAGTCCCTTTCAAATAAATGTTCACAAAAGGCATGTGCTCCCCTTCCGCTTTCACATCCCCAAATATATTAGAATCGGATTTTTGCGCCAGAGTCCAATGACCGGAAAGAATCCCTAAAAAAACAATGATCCAGATTTTCTTCATTCGCTTTTCATAAATTTATAAAAACAACAGTAAACTAACCGCCATAACCACCATACCGGCAAAAAGTCCATAAATGGATAAATGGTGTTCGCCATATTCCCGGGCCGAGGGCAATAACTCATCCAGACTAATGAACACCATAATACCGGCCACGCCAGCGAAAATGATCCCAAAAACCAATGGGCTGAGAAACGGCATCAGAATTAAGTAACCAACAATGGCCCCTACCGGTTCAGACAAACCGGACAGAAAACTCAATTTAAAAGCTTTTCGCCTGTCTCCAGTGGCATAATAAACCGGCACCGAGACCGCGATTCCTTCGGGAATGTTGTGAATGGCAATGGCCACGGCGATGGCAATACCCAGGTTGGGATCTTGCAAGGCTGCCGTGAAGGTGGCCAATCCTTCGGGAAAGTTATGGATCCCGATGGCCAATGCGGTGAACATTCCCATGCGCATCAATTTTTTATCCCGTGGCTTATTTGTCCCATCCATTTCCTCAATGGAGTGTAATTCGTGGGGATTCTCCTGCGATGGAATAAACTTATCGATCAAGGCAATGAACAAGACACCCCCAAAAAAAGACAATACCGTGTACCAGGTACCGGGCGCCTCTCCGTAATTGGCCACCAATGTATCCTTGGCTTTCATAAAGATCTCCACAAAAGAGACGTATATCATCACCCCGGCCGAAAAACCCAGGG
Source organism: uncultured Marinilabiliaceae bacterium (assembly GCA_942490535.1). Lineage (GTDB taxonomy): Bacteria > Bacteroidota > Bacteroidia > Bacteroidales > Marinilabiliaceae > JAEINY01. The sequence goes on from CALNXQ010000002.1 coordinate 733,196, forward strand.
AAATAGCCAGAAATTTGGTATTGGTACGCTTGGCAAAAAAGGCCATGGCACTGCCTATTCCGGTACTCAAACCAGCAAATAAAGTGAGTCCAAATGCAAATAATACAGAATTCAATTCCATGGTAAAACAATCTATGATTAACGTATATACTCTAGTTTATTTTTTCGCAATAAATATGATCGGCCATGTTTTTACTCACTACCAGGGTTTGATCATTGACCAGAATTTCCACCGAGGCGTCCCTGTCATACCGCTTCACCAACTGAATGGATGTGGTTAACGTCAGGCGATGCCGGTCGTAAAACTCGGCCAGATCCGGGTGATTGTAGGTTAACCGGACAATGCGGTAATGGCCGGCTGGTAACTTGGCTAATTTACTGACTTGCTCACGTTGGGGCATCCGTCCATCGGTTCCCGGAATGGGATCGCCATGGGGATCGAATTGTGGATACTCTAAAAAACGATCCAAGGCAGCCATCATCTCCTCCGAGGTTTGATGTTCCAACCGCTCAGCCTCTTGATGCACCTGGTGCAAATCAAGCTCCAATACGCGGTGTAAAAAAAGCTCCCACAAACGGTGCCGCCTGACCAACCGAAGCGCCATCAACCGCCCTTCAGTAGTCAATTCCAACGCCTTATACTTTTCATAAATGATCAAGCCTTTTTCTGCCAACTTGCGCGCCATGTCGGTCACCGCGGCATTACTGACCTGCAAACGCTCCGCCAATAACTTACCGGTTACACGGACTTGCTCATCCTGATTAATCAGAAAAATGGTTTTTATAAAGTTCTCAATCGGCACTGAATGCATAGCTTCTTTTATTGAATGGTCCCGATAGGATTTTGCCATTCGGGATTTATTTAAGTTATTACAACTGCAAATTTAAGCAAGCTTAAACTATTTGCAAATTTTATTTAGACTTTTTATAAATAAGACGATTCCAAAAGGTGCTGATGTTTTTGTAAAAACGTAGTGACGTTTTATTAAAATCATGCTGATGCTTTTCGATAAACATCAGCATGATTTTATCGACTCAATAAATCAAAAAAAACGATCGCTGCTATAGTAGGGGATACAAGCTTTTGGTTATTGAACACCTTTGACTTGCTCTTACTGCTTTTGGAATGATGTGATACCCCCTGAATCCCCCTGCTGCAGGGGGACCAATTACCAGTCTCCACCATTGAAAGCGCGACGTCGTGAAAGCCACATTTCGGTCTCCCTATGAATAGGGAGATTCAGAGGGTAAGAAAATCAACAAAAAAACTGAAACAAGTGCTGTATTGAATACGGGATGAGTTTGGGCGTTTCTAAAACGTGATAAAACGAAGTTTACCCCCTGAATCCCCCTGCAGCAGGGGGACCAATTACCAGTCTCCATCACGCAAGCACGACGTCGTGGAAGCCACATTTCGGTCTCCCTATGAATAGGGAGATTCAGAGGGTAAGAAAATCAACAAAAAAACTGAAACAAGTGCTGTATTGAATACGGGATGAGTTTGGGCGTTTCTAAAACGTGATAAAACGAAGTTTACCCCCTGAATCCCCCTGCAGCAGGGGGACCAATTACCAGTCTCCATCACGCAAGCACGACGTCGTGGAAGCCACATTTCGGTCTCCCTATTAATAGAGAGATTCAGAGGGTAAGAAATCTAAAAAAACAGAAACAAGTGCTGTATCAAATACGGGATGAGTTTGGGCATTTATAAAACGTGATAAAACGAAGTTTACCCCCTGAATCCCCCTGCTGCAGGGGGACCAATTACCGGTCGGCATCACGCAAGCACGACAATCTGAAAGCCGCATTTTGGTCTCCCTATGAATAGGGAGATTCAGAGGGTAAGAAATCTAAAAAAACAGAAACAAGTGCTGTATTAAATACGGGATGAGTTTGGGCATTTATAAAACGTGATAAAACGAAGTTTACCCCCTGAATCCCCCTGCAGCAGGGGGACCAATTACCGGTCGCAAGCACGCAAGCACGACAATCTGAAAGCCGCATTTTGGTCTCCCTATGAATAGGGAGATTCAGAGGGTAAGAAATCTAAAAAAACAGAAACAAGTGCTGTATCGAATACGGGATGGGCTTGAGCGTTTGTAAGATTTGATAAAACAAAGTACCCCCTGAATCCCCCTGCAACAAGGGGACCAATTACCGGTCTCCATCACGCAAGCACGACGGCGTGAAAGCCACATTTCGGTCTCCCTATGAATAGGGAGATTCAGAGGGTAAGAAACACAAAAAAATTCACGAACTTTTCAAATAAAACACCATGACCTACCCCGAAATAAAAGCTCTGGCCACCAAGCTTCGCAAGAATCCAACCCCTTCAGAGCGATTTCTTTGGCAGTACCTAAGACGCAGAAAACTCGAAGACCGAAAATTCCTACGTCAACACCCCATCATTTATCAAAACACCAATAATCAACTGGACTTTTACATCCCAGATTTCTATTGTGCAGAAGAAAAACTGGTCATTGAGCTGGATGGTAAAATACACCTCGAAACCAAAGAACGTGATGCGTTTCGGGACTCTATTCTCACAGACCTGGGCCTAAATGTAATGAGAATAAAAAATGAAGAACTGGAAAATATGGAGGAGGTATTGGATCGCATACGAGATGAGTTTGAGCATTTGTAAAATCTGATATGACGAAACTTACCCCCTGAATCCCCCTGCAGCAGGGAGACCAATTACCGGTCTCCATCACGCAAGCACGACGTCGTGAAAGCCACATTTCGGTCTCCCTATGAATAGGTAGATTCAGAGGGTAAGAAAATCAACAAAAAAACAGAAACAAGTGCTGCATCAAATACGGGATGGGCTTGAGCGTTTGTAAGATTTGATAAAACAAAGTACCCCCTGAATCCCCCTGCAGCAGGGGGACCAATTACCGGTCGCCATCATTGAAAGCACGACATAGTGAAAGCCACATTTTGGTCTCCCTATGAATAGGGAGATTCAGAGGGTAAGAAATCTAAAAAAACAGAAGCAACTGCTGTATCAAATACGGGATGAGTTTGGGCATTTATAAAACGTGATAAAACGAAGTTTACCCCCTGAATCCCCCTGCTGCAGGGGGACCAATTACCGGTCGCCATCACGCAAGCACGACAATCTGAAAGCCGCATTTTGGTCTCCCTATGAATAGGGAGATTCAGAGGGTAAGAAATCCAATCACCCTACCCCAAAAAACACCCCTCTACCACAAAATCCACTTCACTTAAATAAAATTCGTATTATTCGTACTTAACTATCTATCTTTTTTATATTTTTAAACAATTAATGACAATGGGTGATAAGGCCATGCTAACAAGTTGAAAAGTAGAAAAGGTTACCAATCACTTACAGCAATAAACATTTTACTGAACAACAAAATAGCATTGTGCAAAACCCAAGTAATTTATTAAGTAATCGGAAAAAAATGAAAAAACACGCAGCTTACGTAAACATGGAGACCGTAAAAAATAAAGACGGTCGTATTGAAGAATTTAAAATCAGGACTGTATCCTATCTCCCTAGTGACAGCGCTCCAACCATTTCGGGGGAAGGCCAGGTGTCGGATCGCATCCTTTACCGACCATTAACCATCAACTATGGTGGCACTTCCACAAATTTTGCGTATTTTCCCCTCGAATTTACAGTTAAACGTGATGATGTTGGTTTGTTGGAGCGAGGGGTTAAAGTTAAAGTTAAACCCAATGGGGTTCCTGAAACTCGTGCAACGATGGCTATGACTGAGGAAACATTAAGTGTGAATGAAGCTGAAGAAGGGACCACATTAGAATATGAAGATCCAGGTGAAGTTTAAAAGTTAACTAATAAAGTATAATGAAAGGTTCGAATTATAAATTTTTCTTTTTTCTAAAGCAAATAATAATACGAGCCTTTCTATTATTACTATTATCTGGAACAACACTTATCTCTTTGGCGGATAATACTGTATATAAATTAAAAAAAGAAACCATCAAAATACAATCTAATTTATGCAAATCAAAAGAAGCATTCTTCAACGAGCCAAACAAAAGCATTTACTTAGATACTGCTAATTCCATAGACAAGGGGCTTTTTTTTCTTGAATATGGAAATTATTTATTTTCCCAAAAGAAATATGAGAAAATAGACTCATTAATTGAGATTAGTTCATTTTTCTTTTCAAAATCAAGTAGCCAAGAAGGATTAGCCGATATATACTATTTAGCTGGTCGAGTTGCGATAAACGAAAATAATAAAAAAGGAGTACTTGATTTTTTTCAAAGAGCTAATCATCATTATTCAAATGTAAACAATAATAAAGGCATCATTTATTCAAATATTCAAATAGCAAATTTCTTCTCTAAAAATAGTAATAATGAAATTGCGGAGAAACATTATCAATTAGCCATCAACGCTTTGAGTGCCACAACTTCAAGCAACATAAAAGAAATCATTTACTTAAATTCTGCGAACCACTATAATCAATCATCACAGTTTAATAAAGCCCTTTTATATTACAAAAAACTTGAAGACATAATAACTCACAACGAAAATACAACAAGAATTGGGCTATTACATAACAACCTTGGCGTCTTATACTTAAGGCAAGAAAAATGGAAACTTGCGGAATCTTATTTCTTAAAATCACTCAAAATAAAAGAATCACACCATGATACTATAGGAATAATAAATACATCTCAAAATTTATTCCGAGTCAACCTTCGACAAGAAAATATACAAAAAGCGAGTTACTACTATTACTTGCTATGTGATCAATTTAGTAAAATGAAACCTTCTGATGAAGTCTATCTTGATTTTGTTTTTAATTGCATCCACTATCATGTTTTAAATAATTCGGCCGAATTAGCTATAAAAAATTTACATGAATATTCTACGGCAAAAGACTCACTCAACAACCTAGCCTTCTCCGACAAACTCATAGAAATGCAAAAAAGCTTCGAGCTGCAGGAGAAAGACCGGGAGATTGAGTTGTTGCAAAAGGAAGATGCCCTGCAAAAGGCCCAATTGAACACCCAAAGACTCTTCAGTATATCGGTGGGCGTATTTGCCTTATTACTCATCGCAGTGGGCGTGCTCATCAACCGGCAACGGCGCCGCCTAAAAAGGTCGCAGCATCTTTTAAAACAGCGGAAACAAGAAATCATCATGGTCAATGAAGAACTGCACCGCTCCAACCTCTCCAAAGACCGCATCCTTTCAGTTATTGGTCACGATTTACGCGGACCGGTGGGTGGCTTAAAGGAACTCATTGAGCTCTACATGGAATTGGGCGAGTTTGAACCCGAAGATTTCCACAACCTATTGAGTGCTGCCCGCGAGTCGTCCACCAGCACCTATCACCTGCTGGAAAACTTGCTGAGCTGGGCCAACTCGCAACGGGGTCAGATCATGTTTGAGCCGGAGACCATGCCTGTCAAGGGGATGATCTGCCACACCGTGGAGCTGCTGGATAAAGCCGTCAACACCCGTGGCATTCGCTTCAAATGCGAGGTACCGGATGAACTGCAACTCACCGTAGACAAAAACATGCTCAACACCATTGTGCGAAACCTGGTGTCCAATGCCATTAAGTTCTCGCCTGAAAAAGCCCTGGTGAGCGTTACCGCCACAGAGCACCCAGAAGAAGTGATTTTCTGCATTGCCGACGAAGGCATTGGGTTCTCGGCCAAAGAGTCGGAGAGCCTTTTCACGCACAAGGAGGCTTACTTCCTGGAAAATGGCAATTCCGCCAAAGGCTCCGGCCTGGGCCTCATCCTCTGCAAAGAGTTTGTGGAGCGCCACGGCGGCCGCATCTGGACCGAGTCAGATCTAAAGAAAGGCGCTAAGGTATGTTTCAGCATCCCCAAAACACTGCCCGAACGCGCAGCCATGGCAGAAGCACCGGCTAAAAAATCACGCTTGAAATGGCTGTCCTGGTCCAATTTGTTTTAGCGGCGCATTTGCGCTTACTGCCCCAATGATGGACTTGATGTATGCTGACACATATTTCTCACCACCACCTTCGTGGTTTTCCAACAAAAAAATTCATTTCAATCAACGACAAATCTTGGGTTGTTTAACCTCTACGAGGTATAGCGTTTTTAGCTTAATTAATGTCTACAATACTATATTGCCTACGGCAAATTACAGATAGCGCATAAAACAAGGTAGAATAATACATTGACCACTAATGAAATAAAAGATCAATAACGACTACTACATAGAACTTATGAAAGCTGAAAGCCGCATTTCGGTCTCCCTATGAATAGGGAGATTCAGAGGGTAAGAAACAAAAAATCAGAAACACAGCTCAATCACATGCGAAATAATTCAAATATTTATAAAAAATAATTAAACTTAACTTACCCCCTGAATCCCCCTGCAACAGGGGGACCAATTACCGGTCTCCATCTTGGATTGTTTAACCTCTTCGAGGTATAGCGCTTTTTAGCGCTAACTTAACCACTATGGACTGAAAGTCCATAGGTTTGGAGAGACCAGAATGACTGAAAGTCATTCCTAGTGTGTTATTCAAGGATAAAATTGGAACCATCCTGATCTTCTGGTTTGCGATGATGCTCCAAATAGGCATTCACCATTTCATCCGTAATATTACCAGAACTCCAACAGCCAAAACCAATTGCCCAAAAGTGTCGACCCCAATATTTTTTACTAAGCGATGGGAATTCCTGTTGTAATTTTCTGGAACTTCGACCTTTTAGTTTCTTTACTAACTCACTAACACTTTGAGATGGACGATAATTTATGTGCATGTGTATATGATCGGATGAAACTACTCCTTTAAGGATCAAAACATCCTCTGCTTCACATATCTGCATTAATATTGAGCGACATCTTTTTTTTATGTCTCCTTGCAATACTGGATACCTATATTTAGTTGACCATACAATATGAACTGTCATTTCAGAAACAGTATGGCCATTGCTCCTTTGTACCATATTGTAAAGGTAGCTTTTTTAGAAGCTAAAGCAAGATGCACTAAAGTGCATAGTTTTAACTACTATTGAGACCAATAAAGTCTACAATACTATATTGCCTACGGCAAATTACAGATAGCGCATAAAGCATGGTAGAATAGTACATTGGCCACTAATAAAGTAAAAGATCAATAACGACTACTACATAGAACTTATGAAAGCTGAAAGCCGCATTTCGGTCTCCCTATGAATAGGGAGATTCAGAGGGTAAGAAAACAAATCACCGGTCTACATCCTGGTTTGTTTAACCTCTAAGAGGTATAGCGTTTTTAGCTTGAATAATGTCTACAAGACTATATTACCTACGGCAAATTACAGATAGCGCATAAAGCATGGTAGAATAGTACATTGGCCACTAATGAAATAAAAGATCATTAACGACTACTACATAGTATTTGTGAAAGCTGAATGCCGCATTTCGGTTTCCCTATGAATAGGGAGATTCAGAGGGTAAGAAAATATCAGTCTCCATCATGGAAAGCACAACACCCTGAAAGCCCCATCTCCCTCTCCCATGTGTCTGAAGACTGAACGAGTAAGACAAAAAAAACGCCCACAATTCATCCTCACCGCATGCAAAATCCATAAAAAAATGATATATTGAGAAACCGAGATTCGGGGATATGAATGCGCGTTTGTGTCTCATTTTTTAAACTGTTCGCCATGCTTAAAACCTCTTATACCGACATCAAAAAAGTTGCTAAACTATTGGATACCGGTTTCCTGGTTTACATTCACCAACAAACCGGTAAGATTGTTGCCATTCCCGAATTTGACGATTTCATGGATTTTGGCGATGACGATTCAGAGTTACTCATGGCCGAAGTGGAGAATCATCCCGAAAATTACCTGCACATTAAAAAGATGACATCCCGCGAGGTGTTTAACATGATGATGGATTTTGCCCAGGAACAAGAAGAGATGGAAACTACTCATAAACTGGTAGAAGAATTGCGCAAGTCCAATCCCATCAGCAACTTCAACAATGCCATTCGCTTTATGGGGCCACAAATCCGCAAGGCCTGGATTGATTACCGCGATGACCGGACACATAACCACATCCGCAACCGTCTCTGGACCTCGCGACAGACGTATTGAACAGGCACGTAACAAACACCATAAGCTGATCTAAATATCTTTTCCATCTAAAACGAATTACCATGGGCCCACACTCATGGTTTTTTATGTTTAGTGTCTTACTGCTGATATTCTTGTATTATTTAGCAGCATATTGTTTTTGGACTAATTGGAATGATGAATATGGATTACCGATTTGTGATTTAAGATTTCGGTGTTCGTCATTTGTTGATCGATATGCATTATTTGGTTCAGACTCGTCCTGGTTGGGTACTTTGTATATATTATGGATCCTCCATCCTGTCGATTTCGTGAATTAAACCATTCTTGATTACTGCAATGTGTCCTCAACTAGCTGCAAAGAGCACTCATAGTACTGTAAACAGGGATCAGCTATCTGCAAGAAATAACTCACATGGTAGTAAGGGGTGGCACCCAGTAGCAAAAGGGGGAAAAGCATGCAAGAAGCGGCTCAAGTGCCTGCAAAGAGGGGGTGCTACCTGCAATGAGCGCAGCATGCACTGATCGCCTAACAAACTAATCGATAAAAACCTAGCGCATTACCAGTAGAGCGCTCAAAAAGGCTTATGGAACGGCTCTTTCCTCCCAGCCACTTATAAAGAAGCGCTCCATAAATCCCTCAATACATTAAAACTTTATGCACCAACTGCTAGTGATAAATACTGATACGCAATCACAGAGCAATAAACTATCGCTCTGTGATTCGTAATCGGTATAAAAAACAAACACAGCTCCCCAACTGGAAAGCTGCATTTTATTTATTATGCGTTGAATTTATGAGCCCTCATCCAACCATTGTTAACTGCGTCGAAAAAAGTATCGCGTATGAATATAATCATACGGTGATCAGTTTATTCCTCCAGTTTATGTTTCATCAAGAGGTAAAACAACACCAGACTCAATCCGCCAAAAGCTAATATCATAGAGAAATAAGCGGCCGCTTCATCCATCGATGTATTGGCTTCTAAGTAGGCACCCATCAACACACCCAAAGCCAAACCAACCAGAAACATACCATACTTCAAAGTCAGGTAATGTTTGGGTTTGCGATTGATTTCCTCAAAAATAGAGGCATCTTTTCCGGAGGCTATTAAGGCCGTCCGTTCAATGCGTCGGTTTTTAAAATAAGCCAGTGAGATGATGATGGCGGGAATACTTCCGAAAATAAAAATAATTGCTAATGAACCTTCCATGACTATGTATTTTAAAGTTTTACATTTTGTGCTTTATAAACGTCCCTCCGGATCGTTCACTTGTATGACGCCACCTCAATTGAGCCGGTTACAAATGGCGGACATTTTTTTTTAGAATAAAATCGCATTGGCCATTTTGATGCCCGCAAACCCTTACCAGGACCGATGTAACTGTGGCAGGACAGGCTAAAACCCGACAGGATGAGGTAAAAATCAACAGGAGATCCTAACCTGCCATCAGGACGGGGTCGTATTGCATTTGAAAAGGTCATTCCTTTGGCAGGACGTGCCATGTTACCAACAGGACCGGATAAAGGTTTACCAGGAGGCTGCAAAATATTACTGGTCCATACCCACGTAAAAGCCGGCTCCATACAATGAAACCGGCCTCAACCCAACTTATCGCAATCTATCCGCTCCTTTACAAAGCCTTCATTTTGTCTTTAAACAGCAGGTAAAACACTACCAGGCTCAATCCACCAAAAGCTAACACCATCGAAAAATAGGCTGTCGCTTCGTTCAGTAAGGTATGTGCCTCCAACAAGGCACCCACCAAAACACCCATTGCCAATCCCACCAGTAACAAGCCATATTTTAGGGTCAAATAATGTTTGGGTTTGGGATCAGCCTCTCCCAACAGGTTGGCATCTTTAGTGGCCGCAATCAAGGCAGTCCGTTCAAGGCGCCGGTTTCTGAAATACGATAAAGCAATGATGATAGCAGGAATACTCCCGAAAATAAATATAATGGCTAATACAGCTTCCATGATTCATTTTTTTAAGTTTAACAATTTTAATTCTCTCTCCCGGAGCGCTCATTTGTAGGACGCCTGCAAAAATGCGTGGGTTACAAATAGACGTTAGTTTTCCCTTTTCTTCTGAAAAAGGGCAACGCATCCAGTTGTACCGTAATTTTAGTGAACGACTAAAAAACGTATGGTTTTTCGAATAATTTGATGAAAAAATCCAACCATCCCAGTTAATTTTTCCATCACCTATCGCAATGCCATGGCGCCTTGCAGCTGAAGGATCAAAAAAGTTGTTAAAAAATGTTTTTAAATTTCACATACTCTACCTATATTGGTTTTAGAACCTGATTCACATCTTTTACACCATTATGACCGGGAAATTTATTTCTCCAATAAAAACAGTATTCGCCCTGCGTTTGCTGAGTCTTCTTGTCTTACTCACAGTGGGGCAAGGGGTCAGACTATGGGGGCAACACATTTTCGGTGGTAAAAACATAAAAGTATACGACCCATCTCATTACCCGGGAGGAAATCAAAACTGGTGGATTGAAGAGGATCAAAGAGGTTTTATTTATGTGGCCAATGAAAAAGGATTGCTGGAATTTGATGGCGAACACTGGCGCAGCCTTGACATCGGTGCGTCGCCCCAGGTGCGTTCACTGGCCATTGATCCCCAGGATGGCACTCTTTACATTGGCAAAACGGGTGATTTTGGGTATCTGGTTACAGATGCGCAAGGAGAATTGCATTACCAGTCACTGGTTCAGCAATTAAACATCAACAATGAATCCTTTTCGGATGTCTGGAACATCCGGATCATTAAGCAGCACATCTATTTCCTCACTTATAAAAAACTCTTTCGTTACCATACCCAAACCCACCAATTAACCTGTTGGGAGAGTCAAACTCAATTTTCATTATCAGGTGTGATCAATCAACACTTGCACGTAGGCCAAAAAACCTTGGGCTTATTTGCCCTTGTGAATGATTCGCTGCAGCTAAAAGCCAGCCAACCCGCTGTGAAGGATATGTTATTCTATAATATCCTTCCTTTCCGGGAGAATCAAATCCTTGTAAGTTCGCGTCGGAAAATTGTACTACTCGATCGTCACACTTATGCCACGTGTGATTCCAGCAATTATTTTAATAAAAAACTGGCGCCTATCTTAAAAAATAACATCTACCACATCATGCCCATCAAAAACAACCAGTTGGCTATTACTACTTACTACGATGGGGTGTACCTGGTGGATGAACACCTGAATGTTATTGCGCATTATAATAAGGATAATGGACTCCACACCAATTTATGCTGGCATGTGAAACAATGTGAGATGGGTACCATCTGGATTGCCAGCGACGACGGAATTGCACGCATTCACAATCACACCCATTTTAATGAATACAACACACCGCCGCTAAACACCAAACTACGGGCACTCCTACAGTACCAGGGAAAACTATTCATAGGCACCAACGAAGGTGTATTCCATAAAAAACTGGGCACCTTACATGCACCGGTCATCTCATCCACACCGATCCAATCCAGCTGCAGACAATTTATCCACTTCAGAGTACCGGCATCCAACGACACCCTTTTATTAGCTGCCACCGAAGAAGGTATCTGGTCCATTTCGAGGCGCGACACACAACATCTTCATCCCCGAACACCCATCAGCTACATCCTTCAATCCAGTCAATACCCCAACCGCCTCTATTTCATCTACAACCTGGGCATTGGGGCCATTGAATACCACCAGGGGCGGTGGTCGGAGGCGCATGTCATCCTGGATAAAGACCGTGATGATCAGGCCATTTATGAAGATGAACACGGTAAACTATGGGTGTGCAGCTATCAAAAGGGGGTTTTTAAACTGCACATCCAACCCAACACCTTCAACCTGGCCAAAATTGACCACTATCCCTTGAGTCAGGATAATCTTCCATTTATCATCACCGGAAGTTTTTTTCACAACGACCGGCTGTACCTCAACCATCCACGCGGTATTTTATCCTATCAGGCCCTGGAAAATACATTCAAAGAAGACAGTACTTTTCAGCAATATCTGGAACCTGGATTTATTCCCTACCAGGTTATTGGAAAAAAAGATAACATTTGGCTGGCCGCCCAAAAAGGGAACCTTCACGAGTTAACCAAGGTCAGTGAAAAACAAAATATTCTGGAGAATAAAAGTGCCCGCCGGTTGCAATTTCGAAACCGTATCATCACCCAGGCATTGGTTGACATTCCCGATGAATTATACCTGGGCCTGGATAATCGGCTTGCCCAAATAAATCATCTGAAGGCACTCCAGGTTCCCAACACACAAAACCACATCTACATTCGAAAGGTTAAAACACTGACCGACTCCACCCTTTTTGCCGGCGGATCACTACGTTCCGATGGGCGGGACTCCCTATCTGCACAAAGCATTTCCTACGAAAATAGAAACCTCCATTTTCAATTTGCTTCCCCCTTCTATTGCGATGAAGCCAATAATAAATATGCCTGCATCTTAGAAGGGTACGACAAGGGCTGGTCGGGCTGGAGTAACTCAAATTTTAAGGAATACACCAATTTAAAGGAAGGCACTTACACATTCAAAGTCAAAGCACGCAACACCTTTAACCAGGAGAGCGAAGTGGCCTCCTGGAGATTCCGTATACAGCCACCCCTTTTTCGCTCCTGGTGGGCTTACATGATGTACCTAGTGGCCGCCGGTAGCCTAATTGCCTGGTATCTGAAATGGTCGCACACCACTCATGTGTACGAGAAAAAAGAACTGGAGAAAATGGTTCAAAGTCGCACCCACGCCATCTACCAACAAAAAGAGCAGCTACAGCAGCAGGCACAGGAACTAAAAACAGCCATGCAGGCACAGGAACGGCTCGCCCTTATTGCCAGCAAAATAAACAACCCGGTGGTCATCTGTGCCCTCACGGGTCAACTCATCTGGGCCAATGCGCGTTTTTATTCCATTTTTGAAGGATCGGCTGACCAAAGCGCTAAAAAACTATGGGAAATTCCCGGGAACGGCGAAATCGAAGACTGTTTTTGGAGTTGCCTGTTTAATAAGCAACCCAATACGCAGCAGATAAAAAACACCAAGGTAAAGACCGATACTGAATACCTCTTTCAAGTAACGCTTAGTCCGGTACTGACACCTTCCGAAGAAGTGCGGCAGATCATTGGTGTTTATTCGGATGTCAGCAACTTGCATGAGCTAAATAAAATCCGGGATATGCTCATGGCTGTCATCACCCATGACCTCAAATCCCCCCTGCTGGCTTTTAAAATGATCAGTGAAACCCTGTTAATCCAATTGCACGCAGAAGCGCATCCGGCAGCTGGCGACGTCAATCAATTGTGTAACCAAGCCTCTTCGCTCTACACCTTCACCCACTCCTTATCCGATTGGCTCAAAAACCAACGGGGAAAGATCCACTTCACACCACAGGCAGTTCAACTGCGCCAGGTGGTACATGAAGTCATTCAACTCTTCAGGTTTCAATGTGACATTAAACAAATTACCTTCCAAAACCAGGTGACTGAGGACCTGGAAATACAGGCCGATTACAACATGCTCACCACCATATTTCGAAACCTCTTTTCCAACGCCATTCGTCATACGGATGGGGGCTCCATCCGCATTCAGGGCCATACCAAGGGGGACTATGCAGTTATCAAAGTAAAAGATGATGGACTAGGTGCGGATGCCCAAAAATTATTCAATGGCGAACACTCTGGGTTTGGCCTGTTCATTTGTGAAGAATTTATCAAAAAAAATAAGGGTAAAATTTGGCAGGAGGCTGTAACAACCGGTACGTGTATCGGTTTTACGTTGCCGCTGGCCTCCTCCAAAAAAGCGGATGTGTATGAAAAAGAAAATTATAATTGTTGATGATTCTGAATTATTCCGAATCGGCTTGAAAAGCTTACTTTCCAGGTATGAGGAAGCTTCCGTCAGAGAAGCCTCCAACAGCACAGAACTGTTATCAATATTGGAAACAGAGCTTTGGATCCCGGATTTAATATTTATGGATGTGCGATTAAAACGTGGCGGTTCATTATCCGGACTTGAACTATCCAAACGTCTGAAAGAAACCCATCCACAGGTCAGAATCATCATCATCACCGCTTGCGAAGAAAAGAGTGTCCTGAAAGAGGCCATGCAAACCGGAGTGGAAGGATTTCTCCCCAAAGAATCCATCGCCAGTGAGATTGATGAGTGCCTGCAACAGGTTTTGAACGGTGAAAACTACCTGGGTAAAACCATTCCTTTTAAACACATTCAACATGCTTTTCATGCTAAAAACCGCTTATACGATTTACTGACACCCACCGAAAAAAAAGTATTCATCCTGCTGGCCAAGGGCCTCATCAATAAAGCTGTCGCGGATGCCTTATGCGTCAGTGTACACACCATTGAAACCCATAAGAGTAACATCCGCCAAAAGATGGGCATCAAATCAGATGTGGAGTTTCTATCCATCGGTATCAAAGAAGAAATACCGGAAGTGTTGGATTACATGGGTATCTCTTTGTAATAATCCGAGTTTTACAATCCCCCATTAACAAAGAATAAAAAAAGGATGAACCGCCAAGCTCATCCCTTTTCCTCAAGTGTAAACTAATAAAGGTGCTTTTCCCTAAAAATAACCTATGATAAAACAGCTTTGTGTGCCTCCTGTCCTACCATAGTCGCACCTTTCAATAAACGTTAGTATTAAAAGTGTGCCACAATTAATACATCACGTATGCTTCCGACCATAAGCGGTTCACGATATCATAGGATACCCATCCGTAACCATTGGTGGCCCAACTGGTTCCCCAGGAATTTAAAATCAGAAAACAACGGTACTGATCGTTATATCCCACGACACAGTAACAATGACCACCACCGGAGCCTGATACTGAAGTTAAGATGCGATTGTAACCCAGATTCATAAAGGCATTATCCACACGACCGGCTACTACCACCGGACGTCCGTTGGCCACTTGGTTGCGGATAGAAGTACTGTTAATGGAAACGCGTGAATAATTGCTGATGCGATAATTAGCAGCCTCTTGACGCTGGTAGGAGTTTGGTTGTGTATAACAATTACTCGATTGATAAGGCATGGTGTTGTAAGTACAAACGCCTTGGCTATAGATCAAATTCATCGCATCCGAAGGATAGGAACCGCTACCACAGTCGCTAATCTTGATTTGATTATACACATAAGATGGGCTAAATACGGTACTGGCTCCGGTCATAATAGTCCGTCCGGCATAAGCAGCTCCCCAACCCACACAGGCGCCATCTGATCCTTGATTACCCACCGATGGACAAGGCAAATACTTATAAGCAGCTGTAGCTTTTAAAGCGGGCTCTTCAGCTAAAGGAATTTTCGCATACACATCCGGAGGGGTCAGCAAACAACCCGTCATGGTAGAAAAATCAACTATTTCCGAAGTTACCTCCTCATTCATTACCTGGTTTGGCACTTCCAATTCAGCCTCGTCCGAACAACTATTCAATGACAATCCGAATACCATTACGATGGCCACTAGCCAAAGACTCATTTTTTTTAAGTTCGTTTTCATAGTCACATTTTTAAAAGGTTTTGGAGTTTCAAAGTAAAGGTATCGCCCAACCACTTCCATCAATGAGTCTCCATTCTTCACCTGAGAATTCGTGATATCATCTGGTGAAAGCTCCTGACTATTTTTTCAAGACCCTCTGATCCAATTTAAAAACTGACTAGCAGCCTGTCGGACTTAGCTGGAAAGCCTAATTTAATTAGCTTTAGGCCATGAAACGCTTTATTAGTGCAGATAGAGAACAGACAATGTTAATGCCATATGACTTAGGAGACTGGTTACCAGAAAGCCATTTGGCACGATTTGTAGTTGAAATAGTAGACAAGCTTAATTTTAATGATATTTATAGCCAGTATAAAGGTGTTGGTTCTACACCATACGATCCTAAAATGCTTTTGTCACTGATTTTTTATGGCTATTCTACTGGCATTTTCAGTTCTCGAAAAATAGAAAACGCCACCTATGATTCAGTTGCCTTTCGTTTTATAGCAGGGAATCATCATCCTGATCATGATACGATATCAACTTTTCGGAAGCGTTTTCTTACTGAAATCAAGGGCTGGTTTAAAGAAATATTGCTCATAGGCAAGGAATTGGGAGTTGTAAAAATGGGGAACATCCACATTGACGGCACCAAGGTTCAGGCGAATGCATCCAAGCATAAGGCCATGAGTTATGAGTACATGAAAAAGCTTGAAAAGCAACTTGAAGAAGAAATTTCGAAGCTATTAGATATTGCTGACAAACAAGATGAACAAGATAGAAAGGTTGAGCTCGATATTCCTGAGGAGATCCAGCGCAGAAAAGACCGTATTCAAAAAATTAAAGAAGCCCAGGAGGTTGTAAAAATGCGCGCTGAAGAACGCTACCAAAAAGAAAAGGAGGAATATGACCGGAAAATGCAAAAACGGGAGGATCACGAGAAGCGAACCGGTAAGAAGCCTCGCGGCAGATCTCCTAAAGCGCCCAATGATAAGCCTAATGAGAAAGACCAGTATAATTTTACCGATCCACAATCACGCATCATGAAGACCCAAGGTGGTTTTAACCAGTGTTATAATGGGCAAGCTGCCGTTAATGAAGATATGCTAATTGTAGGTGCCTATTGCAATAATCATGTCAATGATAAGCAGGAATATATTCCGACTATTGATTCAGTGCCACAAAGACTTGGAAAAATAACAAATGCTGTTGCCGACACTGGCTATTTCAGCGAAACTAATATTGAGCAATGCGAAAAAAGAAATATAAAACCGATAATTTCTACCGCACGTGAAAAACACAATAGTTATCTGGAAGAAGTGTTAAGCACTGAATGTGAAAAAGAAAAAGCCAGCAGCCCGGTAGAGAAAATGAATCAAATATTAAAAAGTAAAGAAGGGAGACAGCTTTATAAAAAACGGAAACAAACAGTTGAACCGGTATTTGGCATCATAAAGGAAGTTTTAGGGTTCAGGCGTTTTTCCCTGAGAGGGGAATTTGAAACGGATTGTGAATGGTCGTTAGTATGTATTGGATACAATCTTAAAAGAATGTTCAAACTTGCAATGCAATAATATGTAAAACGATATGGCTAAATGACAAAAAAGTGGAAATAATGATGGGGTTTTAACCTAAACCAAAAATTATTCGCCAATAATCAAAAACTGGCCATCCTAAAATAGCCAGTCGAAGATAATGCTGGAATTGATGATTTCTTAAAGTCCGACAGGCTGCTAGTCAGCAGAATAAAAACGAAAAAAAGATTGCTTCCCTGAGTTTGCACCATTATTTTAGCAGAAGGATGTAACCATTGTTCCAAAACCGGCGTCTTACTTTTTGAATGGACAAAACAAATGACATAACCCTGTTAAAAGCCATCAAAGCTGGTGATGTATCCGCATTTGCCCAGATCATTGATAAGTACCAGCACATGGCATTTACGCTGGCAATGGGCATTGTAAAAAACAAGGAAGAAGCGGAAGAAGTCACGCAGGATGCTTTTTTCAAGGCTTATAAATCGATGAATAGCTTTAAAGGGGATGCCAGTTTTTCCACCTGGTTGTATCGCATTATATATAACACGGCTATTTCGAAGATCAGAAGCCGTAAACCGGTAGCAGCTGATCTGGAGAGCAAAGAGGTGGCACAGTTTGAGATGAATTATGCCGAATCGAACATGCACCAGCTGGAAAAGCAAGACCGTAAGAAAATTTTAAAAAAGGCGCTGGGCAAGTTAAAAGAAGACGATGCTTTTATTGTGATAATGTATTATTACAAAGACCATAGCGTTGATGAGATAGCGGATACCACCGGACTATCTGCTTCCAATGTAAAAGTTAAGTTGCACAGGGGGCGTAAACAGCTTCAAAAGGAGTTGAATCTATTATTGAGAGAAGAGTTGAATACTATTTTGTAATTTTGGAATCATGATGAAGGCTAAAAAACATATACCGGAAGAGGATCAATTCCTGAAAGATCTGTTTACAGATTTTGAACCGGAAGTAGCTCCTCAAAATATCAGACAAGATACCATGAACCGGATCTTCCAGGATTGGACCGCTAACCCGGTGGCCTACCGGCCAATGATCAATAAAGAAAACAGGTTATGGATTGTATTGGGTATCTCAGCTGTATTGGCGTTAACGTTCTTAACCGATGCATCAGTACTAATGGAATATTGGCAAAGCCTGGACATCAAGCTGGACTTATCCAACCTCAAAGGGGTGGGACAATCCTTTAGCAAGTATTACGCCGTGATGCAACAGTTGCCAGCCATTGTTTACTTCATCGCCACAGGCATTTTGGTATTATTAGGCTTTGATAAACTACTTAACAAACTAGCCAATATTTAGACTCACTAAAAGGCATTAAAAAAGGCGAATCGTGTGACGATCCGCCTTTTCTTGTTTAAATCAAAAAACAATGGCAATTGACTTCGCAATTGCTATACGACTCCAAAATAACTCAGTAATACAAAAATATAGTGTGCCGAAACCCCTGCCAAAAGCCCCCCAATGGTATGGGCAAGTAAAGCTTTAGACGTTAATTCTCTGAAATTAAGGGTATCTAACATAGCGGTATGCGTACTTAAATAACCACTCCAACACATCCCCATGGCAGTAAATACGGCTATTTCATTGCCACCTACAATCCCTTGTGCAATGAATGCTTTCACCATTGAAAGCGCAGCGCCTACAGCGCCCAATGAAGTCACAGGGAAGGCAATTAACTCCGGATTTTTAAATCCAAACAGGAATTCAAACACGCCTGAGAACCAACCAGCCACATGAGGTAAGATCGGTACTCCTTCATAGGCTAAGCCTTGGTATCCAATGGTTGGATCAGCAGGTTTAAAGGTAATAATCATGATAATGGAACTGATCACCAACACACCAGGTATAATGGCCAATCCTAAATCCACACCCGATTTTCCGCCATCAAGCATGGCATTTAAGAAACGTTGAAACGTACCACCTTCTGATTTAAAAGAGATCTGCTCTTCATCACCATCCCCTTCAAATTGTTTCGCAGGAGAAATTTTTCCTTTAATTAAAAACTGCATCAATCGGGTAGAAATAATCGCCCCAATAATGGCTCCGGCTAAACCAACCATTGCTCCGGAGAAATAGCCTAAGCCACTCATGAAAGCCAACACTATTAGTCCCATTCCAAAGGCAGTCCCAAAATTGGTCAATGAAATTAACTCGTGGGTTTTAAAATAGCGACTGAAATTTTTATCATTTGAAAGGCTGATAATGGCCGGGTTATCGGAGAAAAAGGTCATCAAACCAGCCAACGCACTAACACCAGGCAAATTAAACAATGGGCGCATCAATGGCGCTAATAAAACCTCTAATAACCGAACAACTCCAAATTCGATCATCAATCGGCCCAAGGCCCCGGTTATCACGGTAATCCCCATGATAAAAAACACCGTGTTCATTAACAAGTCATGGGCGGTCCGCATCAGGGTATTTAACAAGTTGGTCACCCCCATCACATGTCCGAGATACCCGAAAAAAGCTCCGAATATCAAGAGAAAAAACAGCGCTTCGTAGCGTCGGCGCTCTAAGTATCCTCTTTCCTTTAATTTCTTTAACGCACTCATAAAGTCTAATTAATTTGTCACCTCAAAATTAGAATCTGTTAAAAATTCAAAACAAGACTTAAATCAACCTATGAAGTTTTTTTTCATGAATTAAATCACCCAAAAAACTGACAAAATAAAGTATGTAATTGAGGCTTGTTTGTAAGCAAAACCGGGGCTATTCTATACTAATTCATCAAATCAAACCTTTGGATATACGTTTTTCCCCTATTTTTGTCTAAAAATAGACATGCAGCACATCGAACCTTTTTCCAGGTGGGATAAGCTCTATCAGGCCTCCGACGATCCAAATTCACCCTATTTTGGAGAAATTCATAATGAGTTCATCTGCCGTGATACCATTTATGATCATTACATTCATCCCAGCTGGAACAGCTTTGGGTCGAATACTCTCTACCTAAAAATTCTTTTCGTGGACTACGCACATCAATTCGCCATCATTGAGTTAATGGGTGAATGGAACGATTGCCTGTACAATGATATCATGCATCTCAAACGAAATATTATTGAGCATCTCGAAGAAAAAGGCATCCAAAAGTTTATTCTCATCGGTGAAAATGTGTTAAACTTTCATTATTCGGATGACTCCTATTATGAAGATTGGTTTAACGATTTAGAAGATGGATGGATCGTCGCTATTAACTTCAGAGACCATGTACTTCAGGAATTCGATCGGATCAACCTTCATTATTACTTTTTATATGGCGGTCGATTCAATCAAGTAAAATGGCGTATTGCAACACCTCAAAAACTCTTTGAGGCAATTGATCTCCCGGTCGGTTACTCATTGAATCCCTGAAATAAGTGCAAACAACTCCAGAAAAAAGGATAAAAAAATGCCTGTCACAGTGGACAGGCAGAGAAACATTCTAAAAAAATTCTAACCTAAACCTCACACACATCCGAATGTTTCTATATTTGGGGACCAGGAGAGCCTATCGTTTTAAGCTTCAGAAACAAAAATACGCCCATCGCCAGCTGCTGTCAATAGTAATTGGTGAAAAAAACGTATTTTTTTTAAGGTCACGTGGCAGGCCGATCTGTATCCCTTACTATTTCACAATTAAAGAGGCTTTTGTTACTTTTGACCAAAATTAAAAAACGTGATCTATCCAGGTAATTTCGAAGACAAGATAAAGTTTACCCGCATTCGTGAACTGGTAAAAAACTACTGTTTGTGCCAACCAGGTAAAGAGGAGGCGGATAATATGACATTTAGCTCGGATTTTGAGGCTGTTAAAGTGCAACAGTATCAAACGTTCGAGTTTCGCAGGATTTGTTTGGAAGAAGATACGTTTCCAACCGGTTATTTCATTGATGTGCGCGAGCCGTTGTTACGCATTCGCACCGAAGGCAGGTTTATGGATGAAAGTGAGTTATTTGACCTCAAACGCTCGCTCACCACGATCACGGACATTTGTCGATTCTTTAACAAAAAGGAGCGGGAAGATTATCCCTACCTCAAAGAATTAGCCGAACAAATTGCTGTTTTTCCCTTTTTATTGGATGCCATCGATGGCATCCTTAATAAGTATGGAAAAATAAAAGATAATGCATCCCCTGAGTTAGCGCGTATTCGCCGGGAAATTTTCAATAAACAAAGCAGTATTTCCCGCAAAATGAACGCCATCCTCAAATCGGCTAAACAAAGTGGATGGGTGGATTCGGATGTGACGGTATCCATTCGCGATGGTCGCGCGGTCATCCCCATTCCGGCAGCCAACAAGAGAAAACTCAACGGGATCATACAGGATGAATCGGCTACCGGGAAAACGTCCTTTATTGAACCTACCGAAGTGGTTGAAATCAACAATGAAGTGCGTGAGTTGGAATATGCAGAACGGCGTGAAATCAACCGTATTTTAGTTGATATGGCCAACCGCATCCGCCCCTACATCGATGATCTGCTGGACTCATACCATTTTATGGGAGTCGTTGATTTCATCCGGGCCAAAGCCAAATTTGCACTCAGTATTGATGCCACTTTACCTGAATTTAAGAATCAACAAAATTTTCGATGGCGAAAAGCCGTGCACCCATTATTATTCCTTCAGCACCGTGCTGTCCAAAAGGATGTAATCCCTCTTGATTTGGAATTAAGCCATCCCCATCAGCGTATTTTACTCATTTCCGGTCCGAATGCCGGTGGTAAATCCGTCTGTCTGCAAACCGTAGGATTGGTTCAATACATGTTTCAAAGTGGCCTATTGGTGCCCATGCAGGAAGCCTCGCAAATGGGATTTTTCGATGATATTTTTATTGATATCGGTGATGAACAATCCATCGAAAACGACCTGAGTACCTATAGCTCTCACCTTTTTAACATGAAACACTTTTTGCGTTACAGCAAGCGTGAAACCCTTATTCTCATTGATGAATTCGGAACCGGTACCGAACCCATGCTGGGAGGATCAATTGCAGAGAGTGTCCTGGAGCAGCTCAACAAACAAGGGGTGTATGGCGTCATTACAACGCACTACACCAACCTGAAACATCAAGCCTCGCAAACAGAAGGCATTGAAAACGGGGCCATGTTATTTGATACGCACCAGATTCAACCCCTTTATAAATTAGAAATGGGACAGCCAGGTAGTTCATTTGCCTTTGAGATTGCCCGTAAAATTGGCTTACCGGAAAGTATTTTAGCTGAAGCAAAAGATAAAATCGGACAAGAACACATTGATTACGATAAAAACCTTCGCGAAATTGTGCGCGACAAACGCTATTGGGAGCAAAAACGAAATACCATTCGCATCAATGAGAAAAAACTGGCTGATGTACTGGAGCGCTATCAATTGGATCTTCAGAATGTAAAAAAGGAGCGGAAAGAAATTTTAGAGAAGGCCAAGAATGATGCCGAAACAATGCTGGCGAAGGCTAACAAAGAGATTGAACGCACCATTCGAACCATTAAGGAGTCGCAGGCCGATAAAGAAAAAACGAAGGCAGCACGGCAAAAACTAGATCAGTTTAAAGAAGATGCGACTCAAAAAAAGGAGCATATAGAAAATATTGATCGCAAAATACAACAGATAAAAGAACGGGAAAAACGAAAAGCAGAAAAGGCGACCAAAACAAAATCCGATAAACCGGCTGCAAAATTAAACAAGAAAACGCTTGACACACCCATTCAAAAAGGAGATACAGTCAGACTGAAGGGGCAACCCTCCACAGGAGATGTGTTGGAAGTAACCGAAAAAGAAGCCGTGGTAGCTTTTGGAAATCTGCGCACGACGGTCAAATTGAATCGATTGGAAAAAGTTGGTAAAAATGCCGCCAAAGCACAGCAGAAGGAACAAATCACCTTTGTTGTCTCCAATGCATCGGAACGGGTTCGCGAATCCAAACTGACTTTCAAAGCCGACATCGATTTACGCGGTATTCGCGGTGATGAAGCCGTACAACGCGTGATCAACCACATTGATGAGGCTATTATGTGCGAAGTACCAACGGTTCGAATCCTCCATGGTAAAGGAAATGGAATATTGCGCCAAATGATACGTGAATATCTGGCGACAGTCCCTTTTGTAAGAAATTTCAAAGATGAACACCTACAACATGGTGGCAGTGGCATAACTGTAGTTGATTTGGATGTTTAATAGCAAGACGAAAGGAAAGAAGCAAGTCAGGCCCTAAAACCTGACTTTTTTTTATGGAAATCGTTGCTATTTTTACACCAACATATTTATATCTAACTGGTACAATATAAATCTACATCCGATAATCCTATGAAAAATATTTTAACATGCTTAAGCCTCATGCTTGTTTTTAGCAGCAGTCTCTGCGGGCAGATTAATACAGAGGTTCTTGATCATCTGAAGTCCGGTGATGAGAACATGCGTCACCGATTAGACAAACTGGAAAAGATGGTAGATGATCTGCTGTGGTTTGAAAAGGTGGGAGATATTGCTCATGTGGATAAGGTATACCTCTATGGCCCTCCGAAATGGAAAGAAAAAAATCCAACTGCATTGGGAGCCGGCAACCCGGTAAAATTTTGGTCGTACCTGTTCTTCCCCAAAAACATAGACACGTCAAAAAAATATCCCTTAATGGTCTTACCTCATGGGGGCGTTCATGCCGACTTCACCACATACTACACGCACATTGTGCGAGAGCTAGTGAGTCAGGGGTATGTGGTGGTCGCAGCTGAATATAGAGGCAGTACCGGATATGGTAAGGACCACTATGAAAAGATTGATTACGGTGGGCTGGAAACGGAAGATGTCCATGCCAGCCGTAACTACATGATAGAAAATTACGACTTCATTGATGCGAGCCGCGTGGGGATTATGGGCTGGAGTCATGGCGGCTTGATCACCCTTTTTAATATTTTCAATCACCCGGAAGATTATGCAGTTGCCTATGCTGGGGTCCCGGTGAGTGATCTGGTTCAACGCATGGGGTATTATACAGATGATTACCGCGCCTTATATGAAGCTGATTACCACATTGGCCAATCAGCATATGAGAATGTAGAGGAGTACCGTCGACGTTCACCCGCGTGGAATACTCATAAATTTCAAGATACACCTTTATTAATCCACACCAACACCATTGACAATGATGTGCATGTATTAGAGGTTGAACACTTAATCAAATCCCTAAAGGCTGATGGTAAAAAATTTGATTATAAAATTTATGAAGACATTCCTGGTGGCCATTCCTTTGACCGCATGGATACTAAAATTGCTAAAGAAATTCGGGTTAAAATCTATCAACACATGAACAAACTTTTAAAACCAGCCTATCCCATATCAAACTTGCAACAACTTCAAAAAGCAGGTTATCGTTTTTAACACGTCCCGCATCAAAATAATTTGTGATTCAGGCAAATAAAAACAAGCCTCAAATTGATTTTATTCAGATGCACAATAGATGAAAAAAATTACTAATTCTATTGACGGATTAAAAAAACGGTTGCTATCTTTACTATTATCGTGATTAATAAGAATGCATTGTAAAAGACTAAATGTTAGAATCATGACGGGATCAAAACCGAAAGTCATTAAAGACTATGAAAAATTAGACGAGAGTACGAGAGAGCAAATAAAGCTGACTTACCCAAATGGGTTCAGTGAGAATCTTATTTCGTTCACAAATAAAGATGGAAAAATTGTTACCGCTTTGCCATTTGAAACGGAGGAGAAATATTATCTGCTTAAAATGAGTATTCAAGAAGCTGAACAAATCATTGAAGATGACGACGATTACAATGACGATGGTTATTTAAAAAACAGCGTCAAAGAAGGCTATGAAGATAAATACGGGGACATGGATTATCTTTCAGAAACAGTCGCTGATGATGATTCGGATGATTCTAATGATTAAAAAACTAAAAGGGTGCCTAAAATATTTAGACACCCTTTTACTTTTATATCATAGTATCTAAAAATCGTAATACAAATTCTTCAAGGAAGTACGAACCCCCAAATAGAAGAATTGCGTCTCCTCCGTTCTCTGATCATTCGTTAGCTGGCGGTATCGGGCACCCGCTACTATGTTAAACATATTGCGTGGATTAATCAAATAACTGACGCTCACATCTGCATTATACACGGTGGTTGATAATCCTTGTGCAATGGTATGCCCATAATCATAGGGGCGATTCACATTCGGCTTAAACACATCTTTTCCCCAACTCCCTTCATCATCCACATCTTCACCGAAATTTGTCAGCATTAACTCGCCCCGAAATCGCCAACGCCGGTGCTTGTATTTCAAAATACCCAATCCTTCCCTAAAATTAGCGCCAAAAGGATGCGCCAGAGGTTGATTCAGATGTCCATAAGCATAAATGCTAGTATAATGGGAATACGTATAAGGTCGCACCTGATTATACTCGGCCTGAATGTCCAGATTTTTCACACCAAACAAATCAAAGGTTTTTACCCCCAACTGAAACCCATGCTTATTGGCCCACCATTTATTTCCGGATTTGACTTCATCTAACTTAAACTCTCCTAACACAAACTGGCCATACACTGTGGCCCACTTAGCCAAAATATATTTCATATTCAGACCCATGGTTACGTTATCGGGTGATCCCTGAGAATGCTCAACCGGGCGGAAGAAGATAATGGGATTCAAATAGTGCATATCAAAGCCCCGATGACCTGTAGTATCATCAGCCGCCCATACCACACTTTCAAACAAACCAACGGTCAGACGTTTGCCAATGTTCCAATCTAAATAATGAAAAACGCCATATTTGGCAGGATAGCGAAAATCATTATTGGCTTTTTCGGCATCATATTGCAACATCTTGTTCCACATCATCATGTACTTCACATTTTTAAATGTAGTAGTAAACTTGACATAGGGGTAACTTTGCCCCGCATCCGACAATAACAATGAACGATGCCCATCACCTAGAAAATTTTTTCCATTACCGATCTGAAAATTAAAATAGTTTGCTAAATCAAAGGAGAGATAACCTGTTGCCTGTGCATAATCGTGTCCATTACTACCGAATTTCTTTCTCTCACCTTGCCCGGGAACATATTGCGTATCGTTGGCAAACTGATCAATGTAATTTGGAAGCGTGGCTTGGTTTTCCATAAAATCAGTGTAGAAGCTCACATGCTTTCCAATATCACCCTGAATGAATAATCCCCTGGAATTCACAAACGTGCTTTTGCCTTCCGAATTCTCTCGACCTGCTTCAAAATTAAACATCGGATTGATCACAATTCTAACCCCACTATCTTCATACTTTAAAAGATCATCGTGAAAAATTCGTTTCCAAAAATTTAGTTTTCCTGAAGGCACGCGTAATCCATCATAAAGAAGGGAATCCGTTTTAACCAATCGATTCATCTCATCCATTCGAACCTGACGAATGGAAGTGTGAAATTGACTCCCCGGCTGGTACTGAAAGCGCTCAAAAGGGGAAAATTCCGTATTTTCATAATGACTATACGCTTGAGAAAAAGCGAGCTGTCCGATACAGCAAATACCTACAATAAATAAGAGTTGTTTATAACGCATTGGATAATTGTTCTATTGATCTAAAAGTAGAGATAGTTTTAAAGATTAACAAGCCATCTATACGCCAGCAAGCATGGAATGTTTCAGCAGGAGCCTGATTCACTGAAGACCAGCTGTCACACCTTCAATGGATAAACATAAAAAAATCCCGACTAGACATCGGGATAATATTACTTAATTATAACTAAATCACTTGGTAAAGGGGCCAAAAGCCATTGCATCTCTCGTTATCCTAAAATGACAAATGTTTTGCCAGGATCCTCGTACCCTTATTATAGCGAGGCACATCGGCTTTTCGCTCCTCACCTGCATAAGCAGACTCAACCTAAAGATGTAAGAAATGTACGACAACAAATCTGCAATGTCAATAAAAACCTAGAAATAGTGAGTTCATTACCATTATAAACAATGTTTCTATCGTCTATTTTTACTCTGCGATTTATCACCGCGTGTTTTCGGCTTTTTATACTTGGCTTTTATTTTCCGACGATATGAACCACCCTGATTCACTTTTTTATTCTTCTCACTTTTCTCATGAAAAGCGGGTCCCGTTGTTTCTTTTCTGGGCTGACGTATTTTAGCGGTGTATTCCGGCATGTATGGCTTTTCCTCCACATCCTCAGAGGGATCTATTTCCAGACTATCCGGCAATTCTATACGCGGCACCTGTACACCCATCAAGGTCTCAATGGCTTCCAATCGCGCCATTTCCTTAGAGCCTGTGAAAGTAATTGCAATTCCCATCTTTTCGGCCCGTCCGGTACGACCAATACGGTGAATATAGTTCTCGGCGACCTCGGGTGTATCTATATTTATCACGTGAGAGACGTCCTGGATATCCAAACCACGCGCGATCAAATCCGTAGCTATGAGTACTTTATACTCCCCATCCTGAAATGCCTGAGCCGTCCGGATACGGAAATTCTGCGATTTATTGGAGTGTGTCACACCCACCTGCTCCGGAAAACGATTCTCGAGCCGTTCCATCAACTCATCCGCCATCTTTTTAGTAGCCGCAAAAACGAGGACCTTACTCATCGTTTCATCTGAGTCTAAAAGATATTCAAGCAGATTTAGTTTTGTTTGAAAATTAGGCAGGGCGTAAACGCGCTGTTCAATATTTTTAAGTGGTGTTCCGGTTGGTGCCGCTTCTATCCGTTCCGGATCTACCAGGAAACCAGCTATGATATGTTCAACCTCTTCGGTAATGGTTGCTGAAAACAATAAATTTTGTCGCCGCTCAGGAATTAAGTCCATGATACGGGCCAATTGGGGCCGAAATCCCAGGTTAAGCATCTCATCCACCTCGTCAATCACCAATTTCTTGATTTCTTTCAAACGAAGGGCCCCCAGCAATGTCAAATCGATTAAACGCCCCGGGGTAGCCACCAAAATATCCAAGCCTTCACGTACCATCATAGCTTGGGTATTCATACTTGTGCCACCATACACCCCTTTAACACGCACATTCATATAGGCTGTCAATTCCTCTACTTCTCTCACTACCTGACCTACCAACTCACGCGTAGGTACGAGTATCAAAACGCGCGGATGCTTCTGTTTTGAAAATTTGAGCGTACGCAGCATCGGCAAAATATAGGCATACGTTTTTCCTGTTCCTGTTTGAGCGATCCCCACTACATCTCTACCCGACATCACCACCGGGAAAGCTTTCTCCTGAATGGTTGTTGCGTGTGTGTATCCCTTGTCCTCAAGGGCATTTAACAAAGGTGTATTAAGATTGAGCGCACTAAATTCCATACCAACTTCTTTAAAATCCGGCGCAAAGATAGTTTGATTTGTGGTATTAGCCGTTAGATAACGGATTTAAATAATAAAAGCCACCACAATCAACCAACTCTATTTTACTTGTCTGATTTGTTTAAAACTAATATTCAACGTTTTCTCCAGATACCTCAATTGCTTCAATTCAGGAGACGTAACCAAACACAAGGAGACGCCTTCTTTTCCGGCTCGGGCAGTTCGCCCACTTCGGTGAGTATAATATTCATCTTTATCAGGCAATTGATAATGGGCCACAAACGACAATCCTTCAATATCAATGCCCCTGGCGGCTAAATCAGTGGCTACAAGCACTTGCAGATTCCCCTTTTTAAAAACTCGCATCACTTTATCACGCTCCTTCTGTAACAAGTCCCCATGAATGGCATCTGCCGCCACATTCTTGGCGATTAATTGCTTGGCTACTTTTTGGGCAGCTACTTTCGTCTTGCAAAAAATCAATCCCCTATTTTCCTTCTGCGATTGCAACAATTGCAACAAGACATACAACTTGTCATTTTCTTCACATATAAGATATTGATGCTCAATTTTTTTATTCACCACATTACGACCACTCACTTCGATGCGATGCGCTTTAGGTGATAAATGCTGATTGACGATTTGTTTTATACCATGGGGCATGGTTGCTGAAAACAGCCATTTACTTTGGGCACTGGATAAGAAACCTAATATCTCATCTAACTCCTTTTTGAATCCCATGCTTAACATTTCATCTGCTTCATCCAATATCACAGTTGTCACATGACTCAAGTCAACAGCCTTACGCTTCACCAGATCAATTAGTCTTCCAGGCGTGGCCACAACAATGTGAGTGGGTCTTTTTAAAGCATAGATTTGCTTATCAATGGGCGATCCACCATACACGGCCTCTGAGAATATTTTATCCGTGTATTTCGTAAACTTAAACAACTGCTTGGAAATTTGTTGACCCAATTCACGGGTAGGACATAAAATAAGTCCCTGAACCACTTTCTTCTTAGCATCAATCCGATGAAGCAAAGGCAATCCATAGGCTGCTGTTTTACCTGTACCAGTCTGAGCCTGCCCCACCAAATCCGTATTCGTATTTAACAATACCTGAATCACTTCCTGTTGGATTTCCGTAGGTGTAATAATATTCAGCTCTTTCAATCCCTTCACAAAGCCTTTGCCTATTCCCAATTCTTCAAAATTCTTCAAAACAGTTGTTTATTAAGTTCGTCGCAAAAGTAGATATAAAATGCATGTAAACAATAGAAAAGCCTCTGACAGCGATACTATTTCATTTCTAACCAGACAAGACGGAGGCTGAAAATTTAAACACAAAAAAAGGAACAGTCACTTGACTATTCCTTTTCCGTACCGAGAGGCGGGCTTGAACCGCCGACCTCAGGATTATGAATCCTGCGCTCTAACCAGCTGAGCTACCTCGGCATTAGTTTATTTTTCAGAAAAACACCATTGTGCCTCTCCATTTTTGAAAATGCAATGTCAGTTAAATCGACGCTATTATCCAAATAAAAGCGCTCATAAAACCACATCTTCTAATACATTTCAAAAAAAAAGAACAGTCCTACAACTATTCCTTAATTTGTACCGAGAGGCGGGCTTGAACCGCCGACCTCAGGATTATGAATCCTGCGCTCTAACCAGCTGAGCTACCTCGGCATCAGTTTGCTTTTAAGAGGAACAGCTTTATGTTTCTCCTTTTTTGCGAGTGCAAATGTAAGAGAATTCCATGCT
Organism: uncultured Marinilabiliaceae bacterium; assembly: GCA_942490535.1. GTDB lineage: Bacteria > Bacteroidota > Bacteroidia > Bacteroidales > Marinilabiliaceae > JAEINY01. The sequence continues at coordinate 763,402 of CALNXQ010000002.1, forward strand.
ATTATCCAAACAAAACGAGTAAAAAATTCATCCTTTTTCTGACTGATTACGCAAACACACTTTTAACCAACCCTTTCCCATGTTAGCAATGTTTACCTTAAATATATGGAATTGAACCAGCGACATTTTTTATTTATGAAGGAATCAACTATATTGTAGCCGTATTACAATATTAAAACTATACAACATGTCTGTTCAAAAGGAAAAGTTTGAATTAGAATATATTATAAAAACCTCACCGTCCATTTTATTTACGCGACTGAGCTCACCCAGTGGATTATCGGAGTGGTTTGCCGACGACGTCAACTTAAAGGGCAAGATTTTTTCTTTTGTTTGGGAGGGTTCTGAACAACAAGCCGAACAAGTTCTCAAAAAAGAAAATAAAGTCGTTCGCTATCACTGGTTAGAAGATGGAGACGAAAAATATTACTTTGAATTTCGCATTAATGTGGATGACATGACCGGTGAGACAGCGCTTATCATCACCGACTTTGCTGAAGAAGACGAAAAAGAAGATGCGATTGAACTATGGAACCAGCAAATTGACGAGCTGATGCACGGCTTAGGTTCTGTTTAAAAATCAATTAAAATAGTATAAGGACACCCGGCTAATTACCGGGTGTTTTTCATTTATACAAATGCGTCCAGCCTCTTTCGGTTCTTCATATTCCCGGTCTGGTCTCTCATTACCGGCTAATTTTAACGTTTATTCACGCTATCGAAGGGGACATTGTCGGTTTTTTGATAGCTAATTCACCTGTTTAAATTAACTTTGTGGCACTGGTGTCTAATAAATCAATTCAATGATTGATTGGCGTTCACACCCAACATCCGCCTTCATTAAAGGAGGCCAATAGTTTAATCTGATAGCGATTATAGTTATAGGGCAAATGAAGAAATTACATTTATTTATATTAAAGAGTTACCTCGGCCCCCTGGCGATGACATTTTTCATCTCCTTATTCATTTTAGTGATGCAATTCCTCTGGCGCTACGTCGATGACTTGGTAGGAAAAGGACTGGAGGTCACCGTTATTGCGGAGTTGATGTTTTATGCATCGGTACAGGTCATTCCCATGGCTTTACCCCTTGCCATCTTATTAGCCTCTCTGATGACATTTGGCAACATGGGTGAAAATTACGAATTAACGGCCATCAAAGCCGCTGGTGTTTCTTTGCCCAAAGCTATGAAATCACTGATTGCCGTAACACTCTTGACATCCGTTGCCGCCTTCTGGTTCACCAATAATGTATTGCCCATTGCTAATCTGAAGCTTTATTCGCTTCTATGGTCAGTTAAAACCGCCAAGCCAGAATTGGATATTAAGGAACAGATTTTCTATGATGGATTTGAAGATTTTCGAATAAAAATAAGTCATAAAGATCCGGAAACAAACTTGATGTACGATTTCATGATTTACGATCACCGTGATCGGTTAAATCGCAACAGTAATGTGACCATGGCCGATTCCGGGCGCATTCAGATCTCGGAAGATAAAAAAAACATGTTACTCACCCTGATGGATGGCGTGACCTATGAAGAAAATGTAGATCAAAAGAAAAAACGCTTGCGTGATGAGGATAAACAAAAATTCCGAATTGATCGCTTCAAGAAGCAAACTATAATCGTTCCGATGCAGGGCTATGATTTTTCGCGGACCGATGAGAATCTCTTTTCGCAAAGTGATAAAATGAAAAACCTGCAACAATTACTGCACGATGAAGATTCCTTACAGCAAGCCCGCAGTAGAATCATTGGCGATTTATCACGCCGAACAGAGAACTTCTTTTTCTTAAAAGGAAAATACGCCTATCGGTCCAGAACCAATCGCCCCATGCCGGAGGAGTTGGAAGAAATGGATCAAAAAGTCAAACAAGTAGACCCCATGGCCATTATTGATTCCGTGCAAGCCATTAATACCGACAGTCTATTCCTTTCCCTGTCCAATGATAAAAAACAGATGAGCATTCAAAGCGCCTTGAGACAGGCGCGGGATAATAAGAGCCTCATTGATGATCAATTGCGGTTTATAGGTAATGAAGATGAGAAAATCATTCGCCACAACATTGAGTTGCATCGTAAATTTACACTCTCGTTTGCCTGTTTAATATTCTTCTTTATCGGAGCGCCCTTAGGTGCCATTATCCGTAAAGGCGGACTGGGGATGCCGGTGGTTATTTCAATCTTGTTTTTCATCTTTTATTACATCATCGACACCATGGGATTGAAATTTGCGAAAGAAGGGGTGTGGCCGGTTTTTCAGGGCATCTGGTTATCCTCCGCCATATTGTTTCCTCTGGGAGTCTTCCTGACTTACAAAGCGGCATCTGATTCAGCACTGTTAAATGCAGATGCCTATATCATATTCTTTCGCAAGTTATTTAAGCGTGAAAAATACGATCTGAAAAACAGACTTGATAAGGACTAAAATTAATAGTAACAGAAGTGAGACCTGAGACTTTTCATTGCCCAGGCTTATAATTTAATTATTTTTGCACGATCATTTCGGGAGAACCGAGTAAAAGATACAGACACATGTCAGAAGATCAAAAATTTCAATTAAACACAATAGATGAGGCGATTGTAGCCATTCAAAATGGTGAATTGATAATTGTGGTGGATGATGAAGACCGCGAAAATGAAGGGGACTTTATTGCGGCAGCACAGTTGATGACTCCTGAGAAAGTGAACTTCATGGCCACGCATGGCAGGGGCTTAATATGCATCTCCATGACCGAGGAACGCTGTGCAGAACTGGAGCTGGAACTGATGGTGGGATCTAACACATCATCTCACGCCACACCCTTTACCATATCAGTAGATCTGTTGGGACATGGATGTACGACGGGAATCTCTGCATCAGATCGGTCAAAAACAATTTTGGCCTTGTGCAACCCGGAAACACAACCAGAAGACCTGGGACGTCCCGGACATATTTTCCCGCTTAAAGCCAAAGAACGCGGGGTCCTTCGTCGTGCCGGCCATACGGAAGCTGGTGTAGACTTAGCCAGATTGGCAGGCCTGGCGCCTGCCGGTGTTTTGGTGGAAATCATGAATGAAGATGGCTCCATGGCACGTTTGCCCCAATTGGTAAAAATTGCTGAGAAATTTAATCTCAAAATTGTAACCATCAAAGATCTGATTGCCTATCGCCTGCAAAAAGAAAGTTTAATTGTAAAAGGTGTTGAAGTGAGCCTGCCTACAGCGCATGGCAACTTCCGTTTTACACCTTTCAAACAAAAATCGAATGGCGTAGAGCACATGGCCTTGATAAAAGGTGAATGGACGGAAGATGAAGACATCTTGGTGCGCGTGCATTCATCCTGTGCTACCGGTGATATTTTTGGCTCTTTACGCTGCGAATGTGGCGAACAATTGCACAAAGCCATGGAAACCATCGATGCGGAAGGCAAAGGAGTCATTGTCTATATGAACCAGGAGGGGCGTGGCATTGGTTTGATGAATAAAATCAAGGCCTACAAACTTCAGGAAGAAGGGATGGATACCGTGGATGCCAACGTAGAACTAGGCTTTGATGCTGATGAACGCGACTATGGCGTAGGGGCTCAAATTCTCCGCGAACTGGGGGTTAAAAAAATGCGCCTGATGACCAACAATCCTATTAAACGCATTGGACTGGAAGGCTACGGTCTGGAGATTATTGAAAACATCCCCATCGAAGTGGAACCCAATCCGCACAACGAGTTTTATATGAAAACGAAACACGAGCGAATGGGTCACAACCTTGATTTTTTCAAGTACAACAATAAAAAGAAATAATACCAGGAGGCTGAAACGCCTCCTTTTTTTTTTACCCCCGTCTAAACTTATTACCTAGCTTGCCTGTTAGAATCATAAGAACTGGTGGATGCCATTCCTTAATTCTGCGGTCATACTGGATTATGCGTTTTCGGATAGGGTGAAACAGGGTGTGATAGTTTTCCGGAACACATAAGGCTCCACCAGCTCTTTTCTTCAGTCACGGTATCAAACTCAAATTTGAATCACATGAATCGCCTGGCCCTTCTTTTCATTACCCTACTTTTACCCCTTTTTAGTGAAGCACAGAAAGATCTGTTAGCTGATTTACAAGCAAACGTTCCCCCTGAAAATGCGATCACCAGTTCCTTTATGAGTTCCCGCTTGGTGCTGGGACAAACCACCCGCCAAATGGGTAAAAACGAATTGCAGGTGAGAATCTCCCACGTCTTTGGGCGGATTACATCGGGCTATCAGGAATTTTGGGGGATTGATAACATTGAAAACGTAGACATCGCCCTGGAATATGGGTTTTCAAATAATTTTCAGATGGGCCTGGCCCGTTCCAGTGATTTTAACAAAACACTTCAGGCATCTTACAAAATAAACCTGCTTTCCCAACAGGCGGACAATACACCCTTTCTCAATCTGACCTATTTTGGAAGCCTGAATGTGTATACCCGAAAGTACGAAACGGATCGTGTTTTTAAGGATCGGCTGGAATACGTGCAACAGCTACTGGCCTCGCACAAACTCAACAACACCTTCTCTTTTTTAGTGGCCCCGACCTATGTACACATCAACCAAACAGCCTCGGGCGATCACGGCAATGATTTGTTTTCAACCGGAGTTGGAATGAGTATTCGTCTCACTTCATCAATGCGCATTAATACGGAGTATTATTACACGTTTCCCACTTATTCCAGTGATGTCTGGTCGGCCGATCAAAATGCCTTGTCCTTTGGCCTGGATCTGGAAACCGGGGGACATGTGTTTCTAGTGTTCCTCTCCAATGCCAAACGCCTTCAAACAAGTGGTTTTATTCCCACCTGGAACAATGATCGCATCAGCAATGGCGACTTTCACATTGGATTCTCCATCATGCGTTCCTTTAATTTTTAAGCCATGGTAAAAGCAACATTCACCTCCCCAAAAGTAGTGGCCCTATTCGCTGCATACCTTATTCCTGTATTGCTGTTAGCGCAGCATCCAGAGCGTTACACTTGCGACGATGGCACCATCTCTTTTTTCTCCACCACACCGCTCGAGGATATTTCGGCCAATAACCAAAAAGTCAAAAGCATACTGGACATTGAAAAAAAGACCCTGGCTTTTGTGGTTACAATGAAAGCCTTTGACTTTAAGAAATCACTGATGCAAGAGCATTTTAACGAAAAATATGTGGAGTCGGATACATATCCGCAGGCCACGTTCTCCGGACAAATTACTTCGGCATTTAATCCGCTTCAATTCACCGAACAAGCGGTCACGGTTGAAGGCGAATTAACCCTTCATGGAATTACCAAATACATTACCGTGAATGGCCGGCTTCATCCACATCAGGAGCACATCACCGGACAGGCCGAATTCAAAGTAAAACTGGTCGATTACGATATTAAGATCCCCAAAATTGTGATCAAAAACATTGCCGAAGAAATCGCTGTTTCCGTGCATGTCACGTATCAGCCCCATGACAACTAACGTGCACTACACCCAATGAATCACCCCGGAACTGCTGTCGCACCGGGCACCCGTTACGGAGGCCAAACAGTTGACTTCATGCTCCAGACGCAAGACGCCCAATAATGCGAAGACCAACGCTTCCTTAAAATCGATTAATTGACGATCGGGAATGACCACTTCGCCTTTCAAGCGATCCGCAATGCGCTGCATCAGAAACTGATTATAAACACCTCCACCGGTAAATAAAAACGCACCCGCACCAATTACATTCAAATTGGCAGCTATCTGTGTGGCGAAATGCTCGTAACAGGTGCGAATGACATCCGGCAAGGGATATTTCTGATACGCCTCCAGGAGAGGCCAAAAAACAGCGTTTACCCATTCTTCACCCAATGATTTGGGAGCCGGTTGCTCATAATACGGCAGGTGATTCAAGCGCTCCAGTAAAGCAGCAATGACTTGCCCCGATTGACCGATCCGGCCCGCCTCATCATAGGCCTTACCAAGTGACTGAACCAGGCGGTTCACCACAAAATTAACCGGTGAGATATCCCAGGCAACGCGCTTCCCTCCCTGATCGCACGACAGATTAGCAAATCCGCCCAGGTTAACACACGCCCGGTAGTCCGGAAACAGTAATTGATCGCCAATGGGAACCAGCGGAGCCCCCTGCCCACCCAGCGTAATATCCAGGGTTCGAAAATCAGATGCCGTTGGCAGAGATGTACGGGCAGCAATCATTGCCCCATCCCCAATTTGCAGCGACACTTTATTGTGGGGCTGATGAAAAACAGTATGCCCATGCGAGGCAATAAGATCCGGTTTCATCGTCTGTCCTTTCAAGAAAGCATTTACCTGCTGCCCCAGATAATCCCCATATTGACGGTGCAACTCAATCAAGGCATAGCCGCCAAGGGAAGGAGCCGATTGCAATCGACGCAACCACCTTTCATCATAGGGGACCGTATCGGTTTGAAGCAGGTGGTAGGTCCAACGTCCACTATCATTTATCAGTTGACATAAAACCAGGTCCAAACCATCCAAAGAGGTCCCTGACATCAACCCGACACAACAATAACTTTTCTTTATTTGTTTCATATGGACCTGCTATGTTAGCTTCGTTTAACGTGGCTTGAACCAGTAAACAATTATACCCTTTTATCAATAAAAAACAGAATTATGCCTGACATTTCAACTACCTATTTAGGCCTTCCTTTGAAAAGCCCCATCATGGCCTCCAGTTCGGGTCTGACCAGTTCACTGGAAGAGATTAAAGCCATTGAAAAAGCCGGTGCCGGTGCTGTGGTGCTCAAATCCCTGTTTGAAGAAGAGATCATCACCGAGTTGGAACACGAGATGAATAAGATGCACTCGGAGAATTACCTCTATCCGGAAACCATGGATTATTATGACAGCTATGATGTGCATGACTCCCTCTCGACCTATCTGAAACTAATCACGGATTGTAAAAAAGAAGTGAGCATTCCCATTATTGCCAGTATCAACTGCATTACGCCCCACAATTGGCCGTATTTTGCCAAATCACTGCAAGATGCCGGTGCCGACGCCCTTGAACTAAACATTTTTGCCTTACCCTCCGATACCGATCGATCCGGGGCTGAACATGAACAACTCTATTTCGACATCATCAAAGCCGTAAGAGCAGAAGTAACTATCCCCGTGTCCATTAAAATCAGCCATTACTTTTCCAACCTGGCCAGCATGATCAAGCGCCTGTCGGAAACCGGTATTGACGGCATGGTGCTCTTCAACCGGTTCTACTCACCGGACATTGACATTGATCATCTGGAGGTGATTCCTACCAATATTTTCACCACAGAAAAGGATTATGTGATGCCGCTGCGCTGGATTGCCATCTCATCCGGTCAGGTCCAATGCGACCTCTCTGCCACCACCGGTATTCATGATTCGAGAACCATTATTAAAATGCTATTGGCGGGTGCTAAATCGGTGCAATTAGCCAGTACCCTCTATAAAAACGGGGTGGAAAGCATTGAGCGCTACAACCACGAAATTGAAAAGTGGATGCATCTCAAAAACTTTGACACCATTGAACAGTTCAGAGGGATGTTGAGCCAATCCAATGCTACCAATCCGGCAGGTTATCTGCGGGTTCAGTTTATGAAGCAATTTAGTGAGTACAATCTTTAGTTAACACATTTATAAACCCAAGGCTTCCCTACGGAAGCCTTGGCTATTTATTCAGTATTGATTGGCCCTGCTGCATTTTCACCTCACCCTGTTAACAAATACCCTTGTCCTGCTGCTTCTTTATCCGTCCTGCCACAATCTATGGCCGTCCTGTTAACAGATGGAGTCACGCTGGTGAAGATTTAGCCGTCCTGCCGGGTTTGGAGGCCGTCCTGGCAACATTTAAGCCGTCCTGGCGCTTCTTCACCTGTCCTGGCGCGGGTTTCAGAAGACTCTAAGGTGTTTTCACGTGCGAAGACACACTTCCCGGTGATGTGGGTTCATCCGATGCGGCAACTAATCCATGAATCTATTATCTTTGTCACTAAAAACATGAATTACCTGGACGATTATTACCCTTCGCAACCGCTAAAGGAAAATGAAGATTTTTACATGGATCCACGTGGTTTCAGGGTGATGACCGAAAAATATCTGAAGGAGCGCGGTTATTGTTGTGGAAACGGATGTAAGCATTGTCCTTATTTTCCACCTCACCAAAAGGGAAACCGATCTTTGAAAGAATAAGTTGAACCCCCCATTTACTATTAATCGTATGGCTGATAAAAATATGCGTATTGTTTTCATGGGAACTCCGGACTTTGCCGTGGAGAGTTTGAAAACGCTGGTTGAAAATGAATACAATATAGTTGGCGTCATCACGGCGCCTGATCGTCCGGCAGGAAGAGGACAAAAAATTCACCAATCACCGGTAAAGGAATATGCTGTAGCCCAAAACATACCGGTTCTGCAACCCGAAAAACTAAAGAATCCGGCGTTTCTGGATGACTTAAAGGCCTTACGCGCCGACCTTCAAATCATTGTGGCTTTCCGCATGTTACCGGAAGTGGTGTGGAACATGCCACCCATGGGATCATTTAATCTGCACGGCTCATTGTTGCCCCATTACCGCGGTGCAGCCCCCATTAACTGGGCGGTGATCAATGGCGAAAAAGAAACGGGTGTATCCACCTTCTTTCTGCAACACGAAATTGATACGGGCCACATTATCTTTCAGGAGAAAGTGACCATTGAAGAAGCTGACAATGCCGGCTCCATCCATGATAAATTAATGGTGATCGGGGCTCAACTGGTACTAAAAACCGTTCAGGCCATTGAAGCGGATGCCATTCATACGATCCCTCAAGCCGATTTGCTGGGCGATGAAGAATCAAAGGAAGCACCGAAGATTTTCAAAGACGATTGCCGCATTCAATGGGCCGAATCAGCCACCCTAATCCGCAATAAGATCAGAGGCTTGTCCCCTTATCCTACCGCCTGGACAGAACTCGAATTTGAGGATGGCAAAACCTTATCCATGAAGCTATTTGCGGCTCAATTTAAGAGTGATTTATCGCTCGCTCCTGGTGAGGTGCAAACCGATGGAAAAACTTACCTGGCCATTGGCACCAATGATCAGGCGCTGGCCATCACAGAATTACAACTGGCCGGTAAAAAACGAATGACCGTTACTGATTTCCTCAGAGGCTACAACGGCAATCTGAACGTAAAGGCGCTATAAATAATAAACGCACAAAGGCCTCCCGAAGGAAGCCTTGTGCGTTTACTTAAATTAAATAATTCAATTATTTTTTCTTTCTTCTCAAGTTCAAGCGCTCCCCTTCCTTCACGGTGCCACTTTCTTTCAAATTATTGAACCGGCATAACTTACTCAGTTTAATGCCATATTTTTGAGAAATGTAATGCAAAGACTCGCCTTCCTTCACCACATGGAACTCATGTTTCGCATGGGCTTTCCCTTTTTTAGCTGAAATGTATAAATAGCGCTGTTCATCAATCGCCGCATTTTGCGATAAATCATTGTAATGATAAATTTCCCAGGGGCGCATTCCAAATTCTTCGGTAATGCCTTCAAAGGTATCACCCTCCTGAACCGCTACATACTTCACCCCATTATTGCGCTCCACTTCGTGCGTTTGATAGGGATTAATGACAAAATCATCTGTTCTCGATCCTTTTGACACACTGCTGCCTTTAACCACAGGCGTTTTTGCAGAGCGCTTACGTCCCTTATCACTGTCTAATTCGTGCAGGTTGTAGTCTTCAATGATCTTAATGAGGCGATGGGCGTATTTCGGATCAGTGGCATAGCCAGCTTTCTTCAGTCCCTTGGCCCACCCTTTATAATCCGTTGTCTTTAACTCAAACAAAGCCGAATAGCGTTGTTTATCCACCAAAAACTGAGAGTGATCAATGTATGATTCATACACGGTTTTGTATTTGCGGAAACACTCATTGCGCGAATCGTCATCGTGATATACCTTTTTACCGTTCCAATCCCCATGGCATTTAATTCCGAAATGATTATTGGAGCGCCGTGCCAACTGACTGTTCCCACTACCCGATTCCAAAATCCCTTGCGCTATGGTGATACTGGCAGGAATCCCCACCCGTTTCATCTCCTTTACAGCTAAATCCTGATAGCGCTCAATATAATCTTCCGTTGAAATTTTGGCGGAAGGCGCCTGAGCAAACGCCATAAACAGACCGATGGAAAAAAAACATACTACACTTAAAACTAATCTCTTCATATCCATATTCATCAAAATCGGTTAATGCAATCGAATTCAGTTTGGCCGGCTTTTACCAAAAGCGTGTTACAAAGATAAAAATTTACCGAACGTACAATGATACATGAAGTTAAAAACAATAATTGACCTTTGACTAAATCCAAACCACCTCCTGCAACACTTATCCAACACCAATAATCCCAGGCCTTAACAACATTCAACATCCCTTGTCAGTAAACAATAATTTCAGCAAATTTTTCCTATATTTGAGATAGAGATGTGATACAACCGAATGACACACACCTAAATTTTAAACAAATGAGTGAAAAAGATAATCTGATTCGTGTATACACCGGTACTCAAATACTGGTCACGCTATTAAAAAGTGAGCTGGAAGAAAATGACATTTCAACCTTTATTCAGGATGATTTCCATTCCGGTGTTTCAGCTGGATTTATTGGCGGAATCCCATCTGCTATTGACCTGTATATACAGGCCATGGATCAGGATAAAGCAGCACCCATCATAAAAGCCTTTATTCAAGACAATCCCGAATAAACCATTTATTCCCGGATTATTGGCGCCTGACAAAAATCTAAATGAGCAGGCTCCCATGCAGCATGTGGCTAATTTTATTTATATTTCGCCATGCAACAACTAAACATCGTAACAGATATTACTGTATTCAATGCGCACGAGGAGTTGGTGGAACCAGATAAAAACCTGGTTAACATCGCCATTAATGTGTGCGCTAAAGCCTATGCGCCTTACTCCAATTTTCATGTGGGAGCAGCTGTTTTGCTGGAAAATGGCGAAATCATTACCGGTACTAACCAGGAAAACGCGGCCTATCCCTCAGGCTTGTGTGCCGAACGGGTGGCCATTTTTTATGCCAACGCCCAATATCCCAATGTGCCCGTTAAAGCCATTGCCATTGCGGCCCAAAATGAGGATGGCTTAATACCAAATCCGGTCGCTCCCTGTGGTGCTTGCCGTCAGGTGATGCTGGAAACAGAGCTCCGTTTCAAATCCAATTTTTACACCCTGCTTATTGGTCGGGAACAAGTGTACAAAATAGAGAAAGTAAAGGATCTTTTGCCGCTGTGTTTTACCGGCGAGGAGCTAAAAAGTAAAAAGTAATCCCGAAGGATTACTTTTTTTTCTATTTAAAATACATTGGAAAATTCTCTCCAGATATTGTCCAGCTCCGGGGTTGGCGCCACAATGACAATGCGTTCATTTTTTACCGGATGCATAAACTCAACACGACGGGCATGTAATGAAATACCGCCATTCTTATTGGAGCGTGGAAAACCATATTTTAAGTCTCCACGAATCGGACACCCAATTTTAGCCAATTGGCAGCGTATCTGATGATGACGTCCTGTTTGAAGATTAACCTCCAATAAGTAGGAGTTCTTCAACCCGGAAGCCAATCGGTAATTTAAAATGGCCAATTTAGATCCCGATCTTTCTTTTGGGAAAGCATAGGATTTATTTTTTTCGCTGTCCTTCAACATATAATGACGCAACTCCGCCTCTTCATCCTCCGGCAACTCCGCTACAATGGCCCAGTAAGTCTTTTTCACCTCCTTATCCTGAAACATCTTATTCAATCGCGTCAAAGCTTTACTGGTGCGTGCAAAAATAACCACCCCACTTACCGGACGGTCCAAACGGTGCACTACACCCAAAAACACGTCACCGGGTTTATCGTATTTCCGTTTGATATAGGCTTTCACCCTATCACTCAAAGGCTGGTCACCGGTTTGATCACCCTGCACAATATCCGAGCACGATTTATTAACAGCAATGATATGATTATCTTCGTATAAAATATCCAAATCCTTCATCTCTTCTTTTTATAATCGCCTGCAAAGATAAAGCGATCTCAGCAATATCAATCACCTTTCTCACTTATTCTTAGTTCTTATTCATTCAAACAGCAAGGCCATCTATCCAATGCAGCTATCTCCCTGAATAAAAACAGGCCTATTTGGCTTCTTTCCAGGGCAACTTCTTCCTGGTCTGCGCCTCTATAGCCGAACTCGATAAAGATATCTCCTTTTAACAAACCAATGATATCACAAGCTGCGGACTTCAAACCTTACACTTCCGATCTCCTTAATATTGCTCGCGTTCGTTGGGGAAATCCATGCTTTTAACATCCTCAATGTAATTCCCGACAGCTCCTTTTATTTCAGCAAACAAATTGTGGTAGCGTCTTAAAAAACGCGGTGAAAACTCCTGATTAATGCCTAACATATCGTGCAGCACCAATACTTGACCATCCACCTGATTACCGGCTCCAATGCCGATTACCGGAATTTTTATGGCCCTGGCCACTTCACCGGCCAACGAAGCCGGTATCTTTTCAAGCACTAAACCAAAGCATCCGGCCTCTTCCAGCAAATAGGCATCTTCAATGAGTTTTTTGGCTTCTTCCTCTTGCTTGGCACGTACGGTATAGGTTCCAAATTTATGAATGGATTGAGGTGTCAGTCCCAAATGCCCCATAACCGGTATACCCGCAGATAAAATCCGGTTGACAGATTCCAATACTTCACTTCCACCTTCCAACTTCACCGCATCAGCGGCAGTTTCCTTCATGATGCGAATGGCCGAGGTCAACGCTTCTTTGGAGTTGCCCTGATAGGTTCCAAAGGGCATGTCCACCACCACCAGAGAACGGCCCACGCCACGTACTACAGAAGCCCCATGGTAGATCATCTGATCAAGTGTAATGGGCAAGGTGGTTTCCCAGCCAGCCATCACATTGGATGCGGAATCGCCTACCAGGATCACATCAATCCCTGCCTGATCGACAATTTTTGCCAGTGAATAATCATAAGAGGTTAACATGGAGATTTTCTCCCCCCTCATTTTCATCTCACTCAACACGTGAGTGGTCACTTTTTTAGCTCTTTCTTTTGCAACGGACATAGCTTTTGTTTTTTAGTCCTAATTCCGAATATCCGGACTTTAATTTATAACCCATTTCAAACCGACTACTATCAGTTTATTCGTGGACAAAGGGCAAAGTTAAGAAATTGACATGAGCCAAAGTCAAAATACATGCATCATCTTCTATCCTCATGAAAAAGAAATTCTTTTTTTATCATTATTGATAAATCATCCCCCTTCTTTTCTCTATTTTTGTATAACAGCAATCAAGTTAAGTTCACATATAACATTAACCCCAATAGCAATGAAAAAGCGTTTATTCATTATTTGTAGCTTATTATTCACCTGCCACTTTACAATACTTCTAAAGGCCCAAAGTGATTTATCCAGCACAAAAAGCACACCCCGTCTTAACAGTAAAAACGATACTCTTGTCACCTCTAAATTTAAAGTATCCATAGGTGGACAACTAAAGCTGAACGGCATCTACGACTTTAATGCCCTTCAAAATCAGGAAGCGTTCAACGTGCCTTCTATTCCTACAGGGATCAATGAAGATGCGACACCACGTTTTAGCATGGGCATTCGTCAGTCGCGATTGAAATTGGGAGCCACTTATAACTCTTCGCAAGTGGGACCAGTTACTTGTTTTTTCGAGGGTGATTTTTTTGGACCAGGCACCTTCAACTTCAGAGTACGCCATTTTTACCTCGATATTAAATCCTTCCGAGTGGGGCAATCCTGGTCGCTATTTACAGATGAGGATGCATGGCCGGATGTGGTGGACTTCGATGGCCCACCAACAGGCGTTTGGGTACGATCAGCCCAAATACGATACACCAAGCAACTAAAAGAAAACATTCATTGGGCACTGGCCATGGAAACACCACGGCCAGATATTCGGCAGGTGGCTGATATCGATTCAACCCTCACCGAAACCTTCCAGGGATTCCCTGATTTGACCACCCATATTAATGCCAAGGGTGATTGGGGACATGCACAGCTGGCTTTCGTTTACCGAAGGCTGAACTACAAATCAAATACTAAAACACTGTCCTCAAATGCCGGCGGTATGGCACTATCAGGGCACCTGAACATTGGGCAACATGACAAATTCATTGCTCAGGCAGCAGCTGGAAGAGGTATTGCCAGTTACCTGGTTTCATTTGGCGGGGGTGGTTACGACGCTATTCCTGCCGGTGATGGAACGCTTGAAAACCTTCCCATTTATGGAGGGTATATAGGCTATGAGCACTGGTGGCAGGCTGAAGAGTTGAAGTCTACTTTTGTATTCGGAGTCACTCACCTGGAAGCAGATCTGGATCAGTTCAAGCGTAACCGATCCACTGGCAAATTCTATTCGGGCAATCTATTCTGGATGGTTGATGAAAATATTACTACGGGTATTGAAGCCTTGTACGGACAAGTAAAGGACTTCCAGTATGAAACTGGCAATGCCAGCCGGATACAATTCATGGTTGTTTATAATTTTTAAGCCCCTGATCTCATAAAAAAGGAGCCTGACAGCTCCTTTTTTTTATTTTACGCGTATTATTTTTTTCTTAACACCCATAAGCCAATTAGACTCAGCAGGATTAAAACAACACCAGCAATTCTTATTTCCAACCACCGGTCAAAGGTTAATGTCAAATCCAGTACGGGTGAGCGTTCTCCATATCGCACATCATGCTTACCTTGCTTAATGGACCACCCTTTGTAGGAAATCCTGCTGTGATCGTCCAACGGAAAATCTTTGAATTCCCCAACGGCATCAAACAAACGAATGGAGGCTTTTCGATTGCCCTGGCTCTCCAATGTGAAAATTAATTTCTTATCATCTAAAGGAAGGCTTAAAGGCCTGTAACTATCCGAACCCGAGGTAATCCACCCTTCAGCCGCTTGGGTTCCATCGTTCCCTTTAGCCATCACATAAACGGCGTGCACCCCATTAGTAGCAGTATCAGAAGCCTGATATCCGGCATCGGTCTTAATCGCCTTGGGTAAATAATTATCCAATGTAAAGGAATAAGTGCCGATGGAAATCTCGTCCTGATTGCGAATGGTAACAATATCATTAGTCATTTCCTGATCACCAATTAGTAACACGCCCGGCGTCTCTCCCTCAAATTGAAAGTCCATAAGCTTAACTGCAAAAGGAGTACGCAATTGTTGATCATCATAATTGATGCCAGAAAAAATAGCCCGGTCTCTACCTACTTTCATTTGAAGCTGGTAATAATCGGCATGACCTAAAAAAACAGAAGCCAGAAACAGGATCAAACCTATATGAATAGTCCGAATAAATATCATCTTCCGATTCCAGTTTTTAATGTCCTTAACCAGCACTAAAGCATAACATAACATCAGATAAAAGAAAAGAAACAGAAATGTAAAACCTGAAAAGACCGCAAAAAGCTTCAGATAGGCTGGATTCTCCACGGGAATATTTACCCAAATGGCCGAAGCAATGAGTAAGAGAATTGTTCCGGGCCAATACAACTCCACCTGGGTCAAGGTCTGTTTCCAAACTCCTCCGGGCACCAATCCCCAAATGAAAACCACGCCACTGAAAATACCAACCAACCAGAGATTATTGGGCCAACCTGGCATGGACCAGGGCAATCCCCCTATCATGCTGTTAAATAGAAATCCAATTAATAACAGTGTGAAAGCAATGAGGATACCATTCAGGTACCCCCATTTATCTTGTAATTTGATCATAGATACAAATTTGATAGTGATTAATGAGGCTCGTGATAACCATTAACGATACTTTTGAAGTTAGATGTCAGACTAGCTCCCATGGTACTAAAATAAAGATGAATGATTAAAAACATGCTGGCAAAAAAACCGGCCGACACATGAATTAATGCTGTCAAAAGTGTACCTCCAATACCATATATATCATCAATAATCACTTCGGGAAACATCAATGCTAAACCCGTAATAATTAATACCGGCACAATGGCATACATCACCATCACATAGGTAATCTGCTGTAAAGGATTAAACTTCATCTCTTCCGAAATGGGAAAAGGAGGCTCTTGCTTTCGAAAAACACCAAAGGTATAATACATGGCCTGCTTCATGACACGTGGCATTAATCCTTTCCACATCACCTGATAATGAATTCGATTCCTGGAAAATCGAGTATATACCAAAAATACAACGTAAGTTAAGGCTATACAAACACCGGCCACGTTATGGGCAGCCACACTGATATCAAACGGAATGAGGGGCCAATCAGGACTGGAATACTGCATACTAATCCCCGTTGCCAATAATGTTAGAAAGAAAAGGGCATTAAACACATGCCAGATTCGGATCCAAAGCGGATATAAATAGATTTTTTCTGCCATGTTATTTCTTTTTTAGTAAAATGAGACGTAAGACAAAGTGAATAAATAGTCCAATGATAGTGAGTCCAAAAATAACCACACTAATAATGTTCAATGTCCGGTTTCTATTGGCGCCTATCACATAGCCCTCATTTAAAATAGTCGCGTTTATAAATCCTGATTCAGCCCTGCTTTCCTTCACCCGATGGGCATATAGCGATTCCATCAACAATGAATTGCCGGTGTGGCATTTGACACAATTTTTAACGGCCTTTGTTTTGGGTAATATCTTGTGCGATACCAAAATATCATCCTGAACATCAGTATGACAATCCACACAGCGCACTTTGGTAAAATGGTGTGCTTGATTCGGCAACCAACTGTGAATGGCAGCCAAATCAGACGGTGCTTTGTTAGTTAACAAGCCAAACTCAAATTGATCGGTATGGCAATGGATGCACATCTGATTACTCATTTGTACCACGTCCTTGATGGACGTTTGCGTCCGTTGCGCCAACTGATACCCATGGGGATCATGACACATCCAACAGTTAAACCGTTCGTTGCTATTGCTAAAATGGACACTTTCCATGAAGGCTGCTTCAATGCCTTCAAAATTAAATTTTGCGAATGTCTCATCACCTCCATGACAATCCATGCAGGTATACTTCTGCTCCATCCGCAATTCTCCGGCATGCGGAAACGATTCATATTCCGTGGAATGGCAATCTGTGCATGAAAATGCTTTATGGACCGAACTCATCATTCGGATACTGTCCACATGATAAAACGGATTCATGGTTTTTCGCTCCGTCTGCTCCGTCCATTCATTATAATACTCATAAAAAATCTGGCCATGACATTTCAGGCACTTTTGATTGTCGGCAGGCTCTTGCCCAAAAAGAGATGGGGAGATGCAACAACTATATAGCCAGATGATAAAAATCCAACTGAAGTATTTCATAGAAAAAAATGAAGATGATAAAACAAAACTGCCCGCTTAAAGATCGTTTTCTAAAAGCAGGCAGTAAACAATTATAAGAATACCATACTATTTTTTCAAAGTACGCAGATAAGTGATCACGGCCCAACGCTCTTCCTCATCGGTAATTTTCTTTTCGAAATTGGGCATATCATCTCTTCCCACGAAAGATTGATAATAAATCACACCATCTTTTTCAGCCTGAAATTCAGCACTTGAAAAATCACCTAAATTGGCATCAATACTACGGGCTTTCGGGCCATCCCCTTTTCCAAAGTTACCATGACACGATTTACAATGCTTGGCGTAGGTCATCTTACCCAGTTTAATCATACTGGCATCATCAGCAGCCTGGGGATTTTGCATACTCATGTATTTTTCTGGCACATCCCACGGTTTCTGTTCCGGTTTATCCTGTGCAAAAGACATCATTGAAAAACAAACCATGAACAGGAACACACTTAATAAAGCAGTTAATTTCATTTTCATAATCCTCATTTTTAATTACGCATAAGTTACTAAAAATTCCACAATCGAGTGATATTGAATCCAAATCTTATGCCATCTTTATCAAATTCATTTTGATTATTCATATACATCTCTTGTGGCAGGATACTTAATGAGTTGGTCACAAAAATCTGAAAAGCATGCGTACTGGTAGACACTTCCCAACCAATACTTAAATGGTGCTTTGGATGGTTAATAAACTCTTTCTGCTCAGAAATACTGGATATTTCCAAAGGTAAGCCCCACTCAATGGTAAGTGATGATTGCGGACTCACTTTAAAACGCGCTCCTACACCCACACCAATTTTATCGTGATCCATGATGCTATCCACGCTGTTGAAATGCGTAAAATTAGCACTGGCCATCACCGATAAGGCATCGGTGACCTTACGACCGACAATTACCTCACCAAAATAAGTCAGTCGATCAGTAAACGTATAATCCTGTCCAAATACATTTTCATCCTGCGCATTGATGGCCATGTTACCATAAACCGTCAAAGATACCGGAATCGTATTTTCGCGGGTCTGCTGAAAAGGTGTATACTTAACTTGTAAATCCTGGTATTGCTTCTGACTATTCGTTCCAAAACCAACCATTACATTATCCAAAATGGAATAGTTAAATCCAATACGAATATTCGCCCCCGGCGCCATGATGCCATAAATGTCACTCATGCCATTATTAACTGGACCAAATCGATGGTTAATAACCATCTCCAATGTTTTGGCTGGCTGAATAACACTGGTGTGATGATTGATCAACACCCCTGATTCCCAAGGCGCCCGAACCGGCTTATCAACTGTTTTTTCAGGTGCTTCAATCTCTTCCTGAGCAACGAGCACTGTGCTCACGAAAAGCATTAAAACAACTAAATGGATATATTTCTTCATAATTTATAGGCTTTAGTTATTTTCAGCTCCTTGCTCAATCCAGACTTTGATTAATTCACGCTGATTGCCGACATAGTTTTTATCCGAATGCAACCCGCTGCTTCCTGGAACAGTTAAAATTTTACTATTCGCGGCTTGATCCAAATCCAACAAATTATTTGTGGTTAAAGAATTATAAGCCTCTCCTGCTTTTAAACTAAATAAACCCGAGCCATCATGACAACCGGTGCACGATTGTGTTGTCCAAATGGGTTCAATTTCTGCAGAAAAGCTGATGGGCTCTTCCGGATCAACAGGCTCTCCTTTATCAGGATTGATGAAGTTGTACTCACAACCAACCATTCCCAATACCAGAAGAAAACCTATTAGTATGTTATATTTTCTTTGTTTCATGGTATACTATTTACGAATTACTAACGACTCTCTGAAGGCTTGCAGACCACTCTCGAAAGAGCGGTCTGTATGGGTAATTCGTTTAATTAGCACCCAAGTATTCCAATGCCGAAGTGATCAACGCCAATGAATAAGCTTGATTATGCACACCGTGACTTCCATCGTAATGAAGTAGCGCGTAGTTCCAGTAGGCAGCAAGTTGCTTATGCGTATAGGTACCACCAATCAAGTGGCCTGTTTCATCCATAATACCGGCGTCTACTAATGCTGTTTCTAACGTTTCCAGATAAGCTTCAGTGCTGGCCATTATGCCATCAATATCAATAGATGCACCACGGTCTGTATGACACTTCACACAGGCTGCAGTCTCAGTACTACCATCACTATGATCAAGATTCATCGCATGGCCCCCTACGTAATCACCGTAATTTCCGGTCAATGACACAAATCCTACATGACAAGCCACACACGAATGATGCCCTTCATCCTGAGGTTTAGTAGGCTCTGAAATACCGATATATCCGCCCATTCCACTAAAGATAGCCCCTTGAGTCCCATAATGGGGTCCCCAATGCGCTGCAGCTCCTGCTGATATGGTAATTGTTTCTGTATCCGCTTTTGTTGGATCCGGCTGATCATCTCCTCTACTTCTTGGTTGGTGACACTTAGCACAAAGGTTACTGGTAAATTTTTCACCACCGTATTCAGCAATGTTAATTTCCAAATCGGTAAACGGATCTGTTTCGTTTAATAGTAAATCTACTGCATCCGAATAATTAAAATCATAATCTGTTCGATCGTAGTTTTTATGAATTTGGTGACAGGTATAACAACTCATTGGATTAGCCTCGGTATGAATTCCCCCAAAATTTGTACCGGCTTCAACGGCTGCTTTAAATCCTTGATGTGAATGACACATAGAACAAGACCCTCCTGCATAATTGGCATATCCTACGTGCTCTTTTCCACCCAAATAATGCGTCGAATGATCAAATTGTGAGGCTTTCAGGAAGATCTCATTGTCTTCTTTATGACATTGAATACATCCGGCGGTTCCATCTGCTCCATTTTCCCCGTCAATGCCATCAATACCATCTTTTCCAGATTCACCTTGAGGTCCTTCCTTTGTACAGCCAACTAATAAAGTGGCGACAATCATCATGAATACATACAAAAATTGTTTTAGCTCTTTCATACTCGTGGATATTTAGTACCTACATTTTGTTTTAACAATTTTAAACAATTATTCCTAAAAGTATGAAATGTAATATCTTAGGATTACCATTGACATAAATCAATGATTGCTTATTAAAGCACTCATTGACTATTCGTTAATCAGGCCACTCCACCCACATACCCCTTTCTTATTTAAATTCAGTATAATTAAAAATACTTTTTTTAATCCCTAATTATCTGCTTATTAAAAAACAAAATAACCTTTTAAGCCCCATTCTCATTCATCATACCTCTCTATTTTTTTGAGTTCATTATATCCTGAATATGAAAGAAATTGCTTATATTCAACTATTGAAATAAGAAATTGAATACCTAAACACCCAAACCGTTCGTTGTATCTTATCGCCAAATCTATGACTGACCTAAAAACTAAACTCTCCAATTGCCAGACCTGTATGGTTAAATTTGATGGTTTTGAATCTCTGACAGATTTTGAGATTCAATCCTTTAAGGAATCACACTGCAAAGTGGAATATCAAAAGGGTGAAACCATTATGAAACAAGGGGCCCAATGCAGTAATTTAGTGTGCATCAAAAGTGGGTATGCCAAAATGCACGTGGAAGGATTGGGTGGCAAAAGCGTCATTATCAAAGTCCTTAAACAGGGTGATTTCATTATCAGCCCCGGTATTTATGATGATAACATCAACCACTTTTCAGTTTCAGCCATCACACTATGCGAAACGTGCTTAATAAGCATCGATGCTTTCGATAACGTGTTTCATGCTAACGATCGCTTTGCCCAGATGATCCTCAAACACAATCATCAATTAATGAAAACACTGTATCATCAACTCATTAATCTTTCTCACAAAAAGATGACCGGACGCGTAGCGGATACATTAATTTATCTTTCAAAAGACATTTACCAATCCAATACGTTTTACACGACACTCTCCCGGCAGGACATGGCCGATTTATCCAGTGTATCCAAAGAAAGCCTGATCCGCATTTTAAAAGATTTCAAGGAAAGCGGTGTCGTTTTGGTTGATGGTAACCAAATACAAATCCAATCGCCCAATTCATTGCAACACATTAGCCGGGTGGGCTAAGTATTGGCTAATAAGAGAAGGACAGTTACATTCTTAAAATATTAGCGTAACACGTGTCCCCTCTCCTTCCTTGGAGTGAATTTTCAACTGACCGCCATGCAAACGCATCACCTGGCGCGACAAAGCTAATCCGATTCCGTTACCATGGGGACGGGTCGTATAAAAAGGCACGCAAACCTTATCCAATTCTTCTTTGGGAATTCCATTTCCGTTATCAGAGATCTGAAAGATCAAATGCCCATTTTCACGATGTGCCTTCAGCTGAATTTTCCCCTTCTCATGGTGAATAGCTTCCATACTGTTTTTTATCAAATTGATTAATATCTGTTCTACCAGTTTCTCATCCAATTCAAAGTCGATGTGCTGCGAAATGACCATGTCATGTTGAATGGTGCGTTGGGCCATTTCTACCTGGTACAAGACCAGAATGCGCGACAACAGGCTATTGACATTACAGAGACTGGTTTGGGCACTTTTTAATCCGGCCAAACTTCGATAACTTTCCACAAAGCGGGTTAATCCTTTGCTGCGTGAATGAATTGCATCCAGAGCTTCGAGTAAATCCTGTCGATCTTCTACGCCCAATACCAGGGGTGTTATCTGTTGTTGGTCATCCCCCTCAAAACGCTGTTTCAAACTGGCAGATAAAATATTTACCGGACTTAATGAGTTCATCACTTCATGCGTTAACACGCGAATGAGCTTTTGCCACGATTCCAACTCCTTTTGTTCTATTTCTCCCCGAATATCCTGAAAAGCTAATAATTTAAGTACTTGTTTGTCTTGTTTCATGATGACAGATGTCACAGCCACTTGCAATAATCGCCCATTGACCACAATTTCAATTAATTTCTGCTGATTCGGATGCAATTGCTGCAATTGTTGCGATAGATCCTTCTTGAACCTATTCAGTTTGTCTAATCGGTGAAGGAATTTTATGCCTAATAGTTTAAAAAGGGCATCATTGGTCATCACCACATTACCCGATTCATTGACTACGAGAATAGCCACGCCAATATTTTTTAAAGCATTCTCAAAAAACTGATACTCTTTTTCTTTATCCACTTTTAGCTTGCGAAACGCCTCCACCACCCGATTGAAGGATTGAAACAAATCTTTAAAGGAATCGTCCCGGTCCTGACTGTGAAAATGAATGGTGGCATCGTTGTACCGAAAAGATTCTACGAAACGACTCACTTCCCGATTTGTTTTTCTGACGGTATAAATAAGGCCCCATACTTGCAAGCCATAACACACCATCAAAGCATAACGGGAAATAATGAGGTTCGGCTGATCCATTGTTATGGCAATAACCACAGGCGTTATGACCATAAAAACTGCCTGAATGACAATGGCCAGTGAAAAATGCTTATAAGCCATATCGCTTGATTTTGTCGTATAATGTGGATCGGTTAATACCTAATTTTTTAGCAGTCTGGCTCATATTTCCTTTACAGCTCTCAATGGCCTTTTCGATTAAAACCTTTTCATGATCAGCCAGATTGAGGCAGTCATTGGCAATGAGGGGTTTGGATGTGACATCAAAAAATAAATCCGTGTGATTTATCGCATTTCCATCGGTGAGAATAACAGCCTTTTCAACGGTGTGCTGCAACTCCCGAATATTGCCTGCCCAGGCTTGCTCTTTTAACAAGTCTACTGCTGAAGGCGTAAAAGCCATGGCTGATTTGTTATACTTGCATGCGTACTTCTGTAGAAAGAAATTAGCCAATCCGGAAATATCCTCCTTTCGTTGCCGCAAAGCCGGCATTTCCAGTGCGATGGTATTAATTCGGTATAAGAGATCTTCCCGAAAAGTGCCTTCATTGACCATTTGTTGAAGTGGCATATTAGTGGCGCAAATGAGCCGGATATCTACTTTTATAGGGCGTGTTCCGCCAACCGGAGTTATCTCTCTGTTTTGTAAAGCCGCCAACAATTTAGCCTGCACGGGTAAAGACAAATTTCCGATCTCATCCAAAAAGAGTGTCCCGCCTGAAGCGAGCTCAAATCGACCGGTACGATCCGCCTTGGCATCGGTAAAAGCTCCTTTCTTGTGCCCAAACATTTCACTTTCAAATAAATTCTCATGAATAGCACCCAAATCGACCGACACAAACATTTCATCCCTCCGGTTGGACAAGCGATGAATGGTGCGTGCCATCACCTCTTTACCGGTTCCATTTTCACCCAGGATGAGCACATTGACATCAGTGGGTGCCACTTTATGTATCATCTTCATGACAGTAAGAATACTATCCGACTGACCGATAAAAGGATCCTGACCTTCGTCAATACATTCCTTCAGATGTTTTTGCTTCTTTTTCAATCCATTGATGGCCATTTTCGACTTACGCAATTCCCTGACGGATAACAGAGTTGATAATATCTTGCGTTCATCCCAGGATTTTTCAATGAAATCAACAGCACCTTCTTTAATAGCTTTCACCGCCAACTCCACATCGCTATATCCGGTAATGAATACAACAGCTACATCAGGATCCACCTTCAATACCTCCTTCATCCAATACAAACCTTCATTGCCATTGTTGATTCCGGAAGTAAAGTTCATATCCAATAAAACCAGATCATACTGTTCCTTCCTCAAATGTTCTTGAATACGATTGGGATTATGCTCCGTGACGATTTTCTTAAAATGAGGTTGTAAATAGAATTTTAAAGCCAATAACAATTCTTTATTATCATCTACAATTAATATGTGTCCTTCTTTTTTTGCCATGAAGTATCAATAATAATATTTTCAAGCCCAATTAAGGGAATATTGTCGGTTTCACCAACAGCAGTGTTGGATATTCCAACATCCAAAATCCACATACAAACAACTACTCACTGAAATAGTGACACTTGCATTTTCGGCACACCCTTTGGCATAGCTTTATCAAATCAGTACAACGTTATGGATAAGCAAATCGAAAAAAAACCCTGGTGGAAACGAAAAATAGGATGGATGATTGGCATTACGCTCTTTTTGAGCTGCTGCATTTATTTCATTGCTTTTGCCGACCACCGCAAGCAAATTAACATCGATCAGCAAAAGATCACAACCGGAGTGGTCATCGAAGCTAATTTCCAGGATTACATCAGTGTGACCGGCACGGTTGAGCCCATCAAAACCATTTATCTGGATGCCATTGAAGGTGGCCGTGTGGAGAGAATTTTACTGGAAGAAGGTACCATGGTACACCGTGGCGATCCCATTGCAGAGCTTAGCAACACCAACCTGATACTGGAAATCTCAAATTATGAAGCAAATGCAGCACGAGCTATCAATGAGCTACGGACGGCTCGTTTGCAGATGGAGATAAATGCCATGAACATGCAAAACCAGATTGTACAACTGGAAGGTGATTTAATGATTCAAAAGCGTGATTACGATAACGCCATCACATTCTACAAGGATGGCATGGTATCCATGGATGAATATCTGAAAACAAAAATTACCTATGAATCTTCATTCCGCAAGATGAAACTTTTGAAAGAAAACAATAGCCGGGACTCCATCTATCGCGGCATCCAGATTGAAACACTGGAGAACTCAGCTGCGCGTATGTATAAAAATCAGAATATCATTCGCCAACGTCTGGATAACCTGACCATTAAAGCACCAGTAACAGGGCAACTGGCAGCCTTAAACCTGGAAGAAGGAGAAGTGATTACTTATGGTAAGCGTATTGGTAAAATGAACATACTGGATGATTTCAAACTAAAAGCAGACATCGACGAACATTACATTTCACGCATAAAAAAAGGCCTGACTGCCAATTGCTTATTTCCCTCCAAAAAAATACCGGCTGAAGTAACCAAGATATACGCCGAAGTCATCGATGGTCAATTCAAGGTGGATCTGGAGTTTGATTCCCTGAATGATGTGAATTTGCGTATCGGCCAAACCTGTCGTCTGGAGCTTGAATTGGGTAATCCCAATCCAGCCTTATTAATTCCCAGGGGTAGTTTCTTTCAGTCAACCGGTGGTCAGTGGGCATTTGTGATCACCCAAACAGGTACAGCTGAGAAGCGTGCCATCAAGCTGGGCCGTCAAAACCCCAAATATTTTGAAGTATTGGAAGGCCTAAATGCAGGAGAACGGGTAATCACATCCGGCTATGAGATATTTGGGGACGCTGAGATCGTAAGCCTGAATAACTAATAATATATAATTTTACAACTGAGATAAATCCATAGAGAATTAAATACATTTATAACAAAATAGTAATCCTTCATCCTTAAACAGACTGCAAATGATACGCACAGAAAATTTAAACAAAATATTCAGAACCGAAGAAGTGGAAACCACCGCCTTAAACAGTGTAAACATCCATGTGCAACAAGGCGAATTCGTTGCTATCATGGGCCCTTCCGGTTGTGGTAAATCAACACTCTTAAATATTATTGGATTACTGGATAATCCTTCAAATGGTGAGTTCTACTTCGACGGTCAGGAAATAGCCTCCTTCAAAGAGCGCCAACGTACCAACCTGCGTAAGGGAAATATTGGTTTCGTCTTCCAGAGTTTTAACCTCATCGACGAGTTGAATGTATTTGAGAATGTAGAAATGCCCTTGGTTTATCTTAAGATGTCGGCCAAAGAACGAAAAGAGCGCGTTCAGAAAGTCCTGGAGCGCATGCAGATCGGGCACCGCAGCAAGCACTTCCCGCAACAACTTTCCGGGGGACAACAACAGCGCGTGGCTATTGCTCGTGCCGTGGTGGCCAATCCCAAACTCATACTGGCCGATGAGCCCACCGGTAACCTGGATTCTAAAAACGGTGCCGAAGTGATGAATCTATTACGTCAACTCAATGAAGAAGGCACCACCATTGTGATGGTCACACACTCGGCCGAACATGCTGAATATGCCCACCGCACCATTAACCTGTTTGACGGACATGTGGTGACGGAGAAAGTAAACCAGGCAGCCCCCATGACTGAATTGGTTTAATCGTGCACCAATTAAATAATTGGAACTCTTCCAAAGTATAAAACTTTGGAAGAGATGCCTAAACTTCATCCCTATACCCCAACCAAAACGTTCATCCCAATCATATACCTATGAAAAACCTCAAGCTCTTCTATCGCCAATTTCTAAAACAAAAAACAACGGGATTCCTGAGTATTGGAAGCCTTTCACTGGGAATTACCGTTGCTTTATTAACTGGTTTATGGTGCATCAACGAATTTAGTTTTGATACCTTTCACCACCATCCAGAGAACACCTACCGGGTCACGCTGAAAGGATTTATCAACAATGAATCCATTGCCATCGGATCCGTTAATGGGCCATTGGGACCGGAAGCTAAAGCGAAAATGCCGGAAGTTGCCGAAATGACCCGTTTGGTGCCCGTAGTAGATGTACTGGAAGTAGGTTCTTTCAAAGAAACAGCCAAAAATGTGTTTGCGGTAGACAGCAGTTTCAACAAAATTCTCAATTATGAAATTAAACTGGGCAGCATTGACCATTTTCTGAGTAACCGAAATGGGATCATCATTAACGAAACCTGGGCCAGAAGGTACTTTCCGGGTGAAAACCCCATTGGTAAAATCATCTCCTTCGATGGCCAACGGGAGGTCGTGGCAGTGATGTATAATGTGCCCACCAATTCCCACCTCCATGTGGAAGCCATGGTGCGCATCGATGGGATGCCATACCTGGCAAATAAAACGTGGGGTCAAAGCGATAATTTTATCACCTACTTACTGCTAAATAAACATGTTAATCTCCCGGAGCTGGAAAAAAAAATAACCGAGTATGTCTATGAAAAATTTGAACCCTATAAAAAACTGGATGTTCAATTTCATTTGCAGCCGCTTCTGGATATTCATCTGGGCGACAATTTCCGCTTCGACCTGGCTATCACCCGGAATAAAAATTTAGTACTGGCCTTTGCCCTTATGGCACTAATTGTGTTACTCATCGGCAGCATCAACTTTACCAACCTGTTTATATCCAATTCTTTTTTGCGCGCCAAATCCATTGGCGTCAAAAAAACCAATGGGGCCCACAAAAGCAACCTCATTCAGGAATTCTTCACAGAGACTTTTCTATACGTTTGCATTTCAACAGCCATCAGTTTTTTATTGGTTGAATTGGCCTTACCCTTCTTTAACCAGATAGTAGGCTATGATTTGAAAGTGGATTTTACATCGTCTGCTCTCATGTTGTTCCTGGCCGTGCTCATCCCGGCGACCACCTTGCTGGCAGGAGCCTTCCCTGCTTTTTACATGACCCATTTCAATCCGGTAAAAACATTAAAAGACCAATTTACCGGAAACAAAGTATCCTTATTGCAAAAATCATTGCTTATTATTCAGTTTTCGGCCTCTATTGTCTTATTGATTAGCGTGATTACCATCAAAAAACAAGTCTCACACATTCAGAACATGGATCTTGGATTTAATAAAGAGAATATTATCCACCTGGAGATGAATGCCCACATCCGAAAAAACTACGACCGCATTGCGCAGGAACTCAAAGCTTGTCCAGAGATTAATGAGGTGACCGCTAAAAGTGCTACCCCCCTGGAATGGAACCAGGGGCAATCGGTGAGTTTAGCCAATCATCCGGCAGACGAATGCATCATGGAGATTTGTGCCGTGAAAGCCAACTATTTCAACATGATGAACATGCCCCTTGTACAAGGCAACAATCCCTTTGATATCAGCGATTCCCTCAACTATTGCCTGTTGAATGAAAGAGCTGCGGAGTTATTGGGAAGCGACAATCTGATTAACCAGCCCATCAAAATATTAATGGGTAACACGTATGTGGTCAAAGGAATCGTCAAAAATGCCTATACCAAATCTTTACATCAACAAATCGATCCGCAGGTATACACCCATCTACCATCCAACCGGAGTGGTGTTATACTGATTAAGAGCAGTGATCATCCGCAGAAAGCCATTGAAGCGATTAATGCCATTTGGCAGCGGGAAGTGCCGGAAATACCCTTTGAATATAGCTTTCTGGATGATGACTATGCAAAACTTTACCACGAAGAGGAGATTGCCGGTCAAATAGCCACCTGGCTAATGATCATTGCATTCTTAATCACCATGGCCGGTTTATTTGGTATGGCCCGCTATGCCATTAAACGCCGGACCAAAGAGATTGGCTTACGCAAAGTAAATGGTGCCACCATTACCGAAATCATCCTGCTCCTCAACCGGTCCTTTGCCATGTGGGTGTTCCTGTCCTTTTTGATGGCCTGTCCCGCAGCCTGGTACCTCATGAACCGGTGGCTAAGTGAATTTGCCGTCCGCACCGAAATAAGCTGGTGGATTTTTATCACCACCGGATTTACAGCTCTACTAGTCACTCTCCTCACCGTGAGTTATCAGACATATGTCGCGGCCAATCAAAACCCAGTTAAATGTTTACGCTATGAATAGATATACGATTAAACTAATCATTCGTAGTTGGCTAAAAAACAGAGTACTGACAGCTTTAAACCTGATCGGGCTAACCATCGGCATCAGTTCGTTTCTGATATTGTTCCTACATGTGGCCAACGAGAAAAGCTATGACAAGCACTTCACCGGTTATGAGACCATTTTCAGGGCCACATCAACTCCTCTGGGGCAGGAAAACACCTGCTGGGCCCGTAGCATCGGCCTTATTCATGCTGCTGCCCCCAGCATCCCTGAAGTTGAACAATACACCCAATTCTCACATGCTCCCCTTGGAACCATAGAGATTGGAGAGCGTTCCTTCCAGCAGGAAGATATTCTGTCAGTAGATTCCGCATTTATCAAGCTATTTTCAGTCACTGCTATCTCGGGTGACTTATCGGAAATTACCCGGCCCAATACGGCTTTTATTACCGAAGATTTCGCCCGTAAATATTTTAAAGGTGAAAATCCGGTGGGCAAATTCATCGACATCCAAGAATTACAATACACACGCGACCTGGGAGCCTATGAAATCCGGGGAATCCTAAAAAATACACCTCCCAAAACACATTTTGACTACCAGCTGCTAATATCCCAAAAAGGCAGTCTGGAAGAAAGATATAATTCATTACCAAACAGAAAAATTCACTGGGTGTATAACTACCTCAAACTCAAACCCGGATCAAACCCGGATCAGGTGGCTGAAAAACTTAAGACCTATTATGAGGCAAGTGAGTTAAAAACAGCCCGCGGACCCCAGGCGTATCAATTCGAACTGATGCCTTTGACTGATATTCACTTGAAATCGAATGCCCGGTTTGAATTAAAGGACAATTCGAGCAAGATTAACATTGGGCTATTTGCATCCATCTCCTTGGTTATTCTATTAGTTTCCTTACTCAATTTCATGAACCTCACCATTGCTCAATTAATGAAGCGTACCAAAGAAGTAGGCATAAAAAAAGCGGTGGGGGCATCCAAAACTCAAATCATAGGACAAGTTCTAATGGAAGTCTTTATTTTCTGCCTCTTGTCAGTCATCCTGTCATTTATCCTTATTGAATTAATTCGGCCAGCCATTAACCAATTATTCAGTATTAGTTTCATTGTTTTTTATACCGACCCCAGTGTCTTCCTGAGCATTATTCTGGTACTATTGATTTGTATTGGTCTCTCAGCGATATTTTTGACCCTCTACCTATCGGGCCCATGGTCGACCAGTGACAGATTGGCTGCGCGCCATAAGTACAGGGGAAACAAGGTGTTAAAAAGCCTTATGATTGTGCAGGTTAGTATTGTAATCATTCTCATTACAGGGACTCTGTTTGTAAATAAGCAAATCCGGTATATGACGCAACTCAACCTGGGATTCGACCAAGAGAATATAGTCGTGCTGAACTCCAAAAAATTATCAATAGATCCGACTGCCTTTACCAACGAACTATTAAAACAGAGCCAGGTCAAATCAGTTGGCTATACACGGCAACATTTCGGCTATCCCACACAAAACTTCCCCTTGGAATCCTATGAAATAGAAGGTACCGCTGAATTAGTCTTTGCAAACTACAACTATTTAAAAACCATGCAAATTGACCTGATTCACAACTGGATGAGTCCATCCACAGATACGGTTCAGGGCTTGGTTATTAATGCGCATTTGTACAACCGGTTGATCGAAAAACATGGCTCCTGGGAGACCTTCGATAGTTTCATGCAAGCTAAAACGGCGCAAGCAGGAGCACCCTCCAGCAGAATTATTGGTGTGACAAAAAATTTCAATTATAATTCAGCCCACGCCCCGATTGGTGATTTTGCCTTTTTACTAGATGAAAATCCCTCTTGGGCGGGGTTTATTCATGTCCGTCTGAATCCCGGTAACCTGCATCAGGCCATGAATCATGTGGAAGAAGTATGGAAGAATCATTATCCCGATCAATTATTCAGTTACTTCTTTTTAGATGATCAAATCAATAGCTTGTATCAGGCTGAAACGATTTTAAACAGGATATTATCTACTTTTTCAGGCATCGGTATTTTAATCTGCCTGATTGGTGTGTGTGCCCTTTCACTCTTCATTTCGGAGCAACGCACCAAGGAAATAGGGATTAGAAAGGTCAATGGAGCGCACCCTAGGCAAATAATCTTTTTACTTGCAAAGGACTATGTAGTATGGATAAGCGTAGCATTTGTGATGGCAGTACCACCGGCCTGGTATGCCTTGACCCGTTGGCTGGAAAACTTTGCGTACAAAACGTCACTGAATTGGTGGATTTTTGCCCTGGGAGGTCTGCTGACACTCCTCATTGTCATCACCGCAGTAGCCCTGCAAAGTTATCGTGCTGCCGCTCGTAATCCTATTGAATCATTGCGCTACGAATAAATCCAACCGAAAACAATGATACACCTGACAAACCTATTTTCATCGGCCATGCGTCGGCTGAGAAAAGATAAAATCAACACCATCATTAAGCCTTGGTTTATTTGCTCTTGCCGGACTAATCGCCCTATTGATCACAAGCCTCACCATCAGCTGGCAAAGCTACCGGGCAGCGGCTCAAAACCCGGTGAAATGTTTGCGCTATGAATAGCTCTGTCAGGCCCCTAAAAAACGCTTCCAACACTTTAAACGTTGGCAGAGGTGCCTTAACCGCTAAACCGGCAAGGTTACCAGCAGTCGTGTTAACCTTTACCAGTGACCAGGCAACATTATCCGGCGATCGGCTCACGTTCACGAATGCGCAGGATAATTATCCCAGTGAGCGGGATAAAAATCCGGGTGAGCGGGATAATTATCCCGATGAGCCGTTAACGCATACCGTTCATCGGGATGCGTTAACACTTAAACAAAATGCGTTTTTAGGTGAATGGGCACCATTAAATCAGGTCAGTTTTTCATGTAATGTTCAAGATTTAACGCATCCGGTTCAACAGTATACGTTAACAGATGACCGGGATAAAAATACCAGTGACCGGGATACGTATATTTGTCAGCCGGATAAAAATACGGACAAGCGGGATAATTATCCCGGTGAGCGGGAAACACCAACCAACCATCGAAAAAAACGCCCCATGAAGCATTCACCATTAATCACTCACCATTGACCATTAGACCTTAGCGATGCATCAACTCAAAATCATACTCCGAAAAGCACAGCAAGAAAAGCTATTGACTTCACTGAAGCTCATCAGTTTGTTTATCGGATTTAGTGTAGCCCTCATTATCTTCTCATGGGTAACCAACGAATTTAATAAAAACAAGTCGGTGAAAGAGGGTGACCAAATTTACCGACTGGCCTATACCTGGAAGAATAACCAGGGAACGGAAGACAGCTATGTGGGAAATGCTCCCTGGAGCCCCATCTTGTATCAGGAGTTGCCGGAGGTAAGCGATTACACGCGGTACAGTGGTTCCTTCAGTGCTACCCTGCAGCACCAACAACAACGAACAAGTGGTCAGACTTTTTTTGCCGATAGCACCTTCTTGTCTTTTTGGGGGATGGAGCTCCTGGCCTGCACGCAAACCACACCGCTCAGTCGCCCCTTTACAGCTGTAATAACCGAATCGTTAGCAACGAAACTATTTAGATCGGGGAATGCCATCGGTCAGCAAGTGCAACTGAACAACGATTACCCGGTCACGGTGACCGGTATTGTGAAGGAGGTAGCCGATGATTTCACCATCCCTTTTGATTTTCTGATTTCATTTGCCACCATCGATGCCGCTGATTTAATGTATACCGGTTGGGATGGCGGAGACTCCTTCCGGCATTATTTAAAGTTAGTGCCCCACTCAGATCCCATCGCAGTGGCTCAAAAGATCATGCCCCTATTTCAAAAACACTACGATTACCAGGCTGAGGAACAGGAAGACGGCTTATCCATAACCCCTTACCTGCAACCGTTGAACAAAGTATACCTGGATTACTCCGGCGCGTCCATCCGTCAGAAAATATACCTGATGTTGCTAACCGCCGGTCTAATTTTGATGGTTTCAGCATTCAATTACACCTTCATCAGCCTCTCTTCGTTGTTGAAGAAAAACATTCACAAAGCCATTCCGTTGGTCTTTGGCGAATCACGGCGAAAAAGCGCTCTGCATCTCCTCCTGGAAAGCCTTATCTATGCCCTAATGGCGGCTTTTGTCAGCCTGGCCGTATTACCCCTGGCCTTACCCCTGATGGAGACCACCTTAAACATGAAACTGAGCTGGCAGTTTTTGTCCGTTAACTTTTGGTTGATCGTGGCCAGCCTGATATTACTCATCACCTCTTTAGGGGCCTTGTTTCCAGTCATTCAAATCTTGTCCGGCAAGATCACCCATTTGCTGTCGGGCATCTTTTCATCTTTCATTCCTACCAAATACCTGCGTGGAGGATTGCTGATTTTTCAACTGGGCATCGCCACCGGCATCCTCTTGTTTACGCTCACCATTATCCGGCAAACACAGCTCTTGCAGAATAAGGAACTGGGGTTTAAGCAGGAAAATTTGGTGTACATTAAGTTGCCTGCCAATATCTCCAATGCCAAAGCCATGGGTTTGTGCAACCAAATTCGACAAGTCACCCGTGTCAATGCGGCCACATTATCATCCGAAATACCGCTTAGCGGTTACCCGGGTAATGGCTTTGAATTGAATAACAACGGCCAATGGATGAGTTTTCGCCACAGTCACATTGACAGTTCGTTTTTGAGCACACTGGACATTAAACTCCTCAAAGGGAAAAACCTGTTGGGCCTAAAACCTCATGACATTATCATCAATCAGGCCTTGGCCAACTATGCCGGGTGGGCCGATCCGCTGAATGGGGTCATTACGCGCAATGGTCAAACCTTAAATATCGTAGGCGTAGTAGAAGATTTTCACATGAGCGAAACATCCTATAAAATTGAACCGCTGGTATTAAATGCCATTAACGCCGGTTGGGTTGAATATTTAACCATTCAACTGGCACCCGGTGATCAGTTAAATACGATAGAGCACATCAAAAACAACTACCGCACTTTTATGAAGGAAGATCTGGCCGAAGTGCATTTCTATTCCTCGGAACTGGATCAACGCTACCGCTATGAAATTGCTTATGCCCGGCAATTCATATTTTTCGCAGCCTTGGTTTTTACCGTGACACTTTTGGGCCTCTTTGCTTTTATTTATTTCAGTACCCAACAACGTACCAAGGAAATAGGTATCCGAAAAGTCCATGGGGCCCGCACCAGAGAGATACTAATTCCTTTCTGGAAAAATGGCCTGTTCCTGTTACTACCAGCCATCGCATTAGGCGTGCTGACGGCATATCCCATCATCACCGACTGGCTCAATCAATATCCCTATCGCGTCGCGATGGATGGCCTCACCATTGCAGTAACAGCGGCTATCGTGGGCCTTGTAACGTTTATAACCATCACCTGGCAAATACAAGTTGCAGCCAGTAAAAACCCAATAAAATGTTTGCGCTACGAATAGCATACCTATTTCCCCTGGCAGCATAGCATCATACCCCGAAGAATTAATTCCGGAACCTACCTGGAGGATACGCTTTATTAGCTAAAAAAACATCTATGAAAAAGTTAGCTTTCTACCTCAGTCTATTCTTAATTTCTAATCCACTCAACGTATTATGCCAGAGCCCCACTTCTAAAAAAATAGATTTAAGTGCGGTAGATGCTTTTTTTGCACTATCCCAAAAGATATCTTCACACATAACACCTTCGGAGGAAGAATGGGGAAATCTATTTGAAACGAAGGGATATGCAGTATCAGCCGCTAATTCTTCTATGAGAAAAAGAATTATCCGAGAAATGATGGACATAGCTTATAATCCTCAAAACTCGGAAAAAAGAGATAGCATTTTAAATTTACCTATCGAAGAAAACATTTCAAATCATGAAATGCTCTTGTCAAAAATGACATTGGAGAATTATTTAGATATGAAACTCAATGAAACAGGAATTAAGCAATTTAGAGCTGACTTTGATTTTAATTCGCTGGAAAAAGATGCCATAAATCGATTAAAAGATTTTTTAATCGATCCCATTGATTCGTTGATTGTTTTTCCGTCCATCAATTTTGTTTGCAACGAATTGGACGGGAGAAGTAAAAAAATGGGAATCGTTATCGATTTCAATTTGATGTATAAGAAAACGCCTGCTGAAAGGGTCGATTTTTTAGCCCACGAACTATTTCATCCCTACAGAGATCATTTTAAAAATAGTTACTCAGTCACCTCAAGCCGTTTCATTAAACTCTTGGACAAATTACAAAATGAAGGAATCGCTGATTTAATTGATAAAAAAGAGGATATCGTGGAATCTGTTAAAGGTATGGGACTACCAGAATCAATCATAAACATGTATCGAGAAACATACCAAAACACCCCACAAATCCTTGCCACCTTTGACAGCATCACCTGTTTATTTATACATCACAAAATATCCCATGAAGAATTCGATAAACAAGTGAAGCATTTCTTTGCTTTTGGCGGCCACCCTAATGGCTATTACATGACTAAATCCATTCAAGAAGAGGGTTTGTTGAACGACTTATTGATCAATTTTTCTTCTCCATTAGCGTTTATAAAACTCTATAATAAAACAGCTAAAAAAAGGAAAGATTATTGTTTTAGTGAAGAATTCATGCATTATATTGATGATTTGGACACAGATATTACGGCTAATACGCAGGTACTTGACCAAAGCCATTGATCCGCACTAGGAGAATGAGGCCACTAAAGGAGAGACTCTAATTCATCAAGTGAACCACACAGTTCCTCGTGCCACAAGCTCCGGCAGCCTGGTACCTGAGGAACGAATGACTCAGTGAGTTGATCTAACGCACCAAAATTAGCGGACGAATAGATGTCCAAACCAGATGCTTGCTGTTACTGAAAGGACCATTCGAGCCCTGCCAATTTGCCAATTTGTCACCTCATTCTGACAGAAAAAACCATTTTCAGGGTGCTGAGGTGTCAAAATTACTGAAAAAACACCTCCCTCTTCCTTGGCATGCCATTTGATTACTTGCTCATTGTAAAAATGAAAATCAAATACGAAATAAAATAATATCGCATAGCAATGGGAAAAATTATTGGAATCGATTTAGGAACAACCAACTCTTGTGTTTCTGTGATGGAAGGGAACGAACCGGTTGTTATTCCAAACAGTGAAGGCAAAAGAACCACTCCTTCAATTGTGGCATTTGTTGAAAATGGCGAACGCAAAGTAGGTGATCCTGCCAAACGTCAGGCCATTACCAACCCACATAAAACGATCTTCTCAATCAAGCGTTTCATGGGTTCCATGTACAATGAGATTCCGCATGAAATCACACGTGTACCTTACGATGTCGTAAAGGGTGATAACAATACACCACGTGTTCAAATTGATGACCGCCAATATTCAGCTCAGGAAATTTCAGCCATGGTACTTCAAAAAATGAAGAAAACAGCTGAAGATTACCTGGGACAAGAGGTAACAGAAGCCGTGGTGACTGTTCCTGCTTACTTTAACGATGCACAACGTCAGGCCACGAAAGAAGCCGGTGAAATTGCTGGTTTGAAAGTACGTCGTATCATCAACGAGCCTACAGCAGCTGCATTGGCATACGGTTTGGATAAGATGGACCGTGAAATGAAAATTGCAGTCTTTGACCTGGGTGGTGGTACATTCGATATTTCTGTGTTGGAATTGGGTGACGGTGTATTCGAAGTAAAATCAACTAACGGTGATACACACCTGGGTGGTGATGACTTTGATGATGCCATCATTGACTGGTTAGCTGACGAATTCCTGAAAGATGAAGGTATTGACTTGCGCAAAGACCCAATGGCTCACCAGCGTTTGAAAGATGCTGCTGAAAAAGCGAAAATTGAATTATCCAGCTCTACCAGCACAGAGATCAACTTGCCTTATATCATGCCAGTGGATGGCATTCCAAAACACTTGGTACGTACCTTGTCACGTGCACAATTTGAGCAAATCTGTGACACATTGATCCAGCGTACATTGGAGCCTTGTAAATTGGCCTTGAAAGATTCTGGTTATTCAGCGTCTGAAATTGATGAAGTGATTTTAGTAGGTGGATCAACCCGTATTCCTGCCATTCAGAAAATTGTTCAGGATTTCTTCGGAAAAGCACCTTCAAAAGGCGTGAATCCGGATGAAGTAGTGGCCGTAGGAGCTGCGATCCAGGGTGGTGTATTAACTGGTGAAGTAAAAGACGTATTATTGTTAGACGTTACGCCACTTTCATTGGGTATTGAAACCATGGGTGGTGTCATGACTAAATTGATTGAAGCCAACACGACGATCCCAACTAAAAAATCAGAGACTTTTACCACTGCAGTTGACAATCAGCCTTCGGTTGAGATTCACATTTTGCAGGGCGAACGTCCGTTAGCGAAAGACAATAAAACCATTGGTCGTTTCCACTTGGATGGTATTCCACCAGCACCACGTGCAACACCTCAAATCGAAGTGATCTTTGACATTGATGCCAACGGTATTTTGCATGTAACAGCGAAAGATAAAGCCACTGGTAAAGAACAAAGTATTCGTATCGAAGCCTCTTCAGGATTATCTGATGCTGAAATCAAACGGATGAAAGAAGAAGCAGAAGCAAACGCTGATTCGGACAAACAGGAGAAAGAGCGTATCGATAAAATGAATGCGGCTGACAGTATGATTTTCCAAACGGAAAAACAGCTGAAAGAACTGGGTGACAAATTGCCAGCTGACAAGAAACAGCCTATCGAAGCGGCCTTGGAGAAATTGAAAGAAGCTCACAAAGCACAGGATATTGCTGCCATTGATGCTGCCACAGCAGAACTGAATACGGTGTTCCAGGCTGCTTCTCAGGAAATGTACAATGCCAGCCAGGCTCAAGGTGGTGCAGAAGGTGCACAACCAGGACCAGATGCGCAAGCAGGTGGTGAGGCTAAAAAAGATGACGAGGTAACCGATGTTGATTTCGAAGAAGTGAAGTAAATTCAAATCAAATCATAATACTAAAATCCCGGCTCAGGCCGGGATTTTTTTTTAATTTTGAAACTGTTTTAAGAAAAAAGAGGTATGCACACCTTGGTGCCGTGACTCAATCGTTATGTGATGGATGCATCGGCATAAAGCCTTTGGCACTAAATTAGTACTACGAACAGGGAAAGAGAAGACTATGATACGATTACGTTTTTTGATAACAGCCGCGCTGATGCTGCTGACATTGGGGATCGCACACGCACAAATGGATGTGTTTGGAAATCCGGTTCCAACCAAAAAGAAAGCCGTGAAGCCCATTCCGGCGCATTACAATCAATCCGATGCACAAGGCCGCAAACAAGGCCCCTGGGAGAAACGCTATACCGATGGTTCTCCTTTATACAAAGCCACTTTCAATGACAACAAACCGGTTGGTGAACTCACCCGCTATTATCCGGGAGGTCCCATGAGTGCTCGTATTGTCTATGACCAACAAGGCGTTCATGGGAAAGCCGAATTATTTGATCAGGAAGGGAATCTCACGTCAAAAGGGAATTACATCGGCACCAAGAAAGACAGTACCTGGACCTTCTATTCGGCACAAAAAACGGTTAATTCTACCGAAGAATATGTCAATGATCTGAAAAACGGAAAAACCACCATCTTTTATCCCAATGGCCAGATTTCTGAAATCATCCATTGGAAAGATGACCAAAAACATGGGCCCTGGTTAAAGTTTAATAATAACGGCACCAAGCTTTTAGTAACCCAACATCAACATGGGGTATTACACGGTGATTATCATTACTTTTTTGAAAACGGTGAAAAAGAAATTGACGCCACCTTCAATAACGGAAAAGAAGATGGCCAATGGACCTTTTATTTACCCGATGGAAAAGTAGATTATGTGCTTAACTATAAAATGGGTAAATTACTCAATCCAGAAGTTTTAGATGCCCGACGGGAAGCCATGGAAAAAGAGTATGAAATGAATAAGGATAAATTGAAAGACCCTGAAAAGTTCAAAAATAATCCGGATGAATTACTACGCTCACGTTAAAAATTGAATTATGGTAAATGTGGCTGCGAAATACATACTAACACTTTTGCTGATGGGGTTCATCAGCGCTTTTGCTTTTGGACAGGCGGATGGGTACTTCATTGGTTTTACCGATAAAAGTAAAACTCCCTATAGCATTTCCCATCCCGAAGCCTTTCTATCCGATCGGGCCATTGCCAGAAGAACAAAGCAGCACATCGCCATTACAGAACAAGATTTACCGGTTAACCCCGCTTATGTGGATAGCCTGATCAAACTTGGCATCTCCATCCGCCACACCACCAAATGGCACAATGGTGTGATTGCCTTTTCGGAAAACACCACCCTATTGGACACCCTTGAGCGTGTTTCCTTCGTTCGGGAAGTGGAAAAAACGAAATCGTCCACGGTCCGAAAATCCACCCGTGATAAATTTGAATCAACCGCTTTTCAGATCAGTTCAGCAAGTGACCTCAATTACGGCGAAAGCTGGAATCAAGTAAGCACCGTCAAGGGGCATTCCTTGCACGATCAAGGCTACCGGGGATCAGGCATGCACATTGCAGTCATTGATGCCGGTTTTTACAAGGCTGATGTCTTACCGGCCTTCCAACATTTATTTGACAACCACCAAATACTCGGCGCAAAGGATTTTGTAAGCCCAACCACTAATATTTACCTGCAAAATTCTCACGGCATGAAAGTCCTTTCAATTATAGGCGGCCTGATCACAAATGAATATGTGGGTACTGCACCGGAAGCCAGCTTCTGGCTGTTACGCAGTGAAGATGCCGCCTCTGAATTTCCCATCGAAGCCGACTATTGGGTGTGTGCAGCTGAATTTGCCGATAGCGCCGGTGTAGATGTAATTAATACCTCGTTGGGTTATTCACTCTTTGATGATGCCTCTATGAACTATTCCTATAACGACTTGAATGGTTCCAGCCGTATCTCATCAGCCGCTCAAATGGCGGCCTCCAAAGGAATGGTGATTGTGAATAGTGCGGGTAATGAAGGCAACTCTTCGTGGTATTACATCTCCACACCAGCGGATGCCAAAGATATTCTAACCATTGGAGCCATGACAGTGGACAGCACGCAAGCCGTCTTTTCCTCCTATGGGCCCACGGCGGATGGACGCACCAAGCCGGACATCACGGCCATGGGGGTGTCAGTAGCCGTACAAGGCACCAATGGTAGTATTGAAAGAGGAAATGGCACCTCCTACTCGTCGCCGGTCATTGCCGGATTAACCGCCTGCTTGTGGCAAGCGCTGCCCAATCTATCAGCGTCGGAAATCAGGGACTTGATCATTAAAAGCGGAAATCAATATGCCCAACCGGATAACGCCTTTGGCTTTGGGATTCCAAATTTTGACATTGCTTTTAGAACGGATATTGATGTGACCTCAGTCACAAAAAAACAGTGGAAGATCAGTCCCAATCCCTTTCATCATCAGCTGCATATCCAATCGCTGGCAGAGAATGCCCAGCAAGTGGTTTCAGTTTACCTTTATGATGTATTGGGTCAGAAACAACTTGAGCGCCATTTCAGTCCCGGAGAACAAATGACCATTCAAAATCTGGATGGATTTAAGGCGGGTATGTACATTGCAATTGTTGAATGCCAGGGTGTCAAAACACACTTTAAGCTTGTTAAACGAAATCCTTAATATGGCTGAGCATCTGTCGCTATTCGACCTTAACCACCAAATCAAAACGCAACTTGAATCCGCATTTAACAGCACCTATTGGGTGGTGGCTGAGATCAGTGAGTTGCGAATGCATCGCAGCGGACACTGCTACCTCGAACTGATTGAAAAAGATACGGATTCGGAACAGGTAAAAGCCAAAGCCCGGGCTACCATCTGGGCGTTTACCTTTAGAATGCTCAAACCCTACTTTGAAACCACTACTGGCCAATCACTCACCGCAGGTATTAAAGTGCTGGTCAGAGCCAGTATTGAATATCAGGAAGTGTATGGTTTAAGCCTCAACATTAAAGACATTGATCCCACTTTTACCCTAGGTGACATTGCCCGCCGACGGATGCAAATCATCCAACAACTGGAAGATGAAGGTGTCATGGACATGAATAAAGAGGTAGATCT
The DNA here is from genome assembly GCA_942490535.1 of uncultured Marinilabiliaceae bacterium. Lineage (GTDB taxonomy): Bacteria > Bacteroidota > Bacteroidia > Bacteroidales > Marinilabiliaceae > JAEINY01. The sequence goes on from CALNXQ010000002.1 coordinate 804,413, forward strand.
AGCCCCTGTTCCGCAAACATTTGCCATTATCTCCTCACCATCGGCTGCGGGTTATGAAGATTTCATCAACCAACTGGAAAATAACCCCTATGGTTTTAAAATCTACCACAAACTGTTTCCGGCCATTATGCAGGGCGATCAAACCGAACAATCCATCATTGATGCCCTGGAGCGCATTTATACCTATGAAGAGGTATTTGATGCGGTCGTGATTATTCGGGGAGGCGGCTCTACGGCCGACTTGATGTGCTTTGACAGTTACCTGCTGGCACTTAACATCACCCAATTTCCACTGCCGGTATTAACGGGCATTGGCCATGAACGCGATGAATCGGTGGCGGATATGGTGGCGCACACCCAATTAAAAACGCCCACAGCCGTGGCTGAGTTTATTATTGATCGCATTGCCTCGTTTCAGGCTTACGTTGATGATTTACAAAATCAATTCACCAATGAAAGTCGACGGATCCTGAAAGATCAACAACACCGGCTGGATCTATCGGTTCAAAAGCTACACCCCTTAGTGAAGCAAACCCTTTCACATCAAAAACGAAAACCAGAAGAAGCCGCCCAGCGTCTATTATTCCTGATGAAATCCTATTTCGATAACCAACAACGCCACTTTTCGCATGTCAAAGAATCCATCCATTACTTAACCAGCAAAAAAGTAAAAACGGGACTCCAAGAAACTGATTTCCTAAAAACAAAACTCAAACTGGAAGTCCAGGGCTTCTTTAAAAACAAACATCAAAACATTCATTTAGCAGAAAAAACCAACCAGCTATCTGATCCCTTTACCATTCTTAACAAAGGTTATTCCATCACCTTAGCAGATAAAAAGGTGGTTAAAGAAACGGCACAACTCAATACGGGAGATATTATTACAACCCGGTTAAGCAATGGCGAAATCATTAGTCGGGTGGAAATCCTAAAAAGAAACCATTAATTTCTACCGCCATAGTCATCTTGTTTGAAGCCATCGTTTTTTTTAACCGAGGCTTTTTATATTTTTATACCCACTAGTGTTTCAGCGGAGACTCTTGTAGAAGAATACCGTTCCGTTTTTACCGCCAACACAAAATTGATGATAACCAACTACAAATCCTTTATTTACTTTTACGTGTTTCTGTTCATGTTGTCCGCTTCCCTTTTCGGACAAAATGAAAAAGACAACATCGCCTCCAAAAAATCGGATGATCCGAATCAGCAAGTCATTGTACAATTGATACAAGAAGCTAAAGAGACCGATCTGGTTGAGAGAAAAACCGATCTGATTGAACAGGCAATCGCCCGGCTCAATGATCAGTCGGATCGCCAATTAAAGATAGATACCTATCACCAGGCCGGTATCCTGTTCTATGAATCCAATGCTTATGAAGCTGCACAGAATTACCTTGAACTAGCTTTAGAGACAAGCGAATCGGATGAGAGATATACAAAGCAAGTAGCGTCCAGCTATCACCATTTGGGATGGATTGCCACTCATTGGAAAGACTATCCGACTGCCATAGACTATTTGGCCGTAGCGGAACAATACTATCAGAAGGGCGATTATGAGCCAGATCGGGGTAATGTATTTAATAGCATTGGCGCCGTTTATTGGTTTCAGCGCGATTATGGAAAAGCCTTGGAATTCTTCAATAAGTCCTTGGAGATCGGGCAGCTGAATCAGGATGTGGCACTCCAGCAAAAGGCCTTAACCAACCGGGGCATCGTGTTCGAAAACCTGGCCCAATATACCGAAGCCCTAAATTGTGTGGAACAAGCGTTGGAGCTCAACCAAATGACGCAAAACAAAGAAAACAGAGCCTACTTATTAAATAGTCTGGGGAACATCCAGCAATCGCTTCATCACTATGATGCTGCCTTACTAGCTTATCAAGAATCTCTATCCCTCTTCGACAGCCTTGGAAACGAACAGGGAGCCAGCCTTTGCTATAACAATATGGGAGAAGCCTACCTTGAAAAAGGAATGATGAACCAAGCCATCGAAAACTATCAAACATCTCTGAACTACGAAACAAGTCAAGCGGATAGCTTAAGCATGGCAGTGGCTTTTAATAACATCGGCAAAGCCTATCTGGCAGGTAAAAACCATAGTCAATCACTTGCCTTTTGCCAAAAGGCATTAGCTATTTTAAAGCACTATGATGATGCCTCACTGGAAGCAGAAGTGTATCTGAACCTAGGGCAAAACCACCTGATTCTTGGAAATAATCATCAAGCCCGCGAACAACTTTTGCGATCCATTAAACTCAGTGAGAAAATTGGTGAAAAAGCAAAACTAGCTAAGGGATATAATAGCATGGCGGAGTTATTCGAGAACATGAAAAACTACCAGAGTGCCTACCATTACAAGAATCTATACGCACAAATAAAAGACAGTATTCTCCTTGATAACGCCATGCAAAACTCGGCCCGCATGGCAGCCGTCTACAATCTGCTGAAACAAGAAGAAACCATTTCCAGGCTGGAACAAGAAAAACGAATACAAGGCCGGAATTTAACCAAAGAGCGCAGCACAAAGGTCGCTGCTGTCATTATCAGCATCTTAATGATTGCTTTAACACTGGTCTTGTTTCTAATCTTTCAGATGCGCCGTAAAGCATCGGCCCAACTGAAGGCAAAAAATAAAGAATTAAAACAGCTCAATGCCACCAAAGATAAATTCTTCTCCATCATTGCCCATGACTTAAAGAGTCCGTTTAGCTCACTGATGGGCTTTGCCGAAATGTTAACCCTCCATGCTGAATCAAAAAACACAAAAGAAGTCATTGAATTCAGTCAGATCATTCACAACTCCACCAAACGGGTTTTAGGGCTCGTGGAGAATCTGCTGCAATGGTCACGCACCCAATTGGGCACCACTCAATACCAACCGGAACAACTGGATATTTCCATTCAGGCTCAAAACATTGTGTCCTTACTGTGTTTAAATGCAGAAGAAAAAGACATTGTCATCAGTCCTAAAATAGAAAAAGACTTAGTAGCTTATGCTGATCAAAACCTCTTTAGTACTGTGCTGCGTAACCTGATCAGTAATGCTATTAAATTTTCGCGGGTAGGCAGTGTCATTTATGTATCGGCCAAACGAAAACAGCATTTAATTGAAATTGCCATCATGGACTCGGGTGTGGGTATTCGTCAGGAAGATATGGAAAAACTCTTCCAGGTCGACTCTACCTTTTCCACCAAGGGCACCTTCAATGAAAAGGGAACGGGGCTGGGGCTGGTTCTCTGTAAAGAGTTTGTTGAAATCAATAAAGGTGAAATATGGGTAGAGAGTCAACTGGGAAAAGGCAGTACCTTTTATTTTACGGTCCCATTACACTTTGAAAATCAAAATAATTAAACGATGACAAAGAAGAAAGTTAGTTATAACGAAGCCATCGCTGAGATTGAGGAAATCTTGCAAAAGATTGAAAATGAAGAGCTGGATGTGGATGATTTATCGGAAAAAGTAAAACGGGTCAGTGCTTTAATAAAAATTTGCAAGGAAAAACTTTATAAAACAGAAGAAGAGGTAGAAAAGATATTGAAGGAGATTGAATAATGGCAGCTGGCTTTTAGTCATTAGCCACTAGCTAATGGCTAATGGCTAATGGCTAATGGCTAATGGCTAATGCCATTTCTCACTTCCTCAAAAAAGAGAAATCCCCCTCCGGCTGCACTTCATAAGGTGCTTTACCAAATTGAAAGATGCGTAACGGACGTTCCCCAATGTACCCAATCTCACCCTTGGTATAGGTGAACATGCACCCTTCTCGCAAGCCGACTACTGTTGTTTCACGATTCACTTCCAGAAACTCCAGAATACGCTCCTCACGTGTTTCGCCCCCGTGACCTTTCGGATTGGCATCCAGGTAATGCGGGTTAATCTGATAGGGTACTAAATTCAAGGCATCAAATCCCAGCGGGTCAATGATGGGCATATCATTGGTGGTTTTTATAGTCGGGCAAGCCAGGTTGGAACCGGCACTCCAGCCAATATATTTCGTTCCGCCCAAAACTTTCTTACGGATTGGCTCTGTCAGCTTGTGATCATGAATCATACGCAATAATTGCCAGGTACTGCCGCCACCCACAACTATAGCCTCTGCTTCTTCCACGGCTTTTACCGGATCATCGAAATGATGGATCGAAATCACATCGTGTCCTACCTCCTGAAAACGAGCCTTAACCTTTGCTTCATAGTCATCAAACGAAACCGTCACGCCTGCATATGGGATGAATAAACACTTGAGTGATTTCTCGCCAAGGAAACTGGCAATATTATGTTTGGGATAATCGAGGTAGGCTTCCCCAGCCATGGTGGAGTTACTAATCAGTAATAAATTCATAGTTGTTCTTTTTATTGATTGCGTTTTTTCGAATATAAGGAAAACCGATAACAATTAATATTGTTGCAATCAATATAAAATCTAAGCTAAAAACACCCTCTCACCAAAGACTGGTCAAGGCTATCCCACAACTATTCCATTTAGCTTTACCCCTCAAAGGGTTTCAACCCCTTTGAGAGTTACTAATTACGCTTCTTTTTATTGCATAAATAGAGTCTTGGAAAAATAATATAAAAGCGACACGAATCTTTTCTCCTTTCACGTAATATGAATTTCCTTACCCCTTCACTACCCTGGTTTTGGACCATTTATCGTGCCATCCTTTATCGGTATCACCAAAGAAAGAAAATGGCTCAAACGGCACGGCTCTGCTTAAGGATCGTATCAACACGGTTTTAAAATCCGGTTTGTTTCCATTTAAATCCACCACCTTCGTATTTGTCAGTAATTTACCAGGAGTCCGTCCGGTAACTAATTCGAAGATGAGGTAATAGAAAAGTGTGGCAAAAAGACTGATTAATATTTCGCGAATCTGTTCCGACGGACTAACCTGGAATATGTTTTCAGGTGCTTGCATATTAAGCAGCGACCTTACCCCGTCTACAAGAACAACAATGCATACAATATCTACTAGTCGATTCACAAAGCGGGTTAACCGTGTTGCACTTTCCAGTGAAGCGCCCCTTTGTGTATCATCCGACTCCACCTTCTGTTTAAGTTCCGGATCTTCTTTATAAATGGTACAGGCCACTTCAAACGTAGCTGGTGCATTGGTAATGCTACAAACAATCCCATTATTTACAGTGAGTTTTTGGTAACTACACGCTTTGCAATATTTTAATCGTTCGTCTCTGGTCATTCGGATAGAATCTATTTCGGCTGCAAAAGTAGTCTCCTTCCCTTGAATACCAAATTAATGTTCTCATAATCATCATCGAGTACCTGTCCATTTTGCACAATGAACCAGCCCCACCACTGACAAACAGTAAAACCATCTGTTTTCAATGACTCTATGACCAAAAAACAGATGGTTTAGCAATGCATTCCCTTTACATCGGAATACCGAAAACAATTAGGGCTATCGACTTTATTTTGCGACAGTATAGTCTGTGTAGCCCTTTTCTCCAGGCGTGTAAAAGGTATCAAAATCAGGTGTATTCAGTGCTTGATCAGTTTGAAAACGCTTCACCAAATCGGGGTTGGCCAAAAACGGACGACCAAAGGCGACCAGTTCACCCACCTCATCTATTAAGGCAGCTTCGGCTGATGCCTTATCCAGACCACCGCTTGCAATAATAGGTCCGCCAAAGGCTTTACGAATTTTAGTTTTCACAGAATCGCTCACCGGGGGTGCCCCCATGGACGAATGATCGACAATGTGAATGTAGGCCAAATGCAGCTTGCCCAACTCTCTGGCCAGGTATTCATAGGTTTCTTCCAATTCGGGAAACACTTCCATATCATTAAACGCCCCATAAGGAGACAAGCGGATACCTGTTCGTTCCGGCCCAATGGCTTCCGCCACTTTGGTGGCTACCTCAAGGGCAAAGCGACAGCGGTATTTCCCGGATCCGCCATACGCATCTACTCGCTTATTGGAAGCTGTATTGATGAACTGATCAATGAGATATCCATTGGCCCCATGCAGTTCTACACCATCAAAGCCGGCTTCAATGGCATTCTCTGCCGCATAAATATATTCCTGCTGCGCCCTTTCAATATCGGTGATGGTCATTTCTTTGGGTAGCGGATAGGGTTGCATGCCGTTTTGATCAGTATACATCTCGCCACTCAAGGCCACGGGAGATGGCGCCAAGATTTCTGATCCATCCGGCATATTATCGGGATGTGATACACGGCCGGTATGCATCAACTGCAAAAATATCTTCCCGCCCTTTTCGTGCACCGCACTGGTTACCTTTTTCCAACCATCGACCTGTTGCTGATTGAATATCCCCGGAATACGGGCATATCCCAAACCATTTGGAGAAGGCGACGTTCCTTCCGTAATAATTAATCCAGCCCCACTCCGTTGCTGATAATAAGTGGTCATCAAATCATTTGGCACATTATTGGTAGCCCGGCAACGCGTCATCGGTGCCATCACTATGCGGTTCTTCAATTCGATAGCTCCCAATTGAAAGTCAGAAAATAATTTCATCATCTTCATTTTTGATTATTAGTTGAACGACTTAAAAAACACATTAACACCTTACATCTTCAACAACTTAAAAGCATGCATCCATTGATTATCTTTTAAACCCGGGATACACCATAAGATGCACAAAGGCTCTATGGCACGGGCGGCTTCCGCACTTCCCATATCAGCCACCTCCCAGCCAAACAGAGTGATAATTTCAGTAACATCCGTTTTGGATGCATCATGATTGCCACAAATAAACATGGTAGGTTTGGTTTCGAAAGAGGGATTCACCATACAGGCACTGCCCACACTATTGAAAGCCTTTACAAAATGGGCTTGTGGAAAAAACTGCTGCAATTTCTCCATGAGTGATTCAGTGAAATCGGTAAATAAGCGAAGTACACCATTTACGGGTGGTGTATCAGCAATAGGATTGGTGACATCAATAATGGTTTTCCCTGCCAAATAATTCGGTTCAATCATATCAAGTGCACTCTTGGTCGCTCTTCCAGCCACGGCCAGAATCAAAATATCTCCAAAGCAGGCCGCTTCTGAAAAGGACCCCACCTGACCTTTGCCATGATCCAGTCGCCAACGAGTCAGTTTAGACGCCTCGCGTGTCCCCAGCATTACCTCATAATCATATCTGAGTAAGCCGGCACCAAGTGTTTGTGCCACCAATCCAGAGCCGATTACCCCTATCTTCTTTTTCATGACAATTATCAGTTTTCTACCATTTATCAAACAGTTGATTTCAGATAATTGTTTAGTGTGGTTCACAGCCAATATATTAGTTAAATCACTTCCATTGTAAGTTTCTATCTCAACAAAAAAGCTGCCTCAAAACCCCAATGAGACAGCTTTTAATCCATAATTTGATTCCACTTTTAGTCCTTCACGACTTTCACTATTCTATTCTTTTCGCCGCTTGTTATGGCCACCATATAGATCCCCTGAGCAAATTCTGAGCAATCAATTTCGGCATGTTTACCATTCCCATATGAATCATAGATTTTTTTGCCATTAATGGTATACACTTCTAGGTGATACTGTGCAGCTACTATCAGGTTTACAATTAACTTGTCGCTAACCGGATTGGGATAAACCGATATATTCGTCTCTTCTTCAACAGGAGTAATCGCCGTAGATACCGAATATAAATTCTGAATCTCACTGTCATCCAATGCGGCGTTGTATATCCTGACGTCATCAATAGCCCCTTTAAAATACCCATCCTGAGGAAAATTACTGCGGGCAATATACTGCCTGGTTCGGGTTACCACATTGGGTGTCACACCTTGTTGATGTTCGGTTTGAAACACGCCATTTTTATAAATGCGCATAAGTCCATTTTCATCCACCTTAGCCGTGTAAAAATCCCATGTATTGGGGGTTAAAATGTTATAATACGAGGGGATAGCTTTAGTTGTGGTACCGTAAATCTGAAAAAACAGTTTGTTGGTCATTTGATAATTGGAAACAATAATATTATCAGCAGAAGCTCCATTTCCAAGGTCGATAATCCGCGAATAATTATTAAATGCATTCCAGCGTGCCCAAAACGTGATGGTCATGGGGCCTCCGTTTTCCCAATCCCCCAAATCAATGTAGTCATCAACCCCGTCAAAATAATAGGCACTATTGGCATTTCCATCTTTATCAGCGGTTAAAGAAGCACCATATGCGGTTCCGTGGTGCTGTTGACCGCTGGCATCTTCAGCATTACCATCAAATGGGTAATGGGCCACCAGATGTGACGTTTCATAGAGTCTGATATCATCAAAAAACATTTTGGTTGTCCCTGAATTGCCGGCAGCCAGCATCACATGAATAGATTCAACAGTTTGCGCCATTGGAAACTCAGAAACTGTTGTACTGCCATCGGTCCCGCTCACCTGCACCCCATCAATAAAAACTTTATAAGTTCGTGCTGTCAGATTATGCGCCATTTTCACATGGTACCAGGTACCTGGCACATAATCCTGTATTATATAAACTGGCCCTTGACTTCCACTATAATAAGTGGCCGATATCTTACCGCCAAAAAACTGTAGGCGCGAGGTACGCGTTCCCCAGGTTCCAACCGTAAAATTTCCCAGTCCAATACTCCCCGTTAGTCCACTTAAGGATTTCTCTGCATTAATCCAGGCTTCTAACGTCACTTCATCAGGCATTTCAGAAGGTACTTTGTAAAATTCAGATGCCCAACTACTCCTTCCTTCCATCTGAAACGCATGGGTTCCGTACATCACTGGAGTATCCACTACCTTCTGATTGGCAGTACCCGTGCCATTGTATTTCATAATCCAGCCTTCAGGTTTTGCTCCCAGCACATCACTTTCAAAACTATCATTAAAAATATAATTTTGTGCGTTTAGCGCGCTTCCTACTCCCATAATAAAGATCAACAGACACCATCTTAGACATTCATATAGCCACGGTCTACTTTGAATGGTGGAGATTGATTGATTTGGTAAAGTTTGATTCATAAGTATGGAATTAAAAATTAGATAGACTATCCAAATATTCTTCTTATCCCGACTCTTTTGCGTTGGGAAAGAAAAACAGTTTTTACTCTTTCACAATTTTAAATGTTATTTGTCCCTTTGCTGATTTCACCTGTAACAGATACACTCCTTTTGCCAATGTTCCTGTGGGTATGACTGGCTCCTGATCGTCATTAACCGCTGAATACATACATTTACCAGACATATTATACAAGTACAAAGCTGCTCCCTGATGTTCGCCCAAATGAACTTTCAAACTGCTCTGAACCGGATTGGGAAATACATGAATCCCCTCGAGGATTTCCACCTTAGTAGTGGTAGGAACCAGCTTAAACAAACCATCAATCTCGTCTGTGGTTAAAGCACGTTTATAAATACGCACATCATCCATGTATCCTTTATAAAACTGGCGTTTGTTGGCCCCACACCCCAGATGCAGATCCAGCGTATTATTAGTATTCCCCGCAAAAGTGGTCGTATTACTAATATCTACCTGACCATCTACATAGAGCATCACATCCTCCCCTGGTTTGTATACAGCCACATAATGGTGCCAAATATCGCTATTCAGATCAATGGCTCCTCTATTTTCGAGACCTCCTTCACCAGCAAAATAAAACCAACTATACGCATCTCCTGCTGATCCCGTACCAAACGCATAAGCCCCTGTACTACCTGGCGACCCGTTGTATTTAGATAGGAAATACTCGCCCACATTAGGACCATCGTGTTTCAACCATAAGGAAACAGAGAACGGTTCCCCATCCTGGATATCGAGATGGTCAGCATCCGGTACAACAATACAATCATTTAAACCATCAAAGTAATAGGCCCCATCAGCATGACCAAACCGATCGGTGGCAGGTAAAGCTTCAGAGACCGTGCCATGATGGCTGTATACACTCAGATCGTAGGCATTGCCATCAAGTGGATAGTGTGCAATTAAACCATCCTCAACAGACAATGATTTTTTGATAAACGCATCCGTGATAACACTGCTCCATTGGCCAGCTTTATCGAGAAAGCGGAAACTAATTTGATGCGTGCCGGCTACCAGCGTTGTAAAGTCAAGCTGCTCCATCAGATTCATAGACTGCCCGGGAGTGATCTCAACAGATATGGCTTTATCCTTTTGATCATCCAACCAATACTGATAAGCGGTTATGATGTTATTGGTCACTATCCTGTTCGCATCTTCCACAACAAAAAAGGATGAGCTTACACCGCCCCATTTTCCGGTCACATCCTGATACCGAAAATGAACCGTGTGCAAACCCTTTTTAAGTGCCGATGCATCTATATTAGTCACATGGTTCACATCAGCCGCATTGTTTAAATCAACACGTATGCTGGTTCCCAAATCATGATCAAACCAATACTCACAGGCGCTGATCTTATTAGCTGGAAATTCAGAGTTTCTTTTTTCAACCATAATGAAAGAAGAAATGGCTGCGCCCCAAAGTGCTTCATCATCACAGAATCGAAAATGGATCGTATTCAGGCCATTATTCAAGGCTGAAACATCAATGTCAGAAATATATTTTAAATCAACTCCTGGTGTCAGGCTGAAATCCACTTTAGTGGTATAATCATGATTATACCAGTATTGACCGCCGACAATCACCTTTTGAGCATAAGTTGGAAGAAAGGAGACTAAAAACAGTAATATTAGATATGGCTTCATAGGTTTTAGTTTTGTTGAGTTTGCCTTTTGAAACTTCGCTTTTTTTTCAAATGATGAATCAAATCAACGCTCCTGGGCACTCACGTCAATTTCAACAGAAAGCATTCCATTGGAGGTTTCCGTTCCAATCACCTTTTTTGTGATGTATGGGGTAAATGGAACAGCATTTTCTTTATAGGGTTTACTGCCGCCATAAATCCCAAGATCCGTTCCGTCATCGGAGGCATTTGTACCGATGACACCAGCCTTTAAATGGAAATCATCGTCGTAGGAGAAGGTTGCCACATCGCCAACAGCTGTAAAAATACTGACAAATGGATCCGTTGAAGTGAAGTTATGTGATTCGGTATTACCGGAAAGATTATATACACCCGGCAAAATCAAATTGTACATGAAAGTATTGCCAGAGCTACTTTTAGGCGTCCATCGATTGTAGGTTTGATTAAAAATAGAATTGGTCACCAATGAATTCGTGATCACACTGAAGGCAATACTATTCCCATCACTATCCCTATGAGGCGATAGACTGATAATTCTATCGAAGCGGCTCTGATCAAAACCGCTTATGATCTTTCTTGAGCCGGATAATAGTGTTTTTTCAATTAAACAATTAGACGCGTTGTTACCAATGATATTTCCTCTAGTGACACATTCCGAAAGAGTAAAATTGATGACACTCATTGTAGTGCCATATTTTAATTTCAGGTCACCATCTATCCGGCAACGCTCAATGGTGACATCTTCCACGTTATCGGCACTATTTCCCAAATAAAGTACACCGGTAAAATAGATACCGGTTATAAAGGTTCCGTCACATGTACCGCTAAATGTAATATTTCCGGTAATTTGAGTAATGCCCGTTGCTTGTGTGGATGCAGGATAGTGCCCCACTCCGACCCAAACCAGACTTTTTGTGACCGTACCAGGACTGGTAAAAGCCCCCCCGGGTAAGTAAATGGTATCCCCATCCACAGCAGCATCAAGTGCGTCAGTTAGGGATTTAAATACTTGAGCAGACTCATTTTGAACCACAAAATTATTCTGCGCATTCATTAAGAAGGTTGCCGCCAGCAAAAGTGAGAGAAAAAGAATTGTTTTCATATCTAAGAAGTTAAGTTGATCATGTCGAATAAAAGTAAGGATATGCACTGAGGGAATAACTAAAAAAATAACAGGTGGTCGATAACGGCAATAAATGGGAAATGCGTTAAATATTATCGTTTTTTCTATTTTCAGATTAAAATAATAAAACACCTCAAACCTGATCTATCACCTGTCGGAGATCACCATTCGTTTCATCATTTGCCCATCTGTTATTAAAAGAATACGACGAATAAGGATTATATAGTATCTTGGTAGTGTTGGAAATTAAACATCCTATTTTACAATGAAGCATCTTCTGTGGATCCTTATTTGGTGGAGTGTTGTGCTGCCCGGCAGTGCACAGGAGATGCCATATATGAATTATACCACACACAATGGCTTACCTCAAATACAGGTGCGTCAGATCTATCAGGACTGCAAAGGTTACCTGTGGATTGGTACCAAAGGCGGCCTGGCCAAATTCAACGGCGAGCATTTCCACCATTACCTCACCAACGATCATATCTTTTCGATTCAAGGGGATAAAAAAGGAACTGTCTATGTCTATGCATCCTCGGGTTTTTACAAATTTGATACCGGCGAACCTCAACAACTGGCTGCTCCCCGCGAACGAATCGGAGCGCTTGTGGGCGAAGGTGAATACCTTTTGTATACCAGCCAATGGATTCGACACTACCGGCAGGATACTCTTTACCGGGAATTAACCGATGCAAATGGATTACCCTTTCGAAAGATAGGTTCATTGGGGTATGATTTTCACAACCAGACAATATATGTCTCCGATTCCACTAACCACACCCTTTACCGCCAGAAAGGAACGGATTTTAACGCTGTTTTTGCAGCGCCGGAGGGATACCAAGCCCTGGCAGGCAACCTGGAGAACGACAGTCTGATCTACCTGATTCAAAATGCCCGCCACAAAAAACTAATCAATCCACACTCCGGGCAGGATTTCTTCAGTTATACCATCAACTCAACCAACAAGGTAGAAGACATCGTAATCAATACCGTTCCCTACCAAAATTATATCCTATTTCACGATTATCAGTTCTATCGCCTGGATAGCCTCAGCCGGACTTCAGAATTAATTGAACTACCTTTTATCAAAGCCCCTTATCCGGTGGTGATCGACGGCGACGGCCATTGGTGGGCCGGCTCCGACAATGGCTTGTATCAGATCTGGAACAATCCCATCCGCCTCTATCCGCGTGCGTTCATGAATGATTTCTGGACCTTGATTGAAGGACGTGATGGGGCCATTTACGGGGGCGCCTTCAAACAAGGACTGTATAAACTGGATCTGAAGCATCAATCCAAACAAGAAATTTTGGCCCCTGGTCCGTATCAAAAAAAAGAGACCGATTATTATTATGGGGCTTCCCGCGATGCCTGTGGAATGCTATATTTTCCAACTCATTATGGTTTGGTAAAGTATGATTATCAACAAGCGAAAAAATTTGACACTGGCATTTCCCTCATCACCAAATACGACCCGCATTCCAACCGCATCCTTTTCGGTCAGGAAAATGGCTTTGCCTTCATGGATGCCCGGAAAAAAATCGAAAGCGTCATGGATGAAACCGGCACTAAAATCCGCTCCCATCCAGCCACTTTTGAGTTTAGCGGGGATAGTATCATCTGGATTGGTACCGGACGCTCCCTGGCTTTCTACCATCGATCCAGTAAGCAAATCACGGAAGCATCAACCCGGTATGATAGTTGTCCCCACCAGGGGGTTATTTCCATGGCCGCGGATGGTCTGCAGAACATCTGGATGGGCACCCGGCAAGGCCTATGGTTATACCGCTTCCAGAAGAATGTTTTTGAGCCCATCGACATCAACGGTATTTCGGGATATATCACGAGTGTGGCGGCAGTGGGGCAACACTTTTTACTCATTGGCACAACGCGGGAATTGTTTATAATGGATCTCTACACCTGGTATAACAATGGACAAATCCGCCTAAAGCAATACAACTTCAGAAATGGCATGCTGGCTGAGGAAATTGCACAAAACAGCTTTCTGATTTCCGGACACAAAGTTTACATTCCATCCTCTACCTATACCATGGAACTGGATCTGGACAAAGTCACTTTTGAAAACGATTTTTACAATGTGGCCATCACTCATCTGAACGATACCGAAATTTCCATAACCAAGCAAACGGCTGATGCCGTGATCACCTTAAAGAGAGGCATCAACAATGTGGATTTTAAATTTGAAACCGTTGGATTCGGATTACCTACTACGCCACACTACCGCTACCAACTGGAAGGCTACGACAAGGGTTGGAGTGACTGGAAAACCGGTAATCATGCCGATTACAATAACCTGGCGTCGGGCAGCTATACCTTTCATGTGGAAGTCCGGCCTGGAGGCATGGTCCATGCCCAGGATTCCCAAACAGCCACCATCCGGATACAAGTTACCTTACCCTTTTACCGCGAACCACAATTTTATCAATATGCCTTTTTCGCTGTTCTGTTTTTAGCCTTGATTATCGGCTACATTGCCAGGGAACGCTACCTGTTGAAGATCCGCACCCTGAAGCACGAGCGCCAGATTCAATACCTGGAAGTCGCCACCCTTCAGGCCCACCTGAACCCCCACTTCATTTTCAACCTGCTGGCTTCGGTTCAGAACCTGATTAATCAGCACAAGCCGGAAATAGCTAATCAATATTTGATCAAATTCTCACGTTTGATCCGGGCTTTCATGGAAGCTTCTATTAAATCCACCAAAGGTTATTCCCTCCATAGTTCAAGCAATGAAATCTCCGTTAAAGAAGAGGTGGACCTATTAAAAATGTACATCGAATTTGAACAAATTAAATACCGCCACAAAAAATTTGACTTTCATTTAAATGTGAGTAATCCCGATTTGCTCAATAAAACCATTCCACCCATGATTATTCAACCCTTTGTGGAAAATGCCATCAAACACGGTATTCATCCCAGTGATCAACCGGGAAAACTGGAGGTGCTATTGGAAGGCGATCATGACATGATGATTTGCACCATCACCGACAATGGCATTGGGCGGAAGCAATCGATGGAGATGCAAAAACAATCGATCAAGGCCTATGAATCGCGGGGTATTGAGCTGATCAACCGCCGGGTGGATGTATTGAATCAAATGGGCTATCACATTCAAATTCACTATGACGATCCGGCGAGTGGCGGCACCATTGTGAAAATTACTTTTAGCGCTTAAACCATGGAACAAAAGTATACCGCACTTATCGTGGAGGACATTCCGGATACCTCCGATTACATCAAACAACGCATCCGGCATTTAATACCGCAACTGCACACCATTCATCAGGCCTTTACCATTGAAGAGGCCCATGCATTTCTTGTAAAACAACCGGTGGACATCGTTTTCCTGGACATTCAATTGCCTACCGGTACGGGATTTGATCTGCTAAAACAGTTGTCCGATGAAGGAAAAGTAAACTTTGAGATCATCTTTATCACCGGTGAAAGCGCCAAGGAATATACCTTACGCGCCATTAAATATTCCGCTCTTGACTTTTTATACAAACCCCTGGACGATACCGAACTGTTAGTCGCCGTGAATAAAGCACTGCAAAAAATCAGCAACAAACACTTTAACCATCAAATAAAATTATTGCTGGACCGGGTGACCGACTCCCCCGGTACGACTTCCAACAAGATTGCCTTTCACCTCCACAACGGCATCATCGAGTTTTTGCACATCGATGACATCAAATACCTGCAAGCCGATGGCGTAATCACGTATATCTACCTTCAGAATACTACCAAGCTAACCGCCACCAAAAACCTGGGCTTCTACAAAGAGATGCTCATCAGCGATTATAATTTTCACTTGATCAGCAACAGTCTGCTGGTGAATGGTGATTACATCAAACGTTACGATCACCGCCAATTACTGGTAACCCTCACGGATGACACCCACTTGTATGCCTCCAAGCGTTATGGGAAGGAATTTAAGGATCAATTTGCAGCGAGAGGTGCGCTGGCAGGCTTCAAAAATAGAATTAAAGAGTGGTGGAAGGGCTAAAAAAAACCTGCCTCAATCAGGATGTTGAGGCAGGCTTGAGTTAGTTATAATTGTTTTTTGCTCTTCTTAAAGAGCTGTTGTCCGCTTAACAATTCCATATCCCCTGCAGGGAAAAGAGACTATTTAGTGCCTCTTAGAAAATATGTAATTCACTATTATTCAAGTCTCTATTGTTGAAAACTTGTTCGAATCTATTCGTCCACTCAATCATGTTTCTGTGTAAAAATGCTTAATTTCAGGATGTTGATAGTTTGAGATTCGCCTATTTTGGTTAAAACGACAAAAGATGTTCAAAAATGAGAAATAGATTCGCACAACAATTATCGATTGGGCAAAAGCCCATTGAAGAAACCTGGATCAGCCCCAAGAGCAAAAATCCCATAGATGAATTATTGGCAGCTTTGAAAGAAATCTATTGCAATAAGAAGTATAATGAGAAAATATTTAACATATTGGACAAGCACATCCGTTCAGGGAAAAAATATACGGGTAGAAGTGGTTTAGATTTGTGGATTGTTTTTGTATTGGCCCAATTGCGCTTATGCCTCAATATCAGCTATGAGATGGTTCATAACCTGGCTAATAACCACCATACTTTGCGCTATTTGATGGGCGTTGAGCGTGAGTTTGGCTATGAGCGAATTGAATTTGAGTATCAAAATATCTACGACAATGTATCTGCGCTTAGTGATGAGATGATCACCGAACTCAATGCCGTAATATTAGAGTTTGGCCACCGTGAAGTGTTTAAAAAAAAAGAAAAAACAGCATTGCGCTTAAAGTCCGATAGTTTTGTAGTAGAAAGCAATGTTCATTTCCCAACAGATTACAACCTGCTCTGGGACTGTGCCCGGAAATGCCTTGATGCCGTATCAGTATTTTTAAAAAAATATGAGACCATTGATCAGTGGCGCAAACTGGCCAATTGGAGGTATGAGATAAAGGGTCTGATGCGTGAACTGGGAAAAGCATCAGCCAGTGGCGGCAAGAATAAAAAGGACAGGATGGTGTATGCTGCTAAAAGATACTTGACAAAAACCGGAGCGTTATTGAAAAAACTCAATGAAAGCCTCCCTGATTTCCCGGTAAACGACATGCAAGACTTATCACTTGTGATAATGATCGAACATTTTGTGCCATTGATGGAAAAGCATATTCAACTGGTTGATAGGCGAATTCTTAAGGGAGAGACAATACCCCATGAAGAAAAGCTGTTTTCCGTCTTTGAAACATATACCGAGTGGGTAAAGAAAGGCAAGTCGCGCCCCAATGTTGAATTGGGCAAGAAACTATTAATAACCACAGATCAATATGATCTCATTGTAGATTACCAAATTTTAAATGACCAACAGGATAGGGATGTTGTTATAGCACTGTCAGACAGAGTCCTAGCAAAACACACTGTGACTTCATGGAGCTTTGACAAAGGATTTTGGGCAAAAGAAAACAAGGAACTACTTCAACTAGAAGTTCCCAAAGTCGTTTTACCCAAGCTTGGGAAACTCACCAAAACAGAAAAAGACGAAGAGAGCAGCCAGGGCTTTAAAAGGTTAAAGAATAAGCACAGTGCCATAGAATCCAATATTAATGAGTTGGAAAACCGAGGACTTGATCGTTGTCCTGACCGGGGAATACTTCATTTTAACAGATACATAAGTCTGGGGGTAAGTGCATACAACCTTAAGAAAATTGGGCGACAGATACTCAAATTGAAGAAGGAGGAATACACTAATAAATTTGCAGCTTAGGGGATAATGACTTGTATTATTTGATGGGAATGGTATGCTCAATCCACTCTATTATGAATATAATTATTAATAAAATTGTGCAAAAAGCATCCTAGTTTCAATAAAATCGACAAGCAAGAGAAAAACAAGCCTATATCAGCTATAGAATTAATATAGGTTCATATCATTTTTTGCTAATTCGTTAGTTTTCTTAGAACCACTATTTACAACAGATTATTCTACAACACTTCATCCGCTACGCGGAATTAACTAAGGTGAAAAACAGGGTTGTAAACCTCATTGGTTCACAACCAGCCCAAAGCATAAGGCCCAGATTCGGAATCCTTAAAACTTCATCCCTACGCGTATCATGACATTAAAGCCGGCTTGAGGAAAATAACCATCCAACACATCATGTTCCCCGCCAGAATAATAGCGATACACCCAGGCATTAGTTTCATACTCCTGGTCGAATGTGTTATTGAGTTTAACCCCTACATTAAAATCACCAATGTTTTGGAGCTTAAAGTCGTAATTAACCATGATGTCATCCACTAAATAAGCATCCAATTTACGCTCTTCACTGGAAGTATTGTCTATGAATTGATCTCCCACATACTTCTGCATTACCGATAATGTCAAGCCAGTCACCGGTTGGTAGTCCAATCGACTGAAAGCGGTTACTTCAGGTGAAAATGCGATGTCTGTTTTTCCCAATTCGTTCACGTGCTGCGTCCAGGTATCCCAATCATCCACATACTCCGTGAAGTTTTTAATCTTATTGGTTGACAGAGCCACATTGGCACTCCATTGCAATTTTGGTAAAATCACCCATCCACCGGAAATTTCAATACCAGCCCGGTAGCTCTCCGGCACATTCACCATCATGGCTCCTCCCACATTATTGATCTCGCCTGTTAACACCAACTGATCGGTGTAATCCATGTAAAAAGCATTCACATTCAACTGCACCCGTCGTTTGCTGAGCTCATAGCCCAACTCCCAATCATACAATTTCTCCGCTGTAGGTTTGCGACCGGCATCCGCATCTCTAAAATCGCTTCGGGAGGGTTCGCGCTGTGCCATGGCAAAAGAGGCAAACAAGCGTTGCTCATTTGAAAAATCCCAATTCAGCCCGAACTTAGGATTCACGAAATCGAAATTATAGGATTGCCCCAAGTTCGATTGGTCATCATGTGTTCCGCTCATCACATAATCGATGTGCCGGTACTGCACGTCGCCATAAACAGCCAGACCATCCACAAGCTCCAGTGTGGCTTTGGCAAAGCTGTTGAAATCTTTCTTTTTTCCATTGTTCCGGTACCACTCATGATTGGCCGGAATGCCATTATTATAGGCGGTCCAGATGACATTGCCATAATGATCGCCATCGTATTCGTTATAAGCTCCACCAAGGGTCAGATGCAAGCGGCTGACGTGATAATTACCCGAAAAAGTCAAGCCATAGAAATCATTATCCAACCATTTACGGCGAATTAAATCAGTCTTCTTAACGGACTCACCATTGATAATAACTTCATCAAATCCCACATTATACTTTGAAAATTTTTGCGCATATTTAAACGATTCATAGTAGCCTTTGCCTTTGGTGTAATGCGCGGCCACGGTAAAGTCAATAAGCTCATTTAAACGGTGGGTGAAATGCAACTGATAATGATCCTGCTTGTAATTGTCCGTTTGATTATCGTACAAATAACGGTTAAAGGTACGGGCATTAGAGGCATAGAGATTGGCAGCCTCTTCCTCGGGCCAGCCATCCATCATCACCAACTTTTCCATGCCTTCACGGTCGTTATCCAACTTTACTTTTGGCACGCCATTCCAGGCCTGATAGGTTTTCTCTGTGCCCGAAAATGTGATTAGCTTCACTGTTGTGTTCGTCCCATAATAACCACCCGAGAGGTAATAAGACTTTAAATCGGATGCTGCTCTATCAATAAACCCATCACTGGTAATGCGCGACAAACGGGCATCAAAGGCCAGGCTATTTTTCAGTAATCCGGTGGACACGGCCACGGAGTTTTTCCAGGTTTCAAAGGACCCATAGCTATTATCAATAAAAGCCATGGCATCGGGCGAAGCATTGAGCGTGCTCAGATTCACCGATCCGCCAAAGGAGGCCGCCCCATTGGATGAAGTCCCCACACCCCGTTGCACCTGCATGTTATCCACAGAAGCCGCAAAATCGGGCATGTTTACCCAAAAGACGCCCTGGCTTTCCGAATCGTTCAGGGGAATGCCATTCACAGTCATATTGATGCGCGTCATGTCTGTTCCCCGAATCCGAAAATTCGTATAGCCAATCCCGGTTCCGGCATCGGAGTTGGTGACCACCCCCGGCATCTGATTAAGCAGATAGGGCAAGTCCTGACCAAAATTCGCCGATTCAATGGCTTCTGCATCCATTTCACTATAGGCAATCGGTGTTCCCGGACGGGCCCGAACTGCCGAAACCACCACTTCACCGGTCATCACGGTGGAAGGTTCTAAGGTCACCTGCATGTCGGTCTGCTCATTGGTAGTCACTTCTTTCTTTTCATAACCAACAAACGAAAAGATGAGTGTCTGATTGGCATGCTTCAAACGCGTGAGTTCGAAGACACCATTGGCATCGGTAATGGTACCGACGTAGCTATTCTTAACCACCACATTCACACCTACCAGAGGCTGCCCCTGCTCATCACTCACCGTTCCTTTAATCACATTCTGCGCCATGGCTGATACGGTCAAAACGACCACCGCGACAACTAAAAATACCTTCTTCATTTTATTAAGCAGATAAAGTTTAACTTAAAACCAGACTGCAATGAGGAATAATTGTGGAGAATACTCTTTCCCTTACCGGCATTACCCGGTCAGGTTCGAAGGGTATGATCTCAGCCTTTTTTACTCCAGCCAGGCTGGATGAGGCACCCCATTGTAGAAATACGCCGCAAAAGTAGAACGTACATTCTAAGCCACCAAACTTTTCAGACCTTTTTATCTTTATTGAGGTGCTTTTTATCGTTTAGTGGTTAAAAACCGCGGTGTTGGGGAGAAGTCTGGGAGCGCACAGGGAGTATAGGGATCTATCGACAGTGCACCTGACAGTACGTTTCAAAAAAATGACTTACCGACAGGGGCAAGGCTGCCTTTTTGAAAAGTTGACCCATCGACCATGAACAATGGCCCCCTTTTTCAAAAAAGAGACGAACGACCGGGTCAATGGCTGATTTTTTTGAAAAAAGGAGCTTTCGACCGGGACGATGAGCGATCTGGCCCACCGGAAATGCCATTGGCGGTGTACAATGGGTCTTTTTCTTAAAAAAAGATGGTATCGACCGTGTAGATGGCATCTCTTTCCGAAAAGTTGAGCCATTTACACTGACAAAAGGGCAACTTTTTAAAAAAATGGACGATGTACGTCGTAAATTGAGAATCTGCTGTGCCAGAAGGGGCATATTAGACATAAGATACTCCATTTTTTTCAAAAGAAGTGGAATCTGATCTGAAGACCCTTCCCTTTTCTCCCTGGAAGTTAAACTGCTGATTTATTACGCCTTACTTTTTAATAAGTGAGGCTATCTGACAGGATGACACTTCACTTTTAATTTCCCCCCCTTCAGTACCCCTCCAAATAATCAGGAGGGAAAAGTGTAACCGGGCGAAATTTCTACTCCTTACTTAGAATGAGCAGGCGTTTTTCTGTGTAGCCCAT
This sequence comes from uncultured Marinilabiliaceae bacterium, assembly GCA_942490535.1. Lineage (GTDB taxonomy): Bacteria > Bacteroidota > Bacteroidia > Bacteroidales > Marinilabiliaceae > JAEINY01. The sequence goes on from CALNXQ010000002.1 coordinate 825,681, forward strand.
ATTCATATCCTTATAGCCCAATCCGCCACTTATTACGTTAACCTTTTTCCCATTTAATTTCTTCTTTTCCGTTTCCCTTTTTCCTTGCTAATTATCCTTGCATACACGCATCCCAATCCTTCCACACCGGCTCATACCCGCCCTGGCGAATCATGTCACACATCTCTTGGGGGCTGCGGGCATCGGCCACACTGAATTGTTCCAGAGCCTGGTTGTACACGGCATAGCCCCCCGGCTCGGTTTTCGAACCGGCACTCATGGCGGTCACCCCCAGTTGCAACATGTGGTTCCGAAACTTCTGACTTTCGCGGGTGGATAGGGACAAGTCCACATCGGGATTGAATAAGCGATAGGCCATGATTAACTGGGCCAGTTCCTTATCACTCACCTCCACATTGGGCTGAAAGGCCCCCACGTGAGGCCTTAAGCGGGGAAATGAAATGGAATACTTCGTACGCCAGTAATGTTTCTCCAGGTAATCCAGGTGCAAAGCCGTGAAAAAAGAATCGGTGCGCCAGTCCTCTAAGCCCAACAAACAGCCTACGCCTACTTTGTGGATTCCGGCAGCTCCCAAGCGTTCCGGTGTGGCCAGTCGATAGGCAAAATCCGATTTCTTCCCCTTAGGATGGTAGGTGTTATAATTGTTCCGATTGTAGGTTTCCTGATAGACATACACCGTGTTTAAGCCCAGGCTGATCAACTGCTCATACTCCACCTGCTTCATGGGCTGTACTTCAATAGACACATGGGCAAAATAGGGCTTCACCAATTCCACCATCTCCTTGAGGTAATCAAATCCGCATTGGGCCGGATGTTCACCGGTGACCAATAACAAATGCTGAAACCCCATGCCCTTGATCACTTTCACTTCTTCCAGCACCTGATCGGCTGTTAAGGTTATGCGCCTGATGTCGTTGCTGTGTGAGAATCCACAATAAATACAGGCATTAGCGCACGCGTTGGACAGGTACAAAGGGATATACATCTGGATGGTTTTCCCGAATCGCTGCTGGGTGATGGCGCGGCTCTTAACGGCCATCTGCTCCAGGTACGGCCGGGCAGCCGGCGACACCAGGGCCTTGTAATCCTCCAGATCAGCACGCGAAGCAGCCAGCGCACGCTCCACATCAGCCGCTGTTTTATTATAGATCGATTCCTTCACCTCATCCCACGGATGAGCGGTATGTACCTGTTCGAAAGTTTTCATACTTAATTAAAGTATCAAGATATAAGATTCAAGATATAAGATTCAAGATATAAGATTCACATTCTATATCTTATTTGGCACTCTATTCCAACTAAACCTAATTTAAAACACCTCTGCGTCCTGGCGTCTCTGCGGTTAAAAACCCTACAATTCATCCAAAAAAGCCGTCAACGGACTGGATGCTTCCGCCCCCATTGATTTTTCAGCCAAACGTGCTTCATGAGCCATGCGCCCCGCTTCCACCGCCATCTTAAAGGCGCGTCCCATCTGCACCGGATTCGGCGACACAGCAATGGCTGTATTCACCAATACGGCCGCGGCTCCCATCTCCATCGCTTCAGCCGCATGTGACGGCGCCCCGATACCGGCATCCACCACCACCGGCACGTTACTTTGTTCAATGATGATGCGTAACATCTCTTTGGTTTGAAGGCCCTGGTTCGATCCGATGGGCGCTCCCAACGGCATCACCGCCGCTACACCGACTTCTTCCAATAGCTTACACAACACCGGATCGGCTTGAATATATGGCAACACGATGAAACCCATCTTCACCAATTCCTCCGCGGCTTTTAAGGTCTCCAAGGGATCGGGCAATAAATATTTGGGATCGGGATGAATCTCCAGCTTCAGCCAGTTGGTCTCCAAAGCCTCACGGGCCAACTGAGCTGCAAAGATGGCCTCCTTAGCCGTCCGTACCCCCGATGTATTGGGCAATAAGTTGATGTGCGAATGCTTCAGATGCTTTAATATGTCGTCGTTACTGTTATCCAGTTCCACCCGGCGCAAAGCCACCGTGACCAATTCCGATCCACTGGCCAAAATAGCCTCTTCCATCAATTGGTTAGACGCAAACTTACCCGTTCCGGTAAATAAGCGCGATTGGAATGTTTTATCCCCTAACTGAAGTGGTTGCATAAGTATATGATATCAATAGGTTAATGTGTATTCTTAGTGTTTAAACAGGCGTTTCCAGCCCGAAGCCGATAGTCGGCCAATTTGCTCCAATAACGCCAGCGTGACGGCCCCCGGCTGTTCCTTTTTAGTGATGTAAGAGGAGAGGGCCACGCCATGACAACCGGCATCAAAGAGTCCTTTGAAATCATCGGGCCCTAACCCGCCAATGGCCACAATGGGAATGGTAATGCCCGCCTCATCGCATGCTTTTAGGATGGCCTGATAACCTTCCAGCCCTAACACCGGACTTAAATTCTTTTTCGTGGACGTAAAACGATAAGGCCCTAAACCAATGTAGTCCACCCCTTGTGATACTAATCTTTGAACATCCTCAAAGGTGTTGGCCGTACCCCCGATAATGGCTGTGGGCCCCAATAGCTCACGGGCTTCAGCAGGACGCATGTCATTTTTACCTAAGTGCACCCCATCGGCACCCAAACGGGCGGCTATCTCCACATGATCGTTGAGGATAAAAGCGGCCCCATGCTCCATGCAATAGGCAAAAATGCGCCGCGCTTGCGCTTCAATTTCTTCTACGGACTCTTCCTTCATGCGCAACTGCACCCAGTTACCACCCCCCATCACATAGGATTCAACCTGCTGTTGATAACTGATTTGATCAGCAGGTGAGGTAATAAATTGCAAGCGAGCTATATTTTTCTTCATAATGCTTCTGGATTGGGATGAAAACCTAACAAGCCTTCATCACTGGCTATAAATTGCTTCACATAGAAATGTGCGTTTTTACACGCCTCCGGCAAGGACCTTTCGGTGGCTATCTGCGCCGCTATGGCCGCCGACAATACACAGCCTGTGCCATGCTTTTGCCAATCACCTTCTACTTTTTGTGAAGTGATTTCTATTGTTGTTTCTTCCGGTTGATACAACAGATCAGTGACCTGCTCTGTTGTTGAATGCCCCCCTTTGAGCAGCAGCGCACAATGGTATTCCGCTACCACCTGTTGCGCCTCTTGCGCACCAAATAATTGCTGATATTCCGGAATATTGGGGGTAATGAGATCGATGTATCCTGGTATGAGTCGTTGAAGTTCGGTTTGCCGGGGAGTGTGGAATGGAAATCCGGCAGAAGCCTTTAGTATGGGGTCCCATATCACGAAAGCTTCCGGCCAATTCCATTTAATCCAATGAAGTATTTGAACGAGCCGCTCAAATGACTCCACCAGCCCTATTTTAATGCAGGCGGGCTGGTATTGTAATTTTAGCACATCTAATTGTTGCCGAATCTCCTCAATACTTAGCCATCTGACGCCCTCAAAGTGCGATTCGTGCTGGAAAGTCAGGGATGTGACAACACTTAATCCGTAGACCTTATGTTGTTCAAATGTTTTGATGTCGGCCGCAATACCTGCGCCACCCGAGGGATCAAAACCTGCTATAGAAAGTACATAAGGTCGTTGTTTCATTCGTTTATTCCCATTTTTCTTTTACCTCACGGTAACGGTCCACCAAACCGACTACATCGTGATCTTGTTCAAATTGTACCCAGATATGGCCATGCAAGGCCACGCCATCAAACCCCAATTCACGGGCTTCATCCACCGTACTCATGTCAATACCTCCCAAAGCCAACACCGGTACTTCGTGCCCCTTGCCCAGGAATCGTTTCAACATCGCTTTATCGACAGCAGGTCCATATCCCTCTTTTGAGATACTTTCAAAAACCGGACTGATTAATGCATAATTGAAGGCCTCACTCAAGTGAATCAACTCGGTCATTGAATGTACCGAAATACTCTTGGGCAATGGCTTATCGCTATAGTTATCCATCAGGTGACGGTTATAGGAGGTAAAATGCACCCCCCTCAACCCTAACTCCTCAACCAACGCAAGATGGCTGTGAATAACTATCTGTGGGCGATATTTCTCATCAATTGCTTCAATCCAGTTCTTCATCTGCTCCCGCGAAAAGGCGGGTTTGCGTACGTGCAATACTTCCAGACCAGCTTCAAACAATGCCACGATGGCATCCACTTCATTGTCTACATGTCCGGGATAAGAAATTACTATTGGCTTCATAAAGTTTAGTTTTAATCTGCCACAAAAATAGTCGAAAAGATTACATATATAACTCTCCGCCCGATTCTTTAAATAAATCTGATTTTTCTTTTAGTTTTTTGGCCATTTCCCGCACTTCCATGGTGGATTTCATGGAGCAAAAGTGCTCGCCACACATGGAGCAGAAGTGAGACGTCTTGTGTCCTTCATCCGGTAACGTCTTGTCATGAAACTTCATAGCCGTTTCCGGATCCAGCGCCAAGGCAAACTGATCTTTCCAGCGGAATTCAAAGCGGGCTTTGCTCATGGCATAATCCCTGAACTGAGCGCCCGGAAAACCTTTGGCTACATCAGCCGCATGCGCAGCCAGTTTATAAGTGATTACTCCAGTCTTTACATCGTGCTTATCCGGCAATCCCAAATGCTCTTTCGGCGTGACGTAACACAGCATGGCCGTTCCGTACCAGCCGATCATTGCGCCGCCAATGGCCGAAGTGATGTGATCGTATCCCGGTGCAATATCGGTTGTTAATGGGCCTAAGGTGTAGAATGGTGCCTCATCGCACTGCTCCAGCTGACGGTCCATGTTTTCTTTAATGCCTTGCATGGGCACGTGACCCGGGCCTTCGATTAACACTTGTACATATTTGGCACGTGCCTTCTGGGTTAATTCACCCAACACTTCCAACTCGCCAAACTGGGCTCTGTCATTGGCATCCGCCATTGATCCGGGACGCAAACCATCGCCCAAAGAAATACCCACATCGTAAGCGGCCAGAATTTCACAAATTTCATCATAGTGCGTATAGAGGAAATTCTCTTTGTGATGATGCAACATCCATTTGGCCATGATGGAGCCACCACGTGATACAATACCAGTTACCCGGTGAATGGTCATGGGAACATGACGCCATAATAACCCGGCATGGATGGTAAAATAATCCACGCCTTGTTCGGCTTGCTCAATCAACGTATCACGGTAAATTTCCCAGGTCAGGTCTTCTGCTTTTCCTTTTACCTTCTCTAATGCCTGATACAAAGGAACCGTTCCAACCGGCACCGGCGAATTGCGCACAATCCACTCCCGCGTTTCATGAATGTTATCACCGGTAGATAAATCCATAATGGTATCGGCTCCCCAACGGAACGCCCACACAGCTTTCTCCACTTCTTCTTCAATGGAGGAAGTCGTTGGTGAATTACCGATGTTGGCGTTAATCTTGACCAGGAAATTGCGCCCAATAATCATCGGCTCCGTTTCCGGGTGATTGATATTGGCTGCCAAAAAGGCTCTGCCGGCTGCAATCTCATCCCGCACAAATTCAGCAGTCACTTCCTTTTCCGGAATCTGAGCCCCAAAACATTGTCCGCGGTGGATTTTATATTTTTCTTTTACTTGTTGTAAGCGCTGATTCTCACGCAGGGCCACATACTCCATTTCTGGAGTGATGATACCCTGACAGGCATAGAAATATTGCGTGACACAACGGCCATCTTTCGCTCGTAACGGTTTTTCCGAGACATGATCAAAACGCAGGTGATCCAAAGCCGGATCATTCTGGCGTTGACGCCCATATTCCGAGCTTAAATCGTCCATTTGCTCCACATCACCACGATCCAGTATCCACTGTTCGCGGATCTTTGGCAATCCTTTCTCCAGATCAACAGTGTAAGCCGGATCCGTGTATGGACCACTGGTATCATACACGGTTACCGGTGGATTATGAATGAGGTCACCTTCTGATGTCTGGGTATCACTCTGGAGAATTTCACGATGGGCCACCTTTATATCATGAATCGTGCCTTGTTCATACACTTTTTGAGATGAAGGGAATGGTCCTGTTGTAATGCCCTCCTGAGATATTTTTGCTTTTGTCATGTTGCAGCTTGATTTATGGTGATCAGCCTCCCTGGCTGGCTTTAATGATTAACACTTTGTCCCCGGCATTTAGGACATGTTTCGACCATTGGCTTTTGGGTACGACCAGGTCATTTATGGCCACGGCAATGCCCCCCAACTCGGCCTGTCCCATGTGCGTTAACAAGGCATCTACGTGTAAGTGATCAGCCACGAATTGCTCCTGACCGTTTACGATTACATTCATAGTTTCAGTTTACAAGAAAAATAATCAAGGAGTGCAAATAGACGTTGTCTTATTCCCTGCGTCAGCATTACCTGCATCAGGTTCAAAGGGTATGATCTCAGCCCGTTGTATTAAGGCACCCCTATATTTTCGTAGCCAAAGGTAAATTAAAATCTGCGAGACCAACAAAAAAAGCCGGAGAAAATTTCCCCGGCTTTCAATTCGTAATCTGAAGTTAAAATTTACTTTTCAACTTTCAGTATTTCTTGAATCATGGTTTCTAAATCAGCTTTTGGACGAAATCCCATGGCTGCTTGCGGATCACCTTCCAATGGAATAAAAACAATGGTTGGCAAGCTACGTATCCCAAATGTTTGAGCCAGCTCCTTCTCTTTGTCCGTATTCACTTTGTAAATTTGAATCTTGCCCCCGTATTCTTTCTGCAATTCAGCTAACACTGGTGACAATTGACGACAAGGACCACACCAATCGGCATAAAAATCCACAATGGCCGGCACTTTACCTTCATAAGCCCACTCTTTATTGGCTTCGTAATTAAAGACCTGTTCTTTGAATGTATCCTTTGTCAGATATACAACTCCGCCCTTCTCGGATGAAGAGGCAGTGACCTCTGTTCCATTTGCAGCACTCTTACCCTCTTTATTCGCACAAGAAACTGAGCTTATAAAAAGACCTGCAAAGGCAATTAACAAAAACATCTTTCTCATTCTATCTTTCCTTTAAATTATCCTCTTTTTAACAGGGTACTCCCTCATCAAACAAAGGCTTATACTGCAAAAAAGTTCATTCGTTTCACAGCGTTGAAAACAATAAAACCGTATTATTTTTCAACCTTTAACACATCTTTAAAGGCGCGTTCAAACCCATCCTTTGGCAATGCGCCCTGAGCCATTTGTGGCTGCCCATCCTGTGGAATAAACAATAACGACGGTATACTCTGAATACCAAATACCGCTGATAACTCGCGCTCCGCTTCGGTATCTACTTTATATATATCGATTTTACCATCGTACTCTTTTGCCAATTCTTCTAATATAGGTGCCACCATTTTACATGGTCCACACCAGTCGGCATAAAAATCAATCACACATGGTTTAGTGCCTTCAAATTTCCAATCCTTACTTCCTTCGTAATTGAATACTTTCGTTTTAAACGTTTCGTTGGTCAAATGTTCTAACATGACTATCAGTTTTATGAATTAATATTCGATGCAAAGATATTAAACTTTTTTAAATATCTATATTCTTAGATTCTTTCATATCAATGATCGTACCAAACTATCAAGTTACTCCAAAATCGGCCAAAACCATAAATTAATTGTAATTTTGTCAGCGAATGACTAAAATTGGCAGTGAGGGGATGAAAAAACATTTAAACCATCCGGTATTCCATACCATACGAGATATTGCATCGGAATTAAATCGTGAAACCTACGTAATTGGTGGATTTGTACGTGACCTATACCTGGAACGTCCGTCCAAAGACATTGACATTGTAACCATTGGGAGCGGCATTGAACTGGCAGAAAGGGTAGCAAAAAAATTAGGCAACCTAAGGCTGACTGTTTTCAAAAACTTTGGGACTGCTATGTTTCGGTATCGCGATTTGGAGGTTGAATTTGTAGGGGCCCGTAAAGAGTCGTACCAACGTCATTCCCGCAAACCAATTGTGGAGGATGGAACACTGGAGGATGACCAAAACCGGCGTGACTTCACCATCAATGCATTGGCGTTAAGCTTAAACAAAGACTCTTACGGCGAATTACTGGATCCTTTCGGTGGCATTGAAGACATGGAAAAGGAAATCATCCGGACACCATTGGATCCGATGATCACCTTCTCAGATGATCCTCTCCGCATGATGCGTGCCATTCGTTTTGCCACTCAGCTGGGTTTTCATATTGAAGAAACCACCTTTGAAGGCATCATCAACAATAAAGAACGTATTGAAATTGTTTCAGGCGAACGCATTGCCGATGAACTCAACAAAATCGTGATGGCCCCACGTCCGTCCATTGGCTTTAAATTATTGGAGCGAACCGGCTTATTGGAAATTCTTTTCCCCGAATTGCAAGCTATGAAAGGGGTTGATAAAGTGAATGGCAGAGCGCACAAAGATAATTTCTACCATACATTGGAGGTATTGGATCGTATTGTACCCAATACGGACAACTTGTGGTTACGTTGGTCGGCCATTCTTCATGACATTGCCAAACCAACTACCAAACGGTATGACAAAACAACAGGTTGGACTTTTCACAACCACAATTTCATAGGGGAGAAAATGATTCCGAGTATTTTCAGTCGCTTGAAACTGCCTCAAAATGAAAAGCTAAAATTTGTCCAAAAAATGGTTGGGCTACACATGCGCCCCATTGTATTGAGTGAAGATATCGTTACCGACTCAGCTGTACGTCGGTTGCTAAATGAGGCGGGCGATGACATTGATGATCTCATGACTCTCTGTGAAGCGGATATCACCTCCAAAAACCCCGATAAAGTAAAGCGCTACATGCGAAACTTTAAAGTGGTGCGTCGCAAACTAAAAGAAATTGAAGAGAAGGATCGGGTTCGTAACTTTCAACCCCCAGTCACCGGCGAAATGATCATGGAAGTATTTGGCATTGGTCCGTGCAAAGAGATTGGCGATCTAAAAATGGCGATCAAGGATGCCATTCTGGATGGAGAAATCCAAAATGAATATGAAGAGGCTTATGCTTATATGCTGGAAAAAGGTAAAGAAATGGGATTGATTCCAGCCAAATAAATACACTATGCCTAAAGCTATTGAAACCCACTCGAATACTTTTTTCAGTCAGGAGAATTATAAGGCGATTCCGGAGAGTTACCGCCCCATTATTATAACTGACCATTTCAGTACACCTTCGAACCTGGGCAATATTATTCGCCTGGCTGCCAACATTGGGGCAGCAAAGGTAATTGCCCTAACTCATCAGGATTTAAGAACCAGCAAAATAAAAAAGACAGCTGGCGCTGCGCATGCCCATATTCCTGTGGAGTATATTGAAACGGATATACTCCTACAACATATACCGAAAGATTATACGCTCATTGCTTTAGAAACATGCACCGGGTCAAAAAATTTATTTCAACATGAGTTACCTGACAAAATGGCATTAGTGCTGGGCAATGAAAAAAAAGGCATTCATTCTGAGTTATTACATCTCTGCAAAGAAGCCATTCACATTCCCATGTGCGGTCCCATTAAATCGATGAATGTATCACATGCAGCATCTGTATGTCTCTTTCATTGGTACTATCAAAATGCCAGAAATTTAGATTTTTAGAAGCATTAACAGATCCTATAATAATTCTAAATTATAACAACAGAATCTAAACTATTACCTATATTTGTCTTACAAATTTGACTAAACGATATTACAATATTTAAAATAAAGCAGGTTAGAAATAACTTGTTTTTAGGGTTAGTTTTTTAAGGGTTATAAGGGGAGTCTTTAGGGCTCCCCTCCTTTTTTATCGTCATGTTCATCAAGACAGGTAAATGGTCGCTCACTCCTCCCAGGTATCTTGGTCCGACGTAAGTTCGTTTAGGCTTTACACCACTATAGGTTAAATCATCTTCCAGCAAAAAAGGTAATTCCACTATTTTGAAACATGGATCAAATACAGATTCTACGAATGCATCTGATACCAATACATGATCAATCAATGCCCATTGTCCCTGATACTTATGCGAACCCGCAATTTTCTTCCCCCACAGCTGATCAGCATCTACCAAACAATTTAAAACAGCGCCTTCTCCCTGCAATAACGACTGTAGGGATTGTGTTTCCAGTTCTGCATTAAAATCACCCATAACCACTATATTGGCATGAGGATCCCGCCTTAAGATTGTATCTATTTGTAAGGAAATTTGTTTTGCCACATGCAAGCGCTTGTGTTCAGACTGAAGGGCTCCGCCTAATTTTGAGGGCCAATGGCAAACCATTACATGCAAGGTATCACCACTGGGGATGATCCCATTCACATACAACACATCACGTGTTAAAAGGGGAATTGTTGTATCCGAAACACAAATACTCTTTGAAGTCAGACATTTAAATTGTGATGTCCGATATAAAATAGCAACATCCACACCCCGCCGGTCAGGCCCATCAAAATGCACAAAACGATAACCCAAATGATTAAGACCAGCGGTATAAATTAACTTCTTTAACACCGCTTTATTTTCAATTTCACACATTCCAATAATAGCTGGAGGATTCCACCCATTGGAAGCTAAAATCACCTTACTAATCCCCTGTAGCTTGCGATACATTCGACTAACCGTCCAATGCTTATCACCCTCCGGCATAAATTCTTCATCTCTTGTTAAGGAATCATCCTCACAATCGAATAAATTTTCCACATTGTAAAACATGATGTTAAAGGAATGGTCCTCGGATTGAATCTGACCATCCACAGAAAAAAAGAAAATATAAAGGATAAAGGCTGTTGCTACCAGAGGGCGCATGGATTACTTTTCTTCCTTTCGTTCATAGGCTCCCAAATCAGGCCCTTCATCTTCCAAACGACTAACTCCCAAAATATCTTTGGGTACTATTTCACCAAACTCTAACTTCCCAACATCTTTTGCAGCCGATAAAGTATCTAAACGGAAGTTGTATTCATCAGTGTTCATGAACGAAGGTTCTTCGTCGATTATGATATTCCGAAAGTGATTTGAATCAGAAATATCAAAATCGCTAGCGACTCTGATTAATGCATGATCAAACATATACATAGCATCCGTTTTGGCAAATTCGCCTTCACGTAATTCTATATCAAAACCCAGCTCATTGGGATTTCGACCATAGATTATGCAATTTTTAAAATCGGCTTTTGTTAACGGAACGACTTGTTTATTTTCATTCTCATCAATAAAATAATTGTTCAGGAAAATGGTTGGTGAAGTGCGGATGGACCACCCAAAATAATTGGCAAATGTACAATGGATAAAAGAGTACTCTCCTCCAACGGTTAATGCCACGGCATTCTTCCCACAATCGCCAAAAACAGTATTGGTGACGTCTAATCGAGAAGTCTGAGCTAAAATACCATATGTACTAACATGCTCAATGCGACAATTACTAATTTCAATCGGGCCAGACTCTCCAGTGCTGACTGAATCGGCCAATATTCCCATTAAACCATTCTTTATGATGGCATGGTTCAGCTTAGACTGCCCGGACTTAGGCATTAAATGAATATATCCCCATTGACCGGGTTTATCCTCATACCACTCTTCTTGCCGATGCCCAGAAAACATCACCGGCTCTTCAAGTGTCCCATTTACTTCCAGTGTCCCATGAACTACCATGCTGGCATCTTTATAAAAATAAAGTCTGGCCCCCGGATCAATGGAAACAGTCTCTGCCGTATCAATCATAACATAATCATAAATCAGATATGGCTTATCGCTGGTTAAAGTTTGCGATTTCAGCACTTTTTTTCGCATCAACACAACATCCTGGCCATAAGCGATCAACTTCACCGCTTGCATTTTTTGACTGGTATGAAAAAGGATGGAATCCGTAACGACATAGGGTGTATTACTTCCCACTGGATCAATGGTTACTTCCACAAATATAAACAAGCTATCTTTTGACCGAACGCGGACGTCCATCAACTCATTTTCGGAATACCCATTAATATTTAATCGAAAGTCAGATTCATCTCCACCTGCCAACTCAATCGCTTCTATGGAAAGGTCTTCATGATATGGATTATAAACTAAAAAACTTTTAGTTGTTGATCCGATGGATGTGAAAATCGTATCAAACATGACGGTATCTGTGGAAAAAGCTAAGCCATCTTCTCCACCACGAAACACAAACTCCCGCTCACAAGCCTGAAAACTTAAGACACTCAAAAACAACCCTATGACTCTAATCACCCACTTCATACCTTTTGTCAATTCTCTGATTTACAATGAAATTCAACACATCTTTCGGAAGTCAAAGGAAAGATGAAACACCTTGCTTATATGCAAATTAAGAAAAGACCTCCAAAAAAACAATACATTTTTTCACATTTTATTTTACTTATTTCACACTTTTTAACAATATAGAATACGTCGTAAATTTGATAAAGATTTATTAGAATTAAACGAATATTGCATTTATTTATTTTAAGCAGATAAACTTTTCAGTTTACTTTTTTACTTATCTTGTGCATCAAAATAGAAAAACATGCAATTAAATAACCCACGCCCCTACACTTTTGACCGTGTTGTACGCATGATATTAAGCACATTAATCTTTGTTGGTGTTCTTTACATTATAAATTATTTGAAACACGTATTGGGGCCGTTTGTGATTGCTATTTTTCTGGCCTACCTGCTAAATCCAATTGTGACCTTTATACAAAATAAAATACGCATTCGCCATAGAGGCCTGGCAGTTATGACGACGGTATTTTTTGTTAGCACGATAGTCTTTGTTATCCTCTGGTTTTTAATTCCTGCGTTTATACAGGAAATGAATAAAATGGTTCAACTCATTCGGCTATACATCCAATCGGTTAATTACCGAGATATCTTACCAGGTGAATCTGAGCAAGTTATCCGCGACTTTATTCAAGAATCGGATCTTATTTCTTACTTAAGTATTGAAAATATCAGCAAAGCAGCAAAAAAAGTATTGCCTGGTTTTTGGAATCTTTTTTCCGGATCATTAAATCTGCTAGTCGGATTCATAGGCCTATTAGTCATCTTTCTATACACCATCTTTATCCTATTGGACTTTGAAAAGCTGAGTCAATCCTGGCCTTCTATGATGCCACAAAGATATCGCTCCATTACGGTTGACATTGTAGAAGATTTAAAAACAGCAATGAATACCTATTTCCGATCTCAAGGGCTCATTGCTTTGATTGTTGGTATTTTACTAGCCATTGGATTTAAAATCATTGGTCTTCCCATGGCTATCATTATTGGCTTATTTATAGGAGCCTTAAACATTGTTCCATACTTACAAATTGCAGGAATCATCCCCGCTATGCTACTTGCTTTGTTAAAAGCAATGGAGTCACATGAGAGTTTCTGGCACATTGCTTTGCTCGTGATCATTGTTCTGGCTGTTGTGCAGATTATTCAGGAAACGATTCTAACACCACGTATTTTAGGAAAAGCATATGGCCTAAATCCAGCCATCGTTCTTTTAGCCCTATCTATTTGGGGCAGTATTATGGGATTATTAGGTATGCTATTGGCACTGCCATTAACAACCCTTATTATCTCTTATTACAAACGATTCGCGTTACGCGAAGATGACCCCGCACTAAATAATGCTGAATCCGAGTCGACAAAGTTGTAAGCAAGATCAACTCTCACTAAAAAAAGGCTATTGCATCGAACAACAGCCTTTAAATTTAATTCTTATTGATATAACTATCGGACATTCACTTTGGTCAATCGTCCAATTCCTCCTATATTGGACAAGACACATTCGGGTTGGCCATAATACCGAACAATTCCGGCTCCCATTATTTTAACTTTTAATTCCTCACGCGCATAAACATCGGCCTTACCTGCACCCAACATGGCAAAATAAACATCATTGGCCAATAATTCTCCAGCATCAATAATACCTGCTCCTGGCATGGTAATTCGGGCTTTATTGACACTCCCCTTAAAGACAACAGAAACGGGACCGTTTAAATCAACATTTAGCAGCTGTCCTTTCAAACTCGCTTCAATACCTGCAAGGCCATTAACCAAGATATATAAGGTGTCAAAAACAAGGGGTTTAAGAGCAACCAGATCAACAACTCCATTCAACTCAATTCGCTTTATCTGATTGTATCCTATTTCCAATTGCGGATTATCCCTCATATATCTATCGCCTTCCATATCGGGACTGCTAATCAACAACGTTCTCTCTTTCACCTCAGAAAAAATTATATCCGGATCATTTTGATTGGCTTTAACTTTTAGGTACGGTGATTCACTCTCCACTAAGACAACGCTGAAATGACCGCTTATATCAATCTTGTCATAGGATTCAATTTTTCGAAACTGATCAGTAGTGGTTAAGCCACTTTTTAACATAGTTGATCGCCTAATATCTAAACAGCCTGAAAACAACAGGCTGAAGGATACTACCACTAAGTATATTGAAATTCTATTTAATCGACTTATGCACATTTGACTATCTTTACTTTTTATTGATCAACGGATACTCGCTCCTATTTCTTTGCAAAATCTTTAGTTCCCAACACTGACCATTCGGATGTATTCAACATCCACGATTCCAATTCTATTTCCTCTTCACTGTAATTTACTTCTGTCATTAAGGAAGAATGAAGACTCCATGCTTGTGTATTCAACATCCAACTCTCTATGGCCAATTCAGTTTCCACTAATTCATTTGAGCTAACAGATTCAGAAAGATTCCAAAGTCCGGCATCCAGCATCCAGCTTTCTAAAGCAACTTCACTTTCTGCATAATCAACAGCTGTCATCGCCAAGGCTCCTTCACTAAGTGCCCACTGATTTTCATCCAACATCCAGTTTTCTAAAACAAGTTCTTGCTCCACAAATGTCCCAGTCATTGCTTCCAATGAAGACCAACTCTCCGCATTTAACATCCAACTCTCCAGTTGCAATGGCGCTTCAACTACTTCCGTACTTAATAAGGACAAAACACTTTCATCGGCTACCAAAGACCATTCTGAAGCATCTGCCATCCATGTATCCACCACCAATGGCATTTCAGCATCTTCGCTTAAGAGTGCTTTTAAATCGATGGAATAAGCATCGGTAACGGGTGCGGCAACAGGTTTAATCACTTTTTGGCCAATCAAAGAAGAAACACCTGAATAAGTATAAACTTCCTGACGATTCTGAATAAAATTAAAAAAAACACCAAAAATGAAGATCGAAACAATAATTCCAAATAAGATGGAACTTAATCTATAATGTCTGTCGGTATGTTCTACATGTGCTTTCATCGCTAAACCCTCCGTCGTTTAATTCGATTAAGAAACCGCACCAATCATACCAAAAAGCACTATACTCTAGTTATTAGATACTTACACATTAACAATCGCTCTTTACAATCGAAAACATGAACGAATCTGCACAAAGATGTGTTCACATCCGAACAAAAAAAATCCTGCCCAAGCAGGCAGGATTCTCACCATTTATTCTTTATTGTAAAGCAATATTTTTCAGCGTATTGTTATCCCAATTTTTCCAATACTTCCATTACTTCACGCACGTGAATACGACTACTTTCCAACAGTGCTTTTTCATCCTCATTCAGATCTAGCTCAATTACTCTTTCAACACCATTTTTACCTAGAATTACAGGAACTCCAAGGTAACAGTCATTGATACCATATTCCCCATCCAATTTGATACAAACCGGGAATACGCGACGCTGGTCACGCAAAATAGCCTCTACCATTTGAGCTGCGGCCGAACCGGGAGCATACCAAGCGGATGTACCCATCAACTTCACCAATTCACCACCACCAAATTTAGTGCGTTCGATGATTGCATTCAGTTTTTCTTCATCAATCAACTCAGTAACAGGTATACCTCCAACAGTCGTATAACGAGGAAGTGGCACCATGGTATCGCCATGACCACCCATCAATACAGCCTGAATATCTTTGGGAGAAACATTTAATTCCTCAGCCAGAAAAGCGCGGTAACGTGCAGTATCCAAAATACCCGCCATTCCAATCACCTTGGTACGTGGCAATTTTGAAGAAATATGCGCCTGATAAGTCATGACATCCAAAGGATTAGAAACCACAATAATGATCGCTTCAGGAGAGTGCTTGATCACTTGTTCCGTAACGCTTTTCACAATTCCGGCGTTGGTTTCGATCAAATCATCACGTGTCATTCCCGGCTTGCGTGGTAAACCTGAAGTAATTACAACCACATCAGAACCAGCTGTTCTAGCATAATCATTAGTCACACCAACAGTTCTGGTATCATACAAATTAATTGGCGCTTTTTGCCATATATCCAATGCTTTACCTTCAGCCACACCATCTTTAATATCTACCAAAATCACTTCATTGGCGATTTCGCGATAGGCTAGCACATCTGCACATGTTGCTCCTACATTACCGGCTCCTACAACTGTTACTTTCATAAAATCAAGGCATTAATTAACGTTAAAGACAATCAATTATTTAATTACAATTTTATCAAATATCAGGACAATAAAGAGGAATATAAAAGCATATCCCACCTCACGGCCACAAATATAAAGAAGCGATTGAAATTGCTGAAATTTTTCTGTAATATTTAACATTCATTTTGATTTCAACACTTCTACGGTTTACAAACAACTGATTATACGATTTGTTTAATTGCAGATAAATCTCTTTTATAACACCTTAACTCATTTGACACCTAGAGAGAAAAAGTACTCAAATGTCAAGCAACGTTAAAACTGAAAGTGAAATTCAAAACCAAATATTAAAACCTCTTTCATATGTAAAATAAAGCACGCTAATCCAGTTGGATTAATTCCAATTTTCGATGCTCTAAATCCTTATCCAATAAAACATGTTGATTTTCTGTCAATCCCCTTTCAATGCGAATGAATTCTTCATTCTCCCCCCCCAAAACAACTTGCTGACGTATTGTTCTCATTCCTGATTTCTGCACCACATAGCGAATGGAATCATTCCCATACACTGCTTCCTTAGGAACATATAAGGCATTCTCCCAGGAACCGGTCACCACTTGATTTGACGTAGTCATTCCAGGCAATAATGCATCAGTGAAGGGCTCGAGACGAACCAAAACCTTGAAGCCATTTTGAAATTCACCCGGAATTTCTTGTCCAATATTAGCAACATTTATGATTTCACCTGCATATTCCTTATTGGGAAAAGCATCAATTTTCATTCGTACTTTTTGACCGAGTTGGACTTTAGCAATATCAATCTCTTTGACAAACATCTCAGAAACTAACGTATTTAAATCGGGTAATGTAGCAATAAGTGGCGCCCATCGGCCCACCCGTGAGCCCACTTTCACTTTTTGACCATCGTAACCTACCCCATACACCACCATACCATTGGCAGGCGCGGTAATTGCCAGTTCACTCCTCAACTGTTCCAGCAAACTCTTCTCATGCTCACGCCGTTTCACTTTATCCTCGTAACGACTGATCTGCATTTTCAACTTGCGTCGTTGAGTATCTAAATCACGTCTGGATTTAGTTAAGGACCGCTTGGCCTTTTCCAGTCCAATTATAGCCTGACGTTGCACAGCCTTTGATTCATACACTGATTGCTCCACTTTTATCTGCTGATCGAGCATTTGATCGTAAGCCTGCTGAATGCTATTCCGTGCTTCTGACAAGGTCAGGCTGGAATCCAATTTTGCGTCTTCCAAACTGTTGTATAAATCATCCAATCGCTGATTAACATTGACCAGATTTTCCTCTACTTCAGTGGGTTCCAACGTGGCTACATGATCACCCTTTTTAACGATCTTACCTTCTTCGACGATATCCATGATCTTGATGGCCCAAATATCTATCTCCCGACGAAAACTGACCTCAGGCACCGAGATATCCATTGCTTTTTGCGCCTGCAATTCACCTACTGCAGAGATATAAGTTTCAAAGGAACCTTTGGTCACTTTAACCAATCGTTGATTCAATTCAGAAGACAACCAGGGTCGCCAAATCAATAAACCAATGACCAACACCAATGCAATGGCTCCGATCCATAGTTTTTTCCTGTACATCATCACGGCTCTATTTTTCGATTAATTGATCCAGTTCAGTTATTAGCGACTTCTTGTTTTCGAAATCAAAAAGGGTGATTTTTCGAATGTTGTAATAACCACTCCAATAAGTTTCAAGGGCATTAATGTATTCTCTACGTGCTCCATCTAATGAATTGCGAGCCAAATTAAGTTTGATAACATCCACCTTATCAATCATAAAACGCTGTTTGGTTACATTATAACCTAATTGAGCAATGGTATCAGCCTTTGCCGCAATTTTCACTTGCTCATCCTGCACATTAAACTCTAATATTTGAATAATGACATTTTGCTCCAAGTCAATCCGGTCTTGTTTGACCTGGGCTTCCGTTTCATCCCGACTGGCCTTTGACATTTGGATCTTTCCACGGCGCTCGCCCCAGTCTAAAATGGGCATACTTATGCCCACAGAAATACCCTTTTCATCTCCAAATGGGGGATTATAGAGGTCTTTATAATCATCCGCTTTCTTATTAATACCAATATTCGCATTCACGAAGGCTTGCATACCACTATTAGCTCTTGTTCTGGAAACATTTTGATCTGCCAATAGCATCTGCTCATCGAAGCCGAGCACTTGCGGATTGTTTTCCTGCATGTATTGCATGGCCTCGTCCACATTCACTTCAAAGGCTGGTATTTTATCGGGTATTATACATTGAATAACCACATTTTTGTCAAGGCCCAAAAAAGAATTTAGCCGTGCCCTGGCCAGATGAAGGCCAATTTTAGCATTCGTCACACTCATGTTGGAATTCAGAAGGCTCAATTCCAAATCCAATAATTCATCCTGAGTAACCGTACCTATTTCAAATCGCCCCTTTCCTATTCTTACCAAAGTATCTGCGTTGCTATAATTGGTTTCAGCAATTTTCAAGTTTATTTCGCGAGATGCCAAATTAAAAAACAAACTTGTTGAAGTCATTGCCATATTTTCCATTTCCACCAAAAACTGCTTTTTGGCCTTTTCAAACTGTAGCGGTGCAATCTTCGACTGCCACTTGAATTCATTATAACCATCCAAAGGCTGTTCTATCGAAATCTCAAAAGGCTTAGAATAATATGTCACCTCACTTTCACCCTTGAAATTCTTATATTTCGATGCATTAGCATTTGAATTCAAACGCAATTCGGCCCCGGTCAATGTAATATTTTGCCTTAAAAACACACCCAAATTTGAAGATAACTGATCCGTATTGTAAGGTTTAAAATCTCCACTTAAAGGATCAAACTGTATACTCACTGTTTGATCATAACTAATGGGTGTGGCATTTAAATTTAAACTGGGTAGCCGAGAGGCTTTATAACTTCGAAAAGCCCAATACCGTACTAAATACATATTCTTTGCTTTGAAGCTGGCCAAGGACTGTGAATGCGCCATGTCAATTACTTCCGACAAAGTCATTTTTACTACTACTTTTCCATCTGTCTCCTCTTTTTGCGCAAAGACCACTGTGCAGAAAAAACAACTAATAATTATAAGGAGCTTACATTTTTTCATTTAACTAACTATTAAACAGATCTTCTATTTGACTAATACTGTCTTCTATTTGCATTTTAAAATCTTCGCCAACTATTGTCTCAATGATTCCACCGGATCCTGACTTGCCGCCCGTTTAGCCGGAATATATCCAAAAACAATCCCTACGGTAGCAGAAACACAAAAAGCGATTAAAACCGAGAAAAGCGATACAATGGTTTTAATATCGGCAGTTATTTGAATCAAATGAGCCAACAGCACACCAATGATAACGCCAATAATTCCACCAGTGACACTGATTAAGGTAGATTCAGCCAAAAACTGTACGACAATGTCTTTTCGCGAGGCACCAATGGCCTGGCGCGTTCCGATTTCACGAATGCGTTCCCAAACGGAGGCCAGCATGATATTCATAATTCCGATACCCCCAACGATCAGGGAAATACCTGCTATCGCTCCCAACACAATGTTGAATATTTCATTGGTTTTCTGCTGTTGCTTTAGTAACAATTCAGGTACAGTTACTTCAAAGTCATAAATTTCAGAATGACGACGTAACATTAAGCGTTTAATAACATCGGCTGTCACTGAAAGCTGCTCCGTTTCTTTTACCTGGACAATGATTTTATCCAATTGATCGCGCCGTTCGGTGCTTTTCGTTTTGGCAGATTCATCCTCGTTACCACCACCCATAAAAAACACCATTCCACCACCGGCCATGTTATCCATGGTTTCGGGCTGAATGGCCGAGCGATCCTTAAAACGAAGCAACATGGTTTTGACCGGAATGATGATGGTATTATCACTGCTACTAATGCCCATTTCATCTGAAGCTGAGGCGGTAAAATCACGCGGTTCAATCACGCCAATCACCTTTAGCCAAACTTGTCCACACTTTATATATTGACCTATTGGATTATCCTGATTAAAAAAACGTGCGCGAATATTATCGCCAATGACACATACCGGCACGCCTTTATCCGACTGCTCCTCACTGAAAATCTTACCTTCTCTTAAGCCAATGTTCAGAAGCTCGAAATAATCAGCAGAGACACCTTCCAGAACCACGGGGTAGCTCTTCCCTTGTTTGATGGCATAATAACTGAGCGACACTACGGGGCTTACTTTATTTACTGAAGGAATGGTCTCCTGAATCGATTGCGCATCTAGCAATGTTAAGCCCCTTGAAAAGCGCTGCTTCGAATTCCCCTCTCCATTGCCACTTTCACCGCCTGCTTCGGGTGATAATAAGGATTGACTACTGGGGGAGATGATAATGTTATTAACACCCACCAATTTGATCTGCTCCATCACTTCCTGCTGGGCCCCCTTGCCAATTGCCAGCATACTGATCACCGCAGCTACACCAAACATAATTCCCAAGGCCGTCAAAAAAGATTTCATCTTATTGGCCAGAATGGCTTCCATGGCAATGACTACATCATGTAAATAGCGCCTGTAGATTGCTTTCGGATTGTTTATTCTGCTCATTATTGCGCTGTTTTAATCGATACCACATGATCACTACTGGCCGACCCATACTGAGATGGTGCCTCATCAGCTCTTTCTGACACCGCATTTTTCAGCTTCTCCAGTTCTTCTTGTTTCCTCTTTTGGATGATTTCGTAAATGTCAGTACCAATTAATTCCAGAGATTGTTCATCGGTGGGTACATTCAGCAACAACTCTTCACCCTCATTCAGACCGGCCAAAACCGTCACATGATTTTCATTCGCGCTTCCCAAATCAACAATTTGCTTGCGTATTCGACGGCTTTCTTTCACGTATACAAACTGCAATGAATCGTTAGCAAAAACTGTTTCCAATGGGATGAAAAGAACATCACTCAATATATCTGTCGTTATCTTATTACTTGTCGTCATGGCGGGTCTCAAATCCGGATCGGACCCATTTAACTTCACCGTCACTTCGAACACCTTTGAATCTCCCCCCGGGATGACCTGACCAATATTCGCCACCGTGATAATTTCCCCATCAAAATGCTTTTCAGGAAATGCATCAATACCCACTTTCACTTTTTGCCTCACTTTTATTTTAGAAACATCTATTTCATTGATGAATGTTTTCGAAATCATGGAACTTAAATCCGGCAACTCAGCAATTTTCGGCATCCATCGACTCACCGTTGATCCGGCTTTAATTTTTTTTCCGAATCGATCAAAACTATAAATAACCATTCCTGGTTTTGGTGCTTTCACTTCCAGGGCATCAAACAGTTTGTCAATATCATCTAATTTTCCTTTTTCTGTTTTCGCTTGTTCCCAGGCCCGATAAACCTTATAATCATCCTGTTTTTTCTTCAACTCATAATTGCGGTCTTTTTGTTCCAGGTCCCGCTGTGCCCGTTCCACATCCAGCTGAGCCTGCCGTTTCACGGCAGGCGATTCATAAACCGACTGATCCAGAATCAGCTTTTTCTCCTCCAAAGCGACTTGCCCATTAAGCAATTCATCCCGCAAGTTACTAAGGTTCATATTAGTATCAATTTTAGCATCTTCATAGGCATTTAATGCTTTCTCCCATTCCTCTTCAGCCTTGGACCGCAACTCCTCCACTGCTCCATGATCCAAAGTAGCCACATAGCCACCTGAATCAACCACAGTACCTTCTTCTACAATATTGGTCACTTTTATCTCATAGATGCCCAATCGCCGACTGCCCAATTCCTTGGGAACATCAATTGATTCGGAATTCTCCGCCTGAAGTTGCCCGGTTGAATAAACAACAGAAATAAACTCGCCCTGCTTTACAAAAGATGAAAGATACTGCGCATCACCATCGATGGCTGAGCGGCTGAAATACACGATTGCTATAATGATGCTAATGGATGGGATTCCCCATTTTACAAGTGGATGGTTCATTCGAAACATGATTTTGGATTTTATCTGATGTTACCCGCTGCTATATTAACAAAAAAATTATAATTTCTATATACAAAAAAGGATTCGTAATGCTACGAACCCTTTTTATATTGTATAAAAATAATAATATTATACCATTGCTTTAATTTCTTCAATGATGGATTCCGCTAATTGATGGGCCGTCTCCATCGTTTTACCTTCAGCATAGATACGGATAATAGGTTCAGTATTCGATTTACGCAATTGCACCCACTTTTCAGGAAAATCAATTTTAAGGCCGTCAATGTCATTCACATCTTCGTTTCGATACTTTTCCTTTACCGCTACTAATATGGCATCCACATCAATATCCGGGGTCAACTCAATTTTATTTTTTGAAATGTAATACTCTGGATATTTAGCTCTCAAATCCGAGCATTTCATGCCACTTTTGGCCAGGTGACTCAAAAATAAGCCAATACCAACCAATGCATCACGGCCATAATGACTTTCCGGATAGATCACACCACCATTACCTTCACCACCAATAAGAGCATTGGTTTCCTTCATTTTGGCCACTACATTTACTTCACCAACAGCAGCCGTTGAATAACTACCGCCATAATTGCGGGTCACATCGCTCAACGCCCGTGATGAAGACATATTTGATACCGTATTACCGATTTTATGAGATAAAAGATAATCTGCGATGGCCACCAAAGTATACTCCTCGCCAAACATCGATCCATCTTCATTGATGATGGCCAAACGATCAACATCCGGATCCACCACAAAACCAACGTCTGCCTTCTTCGTTTTGATCACATTGGAAATTTCAGTCAAATGCTCTGGCAATGGTTCCGGATTGTGAGGAAATTCACCATTGGGTTCCGTATACAACTCAATCACATTATTAACACCCAATGCTTTTAACAGGGCAGGAATAGCTACTCCACCCACACTGTTTACACAGTCAATGGCCACCGTGAAATTGGCGTTACGAATAGCTTCCACATCCACCATCTCCAAACCGAGCACGTGCTGAACATGAAAATTTGTATATGAATCATTTTCTTCAACTGTTCCTAAATCATCCACCGGCGCAAAATCCACACCATCTTCTTCCGCAATCTTTAGAACCAGTGCGCCATCTTCTGCTGTTAAAAACTCACCCTTCTCATTCAGCAACTTCAAGGCATTCCACTGACGTGGATTATGACTGGCTGTTAAGATAATGCCTCCTTGGGCCTGCTCTTGAGTAACAGCGATTTCGGTGGTTGGCGTTGTAGCCAATCCAATATTTACAACATCAATACCTACCCCTTGCAGGCTTCCAATTACCAAATTTTTAACCATCTCTCCGGAGATACGGGCGTCACGGCCAACGACTACCTTTACTCTACCGGTATGACGTTGCTTCACCCACTGACCATAAGCTGAAGTAAATTTAACCACATCTAAAGGAGAGAGCCCATCGCCAGACTTTCCACCTATGGTTCCACGTATGCCGGATATCGATTTAATTAATGTCATAGTATTTGTCAGATTAGTGAGTTGGCAAAATTGGTTATTTTTTGAAAATTTCGCAACTTTATTTACGTTTCGTTTTTTTTATGCAAAAAAGGTCACTTTCTAGTTTCGATTCGTTTCGAATCTTAAAAACAAACCTCCCTCTAAAGCTAAAATAAATGTACCCAATTATTTTTTACAAAAAGCTGAAACAAATCAAGTTAATTTTTATCAACTTTGCAGGTTCAAAATACATTAGAAAGAAGGTATGAAAACGGGCCGATATAACAAGAGTAAAACCGGAAGTGGCCGGGAAGAGAATCGAAGAAGTGGAAAACCTGCGCCAACTGCAAAACGCAGATCTCAAGCAGAAGGGAAAGATGAGTTTAGGGCAGAAGGTAAATCGGATAAACCCCGTTTCGAAAAAAAGAGTTTTAGAAGAGGTGATGCTGATAAGGAATCCCAAACAGGTACTGATCGCGCCAATAAATATAGCTCCAAGTCCCGTTCTGAGCGGGAAGAAAGCAGAAGGGGTGGAAGACCGGCACCAGTTATAAAACGCAGATCCAAAGCTGAAGGGCAAGATGAATTCAGACATCTTAGCTCATCGGACAAGCCCCGTTTCGAAAAAAAGAGTCAGAAAAAAGGAGATGCAGAAAAAAGTGCGCAGCCCGAAAGCATGCGCTTGAATCGCTATGTCTCCAATGCCGGCATTTGCAGCCGACGTGATGCCGACGAGCTTATTAAGAAAGGTGAAATTACGGTCAATGGAAAAGTTGTTACCGAAATGGGAACCACCGTTTCAATGCAAGATGATGTGCGTTACCAAAACGAACGACTGAATGCCGAAAAGAAAGTTTACATCTTATTAAATAAACCCAAAGATGTGGTGACCACGCTGGATGATCCGCACGCCAAGATAACCGTGATGGACATCTTGAAAGAGGCCTGTCCGCAGCGCATCTACCCGGTTGGTCGTTTGGATAAGGCGACAACAGGCTTAATATTATTCACCAATGACGGTGATTTGGCCAAGAAGTTGACACACCCCAAACACAAAGCTAAAAAGATTTACCATGTCTTTTTAGATAAGCCAATCATTGCCCGCCATTTGGAACAGTTGGCTCAAGGGGTCACTTTGGAGGATGGAGACATTCATTTCGATGCCATCAGTTACGTGGAAAAAGAAGATAAAACACAGGTAGGTGTTGAAATTCATTCAGGCAGAAACCGCATTGTAAGGCGTATGTTTGAGCATTTAGGGTACAAAGTGATGAAACTTGATCGTGTCTTTTTTGCCGGATTAACAAAGCAAGGTATCCCACGAGGTAAATACCGCGAGTTAACGCCCAAAGAAGTGATCAAGCTGAAATCTGGCTTTTGGTCATAATAAAAAATACTATACAATTTCAGAGTCGCCTTTTGTGCGGCTCTTTTTTTTGCTACTTTCGCTCCCATCCAATATACCTAATACACTTAACCTATTCGGATGATTTACCCAAGAAAAGCCTCTCGTCAACACACATACACATCCATTCTTTGTATCCTGATGTTTTTCACCGGGTTGCTATCTACTGTAGCGCAAGAGATAGGAGGCATTGTCATTGATAAAACCACAAAAAAACCAATCGCTTTTGCGAATATCGTCTACGGAGAATACCAGGGTACAATTTCCGATATCAACGGCAAGTTTCTTATTGAGGCCGCCAATAACCCCAAACAAATCACATTTAGCTGCCTTGGATATGAAACTGAAATTATTCAAGTGGCTGATATATCCTCCACATCCGTTATTGAATTAGTTCCCATTCAATTTCAGCTCAATGAAATTGCTGTTTCTCCAGGCGAAAATCCAGCCTTACCCATCATGCGTAAAGTAATTGCGCATGCCGATCAACACAATCCGTCACTATATGCTGCCTTTACGTGTATCCTGTATCATAAAATGACCATCGGTTATGATATTCCTGAAGACATTGAGGAGGCTGTTTTACCCGAACTGATGAGGAGCATTGGGTTAGAACAAAATAGTTATCTGATGCTTTTCGAATCGGTATCGGAAAAAAAACACCTTGAAAAAGGAAAGGACAAGGAGCGACTCATATCGGGACGCGTCAGTGGATTAAAAAATACGTTCCTCTCCTCATTGCCTGCTTTATTACAACCTTTTGGATTTTACGATAAATACATATCCCTATTAGGTGTCGATTATTTGAATCCGGCATCTAAAGCAGGTCTTTCAGCCTATACATTCACCCTTCAGGATACCATCATTTCTGAAAAAGGGGATAGCCTATTTTACATTTCCTATCAGCCGAAAAAAGCTAAAAATTTCAGAGGCCTTCAAGGTTCTTTTCATGTTCATGGCCGCAGCTGGGCCATTCAAACCGTCTCAGCTCAAACCGCGGGAGGCGCTAAAGATGTGACCTTATTCATTCGTCAAAACTATACACCAAACGAAGATGGCCTTTGGTTTCCAAATCAGTTAGAGAGTAGTTTAAATTTTGGAAATAGTAGTGCCAATACTCCTTTTCCGATGATTGGTCGAGGAAAAAGTTATGTGACAGCTATTAATACGAATGTAAAACTGGATCCCAAAGAATTTAACAATGTGAAATTTGAAGATGCCAGTATGACCCGCCATTCGCCAGATGTGGGTAATTATCGTTATGAACCTTTATCGGCAAAAGATTCCATGACCTATCACCTATTGGACAGCATTAGTAAAAAATTACCATTGGATGCCCTGGTCAACTTTCAGCTGTCCATGGTATCCGGATATATCCCCATGGGAAACTTTCAATTGGATATACGTCGGTTATTGAATTTCAATTCCTATGAAGGATTTAAAGCCGGTTTAGGATTATACACTAGTCCTAAGATGTCGAAATACTTTTCAACGGGTGGCTATTTGGTTTATGGCTTTAAAGATAAAGACACCAAATACGGAGCATCCCTGGATATCACCCCGCTTGAAAATCCTGAAAACAAATTGCTGTTTTCGTGGAAAGATGATCTAAATCCTACGGGGTCCCTGACCTTTTTGGATGGTATTGACCGGCGATCCAGCGAAACATTCAAGGGTTTCCTGACCGAAACCATGGATCGATCGCAGGAATTCAAAATAGGCACCCAATTTCGATGGTGCCAATATTTCAAAACAGAAATGGCCTTTAAAACCGGAGAAATCACTCCGCAAATACCCTATCACTATTTACCGGATGGCAATGTTACACCAGGCTTTTCACTTCAGGAAGGTGAAATTAAATTAAAATGGGCTCACAAAGAAACGTTCTCTCAAACTCCCTTGGGCCGCCTTTCAGAAGGCACCAAATGGCCTAAATTATGGATCAATGCCGCATATGGTGAATGGGCAACTACTACCAAAAGAAGCTATCACCGGCTGGAGGCTCAATACGAACAAGAAATTCATTATCCTTCAGCCATGTATACGATCTTTCGGTTACAGGGCGCCAAGCTATATGGTGAATTTCCAGCCACCTTGCTATACAGTGCACTTGGCTCCTATAAATCGTTCACTTTACATATTCCTTACACCTTTGCCACCATGCGTCTGAATGAATTTGCGGCATCCGAATTCTCCGCGCTGTACTTTCGCCATGGCATCCCACTATTCTTGAATAAAAACCAAAACTTCAAACCTGAAATCTTATTAAGTACAAATCTGGGATGGGGAAAGGCTTCCGAAGGAATCCGATCTTTTGAAAAAGGATATTTTGAATCCGGGATCTATTTAAAAAATCTTTTTTCCAATTTTCTATTTCAATATGGATTTTCTGTCCATTATCGATATGGCCCTTATCATCTACCTAAAGCAATTGATAACTGGGCATTTAAACTGGGACTAGACTTTTCCTTTTAAATAACGTTTTCATGATAGGTGTCATTTTTTAAGGTGTCAGCTATGCCATTCATAGGAAAGATTTTTTATCTTGGAGCAGATTTTTCAGGATGTCCCATACTCTCACACATAACATAACCTCTATAAAACAGGGAAATAACCTTGCTTTTGAACAATTATACAAAAGCTATTATAATCCACTGTTCTTTTTTGCCATTCAATATCTTAAGGAAGATAGCGATGCTGAAAACATGGTACAGGAAACGTTTTTAGCCTTTTGGCTCAATCGCGAAAACTTCAATGGGACCAATGAGTCATCAGTACGGGCCTGGTTATACAATACGATTAAGAATAAATGCCTGAACTACCTGGATCGGGAAAGTAATAAGCACAAATACGTCGATCATCAAAGACATACACTGGACCTGGCAACTTTGAATGAACTTGAAATATCCGAAGTGACGTTTAACGAAATCGAATCACTGCTACATGAGGCATTGGAATTAATGACACCACAGTGTCGAAAAGTTTTTGAGCTCAGCCGATTTAAAGGACTAAAAAACAAAGATATTGCTGAGGAATTATCCATTACAATAAAAGCTGTGGAAAGCAACATGACGAGAGCACTAAAATTACTGAAAGCCCATCTTCATGACTACCTGCCCTTATGCATTATTTTACATATTTTATAGCAATCCGATATCCAGGAGACCCTCGTTAAATACTAACTACCTTACTCTTACAAAACAACAACGAGTAGTTCTAAAAAATTAATTAATATTTTTTCACATTTCATATAGGGTAACTCTTATACTATCTGTCTTAATTGGCAGAAGAAGAAAGGCACTATGGATAAAAACACGATTTGGAAACTCATTTTGAATCAACTTTCCGATGCGGAAAGAAAGGATGCTATCCAAAAGATTGAGAGTTCTCCAACATATAAAGCGCAATACCAAAAAATGAAAAGTGCCTGGTCACTTTCAGCAGCTGAAAATAATTTTTCAGCTGAGCAAGTTGACAATAAATTTAAGCAATTCGAGAACGCTTACATGAAAAAGTCAATATCGAAAAAAATCATAGCCAACTGGATGAAATATGCAGCTGTTATTATCATATCGATTGTGGCCAGCTGGTCCGCATTCATACTATATAACCAATCTGCAGTTCATGGTGAACAATTCCAATCAATTTTCTTCGAAACGGCCACGGGGCAAACAGCCAAAGCAACTCTACCGGATGGCACTTCCGTTTGGCTAAATAGCGAAAGTAAATTGGAAGTAATTGAAGGATTAACAAATAGCCATGAGCGACAACTAAAATTGTCTGGCGAGGCTTATTTTGATGTCAGCAAAGATTCATTGCGACCGTTTATTGTTACTACCCAACAAGGCCCCGGGATTAAAGTACTTGGCACCACTTTTAATGTGAATGCGTATCCCGGCGACGAAATCACAACCACGTTAGTAGAAGGTTCTGTTGAGTTGCTGGATCAGCATAAGCAACACCTGGCTATTCTAAAACCGGGTGATCAGGTAACTTACAATACGTTGAGCTGCCAATTGGAATACAAACAAGTGGATGGCGAAATATCGGGTGTTTGGAAAGAAGGCATTCTTATTTTTAAAGATGAAACCTTATCGACCATCGCTCCCAAGCTGGAACGTTTTTATAATGTCTCGATCATTTTTGAAAAAGAAAGCCTAAAATCGAAAAAATTATCCGGAAGAGCATTAAAAGAGTATCCTGTAGAAAAAATAATGGAAATGTTTCACATGCTTTCAAGTATTAATTATCGCATTGAAAATAAACCCACTGAAAAAACAACAATTTATATTTATTAATCCCATCAGTGCGCCCACACTGAAAAAACTGAATATCACATGAAACACAACGGTTAATCATCGCTCATAAAAAACAAAAAAAGGCCGGTAATGCGCCCACATCACCAGCCGGATAATTAGTATGCCTCTAAAGGCAATAACAAACCTAAATACAAATTTATGAAAAAAAAGCGTGACTATATTCCTCGCAATAGGGGAATATCTAAAGCAGTTATGATTATGAAGTTATCCTTCATTTTTACGTTCGTTTTATTACTAAATGCCTCTGCCGGCCTTTATTCTCAAAAGCAGAAATTTAATATTGCTGTGCGGGATGCCAAATTGGTTGATGTATTAAGTAAAATTGAAAAAGAATCTGACATCTCCTTTTATTACAAAAGTGAAGATATTGATCATTCAAAAACCTATTCGGTCAACTACAAAGACGAAGAGCTCGTTGAGATTTTGGACGACCTGTTACAGAACAGTAACCTGACGTTTAAAATGATGGAAAATTTTGTGGCCATCATGAAAACGAATGCGGAAACCTCAACCGTTGCACAACAGCAAAAAACAGTATCCGGTGTAATCACCGATAAAAACGGCGAACCCCTTCCCGGTGTTTCGGTTTACATCAAGGGAACCACGCAAGGAACCATTACCAGCATTGATGGTAAATACACCATTAATACTTCAGATGAGACCGCCATATTAGTTTTTAGCTTTATTGGTTTTGAAACTCAGGAAGTCGCTGTTACGGAACGAACCACTATTAACATTACGTTAATGGATGAAACGACAGATTTGGGTGAAGTGGTGGTTACCGGTTATGGACAAATCAGTAAAGAAGCATTTACGGGCTCCTCGGTTATTGTGAACAGTCAAAAAATTGAAAGTCGTCCTGTTGCATCTTTTCAAGATGTGTTAAGAGGTAATTCTCCGGGTACTCTAGTATCAGGAACAGGTCAACCTGGTGCCATGAGCACAGTGCGCCTAAGAGGTATTGGATCTATGAATGCATCTAATGCTCCATTATATGTAGTGGATGGAGTTATTTTTGACGTGAGCAATATATCTGGAAGCTCTGACTATGCAATGAACCCATTGAACACCCTAAATCCTTCCGATATAGAAAGCATGAATATTTTAAAGGATGCCGCCAGTTCATCGCTTTATGGATCACGTGGTGCCAATGGTGTAATTGTTATCACTACCAAATCGGGTAAAAAGGATCAAAAAACAAAATATTCTCTGGACGTGCAGGCCGGTGTTTCTAAAATATTCAATGCAAGTAAACCTGATCTTGTCAACAAAGATGAATTCATGGAACTTTGGCTGGAAGGCGAAATGCATTACCAGATTAGGAGAAAAACAGGTTTTGAAAATTTCTTTACAGAAATTCAAAACATTTACGCCGATAAAGAAGGATATGTAGTTAGTGGCCGAAATTACAACGACTGGATGAACTATGCCAAAGACCAATTTAATAACCATTTTTATTGGTACGACTCAAAAGGTGATATTATTGGTTATGATAGAACAAATGAAAAGTACTTTTTTAATTCTGATGGTACTCCCGGCGAACATTATAACATGCTCCCTGATGTAAATTGGTACGATGAAGTCACACAGATTGCTCCTTTCCAAAAATTCAACTTAAGCATGCAAGGCGGCTCCAAATCAATTCGCTATTATAACTCTCTGGAGTACTTCAATCAACAAGGCGTTATCATTGGATCTGAACTAAAACGCTATAGTTTAAGAAGTAAAGTGAGTAATGAAACAGAAGGAGCATTTGTACATTGGGGTATTAATTCATTATTATCTTATACCAATCAGGAAGGACCACGTTCTAATGGATATGGTTATGCAATGCCCCAGTACACAGCTTTGGCCATTGCTCCTATATCACCCGTTTACCTGGAAGATGGTTCCTACAATTTTAGATTACCCAAAGGCGTCAATGGTAATATGAATCCAGTGGCGATTCAAAGTATGAATGAATTACGCAACCCACAAACCAAAATACTTTTGAGTGGTTATGCACAGTTGAATTTTACTGATTGGCTGAACTTTAAATCATCCGTTAGTTTGGATTATTCACAAGCCCGGAGAAGACAATGGTACAATCGAGAAATTGGTGATGGAAAAAGTGTAAATGGTGGACTTTATGAGCGGGATGCTCATAGAAGAAAAATTATCAACACGAACCTTTTAAATTTTAGTTTTAAACTCGACGATCAAAACAAATTCAATGGGTACGTTGGTTCGGAAATTGAAGACATGCGCTATACCTACATTGAAGCCAGAGGAACTAACTTTGCCACAAATGATGCCCCTTATTTAAGTGCAAGTGCTTCCCCTGACTACATGAATGGTTCCGGTTCAACGTATGGCATGGTATCCTACATGTCACAGTTAAACTATGTCTTTAACGATCAGCTATACTTATCGGGCTCTTATCGTCTGGACCAGTCCAGTCGCTTCGCAAAAGAACATCGAAAAGGTAACTTCTGGAGTCTGTCTGGTGCCTATCGACTAAAGTCATTACCATTTTTTGACAGTGCAGCCTGGCTAAATAAACTAAAGGTAAAAATGAGCTATGGTACCAGTGGTATATTACCTGGAAGCTATTATGCCTGGCAATCACTCTATGACTATGGTGCTGCCTATAATAATACACCAGGAGTTTCACCTGGAAGTATCGCCAATCCGGATATTACCTGGGAGCAGAATAAAAACCTGAACATTGCCTTAGAAACCCGAATCTTTGATCGTGTTTCCATCAATTTAGAATGGTACAAAAGAAATTCGGAAGATTTATTGCAGGACTTACCGTTATCCTATTTAACCGGTCATTCCTCTAAATTAATAAACACTTCTGCCACACTTGAAAATACAGGTATTGAATTGAGTATTGATGCAGATATCATTCGCTCTTCTGACTTTACTTGGAACTTGAGTTTCAACATGGCTACCTTGAAAAATAAGATTAATGGATTAGAGGATGATATCATTGGAGGGACACAAATTCAACGCAATGGTGAAAGCATGTATACCTGGTTTATGCCTGAGTATGCCGGTATTGATCCTGAAAATGGACGTATGCAATGGTATTACATGGATGAAAATGGCAATAATGCCAAGACCTACAAGTTTGATGAGGCTGAAAAAAGATTGAGTGGCATCGGATTGCCCAAAATAAATGGTGGATTTACGTCTACTTTCATATACAAAAACCTGGAATTATCTGCATTGTTTACCTATGGCACAGGTCATAAGGTGATGGATTACACAGGACGTACGGCCACAAAAAATGATGGTTATCGGGATTATAGAAGTATTGAAAGAAGTCAATTGGCAAGATGGACGCCAGATAATCCAAACGGAACCGAACCTATTCGCATCAATTCTTCAGGTTCCTGGGATAGATATTTATCGACCAGATATCTGCATGATGGTGATTATCTCAAACTCAAAAATATCCGTTTGCAATACACCTTAGGCAATCAGATTGTTAAAAAGTTAAAACTATCTGGTGTAAGCCTTTTTGCCCAAGCGGAGAACTTGTGGGTTCTAACTGATTTAGATGGATTCGATCCTGAAATTTCCTTGAGTGGTTACCGTGATGCTGATCAATATCCCACGGCTACAACATTCACTGGTGGCGTAAAAGTTAATTTCTAAATACAATAAAGATGAAAAAATATATAATCTATTTATTCGCAATCTCGCTCGCATTTTTATGGAGTTGTGATGATATACTGGAAAAAGAACCTTTCACCTCTCAAAAAGAGGAAGCAGTTTTCAAAGATATTGACGGAGCCTATGCCGCCATTATAGGAATGTATAATTCGATGACCAATGAAGACTATTATGGCCGCTTAATATATGCCTATGAAGGTTCGAAAGGACCTGATTTTTTCTGTGAAGACACAGGTAACCGATTCTTAGTTGAAAACGGCTATCGCGAAACGTCAGCAGTAGGCGGTTATACTACAAATGCATGGTCACAAATTTACAGCGTCATTTTTAAATGCAATGATATTTTATTTTACATCGATAAAATTGAAGCTGATGAGGATGAAATCAATGTTGTCAAAGGTCAGGCCTACGCAGTGAGGGCTCTGTGCTATTTTGATTTAATGCGCCTATTTGCTTATCCGCCTATTTTTTCGTTCCCCGGAAAGCTCCACTATAATGAAAAATATCAACATGGTGTACCTTTGATTTTATCGAAAGAAGAACATGATGCAGCCATCACCAACCCTCCTGGCAGAAATACGTCTGTGGAATCATTCAATCAGATTGTAGCAGATTTTAAACTGGCCATTGGCTTTTTGGACGGAGAAGGAGTCCCACAAGGTCATATCGGATATGATGCCACTTGTACTTTATTATCACGCGCTTACTTGTACATGGAAGAATGGCAAAGCGCTATTGACTATGGATTGGAAGCCTTGGATGAAGATGATCTAATTAAGTATGAATTTTTTGCTGAAAATTATTACAAACCATTCAATAAGGAATCATTATTCGAATTAGCCTATAGCGCTACTGATGATTTGGGATCTAATAGCTTAAATCACTTAACCCGTGCTCCAACCTATCAGGCTCCGGGAGAATCAAAAGATGGTAAAGTCATTGATTCTGATATTGGTTATGCAGGTTATGGCCTGAATAAATATGCCAGAGCACTTTTAAGAAGTTATCCCGGTGATATTAGAACCTATCTTATTTGTGATAACAACGAAGACTTACCTGACGATGGAGAAGAATTAGGATATCGCAAAAATGTAGGGCGTGAAACACATTCCGTGCACAATATAACCGTAGTTAGAACTCCGGAACCAATACTCAATATTGCAGAGGCATACGCCGCCTTGGGTAACGCTAGTGAAGCTGTAAGACATCTAAACATGCTTGCTAAGTACCGGTTAAATACTACATTCGAAGAAGACGTACCTGATCTTTTTAATGTTATTCTGGACGAGCGTCATAAAGAATTTATTCTTGAAGGCCAAAACTATTGGGATAAATTTAGACGAAACATCTCCTTTGAACGCGAGGATGAGGGAAGTGTGACAAGTGATAATAAAATCATTGAATTTGAAAAGTTCGAGCAAGTCGTTTACCCCATCCCTCAAAACGAGATGGAACGCAATAAAAACATCAGAGGACAACAAAATCCCGGTTACGAGCCCTATACAGGCCAATAATTAATCAATTAAGGAAGTAAGCCACTAATCTGGCTTACTTCCTATTCTGCAAAGAGCAAGTCGGAGAAACCTCTCCGCACCTTGCTTATACCTAACACTTCTTTGTTTTATTACAAGCATTGAGTAGCCTACTCACGTCACTTTAACCAACCATACAATAGGACAACAATTAGAGGTTTAAGTTAATGGGAGAAGGGGTGTCTTAAGGCATTGGCACCCCTTTTATCAGTATTCTTGTGCCATCCTTCGCTGTTATGATATCCACTATACAACATCCGCTCAAATTACTCACCTTTATATCACCAAACCATTATGAAAAAACGCCATCCCCTCCAAAAAACGGCTATTCTTCTGTCTCTATTCGCATGTTTGCTTATCCATAGCCCACTTTCAGCGCAAAAAATAAAACATTACATCTCCTTTGAGGAAAATGGCACCCTAAAAAGCAGCAAACCTAACGACAATGTAAAAGCTAAAATCGTCCATGCCATCTCTAACCACAACGAAATTACGGTGGAAATTCCGGGTGCTCTACTCTATTCCATCCCCTTTCAATCGGATACTCTTCACCGTTTTTACTTAGAGGGCTTAACACCCTTTGGCGAAAACGGACAACCAGAATTACCCGCCAAAAACATGATTGTTAAAATTGATTCCAAACAAGCACCGGAATTCAATATTACCTCACTCGACACCATAACCATTAACCACATTAATGTCATTCCCAATACCAATCCTGAGGGCATTCTCCTGGATGAGTTACAAGATTTATATCCGAATCCGAATTACACTAAAAATGTTTTTTACCCCGAAAAATGGATAGAAGTAATCGATGTGCAAACCGTAAAAAACCAATCCATCGCTATTCTTCAAATCCATCCCATCCGATTCAACCCAGTAACCAAACAGATCAAAGTCGCCCGCCACTTATCGTTTAAAATGAATCCATCCGGTTTGAAAAATACTAAAACCGGTGTCCATCCATCTCCTTCCTATTTAATACTGGCACCGGAAAGCTTTAGGGAGCAAGCCCTGCAATTTTCAAACTGGAAAAAAAAGATTGGTTATCAAACAACCGTAAAACTGAATAAACAATGGACTCCTTCGTTGATCAAAGAAGCGGTTCAAGCAACGTATACCGAAAATGACAATTCTCTGGATTACCTGCTCTTCATCGGCGATCATGAAATCATCCCAGCTGAAGAACATTACCGCGAAGACGATGATGAATTAAAACTCTTTGTGACAGATCTCTATTATACTTGCATGGATGGCAAAGATGATTATCTGCCCGATATGGCCTATGGCCGCTTACCAGCATCCACGCCTCAGGAAGCACAACAACTGGTAGATAAAATCATTCACTTTGAACAATCCCCCCCAACCAATGCAGCCTACTACAACACCATACTGGGCTGTGCCCAATTTCAGGATGAAGACGGGGATGGGTATGCTGATCGCCGTTTTGTGAAAACCAGCGAGGATGTAGGGGACTATTTGAAGACTAAAAACTATACCTACAAACGCATTTACTTTGCCGAAGAAGGTGTCACTCCGCAATACTACAATGACGGCAAATACGCTTCCGGAGATAAGTTGCCAGACGATCTGTTAAAGACGAATGGTTTTAAGTGGGATGGTAACGCCCAACAAATTGTTGAAAGCATCAATGAAGGCACCTTCTTTACGTTTCACCGCGACCATGGACTAACATCCGGACTGGGCTGGTCCAATCCCGAATTCACTACTGAAGACGTGGCAAAATTGGATAATCCACATGCTCCCACCATTTTATATAGCATTAACTGCCATTCCGGAAAATTTAATATTCCCCAATCCTTTGCCGAAGCCATGATACTGCATCCAAACGGGGGAGCTATTGCAGCTTTTTGCGCCACTAACACCAGTTTTAGTGGTTATAACGATGCCATGTTTGTAGCCATGGTGGATGCCATCTGGAATAATCCGGGAATCGTTCCGAACCTAGGCCCCAATAACAACACTCAACTCGAAAACCATACCTCCATCACCACCCTGGGAGACATTCTCAACTATGGAAAACTAAAAATGCTGGAGCAATGGTCCGGTTCCATGTCTACCCATCAGCATATTTTTGAGTTATTCCACCTCTTTGGCGATCCTTCCATGCGCATGCCAATTCAAAAACCGGAAGCCCTAAATGTAACCGCCCCTACCTGGTTTTCCGATACCGATGAACCGATAACCATTCGCGCGGCCAATTGTCCGGAGGGACATGTAACAGCTTCCGACCACGATCAGCAACTCTTCTTCTCAGGCATAATGTCCGGTGGAGAACTATCTATTCCAAGCCAAGACATCACAACAGACTCCATCCAAATAGTTATTTCACAAGAAGGATTCCTTCCCTATTTAACCACTAT
Source organism: uncultured Marinilabiliaceae bacterium (assembly GCA_942490535.1). Lineage (GTDB taxonomy): Bacteria > Bacteroidota > Bacteroidia > Bacteroidales > Marinilabiliaceae > JAEINY01. The sequence goes on from CALNXQ010000002.1 coordinate 862,888, forward strand.
ACGAAAAAGCAAACCCTTATTAAAGAACCCTCAAACAATCGATTTATCCATTATTGATCAGCAAGCCTTCCCTTTCTCATATACGCTGGAATTAGCTAACGTGGGCATCGGCGATTTGATCGTTGATTCCATTTGCTGCACCAACACATCCATCACCATCAGTGAGAATAAAAATATACTAATTAACGAGAAATCAGCAGTAGGTCCTCTGCTGAAAATAATGTCTGCTCCGGCAGGCAAACACTGCGATACACTAAATATATACACCAATAATACCGAGCGTCAAATCCCCATTTCCTACCAATCAGCGCACCTGATTTCAGACACAGACGCAAAAGGCATCTGGACTAAAAGCAATTCACCCTATTGGATTGCTGCTGATATCACCATAAAACCACAAGATGAACTTTACATTGAAGCAGGTGTAGAAATCATCGTCAATCAAAATGTCACATTTTCCATAAAAGGCGCCATTGAGGCCAATGGTACTCAACAGGCCCCCATCCGATTCAATGGCCTCAACGACGACACCTGGAACGGCTTGGCAATAAGCGATGGTGGTAGCCAAACAAGTTCATTCAAGCATTGTAAATTTTTAAACAGTCGTTCTACAGAGAATGGTGGCGCTATTACGATCGACAATTATAACAACGTGAGTTTCGAAAACTGTGAATTCGCAAACAACACCTCCAAAAATGGCGGTGCCGCTTATATCAATCAAAGTACAGCGTGCTTCACCAACTGTATTTTCAATAATAATTCAGCCAGCTTTGGGGGTGCCATGTATCTGGTTGATGCGGATATAACCCTAACCAACTCAAAATTTGAATATAATAACAGTACTTTATATGGAGGATCAGCTGGTGCCATTCATTGTAAATCGTCCAATCCACTCATTGAAGGCTGTGTCTTTCACCACAACTATGCACCGTTTGCCGGCGCAGTATACCTACGTGATAATTCCAAAGGGATGCTCGTCAATAACACCTTCACCGCTAACCTATCGAATTATGGTGCTGGTATTCGTTTTAAAACAGAATCCTCTACAAAAATATACAACTGCATTTTCTGGGACAACGAAGCCTTTTCGTCCGGAAAGGAAATATATGCCTATGAAGATTGTGAACCCTCCTTCGTCAACTGCCTCATAAAAGGAGGAAAAGGCGATATTAAAGTTTATCAGGATAAGCCCTTCAACGGGAACCTTACAGATTGTATACTCCAAGACCCCTCATTCGAAAACGCAACGAATAGCGATTTTCGAATAAAACCGGACTCCCCGGCAAAAGATAGTGGCAAAGACCACATCACGAACTACACTTTTAACACGGTTGATATCCAAAATGGAGAGCGATTCCGCTATGGAGCCGTGGATATCGGCGCCTACGAATTCCAAAACTATGCTCCAATCCAGGTGAACATCAGCTGTGACAGTATCCTCAGAAACATCGACAAAAATCGATTCATTGGTTTACTGACTACAAATGATCCTGACCTGGCAGATGAACACCAGTATACTCTTATTGGAGAAGAAGCTCAAAAGTACTTGTTCATTTCAACGGACAGCGTCTACAGCCGTATTGCATTGGAATCGCTAACCACCGATTCGATCTCTTTTACATTAAAAACAACAGACAATGGATTTGGAAACCGCTCCTTCGAAAAGAGCGTAGCCTTAAAACTTAGCAATCAGAAACTGGCTCTTACCAAAACGTTGTCTCCCATTCGAACCACCCAATTTCCGAAAGATACACTACTCCACCTCCCGGAATATTTTATGGCGGAAGATGCCCAGGCTGCCCTACATTTTCAAATTGGTGATTCATCCAATGAACTGGTTGCAAAAGCCACTTTAAATAACGATCAACTAAACCTCAGCTACAAGGACATTGGACGAGCTAAATTACCGCTAACAGTCACGTTCAACAATGAAACACACCACATGCAGCTAGTCATTGAAGTTTGGGGTCCCAATGCCGTTCAGGATGCATCGCATGCACCCATAACAGTATTTCCCAATCCCTGTCAGGACATCCTATTTCTTAAATCCGATGCCCAATACACCCAAAATCCAGTTCAAATTGAAATCTATGATATCCACGGAGCCAGGGTGATATATCAAGCACAATTTCAAATCAAAAGCAACCAAACACCTATTAATGTATCCCAATTAAGTAAGGGAGCCTATTGCCTTAAAATCACTACCACATCCAATAAAGTGGTCCGACAGCTGTTTATCAAAGATTAGTAAGGAACCATGCCTAAAAAACCGTCTCAGTAGGCTAACAATAAAGCATACTGAGACTTTTTTATCCCCCCAATTAGCGACTTAATATTGCTTGAATGGTATTGTCATGCCCATGGCCGGCACTGTATCTTTGCAGGTGAAACGAACCCAGTTGAGTTGATAACCAAATTGTAATATGATTACCCCCTAATTAATATTCACAATGGAAAATCAAACATCAATGGATGATCAATTTCTTAAAAACATCCATCAACATATCGAAGACAACCTTGGGAATGAGTACTTTTCAGTTGAAGATCTGGCAAAAAATGCAGGCATCTGTCGATCAATGCTACATCGAAAACTCATAAAACTAATTGGTAAATCGGCCAGTGATCTCATTACCGAAACAAGACTCGCACACGCCAAAGCGCTTTTGGAAAAAGATGTGGCTACCGCCTCCGAAATTGCTTACCAAGTTGGTTATAAAAGCCCAAGTTACTTCAATAAAGTATTTAAAAAACACTATCATGTGTCACCAGGAATTGTCAGAAAAGGGATTGAAGCACATTCAGATCTAAAAATCAGTACTCCTATCCAAAAAAGAAAACCCTCTTCACCAGCACGTAGCACCAAAACAAATCAAAAAATTATCATCTACACGCTCCTATTAATAATGCTCAGCCTTTTGATATATATATTCCTAAGCCCAATTAATCCCTCTGATAAATCAATTGCAGTTCTGCCACTTCATAATTTAACCGGACATCCCGAGAATGATTACTTTGTAGATGGGATGCATGATGCACTCATTGGCGAATTAGGCCAGATTGCCTCGCTTCGGGTGATTTCCCGAACATCCACTCTTCATTATCGCGATAGTGAGATGCTCTTACAAGATATAGCCAGGGAATTGGGTGTAAATAGTATTGTGGAGGGTTCAGTGATCATCTCGGGCGATAGTCTTCGAATGTTAGTTCAGTTAATAGATGTGTTTCCCAGGGAACAACACCTATTAGTAAATGAATACCGCGATGTCCTACCCAATGTATTAACCATTCAGTCGGCAGCTGCAAAAGACATTGCTCAGAACATCAAGATTAAACTGACTAAAAAAGAAAAACGTCAATTAGAAAGATCCCGTACAATAAATCCAGAAATTTATAAGGCCTATTTACGTGGCATGTACTATCTAAATCAAGGGACTATCGAATCATTTGAAACCGGTATTAATTACTTACATGAAGCCATCGATAAAGATCCGGGAGACCCATTTGCTTATGCTGGTCTGGCACTAGGATATACCACAATTGGTCATGGACAACTTGATTCAAAAGAAGCATTTCTACGCGCTAGAGCAGCGGCCAACAAAGCCATTAAATTGGATCCCACCAGTGATGAAGCCCATACGGCATTGTCCATCCTATATTTATACAACACCTGGGACTGGGCGTTGGCTAAAGAATCCTTTGAAAAAGCGCTTGACAAAAATCCAAACAATGAAATAGCACACGCTCATTTTGCCTGGTATTACATTCTTTTCAATGATATGAAGAAATCGCTATTCCACGCTAAAAAGGCGGTGATGATAGAACCTTTCTCAGCCGCATACAGCTCTTGGCTGGCTGCATTATATTATCACAACAAAGAATATGACCAGGCTGAACAGTGGGCAAACAAAGCTTTAAACTTAAAAAAAGAGGCTCCATATGGAAATCTGATACTAGGTTGGTTAAGCCTCCAAAAGAAACAATACCGGCAAGCAATTGAATACCATGAAAAATTGCCTCCCAAAAGTGATTATTGGAAAATATTAAAAGGGTATACCTACACGAAAGCCGGCCAAAGAGAAAAAGCATTGGCACTCTGGAACAAACTTGAGGAACGCTCAAAAAAGCATCCAATCAACCCATGTTATAGGGGAATGATGGCCGCCTATCTGGGTTTTAAAGACCAGGCATTTGAATTGTTAAATGAAGCGATTGAAAATAAATCATACCCCATTACCTACCTAAACTTCTACCTATGTACCGAAGACATCAGACATGACACCAGGTACAATGCACTACTTCAGAAAATGAATCTGCCACTCTACATAGAGAATTAACGACAAACAAATAGTCACTTTTCTGCCACCATACGACTCCAAATTTCAGATATCCCCATTGGTGACACCCGAATCCGATAATTGATGCAACCTAATTGTAATAATGCAACAATTATCCTTCTATTGTACAATAAACTGCAACCATTCTAATAAGTATCCGATCACATTTCACCTGAACTTTACGGTAGATTTCAAACAAGGAGATAGCTCCATTAAACGCAAGCTTAATCAGCAAAAGACGACTAGTAAGTGACACAATTAACATCTAATCAATGAAGA
>CALNXQ010000002.1:877500-950000 GCA_942490535.1 uncultured Marinilabiliaceae bacterium
CTTACCGGATGGTCCCGGCTGATTCACACAGAATTTCTCGTGTTCCGCGCTACTCAGGATACTCGCCTCTTTTCTTGTATTACGTGTACAGGATTATCACCTTCTCTGATCCAACTTTCCAGTTGGTTCCACTTCTACGCAAATCGATTATGCAAGTCCTACAACCCCAATATTGCCGAAACAATATTGGTTTGGGCTAATTCCCGTTCGCTCGCCGCTACTTAGGAAATCACTTTTGTTTTCTCTTCCTCCGGGTACTTAGATGTTTCAGTTCCCCGGGTTTGCTTCCATTGCTGGATACTATGTCTTCAACATAGTGGGTTGTCCCATTCGGAAATCTACGGATTAATAGTTATTTGCACTTCCCCGTAGCTTATCGCAGCTTATCACGTCCTTCATCGCCTCTGAGAGCCTAGGCATTCCCCGTACGCCCTTATTTACTTTCTTTTTACACCGTAATTGGTGTTTATGATTTTGATTTGTTTGCCAATATGTCAATGATCGTTTTGCTGCTAATTCAGCTTGTGCTTCAGTCAGTATCTCAATACCGATGAACCTTCTTTTCACTAAAAATGTGGATAAGTACTTTTACGTATCCTAATTATGTCTTTTCTAAGGCTGCTTTATTTTTTAGTCTTTACCTAAAAAAGTGGAGAATAACGGAGTCGAACCGTTGACCTCCTGCGTGCAAGGCAGGCGCTCTAGCCAGCTGAGCTAATCCCCCATTTTTCAGTGAGCAGTGAACATGAAACAGTTATCAATGCTGGTAACTGTTAACGAAACTACTGTCAACTGTTTTTGGTAGTCCCGGGCAGATTTGAACTGCCGACCCCTACATTATCAGTGTAGTGCTCTAACCAACTGAGCTACGGGACTGTGCAGTGTCGCATCCTTCCCGTAACTGGGATGTGCTTTACTGATGTTGGATGAGTACAGGTAAAAGATACATCCTAAAAAGGATAAAACATCTCTCCAGAAAGGAGGTGTTCCAGCCACACCTTCCGGTACGGCTACCTTGTTACGACTTAACCCTAGTTACCAGATTTACCCTAGGCCGCTCCTTACGGTTACAGACTTCAGGTACCCCCGGCTTCCATGGTTTGACGGGCGGTGTGTACAAGGCCCGGGAACGTATTCACCGCATCATGGCTGATATGCGATTACTAGCGAATCCAGCTTCACGAAGTCGGGTTGCAGACTTCGATCCGAACTGAGACCGGTTTTCGAGATTCGCATCTTGTCACCAAGTAGCTGCCCTCTGTACCGGCCATTGTAACACGTGTGTAGCCCTGGACGTAAGGGCCGTGCTGATTTGACGTCATCCACACCTTCCTCGCGGTTTACACCGGCAGTCTTGTTAGAGTGCCCACCATTATGTGCTGGTAACTAACAACGTGGGTTGCGCTCGTTATGGGACTTAACCCGACACCTCACGGCACGAGCTGACGACAACCATGCAGCACCTTGAAGAGTGTCCGAAGAAAAACCTATCTCTAAGTCTGTCACTCCCCATTTAAGTCCAGGTAAGGTTCCTCGCGTATCATCGAATTAAACCACATGTTCCTCCGCTTGTGCGGGCCCCCGTCAATTCCTTTGAGTTTCATTGTTGCCAACGTACTCCCCAGGTGGATTACTTAATGCTTTCGCTTTGTCGCTTACGGTGTATTGCAAACAACTAGTAATCATCGTTTACGGCGTGGACTACCAGGGTATCTAATCCTGTTCGATACCCACGCTTTCGTGCCTCAGCGTCAGTTACAGTTTAGTAAGCTGCCTTCGCAATCGGTGTTCTGTGATATATCTAAGCATTTCACCGCTACACATCACATTCCGCCTACCTCAAATGTACTCAAGATTACCAGTATCAAAGGCAATTTTACGGTTGAGCCGCAAACTTTCACCCCTGACTTAATAATCCGCCTACGCACCCTTTAAACCCAATGAATCCGGATAACGCTTGCATCCTCCGTATTACCGCGGCTGCTGGCACGGAGTTAGCCGATGCTTATTCGTATGGTACCGGCAAATATCTACACGTAGACATATTTCTTCCCATACAAAAGAAGTTTACAACCCATAGGGCAGTCTTCCTTCACGCGACATGGCTGGTTCAGGCTTGCGCCCATTGACCAATATTCCTCACTGCTGCCTCCCGTAGGAGTCTGGTCCGTGTCTCAGTACCAGTGTGGGGGACCTTCCTCTCAGAACCCCTAGACATCGTCGACTTGGTGAGCCGTTACCTCACCAACTATCTAATGTCACGCATGCCCATCTTATACCACCGGAGTTTTAATTATAAATAAATGCTTATTCATAATGTTATGCGGTATTAATCCGAATTTCTTCGGGCTATCCCCCGGTATAAGGTAGGTTGCATACGCGTTACGCACCCGTGCGCCGGTCGTCAGCGGTCCGAAAACCCTGTTACCCCTCGACTTGCATGTGTTAGGCCTGTCGCTAGCGTTCATCCTGAGCCAGGATCAAACTCTTCGTTGTATAAAAAATCTTAAATACCTTCAAGATCCCTTATCCTTCTTGACTTTAGGACTTCTCTTTTACCTTCTAATTCATTATATAATTAGGTACTTATCCAATATTTTCAAAGATCGTTTGTCAACTTCTTCAAGTTAACATCTTAGTGTAGATATATCCAGAATCGAACTGAATCTTTTAACCATTATATCCGTATCATGCTTTTACTTTTTGTCGCAACACTCATTAGCGAAGCGGCTGCAAAGGTAAGTGATTTTGTTGTTTTCAACCAAATCTTTTTGGAAGTTTTTTTGATTTAATTTTCGATGTTGTTTCCGATTAAATCCTACCCTCAAAATCCCTCTGTCAATACTTTCTTCATTTCGCTGCAACCCTTGCTACAATTGACTTTCATTATTTTGAAAGCGGCTGCAAAACTAGCGTTTATTTTTTAAACCACCAAATCTTTCTTGAAGTTTTTTTCATTCCTTTTTCCGGCTCCCGGTTCGCATTGCCAACCTGCTTTTAAAAGCAATCGTTTCTTCTCAAAAGTTCGTATCAATACTTCAAAAAAATCAAAGCCTCGTGGGCTTTCCAGCGTGCCTTTCCGTTCAAAGCGGGTGCAAAATAACGGTTAGTTTTTTACATTTCCTAATGGTTGGGGGAAGTTTTATTTGGAGACAGAGTCACACTACTATTAATCAAGGAAATAATTTTCAAAAAAAATGCCAGGATGAGATCACCCTGGCATTAACAACAACTAATTCCAAACTATAAATAGCATTACTTGTTCCAAACGATTCCGCGCATTTCACCCTGATAGTTCCCAGTCACATCATTAAACTTTACACCAGCTACTCTATCTAAAGGGAAATATACATGAAGACCTGTTTCTGTACCATCAATCTCGGCATTTAAATCAGCAGCAGCTCTGGCAAGATCCCATAGGCGGAAGTCTTTAATGGAGCCATCCATCTTACCCCAGCCATTGCCAAGCCACATTTCTCCCCAACCCGATACATTAGGTGCACCAATGTCAGTTTGAACTGCTTTTTCAATACCATCCACATATAATGTTGTTGTACGTTCAGTGTTTTCATGTACAATGGCTACGTGTTGCCATTCTTCTGTTTTCATCATTAATGGATCTGTTTTAGGTCCTTGCCATCCATTACCTGCATTGGTAAAATTCCACAATCCACCAGAACCAAGCACATTCTCTTCAGTAAGTTCCTGGTAACCATATACCCAGATGCCATATTCGCCATTATTAAAGAATTCCCCGGTACCATAACCAAAAAGTGATTTAACTTTTACATCAAACTCTACTGTATAGTCCCCTTGCGGTGTATAATTAGGAGTAATCCGTAAACCTACAGCATTCGGATCTTCACGATCAATGAATACACCTGTTGCATCAGCCACTAGCATTTTCTTCACTGCTTCTACTTTTGCCAACAATGATTCAGCCTTCTCATCCACTTGATCCTGACGGTTTGCATTGGCAACAACATCTTTCCCATCTAAGATCAATTCGTCTAAATAGACTATTGTTCCCACCGGATAGTCACCGTCATTAATTCCTTCAACCACCTCTCCTTTAAAAGCTTCAATAGATGCTATGGCTGTATTTAACGCCGCATAATCAAGAATAATTTCTGGCGGGGTACCATCCAAACGCCACTCAATGTCTCCATTCAATTTAGCTGTGTATTTACCCGTTACATCACTGAAATTTTCACCTAAATCAGCTTCAAGGGGGAAAAACATCTCTAAACCTTCTTCGTCTCCTTTAATAGCAGAATCTTTATTATCAGAAATTTGCTGAGCTGTACGCACGCCATTCCACAATCTTAAATCACGAACCAAAGTATTACACACCCGGTCGGTCCACATTGGACTATTTCCAATTACAAATGGCTTATCTGCCGCCAACAAATGCGTATTACTGTTGGTGGCTACTTCAACACCATTGATATACAGAACCTGGCCAGACCCATCATTGGTCATTGCCACATGCATCCATTCTCCGGCCTTCATGGTTCCAGGCCCAGCCTGGTCTCCACTATCAATCCAATTGTTATTACCGACTACCACCTGAATTTTACCATCACCAAAATAACGAACTCCAAAACCACTATCAGGTCCTGATTGCTCACAAGAAAACAGATTATTGGAATAACCACGCTGATTAAGATCAACAATATAACACTCAATCTCAATTGTCCATGCATCATTTAGCACAGGCTTAATATTATCTGATATCTGAATATATGTATCAGGTGTTTGCTTAATCCATGGAATGGCTAGCGCTACCGTATTAGCCTTAAACTTATCGATGTAAATGGATAATTTATTGGCTGCATCAGCTACTTCATCCTGACTATCTGAATTAAGCAGCTTCCAATTTACCCAGGTCACCACTTCCTGCAATTCAGCTTTCGATCCAGGCTTATAATCACCTGGATTAATGCCCTCCTCAGAGTTGGCAATTAAATTTTCAGCCTCAGCTAACAATACATCAATGGACTGTGTATCCCAAGGCCCGCTACTGTCATCATCCTTACACGAGGCAACGGAGAACATCAACAATAGTGATAAGATACCAGATAAAAAGGCACTTCTATATGTATTTGATTTCATAGTGTTACGATTAAAATTAGAAATTACTACTCATTAAACCATTACTCTTGGTTTTAGTATCGGCTACATCCCACCACACTTTAATATCCATGCGATCGGTTGTGACATCCTGCATCCCGCTAGGCATGTTCTCCTCATTCTGACGGTGCTCATTATCGGGATAACGCACACGCTTCACCCAAGTACCCTCTGCAACAGTAGAGCTACCACTCACCCCATCAACAGGTAAAGATAAGTCCGGATAATCGGTTCTACGAAAATCGGCCCATCCTTCTACACCATTGGGGAAGTTAGCCAGCCATTTTTGCGTAATGATTTGTTTCAACTTTGCTTCGTTAGAGCCTGTTAAGATGGTTACTCCATCTAGATAGGCCTGAGCAGCATCAGCATCAACACCCACATATTCCATTGACGCCTGAATACCCTCTTTAAATAGGGCATTGGCATCGCCCGAAACCCAGCCACGAAGAGCCCCTTCGGCCAATAGAAACTTCACTTCTGAATAGAACATCACCGGGCAGTACATCTTGTTTATGCCTTCGCCTACAAAATCAACATATCCACCTTCCAAATTAATGGTGGCATTTTTTTCCTTGGCATCACTTGGCACCAAGTTATATCCATTGGCCAATCCTTCGTAGCGTTCATAACCAGCGTCTTCTTTAGACGTTGCTTCTCCTTCTACCTTATAAGTAAACCAAATGGGTGTGCGAGGATCCTCACCCACACTGGATTGATTATATAAGTTATCCATGAATGTTTTGGAACAGCGAATGTTATCCCAATTCCAGGCCATTTGATGCAAATAATCATACCAGCCCTGATCCCACATAGGGACTCTGGCTACTTCATCGTTACCAGCCAGTAAACCACCAGGACCATTCACAGCTGCATCCACCTCAGCTTTTGCCTTTACCGGATCTACATTAGATATCCGCATAGCCAAACGTAAGCGCAGTGAATTACCAAAACGCTGCCATTTAAGAGCATCACCTTTATACATTAAATCATATTCCACACTGTAATTGTATTGCTCAGATACACCTGCTCCAGTAATACTTTTTGTTGCATTGTTTAATCGAGCCAGCAAATCATTGTAGATTTCCTTTTGCGAAGTATAGGGTACAGCATTGCTCTCACTAGCATTAAAATATGGAATATCACCATAAGTATCGGTCATCCGCGACCACCAATAACACATCCATATTTCCTTAATTGCAATGGCATCTGTATAATAAGCATCACCCTCATACATCTCATCCATGGCAAGTGACCTGCGCAGGTGACGCGTATAGTGCTCTTTCCACTGATTACCAATCCAACCATCTACATACTCATAACGCGGAGAAGCAAAACCAGAAACCGTATTAGCCCAATATTGACTGTATAAATCCGGATACAAATTAACATTACGCTGGTAGTTAGCAAACACTTCCTGCAGCATTGTATTAAACAAAAACTGAGGCTCCATTTTAGTTGTGGCATTGGGATCCACATTCATATCGCCAAAATCATCAGAGCAGCTGTAGCTCCCCATAAAAACACCAATGGCTATAAGTACAATATATATATTTTTCATGCTATTCATTATTTTTGACATTAAAAATTAATGTTTAGAGAGAATCCATAAGTTCGCGTAGATGGCACTGGCGCAAAATCATAAGCCTGTGCTTCATATGCAGAACTATAAGCACTGGCATCTGGAACCGTACCGGGGGTATCTTTATAAAAATAGAATAGATTTCTTGCTACCACAGAAACCCGCATACTTTGAATAGGATTATGAGGGATTTTACTGATAAGACTCTTTGGAACGTTATATCCAAAAACCAACTCTTTTAACTTCATGTGTGATGCATCATAAATGAATTCTTCATCGACTTTGGCTATTTGTCTCCAATATTTTTCCGCACTGGTAATCGTATTATTAACTCCTCCATCTTCGGTTACCCCATCCACAAAGAAAGAAATACGATCATTCGCGATGGTTCGCTTTGCTGTTCCAGCTGAAGTCGCCGCTTGTTCAGAATTAGACATCACATCCCCACCTTGCTGAATAGAAACCAATGCAGACATGTAAAAACCTTTGTAATCAGCTGATAAATTTACAGACCCTGTCCAATCAGCTTGCAAATTACCAATCACATGTTCACCACCTTGTGCAACTTTAGGTAATCCTTTAGAATCAACTATGATTTGTCCCACATCATTACGAACATAGATACTTCCTCTAATGTCACCTAGCTTACCCCCTTCAACAGCCCACACACTTTGACCAAAATCATAATTTTTAAGTGCCTTAGAATCATTTTTATCAACTAATTCCTCCAATACACCTTCATTCCTGGCAAAATTAAAATCCAAACCTAGTCTGAAATCTCTTGTTTTTACAGGCACTGTTGTTACCATGACCTCAAATCCTTTATTAGAGATTAATCCAGCATTAATCACTTTTTGCTTGTATCCAGAACTCTGAACTACTTCAATGGGAACAATCTGATTCCTGGTCAACTCATCATAATATGTAAAATCCAAGCCCAATCGATTATTGAAAAACCGTAAATCAGCACCAACTTCCCAAGAAGTAGATATTTCCGGTTTCAAATTTTTAACAACCGCTACATCTGGCACATCACCGGTTGTTAATCCGTAATTCCAGTTACCCAATGAGTAACTCTGGCTAGTTTGTTGAGGAGATGTTCCTTTACCTACTCTCGCCCATGACCCTCGCACTTTAGCGAAAGAAATCCAATCTGGTAAATCAGCCATTTCAGAAATAATACCACTTAAACTAACAGAAGGATATGGGTATGAATTATCGTAATCAGCATCTGAAGCCGTTAATGTCGAAGACCAATCATTACGGAAAGTCGCATCCAAAAAAATCAAATTTCGAAACGCCAACTGACCAAAAGCATACATAGATCTTACTTCCTCCTCGATAATCTCCTCTTCAGCTGTAATATTTGAACCTGCCAATAAGAAATAATCATCTTCAGATGACAACTTCCCAGAATGAGCCGTTATACCCCTAACATTCATATGTCTATTATTAGCTCCAAAATTCAAATTCAGCGCAAAATCCTCATTAAAACTCTTGTTATAAGTCAATAAAAACTCATAATTCTCCTCTTTGAATTTACGCTGAGATGTATTGTAGTTAGGACGGGTTGCCTTATCCACATTATCGGCATATATATATCCCTCAATGGCTTCAAACTGATAAAAATCTAATCCATATTTGAATTTTGCACTTAAGTTACTGGTCAATTTCAAATTAGCTGCCACGTAACCAAATGTTCTGTTTTTTCTATCTTCGTTATGAGTTTGCGCTTGTAAGAAATAAGGATTCCGATAATTTGCATTAGGATCACCTGTATAAAGTTTTTCAACATGTTTTCCGGAAACGATATCATATCCAGGGGCTAAATCCTGATTGCGGATATTCATCGGCATCGTGTTGAAATAAGATACATAACTATAGTTTCCAATTTCTGGACGTTGATTACCTTCTGTTACAAAGTACGAAACCTTAGTATCAATATTCAACCAAGGGTTGATGTCATAATCACCACGGAAATCAAAAGTTGTCTTTTCTACTTCATGACCTTCATAGATACCATTAAGCATATCCTTACCAATGGAAACACGGAAAGCCCCATCATCATTCCCTCCAGAAAAAGCGACATTATGCTTATGACTTACTCCAGTGCGCGTAAAATCTTTCAAACGATCTTTTTGAGCTTCATAAGGAACAGTCTCACCCGTCCAGGATTCCAACAGCTGCCCCTTCATTTCCGGTCCCCAAGAAGTTTCTCCCTTCATGTTGTAATCACCTTCGGATCCCTGACCATACTTATCCTGCAAATCCAACATGTAAGCTGCTTCAGAGAAGGTGATACCTCCTGAATAGGAGATCCCTAAACCTTTTCCTCTGGCACCTTTTTTTGTAGTAACCAAAATAACTCCATTTCCTCCACGCTCACCATACAGTGCTGCCGCATTTGGCCCTTTCAAGATAGAAACCGACTCTATGTCTTCGGGGTTTAGGTCAAATGCCCCACCAGCTCGGGAAGTACCTCCCCAAACTCCGCCATTACGATCGTTACCATCATCAAACGGCACACCATCCACTACCCAAAGAGGCTGATTATTATCCGTTAGCGAACTGGCTCCACGGATTTCTATACGCGATGTACCACCAATTCCACCGCCGGACTGGTTAATCTGAACACCGGCCACTTTTCCTTGAAGCGAACTCACCAAATCCGCATTACCAGCTTGTGTCAAAGCCTCTGACTTTACATCCTGGACAGCATAACCCAGGGCCTTCTTTTCGCGTTTTATACCCAATGCTGTTACCACCACTTCATCCAAACCTGTGGATTCAGATACCAGTGTTACATTGATTTCGGTACGACCGGCCGCATTTAACTGCTGGGCATCAAAGCCAATAAATGAATACACAATAACGGCTTCGGGATCGGTCAATTCAATGGAATAGGATCCATCAATGCTGGTAATGGTACCGTTGGTAACATTGTCTTTTTCAAAAACATTCACCCCCGGTAATGGCTCACCGGTCTCATCCGTTACCTTACCGGTAATTTTCAGTTTTTGCTGCTGCTGGGCTGCCGCTTCATCCATGTATCGTTTGGTGATGATGATATCCTGATCAATGATATGGTATTTAAACTGTTCCGGATTCAACACCTCATCCAACACTTTTTCAACGCCAGCATCGATCACAACAATGTTCACCATGCTGTTTTCATTCACATCTTCCTTATTGTAGAAAACATTGAACTGCGACTGTTTTTCAATTTCATCGAACACCTTTGACAAGGTCGATTTTTTAAGATTGAGAGATACTTTTGAATTTTGCCCTAACGATGCAGCCGATACCTGCACCATCCCGACAATCATTAACAAAACGTATAGTTTCATAATTAGCCCTAATTTCTTGAGTTGGTATCTAGGAATACCACTCAATTCATTGTTTTTTTTCATAAATTTGTAATGCTTAATTATAGTTTATAATTAGTTATCTCCGGTTTGCCGACCGGTGGTAGAAGAATTGACGGGGATAGTTGCCGCTATTCCCGCTTCTTTTTTCTTTGGATTTCAACTCCAGCTAGGTGCCAGAGCCTTTTTTTCATGTTGCTCGATTTTTCTTTGCTTATTGGATTTTTTCTTTTCGTTTAAGAATGATTTTATCTTTCTTAATCTCATAATCCAGGTTAGAGGTAAGACTGAATATTTTCAACGTCTTAATCACCGAACGATCTTTTTCTAAAACGCATCGAAAGCGTTCTTTTTTAAGCTTTTCATTCAGGATGAGAATTTCCACATCATACATTTCCGCTAATTTTTCGGCAATCTCTTCCAGGGTGGCATCTTTAAATTCATAACGCCCTTGTTTCCACGCACTAATTGACACTAAATCGCTTACCTGCCTGATCCTCCCTTTCCCATCAGCATCCGTTGCGTATTGCTGCCCGGGCTTTAAGCGGGCCAACTCAACATCTGCCTTATTTAAAATACCAACAGATCCATTGTGCAAAGTGACTTCATATTGATGCGACTGGGAATTGGAAATCACATTAAACTCGGTACCGTACACTTTAATTTTATGTTCGAAGCCCTCCACAATAAAAGGCCGCTTCTTATCGTGGGCTATTTTGAAATATCCTTCCCCCTCAAGCGTGGCTTTGCGGATTTTATGCGCCATATCGTATCCAAACGTCAATTCAGAAGCCGCATTTAACCACACTTCCGATCCCTCCGGCAAGGTAAAACGAGCTGTTTGTCCCTTCGGTGCAGCTATTTTAAAAGTTCCAGCCAGCAGTTGATCCCGTTGATTCAATCCATGATCGAAAACGAAAACAGTAATACAAAAACCCACTATTAAAATTGAAAGAGATGAATACACCGCTTGTTTTACTTTCCGGTTTCTTTTTAGCAGACTGTTTATAACTCCTGTTTTTGTTCGCTCACGTCTCACATCCACCAGTTTTTGATTGATCATCAATAACTGAGCCTGCATGATACGTTTCTGTTTGTCATATAACTCCTGATTACTCACTCTTCGCTGCACCCATTGCTCCAAAAAGTACTGCTCCTGCCCGGTGATTTCACCGTTTAATTCCCGTGCTATTAATAATTCTATTTTATCTTGCTCTGTCATTCTATATGATCGTTTCTATTAATAGAACGCAATATCTAACTACTACCCTGACAAGAACCGCACTCTTTTTTTACTTTTTTTCACATTTCGCAAATCAAACAATCATTTCAGGCTCTAATACATTTGTTTTTTGTCGATCAGGAGAGCCAGTTTTGTAAAAAAAGGATGCTTTTACCACGTCAGGGAATCAGATTTTATAAAATGAAGTGAATTTTAGTCCATCCTTCCAGTGATTCGATAGGATTCCTTCATTTTCAGGCCGTCCGGCAAACAGTTAATAAAAGATGCTGATGTTTTCAGTCTCTCCGGCGGTCAATTTTTAAAGAATTCCTTTGTTTTCTGTCGATCGCGGCTCCAAGCTGAAAAGTGTTTTGCTATAGAATAAGCAGGAAATTTGGATTTAGCACATAAATAAATTCCACCTTGATAGCCTGAGTTTCTCTATTTCATACAAAAAACTAAACCAGACTTGTAGTACCTTTAAAAAACAATCGCCGGTAAATACTCCGAAAGGTTATCTCGTAGGTGTTTTAGCGATCGCGACATTTGTGTTTCCACAGTTTTTGTAGATAAAGACAGTTCAAGAGCGATTTCCTGATAGGACATCCCTTTTTCCCTGCTCATGCGAAATATTTGCTGACGCTTTGCAGGCAGCATCTGAATAGCGGATTGAATCGCCTTCTCAATCTCTTCCTCCAGCAGCGAATCTTGAAAATCAATGGCCGGTTCAACAAACAGTCCATCGTCAGTGTTTTTTTTCAACACCGTTTGCTTGCGACGCTGCCAATCAATGCACGCATTAAAGACCGACTTAAAGAGATAACTTTTCAGGGAACCTTTTAATCCCGTCAGTTTATCATTACTCCACAACTTAATAAAAAGCTCCTGTGCTACTTCTTCAGCTTCGTCATGATTCCCTAAAATTTTTGTAGCAAATAATACACAACGCGGATAGTACAGGTTAAAAACAGCATCAAACCCCGGTTGAGGGATATTAGAAAACTCAAGAGTATGTTGGGATTGGTGCGTCATATATTTATTGAAACCAAGATATGTATTTTAGCTGAAATAGCCTAAAGATGAATCATTCTGAAGCTTTTCTGGCCGGCTAACCTGAGGGTATTAGACCAACTAATCGGGCGAATCCGGGGCCTCTCCCATGAGTTTCAGGTACCCACTAATCACCTCCTCCATACTATCGCCCAAAATAAAATAATAGTCCAGGCATTTCGCTTGCTCGGATATAAAATAAGTCCCATCAGAAGAATTATTACCGAGCCTTGTAAAGCAGTAGTTATCCCAAAAAATGCCATAGTTGGCGCTGGAAACAATAAATGGATTGACCCCTTTATCCACCTCACTAAGGGTTGAAAACTCTGAATTGCGAAGATTCATCATTTTATGCTGGTAGAGTTGCACACTATATAAGCGTTGAACGGTATCAACTGTAAAATAGTTGGCCACACGATACGTTTTACCATCCCCGCGCTCTATGGGGTGTAAGTCCCGTGGCAATGGTTCTTTTTCACGAATCAACATCACCTCCTGCTCATCCAAAAACTGAATGGCTCCAGTGCCCCTATCAATGATCAGTGACCCAAAACAATTTTTTAACAGATAATGCTTCCCCTTTTCCTGAACCACAAAATGATTTTGCTGAGGTGTCAGCAACACCACAAGGCTTTGATTATTGAGTGCTACCTCACCAGGTGCAAATTGTATTCGAACGATCTTATCGGAGTAGGGGGTCACTTTCAAAATGCCATCGGCGAGAGATAACCGAACCACGTTTGAAGAAGCGGCACTACTGTTATGAAATAAAAAAACAAGACTAACCAATAAGCAGATGCGCATCCTCATTCTTTTCCATTTTATGATTCCGGACATAAGCAGAGCAGGGTACCCAACTTATAAAAGAACAAATAAAATAAGAACCATTAAAAGATGATTAAAATGTGATTAATCCAAATACAAAATTGTTTAATCAATCTTAACAATCTGATACTATGCAGGCCTAATTAACCAATAGCGTTTATCGAGCATCCTCTAACCGACAGCCCGAAAACACGCAACTCATCAATTCATAAGCAATGTCAGGGCCCTGAAAAAGATAAGCATGCAAACTTTCAATACGATTGAAAATTCTTCTGAGGTATCAGTCAAAGACTCGTGTTACTTAATGAGCCATTTAAAATCGGCAGGATAGGCTTCGTTATACGTCTCTTCATATTGAGATGCAAAGCGCTGATAAGCCTCCCAAGCCACACCATGCTTTCCCAGCTGGTGAAGGTTTTTACAGTAATGCTTCAACGCTGTATCATTCAATTGATCAAATTTAAAGATCGCCTCGGCCAGGTTGATTTGCAATTCCTGCTGTGGTTGCAAATCCGGATGCTGAATCACCTGCTCTAAAAATTCAATTACCATTGAAGTTTCCTGTTCTTTAAATATAGCGAGCCACTCTTTGGTCATACAAGGTAAGATGCGGCCTCTTTCAATGAGGGGTAATGCCCTTTGGATGGCTTGTTGTGGATCCGTTTTCCCCAGGCCACTGCCGATGATTTCTTTCACCCTATTAAAATCAATGAATAACGCATCTGTGTATTGCAGGCACCACTTAGCCTGGGTATACTCCAGCGAAACACCATCCAGCTCGGCCAATACCGCCCGCAGCCGTCCCACATTGACACCGCGATTATTTTTTGCTTTCACTTCCTCTTTATCCGGCCAAATCAGTTGATGAATCCCGTTGGAAGAAATGCCATTCTTCCCTTTCACCGAGTGACTAAAGACCAGCAGAAACAGCTCTTTTACGGTTGGACTAAAGCGGTCGGTGATGTCCTGTCCCTGACGATCCAAAACCTGAAAGCCCCCAAACAAGTTAATGCGGTTGCGATCGGGGTAGCAGACTTCCGCCCTGACTACGGGCTGTTCCACAGGTACTCCAGAAACAGATGGTTCCCTTTTCGCGACTTTTCGTTTCCGGATTAAGAGCACCAAACCGATCAGAAACGCGACAACCACCCCTATACCACCCAGCCATAGCATATTGATGGCAGTACTGCTTTGTTCTGTGGGCTGAATCCATTCCACTGGAGGAAACAGCAATGTATATAATCCGATGGCCGCTTTTCCATTTTTACCATTGTGCAGTGTTAATGCCAAAAACTGGTTACCGCCTTCCCAATAAAACAGGTCGGCGTAGGAATCAACATCCTTGAAATAATAGGGAATTGAATCGCCTATAAAAGTTAGTTTCGGTTGATTTATAGCACCTTTTAGCAAATGCAGCGATGTATGATAATCCTGCTGGTCGAAAACCAAAGTGTAAAAATAGTTTTCGGCCGATTGAACCACCAATGAATTTACCGGCGTGAATGAGCGTGGCACACCATTCGCAGGGATTGCCCATTGCCGCTCCAGGGATGCCCCGGAAAAATCGAGTCGATACAAATCGTAAGCCTGTTGTTGGCCCAAAAGCTGATTTCCTTCCTGATTCCCCAAACCACCAAACAAATAATAAACTGTCGAATCCTCGGTACTACGCCCTAACCCGGCCAAATAACGCGGCGACAAGGTATCCCCGGAAAAAGATAATTCTTGCCATGTGGCATTCGTTTCATTATAGGATTGAATGCGATTGGTATACTTAAAATACCCATAGCCACCAATCGTGGTTAACTGTCCGGTTACCGGATGAATCAACTTATTATGATGGTGAAAAGCGGTGGGGACATCAGACACCTGGTGTACCGAATCCCATTGCTCCGTGCCCAGGTTAAATCGGCTGAGGTAGGGCTGCATGTGATCATAGACCAAAATTTCATTTCCAACGCACAATGCATTTTGACTATATTCACTGCCGATGGGTGCCGCCTGAGGGAATTCCTGTTTCTCCATTTGACCGGTAACCAGATCATATTGATAGAAATGGTTGGTATAGAGAAAATAGACTTTTTGAAGTTGATTGCAGAAAGCCACCTGTGGTCCGGTCTCCAGTTCGAACTGGGTAAGCGCTTGCCACTTTTGATGATATTGCATCACCCATTGGGGGTTATAGGCGATGGCTTTCTTGCCCTGAATGCGATCTTTAATGACTTCACCCCTTGATTCCTGGAGTGACCAATGATACTTTTCCCGATCCTGTTCATCGAAAACAGAAATGTCTTTTAATGAGAAATAGGGCGATTCAGGTATTAATTGCTTGGCCTGTTGATCCACGCCAAACACCAATGAAAAAGAAGATTGTTCTGGTAACTGAAACGTTGCTGTATACTGCTGCACTGAGTCACAGGAAAAATGAAGCAATCCGGACCTGGCATCCAACGTGATACGGATATGGTGCCAGCGGTTATATTGCGTTTTCATGGCCGCTGGCATGGGAGCCGTCAAACCAATGGGGTGCCCGTCCAGAGTGAACACCCACTCACGCCCCTCCTCAAACATATTGCAATTAAACGCCAAGGTCTTACCCGATGTTGTTTCTTTAAGTTGAAAGATGGTGCCAAAATGGATGGGGTTATTCCGAAAAGAGAGATCAAATGCAATGGTGACGCGGCCATCGTATTGTATTTCATCCTCAGCTGTCAGATTCAAACCCGTTCTGGATTCAATGCCCACCTCCGTCGATTTAAAAAGCAGGCCGTACCCTTGGGCATGACTAAAACCGAATAAACTAAACAGACAGGCTATAGTAAAAAGCAATTTGTGCATGAAGTATGGCTTTGTTAGCGCCTAAAAATAGAAATAAAAAAACTTCCGCCCTAACCAAAGGACGGAAGCTATCTTTCATCAAAACTTATAATCTTACAATGCGTTGATCTCTTCTGAAATTTTCAGAAAATTAGCCATCATTTCCTTACGTAAAGTACTGAAATAAGCCTTCACCAATTTTGGATTATCTTTTCCATCAGGGTGATTGGCACGGCTTATTAATGTGCTTTGGAAATCAATCGCAGCTACCATCACTTGAGCCAATTTATCCTGATCTACATCTTCTTTCAGGTATTGCTTCACATAAGCCTCAGTTACTAATTCAGAAGCCAGAAAGTGAATGTCCTTTTTTAGATTTCTAATACTTGCCATATTGTTTCAATATTAATTCACGTAAATAGTGCGAGAAAAATTCGGCTTTTAAAAAGATAGACGACTGATAAACAGGCGTGACCAAATCTATATTCTACACTTCAAACCTACAATTTTAAAATTAGAAGTCAAAACGATTTATTTCATGGCCGTTTCAAAGAAATCGTCGTCAAACAATTTCTTGAAATCCCGGGTGTTGAATTGCCAGCACAAAGAGACATAAAACATCTGCGTCTTGCCAAAGCGGGAATAATCATTACGCGGGTCATCGCCTTTCTTATAATCATTATTCAGGAAATCGTCCAGGTAATACTGAAACTTCAGATTCAACCCCTTGGGGAATTGAATACCCGCAAACACAGAGGGTACAAAACGGTTGGTCCGATCACTGAACCACTCGGAAGTTTTGTACTTATCGCCATCCTTCCAATACTTGAATTTGTAGTGAAACAGCAATTCATATTCCGCGCCACCGTACACAAAGAAATGGTTTTTGAACGACCCCAGTTTAATGGCTAAAGGAATACCCAGCGTATATGAGCGATGCTTTTCTTTTTCAATGCCCAGAGCATCATCTTCGGTAATGAAACCAATGTTGCGAACGGCCGCACCGGAATATAATCCAAAATTATCGCTAAAGTCCATGTGCAGGTATTGCCCCACGTGAAAAAACATGGAGAAACGTGGGATATTGGTTATGTTTTGCATCTCTCCGGCATTGTCTTTTTGTTCCACATTGGCAAAACTAAAAATCATCTCGCCACTGGTTACTGAATACACATCCGTTTGGGCTTTCAGTGTCATCCCGGCCATTACGACAAGGACCAAAAATAGAAACTTCTTCATATCATTAAGGTATTTGTTATTTTAATACTAACTGACAGGATAATCAACCTGAAAGATAAAAGGAAAAAGCGAAAGAATTGTATTTTTTATCCTTCATCACGTTTGAAATGAATCGCTTCCAATAGATCCTTGCACTTTATTTTCACCTTTATTACCCGTCAAACAAAAACAATGTTTAAAAGTTGGGACGGTTCCCTATCAGCAATAGTTACACCCCACTGGCATTTTTGTCCGACAATTGGGATTCAAACAACCCTAAGGCATTTACTGACACTATTCTGAATCAATTAAAACAAGTCGGTTTCACTTGAAAAACTCTCTATAACATCAGCACTAACGTTCGGAATGATCCGGAACCGGCAGGGTAAAAAAGAAAATAGAACCCTTGCCTGGCTCACTTTCCACCCCTATTTGTCCGTGGTTTTTTCCGATAAACTCTTTACAAAGTATCAAGCCAAGCCCCGTTCCCTTTTCTTTTCGGGTGCCCGGGGTTGAATCATTCGTCTCCAAGATAAACAACTTTTCAATGGCCGATGGTGACAAGCCAACGCCGGTATCATTGATGGATATTTCAACGCTATTGTGTTTTACCTCCCCACTAATCAATATGCTGCCCCCGGGTGATGTAAATTTAATGGCATTTGAGATTAGGTTTCGCAAGACGGTATTAATCATTTCTTTGTCGGCATAAACCGGCAGTTTGCCATCGACTTGCCGGGTGATGCGGATGGATTTTAGCAGGGCTATATCCGCAAAGAACAGCACCATTCCATCAATCGTATCATTGATTTTAAAGGTTTCGGGATTATAACTCAATCGGCCGGTTTGCGCTTGTGTCCACTCCATTAGATTGGTGAGTAGATGCATTGCCCGGTCACCTGAATCTTTAATAATATGGGCAAATTTTTCAATGTTTTTTAAATCATTGCTGTGTATCTTATCGATCAGTAAATCGCTGAACCCAATGATGGCATTAAAAGGGCTCCTTAAATCGTGAGCTATGATGGAGAAAAATTTATCCTTCTGCGCATTTAGTATTTTTAATTCCTGATTTTGCTGATTAATAGTCTGGGTGGTTTTCCAAATCTGTTTACGAAGTAACCAAACCCAAATAAACACCACTGCTAACAGCATTAAAGCAGCTATAAAAGTGATTCCAATAATTTTAACAATCCCTCTGTACTTAAAATCATCCCGTTCATACACCATCCATTTAGCTTGTAATTTCGTCAGCTCTCCTCTGGCTCGTAAAGCTGAGATACCTTTATTCAAAATGCCCAACAAACGGGTGTTACCCTTTTCCACCGCAAAACAATAAATACTCGACATAATGGCAGGCCCCTTCACCTCAATATTTTTATATTTATTTTTCACAATCTCATTCATGCCCACGGAGTATGGGGCCACCACATAATCAGCCCGGCCCCATTCCACACCGGCCAATGCTTCTGGTATGGATTTGGCCACCTGAAAATCCTTGTAAAGCCCCATGGGAATCAGAAACTTATCAATGGAAATATCTTCCTTTAAAACCATTAATTGATAATCATACAAGTCTGAGATCTCGTTAAATGGCAAATCTTTCCGGATAAAAACAGAATAATCCACTGTTTGAATGGGATAAGTAAAATCGAAAAAGGCCTCGCGCTCTTCTGAAAAAATGATACCGGTGATAATATCCGTTTTCCCGGATTGAATAGAGCTTAAGGCCCTATCCCACTCGCTGAGGTGATAGCTAAAGGTGATGCCTGTTTCAGCCGTAATGGCAGCTAATATATCAATATCCAGGCCACAGGCATTACCCGTTTTATCGATAAACGAAAAAGGCGCATAGTCAAAATCGCCCCCTACCCTATACACTTGAGATTGCAGATGGGTAACTTGAAATAAGCAGATAAAGAGTATCGACAACAAATAAATAGTTCGAGTCATCTTATAATTGATTTGGCAATTTACGTTCAATTTAAAAATGGACGTGGTATCAACATGGCAGTTCAGGTTGGCTGAAAAGCTAATACGTGTTTACATGGCTAATCAGTTTGGTTCATTAAATGCTTTGCTGTTGGTATGCTTGAAGGCTTCAAAAGTAGTTTCCCCATCAATAGGGGACGGATCACTCCCGGTTTATAGTTCAATAACTAACGTCATGGAGATGGGGCAAAAGGCACCTTTTCATTGGTTTCCAATATAGGCATTAACCGCAGAAAAAAATATCCATTTTCGGCAAAAGTGACTGCTATTGATAATTAGTTGGGGAGAGCAGAACGAAGAAAGGGAGAACGGAAAAGCAATTAAGCCGTCACTCGTTCCGTCAGTCATTCAGAGTCCTTCCGAACCATACCGGACGTGAGCCAGTTGCCGCATGAGAGGCCGTCAGAAGGGCTAAACATTTAAACGCTCTGAAGCAGTCAATTCACAACCTCTGAAATGGAAGGTTCACACCCTTTGAAATGGTCAGTTCATATGCTTTGGACCGCTCATTACAACCCCAATCATTGACAAACCGATTATTATTTAGACTAAGATGTGATTTTCCTTTGCTAACGAGGGTGGGTTAGTCTTAAAAACCAAGACCTAGCGGGGCGTGGATCGCTTTATAAAGCAACGACTTGAAGGCGAAAAAAGAGGCTGATCGCACACATGGCTGTGGTGACACGCAAAAACTGCTTCAGCATTTTACCTACAACGCTGCGCTATGAATGGTCGTAAAATTGCATTCCCGCATTTTACGCCGATAAATTCACCCTTAACAGGCACTTCTACTGATTGCCCACAGAACACCTCCTGAATGGCGTGCCATTTTTTTACAGTTTAGCATGCTGCAATTAAACCGATAGATGGATTAATCTGAATAAAACACCAAGTATACATTATAAATGAGTACCTTCGACACTGGATTATTTATCCGTTGATATTAATTATCCCTTCGCACGACCTGGCGAATTGACGAGGCTTACGTTCTGCAAGCCTTTTTTTGATTGATGATACTACTGTAATCAACTTGATGACTGATTACTTGTAAGTAACCCCGACACAGGAATTTTAATCTGACGCTTTGCTTAAGTCATTAATCTGCGATCCGTTTCAATTCAAAAGAGAATTATATGACTTTTCTAAAAATGGGTGTCATTGGCACTTCAAAAAAGGAATCCGAAAGACGAGTACCGATCCATCCAGAGCATTTAAAAAGACTGCCGGAACACATTCGTCGCCAACTCATTTTTGAGACAGGTTATGGCTTGCCTTTCCACATCGAAGATGAAGCCATCAGTGCGCTGACAGGTGGCATCGCTAGCCGCCGTGAAATATTATCCGATATGGGCGCAGCCATTGTGGCCAAACCCACTTTATCTGATTTTGAGGAGCTGAAAACAGGGGGTCTTTTGTGGGGATATCCGCACTGCGCCCAGCAAATGCAGATGACCCAAGCCGCCATTGATCGGAAATTGACCTTGATTGCCTTTGAAGATATGTATGTCTGGTCACCGAGTGGTCAAATGGGTCGCCACACCTTCTATAAAAACAATGAAATGGCCGGTTACAGTGCTGTTATCCATGCCCTCCAACTGAAGGGCATTGATGGGCATTATGGCAATCAACGGAAGGTCATCATATTTAGTTTTGGGGCCGTTAGCAGAGGTGCTATCTATGCTTTGAAAGCCCATGGTTTCAGGGATATTACCATTTGTATTCAAAGGCCTGATCATGAAGTAAGAGAAGAAGTCCTGGATGTGCACTATGTACACATTAAAAAAGGAAACGAAAATGAACCCCGGCTTCTGGTCGTGGAACATGACGGATCAGAACGCCCTTTGCTGGAGCTGATCAGTGAATCTGAAATAATCATTAATGGCACATATCAGGACACCGATAATCCGATGAACTATGTCAATGAAAATGAAAAATCCAGCCTGAAGGCCGGTTCTCTCATCATTGATGTGAGTTGTGATGAAGGCATGGGATTTTATTTTGCCAAGCCTACTACTTTTAACAATCCACTGATAGCAGTTGATAAGATAGACTATTATGCGGTTGATCATACACCTAGTTATTTTTGGGAAAGTGCGTCCAGATCCCTCTCAGCTGCGTTAATCGTGCATCTACCGTCCGTTATTTCAGGTCGGGAGAGCTGGAAGCTAAATAAGACCATTCATAATGCCATAAATATTGATGAGGGAGTCATTGTAAAAGAGTCCATTCTCCGCTTCCAGAACCGGCATGCAGCCTATCCGCATGAAGTAAATCCGGTTCCAATGAACCGTTTACAATAAGCACTTATCTAGCCTGAGACTCGGGGGTATATAATGCATGAACGATTCATTGAAATCGTTCATGCATTAGCTCAGGCCCTTGTTTTAGGACGCAAATTCGTGTTTAGTAAACAAAATCTCATTGATTACATCGGCATGCTGGTGACAGAAGTTATCTTTTATCCAGGTTTTTAATTGAGTTTGCTCTTGAGTTTGAAGCCACGCCATACACTTAATTAACTCTTTTCTAAATAGGCTTTTATCTTCCCGAACGCCATTTAATACAATCTTGCAATATTCTAACATCGTGCTAAATTATTTTAATCTCTGCTAAACAGAGAAGTTCGACAAAATTCGCTACTCGCCTCAAATGGTTCTCCACAAACCGGTATCTGATCCTTAATGTTTTACCGATTTCCAATCAAAATGATATTGCTTCTCTTCAAAATGCGATCTAATACTTGTGAACCTTTCTCACCTCCTCTTTAAACAGGCAAATATGGGACAGTGGCAACACTGTCCCCAACCAATCATTACCTAATTTCAATTTGTTTCGCAGGTTTTGGTTTTACTTCCTCACGCTTAGGCAAGGTGATGTGAAGAATCCCACTCTCATAGTTGGCAGTAATCTTATCTGCTTCAACCAGGTTTTCCGAAACGGTAAATGAACGCTGAAAGGATTGATAGCTGAATTCTCGACGGGTGATCCTTTCGTTCTCCTTTGATTCCTTTTCATCCTTGTGTTCGGATGAAATAGTCAACCGTCCATTGTCATAATCTACTTTAAAGTCCTTTTTTTGCATCCCCGGAGCTGCCACTTCAATTAAAAATTCATTTTCATTTTCCTTGATATTGACAGCAGGCAGGGTTGTTTCGGTACTTGAATAGTTTGACCTATTCCAATCCATTATTTCTCCATCAAACAATCTATCAAATAATGAAGGAAACGATGGAAATGCACTCTTTGATAATCTTGCTAGTGTCATGATAAAACCTCCAAATTTTAAGTTCAACAAATAATAACTGAATTTCACCAGTAGATTTTCAAAAGGAATGCCAAATTAGATGAACACTTTTCAGGCAATTCTATTACCAATTGATTTCCATAAAATTAAACTAACGACTATATTAGCAGTAAGATAATCGGAATAGTAGAGTGTGCCACAATGACAGAAAACCAACTCCCAACAATGTCATTATGACGTCTTTAAGTGACGAAATTTCCGGGTTTTACAGGTCCCTATTTACTATTCAAGCATACAATAAGCAACTTACCGAGAAGTGCCACCGAAAAAGTGGTTTTGAGCCATTACTGCTCTTACAAAGAGCTCCTATCTTGAATCGTACTATCACCGTACTCAATAGGCTCATTCAGGGTTGTAGACCTTCCAAGATTTTATACGTTCATTTTATCTTTTCAATTTCAGTATGGATCTGAGGGATGCATAAGAGCTAGCTCCTGCATGAGTTTGTCCATCGCGACTCGCTTGTCTTTCGGAATTTGTCTGTTATCTGCATTCACCACTACAACCATATCTAGTTGGGGTATAAACTGGATAATCTGACCTCCATAACCCGATATAAAATAAACATTCATGCCTCCGGGCAATTGTACCATCCGCCATTGATAGCAGCTGTAAAAAGGAGTATTGATTTCGATGTACGGTTCAAACATCTGCTTCATCCATTGTTCGGAAACAATCTGCTTCCCCTCCCAATTCCCGTTATTCAAATGTAGCAAAGCATATTTTGCAATATCTCTGGCCTTCAAACTCAAACCCCCACTACTGTCGTAAATGCCATTTTTTGCAGCCCACTCATATTCATTTATGCCCAAGGTGCCAAACAACTGCTCCCTGGCAAAATCTAAAATCGTTAACCCGGTTGTTCGTTTTATGATCTCACCCAGAATAATACTGGCCGGACCACAATACACGTATTCGGTTCCCGGACTATTTTTCATTGGTAAATCCAGGGCGGCCATCACCCAATTGTCCATCTGATCCATTTGTGCCCCTTTATTCTCAGGGTCGCTGTAGGGAACCGATAACTCATCCCAATCGAACCCGGTTGTCATGGTTAAAAGGTTTTCAATGGTAATTTTGGCTTTTAAGGAATCTTTTTCATGAAGGTGGTACTCCGGAAAAAAACTAAGCATCGTTTGATTAACCGAGCTGATTTTTCCAAGTTCAATGGCTTTGCCCATCAAAAGGGCATTAAAACTTTTTGTGGTAGAAGCTAAAAAATGAAGGCTTTCGGGTGACCAGTTGTTATAATATTGCTCAATCACCAAATGATTATTGTGAATCACCAGCAGGCTATGGACATTCCCATATACCCCCTCACATATCTGTGCATTTATGGTTTCAAAAACAGCCTGATTAAGCTGTTGCTCGTCAAGAGTAGAAACGCGCAGCCCATCATTTTTATCCACAGGCGCGTTGTAAACACATTCGTTCCGGCTAGTACAACCGGCGAAAAGAACGAGCAGAAGAAGTGCAACAAGTTTATTCATTGTTTTCAGATTAGGTGTGGTTCAAATAAATCAACGGGTTGAGATGTGCACAGCACTAGATAAATGTAAGCTTTTTATGCCAACAATTCCTTGAGGGTCTGGTTATGGACAGTTTAATTGCCCAATGATTCTAGTTGGGACCTATTTAATCTGCTTTTGAATGTACGCCACTATTTCCTGCGGACAATTGGTGCCAATCCACACCTTTCGAACCTTATTCTTTATTTTCAATTCAATAGCCTTATAACCGGCCACATTAAAAAGAATGACCCCTGGCCGCCACCGAATACCCCACCCCATGGGTGTGTAGGTTACTGGCTTACAATGAACGATATCTTGCAAACGGTACTTTCCTCGTATCCACCCAATGCCAAAAGAATATTTGACGTAGCTATCCGTCACTTCAATGGTTAATTTATAGAATAGGAGTAATACTACTATCGCTGCGGCAGAAATAATTATCCATGCTTTGGCATCCGGATTTTGAAAAGTTACTAATATAAGTATCAATGGAACAACCACCAGAAATACCCAGCCTATCTGTGTTCGTTTCATAATGCTTATTTAATAAATTCAACTATACAATTCACCAATTCGGTGTTTACGGGTAAATTCGGATTGGTATAGGCAGCTACATTAGCCTGCATGTCACCAGAGATGGTTTTTAATACATGGTTCATTTGTTTTATCACAACTAACTCAGCTTCATTAGCAGCATTCTGAAGTAGCCGGGCTTCTTCCATCTCGATCTGCAGATCTTTTTCTGCCTGTATAATCAACTTGGCACCGGGACATTGACGAATCAATTCAGACGGCTTGTACTTAAACCAGGAAATCAGATAAGGCTGCACCGAGGGCCTGAACAAACTATATAAATAAGGTGGCACGGTATTAACCAGCTGCTCGTTCTTTAGCGAATCAATCTTGCCTTCCACCTCATCATATATAGCAGTTGGCAACTTAGGCTTCAATTGCTTCTTTAAAATCACATCGGCTGAATTTCCAGCCCCGCAAAGTGATACAAAACCTTTTACCTGAATTTCCTGCAAGGCAATCAATCCCAGCAAAGCGCCTTCACTGTGTCCAATGACATAGATATCCTTAAACCCTCTCCTTTGAGTGTATGCAATCAAATCCTTAACATCTTTGGCATATCTATCAATGGTTAAGTCCGCTTCCTTAAAAGCCGCATAGCTACTTTTGGCAATCCCCCGTTTGTCAAACCGCAAGGTGGCAATATTATTAGCAAGCAGCGCATCTGACAAATAGCACAAACTATTGTTTTGCATCATGGTTTGATTACCGTTTAAATCAGTAGGCCCTGAACCTGCAATAATAAGAGCCAACGGGGGGTGTGCTACTCCAACAGGCGTGGACAAGACAGCATGTAACCGGGCACCATCCACTTGAACATAGACTGTATCGGTCAGTTGAGCTTTTGCTATCAGCATTGCGAATAGCAGGACGAGGGTAAGAAGTGGTCGTATCATATCGATCAAAGGGTTTTTATTAATACTCCGGTTAGTAGGGCTGTGATGACCATGGAGGCAATCAAAACGCCAATAAAGATAAGTGCGAGCTTGCCTCCTTTTAGGTTAGCTGATACTTTGAACGCATGAAGCATGAGGGTAATCATCCAGATGGTCAATAATAATGTAATTACCATGATGCTAATGGCACCAGCCATCTCAAGCAGGGATATCTCAACGGGCTCACCATAATGTAATAAACTCCACATGATGTGTTTGCCAAACTTTTCCAGGACGCCAAAGAAGCCTATGAACGAGGCCCCTAAATAAGGCGCCCGGGCGAAGGCTTGTGTCCCATAGATATCGATGGCCCGCACCATTGACTTGGAAAAAAGTAGAGCAGCCCCATAAAACAAGGTAGCCGGCACTAACCAATTCAATAAGCCTTGGAGAATAAAGTAATATACCGATAGTTCCGGACTCGTTTTGACAGAAATCACATCGGGGAAATGGGTATGACTATAATAGCCAATCACCGAAGTGACCAGAATGATCAGGAGACCCCAAACCAACGATTTAGCTCCGGCAATGTATTGGAATGGATTGATTAGTTTAGTCATCATAGCTCTGTAAGGTTTTAATTTTATGAATCAGTTCGTCCAGCATATTCCGTACCGTCGGGTAACTCAGCTTTAATTTTTCAGCCATCACCTTTAAGCTGCCACTGCTACTAACAAAATTGAGGACAAAATCCTGTTCTTTGGGATCGAGCTGAAGTAATACGGGCAACTCAAACAAACCACTAATGGTCGTTTCGCAGGCGTCACAGTGCAGACTATTTACCTTTAATCCGGTATTGCAACTAGGGCATACAACTGGAAGTTTCTTTTTCATTCGTTAATTTTTTACTCAATAAATGTAAATTAAAATTAAATATTATTCAAATATAATTCAATTTTATTTATTAATCAATTAAAATATTCCCAAACATGAGTCTTTCAACCTTGCTGAAATAACCGACACGCGAGGTTGATAAATACTTCTTCAGTCTCTTTTTGTAAAGTGAGAGCAGGAGAAACACAAATATTCCAATTGTTATAATAGAAGGAATTGATTGAGGGAGGAATTAGAGCATCGCATACTGACAAATGAATACGAACCTGATTGGTGACATGAATAAGCAGAGCATTTGCCAGGGTATGATAATATGAATGAACCAGAGGGTTATCAAATTATATTAGGCGCAAAATAGAGGTGATTGTAATTGAGGTGCAAAAACTATTTGTACGCATTTTATGGCTGATGACCCTTCAATTGTTCCTGGTAAGCTTTACGCTTTGCTCGCCGTTCTCTCTTTTTAACGGGATCAGACTTATACTTGTCCAAACTCAAAATTAACGTCAACCTTGCACCAATCAATAAACTATAGCCACTGTCATATCCTGATAATCCACTGAAAAGACCACTAGTATCAATGGCTTTAAAGGTTAAAGCCAGCCCATACATCGACTCTACATCCTGAAAGCCAAGATCAAGCTCATAATAAGGTTTTGAGTAAGATACATGTTTTCGACTCTCTTGGCGGAATGTTGTTGGATCAGTCCTGCTATATGTCGTTAGTGAATTCATGGCGTGGCTAATTCCGATTTTAGGTTTGATAAAAAATCCAACCATTTGTTCTTCTTTAGCGCATACTACCATAATGTTGCAAGTCATATAGTAGCCAAAGTTAAAGACTGTACCATATTCATGTTCAAAGCCATTAAAGATTGTTGTACTGTCATGGGGAGATAAAAAAGTAAAATCAAATCCAATACCTGGCTGTATTCTTTTATGTAAGTAATATTGGTAAGCCGCTTCAAACTGGAATGCTTTTTGGTATTCCAAGCCTGGATAAAAAGAGAGGGAATAATTTGTAGCGTGTTTGCTTATTTGGGCATCACTTAACTTAAAAATGATCATCCCCAATAAAACTAAATATATTCGCATGTTGCCTTTTCAATATATGACCAATAATACTTAAAGGGCACGTAAAGCAAAGAGGCTTCGATCGATAATAATTTAGTCACCAACTGTAGGAAGTGGGTATTCTTTTTAAGCTAAATCAATGATTATCCATACAAAACGAGCTTTTAACCACAGTTAAAAGCTCGTTTCATCCACATTATAATTACAAGTAGCTGGTAGCTCCAGGCAAAGCCGCCCGGGAATTATTCATCTTTCAATGCATCCACCGGATTGGCAGCGGCGGTTTTAAACGTATGGCTGGCCAATGTAGCCATGGAAATAAGAATCAGGATCAAGGCCGGAATGACCAGGTACCAGGCCGACATCGCAATGCGAAAAGCATACTGATCCAACCAGGTATTCATGATGTAAAAGGCCAAAGGTGCTCCCAGAATCACTGCCAGTCCGACCGGATTCATGAAATCACGTGCCAACAGGGTAAAAATCTCCATGGTACCTGACCCCATCACTTTTCGAATACCAATTTCTTTGGTGCGCAACAAACCTTCATACATGGCCACTCCCCATAATCCCATGCAGGCTATGAACACCGCCAGCAAAGCAAACACCGTGAAGATGACACCAAAGCGCCGATCGGCACTGTATTGCTCTTCAAATAAGGCGTCCAGAAAGAAATAATCAAAAGTAGAGTCGGTAAAATAGTCGTTCCACAATTGACGGACTTTTTCCAGGGTCTGACGGGCCTGAATGCCATCTACCCGTATGGATAAAAAGGAGGCTGGCAGCCAGTCAATCTTATCATGCATGATCAGCATAATAGGGGTAAATCCATTTTGCAGGGATTGATGGTGATAATTTTTCACCACCCCAATCACTTCCATGGGTTCTGATAAAGTTTCAACCATCACCTGGCAACCGATGGCTTCTTCGACATTACTAAACCCCAAATCATGGGCCGCTCTTTCATTAATCACTAACCGATCCCTATCACCTCCATATTCACGTGAAAAGGCACGTCCAGCCACCACTTCCAACTCAAAGGTTTCAATGAAACCATAACCTACCGTCAGCATTTCATACAGGCGAGAATCGTTTTCGTTATCTTGTAAACGACGGTTGGCCAAATGTTCACCCACGGGTTTACCCGGAACAGTCCCAGAGATACTCACACTTTTCACTTCAGGGAACGTCGCCAGTCGCTCTTGCAGGGCATCCATACGTTGCTGCATGTTGGGCGAAATGGCAGGAAATTGCACGGATAAAATTTGACTGATGTTCACCCCCAAATCCTGCTTTCGCATGTAATCCACCTGCTTGTAGACAATCAGGGTTCCGGCAATCAACACCATGGACGCGACAAATTGCAACACCACCAAGCCTTTGCGCAATAATCCACCACCCCGGGAGTGATTGTATTTGCCTTTGAGGATCACCACTGGTTTAACGGACGAGAGGACAAAGGCGGGATATAATCCAGCCAGGACACTGCCGGATAAAAAAACCACAATTAACCAAAGCCAGAACCCGGCATCACGCCACAGCGAGAACGAAAGTGCTTTCCCCGTTAAGGCATTAAAGGTGGGGAACGACACCTGCAAAAGGGTAAAAGTGATGAGTAGCGCCACCAGGTTGACCAGCATCGATTCGATCAGAAACTGATGAATCAGTTGCCGGCGCGTGCTGCCGGATACTTTGCGGACCCCTACTTCCTTGGCCCGTTCCATGGAACGGGCTGTGGTCAGGTTGATGTAGTTGATCCAGGCAATTAACATGATGACGATGGCCACCAATATTAATACATTCACCACTTTGGCATTTCCTTTCACTTCACGCTCGTAAGGCTTGGCCGGCATCAGGTGAATTTCATCAAGAGGCTCCAGTGCAACGGCCCAGGTTTTATTCTTGAGGGCTGCATCCGTCTTGTATTTCTCGGCTAAAGCCGGAAAATCCCGTTCAATGGCAGCTACATAAGCAGGAGACGCCACTTCAACATAGGTATATACTTCATGGAGATACCAAAAATCGCGAATCCAGGGGGCCAGTGTTTCCCACGAAATGAGGTAATCCATTTGCAAATTGGAATTGACGGGAATATCTTCAAACACACCGGACACTTCCAGGTCGGCAGAGGATTGCTGGGTGCGGAATTGCAGTATCTTACCCACCGGATCTTCATTTTTAAAAAAACGCTGCGCGGCCGATTGACTAATCACCACCGTATTGGGGCGGGAGAGCACTTCGTTGGGCTGCCCATTGACCAGTGGAAAGGTAAAGAGGCTGAAGAAGGAACTGTCGGCATAGTAAACTTTGCGCTCCCTGAATTTGGTAGCGCCATAGGACACCATCTGTTCGGGCTCATGCAGAGCGATGCGCACCATTTTACTGATTCCGGG
This sequence comes from uncultured Marinilabiliaceae bacterium, assembly GCA_942490535.1. Classification (GTDB taxonomy): domain Bacteria; phylum Bacteroidota; class Bacteroidia; order Bacteroidales; family Marinilabiliaceae; genus JAEINY01. The sequence goes on from CALNXQ010000002.1 coordinate 907,329, forward strand.
TAATTCATTGATCATGGCCGTACCATAGCCGAACGAACTGGTGGCCCAGTGCTCGGTCTCCACCTGACCTTCGTAAAACTTACTGGTGACGCGATAAATGCGGTCTTTATTGGCATGCATGTCATCATAACTGGTCTCAAACGTCACGTAATTAAGAATCAACAAAGAGGCGGCCATGCCAATGCCCAGCCCAATGATGTTGATCAGAGAAAATACTTTTCGCTTCAACTGGTTACGTATGGCTATTAAGAGGTAATTCTTAAACATTAAAATCGGGTTTTAAAAAGTTTCATGGTAAGATGGGGAGGCGCAAAGATAAATTTACACGATCCAGGCAATAAAAAAGGTACTTATCACGCCAGTTTGTTACGTAGGCCTTTTCAAACCATCCTTATTAGTGCCAATCATCTTGATTAATTAATCGTCATGTCTTTCAATTCTTCACGACTGATTGCATGCATCCCTGTTTCGGAGACCACATGTCCATCGAACAGGTTGATGACGCGGTGAGCATAGCCGGCATCGCGGTTGGAGTGAGTCACCATAGCAATGGTCGTTCCCTCTTCATTCAAACTCACCAGCAGATCCATCACCTCCTGCCCATTTTTCGAATCCAGGTTACCCGTTGGCTCATCGGCTAAAATCAAGGCCGGCTTAGCGACTACCGCCCGTGCAATGGCCACCCGTTGCTGCTGCCCGCCTGATAACTGCTGCGGAAAATGACTTTTACGATGGCTAATTTTCATCTTCTCCAACACTTCCATCACCCGTTGCTTGCGCTCCGAAGCTGGCATTTTCAAATATATCAATGGCATCTCCACATTTTCAAACACCGTCAGTTCATCAATCAGGTTAAAGCTTTGAAACACGAACCCAATGTTTCCCTTACGATAGCCGGTACGTTGTTTTTCGCGATACCCTGACACATCGGTACCATTGAAAAAATAGTGGCCGGTGGTGGGGTTATCCAGTAATCCTAAAATGTTCAGAAGGGTTGATTTGCCGCAACCCGAAGGCCCCATGATGGCCACAAACTCACCTCGCTTAATGTGTATATTCACGTGATTCAGGGCCGTTGTCTCGACCTCTTCGGTGCGGAATATTTTTTCCAGTTTTTCTGTTCGTATCATATTATTTCGTGTATCTATACAATTTACCTCTTTCATCTTTTAGGCAAGGACTTCTGCGTCATGCATTCTCATTTAACCATAACGCACTTTTGCCTGACTTTGTGTCACTTTTATGCCGCTCTGCACCGCTTTAACACCTCTCTGCATTGCTTTCAAGGCTCTCCGTACTGCTTTTGTCTGACATTGTGGCGCTTTCACACCTCTCTGCACTGCTTTTGAGCCATTCTGCACCGCCTTTGTACCATCCTGCAGCGCTTTTGTGATGCTCCGCACTAGGTCTGAACACGTTTAATGGTGAACTCCCGAATCGATCTTCACCTCGCCTCATCATTTTAAGACTAACTTCTCATGCGACGCAAACACATCATAGCCCGAAACGATCACCTGTTCACCTGGCGCTAATCCGTCCAACACTTCATAGCAATCCGGATTTTTACGCCCGGTGTGAATAGGACGCTTAAAAGCCGTTTCGCCATCCTTACTCAGCACAAAGATCCATTGCCCGGCTGTACGCTGATAAAAGGGCCCCACCGGAATCAAGTGAGCGGTATTTTCGTCGCCCAGCTGCAAATTGGTATGATAGGTCTGCCCGGCTTTGATACCGGCAGGCCGTTCACCTTCAAACACCAGATCGACTTTAAAGCGCCCCTCCCGCACCTCGGGATACACTTTGCGCACCTTCAGCTGATACTTCACCCCTTGCCGTTCAAAGCCAGCCCCTAAGCCCGTGCGTACCTTTTCAATGTAGTGCTCATCAATCTGGGCCACTACCTTATATTCGGTCAATACATTCACCTGGCCGATGCGCTGTCCCTTGTCGATGGCTTCACCCACCTTCACATCCAGCATGCCCAATTGCCCGTTCAGAGGTGCTTTAATATTCAGCTGATCCAACTCGAGGCGAACCAGGTTCAGGTTCAGCTTCATCTTTTCCAGGATAGATTCCATTTGTGAAATTTGCGCCATCCGAAACAGCGAATCCTGATCTTGTTTCTGGCGCACGAGTTCCAAGGATGCCCGGGCCAGTTCATAATTCTCCCGCGCTTGCAGGAAATCTTCTTCCGCTATCAACTGCTCTTCATAAAAACCCGCATCCCGCGTAAAACGGCGTTTCAGCTTGCGCACCTCATAATTCAGGTTCATGATCTCGCGTTTCACATCCAGGCGCTCCTGTTCCATGGTAATGCGGGTGTTTCGCAGGAAATTCATCTGCTCGGCCAAACGGGCTTCACTGTCCAAAATGCGCAAGTTCAAATCATTGTTATTCAGCCGTACCAAAACCTGGCCTTTTTGCACCATGGCCCCCTCTTCCACCAGCTTTTCCTCCACAATTCCCTCTTCCACTGCATCCAAATAAATGGTGGTAATGGGCTCCACCCGTCCAATGACGCGTACATAATCCAGAAACACGCCCTCCTCCACCGTGGCAATGGTCAATTCTTCAGCGTTCACTGCTTTACTGCTTTGATCGGCCCAGGTAAACTGATAAATCAACAGAAGTACTACAGCAGCACCAAAGGCAATTAAAATGTGTTTCTTACTAAGGATGCGTTTATTTTTTGTAATGACTTTATCCATGCGCTTTGTATTTTCTGGCAACGATTAATTATGGCCTCACCACAGGTTCATAGCACAAGGCATACCACTTCCTATTAAGTACTGATACTTAAACCTTCTAACACAATTTCAATCCCTCTTATATTCCCAAAGCGTCAAAATTTTTGACGTTTTTTTGTCTATTTTTTGGACACTTTCGTAATTTGAACTTTATTCTTCTCTTTCTTTGGTTGACGAAAACAGATGGCTTATGACCGATGCCCGTATCTTAATAGTGGATGATAACAAGAGTGTTTTATCCGCGTTGCGCTTCCTATTGGAGGATGAGTTCAAACACGTCAAAGGGGTATCCAATCCCAATGTGATTCCCCATGAGCTGGAAACCGGACAGTACGATGTGGTGTTGCTGGATATGAATTTTAAAACCGGACAAAACACCGGCAACGAAGGCATTTATTGGCTCACCGAGATCAAAAAACGGGATCCCCATTTGAATGTCATCCTCATTACTGCCTATGGTGATGTGGATTTAGCCGTTAAAGGCATCAAAGAAGGCGCCACCGACTTTATTCTGAAACCCTGGGATAATCAAAAGCTCATTGCCACACTGCAAACGGCCGTCAAACTCACCCGTTCCAACCGCAAAGTAACCCGGCTGGAACATGAAAAAGCGCAACTCCTGGAGGTGATTAACCAGCCGCTTTCGCCGGTTATTGGCACTTCAGAAGCCATGCGACGCGTGATGGACACCATTAAAAAAGTAGCGGTCACCGATGCCAATGTGCTCTTGCTGGGTGAAAACGGTACCGGGAAAGAACTCATTGCCCGTGAAATCCATCGCCTCTCCGCGCGGTCGAATCAGGCATTAATTACCGTGGACATGGGAGCCATCGCTGAATCGCTTTTTGAAAGTGAATTGTTCGGCCATGAAAAAGGCGCTTTTACCGATGCCCACAACAAACGCATGGGTAAATTTGAAGCGGCCAGTAAGGGTAGTCTCTTCCTGGATGAAATCGGAAACCTGAACCCTTCCCTTCAGGCGAAGTTATTATCCGTTCTTCAAAGCCGTACCATCACACCCGTTGGCAGTAACCAACCGATACCGGTTGACATCCGCTTAATAACAGCCACCAACCGGCATCTGCCCATGATGATTGAAGAGGGGCTTTTCCGCGAAGATTTATTCTTTCGGATCAACACCATTCAAATTGAAATACCGCCCCTTCGCGAAAGAGTTGGTGATGTGGAATTATTGGCGCACTTTTATTTGGAAAAGTATTGTCAGAAATACCATAAACCACGGATCCAGTTCAGCCATGGCGCACTAAAGAAACTCAAGCTGTATCGCTGGCCCGGTAATGTGCGTGAATTGCAACATGCCATAGAGAAAGCGGTTATATTGAGTGATGGACGTTTAATTGGGGAGACGGATTTCAGCTTTTCACCGTCGAAAGTAAACGCCATGCAACTGCCCAATACCATGGAAGAAATGGAAAAATTAATGATCTCCAATGCCTTGAAAAAAAATCATGGTAACTTATCGGCGTCAGCCTCGCAATTGGGCATTACCCGGCAGACCCTTTACAACAAAATGAATAAATATGATCTCTAAAAACCTGTTCAGACAATTATTTTTCAGGGTGATGCTCCTGTTGACAAATTGTTTTGCCATCGCTTTTATGGCATTGAACACTGGATTTTACATGGTATGGATTAATTTGAGCTTAATCTTGCTGTATCAGGTTTGGGAATTGATCCGTTACATCAACGGTACCAATCGAAAAATGGCCGCCATTATTGACAACCTGAAAAACAATGAGACCAGCATCACCTTGCCATCGGTTGGCGCGAATGAGGCATTGAGCGATTTATATACCAGCCTGAAAGGATTGGTTGATTCCATGGCAGAGACCAAAACAAGACTGGAAGCCAACAATCAATTTTATAAACACCTCATCGCCCATGCCACCTCCGGCTTACTGGCCATTGATGAGCAAGGGCACATTTCAGCCGCCAATGCCGCCGCTTGCCAACTGCTAGGCATTAGTCACCTCCATAACATCAAACAAATTGAACACAAGGATCATGAACTGGCTACGTTATTAAAACATCCCCATTTGAATCAATCCATCACCCACCAATACTGGAATGGAAAAGAATACCGGACGCTGGACTTAACGGCGGGTGAACTGGTGGTGCAAAATAAATTATTACGCTTGATTTCCTTACAGGACATTACCGATCAGTTGGAACAACAGGAAATTCAATCCTGGCAGAAACTCATTAGTGTTCTGACGCATGAAATCATGAACTCCATTGCACCCATTACGTCTTTAACCAGTGCCATTCGGCAACGCATGGAGCAAAAAACGACCTCTACCATTTCGGAGCAGGATATCCAAAAAACAACAGCTGGACTACTGATGATTGAGGAACGCAATGCAGCCCTTACGAACTTCATTACCGCTTACCGCCAATTAGCGCAAGTACCCAAACCGCAACTTAAAACCATCTTTTTACCGGACTTCCTATCGGCCATCTGTGATTTAATGAAAGAAGAGCTGGCGGCAAATCACATCCAGCTCCTCAGCCACATCGCACCCATTCACGTAGATACAGATCCCGGTCTCTTAGGGCAAGTGATCATTAATCTGCTGAAGAACGCACAAGAAGCCATGGCTGAACAAGCCCATGGAAAAATAGAACTAAATGTTAGCACCAAGGACAAGGAAGGGTATCGAATCACCATCACCGACTCAGGCCCCGGCATTGCCCCAGCTATCGCCGATAAAATATTTGTACCCTTTTATACGACCAAAGAAAATGGCTCCGGCATAGGGCTCAGCCTGTCCAAGCAGATTATTATCAGCCTGGGTGGCACCATTCGGGCACAATCACACATCCCTGATTCTACCGCGTTTATCCTCGATTTTTAAGCATTCATAAAAACCCGACTTTTTTAAGTACCTATTCGAAAAGGTATCCCTTCTGCATTACCTATCTTTGCTACCGCAAAACGAACCAATTCATCAGGATCAAGAGCGATAATGGAAAAAGTATTGTATTTAAAATCGTGTAGTACCTGCAAACGTATCCTGAAGGAGGTAACCAGCTTCAAGGAATTTGAAACGGTGGATATTAAAGAAAATCCCCTATTGCCGTATGAATTGGATGCCATTGCCAAGCGCGCCGGGAGTTACAAAGCAATATTTAATAAGCAGGCTCGTAAATACCGGGAATTGAAATTAAATCTGCAAGAATTAAGTGAAAGTGATTTTCGCAAGCTGATGCTGGAAGATTACACCTTTGTGAAACGCCCGCTATTCATTATGGGCAACCACGTTTTTGCCGGAAACAGTAAAAACAACGTCACGCGGCTGATTAATTTCATAACTATAGAACGTGGAAATTAGACAATCAAGATATCCGTTAATACCTAACCCCATCTTATCTTAACCCCAATTAAAAAGGCTCCCTTCACAGGAAGCCTTTTTTTGTTTGATTGATATCTGTTTATGACAAAAATTATTATTTCATCCAATCTTTTAACTGGTCACTCACCTGTTGCTTTAATTCATCCGGTAAAGTATTGATGCGTGTCCGGTGTGAACCACCTGGCTGAACAGCTTTGATGGTGTTGGTCAACCCAGCGGTTTCCAAAGAAGTACATCCCCAAGGGTCATTCTCGCCTACAATAGCAACAATTTTTGGATTGTTCTTTTTTAACTGGTCCATCACCCAATGCATGGTTTCCGGAATAAATCTTAAGGTATCACCGCCGGGCGCAAACAGACTGCTGCTGATGGTATCCTGGCTGAAACCCTGTAACATGGATTTGAACGCTCCCGGCACATAAGCATAATATCCCAACTCTTTATAGGCCTGATAAAAGAACGGCTTGATGCGCTCCCACTCCTGATCAGACACGTATCCGATATCACTGCCACGTTGCAGATGCGCAAACAGCTCCTCTACTGTCGCCTCCTGGCCCGGGATATTATCCACAGAACTCCCCCACTGCCAAAAGGAAAATGGATATTCCAGCACCACCAGGTCAAAAGCCTTCGCTTCACCCATGCGGAATGTATAATTACGTTTGGCAGCATATTCGCGGAACAGCGGCATGAGCTCATCTCGTTTATCAAAGACCATCTTCTGAAATTGATGGATTTTTTGACGCTCTTCAGCAGTACCCACCTTGTGGAAAAAATCAAATAAACGTTGATCTTCCCGGGCCAGATTGATCGGAGCCACATACGGCACACTTACATCCACATCATTGGGAAAGAAAGCCCGGTGAAAGATGGTGGTTTGGCCTCCCTTACTAATGCCGGTCGTTGCCCACTTACCATGATAGAGTTGTTTGAAAAACTGAATAATCCGGTGGTGATCTTTGGCCGCTTGTTCCACAGTCAGGTATTGCCAATCCATGTTTTCAGGCACGGACTTATCAAAGTAACGATGTTCCACAATGATTTGATTGGCGTCGAGTAAACGAGCCAACTCCGTGGTGTAATTACGCGGTGCTGCATAACCTTCGGTTACCATTACAACCGGCGCATTCAAGTCATGATGCGACACCCACACCCGCTGATGGAAATACCCTTTCTCCGGGTGATTGTGATCGATGGGTTGCTTGAACCACACCAACCAGGCTTTTTCGTACAAAGTGGTATCTGCCGCAATGGTGTCCACCACCAGTTCAGGATCACTGGTAAAAAGAGCTTCAACGGATTGCGGTTTTTGCTGACAGGCCATCAGGACCATCATGAATCCGACAGCCAGAAATAATTGCTTAAGCATAAGAATGTAATGTTTGTTAATTTTGTAAAAAGGAGAGCCGATCCGTTGACCGCACTCTCCTTCACAGCATTATAGTTGTAGTATCATTAAAAGCTATCGTGTTCCGTGCGATGAATGATCTCTTCCTGCAATTCAGGGGTCAGATCATTGAAATAATCACTGTAACCGGCTACGCGCACAATCAGATCCCGGTATTTCTCAGGTGCTTTTTGAGCATCGCGCAAGGTATCCGCATTCACCACGTTAAACTGAATGTGGTGGCCATCCATGCGGAAGTAACTCCGGATAAGCTGTGTCAGGTGATTGATACCTTCCTGTCCTTCAAAAAACTGAGGGGCAAATTTCATATTCAGCAAAGTACCGCCGGTGCGGATATGATCCAGTTTCGCCATGGTGTTGATGACGGCAGTAGGCCCTTTACGGTCGGTTCCCTGCACGGGGGAGATCCCTTCTGACAAGGTATCCCCTGCTTTACGTCCATCGGCTGAAGCCATCATCATTTGTCCGAAATAAACATGACTGGTGGTAGGCAACAGGTTAATGCGAAACTGACCACCGCGTGCTGTGGGGCGTTCATTCACCGCATTATAAAACAACTCGAAAACAGTGCGGGCCTGATCATCGGCATAATCATTGTCGTTACCAAATTTAGGCGTGTTGTAAATCAACTCATAGCGAAACGCTTCATGCCCTTCATAATTCTCATCCATGGCTTTCACAAAGCGCTCCAATGAAATGGTCTGATGATCAAACGCATGGTATTTCAGGGCCGTCAGACAGTCGGTAATGGTTCCCACGCCCACACCTTGCACATAGGAGGTATTGTAACGGGCCCCCCCGGCATTGTAATCCTGACCATTGGTAATACAATCATCAATAATGACCGACAAAAATGGCACCGGCAGGTGACGCATGATGATGCTTTCAATCTTATTATTGCCTTCCAGCTTTATATTGACGAAATGGTTGATTTGCTTTTCAAAGGCATTTACTAACGCCTCAAAGGATTCGAATGAATCGGGCGTACCAGTAGGTAAGCCAATCATCTTTCCGGTTCGCGGATCGGTTCCATTGTGCAGGGTAATCTCCAACACTTTCGGCAGACTGAAATAGCCGGTCAACCAATAGGCCTCTTTACCAAATGCACCAGTCTCCACACAACCACTGGCCCCTCCCTGACGGGCATCTTCCACCGACTTACCCTGTTGCAGCATCTCCTGGATGATGGCATCTGTATTGAAAATGGAAGGCTGACCAAAACCCGTTTTAGTGATGTTCAATACCCGGTGGATGTAGCGATCGGGATTCTTTTTACTCACCTGGGCCATGGAGCTGGGCTGTAACAAGCGCATCTCCTCAATCACATCCAGGATGAGATAGGTCAATTCATTCACGGCATCACTGCCATCTTTTTTCACCCCTCCTACATTGATCAGGGCAAAGTCGGTATAAGTATTACTCTCTTTGGCAGTAACGCCCATTTTAGGAGGAGCCGGCTGATTATTGAATTTCACCCAAAAGGACATTAGGATCTCTTTGGCGCGCACTTTGGTCAGGCGACCTTCGGCCACATCATTCTCGAAGAAGGGCATCAGATGCTGATCCAGGCGACCTGGATTAAATGAATCCCAGGGGTTCACCTCCGTAATCACCCCTAAATGGACAAACCAATAGTACTGCAAAGCCTCGTGAAAGGTGCGCGGGGCATGCGCGGGCACATGACGACAAATCATAGCCATCTCCAGCAGTTCAGCTTGCCGGTCAGCTTCTTTTTCGTCGTTGGCCTGACGTTCCAACTCATCGGCATAGCGTCCGGCATACCCCATGATGGCATCGCAGGCAATATCCATGGCTTTGAGTTGTTCCAGCTTGTCATAGGCCCGGTTATCGGTCATGAAATCCAGGGCATCGATGGATTGTTGAATCTCCACTTTAAAATCCAACATCCCTTTGCGGTAGATTTTATCATCCAACACCGTATGTCCCGGCGCCCGTTGTTCCTGAAACTCGGTAAATACACCAGCTTCATAGGCATCTTTCCACTCCTGCGACATCAGTTCCATGATCCGATCGCGGTTACTGTGGCCTTTCCAGTAGGGAATGATGGTCTCTTCATAAATTTTCTTCATCTCCTCATCCACCTTGAAGGAGACTTTGGGGCGCTGGTCCAGAATGTCCAGATCCTCCACCGAATGAAGTGACACTTCCGGATAGGTAGGCGTTGCTTTTGGTGAGGGGCCACGCTCGCCCACAATCAGTTCACCAGCATTGATGCACAACGATTTATTGAGCATGATGTATTGAAAAGCCTTGGCACGTTTAACCGGAATGGAGATTTCGCGGGCCTCGGGGCTTTGGTAAAATTCGGTCAACAACAAGGCGCGTTCAACCGATAAACGATTCACTGCTTCCAGTGTTTGTTTTCTGAGTTTTTCTATTCTATGGTTCATTTTGTTTCTGGCTTTAATCGTAATTACTAGCTAACTGTTTGCATACGGTTCAACTTTTACCCGCCAATCTTCACGCTCAATCCCAATTTCGTGAATCGATCCTGAATAGGCAACACCTCTTCTTTGGATAATGCGGCGGTACCATTCATCTTATAAGGTAACTGAAAGCGTTCATACTTACCCCGTGCAATGGCATGATAGGGCAACAAGTGCAGCTCTGGCAGCTGATGGCCATAGCTTTTTAGCAATTCCTCCAGGGCCGATAAATGCGGCTCATCATCATTGATACCCGGTACCACCGGAAAGCGGATGATGACGTCTTTCTTTTTATCCAGCAAATAAGCGAGATTATCCAAAACCAAACGGTTGGACACACCCGTATGCGCCTGATGCTTTTGATCATTCAAATGTTTGATGTCATACAAAAAAAGATCTGTCTCGTCAACAATGCGTTCGAATTGTTCGCGGGAAGCGACACCGGATGTATCTACAGCCACGTGTAGACCAGCCGCTTTGCACGCATGAATGGCCGCCTGTAAAAAATCTGTTTGCAGGAGTGGTTCACCACCCGAAAAGGTCACACCACCACCCGACTCCTCATAGTACATGGTATCTTTCAGCACCTCCTTCATCACCTCTTTCACACCCATCTCCTGCCCAATGGTTTCAGTCGTTTCAATGGATTTCCCATCCAATACCACATGACGCGGTACCTGAAGTATGTCTATCGAAAAGCTTTCCGGGTTATGGCACCACCAACAGCGTAAGGGGCACCCCTTTAAGAAAACCGTGGTACGAATACCCGGTCCGTCATGCACGGCATAACGCTTTATATCAAATACAATGCCTGTCATAAACAGGATTTTAGAATTAAAATTGTGTTTGGAGCCGCTTCTTTCTATATCACTCCATTTGTCCGGATAGTCAATAGCTATCTGCAACTATTAAGGGGCAACAATACCATGAATGCATTCATGAAAACAATGGTAAGCCTCCATAAAATAATGAGTGAAAGAAAAATCAGCTTTAAAAAAAGAAACGCAGATGGGGTTGAATCAATTGATCCAACATTCGTAGAGTCCTTTGCCGGACTTATTGAGGGTATTGAAATGAGAATTGTTTCTCGACATCAGTATCGTTTTATCGGACGCTAAGATAAAAGTTTTTCCGAGCTAATAACTATGAGACAAGTCATTAATTCGATCTAACACTCCATTTTTTTGCATCTGCCTTTTTAGCTCGCCCTGCCAAGCGCCAGGATGTACGCAACAATTTGGGGGATTTAACACCTCTCCCCGGGCCCCTCCGTTAAAGCAAGCCTACCTCCACATAAAAAGACAGAAGAACAAATAATCCGTCCTTTAATCTGGGAAACCTACATTCCTTCTCCTTGAGGAGAAGGCCAGCCGGAGGCCTTTAACGCCTGGATGCACCTCATCAACACCTTTTTAACCCACAAAAACACCGTTAGCCACCTCACGGACGGTGTTCGTTACCTCGCCGACGCCGTCCGCGACCTCATCGACGTTGTGCTCCTCCTCAAAAACACCGTTCGCGACCTCAACGACGGCGTGCTCAACCTCATCAACAGTGTGCTCCTCCTCAACAACGGCGTTCCTCACCACAACGACGCCCTTCTCCGGCACAACGACGCCGTCGATGAGGAGATGAATAGAATCCTGAAAGGAGTCGTCACCAGGGGTCGTCATTACACGATTTAAAAACGAAAACATAAGGTTATAAAAGCTGAGAATATTATTTTTACGGCCAATAATTATAAAACGTAAAGATGTCGATACGAAGAGGGGTGCAACTGCTTTTAATGTTATTGGTCCTGCTACTATTGGGAATCCTGTTTCGAAAGGCAGATCAATATACCTCTACAGATAGTTATTGCAACAGCTGTCATGTGCATCCCCATGCCCATCAGTCCTGGCTGGAATCGGTTCATCACAACGATTCGGCAGCGGTGTTGGTCAGTTGCGTACAATGTCATTTACCACCCAAAGGACATGGCTTTTATAAGGAAAAAGTACGCAGTGGGGTGCGCGACATTTACAGCCATTGGTTTAAAGACAGTACCGAGCTGGATTGGCAATTAAAATCGTTGCCGGAAAACGCCCGTCACCACACGTTCGAAACTTCATGCATCGCATGCCATCCCAAACTCTTCCCCGCCAGTTTATCTGCCAACGGCGAGCAAGCGCACCTGCATTATCTCCAAAACACGGGAGAGCTGCATTGCATCAATTGTCACATTGATGTGGGCCATGGCCCCAAATTACCGCATGGGCATAACCTGGCCTTTCTGGAAAAAACAATACCTTTAAAAGATACCATCTATGGCTCTGCAGCGGCACGCTCAGGGTTCAACGACTATACCGAAACCATCCCCGGATCGGCCATCGCCTTTGAGATGGTAGCCGTAAATGGTGGTACCTTTGTAATGGGTGAAATGGATACGGTGCAGGTATCTCTCTCCTCTTTTTACATGGGAAAAGTGGAAGTGACCTGGGATGAATACCTCCTGTTTTTGCACCGCGCTGAATCGGAAGGGCGCCATCAGGGGGACCACCAGACCGATGCCATATCCGGGGCTACACCCCCCTGGGGAAATCCGGATCAGGGCTGGGGAATGGGCCAACGCCCCGCCATCACCATGACCCACCATGCCGCGCAAGTGTATTGTCAATGGCTGTCGAAGGTAACCGGCAAAAACTACCGGCTGCCCAGTGAAGCCGAATGGGAATATGCCGCCCGTGAAGGGGCGCATTCAGCATCAGCCTTTTCGATGGAGGGGATGGATGATGCAGTGATATATAAAAACAATGCCCATGGTAAAACAGGACTTCCGCAACAGGTTCAAGCCAATGGATTAGGTCTGAAAAACATGTTGGGCAATGTGAAAGAATTTTGCCAGGATACGTATGATCCCACCGGTTATTACAACGATCCTGGCCCGCTGACCAATCCGCTCTTTCAAGCCGCCAAGCAGGAATACGTTGTTCGCGGCGGTTCCTTCAAATCGACTAAATCACAAATTTCGCCCTTTCAACGTGATCATACTTTCCATGACGATTGGCTGAAAACGGATCCGCAAATTCCCAAAAGCATATGGTGGTATTCCGATTGCAACGATGTTGGCTTTCGCGTGGTGTGTGAAATTCAGAAGTAAACATTAACACTTAAGTATTGATAGAATGAGTAACTATTCACGAAGAGATTTTTTAGGTACGGGCATCGTGGCCGCAACGATGGGATTAACCACCCTTTCGGCCATAATGAGTAGCCGCAAAAAGACAGTTCCTTACCTGCCACCTCTTCTGGATAGCGCGCCGGATGGCCCGGTTTTGAAAGCCGGATTGATTGGCTGCGGCGCGCGGGGCACTGGTGCCGCCGTTGACTTCCTGGAGGCAGGTCCGAATCTGGAGCTTGTTGCCCTGGGCGATGTCTTTGAGGATAAACTGCAAACCTGCCGGGATAATCTCAAGACCCGCAAAGGCATTGAAATTGATTCGGAAAAGTGTTTTGTCGGTTTTGATGCTTACGAAAAAGTACTGGATGTCGGGGTGGATATTGTATTATTGGCCACGCCGCCCTATTTCCGGCCAGCTCAATTTGAAGCCGCAGTAAAAGCCGGGAAACACATCTTCATGGAGAAACCGGTGGCGGTGGATCCGGCCGGTTTTCGATCCATCCTGATCAATGCCCACCGGGCAGATGAAATGGGGCTATGTGTCATTACCGGAACCATTAAACGGCATCAAAAGGATTATGTGGAAACCTATCGGCGCGTGCATCAGGGCGAGATAGGCGATATCGTGTCGGCCAACACGTATTATAACCAGGGAAAACTATGGCATGTGAATCCCAAAGCAGAATGGAGTGAGATGGAAGCCATGCTGCGTAACTGGGTTAACTGGTGCTGGTTGTCGGGCGATCACATTGTGGAGCAACATGTTCATAACCTGGACCTGATGAACTGGTTCATTGGCACACATCCGGTAAAAGCCACCGGTTTTGGTAGTCGTCAGCGACGCTTCACCGGTAATCAATACGACCATTTCAGTGTTGACTACACCTATCCCAACCAGGTGCATGTGCACAGCATGTGCCGCCAGATTCATGGCTGCAGTAACAATGTATCCGACCTCATCCGGGGCACTAAGGGCTATACCAATTGTGAAAATACCCTATTTAATGCCGATGGATCGATAAAATGGAAATACCCTTTAACGCCTGAACAAGAAGAAGACCGCTGGCACTTCTTTTGGCGCGCCTATCGCCAGGAGCACATCGACCTGGTCACGGCCATTCGAACCAACACCCCCGTGAACGAAGCCCATCAAATTGCCGAGTCCTCGCTGACCGGTATTATGGGGCGCATTTCAGCCTACACCGGCAAAACCGTGACCTGGGATGAGATGCTAAACAGCGAGGTGCATCTGGGCCCCAAACATTTTGTGATGGGACCGGTGGAGATGGATAAGTCCATTCCGGTTCCGGGCCTATAGCCTACTGATCAAGCCTGATAGACTAACAACTTCTTTTTTTTTTGAGGGTTGACAGCCTGAATGTAAAGGGAGCGCACGACTATTTCAGTCACTGCTCCATTCGTGTGCAACCGTTTACTTGCTCATAACTGCTCTTCATCCGCTATAGATGCCATTCACAAACTCAAGCTAAATAAGGTGTGCTTGACACTCATGCGAAACCGGTAAAATACCTATACTTGCACTGACAGGAAAATCCAATAACCTAAACAACATCTTAAACAACAAGGTTATTTTCCTAACAAAGACTTTCCTAGCTTTACAATTAAGTAGTTTGATTCCCTAACAAAAAAAAGCAATCTCACCCCAATGAGATTGCTTCTTTTATACGTTGCCAAACACTTTTTACGCCGCAACGGCCACCTAATGATATTTATCATTGAGCTCGTCCAAATCGACAGTTACATTTACATGCCATTGGAAAAACAACCGGGCCGCTTTACTGGTGATTCAAGTAATAATTCATAAACCTTATATAACAGGAGCCTTACGCAGTAACGTTTCTTTCAAGTATCACTAACCATGTTTCTGAAGACCATTATTGTTGATAACGAACCGCATGCCGTGGCCATTATTGAGAAAGTACTTCTCAATGAGTGCCATAACGTATCCATCGTGGGAAAAACCACCCGGCCGGCTGAAGCCATCAGCTTGATTATGCAACACCAGCCCGACATGGTTTTTCTTGACATTGAAATGGGAAGCATGAGTGGTTTTGATTTACTGGATCATCTGCCATCCGTTGATTTTGAAGTTATTTTTGTGACTGCCTGGGATCACTATGCCCTGGAAGCCATCAAAAAACAAGCCATTGATTACTTACTGAAACCCATAAGGGTGAAGGATCTGGTGAGTGCTGTGGAAAAAGTACGAGCGCGTAAGCTGAAAGGGCAACTGCCAAGCCCTTCTCCCCAGCCTGAAGAAAGCGTTCCATCACCTATGCAAACCATCAAAATCCCCACTTCATCGGGTATTGATTTTGTAAAAGTTACGCACATCTGCCGCTTAGAAGCCAGCGGGTCCTACACGAAAGTGTATACTTGTGATCAAAAAAACCACCTGGCCTCAAAGAGTTTAAAAGAGATGGAGCAAATGCTGCCTTCCAAACACTTCTTTCGGGCCCATCGCTCGCACATCATAAACACGTCCTTTATTAAGAGTTACCTGAAAGAAGGAAACGGGCTCATAGTATTGGAAGATGGCACTCAAATTCCATTATCACGCCGTCAGAAAGATCAATTCATGCGGCTGCTAAATGAGCAATAATGGACCGCCAGCCAGTGCTTCGTAAAAAAAAGCGTCTCCTTATCTGAAACGCTCTTTGCACTGTTCTTATAACCGATTTAAAACCGCCAGCCCAGCGTCAATCGACTGTTCACCTGATTCACGTCCCCATTGGAGGTATCCTGATACAAGCTCGTCAGGCTGCGACGCATCACCCATCCCAATTGAACCTTCCCGACTTCCATTCCTACCCCGACACTAAGGCCATAACCCCGGTCATTATAATCTGTATCATAATTCATTTTTCGGCCGCCTGCCTTACCATTTATGTGCCAACTGTAATAACCACCTGCCATAACAAAAAAGTTAGGATAAAAATCGCTGCCACTGTTGGTGCGCAACATCAGGTTCAACGGTGTGGTGATGGCGTGTTGACGGAAGGTGCCATCCGGATGTTTGGCACTGTTATAATCATAGGTAACCTCCGGCTGAAGAAACAAGGCATCCGTCAATTTCAACTGCGCATAAAATCCTGTCTCAAAACTCATGCGTGACTTGCTCCTGAAAAAATCATCTTTATAATCAAGATAAGTAGATCCCATGGCCAGGCGATAGCCCAAAACAAAGGCAGGACTGGTGTTTTTTGCCTTGCGATGGGCAATCAATTGCTCCTGTTGCGATAATTTTAAAGTGACCCCACCCAACAAATCAGCCACCTTATCCATTCCCTCATAATCCAGTTTCTCAGCCGTATCTTCCGGTTGATGATAGGGCGATTTCTTGCCGGTATAAGCGGCAGCCGAGGGTATCTCATAGTTCAGAAAAGAACCGGTATCGGTATTCGGCACTTTTCGCTTATTCATTTTATCAATAACCACCTGCTTTTCCTGGGCTACCTGACGTGCCAGCTCTTCTCCCCCTGTGAGCAAACCCATCCCCAGCAGGCGAACACCTCCAATGGAGGAGTACATTCCCACCATGTCAAGGCTAAACATAAACTTAATTTGATCGGGATTAATGATCCCATCGCTTAAAAAATAGTCGGATCCAATCAAGCCACTTTCTTCAGCATCAAAAGCCACAATAACGACGCTTCGCTTCAGTTGACGTTGATGCGCTTTGAGGTATCGCGCCACTTCAATAAGCGTAGCCACACCCGAAGCATTATCATCAGCGCCATTAAAGATGACACGGCCATTCTTACGCGTCTCGTATCCCATATGATCGTAATGGGCGCCTAATACAATGTACTCATTTTTCAAATGCGGATCAGCACCCTCCAAATAGCCCACCACATTGGTGGCTGACACCTGAATGGCTCCACTTTTGAACGCAAAATTGTGACAGTATTGTTTGGCCAACGGCTGAAGGCCTACCGCTTCAAATTGCCGGATAATATAGTCTACTGCCTTTTCTTTACCTTCCGTTCCCAATCCCCGTCCTTCCAGGGAATCGGCAGCTAAAACAGACACGTGTTGTGCTAATACTTCAGCCCTGTTTTGGGCCTGGGTTAAGGTGGTCATCATTAAAGTAATGAGAACCAGAAATACGCTTTGGTTTTTCATAGGTAATTCTTCTAACAATATTATTTAACCTACAAATATACTGTTTAATCCCTAATGCGCCCTTCTAACATTCGTTATAATATATTGTAAAACGCAATTCCCTTCACCATTGGCTTCAATCATGTCCAAATGCATGCCACATTTTTCTGCCAGTCGGGCTGAAGCTTTATTCGCTTTATACATTCGCGCAATAACCTGCTTCACGTTTAGCTGATAAAAACTGTGATTAATCAGTGCTCTACACACTTCCGTACCATACCCTTTACCCCAGAAGTGATGATCCAGAATGTAGCCTAACTCCAGGACGCATTCATCATTCATCGTATTAAAAAGACCAGCTTCACCAATCAGCTGACGGGTGCTCAGTTCTTCAATTACAAAGAGTCCATAACCTTTTGGATAATGAATCGAATGGCTGCGGAACTTGTTCTCCAGATCATGCCGGCTCCAAATAGACCGGGCATGGGGAATGTACTGCATATTAATGGCATTGTTATAGATCTTTAACTCACATTTCTGAGTTGCGAACTACCTGAATATCAGGTAAAATAAAACGAAAAAATCACAAAAAAAGCTGCATTTTCTGATTGTATTTTGTTAATTTTAAGTCTGTTAACAAGTAAAATACAAAAACAAGCAAGATCATGCAGCAAAACAAAAATACTAAATTTAAAGGAGAGCTTACCACGATCATAAATGAAGAAAGCGGAATTGAAAGTAAACTGGAAAGTGTTATGAGTTTATTTGCCATAAAGAAACAGCTATCCGCTTTCGATTCACTCAAAAACAGAGGGCATAATTTATCTGATCTTCTGTGCTGTTTAATCTTAATGTCACTTCAGGGAGTCAGTAATGTTTTTAAGCTAACCATCCAGAAACAAGGTGTTAATAAGGATGCTTATTATTCTGCCAAGAATAATGAATACATCAACTGGCATCAGCTTTTGATACTGACAGCACATCATTTTCGATGGCTAATTAGCAACCGGCCATCTTTGCAAAAAGAAGGTATAACTGCACTTATTGCCGATGACTCACCGTTAAAAAAGACTGGCAAGAAAATGGAGAAAGTGAGTATGATACATGATCATGTGACCAATACTTATATTTTGGGCTTTAAGTTGTTAGTTCTTGGTTTCTGGGATGGCGGAAGTTTCATACCTGTCAGTTTCAGCCTTCACAGAGAAAAGGGAAGTAAGCTAAAAAAAGCAACCGATGCCCATAAACAATCCGTACGGGCTGAGCAAAAAGCAAATGTTAATTTAACCAATGCTCAACAAGCACTTGAGCGAAAACAAACGGCAGTTAACAAACACAAGGCTATTACGGAGAATACTCCAACTAGAACAAACCTGAACCGGCTTATCAATGCAGCCAATGCAGAAGAAAAAGCAATGCAAAAGGTTGCTTCCTATGAAAAGCTATTACAGGAGAAAAAAACTCAACAGGAGAAGTTAAAACAGGAACGGGATAAAATAGCAAAGACCAATCCCACCTATGGTTTAAATAGAAAGGAAAAAGCAAAACAATTCAAGAAAAAGAGAGCAGCAGGCAGCTGTGGCAGCAAGCGCGCCAAAGAAGCAGATATCAGTAAAATCGACATGCTTGTCACCATGCTAAAACAAGCCGTAAAAAAAGGATTTGTACCAGATTATGTCCTGACCGATACATGGTTTTTCTGCAAAGAACTGCTCTTAACAGTCAATGATATGGCTACAAAAGGAGTCAAACTATTATCCATGGCTAAAATGGGAAATGCCACATACACACTTGTTTCCGATGGGAAAAAGTACAATATCCATACGCTGCTTAAAATGAGAAACCGGCAAGCAAAGTACAGCCGGAAGCTTAAGGCTCACTATATTAAAATACCAGTTGTATATGCAGACATACGTGTTGACTTGTTTCTTGTAAAGTTTGGGGGCAATGGTACATGGAGGCTGCTGGTAACAAATGATTTAAGCATGACCTTCACGAAGGTAATGGAAGTATACAAATTGCGTTGGAGTATTGAAGTGTTTTTCAAGGAGTGTAAGCAATATCTACACTTGGGAGGTTCCCATTCAAGTGATTTTGATGCTCAAATTGCAGACACTACACTGTCTATGATTCAGCATATCATGCTTGTGTTTTTTAAGCGCATGAACCATCAGCAGAGCTTTGGTGAGATATTCAAGGATGTATCCGATGAGTTGATAGAAGCCACGCTCGCTGAGACAATCTGGGAAATATTTATTAAGGTAATGGTAGTTTTAGCAGAGATTATTAATGCGGATGCCATGGAAATGCAAATACAGGCGATGCGAAAACCAGAGGCGATGCACATGGTGAAGAGGCTAATATGTGAAAGAAGGGAACTCAAAAGTGTGGCATGAAAAACGCAGACTCCCCATCTGGGTCGTATGTAATTGCTACACACCTTGTTGTATTGTGATATTTTAAGTTACATAGTCCATTTGGGCAAAAATACTAGCTGATTTTAAGCATATTGCATCTCAGAATTATTAGATCTTTAATAAAATATCGAGATCAGAAAGCTGAAATTCACGAATGCGCAAATTAGTGGTTAATAGATCGTACATGGAAACGCGTGTATGATTGATAGGCAACAGCCCTATCCAACTTCAATGAATTATTCAGCTGAAACCTAATAAGGCTGCGACTTTACTATTACTTACTCACATTGATTCACCGGCATATAGCTCACTGGCCGGTTGGAGGGTTCTGTTTCGGCATTGACAGGTAACCAGTCGCCGTAATGGGTAATATTCAGAGTAGTATATTTTTCATTTCTAATAAATTTAGGTTTCGTTAAAAATATTGTTTTTTAGACTATTGTTCACAGTGGATGAAGCGGATAGAAGCATGATTATTCTCATGTACTAATAATGTATATGTTCCTGTACTCCTCGTTTAAATGTTCAACTTGTATTTATTCAGTTCTCGAAAAGCTATAAATCCATCCATGAATAGGATTCATCGGCGTATCTTTGCACAATGATGGAAGCACTGTTTAAACGAATATTGGAAAAAGAGTTTGAGGCTAATGAGATCCAAATGGGCATACGTGTGTATGCTTATGCCTCGGAAAAT
Organism: uncultured Marinilabiliaceae bacterium; assembly: GCA_942490535.1. GTDB lineage: Bacteria > Bacteroidota > Bacteroidia > Bacteroidales > Marinilabiliaceae > JAEINY01. Next base: position 927,704 of record CALNXQ010000002.1, read on the forward strand.
AACCGCACGGTAACTTATGCCGGGGAATGCCTGTTGGGTGGACGAAAAATAATGACTCTGCGCATTGATGCCACACCTCCTTTCGCCACTCAAATTTCAACTGCCACCTTTTTGGAACCCGCTAAGCTACGTCACTATGCGGAAATCATTGAAGAAGCGGCTCGTTCATTCTATCGGCTGGCTAATGACCCCGATTAGCCTCCTCTTTATTCACAAAAAAAAGGAGTTAAGCCATAAGACCAACTCCCTATTAAAAAACGATTCCTAATTCTTTAAAAGTGCAATCGAGCACTCAACACAATGGATTCTTCATCCCCATCGCTACCAGTTAAGGTCAATTCAAAACTGACTTTTTCATCGCCGATTTCCGGCTTGGTTTTACCGTAATTAAATACGATCTCACGCCGGATGCGCTCATTTAGTGATCGCCCGGGAAGGCGAAATTCACAGGCCGATTTGGTTGCTTTTTCAGGGGCCGCAGCAATTAAAATATGCTCCAAATAACTATCAAATTTCCCAACCACTTCACCAATCTTAGAAGTCTCATACTCTAAATGCAAAATCAAAGTGTGTTTCTCATGTTCAGGTCTAACCAGTTTTGTATCGGTGTAAATAATCATGGCAGAAAATTTAAAGAGTTAAACATGCTGTTACAATTTATGAAAAGATTGGTCGATATTCAAACCAATGGTACTAATTTAACATACGAAACACTAACTATTTGGTTATGATTTTGTCATCTCAATTGTATGCCATGATATGATTAATCAAATCAAACCCACAAAAAAGCCCGCAAAGAAAATCTCTGCGAGCTTGAGGTTTATCTCAAAAAATAGTCAGCCTAAAAGCTATAAACAGATTCAGTAGCTGTTGTAAACGTATCTTCTTCAATCTTTCGGAACTCTACTTTTGGTCCGTTCCATGCCTGTGGCCATCCGCCGATGATGTTATTCAGATAAACCAACTTCACAGTATGTTTTCCTTTGCCAAGAGCAATGGAAACATTATTCCGCGAAAAACGCTTCACCTCTCCATCATTGTTGACTAATAAATCATCGTCCAGGAAAAACTGATCGAGGTTGGTTTGAAATTCATAGATACCATCATCCGGAATTTCCAAATACCCAGTAAAAATGGAGGCTGATGGAGTTTCATGACCATGGCGGGTATAAGCCTTCGAAGGTACCATATCATTCACCGTTTCTTCCCATTCAGATGCTTCCTCCAAATCAGCTACCCTCATAAAATGGCCTTGTGTAAATTGCTCCCGCAAACCGGACTGGGTTGTTTCTACATCTTCAGCAGCCCGAAACGTCTGCTTCTCCACGTCCACGGTTCGTACAGCACTCATCTTTCCACTACTCAACACCGATGCAATTTTGATGGTTGCATCTTCTGTGAAACTGAAAGGCTCTGTATATTCCATTGACTGTGCGGTAGGGTTGGTGCCATCCAAGGTATAAACCATCTTTACCGGACGCGAGGTTGTAAATTCAACAGTGGCAGTTTCTGTAAATGCCACCTTGTTGGAAGGCCCTTCAGGCAGCGGCATGTGATAATTAATATGGTGCTGATCCATTCTCACAAACTGATTGTCCATTCGCGTGAGGAAGTCATTGAAGTTTTTGTTATTCTTCTGTGTCCAGTTTACTTCAGCTAGGGCAATTAATCGAGGATACACCCGATATTCCACCAATTCCGGCGTGTACATATATTCAGTCCATACATTTCCTTGCGTTCCCAACACATGCTTGGCCATTTCCGGATTTAGCTGTTCCGGCACGGGTTCGTATCCATAGGCTTCCTCCAATGTTGTATAACCTCCAATGGCTACCGGTTCAACACGGTAATCACCCTGGTAATGGTCCAGGTAACACCAGTTGCCCGGCGTCATCACCACATCATGACCTTGATTGGCCGCTTCAATACCACCTGCCTCACCACGCCAGGACATTACGGCAGCCGACTGGGCCAGACCACCTTCCAATATTTCATCCCAGCCAATCATTTTTTTGCCATGCGCCAATAATACCTTTTCAATGCGCTGCACAAAATAACTCTGAAGCTCATGTTCATCGGCTAAACCTTCCTGCTTCATGCGTTTCTGACATAATTTGCAGACCTTCCAGCGATCCTTTGGACATTCATCGCCACCAATGTGAAAATATTCCGATGGAAAAAGCGCCACCACTTCGTCAATGACATCTTCCAAAAAATGAAATGTTTCTTCCTTGCCGGCACAGAATACATCCGGCTCTACTCCCCAAATATTTCTTACTCTAAAGGGGCCTCCTGTGCACGAAAATTCAGGATATGCCGTTAATGCGCCTAATGCATGTCCAGGCAATTCAATTTCAGGTACCACCTCAATCATTCGCTCAGCAGCATAAGCTACAATTTCTTTTACCTCTTCCTGAGAATAAATACCGCCATATTCATGTCCTTCGCCTTCCATTCGTTTGGAACCGATCTCTGTCAATAAGGGGTATTTTTTTATTTCAATGCGCCATCCCTGATCTTCAGTCAGGTGCCAATGGAATTTATTCATCTTAAACATGGCCAACATATCCAGATGCTTCTTAATGTTATCTACCGGTACAAAATGACGACACACATCTAAATGCATCCCCCGCCATTTAAAGCGTGGTTCATCCTTTATCTCAACACATGGTACCTCCCAATCTACATCCGTTACCAATTGCGCACTTTCTATTTCAGCCGGAAGTAACTGAAGCAGGGTTTGCAGGCCATAAAACACGCCTTTTTCGGTCTTACCAATAATTTCAATACCTGCAGGATGAGATTTAAATGTATAACCTTCTTCGTTTACGGCTAATTGATTATCAATACTAACAGCCACATAACCTCTGGAGGGCTTTTCATCTTGTATTAGCAATTTATAGCCGGTAGACAATTCCATTTTAGTCACAAAAAAATCGATGACCGATTTTACGTCCTCTGTAGATGCTATAAAAACAGTTTTATCCGTTACTTTAAAAACACCTTCCTGTTCCACCAGCGAATTGGGTTGCGGCACAACATGTAATCCTTGGTTATGAACCTTTACTGGATTCGGATGCGAACAGGCCAGTAGGCTAAAAATAATACCTAAGGCCATTAAATTTATTAACTTCATATCGTATGGTTTAAGATGCATTTATCCGTTGGGATTTAAACTCTCCCAAAAATAAAAAAAGTAATGAGTTTCACTCTATTTAAACCTTTCTTTTTATTTCAATAACAATAATAAACAAGGAAATACAAACAAACTTTCAGTGAATGAATCAACTCATCAAAATAACACCTCTTGTAAACGCTAAAACACCTGATTTTAACTCATCTCCATTATTCTGCCTATTCTACCCGGAATTATCCTATCTTTGCAGCAGATTAATCTTTTTTTTATCATGACACACAAAGCCGGTTTTGTAAATATAGTGGGCAACCCAAATGTGGGTAAATCAACCTTGTCGAATGAATTAGTGGGAGAGCGTTTATCCATCATTACATCCAAGGCGCAGACTACCCGTCACCGAATTTTTGGCATCGTTAACCAGCCTGAATATCAAATTATATTTTCAGATACACCAGGGGTTTTAAAACCCAATTACAAATTACAGGAGTCGATGTTGAAATTTTCCAAATCGGCCCTGAAGGATGCGGATATCATTTTGTATGTAACCGATACATTTGAGAAACCCGACAAGAATGATGACTTTCTGGCATCTGTTCAAAAAACAGATATTCCCGTTTTACTCGTCATTAACAAAATTGACCTGATCGATCAGGAGAAATTGGATGGTATTCTGGACTTTTGGAAAGAGCAATTGCCCAATGCAGAAGTATTCCCGATGTCGGCCCTGCATAAATTTAATGTTCAAAACCTGATGAACCGGATCATTGAAATGTTACCGGATTCACCTCCATTCTTCGATAAAGAAGCATTAACCGACAAACCGGAACGCTTTTTCGCAGCTGAGATCATTCGCGAGAAAATTCTGATGCACTATAAAAAGGAGATTCCTTATTCAGTAGAGGTAGAAATTGAAGAGTTTAAGGAAGATGAGAAACAAGTGAACGTGCGTGCCATCATACATGTAGCACGAGAATCGCAAAAAGGCATCATCATTGGTCATAAAGGAACGAAACTGAAATGGGTAGGTACCGAGTCGCGTCATGACTTGGAAGCCTTTTTAAAGAAGAAAGTATTCCTGACCACTTTTGTAAAAGTATCAAAAGACTGGCGTGATCAGGAAAACTTCTTACGTGGCCATGGCTACGAACTTAAATAATTTAACATATCGGCCCTTCATTAATTGAAAGAACTGATTTAGTTATTTTTAAATGACACAAAGTTGCTGAAGCCAGCGACTTTGTTTATTTTTGCAGCCCCAAAAAATTAAAAAATAATACGACATGGGAAATATTGTTGCCGTTGTTGGTCGTCCGAATGTAGGAAAATCAACCCTTTTTAACCGGCTTACCGGAACGCGTCAGGCCATTGTAGATGAATTGGCCGGAGTGACACGCGATCGATTGTATGGCAAAGCCTTTTGGAATGGTGTTGAATTCTCCGTAATTGATACTGGTGGTTATGCGACCAATTCTGATGACATATTTGAAGAGGAAATCCGTAAGCAGGTGCTCATCGCTATTGAAGAAGCTGATATCATCGTGTTTGTGGTGGATGTCTTAACCGGCATTACCGATTATGATGAAGGTGTTGCTGAAATTTTGCGCCGCTCCAATAAAAAAGTGATTGTTGTTGTGAATAAAGTGGACAACAACGACCGCTTAGCTGAATCCAACTATTTTTATGCCTTAGGGTTGGAAAATTTATTTCCAATATCATCTATAAATGGTTCCGGCACAGGGGACTTTCTGGACAAATTAGTAGAGATGTTCCCGAAAGCATCCGAAGAGGAAGAAGATTTGTTAAACATACCACGCTTCACCATAGTGGGGCGTCCCAATGCTGGTAAATCCTCAATAGTAAATGCGTTTATCGGTGAAGAGCGCAATATTGTTACTCCCATTTCCGGTACAACTCGTGATTCCATTTACACGCGTTACAATAAGTTTGGCCATGACTTTTTCCTGGTTGATACGGCTGGTTTGCGCAAAAAGACAAAGGTTCATGAAGACCTGGAGTTTTATTCGGTAATGCGGGCTATCCGGGCCATTGAAAATTCCGATGTGTGTTTGTTGATGCTCGATGCCACGCGCGGCATGGAGGGTCAGGATCAAAAGATTTTTCACTTGATCCAACGCAATAAAAAAGGAGTTGTGGTACTGGTCAATAAATGGGACCTGGTTGAAAAAGATACCCATACCACCAAGCAGTATGAGGCAGAAATTCGTGAGTCAATGGCTCCTTACACTGATTTTCCGATCATCTTCACTTCCGCATTGACGAAACAGCGGATTCATAAATCCATTGAAAAAGCACTGGAAGTGTATGAAAACAAGCAGCGTAAGATTCCTACATCGGTTTTAAATGAAACCATATTACCGCTGATTGAAAAATATCCACCACCAGCAATAAAAGGTAAATTTATTAAAATTAAGTATGTAACACAGTTACCTACCCCATCGCCTACTTTTGCATTTTTCTGCAACTTGCCACAATACATCAAGGAGCCTTACAAACGCTTTCTTGAAAATAAAATACGCGAGAGATGGGACTTTAAAGGAGTTCAGATTCAAATCGTACTTCGCAAAAAATAAACATCACAACCGCCTGAATCATCAGGCGGTTTTTTTTTAGGTATGTTAAAATAACGAAAGACGGGATATCCCATCTAACGAGCTTATCAGTTGTAAACTTTTTGGCTATATTTGCTTTGGCTTGAAAACAGGCTCTTCCTGAGCATAGCCCTATCACAATTATAAACGTTTCCGAAGCAAATCAGGAAAATCACTATTGAATGAAACAGCAGTTATTACTCATTATATTACTTACAATTACACACTTCACCGCATCCGCTCAACGCGAACTAGGACGACCAGGGGGCAGGCCGGGAGAAGGTAGCGAAGAGCAACAGGAAAAGAAAGAATTCATTAAACCCGATGTAAGGGCCTGGCATTTAATTGATGACTTTACTTTTAGTGACACAACTGCTGTTGATACGCTATCGAACGGATACCAAATTTACAATCCCATCTATAAGAAAAGTATATCCAATACTTACCTGGGGAATATCGGATCAGCTTATCAAACCAATATTTTTGAAGATAGACCGGATCATTACGGGTTTCTCTTTTTTAATCCAATTTCCGCTTACCTACTCAAACCGGAAGAACTTTACTTTTACAATACCAAAACGCCGTATGTGAATATCGGGTATCATTTTGGGGGACCAAAAAAGGATGCCGAAGAACACATCTCAGTACTGTATTCTCAAAATGTAAATCACAAGCTCAACATTGGTGGTCAATATACCCTTAACTCTTCCACAGGTCAATACAGCAATCAGGCGACACGTTATGAGCAAGTCAAATTATTCTCCAGTTATAAGGGAGACAATTATGCTGTACACGGTGCCTTCATGCAAAACCTGTTTAAAGCACAAGAAAATGGAGGACTAGAAACACCCGATGAGAATGATTTTGATTTTAATCAATCAAAATCGTATCCTGTAAAGCTCACAACTGCTCAAAGTAGTATGCGTAATACACGCCTATTCATAAATCAATCGTTAAATGTGGGTAATATCTCGGTTCGTGGGAAAGACTCGACGGTGAATCAATTGCCAATTGGCACCATTTATCATACGCTGGATATTGAACAAGGGAAACGGGTATTATCAATTAATAACCTTGAGACTTACTATAAAAAATTCGATTTTCTTCCGGTATATTACAACGACAGTTTGCAAACCCGGGATACTTCCAGAGTGACCATTTATCGCAACACGCTGCAATTAAAATTCAACGAAGAAGCGAACTCCTTTTTGAAATTTGGTTTGCGCGCCTTCATCACCAACGAGTATTACGTTTACAAAATGGGAGTAAGCGATGAAAAGAATCCCTTTACACGTAAAGACTCAGCACAATATCACAGCTATAAGCGAACTGAAACCACGACAGCACTAGGTGGACAGATCTTTAAAAACCTGGGAAATAACTTTTGGTGGAAAGCCGGTGGAAAATTATATTTTCAAGGATATCGTGCCGGAGATATTGAGGCCTCAGGAAAAGTTAACTCCAGCTTTAGAGTGTTTAAAGACACCGCCGGAGTATTTGCTGAAGGTAGTTTCTTCTTGAATGAACCGGAAGAAATACTGAACAATTACCATTCGAATCATGTCCGATGGGAGAAAAACTTCAGCAAACAACAAACCTATAAAATAAAGGGAGGCATTCGTATCCCAACCAAGCGTTTTGAATTAAGTGGTGGCATACACATGCTGGAAAACTACATCTATTGGAATACGGATAACTCTAATCTCAATACACCTTATGCTCCTGCACAATCCAATGATTTTATACAAATACTTGACCTCCGTCTAAAACAACACTTTATTTTAGGCCGCATTCATAGTTTCAATGAAGTGGTGTATCAGTTATCTTCCAATGAAGAAGTAGTGCCCTTACCAACGCTGGCACTTTTCAATTCGACGTATTATCAAAACACCCTTTTTCAGGTACTGTATTTTCAGTTAGGATTTGATGTACACTACAATACTGCCTATTACGCACCCAACTACATCCTGACAACCGGCCAGTTTCATGTACAGGGAGATACTAAACAAAAAATAGGAAATTACCCTTTTGTGGATGTATTTGCCAACCTTCAATTGAAGCGTGCACGTATTTATGTGAAGTTTGATCACATCAATCAAGGTTACCCACAAACCGGATTCTTCCATGGAGTGGATTATGCAACCAATCCACGGAGCTTGAAGTTTGGTGTATCCTGGAATTTCTATGATTAGCAGCCTTTGATTTACTGATTTGCCGCATGATAAAAGATTGATTATCTTTGCCCTTCATTTTTAAGATGAAAACCTATGCGGCGAATAGAAACCGCGTTGATAGTATTCTTACTTGTTTTAATGTCCGCCTGCAAAACGGATAAAAAGAAAGTATCAACGCCATACACACAAGAAGAGGTTAAAATCGATCTGGACGATATTGCGAAACGCGGTAAGCTCAGAGTTGTTACCGATTATAATTCCACTAATTATTTCGTTTATAAAGGACGGCCCCTGGGCTACCAATTTGAATTGCTTCATGCCCTAAGTGACCATTTGGGTATTAAATTGGAGATGAGTGTGTCCAATAATTTGGACAAGAACATTAACGACCTTCTAACCGGCCAAGTGGATTTAATTGCCACTAACCTCACCGTCACTCGCGACCGGAGCAATGACATTGCATTTACGGAGCCTCATTGCGTGACACGTCAGGTATTGATTCAGCGAAAATTCGATAAGATCAACGAAACTCAACCGACGATTTTTAATGAAATTATTCGTAACCAACTGGAGCTGGGTGGAAAAACCATCTATGTGCAAGAGAACTCCTCTTTTGTCAATCGCTTGAAAAATTTATCCAACGAAATTGGAGATAGCATCAATGTAGTGGAAATTCCGGATTACGAAGTAGAACAGCTCATTGGTTTAGTGGCACACGGTGAAATACCGTACACCGTTTGTGATGAAAACCTGGCCCAGATCAATCTGAACTTTTATCACAACATTGATGTGGAAACGGCCATCAGCTTTCCGCAGAAGATCGCCTGGGCAGTGCGACCGGGTTCATCGGACCTATTGGATGTGGTAAATAACTGGCTGATTAATTTCAAGAAAACAAAACGCTACAACCGGATCTATCAAAAGTACTTCGTGAATAAACGGTCCACACATATTGTAAATGCAGGCTTTCATTCCATCAAAGGCGGTAAAGTATCTGATTTTGATGCCATCATTAAAGAAGAAAGTAAAAAATATAAGTTGGATTGGCGGTTAATTGCCTCATTAATCTATCAAGAATCGCGTTTCCATCCGGAAGTGGAAAGTTGGGCTGGTGCGGTTGGATTGATGCAATTGATGCCTGAAACGGCTAAGACATTTGGTGTGAAAGAAATTACTTCTCCTCATGATAATATTCAAGGTGGACTAAAATTTCTGGATTGGCTGGATAAACGTTTAACCCGTGAGATAGAGGATCCGGAAGAACGGCTCAAATTTGTATTGGCTTCCTATAATGTAGGCTGGGGGCACGTATTAGATGCCATGCGACTAGCTGAAAAGAACGGAAAAAACCCCAAAATATGGGTTAACAACGTGGATTATTACTTATTAAACAAATCAAACCCGGAGTTTTATAATGACCCGGTGGTTAAATATGGCTATTGCAGAGGTGAGGAACCGTATCATTATGTGATTGATATACTGGAGCGCTACAACCACTATAAAAATGTGATGCTGGACTAATTATCCTTAAAATACAGGGAGGGCGATCAGATGTATCCATTCATCAGGTAGCCTTCTTTTTAATATCATAATGTGTTCTAGTTCTTAATCTCATCAAGCTGACTCAATGGTCGCAAATCAATCGAATGTTTTTTAATAACCTGCAGAAACTCACTTAAAATCATGGCTGTTGCCCCCCAAATCTCATACCCCTCTATGCAAAAGAATGGGGCTTCCACTTGATAATTATTAATTTGCCTGGAAAAACGCTTCACACTACTGGGATGCAGCAATTGAGAAAGAGGTGCTTCAATTAACGTTTCTACCTCACGGCTATTCAATTCAAATTTTGGTTCTGAATGAATAATGCCCACTTGAGGATAAACCATAAAATTAGAGTTGGGAATATAAAGTGAGGTCAGCGTCCCCACAAAATGGACATCCTGTCGTTTTATTCCAATCTCTTCTTCAGTCTCTCGAAAGGCGGTATCGATTAACGACTGATCACTTTCTTCTGATTTTCCGCCGGGAAAACTCACTTGTCCGCTGTGGGCACCATCATAAACCGTCCGCTGTATAAATGGAACGTGCCAGCTGCCATTTTTCATGAATAGCAATATAAAAACACTGCTATTACGGGGCACAGTTGTATCAGGCTCATGATGCCCGGTAAATCGCACAGAAGGCGACATCAGATGTTGAGCCTCTATCCCGGGTAAAGGTTCACTAAAAGCACTTTTTAATATGTTAGTATATCGGATCATCTAAAGCATTTTCTCCTTTCACAAATAAAACTTCAAAGTTCGAAAGATTGTTTAGCCTTAAGTTAGGAAAAAATATTGAAACGACCATAAGCAAATGGTCTGTAAAAAAGGGATCTATTATCGGAGAGGGAAAATAGTGGTGGATAATCAAAATACTCACTAAAAGACATAAAAAAAGGTCGGGCGTTCCCGACCATTTGTCCCATTTATTAACTTAAACCTTTAAAAATGTGTTAATACTTCTAACATTATAAAAATCGTGCCAAAAAAATAATGCAATGAAATAAAAACACTCTATAAACCTAAATAAAAATCTATTTATCTGTATTACTGCACTTAATAAATCAAGCAACACAAATACATTTACGATTGAAGGTTTCAAAAGGTTTCGATTTAGGTGCTAAAAATGTCCGTTTTCGAACAATCCCTGTACGGATAAGGAACACAGCCTAATGATTTTCATAAATACCTCCCTTTCAGGTATCAATTAGTAGGTATTATCCAGGTAAAACTAATACTATTTAATAAGAGAGAGTCTGATCCTTCCAAATCAAACTCTCTTATATCTAAACCATTAAACGAGTGGTAATCTTACAAATTTCGTAATCCTTTCAATTCAGCTTTATCAGACACTTCCATAATACTGATGGCATAACCTCCTCCCGGCGCACAAAATTGATCTAATTTAGTTTTACTGGTGACGATATACTTATCCACCTGATAGGCCTTAGGATTTGTTTGGTAGTGGGCCACCTTCTGATCACTGTAAATCGTAGCCACATATTTTTTTCCAGCTGTCAGGAAATCGAAACTAATCCTTGATGTACGCGGGTTTTCATCGTTTGTACGCCCAACAAACCAGTTATTACTTCCTTTTTCTTTACGGGCATAAGTAATATAATCACCAGGTTCCGCTTCCAGCACTTTGGTTGCCTCCCAATCCACCGGTACATCTTTTATGAATTGAAACGCATCCAGGTGTTTTTCGTAGGTATCCGGTAGATCAGCGGCCATCTGCAAGGGGCTGTACATGGTTACATACAATGCCAGTTGCCGGGCAATGGTAGTATTCACCTTGGAGCCATTTTCGGAATTATATTGGCTCACATCCGGTTCAAAAATACCTGGCGTGTAATCCATCGGTCCACCAATCAAGCGCGTGAAAGGTAGAATAGTTGTATGATCCGGATTATTACCACCAAAGGATTCATATTCGGTGCCCCGTGCCGATTCATTGCCAATCAGGTTCGGATAGGTGCGGCATAATCCCGTTGGACGAACGGCCTCATGCGCATTCACCATGATTTTATAGTCTCCGGCTTTTTGAATCGCATACAAATAGTGATTAATCATCCACTGGCTGTAATGTGTTTCACCGCGAGGCAGAATATTCCCCACATAACCACTCTTCACAGAGTTATAACCATTATCGACCATAAATTGGTAGGCCTGATCCATGTGACGTTCGTAATTGCGAACCGAACCGGAAGTCTCGTGGTGCATCATCAACCGAACGCCTTTACTTTTAGCATAATCACGTAATCCCTCCACATCAAAATCAGGATATGGCGTCACAAAATCAAACACATAATCTTTCGACTTACCGAACCAATCCTCCCAGCCTTCATTCCAGCCTTCTACTAAAACGGCTTCAAAGCCATGCTCTGCGGCAAAGTCAATGTAGCGTTTCACGTGATCAGTATTGGCCGCATGACGCCCATTGGGTGTAACTTTACTGAAATCTGTTCTTCCCAGCTGCACGCTTGCCAGATCAGCATAAGCCCAGGAACTTTTACCAGTGATCATCTCCCACCAAACCCCTATGTATTTAATGGGCTTAATCCAGGAAGTATCCTCATAGACGCAGGGATCATTTAAATTTAAGGTGATGTGCGACATTAAAATAGCGGCGGCATTATCACTGGCAATTACCGTGCGCCACGGGGTATGGCAAGGCGCCTGAAGGTAACCTTTGACACCTTGTGCATCTGGTGTGAGGTGTGACTCAAAAATCAGCTTCTCATCATCCAATTCCAAATGCATACAGGCATATTCGATCAAAGCAGCCTCATGTAAATTGATGTATAAACCATCCTCTGTTTTCATCATTAATGCCGTTTGAACACCTGTTGTCGAAAAGGCTGTTTGAGAGGCATTGGGCGTAATGGCGGCTTCCATGAGCCCTCGTATCTCCGATAATTTAGAAGTCGAATAATTATACTCTTGTGTGTCATAATCACCCGGAATCCAGAAAGCCGTATGATCACCAGCCATGGCGAATTGCGTTCGCTCTTCCTTAATCACGAAATGCGTCAGGTTATCTTGCTCCGGAAACTCATAGCGAAAACCCAATCCATCATCAAACAGACGAAAACGAATCACCAGGATGCGTCCAGAACTTTTCTGATCAAGCGTAACGGCCATCTCATTGTAATGGTTTCTGATTTCTTTCACCTCGCCCCACACCGGTTTCCAGGTTTCATCAAAAGAGCTATTATCTACCTTTGCCAGGGAAAAACCTTCTAAAAACGAGGATGCATCCTTCAACTCAAGTCCTAGCTTACTTTGCTTGATAATGGCCTTACCTTTCCAGTCAAGTTGATAAACCGGAACCCCATCATTCACCTCAAACTGAAGTCTAAAGTGACCATTGGGTGATTGAAGTTCTTCCGCCCTAAGGCCTAGAGTCAGCATCACCAAAATAATTGAAACTATTGCTTTTCTCATATGACTATTTATTTGATTGTCTATTGTTAGGAAACAAATGTATCATTGCCCAAACGATAGTCTGAGCCTATATAGTCAAAATATAGTCTTTTCTGAACCTTTTGTAAAGCTAAAACTCTTAATTACTGAAAATTCACTAGTTCCATAAACTTTAAAAAAGTAGTCATTTAAGTAGTGCTAGTTAAGTGGGATTCCCCAATTTCATCACTTCCTCTTCAAAAAGGTCACGTGAGATACGGGCTTTATTACGCACTTTGGTGCGGTAGTTATAAATGGTTGTGACGGAGTATCTCAGAAAAGTGGCGATTTGAGGACTCTCTGTAATACCCAGGCGAATCAGAGCAAAAATACGTAGTTCAGTGTTCAATTTCTCAGTAGTTTTAAGAACTATCTGTTCTTCCTTCTTAAGCAAGGCATTGAATTGCGACACAAAACCAGGATAGAGATCCAAAAAAGCATGATCAAAATCGTCATAAAAAGATTGCAGTTCCTGATCAATCAAATCTTTTGATTTTAAGAGCTTCAACAAGTCCTCCTTACTGCCCATGGCCGCCTTCTTATGAATCGTTTGCCGGTATTGATCCATCTTGCCGATGTAGGAAGAACACAATTTCAGATAACGCCCAATATACTCTTCCTGCAATTGATTGGAAAAAGATAATTGCGTATTCTCTTCAGTAATTTGATCATGCCGCTTATGCAACTGCACATTCACGTCTCTTAGTTGTTGATTTTTTGCATGGATCTCAGCATTGGCCCATTTAAGTTTCCGCTTTTGTCGTTGATTAAAGAACAGGGAGAGCAGAAGAAATAGGGATAGAAAGATAGCAATCCAGGTGAAATAGATCATGTTTGTCCGTTTTTGCTCCCGCATCTTCAAGTAGGCCTGATCAATCACAGGTAAAATCTGGAGGATCTCAAACGACCGCAGACGCGCCTTACTATACAGGGCATCATCCAAGGCGAGTTTGATATAACTATACGCCCGGTTAATGTCACCACTTTGATAAAGCAATAAGGCTAACTCCCGGATAGCAGCATTTTCACGTACCGCGTTACGAATGTCCGATTCAGCGGATAAGGCCAAATACTTCATCTGATTACCGGTATCCTTTTCCTTCTGATACACCGAGGCCAATGTATAAGCCGTATAAGCAAAGGCTCGGTCTGCCGGTCTAAGTGTTTCCAATACTTTAAAAAGCTCGTGTTTGCTTTCGCTATATTGCCCCTCATCGCGGAGCTTTTCAGCATAAGGTACAGTAAACCCGGCATCCGCGGGTTTTAATAAGGCTAATAGTGAATCCTGATACGCCTTTGCCAGTAAATGGTATTTATTTATCTGTACCGAACCAGACAGATAGGCTTGCAAGTATCGATAACGGGTACTCTGTTGGGTATAGTAAAATTGCCTGAGCTGATCATTTAATTCAAGGGATTCCAGATCGGCAAGAAGGACGCCGGCTTCCTGATACATGCCTGCCAATAAATAGGATTGAACCAATCGCAGATGAGCCTCTGCCTTCAAAGGCGCTTGGTCCAACTGATCTGCCAGTGCCACACACGCATTGGCATAATACATGGCTGAATCAATGTTATATGGCAAAAAGGCAGTATGCAGTTGTTTCGTGAACTGATAACGCTCCATAAAACTGCCCGATTGTTTGTTAAGCGCCTGCAGTGTTTGGATGTATTGTTCCCGTTCAGCGGTAAATTCTTCCCTGTTTTCAATCAACTGATCCAGATTCCTGAGGATATCCGATAATGGCTCCTGTGAGAATGATGTGGCCGGGAGCAGGAACGCGATCAGGAGTATAGTGAATTTCAACATAAATAAAGCCTATGGACGCTAATTGCATAAAGATACTATTTCTTTAGGTTTAGTCCGTTTGCTTCCACGTTGCATTCTTGAATAAAAGCATTAAAGAACTACATCAAAGCACAGATCCCCAAATTAAAACTTCAAACTAAACGAATTATTGATGGTATAAAACAAGGGGTCCACCTCTTCGGGGGTCAGATTATCGTAATCTAATCGCACATACAACGCAAAGGAAAACTTCTTACTCAACTTAAAATTGAGCCTGGATTCACTCCACACTCTGAAATCAGAAGGATCGGAATAATCAGGTTCATAATAAGTCGTGTGGCCAAAACTGGCAGTGGGTGCAAATTGCCAATCCATCGAAAACATGGAGCTGAACTTCACCAGGCTCTTCTTGCGCTTAAAATCGGTATTCTCATACTGCTCATTCAGATAGATGGTATATGCCACCAGGAACAAAGAAAACTTTTCATGATCAGCAATGTTAAAACGCGGTCCTCCACCCAAGATATTCCGATGTTTCAGTTGTTTCACCCGGTTGTATTGATATTGATAGAAAGCCTCAGCAATGATGATTTTATTCGGCACCCAATAGTTATACTTAAACATCACGCCCCCATTGTTCACATTGCGCTCATTGTTCACCTCACTGTAGCTGAAATCCGATGATATCAAGTAAATATTGTCGTTATCATTGTACTGCAACTTCAGGCGGGAAGAGAGCTGCGTCATATCAGTGGTGGTGTGCACAAAATTAAGCCCCAAATTTATATCGCCCTGAAATCCCTTATTGGGATCTTTGGTCCGGCGCTTATCAATGCTCACAATCTGCCCATCCACATTCAGGAGGCTAAGCGCTAGCAAAACAACTGTCACAATCCACTTCAACATGCTTCTTTTTTGTTGACAAAAATAAGGTTTCAGATGGGATTGAGAAATCCTTTCGGCGCAAAGAAAAAAAGATGTATAAAATCATGTATTTTATCTCCCCTAAGGCCTACATTTGCAACAAAAGCTGATTGTTTTAAACCGTAAAAGACTGAAATAAAATGCCTACTATTTCAAACAGGGGACAACAGATGCCTGCGTCACCTATTCGTAAGCTGGTTCCTTATGCCGAAACAGCCAAATCAAAAGGAGTAAAAGTATATCACCTGAACATTGGTCAGCCTGATATCAAAACACCTGAAGTGGCCCTGGATGCCATTCGCAATATTGATTTAAAAGTAGTGGAATACAGCCATTCGGCCGGTATGGAAAGCTACCGTCGCAAATTGGCCAAGTCCTATCAGGCAGCCGATATCCATGTGGATCATAATGAAATCATGATCACAGCCGGTGGATCAGAAGCCATTACCTTTGCATTTCTGAGCTGTTTGAATCCCGGTGACGAGGTAATTATTCCGGAACCATTTTATGCTAACTACAATGGCTTTTCAGTTGCAGCCGGCGTGGTGGTAAAACCCATCCAATCTTCCATTGAAGATGGTTTTGCATTACCCGCCATTGAGGAGTTTGAGAAAATGATTACGCCGGCTACCAAGGCCATCGTGATCTGCAACCCCAACAACCCTACTGGCTATCTGTATTCACAGGATGAGATGAACCAGTTGAAAGAAATGGTCATCAAGCATGATCTGTACTTGTTCTCTGATGAAGTATACCGCGAGTTCTGTTACGATGGCGAAAAGCACATTTCCGCCATGCATCTGAAAGGCATTGAAAACAATGTGGTGATGTTCGATTCCGTTTCCAAACGTTACAGCGAGTGCGGCGTGCGTATTGGTGCCTTAGTGACTAAAAACAAAGAGGTGATCAACATTGCCATGAAGTTTGCCCAAGCCCGTCTGAGCCCTCCGGGATTCGGTCAAATTGCGGCAGAAGCTTCATTGGATACACCTAAAGAATATTTTGAAGAAGTATACGCCGAGTACATCGATCGTCGTAACTTCCTGGTAGAAGGATTGAATAAAATCCCGGGCGTATTCACACCCATGCCCAAAGGAGCTTTCTATACGGTTGCTAAATTACCCGTGGACGATTCTGATAAATTCTGTCAATGGATCCTAAGCGAATTCAGCTACAACAACCAAACCGTTATGATGGCTCCGGCAACCGGTTTTTACAGCACCCCAGGTTCGGGTAAGAATGAAGTCAGACTGGCCTATGTGTTGAAAAAAGAAGATTTAGCGAATGCTTTGGAAACATTGGAAAAAGCATTGGAAGTGTATCCGGGACGAACCGAATAATAATAGACACACCTATTACTCTCGAAAAGGCCGGTGCAAACCGGCCTTTTCTATTACCCGCTGAACCACCCCCTCACTGTTGACCCCAAACCAACCTCAATAACACAATCTACTCACCACTCGCTAAAAAGCACTGACCACAAACCACGGATCTCGCCACTTTTTCTACCTTTGCAATAAAAGCGCGCATTTTGAATTTTGAACTCTATATAGCCCGAAAAATCCGCTCCGGTGGTTTAACGGGCAAGCGATTAGCCGGTCCTGTTCTGAAAGTAGCCACCCTGGGAGTGACCCTGGGAATGGTCGTCATGATTCTCTCATTATCCATTGGTTTGGGCTTTAAGCGCGAGATCCGCCAAAAGATAATAGGCTTCGGCTCACACATTCAATTGCTCAACTACGACTACAATCACTCCTACGAAACCAATCCCATAAAAAAAGATACCTCATTGGTGCTTGAAGTAATGGCCGTTCACGGCGTTCAACACATTCAGGAATTTGCCACCAAACCCGGTATCATAAAAACCAAAGATGCCATTCAGGGAATCGTCCTAAAAGGAATGGGACTGGATTTTGATTGGACCTTCCTTTCCGGTATACTGATAGAAGGGAAACCAATTCAATTAAACGACTCCGTTCGTTCCGATGAGATACTCATTTCCGCTGAGATGGCCCAAATGCTCCACCTCAAATTGGGCGACCCCATCCGGATGTATTTCTTGCAAGACCAGATTTTAGCCCGCAAATTTACCATTGCAGGTATCTATGATTCCCATTTCTCCGAATACGATAAACTATTTGCGTTTGTGGACCTGCGCCACATTCAAAAACTCAATGGCTGGCAACCACATGAAATTTCGGGTTATGAAGTAGCCATTGATGACTTTGATAACCTCGAAGAAGCCGCCATGGAAATCATCTTCATCGCCGGCTCGAAGATAGATGAAGACGGCACCATGATCCGCACCAAAACCATTACCCAGATACAACCCCAAATATTCGGCTGGCTCGACTTAATTGACACCAATATCTTCGTCATATTAGTGCTCATTGTCATTGTAGCCGGTTTTAACATGATATCCGGCCTTTTAATACTCATCCTGGAACGCACCAATATGATTGGTATCCTCAAAGCCATTGGCACCCGCGATTGGTCCCTACGCAAAATATTCTTATACCTCTCCACCTTCATCATCGGACGAGGTTTGCTCTGGGGTAACTTCATTGGCGTGTCCTTATGCATGGCACAAAAATATCTGCACCTGGCTAAATTAGATCCCGCGAACTATTATCTCGACACCGTACCCATTCATCTCACCGTTGCCCATCTGGTTATCCTTAACCTCACAGTAGCGGCCATCTCCTTGTTAATGATGATAGGCCCATCCTATCTGGTCACCCGCATTTCACCCGTTAAGGCCATCCGATTCGAATAAAACATAAACCGTAAGAAACAATACAGGCAGGAGATTCATTGAATTTTCTGCCGTTTTAAACATTCTCAGGCGGGCCCCTTCGCCCCAGGGTAACCGTCTCCACAATGACGCATAGTTTTTTGTGATAAATCTTTGAAGTTTTGTATCCATATTTTCTATAAACAGGATGCACTATGATTTTTAATTTCACTGACCATACACGGTTCTACTTTTTCCGAGAACCTGTAGATATGCGTAAAGGAATCCATTCGCTCTATCACTTGGTTAAAACTTCGGGCAAGCAGGATGCGCTCAATGGAGATGGTTATGTATTCCTTGGCAGGACGCGTAAATCAATCAAGGTTCTACGCTGGCAAAAGGAAGGATTTGTTCTTTATAATAAGAAGCTGGAACTAGGATGTTATTCCTTGCCACAACACGTAAGTGATGAGGCCTTTTTTGAGCTTGAGCGCGGCATACTTGATCAAATAGTTAATGCCATAAACCACAAAAGTAGCTCCAATGAACTGCGACTAAAAGCACAGTTAACGCTCTGATAATAAATAATAAAAGATGCAAAAACAGCAGGGTTTTTCTTGGTGAAGTCATGCTGTTTTTGTATCTTTAAGTCATGACAGACAGGGAGTTAGTAGTCTTTTTGCAATCGCAAAATGCTAAATTAATTGGCACCATACAATCTTTATCTCAAACCATAGAGGAGCTGACAAATGAGTTAGCTGCATTAAAAGAAGCCATTCTGGAGAAAGATAAAGGTGCTGAAAAGCTGAAGCGCTTAACAACCATAAACCTTCCTAAAAAGACCGAAAAACGTCAAAATGCCACTTCTGTTTCAGAAAACAAGCCACAGGCTCCCATCCCCAAGGAAAGAGGTAATAATGGGGCGAAACGGAAAGTATATGATAACATCGAAGAGTTTATAGATGAAGTATTACCCTCGGATGCCAGCTTTGATGAAAAGGCTGCGGTTTACCTCTTTCATCGCGATGTGATAAGGTATGAGTATATTCCACCGCGTCTGATTAAACATATCTATCGCTGTAAAAAATACAGAATGGGTGATGACTTTTTTGAAGGCAAAGCCCCTATAGCACCTTTCCAGAATTCTAATTTTGACAGCTCATTACTGGCACATCTGATTCAACAAAGATATGTGTACGGCTTGCCTGTTGAACGCATCATGAAATATTTAAACGAGATGGGTATTGACATTCCTAAGGCAACTACTCATGGACTAATTGAAAAATCAGCAGAGTTGCTTGATAGGTTAATGCCAGTACTCAAGGATACTATTTTGGAGGATGCTTATATTCATTTTGACGAAACCTATCATACTATATTAGGAGGTGATAAGGGGAGTCGCAAAGGCTACTTCTGGAGTGCTTTTTCTCATCAAAACAACTTAATCCAGTTCATATACGAGAATGGCTCACGAAGCAAGACGGTGTTTACAAACTATCTACCCAAGGATTATAAGGGTGCTGTGCAAACCGATGGATACAGTTCATATAAAGCTTTAGAAGGATGGGACTACCCAAAGGCAATACGTTTAGGCTGTGTTCAGCACTGCAAAAGAAAATTTATAGAGATTCAGGAGCAACCCCAAGCTCAAGAGATTATTGACCTGTACAATCAATTTTACATCATCCGTAAGAAGAAGCCAAAAGAAAAGTGGAAAGAAGCTTCGCTGAAAGTATACAAGGAGTTGGAAAGGAAACTCAGAGATATAGAACGAGATCCCCAAGTATTGCCAAACCATATTTTATGCAAAGCAGCTGCATACGGCCTTAATGAATTAGAGTCCATTTATAATATCATTAAATCTACCCAATACGACCTGGACAACAATATCATTGAACGGCCAATGCGTTATATCAGCATCAGTCGGCGAAACTCATTATTCTGCGGCTCCAATGCCGGGGCAATGAGAACTGCTACACTATATTCTCTGGCTATTTCATGCAGATTGAACAATGTCAATACATTTTCCTATTTCAAGGACGTGATACAGCGATTAGCTGAATGTCCCAGAATGACCAACGAACAACTTCGTAATCTACTCCCTGACAAATGGGCTCAATAAAAATATAAAATCACCCCATCAAATTAAGCGATCAATTTGATGGGGTGTTTTTTTGTTAGGGCAATCCGGAGACCTTTACGCCCCAGGCTCAGCGCCGGGCTTTCCGCTCCTACTCCTCGCCAGAAAATCCCATTTTAAACAGGTCATTTGGCATCGCTGCGGGGTATCCGCTGCAATCCCTGCCCGAATACCAGAACCACCTGCATAACCCCTCAAACAATCGGCATACGCAGTCACACTTCCCCAAATCCGAAGAGGTAGCACTGCCCGGTGGCCCCTAAGCTACTTTGATAAGCTACCCAATCCCACACAGCCTGGCATCTCATCCCATATAATCGCGGAAAACCAGCCACCAACGCCCGTTAGTCACCACACCCACGCCGTCGAGGTACCATAAGAAGCCGTCGATGAGGTCGCGAACAGCGTCGTTGAGCAGAAGCAAGCCGTCGACGAGGTGGAGAAAGCCGTCAATGATATGGAGCAGGCCGTCGACGAGGTGGAGCACACCATTTTTGAGGTCACGCACGGCGTTGTTGAGCTTGCGAACAGCGTCGCCGAGCTCACGCACAGCATCATTGAGGTTGTGCACAGCATTTTTACGGACCAAGTCTAAAAGTTGGGTCTAAATATCACATTTTATTTTCATGCAAATATTTTTGTTAATCTAAACAGGAAAAACTTGACATCAGAAACACCTCTGAATTGTCTTCTGAATTCCTTAATTTTCGCATTAAAAGATTCTGCCGCAGCATTTGTACTTCTGCTATTGAAGAAATTGATAATGTTTTGATAGTGGGCTTCAACCGTTCTTCTGAGCACTTGAAAAGAAGGTATGTCAGAAATTTCAATCTGGTTAAACCATCTGGCCAGATGTGTCATGGCAACAGGCGCGGTCATATCGCGGCTATAAATAAGGTATAGCTGATGCGATAGGTCGTATGCCTGTTCTATATCGGGGTAATTACTAAATAGTATATTGGCTCTTTTCTCCTGCGATTCTGTCCATTTATGCATGGGCTTAAACAAGAGGTGCCGACTTCTGATCAGTAATTGCTTCATAGTATCCCCATTCTCGAAAGTAAAAGGCTTGTACTCTTTTCCATCTTTCTTAGCCTGTTTGTGTTGTTTGTTGTCCAGGTCAATGGCATCCCATCTGTGTTTAATGCGTAACTCTTGTACGGCATCGCAAGCCAGTTTTTGAACATGAAAACGATCGATAACACGGGTGGCTTTTGGAAAACATTTTTGGACAATCAGGTTCATGCTGCCAGCCATATCCAACGTTACTTCCTTGACCATACGACGTTGGCTCCCACTGAAGTTCTCTTTTATGATTTTAATAATCTCCCCGGCCTGTGTCCCTTTAAAAATGACCACTATCGATCTTTTTTTGCCCTTCTTCGCTTTGTTGGTCAGGATGGTGTATAGTTCTCCGTTAGATAAGGCTGTTTCATCAATGGACAAATTATAACCAATGTTTTTGGGATATACCAGGTAATCTTCGGCATGTTCCTTCTGGTTCCAGTCTCTATAATTGCTTAGTTTGTTTTTGTATTGACGCTGAAAGTTGCGCCCATTGACACCCAAATAAACTTCTAGACTTTGGCAACTTATGGCATTAGAATCGACTAATTTCTTTTAAAAAAGCAGCGTACTCCTCGCTCATACGAGTACCCTGTTCGATCACTTTCCAATCCCGACTCACCTTTGTTTTTTTGCCATCAATGATTGCTTCCCAGCGCCGTCGTCTCACCTTCAATCTCACTAGCATATTCCGGATGGGATAATCTTCGATGTACC
>CALNXQ010000002.1:952500-1170357 GCA_942490535.1 uncultured Marinilabiliaceae bacterium
CAATCAAACCGCGTTTGGTCAACTTAGCATATATTTGGGGACCTTAGCTGATGGTCCGGGTTCTTTCCCTTTCGGACATGGACCTTAGCACCCATGCCCTCACTCCTTAACATCATTTTGCAGCATTCGGAGTTTATCAGGAGTTGATAGGCGATGAAGCCCTCGCGTCCTATCAGTAGCTCTACCTCTGCAAAACTAATTAAAGGCTGCACCTAAATGCATTTCGGGGAGTACGAGCTATTTCCAAGTTTGATTGGCCTTTCACCCCTACCCACAATTCATCCAAAGACTTTTCAACGTCAACTGGTTCGGTCCTCCACGGTGTGTTACCACAGCTTCAACCTGATCATGGGTAGATCACTTGGTTTCGCGTCTACTCCTACTAACTTTGGCGCCCTATTCAGACTCGCTTTCGCTTCGGCTCCGTTGCTGAACAACTTAACCTGGCTAGTAAGAAGTAACTCGTAGGCTCATTATGCAAAAGGCACGCCGTCACTGAACAAGTCAGCTCCGACCGCTTGTAGGCGCACGGTTTCAGGTACTTTTTCACTCCCCTGTTCGGGGTGCTTTTCACCTTTCCCTCACGGTACTGGTTCACTATCGGTCTCTCAGGAGTATTTAGCCTTACCGGATGGTCCCGGCTGATTCACACAGAATTTCTCGTGTTCCGCGCTACTCAGGATACTCGCCTCTTTTCTTGTATTACGTGTACAGGATTATCACCTTCTCTGATCCAACTTTCCAGTTGGTTCCACTTCTACGCAAATCGATTATGCAAGTCCTACAACCCCAATATTGCCGAAACAATATTGGTTTGGGCTAATTCCCGTTCGCTCGCCGCTACTTAGGAAATCACTTTTGTTTTCTCTTCCTCCGGGTACTTAGATGTTTCAGTTCCCCGGGTTTGCTTCCATTGCTGGATACTATGTCTTCAACATAGTGGGTTGTCCCATTCGGAAATCTACGGATTAATAGTTATTTGCACTTCCCCGTAG
This sequence comes from uncultured Marinilabiliaceae bacterium, assembly GCA_942490535.1. GTDB lineage: Bacteria > Bacteroidota > Bacteroidia > Bacteroidales > Marinilabiliaceae > JAEINY01. Next base: position 953,496 of record CALNXQ010000002.1, read on the forward strand.
CTTATCGCAGCTTATCACGTCCTTCATCGCCTCTGAGAGCCTAGGCATTCCCCGTACGCCCTTATTTACTTTCTTTTTACACCGTAATTGGTGTTTATGATTTTGATTTGTTTGCCAATATGTCAATGATCGTTTTGCTGCTAATTCAGCTTGTGCTTCAATCAGTCTTTCAAAACCAATGAACCTTCTTTTCACTAAAAATGTGGATAAGTACTTTTACGTATCCTAATTATGTCTTTTCTAAAGCTCCTTTTTTTAGTCTTTAGCTAAAAAAGTGGAGAATAACGGAGTCGAACCGTTGACCTCCTGCGTGCAAGGCAGGCGCTCTAGCCAGCTGAGCTAATCCCCCATTTTTCAGTGAGCAGTGAACATGAAACAGTTATCAATGCTGGTAACTGTTAACGAAACTACTGTCAACTGTTTTTGGTAGTCCCGGGCAGATTTGAACTGCCGACCCCTACATTATCAGTGTAGTGCTCTAACCAACTGAGCTACGGGACTGTGCAGTGTCGCATCCTTCCCGTAACTGGGATGTGCTTTACTGATGTTGGATGAGTACAGGTAAAAGATACATCCTAAAAAAGGATAAAATATCTCTCCAGAAAGGAGGTGTTCCAGCCACACCTTCCGGTACGGCTACCTTGTTACGACTTAACCCTAGTTACCAGATTTACCCTAGGCCGCTCCTTACGGTTACAGACTTCAGGTACCCCCGGCTTCCATGGTTTGACGGGCGGTGTGTACAAGGCCCGGGAACGTATTCACCGCATCATGGCTGATATGCGATTACTAGCGAATCCAGCTTCACGAAGTCGGGTTGCAGACTTCGATCCGAACTGAGACCGGTTTTGGAGATTCGCATCTGGTCACCCAGTAGCTGCCCTCTGTACCGGCCATTGTAACACGTGTGTAGCCCTGGACGTAAGGGCCGTGCTGATTTGACGTCATCCACACCTTCCTCGCGGTTTACACCGGCAGTCTTGTTAGAGTGCCCACCATTATGTGCTGGTAACTAACAACGTGGGTTGCGCTCGTTATGGGACTTAACCCGACACCTCACGGCACGAGCTGACGACAACCATGCAGCACCTTGAAGAGTGTCCGAAGAAAAGCCTATCTCTAAGCCTGTCACTCCCCATTTAAGTCCAGGTAAGGTTCCTCGCGTATCATCGAATTAAACCACATGTTCCTCCGCTTGTGCGGGCCCCCGTCAATTCCTTTGAGTTTCATTGTTGCCAACGTACTCCCCAGGTGGATTACTTAATGCTTTCGCTTTGTCGCTTACGGTGTATTGCAAACAACTAGTAATCATCGTTTACGGCGTGGACTACCAGGGTATCTAATCCTGTTCGATACCCACGCTTTCGTGCCTCAGCGTCAGTTACAGTTTAGTAAGCTGCCTTCGCAATCGGTGTTCTGTGATATATCTAAGCATTTCACCGCTACACATCACATTCCGCCTACCTCAAATGTACTCAAGATTAACAGTATCAAAGGCAATTTTACGGTTGAGCCGCAAACTTTCACCCCTGACTTAATAATCCGCCTACGCACCCTTTAAACCCAATGAATCCGGATAACGCTTGCATCCTCCGTATTACCGCGGCTGCTGGCACGGAGTTAGCCGATGCTTATTCGTATGGTACCGGCAAATATCTACACGTAGACATATTTCTTCCCATACAAAAGAAGTTTACAACCCATAGGGCAGTCTTCCTTCACGCGACATGGCTGGTTCAGGCTTGCGCCCATTGACCAATATTCCTCACTGCTGCCTCCCGTAGGAGTCTGGTCCGTGTCTCAGTACCAGTGTGGGGGACCTTCCTCTCAGAACCCCTAGACATCGTCGACTTGGTGAGCCGTTACCTCACCAACTATCTAATGTCACGCATGCCCATCTTATACCACCGGAGTTTTAATTATAAATAAATGCTTATTCATAATGTTATGCGGTATTAATCCGAATTTCTTCGGGCTATCCCCCGGTATAAGGTAGGTTGCATACGCGTTACGCACCCGTGCGCCGGTCGTCAGCGGTCCGAAAACCCTGTTACCCCTCGACTTGCATGTGTTAGGCCTGTCGCTAGCGTTCATCCTGAGCCAGGATCAAACTCTTCGTTGTATAAAAAATCTTAAATACTTTCAAGATCCCTTATCCTTCTTGACTTTAGGACTTCTCTTTTACCTTCTAATTCATTATATAATTAGGTACTTATCCAATATTTTCAAAGATCGTTTGTCAACTTCTTCAAGTTAACATCTTAGTGTAGATACATTCAGAATCGAACTGAATCTTTTAACCATTATATCCGTATCATGCTTTTACTTTTTGTCGCAACACTCATTAGTGAAGCGGCTGCAAAGGTAAGTGATTTTGTTGTTTTCAACCAAATCTTTTTGGAAGTTTTTTTTGATTTAATTTTCGAAGTTATTTCCAATTAAATCCTACTCTCAAAATCCCTTTGTCAATACTTTCTTCATTTCGCTGCAACCCTTACTGCAACTGAATTTCGTTGTTTTGAAAGCGGCTGCAAAACTAGAGTTTCTTTTTTTAAACCACCAAATCTTTCCTGAAGTTTTTTTCGTTCCTTTTTCCGGCTCCCGGTTCGCATTGCCAACCTGCTTTTAAAAGCAATCGTTTCTTCTTTAAAGATTGTTTCAGTATTTCAAAAAAATCAAAGCCTCATGGGCTTTTCAGCGTGCCTTTCCGTTCAAAGCGGGTGCAAAATAACGGTTACTTTTTTACATTTCCTAATGGTTGGGGGAAGTTTTATTTCACAAAAGGAATACTTATCTATTAATCAACGAAATAATTTTAAATAAATTATAAGCACACTCCATCTTAACAAAATCGACAAAACTGATCCAGATTCCATTATCTATTGAAACTGTTAATCTTTACTTTTACTATATATAGACAATATAAAACTTAAGCGATTCTTATTACATTTGCAATTCATCTTATTACAAGGAAGCATGGGCAAAAATCTGGTAATTATCCCTACATATAACGAAAAAGAAAATATTGAAGCTATTATTAAAGCTATACTTAATCTTCCCAGAGAATTTGAAATCTTAATTATAGACGATGGCTCCCCGGATGGCACTGGTAAAATCGTCAAAAATATCCAAGAGTCCCATGCAGACATTATTCATTTGATTGAAAGAGCTGGGAAGCAAGGCTTGGGGACAGCATATATTGCTGGTTTCAAATGGGCAATTGCTAACAAATATGAGTACATCTTTGAAATGGATGCTGACTTTTCCCATGACCCCAATGATTTAGTTCACTTGCATGATGCCTGCCTGAATCAAAAAGCTGATTTAGCCATTGGTTCGCGCTACATTTCAGGCGTGAATGTTGTCAACTGGCCTATGGGGCGTGTCCTCATGTCTTATTTTGCATCGGTATATGTTCGTTTTATCACCGGAATGAAAATCATGGACACCACAGCAGGGTTTAAATGCTATCGCCGCCAGGTGTTAGAAACTATAAAGCTTGATAAAATCAGACTGAAAGGCTACGCTTTCCAGATAGAAATGAAATTTACAACCTGGAAATATGGCTTCAAAATTATTGAAGTACCTATCATTTTCACTGATCGCAAACAAGGCGCATCCAAAATGAGTGGTGGCATTTTCAACGAAGCAGTATGGGGAGTGATCAAAATGAAAATAGGCAGCTACTTCAAACAATTTGAGGTTTGACAAAGTTAATAGCTTTGGATACCTTTAAACATCATCCGAAAATTTTACAGTATGTCAACGATATTAATAAAAAATGCCACCATCATTAACGAGGGGGTAAAAAAAATTGGGAGCGTATTGATCAAAAATGATTTGATTGCAAACGTGATTTATGATGATACTCTTCCAGAGGCTGATAAAATAGTGGATGCAACCGGAAAATTACTGATCCCGGGAGCCATTGACGATCAGGTGCATTTCAGAGAACCCGGTCTCACCCACAAAGCAGATATCCAATCGGAATCACGCGCGGCCATTGCCGGCGGCATCACTTCCTTTATGGAAATGCCAAACACAACTCCCCAAGCAGTGACGCATGAAATTTTGGAGGAAAAATATAAGCTGGCTGCAGAAAAATCATCTGCTAACTATTCCTTTTACATTGGCGCAACCAATGATAACATTGATGAGTTATTGAAAACAGATCCCCAAAAAGTATGTGGGATCAAAATCTTCATGGGTTCTTCCACCGGAAACATGTTAGTAGATAATGAAAGCATCCTGGATCGAATCTTTGCAGAAAGTCAAGTACTGATCGCTACGCACTGTGAGGACGAAACCACTATACAGGAAAACACGACCATCTACAAGAATAAATTTGGAGAAGATCTGCCCTTTAAATACCATCCGGTGATTCGCTCCGCTGAAGCTTGCTATAAATCATCAAAAAAAGCAGCTGACCTGGCTCGCAAACACAATGCCCGATTACATATCTTGCACCTGTCTACAGAAAAGGAGTTAGAGCTTTTGGATAACAGCCTTCCATTGGAGCAGAAAAAAATAACAGGTGAAGTGTGTGTCCACCACTTATGGTTTTCCGAGGAAGACTACGATAAATATGGCGCAAATATCAAATGGAATCCGGCCGTGAAATCACTAAAGGACAGGGATGCATTAAGAGCCGGACTGAACAGTGGCAAATTAGATGTGGTCGCCACCGACCATGCTCCCCACACCAAAGAAGAAAAACAAAACAAATACTTTAAAGCACCATCCGGAGGTCCCTTAGTGCAACATGCGTTAGTTGCCATGCTGGAAATGGCCAAACAAGGAATTTTCACCTACGAATTGGTTGTTGAAAAAATGTGCCATGCACCTGCTACTTTATATCAAATTGAAAAACGTGGGTATATTCGTGCAGGGTATAAAGCCGATTTAGTGTTGATTGATGAGAATAAGCAGTCGGAAGTCAACTCTGAAAACATCTTATATAAATGTGGTTGGTCGCCCTTTGAAGGCACTACCTTCTCTCACTCCGTAACCCACACTTTTATCAATGGGCAGTTGGCCTATCAGGAAGGAAAAATAAAAGAATCCATCAGAGGTGAAAGACTTACATTTGACAGATAATATATAAGGGGCTTCGGCCCCTTTTTTTTCCTCTAACGATGCACGGATTATCGACATAAATTACCCCGAAAATGCAGCATTCATTTATCTTTGTTTAATTCAAATTGAAGAACCTTGTGTTATGAAGATAAAAACCAACTTCTATTACTTCGCTACCTATCTGACAGTATTTTTTATAATTGCCCTACTTTCATACAGCTGCAGCAAGCAATCAAAAAATACAGCCTCAGGGCCACTATTTGATCTGGCCGATATGGAATTAATGGCAGACTCCATCACCTACACCGTGGTTGTTAAAAACAGAGATTCACTGAATACCTGGGCCGATCAACGCCTGCGCGGTCTCAATCACAAAAAACTGGTGGATGATTTGTTTGATGCCGTTTATGAGCACAAAGCGACTCCCTACGACTATTACACCCAACACCCCCTTTCAATCAACGACATCAAAAAATTAGAAAGTCAGGAGGATTTTTCACGTGACCGAGTGGGGCAACTTCAATTTTGCGAAGGCTGGTATTTGAATGCCGAAACACAACAGATGTATAAACAAATCCACTCGGTACTAATTGCCTACGAATTTTTCTCTTCCGATGGTGAATTAAGAGGGTACAAGGCCGCCTTTTATATTAAAATGAATAATACTGCAAATCCAAAAACTGAATAAAAAAATCATCAATTAAAATTCCAATCTGATTTTTTTACGACATACCTGGCGGTGCGGCGACTAATTTGCGAATCAATCACTTCTTTATTTGAAATCATCTCACGGATAGCTTCGTCAGTATAATGACGCACCGTCAACAGTTCCACATCTTTATTGTAACGCGTCAGAAAACGGTCGCCCAACTCATCAATAACCTCATCGAGGTTTCTTTTTTCATCCACACAAACCGAAAAATTGAGTGCCGATATCTGCATTAAATTCATTTTCACCCGGTGCCTGGAAAAGATACTAAAGATTTCACTCAGGTTATCCTCCATAATGAATGAAAAGTCTTTCGGCGAAACGGTAATGATGACCTGGTTACTTTTTAAGATAAACACCGGATCCATTTCCCCATTGAGCTCGGAATGCCGGATCACCGTTCCTTTGATTTCGGGCCTGATAAACGAATTCACATACAATGGAATTTCCTTGTTTTGCAAAGGCTTTAAGGTCTTGGGATGAATTACCTGCGCCCCATAATAGGTCAATTCAATGGCTTCCCAATACGACAATTCATCCAGTTTTTTTGCTTTGGGATACCACCTGGGATCAGCATTTAAAACTCCCGGCACATCCTTCCAGATAGCCAGGTATTCGCCATCCATCACATGGGCAATGATGGCCCCGGTATAGTCAGATCCTTCCCGCCCCAATGTGGTGGATAAGTTATTGATGGTTGATCCAATAAAACCCTGCGTAATATACAACGACACATTCTGAAACCGGAAACGTTCCTTCATCATTTCATCCGTTAACTCCCAATCCACTCCGGCATCCCGATAGATATCATCTGTTTTCAGCACCTCCCGGATATCAACCCATTCATTGGGTTGTCCATTTGCATTCAAGTACGCACTAACAATGGCAGTACTTAAGAGTTCCCCAAACGGTACCAGCTGATCGTATTCAAAATCATAATTTAAAGATGGCTTCGATTGCAACTTACTCCACAATTGCTCAAATAACCGGTCTATGTGAATTTGACAGGCGGATTCGACTCCCAAAAGTTCATTGCTAATCTGCTGATGATACTGCTTCACCAACTGAAAGCAATTGGTAAGCTCGTCTGTATTTCCATCGCAATAAGCCTGCACCAAATTTTCCATGGCATTAGTGGTTTTTCCCATGGCCGAAATAACCACAATCAGATTTTCGTCCTGATTTTTGATTATCTCACTCAAATTCTTCACTCCCTTTGCATCCTTAACCGATGCGCCGCCAAACTTAAATACTCTCATCAGCAATTTTTTAATAACTTCATTTGGTTTCATCAGACGGATAAAATTAACAAAAAGGTTTCAAATTGCAATCATTTCCTTTCATGCACAAAAAGATGAGGCTTGTCATTTGACTATACCAATCGATTGAAGTAACTTTCAATTTAAAACCTGCTACATATGACTAAATTTGAAGTAACAACCTTAAACGAGTTTATTCTAAAAAGCCAGATGCGCTTCCCGCAGGCTCAAGGCGGATTTTCACACCTGTTGCACCATGTTGGCATTGCGGCAAAAATTGTTAACCGGGCGGTGAATAAAGCCGGACTGATAGACATCCTGGGCGAAGTGGGAAATACCAACGTTCAAGGGGAATCCCAAAAGAAACTGGACGTGTATGCCAATGATCAATTTATCAATGCCATTCACAATTGCGGCGAAGTATGTGCCATTGCTTCCGAAGAAAATGAAAGTTTCCTCTTTTTTGATGACGAAATAGCCCGCAATGGCAAGTACGTCTTCTTAATGGACCCATTGGATGGCTCCTCCAATATCGATGTAAATGTGTCTATTGGTACGATCTTTTCCATTTATCGCCGTATCTCCCCCATTGGCGAAAAAGCCACCATGGAAGATTTCCTGCAACCGGGAACGGCTCAAATAGCGGCCGGTTATATATTATATGGAAGTTCCACCATGCTGGTATACACCACCGGTCATGGCGTAACAGGTTTTACACTGGATCCTTCGATTGGCGAATTCTGCTTGTCGCATTACCGGATTCATACACCGGAAGATGGCCGTATCTATTCCATCAACGAGGGGAACTATAAAAAATTCCCTAAGGGCGTTAAAAAGTACATTAAATACTGCCAGGTGCGCGATGAAAAAACCGATCGTCCTTACACCTCCAGATACATTGGCTCATTAGTTTCGGATTTCCACCGCAACCTATTGAAAGGGGGTATTTTCATCTATCCGGAAACAGAAAGTGCGCCATTGGGTAAACTGCGCTTACTCTACGAATGTAATCCCATTGCCTTTCTGGCCGAACAAGCTGGCGGAAAAGCAAGCAACGGCTTTGAACCCATCATGAATATCAAACCCACTTCTTTGCACCAACGGGTCCCTTTTTATACGGGTTCGAAAAACATGGTGGAATTAATTGAATGCATGCTTCAAGAGCACACCGAGGGTAAAACAGTGAATGTTCCGATTAACTTTGAAAGTCAGAAACAATAAAAACAAACCATTACCGATCCGATCGATTACGTGATTAGACACGCCGAACACCAGTTTAAACCGCGAAGGGGCATCAAACCATTTTGATGCCTCTTTTGTTGTAAAAAGAAAACCCATGCAGCACCTTTTTGTATTTATGGCGATGAGTATTCTGCACATCAGCTTGTGCATTGATACTTCCGGCCAAATTGGGGCCTTTGAGGATTATCAAGCATTAAACAATGCGGAGACCCGCCTCCCGGAGTTCAAAGACAGTGATCAAATGCTGCGTCTCAAAATACAGCAACTTGCCCGCATTAATACATCGCGCAAAAAACACAAGGCGCCCCCTGTTGAATTGGACATACTGGCTTCGCGGGTAGGAAATAAAATTGCCCTGGAGGGATCCCAAAAAAAATTCATGGGCCATTTCAACACCCACGGTGAAAGTCCCTATATCAGATATGCCCTGGCCGGCGGATTGGATCATGTCAAGGAAAATGCAGCCTCCATATCGGCCAATCAGAAACTGCCGGTTGAGGACGATGATTTATTGGCTTACATGAAAACCAATCACGAGGCGTTTATGGCCGAACGAAAACCCAATGACGGGCATAAACAAAACTGCATTGATCCCCATCACACCCATGTTGGACTGGGTATTGGATGGGAAAACAACGAGTTCAGATATTACGAAGAGTTCATTGACCGTTACCTGGCTTTTGAGCTTCAGGAATCAGTGGTCAAAGCCAATGAAGCAGTCACATTCAAGTTCCAACCACTTTCCGATCATTCGCCTTACACCATCATCATTTATCACGAACCATTTCCCAAACCCATGTCTCCGGGAAAGATCAATCGCATTTACTCTTATAATGATTTTGGTAAAACCGAGTTTTTATCCATCCCACCCTGGGAACTTCCCCAAACAGACTCCGATGGCTGGCGTACTCTGTCCTTTACCCCGCCAAAAAAAGGCTATTATTACGTTCAGATATTTTTGAGTACCCAACCCTACACATCAGGCAATGCGTCGACTGAAGGTAAAATACAGGCATCCGGAATTGTTATAAGGGCGGAATGATACCACGCATGGAATAGCAATCACAAAAAGTGGACACGCTGAACAGAAAAACAAACGCGTTACAGCTTATAGAGCCTCTGTTGCGGATCCGGTAGCTATTACCGTAAAGCAAAACAGAAGCTTTGCAGCCCGTAAAGACTGTGTTGCAAGCCACGAAGGTATCGCCGTAAAGAAAAACAGGATTGCTACCGCTTGTAGAGGTCCTGTTTCTGGGAGCGGAGGTACCGCCACAGAGAAAAACAGAAACTCCACAACTCGTAGAGATTCTGTTGAAAACCATGAAGGTACCGCTGCAAAGAAAAACAGAAGCCTTACTGCCCGAGGAGACACACCCCTACATCACTGTCAATTAAGTATAAATTTGATTCCGGCTGACACAAAGTTGGCGTTAAAACCTGAATCCCGGCGGTAATGGTTGTATTTGAAATCAACCGATTTAATCCCCAACCGCCAAACATGTGAATTGGTAAAGATATCCGTGTAAGTAACCCCAAAACCATATTGATTGGCTGAAAAACGGGATAGATCATAGTCAGACGTATAGTAGGCATCGGAGGACAGATGCTGTGCGTAAGGTTTAAAATAATCGGCAGCCGTTTGCTGGTAATAGCGATACGAGGGATAAAGCGTAAACCGGCCACTTATTTTGATGGGCAGCTCCAGACTTGCCGTGTGCGAAACAATTCCCCACTCATCAAAATAATACCGGTAATAGGTTCTGGCTACAAATCGCTCATTTATGTAGTAATGCAAGCGGCCCCCCAGGGCCACCTTAAACCGGCTTCCGGGCAATTGTTCGATGTCATCTGCCAATCGGAACTGATCTATGTAAGACGCCTCCTTATCCACGAAATAAACCCGCTGATAAGGCGTCGACAGCAATCCATCCTGACGCACCAGATCCAGCAACAAAACACCTTGCAGATTTTTTGAGAAGATCTGGGACACAGATAACCCCGCCGCGTATGAATTTCGGGCCTTGCTTGTGTGCTCTTTAAAACCCGGCGCATAATCCACGTTTCCGATGATGGTGTGCTGTTGAAAGAACGGGTCATCTAATCCCCCGCCCCCGTCACCAAAAGGACGAAGCTCATAGGGGTAAAGGTGTTTCCAGGTATCTAAATGAACCGACAGATGCAGGTGAACTTCCGTGTTTTTCTCATTAAAAAGACGGGTATACCCACCCCCAAATCCAATTGAAAAATAATCAAATTCGGAAGAGACGGACAGATTGGTGTCCCACACAGCATTGCGATCATCGGAACTATGGCTGTAGGCGGCCGTCAGATTGGTCCACACATCACCGGACGAAGCACCGGAAGAGGCTTGAAAAGGATCGGCCGGTCCATCGCCATCAAACGGATTAATGTTACTGGATGAAGCTGATGTATAAGCCGACACACTGGCATCGATGGTCAGCACCTCATCGTCATTAAGGGGTACAGCCACCACAATGGCAGCAGCCCCATCGGTCAGTTTTTCAGTGCCAATACCACCACTAACCGCTGCATGGTCGCCATCCTGCGTATATAAACTGGTTAAAATATCGACTTCTGTACTTTCCAGCACTCTTTTTTTATAGGTTTTTTCAGGCTTATCGATGACTGTTTGCGCCTGTACTCCGGTAAAGAGCAGACTCAACAACACCAGAAGTGATACTTGATACATTAAAGTTACCTTCATAATAAATAAAAAATCACCACAATTCACTATCCCCTTCAGGGAAATCATTCACACATACAACAGGCTATTCTACCAAAATTACGTCCCCCACATGGCATTTACAGCAGGCATAAAGTTTAAACGTAGCCCTTAATTACAGCCGCACCCGCCACCTGTTTTGCCGCCATTGGCACCTGCTGCGGCTTCCCGGTAGGCCTGGAAAGTGGCTTCATAGCGGTCACTTTTACGGGTTGAAAGCGCCATGTCCGGATCATTCAGATTTACTTTTTCGTACTCTTTCACCGCTGCACAGCCATACAATAGACCAAGCGCAAAGCCCATCATGATCAATTTTCGTTTCATCTACTTTCAATTTTAATGTTCTCAGATGTGTAAATCTGCCCCAACTCATCAATCAGAATGCATTCTGTTTGAGGCAGCTGATTAATGCGGTCCATACCAACATCTTTTCCCATCACAAATATGGCTGTTGCCAAGGCGTCGCACAATTCAGCCTTTGGCGAAAAGATGGTCACACTCACCAACCCGGTAGAAGGATAACCCGTTCGAGGATCGATAATGTGGGAATACTTTTTACCATTGAGCGTTATAAATTTCTCGTAATCACCCGATGTGGCCACGGCCCCATCCTGAATGGGTAACCAGGCAAAGGCCTTTTGTTTATTGAGTGGATTGGTGATCGCCACGGTCCAGTCCTTTCCATCCGGCTGAGTGCCCCAGGCACTCATATCGCCTGACGCATTAATGATACCGGCTACAACCCCTTCTTTTATCAACAATGCTTTGGCCTTATCGGCAGCATATCCTTTTCCGATGGCACCAAATCCTATTTTCATGCCGGGCTTCGATAGAAAAACAGTTGTATCCGCTTTATTCAGCAGAAGGTGTTGATAGCCAATTTTTGAGACCGATGCTGCCATTTCCACAGAATCGGGCAAAGCTGACATGCTTCCATCATACTTCCAAATGGGAACCACCGAAGCAAAGGTGATGTCAAAGGCCCCATCCGTTAACCGGGAGATGGCAAGCGCATGCTCAATCAGTTCGAATAGCTGCGGATCAACCTTCACCGGTTGAACACCGGCATTTCGATTAATCAATGCTGTTTGCGAATGGGGATCCCAGGAGGAAATCAGCTTTTCAATGCGCGTGATTTCATGGATCGCCTTATCGATGTAGTCATTGGCCTGGTCTTCCCCGAAGGCTACCACTGTTATTTCGAAACGACAACCCATTAGCAAAAGTTGCCGCTTACTGATCTGCTGCGACTTCATGGGAGCCGCTACAAGCGTAAGCAACAGAAGAATGAGAAGGTGCTTCACCCACTAGTTTTTTAGGGATGATAAATGCATTACATATTCTTCCGGGGACATTTTTTTATACCCGGTTTCGCCCAGTACATGCCCTCTTTCATCCAGCAACACAACTAACGGGAAATAGCCATTCCGATTGTATCGCTCTGCCAATTGATTATTTTTCTTTTGCTGGTCGGCTGGTAAGGCATTGGCTTTACGGCGCGGAAAATCCACCTTCAGCAATACATACTTCTCATCGGCTGCGGTCTTAAAGGCTTCGGACCGAAATACTTCCTTATCCAGCTTCATACACACTGAGCACCAATCAGACCCTTGAAAGACCATCACAATAGCACGGTGCTGCCGGGCGGCTAAGGTTTTGGCCTGCTCAAAATCAGTCTGCCATTCCTGGGCCTGCACCTGCCAACAAGCCCCTAATACCATCAGTAAAATAAGTACTTTTTTCACAATCCTCTTTTTAATTAAACCATGGGTTTAAATATTGATACCATTAACAGCTTGGGGGATCACATTGTTTAACCACCTGTATTAATGAAATCGGGATACTCGCTTTTTTATTGCCAGAGCAGTTGGCAAAAAGCCAATGGCCGGAAATTCCATTAAAACTGCTATTTTGGTGCCATGACAATTAATGTAGAAATAAAACAAGCGCTATTTGATCAACTGAAAGCCATGCTGGATGACAAGATCAACGCGATACGGAAAGCCATGTCAGAGACATCCGAATCGATGGAAAATGATACCAAGAGCAGTGCAGGTGATAAATTCGAGACGGGCCGGGAAATGATGCAAATAGAGCTGAACAACCAACACGTGCAGCTCAACAAACTGCTGCAACTGCAGCATGACTTATCGCTGATAAAGGTTACAGAAATTCACCACACCGTAGGTTTTGGCTGCCTGGTAAATACGTCCATGGGTGGCTACTTTATATCGGTAGCTTTGGGCAAAGTGATACACGATGGTTCTAATTACTATGCGCTATCACTGGCATCGCCCATTGGGAAAGCATTACATCAGGCCAAAGTTGGTGATGTGGTAAACTTCCAGGGGAAGAAAATTGAAATTCTTGACATGGTGTGAGCGGGCACCACACCTCCATTGCCCAATAGAGAGAAGTTAGACATATGCACAGCCCCGTGATTTTAGGGGCTTTATTATATATTTGTCATTCAGATGTAAGCAAACAAATCAATTACAATATGAAAACATCCTTATTTTTTCTTTTTGCGTTACTGGTTTTATCCGGCATTGATGCCTTCGCGTGTACCAGTTACCTGGTAACCAAAGGTGCCTCAGCCGATGGTTCGAATCTGATTTCCTACGCCGGTGATTCGCATGTCCGTTACGGACAGCTCTATTTCCGCCCCAGAGCGCAGTGGCCAAAGGGGTCTATGCAAACCATTTACGATCGCAGCTCGGACAAACCATTGGGTCAAATCCCTTACCCCGCCGAAACCTACCAGGTGATTGGCTTTATGAATGAACACCAGGTAGCCATTGGGGAGAGTACCTTTGGCGGCAGGAGTGAATTGAGTGACTCCACCGGTGTCATCGATTGGGGAAGCATCATGTTTCTCGGTTTACAGAGAGGTAAAACTGCCCGCGAAGCCATTAAGATCATGGTGGAGTTGGTGGAAGAGTATGGTTACTACAGTTCCGGTCAATCCTATTCCATTGCCGATCCCAATGAGGTTTGGATCCTTGAGATAATAGGTAAGGGCATGGATATGAAAACAGATCCCACCACTCAACACACCTACAATGCCAACAAAGGTGCCGTTTGGGTGGCCCGACGCGTGCCGGATGGGTATATCAGCGCACATGCCAACCACGCCCGCATCACCACTTTCCCCATGGAAGATGGCGTGAAATCCATTAGCTCCAAGCATCTGGATCAAATTTTTAATGCGGAAGTGGAAGTTGTTTACGCAGAGGATGTGGTCAATTTTGCCAGGAAAATGGGCTATTACAAAGGTAAGGAAGCCAATTTCAGTTTCTCCGACACCTATGCACCTTTGGATTTTGGTGCTGCCCGCTTCTGCGAATTGAGGGTTTGGGCCATGTTTGATCAGGTGAACGATGATATGAAGCCATATTGGAACTATGCCACCGGCAAGAGCCAAGGGCCCCGCATGCCGCTTTGGATTAAGCCCAACCGCAAACTGACGCCCCGCGACTTAATGAGCTTCTTTGGCAATCACCTGCAGGGCACTGAACTGGATATGAGCCAGGATGTGGGTGCCGGTCCGCAAGGGCTTCCTTATCGTTGGCGCCCGCTAACCTGGAAATTTGAAGATAAGACCTATTTCAACGAGCGTACCACCGCCACCCAACAAACAGCCTTCTCATGGGTAGCTCAAATGCGCAGCTGGTTACCTAATCCAATTGGAGGCATCTTCTGGTATGGCCTGGATGATGCCAACCTGTCGTTGCATGTGCCTTTTTACACGGGCATGACCCATGTACCCTACTCCCATTCGGAAGAAAACGGGGACATATTAACGTATTCAGAAAGCTCTGCCTTTTGGGTTTTTCAGCGTGTTTCGCATTTTGTGTATTTGTTTTACGACCGGGCCATTGTTGATCTCCGTAAGAAACAACAGGCCTATCGCAACAAGTTTGAAGCTTCTATTCCTGCCATCGATGCCGCAGCAAAGATGCTTTACGAGAATCATCCGGAACTGGCTGCTGAGTTTTTAACGACTTTCTCACACAATGCCGCCAGCAGTGTGGTAAATGATTGGCGAGACCTGGGTAATTTTCTGTTGGTAAAGTACCTCGATGGAAATGTGAAGCAGGAAAAGGACGGAGAATTTTTGCGTAACGAATGGGGTTTCCCTCAAAACCCCAGCCATCCCAATTATCCCGATAGCTGGAAGAAAACAATTATTCAGGAAACCGGCGATAAACTACTGGTGCCAGCCACCGAAAAATAAATTGGGAAATGGTTTTTTTAGCGCCATACCACCATTTCAAAAGCCCCGATCGTGTAACGACCGGGGCTTTTTTTACTACAAATAAGTCTGTGACGCTATACCATGGGCAGAGGTAATCAGAACAGATAATTATCTTTGCGTGCACATTCATACATCACCCTCATGAAAATTAGATTTGTTTTCTCCCTATTATCCCTATGGGTATTTGGCGCATTGCATGCCCAACAGCTCAAGCCCATTGAATTGGATGCCACCTACGAGCATGATAAATACAATACACAGCCGAAGGATGTAGTGCGAACCTTTCGAGCCTATACCGTTTCGTTTGACGGAAGCGATGATGACAACGGAGATGGTCAGGCAGATTATTGGCGGGTGCCGGAATGGGTATCCTATGAAATTAAGGCGATGATTGATCCTGAGAAAGGGCCCAAGCGCCCCTCCAAATGGATGACTGATAAAGAGCTGCATGGTGAAGGGGTTTGTGCCACGGATGCTGCCTATAACTATTCACAGGAGTTTCGGAAGACTCACCCGAACTGGTATGCCCGGGGCCATATGTGTATGAAGCTGATTGCCTGGCGGCATGGGGCCAATGCCGATTGGAATACGCATACCTTATTGAATGCTTGTCCGCAACGGGAGCATAACAATGCAGGTATCTGGCTGGATATGGAGAAGAAAACGATTGCCTGGGCCAATGAATTCGGTTCGGTATGGGTGATTTGCGGGCCAGTGTTTACCGATCAGACTCCCTCCTCTTTTATTGGCGAACCGGAAAAAGGGGAATTAATGGTAGCCGTACCGGATGCGTTTTTTAAGGTTGTGGTGCGCGAAGGCCCCACTGCGGAACATCCCGAAGTGTTGGCCTTCATCTACCCGCAGGATACCCAGCGGAAAGATACGGATCATGGGAAGTACCTGGTATCAGTGGATGAAGTGGAAGAACGGACAGGCTTGGATTTGTTTACAAATCTTTCACCAGAAGGGCAGCAAAAGATTGAGGGTAGCATAGCGAAAGGGATTTGGTGAGGATTGAAGAGACTGAAAACAGAGGGGGCTAAGCGGAAACAGAATTTACTGTCGACGATCGGATTTGGGTATTTGCCAATTGGAAGATTCGTTCCTTAGGATTTGCTATGTCACAAAAAACCTTGTATATTTTTTCATTAATCTTTTAAAACAGAAGGATATGAAAACTTTAAGAGGTACAGTTTTTGGCGGCATTGCTTTTTTTCTTTTGGGCTGGCTTGTTTATGGGATCCTGCTGATGGATTTCATGATTGATCATACCAACAGTGTTGCCAATCGGGCAGACGAGGACATGGTGCTATGGGCCATGTTTGTTTCATCCCTTTTATTGGGCTTGCTACTCACACTATTTCTGAAAAGATCGGGTGCCAAAACCTGGATGGACGGATTAAAAACGGGTGCACTCTTTGGGCTCATCCTGGGGTTGAGTATGGATCTTTCCTTTTATGCCATGACCATCATGTACAACACCTTGTGGATTGCGATTGCCGATGCGCTTATTTATACGATAATCATCGCGCTTGTCGGCCTGGTCATTCCATTAACATGGGGGAAGAAAGAGTAAGGAGGGGCTTGCAGAAAATTTTCGTTGGAGGAACTGTGGCAGATTTAAGATGTTGTGATGATGGAATTGTTTACGTGATGCGGATCCTGGAAACAGATGGAAATATGTGGGAAGAGGGATTATGGTCGATTGGGAAATATTATTTGAAGATGTGATGATTGCATCAGAAGATGATCGTCTATTATTCATCCGATGACACTTTACAAACACTGGTAGTCATTGGATGAAGATAGGCTTACTCCAATCCTTATACCAACAACAGAGTTGAAAACGACTCCGAGTGGTGCCGTTGCTCAATTTCAATGTTATACCTGGTAGTGCATTCAAAAAATAATAACTACACTAACCCCCACAAAGAAATCACAAAGGAATGCAGAGATAATAGGTAATTCCTGGCTTCATGGAAGAAATTTCTACAATACTTCATCCGCTACGCGGAATATCTCTTCTATTGTTAGCAGGTCAAGGCTTAAGGATTTCGGGTAACATTTGCCGGCAAAACAGGCCAAAACACAAAGAGCGTTTCGCCTGGTTCAACCAAAGGACACACCTTTTGATTATAATACTGTTTTTATTAATCTACCTACTAGCCAGCTATCTGTTCCGACTGGTTCACTTTCTCAATAATATCAAAAATCACATCCGCCTGTTGTTCGGTGAACACGCCTTCAATGCCGTGATTATGGAATTTCTTAAAAGTGGGTCCATCGTATAGTTTCTCCGGGTCTATTTTACCGTTTTTGGCGAGGAACTCTTTAATGGTTTCCAGAAAGCTAATCTGTATGGAGGTTAGTTAGTTTTCATTGATAAAGGCGGCAAAGGCATTGTCAACAAGGCTTTAGCTTAAACCATTAAGGGCCACTATGAATGACACTAAATGGAGCTTACTTTACGAACCTGTCAAGGGTATATAAACGGCTTAGTTCCTCGCCGCCCCTGACAGAACCCAAAATAACCTGGTAATGCTATTGAAATTGAGATTCAAAAAAAATATTAACAAGTAAAACGGCTCTGACACAGAATTATGAACATACCCGTGGCGGAATGCATCCGATCCGTCCGGGAAGGGGTGAAAAGGTTGCGGGACGCCTCCAGACTGCTCAGGGGCTGCCAAAAGTAAGTGCGGGGAAGGCACAGGTAAGTGAAGGGAGGGCCCACGAAAATGCGGGAGATGCTCAAACTACTCAGGGGCATGCCCAAGTTGCTCCGGGAGGGGAGCAACCAACCTGGGGAGTAGTAAAATCAAGGGTTTTGGCGAATGGTCCGATTTACAAAAGCAACCTATCAGGAATAACCTGACTGACTGGGATGGTCAAAGAGATTTGCAAAATACGAGTCCCTTTGCGGAAATTCATCCCATGAAAAGATGCCTTAAAAAATCTCCGACTGTCATATCAAGTCATAGCTACTACACATTCGTGGTAATGACATCTTTTCGTTCGCATATAATCCCGACTGGTTAAAATTCAACATCTTGACTTTAATAGTGGGTCGTGCATTTTTAAACGATTATGAATGAAGGATATAAAAAAGCGCCGCACCTGAAAAGTGAGACGCTCCTGAACAGGCTATTATATATTTGAATTAGTTGTCCTCATCAGTATCATCCGCTTCTTCTACCTCAAAAGCGTCTTCAAGTGCTTCAATGAAATTTTCTAATAGGTTTATATTACCATCTGTATCGGCTGAATCTATTTCGATAATTCCATTACCATTTTTGTCTTTGGCAGCATTAAAGTCAATGGAGTTTAATTGATCTTTAATACGCTGCAGATTAAAATCAATCCATAGCTTTGAATCGGCACCCGTTAAGGAATAACCTTCAGGATTTATGAATTCAATTTCAATATCCCATTCTTCATCACTTTTTATAATAAATGGTGTTGTATCATAGGTGCCTTTGATATATACAGAAGAACCAAAAATTTCCTGAGTGACATCTGCGGAGTACACATCAAATTCAAACTCTACTTCTTCGTAGACGGCTGTGGGCAGGTTTGCAACGCCTAAACTTAGCCCGGCAGTAGCTTCGTCAGATAGTAAGTCGATCAAAAACGGACCATTGAATTCAGTGGGACCATACACAGAATCACCATTAAGAATTTGATCTTCCATTTCATCGTCAATGTCGAATTCAATTTCAGAAATGTTTATTTGAAATTTTTCCAGAACTAGCATTTCTGTATGGTTGTTTTTTAAGAGTACTGGATTCGTATTGGTTTTTAGAGCCACCTGCACTTTACTGACGTTTTCTGGTTTTGAGTTGTCGTCCGAGCAGCTAATCAAAGTTACAATACTTAATGCTAATGGAATAATCGATCTGAATAGAATCATAATTTTAATATTAGTTTTTTTAATTTATTTAATTACTCTCCAATCTGAAGACGGATAATTTGACTATTCGGTTGGAATGAGGCAGAAAAAGAGTGCGAGAATTCTCAATTCCACTTTAATTTATCCTTTTGCCTTACTCGTTTAAAAACCAAAGATATTGGTGAAGCTTTTGGTATATGGATAGTACTTTGACAGGAAATTTTTGATTAGCCTTAAAATCTAAACTGGCTATTTATCAATTAAAAAGCCCAGATAATGATCAATACCTTCTTTGGCAGGGATACGGTATGCTATTCCCAGGCGAAATTCAAGTGATGCATTGTGGGTTCGATTGAGTTGCGATGGCACCGCCTCATCGCCTCTATAAACATTTGGCAATCCATATTTGGCAGAAACGCCCGCTGTAATTTTGATAGGACCACTTGATTTTAGTTCAAATTCCTGACCGATTATCAAACCGTAATCAAGGGATGAATATTTAGTAGTAATTATTTCCTTTTTATCACCAGTTTCTTCCAGAGCTGAATGCAAATGTGCCATATATAAACCAGCCACATTTCGGCGGATAATTTTATCCGACGATAAAAAACCCGATTTTGAATTTTGTTTAAGTGTCAATTCACTCATCAGGTAATTCAATTCTATGTTTTTAGAGATATATTCACCATGGATGTATTCTTTGTAGCTTTGTTCACTGGCTGATGACAGAAAGAAACTGGCATCCACGATGTACTTCTGATTGAGGGCATATTTACAGCAGAGTCCGATGTCTGGAAGGATAGATAACTCTGTTCTGACCATATTATGTGAGTTGAATCCATTTTTTGTTTTCTGACTCATCAGATAAGTGTTTTTAATAGCTGTAATGACACCAATTGTCCAACGGCTATCTTTACCGGAATAGGTAAATAAAATAGAGTTATCAGATGGTGGACGCGGATTATATTTAAAACTGTTATAAAGGTATTGATATCTGTAGCTATCTTGTAAAATGCTACTTGGCGTTAAGATTTCATAAAAAGTTGATAAAGCAACTACTCCTTTTGGATGGATTGATTGTATTGCATATTGGTTATTTGAATCATTGTTCTCTACCTTGCTTGGAGTGTGTTGGTATATCAGTTGCACCGGATGCTTGGATGTGTTAATGTTAAATGGATTACCTTTACTAAGAAGCTGATTCAGGTGTTGGCTTTTGGTGATATCTTCTGCAAAAGAAACTGGAACCTTTTCTATTATCTGTAATTTGTTAAGTGAAATAGTTGTATCCCTTGTTGCTATGGAAGATATTGTGTCATTCTGAATAGCGTTGGAAACTTGAACTTTTGGAATTTTAGATGTGTAAATGTGCATAAGCGATGAGATACCTACCATAAAAAGCAGGACAGCCGCGACAATCCATTTCCTCTTGTACAGAGGGGTGATAATACGATGGTCTTGATCCAAGTCGTTTGAAATTATCATCCAGATTGCATCAATATCTAATTCATCTGAAATATTATTCCACACCTCATTTATCAAATCGTCATCCGATTGGTGTTCTAAATGGAGTGATCCAACATTCTCAGCATCCAGTTTTGCAGCGATGGCATGCCACACATCATCAGGTGCATCCAGGGCGTCCTGTTCAATTTGATGGCGGTATTTTTTGAATAGTTCTTCCTCGCGCATTGCTTCAATCTTATTTCACGTTTCTTAATCGTTCATTCAGTATTTTTCTGGCTCTGTTTAATTGTGATTTTGATGTGCCTTCAGAGACTTCCAACTTCTCAGCAATTTCCTTATGTCCATACCCTTCCAGTGCATATAAGTTAAAAACCAAACGGGCACCATCGGGCAGCTTATCAACTTCAGTGATCAGGTCATCGTAGAAATGTGGATCTGATTCCTGGGCAACTGGTTGATTGTATTCTTGTAATTCGTCCAAACTGATAAGTGTACCAATACTTTTTTTTTGTCGATAAAAATCAATAGCTGTATTAGTAATGATACGTCGAATCCAAGCTTTTAGACTTCCTTTTCCTGTATAGCTATCGATACTTCGGAATACTTTTAAAAATGAATTTTGCAGTATATCCTTTGCCGCATCTTTATCCGGTTCATAAGCTAAACAAACACGAAACATTTCGCCGGCATATAAACGGTAAAGTTGTTCTTGTATTTTTCGCTTATGAAGCCTGCAACCTTCAACTAATTCTTCTTCAGTCAATGCCATGAGTGATCAGTGTCCCAGAAACTAATTAATAATAATTTTGACTGAATTTTGCAATCTATATAAGATATGTTCATACAGTTGGTCATTTTCATCCGAAGAAATTTCAATGAACGGGCTAAAAAAATCATCATTTATTTCTGCATCTTCCAATGATTGTCTGCTGATAGCGGCTGTTGCGTAACTAGGATCAAAGGTTAAGTAAGCCGAATAAGCTTTGCCGGCTGACAGTGTTTGTGACTCAATTCGTTCGCCATGACTGGTATGTGCAGTGAATTTTTCAATGGCGTCAATTACCAGGCTTATTGGGATGTAGGTGCCATTTAATTGACGGTAAGTACCAGTAAGTAATAAGCCCGGATGATTGTCTTCGTCATCATTTTCATAATCCTCATCATCAGGAAAAAGTGATGGCGGCAAGGAAGATAATTGAAGCTCCCAATCCATTTGATTATAAACCCCTTGAGGTATGTCGAAGTTCTTAATGAAGGCCCCCTCCTTTGCGTCAGAAAATGAAATTGGACCCATTTCTTTTCCAGGTTGTGTATTGAAATAGATATCTCCCCCTTCAGCGCGATGGCCTTCAAATATAAGGTGTTTAAATAATACCTGTCCTCCATCAAAGCTGATATATGAGAGGGAGGAGGGTTCAATTCTAATGTACATATCAACGGAGACTGGCAATGTTAATTCATCTTTCTGACAACCAGTAAAAATGATTGTCAGAAAAAAAACTGATGACAATGCAAGAAAGTGCTTCTTCATATAATCCACTACTCGATTTTATTTAAAGACGAAAATATAGGAAGGAGGGTTGGAACCGATTATAATAATCAATGATTTTTTTCTGCTAATCCAAGTCTATAAAACTATAATATGAAGCTGTGGAATTGCTACATTTGCCCGAACAGTGAGTTAAGCTTTTATAGCAATAATATTGCATTATGAACAAGCAAGGTAAAAGTTACAATAAAGCGTGTAAGATTATGGTTGTTAATCTGTGCTTATCCGGAAGGCTTCCATGAATTTAGCCAATGGCCTTGGCATATCTGCAGCTCTGATAAATAATACATTTAAATTCTTAAAAGTCGGGATGACAGGATTTGAATCAAAGCCCATATTACTCATTATTTCAATTAGTTACGCTCACCTCATCAGATGAACTCCCGAATTACTCACCATACTTATGATCATCATTGATTACATTTATATTCCTCTGATATATACAAATATACGACCACAATCCCCATAAGACAATACAAAATAGCATTTTTAATCATAAAAAATATGCTTTCGAACTATTCAGTCTATTAAAGCCTTACAGGAATTCAATCATTTTGAGTCAAACAACACCAGCTTAACAGTAGACTCCAACCGCATCGTATCATTATAAAACCTTTTAATTCCTTTCACTTTGAACAATACTAAGAATGATTCGATAGCTTTTGGAGTTGATTTTACGACTTCAACAGGGATGAATAACCCCTACTTTTCAATCCCTTTGAAGCGAAATTATACTGATTCAAATCAAAACATATGTAAAATAGCCGCCTGTTTTCATGAGAAAATCGGGAATAATTCATGAAAAACGGGTATAAATGGAGGGTTTTTGAGAAAAACAGGTATCGTCAATTACATTTGGACTTATTCAGGTGCATGCTTCCAGATACTATACTCACACTCTAGTGTGGATTCCATATAGAATTATGGTGAAACATGAAGTTTTTACATTGTTATCACATTTTAGTGTGAATTTGCTGTTCATTTTTTAGCAGCGAAAACTTTTTTTTATATGTTCTGACATATAATTTCACTGTTTATCCTTACTTTATATGCATTTACGTATAATTTGTGCTATTTTTAAACAATTATATCTAAAAGCATATAATGGACACATTAGCTGAGTTTGTTAAAAAGCAGAGAAAGGAGGTCAACCTTACCCAGGAGGAATTTGCGGATCGTGCAGGTGTGGCCCTGACTGTTCTTCGAAAAATAGAACAGGGAAAAACCAACCTGAATATGGAAAAGGTGAATCTGGTGTTATCCATGTTCGGTCATACACTGGCCCCGGTAAATAGTAAAGAGGTGAAATCTGATCAAAATACTGACCATGCGTAAGGGAAAAGTCTACTATAATGATGTACTGGCCGGGATTATCACTGAAACTGATGACGGGCATTACATATTTCGGTATGAAACCGATTATGTGGAAAACTATGCCGCTCAGTTTCTCACGTTTTCAATGCCGGTACGAAAAGAACCTTATACTGACAATAGACTATTTCCCTTTTTTGAGGGATTAATTCCGGAAGGTTGGCTATTGGAAATCGCTTCAAAAAACTGGCGAATTAACACTAATGATCGAATGGGTTTACTATTGGCCTGTTGTGAAAACTGTATCGGCGCAGTCAGTGTCATGCCAATGGAGGAGGCTGAAGATGAATAGATGTTTATATTGTTACGGCGACATGAAGCAGGAAGGGGATTTTCATGAGAAATGCAGTTTAGCATTTTTGGGTTGTCATACAGCCCCGGTACTGGCCTATACACTGGACCAGATGGCAAAACTGGCTAAAGAAGTGGTGGAACGACACATTTCGGTGCCAGGCGTACAGCCCAAATTGTCCATGTCTCTAATTGAAGAAGTGAAACAAAAAACGGACAATCGCTTAACAGTAGTTGGTACCTGGGTGGTCGATACATTTTTAAACCCCCTTCACCGGATTATCCAGAGATGCCCGCCAACGAACATTTCACTATGCGACTGGCAGAAGCATTTGGAATTAATGTGGTCCCGTCCAGCCTGATTCGATTACAATCAGGTGAACTCTCCGATATCACCAAAAGAATTGACCGTACTACAACAGGAGGCAAAATTCACATGCTGGATATGTTCCAGATCACAGAAGCATTTGATAAATATAAGGGGTCGATGGAAAAAGTAGGTAAAGCTTTGGGGCTGCATTCGGCCAACCCGAAACTGGATCAACTCTTCTTATTTGAACTGACCTTGTTTAGTTTCCTGACTGGTAATAATGATATGCACCTGAAGAATTTTTCCATGATACACTCTTCAAGAGGATGGTTACTTTCACCAGCATATGATTTACTAAATGTTGCAATCGTACTGCCAGAGGACAAAAAGGAACTGGCCTTAACCCCTGGAGCTAAAAAGAAAAAATTAAAACGTGTGCATTTTAATCAATTTGCAAGCGCAATGGGGTTGAACGACAAACAAATTTCCGGTGCCTACAAAAGACTTCAGAAAAACCGAAAGAAGGTAGATCTGTTGGTAAAGCAATCATTTCTAAGCCCTGAAATGCAAAACGCTTACCTGGCAGTTTTTGAAGAGCGTTATCACCGACTAGTTACAGAGGGCAATTAAGCTAATAAATGAGAAAAGCTGAAATATATTTCAAAGATGAGTTTGCGGGTGAATTAAAGCAACTGGATGATGGTCATTTCATTTTTCAGTATAACTCTTGGTGGCTAAACAATTCTACAAAAATGCCAATTAGCCTGACAATGCCAAAGCGAACAGAGCCCTATAAATCGCCTTACTTATTTCCGTTTTTCTTCAATATGCTGCCTGAGGGAGCGAATAAAGAAGTTGTTTGTTTTCATAAGAAAATTGACGAAGATGATTATTTCGGAATATTGTTGGCTGTTGCAAGGTATGATACGATAGGTGCTGTTACTGTTCGAGAGGTAAAATAGTTCGCTTAGTTTTTAACTGGGGTGTTGATTATTTTGACAGATTTTAAAATATTATTCATGCGACTTTTAGGTTTTCTTTCCGTTTAAAAGCCTTACATCTTTTTGAAAAGTCAGATTCACCAATCGTTTTCTTTGACCAATTATGGATATCCATAAATGTATTGCTCTCCATAGCTTTATTGATGCAAGAGTGGTCAATCTGCAGTGTCGCTGCTGATATTATCAATATTGATTGGGTAATGCCCATTAAAGCACTTTCCGAGCAGTAATATTTGTATTTTCCAAACAAGCTTTCTATAATGTCGGATACCCCAAGGTAAGCTTCTTTATATTTTGCATTTTTAGGGATGTTGTCAGACAATCTCTTCATAAGTGTATCGCTAAAATCTAATCCCTTCTTGTTGAGATTGATTATCGAGATATCTTTTTTTATACCACCAATTGTTTTCCTGGACAATCCCTCTGTTATGATTTTTTTCTTTATTGTTTTAATCACTGTCAGATACTGTTTATAGTCGATTATATCATCGCTATACTCTTGTATCCAATTGAATTTCTCCTCAAACATTTCTTTTGCCTCTTGAACGAGTTCCTCATCAATGTAATTACTCAAATTGGCATTTGGAGATTGTAATCGTTTTTCAACAATGGATTCAGCTATAAGAAGAAAGTTTCCTCGCTCTTGATATTGAAGTATTTTTTCAAACCATCCAATCATTTGTTCTGCATTCATATATCTTGCTTTGGCCCTTTGGCTTGGAGGACTAAGAAATGAGAGTAGTGTTTGTTTGGTTTGATGTTTACAACGGGATAGTCGCTTTAAAAAACTATCCCATTTAGTGTCAGTGGACAATATCGACTTCAAGCAGCATGCGGACAGATGGCTGACATCGTAAATGTAAGTGATTTTTTTATGCAGAGCGCAGAACTCTTCAATTCCTTTCTTAACATCGGCTCCGTGATCTGAAATTATTTCTTTGGGAATACCTGTTAGTTTTACTGTCTCAACCAAAGCATTATAAGTAACCTCCCATGTTGCCCTTGGAGTCACTGTTAGATTCAGCAAGGCAACATCTTTCATCTTAAGATTGAAACCATTTTTTCGTAAATCTTTTAATGATACTCCTAATATTGCCAAACATTTATTTTTCCCTGTAGTTATGGTATAATCCACTATATAAACCCAATCATTACGCTTTTCTTTCGGCTCATGCAACGTGTAATACCCTAAACGCAACACCCATTGTCGAATAGTAGAATAGTGAGGTGCAGGTGCATTATAAAAGTTAGCAAGTATTGAACAAATTTTTGCACAGCTTCGATACGACGTATTGCCATCAAGAAATAGCTGAGCACAAAAATTGATAAAATCGCTGCAGTAACTAAAATGCTTGGGGCTATTACATGTTCCCTTATTAAAAAGAATAGTATGAGTAGGTTTGTCAGAGTAACCCTGCATTTCTCCGGCAAAAGCTACTTCTTTTTGTTTTTTTTTAATTCAAGCTCCAGCTTTTTAGCTTTCTCCTTCCAGAAATTTCTACTTTTAATTAGATCCCGGATTTTAATCTTTAATTGCTTTATTACAGCCTGTTTTTCTCTGTGCTTTTGCTTCCAAGAATCACGGCTTGACTTGAAGAATTTTAATTCCTGTAAACGTATTTCGCTCAAAATATTGCAGTAATGATTATCTGCCTTCAAAGATAATATAAAAACTCAAAACTAGGATGAATTATTAGTAAGGATAAAGTTAAATAATCAACACCCCAGTTTTTAACTACTACCCGATTAACAAGGTCAATTCAAAACAATACGCTTCAAAACAAATGGGATCAGGTACTAAAATTCTGAAGGAAGTGAGTTGTCAACATTATGCTCTAATCCATGAGGTACTGGTTGATCAAATCCGGGGCAATGCCAGTGTAACTGGCAAACTCTTCAGAGGTGATGAACTGATGATCCTCCTTCCCCAGTCTTTCACGGATCTTTTTCAATAAACGTCGACCTGACTTCTCACTTTTCCCGGTGATGCGTTGCACATCTTTGGGATAGATGCAAACTCGGTTCAATTTGACGGTCATGATACTGTATCTATACTCTTGCCCTACTTGAAGGGTACTGCTAAGGTACTAAATCGGGACTGCATTTTAGACCTAAAAAGCCAAAAGAAGCCCTTCATGGACACAATGGCCCACCGGATTTGCATTGTATGTGTCAGGCGTCTAATTTTCTGTTGTTAACTAAAAATAAGGCGTTATGGCAAGGCAAAAAGGTATTATTAAGCTGGAAGGACGGATTGGTGATTTGTCTTTCTACAAAAACGGTGGTGAATACATGGCCCGCTCAAAGGGTGGTGTGGATGGTGATCGGATTAAGAAGGATCCGGCCTTTGTACGGACCCGTGAGAACGGCGCGGAGTTTGGCAGTGCCGGGAAAGCCGGCAAAGTATTGCGCAATGCGCTGAAGGTGCCCATTTCCAAATCGGCGGACAAGCAGGTGGCGGGTCGTTTGGGGGCTGAGCTGCTGAAGGTGATCCAGGCGGATACCACCAACTTGCGTGGGGAACGGACGGTGACAGCTGGAGATCTGAGCCTGTTACAGGGCTTTGAATTCAACAAGGCGGTTGGCCTGGAGTCGGTGGTGACGATGCCCTATACGGTGGTATTTACCCGGAGCAGTGGGGATGCGGTGGTAAACATTCCGGCTTTTGTGCCCAAAAATGAGATTGCCCAGGTCGAGGGTGCCACTCATTTTCGGTTGGTGGCCGGTTTGGCAGCTGTTGATTTTGCGAATCAGAGTTACGAGGTGGATGTGGCAGAGAGTGCCGATTTGGTGTATGATGCCAATACGCAGCCATCTGCTCCTATTTTGCTGACTATTTCAGCGGACAGTCCGCACCCGGTCTTCATGGTGTTTGGGGTGGAGTATTACCAGTCGGTGAATGGGCAGATGTACCCTTTGAATAATAAGGCGTCTAACCCCTTGGCGTTGGTGTTGGTGGATGTGGTCTAATGGGATCTTCGATTTAAGTATCAAGATTCAAGACCCAAGTATCAAGATGTTTTCGATACCTGGTCAGTAATGGTAGATTCTTTAATATTCAGGAGTGATGACGGAACAACATGTGAGTAGTGGTGGCAAGGCAGGATTTTTGGGTGGCAGTGTGGTGAGTGTGTTTATGAGTATCTCGTTTACGGATGTGGTGGAAACCATCTTTTATGCGGTGTTGGGGACGGTTGTCAGTTTTCTGGTGTCACTGTTGTTGAAGCAGGTATTTCGAAGGTATCTTACCCGCAGGAAGGGTTAGGTGTTTGGTTGTGGTTTGTGATGGGAAGCCTCTGGATTCGTCTGGGGGCTTTTTCGTTGGTCAGTAGTTTTTAGGCAGTAGTCAGAAGGGAGAAGGCAGAAGGAACAAGTCCGTAGTAGAAAGTCCGATGGCCGGACTTAATTAACTGCGAATGCATATTAATTGTCATTTAAAATTTTCGGTATGAAATTAATTGAAAGAATCGGTGAATTTTTAAGCGGATCCGGCACGAATATTCTGGATTCATTATCGGGTATTGTTGATCGGTTTATTACCAATCCGGATGAGAAAAAGGCCTTTGTGTTGGAGCTGAAGCGGATTGAAGAACAACATCGGCAGAATCAGCGTCAGTTTCTGACTGAGATGGAACAACTCACCCAAAAACGGGAAAGTGAGATTGAACAGACCATTCGGGCAGAGCTGAAAGCTCAGGAGAATATTCTGGTCGCTGAATTACAACAAGGTGATCGTTATACCAAACGGGCCCGGCCGACTGTTATCTATGTGGGGTTATTTTTCATCCTGTTGGAGCTGTTCGGCATTCGTCACATTGTATTGGACCAACTGGCCCTTGGTGAAAATGCGTTGAGTATTCTCCAGGGATCGGATGCTGTATTTAAAACATTCCTGGCGGCATGGGCTGGTGTCGTTGGCGTTTATGCCGTTGGTCGTTCCATGGAGAAACGTGGTACCCGTCAGTTGTGGAATTCAGCCTTCCCGATGCCCGGGACTTCGCTGCGCTCTGCATCTACAGGCTCCTCTTCTTCGGAGTCACATAAAAATAAACTGTCAACTGAAAAAAGTATTGATCATCCTTTAAATTCGATCCAATGGTAAAGGAGGTGCTTCATTGTTCGGACTCGTCATTTGGCAATGCGGCTTTGATCTCCCAATGGCATTCGTTACCGGCACAGGAAGTGATTCAAAATGGAAAGCGGTATCAAGGCCGGGGCTGGTCAGGTATTGGTATCATTATGTGATTCTCAATGGTTGGATAGCTTCCAATCTGTATCATCCGGATTTTAATGGTCATGTTGAGACTGGTCGGCCATTGGATGATGACCCAGTGGTTTCCGGCAAAGAGATTGGGGCTCATGTGAAAGGATTTAATCGTCATTCCATTGGTATTTGTTTGATTGGGAAATCGGGTCAGTTTACCCATGAGCAGTTGAATGCGTCGTTGAGGTTGGTTCATAAACTGGAAAGTCAATATCAAGAAATAGAAATCTTTCAACACAGTGACCTGGATAAACGAAAACTTTTTTGTGCGGGATTGAATATGAGTAGGTGGGGAGAAAATTATAGGTACTATAAAAGTGTATTGAGAAGTTGGTAGTTGGGCTTAAAGAAAAAGATGAAGGTAAAAAGGTAAAAGTCAAAAGTATTTACAAATTGATTCTGTTATTTACACCAAAGGTACTTTTGGGAATACTTGTTCAAACAGGCTGATGAAATTACTTAAATGCGCATTATATTGCGCAAATGCATTATATTTGGGTAAAATAGTGCGCATTATGAATTCAAGACAAAACCATTTACTACCAAAACAAGCGAAATTATTAGTTACGCTTGGAAAACAGATCAAGATGGCTCGATTACGACGAAAACTAACAACAGAACAGGTTGCAGAGCGGGCCGGTATCAGTCGTCGAACATTACTGTCGGTAGAAAAAGGTGCACCAAGTGTTGCAATGGGAATCTATGTACAGGTTCTGTTTGTACTGGGATTAGCGAATGATTTACTGAATGTAGCCAAGGATGATGTCTTAGGCAGGAAGCTTCAGGATGCTAAATTATTAAACCCGTCGAAAAACAAATAAAACGATACACAATGGCTTCCAAAATTATATATGTTTTTGCCGATTGGTATGAAAAAAAATCACCAACCCTCATGGGTGCCTTAAGAGCAGAATCACTGCGTGGAAATGAAGTTTTTTCGTTCGAATATGATCCTACATGGCTAAAAAACAATGATGCACTGTTACTTGATCCGGATTTGCATTGGTACAAAGGACCGCAATATTTACCGGAAGAAAAACTCAATTTCGGTTTATTCCTGGATTCATCCCCGGATCGATGGGGACGGGTATTGATGCGCAGAAGAGAAGCTTTAATGGCCCGGCTGGAAGAAAGGCCCCAACAAACCCTTCTTTCTTCAGATTACCTTTTAGGTGTATATGATGACCACCGGATGGGAGCATTACGATTTAGGGAAGATCCCGACGGATCGTTTCTTAATGATAATAAAGAGATGGCAGCGCCACCATGGACCACTCTGAGAGAATTGGAACATGCCAGTTTGCAACTGGAAAAAGATGACTCTGTGGATGATCCTGAATACCTCCACTGGCTCAACCTACTCACAGCACCCGGATCATCCCTGGGAGGTGCTCGCCCCAAGGCCAGTGTCCTGGATCAGCATAACCACCTCTGGATCGCTAAGTTTCCAAGTATTAACGATAACATTGATGTGGGTGGCTGGGAAATGGTGGTTTATGAACTTGCCACCTGTTCAGGTATACAGATGTCAGAAGCCAAAATAGAACATTTTTCAAGCCGTCAATATACTTTTCTGACAAAACGGTTCGATCGGACAAATCAACGGAAACGAATTCATTTTGCGTCTGCTATGACTCTTTTAGGCTGTCAGGACGGAGATGATTTCCACAGTGGCATCAGTTACCTGGACCTTGTTGGTTTTATTCAGCAACACGGTGATAAAAACAAGGTTGACAGTGATCTGGAGCAATTATGGCGAAGGATAGTATTCAGCATATGTGTGAAAAACACAGATGATCACTTGCGCAATCATGGTTTTCTATTAGGTTCCAATGGCTGGTATCTGTCTCCAGCCTACGACCTGAATGCCGCCCCCACCGGAAATGGATTGACTTTAAACATTTCAGATGAGGATAATTCACTTAGTCTGGAATTGGCTCTATCGGTAGCTGATTTTTTCCGGCTTGATAGCGAGAAGGCCCAATCTATCATTGATCAAACTCAGAAGGTTGTTGCCGCCTGGCGATCGGTAGCAAACAAATATGGAATTTCAAGGCGTGAACAAGAAATGATGTCGATGGCTTTTGAAGGAGGAAGAGTGTGAAAAGTGGGCAGTGAGCAGCCAGCAATTATCAGACATCAGTATGAAATTAGTGATCAGTTTGATAAGGGATAGAACTTGAAGGGAGCTTAATCAAATATCGGACTACTTCTGGTTTCTGTATTTGAAATACATGGAAATAAATAGAAGAAACAAGTCCGGTACATAAGATTTGAAAACGCGCACTATTTTACTCAAAAGAGATGTTTTTGGGAAATATAGTGCGCATTTTATATGAATCGTCTTTTTAAACGGCGTAAACATCCACCTCATCGGCAACGATAAACGAAGTCAAGGCTTTCGGGCGGTTTATTTTGATACCAAAAGCAAATAACGCTTATCATTCAAACTGTTCTTAACGTTCGTTGCACTCCTTTAAGACCTTTGAATGTATAGCGGCACTAACTTACAGCTATATTAAGAGGTGAAAGTTTAGCACCTCATCAAAAAAAATCGGTTGAAACCCGGAGGGCCCGGCCTTTACTCGTTACCTGGCCGGTGTAGATTTTGGAGGCCGGTTAAAATGTTTTAGTGCATCGTGCTTAGGAGTTTGTGCTTGGAATTAAAGGAAATAGGTTGAAATACAATGGCGTTATGTGATGATTATGTGTATTTGCAGATAATCCAAGTTGTTGTTGATTTATATGCTTTTACATGTATTGAGGAGTTGGCATGGAAGGAATGATATTGGCTGGTTGAATTACAAGGGTGCGGCGGACTGTTTGATGTAATGATAAATGGGTAATCGTCAAGGATTAATTTGTTGGGTAATGCCCGGCGGCACGCTTGTTTTTTTGTAGAGATGTTTTTGGTAAAATACCCCTCAGTCTGATAAATCAGCCAGCTCCCCTTAAAAAAAAGGGAGCAAAAGGCTTAAATGGACTTTACCGGAATGGTAAATGGGCCAAAGTAGACAGGCATTGAAATGGAGGGAAAGTTTCATTTGTGCCTGGCATGGGTAATTATGAATGGTCAATGTTTAGGGATTAATGTGTGGACTGATCAATTTAAATAGACGAAAGGGACTGGCTGCAAGAGCGTGTAGCGCAGCGAAACGGTTTGCGGACAGGGCCTGGAGAGGCGCGAGCCGACTGCGAGTGGAGCAAGGGTGGCAGGCGGGGAACGGTGAGGTACGAACCGTGGGGGCTGGCATATGTAGTGGCCTGTGGCTGGCGGGATTTTTGCTTTTTCTGCAAAAAGCATGACCGGCACAGGCCAACTACACGAGGCTACCGCTGAAAAAGCCAGAGCGCAGCGGAGGCCAATCAAACAACATCAGCCGAAGCCCGCAGCGACCAGCAGGCGAGCCAAATATGGGTAGCCGGAGGATTTTTAGTGGTTGCCGGAGGAACGGAGGCCATGGCTAAAAATACTGTGGAGGCTGCCATGACGAAGAGGAGGGAGCGCAAGAGGTGTGCCAGGCTGCCCGGTAATAAGATAATAGATTTTTAGGGTTTAGACTATTAGATTTAAGAGGGTGCAGTAGATTTAAGATGTTATCACTTTTCGAACTTTCCGGGGAACTGCAGTTATTCCATGCTGATAGGGGTGCTGTTAATGAGGTAAAAGGGCACCATTGGCTTTGCAGCGTTTATTTTACCTTAAGAACAGACTTGAAATAAAGGCTGCAAAGGCCTGGCACAGCTGTTGCCGACTGACGTGTGAGGAATACCGAATAGCCAGGGCAGCCCCAAAATTACCTAAACCGATAATTAAAAAGTTCATATTTTGCATTTTAGTTGATTAAAATGGTTTCGGTCGGAAATTGATAAAGTTTTTCTTTTGATTTTCTCAGAACCGCAGCAAGCATTGTCAAAGCCCCTATACGTCCGATGAACATGGTCATAGCAATTAAATATTTCCCGGTAACAGATAAGTCTGGAGTGATTCCCCTGCTCAATCCCACAGTACTATATGCAGAAACCGCTTCGAATAGTAAGTCAGAGGCCTTCATATTCGGTTCAATTATTACCAATAGAAGCGTTACTAAACTGATTACAAGAAAAGACAGTATAATAAAAGCAAATGCTCTGTTAATAGAAATTTCAGGTATTTCACGCCTGTTAATCTCTATCTTATTCTTCCCCTTAGCCAGGCTAAATGCATTGAGAAGTGCTACCGTGAAAGTACTTGTTTTAATACCTCTCCCCGTAGAAGCCGGAGATGCACCGACCCACATCAAAAAGATGATCAGCAGAAGTGCAGGAAGATTGACCATTCCTATATCAATAGTATTGAAACCGGCTGTACGAGGAGTGGCTGCTCCGAAAAAAGCAGTTATTATTTTACCATACCCCTGATGTTCTGAGAGGGTATTGTCATATTCAAACAGGAGAAACAATAATGTGCCAATCAACAGTAAAATCAATGTTGTAAAAAGTACGAGTTTTGTATTTAAGCTAATAACATGAGCTTTGTAAAGAGCCGGTTGTCTATTCTTTACACGAAGAACTTTATCGATAGCAAAATGCCTGAACCAGGCATATAGGTTTATTATTACCGGAAAACCCAGTCCGCCAACAATAAATTAGAGAGCTATAATGCCATGAAGAGAATAATTAAACCTGAGACCAGTGTCGAAAAAACTATCCGATAATGTTGAAAAGCCGGCATTACAAAATGCAGAAATGGAATGGAAAACAGCAAAAAAAGCATTGTTGGAAGGAAAGTTCAAGGAAAAAGATTAAGAGACCAAAAGAATAATTGCTAAACTGCTCTTGTTACTCTCAGCTAATTGATATCCTTCTATCCAGATCAACTTGCTTTCATTCATAACTTGACTACCGTATTCGATACAACGCAAGTCTTTTTCGATGGTCGATGTTAAAACAATAAATCAAAACACATTACTGCTCGATCATTTTTTTAGTGAGTTCGGGATTAATGCATACTCACGAAAAAATCAAATGCGTATCTCAAAACTAATGTGCTATGGTACAATTGCAGCTTAAAATTTTAACGAAGTATTGTTATAATTTACAGCTTTAATTCTAAGATTCACTAAAGACTAAATTATCACATGTTAGTTAACTGTTATTCATAAACCATCTCAACATCATCAATTATTAGCACACTGCCTATCGCACCAGCAAAATTTGCGCCATCGTAGCTTGATGAAGCCACAAATGTTATGTGTGTAGGCAAAACAAATGATGCAGAATCGGCACCAACAAAATTTTGACCTAAAGGACGCATATAGTTAGGGTAGGAATTATCCAACTCTCCATAAATAAAAGGAATCTCAAGTGTCGTTAATGCCTCTTGTGTTTCAGAACTTCTAACCCAGGCTGTAGCTAATCTTTCGGTTTTTCCGCCCAGTCTAATTTCTAACAAAGCGTAGATATCGCAAGCATCGGGATAATCAAGAATATTTCCAGGTTTGTCTTTGTTTTCGTCGCCGGGTACATAAGCGTATTTTAACCTTAATTTTTCGGGTCTTCCGACGAAAGGAATACCAAATTCAATTGCTGCTTGTGGGTTCGAAGGATCAATGTTATCCGGATTAAAAACTCCGGTAAAAATTGAACCCGCTGAAATTGGAGCACCAAAAGTACCTGCTAATTTCCCATTGTCAAGCGTAATCATTTTGGCTGCCAGATTATCAGCTCCCAAATCTTCGGGTATGGTTGCTAATTTATTTAATATTTGAGTTCCCTGATTTCCTGTACCCCAAATGGTATTTGAGGCGCTTTCGCCAGGTTCGTAATAATTGGAAGCTGTTTTATACCATAAACTAAAATCTCCATTATTAAGCTGTGGAGTAACTGAAGCTACATAGGAAAGAACAGTCCAGGTGTGTACACTTCCATCTTCGGCGGTTATTAATATTGTTTGTGGAGTATTTAAATCTAAAGCATCTCCAACTTGCTTATCTGAAGAAGCAAAAGATGAAAGCTCTAACGACTGTATATTAATTTCAGATAAATCAACGCCCCCTGGTATTTCTACTGTAACTTTTAAACCATCTGAGTCTATTTTTGCATTACTAGCTTGATTACTAACGACCAAATCCTTAATGTTGCCATACTTTGATAATCCAAAATGGTCTTCTTTTATACAGGATTGAATTGATACTATTGAAAGTATTGCGATGGCTATTTTTATTATATAATTTTTCATTGTTGATTGTTTTTACTTATTAGAACCTATATAATAGGCTAAACCTAATTCAAGAGATAATATATTTATATTAAAGTCTACATTTTGGCGTATTTCTCGTGATAAAGGAGCATCATTTATCTTACTTTCTGAGATTTGCAATTCATAACCCAGTACATTTAACTGAATTTCAAAGGCAAAATTTTCCATGGCAAAAAAGGTAATGCCAGGACTTATACCAACTCCCAACAAATAATCAGTGCCATATTGCTTTTGAATTTCATCATTGT
Organism: uncultured Marinilabiliaceae bacterium; assembly: GCA_942490535.1. Classification (GTDB taxonomy): domain Bacteria; phylum Bacteroidota; class Bacteroidia; order Bacteroidales; family Marinilabiliaceae; genus JAEINY01. The sequence continues at coordinate 989,414 of CALNXQ010000002.1, forward strand.
ATTTAATTTCTCGTTTTAAATGATTGGCCATGCCAAATGAAACGCCTATATCGGTAAAAAAACTTAACCTCTCATTTTTAGTTAAGGGTACAGAAGACCTAAAATGTGGAGTTACTGCAAAACCTCTGGTAATAGAATTTGATTGTAAAGTATCTGGATTTCTGAAAAGACTTCCTTCAAAATGTGTTTGATAATAATTGAAGTTTATACCCGCCATACCATAATTTCCGGTATAATAACCTACTTTAGCAACAATATTATAGTCCAACTTTTCACCTTCATTTACTTGCTGCACCAAGTAATCAGTGTTTTTTAACTTTTTATCTTCTAGCGAAAAAGCGAGGCCCAGGTAAATGTTTTTCTTCTTGAAGGGTGAAAAATTATTTTCGTAATAACTTGACATGAGTTCGTAAGGGCTAATTTTTTCTTCCTTTTCAGCGGTCTCCTGAGAGTAGCTTAATTGTGAGATCATTAAGCCATAAATTACTGGAATTAGAAGTTTAAAAATATTTGTTTGCATTGTATTTTGTTTTAATATTCAATACTGTTATTTTTTATAAAATCCTTTTTTAAATATTGAGGCGTATAAATAACTACTTCTATTTCAAAACCAGCCCCATTTGTACCATCCAAACATGCTCCATAGGTAATGGCCGGAATAATGAAATCATTAGGTTCCCAACGCAAGCCAACTTTGTATTCCGGTTTGGAGCTTACTTCGCCTTCCGTACCGTATAATTCACCTACAATCGATGTTTTGGGAATTATTTTACAAATAGCCAAACGTGTAGACCAAGTAAAACCAAAAGCAGTTTCTTTATTGTTACCATAATCGAAGTCAACCATTGCGCCTGGCATAATATCCCAAGAAAACATGTTATTGAGGAACGGAATTGTAATAGGAACTGCTGTCCATATGTTTTTATTTAATTCTTTAAATTGTGTTTCGTTATAATAGCCAGGCGATTGACCAAAGCCTAAAAATACCCCTCCGCCACCTGTGTTTGCTTCATTTTTCCAGAACATATACTTTCCGTAAACCGTGGTTGTAAATTGTTGCGAAAAACCATTAAATGCTATTGCCAAAAGAAAAATGGAAATCCATGTTCTTCTTTTATTTTTACTTTTACTTAAAAGTGTTTATACATAGTGACAAAATTAACACATAATTATAAAATTAGAACCAAGAACTTCCAAAAGCAATGTAAAACGCAAAATCCTTGACATTACCCCAAGCAAAATCAACGACCATGTGTGTTCAGAGACTCTTAGCTACTTCATCTCGAAACCCTGTTCTAACATTATAGGCCCAATCAATATCGTTAAAATTACTGGTTGATTGAAATGCTTTACCCAAACCGGTAAATGCTAATATAGAATAACGTTTGTAAATATTATACCTCCATCCTGTTTCTGCCACTATGGTATTGTCACTTTGATAGCGCATGGATTGAATACCCCTTAGTTGAACAAAATGGTAAGCATAAAAAGACGCATCGCCGAGCAAGGAACTCCCTTGAAATAGATAGCTTGATAACAAGCGCGATAATACTGGTACATAACTCAAAAAATTAGTGTTAATTACACCATAGTCATCACTCAACCCTAACCATTGAGCGCTATAATTACATGACACCTCAGCATTTATTCCCTTGGTAGGGGAGAAAACATTATCCCTATTATCATAAACAACCATGGGTTTAATTATTGCCGTTAGCGTACGTACTCTATTTTCGCCAAAGGTGTTCGAATGAAAAGCCCCAGCCGCCCAAGTACCATTTTCGGTTGAGAGTCCTACACCGCCTGTTACATCGGGTGGAACATAAGAATTGTATTTTTTTACGAGAATGGAAATATATCAATGCTGGGCCTCCGCCATAACCCACAGCCGGTTCGGTGATAATAACAGGAACAGGCAACAGGCCTATGTGTTCAAGAAGAAAGGAGCTCATATCAAAAGCATTGTCTTCAGGATGCCGAAAACTAACTTTTTTTTTGCCGGTTTTCCTGTGTTGTGTCATTTTGTGCATTTAATGTGTAGGTAAACTGGGTTGAAAGTTAAGGGTGTTTGAATATTGATCATTCGCATCAGGGAGATCACCATTGTAAAAGGTAAATTCAATGGGAAAAGCCATGGCACCTAAAGCTGTATTTGGGGTAGCTAATTCTTCAGATTGCTCTTCTTCCTGTGCGTTAACACTTAAGGTTTGAAGTGCTATAAAAACCAGGATTGTAAGTTTGAAAGTTTAGTTTTCATATTTAGCTGTAATTAAGTGTTAATTAAACAGTGCACCGATTATAGGATTAATCGGTGCACTGTATTTTAGCTTTTAATGTTTATGACCTTCTTCATTGGCAAAGTCGCAACAAGGAACGCCACCGCCGAAATCTTCCGGAACAGAATAGAATTCTTGAGTCCAACCTTCAATACTAAGTGGTACAAAACGGCTATTCTCCTGAACTTCAAACCGTATAGGCTGACCGGCGCTAAATTCTTTTAAAGGTTCAGAATCTTTCATTACAATAATACCGTTCACCAACGCATGTGGGATTCCGGTTGATGGTTTAGTACCATGGGCAAAAGTTGCATTATCTGTTACTGTTTCCGGATTGAATATGGTAATATCAGCAACCATACCTTCCTGCATACGACCACGAACTTGCATTGATTTTAAGCCCATTTCCCCCAGTGGTCTGGCGTAGTTGTAACTGGTCATAGCTACTGCCTGCATAAGTGGAACCTTATTTTCTCGGGCTAAACGCAACACTTTTGCAAAAGAACCTGCAAAACGAGGATGCGTATTTGGTAAATCTTCATTAGGTGTATCCCAGCTAAGTCCAGCATCAGGAAATAGTGGCATACCGTCACTGCCAATGGCAACACCTTTTAGTTTTACCCAATCTACAACCCATTCTTCTTTACATTTATATACAATTACCTGACGTACAGGATCCTTTTTGAGCATTTCCTCACGCGATTTCTGGGTGTAGAATTCAAGGGTAGCAACATCTTGTACGGTCTCTTCATACTTATTTCCAAGCGTTTTTACCCACACTTCAGGTTCAAGAAATACAGCATTAAGCGCGGTAGAACCGGCATTGTAAGGATAAATCTCGCCCCAAACATTGTAGCCTTTTTCACGCATTCTTACTAAAAGCTCGTGAACCATATTGTAACCCGGGTTATTAAAATGGCAGGCAATGGCCGGTGCACCTAAAGCGGCAGCGTTGGACAGCATTTCCTGAATACCATTTATTTCTTCAGTATCCGTTCCAGGCGTGTTTCGAAAATGCATCCCGATTTGACGACCATACAATCCGGAAAGTTTCTGCAATTCGAAAATCTCACGAGCCGAAACACCCTCACGCATATATCCTACAGTTGACCCGATACCAATACCACCTTGTCGAAGTCCTTCATCTAGTAATGAAAGAATTTCATTGCCCTGTTCCAGTGTCGGCCTTGTTTTTGACCAACCATCTTTTTCACGGGTGTATAAAGCATCTGGCGTATATAGGTATTTCCAATCGTTAAAGCCATCTAACACAGCGGCACGCGCAAATTCATGAGCAACAGCAATACCAAAATTAACTGGCGAATTGCCTTCACGTCTTTTATACCACTCGTCTAATTTAGGTCCGTGAGCACCAATTTCCAAATCCATTACGGTTGTACGCCCATCACGAAGCATGTTGCGGTATGCGTAAGGCTCTATCCCATGTTGGTGTCCATCGATAAAACCCGGAGCAACCACCAAGCCTTTGGCATCAATGGTTTCTTTACCTTTTATGTCAGCTTCGGTAATGATGGCTATTTTACCATCTTTAACACCTACATTTCGTACGGCATCAAAATTGGTTTCGGGGTCCATTACCCGGCCATTAAGGATGACCACATCAAATTCCTGATTCGGATCGGCAGCTTTTTTAGTAGCTGTTTGCTGACAGCTCGTAAAAATAAGAGCTGAAATAAATAAGGCAAAAATTGTTCTTTTCATCGTTTAAATTTATTTAATAAAACAGTTTTGATTAATGTAAAAATTTAATAATTATTTGTCTTGTGCCATTAAATAATAAAAGTCGTATAAAGTCCGGCTAACTTCCGCAATGGCTCTATCCTGATCAGATGCGCTAGTCGTGCTGCTCTTGGTGTATACCACAATTGCAAAACGCCTACCATCTGGCAGCGTTACGTAACCCACGTCATTAGCCACACCACCAATTGTGCCTGTTTTGTGAGCAACCGGTGTTCCTTTTGGCAGAAGTCCTTTAAGCCTTCCTGCACCTGTTCGTGTGCGCGACATAACTCCCAACAAAAACTTGCTGCTCTCTGCGCTCATTGCCGTACCAGCATCGATAGCCAGAAGCAGTTTCAGCATGGCTTTGGGCGTTGAGTGGTCACGAGGGTCCTTTTCGAACTCCATGTTTGGTTGAGTCATCTTTATTAGGAGTGTGGGGTCATCAGCAACGGCTTTTGTCACGACGGAAAAATAGGCCTTGTCGGGCAAACCATAGAAATCTCTTAAGATTTCGGAAGTAGCCCGATCTACACTTTGCTCTGTAATCCCAAGACTGCGCAGTTTCTTAGTTACGGCTTCCGGACCTCCCGCTAGCTTTAAACAGAAGTCCGTTGCCGTGTTGTCGCTTTCTGTTATCATCACTTCAATCAAGTTGGCTACAGAAAATTGTACACCAGGATGAACGTAGCTCTCTGCGATCGCATTGGTGCCTACGACCATCTCTTCTTGTGGGAGATCAATTAAATCGGTAAGTTTAAGCTTGCCTTTATCGACAAGGTCTAGTAGGGTGACTGCAATTGCCACTTTATAGGTACTCGCCATAGCAAACGATTCATCGCCGTTTACGGTGACACTCATCCCTGAGCCAATTTCCTGTGCAGCCACACCAATGCGGCCAACCAGCCCCTCCGAAAGTTTTTCAATCTTCTGAGAAACATCTTTAACATTTTGCTCCTGAGCTAATGCCGGTTGAACTGTAAATAATGACGCGATTATTACAGTAAATAATAGTACACTGTTTTTTTTCATGATTTTTGTTTTTAAATGAAGTTGTTTAAAGTTGTCTAAGAAGAATAATGCAAAAGGCAATGATGTTTAAAGCTTTCCAATGTGATTTTTTGGTTTCAAAACGCACAAGTATTGCCTTGAAAGCATCGAGCCATGCATTGGTTCTTTCTACGACAAAACGTTCTTTATAAAGATCTTCATCCAAGAATGAAACGTCATTCTTACCATTACGTTTATTGTTATCAATATTATCAAAGATATCGTGTTTGAAAAGACAATTTCTAAATGATACTGTATCAAAACCAGCATCCGCATTTAGGAAAAGTCCACCGACAGCAATATTTGATTCTTCTAATGATGTAACCATGCTATCAAAATTTTGTGTGAGATTAAAAGCATCATTATGGTTTCCAGGTATTGGGTCACTACAGGCGATTGGTATACCCTTACTGTCGGAGAGAATAAACATATTACTTGTCTTGCACTTTTTTCTTCCTTGGTAAGCAACTGCTTCACCACCACGTTTGGCAGGAGTATGTGTTCCATCTAGCTGGACTGATGACATATCGAGTGATGATTTATATTTTTTGAGTAGTCCTTGCCATAGCTTCTCCCAACTACCATCTTTACACCATTTGCGGTAGTGGGCATAAATGCTATTCCAACTGTATTTGACTCTAAAGAATTGTTTTATAGGTATCTCACGCCATTGACAGCCTGTTTTAAGGCGAAATATGATCGCCTTTACAACTTGGTGAAGTTTACCTTTAGTATTGTCCCATGAGTTACCAAAAGCTATATATGGGCTTATGTTTTTTTATAATTTGAGTACTTAACACCTGATGAACATTTATTAAATATACATTTAATCATCAAAATACCAATTAATTAAATCGCTTATTTTACTCTTTTTTAGGTCTTTAAACAACTTCTGCAAAAAAAATCTGATTCCTAGTTTATCTCAACCGGAATAACAGCCAGGTTTATCAGCGGTATCAAAAAAATATTAATATACTTTTTGAGTTTCAGATCGTTTGATTTTCATTTTTCTTATGCTCAAAAACTTTTTTGAGACTAACCGCTTCACTTCCCATTGCACGCTTAGCTCTCTTATTCTGCCGCTTTTCTTTAGCACTTCGTTTGGGAGCTTTCTTTACATTTTTCAATGCTTCATGAAACTTTGACATGACGGTGGGTTTTAAAATTAACACTTTAAATACAACTCCTTTATGCCTATAAATATACGCCAAAAAACAGCTCCTGTCCTTTAAAATGGTGAAAATTCTACTCGTTTTAACAATGCCAGTCTGTGATTCTGTGTGCTGTTTGTTGAAGCTCATAAGCTGTTTACCAATAAGCACAAAATCACTAATGTTATATAACCGTCTGTTGCGCTCAATGTATTCTGTCTTAGTTTAATCACAATTTGGTTTAATTTTCATTTACGGCCTTGTTATCCCATTAATAAAGGTTTCTACAAATCCGATTATCTTGTCTGTAACCCGTTCGGCTACTGTTTTGCGTTCTTTCAGTGCTGGTCGTTTATTCATCATGTCAATGATATCATCGCGGAGTGGTTTCTTTTCGGTGAACAGGTAGTTACCGATTAGGGTCTGCAACTTTTCGGCATCCAGATTCTCTTCCTTACTGAGGTTCTGGATGGCCAGGAGGCGTTCTTTGCTCCAGTAATTTTCAAATTCATCCTGAATGTCATCCGAATCCTTTATCAAAGGCAGGTTTTCCTGGATAAAGCGCTCAATGAGATCGCGCTTGCTACGCATCCTGGCATCACCGGTCATGATTTCGAGAATGGCCTGTTTTTGCTTCTGTTGTTCTTCTTCCGGTGCATCTTTCAATTTGGCCAGCAGCTTGAGTATATAGGCGACGTTTATTTCATCGCGATGAATGAGTTCCAACTCAAAATCGATATCGCCCAGAATAGATACCTTTTCCTTTTGATGGGCCGACTTCGCCTTGTCGTATAGGTCGAGGTACTTGCTTTTGTAATCTTCGAAGCTCTGTTCGGGCATGGACAGGTCATCAAACTTAAATTCAGTAAAGGTGGCCAGTACATTTTTCAGGCGCATCAATTCGCGGAATGCTTTAATGAACTCCAATTCTTTTTCCTCATCCTGCAAGTCATTGACGCTGTCAACCGTTGGCGCAATTTTGAGCAGTTCAATAAATGCCGTATTGAATTTAGATACATACTCTTCGTAGGGCTGCATGATGATTTCATCCCTGGCATTGATGTTGGAAAACAGTGAAATGGCCTCATCCGTGGCTTTTTTCAGGTTACGGAATGATACGATGTTACCCTGTGATTTGAGCTCGTTTAAAATGCGGTTGGTACGCGAATAAGCCTGTATCAGGCCGTGATATTTGAGGTTTTTATCGACATAGAGGGTATTCAGGGTTTTGCTATCAAAACCGGTTAAGAACATGTTGACCACCAGCAATACATCAATCTGCTTGTGTTTCACGCGCTTGGCCACATCGTTGTAATAGTTGTAAAAGCTTTTACTGTCCTTGGTCGTAAAGTTGGTTTTAAATTGTTTGTTGTAATCCTGGATAAAACTTTCCAGATGGTCCCTGGTATGCTGCGTGTTGTACTCTGCTTTGGGTTCGGCTGCCAGGCGTGGATTGGCATCCATATCGTCGAGGAACTCATCATCGACGAAAGCACCCATGGCGTCCTTGTCGTCCTCGTTGGCCTTATAAGAGAAGATGGTGGCCACCTTCAGGTTATGCAGGCCCTGTTCTTTTTTCTGCTGGAATAACTTGTAGTATTCAACTACCGGTGTAAATCCTGTTTCGTGTTCTACCTGAGAAACGGCAAAAATACTTGTGAACTCTCTGTTGTGTGTTTTGCGGTTGTGGTGATTAATGATGTAATCGATAATGTTATTGAGGCGTTGCGGGGCATTCATCACCTCGGCCTTATCAATGGCTTCGACATTGATGTCAAAGATTTCATCCTTCTTTTTAAAGGTTCTGATGTACTCCACTGAGAACTTCAATACATTTTCGTCGCGGATGGCATCGGTAATGACGTATTGATGCAGCTTTTTATCAAACAGCATCTTGGTTGTTCGCTTTCCAAACTCATTGGTGCCGGCATTTTTTTCGAAGATAGGCGTACCGGTAAAACCAAACATCTGGCACTTGGTAAAGAAGTTCTTAATGTCGTCGTGGGTTTTGCCAAACTGTGAGCGGTGGCACTCATCGAAGATGAAGACAATGCGTTTGTCCCTTTGGGTTTCCATTTTGGACAGGTAACGCTTTTTGCTGATGGCGGTATTCAGTTTTTGAATGGTGGTTACAATCAACTTATTGTCACCTGTCATCTGGCTGACCAGGGTATTGGTGTTGTTGGTGCCATCGATGCTGCCTTTGCTAAAGGCGTTAAACTCTTTGGTGGTTTGGTAATCGAGGTCTTTACGGTCGACCACAAACACCACCTTGTGCACCTTGGGGTAGTTGGTAAGTATCTGGGCCGTTTTAAAGGAGGTGAGTGTTTTACCCGAACCGGTGGTGTGCCAGATGTAGCCAAATTTGGTGGTGGTTTGCACCCGTTCAATGATGGCCTCTACGGCATAAAACTGGTAGGGACGCAGCACCATCAGAATCTTGTCGGACTCGTGAATGACGATGTATTTACAAATCATCTTAGAGATGTGGCACGGCTCCAGAAACACGTTGGTAAAATCGACCAGCTGCGTGATGAGCTGGTTGTTGACATCGCTCCAGTAAAAGGTTTGCTTGAACGAACGTGCTTTTAAGGGACTGTTGGCGTAGTATTTGGTGTTGACCCCGTTACTGATGACAAAAATTTGTATGAACTGAAATAAACCATGACCTGCCCAATAGGAATGCCGCTCGTAACGGTTGGTTTGGTTAAAGGCTTCTTTCAGCTCGAGGCCACGGCGTTTGAGTTCAATCTGCACCAGGGGCAAACCGTTGATTAAGATGGTGACATCGTACCGGTTTTTGTACTTGCCTTCCATGGTTACCTGTTGTGTGACCTGGAACTGGTTTTGACACCAGTGGATTTGATTGATTAGCTCAATGGTAAGGCTTTCGCCTTTATCGTTGGTATAGGGTACCCGGTCGCGCAAAAGCTTGGCCCGTTCAAATACATTGCCTTTGTTGATGTAGTTGAGTATTTGCTTAAAATCATTCTCAGAAAGCTCTGTTTTATTGTGGACTTCTAACTGTGACTTCAGGTTGGCTAATAGGTCACTTTCATCGTTGATGACAACATTTTTATAACCCAGTTTAATTAATTGGGCTACCAGGTTGTTTTCTAATACTTGTTCGGGTTGTGCGTTCATTCCTTTGTCAGAATTAGGATTTTTAGGATTTATTGATTTTAGGATTACTTTAGTAATTTTTACTCATTATGTTATTAGCTAATCGCTTTAGGATGTTTGTTTGCGATAGTTCTTGTTTTCAGGATGATTAAGATTATAAACCCTTTTAAACTGCAGGCTTTTTGCTCCAAAGTTTATGAGCAGACCAATGGGTAGTTGATAAGCTTGACAATAGTTCATTGCTTGTGCTAAGTGCACCTCCTCTAATTGGGTGAGGGCCTTCAGCTCCACCATAATGTTATCCTCTACGAAAAAATCAACCCGCCTGGTACCAATGTTGATCCCCTCATAATAAATGCTCATCTCCATTTCCCGTTGAAAAGTCAGTCCTTGCCTTTCCATCTCAATGGCCAATGCCCTTTGGTAAATGACTTCCTGAAAACCATTTCCCAACGTATTGTGCACCTTCATGCTACAACCTATTATTTTACGGGTAATATCTTCATGTTTCATGATCTGATCATTAACGTTTCATCAATGTTGACCTTGTTAATGTTACTTTCTCACCTGACAAATAACGCTACCTGAAACCAGTTATGGTCCGTCATCCAATCATCCTTAAATCCTCCACATCCTAATTCAGACAATTTACACAAACATCCGCTGCAACAACCCCTTCTTCCATGCCTGCATCTTCTCTACCTGCACCGCCGTATGTTCTATCTTTTGATCAATGGCCGATAAAAAGGAGGCGATTTTTTGTTGTTCATGCCTAATTGGAATATTCACTTTAATTTCACCTAAATCTGAAGAATTTATAGCAGGGTAGCTCGTTCCTGTGCACCTTTCAATAACTTTGTTAACAAAGCTTTCTGTGTGGAGTAAATGAAATAAAAACGCAGTTTCTTCCTTAGTTCTTATTTGAGCATAGCCTGTTGACGCTACATAATTAGATTGATCTAAACTAAATAAGAAATTATTTTTCTGATATGGTCTGACCATTTGATATAAAATATCTCCTTTCTTAAGTAAGCGTTGTGCACGACTTGGAGCATCTTTTTTTAGAATTGTATCTTCTTTAACTAATTGGCCTTTGGTAACGCTCTCTATATCTATATAAATAAAGCTATTTGGAAGTTCTTGGCATTTAGGGTTTATTAATCCTACTTCCCCCAACTTTTTCTCCTCCCAATCCGGAAAATCATTACCCTTCTCATCTTTAAAGCGGATGGTTTGGGAGAATAGTTTTTGCATTAGGCCCTTTTTGTAGCGCTCCAGTTCGGCTTTCTTTTTTTGAAGCAGGGTGATGCGTTTGTCAATGGCAGTGTGGAAATTGGCTATTTTGGTTTGTTCATTTGATATTGGGAAATAACAAGGAGTGTTCTTTGCCTGTATAACTGTGTAATGTGCTATTGTTCCAACATGCGAAATACTTTTAATATATCTCTTGAATGGTTGTGAGAGAAAGTATGAGTACAGAAAATAGCCATTTATTTCATTAGTAGTTTTTATCCAAAGTAAGTCTGCATCTTTGAAATATAAAGGCTCATTGTTTCTAACCAAATATGGTATACCAATTGAACCTCCTCCTGTTATAAGTATGTCGTCTTTTTTAACGCGTCCAATCTTATTTGATAGAGAATTATATAAATCAATAGGTATGAATGCCTTTTTGTTACTTATTCCTTTAAATTCAGCAACTACATCGCTTGTTCTAAAAAAAGGAACCCCTTTTTCTGACCACTCTTCTTTATGAACACGCGCTGCGGATGTAATCGCTAATACTTTTCCTAATCTTTTTTTTTGCCATTCCCCATTAAACCCAGGAAACCGTAATTGAGGCACATTATTCTCCATCATTTTTCACTTTAAAAGGTGGAACAATACCTAGTTCGTTACAAAATCCGATAATCTCCTGGTTTACGTCTTCCAGGTCGTTATCAAGTTCGACAAGCTCACTTGCCACTGTTGTCAAATCGATTTCTTCTTCCTCTTCGAAGGTGTCTACATAGCGCGGGATGTTCAGGTTGTAGTCGTTATCGGCTATCTCCTGTAGTGTGGCAATGTGGCAGTATTTATCCATTTCCTTCCGTTCGCGGTAGGTGTTGATGATTAAGTCCACATCTTCATCGCGTAGCTCGTTTTGGTTGCCGTTTTTAATGTAATGGTCATCACTGCTTGCATCGATGAACACCACATTGTCATCGGCCTCTCTGCATTTTTTAAACACCAGAATGCAGGTGGGTATGGAGGTGCCGTAGAAAATATTGGCTGGCAGGCCAATGACTGCATCCAGGTAGTTACGGTCTTCTATCAGGTACTTGCGAATCACTCCTTCGGCCGCACCCCGGAATAATACGCCGTGGGGTAGTACGGTGGCCATGGTGCCATTGTCGGCCAGCTGGTGTATCATGTGTTGCACAAAGGCATAGTCGGCCTTGGTTTTAGGCGCCAGCTTGCCGTATTGACTAAACCGTTCGTCGGTATCATTTAGTGGGTTATCAGCACTTTTCCAATGGGCCGAGAAGGGCGGGTTGGCCACTACTGCTTCAAAACGTTTGTCTAAGTGTTGTGGGTTTTCGAGTGTGTCCTCCTGCTGTATGTCGAACTCGCGGTAGTGCACATCGTGCAAAATCATGTTCATGCGTGCCAGGTTGTAGGTGGTGCGGTTGAGCTCCTGTCCGTAAAACTCACTCACATCTTTTACTTCCCTGGCCACCCTCAAGAGCAATGAGCCCGAACCACAGGTGGGGTCGTAAACGGATTTTAGTTTGGTTTTACCGGTGGTCACAATCTTGGCCAATATCTTACTCACCTGCTGCGGGGTGTAGAACTCACCGGCTGACTTGCCGGCACCGGCTGCAAACTTACCAATGAGGTACTCGTAGGCATCGCCCAGCACATCGGAGTCGACTTCTTTGAGTTTGAAATCGATTTTATCGAGGTGATTGAGTATTTTAACAATCACTTCGTTTCGGGCTCCAACGGTGCGGCCAATTTTGGTGGAGGTGAGGTCCAGGTCTTCAAACAAGGCATTGAAATCCTCTTCCGATTCGGTACCCATGGTACTCTGCTCAATGTGGTTCATCACCGCCTGCAGGTCCTCAATGATGTAGTTGCTTTCGCTTTCGGTATCGGCATTTCCTTTTCTGGCCAGTTCAGCAAACAGCTCTTGTGGTTGCAGGAAGTAACCCAACTTCAGAAGCGATTCTTCCTTGATGGCTTCCAGCGTTTCGGCATCGGTCACCTTCTTGTAATCGGTTACCTTTTCGCCTTCCAACAGTTCGTTGGCGTATAAGTATTGCTTTTCACTCAGGTATTTGTAAAAGATAAAACCGAGAATGTAATCGCGGTAATCGTCGGCACTAATCTTACCCCTCAATAGGTTGGCGATACTCCATAATTGGGCTTCCAGTTGTTTCTTTTGGTCTTCGGACATATTGTGTGTTGTTATCTGTTTGTATTTTTACAAGGGCATGGAAATACTGCAAAATTATCAATTCTCAAAGTAATCCGAGTCAATTTCCTTTACCTGGTAAGTTTCTTTCACTGAAACTCCCATTTTAAATTCAATCATTAGTTCGGCCAATCGGATACCATCAATGAGCACAATGGTGCGATCGATGTTTTGCACATATTCATGAGCCGATTTGGGATAGTCAGATGTGGTGATGAAAACACCTTTCCGGGCTTTTTGTGCCAGGAGAGCACCGGCAAAGTCTCTTACTTCTTTGATGGGTACTGTGTTTTCCCAGCGTTTGGCTTGAATGTAGATTTTATCGAGTCCCAGTCGGTCTTCGTTGATGATACCATCGATGCCGCCGTCACCGGATTTGCCCACTATGTTACCGGCTTCCTGTCTGGAACCGCCATAGCCCATAGCCAGTAATAAATCAACTACCAGCTTTTCAAACTTGCCAGGATCCATTGCTTTTATCTTTTGCAGTAAGTCGGACGCCAGCGTAAGGTTGAGGTTTTTCCAGGCTCCTTCCAATTCTTCTTCAGGGGTTTTTTCTGATAATTCGCTGTTTTCTGTTTTTTGATCGTTACCATTGTTGGCGCTTCCTACGAAGTCTCTGAAAGATTCAAATTGCTTCAAGAAGGATACGTTAATTTTTTGGGGTTTGCCCTTAAGGACTTCCAGGCCCAAGGGCGAAATTTGCATCACCCCTCTTTTCTCCGAGGATATAAGACCGGCCTTTTTCAGATAGGATTTAGCCCAACCCACACGGTTGTCAAAAACTGGCTGAGTTCCACTAGGTAGTAGTATTCGTCTTTCGGCTGATGTTAGTTTGTATTGTATTGATAACAACTCTACTAATTCTCTGAATTTATATTCTTTGCCATCGGCAACCGCTTTTAAGAGAGGTAGCATGATGGATTGGTAATCGGGTACGGACATTGTGCTGTGTTTTGTGACGGATAAATATAGTAAATATGTTTACTCGATGGCGTGATTAGAAGCAGTTTTGGATATGAAAATTGAGTGATTTGACGATGGTGTGATTTAAGAATGTGGTAATTTGATAGTTTGAAGATTTAGTCATTAGATGGTAGGGCATTTCTGTTTTTAGGGAAATTGTGATCGAAAAAGTAGAAATATCTGGAAATGGGTTGCTGAAGTAATAATTAAAGCTCCCGAAACAGGAATCGTTTAGGGAGCTTATTATTTATGTAAGAGTTTGAATGGTATCAGTTCAGGTTTTCTGCAAAGCGGAAGGGTTTGCCGGGTTGAGCGACAGCATTGAAAATGGTTGTGTAATCATCGGTGTCAATGTCTTTGTTTGTTGAGGGGATTTTTTTTTGCTCTGTGAAAAAGTTGATTGACTCCAGGTAATTATTGATGCGACGCATGGGAAAACCAACACTGTGTATCCAGTTATATGCTTCTTTTGCTTTGGTGTCGTACTGGGTGCCAAAGATTTTAATGTCGGTAAGGCCATTGCCTGAGATGGTTCCTTTATAGGTTTCGTATTGGGTGGAGAAAATAAATTCGACCTCTTCTTCACCTATAGTGCGGACCTGGATCCTGGCATTTCGAATACTGTTTTCAATGGAGTTGAATTCCCAGTGAAAAATGTGGTAGATGAGATGGGTTAACTGCTCGTTGGTGAGGCATGTTACTTTGATGTAGTTTGAGCGTTTTTCCCATTCCAGGCATTCTTTTTCGGTATTGAATTCTTTGCCGTCATTGGCGATGTAGATGATTTTAGATTGTTTTTTCATAATTATTTGATAATGTTAGAGGTGATTAATATGAAGTTAGTTAATTTTATGATAGTGCAATTGATTTTAGGAAGTAAGGAAATACGTTGAAATACATGGTTCTATTTCCGTTTATCGGGTGAATCATGCGGCCAGTGGATGAGGTTGACCATTTCGCGGAGGCGGCTGCGGACGCGTTTACTGTATAGCTCTTCGATGTCATCTACATCGAGGTTGGTGGTGATGTGGGTGATGAGGTTATCGGAGATGAACAGGTCGTAGCGACTGAGCAGGATTTCTGCTATGACGTTGCATTCGGAGCCGAAGTGTTTGAGGTTTTGTTCGGCGCCCAGGTCATCAAAGCAGATGGGTTTGGGTGTTTTGCTGCCGGGTGTGATGGAGAAGCTGCGTTTGCTGTAGCGGTGAATGACTTCGAAACCGTCTTTTTGAAATTCGAAGCTGACATCGCGGCACGCTTTAACCTGGTATCTGTTTTCTAAAGGTAATAAAAGTTGCATCAATTTCATGAGTGAAGTTTTACCACAGCCAATGGGGCCACAGAGCATGAGGCCTTTCTTGGGGTTTAGACTCTGGCGGATGGTGTTGTGATGGTCGCCGATTGTATAGGCAAAAAGTTGGCGAATAATGGGCATATCTTCTTCGTAAAGGTGAAAGTGGGGCCCATGCATGACTTTGCCTTTTTGGGTGATGAAATCGAGGGATTTGTGGAAATCGTAGATGATGGTGTTGTTGGTTATTTGGTAGTGCATTTTTTAATGATTAGGGATTAATGATTAATTGTTACGCAGAGTTTCGCGGAGAAAAAAATAACGCAAAGGGGCGCAGAGGAAAACGCAAAGGGGCGCAAAAAAATAGGCATTTAGCCTTAGTGGTTCTTTGTGAAAAATCTTTGTGGCTCTTTGCGATAGAGGGTGCTTTTTGTCAAGCATGGTTTTAATGATTAGGGGTTAATGATTAATGGATTCCTTTGTGATTGGAAACTTTTACTGATTGGTTATCTATTTCATATAAGTGCTCAAGCCGCACGGGCTTTTACTTTCTCCCTACAGTCGAAGAAAGTAAACAAAGAAGACCGCCGCTGCTGCCCAATTACGCTAAACGATTCCATTATGGCGGAAAGAAAAGAACTTGCTCCGCTTCAGACAGCTTTTCTTTCTGATCGCCTTCATTCCATCGTTCTTAACGCTATTGGACAGAGGCGGGTGTTTATATTGAAAAATTGTATTGTTATTTGGGAATTGTGGAGTAATTGGTTTCATATCAAGGGTATTAGTAAGGATTCCTTTGTGATTGGAAATTTTTATTGATTGTTTAATCTACTTCATAGTAGTGCTCCAGCCGCACGGGCTTTTCATTTTTGCCTACAGTCGCAAAAACGAAACAAAAAAGACCGCCGCTGCTGTCCAATGACGCTAAACGATTCCATTGCGGCGGAAAGAAAAGAACTCGCTGCGCTCAAACAGCTTTTCTTTCTGATCGCCTTCATTCCATCGTTTTTAACGCTATTGGTCAGAGGCGGGTGTTTATATTGAAAAGTTGCATTGTCATTTGGGGATTGTGGTGTAATTGGTTTCATGTCAGGGGTATTAGTAAGGATTCCTTTGGGATTGGAAATTTTTATTGATTGTTTAATCTACTTCATAGTAGTGCTCTAGCCGCACGGGCTTTTACTTTTTCGCTACAGCTCGAAAACGTAAACAAAAAGAGCCGCCGCTGCTGTCCAATTACGCTAAACGATTCCATTGCGGCGGAAAGAAAAGAACTCGCTGCGCTCAAACAGCTTTTCTTTCTGATCGCCTCCATGCCACCGTTCTTAACGCTATTGGACAGAGGCGGGTGTTTATATTGAAACGTTGTAATTTCAATTGGAAATTGTGTTGAAATTGGTTTATTGAAAAGCATAGCTTTGATTTTAGTTAAGTGAATATTTTGTGGGGATGGTACAGGGGTAGTTTACCGGTTGGAAGAAGAAGGCCATGTGTTTGATGAAGGTGATGATGTTGGCATAGTAGTGCAGGATACACTCGGCATCGGTGTAGGTATTGTAGGGCGGGTCGAATGTGTAGCTGTATTTCTGGCCGGATAAATGGCAGTAAACGGATTGGATTCTGTCGTGTAGGTCAATGATCTCACAGAGGTAGGATTGTTTGTCGATGAATAGTTTTTGCTCAAAGAATTGATCGGAAAGGCTTTCTATCTTGTCCAGGATCTGATCGAAGTTGTCGATGTTGAACTTATACTTTAGATTTTGGTATAGTAGGTTTTTCATGATTAGATAATAAGTTATTGAAAATAAAAGTCAAATAGTGCTATCCTGAATTAATCAGTTATCAACTTAGATTTAAAATGATTCTTTTTCTTTCAAGTGCTCAAGCCGCACGGGCTTTTACTTTTTCGCTACAGCTCGAAAACGTAAACAAAAAGAGCCGCCGCTGCTGTCCAATGACGCTAAACGATTCCATTGCGGCGTTCTTAACGCTATTGGTCAGAGGCGGATGTTCAGATTGAAAAATTGTATTGTCATTTGGGGATTGTGGTGTAATTTATTTCATATCAGGGGTATTAGTGAGAATTCCTTTGGGATTGGGAACTTTTATTGATTGTTTAATCTATTTCAGAGTAGTGCTCTAGCCGCACGGGCTTTTCATTTTTGCCTACAGTCGCAAAAACGAAACAAAAAAGACCGCCGCTGCTGTCCAATGACGCTAAACGATTCCATTGCGGCGGAAAGAAAAGAACTCGCTGCGCTCAAACAGCTTTTCTTTCTGATCGCCTCCATGCCACCGTTCTTAACGCTATTGGTCAGAGGCGGATGTTCAGATTGAAAAATTGTATTGTCATTTGGGGATCGTGGTGTAATTGATTTCATATCAAGGGTATTGGCAAGAATTTCTTTGGGATTGGAAATTTTTATTGATTGTTTAATCTATTTCATAGTAGTGCTCCAGCCGCACGGGCTTTTCATTTTTGCCTACAGTCGCAAAAACGAAACAAAAAAGACCGCCGCTACTGCCCAATGACGCTAAACGATTCCATTGCGGCGGAAAGAAAAGAACTCGCTGCGCTCAAACAGCTTTTCTTTCTGATCGCCTCCATGCCACCGTTCTTAACGCTATTGGTCAGAGGCGGGTGTTCAGATTGAAAAATTGTATTGTCATTTGGGGATTGTGGTGTAATTGATTTCATATCAGGGGTATTAGTGAGAATTCCTTTGGGATTGGGAACTTTTATTGATTGTTTAATCTATTTCAGAGTAGTGCTCTAGCCGCACGGGCTTTTCATTTTTGCCTACAGTCGCAAAAACGAAACAAAAAAGACCGCCGCTGCTGTCCAATGACGCTAAACGATTCCATTGCGGCGGAAAGAAAAGAACTCGCTGCGCTCAAACAGCTTTTCTTTCTGATCGCCTCCATGCCACCGTTCTTAACGCTATTGGTCAGAGGCGGATGTTCAGATTGAAAAATTGTATTGTCATTTGGGGATCGTGGTGTAATTGATTTCATATCAAGGGTATTGGCAAGAATTTCTTTGGGATTGGAAATTTTTATTGATTGTTTAATCTATTTCATAGTAGTGCTCCAGCCGCACGGGCTTTTCATTTTTGCCTACAGTCGCAAAAACGAAACAAAAAAGACCGCCGCTACTGCCCAATGACGCTAAACGATTCCATTGCGGCGGAAAGAAAAGAACTCGCTGCGCTCAAACAGCTTTTCTTTCTGATCGCCTCCATGCCACCGTTCTTAACGCTATTGGTCAGAGGCGGGTGTTCAGATTGAAAAATTGTATTGTCATTTGGGGATTGTGGTGTAATTGATTTCATATCAAGGGTATTAGTAAGAATTCCTTTGGGATTGGAAATTTTTATTGATTGTTTAATCTATTTCAGAGTAGTGCTCTAGCCGCACGGGCTTTTCATTTTTGCCTACAGTCGCAAAAACGAAACAAAAAAGACCGCCGCTACTGCCCAATGACGCTAAACGATTCCATTGCGGCGGAAAGAAAAGAACTCGCTGCGCTCAAACAGCTTTTCTTTCTGATCGCCTTCATTCCACCGTTCTTAACGCTATTGGTCAGAGGCGGATGTTCAGATTGAAAAATTGTATTGTCATTTGGGGATTGTGGTGTAATTGATTTCATATCAAGGGTATTGGCAAGAATTTCTTTGGGATTGGAAATTTTTATTGATTGTTTAATCTACTTCATAGTAGTGCTCCAGCCGCACGGGCTTTTCATTTTTGCCTACAGTCGCAAAAACGAAACAAAAAAGACCGCCGCTACTGCCCAATTACGCTAAACGATTCCATTGCGGGGTTCTTAACGCTATTGGTCAGAGGCGGGTGTTCAGATTGGGAATCCATATTGATTTTTGAGATTTTAATTCATATTGTTATACCCCACAGTCCTTCGGGCAGCTCCCCTTACAAGGGGAGCACAAGCGGAATTTCATTTGTTTATAATTTCTTACTGTAGTTGGTGGATGGTTTGTGGCCGGGGGGCTTGGGTTTGTTGTTTTGACTTCTCTTCGACAAGCTCAGGGCCTTGCGCTCTAGGGTTGTGGATTTGGTTTCGAATTTGTCGATGTTGAGCATCCAGTTACGGGCAGCGGCTTTCCAGTCTTTCATTTTGGTTTTTCCGCCCACGAGCCAGCCATTGGATTCGTAGTAGTTGAAGAAGCGTTCGGCCTCGGTTTTAGAATGATTTTTTTCCTGAAAGTAAATTTGGATGTGCTCCAGGGGTGGTGACACAAAACGTGTTCGTTTTTCTTTCTGGGGAATGATTTCTTCCGGAAGGGGCATTTCTTCGAAGTCAAAAAGGTCTTGTTGTGGGTTATGATTATTGTTAAGTTCGTTGATGGTTCTTTTTTGTTCCTCTGTATTCATATCTCCTTGTTTTTGATTATCATAAAAGTTGAATTCTCTTATAAAGAGAGTATTGTTTGTATCTTTATTTAAAGGGTCCATTTTTGGGTCAGGTGCCGGTTCAGTTTTGGGATAGGTACCTGCCCCAAAAATGGACAGGTGCACTTCACTCCCTGTGTTGGAATCGAAGGATGGGTCATACTTTATGAAACTATGATTATGTAGCTCTTTTAGGGCCCTGTAGTAGGTGCTCTTCGAACCAATCCGTGCCAGCTTCATCATTCCTTTTCGAGAGATGATGATGGGGTTTTCAAAGCGATTGTCGTTGGCTCTCTCTAAAAATGAGTGGGTAGTTTGTATTTATGTTAGTTTGTGAAAATTTCTGTTTAACGAGTTGAGATCAATATCACCTGTTAATAGGTACGCTATGATTTTGAAATTTTTAGCCAGCTTATATCCTCGCGCTTTCGATTTAGCAGCTTGAATAATTGAGTTAAGTCCTTCCAGTATTCCATTGTTGATTTGACTATGCCACCATCCGAGAACACCATCCCAATGCCTCTTTATTGTATATGCAACTTCCTTAATAGGCTCTAATCGACTGTGAGTAGCCCAGAAATACCACTTTTGAAGTTTGAACTGGAATTCTTCAAATGAATCCGAATTGTAAATCTCCTGAAAGTTTTCACGGATGTGCATGGCCCTTATAGTTTTCAGATTGATTTTTGACATCTTCAATTCCTGGAGTATTGAAAGTTGTTTGGGAGTTAGATTGGCATTATTTTTAAGAAAAATGAATTTCGTTTTCTTCAACACATCTTGCTCCTTTACCTCCTGAATACGTACTTTGTTTACGGCATCATTGATAATCTTCATAATATGAAATTTATCAAATGTAATTTGAGCGTTTGGCAGATTGTCTTTAACGCCTTTAATAAAGGCTTTGGACATATCAGAACTCACATCAGTAATATGCTCTGATCGGCCTCCATGGGTGGTTAGAAAGTCTACAAAATCGTCAATTGTTTTACTGTCTTTCCCTTCGGTAATATAAACTACTTTACGCGTCAATAAATTCACAAAAAGGGTAATGTAGTCATGGTGTTTAGCCTTAGATGTCTCGTCCAGACCTAACATGTTTAGATCAGATAGATCCATTTGATCTACGGCTTCGTCGATATACCTCTCCAGCATATCCCAGAGCTTATCATCACTTACGCCAGCTATTTGTGACACTTTTAACACGGGCATCGCAGTACATAACTGAAGGAGTAATGCTTCGAAGAGTAGGGTAAACCCATTCATTTTTCCTTGCCAAGGTGTTTGAATCATTCGAATGCTGTTATCCTCTCTCTTAACTCGGGGGACTCTCGCATGGAGGTAACATTCATGCTGCAAAAAATTTAGATGTCGCCATGTCTTGTTAACCGTGTCGTATGCTTTTCCTTTTCCCGTAGTCCCATCTTCAAGAGTATATTCGAATTCACTACCTCGTTCAAAGTCTATGTGAATATCAAGCTTCTGCTTCTCAACGTCAAAATCAACTGATGAGATAATCCAGGGACTGGTAATATTTAATGCTAATTCGAATAATTCTTGGGTAAACATACGCTGACTTTAATATGAAAATACGAAGCTACATAATAAATCAATTACCCATTCTTTTTTAGAAGGAACCTTGTCGTTCCATTTCCTAAAAAGTGCCAGGTACAAGGAATAATGATAGGACTTAAAGGATGCTATCTGATCCATCTTTGAGAAAACCGCCAGGTGATGCCGGATAAAGTTCATGGTGATCGGATGTTCATGTTGTTAATGGTTTATTTGAAGTTACCAATGCTTTGATGAAGGACAGTGGATAGTATATCTGCCTCTCTCCTATTGCATCAAGCCTTACCAGGCGGGTTTTCATTTTTTACCTTGAAGCAAAAAACGGAAACAAAAAAGTTCAAGGTTATACCACTCACCGACCCATCACGTTTTGCAATCAGAAAAAGAATGAACTCACTCCTCCGTCGCTCAAACAGCATTAGTTCACGCAAGTCTATGTTTTTAAGGAGTTCATGATTTCCGCTTCGCTTCAATTCTTTTTTGCCTGCTTACAAAACTATGGGGCCCCGGCTACGTTGCTGAGGCCATCCTCATACATAATAACATTGTTTCATTCCAGGTGAATGCCTCAGAATATTGTTGATGTCGTATATTGTTCATGGTGATCGGATGTTCATGGTTTTTCCTTTTTATCCACTCAAGCCGTGGGGGCTCCTACTTTGTTCACCTATTGTAATTGATTTTAGGTGTTCACGATTTCCGCTTCGCTCCAATTCTCCTACAGTCGAGAAAGGAGGCAAAGAGTCCGCCGACTGTAGCACTCACTTACCCACTAATCCTTCATTGATGAGACAGAAAGAACTCGCTCTGCTCAAACCCCTTTCTGTCTTTTCATCAATTTCAGGAAGTGGGTCCCGAGCGACGTTGCTGATGTCGGGATAACTTGCTAAGGACCTATTTCAAATGATCAGTATCAAACCTAGTTAACTTTGTTTGCTTCGATCATCTGGTGGATGTCGGCGAAGGCGTAATAAATGACCCCACCAATTTTAGTGTAGGGCAAGGTGCCATTGACGCGTAGGTTCTGCAGGGTACCCGGGGAGATGTTGAGGATTTGTCGGACTTCTTTGGATTTTAGCCATTTCTTGGGGTGGGTACCGGCTTGGTCTTGCAGTAGTTTTTGGATGTCGGCGAGTAATTCGAGTTTGAATTCTCTCAGGTCGTCGGTTGTGATGATTTCTGTTGCCATGGTTGAAATTTTTTAATTACTACTTGTTTTAGCTGCCAGACTATTTGATTGATTTTGATGTGTTACAAATAAATGAAAAGTATCCATACCATGGGGGTTGCCAGGGGTTGCGCCACCCCCTGACAACCCCCATGAATATTAATTGATTATGGCATAAAAAAAATTTCAGATTATAGTTTCTGTACCCATTTAAGCAACTCCAAAACGACCTCTTTGAATGCTTCAATGGCTGCCGGATCCAATTCGTAATATTCATTTTTCAAGTTGTTTTCGGAGATCATCTCGGATTGAGCAGATGAGAAATGATTACTGAAAAACCTGAATATGGCTCTTTTGGGAAGCTGTGCCAGGTATTTATTCTCCACAAATGCACGAATGAAAATGGCGATCATGGGAACAGAAAACATTAGGGTCAGCCTTTCTTGTTGTACCGGCCCACCATTTTTTATCTCAACGGTTTCCAGGTACGAATGACACTTCTTTTCGATAAAACTGATTTCCTCCACCAGCCAATTGGAGAGGCAGGATTTCAAACTATCCCGGGAGGGATCGAAACAAAAGCCAGCGGTCACACTGACCTGATTCACACATTTCAGGTAATAGTTCAAGATGATTAACTGTTCAATGACATCGGGTTTGGATTGATACTCCCGGGTGATTAAGGATTCCAGGCAATGAATGCAGTTCACTGAATTCTGATCATGCTCGATGGCTGCTTTGCACAGCAACTTATCCAATTGTGGGCCACCATATCGGCCCTTGCTGGCATCTCTTAACTTTTGGGCCCAGGTATGTAAATAGGACAAGTCACAAAAGGAGCACTCCTGATTGTTAGTGAGGAAATCGGATAAGGGATGGAGTAAGTTTTTTGTTAAGGCTCTACCGGCCTCTTTCTCCCGTAAAATCAGGCTAATGGTTTCCAGTTCATTTCTAATTATCACGGTTTGTGACGCGGAAATGGGCGCCGGAACATTCATGTTTTGATCAAATGCAAAGGGAAATTGCTCCCTGAGGAAAGAGAGCAGGTCAGAAATACAATCAAGAGCCTGCCTTATATGGCAGGATTCGCACTTCAAATCCTGCTTACAAGTGCCCGGGGATTCATGCAGTGTATTGAGGATCTTAATCACTGCAGGCTGATAAAACCTCACCAGTTGTTTTAATTTTTTCCTGGAAAGGTTCTGCAGGGAAATGGTCATGAGCTCATTTTTAAGAACTGTGACCTGGTTGTTGATCAAACCAATGAGTACATCTGTTTGCCTTTTACCATTGGTTGGACAGGGGTGGTATAAATGGTGGTTTTGGAGTTCAGTTACCACCACTCCCAATTGATTCAGGAGGTGTTGCATAAGTTTGAGGTTTTTAAGGTTGAATAATGCATAATAAAAGTCGCTTATTAACATCAAACAATATGCCGAAACAATTATATGTTATTCATTATGTGCTATTTCAGCCAACCAACTCTGATTCCCTACTCCATGCCCACAGGAGAACAAAGCGCGTTTCTATTGCCATTTGGAGGGGGTAATATTTCTGAAACTATTTTGTCCTGATCTTTTTTGTGTAGTTGTTGTATATACTCTCTTAGCTTATTTTCGACCACCAGGGCGGAAATACAGTTTCTGTCGGAAAGCATGAAAAACTCCTGTGTTGTGATATCGACACAGGAGTTATCTGCTTGCACTAACCTACATTGAATGTCTTCTTCTGCTCCACTTTCTTACCCTGCAGCTTTAGTTGCAACTGTTGCATGTCCGCACTGATCTTATTTTCGACCACTTTGGCATAAATCTGAGTGGTGGAAATTTTAGTGTGTCCCAGTAATTTACTGACTGTTTCAATGGGTACGCCATTGCTTAGGGTAACAGTGGTGGCAAAAGTATGGCGTGCAATGTGAAAAGACAAGGGTTTGGTGATACCACAGAGGTCTGCTATTTCTTTCAGATAGCTGTTAATTTTCTGATTTGAGATAGGTGGAAACAACTTATTGTGATCCTGGGCCCTGGGATGATCGCGGTATTTGTGAATGATCTCAAAAGCCGTTGGCAGTATGGGGATGTGAACCTGGACTTCTGTTTTCTCCCGTTTGGTATAAATCCAGTCGCTACCATCAATGCCTTTTACAATATTCATGGGCGTGAGTTGACTCACATCAATATAGGCCAATCCGGTATAGCAGGCAAAAATGAAAAGATCTTTGACAAACTGGATGCGCTCAATGGAAAACTGCTTTTCTTCCATACGGTTGAGTTCCTGCTGCGACAGATAGGGCCGCTCCACCTTCTTAAAAACCAAGCGGTGCTTCTCAAACGGATTTTTAGCGATCCACTCCATCTTGAAGGCCATGTTCACCATTTTCCGGAGTCGCTCCAGGTGCTTCATGACGCCATTATTGCCGAGGGGCCGCTGATGGTCGACGGGACGATGGGCGCGCAAATAAGATTCAAATTCGGTGATGAACTGGTAATTTAATTGATGCAGGTAGATGTCCCCTGTTTTCTTTTTCTCCAAAAGGAATTTGGAAACGTACTTTTCAGTGGTCTGGTAATTTTTTAGAGTGCCCCAGCTGAGCATGTCCTTTTGGGACTCCCGGTGGTATTCCAACAGACTTAAAAGGGTTTCGCCCTTATCTTTAATGCCGTAAAAGTGGTTTTTAATGATTTCGGGCGTGACGAGCTCTTTGTTAAGCACCAACTCCCGGTAGATGCCCAATAACTGACCTTTCACATTATCGATGTAATGGTTGAGTTGACGGGCTTCAGTACTTCTACTCTCTATTTTTTCCTTGTCATTATTCCATTGGGCAATATGAACCTTCATTTTAAGCGAGAACTCTGTACGTGCGCCATTGACCGTAACCCGGACAAAGATGTTACCTTCACTTTTGATTTTTTTATCTGGCCGGACCAGAAACTGAACGGAAAATGTTTGATTGGTTGTCATGTTGTTTGCTTTTAATTGTGTTGTTTTGAGCTAAACCATGCATTTAGCTCACTCAAAAGGGTTAAAAACACAATCAAAATCAATCAAAAAAGCAGGCAGAAACAAAAGTTAGAAAAATGTAAGAATCAGTCTCACAACTTCTTCCAGCGCTTCTGGTGAGTAAATCTACATAAAAATAATTGACTCCCGAATTACTCACCAGAAAACTGATAAATAATGCTTTTGGATGATTTAAGCAAAAACATAAAAGCCTGTAAATCATACGATTTACAGGCTTTTGATTTTCTTTAAATCCTTAAAAGTCGGGATGACAGGATTTGAACCTGCGACCCCTCGCCCCCCAGACGAGTACTCTACCAAGCTGAGCCACATCCCGATTAATAAACCTTCTTTTTAAAAAGGCTGTGCAAAGATAAACAAATTGCAGGTTTACACAATTGTTCCATCGAAAAAACAACTGCATAATTTAAAGTTATCAAAAAGTAATTGGTTGTCAGAAAATTATAATCGTTTATCAAAAAGATGTTAAATAACTGGTAAATTTCCAGCTAATTTCTACTTTTGCCTCTATACAATAGGTTTTATATTCGGATGAGTAATACACCAGATGACACGCTCCTGATAAAAGGCATTGAAGCCGGTAAAGAATCTGCTTTTGAAGAGCTGTTTTTAAAATATTATACCCCTCTTGTTGTTTTTGCCCGCAAGGTGATCCCTGATGAAGATCAGGCGCGTGAGTTAGTGCAAGATGTATTTGTATCCTTTTATGAAAAACGCAAGGAATTAAACATCCACTCTTCCTTAAAAGCCCACCTCTACCAATCGGTAAAAAACAGATGCCTCAATCAAGTCAAGCGCAACCAGATCCGGCGTGACCACCATGCCAATATCTTCATTGAGAAAAAGAATGATGAAGCCTTCATCGAAGATAAATTACAAGAAACAGAATTAGAATCACGGATTTTCAGTATTGTACAAACGTTACCGGACCAATGCCGTAAAATATTTGAGATGAGTCGTTTCAAAGGACTCACCAATCAAGAAATTGCGGATAAACTGGAACTATCGAAACGGACGGTGGAAACACAAGTCAGCAAGGCACTAAAAGTGATGCGCAAGCATTTGTCTGATTACTTAACTGTGATTATTTGGCTTTCGGCCCTCCTTTTACAATTAAAAAAGTGAAAAAACAGAAAAACGCATACGTGTGTTGTGTCAGCTAATTGTCTTACTACCGAAACGGGCTATAAATAACAATATAACAAAGGTATCATGGAATTTATTTTTCAATTATTGGCGCAATTACTTCCTGCAGTTGAAGATGATCAAACTAACATTCAACAAAACAATAAATTGGCAGCAGAAGAAGCTATTGCAGAAAAAGAGTTAGTTATGACCATTGACCAGGAAGAGGTTGCGGAGACCAATTTATTTAGCATGATGGAGTTTCATTAGGAAGCAATTATGGAAAAGGACTGGAAAGATATTGATATACTAATCACGAAATACCTGACGCATTCCATTCGTCAAGAGGAGCAAGCATCCCTTGATCAATGGAAAGGGGAAGATGATTCACATGCCTTGCATTACACTAAAATGATGCAGATATGGAACCATGCGGAAGGCCTGAAGGCATTTCAGAAAGTTGACGCACATCTTGACTTGAAAGCGGTCAAAGCACGGCTTCATTTTGAGCAACCGACTTTGAAAATCAAGCGGATCCATGTGGTTTCCCGAATCGCTGCCATTATGATTCCGGCCATCCTGTTTCTGGGCGGCTTCGCCCTGTATCAAAGCACACCCGGCTTTGGTAGATGGCAAGCTTTTCATACACAAACAGAAAATGGAGCAATGACCTTACCGGATCATTCCAATGTCACACTTAATCAGCACAGCCGTTTGGTTTACCTGAAAAAGATGGAAGGTGAAAAGCGTCTGATCAAGCTTCAGGGAGAAGGTTATTTTAAGGTGGCAAAAAATCCGGATCGACCGTTTGTGATTAAAGTAGGCAACGCAAATGTTGAAGTATTGGGTACCGAGTTCAACCTGGAAGAGAATGCCGTTACCGGTCGCGTGTGTATTGCTGTAACGGAAGGGAAAGTTCGTTTTTGGTCTGGTAACCAGGAAGAAATATTACTGGCTGGTGATCGTGCTATCTTTGAAAATGGGACCATTCATAAAGAAGCGATTGCCAATGATAACTTCCTATCATGGAAAACAGGTGTCATCAACTTCAACAATGCAAATATAGCAGACGTTTCAGCTGCCATTCAGGATCACTTTAATGAAGTGCATGCGGTGGAAGTCAAAACGAATGGTGATCTGACCGATTTTAAAATCACCACTAAATTTGTTAATCCTTCATTACAGGAGGTTTTAGATGAATTAATGATACATTCCGGTAAAAAAATTGAATGGATTGACGGCAAATTGATCATCTCTGACTAAATTTCGGCACTGAATTGGTTTTTAAAGGTGCCACGTGTGATAATAACTTATAAAAGAATACTTTTTATTTTGCTCATACTCTTAACATCAAGTAAGAGTTATGGGCAAACTATTTTATATACCCCTGTCACATTAAATAAAAACACCGGAAGCACGCTTGAGTTCTTACAGGAGTTAGAAAAAGAACTGGACATTGTGTTTAGTTACAGTAATCAACTGTGTTTGAAAGATCAGTTAAAGCTGACGCGTTCTACAGGACTAGTTAAAGACATCCTCAACGAACTCTTTATCGATTGTCCGGCTCAGTATATTGTAAAAGGAAACAAGATCATTTTAGAAGTTCGCGATGATCTAAAGATGTTCACCATAAAAGGCTATATCAGAGATAGCAAAACATCTGAATCATTAATTCAGGCGAATCTGTATGAACCGGACCAACTATCCGGCACCGTTAGTAATAATTTTGGATTCTACAGCCTGGCCCTCCCCGAAGGTCGCATTCGATTGGTATGCTCCTACGTTGGATATAACCCCTTTGAGAAAGAAATCATTCTAACCAGCGACACCCTGATCAACTTTGCATTGGACCCCAAAATAGAACTGAATGAAATTGCTGTGGTGGGATTACGTGTGCCCGGTCGCGTTAAAAGTTCCCGAACCGGAACGGTGAATGTTCCCATGGATCAGATCAAGGGTGTTCCGGTATTCCTGGGGGAAGTGGATGTTGTAAAAAGTTTGCAATTACTGCCGGGTATCCAAAGCGGTGGCGAAGGAATCAGTGGATTATATGTTCGTGGAGGCGGACCTGATCAGAATCTGATATTGATGGATGACGTCCCTGTGTATAATGTTGGTCACATGTTGGGCTTTTTTTCAATCTTCAATGCCGATGCCATTAACAATGTCACCGTCATCAAAGGTGGATTCCCAGCGCGCTATGGTGGCCGCTTATCCTCAGTCGTTGACATCCGGATGTATGATGGAAATGCGCAGGAATATAAAGGATCTGCCAGTATCGGATTACTTTCCTCCCGCCTGGCCCTTGAAGGTCCATTAGTTAAAGACAAAGCCTCTTTTTCAGTCAGTTTTCGTCGTACTTACTTTGATTTAATAACCAGCTCCTTTCAAATCAATAATGATGAAAAAAGCAGGTATTATTTTTATGATTTCAATACTAAATTCAATTATCGCTTTTCAGAAAGAGATCGCTTGTATGTGAGTACCTATGCCGGTAAAGACATGTACGCCCTGGAATACAATGAACAAGAAATCCCGCTTCAGTTGAAGGACGGTATACCCACGAATGAAACGGTTACAACGAGGGACGGCAACGATTTGGGATGGCAAAATTTTGTAGCTGCTGCTCGCTGGAACCATATTTTTGGTGATAAGATGTTTTCAAACCTCACGTTGACCTATAGTAACTACAAGTTTTTGATGGAACAAAAAAATAACTATCAAAAAGATGAAGACTGGATCATTACAAAACAAAAATACTTTAGTGGCATCCGGGACTTAGGTGCCAAAATTGACATTGATTATTACTCCTCTCCCAATCACTATGTTCGTTTTGGTGGTAGTTTTACATTCCACTCCTTCTATCCTGGCATTAACCTGGAAGAGAGTCAGATTGCCAGCAACGAACCCATCGACACCATATTGGGGGGTGATAATATGTATCGTCCGGAGCTAAGAGCCTACTTCGAAGATGATTTCCTTTTATTCCCACGCTTGAAAATTAACATCGGCGGCCATTTCTCCGCTTTTCAAACCGAAAGCAAATTATATTGGTCTGCTGAACCCCGATTGTCAGCTCGCTATCTAATACATGACCGTTTATCGATAAAAGCAGCTTACAGTGAAATGACCCAATACATGCATCTGCTGCGCACGTCAACAGTATCCATGCCCACCGACATGTGGCTTCCGGTGTCAGATGAAATAAAACCCATGCGTTCCTCTCAAGCAGCATTAGGCGTAGAATATGAGATTCTAAAAGGTTTCAATTTTTCCCTAGAAGGGTATTATAAGAACTTCCGGGATATTCTTACCTATCAGGAGTCGGCCGGTTTCTTTGACTTTTCCACTGACTGGAAAAATAAATTAACTTCCGGCAATGGTGAATCCTATGGAGTAGAAGTACTCATCCATAAGAAAAGTGGAAAACTATCCGGCTGGTTGGGTTACACCTGGTCCAACACCACCAACCAATTTACCGGGATTAATGGTGGCAGGAAATACGATGCCGACTTTGACCGCACCCATGATGTATCCATCTTCACGTCCTATAAATTTTCACCGAAAGTGGATATGGCTATGACCTGGATGTTTGGCACCGGCAGTCCCATTACCCTGCCCGAATCAAAATACCATGCCCCTGTATTACCTACCACCCAACCAACTTCCCCTGAGCAACCGCAATACAAAACTTACAATCAACATTTTAGCCAGCGCAATGGCTATCGGATGCCCAACTTCCATCGAATGGATGTTGGCATTAATTTTAAAAAAGAACACAAAAAAGGAAATCGTATCTGGAGTATTGGCGTTATTAACTTATATGGACGCCAAAATCCATTTTTCCTCTATGTGGCCGATGGGATCAATGAAAAAACGGGTGAAGATTACCGTTCCTTGAAACAATTTAGTATTTTTCCGTTTCCATTACCCTACGTAAGGTATACCATTCGATTTTGATGATTGACTATGAAGATATTCCAACAATATATAGTAGTTATTTTGGCAATTGTACTCCTTTCATGCGAAAAGGATATCAAATTTGACATCCAAACCCAATCGGATAAGTTGGTTATTTACTCCTTCATATACCCTGATAGCTCCTTCCAATTGCATTTCAGTAAGAGTGTGAACATATTATCTCTGGACGATTATCAACCAGTCCAAAATGCTGGATTTAAAATCTATAAAAATGATGAATTATTTACGGAACAACGCTTACCAAAAGATGTTGTCTGGCGCCAATGGGAAGAATTAAAATTTAAAGAGGGCGATAAAATCAGAATAGAAGCATTTGAACGCGAAGGGGATACTGTACGTTCCGAAACAACTTTAATTAATCCCGTACCAATTTCTAAAATTGATACCTCCTACACCACTGCCTTCTCCCAGGGCAATGGCGTCATCCCCTATAAAAAATGCAAAGTCTTTTTAAATGATCCCGATAATACGCCCAATTATTATCAGCTCGTGGTGGTTCGCGAAGCCTGGGGGCAAGATGGTAACGATGATTACAATTCGAGAAATACCATCCAATACGAGAAGGATGACAAAGTATTCAGCCATCGCGATCAAACCACGAGTCTACTGGAAGGAGTCGATTTCCAGGGGCTATTCGATGATCATGATATTAAACCCTCGTATTATGGCCTTGACATCCGAATCCCCAATGAACAATTTAAACTCTGGGGAGGAGAGGTAAAAGCACGCATTACCTTTTACCTCTATCATCACACCTTTGATTACTATAACTATTTCCGGTCCAGAATTATTTCACAGGAATTTTACGGTTTGCCTTTTTTTGATCCGATAAAAATTCACAACAATATAGATGGCGGTTTAGGGCTCTTCTCAGGTATGGCTTTTTATTCCGATTCCATCCTTATTTCACAATAAGGCAATTTGACAGTGAACCTGAAATAATGTCGCTTGTTTATTAACCGTTGCACTTTTACTTTTAGCATTCGAAAAATCATTTTAAACAGATTCTTAGAGGTTTATAGTTAATATGTAATAAATACGTTCTGTTTTAGCACGATATTTGTATTTTTGCGTTTATTGAATAATGTTAATATCTATATATTATGGCGCTATTTGGAAAAATGGAGAATTTAGATGCTCCAAAAGATGATAATAAAGAAATTAAAGACGTGGAAAAAGTAAAGGTTTTAATTATTGGCTCAGGACCAGCTGGTTATACAGCTGCTATTTATGCAGCACGCGCTAATCTCAGCCCCGTGATGTACGAAGGCTTGCAACCCGGCGGGCAGCTAACCACCACCACCGAAGTGGAAAATTTCCCTGGCTACCCTTCAGGTATTACCGGACCGGAAATGATGGAAGACTTGAAAGGTCAGGCTACACGTTTTGGAACAGATGTACGCTTCGGACTGGCTACTGCTGCCGACTTATCTCAACGTCCATTCAAAGTAACCGTTGACAGCAACAAAATCATCGAGGCTGAAGCCTTGATTATTGCGACCGGAGCTACGGCTAAATATTTAGGCTTACCCGATGAATCCAAATATGCCGGATCAGGCGTGTCTGCCTGTGCGACCTGTGATGGTTTCTTTTATCGCGGAAAAGACGTGGGCGTCGTGGGCGGAGGTGACACAGCCTGCGAAGAAGCATTGTACCTGGCTGGATTAGCGAAAAAAGTATACTTAATTGTACGTCGGGATGAGCTGCGTGCCTCTAAAGTGATGCAAGAGCGCGTTATGAAAGCGGAGAACATTGAAGTGTTATGGAAACATCAAACCAAGGGTCTGTTTGGAGATGGCGTGGTTGAAGGTGCTACATTGGTAAAAAACCTTGGTACGCCGGAGGAAGAAGAAGTGACAATTGCCATCGATGGTTTCTTTCTGGCCATCGGTCATAAACCCAATTCAGATATCTTCAATGGCTTTCTGGACACCGACGATGTTGGTTACATCAAAACCGTTCCCGGATCAGCCAAAACCAATGTTCCCGGCGTATTTGCCTGTGGTGATGTGCAGGATCCTGTCTATCGTCAGGCCGTTACGGCAGCTGGCTCGGGGTGCATGGCAGCCATTGACGCCGAACGCTTCCTTGCTGAACAAGACTAATTTTTTTAAACACAATAAAATAAAGAGGGGATGCTTAAGTATTCCCTTTTTTTGATGCCAACCATCGCATTTGAGCTTAGATTCTATTAGGCAGATTGCCGCTCTCAATAAACCTGTCATATAAGATACCATTTCTTTTTTCTGCTTTCCCTCACTTATTTAATGAAAAGAGTGTATTTTTGAATGATGTATTAAGGAAAAGATAAATTGATGGACGATATATTCGGAAAAATTGGTACGAGCCAAACATTAAGTCAAAAAATTGAACGTAAGATAGAAGAAGCCATCCGGCAAAAAAAACTTATACCTGGAACTAAATTACCATCGGAAAAAGAATTATGCGCGAGTTTTGCAGTCAGCAGGACCGCTCTCCGGGAAGCATTGAGACGGTTAAGTGCCAGGGGTCTCATTGAAATCAAAAAGGGAAGTGGCATGTTTGTGTCGGAGATTAAGGTAGAAGATGCCGTGAACTCGCTCAACCTTTTTTACGACCTTAAGTTTGACTCTAATCTGATTCAGCAAATCATTGAGGTCAGACGTATATTTGAACCGGAAATTGCACGTTTGGCATCACAAAACAGAAAAGAAGAGGATGTTAAATTGCTCCATGAGAATTTAATTGATCTTCAAAAATGCGATCCTGATAATACGCAACTGGAAGTTGATCTTATCAACCGGTTTCACATGAACCTGGCCAAGTCAACGGGAAATCCGATTGTTATTATCAGTATGGAACCCATTTATTCGCTGTTACCGCGTATGCGTAATTTAATCTACGCCAATATTGAAGGTGAAAAAGAATATACCTTTGCCCTGCAAACTAAAATTCTTAAAGCGGTGGAAGAGAAAAACAGTGAAGCATCGTATAAATACTCGGTGGAGCTATTGGACCGCAACATGGAAGTGTATGACCGCTACTTTAAAGGGACTTTGTAAATGATATCCCGATACTAAAAATAAAGGCTGAACGCTGTGTTCAGCCTTTATTTTTAGTATTATTTGTAGTTCTCATTGTAGGCTTCAACCGCTTTTCGGACCGATCCATACTGTAAGAGCAGACGCTGAGATTCATCAAATGGCAGGTTCAGCTCATCCATAATCATGCGCGATCCCCTTTCCACCAATTTTTTATTGGTCAATTGCATATTCACCATCTTATTGCCTTTCACCCGACCCAATTTAATCATGATGGTGGTGGTTATCATGTTCAAAATCATCTTTTGAGCCGTACCGGCTTTTAAACGCGTGCTACCGGTTACGAACTCAGGTCCAACGATGGCTTCTATGGGGAACTCCGATGCTTCAGCCACTTTGCTGTTAGGATTACAGGTGATGCATCCGGTTAACAAACCATTTTCACGCCCATGCTTAATCCCGCCTATCACATAAGGTGTTGTTCCCGATGCCGCAATGCCAATGATCGTATCCAGATCGGACACCTTGTATTTCTGCAATTCATTCCAGGCTTTATCCGAGTCATCCTCGGCGGCCTCTACTGCTTTACGTAAGGCCACATCACCACCCGCAATCAAACCAATGACCATGTTATCAGGCACCCCAAAAGTAGGTGGTAATTCAGAGGCATCGAGCACGCCCAAGCGGCCGCTGGTACCGGCTCCCAAATAAAATATCCGGCCACCCTTTTGCATGCGTTTCACAATCCGATCGACCAGCGCTTCAATCTGAGGCAAGGCTTTCTGAACCGCCAAATGTACTTTGGCATCTTCCTGATTAATATTTGTAATCAGCTCATGAACTGACATCTCCTCCAGATGATCAAACTCAGATGGTGATTCCGTTATACTGAGGCGTTTATCCTGCTCCTTATTATCCTTCATTACTATTGTCTTGGTTTGTTATGGTATTCAATCAATCCCTCCATCGGAGCCTGGTTAATAACTCCAATTTTTAATCCTTTTTTTTCCATCACTTTTTCGAGCTGTTCTCTGAAATAATAGGCAATACTACCCGTAAAGAAAACCTTCAAATCCGTATTCGGATACTGCAGTAAATTCCGAATCACAAACTCATTCAAACAATCCGTTACCAAATTTTCCAATTCCTTCACCTGAATGTTCTGAGACAGAAACTTCGTAAACTGAGCCAGGTATCTGTTGGGAAAAGGCTGCTTATAGACTCGGTCCAGTATCTCAGCCGGAGTTATCCTGAAAGTATTAAAAAACAGCTCAATGGTCGTTGCTGAAAGTTGGTTTTTGAGGACATCTGCCACCAATCGCTTGCCCATCACTGCACCACTGCCTTCATCGCCCAAAATAAATCCCAGGGGCGACACATTCTTTACGATGGTCGTGCCATCATAATGACAAGAGTTCGAGCCGGTACCCAAAATGCAGGCTATTCCCGCTTCCGATTGACACAAGGCATGAGCAGCTCCCATCAAATCACTCTCAATAGTCACTTGCTGACATCCAAAATAGTGCATCAATGCATCGGCTACAATCTTATTCTTCGCGGCATTGGCACAGCCGGCACCATAAAAGAAAATTTCCTTAATCGCGACCTTCTCAAGCTGAAATTCTATCTGTAAGCTATTGATAATATCGTCAGTTGTTTGATAAAACGGATTGATACCACTTGTGATGCTTCGGTCACATGTCCCATTTTCATGCATCATGCACCATTCTGTCTTTGTGGAACCACTGTCAGCAATAAGTTTCATCTAACTATTTTTTTTTAGTTTTCATTTGTAATAATTACCGCTCCCATCCTGGCGAGAAACCCCTGCCAGGAGACTATAAAATCAAGGCGATAGATTTCCATTTACCGGGATCATTCACAATCAGTATGACATGTGTTACATGTATTGTTTTTTGAACCATAAAAATTTCTCACAACACTAAGAACAAAGCAAACAACCTACTAACACCTCGTAAAAGCAAATGCTTTTCTGCAAAGGTAGGAATAAAAAAGAAAGATGCAAGAGATGATATAACATGTATGACAACTATTGGAATTCTCAAAATTGATTTTTACTTTTGACACAGCATTAATATCATTATCTTTTGGAAAAACTGCAACAGGAATGACGCAAAGATTAGCAAATAAACGAATTCAAGTCACCGTTCTCGGCGCACTACTCATGGTAACTACCCTGGCCAGCTATGGTCAGCGCCATGAGAAACTGACCGGCAAAGCACAAAAGAACCTCACGAAGTGGGAGAACATTTTCCCGGAATGGAATCACCTGGGGGCCATTCAGATCGATTCCATCGCTGTTCATGATCAGACCCGGATTGTTGAGCTCTACTTTTCCAAACCGTTATCGTACATGCCGGTTCGCGCGGCTTCGGTGGAAGATTTAAAAGCCTCCCTGAAAGCTTCATTAAAACGAAAATTTAAAGATTACACCTTAAGGCTTTTTACCGACACGCATGCATACGATCAGCTAATCCCCAATTATTATAGACATACGGCCGACATCAGTCATGACCGCATAGGTACTACAAGTCCCCAGCCTGCTTTTATCAGGAAGGACTCTGATTTCGTTCCTTCCCATGGCTTATCCCATAACTGCATTGCCCTGTGGCACAGCCATGGCTGGTATTACGAATCCAAACTCGACCGGTGGGAATGGCAGCGTGCCCGTCTCTATGGTACCGTTGAAGACCTCTCCCCCATGGCGTATGTATTGCCATATATTGTACCCATGCTGGAAAATGCCGGAGCCACCGTTTTTCTGCCACGTGAGCGGGATACGCAAATCAACGAGGTCATTGTAGACGCAGATGGATCCACGCTTCATTCTGAATTTATTCTTCAGGTAGATACGTCTTTACCGTTAAAAGAAGATGGCTTTGCATTACAGGATACATTGTTTCCGGGCGATAACCCATTCACTGCCGGCACGTCTCTATTGATCAAACAACCAGGCACTGATGAATCGGCTACCTATCTGCCCGATGTACCCGAGAAAGGAAACTATGCCGTATACATTTCTTATCAGCAACATCCGGAAAACAGTGCAAACGTCACCTATACGGTACAACACACCGGAGGCAACACCGCCTTCACAGTCAACCAAACCATGGGTGGCGGCACGTGGATTTATTTGGGAACCTTTCAATTTGATGCCGGCAAAAATCCTGACACCGGCTCCATCCAGGTTTCGGCTGACGGTCAGTTCTCTCTGGATGCCCTTCGACTGGGCGGTGGCAGGGGACATGTGGCCCGCCGGCCAGCCAATGAAGTGATACCTAATCAATGGTCCTTAAAAAATGGCCAGACAACTGAAGTGAAAGGCGAGAAAACCGATCCCGACGCCTTTTCCTGGAAAACATCGGGCACACCGCGCTACATGGAAGCTGCCCGTTACTGGCTGCAATATGCCGGCATGCCCGACACCCTAATATTTAATCTCAATCAGGAAAAGAACGATTATAATGACGACTACCAATCCCGGGGCGAATGGGTCAATTACCTCATGGGGGCTCCCAATGGTCCCACTAAAGATCGAAGTGCAGCAGGACTCAATATTCCCATCGATCTGGCATTTGCCTTTCATACAGATGCCGGCATCACCCCCAACGACTCCATCATAGGTACATTGGGCATATACAGTTCGGTAAGAGACAAGGGGCGCTTTCCCAACGGGCCATCCAAACTGTCCAGCCGTGACCTGACCGACCTGATTCAAACCCAGGTCGTCGATGACATCCGCACCTTATACAATCCACAATGGACCCGACGGGGTATGTGGAACAAGGAATATTCCGAGGCCTGGCGTCCCAATGTCCCGACCATGCTGCTGGAGTTATTATCCCATCAAAACCTGGCGGATGTGCGCCTGGGATTGGATCCCCGCTTCCGCTTCGATGTGAGCCGGGCCATCTATAAAGGGATGTTGAAATTTCAGGCTTTCCAGGAAGGACGAGCCTATACTGTTCAGCCCTTACCAGTCGATCACATGGCCATTCAGCCCATGGGCGAAAATCAGTTTGAGTTGAGCTGGCAGTCCGTGGCAGATCCGCTGGAACCTTCTGCCACACCCACGCAATACCGGGTATATAAACGCATTGGCGACAATGGGTTTGACAATGGCATACTGGTCAATACGAACAGCTACCGTTTTACCGTGAATGAATGGGATCAGCTCCTCAGTTTCAAGGTGGGGGCCATCAATGAGGGCGGGGAAAGTCTGAGCGGTGAAATTCTTTCATTGGGCGTGGCTGCCGATTCGCCATCCACCGTTTTAATTGTGAATGCCTTCGACCGGATATCCGGGCCGGCTTTCATCGACAATAATGGCTTTGCCGGCGTAGCCTGGTGGGACGATCAGGGCGTACCGGATAAAGCGGCTATCGGACAGGTGGGCCAACAATACGATTTTGACCGTCAATCCCCCTGGCTGGATGATGACAGTCCCGGTTGGGGCGCCAGCTATGGAAATATGGAAGGGAAAATCATTCCGGGCAACACCTTTGATTTTACCTATACCCATGGTGAGGCCATCCTGAAGGCCGGTTACTCCTTTGTATCGGTGAGCGACGAAGTCTTTAACAGCAAATCATTCGATGCAACGCGCTACCCGGTAGTCGATGTGATTTTGGGTGAAGAGAAAACAACGCCTCATCACAAACATCCATCTCAAGTGGATTTCCAAATCTATACGGCTCCTTTTATGGAAAAGATCCAATCCCTGACCCAGGCCGGTACACACATTTTGATGACCGGTGCCTATGCGGGATCCGATTTCAAACTGCAAAACGATACTCTTGCTGAGAAATTTGCCAATGAGGTGTTACATTTCAAATGGCGCACCAATCATGCCGTGAAAACCGGAGAGATCACCAGTACCGATTATGCTGCGCCTTACTTTTCGGGTGGTTTTTCTTTTAATACCGGTTATGATCCGGCTATTTATACGGTAGAAGCCCCCGATGCCATCGAACCGGCGGGGAAAGGGGCCATTACAGCCTGGCGCTATAATGAAAACAACAGCAGCGCCGGTGTTACCTACAATGGTACCTACAAAACCGTTATTTTGGGTTTTCCATTTGAAACCATCCTCCATCCCCAGGAACGCCTTCAATTGATGCAATCCATATTGAGTTTTTTTAATACTAAAGCAGACGATAAATCACATTGATATGAGTAAACAGGTGACTTGCATACTACCTTATGCAGAAATAGAAGAGTTACGTCCAACACTGGAGACGTTTAAAACATCAGGTTCCGTGGCGAAGCTAATCGTTGTCGCACCGCAAGCTGTGACCGTGGAAGGCGCTGCTGTTGTGGTGACCGAAGCCGGCCTAACAGCTACCGGAACCTGGAAACAACTAATCGGTCAAATCGACACCGCCTATACAGTGGTGTATACTAAATCGATGACCCTGCAACTGGGGCCTCATGCCCTGGAGCGTTTAATGCGTACCTGTGAGGATGCCGGTGCCGGCATGGTGTATGCCGACTACTATGAGCAAAAAGAGGGTAAGCTGACGCCTCATCCGGTCATTGAATACCAGGCAGGCAGTTTGCGCGATGATTTCAATTTCGGATCACTGTTGCTTTATAAAACAGCGGTGTTGAAAGAAGCGGTGGAAAGCATGGTCGCCGATTACAAATTCGCCGCCTTGTATGATTTACGTTTGCGCGCCTCGCAAAACAACGAGTTGATGCATTTGCCCGAATTGCTGTATACTGAAGTGGAGCTGGATACCCGTCAATCGGGTGAGAAAATCTTCGACTATGTGGATCCCCGTAACCGCGATCGTCAAATTGAAATGGAACAAGCCTGCACCGCTCACCTGAAACAAGTGGGCGCTTATCTGACCCCTCAGTTCCGTCCCATTGAATTTTCAGAAGGTAATTTCCCGGTGGAAGCATCCGTTATTATCCCCGTGCGTAACCGCGAAAAAACGGTGGCCGATGCCATTGAGTCGGTGCTGAAGCAAAAAACAAGCTTCGCTTTCAACCTCATCATCGTGGATAACCATTCCACCGACCGCACTTCGGAAATTATTCGCTCCTTTGCCCATGATTCGCGAGTCATACACGTCCTTCCACAACGCAATGACCTGGGTATCGGTGGTTGCTGGAATGAAGGCGTGGCTCATGCCCAATGTGGAAAATTTGCCATCCAGCTCGACAGCGATGATTTGTACATTGATGAGACGGTAATTGAACGGGTGGTTAAAGCCTTCTACGATCAAAATTGTGCCATGGTAGTGGGCAGTTACCAGATGGTGAATTTCAAGCTGGAAGAGATTCCTCCCGGCCTGATCGACCACAAAGAGTGGACCCCCGATAACGGCCGTAACAACGCCTTACGCATCAACGGACTGGGGGCTCCACGTGCCTTCTACACGCCGGTATTGCGCGATGTTAAAGTTCCCAACACCAGTTATGGTGAGGATTATGCCCTGGGTATCAACATCAGTCGTCACTACCAGATTGGCCGCATCTACGATCCCTTGTACCTGTGTCGCCGTTGGGACGATAATTCCGACGCGTCCCTGGACATCAACAAGATGAATGCCCACAATTTCTATAAGGATAAAATCAGAACACTGGAGTTCAAGGCCCGCCAGCAATATGTGGCCATGGGGCAACCGGTTTAAAAGTATGCTTCTAGCCTCTAGCCGCTAGCTGTTAGCTCCTGGCTTCTAGCCGCTAGTAGCTAATGGCTAATGGCTAATGGCTAGCGGCTAACAGCTAGTAGCTTCAAAAAACAAAAAACATGAACTTTTCTTCTAAAACCAGAATACTAATCGCTGAACAGACCTGGGACTGGGATCTGGCGGCAGCGAATTATAAAGGACTGGAACGCGTCAAATCAAAGACGGTGGAGCTTCCCGGTGGCAGTAGCATTGTGGTGCAGTTCAACCCGGAGCGCATTCGCTCCTCGGCCGCCAAGGTAGATGCCAAATCCATTCAGGAACGCCCCTGCTTTCTTTGTGAGAAAAACAGGCCGGCACAACAAGTGGGGTTGGCTTTTGGGGATGCTTACACCGTTTTGATCAACCCCTTCCCCATCTTCCCGGAGCATTTGACCATTCCGCGCGATCATACCGACCAGTTGATTGCCCCTCATTTCACGGACATGGTGGAGCTGGCCCGGGCATTGGACGATTTCACCATCTTCTATAACGGGCCCAAATGTGGTGCTTCGGCACCTGACCATTTCCATTTTCAGGCAGGGATCAAGAATTTTATGCCCATCGAAGCCGATTACCGATCCGGCAAATACACACAGGCTGCTGGCGAAGTAAATGGCGTCAAACTGGAAAAATGGCACCATTACAACCGCGGCGTGCTGTCACTGGTCAGTGCTGACGGGGGGGCCCTGGCGGAGCTGTTCAATACCGTATACAACCTATTAGCCGCCTCACAGCCCGATGAAGCGGAACCCATGCTCAACCTGCTGGTCTATTTTGAAAACGGCCAATGGATCCTGCATCTGTTTCCGCGCATCCTCCACCGCCCTGCTTGCTATTTTGCCGAAGGAGCAGCACAACTGCTCATCAGTCCTGCTTCGGTAGATATGGGTGGGGTGTTTATTACGCCGCGCGAAGACGATTTTAACAAGATCACCGGTGCCGATGTGGCGGATATCCTGAATCAGGTATGTATGAGCGAGCAGGAGGTGATGAAATTAGTAAAAGCTATTAACTGCTAGCTTCACGCTACTGGCGGCTAATAGCTAACAGCTAAAAAATAACACTATGCACTACCCCATTACCCCATACCAACCTGCCGATCTGGAAGTCCTGTGCGGCTTCCTGAACCGCTCCTGGGAATACGATGCCATCTCCCCGGAATTACTGGAGGAGAAACTGACCGGTGATCCCACTTGGATGCCGGAAGCGACATTTATTTGCCGCGACCAGGACCGCATCATTGGTTTCCTGCAAGGCGTGATGCGCGATATCCGGGGCACCCGCTATGGCTACATCAAATTGATGAGTGTTTGTCCCAGTTACCGCCGGCAAGGCATTGCCACGGCGCTATATGAACAACTCGAAGCCGTGTTTAAAACCCACCAGGTGGAGGTGGTGCGCATCTATGATGTGCCGCTCAACTACTGGATGCCCGGCATTGATCCCCGCTATACCCCCGCCTTGTGCTGGGCCCTGCGAAAAGGTTTCAAACGGTTTGGCGACACGTCTAACCTGTTGGTAGATCTCTCGAAAGAAGATTGGGAGACCGCCGCCAGCGAAGAAAATCTAAGCCGGGAAGGCATTGAAGTACGGCGCGCTCATCCCCATGAGAAGCAGGCTGTCCTGGATTTTATTCAGGACGATTGGGCGCTGTGGAGCCACGAAGTAGAGATGGCCTTTCAGGATGCCCTCCCCTCCCTCCACATTGCGCTGATGAAAGGTGAAGTGAAAGCGTTCTCCGCCCACAATGCCAATAACAAAGGAACCGGCTGGTTTGGTCCCATGGGGACGCATCCCGATTTACGCGGCAAAGGCATGGGGGCCATCCTGCTGAAACGCTGCCTGAAGGACATGAAGGTAATGGGCCTGTTACATTCGGTCATTCCCTGGGTGGGGCCCATCGATTTTTATGCCTGGCATGCCGGCGCAGTGGTAGACCGGGTCTTTTGGCGATTTGAAAAAAGACTGACATCCTGATTTATGAATGTTGGAGAAACAAGCATAAGCTCAACAAAGGTACTTCCTGGTTTCAGGGAAACAGTGTTACAATCAAAAACACCTCCTCCTTTGCGTATAGAGGTATTGTTACAACTTATAGAGAGATCGTTTTACCTCATAGAAACACCCTCACAGAGCATAACGACTCCTCCATTGTTTGTGGAAGTATCGCCACAGTTTGCGAAAGAGCTATTTTGCTTTGCGGAGATAGCTCCGCAAGATAAAACAACTCCTCCATTGCTTGTAGAGGTTCCGCCTTGGCCTGAGGAGAAGCCATTTTTCACAACGACAAGCTGACAGAATTAAAATAACATACCAAATTAGAATCAGATACCATGAACAACATACCCGTCATACAAGTAGGCATCCAATTCAAGCCATCCATCGAATTTACCCTGGTTGGTACGTATCAAACCGAAACGGGCGAAAAACTAACCGGCCCATGGAAG
Source organism: uncultured Marinilabiliaceae bacterium (assembly GCA_942490535.1). Lineage (GTDB taxonomy): Bacteria > Bacteroidota > Bacteroidia > Bacteroidales > Marinilabiliaceae > JAEINY01. The sequence continues at coordinate 1,031,916 of CALNXQ010000002.1, forward strand.
GCTGAAATGACCCAGGGCGCTTTGAAGCTGCAAAACGCATCCCAGGTACTGGAACTGCCGTCGGGCACCACTCTGTTCCCCGAAAACAGTGAAACCTGTCAATTCACCTTACACAAAGTCACCATTGGGATTAATTTCCATTGGGAGCGCGATGAAGACCAGGTGTTCAAAGGCGGTCTGAAGCTGCTCATTGAAGACCGCAAAATTACCGCCATCAATATTCTGCCGGTGGAAGAGTACCTGATGAGTGTGATCTCCTCCGAAATGAGTGCCACCTCATCACCGGAGTTGCTAAAAGCCCACGCGGTCATTTCGCGCAGTTGGCTGCTGGCCCAGATCGAGAAAAATAAAGCCTTGCAGGAAGAGCCGGCGACTTACCAATCGCTCCATGAAACCGAAACGGAGCGCATCAAATGGTACGACCGTGAAGATCACGCCAATTTTGATGTGTGTGCCGATGACCACTGTCAGCGTTATCAGGGCATCACCCGGGCCAACACCCCGATGGTGGTGCAGGCAGTGAAAGAAACCTGGGGCGAGGTGTTAACCTATGGGGAGGCCATTTGCGATGCCCGCTTCTCCAAATGTTGCGGCGGCATGGTGGAAGTTTTCGAGAATGTGTGGGAACCGGTGAACCATCCCTACCTGCAAAAAGTAGTGGATAACGATCAGCATCCGGAAGGATACCGCCTGGATTTGCAACAGGAACCAAGTGCTGAACGATGGATCCTGGGCGAACCTGATGCCTTTTGCAACACCAACAATAAAGAAGTACTCAGCCAGGTGTTGAATGATTACGATCAGGAAACCAATGATTTTTACCGCTGGGAAGTGACCTATGAACAGCACCAGCTGAGCGAACTGGTCAAATCACGCACCGGCATTGATTTTGGCACCATCCAAGAGTTAATCCCGGTGGAGAGAGGTGACTCCAGCCGCCTGATCAAACTCAAAATTGTGGGCGACAAACGCACGGTGACCATCGGTAAAGAGCTGGAGATCCGCAAAGCCCTGTCGCCATCTCACCTGTACAGCTCAGCCTTTGTAGTGGCCAAATTGAAAACCGATGATCGCATCACCTTTACCCTGCATGGCGCAGGCTGGGGCCATGGCGTAGGCTTGTGCCAGATTGGGGCGGCCGTAATGGGTGCTAAAGGATACGCCTACGACGCCATTTTGATGCACTATTTCAAAGGAGCATCGTTGGAAAAGAGATACTGAAAAAAGGGAGAAGTGAAAAGAAGTGAGTAGAAAAATAACGTTGATGACCGGTAAAATTCTATTTCGATCAATAATTAATTACCTACGGTAAATTCCTCCTGGCGGATTAAATGGGGTAGAATGGTATATTGTGCACTGAATAAATTCCCCGTCAGGGATATAGAATTATTTACCGGGGATTAGTGAATATGAAATGAGCTTTATCAACATTTCAATTGCTATTACAGTTAAATCAATACATTCCCTCTTAAAAAGAATATAAACTCAGAAAAATTTACACTAAAATATGAAGCAAGGGAAAGCAACGTCACCGTGGGCCTGGGTCCCATCACTCTATTTTGCCGAAGGGATCCCCTATGTAATAGTTATGACCGTATCGGTGATCATGTATAAACGACTGGGCATCTCCAATGCCGATATCGCCCTCTACACCAGCTGGCTTTATCTGCCCTGGGTCATCAAACCCTTCTGGAGCCCGGTGGTGGACCTGTTAAAAACCAAACGCTGGTGGATCATCATCATGCAGCTCATCATTGGTGCCGGTCTGGCCGGCGTAGCCCTCACCATCCCCGTCCCCGGTTTTTTCCAATACACCCTGGCTTTCTTCTGGCTGCTGGCCTTTAGTTCAGCTACTCATGATATTGCCGCCGACGGGTTTTACATGCTGGGACTCGACGAGCATAAACAAGCCTATTTCATCGGGATTCGCAGTACGTTTTACCGTCTCTCCATGATCACAGGTCAGGGCTTACTCATCATCCTGGCCGGTTTTATTGAGTCGTCCACCGGTCTGGAACCGGTTCAGTTTTCCATCACTACACAAACAACTACAACCGAGTGGCAGATCCCGGCAGAGACGGCGCCCCTTTCATCCATGGGAGAGACGCAACAGTTCATCGTCTCGGAATCTGATATCACCCTGGGCTTGAATAAACTTCAGAGCGAACAGGCCAGTGCCATCAAAGAATGGGCACACGCTGCCAACCTGGAAAATAACTTTGTAGCACCCGATAAAACATTAGAATTAAACCCCTCCTGGTGGCATCAAAACGTATCTGATCCCTTAAAAATAACATTGAAGGAGCTGTTTGGAGCTGATGATAAACAACTAAACACCGGGCAGATTCAAGGTAACCTCGCAGTAGTCGGCATTCGCTTAGCCAAGGCGCCTGAATCGGGTGAAACCGTGGTTCTTAATTTAGACCGCAAACGCGGCGATAAAGACTTAGCCATAGCCGTTGGTCAACGCCTCATGTTTACCGGCCAAAACTGGAATAAAGAAGCCTGGGTGGTGATTCAGGCCGATCCTAAACTCAATACAGCTACCTCGGCCACCTTCGAAGGCTTATCGGGAAACATCCCCTTTGCCTGGTCGGTCACCTTTTTTGTGTTGATGGGCTTGTTCGTCTGCTTCTTCATCTACCACCGCTTGGCATTGCCCCATCCGGCTTCGGACAAAGCAGTGGCCGAAAGTAAAAACATGCTCAAGGAATTCTGGAATACCTTCGTCTCTTTTTTCAAGAAAGAGAACCTGGGTGTCGCCATGATCTTCATCTTGGTATTCCGATTGGGTGAAAGTCAATTGGTAAAGCTGGCCTCTCCCTTTCTGCTGGATGCCCGTGAAGTGGGCGGCCTGGGATTAACTACCGGGGATGTGGGACTGATCTATGGGACCATCGGCATCCTGTTTTTGACATTAGGCGGTCTGGTGGGTGGCTGGCTGGCCTCGCGCAACGGCTTAAAACATTGGATCTGGTGGATGACATTGGCCATCAACCTGCCCAACCTCACCTATGTGTACCTCTCTTACTTCACACCTGACAACATGTGGTTAATATCCGCCAGTGTGGCCGTGGAACAGTTTGGTTATGGATTTGGGTTTACCGCCTACATGCTTTACCTGATCTATTTCTCCGAAGGTAAAAGTAAAACCGCCCATTATGCCATCTGTACCGGTTTAATGGCCTTGGGGATGATGATCCCGGGCATGCTCTCCGGCTGGTTGCAGGAAATCATCGGCTATCAGAATTTCTTCATCTGGGTGATGATCTGTACCATCCCTAGTTTCCTGGTGATTCGTTTCATGAAGATTGATCCCACCTTTGGTATTAAAAAACAAGATTAACCCTGAAAATTCCTTCATCGGATGAATAAAGACACTGAGGACTTTATTCATCCGATGCAATTACACCAATATGATGCAAAAAACACCCCGATACCTAGCTCTTGACGTGCTGCGCGGCATTACCATTGCCGGCATGATTCTGGTCAATACCCCCGGTAGTTGGTCGCACATTTATGCACCTTTACGTCATGCGGCCTGGCACGGCTGTACACCCACCGACCTGGTCTTTCCGTTCTTCCTTTTTGTGATGGGCGTTTCCATGTTTTTCTCGTTCTCGAAATATGACAATGCACTCAACAAAGCCTCCTTGTTGAAAACAGGAAAACGCACCCTCCTGATATTTGCCATCGGCTTGTTCCTAAACTCTTTTCCACAGTGGAAAATTGATTTCTCAAGCCTCCGCATCATGGGTGTTTTGCAGCGCATCGCACTGGTCTACGGCATCAGCTCCATTTTGGTGCTGTCCTTTCGCTACCGGACGGTTCAGTTCATTGGTGCAGGTATCTTATTGGGCTACTGGGCCCTCCTCTATTTCTTTGGGGGCACGGATCCCTACAGCCTGGAAACCAACGTGACCATTGCTGTTGACAAGTGGATCCTTGGCGATTCGCACATGTACCATGGCTTTGGCGTGGCCTTTGATCCGGAAGGCTTGCTCAGTTCCATACCCGCCATTGTCACCACATTGATTGGTTATTTTGTTGGACGCTCCATCAAAATGGTGGATACATCCAAATTACCCTTGCACCTGTTACTGACAGGTGGTGCACTGACCCTGGCCGGCTGGTTCTGGGGGTATCTTTTGCCCATCAGCAAACCTTTGTGGACCGGTTCCTATGTTATTTACACAGCAGGTTTGGCCACGACTTTACTGGCTGTACTCATCTGGGTGATCGACATCCGGGAATATAAAAAATGGACCTCTTTCTTTGTGGTATTTGGCATGAATCCACTTTTCATCTTTGCTTTATCAGGCATCTGGATCAAATGCCTGTATCATTTTGTAAGTATCTCCACTGAAGATGGCGTATTGAATGGCTATCAGGCAATTTATACGGAAGTTTTTGTCCCGCTGGCCGGTAACATGAATGGGTCACTGCTTTTTGCCATCAGCCACCTGGTGTTCTTTTGGTTTATTGGTTGGGTGCTTTATAAAAAGAAGATCTTCATTAAGGTTTAAGGGATACAAATCAAGTTGCAAGGGACAAGGGACAAGGGACAAGTTTCAAGGGACAAGTTTCAAGACATAGCTGTTTTTACATTGTTTTTTTATCTTGAACGATTACCAACACAAGCAAAAAAAGAGTGATTCTGCGTTCAGGATCACTCTTTTCAGATGTATTAAGAAAAACTATTTACCTCAGGCGGTAAATAAACGATTGTAATGGTTCTAAGGCCACTTTTACAAAGCCGGTTCCATCTTCAACGACCAGTTCATTGGTTGAACCATAGAGTTGATCGGTCAGCTCATAGGTTCCATTCTTCACTTGCCATTGCTGCATCAAATCTGCGGGTAGTTGCATGCGGAATGCCTGTGACTCTTCACTGTTAAAATTGGAAAGGATCAGAAGCTTTTCATCCGCTGACCAACGTGCGAATGAAAATACTTTATCACCATAGCTTTCTGTATTGGCCCGGTTGTAAGCATGCACTTCCCGGTATTCGCCCATTAAGGCACTGCTTTTGACGGAGAATCTGAGTAAGCGCTTGTAAAAATCTCTTAATTGCTTTTCTTCTTCTGTCAGTCTGCCACCGTCGAAGGCTCCGTTGTTCATCCAGCGCTGGTGGTTGGGCACACCGATGTAGTCAAATATAGATGTCCGGCTATGCGTTCCAAACCCGGCATCTTCTGCTCCCGGTTCCCCCACCTCCTGACCAAAGTAAATCATGGTTGGTGCGGTGCTAATAGTTGTTGATACCACCATGGCCGGTTTTCCTTTTCGGGCCTCCCCTGCAAATTCAGGACTGGCGATGCGCTGTTCATCGTGGTTTTCCAGAAAGTGCAGCATGTGATGTTCAATGTCTTTTAGCCCTTCCTGAATAGCTGGCAAGTTATCGGTCAATCCATGTCCCTGCATAATGTGTTTCAGCGTATCGTACAATTCCACTTTATCGTAGAGGTAATCCATCTTACCTTTATGGATGTAATCGCGATATAAGGACGGATTGTACACTTCAGCCAATAGAAAAGCATCCGGATTGGCCATTTTAATGGATGAATTCATGTAACTCCAGAACTCCACCGGCACCATTTCAGCCATATCAAAGCGGAAGCCATCAACGCCTAATTTAATCCAGTAAAGGGCAATATCCCTGAATTTGATCCATGAATCGGGCACCGTTTTATCCTGCCAAAATGCAAAATGCACCTGGTAATCTTCCTTGTGGAAATTGGCCGGTAATTCATCAAAATCTTTGGACCCATCGGGCCGCACGCCATAGTTAATTTTTACTGTTTCGTACCAGTCATGGAAATTGGGCTGTGCCAAGCGGGAGCCGTTGCCGGTCCATTTAGCCGGATTTTCGTCGAATTGGCCATCGGACAAGGCCTGACTATCATCGCCGAGCGGTTTGTATTCATTCTCAGCCACCGGTACTCTAAACGGTTCATTGGGGATGTAGTAGAAATTGTTATTCACGGCATATTCCACGGATGAATCGTCATTGGCCCCAAAATCAACCACCCCTTCCGGATTATTTTTGCCTTCGTAATGACGGGCCACATGGTTGGGCACAATGTCGATCAACACCTTCATCCCCTGGCGATGCGTCCGTTCCATTAAGGCTATAAATTCTTCCAGGCGCCTGGCCGGATCCACGGCCAGGTCGGGATTTACATTGTAATAATCTTTGACAGCATAGGGTGATCCGGCCCGGCCTTTTACTACATCCGGATCGTCACCGGAGATTCCATATGCTGTATAATCCTTGATCACAGCATGGTGTGGCACGCCGGTGTACCACATGTGGGTAACGCCCAAATCGCTTAATTCCTGCAGCGCGTTGTCGGTAAAATCATTGAATTTACCCACCCCGTTTTCCGCCATGGTTCCCCAGGGTTTATTGGTTTCGTTGGTGTTTCCAAACAGGCGCGTGAATACCTGATACACTACAGCCTTGTGTTTGTCGGGAGTCTCTTCGGGTTGTTTGGGAGCCGGTGCGCAAGCAGCTGCCATTGCTGCCAACAGCACAACGACCGATCGTTTCTTAAACATATTTATTTGGATTATTGGGTGACAAATTTGAATTGAAATTCCACTTTACAGCCATCTTTAGCATCATACTTCCGTTCTATTTACAAAGCGTAAGTTACAAAGTCCATTTCAATTGCGGCATCCGGCCAGGCAGGGGTCAGATGGTTTATGCAGCGCAGCAATGAGGCCCGCAATCCAGCAAATCCTTTGCCAGCACCCCTTACTGCACATCGTCATATTGTCTGATCACTCCCTTCAACAGCCATGTAAGGGAGGTATTTATTTTTTAGTCCCCTTTTGCAAACGTTTTCGGTGCTGGCTTGATATATTTGGTTCAGTTGGGTTGTTTCTGGTGACAATGTGATTAACTAAGAACTCCCATTCTGAACAAAACCTTGGCCTCTTATCACATAAAAAAAGGGTGTCTCAGTATTTTGGACACCCTTTTCCTTTTAAAGTTATAACTCTACACTACTTGCTTCCTTCATATCCAGGATTCTGAGTTATCTCACCCAGAGAGTTATCAATTTCAGCCTGAGGTACCGGCCAATATTTTTTCGCTTCGCTCCATCCAGTCAATTTAGAAGCCCTATTGGTTCGAACCAAATCATGGTAGCGGTCACTTTCCATTGCCAATTCCAATCGACGCTCCGTATATATAGCATTTAACAAATCAGTTCCCGACACCGCTTCTTTTCGAGGCAACCCCCTTTTTTCGCGTAAGTCATTCATCATATTACGGGCTGTTGCTTCATTGGGTAGGTGATAAGCCGCCTCTGCTAAGATCAGATAGACTTCTGCATACCGCATAACCCTGATGTTATTGGGACTGTTACGAATCTCCACGGACCGTTCTTCTGGTCTCAGATACATCTTTTGATTATAAAAGCCCGTGCGGTTAAATGTCAACTTGCTTTTACCTGCTTCCAATGCTGCTTCAGCTTCAGCAATGGCTGCCTGATCGCCTGATTCATTGGCATCTGCTAAATCTTTATACAGATCCGCCAACTCCATCTCATATACCTCATCTGTGGTTAATAACGTTGCATTCATTCGCACCAAATCATTCTCAGCCATAAATGCATTGTATAAATCCTCCGTTGGCAAGTTAATACCAAATCCATAAGTAATATTACGAGGCAACTGAAATAAGGTCTGAAAGTTTCCATTATTTTGGGTAGCTCCACTTTCGGTAGGTGAATCGTAAAAGGAAATTTCAAAGATCGATTCCACCCCATGTTCACCAGCCATTGAAAATATCTTAGCAAAATCCGGCTCCAACTGGTATTGACCACTCTTCACTACTTTATCGGCCCAATCGTATGCCGCCTGCCATCTTTCAAGGTATAGACTGGCTTTCGCCAAAAATGCCTGTGCAGCTCCTTTTGTAATTCGTCCCAGGTCATCACTTGGATACTCATTTTTAAGCGGTAAATCTGGTTCAGCCAATTCCAGCTCAGCAACAATAAATTCAAGTACTTCTTTGGGTTCCGATTGACCAATACGATCATCTGGCGTACGTACCCAATGATCTACAATGGGAATACGGCCAAAACCACGTACTAACTCAAAATGGTAATAGGCTCTTAAAAAACGTGCTTCAGCTATGATCCTCTTTTTTAATGAAGGACTATCAAACAAACCATCTTCCATGACTTCAACACTTTCAATGGTTTGACTGGCTTTACCAATTCCCCGATAGGGAATCTGCCACTTGTATCGAGCCTGAAACATATCTGGTGTTCCACTAAACGACTTTAATGGTTCGAAACCTGAATTATCTGAATCACTTCCCCCATAAATGGCATTATCGCTAAGTGTTTCACCAAAAGCCCAATTAAACCAGCCAAAGCGATAATCCTTTATATCACTATAAGCCGCCGTTAGTGACGCTAATGCTTTCTCCTGACTTATGAAATAAGTCTCGCTTGTTTCTTCCCCCAACTTATCTTTCTCAAGAAAGTCATCTGCGCATGATGTCATTCCTAAAGAGCTCAGCACTAAAGCACCTCCCAGGATATATGATGAAATTTTATTCTTCATGTTTTTTATTTTTACAATTATGCATCTTTAAAAACCTACCCGAACACCAAATGAATATACCTGTGCCAAGGGATAATTTCCAATATCCACTCCATTACTCAGGTAATTAGTAGAACTGCGCTGGCCCACCTCCGGATCAGCACCCGAATAGTCTGTCATCGTCCATAAGTTCTGTCCCGAAAAGTACACCCGCAATGAACTCAAACCAATCTGATTCACCAGACTTGATGGCAAATTATAACCCACGGTCAGGTTCTTTAATCGCAAGTAACTGCCATCTTCCACAAAACGATCAGAGGTCCGATTGGTATTATTCTGATCATTCCCGTTCAAGCGAGGCATATTGGTGTTGGTATTGGTTGGCGTCCAGGCATTCAACATATCCGCATGCTTATTGGTCTCATCGAACTTATAGAGGTGAGTTTTCATGGCATTGAAAATTTCATTGCCTTGTGAGCCCTGGAAGAATAAACTCAAATCAATTCCTTTGAATGAGCAACTGGCATTAATTCCATAAATAAAATCCGGAACGGGACTTCCAATATTCGTCATGTCATCCCCATTGATAATTCCATCCGGTCTTCCATCCGGACCACTGATGTCTTTAAAACGCAAGTCACCAGGCTGCAATGCCTCATTTGAACTTCCCTGCTGAACAGCATGATTATCAATTTCAGACTGATTCTGAAAAAGGCCGTCCGTCACATACCCATAGAAATAACCAATGGGTTCATCCACATCAAAACGAGTGGCGTTACCAAGATAATATGCACCAGCTGAGAAAGGATTCGCATTACCCAGTGAGGTCACTTTATTGGTTACAGTAGAAATATTGAAACCTATGTCATATTTGAATCCACTGGACAGATTGTTTTTATAATTTACAGAGAACTCAATTCCTTTATTTTCCACATCGCCAACATTAGAGGTTGGTCCGGCTTCATACCCGAAATAATAAGGAATAGGTACTCCCAACAACATGTCTTTAGTCGTTTTTTTATACCAGTCAAAACTCGTTTCCACTTTACCATCAAACAGCAAGGCATCAAATCCAATATTTAGCGACTCTACTGTTTCCCACTTTATTTCAGCATCCTTCATCCCCGTTACCACATATCCCTGATAGCGATCTTCATTAGGACCATATAAATAGCTATACTGGATATTGCCATTCATGGTGGATTGATAAGGATAATTACCGATTTTATCATTTCCAACCTGTCCCCATCCCGATCTCAACTTAAGTGATGATAACCAACTGAAATCAGGCATGAAATTTTCTTCCGAAATTTTCCACCCCATGGCAAAGGATGGGAAATACCCCCACTTATTAGCATCGGGAAAGCGTGAGGAAGCATCCGTTCTGAAATTCACGGTTACCAGGTATTTGTTATCAAAGGCATAATTCGCCCGTCCCAAATAGGACATGTAAGAAAACTCAGAAGCTAAACCACCAATATCAGCAGCATCGGTTGCCGCATCTAAATACCACATAAAGGGTTCTTCATTGGGAATATTTTTTTTGCTTCCGCTGAACCATTCACTCTTTGTTTCTTCAACAGTATATCCAACTAAACCACCTATTGTATGCTTTCCTATGGTTTTATCGTAGTTAAGCGTATTTTCCCAGTTGTAGTATTCCGTTCGACTATGTCCTCTGGAGACACTGTTAATGAGATTACGCTGATTGGTATTCACATCATAAACAGGGATAAAGTTATACGAATCCCTGCGCGAAGTGGACATCCCTAAAGAAGATTTGAAATTCAATCCCGTGATAATTTCAAACTGACCATAAACATTCCCGTTTACTGTCAACAATTCATTTCGCTGATTATCATATTCAATTTGAGCAACCGGATTCGGATAATCCGTATACTTCGAATAATCATATGTCCCGTCTTCCTGAAAAACAGCTACCGTTGGTTCCAGCTTAATAGCGGTATTAATGACACCCGTATGGTATGAATCAAAATTCTGACTCTGCTTTTCGTTCTTCTGAATATTGATGTTAGTCCCTACTTTAAAGCGATCTGTGGCTTTATATTCCGAATTCAGTTTAATACTGTTTCTTTTAAAAGAGGTCTTTTCAATGGTTCCATCCTGATCAAAATGTCCCAAACTCATGGAGTAGGTCATATTAGATGTGCCTCCATTGATATTAAAATTAACATCTTTCATGGCAGCTACCCGGGTAATTTCATCAAACCAATCTGTGTTCTGATTTTTATCAACCAATGACAAATCAATGGCTTTAGAACGCGTCTTATTTAACTCTTCCTGAATAGAGTACCACTGGGAGCCAGTAGTCGTTTCCCAGTTATTAATAACTTGCTGAATGCCATAATACGCATTAAGGGTAATGTTGGCTTTACTGTTGTAGCTCCCCTTCTTGGTACTGACCAAAACAACCCCATTGGCCCCACGAGACCCATAGATGGCCGATGCGGATGCATCTTTCAGCACTTCGATTGATGCAATGTCATTGGGGTTTAAAAAATCAATGTTATCCACGGGTAATCCATCTACCACATACAAAGGATCCGAATTATTCACAGTCGCAATACCACGAACACGTACATTAATCGAACCACCAGGTGCACCGGAATTAGCAACCACCTGCACACCCGCCATTCGACCTTGTAAAGCCTGATCTACACTGGACATTCCTTCTGTTGGCAATTCATCAAACTTAACACTACCAACGGCCCCCGTAATGTCACTTTTCTTCTGCACGCCATATCCTACGGCCACTACTTCATCGAGGCTGATCAATTCATTTTCAAGCACTACATTTATAGCACGTTGACTACCGACCAGAACGACCTGATCTTTCATTCCGACAAACTTGTACATCAATGTGACTTCAGCAAGGGCCTCAATGGCATATTTACCATCAATATCGGTAATGGTGCCTTTGGTGGGATTACTTTTCCAAAAAACATTTACACCGGGAATGGGCTCTCCGCTTTGATCGGTCACCTGGCCGGTAATGGTTACGGTTTGGCCTATACTTAGCTGGAGGGAGACCACCAACAGGCCAATAATTACTAAAAACTTTTTCATAGATTTTGAACTAATTATGTTGAAAATTGCGTCAGTTATGACATTATAATTGCATTCTCAGGATGTTCATTCCTCAGTTAACAGACATGTCTATTCCACTTCACTTGCTCCGTGAAAACAGACCAGATAGCATGATTTAATACAAATTCAGTTGTAGAGACAACAACTAACGGTTATCTACATATGCATGTTTGATTTTTGACTTTAACATTTCTTCATTTCGATTTCCTAAATAAGATGAAACACTATTTATTTGATTAACTAATCAAACATGTAAGTTGTATGACATGTCAAATATAAAAAAGAGTTTTTACATTTTTAAATATTTTAACATTTTTCTTATCCTTTTACCACAATTGCCACACAATCCATATATTCAGCATCTTTCACAAGCATTAATCCAACCCAAATACAGTACTTAGCACAGCTCCACAGAGGAATTAACAACCAGCTTGTCTTTTGTAAGGCATCCACATTTTAGAATATATATCATACATCACATTTATCGTGTAATTTTACATCAAAACAAAATCACATCTATCTTTTTTCATTTAATCACCTTATCTTTATTCCAATAGATAAATTGGTTAATCATTCGATAAACACCAATACCACCACCCTAAAAATTCTTTTACTGATAACATATCACAAAATGCCTTGCCACATGAAAAAAGTACTTATTGTTGATGACGCCGCTGATGCTCGTCTGCTCTGTAAAAAACTTTTGGAAAAGTATCCGGTTGAAATATTAGAAGCTAAGAATGGTAAAGAAGCCTGGGACATCATTCTGAAGGAACAACCACACCTCATATTATTGGACATCCACATGCCTGAGAAAGATGGCTTTGAACTACTTGAAGATTTAAAAGAGGAGTGGATCAGTGTGCCCGTGGCGGTGGTATCGGCTGATGCTGAAGACGAAACCATTGAATCGAGCTTATATCTGGGCGCGAAGGCCTTTCTAAAAAAACCGGTAGACCTGAAAGAATTCAGAGAGGTTATAAAAGTTCTGAATTTACCTACCTAATCTCCTTTTACCATGCTCAATGACGAAACAAAAGCATACATACAGCCTGTTCTCCCCACTAGAAACAGAAAAGCATCAAACACTTATTCAGATGGATGCCATTCGACATCTGAAAAAGACCAATTCAGCACGGTAGCCAGGGTGGGGATGATGTGCGCGGCCATTTTTAGCTGACCGGCATAAGAGGGATGCCAATCAGATCCCAAATCACTGGTGTCATTCAACAAGGCAGTTGGTATCCCAATAAAATATAGATTTCGATCCTGATAAATCAACCGGGACGTCTCCACGACTTCCTTAATGTTTGAATAGGCAGGTTCATCACGCATGGGTCCACAGATACAAAATATAGGAACCGGTCCATATACAGCTCTAATCTCACGTATAAATTCTTCATACCGCCGTTGAAAAATAGCCTTGTCGGGCTGAGGGCCGACTGAATAATCGTTGGTGCCCAAATTAATAACCACAGCATTGGGTTGCCAGGCGTTAAAATCCCATTTCAGAAGGGAATCTTCATCCATCACCTGATGATACCGATCCGGCATGGCAGGCAAATTGGTGGAAACTTTATTCTTATCTCCATAATTGCGCACTACACCCAGTCCGGAATGGGCTATCACCGTGCATTCGGCACCAAAGGAACGGGCCGTAATAAAGGCATAGGATTTATTCACATTCTCTGTAGCAGGCGAAAAACGCTCCTCCCGTGATGCACCTTCCGTTCCATATCCACACGTAATGGAATTGCCAATGAATTCAATTTTACGCGATATACCAGCCGGAGCAGGTGTTACCTTTCCCTTCACAGAAATATTGAATCCTTTGAATACAGTACACCCCATTTCGCCTTCCGTACGTTTTTGCAAGCGCAATAAATGGGGTCCCTTTCCTTTGATACCCGTAACTATATAGAGTGAATCCGACGGCACATGAATCACTTCCTTCAATTCATCATTCACAAACAGGTTAAAATAATTACGCTCCCCTCCTTCCAGAAACAATTGTAACTGATTACCGGTAAACTGGAACAAGATGGTTGATCCCGGCCAATCGTAACGCACAGCAGCAGGATTGCTAAAATCAAATCGCCCCATGTAATGAATCGCCGGATGATCAGCAGGCACATATTGCCAATTACCCTGCCCTTTTATCAACGCAGACAACATGAGTATAAGTGTTAAAAAGAGAATCTGTTTCATCGCTTCTAATATTATAAGTATTTATCTGAATTGGAAGTTTTCTCAGCAAGGGCGACAGTTGACCTATCCACTAAAAACAAAATCGATTGATAAGTCAATCCACTGTGATGGGATAGCCCAATCTCACAGGTGCGGCTCGTGCTATAGCCGCCAGTGGCCTGCACCGGAATTTCATCCTTGAGATAACGGAGTGCACTCTTATTCAAATCCGGCAAATTAAACCCTTTATCACCAGCCCAGCCACAACACCCTGTTTTCTCAGGCCTAATCACTTCCCTGGCACAAAGACCGGCGAGCTCCACCAGTTGATCGTCCAATCCCATCTTTGTGCTGCTACAGGTGGAATGCACCATAACAGTCTCCGGCTGTTGCCAGAAATGCAATTTATCTTTTAAAAAAGTAAGTGTAAATCCGATGGGCTCATACAATTTCAGGCGCTTATCCATCCACTCTTTCATGCGCAACAGACAAGGACTCATATCACACAGTACCTGGTATTCGCCATTATTGGAAGCCTCCAGCAAGGCTTTCTCCAGTGCTTTCAGCTTCTGCATCCCCTGCTCCTTAAACCCCTTACTGTCGAAAGCCATTCCACAACAAAGGTTTTCCAAATCAGCAGGATAAATCAATTCATATCCGGCCTTTTGAAGTAAATTAGAAGTCACTTGCGTCAATGCTTCTTTTTCCTTGTATTCAGGTCCATTACCAAACATGCGATTGATACACGCCGGGAAATAAACCACTTTATATTTCCCTGCATGTTTTGTATCGACATCTATTGCCGGAGCCGCCTGAGGGAGATATTTATTCCACAAAGGGATGGTGCGCCCGGATAAGCGGTGCAGGGCATATCCACCTTTTTTCAAAACAACCTGAGGTAACACCCGCTGTGCCCAGTATGCGCCCTTTAATGCATAACGTGCTGCGGCAGCAAAGGCCCCAAAATGATTGGACACATAAGTAGCTATAGATTTACTGACCGTCCCTTTGCCGTCAAATCGCAAGGCTTTAATCAGCAGGCCAGTATTAATTCCAACGGGACAGTTAAGTGCGCACAGTCCATCCGTCGCACAACTCTCTTCACCTTTGTATCGATAGGCTTTGGCTATTCCCTTATGCACTGCTGACTGGGGCTCTCCCTGCACCCTGCTTAATTCGCGAAATACAGTGATGCGCTGCCGGGGTGATAAGGTTAAATCGCGCGAGGGACAACTACTTTCACAGAAACCGCACTCAATACAGGCGTCAACAATGGGATGTGCCTGAGGCAAGGGTTTAATATTTTTCACATATACTTCCGGATCCTCATTGATCAGGACACCGGGATTCAAGATGCTTTTTGGATCAAAGGCTGCTTTTACAGATTTCATCAGCTGATAAATCTCTTGTCCCCATTCGTAGGCTACAAAAGGCGCCATATTCCGACCTGTACCATGTTCCGCCTTTAAGCTACCGTTGTATTTATTAACGACCAGATCGGCCAGCTCATGCATAAAGGATTTGTAGTTTTCCATTTCCTGAGGCCGGCTAAAATCGGGCATAATCAGAAAATGAATGTTTCCATCCAGCAAATGGCCCCACATAACTGATCCGTGGTAATGATGCTGATCCAACAGCCTTTGCAAATCAGGTAGCGATGCATCCAACCGTTCACCCGGAAACGCCACATCTTCAATGATACAGGTTGTACCCGCAGGCCGAGTGGCTGCAGCAGAGGTAAAGAGCCCTTTCCGTACTTTCCAATAGGTGTTATAATCCTTTGTATTATCAGTAAACTGAATGGGATAAAGCGTTTGGATGGCACTCAAACGGACTTCAATTTCATTTTTCTGCTGTATTAATTCAGCTTCCGTATTCGCCGACGTTTCAATGAGTAGGGCGGCAGCCTCATCGGGTAGACTCTTCAACAATGAAGGGAGCCCTTCAACATCCTCAACGGCTCTCAAGGCATTACGATCCATCAATTCAGCAGCACTGACCTGACATTGACGAAGCGGCAAAATAGCCCTGGCCGCCTCCGTGATGTTTGGCATAAACAGTAACGAACAGGTTTTTCTGGCCTGATCTGCAATGGTATTTAAAGTAACCTCAGAAATAAACCCCAATGTACCTTCCGATCCCACCATTAAGTGAGCTATAATATCGATGGGGTGGTTGAAATCCACAAAAGCATTCATGCCATATCCAGTGGTATTCTTCAAGTGATACTTCTGTTTTATTTTATCCGCCAAAGCCGGATCATTCTTGATTTGATCCCGGATAACCCCAATTTCATGTAAAAGTGCCGCATGGGAACTTTCAAAAGCAACCCGGCTTGCGGCATCGGCCGTGTCCAGCAAAGTCCCATCAGCCATGACTAAACGTAATGACTTCAGCGTATTATAGCTGTTGGTGACAATTCCATAACTGGCCCCACTGGCATTATTTGCTACAATACCTCCTATTTTGGCCGCATTAACAGAAGCCGGACTGGGTCCTATTTTTCGCCCGTACTTCGCCAGTTGCTGATTGGCAAAACCACCTCTCACACCTGGTTGAAAAGAAGCAACCAGACCTTCATCGGAAATGGTAATGGCATTGAAATCAGGCCCTATCTCAATTAAAACAGAGTCGCTTATGGTTTGTCCACTCAGGCTGGTGCCACCTGCTTTGAAGGTAACCGGAGTTGTCAGCTCGTTACACAATCGCAACACCTCCCTGATTTCAGCTTCGTTATTCACCTGCACCACCAACTGTGGCATGAGCCGATAAAATCCCGCATCCGTTCCTTTTGCCAGGCAATCAATGGGGGCATTATACAATTGTTGCCCGGGAATAACCTGCCTCAACTTTTTCTGTAAGCTATTTATCTTGCTCATACGTTTTTAATTGATAACCTGACGAATGCGAACAAGGGCTGCATCATTTGGTGATACAACCCCTGAAGTTTCAAACACTATTCACCTATTTGTACACCATTAATATACCTACCTCATTTATATCTTGCTGATGCCAATGCCTGGCTGATCATTCAACGTCACCTTCCCGTTTACAATCTTTACCCCTTCATAGCAGTCATTTGAAATGAGCAGGTTGCCGTCTAAATCAGCCCAGTCCACCAACGGCGATAATTGAGAGGCCGCTGAAATGGCACATGATGTGGCGGTCATACAGCCAATCATCACTTTCATATTCATCGATCGGGCCAAGGTGATCATTTTATGGGCCGCCCGCATGCCCCCACATTTCATTAACTTGATATTGATGCCGGAATACACTCCATTCAGGGGCAGCACGTCTTTTACCGTTTGAATGGCTTCATCTGCTATGATGGGCAGCGGGCTGTGTTCGGTCAGCCAGGCCATCTCATCCAATCCCTTCTTAGACATGGGTTGCTCCACAAACACAATCCCTTTTTCCTTCAACCAATGGATTGTATCCAAAGCCTCCTGCTTATCTTTCCATCCCTGGTTGACATCCACACACAAAGGCTTGTCGGTCACCGATCGGATGGCTTCAATCATCTCCTTATCTGTTCCTCCCCCTAATTTTACTTTCAGGATGTGATAGGGATCCGCTTCCAACACTTTTTCACGCACAACTTCAGGTGTATCTATCCCAATTGTAAAACTGGTGTCGGGTGTTTTATCCGCATTCAATCCCCATAACTTATACCAGGGTTGACCGGCTATTTTTCCTACCAGATCATGCAATGCAATATCCACTGCAGCTTTAGCCGCATAGTTTCCCGGTGCAATTCCATCCACATAGTCAAGGATATCCTCCAATAAAAAAGGGTTAGCAAATTGTTCCAGATTCACACGGGTTAAAAACGCAGCCGCCGTTTGCTGCGATTCACCCAGATAAGGCGGCATGGCAGCTTCTCCATACCCTGTCACACCCTCATATTCGATCTGTGTCAGCATCACGGGTGTTGTTGTGCGGGAATTGGAAGCAATGGTAAACACATGCCTTAGTTGCAAATCATAAGGCTCAAATCGTAATTTCATTTTACCGCCAGCAGATGGTCTGGATGTTTTCCTGGTCTGTTGCGAGCCACAAGCTGATAAAGCAGACCCGGTTAAAAACGCACCGGCTGCTATACCCGTGTATTTTAAGAAGTTTCGTCGATTGCTCATGTTGATGTTGTTTTTAATACCAGGGATGCTCATGAATGGCACAAATACCTCGCTGAGAAGGCTCACCAATGTAGCGTCGCGCACCCAGCAGTGTGGCTTTCCGGTATTGATTATAATTGGTTCGGGTCGAGTCCAGACTGTTTATTTTCACACGCCCTGCTTCATGGATGTATTCCGAATCCCCCTTATACATGCCGACATGCGTTACCCGATGGGGTTCCAAGGTGCCGAAAAACAACAAATCGCCAGGCCTCAGCGACTCATATCCCTTCTCTATATTTACTTCCTGGCCATATCTCATCTGCAGCGAAGCATCGCGGGCCAAAATCACCCCATTCTGAAAATAAATGGTTTTCACAAAGCCGCTGCAATCCAACCCCTTTACCGATGTACCCCCCCATAAATAAGGAATACTCATTAAGCTTTTACCATCTTCAATGAGGTCCTTTGCAGATGGCGTGACCTGTTGCTTCCATTCCCGGAAATCAGCTACATCTGACTTATCCACATAGCCCATCTCACCACGTGGCAACCTGACCTTAACGAAGCCAGGAGCTCCTCCTTCACGTTGCAGAATGCTGCCGGTAATAATATCGGCCACCACCGCACCGGAATCATCCCTTATCACATCTGTATAACCCAGGTAGACAATGCGGCTGGATTGGCGCCACTCCATTATTTCATCCTCATTATAAAAGGATAGCGAAGAAGAATTTGTCCAGGCTATGTAATGATCAGGCGTTTGAATCAATGCCCAATCGTCATCGCGCTTTAAGACTTTAACCGGCGTACCTAAGATCGCTTGCGAAACCATTTCTGCTGCATGTGACGGACGACTTCTCATATTGGCCACACTTAAATTCACCAAGGCCCAGGTTTTGGTGCCGACGCTTGAATCAGGCAACATTACAATCTGGTCAATGGGAATAAAACCCTTTGAAATAATGGTTTCCATAATATCCTGTCGGGCCTCCTGAAGATTTGTTTCCCCCTTCACAATGACTTTTGTTTTTGACACAAATTCGATGCGTACCTCGCAGATGCCTTCCCTTTTATCGGGCACCCACTTATTTGAAAGGCAGTTCACTTCATTTTCCAGGCTGGCATCAACTTGACGACAGCCCTCTGAAGACAACATAAGCACGACTAATAGTACGGACAATAAGAAATTCTTCATTTTGGTATGTTGTAATACATGTTACTTATATACAAAAATAGTAATTGCAACCTTAGCACCAAATCAAAATCACATAATTTTAAAATCATGCGTTAAAGTTAGACACCTCAATGCCGGAAGTCAATTATTACTCGTTCACAATGAGTTCATAGGACCACTGATTAAAATAGAGATTACCCCCATCCCACTCCACTTCACCCCGTTGGAAATCCCATGGCTCACTGCGCAGGAATTTTTTGGCCGGACAAAAGGATGCACCAATGCCATCATTTATTATCAGTCGATAGGCATCGATCCCAGAGAGATAGAATTCCTTCAACAACTTGTTTTCTGATTGTTGCAAATTAAAAGTCATGTCCAACGGCACCCAGCCGACACCTTCGTAATACACTTCACACCAATCGTGCAGATTCACCTCTCCGGGATGCATCATCCAGCCACTTTGCCATTTAACGGGGATTCCTTTATAGCGCGCCATGCTCATAAAAAGCAGCGTTTGCATGCCACAATCACCTCTTTTTCTGGAAAGTACATACTCCGGAATACATGGCATAACACTATACTCTAAAGCCCCGGCCCACGGAATATTGGCGTCAATCCAATAATAGATGCGCCGTACCATTTCAATCGGATGAGTAGCCTCACCCACCACACTATCGGCCAGGTGCTTTATCCGATCCGAAAAAACAAGATGTGGCTTTTGCTGACAAGTATATTGTTTATACAGAGCAGACGCCTTCTGATAGGGTTCTACTTCCATCTTATTCAGATCAAAATACTGTGCATGAGAAACAAACGAAAACCGTGTTTCAAAGGTAGTTTCGTCTCCGGCACTCGCTACTTTCTCCATATAAATGGATCGATGAAGACACGAATCCGGTGCTATGGTATAATCCGTTTCGGATGCTCCTTTGAAAATAACATCGGTTTGTCGTTGATGCAGTTCCTTTGGCCAGGGCATCCAGCAGCGGATGGTTTTTCCAGGAGGCACCACATCAGCCTTCACGTTAATCCGATACGTGACATCAAATAACTGCGGAGCCACTACTTGCCCATCCACACGAGTACTATCAACGACTTGCCGGGTATGCACAAGACAAAATTCAGCCAAGGCATCATCAATCAGACAGCCCTCTTCATGGGAAATCAACAAGAGCAGATTGGATACCGCCCGCTTGAAATACCTTTTTTCACCATTGATCCATCTGAATTCCAGTTTCCCATTTTGTTCCCATTGGCTTTTATCTGAATCAGAATAAAAACCCATCCGTTCATTGAGCTGACCTATCACATCTACTTCAGTATATGGAAATTCAAGCTCCAGGCGGTGACTTATTTCCCCAAAGGAATCCGCCTTTGCCCATTGTGATTCCCCACTGACCAACTGATGTTTCAAGGCATCTACCCACGCCTCCAACTCGATAAAAGACCCCTGAGCTAACAGTGTTTCTCCTTTGCTCCAATCCACTGAATCGTTAACTTGCCGGCAGGAAAGGACAACAAATCCCAAAAGCACAGCAAAAAACACGACCGTTGTCTTAGCACTTAAAGTATAGTTCTGAATCATGATAAACCGGTTTAAGGGTGTAGAAATTGAAAATTAAAAGAAGATCTTTATATTTGTATTACATCTTACAAATATACAATCCACACGAAAAAATGCAAATAAATACAGCTCTATGAAGAAAATTTTAGCTTTACTATCAATCCTTTGTTGCCTGTATCTGATTACAGGAGCGCAAAGTGTTCAGACCGGCCTGGAAGTACTGCAGCAGACTAATTTTGCCGTTTTGAAGGGTAAAAGAGTAGGTTTAATTACCAATCCTACGGGCGTAAACCATGAATTGAAATCGACTGTTGATATTCTTTTTAATGCGCCTGACGTCCAACTGACAGCCTTGTATAGTCCCGAGCATGGGGTGCGAGGCGATTATTACGCCGGAGATCATGTGGCCTTTTTCGAGGACCCCAAAACCGGTGTTCCCGTCTATAGCCTCCACGGCAAAACGAAAAAACCGACCCCGGAGATGCTCAAAGACATCGACATCCTGGTGTACGACATTCAGGATATTGGCTCCCGCTCGTATACCTACATCAGCACACTTGGACTGGCTATGGAAGCCGCCGCGGAAAATAATGTTAAAATGGTGGTTCTGGACCGTCCAAATCCATTGGGAGGTATCAAAATGGAAGGTGTGGTGACGGAACCAGCCTTCATCTCTTTTGTCAGCCAATTTCCGATTCCTTATGTGCATGGCTTGACCGTGGGTGAACTGGCCCAATTTCTTAACGGAGAAGGGCTGTTGAAGAATGGCGTTCAATGTGATTTGGAAATAATCACCATGAATAACTGGAACCGCTCGATGGATTTTGAAGCGACAAAACTACCCTGGGTGCCATCCTCACCCCATATCCCACATGCCCACTCCTCCTATTTCTATCCGGTTTCAGGTATTTTAGGCGAATTATATGTGTACAACATTGGCGTGGGATATACACTCCCCTTTCAGCTTTTTGCCACCGAATGGATCAATGCCGACAGCTTAGCCACGAATCTCAATGCACTGAATTTACCCGGCCTGATATTCCGTCCGGTCCATTACAAACCTTATTACAGCGTCTCTAAAGGCAATCTGGTACATGGGGTTCAGGTGCATTTTACAGATCTGCAAAAAGCGCCCCTGTCACTGGTCCAGTTCTATGTACTGCAGGAAAGCCACAAATTATGGCCGCAACACCATGTATTTGAACTTTGCGAGTCCTCCCGGTTAAGTATGTTTGATAAAGTGAGTGGCAGTGATAAAGTGAGAAAGGCCTTTACCCGACGGTGGCTAGTGGAAGATATTGAAGCAATATGGTATCAGGATATTGATGGCTTCCGCAAGAGAGCCCAAGTCTATTTCCTTTATGAATAACTCCTGATACGGGCTTTATACACATCAAAGCAACCATCCTCTCATTACCCTATTTTTTTTTTGGGATGGATGGTGCTTTCTGCGCTGACTCTTAGCACCTCCACTTTTGGTTTCATCCGGAAAATGCACAGGGTTATTCCAGTTCTCATAGAATTCAACCCCATTCCGGGTTGTGCTAATATCCTACCATCACCCACGGGTTATCACCCGCGGCTATTATTGCATCACCACTTCGTGGCTAGAGATACTCAATAGTACATGCCTGAAAATGAAGTCCCTTTTCTTGATGAAGTTGATCCTATAAGGATCGAATCACAATCACTCCCGCAAGGCGGGATGAACTCCAGTGAAAACCTACAGTGCTACAAAATGAAAGAAAGAACTCATTCGGAGTTCAATTTTCAATAATAAATACTCATCTCCCGGAAGTACCCACTTTTTCATAGTCTTTCTACACTTTCTTTTGCACGTAATTCCAGGTTCTCCGCATCGTGTATGACCAGGCGAAAACACGCCTGACTGGCATTGAAATCACTTGTCATTTTTAGCCTTTGACCCGGGTCAAATTTTACTTTAACCCCCGTCGAATTATTTTTTGACCGGGGTCAATTTTCAATTTTACCTTGGTCAATATTTTAAAAGCTCATGACATTTTGACCTCTCAGACTCGTAATCCAACTCTTTTGCCAAGTAGCCAGGCAGGCATTTCAGATCTTACAAATAGAGAGATGCGTAAACAGTCCGAAAAGTATTTATAAAAAAGGCGGGACTCACCAAAGAATCCCGCCTTTCTATAAAAATATCGTAATGACTAGAAAATCTTAATTCTCTCGTCAGTAATCTCTGCTTTGTTGCGAATAGCCTCTAAAGCTTTATAATCCACTTTGAAAGAAGCCGACTGTTGCAATTGAGCTTTTTCACCAGCTACATCTACAGTCACGGGTTCAACCGCATTCACATTCACCACAAATACACCGTTATTACCCGCTACAGGCGCACTGATTTCACCTTGCTTCGAAGAAGTCGCCAAAGCAACCAAGGCCGGTTCGATACCAGCACCCGGAACCTGATAAGCTGCAAAATCGATGTTGCTTGCACTTTGTACTTCCACATCCAGATTTTGAGCCAATGCCGTCATGCTGCTACTGCTTTGCTTTTTGGTATTGATCTCAGCAATTAACAACTCTGCTTTTTTATCGTTGCGTAATTGACGTTCAATCTGTCCTTTAACAACATTAACAGGTGTATTACCTTCCTCACGTGCATTGGTCAAAACGGCTAACACATAAGTATCACCAAATTCAAAGATTGGAGACATGTCGCCTACTGATGCTTCAAATGCCCAACGTACCATTTCACGAGGCGATTCCAGGGCACCCACATTGCGATCGTTTGCTTTCAAGCTACGGCCGAAACGCTTCACCAGGTTCTCTGTTTGAATGGCCTCATTGAATTTCTCAGGTGAGTTGTTCATGGCTGCAAATTTAGCTGCCTGGGCATATACCATCTGGTTTGTCTTAGAGCTATAATCCACCTTACGCTCTAAAGTAGCAATGTTATATTTAGTCACCGGACGTCCTTTATCCTGAATGTTGATGATGTGAAATCCAAATTGAGTGGCCACTTTTACCACATCGCCTTTGGCACCATTGAAACATGCATCATTAAAAGGCTGAACCATTTTTCCTTCGGTAAACCAACCCAGGTCGCCACCATTGATGCCAGAACCAGGATCCTGAGAATACTCACGGGCCAACTTTGCAAAATCAGCACCTTTATTAATGAGGTTCAACAAGCTATCGGCAAGGGCTTCGTCTCTCTCAGGGGCATTGCCACGAATTAAAATGTGACGTGCTTTCACTGAATCCGGAATTTGTGCGATGTCAACCAAACGGGATAATTTGAACGTCTCATTTTCAAAATAAGGTCCATATACGTCACCTTCCTGAGCATCGGCCACGAAATCCTGAAGCGTTGTACTCAATTGTTCCACTTTCAATTTGCGATCGATGTGGTTGGACTCGGAATTCATATTCACATATTGAATCGCATCCGTTTCAGGCGCCCCAAATTCAGTTTTAGCCTGCGTAATCCATTCTTCAGCCATCTTCTTATCTTCGTCCGAAGGCTTCACTTCAAATGCGACATACTCTACGTCACGTGTCGCCTCTTGCTTGTAGTTATCAAGATGTGCGTTGTAATACGATTTGATATCGCTTTCAGATACGGTTACCGTTGAATCCGGAATGCTGGTAAAACGCTTTACAATAAAATCAAAGCTGACTTTGTTCTGCTTGGCTTCCGCTTCTGCTTTAGCTTGCGCAGTAGTTACATACATTCCCTTCTTAATCAAATCTCTGTATTTCGCAAATAAACGCTCTTTAGTGATTTGCTTTTCCAGATACATCCAATAAAAATTAGCTGTAGGATCGCTGTTTTTTTGCTGCAAGAAGGTAATTAATTGATTTTTATCAAACATACCTGTTTGTGGATTCGTAAACATTTGACGAATCTGGGGATGGACACTGTTTCCGGTAGTCATTTCTACCAATTCATCCACAGTCACCTCAATACCCAGCTCGGCATACTTCTCATCCATAATCACATCCTGTACCAATTGATTCCAGGCTTGATCACGTAATTGATAAGACGTATTTTCATCCAAAGCTGACCTGCCAGAGCTTAGCTTAGCAAACTCTTCCAATTCGTCTAAATAATTCTGATACTCAGGATATGAAATACTGGTACCATTCACTTCACCAATTTGTTGCTGAGTACCTTTGAATAATGAGCTACCCGAGTTAAGAAAATCTGTTAGTAAAAAGGCGACTAGCCCCAGACCTATAATCAATATAACCAATCCGGCTCTGTTCCTTATTCTCTCTAATGTTGCCATTCGATTAACAATTAAATTATTGTGATTTTTAAATCAGGTTACGAATATACAAAAAAATGGTAAACACAATCCGCTGTTGATCGCTTTGACCAAAGAAAGTTATGAAGAATGTTATTTTAAATGGAATGAACCGATGAGAAATACGGACGGAGTATTCGCGAAACAAATTCTAAATCACCCTACTCCGCGGGAAGAATAATTTTCACTAAGTCAATGCGTGCATTGGTAGCAGCTAATATTTGAATTCCAAACTTCTCAATGGTCATCTCCTCATTGACCGAAGGGATGGATCGGTGATAATTAAGAATCAGTCCGGCGATGGTTTCGTAATCATCCGATTGGGGAAGTTTCAGGTGATACTTATCATTAATGTAATCAATTTCTAAACGGGCCGAAAACTGATATTCTGTTTCAGAGATTTGCTGCTCAATTAAATCAGATACATCGTGCTCATCGTTGATTTCACCAAATATCTCCTCCAATATATCTTCTAAAGTCACAATGCCGGCTGTGCCACCAAACTCATCTACTACCAGCGCAATACTCTTATGTTCCTTAGTGAAGATTTCCAATAGTTTATTGGCCGTCATCGACTCAGGTATAATGGAGATGGGACTCAAAATGTTCCGGAGTTGCTTGGGATGTTTGAATAATTCCGAAACATGGACAAATCCAATGATATTATCAATGCTCTCTTTATAGATCAGTATTTTTGACAATCCTGTTTCAATAAACTTTTGACGCAAGGTTTCCAGACTCTCATTCACTTCCATCACCTCCAAATCGGTACGGGGCACCACACAATCCCGTATCTTTAGCCTGGAAAAATCCAATGCATTCTTCAGCATCTTGATCTCTTGGGACCCGGAATCGTCATGATCGGTCTTCTCTTTATGTTCGGTCAACAAGTTATCCAGGTCTACCCGACCCAGCATCCATGTATTTGAGGCTGGAGACACTTTAGCCTTTAACACATAACGGATGATAAAATTGGATACTCCAATGGTCAATCGGCTCACCGGATAAAACAAGACATAAAAAAACAAGAGTGGTACCGCAAACACATTAAGCACTAGAGTGGGATGAATGCGAAACAAGGTTTTCGGCAAAAACTCAGCGGTAATTAGGATAATCAGGGTAGAAAAGATGGTTTGAATCACCAGCAATGCGGTTTCAGACGGAATGTATTTTGTAATGGCTGGAGCGATCAGCCGGGCCATCTCTAATCCATAAACCACCAGGGCGATATTATTACCAATCAGAATGGTTGATAAAAAGACACCCGGATTTTGCACAAACCGATCAATGATCTTAGCCGGGAAGGGAAACTTCTTTTTATTGAGCTCCAACAATAACTTATTGGAACTAAAAAAGGCCATTTCACATCCTGAAAAGAAGGCAGAAAAAAGTAATGTTAATAAAATCAAAGTAATTGCATTCATGGGAGCCGTGGCCTGTTAACTTAGCGAAAGTTAAAAAAAGTTAGTTAATATTCGTGCCATGTCAATGATCTTATCCACGACAAATTAAAAAATGAACTTATTCTTCTATTTCAAGTTCGCCACTCACGTTTTTAATGCGCCAATTAGAAAGCGTTTGATCCGATTCTAAACCAGTACCTGTGATTATCTGCGTGGGGGTCGTAATCTTCACAAATTTATCGGTATACAAGCGCGCTTCTTTCATATCCCAAAAGAGCTGCTCTGTATTTAACACTTCCCCTTTCATATTAATGCCCTGAACATCATTATTCAACTCCCATAACTCCTGGGGCTTTTCGTAATAAATGGCATTCATGCATTTAATTTGTGTTTCCACTTCCCCTTTTGCATCATACACAAACAGGTGAAATCCTGATGGGAAATCGATATAGGGTTCTTCTTTATATTTATAGCTCATCACTTCCGGGGCCAAAAACCGATATTTCACCCGTCCCGAATCCGTCAATACGGTTTCCAATTCATTGTAGACCAATTCCGGTAAATTTTCACGGCTACTGATAGCCTTAATCTCTTCCGGTTTATTGGAACTGCAAGAAGTGGTAGCAAAAGAAACAGCAAGCAGTATAATACTGCTTGCTGTAAATGCTGTTTTTAAGCTATTTTTTAATTGTGGTATCAACACCTTATTTTTTAGCTCTAACGGTCGTATTCTCATTAATCCATCCACCCACTTTATAAGCATCTCCTTCTTTCATATTCTCAAAGAATAGCTCCTCTGTGTTAGGGAAGTACTGAGAATAAAGAACAATCATTTCATTGGCCTCATTAGCTGCTTCCGGATCTACGGCTTTCGCTTTTTTGAATTGATCCACGGCTACCCAATACACTGATTTATGCTCAATCTCTTTGGAGCCATAGCTTTTTGCAGTAGAAGCATAAGCTTTACCAATCAACACATATGGCGCACCCCAGTCCGAGCGTAGTTGCGTCGCTTTTAAAGCATTGGCTTTTACCTGAGTAAAATTCTTCTGAGACATGTAAACCAAAGCCAGGTAATAGTGATAAATCGCTTTGGTGGCATTATCTTCTTCCAACTCAATGGCCTCATTATAATAGCCCACCGCCTTATCCATATCCTGCGTCTTCATATACATTTTGGCTAACCCAAAAGCAGATGACGAAGATGGCTCAATGGCGTGTAAATATTCCGATGACTTGTAAAACAACTCAGCATCACCACAATCACCTTTTGCCAATAAACGGTTCACCCGCTTCAACCAATCCAGATTGCCAGTATTATCAGCCAATTGAGGGCCAAAAATAGTCTCGATAGTCTCACAATCAGCAGCGCCACTTTTAGCAAACATAGCTTCCACCTGGTTTTTCATTTCCTTCAACCCGGCAACCGTACTCTCATTTTTAGTCACCTTAATTTTTTGATCAAAGAGATCACTCACCAGCGTATATACATTTACCAATGCTTCAGCAGAAATTTCATTCATTGAGAACATGACAGTACTGTTCATCATGAAAGTCACCAACACCGCAGGTTGAGCTTTTGCACCACGTTCTTTAGCTACGGATTCCAGGATGGCATAAGCCTCTTTTACAACAGCTGGTTCATCGCGCTTATATTTCAGCATGGCGATGGCTTTCTTACCCATCACATAAGCTGTCGGGTACTTGCGGTGATCACCGAAATACTGAGCGCGTTGATCATACACTTTCATCAACAATTGATAAAGCTCTTCTTTCTTTGCAATATCGCTTTCTGTTTCATAGAATGCGGCCACCATATTCTCACCATGTGAGTATATATTGATGTTTGATGCCGGACACTCATTGAAGACTTGTTTCCAATATGGAAAGGATTCCTTATAATTCTTTTGCTTGTAGGCTTCACTGTAAAGTGAAAGATTCATCAAACACTTAACACTATCCTCTCCATGTCCATATTTGGACCCGTCTTCAACCCCCTTCTGAGCAAAGGTTACACCCATTGATAGGATCAACCCTGCAATTAATAATTTTGTAAACTTCATTGGCATGGTATTTTGGCTTTTGTATTAAAAACTCTTATTCAAATTTCCGTTGCATGAACCAGAATTCATGTAACGTCAGGTTCAATGTTACTTTCGCGTAATTTTCCTTGGTTAAACTATTATCTGATGTTCCTCTTTGTCCCCATTGAAATCCAACATTTAATGATGTTTTGGATCGCTTTAATGGCATTCCTAGTCCAAAACTTATGCCAAAGTCTTCCAACTGATTCCCAGCAATCACCAAATAGTCCTTTATGTAATAGGTACCCAGACGATAACGAATTCGACTTAAATAAAAATCAGCACTCCGATCATTGGGTATATACTCCATTCCAAAGGCATATTTTTGCCGATCGGTGGTGGTCATATTGCTTTTTTCACCCGGTAGTTTGGCATCGCTAAATAAACTCGTTGAATAGTCAACCGTCATTAATAGTTTCTGATCGATACTATAAGCCACTCCTAAACCATAAGAAAGTGGAATATCACTAACGACATTGTTTTTGGAATAAGCGAGGGTATCGGCCACAACTACTGTACGATCTTCCTCCTGTATGGTTGTTCCCTGTCCTACCAACTTCACGATCTCCCCCTTCATTTTTTGTTTTGGTGTAAACGTCGCACCAAAAGTGATACTTCTTTCACTGCCTAATTCCAACTCATATTGCGCACCAAAGTCAAAATGAATGTCATTAATTCTAATTTTTTCAGAAGTCCCTACACTTTGTGCAAAGCCGTCATTGGGGAACTGAACGAGAGAGTTATGCTTAAGGTTACCAAAATGATACGCAAAATGCATCCCCACCGAAAGATTTTCTATCGGCTTCATGGCTAGTCCCGCATAAGCTCTTGCTATATTTCCACTACCGGCCCCATTATATTTGTAATAATTCGGGTCATTAATATCTTTATCACCAGAATTATCATTAAAAAACTCATATCCGACTACCGACGTAGGCTTCAATCCCATGGAGAAAAACCCCCATTTAGCCACCGGAAATCCTAAGGCAAAATAACTAAAATTTATGTCGCTAAACTGATTTTCAGCCGTTGGTGTTTTCAATGTTTGCGAAAAACCGGTCAATCCCCCTTCAAAATAAAATGAGATCGAATCCATTCCGGCATAGGAAGCCGGATTCATATCATTGAGGTGATAGGGACTTTTTAGGGCAATCCCGGTATTTCCCATACTGAAGTTTCGGCCGAATCCACTTTCCTGTACTTCACCAATTCCATAGCGCGAATAAGGCGAGTAAGTCCGTTGCTGGGCAAAGATGCCGCTAGTAAGAAATAAGAATAAAAGTGAAGCAGATAAGAATATATACTTGTTATGCATTGTTTTCAAGAATTCTATTAAGTCCAATAAGTACTAAATTAGGATGTACAAAGATGGGATTTTTTAACTTCCTTGCAAAAAATTCTGCATCCCCACCGGTTATTACT
Organism: uncultured Marinilabiliaceae bacterium; assembly: GCA_942490535.1. Taxonomy (GTDB): domain Bacteria; phylum Bacteroidota; class Bacteroidia; order Bacteroidales; family Marinilabiliaceae; genus JAEINY01. Next base: position 1,061,827 of record CALNXQ010000002.1, read on the forward strand.
GTTTTCAAGGTTGGATAAGTATCAGATAAATGCTGAATTAGCCCCTCAATTTCATATACCATTCCAAACTGAACCCCGGCCCGAATGGCTTCATCGGTGGCATTTCCAACGGAAGGCGTAGGCTCCTGAGGCAACAATAAAGGAAGTTTACTGGTAAACTGATGCAGGGCTTTAAAGCGCATTTGTAAGCCTGGTGATATATTACCTCCCAAATAATTTTGATTAGCTGTTACTACTTCATAAGTAATCGCCGTACCTGCATCAATGACCAACAGATCTGTTTGCGGATAAAGGGCGATTCCACCGGCGACTGCTGCCAGCCGATCCTTGCCAATCGTTGATTTGGACTGATAGCTCCAGGAGAACGGAAGCTTGGATGCATGGGTGAGCTCCATGACATAAGAAATACTCGCTTGCAAATTTTCTAACAAGGCGTCATGCTTCTCAGCTACGACAGATGAAAGAATGGCTCTTGTAATTTTATAGGTCTGCACCATTTCTGTCAATTTTCTTTTATCAAGAAAAAGTGCAGAATCAAAATGGATCAGCCTACCTTGGTCAAAAACACCAAACTTAATCTGGGTATTTCCTCTGTCAATAACTAAATTCACTTTCTATAAATTGAGGCCCTTACAAAATTGTAATGGCATTTGAGTGGCAAATGTAGTAAATTATCAGAATAATTCAGGATGCAGCTCAATGATATAACTCATACTAACTAATTATGCGAAAGGTTATTGTAGTAGAGGATGATAAGTTCATATCTGCCATATTCACAATGTTTCTGCGTGAATTGGGCCATGACTTGGTTGCCATATGTGCTACCGGAACGGAAGCAGTTAACAAAAGCCACCAGTTGCGCCCCGATGTGGTCTTAATGGACATTCACCTGGAAGGTAATATGGATGGCATCCAAACAGCAGAGCAACTCAGACGTGAATTGGACATTCCTGTGATATACATATCCTCCGATACCAGTAGCCATGTCATTAAACGCGCCATTGTCTCCAACTCCTACGGATTTTTAGTTAAACCAATTAATAAAAAAGAATTGGGTATTGCCATTGATCTGGCCTACTATAAACACCGGGTGGATCAGGAGCAACGCGAACGCGAACGAGGATACCGCCAGTTTATCAGTGAGGCTCCCATGCCCATCATGATTGTTCAGGAAGGGCGCATTCAATACCTTAACAATTTGGCGCTGGATCTTTATAAAACACATTACATCGAAGATGTTTTAACCACTCCATATCTGCATTTTGTGGAAGAAGAAAGCAAGCTCCTTGTCGAAAGTGCACTGACTGAATTTGAGGAGCATGGCCATGGCTTTGGCAACCTGCAAGTGGCCATGAAAGATGTACACGGACAATCCTTTTATGTTTTGATTTCCGGTTCATGCGTTATTTTCAACAAAAAGAAATCTTTGCAGGTGACCCTGTTTGATCAATCAAGCTACATCTATTGTCAGAAAAAAGGCGATGTGATCAAAAAAATATTGAAGAGCAAAGGTGTTTCCTACCTTGTTACTGACGAACGACTAAACGTAAAAGAGATCATCAACAGCACCTTGCTGAAAGGCATTGAGAAAAATGGCAAATCAGCGTCACATGAAGAAATTATTTTTCAGGCTATGGACCAGACAGAAGCACTCATCTATCGCTTAATCTGCAATGGCCAGGATGAAGGACTGTTTACCGGACATCCCATAACAGATGCTGCCGGTAAAACTCGCGAAATCGTGTTTTTTGCCACCGAATAATATTGTGTTTTAATTGAGCAGAAAGGATGTCTAAAACTAATGAATTAGTTTTTAGACATCCTTTCTTTATATGATATAGACTGACTTACAAGCTAGAAGATACTATCATGCATCGTCTCAATAACTCCCTGCACTTCCTTAATATTTTCTATTCCATTCAAGGTCAAATAAAGTTTCTCGCGCCCCTCTTTCATCTTGGCTTTTTTCGGATTATTCTGAAGCCAGAGTAGCAGGCCACTGAACACTTGCGATTGGTAAAAGATAGACTCCTGGTTGCTCACAAAATAGAGGTAGAGCATTTGATTCTTGAAAACAATTTTTTCGATGCCCAAAGTCTTGGCGGTACGCCGTATGCGAACGATCTGCAACAAACGCTGCCCGGCCTCCGGCAATGGCCCGAAGCGGTCGATCAAATCCGTTTCAAATTTCTGCAGTTGGTCTTCATCTTCCACATTATCCAGCTCACGGTAGAGATGCATTCGTTCCGCAATATTATCAATGTAATCTTCCGGAAAACGCATTTCCTCATCGGTTTCCACCTGGCAATCGGCCACAAAATCAGCCTTCTCACGTTGCTCCATCTCCTCTTTAAACACCTCTTTGTATTCCGTTTCTTTCAGTTCCAAAAGGGCTTCATTCAAAATGCGCTGATAAGTTTCATAGCCGATGTCGGAGATAAATCCACTTTGCTCGCCCCCCAGCATATCCCCGGCGCCCCGGATGTCTAAATCCTGCATGGCGATGTTAAATCCGGATCCCAAATCGGAAAATTCTTCCACAATTTTCAGGCGACGCCGCGCTTCCTGGGTTAAGGTGGACAAAGGTGGAGCCATGAGGTAACAAAAGGCCTTTTTATTGGAACGACCTACGCGACCTCTCAGCTGGTGCAATTCACTCAACCCGAAGTTATGGGCATTATTAATGATGATGGTATTGGCATTGGGAATATCCAGCCCCGACTCAATAATAGTTGTGGCAATCAGCACATCATATTCACCACCAATAAAGTCCATCATGATTTTCTCCAGCTTAGGACCATCCATCTGGCCATGCGCCACCACCGTTTTAATATCGGGTAAAATACGATTCACCAAATCCTCTATCTCCAGGATGTTTTGCACCCGGTTGTTGATGAAGAACACCTGTCCGCCCCGCTCCACTTCATAGGTAATGGCTTCACGGATGATTTCTTCATTCATCACATGCAACTCCGTAATGATGGGATGACGGTTGGGTGGCGGTGTGTTGAGAATGGATAAATCACGGGCGCCCATCAACGAAAACTGAAGAGTCCGTGGAATCGGGGTAGCCGTCAGGGTTAAGGTGTCCACATTGACTTTCATCTGTTTCAGTTTCTCTTTCACCGAAACGCCAAAGCGTTGTTCCTCATCCACCACCAGCAAGCCCATGTCTTTAAATTCCACATCTTTGCCAATGAGCCGATGGGTACCGATGAGGATATCCAGATGCCCTTCTTTCAGTTTCTTCAGTTCTTCCTTGATTTCTTTAGGCCGACGCAAACGACTGACATAGCCAATGTTTACCGGGAAATCTTTCAAACGCTCTTTAAAGGTATTGTAATGTTGCAACGCCAGAATGGTAGTGGGTACCAGAATAGCGACCTGCTTATTATCGGTCACGGCTTTGAAGGCCGCACGTATGGCAATCTCCGTTTTACCAAATCCCACATCGCCACATACCAGGCGATCCATTGGTGTGGACGATTCCATATCGGTTTTAATGGCTTGGGTCGACTTGTATTGGTCCGGTGTGTCCTCGAATAAAAAGGAGGCTTCCAGCTCTGTTTGCAAATAGGTGTCCGGGGAAAAGGCAAATCCCGGCTCCGCTTTTCGCTGCGCATAAAGCGCGATGAGTTCGCGGGCAATGTCCTTAACTTTGGTCTTGGTTTTATCCTTCAGCTTTTTCCAGGCTGCTGTGCCCAATTTATTGATTTTCGGTGGCGTCCCGTCTTTGCCTTTGAATTTACTGATTCGGTGCAACGAATGAATATTGACCAGCAGCACATCATTATCGCGATAAATGAGTCGAATGGCCTCCTGTGGCTTTCCATTTACGTCAGTGGACACCAATCCACCAAAACGCCCTACGCCATGGTCGATGTGCACCACATAATCGCCCGGATTTAAACGGTTCAGTTCTTTGAGGGAAATGACTTGCTGAGCCGCCTTGGCTTTTTCAGTACGCAGCGAAAATTTATGGTAACGCTCAAAGATCTGGTGATCGGTATAGATGCACAGACGCGTATCGTGATCGATGAATCCCTCGTGCAGGCTATGATTGATTTCACTGTAATTCAAATCAATGCCCCGATCCTGAAAAATAGCCTGTAAACGGGTAAACTGCTTGGGGTTCTCCGACAGAATGTAGCAAGTATAGGTCTCACTCAGTTTCTCCTTCAAATTAGCTTCGAGCAACTCGAAGTTTTTATGAAAAACCGGCTGTGGCGATGTTTCAAAATCGATAATTACCGGACTACTCAAATGATTTTTCGCGCCAAAGAAAAGTAGTGTACGCTCACTAATCCCCGCCTTAAAATCGGCATAAGCACAAACAGCCTGAGGTTTTAAACGCCCCGGCTTCTCCTCTTCATCCTCCTCCACAGGAATAACAGCCTCGTCCAATCGCTTAATGATTTCATCCATCCGCTCGCGGACAAACGCCAGATCTTTAATCCAAATCTTGGCGGCAGCCGGCAAAAATTCAGGAAGTGCAATCAGGGCTCCCTCATCCTGATTTTCTGTGAGGTTGGGCACTACCGTGATCTGCTCCAGTTTTTCTTTGGAAAGCTGATTCTCCAGGTTAAAACGCCGGATGCTATCCACCTCATCGCCAAAAAAATCGATGCGGTAAGGATCTTCATCCGAAAAAGAATAGACATCAATAATGCTTCCTCTTACGGAATATTGCCCCGGTTCGAAAACGAAATCGACACGTTGAAAATGATATTCATTCAATACTTCAGTGACAAAGGAAATGTCGAGCTGTTCGCCTTTATTGATTTGCAAGCGGTTTTGATTCAGACTTTCCTCCGAGATCACTTTCTCCACCAGAGCCTCGGGATACGTCACCACAAACAGATTATTCTGACCGGTGTGCAGTTCGCTTAAGGCTTCGGTGCGCAACAACACACTTTGGGCATCTTTCTGTCCATATTCGGGCGAACGCTTATAGGATGAGGGTAAAAAACAGACAGCTCGTTCGGTGGTGAGCTGCACCAAATCATTGTAGAAATAGGCTGCCTCTTCCCGATCGTTCAAGATAATCAAATGGGGCCCGTCAGCGGCCAGCGCTGATACAGTAACGGCACCGGAACTCCCCACCAGCCCTTTTAAATAAATGGATTGTTGTTTCGAAAGGTGATCCCGCACGGTTTGAATACGGGCATCTTTGATATAATGAGATAGTAAATCGCTTAACTCCACGTGATCGCTTTTTTACAAAAGTAGCAGTTTTTAAAAACTATTGTCTACCATTGGTGAAGTGATGCAGGGCAAAAACATGGTTTGACTCTTTATCCTTCCTATAAAAAGAAGGCTCTACACACTGCTTCATTATCTCCGCAGCGTTAAACACCATCGCCCAACCTTTGGGAAAAACCACCACACGATAAAACGATAGCTCCCCAGGCTGCGACACTGTCACCACAGCTGGCAGAGATACCTCTACAGCCTGAAACAGTATCGCCATGACTTGCGGGGGGATCATTATAGCTTGCAGCGATGTCTCTATAGCTTGCGGCCACACCTTCGAAACGATGGGCAGTATAAACATAACAGTCAGCAACATCATTTTTTTAGGAACGGATACTGACCAATGAAACGAACTACAATACTAAAGAGGCTGCAATTTTCATCACAGCCCCTTCCGATTTATTAACCATACATCCCATTTATCCCGGGATTAATTCACCAAAAGCATCCTGGTGTTTCCGGCACCATTGCACCAAGTGTTTTTTCATCCCTTTTAGCGTATCCAAATGATTGCCTGTAAGCGTCAAATCATGCCGCTCGCCCGGATCATTTTTCAGGTTGAACAATTGCTCCCTTTTATCACCTTCACTGTACACGATGTATTTCCAGTCACCGGTAAACACGGCACGGCCAGTGATGCCAAATGATTTTGTTCCATTGGCAAATTCCGTTTGAACGACCGTTACTTTTGAATCATCGGACAGGTCGGCCCGCTGTGCATAATACTTCTGACTTTGCCCGGTCAACTCAGCCGGCACGGTAATACCTGCATATTGGCAAAGTGTAGGAATCAGGTCCAGCCCCACATTCACGATTTGGGATGCATTGATTTGGGCTTTGTTTTGTCGCGGATCACAAACGATGAAGGGCACATTCACTACTTCCTGGTACAACACTTGCTTCTGGTTCCAGCGATGACTGCCATTTCCGTCACCATGGTCGCTGGTGAAAACAATGATCGTATTATCCAACAGCATATTTTTAGCCAGGGCATTGATTACAAATCCCACGTAGCGATCCACATGCTCCACCAGCCGGTTATAAGCCCAGCGGTATTGACGCCATTGATTTTCCTTCCAATCTACAGTCGGATAAGCTTTCCAGGACCGTTTTTGTTGCTCCCTCACAACTGTTGGTTCACCGGCCGGTATCTCATAATTATCCGGAAGCGCCGGACATGCCTCCAGGGCGGGTGCCTGTCCGATGGGCTCCATGCGCAAGGCTTCATTACGAGCCCATTCACAGATATCATGGGGATTAATAAAGGAAGCCACCATTAAAAACGGCCGCTCTCGCTTTTGCGTCAGAAAATCATTGCAATCCGATGGTATGGAAGCATCCTGCCAATCGCGTCGCAGGGTATTGGTCATAAAATCGAAGCCGTGAAAATCAGTCTCCTCCACCGGCACCGGCAAATGCCATTTGCCTACGTAGCCGGTATCATACCCGCCTTCTTTAAAGATCTTACCCATGATCTTCACCTCCCTGTTCCAATACCCCGATTTTTCCGGCAAATTAATCGTCGCCTTTAGAGCATGTGGCAATTGCCCCGTCATCATACTGCTGCGGCTTGGGCCGCATAAAGGAGATGGACAATAGGCTTTTTCGAAGCGCGTTCCCCGATTGGCTAAAAAATCCATCGATGGGGTGTGAAGCTCTTTGGTACCGGCACAGCTCATGGCCCTGGCCGTTTGCTGATCGGTCATGATCAGCACAATATTGGGGCGTTCCGGATTGTTGCCGTCGGGGCTTTCTGCCAACAGAGCCGGAGCTGCGATGGCCGCTCCGGCCGTGGTAAGCGTTGAGTGCTTTATGAATTGTCTTCGATCCATTTTTATTACTCTAATAATTAATCCAGTCGGCTAATATCTTCTGCTCACTCCAGGGATCTTCACTGTGGTTTAGCCAATATGCCATTTCCTGAAGTAAATGCTGCACCACCGGATCATTTTTATCCACCGGCAGGTTATTTTGCTGATAAGGATCCAGATCATCATTGAAAAACTGTGTTTTCACCAGCTCCAACTTACGATTGATCACCAGCTCCAATGTAAAATGGTGTGTGCGAATACCTCTTGCCACCGGGAAATAGGAAGAGACGTTCCCCTGATCATCCAAATCCCCATTGACATTGCGGATGTACAAGGCCGACGTGGGGCGTTTGGCCTGTTCCTTTTCCTGAAGTGCAGCTGCATAATTAAAGCCTTGCACCTCTTGAGGAATGCTTTCTTCAAGACCCATTAATCCGAGTAGGGTAGGCATGATGTCCGGGGTTCCCATCAGCAGATTATCCAGGCGCGCTTTAACCATTCCCGGCCAACGGATCAGGAAAGGCACTTCAAAAGCCTCGGTATAGATGTTATTTTTAGGATCTTTGATACCCTGGCTACACATGGTCTCACCATGATCGGAGGAGAACACCACAATGGTATTTTCATATTCGCCCATGGCTTTCAACTGCTGCACAATGCGACCAAATTCACGATCCACCCCGGTGACATTGGCAAAGTAAAAGGGTGCCGATAGGGCCTTGGGCATTTTGGGATTGGCATTATCGCGGTGCAATAACCTTTCAGGTGCCATGTCCTTATAATTGTTATAATCCTCCACCAAACAATCATCCAAGGTATTATAGGGATGGTGAGGCGGGTTCATCGACACAAAGATGGCAAACAGTCTATCCGCCTGGCGCTGCCCTTTATCATTCTTCAGGTAAGAGATCACCTCATCGGCTTCGTGTTGAGGCGACCACACTTTTGGATCGAACCGTTTTCCCTCAGTATTGTAATAATGCGGATCCTTATGCACATCCCAGGTGCCATAGGAGTACCAGTAATCAAATCCATGCCGCTTTTCCGGTGGTGTATAGGTATCCCAGGCCGGATCACGCGGATCGACATAATGACCGGGATTCACCGGATCATTGGGAGTCGGAAAATCCAAATGCCACTTGCCGAAATAAGCCTGTTCATATCCTTGGTGCCTGAGCACATCACTGATGCAAACCGCATCACTGCTTAAAGAACTAATGGGGCGCGTGGCATTACAGTTCAGAGCAACCCCGCTTTTGCCAGGGAATAATCCGGTGAATAAACTCCCCCTATGCGGACTGCACAGCGGACTGTTACTAACCATGTTGGTAAACACTACTGCTTCCTGTGCAAACTGATCCAGTTGAGGTGTTTTAACCGGATCACCCTTGGTGCGGATGGCCCCTTCAAAGGCCGGCGACTCCCAAAACCCCATGGCATGCTTTCGGTATTGATCCGGAAACACATATAGTAAATTGGGTGCTTTCTGTATCTTTTCCGGCTGTGCAGTACATCCGGTCAACCCGGGCAACATAGCTCCCAGGCCTATTCCCAGTAAAAGATATTTATTTATTGCGTTCATGCTTTCCCCTTAAAATAAACGAGTGTCCCAGGATAATGAAACACTCGCTTTCCGTTTTCAATATAGCGTTACTCCGAACAGGCCAACCGGCCATCTGCTTTTTCTTTGGCAGCCCTGATACGCATCAACGCCTCCACATAATAGTAATCGGCATAATTCAATGGCACGTCAATCTCATTGTTGTGCGGTATACTTCCCACACTGTGTTTCAATATGAAGTGGCTGTTCTCACCTAAATTAGCACGGTAATCAGGCGATGACAAATTTTTCAAAATCAGGCAGGCCTCTTTCCGATAGTCTATATCAGTATACCCGTCCAGCTCAATCAATGCAGAGGCAGTGATGGCAGCAGCTGAGGCATCGCGAGGTTCATTGGGGATTTTAGCGGCATCGTAATCCCAATAGGGAATGCGATCATCCGGAATAGATGGATGCTGAATAATGTAGTCGGCTATTTTCATGGCCTGCTCCAGATACTTCGGATTTTTAGTATACCGGTAACACACCGTGTAACCATAAACCGCCCAGGCCTGACCACGGGCCCATTCCGATTCATGCGCATAGCCCTGTGCCGTATGGCGGTTACGCACCTCACCGGTGATGCTGTCGTAATCAATGACGTGATAACAGCTCATATCGGCCCTGAAATGGTGCTCCATGGTAACATCAGCATGCGAAACAGCTACGTCGAAATACTTCATGTCGCCCGTGATTTGCGACAACTCAAATAACATCTCCAGATTCATCATGTTATCAATGATCACCGGAAATTCCCATCCTCTTTTGGACTGCCAGCCTTTATCCACATCCCAGGAGCGGATGCACCCCACCTTGGGATTGAAGCGTGTCAGCAAGGTATTACCGGCTTCGATCAATACTTGTTTATAATGTTCATTACCCGTCAGGCGATAGCCATGACCATAGGAACAGTTAAAAACAAAACCCAAATCATGGTAGTAAGGTAACAAGCGGTGATCTTCATACATCTGCTGGAAATGATCCGCAGCCTGCTCCCACTTTTTGTCGTTGGAATATTCATAAAGATACCAACAGGTGCCGGGGAAAAATCCTTCCGTCCAATCAAAATCATCGCGCGTCCAATGCATTTCTCCTTCAGCAGTAAGCGTCCTGGGAATTTTTTGAGCCGCTGTTGCATCCTCCAATAACAAACCCACCTGTTGAGTCGCAAATTCCAGATTATCCTCACATAACACATTGGACTTATCTACCGAATGGCACCCGCCCATGGCAATGGTTGCTATTACCAGTCCAAGATTCTTTAATAATGAAATTTTCATCCGTTTTAATATTTACTTTTCAAGCACCAAATAAAATGCACCGGGCCGATCCTCCTCTATTAAGAAATCATTTACCCTGCGCCTTACCACCTGCTTAAAAAGTTTCTGTTAGCATTTTAATCGTTGATATTTTCTAATGGTATATCACAAAAATAACCAACCTGACGGCTAAAAAAACACCTAACTAACTGTATGCTAACCACTAAAATCGTTCGAAACACATCCTAACAATTGATTATCAAGACACAAGAATGGGCCTAAGTGAGTCCTTGTGAACAATTTTACCACTTTTGCGGACTATTATGGCTGAATATTTTTATAAACCCCATTCCTTTGTAATTCCTTTACTTTATGCCTTGACCAACATATTTTTGTAATACATTTTTGAGTTTAACAGAGGGGATATGAGAATTAAAAACTGGTTTGTCGGGATCATCGGACTGTTTCTTTTTATATCGGCATCGGGCCAAAAAATATCGTTTGATTACCTGGGTTTAAAAGATGGATTATCACAAACATCCGTCACGACGCTCTTGCAGGATAGCATCGGGCGCATCTGGATAGGCACCCGTGATGGGCTCAACGTCTACAATGGGGATCAAATCAAAACGTTCCGCCCGATCCGGGGCGATTCCACCTCGCTGTTAGGCCATAATGTGCGGGATTTGAAACAAGAGGGCGATTATATTTGGACAGCCACCTACGATGGCATCTCCCGCTTGAATATCAAAACACTCACTTTTGAACAGTTCCGCTTTGATGGTATTTTAGCCATTCTTCCTTTTAAAGGCAATTTACTATTGGGCACCAACAGGGGCCTCTTTGAGCTCAACATTGCCACCAAAACCTTTCTGCTTAAGAGTGATGTCTTCCACGAAAACACCTCCATCCGACAGTTGTCCATGGATAACGCGGGCATGCTATGGATTTGCAGCGACCTGGGTCTCTACCGTTTCAATCCGGAAAAGCAGGTGACGGCACAAATCCTGAAAGGTAAAATCAATACGGTATTCACCGATTCGCAAAAACGCATTTGGGCCGGCACCAGCGGTGAAGGGGTGTATTTACTGAACCGCCAATATGAAATCATTCACCAATTTGTCCATCAGGAAAACCAGCCTTCACTGGTCAACAATATCATTCGGGACATCGATGAAGACTCGCAGGGCAACATTTGGGTGGGTACGTTCATGGGCTTAAGTATTCTGGATGGCCGCTCGCTGGCTCTTTCCAACTACAGCCAAACCGACGAAGGCACCAACAGTTTGTCGCACAACAGTATTTACTGCCTCCTGCGCGACCATCAGGGTACCATGTGGATTGGGACCTATTTTGGCGGCATCAGCTATTTCAATCCCGATTTTCACATCTACCAACGCTACCCGGTGCGCGATGATCATCCCAAAGGTGTAAGTTACCGCGTGATTGGTAAAATGCTGGAAGATGACCAAAACAACATCTGGATTGCGACCGAGGGCGGCGGGTTAGATTATTTCAATCGCCATTCCCGTACCTTTAAGCACTACCAGCACCACGAAGGACAACCTGGATTATCGCACAACAGCGTCAAATCGCTCCTGATGGCCGATAAAAACACCCTTTACATTGGCACTCACATGGGCGGCTTTAACATTCTGGATCTGAACACCAATCATTTTACCAACTACCTGCATAATCCTGCAGACAGCAGTTCAATTCCTTCCAACGTGGTTACCTCTATTATTCCTTACCAGGATCACTATTTACTGGGCACACATAAAGGAGTGGTCATCTTTGATCCCCTCACCAATGCTTTCTCCCCGCTGATTAGCGACAAAGAAACACAAGCCTTTATTGGCGATGTCATCTATTGCTTATTTGAAGATAGTTTTGGAAAACTGTGGATTGGCACAGAAAAAAACGGTCTGTGCACCTATGATGTGCATACCCGAAAGGTAAAAAAATACACTTACAATGTGCAGGATCCTCACTCCATCAGCAGCAACACCATCTACTGCATTTTCGAGGATCACCAGTTTCGTTTGTGGATCGGCACCTTTGGCGGAGGACTCAACCAATACCTGCGCGAACAGGATCAGTTTGCCAATTTCACCAGCACCACCCATCAGCTGCCCGGTGATTTCATCTACGGTATCCAGGAATCGCGCTATGGCAACCTGTGGATCGCCACTGGCAAAGGATTGGCCCGTTTTGATGTGGAAAACGACCGTATTTACAGCTATCACCAGAATAACGGTTTCCCACTGGAAGAGCTCAATGAAGGATCGCTTTACCTCACGGGCGATGGTGAAGTTTTTGTGGGTGGAATCAATGGTCTCATCTCCTTTAAGGAAGAAGACTTATTAAAAAAATCCAATGATTTCTCCTTGCTATTCACCGCCCTGCATGTGAATAATAAAGAAATCACACCCAATGATGAGACGGGTATCCTGAAACAAGACATGGCCTATACCCGATCCATCACCCTGGAACCCGAACAGGATGTTTTTACCATCCACTATGCGGCCTGTAACTTCATCTCCACCAATCAAAACAAGTATCAATATAAACTGGAAGCATTTAATAAAGATTGGGTAGATGCCGGTAGTCAAACATGGGTCACTTACACCAACCTGGATCCGGGCACCTATACCCTTCATATTCGGGTACTGAACAGTGTGGAAAACAATGTAGTAGATCACCAAAGCCTGATGATTACAGTAAAACCACCTCTGTATAAAACCTGGTATGCCTATGTGGCTTATTTGATACTACTGGTGGCTATCATTATTTGGCTGAATCAAATCTACCTGACGCGTATCCGTTTAATTGACAACTTAAAAGCTGAAAAGCGGGAAAAAGAGCAAATTAAAGAACTGAACCAATCGAAATTGCGCTTCTTCACCAACATTTCTCATGAGTTCAGAACACCGCTGACCTTGATTACGGGCACGCTGGAAGCCATTTTGGAAGACACGAAAACATCGGCCCGCAACTACAAAAAGTTACTGACCATTAACAATAACGCCATCCGGCTAAACAATCTAATCACCGAATTACTCGACTTCCGAAAAATGGAGCAAGGCTTCCTTAAGTTGAAAGTGGCAGAGCATAAGCTAGCCGGTTTTTTAGATGAGATTTACCAGTCGTTCGTGGAGTACGCCCAATACCACCAGGTGGAGTATGACTTTAAAACACCGCCCTCCTCCCTGGCCTTGTGGTTTGATATGAAACAAATGGAAAAAGTGTTTTACAACCTGATCTCAAACGCTTTTAAAGTGGTGGATGAGAAGGTTGGCAAGGTGATTATGGAGGTCATCGAACAACCGGGCCATGTGGACATCACCATCTCAGATAATGGCCCCGGACTACCGCCCGATATGGTGGATAAAATCTTCGATCGCTACTATCAGATTGATCGCATCAACGGCAAAACCAAGGGGCAAGGCAGTGGTATCGGACTGGCACTCTGCAAAGGTATTGTTAAGGAACACGATGGACAGGTGCTGGTCAATAGCCAGGAAGGCCAAGGCACATCCTTCACCATCCGTCTCAAAAAAGGCAATAAACATTACAGTGAGGATGAGTTAACGCTGGATAAAACCACCTTAACAACAGAAATTAAACCTTTCATCTATCCGGAAAATAACCAGGCAGATGAAGCACCGGTGGAGCTGCCCGAAAATGCACCGACGGTGCTCATTGTGGAAGATAATACCGAAGCCCGTCACCTGTTGAGAGATATCTTCTCGTCCACCTATCGGATTGTAGAAGCCGAAGATGGTGTAGTTGGGCTAAAGGCGGCCATGGAACAACAACCGGACCTCATCATTTCAGATGTGATGATGCCCCATTTATCAGGCACTCAAATGTGCGCCAAAATCAAACGCAACATCCAGACCAGTCACATCCCGGTGGTATTACTCACAGCACGCACAGCTATGGAGTATAAAATGGAAGGCATTGAAACCGGGGCCGATGATTACATCACCAAACCATTTAACACCAAACTTTTGCGGGCCCGGGTAAAAAACCTGCTGCAAAACCGGGCACTCATGCAGCAGAAATTTAAACAGGATCCCAAAGCCGAAATCAAGGAAGTGGCGGTCAACTCCATGGATCAAAAACTGTTGGAAAAAGCCCGGGTAATCATCGAAAACCACCTGGACAATACAGAGTTTGATGTGAACGACTTTGCCAAGGAAATGAGTTTGGGCCGGACCCGACTCTATGCGAAAATAAAGGGAATCACCGGCCAAACCCCCAATGATTTCATTCTCTCCATCCGCCTGAAAAAAGCCGCGGAGCTATTATTGACCGAAGCAGAGATGAACGTTTCTGAAATTGCTTATGCTGTTGGTTTTAGCACACCGCGTTATTTCAGCCGGTGCTTCAGGGAGCATTTTGGGGTGTCGCCATCGAAATACAATAACCATTCAGGCCAAGAAGCAGAAACAAATCAGGAGGACCGTGACACGGGCAATGAGGAGGAATAATGATTGTTAAATATCCTTCCTTAAAGAGTTTTGGTATTATGCAGATAAAATAGAAACCCCTTTGGGCACCTGCCGGTAAAGGCATGCGGATGAAAAAAGGGAGAGTAGGGTGACCAGGCTGCTAAAAACACAAAGGGAATCAATTAACTCATTCCCTGAAAGATTTTATCCGCTTTTGTGTACGATTGGCCACATCAAAGGGGCGCAGATCTCCTAATTTGCAAACCGAATCAGTACGACATCTTTATGAATACGACAAAGGCACCATGGGCTTTGGCCCTGTTCCTCACCTTGACAGGTTCTATCAACGCGCAGGACAGTCAGCTATGGGAGGACTTTAAAAGCAACACCCCAAAAGGCGAAACAGCCGAGTTACCGGATTTCTCCTACGCCGGTTATCACCATGGCGAGAAAGCCATCCCGGAGGTGGACCATAAAACTTTTAACGTCACCGATTTTGGGGCCATCGCCAATGATGGTCAATCGGACAAGGAAGCGATACGCCAAACCATTGCCGCCGCCGAAAAGAACGGATCGGGCATTATTTTCTTTCCAAAGGGACGATTCCTGGTGAATGAAGACAGCGATGATGACAAGCCGATTGTCATCAAAGGTCCAAACATTGTTTTCAGGGGAAGCGGCGCCGGCAGCGATGGCACCGAGCTTTACATGAAAAAGTACCTGCCTGCCAAAAACCCAAGCCAACTCTGGACCACTCCCTACCTGTTTCAATTTACCGGAGGAGGCCATGAAGAAGTATTGGCTGACATCATTGATCATGCCCCCCGTGGCAGTAAGACCCTTAAGGTTAACAACCCTGCAAACATCAAAGCGGGTGAATGGATTGTGGTACGCGTGGAGAATAACGCCCCTGACCTCATCGAGAGCGAGATGTGCGGCTGCCAGGTGGACGCCTCCTGGACATCCATTATCAAAAAAGGTGTGTATGTCAACGCCTACCACCAGGTGGAAAAGGTAAAAGGTCGAATGGTCACGTTGAAAGAACCCTTGATGCGCGAGATTGACAAGAAACACCACTGGAAGGTATTGAGCTATGCCCATTTTGAAGAAGTGGGTGTGGAACACATGGCCTTTGTGGGCAATTGGCACGAGGACTTTGTGCACCACAAAGACGCGGTGCACGATGGTGGGTATTCCGCCCTGAAGTTCTCACGCCTGGCCAACAGCTGGATTCGTCACTGCCGCTTCACCGATGTGAACTGCGCCGTCAGCATGAGCTTAAGCGCCAACGTATCCATCTTAAACTGTCAGGTAACCGGTACCCCCGGACACAGTTCCATCAGCTCCGGGGCTTCCACCCGTATTCTTGTTGGAAATGTTCATGATTCCTCCTCGCAATGGCATGCTCCGGGCGTCACCGGGCCTTCCATCGGCAGTGTTTTCTGGCGGGTGAAATACAATGCGGATACCAGCTTTGAATCCCATGCCTCACAACCCCGGGCCACCCTTTTTGATTGCGTCGAAGGAGGCTTTTTCATCGGTCGTGGAGGCGGTGCCCGGCAAAACCTGCCCAACCACATGGAACATTTGGTATTGTGGAACTACAAGGAATTAGGCGATGCAGAAACGGATTTTGAATTCTGGTCCTCTAAAACCTGGTTCTGGAAGATCATTCCACCTTATGTCATCGGTTTCCACGGCGCAGGTACTACTTTTAAAGAGGATCAGATCAAAGTACTGGAATCATTGGGGACCCCAGTTAATCCGGAATCTCTTTACGAAGCGCAGTTGAAACTACGTTTAGGCAAATTACCTCAATGGCTTACAGACATTAAAAACAACCTTTAAACAATCAATCATGAAAAAACTCCTATCTACATTCTTCGCTTGCTCAATCCTATTAGCTTTCACTTCCAGCTCTTTTGCCAATAAACCGGTGAAAGTTAAAGTGAGTCAGGATACCTTTGTGCAAGGCGGTGAAACGGCAGATGAAGAGCTGGGTTCAACCACTGCCGATCGGCTGCGCGTGATGAAATCAAACGGCAATGATAAGTATTCACGCACCACCTACTTACAGTTTAATCTTAAAAAGATTGAGGCCTTTGAATCGGCCACACTCCATATCAACGTTCGTGTCTATCCCAGTAAAACAGATGCGGCCGCTTCATTCACCATGCAGGTATATGGTGCCGACAACAGCCCCTGGAATGAAGCCTCCATGACCTTCAGCAATAAACCGGAAAAGCAAGACCTGCTGGCGACCCAAACGTTAAGTTCGAGCGACAAAAACCAATGGATAACCATCAATTTACCGGCTGATGGCCTGAAAGAGCTGATAAAAAACAGTAAGAAAGGACGCATTACCCTGGTGCTTGCCAACGATGATTTCAACAAAACCAGTGCTGAAATCATCTCCAAAGAACGCACCTGGAGTAATGGTACTCCAGCCAATAGCGAAGCCTATCTGAGCTTTCAATAAACCGCTCCTTCGGTTCGAAAGGAAACTATCTTTACCTGGTCGTCAGTTTCATCTGACGACCTTTTTTTTATCCACCTGATTAATGAAACACTTGATTTTACTAGTCCGCCGGCAAGTTTAACCCCTTCTCCAGCAGATTTCACTGCTCCGCCGGTGACTTATTTAAGTCCTCCAGTTGTTTTGAACACTCCTCCGACCAATTATGGTATTTCTCCGGCAACAATGACCCATCCATCAGTAATCCGAAGCCTTCCTCCGGTAACACCCTGCTTCTCATCCAGGTTTTCTGCCTCTTTCGGGCAAAACCGAAACCATCCCGGTCTAAGCCTTTGAAATCATCGAAATCAAAAAACGCCTTAAGCGCGTTGCACTTCTTACGTCCCTTTGATGATGTATCGGCATATAACAGTGCCGTTTGAAATGAAAATGGTATAATACACTGGCAGGGTTCACCGGATATGAATAAATTTAGCCCCTGAACGAACGTTTGTAACCAGTCCCACTGTTTATGAGCTTGTATTTTTAGCTTCTATTTTATTAAGTGGAAAACGATGAAAAAAAATCAGTTACAAAAAGGCATACAACTCTTATTGATGGGTGCAATGCTGGTGGGGACATCCCTCTCAGCATCCGCACAGGAATTCAACCATGAAAAATTGTGGTCGTTCGAATCCATCAACAAGCATCAGTGGGACCTGGAGAAGGGGCACAAAATCGCCCCCAGCAAAGATCATTATAAACATGGCCATCAATCACTCCTGTGGAGCTGGCAGAAAACCGGGTCCATTACCCTGCTTCACGACATCGGATTTGAACCCTTCAATCCCCAAGGGGAAGACAAGTCCATTCCCTCCTTCGCCATTTGGATTTATAACGAGACACCTGTCAATGATCAGGCCACGTTTGTGTTTGGCACCGACGCCACCGACGCCTGCCAGTTCAGCTTCAACCTGAATTTTAAAGGCTGGCGGTCTGCCTGGGTCTCTTTTGAGCGCGATATGGCAGGCGAGCCCGTAACCGGCATGAACCGCTTACGCATCGAAAGTCCAAAATCAGTGCAAAAAGGTCAGCTGTTCATCGATCACATGATGCTGTGTCACAACATTGACAGCCGGCATCACACACCAGATACGCAAGTGCCTTTTGTCAATAAAGGGACCACCAGTCATTGGCTAATTCAATTGGAAGCCAGCCAGATTAAACCCGACTTGCCAGCTCCCGCTGAAGTATTGGCAACCGATGTAAGAGCCATCGAACGCATCGAAACCCGTTTCCAGGAAGATATTTTGAAAAAACAATCGGTCAATGCCAAGACCGTGGAAAAACTCCAGCAACAATTTGCCACTTACCACATCACCCGAAAAAACAATCAGATCAAAGGCTTACCCATCTGGTTCGGGCGCAATGCCGAGTTGTACATCCCCCTCATCAGTCACGACCAAGCCAAAGACTTTTACCGACAAGCAGGACAGGATGCCCGCGCCTATTTTGATTTTATGTTGAAAGTGGCATCGGCCCACGCCAATTGTAGCGCTCCCGAGTTATCGATGCGGTTGGAAAACATGTTCCTCGATTTGTATGACCACATGATCGATCAGGGATTCGCTGCCGGCAGTGGCTTGGGCACCATCCACCATTACGGCTACAACTGGCGCAGTTACTACCGGGCCTTGTTTATCATGCGCGATGTATTGGAAGCCAACCACCATTTGCAGGAAGCCGTGGAGGCCATGCAATGGTTTGCCAGTGTGGGTGAGACCTTTCATGCACCGGAAAAATATGGCATGGACATGGATGCTTTCAACACACAGGTGATGGGACGTCTGGCCAGTATCCTCATCATGGCCGACACGCCGGAAAAAATCCAATACCTCAACTGTTTCTCTCGTTGGATCAACAATGGCCTGATGCCCGCTCCCGGTTTGGATGACGCTTTCAAAGCCGATGGCTCGGCCTATCACCATGCCAATCATTATCCGGCCTATGCCACCGGCGGTATGAATGGGGCGGTTCGCATGGTCTATTTCCTGAGTGATTCTCCCTTTGCCGTTTCGCAAGCCGCCCATGCAAACCTGAAAAAAGCATTGCTGACCATGCGTTTCTATTGCAACCTATTGCACTGGCCAACATCCATGTCAGGTCGTCATCCCGAAGGGAAAGGAAAACTGGATGCGCAACACTTTGCCATCCTGGCCAAAGCCGGATCACCCGATGGAACAGCAACGATTGATGGCGAGTTAGCCGCCGCTTACCTGCGCCTGATGACCAACGAAAAAGATTCTTACGCCAAAGCCTTTACATTACAAGGAGTGAAAGCCGAACCAACACCTACCGGTCACATGGTGATGCCTTATGCGGCATCATCGGTTCACCGCCGCCATGAATGGGCGGTATCGGTTCGCGGCCATTCCCGTTACTTATGGGCCGCAGAACATTACCTGGGCGCTAACCTATATGGGCGCTACCTGGCACACGGTCAACTGCAAATCATGGGCGCCGGCAATCCCGTCACCCCTGAAGCCAGTGGTTTCGTTCAGGAGGGTTGGGACTGGAACCGCTTCCCGGGAACCACGGTGATTAACTTACCAGTGGAGGAATTACGGGCCAATATCCTGAATGTAGATCAATTTTCAGGCTATGAAGAGATGCTCTTCTCCGACGAAGCCTTTGCCGGTGGGGTGCAGTCCAATCATCAAAATGGCGTTTATGCTTTTATTTTACATGAGCACGATAAATACCAGGGCACCTTACGGGCCCGTAAATCCTGGTTCTTCTTCGATGATAAAATCGTTTGCCTGGGATCGGGCATCGAAAATCAAAACCACGAACACCCGACAGAAACCGTCCTGTTCCAGAATCATCAGGATAAACAGGATAATGCGGTAATCGTTAACGGGGCCGAATTAACAAACGGTGAACAGGAGGAGCGCTACACGGCCAACCCATTATGGATGCTGGATAACAAAGGAAACGGGTACTTGATTCCGGCGAGTCGCGTCTATTTCAAACAAGGCTTGCAGCACTCACGTGATGAAAGCAGCGAGAAACCCACTAAAGGGACTTTTGCCTCTGCGGTTATTGAACATGGGAAGTCCCCTGAGAATGCCAGCTACCACTATTGCGTGATGCCGGTCACTACGGCTAAAAAAATGGTGCAATTAGCACAGAATCCGAATTACACGGTGCTGACTCAAACCAAAGAAAGTCACATTGTACACAACCAAACATCGAACGAAACCGGTTATGTATTCTTTGAAGCAGCAAAAAATAATGAGCATGGCATTATCCGTCAGACAAATTTGCCATGCATCGCCCTCTCAAAACAGGAGGGCACCACTTTAGACTTAAACGTAGCAAATCCCGATCTGGCCCTCTACAATGGTCCGGCCGATGAGATTTACAAAGATGGAAAACGCGTGGAGCGCAGCATCTATTCGCGTCCCTGGCGATCCAGTGAATGCCAGGCAACTACCCTGGAGATGGAAATAAAAGGTAAATGGCAAGTCCTTCATGCAGCACCTGCTGTCCGTTACAATGAAGCGGGCAATACCATCCTCACCCTAATCTGTCAGGAGGGCTTCACACAAACATTGAAACTGGAGCAGGTTAAATAGAAAACCAACACGCCAATAAACAAAAAAGCGGCTGTCCGGAATGGATATCCGCTTTTTTTGGAAGCCTATCCCCTGTCAACCATTGATGATTTACCCATAAAAAGGCTAACCAAACTAACAAATTACCACCAAAATATCATGTTTTAATAATGATTTTTATCAATGCGTCCCATTTTTCAATGCCTTACATTTGAATGGTCACAGGGCAGTATCAGCTTCTTTCCCTGGGATACTTCTATCAGACAGAAACCACACTCAAATACGAAAGCAATGAGAACACCTTTGGCACTTCTTTTTTTATGGATGACAGCGGGTATCGGGATGGCACAAACAGCCACCAAAGAATTGACGCTGGAGAACCTTTATCGAAACGATATTCTGCAAATCCAACAGTTCGGACCAGTCCGATGGCTGAAAGACGGCAAGAGCTATGCGGCCCTGGAAAATAACAACACCACCAACGGTGAGGACATTGTGTGTTACGAAGCTAAATCCGGCCAACGCACCATTATGGTGGCATCGGATGATCTGAAACCACTACAAGGACAAGCAGCCTTGCAAGTGAGAGATTATCAATGGTCGCAGGATGACCAAAAGGTTTTGATCTTTACCAATACCCGCCGGGTGTGGCGCTATCATACCCGGGGCGATTATTGGGTGTTTGACCAAGCCCACAAAACCCTTCAGCAATTGGGCAAAGGATTACCCGAGTCGAGCCTGATGTTTGCCAAGTTTTCACCGCAAGGCGATCGCGTGGCCTATGTCAGTCATCAAAATGTATATGTGGAAGAACTGGCCACTGGAAAGATAACGCAGTTGACCAAGGATGGTGGCGATCACATCGTTAACGGCACCTTTGACTGGGTATACGAAGAAGAGTTTGATTGCCGCGATGGCTTTCGCTGGAGTCCTGACGGCACCAAAATAGCCTACTGGCAATCCGATACCCAAGGTACCGGCACGTTTTACATGATTAATAACGTAGATTCGCTTTATTCAAAAGTGATCCCCCTGCCCTATCCCAAAGCCGGTACAACCAACTCAGCAGTGAAAGTTGGCATTATCAATGCCGATGGAGGCGAAACCCACTGGATTGACATACCGGGAGACCCGCGTAATCACTATCTCCCCCGCATGGATTTTATCCCCAACAGGAAAGAATTAATGATTCAGCAACTCAACCGCCTGCAAAATACGAACCGTGTATGGGTAGCCCATTCTGAAACACTGGCCCTAACCAACATCTTAACCGAAAAAGAAGCAACCTGGCTGGATATTCACGATAACATTCAATGGTTGAAAAACGATCAGTTCTTTACCTGGACCAGCGAACGTAACGGCTATCGTCACCTCTACATGGTGAGTCGCGATGGAGCCAGCATTCAGCAGATCACCAAAGGCACCTTTGATGTGGTGCAGATTCAGTGCATCGATGAGAAAGGTGGCTATGTGTATTACACCGCCTCTCCGGAACAATTCTACCGTAAAAATTTATTCCGCAGTCGGCTGGATGGTCAGGGCGAAGCCGAACGCGTGACACCGGAAGCATTTGCCGGACACAGTAATTACCAGATCTCCCCCACGGCTCAATATGCCATTCATCGGTTCAATAATTCAGCCACCCCAACAGTGACGGCGTTGGTGACGCTACCCAAACACAAAACCATTCAGGTGTTTGAAGATAACCAGGCCGCCAAAACACAATACGATCGTTTTGGGCTGCGAATGAAAGAATTTATCAAAGTGGACATCGGCGAAACCGTCTTGGATGCCTGGATGATCAAACCAACGGATTTCAACCCCGGAAAGAAATACCCGGTGATCTTTTATGTGTATGGCGAACCTTACCTCACCGAGGTGCAGGATCAATGGAAAAGCAGCGACCTGTGGCACCAATACATGGCTCAGAAAGGCTACATCATCGTATGTGTGGATAACCGCGGAACCAAAGTGCCACGTGGCCGCGACTGGCGTAAATCCATTTATGGACAAGTGGGCATATTAGCCACACACGATCAGGCAGCAGCAGCTAAAAAAATAATGGCAGATCACCCTTTTATCGATTCGAACCGAGTTGGCATCTGGGGCTGGAGTGGTGGTGGCTCCATGACACTCAATTGCCTATTCCGTTACCCCGATGTGTATAAAACGGGCATCGCCGTGGCTGCGGTTTCCGATCAGCGCTTATATAATACGGCTTATCAGGAACGTTTTATGGGCTTACCATCGATCAATAAAGACGGTTATAAGAATGGTTCACCCATCACCCATGTAGCGGGTCTGAAAGGCAATTTAATGCTTATTCATGGTACCGGTGATGATAACGTGCATTACCAAAGCTGCGAGATGATGATCAATGCTTTGATCCAGCACAATAAGATTTTCAGTTTAATGTCGTACCCCATGCGCGGTCACAGCCTGTATGAGCGGGAGAATACGTCCTTGCATTTAAGACGCACCATGGAAAAATATTGGTTGGAGCATCTACAGCCGGGGGCTCAGTAGAAAATATCACTAAAAAATAAACTCGCTGAGTTAAAGCAACAGAGGCCATCCCGGTAGAATCGGGGTGGTCTTTTTTGTTTTACACCCAATGAATGCTGGTCGAAATAAAAATGAAGAGACTTTGCTTGCTCATTCCAATGATCGCTTAAAAAGGGCTGAAGCCCTGCGTTCCATTACGCCTCTATTCCCCGACATAAATGTCGGGGTAATTGAAGCATTCGAGCTCATCTGCCGGAACTATTCCAAAGTAATCACAACCTTACCCCTGGCTTTTCCCTGAAGTAAAAGCCGAAAAGCATCAGCCGTCTCACTTAAAGGATACTGTTTATCGACGGTCGTCACAATTTTACCGGCAGCAAGCAGCTCTGCCATGAACGATAAATCAGCAACATTGGGTTGATGCATCAGGATACCCATCGTCTTTTGCGTCGTCATCGAGACAAGTGTTCCCTGGATCAAAGTTTTCAACAATTGAGGTACCGAACCTCCCACCATGGCATAACAGCCGTTGCCCGTTAAGGACCGTCGGTAATGAGCAATGGGATGCGTGGCCACCAGATCCAATATTTTATCATAGCGCAGTCCCTGTTGGGTGAAATCTTCCCGGGTGTAATCGATGACCTGATCAGCACCCAACAAGTGCATCATTTCCTGCTTATAACCATTGTCTACCGCCGTCACTTCCGCACCTTGAAGTTTGGCCAATTGAATGGCAAAAGAACCGGCACCACCACCTGCTCCATTAATCAAAACTCTTTGGCCCGGCTGCACTTCACCCTTGTATCGCAAGCCCTGCAAAGCTACCACACCAGCTTGTGGTAAAGCAGCTGCTTGAATAAACGACATGGCGTCGGGTTTACGAATCAATGCCTGTTCCGGGGCACACACGTATTGGGCCAAACCACCCCATCGCTCAAAGACATCACCCAACACTTCATCACCCGGTTTAAACAGCGTAACCTTATCACCTACCGCCTCCACCACACCGGCAATATCCGAACCCAATATCTTGTATTTGGGTTTGAAAGGTCCCCACATGCGCACGTAGGAAGGGTGGGCCGTCAGAAATTCCACATCAGAGGCATTTAGCGAAACCGCCTGCACTTTTATCAACACTTCATGGTCGGCTGGAGTCGGTTGCGCCACCTCTTTTAGTTCCAATACATCGGGGGAACCATATTTGGTATAGATTATAGCTTTCATGGGATATCCATTGGTTATATTGAGTTCGTTTCAAGATAATAAAAAGATGGCAAATCCCTCACTCTAACACGCCCATAAAAAACCTTAACAGGCCCAAAGCCATCAAAGGGGAAATATTTATGAATGCTTTCAGAATTCCATATTTATTAAACCGCATAAGCCCCTTTATTAAAATAATCAGGGTCCATACACTAACCACAAGAGAGAGAAAGCTGACAGCTTGAATTCCCGGGTCAACCGTTAAATTATATTTATGCGTCAGACCCCCATAGAGTATTTGTGGAAGTCGGATCACATTGGGCAAAAGCGCATAAGCAGTCACCACCCGTATATCAATCACTTCGCCCTTGCCATTTAAGAGGCGCCCGATGCCATAAAGGAGATAGGTCACGAGGTATTTGCCAACGAACAAACCAATGCCGGCCACAAACAAAACAATAACGAGTGCCACCAAAAGTTTTGCCCCTAGGGTTAAATCGGCCAGCAGATGGGCTACCTCAAAATAGACTTGTAAGCCATTAATGGCGCCTATGGATGCAAAAATCAAATTGCAGTTGGCCTCCAACTCATCTGCATACTGATCATCTAAGTAATCAAACGTCTCGCTGGGCTTGTAGAATATGCCGATGATGGAATTCATGTCGGCTAGCAGATCGTTAATGAATTTTTCATGTATTGAGGATTTTTTGGAACGGCTCCTTATATGCGACTTAAAGTAAAAACCGTTCCATAAGACTTTTGAGTGCACTCATTAATTAAAAATTAAAACCGGCGCAACTGACAATCGACCGCATGAAATAAATAACTTCATCCTTATTCGATTCAGTCTTCCAATTTAAACGCCGAATTATAAATCAGTCCGATCACATTTCCCCAAGGATCTTTAACGGTGGCAGTCATCAGCTCACCGCCCACATTAAAGGGCTTTTCATTTTCGGTGGCACCTCCATCCAGAAGTTGTTGATAACTCGTCTGAATGTCTTCTACTCCCCAATAGGCCACTACACTTTCAGCTTTATCAGCCGTTGGTTGTTCTTCCGGTTGCAGGCCCAGTTCATAGCCGCCAATGTTAAAGCCCACATAAAAAGGCTCATCAAAATAGGGATCCGTACCGAAGGCATCGGCATACCAGGTTTTCGCTTTTTCAATGTCGCCCACTTTGTAAATGGTTGTTCTTAGTCCGAGTATTTTTGTGTTTTTCATCTGAGATGTATTAGTTGTTTAAATAAATGATGGTGCATCACCCTTGGATCACTTATATTTTTTATCCCTTCATTTTAATGCCTCAAGATATCCTTAACTCATCTAATTGAGACCCGTTTCGGCAGTCACCTAAAAGAGTTGCATGTTCACGCGTTATTCTGAGTTCAAGCCGGGCCCCGGTATAATTATTTGCGCTAGAGTTCCCCCTTGACGAACTTTTCAATGATCTCGCCGGCAATGCTTCTGTTTTTTGGATGTTCAGGCAAATTATGACGGGTGAACCAGTCGGCCGCCACAATTTCGTTATTGTCGATTTGGATGGGTTGGGTGTCATCTGCTTCAGCCAGGAAGCCAATCATCATTGATCCGGAAAAGGGCCAGGGCTGACTGCTATAATAGCGGATGTTTGTAATATCCAGGCCTACTTCTTCCTTTACTTCACGAATCACAGCGGCTTCTATGGATTCACCCACATCGACATAACCGGCCACCAGCGAATAGAAATCGGGCCGAAAATGGGCGCCCCTGGCCAGTAGTATTTTGTCGTTGCAAAGAATGGCCACAATGATGGCGGGTGCAATATGAGGATAGAGGGTTAATTGACAGGAGGGGCAACCAATGGCCCGCTCGTCCATTTTAGGAACCGTCGGACTCCCGCATTGCCCACAGAATTTATGTTGTGCATACCAGTTCTTCAATTGGAAAGCAACCACAGTAGCCCAATCAATTTCTTTCTGCGAGAGCGTCAGAAACGAATTTATCTCGTGGTAAATAAACTTACTCTCCTCCGGCACCGGATCCTCCCAAAGCAAGAAACAATGAACCTTATTTAAGGTAAACAGAAACTGCCCTTCAGCAGGGCAGCCCGCCAGATCCTTCTTTTTGGGAATTTCAACTCCTTCGCCGTTTTGCTTTAACAGCAGCATATTCCCCTTGAAATAAAACACATGATCATTCTCCTGAATACCTGTGATCCCCACAAAACCGTTACTGAACTGATGCGGATGTATATCTTGAATCATAAAAACTCAACACTTTATCATTGAAAAATAAGAAGTG
This sequence comes from uncultured Marinilabiliaceae bacterium, assembly GCA_942490535.1. Taxonomy (GTDB): domain Bacteria; phylum Bacteroidota; class Bacteroidia; order Bacteroidales; family Marinilabiliaceae; genus JAEINY01. The sequence goes on from CALNXQ010000002.1 coordinate 1,088,270, forward strand.
TAAACTTACACAAAATTATTCTCCGCGTGCATGATCCGAACACTTGTACTGTTTGATATAAAGATGTATTTTGAAACTCTTTTCCCCAAAAAACTCTTTTCTGTTGACGCCTTCTTCATACTGCAAACATGAAGCGAATATGGTTAATCATATTGGATGTGACAAGTTACCTGACACTGCCTGCCAACCGTAAAAAACCAAGCAGACACCTGTATGGAATTACTAACTGGCAACCCATCATGCTTGCACCCGGTAGAGACACAGTTTGGTGAATACTTCCATTGGTTCTGTTGATAACAGTTGCATCCAGCGCTTAAAAGTATCCGTTAGCATTCATACGGGCGCATCTGAAAGCCGGGAACACACGTAAAAGTTTTTACGGGCGCATCTGACGGTTGAGAACACACGTAAAAGTTTTTACGGGTGCATCTGACGGCTGGGAACACACGTAAAAGTTCTTACGGGTGCATCTGACGGTTGAGAACACACGTAAAAGTTCTTACGGGTGCATCTGACGGTTGAGAGCACACGTCAACGTTTTAACGGGTGCATCTGAGTGTTGGGAATACATTTCACCATTTTAACGAGTAGATTTGAGCGTTGGGAATACATGTCAGGGATTTAACGGAGACATCTGACAGTTGAAAGACTCCCAAAATTTAAAAAACTGTAGTGTGCTTGAAATATTTCCCAGATGCATTTCCGCAGCCCTTGCTTAGTAATTTTATCAGAACACAACAGATTAATCTCACGTTATTCACCTTTTTTTAACTTTGCACAAACCTTTTCCCTATTTACATCATCAATGAATAAACAGAAGCCCTGACCGGATGATATAAAAACGGATACATCCTATTCCTAACCTCCAACACGCTGAATAACTAATAATTGCCATTTAACACAGGATTAAACGGCATCATTTAACACGAACAAATTAAACCCTATTGCGGATGATTTTACACACTCATTGCGTGCAGAGCTAATACATTTGCTGCGTTAAGAAGTGTAAAGTTTTCCTAAAATTATAGTTATATGAAAAAATTCCATTTAGGTCTTTTCTTATTGCTGACAGGTCTGTTTTTGGCCTGCAATGAAGATACCTTTAACGACGATCAAAAGCCGGCAGCACCCCCTAGTGAGCTGGCCTATGCACAAACCATCAATGCCTATGTGGGAGCAGGCTTTAACAGTGGTACTCCCAGTGTAAAAACCTATGGGGCCGATCCTGTATTTTCCATTGCTGGTGGTAGTTCAAAAGGAGAAGCTTTGTCAGCTGAATTATTAAACCAGTTTAGCATTGTGGATACCACAGGCATTATTAAAGTAGAAACAGGAAATACATTAGTGGCTCAACCCTATAGCCTGGATATTAAAGTGCAGACGACACATGGTGAAACCCTTTTCCCAAAAGGATATGAAGTAGAAATACTGCCACTTCCTTAATTGGGTTTCAGTGCCCAAGAAAACTTAGATGTATTACCGAAATCAGACTAACATGAAAAATATATTTGTCATACTTTCATTTTTATTGTTGTCTACTTCAGCCCTCTTTGCGCAAAAGGCGTTAAAAGGAACTGTAATGGACGAAAAAGGCGAGCCCATACCAGGGGTCAATGTAATGATTAAAGGTACCATGACCGGTACAATAACGGATGTTTTTGGCGTTTATAATCTGGAAACTAAAACCGCGGAGGATGTAGTAATCTTTTCATTTATTGGTTATAAAACGACTGAAGAAACCGTCGGCAAACGGGACAAGATTGATGTGATGTTAATGCCCGAAGTCGAGTTACTGGATGAAATAGTCGCAGTGGGCTACAACACCGTACGGAAAAAAGATGTCACCGGCGCTGTAGCCCAGGTAAAAGCAGGCGACATCGTAAAAAGTCCGGTGACTAATTACGATCAGGCCTTAGCCGGCCGTGTTGCCGGTGTACAAGTTTCAGCGGCAGATGGCACGCCTGGTGAAGGACTTAATATCGTAATCCGAGGTGGAAACTCCATCACCGGTGATAACTCACCATTATATGTTGTGGATGGCATACCGATGGAGGATTTTGATCCAGCCAGTATCAGCTCTCATGATATCAAGGATTTTGATGTCCTGAAAGATGCCTCTGCATCTGCTATTTATGGCTCGAGAGGGGCTAACGGTGTTATTATTATAACTACCAAGAGTGGTAAAAAAGACGGTACCACTGAAGTTGCCTTCAATTCATCCATGGCCCTGCAATGGATTCCCGGTCGCATGCAGGTGATGTCGCCCTATGATTATGTGAGCTATTTAGAAGAAGTATTAGTCCCCCAGGGCGGTGCTTATGAAGAAAGTTTCCGTGAACACTGGCAAGATCCCAATTTATATACACCTGAAGCATTAGCTGCTCGTGGAGAATCAGCAACCAGCTGGCAGGATGAAATTTTTAACACTGCCTGGATGCAAAATCATAACTTCTCATTGCGCGGTGGTAATGAAACGTCTGACTTTTATTTGTCCGTTGATTATACCGACCAGGATGGAACCTTACTGAACACTGGATTCAATAAAATTAACAACAACCTGAAATTCAACCATCGCATCAATAAAAAAGCTCAGATGGGGGGATACATCAATTATTCTTACATCAAGCGCAGCGGTCTGGATATATCCGGTAACAATCGGAACAGCATCATACGGGATGCCATTACTTTCCGTCCGGTAAGTCCGATTGTAGACGATGGAAAAGATGGGGGAGTCGATTTAACCGATCCCAATGACCTGCGATTTAATCCGGTTAAAACACTTGAAAACACTGACCGTTATTTGCGTCAGGATGTGGTTCGCGGGAATCTGTATTTAAACTACGACATAATTAAAGGATTACGTTTGAAAGTATCCGGCAACTATAGTATTGATAACCGGAAGGAATCTCTTTTCTACAGCAAGGATACTTACCAGGGCACAAAAAGTCCGGATGGGATTAACGGTACCTTAACTGACCGCCGTTATCAAACCTTATCCACATCAAATACGCTGACCTACAAGAAAACCATTGCCTCCCTGCACAAGCTAACAGCACTGGGTGGTTTTGAAGCCCAAAAACGGGACAATGAATATTTCAGTGCACGGAATAAAAAAATGCCGGTAGATGACTTTGGAACGGATAAAATACAAACCGGTACCGAACCGGATGTACCGGAGTCCTACGTAGGAGGCAATACCATGCTCTCCTATTTTGGAAGCCTAAATTATAGTTTCAAAGACCGTTATTTACTCACCATGAATTACCGGGCTGATGGTTCCTCTAAATTCAATAAGGAAAACCGTTGGGGTTACTTTCCTTCAGCCGCTGTAGCCTGGCGACTTATTGAAGAGGATTTCATTCGCAACTTAAATGTATTCTCCAATTTAAAAGTAAGAGGTGGCTGGGGTGTTACAGGCAATAACCGCATTGGCGATTTTACCGCTTATTCCTTACTCAACTATGATGAGTTTAGCGGTTATATCTTTGATAATAAATACAATTTAGGTATTTATCATTCTAATTTGGCCGCTTCGGATCTCAAATGGGAAACAACGGCTCAAATAAATGTTGGTCTGGATTTTGGATTCCTGGATAACCGGGTAGCCGCGACCATTGATTATTATAAGAAAAACACGACAGACTTGTTATTGGATGCCGATATGGCATTGAGTACCGGTTATGCAACTGTCACCCAAAATGTGGGCGAGGTAGAGAACAAAGGATTGGAATTCTCGGTGAGTACAGTAAATATAAACTCCAGAAACTTCAAATGGAATTCTTCTTTCAACATCTCCTTCAATAAGAATAAAACCATTAGCCTTAATTCAGGCCAGGAGGCCTTATACACCAATCCAAATTGGTATTTCCGCTTTAAAGAATATCAGTACATCACTAAAGTGGGTGAACCTGTGGGCATGATTTATGGTTTAAAGCGTGATGGTAATTACCAGATGAGTGACTTTAATTACGATGCCTCCAGCAATCAATATGTATTGAAAGAGGGCATTCCAGATAATGGTCGGGCAGTTGCTCCGGGTAGCGTCAAATTCATTGATCAAAATGAGGATGGTACCATAAATGAACTGGATCGCGTAGTGATAGGCAATCCCAATCCAAAACATTTTGGTGGATTCACAAATGATTTCCAATACAAAAATTTTGACTTACAAGTCTTCTTCCAGTGGAGCTATGGCAATGAGATATTGAATGCCAACCGGGTGATGTTCGAAAACCCTGGTTTAATTGGTAACGACTACAATAGTTTGGCCTCTGTCGCTGACCGTTGGACCCCAACTAATCCCGGAAACGAAGTGCAGACCTACAAATTTAACGGTGTGTACGGATGGCCGCAAGATGGTAACCTGGTGTCCGACTATGTGGTGGAAGATGGTTCCTACCTACGTTTAAAAACCCTTTCATTGGGTTATTCATTGGGACCTGTTTTATTGAGTAAACTTCGGATTAAGAGTTGCCGCATTTATATTGCCGGTCAGAATTTGTATACCTGGACAAACTATTCCGGTTATGATCCGGAAGTATCGGTAGGTAAATATGGCGCCTTAACACCTGGTTTGGATTATTCGGCTTATCCAACCAGTGCGACCATTAGTGGTGGTATCGAGTTGAAATTCTAACGAAGGATGAAAAATGAGTAAGATGAAAACATATATTAAGAAGACCACATTCCTGTTTGCCATGCTGACGGCATTGCTATTAGGCAACGGATGTAATGATTTTTTAACCGTTGAACCCAAATCGAATTGGGTCACTGAAAGCTTTTATAAAAACAAAAGCGATGTGGAATTAGGCCTGGCAGGTATTTATAATTACCTGGGATTGGATCAAACCTATGGTCAGGTTATTTCAGCCAAGTTTGAAGGAGGCACTGATGAATTGTTGTACAACAGGACTAATACCAATTGGGCCGAAGCACTCTATCTGCATACTGCCGCCTCCTCAGATATCAAAGATACCTGGTTGAAAATGTATCAGGGTATTGATGCAGCTAACGTTTTTATTGCCAAAGTACCTAATTCTTCAGGCCTCACAGAGGATGAGATGAGCCAATATCTGGGTGAAGTGCATTTTTTACGAGCTTTGTTTTATTTCGATCTTGTTCGTCTGTGGGGACCCGTGCCTTTGAGGATAACTCCAACATTGGATGTGAATGCCAACAATCTGGCAGCCGCCCCGGTGGAAGACGTTTACCAGCAAATTATAAAAGATCTTGAATTTGCGGCGGCTAACCTGAAACATGCCAAAGACATGGATGCCAACGGACATGCGACCAAAATGGCTGCTCATGGCATGATGGCCCGCGTGTATCTATCCATGGCCGGTTATCCCCTGAATAAAACAGAACTCTTTAAAAAAGCCAGTGAGCAATGTGACATTATTTTGGCCGATGGCTGGCATACGCTCAATGACTCCTATCAACAGGTATTTTTAAATTACATCCAGAATAAATACGATCCACAAGAATCCATGTTCGAAATTGGATTTGCCAATATGCGTGCCCAAGGGATACGTGAGGATGGCCGCATAGGCCAAATTAATGGTGTGCAATTTTATTACTGGCCTACTCAAACCGAACCGTTTGCCTATGCGATGGTTCAAACAGGCGTTAAACTAATGAAAAGCTACGCTCCCGAAGATGACCGATATAGTTGGAATGTGGCTAATTTCATCTGTAACAGTGGGGGTAAAATTTCAAAAATCACCAATGACTTGTTGTACTGGCCGGGTAAATTCCGCCGGTGGGAACCAATCACTTTCGGAAATATTAAGGATGGAACAGGTTCTTACAAATTATTAGAAGATTCCAATTCACCGGATAAAAACTTCACCGGCATCAACTTTCCGGTCTTGCGTTTTGCAGATGTATTGCTGATGAAAGCAGAAGCCGAAAATGAAGTGAACGGTCCTGTTAATGCCATTCCCTATTTAAACCAGGTACGTAACAGAGCCCATGCCGGGGATGTGGATGACGCTTTGGTGGCTGATAAAGAGGCGTTCCGGAAAGAGTTGCAAATTGAACGTTCGCGCGAGTTATGTTATGAAGGCTTACGCAAACATGATTTGATTCGTTGGAATGTGTTGAAGGAAACATTGGATGCACAAAATGAAATGATTGATGCTTCCAATGGATCGACTAAAAACAAAGACATGTTCAAACGGGCGGCATTGAACTTTGAAGCGACCAAACACCATGTATTGCCTTATCCATTGCAGGAAGTCACCATGAACGCACTTCTGGATCAACATGCTGAATGGCAATAAATGATACCATCAGTTTATAAACCTTTAAATGCTCCCCTTACCGGGAGCATTTTTTTTACCTGACAGTCACATTTCAACAACACCTTAATTATAAGAAATTGAAGTGATTTAATTTTAACAAATCACTGATCACACCACTAACATCCATGTACAATCCTACACCCTCTGCGGATAATAAGTGAAGGGGTTCATGGATGGTAAAAATTAACTTTGTAGATGAATGCTCAATTGATTCAGAAAGGCTCCGCCCATGAAAAAACGATTACACACATATACTATAATAAAGATGAAAATTTACTATTCCCTATTTCTAATGATCACCCTTACCTCATTTATGATCGGCTGTCAACAGCCCCAACGGATCCTTCAAATCGGTGATCAACACGTGTTGGCAATCCTTATTACCACGGAAAATTTCTCAACAGATATGTCCAACTGGACAGTCGAGCAAATGCCAGGGGGAAGTGTCCAGGTGAAGGATGGTCAAATGGACATTGATGACGCTTCGGGCTGCACCGTGTGGTTCAATGAAAAAATGCAGACTCCATTAATGATCGAATACGATGCGGTAGTGGTTGATGCCGGTGGCCCCAATGACCGGGTGTCTGACTTAAATTGTTTCTGGCTGGCCAATGACATTCACTCCCCGGATGATTTCTTTCAAAACACGGAAAATAGAAGCGGCAAATTTCAAAATTACCACGACATGCAATTGTATTATGTGGGCCAAGGCGGCCATGACAATACGAAAACACGCTTCAGACGCTATGCGGGAGGTGGTGAGCGACCTTGTTTGCCCGAACATGATTTGAGTGAGCCCCAATTCCTGATCCGGCCCAATGTCTTGAACCGGATCCGAATCATCGTTTATAAAAACCAGGTTCAGTACTATCGGAATGATCAATTGATTTATGACTTCTTAGATGACGCGCCATACACCAGCGGTTATTTTGGAATCCGCACCTACAAAAATCACATGACGGTGGATAACTTCAAGGTGTATACCTTGCATGATAAATGAGATTTCGGACTTGCTATTGTCCGGCAAGTCCCGTTTTATCTCCTCCGGGGAACTCGCCCTGGCAACATTATTGTGTGGATAACATTCGCTCCCTAAGATGCGACCAAAGGAAACCATAACTTTCAATTGTGTATCTCTTTCATTGTCTAATTTCAGTTGAATGGTCAATTTTAGCCATTGCCCGTACAATACTGCACCTCCTTTCGTCCCCTAATCACCTTCTTTGTCTACCAATTCATTATTATATCCGTATGCGATTACAACTAAAAAAACCAATCTATACCATAGGGGTAGCATCCCTGGCATTCTTCACCGGATGCCAGGGACCGAAAACGAATGAGCAAACGCCCGCGAAGCCCAATGTATTGCTCATCATTACCGATGATCAGGGCTATGGTGATTTTAGTGCCTATGGCGGAACGACCGATGCACGAACGCCTCACCTGGATCAATTGGCTGAATCGGGTGTCCGATTTACCAATGCCTATGTGTCCATGTCGGTTTGCAGTCCATCGCGCATGGCCATCTTAACCGGCCGCCAACAACAACGTTGGGGCGTGTATAATTTTGGAGCACGTTTCCCGGCAAGTGAAGTCACCCTGGCGGAACAATTGAAAGATCAAGGTTATCAAACCGGTATGGTGGGTAAATCACATTACGGTCCGGTAAAAGGTCCGGGCGAACCGGAGTTCCCGACGTCACATGGGTTTGATTATTTTTTCGGAAAAGAAGGCGGTACGATGGATTACCTGCGTCATAAAGCCAGTGACCGGGAAGGTTACAGTGAGCGCATGGCCAATCACCTGGGCATTGGCCCGTTCTGGGAAAATGATCAAAAGGTAGATATGGAAGGTTACTCCACAGATATCATTCTGGAAAAGTCATTGCAATACATCGATCAGCATAAAGACAAGCCCTTCTTTCTGACAGTGTCGTTCAATGCCGTTCACCTGTTTACTCACCAGATACCGGAAGCCGATCTGAAATTAATGGGTATTGATAAGGTCCCCGATTGGGATCCGGCAACCGGCGATTGGGACGAATACCTGGAATGGTATGTGAATACCGTAAGGCCTAACACACCGCAAGGACGCGAGCGCTACTTATTCCACCTCAACAAACTGGACGAGGCCATCGGTGCACTCACCAACAAACTCAGAGCAACCGGACTGGATGAGAATACCATCGTCATCTTTATTTCGGATAACGGCGGTTCCCCGCGCACCTATGCGGACAACAGTCCTTTAACGGGCAATAAATACATTTTGGAAGAAGGCGGTATCCGGGTTCCCTTTGTCATGAGCTGGCCGGGGCATCTGCCACAAGATTTAGTGTATAATCAAACGGTCAGCGGCATGGACATCTTCCCCACCCTGCACGCAGCTTTGAATTTGGATTTACCAGAAGGCAAAATCATGGATGGATTGAACCTTTTGCCCTACTTGTCGGGGGAAAACACTGCCAATCCCCACGAACTCTTGTGCTGGACCGGATTCCACTTAAAAGGAGAACCCAGGGTGTATGCAGATCCCAACAGTGCTTTGGCGCGTCATGATAAAACCTATTACGGCGATGAAACAGGCTGGGCCGTGCGCTATCAAAACTGGAAATTGCGCTACTATGGGCGTACAGATGAATATGGATTATTTGATTTAAATGTGGATTGCAGCGAATCCAATAACCTGGCGGCTGAACATCCGGAACTGGTTGAGAAACTGACACAGCAATTTGAAGCCTGGCATGCGGAGATCAAGAAAGATCATGTCAATTATGAACTGCCGGAATCCAGCGAATTTTAACTCAAAAAAAGAATACTGCATCTCTCTGCAGGAAAACGCGAATACAATCAGCATCTAGAGCCACTCCAACTGACGGGGTGGCTTTTTTTTGTGCTGCCCTCAAAGGACGTACGAATAAAGCTCTTATCATTCAATAAAAGAGTACAATCATCCACAAAAACACAACTTCACACTTACTAAATACTGATTTACTGATTACTAGATACACCATGTAAAAATCAAACCTGATGAATGACCTTGCATATAAATGCTGATCTGAATAGGTTTATACCTGGCAATCAGCGCCTGGAGACAGGCCGAAATGCGGCTTTTCAATTCCATCCAAATAATCAGAAAAAATCTAAAAATTATGAACCTTAAATCATTAAAAAGAATGGCGCTAGCAGGCCTCTGTTTGACCTTACTGGCAATCAGTTCCTGCTCTGAAGCCCCTTCAATCGCACCGGCAGAAAACGCCTCAACAAGGTTGGCGGGGTTGAAATCGACCTCCAACCTGACCATCGAAACTGGCATGAACCTGGCTCAAATAAATGCCGTACTTGCTGCCGCCAGCTACGGCCAAACAGTTTATGTGCAACCTGGCACCTATAGCATCAATGGTAAAATCAAATTTAAGCCTGGAATCACACTGACAAAAACGGGTACAACACCGGTTTTTGATGCCACAGCCCAAGCCAATGGCTTATTGGAGATGTACTACACTTCATCCATTAGTGATTGCATCATTAAAAACATCATTTTCCACAATATTCGCTTTAAGGTATCCAATGCTCAAAACATCACCTTTTACAATTGTGTATTTGACTATGGTAAACGCCTGGCCAATACCGATAAAAAATACCTGAAAGACGCCTATATTAATTTTGTACAGGTAGAGAATGGGAAAGTGAATAAATGTACGTTTTCACGTCGCATTGGCCATAGTGGACGGGGTATCTACAGTTCCGGTTCGACCAATTGCCGGTATACCAATAATACGTTTGGCGACGGCGGAGCCACCGGCTACTTTACAACAGCTATCAACGACAACAGTAATGCTACATTTATTGGTCATAACACCATTCAACGCAATGCAACCTGGGTAAATACAGCAGAGACCGATCATGGCCTTTACTGTCACAGTTTTGATGGCCTGGAAATCATTGATAATACCATTTCCGGTTGGCCTGCCAATGCTTCGGGAGGTGCGGTTAAAGCACGCAATGGCGAGAACCTGACGATTCGTGACAATACTTTTTCAACCTCCGGGATTTTGCTGTATACCTATGATCACGCGACTCAACCCTTCCTGAAGCATGCCATCATTGAAAACAATACCATCAACGTGGCCGGTCCCGCTAATGACATTTACCATGGCATTGGTTACTGGCGCAATACGACCAATGGCAGTGAATACTCCATTCGCATTGCCAATAACAATTTGCCCAATGGCACTATCAAAGTGAATTTCGGCAGTTTGGTCATCAGCGACTTTAACGCTGAAAACGGGGGTGTATTCAACAATAACATGAGTACCATGGACCTTAAAAGTGGCATTGCCCAATCGGGTAATTATTAATCCAGCTATAAACGGAATTGAAAAGCATCTGATAACTCAAAAAGGCTGTTGCAATCCCTGCAACAGCCTTTTTTTCACAACTCATATCAATATGCCCCTGCTTCGGCTAAAAAGAGTCAAACAAAACAGCCAAAGCCGGGAAGAACATCCTATTTGATCACTTTCCTGATCATTTCCTGCCCATTGACAGTTATTCTAACCAGGTAAATCCCTTTGGACAGATTTGAGAAATCAACTGTTGTCTTAAAATCACCGGAAACAGCCTGCGTTGAGCGGAAGCTCACCTGCTGACCGGTGACATTGAACACGGAAACATCCACCAATCCTGGCTGTTCAAGCTGACACGTTACGGTAAGCAGATTGATGACCGGATTTGGAAATACGTTCAGTGATTGTTGGGTGATCATTTCGTCATCCAGACCCGTCGTTACCTGACTCCCCAAACGGATGGCATAGTCTTCCACTTCACCATATATATCAGTCCCACAAGCACTGGCTGTGAAGTTCTCATACTGATTACGGACCCTCAAGGCATAAAGGCCATCGGCCTGGGCTGGTACTGTGACAGAAGCTGAAGCCAATAATGTTTTATCCAGATCTGAAAATGCAATGGCTTCTGAACCTTCAAATGTATTGTTCCGATTCCAGTCAATCCATCCAAAAACCCGGTCATTATAGGTGTTTGCCAACTGCACCATCACGTCTATCTGCTGCACTTTACCCAATTCTACCGGAACAGTCGTATGGTTTGAATACAGACTAAAATCAGATGGGAAATTCCGACCATTAATAATAACATTATTGATGTAATCACCGCCTAGTCCATCTAAACTGGATGCTTGGCACAAAGTGAAATTAGTACCAGTACCTTCCACCAGGTTGATGACGTAATCCTCTACTTCTCCATATACATCCGTACCACAAGGAGTGGGTACATTTTGGGCGTATTGATTGCGTAAGCGCATGGCAAACATTCCGGATACCCCTGTTGGCGGAGTAACAGTAGCCCTTGCCAACTGATTCACATAGGCCGAGAAGTTAATTTGCTCATTGGCTTCATAATCATTATTACGGTTCCAGTCAACCCATCCAAAGGCCTGATCACTATCATAGTAATTGGCCAAATGCACCTCTACCGTAAAATCTTTATCAATGGGTAAATCCACTACTTCATCGGCAAAACTGGTGTAAGCACTCCACTCTGAAGCAAAGGTCTTAGCATTGATCTTTACCTGATCAATATTATCTCCTCCAGTGCCTTCCAATGCTTCGCAGTCACAATGGGAGAACACAATCTTTTCGACCGCCCCTACAAATAACGTATAGTCTTCTATTTCGCCATAAAATTCACCGCATGGTGAAGCATTCTCAATGGGATCCGTCCAGATCGTGCGCACCCGCATTACGTACTGAGCTCCCTCTTTAACAGAAGCCGGTACATCCAGTGCGCTGCTCAATTTAATATTATCTCCCACCTGGGCCCCGAAAGTAATCATTTCAGCTGCCTCAAATACATTATCCTGATTCCAATCCACCCAGGCATACAAGCGCGTAGCACTATACATATTAGCCAGATTAACCGTCAAGTCCACGGTTGTATTTGGAGTAATGCTGAACTGGCGTGATCGTCTATCGGCATAGCCGTCAAAGGCACTGGAGTAAGTAATATCACCAATGGTAACACTTGATATGTAATCACCTCCTGTTCCATCTTTGGAAACCGGCACACAATACTCCTGTACATTCACACAACCATGATTGGTTTTGGTATCTTGACCATAAGTATTCGAAACCGTTAAAGTGACTGAATAACTACCTGTGGAATTATAAGTCACAGCAGGAGATGCTTCCGTACTTGTTGCCGGTATACCGCCAGGAAATTCCCATTGGTAAGTCAGATTATCACCCAAACAGTCGGAAGCAAATAATACCGGACTTCCAATGACGCCTTCATTAATCACTGTAAAACCGGCAATGGGGCCATCGGTGGCGGTATAGCCAAACCGGAAAGACATGTCCATATCACTGTCCGAAATAGCATTGATGATCAAGCCTGTGGCAGTTCCGTCATAGGTTTTCGTATTGGGATTGGTCGCATTATTGATGGCGCGTACATCGGCCGTTCCGGGAAATACATCCCCTTCATCCCCGGAGTTATTACTGTAGTATAAATCCCATTTCCCATCGGCCTGAATGATTTCACAAAGCATGTGATCACGATCCGTATTATCACCATTCCACAATTTAGATTCATCCACGTGCTCAATGATCAAACCGGCTCCCGGAATTTGCCAGTCATAACTATTTTGCTGACGATTACTAATCAAAAAATATTCCAAGGGATTGGTTGTTGTATACTGATACACCTGGTTATTCGCATCCGAATAATTGTGGATTGGCTTGGTCCCATTAGCCTCCAAATCAATGGGATTTACCCATCCCAATTTAAACTTGGAGAAGGCACAAAAGTGAGCCGGACTATAGCCACTGCCATTCCAGGATCCTCCGGACATAATCCCCCATTTACCAATACCCTCTGAACTGTAACTGGTGTCGTACAAATCGGGTAAGCCCAAGGCATGCCCAAACTCATGGCAATATAAACCAGGTGATGAAATATACCCATCCTGTAATTCGGGTTGGATGGTATAGGTATCAAATTGCTTGCCGTCATATGATTTCTCCAATCCCCACCACATGTGTGCCCAGATAAATTCGGTGTTACCTCCCCAGGCTGCTCCTTCACCGGCATGCACCACAATGACCATGTCGACCTTGCCATCGGCATCGTTATCGAACTTAGTCCAATCCACGCTGTAATTGGCTTCGGCATAATCAATGGCCCGCCGTGTCATATCCTTACATCTTGTCTGGCTTTCGTTGGTATTATCGGCATAATAACTCCGGTTATTCTGGTCGGTGATCCAGCCATAGATACTGGCATTCACCGAAAATTTACCATAGGATGCTTCCTGGTAGTAGGCATTAAACGAACCCACCTCCGGATTGTCCATGTCATGGAAAAACTTATCAAAATCACTGATGGTAAATTTGTGGGCGAAATCCTGAAAGTCGACCAACAAAACAGGTACTTGCCACACCCCTTCATAGATGGAGGCCTGCCCGCTTTTTAATTGCCGATCGTGCATTTTAGCCAGGCCTGCACTTACTTGTCGATTAAAATTTTCCCGCTCCTGCTTGATGCGGTTCATGAAAGCAGTAGAAGGCATGATATTCTTTTCTATCTGCGACTGAGTGCCTTTCAAATTGGAATAAATAACGGTACCGGGCTGGAGTTGGCCATCCTGAGCCACTTCAGCATAGGTCCAATAGCCGTCCTCATTTTGAAGAATGGTATATCCATCTAAGGTTTGCACAAAGGCAAAAAACTCATCCCCCCGGATCCACGCGGTAATGGTGGTTCCATCGGGCTGGCTGAGGGTAACTTGTCGATTGACCGGTACCGAGTAGGCGATTGTTGCCACCAATAAAAAGAGGACCAGCAACAGGTGATGTAAATGTGTAGATTTTACGATTTTCATTTTTGTTGGATTTAGTTTAAACATTCCCATGTGCCATATCCTTGCACATGTAACAGGTATTCTATTTTCATTCCCTATGTTGCCAACAAACCTATGACCTGACAACTTAAACTGCCCTTAACCAAAGTCTAAAATGGAGTTAACAAACACTTAATCGTGCCTATTAATAGCCCCTTCAGTTAACGGTTTCATTAATTGTAAAGAAGTACTATCCCCTTGCAAGGGAACAGTCCGTATTTGAAAATATTAAGCCCCGATAGACGTGCGATGACATTTGAGAAACCCGGTTTCTCTGAATTCATTCGTCCAACAAACAGGCGTATAAAAAAGCGGCTACCTTCGTTAAGATAACCGCCTTCTAGTCTAAACCTTTAATTTGTCCTTTTATAATGAATAACTATTGTGAACTACCTATTATTCCAATAGCTTGAATTCATTCTTAACCGGTCGCTTATCAAATAAACATTGTAAGCATTTAAAATTTATTCCTTTTGTCCGGCAGCAATGCTTAAGCCCTGCGTTTCAAAAGCCATGTCAATCAGTCTAACATTACTCGCATCATCATTCACACTAATTTGGATCCAACCATTCACGTCAATGTTATCAACCACCATACGGATTGGTAAATACCCAGTCTTTCCGCGCCATTCTTCTCTGAATCTGGGTTGTATGTCCCAAAGCGGCTGTTCATCAGCAGCACCACGTTCATCAAACCATGTAATCGAATTGGCATTGATGATGTCACCTTCTTCTAAATATAATGCCCTGTACCCATCACCATCTTGAATTGCTCCCATGGGATGCCCTATAGAATGCAGGAATACTTCACCATTCCTTCTCCACAAACCAACCCAGCCCCATGACCAAAGATTCAGGTTGCGCCAACTATCATCGGGTCCCAGATACAAATCATCCCATTCGTACCAGTCACCATTCTCCCATCCCCAAAAAGTGGAGTAATACTCATAGATAGGTTCAGGCACATCCCGATAAATGGTATAGACAATCTCATTGGATCCATCTAACAAATTATCCGTTGATGTGATAGCAATAACCACTTTGCGTTGCTCCCTATCCTGTGGCACTAACGAACCATCTACTTTGACTACCAAATCCACTGTTTGTGCCCCTTTATCCATTGTTACCTCTGCCGGCAAAGACATTGCTTCTTCAGGCAAATCGCTACTCACAAGGGTTACGGTAAAACGAGTAGCTTCCACAACGTTAATACTTGCTTGCAAAGTTGTATATAAGGATTTTGTTCCTTCATCTTCGCCTATAAAAAGAATCTGTACTGCATTCTTATCAATCACTACTTTACTTTCTTGTAAAGAGATTAATGTCATTGACTCATCCTCCTCACAAGCATTAAAAATGAATAAGCTTGCAAGTAAAAGAACTAATATTCTCATTTTATTTTCCATATCCAGGGTTTTGATCTAGGTTCTCATTTACTTTAATATCTCCATCAGGAATTGGCAATTGCATATGATAATCAGTCAATTTCACATCTTTCACCAAAGTAGTGGATGACTCTGGCCGGCTAAAATCCTGCCCCCAACGCAATAAATCACGCATTCTAAGTCCCTCTCCGATAAACTCCAATTCCTTCTGTCTTAATATATCATTCAAGGTCACGGTTGAAATTACAAGTGAAGGCCTATAGCGACTCACCACTGATTTATAGGCTTCAAGCGCATTGGAGGCATCTCCTGAGCGCATACAGGCCTCTGCTTTTAACAACGCAATTTCAGAAGCTCTCATTAAGTTATAATCACCAAATCCTTGCGTATACTCCACTTCTTCGTTGGGATACTCTAAGAAATCATCCAGGCTATTCAATTGAAAATCTTTTGGTGCAAATTTTCCAAAAATCCGATGCCCACCCAAGTCTCTAATTTCACCTTTTACAACCTCTTTGCGACTGGCCGTTAGATAATCCAAGCCAGCGGCTTCATAAACTTCATAATAGTCATACCAGTTGCCATAATCGTAAAAATACTTTCGCCGTAAATCATCCGCCGCAAACTTATCGACCAGCTCCGTATACATGCGTACCGTTTGACTCACGGTGGTCTTACTATCCCACTGCGCACAATAATAACTGGTACCCGTCCAACCATTATCTTCCTGATTGGAAATAGAAGCAAAAATTGTTTCATCAAGTATTCTGGCCACTCCAAACTGTAAGCCCGACCAATTGTTGTTTGGTTGGACAATACTCAACACGCGATTTGCCGACTTAATTGCTTCCTGCAGTGCTTCATCACTTGTGATGGAAGTCTTATTCCCTATGGCAAGATTATATGTAGTGGTGCTACCAATGGGACCAGCCAAATTCATATATACCCGGGTCAATAAGCCATGAGCAAAAGCCTGATTAACAATTTCCGGCTGTATATCGTGCTGAAGGTGATTGACAGCGAACAAGAGATCATCAATAATCAATTGGTAATTCTCTATTACTTTTGCCCTTACCGGATAGTAATGATAATCCACTTCAGTAACAACAGGCACTCCCATATTTTCAGCGGCATTATTATGAACTGGAATACTAAAGGCATTCAAGAGGTCCAAATAAATTTTAGCCCGCATTGTTTTTGCCTGAGCTATATAATCATCACGCACTTCCTGCTCTTTGATACCAACTAATTCTTCCGAAATAATTTTATTACAAGCGTTAATAACATTGTAACCATCTAACCAAAATGCGTAACCAGCCCCATTATCAGCTAGCCCTTGCTTATAATCAAAAACATTCAACAAGCTCGAACCACTATTGGGCATATAACCGATCTGATCTGCACGAGCTTCATCAAACATAGGGGTCCAGTATTGTGTATAGCTTTTCATGGATGTGGCATAAATATTATGCAATGCCAACTCACAGGCCTCTTTACTATTTAATAATTCTGAACTGGTAATTGCTCCAATGGGCTGCTTATCTAAGAAGTCGTCGGAACAACCCACCATTAGAAATGAAGCTAATATAACGCTAAGTATCTTTTTCATGTTTTTCGCCTTTAAAATGTTAAGTTAAGTCCCATGGTAATGCTTGTCATCGGTGGGATCACGTACCCGTTAGTATCGCCATTTAAACTCAGCTCAGGGTCATAACCCGTAAATTCAGTTAAGGTCCACAAGTTTTCTCCCATCACAAAAACCCTACATTGCTGCAAGTGTAACTTGCTTAAGACATTATCAGGCAAACTATAACCCAATGTCACATTCTTAAGTTTCAGGAAATCTGATTTTTGCAAGAATCGTGTTGAACGCCACCAGGCACTGGATGGATCATTGGTCACATACATGGGGTTTTCACTTTGGTCCCCTGGCGCTGACCACGAGTCGTTGATATTTTTTTCCAATTGGAATCTCGGTTGAGCCCCATCCGAATTAACCATACCCTTAATGTTGTTATAAGCATAATTTCCTACGCTATAATAGAACATAAAGGAAAAATCAAAGTTTTTGAAGGCGATATTATTAGTGATACCCCCAAAGAAGTCAGGTGCAGCATTACCCACATCAAAATAGGAACCATCTTCCCAATCATTGGTTAATGTTGTTTTACCGGTTGAATTTCCATCCCCATCTAAAACCTCTTTATACCAAAGGGGTTTTCCTGTATCAGAATCAACACCTGCCCACTTCTTCATTCTCAGGTTATACATCGAACCACCGGTATCCCGATAAGTCTGCCCGTCCCCGCTCCAATTATCACCATACCACTCCAGAATTTCATTTTCGTTGGCTGTATAAGTCAAGTTTAAGTCCCAATTAAAATCGGGTCGACTAATGATCTGTGCTCCGATACTTAATTCCCATCCTGAGTTTTTAATTTCACCAATATTTTGTGACATGGTAGACTGACCACCAGCGGTATACGGGATGCGTTTATAGAGCAATAAACGATCTGACCTTCTATCGTAGTATTCTACAGTACCCCACAGCTTATCAAATAATTTATATTCTAGGGCAATGTTACCGTTTT
Organism: uncultured Marinilabiliaceae bacterium; assembly: GCA_942490535.1. Classification (GTDB taxonomy): domain Bacteria; phylum Bacteroidota; class Bacteroidia; order Bacteroidales; family Marinilabiliaceae; genus JAEINY01. Next base: position 1,106,465 of record CALNXQ010000002.1, read on the forward strand.
TATTTCCTTCCCAAGCTAACTCGCGGTTTTCAACCCCATCAACATAGGCCGCCTTTTGCTGGTTATAATTACCATCCAAGCCGTAAACACCTTGATACATGTAGTACCCCACCGCATCACTCCCGATTCCATCGTTACCGGTAATACCATAACTCACTCGTAACTTCAAATTATTAATATACCCCAGGCTTTTAATGAAGTTTTCTTCTGAAATTCGCCATGTGGCAGCAAGTGAACCGAAATTACCCCATCTGTTATCCGGTCCAAACTTGGATGATCCATCCCGCCGAAAGGAGGCCGTAAAATAATACTTATCCGCAAATCCATAATCGATCGAAGCCAGATAGGACAATTTGGAATATTCATACATTCCTGAGCTAATCCAATCTTGCTCAACGGCATCTCCCAGTTCATTGGCGATTTCCCACATTGGGTATTCCTTTCCCGCTGCGCTTGCCCATTTGTATTGATAGTCTTCTGCTTCGTACACAGCCATGGCTTTCAACCAGTGCGCCCCTATCTTAGTTTCATAAGTGGCTTGTGCAAAGCCAGATAATTGTCTCCAATTTTTATCATACTTACTGCCCGAACCCTTTTTAGTCTCGCCAGTTCCTAGGGTTGGAGGATAAAAATAAGATTCATTTGAGTGAGTGAATTTGGCAGATCCTTTCACCTGAAATGTTAAACCTTTTAGTGGCTCCACTCTTAAATAAGGAGAAGCAAATACTTGAAAGCCATCGTATCCTTCATCGTAAAGTTCAATCTCTGCCAATGGATTTCTTTTCGTTCCATAGTACACCTCATTCCAATGGTATTCATTCTTTCCTTCGATAGTCCGAATGATATCCCCATAGTTATATTGGTTGGAATCATAATCAGCAGTGGTTATTCCCGCCCTTTCATAAACCGGAGTAATGGGGTTAAAAGTATAGACATCCCAAAGGCTACGCGCTTTTCTTCCTTCGTAATATTTGGCGCTACTATTTATCCCAAATTCAATGCTTTCCCTAATTTTCGAACTCGCATTCAAAGTATAATTGATCTTTCTATAATCGTTACCAATCATTATACTCTCTTGATCATACAAACTTAAAGAGCTATATATTTGCCCATTGTCACCCCCCCTGCTAATGCTCAGATGAATATCATCAATGTTAGCCTGTCTGTAAACTTGATCAAACCAATCTGTATCGTACAATAATACGGCATCCTCCTTTAGATTGCCGGCATTATCAAAGGGTTGTTGATATTCTTGCATTTCTCCGCTGACCACCTGCCCATAAGGATTATACCCAATAGTAGAACCCCAATTATCATGGGCATACTGAGAAGCGATATCATCCGTTTGCCCTAACAAATACCTGCTTTTATTATACAATCCTTCCCAGGACTTACTGGCAAACTCGTCGGCATTCATTAAATCAAATTTGTCTTTTGCTTTCCAGCCAAGCGTTTTATTATAGTTCACATTTACCTTTGCATCCCCTTTTCCTGTTTTAGTGGTGATTACAATCACACCATTGGCTGCTCTCGATCCATACAGAGAAGCTGCAGCAGCATCTTTCAAGACGACAAATGATTCAATGTCGCGATTATTAGGAATGGGAGCATCTTGCACGCCATCCACAACGTAAAGCGGATCACTCCCGGCATTGGCACTACCAACACCCCGTATCCGAATACTTGCACCGTCACCTGCTGCAGAACTGTATGAAGCTACTTGCACACCGGCAACCTTACCTAAAATTGCTTTAGTTACCGTACCAGAAGAAGTACGTACCAAATCCTCACTCTTTACAACTTCGGCCGATCCCGTATATGTTTCCTTCTTAGCCGTACCATAAGCCACCACCAATACTTCATCCACCTGCTGGAACTCTTCCGACAAGGTGATGTTAATGGAGGAGCGACCGGCCACGTTGATATCCTGCCCGATGAATCCAATAAATGAAAAAGACAATACAGCCTGGGGATCAGCCAGAGAGATGCTGTAGGAGCCATCTATACCGGTAATGACACCATTCACCATATTTACTTTCTCAAATACGTTAACGCCGGGAATGGGCTCCCCTTTGGTGTCAGTCACTTTTCCGGTAACCGTTAGTTTTTGATCTTGTTGCGAAGAGCGGGAAGCTGATTTGGTACTGAGAATGATTTTGTTTTCGATAATCCGATATTCGATATTACCCGTTTTAAAAAGTTCATCCAAAACTTCTTCCACGTTCTGATCTTTAACACTGATTTCAATGGGCGCATTGATGTCAATCACTTCCTTGCTAAACAGAAAAACATACTCACTCTGCTTTTCAATTTGGCTCATAACACTCTCAAGAGAAGCTGATTTACCGGATAACGAGATTTTTGCTTTTTGCGAAAAACCGTCGGCAGCAATTAAGTTCAGTGTAGATGCGAAGAGAAATATTAAGATACATCGCATAATTCTACCAGTTTTTTTTAGGGTATAGGCATCCCATACACCTGATGGTTTAAGATTTTTTTTCATAAATTTACAGTACTATTAGTGAAAATTGGGTTTAACACCTGGTTTATAACGGGAGTGAGTTGCAGCTCATTCCCGTTGTTTTTAGTTGCATGTATAATCCATAAGCAGATTCCTGTTAGCGTTTTACTATATACATTTAATTGTCTTTTTTCGAAATAACAACCCTTCGTGGTGAATAACTGCCATCCGGTAAGGATTTGCGCTCCACAATTTTGTATTTAATGGGTAAGGTAAAGGCCATCATCCGCAATACTTCCTCCAGGGATTCATCCACAAATACCCCCCGGAAGGAGTAGTGATTGAGTTGGTCACTGCTCAGCTCTATGTGAATCCCATACCATTCTTCCAGGCGTTCCACAATGCGTGGAAAAGGTTCATCTTTGAAGATGAGTTTACCATCTTTCCAGGAAGAGTAGGTGATTGCCTCCACATTTTCCAGTTGGGCCTTTCCATTAATTACTTCCAATCGCTGATTAGGGATCAGCAGAAAGGCATCTGCATAATTGGGCACCGTCGCTTTCACCTGGCCTTCTTCCAACACCACCTCCAAATGGTTCTCATCCTGCGAGGCTGCGATAAAACGGGTTCCCAGCACTTCCACCTGGCCGGAGGGAAGCGTTACCACAAAGGGATGCCTCGCGTCCTTGGTGACATCAAAAAAAGCTTCTCCAGTCAATTTAAGTTGCCGGTTATCCGCAAAATTAACCGGAATGGTGAGTGTGCCACCGGCTCTTAAAGAAACCTGAGAAGAATCTGGCAATACGTAGTTAATGCGGGAATTTTTAGGTGCCTGAAGCGTGAGAAATCCTTTTGCCGGAGCCCCTTCCTCCCGTGGTTCCCATTTCATAACCGCTAAAATGATCAGCGGAATCAGGAGCACCGCTGCGACCGCTGAATAATACCGATACAATCGATACTGAAAGGATTGGTTTCGGGCAAAATTCCACTGATTGATTTGATGGTGCACTTTTGCTAATACGCCGGATAAATCTTTGGGAGTTTCAGATGATACCTCCTGGAATGATTGCCAATCCTCATGCACAAATTGATCCACCTCCGCCTTGGTTGTGCGACCACCAAATAATTTGATGAAGTAAGAATCGTCCTGAATCCCACTTTCAGTATTCAGATATTGATTGAGTTTATCTTTGTCAAACCGACTCATGTATTGGTCTTTTTACATTAATAATGTCCACCAGCTCGAAACATCTCACGTTCTAATATTAACTTTTTTTCACTTTTTCACGATTAATTTCTATTATTCATTGATCTTATGACACTTGAGTATCTGAAAAAATTAAAAAAATGACTCTTCATCAAACAGACACGTTCTCATTCCCCACTGAAGAAGGGTATACCCAACCATTCAATTTTTGATCGGATATCTATTATACCGATCAGCTAATTAGAAAGTGATCTAAAAAAGAAAGAGTTCGAGGAAAAGGAGAATGGACAAATGTTCACTTTTAAGCTGCGTACGAATGTATTTCAACGCCTCAGATATCTGGTTATCCACCGTTCCACGCGACAGGCCCAACTCGGTAGCAATGTCATTGGAATTCATCCCCTCTTTGCGGCTTTTAATGAATATTTCCCGACGGCGCGGCGGTAAAGTATCAATCACTTTGTCTATTTGCTCCAGTACGGACTGGTATTCCACACTTTCATATGAGGCTCTATCACTATTTTCTTCCGCCGAACCACAACTATCCAGAAACTGCTGATGATAGTCTCGTTTTCGGAAATGCTTCTTAATAAGATTATAGGCGATAGTAAAAAAATAAGATTGCAGATTGGTATCGCTCCGAAGGTCTTTCCGGTTTTTCCAGAGGTATAAAAAAAGATCCTGTACCACCTCTTCCGCATCCGCCTCTGATTTGAGATAACGCAGTGCAAAACCATACAGCTTTTGACTGTAGGCATTGAACAGTTCATCAAATGCATTTACATCACCTGATTTCACCCGTTCAATTAAGCGATTATTACGATGTAGTTCCATTTCTGCTCTTTCCTGATTTGCTCATGGTTGCTACTGAGTGCTGTAAAAGTAATGTTTTTTCTCAAAGAAGAAATTGATGTGTAATAGAAGGCCATCCCATTTCATTCATTTAGCATGCCTGTACAATTGGGTACCTCATCCTGTACATTTATGCCCCTTCATGGCCTCCGGACACCCTATTTTAGCAGCCAAGAAAATCCAATTAAATCAGATTATTATGAGAAAAATTTTACTTTTTAGTTTTATGGCTTTTTTTTCAGTGATTTCAAATGCTCAAGAAGTTGAAATCTTTTATCCCACCTTACAATATGATACAGGGAAGGGATTTACAAAGAAGAATATCACAATTGGCGATGTAGAAACCGATTTATGGAAAAGATCTACCGCTGACTTACCCACTGAAACTGCGCTCGGCTATACGCGCACTGGAGTACAAACCATTATCACCTCAAAAGCATATGGGGCTAATGGAGCTTCTTATGGAATTACGGATACTTATGCTGTTATAGATGCAGTAGATCTTTCTGTATATCCAACTGACCAACACTTTAAGCTTACCTTCTTCAATAAAGCGCAGTATGGCTTAGGTAATTTTTCTGTTTTCTCGGTATTACTGACCGAAAATTACACGGGTGATCCAACAACAACTTCCTGGACTAATGTTACATCTCAACTGGACCAAATTGATGATGATGTGGCGTATGATGCCAACTGGACCAAATCCACATTAAACTTGAACAATTGGAAATCGGCTACTAACCTGGTTGTAGCTTTTAGATATCAAGTTACCAAGGCAGGAAAAGTAGATAACGTAAAAGATTCACCAACGCCAGACAGACCCGGTTTATGGCGCGTTTGTGAAGTTCGCTTTTCACACAGCGATACTCCAACGGCCCTTAATGAATTATCAATAGATAAATCAAAGCTCGTTTTCCCAAATCCGGCCACAGACAAAATTCAATTTTGCCCGGAAATAACACTGGTCGATATCTACAACATCAACGGAACACATCTAAAACAACAATTCCTAACGTCTCAAACGATGGATATCGCCGAATACCCGGCTGGCATCTATCTGCTCAAACTGACTCTGAAAAACGGGACAGTGATTACAAACAAACTACTAAAACGCTAAACGTAGCGATACGCCCGGCTTCGGCCGGGCTTTTTTGGGTTATAGACACCTCATCGGGAAATAGACTTACAATCAATATATGAAAACAATCCTATCATTGTTACTGCTCTTCTGCTTGATTACGGCATCAGCGCAAAATTACCTGGGGCTGGAAAGTCAGGTGCCAAGCAATTGGTCAGCCACCAACAATGGCTTGGCCATCTCTGCGGCTCATTATAAAATGGGCACTCAATCGGTACGCTGGAATTGGACACCCGCCGCACAAATCACCATTTCCAATCCTTCCGGATTAGCCAAGGCCTGTCAAACCTACAAAGGGGGTATGATGCTTTGGATTTACAATGAAGCCGCCAAAGATGCCGATCTGAAATTTGAATACCTCACCTCCAACGGCTCCATGCAATACTACTTTACTTATCATCTGAACTTCACCGGATGGCGCGCTTGCTGGATTCGTTTTGATGAAGACATGTCCGGGCCCAAAAGCAATAAAAACCTGACCACCGTGCGCATTAAAGCACCGGCTACTTCAACGGGGGGCTCTCTCTATTTCGACCGTATGAAATTTCCCGCCACCCGCATAAACGACCGGGTCACACCGGATGCCCAACTGCCCTTTATCAATCCGGATATGAATGCCAACCACTGGGGCGCATTGTGGCACTGGCAAAGCACCTATCAATATGAAATCGCATTACCATCCACCATCACGGGTGACGAAACAACCGCTTTCAGTGAAATCCGCCACCGCATTACAACAAGCATTGCCGGTTCTGCTCCTACCGCTTCACGCCTGACGACCCTCCGGAATCAGTTCAAGGCCTTAAATATTCAACGTAACGGATCAACCATCACGGGCAATGCCTTTGTTTCGGCCGATGAATACGTCTCCGCCAATGGCGATAAACGCCTGAACGATCTGGATGATTTGGTGTACGACCTAGCCAAAGCCTGGCATCACAACCGGGAGACGGATTTTGATCAGATGTTTATCGACCTCTTTGACTGGCTCTATGATCAGGGTTTGACCGTGGGAAGTGGGATTGGCACTAACCATCACTATGGCTACGAATTCAGGGGTTTTCCAAAAGCCATATGGCTGATGAAAGAGGTCTTAAAAAGTGCCGGTAAGTTCCAGCAAGCCTTTGACATGATTCAATACTGGACGGGCGTTCAGGAAAACCGTCAGTTGCCGCAACCCGAAAATTTCCAGGGCATCATTGATGCGTGGAACACCGTAGTGCCCGGTCGACTCATGGCCATTCTCTTGCGCGATGACTCACCGGAACTGGCCCGTGACATGCAATCGTTTAAACACTGGATGGACGCCGTGATGCAACCCAGCCCGGGCACCATCGGCGGATTTAAACCTGACGGCGCCGGTTTTCACCACGGCATGATTTACGCCGGTTATATGAACGGGGGGTACGGCAGCATCGGTGAGATATTGAGTTACATTGGCAACACGCCTTACAACGTCTCTGCCCAGTCACTGAGCCACTTTAAAAAAGCACTGTTCACCCATTCCTGGTATTCCAACCAGTACTCCTTTATTAATGGCGTATCGGGCCGTCATCCCCTGGAAGAAAATATCAGTACCGCCGCCATCAATGCCTTTGCCCATCTGGCTAAAGCCACTGAGCCCATCGATCGTGAAGCCGCTGCTGAATACATGCGCCTCACCAAATATAAAAAAGAATTGTACAACGCATTTGCCGCATTGGGCATTCAACCGGCTGTGGCGCCAAGTGGAAACAAAAGCATCAACTACGGGGCTCTCAATCTGCACCGACGCGATAATTGGTTGGTGGCAACCAAAGGATTTAATAACATCGTCACCGGCACCGAGATTTACACATCCGATAACCGCTATGGCCGTTACCAGGGATATGGTGGCATACAGGTTCTAGCGACCGGCAATCCGGTGAGTGCCACTGAAAGTGGATTTGTCCCACAAGGCTGGGACTGGAATCGTTTTCCGGGAGCAACCACCATTCATTTACCTTACGATCTGCTGGACTACGCCGGCAGCAACCTCAATGAGCGTTCGCAAAACGAAGCCTTTGCCGGCGCCTGTTCACTCCATGACAATGGTATTTTCGGGATGATACTGGACGAAAACGGCTACACCAATTACACCGACGATTTTGTGGCCCGCAAGTCCGTATTTGCCTTTGATAACCGCATCATCTGTTTGGGGAGCAACATTTCCAATTCCAACAGTCATCATGCCACTGAAACCACCCTGTTCCAGACCCATCTTAGCAACACCGATGATATCGTGCGCCTGAATGCCGAACAACTGAACCTGTTTCCTTTGCAACGTGATGTGACCGTTAGTTCCCCCATCACGCTGATGGATACTAAAAGCAATGGCTACTACATTCCTTCGGGCCAGGTAACAATCACAAAAGCCAATCAGGAATCACGTGATAATAATAACCGATCCACGAATTACGGGGATTTTGCCACGGCCTGGATCAATCATGGTGCTGCACCCAACGATGCCAGCTACGAATATGCCCTTTTGGTACAAACCAGTGCAGCGGATCTCACCGCCTTTAAAACAGCCATGGGAAGCAACCAGGCGCCTTACCAGGTGATTCGAAAAGATCAGACCGCGCACATCGTCAAGGATGAAGCCACGAAAACCACCGGTTACGTGTTATTTGAAGCCGCCACAGATATTTCAGCCACGCACATCAAACAAACGAGTTACCCCTGCCTGGTGATGGTGAAACAGGAAGATGCACAATCCATACAGTTATCCATGGCGGATCCGGCCATCAATATGGAAGTACCCACGTCGTTGACCCATACGGCCAAAGTGAGTGAGCGTCGCATACAACTCACCCTGAATGGCAAATATGCCTTGGCCAGTCCTTCTGAAAAATGCAAATGGATCGCCTGGGAAAACAATACCACTATTCTGGAGTTTACCTGCATCCATGGTTTGGCGGTTGAAGTGAGTCTGATACAAGATCTGGCCAATTCAACAACGCCGGCTGAAAGCCTGAATGACATCCGCATCTATCCCAATCCGGCGGATGAGATTTTGTACCTGGAAAGTACCTCACTCATCGACAGTATTATCCTTTACAGCAGCACCGGAAAGCAGGTGATGCAAAAAACGGAACCCGTAAAGTCGGTACCGGTAGGTCAATTACAATCGGGTCTGTATTTCCTGAAAGTAATTATGGCTGGCCGAAAGAGCGAGGTTGTAAAATTTGTGAAACGATAGGTTGGCACACCACGACACGATTGGATTAAGAATTCAATTCAGACGCTGATAGCTATGATTTTTAAGATTATTAAAATGCTTTTTTTCTCACTCCGAAAGAGCGCCAAACAATCTTAGTCATCATAGCGATCAGCGTCTCTGTTTTAAGCAGTCATCGGCTCCCTTTGGGGTGGCAAAATGCTAAACCGGCTTCACCGGAATGCAAAAATCAACAACAAATGTATCACCTTTGGGTTCTTCCGGATAGGTTTCAAAGTAAGGCTTATCATCGGGCTGGAAACCATTCGCGGGTAACCAATGGCCATACATCCAATCCCACGCTTTGGGGAAATCAGGCGGCGTCAGTTCAAAGCGACCGATGGCATAACGGGCGGCATCCACTTTCCTTTTACCAATTTCACCTCCTACCACCGTGTTCTCGGGTACTGTTAGGCACAAACTCATTCGCAAATTATCACTCAACGCGACCTGTGGATTATCGTGATACAATACCAGGTATTTAAAATCCTTACCGCCCAACAATCCTCTGGCCCCGCCCCATGCAAACAATTTATTCCGATGCCTTTGATACAACTCCTGATCGCCATTATAGGGTCCCATATTCCGAATGTACGCAACGGTCATCTGAGGAAGTTCCAGCACTTCCACACCTTTGTTTAGTTCCATATTTATCCTCCATTTAGTGGTTTGTGATTCCGGACAAAAATAGACGACAGACGGATGGTCTTGTTGTGCTTTATTGCGATTCACTTGACTAATATTGCTATTGTGAAGGGGCGCGCGGCGATACTGCGAGGCAGAGACCTTAAAATAACGCTTGAAATTACGCGAAAAGACGGACACATCGGAAAACCCACATCGAAAAGCAATTTCAGCGATCGGCTCCTGTCGATTGGCCAGCAGGAATGACGCTGCTTTTTCCAGGCGGAGACGTTGAATAAATTGAAAGGGCGTTTCGCCCACCAGGGAGTGAAAGATCCGGTTAAAATGAAATTTGGAAAAATGGGCCACTGCCGCAATTTCTTCTAAGGTCAATGCTTTTTCCAGATGGCACTCGATGTAATCAAAAGCCTTATTGATTCGGGAAATGTATTCGGCATGTATGGGTTGGGATGAATTCATGAGATATCACAGCTAATCTTTATTTAATATTCTATCTCTAATGGGACTTCATTTGCTGCATTGACCAATATGCGAATGTCGTTTAGCCCAATTTTTCCCTTGTATAGTTTTTTCTCCTTACAAATGTGATTGATGCGTGCATGGAGTTCAACAGGGTCGGCTTTTGCAGCTTTCGCAACCGTATCAACACCTAAATCATAAAGCATCCGGGCAAATGTAACCCCCACCCATTTTATTCTCGACAGATCGGTTAATTTGGCCAATTTTAAAATCTCTTGATCCGTTATGCCCGTTGAGTCAGCAAGCTCTTCTCGATGCTGTGATGTGATAACCTTATCATATAGCTGTACTGTATTGGTAATGCCAATCTTTTTTAATTTTGCCACTGCATCTTCCGAGATTTCTTGAAATTCTGAAATCTTATTGGGCTTTGGCAGTGTACTATTCAATTCTCTGAGCAAAATTGGCAAGTAATCACATGATAAGCACTCAACACTTTGTAATTCCTTGAAGGTGTTCTTTCTTTTTAGTATTTGAATCAACTCCTGGATATTGTTAATCCCTATACTCTTAAAGTAGCCCATTCGTTCATCCAATTTATCTTTCAGCATCCTCCTGCTGGGCGGCAGGTAGGCTGATTCCAATTTGAGTCGATATTGATCGATCGTTATCTGCGATAAGTCAATGTAGTATCCCATGGTTAATTGTCTTTTTCGAAAAAATAGCTCAGATATTGGCCTTCCTCTTGCAAGCGGCAGATTGAATTCTTCATTGGCTATTCATTGGCGTCCATTCCATTACCCCAAGCCATATGCAGGGAATAAGCAGTTACAATTGCTCAATGGTGATCCTCCGGAAATCAATGGGGTAGCCCTCATATTGCAATAATATGCGCCCTTCCGAAACAGACGATTCCAGGCCTTCATTCACCAGTTGACCATTCAGTTCCTGTTTAATTACACCATGGCGGGAAGTAATCACAACGGTATTCCAATCACCAATGGGGCTTGCCACATCCACAAAACGCTTAGCGACCACACTTTGGCCTGGTTCTGTCGTTTCCCCATTAATTTTTAGAGTCACCTCTTGAAGCAAAATAAAATCGCCTGTTGCACCTTCCTTTACCTGGAACTGAATACCTTTGGGCCACAGCATATCCGGCGCTTCAGCAGGAACAAGGTACATGATTCCACTATTCTTCACATTAATTTTCCGGGCGAAGGTGGAATCCGTATTCCAACGAAACTCCACGGTCAGCTGAAAATTGCGAAAGGCTTGCTCCGACATGAGGTAACCGGCTTTGGCACCAAATAGACGAATCATCTGCTGATCGACCTGAAAGAGCTCCGACGCATTCGTGTGTTTGCCCGATTCGGGTTCATAGGCATACCAGCCATCTAAATTCTGCTGGTTAAAAAGGGCGATGGTGGATTGCGCTGAACTCATTTGCGACACCAGTAATAAAACGAATAGCAATACATGATAGAGATAATTCATAGAGAATGATTTTTCTCTTAAAAATAAGGCTTCTTAATCGGATTATTCAACGATTATGGTTTTTTAAGCTCCGCTTGTAGTGATAAATAAGGTGTCTACCCGCTTGCATCCATTTGTATATCCCCTACGGGGAATTGAAGCCCCACACAATAGCCTCGTCTACAATAGTTAATCCGCTACGCGGAATTTCCCATATTCGTTTTTTTAGTTTTGCTTTGGTGTTTTTAACTGGTCCCATTTATACCCAATATTTAATAGATAAGCCATTCTCTTCGGAAGATTAACTTTTATTCCTACTGAAGGATTAAAAAACAAAGATTTATTATCAAGATCATCAATTAGAAATGCATACCCCATATTTCCATTTAAAGCAGGTCGAATTTTGCCTTTTAGGAAACTTACTCTAATATCTATGAAAACTGGCATTAAGGTATTAGAATCGTATTTCCACACTACAGCCTGCCGCATGATGTGTGCCGCTGCGTGTGGTATATTCGCTTTCTTGTTTTTGCTATAGCTGGCACAAGAGATTTAACTCACAAAACTAACTTCAAAAAGACATGGTTTATTGCAGTATAGTTTGCCAATATATTTTATTATTTTTTGAATCTATTAGTTCTACTTTAACAGATTAAAAAAGAAAACTTTATATCAGGTTAAGTTGTAGATTTTTAGTATCTTAGAGGTGTAAAACAACGAAAGCTATGGGTAACGAAATAGTCATCTAAACAACAGGCAAAATTATGGTAAAACACTTCACCAACTCTCTGATCGATTGTGTTCTTACCTTCAGGAATTTCAGCAATCTTTTCGCACCAGGACCAAAAACAATTTTGATAAAGCACAGCAATACGTGGAAGGCATAGTTCTCAGCGACTTAAATAACATTGAACGTATCAGTGAAACTTTAGATACTGACTATCATAAATTACAGCACTTTATAAGTGAATCCACCTGGGATGCCAGATCTGTAATTGATCAAGTATCCATAAATGTTAGTGGTATGATGCCATACGATACACTTACGGGCTTGTTAATTGATGAAAGTGGTTGGGTAAAAAAAGGAACCAAAAGTGTTGGAGTAGCTCATCAATATTGTGGAAATGTGGGTAAAACCGCCAACTCTCAAGTAGCTGTTTTTGGTTGTTTGTGCAATCGAAAGCATGCAGCCTTAGTTGATACCAGGCTTTATCTTCCTAAATCCTGGATTAGTGATAAGGCTCGCTGTCAGGAAGCTGGAATTCCTCATGAAGAACAAGTATTTAAAACAAAACCCGAGTTGGCGTTGGACATCATTAAGCATCAGTTGTCTATGGGTGTTAAGTTTGACTATGTCGGAGGAGACGGTTTGTATGGAAATGATATTGCTCTTGCTCGTGGCATCAATTCATTAGGCTGCATCTACATGCTTGATATTCATTCAACCCAGCAAGTCTATCTTGAGAAACCGGAATTGTATTTACCTGAGCGAAAAAGTCAGAAAGGCCCTGCTCCCAAACGACTAAAAGCCAGCACCGAGTCGATTAAGGTCAAAGAGTATCTGGAATCGCTTCCAGCCTCAGCTTGGCAGAAGATAAAAATCAGACATTCGGCCAAAGGCATACTAAAAGGGCTATTTCATTTTCAAAAGGTTTACATCTGGGATAAAAACAATAACTCCGTGGAAGAGCGCCTTTTAGTAATTTCGAAACGACAAACCAAAGACGGGGAAGAAATAAAGTACTCATTTACAAATGCCAGTCTTGCACAATATACAGAGCAAGCATTGGCTCAAATGCAGGCTCAACGTTTTTTTATAGAGCACAATTTCAAAGAGCAGAAGCAAATAATTGGACTTGATCAATTTCAGACCAGAAAGTGGCTGTCCTGGCATCATCAGGTAGCGTTAAATATGTTGATAGGCAGCTTTATACTCAAAGAAAAGATACTCTTAAAAGACAATATTCCTTTAATGTCGGCACGTGATATTATGGATTTTCTGGTTTTTAAGTTCTACAAAGAGATGACAGAAGACAGAATGATTGACCAGATTATGCAACGGCATCGTAAACGGCAGAAAGATATAAACTACTGTTATTCAAAAGATGAAAAGTGGTAAAGTAGAATTAGCCAAGAAATATTCCAATGAGAACCAATATAAACAATGGAATACCAATTATTAAGCATAGACTTTGACCCAAAGACCATCCATAATAAGTAGATTCAGGATTATCTAAGGTATTTACCCGATTAATATACTTTTGCACTGGTAATAAGCATAAAAATGAAGGAATAGCTATTAAAATTCCTAAAGTATTTATGGATATATCATCAAATTTTCCTAAAATATTTCCAACAAGAATCATAATAATCCAGCCAGTAGCCAAGGCTGCACTTGAAAAAGTTGATTTTTCTATCAAGTTCATTTCCTTATCCTCTTCAATCGTGCTAAGCAAACTATGAATAAAAAATATTCCGAATATTGCACGCCAGACAGGCATAATATCTAGTTTATCTCTTTCTTTAATATAGCTCCAGTTTTTGTAGATCCAATACGTTTCATAAATTCCCAAGGTAAGTATACTCATAACTATAAATCGATTTTCCGAAATATAAAGGAATTTAGAGGCATTTGATTTTGAAATTTCTGTTGTTTCCATAACGGTTTTCTTTTGATGTATCATTACTGATTCTAATCTATAATCTTTTACTAATTGTTTATATGTCTAATATGGTTTTGATTCTGTTTGTTATGGGGCGACCAGCCGTCTGGCTAAGTTTCGTGGGCGATTAAAACTGTTGTCTTATCAAACCGCAAAAAAGCAAGCCGATTAAATTTATAATTTCACATAAAACCATTTAATTGGCTTGCTGTCGTTTATTTATTATACTAAACTCTCAAGCTATTCATCAACACCCATGAATTTTAGCTTTTATTACAAGCTGCCCTTGTTATAACATTATTTTACATCCAATTTTCTCTATTGATTAAAAGTTTTTGTGTGAAAAGTAAATTTTTGAACTTCTAACCATTCTGTTGTAGATTTATCCAGTGTCAACATTTCTGTTATTTCATCATGATCCTTGCCGATTAGATTTCCAAATTCGGTAGAGTAATCCAACACCTTAGACCTAAATTTTCTTACTTTCGTTCGATGAACTAAAAGGATTTTATTAGCTAACACTGCTCTTTTTTCTTTCGATTCAATATTTTTTGTAAGCGTAACCATTTTGTCAATGTAATTTCTTAATCCGAGTAATTCTTGAAACGTAAAGACCATTTCAGTAGTCCAAGTTGGCTCACTAATAGAATCTTTTATTTTTATTAATTCATCGATTGCTTTAGTCCCAAATTCACCGTCAAATTCAAATTTATCATATTCTTGTGAACACCAATTCAATTCATCAAGGGCTACATTAAATGATGATTCAATTTGTCTCTGCTTTTTTTCATTATTTAAAGAAATAACTTGTAATTCATTTGCTTTCACTTGTTCTCGAAAAGCCAAATAAACAAGAAATGCTGCGAATAAATTAATAATAGGAGCTGTAATTCCGCCTATTGTATCTCCAATTGATCCAGTCTCTGAGAAGTTTACATGTGGCCAAATTGAAACCTGAGTCACAAAATAAGGAGAAGTTAATGTAATTATGAAAGCAATTAAAAATAAGTAACCGGAATTTCTAGACAACCACGTTCTTTCGTGTGTGTATTCGTTTTCAATCATTTTTAATAATTTGTTGTTGTGTTTTCTTTAGCTTGCATGTAATTGAGATAGAATGACAGATTACTCTGCCTATCCCCTCGCAGAACCGGACGTACAGATTTCCCGTATCCGGTTCCTCTGTCATTATGTTTCGCTATCTGTCTGCATAAATTTATACATTATTTGTGCTATACAACTAAATTTCGTTTTCCATTTGGTGATTTCTCAGTGTAAATCTATGGCTTCCTTTAGTTGTTCCATAATAACAGGTAGATCCCCTTCCCTACATTGGGTCGTTCAGATGGCACTTCCCTAACTACAAGCGGTACTATGAGTCTACTATGACTTCTGCATGCTTTCTCTTTGACTCCGGTTGTCCCTTGTCGCAGATACCTGTACACCACACCATTTTCTTGATGCATCCAAATGTTGGCGGGGAGACATTTGGTACCTGGTGTTTTAGCTGATGGTACACCTGAACCATTGGTTTGTCAGGAACAATACAGACCTCCCAAGTTCCGAAGATTTCCCTTTATAGACATGCCCTGCTCTTTGACCCCGGTAGTTGAACAGTGCTGACCGCAATATAATCCTGTTCATGCTGCCTTCCGGTTAGACGTAGACCGTCGGCTTAACTACAACGTAATACGGTATTTCGGGGCTCGATCACACGGCCTGAATACTCGCTTGCCAGATACTTTTCTGCTATCCTCACGGAATCACCCATCTGGTTCGCTACCATCCTGCTTACGGGCTTTGGATGGGCAGGACTTGCACCTGCTGAAAATCGACAACAAATTTCAGAGTCCCGTTGGTCTCATCCCAATGTTTTCGGCTTACAAGGAAGTTACCCTGATAAATGGCCTTCTTTTCTTGGCGTACACGTCTTGCCGCATGAAGTGTGCCGCTGCGTGTCGTACATTCGCTTTCTTGATAATGCCACCGCCCGCGCGGGAGCCAAAGTCCCAACCCCTGACACGGCAAGGCATTTTTTATTGCGGTTTGTTGTAGGGCGTTTATTTTACTTCATATTGATAACTCCAATTTAAAGTATCTATACTTCCAAATTCATTGGAAAATATTCCTGTTCCATTAAGCACCTTTTGTCCTTTTGTAGAATTCACCATTTGAAAATACCCGACTCCCTTTTCACACGGTATGGTATATTGCTTATATTTAAATTCAGGATCATATAAAGAGTCTGAAACAGTTAAATATACCTTTGCCTTTAATGTTTCCCCGACTTTTATATTTTCCTTATTTGGAACTACAAGTAGTTTATAATCTGAAAAATTCAATCTTGAAATTCCATATTTAAAGATTAAGTCATCTAAGCCATTTAAAACATTAAACAGAACTTCTTCTTTTGTTGTAGCTTCGTTTGGAATGATAATCTCAAAACTTTTAAAACCGGTTATTAGTGATTCATAGTTTCCTAATACTTCTTTTTCCGAATTAGTTTTTAGAATATTAGCTATTTCATTTTTAAGGTTTTCATAACTATAACCGTCTAAATTTGCAGGTTGTACAGTAAACTTATGACTATTATCCAGAATAGAAATTCGTTTATTTATCGGTTTGTCAAACTGCAATCCTTTCGAATTCTTTTGATTACAGGAAGCCAATCCTGCAAAAATAAATAGCAAAATAACAAACTCTTTAATTGCTTTATTTACTTCTATTAAATTCATTTCTTTCTAGTATTTAGAAGTCTGCTTTATTTGGAAAAATGCCCTACAACTTTTCGATAGAGAGACCTTTCACCCAAAGAGACTGCCAAAGCCCTCGAAAAGTACCTACCACTTTTATATTCGCATATCCCTTTTCAAATATAGCTAAATGGCGTGAAAACCTAAATACACAAATGAAAACTTTGTTAATTAGATAGTCGAACCAGTTGTATGCTTATCGCCGTTCAGATGGCATTGATCGTTTCCTGCTTTATTCTGCTTTGGTCACTTCCTGCCTTAAAAACCACCTGCAAAAATGGTGACGGATACATCCACCGCTTAAAAGCGCCCGTAAAAGTTGTGAAGGGTGCATCTGAGCGTTGGGAATACACGTAAAAGTTTTTACAGGTGCATCTGAGCGTTGGGAATACACGTAAAAGTTTTTACAGGTGCATCTGAGCGTTGGGAATACACGTAAAAGTTTTTACAGGTGCATCTGAGCGTTGGGAACACGCGTAAAAGTTGTGACGGGCACATCTGAGCGTTGGGAACACGCGTAAAAGTTGTGACGGGTGCATCTGAGCGTTGAGAACACGCGTAAAAGTTGTAACGAGTGCATCTGAGCGTTGGGAATACATGTAAACGTTTTTACGGGTGCATCTGAGCGTTGGGAATACACGTAAACGTTTTTACGGCTTCTGTTCAGGCCGAAATGCAAAAGGCCCGGTAATACTACCGGGCCTTTTCAATCTCTTTGAGGAGCTGTTATCCCAACAAGGCTTTCACCATGGCAGAAATGTCTTTTCCTTCGGCTTTTCCAGCCAACTGACCCGACGCCACGCCCATTACTTTACCCATGTCTTTCATGGAGGTGGCCCCCACTGTTTCGATGATGGCTTTCACGGCTGCTTCCAGTTCTTCTTTCGATAATTGAGCCGGTAAGTAATCCTTGATGGCATCAATCTCTTCCAATTCTTTTTCAGCCAGATCGGCACGGTTCTGTCCGGTAAAAAGCTCCGCCGAATCCTTACGTTGCTTCACCATTTTTTGAATGATGCGAACCACATCCTCATCGCTCATTTCATCGCTGGCCCCTTTGGCCGTTTTGGCTTCGATAATTTCTTTTTTAACCCCACGCAACGCCTCTAAACGCACCCGCGCTTTGGCTTTCATGGCTTCTTTAATATCGTTGTTGATTTGATCTTCTAACTTCATATCCTGAACTTATTATTAATCGACGTTATCGTGCAAATAGGGATTATTCCGACTGATGGAAGGCCCATTGCGGGGATCATCAGACAAAGAGAAGCGACTCACCTTATTGGCTTCGGGCTGCTCCTGCTTATTGGCAATATTCATATTCTTACGCTTGTAGGCCGGTACATTTTCCAACTGCTCAATCAAACGCTCATCCTCAATTTCTTCCTGGCTCACCTGTGCTTTGTAATAACTGGAGCCGGATGCGGAAGGCACCTGATCGTCCCAATTAAACTGCGTGGGATTAAAGTGTTCCACTTCTGAACGCCGGTTGGAAGGTGGCACAATGGGCTGATAAAAGCGATCGATACGTTCCTCTTTGGCCCGATCCAGGAGTTCAAAGTCCACCACCCGTCCCTTTTCTTCCGATGGCCCCACGGTCGGCTTTGAAGCGGCAGACTGAATGGTATCTGTTTGGGTCACTTCTCCATTTTCATCCAATGAGAAACGCGTCACTTCTTTCTTGGGTTGATTATTGATATCAATCAATTGACCCGATGCAAAACCCGTGGCAATAATGGTAACACATACTTTGCTCTCCAAAGCGGCATCATTACCGGTACCCCAAATGATGGAGGCACTATCACCCACTGTTTCCTGGACATAATCGGTAATTTCACCCACTTCATCCATGGTAATTTCATCGATACCGGAAGTAATGTTGAGCAAAATATTTTTAGCGCCCTGAATGGCATTATTATTTAGCAACGGCGATTCCAACGCGGCCTGAATGGCATCAATGGCACGTTTCTCGCCATCGGCGGTAGCCGATCCCATGATGGCCACACCACTGTCTTTCATCACCGTTTGCACATCGGCAAAATCCACGTTGATATAGCCATGCACGGTAATGATTTCAGCAATCCCCTTGGCAGCGGTTGATAACACATCATCCGCCCGCGAAAACGCATTGGATAATTTTAAATCGCCAAACATTTCACGTAGTTTTTCATTGTTGATAATTAACAATGAATCCACGTTCTTCTCCATCTCGGCAATCCCATCCAACGCCTGGTTGATACGCAATTTCCCTTCAAAACGAAAGGGAATGGTCACAATACCCACCGTGAGAATACCCATCTCCTTGGCCGTTTTAGCAATAATCGGTGCGGCGCCTGTACCGGTTCCACCACCCATTCCTGCGGTCACAAATACCATCCGGGTATTATCTTCCAATACTCTGACAATGTCTTCCAGGTTTTCGATGGCCGATTCACGTCCGCGATCGGGACGGTTACCGGCACCCCGACCTTCGGTCAGTGATTCACCCAGTTGTATTTTTACCGGTACCGGGCTGCTGACCAAGGCCTGCGCGTCGGTATTACACACCACAAAATTCACATCTTTGATGCCCTGATTGTACATGTAATTCACCGCATTGCTACCGCCGCCACCAACTCCAATAACCTTTATAATGGACGACCTATCCTTTGGGATCTCAAAACTCATCAAGTCTTCAGTCATATCCTATCTGTTTTTCCCCTCTGTTCTACATTTCTACATCGCGCTCATCAAAGATGCCGGCGATGCTCTTTTTCAACGATCCAAATAAGTCACCTGTAATGTAATCCATCTTCTCACGTCGGTGCCTGTCTTTTTTAGGTGCACTCACCGGTGCTTCCACAGGTACTTCCAACGCTTGCGGTTGTGGCTCCACATCACCAAATAATTCCGGCGCAATTAACTTGCGTACGGGACGGTCATGGGCACTCATCAATAATCCCACGCTGGTGGCATACATTGGCATGTGTGCCTCAGCCGGGATGGAGCCACCCAGAAACTTATCCGGTAAACCCACCCGCACATCCAGTCCGGTACGATACTTGATTAATTGTGATAAATTTTTCAGCAAGGCACCGCCCCCCGTCAACACAATACCTGCGCCCACTTTATCGTAATAGCCGGAGCTCTCGATCTGGAAGGTGACGTAGTCAATAATCTCTTCCATGCGCGCCTGAATAATGTATGCCAGGCTCTTAAAGGAGATTTCCTTGGGCTCCCATCCGGCAATACCCGGTATGGTCACCACCATATCTTCGCGGGCCATATCGCCCATGGCAGAGCCAAACTGTACTTTCAATGATTCGGCTTGTTTGTATAAAACCGAGCATCCTTCCTTGATATCAGACGTTACCACATTGCCACCAAATGGGATAACGGCTGTATGCCGGATAATGCCATCGTAGAAGACCGCCACATCGGTGGTACCTCCGCCTATGTCAACCAAAACCACACCAGCTTCTTTTTCTTCGTCAGTCAACACACTTTTTGAAGAAGCTAAAGGCTCAAGTATCAAGTCGTTTAATTGAAGCCCGACGCGTCGGATGCATTTCTCAATATTTTTAACCGAAGCGATGCGCCCCAGCACAATGTGGAAGTTCCCTTCCAGTCGCCGTCCGGACATCCCCACCGGGTTCTTCACGCCCATCTCATTATCCACAATGTAATCCTGTGGAATCACGTGCATGATTTTCTCCCCTGCTTCCACCGGTATTTTATAATTGTCATCAAAGAGATGATCAACATCTTCCTGGGTAATTTCATACCCTTTTTCGATGAACCGATACCCGCGATTACGCAAACTCTTAATGTGCTGCCCGGCGATGCCCACATACACATCCGACAGCTTCATATTCAGCTTGGCTTCGATACGGGTCACCACTTGCGTGACAGCCGCAACTGTTTCATCAATATTCAACACGACCCCTCTCTTAACTCCAGAAGAGGGCACATGCTCCATTCCCAGCATTTCCAACGTACCGTTTTCAGTCGTACGTCCCACAATGGCGACTATTTTAGTAGTGCCGATGTCGATAGCTGCTATTATTTTGGATTCGTGGCTCATAACTATCCTTTTGTGCAAACGACTTGTCCTTTATATTTTAAGTTGACTTTTTTATACAAATTCCACTCACGGGCATCCCACCCCTGACTGTACAATGCGCGCAAATTGCGAAACTTCTCTTCCATTCTTTCCAATCCACCAAATTCAATGAGGTGATCGCCCACACGCGGGACCAAAATCAGTTCCCCTTTTTCATCGACATACACCTGCTCTATTTGCGCGTTCCAAAATGCATCATCATTAATCATTTTTGAAACCCGCACTAATCCATCCGCCTCTTTCAAACGGCTAATGTACCCGGCCGCCACCAAGGTGTGTGCCGAATAGTTTTTAAAGGTGGGCATTTTACGTCCATCCTTATCGAGGTAATACGATCCGTCAGCATCAAATACCCGCACCAACGGTTCGCGCTGGGAAACCTCCACATGCAGTGACCCGTCATAGGTGAAATACACTTCACAATTGTTTACGGCGGGATGTTTCTCAAAAAATGCCTCCATCTCCTCGGTATTGATCTCTTTCACCTTTCGACCCAAAACGCCCGGATATTTATCCAGAACCAATGTCCGTATCTCCTCGGGTGTGATAAACCGGTTCTCCACACTATCGCAAATGGATGAAGAGATCACGCCGCACACCAATTTATCTTTACCAATCGAGATGAATGAAAAGATAACCGGGAAGTACAAGACCACCACCAATACACTTGCTATTTTCTTTAATCGCCTCATCTTCTTAACACAACAGACTTATCCCGTTTAAATATACTTTTTAGTTTTGTATTAACACTTATGTATGATGAAATATTTATTAACATTTTGCTGAACGCTTCTTATTGCTTGATAAATAATTCTAATTCACCGGCCAACACAGGTACTATTTTATCAATATCACCGGCTCCAAGAGTTAACAAAACTTCCGGTTTAGAGGCTTTCACCTTTGCCACCAAAGCCTCTTTGGTCACGATCTCCACCTGCTTCAAATGCATTTTTTCGCGGATGATTTCCGATGTCACCCCTTCAATGGGCAATTCGCGGGCCGGATAAATGTCCAGGAGAAACACCTGGTCCGCCACGTCCAACGCAGCCGCAAAACCAGCAGCAAAATCACGTGTCCGGCTATAAAGATGCGGCTGAAACACCACGGTTATTTTCTGATCCGGATAAATGTCTTTCACCGATGCCAGGGTGGCATTTATCTCCTCGGGATGATGTGCATAATCATCAATCATCACCAGTTGAGGGACTTTAATCTTATACTCAAAACGGCGACGAATGCCTTTAAATGTAGCCAGGGCCTCTCTGATTTCATCTTCCTCAACGCCTCCCAATAGAGCTAACGCAATGGCCCCAACGGCATTCTCCACATTGACCAAGCCAGGAATACCCAGCTTCAGTTTCCGGAGTTTCCCAAAGGGTGAAATGACATCGAACTGATAAAGACCATCGATCAACTTGATGTTTGCGGCGTAAAAATCACTCTCACCATCCAGAGAATAACTGAACAATTCCACATCTTCGTCCACCTCCTCCAAAGGCAATCCGGTTTTATACACCAAGGCACCCCCCGGCTGTATCCGCTGCACAAACTGATTGAATGCAGCAGTCACCTGTTGCGCATCCCCGTAAATATCAAGATGATCGGCATCCATGGCCGAAATCAGCGCAAAATGTGGTTTCAAATGCAAAAAAGAACGGTCAAACTCATCGGCTTCCAACACTACATAAGCCGATTGGTTACTGTGTAAAAAGTTGGTTTTATAATTGTTGGATATCCCCCCTAAAAAGGCACTACAGCCCACTTCGGATTGCGTATACAAATGTGCTGTCAGAGTGGATATGGTGGTTTTACCATGTGTTCCGGCCACACACACGCCATCCATCTTATGGGTCAGTAAGCCCAAAACTTCGGCCCTTTTTTTCAGGGTAAATCCCTTGGCTTTATAATACTGCAGCTCACTGTGCTGCTCTGGAATAGCCGGCGTATAGACGATCAAAGCCGACGCTTTATCGCGGTAACACAAAGCCACCTGGTCCAGATCATCCGTATAATGAATGGGAATCCCTTCCTGCTCCAACTCTTTTGTCAGCACTGTGGACGTCCGGTCATAACCTGCCACGTTTTTTCCTTCAAACTTAAAAAAACGTGCCAGGGCACTCATCCCGATGCCGCCGATCCCAATAAAATAAACGCTCTTTATATCCTTCATCTGCATCATTTCGATGACCCTTTTATCAATTTAATAACTTCGTTTGCAATGTCACGGGCCGCATCCGGCCGGGCAAACTGGCGGATGTTTTCAGATAATCCGGCCAACTGTTTGTCATCCCGCAATAATTCAGTGGCGGTTGCAATAATGGTATTCACCTCTGCATCCTTCAAGAGCTGAGCGGCCTGTTTTTCCACCAGCGCCATGGCATTCTTGGTCTGATGATCTTCCGACACATTGGGCGAGGGCACAAACAACGTAGCCTTGCCCAGGATGGCCAGTTCAGAGATGGAACTGGCTCCGGCTCTTGACACCACCAGGTCGGCCATGGAAAAAGCCATGTCCATGCGACTGATAAAATCCGTCACAATCACCCGATTGGCCAATGCAACCGGCAATTTGGATTTCATTTCTTCGATGTAGAAACGACCGGTCTGCCAAATAATTTGTACATCTTCGGCCAAACCCTTCAGACCGGCTAATATGCCGTTATTCACCGATCGGGCCCCTAAACTCCCCCCAATCACCAGGATGGTTTTCTTTTGGACATCCAATCCCCAAAACTGAGCGGCATCCGCTTTATTTATGTCACTTAACAAATCGTTACGAACCGGATTACCGGTCACCAATATTTTTTCGGCCGGAAAGAAGTGCTCCATCTTTTCGTAGGCTACACAAATCTTGGCTGCCTTCTGCGCCAACAACCGATTGGTCACCCCCGGATAAGAATTTTGCTCCTGCAACAAACAGGGAATCCCCGATTGCGAGGCAATGCGCAACACCGGTCCACTGGCATAACCACCAACACCTACAGCCACCTGTGGTTTGAATTTCTTAATGATGCCCCGGGCTTTCATCAAACTGGCGATCAGTTTAAATGGAAACAGCAGATTTTTGGCCGTTAGTTTCCGATGGAAACCCGCCACAGGCAAGCCCACGATCTCAAATCCGGCAGCTGGTACTTTCTCCATCTCCATCTTACCCTGCGCGCCCACAAAAAGGAGCTGTGCTTCCGGATACATTTCCCGGATGGCTTTGGCAATTGAAATGGCCGGAAAAATATGTCCGCCGGTCCCCCCTCCACTGATGATGATTCTTGGTTCTTTCATGATTCTGCGGTTTCTTTCATTAAAGCAGCCTCTTTCTCTTCAATATTGTGACGACTCACGCTTAAAATAGCGCCAAAAGCGGCACATGTAAATAAAATGGATGTACCTCCCATACTCACCAATGGCAAAGGCTGCCCTGTTACCGGGAATATGCCCACAGCCACCCCCATGTTAATAAAGGCCTGAAAGACCAGCATTAAAGTGAGGCCAACTACCAGCAAGGCCGGAAAGGTTCGTGAGCTGGCCCGCACAATCACCCCCGCCCGAAAGAGCAGAATAAGATAGGCCAGTAATATGACCAGCGCGCCCCACACGCCAAATTCTTCGACGATGATGGCATATACAAAATCACTATAAGGGTGGGGCAGAAAATAACGCTGCTGACTGTTACCAGGTCCTTTTCCCAGAATACCACCGTTGGCAATGGCCATTTTCGAGCTTTCGGCCTGACTGTAAAAACCTTTATCCACTTCAACGGCTTCATCCTCTTCAAAGAAATTCTCGATCCGTGCTTTCCAGGTTTCAGCCCGGTGAAAAACCGGCACATAGGACGACAACCAGATGACCATGGTCAAACCTAATGCACAGGTAAAAATGGTACCGAAAATATATTTCAGTGGCATGCGCCCGATAAACATGAGTACCAGGGAGGTTCCGCCAATCAGCGCGGCGGTGGAGAAATCTTCCGTAAAAATCAACCCACACACCATCATCACATGAATGATGATGGGTTTAAACCCTTTACCGGCCGACTCGCCATCGGTCTGAAACTGGGCCAGTACTTTGGCGATATAGATCATCAGGGCCAACTTAGCCAGCTCAGAAGGCTGAAACCGGATGCCCACCACGGGTACGGTTAACCATCGACTGGCCTGATTCAGGTTCACCCCTGTGACCAACGTTATCAACAACAATAAAATGGATAAATACAGCAATAGCACCGAGAAACGGGCAAACATTTTATAGGAC
Source organism: uncultured Marinilabiliaceae bacterium (assembly GCA_942490535.1). GTDB lineage: Bacteria > Bacteroidota > Bacteroidia > Bacteroidales > Marinilabiliaceae > JAEINY01. The sequence goes on from CALNXQ010000002.1 coordinate 1,131,707, forward strand.
ATGTTGTGCACAAACACAATGACTCCTAAGCCGGTCAATAAAAATCCGGCGTGCCTGAACAAGTAATAAACCGCATTTCCATCCTGATGTTTATAGGCCAGGTTTCCGGTGGCACTGTACACTACCAGGCCTGAAAACAGCGATAGGGCCACAATTACCATCCAGATAATGCGATCGCCTTTAATGTATTTTTTGAATGTTTCGTTCATTCAATTCGTCTCTTATAAATTCCTCACACACTCCTTAAACTGATCCCCGCGCTGCATGTAGTTTTTGAACAAGTCAAAACTGGCGCATGCCGGAGATAACAATACCACATCTCCCTTTTCACCCAACTGATAGGCTTTATCCACGGCATCCTGCATGGAGAAGGTCTCCACAATGACCGGGATTGTACCTTTAAAACTCTCCACCAGTTTGGTGTTATCCTTACCCAAACAAATCAATACTTTTACTTTCTCCGCCGCCAGCTCCTTCAGTTCATTGTAATCATTTCCTTTATCCACGCCACCGGCGATCCAAATAACCGGTTTATCCATGCACTCCAGTGCATACCAGGTAGAGTTCACATTGGTGGCTTTGGAATCATTGATAAATTCAATGTTGCGCACGGCGGCAACCCGTTCCAGGCGGTGTTCCACCCCTTTGAAACTCGCCAGGCTATCGCGAATGAAGCGCTTCCGTATTTTTAAGACGTTAGCCACAATACCGGCAGCCATAGAATTGTATAAGTTGTGTCGTCCTTTCAGCGACAAATCCTTCAATGCTATCCCCATGCTTTCCTGGTTATAATTGATTACCAACTCATCGGCAGTGGAATAAGCCCCCTGTTTCAGCACATCCGATTGGGTAAACGGAACCAGATCGGCTTGCAGGATTCTTTTCCGAAGCTCATTCACAATAATTTCATCATCCTGGCAATAGATGAATACATCATCAGCCGTTTGATTTTGTACAATGCGGAATTTACTGTCGACGTAATTCTGCATGTTATAGTCGTAACGATCCAGATGATCGGGCGTAATGTTCATCAAAACGGCAATGTCCGCTTTGAAATCAACCATTCCATCCAGCTGGAAACTACTTAATTCGATGACATACCACTCCGGCTCACAACCCGAAGCCACCTGACGGGCAAAACTGGTTCCTACATTACCGGCCAATTCCACATTGACACCGGCATTCTGCAACAAGTAATGAATCAACAAGGTAGTGGTTGTCTTGCCATTGCTACCGGTAATGCAGATTGTTTTAGCCGCTGAATAATACCCTGCAAATTCAATCTCCGAAACCACCGGCACACCTTGATTCCGCAAAGCCACAATCAACTCAGCTGCATCGGGAATGCCCGGACTTTTCACCACTTTATCGGCTGACAGGATCAGCTCCCGGGTATGCCCCGCCTCTTCATAGGCGATCCCGGCATCCTCCAGCTCCTTTTTAAACGACGGCGCAATCATGCCCATGTCGGACACAAACACCTGCCATTCTTTCTGAATACCCAGAAGTGCAGCGCCTACTCCACTTTCTCCTGCTCCTAAAACAACCAGTTTTTTCATGATGCGCCTTATCGGATTTTAAGCGTTACAATGGTTAATACAGCCAGGATGATACCCATGATCCAGAAGCGGGTCACAATTTTGGACTCGGTATATCCTTTTTTCTGATAGTGGTGATGCAGTGGAGCCATTAAAAATACACGGCGCCCCGCCCCATATTTCTTTTTGGTGAATTTAAACCAACTCACCTGTATCATCACGGAGATGTTTTCAACCAAAAATATTCCACACAGGATGGGAATCAGCAATTCAATGCGGATCAAGATGGCAAAGACCGCAATGATGCCTCCCAGGGTTAAACTCCCGGTATCACCCATAAACACTTGAGCCGGAAAGGAGTTATACCATAAAAAACCAACGGTAGCCCCGATAAATGCAGCAATGAAGACCACCAGCTCTTCCGACATGGGAATGTACATGATGTTCAGGTAATCGGCATAGATGACGTTACTGGACAAGTAAGCAAACACCCCCAAGGTGGTGCCGATGATGGCCGAAGTTCCCGTGGCGAGTCCATCCAGTCCATCGGTGATGTTCGCCCCATTGGACACGGCCGTAATGATAAAAATAACGGCTACAATAAAAATGAGCCAGCCCCACTTGGCAGCCTGATCCCCTAAAAACCACAATACCGAGGAATAATCAAACTTGTTATCTTTAAAGAAGGGAATACTGGTGACGGTCGATTTCACATCCCGCGTGGCCGGACGCTCGACACTCTCGCCTGTCTCTGTTTGTACCACAACGGTCTCTCCCGGTATTTTCTCGCGGATCACGACGCCATCATTCAAAAACAAGGTGAGTCCCACAATTAAACCTAATCCCACCTGACCGGCAATCTTAAATTTCCCGGCCAATCCTTCCTTATCCTTTTTAAATACTTTGATGTAATCATCAATGAAGCCGATTGCCCCCATCCAAAGCGTTGAAATGAGCATCAGGATGATATAGATATTATCCAATTTACTGAATAGCAACACCGGAATTACAATAGACGCAATAATAATAAGACCGCCCATGGTAGGGGTTCCTTTTTTCTGATACTGGCCTTCCAGCCCCAGATCGCGCACAACCTCACCTATCTGTTGTTTTTGTAGAAGTTTAATAATTTGCTTTCCGAATATCGTCCCAAAGAGCAATGCGAAAATAATTGCCATTCCAGCCCGAAAAGTGATGTATTGAAATACACCGGCTCCCGGAAAATCAAGTCCCTGCAAAAATTCAAATAGGTAGTATAGCATCGTTGGTCGTTTTATTGTTATGCGTTAAACACTTCGTTAATCACTTCGCGGTCATCAAAATGATGACGCTCCCCTTTAATCTCCTGATAGGTCTCATGCCCTTTGCCGGCTACCAAAATAATATCACCGGGCATGGCCACCATGCATGCAGTGCGAATAGCTTCGCGGCGATTCACAATGGACAACACTTTCATACGTTCCTTGAAAGCCACCCCAGCCATCATCTCTTCAATGATTTTTTCAGGCTCCTCGCTGCGGGGATTATCAGACGTTAATATCACTTTAGAACTGCCTACCACGGCTTGTTTGGCCATTTCCGGCCGTTTGGACCGATCGCGGTCACCACCGGCTCCCACCACAGTAATCAACTGCTGATTGGGCTGACGCACCATGTTGATGGTCTCAATCACATTTTTCAAAGCATCGGGCGTGTGGGCGTAATCCACAATGGCGGTTTTACCATCCCCTGAACGTATCGTTTCAAAGCGACCATCCACCGACTCCAGGCGACTTAAGGCCACCAATATCTCTTCTTTATCAAATTCCAGTAAACAAGCCGTTCCATATACGGCCAACAGGTTTTGAGCATTGAAATCGCCAATGAAAGGCGTCCATACCTCACGACCGGCAATATCCAACTGCATCCCTTCAAACATGCTTTCCACAATGCGTCCCTTAAAATTCGCCATGGTGCGCAGCGAGAAGGTGTGTTTTTCCGCTTTGGTATTCTGCAACATGACCATTCCATTCTTATCATCGGCATTGACCAATGCAAATGCTTTTTTATCCAGCTCATCGAAAAACAATTTCTTAGCCTGAATGTAGGCTTTGAAGGTTTTATGATAATCCAAATGATCATGTGTAATATTTGTGAAAATTCCACCCGCAAAAGTCAGTCCGGCCACCCGCTTCTGATCCAGTGCATGGGAACTCACTTCCATGAAGCAGTATTCACAACCCGCCTCCACCATCTCCGCCATGAGCTTATTCAGCGTCACGGCATCCGGGGTTGTATGCGTAGCTTTGATTTGTTGATCAACAATAAAATTAGAAACCGTTGAAAACAATCCCGCTTTATAGCCCATTAATAAGGTCAAGCGATGCAACAAAGTAGCCGTTGTGGTTTTTCCATTGGTTCCGGTTACCCCTACCAACTTCAACTGACGTGATGGTTCATCGTAAAAAGAAGCAGCCATCGAACCTAAAGCGGCTGCCGTATCCGGCACCAATACAAGCGTTGCATCATGTGGATATTCGGCAGGCATTTCTTCACAGATAACCATTCGACATCCTGCTTGGAAAACACCGGATATAAACCGATGGCCATCGGCCTGAGTACCCCGCATGGCAACAAAGACTGTTTCAGCCTGGGCCTTTCTGGAGTCAAACACAATTTCGGCCACGTTCTTATTCACGTCACCAATGGACTCCTTTACTTTTACATGTTCTAATATATCTGATAAACACTTCATGTTTCAATCTTAACCCATTCGTAAATAAATTGTTGATCCTTTGCTAAAGGATTGTCCGGCACGAAGGGATTGCTCCTGCACCTTACCCACTCCACGAATCACTACTTTCATGCCCATATTCTCCAACAAGGAAACCACATCTTTAGCACCCATGCCTTTCACATTGGGTACCAAGCCTACCGGAAAACTTTTTGGCTTCAGCTGAATGTCATGCTCACGAGCCTGTGTTGAAATCCACTCAGATGCCACATCCAACCCATTCACTTGAATACCTACCTCATCAAACACAGTCAACAGATCACGTTTGGTTCCTCCTTTTGAGTAGGGCAAGTATTCTGCTATTTCAATCTCCAGGTTTTCTTCAATTTCAGGATTATTGTAGCTATTGGCATACACACGGTCACTGATTTCTTTAAACACACTACCTGCCACCACATTGGCGTAATAGACATTATTAGAAGGCGCTTTCACCACCACGATACAACTGTACAAAGGGCGATCAGCCGGAAAATACCCCACAAAGGAAGCCTGGTGTTCCACATTTCCTTTATCACCATAGCCGGTTGCCCCTTTCGCAATCTGAGAGGTTCCCGTCTTACCGGCAATTTGATACCGCTTGCTACGGATATTCTTAGCAGTTCCATTCTCCACTACACCCACCAACATCTCATGCACTTTTTCAATGGTCTCCAATGAACAGATGGAGGGATTCAACACCACCGGCTCCATTTCTTCTACCACATCGCCATGGTGCTCAATGGCCTTCACAAACATGGGTTTCACCATTTTTCCATTATTGGCAATGGCATTATAAAAGGTTAATATCTGAAGCGGCGTTTGCTTTATTTCATACCCTATTGACATCCATGGTAAACTCACACCCGACCAACTCTGATCGCCCGGGTATTTGATCATGGGGCGTCCTTCTCCTTTAATCTCCAATCCCAGGGGATCGTTCAAGCCCATGGCATATAAGCGATCCACATAGCGACGTGGATTATCCTTATAGTGTTTGAAAATAATTTTAGAAATCCCCACATTGGAAGATTTCTCAAATACTTCTCTCACCGAAAGCGTGCCATAACCGCCGTGATGACTATCGCGCATGGTGAGATCATAAAATTTACAGGTTCCCTTGCCGGTTTCAATGCTATCGCCCAGATTGACAAACCCATCTTCGAGGGCTACAATCATAGAAGCCAGCTTAAAAGTTGATCCCGGCTCTGTTGCTTCCCCAATGGCATAATTATACTTTTCAATGTACTTCCCGGAAGGGTCACGCCCCAAGTTAGCGATCGCCTTAATGGCTCCAGTGGAAACTTCCATCAACACGGCCGTGCCATGCTCCGCATTATGGGTGCGCAACTGCTCCATCAACGCACTTTCGGCCACATCCTGCAAGCCGATATCAATGGTGGTCACAATATCTTTTCCATCAATAGGCTCCACCTGCTCTTCAGTGACCCAGTTTCCAGAGACGCGGGTTTTAGTACTAATGCCGTTAATCCCTCGCAAATCCCGATTGTAAGCCATTTCCAACCCAAAACGACCGCCCAACTCTTTCTCCGCATATAAGCTACCGATGGTACGGGATGCCAACACCCCAAATGGCAAGCGGCGACGTTCATATTTTCGGGGAATAAAACCGCCCTTATTGGCTCCCCGACGCAAAATCGGGAAAGCCTCTACTTCTTTTAGTTCCGTATAAGATATACGACGCGGATGCACCATAAAGTAGCGCTTCTGCTCCTGGCGGCCCTTCTTTAGTTTATTTCGATAATATGAGGCCGAGTTGTCACCAAAAAAGTGCGACAAGCAGATGGCCAGGCTATCCACTTCCGCATTGAACACCTCATCGGTAAGCCCATTGGCCATCATGTCCATGTACATGCGATAACTGGGTACCGAACAAGCGAGTTTACGCCCATCAGCCGCCAGCACATCACCACGATTGGCATCAATGATGATGTCTTTATTATTTTGTTTTTGCTCTTTATCTTTCCACGTATCACCTTCAACCACCTGTAAAACAAAAATCTTACCGACAATCCAAATAGCCAATGCGACAATTCCCAGATAAAGAATTCCAAACCTTAATATGATATCCTTCTTAATCTGCATACCCTCCTAACGATTATTCACTTTTAGTTTTCTCGGTGGCTCGGTTAACTCCTCCAAATTGAGACCTGATGCCTTTATTTTTTTCAACACTTCACTCTGCTTACTCATGTACATTAACTCAGAGGAAGTCGTAATCGCCTCGTAACGCAGTTCCTTTAATTCTTTATTTAAAGTAGCCACTTCGCGCATTAACTCTTCTGTTCTGTAATGATTCCCGATGTATAGAAATCCAAAAAACGAAATAAACACAATAAATGGCAGCTGCTTAGCCACCAATGCCCGTGTTAAGATTCGCCCATTTATCAGGTCGCGAATAGAGATGTTTTTTAACTCGCCAAAATCCTCATTGGAGAGAATAAACTCCTTAAATCTATTCTTCTTAACACTCATAACCGTTGGGCGATTCTCATTTTAGCACTTCGCGCCCGGCCGTTACGGGCAATTTCTTCTTCGCCCGGTACAATAATCTTGCGGTGCGTGGGTTCAAAAGGGACATGTGTATGGCCAAACAAATCGGTTTCTGCCTGCGATTGATTGCAGTCGCCGGTACGAATAAAGTTCTTTACCAGACGATCTTCCAAACTGTGATAGGAAATTACGACCAAACGCCCGCCTTCGCGTATGACTTCAGTAGACTGCATCAACACCTCTTTCAGTGCATCCATCTCATGATTAACTTCAATGCGCAAAGCCTGAAATACCTGAGCCAGGAATTTCGAAATCTCTTTTTTGGGACCTATTTGCTCAGCCACCAACTTCAGATCAGTGGTTGTTTTAAACTTTTTAGTCTCTCGCGCCTTCACAATCTCAGCAGCCAGGCGACCGGCTTTCTTTATTTCTCCATATTGATAAAACAGCCGCTTTAGTTTTTCCAATGGGTAGGTATTCACCACATCAGCGGCATTCACATCCACCTTTTGGCTCATGCGCATATCCAATTCGGCATCGAACCGGAATGAAAAACCGCGCTCCGCAGCATCAAAATGATGGGACGATACGCCCAAATCGCCTAATATCCCATCCACTTTATCAATACCGAGAAAGCGTAAAAATTGCGACATGTACCTGAAGTTATGACGCACAAAAATCAACCGCTCATCATCCGGCCGATTGGCATACGCATCGGCATCCTGATCAAAAACAATCAAACGTCCATCAGGCCCCAGGTGCCTTAAAATTTCACGACTATGCCCGCCTCCTCCAAATGTTAAATCAATAAAAACACCATCCGGCTTAATATTCAAACCTTCAACTGCTTCTTTTAACAAAACCGGTATGTGATAATCCTGCTCCATCCTCTTCTTTTATTCGTCAAAATCACTATTCCTTGTTCCCAACAACTCTGCTGCCAACATTTTCATTTCCTCCGCATCGGGCTCATCGGCTTCCATGCGCACCCGATCCCACAATTCCAAGCGGTCGCCCACACCCAGGAGAATCACTTCCCCATCCACGCCAACCAGATCCATCAATCTTTTGGGAACCAAAAAGCGACCATTTGCGTCAAAAGATACTTCAGCCGATGACCGAAACAAAGCCCTTTTCAAACGCTGCTCCTTCGGATTAAATCCATTTAGTTTTTTCTCCAACACGGCCACTTCCTTCAACCACTCCGAATAGGGAATCATTTCCAGGCAACTTTCGAAGGTATGTTTGCGCACCACAAAGCAATCTTGTTCCACCGCCTGCATGCTACGCTTAAAGCGCGCCGGCAGTACGATCCGCCCCTTTACATCGGGCTTACAAACAAAATCGCCTATAAATGTGATCATTATACCATCGGAATTACCTGGGTAAAAGTAAAAAATTTTCAAACCACATCCAACCACTTTACCCCACTTTATATCTCTTGTTGAAAACTTTTATTCCACTTAACGTAACCTTTTTTGTTCAAGGATTTTTTAGTAATTCCACTGATTATTTTAAATTATTTCTAAACTTTGTTCCAAAATTTCGGGAGAATTATCAATGGAAGATCCAACAAAACACAAAAAACTCATCGATATTGAGAAGGTTTTTTCATCAAAAAATCCAGGCTTACTAAAACTGATTCCAGGATTTTTAATCCGCTACCTGAAGCGCATCACCCACCAGGAAGAAGTCAATCAATTCATCGCGAACCACAGTCACTTATATGGCATTGACTTTGCGGACGCCATCGTCACCTACTTTAAAGGCGGTTTTGAAACTGCCGGAGAAGAAAATATTCCAAAGGAAGGTCGATTTATATTTGCAGCCAACCACCCACTGGGGGGATTGGATGGCATGATTTTTACCAGTGCGGTAGGTAGACATTTTAAAAACCTCAAATTTCCGGTGAATGATATTCTGATGAACATTGTCAATTTGAAAGACATCTTCCTACCCATCAACAAACATGGTAGTCAGGGCCGAGAAGCTGCCCGTCAAATGGAGAAAGCTTATGAGAGTGACAATCAAATCCTCATGTTTCCGGCCGGCTTAGTATCACGACGAACCCATGGCCACATCGAAGATTTGGAATGGCGAAAGAATTTTGTAAAAAAAGCCATCAGTCATCAGCGCGACATTATTCCGGTTCACATAAGTGGCCAGAACACTAATTTTTTCTACAATTTGGCCAACTGGCGCAAACGCTTTGGACTAAAAGCTAACATTGAAATGCTCTATTTGGTGGATGAGCTATATAAGCAGAAAAAAAACACCATCACCATTACATTTGGCAAACCGATCCGATGCGAACAATTGCAAGCGGACTATTCCACCGAACAGTGGGCACAAAAAATAAAGGAAGAGGTTTACGCCTTGAAAAAATAAATTAAATTTGTACCCTACGGAAAATCTTATTTAACTGGATGAGAACAGAAGAAATCATACCACCAGTGCCACGTGAGGCTCTGGAAGCAGAATTGACGCAGGATACGTTTGTAAGAAACACCAACAAAGGTGATAATAAAATATACGATTTCACCGCTCATGAAGCACCTTTCTTAATGAAAGAGGTTGGCCGCTTGCGGGAAATCACCTTTCGACAAGCAGGCGGAGGTACCGGCAAAGCCTTGGATATTGATGATTACGATACCGCTGATGTCCCCTATCGTCAATTAATCGTTTGGGATCCTGACGAAAAAGAAATCCTAGGTGGCTATCGTTATATCCTGGGAAATTGTATTCCCAAAGATGCTGACGGCAACGTCTCCCTAGCAACATCAAGACTTTTCAAATTTTCAAGAAAGTTCATTGACGAATTTCTTCCAAACACCATTGAATTAGGACGTTCATTTGTTCAACCCCAATACCAATCCAGCAAAGCAGGAGCCAAAAGCTTATATGCACTTGATAATTTATGGGATGGGCTGGGATCATTAGTCGTTGATCATCCTGAAATGAAATACTATTTTGGCAAAGTAACCATGTATCAACATTTCAACCGGTACGCCAGAGATCTCATCCTTGCTTTTATGAATAAGCATTTCAATGATCCGGATGAATTGGTAAGACCTCATAATCCCATTGAGATTGGCCTTACTAATGAACAGATCAAAGAGATATTCCCTGGTACCACCTATGCTGAGGATTATAAAATTTTATCCAAACGCGTCCGTGAGTACAACGAGAATATTCCGCCGTTAATCAATGCCTACATGAATTTATCACCTTCCATGCGCACCTTCGGAACCGCTGTAAATGACCGTTTCGGCGATGTGGAGGAAACTGGCATTATCATCACCGTAAAGGAGTTATATCAGAAGAAAACCGATCGTCACATGGGCACCTACACACCAGATGAACCACACGATTAATCTTCAATGAAATTATATATATTAGAGCTACAAAACATTTGTAGCTCTTTTTTTTTATATAGGTATGACAGACATTTTTGACCTGGTGGTTATTGGAAGCGGGCCTGCCGGCTTTTCCGCCGCCATGAGAGCGATTGATTACGGATTAAACGTTTGCATTGTAGAAGGCAAACACTTAGGTGGTGCAGGTATTATGCATGGCGCCCTTACTTCCAAAACTATGTATGAATTATCCATGGATTATGCCATCGCCGCCCGGGTAGACAGAGGTTACCGGGCAAGTGCATTGAGCGTAAACTATAAAGAAGTTCAAAAAACAGTGATTCAGGCAGCCAAGGAGAAACAATACCAAATGCTGAGTCAAATTGAAACCTTTTCGCCAACTCGCAAAAAAAACGGATCACTCACCTTAGAATACGGTTGGGCAAAATTTATATCTTCCACTTCCATCGAAGTTACTACGGCAGACACAACTAAAACAATTGAAGGTAAGAATTTTGTTATTGCCACAGGTTCACGGCCACGCGAATATCCCGGATTACAAATTGACGGGGAACGCATCATCAACTCAAACGGCGTTCTTAATCTGAAAGAATTCCCGGAGCGCATGCTCATCATTGGATCTGGAATTATCGGTTGCGAATTCGCTACGATCTTTTCCAATTTCAAACAAACGGAAGTTCATTTACTGGACCGCTCCAATCGCGTCCTTCCATATGAGGATGAAGATGTTAGTAGTTTCGTATCCCATAACCTGGAGAAAAATGGCGTTATCATACACCACACAGCGACCTTGCGACACATTCGCAAACACCCAACTCATCTGGAAGTTGTATTGGACTACACTGCCGGTCACAGTAAGGTCATTGAAGTGGATGTAGCCCTGGTAGCCATCGGTCGAATTCCTAACACCGAAGGACTGGGACTGGATAAAGTAGGCATTGAATTACACGAAAGAGGCATCATTCCCATTCAAGACGATTGCCTGCTGCGTGATGGTCATGGACACTGTCACGTATATGCCGCAGGTGATGTAACGGGACACGCCCAACTATATAGCGTTGCCGAATTTCAAGGCCGACTGGCGGCAGAGAAAATAGGTGATTATCCCCGTTATCCACTGGACTATTCACACATGTCGACTCTCATGTTTTTCAAACCCGAAGTAGCGGCCGTGGGGGCAAACGAAAAAATGCTACGCAAGCGAAAAATACCACACAAAGTTGCCTACTACTCCAACAAACTCGTTAACAGAGCGATTGCCATGCGCAACGTAAATGGATTTGTTAAAATAATGGTCAGCAACGATGACGAACAACGCATATTAGGCATGCGGGCAGCAGGCCCTCAAGCTTCAGCATTCATTGTTTCGGTCGCACATTTAATCAACCAGGGCAATAGCCTGCATGAAGTCCTAAAAATTTTCTATCCTCACCCCAGCATACCGGAAGGTATCCAGGAATGCCTGCGCATGCTGGACGGCAAGTCAATTTTCAAACCAGAAGCATTTCCCGACCTAATTCACTTACGGGAGTGGAATCCCGAGTAACACAGACAGCCAATGAATCACATGCACAAGCGAAAAGCATATCGAATCATAACCATTTCCATCGTTTTATTAATTGGAATCTGGTTCACTCTCCCCTTTTACTTACGAGAAGCCTTAATTCATTGGTATCCGGGCATCGAAGATTATAAGATTTTTAATAATCGAAAGGTGCGTACATCAAACAATCCCTTTGAATGGCCGTTAGCTAATAATTACAATCAACAAAAACTAGCAAGCCATTGGCAAGACACATTAAAAAACTACCAAACTACTGCCTACCTGGTTATCCAAAACGATAGCGTGGTTCATGAAGAGTACTGGGATCATTTTGGGCCTCAATCATATTCCAATTCCTTTTCAGCCTCCAAAAGCATTGTTTCCCTTTTAATCGGGGCTGCTATTGATGAAGGAAAAATTCAGTCCGTAGATCAAAAGGTAGGTGATTTTCTTCCTCACTTTCAGGAAGCGCCCAATAACAACCTAACCATTCGTCATTTGCTCACAATGAGTAGCGGCTCTAACTGGGATGAACGATACACAAGCCCACTATCACTCACGACACAAGCCTACTATGGAAACAATCTTACACAACTGATCAATAAAATAAACATTGTAGAACCTTCGGGGCAACACTTTTCCTACAAGAGTGGAGACACTCAAATTCTTGCTCATATCCTTTCAGCAGCGACCCATCAATCACTAAGCGATTATGCCTCTGAAAAGCTATGGCAACCATTGGGGGCCAGTCAGCCTGCCACCTGGTCATTGGACAAGGAAAACGGACAAGAGAAGGCCTATTGCTGTTTTAACAGTAACAGTAGGGATTTTGCACTATTAGGCGCCCTTATTTTACACCACGGACAATGGAGAGGCGAACAAATCATCTCCGATCAATATATTCAGGAAGCCACTACACCAGCCTCCTATTTGAAAGATGAAAACAATGCTCCGGTAGATTTTTATGGCTACCAATGGTGGATTACATCCATTGACGGACAACCAGTGCACTACGCAAGAGGGATTTTAGGGCAATACATCTTTATTCTTCCTCACAAAAATGCCATCATCGTCCGATTAGGTCATAACCGGAGTAAATACTATCAAAACCATCACCCCATCGATGTCTTTTCATATCTGGAGATGGGATTACAACTACTCGAATAAAAAAAAACGAGCCATCGATAAAACCGATGGCTCGCCAAAAATTATATTCACCATTTTTTTTAATAAGCTCTTCCGCTTTTTCCCTCCACAAAGTTTATGAAGGATGTATTTACCACCTTATGCCCACCTGGGGTTGGATAATTTCCGGTAAAATACCAATCGCCCAAATCGTTTGGACAGGCTTGATGCAGATTCTCCACCGACTGATACACCAGTTCCACTTCGGCATCAATATCTTCAGGGGTTAACATCTCAGCAATTTTAGCCGATATTTGCTCATCGGTAAATCCATTATAAATCTCTTTCACAAAATTCACAATTTCCTCCTTCGGCAAATTTTGCTGATCCTTACACTTCTTATACACTTCCTGAATCAACTCTTCCCGACCTTCATCTTTCAGCAATTCAATGGCCGCTGAAAAAGCACAGAAATCTTTCAACACAGCCATATCAATACCATAACAATCCGGGTAACGAATCTGCGGAGCCGATGAAACAACAATGATTTTTTTAGGATGAAGGCGATCCAAAATTTTCAAGATACTTTTCTTCAGTGTGGTTCCCCGCACAATGGAATCATCAATAATCACAAGTGTATCCACTTGATTTTTCACCACACCATAGGTCACATCATACACGTGAGCCACCATGTCATCCCTACTAGTATCATCTGCAATAAAGGTGCGCATCTTCACATCCTTGATGGCAATCTTCTCCACACGGGGTTCCAGATTTAAAATTTCCTCCAGTGCTTCAGGGGTCATCTTATCGCCAAGGTCCAAAATTCGCTGCTTTTTAACCAGATCCATCTCCTTACGCACCCCTTCCATCATGCCATAAAAAGCCGTTTCAGCTGTATTGGGAATATAAGAAAAAACCGTATTCTCGAGATCGTAATTTATTTTTTCAAGAATTTTTGGTGCCAGCAAACGTCCCAAATCTTTCCGCTCCTGATAAATCGTACGATCACTGCCACGCGAAAAATAAATCCGTTCAAAAGAACAAGACTTTCTAGTTTGAGGCACTCGCACCAATTCTTCCGTTACTTTTCCATTCTTCTTAATAATTAGCGCATGCCCTGGCTTCACCTCTTTTATTTGTGTACTGCGCACATTCATCGCCGTCTGTATTACCGGACGTTCTGATGCCACTACCACAATTTCATCATCCTGGTAATAACAAGCCGGACGAATTCCCCATGGATCACGAGCCACAAAAGCATCGCCATGACCAACAACACCTGCAATAGCATATCCACCATCCCAGCGTCGGCTGGAACGCTCTAATATTTCGCGAATATTCAACTCTTGCTCTATATTGAAGGAGATTTCACGATTATTCTTTCCTTCATTTTTATACTTACGGAAAAGTAATTGATTCTCTTCATCCAGAAAATGTCCTACATTCTCCAAAATAGTCACAGTATCCGTATAATCCTTAGGATGTTGCCCCAGATCAAATAAAGACTGGAAAATTTCATCCACATTGGTCAAATTAAAATTACCCGCCAATACTAAATTTCGTGAACGCCAGTTATTCTCCCGCATCACAGGGTGCACGTAATCAATACTGTGGTTACCAAAGGTCCCATACCGCAAATGCCCCAAATACAACTCACCAGCAAAAGGTAAATTTTCTTTGGCGTATACCGGATCTTCCAATAATTCAGGATGAGCTTCCTGAAGTTTCAAAAAAGGCGCATTGATCTGACTGAAGACATCCTTGATCGGATTGGCCTGATTGGATCTTTTCCGCGAAAAATATTGTTTTCCGGTGGGTTGATCCAATTTCAAATTAACAGCTCCAGCCCCATCCTGTCCCCTATTGTGTTGCTTTTCCATTAACAGATAGAGCTTATTCAATCCATACCTCCAGGTACCATACTTTTGCTGATAATATTCGAGAGGCTTCAACAATCGAATAAGCACTATCCCACACTCATGTTTAATCTGGTCGCTCATGACTAATTCCCTAATAATAATTGATGTGCAAAGTTATTTCTATTTTTTTATTCACCCAACCAATGGGGTAGTAAAGTAAAAAAGCCGGTAAAAACCGGCTTTTAATATATTGTACGCTTATTTAAATTTCTCCATATTTACTTCCCCATCCTTAACTACATAGCAATTGGGGAAGATCACCTTTAATTCACTTAACAATTTCAATGCCTCATGTTTATGCCGATAATCTCCAACGCGCACGCGCCAAAAAGGCGGATTAAATGCTGTATACACCTCAACTCCCTCTTCCGGAAATTCCGATAAAAACTTTCCTCTGACATGGATGGCTTCCTTTTTACCTTTCGGTCCAGACCCGGAGTACAACTGAATACGATAGCCATCAACGCCTTTTGATCTCTGATTCATTTGAATTTGCGTATCCAGCAAAAATTCGATCCCTTCTTCCTGGTGGATGGTAATCACACCTTCCTTTTCGGTATTATGCTGTAACTCATCAATGATCTTTCCACCATGTAAAGTTCTCACTTGTGCTTCCTGTGCAGAAAGACTTAGAGAGACCATAACTAAAATAACCAGTAACCTGTATTTCACTATGCCGTATTTTATTATACCATTCATCCCTGTGACTAGCTGAGTAAAGCAAGTTTCTCCTCCGAGAAATTTTCTTCAACAAATCCATCACAATCTAAACATTCGCATACAAAGATAATGAAACATTATTCTTTTGTGGGAATTACAAATACGGGTTTTGAGGAACGATTGATTAATTCATTGGCAAACGGCCGCAAAAGATTAGCGAATGGATTACGAGAATGGTGAATATGTATGGTTACCATATCAGCCTCTACACTGTCGGCATAGTCAATCATTTGCTGAACAAGATTCTTGCCCGAAAAAATAGTAGAAGTAACCTCAACACCCGCTTTCTCTCTCAAAAAGCGCTCAACTTGCTTATTAAATAGCCCTATTCGTTTTAGTAAAAATTGAAAATTTGACTGCTTTAATCCCACTAAATCGACTCTGGCATGAAAATGCTTAGCCACTCCCGCTAGTACCGGAATTTTCTGACGACTTGCCTTGGTATAATCAATCGGCACCACTATCCGCCGAATTCCTTTTCCCCACCTCATACCTTTTCCAACAACAATAATCGGACACGGTGAATGCGCCGCCAACCGATAGGCATTACTACCAATCCAACGGTCTTCAAAGCCCGACTCACCATGCGATCCTACTACAATTAAACTCGCATCGTCGTATTTGGCCTGATTTGATATTTCATGCACCACATTTCCTTCCCGTACTTTATAATCCAATTGCCCTCCAGGAACTTGATATTTAGCCAAATGAAGATCTTTAATTTCATCCATCCATCGCTCCACCTGTCCATTTATCAAAGAAGCTGCCTGATCCTTAGCAAAGGCCGGAATATAATTAATACCTGTTTTAACATGCATAATTCGCACATTTGCATTTAAATAATTTGCCATTTCAATACCATACTCCAATGCATTAATGGAATCCTTGGAAAAATCAATGGGAATTAAAACACGTTTCATAACTGTTATTTTTTTATCATTTGCTAAGCACCTAAATATACTAAAATTGCCTTTATATTCCTGATAATTCTAATAATCGTATGCGTATTTAAACGTATTATCACATTTTCCATATTTTGGAAACGCCCAGTAAAACCTTCACTGAGTGTTCAAAAAGAGGCTTTGAGTGAATTCGTTTGCTAAAATCCTAACTTACTTTAACTTTGCACCACCTTTGTGAAGCAGGTGCAAAAGCTGTATCTCACAAATGAGGTTCATGATGCAAACGATTACTTTTTTTTAGACAGACAATGAAAATTGAGCAAATTCGGCCATTAATTAGCAAACAAGAAGGCAAAAAGCTTTACATCGAAACCTATGGATGTCAGATGAATGTAGCAGATAGTGAAGTGGTGGCTTCTGTGATGGAGATGGGGGACTATGGAGTTACTTACGAACACACTGAGGCCGATGCCATATTTATCAATACTTGTTCCATCAGAGACAATGCAGAACAACGAGTATTGGCCCGATTGAGTGAACTGAGCGCATTGAGAAAGAAAAAGCCCAAACTCATTATCGGAATAATTGGCTGCATGGCTGAGCGAGTGAAAGAAACCCTATTCGAAAAAGGGGCCAATATTGTAGTGGGCCCCGATGCGTATATGGATCTGCCCAACCTGGTAGGCTTAGCAGAAAATGGAGAGAAAGCTATAAATGTAGAGTTATCAACTACTGAAACCTATTCAGACATCATTCCTTCAAGATTGAGTAAAAACCGTATTTCCGGTTTTGTTTCCATCATGAGGGGTTGTAATAACTTCTGTAGCTATTGTATTGTACCCTATACCCGTGGACGCGAAAGGAGTCGGGAACCTCAAAGCATTATTAACGAGATTGCTGATTTACAAAAAAGAGGGTTCAAGGAGGTCACGCTCCTGGGGCAGAATGTAAATTCCTATGACTGGAAAAACAACGACCAATCGGAACAGCTAAACTTTGCTGAATTACTGAACCAGGTGGCCATCGCCTATCCGCAGCTTCGTATCCGTTTCACCACCTCACATCCTAAGGATATGAGCGATGAAACGCTCCAAATCATAGCCACGCACAAAAACATTTGTCGTCACATTCATTTACCGATGCAATCGGGAAGTACTCGTATTCTTGACCTGATGAACCGTAAATACAGCCGCGACTGGTACATGGAACGTGTAGAAGCCATTCACCGGATTCTACCAGATTGTGGCATTTCAACGGATGTATTTTGTGGCTTCCACAGCGAGACTAACGAAGACCATCAACAAACATTAGATCTCATGGAATGGGCACAGTTTGACTCTGCCTTCATGTTTAAATACTCCGAACGACCTGGCACATATGCCAGTAAAAATCTGCCGGATGATGTCTCTGAGGAAGTTAAAACGAAGCGATTACAGGAAATTATTGAATTGCAAAGCAAGCTTTGCATTAAAAGTAATGAAAAAGACATCGGACAGGTATACGAAGTATTAGTGGAGGGCACTTCGAAGCGCTCGAAAGAAGAACTTTACGGACGGACGTCTCAAAATAAGGTGGTGGTTTTCCCAAAGAAGAATTATAAGACTGGTGATTTTGTTTCTGTTAAAATATCAGAAGTAAGCTCAGCTACCCTCAGAGGGACTTCAGTAGAATAGCTATTTTCACCTATTAACAAATGATGAAAAAATAACCGGGAGGCGTTCCTCCCGGTCTCTTTTCAGCTAATTAAACCAATATTAGGTCCTCCGAAAAGGGCTTTGGACGGTCACAAAAAAAGAAAATTCGATCCAGATTGTGCTTCTTCATGGTATTGAGCACACTTTCTTTCACGTTAAACAAACTCAATTGGCTATGATTCATTTCAGACAATCTTTGTCCGGCCAATAAAGCATTTAATCCCTCCGGATCCACATCTTCTACTTGATCCAGATCGAGAAATAAATTAGTAAAGGGCTTTTTTAGGATATCCATCATTTCACCTCGAAAGGACTTTGAGTTATTTAAATCCAAACTGGCTTTCTTATCAAAGGATATTAACGTTGTATTTTTAAAGACTTTTACACGAATCATAACTTGGATGTTTTATAAACACAAAGTTACAATACCAATGCCACAAATCATATACAGCTAACTATCAACAACTTTAAACATCACTCGGTCATCTATTTTCCACAATACATAAAACACTCCAATATTTGGAAAGCATCCTAAATATCGAAAATACAATTATAAACACAACTCTCTCCCGATAAAAACTAAAAGAATTTCATAAAGACAATAGATTGAGTAATTTTGCACCAAACATTAAAATATAAGATGGTAAAGGAATTAAACTTTGATTCAATAAGACCCTTCAAAGATCACGAGATTCATGAGGTATTTGAAAGACTAAAAAACGAAGAGACATTTTTAGAACTCATTAAGTTCCTCTTTCCAGCCTTCTCAGCCGAGCAATTTCTTGGCAAGCTTTTAAGTATTTCATCGATACGTGAATTTCAAACGGAAATAATCTATCCATTTGTAAAAGAAGTTCTTACAAATACAACAAAAGGTATTTCAACCTCAGGTTTCGAAAATCTGGATCCCAATAAGCACTATTTATTCATATCTAATCACCGGGATATCGTTCTGGACTCTGCCATTTTAAATATTCTCATGGTAGAAAACGGATTTGATACAACAGAAATTGCCATTGGAGATAATTTGCTCATTTACCCATGGATCACAGATCTTGTGAAGCTCAACAAAACATTCATTGTGAATCGAAATCTACCGGTTCGCCAAATGATGGAGAGCTCTACACGCCTGTCCGCTTACATCAGACAGACTCTATGTGACCGTAACCAGAGTATCTGGATTGCTCAACGTGAAGGACGCTCGAAAGATGGAGATGATCGTACACAAGCCAGCCTGCTCAAGATGCTAAATATCAGCGGAAATGGAGATTTTACGAAGAACTTCGCTGAAATTAACATTGTACCGCTGTCCATATCCTACGAATACGATCCTTGTGATTACTTAAAAGCTCTGGAATTTCTACAAAAGCGTGACAATCCGGAGTACAAAAAAAGCGCTGATGATGATCTTCGCCATATGGGAGCTGGTATTAAAGGTCGTAAAGGAAGGGTTCATTTCTCTTTTGGAACACCGATTTCAGAAGAGCTATCTTCACTTGAAGACCTTCCCAAAAATGATAAATTACAAGGGCTCGCGGAATTGATTGATCAACAAATTCATACCAATTACAAGCTCTGGCCGGGCAACTTTATAGCTCACGATTTATTCTATAAATCGGAACAATACGCCGGGAAATATACACGCGAAGATAAAATTACATTTTTAGCCTATCTGGAAGAACACTTATCCAGAATAAACGGCGATAGAGATTTCTTATTTACAGCGTTATTAGACATGTATGCAAATCCGGTAAAAAATTTTTATCAGGAATAAAAACGAAATACTTAGATATAAAAAAAGGAGGCTTTAAGCCTCCTTTTTTTATATCTTATTAAATATACTATTTCTTCTTGATCTCAGTCAATGCAATGTTCAATTCCTCCAATTGCTCTTTGCTCACCTCAGCCGGTGAATCAATCATCACATCTCGACCTGAATTATTCTTTGGAAAGGCGATGACATCACGGATGGAATCAATACCTGCAAACAGGGATACCAATCGATCGAATCCAAATGCTACACCACCATGTGGAGGAGCACCATATTTAAAGGCATTCATCAGGAATCCAAACTGATTTTCCGCTTCTTCTTCGGTAAATCCTAAGATTTTAAACATCTTCTGTTGCAACTCATCGTTAAAAATACGAATGGATCCACCACCAATTTCAACACCGTTAATTACCAAGTCATAAGCATTCGCACGCACCAGTCCTGGGTCGGTTTCCAATAATTCAAGATCAGACTGTTTAGGTGCAGTAAACGGGTGATGCATGGCATAAAAGCGCTGAGAAGTCTCATCCCATTCCAACAATGGAAAATCAACCACCCACAATGGCGAGAATTTATTTTTATCCCGAAGCCCTAATCGCTCACCCATTTCCAGACGCAATTCACAAAGTGCATTCAACATCTTTTTACGAGCACCCGCCAATATTAAAACCAAATCCCCTGCTTTAGCATTGAATTTCTCACCTAATGATTTTAATTGATCTGCTGAGAAAAACTTATCAATGGATGATTTGATGGTTCCGTCTTCATTGTATTTAACGTAAATCAAGCCTCCAGCACCAATCTGCGGTTTCTTTACAAAATCTGTTAGCTTATCCAATTCTTTACGGGTATAACCGGCACAACCTTCCGCACAAATACCACCCACATACTCTGCATCCTCAAAGACTTTAAATCCGGAAGTACTCATGTCTGCAGTAACATCTGTAAACTTCATTTCAAAACGCGTATCGGGTTTGTCCGATCCATATAAAGTCATGGCATCTTCATATGACAATTGCGGAAAGTCAAAAGCCATATCAATCCCTTTGATTGTTTTGAAAAGATGTTTGGTCATCCCTTCGAAGGTATTCAATATATCTTCCTGATTGACAAAAGCCATTTCACAATCAATCTGAGTAAACTCAGGCTGACGATCGGCTCTTAAGTCTTCATCACGGAAACATTTCACGATCTGGAAATAGCGATCAAAACCAGCTACCATTAATAACTGTTTGAACACCTGCGGTGATTGGGGCAACGCATAAAACTGCCCTTCATTCATACGCGATGGCACAATAAAATCACGTGCACCTTCGGGCGTTGATTTAATTAAAACAGGAGTTTCTGTTTCGATGAAATTTTGCTTGTCCAAATAGGAGCGTACTTCAAATCCCATTTTATGACGCAACACGAGATTCTCGCGTACTGGATTCCTTCTTAAATCCAGGTAGCGATACTTCATACGCAATTCATCACCACCATCGGTCTCATCTTCAATAGTGAAAGGAGGAAGTTCCGAAGTATTTAAAATAGTAAGCTTTTCAACTAATATTTCGATCTCCCCAGTAGGGATTTTAGCATTCTTATTGCTTCGTTCAGCAACCAGGCCATTCACCTGTATCACAAATTCCCGCCCCAGCTCATTCGCCTGACCACACAAATCTTTATGGGTTTCTTCGTTAAAAACCAACTGCGTAATACCATAACGGTCACGCAGATCGACGAAGGTCATTCCACCCAAATTTCTGATTTTCTGCACCCAGCCACTAAGTGTTACTGACTGATTGATTTGCTCAATTCTTAATTCACCGCACGTATGTGTCCTGTACATGTTACAACTTATTTATCACCGCCCAACACCGTTTTTGCAATGATATGATGTTTAAAAACTAATAATTGATTGGTTAAATTTTATCTTTGCGAAAATAGTAAGAAAAAAAGAATATAAAACCGGAATCGCCGAGATAAGCCAAAAAAATGAGCAAAATCAGCTTCTCAGATCAATTCTTTATGAAACAAGCCTTTAATGAGGCTGAAAAGGCATTTGAAAAGAATGAAATTCCAGTGGGGGCCGTAGTGGTTTGCAATAAGCAAATCATAGCCCGGGCTCATAACCTCACTGAGACATTAAACGATGTGACAGCCCATGCCGAAATGCTGGCCATCACCGCAGCTGCCGAATTCCTAGGCGGCAAATACCTTAATGAATGTACGTTGTATGTTACACTTGAACCTTGCGTGATGTGTGCGGGGGCACTGAGCTGGGCTCAATTGGGTAAGCTTGTATTTGGTGCTTCAGATGCAAAAAGAGGTTACCAACGTTGTGACCAAGGTTTACTACACCCCAAGACGCTAGTTGAATCGGGCATTATGGCTGACGAATGCGGTCAATTGGTGAAGCAGTTTTTCACCTCAAAGAGATAAAACAAATCAACCTCTGGAATATGCTTTCTGAAAACGATCTTCTAAGAGCAATCAAAAACCGAAATAAAAAAGAAATCCGTCTCATTGGCAAGACGGATTCTTTAGTCAGGTATTAATCACACTTTTAATGAATCAAGATTTTTTTGTGATAAACTTTTTGACCCAATTCTACAACCACAATATAACTAGCCGTAACTGCAGGTAAATTAACTTCTAAATAGTTTTCTTCCATTATTTCTTCCAATAATTTTTCACCCATTAAAGAATAAATCCGAATCTTAGCACTCTTTTCTTTTTCCACGAGCGTTGGCTCTATTCTGATTACTACTCTATTCTTAATGGAATAAACTTTCACCTTCTGATCGCTTATATTTACGGAATCATCCAATCCAGTGGCAAGAGGCTCAAAATGTATGATGAATCGTTCATTATTGGTTTGCATAGAAGTCTTAAACGTATATTGATTATTACTTCTGAGATCCATCCAATTTCCTGTTTCAAGATCTTCCAAATAAACTGATACATCTGGCATAAAATATTCGATATTGGAAGCTTTCAGCGTAAGATCGCCTGTGTTCAAATCACCAATTTGATAACCTAGAGGTACCACATTCGACACACTAAGTACGGGTAAAGTGTTAATCGTTAATTGATTCTCATTTTTCATACTATAGAAATAAGGAATTCTCATGTTATCCCCTAATCGCTTTTTCGAATCGGATTGATGTACACTCAACGAACCACTCTCCCTAAAAAGAATCGCAATCTCATCCTTCGTATACTGATTTGACAGGGTTAACCTCAACACATCACTTGGTTCTGAAGTCCCACTTTTCAGCGATCCAGTGGCATGAACACGGGCTCCCAAAGCCACTCCAAAAGCATCACTCCCTGTATGTTTCACCCAGAATGACTGACCTGTAGTTATATACCGAGTTCCTCCATTTGTACCCACATTTTCGACAATATTGTACGCTGCATCTACTCGCTCTACCCCCACGGTCGTTTTCGTATAAACGGTGGAATCTGCACCACCAAATTCCCAATTTCCTGAACTTTCCAGGTCAAGATAAGAAGCATATGGATTAGCAACTAAATACCACCCCTCACCTAATGGTCTTGCATTGCCGCCTGTGAAATCCGATACATTAAGCGTTCCCTGGTGGGAAACTGATGCACCCGCATCTCTGACAGCAAAGGCGAATCCCTCCAAAGGTTCATCAAATATAAAAGGACCACCTGTAATCTCATTCCAGGCATTATTCAAATACTGGTAAAGCAAATAAGCATTACCTCCAGTAACTAATGCATCATAGTTAGCTATATCCACATTGGAAATGCAATGACCAATATACCAGTAGCGATTTTCAGGGTAACTCCATTCAATATTCATATTTCCTGTAACTGATCCAATATTAATAAACGACGTTGGGCTCGTTGTTGTGTTTTGAATAATCAAACCATCATTAGTCACTGTATTGCCATTTACCGTCATCCGCGCGCCTGCCAATAACGTTAACGTGGCACCTGCATTAATGGTTAAATCGTTCACCTGAACCAAAGAGGTATTATCAATCTCCGGATCATTTGCTACTGAAGCAATTGTTACATCTGCTGCTGCATTTGGAACGATTCCTCCACTCCAGTTGGCAGCAGTAAACCAATCAGCCGGCGACGTTACATCATCACCTTCCCAGGTGTAAGCAGGTACCAGGATCGTTCCAAATGTGAAGAAATTACCATCCACAAATTCATTGAATACCATGACCGCTGAAGTACTTACACTCCCTCCCGTTTCATCACCAATGGGTGCATTAATGGAGACTTCCTGCCAGGCGTCAGTAGCCAGGTCAGCCCACTCCACAACTCTGAAGTTAGCATCTGGTGTGACACCACTTAAATCATCCCAGTTAAGGGTTAAAATGGCATTACCTGCCGCAGGTGATTGAATACGCCAATATTCATTGTGACTGACATATGCCACATCGCCAGTAAAACTATTAGGATCTTTGGCATCATCCCCTGGGTTGTGGTTGAAATATTGTGCTTCCCAAATACCGCCAGAAGTACCATCTGTGGCCACATTAACCGGACTATAGCGTAACGCATCTCCAACAGGGAAGGTGAAATTATCGCCATTATTGATGGATTTTCTCAGCGGTCCCTGAACATAGGCTGCATCACTACCACCGGTTACCGCGGCGGCTAAAGAATTGGTTACAGTTATACTTCCGCCTGCTGCAGTATTCAAGACTCCATTGGTCAAAACTAATTTATCGGACACTTCGATATCATTTCCGATATCAGCTCCTGAAGCATTATTGATTTTCAAATCATAAAGAGCTCCACCTCCCAAAGAAGTAAAATCAACAGCACCAGAAACCAATTGCAAAGCACTACCATTTAAAGTAATTGTTGGTACTTTACTATCAATTGCAGTACCTGCATCAAATGTGCCTGCAGAGAAAACAATGTCTCCTTTCACTGATAAATTTCGATTGTTCGTATTTACTACATCGGCCCCACTCATGGTAAAATCGCCTAATAACTGAATATCCAAATCCGGGAATCGTCGCTCATTCGTCCCACTTAACACAAGATTATTTACCGCAGTAATTTGACTTAAAATATCATAATTCCCACTTCCCGTATATTCAAGTGTACCACCAGTCGCAGAAAAGAATTCATTGTATACGCCAGCTGGCAAATCACCATTTTCAAGTTTTATTATTCCGGTACCCGAAACATCGCCTAAACGGTGCCCTATGGAACTGGCAATATCAACAACTCCTGTTGCATTAACAACGGTGCGATAGGCGGCCTCAAAATTTACGGGGAATGTCAAATTATGATTTACATATACAAGACTACCACGCGGACCTCCAGCTGGCACACCCACGCCCGGTGTACCTATTGAAGGAATATCCGGATCATAAGTAGCCCAAGTAGTGGTGGTGGTCCATGGACCATCTGCTACTGTTATAAATGCCGGTACTTGATCAGGAATTGCATCTGAAACCCCAGCGGTGTAATCCCCATCAATTCCCAAATCATCAGTTCCGGAAAATGTAAAGATAAGCTCTGTGGTGGCTTCATTGAACTCTGCAGTTGTAAACTTGTTCCAGTCAACACTTCCCAATAAGATACGAGCAGTAATATAATCTGCGGAAGTATTTGGCGCCGTTACTAACACATCTCCAGCATCCCCGGTCATGATAACAGCAGCACTGTAGCCTTCGATCCCCTCCGCATCCAAAGTCCAGTTATATTGCAATACATTCTGAGTATCATCATAGGGCGTAGCCGGATCATCAATAATACTGATATGCCGTTCATTGGCTGCCTTTACCCGGATGGACCCGGTATTATTGCCATTGCTGGAAATATCCATCTCCACAGGGGTATATTTTCCCAATGAACCAATGGGGTAAGTAAAAGCGGTTGAAGCGGCAATTACCGGAAAAACCTTCTCTATTCCGGCATCCACAAAGGATAAATTAGTTTGGATCATATTGGATGTCGAAAATGGGTTTACATCTTCAACATACCCATTTTCTTCCAATACCAAAAGATTTCGGCCTATATCAAAAACGCCATCCACCAGCCGGAGCCGGTCAATAAAGTTTATTGATCCCGACTGAGTAGGCAACACAACGCCATTGTTATTATTGATTGTGAGCACATCGTAGGATCCACTACCTCCAATCTCCTGAATACTTGTTCCATTCAGCAAAATACCCTGACTAGCCCCTGTACTGGAAGTGACTATTTCATTGGTCAGATCTCCAGCTACAGATATCGTATTATCACCTGTACTCAAAGTGCCGATCTGCAGATTCAGATCATTATCAATGGTCACTGCCGTTGAAGCACCTAAGATCAAAGCACTGGCATTTGTTTGTTTAATAAGGTTGTAGAATGTTGTATTTCCAGTAATTGTCTGATCAGAAGTGCCTTCAAAATAGGTCGTATTTCCATTGGCAGTAAAAGTCCCGCTATTGGTCAAATTCCCATTCAAGGTCACATCCAATGCATTGGCATCAAAGGTGCCGGTGTTAATCGTCAGATTTCCATCAATTGTAATGGGTACAATCCAGGCCTGAACTGTTGGAGCATTGGCGCCTTCAATGGTGAAATCCATTAAATTCTGACCCGCATAAACACCAATGGTTTGACCCGCTGGTGTGGAAGCGTTGCCAATTGTAAACCCAGAGCCTGTGGCAATAGACGCTGTAGCCGGATCAAACAATAAAGCTGCTTTTGAAGGCGAGGATTGACTTCGAACAATTGTGATATTACTACCTGTTTCTGTTTGAGTAAATGAACTCCCAGCATTGGTGATTTCAAAAACTCCCCTATTGTTGGTTGGTGCACTATCTTCACCTATAGTAATTGTACTGGTGGCTTTGGCCTGGGTAAAAGACAAGATTCCTTCTTCGGTTACATCATTTCGTCGAATTTGTGAACCAACAATCAATTCAGCCGCATCTCCCACCCATATGGAAGCATTCCCTGAAACCGAATATTCAATGTAATTGTCAGATCCCCCATTACAATATACTTTACCACTATTATCGACAATTAACGCATCATCCAACCAAATACCAGTTGTCGTTCCACTCACATTGACCGTAGCTCCATTATCTATTCGCAGGGTAGTACCCGAAGTTATTTTAAAGTCTCCTCCTCCGGTACTTAGATCAATATCAATTCCACTGTTATCCAAATGGCATTCCCCGGACTGAAGATCCAATGCTTTAGTCGTTAAGTTAGTAGGACCATTCAATGTAAAATCACCTGAAAACTGTACTTTCTTATCTGATGGTTTAACTATTTGCAGTTTATAAAAATCAGTGGTTCCAGCTCCTGATTTAGTAACAGTAGCTGATTCTGTACCAACAAAATTCAAATTAGCATTTGCTGTTGCAAATAAGTCGATATTTCCATCGCCTTGTGTTACATTTCCTTCCAGGTTAATCTGATGCTCTCTTGCAGAACCACCTGTATTGACACGAAAATCACCTGCTCCGGAGAAACTTATATCCCCTTCAATATCGAATGTCCTGGTGACTCCATTTGGCAGAATAAAATCCCCAGTATTAACAATTACATCGCCGAAAATGGTCATATCGCCATCGGTGGAGTTGCTGACATTAAAAGTGGCATCATCAACATACAAGTCTCCATTAATCAGCAAATCAATATCACCAGCTGTTTTAGTTCCTGTCCCTGAAATATAAATATTTGGATACTCACTTATATCGGCGATTGGAATATATATGAATCCAAAAAACACGTAAAATGTAGAAGTTGGAAGCGTATAGGTTGCTGCACCTGCATATTCGAATATCGCTTCACTGTTATCCATAAATTCTGTAAAATCAGCTGTTGGCATATCCACATCTTGATAAACAAGATAACGCCCCTTTCCTTTGATATAATTCAGATCATTCCCCGTTCCAAAAATTAAATCCAAAGGCCCTTCAGCTGCTGTTGTCATCTCAAGGGTAGGCGGATCTCCTGCAGCAATTAACGTTTCGGATTTACCTTTAATATACACCTGCGAAGCATCAGAACCATCATCTATCGAGACGGTATGATTCACTCCACTTGCCCCTCCAATAACATACATATAATAGGATTGTGGTACAGCATCCGGCCCACTATGAGTCGCACTTTCGGTCCATGTTGAAGCATCGCCGAACGAACCAGAAGCTTTACTGTAGAGTGTCTTTACATTGTTAAAGGCATTATTTCGCCCCCATGAATACTCTTTAAGCAATGGCGTACCATAAGAAAAACTAATATCTCGATTACTATTTATCAACGTAGCATTCCCACTAAACCAAGTATTATCTTCCTGAAAAACCATTCCCCTCCGACTTCCTCCTGTTGAAAGGGAGTTATCCTGCGAAAAGACATACCTCAAATCATTGGTTGATACAGAAGATAATCCCTCCATCTTTAAGCTCCAATAAAAATCTTCAACACCCGAAGGATCATCTACAGTGGGATGGTTTCCATCATTGAATTTTACCGTTAGATTGCCTGAATCATCCGGATCATTATCTGCATAAACGGTTACCTCTCTGAAGTAAGGCGCATCACCATCGCCCGGATCCAAATAACCAATGGGAAAAAATTGAACTGGATCATCTGAATAACCCGTTGTTACAACAATCGGAAGCGTTAAGCCTCCATTGGAAGCTCTTCCATCCGTTGCAAACATCCGCGCAGTTCCCCAACTGCCACCAGACGTATATGAGGCTGAAGTGATATCCAGATTATAAATGCCCAAATCCACAACTCCATTACTTAAAAATTCAAAAGATTCAACGTCCACATTACTCAACAAAGCGATCCCATTGGTATTATTCAACTGAATGGCACCAAAACTGGGATCTTTACCTACTTTTCCTTTCATTGTCTGCTGCGAGGAACCATTCATGATAACTGTTCCCGTGGAAGGCGTTCCTCCCACTTCCGAAATGATATGTCCATCTGAGATATCTATATTACCTAACAGAGAAACGTCCAAAACTCCTACGTTAAATTCCCCTTGGGTCAAGGTGAGATCTCCCCCTATGGTAACAGCACCTACTCCGCCAAATGCCACTTCATACCAGGTATCGGGAGTAATCATGTCATCTTTATCAAGCACGATATCGTTAAAGGTAATGGCGGGCGTATTATCCACCAATGAATTTGCCCCTTCATTAAAAAAGACGGTATTGGAACGTGAATTAAATGAACCGCCAGTGGCTAAGGTAAAGTCATGACCTATATACATATCAATGTTAGAGGTGGTCACATCCAGCAAACAATTTCCATTGATGGTCAGGTCATTTAAAATAATTAGTTCTTGGTTTTCAAGATAAGTATTAGTTACACTACCTCCCTGATTATCTAATTCGAAGTTATAAAGTGGTGCAGTACTCGAAATGTAATAACTGTTGCCGCCAGTTGTATTCGGGAAGTTGAACTTCACCGTTCCACCGGTTACGTTGTAATTCCCATCGGCTGATTCCACTTCAAAAGCGCGGTCTCTGGCCGCAGCCGTTACATAATTGGCATCCAAAATCTCTAAGATACCTCCCGACATCATAAAAACGTTATCGGATCCCTTAATACTGAAAGTGGCCGAAGTCGTTTCAATGCCATCACTGTCAATATCACCATACATGGTGAC
Organism: uncultured Marinilabiliaceae bacterium; assembly: GCA_942490535.1. GTDB lineage: Bacteria > Bacteroidota > Bacteroidia > Bacteroidales > Marinilabiliaceae > JAEINY01. Next base: position 1,161,175 of record CALNXQ010000002.1, read on the forward strand.
TGTACCACCAGTCTGAACATACGAATATTTTCCGGTAGAAGCACCTGCACTTCGGAGTCCGGGTGTTTCAACCGTACCCCCTTCAATCAAAATGATCGCATTCCCAGTATTCCATACTACAAAACCATGGGAATTGGAATCAAATGTTCCGTCAGAGATACGGAATTTACCATACACAGAAAATGATTGTGAACCAGAATTTGCAGTATTTACACCAGTTCCCTGTATTCCCCCCACTAAAGTTTCGGCATTAGTGCGAGCTGTGGAATACACTTTTACACCTGCTCCCGATAACCAAAGAGTAGCCGTTCCCGGGATCTCAAAGTCAGAACCGCCTTCTGTCAATGTCGGAATAAAAATAGAACCGCCCAATTTGAGCGTTCCATTCTGCAGGTATAAGCCTTTTGTGGATGCCCCATTCTCATCGTTACAACCACATAGCCGAAAATTACCTTCAGCTGAGGCATTCAAATCAACCCGATACGTTTGATCGCTACCTTTATTAATGACTAAACGGTATAAATCGGTAGTCCCATTACAGGTAAAATTAACATTCGAAGTCCCTTGAAGGGTTAATATAACGGCTCCAACCGCTCCGCTTAATCGTGTTCCATAATCAGGTGCTGCCTGGGTTGTTAATTTAATGGTTCCATTATTTACAATATTGCCATAACAAATAAGGTTGTGATAGTCGCTGGCAGTGGTCCCGGCAGAGGAGCTGGTTCGAACCGTTAATGTGGCTCCACTGTTAACGGTAATATTTCCATTCACGGTGATGGTATATTTCGTGGCCGAGTTTTCGCCGATCCGCACGGTGCCCCCTTTAACCAATAAGTTACCATTCAACAGGTAATCCTCACGAAGGGTCACCCGATTGGCCACCTCCATATTCACTTCCAGATTGTAAAACGTAGTGGCTGACTGAATATTAAAATTAGTATCCCCATAATACACGCAAGTTCCTTCCCCTTCACCTTTTGTGACGAAATCAGAATCGTCGCCAACTGTCGGGTAATTATCTGCTGCCATCAGGATTCGCCCACTCCCCTTGAGTGTCGTAAAACTATGACCTGATGAAGTGCGTAAATCTAGCTGTCCATTAACGGTAAGAATTCCACAGTTCAAATTATCCAAATCATTCAAAGGGGCATCGTACGGTGCCACCCCATCGGGAACAGTCACTGTTTTACCATTTAAAATCACAATATTATCACCTGCATCATCCGGGTATTCACTGGATGGATTAACCGGTACTGCACCGGCCGGATCCAGGGTCCAGATATCCGGATTATTCCAATCCCCACTGGCCAGCGTGTACCAGGTGGTTTGAGCAGTTACTGAAAGGGGTATAAACATTCCGATGAAAAAAAAGGAACACAATACCATTGCTCGTCTTGACATTTTATGGAAGTAATCGTTTTTCATCTCAGTATGCTTTAGAATGTTGTAATAAGGTACTGGTTTATACGTGTTAAACAAACTAATAGTTGAACACATACATCACCGAAATTTATTTGTTAATAAAACAATTGATACATTTTAAAGTTTTTTTTGGCAGTCTAATCAACCATTGAAGATAAGGGGTAAATTGTACAGTGTCAAGGGAAAAGAATTGGATCAGCTTCAACTATAAAAAAATAGCCGTCCCAAAATGAGACGGCTGTCAGCCTTATTGTAACCTTTTCAATAACTTACATATTATTAGGAGGTAATCAGGATTTTTTTATGGTACAATTCGCCCTCTATTTCCACTTCCACAATGTAATAAGCAGTATGCGTTGGTAAGGCAATTTTCAATTGAGACTCCGACATCGATTTCTCTACAATTTTTTCACCTGATATGGTAAATACACGTACAATACAATCATTACCTGTCAGATTAAAGCTTTTACTCAACTCAACAACAGCCATATTAGAACGGGTATAAACAATAATTGCATCACCTATTATACCAGTAATTTCATCATTAGTATCAGTAGACACCTTACTAATATGTAATACAAATCGACTTTTATCAACTAATATTGAGTCTATTTCACCTGTAGAGAACTGATACACGGGATTCACTCTTAAATCCACCTGAACACCTTTTAATTTATCTTCCAGGTAAACCGAAGCCTCTGGATCGAATTCTCCCATGTTCGTCACTGATAATTCCTGAACACCTTCAGCTATCTCCCAAATAGTATGTCCCAATGCTATTTGCATAGAGCCCGAAACAGGTGGGAAAATACCAATCCCGGTTTGTTTGTTTTGTTTCAAGGCATAAATGTTTGGAATTACTTTTTCTGATTGCAATAGCTTCCTGGAGTCATTTGCAATTACCTCAAATGATCCATAATCCCGAAAGGCCAACACCATTTCATCACGAGCTGCAGAATTCTTCAGATTAATGCGTAATATATCAGATGACGGTACTGTGGTTGATTTTAACACAGCTGAGGCTGGATCATGTTCCCTTGCGGCATTCTTCACACCAAAAGTTCCTGAGCCATTGGAAGATATCCAGAATGCTTGCATCGGTGCAATGTAATTGGTTGCTCCAAAAGTACCTGTTCCCGGCTCTAAAATATTGTACATAGCCACCACGCGAATGCCATTATCTGTAGTACGGGTATAAATTGTTTTATCCACATTTGTAAATTCCCAATCACCGGCATCCACCACGCTTTGTTCTATATTTACATATGACGAATACGGATTTGCTGTTAAATACCACCCTGCGCCAATCCCTGACTTTGAATAATCGCCGCTATGCAGTGATCCAATATGCGATACGGTGGTCGGATCTTTAAAAATAACAGAATATCCTTTGAGGGGTTCATTAAAACTGGTACTATTATCTGTTATCTGAGACCAACTACTATTCCAGTTCCATACCTGCACTGCACCAGGGTCAACGGCATTATAATCGGCACTGGTCGCGCCATCCACCGCATGACCAGCATACCACCAACGGCGCGAAGGGAAGTACATAACCGTTTGCGCCGTTCCTGCACCACTTGCAATGCCCGTATTAATCACAGAAGCCAAATTATCCTGACGATTTTTTATCACCACCAAACCATTGTTTGTTAAGTCATTCATTGTCATATGAACCCCTTCATTGATTGTTATCCGACTTCCCGATTGCATCTCTACATCTCCTAATACCAAATCAGCTGTCACATTTGGATAATAGCTGCCTTCTAAAAAATCGCCAATAGTAATATCATCACCCTCCACAGGCACCATACCGCTACTCCAGTTAGAAGATACATCCCAGGTAGGCGTGTGTCCCAGCCATTCATTATTTGTAATGACTAGGGTATAGTCTTCGGTTTCACCATTGGCTGATACACCGGGATCACAGGCAGTCATAGCTGCATCATTACTAATCATCACTCGCATCCGTGTGCCACCCAATGTAGCGCCTGTTGGAATGGTAATGGTCTTGATTAATGTTTCGTTGGCCGTAGAAACAGTCCCAACTGAATAATTCTCTGAATCTTCTACTTCATCAAACGTACCACTCTGATCCCAATCGATCCATACCTTCACCCGGTCACCGGAAGCACTTGCCGTTTGAACAGTAATATCGTAATCAACTCCTCTGCTTACATTAGTGGATTGATCCAGTTTATATACCACTGCTGTTCCATCATTTGCAGAATAATTGGCTATCTGATTAAAGTTTACCGAAGCAATGTATTTTGAGTTCAATACTGTATTGGGGCTACAGAAAGAATAAACAGTGACACTATTATAGGTACCCGATAAAGTTCCATCGGAGGCTGTTAACTGAACAGGTCCACCCGCTCCAGTAAAGATAAAACTGCTAAAATCAGCTACCCCTAACAGTGAGGTCACATTATCTCCCGATGAAGTTAAAACACCATCATTGGAAATTGTTATCGCTGCATTATGATCCAAATCCACATTCCCAATTGCATCCACTGCACTCACAACAGGTGTCGTTGATAAAACCTCATTTACCTGAGCATAGTTAGATGGAGCAGTCGTAAAATCAAGTTGCGAAGCAACCACTTCAATTGTTAAAGCATTATCAACAGCACTGGGGGTGCTATCAAAACCACTCCCATTAAATGCAGTAATATTATCCACATCTAAATCCAGTTCCAAAATTTCATTATCCGCATTGATCGCCATGGGGTTGATCAACCAAAGATAAATCCGATAGTCAGTACTTGTTCCATCCCCTACCGATATCATGTCTTCCTGATTAAATACTAGTGATGTAGAATTGACCGTTGCAAAGACCTTACCGGTGGTCTCTCCACTCTTTACTATATATGCCCCCCCAATTACTTCACTTAAGTCTGCAATTGAATTCGTGGCGCCAGGTATTAATGTCAATTCATGCACATCGGTTGGTTGCAAATCCCCATCTCCTCCATCGGTGATGGTAAAATCCATAAAGAGAGTGGCATCCGCTTCACTGGCACTTAAAGAAGAGATAGTAGCTGGTTCAGCAGCCCCACCTTCCGACAGAGTACTGGTATTGTCAAAGGAGCCATACAGGGCTATATTATCGATACACCACCCAATGCCAGGACTGGGGTTACTATTGCTGGCCACCCACTCAAATACCACATCTAAGGTTCCAGGCGTTGTAATATAGGCAGAAACATCAATGGTTGCTTTTTCCCATCCCGGAGCAGCTGCATTATACGTCTCCGCCAAAGTTCCATTTATATAAACCTCCCCATAATGACTGACCGACAGATCACCCTTATAATAAAAGGCCAAAGTGGCATCATTAAAACCGGCTAAATTTAATGTTGAATCCAATGTTAAGGAGGCTGACTCATCGCTTCCTTTGCTATATTCCGCCGTGATACCACCATCATTGGTTATAAAAGCAAATTGATTACCAGAAAAAGGGGTGACATTTTGAGAAACCGGTTCACCCCGCATCCATAAATTACTCCCCCCACTGGCACCATAGATCCAATCCGCTTTATAACCGGAACCATCATTCTCGTAATTCTCAAAGAATCCCAGGTTTAATGGGGTAGTTGCATTAGCCGAAAGAGCTGTTGTCGAATAGACAAATCCAGCCTTATGCCATATTTTATAATAATAGGTGGTATTCAGATTTAGTGTATTGTGTACGGTAGAAATATCGGTCCCCACATATAATACCGTTCCGCCACCAGGTAGTTCATCGCCTACCACATATTCGGTTCCGGTTATCGGAACTCCCCCAACCTCACCATCTTTTGACCAGGCAATGATGACTTCATCCAAACCACCTGCACTGGTTGATTTCTCCCAGGTTAATACATTATTGTTGGCATTTGGATTCACTGCTGTAAAATCGGCCACCGGATAAATCGTACCAGTCACTGACACATCATCAATACACAAGCCGGGGTATTGACCAAAAAATCCCCATCCATTCTTCAGTCGAAATTTAATTTCACTAATATTACCCAGATAGGCATTCAGTGACATGGATTCAGGCTGCCAGGTAGTTTTATCACCCATCCCACTCAACAACTGATTATTATCAATATACACCTGCCCATAGGTATTATTTTGATCGGCATCGCACAACCAATGAAAATTCAGTGTGGCTGTCATAAACCCTTGTAAGTTTACGGGCAGTTTTAAATCAATGTCTTTATCACCGCCTGAAGCCATCGAATAACTTGCTGAAATACCATTATCAACCGTGACATAAGCTGCTTTCTCTCCGGTATATTTTTGAGCCCTTCCCACCTTGTATTGATGGTACTGATTGCTCCCCAAGGTCCAGGCTGAGATGTCTCCCTCAAAATCATCCGAAAAAGGAAGAGCGACCGGCAAACTGGTACTTGTACTAATGGAAGCCGAGTACACCTTAGCAGAGTTGACCGACCATGCTTTGTAAAAGGCGACCCCTGCTGCTACTGAAGTGTGCAGATAAGAAAGGTCTGCATTATTATTGTATATAACCTGTCCACCTCCCGGCAACACCTCCCCGGCACTGTAGGTAGTTCCTTTAACGGGAGAGCCAAAGTTACCATCGGAAGAATAAGCCACTAAAACCCCATCTCCATCTCCATTCTGATTCCAGGATAATAACACATCCGTCACTCCATTCACGGTAGCGGTTAGATTGCCAGCTTTCTCAACTGTGCTCCCATCAATCCGGATATCATCAATACAGAAACCCGGGTTATTTGCAGAAGCTGACCATGCCGTTACATTCCATCGAAATTCTACTTCCACATCAACAGGAGCTCCAGCATTCAAATAGTTGCTAATATCAATTACTTGCTCTATCCATCCAGATTGCTGGATGTATTCAGAAACACCACCTACTAAGTCACCTCCTACATATACTTCACCATAAGCCACATTGGAAAGCCCACCAGCTTTCCAAAAAAATGATAACTCTGCACTTTTATATACATTGGATAATGTGATGGTTTTCTTCATCGAAATATAACTGGGCCAATTATATTGATTATTATTATACGAGGCTACCGTACTTGATCCTGCGACAACAAAAGCGCTGTAACTACCCCTATACTTCTGGTTGCCCCCCCGATACCAATCATCATTAGGCCAGCGTACATTTGCATCCAGACTCCATCCATTTACACCGGCTTCAAAATCGGTATATTCAATGGTGGTATTTCCAATGGTCGTCGCATTTTTAGTGACGCCAGCATAGGAATAGGTCATTTCTCCATTAACTGACCATATTTTGTAATAATAAGGCGTAAATTCATCTAATGTCATGTGGGAATAAGTGGTTAGAATATCCCCATAATACAGCACTGTACCGCCACCCGCAATAGGGTCACCAGCTGCATAGGTAGTTAAATCGACCGGAGCTCCAAAAACACCGTTTGACGACCAAGCTACTAACACGCTATCATTGCTGGAATTTAAGATCCAATCCAAATCAATTTGATCGTCCGTAATATTGGTAATGGTAAAGTCATTAACCTCTACAACATCACTTCCTTTGACCGCTACATTATCGATGTACCAGTCATCACCCATCTCCGAGATCAATCCTCGGACAAACGCAATGTGAACTGTTTGACCGGCGTAATCACTCAAGTCGATGATGTGCGTGGTAAAAGCCGTTGTGAAATCAGTCTCTGCATAGCTTTCAATGGTGGTAAAGCCATCCATATCCTCCTGAGAAGAAAGGGATATGCGAACGGAGAAAGAGGCGCCATTATCAGCGGTACCCGCTTGCTTTTCATCAAATGTGAGAATATTGCTACCTGCCAGCAGTGTTATTTCACGGGTAACCAACCAAGCTTCCACCATACCAGCATAACCGTTGTTTTCTTTTTTAAGGTAAGCTGCGCCCGACTTAAATTCCCACCTATTTCGATTGGCATCTAAGCGCAATTGTTCATACCAAGTGCCGGTAACCGGAATTGCCGGATGACTGGTAAATTCGCCACTACTAAAAGTCACTTCCTCAAATACCTGTGCCGAAACCCAAGTGGTGCCAATTGTACCTGAAAATAGGAGTACTATCAATAACCATTTAGTAAACATTTGTTTCATATCATATTGAATTATATTTCGCTTCCTTTTATTCACTATTCAGCTTTTTGCTGTTTGTACGCCACACTACCAGAAAAGTTATGGCGAACGTCATGATTTTTAGTATTTATCATCCCATTCCAGATGGCTTCCAGTTTTTTTATCATAACTTCTTACTGATTTATCTTACAGTTGGGCGGATTCTTCAAATGGTTAAGAAAAGACTTGACAAAACACTCATTTGACAAGCTAGGTCCACATAAAAGGCCTCTGTCGATAACCGACTGGAGCCTATTTAGGCATTGCAAGATGAATGATTCCTAAATTAACGGCCAGGCTGTCCCCTCTACGAGTAGCTCATTTTGGGGAACTCAAAACACACGCCAAAGTTGTGCATGACCAACCGTTTGCTGATTCATCTATTTCAAGATGAATTCGAGTTCGCCTATAAGCATTTCCACCTGTTGTTTGCCTTCGTGCAACAGATCTGAAGCAGACTCCTAGGTATGGTCGAGTTTCAAATCCGCTTCAGACAAGTCTTTCAACTCTGTACGAGCGATAGCCTCCCTGGCAATAATTTGGGACATAGCCGTATTGCCTGTTGAGACATAGCGTACATCGATGGCCACTATTTCTCCTTTAATAATTCATTTATCCATTTCTAACCACTCGTGATTTCTATTCAGCACGAGGTAATTGACACATTTGCTAGGCTGGTACAAAGCGAATATAACCAAAGGACATATCTCCCAGTAAACACGCCGTTTCTTGGGATGCGCTTATTCTTGCATACCCTGATGGGGGTAGAATCTACATATGAGATACCGGTGCAGCTACTCAAACAGCAAGTTTTAAGAAATAGTGTCATTGGCAAGGCAGACGCTTGTAATTATTCAATGAATCTATTGTAAGTAACTGTATTTGGAAATTCGGATCTCATGTTGATTTTTTCATAAAAAAGATAAAAATGCTTCAGATTTTTGGATACACCGAAATGGAATAGTTTTATTATGAGACAAATACGCAAAGAAGGCGCATATTACGCCCCATGAAGGAAGCTATCACTGCCACGAAACCCAGATGAACGTAAAGGTCTCCGGATTGCCCTAACAAAAAAACACCCCATCAAATTGATCGCTTAATTTGATGGGGTGATTTTATATTTTTATTGAGTCCATTTGTCAGGGAGTAGATTACGTAGTTGTTCGTTGGTCATTCTGGGACATTCAGCTAATCGCTGTATCACGTCCTTGAAATAGGAAAATGTATTGACATTGTTCAATCTGCATGAAATAGCCAGAGAATATAGTGTAGCAGTTCTCATTGCCCCGGCATTGGAGCCGCAGAATAATGAGTTTCGCCGACTGATGCTGATATAACGCATTGGCCGTTCAATGATATTGTTGTCCAGGTCGTATTGGGTAGATTTAATGATATTATAAATGGACTCTAATTCATTAAGGCCGTATGCAGCTGCTTTGCATAAAATATGGTTTGGCAATACTTGGGGATCTCGTTCTATATCTCTGAGTTTCCTTTCCAACTCCCTGTATACTTTCAGCGAAGCTTCTTTCCACTTTTCTTTTGGCTTCTTCTTACGGATGCTATAAAATTGATTGTACAGGTCAATAATCTCTTGAGCTTGGGGTTGCTCCTGAATCTCTATAAATTTTCTTTTGCAGT
>CALNXQ010000003.1:0-1141258 GCA_942490535.1 uncultured Marinilabiliaceae bacterium
TGCCTGATGGTATTCACTGGTCGATTGCTGCAACTGTTGTGCTTTTTCATACAGGGCTTTCAGGCCATGATACAATTGCAAACGGGTATCCGCCATTTGATTTTCTACCGCCAGACTTTGCATCTTTGCTTGCTTGACGGTGTTTTTATTCTCCCACAAGGGGATGGTCAATCCCACGGAAACACCGGAGAAAGACTCGCCAACTACACGCTCAGAAGTATAACCGGCTGACATCTTTGGCAAAGACAAGGCTTTATTGAGCTGCTCCTGGTAACGACTGGCAGCCAATGACTGCTCCATGCTTTGCAACTGCGGCATCCCCGATACCTGGGTATTGAACCAGCTGTCAAAATCAGCCGGCAAATCAGCCGAAGACCATAAGCGTGTGATTAATTGAATGGGTTCACCTCCATTGAGCGCCTGCAGTTGTTCTATAACCGCCTCTTGATCGGCCTCAATGCCAGCCAACTTGTTTTTAGCCGTCAGCAAGTTCAAGTCGGCTTTATTACGTTCCAGGATGTTTACATCTCCGGTTTCGAACTTGCGATGATAGGCATCGGCCAGCTTCTGAGCATGCGCTAAGCGCTCTGAAAAATGAACTTGCAAGCCATTCAGGTAAATCAATTCATGACTGATTAAACGTGCCTGCAGCATCACCAAATTAAACTGTTCCCGATATTCATTTTCCACTTGCTCACACAGACTACCCGCCCGTTTGTTACGATAGTGATAAGCTGTTGGAAAATCAAAGGATTGGCTCACACTAAAATCGGTCCGATTGCCAATGGCTCCCGGACTCCCCCACAGATAACCAATCTCAGCTTCCGGGTTAGATGGATTAAGACCGGTCTTATTCTCCAGCTTAACCGCTTCGGTGGATTGCCGAAGTGCCTGCAGTGTTTTGTTGTTTTGCTGGACCTGTTGCAGGACTTCCTCCAGTGTACTTTGGGCTTGTAGTCCGGTGACAGCTAATAGCCCATATATTATTAGTTTTAGTTTCATTTCGTATCAATTTAATAATTTAGTCAAGGCATGACATTTTCATTTATTTCTGAGTCATACCTTGACGACAATCTTAATCAGCCTGAGCTTCCGTGTTACCATTTTTCATCTTAATCCAGTTGTGCTTTCGTAAAATGTAATAGACAATGGGTACCACGTAAATATTCAGCAAGGTAGAGGTTAATAATCCACCCAGAATCACTTTGGCCATGGGGCTTTGAATTTCATTGCCCGGGGCATCACCGTTCAAGGCTAATGGTATCAGAGCCAATGCTGCTGTTAAGGCAGTCATCAGAATGGGGTTGAGACGATCGACCGAACCATGCATCACATTTTGAAGCAAATCTTTACCATTGCCGTCCAGGCTTTGATAATTGGATACCAACAAAATGCCATTCCGGGTGGCAATTCCAAACAGGGTGATGAAACCAATAATAGCGGGAATGCTGATGATACCTTCGGTAAAACGAATGGCAAACACACCGCCAATTAAAGCCAGTGGCAGGTTCAACAGGATAATGCCGGATAGTCGTCCATCGCGAAACTCCTGAAACAATAACAAGAAGATGATACAAATAGCCAGAATAGAAGTCAACATGAGTGTTTGCGAAGCGCGTGCTTCACTCTCAAACTGTCCGCCATATTCAATTCGGTAGCCTTCCGGCAATTCTATATTGGCCTTGACATTGGCTTGAATGTCGTTCACTACACTGCGTAAATCGCGCTCTGCCACGTTGGCCGACACGACAATTTTGCGCTGCACATTTTCACGACTCACCGATCCAGGGCCAGATGCCGATACAATGTGCGCCACTTGCTCCAAGGGTACTTTCCGACCATCATCGGTATCAATCAATGCCCTTTTAATCCCTTCAATGGAATTGGTATAATCGCCATTCAAACGAAGAATCAAATCGAAACTGCGTTGTCCTTCGTAGATATCCGCCATCTTCTCACCGGCAAAGGCAATGTCCACAAATTCATTAAATGCACTCAACGAAATACCATAATAAGCCAGTTTATTCCGATCCGCTTTAATCTGAATCTGCGGAATCTCGCGCTGTTGCTCCACATTTACATCCACCAATCCGGGCACTCCTTTAATGGCCGAAGAAATCTGATTTCCCACCATGAACAAGCGGTTCAGATCCTGTCCAAACAATTTAATGGCAATATTAGCACGTGTACCGGATAACATGTGATCGATGCGATGCCCTAAAGGTTGCCCCACGGTGGTAGCAATACCGGGAACACCAGCCAATTTCTCACGCACCTCCGCCATGAATACCTCATTGCTGCGCTCCGCCAATGTGAAATTCACATCAATCTCAGCACTGTTAGTCGTTTGTGAGTGCTCATCCAGCTCCCCCCGTCCGGTGCGCCGGGCAGTGCTGATCACTTCCGGAATAGCCAGCAGCTCTTGTTCCATCAGGTTACCCAATCGGTTACTTTCCTCCAGTGATATCCCCGGCTTACTAACGGCCGAGATGGTCAAAGCCCCTTCGTTAAATTCCGGCAAGAAACTACGTCCCATGGCTGACAACACCAACAGCGCCGCCGCAAACAAACCCAATGAACTGGTGAGGATACTGGTCTTATGGCGCAAAGCCCAGGCAAGCGAGACTTCATATCCCTTCAATAAAGCCGTAATAAACCGGTTATCTTTTTCTTTACGTGTCAAATATTTATCGCTCGTGAGCAACAAACGACACAACAAAGGCGTCAAAGTTATGGCCACGATGAGGGACACAAACAGCGAAACGATGTAAGCAATACCCAGGGGTTTCAACATTCGCCCTTCCATCCCTGATAAAAAGAACAAGGGTACAAAAGCCACCATGATAATCAGGGTCGCATTCATGATGGACGCCCGTATCTCTTTTGAAGCCTCATAAACCACTGTTAGAGCTGACGCCCTTTTTTCACGCGGCTTGGTATGATTCTGCCGCAGGCGTTTATACACATTCTCCACATCAATGATGGCATCATCCACCAGTGACCCAATGGAAATGGCCATCCCTCCCAAACTCATGGTGTTGATGTTCAGATCCAGAAACTTCAACGTCAGGATGGCCCCCAACAGCGACAAGGGAATGGCCAATAAAGAGATGATGGTGGTGCGGAAACTGCCTAAAAAGAGGAAGAGAATGACAATGACAAAGATGGCTCCTTCAATCAACGCCCGTTGCACATTACTCACCGATGTTTCAATGAAATCGGCCTGACGGAATATTTTCGTATCCAAACGTACATCGGCCGGCAAGGTAGCCACTAAGTCAGCCAGGTTGGCTTCAATCTTCTCCGTCAGTTTGAGCGTATTGGTATTGGGTTGCTTGGAGATGGAAATGATCACGGATGATTCCGCATTCTGGGAAGCATAGCCCATCTTCACGGCACTGCCGATTTTCACTTCGGCCACATCACTCAAGAACAAGGGTTGCCCGTTTTGTTTCCGGATCAAGGTATTCCCCAACATTTCTAAATCAGAGGTCCGGGCCATACCACGCACCACAAATTCATTCCCATACTCGCGGACGACACCACCGGTAGAATTTTCGGAGATGCCCCGACAGGCCTCAGCCAATTCATCGAGCGTCACTTTATATTGATTCATCTTAGCCGGATGAGCCAGCACCTGATACTGCTTGTAATCACCACCGATAATGGTCACCTGAGAAACACCTCCCGTAGCTAATAACAAGGGCTTCACCTGCCAATCAGCGATGGTACGCAAGGTCATCATATCGGTGCTGTCGGCCTGCAAACCAATGAAGAGAATCTCTCCCATCACACTGGACTGCGGAGCCAGCGTGGGCTGTCCTACACCCAATGGCATCTGACCAGCCAGGGTGACCAATTTTTCACTCACAATCTGACGGGCCTTAAAAATATCCGTACCCCAATCAAACTCTACCCACACAAAGGAAAAGCCCTGTGAGCTGGCCGAACGCACCCGACGTACATCAGTAGCTCCATTCACTGCTGTCTCAATGGGGAATGTCACCATTCGCTCCACTTCTTCAGCGGCCATGCCATGGGCATCGGTCATCACTACCACCGTAGGTGCTGTCAGGTCCGGAAACACATCCACATCCATATCACGGGCCGTATAGATACCGGACACCATCAGTAACACCGCTCCCAACAGCACAAACAGCTTGTTGTGAAGCGAAAATTGTATAATTTTATTGAGCATGATACGTTCCTCGCTTAATGTACATGCCCGGCATGTGGATCAATACTACTGGAAACAGCCGCCAGCTTCACCAATAAAGCACCCTGCGTCACAATGCGTTCTTCAGGTTTCAGGCCGGAGACCAATACAGTCTGCAAACCATCGGTGGCACCGGTTTTCACTTCCCGCTTTTCAAACAGCTCTGGTGTTAACTGAACGAACACAAAGAAATTGCCCTGCTCTTCCACCAATGCCGTTTGCGGCACCGATAATACATCGGAAACAGCTGTTGATTTCAAGTAAACATCCACAAAGCCACCTGCTACCAGATCCGCTGTATAATCAATCTCAATGTTCACTGGTAATAAATAGCTGTCGCTATTGGTCGTACGACCATAGGAAAGGATACGGCCATTCAATGCTCCCAGCGAATAAGTCTTGCTACCCGTACTGGTCACAATCGTGGCCGAGGCGATTGAGGCCATCTCCTGAAGCTTGGATTGACGCACCATCGCCGTCAACAACAAACGATGGGTTTGAGTAATCGTTATCAGAGGCGCTCCGGCATCTACATACATGCCGGGACGGACATGCACCTGGTGCACAACACCATTGGAAACAGCACTGACGCTTTCACCGGATGCACTCACGGCAGTTTTCAGGTTCATCCATTCAGCCGCCGCTTTCTCAAAATCGGCCTGAGCCTGCTGCAACTCCTTTTGAGACACAATTTGTTGATCGGCCAATTTCTGTTTGCGTTTCAATTCCTCTTGCGTGCGCTCAAATTCAGCTTTGGCCTGACGCTGCTTAACCACACTATTCTCCAGCAAGCCGTTACCTACCACTGTTAATAATGGATTACCCGCCGTTACCGCTTTTCCTTCAGTCAGCAAACCATATGAAAACTGTACGATCCCACTGGATTTGGCCACCAAAACCAGTTCATTGACTGGCGAAGTCTGCACTGCTGCCGTGGCTTTGATCACTGAACCGAAATCGCCCACCTGCGGGGCATCGGTTGCAAAATCGATCTTCCACGATTGCTCTTTGGTGAATTGTATGGCATTGGAGGAGGCTGGTATCGCTTCTTCCGCTTCATGAATGGCATCGTGCTCATCGGCATACACCTGTATATTGCGCACTGCCACTTGTTGCTGTTGACCATCCCGTTCAACAGCAAAGACCAACTGTCCCTTTCCAGCTGTTGCCGGTTGCAGAGTGAACGCATAAACACCTGCCCGAACCGCCTGATTCACGGTTTGACGAATTCCTTTATCACCCACAATCAATGATAGGGTAACTGTGTTTGCTTCCACCGGCTTAAATCCGTCGAGTGCGGTAAAATGAGCCAGTACATCGGAGTTATGCCCCACAATAAAAGGATCAGCTTCAGCGAATACCTCCAATTGGCTGGAATAACCCGTCAAGGGTAGCTTCACTTCCTCGTGGGCATGGGCATGCTCATCGTGGGCAGGTGCCTGACCACACGAAGTGGCCAATAACACAATTAATAAGAGTGGAATATATTTTAAAATCATTATTTCGTTGTTTGATAGTTTAACACCATTGTGATAGAAGATAGATCGCAAGACTATTGAATAAATAGAGGATAGACCGATTAAAAAAGAGCAAGCCGGTGAAAGGAGGAATAATATATCCCTCTTTCACCGATGCTTTACATTCAGAATGAATTAATGCGAATGGTCGTGATCGTGGTCATGATCATGAGCTTCCTCTTCCGCATGCTCTTTTTTTGTGTCATCGCTGCATTTGCTGGCAGAAGGACACCCGGAACACGCCGAGGCTGATTCGGTGGAATCCACCTTAAAAGCTTCCTGTTGCGGTGCAGCCTCGTGATCATGAGCCTCATGAACCGAACCATCTGCATGGGTGTGGGTACCTTCCTGATTTTGCTTGGCTTTTTTATCGCCACAAGCGGTTAAAGACAATGCTGCAAAAGCGAAAACAATCAATAGTTTGTGCATGATTCAATGGTGTAAAATGATTAGTAAATAAAAACCGGCCTACTGATCTCCTTTGTTAAGAAACAGAAAGCGATTTTAAAGTCTTTGAAATGATGAATCATGAAACGAGCCACAAGGGATAATATACAATGAAAACAAATCCCATTTGGCGAGTTTCATATGACCGATTAAAATCAAATCTGATCATATGAAAAATACGGGCGGTGCCCTGAGCGGGACCGCAAAGTTATAACTCTGTAGTAGTTTTTGAGGATAATAGATATAAGCATATGTGACCAGTTCCTCCAACGGAACAGGCACCAATTGCTCTTGTGTAATCAAATAATTTGTAACAATATCAACGGTCTTGCTTAGGACCGGCTTCACCTCAAAATGACAATGACTTTGGGCTTCTTCGGGATGTGCATGCTGAAATTGCACCTTGGTTCCATCGGCATGCTGGTGCGATGAACAAACCTCTGTATGGTCATGATGATGCGCGTGCGACGCACGGGCTTCATACTCACAATGCAAATCCGACCCAAAGGCGACGTTCTCTAAATGATGGTGATGAGGAATGACATTGTGGGCGAATACAATACTGTAAACAGCCAACAATACATAGGCAGCTATGTTCCTCATTTTTGTCATGATGCAATGATAGCAAAAATATTTCTGAATCACTTATTTTCTGCCTCCCAATTAGTTGGGATTTTGTGCCAGATGCAGGCTAACCATGGTCCTCTGTGAAAAACAAACACGAAGGACTCCAGTGGTGATGATCGTGTTTTTTCCATCTACCGCTTCCGGGGTTACACCACGGAAATGATTCCGTCAGTTTTAACCATATATGAAAATCCATTTCATGAGTACCCGATAAACGGTACGATATCCCCTACGGGGAAAATCATCTACTTGCAACAGATTATTCTACAACACTTGATCCGCTAAGCGGAACAGGACGGTGCAAAAAGAGACAGGACGGTGCAAAAAGCGCCAGGACGGCTTCATACCCTGACAGGACGGCTCGGGTTACTTCCAGCTCACCTTCACGCCACACCAGGACGACGTCTCCCACTGGCAGGACGCCTATTTATGTGGCAGGACGATTAAAATACCAACAGGACGGTGTAAAATGTATACCCTACCATGAAAACAGACAATTTTCATTGCACCCAACCTGGACGAGCCAGAACCAAATAATGAATCCACAAACAATATCCTGCCAAATAATACAAGAATATCAGTAGAAAGACACTAAATGATTAATCACTGCTTGAATTTAAGCCATGCCTAAAAACCATCCTACAAACTCAACTCAAATTTAGCACGGATGCCGAAATTAGGCGCCCCTACCGTTGATTCAGGCGTGAGCCGCCAGATGGCTTCGACGCGCAAGACTTTCAGAATGTTTTCAATGCCGGCACCCACTTCCACATAAGGCTTGCCGTTCAATGACGACACCGAAGCCGGAAGCTGGATGGACTCATATTGCTGATCGCTCAAATCACCGATCATGCCTTTGGCTGAAAACACCCCGCGAAATCCCAGACTTCGCAGCAAGGGCATCCGGTTAAATACAAAACCATTCAGATGGTATTCAGTGTAAGCATGCAGGTAGCGATCGTGCACAAATTCCAGATAATTGATCATGTTGAAATCATAGGTGTAATAACCATAGGTTTCGTTACCCCGGGGTATCTCCAAAAAAGTATAGGGCAACTTCCCGAACACCGCACCGCCTTCCACCGCATATCGAAACGTGGTTTGCCCCATGTTTACTTTGTGCTTAATGGTGGCATGCAGCTTGGTATAATTCTCTTCCTGACCGGCAAAGGCAACCTGTCCGGCAGCCACTGTGAAATGGAGAATGGGATAATCAGAAGTCAGATAGAGCCGCATGAACTCATCATCCAGTATTTTTTCGCGCCAGGATAAACGAATGTCCAGGGCCGCTTCATAATTGGTCACTTCAGTCACCGCATTACCTTTGTAAATAAAAGGATAAAACTCCGGTGAGTGATGCCGCACATGGCCCAGATCCAGCTTGGTGGAGAAGCCTGTTTTCCATTCATGCTCATAGCTCAGGCGGGTATTTTGCTGACGGTACAACTCATCAAATTCATCGCGGGTAAAAAAGGCCGATACCAGGTTATTCTCAGAGGGGCTCAGCATGTTTTCATACAAGTAGAGAATTTTCCGGTTCTCCCCCATACGCGCATAGGTATCATCATAAGCCAACTTAAACACCCGTCGACGGATGCCGGGTAATTTATATCCGCCTCCCATACTGGCCGATACTTTTTGAGTACGGGTGGCGTAGCCCAGGCCACCCCACACCATCCAGCGGTTGCTGATTTCTTTACTAGTGCGTCCGCCCATAAACAAGCGCATCCCTTCAATTTTATTGAACTGCAGCAAATGCATGTAAGGCCCCATCTCCAAACGGCCAAAATCATAATAACCGGTCATGGACATACGGGCCAAATTATCCACCAGCTTCACCACCGGAATGGTATTTACCGAATCAATGGTGGCGTACAATTCCTTATCATTGGCCGTTAACGGCACATGACGTGCCTGGAGCCAATAGGTGGTGTCGCGATCTTTAAACCCATCTGTTTTAACCGATTCATAGGCTAAACTTTTGGCACTTAAGGCTACCGTATTGCGTGGATTAATACTGACTTTAGCGTAGGAAGCCTGCTGGGTGAAATCCAGTTCCATCCGGTCATTTTTGGTGGGGATATCGATGGGCAGATAGTCAAACACCGCCTTGATGGAGTTGGTTCCGAAAAAGGAGATACTATCATTGATCAGTTGAAACTGGCTACTCAGGGACAGTGATTTGACAAAATTCATGTTGCTTTTGGTCGATAATTCCCCATTCACTTCCACCAATGAATAGTACTTATCTTCCACAATCATATGGCCTCGGAACACCTTATCCTGTTTGCGCCGGGGGGTAAACAGAATTTTGTAATGGGTTACATCGCCCAGGACCACACTATCCTCTAAATAGTAGTGATAAAAAAACCACCCATTGGAAGCCGCCGGACTCACAAAGTTCTCTTCAAACAGTTTCAGAAAATTATTGTAAAAATTATACTCAATGTCCAATCCGCTGGTATATCCACCTATTTCGTAATCGCCCAAAACCCCTAAGCCGGAGGTTTGATCGGCCAGAATGGTGGATTTTTGCCGCAAGGGCTGACGCTGAAACTCATTGAACACGATTTGCTCCGACAAATAAACCGGCAGGTATTTGCTGCCATCATCCGCCGTGCGAAAAACCGATTGATGCTTCCGAAAGGCACGGGCATCCATTAACGTACTATCGGCATTGTTGATGAGGTATTCCCACTTGGAGTATTTCTCATAGTCGTAGCGCTCCTGACTTTCCGGATTATTGCGCTTCTTATTGGCCACCATCCTGGCCAATAGCGTCCGCACCGGTCCGTCATCCGGCTTAACCTCCACTTCCATCAACGCAATATTATCGGGCGATAACTCAATATTTACGGGGTTGGATAATTGTGAAACCTGAAGCTTGTATTCCAAATACCCAATGGACGAGAAAACAAGGGTGTCTGCCTTAATTGGCGAGGACAATTTGAAACTGCCATTCACATCACTGATGGTGCCAATGGTGGTGCCTTTGAAATACACATTGACCATGGGAATCGCCTCCTTGGTCTCCGCATCAATCACCGAACCATTGAAAAACAAGGACTGACCAAAACCCACTTGTGTCACCATCCAACCACCGACAAGCAGCACCAGCATTCGCATTCCCAACCACCTTCTCAACATAAAGTCAATTTACAACTAATTAAAGGCATTTATTATTCGTTTGGTTCATTTCAGCTTTGAGACAAATGGCTAGCATGATACACTTATTCAAAATTAATTATGCAAAACTAATTTCCACTACTTCCAGCTACAAAAAGTCATCAATTAACGAATGTACAAACATTTATACATTCTTAAACGAAATTAATAAACCCATCTATGGATTAATATAACAAAGAGACAATATTAATTCATGTGCGTTGCATCCCCCAATAAAAAGGAATGAACTCGCATTTTTCAGGGATGAAACGTCTCCCTGTTTGTACTACAGACACCCGATCGATCCAAAAGTTGCAGCCGCCAGGCATTTTTACCCACTAAAACGTCACGGAGGCTTTCCTTTTTCTGGCAAAAAAGTTAATTTCGGCAAAAATTCGACGCCCATGAGTTTAATTAGCCAACTGATAGAATTAGATCAGGAATTGTTACTGAGTTTAAATAGTCATTTTTCCGCCTATTGGGATCATTTTTTTTGGATGTTCACCAGCAAGGAGGTGTGGCTTCCCCTGTATCTGACTCTGGGCTATGTCATCTTTAAAAATCATGGCTTAAAGGGATTCGTCACCTTACTGGCCATCGGCCTCTTGATCTTTCTTTGCGACCAGATATCCACCAATGTATTTAAAGAAGGGTTTGAACGTTTTCGCCCCTCCCGGGATCCACAGCTCAAATACCTGGTCCACCTGATCAATGGGAAACGGGGCGGCATGTATGGATTTGTGTCATCGCATGCCACCAACTCCTTTGGATTAGCCATGTTTACAGCCCTTCTGTTCCGAAACCGAACGTTCACCATTGGTATCTTTGTGTGGGCACTGATCAATTCCTATTCACGCATCTACATGGGCTTACACTATCCGGGCGATATTTTAGGCGGCTTGTTATTGGGTATTCTTTTGGGTAAAATCGTGTATGAAATATACCTGCGGGTAATTACCCGGTTCCTGGTGATTTCGCACCACAATAAACGACTGCTCATAAGTGGTCTGGCCGAAACATTTAAGAAAGATGCCCTAATTGCCTTTTTTGCCATCATAATCATGACCGGAACCTTACTCCTGGCTGCCAAAGTCCTCTTAAAACTGTTGTAAAGCGATTTCTAATGTTTCAATTTTAGCATGCAGTAATAAGGTACTTTTACTCACTGCGCTGACAACATATGCAATCACCGCTTTGTTATAGTAGAACAGACTGTAACAAACTATGCGTGCTATGAGAAGATTGTTGTTTTTGCTGCTCTTGTCTCTATTGCTGGGATCCCCTCTTCTAAAAGCCACCGATCCGGTAAAAAAACCAACGGTGGTTAACTTAACCTGGGATCATTTACACCTGGATACCATTGCGCCCTTGCCAACGAACCTCAACGTTTTAATCATCAGCAATCGTTCTTTTTGTGCTTCCGATACCTTGAACGGATTCCTGCGCAATGACCGGCCCAAACATCGTAAATTAACTTATTACATCGCCTCCTGCCAGGACACAAGTTGGCAGGTGGTGAAATATGACACGTTCAGCCAGGCCATGGACATCATGAACCGGCAGCATGATTTCGTCTTTTTTATTCACGGCCATGGCAAAGGATTCCCCCAGGTATTAAAGCGCAGTGCCGAAATTAGCCAGCGGTACAATGTGAATATTGTGACTTTTGATTGGCCCAGTCAGAATGGAAATTTTAACCGGTCCCTGAACTATGTGCGGCATTGTACCAACAA
The DNA here is from genome assembly GCA_942490535.1 of uncultured Marinilabiliaceae bacterium. Taxonomy (GTDB): domain Bacteria; phylum Bacteroidota; class Bacteroidia; order Bacteroidales; family Marinilabiliaceae; genus JAEINY01. Next base: position 11,706 of record CALNXQ010000003.1, read on the forward strand.
CCTGGAAACCGCATTGGATGAATATGCCGATTATAAAAAGATGCATTTGCCGGATCAGCTGAATCATACCCTCTTCACGCACAGCCTGGGTGGCTATCAATTAATCCGGCTCATCCTAACCGACAAAACAGATGTGCTGGCTGATGGCCAACTGTTTAATACAATCGTTTTAAATGCACCGGCCATCAAGCATAAAAAGCACAACCGGTACCTCAACAAAATTAGCCGTAATAACCACGTGTATGTCATGCTCAATAAAAATGACTGGGTGCTCAACGGTGCTACGCTGCTCATGTTCGCACGGCAACTAGGCACTAAAGCAGAGCCTCCCCTGGCCAACCAGGTGACTTATTTTGACTTTACTAAAGTGGCCCAAAAGGAACACACCTATTTCATTGGGGCGCATGCCTTCGAAGACAGCATCCCGCAAATCAAAAACATCTATTCCAATTTATTGCATGGACACCCCATTGATCCGGAGGAAAAAAGCTATTTGTCGCTTAAGGAAGGCAACGGTGGGTATTATGTAGAGCCCTAACCAGGACGAGCCAGAACCAAATAATGAGTATCGATCAACAAATGAAAAATGTCGAATTCGTAAATCTCAAATCGTTAATCGATATTCATCATTCCAAAGAGTCCAAAAACAATAGCCTGCCAAATAATTCAAGCATATCAGCAGCAAGGCACTAAAATAAAAAAAGGCCCAATCCCATTGAGCCTTTTGAATATACTTACACTGTTAACTTTAGAAGTAAAGGTGGTAACCCACACTGATATTAAACGGCCATGGGGCGGTAATATCCACGTTTGAATCCTCATCCAAAGCATCGTAATCATCTTTAAACGCAGAGGATCGAACCGGAATTAAAAGATCCACATCAAATCCGTGCCGCTTGGATTGTCCAAAACGGAAACTATTTCCAAAACCGAAGGAAGGGCCATAGTAGGACTTATTGTAATCTGAAGCATCCAGCACGATAATCACCGCATTGTAACCGTACAAAGCTTTCAGCACCGGACGATAGACTTTTTCAGGTGATCCCAGATACAGGTTGACACCGACTCCGGCATTCGCATCCACCAGGTTATATCCCAGGTGGCCGGTGATGCCAATCATGTGATGGGGATGAATGGACATATTGACACCAAAACCACCATAGTTGAGTCCCATACCGGTTCCAAAATTTAAATTCTGATCGACTTGAGCGGTTGCAGAAAGGCAAAACAGGAGTCCTACTGCCATTAAAATGTTTGTCTTCATAGTAACATAAGCTATTAAGGTTCAAGACTAATATAGCAAATTATTCGCAACAATCAGTTTTAATGCCACCTTAGTCTTTGATCCGTTCATCCATAAAGATCACAGGCTTCCGACTCATGGCCGGGAATTGCAATTGATGCACTTCAGCCGGTGTCCTGAACTCAATGGAAGGGGCTACGCGTAACTTGGCCCGAAAATGATCTTTAATGCTTTTCTCAAATACTTTATCCTGACGCTGGCTACCGATGATTATTAAAATATCATCTGTTCCGATGCTGTTATTAGATACTTTCACCACATAATTTTCCACCTCTTTAATCTCATTCAGTAAATCGTACAAAGATGGCGGATACAAGGTGGTTCCTTTGTATTTTATCATCTGATTCTTTCGGCCAACAACAGGTCCCAAGCGAATACTGGTGCGGCCGCAGGTACAAGGTTCTTCAAAACGGGCACAGATATCCCCTGTTTTAAAACGTAGCAACGGCATGCCTTCCACACCCAAAGTTGTGATGGTCAATTCGCCCAATTCACCCGCAGGCACCGGCTGATCGTTTTCATCCAGGAACTCAATAATTAGCAATTCTGGGTGATGATGCCCGCCTTGTCCGGCTTCGCACTCGGTAAAAGCAGCACCCATTTCGGTGGATGCATAGGTCGAATAAAGCTTGATGTCCCAGCGATCCTTTATTTGCTGGCCCAGGGTATTGAGTTCAAAGCCCCCGTTACGAATGGGCTCCCCAATACAGATGGCCGATTTAACAGCCGTTTGATTCAGATCAATGCCTTTGGCATCGGCATATTCAATGAGCTTCAATAAAAAGGAGGGCACCGTAATGAAAGCAGTTGAGTTAAACCGCTTCAGGGTATCAAACTGCAATTCGGGATTACCCGGACCTACACGTACCACACCTGCTCCCAGCTGACGCAGACCCAGAAAATAAGCCAATCCGGCCATGAAACGGCGATCAATGGTCACCATCAATTGGTAGATGTCCGACGGTTGACCACCCGTGGTTGTAAAAGAGAGGTATTCATTGTAAGCCAGGCGCTGCAGATCCTTTTCAGTGGCTGCAAAAGTCACGGGATCGCCCGATGTACCTGATGTGGTAATGTAATCGATAATGCTATCGGGAGCGGCACACAAGAAATCCATGTTGTATTTCTGCAAATCATCCTTCGAGGTAGTCGGAATCGCCTGCAAATCTTCCAACGTTTTAATGGAAGACACATCTATCTGCTGATTTGAAAATAACCTTTTATAGAAGGGCGAATGGGCCTGCAGATAGGTCAGTAAATCCCGCAATTTTTGCTCCTGAAAGGCTTTAATCTCCTGGTGACTCTTTAATTCAATCTCCGGAATAAATGGTTGTGCACTCATCTACAATACGTCTTCAATTTACTTTTCTACTAATGCTTCATTTGTTTTGGCCAGCCATTCCTCCAGATTTTCCCGGTCAACAATCCGGGGAATCTCCTTTTCTAATCCGGCCTGGAAATAAGCTGCCGCTTGTTGATAATGTCCCAACTCAAAAGCCACTTGACCTGTTACGACAAAACTGTAGTAATAATCAGAATTAAGCGTTATGATTCGATTCAAATCCATTTGGGCCAGCTCTGTTTTATTTTCAGTCCGGATTAATCGTCGGGCTTTTTCAAAGAGCTGCTGCTGTTCTCTAAAATGTAAATATTCTTCGCTGGTGAGAAACGGATCAGCCGGTAGTGTCAACACCGAATCGGCAATGGGCTGCGTCGGATCGACACGGCTATCAAATATTTTATTGAGGTCATACGCCACATACCGTCCCAATTGGTAGGGATTGGCCGACACCCATACCTGGCGTTGCTGCGGTTTGAAAATCACGGAATGGTGAGCGATCAGCTGATTGATGGCGCGCTCATTCCCCATTCCGATAGAGGCGTTGTTCAGGCCTTTTTGATCGCGCAGTAACTGTGCCATGGCGGCTACATCCAACCGGTCCGTTTGGCTCATCAATTCAGCGACGCGCTTATAACGATAGAGCGATGCCCCTTCTTCCCGGCTCTCTTGGGTCAATTCATCCGCTTTAAAAGTGTCACTCTGAAAATGATTGGTCAGGATAATCTCCTCCTGACCGGGATCGTAAATCCCTAACTTTTCCGGCGATTTCTCAATAACCACCACTTTGTTATCGGCAGCCGAACCAATGAGAAAAGACTCCGACACAAAGGTGTCATAGGACTGAGCAATTTCTATGGCTTCTTCAATATTACCGGCATGTTGTAAAATCTGACGTGCCAATAGCGAAACCGGTAATTTGGTAGCCAGCGGAATGGCGGTCTTGGCCGAATTGAGCGTGATGGTTAATCCAGCCCGGTTCATGCCCGATACGACGCCGGTCATACCACCCCAGGTGATGGTCATGAAAGGATGGCCCGTATCAGGCCGGTAAAAGCCGATGATCTTATCCCGGGCAAATGCATCACCCATGTGAAAATCGAAGTTACGGCCAATGATCAGCGTACTGTCAGCCGACCGACTGCCCCAGGTACCCAATGCCGTGCACGCCACCAGGTTTAAATTCTGAAGGGCATGGCCAATGTCATGGGCACCGTGGTAGTTCAAGATGCGTTGATAAGCAGGGGCAATGAATGCAAAATCGGGTGAAGCAGCCTGTGCCACTCCAAAAATCTCCTGCTGATTCTCCAACGGCACGTATTCATCCATGTCCTTATTGAACCAGGCAATGAAATATTTCAGGAAGTTCAGGTACGATTCAGAAGGAATCATCTCCCGCAAACGTTCCACAAACACCTCTTCCTGATATTGCACCAACTCTTTCGCTAAAAGCCCATGTTTGTACCCCATCTCAAAGGGTGAGCCAGTGACATATAATTCAAATTGGCCATCTTTGTTTTTACGAATCCAGCTATCACCACATGCAAACACATCCTGTGCCAGTTGCGTACGTTCCAACTTCAGCACCTCCTCCCGGTACTCCACCACCGGTTCGTCGAGTACCACCACCATGCGAAACAAGATGATGAGAAAGCCAATCAGCACCGTTATCACCATCAAGCCTCTTATAAGCCCTTTCATTACTTTCTTCATATCAGGCTTCTTTTATTTCGTTCATAATTGGTTCAATATCCACCAGGTTCGAACAGGTCAATATAGCCCCCATGGTCACCCCTAAAGTTCCATGTATATTAATATTCTGACCGGTCATCAACAAGTTCTTCACCTTGGTATTTGGCAAGATACTGGTGCGCACCGGATCACTGCTGTCTTTTTCTATGCCGTACATGGATCCGCGCACCGTACCGGTATAATCGCGAAAGGTTAATGGCGTTGACACAAAAGAGCTCTTCACGGCGGTGGCCAACTGGGGATATTTCTGTTGTACCAGTTGCAACAAAGCATCTGTCTTTTCTTGTTTAAAGGCTTTGTAGGATGCTCCACGCCTTTCAATGGTGGTATCTGACCACGCTTCCACTTCTTCAAAACGCATCATGGTAATGATGGTCATACTTTCGGCAAAACCGCTTGTGCCATCCTGCGAAGTATACAGCATGTAACCATGTGGCCACTCCTGGTCAGGATCCTTATGCAAATCCCAAACCCGGGTATCTTTGGAGTAATACAAATTGGAATTACGATGGGGAATCACCCCTTTCTCCAGTGTCAGATATAATGTAAAAACGGATATTCCATTTTCCAGGCTCTTAATACGATCCACATACACACGTCTTAACAATCCCGGCTCCAGCAAGTCCATGGTTAATGAGGGGTGGATATTGGAAATAAACGTTTTTCCATAAATCAGGTCGCCATTCTCCAGACAAGCCGCTTCAACCAACTTATCTGTCGATTTAAACTTCACCACATTGGCATTGACCATAACCTTCCCGCCAGCCTGTTCCACATTGCGCCCCAGTGCTTCGGCCAATTGCGTACCACCACCGGCTAAACGCCAGGCACTCTTGATGTAAAAACTATTGATGTTGGCCAACATGTAAAGAGGGGTCTTGGCAGAATTACCGGTAAACAATCCATTGTTTCCGGCTAGAACCGCCCGTAGCTCTTCATTGTCAGTTAAACCGGCGATGAAATCGTGGGCATTTTCATTGTATTGCCAAACGCCCGGTAATTCTCCTTTAATATTCCCCCTGTAATTTAATAAGCCCACGTTTTCCCATATAATCTGCAGCGTCTCCACAAATTTATCGATGGCATCATTTTCGTCCGGGAAATAATTCTTTAAGGCTAATGCAAAATTCTCGTAGCCATTGGCGAGCTTGTATTCTTTATCACCAATGCTGATCACATCAAAGCCAGCTTCATCCAGACGCTCCAGCTCCATTTGATGCAAGACGCCCAGATACTTGAACACCTGATGTAAAATTTCACCCGGATCCATGCAACCAATGTAGTGCACCCCCGTGTCAAACACACACCCTTCCCGTTTGAAGGTTTGCAGGTTTCCCCCTATCTGGTAATGCTTCTCCAACACACACACACGCAGCCCTTGCTTGCTCAATATATTGGCACAAATAAGTCCACCTAAGCCACTGCCCACAATCACTACATCGTAATTCGCATCGCTGTTCATATATATTGTTTTTTCTTCTGACTAATTCGTTTGAATTTTACTCATTAAGTATTCCAATCCCAAAAACTCGGCACACGTCAAAACGGCACCAATGGTCACCCCCAAAACGCCATGCATATTCAGGTTTTGACCCGTGAAATATAAATTTCCTACCCGTGATTTGGGAGAAATAATGGTAGATAAGGGATCATTGGCATCTTTTAATATCCCATAGGCCGACCCTTCCGGCGTACCGGTGTAATCGCGGTAAGTAAGCGGCGTAGAGGTATAATACCGGGAAATGCGATTGCGGAACCCCGGAAATTTCTCCGCCATGAAGTCGATCAATTGTTCTGCTTTTTCCTGTTTGAACGCTTCATAATCAGCCCCCCGATTCTCCACCCGGGTGTTGGCCCATCGGGCCACTTCCTGATAATTCATATAGGTGATCACCACACCTCCATCGGCCCATTGATTCGATTTGGAGATGGCCGGCGTATAGAACATGTAATGCTCTGGCCACTCATGAGGTTTATAAGCGGTTGTCCAGGCATTCTCCCGGGCAAAGTGATGGTGGTTAAAATTCAGATACGGTTGGGTCTCCGGTTTAAAATCCAGGTACAAGGTAAACATCCCCATCGTATTGGGCAGTTGATTGATGCGTTGCTTATGCGCCCGTTTGGTGACATTTTCATCCACCATATTTAAGGTCACTGAGGGGTGTACATTGGAAATAAAATGCTTCGCTGTGAGACGTTCTCCATTTTCCAACTCGGCATATTGAACGCCTGACTTCTCCCCACCCAGCTTAACCACCCGTGCTCTTCGACGAAGAACACCCCCATGGTTGTTGATGGTTTTGGCAATGGCACGCGGCAACTGGGAACTGCCATCCACCAAACGCCACGAGCTCCGGATGAAACTACTATTAATCAAAGCATGCACATACAACGGTGTACATTCAGCTACGCCTCCATAAAGCGAGTTCAATCCTGCCAGCACTTGCTGCAAGCGCGAATCGGATATAGAGCTTTTTATGTAATCATAGGCATTAACATGCAACTGCTGTGGATTGATGGGGCGGGCTTGAGCATCCAATGAATAGAGTGGAAAGGAAGTACTCAGGACATTGAGACAGTTCATGTAAGTTCGCAGGTTATCTCTTTCTTTAGGAAAATAAGCGGCTAATGTGTCCACAAAATGATCGTGCCCCTGAGCAAAGGGATATTCAGTCATATCCCCATTAAAACTGATGCGCTCAAAGCCATCCACATCCATCCGTTTTAATTTCAACTGATCTAAAATACCAAAGTACTTAAAATAGCGATTAAGCGTCTCCCCTTCTCCCAGACTCTCGGTATAATTCAATCCGGTATTAAAAACCACCCCCTTTCGGGCAAATGATTGCATACCGCCCCCAATCACACTGTTCTGCTCCAGTACACACACATGCATGCCTTCGCGGGCTAAGATGTTGGCGCACAACAAACCTCCCAATCCGGCTCCAATTATAACAGCATCATATTGTGGCATGATCAACTTTTTTTGTTGACGGTCTCAAAATAAAAACCACATTGGAAGTGAAACGGGCATTATCAATACGCTCACAACTAAAATTATTTCGTTGGGCAATGGCTTCAATGGCGCGGCCTGATGTATAGGATAACTCCTTGTAATTGGTTTTGTTGAAGCGAAAGAAGCGTGTGGAGAAAAACTCTGTCCGCCTGGTTACTTTGGTGCGCTCCTCCAAATCTGAATCCGCATCACGAATGATAATCATCCCCTGATCATTCAAGCAATGCATGCATTTTTCAATCAACTTATCCTGCTCTTCCCGCGGGAAATAATGCAGCACATCGTTGATGACAAACACATCACTGGCTGGCAGCTCATCACGGGTCACATCCTTATATTCGAAAGACACATTGTCTTTATCCACGAAGGCCTGTTGTGCCACAGCAATTTTTTCACGATCATAATCCACTCCTCTAATCTGACGCAAAGAAGAAGTCAAGGCCAGCATACCAGATAAAAAACCATATCCACAGCCGATATCCGTAATGGTGCCCCGGGATGGGATTAAATCATTAAAGAACTGGTAATTCTTCTCCAGCCGAACTTTCACTTTCATGTACCACTCCAGCACCGGCCCTTTATAAGTATAGCGACTAAATAATTGCGGGCGGTAGTAATCCGGTGTTTCTATCTCCTTTTTTAAAAGATTGAACTCGGCCGTCATGTATTGACGCATCGTCTTCGCTTGTGGGCGATATGATTCCCGAACTTCAATGTGCTGAACCGGTTTCCGATCCAATATTTTCATGGTGATGGGGCCACCCCGCATGAAGAACTCATGCTTATGCATGCAATCATCCAGACCGTGAATCAGGATAGGTTGAATATCCAGTTTCAAATGATCAGCCAGCCAAAAAGCACCTTGATGAAAGCGTTTGATGGTGCCATCATCGGAACGCGTGCCTTCCGGAAACACCAGAATAGAATAGCCCTCTCTCACTTTTTTCTGCAGTTTGGCCACATCGTGATCAATCCCTTTAAACGCCGGATAGTAATCGGCAAAGCGCACGGCCAGGCCATAAAAGGGACTGTTCCACACCCATTTATTGGTCATCACAATCATTTTGGGATGTAACATCAACAGGAAGGCCAAATCCAAATGCGACAAATGATTGGCGATGAGGACCGAGGGTTGATCAAAGTTCAGCTTTTCTTTATTAATAAAACGTTGTTTCACCGGCCCTATGGCATATACAATGAAACGCATATTGGCGGTAATCAATCCATGAAACAGATACTTCACTGTTTTACGGGGTAAGGGCAAAAGCCAAAACACCGGAATGGTAACGGTTAAAATAAGGGATCCCACCACAAAGAAAGCCAGTGTGGAAATAGAGATGGTAAAATTTTGTGCCGTTATGGGTTGAATCCGCAACTTCCCCTTTACTTTCACTAAAGTCCGGAACAGCAATGGCAACAAGGTAAAGGAAACCACGACTACCGATAATATCCCCAGCACTGAAACCAAGGCAATGGACTTCAAAGCCGGATGCTGCGCAAATAACAAAACGCCAATTCCAACAATCGTCGTGACCGCTGATAAGATCACCGACAATCGATAGGGTTTGAGTTGAAACTGTCCGTATTTATGCTCATCCATCAATCCTTTCATCAGGAAGATGCAATAATCAATGCCCAATCCAAAGATAAAGGTCGAAATGATCACGTTAAAGATATTGAATTCCACCCCGAGTAGCTTCATCAGCCCCAATGTCCAGTTCCAACTAATGAATAATGGGATGAAAGCCACAATGGCCAGTTCAACACGGCCAAAGAACAGCAGCAACACCACAAATACAAGGATCATTGAAACCGCCACCAAAAGGCTGAAATCTTCATTTAAGACATCAAAAAACTGATTGACAAAATACTGCCTGTCAAACACCAATACATCTGGATGCTGCTCAAAATGGGCATAAAAGCTTTTCTTGTGCGCCTGATCCACTTTTAAAAGTGTAATGATGGAGACCTCCTGCTCCGTCTCGTTCAGATAATTCTTTAAAAACAGCTGTTCCAAAGGCGCCTGATCAGCACGCTGAATGGTTTGGAAGGGTTGATCGATCCATTGGTAAAACGCAGAGAAGGCCTGTTCTTTAAAATGAAAGGCCTGACCGTATTCAATCATCTGCGCCTTCACTTGTTGGCGATCCATCCGTTGCCAAAAGGCATTCCACTGGTTTAATTTTTGCTGCTGTACGGCTTCTGATAGCAATAAGTCCGTGGCTGAAGTCCGCTCCCGGATGATGCCCATCGCTTGCAGACTATCCAGGTCGGCTGCCAATGCTTCTGATTTTTGCAGTGCCACGTCGCGGGTCGCACCGGTCGTGACCATGTACACCGCACCCAGCGTCTGAGCACTGAACGATTCCAGATTCGTTTCGGCCTGTTTTAGTTTGGGCGACAGGTAATTCAGAGAGCCAATATCAGAATTAAAGTGCACCTTATTGGGTAAGAAAACCATCACCAGCGAGATGAGGGCGACAAGCGTTACCAACCACCGATTACGCTCAAAATCATAGGCTGCAAACCGGTCCAGTCGTGTCTCTTTATATTTGCGCTCCCAACCCGATCGAAAGACCTTTCGCTGCAATAAAACAGGTACCAACGTCAATACAAAGAAGGCTGCAAAAAGCACACTCAAAGCAGCGAATAAACCCAGCTGATTCAGTGCTTTGGAACGCACCACAAACAAACAAATGAAAGTACCTCCAGTGGTTAGACTACTCATGATCATGGGCTCAGCAATACTTTTTACCGTAGCTTTCACATTGCGATTATCCCGCAAATGCGTAAAAAAGTGCAACGAATAATCCACGGCAATACCGAGTAATACAGCTCCTACCCCCAATGCGATGGCCGATATCTCACCTTCCATGTAATGCAACACCGATAAAGCCAGACCGGCGCCCAAAATAACCGGAAAGGCCATCAACGCGAAGATGCGGATGCGTCGGAACATTAAAAAGAACAATAACGTCAGAATGATCATTGCGGCTGTCACCGTCAGCATGATGTCGTATTGAATGCGGTGTGCATTGGCGACCGCTACAGCTGTTCCCCCATAATATTCCATGCCAATGGTGGGATGAGCTGCATACTGCTCCAATAACTGATCTATGCGTTCAATCAGTACTTTATTTTTAGCCGTATTGCTGGAGCCGTAAACCGGCATAATAAACGCCAGTAAGTGTTGTTCATCCGCAGTAAAGACAGAAGAATTAATGACCGTAAAGTTATCATCAATCTTAAACTTCTCAAGCCGTTTCAGGGCATGGGGTGTCAGGCTCAACGGATCTTTAAAAATGTATTTCTTAGTCGCCACACCAGCCGGGGAGACCAGCGACATAAAGTTTTTACGCAGGGTGGCCTGCAGGTTATCCGGTTGCAGATTTTCCTCGATGCGGGCATAATCGGCTGAATCCAAATAAAACGGCAAGTGCTGGTAAAAATAATCGTACAAGGAGAGATACATGGACTCATCCATCCTGAACAAGACCTCCTTCACCCGGCTGGTATCTGCCTCCAGGGCCGCCATAATGGGTTCGGCGAAGGCGATGAGCGAATCCGTTGATACGGCTTGCCCTTCTTTCCCATAAAAATGAAAGATGAGACGATCTGATAAATTGGAATGCTTTAGGATGACGTTCACTTGCTCAATGCGGCTGTCATTGGGAATAATGGACGTGATATCTTCGGTAAACGAAAGGCGCGACAACGAAAAGGCGATAAACAGGATTAATCCTCCTATCACCCCCCAAAACAAACGCTTATGATGACTTAAATACTGAACAATGGTTGCAAAGATGGATCCCATGAATTATTTCCCTTTTCGAATAAAAGATAGTACAGCAAACCCCATCAGAAAAAAGAACACCCCGGCCACTGTTGCAAACAGCACTGCGCCAATCAGGTATTGTTCCAAATCCTGCCACACCATTTCAAAGGTGAAGGTATCGGGAAGGTGCAATTGCCACGCTTCCTGATTAAGCAACATCCCACCTGTGGCATAACTGAGGTAAAGGATAAGCGGTATCATGGGCGGTAAGCTGATGTTGGCAAAAATAAAAAAGATGGCTTTGTTGATCTTGAGCAGGTGTGCCAGTGCAAATCCCACCAGCAATTGATAGCCCCAGATGGGTACAATGCCCATAAATATGCCATATCCGATGGCAACGGCCACTTTCAGGTTGGATTCATCGGCGCCGAACACATCCTCACGCATGGCTTGTTTAAATCCTTTTTTCTGATACCGCCTAATAATATTACGCGGCCAATACCAGGCAAAGGCCAAGGTCACTAAAATGGTATTCACCACACTGATGCGAAAGAAATCCTTGAACGGACGAAAATGCGACACCCGTTCCTCCTGGGGTGGATAATAGACATCAATGGGAATATAAGTCAATTCAATGCCCGCCCAGGCCGCCTTGGCCAGCACCTCAATTTCAAACTCGTATTTACGGGAGTAAAATTTTATAGTATCCAATGCTTTGATGGGATACATGCGATACCCCGATTGTGTATCGGGCATCTCATAGCCCGTCTCCACCTTCACCCAAAAATTGGAAAAGCGATTACCAAAACTGCTTTTGGCCGGTACATTATCCACCGTCATGTTACGCGCCCCAATGATGATGGCATTGGGATGATCTTTCAGATGGGCCACAAATTTAGGTAAATCAGCTGCCTTATGTTGCCCATCTGAATCGATGGTGATGGCATGGGTATAACCCAGCTCTACTGCCTTTTTAAATCCGGTACGCAAGGCCACTCCCTTACCCCGGTTGCGCGAATAACCGACCATTTGAATCGATTCATAACGCCGTAAAATAGCTGATGTGGCATCCAACGAACCGTCATTCACCACCAGTATCTGTTGGGTATATTCCAACAAACTATCCAGCACATCACCGATGGTCTGCTCATTGTTATAAGTAGGTACAATGACACAACAGCCCGTATTGGCTAATAAATCTCTCATGCCGATTGCTCCTCACTATTAAATGTCGCTCGTAAACGCATGCAAGTCGTCTCTCCATGATTCAAGTGCGCTGTCACTTTATGATGGTGTGTATCTAACTGTTGAAGGGTGATGTCACAGCGCAGCCGGTGCATGGTTTGCGGTTGTATCATGGCCAGAAATTTCAAATCCTTCGCCTCCCCCATACTCACCACATGGCCGAAGTAATGCGCCAGAATTTGCTTCACCATGTGCACCTGACACACACCGGGCACCACGGGGTTACCTGGGAAATGACCTTCATAAAGGGCATGCGACACATTCAATTCAATTTGCGCCTCCAGGCTTGTCTCATCCGAATGAAGGATCTGATAGGTAAAAAAGTCATGCAATCCAGCCATTATTCTTCCTTTATTTTTTTGAGTTTCATTTTAAAGGGCATTCCGGTATGTCGAATCAGAATCTCATCCGGCAGATGACTATCCTGGTAAGCAAACGCATATATCACAGACGAAAACCAATTTTGGCGTTGTTTCACTTTCACCAACCGGCCATCTGTAACCCGATGGTATAAAGTAAACCGCCCATTATCCGTTTTGATTTTTGTTAGCGCCATGTCTTTTGCATTGGGCTGAAGCCGGTATTTAACCACATCACTGGCCTGTAGACCCCTGACTAAGAAACCAAAATCGCCCTTTAGGAGTTCAATGAGTCCCGGTTTATTTAAGAAATCCTGAGCATTCATTAATTGAGCGGAATCAGCAGAGAACTGAAAATCCAACAGATTCAAGCCAAACTCGCTGAGAACTACCATTCGCTTCTTATCCTCTCCCATCTGCTTAAAAAAATACAAACCTGAAAAGTGCTTCCCAAACACCTCCATCGAACCTTTATAAGTAACGGTTTGGTAGCCGCTCCCCAACACCGCCACCACTACTGAATCGGCCGGTTGAGAGCTGTTTTTAGCAGCCTGTAGGGACTCGCCCCAGGCCACCGCCCACAGACTAAAGAGAATTGTAAGTATCGTTCTTAAATATGGAGGCATTCAACATCGTTTTTCCGACCGGCAAAAATAGGGAATGATTTTCAGAATGCTATACATAATGGGGGATTTGTCAGGAAAATCAACTCTTATGCCGAATACTAATCCAAATGCGCCAAAAGTGTATTTCACTTCTTAAGTCTCTTTGATGGTGTGTCGGCATGTACGACTAAAAATAAGCAAAATGTTGTAACAATCCTTTTGTTATTCCACTGGTATAACTCCCATTTAACCACAACGTACTTTTGCCTGACTTTGTGGCGCTTCTATACCTCTGTGCAGTGCTTTGGGAGGTTTCTGCAGTAGCCGGAAACAATTTTGCAGCGCGTTGACGATTAGTAATAAAGCCCGTTTTCCAGAATACCTTCGATGGCTTTTTGCTCATGCGCCTTCAGTTGCTGCAATTGAGCATCGGGCAAGATGGTTTTGGAAGTCACAACGGTGAGATTAACACCCGCCAGTATTTCCCGAAAGATTAGCTGAACGCGTTCCTGATGAAAATCGGAAGTGACAATAATTAATTCACAATCAGGATATGGTGCGATCGATGCTTTGGCTCGAACGGCATCATCCACGGTGTGCGACGACAAAGCCAGCTCCAAAAAGGCCGAAGCCGGAATCCCTTTGGCCAGCAAATAATTCCGCGTGTAATAAGCATGTGGCTTATTGGATTGATTGAAATGCGTCCCCCAGCCGCCGGTACATAGTATCAGGTCTCCTTCCTGGTATAAATCCATACAAGCATGGAGCCGTTGTGTGGCGATATCACTTAACTCACCGGTCAGTGAATTCGGAGCGCCCAGGACTACTAATATCCGTTGTTTCATAAAGAATAAATCCCCACTTTGATGTTTCTCCCGAAGCCTATTCTTTGGTTTCGCGATTATAAATCACTGGCATCCGGCCCTTCCATTGGTTCCATATCTCCTGATCCGTGATCAAATCAGCCATGAAATGGCCCACGTTGATTCGGCTTGTTTTACCGGGATTAAAGATCGGGCTTCGAACCGGCGAAGGATAAACGTCATAGGCACTAACCTCCGGCTCATTAATCAAACCATCCGGCCGCACAGCCACCCACTCAATAGCCTTGTTATGCTGTCCTATGTTAACCCGCAAATAGTCGGCAGCCTGTTCATTGTCCGGTTGAGGTGGCACCAGCAAACGAAGCAATCCAATCACACAACGCTGCCCCAATGATACCGGTTCCTTCAAATCACGATTACGGTTACCGGTGGTATTCATCAGCACAAACTTAACCGGCCTCTCTGAAGCATGGGTTTGAATCGCCTGGCACAAGCGACGCGTTGCATCGGTCACCAAACGGTAAGGCGGACCAAAAACACCCTTCAAGGTGATGTTATGTCCCAAACAAGAGGCCACGGCATCACAGCCATTGACATGCTGTGCCAGCTCCGCCTCTGTCAACGTTAAAATACTGGCTTTTATCACCGTCAAGCGGTCTGAAGGAGGCACCACCTCATGAAACTTCTCCGGTGATCGCACAATCACCTTCACCTGTTCACCACGGTTGAGCAACTGCTCTACCAATTGCCGTCCGGTTGCACCGCTGGCACCTGCTACAAGTATCATCATAATTCGCCTTCTTTTACGCTAAAACACTTATACATTCAATTCAAAATCAATCCCTAAACAATCGGATACCAATTTAGCAATTCGATGTGACTTTTCCCACCCGCCACAAAAATCCGGGCTCAAAGCAATGGTCACCACAGCAATATTAGGCATTGATTTCCGAATGGCGTCGCACAACGCCACAATGTAATCATCTGTCAAATACTGGACGCAGTCCTCTTCTTTTTCGATAAAAAAGTAATCCAAATCAAGATTTACAATCCACGGTTTTTCATTCGTATCCTTTATATCCGTTTCCAACTGCAAGAGTAATTCATGTGCCTCCTTTTCGCAATCACCATTAGCAACATCCAAAAAAACGTCCTTTCGGTTACCAATGCGCTGCGTGGCAAAAATCTTCCGGTCGAAAAAATCCTTATACACCTTCTGAAGATTCAAAATGTAAGTGTCATACCGAAACAGTGCGGCCATTTCCCCATCAGCCATGGGGTACTTTAAATTCAAATAGGCATCCAGTGAGCAGTTTTTTAAATCAAAACCCACATCAATGATTTGACGGTCCACCGATGGGGCATCTCCCTGCAAGTCATAATGACCATCGATGTGGTAGAAATTGTAGGATTTGGACGGATCAAGGGTGTGGATCCAACACCACGCGGCCGCCAGATGATTATCCATGATAAAAATCTTACCGCTTTGGTAAAGAAAATTCAAATGCGAGCTCCAGGAGTATTGTAAGGGGTATTCAGGTGCTTTGATCCACATGTTGGTTGCTTTCTGTTTTTACGCTGGCTACAGCATCATAAGTGAACCAGCCAGGTTCATTGGGAACAGTAATCGAACGCTATACCCGTTCGTAAAACCGCCCGTTAGGACAGCTTATTTTTAATAATTCCGCCCATTATTCAATGGATTTTTCAAGTCCATCCAAAAAATATGAGTGGGTTCACCATCCTCACTTTTACCGTTTCCATTCTGATCTAATTTTGCATACACATACATGTAATCGTTGGCTGAATCATACTCCGAACTCACCACTGAATAATTCGTCGGCACCAATGGGCTTTTATTCCCGGCATCTAAATCAAAAAAGTAGAAACGCCTTAAATCCTTTACATTGATTAAGCCATCCTGATTGGTGTCTTCGTCATACACCGAAACCAGGTAATAATCTCTGGAAACCGGCTTAGAATATAGTGTATCACTTGTGAAGGAGGGATAATACAATGTTTTTATCAGAACCGGAGTCTCAAAAAAATCTCTGCGCGATTGGGTTTTAAGATGATAATGGGACACATTGACCAGGTTATAGCCATAAACGGCTTCGATGCCAGGCATAAAGTTATAATGCCATTGATTACCATGACTATTTCCAAGTTCACTGTAATTGTAATAAAAACAATTGGAGCCGATAAAAGGTGTCTCCGTTCTATTATTCCAATTCACTTTGTAAACAGGCGTCAATCGATATTCAGGGATGCCCGTCAAAAGAACGCTACCTGGTCTTGTTTGGAGCTGCGCCGAATCTTGCGTCAGACCATCTATTTTATGATCGCCTTCTGTTACTGCCTCTTGATGCACCGAAAAACCTTTCTCTTCCAATTTATTCCCCGAACAACTGACCAACAGAGCAATACTCAACACACCAGCTAACATCTTAATTGAATCCATAATACACATTTTTTATTACCTATCCAGTGACTCTAAAAGTAACACTTTTATGTGAACGATGGCACTTACAAGAGCACCTACATTGGGAGCTCTTCGGTAGCTAATCCGGATAACAGGCTGGGCGTTAGTAATCCTTCTATTCTATCTGCAATCACAAATGGAATGCAAAAAGGTAGAACATAGTATTGAATTAATGCCCCCTGGAACACCTCCATATGCTAATGATTATTCTATATTTGTCAGGTTTAAAAAATCAATACCGTGAAGGACTTGAAACGAATTGATCTTCTGTTTTTAATCTATCTGACGATTAGCACACTAACACTGGCCTTTGCATGGGATCCAACCATTCATTCACCGTCTTTTATCTGGGTTCGGGTGATCCTTGTGGCCTCCCTGCTTGCTCTGATCGGTGCCGAAAAAAGAACCTCCAATTCCGTTCTGCAGTTCCTCCGAGCAGCCTACCCCATCCTCCTGAGCGGCTATTTTTATTCGGAGACGGTCCATTACAACAAACTCTTTTTTACCGATCTGGATCCCTGGCTGATCACCATTGAAACGGCAATTTTCAAAATGCAGCCCAGCCTGGAATTCGCTGCTTTCTTTTCCAATAAACTGGTGAGTGAACTGATGTATTTCAGTTATTTCTCCTTCTATCTACTCATCATTGGCTTTACGCTTTTGGTGTTTCTAAAAAAAGAGACTGTTTTAACCAGGCTGCCTTCCAACTCACGGCCTCCCTCTATCTGTTCTACCTCATCTTCTGTTTTATTCCGTCCGCAGGGCCTCAGTTTTATTTTTCACCGCCTGAAAGCGTGTTGCCCGAAGGATATTTTTTCAGTCACGTGATGCATTTCATTCAGCGCATGGCCGAACAACCAACCGGCGCCTTCCCCAGTTCGCACGTGGGTATTTCGGTAATTATTCTAATGCTGTCCAAAAGAATAGCACCGCTCTTCTTCAAAATAACCTGGCCCCTGGTGGTGCTTTTGATTTTATCAACCGTTTATATTAAAGCCCATTATGCCATCGACACCATAGGAGGCCTGATCTTAGCTCCCTTTGTACTCTATTTTTCCGATTTTTTGTACCATCTTCCACCCCGAAAGAATCGAACCCAATCCATTTAGCCTGTTATTCTGATGATCAAACTACGAGAAGTTGTCACCCCCAAGGATCTAAAGCAATTTATTCACCTCCCCTTTAGTATTCATAAGGACCATAAAGAGTGGCTTCCACCTCTGATTGCGGATGAATGGAAGGTGTTTGACAAAACGAAAAATCATTCGTTTACCCATTGTGATACCATGTTGCTGTTGGCCGAAAAAGACAACAAACCGGTAGGGCGTATCATGGGTATCATCAATCACACTTACAATAAAGGGCATCAGGAAAAAAACGCCCGCTTTTGTTTTGCCGAATGCTTTCCCGATCGCGACGTTTACGATGCATTAATACAGGCAGTCGAAAAATGGGCCAAAGCAAAGGGTATGGAAAAGCTGGTGGGGCCGCTTGGTTTTTCAGATAAAGACCCCCAAGGCTATCTGATCGAAGGCTTTGACGACCCCATTACGGTGATGGTAACCAATGGCAGTTTGCCTTACATGGTGGCATTTACGGAACAGAATGGCTATAAAAAGAAATTAGATCTTTTTCAATACCGGAGTTTAATACCTGACACCATCCCGGAGGTTTACTCCAAAATTGCTGAACGCGTTTTAAGCAAGGGGTATAAGATATTGGAGTTTACCCACACGAAACACATTCGCCCCTATGTCAAACCGGTATTCGACCTGATCAACGAAACCTATGTGGACATTTATGGCTTTGCCCCCTTGCAGGAAATCGAAGCCATCGAATTCTCAGAACGCTTTTTGCCCCTTCTCAAACCGGAATACATTAAGATTGTTGTCGATCCAGCCGACAAAACAGTAGCTTTTGTGATTGCCATGCCCGACATCAGCGCGGGCTTACGTAAAGCCAATGGCCACTTATTCCCCTTGGGATTTATTCCGGTTCTGAGGGCTTTTAAGAAAACCAACCAGCTCAACCTGCTCCTGGGGTGTGTTCAAAACAACTTGCAAAACACAGGCCTGGATGCGCTCCTGGCTGTTGCCTTGTTTAAAGCGGCCCATCGTGGACACTTAACCCTCCTGGACAGCCATTTAATCATGGAAGAAAACACCAAAATGCGCGCTTTAATGGAACGACTGGATCATACCATTTATAAGAAGTACCGCATCTTTGAGAAGGAGTTATAAAGTGCCCGATGGTAAAGGCCCGATGGCGTATGATTCGAAGCACGCTGTTTATTGCAAACTCTTTGCAAGAATTTTATCAAATCGACTATCCATGCAAGCACTCAAATCAGTGGTTATGAATTTCCCATCATAAAACAAACTGAAAATTGTGGCCGGGGTGGGTGCTGACTGAGCTTGTTCCATGGTCTCCAGCTTGATGACCTGCAGTGGTAACTTTCTTTTTTCAGAGGTGGCGGCTAATGAGGTTGTCACATGGTACTCCGAAAAGGGGCAACGGTTCGAATAATAAACCACTAAACCTTTTTTATTATCGCATTCACCACTGATCACCACGTCCTTAAATTTGGGATTTACGGCCTTTGCATTTATTTTTTTTACCAAAAGGCTAAAACCGGATGAGAGTTGTTCACATTTCTCAAAGCCCTGTCTCAACAGCCATTTGGCATCACTCATAAAATGAAATTTAGGCATCCCGACGATAGTTACCAAACCGTCTTTCCCCTGGGCCTTGGCGTCGTCAAGTGCAAGGCGCAATAACTCTTTGCCATAGCCTTGTCCTTTATACTGTCCGGATACCCAAAAGCAGTTGATCAACAAATAATTTGGGGCGTCAATCGGCACCCACCCTTTCTCGGCCGGTCCATATTCCATAAATACTTTTGCCCGGGCGTCAATCCGGCGAAACACATAACCATTGTCCAATTCCTGACGCAGCCAGTCTTTCTTCAATTCGTAACTGTCCTTGCATTTCTTATCTGAAATGGCACAGCAAATGTGTTCCTGGTCCAGATTTGCCTTATCAAGGGTAATCATCTTTTCCATTCTTATTCTTTTATTTGCTTCACAAAATAATCCACCCGTTTGATCTCCATATCCTCCAAGGCCCGAAGTTTCAAGTGGCGCCGGTACTTCCCGCCACCTTCCAGCAAGCCGTCCGGATCATTGAACTTAAAGCCATAACTAAACTCCAGGGAAACATGGTTTTGATACACAAAAACACCGCTCACATCCTCGTCCAGCTTAAATAATATGCCACCATACTGGATGCGTTCCTCTGCTTGTGGATAAGTCGTAAAGACCCTCTGACGCACGGCCTGAACCAGCTCATACTTATTGTAATCCTGAAGCCGTGTGTGATTTAAAAATTCCTGCACTTTTTGATTCGTTGATTCAATCATTGTTATTCCTTTTACTACTGTGAATCACGATTGTCCGTAAACAATGCGATATCCCTACAGGGAAACTATTCAATTGGCAACACCCTTTTCTACAACACCTATTCCGCTACGCGGATTTTGACGAAGGCAATTTACTTTGTAGTCTATTTTCAAGCCTATAGAACGGAATACCTCTTTGAAGTTATACCAAGCGTCATCTGTCCATGATTGAAATAAATTTTTACCGGACAGACCTATATGAAAATCAGTACATCGCTACCCAAAAAATAAATACTACAAACACCACTAATCCAACAAGCAATGCTATTCGCTTTAAATCGTTGCGGCTTCTTTCCTTTTTTAACTTTTCAATAAACAGGGTTCTTTCTGCTACTGAAAAACGGGAGGCCTCATCTACATGATGACAGCTCCCTTTGGACTTGGGAATCTTCTTATCCCGATCAAAATAAGAGGGTCTTTTACTAAGTAATCTACTGTTATTTTTGAGCGATGAGATCATCGCTGCTATTGAACCTTCACCACCCATAGCTTACTATTTATGACGATCGAATATATGATTTGCAATTACATTTAATAGCGCAGCTTAAATGCCACCAATCGCTCCACATCTCCCAGAACAAATTCACTTCTTACATCAAAATTTATCCCCCGTCCCTCTGCATATTTCCGGGCTTGCGCCAGCTCTGTTTTAATCGCATCCGAAACATCGCTTTCCAGAATCGCATCCGTCGCTTTTTGCCCAAATACAAAGGCCACCTTGAAGTAACCCTCCCGTGGCAACAAATAGATGATGGCCCTTTTTTTGTCCTTAATGCGGAAACTCCAGCCATACTTCTTGCCCGGATAATTCCATTGGGCTAAGCCCGCTGGATATTGACTCATCACAACATCACAAATCCGCTGCCACAAGGTATAGGTGGAAGCCAGGTTTTCTTGTAAATCTTGTTGGGTTGGCTCAATGGCCTTGTCTGTGAAAATACTGATGTCGTCCATGGGTTAAAACGTTTGTTATAATTGATGTTAGATAATCTGTAGCAATGCTGCCGGATAATCATTCACCTCTTTCGGGATTGAAAAATCGCCGAATGGGCTAAATGTGAAATCACCAAAGGGGGTATTTACCTTTTGAGCGGTGAACCCGAATGAAATAATCATATGATCGCCCCCCTGGCTAAAAAACACATGTTTTCTCACAGAGAAATGTAACACCATCCTTATAGCCAGAAGTGCGTTACAATCGCTCCGTTCCTTTGTGTTTTTTTTGAATAACTTGATGTAACGATTATTTTTTGAACACATTACCGGCTCTCAATTCCAAAAGTAATTTAATGTTTTCAATGAATCCAATATTTCATTTTTTATCCCCAGTTTATGATCCAGCTCAACAAATACTTTCTCTAATTCGATGGTATCATTAAAATAATACCCGTACAGATAATTGATGTAAATACTTTCATATAATTCCTTTTCAGTCACCAAGGCAGAAGCAAAAACGGAATCACTAATTGCATAAGCCAAATTGATACGCTTTAAAGGTAGTGCATTACCAATTAAGTGACTGACTGGCACCTCATACAATAATTCCAAAGCCTGAATGGAATCCCCCCGTCTCAGGCAATCTTCTGATTCCATTAAGCTTCGGTTGGCCTGATGTCTTTCCTCTGATGTTGCCGTATGGGTGATACTCAGTTTAATAATGTTCCGAATGTTCTGGCTTTGCCAAAAATCATCCTTAAAGGAGTAATAGTCTGTTAATTTGGGCACCTTATTTCTAAGCTCTATCCGGTACTTCCAAAAGTCAATACCGCCAGTAAACTGAAAAGTCACAATAATTTCCGCATGTGAGGGATAATAGATAATCTTTGATAAGAGCATGCGCCCATCATTATATTTCAGTCTATTCACCAGATCCACACTCACATATAATATTTTCCTGGCATATGCCGCATCATAAATACCATTGAATACATTTTGCTCCGTCCGGCTTGAACGAATCACGCGCTTTTTAAAGCCTTCATCATCCCATGAGTTGCGAATCAATTCATACTCGTAGTTATTGATACTTTTTGTAAGTTGTTTGGCAAAGTCGTTAATGGTTTGCATCTCCGTTTCACTAAGAAGTTCAACAGCTTGTTTGTGCCCCGCATTTTTACACGATACGCACATGAAAAGTAAACTAACAATAACTATCCACACGTTTGAAAAACGATGCATTACTTTTTTCATCTCAGTATATGGCACTATCATGGTTACTCGCGAAATAAATACAAATACATTTTTACCAATCTAAAAACACTGCACAGCAAACCAGGCTTTATCGAAATCCTGATTGATCAAATCTTGCTTTTTAATCCAAAAGTAAATTCTGCCTACATCACCCCACATCATTCCCGTTTTCTCTTCTTCCGAATCAATTTGCAATAACAATTGCCAATCACTTGCACCCTTCTCCAATTCAGACCGGCGCGGGTCATTATAGCCACTTGGATCGCCACAATACAAGCCGTTAGTCACCAACTGACATTCCAATTCCATTTCGCCTTGTATATTATCAGCATAGCCGCAAAGCTTATTACTCACATCTGCCCCCGTCATCGCAATATACCGGTCCTGCTCTTCATCCGTCAGGTGATTTTGCACAAAGTCATTTTCCCAACTGGGCAAGCTCACTGAAGGTTTAAAGGTTAGGGCACACGCTTTAAAAACAGAATAATTACCCAAGTCTCCCGGAGCTACCCGACGTTCCAGATGGTCGGTTGTTTTTGAATAGAACACCTTGAATTTATCTGCATCTTTAATATCAAAACCCCAGGCTTCCTGCTCTGCAGAATAGAAAAAATAAAGAATTCCTTCATTGGGTAATGCTAAATCAGCCTTTACTCCTTTAAGATCTCTGCAATTTATTTGAGCCAGAAAAGAAAGTGATTGTCCATGCTTTTCCTTAAACCACGCCACCCCTTTAGGCAAATCGGGCAAACCGCCTATCTTAGATCGACCAATGGGCAGTAATGTTTCATTAATGGGCCGGGTAATAATGCTTATTTCTTCGCGTAAGCGGGGTTCAAAAACAGCCCAGTATTTTCCCAACCCAGAACTACTAAACAAAGCTTTCATCATTTCTTTTGAAAGTGTGGCTCCATCAGCTTCAAGAAAATTTGTTACTTTTAAATCTCCAGTGGGTAATCCATTGACATTACTTTTGTTCTTTTCTTTTAAAACAACCACTGACACAATTAAAACTATACTCAAAATCACGCCAATCACCTTCATAATTCTTTACTTTTCGTATTACTGACCAAGCTTCATTTTTCCAAACAGCCTAAATTACTTCATGAGCTGATGTCATTTTCATTTTACTCCGCACGCCCAAATTCATGCATGGAATACCGGGCTCCCACAGCTTTAAAAATCTTGTCTTGCTGCGCCTTGTCATGCCAGCCTTTTTGAGCCAATTCCTTTCGCACCCCACTCTCATCCTTGCCTTCATTAAACCAATGGTTGGCAAACTCAACCACATCTTCAGGGGCATTCTCCAGATCATATTTAACCACTTTGCCGGCCACGTGGAGATAGTAAAAAATCATAGCGATGGCTATTTCAATGACCCAGGCAATGACCAAGCCTATGGCACCCAGATTGGCTTCCTTATATTGAAATCCACGGTTTAACTTCGCACTAAAATAATCCCAAATGGAGGCGTTGGTGATGGCATTTACCTGTATGATGTATAGAAACCGGAATACCTGACTCAATAAATAGGAACATCCAATGGAGGCAAAGCCCATCCATTTGAGCTTATCGAAATCAGAGATGTGACTCAGGCGCATTAAATACCCAAACGCCAGGGCAGTTAATAAGCCGATCCCATAATCATAGAGGAAAATGATATACATGAAGCTCGACAAGAATGCCAAGAGGGCACCCAAGGCGATGGATACGATGAATCCGCCTCCAACCAGGAAACCAATCACTTTTTCCTTCAGCCGAGGAGGCTTAGTCAATTCATCCGGTATTTGATATCTATTGGCTTCCTCCCTTTGGGCGATGGCTTCCAATTCACTGACAATCTGCTCAGCACTGTAACTCGATTCAAGGGTCTTAAAAGCCACCGTGAGTTCACCCACCCGTTTACTGTTTCGTCCAAAATCACAGAGATTGTTCTTCAGCGACTGACTGACAATGATGATCTGATTAGCAGCGAGGGAGGCCGTAATTTTTTCAGTCCAGTCGCCCCAGTCATTGCCCCGTTTAGCTTCTATCTTGGTACCTTCATAATGAACAATGTCCCAGTTAAGCGACAGCATGACCCGCAACAGGCCCGAGAGCACCAGTTTCTCCGGCAATTGGGTAGCTATGCATTCTGTAAACCGGGGTGTCCATTTGAATGCTGTCTTTTTTTCGATACGGGCTCCCTCAACAGCCTTTCGGATGCTGTTTCTGACTTCGATTTCCGCCTCTATTTCCGGTAGCATCTCCGTGCGGTAATTCCGTTGTTTGAGTTCCTCGCTTAATGCGGTCAGCACAGCACTGTATCCATCCTTGTAATTGGTAACGATTTCATCTAATTCGGTATCCGGCTTTTCGCTTAAAACCTTATTCCAGTCGGCCATGTGTGTTTACTTTATTAAACCTATTCTTGTGTCATTTGAACTTATAAAACCAATTATGCGCGCTAGCGGACGCGGCTATGAAGTGTAGCTTGTGTTGCGCCTGTGGCAAGCTATGCTTTATGAGCCATTGTTAGGCAATGTAGTTCTTAGTAGTCTTCATCATATATATCTGAATCAAAGGAATCAAATTCATCACGTATTTCTTTTTTAGCTTGCATAAATGCTAACAACTCATCAGCTGAAATTCGTTTTGAACCTACTGATTCAGTTTTTAACTCCTTGCTAAAGGATAATTCTATAAAAGCTTTTTGAAAAGGGTTACTAAAAAAATACGTATTCGAATCTTTATTAAGGCGAAGTACTTCTTCTCTTTCACTTGAGATTAGTTGATTCAAATAATTTGTTAGTGTATTTGATGGATAATTTGGAAAATCCTTTCTTAATTCCTTTAATATTTCTTGACTATTTACCTCTTCCTTCTTCAATCTTAACAATGCTTGAAGTATTTCTTTTGTCTCGTATTTACTCTTTTTTGAAGATTTAATAGCCTTGTCATAGGTGGACTTTAATGTCGCTGAATTCTGTTTTATGTAATCGCTAATTGCTAAGTCCAAATCTTTTTGAGAAAAAGGATATTTATTGGTTTGGGTTTCATATATCTCATTGTTTGTGCACATGGACAAGCATAACTGATGACAAACTGAACCTAAACCATTTGAATATACCGTTATCTTGTTTTTTATTTCTTTCGGAAACTCAACATTTAGTAGTTCTTCTCCTTTAATAATTATATCTTCTAATTCTTCAATAGACATTAATGGTACAAAAATTTCAGAGATACGTTCCTTCATTTCCCCATCATATTCAACAACCTCTTTCCCAGTGCCAACTGCGCCAATTGTTACGATCTTGGTTGTTTTATGCCTCCTTGAAGCATCCATAAAAACTTTCATTATTTGTGATAAACGCTGCTTATAATGCTTATCTACTTTATGAAAGTCTTCTATTTTCCAACATGATTTTGATTCACCAATTAACTCTGCTAATCTTTGGTCCGAAAGCTGAACAGGTACTATTCGTTCAAGTTTTTCACCGTTCTGGAATTTGGAAGCTGCTTTAATTTCTGAATAGATACTTTTTAAACTGGATGAGATTTCAAAACTCTTAGAGCTTGTTTGTTCTGATATATAATATGAATCTAAAGCGTCAAAGGCTTCAAGTTTAAGCTGGTCTATTGTTGTGCCTTTTGTACATTGTGATTCTATAACATTAGAGTATAACTGATTCAGCTTGTTATTAATCAAAGTCGTTTTTCCTGAGCCACTAAATCCATAAACTACCAATTGTCGACCTGGAGTTCTTATCGAATCTACAAGTTGCTTGTTAACTTCTTCTCTGTCTACAAAAGTTAGTTCAGCAGGCTGCGATGGGGTAAAAACGTCATATGTTGCAAAGATTTCTTTCATAATTATGGTTTGCATTATCCTATATTGCCTAACTAAAGTATACTAAGCTCCACTGCCCCTAAACTACACATTCCCCTTCTACTTTACAAATAATAACCACTGTACGGTTACACATTATCCAATCCGTCATATAATTGAACAATCGTCACTACTTCGTCCACAGAAGTAATCCCCCACAACATTACCAACTACCTGTATGACTGCACATCATCAAAAAAGATATAACTTTTTTACGTCTATTATTGGACATTGTCGCAAGATGGTAATAACTTAAATGGAGTGTTGAGTGTAGGTCATAATTATTTTCAATTCAAGCTTTCCGGTGCCTCGGACCGGAGGGTTCATTTAACCTATTAAAAACATTTCACATGAAAACAAAGAAAAATTACAATTGCAAAGACGTGAACATGGTCATGGCCGCCCAAATCATTGTGGGATTCCTGGAGCTGTATCAGGCCGATCTGGTATTGATCCGCAGTAACTGGACCATGGAGTATGTCAATGACCTGAAGCAACGCATTCATCACATCATCCAAAACTATGTGGGGCTCGACCGCTACAACCTGCTGCGTCAGGCCACCTCAGAGCTCAATGACATGGCCGTGCCGGCGCATCGTGACCTCTCCTTCCTGAAAACCCAAATCCAAACGGATTTCAGTGGCAGCTCGGAAAACATTCTGAAAGAGCTGGGATTAACCTCCCGGCTGGCACAGGCCCGTAGAGGTAACCAGGAAGCCCTGAGTTCAATGCTGTTAACCTTCCGCCGTGGCATGACAGAAGATTTAAAGGAACGCATCGTATCCAAAGGAACCAATCCGGAGCTGATTGAGCGCATCATTGGCTACACCGACCGGGTAATGGAACAAAATACCCGGCAGGAACAATTGAAACTGCAAACCACCAATGTATCGCACGAAGCCCGCGAAGCACTCAATGGTCTGTATAACGAAATCATCGGCATCTGTAAAATTGCTTCCAGCTATTACGTGAACGACCCTGCCCGTAAAAACAATTTCACCTTTACCCAGGTCATCAAACGCATGAATCAGCATGCCATAAGCGAGCCGGATAAGGTACAGCAACAATAAGGATACAGCTTTTTTAGAGATCCCCGGTCAGGCAACCGGGGATCCTCGTTTCCCGCCGGTTCATAGCGGGACATGGTCCTGCCATTCTCTCCATTGGTTGTTCTTTTTCACGTGTTAGTGATGTCTTTGCCAGAGATGGATCTGCTTTCGCACCTGATTGTTTTGCCTTAGACACACATTGTTCTCCCTTTCCTCCTGATGGTTTCCCTTTCCACACTGATTGTTTTGCTCTTGCCACACATTGTTTTGCTTTTGCCACTGATTGTTTTGCTCTTGCCACTGATTGTTTTGCTTTTGCTACACATTGATCACCCACCGACGCACATGGATGGCCATTTCCACCTGATGGTTTTGCTCCCGACACACATTGGTGACTGATAACCGGTGATGGTTGAGCTCCCGGCACACATTGCTCCGTCTTTCCTCCTGATGGTTTTGCTCTCGCCTGTGTTAGCCGGATTATTTTTGGAGATAGTCCTATTTAATAATAGCATTTTGGCGCGAGTGGGCATGATTATCATGATGCCTCCAGGGCCTGGAAAACCATTCTGTATTCCCTACGGGAAAATGATCCGGACTTCCACGGACTATTCTACAATAGGTTATCCGCTACGCGGAATATACTGCCGGCATTATTGTATTGCAGACCATCTAAGTGGTGAAAATGGTTCTGTTTTTTCACCGGGTTCCGCTCCGCTACTCCCAGTGCTTTTACCCAATGGCCTGACAGGCCATAAAATGTAAGTAAGTCCACAACAGGATCTCATACCCAATGGATTTTATTCGCTGTGGCCCTATGTCTTTTCTTCGTGTAACTTTGCGTAACTGTTATTTTTTGAACACCCTACCGGCAGTGCACAAAACGCCTGACACCGCTCTCCTCTCCTTTTACCTCTGCGTCCTCCGCGGTAAAAAAAAAGGCTCTGAAAACCGAACCATCGATTTCCAGAGCCTCCATATCTTATAAGCGGGCGTCTATCAGAACCTGATCGCCAGGGTAATTCCGTTTTGTTGTCCCTGGTGAAAGGACGTCAATTTTACATTATCCAGTTTTTCCTGGTAATACTTCAGTTTGCGGTTACCCACTGAATTGAGGATAATACCGGTTACGGCCATGGGTACACCAATCACCAATCCTACGATACCCAAGGCACCGGATCCGTCCGTGGTGTTGTATTGCGTCTGACCATTATAATCTTCGGTCTCTTCCCAATCGGCACTGGCCACTAAAATGGTACTCACCACCGATACTCCTGCCCCCACGATGGCCAGGGTGGAACCGGTCCGTTTCATTTTGGTGTAACTCTGCACTTTGGATTGGTATTGAGCCTGCTCATTTTGCTTCAATTGCGCAAAGGAGGCCGTGGAAATTACTAACAACAAGGTTGCAACAAATAAATTCTTCATAAAAATTAAGGTTTAAAATATAGATTGATAGAAATTTTTGGTTCATCCGGATCATGCATCGATTTATTCCGGTTTTATTAAAATTCAACCCCATTCCGGGTTGTGCTATTAGTACCATGTCATCATCCACGGGTTATAGCTTCGCTGATTTTCAATTCACCCGCGGCTATTCACATTCAATCCTTTCAGGATTCGCTATTGTTTCATCCCTCCTATTTCTCAGCCTTAAACACCTCTTCCGCCACCGAGACATTGTACTGCCGGTTTTGAAAGATGATCTCTGTATAATCCTCAGCGGTCTCGATCATGCGCGTTTTCTCCACATTCAAATCGACTTTGGAGAAATAGAGTTCTATTTTATTGAGAATGTCTTTCATCTGCGCCTGGCGGGGATCAAGCTGCACCAGGTAATACGCCTTATTTTCCAGGATGTCCACCGTAAATTTATC
Source organism: uncultured Marinilabiliaceae bacterium (assembly GCA_942490535.1). Lineage (GTDB taxonomy): Bacteria > Bacteroidota > Bacteroidia > Bacteroidales > Marinilabiliaceae > JAEINY01. Next base: position 40,844 of record CALNXQ010000003.1, read on the forward strand.
CGATTCAATGAGTGTCCCATCCACCGAACTGGAGATGATGTCATTCAGCTCGCGGAAAGCCGCATTCTTCTTCAGATCAAAGTGACTGGTCTTCTCATCATCCACCACGGTAAACACCCCATTATCGATCAACACAATGTACTTAAAGGGCTCCATGTATTCCCAGCGCAAGCGGCCCGGCTTTTCGAACCAAAACTTTCCGGTGGATTCAATCACCGCCGAGAGGTATTCCAGGTGTTTCTTCTGGGTGAAATCACAGGTAATGGTATGCAGTTCCGCCGAAGCGGCCAGCAATTTGGTTTCCACTTCCGTGCGGTTATTAACGGGTTTAAAATCCGTCGTCTGGGCATTGACTCCCACAACGGTTAACAGTAAAAGCAATGAGAATATCTTGTTCATTTAATTAGTTTTTGAATCCATCACGTGATGAAGTGCCACGGAGGTATAGCCCTCCTGTTTTAAATGCAGAATTAGCTCCTGCAAAATCTGCACCACAAATTCAGAGGTGTCGTGCAGCAAAATGATTTGGCCGGGTTTCACATCACGGGTGATCCGTTTTAACACTTGTTCTTTAGTTCGATTGGTGGTGTCCAGCGAACGCACATTCCAGCCTATTACCTTTTCGAATAAACCGCTTATGGCCCGACTCACAAAAGGATTCGTGACGCCATATGGAGGTCGGAAGAACCGGTTGGGCTTTCCGGTATGCTGTTTAATGACCTGATTGGTCATGACCAGCTCCTGCCTCATGCGGGATGGCCGATACATGGGAAACAGATGACTGTGCGACCAGGTATGGTTGCCCACCAGGTGCCCTTCATCCACCATGCGTTGGGTCAAGGCCCGGTTCATCACTACCTTTGAGCCAATCACAAAGAACGACGCTTTAAACCCTGCCGCTTTAAGCAAATCCAGGATTTGTGGTGTATTTTCATCCGGACCGTCATCAAATGTAATGGCAACTTCCTTTGCCTGGGTCTGAAAATGACAAATGGCCTTCACATAAAAGCCGGAATTGACAAAGGCGGATGCATACACCATCACCAGCGAGTAGATGAAAATCACAGCTGCCAGGTACCAGGCCGTCAGCCCCAATACGCCGATGGCGCCGGCCAGGGTTACGAACACGAACGTTATGCTATAAAACCGTCTCATTTCTTCAGAAGATACAAAGCATAACCGCCCGCTTTGTAGTGGTTTATGATTAAGGCATGATTTATTCCGCCAGCAAGACGAGGGGAAGCGCTCATGGTGCGACAGGCCTGCCACATGGCAAAGGCAGATGCAGTATCGTATTCACCGCAATAGTTTTTAAACGAGATACGGACTAAACCGTCTCTATCTTCACCGGATAACCAGTCGTACTGTTTTTTGGCGGCCGCGCCCTCCTGTTCTCCGGTCAACAGCAGATCAATGGCCGATCTTTGCAGGTGATGTTGCTGCAGCCATTCACTGACGATCCCCTTTAATTCCATAGAGGTATGCCCTCCGGGCACGAGCTTCAGATCCACCAATTCAACGGGCTGGCCTTGTGTTTTTTCGCCCGACAAGGTAAAGAAAGCAGCTCCTTCACCAGGTACATATCCGCATTCTGATAGACCACCGGTGGCACAACCGGCACTTTTCAATAGCCGATGACTTTCGGCTGTCAACTCATCCACGCCCCCCACTAAAATCCGTTGTCGGGGGTTTTCTTCCAACAACATGATCCCTTCCAGCAGGGCCGATTCAAAGGAGAACTGATTCTGGGTAAAGGTTAAGTTATAGCTTTTGCATTGAAGCAACAGGGCAATCTGACCGGATACCGTATTGTGGGTCGACTGAATGAAAGCAGTAGGATTCAACAGCGTTTCCTGATTCTCTGTCAATTGATCGAGAAACTTCACCGTATCGGCCACACAGCCTAAACCCGTGGCTGTTAAAATGGCATCGGGCTGTTCGGTTTGCGTTTGCTTCAGGTTTTCAAGTGCACAAGCTACGCCCATTTTCACTGCCCGGCTCATGCGACGCAGTAATTTAGGGGCGATGTATTCTTTGTATACCGGTTCCTGACCGTATAAGGCGCCGTCAATGGGCTGAGGAACCACCAATGGGTCTTCCGTGTTTCCAAAAGGAAAGGCCGGTGAAATGGCGTTGAAGGCATGAATGTATATTCCCATATTACAGCTTCGAAAAGATGAGGGTACTATTGTTACCGCCAAACCCAAACGAATTAGACAATACATGCTTCAGCGGGCAGTTGGTATGCAAAACGGTTTCCGGCACCAATTGGGGTTCCTCGATGGCTTGTTGAAACCGCAGATTGGGATAGATCAACTGGTTTTGAAGCGCCAATGTGGAATAAACGGCTTCAATGCCGGCAGCGGCCCCCAGTGTATGTCCGGTGTAGGCTTTGGTCGAACTGAAAGGGGGTACCCTCTCCCCAAACACGCGCTTAATAGCCGTCGCTTCCGACTGATCATTATTATCTGTTCCCGTGCCGTGTGCGTTAATGTAATCGATGTCATACGTGTTTAATCCGGCCCGCTCCAATGCCTGGGTCATGGCCAGAAAGGCCCCTTGTCCATCCGGCGACGAAGCTGTTTGGTGATAGGCATCATTGGCATTGGCATATCCCGATACCGCACACAGGATGTCTGCATTTCGTTCCTGTGCGGCGGATTCCAGTTCCAGGACTACAAATCCGGCACCTTCGCCCAGGTTTAATCCCCGGCGGGTGGCATCAAAGGGACGACACAATTCCTTGTCCACAATCATCAGTGAATTAAACCCATTCAAGGTAAAGCGCGATAAGGCATCGACACCACCTGCAATGACTTGTTTAGCCCGTCCGCTGCGCAGCAAACGAATACCATGAATGATGGCATTGGCAGCGGATGAACAGGCGGTGCTCAAGGTCGTCCGATAACCATTAGCACCCAGCAAATCCGCTATTTTATCCGTCGAATCACCGCACGGATGGGTATGGATAAACGTGGCATCCTCAACGCGGTTGCCCCATTCCAGCTCGGAACGATCCATCCCGCCTACGGTGGTGCCTGAGATCAATGCGCTTGACTGAAGCTCCCGGTACGATAATCCAGCCATCACAGCTGCTTCTCTGGCTGCCAGGCATCCCAACAAAGCTGTACGCGTGTAGTTCGCCCGGTCCTTTTCGGCAATCAGCAGTTGATTACATATAGCCGTATTACTGAGCTTGACCTCACCCACTACAAATTCATCTTTGTGAACGGTGTCCAGGTGTTGAATGGGCCCGATACCATGGGTCATGTTTTGCAAGGCCTTGAGATTGGATGGCACATCCAAACCGATGGCACTCACCACGCCCACTCCACTGATGACTATTCTATCGTTCATGTATTCTGGATTTGATATCCCGGGGGACTCATCAAATAATAGTTAACCGTAAATCGCACAAATGAACACAAATAAATCTTTGCATGACTTTGCGCTAATGCTTTGTGTCCTTTGCGTGACACATTTTTCCTTTTTATGAACGATGCGCAGTTATATAAGCCGCCAACGAATCGATGGATTGAAAGACATCTTTTCCTTTTTTAGGATCTTCCAGTTTAATGCCGTATTCTTTCTCCAACAGCACAATGATCTCCAGCGCATCGATGGAATCCAGTCCCAATCCATCGCCAAACAAAGGCTCTGAGGAGTCAATCTCATCGGGTGTAATGTCCTCTAAATTCAACTGCTCAATTAACTGCGCTTTCAATTGCTCTTTCAACTCTTCCATGGTTTCTTCTTATTATATGTTTGTTTTTATTTAGATAATAAATTCAGCATAAGGGACTATTAGACGCTCACTGTTTCCAAATAAAATCACGCTAACGTCCATCCATCTGATCGTTATCTCAATCTTCTTTTACAGCAAGGTATATGTTGGCTTCATATCCCCCATGTGCATCCATCTCCACCCACCCGGCTAAACACTGTTTGGTGGTTGTGGATTTAAAAAGCATCTGCACGTAATCCCCGATAAAAGAAGGATCATTACTTTCTTTGACGAAAAAGGCTGCTTCCCCTTTCAGGCCATGCCGGATGCAGATTTCACCAATCACGATATTGGGTAAGGTATACACAAATACAGCCGGACTGGGAATTTCTTGGATGGTTTCCTGGTACTTGACATCGGTATTTAAGGAGGACGACCGGTTACAAAATACAATGGCAGTTTCATCCGCTTTGAAGTCGTTCGTCTGATTCTGCATCAGTATCTCTGCGGCCAGAAACCCCAGTTTACTAAGGCCATCCATCTTATAAAACTTGCTGTATTTGCAATCCAGTTGTTGGTACAAGGCCTTGGCAAATAGCCCAAAGGTAGCTTCCTCACGCTCAAAGAAAAGTTGTCCATCGACCCATACCTGACCTTGTTTGATAACGACCGATTGTTGTGTTGATAGTTTACCCATGCTTCTCAATGACTAATGCGGCATTACATCCGCCAAAACCAGATGCCACTTTTAATACTTTTTTCATTGGCTGCTCCTTGCTTTCAGCAGCAATAGTGATCTCTTCAGCCACTCCAAACTCGGAATAACCCAATGTTTTAACCAGTTTATTCTCCAGAAGGCTCAGCATACTGATGACGGACTCGATCACACCGGCTGCACCCAGCGTATGTCCGAAGTATCCTTTCAGACTGTTGACCGGTACGTTCTCTAATCCCGCCCGGCTAATGGCCTTGGATTCCATGTCGTCGTTATAAGGCGTGGCTGTGCCGTGGGCCGAAATGAAGTCCACCTCCCGATCAGCTCCCAAAGCTTTATGAATGGCGATGAGTAAGCCTTCTCCCGTGCGGGACGGACCGGAAATGTGATTGGCATCATTACTGGTGGCCCCATTACTGATTTCCAGGAATGGTTCCTGTTGTTGCTGATTGGTCAATACCACTGTGGCAGCTCCTTCGCCAAGGGTTAAACCATCCCTGTGTTTATCAAAGGGACGACAAGCCTGAGCACTCAAGGAGTGAAAGGATTGAAATCCGGATACTACAAAACGGGATAACAAGTCCGCTCCCACCACGATGGCATGATCGTACTGACCTGCATCAATGAGGCGTTTACCCATGAGGATAGCGGCTACACCGGATATACAGGCATTGGATACCACCACCGGCGCGTTGGGATTATTCAGGAATTGAGCTAAGCGCTGAGCCGATTGCCACAGCTGCACCTCATCGGCTGATTGACCATTGGCCAGTTCACCAATGTTTCCTTTAGTGGTGGATAGAATAATGATCGTCTTTTCAGAAGAAGCATCCACACCGGATGCTTTCAAGGCGGTATGCGCCGAAAGACGAATGATTTGATCAAAAGGAGATAACTCCTCACCAGAAGGAGCTATCTCTTGGTAGGCTTGTTCAAGTCTGTTTTTATCAAGCCGGGCAGCTGGAAATTCCACTGACGATAACGCTGTATCGGACACGAATGAAATACCACTCCTCCCTGCGAAGACCTGTTCACCATTCTCTTCAGAAGTAAATCCCAGTGCTGAGATGATGTTATGTGCGGCAACAAATACTGACATAAGATACGTTTCAAATTAACCGGCGGTCAGACCCCATTTCTGCTTCCACTCCTCATAAAAGGCGGGATTCGTTAATAAAAGAGAGCCATCGGTATCGACAAATACCTGGATACTTTTGGCGGTCATCGCCAATTTACGATCTGAAGCCCGGTAAATCTTATAGTGAAAAATGATTTTCGCAGCCGCCGTATTGACAAACTCCGTTTCGATGATGATGCGATCGCCATACGCCAGGTACTGCTTATAATTCAGATCCAGCTTCACCACCGGCGTCATCATCTTGTTTTTATACACGTCCAGATATCCCAATCCATATTGACGGCCAAACGCTTCGCGTCCATCTTCCAGGTATTTCACATAGTTACCATGCCACACCACCGCCATGGAATCCACTTCACTGAACCGGATATCACTTTCGGTACTATTTTTCAACGTATCGTTCAAAGTATTTATCTATTTAATACTACCACCGTGGATAGTCTTTTTTCATTTGTTTGATGACCTGATAGATGCCACTGGCCCAGTAATTACGGAAGCCAAACCCACCGGTCGCTTTTTGTTCGTAGTACTGTGTTTTAATGATTTCATGCGACTGCACATCAAAAAACACAGCATACAATCTCACTTTACCAGCTGTTTTATCGAAGTTCTCGATGGCAAAGAGTAAGCCAACACCTTCGCCCTCGGCTGTATAATTGGCCACATACGCTTTCAGGTCCTCATCCGTGAGTTTATTGACATCATACGTCACCAGGCCTTCCACAGCCACTTCATCATTGCGCTTTTCAACGGTTTTAATATCGTTTTTAATGGTCTTGGAAAGGGCTCCTGCCAAATCATATTTCTTGGCCTCATTCAATACCAAATGATTCCACGCATCAAAGTACTGATTGACGATGGCATCCGGATCGCTAAACCCGGCATCGGTCGAACCAATCATTTTAGCCTTGGTAAAATCCATTCCAAACCAGACAATTTCATCGGCTGATTTTAGTTTTTCGACATTCTGTGCCGACGTGGCTGAACTAAAGCCAATCACTGCCATCAGCAATACGGCACGCATCAAGGTTGAAACTTTTGTTGTCTTCATAATCATTTATTTTAAAGTTAAAGAATAGTCTGCTTACCTCTCCACAACTTCTCAATCTCCCTGATTATTACACTGACGCTTCATCGGGTTGTATGAAAATATTCATCTCACACGCCGCTATCAATTGGTCTTGATGATACACTTCCCCTTTTATCACCCGGTAGTCAAACACCTCATGAATCACTTTAACATGCGTTTCAATGGTTTGGCCCACGGCGGGTTTCTGATTTATTTTCAATTTCTTTACTGCACCGATAAATCCCAGTTTCACCGTTGCCTGATTCGCAATGGCATGGAAGCCGGTCATGGCAGCACCGGTCTGCGCAATGTTTTCAATCAAACCGGACTCCTGCAAAAATCCTGCCTCAACAAACAAATTATCCTGTTCAATGTCAAATAAAGTGACGGCCGATGCTTCGGTAGCTTCTTTAAGTCTATGGATCATCACCATAGGAGGCCGCTGTGGAATGAACCTGAACAGGTCTTCGCGTTTATCGGTTATCATGCTGTTTTACTTATTTCTTTTTACACTTAAATAAGGTATGACTGACCCCGATGTCCTCAAAGGACTCATCGATGTATAGGCCGGCTTTCTCCAATAAGTTCTCCATATCACTGGAGTGATACATCTGGCTGCAACCATTGGCCAGACAAGTGAAATAAAGCGACGTAGCATGTAAACTGTAGGTGGACGCTTCAAATTTCTGCTTGTCCCAATAGGTCTCCAGAATGTAAAATGACGCGTCATCATTCATGGCATTTCTGGCTCTGAGCAACAATTGCAACACATCTTCCTGTGAGAAACAATCCAGGAACTGGCTCATCCAAATCACATCCGCTCCTTCGGGAAAAGGGACACTGTGATCGAGCAAATTCAGAGCATGGCCGCTGATGCGGTTCTGATAGCCGTGTGCCATGATGTTTTCAAAGGCCTTATTCAACTGACCTGGTAAATCCAGGATGGTGACCTTCACGTCGTCATTGTATGCAGCACATTTAATGGAAAATTTCCCGGTGTTGCCTCCCACATCCAAAACCTGTTTGGGATGATCCTTAAACACAATGGGTAAAATTTCGGGAAAGGCATAATCAGAATAATAATGGTCAAAATCAAACCAGCTTTTCTGAGCTTTCTCCGGTAGTTCCGATAAGGCTTCATACACCGTATCCCACTCACCGAATACCTTCAATCCTTCCGGTTTACCCGTTTTGATGGATTCTTCCAGCTCAAACATACCCAGGTAATTCACATCATGGGTAAAATCCATGTTGACTTTGGTCAGTTCATCACTCAGGATGAAAAATCCAGTTTTGGTTAGTATCCAGCGACCTTCTTCAGCACGTACCATCTCCATGCTCAAACCGGCTTCCACCAAAACCTTCACGCCATACACCGATAAATTCAGCTGCTGAGCCATCTCTTCCGTGGTGAGACCTTTTTTGTTTTTACGCAACAACGCCAGTATTCCGAGGTTACGCAGCGCCCGGGCGGCCTGAAACATAATGGGCCCAAACGCGATTTTTTGAGCATCGTACTTAGCCTGTAAGGCCGATTTTTTATCTGATCCGTAGTTAAACGACATAATATTCAGTTACTCTTCCCAAAATTGGAAGTAATTAAACCATTGCAGCGGATATTGCTTCAGTTTCTGTTCCAGGAAACAAGCATAATCCGTTACCATTTCTTTGACTTCGGCCTTACGGGTTTTCAGATTACCCGGGTATTTAAACAGCTTGGGTTGAGAGGCATAAAAGTGATAATGGGTCGAATGATCTTTCACAGTCACCACATATGTCACCGGCACCCGATGTTTGGATGCCAGGTAAAGCGGTCCTGCGGGAAATTTAGCCCTCTGCCCCATGAAATCAACCGACACCGTTTGTGTGCCCGGCAAAAAACGATCACCATGAATGGCTACCAGTTCTTTGTTCTTCAAAGCCTCTGCCACCGCAAATAAATGTGAAAAATCCTCTTTGATGGGGATGATTTTCATGTTGCGTTCTTCCAGCACATTATCCAGATAGGATTTGATGCGTTGGTGTTCGGCTTCGAGCATCACAATGTTCACAGGTACATCAATGCGTTCCAACAGCTGACCTGCTACTTCCCAATTACCCATGTGGGCACCAATCAGCACTCCTCCCTGACCATCTTTGGCCATCTGAACGAGGTGCTGCTCTCCTTCGAATGTAAAGGTGAATTTGTCCCGTAATCCTGCCAGAAAAGCCACCTTATCAATTAAGACCTGACCCAACAGACAATAATTTCGATAAATAGAGATGTATGTCTTCGTGCCCGAGTAGCCCAATATCTTTCTGAAATAATAGCGGATACCACTTTTTTCGGTGAAAAACAGGAAATAAAGTGCCACAAACCACAATAAAACATAGGCAGCTTTAATACCCAGGTAACGGATCACAAACACGAATATTTTATATCCGGCAATTCCTCCTCTGGTTTTTCCTGACCATTTTGACATAGACCTTATTTACGATAGATCATTAGCGTTTAGATAAAAGACACGAGCCCTTAGACACCAGACTCATTCTGATTCTATTATTAGCTACTGCAATTAATTAGTACGTTCGTCGATGTATTGGTATAAATCGTTCAGCGTGCGAACACCCGCCATCTCTTCACGCTTTACTTTAAACCCGAAATCTTTTTCGATAATCACCACAATGTCTACAAAATCCAGACTTTCGATGCCTAAATCATCAATTAAATGGGCATCCGGCGTTAATTTGTTCTCATCAATCTCAAATTCATCCACCAGGAATTCATTCACCTTCTCAATTACTTCCGCTTTCATCGTTTTATTCTTTAATTTAATACCTCTCAAAAATAACAGGATCTGCTCCAGGAAAAAGGGTAAAAATTAAAAGAGAAAAGTGGTTCTAAATTGAATATGCCACGCTTTCTCTTATTTACCCTCACTACCTGACTGATACCATTTAATACTAGCCGTGCTCTGCTATTTAAAGCGCGACACAATTAATGATGAATTGGTTCCTCCAAACCCGAAGGAGTTGGACAAGAACGTATCAATATGTGCTTCCTTACGAACATCTGCGATGCGTAATTTAGCCGAATCTTCATCGGGATTGTCAAAGTTAATATTCGGCGCAATAAAATCATTGTGCATCATCAAGGTGGAATAGATCACCTCACTGGCACCTCCCATCCACATTTCATGACCGGTCATTGACTTGGTCGATGAAATCCAGGGTTTATGTTCGCCAAAGATATTGTGCAATGCTTTGGCCTCATTCAAGTCACCCACCGGAGTAGAAGTGGCATGCGCATTGATGTAATCAATTTCGCGGGCCGCCATGTTGGCATCTTTCAGGCAACGTTCCAATGAACGGGTTGGGCCTTCCACATTGGGTACCGAAATGTGATCGCCATTGGATGAAAAGCCATAACCGCGGATCTCACCCAATATCGTTGCTCCCCGACGTACTGCCGACTCATAGCTTTCGATGATCACCGTTGCAGCTCCCCCACTGGGCACTAATCCATCCCGATCCTTATCGAAGGGACGCGATGCTTTGGTCGGATCCTCTTCACGTACCGAAAAAGCACTCAATCCATCAAAACTCCCCATAGACTCGGCATTCACTTCCTGACCACCCCCGCAAATGATAATGTCTTGCAGGCCTTGTTTGATCAATAAATAACCCATTCCAATGGCATGCGAACTGCTGGCACAGGCTCCACTCACTGTAAAATTGATCCCTCTCAATTTCAGAATCACTGACAGGTTCATGGTGATGGTGGAATTCATGGATTGAAAAATTGACCCGGATCCCACCAGGGTTGTATCCTTTTTTTCACGTACCAGATCAATGGCATTTATCACTGGAATAGAGGAACTGTCATTGCCATAGAGTATACCCACTTCATTGGCTTCCAGAAAACCCATGTCAATCCCTGCATTTTTCAAGGCTTCCATAGTGGCGACGTAACTGTATTCACCTTGCTCGGCCAATCCGATGCGTGCCCGGCGTGGAAGGACACCCTTCAAATCAGGACGCTCGATGATACCTGTTAAAGCAGAACGAAAACCAAACTCCTTACGGCGTGGATCGATTCCAATACCCGATCGTCCCACATAAAGAGATTCTTTAACTTCGTCAATGTTTTTTCCGATGGTGGAATAGATACCCATCCCGGTAATAACAACTCTATTCATTGGTCTATATTATTCTTTTATTAGCTATGCATACCGCCATTCACAGAAATCACCTCGCCTGTGATGTACGATGATTTCTCAGAGGCCAGAAAACTGATCACTTCCGCCACTTCATCAGCTTTACCAAACCGGTTCAACGGCACCATTTTCTTCAGTTGAGATTCATCCAGTCCTTCAGTCATATCGGAATGGATAAAACCGGGTGCCACACAATTCACGGTCACCTTCTTTTTACCAATCTCCATGGCCAATGATTTGGATGCTGCAATCACACCCGCTTTAGCAGCTGAGTAATTCACCTGTCCAGGATGCCCTTTCTGACCCGATAAAGACACCACATTGATCACACGGCCATTTTTACGGACCAACATGTCTTGCAATACCTGACGCGTGACGTAAAAGAAACTGTCCAGATTGGTGGAAATCACTTTCTGCCATTGCTCTATGGACATGAAAATCATGAGGCCATCATCGGTGATGCCCGCATTATTGACCAATACTTCAATGTATTCGTCCGGATGTTTTTCCTGCCACTCCACAATGGCTTTCTCCACTTGCTCGTGACTGGACACATCAAAAGGCATCAATTCACCATCACCTCCTTTACTTTGAATCTCCTTCAAGGTCGCCTCGGCTTCAGCTTGGTTTGAACGGTAATTGATCAATACGTAAAATCCATCTTCCGCCAACTTAATGGCAGCTGCTTTACCAATTCCCCGTGATGCTCCTGTAACTAATGCGTATTTCATCAAATCTTTTTCAATTAAAGTGTCAAACACTCGTTTTCACGAATGTAAGCCACCACTTTTTCAATATCTTCATAGCGGGCTGCATCTTCGGTAAAAACCGGCACCACGTTGCGTATCTGCTGATACATGGCCTTTGTTTGACCCGCCAATTTACCCTCAATCTTCAGATGATCCACAGCCTGAGCTAAAGCAATGAGTTCAATGGCCAATACCTGATTGGCATTTTCAATCACCCGTGCCGTCATCAATGCCGAGTTGGTGCCCATGCTCACAATATCCTGATTGTCATTGTTCGTTGGAATACTGTGCACGTACATGGAGTTAGATAAGGTTTGATTCTCCGCGGTTGTGGATGTTGCTGTAAACTGCATCCCCTGCATCCCCAGGTTCAATCCTAAAACCCCAAGGTTAACAAAAGGGGGCAGGATTTCATTCAACCGGGCATTAAACAAATAATTGATGTGACGCTCAGCCAACATCGAAAGGCGGGTAACAGCCAATTTGAGTTTATCCATCTCCAACGACACATAGTCCCCATGGAAATTACCGCCGTGAAATACGGTTTGCTTTTCCATGTCAATTACCGGATTATCACTCACGGAATTGAGTTCGCCTACAATTACCTCTTCAGCGCCTTCAATGGTATCATAAATAGGCCCTAAAATCTGTGGCAAACAACGCAACGAATAATATTCCTGAACCTTTTTCCGGAATATCTTCTCCTCCACATTGCCGTTATAGAAATAATTAGCCCGGTGACCAATTAATTGCGAATCTTTCAATAATTCCTGCATCTGACTGGCCACAAATTGCTGGCCGGCATGCTGTTTTACCTGATTCAGTTCATCCGAGAAATGATCATCAAAGGACTCCACCACTTCGTTAATCAGCGCACCGGCTGTCAGCATCCATCCAAAGAGACGCTTAGCACGGATCAGGTTAACCAATCCGATACCTGTCATTACGGAAGTACCATTAATGAGCGAAAGGCCCTCCCGCAAAACAATTGTAATAGGACTCAATCCTAATTGCTTAAATACATCTGCTGTTTTCTGCTTCTTACCCTCAAACGTCACATATCCTTCACCTATTAAGGTTAGTGCCAAATGAGATAACTGAACTAAATCACCACTGGCTCCCACGCCACCGTGCTCTGGTATATGAGGAAAAACATCGTGATTAATAAGCTGGGTTAACAATTCCAATGCAGACGTATGAATTCCCGAAACACCTTGTGAAACGGACTTCAAACGACTTAACATGGCCGCTTTCACAAAATCACCTGCCAGCGGTGAACCACAGCCTGCCGAATGGCTACGAATTAGATTGTATTGCAGTTCCTCCTGCTTCCCGTCAGCCACCTTGTATTGTGCCATAGGGCCAAGGCCGGTATTGATGCCATAAATCACTTTATCCTTTGCATAATCCACCAAAAATTGATGTACCTGGTCGGCATACGCCAAAGACTGCTGATCTACCTCAATAGTGCTTCCTTGTAGAACCGCATTAACCTCCTTCAAGGTTAATTTTTCGTTTCTATTTATCTTAATCACCTCTCAAATTTTGGCACAAAGATAAAATTAATCCGTATGTACCTATTTGATTCGATCAACAATATTTATCATTTTTTAATGCTTTATTGATTTTGTTCTGTAAAATGAGTCCACAAACGGACTAAAAACAACGACTTCGTTTGTTTTCTCACCCTTAAAAAAATCAACATTTTGGACAAATTAGTCTATTGGGTGAAAAAACGTATTAACATCCCCGCTACCAAGCCTCCTTCATGGAAACTTTGGTTATCTCACTATTAATTTTTCGTAAGAAAAGCAACATTAACATTAATTCAGTTTCAATTATTAATTTATTTTCCTATTTTTAGTACGCACATATGTGTAACCATTAAACTTTACAATATGAGTACAACAACCATTACTTTCAATCAGCTCAGGAAGATTAAAGATAGTCTACCTGATGGCAGCATGCATACGATTGCTGAAGAGTTGAACCTCGACGTACAAACGGTAAGAAATTACTTTGGCGGAGCCAATTACGATCGGGGTAAAAGTGCCGGCATCCATTTGGAACAAGGACCTGACGGTGGTATTGTTGAGTTGGATGACACGACCATATTAGACATGGCCCGCGAGATTCTGGAGGGAGAGAAGCATTCCGAAGCATAAGTAACAGTCATACAAAAACACATAGAAAAAAGCGCCAATGGCGCTTTTTTTATATAACACTACCCTAAGATGTTAACTGGGATCTAAAAAAAATCAACCAATTCAGGGCTGGGCTACACCTTACCATCAACAAAGAATTATCAAAAACCTTGGAGGGGTTCAATCCTGAATTTTATGCAAGAACCATTTTTATCTTATAAATTTCTCTCTTTGTTGCAGATTCAATAATCCCCATAAACCAGCGATAAGGGCTACAATTATCCAGGTACGCTGGTGCTTGCCCACCACTGTTGCCCACACAGCCTCACTCATGTTACCTGGTAAATCAAAGGGATTCAAAAAAATATTCCAGGAACTTTCCGAAATAAACTCAGATAATATCCAGACGATAAGTCCAATAATCACCACAATAACCGCTGCTCCGTTGCCATTTTTCACCACTGTACTGAAGCAGAACCCCAGCATCCCAAAGAGCGTGACCGGCACCATCAAGCGAAGCGTAATTTGCCAGGTAGGCACATGCGTTAATATCAGGCTGCTAAGGTTAGCCATCAAAAAGATAAACCAAAACACCATAAACAATGTCATTACTAAACGCACCAGCCAGACTTTATACCTGTAATTGGGAATCCCAAATAAGATTTCCAGAATTCGGGCATCTTCATCATTTTGGATTCCATACGTAGTAGGAAAGAAAATCAACAAAAAGGCGGGAAACATCAATTGATAATAAACACCTTCCACAGTCGCAATACTATTCTTCGAAAAGAAGCTAATGGAGGTGATCAACAGATAAAAAATAAGCGATGCCCCCAGAAAATAAACAAACTTATTGCCAAAGACGACTTTTAAATTATAACGTATCAGGCTAGCAAACGTACGCCAACGTATGGTTGCTGAAAAGGATCCTATATTATTCATGTTGCTTCATTTTATCATTCTTCAATAAACAGATGTAAGCATCCTCTAACACCGCACTCACCTGTTGGGCATCTGCCGTTGGTTTTTCAGCCGAGAGACACCTCACCCTAACCTGTTCACCGTCACGCATGTGATGCACCACCACAAATTGCTGATTGATGCGCTCAAAATCAGAGGCCGGCACATCGAACTGCCACACCTGACCTGCTGCAATATTCACCATCTCGCCTGGCACGCCCCAGTATTTTAAATCACCTTTATTAAGCACTGCCACTTGATTACAGGAGCTGGAGATATCTTCTATGATATGGGTCGAGAATAACACCACCCGTTCGCGACTTAGCTCCACCAATAAATTCCGGAAACGGATTCGCTCACGTGGATCCAGACCCGCTGTAGGTTCATCCACTACCAATATTTTGGGCAGGTGCAGTAAAATCATGGCAATTCCAATACGCTGCTTCATCCCCCCTGAGAAAGAACCGATTTTAGTATCCTTCCGTTCCCACATGTGCACTGCTTTCAACACATACGCCAAGCGCTCATGTCGTACTTTCTCATCCATGATACTTCGGATGATGGCCTGATAATCCAGAAACTCCCAGGCTGTCATGTTCTCATAGGTCCCAAACTCCTGCGGCAGATAACCAATCAATCCCTGGAGTTCTTCCCGTTTATCAGCCGTATCAAAGCCATTGATATACACTTTACCATAACTTTGATCCAGTATACCACAAATGATGCGCATTAAAGTGGTTTTACCAGCTCCATTAGGCCCCAGCAGACCAACCATCCCGGTCTTTATATCCAGCGACACTCCCTTCAGTGCTTTAAAAGGCTGTTTTTGCTTACCCACAAAAGGAATAAGTCGCACCAAGCGGTAAAAAGAACGACGTATGCCGGCAAAACGACCGGTGATTCGCTCAATATTGAGCTGATTACTGCGCAGCTTTGTACCGGCTGCATATAAGGCCAACAAGAGATACCAGGTGACCCCCAAAATCACCGCCCCGGTAATGGATTGCCAGGTAAGAATAAAAGTAACCACGGCAAAAGCAGGATATCCCCATCTCAACACTAACAAAATAAACCGATCACGCCTGGGCGTGATAAAATACACTTTCTCCTCATTATTGCGCCACAACAGGGCCCAACTATTGTAAAGGGATATAAATACAAAATAGTTGAAAACAGTAAATACTAAACCCCACAGGGCAGTTTCCAGGTACCACCAGGTGAAATAAATGGCGAATCCAATGAACGGCAACTGCCACACCAGATCCTTTAAAACATCAGGACCGGTAATTCGCCTTGTTGCGGTCAACTCCTCTTGCATATGCTCCCGAGCTTTCCACTCACGCACAAAGCGCCCATCGCGGTCATACACCTTCACCAGGTTGCGAATGGTGATGGAAACCGATTCGCCCTGCGTAATGAGCTCACTTTTGGCCATGCGTAATGAGGAACGCATGAAATACACCACTGCCGGAACCCCTGCCAATATCAATACCCAATACAATAGCTTCCAGGCAAAACCGGCATCGGAATAAAAGTACACTAACAATGCGGTTGATCCCCACAAAAAGAAAATGGACAAGCGCAACCAAAGCGGCAACGAGCGAATCCAAGCCAATGCCTGCTCCAAGCCAAACGCAAACGTAGGCATGAAAACCAGGGTCAACAAAGTGCTAAAGCTGAGCCCGCCAATGACCGTAATGGCAAATGGCGCTCCCAGGATACCCACGTATTCCGATTTTCCCATGGCCAAAGGCAACATGGCAATGATGGTGGTAATGGCCGTAATGCTAATGGGCCGTATTCGAGAGATACCGGCTGTCATCAAGGCTCGGGCTGCATTGTAGCCCTCGCGCCTGAGCTGCCGGGAGTAATCGATTAAGAGAATCCCGTTATTCACCACCACGCCTAATAGTATGAGAAACCCAATGATGGTATTGATGTTGAGCAAGGAATTTCCGGATAATACCAAAGCCAACAAAGAACCAATAGCTGCCAGAGGAACCGAAAACAGCATCACCACAGGAGCTGTCAATGATTCAAAGACAGAAGCGAGAATCATAAAGACCATGATCAAGGCGACCAATCCCAAAAACTTAAACTCCGCATAGATATCCTCTTCATGTACCACTTTTAAAGATACCGATGGTGGTACCGGTACGGAAGCCACCAACTCATCCACTCCGGCGCGTGCTTCATCCAATAAGGTCTTCGAATCCGTCACCTCATCCGAGAAACTATACGTCACTTCAATTTGCTTTTCCTGGTTGACCCGCTGAATCTCCGAACGCCCGGATGCGTAATTAATCTCTGCAAAATCTTTTAACGGAAATAGGTTGTTATTGATATTGGTCACATTGAGTTTTTGAAGATCCTCCATGGTTTTGGCCAACGACTCTTCTTCCTGACCATTCGTTTCACTCTTTAGAATAATATCATAGGTCTCGTTGTCAATTTTCAACTGCCCGCCGGAAGCTACCTCCGGCCTGAAAGTGAAGAGCTCACCCGCGACATTATTGGGCGAGATGCTGTACAGACCCATCAAATAAGGATCCATATCCATGTGTACTTCCGGACGAGGCATGGCCGATGAAACGCGCACCCGCTGTATGTTATCCAGGTTATTCTCCAGGTAATATTTGATATCGTTGGCCACCAGCAGCATCTGATCGTAATCCTCCCCTTTAATAATCACCTGCTCCTCCTGCTGACCCAATCCCATCATCATACCCATTCCCATGCCGGGATTACTTCCAAAACCGCTGCCTCCGCCCATATTACCCGAACCACCTTGTGACAAACTGATGTCGCCCCCTTCCACTCCGTCAATGCGCTTTTGTATATCTTCCTTGATTTCCGGAATAGTCCGGCCATCAATTTTCTTGTAATCTTCCTTTAACTTTATGGTCAAGCTGGCCTGATCTTCATTCACCTGGCTGATCACATCTTCCTTTTCGGCCAGATCCGCCAGACGGGTTTCCAATTCCCGCACCAGCAAGTCCGTACTGTTGAGCAGTGCACCCGACGGCATCTCCACACTCACAATAAACTCGGGCGTTTCGGCTTCCTGCGATTGCGTAAAGCTCAATCCTATGCTCACTAACAGAACCACAAAAAAGAGTGCCAATACAGCCAAAATGGTCGTGGCAGGCTTACGTAAAGTCGCTTTTAAAAGCAAAATATAATACTGCACCAGGCGATTGTGCAAAGACAACTTTTCCAGCGCCTGAATTTTATACTTCACGATGCCTGACAGAAACAAATGCGTCAGCATGGGGATAAGAATGAGAGCCACCAGCAACGAAACCATGAGCGTACTCACAATGGACACACTGATGTGACGAGCCACTTCTTTAAACACTATGTTCTCAGAAAAGACAAAGGGCAGAAAAACCGATACCGTGGTGAAAGTCGCTGCCAACACCGAGCGCCACACTTCTTTGGTACCCCGGATCACACTTTCTTCTTTTGAATAATTCCCCCGGGAGGCCACCCGATAAATATTCTCCATCACCACCACACTGTTATCCAAGAGCATTCCAATGGCCAATGCCAAACCCACTAAGGTTAATACATTAATGGAGATATCTCCGGCATAGAAAAAATTAAAAGCCCCATACACCGACAGCGGAACGGATACCATCACCATGCCCACCAGCGGAATATTTTTAAGGAATATCCACAAGATAAACAACGCCAGAATGCCCCCAATAAAAGCCAGCTGGATAATCTGATCCAGGTTGGACTCCATGGTCTCAGCCGTATTGGATTCCACGACCAACTCCACGCCCTTATCGGCATATGTTTTATTAATCTCCTCTATGCGCCCAATGGTCTTTTGGGATAAATCAATGAGATTAACCTGTGCATCTTTGGATATGGAAAGCGTCACCGCATCCATCCCATTCACACGGCTATAGGAATCATCCTCCTTCACACCAAAATGAATCGTTGCTACATCCTTGAGCAAGACCGGACCTTCGGCTTTCACCACAATATTGGCAATGTCGTTGATGTGCGTATAATCGGCTTCCACCGTCACATAATAACTGGTGGCGCCATCTTTCACTTCTCCGGCAAATACTTTTTCCCTTTGCCCACCGGTGATCATCTGCCGGATGTTACCCATGGTTAAACCATAGCTCTCCAGCACATCATCATGAATGGTAATCTCCACGGACTTCTGACGTCCGCCGGACACTTCCACGGCCGATATGCCATCGACACTCTCCAATTTACTCCGTATATCCTGCTCCACCAGATTACGCACCCGGTCCACACCCCCTTCACCCCGCACTTGCACCTGCATGAATTGAGTATTGAGCTGCTCGGTATCAATCTTTATCACCTGTGCCCGCATCGTTTCAGGCAACAAACCGGACGAGTTTTCAATTTTCTCCACCAGCTTCAGATACGCATATTTCACATCCACATCCCGGGTGAGGTAGATAACCACCACCGCCCGGCCCGGATTAACACGGCTTTCAATCTTTTCTATACCTTCTAATGTACTAACGGCGCCCTCAATGGGAATCACCCCTTCCTGCTCCATGTGCTTTGGATCCAGATCGGATGTGGCCATGACCTGCACCAAAAGCACCGGATACTCCGTATTGGGCAAGAGCTCAAAGGAGAGTTGCCGGTAAGAGATGATGCCCAACATGGTCAATGCCACAAAGACCATACTGATCAGCACCTTTCTGTGTATTATCGTTTTCATATAAGTCATCTTTTAATTCAGACCTTAAGGTTTTGAAAAACTTAAGGTCTCCCTGGTACCATCTTATGCTTTGAAACGAGAGACCCCTTTATCAAACACATAGTACACGCATGGAATGACCACCAGCGTCAACAAGGTAGAGGTGATTAATCCGCCAATCACGGCAATGGCCATGGGTGCCCGTAAAGCGGCGCTATCACCAAAACCAAATGTCAATGGCAACAAAGCCAGAATGGTGGTGATACTGGTCATCAGGATGGGCCGAATACGTTGTTGACCTGCCAGAACGATGGCTTCAAACAAGGGTGCACCGGAGCGTTTGTGTTGATTGATGGCATCTACCAGAATGATGGAATCGTTCACCGCAATACCTCCCAGCATCACAATACCAATGTAAGCCATGATATTAAAAGTTTGTCCCAGGAGGAAAAATGCCCAAACAGCACCCACTCCGGCCAATGGAATGGTCAATAGGATGGTAAACGGATGAATGAGCGACTCAAATTGAGACGCCATCACCATAAACACCAACACAATGGATAAGATAAGTGCAAACTGTAAGCTCCCGAATGCTTCCTTCCGCTTCTGCTCTTCACCCAACACTTTAACATTGGTGCCGGCCGGGATGTCTAATTCCGAAATAACACGTTCCAACTGACGCACCAGGTGGTCAAAAGGAATGTCATCCGTCACCATGCCCGAAATACGGGCCACCCGTTTTTGATTGTTGCGCAATACCTCACGCGGTGCACGGCCAATCTGAATGGTCGCCACTTCGGAGAGTAACACATCCTTATCGCCACTTTTCAACTTAAGATCTTTCAATTCATTCAGACGTACATCGGGCATCTCCAGCTTAATGTCGATCAGCTCCCCTTTCATCTCCATGCGCCCCCCCTCTTTAGCCGAGAGGTAATCCGACAAGCTATTCATAACCGTAGACACATCCAGGTTGAAAATGCCGGCTCTAACCCGGTCAATCACCACATTCACTTCCGGTGCGCCATCCTCAAAGGAACTTTTAATATTGTACGCATTTTCATGCTGTCGAAGGGCTTCAGCGATCAAGACAGAAGCCACCTCCAGATTATCCCGGTTTTCATCTTCGATTTCCACCACCAAGGGGGCTTCATCGGTTCCCAAAAGCGTTTGCAAAGCCGACTGATCCTGCACGTAACGCACTTCCAATCCCGGAATGCCGTCAAACAAGCGATTTAGGGTAGCCACCAAATCGGTAAATGATATGTGTACCTCCTCCTGCAGCGCCAGTTTTAAAAAACCGGTATTTTCACCTTGTTCTGTTTGGGTCGATGACTCCACCCCTGACTCCGGTCCGGCATGTGAATAAACCCATTGCAGACTTTCTCCAAAAGAAGCCATCACCATTTGCTCCATCTGATTCAGCGTGGCATCGGTTCGCATAATGGCTGTCCCGGCCGGCAGCACTGCTTCAACAGTAATTTCATTGGATTGCGTCTCGGGCATGAATTCGCTTCCCACATGCGGAATGAGCAAGACCGTTAAGGCCACCAATACCACAGCTCCACCAATCACGGCCAGGCGTCGCTTCAACAGCGTCTCCAGGAAATGTCCGTACCAGCCAAATCCCTTATCCGGTGAGTGGTGTTTCTTTTTAGATGCACGTTTCTCCTTGAAGAAAAACGTACTTAACACGGGAATCACTAACAAAGCCACTACCAATGAGGATACCAACGAAAAGGCCACGGTCCAGGCCTGATCCTTAAACAACTCACCTGAAGCGCCGTGTAGATACACAATGGGTAAGAACACCACAATAGTGGTTAAGGTCGACGCTGTCAGCGCCCCACTCACTCCAGCCGTTCCTTCAATAGCCGCATCCTTGAGCGACAAGCCCTCTTCCAGTTTCCGGAAGATGTTCTCCACCACTACGATGGCGTTATCCACCAACATCCCGGCTCCCAGGGCCAATCCTCCCAAGGTCATGATATTTAAAGTCAGCCCATTGAAATACATTAGATTAAAAGTAGCAATAATGGATACCGGAATGGCTAAACTAACAATCATGGTCACACCAAAGCGTCGCAGGAACAGGAAAAGCACAAAAACAGCAAAAATGATCCCAATCAGTGCGCTCTCCTCCACCTCCCCGATGGCACTCTGAATAAATGTGCCCTGGTTATTGATCACTTTCAGTTCATATCCCGGCAAGCGCTTCTCAATGGCCATGAAGGCTTCTTCGAGCTTCTCCACGGCTGAAACGGTATTGTATTTGGTCTCTTTATAAATGGAAATGCCCAGACACCGCTTTCCATCCAGGCGGACAATGGTTTCCGGCTCGCGATTCTGCAATTTAACAGTCGCTATATCCTTCAGTAAGATGGGCGATTGCGAGGATGTGGCAGTGGTTCCTGCAGCCGTACCTGAAGCAGATGAATTAGATGAACCCGACGAAGTGAGTTTCACCACCAGATTTTCCACATCACTCAGGGCGGTTAACGCACTCACCCCTTTAATGATGTATTTCTGGCCCATTTCTTCAATGGATCCACCGGAAACGTTCTGATTAAAACTCTTGATCGTGTTCAAAACCGAGGTGGTAGTCAGGTTATGCATTTCCAATCGTCCAGGATCGGTCAACACCATCACTTCGGAAACCTCTTCACCCGAGATGCGCACATCGGCAATCCCTTCTACCCGGATCAATTCATTGCGAATGTAGTTCTCCGCTGTCTGGCGCAAAGTATTCATATCGGTCATCTCCGGATGGCGAAAAGCGGCCTTTATTACCGGTGATGCATTGGGATCGAAGCGGGAGATATTTAACTCATCCACATCTTCATCCTGACCAATTTGAGTCAATGCTTTTTGCAGGTCCAGAAATGCTTCATCAATGTCCTTGTTCCAGTCATACTCCACCGTGACGATGGCCGTTCCCACCCGACTGACCGATGACACATTCAATACCCCATTCTGGCGTACCGACAAGGCCTCAACCTGTTCTACAAATCGTTTTTCTATTTCTTCGGGCGACCGTTCACCCGACTTCACCTCTACATAAATGCGTGGATTCTGAAGATCGGGAAACAGATCCGTCCCCAGGCGCGAGAGAGAAATGCCACCCAACAACACAATGCCCAAAACAATCATGAACACCGTCACCGGGTAGTTTACCGAGAATCTTGAAATGGATCTCATATATCTTTAATTATTAATTTTCAATTGTTAATGTTTAATTAATCACTGAACATTACACATTGATCATTACTTAACGATTTTTACTTTGGAGCGGTCTTTCAAGGTCTCAAAGCCTTTAATGATCAAACGCTCTTCTTTTTTCAGACCATCCAATACTTCCACTTCATTATTATTCTCGATACCTGTGCGGATATACTTTTTCAAGGCGGCTTCCTTTTCGGCCACAAATACAATTTTCCGGTTACCTTCGGTGAGGATGACGTCTTTGGGGATGACTAATGCACTATCCCTGCTGTCGACTACAATCTCCGCCTTCACAAACATACCCGGCTTCAACAGATTCACTTTATTTTCCACCTGGATACGTCCTTTAAAGGTACGGGCCTCCATGTCAATGGCCGGCGACAGTTCCGAAATAATACCTTTCAAGGTATCATCGGGCAAGGCATAATTCATGATGTTGGCCAATTGGTTGATGCGCACCTGCCCCATGAGGTTTTCGGGCATGCTCAGATCCATCACCATGATGCTGTAATCCATCATGCTCAACACTTGCTGCCCGGTCTCCAGGCGCACACCCGGCGAGAAATATGGTAAATCGGTGATCACCCCGGCAAAGGGTGCTGTCATGTTCATCTTTGCCAGTTTGATCAGGGCGTTTTCGTGGGTTTGGCGGGCAGTCACCATGGTTTTCTCCGAATTGACCAACTCCCGTAAAGTCACCCCTCCTTTTTCATACAACGCTTGTTGTTTCTGATACTCCATCTCGGAGATTTTCAGATCCAATTCAGCTCCTTCCAGGTTGGTTTGATTTTCGTATTCTTTATCTTCCAACTTAATGATTAAGCTCCCCCGGCTAATCTCATCGCCCATCTTATAATGTTTCCCGGTTTTGGGATTGGTTTGCAAAAAGTAATCCCCTGCCATCTCCGTTTTAATGGATACTTCCATGGAAGGCTTGATGGATCCGGTGGTGATGAGTGTTTGCTCAATGGGCTTATAGGTGACTTCCTGCACCGACACATTGACTGCGACATCAGTATTAAAATTGGAGGATTCATTGTTACACGCTGCCAACACTATAATAGCAAGCGTGCCAGTAAGGATTTGATTAAGCGTTTTCATATGTGTGGATATTGTTATTTCAGTTTATAATACTTTGTTTCTCCTGCTTGAGAATTGCATAAGATGCCTTCGACACTC
The DNA here is from genome assembly GCA_942490535.1 of uncultured Marinilabiliaceae bacterium. Lineage (GTDB taxonomy): Bacteria > Bacteroidota > Bacteroidia > Bacteroidales > Marinilabiliaceae > JAEINY01. The sequence continues at coordinate 64,636 of CALNXQ010000003.1, forward strand.
GTGTTGATATCAAATCGAAAGCGATTGATCCATAATCGAAAGGTCGACATGCAGAATCGAAAGATCGTGATCCCATAGCGAAAGAAATGAATCGAAAATCCAATGATCCAAGTCTCTTGGCGGAGTACTTTGATCCTTGTTCGGTCCTCTCGAATGCAATTTCCATGCATCCGGATCCTTTAGCGAAGCTTTTTAATCGCTTAGCCAACTTCTGTAACCGAATTTCCATTTGTTCTGATCGACTTTCCATCACCCCAAATGATTATTTCGTATCAAACATGGATTCATAGTTCATCACGTCGGGCAGAATGGAGACTTTGTGCTCGAAATCATACAACGTTTGCAGTTTCATATTAAGCAACTCCAGTTTGTAATTAATCAATGCATTGGTCTTATTATTTTTCTTTTCCGTCAACTGGTTCTGAAAGAGATTCAAGTCCATGGACGTCAAATCACCATTCTTGTATTTCTCCAGATTAATCTCATAGGTAAGTTCCGCATTCTCTTCATTTTTGCGGGCAATTTCAATCTGCGTTAACATGTTATTGAGGTTGCGATACACCTGACGGATACCCAACAGAATATTCTTTTTTTCATCTCCCAGGTTGTACTCCTGTGTTTTCAGTGCCGCCTGCGCCGCCTTCAAACGCGCCTTTTTCTCGCCCCAATCCCACAACGGCACTTCCAGACTTAAAGCTACATCCTGATTATTGGCCGGTTGATCATACATATTCTGAAATTTCTCATCGTTACCAAACAACCCGACTGAAAGGGCTACATTTCCTTTGAATTCATTGGTCGCATTGGTCTTGATAATGTCAAACTGCCCGGTTTCAATGTTTATCTGGCGCTGACGGATCTCCATGCGATTGGATAACGCATAATCACTGGCTTCATTCAGGTCAATATCCACGGGCAACACCGACACTTCGGCAATCACCATGATCTCTTCATCGATAGGAAGCCCCATCATCTGTTTAAAATTATCTTTGATGTTTTCCAGCTCCACTTCATTATTCTGAACCGTTGACTGGCTGGTCATCATGTCCAGCTCCGCCTGCAACATTTCTTCGCGCGCTGTTAAACCGGCATCTACTTTATTTTTAATAATCTCAAAACTATTCTTGCGGTTTTCCCACTCCTCCCGCGAGGTAATCAAGCTCATCTGTTTTTGATAGAGCTGGTAGAAATATTGCGTCACCTGCTTCTCCACATTCAAGGCCTGAATGGCATAATTCAACTGTGCATTTTCATAATCGAACTCAATCTCTTTCAACTCCAGCTTGCGTTTGTTATAAGTAAAAATGGGCTGATCCAGACGCAAACTCAAACTGTTGTTAAATCCCTTTTCCGCCCCGGAACCGCCGCCCAATGAACTTTGCGAATCGAGCCACTGAAATTTATTATTCAACGAAACAGTACCATCGGTCCATAAAATGGGTTGAGCCACACTTAAATTGCCCGAACTGCTGGTAGTTTCGGTATCAATCCACTGCTGTAAGGCTTCATTATAGGAGCGATTCTTAGAATATTCAAGGGGTGTGACATTCAACCGAAACTGCGATTTCAACGACGCTCTCTGCGCGCCCAATAGCTCACGCCTTTGTTCAAGATTCAAGCGCGCCCGCACAATCTCCGGGCTATTTTGCAAGGCTTCTTGCACCGATTGCTCCAGGGTCATCAAGCGCTGCGCCCCCAACTGATGGCCCCATCCCAAGACCAGCAAAAAAAGCAAAATTCCTTTCACACGAGTATTCATAAATTATTTTGATTAAGGTTTTTATTTTTTTGTCAGCAGTCAATGGCCAGTAGTCAGCAGCTCACTGACCACTGGCCACAGACTCTATGTTACTTTTTAATCCATTTCACGGCATCCCCAATCACCAGGTCACCGTTGGTTTGATCGGAAAGTTGCACTTTTGCAGCCCCTTGTGAGCAATAATACTCACCCAGGTATATCCAACCGGAATTCGTATTGGAGATGGTGATGCTGACTTCATCATCCCCATCATCGTGGGAAACCGTAAAGAGATAGTCCTGCTCCCCATTATTATTTTCGCGATGTCGTCGCCATCCAAAATCAGTGGCCGGCACGTGGGCATACACATCATAATGACCACTCTCTTTTAAACTGGCATTCCAGATCACTTTTCCGTTGCCCGTTCCCCGGCGCTTGTAGTACGCTGATTTCAGGTACTCCCCAAAGAACTGTCCGCCCGCTACCGGCTTCCATTTCACCGGCGGATTCCAGAAACGGATCATACCATACTCATCGGCTTCAGTTTCTTCATTCTGACGACTGATCCACCAATCTTTTAAGGTGCGGCTTTCACCGGTATTGATAAATTCAAATCCTGGATCTTCGTTATCCACAATGGTTTCAAACGATTCGGCATACTTAACGGGTTTGGCCAAATCGCGCATGCCCTCATAAAAAGGTACCCGTTTTTGATCGGTGATGATGGTACCTGTTTCCAGCCGTTGACTGGATGGGATATTGGCCGCCAGATAGGTGTTGACCAGAACCTCGCGCGGTTCCTGATCCAGCAGAAACCCAATCTCGGCGGATTGACCGGCCTTCAACATGAAGTTCTGTTCATTGGCGGCTTCTTCATCACCCCCTCCAAAACGCGACCGGAAACGGCCTCGCCGGTTCTCCTGCATCCCTTCGCGGATGGTAAAACTAATGATGCCATCGGCCTCACCGCTATTGGTCAGGGGTACTTTCATAAAGTAACGGATGCGATTACCATCCTTCACTTCCCACACATTGATGGTGCCAAATAAGTAAGCCGGCTGGTACTGTTCATTTAACCAATCGTTGTAATTTTTTCTAAAATCTAAACCCGTACTGGTGTTAACGGTATTTATAAACTGTTGGACTTTTTGATTCTGAAACCGATTGTCCCTTAAAAGGCTGTCCAGGAAACGATCGAAGCGGTTACCACTCAGGTTCACCTTTAAATTGGAAAACAACTGTCCCCCTTTGGATGCGAATACATTGCCTAACACATTAACATCTTCGGTGGTGATGAGATCATTCAAACTTTTTTCTCTTAGTTTCAAAATCACCTCATCATTGGATGATAAGCCACCGTTACCCCGAGCCCCTCTTGTTTCACTCTGTCGCTTGTGCAGGTAATTCTCGATGGCGATGTTCAGCAAGGGATAACCCGCTTCATCGATGGCATTGACGTAGGCAAAGTAATTGGGAAAAACCTGATAGCGGCCCCAGTTCTCAACCTGGCGTTCACCTTCCACGCTGCGTCCCCATCGGAAATTACGGGGCTGGATGAAATTATTACCGATAAAACTCTTCAGCATATCCACTTGCAGCTCCTTGTCGGAAATAACCCGGTTTTGCTCCTCATTGCGGTCTTTCATGCGCTGTGTCTGTCCATCGAAGTCATTGGTCCACTCCCCACCTCCTTTTTCCGGGAAAAAGATCATACCCGGCATGATGTTCTCTGTGGCCAGAGACCAATTGCGCAAATAACTGTAAAAACTGATGGGCGCTTCCACCAGCGACAACTGCTCAAAAGGATAGGACAAGCCTATTTTTCGCTCATAGTCTTTTTTTATCTCTCTCAGAACATCGGACATGGTATCACTTAACAATTCAAAATAAGGTTTGAAGTAATCGTGATCCGGATGGTGATACACAATAAACTGAACACTATCAACCTGGACTGATAACTGCTCATACTGACCAATGGTCACACTGAGTGCATTCAGCGGATGGGTCGGTTGAAATTGATGTACGCCGGGCTCCGGCTCCTGTTCTTTGCCCTGGGTAATCACTTTTAAATCGGGCTTGGTAGTAACCTTCAACTGAAAATTAGTGAAAGGATACTTGGCAAAAAACAACTCATCAGCCACCACGGGGTACCAATTGGCTTCACGGGTTAGCAACACGTAATCAGACTGTATGTAAGCCAATCGTTTGCCAGCCAACAAAGGATCCATTCGGTTGGGCCGCATCCACACTTCATCAATGATTTCGGGAAACATAGCTTCTTCACGTATATTGCCACGATAGGCTATTTCCACATCAATGGTATCCTGATTCAGATATTGATCGGCGTTCACATGCACCAGGTGTCCCTCACGCACAAAAGCGATCGCATCGTTACCAATGGTTATTTGCCTAACTTGCAAACCCGGATTCAAAGCAAAGGATAAACGCTTAGAAGACACCTCTTTTGACGGACAAATTTTCATATTGACCCGACAATCAATTTGACTTCCGGAATGGTTCAGTTCAATATCATAGTCATTAATGCGATAGTCCACCGGCTTCAAACCTTCATTCAAGCTGCGTACCGCTATGCGAAGCTCGTTTTTTGCCAGCTCATTTTTCAGCTTCATCCCCAGCAAGGCCATGCCAGCCATTAAAAAGATCAACATCACAGATATGATTCGAATGCGCTGAAAGGATTGCTGGGACAATCGTGGCAAGCGCCAGACCGTAGCCAGAATAAAAAACAGACCTAAAAACAACCAACCGCCTCTCACCATGAGCAGATCAGAGAGGTTGTCGAAACCGGTAAAATCAGATCGCATAAACGAGGTATAAAACCCTAAAAAATCGAGCAAACCAAACCATTGATTTTGCACGTAAAACAGCAATAAGGCGATGAGTCCCAGGATCAACACAAAAGTGATGGCCTGATTGCGCACCAATGACATGGTAAAATAGGAGAGCCCCAATACAAACACCAGCGATGGCAGCGAAATGAACAGGGGGTATAACACATAGGAAACCACATTAATATCAGAATCACCGCCAATGAGTGAGCCAATCACGCCTACCAACAATACAGCTACATTGAGGAAAAAGAAGACTTTGACAATACCGAGCGTCTTGCCTAGCACATAATCCATGTTGGAGATACTGCGGACATAAAACGCTTCGGTGGTATCTAGTTTTTTATCGCGTCCCAGAAAATCGGCTGATAAAAAAACCGCGATGATGGCTTGTGCCAGATTGAGCAGGAACATGTTCATATAAGGTACCCCTGATGGTAACAATCGCCCTGGCCAGGCGCTATTATCCAATGCTCCTACACCAAACAGGTTAAAGAAAAGAATAAATGCAATGGCCACCCCCGAAAAAATACGAAAAAACCAACTTCGCAATAAGATTTTCGACTCATAGCGGGCAACCATCTGTAAGTTAAACAGTGAAATCATTGGTATTCGAATTTTTGGTTGGCAATATATTCCATGAAATACACATAAGCATGCTCCAGGTTAGGATCTATAACAGTAGCCTGACGACCATTCACATGATCGGCCACAAACTCCACTTCATAACCGCCGGTGCCGGGAATGGAGGTGATGACCGGATAGGCCTCACTGATGGTTTTCATTTCATCAAAGGTGACACTCGTTTTATACACATGTCCTTGCGCCTTATGGATGAATGCCTCCGGCGATCCCTGAAAATGAACCTGTCCATTATTCAACAAGGCCATTTGCCGACAGGTGGAAGAGATATCGCCCACAATGTGCGTGGACAGCACGATAATAACCTCACGCTGACTTAAGTTGGACAGAATATTGCGAAAACGGATGCGTTCTTCCGGATCCAGACCGGTAGTGGGCTCATCCACCACAATGATCTTTGGATCACCAATCAAAGCCTGTGCAATGCCCAAACGGCGCTTCATTCCACCTGATAACTTATTGGCAAACCGGTTACGTACATCAAACAAACCCACTTGCTCCAGCAAATCATCCACTGCTACTAAACGTTCCTTCTTCTTGCGCATACCCGCCAAAGCAGCTGCATAATCCAGAAACTCCCACGTTTTCAATTTGGAGAAAAAACGAAAATCCTGTGGCAGATAGCCCAGATATGCGCGCACTTCTTTTCTGTTTTCTGACAGTTTTTTACCGTTCACCCATACATCTCCGCGAGTAGGTTTTAATAAGGTCACCAAAATACGCATCAAAGTTGACTTACCGGCGCCATTGGGTCCTAACAGACCAAACATACCTGGTTCAATGGTCAGATTTACGTTATCGAGAGCTTTAAAGTCCTGGCCGTAGATTTGGCTGAGATCTTTGATTTCAATTTTCAAGATGATTCAATTTAGGTATTCTGATATTTATCAAAAACAATCACAATAAATATAGTGGATTATCAGCATCAATTAATACCACCTGGTGAATTCAATGGTTCTTTTTTATAAAATTCAAGACATCAATCCATCAGCACATCCACTGTTATACTTCATTAGTACACTGCAAATATAGAAACGATATTTACTTTTCCAAATATTCTGATCAATTTTTAAGGTTTTATGGTACCTGCATTTACCAATCAGATATACCGCTCCCATTACGATATCCCATCGAATAAACTGCTTAGTATTCTCTCCGTAATTAATAAATTATGCAGCATCCGAAATGGATTCTGCCAATCACTGACACCCCTTACACTTATTGAGGCCCATGACCTCTCCTTCGTTTGTGATGTTTACTCACAAAATCCCGAAAAGCCTCATCCAATTTTTGTTGCTGCTCTAAAGAATAGCAGACTTTCCTTACAGCCTTATAGTGCGTACAATTCAGATACTCTATTTTTTGTTGGTTACCAACAATTTTCCCAACCAGATCGGCAACTACAGCTGTATCTTTCGCATCCGAAAAGGTATAAAATGCCAACTCCTTTCGCAAGCTATCCACATTATCCTTCAAGGGTTCCAATAATCGGTAATAATCTTTTCTCAAACCACTTATCTGCTCAAACTGAATGGAATCAATGCCGGCTTTTTCATTTAAAAACTGCCGCATGTGATTGGCGTACTCCTCTCGCGAAAACCGCCCTTTATCGCATCGATCACTTCTCGTCCACCAAACACTTAATAACAGAACGTTACCCAACAAAAACAAACCCAGTATAATCCAGCAAAACTTGCAATTTCGTTTCATAACACTCTATTTTGTTTGACTCTCTTTCAATCGATTATCCGTATAATACTCATACCAATCAGCTGATTGATTAGTATTAAATTCATCCGACCAGGTTTCCACCACTTCAGTTTGAATCTGATCCGCTTTCAAACTACTAATCAAGACAACCAAGTTGGTTACAAAGAAAACGACCGCTACCGAAGCTGCGATTTTCAAGGTCATGCGGAGGTATTTTCCCATGGAACCGCTATTCATATCCTCAACCCGATTCATCACCCGATTCACAAAATCATCGCCAGGAAGATAATTGGAAGGCACCAATGGCTCCTCCATAATGCATCGAATCAACCTATCCCTATTTCGATTAACCTGTTTCATAATTCTCCTCTTCAATTCATTAGACGATCCTGTTCCAAAATTCCTGCTCTTTTCAAAAATTTTCTTGAAAACATTTTTCCAGAACTTCCTTTAGCCGTTTCTTGCCGCGCACCAACAATGACTCCACAGAAGAAACCGAGGTCCCCATGATTTCAGCTACTTCTTGCTGATTCAATTCATCCAGTTTGGATAAGGTAATCGCCAACTTCTGACGATCCGGCAGCTGTTCAATTCCCCAATGTAGAAGCCTTCGCCGCTCTTCAGCTTCCATTTGATCCGAAGCCAACGGAGCTTGTTCCAGGGGATGTCGCTCCAGTTCCACCTTTTCGAGATTCGTCACCAACCCTTTTCCGCGCTTTTGCCGGTTAGCGGACCGGATAAAATCCAGCGATTTATTAACCGAAAGCCGATACAACCAAGTGGATACCGCGGCATCCCCCCGGTAATTATCCACCGATTTGAAAACTTCAATAAAAACCTCCTGGGCCAAATCTTCTGCATCCTCCACTTGATGCACCAATGATAAACAGATGTGCACAACTCGTTTATGATGCTTTTCCACCAATTGGCGAAAGGCATCCACGTCTCCATTTCGAATACGTTTTATGATGAGTTGATCGTCTGTCATTTTTGCAAATCTAACTGGTATGACGTTATTCTTTATACAATCCTTCATCAATAAGTAAAAGAAATTGGACTTTTAGCCAAATCACTCACCGGCTGACAAGAGAAATATTCTTCGTATTCTAAAAACAAAAATCTTTTTACTATTTTTAACATCCGTGTGATTCATAATTGATGATTGCACTCCAGACCAGACCTAATATTATTATACAATGAATAGCAATCCCAATAGCTTTCAGCTAAAGAGTGCGTTCTTTTTAACACTACTCTGTTATTCAATAATGGCAAATGCCAACGAGTTCAAAGAAATTGTTGTGCTCAACTCCTATCATCCCGGCTTTAAATGGTCGACAGATATCACAAATGCCATTGAAGAATATTATAAAAAAGATGAAACCGTTCGCCTGTTCAATGAATTTATGGACAGCAAGCGTTTTCGTTCACCCGATTATTTTGCACAATTAGAACAACTCCTTAAAATAAAATATACTGATTATCCGGTAGATGGTATTATTTGCGCTGATAATTATGCCTTTAATTTTTTCCTCAACCATGGCGCACAAATATGGGGGGACACCCCTGCTGTTTTTTGCGGCGTCAACAATATTAAAGACTATACACAACACCTGGATTCCCTTAAGCATGCCGCTGTTATTGAACAAATTGATGTTTTACAAACGCTCAACATAATTAAAGCACTACAGCCCGATCTACAGGAAATTATTGTGATTTCAGACCACACACTGTCCGGACAGATTTTTGCCAAACAATTTCAAGACGCCGCGCAACAGTCGCTGGACCATATTAAATTCCGGTTTACCTCCTCTTTAGATCCCCAGCAACTAAAGGCCGAATTAAAAGCCATATCGCCTGGTAACAAAGCCATTTACTTACTGAGTCTTTATACCAACCGATCCGGCATACCCCATGAAATGGTACGCGAGAGTCAATTTCTATTTGATGATATCCACATCCCCATATACAGCAATTGGGATTTTCTATTGGACGATTTAATTGTAGGCGGCCGATTAATAAAGGCCTATGATCAAGGCTTTTTAGCGGCTCAATTAATGCAGCGAAAACTACAAAATCTTGCCACCCCTCTGTTCACCACTCCTCCCTATTATGATATTCTGGATTATAACCAACTACAAAAACACCAAATAAAATACCGGAACAACTTAAGCCACATTAAAATAGTTAATCAACCCATATCCTTCATCCAGCGCTTTAAGAAAGAGCTAATCATTTTACTACTTGTGCTGATTGTACTAATTTTCATAATCTTACTCTTAACTACCGACATCATTAAGCGAAAACGCATCGAACTTGAGTTAGTAAAAAGCGAGCAACGATTGGAACTGGCCATGGAGGGAGCCAACGAAGGCTTGTGGGATACCGATTTAAATTCCTTCTATTTCAACGATCAATTTGCCAAATTATTGGGCTATGAGAACGCAGAAGAACTTGACCTTACTTTTATCAATTGGGAAAAATATGTTGTTAAGGAGGATATCGATCAGTTACATGAAGCCTATGAAATGCATGCCAGCAATAAACTGCCAACCTTTAAATGCGAAGTACGCCTCATTCTAAAGAACGATGAAACAGCTTGGTTTACGATTCACGGCAGAATCACCTCCATAACAGATGGTATACCGGCGCGCCTCACCGGGACGATGATTAATATTTCAGCACAAAAAGAATTTGAAGACCAGCTAAGAAAAGCCAAAGAAAAAGCAGAAGAAAGTGATCGTTTGAAGTCGTCTTTTTTGGCCAATATGTCCCATGAAATCCGAACCCCCATGAACGCCATTTTGGGCTTCACCGATCTCTTGACCAATGGTGGTTTAGAACAGCAAGAACAGCAAGAGTATCTCAATTTAATAAAAAGCAGCGGAGAAAATCTACTTAGCCTGATTAATGACATTATAGACATCAGCAAAATTGAATCGGGAGAGATGTCCATTAACAATGGAGAGTTTGATCTTCATGAATTACTTACAGAACTAGTAGGCGTTGGTAATAGCCTTGTAAAAACCAGGAAGAAAAACATCATCATCCGTCTAAAAAAAGAGGTTAAAAATAAAACGTTATTGATGCAGTCCGATTCAGTGCGTATTTATCAAGTCTTACTGAATCTGCTTTCCAATGCCATAAAATTTACCGAAAACGGCTTTATTGATATCCGTTACACCATTGTCAACCATCGTCAAATTAAACTGATTGTAAAAGATACGGGTCCGGGTATTTCAAAAAAAAATCAACAGGTCATATTTGACCGATTTCGACAAATCGATGAATCAACAGTAAAAAAACATGGCGGTACCGGCTTAGGATTATCAATCACAAAAAGCATTGTACAGCTGTTAGGAGGAACTGTGACCATACGCTCGGAAATAGGAGAAGGTGCTGAATTCATTGTAAATATCCCTTGCAAGATCAGTATACCTACTGCAGCTATTCTATAATCGCAGGTATCCGACGACAATTTTGAAGGCTTTAGACACAGCTGACAGAAGAGCTTTTTATATCTTTGCATTTAAAATATTGCATTAATGGAGCTTTTTTACGACCCTCAATTTGCCGGAACCGGACGCTTAAATGAAGCAGAAAGTAAACACTGCATCAATGTTTTAAGACACAAACTGGATGATATCATAACCGTAACCAATGGAAAAGGAAGCTTTTTCGAATGTCAAATAACCTCTGCACACCCTAAACGGTGCGAGTTGAACCTTTTGTCTCATACCACCGAAAAGGAGCGCCCTTTTAAGCTTCACCTCGCCGTAGCCCCTACTAAAAGCTCAGACCGGTTGGAGTGGTTACTGGAGAAAGCCGTTGAACTGGGTGTGGATGAAATCACTCTGCTGCAATGCCATCATTCAGAACGAAAAAAAGTGAGACCTGAACGCATTGAAAAAGTAGTTATTGCGGCTATGAAACAATCACTAAAGGCACGCCTCCCAAAAATCAATCCACTTACCCCGTTCAAAACATTCATTAAAGAAACCGGCGACTACCAACCTTTTATTGCCCATTGCCATGCAAGCACTAAAGAACCGTTAAAAAAATGCTATGCACCCAACACCAATGCACTCGTTTGTATCGGTCCCGAAGGCGATTTCTCAGAGCAAGAAGTGGCAGATGCTATGGCACTTGGATTTACCTCAGTATCTTTGGGCGACAGTCGCTTGCGAACTGAAACGGCAGGACTCATTGCCTGCCATACCATTCATCTTTTCAATGATTGATAATGGTTGGAATTTTAGCGTTTATTTTTGGGATGAGCCTGGGAGGCATTATCATCCTTATTGAATATAGAAAATACCAACAATCAGAAATAGGCTCTAAAAAACAAGCCATAAAACCACTTAACTGGAAACTGGCCACTCAAATACTGGAAGCTGAATTCAGCTATTTCCAACAGCTTCCTGAGTCCCTAAAAACTGATTTCATTTCCCGCACCCTTCAATTCATGCGGCAAATCAAGTGGGTTTCACCAGAGAATAAAACCATTGATAAACGCAAAAAAATATTAATCTCAGCTTCGGCAGCTCAGCTTACCTTTGGTCTTCCGCGCGTTCATTTCGGCTTCTTCAAACAAATAATCATCTATGACGATATTTATTACAATAAACACACAAAGCATTATCACAAAGGTGAAGTGAATCAACATGGCTCCATTGTTCTTTCCTGGAAAGATTTCGAATTGGGGTATGCCAATCCAACAGATCGTATCAATCTGGGCTTACACGAGATGGCCCACGCCTTAGACTTAGCAATTTTCCTGGCGCAAGGAAGAAAGTATTATTTACGACGGCTCATGGAGCATTTTCAGAAGACAGCATTTACTGAATTCCTCAAATTAAAAAATGCCCAATCCGATGCGCTCAGAGCCTACGGAGGAACAAATATACGTGAATTCTTTTCGGTGGCAGTAGAGCATTTCTTTGAAGATCCGGAACACTTCAGTCGTACCTTGCCCGATCTCTACCTGGAGATGTGCCGGTTACTCAATCAGGATCCGGTCAACAAAATTCCCCGTGGTTACCAACCACCTATGGCGTTCCAGCATTCGAATACGGTATCAGACACGCTCTATAACATGATGCCACCACAAATCAATTTGAAACCATCGTGGCGCATTGGCATACCACTCTTTTTTATATCCATCATTTATTGGCTGGCCGTTCCTGTCATCTTAAAAGCAACGGCTGTTACCAACCTGAATCTAATAATCAGCGCGGTCTTTTTTATCTTTGCGGGAAGTCTGTATGCCAACATCAAAGGACATCGCATTAAAACCATAGATGGTTTTTTAATCATCCAACCAAACTGGTTTTCTAAGCGCTTTCAAAGTATTAACCTGAAAAACATTCTTTACGTCGAACTCACAAATGAATTATATGCTTACACCATTACCACTATCTTTTTCGATGACAAAAACATGAAAGAACAGCAGCTTTCACTCTACTGCTCATCAAGCAAAATCAGACAACTGGAAAAAATATTGATGCAAAGCAATGTGATGGTCAAACACAACAACCGGTGGGTACAAAAAGAAAAGCGGTAAAAAGCCGTAACCTATCTACCGGCTAGAGGTACTCAGCTAAAGTATGGTTTTCCATGTATTCTTTAAACTCCTTTGTCATATTATGAGATAAATCGCCCAGCAAGCATCCGCCAAAAGGACATTTGGCTTTATCACCCGGACAATTCTGAATGGTAATCCTACCTTCAATCGCCTCATAAATAGCTAACAAAGTAATGTCATTAGGATCTTGTTTGAGGATAAAACCACCACTTGGTCCCCTATTGGAAGCCACGAAATTTTCTTTGGCCAATCGCTGCATCACTTTTGCCACATGATGCTTTGAACTATCGATAAACTCAGAAATTTTACCTACGTTCAGCTTTTCATCTGTTCTGGCAATCAACACCATGGCATGCAGCGCAATGGATGCAGCCTCAGACAGCGTTACAATTTTAGACATAATTCAGTAATATAGGATATTGAATACTCAAATATAATATTGCACGAAAATATAAAAAAAACCCGTAACAAACTGTTACGGGTGTCAACAAAAGTGTTGTTCTTATTTTTCTTGCTCGTATTTTAACGTCCTGGTAGGTAAATCACACACCTCAGTTGGACCAAAATACTGAATTGGGCCCGGGTAAATATACTGGGTATTGATCGCCCACTCTTCGCGATTATCAGCAAATTTACGGAATGGTGCATCATTTAATTTCACCAAAGCCTTTTGAATCACAGGCTTCATTTTACCATGACGACGTTCCATGTTCATCATCATCGTCACCGGTACTCCCCCAGCGATCCACTCATCAGCAGAAGCAGTTAAGTTTCGCACAGAAGCCATATAACCTGTTTTGCCTTCTCCAATCAACATGGAAGCCGTACATCCTAATGAGTAGCAGTAATCAGCATCGAAGTTTGATGGAGCAGCACAACGTCCTTCATACCCAAAAAAGTGAGGTTGTCCTTTGAATTTACCATTGAACTCACCCGCCTTTTTCATGGTTTTCAACTTGGCCTTCACCATGTCGATCAACAACTTCTCAGTTTCAATCAAAGACACTTGCACATTACCGTGTGGATCACGATCCAACATCAACTGATTAGCAATTGAATTAGGCAGTGAAATAAAAACTTCACGCGACTCTTCCGATAATTTTTCAGCAACAAACTCTCTCTTCTCTTTATTGCTTTCCAAATTGGTAACAGCCTCTTCATGATGCGCCAACATATCATTCAATTCCGAGATTAACTTTTTCATGGCTGGAATAAATTCAACCAATCCTTCAGGAATCAACACGGTTCCGAAGTTATCCCCATTTTCAGCACGCTTGGCAACAATGTTCGCCACATAAGTTACTACATCATCTAAGGTTTGCTGTTTGGCTTCCACCTCTTCTGAAATAATGGTAACATTAGGCTGCGTTTGCAAAGCACACTCCAAACCAATGTGAGAAGCAGAACGCCCCATCAATTTAATAAAGTGCCAATATTTTTTGGCTGAGTTGGCATCCCGCTGAATATTACCAATCAACTCACTATATACTTTACAAGCCGTATCAAAACCAAATGAAGTTTCAATCATTTCGTTTTTAAGGTCACCATCAATGGTTTTAGGCACCCCAATTACTTGCACGCCAGCTTCTTTTTCTTTGTAATACTCAGCCAATACACAAGCATTGGTATTGGAATCATCGCCTCCAATAATCACCAAAGCAGTAATATTTAAAGCCTTACAATTTGCCAAACCTTGCTCATACTGCTCTTCTTCTTCCAGTTTAGTACGGCCAGACCCAATGATATCGAAACCACCAGTATTGCGATAATGATCTACCAAATCAGCAGTCATTTCGATGTACTGGTTATCCACCAATCCACCAGGACCACCCAAAAAACCGTATAATTTATTTTCAGGATTCAATTTTTTTAAACCATCAAACAAACCTGAAATAACATTGTGACCGCCCGGAGCTTGCCCCCCTGACAAAATCACCCCAACATTCATTGCTGGTTTCTCTGTAGCCTCACCTGCCTCGAAACTCAGTACCGGCATACCATAAGTATGGGGAAACATCTTTTCGATCTCCGCCTGATCAGCTACCGATTCCGTTTTCTTTCCTTCAACAACTTTAACAGTTCCCATCAACGACTTAGGCATTTTAGGAACATAGCTTTCTCTTGCTATTTGAAGCGCACTTTTAATCATCTCTCTTAGCGTTTATATTTTCAAACTTGGGTTATTTCTTTAACAGAATTTCAGACAACTAAGGTCTGAAAAAAGACATGCAAATTTGCTGATATTTTTTCAAAATAGAAAAAATACCCCCTGATAATTTACAATTATTAACTAATTTATACCGTTTATTTATAGAAGGATAACAATTAATCCATTCTACTTAACATTTACATTTAACTTCATTATTAATTGGGATATAAACATGTCATCTGTCATTAAAAATGATTAAATTTGGTCATATAGCTCACACTCCGGCAAAAAGATGATAGCATATACTCTATTCCAACTACAAAATAAAACCTACAGCCATGAACAATAAAAAAAGTACCCCAAAAACCATTGGAATTTTAACCGGCGGAGGCGATGTTCCCGGTCTGAATCCTGCCATTAGAGCTGTCACCATTAGAGCTTTACGAGAAGGCTATCGGGTGATTGGTATTAAAAACGGATGGAAAGGTGTCATCTCGATCAATCCATCCAAACCGAAAGACGATCAGGATTATTGCATTATTTTAAACGAAGCTCTTGTTAACCGCCTGGGCCGCACTGGCGGTACATTTTTACACTCCAGTCGCACCAAAGCGGATAAAGTCGCTTTGGAAAACATACCAGATCACCTCATTGGAAAATACAAAGAATCCCATAACGATTTAACAGAAGAGGCCATTACCAATTTAAAGTACATGGGTATCGACTATCTAATTCCCATTGGAGGCGATGATACCCTGAGCTATGCAGTTCGATTGCACCAGGCAGGCATTAAACTAATAGGTATCCCTAAAACCATGGACGGTGATGTTCCCGGCACTGAGTATTGTATCGGTTTCAGCACGTGCATTACACGAACTATCGAATTGACACATGCCCTGCGCACCTGTGCCGGTTCACATGAACGCTTTCTGGTGTTGGAAGTATTTGGCCGCAACGCAGGTTTTTCAGCTTTGCTACCTACAGTAGGGGGTGCAGCCGATCGTTGCGTGATTCCCGAACACATCTTCAACATTGAGCAGTTAACAGCTCTCATGGTGGAAGATCGCAATAACAACCCAAGTAAATATGCGGTAGTTTTAGTATCTGAGGGGGCCACTTTTAATGGCGGAGGAGTTGTATATTCCAGTAATGAAATGGATGCTTTCGGTCATAAAAAACTTGGCGGAATTGGGGAAATCATCGGAAACCAACTCAAAACACTTTCCCCCAAATTCAACAATGGAAAAACCATTAACGTGGTCAATCAAAAATTAGGATACCTCGTACGGTCAGGTGAACCAGATGCACTCGATTCCATTGTACCAACTGCCTATGCCAATCTGGCCTTGGATCTGATTATCAAAGGTGAATATGGAAAAATGGTGGCCATTAACGATGGAAAATACAATTATGTGTCCATTGATGCAGTTAAAAAAGATGCTCAAGGGCAAAGCACGAAACGTGTAAACGTATCTAAATTCTATGATATCAACCGCTATCGCCCGATTTATTCGAATATTTTAGGTGACCCCATGATGATATTAACGCGCGAATAACCATCAACTTATCACCTCTCTAATAAAATGGGTTTAATCGAGAGGTGATGGTTTACTCCTCTTTTGTCATCCAAAAGAATGTTATAATTATTATCTTTGGTGATAAATCAATTGCCAATGCGATTTTCTGTTATTATCCCTGTTTTTAATCGTCCGGAAGAAATTGTAGAACTTCTGGATTCACTGACGCTACAATCGACTAAAGAGGATTTTGAAGTTATCATTGTTGAAGATGGCTCTCAAGTCACTTGTAAAAATGAGATTCAACACTATTTCGCAGAATTAAATTTAAAATACTATACCCAAGAAAATAAAGGACCTGGGCTAGCCCGAAACTTTGGTGCCTCGCAAGCGCAAGGAGAAATTCTTATTTTCTTTGATTCAGATTGCATCATTCCAACCGATTATTTTGAGATCGTAAACAATCAACTAATATCCCAATCATTGGATTGTTTTGGTGGTCCTGATGGAGCGCACCCTTTCTTCACCCCCATTCAAAAAGCCATCAGCTATTCCATGACCTCACTCATTACCACGGGAGGTATCAGAGGTGGCAAAAAGCAGATGGATAAGTTTTATCCACGAAGCTTTAATCTGGGCATCACCAGAAAACATTTTGAGCATCTAAAAGGATTTGCTGATATGCGCTTCGGAGAAGATTTAGACTTTAGTATGCGCGCTGTAGAATCCGGAATAAAAGTGGGGTTCATACCGGAAGCATTCGTTTACCACAAACGCCGCACGCATTTTAAGGCTTTCTTTAAGCAAGTTTTCAATTCAGGAGCTGCTCGCATTGAGTTATCTATTAAACATCCGGGTACCCTGAAATTAATTCATTTGCTACCATCCATCTTTTCAATTGGATACCCCCTATTATTAATATTAGCTCTATTTTTCTGGCCATTGTTCTGGATTCCTTTTGTAGCTTTTATGGCTTTAATATTTACCGATGCTTTGATACGAATGAGAAATTTCCACGTAGCCTGGTTAAGCATTTGGGCCTCCCTATTCCAACTGATGGGCTATGGCACCGGTTTTCTGAAAGCCATTTGGATTCGTAAACTATTGAAGAAAGGAACGTTTCAAAGTTTTGAGAAAACATTCTACGATTAAGTATTCCTGCCTCATTTTCACATTAACACATATGGAAAATGGGAACTAAAGCTTCAAATCCGGAGGCTTTAATTCCCATTTTCAAATAAATTTTGCTCTAATCACTAATTAATCAGCAAGCTTTCAGTGTGATTTAGAAAAGTAAAGGTTGTCAATGCCTTACTAAATCCTTTGACTTTCTGAACAACTAATTCAGATGGCTTCCTTTCAACCTGAATAAATGCTTCATCCGGGATATTTTCGTATACCGCCAGCCACCATGAAGCTTCTTGTTCCATTAATGTAATTTCTTGAGTAAATGTATTGTTCATAGGCAACGCTTTGATGATTGATACCATAAAAACGGCTGGTCTATGACATTATTGTATTTGAGCTTAAGTTAATGTCAATGAAACATTATGTTCCTCCATCAAGCGACGAAGATTAATCAAAGCATAGCGCATCCTGCCAAGTGCAGTATTAATACTCACGCCCGTCTCTTCTGCAATTTCTTTGAAACTTAAATCCATATAATGACGCATCTCCACCACTTCACGTTGGTTATCGGGAAGCAACTTCACAAGCCTAGCCACATCTTGCAATACCTGTTCATAAATGATCTTCTGCTCCACCGAATCATCGGCCAGCTTAATTGAATTAAACAGATCATAATCGTAGCTATCATTGGAGATAGTAGATTGGTTTTTCTGCTTACGATAATGGTCAATGATTAAATTGTGACCAATGCGCATCACCCAGGAAGAGAATTTTCCTGTATCCTGATATCGGCCTTGCTTTAAAGTCTTAACAACACGAATGAAGGCCTCCTGGAAAATATCCTCGGCTAATTCTTGTTGTTTCACACATAAGAGAATATAGGAGAAAATTTTGTTCTTATGCCTATCTACCAATACATCAATCGCTGCAGATTGCCCATGAATAAATTCTTCAATGAGACGTTCATCTGAATACATGCTCAGCTTACTCATACACCAATAAAATTTGTTTAGAGTAGAGTTGTCTCAATAGGCTTATTAGTTTTGAAGTTACAGATCATTTTCAATGTAAAAAAAAGAAAATATCATGAAAAAAACAAATTTTTGCACTCATTAACACTTAACTAATAGCCTCAAGAACCCATGCAGCAAGGAAACAATTCACTTCACAAGTCCTCACTTTTTTCAAAACATTGAATAAATAGAAGCCGAAATAGATAAACCCGAAGTTATATCAACCATGCGTCCTTGAGTTTGTTTCCCTACTATCGCACAGATATTATATCTTTGCAACGTTTTGTTAATCGATGGAAACGGCAGCATGCAGGAAAAAACAATTAGAATAAAAGGAGCTCGGGTTCACAACCTGAAAAACATAGATTTGGAGATTCCCAGAAACGAATTCATCGTCATCACTGGCGTATCCGGTTCGGGAAAAAGTTCATTGGCATTTGACACACTCTATGCAGAGGGACAGCGAAGATATGTGGAGAGTCTCAGCTCTTATGCCCGACAATTCCTAGGTCGCTTAGACAAACCGGATGTAGATTTTATTAAGGGTATTCCCCCTGCGATTGCTATCGAACAAAAAGTGAATACGCGTAATCCTAGATCTACAGTGGGAACCAGTACTGAGGTATACGATTACCTGAAATTATTGTATGCCCGTATTGGAAAAACCATCTCCCCCATCAGCCAAACCGAAGTCAAACGTCACCACGTAGGGGATGTAGTTGATTTCGTATCGCAGCTTAAGGAGGGCACCAAACTGGCTGTGGTTGCGCCCATCATTCTGTCTGCTGACCGGTCCTGCAAAGAGCATTTGGACATATTGCTGAAACAAGGATTTAGCCGGGTGGAGATAAATAACGATTTTTTCCGCATAGATGATTTATTAGTCAAAGAGGAATCCTCGGATTGTGGAGTAATTAATCTGGTCATCGACCGTTTATCAGCCAGCCAGGCTGAAGATACCCTAAGTCGTTTAGCCGATTCGGTGCAGACGGCTTTTTACGAAGGCAAAGGAGAATGCATTGTCAAGGTCTTCGATCCGAATGGAGTGAAGCAAGTTCTTTTCTCCAACAAATTTGAAGCCGATGGTATTGAATTCGAAGAGCCCTCTGAACACATGTTTACGTTTAACAATCCGGTGGGGGCTTGCCCCCGTTGCGAAGGATTTGGTAACATCATTGGCATTGATGAAGATTTGGTCATCCCCAACAAAGGGCTATCTGTATTTGAAGATACTATCGCCTGCTGGAAGGGAGATGTCATGGGCGAATGGAAGGCGCAATTGATCAACAATGCGCACCGCTTTGATTTCCCAGTTCATAAACCCTATTTTGAGTTAACTCCAGAGGAACGAAAACTACTTTGGACTGGCAATCGTCATTTTGAAGGGTTGGATACATTTTTTAGGTACGTTGAAGAAAAGCAATATAAAATTCAGTACCGCGTCATGTTATCGCGCTATCGCGGTAAAACTATCTGCCCGGATTGTAATGGAACCCGATTAAAAAAAGAAGCCACCTGGGTTAAAATAAATGGGAAATGCATCAGTGAATTAGTCAATGTTCCCCTGGCTGACATTAGCGACTTCTTTAATGGTATTCAAATGGATGCACACGATGCTAAAGTAGCCGGCCGATTATTGAAAGAAATTCAAGTCCGATTGCAGTTCCTCTGCGATGTGGGCTTAGGGTATCTCACCTTAAACCGCCTCTCTTCGACGCTTTCAGGCGGCGAAAGCCAACGCATTAATTTAGCAACCAGCCTGGGGAGTAGCCTAGTGGGATCACTCTACATTTTGGACGAACCAAGCATTGGACTCCATTCCCGCGACACACACTTACTGATTAAGGTACTTAAAAATCTTAAACACATAGGTAATACTGTCATTGTTGTGGAGCACGATGAAGACATCATACGCGCCTCAGACAAAATAATCGACATAGGACCGGGAGCCGGCCGATTAGGAGGCGAGGTCGTTTTCCAGGGTGATTTCCGATCACTGGAGGCTTCGAAAAATAGTTTGACAACTAAATATCTCAATGGAACAGAGCAAATCACCATCCCGGATGTTCGACGCCGCTTTAATGAGTACATCCAAATTACTGGTGCCTGTGAGAACAACCTGAAAAATATTAGTGTCAAGTTCCCCCTCAACATCATGACGGTGATAACCGGTGTTTCCGGATCCGGGAAGTCCTCGCTGGTGAAAAAGATTTTATATCCGGCCATAAAAAAACGACTGGGTGGCTACGCCGATAAAACAGGCGCATTTGACATGTTGCAAGGATCAGTTAATAAAATAACAGATGCTGAATTTGTGGATCAAAATCCGATTGGCAAAAGCTCTCGTTCCAATCCGGCCACCTATTTAAAAGCCTATGATGAAATCCGAAAACTATTAGCCGACCAACAATCAGCCAAAAACAATGGCTTTAAACCCTCGCACTTCTCATTTAATATTGATGGCGGAAGATGTGAAGAATGCCAGGGAGAAGGTACCATTAAGGTAGAAATGCAATTTATGGCCGACATTGTCCTGGTATGTGAAAGTTGTCATGGTAAACGGTTTAAAGATGATATACTGGAAGTCCGATATCTAGATAAAAACGTTTACGACATACTGGAGATGACGGTAGACGAGTCCATCGAATTTTTCTCACAAACACCCAATGCTGCTGAAAAACGAATTGTTAAACGCCTAAAACCATTAGCTGATGTTGGATTAGGTTACATCAAGCTGGGACAATCATCGAGTACATTAAGTGGAGGTGAAAGTCAACGGGTCAAACTAGCCTCATTTCTAGCCAACGAAAAGAGTTCCCCCATCCTGTTTATTTTTGATGAACCAACAACCGGATTACATTTTCATGACATCCGCACACTACTTGATGCCTTTAATGCCCTGGTTAAAAAAGGCCATTCCCTACTGATTGTAGAGCATAATATGGAAATTATCAAATCAGCCGATTGGATTGTCGATCTAGGCCCAGAAGGTGGTTCTGAAGGTGGACACATTGTTTTCGAAGGAACCCCGGAAGAATTAATTAACTGCCCAACCTCCTATACCGGCAAATACCTAAAACCTTACATTAACTAAAAAGCATTCAAATATCAACATAAAAAAAGCCTGATTACTCAGGCTTTTTTTCGTATCTATTTTTGATATTATTTCCTTTTCTTATTACTAGTTTCAATACCAAACAAAACGGCCACACATCCCGAAATTAGATCCTCATCCGGACCGCTTTGCTCTAATACTTGCATCTCCACAATAAGCAATTGCGTCGTTTCTACCTGAAAATCCCAAGTTAAAGCGAAGTCATGATCCTTATTATTATAGAATACACGTCCATTCTGATCTGTAATTTTGAAATGTATTGGTGGTAAATCCTTTATTTTACAGATTGCCAACCTATATTTCTGCCCTTCAAAAAAAGTCTTGTAAAGCTCGGCCTTTTCACCTTCCTGAAGCATCGTAGCATTGTAATTACCATCATGCACAAAATCACCTAAGCTACTTTTACAGGCACTACGTGCAAAACTAAAACACTGTGATTGCGCACCGTATGCTATGAATAGGAAGACTAATAGAATTGCCGATTTGTAAAGTCGCATGATCAACAGGATTTGGTTGGTTTATAAATCACGCAATAAACTCACTTCTGATTTCTTCTACCTTTTCCATTAACTTTTCAAAAACATCCTTCGAAATATAGGTTTCAGAATCGGCTTTAATAGTTGTTACTTTCTCCTCTTCATTGGTTTCCGCTTCAACTTTGGAGGTATTAACAATTTTTACTTGGTCAAAAATCACTTTCAATTCATTCATCTTTGAAAGCAAGTATTGAATGTCAGCATTATCTTTATAATCTTCCAACAAATTGATAACTGTATACAAACTCAATTTTTGATAAACAATACGATCAATTAAACGCTTGTTGTTTTCCAAGGATCCATTTGTTAAACGCGTCGCCAGATACAAGCCTTCCATCCATCCACCCACCAACACCATCACTGCAATTGTTGGACGATCATTTTCAGTCAAATAAGCATTAGAAGTCATGAACGTTTCAGAAATGATATCCAAAACCATGTCCCGGTTATTCATATTCTCCTCCAACTTACGTAAGGTATTTTCATCAATCGCATTGATAATACCTAAACCTTCAGCTAATTTTTTTGAATTAGCCATATACCGGATGGAGCTTTGCGTTTGATCAAACAAACTGGTATAACTCAAGTCCGCAGAATAGACTCCCAAATTCAGAGCCATCTGACGATTTGTAGTGTATTTATTGACATTATCGACAGGATTCAATAAATCTTCATTATAAGTAGCACCCGCGCGCTTAATTAACATGGCTGTTTCCAAGGGAGACGGCAATGAATAAAAAATCAGTTTTGATTTATTAAAATCACCCACTAATTTTTCGTCTACCTTTGCGGACTCAATTATCTTATCTTCATCACTACCTTGCTTTTTCTTGCCATCGGATACGCAAGCATTAAACAAAAATGAACCGGCCGCGAGCGCTAAGAAATAATAGAAGGGTTTGGTCATTATACTTCTCATGATGAAATATTTATTTTTACTGATTGCTACACTATTAAAAATACGTTCTAAAACGGAAAATTACTATAAAAATATCAAATAAAATGTAATGATTTCATCTTTCTGCACAAAATATTTAAACATTAACACAAAAAAGCCTCAATTCATCAAATGAATTGAGGCTCTGTATTTATAAAACCATCTGATTATTCGTGTGATGAGAAGTATTTCATGAACTGTGCACGCTCGTATACATGCGGATCACCTATTTTACCATAATTCATACTACCTCTAAATTCTTCAACCGATTTAAAGCCTTTTTCCACCATCCAACTTTCCAGTTTCTGTACCATTTCAGTCAACACCTGGGGGCCTCCTTTATAAATAGCCGAACAAACCTGTACCGTGGTCGCACCGGCTAATAATTGCTTAATCACACCATCTCCATTATGGACACCTGTAGATGCTGAAATATCAATATTTTTAATTTTTTCAGATACAATAGCCACCCAACGTAAAGTTCTTCTCATGTCAGCAGGTGAACTAAACACTTCAGCCGATGTTAAAGAAAGTTTATTAATGTCAATATCCGGCTCATAGAAACGATTAAACATCACAACGCCTTTAGCACCGGAAACCGATAGTTTATTGATAACACTTACCAAATTAGAGAAATACAATCCCAATTTAATAGAAACAGGAATACTGATAATCTGGCTAACATTTTGCAATACGTCGTAATAAATCTTTTCATATTCAGATGCATCGCTGTTCTTATCCGTATTTATGATAAAAACATTCAATTCCAGAGCATCGGCCCCTGAAGCTTCAATCTGCTGTGCAAAATCGACCCACTCATCTGCTGAATAGCAATTAATACTGGCAATAACTGGAATATCGTATTTAGCTTTTGTCTCTTTAATCAACTTAAGATATTCACTTACTGAGTTATCCCGCGTATACCCTTTCACATAATCCAAAGCTTCCGGATAATCCAATCCTTCACCTTTATAAATAACACTATTTATTTCGTGATTAATTTGTTCTTCGAACAGTGACTTGAGAACCACAGCACCGGCACCTGCTTCCACCAGCTTGCCAATTTTCTCGACACTATTGGTTAATCCTGAACTACTAACAACAATTGGATTTTTAAGGTTTAATCCCAGATATTTCGTTTCTAGATTTGCCATTGAATGTGATTTTTTCAGTTTTTTAGACAAAGAACAAATATAACCAAATCTACCAGAGTAGAAACTGCTCCTTTATTTTTTTACTCCTGCATATATTCATCGGCAGCCAATTTGAGGACACAACTAGTCACCTAATGAAAACCAAAGTACTATCAATGATAATTACGATGTCCAAAGATAGAACTCCCCACACGTACCATGGTACTTCCTTCATCAATGGCTATTTCAAAATCACCAGACATCCCCATGCTGATCTCTTTGAAACTATCTTGATTACCAAAAACAGTCTGTTTTAAATTATCAAAAACAGCCTTCAAGTGAGCAAACTCCTTTCTGATTTGCACTTCATCATCAGTATAGGTGGCCATGCCCATCACACCACACACATCGACATGCGTAAGTGAATCCACCAGCTCTTCCGTCAAGAACATAACCAACTCCTCTTCCGAAAACCCAAATTTTGTTTCTTCCTCGGCAATATGAACCTGCAATAAACAGGGAATTCTCCGTTCACACTTCACGCCTTCTTTCTGCACCACCATCAAGAGTTTCTCCGAGTCAATCCCATGCAGCAATTTCACAAACGGAGCGATGTATTTCACCTTATTACTTTGTAGATGGCCAATCATATGCCATTCAATATCCTTTGGCAAACTCTCGTATTTAGCCGCTAACTCCTGCACCTTATTTTCACCAAATATCCGCTGACCAGCTTCATAGGCTTCCAGGATATCTTCATTGGGCTTGGTTTTGGAAACTGCCACCAGGGTAGCCCTATTTGCAATGAGCTTTTGTATATCGCTCAAATTCTCTTTTATCGACATCTTGAATTCTATTTTGCTACAAAGTTACACATCGGTGGTAGATGTACAAAAAAAGCTCCCTTCCATTGAAGAGAGCTTTGAATTATTTTAAGAGAATCTCTTTCTCTAGTCCAATTTATGAATGGCTAATCCGGAACGTAACTTAGGTTCAAACCAAGTTGTTTTTGGAGGCATGATGTTACCAGTATCAGCAATGTTGATCAATTGTTGCATGGAAACCGGATACAATGCAAAAGCAACTTTCATGTCACCTGCATCTACACGCTTTTTCAATTCACCCAAACCGCGAATACCACCAATAAAATCGATACGGGTAGACCGACGCAAATCTTCGATTCCTAACATCTTATCTAAAACAAGATCGGAAAGGATAGTAACATCCAATACGCCAATTGGATCATTATCATCATAAGTACCCTGCTTCGCATTCAATTTGTACCATTTTCCTTCCAGGTACATGCTAAATTCGTGCAATTGAGCCGGACGATAAATCTCTTCACCCATAGAAGTTACTTCGAATACACCTGCCAGTTTAGACAACAACTCTTCCGAAGTTAATCCGTTCAAGTCTTTTACGGCACGGTTATAATCAATAATTTTCAGTTGATTATCGGGGAAATGAACCGCCATGAAAAAGTTATACTCCTCATCACCGGTGTGATTTGGATTTTGTCCTTTCTTCTCTTCTCCAATGCGAGCAGCTGCGGCAGTACGGTGGTGACCATCGGCCACATAAGTAGCTGGCACTTTAGTGGCAAAAAGCTCTTCGATACGGGCATTAGTAGCAGCATCATTGATTACCCACAGATGGTGACCAAAGCCATCCTCTGCCACAAAATCATAATCTGCTTCCTGATTTTTTACGATACTTTCAACAATTTCGTCAATTTCAGGTACGGCCTTATAAGAAAAGAATACCGGCTCAATATTGGCATTCAGATAACGCGTCAAAATCATGCGATCTTCCTCTTTATCCGGACGAGTCAACTCATGCTTTTTGATGATACCGTTATTGTAATCTTCACAAGCAGCTCCACCAACAATACCATACTGGGTACGCCCATCCATGGTTTGCGCATAGATGTA
Source organism: uncultured Marinilabiliaceae bacterium (assembly GCA_942490535.1). Lineage (GTDB taxonomy): Bacteria > Bacteroidota > Bacteroidia > Bacteroidales > Marinilabiliaceae > JAEINY01. The sequence continues at coordinate 90,615 of CALNXQ010000003.1, forward strand.
AAATTTAGCTACTTCATCCTGTACTAAATAACCTTTTTCCTGAAATGCCTTCAAGTTCTCAACCGACTTGTTATACACTATTTCTGAGTGAATATCGGTCCCCTCCGGACAATCAATCTCCGCTCTGGTAATGTGTAGCAAAGAGCAATCTTTGCCTTTAGCCATTTCAGCAGCTTCTTCGCTATTCATCACATCATATGGCAAACAGGCCAAATCTTTAGCTACTTCTTTAGGAGGTCTAAGTCCTTTAAACGGTTTTACAATAGCCATTTTGTTATACTAAAATAAGGATTAATACTGTTATTATTTATTTACTTTGAAGGTTTCATCGCCAGTCGCAAAAAAACCACATATTTGATTGGCTGCTGCTACTCCGGCATTAATATTGGCCTCTGCAGTTTGAGCACCCATTTTCTTCGGTGTAAAAAAGAAACGTCCTTCAAAATTTGTTTCAAATTCGGCTTTACAATCAGGAGCAATGTCAGAGATGTATTTGAAGTCCGGACGATCCGTCATTACTTTCAAAATTTCTTCTTCGTGAATCACTTCTTTACGAGCCGTATTCACCAACACGGCACCCTTAGGCATCGAAGTCAGCAAGTCATAATTGATGGACTTTTTGGTTTTGTCGTTAGCCGGGATGTGTAAAGAGATATAATGACAGGTTTTATACAGTTCTTCAACGGTTTTAACCGGTGTGATGCCTGCTGCGGCAATAACTTCATCAGCCACAAAGGGATCAAAGGCATAAATCTCCATGCCAAAACCTTTGGCAATTTCAGCCACATAGTGCCCCACATTACCATAAGCATGTATCCCCAGTTTTTTACCACGCAATTCTATTCCGGCAGAACCATTGTAACTATTACGCGCCATAAAAACCATCATTCCCAGCACCAGTTCAGCCACTGCATTCGAGTTCTGCCCCGGGGTATTCATCGCTACAATCCCTTTTTCAGTACAAGCATCCAAATCCAGATTATCATATCCGGCACCCGCACGCACCACAATTTTCAACTCTGGTGCAGCCTCAATAACTTCACGCGTAATAAGATCAGAACGTACAATAATAGCATGCACATCTTTTACGGCCTCCAACAACTGCGACTTATCCGTGTATTTTTCCAATAACGCAAATTCATGACCAGCACCTGTAACAATTTGTTTAATTTGATCAACAGCTGCTTTAGCAAATGGCTTGTCGGTAGCGACCAATATTTTTTTCATGTTTGATGTTTTTTATGGGAGTAAAAAAAGTAAGCCCCAGAAGGGGCTCACTGCGGATAAAAATATTCTGATTCTTAATGTTTCGCTGCAAATTCTTTCATGCAATCCACCATGGCCTGAATGCTCTCTTTTGGCATGGCATTGTAAGTTGATGCACGGAATCCACCAACAGAACGGTGACCTTTAATACCACTCATTCCTCTGGAAGTTGCCAAGTCGTAAAAATCTTTCTCCAACTCTTTGTATTCATCGTTCATAATGAAACAAATATTCATCAAAGAACGATCTTCTTGATCCGCAACAGTCGCTTTAAACATCTTGTTACGATCAATCTCGTTATACAAAATATCAGCTTTTTCGATGTTAATTTTCTCCATTGCTGAAACACCACCCATTTCCTTCAACCACTTCAATGTTTGCAACGCAGAGAAAATTGGAAATACCGGTGGTGTATTGAACATTGAACCACCTTCAATATGCGTGCGGTAATCCAACATTGTAGGAATGTGACGATCCACTTTTCCTAGGGCATCCTTTTTCACAATCACAAAGGTAACACCAGCAGGTGCCAGGTTTTTCTGAGCACCTCCGTAAATTAATGTATATTTAGAAATATCCACCGGACGCGAGAAAATATCCGAAGACATATCAGCTACCAAAGGCACATTTACATCCAAATCCTTTTTGATCTCAGTACCATAAATCGTGTTATTGGTTGTGATGTGAAAATAATCCGCATCAGAAGGGATTACATAGTCCTTAGGAACATAGTTATAAAGTGTATCCTTTGACGAAGCCACTTCTACTACTTCCCCAAATCCTTTGGCTTCTTTCAACGCTTTATTAGCCCAGGTACCTGTATTCAAATAAGCCGCCTTTTTTGCCAATAAGTTATAAGGAACCATGCAGAATTGGAGACTTGCACCACCACCTAGAAACAATACTTCGTAACCAGCCGGAATATCCAATAATTCTTTAAACAAAGCCTGCGCTTCATCCATAACGGCCACAAATTCTTTATCACGATGGGAAACTTCTAATAAAGACAGTCCAGTTCCGGCGAAATTCAATACCGCATCGGCTGAATTTTTAATGGTAGAATCAGGCAAAATTGAAGGCCCTGCTGAAAAATTATGCTTCTTCATTTTTTTAAATTTATGATACTTGTTTTGATTAATGCTCTTAAACCACGAGTCTAAAATTATGAAATATCTATTTCATACCCCACAAAAAACAGTAAAATATAACTTTCAATCTGTAGGCAATCAATCGGAAATTGTGTCAATCAATCACCAGTTACTCACACATAACCACCACCACTCATCTCTCTACTAGCTCCTTAACTAACAACATCCAAAACTCTCAAAAAGCATGATAATTGTCAGTGTTTGTGTGAATATTATATAATACAGCAAAAGGGTACCAAATTAGATAAAAGGCACTTTAACAACTCTCGCCTTTAATTTCCGATTACGAACCTTGATAAAAATCTCAGTATCAAACTTTGTATATCCTTTATTTAAATACCCCATTCCAATTCCCTTACCTAAAACGGGCGATTGAGTTCCGGAAGTAACACGTCCAATTATTTCATCGTTTTCATTAACGATTTCATAATCCTTGCGTGGAATACCACGATCGATCATTTCGAAACCACGAAGGCGCTTGGACACTCCCTCTTCTTTCAGTTTCAACATGTAATCTTTATCGATGAACGATTTATGGTCCACAAACTTCGTGATCCATCCTAATCCTGCCTCGATTGGTGAAGTTGTATCATCAATATCATTCCCATATAAACAGAAACCCATTTCCAGACGCAAGGTATCACGAGCGGCTAAACCGATAGGTAGAATACCAGACTCTTCTCCAGCTTCAAAAATAGCGTTCCAAAGCTTGGGGCCATCTGCATTGTACATGTACAATTCAAAACCACCTGCTCCGGTATATCCCGTATTTGAAATAATCACATTTTCAACACCAGCAAAAGTACCTGTCACAAAGGAGTAATATTCAATTTCGGATAAATTAACATCGGTTAATTTCTGTAATACCTCAATGGCTTTAGGCCCTTGAATGGCCAATTGAGAAATGGCATCGCTGGCATTTTCCAACTCAGCGCCCATTGTGTTTTGCTCATTACACCATGCCCAGTCTTTCTCAATATTCGACGCATTTACTACCAGCAAATACTTTTCTTCCTCATATTTGTAAACTAACAAATCGTCTACAATACCACCCTTACCATTCGGAAAACAAGAATACTGCGCTTTACCAACATGCAATACACTTGCATCATTAGAGGTTACTTTTTGCACAAACTCCAATGCTTTAGGACCTTTCACCCAAAACTCACCCATGTGCGACACATCAAATACACCCACTCCATTTCGAACATTCATGTGCTCGTTATTAATACCAGAGTATTCTATAGGCATCTCAAATCCTGCAAAAGGAACCATCTTTGCACCGCAAGATGTATGAAACTCGAAAAATGCAGTTTTTTTCATTTTATTAACTGTTTGTGATATTGTAAAAACCTTGACAACACAATAGATACATATTTTAAAATGTTCTATTGATTCTGAACAAATGTAAAAAAATAATTAAGTGGCAAAAAATGATAATTATTGTCTTAGAAAGCTAATAAATATCATCTGGCAATGATTGATTATTAGTCTGAATTCGACAAAAAAGGTTAAATTTGTCTATATTTTTGTATTTTACAGGCTCATTCCTAAAAACAATCAACCATGCCTAATCAGTATAAATACATTGACTTAAGCTACTTAGAAAGTATCTCAGAAGGCAATAGTGACATCATTAATGAGTTGATCACCATCTTTATTGAGCAGGTTCCTGAATTCACTGAAGGCTTTGCAGAAGGGCTAACTCATAAAGATTGGTCAAAAATTGCAGCAGTTGCTCATAAAGCCAAATCATCGGTGATGTCCATGGGTATTAACAACCTTGGCAGCAATGATTTGAAAAATTTAGAGTTACTTGCTAAGCAATTACGGGTTGATGAATTAGTGACACTAAACGACACATCGGTTAAAAGCGTTGAAGAACTTGAGAAATTAAGAAAAAATCTGGAAAGCTATCCCATCGATCGAAAGAATTGGATCCTGGAAAATAAAAATGAGTTGAAAATTAAAGAATTAATTGATATATTTAATATAACCTGCACCGAAGCCATTAAAGAATTGAACCAAGTCTTAGACAATTAAAATTCATATCATATGTTGGAACTAAAGGAACAAAACGGGCTGATCATCGGTAGTTTGTCTGAAACAAACAGACTAAATGCCGCAGTTGCACCGGATGTAAAGTCACAACTTACAGAAGTGTTGTCGTCCACAGGAGCCAGAATGGTTCTTAACTTGTCAAATATCAAATTTATTGATAGTACGGGTATTGGAACCCTCATCAGTGCTCTTAAAACAGCCAGGGAAAACAATGGAACGTTCCAGCTATGTGCCCTGCAGAAGGAAGTCATGAACCTAATCGTACTGATGAAACTAGACAAGGTTTTTGATATTTTCCCAGATGAATCAACTGCCGGCTAAAAACATCATACAATAACTAAAATATAGCCGCATCACAGCGGCTTTTTTATTGCCTTCAGCTTCCTTTCTTTATACCTTTATAAAAAAGGGAGTTATGATTATTTCACACATCCGTTTTTTAATCCTGGACACCTCGCATCCAGCGAATGAACTAATTCCTTTCTTATTAAGAAAGGAACACATCATTGTATCTACGACCCATAATTACCCATCCTTTTTACACTCCCTGAAACATGTTTTGTATGATGCGATTATTTTAATTGGCTCCGCCGATCACATAAAAGCCAATCACTACCTAAATAAAGCACGTCAATTCCCGGAATATCATCGCACACCACTCTTCGTGTTTTCGCCTGGAGCAGATCCAGATTCTGTTGTTCTGTTATTTAAAGAAGGGGCTGATGATATTTATTTCAACCTCCCCAACCGAAAACTAATCCATGAAAAATTGAAAAGTTTAATACGTCGGGTGGAAACCAAAAAAGTACCTGAACTCAGAGAACCAGATGCACACAACAGTAAATTACTTCACCAGATCATCATTATCGAAGATAAAGACAACCCACAACCATTGCCTGTAAAAAAACTACATCAGGATATAAAACTCGTCCACTGTCCCACCAGTTTATATTTATGGATGTACCAACATTGGGCCACAGCCCTATTAATCCACCTGAATTGCAATTGGGCCACCCAGCAAATGAAAAAAATAAAATCCATCTGCAAAAATAAAGAGATTCTATTAATCCTACTGATGCCCGATGGCAAACTCACACTTGACCAGGAAAAATTCGTGCAGCAATTTGCCGATGCCATCATCTATTCTGGGATATCGGATGCATTTACAGTATTCCAGATTAATGCGCATTTGAACCGCGAAATCATACTCCGAAGAAAATACTTGAATGCCTTATCAGAAGCGGCACATAAAAGTCCCATGCACACAACTGATCACTATGAGGAAAATAATAACAACATCCGATTATCTATTCTTCACAAACCCTATGAACAAACACCGGGTGGGGATTTCTATGAAGTCTTTGAGCCCAACGATCAATACCGCATTATAATTTATGGCGATGTGATGGGCAAAAAATGGGGTGCCTGGTTATTTGTGCAAGCTTTCACGGGTTATGTACACAGTACCATCAAAGCACTCACCACTTGGTTTTTTCCGCAGTTCCTGGAACACCCTTCTGAGGCATTGAGTATCATTAATCATTTTATATACAAAGATTTTCAATGGTCAGATGTATTTACCACAATGAGCATCATTGTACTGGATTTATACAATTCTAAATTAAAAATTTCTTCCGCTGGCAACCTCTATCCCATTTATAGTAACCATCAGCTCAATAAATGCTCGGCCATAAATATTAGCGGACCACTTTTAGGTGTTGTGGAAAAACCAGCCTTCTCCGAAACCGAAATCAGCCTGAACCATGGCGATAAACTCATTTTTTATACTGATGGCTATTCTGAAGCAATCAATAGTAAAACCGGAGAAATAATAGGCGATGATCCGTTACTAAAACTGATTAAGCTCTGCAAAAGGAAGGAATGCATTTCCCCTGTGAATTTCGAAAAGCGATTGCGCAAAGAGCACCACATTGCAAAATTTAATGATGACCGAACCCTGGTTATTATTTCGAAGAGTCATCTTCACTTTCTACCACCACACCAAGTCAAACGCTACCGCAGCCATCCAAAAATAAAATCAACCTCTTAATGACGGGAAACTGTTTCCTGAATATGCTTTTTCACGTCGCTAAACCGATCCGAAGAAATGTAATCAAGTGTTGTTTCAGGCAGCAATCCCTCCAACTCTTCTTCACGGCCTTCACGAATGGCTTCACGCACTTTGGTGGCACTGATAAATCCACCACTGAACCCCTCTATTTTCTTGCGTGGTACTTCCACAAAGGTAAGACTATTGGCCGGCAGTAAATCACGCATAACCCGGTTGTAAAGCTTTGTGGTTGCGCAATAATCCTCTGTTCCCACATAACGACTATGAATGCCTAAAACAGGAACAATGTGTTCGCAAAAAAGAAGAATATCGAGCTCAGCTTGTTTTTGTGTGACCATGTCTGGCGACTCATTCTTCAGAAAATAGTTGGGAAAAGTAGCCGAAGAGACAATGTATTCGTCCCCACGCACCATTACCACATTGGGCAGATGCGCAATGCCTTCTTTTATAATTTCCCAACGATGTGAAAATGGAATTACAGACCGATCTTCTTCTACCACAAAAAGATATACTAATGCATTGGCCGCAGAAGCCTTTTCAACCAAGTATTGATGCCCTAAAGTGAAAGGATTGCAATTCATCACAATGGCCGCCACGCTACCCATTTCCTGATCCACTCTAACGGATTGCAAATACTTTTTATAATCCTCAATACCCTTGTAACCAAACTCCATGACAGAAATCAAGGGCTCAGCAGACACAATGTGCTTGTACCCTAACCCAGAAAAACGCATGATATTTTCAGGACGCGTAAACACAAATGCTTGTTGAAACCACTCCATCACATGCTCGGTCAGATGTGTTACAATGCGAGCAAACGCTGTGGTTTCACGGAAAGAGGGTGCCACAGCTACATATTTCAAAATTTTTCCCTGAACCGAGCCGACTCCAACAATCTCATCATTGAGCGTATATAGCAGAACTGAATATTCAACTTCGGCAGGATCAAAATAAAATCCCATTGGAGATAAAAAACGACGAATCAGCTCCACATCATACCGGCTGGTTAAATCCGGTTCTTCTATTCTAAATTCGGTATTCTCGATCATCACACTCTCCCCTTCTAAAAAGCTTTTTTACAATAATAAACGAATAATGTTACCGATAACAAATCGGCTGATCCACCGGACGAAATCCGATTGGAGGTACACCACTCATCTAATTCCAGGTATTTTTGATCTGATCCCCTATCCCATTCGTGCAAAGCCTCCACTGCTTTTCGCTTCAATTCCTCAAGTACCTTTTTACCGTGTCGATACAACACATTCGTATCGTTGTTCACGGACATAATTTTCAATAAAACCGGAACTAATATGGGCTTCATCTTTGTATCACGAGCCACCAGCTCATCTCCATCCAAACGACTGATCAGCTCAGGCAATGCATGATGCAATACCGTTGGTAATCCTTGCTCAACTTCACCTCTGGCACCCGCTCCTTGCAATCCATATTTCAAAAAGCAATTTTGACCATGCGTCAAAGCTTCGTCACGGGGCTTCAAATTATACAATTCACGCTGCACTATACCTTTACTCAATTGCTGAATCACCGAGGCAAAAATACCTGTTTTGAACTTCCCCTTCTTACATACCGATCGGACAGCAGCAAACATGGCAATCTCCAACAGAAAAATAGCTCCCTTATGCGTATTCACCCCTTGAGTCACTTGAAACATTTCCCGTTCCATTTCCAATCCAATTTCCCGGATTTCCGGCAAAGCCAGATCCAGATTCGGACTTTTAAAGCGTCCGGCCATCTGCCCCACCTTTTGATAATAGGGTGCCAATACGCCCACAGAACTCATAAATGTAGAGAAATCCATATCGGTATGGCCGCCGGATGATGTGCGGGAAACCAACCCCGGTTTTGGGGATAGCGACACCTCGTGCAACAATCCAGACACCGCAAAACCAGCCATTTTAGTAGCTGCCTGATCGATTTGTTCGTCCATCAAAAAAACCACAATGGCCTTTTGCATACTTTCACGAATCTCATCGGGGGTATGGTTGTTGTATTTGCGACACCATTGCACCGGTTTATCAGGACATAAAAAACAACGTTTATGCTTCCCTGAAGAAATCACCTTACCTTCCACATCCATTACATCAGCGTCAATAATTCGCCCCAAAGGATGCTTCTCTTCAAATAACTCAGTCAGTTCTTTTAGTTCAGCAGCGCCGATTCGTTTTTCTGACACCTTATAAATAATACACTCACCAGCTTCATCTTCAAAAAATTGCTCTTCCCACTGCAACGCAATTACATGACTTTGAAGAAACAATTCAAAACGGGCTTTTACCGACTTTAAAAAGGCTGTAAAAGTGTCCGATTTTTTGGGGAAACCTGGAATATTTAATTGCAAAGAGATCAAATGAAATCCCTGGTTGATCATTGCCTTTTTATACTGCCAGCGAATTTCGCGTGACTTTAAGAGCTGGCCGGGGACTTCATTATTTTTAGGGGCTGTATCCATGCTTACTCTTTCACTTGGCGAATCACATCAATAATGGTTCCATCGCGATACTCAACCACACCAACCACACGATCAGTAAACTCCACCTCTTGTGCCACTCCGGTAATTTTCTCAACCTCATTTGCTAAATCAGAGATTTCCTTCACCGGATAACCGGCATCAACCAATCGCTTCTTCAACTCCTGCTGATTCGGGTTTACACAAATACCACGTTCTGTCACCAGCACATCAATGCTTTCACCCGGCGTAACAATGGTATGTACTTTTTTCTTCACAATTGGAATGCGTCCCCTAAAAGAAGGACAAACCGCCACCGTTAAGTTGGCACCGGAAGCGGTATCACTATGACCGCCGGATGCTCCCCGCACATACCCTTCAGACCCGGTGATGACATTTACATTAAAATCAGTATCAATCTCCAATGCACCCAGCACTACAACATCCAGTTTATTGGTCATACACCCACAATTAAAAGGGTTGGCATACAAACCAGCAGGTATCTCAATATGGTACTGATTATTCATTAATGAAGAACTCACGGCAGCATCAAAGGACTGGACATCAAAAATAGACCGAAACAGACCTTCATTCAACATATCCACTCCATACGAAGTGATGCCACCAAGGATAAAACTACCTTTAATCGCGCGCACTTTCATTATTTCACGGATATACTTAGCGACTGCTAAGGAAGCACCTCCCGCTCCTACCTGAAAACTAAACCCATCTTTCAATTCACCCGATTGTTCAATGACTTTTGCTGCCAAATGTGCGATGCGCAAATCCATAGGTGATTTTGTAATACGAGTAGTATCCCCGGCAATTTTTGAAGGATCGCCGATGGAATCGACTTTCACCACATAATCGACGTAATTTTGACGAACAGACTGTGGTACACATGGGTAATCCACTAAATTATCAGTCACAATAATTACTTGTCTGGCATACCAGGCATCGATGGATGCATACCCCATGGATCCAAAGGCCGACGGCCCATGCGATCCGGTAGCATTACCTTCATTATCAGCTGCCGATGCAGCCAAAATGGCCAGGTCAATTTTAATGCGCCCAGTATGAACAGCCCGTACTCTGCCACCATGTGAATGAATGACAAAAGGCTTCTTAAGCACCCCCAAAGCTGCAGCCTTACCCAGTTCACCACGAATACCACTGGTATAAATCTGAGAAATCGTACCATCTTCAATATATGGTAAAATGGGTTCATGAGCCGAGGTGAGACTACTGGAAGCTAAAGTCATATCTTTAATTCCCAATTCAGCTAAAATCTGAATAGATTTAACCAACACATCATCACCACCTCGCAAGTGATGATGAAAGGAAACCGTCATGCCATCATGTGGATTTGTTTTTAAGATGGCTTCTTTCAACGTTGCACACATCTTATCGGCATGGGGCAATTTTGCTTTTACCGGAGGAGGAACGGTTGTTTCATCCATCCACCCCTTTTTCAATTTTGTGAAAGCTCCTCCAAATGGATGAAGTTGCCCTAACCCTTCCAGAAAATCTGGTATATCTCTATCTAATGTATTTTTCAAGGCACTTGATTTTTAGATAAATCAACTTTTTAAAACACTCTACTTTTACAACGTACTTAAATCGACATCTGCCATTTCAAGCACCCGAATTGCTCTTTGAACCACAGGCGCATCCACCATTTTTCCATCCACAGCAAATACACCAATTCCCTCCGCCGTATTTCGCTCAAAGGCTTTATAAATTTTCGCTGCCTTACGAATCTCCTTTTCAGTTGGGGTAAACACGTCGTTTACTATTTCAATCTGACGCGGATTGATAATGGCTTTACCCGTGAAACCTAACTTCTTGATATACTCTGTTTCAGCACGCAAACCCTCCTCATCATCCACATCTACATACACCGTATCAAACACGTCAATTTTGCAGGCTTTGGCGGCCATCACAATCTGCTTACGTGCATAATCAATACCAATGCCATCATTGGCTTTAACCAACTGCATGTCCGCAGCCAAATCTTGTCCACCAATGGAAATTGCATCAATACGTGGTGAAAAACGAGCTAATTTATAGACGTTTTCAACCCCAAGGGCTGTTTCGATCATCACATGCAATTTCATCTGATCATGCGGCAACCCATTTGCCGATTCGATTTCATGTACAATATCCAAAACACGCTGCAATTCATCCGTCGTCTCCACCTTAGGTAGACGCAGTGCATGTGGCTGCAATGGAACAATGGCACGCAGATCTTCTTCACCAAAAGGGGTATCAATGTGATTCACCCGCACTGTTACTTCACACAGTTCATAATCAATATGCTTTAACATGTGTGAAACAAGAATACGGGCTGCATCTTTCTGGTTCAAAGCCACGGCATCCTCCAGATCTAAAAGAATTCCGTCGGCCCCGTATACACCTCCTTGCTGTAACATCGCCGGATTATTACCGGGAATATATAGCATGGTCCGTCGTTTAAAAGTATAATTTTTCTGGCTCATGATCTCTGTTAAATTAGGGTTCCGGATTGCAGACCAGCCGATCGCTTGAGTGCTGTTTCCAATCGGGCCGAAATAGTAGGAGACAAGGCGCCTTTATCATTCACGATGATGCGCACATCTTTCACCTCCCAATGGTCTAATTCGTTGTTTATCTGACTTTGCAACTCCTCTCCAAACTGCTTCATCACAATGGACTGCAATTCAATTTGACGACCTGCTCCGGCGTCCAGTGGCTCTACCATAATAAGAACATCACTTGATTCAAAACTACCGGCTTGTGCTTTAACTTTTAGCTCCATGCAATTCGATTAAAGAAAAATTTCAACAAATATATATACTATATGTTCTTATTCTCAATAAAAAAAACTATTCTATAACATATTTTTCTCCACACACCCCAATTAAAACACCCAAGACTCTGAAACAAATATACATACCACCCAACATGATTTACTCCCACTAAATAACAAAGCAAAAATCATACGCTAAATACTCCTGAAAAATCAGATCCATTAATTACCAACAAAGCCCTTACAATAACATCACATCCATTTAGTAAACATTCCGTTATTCAAATCAGTTCACTATTTTTACAGCTGACCAATATGTAGACCAATGGAGAATTATGCGTTTTTAATGCAACGATATGGAGAGCTTCTAAACAGACAAGATTTTGATCTTACCAAGATTGATGATTCCAGATTTGAAATGCATAAACCCTTTTTAAAACAATTGGATGCCATTGAGAGTGGGGGTGTTTTAGTTTTCGATACCATCAAACGGGAACACATCTATATTTCACCCTCATTTGCCCATCTATTTGGATATAATGTGGATGACATGCATGATACCGGGAATGATTTTTTTGACAGTCGTGTGCACCCCGAAGACGCTTTGATGCTCTTAAAATCGGGCATCTGCCACTTAGAATATTTTTTTCCAGGCCGAATGAACAGCGTAAAGACCTCAAATTTAAACTCATCAATGAATATCGTATTAATAATGAAGATGATAAATACATTCGTGTCATTGAGCAGTTTGTGCCTTTAGAAAGAGATCACAAAGGAAATATATGGCTCGTTTTATCAGTTATGGATATTTCACCCGAACAAGCGATTGATTTACCCGGAAGAAGCCGTTTACACGTGGTGACCACTGGTGAACTTTTTGAATTTCCACCCAAAGCAGAGGTGGATCTAAGTGAAATACTCACCAAAAGAGAAACTGAAATACTTCAACTCATTGCCAAAGGACTTATCAGCAAACAAATCGCGGACAGTTTGTTTATTAGTGTCAATACAGTGAATACGCACCGTCAGCGCATTATTGAAAAACTAAATGTTTCCAATACATTTGAGGCCATTCAATTTGCCCATCAAATTGGATTATTTGCCAGTTAAACACCACTTAGTTACTATAATAAATCACACTTCAGATTAAGCCATATTAGGCGAGTTGATAATTGTAGCATCTTCCTCATCATTGGCTCCATTTCGGTGGTTCATAACAACGAGGGTACAATAGTAAACCAGAATGACGGCAGGAACACTCAGAATCATCCAGGCCAAAACACCATAGAGATTCCAGATTCCCAGTAATCGAATTCCCCCAATTACGTCTTCCTTAAATACACCAAGCAGAAAACGACCTGAAAAAGCCATTTGCTCATTCGAAAACCACCCCACTCCAAGCTTTATAAAAGGCACAAAACCTAATAATTGCAGGGGATAAACCGCAGAATTTACAAATTGAATAATCACATGATTAAGTCGGAATATCCAGGCAAACAAAAAAGATAGAAAAATATTGACCCCAAAAAATGGAATCACACCCAAAGAAAATCCTATCCCAATAGCTAATGCAACTTTCGAAGGCGAAAGTTCAGCCGCAACTAATTCCTTAAAGCGGTTTAGGTGATTAACCGCCCACTCCTTTAGCTTCACACGTTAATATTAGTAGTTATGCGAGTAAATTTAACAATTAAATTCACACTTCCATGTTAACAATATGAATTCTATTAACCACCATACTAGAACTACCTAATTTTACGATCTTTAGAAAATATTTTTTTTTGAACTCAGACATAATCAGAAATAGTAAAACCTTGAGACTTTAGATTAAACCAACAGGATTATTGACATGCGATGTAAAAGGAAAAGGTAGTGCCTTTACCAAACTCAGACTCCACCCAAATATCGCCTCCCAACAATCGCACATATCTCTTGACAATATTCAATCCAAGGCCCATTCCACCATAAACAGTACCATCCACACTACTTACTTTTCTGAAAGCATCAAATATGACCTCCTGATATTCTGATTTGATACCAATCCCAGTATCTTCAACACGAAAAACAATAACAGAAGCTTCCGCGCCATCAGGCAAAACTATTTTTTTAGTGGGCTTCAATTCATCAACATCCACTTTTTGGACACACAGCTTAACATGACCTTTTTTTGTGAATTTCACACCATTTCCCAAAAGATTGGTCAGTATTTGCTGCAGCCGTCGCGGATCGGTTTTAACAATACACTTTTCAGCTATGGAATCCAGTTCAAGTATAAGCTGTGTTTCCGGTGACTTTTCCTTAAAATACAGACTTTCAAAATATTTCTTCAAATACTCTACCAATTTAATTTCCTGATGATACATCTTCACCTGGCCTGATTCTATGCCTGAGATGTCGACAATATCATCAATCAAAGCCAAAAGACTCTCGCCATTATCTAATATTCGTTTTAAGAAATCCTTTTGAGTAATCGGATCAAACTCATCCTCTACTAAAAGTGACGAAAACCCGATGATGGCATTCATGGGTGTGCGCACCTCATGGCTTAAATTTGCTAAAAATGCAGTTTTTAAACGATCCGATTCTTCAGCCCTGACCTTTGCTTTTTCAAGATCAGCTGTTCGGGCATTTACCTGATCCTCCAAATAAATCCGATGATACTCCAACTCTTCCTTTTGCGCCATAATCTCCTCCTGACTCTCCTCCAATTCTTCATTGGTGCGCTTCAACTCGATGGTTTTCTCATTTACCTTTTCTTCAAGAATGGCTTTCTGTCGTTTATGAATTTGCCCCCGCAGCCAATATAAAAAATACCCCAAGGCTAAAGTCAATAAAATAGCAAACGAACGAAGCCACCATTGCTGATAAAACGGCGCTATAATATCAATCCTCACCGTATCCATGGCTGAATTCTCGATTCCTATAGCAAACTTCACTTTCACATGAAGCAGATAACTACCCGGCAGCAAATTAGTGAAAACAATGGGCTGACTAACTGGTGATTCATACCACATCTTCTCATATCCTTCCAATTGCCACAGGACCACATTTTTTTCAGGCACACTGTGATTCAGTACCGCCGGGTAAAAACTTAATGGATGCTTTGTTGCTTTCAGCTGTATCCACTTCTTACCGTTTTCATTTTTAATTTTTTGCACTTTTGACTCTCCAACCGCATCTTGCACTAAAAACGATTTCACCACAATTTTTGGTTGATAAATGTGATCCTTGATGAGAGATGGATAAAAGGTGACAAAACCACCAATACCACCCAAACCAATTTCTCCATCAGCAGCCTGAAAATGCCCTCTTTCATTAAACTCATGACAAAAAGTACCTTCTGTTTGATCGTAATACCGATAATCTCCATTGACAGGATTAAAGCAAGTGATGCCAAAATTATTAGCAATCCAAAAGCAGCCGGAAGCATCTTTTTCAATACTATAAATATTATCTTTAAACGGCCCGATTCGATAATCCGTATTCAGTGATTGGGTTTGCTCATCAAATAACAACAAACCGGCTCCATAAGTAGCCAACCACAACCTATTTTGGTCATCAAAATTCAAGTCCATTATCAAATTAGGAATGGCACGATCAGTCGCAGGAGCAATGGCTGAATTAAAGAAAGTATAGGTTTGGTCCGGTTGATTAAATCGAATTAAGTATCCGGATTTTGAACCAATCCACACTTGCTTGCGAACCGAATCCACTATTAAATCAGTCACACTGACAGTGCCGGATCCCATATATTCATCTGGGAACGGAAAAAAACGATTTTCATTGGACAGGGGATTCCACCTTATGATACCTTGCCGATGTGACATCCACAGAGTACCATTTTCATCTTTATCAACAGCATAAAGCTCATTTCTGGATATGGGTAAGCCTTTCAATACCTCATGTGTCACATCGCTGATCTCATCGGCTCGGGCATTGTAAACAAACGCGCCGCTTGTGGAGGTAAAAAAATGCTCATCATCCCCCATTGAAATACCATCTGTTAACATCAAATCCATAAGATTGCCTGGAAATGATATTTTTTCAAATCGCTCATTTTGGACCATTTTACGAAACACCCCATCCCGATCGCAAAACCAATAAGCATCCTTTGAATCTTTATACAAAAAGAACAAACTAGCCACCTCCGAATCAGACATCTGACGAATATCAAATGCGATAAACTTATTGCGCCCAAAGTCAACTTTGGTGATACCCTGATTTGTTGATACCCATAATATCGGCTGTAGGCGAGAAACATACAAATCACTCACCACGTTATCTATTAATGACTGGCTATTACCAGGCTCAGCTCTATAATTGATTACGTTTGAAAAATTATCCCCCATAAAAAAGAGCCCATCCTCCTCGGTACCCACCCACACATTGCCTTGATGATCGACCACATGCTTGACTATTTTCTTTAAATCAGGATGATCAATCTCTATTTCATGAAAAGCCTTGTTTTTTTTATTGAAGCGAAAAAATCCATGATAAGTTGCGACCAACAACTCCTCTTTTCCTTCTTTGGATATCGAATTTATCTCATTTACCCGTAGCGTATCCTGCAAATCATACCAGCCCTGCAACTGTAGGTTTTGATCAAACCGGACCAATCCCCGATTAGTACCCGCCCAAATATCATTCTCGTCATTAAACAAACAATTGCAGCGACTCCCCCAAGGCTCATCACCGTCAGTATTAAAAATTTTGCTAAACGTCTTATTTGCCTTATGGTACTTAATAATTCCATAACCTTCCGTCCCCAGCAGCAAATAGTCCAGACCTGTATCCAGAACACTACTTACGTATGAAAAACCAATGGCTTCAGTAAGTATACTGCGATCTACCACCTCATTGTTTACTGTGATATTATCCAAAGCAATGCTACTAAAATTCATATAACCGTTGCCTACCCATAGGTTATTCCCTTTATGATCATAATGCGTCGAATAAATTAAGTTACTTGATAAAGAATTAGCATCTTCAGCATCATTGCGGAACACATCAAACTGAATCCCATCAAAGCGAATCAATCCTTCATTGGTTCCGAACCACATGAATCCTAAACTATCCTGCTCTATACAACGAATAGTAGAAAGAAATTCATACTCCCGATCAGTATAATTCTCGAAATAAACGGAGGGTGGATCACCAGCTATCAATGCACCCGTAAAAAAGAGAAAATAAATAAAGAGTAAGTAAATCCTAGGGTTCATAGACCGGCTAATTTTTCTAAAAATAGGAAAAACCACCTAATATTCAAACACAATAGACAACTAAGCACTCCCTAATCACATCCTAAATCTATGTTCTTTTGACGAACGAACAGACCATACAGATAAGCATAAAAAAAGGAGCCATCTCAATAGCCCCTTCTACACGCTGCCTGATTACTTATTTTGAAACACTAACTTATCGTTCAATACATCCAGCAAGATGACTTTATCTCGTTCCAACTCTTCTGCTAATATTCGTTTGGAAAGATCATTCAACACATATCGTTGCAACGCCCGCTTAATCGGGCGGGCCCCAAACAAGGGATCAAATCCAGCCCTGGCAATCCAACGTGTGGCCGCTTCGCTTATTTCAAGCTGCACGCCAGATGCCACCAGTCGCCTCTGTACCCCTTTGAACTGCAGCTGTACAATCTGTTCAATTTCACTTTCAGACAACGGCGCAAACATGATCACGTCATCAATTCGATTGAGAAACTCAGGTCGAATGGTACGTTTGAGCAATTCAAAAACATCATTGCGGGTGTTTTCTAGAAAAGCCTCATCAATGGTATGACCTGAATTTTCAAAGGCCTGCTGAATCAAAGGCGATCCCACATTAGAAGTCATAATGATAATGGTATTTTTAAAATTCACCACGCGCCCCTTATTATCCGTCAGCCGCCCATCATCCAATACTTGTAACAAAATATTGAACACATCGGGATGGGCTTTCTCAATTTCATCCAACAGGACGACTGAATAAGGCTTCCGACGCACCGCTTCGGTCAGCTGCCCGCCTTCATCATATCCCACATATCCGGGAGGAGCCCCAATCAAACGAGACACGGAATGCCGCTCCTGATACTCTGACATATCAATGCGGGTCATAAGGTTTTCATCATCGAATAAAAACTCCGCTAAAGCCTTGGCCAACTCAGTTTTACCCACTCCTGTTGTACCCAGAAAGATGAACGATCCAACCGGCCGCTTATCATCCTGCAAACCTGCCCGACTTCGCCGCACCGCATCCGACACAGCTTCAATGGCCTGATCTTGTCCAACCACCCGTTGATGCAATTCCTTTTCAAGCGATAGCAGTTTTTGCTTTTCAGATTTAACCATCTTAGCTACCGGAATTCCTGTCCAGCGACTGACCACACCCGCCACATCTTCACTATCCACCTCCTCTTTAATCATGGCTTCATCCGCCTGCATTTCGGCCAATTGAAGCTTTAATCGTTCAATAACAGCTTCCGATTCTTTGATCCGACCATATCGCAACTCGGCTACTTTATCGAACAAACCTTCCCGTTCGGCCCGCTCCGCCTCAAACTTGAAGTTTTCGATATCGCTTTTCTGCTGCTGAATTTGATCGACCAATTGCTTTTCTGCATCCCACTTGGCCCGCATACTACTGCGCTGCTCTTTCAGTTCGGTGATTTCGCGGTTCAACTCATTCAACTTTAAAGTATCACCTTCCCTCTTAATCGCCTCCCGCTCAATTTCCAACTGTTTAACACGCCGCTCAATCTCATCGATCTCTTCAGGTACCGAATTGATCTCTAATCGTAACCGACTGGCTGCTTCATCAATAAGGTCAATAGCCTTGTCCGGCAAAAAACGATCGGAAATATACCGACTGGATAATTCTACAGCCGAAATGATCGCTTCATCCTTAATACGCACTTTATGGTGGTTCTCATAGCGCTCCTTCAAACCTCGTAAAATAGAAATGGCACTCAAGGTATCTGGTTCATTAACCATCACCATCTGAAAACGCCGCTCAAGTGCCTTATCTTTTTCGAAATATTTTTGGTACTCATTAAGAGTGGTAGCCCCTACAGCACGCAATTCCCCCCTGGCTAAAGCCGGCTTCAGAATATTGGCTGCATCCATGGCCCCTTCACTTTTTCCGGCACCCACCAACGTATGAATCTCATCAATAAACAAAATAATTTCACCATTGGCATTGATCACCTCTTTCACAACCCCTTTCAATCGCTCTTCAAACTCCCCCTTATACTTGGCACCAGCAATTAAGGCCCCCATATCGAGTGAGTAGACTTCTTTCGTTTTCAAATTTTCAGGCACATCCCCATTGACAATACGCTGCGCCAATCCTTCGGCAATGGCTGTTTTTCCAACGCCAGGCTCACCAATTAAAATGGGATTATTTTTAGTGCGTCGCGATAATATCTGCAAAATCCGCCGAATTTCTTCGTCCCGCCCAATTACCGGGTCTAATTTCCCTTGACGGGCTTCCTCGTTTAAATTAATCGCAAACCGACTCAATGACTGATAGGTATCCTCTGCTGATTGACTGTTAACTTTAGCCCCTTGTCGCAATTCTTCAATGGCCAGCGCTAAAGCTTTCTCCGTCATACCCGCATCTTTCAACATGGTTGACACAGTATCTTTTACCTGCAACAGAGCCAGCATCAGATATTCAATACTAACGAATTGATCACCATGCTTTTTAGAGGCAGCCACAGCCTTTTGCAAAACTTCAGAAGATGTGCGTGACAAATAAGGTTCACCTCCCGAAACACGTGGATAGGATTGCACAATCCCTTCCAATACGGACTTAAATTCATTGGTTCCGGTTTTCTTCACCAAAAAATCAATGACATTTTCTTCGTGATGCAAAACACCTTGCAATAAATGCCCTGGCTCCACAGCTTGCTGTTGGTTACCCTGCGCAATCTGAAAAGCCTGCTGAATGGCCTCCTGTGCTTTTATAGTAAAGTTATTCAAGTTCATTTTACCTTCAATTTAAATACAAATTGATTCCTTCAAATCGTTTGCCAGACCACAATACCAGTCAATATGTCATACAAACACCTGGCTTTATGCCAAATATTCACCCACATCCATTACACACGTGCAAAAAAGACATAAAAAATCAACATCCTCACATATCTAAATCCATATCAACCATTATATTTGTAAATATTGAACAATTAATCAATCCCATTCAACATGAAAAAAATTACTTATTACTTAAGTATTGCTCTAATTTTTGCAGCTTGTAACACCTCTCAAAAGAAAAGTGATACAACAGCTGAAACTGGCTGTTGCTCTGATAAAGAGACCAAAACTGAAGCTTGCTGCAGCAAAGAAACTAAGGTGACAGAAGCTACCGTAGACGCCATCTTTTCCACTCCTGAAAAATTTGTTGACCAAACTGTAAATTTGAAAGGACGTGTGATTCATACCTGTAAGAAAAGTGGAAAAAAAATGTTTCTGGCTGGTACCGATGAAAGTAAACTCATTCGCATCGAAGCTGGTGATGACATCAGTCGTTTTGAAGAAAACCTGGAAGGTGAATTGGTTGTAGCTACCGGAAAACTGACTGCCTTGGTAAATGAAACAGTCCACGAGCATGCTGAAGGTGACGACCACAACTGCGCCACTGAAAATAAATCAAAAGATTACCTCATGGTTTGTTCCTCATTTTCGGTTACTCAGGAATAGTATTTCACTAACATAGAATCAACCCCCTTAAGGCGTTTCCTTCTGGGGGTTTTTTAATAAATTTAGAGCCTTCAATAACGACCTCACATTTCTTAAGCAATGAAACTTCGAAAATTAAACCGCGTTCTTCACCGTGACCTGGGCTACCTTTTTACCGGTATGATCATCATTTATGCCATTTCGGGCATCGCCTTGAATCACATCAAGGACTTTAATCCCAATTATACGATAACGCGGGAACAGAGAACCATTTCCATTCCACAGAAATTAGCCGCTGATGACAAAGCCGGTGCCATTTCAATACTTGCCCAATTTAATGAGGCCGACAACTATCGAAAACACTATTTTCCTTCGCGCGATGAACTTAAAATCTTTTTAAAGCAAGGTGGCTCCATCGTGGTTAATCTGAAAAATGGAGAAACCCTCTATGAAAGTCTGAAAAAACGCCCTCTCCTGCACCAGGTCAACTTCCTGCACTACAACCCGGGCCATTTGTGGAAATGGTTCTCCGATGTATTTGCCGTGGTATTGATCGTTTTGGCCATCACCGGATTATTTATTTTAAAAGGAAAAAATGGAATTACACGGCGGGGAGCCTGGTTAACAGCTATTGGAATTATTGTACCTTTGATTTTTCTTTTGATGTACTATTGAATATTTCACCCCAGTTGTTCGAAAAAAATACCCGGGCCATTGAAGTAAAAAAACGATGCATAAAACACTATCCACTGCTATTCTTAGTTTTTTGATGCTGATCTGTTTTCTGACCAACATCAAGGGCCGTGTTTTATCCGCAATAAAAATTCCTCAGGACACTATTATCCAACAAAAAGGGGATACAACAATTATCCTTTATCCCCTTTCTCCCAAAGCAACTGATTCTACTCTATTGCAAAAAAAAGATCCCATCGTTGATTTTTTCAATAATCGCTCATCAACCACCAAATTTAACCGCTGGATCAAAGAATTAGTAGTGAATGTAAAAGACACTACCCCCAAACCGTTTATTCACAACATCAATTATGAAACTGATTACCTGCGATTAAAAGGAAAGAAGATATACAGCATTCGCATCAAGCAGATCGATCCATTTGGTACGTCCATCCAGGATACCACCCAAACCGCCCAATCTTGGCTGGGACGAAAGGGCAATCAATTACGTGTACCTACTTCCACACGCATCATTCGCAAAAACCTGACTTTCTCAACCGGCGAACAGGTGGATCCCTTTCACTTAAGCGAAAGTGAACGGATTCTTCGCCAACTCAACTTTATCAACGATGCCAAAATTGAAGTACAACTTAACGCAAAAGACACAACCCTGGTGGATATAATTGTCATTACGCGCGATAAATACCCACACGCCTTTAACCTGGGATTAAGCTCTACAACGCCCGAAGTCACTTTATATACACGCAACCTGGCAGGCCAGGGATTAGGCCTTTCGCACACTCAGATGATTACTTCTCCCAAGTCGGCTGATTTTGGTTTTACTGATCAATTAACCTTCAGCAATATAGACAAATCAAGAATCAACTTGAATCTGGAATATTCACAACTGAATACTGAACATTACCTGAGCGCCAATGCCCAGCGTAGCTTTTTCTTTACCGACCATAAATATGCCGGCGGACTCTACTATAACCGCTCTTATCAAAATACAGGATTTCCAGGAGGTGAACAAATCGACTGGCAAGACGATTTATCCTACCGCTTCAGCGATGCCTGGGCGGGGCGTTCATTCAAAGTAGAAAGCGCCAATTACTTTAACCAATCCTACTTTTACCTGACCGGACAGGTTCAATCCTCTAAATTTTACAACTTAACCGATTCCCTGAGTACTCACCCCTTATTGATTTTCAATAGGTATTATTACACAGCCCTCACTTTTTCGAAACGCAATTACTACAAAAACAATTTAATCTATTCCTATGGTCGAACCGAGGATGTTCCCTACGGATTCATGGGATCTGTCACCATGGGTCTGAATAGTAATGCGCAATATAGCCGCCCCTATGTAGGCGGGCATTTCTCTTTTGGCAAGGCCATCATACCCAACAAGGGGTATTTTTATTTTAGTGCTGAAGCCGGTTCCTATTTCAGGGAGAACCAGTCTGAACAGGGCTATATGAAATTCAGCAGCAAATACATCAGCAATCTAAAACCCTTTGCCGGTGGATACTTGCGCCACTTCATCGAATGGGACTATCTCAAAGGATTTAACCGGTTGGATAATGAATTCATATACCTTTCTGAACGAAAACAAGGCTTGACCGGCTTCTCCGACACAAAACTAAGAGGAAAAGAAAAAATGGTTCTCAGTGCGGAAAGTATTTATTTTTCACCGCGTAATATCCTTGGCTTTCGGATTATTGGACTGGCCTTTGCCGATTTAGGCATCATTGGCGATGGCCAAAATGGATTGTTGAAACAAGATTATCAACTGAGCATTGGTGCAGGCATTCGCTTACACAACGACAACCTGGTGTTCAGAACCATTCAGATTCGACTGGCATACCTTCCTTTTGCTCCCGCAGGACTCTCCGCTTTTGATTTGAAAATTAGCGGAGAATCCACCAAACGCTTTATTGACTTTGTCCCTAACGCCCCAAAGCGCAATGAGTTTAAGTAACGGCTTACGTTTCATTACTTGTTTTTTTTACATTTATACACCAATCTCGATAAGACAGGAGCCATCCCGTTGAAAACACGTACACCTGATTGTTGAACATCCATACACCCAACCATAGACCACTCATTCACCTAAGTGGTTTACAAGTACCCACACTGTCATTTTAGCCTCACACACACGGTAGAAATGCACCTAAACATGTGTTCGTGTGTAGGCTTAAACATTAAAATATGCGCTGCAGCCAAACGACAATAATATATCCTGCAGATGGACACCTTGGGTCACTCAAGAAAAAAACCGTCCCAGTAATTTACTGAGACGGTTTATTCTAGCTATTCGTTTATGAAACAAAATGTGTGGCGGAATTTGCAGAAGCATTCTCTATAAGTACTTAAAACGCCATGAGACTTTTAGAACACTCTGCTTGCTTCTCTGCTCAAAAAAGTTGGTTTCCTCTGCCTACAAAAAATCTTCAAAATAGCGACTGACTTTTTCCATCAAATGCACCCGGTCACGGCCCATCACATTGTGCTCATGCCGCGGATAGGCAAAATAGTCCACTTGCACTTCATTTTTCACAGACGCCCGCAAAAAGGTTAAACTGTGTTGCCAAACCACCACTGGATCAATGGCACCATGAATCACCATCAAGCGGCCTTTCAGATTCTTCACCTGGTTGTTCAGACAATTTTTCGCATATCCCTCCGGATTTTCCTGCGGCATATCATTGTAGCGCTCGCCATACATAATCTCGTAATATTGCCAGTCAATTACCGGTCCACCAGCAACCCCCACTTTAAATACATCCGATTGTTGCAACATCATGGAAATCGTCATAAAACCACCATAACTCCAACCATGCACACCAATCCGATCAGCATCCACATATGGTAAGGACTTTAAATATTCCACACCCTGCATTTGATCCGATACTTCCAAAGTTCCCACCTGGCGATGAATGGCCTGCTCAAATGCTTTTCCACGACCCGTTGTACCCCGGTTATCCAAAGTAAATGCAATGTATCCTTTTTGTGCCATGTACAACTGCCAGGTACGGGCGGCACCTAACCACCTGTTTTGCACCAACTGAGAATGCGGGCCACCATAAACATAAACAATAACCGGATACTTTTTAGAAGGATCAAAATTAGTAGGTAAAATCACCCGGCCATGCAAATCCGTTTGACCATCAGCTGTTTTTAAAGTCACCAGATCAATCTTCCCGATTTCCACATCCTTATATGGATTTTCAGCTTCATGAAGTACTTGTAAACTCTGCCCTTTACTGTTTAATACACAGGTTTTAGACGGTACACTCAAGGATGACCAGGTAGACAAAGCGTAGCGCCCGTCCGCACTTACTTTCACCCGATGCACACCGGGCTCATTAGTTAGTTTTACCATTTTACCATTGGCCATGTTTACTTTATACACATGACGCTCCAGTATACTTTCCTTGGTGGATTCAATAAACAAAGACTTTGCACTGGAATCAAAACCCAATACTTTGGTCACCTCCCACTCACCAGTAGTCAACTGTTTTTTAATATTACCTTCCAGATCATACACATAAAGGTGGTTATATCCATCCCGTACACTTTGCCAAATAAACTGATCAGATTTGCCAGGTATAAATAATGCGGCATGTTGGGGCTCCACCCAACGCTCATCTTGCTCTTCAAACAGTGTTTTCACCAGTTCACCGCTTCGGGCATCATATTTATTCAGATACATGTGATTCTGCTCCCGGTTCAATTCAGCAATCAAAATATATTGCTCATCGGGCGTCCAGGCTATATTTGTAAAAAAGCGATCGGCCGGTTCACCCGTTTTTAGATAGATGATCTTTTTTTCGGTCGCATCATAAACACCAACAGTTACTTCATGACTGCGCATACCGGCCATGGGATATTTAATACTCTCCAACTCAGCAACCCTCTTTTCTACATTCACTAATGGATAATCACTCACCATCGATTCATCTTTGCGGTAAAATGCCAGGTAGTTTCCCTGGGGCGACCAAAAAGTTCCTTTCGAAATACCAAACTCATTGCGATGTACCGTTTGACCAAAAACGATATGTTCAGCATCATCACTTCCCACTAAAATCGGTTCCTGCTCGCCCGATACTATATAAAGATCTTGATCTTTAGTAAAAGCCGCTTGATTCTTTGTTGCACTATAATCCACATTGGCTGCTCCTTCAGGCAACTTTACCAGCGCACTCACCAGCATCTGCGCAATGTCAACTGTTATAATATTTGACTGCGTTTGAAACCGAATTTCATTTTTGCGGACCCACTCCAGACGAGGCAATCGTTTTAAGGCAGGCACTTGCCTATTTTCCAGAATTTCATTAAGATCATTCAAACCCAATAAAAACTGCTCTTTTTTTCCAATAAACTGATTAAAAACGGAATCATTACGTTGAATGACCCATTCATTCGTTTCACCTCTGAAAGCGACATTGATCCCAAATGGATAATAATTATAAAAGTTCTTGCCTCCGGGAATAAGCTCTTCCAGGGAAAGTTGAGCAGAAGCTCCCAACGCAATAATGGCACTAAAAAGTAGTGTTAAAAGTCTTCGTTGCATGTGATATTCTATTTATATTTGCACTGCATAGTTGAGAAAAATATCCATTAATTACAATGAAAAAAGTAATACTCCCTCTTTTTCATCGTTAATGAATTAAAAAACAAAACGGTGGCACTAATGAAAAACATGTTTTTTCGCAAGTTTCTTTACCATAAGCGCATTTTTTTTGCTGAAGAAATTACATTTTTGATAACTTTTAAATATCTTTCTGAAAATTTCGTGGAGTACGGTCATTTAAGACGATAGATAAGAATCCTTATAAAAACATTATGGTAATGAAAAAAACCCTAACAACATTCATTGCACTATTTACATTGCTATTGATTACACCTCAATTAAATTCACAGGAGGACAGTCTTTTCAATAACTGCATTGATTACTTGAAATCACCCTATATTGCAAGCGGACAGCCTTATAAAGCTTTTTTAACCGGAGATGAAGTGGCTGAATTCCACACCACCTTCTTTTCGGGAAGTATGTATCGCGTAATTGCCTGCAGCCATCAGCCTGATAATATTTTATTTTCCATTTACGACAAAGACCGCAACTTGCTGTTTTCAAATGAACATCATGACTTGTCTAACTATTGGGATTTCATAATCGAAGGTTCTGTAGAATGCATTATTGAGGCTAAATTAAATCCTGAAAAAACAACTTCTGGTATTGCTTTAATGATGGTTGGATTCAAAAGTCTGGAAGAGTAAATTCCCTTTCTCAAAAACTGAATTCATCGCCTCTGAAAGAACAGTTAAAACAAAATGGATAGCTGTTAATGAAACAGATGTAACATGAGTGAAGAAATTCTAAAAGCACTTATTCAGCTATTTGCTCTTGTTGCATTCCCAAGAACAGAAACACAATCAAGACGATATATTGTCAAGTCGTTCCTCAACCAACAGCTCAACAGCCGGTTAGTTGAGGAATATTTGTCTTTGTTCGACACACTTCACGAAGCGCATGAACAAAAACTCTCTGAAAAAAGTAAGTTTCACAAACGGCATGCTGCCAGTGCAGTCAAGGTATTAAAGATCGCCACGGAAATAAACGAGGCCCTGACCTATTACCAAAAGATAATTGTACTCATTCAGCTCATCGAATTCCTGAACATTGATTTAGGAATGAGTGAATTTGAGCGCGAGTTCGTTGAAACTCTTGCACAAACGTTCAATATCCGACAAGACGAATACGAAATCATCGTTGAGTTTATTGTATCCTCTCTTGACCTACCACCATCATCCCCAAAAGTACTCATCATCAATAATGATGTAAATTACCAACCAGATGGCTTTAAGCACTTATATTGGGATAATCTAAACGGTCAACTGCGCATCCTTCATGTGGAATCGGCTAATTTGTTTTTATTCCGCTTCGAAGGTCATTTAGACCTGGCTCTCAACGGACAGCTTATCACGGCAGACCGGGTTCAGATTTTACGCCCGGGGACTTCATTGAGTAACAAACGAATTGATTCCATTTACTACAGTGATATTCTGGGCCAGTTTACCAGTGATAAAATAGCAGATCCCATCACTTTCCAGGTTGAAGGTGTAGAGTATTATTTCAATAAAAAAGCCATTGGGCTGCATGAAACGACCTTTACGTCCGGTTCCGGGAAATTAGTTGGCATCATGGGTGCCAGCGGAGCCGGTAAAAGTACTTTGGTGAATGTACTGAGTGGAATCTATCCGCCCACTAAAGGACACGTCTTAATCAATAATATTGACCTACACCAGGAACCGGAGAAGACAGAAGGCTTAATTGGTTTTGTGGCGCAGGATGATTTATTGATCGAGGACCTTACCGTCTTTCAGAATCTCTACTATAATGCTAAACTCTGTTTTGATAACCTTCCGGAATTTCAGATTCAGCGCAAAGTATTAAAGCTACTTGGTTCACTTGGCTTATATGATATCCGCTACATGAAAGTAGGCAGCCCGCTCAATAAAAAAATTAGCGGCGGGCAACGAAAAAGATTGAATATTGCCTTGGAACTCATCCGTGAACCAGCCATTCTTTTTCTGGATGAACCCACTTCTGGTCTTTCGTCCAGAGATTCAGAGAACATCATGGACTTGCTGAAAGAATTATCCGTGCGCGGCAAGCTGGTATTTGTGGTGATTCACCAACCTTCATCTGACATTTTTAAAATGTTTAACCAGTTGTTAGTGCTGGATACAGGGGGATATTTGATCTACAATGGGGATCCGGTAGAGAGTGTAAACTATTTTAAAGCCTGCATCAATCATGTTAACCGCGATGAAAGCGAATGCCCCACCTGCGGTAACGTGAGTGCGGAACAAGTACTGAACATTGTAGATGCTCAGGTATTGGATGAATATGGTAACTTCACCCAAACGCGCCGCATTGACCCCAAAGAATGGTACGACATGTACCATGAAGGATCTGGGTTGAAAGAAGTCCCCACGGAAAAGAAACCAGGTATACTCCCCCAAATAAGTTTCAAGATACCCAATCGCATCAAACAGTTTATGATTTTCTTGAAACGGGATATCTCATCCAAATTATCCAACACCCAATACCTGCTTATCAACCTACTGGAAACACCGGTATTGGCTTTACTACTGGCTTCGATCATCAAATACTACAACGTTGACAGTGCCAATACAGCTGGATATACATTTGCTAACAATCCAAACCTAACGGTGTATATTATCATCTCCATCATCATTGCCATTTTTGTTGGGTTAACGGTTAGTGCCGAAGAAATAATTAACGATCGAAAGATACTAAAAAGAGAATCATTCCTGAATCTAAGTCGCCTGAGTTACCTCTTTTCCAAACTTATTCTCTTAATTGGAATATCAGCCATTCAAGCCTTTACATTTGTCTTAATCGGAAATAGTATTATTGAACTGAAAGGAATGTTTCTTCAATACTGGCTCATTTTGTTCAGCTCATCAGTCTTTGCTAACATCTTGGGATTAAACATATCTGACACATTCAAAAAAACCGTTAACATCTATATTATCATACCGTTTCTGGTTATTCCTCAATTGATATTAAGTGGTGTCTTCATCAGTTTTGACAGACTCAACCCCCACATGTCAACCCCAGAGAAAATTCCATGGTATGGTGAGATTATTACTGCACGTTGGGCTTTTGAAGCTTTGGCTGTGAATCAGTACATATATAATGACTACGAAAGAAACTTTTACACATTTGATAAGCTCAAGAGTCAGGCCAGTTACCGAAAGGAATATTGGCTACCTGCGCTCAAAAATCACCTGGATAAAGCCAACCGCTTCCGGAACGGCATTGCTGATACTACCATTACGCATGCTGATGCAGTCTATTCTCTGACGCTGCTCAACCACGAGCTCACGGAGCACCATACCCATTACCCCAATCGCTCTATTGCCTATCGGGAAATCGAATTAGCATCCTTCAACGACTCTACATACGCTTATGCCAGCGATTATCTGGATCAAATCAAAGAGTTCTACAAAGTCATTTATAACAGAGCCGATGAATTGCAAGATCAAAAGCTTAAGGAATGGTCCGCTACATCGCAAAAAAGACAGATTCTAATTGATTTGAAAAATGAGTATTACAATGCAGACCTGGAGCGATTCATGCGAAATTCAAACAACTTCTTCTCCAATAAAATAATTGAATACAAAGGCGCATTGTGGCAAAAGATGGATCCGATTTTTCAGGATGCTCATCACCCTTTTTTAAAAGCCCATTTTTTTGCACCAACAAAACGGATTGGGTCAATGGAAATAGACACCTATTGGGCCAATTTGGCAATTATATGGCTTTTAAACACACTTCTTTTTATTTCTCTCTATCTAAAAGGATTAAGCCGCTTGTTCACGATTGGAAAGCAAATAAAGAAAGTGATGGCCAAGCGTAAATAATTCTATTCAATTTCCCTTGTAAAAGGGACAAAACGTACAGGCAGCAATGATTTCTCAACCAGTCTGTTTTCCTTTTTGATGTACAATTTCAAATATTGTGTCCCTAACTGCGGTCCTACCGGAATAATCAAACGCCCCCCCATGGCCAGTTGGTCAATAAGCGCTTTGGGCACTTTAGGAGGGGCAGCTGTAACAATGATGGCATCATAAGGGGCATGCTCCTTCCAGCCATGATACCCATCACCACTTTTACAAAACACATTGCCATACCCACAATCAACTAATGTCAATCGGGCCAGCTCTGATAATTCAGGTATAATTTCAACGGTAAAAACGGAATCCACCAAAAGTGATAATACGGCAGCCTGATACCCACTACCTGTTCCAATCTCCAAAACTTTATCGGTACTAGTCAAGTCGAGATGGGCAGTCATGTAAGCAACAATGTAAGGCTGTGAAATGGTTTGATTATAACCAATGGGCAAGGGGGAATCCTGATAGGCTAAATGTCGCACCTCTTCCGGCACAAACCTATGCCGCGGCACTGCTTGCATGGCCTTCACCACCGCTGGATCATGCACGCCTCTTTGCACAATTTGAGATGCAACCATTTGATGGCGCTCTTCTTTAAAGTTTTGTGACATGACCATGATCATTATCAGCACTATTAAGGTTCGCATCGAAACTGGTGTTGTAAATGATAAAAAAAACCGGAGCTGCCTGAGCAACATCCGGATGCATCCAACAGGCTGAGAAGCAGATTACACTCCCCTTCCTTTAAAATGGTCCTTAACCTTGGCAATCAATTGATTTGTTGTCATTTTATCAGCATTCTCCACCTCAATCACCTTTTGTTCAAATCCGTGATGGCTTTTCATCTCTTTTTCAAATAATTTTTTTGTTTTAGACGGTCCCAACAAATAGATGGAAGAAGCATCTTCAATGTTGTGCAGAATTTCATCAAAATAGTGGTGTAATTGGTGCTTCCGCTTTTCCGTTATTTTCTTGGCCGGATTCACCAACATAGACCCCAGACGTGAATAGTTTTTTCCTTCTCCCGGAAAACGTTCGCGCGATTCAATTTGGGATTCGATGGTATGAATTGATTCATTACCATCGGCTAGACTTACCAATACCGCTTTATCGGTATTTAACCAAATTCCAATCTGCTTTTTCATATGAAAACCAATTTTAAATTAAAAGATCACTGGAAGTTTCTTCATTTTCATCGGGTGCGATATAAGGTATTGATATATGACTTTGAACAATCAGCCATTTCCCATTTCGATTCTCCAGTACCCCGGTATGTCGGAAGCCTTCCAATCGAACTGGCTCGCCCTTGGTTTCGAAACATGTATCCATCAATTGCGAATACCAGGCCACATGCCCATCATTACTGAGAGTTATTCGGGTATTCTTTTCTGTGATAGTATACCCTTGCCACTTCGTAATGGCTGATTTCATCCAACTGAAAAAAGTCGGCCAATCGTTCCAAATCTCATCTATATCAGTACCTATGGTGACAAAATTCTCATCCTGCGCGAAGCAATCCGCAAAATCATTAATATCCCCATTTTCCTGTGACCGCAACAAGTTGTTAAGAACACGTTCTATTTCGGCGATACGCTTAGAATCCTGAGTATTAACTGCAGTAGATTTCATGATGTGTTATTTTTGAGGTTATCCATCAAACACCTGAATCGATGTTCGTGATGGTACGCGAAATGTGCTTATATGAAAAACTGATGATGAATCATCTTCCCTTTAATTTTAGGATGTGTTTTCAATTTACTAAATCCCACCTAGGGTGTCAAGTTTTTAATCAAGTGTTTTTTAAAATGTCTGAGGCCGAACAAGTAACCCTCAGCCGATAAAAACGGAAGCACTATTACCCATTTATTTTGTTTCTTTGTACATCGAAAACCAGAATCAGATAATTATGCACAGGTATTTTATTGAGATGGCCTACAATGGTACTAAATATCATGGTTGGCAAGTACAACCCAACGCCATTTCGGTGCAAGAGGTAATGGATGACGCACTAATAAAAGCCCTGAGACAACATGTTCATGTGGTTGGTGCCGGCCGCACTGATACGGGTGTACATGCCTCCTATTTTGTAGCCCACTTCGACATTGGCACACCCCTTGATGATGTAGATCGGTTTTTGTTCAAAATCAACCGCATTCTACACGATGACATCGTAGTATATAGCATAAAAGAGGTTAATACAGATGCTCATAGCCGCTTTAGTGCTTTATCGAGAAAGTATTTCTACTACCTCAAAATACAAAAAGGGCCCTTCTGCAATGATTTAACCCATCGTCCGTATCACGAATTGGATTTTGAGAAGATGAATGCAGCCGCACAATTGCTTTTCGAATACGATGACTTCACCAGCTTCAGTAAATTGCATACGGATACAAAAACCAATCTGTGCAAAATCATGCAGGCTGAATGGGTTAAACAAGACGATAAGATGGTTTTCATCATTAAAGCAGATCGCTTTTTAAGAAACATGGTACGCGCCATTGTAGGAACGCTCATGGATATTGGGCGCGGAAAGCTTTCCATTGATGAATTCAAACAAATTATAGAAGCGAAAGATCGCGGAGCAGCAGGGGCCTCAGCCCCACCTCAGGGTCTCTTCTTAGCCGATATTGAATACCCGGAAAATTTATTCAAATCACAATTAACAAAAATCCCGCCTTTATAGACGGGATTTGAATACGGTTCTATTGAATAAATACTACTCATCCAAAAAATCAATCATTCCAATGCCTCCAGGCTGCTTCAGCTTGCAAATGCAACATCTCTAACCCATTTTTTGTCACAGCCCCCTGCCTTGCTCCATTTAACATAAATAGGGTATTTTCTGGATTGTAAGTTAAATCATAAAACAGATGGTTCGATGACGCAAATTCATAGGGAATATCCGGACAATTATCGACTTTCGGAAACATGCCCAACGGGGTGCAATTCACAATTAACTTATATTCTTCCATTATAGCCTCATCTATATCCGCATAACTCACATGGTTAGTGCCTTGCGGCTGACGCGACACATAGCGAAAGCTAATACCTAAAAGGCGCAACGCATGAGCCACAGCTTTAGCCGCACCCCCCGTACCTAACACAAGAGCTTTGGTATGCTGAGGGCCTAAAAGCGGTTTCAAAGAATTCGTAAAGCCTAATAAATCAGTATTATAACCTTTGAGGAAAGGCTTCTTATCCACCCAATGGATCCGTACACAATTCACTGCTCCAATTTCTCGGGCTTGCGAATCCACTTCATCCAAAAAATTAAAAATCTGCTCTTTATAGGGAATGGTTACACTTAAGCCAGCGATGTAGGCATGGTGTTCCAACATAGCTAAAAACTCACTAATATCAGGCAATTCAAAGTTTAGAAAACGAGCATCAATATTCTCACGCTCAAACTTACCTGTAAAATATTTTTGAGAAAACGACTGTGATAAGGGGTATCCTAATAATCCAAATGTTTTCATATCACCATTAATTTAGCTTCTTGTTTTTACCTGCCAACATTTCTGTGGCAACAATACTTCCAATACCCAAAATAACAAAAAGTACCGCTAAATAAAATTCACTGTTCATTTCCGGCATCAGCCATTTATAGCCTACCGTTTTCACCTTTTCTCCAAATATTTGAGTGATGGCTTCTTTCCATGGCCATAATATACCTAATGATCCTGCAATAAAACCCGTTAACAAGGCAATGGTTTGATTATGGTATTTTTTTAGTAACCATGCCAGAAAATGAGAAAAAACCAACAATCCCCCACCAGCACCTATAGCTACCGGAAACAGAATCGATAATTTAAATTCACTGATGGCATTAATCATCACCAGCTGATAATTACCCAATAATATTAAGACAAATGAACCCGATAAACCCGGCAAAATCATGCTACACATAGCAATAACGCCACATAAAAGCAAATAATAAAAAGAGCTATTCTCGGAAGCAGGTGTTAAAACAGAAATAGAGATCGCAACAGCCGTTCCAACCAGCAAACTGATAACAGCAGAAATGGACCACGCTTTCACGGTTTTTCCCACAAAATAAATGGAAGCCAAAACTAAACCAAAGAAAAAAGCCCAAATGTAAATGGGATAAAATTCAAACAGGAACTTAAATAGCTTGGCCAATGACACTACGGCCATACCAACACCGAAAAACAATGAAATCAAAAAGTAAAGATCCACATGTTTGGCAAAATCCTTCAATTTACCTGAAAAAAGTAATTTTAAAGCAGCTATATCAAATGATTTTATGGCATTGATTAATCGTTCAAAAATGCCGGTGATCAAAGCAATGGTTCCTCCTGAAACACCAGGAATGACATTGGCAGCACCCATGGCAGCACCTTTAAGGGCCGTGCTCACATAAAAAAGACGGTTATTCTCTTTCATCAGAATATATACAGTTAAGGTTAATGCAATTTGAATGACAGTTCAATCAATACTAACTATTCAGGATTAAGAATATTTTTCACTTCAGGTAAGGCAACCAATTCAGGGAAATCTTCTGAAATGGTATTCACCCCATCGGTAGATATGTCATACGCCTGTTTAAACTCCTGAACAGCTTTAATATTATCTTCATAATATTTAAAATGAATGGCCGCCGATAGATAATGGATGGCAGCAACATCCTCATACTTTTCATGTATCTCCTTTAAAAACTCAGCTAAATCAAAAGCCGGCTCCAATACAATCTTCAATTTCAGTAGTTCAATCCAGCCAGACACCTCCTCTGGATCAATATTTAAGCCATTTTCCAGGCTTCGACATGCATCTTCAACTTTATCCAACTCAAACAAACCTCGCGCATGCGCGAACCAATAATCGGCATGAATGGGATTGATTGAGATAGCCTGATCTATGGCTTGTAAGCCGTCGGAAAATTCTTCCTTCTCCATTAATGCCGTACCCATCCCGTACCAGGCATCTCCACTTTCAGGATCTTCCACAGTAACCAGGCGATAAAACCGAATGGCCATGTCATAATTACCCAATTGCTCCCAGCAATCAGCTATGTATTGATAACTCGACAGTACATCTCTGGTGAGCGACACATTTTCAATGTAAGCATCCAAGGCTTCCGCAAATTGCCCTGCATGAGCCAGGCTATTCCCTTTATTAAAAAAGGCTTCGCTATGATTTGGGTTTAAAGCAATGGTAAACTCATAGGCCTGAAGTGCTTCAACAAATCGCTCCTCCTTATTGTATAGAATACCCAAATTATACCACCCGTTTTCAGAAAATGGATTCACCTCTAGTAGCTGCTCATAGGTGGCAATACTACGCCTTCCGTGGCCTGTCCTATCCAAGGCAAAAGCCAATTCGAATAACGCATTTTCATGCTGTGGATTTTTGAGTATCAAGCGTTCTAAAAAAGGCACAGCCTCTTCGAAAGCATCCATCTGGTTCAAGTTATAGCCAATCTCCAATAGCACTTCCTGTTCATCTTCAAAAGCCATCTCAACCGCTTTCTGAAAATAACCCACTGCTTGTTCTAATTCATCCTTCTGCAAGGAAATCCAGCCAAGGGTAATAAACACTTCGGTATTCGTACTTTCGATAGGAGCAATTTGCTTTAAAAGTAACAGTGCGGCATCCAATTGTCCCTGATCAGCCAGCATTCCAGCTTGCTTCACTCGAAGCGACGAAGCGTGCGGATGCTGACGCAATCCAATGTGCAAAATCCGGTCAGCCTGATCAAAGAGGTTTTTCTCAATATAGAATTCGAATATGCTTTCAATCTGATGAACATCGAAATAAACTTCTTTTTCGGTACTGATCATTCGTTCAAATCGTTCAATCGCTTCCAGTACATCATCATGATTGGTGTGCAAGAAATCCTGCATATAACTATGAATTTTATATCACAAAAGTACCAAATATTTCAGTAATCACAATTATACACCTCCAAAATTAATAATTAAACACCTCTGCCTCCACTTGGCTTTACGACCAATGACTTATATTATTCACAGCGACAAGTAGATATATCTATTTATTTATTTTTTAACATATTTATAAGCCTATATACGTTTGGTTTTTCTATTTTTGCGCCTCACACAAACTAAGGAATTATCTACCATGGCAAAAACATTTGTAATTGTTGGCGGTGTAGCTGGCGGTGCTACCACAGCAGCCAGATTAAGGCGTGTTGACGAACACGCGAATATCATTATGCTTGAAAAAGGACCACATATTTCATATGCAAATTGCGGTTTACCCTATTACATAGGCGGCATTATCACAGATCGCGACAATCTATTGGTACAAACACCTGAAAGTTTTGGAGCGCGCTTCAACATTGACGTTCGTATTTTTTCTGAAGCGATGGCAATTCATCCGGACTCAAGAAGTGTTGACGTTAAAAATCATAAAACCGGTGAAAGTTATCAATTAAACTATGACAAACTAATTCTCTCTCCAGGCGCTTCACCGGTTAAGCCTGCTATTCAAGGCATTGATCATCCGCATATATTCACCCTGCGTAACGTGGAAGATACGGATCGTATCAAAGGTTTTATTGACAGTAAAAAACCAACCTCGGCAGTGGTTGTCGGTGCCGGTTTCATCGGACTGGAAATGGCCGAAAATTTACACCATCAAGGCATTTCGGTCACAGTAATTGAAGCTGCTCCCCAAGTCATGAATATGATTGATCCTGAAATGGCTGCATTACTACATCAACATTTCAGAGAGAACAATGTCGGCCTATTCTTGAATGACGGAGTAAAAGCCTTCCAAACCAACCCCGATGGAAGTATTAATGTACAACTAGCCAGTGGAGATAGCATCCCAACAGATATTGTTATTCTATCCATCGGTGTTCGTCCGGATACTAAACTAGCTAAAAAAGCCGGATTGAAGATTGGTAAAACAGGTGGCGTTTGGGTGGATAAATATTTGCAAACATCCCATGAAGATATTTACGCCGTTGGCGATAGCATTGAATTTCCACACCCCATCACGAGTAAACCATCACTTGCATTTTTAGCCGGACCAGCCAATAAACAAGGTCGTATTTTAGCCGATAATCTGGTATTTGGTCACACCAAACACTACACAGGCTCAATCGGCACAGCCATTGCCAAAGTATTCGACTTAACAGCTGGCATAACAGGTTTGGCAGACAAAAGCCTTGAAACAGCAGGAATCAAGTACCAATCCACAATTATAAATGGCGGCTCCCATGCCGGTTATTATCCGGGTGCAATGCAAATGACTCTGAAAATTTCGTTTTGCCCCGATACAGGAAAATTATATGGCGGACAAATAGTTGGCTACAAAGGCATCGACAAGCGCCTTGACATGCTGGCCATCATCATTAAAAATGGAGGTAGCATTTATGACCTCCAGGAAATAGAACATGCCTATGCCCCACCATTTAGTTCTGCAAAAGATCCGGTAAACCAAGCTGGATTCAACGCTGAAAACATCATACGCGGTTTCTTCAAACCCCTTTCACCCTATGCTTTCTTCAATAGAAATACCGATGATTCAATTGTTGTAGATGTCAGAACGAAAGATGAATTTTCGCTTGGCGCAGTGGATGAAGCGCTGAACATTCCGGTGGATGATATTCGAAATCGTCTAAACGAACTTCCAAAAAATAAAAAAATAATTCTCTATTGCGGAGTAGGATTAAGAGGATATGTAGCAGCCCAGACGCTTCGCCAAAATGGATTTAAAGAAGTATACAACCTCTCAGGAGGTCTAAAAGTTTGTCAAAGCGCTCTGGCTCCACAGGAAAATAGAATCGTTGCCGAAGTCACAACAGAAATATCCACAGAACAGGAAAATACAACCATGAACCATCATCCCATCAAGCACATTATCAACGTTGATGCGTGCGGATTACAATGTCCGGGTCCCATCATGAAGTTAAAAACAGAAATAGATAAACTACAAACCGGCAACCAATTACAAATAAAAGCAAGTGATCCGGGATTCTATTCAGATGTAGCATCCTGGTGCAAGGTAACTGGCAATGAACTCATCTCGCGTGAAAAAGAAAATGGTGAGATTACTGCCATCATAAAAAAGAACGATGTCCTTAAAGAAGGATTTAGCGTTAATGATCGTGGCGATAACAAAACATTGATCGTGTTTAGTGATGATATGGATCGTGCCTTGGCATCATTTGTAATTGCCAATGGGGCAGCAGCCATGGGCAAAAAAGTAACCATGTTCTTTACATTTTGGGGCTTAAATGTGATCAAAAAACAAGATAAACCCAAAGTTAGCAAAGGTGTGATGGATCGTATGTTTGGAATGATGATGCCCAAGCACAGTGGCGATCTGCGTTTATCTAACATGAACATGGGCGGTATGGGTGCTAAAATGATGAAGAAACGCATGAAAGATAAAAAGGTGGACTCTCTTGAAATCATGATACAAAATGCACAGGCTACCGGAATCAAGATGATTGCTTGCCAAATGAGCATGGATGTAATGGGCGTACGCCAAGAAGAAATGATAAATGGAATCGAAATAGGGGGTGTTGCAAATTACCTTGAAGAGGCCGAAAAGGCTAATGTCAACCTCTTCATTTAAAACACGCATCAAAATAAAAAGCCCCTTAGCATGAGGGGCTTTTTAATTGAAAAAAATGACTATCTAGCTATTTGCACTTGCATAAAAAAAAGAGGCTGCACTCTTGGGTTGAATAACAGCCTCCTTGCCTGAAGAGAAATTGCACCTTTTTTTATCGCCAAAACACTAGAAACCGTGCATTTTGTATTTTCCTCAGGCGATCGCCTGGATTATAAATGAAGAAAGGAATGATTTACAATGACATGTAAAATCGAATTCCTATTTTATTGTACAGTACAAGAAATCGCCATTTCCCTATTGTGTGAGTAATTCTTCAAATCCGAGACAACTAATAAACTTTAGGATTGAAATGATCCTATCATTAACTTATTCCGGTATTGTTTTATGCGCTACTTAGCTTACCGGGACTTACCGTTGTAAATCGAAATTAGTTTTAACAACACTCATGCCAAAAACTATTAAACACTCACTTACTTCACTTTGCACTTCATTCAGAGTGAGTATACGCAAAATAAAACTGTACGGGAGTGAAACAATTACATGTCCATAACCGAACACTTTAAAACAACTAAATTCTTACAATTCAAAAAATCACATACCTCCCTCCTTTACAAGACAACCTCAGAAAGAAATGAACAATGGTAAATGAAAATGATGTTTTAAATTGAAGTTTAGCTCACAATTCACTACATTTAGTACAGTGCTAATTTATTCGATAACTACTATGTATCAACAGGAAAAACACTATGCTGAGAGCAAAACAATATTGGTAGTTGAAGATGAAGAGATTAACTTTATGTTCATCGAAGAAGTTCTCGAAGATCGAAACATCAATCTAGTACATGCCTGCAATGGTCACGAAGCCATTGAAGTGTGCAAAATCAGAAACGATATTGATTTGATTTTAATGGACATGAAAATGCCATTAATGGATGGATTTGAAGCTACCAGGCTCATAAAGAAATTCAGACCCAACTTGCCTATTATTGCTCAAACAGCCCTGGCTATGGCCGGCGATAGAGACCTTTCAATAGAAGCAGGTTGTGATGATTACATTTCAAAACCCATCAATGTAGAAGAAATCGTAGCTTTAGTCGATAAATACCTGCTGTCTTAAAAAATAAAGACTGGCCTGTGGTCAAAAACCAATGGCCAGTCTCCTTGTTATTTTGAATAGCTTACTCTTCCATTTCAATCATCTTAAAAGGAATGCTGATGATAGACTGATAATCTTCACCTGCCTCAAACATATCTTCATCATCCTCTTCATAATACCAATTAATTTCAACAGGGTTCCCTTTTTTATGAATCAACTCCAACCGTTTAAAAATGTCCAGAATACATTTAGACGAACTGGTATTAAAATACTCCAGCTGAATGTTAACGTTGGTTTCATTCGAGGGTTCACTCCCATATTTCTCAAGCCAATCAATTAGTGGCTTGTAAAACTCTACAGAATTCTCAGGAATTGACCGCCCTTTAATTTCAACCAAACCATTTTCACCATCTAATCTTACATAAGGGGTCTTCGGCGTTCCTTCACGAATAATTGTTTCCATATTGGCAATAATACGGGTTAACTAATATATACATCCAATGAAAAAAAGATGTACTCGTTATCAAATTGATAAAAATAATACTCCAACTTATTTCCTGTTTTCCTGACGATATCCAACATCCCTAATCCACCGCCGCCTTTATCAGAAAACTCATCATTATTTAAGATGTCGCGATACAACATACGTACCTCTTCATCTGACAACGAATTGACCTGGTCAATTCGATCTTTAATGTAATTTAATTTTTCCTTTTTTACAAAATTACCCGTTGATATTCTGTAAAACGAACCATCCTTACTTAATATTATTATTCCGAAATTACTGCTCTGTTCTACAGGTGCATTTTCGGGAGGATGGTCCACATGGTGATACAGATTTTGAAGACACTCTACGAACACATTATAAACCTTTTTTCTGATTCTGTTTTTCTCATTTTTCAGATTAAGGCTTGTTTCAATGGATTCAAGAGCTTCTGTTATCAGTTCCGGTGTAATGCTTCCATTATACTCAAGAACCACATCTCCCTGTTTCTTCTCTATATACCAGCTTTTTAAATCGAATACCATTTTTAATGGTCATTAAATCTTTACAAATATAAAAAAATTACGATAAGATCACGTATTACAAGTTTATACTAATTACCGACCATTTTACTATTTCACCGCTTGTTTTTGGTAAATTGATCCTATCAACTGACCAATCATCTGATTTTTTCCATTATTTAAATGCCTCCTCCTTCTGCAAAATAGCTATCACGCGCTTTGGATTGAACAATCTTCGAACCAGGAGCAATATCATTTGTGACCCATACATTACCACCTACAACAGAGTTTGCACCAACCACAATGCGGCCCAATATGGTAGCTTGTGCATAGATAATGACATTATCTTCAATAATTGGATGCCGAGGCACTCCCTTAATCGGATTTCCCTGATCATCCAATGGAAAACTCTTGGCACCCAATGTAACCCCTTGATATAATTTAACATTAGATCCAATTATTGACGTTGCACCAATCACAACACCCGTTCCATGATCAATTGTAAAATAATTACCAATGGTTGCACTTGGATGAATATCAATACCCGTCTCTGAATGCGCCATTTCTGAAATCATCCTTGGAATAAGGGGCACTCCAATCTTTAATAAAGAATTAGCAATTCGGTAATTAGTGATGGCACGAACGGCTGGATAACAAAAAATAACTTCCCCTTTACTTTGAGCAGCTGGATCTCCTAAAAACGCCGCCTCCACATCGGTGGCCAAGATATTTCTGATTTCTGGTAAATGTTCAATAAAACGAGCTGCATATTCATGAGCGGTATCTCTTCTTTCTAAAAAATTAAATAAATCAGGAGATTCACAAGCAAAACATAAACCTGCATATATTTGCTCTGAAAGCACTTCATACAATTTCTCAGTATTAACGCCAATGTAATAGCGTATACTTTCTGGGCGAATAGAACTATCTCCAAAATATCCAGGAAAAATAATCTCGCGAGCCAAATCAACAATTTTCACAAGCACTTGACCAGATGGCATCACATGATCTTTATAATGTCTGTGACAAACTGACTTATAAGATTGTTCTTTTGACAGGTTCTCAATGGCTTTTTTCACGACGTCGGGATATATGTGTGGTGTCATGGGGTATTTGTTTTGATATTAGTAATTGGTTAACGTATTCTTTTGCCAAGCTAATTCGATCTTCGCCTTCTCCAACAACAACAACATAGTTAAATCCATAATGTTCCAACTCCTTCTTATATTGCTCAAACAAATATTCTCTCAAGTGACCATTTTCTCTAACAGCATCCGAAACCCAAGGCAAATCAGGTCTACAAAGCATAAATAAATCCACTTTTGAACTCCAGATCGCCTCATCCAACCAGGTTGGAAAACGATTATACACATGAGTAAACCAAACTTTGGTAATAATCAAATAAGTATCAATAAATAGGAGTGATTTCTTTCCTCCCATCAATCGGATAAATACATCATACTGATACCTGGCAATACACTCCACATCTTCATATTCATAGGCCCGATTCAAGCCTTCAATGTACTCACGTGCATATTCAGGTACCCATTGCCCTCCAAACTCCTGACTTAATCCCTGGGCTAAAGTAGATTTACCGCATGATTCAGGTCCCGTAATAACCACAACTAGAGAATCACTTGCTATACTACTCATGCTTTTTTAATATCTTTTGCCACTCCAGATAACCCACTACAGCACCAATGGCATATATTAAAAATAAAGCACTGTAAAAATACAAACCTTTATAGAGATACATAAACATCGAGAGTAAATCAATAGCAATCCAAAACAACCAGTGATCAATGTACTTTCGAGCTAGCATCCAGGTCGCAACAATGGATGCTGACGTTGTCAATGCATCCAGAAAGGGCATATCAGAACTGGCGATATCCAGTAATGCCGGAATAAACAGCAGCGCATACAATATAGATCCATACAATAAAGCACCGACGACAAGCAGTTTTATCAGAAGTAAAAATCGTACCTTTTTGATAGATACTTCACCCGCTGAATCAACATCATTTACCACACCCCTTCTCCAGTACCACCAACCATAGACACTTATTGACAGATAATAAACCTGAAGGCTCATATCGGCATATAAACGAGAAGTATAAAACACCCCGAGCGACAATACCGATGCGAGAATGCCCCAGGGCCATAACCATACTTTTTCGCGAATAGAGTAAAA
Source organism: uncultured Marinilabiliaceae bacterium (assembly GCA_942490535.1). Lineage (GTDB taxonomy): Bacteria > Bacteroidota > Bacteroidia > Bacteroidales > Marinilabiliaceae > JAEINY01. The sequence continues at coordinate 133,113 of CALNXQ010000003.1, forward strand.
AAGATAGACCAGAGATGCTATTAATCCAGCAGCCTCCAGTCCATTTACATGAAGCCAATCGATCATCTTATTTTAATAGTTGCGTATATTCCTTTTTGGTTTCTACTAATTCAATTGCCTTCAGATAGGCCTCTGAAAGAGTATTGATGGTTTCAAAATACTCGGATGTATCAAATAAATCCCTTGCAATTAAAGCCTTTAACTGCACTTTCATAAGTTTCTCTGAAAGTTTCAGCTCTTCGTCATTTTTAGAAATATCCTGCTTTTCACCTTCACTGACCAGCCTATCAATCAATTCGTCTGAAACAGAAAAGCGTTGATCAAACTGCTCAAAAGTGACATACTGAGCTTTAAGCTGATCTCTGTACTCATCCACAAAAGACAAAATTGACCTATTAACAACACCGGAAGCAACAAGATCCCGATAATAATCAGAATACAACGTAGTGTCAATAGGAATAAACACATCTGGCATGATCCCACCCCCTCCATAAACTGTTCTTCCACTAAGCAAGGTTGTGTATTTCATAGTATCGTCGAATTGGATACTATCCATATTTGACATTTCTCCATGCATATAACGATCCACTATTTCATGATGGTAAGCATCCGCCCCATTGGTATATTCCTTTTGAATACAACGTCCGGATGGAGTATAATATTGAGCTATAGTAAGCCTGATCATGGAACCATCAGGTAATGCAAACGGACGTTGTACAAGACCCTTTCCATAACTACGGCGACCGATTACGATACCCCGATCCCAATCCTGTATGGCTCCTGCCACAATTTCACTGGCCGACGCCGAACCTTCGTCCATTAAAACAACTAGATTACCCTTTTCAAATTCACCTCTTCGATTGGCATTATGATCGCGGCGCACACTATTTACACCTTGTGTATACACCAATAACCGATCCGAATCAATTAACTCATCCGCAATATCAATAGCCGCTTTTAAATAGCCCCCGGTATTTCCACGCAAATCAAGGATCAGGTTTTTATAGTTTTCTTTTTCCAACTGATCCAGAGCCTCTAAGAATTCATCGTGTGTATTGGCTGCAAAACGAGTAATTTTCACATAACCAGTTTGAGGTGTGGCCATATAGGCTGATTCTACGCTATGAATGGGAATTTTATCACGAACAACAACAAAGCTTAAAACCTCCTGTTCGCTTTTTCGGTTGATCTGAAGCTTTACTTTTGTTCCTTTCTCACCTCTGAGCATTTTAAAGACTTCACTATTTTTTAAGCCAATTCCGGCTACATTTTTTCCATCAACATTAACAATACGGTCACCCGCCAAAATTCCAACTTTCTCAGAAGGACCACCAATAATTGGCGACACCACCATCAACGTATCATTTAAAATATTGAACTGAATTCCAATTCCCTGAAAGCTTCCATCCAACGGTTCATTCATAGCAGCCACTTCATCCGCTGAAATATAGACCGAATGAGGATCCAGACTTTTGAGCATACCAACGATTGCCTCCTCCACCATCTGTCCTTGATCCACAGTATCTACATAGAATGTATTTACTAACTGATAAGTCATTTGTAACTTATGCAGTTCTTTGTCAAATGACTGGGCATAAATATCCGAAATTAATCCGCCAATTATTAGTACCGCGATACTCCAATACCCTTTCAAAATCGTGCTCTTCAATCTCATAATTCATGTGTTAAAAAGTGAATACTACGCAACTTCACATTCAGACAACATCACCCTTTCACTCTAAAAAAACAGGGCCGAAATACCATGATACTTTCCATCCGTCAAGAAAGTTTATTTTTTTTGATAAATGAAAGATTCAATTACAAATATAATAGAATCGAGGCGTTCATTGCTTATCCAATTAATAAAACAAAGGCCGGAAAGAAAAAGTTCCTTCCGGCCTCGGATTTTTTTATTCCCACTCAATGGTTGCAGGTGGCTTAGAACTAATATCATAAACGACACGATTCACCCCTTTAACCTTATTTATAATTTCATTAGAAATGCGACTTAGGAACTCATATGGCAAATGAACCCAATCAGCTGTCATACCATCAGTTGAGGTTACTGCCCTAAGTGCCACAACCTTTTCATAAGTACGCTCATCACCCATTACACCTACCGACTGAACAGGCAACAACATAGCTCCTGCTTGCCACACCTGATCATATAAATGATGATCTTTCAATCCCTGAATAAAAATATGATCCACCTCCTGCAGTAAAGCCACTTTTTCGGCCGTAATATCACCGAGGATACGAATCGCTAAACCTGGACCTGGAAAAGGGTGACGTCCCAACAGGCTTGGTGCAATATCCATTGCCTTACCAACCCGACGAACTTCATCTTTAAACAGCAAATTTAAAGGTTCAACCACCTTCAAATTCATATGATCAGGCAAACCACCCACATTATGGTGCGATTTAATAGTCGCAGAAGGTCCGTTTACTGAAACAGATTCAATTACATCAGGATAAATGGTACCCTGTGCTAACCACTTCACATTTTGTATTTTGTGAGCTTCCTGGTCAAATACCTCAATAAATACACGACCAATAATTTTACGCTTGGTTTCAGGATCAGAAACACCCTCCAATTCACCTAGAAATTGCTGCTTGGCATCTACACCAATCACATTCAATCCCATGTGCTGATAAGAATCTAATACGGCTTCATACTCATCCTTACGCAATAACCCGTTATCAACAAAAATACAGGTGAGGTTTTTACCAATGGCTTTATGCAGTAATACACCAGCTACAGTACTATCCACACCACCTGACAAACCTAAAACCACTTTATCATCACCTAACTTATCCTTCAAACCTTCAACCGTAGACTCCACAAAAGAATCCGGTGTCCAGTCCTGTGAACACCCACACACCCCTACTACAAAATTCTTAAGAATCTCAGATCCTTCTGTACTATGATATACTTCGGGATGAAATTGCAGGCCAAAAGTAGTTTCCCCTTCAACTTTATAGGCCGCCACCTTTACATCCTTTGTACTGGCAACAATTTTATAGTTTTCCGGTAAGTTAACAATGGTATCTCCATGCGACATCCACACTTGAGAGTGAGTACTCACATTGTGCATCAACTCGCTACTTCCATCAATAAATTCCAGATTGGCACGACCATACTCACGCGTTTTAGAGGGCTGCACTTCGCCGCCATAAAACTGTGACAAAAATTGTGCACCATAACATACGCCCAACAATGGCATTTTCCCTTTGATATTTGCCAAATCAGGAATTGGTGCATTTTCGTCTCTTACACTGAAAGGACTTCCACTAAGCACAACGCCTTTAACCGAATCATCCAACTCCGGTGCATTATTGAACGGGTGTATTTCGCAATACACATTAATTTCCCGAATACGTCTTGCTATCAGCTGCGTATACTGAGATCCAAAATCGAGAATAATGATTTTTTCCTGCATCAACCTTTGCCTTAAATAGTTTATTATTTCGTTTCTGCTGCAAATATAAGGATAAATTTGCAGGCAATCATTTGATCGCTATTCTATTTCGTAAACGACACCATCCTTCACCAGTTCAGCGTTACTAAACACAGCCTGGGCTTCTTCCAACAAAGGTTTTAACGATTTATACCGACTGGAAAAATGCCCCAAGAGCAACTTCCCAACTTGGGCATCTTTAGCAATTGTGGCAGCCTGATGTGCAGTGGTATGTCCCGATGATTTAGCCAATGCTTTTAGCTCATGCATAAATGTAGCCTCGTGATACAACACACTCACCCCTTCAATGTGCGGAATGATCCGCCTAAAATACTTGGTATCGGAGCAAAAGGCATAACTTCGTGGCTGAAGAGGCTCAATAATCAGGTTTTCAAACGGCACCAGATTCCCTTGATCATCAAAATAGGGCTGCCGATTCTTAATGGCAACAATTTCACGGATGGACAATCCATATTTAAAGATGGCCTCTTTCCGAACATTCGGTTCTTTAGGCTTTTCGCGGAACAAAAAACCGCAGGTAGGTACTCGATGAGAAAGCGGAAAGGATTCTACAATCACCCTCTTGTCTTCATAGATAACTTCCTTACTATCAAAGTTGAGGTGATGATATTGAATGAAATAAGAGAGATCTGCACAAAAATAGGCCAATTGAGGTGCCATAATTTTCTCCAAATCAGGGTGAGCATAAATGTGCAATGCGCCCCTACGCCCCAACAAGCTGAATGTGGAAATTAACCCTATTAACCCAAAGACATGGTCGCCATGAAGGTGGGAAATAAATATATGATTAATCTTTGATAAGTTTATCCGGCATTTACGCAACTGCATTTGCGTTCCTTCACCACAATCGATCAAAAAAAACCGCTCAGATACGGTCAGTATCTGAGCGGTGGGATATCTCTCCGATGTTGGTAATGCTGAATTACTTCCGAGGACAGTAACTGAAAATGACATTGAATTAAATATTATTACTCAATGGCATTTCTTATCATCTCAGTACCATCGTCGAGTGAAGGAGCAATGTTCAAGACCGAGTCCAGCTGCGAGACTGAAATCAGTCGTTCAACCGCAGGCTGCAAACCAGCTAAAACAAATACCCCATCGGCATTTTTACATAAACGATTGGCCACCAGAATTGCGCTTAAACCAGACGAATCACAGTAGTTGCATTTACTCAGGTCGAGTAAAATATTTCGTTCACCATTTCCAGCGAGCAAAACCAGTTCAGATTTTAAAGTGGGCGCCACATGGGTGTCCAATTTTTCTTTAAGAACCTGCACCAAGGTAAAGTCGTCTAATTTGTCAATTTTGAAGTCCATTTCGTAATGTTTTAACTATTCATTATCTCCTTCTTTCGGTGATTTCTCATTAGCTTCCATTTGATTTTTCAAAGCAGCCAATTCAGAAATATCTCCTAAAGTAGTTTTTTCCAAGTTATCTTTCAACTTCTTCACACCTTTTTTCGTAGCTTTTACCTGAGCTTTTTTCACTTCAGTCTCTTCAGACTTCTGTACATCTTCGAATACACGTGAATGAGACAGGATGATACGCTTAGCTGCTTTATTGAATTCGATTACTTTAAAGTCTAATTTTTCATCAACTTTAGCCTGAACACCATCTTCTTTTACAAGGTGACGTGGAGTCGCGAAACCTTCAACACCATATTGCAATGCAATAACGGCTCCTTTGTCGAAAATGTCAACAATAGTACCTTCATGCACTGAATCTACAGTAAAAATTGTTTCGAACACATCCCATGGATTCTCTTCCAATTGCTTGTGGCCTAGACTTAAACGGCGGTTTTCCTTGTCGATTTCTAATACTACAACATCAATATCCTCGCTAATAGCAGTAAATTCAGCTGGATGCTTGATTTTCTTAGTCCATGACAAGTCAGAAATGTGGATCAAACCATCGATTCCTTCTTCGATTTCAACAAACACACCAAAGTTAGTGAAGTTACGTACGGTAGCTTTGTGCTTGCTTCCAACAGCATACTTCTCTTCAATTTGCTCCCATGGATCAGCTTTCAGCTGCTTGATACCAAGTGACATTTTACGCTCATCGCGATCCAAAGTCAATACCATAGCTTCTACATCATCACCTACTTTCAAGAAGTCCTGAGCACTTCTTAAATGTTGTGACCATGACATTTCAGAAACGTGGATTAAACCTTCTACACCGGCAGCAATCTCAACAAATGCACCGTAGTCAGCCATCACAACCACTTTTCCTTTCACAATGTCACCCACTTTCATTTCAGCACTCAATGAATCCCATGGATGAGCAGTCAATTGTTTCAATCCAAGTGCAATTCGTTTCTTCTCATCATCAAAGTCAAGAATTACAACATTCAATTTCTGATCCAATTGAACAATTTCTTCCGGATGTGTCACACGACCCCAAGACAGGTCAGTAATGTGAATCAATCCATCTACGCCGCCAAGGTCGATAAACACACCGTAAGAAGTGATGTTTTTAACTGTTCCTTCCAGAACCTGACCTTTTTCAAGCTTCGCAATAATGTCTTTTTTCTGCTGCTCAAGTTCAGCTTCAATAAGCGCTTTGTGAGATACAACCACGTTTTTGAATTCAGGGTTAATCTTAACCACTTTGAATTCCATTGTTTTACCCACATACATATCGTAATCGCGAATGGGTTTAACGTCGATTTGAGATCCTGGCAAGAACGCTTCGATACCAAATACATCTACAATCATACCACCTTTAGTACGACACTTGATGTATCCTTTGATCACTTCGTCGTTATCCAACGCTTCATTCACTCTATCCCATGAACGTAAAGCTCTGGCTTTCTTATGAGAAAGCACTAACTGACCTTTTTTATCTTCCTGACTCTCTACGTAAACTTCTACTTTATCGCCTACTTTCAATTCAGGGTTGTAACGAAATTCGTTACGGCTCACAATACCGTCTGACTTAAAGCCGATATTGATCACAACTTCACGTTTTGTCAATGTGATAACTTCACCTTCAATCACCTCTTTTTCAGAGATTGTAGACAAAGTTTCATCGTACATTTTAGCAAGGTCATCTTTTGATACCCCACCACCTACAACATCACCGGCTTCGTAACTATCCCAATCAAAATCTTCTGCAGGTACAGCTGGTGAAACGGTTGCGTTAGAAGCTTTCACTTCATTTGTTTCAGGAGCATTTTCTTGTGACTCCTGTACATTTTCATTTAATTCTGCCATTTAATTTAGCTTAAAATTCTAGTAGTTAGACATTATATATATTCAAAAAACGCTGCAAAATTAGGAACTTTTTCTGATAAAAAAAGCACCCCAATGAAATAATCTATTTAACAACTTAAATTTAATGGAATCATGAGAATTTGTCAAATTAAAAGATGACAATCCAACACATTCATCCATTCAATTATTTATCATATCAAGTCCAGTAACGAGAAGATGAAATTAAAACAATTAATGGCGGCCAGTGCTTTTATTTATCAAAAAATTAAACGCACCGGTATGATTTTTAACTATTTTCGTCAAACAAGTACACTTTCGATAAAAGATTAAGAATAAAAATAAGAAAACAAGTGAGGATAAATTTCTATTTTTGAAATCAGGAAATATTAAAATTCATAGCAAAACTTTGAATTTAATTAAAAAGGAATTCCAAACCATTCAAAAAATAATAAAACATGAAGATCTCTATCGTAGGCACTGGATATGTTGGACTTGTTACAGGAACTTGTTTTGCGGACACTGGCGTAAACGTAACCTGTGTAGACATTGACGAAAACAAAATCACCAATTTAAAAAAGGGGATTATTCCAATCTACGAACCCGGACTTGACCGCATGGTACTGGCCAATGTTGAAAAAGAGCGTTTGCACTTTACCACCAATCTGAAAGATAGTCTGGATCAGTGTGAGGCCATCTTTATTGCGGTTGGCACCCCGCCGGGAGAAGATGGAAGTGCAGATTTAAGTCACGTCTTGGAAGTAGCGCGCCAAATAGGCCGTCACATGACGCAACACATGGTGATCATTACAAAAAGTACTGTTCCCATCGGAACTGCAAAAAAAGTAAAAGCGGCTATCCAAGATGAACTGGAAAAAAGAGGTTTAGATCTTGACTTTGATGTAGCCTCAAATCCGGAGTTTCTGAAGGAAGGAAATGCCGTTGAGGACTTTCTAAAGCCGGATCGCATCGTTATCGGTGTTGAATCTGAAAAAGCAGAAAAGATCATGAACCGATTATACAAGCCATTTGTACTAAACGGACACCCGATCTTATTCATGGATGTGCCATCAGCCGAAATGACTAAATATGCAGCCAATGCCATGCTAGCTACGAAAATCAGTTTCATGAATGACATTGCGAACCTTTGTGAAATTGTAGGAGCAGACGTAACGAACGTGAGAAGGGGCATTGGATCCGACTCTCGAATTGGAAATAAATTCATCTATGCCGGAGCCGGTTATGGAGGATCGTGCTTCCCAAAGGATGTGAAAGCCATCATTAAAACGGCGCAGATGAACAACTACCCATTACGCATTCTCCAATCAGTTGAAGATGTTAATGAGGATCAGAAAAAAGTGATTGTCAAAAAGATCAAAGCACATTTCAACGACATTAAAGGCAAAACTTTTGCTTTTTGGGGATTATCATTCAAACCGCAAACGGACGATATGCGCGAGGCTCCTTCAGTTGTCATTATTAATGCACTTCTTGAGGCAGGCGCTAAGGTAAAAGCTTATGATCCGGTAGCCATGAATGAAGCCAAACATTATTTAGGCGACACCATAGAGTATGGAAAAGATCAATATGATGTTTTAATTGATGCTGATGCACTGGTTTTAATCACCGAATGGCCTGAATTCCGCATTCCGAATTTTAAGGTGATGGAAAAATTAATGACTAACAAAGTTCTTTTTGATGGCCGAAACATTTATGAACCATCTGAAATGAAAGAAAATGGATACACCTATTACAGCATTGGTCGTCCGCCACAAAAAGCATAATTAGATCTAAAACTTATAACTCGCCTGAAAGATACTTATCTTTCAGGCGTTTTTAATAACTATTCGGATACGTTTTAATACACAACCAAGCATGAAAAAGCGCATACTTATCACCGGAGGTGCAGGATTTATCGGGTCACACCTTTGTGAACGCTTATTGAACGAAGGTCATGAAGTCATCTGCCTGGATAATTATTTTACCGGCTCAAAATCTAACATTGTTCATTTATTGGATAACCCCTATTTTGAATTGATCAGACATGATGTGACCCACCCCTATTTTGTTGAAGTAGACCAAATCTACAATTTAGCTTGTCCGGCTTCCCCCATTCATTATCAGTACAACTCCATCAAAACGATAAAAACCTCGGTGATGGGTGCTATCAATATGCTGGGATTGGCGAAGCGCATCAAAGCACGTGTATTGCAAGCATCAACCAGTGAAGTATACGGTGATCCATTGGTACATCCGCAACCTGAATCCTATTGGGGCAATGTGAATCCAATTGGCATCCGCTCCTGCTACGACGAGGGCAAGAGATGCGCGGAGAGTCTGTTTTTCAGCTACCATGCTCAAAACGACGTGGACATCAAAGTTATCCGGATATTTAACACCTATGGTCCGCGCATGCATCCCAATGACGGGCGTGTGGTTTCCAATTTTATTGTGCAAGCCCTCAAAGGTGAAAACATCACGATCTTTGGTGACGGAAATCAAACGCGCAGTTTTCAATATGTAGACGACCTGTTGGAAGGCATGATTCGAATGATGAATTCACCTAGGGAATTCACAGGTCCCGTTAACATTGGTAATCCCCATGAATTTTCGATGCTTGAATTGGCTCAGGCTGTTATTGAGCTTACCAATTCCACCTCCAAAATCACCCATTTACCACTGCCACAGGATGACCCCACCCAACGAAAACCAGACATTTCACTGGCCAAAAAAGAACTGAATAACTGGGAACCCACTATTCAACTAAAAGAAGGCTTAGTCAAAACCATTGAATACTTTGACAATCTCCTAAAATCAGAGTAATATACATACCAAACAGAAGAGATTATGACTAAAAACAGAAAGGGCATCATACTTGCCGGCGGCTCAGGAACCAGACTTTATCCCGTTACAAAAAGCATCTCCAAACAGATTATTCCGGTTTATGACAAACCTATGATTTATTACCCCTTATCTGTTTTAATGCTGGCGGGAATCCGCGACATACTAATCATCAGCACGCCTCAGGACCTACCTCTATATCGGAATCTTTTAAATGATGGATCTGACTATGGACTGTCCATTGAATATGCCGAACAGCCCTCTCCGGATGGATTAGCGCAAGCTTTTATCATTGGTGAAGAGTTTATTGGAGATGACGACGTGGCACTTATTTTAGGTGACAATATCTTTTATGGCTACGAACTTCCCAAAACCATTGAAGGCGTCACCACCAATAAGGATGGTGCAGTGGTGTTTGGTTACTTTGTCAATGACCCGCAACGATATGGCGTTGCTGAATTTGATGCAAACGACAATGTTATTTCTATTGAAGAAAAGCCTGAACATCCCAAATCAAACTATGCTGTCACCGGACTTTACTTTTACAGCAATGACGTAGTAGCCAAAGCCAAAAGCCTGAAACCTTCAAAAAGAGGCGAATTGGAAATTACTGATCTCAACCAGCTTTATCTGAAAGAAGGCCGTTTGAAGCTAAGACAACTGGGTCGGGGTATGGCCTGGCTTGATACCGGAACCCATGACAGTTTGCTACAGGCATCTAATTTCATTGCGACCATTCAAAATCGCCAAGGCTTAAAAGTAGCCTGTATTGAAGAAATCGCTTTCAAAAAAGGATTCATTGATAGCAAACAGGTTCTCAAATTAGCCGAACCGCTCAAAAAGAATGAATACGGCGAGTACTTGATCAGAATGGTTAATACTAAATAATCACTCCTATTTTATTCAGGAATACATTTAGAAAGAATATCTATGAACTATAGATATGAGACACTATTGTATTTTCTATATTTGTTGCACATTTGATCAATTATGGAAATAATAAAAACAGAGATCCCAGGGTTATTAATTATTAAACCCGATGTTTTTGGTGACAAAAGAGGCTTTTTTGTTGAGAGTTACAATGAAAACAGATACAAAGAAGCTGGGATTACAACGAATTTCATTCAAGATAACATATCTGGCTCTAAATACGGCGTGATACGCGGTTTACATTATCAATTGGCCCCTTATTCACAAGCTAAACTTGTGCAAGTTCTGGAAGGAAGGGTACTAGACGTAGCTGTTGATTTGCGCAAAGGGTCTCCCACGTTCGGACAACACTACGCCATTGAATTGTCAGCGGATAATAACATTCAGTTTTTTATCCCGCAAGGGTTTGCTCATGGTTTTTCAGTATTAACCGAATCCGCTACATTTTCTTATAAATGCGATAGTTATTACAATCGCGAAGCAGAAAGAGGCATCAATTACAATGATCCGCACTTGGGCATTGACTGGCAAATACCGGCCGACAAAAGGATTATTTCACCTAAAGATAGCGTCTTACCCCTTTTCAAGGAAGCAGAAATGAATTTCATATACTAATACCAAACAAAAATTGGTATTGTTAATATATTATTCGATCTTCAGATTGAAGATGAGAAACCTTCCACTTTAATTAGCTTTGGAAGGTTTTTCATTCAATTAATCACCCAACTTTTTATCACAAAGAATAGATAACGACACCTTCGTATGGTAAAAATACTTCTAATTGGTGCAGATGGACAACTGGGACAACTGGTCCTGAATGAGCTTGAAGCATTACATGGCCTTCAGGTTACACCAACCACGCTTGAAACATTGGACATCACCAATACTGAGCTACTTAAAAACAAAATACTTAGTGACTCCTTTGATTACCTGATTAACTGCACGGCTTACACGGCTGTTGACAAGGCTGAAGAGGAGGTGAATCTGGCAACAACCATCAATGCTGATGCCATGGATATCATTGGAAAAGTAAGCAGCCAGCAAGGCATTAAGGTGATCCACCTATCAACCGATTATGTATTTGATGGAAAAGCACACGTCCCTTACACCGAAGAAGTGCCTACTGCACCGGATTCCATCTATGGAAAAACAAAATTGCAGGGCGAACTAAACCTGCAGCGGTCAAATCCCCAGAGCATCATCATCCGAACATCCTGGCTTTATTCCGAAAACGGGACTAATTTTGTTAAAACAATGCTTCGCCTGGGTCAGGAACGGGAGGTGTTAAAGGTGGTGGCGGATCAAATTGGAACCCCCACTTACGCCGGTGATTTAGCACAATTGATTCGTCACATTGTTCAGTCCGACAAGTCTGGACAAATTGAATTCAAACCGGGCATCTTTCACTACAGCAACGAAGGCGTGGCCTCCTGGTATGATTTTACAGTTACTATTTTTCAGTATGCAAATATCGACTGCAAGGTTATGCCCATTGGCTCAAATGAATTTCCAACAGCCGCTCCCCGGCCCCATTACAGCGTTTTAAACAAGGCCAAGATCAAAAGCGCCTATCAACTAGAAATACCACATTGGCAGACCAGCCTAAAAAAATGCTTGTCGTCGATGCTAAACACAAATATCTAACACACCAAAAAGTATAAAAATGCAAAATCAGGATGTTATTAATTTAGTTCTTAAAAAAGCTCAGAACTGGTTGGATGGCAACTACGACGAAGCCACCAAAGCCGAAGTACGTGCAATGATTGACAATGCCGATAAAAATGCCTTGATCGACTCCTTTTATAAGGATCTGGAGTTTGGTACAGGCGGCTTAAGAGGCATTATGGGATCGGGTTCCAATCGCATGAACCGCTACACAGTGGGAGCAGCCACCCAGGGATTGGCCAATTATTTATTACAGGAGTTTTCGGATTTGGATCAGATAAAAGTGGTCATTGGCTACGATTGCCGCAACAACAGCCGCTTGTTTGCAGAGACGGTTGCTGCTATTTTTTCGGCCAACGGCATTAAGGCCTATTTATTTGAAGATTTACGCCCAACACCCGAAATTTCGTACGCCATCCGCACCCTCGGTTGCCAAAGTGGCGTGATCATCACGGCCTCGCACAATCCCAAAGCTTATAACGGCTACAAAGCCTATTGGAACGATGGCGCTCAATTGACAGCTCCACACGACACCAATGTGATTGACGAAGTGAATAAAATTGCCTCGGTGGATGCCATCAAATTCACCGGAAATCCGGAGCTCATTGAAATGCTTGGCGAAGAGATGGACAATCAATACCTGGATCAGGTAAAGTCACTGGTATTGGATCAGGATCTGATTGATCGCAATAGTGATTTAAAAATTGTATACTCCCCCATTCACGGAACAGGTGTAAAAATGATTCCGGCGGCTTTGAAAAAGTGCGGTTTCAAAAATGTCATTAATGTCCCCGAGCAAGATGTGGTGAGCGGGGAATTCCCCACGGTCATCTCCCCCAACCCGGAAGAACCGGCTGCATTGGAAATGGCCCTGAACAAAGCCCGCGAGACCGATGCTGACATTGTCATGGCTTCCGATCCGGACAGTGACCGCCTAGGCATTGCAGTGAAAGATCACAGTGGTGAATTCATCCTGGTGAACGGCAACCAGACGGCTACCCTTTTAACCTGGTACATCCTGAAAAAATGGAAAGAACAAGGCCGCTTAACCGGTAATGAATACATTGTAAAAACCATCGTTACGTCAGAACTTATCAAGGACATCGCCGTGAAAAACGAGGTGGAATATTTTGACGTGTACACCGGCTTTAAATGGATTGCCAAAGTGATTCGCGAACTGGAAGGCAAGAAAAAATACATCTGCGGGGGTGAAGAATCCTATGGTTACCTGCCGGGAGATTATGTACGCGACAAAGACGCTGTAGCCGCCATTACCATCACTGCTGAAATCGCAGCCTGGGCCAAAGACAATGGCAAATCCATCTACGATGTGTTGCTGGACATTTACGCCGAGTATGGATTTTCCAAAGAAAAGATGATTTACATTGTGCGTGAAGGCAAATCAGGTGCTGACGAAATCAAGCAATTGATGCAAAATTTCCGCGAAACACCACCTCAGACTTTGGCTGGTGATAAAGTCAGCATCATTAAAGATTACGCCCAACTCGATGCCTTTAATGTGCTTGACAACACGCATGAAACCATCGATTTGCCTGGCACCTCCAACGTATTGCAATTTTTCACTGAAAATGGCTACAAAGTATCAGTACGGCCATCGGGAACCGAACCGAAAATCAAATTTTATTTTGAGGTGAAAGTGCCGATGAAGGATAAATCGAAATTCGAAGCCGCTGACCAGAAAGCTGGCATCATCATCGATGCCATTGTAAAAGATTTGGGCATTTAAGTTGTAACAGATAATATTTGAAAAGGTGCCTGCTTCAGGGCACCTTTTTTTTACGGCTTAAGTTGGCGTGATAACATTTCCGGGCGCTAAAGGAGTCTCATTTTGGCCGACCGGAAGCCCTCACCCACCGACCGGAGAGGGTCATCCACCGACCGGAGCACCTCACCCTACCGACCGGAAGGGGCCCCAAAGCGACCGGAGAGGCCACTTGACCGACCGGAAGCCCTCACCCACCGACCGGAAGGGGTACCTGAGCGACCGGAGCAAGTCCTTGACCGACCGGAAAATCCACACTCTTTATTAAGACAGATACTCCGGTTCTAATCCGTAAAAAACTCATCCTTAAAATTAACCAGATAAACCCGGTCAGTGGCCCGTGTCAAGGCTGTATATAACCACCGGAAATAGGAAACCCCCATTTGTTCATCGGGCACATATCCCTGATCAATGAATACCGCTTTCCACTGCCCCCCCTGCGATTTATGACAAGTCATGGCATAGGCATATTTCACCTGAAGGGCATTGTAATACGGATTCTCCTTGACCAATTCATATTGTTTTTTGCGGGAGCGTTCATCCTGATAATCTTCCATCACCTTATTGAAAAAAGCTTCTTGCTGCTCTTTTGATAATCCGGGTGAATCGGCTTGCAGCACATCCATGATAATCTTCACATCCACTTCCAGGTGCTGATAATCGGTTAAACGAAGCGTGACATTGGCAAAACGCAGGTCGTAAAGCTCCTCATAGCCATTGATCCGCACCACCTCTGCAATGTCCCCATTGGCAATGAAATCGGCCTCCTTGCAATCCTTTAACCAATGGTAGTTATTTTTAGCCACCAACAAGTAATCGGTAGCCGTTAACTCTTCTTCGCGAAACAAGATACTGTTGCGGATGCCGTTATTAAACAAATTAGCCCGCTTGTTGGATCGGCAAACCACAATGGTTTCATTCAACCCAAAATGATCCTGACACCAGGTGAGCTCCTCAATGAGCTCTTCACCGCCAATGCGCCGAATATCGGGAAAGCCCTTTACTCTCAGTTCGGGAAAAACGGGTTCAAAAATACCCTCATCCAACATGCACCGCAGGTGGGTGGCATTTTCCAGAATACCACTCTCTTCTTGCTGACGCACCACATCCGACAGAAAGAAATCCGACACTTCCAGCCCCATGCTTTCCAGGTACTTC
Source organism: uncultured Marinilabiliaceae bacterium (assembly GCA_942490535.1). Classification (GTDB taxonomy): domain Bacteria; phylum Bacteroidota; class Bacteroidia; order Bacteroidales; family Marinilabiliaceae; genus JAEINY01. The sequence goes on from CALNXQ010000003.1 coordinate 148,184, forward strand.
TTATCCAGCGCAGGACTCTCCTCCAGACCCACCGGCGGCAACTGAGCCGTGTCACCAATCAAAATCAACTTGCACCGATCATGACTAAACACAAAGTTTAACAAGTCCTCCAGCAACTGCCCGCTACCAAACAGGGAATACTCAAAACTGGAATTGGCAATCATCGACGCTTCATCCACAATAAATATTGCTTCTTTAGATTTATTATAATTTAGATGAAAAGAGCCGAAATCTGCTTTTCCGCCTTCCCGACGGTAAATTTGCTTGTGAATCGTGTACCCCGGCTTACCCACATATTGACTAAGCACTTTGGCCGCCCTACCGGTTGGAGCCATTAACTGACAAGGGATTTGAAGTTCATCCAGCACCTCCACAAAGGCTTTCATCAAGGAGGTTTTACCCGTTCCCGCATAGCCTTTTATCAAACAAACGGTGCGTTCCCGGTCTTGTACCACAAACTCGCCCAATCCATCGATCAGGACTGACTGAGAGCGTGTTGGTTGGAAATTGAATTTAGACGTAATTAACTGCGAAATATGTTTATTCAGCATTTTTCTTTTAAATAAAGCGTATAAAAAATCAAAATTTGATTTTTTTTTTAAATTTGTGCATTCAAACTAAAACAAAAATCCGATAATAATGAAAACAGTTATTCAGATTGTCCTGACCATTGCTATCCTCGCCTTAGCTTATTTCTGCATTGAAAGCATCAATAAGCCCATTCGTTTCCAGGAGCAACAAGCTAAAAGACAAAAAGCCGTAGTCGAAAGACTGGAACAAATCAGAGATGTCCAGGTCGCCTATAAATCTGTATTTAACCGTTACACCGGCAACTTTGACACCTTGATCAATTTCATCAAAAACGATTCATTGCCATTGGTTAAAAAAGAAGGAAGTTTAACAGATAGCATGTTGGAAGCTGGAATTACTGAGTTGAAAGCTTTAGCGATGGGTATTATTAAACGTGATACCATTAAAATAAGTGTGAAAGATTCCTTGTTCAAAGCCAAGTATCCGGTGGATTCATTACCTTACATTCCATTTGTGAATAATGAGAAGTTCCAAATGGCTTCTGGTATCGTAACTACAGGTTCAGGTGTGAAAGTACAGGTTTTCGAAGCCAAAGTACACAACAACATCTACCTTAAAGGACTTGAGCAACAAGAAATCATTAACATGAGTGACAAAACTCAAAAGCTGGAAAGATACCCTGGCTTAAAAGTTGGTTCGTTGGAAGAAGCGAACAACAATGCAGGTAACTGGGAGTAATTTTTTACTATGACAAAAACCTTCGTTGTAGATCCGTCATTTGACGCCAATATTACAACATCATATTTTCTGTCCATCCGATCTTCTTCGGATGGACTTTCTTTTTGTGTACTCGACCCGGTGGTGAACACATACATTGCTTACGCCCATTTTCCCTTTGACCATAAAGATGAACACGGCGCGCAAACCCAGGAGCTATTGCTGACAGAGGCGTTTTTGAACATGCCCTATAAAAAAGTATTGTTCATGACGGAATCGCTGCAGGCTACCTTGGTTCCAACGGCACTTTACAGCAAAACGAAACACCATGAATTGCTCAACCTGTGCCACACCAACACCGAAGAAGAAGTAGAAGTGCTGGCTCACAAAATTAAGATGGCCGATGCCTGGAATCTGTTTAGCATTCCTAAATTCATGTATTACCTGGTGAAAAATCAATTTGAAAATGTGACTTTCTATCAGCAATACTCGCCTTTTGTGGAAAGCAGTCTGATTTCAGGCCAAAACATGAAAAGCAAACACATCTTTCACATTGGTCTGCATGATTCCTTTTTCGACATTGTCGCCATTGAATCCAGGCATTTAAAATTGTGCAATTCGTTTCGCTACACCAACGAAAATGATTTTGTCTATTTTGTACTGTTCACTTTTGAGCAGCTCAAACTATCACCAGACGAAACCATCATTCACATGCACGGCATTAACAACCGGCAAAACCCCTATTACCTGGCGCTCAAAAAATACCTCCGACAAACCCAAACAGTGACCATCGGCAGTCATTTTCAATACAGCCATAGCCTGAAAGACATTCACAAAGAAAAACACCACAACTTATTTAATCTGGCCATATGCGTATAATCAGCGGAACATTAAAGGGAAGACGCTTTTCCCCACCCAAAAGCTTTTCAGCCCGACCGACGACCGACATCGCCAGGGAAAGTCTATTTAATGTGCTCAACAACCGGTTGTTTTTTGCCGATTTAAAAGCTCTGGATCTATTTGGCGGCACAGGAAGCATCTCCTATGAATTAGCCTCGCGGGGATGCGAGGATGTGACCACTGTTGAACTCAATTACAAGCACTACAACTTCATTAAGTCCATGATTAAGGAGTTTGGACTGGAAAGCCAGGTTAACGTGCTTAAAGGTGATGTTTTCAAGTATCTTTCGCGCTGCCATGATAAGTTCGACCTGGTATTTGCTGATCCACCATTTGACTTGCCAACCCTGGATACCATTCCCGACCATTTCTTTAAACAGAATCTATTGGCTGAAGAGGGTGTTTTCATCATGGAACATTCCGACAAAAAAAGCTTTGCAAACCATCCAAACTTCACCGAAGTAAGAAAATACGGAAAGGTGCATTTTTCATTTTTTGAGATGAAGTAATTTAAGATATAAGGTCAAGGAGGTTCATCACCTCCTTTTTTTTTGCAATTCGCTTAAAAAATGTCAATCCCGTTGATTTTACGATCCAGATGAAGATTCTATTCCTTCGCAGCTATTTCTCCACTCTCTCAGGTAATCCACCATTTACGCTCTTGAATAATTGAAGAGTTACCAGGTATTGTTTTAATCTACCCACCGCCAAAATTCCAGATTGTCCTTAATATTCACTATTACTAACCAATCCAGTAAGAGGTGTAATTTGAATCGCCGATCCACAAAAAGGCAAAGCAAATCGTCTTCTGCTGTATTTAAGCAGTTAAATTAATATAAGAAAACCAATTGATGCATCTCTTTGTTGTTTACTTATGTGCTTTTCAGCAATTAAATAAGTTCTATAAAAATGAATGTTCATACTCTCGGTGAACCGCACTTCACCTCTCCCATCAGGCATTTTGTTAATGAGGATCTCCGCTTACCTGAAAATATTTTTCAAGGCTCAAAAGTATCTCAGAAAGATGAGTTAACTTTTGAGCTAGCTGGTCCTCGCAAAAAAATTTATTTCGATCCCCAAAAGACAAAAGCAGGCATTGTCACATGTGGTGGTTTATGCCCAGGACTGAACGATGTGATTCGTTCCTTATTTCTTGAATTGCATCATGCCTATGGCGTCAAGGAAGTACTTGGTTTTAGAGGGGGATACAAAGGTTTGGATCCACATTTAGGAAAAGAACCATTTATTTTAAATAGTGCCTCTTAGAAAATATGTAATTCACTATTATTCAAGTCTATATTGTTGAAAACTTGTTCGAATCTATTCGGCCACTCAATCATGTTTCTGTGTAAAAATGCTTAATTTCAGGATGTTGATAGTTTGAGATTCGCCTATTTTGGTTTAAACGACAAAAGATGTTCAAAAATGAGAAATAGATTCGCACAACAATTATCGATTGGGCAAAAGCCCATTGAAGAAACCTGGATCAGCCCCAAGAGCAAAAATGCCATAGATGAATTATTGGCAGCTTTGAAAGAAATCTATTGCAATAAGAAGTATAATGAGAAAATATTTAACATATTGGACAAGCACATCCGTTCAGGGAAAAAAAATACGGGTAGAAGAGGTTTAGATTTGTGGATTGTTTTTGTGTTGGCCCAATTGCGCTTATGCCTCAATATCAGCTATGAGATGGTTCATAACCTGGCTAATAACCACCATGCTTTGCGCTATTTGATGGGCGTTGAGCGTGAGTTTGGCTATGAGCGAATTGAATTTGAGTATCAAAATATCTACGACAATGTATCTGCGCTTAGTGATGAGATGATCACCGAACTCAATGCCGTAATATTAGAGTTTGGCCACCGTGAAGTGTTTAAAAAAAGAAAAAACAGCATTGCGCTTAAAGTCCGATAGTTTTGTAGTAGAAAGCAATGTTCATTTCCCAACAGATTACAACCTGCTCTGGGACTGTGCCCGGAAATGCCTTGATGCCGTATCCGTATTTTTAAAAAAATATGAGACCATTGAGCAGTGGCGCAAACTGGCCAATTGGAGGTATGAGATAAAGGGTCTGATGCGTGAACTGGGAAAAGCATCAGCCAGTGGCGGCAAGAATAAAAAGGACAGGATGGTGTATGCTGCTAAAAGATACTTGACAAAAACCGGAGCGTTATTGAAAAAACTCAATGAAAGCCTCCCTGATTTCCCGGTAAACGACATGCAAGACTTATCACTTGTGATAATGATCGAACATTTTGTGCCATTGATGGAAAAGCATATTCAACTGGTTGATAGGCGAATTCTTAAGGGAGAGACAATACCCCATGAAGAAAAGCTGTTTTCCGTCTTTGAAACATATACCGAGTGGGTAAAGAAAGGCAAGTCGCGCCCCAATGTTGAATTGGGCAAGAAACTATTAATAACCACAGATCAATATGATCTCATTGTAGATTACCAAATTTTAAATGACCAACAGGATAGGGATGTTGTTATAGCACTGTCAGACAGAGTCCTAGCAAAACACACTGTGACTTCATGGAGCTTTGACAAAGGATTTTGGGCAAAAGAAAACAAGGAACTACTTCAACTAGAAGTTCCCAAAGTCGTTTTACCCAAGCTTGGGAAACTCACCAAAACAGAAAAAGACGAAGAGAGCAGCCAGGGCTTTAAAAGGTTAAAGAATAAGCACAGTGCCATAGAATCCAATATTAATGAGTTGGAAAACCGAGGACTTGATCGTTGTCCTGACCGGGGAATACTTCATTTTAACAGATACATAAGTCTGGGGGTAAGTGCATACAACCTTAAGAAAATTGGGCGACAGATACTCAAATTGAAGAAGGAGGAATACACTAATAAATTTGCAGCTTAGGGGATAATGACTTGTATTATTTGATGGGAATGGTATGCTCAATCCACTCTATTATGAATATAATTATTAATAAAATTGTGCAAAAAGCATCCTAGTTTCAATAAAATCGACAAGCAAGAGAAAAACAAACCTATATCAGCTATAGAATTGATATAGGTTCATATCATTTTTTGCTAATTCGTTAGTTTTCTTAGAACCACTAAATACCGAAATGGTGGATGGAATCCATAAAAAAGGGGGCACTTTCCTTGGAACTTCCCGCGGTCCCGTTGACATACAATTGGCTATTGACAACCTTATCCAACGAGAGATAAACATCCTTTTTGTGATTGGTGGGGATGGCACTCAGCGCGGGGGCAACGAATTATTTAAAGAAGCGAAAAAAAGGAACTATCGTTTATCGGTAGTGGGGGTTCCAAAAACCATTGATAACGATGTCCCTTTTGTGTCACAAACTTTCGGCTATTTAACGGCTATTGAAGAAGCTTCTATTGTGCTTGACCGGGCTCACACCGAAGCTAAAAGCGTGGATAATGGCATCTCCCTGGTGAAACTCATGGGCAGACATGCCGGATTCATTGCTGCCGGGGCCACCATGGCCAGTCAGGATGTGAACTTCACACTTGTACCTGAAGTGCCGTTTAAATTGAATGGTCCGCGTGGCTTTTTGGCTGTTCTAAAGGAACGTATACAGAAGAGGTCGCATGCCCTTATTGTTGTGGCTGAAGGTGCTGGCCAGGATCTATTAGAGAACACTATCCCGGAGCTGGATGCATCAGGAAATGTAAAATCCAAAGACATCGGCTTGTACCTTCGCGAACGGATTGATAAGTATTTCAAAGCAGAGCAGATCCCTGTGGTGCTGCGCTATATCGATCCCAGTTATATTGTCCGCAGCAGCCCGGCCAATGCAGAGGACTCGATTCTTTGCGACCTTTTTGCCCGTAATGCGGTACATGCAGCAATGGCTGGCAAAACAGGCCTTGTCATTGGATACCTTCACGACCAGTTTATTCATGTGCCCACTGATTTACTCACCCACAAAAAAAAATCGATGGATCCCAATGGGATGATGTGGAATGGTACGCTTGCATCAACCGGCCAACCTTTAAAATTCGATTAATCGCCTTTTGATAAAAATATTCGAACAAAACCCAAAAACAGAAAACAATGCCTCATACACCTCTGCAAAATCATAAAACCAAAATCATCGCAACAATAGGTCCGGCTTCTGACTCACCACAAATGCTTGAGCGGCTTATTCGGGCAGGGATGAATATTGCCCGTCTTAATTTCTCTCATGGCGATTTTTCAGATCATGCCGAACGAATAGCACGTATTCGAGCCGCCCAAAAAGCAACTGGTCTTAGGGTGGCCATAATGGCAGATTTACCAGGTCCAAAAATGCGATTGGGTAGTATTGCGAATGAGCCTATTCAATTGGTAACTGGCGATTACTTTACATTGACCAGCCAAGACATTATCGGAAACGAACAACGTGTTTCAATGAGTTTTGAGCGTTTACCTCAGGTTGTCAATGCTGGAGACCATCTCTTCCTGAATGATGGACTTGTTCAGCTCGTGGTGGAAAAGGTTTCCGGGTGTGATGTGCAATGCAAAGTAGCTGTTGGCGGTGAATTACGCTCACGAAAGGGACTCAACTTGCCAGGTATTAAACTCGGGATAAGTGCCTTTACCGCACACGACCAATCTTGTCTTGAATTTGCCCTAAAGCACGGGGTTGATGCGGTGAGCCAATCCTTTGTAGAAACAGCAACAGACATCGAAAATGTGCGTAAAGCAGCCAAATCAATTGGAAAAGATCCTTTTATCATTGCAAAGATCGAGCGTGCTGATGCCCTTGAAAATTTTGACGAAATACTGAGGGCTTCTGATGGCATAATGGTAGCTCGGGGTGATTTGGGAGTGGAGGTCCCAATTCAAGAAATGGCCATCCTGCAGAAACAGCTTATCAAAAAGAGCCGGATAGCAGGAAAACCAGTTATCACCGCTACCCAAATGCTGGAATCCATGACAACCAGTCGACTACCTACCCGTGCTGAAGCCACTGATGTGGCCAATGCTATCCTGGATGGCACAGACTGCATCATGCTTTCTGGAGAATCAGCAATGGGTAATTATCCGGAAGAGTCCGTCAAAATGCTTGCTGACATTGCTAGTTATACCGAAAATCACCGCCCTCCAGGTAAGCAAACTGACTTGTATGATGTTTTGGAATTACAAAAATCCATTGACGGGGCAATAGCCCTATCAAGCATTGTAGTAAATGCATTGAAAACAGTACCCTGTACGAGCGTTTTTATTCCCACCCGAACCGGCAAAACAGCACGGATGATTTCGCGATTTACACCTAACGTCTGGATTGTTGCTATAAGTCAATATACGAATGTCTGTCAGGGGCTCACATTCTCATATGGGGTGCATCCCATACAGCTCCCTAATGATCCTGAAAACTGGAATGAATTTGCCCGGGAATGGTTACAAAAAAGACAACTTAAGGGTTCAATAGCTCTGTTGGTGGCAGGTCCATCCGCTCTTAACCCCAATGCCAATTATCGGATGGAATTCTTACGTGTTGGCGATAAACCTGAAGAAATCTAGATCAAGAAAGTCAGACGGAAATTATCAATGCCCTCATCTTGGGATTATGCTAATTCACTTGACAGAAAGGTCACGCTTGCCCATGAACCGAGATACAGGATACAAAAAAGGGAAGCTATTTAGCTTCCCTTTCTGCGGTCTGGACGGGACTCGAACCCGCGACCTCCGGCGTGACAGGCCGGCATTCTAACCAGCTGAACTACCAGACCAATAGTTCCAATATTTATTTTGCAAGTAACATTTTGTAAAGCGGTCTGGACGGGACTCGAACCCGCGACCTCCGGCGTGACAGGCCGGCATTCTAACCAACTGAACTACCAGACCAATTTGTTACTTCCAATACATTGAGATCGTTTTGTTTTATCAGCGGTCTGGACGGGACTCGAACCCGCGACCTCCGGCGTGACAGGCCGGCATTCTAACCAACTGAACTACCAGACCAATAAAACAATACTTCTTTTCACTTTCAAGCGGTCTGGACGGGACTCGAACCCGCGACCTCCGGCGTGACAGGCCGGCATTCTAACCAACTGAACTACCAGACCAAAACATGTTACCTTTTTACTCTTTCAAGCGGTCTGGACGGGACTCGAACCCGCGACCTCCGGCGTGACAGGCCGGCATTCTAACCAGCTGAACTACCAGACCTATTAGGTAACCCTGTTTCTGAAAGCGCTGCAAATATAGCGCTTCTTTTCGTTTCTGCAATATGCCGAATCCTTTTCACCTTCCTTTTTTCAACACTTTCCTATGTTCAACATTTGAAGTCAATCATTTATGAAAAGTAAAAAAAATCATTTTTTTTTTCATCGCTGCTGCACATTCCGAAGATATGTTCTTTTTTGAGCCTGTTTCCACCCTTGGCCGACATCCTTCTGAGCCATTCATCACGGTATTATTACTAATCTTTTTTTAAAAAAAATCAACGATTCGATGCACGATCGAGATCCTGATTGCCATTTTTAGCAGTCATCAATTCCTTTTTTCATCCCAACCCAAATGAAAAGTGAAGTTCGCCGAAAAAGAATGGGGCATCAACGAACCACAAAAAACAGATTTCATCAAATCACCTTGAATAATTAACATGCGTTCAATATTCCCACGATATCTTAATATATACAGGTAATCGAGTAGGTAGGGGGATTACTCCCCCGCCCTCTCACACTGGGGTGTTGATTATTTAACTTTATCCTTACTAATAATTCATCCTAGTTTTGAGTTTTTATATTATCTTTGAAGGCAGATAATCATTACTGCAATATTTTGAGCGAAATACGTTTACAGGAATTAAAATTCTTCAAGTCAAGCCGTGATTCTTGGAAGCAAAAGCACAGAGAAAAACAGGCTGTAATAAAGCAATTAAAGATTAAAATCCGGGATCTAATTAAAAGTAGAAATTTCTGGAAGGAGAAAGCTAAAAAGCTGGAGCTTGAATTAAAAAAAAACAAAAAGAAGTAGCTTTTGCCGGAGAAATGCAGGGTTACTCTGACAAACCTACTCATACTATTCTTTTTAATAAGGGAACATGTAATAGCCCCAAGCATTTTAGTTACTGCAGCGATTTTATCAATTTTTGTGCTCAGCTATTTCTTGATGGCAATACGTCGTATCGAAGCTGTGCAAAAATTTGTTCAATACTTGCTAACTTTTATAATGCACCTGCACCTCACTATTCTACTATTCGACAATGGGTGTTGCGTTTAGGGTATTACACGTTGCATGAGCCGAAAGAAAAGCGTAATGATTGGGTTTATATAGTGGATTATACCATAACTACAGGGAAAAATAAATGTTTGGCAATATTAGGAGTATCATTAAAAGATTTACGAAAAAATGGTTTCAATCTTAAGATGAAAGATGTTGCCTTGCTGAATCTAACAGTGACTCCAAGGGCAACATGGGAGGTTACTTATAATGCTTTGGTTGAGACAGTAAAACTAACAGGTATTCCCAAAGAAATAATTTCAGATCACGGAGCCGATGTTAAGAAAGGAATTGAAGAGTTCTGCGCTCTGCATAAAAAAATCACTTACATTTACGATGTCAGCCATCTGTCCGCATGCTGCTTGAAGTCCATATTGTCCACTGACACTAAATGGGATAGTTTTTTAAAGCGACTATCCCGTTGTAAACATCAAACCAAACAAACACTACTCTCATTTCTTAGTCCTCCAAGCCAAAGGGCCAAAGCAAGATATATGAATGCAGAACAAATGATTGGATGGTTTGAAAAAATACTTCAATATCAAGAGCGAGGAAACTTTCTTCTTATAGCTGAATCCATTGTTGAAAAACGATTACAATCTCCAAATGCCAATTTGAGTAATTACATTGATGAGGAACTCGTTCAAGAGGCAAAAGAAATGTTTGAGGAGAAATTCAATTGGATACAAGAGTATAGCGATGATATAATCGACTATAAACAGTATCTGACAGTGATTAAAACAATAAAGAAAAAAATCATAACAGAGGGATTGTCCAGGAAAACAATTGGTGGTATAAAAAAAGATATCTCGATAATCAATCTCAACAAGAAGGGATTAGATTTTAGCGATACACTTATGAAGAGATTGTCTGACAACATCCCTAAAAATGCAAAATATAAAGAAGCTTACCTTGGGGTATCCGACATTATAGAAAGCTTGTTTGGAAAATACAAATATTACTGCTCGGAAAGTGCTTTAATGGGCACTACCCAATCAATATTGATAATATCAGCAGCGACACTGCAGATTGACCACTCTTGCATCAATAAAGCTATGGAGAGCAATACATTTATGGATATCCATAATTGGTCAAAGAAAACGATTGGTGAATCTGACTTTTCAAAAAGATGTAAGGCTTTTAAACGGAAAGAAAACCTAAAAGTCGCATGAATAATATTTTAAAATCTGTCAAAATAATCAACACCCCACTCTCACACCACCGTACGTACTCTCGTATACGGCGATTTCAAGTTAATTTTGTAACAGAGCATATTTATTCGACATATTAAACAAACCTAAATCTTCAAACCATTTAAGGCTCATCGCTTGATGAACTTGTGGACATGCCGACTTGCGCCACCAGCCCTTACCCGAAAGGGCTAAAATCCAACTTTGCCAATTTGGAACGCCTAAACTTTTTAAAAAGCGCTTAAGCGTAATGGCTCGTTTGCATTGCTTTAGACGGTAACATCGTAATTTTCGACGAATCCATGCATCTAGGTTACGCAAAAGACTTTTACATTTAGCGATGTGAAAATAATTCAACCACCCTCTAAGTACGGGGATCAATTCAGAAACTACTTTCTCAAAATTCACCCCTCGATTCCTCTTGGTTAGTTCTCTTACCTTCTTCTTTAAGCGCACTACACTTTGATTTGCTATGGTAATCATACCAAAATCAAGTATGGTATAACCTAAAAATTTTGTCTCGCTGCTTTTGCATACCTGACTTTTCTGTTCATTTACTTTTAGTTTAAGTTTGTGGGTGAGATATGAACAAACAGATTCCTTTACTCTCTCGCCTGCTCTTTGGCTGCGAACAAAAATGCTGAAATCGTCCGCATACCGAACAAAGTAATGTCCTCGCTTTTCAAGTTCCTTATCCAATTCATCTAAAACAATGTTAGACAAGAGTGGAGAAAGCGGACTTCCTTGCGGTGTTCCTTTCAGGCGTTGATGAACTAATCCACCAACCATGACGCCACTTTGTAAGTATTTGCGTATTAGCTTTAGAAGTTGCTTGTCTTTGAGAAGCTTTGACAGACGATGCATCAACCTATCATGGTTAACTTCATCAAAGAAGCTCTTCATATCCATGTCAACAACTACATTTCGACCGTCGGACACGTAACTACAAGCTCGTACAATGGCTTGCTGTGCATTACGCTTCGGACGAAATCCGTAGCTATGATCTGAAAATACTTGTTCGTAAATGGGGGTCAGAACCTGAGAAATGGCCTGTTGGATAATCCTGTCTTTTACGGTTGGAATTCCCAACTGACGTACACCACCATTGGGCTTAGGTATTTCTACCGTTTTTACTGCCGAGGGAAGGTATTCGCCCCGAAGTATCTGGTTTACTAACTCGTCTCCTTCTTTTGAAAACCAGTCAGCGAAATTTCCGACGGGAACATTATCTACTCCCGCTACGCCCTTGTTCCTTTTCACCCTCTTGTAGGCTCTATTCAAATTGTGAGCGGAGCATACAATGCCGATTAACTCTTCTGTAAAGACTCGTCCTTGATTCGTCTCTTTGTCTGCTTGTTCCGTCAATGTTGTTCTCGCTCCGTTTACGTCTTCACGATTTCCAAATTGACCAATAGCCTCCTGCTTATGCTCTATGAACATATCACGCTGGTAAGCTATTTGTTGCTGGTACTCCATAGACAAAAGTCTTGTCCGACTGCTTCTTTAATTAATTGATTCAGACCTTCTCTCTGCTTAAAAAAAAAAAAACAGAAATACTATGTCTTCTGCTGACTTCTCAAAACCCTTAGCTGATCGTCTCCGATCAGTTTGTTACTTAATGCAACGCGTTATGAGATCTCTCGGGATAAGGTAACATACTTTCGTCACGTCCTACTTGATTTACTCTAAGTGGTTACGGTTGACTTTTGGGCCTTCCCAATCCATAGCTCGGTTGCCCACCACTAGTAAGCCTTATATCAAGTTCCTGTCCGTTAAAACGGTGACTTTGCTGATGGCTTCCTTCAGATTTGGAGTCGCCTCCAACACCCTTGCCAATTGCTAGTTCTTCCTGTCAACTCGGCGAACTCAAGAACTTCTCATCTTGATAGCATATTACCATGCCCGACATACTAAAAAAAGGGCATCTCACTGATTGAGATACCCTTCCTCTATAGCATTGCCATTATATCCTTTACTTTTCCCAGGGAATCAATGGTGATTCATAAAACTTAACACCCATGGCTTTCAAACGTGGACCATGTTTGGCCAATCGTAATTTATACGATTCCCAGCTACGGTGCGAAGCCGGCGACCATCCAATCTCGGCATGCCCGATAATACGGGGAAACACCAAATAATCGATATCATCGACAGTCACCACAGTTTCTGTCCACAAGGGAGATTCCACCCCTAAAATGTTTTCTTTCGCAATCCCCTTTTCCAAGGTTGCAGGGTCCCAATTGTAAGCGGCATCCACTTCTATCAGTGCCGCCCAATCCAACCCAATGTGCGTGGTGGAGTCATATTTCATGTCCAGGTAAGTCTGCTTGGAAGGTGACATTAACACTTTCGCTCCTTTTTCAACGCCCATTAAGGCATTTTCACCTTTCGCCCAATATTGAACGATGTCGTTAGCATCAATATCCGCGTGGGCAATTTCATCCCAGCCGATCATCACTTTGTTGTATTTCTTCACAATGGCACGTGTACGATTAATAAAATACACATAATCATCTGCCTTAGTCACATGAGATTCATCTCCCCCAATGTGGATGTATGGGCCTTCTGTAATTTCAGCAATTTCGCGAATCACATCCTCCACAAACTGATAAGTTACCTCCTTACGGGTATCAAATGTGCTGAAACCGACTTCCGTACCGGTGTAAAGCTCAGCTTTCTTCTTAGCCCCATTGAGTTCCGGATAAGCAGTGTTCGCAGCGTTGGTATGACCCGGCATATCAATCTCGGGTACAATGGTGATGAATCGCTCCTTGGCATACTGCACAATCTCTTTGTACTGTTCCTGGGTATAAAAACCACCTTCACCACCACCTACTTGGGTGCTTCCACCAATGGTTGTCAGGTTAGGCCATGATTTGATTTCAATGCGCCAGCCCTGGTCATCGGTCAAGTGCAGGTGCAGCACATTCATTTTGTAAGCCGCCATCTGATCAATAAAGCGCTTCACCACATCCACGCCAAAGAAGTGACGCGAAACATCCAACATGGACCCGCGGTAACTGTATTCAGGATAATCAGTAATCGAACCGGATGCCAGAAGCCAGACCTTTTGCTCTTCACCGCCTTTTTGAATAATCTGAGCCAGAGTTTGAATGCCCATAAACACACCAGCAGCCTGGTTGGCTTGCAGGGTCACTAACTGTTCTGCAATCGTCAACAAATATCCTTCTTCGCCCAATTGGTCATTCGCTGCATCCAGAGATAAGTAAAACCCTTTAGCAGGCTTTTGAGCCACTACCTCAACCGGCAGTTTCAAACCGGTAATGGTAGCCACCTGCTCTACTAAAAGATTTGCAGTAGCCTGTAGTTGTTCAGATCCCTCCTGCACATAAATCACAGTGGCTTCATTCATTTGAAAAGAACTCCCGGTAGCCGTGACTTCAACTGGCACAGGAATCAGACTCACCTTGGACAAATCAGCCGGAATGGGCTTCGTACACGACACAGAGAATTGCATCATCACACCAGTCATTAACGCTAATAATACGTTTTTCTTCATCTTAATAATTGTAGTTTAATGGTTTTAGAGCGCATAAGCACCATCATCATAAGGAATCAAGTCTTACACTTAGCTTCCAAATATACAAAACTCAAAGGAAATATAAATGAATCCGGCGCTATTCGTAACTATTAGTAAGTGAATATTGGGGGGACGTTTTCCCCAATGTCTGCCATTTAAAAGCTGACTATCCATGAAACAGATACTTCGCTACAGAAAGATCGCTGTATCCCACACATACAGTGCTACTAACAATGTTCGTTACATTAACACTTGCACATACCTTATGAATGACTATCCTAATTTAAAGGTTTTCATGGATATTTAAATTATTATTGTAATTCGTTCTACTAATCACTCAATACTCGTTATGACACAACGCTGCGAATGGTGCCTTAAAGATGACCTATACATCCACTATCACGACCAGGAATGGGGCTTGCCCGTTCATGATGATCGTATTTTATTTGAATTCCTGATATTGGAAGGCGTTCAGGCCGGTTTGAGCTGGCATACCATACTCAAAAAAAGAGAAAATTACCGCTTGGCTTATGATGGGTTTGATCCGGAGAAAGTAGCCCGCTACGACAATGAGCAAATGAATCTGTTGCTGCAAAACAGTGGTCTCATCCGTAACCGCCTTAAAATAGCGGCCAGTGTCAATAACGCACGGCGTTTTCTGGAGGTACAACAGAAGTTTGGCAGTTTTAACCAGTACATCTGGGGCTTTGTAGATCATCAGCCCATCGTGAATCAGTTTGAACACATGAGCGAGATTCCGGCTACCACCCCCCTCTCGGATCAATTGAGTAAAGACCTCAAAAAAAGGGGATTTAAATTTGTTGGCTCCACCATCATTTATGCCCACATGCAAGCCACTGGCATGGTCAATGATCATCTGGTCTCCTGTTTCAGGCATGCGGAAGTCCAGCAGCCCCAACCTGGACGAGCCAGAACCAAATGATGAATATGAATCAACAAATGATGAACGCCGAATTCTTAAATCAGAAATCGTTAATCAATAGTCATCATTCCAATAAGTCCAAAAACAATATCCTGCCAAATAATACAAGAATTTCAGCAGTAAGACACGAAGAGCTCAATGAACACAAGAATAACAAACGTCGATAACGCGCATTAAAAAGACATTTATAGCAATGAAACACATACTTTTTTTGGCCAGCTTCCTGGGCCTTTCCGCCGCTACTTTTGCTCAAATTAACGCCACAACAGAAAGTGGCCGATCAGTCATTCTCTACGAAAATGGCAAGTGGCAATATGCCCCTGTCGCCACCGAAAAATCCAATACACCGTTGACGGCACCCGTCTCTGCAGCTGTCACCATCAATGAGGAAATCGTGGCGTCATCTGGTAGTGTCCAAATAGTTGATGACGTGAGCAAGAAATTAGCCCGCTTCTTTGGTGAAGAAAAAGGCAAGATAAAGTGCTCGGCCAAATGCACAAACAGCAAAGGAAAAGTGAGCTTAAGCTTCGAATTACTGGTGCCGGTAGGGGATGCGAACCGTTATTTCGGGTATTCCCTTCAGGATCGAAACATCAGTATTCAACTGGAAGATGGAACCGCTATCACAACGGTTATTAGTGAAAATGCCACACAGAAATTCATGGATAAGTATAACATCTCCTACTTTGAAGGCACCTGCATACTCACCAAAGAGCAATTATTGCAGCTCCTTAAAACGCCGGCAGTTCAGATGAGTATTGATTGGAAGAAAACAGAAGAAACCTATCAGCTAAGCAGCCGATCTGTATTTCAGAATATGATTACTGAAGTGCTATAATTAGTGCCACTACCCGAGAATGACATGCCGGGCTTTCCATTCAAGTTATCATGACTACATCTTAACTTATCATATTTACGGTACAGCACCTATAAAAAACGGCCATCAAATGATGGCCGTTTTTATATACTTAGTTCCTAAATTACAACTTCTCGAAAAAGTCATTCCCCTTATCATCCACAATGATAAAAGCCGGGAAGTTTTCAATGCGGATTTTACGTACGGCTTCCATTCCTAACTCTTCAAAATCGACTACTTCAACCGATTTGATGCTGTTCTTAGCAAGGATAGCTGCTGGTCCGCCAATGGATCCTAAATAAAAGCCACCATTGTTCTTACAAGCATCCGTCACTGCTTTAGAACGATTGCCTTTGGCAACCATAATCATAGAACCCCCATGTTTCTGGAACATGTCCACATACGAATCCATCCGACCGGCCGTGGTTGGCCCAAAACTACCGGACGCCATGCCTTTCGGCGTTTTAGCTGGTCCGGCATAATAAACCGGGTGATTCTTAAAGTACTCCGGCATTGGCTTGCCTTCATCCAACATTTGTTTGATTTGGGCATGGGCAATGTCACGCGCCACAATCAAAGTACCACGCAAGTTCAGGCGGGTCTTAATGGGATATTTCGACAGTTCCTTCAATACCTCATCCATGGGGCGATCCAAGTCAATATCCACAGCCGGTGCCATGTGCGGTGCCTCCTTGGGTACAAAACGAGATGGTTCTTTCTCCAGGGCTTCCACAAAAATACCTTCTTCAGTAATTTTCGCCTTGATGTTACGGTCAGCACTACAGCTCACACCCATGCCCACCGGACACGAGGCAGCATGACGTGGTAAACGAATGACACGCACATCGTGTACAAAATACTTACCCCCAAACTGGGCCCCGATTGTACTCTCCTGACAAATTTTCTGCACTTTAGCTTCCCACTCCAAATCACGGAATGCCTGACCACCTTCATTGCCTTCGGTTGGTAAATGATCAAAATAACCAGCCGATGCTTTTTTCACAGCGGCTAAAGTAGCTTCTGCTGAAGTACCACCAATCACCAGTGCTAAATGGTAAGGCGGACAAGCCGAAGTACCCAGATCCTTGATTTTATCTTGTACAAATTTGGTCAGATTTTCTTCAGTCAATAAAGCTTTTGTTTGCTGATACAGGAAGGTCTTATTACCGGATCCACCCCCTTTGGTCATGAACAAAAACTCATATGCATTACCTTGCTCCGCATAAATATCAATTTGCGCCGGTAAATTACTGCCTGTATTTTTCTCTTCAAACATACTGAAAGGCACCACCTGCGAATAGCGTAAATTGCGATCGCGATAGGTCTCAAAAACACCTTTTGACAGATGTTCGGCGTCATTGGCCCCCGTATACACATTTTCCCCTTTCTTCGCCATCACGATGGCCGTTCCGGTATCCTGACACGTTGGCAACTCCCCTTCAGCCGTCACCACCTGGTTCATCAGCATCGTATGGGCTACAAAACGATCGTTGTCGGACGCTTCCGGATCTTTCAGAATATCTGCTAACTTTTGTAAATGAGTCGGACGTAAATAAAAAGAAACATCAGCAAACGCCTCTTTAGCCAGCAGCTCCAGTCCCTTTGGATCCACTTTTAATAACTTACGACCATCTACCTCTATAGTCGATACATAATCTTTCGTCAACAAACGATACGGAGTAGTATCTTTCTGTATTGGAAATGGTTTTTGGTATTTAAAATCAGCCATAACGTAAATTTATTTAGAGCATCAAAACAATTCTTGCTGTTATCCTAGAACAGCAAGGAGTCTCGCAAAATTAGAGATATTTATCACTAATTAGAAAAAAACGGTAAGAAATGAGATCAATAAAACGTTAAAAATATTAAAGCGAAGGGATTGCTCTCAATTCTTTCTATATTAGTGAAACGATGAAGTGGCAAACGGCAAAAATAGGCATCTTCACAATGATCCCCCTGTTCCTGCTTCTCCCCTTTAGTTATCATTCCAGATTGTTAATCACTGGAAGTATTACCGAAGGGGTAGTGACGGGGCAGCGCTCAGTGCTTCTGAATGAGTTTTTTTCCGATGTAGCCACGTACGCCGAGATTACCTTTGAAACGGATAAGGGCCTCTTTGTTTTTTATGGTCCGGATAACTATACGCTGGAAAAAGGAACCGTGGTTTCGGTTATTTACAGTCCAGAAAATCCCACCAAATGCAGCCTCTACCATTGGTTTGCCCTATACATGAATCCCTTGCTCATTCTTACTTTTATCCTGGAATTACTGTTGTTCATCGGCTATTGGTACCTGAACTACGAACTGAAAAATAAATGATTCATGCGAATCAAGGGTTGAATATTTCCATTTCTTTTGATCTTGTTATGTAATTAAGGCAGACAGCTTTGATAACACAAAGCATGAGGCAGCGCGGCAAATAATTTTGGTTCTACCGGGAGATGAGTATTTATTATTGATACTTGAACGCCCCAGTAATTCTTTCTTTCATTGTGTAGCATCGTCGCTATTTACCGGTGTTTATCCCGCCCTGCTGGAGTTATTGTTAGTCGATCTTTATAGGATCAACTCCAACATGAAAAGGCTCTTCATTCTTAGATATGGACTCTTCAATATCACTCACCACGAAGAGGTGATCCAATAATAGCCGCGGGTGATACCCCGTGGATGATGTTAGGATAATAGCACAACCCGGAATCGGGTTGAATTCTATTTGAACTGGCATAAATCGATCCATTTTCCGGATGAACCACAATATGATTTTGCTTACGTCAAATTCCGAGCAGCGGATAAGGCATTGTAGAATACGTTGTTGAAAATAGCCTATTTTCCCTTTAGGGGATATAGAATTGTTGACCGGACTTTCGTGTAGAGGTATATGTTTTTTCAAGTGCCAATGAGTTAGAGGCTATCTTATTGGTAAACAAATAGCCCACCAGGACACATTTGTAAAATTTGCTAATCAAAAGAGATTATATATCTTTCCTGTATGGAACAGATCGAAAAAGCAATTATCAGTTTTAGTGACTATATCTGGGGAACCCCCTTATTAATTCTGCTTCTGGGAGGTGGTTTATTCTTTATGATATACAGCCGACTCATGCCTTTCCGTTATTTTGGGCATGCCATTGATATTCTGCGAGGCAGGTATGATAATCCGGACGAAGCCGGTCAGATCAACCATTTCCAGGCCTTATCCACAGCCCTGGCGGCTACCATAGGTATGGGCAATATCAGTGGTGTGGCAGTGGCCATTACAACAGGCGGGCCGGGTGCTATCTTCTGGATGTGGGTAAGTGCTTTTTTTGGCGTCTCCACCAAATTTTTTACCTGTACACTAGCGGTCATGTTTCGCGGTAAAGATGATCAGGGGGAAGTTCAGGGTGGCCCTATGTATATCATCACCGAAGGACTGGGCCAGAAATGGAAACCCATGGCCATCTTTTTTGCCGTGACAGCCATGGTGGCAGTGTTTCCGGTTTTTCAAAGTAATCAGCTCACCCAGGTGTTCAGAGATGTGGTATTGGCCCCCAATGGGGTGGAGACAGGTTTTACAAGCGATTTAATTACCGGCCTCATCATTGCCGCGGTCATGGCCCTGGTTATTTTTGGAGGTATCCAACGCATTGGTAAGGTCACCTCAAAGATTGTTCCCCTGATGGTGGTCATTTACATGCTGGTGGTACTTTTCATAATCTTTTCCCATCCCCATCGCCTATGGGATGCCATCTCGCTTATTTTCACCGATGCCTTCAGTGCCGATGCGGTGTTGGGAGGCGCTATCGGAACCATTATTATTACAGGGATCAAACGGGCTGCTTTTTCCAATGAAGCAGGTATTGGGACAGCCCCTTTAGCCCATGGTGCTGCTAAAACCAATGAACCGGTACGCGAGGGGCTGGTGGCAATGCTGGGCCCCATTATTGATACCCTGGTGGTGTGCACCATGACTGCCCTGGCTATTCTGGTGACCGATGTTTGGATAAATGGGAATTCAGATGGTATAACGCTCACTGCGGAAGCTTTTGAAATAGCTATTCCCACCTATGGCCCCTACATCCTAATCCTGTGCGTTATCTTCTTTGCCCTTTCCACCTTATTCGCTTTTCCATACTACGGCAACAAATGTGCAGTGTATCTATTCGGCACCAAATCAAAAAACATCTATAATAGCCTGAGCGTGGTCAGTGCAGTGATAGCTGCCGTCGTTTCCATCGACATTGTCATTGGCTTTATCGATTCCGCCTATGCACTGATGGCTTTCCCAAATATGTTAGCGGCTATCCTACTGGCCCCACATGTTAAACGTGCCACGGTGGATTATTTCCAACGGCTTAAACAAGGTAAAACCGCCAATCAGAAATAAGAGGCTCCAGGGGATAGGCAGAAGTGTTATTTTTCAATCATTTAGAACCGATAATTAGACTTTTATTGGACTAAATTTGATAATAAGTGTAACTTGAAAAACACTCAAGCGTCCTATTACTATATGATTTAAAAATCCATGAATATGAAAACGCAAAATACACTACGTAAAGGTTGGTTGGCCATCGCTTTGATGGCAGCCATGGTGTCGTTCACCACCGCCCAGGAAAAAGAAACCCGTACCATTGGTGACTTTAACCGCATTTTGGTCAGTTCAGGCATTGACTTATACATCACACAAGGAGATGACATTGAGTTAGTGGTTGAAGCAACCAAGGACCGGATGCATAAGATTATTACCGAGGTAAAGGATAACCAATTAAAAATCTATACCAAGGATAAATTCGATTGGGGATGGGATAAAGCGCCTAAGGTGCATCTCACCTTTAAGCAATTGGAGCGCTTGACAGCCGGAGGGGGTGCCGATGTGTATGGGAAAAACATTCTGAAAGCGGAAAAGCTGGAAATTACCACCAGCGGCGGTGCCGATGCCTATCTGCATGTGGAGACTGATAAACTAAAACTATCTACCAGTGGTGGATCTGATATTAAAATTAAAGGTGAAACCCAAACCCTTTATGCCGAAGCCAGCGGAGGCAGCGACATCAATGCCCAGGAACTTAAAGCTCAATCGGTAAAAGTAAGCACGTCGGGCGGAGCTGATGCCACAGTATGGGCTGAAAAAGAATTGACGGCCAGTGCCAGTGGTGGTAGCGACATTGACTATTACGGTAACCCTGAAGTTAAAAACCTGAATGAATCAGGCGCCGGTGATATTACTCAGAAATAATGCCTGTTAGACATAAAAAAGAGCTGTCCCGAATGATTTCAGGACAGCTCTTGTATTTTTAGTCGTGTCCTCCGTTATTCCACCGGTTCAGTCTCCAAT
Source organism: uncultured Marinilabiliaceae bacterium (assembly GCA_942490535.1). Lineage (GTDB taxonomy): Bacteria > Bacteroidota > Bacteroidia > Bacteroidales > Marinilabiliaceae > JAEINY01. The sequence continues at coordinate 169,377 of CALNXQ010000003.1, forward strand.
TCAATCAGGCCTAAATCAGTTGTGAGCCCTAAATCCACTTGAACAGCTTCCACTTCCTTATCTGCAAATCCATCTACCGGCTCCAGCTTTACCTTATAAACTCCTTCTTCAACACCTCGTAATAAAAAGGCACCTGTTGTCGCATCCGTATACGTCCCAATCGTATCATTGGCGGATGAAATCGCCATTACATGTGACATGGCTTCAACAGGTGAAATAACCCCTTTAATGGCCCCGCTTGTCGCTTCGGTAAACGTCCGGATCACCGGTTTTAAGGAATAGGTTCCATTCCCTTTGGCCACAATGGAACGGCCTGCATCAAAATCAATCCACAGCTTATAGGTCACCCCCTCTTCCAAAGTGGCATGAATATTAAACTTCAACCCTGATTGCTGCGCCGACGGTGTTTGGAGCGGGTAATAAGTGTCTCCAATCTTTACCTCATTGTTCGTTCCTAAAACCAATCGCATTTGCGAAATCGTTCCACCGGGTAATTCCTGCTCAGACAGCAAGGCCTCCGCCCCATTGGTAAAATCTAACAGGTTGTATACGCCCTTATTAACATCATCCAATGATTGCCATCCACTGTCGTCATCCTCCCCCGTCCTGTTAATTTTGACGTCCTGAACATCAATGAGCACTTCATCATAGGCGGCAGGAGCATCTGTTAAACGCACACTCAGTGTAGCGCTCTTACTATCCGTTTTACTACACCCGGCAACTACTACCATTGCGCTGGCTAACAAACCAATTACTGTTTTTTTCATTCTTTATCTGTATTTGTTTCCCTAATCTTGAAACGAACCCGATACAAAAATGTTGCCATCTTCCTGATCATTCTTAATGAATGGTAGGCTACCAGCCCTGCGGCTACTCCGGTGCCATTCTTCCCGTAATGCCTAACCCGGACGAGGAAGAACCAAATAATGCATATCGAGCCTCAAATGAAGAACACCGAATTCTTAGGCTCGCTCATAGTTAAAGGTTGGTCTATTCAACCCATTCCGGGTTGCGATGCATGTATTGATTCTACCACGGTTTTAGCTTCGTTGCTTTTCAATTCACCCGTGGCTATTAATAGTCATTCCTTTCGGGATTATTTCTTTACAACTACGAAGTGGTTTAACGGTAATAACCCTGGGTGGAACACAGGGATTACTGACACCACCTATCACAACCCTTAAAGAGTTGAATTTTTATGTTTTGAAATAGCGCCAACCACTAATTGTGATAGAGCCTTAATAGACGATCTGCTAGCAGACCCCCAAGTAACAACTGTTACTCATCACCACCTGATCGGATCGCCGGAATGCCACCCAAACGTGCACCTCCCGATTCTCAAGAAGCAGATCCGTTTGCCAATGGTAATGGGCCGTTTGGCGCTTCGTACCTGTAAACTGGAAATCGGAGGCATAACTCAGGTCCAATACGGCCATTACCACTAGGGTATCATCAGGTGCACCTGCGCCATCGGATAAAGTGGTGTCCCATTCCAATCGCAACCCGGCATCATGACGAGTCACCTGCATACCCATTGGTAAGGGTATGGGTCCCCGGCTTAACAGTGCCGCCTGGTAATCAATCTGAATACCCGGATACTCTCCTTTGAAGCCATACCGGAGATTATAGGATTTAGCCGCAAAGTAACCACTGCGCTTTCCCGTATCGCCGGGAAATGTGAACCTTACCAGTTGCTTAAAGGGCTTCAAAAACTCCATGACCAATCGCATTCGCCGACGCTGTGCCAATTGAGCCACCGATTTACGATCCCGGTATTGCTCCGGACGGCTGCGGGCATAGGTTTTACCATCTACGGTATAAATCACCATTCCGCCAATGCTACCCTGCCCCTCCTTCAAAAAGCTATTTTTAATGCGTACCATAACTCATCCATTTTGCCTAATAACCTGGAAAAATGTGGTTCTATTGGAGTCTGTTATCACCGTCGTTTGAGTACGTATTAAGGTTACAGATCCTTCAGTATCCCTGGCTATTCTATTTTACCTTAAATTATTCATTATTCACCACTAAGTCAAATCAGAGTTGTAAAAAGTCAACTATAAATCCCATTTCATTCGAATTTGATTCGAGTATATTTCATAGAGGAATACTAAGCAAAAGCAACCTTCACTGAACCAATCCTATATTCTTCCGTTCAAGAAAAACTGATGTCTGGTTATGCAATTTTCCTAACAGTATCCACAGGTTATCACCCGCGGCTATTTATAGTATCACCACTTCGTGGCTGGCAATATTGCATCGTACATACCTCAATAGGTGACACCTTTTATTGATGGGATAAATTCTATAAGAATCGAAAACCAATAACTGTAGGTGAATTTAAAATCAGCAATACTAACATCTACGGTGCTACAAAATAAAAGAAGGAACTTCTGGGGAGTTCGATTTTCAATAATAAATACGCATCTCCCGGAAAAACTTTATTTTAGATCACGGGTGTCTCGTCAAAATTTACTTCAATCATCGATAGATGCCTGTTTGCATAGTCTAGCATATAACACATCCATTTTAGTTCACCACTCAAAGGGTATTCTACCACTTTAAGCGTTTCGTCTACCCCCTTTAGAAGACTGTAAGTAAACCGCTGAGCACACCTCAGCCATTCTGAGGAAAACTCAATTCATCCATTGGTCAAAATAAGCCTTCTAATATTAATTATGAATGCTTATATTTGAAAACAAAAAATGCGATTCCTGTTCCTTTTTACCCTATTACTGACACTCACTTTACCCGCTTTAGCCCAAAACTATGACTGTGAAGTAATTTCATATGATACGCACATCACCTATTCGGGCCGGACGGTGACCACTCACTTATCGTATACCCTGCAAATCAATTCCCCCAAGGGAACTAATTATGCTGAAATCAGCATTCCCTACCAGGAGGATACACCACTTAAAAATTTAAATGCACACATAGAGACGTTGGATGGAACCATCATCCGAAAACTGAAAAACAAGGACATTGAACATACGAGTGCCTATTCAAATGTGAGTTTTCACAGCGATCAAAAACAAGCGGCCTTCAAGCTGATACACAACCAATACCCCTACCGGCTGAAATACAGCTTCACGCGCCAGGAGGATGCGTATATCTCACTGGCTAACTGGAATGCAGCCTTATTTCAAAAAGCACCGGTCAGACAGGCCACCTTGAAGGTAGAAGTGCCAAAGCAGACGGAGCTTCATATTCATGAGCGAAACATTGACCCGGCACACATTCAGGAGGGTGCAGAAACAACGATTTACAGTTGGAGGAGTGAAAATGCCATTCGTCCGCCTCAGGAATCTCATGCCCCCTCTATCCATCACCTCTGTCCCACCGTGCAAGTTACACCCCATCAGTTTCACTACAGCCTAACAGGCCATTCGCAGTCCTGGATGACTTACGGCAATTGGGTGGAGCAATTGAACCAAGGCCTGGATATGCTGACGGAAGAGGATCGAAACAAGGTACATCAACTGACGGATCATCTGACAAATGAGGATGAAAAAATAAGAGCCCTGTATCATTACCTCCAGGATAACACCCGTTACATCAATGTCTCCATGGATTTTGGGGGCCTGTGTCCCTATCCGGCCAGTTACGTGGGCAAAAACAAATACGGCGATTGCAAAGCACTGACCAATTACCTGAAAGCGCTTCTGAGGGAAGCCGGCATTTACAGCATCTATACCGATGTGTATGCCGGGGACTATCCGAAACCCATTTACCCGGAGATACCATCTCAACAATTTAACCATGTGATTCTTTGCGTCCCTCAGGCACAGGACACCATCTGGCTGGAGTGTACCAGTTCCACTTCGCCCTATAATTATCTGGGCTCTTTTACTCAAAACAAACCGGTTTTACTAATCGAAAAGGACAATAGCCGTTTGATCCAGACACCTGCATTAACTACTGCTGATGTGGCTGAATACTATCACCATCAGGTTGCCATTGATGCAGAAGGCAATGCCACTTTTATAACCAACGCCAACGTGAGAGGGCCTCAATTTGAACTTTTAAAAGGATTGGATACCTATGCACCGGCAAGCCGTAAGACGGAAATAATGGATTGGCTGCGTCTCATTAAAGGAGCTGATATTACCAATTATGAAATAACAAACCCCCATCGCGATAGTACCTATTTAGATCTACAACTTCAGGGTAGCATCCACCACCTGATGGAAAAAATGGGACACAAAGCCTTGCTGAAACCGGTGAATACGTTTCATCTGAATCTGGAAAAACCGGCAGAGCGCACTCAAGCGGTTTGCATTCCCTATCCCATCGTAAAAACAGATACGGTAGCATTGACTTTACCCTGGGCTATTTCAGAGCTTGCAGGTCTCACTGAAAGCACGTTCGATTCGCCCTATGGCAGCTACCAACGCCACTATTACATCGATCAAAATCAACTGACTGTAGTTCGACAAGTAAGCCTATATGCAGGTCACTACCCGATCACTGAATACGAGGCGTTTTATGAGTTTATCCGGAATGTTTCCCGGCAGGAACAACAAAAAACACTCATCACCTACAATTAACCCCAATGAAAAAATCACTTTTACTATTCCTGGGCAGCCTCTTATCAGGTATCGCCATCATGGCCCAGCAGAGCTCTGAATTTGGTATTTTGAATCCCAGCGAATTAGACCTAAAAACCTGTGAGTTTGAGGAGGAAGCCGCCGCAGTGGTCCTCTTCGACAAGGGCGAAGCTAAATTTATGCAAACCGACAATGGCTTTGTCATCCGTTTCGAACGTCATACACGCATTAAGATATTCAATGAAGCAGGCTTTAACCAGGCTGAAATTGAAATTTCTCTTTATAAAGGAGACACTGATCGGGACGAAGTACGCAATATCAAAGGCTACACCTATAATATGGAAATGGGGCAACTGGTGAAAACTCCCCTGGATGCCAAACAAGTGTATAAGGAGGATATCAATAAATACTGGTATTCAAAAAAGTTTGCTATGCCCCAGATTAAAGCCGGATCCATCATTGAATACACATATGTGATCGAATCCCCTTTTCTGATGTTTTTCCGCGACTGGGAATTTCAAACCAACATACCGGTATTACACAGTGAATATAAAGTAGGGATGATTCCGTTTTTCGCTTACCGATACCGTGTACAGGGCGCCAGCCGGTTAACCCGCTTTAATTCCTATGAAAAAAAAGGGCTCGGCAACCGCTATCATGGCATTGATTACAATGAAATGATTTATGAATTTGTGCTGGACAATGTCCCCTCCTTTCAGGATGAAAGTTTTATATCCTCCCGCAACGACTACATTAAAAAGATTGACTTTCAATTGGCTGAATACAATAGTCCGACCGGGTATTCTCAAAAAATTATGGAGACCTGGCCCAAACTGTCAAAGGAGTTAATGGATGATGAGCGCTTTGGGAAGTACATTAAAAAAGCCCGTAAAAAAGGGGAAAAGGAATTCGGCCACTGGGCCAGTCTGCCGGAAAAAGAACGGGTAGACGAAGTTTTGAACCATGTGAAGCAGAATTACAAATGGGATGACCGCCATGGCCTGTTGGCTTTGGAGGAGATGAAAACCTTTGAAAGCCATAAAACAGGCAATGCCTCCAACCTGAACTTATTAGCACTGGGCTTACTGCAGAGCAGCGGCCTGAAGGCCCAACCCATCATTATCAGTACGCGGGAACATGGTCGAATTGTGGCTGATTTTCCGTTTTTAGATCAGTTTAACTATGTACTGATCCTGGCTGAAGTGGAGGGGCAAATGCAGCTTCTGGATGCCACGGACCCCTTTTATTCCAATCAGATCATCCCCTCGAAGTGCATTAACGGCAAGGGGTTTATCATCAATGAAGAAAGTGAACAATGGGTCAACATCTCCAATTACACCCCCTCCTTATCGGAAACCTATTTGCAATATTCTGTTTCGCCGGATGATTATCAGATAGCAGGCGATTGTCGCATTAAATACAGGGGCTTTAAGGCTGTGCGTGAACGTAAAGATTTCTATTCCGATCAGGGCGCTTACTCCCGGTATTATTCCGATAAAAACCTGGAACTAACCGACACCCTGGAAGTGGAAAATTTGCATGACAATGACCGGCCATTTTCCTGTAGATTTTCCTTTAAGCAATCGGTGGATATCATAGATGACCAAATCATCATCTCCCCATTTTTGGCCTTACCGCCGAAGGAGAACTGGTTTAAACAGGAAAACCGCACCTTACCCATTGATCTGATCTATCCGCAAGCCTCCCGCTATACGACCGTCATTGACCTGCCGGAAGGTTATGTGGTGGATGTGCTCCCTGAGAAAAGTCAGATGAAAAGCGATAATGTAGAATTTAGCTACATGGCGATGCCTGTGGGTAAGGACAAAGTGCAGTTGGTGAGCATGTTCAACTTCCGAAAACCCACCTATGAAGCAACAGACTACCAAGAATTAAAGCACTTTATGAATTTGGTGACGCGTAAACTCAACGAAAAGATTGTATTGGTGAAACGTGGGGACATTGCGCTCCAATAAGATAGCCAACAGCACAGGAGATAATATCCTAAAAGGTTGCGGACGGCGACCTTTTAGGATATTTTTGTAGCCCTAAAACGAAAGGCGGGGATGCAATTAACGGACGAGCAAAAAGAGATCATCAACTTTGAAGGCAACCTAAAAGTCAATGCCGTGGCCGGGTCGGGAAAAACGACCACCATTTTAGAGTATGCCAAACATCGCCCCACTAAACCCATCCTCTACCTGGCATTTAATAAGTCTGTGAAAGCGGAGGCTGAACAAAAACTAGCCACACAAGGGATCCGCAACGTGACGGTAGAAACGGCTCATTCACTGGCCTTCCGCCAAATCATACCACGTAGCCGGTATAAAATCCGATTTGATTATAAACCGCAGGAAGTGGCACAGATACTCGGCATACCGGCCGTACCCGGTGATTTAACCCATCTCAAACTGGCCAGCCACGTGATGCGCTTTGTGCGTTACTTCTGCAACAGCGCCGCCCGGAAGGTGGCAGATCTCAATTACCTGGATACCATCTATCAGCCGGAAAGCATTCATTTTGTCACCCATCACTATGAACAGATTCTGCACTATACCCGCCATTTCCTGGCCAAGATGCACAAAGCGGAAATTGACATCATCCATGATTTCTACCAGAAGCAATTCCAACTCTCGCGTATCCAATTACCCTACGATTACATTCTCTTTGATGAGGGACAGGATGCCTCACCCTCCATGCTGGATGCTTTCTTGAATCAATCATCTAACAAACTGATCATCGGTGATCAACATCAACAAATCTATGGCTGGCGATTTGCCACCAATGCGCTTCAACAGGTGGATTTTGACGTGAAGCACCTCTCCTACAGCTTTCGTTTTAATGAAGAAGTTGCTTTACTGGCTAAAAACGTCCTTAATTTAAAAGCCCAGCTAGGGCTCAACGGGCGTAGCCAAATTCATGGCATGGGCCAAAATAAAAGCGTAAAAAGCCGGGCAACACTGGCCCGCTCCAACAGTGCCTTGCTCACCCGGGCCATTGAACTGCTCATTCAACAGCGTGAACTGAAAAGCATCTATTTTGAGGGGCAGTTGAGCTCCTACACCTTTTCGGATGAAGGCGGTTCGGTGTATGACATTCTGAACCTGTATAATGGAGAACGGCACCAGATTCGCGATCCTTTAATAGCCAGCATTCCCAGCTTTGATCACCTCAAAGACTACCTGGAAGAGACCGAAGATGTGAGTCTCAAATCATTGGTTGATTTGGTAGAAAAATACCACAATGACATCCCCTTTTACATGAAGCGCATCAAGGATTGTCATGTAGCGGAGGCCGACCGTGATAAAGCCGACATGGTGTTTTCAACCGTACACAAGAGCAAAGGTCTGGAATACGACGAGGTTTTTTTGCAGGATGATTTTATCTCCGAACAAAACCTGGCCGACCTGCAAGGTGCCATCAAAGCGAAGGAGGTAGATCCCAAAACAGTGGAAGAAGAGATCAATATCTTATATGTGGCCATAACCCGTACGAAAAGTCTGCTCCATATCCCCATCCGGCTGTTACCATCGGGCTTTTATGTGGAAGGGATGAAAAGCATTACCACCGGCAGCAATCTTAAAATTAAAACGGAGATAGCCCGGCAAAAGGCCACTAAAACCTACGCTAAATGGACCAAACAAGAAGAAGTTGAATTAACACAACTGTTTCTATCGGGAAAACCCATTCAAACCATTGCCCGTTTGCTGGGCCGGACCCAAAGTGCAGTAAAAAGCAGAGTAGAAAAGCTGGATTTGTGGGATCGGTTTTATTAAAAAAGGAGATCGCTTAAAAGCCATCTCCTTTCTGTGATTCATTTGTGTAGTTTAAACTACTAAGTCAATGCCTTCTGATTAAAGCGGGTGGACTCCTTATCCTCTATCTCTAAAACAATGACAAAGGGCTCATTGGTATTGACATTAGCCGGTACCACAAAATACTCCGTTTTGCTGATCTGCTCCACAAAAAGGCCTTCCGTTTGCCGGGTCAGCATAGAAGCCTTTACTAAGGTTTGTCCTTTTTTTAACTTCACCCGGTATTTACCAATCACCGGATTGGCAAACACATTCATATACACTTGTCCGGTTTGCGCATTGCGGGTGTAATAGCCCCAGTCCTGCTTTTGCAGGCCGGATGGACCACACTCATAAATAGCTTGTCCATTAACCTTCATCCATTGCCCAATTTCCCGGGCAATGTACCGTTCTTCAGGTCGTATATCGCCATTGTCCATGGGCCCGAAATTCAATAAGAAATTACCATTCTGGGAGGCGGCCTGAACAATCATTTCGTATAACTCCAAGGGGGACTTGACATGGCTCAGGCTCCAGTCCTGATGGTAGCCCCATTGGTTTTCGGGCACAGTCATACAGCATTCCCAATCCATTTTGGTGATTTCTTCATCCCATGGAAGGGGTAAACGGCGTTCATAGGTAGAATAGTAATCACCCATTAAATTACCGTTACTATCAATGTGACGTGCCCCATATTCATCGGCCCTCAAACGACTGCTGACGATGAGACCGGGGCTCTTTTCCTTCATGGCTTTTTCCAGTTCATAGGAGAATTTCCCATTTAACTTCCAGGACTTATCCCAGGTGCCATCAAACCAAAAACCCTTTACTTCCGGATAGCGTTCAATCAACTCCAGCAACTGATTTTTGGAATAGGCCATCAAGGATTCAAAGGCCACGGAATCCTCCCGGGATTTCAAATCATAACGCCATCCCGGATGCCGCCAATCCAAAATGGAATAGTAGAAATTGACATCAATACCGGCATTGGTATACGCGGTCACAAACTCACCCAGTAAATCCTTTTTATAAGGGGTTGCTTCAATGTCAAAATCGGTATATTCACTGGGCCATAGACAAAATCCATCGTGGTGCTTGGTGGTAATGGTGACATATTTCACCCCCATCTCTTTGGCAATAGCAGCCCATTCCTTTGGATCGTATTTTTCAATGGCGAAATCATGCGCCAACAGCTCCCACTCTTCACGGGGTACTTTGGCAGAAATCTGCAACCATTCCGCAGCGCCCTCATAGGTTTTACCCTCCCAGACACCACCCGGAATGGCATACAATCCCCAATGAATAAACTGCCCCAACCGATTCTCACGCCACTTTTTCATGGCTGCATCCTGACGGGGAAGCGGATTATATTGACCATATTTCACTTCCTTTTTAGGTTCTTGAGCAGCTAATCCTGAAAAAACAGTCAGGATTAGAAGCCAGCTTAAAAATTGTTGTTTCATTAATTATTATCTATTAGTATGAATTCAAATAAGCGGTCAGGCTTAATAGAGAACCTAACCGATTACTATTTATTTAAAAACCATAATGGGCTTCATTATTCAGGAACGACTCACTTTCCCGATTCTTTTCACCCGAATAAGTCCATTGTATTTCATCTTTAACGATAGATCCATCTTTCTCCACGATGGCTTCAATGGTATTTTCGCCCATGGCTAACTCAACATTTTCAAAAATGTAGTGCACATCCGTCGTTCCCTTTTTATAATCAGATACAACTTTACCATTGAGCCGGATTGTTGGTACCCCAATGTTGGAATACACAGTAATGGAAGTAATTTTCTTTTCACGGTCCGTATTGCGGCGTTGGGTCAGATACACCACAGGCTCATCGCTCCAATTGGCCTTATACCAATAAAATGCATCCTTCCTGACTTTCCGATCGATGGTGACAATCCCCTTCAGATTGCGTGCTTCCACCCCCCCACGCTTCCACATAGGCACCGCGAAATCAAACATATTCCACAAGTAGGAGGCGGTGATATACGGGTGCTTTGCAATGACACCCCATTGCACCTCATGCATTTTGGTTTGATAGGTCTCCGGGAAATAATCACCATACCACTTGATGGTGTTTCCAATATATTCTGTTTGATGATGAATATTGGAGTCTGCTCCGTATTCAGTAAGCATCAGTTTTTGATTGGGATAGTTTTTTTCCAGGTTAACCACCCACTCTTCAATGGATTCAATGGTTTTTTCGTACCATCCAAAATAACGGTTCATGCCCTGAACATCCGCTTGCATGTTGACCGGATGTTCCATGTGACCATATCCATTGACGGCCACCGTGTAACGTCCCGGATCTTCAGTCTTGGCCAAGTCATGCAAATCGCGTGTTAATTGAGCGGTATAGGCATGTGGCCGATACACTTCATTGTGCAAGCCCCAAATGTAAATGGAGGGATGGTTATAGCTCTGGCGGATTAACTCCCTGAGCTGCGTCTTTGCATTGGCAGCTTCCTCGCCTGAAACGCGGTTCACAAAAGGTATTTCAGCCCAAACCAGCAAGCCCAGGCTATCGCATTTGGAATAAAAATAATCCGATTGTTGATAATGGGCCAGGCGAACCGTCGTGGCCCCAATTTCCATGATCATCTCCAAATCGGTATCGTGATGCGTATTCTCTAAAGCACTCCCTATCTCCCACCAATCCTGATGCCGACAAACGCCGTACATGGGATATTTTTCACCATTGAGAAACACCCCTTTGCCGGCGACCACTTCTACCTGACGTAACCCTAAAGGTTGAATCACCTCATCAATCACCTGGCCGTTGTCCTTAAGCTGGCATATTACTTTATAGAGATAGGGATCTTTTCGCCCTTGCCATAGATGCGGTCTGGATAGGTGATAGTTTTGCAGATATGTTTGCAAACCGGAAGCCGCCAAGTCCAATTTGGTAATTTTCTTTGAAATCAATTTACCATTGGCATCCATAATTTTCGACTCCAATGTTAATGGCCGAGACTGCAGGGTTTCATTGACAAGCTTCACTTTAACCTGCACATCGGCTTGTTTGGCACTGACATTGTTTTGGGAGATATAAACCCCACTGGAAGCATGATCTGTCACTGCAAAATGGGCATTATCCGTCACCAGCAACCATACTGGACGATAGATCCCGCCATAGACGCCGAATAAACTGTGATTAATGGGTATGACGTCCGGTCGTGCCGTATTATCCGCTTTCACTAATACCTCATTTGTTTCCTCCCACTTTAGGGCTGATGTTATATTGTACGAAAAAGCCGAATAGCCCCCCATATGCTTCCCAATAAATTGGTCATTCACATAGATATCGGTTACTTGCCCAACGCCTTCAAACTTAATAAAAACCTGTTTCTCTTTCCAGCTTGTATCCACTGAAAAGGACTTCCTGTAATAGGCAGCTCCTTCATAGAATTTATTATGCTCCATCTGCATATCTTTTGCATTCCAGGTATGCGGTAAAGATATATCCTTCCATTTTTGTTCCCATTGACTCCTAAAAACGGTTTGCTCCTGAGGAAAGGGGCCCCGTTTAAACTGCCAGTTATCGTTAAAGGGAATAACCTGCCGTGTTTGAGCAGTCATACTCCATGTAAATACTAAACTAAAAAACAAAAAAAGCCGACTCTGTTTGATCATGATCATTTACTATTTTAGAAGATTCTTCATTCAACGGAGGGGTGTATTCCTACTCCCCACAATATATAACAAATCAAGAAGCCTTTACCCCCATAAAATTATGAGATATTCAGAGAAATGGTTTATTTTAGTAAAGAGGGTATTTTTTCCCTTTTATTCACATTGAATGAAACCACATAATACCATGAAGAAAGTAATTATTTTTCTGGCAGAAGGATTTGAAGAAATTGAAGCATTGACACCCGTTGATGTGCTGCGCCGGGCTGGAATAGACGTAAAAACCGTATCCATATCCAATCATTTACAAGTTACCGGTGCCCGGCAAATTACTGTTTTGGCCGATAAGCTCTTTGAGGAAGTAACCTTTCAGGATATTGACTTAATCGTATTACCGGGTGGCATGCCTGGAGCCGCAAACCTGAATAAACACCATGCCTTAAAGGAACTATTAGTCCGGTTTTCGAACCAAAATAAGTTAATCGGTGCCATCTGTGCGGCACCCATGGTATTGGGCGAACTGGACTTACTTCATGGTAAAACAGCTACCTGTTACCCTGGGTTTGAAAGTCACTTAAAGGGAGCTCAGGTGACTTCACAACCGGTCGAAACAGATGGGAATATCATTACAGGTCGAGGAGTGGGTGCTGCCCTGGCCTTTTCGCTGCGATTGGTTGAGCTTTTAACGGATGAAGCTACTGCAGAGGATCTGGCTCTTAAAATGGTCGTCCATTAAAAAATAAAAAGGGATGAAACCGTTGTTACATCCCTTTTTTACTAACCTAACCCAAATCTATGAAAAAAAATCTGATATACTCTTTCCAATCACCGTGCCAAAACATATAGAAATATCGTTATTGAAGGTTAAAAGTTGTTCTGTTATGTATGTATTTTTGGTTCGATTGAATCCTGATTAAGGGACATGCAGGAGGGATATTTATCAATAAGAAGGGACAAAATGGCATGATTAAAGCTAAAAAGTGGCTGGTATTTTAATATATTTGGCAACAAAAGCAAGCCACCTGCGTATAAAATTTATTCCATCAATATCCCAGCAAAAAAGCCAAATTCAAACCATTAATAAACATCTGATGTTTCTGATCCCCCTCAAATATAAATTGCATTTATTCCTACTAATAGCAATAATCACCTGCTATTCCTCCGGTACTGCACAAACCAAATTCCAGTCCTTTAACATTAAAAATGGTTTATCTAACAGTACAGTGTCCCACCTTTATCAGGATAGCCAAGGATACATGTGGATTGGCACCGGTCGGGGAGTAGACTTATTTACCGGCAAATACTTTATCCCCTTAAAGCAATTTATATCCGACTCACTACACACCACCACTGTTGCCATCACAGCCATTATTGAGCTTCCTAAAAACGATATTTGGGTGGGTACCTGGGGCGATGGTGTGTTTCATGTCAATATTGAAACCGGAAAATACGAACACTTTAAAGCGGATACACTGCTATCAAAATACACCATCAGTGATAATTACATCAATTGCTTTTATAAAGGAACAGATGATAAACTATGGATTGGCACGGTATATGGTCTTTGCAGTTATAATGGGAATGGCGAATTTGATAATTATGTATTCACAGAGGTCCTTGAAAACGGATTTGCGGACATCAGGGCCATCATTCCCCGATATGGCAACCTATTAACACTATTCACTTATCATGGTGAAGTTATTGAACTCAATATCGACTCCGGATCGTTTCAAAAAGTAGGTACTTTGCCTGAAAGTAAGACAGGTATCAAATGTGTACACCAGGATCACCAACAAAATTTTTGGATAGGCACCGAGTACAATGGAATTTATAAGATAAACAAAAACTATTCACCGCTCGATCTCCCTGCAAGTGTAAATGATCTCTTTAATGGCACTGAAATTACGCGCATCATAAATCATCCCAATGGTGATATTCTCATCGCTACAGATGGTTTAGGTATCATTCAACTATCAGAACCGGATTATTCACTTTCCTATATTCAACATGCGCCATTCTTTCCTAATTCACTGGCAAACAATCAAATTCAGGATATACTTATTGACTCGAACGGGAACTTATGGGTAGCCCATTTTAAAGCCGGTTTTAGCAAAGCCAACCTAAATACCGATGGTATCTCTCACTATTACCGGAATGAACTAACCAACAATGAACTACCTAATAACATTGTCAATTGTTTTGCCGAACAACCAGATAATGATAATCTGTGGATTGGAACTGAAAAGGGGTTGACCATCTGGAACAAAAAACTCAAGCAATTTGTAAAGGGAACCTCATTTACCCAAAAAGTGATTCAGGAAATTGGTAAAAACCCTATTACGGCACTACAAACGGACACGTTTAGCCAATGTATTTTGGTCGGTACTTTTAACAAGGGGATGTACAAGATCAATCTAAAGGATCAAACCATCACCAATTACAACAACCATAACAGTGAGCTGCAGAGTAACTTTATTCGTTATTTTGCACAAACTAATGCAGATGAATATTTAATTGCATCTGTAGATGGGGGTATCTTAAAGTATTTTAAAGGAGCTATCAATAAAATTAATGTTTATCATGAAAATGGGTTCGAAATCCGGGATTTCTTTCACATTCTAAACATTGATGGTCACACTACCTGGTTATCCAGTGCAGGTGGAGGTCTAATCCTGTTGGATCGGGATAACTATAAGGGGCAAATGTTCCAGGGAATCATCACTGAAATAAGCTATACCAGTCTGCTGTCATCTGATTCCGTATTGTACTGCGGTACCAATAAAGGGGCATTCACATACAACTCAAAGCAAAACGACTTTGAAAGATTACCTTACATCTCCAGTGAAACAGAGGTGTATGGAATTATTGAAGATCAATTTAGATACCTGTGGTTCAGCACGTCCAATGGATTATTTCGCTATCACCCAAAAACCAATACATGGGAAATGGTGAACAGCTCCAATTTGCAAGGATATGAATTCCAACCCGGATCTTACCTGAAGCTATCGGACGGGCGACTCGCCTTTGGAGGTATTAATGGCTTTAATATTATCGATCCCTCCCGGTTTTCATTTATTCCATCTAACCAACAAATCTTTATCAGTGGCCTTAGTTTTTACAACCAACCCATTAAAGTAGGAAAAAAAATAGGTCATCAAGTAGTACTTGATCGACAAGCTAATTTTGTAGAAACCATCCATGTGCCTCACCACGTTGATTTGTTCAACATTACGCCTTACAACATCAACTATCAATATCTGGATCCGGGGAAATTTGCCTATTCCATTTCGGAGGATAATACCCCTGGCAAGCCTGTAATCACTGAAAATGTGATTTCTTTCCACAACCTAAAACCCGGTCATTATCATTTAGAAATATTTCCTGTGAATCCGTTCACCCATGAACCGGATTTTAGTTCCGGAAAGTCCTTAACCATCCTAAAAGCCACTCCATGGTGGCGCTCCACCCTGTTTATTGTCGGGTTAATTTTAACCTGCATACTGGTTATCTTCACCTTATACCGCATGCGCGTGATCAATCACCGACGCGTGCGGATACAACTGGAGCAAATGGTTCGGGCGCAGACCACAGACTTAATCCAGAAAAAAAAGGAGTTAACGCATCAGCGGGATGAATTACAGAAGACCCTGGATCAAAACCTGAAACTGGAGAATTTTAAAGAAGCCCTCATCAGCATGATTGTGCACGACTTAAAAAACCCCCTCAATGGCATCATCGGCCTTTCTTCATTGAATGAGCCGGAATATCTGGAGCGTATTCACAATGTGAGTCAACAGATGTTATACATGGTGGAAAACATACTGGATGTACGCAAATACGAAAATCATTCCTTAAAGATATTTCACCAGCAAACCGATATCCGGGAAGTTGTGGAAGAGGCCATTGGTGATGTGAATTTCTTAATCACGGATAACAACATTCAGATTGTGAATACCATGGATCACATTATCACCTCCTTTGACCGGGACATCATCAAACGGGTTTATGTGAATTTGTTAACCAATGCCATCAAATTTAGTCCTACCCGGGGCACCATCACACTGGAGGGTAGTTACCGGATGGTGAGTGATCAAAAACAACTGATCCTCTCCATAAAAGATCAGGGAAAAGGCATTCCCAAAGAGTTTCAGGAAGATATCTTTGATCTTTACAAGCAAGTCAAAATCAAAAAGTCAGGCAAAGCAACATCCACTGGTTTGGGCCTTAGTTTCTGTAAAATTGCCGTTGAAGCCCATCGGGGAGAGATTTGGGTGGAATCAGATGCCAATGCAGGATCGACATTTATTTTTTCCCTGCCTGCATAAAAAAACATGGCAAGCTCGCACTTGCCATGTCCTGAAACTAGTCCTACTTAGTCTATGAATTACTCATGAGAAATTCCAAATTGACCGTCTATTAAAAACTTGATTCCTTTAATTCGTCAAGTCAGTAAATAACAATGTCCCTGATAACGACACCCGGATCCAATAAATAAATCCTCAGCCGTATCTCCTCCTTCTTATTTGTTGAATAATTAATGGTTCTCGAAGCGAAACCTCGTATTACATTATCCTGCCACTCAGGCGTAAACTCATCAGCCTGAATATCGAAAAACAGGGGTGCCTGATCATTGAGCGTTACGGCATAACGCACTCCCCTTCCTTCATGGATACGTTGTGTGGGCAGTGTGCGAATCTCAACCCGCGAATTTCCCTTTGGGAGATGAACCGAATATTCCACCCACGGCGCATCATTTAACTGACTATCATCAAGAGATTCAGAAGTGAATGGTAGGGAAGAAACACCATAACCTAAACCTAATCCGCGCAACGCCTGGACGGTAGAATGATCGGCATCCCGTTTATCAATGAACTGATTAGCCATCAAATGTTGCTTATAATTTTTTCGTGACGGCGGAAATGCACCCAGGTGAATACGGCTAATGTTTAATAAGGAATCGGGCAAAGACAGCCGAATCTTGTTTTCTCCCTTGCGAACCATATACTCCCCCATGTTATACCAAATGGGTGCGGCAGCCTGCGTATGCCAGATGTTACCGATGTGCTTCAACTCTTGAGTGGCACTGCTATCATTAACCATTACGGTATAGGAAGGGATATAAGCAGTAGGTATGGTGGCAAAAATCCAAAGGTTTGTTTTTCCACTTTTCTCTGTATCCCAGGTATATACTCCGTAATACGCATCTGGTATGCTATCCATGCTTCCTTGGTTATTCATTAACACACTATTTTCAAGGATTAAAGGCGCTTTAAGTGAAATATCCTGCAAATTTAGTGTGAATGAATCGGGTGATTGGTGAGCGGATAATATGGTTTCTTCGGATGCTACAGCTGGCATTCCGGGGCTCATCCAGGGATGCCAGCTCATTATGTGGTTCCACTTGCCATTGGCATTCTTCACATTATAGAAATTTGTAATTGTATCAAGCTGGGCATGGCAAAAGTGGGCCATATTAGTATCGTCCAGTGCCGAAGCATCCCCTTTGGCGGCCTTCATAAAACTGCGTCTGGCCAATAAATTACGCTCATTCATCCAGCGACATCCTAAAATGGGATATTCAATTAACTGATAATAGGCATCGCGCAAGGCAGCAGGAATCTTTTCTTTTATGGACTGAACTTTCGCTGTGAGCTGACGGTATTGCTCAATCCGATCATCCAATTCATTTGGAGCATAATCCAATCGATAACAATGCTCAGGTTTACCGGCAGCAGCGAGGGTATAATAACCATGCATGAGTTCGGCAATGTCGCTGGCTGTTTCGGCTCCAAACGTTTTGGCCGACCACTCTTCCATGAATAAATGCGCATTTTGAGGTGTCCACCGATTAATATTCCAGGCCATTTCCATGGCAAAGGTCAACTCTTTCTCATGTGGTTTTATATCCCCCACATTAAACATCCAAATGCGATTAGCCCCATATTGATAAGCTTTAGTCATTTCATAAGCGATCAAACTGGGCGATATCGTGTTCAACCACAAGTAACCTTCTGGCGTTCCCAATAAAGATAAATGGTAGTACACTCCTGATCCGCCACTGCGTTTCTGTTCCTCAGGAGTACACAGCTGACGGGTGTATCCGTGGTTATCATCGGCCCACAGCAGGGTCACATCATCCGGTACTTCAAGCCCATTCTGATAAGTCACCAGCACTTCTTTATAGGTGCACAACACTTGCGGAACCGACTCTATCTCCTTTTTGAGGTTTCTGGATAGGAGCTGCCGCTGATCCGTTAAGGTTTGCCGGGTAATATTTACCATATCAGTAATATTTTCGGCACCCTCCATCTCAATATCTTCAGTGCCACGCATCCCCAGCGTATAAATGTTTTCATAGTCTTTGGTCAAATAAATCCGATCGTCCCAGAAAGCCTTTATCCGATCTGGATTGGTCTTGTAATTCCAGGCTCCCTGTTTATCCACATCCCATTCGGTCATGGTATTGCAATGCATCTGTTCACAATGTGAAGTCCCTATCACGATAGCATACGCGTCCGCAACAACAGGATTCTCCGGATACGAATAGAAGGGTTTTGTACAGGCATGCATGGCAGGCCAGCAATAGTTTGCTTTAAGTCTCAGTAGCAACTCAAATACCTTAGCATATGTTTTGGGGCCAATGTCTCCGATTTCTGTTTCATAGGTTTTTCGGGCCCATACATTAAGTCCTCCAAAACCTTCGTCGTTAATAAAGATTCCCCGGTACTTTACCGAAGGTGATCCTTGAATAAAACGAACCGGCTCTACATACAATTGATCACTTTTGACAGGCACTATGTCAGCCCACCAATACCAGGGAGATACACCAATGCCTTCTGAGAGAGTAAACACCCCATAAGCTGTGCCGCGTCGGTCGCTGCCAGCCACCACTAAAGCTTGCTTTAAACCCGGAAAAGGATGCTCAATGGTCGTGATGATAAAAGATTCCCACTGTTGGTCAATCGTGCTAATATCTAGTTTTTTGGTTTTTATGAGTTGATCGATCAACTGAGAATTACCGATTGTCCCAATAATAACCGCATATTCAGTATTGAATTCATTGCTCTGGTTGACATGGGGCTTGACCGAAGTAACCAGCTCCACATCTGCAGCGAAATGATTGGTCGCTGTTGCCACCACCTTATAATCTAATGAGTCGATGTAAAGATCGGCACAGGTATGGGATGAAACGAGCGGAAATCCCTTTTCCATGGGTTCATCAGAAATTTCTACTTGTCCTGTTTGGGCAAAAAAACAAGTCACATTAAGCCCAAAGATCAGACTCAAACAGAATACTGTTTTTAATACAGTATTCCGTTTATGTACAATATTTTTGAGAGGAATTCTTTTTACCATTTGAAAATATATCTGTTTTATTAGTACAATTAGATTGCAACACCATATCAGGGTCAACAAAGCCCATCTCATCGACTTACTATGCACTGACTGCTAATACTGTCAAGACTTGAAATTATTTCAGGGAAAGCCTCATGAAGAGTAACATTAGAGGCACTTTCAATATAGTGCTTCTTTAATGCCATGTATAAAACAGGCATAAGAGTAAATCCTTCTTGCTCAGCCTGAAGTTCAATATTTTTTTCTATCAATTTCGAGTTATCTTTATACGTTAAAACAACTTGACACACTCTTGTTAATGTTTCATCAAAGAGATACTCCCAATCAGCATAGCCCAACTTCTTATCACGATCACTATGCAAATGGCTGTATTTTGCTATTTTTTCTTTGTATATATCTAAATACCGCCTTAAGAACATATGACTGAATTCATGAAATATGACAGCTGAATAAGTCTCTTTGGTACCAAATACCGGCAGACCATCCTTCACGAACTTTGGTCCAATGCGAATATATGGTTCGCAATTATCATTTTCACAGCTGGTATTGAACGGCATCGCTGCTCCTCCTGACCACATCATCGGGATTAACCGAATATGATAGGCCTGATATTTATACTTAAAGAAACGCTCTAAATCTTGTACAATAGTTTCAACCTTTTCGACCTGTTGTTGATTCTCAATAATTAAGGCATATTGTTTTTTGTTCGCATTGTATAATTCATTAAAACCAGTTTCTGATTCCAACTGACGTAGTTTAGCTAAAAACTGTTCTACTGGTCCTTTTGCGTACCCGGGCATATTGGTCAATTCAAACCAGCAACTCATGTTGCCTGCAAGGCTATCATTAAGATAAGACATCAGACTAACAGGTGCAAAACCTACAAATCCTTGATCTATCAATGCATTAAAATAATTTATGCAGTCCTTATTTTTGTAGTTTTTAATAACGCTATCATAAGCGTCTTTTAAGGGAAACTCGAATTGAGTTATCATTGACCATGGCAGTAATCCCTTAGCTAAAATGACGCTATCCATTTTCGATTGATGGATGAGGGCAAAAATTAGTTCTTCATTTTTATCAATTTTTAAATCAATTCTTTCCTGTGCATTAAATGTTACCGATATAAATATCAGTACTAGAAAGGTTAGAATATTCTTTAAGTAAATTGGCTTTTCAAATACACTCATGGTACAGTAAATTATTTGATCACTTTCCTTTAGCTGCATGGCTTAAAAAAATCATGACAAGCACTTGTCTTGCCATGATTTGAAATATATAAAACTACCTATGAAGAATTTTAGTAAGTATCCACGAGCGTCTTTATCACCAATTGATCCTCCCCTTCTGAATGAGATATTCCTTTGGATATAAAACTCACTTTTTTAGTTTCTCCTGGAATCAAATCAAAATAATTATCTGAAAAGAATCCGTCAGTCTTAGCGAAAGTGAGGCAAACATCTTTTGCCAGGTACGTGGTTTGCAATTGAATTTGAAGGGTATCGCCAGCCCTTTTCTCAATCGTATAGGAAATATCAGTCTTCTTTAGTTCCAACTCTTTAGGTGCCTTCAAATACAGATTATTTCGTGAGATGACGACTTCATTTTCCAACAACTCTACTGATAATACAACCGCATTGGAAGCATGCCCTTTCAGGATGGAATCAACCGCATAGGATGTCACTTGATTACTTGTGTTCGCAGTTATAGTTACAGCTTCCATAGTCTCCCAGATACGATTACCCTCAAAATCGAATAAGGTGGCGACCAACTGACCTTTCTTCTCAACTGGCCGGTCTGAAACAAGAAACACCTCCACCTTATCGCCATTAACAACAGGTGATACGAGCACATTGGCATAAGCCTCCCGCACTTTATAATGGAGCGCTTTCCATCGGTTATAATAATCTACGGACGACCAGGAAGCAACCGGCCAGCAATCATTTAATTGCCAATATAAAGTCCCCATGCAAAACGGCATGGCGCGACGGTGCGCTTCAATGGCCATTTTTATCCCTTTGGCCTGCAGCACCTGACTCACATACACATAGGATTCAAAATCTTTGGGCCATTGATAATCGCGTTTTATGTACTTATCAATAACCGGATAACCCACCCGGTGCTTTTGATGGCTCTTCATCACTTCTGAGTCCATGTGACGGTCTTCCGGGAGCGTGAAAGCTTCAATGGTTTTCATCTCTGGTAGAGATTGGAAACCATATTCACTCATAAAGCGACCGATATTCTCCTCTTCCAGAAACACTTCAAAGGGATCCTGAGCATGCCAGACGGCCCATAGGTGCACATCCCCCTCTTTATTAACCGGATAACCCCAACCATATTTGGGTGAAGATGGCCAGTAAGCCTTGCCTGCATCACATTCCGCTATTACATCGGGTAACAAGTGATGAAAAAGCGCTTCATAATCCTGCCATACTTTGGCCGAGTCCTCCTTTGAATAGCGATTGGACCATCGCCAATCCTGCCACCCGATGTAGTTCTCATTATTGCCACACCAAAGGGCCAGGGAAGGATGATTGCGTAGACGCTTCACATTTTCAATGGCCTCCTGACGCACATTTTCAAGATACTCCTGTTCACCCGGGTACATGCTACAAGCAAACATAAAATCCTGCCAAACTAATATCCCATGTTGATCGCACAAGTCATAAAAGTAGTCTTCCTCATAAAAACCACCACCCCATACGCGCAACATATTCATATTGGCATCCAACGCATGTTGGATAACCTGCCGGTAATCAGCTGAATCAACTTTACTTTGGAAACTTTCCTGAGGAATGTAATTGGCCCCTTTGGCAAAAACAGGCACCCCATTCAATTCGAAATGAAAAGAAGCCCCTTTATCATCCGGATTTTGAACCAATTTCAGATCCCGTACACCAATGGAAAGCGCTTTGCGATCAAGCACTTTTCGTTCTTTGACTAAAGTCGTTTTTATCTGATAAAGATGCGCTTCACCAAGGCCATTAGACCACCACAGTTTTGGTTGATGGATGTGAAGGTCACAACTTACTGTATTGCTACCTTGTTTTAATGAAACCTGTATTACCTCTTTAATATCGGCCTCTGCACATTCAATAATAACTTGTGCTTCCACAGACTTGGCGGCATCAATTTCAACAAAAGCCTTAAGTTCAGCAACCTGCGCATTCACCTTTTCCTGTCGGATATGACTATCTGAAATAATCGCGTTGGACCATGCTTTTATATAAACAGGACGCCAAATACCGGCGGTTATAAATACAGGTCCCCAATCCCAGCCGAAATGAAACGCCGGTTTCCGTGTATACACATAGTCATCAAATAATGGAATACTATCTTCCCCGCAAAGCGCTTTATTTATGTGAACCGGACTTTTAAATCTTACCTCTAAATTGTTTGCTCCCTTCTTCAGAACTTCCTTTACGTCCGCCGTCCATGTACGGAAGTAATTATTGGCAGATATTATTGGCTTTTCATTAAGGTAAACTTCTGCATGGGTATCCAATCCTTCAAAGCACAATTCAATTTGCTGCTGCTGGAGTGTTTCGTCTGAAACGTCAAAGGAAGTGTAATAGTTCCAGTTCCGTTCCCCAATCCATTGCAACTGCGCTTCATTATCCCTATTATAAGGTTCAATAATTAAACCATTTTCCAATAAATCCATGTGGACCGATCCGGGCACATTAGCCGGATATTGCATCGTACTATCTTGCTCCGAGAAAAACCAACTGCTATTATTTAATGAACTAATAACCGGTTGCTGATTATCCATCGGCATTTGACATCGTACGAAAATAAATAATACGATGGTAACTATAAATAATCTCATGATACAACTTTTACGTGTGTGATTATTACTTGCTAGCCATTGCTGATTCGCGCAAGGAACATTTGAGCATGGCTTCTGGTCCAATGCCATAGAAAATACTACCGCCATTACCAGCTTTTACGCGACCTCCAATAAAATCGCTGTACCAATCCATCCAAGGATAAGTATATCCATATTTTTCAGCAGCATGAATCACCAGCCCATCGCCTCCCTTTTCCGGTAAGCGCTCACCTCTGTTTTGAAAATAGGTCTCCCCTACAGTATGCAACCACTCATGCACCCAGACACCCGGGTCATTATTTTTATACCACTCAATCTTTTCGTTGATATCTGATCCGGCATCAAACTTAACTGTGATGTAACCAGTTTTGATGGGTTCATTCATCGGATCCGTCCAGGCCAGGCCAAAATAAGAGCTTTGGAAACTACACGCACCATCCTTCTCCCGCCAAAAAACGAATACCGCATCGTAATTGCCCGGTTTAACCTCCGGTATCAATTCTGTGATTGAGTTGGGTTCAAGTGTGAACCAGGTATTGCTGGCTTTGTATAATTCAACAGGTGTGTCTATATCTTTTCGCTCTATATCCCATTGCATGGTGCCGTAGGAATAGGGCTCAAATTGATTTTTAATACTCCACTGGAAAAATTCAAATCCTGCATCCAGCTCCTCTTTACTGAAGTGGGCACTACAACGACCAGTAGATGAAGCACCTGTTACCTCATGAATACCGACCCACAATGCTTTCCAGACTTTTGGTTCGGGTTTATCCGATGCCGTTAAAGCAACTGCCATATCTTCTGATACCTCCAGCTCTTTTCTTAAATAGGTGGCCGACTCTTTCATCGCCACACCAATTACATGTGCTCCCTTGCTCACTGAAATTTCGGCTGGTGTTTTTAAACCGGTGTACTGCCCATCCAGATAGATGTATCCCGATTCTTCGGCACTAATGTTTAGAACAGGCGAAGAGACCTTCGTTGATTCAGTACCATTATCGCAAGCTATCAACAAACTAAAAATAGTCAACAGCATTAAAAAAGTATTGCATTTTATTCTTTTCATCGTTTTATTCTTATGTTAGTTAGCGTTCTAGTAATAGGGATTCCCTGTCTATTCATGCAATCAAACTATTTTTGAGTATCCCAATTCTCCAAATAGTCATGCGCCAGGATAAAAAACACACTGGCAGTCCAGGTATAAGATTTGTCTCTTAATCCTTCACCTGTGATCGCATTATAGTTCTCAGCAAAGCCATTTTGTAAACAGAGGTCACAGAACTTTTCCGACACCTCTCTTGCCAAATCCATTTCCCCACATTTGGCCAATCCATCCACAATAATCAAAGTTGAAGGTGCCCAAATGGGTCCTTTCCAATATCCATCATCATCATACAATTCTCCATTTGGATTTTCGGTTGCCAATCCCCATTTAGTGAGATATCCATCCTTTTTGAGCTGATCGATCATTTTATGGCGAATTTCAGCAGGCAGTTTCTCTCCCAAAACGATTGGGAGGTAGGCCATTAAACTCTGGCTATTGATAGGCTCTTCACCAGTCTCAATATTAGTGGTAATGAATCTGTTTCCATTCCAATGATGTGCTATCATTAAGGATAACATATTATCGGACTTCTGTCTCCATACCATTGCTTCTTCAGTATTATTCAAGCGAAGCGCCAGTTCTTCCAAAACATCCAATTGAATAATGAGGTAGGCATATAAATTAGCACTTTCCCAATGGCCACGCTGATGGGCTTTACCATTCACATCAAATTCAGATCCATTGTCCCACCCTGAATCATTACCATGGGTATATTCAGGTAAGCCATTATGATTCGTATCTCTCTGAATGAGCCAATAATCCGTCCACTTCTGCATGACATCATAGGCTTGCGAAAGCTGTGCATCGGTAAAGTGGATATTCGTCATCAGCTTCCTTAAACACCATCCATGAATAGGGGGTTTCAAATAGTCTGTAAGGACTCTACCCCGACCAATTAAATCAGGAAGCTGACCATTTTCCTGTTGATGGTCAAACAGGATCATAAATTGATCCAACGCCATATCGGGCATTTGATAAGAACAAGCCATGGCATTAAAGCAATGGTCCCAACTCCAGATATAATGCATCCAATTTTTAGACATCAACATACCCGGCCTTTTCAAATTTCCACCTTTATCTAATACTGAAGACCACAGTATATAGGATGCTAATGCTTTGGGTTCTTTATACGTTGAAGGTACAGATGGCATTTGAGCCAACCATTGATTAAATACATTGCGCGAGTCAGACACGCATTGATCAAAGCTTTTAAAAATGCTGGTGCTGTGCCAACTGCTGTCAGTCTCCTCAATGGCTACCTCGTAGAAATTACTCTCCCCAGGTATCAGCAAAATTTCATCCCGTTTATTATATGATAAGGTACCATTCAGGCCTGTCAGCATATAGCGGGATGTGCCAAATTTAAAGTCAACCTGGATGTGATATTTATTGCTGGAAACTGGAGATATAGTAAATCGCTCATTAGCAATCAAGCTTTTGTTGAAGCCTAGGCGCATCGGTGATCCAGCCCCACGCAATCGGAAGATTCCAGCCGATTCAAAACATCCTGACGCGCACTCTTTTCCATCGCTTAAGAAGGATATTCTTTCCGGAATGGCTGTAGCTTTAATCAAAGAGTCTTGTGTATTTGTTAGTAATTCAATGCTACATAATTGCCCTTTTCCAAAATCACTATTCCCGGTCACATCTGTTAATGCTAGTATTCTATTTCCAGTCACGCTTTCGGGACTATACCCAAGCGCCAACCCGGATCCACTATAGCTAAAAGGAACATCCCGGACATCAAAACCATTGGCAGATGACGTATCATTACCTCCGGAATCAAACGTACAGCTGATGAAAACAGCTACTATAAACCCAATTGAAACTACGCTTAGTAATTTCATTATCAATTTCATGCTTATTAATTTTACGAAAGACTTATGAATAGAAAAAAGAACCTGTTGAAATGAGAAGAAGGCAGATGAAGTAACCTAATCTGCCCCCTCATTCTCTTACTTGACGACTGGATGAAGCATAGCAGCAAAACCACCACCCTTTGCCAATTTTACTGTCAGCTTATCCTTTTTATTTACTTTACTGGTTTCCACCTTATAATCCTGTGCATACTTATTGGCATTCACTCCATCCTTAAACAGCACCAATTCAAAAGTACCCTCTGGTAGGAATGATAGATCCAAGTCCATGGTTCGTTCTTCCCAGTTAGTCATACCACCGATGTACCAATTTTCACCGTTCTGGCGTGCCATTGCCACATACTCGCCAACACTGGCTTCAAGCGCTATGGATTTATCCCATACACTTGGTATTTTTGATATAAATCGGGTACACTCTTCTTCTTTGTAATAGTTAGAAGGATTATCACACATCATTTGCAGACCACTTTCAAACACCACGTACATGGCCAATTGATGACCGCGAGTCCCCATACTCATTGGGCGGTTGAATGCCATATTGAAATTCTTCTTCTGCATGTTAACCATCGCGCCGGGTGTGTAATCCATTGGTCCAACAGCCATGCGGATAAACGGTAAAGTGGTGTTGTGTTCTGGCGTAATATCCTCGCTCCACTTGTTATTCTCATTACCCTTCACACCCTCGTAACTGATAACGTTAGGATAGGCTCTGCGAAGACCAGATGGCTTATAGGAACCATGGTAATCCACTAACAATTTTCGCTCAGCGCACTCTTTAGCAATCTGCTCGTATGAATTGACCATGTATTGGTCGGCACGTTGCATAAAGTCCACCTTTATACCTTTGGCTCCCCATCCGGCATAGGTATCCAATATCTCATGCATATTTTCATCCAAAGGCTTCCACAGGCACCATAAGATGATTCCTACCCCTTTTTCTTCACCATAGCGTATGAGTTCCTTTACATCTAAGTCCGGATTAAAATCAAGAATCTCAGTCGTCGACTTCGTCCACCCTTCATCCAATATCACATATTCAACACCATACTCTGAAGCAAAGTCGATGAAGTACTTATAGGTTGCTGTATTTAAACCCGATTCAAAATCAACACCGTAAATATTGTTGTCATTCCACCAGTCCCAGGCTACTTTACCGGGCTTAATCCATTCGGTATCCTTTAACTTGAGAGGGTCTGATAATTTCATCACCATATCCTGCTCCAGCAAGGTCTTATCATCGTTAGTAATAACAAATAGTCGCCATGGATACGTTCTCTCGCCATTGGTTTTAGCAATGTAATCATGCTCTTTGGTGATGATCACATTACGATCCACTCTGGCTCCTGGCACTGGCCTGGTTTCTTTGACGGCCTTTGGGAACTTGGATAGTAAATGCTTATTGGCTGCTGACTCCAAAAACAGATTTGGGTAATCGTAAACATTGGCTTCTGAAAATAACACGCGGATCTCGTCCTTACCCTGATTAAACAAAACAGGTAATGAACAGAAGTCGCCAAGCGGAATCGAATCGATGTTCAACGGCAGGTAATTGCGCTCAAAGTGCGAATAGGTAGAAACTTCCTTGGGAAAGAAAGAACTGGAACCTTCAGGGAAAGCGATGTCCACCACTTCATTTTCCACTTCAACATCACCCTTTATAGATGTGTAAAAACGATACGCCACACCCTCGTTATACACCCTGAAATGAAGCCCAAAACCACCTTTAAAAGTCAATTGCAACTCTTTATAATGGTTGGATACTTCACGGCTTTTTAAAGGAACAATAACGTCGAACTGTTCGTTTTTTTCTACCTCTTTAGCTGATTTTAGCTTTGGCGAATGAGCTAGTTGTTTCCCGTTAACTGTCATATTAACCGTCACCTTTGGCAAAACAATCTGCTTATACTTTTCCACCGACCAGCTAATCTCCTCTTCCACATTCACAGTCAATACCGTATTGCCATCGAGCGACGTCAATTTTAATTCTTCTGCAACGACCAGGTGTGGCAGGCAACAACAAAACAACAGTATCAGAACATTTTTCATAATTCTCTTCATAATCCTACAATTAGATATTTTTGTGGTTGAATAAGTTCTCCGTTAGGCATTAAAACTTAACCTGAAGAGTATTTCCATTCGTCACTGTTTTCTTGAATAAGGATTTTCCGTTGACATCGTTAATTACTACCTGAACGTTTTTCTCCTTTTTAAGAACTTCAACATCAAAGTGCTTACCAAAACCATGTACTTTTCGAATATTCATATAGCTCCATCCTTCTGGTAATTGAGGGGTGATGGTGAACGAATTAAAACCCGTTGGACGAATTCCAAATAACCCTTCTATAAAAACCCGACAATACAAGGCACTCTCGGCTGATAAATGGCGTTGATCGTTTTCAGGATACGCTTCCACCGGATACGGAACACGATCTCCCAGTAATCGACGGTTAGAATAATACTTCAGGAACTCAAGTCCCCGTTTAGTTTCACCAGCAGCAAATACGCCTCTTAAGCCGTACAAAGTGGAACGATCCCAGAACGTTTTATCACCAGCCTCCGTTGCTAATCCGTCAGCAGTCCATAGGTCAGGTGAGAAGAGCGCGTTGATGGTTGCCTCTTTGCGATCATAAATACCTACTGTTAATGGAATGCAAATCCAGGCTCTCAAGGTTTGATTTCCATTATAATACCTGTATGTATCAAAACCCATCACCTTGGCCCCAAAGTAGTTCTCAATATTCGCTTTTAAGGTTGCTGCCTGTCTTGCATAGTTATCAGCCAGTTTATCGCCCAATCCTAATTCACGGCATAGGTAAGAAGCTGATTTTAATGCATCGTAATACAGAGAAGATGTACAAAGGTTGGCATCACCTGCCGGGAAACGCCCTTCCAGTTCATCGGAATCAGACAGCACTACACCTTCATCGTTTATTTTTCGGCGGCTAAATTCAAGGCACCATTCTATCAAGGGCCACAGTTCCATGGCCACCTTTTTATCTCCGTAAGTTAATGCGAAACGAGCCGCTCCATAGGCAATCATGGCAGCGTCTCCCCGGTCACCAGCACCATCCCAAAAACTAATGCCTTCAGCAACGATAGATGATGGTATTGGTTTATACGCATCATTCATAAAGCGAGCAAAGTGCCTGTATGAGTTAATGGCCGATTCAATGCCATAGCCGTAGCCCTGAAATGGGAAGTAAGGGTTGATATACTCCGCCTGATCATTGGCCCATATGGCAGCATAATAATTCAAACCACCAGGACCGTGCATCGGTCCACCTTTTGTTTGATAAATGCTTTCGTTGGCTCTTATTTTAGCAAATGCAAAAGCCGTGTTTAAGGTTCTATCAGGTGTTTCCAATATCAGGTTATTCCATAGGCTGTTGACGAAAGAGCCTCTTTTAGCCAATTCTTGCTCTACATCTATACCAAGTGCTTCTTCTGTTTGTGGCTGTGCTGTAATGGTGGTATAAAAAACGATAGAATCGCCGGCAGGAATCTTCTTAGATCCTCCATTAATCGTTTGATAACGCACCACATGTGGCCCATTTACGGTTCTCTCCGCATGTGCGACTAACTGTTTGTTTACCTCAGGAATCTCTACAAATACCGCTTTGTCACCCGGATTACGGAGCACATATTTTTCACAGAAGGCAGGCTGGTCGTAGGAGATAAAGTGTGTACTTTCCAGCTCCAGCTTTAAAACAGGCTTGGTTCTGAAGTAGCTAAACTGG
Source organism: uncultured Marinilabiliaceae bacterium (assembly GCA_942490535.1). Lineage (GTDB taxonomy): Bacteria > Bacteroidota > Bacteroidia > Bacteroidales > Marinilabiliaceae > JAEINY01. The sequence goes on from CALNXQ010000003.1 coordinate 199,276, forward strand.
AGTTCTCTAACCACTGTAAGCGTACCATCGTGCAGGACTTCATGCACCAGCTCTTTGGTGGGTCTACGTCCCTCAATGTGTAAACCTTTCACTACATCATCGTTAATGGTACGTAGCAATCCACCCCTGGTTTGATTTGGAATGATTCGTAACATGGGCCAAACAACTTCTCTGCCAATGCTGAAGCTGTTATCGGCATTAACGCCATATTTTACCACAGCGGAAATAAATTTTCCGCTCATTTCTATATCATCGTGGTGCTCTAAAGTGGATGCATTTACTGACCATCCAATACTACCATCCTCGTTTATCTTCCATATATTAGAGTCTGTTTGTCCAATGGTTTGGATGGAAATCAGCAACACGAGAATTAAGAAGTAATTTTTCATACGTGTATATTTTCTTTTCAATTGTAGTATGGAACATACCATGATTAAATAATCATTCTCGTATATGAGTTAATAATTCTTTAATCATGGACGTTTCATCTGTTTAAGAGTATTTTTAATAAAAACCAATATCTGTCCCATGCTAATTATTGACAAACCCAGGATAAAAGAAGCAATTTAATTAGCTGAACCACGAAGGATGGCTACCCATCCACCTCCTGGTGCCATTTTCACTTCAATCTTTTCATCCGTTGATACGGTTCTGATATTTTTTTTATAATCATTCGCATTACGATCAGCATTAATGCCATCCACATACTCTTCCAAAGTAAAGGTTCCACTGCTTAACGTTGAGAGGTCAACACTAACGTCTCGCTTGCTCCAGTCGGTCATGGCAGCCAGGTACCAATCGTCTCCCCTTTTACGCGCTATAACAATGCATTCGCCAACCTGGGCCTCTAATACTACGGTTTCATCCCACTCCACCGGTACTTCTGAAAGGAATGCTAAACATTCTGTTTCTTTCATGTAGGCAGTTGGTGTATCGGCCAGCATTTGCAAGGGACTTTCAAACACAACATACATGGCCATTTGATGAGCTCTGGTTCCCAATCCCATTGGGCGATCAAAGATTGGTTTAAAGTTTTTCTTTTGTGCTGTATTCATCGCTCCCGGCGTATAATCAGCCGGGCCGGCCAGCATACGAATAAACGGAAATGTGACATCATATTCAGGATCAGAATAGTCGGCCCACTTACAGTTTTCAAGCCCCGCAACACCCTCGTAAGTCATGATATTTGGGTAGGTACGACGAATACCTGTTGGTTTGAATGCGCCATGGAAATCGACCATTAACTTTTTACGTGCACAGGTCTCCGCCACACGTTCATATAAGCTCACCATGTATTGGTCATCGCGGTTCATAAAGTCCATCTTGATACCGACTACACCCCACTCAGCAAATTTATCCGTCAGCGCTTCAATATCTGCATCAAACGTACTCCACTCTACCCAAAGGATCAACCCCACACCTTTTTCAAGAGCATAAGCAGTCAGCTCATCCATGCGCATCTCTTCATTCAGTGTCCAGATATCATAGGTATCTGACCAGCCTTCATCCAACACCACATACTCAATGTTATTATCGGCCGCAAAATCGATGTAGTACTTATAAGTATCGCAGTTTAAGCCCGCCCGGAAATCGACGTTGTAAATATTATTGGCATTGTACCAGTCCCAGGCAATCTTACCTGATTTAATCCATGATGGATCCTTGATTTTAGAGGGTTCTCCCAATCGATACACAATCTGAGTATTGATCAGGTCACCGTCAGTATCAACAATGGTGATAACGCGCCATGGGAAACTGCGTGTACCTTTCGTTTTAGCCAGGTAATCTGCTCGTTTGATAGCCTCTTTCTTAACCAGCCTATCGCCCTTTAAAATATAAGGAGCGTATTTACCCGACAAGGTATTATTGCTGTTTCCTTTCAAAAACATACCCGGGTAATCTCTTAAGTCAGCCTCTGTAATCGCCACTTTTGGTCCCAGCTCGACATCCACCAAAGCAGGTGTGATACACATCCTATCGTTTGAAATACTATCTAAAGGCAGGTATTTATAAGTGTGTTGAAAAGCAGTTATATATCCTTTCGTTTCGGGGAAGTACATCATTTGATTAGTCGCAAATGAAAAGTTAGCCTCTTCATTATAAACAGTAATATCTCCCTTTCGTTCGCTAATCCAACGATAAGCCATTCCGTCGTTAAATACGCGGAAAGCCAGCTGATAACCACCACTAAAGCTTAATGTTAGCTCATTGTAATGGTTAATAACCTCAGCACGTTTCTCTCTTACAACCGGCTTAAGGATCTCATTAACCGTAACGATCTTGCTTCCCGTCAACTTTGGCTGAAGCCCCAGCACATCACCAAAACCTAAATCCATGGATATAGTTGACGGAGCCATCAGCTTCTGACCTTTATAATCAATTGAATAGGCAATGTTTTCACCAATATTAATAGTAACTTTAATGCTTTTATCTGGTGAGGTTACCTGACTAAGCTTTGCATTAATATTGGTTGCTGCTGTGGTTATAAAAACCAGTAGTAATGCTATACTTCTTATGTTCATTGCGCTTGTTTATAGTTTGATTTTTAATTTCACAAGCATAAACGCTTGTGATAATTTATTTGAATTTTATTAGGCATCTGTTTCTACTGTTACTGTCAAACCTGAGTCGACACCAACATTGACAAAACTTACCTTCTCACCATTCATGTTTTTTTGCTCGGCATTTATTGACTTACCATTCACAATTAATGTGTTGTGTGCGCCGTAAAAGCACACCTCCCAGTTTAATGCCTGAGCAGATTGGTTGGTCAGAACTGTTTTTTGAATACCGCTATGTTCTACATCAACACGATAGTCACCAAAGCTAACATTGCTGATTTTAATAGTGTTAACATCTTTAGGTAATCTGGCTGCTGTAGTTATATGACCTGTGATCGCATTTGGATCAATCCCCATCATTCCTTCAACCACTTGAGAAACTATCGTATATGAAATTTCTGGATAATCACCATTAGTTCCTTGAGAAGGGCGCTCGTGCGGTAGGTCTTTCACAGATAAAATATATTTCATCCATTTCCAGGCCTCATCATTCCAATTGTAATGGAAATACATATCCGGGATGTAGGTATAGGCTTCAATATTGTGTGGCGCTGTTGCCGTCGTTCCAAATCCCTCGCCTAAGTTTTCGGAGATAAACTGTAAATAGCCATCATTTCGCTTGCCAGGCTCTGTGATTAATTTCAAAGGCATAAACCAGGAGTTTTCTTTACCAAAGCCAGTTAGCTTCACTCCTTCTTTATTGATGCCGCGAGCATAAGAAGAATCTTCGTTGAGAATACTCCATTTATTGTTGAAGTAGTCTTTTAATTCAGTTGCCTTAATATGCCAAGACTGCGCTTTCTCCTTTTCACCTCGTGCCTTTAACATATGTGCATAGGCCAATGTTGCCTGATACTGACAGGCTATTCCGTCACCTGCTTCAATGGGGTACTCTCCCCGTTCATTATACGTACAGCTACCAGCCCATATACCTCCTTTTCCTTCAGCAACACCATTATTATTGGTGTCGTGTAGATCAACAAAATCTGTTAAGGTTCTGGTATAGAAATTCCACAATACAGAATCCCTTATGTAACGGTCATCGCCACTCCACAGGTATTGCTTATAGGCCTTTTCAATCAGTTCAAACTGTGCAGGCAGTTCTTTAACAAACTTATCATCACCTCTATAATCAATTTGGTGCGGTGTTCCGTCAAAGTTAAACGCCCAAAGCGTCCACCAATCTCTGGCTTCTGTCGCATTGGCTGCAAATACTTTAAACATAGCGTAATTCTCATCCCACAAGCCCACAATCTGGGCGCCTACTGCCTGGTGCACAAAATCTCTCCCATAGAAAGCCGTTCGATCATAATAACCAGCCCAATAGGATGGAATATATACGGCAGTACCCGTTCCTTTCTTATTGCGCTCATCCTTATTGACCAATCCCTCTTTTCCTGTCATTACAAATTGACCGGTTTTATTGACTGCCCAGTTGAAACCATCCTGTAAAATTGCGTTATCAGATTGGATTGCCAGCTCTCCCTTTGTCAGCGAGATCTCCTTTTTGTTCTCCTGCCGGGAAGATCTACAGCTTGTACCAATGATCACAGCCAAAAGGCAAATCAATTGTATATTCATTCTCATAATTTTACCAGTTTCAATATTGGCTCACCTTTACATTCTGTACACAATAGGTTTATTATCCAAGCTCCTGTGGATCCAGATTCATACCAATGGCTGAAGCACTAATAATGATCTATTTTTTTATCCTTTATCTGAGATTACGCCTCATCATAAACGAGTACCTGTAGCCCCATGACTTACCGGCTGAGCTTACATTATTTGTTTTGCTTTTTCATCCACTCCCGGAAAAACGGCCTCCTCTCCAAAGACACAAACAGGCATCAACAGAAAACTCAATAGTACGAGATGTATATGCTTCATGATTCTTTCAGTTTCCGATCCACTGATTACAATTTCGCCCAATTGGTCGAATTATACACTGTAAAGGTTCGGGTTGCTTGGGTTATCTGTAGAAAATGGATTAGAAAGCAGGCAGTACATCTTTAAGTTATCCTGTTTTGAATACCTGCAGGACCATCACTGGTCCTGCAGGTTAAAACCAATTACAAGAATGTTATTACCAGCCCGGATTTTGACCTAACCAAGGGGCAACATCTAATTCGGCCAATGGAATTGGCCATAATTTATTCTTTGCAGGATCAAAAAACCGTTCTACATACATCACATTTTTCTTTTCACCACTCTCATTGTAATACTCCACACCTTCAGCAGGCTGACTCATCACCTCTTTGGCAATGTCCCAGCGATGAATATCATACAAACGCAGCCCTTCATTGGCCAACTCAACACGTCGCTCATTCCTTACCTTTTCGCGCAACACATCACGTCCTTCATTTGCTATTTCGGGCATATTTACACGTTTCCGAACCTTATTAATCAAAGACACAGCCTCGTCCAGATCGCCCCCATCCTGCTCTATCAATGCTTCGGCCCGAATCAAAAGTACCTCTGCATAACGCACAAAGTTAAAGTGGGTATAATCGGTCCAAATATTACCACTGGTCTCAAACAGATATTCAGGGCTGTATTTCTTCCAGTTATATCCTGATAAACTTTGGTTCCATGAACCACCCCAGGATTCCTCACCACGTACATCACCCACAGCGACATGCATATCGCGTTTATCGCCATAGTCGCCATCAGCCTTAAACAACCAGCCACCAGTGGCATCGTCCCATTCAATATTATTGGGTATGGAATTATAGTACATACCCGCATAATCATTCCCCGTATAATAAATGGCTGCACTTAAGCGCGGATCACGATTATTATAAGGTTTGTGATCATCAAACAAAGGCGACTCTTCAATGGATTTTCCATCGGTACATTCAAACGCATCAACTAAAGCCTTGGTCGGACAAGTTACACTGTAACCACCCGCTGAGTTAGGCATCCAATTGGCAAAATACATGCGATATCCGGGTGTGTTTGTATACTGACGATCCCAAATTATTTCATCAGTATAATCACTTCCGGGCAAGAACAAAGCAGCATAATCAGAATGCAAATCATACTTCTTGCTTTCTATTACTTTCTGTGAGGCGGAAGCAGCAATTGCGTAATAAGACTTGTCATTTAACAAGCCGGCCACATAAAGAGCGGCTCGTCCCAATAAGGCATTGGCTGCACCACTGGTGATTCGCCCCACAGAATTGGCATTGGCCGGCAAAAGATCAGCCGCCTCGGATAGTTCCTGGATCGCAAACTCGAACACGACTTTCCGGTCTTCACGTCTCACATCTTTAGATTCATCCAAGGAAGGAACAGCTTTGATCAAAGGCACATCGCCAAAAAGAGCCGCTAATTCCAAATAGGCATAACCTCTAAACACTTTGGCCTCGCCCATGATACGATCCTTATCCGCCTGGTTACCCTGTACGACCCATCCATCCATATTATTGATAATCTGGTTGGCGCGTTGAATCGTCACATAACGTATGTTCCACATTTCCCAGGGAAAAGGTGAATTGGAATTACCCGTTCCACGTCCCATCTCGAAACCCTTGTTCCAGCTGTGAATCACAATACCATCATCAGAGGCACCATCCAACCAGTTATGCGATCCCCATATGTTCATCTGATTATAGCAACCCACAATGGCCACCTCAAAATCACTTTGTGATTTAAAGAAATTTTCAGTTGAGATCCTGTCCTGAGGATCCAAGTCGATATTTGATTCACACCCGAATACCATCAGGGCGAATCCAATAAAAAACAGATATTTTGAAATATACTTCATTGCTTCAGATCTTTAAAATTGAACATTTACACCAACAGAGTAAACCGATACAGGTGGATAGCCACCGATTCTACCATCATAACTTTCCGGATCCACTCCTTTATCCACATCAGTAATAGTAAATACATTCGATCCACCCACATATACTCTTAAGCGCTCGATACCAGCCTGTGAGGTCAAGGTCTTAGGTAAGGTATAACCGATCTGAATATTTTTCAAACGCAGATAGGAGGCATCACGTAGCCAAAAAGTATTATTCGGATTTTGGTTTTTATTAGTACTTGCTTCCAGGCGTGGGAAGGTGGCATTGGTATCACCCTCTTTTTGCCAGCGACCTAATACGCGAGTGGATGTGAATACCTCGTAATTAGGGCCTTCCTGTAGCTCGCCATAATAATAATTTTTCACATCAAAAGCGCCCTGCAGCATAAAAGAGAGATCAAATCCCTTATAACTGGCGTTACCCGTAATACTTAACAATTGAGAAGGATAGTTGGATCCTTTAATCACACGGTCATCTTCATCAATATCACCATCCCCATCGGTATCTTTGAATTTAATATCACCTGGCTGCAATACACTTTTGGATCGGGTATCGCCCGGATAGGCAACGATCTCTGCCTGATTTTGAAAGAATCCATCAGCCTGGTACAAATAAAACGCATTCAGTGGTGATCCTTTGGACTGGATCTTCCAACCATCAACGGTACGGTCATATTCTCCCAACTTCACCCACTCGTTATTGTTATAGGACCATTTTACGTTGATACCATACTTGAACCCATTAATATTGTTCTGGTGGTTAATTCCCAATTCAACCCCTTCATTGCGGACGGTACCAATATTGTCCTCAGCCGCATCGAGACCAATGAACATCGGAATCGGTAATTTCAACAGAATGTCTTTCTGATCGCGACGGTAGTAATCGGCTTCAAATCCAATCTTTTGATTAAAAAAGGAAGCTTCTACCCCAAAATCTAACACTTCGGCTGTTTCCCAGGTAATATCCTTATTAGCATATTGTTTCTGAGCATAACCGGTAGTCAATTGATCATTGAATATATAATCAAAGAAATTGGTACCACCCCAATCGTCAACCCAAAAAGAAGCAAAGGTATTGGTGTATTTAAACGAGCCAATTCTTTCGTTTCCAATTTGGCCCCATGAACCGCGTAACTTTAGGTTATCCAAAAAATCAGCACCTGCTAAGAAGGCCTCTTCTGAAAGACGCCATCCGGCCGAAAAGGATGGGAAGAATCCCCACTTATTACCTTCAGAAAAATGCGATGAACCATCGTAACGTGCATTGGCTTCAAAGAGATATTTGCCTTTGTAATCATAGTTAATACGTCCAAAGAATGAATTTAACCCATAGGAAGACGGCCCCCCCCATGCAAACTGACTTTCGGCACTACCAATGTTTAATTCTGGCAAGTTATTGGTTAACAACTCATCTCTTCTGGCACCAACATAATATTCATCACTTGAAATTTGCTCCACACCTACCAATACATTAATATTATGAACATCAGCCAACGACTTGCTGTAATTAGCAAAGGCACGCAGTGTCAGTTGATTTTCATTCCATCGTTCATCCTGAACGTTACTAGGCTGCCAGGTATGCAGAATATTTCCTTCAGCATCGCGAAATTCATGATAAGCTTTAAAGCTCTTCTTTCGGTAGGCATTGGTATTTAAAGCTGCTTCACCACTCAGTTTCATCCCGGTAAACACATCCCAGTCTGCACGTAAATTAAATAACGCTTCTTCATCCTGATGTGTATCCGTACCTGACACTTCCAGGGCAGCCAGGGCGTTTGTTTTGTCTTTATTCAGGATATACAGTCCATTTTCATCTTTGATACCCATGGCCGGCGTAGATCCCACAATAGCTCCTTTGGCACCTCCCAGATCGTGCGGATAACTTCTGTCTTTTCGCGTATAAGCAGTTGTAAAAGCCAGCGAAAGTTTCTTAGCAATCTGGAAATCGCCGTTAAAACGTAAATTATAACGTTGAAATTCGATGTTTTTCAATAAGCCGGGCTGATCGGTATAACCCAATGAAAGACTAGCCTTCGCCACATCACTACCGCCACTCAAACGCAGTGAATGATCAGTGATATAAGTAGGTTTGTACATCTCCTCGAACCAATCAGTAAAGGGTAACTCCCCATTTTCGGTGCGTACAATATCAGTTTCAGTGTATTTAGGATCCTGACCTGCATTAGCTCGCGACTCATTCACCAAAGTCATGTAATCACGTGGTCCCACGCTTTCGGGTAATGAAGCAGCTGCCTGAACACCCACATAACCATTGTAATCAACGGTAAACCGGCCTTCTTTACCTCTTTTAGTTGTAATTAACACGACTCCATTGGCCGCTCTGGATCCATAAATGGCACCGGAAGCAGCATCTTTCAGAAACGATACACTTTCAATATCGTTGGGATTCACATCATTCATACTCATTTCAATCCCATCGACCAAGACCAAGGGACGAGAATCACCAGTTGTACCCATACCGCGCATGATGATGGTTGGTGTATCTTTACCTGGTTCTCCGCCACGGTCGATGATGGTGACACCTGTAGCAGCCCCCTGCAAGGCCTGACTGGCATTCACCACGGGACGTTTCAGCAATTCATCACCTGTCACTGAGGCCACAGCACCAGTAACATTCACTTTCTTTTGAGCTGAATACCCGACTACTACCACTTCATCCAAACCAGTCATTTCCTCTACTAAGGTAATGTCCAGATGAGTGCGGCTGGCCACATTCACTTCCTGAGTCACGAACCCGATAAAAGAGAACACGATCACCGCATCCGGACTGGATACATTAATGGTGAAATTGCCATCAATACCGGTAATTACCCCATTGGTGGTTTCTTTTTCATACACATTCACACCCGGTAAAGGCTCCCCATTCTTATCAATGACCTTACCCGTGATTTGGTGCTGTTGCTGAGTAGAAACCGCTGATGCACCCTCTATTTTAGCCTTCGTTTCAAAAATAATCACATGGTTTTCCAACACCCGGTACGAAAGGTTGGTGTCCTTTAGTACTTCTGTGAGCACCTCATCCAGATTTTTACCGGAAACATCGACAGATATTTCGTTGGCATCCATGAGTTGTTCGTCCTGGTAAAAGAACTTAACGTCTGACTGGGACTCAATGACTTTAAAGAGTTCCTGGATGGAGACGTTTTTCATCTGCAGCGAGAGATTCTCTGTTTGAGAAAAGGTTTTTGCACTTAATTGCAAGAACCCGATGACGAGCATAAATACGGTTAATTTCATAATCCGCAAAGTTTGTTTAAGACCATAAGGCTTCCACCTCATGAAAAACAGATTTTTTTTCATAATTTTACAATGACTTTTAGTTATTACTTAGTCTGCAGCTATTGTTGGTAGCAAGTTGCTGCATAAGCGGGAGATGTTAGCGCATTTCCCGTTTCTCTTTTTATCGCGTTTCGATAGGCAATTTATTTTTGACGTTGAACTGCTACTTGATTATCGTGTACTGAAAAGGTAATGGGTATGGTGATGTTGACAATTTCAAACACCCGGCTGATCCGGATATTTTCAAACGTCCCGGTGAAATGGACATCTTTAAAATCAGTGGCATTATAAACAATATCGATCTGATAATAATCCTCTACCCGTCGGACAAACTCATCAAAAGAGGCCTTTTCAAATTTCAGGATCCCATCTTTCCATCCCGACGAGATGACCGGATCAATTCGTTCCCGGACCGCTTTACCACTCTGCTTATTATACACAAACTGATCACCCGGCTCCAATACGGCATGAGCAGATATTTTAGGGATAAATATTTCTACTTTACCTTCCGTCAGCGTGGTGGCAATAGAGGGTTCATCCGCATAAGAGCGCACGTTAAACTTAGTTCCCAATACTTTCACCTGGTAGCCATTGGCATCCACTACAAAGGGTTGATCCGCGTGATGCACCACTTCAAAAAAGGCCTCCCCCGTTAGCGTCACCAATCGATTGGCAGTCCACTCATAAGGATTGTAGGCAAGTTTAGAGTTGGCATTGACCATGACTTCTGTGCCATCGGGTAAAATAGCTTTGGTGCGCTGTCCCTCTGTCGTAATGATCTGAGCCATTCCTCCTGTGGGTGGCATTTGATTAAAGAGAACATAAAAGCTTCCCACGGCCACAGCCATGAAAAAGACGGCTGCCACTTTCCAGACGGTTAATGCCAATTGGCGCTTGCGACCAAACGTTAATTTTTGGTTGAGACGGTAATTCAATTTTGAATGGAAGGCTTCCGGGGCCCCTTCTTCCTGCCTCACCTCCTGGTTCCATAACGACTTAATGGTATGGACCCCAATCCGATTCGCCTCGCTCTCTTCCATCCAGCGGCTCAGCTCATCCTGCTCTTGGCGAGACTGACTTCCCAACAAATACCGACTGATTATTTGACTTAGATTCATCCTTTCTATCCTCCTTTGTATTGAGAGGACACAAGAAAAGCGGAAAGTCCCTAAAAGAAATTTACATTTTTTTACATCATCAGCAAAAACAGCTGTAAACCAGAACGGTTGCTTTTAGAAGAAAGGTCAATGGCAAGGGCTTTGGCGATGCGTTCCACCGCAATGGCAATTTGATTATCGATGGTTTTAACGGAGATATTTAGTATTTCAGCCGCTTCCTTGCGACTGACCCCATCTTCGCGCAATAGTTTAAAAATCAGCTTGCATTTGGGAGGTAGGGCATCGACAGCTTGATTCACCTGCTCAAGCATTTCCGTGGTAATAAGGGTCCCTTCGGGTGTTTGGTCATAACGTGCCAGGGTGAGGTGTTCATCTTCCAGCACTTCAAAAAAAGAAACCTTCTGCTTGCGGAGGTAATTAAGCGACAGGTTACGCACCATTACGTACATGTAGGTCTCCAAATTACGCACATCGGCTAAAGTGCTGCGCTGCTCCCACAATTTCATGAAGGCATCCATCACCACTTCCTCGGCCACATCATGACTTTTCACCACCGGCATGGCAAAGCTCATCAGGCGCTGGTAATAGGCATCCACCAATTGCTCCAATGCCAGTTTATCGGATTGAATGAGACGTGTTACGATGGGTTTGAGCTGCTCCTGTGTCATGTGTTCGGTAAAGTGTTCCGACAAAAATAGAACAATGTCTGAATAATTAAGTTGATTTTTGATTTATCTATTCAAGTCTTCTCTTGAAAAATCGCCAGAAAATCATGCCAGGCATTGCCATGAAAGATAAGCTCTACGAGGTATGCCGATGATAATTCGAACTGGCTCTGCAATCCCTCATTGCCCCCGGCCAATTTTAAGATCATGACTGTGGTATTGACATGACACCTGATTTCACTCCTTCAGGGGTGATGTGTGAAATTGATGATTACCTGACGATGCCCTTGAATGCGCGGAACATAATTAAGCAATTTAGGTAGCCACTAATAACGGGATTCGCCTTGTTTTAGTGACTTTGTTAGTAAAGGCATTCAGCCTTATTGGTCAAGCCTTAAAAATTCCGGATGGACAGCATACAACTTATCCCCCGAATGGCCTGCCCATAAAAAAACAATAGCTTTCTACATAAACAGAGCACTTGCCAGGTAAAAAACAACTGCTAACTCAAAAAAACCGACGCCGGACACACTAAAAACAATAGCCTTCGACAAAAAAAGCCAACCTGCCGAGCAGAAAACAAAAGTCAACTCCAAAAACAGGCCGCCGGACACACCGAAAACAACAGCCTTCGACAAAAAAAGCGAACCTGACAAACAGAAAACAACGGCCAGCTCCAAAACCAGGCCGACGGACACACTAAAAACAACAGCCTTCGACAAAAAATGGGTGCCGGATCACCATCCGACACCCATTTTTAGGCCAAACAGACCTCTGTTGACAGGCTGCGCAGCTTAGGAAAACAGTTCCTGGATGTCGGTTACATCCAACGTCTTCATGATGTTCTCGTCCGTTTGAACGATGTCACCGGCAATTTTCTTTTTCTTGGCCTGCAGCTTTAATATTTTCTCTTCCACGGTGTTTTTACAAATCATGCGGTAGGCGAATACCTTTTTGTCCTGCCCAATGCGGTAGCACCGGTCGATGGCCTGATTTTCCACAGCCGGATTCCACCAGGGATCCAAAATGTACACGTAGTCGGCCGCCGTCAGGTTAAGCCCGGTTCCGCCGGCTTTGAGGCTAATCAAAAAGACGCGTAACTCCTCATCTTCCTGGAAATTATTCACCGAACGCTCCCGCTGCACCGAAGTGCTTTTCCCATCGAGGTACTCGAAGGGAATGCTGCGACTCACCAGTTCATCTTTCACTAACTTGAGCATCTGCACAAATTGCGAGAAGATCAAAATTTTATGTTTGGCGGTTTTATCGGTAATGTGCTGAATGATCTCACGAATCTTCACCGACTCGGTCACATCAATTTTCTCATCTTTCAACAGTACCGGCGAATCACAAATCTGACGCAGGCGAATCAAGGCCTCCAGCACCATCATCTTGGTTTTGCCAATACCTTCGGCTTCCACATTGCCCAGCAGTTGATCGCGGTAGCGGTTCCGATAGGCATCATATACTTTGCGCTGGGCAGGTTCCATCTCACAGATGATCACATCCTCGGTTTTAGGCGGTAATTCAGAGGCGACTTTCTCCTTGGTGCGGCGCAATATAAAGGGATTAATGAGGCGTTGCAATTCGGCTGCCCGCGCTTCGTCTCCATCCTTATCAATGGCATTGGAAAAATTTTCTTTAAACCCGGTCATGGCGCCCAGGAAACCCCGGTTTACAAAACTCATCTGCGCATATAAATCGAAGGTACTGTTTTCGATGGGTGTACCCGATAGCGCGATGCGGTTATTGGCTTTGAGTAAGTTAGCCGCCTTAAAACGCCGTGAAGCCGGATTTTTAATGGCCTGCGATTCATCCAGAATCACGTAGTTGAATTGAAACTGACTGAGCATTTGAACATCGCGCAACAAGGTGCCATAGGTGGTAAAGATCAGGTCATACTGATCAAATTCCGCCGTATCGGCAGCCCTAAACGTGCCGTAATGATACAAGGCGTTTAGCGTGGGGGCAAATTTGTTGATTTCATTCTCCCAGTTAAACAACAATGAAGTGGGTATTACCACCAGGTTCGGCATCTTGTTTTCCTTCACCAGGTGTTGAACGAAGGTTAGTATTTGGAGCGTTTTACCCAATCCCATGTCATCGGCGAGAATACCGCCCCACTTCATTTCATGCAGAAAGTTGAGCCAGTTCAGTCCTTCTTTCTGGTAAGGCCGCAGCTCAGCGGTGATCTCCTCAGGAATGCTGGTTTGAGCAATCTGGGTGAAAGCAGCCAGTTTCTTCCGTTTCTCATTGAGTTCCTCTAACATCTGTTCATCATCAATGTTGTCAAAGAGATCATCAATAATGGAGAAGCGCAGTTTGGAAACAGCCAGCTTATCATCTTGAATCTCACCATGTCGAAAGTACTTTTCAAACTTATGGAACCATTCGGTGGGCAAGATACCAACCGAACCATCCTTGAGTTGAATGTAGCGCTGGTTATTGAGCACCGCCTTTCGGATGTCGCTTAGCTTGACTTTATTGTCGCCAAAAGTCACCTGTATGTTCACTTCGAACCAATCCTGACCCGACGATACCGAGGTGCTCACATGCCCTTTGTGGGGCGAGTACTTAAAGCCTTTCAGATCTTTCAAGCCATAGACCTCCACATTGTTCATCTGCAGAATGTCGAAGAATTTATAGAACCACATCTCCCTGGAAAATTCCTGATGATGGATGTGAAACAACTTGTGGCTCTTTTGGGCCTCAAAGGAGGCATGCAGCGAGGCAATGAAATCCACAAAATCCTGCTCCAGTTCAAAGTTACGCTTATACTGCACCCATTGCTCCTCTTCCTCCACCAACACATTTCCATGGGTGTTCAGTTGAACCGACTGACCATGGTGATATTGTACTTTGGGCGTGATAATGAGGTGCTGCTTCTTCTCGGAGAGAAAAACCTGTTTTTTCTGGAAATCCAACTCCACCGTTTCCAGATTATACACCCCGGCATCAAACAGCATGTCCACCTGCGTGGCTAATGGCTGAATGATTTGCTTCAGAAACTGATCTTTGTGGCCTATCACCATCTTCAAGGGCGCCGCATAGTTATTAATGAGGGTGGCAGCCCGAAAATCGGTGGCGATGTAATACGCATTGTTGATGTGATAAATAAACTCCCCGGACTGGTCCTTATCAATGGCGCTGAGCTCCATTACCTCACCGTTGATGGATAGTTTTAGCTCCAGGGCCACAAAGGTATCATCCTGTGTCACCTGGTAATTCACCTCTACCTCATGGCCTGAAACGGCGATTCGTCTCAGATCACTCTTTTTAAGCTTTCCATAAAAATTACCGGGCCGCAGGTACACATGTTTTTCTTTGGCCAGCAATTCCATGCTACGCTTTTGTAACTGAAAGCGATTAGCTTCATCAGCGGTGGCCGAATACGATTCCTGAATCGCCATTAACTCATCTGCACCACCGGAACGCTTCACTACATACTCATGTGCATTGCCATCATAATCTTCCACATGCGACCCTAAAATGGTATGGTCCTTATTGGGTTTGCCAATCAGGGGCATGAGGATAAAGCAGCGATCCGTGGGGCCATAAATGGCACTTGGATTGATGAGTGACAGCACAAATCCCATCTCACGCTCTTGCTTATCCATGTTTTCAATGGCCTCCAGAAAGAGGGTGTCCTTATCCAGGCGCTGCAGCATCCCTTGCACCAACTGATCATTCTCGGCCAGTGGTAAAATCCCCCTGGAGAAATCAGTTGGTAACGCAATCAGCCCCTGCTCATGGTCAAATCCAAATTGGAAATATTTCGAGAAATCCGCCGTTTCGTCCAACCCATATTGACTAAACAAACGCGGATGCTCATCCCGATACTTTTGATCAAAGATCAACTCCAGTAAATTGGGCGTTTGTGATTGCGCTATTTTCAACAAACAAAAGGCTTCCAGCTCATTGAGGCTATTGGAAACGACCTTTTCAGACGAGGACACAAACACTTTTCCATTGTCATACTTAAAGGTTACCTTGGCCTCATCCACGTAAGGCGTGTCCAGCGTGAAATGAATTTTGTTTTCGTGTACCAGAAGGCTCGTAATACGGCCGTTTCCGTATCCGTATTTAACATCTCGAAAGGCACTGTAGGAGGATAAATCTTCAATTTGACCTTCCGTAATATCGGTATAATCACGTAACTCCAATCCCCATTCAGGGCGCTCTGCCGCTGGTGCCAATGCACTTTCAGCGCGTCTGCGGTTCATTCCGGTTTCAACATCGGCATCCACATCCACCAGGTACAATAAAGCTGCCACAGCATGCTTACACACACTTCCACCGGCATAACGGCAGTTACACGACGTCTCCGCATGCCGGCTATTCAAATCCCGGATTTGCAACTTATACATTTTGGAGCCTTTGACGGAAAAAATCCAGGTATCCAGATCTTTCCGATACAATTGCAAAGTCACCCGTCCATCCCGATACAACTTCTTACCTTTTTGCTTCACTGTATCCATCGTATAAAAATCGATGAACTCAGTGATGTATTCTCCTAACTCTTGCTTTGCCATTTTCCAAATACCTTTCGGATTAAACCAAGCTGCAAAAATAATAACTGCCGCGCGGACTCTCCCAGAAACTATCTTTTTTTTATTAGAAATAATTTAAGTATGTTGACTGGGGTTCATCTCCAGGCGCAAAAAGAACGGATTTGAACAAATCACCCCTGAACAAATTGATGCCCGTCGGGTTTACATTGCTAAAAATTTTAACTTTGTCATTCAATAAAACTCTACTTATTATGAAGAAGTACATGTTAGCTGTTATCGCAGTTGTTTTTAGTATGGGAGCCATGGCTCAAACACATGATCACGCCATTGGTGCCCGATTTGGAGGCGGAAATGCCTTTGGAGCAGAGTTCACTTATCAAATGGGTCTCTCCAATGTGAACCGTCTGGAATTAGACCTGGGCCTGACCGCTCACAGCAACTATTCAGGCTTTAGTTTGGCTGGCGCTTACCATTGGCTTTTTAATATCGAAGGTGGCTTTAACTGGTACGTCGGACCAGCGGCTTCCATCGGCTCCTGGAGTTATAAGAGCAGTTATGATACCACAAAGGATGATGGTTTCTATTTAGGCCTTGGCGCCCAAGGTGGTGTGGAGTACAATTTTGATGAAATTCCACTTCAACTAAGTGTGGATTCACGTCCTCAAATTCCAATTGGTGCTGCATACAATGATTTCTATTTTGGTGTGGCCTTTAGTGCCCGTTACACGTTTGGAAAATAAATCCATCGGGTTATAAAAAACAAGAAAGGGTGTCCCGTTGTTGGACACCCTTTTCTATTACTATTTCAATTCCTTATTCTTCTTTTTTATCCACCTTTACAATGTCCCCCTGGTAACTGATGTGGCTGCGATTGTTACTGGTGATACTGACCGATGAACTGCCATTATAGCCGATGTCCATGGTTACTTGATAGGTATCTTTATCGCGCACTTCAAAGGTTATAAGGATCTTTTGCTTCTTCTCATTCACTTCCATCTTCTTATTCAACATTTCACCATTGAATTTAATGCCGCCGTCACCACCATAGGTAGCCGTATAGGCACGGCCAAAATACGGCAGGTCCCCTTCAGCGTTCGCTTGCTTAAACGTGATGAACCCATAATTCGTGGTGAGGTCGATGGACCGCCCGCCCTGTGGGAAAGCCCTGGTTGCTTCAAACTTGAAATCCCCTTTATTAATCAACTCAATGGTTTGCGCCAGCTGCTCTTGCCGGATCTCTTTTTTGCTTTTCTTCTCTTGTGCGGAAAGCGTGAACGTTATACTTATCATCACAACTAACGCGAAAAGTGTTCTAATAATTGCTTTCATAACTATTTGATTTTAATTTTGTCGTCGTTCGAATATCAGAAACCAAAAGACATGCCAAAAGATAAACAAAAAAACATAACGAAGATTTGTTTCTGCTGTAAAAAGCCGCTTATGGAAACGCCCCTGGCCGTTAATGCCACTGTCAATCTTCCGGTATGCCAAGCATGTAAAGATACAGACAAAGAGAAACAAGCCGAAAAAGACATATGGGAAAGTCTGGCCGATGACTTTGTTTGCGGATGCATTTAATTTCAACCTAAATACAAATGAAAAAGATTACCTTAACCACGATTTTCTTATTGTTCACCCTTCTTTTGAGTGCCCAAAACAATACAGCCGCAAAACCCTTTCGGGAAAAGCTCTATACAGGTGGTCAGTTTGGCGCTACTTTCGGCACTTACACCAATTTAATGATCAGTCCGATGATTGGGGCCCGCTTCAGTGAAAAAATTTATGCCGGACTGGGCCTTGAGTACCAATACACCAAAGATAAACATTACTCGCAACCTAAAACCTACAATCAAATTGGGGCCCGGTTATTTTCGCAATACAACTTTGCCCCCAAACTGTTTGCCCATACTGAATTGGCTGGTTTAAGCATGGAGTATTACAACCTCTCCTCCAAGAGCCGTAATTTTGTCCCTTTCTTTTTTATGGGCGGAGGCTATCGCCAACAACTATCGCCCCGTAGCTTTGTATCCTTCCGGGTAGTATTTGATGTATTGCAACACAAAAATTCACCTTATTCGGCCTGGGAACCCATTTTTAGTATTGGATTTGGGGTGGGGATTTAGAAAACATTGTTTTAAGTATAGATAAAAAAAAGCTGCCCTTTTGAGGCAGCTTTTTTAATTTTGAGACTAAATCAATATTTACTGGGCATCCCACCAAACTCTTGATTTATAATTATCCCCTTCACTTAATCGTTTAACAGCAGCTTCGTAATTTGCTGCATTTTTAGCCGACTCATTGCCGGGATACATCATTCTTCTAGGTCTTACACCTTCATTATCTCCACCATTATGAAATTCAATTTCTTTTGTTTCAATAACCGTCGATAAATCTACATCATCGCCATTTTTGGCATATACATTAACCAATCGGTTCTTATCTACATTTGCTTTTACAATAGTTGGGAAACCTGTTCTTCTCCACTCAGCAAAGGCTTCATAACCATCAGCAATAAATGATTTCCACTTTTCAGTAGCAATCAATTCTAATGCTTTTGAATCATCCCAAACGATGTTTTCATTAGTGATGTAATTATCCACTCCTTGCTCGAAATCAAAATCAGCTAATTTCATCGCTTCCTCGGTAATACTTTTACCAGGATACAAATCAGGAACCACGGTCATTGCAGCACGAATTCCCTCTTCATAGTGTTTCTGACCATCTGTAGCACCCCAACCACGAACAGCTGCCTCAGCCAACAGAAATTTAACTTCGGCAAAGGACATTACAACCGTAGGTGCCAGACGCGCCATCACAGTATTCTGATTCAATACGGTATACACCTCATTAATATCTCCGTCCGCTCCAATTTGATAAGTCTTACCTTTCACAGCCTCATACTCATCTTTCTCATTCTTGGTATAATACTTTACTGTGTAATCATTGGAGCTCCCAGCAGGATAACCAGCATAATAAACAGAATCTACCCAAGCTTCATTCAATTCGGCTTCCTTTTCAAAAGCATCAAAACCTTCTTCTGGCTTTACATAAACAGGCATATAAGAGTCAGCAGGGTTTAACCAAGCCTTGGCAAAATACTGAAACATACGAGGATCCCGAGAATCTTTCATCATATCCATAAGCTCCTCAGAAGGATATTGACGACCATTTTGAGCCCAAAAGCCATTGGACGTACCATTTTGATGTATTCCCCATTCGCCACCTGCATCCACATGATAAATATGGGCAATGTCAGCTTTGGAAGTCATAACACCGGCTTGAATTGCAGAAGTTGCAGCACTTTTGGCCAATTCCGAATCAGCTTTTGCTAAACGCATGGCCAAACGCAATTTAAGAGAATTAGTAAAACGCTTCCACTTTTCCACATCCCCTTTGTACATGATATCTTGTTCACCAAAAGTCAATGTGTTCTCAACATTGAATTGATCATTAGCTTCGGTAAGCTCATTAATCATATCCGTATAAATATCTTGTTGCTTATCATACTCCGGCAACACAATATTTTCGATGTAACCTTTACCAGCCTGAGAATATGGAATATCTCCATATGCATCTGTTAAACGCAAATAATAAAGTACCCTCATGACTCTTGCAGACGCTATCAAATTAGCACTTGCTACCTGATCTTCTGTACTCAGCCGAAAAAGAATATCTTCAATATCCTTAATTTCACCTTTATAGGCATCATTCCATAATGCACTATTGTACTCATCATTGAATTTAAATCCACGCCCTACTGAAATTGCGGACATCGTCAATCCACTAAATGGAGATAACATTATCAAATTACCACGCCATTCAGAAGGTCTTCTGGATGTATAAACAAGTTGTGAATGGGTAAATACATACTTGGTATGTATTTCAGTAGCTTTCAATGGGTCCTGATTCATTTCCACAAAATCATCAGTACATGCTGTCGTCCCAAGGATAGCTATCATTAATAGGTATAAAAATCTATTTTTCATCTGATACTACTTTTGCAATTAAAATCTTAAGTTAAGGCTAAAACCAAAGGTCTTAGTACTGGCAATCGCAGAATGCTCAAGGCCTTGACCATTACCTGAAGTATAAGCAAAGCTCTCAGGATCAACATTGTCAGTTTGCTTATAAAAATAGAATAAATTTCTACCTGAAACTGCAATAGAAGCACCTGTCAATGGCGTTTTCTCTAACAATGACTTTGGTAAGGTATACTTCAATGAAAGTTCGCGCAACTTAACAAAGTCAGCACCATAGATGAATTGCTCATCCACACGTGCGATACGACCGTAATAGTCTTCCGGCTTCACATTCTTTGCATTGGCTTCATAAGTAATTACCCCATCATTTTCAACTTCAACAACACCTGCCGGAACAAATGAATCATCAGCAATAAATTCAGCACGACCTGGTAAGGTATTCTTATGCTTACCACCAGAATAAGCACCTGCTTCAGAACCAGCATAGAATTCGCCACCTACTCTTAAATCAACAAGAGCACGAAGTGAAATCCCTTTATAGGTGAAAACATTATTTACCCCCATCATCCAATCAGGTGTAACATTACCAATGACCTCTTTTTGATCTGACAGCTTTGGCAGACCACTTGAATCCATAATAATATTTCCATTTGGATCTTTCTGATAAGTATGACCATAAATGGTACCATAAGCATCGCCTGCTGTAGCACGAACAGATACTGTACTGTTAGTACCTGCACCAGACATTAAACTATACACTTCAACTTCATCAGTTAAAGCAATCACTTTATTGCTGTTTTTACTGAAGTTAAAATTTACATCCCAATTAAAACCAGATTTAGTTTTAACTGGTGTAGCGTACAACATTATTTCATAACCTTTATTCTCAATCTCACCTGCATTTACCCAGACACGATCGTAACTTGTAGAAGAACTAACACCAATGTCCAATATTTGATCAAAAGTATTTTGTTTATACCAAGTAAAATCAAGTCCCAGACGATTGCTGAAAAATTTCAAGTCAGCTCCAAACTCAACAGACTCGGTTCTTTCTGGCTTTAAATCGTAAAGAGGACTCGAACCATTAGAAATATTTCCGGCAGTAATGCCATCGTGTGTGTTCGAATCCAGATTATAATTTAAAAATAATGTATAAGGATCAGTATCACTTCCTACCTCTGCCCAAGAACCACGAATTTTGGCAAAAGAAACAAACATTGGCATATCAATAATCTCGTTCAAGATAAGGCTTGAACTTACCGAAGGGTAGAAATATGACCAGTTTTCCTTTGGCAAGGTCGATGACCAGTCATTACGAGCAGTCATCTCTAGGTAATAGAAATTCTTATATTGTAATTGAAGAGATCCAAATACGGACTGAATTTCTTTTTCATAGATTGACTTTCTATGCGTATTGTTTTTTCCTGAATTAACATTCTGAAGGTCATCAAACTCAAAATCTTGACTTCTCATGTATTTATTCTCACGTAATTTATACATGCGATTAGCACCTACATTTGCCGACACATTGAAATTCTCATGTACTTTCTTATCAAATGATAATAAAGCATCAAAATTATCCTCGCGACTGAATTGAGTACTTTCCTCCACATGACCTTTCTGACCAGGTGTTTGACGCGGAACAATACCATATTGCTGACGGGTGTAAAAATCTGTACCCGCACGCATCATAAATTTCAAATAAGAAGTTAACTCAAGATTTAAAGAAGTAAAACCAAATACACGGTTTCTCTCATCAGAATTTTGAATTTCATTCACATACCAGTATGGGTTTGAACCCTGTTCAGTATAGCCAACCGGGTAACCATTCTCATCTTTATAATTTTTCAACCAATTAATATCATATGTATTAGGAAGACTATTAATGTAGCTTAATACATTGAATGGACTTGCTCCTGTAATCGGTCTGTTATCAGCATTTTCCTTTACGTAGCTAATCTTACTATCAATGGAAATCTTTTTTGCTTGGTCCAGAAACATACCACCACGAAATGATACGTTATTCCTTTTGAAATCTGTATTAGGTACAATTCCAGTTGAATTCAAGTTCGCAAAAGAGAATCGATAATGCGTTCTTTCAGATGCACCATTTATTGAAACAGCATTGTTAATATTACGTCCCAGGTCGTAAAACTCTTTGTAGTTATCGTAAACCTGAAGTTTTCGAGTTTCACCATCAAAGAATACGGCATCTTGCCCCTCAATTTTTGGCCCCCACATTGAATGCTGACTATATCTTTCTTCTTCCGTCTGAGGCAATTTACCTTCTATACCATGGGCATAAGTAGTTTGATAATCAGGATAAAGAGCTGGCGTTTCAAACATTACAGAACTACTAACACTTACTCCCAATCCATTTGCAGACTTTGATCCTTTTTTTGTAGTAATTAAAATTACCCCATTGGATGCTCTTGAACCATATAATGCGGTCGCTGCAGGCCCCTTCAAAACATTCATTGTCTCAATATCATCGGGGTTGATACTGCTGATACCATCACCTGAATCAATTCCACCATGATCCTTATTTTCAGCATTAGAGTCTATGTCATTAATAATAGGTACGCCATCAATAACATATAGTGGTTGATTATTTTTATTCAAAGATGCCACACCACGAATCACAACACGCGTTGATGCACCCGGACCACCAGATGGCTTAGAAATCTGTACACCTGCTACTTTACCAGCCAAACCATTGATTACATTGTTTTCTTTAATTGTCGTAATCTCTTCGCCTTTTACTTCTGTAGCAGCATAGCCTAATGCTTTCTTCTCTCTTTTTATACCCAATGCAGTCACAACCACCTCATCAACAGCCATTACTTCTTCTTGCATCGTCACATCCATTGTGGTTCTTCCAGCTAGAGCGATCTCCTGCGTTTCAAAACCAATGAAAGAGTAAACCAAAATAGCATCTGCAGGTACATCAAACTCATATTTACCATCAAAATTAGTAATGGTACCGTTTGTCGATCCTTTCACAGATACGTTTACACCGGGTATTCCATATCCGGAATTATCTACGATGGTACCCGACACTTTAACCGTATTTTGCTGTGCAATCAAAGCACCTGCTGTTTCGGTTTTGGTGGCTAACGCTTCAGTGTTGTATTCCCTTTTAATGATGATTTGATTTTCATACACTTTAAAAGAAACATCACCTAAAACGGTTTTCAACACATCTTCTACTGATTCATTTTTGGCATCAACAGACACCAATTGCGCAGGATCAATTTGTGATTCATTGTACACAAATACAAAATCGCTTTGCGATTCTACCTGGCTTAAAAACTCTGAAAGCGTCACATTATTCAGCTTCAGATTCACCCTTTTACCTTTCATTCCACCAGCAGCAAATGTTGCCGTGGAAAAGAGCCCCAGAAACATCAAGCCGAGTGTGATCGACTTCATAGCATTTCTGGTTCCTTTTAAACTAAAGGAACTCCATTTCCCAATTTTTTTCATAAATTTGAAATGTTTTAATTTTATTTAATTACACTATAGCATTAGCGGGGGATGTTTGGCAGAACATGCCCCGTTTCTCTTACTTCCTATCTATCAACAAGATTGTATCGTTTTGAATAAAATATTTCATGTCGGTAATCTCACACAAAGCCGCAAAGGCCTGTTCTTTATTTTCAGTGAGAATAAGTTTACCAGTGATTTTATGATTTTTATGTAATACTTCGTCTGAAATTTTCACTTCCTGATGATAAAAGCGCTCTAACCGTTTCACTACCGAGGTAATGCTATTTTGACGCATCATTAAATAGCCTTCCTTCCACGCCGTATAATACTCCGTATTCACATCTGCTACACGCAGTTGTTCAACACCTGCATGATAGGCACTTTTTTGACCGGGCACCAATGTAACTTGCTTTTTATTGAATGTCGCTTTATTCTCCACCTTGAGAGAACCATCTACCAACACCGCCTCTGTTTTAAATTCATCCCTATAGGCATTGATATTAAAAGATGTGCCCAACACCGTAAATTTCATATCATGCGTCAGCACCTTAAATGGTTTCTCAGTATTGTGATACACATCAAAGAACGCTTCTCCCTCCAAAAACACTTCTCGTGTGCTCTTCTCAAATGCTAACGGAAACACCAATCGACTCCCTGCATTTAGCCAAACTTTAGTACCATCAGCTAAAGTCAGATTAGCCGTTTTGCCGTATGGCACTACAAGCTTATTTAATTGTGCATGCTTATCGACCGTCTGCGTGTTTTTTTCTTGCTTCTCTAATCTAATAGAGCTTCCATCATTAGATACTTCGATCGTGGAATGCACACCATCGATATTGACACTTTCACCATCTGCTAACATTAAAGTGGTTTGATTCCCCTCCAACTGATCCTCTTGAGTCAGGAGTATCTCAAACTGACTCGTGGTTTCTTTGTTTTGGAACAGATAAACGGTAATGGCGGTACCTAGTATTAAGGCAATAGATGCTGCATACCTTAAAAAAGAACCGAACGATAGTTTTCTGACAGGTGCTTCATCAATTTTGTACCTGGATAAAAAATTAACCCACTCTTCTTGGCCCGTTTCAACAACAGAAACCTCTGCCTCCTCTTTGATCTTTAGGTACTCCATCTTATTCGCATCCGACTGAGCAACCCAGTCACCTAACTCTTTTTTGTCAGTGACAGATGACTCACCCTGGATATGTTTCCAGACTAGTTCCTTGATATATGTTGTTTGATTCTTCATTTTTTCTAACTACACTACTATTACAACCACATTGCCATACCCCCACAAAAAAAAATTATCTTTTTTTGGATATTTTTGGCATTCAACGATAAGTACCTGATTTTATATGGATAGGAGTACTAAAATTAATACCTTAAGATGTTTTAATGCGTCGCGCAGAGATTCATGCGCCATGGTGATGTGCCGCTCAACCCCTTTCACTGAAATACCTAACTGCATAGCTATTTCTCTGTGCGAAAGGCCGTCTAGCTTACTGAGTTTGAATACATGCTGCCTTTTTTCCGGCAATTGACTGACAGCCTGTTTGATTTCATTAAAGAGATTCAGTTGCAAAGGATCATCCGTGCCTATATCATTAAAATCAATGGCGTACAATTCATCAATAGAATCAGCATGCAGACTGTATTCGACAAATTTGTCATGCACTTTTTTTTGTTTGAGGCTATTAAGACAACTATTACGAACGGTACGGAATAAAAAACCCGTTAACGATTGCTCGGGATTAATTTCCTTACGCTTATTCCACACCGCAAAAAATGATTCTTGTACAATATCTTCGGCCTGATCAGTTTGGGCCACGAACATCAAACAGTAATTCAATAAACGTTTGTAATAACATTTATAAAATTCCTCGAATGAAGCAATATCACCATTGCGGATGCCATCAGCCAAGCCCCTTTCAAGATCCATATAACCCCTTTGTGTAAAAACTAATCCCCGTTACTATTCAGTCACAAAAATAAGAGAGTTTTCATAGAAAAAAAGCAACATTCGTCATTAAATTAAAGATATCCTTTTATCCGATATACAAGAATGCCTGTCCACTCCTTTAATAGCAAAGGCCAGGTATTTAACGTCTCTAAAGATGGGATAAAAACAGCCCTGACATCAATGGGGTCGGTACTTTGAACAAACTGAGCAGCGTAAGGTTCCACCTGAAAACCTTGTTTTTCAAAACAGGCTTTGGCCCGATACATATGAAAGGCAGACGTGATTAATATTATTTTTCGATCAAACTGTTGTTGTTCAAATAGCCCTTTAGTATATAGAGCATTTTCATAAGTGTTGCGCGATTGTTTTTCAATGAACACTGCCTGCTCAGAAATGCCTATTTCCAATAGGAATGGCAGTAAATATTCGGATTCAGGTTTCTCTTCACGCATGATTTCTGCTGATCCACCGGAGATGATTATCTGCGAGACATATCCCCGATAGTACAATGGCAGCGCCTGCAACAAGCGGTCAGTCGCTTCATGAAACTGAATACGGCCCGAAGGTTCATCCAATGAAGACATACCTCCCAAAACCACTACCACATTGGCCTTATCTTCCATTTGACTCACCGGCACCATTTCTCCTTCCCATGCCTGCAGTACCAATTGAAAGAGGGCACCGTTGGCAAACAGTAAAAAGCAAGTTGCCGCCGACCAGCGCAAAACCCGTTTATTAGCATGAAACCATTTTAAATAAGAAAGCCCCCAAAGGACCAAAATCCATAAAAATGGAGATATAAGCAGGCTTAAAATTTTAGATAGTAAGAAAAACATTTGTGACTAATATAATTTGTAAGTTCCCAACTCTTTCTATTTTTGTGTAAAGAAAGCAATTCATCACCATTTTCACTACAAAAACTTTCGGCATGCATTTTAATCAACTACTTAAGGAACGCTATTCCGTTAGAGATTATAAAACACAGAAGGTACCCCAAGCACTGCTCTTTGAAGTATTAGATGCTGGGAGAATGGCACCATCAGCTGCCAATAAACAACCCTGGTCGTTCATTGTCATTTCAGATGAAGAAGTACTTGGGGAACTTTCAAAAGCCTATGACCGGGATTGGTTCAAGAAGGCACCCCAGGTCATTGTGATATGTGGCGACCACGAAGCGTCGTGGAAACGCTCTTTTGATCAAAAAGATCATTGTGACATTGACGCAGCTATTGCCATTGATCACATGACTTTGCGAGCGACAGAACTGGGATTGGGAACCTGTTGGATTTGCCATTTCAAACCGGATCTGCTGAAAGGATTATTAAATCTGCCGGATCATCTGGAACCCATTGCGCTACTGCCCATCGGCTATCCGGCAATTAACCAGTCATCAACTAAAAAGCGGAAAGATCTGTCTGAAGTCGCATTCGAAAACAGTTATGGCAATCCCTTTAAAAAATAGAGTTCCAGGAAGGTCGACGGATGGCTAAGTAAACCTATTCGCGACCTTCTGCATTAATCATTGAAACAGTAGGCTGATCATTCCGCTAGAATCGAAACCTTAAAAACTTATTCCAGCCCCCATAGATACCATGGAATAATTACTGAATGCATAGCCCACCTGAAGGTTTAAGAAATAGAGCCGCAATTGAATGCCGGCCTCATATTCCATCCCTGAAAAATCATACACATTTCTCACCGGATCAGAAACTGAAATGACACCTCCTCCCTCATCGGGTACATCCTCATAGGTTCCGGAGAGCGTAAAATCACTTTTGCGTGAACCATACCCAACACTCCCATAGATATCCGCCTTATTGAAATGCAACCCCATAATAAACCGACCGGATAGGGCGGATCCATTTACCACCAACGACTGCCCGGTCTGGTCATGATAACTCACCGTACTTTCTGCACGAAGATTGGCATAGGTCCCCATAACAGCGGCCTCCAGGTAGGGAGCATTGCGTAAAAGAGCTAAATAATTTTTGATGGAGTGCTTTACCCCAAGCCCCCACTGCAAGGTTTTTCCCAGGTCCGGATAATCCATAGGCGGTGTAAATTTTGCGCTGATCTCTGTTCCTGAGGGGATGCCTATGGAAAAACTCATGGAAGGCAACCGCAAAGCACTGATATCTTCCCCATTTGGTGTTGCCACTTCATTTCCCTGATAGATCATCACGGGACGTCCTTGGCCAGATTTTAGTTTAAATGTTGCTGTTGCTGCATTAATCTGGCTGGGGTCCTTCAATGTAATGCCATTCAATTGTCCTTTATCAATCTTATCCCCAATATTCATCAAATTATCACCGGACTCGCGTAATCCCTGATTGACGAAAACATGTACCGTAAATTTACCGGAACGCTGAACGCGTGGTGACATATTCCATCCTCCCAGCAGAGTCGCGTCAATCATGCTGGCATAAGGGTAAAGATAACTTTCTGATAAAACAGTGGCATTTTTAGTTCCCACATCCAAATACTGCACAACACTCTCTTGTGCCTGAACAAGATGCATCAGAAAAACCAGACAAAGGTTTAGAACCCATCGAAATAGAGATCGCGTATGTTTCATGAATTAGTTACTTAGTAATTTTTTAGCCTCGCCGATAGTAATACGCTTAGACTGACTGTAGGCCACAACGAATCCTTTTACGTTTCCGCTTTTCATCACTTTAACAGCTTCTTCATGTGAAGAAAAACGACCAATGGAATAGCGAAACCATCCCTCTCCTATAATTTCATCCACTTTCAATGCCCCTGAATAGATCCTTTTAATTTGATCGCTCGTGGCTTTTTTACGATCAGCCATTATTTGTATGGTGAAATACGTATCTCCGGCCTTTGACTTATCAGGTTTGATAATTGCTGTCCCCGTTTTCTTAGCAGTTTCTTTCTTTGAAACGACAGGAATTTCTTTCTCTGACATCTTTTTCGCCTCTACCAGACTAATGCGCTTTTTACCAAGATATGCCACCGGATGACCCTTCAGATTATTTAACTGCATAACTTTTATCGCCTCTTGATACGAATTAAACTTTCCCACTGAATACCGATACCAACCTTCACCGTAATTTTCATATACTTCCAATGATCCTGAATAGGCTCTTGCCAACTGCTCATCGTTTACTTTGTCTTTATCAGCCAATATTTGAACTGAATAATACAATTCATCCCCGCCAACCTCATTAACCGATGTACCTGCTGTAGGAACAATTACCGCAGTCGATACTGGCAAAGACTGGGATTGAGTTTCTACCGGTTTAATGGAATTTTCCTCTTGGTCCTCCAGTTTTACCTCCGTCGAAGGCTTGATTTCTTCCACAACAGCCACTTCCTGAAACTTAGTCACTGATTTGGAAGCAGCAAGCCTGGACAAATTATCAAGTATCTCTTTTTGCCATTCTTTATGCAAATCTACAGCCGCTTCTCCCAGTTTAACTGCTTCATCCAGTGACTTAATACTTCTTGATTTGCGGTAAGAAGCGGATGCCTGACTGCTTCTTTTCTCATAAGAGACTAAAAGGCGATTCACTTCAGCTGTTTCATTGGGATTTTCAGCTTTGAATCGTTCCAGTCTATTTTTAAATACTTTAGATTTCTTACTGTAGCCGGCATAATACATACTTATTGCTCGCAATTGACTTTCTTGCAAATCATTGGCCTTTTCCTTTTGCCCATACCTTCCAAAGAGACCACCTTGCTTTTTTGATTTTGCATCCGCATCTTTTCCAACAATATCTGAAAAAATGCGCTCCCCTTTCATAATGAGTTCATCGGCTTTTTCAATCTGACTTTGTTCTGCCAGGGAAAACGTAACTGCCCGATTATCGATCACTTCTTGCGATAAACTTAAATGTGCATTACACTGCAAGAGCATGATAAACACCATAACAATGCGCACAAGAGGATGATGATAATTAGTATTCAGAATCATAGATATCTGTTTTACACTCAAAATTTACAAAAAAACATTCATCTGTGTATAAAAAAAGACCTTGAAGTTGGTACTGCAAGGTCTTTTATCTAATAAAATCTGAAATATCTTATCTAAAATTGATTCCTACGCCAGCAGTAATCACCGAATAATCACCTACTGAATAATCAGCATGTAAGGCAAATATAGCCAGACGCACTCGCATGCCCACATTAAAATCAAATCCATTGGTCGTATAGCCCAAGGCTATTGGATTGACCTTATCTTCATCTGTACCAGGCATGGCGTCAAAAGTACCTTTTACATCAAAATTACTTTTAGTCGTTCCATATCCCATGCCGGTATAAAATGAGACTACAGGTAAATTTGCACCTACGAGCAAACGCCCTGTATAAGCATTGGCTCCCATTTCTAATTTTCCGGAGTCATTCCCATAATCCACCCCAACACTGCTGTTAAAGGAAGTGTAAGCCCCTAATACGGAAAGTTGCAAAAAAGGAACCCGCTTTACAAAAGGAATGTAATCTTTAAGGGAATGCTTTAATCCAACGCCCCACATGTACATTTTGCCATAATCTCCAAAATCCACCCGGGGCATAAAACGTCCCATAATCTCAGTATGAAAAGGTAAACCTACAGCACCGGTCAACATAGGTGTAATTAAATAGTCTGCACCGGCACCTTGTACATTAAAAGTTAAATTGGTTTCAGGGTTTAACATAGTAAGACTTTCAGAATCCTTACCTGCCATTGTGGGTGCGAAAGTATTATCACCGACTGGAACAACTGTTTTAAGTCCCAAAACATCTGGATCTGCATTAAAACTCTTTCCTCCCGAAGGCACCTTGGTATAACTCGTTGATAAAGTCAAATCGAAACCGGCTACACTGTGTACCTTGGCTGTAGTATACCAACCTGCGTTCAGATTCACGCCTAACATTTCGCCATAAGGAAGCAAGTATTCATTGGCCAGTTTATTGGCATCTGCTTTACCGGCATTTAGAAAATCAATAATCTCTTTTTGTGCCTGCATTGTACTTCCCAGTCCCAGGAACAATGCGATAAGAATAACAAATTTGTTCTTCATATAATAAATGTTTAGGTTTTCTATTTCAAAAGTTCTGAAGCTTCTTTCACGGAAATCCGCTTGCCGTCATTATAGGCCACAATAAATCCTTTTATGCCTTCATCTGTCTGAACTTGCCGGGCCTTTTCTATGGAATTATATTTCCCAATAGAATAACGGTACCAACCATCTCCGGTCATTTCAATAACCTTATTAGAACCACTGTATGCCTGTTCAATTTGAGCTTCTGCTATTTTTGACTTACCCGCTAATATCTGGATGGTAAAAAATACATCCTTGTTGCTATCTGCAATAGGTTCTTCTATCGGTACCACCACCTCGTCTACAACTTCGGTCTCATCCACTTGTAAGGCTTCTTCAGTACTAACGGCAGCTACAACTGCAGCAGTTGTTCCAACTACTACAGCAGCTTCGGTTCCTGAGGGAGGTACCACCCCTTCAGTAGCTAATTCTTCCATACTCTCTGAGGTCGCTTGCTGCGTCACCTCCATTTCCGGCTCAGGTGTAACCAATGTATCCTGCACAGCCACGGGAATTTCTTCGATCACTTCTGCACCGCTCTCTTCCTGCACTTCAGCAGTCACTCCGGTAATTAATGTCTTCGTCATTACATCCAACGCTTTCTGTTGATTTTCCTGAGCTAATTCCACCATTTCAACAGCTTCTTCATAGGAAATCAAATTTTCCGCTTTGTTGTACTGTTTCCGTGCTTTTTTCTCCAGAACCTTTACCTCCTCACGCGCATTGGCGGCTTTACTATCACCCGATTTTTCGGCCGTCTTCAGCCGTTTATCCAATACTTTTATTTTAGTATTATAGCCATCCTTATAGTAAATCGCAGCTTGCATTTTATACTTAGCCGACGCTTTGCTTTTCTTATCAATCTTCCGGGTTTTGATTCGCCCTTCAGCGTTACGCAGAGTTTCAATCTCTTTTTCGAGGCCAATGGTGTTATCCAGGATAGCATCACCTTTGGCAATCAATTTATCTGCTTTGGCAAACTTCTTCACTTCGCCCTGATCTAATATCTTCTCCACTTCACGTTGAGCAAAAAGATCAGAAAATGAGAAACAAGAAAAACATAAGAAAGCTAACAAAACTCCCTTTAAACTACTTTTTTTCATAATTGATGAAAGATTATTGGTCCCATATGAACCACTTGTTCACAAAATAATAAAAGGTCATTTGTCAAAAAAAATAAACCATTCTATTGGCTTTTAAACGAGAGCATCCTCAAAAGGTTTGTGGTTAGCACAACTATTTACTTCATCTGCGAATAACACCCATTTAATGCCTGAACATTTCAGGTTCAAAATACATTATACTAGTTCATTTACAATTTTCCTCCATTTAAGGAGCACTTCTATCTGTGTTTCCTTAATTTTGCCATTAAAAATAGACATATCATGAATCACAATCCACTATTAATACCGTTTGACACCATTCATCAAACAGCTCCTTTCCATCTGATTAAAGAAGAACATTATTTACCGGCGTTCAAGGAAGCCATAAAATTGGGTAAAATGGAAATCGACGCAATTATTGCTAACGATGATGCGCCAACCTTTTCCAATACCATTGAAGCGTTAGAATCCTCCGGTCAGCTTTTGGGCACCATCAGCAGTATTTTCTTTAATTTGAATCATGCTGAAACCAATGAAACAATTCAGGAAATTGCCCGTGAAGTTTCCCCATTACTCACAGAATACAGCAATGACATCTGGTTAAATCCGGCCCTGTTTGAAAAGGTTAAAACCGTTTTTAATTCAACAGAAAAGACAATGCTCAACGTCGAACAACAAAAGTTATTGGATGATACCCATAAAGCATTTGTTCGTAAAGGAGCCCTGTTGGAAGGCGCTGCCAAAGTGCGCTATCGTGAAATTACCAAAGAACTATCGACACTAACCCTTCAGTTTGGCGAAAACGTATTGGCCGAAACCAATGCTTACCAGCTCCACATCACAGATCGTGATGCACTGACTGGTTTACCAGATGGCGCTTTAGAAGCCGCATCCGCCCTGGCGAAAAGTGAAGAAAAAGAGGGCTGGATTTTCTCCCTGCAATTCCCCAGTTATTTTCCGTTCATGAAATATGCGGATAACCGTGAATTGCGGCAGCAAATGTACATGGCACATGCATCGCGGGGAAATAATAACAATGAACGCGATAATAAATCCATTATTCAAAAGATCGTCAATCTGCGCATCGAAAAAGCCCAACTGATGGGGTTTGAAACGCATGCCCACTTCGTTTTGGAAGAACAAATGGCACTGAAACCAGACACTGTTTACATGTTTCTTCAGGAATTACTGGAAGCTTCCATTCGTTTTGCACAGGAAGATGTCAAAGAAGTGGCTGACTTTGCACAGAAAGAAGGTTTAAATGAAGAGTTACAGCGCTGGGATTATATGTATTACAGCGAAAAACTCAAAGCCCAAAAGTTTGGCTTGAACGATGAGATGACCAAGCCTTATTTCCAATTGGAGAATGTAGAAAAAGGGGTTTTCAGCTTGGCAGAAAAACTCTACGGGCTTTCATTTCTACTAAATGATAACATCGAAGGCTATCATCAGGAGGTCAAAACCTACGAAGTCTTTAATGAAGACGGCACCTTTTTAAGTGTCTTTTATGTGGACTACCATCCGCGTCCTACAAAACAAGGTGGAGCCTGGATGACTTCATTCAGAGATCAACACATCCAGAAAGATTCAGATATTCGTCCACACATTTCGATCGTGTGTAATTTCACGCGCCCCACTGAAAAGCAACCTTCCTTACTCACATTTATGGAAGTAACCACGTTTCTGCATGAGTTTGGCCATGCCTTACACGGAATGCTTAGTAAAGTGACCTACGAAAGTTTATCTGGCACCAGTGTTTATCGCGATTTTGTGGAGTTACCATCTCAAATCATGGAAAACTGGGCCATCCAACGAGAATGGTTACAAGAAGTGGGCGTGCACTACAAAACCGGTGAAGTAATACCGGAGGAACTCATTCAAAAACTAATTGACAGTGATAACTTCCAAAGTGGTTATGCCATGGTCCGTCAATTAAGTTTTGGCCTCAACGACATGGCCTGGCATACCTTGTCTGCACCATTTGAGGGAGATGTGATTGCCTTTGAAAAGAAAGCCATTGAAAAAACAGAGCTCTTTGCACCCATCGAAAATTTGGCAGTAAGCACTGCCTTTTCACACATCTTTGATGGTGGTTATGCCTCTGGCTATTATGGCTACAAATGGGCGGAAGTATTGGATGCCGATGCATTTGATGTGTTTTTAAAGAATGGTATTTATAATCGGGAAACAGCTCAGAAATTCAGACACGAAATCCTGGAAAAAGGAGGTACGCAGCATCCGATGAAATTATACAAAGCCTTCAGGGGGGGCGAACCATCTATTGAACCATTATTGAGACGCAGCGGCTTAATCAAGTAAATCTGATTTCATGCATTACATGCACCAATTTCTATTGCGCTAAAATTAATATTAACATAAAAGAAAAGGAGGCCTCCAAAACACCTCCTTTTTAAACAAACTTAACCCACCTATCTTCAGCACCTTCTGAACACTCCATTCAATTAACCTCTCTACCTAACGCGACTTTGATAAATATTGTTTGCACACAACACTACTATACCATTTACAACAGTCACTCCACAAATCACGGCACATTCAACCAGAGCACATTATAGCACCATTACACATTCTTTCAACTCATTAAACACCCCCAAATCAAGCTGGGAATTTTTATTTTAGTTCTTATTCAACTACTTTTGTTCGCACAGAAACTATTTTTATCTTTTGCTTATTCAACGGATAAAAATTCAAATAGACTCTATGATAGTAATGTCAACACAGCAACAAAGTATTATTTCTAAAATTGAAACAGATGGTCAAACATCTAAATGGCGGGATTGGAAATGGCAACTCAAACACGCCATCCGTAACATTGAAGATTTCCAGCATTTAACAGGAATTAAATTTTCGGCTGAAGAGATTAAAAAACTGGAAGAAACACAGTCGAAATTCCCACTTAGCATCACACCATATTACTTGTCCCTGATTGATGTTGACAATTACCAAAACGATCCAATTTATAAACAATCGTTTCTGAATCCTCAAGAATTAGAGATCAGTAAAGACGAACACACAGATCCATTATCTGAAGACAAAGATAGCCCGGTACCAGGTATTACTCACCGTTATCCCGACCGCGTCTTATTCATGGTTAGCAATGTGTGTGCGATGTATTGCCGCCACTGCACCCGCAAACGAAAAGTTGGCGATAAAGATTTCATTCCTCAGAAAGATCAAATTCAGCAAGGTATTGAATACATAAAAAACAATCCACAAGTAAGAGACGTCTTACTTTCTGGCGGTGATCCCTTTCTATTACCAACCGATTATTTGGATTACATTTTGACTGAACTCCGTCAGATTGAACATGTGGAAATCATCCGGATAGGAACGCGTATTCCAGTAGTACTACCATACCGAGTGACCGATGAATTGGTGGATATGCTAAAAAAACACCATCCCATTTGGATTAACACTCACTTTAATCACCCCCGTGAAATGACCCAATCCGCACAACTGGCATTGAAAAAATTAGCTGATGCGGGTATTCCATTAGGCAATCAAAGTGTATTGTTAGCCGGGGTAAACGATTGTCAACGAATCATAAAAAAACTCGTTCACGATTTAGTAAAAAACAGAGTACGTCCCTATTACCTCTATCAGTGTGATTTATCCGAAGGGCTTAGTCATTTCCGGACCCCAATAGGAAAAGGTATTGAAATCATCGAAAGTCTGATTGGTCATACCAGTGGTTTTGCAGTACCTACTTATGTGATAGATGCACCTGGTGGTGGCGGTAAAATTCCAGTAATGCCTAATTACATTATTTCATGGTCGACTAACAAAGTGATTATTCGAAATTATGAAGGCATTATTACATCCTATAAGGAGCCGGACAACTACAAAGCTACGTTTTGTGACCGTAATTGTGACACTTGCAATCTGGAGCTAAAACTGGCGCCGGGTTCGGAAGAAAAATCTTTAGGCATTGAAAGTCTGTTAGCCGACCACAATAATACCATCTCACTCATTCCATCGGAAAATGCACGTTTTAAAAGAAGAACCGATGGATAAAACAGAAAAAATAGGCCAATCCCTGATTCAACATGGAAAGGATAGCGATCGTATCTATTTGATGAAGCTGCATCCATCGGATGCACCTTCCATCATTCAGGTTCTTTTTGACTTAGCCCATCGCCATGAATACACCAAAATTGTAGCAAAAATCCCCGCAATCTATTACCCTTCATTTCTATCTGCTGATTTTCAAATAGAAGCCAGTGTTCCTGGTTTTTACGATGGAAATGAAAATGCTTTGTTTTTAGGCTATTACCTTGATCCTAATCGGAGAAATTTTAAAATTAAGCCTGTGCAAAGCCTTGGCGAAATACTCATCTCGGAGATTCGACCGCCCAGTAATGAATTACCGAAAGAGTATTCCTTCAGAGTTTTGACACAGGTGGACACATTAGAAATGACCAGTGTATTCAAGACTGTATTCAAAAGCTATCCCTTCCAAATATTTGAGCAAAATTACCTGAAAGAGACCATGCAAAATGGAGTGATTTATTTTGGAGCTTTTAAAAACGGACGATTAAAAGGCATTTCGTCGGCCGAAACAGATGTCGCTAATCGCAATGCAGAAATGACTGATTTTGCTGTCCTCCCACAAGCCAGGGGCAAAAAGTTAGCTCTACATCTACTCAATCACATGCAGACTTATTTGAAAGACTGCTCGTATAAAACCCTATATACTATTGCCAGACTGCACTCTCCCTCCATGAATAAAACATTCATGAATATGCATTACAAATACGCTGGCACTTTAATCAACAATACCCAAATCAGCGGTGGAATTGAAAGTATGAATGTATGGTACAAAAACATTCTGTGATCATTCAAATTCGCAACTGTTTCATTAATTCCAACTCACACAGAAAGCCCCTTACCGCTTTCAAAGCCATTGATGAGTGAGTGTCAATTACATTTGACACTCATTCTATTTGTTCCCCGGACAAGCTACTCAACAGTATCCACATTGTTTTCGCCGGTAAGCATTGGATAAGCGCCCAGATCATCAATCTCCAACATTTCAATCAATACATCCAGTGCTGCATTGATGGACACAACCTGTTCCTCGGAAAGATGACTCAACTTCGATAATAATCGCTGCTGAAGCAGATTTGGCGTTTGCTCCAATAAGTTATCACCCGACGAAGTTAATGTTATATTAGTGACACGCTTATCTCCTACTTTCGGCAAGCGGGCCAAAAACCCTTTTTTTTCTAATCGATCAATAATTCCCGTTACTGTGCTACTATTCAAATTCAGATGAGATCTGATGTCCTTTTGAGTGGCCTGGTAACCAGGCGTTGCTTTCAGGTATTCAAGACATAATATTTGAGGGATACTAACCCCAAAATCCTTTTGCACTTTTTTTGACTCCAGGTTAATGCTCCGAACAATGCGTCTTACTTTTATGAGAATATTTTTAAAATCCATTACGTCTTGAATTAGCCTTCAAAAATAGAAACAATCCGCATAAAAAACAGCCAAAATAAGATCTTCTGTCAATTTAGCGAACGGCCCATTCCATAAAAACACACAGAAGGGAGCTCCCCCAGACAGAAGCTCCCCTTGCACTTAACTTAACCCCTCACATTAAATCAAAACCCTCGTTGTATCTTCGGAATATTTTAGCGTTCCATCTCTCAACAAACCAATAATCTTACGACGTCCCTTAATTTGTGACAACTTTAAATCTTTAAGTATTTGACCGATGTAGACCGGTTTGTTAGTTTGCACATACTCAATAATAGATTTTTCAACGGATTTGTAAGATTTCCCTTTCATGATTTTTGTTTGAATTGTGGTTTATATGAATTGAACAGATAAAATCCGAAATATGTCTTGCAAACTCTACAGTTACAACCATCAACGAACACTATCTAATTTACCTCATTAATCCCACAAGTTCAAGCCCAAAAATCAAAAAAAGAGGAAGAATCAGACGTTTTTAATTCTTCCTCTCAGTCCGGCAAATACCAGTTCCGTTTTATTCACGAACCAGTATTTTATAATTGGTCGTTACCTATACCAATACGTTGCTAGTAAATGACTAAATACCTTGTTTATTGTTGGTGAAATTTGAAATTAAATCCAATCGAATTTCCTGGTAGAGCTGATGAATCTGGTTCATGCGCTGAACAGTCAGTTCGGTTAAATACTGGGCGGCTTTCTTTGGATTCTTGTTCAATAAGGTCTGAGCCTTTTCATCAATCTCTTTTTGATCGTCAAAAAAACTTTGCTCCAAAGGATCGCGCTTGGAAGTCAACAATTGATGCGCATCCTGCCATTTTAAATACATCAGGTTATCAACAAAGTCCACACACCAGCGGATGCTATTTTCCTGGAAATAGGCCGGATTATACACTTTGTAGCATTCGGCCACATCCGTTACTCCTGAATAGATGGGCACATAGGCACTGGTATAGGCATTATCGACATAAAACCAATAAATACCACCCACTTCATTGGGTAACCAGCCGCGTAACTGGGCAATCATGCCATATTCGCCACGGGCACGCGCCACATTGCGGCGACTGTTAATCTTCATCACCTGACGCATCTCTTTGGTGGGAAAGGGAGTCGCGATGGGACTTTTAACCATTTGGCCATCCTTTCCCGGATAATACCACGCAGGCGCATTTTCTTTATCGTAAATGGTACCTGTAAAAGTTGAACGTTGGAAAGCCATAATATCCTGCACAGACATTTTCTCTTTTGGTTTTACAGAGAATGGATAGAGCGAAAGGGGCTCCACATATTGCGTATATTGATCGTCCCCTCCCCAGGGCGAATCGGTGAATCGATCGGGCCATTGCGTAAAATCAGGGGCATAAGTGGCATAAAACAACCAAAAGCGAGAGGTCGCCCATTCGCGAGGGATGGGTGAATAAGCCTCCTGCCAAATGAAAGGTTTTCCGGAAGCGGGATTATACCATCCGCGATCAATGGCTTCCTGCTTGTAATTGGCCGATGCTCTGAAATTGGCTTTATCTGCCACATTGATCTGTTTAATGATGCTCCAATTGGGAATAATCATGACATGATCATCCGGCACACGTTGTGCAGCCCAAATGCAACCGGGCTTGCCATCTTCAGGCGTCCACTCATTGCCCACACTAAATACTTCCAATACCCATATCTCGTTCACATCGGCAATGACCAATGACTCACTTTCATCCACACAGGAGGGTAAAAAACCGTACTTCTCCAATAATTCAGTGATGAGTTTCAGTGCCTCTTCGGCCGTTTGACAGCGTTGCAACGCAAAGGACTGTGCCTGTTCAATGGTCATGATCTGCTTACAAAGGGAGCGATCCAGCTTCAGCTCCTCCCGCTGACTCAGCGTACTTTCACCAATGGCCAGCTGATGGGCATTCATTTGCGGATAGGCCGTTTGAAAATAGCTATTGGTCTGTTCGACTTGCGGAATATGACCAATCACCTCGCCATAATTCCCCAAAGGCCGGCCCGATTCGGCCATTCCCCAATAAACAGGTGCTTTTTCGCCCAGTTTATAGGATTGACCAGGTACCAGATGCAAACGGCAATCGGGGCCGGCATCGGTGTGCGAAACAATGACAGAGCCATCCGCGGAGGCTTTTTTACCTACTGCAATCACCGTACAGGCATTTGAGTCAGGTAGCGAAAATAAATAGGTCGCTATGGCCAGGTATAAAAATAGTTTATTCATCTAGTATTAAGTTTTAATAGTATTTACGAATTTATTTCTAATCACCAGATCGGTAGGTGCCAGCCTTAAATTTATCACATCCTATCTGAATATAAATCCTTCCCGAAGGGGATCTGCCGGATCGAACCAAAACTCATTGCGACCCGTTAAGAAAGCTTGTCCGGTAACTTCCGGAATCACTGCTTTATGCGGGCCATAAGTAGTAGATTCAGTCACTCGAACATCCATGGTTGATCCCAATATGCTTTCAATAGTAATGGTTTCATTCATCCGCAACTCCCCTTTGGCATAATGCAAAGCTGCACGCGCACTCACACCCGACCCGGTGGCTGAACGGTCCACTTCTCCTTCGGCAAAAATGCAAACATTACGACTATGGTGATTAGGATTCAGGGGTGCCCCTGTAAAAATGGTGCCATACAAAAAACTCAAATCCGGTTCAAAGGGATGCGTAATGGGATACTTAGCCATCACGGCCGTTTTAATCCTCCGCCCCCAATCGATGAGTTGATTGTAATCTTTCTCCTCCATGCCCAATCCCAACTCATCGGCCTTTACAAAAGCATAAAAGGCCCCGCCATAGGCGACGTCAAACTTCACTTGACCAATACCAGGGACGTCTACCACCGCATCTTTCAGTAGCAGAAAAGAAGGTACATTCAGGAACGAAACTTTCTCAACCCGTCCATTTTGACGATGCGCTTTGGCCCGGATCAAACCGGGAGGAGCGTCAATCAGAAGCTCCGGCTGATCTCCCTCTTTTTCAATCATACCAGTATCAAATACCAATTTTGTCAAGGCAATGATGGCATGGCCGCACATGGTGCTGTAGCCTTCATTGTGCAGAAAAAAGGTCCCAAAATCAGCTCCCTGGGTGATGGGTTCGGTAATGAGTGCACCATACATATCGGCATGGCCGCGCGGCTCAAACATGGTACCGGTGCGGATATGATCGAGGTGATCCCGAAAATAACGGCGTTTCTCCAGGATGGTTTTTCCTTTGATGGCAGGAAAGCCATCGTATAAAACACGGAGGGGCTCACCTCCTGTATGTAAGTCAATGGTTTTCACCGAGAGCCAGTCTTTAGGAGGCTCCCAATTCCAATTTTGTAGATTTTGCATGATGGATTCAGTAAGGGCGTTTGTTACCAAAAAACTCAGATCATAGACCTGAGTGTAGTAATTTCAAGTTAAACGTGAAACATCAGATATTTTATATTTTCACCGACTGACCGATGCCGTCCAGACCTGCCCGCTCATAGACCAGTTTAGCGGCAAATAAATCGAACAGACCTTCGCCAACGGTTTTAAAGAGTCGTGTTTCACGGAAACTGATCTCCTGCGGACGCTCAATCAAATCAACAATATGACGAATTTGATGGGCTTGAATTAACTTATTCTCCACCGGAAAAATCAGATCACCGCTCTCTTTGCGGCCGTGGTCCGCATCAATCCAGATCTGATCAACTAAACGAAAGACCGATTCCGGCAATTCGCGCATGGAAGGCTTATAGGAGCCCACACTTATGATCGTTTTACCCAGGAGCAGATCTTCCAGATTAGGCAACACCGGTATTTCAGAAGTGGTAGCCGTGATGATCACTTCACTGTTTTTAACCAGCTGCTGTTCATCTTCACAAATGGCCACCTCCACATGCGGCATACGCGTTGTCATGAATTGAAGGAATTGCTGCACCATTTTAATGGATCGATCATAAACATAGACACGCTCCACATCGCGTTCATTGGACGCAAACCAGGCAATGTGCCGACCCTGAGCGCCGGCCCCAATGACCCCAATGGAATGAATCAGCGGATCGGTTAAATGCCTCACTCCCACCGAAGCCACAGCAGCTGTCCGCATAGCAGTCAGCTTAGCACCATTGAATAGGGCTACTGCTTCCCCTGTCCGCCCCTCGTTTAACAAAACCGTTCCATGAATTACCGGTTCGCCCAGTTCAGCATTCCCGGGAAATACAGAAACCAATTTTGTCGTAAACATATCAGGCCCCACAGAAGGCATTACCAATAACGTATTCCCCTCCATTTCCACATGCATGCGGTGAGGGGTAAAATAATCTTTATCGGCACTTGCTTTCAAAGCCAATTCCATCACATCAATCCAGAGATGTGGAGGAGCAGCTTTTTCAATGGCTTCGGATGAAAGTATCAGCATAATGGAGGATTTAGAATGCGTTTAATCGTTCCCGTTCCACATCCGCAATGGTTTTGGGAAGTGGTTGCCCCAACAGACGGTAGCCCTCGGAGGTAATCAGAAAATCTTCCTCGTTGCGGCACCCGCCAAAGTCTTTGTATTGTTCAATCTTATCGTAGTTCAGGAAATCAGCGAATCGTTTCTCGGATTTCCATAAATCAATCAACTGCGGAATAAAATAAACGCCGGGTTCAATGGTGATCACAAAGCCGGGTTCCAGCTTACGGCCCAACCGTAATGATTTCAAGCCGAACTGCGTACTCTTGGCTTCGTTATCGTAGCCCACGTACTGTTCGCCCAGATCTTCCATGTCGTGCACATCCAATCCCATCATGTGCCCCAATCCACAGGGGAAGAACATGGCATGTGCACCGGCCGCCACCGCTTCATCGATGTCCCCTTTTACAAATCCCAGCTCTTTCATGCCTCGCATCACTTCACGGGCCGACTCAAAATAGACGTCTTTAAACGGCACACCCGGTTTCATCATCGAGATGGCTTTTTCATGTGAATTCAATGCCACCTGGTAGATTTCTTTCTGACGTGTCGTAAAAGTTTTTCCTACCGGGAATGTACTGGACATGTCACCGGCATACCCCATGCTGTTCTCAGCGCCGGCATCCAGTAGAAAAAGGTGCCCCTCTTCCAGCCGATTGCCATGGTAGTGGTTATGTAAGGTTTGTCCATTAATGGTTGCGATCACGGGAAAAGAGATGTACCCATCCTTTGACAGGGCAATGCGTTCCATTTCAGCAGCTATTTCAGCTTCCAACATGCCCGGACGTGCCATGCGCATAGCCGCCAAATGCATCTCAACGGTGGTATTCACTGCTTTCTCAATCTCAGCAATCTCTTCGTTAGATTTATAGTTCCGTTGCTTGATGACAGCTTTCACTAACTCCAAAGATGACTTTTCTTTCACCTCTGCAGGCAACACCCCTAACCACTCAAACAATCTGATTTTACTTTCACCACGATACACCGGTAAAAAATGAACCGGCCGCCCCAAGGCTTGAGCCTGCTTTAAATCGTCTGCCAGCTGGCTTAAGGTTTTGGCTTTTGAGATACCACATTCAAGAGCACGCTCACGAATGGTGGGTTGATTCCCCATCCACACAATGTGATCAATGGTATAATCATCGCCATACATATACTCCTCACCAGACTCCACATCAATAACACCCACCAGATCGGGGTGATTTAATCCAAAGAAATAGAGAAAAGAACTATCCTGACGATAGCGATACGTATTATCGGCATAATTCATGGGGCTCTCACTGTTGCCAATGAAAATGACCAATCCCTTGTCGACATCTTGCTTGAGTTGCTGACGTCGCTTTATGTAAGTTTCTTTTGAAAACATGCTTTTAATAATTAAGGATTAATATACTGATTTTAAAGTTGATTTTCCATCTCTGAGAATGGTCTTTCTATTTTATTTTATACTCACGGGGCGGATTTACGCCCTGAAGATGCTGGACGAAGAAATCCCAACGCTTCCGAATCATGTATTTATCGTAATACACCTGGCCATGATCTTTATTGGGAATCAACAATAATTCAAAGTCTTTATTGGCCTTGATGAGCTCGGCCGCCAGACGCATGGAAGCGGTGGGATTCACATTCTGATCCTGATCGCCATGTACTAAAAGCAGATGGCCTTTTAGATTGGCAGCCAGATTATAGTTGGATTGCTCATCGTAATGCTTGCCTGCGGGATAACCCATGTAGAGCTCAGGCCACCAGGCTTTGGCTGCGCGATGATCATGGTTACCGGCAGTGGCTACGCCTACCTTGTAAAAATCGGCATAGACTAATAAAGCATGGGCAGCATCGTACCCGCCAGCCGAGTGCCCAAAGATGCCCACCCGGGTGGTATCCATCCAGGCATACTTTTCAGCCAGTGTTTTGATGGCGATCATGTGATCCGGCCCACCAATGTCGCCCAGATTTCTATAGGATACATCGTGAAACGCTTTGGAGCGGAAAGCCGAACCCAGGCCATCGATGTTCACCATTACAAAACCCAACTGCGCCAAGGGCGTGTCGTCGTTGGACAAACCGCGATAAAACGTTTTGGGCGCGCGAATGGTTTGCGGTCCACTGTAAGTCCCATCAATGACCGGGTATTTTTTAGTGGGATCAAAATTGGCGGGCTTGAACAACACCCCATAAATATCGGTTTTGCCATCCCGTCCTTTCACCACAAACGGCTCCGGTGTTTGCCAGCCCATGGCCTTCAGCTCCGTGATGTCGCCTTCTTCCAACATTGAAATGACTTTTCCATCTTTCAAACGGCGTAGCACGGCCTTGTTTGGTTCCTGAACGGTGGAATAGTTATCCACCACATAGTTTTTATCCGGCGATAAGAAAAAGGTATGGTGGGCGTCTTCCGGCGATAAAAGCTGCAAGCCCGATCCATCCAGGTTCACCACATACAGATGCGGATTATAGGGATCGCGACCGACTTCCTTTCCGCCAGCCGTAAAATAGACTTTCCTGTTTTTCGCATCCAGGTGCTCAATGCTGCGCACCACAAATTCACCTTGGGTAATTTGATTTTTCAGTTCGCC
Source organism: uncultured Marinilabiliaceae bacterium (assembly GCA_942490535.1). Lineage (GTDB taxonomy): Bacteria > Bacteroidota > Bacteroidia > Bacteroidales > Marinilabiliaceae > JAEINY01. The sequence continues at coordinate 243,324 of CALNXQ010000003.1, forward strand.
GGTGTTCCAATCGTACAGATAAATGTGGTTCCAACCGTCCCGTTCCGACAACCAGATAAACTCACCGGTTCCTTCCAGTACTTTCAAATCATGAATAAGCGGATCCACATAGGTGTCAGCTGTTTCGCGCAAGACCACTCGGGATTGTCCGCTTAAGCCATCCACTTCCACCACTTCACAAGCCTTGTAACCTCGCTCGTAACGCACTTGCCACGCTTTGGCTGAGTGTTCCATCCAGCTAAAGCCATAATTGAGAAACTTGGCATTGGGTTCCAGATCAACGGGCATGGACACGTTTTTATCAGCATCCAACATGACATATTCAATGGTGGGCACAATGGAATCACCCGCCAAAGGACGCTCGTAACCAAAGACCTGGGCCCGCTGACCCTGCTCCGGTAATATTTTGTAGAGATAGAGATTTTCGGCCTTTCGACGATCGTACTTACCAACTATCAGATAGCGGCTATCAGGGCTCCAGGTGATGTCAGCATCCAAATCATGATCTTTGGTTGTTTCAATATCTTTGGTTGAATACCAGGAGGGCGATACCCCATTGCCATAGGCCAGGTTGCCATCCTGAGTGACTTGCACCGAATCGCCGGTACCCACCTTTTTAATCCACACATTGTAGTCGTACACCATGGCTAACTTTTGTTTATCAGGCGACAAAACAGATAAGCTCCCATAGGATTTATCGATGGCATAAGCTGCCAATGCATAGGATTTCAGCTCACATTTCAACCACAGGGTATCTGCTTTAAAAGCGATGGACTTCCCCTTATCTAAGAGCTGGATTTGAGAAATGGGTAATTTGTCGGCTTTCACCTCCTTATTCAATTTCTTTGTTAGCGCGGCCGCCAGCTTTTCGGCATGAAAAAGCGGTGCTTTCTTGCCCGTTTTAGGATTGACTTGCACATATTCCAGGCCATTGGGCGTAGTCACCGAATACCAAAATTGACCATTCTCCGCCCATTGGGGATTAACCCAGGAGCGGTAGTACTTTTTTGTGATGTTCTCAGACATAAATTGCGATGCACGGTCGTAGTCCGTCTTAGTAACCTGGCTACTAACGGAAAACCCCATGCAAAACAAGATGAGCATTGCTTGTAGTTTGTTCATAAGATATAAAATTTGGGAAAATGCATTCAATCGGGCGAGGCCTTCAGATACGTCTGAAAGCTGCAGATTCAGTGTTACCTATCCACCCCCAGGGGCATCCAGGCACATCTGATGATACTTTAGGAATGATCTCTATTGGATCCAGCATTCAAATAACCCGGCTCCAAAACGGCCGTAGAGGCTCACCAAGGCTAAGGATGAAATGTGTAGATGTGCAACCAAACGGGCAAAAGCCATCTTTTCCCTCCGTTGGATGGAAAAAAAAGTCGCTATTTGATTGGCCTGCGTCATAAAATGTGTGACAAATAATTAAGTATTGCGGGTGCAATTTAAAAAAATAATTGCAGCTACCTAAAAACAGGCTGCAAAATAGATAGTAATCATAGCGAAATGAATGACAATTATCAGCTGAATACTGATACAGGTAATAAATCATAGATCCTGTTTGTTTTCGCGCAAAATGAGTGGAACCTTAAAATTTACCTGCGGAGCGTTCCATAAATTTATCAATACATTAAACCTTCATAAACTACCTACTAGATATTTTTCACCCCTTTTGACGATTTTTTTTCCTTAGTAGATGGGATCAAAGAAAGTCTATCTACTCCTATTAACTTTTTTCTATCAGAACCCATTTCCCCGGCGGAGATCTAGACTTGTTTACCGGCACACCGGCTCCCTGGCACATCCCGTCCTCTTCCAAATCATTGCATCCCTTGCCCGGCAAGCCCTTTCTGTTAGTCCGTCAACGCATCCCGGCGGGCCGCATCCGTTAACGGGTGACCCGGATAAGTTTCCCGATGACCCGGATAAAAAAACGAACGACCGGGACGTTTATCCGCGTCATTTGTTCGCGTTAACGGGTCACCGGGATAAAAATACGGCTGACCGGGATGCGTTTTTGGGGGTATTTTCGGGTTATCAGAACACAAATTAAGGCGAAAAAAACACGCGTTTTCGCAAACGAGTCACCGGGATAAGTTTCCCGATGAGCGGGATAATCGTCCCAATGAGCGGGATAAGTTTCCGGGTGACCGGGATGAAAAGACGAGCGACCGGGACGTTTATCCGGGTCATGTGCTCGCGTTAACGGGTCACCGGGATAAAAATACGGCTGACCGGGATGCGTTTTGGGTGGTATTTTCGGGTTATCAGAACACAAATTAAGGCGAAAAAAACACGCGTTTTCGCAAACGAGTCACCGGGATAAGTTTCCCGATGAGCGGGATAATCGTCCCAATGAGCGGGATAAGTTTCCGGGTGACCGGGATGAAAATACGAGCGACCGGGACGTTTATCCGGGTCATGTGTTCACGTTAACCGATCACTGGGATGAAAGTACGAAAGAGTGGAACTGCCGGAAGTCAACCTCATTTGCGGACAGATCGTTTACCAACGCTAGAAATACGCCCTCTACAAAAACAGAGGCCTGGCTGACCGTTGGGAGAGAGCATCTATCAAAAAATAGTCCTTAGCTAATGGCCGAAAACAAACTTGTTTGGGTATAGATCCATTTTTTGAGGATAGTCACTCGTCGCCGGTTGAAAGGAGGTAGCAGAAAAAATAAAAATACCAACTCACCTGGAAGAAAAAACAGAAAACGGTTGTAGCGAATTGCAGACGAGCCAAAATTCCATCCCTTTACGCAACTGATGCAACCCTTCGCAATTCTGTTTGTCATTAAACTGAGCAAAATTAATCAGGCACTATTTACACGTGCCGAAAATTTTGAATCTGGTTAGGTTTCAGCTCAGGTAAACACTGCTGAGTTGTGGATGGAAAGGAGGATGGTGGTTCGTCCTCCTTTTTTTAATGTTGATTACGCTGGTCAAAAACACGTTCCCCTGCCATTTCGATTCCTATGCGCTTTGGTAAAAAAAATCCGGGACAAGCCCGGATCAATTAACGATACATACAACTATTACTCTAAGCCGAGCAATAGAATATCATGAGGGGTATTTAGTACCACCTTCCCTTTGTCAACCGTCACGAACTGTCCGGAATAGAAATCCTTTAATTGCGTGCCATCGGCGAATACCCCGGCCACATTCACTTCTTTGTGTCCTTGAGCCATCTCCAGTCCAACCATCACCACGTCTGTATAAGTTGCAGTGTCATACGCGCGCTTGAAGAGGTAAGGAGACTGGGATAGCATGGTGTGCCGCCCCGCCCCCACAGCCGGATGCGCCGCTCTGAATTGGCCCAGCTTTTGCCAGTGAGCCAGTACATCCTGTACATTATGTCCATTGCGTTCCGCATTGGCAGCCAGCTCGTCCCAATTCATAAATGAACGTAAGGTGGCATCCCCTACTGTGCCGGGAATATCGAGGTCCCGCGCAGTTTCATCGCCATAATATACTTGCGTGGCACCGGGACACAACAGCAACTTGGTCGCTGATTCCAATGGTCTCTCCCGCATCTTATCAAAGGGATGACCGTCATCGTGAGACGTCAGATAATTCATGACACTTAAGCCTTGCAGTTCATTGGCCAATAAGCGATCGTATTTACTGAAGATGGTTTCGTAATCGTTGTTGGCATCCCCTTTGAATTCAAAATTGATCAAGCTTTTCAATCCTTCATTGAAATAATCTACTTGCTTATCACCAAAGTTAAACAAGCGCCCACCGGAGATTCCATAACCATACACTTCACCAACCATGTAAAAGGGATTTTCATCCAATACCTTATCGGGATGTGCTGTTTTCCAGTCGGCAAATGCCTTTTCAGCTTCTTTCCATAAATCGCCCCACACCGATTCTTCCGTGTGCTTAGCCGTATCGATGCGGTACCCATCAATGCCATAATCACGAATGAAATCCGTCAGCCATTTGATGAAATAAAAACGAGGCGTGCGCGGGTAACCGGTGGCATCAAAAAAAGCATTCAACTCGTTCATCTCCTGCTCCAGACGCCCTTCGGCGGCCCATTTCTCAGCCAATACCTTTGGAATATCTACTTCCTGGGTACTTTCGGTTTTCACATCCGGTAAATTATCAACGAGTGTGCAGGTAACGGTTGATTGGTAGTCCTTGTACTGACACGTTGGTTCGGTGCGTACCCATTCCTCCGACCACACGGGATCTCTATCTGTAACCGGACCAGTGTGGTTAATCACCACATCCAATACCATGCGAATGCCATGGGCGTGTGCCGTTTCTACTAATTCCGCCAAATCGGCCTCGGTTCCAAAATTAGGTTCCAATGCCGTCCAGTCCTTGGCCCAGTACCCATGAAACCCATAGGTTTTACCCGTTCCTTCATCAACAGCTCCGTGTACTTGTTCCACCACCGGACTGAACCAAATGGCGTTAATGCCCAAATCGGTAAAGTAGCCGTCTTTAATTTTTTGCGTGATGCCTTTTAAGTCGCCCCCTTCAAAACCCCGCAAAACGGCCGTTTCTTCGCTGCGCCCAAAATGGACATCATTGGCAGTATCACCATTATTAAATCGATCGGTCAATAAGAAATAGAGATTGGCGTTTTCCCATAGAAAGGGCACGTCTCGCTTAGTTTGCTGATCCTTTGAAGGGGATGAATGGCAGCCCGTCATCAAAAAAAGAACGGAAATAAAAACAAGTGTCAAATGTTTCATCTTGGAAATGATTTATTAGAAGGGTAAAGATAGGAAAGCGTGGGTATTTCAGCTTATTCTCCACCTCCCCGATACACCTGCCCAAGTCCCTAATCCGCTTATTTTCTGTTCACTTACAAATACACATGCACCTTCAATTTTATAAAAAGCGGTTTCTGCAACGGTTTGCGAAAACAGACATGCCCCAAAACCTCAACTATAACCGTTTTAATAAATACGATACCCCCTTTATACTACTTCCGGGGTTTTCAAACACTGAAAAGAGTAACACAACTATAAAATAACCAATCCGCCTTCCCGCAACTGCGAAAAGGTGTAGCCATTGATGAAAACATCGAAATCACCCAGTTTATGTGTATCAAAGCTAGCTCTAACCTGCTGCAATGTCTGTTGTTCTTTGGCTATTACCATCAGTTGAGGTAACAGTTGACACAACCACAGTCCCAATTCTTCTTTAACCTTCAGGACCAACTCAGATTTTTTATTGGAGATGGTAAGTTCGGCCATCCGGGTTGTTTTTCCTTTTTTGGATTTGGAATAGAAGCGGGCCCGGGGGGTATTCCCCAACCAGATCCATTTATTTTTTTCGGCCAAAACAGTGCCTTGCTCATTGGTGAGAATCCGCTCAATGCAGTCGGATGGAATGGTGGTACGGGGCACTTTAAAATCGAACCATTCCTGCGGTTGATAATCAAAACAGACCCCATGCATGAAATTATACAGTGACTTGCGTAAACCCTCCCCAAACAATTCGTGGATGGCCCCGGACGGATCCGTATGTTCCAGGTCATTATTGGCAAATGCCCCTTTTTCTGTGGTCAGGTTCTCGACCCTATATTTATCGGGATGTAATCCCACATCACTGTGGGCGGTCATGGCAAAGCGGTGCCAGAAACCGGAATGCAACACACCGGCTTCAAAGAGCTGACGGACCACTTCCAAAGCATCGATGGTCTCCTGGGCGGTTTGGGTGGGAAACCCATACATCAGATAAGCATGCACCATGATGCCCGATTGGGTAAAATGATCGGCCACACGCGTCACTTGCGCCACCGTCACACCTTTATTGATGAGTTGAAGCAGGCGATCGGAAGCAACCTCTAAACCACCACTCACAGCTATGCACCCACTTTCCTTTAATAAACGACACAAATCCAAGGTGAAGCTCTTCTCAAACCGGATGTTGGTCCACCAGGTCACGGCTAAATCACGCCGGATGATTTCCAGGGCCAACTCTCGCAACAACGCCGGTGGGGCCGCTTCGTCAACAAAATGAAAACCATTACGGCCGGTCTGCTGAATAATCGTCTCCATGCGATCGACCAAATGCGCAATTTTATTGGGTTCATAGTGTCCGATGTAATCCAGAGATCCATCGCAAAAAGTACATTTCCCCCAGTAACAACCATGTGCCAGAGTCAGTTTATTCCAGCGGCCATCACTCCACAAGCGAAACATGGGATTGGCCACTTCTAAGACCGAAAGGTATAGATTCCAGGGAAGGTCGCTGTAATCGGGTGTTCCCACCCGGGCTTGCGGCACATCTGCATCATCGGATCCATCGCAATAAACCACCTCATCCTTCACACGAATAAAAGCCCGTTTCAGTTTTTTTAGCTCGCGTTGCCCCTCAAGATGCTGCAGTAAATTATGCAAGGGTGCTTCGCCATCATCCAAAGTAATGAAATCGACATAATCAAAGACCCGTGGCTCTTTCAACTCACGCAGTTCGGTATTCACATACCCACCTCCCATGGTGACACAGATGTGCGGATACTGTTTTTTTAGGTATTGCCCACAGCGTAAGGCACTGTATAGATTGCCCGGAAATGGCACCGATAAAGCAATCAGGGTGGGTTGATACATGTCAATCTTTCCCTTCAGCAAATCAATTAATAATTGATCCATGTATGTGGGGCTTGCCAGCAATGCCTGATGCATTGCCTCAAATGAAGCTGCGGACCGGCCCAGGCGTTCAGCATACCGGCTGAACCCGAAATAGGGATCCATGGCTTCCACAATCAGATCTGACAAATCTTCTAAATAAAGTGTGGCCAGATGCTTGGCTTTATCCTGCAAACCCATGGTTCCAAAGGACCACTCCAAATCTTCCACCTGATTAAACCGGGAAGCTTCGGGTAAGAGATTCCCTTCACAAATGGCATGGGCTAAAAGGGCATTATTCCCCCTTAGAAAATCCACCACCGCCTCTACAGTGTTCAGATATTCGTTGCGAAGGTGAAGCATCCGCAAACTATTGCTGGATAAATCAGCAGATGCCATATCTATTTCATTAAACAAGCCCGTTAATCCATCACGCGAGAACAGTTTATTAATCACCTCTATTCCTAAATCGGCCTGCGCCGCTTCCACTCCCAGGGTATTTAAATACCCTTTCAGATAAGCTGTTGCCGGGTAAGCGGTATTTAACTGAGTAAACGGAGGCGTGATTAATAATACGTTTTGTGACACGGTGGTGTTTTTAGTTAAAGGGCAAAATTAAACAATAAATGAGAAATTCTATCTATTGCAACGCTTCCGCGCTTCAACAACCGAAAGCGATGGCCTTCTCCATCCATAAGTACCTGCCATGAAATTACTCCCTCATCAATCATTGAGCATGCGTTCCACCGCCGTTCTCACCTCCTGATACCGGTATTGTTCCAACTTACCAAAACCCGCCAATTGACGGGCTTTTAGTTTGGTAAACAAGGGGGATGTGATGCCACATAAAAAGCGGGTTAACAATGTAACAGAAACATCCTTTGGGGCCTTTTCCTCCAAGGGCCGTATGAGTGAAGCCAAATCACAGGACGCCAGGGGTGGTATGTCAATTGAGTACTGCAATTGGGCTCTACCGGATTGGCACACCGAACAATGCCCACACTGAGCCCATTCATGGGTTTCACCAAAATAGTGCGACAAAGCTTTGGACAGGCATTGATCGGCACTAAAGAAGGTAATCATTTGCTGAATCCGACTCACCTCGGCTTCCTCCTTACTGGCAAAGCGATCATAGAGTTGATTGGTCATTGCCTCCAGATCAAAGCCAGGATTGGTCACTTCAAACACATCAATCATTTGTTTCGCTTCCAGTTCAATCCATCCCTGCTCATCAAAGTACTCCAGGGCTGCAGCAATGCGCTTTCGATCGGTCGGATAATTGGCCACAATGGTATCAAAATCCACGGTGGTCCATAACCGGGCCTTTTGCGAATGCTTAAAAATTGCTGCAATGAATGCCTGTCGCTCCGTCTTAAAGGATTGAATGATGACTTCTTCCGGTCGCAGGCATTTGATGCGATAACTGCCAAAATAACTGTACAAGGGCTTGATGATCCCTTCTGTCTCCAGATACACCAATAGTGTTTTTAAAGGCAACTGCCGGATGTTGGTGCCATTGGACAGTTGCAATAGCTTAATTTCCCAGGTATCACCTGCCTCCTTAATTTTCTGCAATACCTTTAGAAGGCTATGGTGCTCAGGCGTGTCACCATACACAAAATTCTCCAACACATTAACCCCATCCAGATTCCCCAATAAAATGCAATCACTGATTTGTCCATCACGACCAGCCCGACCTATTTCCTGACTGTAATTCTCAATGGATTTGGGCAAATCGTAATGAATCACCCGGCGTATATCACCTTTATCGATACCCATCCCAAAGGCAATGGTCGCAACAATCACCGGTGTTTTTCCGGCCATGAAATCAGCTTGAATGCGCTCCCGCTCCTCATTTTTCATGCCCGCATGATAAGCGGTAGCAGGAATGCCAGCTCGCACCAGTTGGGTGGCGACTTCTTCCGCTGTTTTTTGCAAGGTCACATACACAATGATGGCTGCCTCCGGTTCATTTTTAATCAGCTTGAGCAAGGCAGTTGATTTTTCAGATTCCGCCACCGGTTTCACCTGTAAATGCAAATTAGGCCGATGAAAGCCGGTTAACGTGACGTGCTGTGGTTTCAAATTAAACGCGCTGCACATATCTTTAATCACTTTTGGCGTGGCCGTGGCTGTCAGCAAAAGGACTTGGGGTATTTTAAATTCGGAGCGATACGCCGGTAATTTTAAATAATCGGGCCGAAAGTTATGGCCCCATTCGGAGATACAATGCGCCTCATCGACCACTAGCAAGGAAATGGCCACACTGGATAGAAACTGCCGGAAACGCTCATTCTTGAAACGCTCCACGGAGATCATGAGAATTTTAATTTTACCACTTTTCACATCGCTCTGAATGGCTCGCAGCTCATCATAAGTCAATGTAGAATCGATGCGCGCTGCCGGAATGCCCTTTTTATTGAGAAACTCCAGCTGATCGCTAATCAAAGCCAGTAGTGGCGACACCACCAGTGTTAAATGCGGCAAACACATGGCTGACAGTTGGTAACAAAGCGACTTACCGGAACCCGTGGGAAAAATGGCGGCCGCAGAGTGTCCATCTGCTATATTGGTAACAACCTCTTCCTGACCTGGATTAAAAGTCTCGAAGCCGAAATAGTACTGGAGTTTATCGTGTATCATAGTATGTCAATGAAAACGCAAAAGTACAGGTTTAGGACAGAGCATTCAAAAAAAAGAGGCTTTGCCACGGAAAACCCTTCATCAAGGGTACACTCCAATAGCAATGATGGAATAATTTCTGTTTTCCTCTTCCCTACTTGCTATTCGCGATTAATTCCTTAATTTTAGTAGCATCAAACCCAATCCTCCTCCATGGCCGTTATCACGGATATACAGTTACGTCCTCTAAAATTAGCTGATGCTGATGCGATGGCACAGTTTGCCAATAACAACAAAGTGCAAATTAACTTACGCGATAATCTGCCACTACCGTATACCACCGAAAATGCACATTCCTTCATCAGCAATACGCAAAATCAACAACCCGCTCTTCATTTTGCCATTGAATACAACGGCCAGTTCGCCGGAGTCGTCGGATTACTGCTACATACCGATAGTGTTCTTAAATCGGCCGAGGTGGGCTATTGGATTGGGGAGCCCTTCTGGGGGAAAGGCATTGCCACCCGCGTACTGCATTCAATGACCCAACTGGGCTTTCGCCGGCTTAAATTGAATCGATTATTCGCCGGTGTATTTGAATGGAACAAAGCCGGTATGCGGGTACTGGAAAAATGTGGTTATCAACTGGAAGGGATCTCCTATAAACACATTCGAAAAAACGGGCAGTTGGTGGATGAATACTGGTATGGCAGGACATCCACTTTTTATTAGCGCCTACCATTAGCATCCAGCCATTAGCTAATGGCTTGCTTTGCAACTTCGGGCATAACCTGTATCTTCGCCCGCAAATTGGTTGCATGAAACGAACAGGAACCGCCTACGGCATTACGCTTATGATCTTATCGGTGGTGGCATTTGCCATCATGGCTACGCTGGTTAAATCCATGGCACATGTCAGCACCTACGTCACTGTTTTTATGCGCTTTTCGGTAGGTGTGGGGATGCTGAGTATCCTGGCATTAATGCGCAAAATTGACTTGTCCTTTGTGCGCAGTCCGTTGTTGTTATTGCGGGGCATTACAGGCACCGCTTCAGTGGCTTTGTTTTACCTGGCCATTGTGAAAATCGGCATGGGTAAAGGATCGGTTTACTCCTACTCCTATCCTGTTTTTGCCTCTCTGTTAAGCGCCATTGTGCTAAAAGAGCGTATCTCATCGGCCAAATGGTTATTGATACTCTCGGCCTTTGTTGGTATTGTGTTGGTGTCGTTAAGAGCTGGTGGTGATGACGGCTGGACCTTCAGCATCTGGGATCTACTGGCTATGCTAAGTGCCTTTACCAATGCCATTTCCATCCTTATCGTTAAAAAATTACATGGCACGGATAGCTCCTATGCCATCTTCTTTGCGCAAAGTATTGTGGGCTTCTGGATCTTCATCATTCCTGCCAACTTACCGCAATTGACCGGACCGGTATCGGGCAGTTACATCCTTATACTCATTGGTATTGCTTCTGCCTTTGCTCAATTGCTCAATACTGAAGGCTACCGCCATGTGTCCATTGCCACGGGCTCCCCTTTTCACATGCTCATTCCGGTGGTGAATGTAGCCATCGGGGTACTGGTGTTTGGTGAGGTGTTCTCTTCCCTGGAGATCATTGGATCAGGCTTGGTAGTGGTTTCATGTTTGAGTATTATGCTTTTAAATGCCCGACAAAAGCACTGAAAAACCATTGTGACGCCGGGAGCTGAACATACCCCGGCGTGATAAAAAACCACTAATCGATTGGTTCGCAGGAACGCTCAATCATTCGTAAAAAGGACTTCGTATCTCTTATTTCATTGTAAAAGGCCTCCACATAATACTCGACTATACTCTGCTCGCGCTTGGTCAGATAATTAAATCGCCTGATTTCATCCATTATTTTGGCTTGAGTAGCAGTAAACAGCGTCAGCGTTTTAAGTGTTTCCTCACTCACTTCCCAGCAAAAACCTAAATAATCGCGCTCCACCACTGTCTCGGCAACGGACCACTCCTGGGGAATGGCGTAATCGGTGTTCACCAATCCAGAATAATCAAAATCGTGCGGCACCACATTTAACTCGCGCCTAAACGGATCATTACTTTTAAAGAATTTAAGGTTATGGCCGGCTGAGAGCCGCCAATCCGTATTGCCTATCATATAATTAAAAACGGCAATGCGATCCAGGTCCTCTCGCACATAATTGTATGGTTTGAGTCCTTTCACCTCCACTTCCAGACATTCCTGACGTTGAGCAAGGAGCTTAACCGGCTCAATTAAAAATCCATACTTCGTAAAATGCAATTGCTTTTTACCGGTATCTTCATAGCTTATCCGTACCAATCGAACCTTAAAACTATTTTCCGTCAATAGATTATAAATGCGGTAGGCCAGGTATTCTTTCAAGACATATTGCTCATAGAGTTTGGATGACTTGCAATGGGTCACTAGTTTTATTTTAGTGATGGCCTCTGCATCCTTCCCTTTCATAGAGTCGGTTTTAAAATTCAGATGAATGGGTGGAAAATAACAGAATTGTTTTCTGAAATTACCTCTGGATTTCAAACGGATGCTTTTAACTATTGAATCGGACTTATCGGGATAAATAACGAGCTCTGCCGGAAAGTAGCGTTCCTCCTGTTTGGCTTTGGTTTTCATGAACGCTGTAATATCATAGCGCAGTGTGATGTGCAACAAAGCTGTGTCTTCAAAAAAATGAGTTTCACAAGCCAAAGTATCACTCACTGGTGAGACGTAAACTGCATCGGAAGGATAGAAAGCCACCGCCTGTGTGTGAAGAAACAGATTTGAAAGAAGACAAACGAGTAGCAATCGGTATTTCATGATGAATGCGCTTAGTGATCCTAAAATACTAAAAAAATCCAAGACGTTCTGCACAATCATTCACGGAACAATGCGGATCTACAAACAACCTGTTAAAAAGCGTGAACAGTACGGAAAAGATCTGCTCACTAAATTACCAATTGTATCCCGGGCAATTAAAAACTACCACCCTTTTGTATATTATATCGACCCCAAAGGATACTTTAAGTCAAACGCCACTCCCGCCTCAGCACGGCATACACCAAATCATCCACCCACTGTCCATTGAGGAAGATACTCTCGCGAAAATGCGCTTCCTTGCGAAAACCCAGGCGTTCCACCAAGGCAATGGAGGCCGAGTTCTGAGGATCAATGGACGTGACAATGCGATGCTTGTTTAAGGTATCAAACAAATAAGTGATAATGACTTTTAATGCTTCGGTGGCATAACCGTTGCCATGACAATCTTTTCGTAGCGTGCAACCTAATTCTACTTGCTGGTTGTCCGCATCCTGAAAGTGAATGCCCACATCCCCAATGATACGATGGGAAGCTGACTCCAGGATTACCATTTGAAACCAGGTATGCGGCTGGTTGATGACAGACGCCACCTTTTGTTGCACAAAATCCATGGTTTCTTCCACACTTTGAGGAATCCACCCCTGGTATTGGTTGGTTTGGGCATCGGACCGGTAAGCAAACAGGGCTGGCACATCGGCTACCTCAACAGGGCGCAGCAACAGGCGGGGGGTATTTAGTTGGAGATTTGAATTCATAACTTATTCTTGGAACACAATACTACTCCAAAAATATATCATAATAGAGACCTACTTTAGGGTCTTTCTGCTGGTCTTCCTATATTATTTGGCAGGATCTTGTTTTTGGACTCAATGGATTAACGATTTGTGATTTAAGAATTCGGCACTCGTCAGTTGTTGACGCTGTTCATTATTTGGTTTTGGCTCGTCCAGGATAGGATAAAAAAGAAAGATCCGACCGGATTTTCCTCCTTGCACGGGGCCTGTAAAGGCAGATCACGCCTGTCTTTGAAGCAACTCACAGCAGCGGCGCAGGCAAAGCACGTGTGAGCTGCCTCCAAATCACGTGTGCTTTGACTTAAAACCACACGTGGTTTGAATGAAAATCACGTGTGACTCGGGTGCAAACCACACGTGGTTTCGGTCGAAATGACGCGTGACTTCGATGGAAAGCCCGTGTGACTCTAGAAAGCCTCGCATCAATTCTTCGTCCCTTTTTCCAGCTTGTGCGTCACTTCGCGTAACACCCGTTTGTGCAAACGGTGTGAATATTGATTCACAAAGTCAATAACGGGTTGCTTGTCCCGCTTGGCCAATTCGCGCAAAGCCCATGAGAGTGCTTTGTTCATCATGTCGGCATGATCATCGACCGCCAGCTCGCAAATTTCCAAAGTTTGTTTGGCATCCCCGGTTCCCCCTCGTGCTTTCTGATTGAGTGCCACGGTAGCCACTACGCCCACCCGTCGAATCCAGAAATCAGCCGATTTCAGATAGTTTTTTATTTTACTGTTATCGATAATTTGCTCCTGCCAGGCCACGCCAACAATCATGGATCCAAAATAATCAACGGCCACCCAGTTATCCAGGTGAATGCCCATTTCATCAATATCCGCTTCGGTGAGTTGGCACAGACTCTTTTTTTCTCTCCCAATAAATTCATAGGCCAACTGCTGGCACTCCAATATATGGGTTCGAATCAATGCTTTGGTCAATTCAATTTTCTCCCGCTCAGAAAAGCTTTTAGTTTGTGCTTTCACTTCTTTTAATACCTCTTTCAAATGGGCATTGGTCACACCAATCACGCGCGAGTTGGTGGGGTAGGATGTGGCTGCAAACTTCTGTCGAGCCGGATCGGCATGGGATTCGAGGGCGGAAATAATGTCAGGAATTATCATTAGATGAATGATACTTTTGGGTTTTACAGGTTATTGCAGCACAAAATTGATGGGAACGGTATACGCTACATTAGCAGGTTTACCGGCATTCGTGCCAGGCTTCCACTTACCCAGGGAAGCAACGACTCTAAGCGCTTCCTGATCAAGGCGAGGATCCACCCCACGCGCCACCGTCACAAGCTGCACATCGCCCTCTTTAGTAACGACAAAGGAAATATATACCATTCCCTGAACCCGCTGTTGCCGGGCATCTTCAGGATACATCACCTCACGGGCAATAAATTCTCTCAGTTTATTGGCACCACCGGGATACTCCGGCATATTATCCACTATAAAATACAAGGTATCGCCATTCTCCATAAAATTCAGAGCATTATCCAGGAGCTTCCCTTTTTTATAAGTGGCTTGGTGGTTTTTGCCACCGGACCGATAATAAGATACATACTCCCCATGCAAGCGGATTTTTTTAGAGGCTTTTAGGTGCACAAAATCAGCTGCAGTGGCTTGATATTTTCCCTTCGACACGCACCTACATTGGCTCTTGGGGCTACCATTTGCGTAGTAATCCGAAACTACGTATTCATTTTGTGAGACCTTACGCGTGGTGCGCATATAGTCATACTTCACGGATGATGCCAACTGATCATGGGCATCAAAATAAAGGGTATCCAGCTCCTGTCCCGACAGGGTTACTGAAGATAGGATAATAAAAGCTGTCAGTACTAAATGTTTCATGATGATAAGATAACGTTTGATATAAGGTAATTCTTTGCCAATCCTACAACTGTTCCAATAAGGTGAGCAACATCTGCTTTCGCCGGGATGAAACGGGTATCTCACGGCCATTGGTCATGATGATGAATCCACCATCGGTTTTATCCACCATTTTGATGCCATGCAAATTCACCAGGTAGGATTGATGGGGCCGCAGGAAATCAAATCCCTCCAGCAACTCGGCATATTCCTTCATGCTTTTGGAAACCAATATCTCTTTCTGATCTTTCAAAAAGAAGGTGGTGTAACTGTTATCACTTTTACAAAAGAGAATGTCGGCTATATCCACCAAATGCATGGCTTCAGCGGTGCGCAACACCAGTTTCTTCGATTGGGTCTTCTTCTCATAATGATCCATGAAGTTGTTCAGTTGCTTCTCGCTCTCCTGCTGTTCAATGTGGGTCATGGCATTTTCAATGGCCTGAATAAACTCAAATTCATTCACCGGTTTCAAAATGTAATCCATGGCACTGAACTTAATGGCCTTGATGGCAAAATCATTAAACGCCGTGATAAAAACCAGCTTAAACCGATAGGGCCGGCATTTCTGCAAGACATTAAAACCGGTACCGCCTTTAATTTCGATGTCGAGCAAGACAATATCCGGATCGTGCTGCTTGATACAGGCAATCCCATCGGTAACCGAGTCAGCCTCTGCGACCACTTCAACATCCGGAAAATTATCAGTCAACAGTTGCCGGTGAAGGCGTCTGACATTCTGCTCATCATCGATGATAACAACTTTGATCATAGTTATAAAACTAATATTTCTTCCAACATAAAGCTATTTATTTGGATGCGGACATGAACCCATCCAATAAACTTCAGAAAAACACCAACCATTAGTTAAGACTCTGGGTCAAAACCTCCTTAATTGGTAAATACAACAGCACACGTGTCCCAGTGGTGGATGCAGTAGAAACATCTTCAATAATGGGTTCCGGTAAATTCTTATGGCTGTTTTTGAGAATTTTAATGCGCTGATTAAAAATGGTGGTTGCCATGGATTGATGGCCGCTATTAGGTGCATGGATCGTTTGATTGATCCCTACCCCATTATCCTCAACTTCCACCCGCAAACGCGACTGTTCATCCCTAAAACGAATGGTAATCAAACCGCCCTCCGGTACTTCTTTGATCCCGTGTTTGATGGCATTTTCCACAAAAGGCTGAATCATCATGGGGGGTATCTCAACAAATTCCGTCTCTAACTCATCGGCCGTTTCAATTTTAAAATCAAAGGCCTGGTTCATGCGCATGCGCTCCAGCTGCAGGTAATTGTCCAGGGTATGGATCTCCTCCTCCAGGGAGATGTGATCGGCCCCTGAATTTTTGAGGATAGATCGTGTCAGAGCGGCAAAATTGCCCATGTAACGGGCTGCTTTTTGGGCATCATTGCGGTACATGTAACTCTGTATGCTCCCCAGGGCATTGAAAATAAAATGCGGATTCATCTGCGACTTGAGTAATTTTTGCTTCAGTTTCTCCTCCTGCAGCACCGCTTGCTTACGCCGCGACACAAACACATAAATACCCAAAACAAGACTTAGTACTAAGATGATGATCACCGCAACTCCCAGGCGAATGCTTTGATTTTTAATTTTATTCTCGGCCGAAAGCAGTTCAATGCGTTGTTCTTTTTTATGTGTCTGATATTCTACTTCAAGCGACTGCAACTCACGGGCGTTGCGTGCTAACATAATGCTATCCTTCCAATTCTGGGTTTCCTGAAGGGCTTGAACAGCAATATGCCACTGGTTGGTTTGTTGATACAATTCAAACAAGGCCTCATTGATCAGTATCAAATTTTCAATGGAATGAATCTCCGTGGCTTTCGCTTTGGCCTTCATCAGGTAATCCGAAGCCAGGGCATACTGTTTGCCGGCCAGCTTGATCTTACCCAAATAGGCATTGCATAAGGCCTGGTAACGATCATTATCGTATTTGACATGCTCCTTCAAGGCCATTTGAAAGCATTCTTCCGCCTGCTGTAAATCACCGGCGGCAAAGAGTGCCTGACCAATGAGGTGATCTGAGACGGCAATTCCCTTATAATACTTCAATTCAATCTTCAACTGCCTGGCTGCCTTAAAATAATACATGGCCGAATCGAGTTGATGCTGCATGAGACAGATTTCACCCAGCGTGCCATAATTATAGGAAAGGGTGCGCTTATCATCACTTTCGGAGGATAAACGGACGGATTGATTCAGATAGTATTTCGCCTTCTCATATTCCTCCTGCACAAAGTAAGTGGCTCCCAGGGTATTTTGCGTAAAGGAAGCCCCTTTAAAATCACTGATGGCTTCCTGTATGGCTAATGCCTGATGAAAATAGGTAATGGCCATTGAATTGATATCCTGCTTCCGGTAGACTTGTCCCAGGTTATTGTAGTTATACACCATCTGGACACTATCGCGCAAAAGCTGCGCTATTTCGAGCGATTGATTGTGGTACTGCACGGCCAAATCGTAGTTCTCATCAAAACGCTCCTGCAGACCCAGGCGATCAATGCCTTGCATCAACCCTTTTTGATAACCGGTTCTCATGGTATGGTCTACATACTCTTTTAATAAAGGCTTATAGTCCTGCCGGAGTTTACGCCGGTTCTTGCAGATCACTAAAAAGAGCTGATCCATGGACGTACTGTCTAAGGCTGTATTTTGAAGCGCTATAAAAATGCTGTCACGGAGTTGAAGTGCAGCACTGAGATCTTTGTTTTGTGGCTCTTGTGCAAAGGAACCCAAAAAACATCCCCAAAGGATGAGCAGGATGAGTGTGGTCCTGGGACCGGATTTAATACAATGCATCATTAAGGTTTTGGTTTTGGCTATTCAGAATTATTTGAACTAATTCTGAACTCAAAAATACGCACAAATCCATTGAGAATGATACTAAATAGCAAGTAATAAGGAATACGTGAAAGGATAAAGGAAAGTACATCCTGAGGCTGCATGCTCCAATAGTGCTAAGAAAAGGGGAAGATACCTTCTAATTTCTCACCTGGTTTGCAGCCAATTGCTTGTCCTTTAAAAACGGGATAGCTTGCAGAAGTTCTATAAAGAGACATCGATCGTTGATCAAACCCCAGTGCACCGTTAAATGAATGAATTACAGCCCATAATCCAGCCACAGCCATTGTGTCATCAACGTCCAGATCGTATTAATTATCGGCTTTAATCTGCTCCAACAAATCTTCAATGGTGCGCAGTTTTTGGGGGCTTCCATTTGGCAATTTCAACACATATTCGCGATTGTTATCGGGATAGATTTCGACCTGAGGATAATCCCCTTCATCGACGGTAGTTTTATATCCGGTACGGTTCAAAGCCCGGTTCACCCATTTGTATTCGATGCCTTTCCCCACCAGGCGAATGGTTTTGAGTTGCTCCTTTTCCACTTTAAACGTTCCCGAATCATTATCAAACACAATGCCTTCCCGCTCGAAGAAGCGACGAAAACCATCTGCTAATACTAAATCTTCGGGAATCCCGGCTTCCAAATCACGCCCTTGCGCCAACAGCCAGATCTTATCGGCCAATTGAAGGGCCAGATCCAAATCATGGGTCGATAACAAAATCCCTTTGTTTTTATCCCGCGCCAGCCGTTTGAGTAATTGCACAATTTCGATGCGGCTGGGCAAGTCCAGAAAAGCCGTGGGCTCATCCAGAATAATGAGCGGCGCATCCTGTACTAATGCTTTCGCCACCATGGCTTTTTGTCGCTCCCCATCGCTCATACAAATCAATTGCCGGTGCTCGAAATCTGCCAGTCCCACATCTTGTATGGCTTCCTTCACCAAGGCTTTATCATGAAGGGATAAGGTGCCAAAAAAGCCGGTGAAAGGAGTACGTCCCAAGGCCACCAGATCAAAAACCGTCATGTTGGGAATCATCAGCTTTTCCGTCAACACCACACTGATATGGCGCGCCAATTCTTTGCGGCTATAGGCTTCCAGCGAAACACCATTCACTTTGACATCGCCACTTAGCTTGGGAATAAAACCACTTAATGTTTTTATCAATGTGGATTTACCGGCTCCATTAGGTCCCAACAAGCAGGCAAACTCACCTTGTTGCAACTGTACATGGATGTGTTGGTGGATGACGGTAGACTGTCCTCTTTTTTGAGCATATCCCACTGCCAGATCGTACGATTCTATCAGAGCCTTCATTTTATGCATTTATGCTGCTTAACCGCCTGCGTTTAATAATCACTGAAATTACAATGGGTGCCCCAATCATTCCCGTCACCACATTGATGGGAAGCGCCCCATCAAATCCCGGCATGCGGGCAATCAGATTACAGAATAAAGCCAGCACACTACCGGCCAATATGACGGCAGGCATGAGTATTTTTTGATCCGTGGTACGAAACAATCCTTTTGTGAGGTGCGGAACGGCCAGTCCTAAAAAGGCAATGGGACCACAGAAAGCCGTGATCACCGCCGTCAATAATCCGGTGCAACACAGAATTAACAGACGGGTTCGCTGGATATTGACCCCCAGGTTTTCCGCGTAGCTTTCGCCAAGAATCAATACGTTGAGCGGTTTGACTAACAAGAGACCTCCAATGATACCAAGTCCGATGATGGGCATCATCACCCCCAGCAATTCCCAGGATACATTGGCGAAACTACCCAATCCCCAAATCACATAGGCATGCACATCTTCTTTGGGGCTGTAAAACTTCATCACCCCAATGATGGAGGAAGCGGCATAGCCCACCATGATGCCCACAATCAAAAGGATCGTGTTATCTTTTAACGTACGGGCAAATAATACGATGAGCAACAGAATTAACATGGCGCCGATGAAGGCTGCACCCACCACGGTTAAATGGCCAATCAGCCCCAGACTACTGATGGAGATTCCCAGAAAATTACCGGCAAACAGAATGATCATGGCCACGCCCAAACCAGCCCCACTGCTAATGCCTAAAATAGACGGGCCGGCCAAGGGGTTGCGAAACAAGGTCTGCATTTGCAAGCCGCCAATGGCTAAGCCCGCTCCTGCCAGAAGTGCCGTGATGGTCTGCGGCAGCCGGGTATTTAAGATGATGGTAGTCCAGGCTTTTTTAGATGCTTCACCACCGCCCAAAACAGTCACTATTTCACTAAAGGGAATCCGGATCGATCCCAATCCGATATTCAGGAAGAAAAGCCCTAGCAATGCCACTACGAGCACTCCAAATCCCACCATCCATTTCATGCGCTTTGGCTCCATGCAGATCGTTATTGCTTGAGGTTATAAAAGTACACAGACTGGTAATCCGCATCCAATTCCGGATGAAAGGCGTGCAGCATATCGTTCAGAATCACATCGGGCTGCAACACCCCTTTCTCATAAAAAAGTGAATGCGAGGCATTGGTCATGATGACATTTTGCTGTTGAAACGCTTTAAAATCGGCATACCGCCCATCCATCTTCCGGAAGGCCTCATAGGAAAACTCACCGGGATAATTCACAATAAACAGCCAATAATCCGATTGGTGCGCTTTATCAAAAACGGACTCAAAATCCAAAGAGAGCGAACCGGTTCCGGTGGTATTTTGATAGATGTAATTGACACCCGCATCTTTAAAGAAATTGGCCATGTAACTTTCTCCGGCTGGCGTATGCCAAACGCCCTGGTATAAATGCCCGGTAAATACGGAGGGATGTTCCAGGGCCGAAGCGGCTTTAGCTTTGGCTTCCAAATAATTTTTTTCGATGTTGTTGAACAGCTGTTGAGCTTGCGGTTCCGCATCAAACAAAGCGGCCACCAACACCATCCATTCGGCTCGTCCCAACGGGGTATGTTCCAGATAATCGGCATTGGTGATGATGGGAATGCCGGCACTCTTAAGGGCCGAAAAGTTATTATCCTTGAAAGGTGAGACCATCACCAAATCCGGTTCTAAATCAACAATCACTTCAAAATCGGGACTGAAGGCCATACCCACGTCTCGAATGGCGCCGGATTTAACCTGCTGTTGAATGTATTCATCGGAAATATACTGCGATTCGGCCACCCCACAGATGGTGGATTTTTTAGCGAGCAAATCAACGTAGTTCACCATGGTGGAGGATAAAGGAATCCACCGCTTCACCGGGCCATTGAGAACCGATCCATTGGCTGCCGAAAGGGTGCTGAGAACCGTGGTGGCCTGAACCAGGTAAAAGTGTTCAGCTTCGGCCTTTTGATCCCAAGGATTATGAATGACTAATTCTTTGTAACCATCGAAATAATGAATGGCAAACCCCTTGGCATATTTAGGGATGTAGCTGCTCTTTGCGTCCTTTACTTGCTGGTTTTGTTGCGTGCCCTTCCTGTCATGGCAAGCCAGCAACACGAAAAGGAGCACCCCGAGGGGCCATAGTTTTTTGATCATTTCTTTATCTCCCGAAAGAATTAATGATTTATAAATAACGCTATCCGGCAGGTTTTCCGGCTCTCTTTCTGTGCACCTCCCTTCCCATCCATCCCAGTAATTATTGGGATAAATTTGACAGTGGTTTATGCGATACACAGTTCCGGCTTACAAAACCGGCACAGATTACGGCTACGGGTTTAGCTCAGGTATCTCACCTGATTCCCTCTTCCTGAATTACGGCTGATGGCCTTATGGTATCAGCTATGGAAGTGACCTGAATAACGGGTCAAAATTACGTTTTTTTTGAAGAATAACCGGTTCTTCCAGGAAAATTGCGGATAAACAAACACGTACCTGCCCTATGGCGCAGGCTAATCAGCTCCAGAAAGAATTGAAGGTACCGTTCATGTGCTGAAATACCTCCCTGTTTTTTTTCAAGCTGTCTTCACGCCGGTAAAAATCATCCAGAATGAGATCAGGGAATCCATTACGCGTTGTGACCACTCCCTGAACCAATTCAGGCTCCCATTCATGCGATGGAAGATCACCCTGATTTTATTCAGGCTACTTTCACGTCTTCAAAAATCATCCTGAGTGAGTTCAAGCGCTCCATCACGCGTTGTGACCACTCCCTGAAACAATTCAGGCTCCCGTTCATGTGGTGGAAGATCACCCTGATTTTATTCAGGCTACTTTCACATCTGCAAAAATCATCCGGAGTGAGTTCTAGCGCTCCATCACGCGTTGTGACCACTCCCTGAAACAATTCAGGCTCCCGTTCATGTGGTGGAAAATCACCCTTATTTTATTCAGGCTGCCCTTTCGAGCTTAGAAAAAAAACAGCAGACAATTTTA
Source organism: uncultured Marinilabiliaceae bacterium (assembly GCA_942490535.1). Lineage (GTDB taxonomy): Bacteria > Bacteroidota > Bacteroidia > Bacteroidales > Marinilabiliaceae > JAEINY01. Next base: position 265,269 of record CALNXQ010000003.1, read on the forward strand.
CGCGTCATCACGGACCATGACCTATCGTAAGATTATGAAGTTTTAATGTATTGAGTAATTTATGGAACGGTTCTCAATAAGCAGCTTGAAGTGAAGAACCGTTTCATAAGACTTTTTAAATGCTCTATTAGCCAATATCTATAAGTTCAATGAGCAATTCCCTGCAAGACCACCTACGCCTGAACAGGAAAACACTCTTATAAAAAGGAGTAGCATTTTCCATACCTCACCATCTGATCGTGGTAGGATTCAGAATAATCGACAGTCACATCAGCTATGTCACCGGCATCGTTGACAACCGGCTTCAGCACCGGATTGATAAAGCCGGAATACGGTGCCACTTTTAAGGCCTTGTAACGCGCCAGTACTTCGGCATGTAAATCCGTTTCCACCTGAACGCCATAGGTTTCAACCAAGGCTTTGGCAGCCGCAAAATCACCGGTGGATTTAATGCGTTGCACTTCCTGAAGGAGTTGGGCAAATAATAGACGCAATGCCTCATGGTCATTCACCACATAATATGTCTTGTTGGCCTTCTGATGGCGAGTGATCACCTGGTTGGCTTTCCCCTGTTCATAAGCCCATTTACTGATCAATTGCCGGTTACGCATGTGGGCCTGCTCCACATTTTTCCCCAGCTCCACCCGTGCCAACTGAACGAGCAGACCATTACGGATGTAGGCATTGTATTGTGCTTTGGCCACATCCATGTGTGGCACCAACGCCAGTTCCAGCATTTTTGCATCCCCCATAAAATAGAGTCCATATAAGTCGGCCCGTGTTTCTTCAATCACAGAACCATACGCTTTAAGATCTTCCTGCTTCACGCCCGGCAGCATGATACCTGACCCATGACCCAAACACTCATGCAAATGGGTATGCAGGTTATCCGCCAGTGCCCCATACTTTTTATGCAATTGTACTTCTGCCTCATCGAACGCAAACTCTTCGATCACCCCCGAAGTCAAGGAGGCCTGGTGATAAGCGAAGGTAATATTGTCGAGTGTGACCGATTTAGAGCCATATTGCTCGCGAATCCATTCGGCATTGGGTAAATTAATCCCGATGGGTGTAGCCGGATAGCAGTCACCGCCCAACATGACCGCATTAATCACTTTCATGCTGACACCGGTCACTTTCTTCTTGCGGTATTGTTCGGCCACTGGTGAATGATCTTCGAACCACTGTGCCTGCTCGCTGATGACGGAAGCTTTCCGGGTCTCGGCTTCATCTTTAATGTTCACCAGGCTTTCCCAGGTGGCTTTTATCCCCAGGGAGTCGCCATATACTTCGATAAATCCATTCACAAAATCAATGGCCCCGGCTTGCTCTTTTAACCAGGCAATGTTGTATTGATCAAAGAGTTTTAAGTCGCCCGATTCATAATAGCGGCATAACCACTCAATAATCTCTTTCTGGGCGTTATTTTCAGCAACCGACCGGGCCTTGCGTAACCAATGTACAATCTTTTCAATGGCAGCACCATACAAGCCATCCACTTTCCACACCTGCTCCACCAATTGACCGTTTTCCTTCACTAACCTGGAATTGAGACCAGTTGAAACGGGGCATTTATCATCTGCTACCTGAAGGCTTTTATAATATTCTTCAGCTTCGTTTTGTGTCACATTCTGGTAGAAATTATTGGCAGAGGCTTTCACCAAATCCACATCTACTTCCTGCGAAACCCGCTTGGCAGCATAGTTGGGATCAAATAATACCTGCCCGAGCCAATTGTAAAGATCCTCTGGATGAGCATGCCCCAAAGCAGTCAACTGCTCGTCACTTAATAGAGCGATCCACTCCTTCAAATTTACCTTGGTAAATGCCGGCTTCAACTTATCAGTGCTATAATGATGGTGAAAGCCATTGGCGAACCACACCCGCTTTAGTAGAACTTCAAACTGATGAACAGCCTCTCCTGTGACCTCTTTCTCCTGCAATACCTGGTATATCAATTCCAAGGCTTTCCGTAAGGCCAGATTATCCCGATTGTTCTGATCCCATAATATATCACGTCCACACAAAGCGGCTTCGCTCAAATAATAGAGGTACAACTTCTGCAGAAGCGGTAACGCCTCAAAGCCCGGAATCTGATAGCGTAAAATTCGCAGGTCGGCGAATTGCTCCACTACGTATTGAAAATCCTTATTCATCCTTATTCATTATTTAAAGGTGCGTTGACTCCTTTGGCATTTCTTAAATCAATATCTTGCTCCAATTCCCAATAGCCTTTTCGGAACCGATAGGCATTGTAAGAAAAATCAGGGCCATAATACCGGTAAACTCCCCTGTAAAAAGATTGTGCAGGAGCCAGATTATCCATCACAATCAACTTCAGTTTGCGATCATACCGCATCATCATGGTGGCGCCTGCTGCATATTGATAAATCATGCGATGGCGGGTTAACCGGTCATTCTTAAAAATAGAAGACCCGAAGCGTAAGCGGTTATTCTGAAAATACATCACATCCAGCACACGCGTCTTTACAAATTCGTCGTGCCCTTTGTAGCCGAGCAAGGTATAGTAGGTTTGGTTACCCACGGTTGTCTCAATCAGATCAAGGTAAACCGCGCCATACCATTTTTCATTGGACAAGCTGGCCCTTTCAGGCGACCGGATGGCAGTGGTTTTATCGACTAAGGCATACACTTGTGAGACATTATTATTGTCCCCCGGACGAATGACGGCCCCATAAAACAGGTGCTGAAACCCCTCCCGTTGCACATTGTAGGTACAAATTTTCACATTTCCATCTTCGGACAACAGGGTTTTCATCCGTTTAAACTGCCCGAAATCATTTTTAAAAGTGGATTTATCCAGCCATAACTGATTCAATCGATCCTGGATCGTGTGATTGATCGAATCCTGCTGTACGTCCGTTTTCGCCAGATTCAACTCTTCAAACAAACATTTGGTCAATATATCATCGCAGAAAAATAATTGTGTGGGTTTTCCTAGTTTGGTGAGTTTTAATTGATAAAAAGGCAGCTGATTTCTGATCACATCCACAATTTCAATATTATAGCGAGCCAGAATGGTAGATTTTCCGTCTTCCCGCTTAAGTTCATCTGAAAAATGAAACACCTGACTGGTTCCTCCCTGATTCACTTTTACAAACCACTCGAACTGCATGGCATCCGGATAGGTCAAAGCAAAAAAACTAACCACTTGTATTAAACTATCCTGTGAAACAGTCGCAGATATTTGATTGGAAAGGGATAGCTTTTGCCAGGCATCAGACGAATCGGTAAGATACTGGAATATCCGGTCGCTAATATGCGTGATCTCTGTCCGTTTGGTATTTACATCCGTGATGGACCGCAATTCATCCAGTTGTTTCTGAATTAATTTATCAGGCTGTTTCTGCCCCCAACCATGAATTGATAATACACACACGATAAATAACGCAAGGAATCTGGACATATATAGATTTTTAAATATTTTAGTATCTTTGCTTCCAAATGTCGAAATTATGAAAGTTTGGAATAAAATAAAAAAGAAGTTCACTTATAAAGTCTTAATCGGAACTTTAGTAGGAGCAGCCGGCGGTTATGCCTACTACTATTTTGTTGGATGCCAATCAGGCACTTGTCCCATTACCTCTAGTCCATGGTCGAGCATATCTTACGGGTCGCTCATCGGACTCGTATGGACGCTGAAATAAATCGATTAAAAACAAAGACCTTAAGGTTTTAAACAACCTTAAGGTCTTGTACCTTTATAGTTCCTGAAAACTAGTCCCAGTTCAATAATACTTTTCCACAATTTCCTTCTTCCATCACATCAAATCCCTTTTGGAAATCATTGATGGAATATTGATGTGTAATAATTGGTGACAAATCAAGACCCGACATCAACATTTGTTCCATCTGGTACCAGGTTTCGTACATCTCACGGCCATAAATACCTTTCAAGGTTAATCCTTTAAAAATAATCCGGTTCCAATCCACTTGTGTACTGGATGGTAAAATCCCTAACATGGAAATTTTTCCTGAATTGTACATGTGTTCCACCAACTGATTAAATGCCACAGGCGAACCCGAACACTCCAAACCAATATCAAAACCAATCATTCCCAACTCATTCATCACCTCGCGCAAGTTCTCCTTTATTGGGTTCACTACTCGCGTAGCCCCCATCTTACGGGCCAGCTCGGCACGAAATTCATTGGTCTCAGTAGCAACAACATAACGCGCCCCGGCAAATTTAGCTACAGCTACCGCCATGCTACCAATCAAACCGGATCCGGTCACTAATACATCCTCACCAATCAATGGGAAAGACAAAGCTGTATGTGTGGCATTCCCAAATGGATCCATTATTGCCAATATATCATCCGGTATGGACGCATTAATTTTCATCACATTAGTGGCAGGCACCTTCACATATTCAGCAAATGAACCGTCTATGTTGACACCTATACCGATGGTACGCTCACAAATGTGCTGACGACCACGACGGCAGTTACGACAATGCCCACAAGCTATGTGTCCTTCACCTGTAACGCGATCACCTTCTTTGAATTCATTGACTTCACTCCCCACCTGAGCGACGTGGCCCACGTACTCATGCCCAATGGTCATACCCACGGGAATGGTCTTCTGTGCCCATTCATCCCATTTGTAAATGTGAAGATCCGTTCCGCAAATTGCAGATTTAGATACTTTAATCAGGACATCATTGGGCCCAATTACCGGTATTTTCACGTCTTCTAACCAAATACCCTTCTCGGCTTTGGATTTAACAAGCGCTTTCATCATTGTCATGGTCTCACTCTTTTATAAACAACAATTCATTGTGATTCTAAATAGCAAAGTTGCAAAAGGAATTGAGAAGTGCAACTGATATTTATCAAATTGGGGAAAATAAAAACCGGGAGTAGCTGCTCCCGGTTTAAAATCTTATTTACTAGTTGACTACTTAGCCCACCAGAGTTTGGTATCTTGCTGATCCGGTCCTTGAATGGCGACAGCAGCATCTGTATTGGCTCCATTTTTATTATAGGTATCTGATCCGTACTGCATTCTCTGAGGATACTTTCCATTAATATCCCCTAAACCATAAATATCTACATCAGATACCCCAGCGGCCAATTCTGCAGGATATCCAAAATCTCTCACTACTGCCCATGCCTCAAATCCATCAGTATAGGCTGCAATCCACCTTTGAATTGCAATCTTTTCAAGTTTTTCTTCCTGATTTCCAGTTAAAGCTCCTAATGGTGAATTAGCAAGGTAATTTCCGGCTTCTGCTCCGGAAACCCCCCAAACAGCCATTGCCTGACGGATTCCTTCTTTATATAACTCATCCGCATTACCAGTACTTAAACCACGAACAATTGCTTCTGCTTGTAAAAAGTAGGCTTCTGCTGTTAACATTACAATTTCAGGAGCTATCTTTTCTCCCTTATTCTTTTCCTGTATAATGATTTCAGCAGGTGTAGAATACAGATTATACTGCGCATAAGACTGAATTTTCCCACTTAATCTTGAAGGTTGTCCTATATAATATCTAGAAGCAGGCATATCTATAAAATATAACGTATCAGCTTGATTCCACTGATCAAATTCCGCACCAGCGTCCAATAATCCATCAACAATGAAATTATAACGTTTATCAAACAATGCACCTACATCACTATCTGGGACTTCAATTTGTATGGTATCACCAACAGCCTGTTTAGCATATTTGGATAATCGTGGATCATTCTCATCGCGTAGATAATCTATTAATACTTTACTTACTGTCCAATCAGACCCAGCCCCAAATCCATACCAAATATCACCATATGAAGCACTTCCCCATTGAGAAATTACATTATCTTTCTCCATTAAACAGTTGTCTTCTGCTGAAGATAATAATGGAGCTGCTAATGCTTCAGCAATGGCAGCTTCTGAGAAATCATTACCCTCAGCGCCATAGGCTCTCAACGCGATTCGTAGTTTTAAGGTATTGGCCATTCGTTTCCATTTCTGCAAGTCACCTTTATAATATATATCGTTATCACCTGCATCATCCACCCCAACACCAGTCCTATCTTTATCACCAATTATTTCCATTGCTTTATCCAAGCTAGCAATAATTCCAGCATAAATTGTCTTTTGTGTATCGAATTTAGGAGTTACAATATTAGGATCAGCTGCCTCAGCATAAGGAACCATACCAAAAATATCTGTATACATTTGATAATACAATCCTTTTATGATCAAACCCATTGCATACATGTATTCATTCTCAAATTCACCACCTGTATCAACTAGTTTCATAAAATTATCGAGGTTTCCCAAATACCCTTCCATCCATCCCCATGTAGCATCGGTATAATCGGTATGGTAACTATACCCCAATTCACCACTCCACCATGAACTGGAATGCCCAAAGCAGAAATGCCCCGCATACCTATCTGCATGAATCAACTGAGCTCTCCAATAAGGATATCGATCCGGACCATACAGTTTAAACTGCGGATTAGTCATAAAAAACTTACCACTCACTTCATCTGTATAAAATACGTCAGGACGCGTATTAATATCCTTAAAGGTATCTGTACAAGCCGCTAAGCCTGCCAATAACAATAAGATTGAAAAAAGTTTATTTATTTTCATAACAATCAAGATTAAAAATTAACATTTAAGTTAAAACCTAAACTACGTGTTGTTGGCAAATTATACCACAATACACCTTGAGAGAAGTTACTGGTTGAGAAACTAGATTCTGGATCAAAATTATCCATCTCTTTATAAATGAAGAATAGGTTTCGACCAATAAGGCTTAACGAAGCTCCTTTGACAAAACCATCACCTAATATACTTTTAGGTAGTCGATACGTCAAGCTTACTTCCCTTAAGCGAACATTAGTAGCATCATATACATATTCAGATGCAATACCACTCATTGCTACGTAATAATCCTGCGCACTAATTTTGGTCGTATTTTGAGTATAGGTTCCATCACCATTATCTATAACTCCATCAACTGTTATTCCATCTTCACGGAAAGGCAATGTTCTCTTAGAAACACCAGAACCATCTAAAGCAGAATCAGTACCAGAATACAATTCGCCGCCAAAACGACCATCAATTAAAAAGCGTAATGAAAAATCTTTATAATTAACAGTATTTGTAACACCACCTGTCCAATCGGGCTGATAATTTCCTAAAAATACATTTTTAGTTGACTTGAGGGGCCGCCCCTGTGCATCAACTATCAGTTTACCGGCCTCGTTGCGCCTATATGTTTTACCATAAATATCACCATATCCACCACCAACTGTTGCTTGCACTAAAACATCACCAGAATTGGTAGTACTAAAAATAAACACCTCAGTATCTTCAATTAAACTTACTAATTCATTATTATTTTTAGCATAGTTGAATGCGATATCCCAACTAAAATCGCCTGTTTTAAGAAGTTTACCACCAAGCATTAACTCAATACCTGTATTTTTTAATTCTCCTACATTTTCTCTAAAGCGTGAATATCCCGTAGAAGCAGGCACCTCTACATCAAAAATTAAGTCTTCTGTTATGATATTATACCAGGAGAAATCACCATACAACCGATGATTAAACAAACTCCATTCTAATCCAATTTCAGTAGAAGTAATTGATTCAGACTTTAAATCCTCATTAAATCTAACTGAAGGACGTGTCACAACGGTTTTACCAAGGTAGCCTTCCTGATCTAGGTTATAATACTCATACAATTGATATGGATCTGTATCATTTCCAACTTGAGCCCAACTCAACCTTACTTTTGCCAAATCTACTATATCCTCAACACCAGGAATGACCTTATTGGCCAGGAAAGAGAAACTTACAGAGGGGTAAAAATACGACCAATTATTAGAGTTAAGAGTTGAAGACCAATCGTTGCGTGCTGTAACATCTAGATAGGCCATATTTCGAAAAGATAATGATGCTGATCCATATAGAGAATTAACTTTTTTCTTCTGCAAAGGAGCATAGTCAGGGGTAATTTTAACCGCATTCTCAACAGTAGCTTTAGAAGGAATCTTAAAATTCTCTCCAGCTATTCCGATCATTTCATAAGTACGATAAGAATGATTACCACCGACATTCACATTTAGATTGAAATCTTCGTTCAATTCTTTATCAATCATAAATAAAAAATCAGCGTTTGTCTCTGAATTTCTCCTTGTTGAGAAGTTAAATCGACCAGAACCATAAAAATGATGCCCAGGCATTTCAACAGTCTCAATTTTGGTTGATACAATATCTGTTCCTACACGCACAAAAGCTGAAAGCCAATTGGTAAACTCATAATTGGCTTTAAAAAAACCGGACCATCTTTGGCGCATATCCTCACGTTTATCATGATTTAAAATCCAGTATGGATTTCCCCCTGAATTATTGTAGGTCAAGACATTTAACGATTCTTCAGGGTTCTGATAGATCTTGTAATCATCTAACATTAAATTTCGAGGCATTGGATATACATAGGCCAATAAACCTTCAGTTCCCTGAACCGCACGGTTCTTCATATCCTGATGGAAAAAGGTCACTTTTGCATCTATTGTTAACTCATCGGTTAGGTTTGCAAAAGAGCGCAAGTTAAAATTGTGACGATCCAACTCTGAATTAGGTAAAATTCCACTCGTAGTATTATTTGTATATGAAAAGCGCATATTGGCCCTTTCATTTCCACCTTCCAGTGCAATGGTATTAATAAACTGACTTCCCGTCTCAAAGAAATCTTTAACATTGTCAGCTTGTGCAGAATACGCTTTATTTACGCCGGTCCAATAAGGTTGATCAGTACCATCAAATTTTGGTCCCCAGGAGTCAGATCCTTTTAGCGTTTCGAGATTAGATGATATATTCCCTTGGGATCCTTGTCCATATTGATTTTGAAATTCTGGTAATAATAGTGGGTTATCAAATGTATAACTGGAACTAACAGAAACACCAAGTCCTTTTCGTGAAGAACCTTTTTTTGTGGTAATAAGAATAACACCATTACCTGCACGCGAACCATATAATGCCGCAGCATTTGGCCCTTTTAAAACAGTCATTGATTCTATATCATCCGGATTAATATCTGAAATACCAGTACCAAAATCAGCCCGTGAATATTCACCTGTTCCTTCGCCTGAGGCAGAACCTGCACCTGAATTGTCAATTGGTACGCCATCGACTACGTATAAGGGCTGATTATTTCCAGAAAGTGAATTATTCCCGCGAATTAAGACACGAGAACCACCACCAGGTCCTGAAGTTGACTGCGTAATCACAACTCCAGCAACTTTTCCTGAAAGCGAATTAATAACATTAGGATCCTTAACGGTTGTTAACTCTTCACTGTTTAATTCAGTAACCGCATACCCCAGCGCTTTCTTCTCGCGGGAGATGCCCAATGCCGTCACAACCACTTCATCAAGCCCAGTTACATCAGGATCAAGAGTCACATTATAAGTTGTTGCAGATGTAGTTGTCACCTCCTGTGCTTTCATCCCCACAAAAGAGAATACTAACACCGATCCTTGTGGCACCATTAAATTATACTTACCATCAATGTCAGTGATGGTACCATTGGCAGTCCCCTTCTGAACGATGGATACCCCCGGGATGGGTAAACCGTCTTCAGAACTGGTGATTGTACCTTGTACATTTATTTCCTGGGCAAATAAAACACCTGCCCCTAAGATGAGTGTTGCAAATAACAACATGCACCTTTTTAACCAGCTTACTTTTAGTTTCATAGATTTAAATTTTAAATGAGTGGTTAATGGGATTAATACTTCAAATTAATTATGTGGATAATTGATGTTCTTCATTATTATTGAAATTGATTTTATCGGCCAATAAGAATTTGCCACCTGTTAATGTTTGTTAATTTATTTCTTCCAAATTAAAAGTCTATTGACATTGACAAAAAAATTACCGATGAACTAAATATTTTTACTACACTTCATTTCAGTCCTTTACAATAATTTACAGTTTCCATTTAAGATGTTTCGCATAATAGTAGTTTTTAGTCTTTTTTTACAATTTAAAACATTTTTCGCAAAAGTCAAATAATATTCTGAGACTATTTAATGCAAATTTGAATGAATAAAATCAAGCATGAATACTAGTAACAATAACAGTTTAATATCAAGATAAATGTTAAAACCTCAACTTTACAACTTATCATAGGTGCTCGACATTACTACTTCATGTTTAATTCGTTGCTGATCCAGACCATCTTCGGTTCAACTCCGCTAGAGCGGAATTGAACCGAAGATGGTCCTAGTGTGGTACGAAGCGGATCCAAATACAGAGAGGAATATCAAGCTAGCGCACCGGTCTTTAAGCAAACAGTTCCAGTTATTTTACACCATTAGCCAGCCGCATAGTAAATTCAGACATATTCGGCATGCTTTATCACTTGACTACTATTAATATCTTTTTCGGCATGCTACTCAACAGCATTTGACATAAAAAAAGGGCGGCTGTCTCGGAAGACAACCGCCCTTCATGCTAAGCGCAATCAGACTTATATAGTCATTTGGTTTTAGAGGTTTCTTTGTAAATACTACCCTTCTGCATCGTTATGCAGAAGGATAGTGAAAGATATTGAATTAAAAATTAGGGCCTAGTTTATTTTGACCACCAGTGTTTACTACCTTCATTGTCTTTAGCTTTAACTTTATTATAGTTATCAGCATTAATTTGTGCTTGAATTGAAGGATATTTAACACGTTGAATTACTTTTCCAGCTGGAACATTAGAATTAAACTGAAGGCCAAACTGTAACTTTGGCAATTCAAGTCTTCGCAAATCTGCCCATGCTTCCCATCCATTATCAGGTAATCCACCAATATATTTCTGAGTAATGACTTTTTCCAAATCAGATCCATTACCATCATTCCATTTAGCCGAAGTTCCATGCGTATTAACAGATGAATTTGTTAAATATTCATTTGCTCCATCCAATTTCCAATATTCAAATGAAGCCTTAACACCATTTTCATAAGCAGTCTTTGCATCTACACCCATGTTCCAATCATTAAGAGCTCCTTCTGCTCTTAAAAACCAAACTTCTGAAATAGGTAAAATAGTGCGATATCTGCCATTATCCCCACCGTTTTTACCACGAAGGGTGCGATTAATACGAGCATTATTAGCAACCTTATTTTCTGACAGCTGACGATCATCTGCACCAAGACCAAAAGCCACTGGAGTCCAACGACCATTATACCCTGCTTCTACTTCAGTATTAGAAGATGATGATCCAAAAACTACGGTTAAACGCGGATCTACAGTTTCAGGAAAATCTATCAAATCATCTGGATTTTCCATATCCCCTTTATTAAAAGGCATACCACCAATACCAACAACTAAATCATACATTGTTTTCGAAAGCGCAACACCATTACCAGCGCCCCACCAGAAATAATAGGTCATACTATACCCCTCGCCCCATGTGGATTGATTTGCAGCCATTGTAGGCATGTCATCTATACTTTCCAATACTCCACTTTTAACGGCGGCTTCTGCATGCATCTTAGCAGCTACAGCATCAGCTCCAGAAATTCGCATTGCTAATCTAAGACGCAAGGTATTACCAAAACGCTTCCACTTAGCAACATTTCCCTTATAAATGACGTCTTCATACATCGGCTTGTCCTCATCCATATTTTCAACTGCCGATTCTAAACTAGCCAACATATCACGGTAAATAGACTCTTCAGAATCATATGAACTTTCTAGAAGATCTGAATATGGTAAATCACCAAATAAATCTACCGCTCTATGCATAATGAATGCTCGCCAAATTTTAATCATTCCCAAATCGTTCACAAACTTCTCATTCCCCTCATATTCTTGCATTAATGCTGTCAAATTACCAAACCATCTGTAATGATTATCCCAATAAAGCGTTGTCCAACCATCAATTGATTGATATTGGTAAGAATCAAAACCGGTTCCGGTATAATACTGCGCAAACATATCGACGTACAAATTATGAATACGTTGATGCAATTCTGCATGCAGTGTAGCTTCCTGAAGAATAGCTCCTACTTTTAATCCTGGACTAACAATGCCTGCCGGAGGATTATTCGGATCTACATTAATATCTTCAAAATCATCACAAGCTACTATTGTCAATAGTGACAATGCTAGAAAAATATATTTTATTGATTTCATATACAATCTGTATTAAAAGTTAACCGATAAGTTGAATCCCATCGTTCTAATTCGGCTTGCTGGGAACATCTCAACTCCCTGTGAGTTAGAAGTTGTATAAGAGGCTGCTGGAAGACCATTCAGGTCACTGCCAAATGTAGCAAGATTTCGGGCCACAAAACTCAATCTGATTTGATCAGCACTAATTCTCTGAGCCAGTGACTTTGGCACAGTATATCCAATTGTTAACTCCCTGAAATTAATTTCAGATGCGTCATAGATCCACTCAGAATCAATACCAGACTTATCTTGCCAGTAAGTTTGAGCCGAAACAGTAGAAGTAATTGCTGCACCATTTGAATCAACCCCAGAAATGGTATATGCCTCACGACCATTTTCAACAGTCAATTTGGAAGTTCCATAGCTAGCGGCTTGTGCCTGAGTGTATGAATAAATGTCACCTCCTTTTTGCATATCAAACAGGAACCCTAAACTAAATTGTCCCATTTGATTATCGCCGTAGGTAAAGCTATTAGAAAAACCGGCAGTCCAATCCGGATTAAAGTTTCCTAACATGACTCTTTGGTCACTTTTCTGAACACGTCCTTCCTGATTAAGAATTTTATTACCGGCATCATCTGTCATATAGGTATAACCATACAAATCACCAAAGCTGCCACCTTCTTCGGCAATCACTTGCATTAACGAACTTGGATCTGATAATATGTATTTAGAAGTTTCATCAGTTAATTTAAGAATTTTGCTCTTATTCTTAGACCAATTCAAGCTCATATTCCAGCTAAACTTAGGTGTTTGAAATGGAGTTGCATATAAAATAAGTTCATGACCCTTATTTTGAATTTCTCCGGCATTGATCCACTCATGACTGTATTGTAAATCATTAATAAGAATACGTATAATCTGATCTTCTGTATTATTTTCATAATAGGTATAATCTATACCAATTCTATTATTCACGAATTTCATTTCGAAACCAAATTCAGTTGACTTTAATCGCTCGGATTTCAGATTTGGATTAGGTCTTGTTGTTGGTGCATTAGCATTACCGGTATCAGAAATGGTATTTGTTAATGCAAGCTGATAAGGTTCAGTGTCATTACCTACTTCTGCATAAGAAGCTCTGACCTTTCCAAAGGTAAACCAAGATGGCATATCCATTAACTCAGTAACAATCAAACTAGTTCCAACTGATGGATAAGAATATGGATTATTGTCCATATTAATTGTTGAGGACCAGTCAGAACGGAAAGTTAAATCTAAATAAAAGAAACTATCATATGATACTTGGGCCATTCCAAATACAGAATTTATTTTTTTTCTGTAAATATATTCGCTTCCTGTTCTATTCTTAGAGTTATTAATGGAATAAAAATCAGGCACTACCAAGCCTCTAGATTGTGCTGTAGTACTATGTGAATAGGAGCTCATCAAGTTCATCCCTGCACTGACTTGAGTCGAGAATTTAGATCCTGCAATTTGATCTTTAGTATATCGAGCAAGAACTTCAAAGTTCGTTTCACTTGCTTGCGTTTGGGACTGACGAACATCACCGGTTTTAAACCAATATGGTACACCTGTTCCTAATTGGTCACGATTACGGAATGAGTAGAAATCTAAACCATATTTTGCAGATACAGAGAAATCCTTTGCCAAATCAAAATTTAATTTTGCATATCCTGTAATGCGATTACGTTCATCCTCATTTGTATTATAAGAAGTTGAATAATAAGGATTAAGGATAACACCATTATTTTCATTCCAACGTAAAGGCACTAAGGTATTTTCATCGCGTACATTATTTTTCAAATCTGAATAACTTACACTTCTAGGCATTATTATGTAACTATAAAATGGGTTATCAGGATCACGGGTAATTTTAGGTCTGTTTTCACCACTGGAATTCGTATAGCGAACCGAGAAATCAGAACTAATTACATTTCCATGCTTAGTCTGCGACTTAAGTGAGGCAGTATACTTCTCTAATTTATGAGTAGGAATAGTTCCTTTCGTATTGTTATAAGATACAGAGGCTCTGAAAGAGTTATTTTCAGAATGAGATGTAAAATCTAAAGTACTAGTTGAGCTTAAACCAGTCTGTAAAAAATCGTTGATATCATTATCACGGGCAGAATAACTATTTTCTTTTCCTGTCCAATCAAGATACTTTTGACCACTCATTTTTTCACCCCAACTCAGATGAGAAGCAGCATCAAATTTACCAGAAGCACCTTGCCCATATTCATTTTGCATTTCAAGATATTTGCGCGGTGTGCTAAACGTGGTATTATTATTAAATGCAATACCAAGTTTCTTACCTTTTTTAGCACTTTTAGTAGTAATAAGAATAACACCATTACCTGCTCTTGAACCATAAAGTGCAGATGCAGCAGGACCTTTAAGAACAGACATTGTCTCAATATCGTCCGTGTTAACTTCAGATAAACCATTACCATAATCAATTGAACGGTTACCCCAAGTATCATCAGTAGAAGCTCCTAAGTTATCCATAGGAACACCATCCACAACCACTAATGGTTGATTATTACCACTAATAAAGCTATTACCACGAATAGTCACACGAGTAGAACCTCCCTCACCAGTCGCCGATTGACTTACATTTACACCAGCCACACGTCCGGTCAAACTATTCATGACATTACTTTCGCGAGCTTCAGCTAAGTTTTCACTACCTAACTCTGAAGCACTATAGGCTAAAGATTTCTTTTCACGCTTAATACCCAAAGCAGTAACCACCACTTCATCAACACTAATCGCGTCCGGTTTTAAAGCTACATTAATAGTCGACTGAGCGCCCACGGTAAATTCCTGAGCTGTCATACCTACAAACGAAAAAGCGACAACAGCGCCTGTTGGTGCAGTTATCGAATAGTTACCGTCAATATCGGTAATGGTACCATTGGTTGTACCTTTTTCTACAACGGATACCCCTGGTATAGGCATTCCGTCCTCAGCGCCTGTTACGGTACCGCTGATCGTTACATCCTGAGCAAACACCATACTGACTGAAAGCAGCAGCATAACGGCACCCAATAAACCTCTTTGAAACCAGTTAGAATTGTTCTTCATAAAGAGCTTGATTTTTGGAATTTGTTAACATTGTTTAAATGAATGTGAGTAAAAGCAACAGTGAAAGCATCACAATTAAGAGTATCACCAAAATGGTCCTTATAATAAAGTACCGCCTGGCTTCACTTTTAATCGTTCTTTTCTCGCTATGGCTCATTGACATTTTCATGACAGCAAATCTAGCCGTCGGTGTTAACAAGAATTAACACACATGTTGAAATTAATAACACAATTGTAGATCCATTGTACCATTGTTGCAATCTTGTTGTATTGTTGCGTTTTTGCTAAATAAATGTTAATAGCACGCAAAAAAAGAAGGTGCAAAAACACATTAGTTTAACTCATGTGCCAACCAAATAGGAATATAATTTTTAATTATATGAATTGGGTTAGGTCTGCCAGGCGCATGACTCATCCCTGAACAGATTGAAATAATAAGTTACATGTATTGGAAAATTGGCCTTAGGTTTAATAACAAACGCGAACCGCAAGGTTGGAGAATATATCAAAACAAACATTGCTCCCCCGTGTGGTGTGTGTTCAAATAAAAAATGGGACAGCCAAATGGCAGGGGGCACTCTTGAAATTAATGAAGCTTTGGCCAGCTGGCTGATTGTTCTCCGGAAATGAATGGGGCATTAGCCCAGCGGCTGGATGTCATTTAAAAATGAAAGCAGCTGTAGCCGTGCGGCTGGGTATGCGTTCACTTGTAAAAAGCCCTGATCCGTGCAGATTCAATCGCTTTAGTTATGGGATTACATTAAATTCCTAAACAATCTGAACGGGCTAGCCCGTGTGGGCCAAAGTATCACCTATTGCCACTTCTGCTGCAACTGCTTATATTGCCCCGGTGACATATTGAATTCTTTTTTAAAGCTCTTAATAAAATAGGAACTACTGTTAAAACCAACCTTATAGGCAATTTCACTGATTTGATCATCCGTAGTTATCAGTATACTGGCCGCTTCCTTTAAACGAATGGTGCGAATAAATTCAGTAGTGGATTTCCCGGTAAGAGCTTTTATTTTCCGATGGAGATTACTGCGACTCATGTTTAATTCCTGGCCAAGATCTTCCACACTAAAAGTCTCATCGGCCATATTTGCCTTTACGACGTCCATGGCCTTACCCACAAATTTTTCATCCACTGATGTAGAAGTGATATCTGAAGGCAATACTACGCTATTCCCCACGAAAATCTCTTTCAGTTTTTCGCGCGACAGCAACAAATTCTCAATGTAAGCTTCTAACAGTTCAGGATTAAAAGGCTTCGGTACATAGGCGTCAGCGCCTGTTTTGATACCTTCTATCCGACTTTCCACCGAAGAGCGTGCTGATAATATAATAACCGGAATATGGCTGGTTTGAATGTTATTCTTTAAATCATGGCATAACTCAATGCCATCTTTTTTAGGCATCATCACATCCGTGATCACCAAATCAAATGAGCGACGCAAGGCTAAATCCAATGCCTGTTCACCATCATAGGCCTTTTCAATGAAATAGGATGATCCCAAAAGACTTTCCAGATAGGTAACCACTTCCTCATTATCATCCACCACCAGCAGTTTGTATTTCTTTTTAATAGGCAGATTTGGTTTTACACGATCCAAACTGATTTCGGAATGCAGAAAACTACTCTCTGCCACATCCTCCGCCATGGAATGTTTCACCCCCTTCGACGAGGTAGCAACATCCTCAATTGGCAAGTAAACACAGAAAGTACTCCCCTTACCCCTCTCACTGTCAACCGTTATCTTACCTCCATGTAACTCCACCAATGACTTTGTCAAGGCGAGTCCAATACCGGTTCCGGGCTGGTGTGCTGACGTCACATGCTTGAATTGCTTATACCTGATAAAAACATCCTGTGGATTATCAGATGGAATACCAGGGCCATCATCAATCACCTGCAGCAAGAAACAGTTTTTTGTCACACCTCGCGTTTCACAGTCGGTCTGCGACAGCACAAATTCCACATTTCCATTGGCATAACCATATTTAAAAGCATTGGCTAACAGATTATATATGACTTTCTCCAGCACACCTTCGTCAAATTGAGTAACCAGAGTTTCAATGTCCTTCCGGATGGTAAAGGTGATTCCTTTTTCATGACTCATGTATTTGAAACCTAACGCACATTTTTCAGAAAAAGCCACTATGTCAGCCCCTTTAACATCCAATTCCATAGAACCCGTCTGCACTTTCCGGAAATCCAGCAATTGATTGATCAAACGTAACAAGATATTCGCATTCTTATGCACCACATCAAACAGCGTCTTATTATCACCGTCCAATAGCAAATTCTTTTTTAGCGAATCAAGTGGCCCCAGAATCAAGGTAAGTGGTGTCCGAAATTCATGAGATATATTGGTGAAAAATTGAAGACGCATTTGATTCAGCTCCTTAATCTTATCCCGTTCCATAACTTCAAACTCTAATTTTCGCCGCAAATCCATCCACATCAGCGAATAACGGATATAGGCATAGATAATAACCGCTAACACGATAAAATAGGATGCAAATGCATACCAAGTTCTCCACCAGGGTGCTTTTATGCGGATCTTCAGCTCCCGCTCCTTGCTCCAATATCCATCATTATTGGCTGCCTTTACCTTAAACACATAAGTACCCGGTTTCAGGTTATTATACTTGACACTTCGGCTAGAGACGGGTTGACTCCAATTTTCAGATGAGTTTTCAAGAATATAACTGTAACTGTTCTTTTCGGATATGAAATAATTAATGGCCACAAATTCCAAGCCTATGTTATTTTGATCATATCGCAAGACGATTTCATCCGTCTCCGTAATATTATGGGTCAAGGGACTTTGCTCCATGTCGGCATGAACAGGCAAATTATTAATATTCAAACCGGAAAGGATCACCCGGGGAATATTACTATTGATTTTTATTACGGAGGGATTAAATACATTTAACCCTTTTACCCCGCCCACAAACATTTGCCCTTTATCGGATAATAAGATGCTGGAAAAAGCACTTCCGGATAGACCATCACGACCATCATAGTTTTGAAAACGGCCGGTTTCAAAGTCATATTTGGAGATACCCCCGTGCGTGGCAAACCACAGATGACCGGAATAATCCTGAATAACACTATATACCTGATCTTGGGCTAAACCCTCTTTTTGGGTTAACTGAATAATTTCACCCGAATCCGGAATTAACATCCTTAATCCACCCCCATTAGAGCCAAACCACATGTGCTTCTCATCATCTTCAAAAATACACAGAATCGCATTGGAACCCACCCCACTATTATTAAACTCATCGTAAAAATAACGGGCAAATCGGTCAGTTCCGGCAAACCAAACATAGGCCCCATTGCTGGTGCCAATCCAAAGGTTATTATTACTATCCACATGCAGACTCAAGATATAGCCATTCATTAAATCAGCCAGATCCGGAAATAAGTCTACCAGCGGTGTAAAGGTTTTAGCTCGGGTATCAAACTGATATAAGCCATTTCCAAGGGATCCCACCCAGAGTTTTCCATTTTCTTGTTGCACAATAGACCACACTGATAATTGCTGCTGCTCATCATTAATATAGCCTACCGGATTATGAGCCTCAAAACGTCCCCGAACGGGATCGAACCCAACTAAACCCCCACCATAAGTCCCTAACCAAAGCTGTTCCTGATCATCTTCAAAAATGCGTTTGATGACTTTATTACTCTGACCTCCTATCCTTCCAAAACTTTTAAATTCACCTTTTTCCGGATCAAACAGATTAATACCTCCCCCATCCGTTCCAACCCAGATACGTCCCTCGGCATCCTGCAACGTAGAGATAATGGCATTGTCACTGATGGTTGTAGGATCCTCCTCCGAATGGACATAGTAATAAAACCGGTTGCGGTCCATGTTTAAAACGCGAATCCCTTTCCCAATGGTACAAATCCAGTACAACCCATTACTATCAATATACACACGATAGATAGCACGCGTATCCAGATCATCAAAAGCATCATGTTCCTCATCCGGTAATATTTCGCGCCGTTGCTTTGGATCGATGATCACCACACCGCCTCCATCCACAGAAGCTAAAATATTACCCATTTTATCTAACGACAAAGACATAATGATATTCATGGTATCGTCTTCGCGATCGGGATGAAGGTGCACCTTTTCATACACTTTCATTTCTTTATCAAAACGATACATCCCCATATTAGCAGTGGCGATCCAGATACTGCCATTACCGTCATCCAGTAAATCATTGATCTGCATAGTGGGATAATCATAATTAATAAAGAATGGCTCGCGTGAATTAAAGAAACTCAAGCCATTTCCATACGTACCTACCCAAATTCCACCTTCATACCCTTCAGTCAAAGCTGATATCTGATTGATATTATCCGCTTTATTATTGGTTTGTGCATAACAGGAAAAGCCTTGTACATTTTCATGATACAAATGGAGACCTCCCCCCATAGTCCCAATCCAGAGGTTTCCCCGACTATCTGATAACAAAGCACCGATTTGATTATTGGTGAGAGAAGCTGGCTCATCCTGATTGACCACAAACGAATTAAACAATTCAGAATCGGCATCAAAGCGACTGAGTCCCATTTTTGTACCCACCCAAATATCCCCGTTTTTATCTTCCAGAAGAGCGGTAACAAAATTACTGGACAAGGAGTGACGATTGTTTATCTCACTATAATAATTTTCAAACTCATACCCATTGTAGCGATTAAGACCATAATAGGTACCAAACCACATGAATCCCTTACTATCCTGTAAAATAGTGCTGACTGAATTATTGGACATACCATCCTCAACCGCCAATTCACTGTAGCGAAATGTTATTTTTTGACTAAATACCGTAGTCGTCAGCAATAAAAGTAAAACTAAGAACAGATTGTTTTTAAGCTCCATGCCTGCATTGGTTATTCAGGTTTGAAGATATAAAAAAAAACGGAGTGAAAGCATTTAGGAAACACGTCATATATAATATAATGTATCTATTAACGCAGTGTGGTAACACCCATGTTTGAGCTTCACCATTATACAAAAATAGTACGCTATGACCTTCGATGGAAATACTCGTTACGTTTCATTGTACTTTTCATTCTCGTTTTGACTTGTTCATGTCTTCCCTTATCTTTTTCTTTAACTTATTTTTTCGTAATAGAGGTTCCGTAAATTGAAATAAGGCATTTGTATCGCCATATTGAACAAACTCATTATCAACCCGCACATAGCGACTACTTTTTTTCCGACTTTCCTTTTCATCCCGTTCCAGGCGTGCTCTACCCTCTTCAGTGATAACATAGCCAGATAAACCAATGTCGGCTAATTCTTTTCTTGTAAAAACTGAAATCGGTGTAGTAACGGGTTTGTCATACACCGTCAATTCATCCGGCACATTCTCCGCACGGCTATCAATTGAGTCACGAATCACCTGCTTATGAGCTTGAAACTTTGTAAGTTTTTTGACATTGGAAATATAAACATCCATGGCAGCTTGAGAAATAAACTGGGGAAAAATCACATCCCCCTCACAGAAATCTATTCGATAGTTATTTGATAATTTACAAATTACAGCATATTCATAATTAGGAACCTTCAAATCATTAAAAAGAACACAATCGTATGCCTCCTTTTGAGAAATTGTATCACCAATGACTCCGTGCATAATAAATAGTTCCTGCCCTCTTATCCAAAAGCTAACCACTAGAAATAATAGAATCAAGAAGGGTTTATTCATGCTTAATAATGCTTTATATACTCACCAAATATATACACATAACAGAACTCTAGCAATGAATCAAGATTTTTTTAAATAATCATAAAATGCGCGCTGAGCCCTGATCTTCCGACCGCCTGATTTCTTTAACTTATTAGACAAGTCATTATACAGTAACCTGGCAGAACGATTGTCTTTCCATTGGATATCGAACATTTTTAATAACTCGCCTTTCAATGCTTCATCATATACCGGACAGGCCACTTCAACCCGTCGATCCAGGTTACGCCCCATTAAATCGGCAGATGAAAGCCATATTTTAGGCCGCCCTTGATTACCAAAGATAAAAATTCGCGAGTGCTCTAAAAAACGATCGATTAGACCGATGGCCGGAATCGGCTCGCAATCCGGATGAAAATCAGGTAGCATTGAAAACATCCCCCGCACATTTAGGCGTACATCCACCCCACTGGATTTTGCTTTATAGAGGTATTGAATCATTCGCAAATCCACCAGATTATTAAGCTTCAAGTAAATAAATGCCTTTTCCCCTGCCTTTGCATTTTTAATTTCCTGATTGATTAACCGAACGAGCTTATTTCTCAGGTAAAAGGGTGCTACCAGCAGGTGTTTAAACCGGGGAATCCGGAAATTCTTTTCGAAAAAGAGAAAAATATTTCCGATCTCTTTCACAATTTCAGCATTGCTGGTGAACAACAAATGATCACTAAAAACAGTGGCCGTCTCTTCATTAAAGTTGCCGGTACCTACCGCCGCATAGGAAACTACCTGCCGTTTTTCCCGCCGACTGATATAAACCAATTTACTGTGTACTTTTAAGCCGCGAACGCCATACATCACCTTTACCCCTTCATCTTTCAAGCGATTGGCCCATTTGATATTAGCTTTCTCATCGAAACGGGCCTGCAACTCCAATACGGCAGTGACTTTTTTGCCATTACGGGCCGCATTAATCAGTGCGTTAATGACATTGGAATACTTGGCCACCCGATAAATCGTTATTTTAATTTCACTAACAAAGGGATCAATGGAAGCTTCCCTTAAAATATCTATAAAATGCCCAAAAGGATGATACGGAAAATGAAATAAAATATCCCGCTCTTTTAGTTCCTGAATAAAGGGAATTGACTTTTGTATATGCGGATGCCGAATGGGTTCAAAATCTTTATATACCAGATGATCCCCACCTATTTTTGGAAATCCCACAAAATCTTTAAAATTATGATAACGTCCGCCACGGATAACCACATCATCCTTGGAAAATTTTAATTTGCGCAACAACAAGCTCAACAGTTCGTCGGGCATTTCTTTGTCGTGTACAAATCGCACCGGATGTGCTTCTTTCCGCTTTTCCAGGCTCATGGCAATTTTCTTAACGTAGTTCTCAGAGACTTCGTCATCAATCTCTAATTCGGCATCGCGAGTTAACTTTATGGTATATGCCCCAATTTCATCATAATCATACATGTAAAAAATATCCTGCAACTCATATCGAATCACATCATCCAGAATAATAATGTATTGCCGATGATTGTTTTTGGGCAATAATATGAATCGATTAATGGCTTCTGTAGGCACTTCAATCAATGCGGCTACAATTTTCCGATGGTTTTTCTTTTTTAAATGAACGGCCAAATAAATCGCCTCGTCCTTTAAATCGGGCAAACCACGCTCCTCCGAAATAATGACCGGCATTAACAAAGGGCGTACTTTTTTCTCAAAGTAGGCCCTGACAAAAGTACCTTGTTCGGTATTCAATTGTAATTCATTGATAAGAAAGATGTCCTCCTTTTCAAGATCTTTCAGAATCTTTTCATAAATGGTATAAAAGTAACGCGATTGACGAATGACTATTTTGTGGATGAGTTGCAAAATCTCGGACGGTTTACCACCATACAATTCAGTATCTTTTCCCAGTAATGCCAATCGTTTTAAGATAGCCACCCGCACTCTGAAAAACTCATCCAGGTTGTTACTATAAATACCTAAAAACTTAATGCGCTCAATTAAGGGCACTTCTTTTCGTTCAGCTTCCTGCAGAAGCCGTTCATTAAAAGACAACCAGCTTATTTCCTTGGCCCGATAGTTTTTCATGTGAGGAATATCCAATGAGTAGTTGAATTTAAAACAAATGATATTCAACTCCTGTTTAAAACAAGCAAACTATTTTTAACAGACTTTAATCTCTTTTTTTCCGATTAATCCTTTCGTATTGGTAATTTTTTATCAATTTTGCGCCTGTTTATATTTAAACTAAATAAGCACACTAGACGTTATACCCACGAAACAAACTAAAATAAATACAAAAACAAGTACAATGAGTAAAGCCGTGCCAACAGCAAACAAGATAAAAACCGACTTACATGAGATATTAGATATCCGTCATTTAACGGATTCTACATTTGTATTGAGATTTGAACGCAAAGGCCTGGAATTTGAAGCCGGCCAACACATTTGCGTGGGACCACCCAATGGTATTCACACCCGGGAATATTCTATATATAGTTCGGAAAACGAAGAATACATTGAAATTCTGGTGAAAGAAGTGGTTAACGGATTGGTTTCGCCCAGTTTGAAAAAATTACAAACAGGTGGATTTGTGGTCGTTGAGGAGCCGGTAGGTTATTTCACCATTAATAAAGACCACCCGGCCAATCAGAAATATGTATTCATTGCCAGTGGAACGGGTATTTCACCTTTCCATAGTTTTGTCACATCACATCCACAACTGGATTATACCCTGCTACATGGTGTTAAAAAAGCGGATGAAGCGTACGATGCAGATGCCTACGTAAAGGAGAATTATGTGCTGTGTACATCACGCGAAGGCACAGGGGATTTCTACGGCCGCGTCACCGACTACCTGAAGCAAAATAAATTTGGCAAAGACACTCAGTATTACCTCTGCGGAAACTGCAACATGATTCACGATGTGTACGACATTCTGGAGGAACAAGGCGTTGAGAGCGATAACATTCATGCGGAAGTTTATTTCTAAACAGCTGCTTAAACATCTTAAATCCTGTTTTACTGAGACTTAAAACTTGACATTTACTTTCTCATACTTTTTAACTAACATGAAATACCATTTAGTGACGTTGGGCTGCCAGATGAATCAATCGGACAGCGAAAGGGTGAAACGCGTGCTGGAGGGAATGGGGGCCCAATGGACGGATGAAGAAAAAGAGGCCAATATCATTGGCATTCTGGCTTGTTCGGTGCGCCAGAAAGCCATCGACAAAGTTTATAACAAAATAGCCCAATGGAATAAGCGCAAACAGTCGAGCAATCTCATTACATTTATCAGTGGGTGCGTATTGCCCACTGATCGCGAGAAGTTTTTGAAATTGTTCGACATTGTATTTGCCATGCGCGAATTGCCTTCCTTTCCACAAATGTTGTCGCAATATGGTGTAACAACCCCATTGAGTCTGGTTCAGGAAAATATCAATCCCAAAGAGGAAATCAGCTTGTTTTGGCAAGTTAAGCCCAAATACAACAGTTCTTTCGAAGCATTTGTACCCATCCAAAATGGCTGCGATAAATTTTGCTCCTTTTGTGCCGTGCCTTATACCCGGGGCCGTGAAGTAAGCCGTCCATCAGAAGAAATCATCAACGAAGTGGCTGAACTGGTAGCGAAAGGCTTCAAATCCATTACCCTGCTCGGTCAAAACGTTAATTCATACGGCTTGGACAAAAAAGGGAAGGAAATAAACTTTGCCCAGCTTCTGGCAGGCATTGGAGAGATTGGTTTAAAAAGCCCGCATCCGTTTTGGGTGTATTTCACGTCGCCCCACCCACGCGACATGGGACGGGATGTGCTTGAAGTGATTGCTAAATACAAGTGCCTGGCCAAACAAATCCATTTACCTCTGCAATCGGGTGATGATAAGGTGCTGATTCGCATGAACCGCAAACACTCTTTGAAAAAATACCGCGAAACCGTGACGGCTATCCGGGAACTCATACCCGAGGCCACATTGTTCACAGACATCATCGTGGGTTTCTCCGGCGAAACGGAAGACCAATTCCAAAATACCCGAAAGGCACTGCGCGAGTTCGGTTATAACATGGCCTATATAGCCATGTATTCCCCACGGCCTGGAGCAGCCTCCCATGCCTGGAGTGACGATATTCCTCAGCCAATTAAAAAAGAACGTCTGGCCTTATTATCCGAAGATTTAGCGCACACATCAGGTAGCTATAACTCTCAAATGGTAGGAAAATCCTATCGCCTGTTAATACGCGATACGGATCGAAAAAAAGGCTATTTAAGTGGTCAGACCGAAGGCAAAATAACCGTTCGTTTCGCTTCTGATGATCCCACCTTGATTGGCCAATTCGTGGAGGTAAAGATTACGTCTGCCAGTAACTTTTCGGTGGAAGGGGAGTTAATTTGATGATTTCCTAATTCCTCCCAAAGTACAGGTTAGATGTTTCACGTTTCAGGCACTAAGCACTCAATACAAAGCACTATTTACACAATGAACACACCAAAAACAGTAGGTTTTAAAACACTGGGATGCCGGCTGAATCAATACGAGACAGATGCACTGGCTTCGAAATTTGCACGCCTGGGATTTAAGGTCGTAGAGGACAGCAAGAATACGGACGTATACATAGTAAATACCTGCACCGTCACCAACCAAAGCGACCAGAAATCCAGGTACGTGGTTAACCATGCCTTGAAACACGGACATACCGGCATGCTCATTATTACCGGTTGTATGGCCAATCACCACAAAGAACAATTGGAAGCCAAATATCCCAATGCCTACGTGGTGGATAACAAAGAAAAAAGTACGATCCCTCAACTGGTACAGGCCCATTTCAATGCAGAAATCATTCCCGCCCATCAGCAACAAAGTGGTGTATTTGCATACGAACCGGCTTCGGAAACATTTCACACCCGTAGCATGGTGAAGATACAGGATGGATGTGATAATTTTTGCACCTTCTGCATTATACCCAAGGTGCGAGGCAGGGCCATTAGCAGGCCGGCAAATGAAGTCCTGAAAAACATTCAACAAGTGGTGGCCTTTGGTTATAAGGAAGTGGTTATAACGGGCGTCAACATCAGCCGTTACAACCATAATGGCACCACCTTTTCGCAACTCTTAAAGCAGATTGTGGCCTTGCCGGAAGATTTCAGACTTCGTATCTCCTCCATAGAACCCGATGGCTTTGACGAAGATTTCTTTGCGTTACTCAAACATCCCAAAGTAGCCCCTCACCTCCATTTGTGCCTGCAAAGTGGATCGGAAAAGGTATTGCTACAGATGCGCCGCATGTACACCCTGCGCGCCTATGAAAAAATTGTGGAACGCCTACGCCAAATGGATCCCCTCTACAACATCACGACGGATGTCATCGTCGGATTTCCAGGCGAGGAAGAGGCCGATTTTCAAGCCTCCCTGCAGGCTGTCCAATCCTTCCAATTTGGCCATGTACATACCTTTAAATATTCCAAACGGGAGGATACACGTGCCGCACGCATGACCAATATACTACCGGAAAAGGAAAAATCACGGCGCAGTGAGCTTTTGCGGCAAACTGCTGAAGCGGCAAAACTTGAATACCGCCAGCAGTTGATTGGCCAAACGCAGAAAGTACTCGTCGAAAAAGTAGATGAGGAAGGTATGGCCAGTGGCTATGGCGAGTATTATGTGCCAGTGAAGTTCTATGCCCCTCAGGCCAGGAAAAATGAATTCTATGACGTAACCATCGGGTCACTGGATGTAAAAACAACAGAAGATCCGGTCTTAATTGGAAAAGTTTAACCCGGAGGTCTTCTACTCCAGGTTATTTCCTGTGATTATGATGGCCGTTTTTAATCATAGGCCACTTTTAAGACCTCTTCAAACCGATCGACAAAGTGAGCGGTGATACCTGCTTTCAAATAGTCCGGCAATTCGTCATAATCCTTTCGGTTATCCGCCGGAAAAATCAACTCGAACACCTTCACCCGACGTGCGGCAATCGTCTTTTCACGAATGCCCCCAATGGGTAAAACCTTACCGGTAAGCGTGAGCTCTCCTGTCATTGCCAGCCCTTTTTTCACAGGCTTCTGATGAGCTAATGAATATAGCGCCAAGGCCATGGTAATACCGGCCGAAGGGCCATCTTTCGGTGTGGCTCCGGCCGGGACGTGCAAGTGGATGAAGTGGGTATTAAAATAATCTCCTAATTTCTTATCATTGGCTACCAGGGACCGGATAAAGGAAAAAGCAATCTCAGACGATTCTTGCATCACTTTGCCCAACTGCCCGGTTTGCTTCAATCCTCCTGATTGACCCTTTATGGCTGAGGCTTCAATGTAGAGCGTGGCCCCACCCATGGCAGTCCAGGCTAATCCCAGGGTGACTCCCGGTATGGATTTCTGATACAACGCCTCAGTGGTAAATAAAGGCTGACCTAAAAAATCCGTCAAATTATTTTGATTCACATTTACCTTTCCCAATTCAGGGTGCTCCGCTTGTATTAGCGTGGCTTTGCGCATGATCTTTTTTAATTGATTTTCCAGATTACGCACTCCCGCTTCACGTGCATATCCATCCACCATTTTCACCAAAGCTGAATCACTTACACTTACTTCACTGGCCTTCAAGCCATGCTCCTGCCGTTGCTTAAGAATCAGGTAGCGTTTGGCGATCTCCACTTTTTCTTCTAAAATATAACCCGCCAATTTGATGATTTCCATGCGATCAAGCAAAGGTCCGGGAATGGTATCCAATTGATTGGCCGTTGTCACAAAAAGCACGTTGGACAGGTCGAAACGCACATCCAGATAATGATCGAGAAAATCACTATTTTGTTCCGGATCCAACACTTCCAACAGGGCAGCCGCCGGATCACCCTGATAACTGGCACCAATCTTATCAATCTCATCCAGCATGATAACGGGATTGGCCACGCCTGTGCGCTTCATACTTTGAATCAACTTACCGGGCATGGCGCCGATGTAGGTGCGCCGATGTCCTTTAATTTCTGCCTCATCGCGCATACCCCCCAAGGAAAATCGATAGAATTTCCGGCCCAGTGCATCGGCTATGGATTTTCCTATTGACGTCTTACCAACACCGGGAGGTCCGACCAAACAAATAATGGAACCAGATACTTTACCTCGCTTGATAATGGTGCTGATAAACTCCAGGATGCGTTGTTTTACATCATTCAGACCATAATGCTGCTCATCCAATATTTTCCGCCCCTTCGCTAAATCATGATTATCTTCAGAATAAATACCCCAGGGAAGATCCGTCAACCAATTCAAATAGGAGCGCGACACCTGAAACTCAGCTGAACCCGCTTCCAGGGTGTTAAGTTTATCTAACTCTTCTTCGACCACATGAGCGGCCTCCTCAGTGAGATGCAAGGGCTTTATCTTTTTTTCAAATGCTTCTATTTCCGACGTCTTATCATCCTTCTCCAGCCCCAATTCCTGTTTGATCACCTTCAATTGTTCGCGCAAAAAGAACTCGCGTTGCTGACTGGATATTTTCTCTTCAATCTGCTTTTGGATATTTTGTTGCAACTTAGTGATTTCAATTTCCTCCTTAAGCAAAATCAACAACTTATTACTGCGTTCCAATAAATCTACCGTTTCCAGCAGCTCTTGAAGCTTATCACTTTCAACCGATAAAAAGGAAGCCACTAAATCCATGAGCAAACCGGGTTTTTCAATTCCCACCTGACTCAATGCTAACTTCATCTGCTCCTGAAACATCGGATTCAGTTGGATCAAATCTTTCACTGAATTAATCACCGCTAAAGAGTAGGCTTTCAATTCATCACTTGGTAATTGCTGTCCATCGTAATGGTAATGTACCTGACTTAAAGTAATTCCCTCCCGTTATACAGCCCGGACATGCTCAAACCGAATCAATGCCTGCGCAAAAAAGCTCACGCTATCTGATGTTTTAGCCATCACTTTTACAATTTTTAAAAGTGTCCCCATCCGATAGAGGTCCGATTTTAAAAATTGCTCTTCATTTTCAGTCTTGATCAAGGCTGTCCCTATGAAGCCATTGTTCTTTTTCAAAGCATAATCAACCAATTGGACCATTTCTTCATTCACAAAAGAAAGGGGTAACCCTAATCCTGGAAAAATAGGCCGGTTCTCCAAGGGTAAAACGGCAATGTTATCAGGATAAACATCGGAAACCAAAACAACCCCAGCTTCGCTTAAGCAATTATTATCCATACTAAAGGACTTCGTTTAAGTTATAACTATTAGAGTTCTCATAAGTTAGTGATTTTTTAAATCTTTGCCATAAAAGAGGCCTCTCCCTAAAAATAAATCCAGGAAGAGACCATTCAAAACGGAATGATTACATTCCAAATGCATAGTAATAAGTACCGGGATAATCGTCATAGACGCCTTCCAGTAGTACGCCTCCCTTTTTCCGGGTCAAAAGTTTTTCAAAAGCCTCCACTGATTTCACCTGCATACCGTCCACTTTCGTGATGATAAAGCCCACCTTCATATCGGTGCTGCGTTTCAATTTACCGGCATGAAGAGCTGTTACTTTCAGCCCGCTTTCAATATTCAAACGCCGGGCTGTATTTGAATCGATTTCTTTCAATTCAACGCCCAACACATCCAATACTTCGTTGGATTCCTTTTTAGCCAGTTCAGCCTCACCAGCCTGATTGCGCAAAACGACCGGAAATTTCAATACTTTACCCTTCCGATCGACGGTTAATACGACCTCATCCCCGGGATGACGACGTCCAATCAGTTCCAGCAATTCACCGGATGAGGTGACATCAGCATCATCAACCTGTATGACCACATCACCAGGTTTCACACCAGCTTCACCTGCTGAACTATTGGCCATAATACTATCCACATAAACACCCTGAGTGGCCTGTAAATCCATCTCACGAGACAAATCACCATCCACACTTCGAATCATCAATCCCAGATAACCACGTTGCACCATTCCATAGGTCATCAGATCTTCGACGACCTTCTGCACAATGTTTGCTGGTACCGCAAATCCATAACCGGCATAGGAACCGGTAGGACTGGCTATAGCCGTATTTATCCCTATCAAACCACCCTGCAAATTCACCAGGGCCCCGCCACTATTTCCGGGATTGATGGCCGCATCGGTTTGAATAAAGGACTCAATGGCACTTTGATCCCTAAGCAAATTCAGGTTACGCCCTTTGGCACTCACAATGCCAGCTGTAACGGTCGAATTCAGGTTAAACGGATTCCAACGGCTAAAACCCATTCACCCACTTCCACCTTATCTGAATTGACAAACGGTAAGTAGGCCAAATCACCGGCCCGGATCTGAAGCAAAGCCAAATCAGTAGACGCGTCAGCACCCACTACTTTAGCCTTAAAAACGCGGTTATCATTTAAGATGACCTCAATATCATCGGCATTTTGAATCACGTGATTATTGGTAACAATGTAACCATCCGCTGCGATGATCACACCCGATCCGGATCCCATGCGCACCTGCGGACCACGCTCCTGAGGCTGCCCGTATTCCGGTCCAAAAAAGTGTTTGAACACATCATCATCAAAAAAATGCCGGAAGGGGTTTTCCTCTTGCCTGAATTGCTGAACTTTCTGTACCTGTGTAGACCGGATATGCACCACCGCAGGCATTACCTGCTTAGCCACTTTTGTAAACTCCAGCGGAACAATTTCACCGTCCTTATTTAAGGTATAAACAGCACCGTGCACTGGCGCATCCGACAAATGTTCAATGGTGATTCTTTTCGGGGCATCCCCATTCCATAATTTATATGTTCCAATGGTCAACGCGCTGCCCAAAACAGCAGCGGCCACCAAGATACTTAACCGTTTCATGATTGCATCCTCCTTTTACAATATCCTATCACTATAGTCCGGTATTTTTCTGTCTCAATCTACAATAGATCCCATTTGCATAACCACATCGAAGTCTCTCGCTCAGTTCTGCAATGTGCCAACAACACCAAATTACGAAAGGCAAATTCCGTGTTGCAGATCATGTGTTGACAATAACACAAGATATACTGCTAATTTCCCCTTATTAACCGGACAGTGGCACTTCATCCTCAGGTGTTAATACAATTCTAATTATTTCCAGAATTCCTTTGCTTTTAGCCGATCCTTCACATGACTCAGCCAATTCTGCTTTAATTCCCGAGTAGCAGAATCGTCGATTGCATCAGGTTCGCTGATGGGAATTTCACGGTAGGTAACAAGTTCCTTCTTACGTGGCACCTGAATCCGAAGCTCCCCATTCCGATACTTGGCCTTAATGTGATCGGTCTCCATATCTTCCAATAACGGAAACCGTTTTCTTACGGCAGTTTCAAGGTAACGATGGGTGTGTGTTTCTTTTCGGCTTCCCTCAATAAGCAAGGCATCACCATCCACACGCAAGGAGATGTCCTTCTTTCTTAACTGAGGCAATTGAAGATTCAACCGGTATTTATGGTGATCGCGCTGCCAGATTTCCGGTAGAAATAACGCATCGCGTAGGGGATAATCATCCCATAAATCCCAATGAAAAACAGGCCACCGCTTTGATAAGGCAGGCCGCTGAATAAGCATTGATTTCATCACATTTCCTCCTAAAAAACATTTTAAAATCAAACTAAAAAAAAGAAAAATAAACCCCATAAAAAGCCTCTGCCGCAGCAGAGGCAGGGGCAGGGGCTCACAAACCAACTATGAAATGGCTATTTCACGCGCAGGCTTAGGCTTTATTTCTTCACGCTTAGGCAGTTTAATGGATAAGATACCGTCTTTGTAACAAGCTTCCACTTTATCCCCCTCTACCAGCTTTTCAGAAAAGTTGAAAGAACGGCGGAAGGCCTGATAGTTGAACTCACGACGGGTATACCGGTCATTTTCCTCGGTATTCTCTCCTTTGCGCTCCGATGTAATGGTCAACTCACCATTATCGTAGGTGATGTTAAAATCACTCTTAGACATCCCTGGTGCAGCCACTTCAATGACATATTCATCCGCATTATCTAAGATATTAATGGCAGGTAATGTAGAAGTTTGCCCTACCATGTCCATCATATTTCCTTCGAAAAATTTATCCAAAATTGAAGGAAACACAGGAAACAGGCTGTTTGTGATTCTTGCAGGTTTCATAATATAACCCTCCATTTTTTAGTTAAACTTTAAAGACCTTAGTCACTAATCATTTTTCAAAGTGTGTGCCAAAGCGCAATCACCCTTCACGTAAAAATAATATATCACTACTATACTGACATTTACAGCACTCACCAAAACACATCACTAATATTCTTCAGACAACTTGTCAGTACCTGCACTTGAATGAGCGACACATTGACAAACGCCTGTTAAAATGGCCATATAAATCCCATAACTTCCACCAGAAGCCTTACACCAGCAAGACTGATGCAGCTAACCGATCCGTTACCACTTCGCTTTTCAACCACCTTACTTCCTAACTGAGGGAAAAATTGTTACCATTTGCAGCACGACCATATCAGAGAAAAACACAAGCGCTGAAACGTGCAGCGCTATCGTTGCACCTTGCAACAGCATCTCCACATCTTACAGAGACACTGTTTTGCTTTACAACAATACCTTTACAGAGAAAAACACAAGCGCTGAAACGTGCAGCACTATCGTTGCACCTTGCAACAACATCTCCACATCTTACAGAGACACTGTTTTGCTTTACAACAATACCTTTACAGAGAAAAACACAAGCGCTGAAACGTGCAGCACTATCGTTGCACCTTGCAACAGCATCTCCACATCTTACAGAGACGCTGTTTTGCTTTACAACAATACCTTTACAGGGAAAAACACAAGCCCTGAAACATGCAGCGCTATCGTTACGCCTTGCAACAGCATCTCTACATCTAACAGAGCCACTGTTTTGCCTTACAACAATACCCTTTCAGGATAAAAAAGAACACCTATGACTTACGAAGATGCCATTGCACTGACACTTGTCATTAACGCTATAAAAACAAGAAAGGGGCCTGCCAGCCCCTTTCTTCCTATAATAAGTAATCGATTATTTTGTTTTCGCTTCAATCCATTTCTTCGCATTCACAAATGCTTCAATCCAGGGCGTTACTTCATCCTGCTGACGACCTTCGGCATAATAGCCCCATTGCCATGGGAAGATCGCTCGCTCCAGGTGAGGCATCATGGCTAAATGACGACCATCATGGGAACAGATGGCTGCCGTATTGAAATCACTGCCATTTGGATTCCCCGGGTAACCACTTTGGGTATACTTACCGGCAATGTGATACTTGCTCTCCGCGTAAGGGAAATGGTATTTTCCTTCACCGTGAGCCACCCATACACCCAGTTTTGATCCGGCCAGTGACTGTAACATCACCGAATGATTCTCCTCAATATTCATGTTCAGGAAGATGGATTCAAACTTATGGGAATTATTGTGTAACATCTTGGGTTTTTCAGCATGCTCCGGATATACCAGCCCTAGTTCCACCATCAGCTGACACCCGTTACATACACCTAAACTCAAAGTATCCGGACGTTTGTAGAAGTTATCAAGGGCCAGCTTCGCTTTTTCGTTGTATAAGAAAGCACCGGCCCAGCCTTTGGCCGACCCCATTACATCACTGTTGGAGAAACCGCCTACAAAGACAATCAGGTTAATATCTTCCAATGTTTCACGGCCGGCAATTAAGTCGGTCATGTGCACATCTTTCACATCGAAACCAGCCAGGAACATGCTGTAAGCCATCTCCCGGTCGCCATTCACACCTTTCTCACGAATGATAGCCGCTTTCACACCGCTGCGCTCTTTGCGGTCCAGGGTCAAACCATATTGACTCAGAGAACCGGTAAAAGAAGCCGGGAATTGATAATTCAATGCCTGGTTCTTATAGTTGGCAAAACGTTCGGCAGCTAATTTCTCACCGCTTTGTTTGCGATCCAACAAATAAGAGGTTTTATACCATTTATCGCGATAGGTGTCGATATCCAGCACCAATTCCTGTGAGTCATGCGTCACCACCAACTGACGCTCAGTAGCCGGCTGACCCAACTCTACAAACTGCACTCCGTTGTCTTCCAATAAAGCAGACACAGCAGTCAGGTCTTTCACCTGAATCAGCACACCCGGATTTTCACTGAACAGCACTTTTACAATGTCTTTCTCCTCAATGGATGAGAGATCCACCTTCAAACCGCCCTTTGTATTAGCAAAACACATCTCCAAAAGAGCGGTAATCATACCCCCGGCAGAAATATCATGACCAGCCAGGATTAATCCTTTGTTGATCAAGGTCTGAATGGCATTAAATCCATTCTTGAAGTATTCGGCATCGGTTACCGTTGGTGCTTCCTCTCCCAGTTTATTAACAGACTGAGCAAAGGTACTACCACCTAATTTCAAGGCATCGAACGACAAGTCAATATATAACAAGTGAGAGTCTGTATCATTTTTCAATACCGGCTCTACAATTTTGCGAATGTCACTCACTTCAGCTGCACCAGAAATGATCACCGTTCCCGGACTCATAACCTGCTCGCCATCTTTGTATTTCTGCGTCATCGACAAGGAATCTTTACCCGTCGGGATATTGATACCCAAGTCGCAACTAAATTCGCTACAAGCTTCAACAGCACGGTACAAACGACTGTCTTCACCAGCATTTTTACAAGGCCACATCCAGTTGGCGCTTAAGGATACTCCTTTCAAACCATGTGTCAATGGTGCCCACACTAGGTTAGTCAATGCTTCTGCAATGGAAACAATGGAACCGGCTGCCGGATCGACCAAACCAATGGCAGGTGCATGACCAATGGAAGTGGCCACACCTTTTTCACCCTTATAATCGATGGCAGTAGCGCCCAGGTTGTTTAACGGCAACTGCAACTCACCGGCACATTGTTGCTTGGCAACTTTACCCGTTACCGAACGGTCTACCTTATTGGTTAACCAATCCTTACAAGCTACTGCCTCCAACTGCAACACGTTGGCGATGTATTCTTCGATTTTAGACGCATCATAAGCCACAGGTGCGAATTGCTCATCGCTTGTGGTATCTGTCATGATGGTCTTGGGAGGATTCCCGAACATATCGGCCAATTGCCAATCGATGGGAGCATTTCCTTTATCATCTTCAAACTTGAAGTGCATGTCTCCTGTGGTTTCACCTACCTCATAAAAAGGAGCGCGCTCACGGGCTGAGATGTTCTTCAAATTCTCGAGATCTTTTTCTTTCAGTACCAATCCCATTCGTTCCTGAGACTCGTTACCTGCAATTTCTTTGGCCGACAGGGTTGGATCACCCACCGGCAATTTATCTAAGTGAATGGTACCACCAGTGCTTTCCACCAGCTCGGACAAACAATTCAGGTGACCACCAGCCCCATGATCGTGAATGGAAACAATTGGATTTTCATCCGATTCAGCCAAAGCACGAATGGCATTCATGGCACGCTTCTGCATTTCCGGATTGGAACGCTGAACGGCATTTAACTCAATGGCGTTATCAAATTCGCCGGTAGCTACTGATGATACAGCACCCCCGCCCATACCGATGCGGTAGTTATCACCACCTAATACAACCACCTTGTCTCCTTTTTCAGGATCAGCTTTCAGGGCATGTTCTTTGCGACCAAAACCAATACCTCCAGCCAACATGATTACTTTATCGAAGGCGAATTTCTTTTGATTCTCGAAATGTTCAAAAGTCAACACCGAACCACAAATCATTGGCTGACCAAACTTATTCCCAAAATCAGAGGCACCGTTGGATGCTTTGATTAGGATTTGCTCCGGTGTCTGATACAACCACGGACGCTCTTCATTAACTTTTTCCCATTCCCGATTGGCTTCTGAACGCGAATAAGAGGTCATGTAAACCGCTGTTCCGGCCAACGGCAATGAACCTTGTCCACCGGCTAAACGGTCACGAATTTCACCACCAGCTCCCGTTGCAGCACCATTAAAAGGCTCCACGGTGGTAGGGAAGTTATGGGTTTCGGCTTTCAATGAAATAACCGTGTTAATCTCTTTGGTTTCAAAGAAATCAGCGGTATCCTGACGGCCTGGTGCAAACTGCATGGCTTTAGGACCTTCCACAAAAGCGACGTTATCTTTGTAGGCCGACACCAGGAAATTATGATTTTCCTTGGATGTCCGTTTAATCAACTGGAACAAGGAACTCTCCTTTTCTTCACCATCAATCACAAAAATACCGTTAAAGATTTTGTGACGGCAGTGTTCGGAGTTCACCTGCGAGAAGCCAAACACTTCGCTATCGGTTAATGGGCGTCCCAAACGCGCACTCAACCCATCCAGGTAATCAATTTCTTCCTGGCTCAAAGCCAGGCCTTCCTGCTTATTGTAGGCGGCAATATCCGTGATGTGAACAATGGCTTCGGGCTGCTTATCAATGTTGAATACCGTCTGATTGAGCCCTTTATACATGGCTTGCAACATTGGGTCGAATTCCGCACTTTCAGCCTCCACTTTAAAAAACTCCTCGATGCGATCAATGCCTTCGATGCCCATATTTTGGGTAATTTCCACCGCATTGGTGCTCCAGGGAGTTATCATTTCTTTACGTGGACCAACAAAAAAGCCTTCCATCTCGCGTTGATCGGAAAGCTTTGCGCCACTGAATAACCATTCTAACTTCTTAATGTTGTCGGCTGACAGCTCTGAATGAGCTCCAACAGCCAAAAATTGATTCGAGTTTCCCTCAAAAAACAAGACCATGAACAATAGTTTTGAGATTGATGTTTTCTTTGCGCTGCAAATTTAAGATAAAAAGCTAAAAAAGGGCATACTATTGGACAGTTCTCATCACTAAAAAACAAAAAGAGGTTGAACTTTTGTCAAGATCAACCTCTTTTCCTCTAAAACCAAAAAACTACCTGCGCTTATAATGCACCTTCGAAAAGGTCGCGTAGCCAAAACAAAAATGGATTGAAAGAAATCATCTATCTGAACGATGGATCCGTATAAGACCGCATGCGCACCACTCTATCTCTCACGCTTCTTTCAGCTATAAAACTACTATTTTTTTTACATCTGCCAACTACAATGGTGGAAATCTGGTAAACCTGATGTAAAAAGTAGAATCTCCAGTGCAAAGATAATATCCTAACTTATAATAATGCACACAAGAGACTATTATTTCCGGTAAAGTTTATCCTCGACACATACACCACAGATCGCTTATGAATTGATAATTGGAGAGATGATATGACTACCTAAAAAACAGGCTCACATTTTTTTTCTATTTTTACGATCACAACCAATCATTCAACATATGTTATTTCAAGAACAAACTACCTTTCTTTCCACCTTGAACAAGGAAGTCAAGACGGTTACCATTCGTAATAGGAAACACGTTGAAGTAACCATTACTAACTATGGAGGAATTATTACCAGCATTAAAACACCTGACAAACATGGCAATTTCGATGAAATAGTATTAGGATTTGATGACATCAATACCTACACCACTAAAGACTATCTAAAAAATGGTCCTTATTTAGGAGCCATTATTGGCCGGTACGCCAATCGCATTGAAAAAGGCCGGTTTAATCTGAATGGAAAAACCTTTCAATTAGCCTGTAATAACGGTCCTAATCATCTACATGGTGGACCAAAGGGTTTTCACCAAAAGATTTGGGACATGGAGGTATTTACTCAAAAGAACCGGTCTGGGGTGATACTAAGTACTACTTCGCCACATCTGGAAGAAGGCTATCCGGGCAACCTCCATGTAGAGGTCATCTATACACTTACCGATGAAAATGAATTAGTCATTGATTACAAAGCCACCACCGACCAAACCACCATCATTAACCTAACGAATCATTCTTACTTTAACCTATCGGGATGTAAAACCAATGTACTTAACCACGACCTGGTTATTTATGCCAATACCTTCACGCCCAAAGATGAAAATGATATTCCAACGGGTGAAATAGTAGAGGTAAATGATTCACCAATGGACTTCACAACGCCACAAAAAATAGGGAATCGAATTGATGATGTGGATGGAAAAGGGTATGACCACAATTATGTGATCAACGGAGTGGAGCATGAGTTAAATCCGGCCGCCCGTGTCGTTGAAGCAAAATCAGGACGACTTTTGGAGTTTTATACAACAGAACCTGGGTTTCAATTATATACCGGCAACTATCTGGATGGCTCCTTCCAGCGCAATGAACAATCCTTTGATGCCCATTTTGGATTCTGTCTGGAAGCCCAACATTACCCAGATAGTCCAAATCAATCTAACTTCCCATCGACAGAATTATTACCTGGCGAGACCTATACACAAACAACCGTTTACAAATTCGGTGTCGTTAGAGACTAGATTCAATAAGGAGAGTGATCAAGGAAGAAAGATTACCTCGCTGCGATTCTACTATTTTCAGTCAGCCTTGAATGTAGGATATAAATGAAAAGAGGGTGTCCAAACTTTTTGGACACCCTTCTTTTATTTCCGAAAACAATCAACTAGCGGTACCTGACCACTGTTTCTTCATTAATCCAAGATCCTACCGTATAAGATTGGCCCTCTTGAATACCATGAAAAAAGCCGGTTTCCTTATCAGGCATATATTGAGAATAGAGATTTATTTGCTTCTCCGCTTCAGACGAACACTGTGGATCAATATTTTTTGCTTTTTTGTATTGATCTAAAGCCACCCAATATACCGTTTTATGCTCAAAATCATTACTTCCATAGTTTTTACTTTCCTGAGCATAAATGTTACCGATCAATATATAGGGTTTTCCCCAGGACTGATTGAATTGAATAGACTTATAAGCCATTTCGCGTGCCTTGGGACCATCCTTATCATAAGAAAAAGTGATCAATGCCAATTCATAATACCACTTGGATTTATTTTCATCGTCCTGAGTGGCACTCAGGGCTTCATTGTAATAATGCTTTGCCTTCTCATAATCACCTTTTTTAACAAATAATTTCGCTAAAAAATAAGCAGCCATATCACTCGGTTCAAGATTATAATTTTGCTCAGCTGCCTTAGAAAATAGAACTCCTTCAGTACATTCCAGATTGTTTAGCAGTCTTAATATACGCCCAACCGCTGCAGGATCTTCCTTAACAGCCTCATAACGCAGGGTCATGCTATTTTCTAATTGATCACAATTATCAAAACCACTATTGGATAAAATTTGCACACAAGTACTGCTTATTTTATTGAACATGCTGATTTTGCCCTCATCGGATTCATTTTTAATGTAATTACCTAAGATATCATCCACATTTAAGTAAACACCCAAAAACTCATCCGGAGTAACTAATTCTTTTTCACGTAAAGTATTTGAAGTCTGTAACCAATTTAAGGCCACAAGTGGCTCCATGGATAAGCTTAACTTTTGATAAGAGGCATTAAAGCAATCATAAGCTGCATGTAATGCTTCAGGCTGGTTACGCCGATAACGCACAATATCTAATCCCTTTCGACCCAGAATCCAACCTTCCGGATATTTTTCGTGATCCCCGAAATACTGAATACGCTGATCATAAATCATCAATACCGTATCGATTAACCCTTCTTTGCGCACAGCATCCTTCTCTTTGGCAATATAATGCTCGTACAAACTAATTCCATCA
Source organism: uncultured Marinilabiliaceae bacterium (assembly GCA_942490535.1). Taxonomy (GTDB): domain Bacteria; phylum Bacteroidota; class Bacteroidia; order Bacteroidales; family Marinilabiliaceae; genus JAEINY01. The sequence goes on from CALNXQ010000003.1 coordinate 304,842, forward strand.
CTATAAATACGAACAGTTGTGGATGGACAGTTTTTAAACATTTGCCGCCATGGCTGAATGGCGTAATCATACATTTTTTTCTTATAGGAAAGGCTATATAAGGAAAAGTTTTTTAGACACTCTATACTGTCCGATTCTGATTGGTCAGTTTGGGCTTGTACATTAGTGTACGGAAAAACAATGCCAAACATAAGCATTACAAACAATAATTTTCTCTTCATGGTCAATTAGTATTAGAATTCATTTCAGTGCAATTTACCTACTTCAATCTCTCTGCCAAAAGACACTACCCGCTATATAAGTGATACTTACAAAACATGAATAAATTATAAACCTGTTCGAATACAAACAATATATGTTCGAAAACGAACACACCTTGTCGTTCGTACGCTAAATTTCGTATATTTATTCCTAGATATCACAAATTTATGAAAACAATTATTGATTTCTTCCACGACAGCGTTACCCAATACCCAAATAACCCCTTTATCTGGGAAAAAATCACCACAAGTTACAAACCTTTTACTTACAACGAAATAAAACAAGAGGTAGAACTATTCGCCAATGCCCTTTTAGCTTTAAACATTAAAGAAAATGATCGCATTGCATTACTCTCAGAGGGTCGAAAATATTGGATCGTTAGTGAACTCGCCATTCTCTCCATTGGCGCCATCAATGTACCGTTATCAACAAAACTTGAAGCCGATAGCGATTTATCATTCCGAATTAACCACTCCGGTGCAGAAACTATTATTGTATCAGGTAATCAACTGGATAAAATTAGATTGGTGAGCGAATCAATAAATTCAGTATCATCGATTATTGTATTGGATGAATGGACCACTAACCAGGAAAAGGAAATTAAACTATCTTCCTTTTTAGAAGATGGATTGCAGTACGTAAAAAAGCACCCTGATGAACTCAATCAGCGAATCGCTCAATTAACACCAGATTCCATCGCTAATATTTCCTATACGTCAGGTACCACAGCTGATCCCAAAGGAATAATTCTATCGCATCGAAATTATACATCCAATGTAGAACAAGCCTTTAGTTTTATTGACATTCCACAAGAATACAAAACATTAGTGGTTCTCCCCTGGGATCACGCATTTGCACACACAGCGGCACTTTATTCGTTTATGCATAAAGGTGCCTCAATTGCATCAGTACAAATTGGAAAGAATCAACTGGAAACACTTAAAAACTTCACCAATAATATGCTGGAAATTAAACCTGATGTATTAATGAGTGTTCCGGCATTAGCAAAGAATTTCAAAAAGAACATTGAAAAAGGAATTCACTCCAAAGGTAAAATACCAGCCACTCTATTTATGGCAGGATTAAAATTTGCCTACTGGTACAATGGAGATGGCAATAACAAAGGAGAAAATGCAAAAAAATTAACCTTCCCCATTTACGCCATATTTAACACCCTTATCTTTAAAAAAATTAAAGAACGGTTTGGTGGAAATCTAAAATATTTCATTGGAGGCGGTGCTCTATTAGACATCGATTTACAACGCTTCTTTTATGCGATTGGGATTCCAATGTATCAAGGATATGGACTTAGTGAGGCCGCCCCCATTATCTCTGCCAATACACCTGAACATCACAAAATGGGTTCTTCTGGCAAAATCGTTGATGGCTTAGACATGAAAATTTGTGATGAAAACGGGAACGAATTACCCACTTACGAAAAAGGTGAGATAGTCGTTAGAGGTGAAAATGTGATGAAGGGCTATTGGCAAAATGAAAAAGCAACCCAGGAGACAATAAAAAATAACTGGTTACATACTGGTGACTTAGGCTATCTTGACAATGATAATTACTTATATGTACTTGGCCGTTTTAAAAGCCTTTTAATAGGCGCTGATGGTGAAAAATACAGTCCGGAAGGTATTGAAGAGGCGATTACGGATTACTGTCAATTCATTGACCAATTCATGCTGCACAACAATCAAAACCAATATACCACTGGTCTGATAGTATTGAATCGTGAGAAAATAAATAGCTGGAGAAAACAGCACAAAAAGAACATGCAGGATATATCCAGCCAAAAAGAATTACTACAACTTATAAAAACGGAATTAGATCACTTTAAATCAGACGAAAAAATCAAACTACAATTTCCCCAAAGATGGTTACCAGCGGCCAATATAATTCTTCCGGATAGCTTTAATGAAAAGAATAAAATGGTCAATAGCACTATGAAAATAGTGCGAAGTAAAGTAGAATCCTTCTATAAGGATGAAATTGACTATCTTTACACGCTTGAAGGAAAAAACGTATTATCAAATCGAAATCTGGAAAATTTAAAACGATTTCTAAACATCGAAAATGAATAAAAATTATCGATTCGAGATTTGTATTGATTCAGTTCAATCTGCAATAAATGCGGCTGATGCAGGGGCACACAGAGTAGAGCTTTGTGATAATTTATTTGAAGGGGGTACTACTCCAAGTGCTGGTATGATTCGCACAGTTAAAAGAAATGCGGATATTAAAGTGTTTGTTATTATCCGACCAAGAGGGGGAGACTTTCTATATTCCAATCTTGAATTGGAAGTTATGCTGGATGATATTTGCATGGCTAAAGACTTGGGAGCGGATGGCATTGTTTCAGGTGCATTAACAGAGGAAGGCGAAATCGATTTAGAAATTACAGAAAAATTGATTCAGCAATGTGGTGATTTACCATTTACATTCCACAGGGCTTTCGATATGTGTAGAGATCCCTTCAATGCATTAAATCAGTTAATTGATTTAGGTGCGACACGCATTCTCACCTCCGGTCTAAAACAAACAGCTGAAGAGGGATTGGATACTTTACAGCAATTAGTTACAAAAGCATCAAATAACATAATTATTATGCCTGGTTCTGGCATAAGACCCAATAACATTGCTCTAATTGCAGAAAAATCAAGAGCCCATGAATTTCACTTTTCAGGCAGAAAAATATTTCCGTCAAAAATGAAATTTAAAAATGATTCTTTAAATATGGGAGGCGTCGAAGGCATCCCTGAATACAGTTTATTTTATTCTGATAAAGAAACCATACGTGAAGCAATACGTAATGCGCCAAAATTCTAGTCTAAGGAATAACCTGTTTAGCTAAAGAAAATGACTATTCCATAAATTTTTTTTCATAAAAAGAGATCTTTTTTGAAATTTGCAAAAAATTGATTTTTCAATTAACAAAGTTTTTCTCATTTTTACACAAGACAATCATAAAAAGCTTATTCGAATGACGTCGTCATCAAAATATATTCTGTTCTCTTTAATCTGTTTGTTCATTCTAACCTTGAATGCCAATGCCCAGCGGCGTAGAAAACCAACCTTTTTTGAAGGTACTACTGTTGGGCCAAGAGCAGGGGTAAACATGTTTTTTGGCGACTTGGTTGACAAATCCAGAACTAGTATCTCATTTGGGGGTGTAGCTGAAAAAGAACTTTCAAAATATATATCTGGTCGTTTGCAACTCAACGTGGGTCAAATGAAAGGAGAACAGATTCCACCTGAATCAGAAGAAGCATATGCCTATTTCAAAAATTTCTATACCGAATTAAGCGTAGGAGCCTCCTTCAAACCCTTGAATCTTATGTTTGGTTACTATAAACAAAGGAGTTTCAACCCCTATATAATTGGGCAAATTGGGATTATTCAATATTCTACTAAGGAATGGTACGGACCTGCTTCCGGACAAACGCCAGATGAATTATGGAGACAATTCAGTAAGATCTCTCCCATAGTATCTGCAGGTGGCGGATTATCTTATTGGGTTAACAGCCGTCTCAGTGCCAACGTTGAATTTATAGGAACTTTGCCATTTACTGATCTTTTGGATGGTCATAAGGAATGGAGTTCTGGAGATATAACTTACCAAACCGATGCCAACGACTTTTATTATACCGCCATGGTGGGTATTACGTTCCTAATTGATGACAGTAAATGGAAAAATGAGCCGAAATACAACCGCAAAGCTTACTTAAAAACAAGAAGACAATATTCCAACAGCGGAGGATCAAAAAGCAATAAAAAAGCTATCAAACGTAAACGAAGACGATAATATTACTTCAAAAAAGTATAGAGCTGCAGAAATGCAGCTCTTTTTTTTATTTCCAAAGACTATCGTTCCTATATTTACACTTTGTTATTTTTTAATATGGACTTTAAGATTATTTCTGAGTTTGCGCCAACAGGAGATCAACCAAATGCTATTGAGCAATTAGTTAATGGCATTACCAATAACATTCAGCACCAAACACTACTTGGTGTCACCGGTTCTGGGAAGACTTTTTCAATGGCAAACGTCATCGAAAGGGTACAAAAACCAACCTTAATCTTATCACACAATAAAACGTTAGCAGCTCAATTGTATAGCGAGTTTAAAAACTTCTTTCCAAATAACGCCGTTGAATACTTTGTATCCTATTACGACTACTATCAGCCAGAAGCATACCTGCCCGTAACAGATACTTATATTGAAAAAGATTTATCCATCAATGATGAGATCGAGAAGCTCCGATTAAGTGCCACTTCTGCGTTGCTTTCAGGCAGACGCGATGTTATTGTTGTTTCGTCTGTTTCATGCTTATATGGAATTGGAAATCCGGACGATTTTCATTCTGGTGTCATTCAAATTGAAAAAGGAGAAGCCCTTTCAAGAAATGTGTTTTTACGGAAACTGGTGGACAGCCTCTATTCCAGAAACGAAGTGATGTTTGAACGTGGTCATTTCAGGGTCAAAGGCGATACTGTTGAAATATTTCTGGCCTATGCTGATTACGGATGCCGGGTGATCTTTTGGGGTGATGAAATTGAAGAAATTGAAACCTTTAATCCCGATTCTGGAACCAAAATAGAGGTACTGGATAATATCAGAATTTATCCTGCTAATATTTTTGTTACTTCAAAAGATCGTATCCAAGAGGCCATTCATGAAATACAGGACGACCTTGTACAGCAAGTAGAATTCCTGAAGAGTCTTGGCAAAAAGCAAGAAGCCAAACGTCTGGATGAAAGAGTCAACTACGATTTGGAAATGATTCGTGAACTTGGCTACTGTCCAGGTATTGAAAATTATTCGCGCTATTTTGATGGTAGACAAGAAGGAAGTCGCCCCTTCTGCCTGTTGGATTATTTCCCGGATGATCGATTGATGATCATAGATGAAAGTCATGTAACCATTCCGCAAATTCGTGCCATGTATGGAGGTGATAAATCCAGAAAACAGACCTTAGTCGAATATGGATTTCGCCTTCCCGCTGCAATGGATAACCGACCGTTAAAATTTGAAGAATTTGAGCAACTCATAAGCCAAATGGTTTATGTAAGTGCCACTCCGGCTGATTACGAATTAGAAAAAAGCGAGGGTGTCATTATTGAACAATTAATACGACCAACAGGATTATTGGATCCTGAAATTGATGTCAGACCGAGCCTCAATCAGATTGATGATTTAATAGAGGAAATCCACCACCGAATAAACAAGCACGAACGCGTTTTAGTGACCACTTTAACCAAACGCATGGCAGAAGAATTGACTAAATATCTCACACGGGTTTCCATTAAGTGCGAATACATACACTCAGATGTTGACACCCTTGAACGTGTGAAAATAATGGAAAATTTGCGTCTCGGAACGTTCGATGTGCTCATTGGTGTGAATTTATTAAGAGAAGGTCTCGATTTACCAGAAGTATCGCTGGTAGCCATTTTAGACGCAGATAAGGAAGGTTTTCTGCGATCGGAACGTTCATTGACTCAAACAGCAGGTCGAGCAGCCAGAAACATTAATGGTAAAGTAATCATGTATGCTGACAAAATTACACGCTCCATGCAAGCGACTATTGATGCTACTACCTACCGAAGGGAAAAGCAGCTAAAATATAACACTGAAAACAACATTACTCCTACTCAGATCAAAAAACAAACAATATCAGTCCTAGGCAGCACATCAGCCAAAGCCTATATTGAACCCGACGGAACAGATGTTGCTGCAGATCCTGTTATTGGATACATGAAGCCGGATGCACTGCGTAAAACCATAGAAAAAACAAAGAAAGCCATGCAAAAGGCTGCCAAGGAACTAGACTTTATTTCAGCAGCACAATACCGCGATGAAATGAAAAAATTAGAAGCGCTATTAAAAGAGAAAAGCCTGTAAATGACTTACAGGCTTTTCTATCTATAACAATGATTTTTAAGCTTATCCTAAGTAAGATTTCAATAACTTACTTCTCGAGGTATGTCTCAACCTGCGAATAGCCTTCTCCTTAATCTGACGCACCCTTTCCCGAGTCAAACCAAATCGCTCTCCAATCTCTTCAAGTGTCATTTCCTGACAACCAATTCCAAAGAACAACTTAATAATATCACTTTCCCGCTCAGTTAAAGTAGCTAAAGCTCTCTCAATCTCCTTTATTAATGATTCATTGATGAGTGCTTTGTCCGCATTTGGCGAATCACTATTCACTAACACATCCAACAGACTATTATCTTCTCCTTCAACAAATGGCGCATCCACTGAAATGTGACGACCTGATACACGCATTGTATCGGCCACCTTATCTGCAGGCAACTCCAGCTTTTCTGCTAATTCTTCAGGGGATGGCTTGCGCTCATTTTCCTGTTCAAATTTTGAATAAGCCTTATTAATTTTATTAAGAGATCCAACCTGATTAAGCGGTAATCGAACAATACGTGATTGCTCAGCCAAGGCTTGAAGTATGGATTGACGAATCCACCAAACGGCATAAGAGATAAACTTAAATCCCCTGGTTTCATCAAATTTCTCTGCAGCTTTAATCAACCCAAGATTTCCTTCGTTAATAAGGTCAGGCAGACTTAATCCCTGATTTTGGTATTGTTTAGCCACCGAAACGACAAAACGCAGGTTCGCTCTGGTCAACTTTTCTAAGGCGATTTGATCACCCTTTTTAATGCGCTGAGCCAATTCAACTTCTTCCTCTACTGAAATCAACTCTTCACGACCGATTTCCTGCAAATATTTGTCAAGAGACGCGCTTTCGCGATTGGTAATTGACTTTGTTATCTTTAGTTGTCTCATATTCCTTAAGAAAAATACGGCGCGAAATTACTACAATTTAATGATTTTTCCAACCCTTCGCACACCTAAAGGCCGAATTGATTTGTCAATCCTGAAGATTAACGGCATAATAGACCACTCTTCCATTGGGATAAATCCCTGTTAAAAATAATCCTTCTTCTACACGACCAACAACTTCCTTAAAATCATCAACAGAGTCGATAGACACGCGATTGGCCTTTGTAATGACAAAACCGTCTTTTACTCCGGCTGCTTGTAGCTTTCCTGTCCCCACCTTGCTTACTTTTATTCCGTATCGAATTCTTAAACGTTGTTTCTCACTTTGCGAAACCGGTTCTAAAGTTGCACCCAAAGTGCCTTCAAAATCTCCGGTAGATATAATGCTTGTGGTACCGCGTACGTTACGTAAGATAATAGTAAAAGGTTTTGTTTTACCACCTCTTTTTATCATTAAATTGACTTTATCACCAGGTCGATGACGACTAATCTTCTCTTGTAATTCCGGAACTGAATTAACAAGCTCTCCATCAACTGATACAATAATATCATTGGATTGAACCCCAGCCTCCATAGCTCCGCCATTAGGAGTCACGTTAACCACAAACACCCCCTCTAAGCGATCAAGCTTCACGCCTAGTTCTTTAGCCAACACTTCTGTAACCTCGGCTATATTAACACCCAACAACCCACGTTGCACTTCACCAAACTCCATTAAATCAGATACTACTTTCTTAGCTATCCCCACAGGCACGGCAAATGAATAGCCTGAGAACGAACCTGTTCTGGAAGCTATAGCCGTATTAATCCCAACCAACTCCCCACGTTGGTTGACAAGGGCCCCCCCACTATTTCCTGGATTTACAGCTGCATCTGTTTGAATAAAGGATTCAATACCTAAAGGCTGTCTTCCATTTGCAATAATATTAATACTTCGCGCCTTGGCACTTACAATACCCGCTGTAACAGTTGAAGTTAAATTAAATGGATTACCAACAGCCAACACCCATTCGCCTACTTTTAAATCATCCGAATTTCCATAACGAATATACGGCAACTCCATTGCATCAACTTTTAATAAGGCAATATCCGAGGTTGGGTCGGCACCCACCAGTGTAGCTGAAAATGTACGTCGATCATTTAATGCAACCTCAATTTCATCAGCTCCTGCAACCACATGATTATTGGTTACGATGTATCCGTCTGTAGTAATTATTACTCCTGATCCAGAACCCATAACCGGTGCTTGCGACTGATAACCATTGGGCCCAAAGAAAAACTCGTAAAGTGGATTCGCTGAATATTGATCACTGCCCCTTTGTTTTGTCATAACATGTACTACAGCATGTACAGATTGTTCGGCAGCTATGGTTAAATCAGGTAGATTTCCTTTTGCTTGACCCGAATCCATCGATGCAAACTGACCAATTTGGGGCACCTGACTTGGTACAGTTACTACTTTGGGTTCTGGTTGAAAAATTTTTGAGTAAAAAAACACGCCAGTAATTGCACTCACTAAAGCAATTAAAAATATAAAAAACACTTTCTTTGTATCCATGTGTTTAAAATTTAGATCAGACATATAAAAAACATAGTATTTAAAGCATCAAATGTTGTGCCCTTTAACACCCTCTTTTTGACCTTAACTTTTTTTTAACTCTCATTGTGCAAATGCTTCCATATACTTATTTTACATTTACAGCAATAAATTGTAACGTTGTAATCAATTAAATTATTGCTATAACTGCAAGAAAAAGAATAAGTTCATTACAATCATATAGAATGATCGATTTTTACAAATACCAGGGAACCGGAAATGATTTCATAATAATTGACAACAGAGCCTTATCATTTGATTGCTCTAATGTAAAACTTGTCAGCTTTTTATGCGACAGACGTTTTGGCATTGGTGCAGATGGCCTCATGCTACTTGAGAATCACCCGGAGTATGATTTCACAATGCGCTATTACAACAGCGATGGAAATGAAGCTTCTATGTGTGGAAATGGCGGTCGATGCATTGCTGCTTTTGCAGTTGAACAGGGCATCATTACATCACCTGACAATTTTGCATTTATGGCTGTAGATGGCTTACATCATGCTTCTTATCATGATGGCATTGTGTCACTAAAAATGATAGATGTGACAGAAGTCAATATTCAAAAGGAATATTGTTTTATGGACACTGGATCGCCACATTACGTTACATTTACCAATAATGTAGATGCCATAAACATTGTGAACAAAGGCCGTGCAATACGCTATTCAGACACTTTTAAACCCAATGGTACAAACGTTAATTTTGTTCAGATTTTAGAAGGCAATGACATTAGTGTGAGAACCTATGAACGCGGCGTGGAGGATGAAACATTTTCGTGTGGCACAGGCGTGGTAGCTTCGGCCATTTCAGCTCATTTAAAAAAGCCGGATCACACAGATTTTAATGTCAAAATAAAAGGTGGAACACTACGGGTTTATTTTACAAAAGAAGAACCATCAACATTCAAAGATATTTGGCTGGTTGGGGCGGCTACCTTTGTGTTCAAAGGACAGATTCAACCACCCTCTATATAATAGAAAAGCCCGGTAAAACCGGGCCCTTTTATTTTCTCTTGCAATTTTTACTTACACATCGATATTTGCATAAGTTGCATTTTTCTCAATAAAATCACGACGCGGTGGTACATCATCACCCATCAACATAGAAAATACACGATCAGCTTCTGCTGCACTTTCAATGGTTATCTGACGAAGTGTTCGTTGCTCTGGATTCATGGTTGTTTCCCATAGCTGCTCCGCGTTCATCTCTCCCAAACCTTTGTATCGTTGAATGTGAACACTATCTTCTTTCCCTCCACCAAACTCTTCGATGAATTCACGACGTTGCATCTCATTCCAACAATAGCGTTCATTTTTACCTCTCTTACAAAGGTACAATGGTGGTGTTGCAATATACAGGTATCCGTTTTTAATCAGATCCTTCATATACCTAAAGAAGAAAGTCATGATCAACGTTGTAATGTGGCTACCGTCCACATCGGCATCCGTCATGATAACCACCTTATGATACCTCAATTTGACTAGATTAAGTGCTTTACTATCCTCCTCTGTACCAATTGTTACCCCTAAGGCCGTAAAAATATTTTTAATTTCTTCATTTTCAAACACTTTATGCTGCAATGCCTTTTCCACATTCAAAATCTTACCACGCAATGGCATAATGGCTTGAAACTTACGATCTCGTCCTTGCTTGGCAGTACCACCTGCCGAATCTCCCTCGACAAGAAACACTTCACATAAACCAGGATCCTTCTCTGAACAATCCGCCAGCTTACCTGGTAATCCACCACCACTCAATACACTCTTTCGCTGTACCAATTCCCGTGCTTTTCGTGCAGCATGACGAGCTTGAGCAGCCAGAATTACTTTATTAACAATATCCTTGGCATCTTTGGGATTTTCTTCCAGATAATTAGACAACATAGTACTCACAGCCTGATCGACTGCTAAACTCACATCGCTATTACCAAGTTTTGTTTTAGTCTGACCTTCGAATTGAGGTTCTGCCACTTTTACCGAAATCACAGCCGTTAAGCCTTCCCGGAAATCATCCCCATTGATATCAAACTTCAGCTTACTTAGCATACCCGACTTATCGGCCCAAGTTTTAAGCGTACGTGTTAATCCCCTCCTAAAACCAGTTAAGTGCGTACCTCCTTCAATGGTGTTGATATTATTCACATAGGAATAAATATTTTCTGCAAAGGAAGTATTATACTGGATGGCAATTTCAACTGGCACTTCGTTTTTCTCAGTCGTGATATAGATCACATTTTCAATTAACTTTTCACGTGCCTCATCGATAAATCTCACAAATTCCTCAAGACCTCTCTCCGAATAAAAAACTTCTCCTTTAAAATTGCCGTCAGCATCTTGCTCACGATAATCGGTTAAAATAATCTCAATACCTTTATTCAAAAAGGACAACTCCCGTAATCTATTGGCCAGAATAGAGTATTTATAAACCGATGTGATAAAAATAGAATCATCCGGAGTAAACGTAATTTTCGTACCAGTATGATCAGTTACACCAATTTCAGCAATATCCGTCAAGGGCTTTCCAATCGAATATTCCTGGGCATACATCTTTCCACCACGATGCACTTCAGCACGTAAAAGTTTAGATAACGCATTCACACAAGATACCCCCACTCCATGAAGTCCTCCTGATACTTTATATGAATCCTTATCAAACTTTCCACCGGCGTGCAAAACAGTCATCACCACCTCCAATGCAGATTTTCCTTCTTTTTCATGAAAATCAACCGGAATACCTCGTCCGTTATCAGTAACAGAAATGGAATTATCTTCATGTATTTCTACAGTGATCTTATCACAATGACCGGCCAGCGCCTCATCAATGGAGTTATCTACCACCTCATATACTAAATGGTGAAGACCTTTTTCACCAATATCACCAATATACATCGCCGGTCTTTTACGAACGGCTTCTAAACCTTCAAGTACGGTAATGCTACTTGCACTATAATCGCCTTGGTTATTTACATTATCTTTTACCTGATCACTCATCATTAATTCCTTTTGAAAAGCGTAAAAAAACCGGATTTACCGGTTTATTTTGTCTTCCTAAAAAAAGACCTACAAATATAGAAAAAATAGGCTTTAAATCAGCTTAAATTAGATGTTTTTTAAAATCTATTTGCAACCAAAAATCAACCACCTTTTATTCTGACACAGAGCTAATTAGACAATCATCAAAAAGAAAAAATCATACCCACCCGAACATTAAGACCTTGCATGGGATAACCATTCCATTTGTAATACTTTGACGCAGCTATATTATTTAATTCCGCCCAAAATGTCCATTTCTTACTAAAGTAGAACTCGCCTCCCAAATTTATATCCACAACACCATCCAATGCTTTCTTTTGATTAGACAACAAAGGATCAAAGGCCGATCTCTCGCCCAAATAAGACAAACCTGCATCTAACCGCAAATTTGAAAACATAAAATATTGACCTTTCACTCCCACCTCTAGTTCGGGTTTATGCCAGGCTTCCTGAAGCTCATCCAGATTCCACCCATAATAAGCACCATGCAACAATATTTCAGCCTCTTTTTTGGGACGGAACAACATCTCCCCTTTGACTTTTAAAAGACGGCCATCATCGTAAACCGGCCGAAATAAATTGGCTTGATGATATACCGGATCAGCGCTTAGTGCTGCTGATCTATAATCTTTATTTACAAAAAAATGTTCCTCACTAAAAAAACTATATTCGACGCCAGTTGAAAAAGAAGTTTTAGAACTAAAATTCCCTTCAATTCCGGCCAATAAGTTAATCCCATGAAATGCAGTTTTAACATTGGCATCTGGACTTACAAAGGGATTCTCATAGGAAACGGTTTTATAATCATTCATCATTATTTTACCATTTACCCCTCCATACAAAGATACAATACCTTCCACAACTGTTAATTCTCCTAACACATCAGGCGCCACATAAAACTCATCCCCTTCCGTATCAATCAATCCTGCAACCAATAAGCCTACCTTCAACTTCGCTTTATCAAACTCAAAATAGGCAGCGGGGTTTGCGGATATTAAAGTACTGCCACGATCATCGAAATAAAACATGGGCCCAATGGAGTCCGGCACATTGGTCTTAAAGCTGGCTATTTTAAGATCCAGGCCAAACCGCATGTCATTTATCGGATGCAACACCGAACCGGTCAATTCAAATCCATTTTGTTTCACGCCTGTCACATTACCAAAAGAATTGAATCCAAAACCCACATCGTAAGATGTTTTCATTTCGTCTGAGTTATTATTCCGAAAACCCAGAGTCAAATCAACCATAGATAAACGCTGACGATCATCAATCGATAAATTAGTCCCTGTCACAGGATCTGTATAACCGGGCACAAAATACTCAGAATCATCCGTTAAAGATTGATAGCCATAATAGGAATAAACATTGTGCAAGAAACTCAAACCAGCACTAAAGGTTTTATCATCAAAAAAATGTTTAAAATCAACATCTGCCCAAGTGTCATGAAACGGGGCATCGACGATTGTTTCGTCCTCCAGTTTCACTTCACCAAAAGAAGAATTGTGACCTAGGTGCAAGCCTAACAAAAAAGGTTCGGATTGTAACACGTTGTACCCTAATTCACCTATTACCGTTCCATAATTTCCCAAACCAGCCTTCAAATAAGAAGATTGTAAATGCATCGCACGATCATCTTTCAATCGAGCAGCAGTAATGGGCTCAGGTTTATAATCCGTAACTACCGACTTGCTTAAGATTCGATAATTAAAATTGGGGCGTAACGTAGTTGTATCATCTAACACAGGCATATGGTTCACCTTATACGCATCAGAGACCGTTGGAGTATATGCCCTGACAACTTTTACATCCTGCGCTATTTTTTCCTGAGCAAAACCTGTCCCTGATAAAATGAAAGAAAAAACTAACAGAGTTAAAATTGATATACATTTCATAATCACACGATTCAACTTACCAAACAAATTCAAAAATCACTTAATTAACACCTAACGAATCAGACAGTACAGGATCAACTACTTTCTTATCCCAATCCAGCAAATACCTATCTACTCGCTCAGAAATATCATCATCGCCTTTGTAATTTTCTTTAATACTTTGCAAATATTGAATGGCCTGAAAATTTTCTCCACGTTCATAATAAATTTCAGCTAACAGAATAAAGCTACGCGCCAGCCAATATTGATGAGACGTTCCCTTATCAATGTAATCGAAAACCTCCTTTTCAGCAGTATCCACATTTTTTTGATCATAATGGAGTTGCGCTAACCAATACTTTGCCTCTGCTCCTTCGGCACTCTTGGTATTACTAGCTAATTTACCATATTCACCCATCGCTTGCTCAATATTTCCCAAGGCCTTATAGCTATTGGCCAAATTGAAAATCGCTTCGCGTTTGATTTCATCACCAATTTTAGGCGCAATCAACACTTTATTCGCTGCAGAAATGGTACCGGCAGGATCAGGTATTTGAGCCAAACAGCGCATTTGACCTATTTGAGCTTCCATCCGGTTGGCCCCAATCTCCGCTTCTCTTTCCAGTCGACCAAATACATCAAATGCTTCCTGATAGGTTTTATTCTTAAACAAAATCTCGCCCTGTCGAATAAGCGACTCTTCAGTAAACAAACTCCGCTCGCGATTAGCCACATACTTATAAGATGCCAGCGCATTTCGCAGATCTCCATTTCGATATTGACAATCTGCTTTATAAAAATGAGCATTCAGAATATACTTTCCTTCCGGATAGGTATTAATATAACTTTCAAAGTGACGAATGGCATGCTGACAATCATTTTTCATATAGAAACGCTCGGCAGCCACAAAACTCAGAGAGTCCTGCTCCCGGACATCCATTTTTGCAAAACCGCCCAATTGTTCGGTGTAGCGTACGTAGCCATCCAAATTATTTTGATCCATATAAATGTTACGCACACCAAGCAATGCATCCTCCGACTCTGGAGTCCCGGGAAACTCATTAATAACCCGCTTATAAAAAGCCATTGAATTTTGGCTATCATTATTATTATAATAGACCAAACCCAATTGAAGTAATGCTTTTTTTGCATAACTCCCTTTGGGATATTTCTCTTTTGTGGTTTTATAATAATAAATAGCCTGCTGCAAATCATTGATCGCTACATAGGATCGCCCCATTTCGTACAAAGCATCGTCGACATAGGGCGATTTTGGATACCTATTAGACAACGTTTTAAGCACTTCGATTTTAGCATTGTAATCCTTTTGCAATCCTAAACAAAATCCTTTTTGAAACATGGCGTAATCAGCAGACGCTTCAGGAATTTCCGCAGCCTGCTCATAATAACCAATGGCCGATGTAAAATCACGCTCCACGTAATAGCAATCTCCAATCCGATTCAGAGCATCACCATACATCATTTGATCATCCTGCTTCGCCAGTTTAATGAACTTACGAAACCACCCTTGGGATTCAGGGTAATTCTTTTGCTTAAAATAGGAGTACGCAATATTATAATGTGCCATTGGAAACTCCGCCATTTGATAGGACCCTGGCATAAAAATAAACTCCCGATAATCAGCAATGGCCTTGTCAAAACTGAGCAGTCGATAATAAGACTCGCCCCGCCAATAATAAGCACCAACTTTCAACTTCTTATTATACTCCCCATACTTTAGACTATAATCAAAAAACTCAATGGCCTGACTAAACTGAAGATCTGTAAACAACTCCAAGCCCCGATAATAAGCCACCCGTTGCATGGCACGATATACACCGGGTGATTTAGCCTTTATCTTTTCCATAGATGCCAGCGCTTCCCGGTAATTTTTTGTAGTTAGAAAGGCTTGACCTAAATAATCATAAGCCTGATCAATTTTTTCACTTTCCGGAAATAACTCGATGTATTTCAGAAACGAATTGATGATTTCATTAAATGGAGAATAAGCCAATTCATAATTGAGCTTAATATAATTAAACAGAGCATCTTCCTGGATAACCGGATCAAAACCATACTTCGATGCTGCTTCAAATGCCACTCGAGCCCGCTTTTTATCGTTCAATCTCAAATAACAATCACCCAAATGGTAATAGGCATTTTGCGACATTACATCTTCTGATGAAGTAACCTGAGCCAGCGCAATAGTTGCTTTCTCATAGTTACCACTAAAATAATTGGCAAAGCCCAGATGGTAATAATCTTCCCGTTTAGGTTCGGTCGCTACTGCGATAGCCTTTTCGTAATAGGGGATTGAATTGGAATACGCTTTCATGCCGTAAAAGGAATCTGCAATAATCCGATTCATATCTTCCTGACGCGCTTTAGACCCTTCCTCAGACAAGGGCAAAGCGTATTTTATAGCATTGTCATAGTCCCCTTGCAAATAATATATTTGGGCAATGTAAAAGGGCACCACTTTTTTAAAGCCTTTATCATCGGCCAGTTCAATAAAACCATCCAGTGCGGTCTGGTAATTTCCCTTCACATAATGAATGTGACTGTAAAAATATTTGACCGACGCATAATACTCATGCTCTTCATCTTTTATCTGATTGAACATAGACAAGGCCCGGTCGTACTCTTCATTGGAAAACAAACTATAGCCATAGGAGAAGTAATAATCGATACGCGTATCATTGTCCAAGCTGCCGGGTACCACTTTTTCAAACCAACGGGCCGCCTGGCGGTGCTTGCCTTTATTTTTATAATACTCACCCACATTCACGTAAGCATAGGGCAAACGATTGCTATATGGATAGGTTTTTACGTAATCTTCCCAGAGATATAATACATCTTCATTATTCAATTTTTGCGCACAAACCCGCTCCAGATAAGCCGCTTCAGCCACTCGCGAAGAAACAGCATCATGTTGAGCTAAGACGTAATTTGAAAATTGAATTCGGGCCAATCCATACTTCTCCAGTTTATATAATTCTAAACCTTTCTCGTATGTCCTATCAGGACTATCGAATTTGAGAGATTTTTGGGCAATGACAGATTGTAGAAAGACAGTACACAGAATTAAAACGACACTTCGCATCATGTGGTTAAGGTCTTATTATTAGTTGAATATTCATTAATAAAACGCAACAAATCGTGAATTAGTCTATCACAGGGCTGCATTATCAATGGCTAAAGATAACAAAAGTGATGGCATTCAAAAAATGGCAATACAAAAGATTAACTTGAGTGAATATGACGATCCTTTCCCGGTAGTAAATCCGCTTTAGGCTCAATCAAACTCAACATCAAACTCTATTTCTTCCTGTTCTGATTCGAATAAACGGGTATCTTCACAACGAATCGTACGCCCGGGAAACTTCTTCAATAAATTATAATTGTGCGTGGCCATTATCACCGTCTTTCCATCCTCACAGATTTTACGCAACAATATCATCAGTTCATCAGAGGTTTCAGGATCCAGGTTGCCAGTCGGCTCATCCGCCAAAATCAGATCCGGGGCATTCAATAAAGAGCGCGCAATTCCGATCCGTTGCTGCTCCCCTCCTGATAACTGATGCGGCATTTTATAGCCTTTATGCACCATGTCAACATGAGACAACACTTCACGGATACGTTTATCGATATCTTTTTTATTACTCCAACCGGTAGCCTTGAGTACAAATAGCAGATTATCATACACACTCCGATCGGATAACAACTGAAAATCCTGAAAAATAATTCCCATTCGGCGGCGAAGATGCGGCACTTGTTTCTTTTTCATTCCTTTCAAAGGATACCCCGCTACAAAACCATATCCCTCTTCGAGAAGTAGCTCATTATACATGGTTTTAAGCAAACTCGATTTTCCACTCCCTACTTTTCCAATCAGATAAACAAATTCGCCAGGTTTAATGATAAAATTAACATCCTGAAGTATAATATGTTCCTGTTGACGAATGCGCACATTGCTAAACTCAACAATGTTACCTTCTTTATTTACCGAGTTTGTAGGTTGCTTATTCATAATATCCCAAACGTTTCCAAATTGAAATCTATTATCGAATTCAAAGAAACAATTTTTTACAGCATAAAAAAAGCGCTCTTAGAAGTTAAGGGCGCTCTATGATACTCTTCTGAACGTGTATTGTATTTCTTACTTAAGTTGCGACAGCGCTTTAGATATTCTATCAAAGGCAGCGATTAGTAATTCATCACTGGTAGCATAGGATAAACGAATACACTGTGGCGTTCCAAAGGCCGTGCCAGATACCGTTGCAACATGCGCCTTTTCTAATAAATACAAACACAGATCATCGGCATTGCAAATGCTGAAATCACCATTGCCTTTTCCAAAATAGGCACTTACATCCGGAAATAAATAAAATGCACCGGCAGGCTTGTTAACAAAAAAGCCATCCATCAAATCAATTTTATCACATGCCAGATCGCGTCTTCGGCGGAACACTTCCCGCATTTCAGCCACACACGTTTGATCGCCCTGAATAGCAGCCACTGCAGCCATTTGAGCAATGGAACAGGCCCCTGAAGTATATTGTCCCTGAAGCTTACTGGTTGCTTTGGCGATCCATTCGGGTCCTGCAATGTAACCTAGTCGCCAACCTGTCATGGCATACCCCTTGGAAACACCATTCACTAATACCACTCTGTCCTTTATTTCAGAAAACTGAGCCAGACTCACATGTGTTCCTTCATAGATGATTGTTTCATAGATCTCATCAGAGATAATAATAATATCCGGATAATTCTTTAACACTTCCACTAACGAAGCAAATTCCTCATAAGTGTATACACTTCCTGAAGGATTGGATGGCGAATTCAGAAGCACCACTTTTGTTTTGGGTGTAATGGCTGCTTGAAGTTGTTCAGCAGAAATTTTAAAGTCCTGCTGTACCCCTGTTTCAATGAATACGGAAGTCCCTTCGGCCAGTTTAACCAACTCCACATAACTCACCCAATACGGCGTTGGTATAATAACCTCATCGCCTTTATTCACTATGCATTGCAAAACATTAGCTAAGCTATGCTTGGCACCATTGGAAATTACAATTTGAGCTTCAGAATATTCAAGACCGTTATCACGTTTTAATTTATGAACAACCGCTTGTCGGAGCACAGGAAAACCTGGAACAGGCGGATAATTGGTGATATTATTATGAATGGCCTCGATGGCGGCCTTCTTTATGTGATCAGGTGTATTAAAATCAGGCTCGCCTAAGGTCAGGTTAATTACATCCACTCCTTGACTCGCTAATTCCTTACTCTTTTGATTCATCACAAGAGTTTGCGATTCTGCCAAAGCATTAATCCTATCGGATAGGTATTGATTGGTCATAAATAATGGTGTTTTTTAAAGTTCCGTTCTCAATAAGACAAATACTCAACCCCACACCCCATATCGCTTTTTTGATTGGGGAAGGTCGCTGATCAAATGAAAACATTTTATATCTTGCACTGTCGTAAATACAAAATTAGTTAAAAATTATAAGCATCCAATCAGGACAGTATTTTAAATCGTAACAATTAAAGATTATAATTTAATGATTTATCATCATCACAACAACCATAAAAGTATTTTAATATAAAATACAAGCTATTTACAATTAATTATAAGTTACGAATTGATTTCACATTTTTCAAAACAAAAAAACAGGAAAACATCATGATCAACTGGAACGAACTTCCAATATATTTAATTCCCTTTCTCTCCATTGGAATTCCCATGTTATTGCTTATTCGTTGGTTTCTTAAAAATGACCTTAAAAAGAAACAACTTGAAATTATCCAAAAAACACGATCTGAAGTGATTCCTATTCGTTTACAAGCCTATGAGCGCCTAAGCCTGCTATTGGAACGCATTACTCCGGAATCACTTATCATTCGCGAACAAAAGCAAGGATTAACCAGCTTACAACTCCACGGCCAGCTGCTAAAGGCCATTCGTCACGAATTTGAGCACAACCTGGCCATGCAAGTCTATTTACCTCAAAAATCCTGGGATTTAGTCAGCAAAGCGAAAGATGAAGTGGTAAAAATGATCAATACTTCATCCGGCCAAGTAGCTCCCAATTCTCCTTCCATGGAGCTTGCCAGGTATTTACTGGAGACAGCCGGAAATGAAACAACTTATCATATTAAAGCAGCCATGAAAGCACTAAAGGAAGATGTTCAACTATTCTTCTTCGAAGATTAAGAGCTTATTTATTTAAAATAAACTAAACAGTCCCTTACAAAACTCCACATTGTGATAATCTCATTAATTACTGCCACTTACAACTGCGCATCAACACTGCGGGATACCATCACCAGTGTTGCCAACCAAACAGCCCGCGCGCATATTGAATACATAGTGGTTGATGGAGGCTCAAAGGATGGCACCCTTCAAATCATTAAAGATAACGCTCATCAAATTGATCACTGGATCAGTGAACCCGACAACGGCATTTACGATGCTCTGAATAAAGGGCTTCAGTTAGCTACTGGTGATTGGATCGGTTTTCTTCATGCGGATGATATTTTTGCAGACAATTTTTCAGTTGAAAAAATCCTGACCACGGCCATAAAAAATGAGGCTAATGTGATTTATGGCAATTTGCAATACATCCAACAATCTCCGCCCCACAAAGTGATTCGAGAATGGATCAGCCAAAGCTTTCAGTCAAAGCTTTTAAAACGCGGATGGATGCCACCTCACCCAACCGTATATATTACTAAAGACCATTATAAAACGATTGGTCTCTTTAACACCCATTATAAAATTGCAGCTGATTACGACCTGATGCTAAGACTTTTTTCGCACCCATCCACAAAAAGCACTCACATAAATCATGTATTGGTCAAAATGAAAGTCGGCGGAGCCAGTAATCGATCTATTGGCAATATCATCCTGAAATCAAAAGAAGACCTGCTGGCTCTCAAAAGAAATAAAATAGGTGGCATCTACTCACTTGTTATTAAGAATGTAAGCAAGTTAATCCAATTTTTACACGCCTTGATTGGCACAAAGGAGAAAACCAATAAAGTCCAGTAAGTTATATTGGAATCTAACACCCTTCTAATTCGAGTTCCCTCCATAGTATTCGGATGAATAATACCCATATCCCTTCTCCTTGATGGATATATCATTCAAAACAACACCGAGGGATTGAACTCCTTCAACCTTCAAATTTTGGATGGTATGCAACATATGATCCTTAAGCGTATAATGCGACCTAACTACAAATAAATGAGTATCTGCATACTGCATTAATAATCGTGCATCAGCAACCAAACCGATCGGTGGCGAATCGATAACGATCACATCAAAATTCGCACGTAAATACTTAAACAATTGAGCCGTGCGATCACCAGTTATCAATTCACTTGGATTAGGAGGTATGGCACCGGCCGGGATCACGTATAAATCATCATACCCAACAGAATAAATTATGTCCTCTACGGGTACCTGTCCAACCAGATAATTCGACAAACCGGAATGATGGTTTAAATCATAAATATCTGAAAGACGCGGTTTACGCATATCAAAACCCAAAAGAACTGTTTTCTTCCCTGAAATACTAAATACAGCGGCTAAGTTCTGGGCACAAAATGTCTTACCCTCCCCGGTATTCGTACTGGTTAGCGTGATAACCTTTTTATCATTTCCACCCGCCATAAAGCGTAACTTAGTACGTATTGATCGAAAAGATTCACTGATTACAGAATGGGGATGAGAATGAATCACATCTTGCTCATTATTCTTATTATGAACTACTAAGCCCATCAGAGGGACATCTGGTATTAGATAATCGAGATCTTCTTTACCGCGTACTTTCCTATTTAAGAACTCCTTCAACACAATAACTCCAACAGGAATTAACAATGCCAATAACAAAGCTCTGCTATAATTACTTTTCTTGTTGGGTGAAACAATTGCTGAAATGGATGCATTGTCTATAATTTCATTATCCGGTACATTACTCGCCTTAGCAATTTGAGTTTCGGAGTGCTTTTGCAATAAAAAAGTATAAATGGCATCATTGAGCTTGTAGGTTCTTTCTATTTTTAAATAGCGTTTCTCCAGATCAGGTAACTTATCCATATCCTGAACCAAACCATCCAAAGCCGATTGTACATCTCTCTTCTCCAACTCAATACTTTTCAAAACCTGACTAATCGCTTTGCCCAAATTGTTAGTGGTAACGTCAATTCTTCGCTCCAACGTTCCAATGTAAGGATTATTAGATTCAGCATCCCTATCAACAATCTCAAGCTCTTCTTTCAAGGTGATTAATTGCATAACCAATTGATTCACCAATCCGGCATTTTCTTCATCAACGGCGGGTAACATGTATTGATCCAAGTCAATGGCCGAATTCATATTGGACTTAAGAAACGTATAGTACTGCTCTTGAATCTCTAATAATTTGAGATCCTTTTCTCCCTCAAAATATTGAGAAGCTAGTTTTTCTGAAAAATCAATTGGTCCCATGAAGCGGTTCGCTTTGCGATAGGCCAATAATTGATTCTGTACTTTATCCAAGGTATCTGACACCGTTAACAATTGCGATTGTATAAAATCAAGCGATTGCGTTGCCATATCATTTTTTCGATCAAGATTATATTCCAGAATAACGTCACAGAGCACATCCAAAAACGTGGTTATTTTACCTGGACTTGTGCCGACCGCTGATACAAATAAAATGGATGATCCTTCATTGTAGGAATTAACACCCAGCTTTCCACGGTATTCGTTTGCCAGCTGGTCATGTGATTTAAATATAAAATAGAATTTTTCTCCCGGCAGACAAGCCTTTAAACGATCTGATATAATGCGGAAGGAATAACTATCACTCTGAATCAAATCACCGGGTTTTATCTCCCGAGATAAGTTAACACCTCTCTGATACCCCACATTCTGCTGATCGGAAAACCGATGTAGCGCGCCACCTTCACTAACACACTCGATGCGAAACAGATTTGGCTGAACACAAGTTAAATAAAAAGGAACATTGATTAATTGAGGATGGAGCGAATCAAACTCCACATGAAATGGAGAAGACTGATATATTTCGCTATCCTTCATGCGTCCGTGCTTATAATAAGACACGCCAAAATCTAAGCGATCAATGGCCTTTTTTATTAGTTTTTTTGATCGAATGATAAACGTTTGATTTTCTATATTCTTCACCTCCGGTGATAGGCCAAATCCTTCAATCAAATCTGAACGTTGAAATGATGACTGATCCGCACTTTTTAACAGAATAGTAGCAGATGCCTTATAGACAGGGATGGTGTATCGGTGATAAGTATAGACCGCTCCGAAACATAACGGAAACGAAATAAGAAAAAAGTACCAATTCCTTTGAAGTAAATGAATGATGCGATTCAGGTCAAACAATCCATCTGTTCCGGTTTTTACCGACGCATGCTCAATGTTTCGAATGGAGTTATGTTGATTATTTTCTGCCATAGAATAAGGTTTGCCTGGCCAAAGATAGACAATTTTACCTTTCTATTCATTTCGTAGGCTAATATGAAATTTCAACATAATTCAATCAGAATGAAAACATACTTAACTTGGACTACGATAAAGAAATCGCCCCAGTATATTATCGATGAAAAAATTCTCCCCATTATAAGCCATTTGGCCCTTCACAAAGACGAACTCGGCACGCCCCCTTAATTTAAGACTTTCTTCAGAGGCATTTATCATTTGCGGAAAATTGCAATACAGATTGCGCTCAAAGTCCGGATCCCAGATGACTAAATCGGCATCAGCACCTGGCCGTATAACCCCTTTCTGCGGATAAAGCCCCATTAATCGGGCCGGACGAGTGGACACCACATTCACAAAATCAGAAAAAGATAATTTTCCAGTAATCACCCCCGACGTATACACCATCGACAGAAAATTCTTTAATAAGAAAAACTCATCCGGCCGGTTATGAACCTGACTATCTTTTAACACCCCTTCCCCGGCAAAGTTAAAGGAAGGACGAGAGATAATAAACTGCTCATTTTTGAGAATTTCCCAAAAATAATCGGCAGAAATTAAGCTTAACTTACCAATAAGTGGAAAACCTGAGAAAACCGTATTTTTATCTACCTCAAACCGGGATGAATCCCCCAGATGACACGGCAACATTAACTCCGCATAGATATTTTCATGGATAGAAAATTGTTGAATCAACTCTAACTCTTCGGCAAAACAAATATTTAGAAACAATGTTTTACAACTCACTTCAGCTACAATACCCAATATATCCCGTAATGAATGTAAATGTTGCACGATGGCCTCTTCAAACATATGATTCAATCCCATGTACCCACTACCAGGAGCTATTGGACGTTCCATTTCAACCACCAGCAAGAGATCAAGTTGCTTGATCATTTCCAGCATTTGATGAAAACTAGTTTCCTTGATTTCTTGTTGGAAAGGCCATTTGATATAAAACGAAGTGATGCCTTCATGGCTATAAGAATAATCAATTTCACGGGCTTCAAAATTTTTCCATCCATGAAACGATAAATGATAACCATAATCGGGTATAAGATTTAATTTTTCATTTTTGCGATAAGTCAATTCATCCTGAGATATAGGAGAATGAGACGATTCCAATATTTCCAGCATGGCGGTTGTACCACTCATAATCTCGGCCTGATTCAGTCGCCGTTGTTTATCATTTTCCTGCTCCCCAAAAGTTGTAAAAGCCACGTTAGTATCCACTGCACCTGGAAAGATATAGTTACCCCCGGCATCAATAATGGGTGTTTCAGGTTCGGGTCGCGAAAGATTTTCCCCTATGGCAATAATCTTATTATTACCAATTAAAACATCGTGACGATCAATGCTTTGTTCACCTACAACTAGTCCATTTTTGAGGAGTACGTAATCCATCAGCCTCTATTTTGCTGTCAATTTAATTAAAAGCCTGATGGTTTGCAAGAAAGGCTACACAAGAAACTTTTATTATTAGCCCCCTGCTGATTTTATTAGCTTTGCACAAATTTTTCGGGATGACGTGGTTTTTATATGCACTGGTATCAGCACTATTTTTAGGTTTCTACGATATATTTAAAAAGTTTTCGGTCAATGGTAATGCAGTATTACCGGTTTTACTTTTTAGTACGATAACGTCTGCTCTCCTTTTCCTTCCTCTGTTATTCCTCTCACATTGCCAGGCAATATCAGAGGACCATTTGGTATACATTCCAACCATATCTTTCCACTCCCATTTATTAATAACCGGGAAAGCGATCATTGTGCTCACCTCGTGGCTATTTTCCTTTTTTGCCTTAAAGCACCTTCCGCTAACAATCGTTGCTCCCATCCGGGCTACCGGTCCTTTGTGGACCCTATTCGGAGCCATCATTCTCTTTAGCGAACAGCTATCCACTTTACAATGGGCTGGAATCATCATTACCATTCTATTTTTCTTTCTGTTCTCAACCACCGGTAAACTGGAAGGTATTTCCTTTAAAACCAACAAATGGATCTGGTTTGCCATCCTGGGAACTTTAGCCGGAACAGCCAGCGGATTATTTGATAAATACCTGATTCGTAACATTGATCGAATGGCGGTGCAGAGTTGGTTTTCCATCTACCAGGCCATTATTATGCTGCCTGTTGTAGGTATATTATGGTGGCCCAAACGAAAAAAACTCACACCGTTTACATTTCGGTGGAGCATTCCGCTAGTAGGTTTATTTTTAGTATTTGCAGACTTCGCCTATTTCTATGCTCTGAACAACCCGGATGCATTAATATCTATCGTTGCTGCATTACGGCGAGGAAGTGTTTTGATCGCTTTTGGCTTGGGCGCTTTTCTATTCCGTGAAAATAACATCAAACGCAAAGCCCTGTATTTGGCCGGTATATTGTTTGGGATTGCGCTATTGGTGGCCGGCTCCTATTAATCAGGAATCTAATTCTCTAAGAGTCATTTCTCAGGATGCTTAACCTAGAAACAAAATAATTACACCTACTACCGCCACCAGGGAACCCATAACCTCCTTGATCGTGACTTTTTCCTTTAACAAGAGGATAGCAGGAGGAATGATCAAAACCGGTACAATGGCCATAATGGTCGAAGCGACGGCTGTGGTGGTATATTTAATAGCCAACAGAGAAAAACTAACTCCCAGAAAAGGTCCAAAGAAGGCGCCGATGGAAATACGAGCCATGGCCGCACCATAAGTAACAGCTTTAATTACTTTGGGCCAGTGCCCCGTAAAGATGAATAAAACGCCAAATCCAAAAACACCGGCTAAGACCCGGATCATGGTGGCAGAAAAGGGATCGTAATCACCCATCCCCAATTTACTGAGCACCAAACCCAAACCCTGACCTGCGGCACCGCCAAAAGCCAACAAAATACCTTTCACCGGATATTTAACACTAACACGCTGGCCTTTCACTGGTCGCCCTAATATCACCAGGGCAATACCGGCAATGGTAACAATCATTCCAATGGTATGGAACAAGGTTAGCTGCTCCCCCAGAATGAACCATCCGAATAATGCCGCCAAGGGAGGTGCCAGGGACATCACCAGCATGGAGATGCGCGCACCAACAACCACAAAGGCCTGAAAGAGCAACAGATCACCAATCACAAACCCAATCAATCCACTAATGGACAACCAAAACCATTGATGGGTATCAGCTCCTGTTGGAAAGAAAGTACCAAATCGAAACCAGGAAAAACTACCCAGTAAGACAATCGCCATGACTAATCGAATCAGATTAACAGACATGGAGCCCACCTTCTTACCCGCCGACTCAAAGGCCAAGGATGTAAAGGTCCAGCAAACTGCTGTGAAAAGGGCAGCCATTTCACCCATGTGATTCTGAAACAATACTGTCATACAATTAATTGAGATGATTGAACAAATCGGAATACGAGGCGTTAAAGAAACAAAATTTAAAGGAATATTTATTCCTGTGCAGGAAAAGTTTATTTTTGACGACTAACCACTAATTACTCACTTTCTAAACCTGAAAAGTTATGCAGCGCAAGATCATCATCATTGCTGTTATCTTATTAATAATACTGGCAGGTGCCACTTTATTTTTCTACCTGGGAGGATTAAAAAAAGATCCCAAAAAGATGGCCCCTCCTCAACTTAAACGCTACGTAAAGGCGGTTGCTGTAACCTATCAAAATCTACCCGGCGTCATTGAATCCAGCGGGCGCATTAAAGCATTCAATGAAATTACCATCAGTGCCGAAGTGGGCGGACGATTAACCAAAGGAGATCATATCTTTAAAGAAGGTCAGTCCTTTCGTGAAGGGGAAATAGTAGCCCTTGTTACCAATGATGAATTTACCTTTCAGCTAAAAGCGAAGAAAAGTAAATTCCTGCAAGCTGTAGCCACAATTCTTCCCGACTTAAAAATCGATTTCCCGGAGACATACTCCAAATGGATGGCCTTTTTTGAGTCCATCAACATTCAGAATCCATTGCCCGAACTACCTGCCAGTGAATCGTCGAAAGAACGCATTTACATGGCCTCCCGAAATATCCTCAATGATTATTACGCGATTAAAAGTGACGAAGCCCGGTTGATCAAACATACCATCATTGCACCTTTTGACGGCACTCTTAAAGATGTGGCCGTGGAAGTGGGTGGTGTTCTTAATTCAGGCACCCGACTGGCCACCTACACCCGCAATGATCTGTATGAATTGGAGCTCCCGGTAGAGGCCCAAAATATTCACTTGTTGGCAGAGGACATGCCCGTCCAGGTAGAAAATGAAACGGGCAGCGACCACTGGACTGGAAGCATTTCACGTGTGGGGCACATTATCGACCCAACCACCCAGTCGGTAAAAGTATATGTCTCGGTGAAGGCTCAAAAAGGCAACCGCCTCTATGATGGTCAATACCTGAGTGCCATTATCACCGGAAAACCGGTGGAACGAGTGATGGAGATGCCCCGAAATGCCGTTTACAACGGCAACGAAGTATATGTATTTAAGGACGCCCAACTGCATAAACACACCATTCGCATTGCTAAGATCAATAACGAAACGCTTTACTTCAACGGATTGGATGAAGGCGCAGAACTGGTTGTTGAACCAGTCATCAACATCACCAACAATTCCAATTTTGAAATCATCCGCTAAATCCGTTCATTCATGCGTCGATTAATAGAAACATTTGTCAAGTATCCGTTCTACGCCAACCTGATCGTGATTGTCCTGTTGCTGAGTGGAACGGTGGGTTTTTTATCACTCAAAAAATCGTTTTTCCCGGAACGCACCTCCCGAATGATCTTTGTCTCGGTGGCTTATCCGGGCGCCTCTCCCAAAGAGATGGAAGAAGGGATTACGGTGCGCATCGAAGAAGCGATCCGCAGCATTGTAGGCATTAAAGAGATCAACTCCACCTCATCGGAGAACTTTTGCCGGGTAAGCATTGAGACTACGGGGAAGTTTGACATTGATGAAACCCTGCAGGAAGTAAAAAATGCAGTGGACGGCATTACCAGTCTGCCCATCGATGCAGAGCGCCCCATTGTCTTCAAACAACGGTCCACCACACCAGCCATCCGTCTGGGACTCTCCGGCACAGCGGACTTAATGACCTTAAAAGAGCTGGCCTATCGTCTGGAAGATGACTTCCTGGCCTCGGGACTGATCAGCCAGATCAACATCAGTGGGTTTCCCAGCACGGAGATCTCCATTGAAGCCTCCGAAGAAAATTTACTGCGTTATGGCGTTACCCTATTCGATATCAGTCAAGCCATCTCCCGAACCAACCGGGATATCTCCGGCGGGCAATTAAAAAGTGAGGAACACATGATTATTGTGCGTGCCCGCAATCGCACGGTTGATGCCAATGCCATTGGTGACATAGTGGTACGGGCCGGCAATTCGGGTAGCATGGTGCGCATCCGCGATTTAGGAACCGTCAAAAAACAATTTGCGGACGTACCCAACAAAGCCATGCTGAATGGAAAACATGCCATCTCCATTAGCGTTAATAAACTCATCACAGAAGATCTGGAAAAAATCTCTGAATTCATTCAGGAATATGCCGATGAATTCAACGAAACCCATGTCAATGCGCAAATAGACGTTACCTTTGACTTTCTGGATATGCTCTATTCCCGGTTAAACCTACTCTATCGAAATGGATTGGTGGGTCTCTTACTGGTGGTTATTACCCTGGCGCTCTTTTTAAGTTTCAGACTTTCTTTGTGGGTGGCCTGGGGCATTCCGGCCTCCTTCCTGGCCATGTTTGTGCTGGCCAATTTCAATGGCATCACCATCAATATGATCTCTCTCTTTGGAATGATCCTGGTAGTCGGTATTTTGGTCGATGATGGAATTGTAATCGCCGAAAATATCTTTTCGCATTTCGAAAAAGGGAAATCCCCCATGAAAGCGGCGGTTGATGGCACTATGGAAGTAATGCCGGCAGTATTAACGTCGGTGATCACTACTATTTTGGCGTTTTCGCCCTTGTTATTCATCGAGGGACAAATGGAATTCTTATTTGAAATGGCCTTTGTGGTGACAGCCAGTTTGTTTTTTAGTTTATTCGAAGCCTTTTTTGTATTACCCGCTCACATTGGCACGCCGCATATCTTAAAACGTAATCACACGCAGGACAACTTTGGAAACCGGGTGCGCAACCGCCTTGAAAACATGGTTTTTGTGCTGCGTGAAAAACTATATGGTCGCCTGTTGTCTTGGATCTTGAAATGGCGCTATGCAGTCATTGCAATGCCGGTCTTCTTCGTGCTGGTAACAGCCGGTCTGTTTAAAGGTGGATTAATCGCTTCTACATTCTTTCCCAACATTCCACCCGATAGTTTTAATGTGAATGTGGCCTTTACCCCCGGTGAAGGCGAAAAGCAAACCTTTGAAACCCTTCAAGGCTTTGAGAAGCGCATCTGGGAAGTTAATGAAGAACTAAAAGCAACCTATAATGATTCCAACAATTTCATCGCTTACACCTATTTAATTGTTGGTTCAGCCTTTGATGGTCAAGAGTCGGGCAGCCATGCCGGACACATCGCCGTCAACCTGAGAAACATGGAAGGCAGTCCCGTTTCATCCTTCGAGATCAACACCATGGTTCGGGAAAAAATTGGCAAAGTACCCGAAGCGGACAAATTATCTGTGGCCGGTCGCAATCGATGGGGAGCCCCTATCTCCATCAGTTTATTGAGTCGCAACCTGGAAGAATTGGAACCGGCACGTGATCTGCTGATTAAAGAAATGGCCAACATGACTGAGTTAACTGAGATCGTGGATAACAATGCCCTGGGCGCGCAAGAAATTAGGCTGAAACTGAAACCGGAAGCTTATTTCCTGGGGTTGGACTATTTCACCATCCTCAACCAGGTGCGTAACGGGTTCTTCGGTGCCCAAGCCCAACGCCTGCAGCTGGGGAAAGATGAAATGAGGGTTTGGGTACGTTATCCGCCTGAAGATCGCATGCAAATTGGACAGCTGGAACAGATCAAAATTAAAACAGCCCATGGGGAATATCCACTGAGTGAATTGGCCACTTATGAATTGACGCGTGGCCCGGTAGCTATCCATCGTTTCAATGGCAAACGGGAGATCCGTGTAGAAGCAGATCTGATTGATCCCTATGCACCGGTACCGCCTCTTTTGAATGATATTGAAAACAACATTTTGCCAAAAGTTAAAGCGCAATATCCGGGGATCCGTTATGTCTTTCAGGGACAGCAAAAATCAGCTCAGGAATCCCAAAACTCCATGATGAATTATTTTATCCCTGCTTTCTTCCTGATTGCGTTGATCATCATGATTCATTTCAAATCCGCCGGACAAGGATTAATCATCTTATCCATGATTCCACTGGGATACATGGGAGCAGCCTGGGGACACTGGATTCACGGCTTACCAGTATCGATGCTAAGTGTCTGGGGCATGGTGGCCCTCTCGGGGGTGATTGTGAATGATGCAGTGGTTTTCCTGCAAAAATTTAACCGTTTGTTAGGTGAAGGATTGAAAATTGAGCAAGCCGTTTATCAAGCCGGTGTGGCCCGTTTTAGGCCCATCTTGCTCACCACACTCACCACTACCATTGGTCTGTTCCCCATCATTCTGGAACAAAGTCGACAGGCACAGTATTTAATTCCGATGGCAATTGCATTAGCCTATGGCGTATTCTTTGGAACCGGCTTTATTCTCACCATCTTCCCCACAGCCATCCTGTTCTTAAACGACATTCGCGTTTGGTTACGCTGGTTGTGGACGGGACAAAAGCCAAGCCGGGAAGAAGTGGAGAAAGTGATCATCAACCAAAAACGTGTAATTGAATAACCCAATGAGAGACATTCATTTCCATACAACTTTTCTAATCCTGCTTATTTCATTTGGGGTTGCCAGGCAGAGTCAGGCACAAGAGGCATTATCACTTCAAGAGGCCATCACTCTGGGACTGGAGAACAACTACAAAATCCAGATGGAACGTAACGATGTGGAGATTGCACATAGACAGAATACCTGGGGCAATGCCGGTGCCTATCCGGCACTGACCTTCAATGCCACAGCCAGCACCAATTTAACTGATCTGACAGAAAACAACAACCGGAGCGGTTCCCTGACGCCTGCGTTACAATTAAACTGGGTGTTGTTTGATGGCTTTGCCATTCGTATCCGTAAAGACCGCTTGAATCAATTAAGTCAGCTCTCCGAAGGCAACGCCGCTGTGGTGATCGAAAATACCGTTCAAGCCATCATTTTAGCCTATTACGATGTGCAACTGGAGCAGGAACGATTAGCCTTGTTCCGCGAAGT
This sequence comes from uncultured Marinilabiliaceae bacterium, assembly GCA_942490535.1. Classification (GTDB taxonomy): domain Bacteria; phylum Bacteroidota; class Bacteroidia; order Bacteroidales; family Marinilabiliaceae; genus JAEINY01. The sequence goes on from CALNXQ010000003.1 coordinate 336,206, forward strand.
GATGAAACTGTCAGAAGATCGCTTCAACTACATTCAGAACCGGGTTGACATGGGAGCCGGTAGTACTTACGAAGCATTGCAGGCTAAAACAGCCTGGCTAACGGACAAATCACTGTATCTGAGCCAGGAAATGGTGGTTCGGTCGGCACATCGCCTGTTGGGTTATTTGTTGGCAACGCCTGATCAAAACAGCTTCGCTTTATCCGATTCATTAAAGCCCGTCATTCATGACTATGAACTGGCTGCGTTGCAAGATAAGATGGTAGCCAGTAATCAAACACTTCAAAATCAATATCTGAACCTGCAACTATTGGAACGCAACATGGCCCTGGAGCGCAGTGAACGCTACCCGACTCTGGCCTTGAATTCAAGGGGGCAATATGATGACTATCCGGACTTTCTGAATAACCCATCCTCATCCAATAAGTCCCGATTAGGACTGTATTCCAGCCTGTCGCTGAGCTATAACATCTCCAATGGAAACCGGGTGAACCGAAACATTGCCATCGCACGCATTCAACAAGCCACCGGGGACATTCAACTGGCAGATATGAAACACCAATTGAACAGTCAGCTAATCAACCTGCATGATCTCTTTGGGGTTCGTAAGGAATTGGTTTATGTCGCCCAGGAGAATCTGGCCACAGCTAAACTGAATCTGGACATCTCCACCGAGAAGTACCGTAACGGGGTGATCAATTCGTTTAACTTTCGCGATGTTCAACGTACCTACTTGCAAACAGCGCTTTCAAAACTAAATGCCGTCTACAATTTAATTGAGACACATACCGATTTGGTGCGCATCACCGGCGGAATAATTGGCGAATACGAAGGAAATTAAGTTGAAGCACTGAAAAGGGAACGTGAAAAGGTAAAAGGTCAAAGGTAAATACAATCCCACATAACACAAAGGGCTGCTCACTTAAAACCAGGAGCAGCCTTTTTTTTAGTTTAGCACGTCACACAATTCAACGCCATTATCTGATTCTCCAACTGAATGGTCACATGCAGGATTCCAAAGCGATCGGCCAATGCCAATTGTAAGCGATTAATCAATTGATCACTTTTTGATTCGGAGGTTTCCAGGTGAACCGTCAGTGCATTTTCGGTAGTACTTAAGGCCCAAATGTGTAAATCGTGTAAGCTGTTTACAGCTGATTACCCCAACAGAAAGGCTTCCACCTCAGCTACTTTCACTGCACCAGGTGCAGCATTCAAAGACAAATTAACCGACTCCACAAATAATTTCCAGGTACTCCAAACAATAACCCCCATAATCAGAAAGCTCATCACCGGATCAATCCATTGCCAACCGGTTTGCATCAATACCAAGCCCGACAATACAACACCCACTGATACGGCGGCATCAGCTGCCATGTGTAAAAAAGCACCTTTGATATTCAGATCCCCCTTGCGGCCTTTCATAAAAAGGAGGGCTGTGAGTGTATTAATAAGCACACCGATGCCCGCCACCACCATGACTTGACCACCAGGCACCGAAACCGGATTTTGGAACTTACCAATGGCTTCCCAGGCGATGAAAAAGACAGCAACGAATAATAGCAGGGCATTTACTAAGGAGGCCAGAATAGTAGATTTTTTATATCCGTAGGTAAATCGCCCCTTGGGTGTCTTCGCAGCCAGCCACATGGCCAGCCAGGCAAATACCAGGCTCAGCACATCGCCGGCATTGTGACCAGCATCAGCCAATAAGGCGGAGGACTCAATGAGGAAGCCATAAAAAGCTTCGACGGCTACAAATAGGATATTAAGGCCGATTCCGATGGCAAACAGTTTACCATATTGCGTGGTGTGATGATGTCCCATAATGAATGTGTTTTATACCTGCAAAGGTAAGACGGATGGGATGCAACCGGGTTGCAAAGGGACAGGGAAAGGAGAAAAGAGAAAAGGAAAAGGGGAATGTAAAAAGGGAGAAGTGAAAAGTGACCAGGTTTAGGTGCTTGGTCACCATCCAAAGCCCTTTTTAATAATCGCGTCGACAATTGGCACAGATGCCTTTGACCACCATGTTGACACTTTCCAGGGAAAAACGAGCAGGCAGATTAATGGCCGGCACAGAAATAGCATTTAAACAAAAGGTTTGCTCACATTTGGTACAGAGAAAATGAACATGCAAATCATCGGGTTCGCATTCGCAAGCATCCTGACACAAGGCATATTTGGTGGTTCCTGATCCATCGTCAATGCGATGAATCAATTTATTCTCCTCAAAGGTTTTGAGCGTGCGGTACAAGGTCACCTTATCGGCACGCTCGAACAATAGTTCCAGATCCGGTAAACTGATCGCGGTAATTTGCTCACTCATCACCTGCAACACCAGCTGGCGCATGGCGGTGGGTTTGATGTCCCGGGCCTGAAGGTGCATATCCAGTTCTTCTTTCGTCATATACTATAGTAACAACTACTAAAGGTGCCGGGTTCTATAAACAATTGGCTAAAAAGTCATCTGCTGGCTTCACACTGGCATAAAAATAGTTCAACGCTGCCAAAAAAGCATTGTGAACATCAGCTGCCGCTACGGTTTGTCCATTAATTTCCAAATGGCGCGTGGCACACGCATCTCCGATTACTTCAAGGTTAAACCCGTAATCTTTAGCAGCGCGTGTGGTGGCATCCATACACATGTGGGTCATCATGCCACAAATCACCACATCCGTAATGGCCAGAGATTGCAGATAGTCCAACAAGTCCGTCTCACGAAAACTATTGGGAAAATGCTTGACAATGACTTTTTCATCTGCCAGAGGTTCTACCTGATCATGAATAGCCACACCATGAGTGTCGGGTAAAAAGAAAGTAGCGTCCGGACGGGCAGATACATGTTGGATGTGCACAACCGTTTGTTTAGTCGCTCTGAAATGTTTCAATATGCGTTGAGCATTTAAACAGGCTTGTTCTGCTCCAACCAGAGTCATCGCTCCACCTTCGAAGTAATCATTTTGTAGGTCAATGAGAATTAATGCTTTATTCATTGTTTTTTACTGATATTGATGTGTGACGAGTATAAAGATAGCGGAATTCATGGAGGCGAAAAAAACGCGGTAATGATAATAATCAAAATCACGAAGGAATTACTTCCCATCATTCCATATCAATAGTAACATACTAAGCATTCTTAATTCTAAGGAACTACATCCCATATCGGTACGTTCAGAAACGCTGCCAATGTATCGGCATCTTCGCGCAGCTTATTGAGTTTACTATGATCCATCACATTGATGCGACGCAGGTCCTTTAGCACCAAATTCAGTTCGTAACTATAAAAAGAACTATCATCTGATTTCACCAGATGCCTCACCAACTGAATGGCATGAATCATTCGCAATTCAACAAAACGTTCTTCCTTTTTAAAATCATAGGTCTGCCATGGCCCCTTCTTTCCTACCCAATAATACCCTATTTGTTTATCGAAAACCTTTATCCGACTCATCTTTACTATAAAAAGTAAACCAACACTAAAGAAAACCAGACCAATCAAAGCAAATACCCAATGCCAATCGAAGTTAGCAAATTGATTTTCCATAAAAGCAGCATATACCCATAGTCCGCTCATTACAATACCCACCAGAATGAACACTGTGCATAGCAAAATAGTCTCCAGCGTTGCTATAACCTCTATTCGACTATTTCCCAAAGCCCTCACCTTTTGAGTTCGATGACTACTGCCCCCATTCTCCAATGGTTTCCAATCAATCTTTTCTGCAATGGCATCTCCAAATGAGAAAACATTTATGGCTTGTTCATCCAAAAACAGATTTTCAATCTTCTCCTTTAGCTTGTCGAACATGAGGGGTAGTTTTAGTAAAAGTAAACCTACTGGCAACGCCAGCACCAATGGATAAAAATAGAAACTTTGCTTTAGTAAACAAAAGAACTCTGATCTATAACACGCGTAACAAAACCGCCGCATCGCATCGGGTGCTTTACGCAAATGAAAAACGGACCTGCACACATCCTTAATTCTAAAAAGGAACAGCCAAAGTCAATTCCGCATGACACCAGGTGCTTACTGCAAATAAAAAACGGACCTGCACACTTCCTTGATTCTAAAAAGGAGAACCCAAAGTTAATTCCGCATGACACCAGGTGCTGGGTGCAAATGAAAAACGGACCTGTGCACTTCCTTGCCCCTAAAAAGGAACAGCCAAGGTCCGTTCTGCATGACGCAGCATGCTTAGTGGGAATGCAAAAATAGACCTGCACACTTCCTTACAACTTAAATGGAGAATCCAAAGTCTGTTCTGCACGGCACCAGATGCATGAAGTGGATAAAAAAAGAACCTGTGCACTTCCCTATCCCTCAAATGGAGCACCTAAAATTCATTCTGTATAGCATAGGATGCGTGGCGCGAAGGAGAATAATTCAGCCCACTCTGGCATAAATAGCCTTGACAGATATGTGTCGTCACGGTACTGCAAAAGAGTTCCATCAAGCACGTGATTAGAAGACATAAAAAAAGGGATCATCTGATCCCTGTTCGGTGGAATTACCGGCTTAGTGGTTTGGTGATACGTATTACTTGTTTATACCCGTCGCTTCTACGTCCCAACAGGCTTTTCAGGTAGAGCTTCACCCGTCGCGTGGTGGCAATTAAACCATCCTCAGCACTAAAAGCTACATCCCGCTTCAGACGAGCAGCATTCAAAGCACTTTCCTTCAAGGCTAGTTCCTGACGGGCCGCTTTCATATTATCTAACAAGGATTGCAAACTTGTCACTTGTAAATGCTCCCGATCGGGCGTATAGCCATCCAGACTGCGGATCAAATCAACAAACTGATTAAAATGATCGATGCGTGCTTCGAACCCCTGCTGTGATAACTTACTGTTACCAACAATGGAGTTAGCCAAGCTTCTGACTTTTGGTAAGTGACCATTCGCCAGATTCAACGCTGCCACCAAATCAACAATACTGCGCACAGTACCATTGAGTGGCTGCACTGCGATGTTGCGCTTGGTCAATGCAATCCGATAAGCGGCATCCAACGCACTTACCTCCTGATGGGCTTGCGTAGCCCGTTCCTGCACTTGATTGAGAAATTCCACGTTTAAGGTGTCGATGAGTGGATCATACATGGGCTGCATACCACCTAAAAAATTTTTCAAATCACCAAATGCACTCAATTTACTGGCTCTGCCAGTTTCTGTTTTACCAGCCATAGTAGCAAAGTTTAAATGAATAAATATAATAACCTCTAAAGTGAGTTGGAGCATAAGAAAGGTATTGACGCACACCTAAACAGATCGTTTCACAAACAATCCACTCCCTGGTAACAATTTGTTAGCTCACCTCCGGCAGCATTGGCCAACAGAATATGAAAGGCTCCTACCCGCCATTCATATGAGTTATATTCACAACATTTCCCTTTTGTAATAAAAAGTTACGTAAAATTCTAAATACGAGTCAAGTATTTAATTGGAATTAGCCCCATTTATTTGTTAATATTTACCGTGAATCACCGAAAAATCATTAATGTTGTAGCATCAGTAAATTAAAATTCCTCACAAACCGTTTCTCCTTACAAAGAAAAGATTCGATTAACACACGCTGCACGTGAACAACCCATTACCATAAAGGGTTTAAAGAGAAGTAGTTTTTCAACAAAAGGCAATGGGAACCAACTAAAGAAACGATGACCATCAATAAAAAACAGACCATATCCAACCTGATTCGCAAACATGTTTTCATGAGTACGCTACTGGTGGTTCTATTTTTAGTCACTACTTCTCTTTTGGTCGCATATGTTTCCTATTCAAACATCATTCAAACAGAAAGTGATTTCTTTTTTTCGGAACAAAAAGAGTTGATTCAAAACGAAGTGCAACGCACGCTGCTGATGATTAACGAGCATACCACGGAGTGGCATACCAATTATAGACAGACACTCAAATTGGAAACCAGCCGAGCCTGGGAATTGGCTACTTCCATATTCATGAAACAATCCGAGCACCATACCCGCGCGGATATTCGAAAAATGATTGAAGAAGCACTCGTCTCCATTGGCTTTTTTGATCAAGGTGGCTTATTGACCTATTTGAAAAAAGATGGCTCCGGTATTTTTTTTGACGGTCAATCCTACTCCACTTTCCATAAAAGCAGCATTGAACCCGTGGATTCAACCATTGCCCTGGAAATAAAAATCCTTTTGGACTCGGGAGAGGGTTTTTATACCGGCAATCATCCCTTTCGCACCAGTTCAGATTCCTCCTCGCTTAAATCCCTTTTTTATGCTAAACGACTCAAAGCTTTAGACATGTTTATTAGCTTGGGCAATGACACCGCCTCGCTCTTGCAGGAAATTCAAGCAGATGTACTGGCGAAAATTAGTAAGATCCGATATGGGCGCGATCATAAACACTACATCTTCGTCAATCAAATGGATGGCAAAGCTCTCTTAATCCATTCCAATCAATATAAGGCTGGGGATTACATTAATGGGATTACTGATCCCAACGGGATTAACATCTTTGAAGAAGAAAAAAAAGCGGCAATGAATGCAGCAGGTGGTTTTGTCACCTATCAATGGTTTCAACCCAACCGAAATACCTATTCCGATAACATCACCTTTGTGCAACAGTATAAAGCATGGAATTGGATGATTGGCGGACACACCGACCGATCGTATGTAGAAGAGATACTGAATACCCAACGGAGCGAATTAAAAAAGAAACTGAGCATCATCTTGTGGTTCTCCCTCCTCTTGCTGATGGTTGCCGTTTTCACCCTGCAGCTTTACATACAACGCCTGAACCGGGTGATAAAAAACCAGGTATCCTCTCTGCTGACAAATATCGGCCATGCCATTCAGAATAATTCAGCCTTACCCGACCAACAATACCTGTTTGCTGAGTTTTGTCAAATAACGCAATACGTCAGGAAAATCATGCAGGAAAAACACTACTCCGAGAAACAATATAGAATCAGCCAGAATCATTTTCAAACCATTTATGAGCATGCACCGATCATGATTACCGGATTGGATGAAAACAACAAATTCGTGTTATGGAATAAGGAGTGTGAACGTATTTTTGGCATTTCCATGCAGGCCATCAATCAACATCCGGATCCTTTATCCCTGTTTTATAATCCGGAGGAGGCCGCACAAGTTAAAGATTTACTGAGCACCTCCGATGGGACCTTTCGCCTGCAAGTCGTGAAAGGATCTAACGACAAAACACGCTACCAATACTGGGCTTCCTTTAAAACAGATGAGCATTTGACCATTAACGTGGGCTATGACATCACAGCCTTAAAACAATCAGAGCTTAAATGGAATGAGCAAAGTCGATTTTTAAAATCACTCATTAAAAGCATCCCGAATCCTGTATTTTTTAAAGATGCCGCAGGCATTTATCAATTCGGAAATAAGCGCTTTGCCAGTTTAATCGGTCGACAAGAAGAAGAGATTCAGGGACTGACGGTATACGATGTGGCCCCACCAGAAAACGCAGAGAAATATCGTTTGATGGACGAAGTACTCTTAAAAAGGGGGGGGATTCAAGTGTATGAAACGAAAGTTCAAGATGTCGAACAAGGTGAACAATACTTTCTCTTTAATAAAGCCGTTTATGAAAACATGGATGGAGAGGTGGCCGGCATCATTGGCGTGATGTTGAACATTACCGATCGAAAAAAAGCTGAAATGGCGCAAGCGGAACGCCAACAAGCATTGGAAGAGATGAACCGCACCAAAAACCTCTTCTTTTCGATTGTAGCCCACGACTTAAAAACACCCTTGCATACTATCCTGGGTTTTACTGATCTCCTGATTAATGCCTACGATTCCTTTGAAGTGGAAGAAACCATGCGTTTACTGAAAGTGACCAATTATTCCGCACACAATCTGAATCGTTTTTTAGATGATCTTTTAATGTGGGTTCAAAGTCAGCTTGAAGGCACCCGCATGCAATTAACTGTATTTAACCTGCTGGATAAAGTGAATGCCGAACTTCAATTATTGAAGCCTACCATGTCGGCTAAAGAACTAATGATCAACAACACCATCGATAGAAGCCTGGAAATAGAAGCCGATGAAACCATGATTTCAACGGTTATCCGGAATCTGCTTTCCAATGCCATCAAATTTTCGCACCGCCAGGGGATCATCGAACTCCATGCTCACACCCATCTAAACAATGTAGTGATTGAAATTAAAGATCAAGGTGTTGGCATTAGCAATGAGAGTCGTGAAAAACTTTTTTCAGCCGACGTAAAAACCTCTACCTCCGGCACCGAATCTGAAACTGGAACCGGGCTTGGACTGCTCATATGCAAGGAATTCATCGAAAAGCATCAGGGACGTATTTGGGTGGAGTCGACGCCTCAAAAGGGAAGTTCGTTCTTTTTTAGTTTACCCCATAAGGAAAGTAAAAACGGAAACAGAAAAGATCAAAGGGAAAAGTAGAAAGGAAACAGAAAAGGGAACAGATTCAAAAAAAAGCCGGCTTCGAAATGAGCCGGCTTCATAATATGATCTGTTTGAAAATTATTTTGTCATGATACTACTGCGCTCTTCATCGCGCTTAAGCGAGTATTTCAATAAATAGTAACCCGCCACACCGGCCACGATGGATCCAATGAAAATACCAATCTTGGCTTGATTTAATATCTCACCTGTATAAGCTAATCCAGCAATAAAGATAGACATGGTAAATCCAATACCACCCAAAAGGGCTAAGCCCATAAATGTTAACCAGGAGGTTTTAAGTGGCTTAACAGCAATCTTTAGCTTAACAGATAACCAAGAGAAAAAAGTAATGCCAATTATCTTACCAAACACTAAACTGACTGCAATTGCTGCTGAAACAGTACTAAAAATCTCACCTTGGGTAGTAACTGCAACTAAAGTGACTCCGGCATTGGCGAGTGCAAAAACTGGTAGAATAAACATAGTAACAAAACCATGAAACTGATGTTCTATGTATTGCAAGGGACTTTGCACTTTTTTAACAGCATATTCCACATCATCAATAGCGATCAACTGTTCAGGTGTCAGCACCATTTCACTATTACTTTTAGGAACTGAATCAAATTTATGAATTCCCACTTTTATCCGCTCCATGAAATCACTCACCTTCACTTTTGGTCGAGCCGGAATGGTTAAAGCAATCAATACCCCAGCGATAGTAGCATGCAACCCTGAACCTGGTCCCTTAACTCCAGACATGAGAAAAAGATACCAAATGATAAATCCAAGAAAAGTATAGAGTTTAAGATCTTGCACATTTTTATAATTTGCCAATGCTAATATCCCCAACAATACGAATGCAATGGCAATAAATGTCCAATTTAACTCTCCTCCATAAAACAAAGCTATAACCAAAACAGCCCCTAAATCATCAACAATAGCGAGTGCAGTTAAAAACACCTTCAAACTTAAAGGGACTCTTTTACCTAATACAGCTAAAACGCCTAAGGAGAAAGCAATATCAGTTGCCATAGGTATTCCCCAACCATTGGCTGCTTGGTCTTTTAATCCAAACGAAAGAAAAAGAATAATGGGGACAACCATGCCACCAACGGCTGCAAAAATAGGCAATGAAGCTTGTTTAAATGACCGCAATTCACCAGCCATAAATTCACGTTTTATCTCCAAGCCAACTACAAAGAAAAAGATGGCCATTAATCCATCATTAATCCAATGCAGCAATCCCATCTTAATTTTAAAAAGTTCGGTGTCTATATTAAAGAATGCATGCCAGGTATGTTCGTAGGTATCGTGGTTGATATTAGCCCAAACAACTGCAATGGCTGTGGCAATCATTAGCAAGGCACTACCACTTGAAATAAACTTAAAAAATCGTTGGAAAGGATCTCCAAATCGAGACGTCTTATTCTCCTCATTCTGGTTAGTCATAAACTTAATTTATTAAGTAGATTTGCTGTAATACTCTTCTGCTTCTTTTAACTTATCAATGGTCCCCACATCAAACCATTCTTCAGCTTGTCCCATGGCCCAACCTTTAATCTGTTTGGTCGCACTGATTTCAAGATAACCCTGAATGATGGAAAAATGTCGTTGCAATCCAAAGGCGTGTAACATCTCATAATCCAAAACATGAATACCACAAAAACCATAGTCCACACCTTCGCTACACGGCTTAACTTCTATAACTTGCCCTGTTTTAATATTTTTCCATGCGCATAGATCCATACACTCATTAAAAATTAAATATCGGGATGTCTTACGCTTTTTAACCATCAATGTTGCATCATTCTTCATATTTACATGTTCATATATGATTTTTTTCAGATCGATTGTCGTTACAATATCTGCATTGCGAATAATGATGGGCCGTCCTGATATAAATAGAGGAGCAGCTTTAACTAGCCCTCCTCCGGTATCCAATAATTCATCCCGCTCATCCGAGATAAGTACTTCAACACCCCAATTTTCGCCATTGATGTAATCGATAATTTGTTCGGCAAAGTGATGCACATTCACAACAACTCTTGTGGCCCCTCCTTCTACAACACTCTTAATGGCATACCACAGCAACGTCTTTCCCCGAAAGGGAACAAGTGCTTTGGGCGTATTGTCAGTCAAAGGTTTCAGCCGTGTCCCAAGTCCGGCAGCAAAAATCATTGCGTTCATCACTTATTCATTATTTGTTCCATTATCATCCATCTCTTTTGACACCTTCGCCAACAGGAAACTGGCCATTGGCGAAAGGTTAATTAATACAAAGAAAATAATAATTGTTTTAATGAACACCCCCCAATCAAGGGCAAACAGATTAATGGCGATTAAGAGCAGCAATAATCCAAAGGAAGAGACCTTGGTAACTGCATGCATACGAGACAACAAGTTGGGCAACCGAAGAATGCCGATACCAGCAATAAATATTACCAATGCCCCCAATAAAATCAGCAGGGTTATGATCAGATTCATCATTTTTTGGTGGTTTTAAATAAAAACTTACTAATGATCATGGTGCCCAAGGTCAATATGAACGCAATCACCAATACAATATCCACAAACACGGTCTCACCGGAATGGATCACATCCAAAAGGATAATGCCAACTACTATCAAAGCTATCTGATCCAGCGCCACCACCCGATCGGGCAGTGAAGGCCCGGTGAAAAGCCGTATAAAAGGCCAGAACATACTAATGGTAAGTATTCCCATGCTGATGTAAACAGCCCATTCCAAAATTATTTCTGTATTCATAACTATAATCCTTTTTGAATCAAATGCTCCAATCGAGCTATGGTACGCTCAATGGCAGCTTTGTCTCTCATATCCAGAACATGCACATCGATCTTCCGGTTATCATCATACAAATCCACACTTAATGTACCGGGCGTCATACTAATCAAGTTAAACAAAAAGATGACCTGCCGGGGCTTGTACAAATTGGTTTCGATAGTGAAGATACCATCCAGCAACTCCTTGCCATTGAGAATGACTTTCGCCATAACCCATCCGGAAACCATGATCTCTTTCAGATAAAACAACAGCAGAAAAATGAAGTAAATTGGCTTTAACATATCCTGTTCCCGTTTTAATTTAAAATAAATTCAACATATCGTAAGGGATGCATCAGATCATCGGCGGCAGCCTGGCAATAATTCAAAATAGGCTCCCCTGCCAATCCCATTCCCACGGTCATCAAGGCTAACAAAACCGATCCGGTTACCATTAATCCTTCCGGTCCGTGTTTCAGCACTTCAGTTTCTTCAGTCTCTTCCGGCCTGGATTTCCAAAAGACTTCCAACCAAATTTTAAGCATGGAGAAAAGCGTAAACACCCCCACAAATAGAGCAATTAATGCAATCATCATGTGACCGGAATCAATCCCTGATTTGATCACAGCATACTTCCCGATAAAACCACTCAATGGTGGAATACCGGCCAAAGCGAAAGCGGAGATAAAGAAGAGAATGCTCCAGGTTTTATTCTCCCGAAACAGATCACCCAGCACTTTCAGGTTAAGCGTTCCCTTGCGTTTCTCCACCCATCCGGCCACCAGGAATGTATTTGTTTTGGCAATCATATTATGTCCCAGAAAGAAGATGGCCCCGGCTAAACTATCGATGGTAAAAAAGCCCAGTCCAATCACCACATATCCCACCTGCGAGATGATGTGGAAGGATAAAATCTTACGGAAATCATATTGCGAAGTAGCTGTAAATACACCAATCACCATGGACAAAACCCCTAACCACAAGATGACAATATTCCAAAATTCATGATTTGTGTACAGCACCAAGGTGTAAAAACGGATAATGGAATAAATGCCGACTTTAGTTAACAACCCGGCAAACAGAGCACTCACCGCCGGGGGTGGCGTGTGATAAGAAGCGGGTAACCAAAAGAAGAACGGAAACAAGGCTCCCTTTATGGCAAAACCCACCAGAATTAATGCCAAGGGTGAGGTCAAGGACCCGGTAGGATCCGATAATTGTGTTATTTTTTGAGAAATATCTGCCAAATTCAAGGTACCCAGCTTTCCATACAGCAAACCGATACCTGCCACAAAAAAGAAGGAAGAAACTAAATTCAGGATCAGATATTTGATGGATCCTTCTAATTGAGCGCGCTCACCGCCATGACTCATCAGAATGAAAGAGGCCATCAGCATCACTTCGAACCAAACGTATAAATTAAACAAGTCGCCGGCGATAAAACTACCGTTTACGCCCATCACTATTCCAAACAAAAACTGGAAGTAACCCGTTTGTTTGCGCTCTTCATCGATGGATTGATGCGAATACAAGACACACGCCAGAATCACCACAGCTGAGATGGCCAACATGAAGGCACTAAAGCGGTCGGCCACTAATACAATGCCATAGGGTGCCTGCCAGGATCCCATTTCCAGTTTCACCATGCCTACTTCTTGTACCTGAGCGAGGAGAAAGACGGATAACACCAGGTTCATCAAGGCGAACAAGGTGGATAATCCTTTCTTCACCCAAAGCGAAATGGGCAAAAAACTGATTAAAATATAGATGAGGGGTAATATTACAAATCCAAATAGTATCATTTCTGCTCTGTGTTTTTAAGCTGATCAAGATCGTGCGTACCTGTTACTTCAAAATACTTATACTTCAGGGCCAGGATATAAGCGGCAATTCCCAAACTAATCACAATGGCCGTCAGGATCAATGCCTGTGGCAAGGGATCGGTCATCTGTGCTTGCGCGTCCACATTATCCTTTATGAATCCAATACCACTTCGTTCGAGACCTCCGGCCAAAAAGATAATTAAGTTGGTGGCATTGCCCAGCACAAACACCCCCAATATGAGTTTCACAATACTTCGACGCAGCAATAAATAGACACCACATGCATAAAGCAGACCTATAAACAGGGCGATAATTAGTTCCATTCCAATACTTCAATTATAGTTAACACAATGGCTGTGATGATGCCAAACACCACCATAAAAACACCAATATCAAATAACAAAGGGGTTCCCAATGCCACACCGGCCACTTCTGTCCAAAGACCTGTTAAAGGCGCCTTCCCCTGAAAGAGGGGGATGAAAGCACTGGTCACGCTCGTGAGAAGCCCCGTTCCAATGAGGGTAAATGGCGAAGCAATCATTTTCTTCCTGGCACCCTCGGTACCGAATACAATGGCATAAAACACATAACCGATGGACGCCATGATACCGGCAATAAAACCGCCGCCGGGCTCATTGTGTCCGCGCCATAATAAGTAAACCGCAAGCACCAGAAGGAGCCTGTTTACAAAGGTCATGGTTTGCTCAAGCAAAACATTGCGCATGATTTATTGATTTTTTAAGTTTTTCTTCTTTGACGGGCGTGATTTTAACAAGGCTACAACACCAGCGGCTGCCAAGGCCAAAACCGTAATCTCACCCAAGGTATCCAAGGCCCGAAAATCGACCAGAATCACATTCACGATGTTACGTCCATGCGCCAGATCCAGGCTATTCTCTACAAAGAACTCAGAAATGGGATCACTCAGGTCCACAAAACGCGCCTTTAAAACAATTAAGGTGGTGAAGAGGCCAACAACGGCAGCAATAATGCCATCCCGCCAGCGAGTTCGCTTATCTGATAATACAGCAAAATTAGGAAGGTGATAAATCACCAGCACAAAAATCACCATGATCAGCGTCTCCACCAGAAACTGGGTGATGGCCAAATCCACTGCTCCATAAAACAAATAGATTAATCCAATGCCAAAACCGACTACGCCTAATGCGAGAATGGCTGAGATACGCGATCGCGAAGCCACCGCATATACCGCTCCAAAAGACATGACGATCAACAAAAGAACGATGTGCCATTTTATCCCGGAGAAATTCACATCAATATCGGCGCCTGTCATATAAAATAAACCAGCCGTCACCAACAAAACCGTTACGACAAAAAAGGTGATTAAATAATATCGGTGGTATCCGTGCTGAATGCGATCGGTATTTCGACCTGCAAATTTCACGTAACCGGTGATGCCCTTATCAAAAAAATCGGGTAAGTAGTAATTCGTATTGAGCCAGTTACTGAACTGGCCAATCCGGGCGGATACTTTCTCGCGATAGATGTACAACACCACTCCAAAGGACACGGTGACAATGCTCAGGATCAAAACCGTATTGAAACCGTGCCATAGGGTAAGGTGTAAATCCATGTGATTGGCACGAATAAAGTAAATAGCATTGGTTAGATAATTAGCAATTCGCCCGGGACCTAAGCCCAGTGCCAAACTAAAAGCAGATAGAAAAATGGGCCCGAAGGACAAGAGCGGTGAGCGCGCATAGGAGCGATTCACCTCACATGGAGCCTCCAGCTTTCGACTGGGCCAAAACAAGTTATAAAACAGGTAAAAAGAAACGCCTACCATAATGGCATTTGAAGCGATTCCCAACACCATAATGATCACCGGGAAGTAAGGTGCCTGCATTTGAGCGGCATAAATAAGTTCCTTACCTATAAATCCAAGCATGGGAGGTAAACCAGCCATGGACAACAATGCAATGACCATAGCCCAACTGACCCATCCCAGTTTCTTCCAAAGGTGCCCCAGTTTGCGAATATCACGGGTACCCGTCGCTTTATCAATCAAGCCGGTAATCATGAACAACGCTCCTTTATAAAGACCATGAACCACAAAAAAGACCAATGCCGCTTTCATGGACGCATCCGTATCAATACCGGCCAACAGCACCATGGTGCCCAAAGCACTGATGGTGGTAAATGCCAATATCCGTTTCATGTCTTTTTCACCAAAGCTCAAGACAGCTCCCACAAACATGGTAATGGCACCGAACAACGGTAAAACGGATTTCCAAAGTATAGTATCACCCAGAAAGGGATTCACCCGCAATAACAAAAAGACACCCGCATTCACCATGGTGGCCGAGTGCAGATAAGAACTGACAGGAGTTGGCGCATTCATGGCTCCGGGTAACCAAAAGTGCAATGGAAACTGGGCCGATTTGGTAAAAACACCAACTACCATCAGAATAAAAATAAGCGGGTAGTATTTGTGAGCCGTCAATAGAGCACCTTTATCCAATAACTCAGATATATTATAGGTACCAGCTACATTACCAATCAGAATAATTGCAAATAATAAAGACAATCCTCCTAAAGCTGTTAATAGAAACGCTTGCAGGGCTGCTTTACGCGCCTTTTCCAGATGATTATCAAAGCCAATCAGTAGAAATGAGATAACACTGGTTAACTCCCAAAAGACAAACAGTCCGATCAGGTTTTCGGAAAGAACAAGACCTAACATGGCTGCCATAAATAAGGTCAGCAATAAAAAGAAACGTCCCTTATGCTCGCTCTTTTTCATGTAACCTGCTGAATAGAGCAATACCATCACACCAATACCACTCACCAGCAGGCCAAAAATAAGGCTTAAGCCATCGACCCGAAATGAAAAATCGCCACCGGGTATTAACCCCCATGGGACGTGTACTACAAATGATTCCGTTTCGGGAAGAATGATATTCGTTCGGACGAACAGAATAAAAAACAGAAGGGGGATAAATGCTAAAACGACGCCGATCCAATGCTTCAGTCGTTTTGTAAGAACAGGGGCGGCTACTCCGCCGCCAATCAATATCAATAACAAATAAGGCAAATACTGCAACAACTCCATCTCAGTTATGTCTTCATATCGTTAAAAATTACTATCTCCGGCTTTACCCGGCTCATCTTCTTAGGCTTGCAAAGACGACTTTCCTTCTTTGCGCCATTACCACAGCGTTTACAAACAAAATTATGTGATTCTTTCACTTCGGGCTTTTTATCGTTTCGCTCTTTACACTTTGTTTTACCCATTGCACCAAGTATTATCATCGCTTCTTCATATCTTGCTCCACGTGCTTCAGCTCTACCTTTACTTTGTAGGTATCCAGTAAATGAGCTGACAACTGTTCGGCACAATACACAGAACGATGCTGTCCTCCTGTACAACCAAAATTGACCATTAAATGTTTAAATCCGCGCGACATATATTTTTCGACCGATTGATCCACCAAAGCGAACACGCTTTGCAAAAATCGCGCCATTTCCGGTTCCTTCCCAAAAAAAGCAATCACTTCTTCATCTTTCCCGGTTTTGTCGGCATACTCCGGATAGCGACCCGGATTATGAATGGCCCGGCAATCAAATGCAAATCCCCCGCCATTACCAGAAACATCGACAGGAATGCCCCGCTTATAGGAGAAACTGTTAATGGAAACCGTCAGGGTTGAATCGGTTTGCCCAATGTTCATCAACTCCTCCGACTCCACAATGTTATTCAGAGCCGCAAAAAGAGTGGGCAACTCGATATCAAACTTGATATTCGTTAAAAGATAATTTAAGTTTTCGATGGCATACGGAATACTTTTCAGGAAGTGCTCTTTCTTCTCATAAAATCCGCGGAAACCATAGGCGCCCATGGCCTGCATGATACGAATCAATACATATCCGTAAAAATGATTGACAAACTGCTGTTGATCGACCATCTTAAAGTCCACCAATTTACCAACGTAATAATCCAGCAGCTCTTTGCGAACATCCTCCGGAATATCTGCTTTGGCATCGTATAAGAGAGAAGCTAAATCATACTGCAAAGCGCCTTTTCGTCCCCCTTGATAATCGATAAACCAAGGTTCGTCATCTACGACCATCACGTTACGCGATTGGAAGTCGCGGTAAAGAAAATAATCCTGATCGGCTTCAGCAAATAATCAATCAAACGGTGATAGTCATCCTCAAGCGATTGCTCATCGAATGGCACACGGGCCAGCTTCAAGAAATAATATTTGAAATAGTGTAAATCCCAAAGCATAGACTGACGATCAAATGCCTGCCGCGGATAACACTTTTGATAATCCATCCCTTCACAACCATCTACCTGGAAACGAATGAGCTGATCCAGTGTTTTTCGATAGAAACATTTTAATTCTTCCGGAAAGTCGGGTCCTTTTCGAATTCCCTGCATAAAACCATAGAGGGTTACATCCCCCAGATCTTGCTGCAAATAAATCCGGTTGGCATTATCGCGGGCATAGATTTCAGGCACTCGCAATCCTTTATCAATAAAATGATCGGAGAACTCCAGAAAAGCTTCGTTCTCTTTTTCATCAGCATTGTATGATCCTATGGCCGTTTGCGTGCGCCCTGTAATGCGATAATACTCCCGATAGGAACCCGAAGGCGGCAGCATCACAAATGAGCGGGCTTGTTCGCCGGCCCATTTTTCAAACATCTGTATTAATAACGTCTTTGTATTAGTCTTCAAAATGTCTTTATTAAAAAAATTAACCAGGAAGAAACCGGATGGCCATCCAGGCAAACAAAATGGCAAAGAGCAAAGCAGGCAACATATTCATCACCCGAATGCGTTTTATCTCTAGAACATTAATTCCGAGTCCTATCAACAAGATTCCGCCAACAGCTGTTACTTCTACAATCACTGCTTCGGCCATAAAATCACCCAGCCACCAGGCCAGCAATGTAATTCCTCCCTGGTACAAAAATAATGGAATCACAGAAAAAGTCACACCAAAACCAAAGGCAGAGGCCAGTGCTATGGCTGAAAATCCATCCATCAACGATTTGGTGAGTAAAATATCAGCCCCATTCCCAACCCCCTCATCAATGGCCCCTAAAACGGTCATAGAACCCATGCAAAACAATAAAAAAGAGGTGATGAGTCCCTCGGAAAATTTAGGGTTCCCCAAGTTAAATACTCGCCGGATGCTATGCGATAAACGTTCCACCCGATCTTCGAGTGAGAGGAGCTCCCCCACTATGGTACCTACGATTAAACTAAAGATGATGACAATAAATTGCTGTCCTTTGAGGGCCATGTAAATACCAAGAAAAATAGTAAACAAGCCAATCGCCTGAAATACACTCTTCACCATACGTTCCGGCAAACGCGAGCCCACTAATAAGCCAATGGTACTGCCAGCTGCCACAGCCAACACATTTACAAGGGTTCCGGTTAAGATCATAATTATCAACAAAAAAAGGTGAAACTCAATAGTAAGTTTCACCTTTTAAAAATACAATAAATATCTTGATCAGAATAATAATTGCATGACCAGATAGCAAGCCGCCCCTGATAAATAACCCAAAAGTGCCAACCATCCAATGCGTTTCATGTACCAGAAAAAAGGAATTCCCTCCAGTCCCATGGCAGCCACACCAGCAGCAGATCCAATGATTAACACACTACCTCCTGTACCGGCACAATAAGCCAGAAACGTCCAGAAATTACCATCTACCATAAAATCCGCTAAAAACCCGGTTGCTCCGGCAGGTTCAATACCATACATCCCCATAGAAGCAGCTACCAGTGGCACGTTATCCACAATGGAAGAGAGGAAACCGATGATCAGGTTTATGCCATAAATATTACCAATAGTATCACTTAGCCAACCGGCTAAAACATTAAGCTGGCCTGCTGTTTGAAAAGCTGCCACACTCAATAAAATACCCAGGAAGAATAAGACCGTTGCAGTATCCACTTGTCGCAGAATGCGTGTCACACTTAATTTACGTTTGTCAAGATGCCGTTTACGCTTCAGAAAACGATCGGTATACACCCATATTACACCAAGTCCCAACAACATACCTACCGAAGGAGGCAAATGGGTAAATGCTTTCATTACCGGCACTGAGATCAACGTAAATAATCCCAGACATAAAATCACAATCCGGTGTTTATAAGGCACAAACTCTTCAGCTTCTTCTTCCGTCAAAGCCGGACGAGCTGTTCGTCCTGGGAGAACAAAAGAAAGTACCGTCAACGGAACTACCATTGCTACTAAACTGGGGATGAACAATGTTTTAACAACGCTAGCAGCCGTTACTTGTCCGCCAATCCAAAGCATAATCGTGGTTACATCTCCCATGGGCGAAAAAGCGCCTCCTGCATTGGCGGCAATCACCACCATACCAGAAAATAACCATCGATTATCCTGTTTCGTCAAGAGTTTTTGAAGTAAGGTGATCATTACAATGGTCGTTGTAAGATTATCTAATACCGCAGAAATTAAAAAAGCAAGTATGCTAATGATCCAGAGTAACCGAATGCGACTAGTTGTTTTAATGCGATCGGTAATAATGCGAAACCCCTGATAACTGTCAACTACTTCTACAATGGTCATGGCTGCCAGCAAGAAAAACACAATGGATCCAATCTCACCCAAATGCTCTGTTAAGGAGTAATGTGTAATCAAGTCTACGATGGAGTGAGTTCCTTCAGAGTGCCCGGCCATAAGCGCATTCAGTTCCTGGCTATACCCCAATTGATAGATCTGCGGAGCTCCAATAACTAATAAAAGCCACATTAGGCCTCCGGTTAATAAAGCAACAGCCGCCTTATCGGTTTTGTTGATATGCTCGAATGCAATAAGCCCATACCCTAGTATAAATACTAAGGTCATCCCATAAAAAAAGATCATAAGTTTTAGAGATTAGAAATTTAGTATGACTATTTTTTGATGGGCCAAAAGTAAACAAGAAGGGCTACCGTTATTCTCTTGTTAATGTTTTTTTACAATTTTTATAGTTTAATAGTACTTTATTTCCTTAATTCTCTTATTCATTACTTTCCAACCGATCTTTAATACGCTTCACATCACTGTGCAGTGAAGCCAATCCCAGTGCCAGGTTTTGCAAATCAACACCCTCCTCCGGCATCTCCGAACTGATGTAATGCACAAACTTCCATATCTCGCGGATATTATCCGGAGAGACCGCATAGGGCTTATAAATGGAATTAAGTGAATGCAACACCACAGTACGATCGTCATCCAACTTATTCTCCAATATTTTAAATACAACCCCATCGTCCATGGTGATCACTAAACAAGGTGTACCGGTTTTAAGGGTTGTCCAATCCAAAACATATTCGCCGGTCACCAAAGCGCCTTCCGGGATGGGTAACATGGAATCCCCGGAAATTTGAAACGTCCGGTATTTTTTATCTGGTGATAAAAACGGCAATTGGAACACGGGTAATTCGTTGATGTATTCCGGATCGGAAAAACCAGTGGCATAACCCGCTTTGGCTTTCTCGGCCACCAGCTCAATATTTTCTTTATTATCAACATCCACTGTAGAAACCAACACCCGTAATCCACTACCTTTCAAAAATACATCGAACCCTCCTTCGAGCTGTGACAACTGACTTTCAGACAAACTGTGCAAGTCCACCTTTATTAAGGTATCAATGGCCACATTAAAATAATTACTAAAGGCGACCAACACTGAAGGGTTGGGTTGAGCCACGCGATTTTCGTACCCGCTGAGGGTCGAACGCTTCATATTCAAGGCATGCGCTACATCATCCTGCGTGCGCTTACGTCGTTTCCGCAAATACTTTATGTTGTCGGCAAAATACATGTTCTTATCATTTTTTATAATTCCATGATTATCACGAAAGACCTCTTTTTTTCATCAAAAACCACCAGCTCCCTCTTTTCAAATATTCAATTTTTGATTATATTATAGTCGTGGTGTTGATTATTAATTAATCAAAAATAACACAAGCAGATAAAACAAGCAACTTTTTAGAGTAAAAATGTCAGAAGAAAACAGACACATCGCCCATTTGGACCTGGATACTTTTTTTGTATCGGTAGAACGCCTATTCAACAGCAAACTCAAAGAGAAACCAGTGGTCATTGGCGGCATGTCAGACCGTGGTGTGGTAGCCGGCTGCAGTTACGAAGCCCGGCAGTTTGGCGTGCATTCAGCCATGCCCATGAAAATGGCCCGCCAACTGTGTCCCCAGGCGTTTTATATACGGGGTGACATGGAACAGTACACCAACTTTTCACGCACGGTGACCGACATCATTGCCGAACGTGCACCGGCTTACGAGAAAGCCTCCATTGATGAGCACTATTTAGATTTGACCGGCATGGATCGATTCTTTGGCTGCCTGCAATGGACCCACGAACTGCGTCAATACATCATCAAAGAGACCGGCTTACCCATTTCATTTGGTCTTTCGGTGAATAAAACGGTATCTAAAATAGCCACAGGCGAAGCCAAACCCAATGGTGAAAAAGAAGTCCAAGCAACCGATGTAAAACCCTTTCTCAATCCTCTTTCCATCCGAAAAATACCCATGGTGGGACCGCGTACGTTTCATTTGTTACGATCGATGGGTATTGTGAAAATTGAAACACTGAGCCACATTCCTCCGGAAATGATTCAAAAAGTGTTAGGTAAAAATGGCATTGACATCTGGAAAAAAGCCAATGGCATTGACACCACTCCGGTCATCCACTATTCAGAACAAAAATCCATCAGTACCGAACGCACCTTTGATCAGGACACCATTGATGTAAAGTACCTGAATGAACTCATTGTGCGCATGGCCGAAAAACTGGCTTTTGAACTGCGCCAGCAACAAAAACTAACGGCATGTATTACCGTAAAAATTCGTTACTCCAACTTCGACACGCATACCTTGCAAAAACGCATTGCTTACACATCCTTCGATCACACATTAATATCTACGGCCAAAGAACTTTTTAAACGCCTATATACACGTCGCATGCTGGTGCGATTAGTCGGTATTCGCCTGAGCCATTTGGTTACCGGTGTGCAACAACTTAATTTATTTGAAGATACCCCGGAACAGATCAACCTGTACCTGACCATGGATCGCATCCGTAACCGCTTCGGTGCACATGCCCTGGGACGCGCAGCCGGCATGAAATAACAGAAAATGCCAACAAAATAAACTTTCCACTGTTTTTTTCGTAAATTAGTCTTAACCTTGCATCAGCACAATATCAACGAATGACAGATCTAACGCCTACCATATTACTGGTTGATGATTCACCGGTAAACATTGAGATACTAACCGACTCGCTATCCCGTTACAAACTAACCACAGCTAACAATGGAGAAGAAGCTCTGGAAATCGCCTTTTCACGGCAAAAACCAGATCTTATTCTTTTAGACGTTATTATGCCAGGTATGGATGGTTATGAGGTCTGTCGTTTTTTAAAGGCCAACGAACTCACACGCGACATTCCCATTATATTTATCACTGGCCAAACCGACCCGGAAAACATCTTAAAGGGATTTGAAAGTGGCGCCATCGATTACATTACCAAACCTTTTAACATTATTGAGCTACAAGCACGAGTTAAGACTCAGCTGACCATAAAAATGGCTCGGGATCAAAATCAACGCCTTATACGCAAAATAGAAGCCATCAACAAAAAATTGACCGACAGCATTGAATATGCAAAAAAGATTCAAAATGCCAGCCTGCCCAAACCGGATTTTTTAAACCGTGTAATGCCTGAACATTTTGTACTGTTAAAACCAAGGGATATTGTAAGTGGCGATTTCTACTGGGTGGGTCAGGTGGATGCAAAATTGGTTATTATCGCAGCCGATTGCACGGGACATGGCGTTCCCGGAGCGATTATGAGCATGTTTGGCGTGGCATATCTGCACGAGATTGTCGGTAAAAACGGCGAAACCCATCCGGCTACCATTTTAAATGAACTCCGCCGTATTGTCATTGAGTCGCTTCAGCAAGATGAAAAAAGCGAAGTTAAAGATGGCATGGACATTAGTATTGTGACCATTGATGTAGCCCATCAGCAGATTGAATATGCCGGTGCTTTTAATTCCATCTTACACATCCGCGACGAGGCACTCACCATTCTCCCGGCCGATCACATGCCGGTATCCTATGGCGAGATTGACCGTTCGTTCAAAAACCACGTTTTCCCCTATCAAAAGGGTGATTGTATCTATATGTATTCCGATGGATTCGCCTCTCAGTTTGGAGGAACTAACGACAAGAAACTCATGCAAAAAGGATTTCGAGAAATGATCATGACCCACCACCACCATCCCATGCCGGAACAAAGACGAATTTTCAATGATTTCTTTGTAAAATGGAAAGGTTTTAACGATCAAATTGATGATGTGTTGTTGATGGGGATACGGTTGTAACCCTATTAAGATAAGTGCAGATCAAAAAACATAAAAAAAGAAACCCTTTTTAAAACCAATCTACTTGCCACCCTCTTCCGATTTGGTTATATTTTAGTCGTAATGTTTGATTAAAAAATAATCAATAAAATGTATCTCAACTGTCACACCTATTTCAGTTTGCGTTATGGCACCCTCTCCCCTGAAGAGTTAGCTCAACAAGCCGCTGCACTTCATATCGACACGCTGGTTATTACCGACATTAATAATTCCACTTCTACTTTTGCTTTTGTAAAAGCCTGTCAGGAGCACAACATCACCCCTCTGGTGGGCATTGAATTCAGACACAAAAACACGCCTTTATTTACAGGCATCGCCAAAAACAATGAAGGTTTTCGTGAGTTAAATCAATTTCTTTCAGAACATATATTAAACAAAAAGAAACTCCCGGAATTGGCACCTCCATTGGCGCATTGCGTTATCGTTTATCCCTTTGGAAAATGTCAGCCGGATCAACTGGCAGCTCATGAATTCACTGGGATCCGACCGCAGGAACTAACCCGTTTGATCACGTCTCCCTATCGGCAACATCAGAAAAAACTCGTTGTGTGGCAACCGGTCACTTTTAAAAACCGGGCTGGCTATGAATTACACTGCCACCTGCGCGCCATTGACCACAACCTCTTATTGACTCAGCTCCAGCCGGATGATGTAGCGGCTGAAACCGAATGGCTGGTACCGCCTCAACGCTTAAGACAGGCATATGAACAGTATCCAACCATCCTGGAGACCACCAAACAAGTAATTGACAGTTGCTCTTTTTCGACTGATTTCAAGACAATCAAAAACAAACAGACCTTCACCTCATCGCGGGATGATGACCGCTTACTGCTAGAAAAACTCGCCCTGGATGGGATGGTCTATCGCTACGGAAAAAACAACAAAAAAGCGCGCGAACGCATAGAAAAAGAACTGAACATCATTAACACACTTGGATTTGCTGCTTATTTCCTCATCACCTGGGACATCATCCGCTATTCCCTTTCGCGCGGTTTCTATCACGTGGGACGAGGCAGCGGCGCCAACAGTGTGGTTGCTTATTGCCTCAAAATAACCGATGTGGATCCCATCGAACTGGATCTGTATTTTGAGCGCTTCCTTAACCCCCGCCGATCCTCCCCACCTGATTTTGACATCGATTACTCATGGAAAGAACGGGACGAAATACAGGACTACATCTTCAAACGGTACGGCAAAGAACATACGGCTTTACTGGGAGCCATGTCAACCTTTCAGGGCAAATCCATCATCCGGGAACTGGGTAAAGTATACGGACTACCCAAGGAGGAGATTGATCAGTTGGTGGAACATCCCGAAGGTGAGCACCACGACTCCGTGGCCAGGAAAATATTCACCATTGGCAGCATGATGAATAACTTTCCCAATCTGCGCACCATTCATGCCGGGGGAATCCTTATCTCCGAGAAACCGCTCTCCTACTATACCGCTCTGGATATGCCCCCCAAAGGATTCCCTACTACCCAGTGGGACATGTATGTGGCGGAGGACATTGGCTTTGAGAAACTGGATATCTTGTCACAACGTGGCATTGGACACATTAAAGAGTGTGTGGAGATTGTAGCCGCCAACAAGGGTATTAACATTGATGTTCACCAGGTGGAAACCTTTAAACAGGATCCTACGGTTAAAGACATGCTGAAACGCGGCGAAACCAATGGCTGTTTCTACATTGAAAGTCCTGCCATGCGCGGCTTGCTGAAAAAATTGCAGTGTGACAATTACATCAGTCTGGTAGCGGCCAGTTCCATCATCCGCCCAGGCGTGGCCCGCTCAGGCATGATGCGCGAATACATTCAACGGTTTCATAACCCCAAAGGCTTTAAGTACCTGCATCCGGTGATGAAAGAACAACTGCAAGAAACTTATGGGGTGATGGTTTATCAGGAAGATGTATTAAAGGTCTGTCACCATTTTGCCGGACTAGACCTGGCCGATGCCGATGTACTGCGCCGGGCCATGAGTGGCAAATACCGCTCGAAGAAAGAGTTTCAGCGCATTGTGGATAAATTCTTTGAGAACTGCAAAGCCAAAGGTTATCCCGATGCCTTAACCAAAGAAGTATGGCGACAAATTGAATCTTTTGCCGGCTACTCGTTTTCCAAAGCTCACTCAGCTTCCTACGCCGTGGAGAGTTTCCAGAGTTTGTATCTGAAAGCCCATTTCCCACGTGAATTCATGGTGGCAGTGATCAATAACTTTGGTGGGTTCTACCATACCTCGGTCTATGTGAATGAAGCCAAACGCTGGGGAGCCACCATTCATCCACCTTGTGTAAATCACAGTGAATTTTTAACCGCCATTACCAAAGCGGATATTTACCTGGGCTTTATTCACATTCAAAACCTGGAGAAACAACTGGCTACGCAAATCGCTGATGAACGTCGTTTTCGAGGATTATTCACCGGGTTGGAAGATTTTATTCAGCGCACCGGTGCCGGTCGTGAACAGATGATATTGCTCATCCGCATCGGCGCCTTTCGTTTTTTAAACAAAACCAAAGCCGAATTATTATGGGAAGTACACATGCTACTGGGCAAAAAGGAAGATCCCTCACAAACGAAACAGCTCTTTACCCCACAACAAAAAAAATATGAACTCCCACAACTCGCACAAACGACAATTGAAGATGCTTACGATGAGATAGAACTCCTGGGTTTCCCGGTCTCCTGCTCCATGTTCGACCTGTTACAGACGCCTTTCAGAGGCGCTATCACGGCCCACGAACTCAGTCAGCACATTGGTAAAAAAGTACGCATGGTGGGGCAATTGGTCACCATTAAATACGTGCGAACGGTACGCCGGGAAACCATGCACTTTGCCACTTTCTTTGATCACAAAGGGGAATTTTTCGATACCACACACTTCCCGCCCTGTTTAAAAGCGTATCCTTTTAAGGGCTACGGCATGTACCTCATCCTAGGTAAGATTGTGGAAGAATTTGGCTTCCCCAGCATTGAAGTGGAAAAAATGGCGAAGTTACCAATTGTGGCAGATCCGAGGGGGAGTTAAGCGTTAAACAGAAATAGGTAGAAACAAATGGTTCTGGCCCAAATGAAGCCTGAAACTTTGAAAGGTTACCTTTTCCATTTGGTAAAACTCTCCCTTCGCGTTTTGCTTCTAACCTGAAAGGTATTATTTTCGATGCCAGTAACACCCTTTAGATATGACTACCACCGATCTCTCACAATATAATAATGACTGGTTCGACGAAGGTGCCGGCATGCTGAAACGCACCATCTGGTTTTTTGTCAACGCTTTGTTTTTCATTTGTCCCTTAAATCCGCTCTCCGGGTTGAAGACCTTTCTTTTACGTCGGTTTGGAGCTAAAGTGGGTAAAGGGGTTGTGATCAAACCACGCGTGAATATCAAATACCCCTGGAAACTATCCATCGGGGATTACAGCTGGATCGGCGAAGGTGTTTGGATCGATAACCTGGACCGGGTGGATATTGGCGCCCATTGCTGTTTGTCGCAGGAGGCATTATTACTGATCGGTAACCATAACTATAAGAATTCCTCCTTTGACTTAATGATTGCACCCATTGTTCTGGAAGATGGCGTGTGGATTGGTGCGCAAAGCACCGTAACGGGTGGTGTCACCTGTAAAAGTCATTCGGTGCTGGCGGTACAGAGTGTCGCTTCAAGCGATTTGGAAGCCTATGGCATTTACCGGGGTAATCCGGCGGTGAGGGTGAAAGAAAGGGTAATGGAGGGATAAAAGTGAGGATTCTCTTTGGGTGAATTAGGCTGCCATCCCTCATTTTTGAAATTGGATGGAAATAAGTGGAAAAAGAGAATACTGTTTTCTCATCGTGAAAAGCTTGCTATGATCTTTTTATTACTCGAAACAGAACAGAGATATCTTTCCGTAGTCAATCTCTCTTGCTCCTTTATGAAATCTCTTTTTTTCATATCTTTGAACAAATTGCAGTGAAAATGTCAGGCTTTAAAGAAAAATACATCAATCCGTTTACTGATTATGGCTTCAAAAAGCTATTTGGCGAAGAGGTAAACAAGGCGATTCTTATGGATTTTCTCAATGAATTGCTGCGGGAAGAGCAAGGCGAGATTGTTGATTTAACTTTTCTGAAAAATGAAAATCTGGGTAGCGGTGAATTAGACCGCAAAGCTATTTTTGATCTTTACTGTGAAAACGAGCGAGGTGAAAAATTCATTGTAGAACTTCAAAAAACAAAACAGAACTTCTTCAAAGACCGAACGGTCTATTATTCCACCTTTCCCATCAGAGAGCAAGCCGAACGGGGAACCGAATGGAACTATGAGCTAAAAGCCGTGTACATGATCGCTATTCTCGACTTTGTTTTTGAAGAAGATAAAGCACAAACGGACAAATTCCGGTATGACATTAAGCTCGCTGACATACAAACCAACAAGGTGTTCTATGATAAACTCACATTCATCTATCTTGAAATGCCTAAATTCAATAAATCCATTGATGAATTGGAAACCCATTTTGACAAATGGTTATTTGTGCTACGCAATTTGAATAAACTGGACAGAATACCCGACAAATTGAGAGAACAAATCTTTGAACAGCTCTTTGAAACAGCTGAGATTGCACGTTTTACTCCCGACCAGATACGGTCTTATGAGGATAGCCTGAAATACTATCGGGATTTAAAAAACTCGTTGGATACGGCTCGTGAAGAAGGATTGCAAGAAGGAATGGAGAAAGGAATGGAGAAAGGGCTTGTAAAAGTCGCCATTAACATGCTGAGAAATGGATTAGCATTGGCTGATGTTGAAAAGATGACCGGACTGCCAGCTCTCAAAATCCAAGAGATCAGAGATGCCTTAAAATAAAATTGGTCATTTCAGACTGTCACCTCCTGAAATTTAGAAAACCGAAGCTTCTTTATTTCGACATCTATTACATAGCACGTTAGCTGAACAGTGTACAGCAGCCTCTCATTAATAAAAAACCACGAAGGAACCCGGGCACGAAAAAGATTATTTCTCTGATGGAAACAATTTGAGTTCCTCTGTGGTTTATGCTTATCTTACTGTCTCCACCACTTAAAATCAGGTGCAATTAGTAATGAATCTTTATAAATAGCTGTTACCTCTGACCAATCCACTAATTTAAAATTTTGAGACAGATCTTTACCATTGTCAGTATTGAATCCATCCTGTACCACCAATAAACCATTGGGATATTTTGATCCTAAGCCCATATTGGTAATCGCTAACCCATCGGTTTCCTCTACACCGTCGACACCTCCTGAATCTTTGATAATAAAATTACCCAAATATCGATTCGTCCCATCCTTCTCGAATACTGCATAAGAAAAGTTACCCTGCACTGAGGCAATCAGATATCCTTTGCCATTTCCGGCATAATAGATATCCAATCCTTCCAAGTCATAGGTAATATTTGGATTCAAACTATCACTGCGAGCTACGATCGTTTTATGATTCACTTGATCCTCCTCTGCTCCTATGCGCCAAATAGCCCGACTTTCTTCGGCAATGTATAACATCCCCGTCTCATCATCGGCCACCATCCCTTCGGCCTGAGACGGTACTTTCAGGTTACGCACAGGCAACAAATGTACTTTTCCATTTTTCTCAAATAAGCGCCATTGCTGGACATATCCCTTCTTACCACCCACAAACACATAGTAGGCCTCCTTCTTCCGACTATAATACATACAACAACCATAAGCATCATCAATGATGGAAGTATCCAATACGACCGGTTCGTTATGAATGATCTGCAGACTATCAGCCGTCACTTTAAACAAGACAATGGCATTCCGGTTTCGTTCTGAAGCTGCTGCGATGGTAATTTTCTTTCCGTCCAATGGAAAATCATAACGCAAATCCACATTATTCACACGTCCTATTGGTGAAAAGTCGATCAAATCACCGTCCAGGTTATACAATCCCAATCCAGCTAGCTTATCCGTTCCTAAAATACGTGACTCTTCCGGCTTGACTTCATTATACCAAATGGCCGGATCATCAGCCGCATCCACTCCAGCCAACTGATCAACCGGCACTGTTTGCCCTTTGGCATGAACGACTCTATTGATGCGCGACTGCAACATCAATGCATTGGCTTTTTTAACGGAATCTTCAATGGCTTCAGTAAGACCATCCAGCCTTTCCTCTTGATTTGTACCGGCCGATTTATCCAATTTTTGACGACAACCTGCCAGCATGCACAACACTCCTACTAAAATTACTAAACTCTTTTTCATTTTGATCACCTGTTAAAAGTTGAAACGAATACCGCCTTGCATACGCACCCCATAAAATTCGGACTGCATGGTATATTTGGACTCCCCTTGATAATAACGCAATGGCTGATTGAGCAGATTATTCACCTCCGCAAAGAATTTCAGGTTATCCGTTATATCATACGATCCGCTCAGGTCGAGATGCGTGGCCTGATCATAGTACCGATCTTCATAAGCCTCCTCACCATATTCATCCAGAAAATCACCTGCATAATTCAGTGACGCCCGAAGGGTCAGCTTTTTGCTCTCATAGAAAAGAGATGCATTTAAGGTATGATCGGGTGTACCCGTAAATTTCAGATCTTCATCTTCACGACCTTCCAGCTTCACATTCGACACTTTGCTGTAGTTATAACTGTAATTGGCATAAACACCAAAATTCTTCAGTAAACCCGGTAAAAAATTGAACTGACGCTGAAACGCTGCCTCAAACCCAAATAGATCAGCATCTCCCACATTCACTGGCTGATAGATTCGCCACTCACTGGCTTCAATGGTTTCGGTCGTCTTCTGTTTGGCAATGTAATCACTAATGTCTTTATAATACAATCCGGCAGATACCAAACCAATAGACGTAAAATAGTGCTCTACCATCACATCAAAGTTCATGGATTTAGTGGCATCCAACTCCGGATTACCCACTTCCAACTCTTCGTCTTCGCGATTAATAATCCGATACGGCACTAAGTCAAAATATTTTGGCCGTGCCATGGTGTTGGTCCAGGCCGCTTTTACTTTGGTCTTTTTCGACCAATCATATTTCACCAGTATACTTGGTAAAATATTGACGTAATCATTGGTTTGTTTCTCGGTTGGCACATATTCATTGTCGCCATCGGGATCAAACACAAAACCGGAATATTCCAGATCCGTATATTCATATCGTAATCCACCTACCAGTGTCACTTTGCTACCTACCGACTGATCCCAACGGACATATGCGGCATAGATATTTTCCTCGGCATTAAAGTTACCGGCCATCTCTTCAAAGTTTTCGGTTCCTTCAAAATCAGCACTTGCCAAATCAAGTTCACCCAGGTATTCACGCTTCACAAAATGACCGGCGTCATAATCTCCTGCCTGAAAATCCGACTTGGTTTTATCCACCATATTGGCTTGTCGAGTAGCCTCGGATATGAATGCATCTTCATCCACAGGTTCGTATTCATAGAACTTATTGACTCTCTTTTTTTCTTTACTTTTATACTTAAACCCAAATTTCAGTATGGCATCCTTTGCCGCAATTGATAACGGTAATTCAAAATCGGTTGTAAAGCTGCGATCCACATCATCCGTCAACTGAAATTGTTCCGATAATTCTTTGAAACCCCAGTTACTGTTCAAATCGCGATAATCGGCATCATTGACTATCAGCTGCGGCTTTTCTGTATCGGACAAATCCGGTGTAATACTCACACCTTTGGCACGCATAGAAACATAACGCTCATTGGGTCGTTCTTCAGAAGCCTTTGAATATGACGCACTCCAATCAGCCAGTAATACTCCAAAATGATGCTCTCCACCAATGGAGAAATTCATGGTTTCCTGATCTTCGAGCCTGGCGTACTTATTGTCTTTTACACCACCTTTGGTTTGGCGACTAATTTCAGACGACCATTCCCCGGTTTCCTCATCCTGTTCGATGCCTTTATAGCGTAAGCGGTAGCGATTCTCCCAATCCTTTCGCCGGTTGTAAATTCCCTTGAGATCAAAAGTATGATTTTCATTTATTTTATAATCAAAGGCCGCGGAATAACTCTGTCGTTCGCGCTGCAAATCATACGTCCGCACCTGGAAATCTTTTGCACTACCATCGTCATCCCATTCTGCTTCAATATTATCAGATCCCAGGCGATGATTGTGGTACGAACCAGAAACGACCATCCCCAATTTATCATTAAAAAAACGATCGGCATAGACCAAGGATCCAATAGCCATCGGCTTTTCTGACAAAAAGTTATAACCACTTCCGAACGTTCCTGAAATACGTCGGGCATGAGGTTTGGAGCGAGTCACCAGGTTCACTGAACCACCAATGGCATCACCTTCCATATCAGCTGTCACCACTTTGTTAACTTCTATGGATTGTACCATATCAGCGGGTATCAGATCCAATTGCACCGATCGGGTTTCGGCTTCGGCAGAGGGAATTCGCTCCCCGTTAATGGTCACCGAATTCAAATCAGGACTGGTCCCCCGAATGTTCCCAAAACGTGCTTCACCCTGATCGTATTGCACATTAATGCCCGGGATACGCTTCAATGCATCTCCGATATTAGCATCCGGAAAACGCTCTACCTGATCAGCTGCAATTACATTGGTGATGTTAATGCTGTTTTTTTGCTGATTCAGAGCCTTGGTTTGTCCTTGTAACTGTCCATTTATCTTGATCTCCTGCAATTCAATGCCTTCTTTCAGAACAACATCAACTTGCAAGCCTTCCCCCGCTTTAATTTCAATTTCACGAACGGCCCTTTCGAAGCCGATGTAGTTAACCTCTATAGAATAAGGACCTGCTGATACATTTTTAAGCCGGTAAAATCCATTGACATCTGATATAGTTCCGGATTCCACATGGTTTTTAAGATAAATGGCCGCTCCCGGCAAGGGATAATTGTTTGAATCAACGATTCGGCCATGTACATACCCTTGTTGAGCATTTCCATTAAAGCTTACCAATACTAAGAATAATACCAGTAAAGTTAGATTAAATTTCATTGTGTGTCGGTTTTTAAATTAATTCGGCACGAAAGTAGGGGTCTGAAAGCGACCGTACCTTAAGTCAATTTTAAGTTTGGATTAACCATAACATTTTCCCGATATCGCTTTACATTGGCTTAAAACCATAATGAAGGACACTCACGAATGGTACACATGACCTGCGTCGTATTCAATTAAAATTTAAGAGGATTTCGATTGGATGCAATCATACATCTCTAACCCAAGAGGAATAAAAGATCAATATTATAATGCGAGAGAAAAGGTGAGAAAACACATTGTAAAAAACCACGAAGGAACCCGGGCACGAAAAAGATCATTTCTCTGATGGAAATAATTGGGGTTCCTCCGTGATATTTCCGCTTGTTAATGGCCATAATTTTGTAACCATTGCTTCTACAAAAGAAAACAAATTATTCCCGGGGCAAGTGAAGCCTATATTAAGTAAAGATTAAGAATCAATGTGATATACCCATTCCATGCCTTTCTTTCTATCGCGTCCCAAATAAAAAATGGGTGACCCAGTAATCGGTTTCAAGGTCTGTAATGACACACCCCTTGGAGGAAGAGACGTGGATAAACTGATCGGAACTGATCATAATGCCGGAATGGGTGATTAATTGACGGCCATCACCTGTGAAAAAGACCAGGTCGCCTCGTCGCAGCCTTCCCCGTGTAGGTACGATCTGTCCATACCGGGCTATGTCGGAAGAGCGGTGCGGTAGGTTCACCCCAATGTCTTTGGCAGCCCGGTAGAGCAGTCCGGAACAATCCATGCCTTTCCGGGTGATGCCCCCACTTCGATAGGGCGTCCCCTGGTAGTGAAGCGCCGCCTCCACCAATTGATTTTTATCAAAGTCAGCCGGCCAGGGAGCCTCTACACCGTTGCGCCCAAAATCTTCCAACCGGCTTTTCAAATGGGCATCCCAGGTTTTATCCAATAACAATTGATACCCGGAAGGCTGGCAGGCCAGCACAAGCAGCTGAATGCACAGGATCCATGCCCATCGCTTTCGCACCTTACCGGTGTTTAATGGATTCATTGATAAAATTTTCCACTTCGGCCAACTTATCCACAGGAACATCATTTAATACTTTAATAATGTCCAACGCCTTGTTGGTTTGGCGAATGGTATTGAGCGGCAGACTCACATCCTCCTGATACGGGTCATCAGGCTCCCATTCCATAAAGTCATTGGGCGTGCACTTAAAGAGCAGGCACAAGCGTTCAATGGTACTCAAGTTAATCCGTTTGACATTGTTCTGGTTAATCCGGGTGGCCAGGCGATCCGGGAAGCCATTTTTCACCAGGTAAGTATGTGGCCGAAGAATGCCCCTTGCCTTTAAGATCCGTTCGAAATTATAGCGCAGCATAGACTTAAATGATTGGTTTGATAGCTCCAAATTACAATGTCTTGACCGAAAATTCAAGAAATACCTGATACTTTCCTGCATTTTTCTGACATTTTCGCACAGAACTCCGTCTTTTTTCTATAAAAAACTGCTGTTCTCGTATTCCTACCTGAGGTTTTCCCATAATTTCCTGTCGTTATTGCATTTATATCTGACATTTTTAGGTTATTTTCTGATACTTTGCAATTCCTCAGGCTGGTGTCTGAGGTTAAAAGCAGACTTCTCCAACAACGGGAAAGCCATTAGTTTGTTTTCCGATAGCTGATGACGGCCAGAGGGACGGTGATACACGCATAAATTGTCATGGCGATAAACTCCGGTGCCAAATCGGCAAATCCGGCCCCTTTCAGCAGCACCATGCGCATCACATTCATGAAATAGTACAGGGGATTGAGACGATTTAGCTGCTGTGCCCACGGCGGCATGTTCTCCACGGCGGTAAACACCCCACTCATCAATACAAAAATCAATACAAAGAAATAGCTCATGAGCATGACTTGCTGCTGGGTGGCAGAACGGGTGGACAACAACAATCCCAATCCCAGAATAGCAATGAGGTAGATGGCGGCAAAGCCAAATAACACCAACACATTACCCACAAAGGGAACGCCATACAACAGTCGCCCCACCAGCAATCCCATGGCCAGTTCCATCAAGCCTATGATCCAGAAGGGTACCAGCTTGCCGATGATGAACTGGTACTTTCGAACGGGTGTTACATTGATTTGCTCCGCCGTGCCGATCTCCTTTTCACGCACCAGGTTCATGGCCGATAAAAAGAGACCGATAATGGTCACCAGAATAACCAGGATGCCGGGCAGCATGTAATATTTGTAGTTCAACTCCGGGTTATACCAAAAAGAGGAAGCCACTTTTACTTGCTTGATTTCGGACCATTCGAGCCGCTCCATTTGCAGGTGCCGGGACAGGTCATTGACCACATTGCCCAGATAGGCATAGGCCAGCTGCGCCTGGGTGGCATCAATGGCATCGGCAATGACCTGTATTTGGGTGGTCTGTTCACGTTCCAAACGCCGCTCGCAATCGGGGGGAATGATCAACAACACATCCGTTTGATTTTTATGCAGATGTTCCTTCGCCGCTTCTTTGGACAACAGCATGTCCTGCACTTCGAAAAAAGGCGACGCCTCCAGTTTTTGAATCAACTGTTGCGACAAAGCAGACAAATCATGATCGACCACCGTCACCCGGATGTTTTTCATGTCCATGGTGGCCGCATTCACCAATACAATCAACTGCACCACCGGCAACACAAAAATGAGTGGCAGCATGGTTTTATTGCGAAATATCTGGAGGAATTCTTTTTGTAAGAGGTAGAATAAGATACGCATGGTTTTGTTCGTTACAAGGATTCAAGTTACAAGATTCAGGTGATAGGCTTTGTGTGTCGGACCAGGTGCACTTTTTACTTTTTACCAAGCACTCTCATCACTCCAATCGGATTTTAAATTTCTTCACGCTGAGGGTCACAAACACGGTAATAAACACCACAAGTATGAGTGTTTCTTTCCAGATGTAGGCCAGCCCAACGCCTTTGAGCATGACGCTTTTGATGATGATGATAAACCAACGGGGTGGCATGATGTTACTGAGCAGTTGCAGGGGCAGCGGCATGTTTTCAATGGGAAAGATAAAGCCGGATAAGAGAATCGTAGGCAACATCAACCCAAACATGCTCATGAACATGGCCACCATCTGATTTTTGGCGACGGTGGAAATAAAGATCCCCAATGACAAGGCCAACACAATGAAAAGCAGAGACTCCAACAACAGCAAAGCCAAACTTCCTTTGATGGGCACCTGAAACACAAAGTAGCCCATAATGAGGATGGAGATGGCATTGATGAGTGCCAGCAAAACGTAGGGGGCGACTTTCCCCAGTATGATTTGATAGGGCTTTAGCGGCGAAATGAGCAATACCTCCATGGACCCGAATTCCTTTTCGCGGGTGATGGAAATAGAAGTCATCATGGCCGACACAAGCATGAGGATCATAGCCATTATACCGGGTACCGACATAAACACCCCATCCAGATTCTCGTTGTAATACATGCGCACTTCGGGAATGATGCGTTTGATACGGCCTGTTTCCAAGGCATTCTGCTCGCTTTGAAAGGTGGCCAGTATCCCTTCGGCATAACCGGTTAATAAGCGGGCGGTATTGGCATCGGAAGCGTCGGCCACGAGCTGCACATTTGCCAGGCCATCCTTATAAAAGCGACGGGCCAATCCCGGTTCAAAAATAACAGCCATCTTCACCCGTCCGGCTTTAAAAGCGTTTTCCAATTGGGATTCATTCTGCAAGTAATGCTCCACCTTGAAATAACCCGATGCCATCATTTTATGAATCAATTGCCGGGTCACTTCATCCTTTGATTTATCCAACACGGCAATGGAGGCATTCTGTATTTCGGAGGTGATGACGAATCCAAAAATCAGAATCTGCACCACCGGCATGGCAAAGAGGATCATCATCGTGCGATAATCGCGGAAGATATGTAGAAACTCTTTCTTAACGAAGGCCCAAAAACGATTCATTTTATAATTATTAGTTTTCAATTATTGATAATTGAACCCCTTGGGGGTTCCTCACCAACTGATCTTTTGCCAGGGGTTTTCACCCCTGGTTATTCACCTAAAACCACTTCGTGGTTGATAAAATGCACTTCTTCATACAACCTAAACAATCAGCCTACAACAACCTTTACACCTCTATCCTTTCATCTGTATTGACTTAAACATTAATCACTGCTTTCCGTGTTAAAGCCAGAAACACCTCATTCATACTTGCCACCTGAAACTGTTTTTTCAGTTGACCGGGGCTATCCAGGGCTTCAATTTTACCATCCACCATAATGGTGACCCGATTGCAATACTCCGCTTCATCCATGTAGTGCGTGGTGACAAAAACCGTAATGCCATTATGGGCTGCTTCATAAATCATTTCCCAGAACTGGCGACGCGTGATGGGATCGACGCCACTGGTGGGCTCATCGAGAAAAACAATGGAAGGCTG
Organism: uncultured Marinilabiliaceae bacterium; assembly: GCA_942490535.1. GTDB lineage: Bacteria > Bacteroidota > Bacteroidia > Bacteroidales > Marinilabiliaceae > JAEINY01. The sequence continues at coordinate 373,140 of CALNXQ010000003.1, forward strand.
ATGCATGATGGCCACCGAGAAGGCCAGTTTCTGCTTCCAGCCCAACGACAGAGAAGCCACCAGCCGATCCCGCTCTGCATATAAGTCCAGCTTCTGCAACAATTCCTTTCCACGCTGCCGGAAGGATTTGATTGACATGCCATAAGTGGCACTGAAAAAGCGCATGTTCTCCCAAATGGTGAGGTCTTCAAACAAGGAGAACTTCTGACTCATGTAACCAATGCGTTTCTTCACTTCCTCCGACTGTGATTTCACCGGGAAACCAGCCACTGTCACTTCGCCTTCGGTGGGTGCTGACAATCCGCAGAGAATACGCATGGCGGTGGTCTTACCGGCTCCATTGGCCCCCAGAAACCCGAATATCTCGCCGCGGCCCACTTCAAAATTCAGGTGATCATTGGCCACGAAGGTGCCGAATCGCTTGACCAGGTCTCTAACAGTTATGACGGGTTCTTGGATGTTCATGATGTGTTGTATTTCGTTTCTCACCCCTGACTAAAGCTCAGGATTTCTTCTATTTTATTTCATGTTCTCAGCACCCCCATTTAAAGCCGGGGTTGAAAAGCTCCTCCCATTAATTGAATAAAACGGTCTTCAATGTTGGGGGGAACAGTTTTTATCTCGACGCCGTGGTGTCCATTGGCATTTAAGTAGCGTTGGATCTCCTCCGGATCGAATGCCGGACGCTGATCCAGGTAATGGAGGTATTCCCCAAATGGATACACGTTTTGACACTGCCCCCATTGGCGGAGGTCAAGCAGACAGCGGTACATATCATTGGACCGCACCCCGAACAACTGCCCTTCGAATTGCTGCGTGACAGCCAGCGGGGTATCGCACGCATGGACCTGTCCGTTTTGCATCAAAGCCACGCGATCGCACATGCCTGCTTCGTCCATATAAGGGGTAGACACCAGAATGGTAATGCCTTTTTGGCGCAATTGCTGCAGCATCTCCCAAAACTCTTTTCGCGACACAGCATCCACTCCTGTGGTGGGTTCATCCAGCACCAGAAGTTTGGGCTTATGGATCAACGCACACGACAAGGCCAGCTTCTGTTTCATGCCACCGGATAATTGACCGGCCGGGCGCTTCCTGAAAGGTTCGATCTGCTGGTAAATATCTTTAATCAGGTGGTAGTTCTCTTCAATGGTGGTCCCAAATACCGTGGCAAAGAATTTCAGGTTCTCTTCAATGGATAAATCGTAATAGAGCGAGAATTTTCCAGGCATGTAACCAATGATTTTGCGTACAGAGCGGTAATCTTTTACAGGATCGAGCCCCCACAGATCGATGCGGCCACTATCGGGAATGAGCAGTGAATTGACCATGCGAAACAGGGTTGTTTTGCCGGCACCGTCGGGTCCGATGACACCAAACAACTCGCCCTCGTTTACATCAATGGAAACCTGATGGACTGCCTGAACCGAAGCGAATGATTTGGATACGTTATCAATGTGAATCATGGCTAAAACTTTACTTCACCCGGCATCCCGATTTTCAACCGCCCATCATTCTGCACCAGCACTTTGATGGCATACACCTGATCCACGCGCTCCTCTTTGGTCTGGATAATTTTAGGCGTGAATTCAGCAGCAGATGAAATCCAGGAGATACTGCCGTCTATGCTTTGATTGGTTGTTTCATCCTTGTCAAAGATAACCTGCACCGATTGCCCCAGTTGAATGGCCGGAAGCTGCTTCCCGGTCACATAAGCCCGCAAATAGATGGTTTCCAGATTGGCTACTTTCAAAATGGGTTTGCCGGCCAGTATCATTTCACCGGCCTCGCTGTACTTCTGCAATATGGTGCCATCCAAGGGCATTTGAACCCGGCAGCGTTGTAACTGATCCAGCACACCTTCCAGCTGAGCTTCCACTACTTTTACTTCGGCACGAATGCTGTTCATCTGCGCCTGGTGACTATCCGCCTGCCGATCCAGTACGTTGAGCTGACCTTCCACCTCGTCAAATTGTTTCTGCGTGGCAGCGCCATCGTTCAGCATTTTAGATATGCGTTCATAATCCTTTTGCAAGATGGCATTTTGAGCCATCAATACGCGCAGTGAAGCGTGGACCTGATCCAGTTGACTCATCGCTGCCGTGCGGCTGGCCAACAATTGATCGCGCTTGATGACCACCGGCACCGTATCGACTAAACAAACCAGTGCGCCGCTCTTCAGCTGTTGCCCTTCCTGCACACTTAGCTGCATAGCTTTGCCGCTTACCTCGCTGCTCACAAAAGTCTCAATGGCTTCAAAATTTCCATAGGCATCCGATTCGCCATCACCCGAATGACAGGCTGTCATGGCTAAACCCATCAGAAGCATCCAATAATATCGTATCATAGGTGTATCGTTTAGATTTCGTTAATCCTTAAAGTCCGTTTTAGTAGCCCAATAGGTTTTGCATTTCCCGCCGGGCCCTGTTCAACTCGATTTGATGCATCTGTTTGGCCAACACAGCCATGCTCTCCGCATTGAAATCCGTGATGTAATCCGCAGCCGTATAGGTCCCATTGATGAACCGCGAATGCGAGGATTGTGTGATGCTCTTTCGAAGGGCTATTATTTCATCATCTTTCGCCATGATACGTTCCAATTGACGAATGCGGGCTTTCACATCACCTGAAACGAGCCGGATGTTTTTTTCAAAAGTGGCCTCACGCGCATTCACACTTTGCGCTTGCAATTGCAAAACATCCTTTTTCCGGGCGGTTTCTTTCCAATCCCATAGTTTCCAATTCAGGCGAACCCCTACCATGTAAAAGGTATCGAATTCATCCTTCAACACATTATAACCCGGATTGCCATAACCTACTTGTCCAAAACCGGCGATGACCGGCAGGCGCTGCCGGGCGGTGAGTTTCTGTGCTGAGCTTAGCTGCAGGCGCTGGGCCTCAAACAAACCTGACTCCGGCCGGTTAAGTGTTTGTTGGGCAGCTTGACTCAGCGGCATTGCCAAGCTCATTTCCAAGGGAAATTCCTTTCCCGTTAATTCACTTAAAATCTCAATCCCGGACCGACGGCCCTCTTCCATGACATACCGTTCCTGCTCCAGCTTTAATAGTTCCACCCGAAAGGCATCAGCTTCACTTTGCAACACCATGCCATGCTCTACCCCGCTTTGGATTTCGGCGAGGCGTTGCTTCAGAATGGCCATGCGGTAATCCACTTGCCGGAGTTGCTCATCGATGGCCAACAACAGAAAGTAAGTCTGAATAACCTGTGCACGTACCTGGAACAATTCCACCTCCAGGTTTTGATGCTGCACTGATTGCTGATTTAACTCCACTGTTTTGGCCGCTTTGGTGATGCCACCATCATAAATCACCTGCTTCACATCCACAAATGCTTTGTATTGGTCTTGCGGTGCTTTGGGTACTTCAAAAGTAGCTGCCGGCGACTTGAAATGCGGGACATCATTCTGCCAGGAAAACTGCCCCGTTAAATCCATGGTTGGATAATAGCGGGTATTTAAGTTTTTCAATCGCAACTCGGTTTGTTGCTTCACATTACTAAATTCTGATTGTAAGGGATAATTTTCCCGACTGAGTATTAAACACTCATCAAGCGATACCGATTGCGCCCTAAGTGAAGACACAATAGCAATCAGACAAACTATTAAAATGAAACTGATTTGACGCATAACTATTTCATTTAATCTTTAAAGATGATGGGTTCGATAAATTGAAAAACAGACGCTTTTCTACCCTTCAGAAATTCGGTGTAACCCTCTTGATCATTTTGCCAAATAATTCGCGAAATCAGAGGACGACCCGCAAAAGGAAAAATGCACAAGGCAATCACATTGATAAACAGCTCACGCGGATCCATGGGCACCATCATCCCCTGTTCCATTTGATGCTGTACATATTTGACCAGTTGCATCGGCGCCACTCCACTCTCCTGCAACAATTTTTCAATCCGTTCGGGATCGCGGGTTAACTCACTGATGATAAAATTGGGCAGATAAGGCTTCTCCAGAAACAATTCCACATAACTTCCAATAATTCCCTTTATCAGAAGCCTGGGATTGAGGTCGGCACTCAGCTGCATTTCAATCTTGGGCCAAAATTGCAAAAACGCTTCCTGAAACACGCGGTCAAACAACTTCTCTTTCGACCGGAAATAATAATGCAACATGGCTTTATTAATGCCGGCCCGATCCGCTATTTCCTGCATGCGGGCACCAGCCATTCCCTTTTCCGTAAAAACGGCACGGGCGGCATCCAATATTGTGGTTTCACTTACATTAACAGACTCTTCTTTCATGACTTCCTGTATTAACTGCCTGTTTTAACCATTTGGTTAATGACGGATCAAAACTAGATTAATCATTTGATTTAACCAACTGGTTAATGAATATTTTTTCGTTGTAAGGTGATGGCATGTAGCGTTTCGGCCAATTTTACAGGGGTTGCAGAAGAAAAAAAAGTTAATAGCACCCTTACTAACACGCCATTGAAATTTCATGCATGGGGAAAGTGAATTTCCAATGACTTTTTTGTTACAGCAATTGCAAAAAGAACTGAACAATTCCCCCTTAAACAGGTTATTATTCATAACTCAACAAAAGCAAAATGTTTCAATTAGAATCAACGATAGAAACCCATTCAACTGAGTTTGAAAAAAAATTTCAACTCAACCAATCTTTAGCAAAAGAGTACCATCAGATATACAGTGAAATTACAAAAGGCGGTGGCGAAAAAGCCATGCAAAAACATACCGATCGTGGAAAATTACCCGTTCGTCAGCGCATTGATTATTTATTAGACCAGGATTCTCCCTTTTTGGAATTATCTCCTCTGGCAGCCCATGATCAATACGATAACACGTTTCCCGCAGCGGGGATTATTACAGGTATTGGAAAGGTTCATGGTCGGGATGTGATGATTGTTGCCAACGATGCCACCGTGAAAGGTGGTACTTATATTGAAGCAACCATTAAAAAGCATTTACGCGCCCAGGAGGTAGCCGAACAAAATCATTTGCCCTGCATCTATTTAGTAGATAGTGGGGGCGTTTTCTTACCCGAACAATCCAAAGTATTTCCGGACAAACTGGACTTTGGACGTATCTTTTTCAATCAGGCGCGCTTATCGGCCAAAGGCATGGCACAAATTGCCATTGTGATGGGTTCCTGTACGGCAGGTGGTGCCTATGTACCAGCCATGAGTGATGAAACCATCATCGTGAAGCATCAAGGCACGATCTTTTTGGCGGGACCTCCACTTGTGAAAGCCGCAACAGGCGAGGAAGTAACAGCCGAAGAATTAGGCGGTGCGGAAGTACATACCCAAATATCCGGGGTAGCTGATCACCTGGCCGAGGATGATACGCATGCGATTCATATCTGTCGGAATATTGTGGAATCACTTCCTCATCCTATTTCAGAGGAAAAAGCAGGTGCTGACCCCCTTTTCGATACACAAGAGATTTATGGCTTGATTCCCTCCCCTGGAAAACCCTTCCCGGATGTCAGGGAAATCATTTTGCGATTGACCGATGGCAGCCGTTTTCATGAATTCAAATCGGCGTATGGCTCCACTTTAGTGACAGGATTTGCTGAGATTCATGGCCAAAAAGTGGGCATCCTGGCGAATAATGGTATTTTGTTTTCTGAATCAGCATTGAAAGGGACCCATTTTATTCAGCTTTGTAATTCCCGCAAAGTACCCATGCTCTTTTTACAAAATATCACCGGCTTCATGGTGGGTAAAGAGTATGAACACAAAGGCATTGCCAAAGATGGTGCAAAGATGGTCAATGCGTTGGCTAATTCAACAGTCCCTTACTTAACCATTATCATTGGCGGATCCTATGGAGCAGGCAATTATGCGATGGCAGGCCGCGCTTATGATCCGCGTTTTCTCTTCATGTGGCCCAATGCCCGTATCTCCGTAATGGGAGCCAGACAAGCTGCGGAAGTATTGGTGACTCTTAAAAAAGATCAAGCTCAGCTAACCGGCAAAACGGTGACAGAAGAAGAATTGAATCTTCTCCGTCAACAAATAACAGATAAGTACGAGTACGAAGGATCACCTTATTACAGCACCAGTCGTTTATGGGACGATGGCATCATTGATCCGGCCCAAACACGAAATGTAGTAGGACGTGCCTTACAAATCATATCGACTCAACAGCCTAAAGAAACAAACTATGGCGTATTTAGAATGTAAAATAGACAACCCGATACAGATCGAACAGGAAAATGGAATGTGCTGGATTGGATTAAACAATCCGGAACGCAAAAATGCGCTTTCCAAACAGATGTTAACGACTCTGCTCCGAACATTGAAAGATGCCTCACAAGATGCCAAGAATCGGGTGATTATCCTTTATGGGGAAGGTGGATTCTTTAGCTCCGGGGCTGACCTGGAGTGGATGCGGTCGGCTAAAAATCAAACCATCCAGGAAAATGAAGAAGATGCGCGTTTATTTTTTAAAGTCTTTGAGACCTTATATCACTTCCCGATCCCCGTCATCAGCTGGGTGCAAAAGTTTGCCTTTGGTGGAGCTACCGGATTGATCGCCTGTTCGGATATTTGCGTCGCCGAAAAAGACACCAAATTTGCCTTCCCTGAAGTTAAGCTGGGACTGACGCCCGCAACCATTGCCCCGTTCATCCTCAAGAAAACCGGATTGGCTGCTGCGCAATCGCTCATGCTGACTGGTGAACTATTTACCGCAAAAAAAGCAAAAAAAATCGGTCTGATCACACATGCCCTTAAGATCACAGAATCAAAAACTAAAGTACTTGATATTGCCAATCAACTCATGAAAAATGGCCCTGAATCGCTTGCCGACACCAAACACTTATTGCATCGGATTGTTGAGAAGGGGGAAATTAATGATGAATTGGGCCATTATTGTGGTCGCATGATCGCATCCTCCCGAGCATCCAAAGAAGGACAAGAAGGCGTCAATGCTTTTTTCGAAAAACGAACACCCAATTGGGTGAAAGAAAATTAAAGAAGGATTACAAATGATTCGCAAAGTACTGATACCAAACAGGGGAGAAATTGCCGTTCGCATTATTCAAACAGCTCATAAAATGGACATTCGAACGGTGGTCACGCTATCTCAATTAGAGCAAGATACTTTGCCGGCTCAACTCAGTGATGAAGTTTATTATTTCGAACAGGATGAACTGTCCCATTCTTTCCTGGATGTAGAGTTAATCATACAAATTGCAAAGCAGTATGATGTAGATGCCATCCATCCCGGTTATGGATTTCTTTCTGAAAATGAGAAACTGGCTACGGCATGCCTTAACAACCATATTATATTTGTAGGCCCATCGCCTGAAAACCTGCAATTGATGGGTGACAAACAGGAAGCACGCAAGATTGCTAAACAAGCCAACATTCCACTCACCAAATCTTACGAAGGAGACGTGGATGAGCTTTTGGTGAAAGCTGATTCCATGCCTTATCCAGTGTTGATTAAAGCAGCCATGGGTGGCGGTGGCAAAGGCATGACACGGTGCCATAACAAACTCGAACTTACCGAATCGTTAGAAGCCGTTTCCAGACAAGCAGCCAGTTATTTCGGCGATGGTCGCATCTATGTGGAGCAATACATTCCTTCTCCGCGTCACATAGAAGTGCAAGTATTAGCCGATCAGCATGGACATACCATTCATCTTTTTGAACGGGAATGTAGTATTCAGCGACGTTACCAAAAAATCATTGAAGAGGCACCTGCTCCGGGATTATCGGAAGCCAAAAGGACGGAATTAACGAATGATGCGATTAAACTCTGCAAAGCTATTAACTACAGTAATGCCGGTACCATTGAATTTTTAGTGGATGCAAGCGGTCGTCATTATTTTCTGGAGATGAATACACGTATCCAGGTGGAACACCCGGTTACCGAAGCTATCACTGGCATTGATATCGTGGAATGGCAGTTTCGAATTGCTAACGGAGAAAAACTCACGCTGGAGCAATCAGCTATTCAAATGACAGGTCATGCCATTGAAGCGCGTCTATATGCTGAAGATCCGGAAGACAACTTCAAACCCAGTCCTGGTGAAATTTCATTAATAAAGCTGGTCGCTGCACAATCCATTCGAATAGAGATGGGCTTTGATCAACCCATCACCGTCCATCCTCATTACGATCCAATGATTGCCAAATTTATTGCGCATAACTCATCGAGAGCGAAAGCCATTGGAAATTTAAAATCATTTTTAGAAGAAAGCGTTATACATGGCATTATTACCAATGCGTCCTATCTCATCCGTGTTCTAAGTGATGCTCACTATTTAAACAATCTTATCACGACGCATTATTGCTCAGATAAGCAGACTGCTCTAATAAAAAAAACACAAACAGATCCCCAGCTCGTAAGTATTGCCTACCTGATAAAACGACTGTATAAAAAAGATAAACTCAAAGGTATTTCCGGGCATTGGCGCTTATTACCAGCCATTCACTTTTTATTGAATGAAGAACATTACACCATCAACTATGAAGTAACCAGCCAGGGCCTCCACCTTGAATGGGAAAACCAAAACATTGAAATCCAATCAGCTTATTGTGAAAACAATCTCATTTCGTTCAAGCTGGACAACACAACCTATTCATTCCATTGGGTTGATGATATTCACGTTACAAAACTCATCTACAAAGGTGAAAGCACTACCATTAAACCTGCTGACCAACTGCCTCCTGCATCCATCAAAAAAGCAGGTGAAAAACAACATAACGGAAATGCTTTGAATGCCCCGCTTCCCGGACAGGTACTGAAAATTCATGTCTCAGAGGGGCAGCCTGTAAAAAAAGGAGATCTGCTATTGGTGCTTGAAGCCATGAAAATGGAGAATCATCTGAAAGCCTGGAAAGACGGAGTCATAGAAAAAATACACATAAAAGATGGCCATCAGGTCAAATCGAACCAACTATTGATAACTACTAATTAATTCTATATGTCAATTCTTTCAACCGAACAACATGAAGCATGGCGCCAAAAAGTACGTGCTTTTGCTGAAAAAGAGATAAAGCCACTAGCCGCTCAACTGGACGAAAGTGAATCATTCTCCGTCGAACTCACCAAAAAAATGGGGCAAAACGGATTATTTGGGATTGATATTCCAAAAGAATTCAGTGGTCAGGGATTGGATACGCTTTCTTACATTATTGCAGTGGAAGAAATTTCTAGAGTTGACGGGTCTCAAGGCGCTACCATGGCCGCCCATAACAGCCTGGGTGTGGGACCCATATATCATTTCGGAACGGATGAACAACGCAGTAAATACTTGCCTCAACTAACCAACGGCGAAGGACTCTGGGCTTTTGGTCTCACCGAAGTGAATGCCGGATCGGATGCTAAAGGCGTAGAAACTACGGCTACAGCCCAAAATGGTCACTGGATGATCAATGGCTCTAAACGTTACATCACCAATGGCAGCAATGAGTTAATGAAAGGCATTACCGTACTGGCGTTAACTTCCAATGGTGATGAGAAGAAAAAGTTCTCGACCATTATGGTCGATCGCAACTCTGATGGATTATCCACCGAACGCATGTTGGGTAAACTCATGTGGCGGGCATCTGACACTGCTCAATTGAATTTTTCAGATGTCAAAGTACCTCACGCGAACCTATTGGGGGAAGAAAACAAAGGACTCGGGCAAATGCTTAAAACACTGGATTCAGGGCGCTTGTCCATTGCCGCCATGGGACTTGGATTGGCGCAAGGAGCTTTCGAAATGGCTTTAGCTTATTCACAAGAACGACAACAGTTTGGCAATGCCATCTCAAAATACCAGGTGACCTCTTTCAAGTTAGCTGACATGGCGATGAAAATCGAATTGGCCCGCAATACCCTGTACAATGCTTGTGCTTTGAAGGCAGCAGGCCGACCATATGGCAAAGAAGCCGCCATGTCAAAATTGTATTGTTCAGAGATTGCCAAGGAAGTATCGGACGAAGCCGTTCAGATCTTTTCCGGTGCGGGACTTTTCAAATCATCCGAAATAGAACGTTTCTACCGCGACCAACGGATTTTGCAAATTGGGGAAGGAACTTCGGAGATATTACGCATGGTAATCGCCCGTCATGTGGGATTAGACTAATACGGATCAGTATTCGAAAGTGATTTCAAGTGCCCTCTGTTTGTTGAAATTGTTCGAATATCTATCGGCATATACCACGAAGAATTTTTTAATGGTATAAATTGGACTTATTTTTAAACCCATAAAAATATGATTTGATAAATGGAAGATCGCAAAAAAGATCATATCGATTTGGCATTTAGCTCGCGTATCGATGCCTCGCAAGTGGATAACCGATTTGAATACGAACCAATGCTGGGCACGCACCAGACGGTTTCACAAACCATTCCTTTTGCAGGGAAGTCACTAAAACTGCCATTATGGGTTTCCAGCATGACAGGAGGTACGCAAAGAGCAGCCACCATCAATCGCAATTTGGCAAAAGCATGTGCTGAGTTTGGAATGGGCATGGGTTTAGGTTCCTGTCGTATTTTACTGGAGAATCCACAGCACCTGGATGACTTTTATGTTCGTCCCATCTTAGGTGACGATCTTCCATTATTTGCCAATATGGGTATTTGCCAGCTGGAACAGATGCTGCAGGAAAAATCGACCGATCAACTCAGTGAATTGGTGGATAAACTCAAAGCTGATGGTATTGTCATTCATGTGAATCCTCTTCAGGAAGCCTTTCAGCCGGAAGGCGATCGTTTGCTGAGACCTGCTCTGGAATTACTTCAGGAATACATGGAGTTAACTTCCTTAAAGATTATCGTGAAAGAGGTTGGTCAAGGTTTTGGGATCAACAGTTTACGCGAACTGTTAAAACTACCGCTGGAAGCCATCGAATACGGGGCACTTGGCGGCACCAACTTTTCACTGGTGGAACTCAATCGTTCCAATGCCATCGCCGCTGAAGTTTTTCGCCCCTTTATCAATGTGGGCCATACCGCTGAAGAGATGACACTTACCATTAATCAATTAAGCAATGAGCTGAACGATTGCGATATTAAAACCAAACAACTAATCATTTCAGGTGGTATTACATCACTCCTAGATGGTTATTACCTGACCTCCATTTCAAAATTACCCGCCATTTATGGAATGGGATCTGCTTTCCTGAGACATGGTATGGGATCGTATGAGAAATTACATGATTATGTGGAACAAGTGGCTTATGGATTAAATCTGGCTCAAAATTTCCTGAAAGTAAAACATCAAATCAATGAATAAACCGAAGCTAATCAGAGGTTTTTCAAAACTATCGCCATCAGAAAAAGTAGAACTACTGATGGACCAGTATGAACTGAATAAATCCATCAAAAATACCTTCGAACGGTATTTACATCCAATGGATCAGCTTCTTTTTGACGATATTTCAGAGAACACGATCTCTAATTTCTATTTACCCTTTGGACTGGCTCCTAATTTTTTGGTAAACGACAAACTACATATGATGCCCATGGTTATCGAAGAGAGTTCTGTGGTGGCTGCGGCTTCAAAAGCTGCGGGATTCTGGGCATTAAACGGGGGGTTCAAAACACGGGTTATCAACCAAACGAAAAATGGCCAAATCTTTTTCAAATGGGAAGGAGCGCTTGAATTATTGGAAAAGAAACAGGAGCAATTGGAAGGTCAACTTTTTAAAGCAACAACCCATCTAACAGATAAGATGCAAAAACGGGGTGGTGGCATGACTGGTTTCGAGTTTAAAAGGGTGAACAACATGCTGGAAACCTATCAACTACTGGTTAAATTCGAAACAGCTGATTCTATGGGTGCTAATTTTATTAATTCATGCCTGGAACAAATGGCCCCTGTCTTGAAATCATTTATCAATGACGATGGGGAACTATCCGGCTATGGAGATGCAAAAATTATCATGTGCATCCTGAGCAATTACACACCCGAATGCCTGGTGGAATGCACCATCGAATGCCCCATTGAAAACTTAGCGCCTTATTCGGGAAGTTATTCGCCTCAGGAATTTGCAGACCGTTTTGAAACAGCCGTTAACATTGCACTTAATGACCCTTATCGCGCTGTGACACATAACAAAGGTATCTTTAATGGCATTGATGCACTAATTCTGGCGACGGGCAATGATTTCAGAGCCATTGAAGCCGGGGCCCATGCCTATGCTTCCCGGAATGGAGATTATGCATCATTGACGTCTGTTGACATTGAAAACAACACTTTTACCTACAGCCTAAAAGTTCCATTAGCATTGGGCACCGTTGGTGGTTTAACCAATACACACCCCTTAGCAAAAGCTTCATTGGAAATACTGGGCCATCCCTCTGCCAATGAACTGATGCAACTGGCTGCAGCTGCCGGCATGGCCAATAACTTCAGTGCTGTTGCTTCGCTGGTAACCACCGGCATTCAAAAAGGTCACATGAAATTACATTTGACTAATATTCTGAATGCTCTGAAGGCCTCTCCTCAGGAAAAAGAATTGGCCACCGGATATTTTAAAGGGAAACAGGTTAGCTATTCAGGTGTTGAATCCTTTCTTAAAGAGCAACGCAAGTAATGAACGAATCATCTGAAGATCTGACCTTTTATGCCCACGGAAAGTTTTTAATCACCGGGGAATACCTGGTGCTAAAAGGTGCCAAAGCATTAGCAGTACCTCTGAAGCGCGGCCAATCCCTATTGGTGAAATCGCGTGAACCGAATGGTTTATTGTGGCAAGCGTATGCTCCAGATGGTACTTGGTTTCAAATAGTCTTTGATGCCCATTTGAATATTCTTGAAACAGATGACAAAGCAAAAGCTGAAACCTTGCAAATCCTACTCCAATGGATTGTGAAACATCACCCCTCATCGCTTGCCAAATTGCAACACAAAAAAGTGGTTACTCAATTGGATTTCCATCCGAATTGGGGTTGGGGCAGCAGTTCTACTTTAATTCACAACCTGGCTCAATGGCTGGAGGTCAATCCCTATGAACTATTAAAAGGAACATTTGGTGGATCAGGCTATGATGTCGCATGTGCTGCTGCTGAAAATCCAATCTTCTATCAGCTGGATGAAGACCAACCCATCATTGAAAATGCTGCATTTCATCCTTCTTTTCAGGATCACATTTGGTTCGTTTACACCGGGCAAAAGCAAAATAGTCATCAGGAAGTGAAACGCTTCCTGGAATCTGATGCTCTAAACAACAGCACCCTTCAACGTATTAATGAAATTTCGGAACAATTTATTTCAATCCGAAACCTGCATGAGATGGGGTCACTCATGCATGAGCATGAACAATTGGTTGGCCAAGCCATTGGCCAGGTCCCCATTCAACAACGCCTGTTTAATGATTTTGACGGATACATTAAATCGATGGGCGCCTGGGGAGGTGATTTCATCATGGTCGTGTCAGAGTGGGATCCCACTAAAATTCACAGCTATTTTACAACCAAAGGGCTTTCACCTGTGTTTAGCTTCAAAGAAATAATAGTAAACAAGTAATGTCAGAATCAATAGAAGCATCAAATAAGTATCGGACGCAGCAAAAAGCGCCCTCCAACATAGCTATCGTTAAGTACTGGGGAAAGAAAAATGTGCAGGAGCCCGTTAACCCCTCCATCAGTTTTACGCTATCAAAGGCCTACACTGAGACATCTGTGGTTTATCAGCCATCGGATCACCCCTTAACTTTTGAATTTTATTTTGAGGATCAACATCAACCCAATTTTGAACCCAAATTAAACAGCTTCATTGAAAAAATAAAACCCTTCCTCCCTTTCTTAAACAAAGGACAATTAGTTATTAATAGTGCCAATACCTTTCCTCATTCCAGTGGGATAGCCTCCTCTGCCAGTTCCATGGCCGCTTTAGCGAAATGTTTTTGTGACATTCAAAATCAGTTGACACCATCTGGTGTTTATTCTGATGTATCGACACTTTCATCCTTGGCCCGGTTGGGTTCCGGCAGCGGTGCCCGGTCGGTTGAAAACGGGTGGGCCCTCTGGGGTAAAACACCGGAATTACCCATGGCTTCTGATAATTACGCTGTCTTTATCAATGAAGATATTCATCCTACTTTCCATACCATCAAGGATGCCATACTGGTCATTGAAAGTGGTCAAAAAAAAGTAAGCAGTACAGCCGGTCACCAATTAATGGATCACCATCCTTATCGCGACGGAAGAATCACTCAGGCCAACGAAAATACACGACTCCTATTGGATGTCTTAGTAAGCGGTGACTTTAATGCGTTTGCCGCCATATGTGAAGAAGAAGCGTTGAGTTTACATGGCTTAATGATGAGTTCAAAACCGGGGTACACCTTGTTGGCGCCCGAATCATTAATGGCTATTGAACGCATCAAGAATTTCCGGGACCATCATCAAGTACCTATTACTTTTACCATCGATGCAGGACCAAATCTACATGTTTTATATCCTGCCAGTGCTGCAACAAGGATAGAGCCGTTCCTATCTGATCAGTTAGCTCCCTTGTGCCAGGAACGGACCATTTTATTCGATACGATCTCAATGAACTCAACCCTTTAAACCCATTAACACATGCGCGAAAAGAATAGTAAAGAAGTATTTCATTCAAAGGTGATGTTGTTTGGGGAGTACAGCATAATCCTGGGATCGATGGGCCTGACCATTCCCTACTCCCATTTTAACGGAGAATTACGTTTCATCAATAAAGACAGTTATACCGATCTGGATTTTGCCAAGCACTCCAATCAACAATTGCATGAACTGGCACAGTTCATTCTCGCATTACAACAAACGAATCAACTCCATTGTGATTTCGAATCGCAACGTTTGAGAGAGGACTTATCCAAAGGTCTCTTTTTTGAATCTTCCATTCCTGAAGGATATGGACTCGGAAGCAGTGGCGCTTTGGTCGCGTCCATCTACAGTGAATATGCTGTCGATCGAATTGAACCGCATACCGACATGGACAAAAAAGAAATCCAGCATTTAAAACAAACTTTCTCTCAAATTGAATCCTTTTATCACGGCACCAGCTCAGGTATTGATCCCTTGATTTGCTATTTAAAGCATCCCATTGTGATGCAAGACAATCACACCATCTCTTCCGTAGGCATTCCTCGTAAATCCATTCTGAAAGATGATGCTATTTTCCTGATCAACAGCGGGAAACCAGGTAAAACGGCTCCTTTAGTGAAGCGATTTATGGAAAAAATAAAAGATGAGTCCTACCTGAAAAGGATTCGGGAGACCATGATTCCGCTCACTAACGATTGCATTCAGTTTATGCTGGCAGGTCGAATCACAGAGTTGTTTCAAACATTACCAGAGCTGTCTCACTTTCAATTGAACCATTTTCAGGAAATGATCCCTGAATCGTTCATCGAATACTGGAAAAAAGGATTGAAGTCCAAGGCGTACTATCTCAAACTATGTGGATCAGGAGGTGGTGGTTTCATGCTCGGTTTCACGCGACAGTTTAGCCAAACACGTCGTTTTTTCCATTCCAACGGCTATGAATTGATTCCCGTTTATCAGGAAGTCAGCGAATAAAAAAATCCCCTGGTGCACCCAAGCACCAGAGGATCCTCATCGTTTAGGAAATATAGTGGCATCTTTTAAATCGCACTGCTGCCTCGCTCACCTGTCCGAATGCGGATGCATTCCTCCAGTGGTGTAATGAAAATCTTCCCATCCCCAATCTCGCCATCTACTTCATTCACCGAACGGGCGGCTTCCATAATGGCCTCCACCGTTACATCTACAAACTCGTCGTTCACGGCCACTTCAACCCGCATTTTGGGTATTAATCCGGGAATGACTTTTTTTCCCCGATACACTTCCTCCCGTTTTTGAGCCCCATGTCCTGACACCCGACTCACGGTGATTCGGGTGATACCCGCTGCAATTAAACTTTCTCTAACCTGATCCAGTTGATAAGATCTTATAATAGCTGTAATTAATTTCATCGAAATAAGAATTTAAGGATTAATTGGGATTTAACATGCCATAACCACGTTCGCCGTGATACGAATGATCAAGACCTTGCATCTCTTCTTCTGAAGTGGCTTTCAGTCCCACTAACTTCTCAATCACGACCAATAAGATAAGCGTAATTACAATGGAATACACAATGGCTAATCCAACGGCTGCTACCTGCACCCCAAATTGTTGCCAAATCGTCCAGCTTCCTCCGGCCAAGCTGGCAGCTTCCTCCATCCAACTATCCCGAATAAAGAAAGTCAACATCACGGCACCAACAATACCACCTACCCCATGAATTCCAAAGGCATCCAGTGAATCATCGTAACCTAGTTTATCTTTCACCATCAACATCATGTAACAAATCACGGTTGCTATTGCCGCTAGTGCCATGGCACCTGCCGGTTGAACGACTCCAGCAGCTGGTGTAACAGCTACTAATCCGGATAATATGCCGGATGCAAATCCTAATGCCGTCATTTTGCCCTGGTGAAATCCTTCAATGATCATCCAGGTAATAGCCCCCGCTGCCGCAGCGACCTGTGTGGCCGTCAAAGCCTGAGCGGTTCCCAATCCGCTGGAAATACTACTTCCGGCATTAAAACCAAACCAACCTACCCACAAGAGGCCGGCCCCCATCATGGTCATCACTAAATTATTGGGTTTCATCTGCCGAGTAGGATAGCCTCTTCGTGCACCTAAATAAATCGCGGCAACTAATCCACTGACTCCTGCTGAAATATGAACCACGGTACCGCCGGCAAAATCAATGGCTCCATCGGCTCCCATAGTAAACAGAAAGCCATCTTCGGCCCACACCCAGTGGCACAATGGATTGTAAACCAACAATCCCCAAAATGTAATAAAAACCAAGTAGCCTCTGAATTTTACCCGTTCCGCAAAAGCACCGGCAATTAAAGCTGGGGTAATAATGGCAAACTTCCCTTGAAACATCGAAAAAACATATTCAGGCACTCCGCCCTCCATGATGGTTTCATCAATCCCATTTAGAAAGAGGTAATCCGGATTCCAGCCAAACCAGCCACCCAACACATTTTCGCCGAAACACATGCTGTAACTCACAGCCACCCAGAGCACACTCATAATTCCCATAGCCGAAAAACTATGCATCATGGTACCCAACACATTTTTAGAACGCACCAAGCCGCCATAAAACATGGCCAGTCCCGGCACCATTAATAATACTAAAGCTGTAGATGTGATCATCCAGGCGGTGGCACCCGAATCCACAGCCGGAGTTGTATTAGCCATAGCAACCCCTCCTGTCCCTAATAATAACCCTAATAAAAAAACATTTCTCTTCATTGGTGATAAAGTATGATTTATGTCATTTTGCAATGCAAACATATTCAATTAAGGGGTGCAATCCAAATTTTTTACTCTATCTTGGTTTCGCACCCCACTTTTCAGGTACTTGCTTTATTATTTTTAACCTTTCCAAAGCCAGTACCCTTATTAATTACATCCTTCCCTTCATTTTCTTCCACTTTTGTTTCCTTCTACTTCTATCTCCATTAAAACATTCTCTTCTCCTTCTATTTTGAAAAATAAATTCACTTTTTTTTATTTTTTTTCACGCCATGTGCATCCCTTTTATCAACTTCGTGTCTTTAGGATGAAGTTGGTTAGATAAACAATTAATTCCAATGGAAAAGACCCCTGATCAACCCAATGGATCATCCTGAAATACAGGATATCCCAAAGAATATAAACAGGTGAAGTGATTTAAAATTGACTGAAACATCGATTGACATACATAAGCCGATTATATTAAAAGCGGCAAAGGGTAATGCCAAGGCACAGAAAAAACTGTACGACCTATATGCCAAAGCCATGTTCAACATTTGCTACCGAATGATGAATAACATGCACGACGCAGAAGATATGTTACAGGAAGTATTTTGTGAAGGCTTTAAACGCCTGGAGAGCTTTAGGTTTGAATCCACTTTTGGGGCTTGGATCAAACGCATTACTATTAATAAATGTATTAATGAGCTAAAGCGAAAAAAATTATCACTGGAATTAAAAGAAGAATTTACACCGGATAGCATTACAGATGAATATGAAGATACCGAGAACATACAAATGAGTGTGGATCAAATCAAACATGCCATGGCATTATTGCCAGATGGCTACCGGGTCATTTTCTCACTCTATATGTTAGAAGGATACGATCACCAAGAAATCGCCGAAATAATGAACATCACCGTATCCACCTCTAAATCGCAATTAGCAAGAGCTAAAAAGAAATTAATAGACATTTTAAAAGTTGGATCAATACAGTACAACCTGAATTAATATCGCCACTATGACTGATCGACTGGAAGATTTTTTAAAGAATAATCAAGAAGCGTTTAACGACCTTGAACCCTCGAACGCCGTTTGGGAAAAGGTTGCATTTAGAGCAAATGCCGCTCAACGCCCTGCACGCAAACGCATCATATATTTAAGCTCAGCTGCTTCGGCCGCTGTCATTGCCGGAATCATCATTGTATTGGGAATATTTCAAACCCCGGCTGACAACCAATTTACAGCTGAACAGTTTCCGGTGATCAATGAAACGGAAGCATTTTATATCCGGCAAGTCAATACACAACGGCAGGCTGTTTACCATCTGACAACACAACATCCGGATCTGAAAAAAGCGCTGGATAATGACCTGGCAGAGTTAGATACCGTACTGCTGGAATTGAAAAAAGATTTGAATGATAATGTAGCCAATGCTCAGGTGGTAGAAGCGATGATCCAAAACTACCGGATGAAACTAACCATTTTGGAAGACATTAAAGGATATTTGGAACAAAGGGAAAATAACGACAAGAAACAAACCACATATGAATTGTAAAGTTACATTTATATTACTCTTTTTACTGCTGCCATTCTCTATGGTGTGGATCAACGCCCAGCAAATAACAGAGGAGATTAAACGAAAAGAAACGTTCGAGGTGATGCCATCGGCCACGATAGAAGTCATTAATAAATATGGTAACGTACACGTGTCAACCTGGGACAAAGACTCGGTTAGTTTTGAGATCAGTTTTTACATTTCCGAGAAAAACGAAAACCGTTTTAATAAGATCAAAAACAATGTCAATTTCAAGATAACCGGCAATTCCAGTTACCGGATGGCTGAGACCGTTTTTGGCAGTAAGTTTTCATCCTTCTTCCAGGAAATACAAGAAGCCACCAATCTGTTGACTGCGGCCAACCAATCGCGTATTGATTATTTCATCAAAGTACCCTCATACATCACTCTGAAAATTAATAACCGTTATGGTGACGTATTCATCCCTGACTTCAGGGGTAATTTAGATGTTCAATTATCCAATGGTGACTTTCAGGCGCGTAACTTAATAGGTTCCAACACAATCGACCTGGCATTTGGAAAAGCATCGATTCAAACTTTTGACCGTGGTAACCTGAAACTGAATTTTGTAGAAGCGCAAATTAATAAAACAACTCAGTTAGATTTGGATACCCGAAGCTCACAGGTGAAAATTGACAACGCCAACCTCATCAAACTGAAATCAAAGCGCGATGAGATTGATATTAAAAAGGTGAGTTATATTTTTGGTGACACCTACTTCTCTAAACTAACAATCCTGGGGTTATCAACCGAATTTAACTTACTCATGCAATATGGTGAATTGGTGCACCTCGGGATCCTGCCACAATTCAAACTATTAAAGCTCAACTCAGAGTATGCCAATAGTACCATTGTCATGGATGATTCGCAACAGCCCTATAAGTGCAACATACTGGCCCCTAAAAGTGATATTAGCCTGCCCAATGAACTGATTGCGCAAACCGCTGCATGGAAAGAAAAAATCACCGAAGAAGCCATGCTGTTCTATTACAAATCCGCATCGGCCAAGGAAAAAATTCAGATTCAAATCAATGACGCCATGTTGAAGCTGATTCACAAATAAGTTTATTCAATCTCAATAATACAACAGAATAGCACAAGATAAACCGACCATGAGGACCACAATCACGATACTATTCATAACCATGTTAGGAATAACGACCCAGGCTCAGGATTACAATAACGCGTTTAAATTATCATCCGGAACTTTTTGGGGCGTATCCTATAAAAAAATGTTTCATCAAACATCTGGCTTCCAGACCAGTTTCCAAATCAAATCACATGAATATCAACTGACCGCCTTACGCATTTTTCACGAGCCTGCTTTCCCGGCCTCTTCCAGTCAATGGTTTGTGGGCTATGGCTATGGCTCTCACTTATCTTATAAGACTGAAATTAGTGCCTGGAATGCATTTCGTCCACTGGCTCCGTCTAATAGTTATAAAGGAAACTTTATTTCACCTGGATTTGATGGATATGCAGCCCTGGAATATCGATTTTTGAAATTCCCCTTTGTGATGGCCGTAGAGTACATGCCTAACTTTGAATTTTTGGGGCCTCACTTTTTTAGGGTGAATTTGAATAACCTGAGTTTTTCATTTGCCTATGCTTTTTAAAACAGATAAATCAAATATTAACGAACAATAATACAAAACACAATCATATGAGAAAGTTATTTTTAGGCATCATCGTAGCACTTTTTTGCACAGGAGCCTACAGCCAGGAAAGCAGCCAGGACTTTCAGACTTTATTTAGTAACAAAGGTGAACGATCCAACGGGGGCTACGGCGCTATCATGGTCAACTATAGCGAGATTAATAATCGAGATGCCATCCTGATTGGCGCCAGGGGTGCCTGGTTGATCAATCATAGCTTTGGCCTGGGACTAGGTGGCTATGGTTTTATGAATGATCCAGTATTGGATGATAAACTCAATAGTCTCTCCGACAATTCAAAATACCAGACAGCAGGTGGTTACGGGGGGATTATACTGGAACCCATCGTGGCCGCAAAGAAACCCATTCACCTCTCCTTCCCCATTTTAATTGGAGCCGGTGGAGTGGCCTACTCCAAACATTGGGAAGATTATGACAGTGAAGACTATCAAAATGATTATGAAGACAGCGATGCGTTTTTTGTGGTGGAACCTGGTGTAGAGCTTGAATTTAACATGGTGAAATTTTTCCGTCTGGCCTTGAGTACTTCTTATCGATTCACCAGTGATATTAATATGAATTATAACAATGGTACCGGCGACCGTATTGGCAGCCAGGATATGCTTAGAGGCTGGAACTTTGGTATTGCCATGAAATTTGGAAAGTTTTAATACCTCTCAATATTTCTGATATAAAAGGAGAATCGATTCCGTCGACTCTCCTTTTTTTATCAAACCCAATCGCATCATTTCTAACACATTCCTTCTACACCCCTTGTGAAACCTAAACTTTTTTCACCTTTTCCTTTTGTAGTTTCAAAATAAACTCTACTTTTGCACCCGTTGTCGAAAGAGACAACACGGCTGAGAAACCAACAATACTGGAGAGATGGCAGAGTGGTCGAATGCGGTGGTCTTGAAAACCATTGTACTGCAAGGTACCGGGGGTTCGAATCCCTCTCTCTCCGCTTTTTACAAGAGAAGATCAAAGCAAAGCCCTGTAAGTAAACACTTACAGGGCTTTTTCTTGCGCAATACTTTGCAGTATAATGCAAGAAAACGCACTTTTCTGGTGGACTAAAAAAAGTCCGAATTTTAGTCCACCAAGAATCGTTATTATAGCACTCTATTGCCCGGTATAATAAAGTTTTAAAATGCGACCTGATAAACCCGTGAGGATAATTTTAACATCAAAAAATTAGCATTATGAGTGGACTTAAGAGTTTAAGGCTCTTTATATACTATTTCCTACCTGCTAAACATTCAATTTAAACTTTACCCCAAATGCATAAAATCATTTCCGGTCAATTTGCACTTTTTAGCATTGTAGATTAATTCCCGTTCTTCCGGATCCTCTTTATCAGAGATAACCAGGCGTGTTGATAATTAATCATAGACCAGAACCAATTGTGTTAAGCCATTTGCATTATCTATTAAAGAAAAGTGCTTCAAGTGCATATCGGCATCGCCTGATAAAAAAGAAAATAAGCTCACTTCCAACAGAAGCTAGCCATCATATACAGGGTTAGATAAGCTGATTGTGTTTTACTTACCTTCATTGGCGATGGATAATTCAATACCCATCTCCAATCCGTTTATCTCTGATACTGCTTTTAAACGGCCAATTAAAGGATAACCCGGATTATGGCTTTCATTAAAATCATGTAATAGACGGTGTCCATGATCAACACGCATGGGAATACGCCTATTGTCAGGATTTTTCCCTTTCCTTCCTTTTTGCTCCTGCAGCAATGTTTTTAATATCTTAAATAAATCGGCACTTCCCCCCAAATGTGATGCCTCATAAAAATCACCGTTATCTAACCTCTGTGTACTTCTCAAATGTGCAAAATATATCCGGTTGGCAAAAGTATCTACCATTTCATTCAGATCATTGTGCGAACCAGCACTTAAGGACCCGGCACAAAATGTCAAACCATTAGCTGATGAAGGTACGACCTCAAAAAGCCATTGTAAATCATCCCGGGAACTAACTATTCGTGGTAATCCCAACACCGGGAATGGCGGATCATCGGGATGAATACACAGTTTAATGCCGCACTGTTCTGCAACCGGAGTGACCATCTGCAGAAAATATTTCAGATTTTGACGCAATTGCTCCCGACCTATTCCTTCGTAATTTGCCATCAACTGTTTGAATATCCTTACCGCCTCCCAAGGTTCATCGGCCGTAATACCATCTATAAAACCCTGAGTCTTGACAATGATGGTATCAATTAAAGTCTCCTGGTCAACCAGGCTCATGGTTTGATAACGCACAGCCGCCTCATCCACAACATCCTGTGGATAATCAAACTCAGCTGCCCCACGGGCCAGGATATACCGGTCAAACACCACAAAATCAACTAAATTAAAATAGAGAGACTCCGCACCATTGTCCAGCTTATGATGGAGGCTGGTACGAATCCAGTCAATCACAGGCATAAAATTGTAACATACAGTATCAATTCCACATTCCCCCAGATTAACCAGACTTTGTTTGTAATTTTCAATCAGCTGATCTCGATTGGCCCCACCATATTTAATAGCTTCATGAACAGGTAGACTTTCCACTACCGACCAGCGCATACCATGTCGCTCAATCATTGCTTTAACGTCATTGACCTCATCACAAGTCCACACCTCCCCATTGGGAATGTGATGTAAGGCCGTTACAATTCCTTCAATTCCAATTTGACGTATTTCCTCCAGTGTGATGACGTCTTTCACTCCAAACCAGCGCCATGTTTTCTCTAACATCTTACAAGCGTTTTTAATCACAATTAATCCAGAAGCTTCAGACCTCTGTCTTCGACCACTCGCCCCCCTAATACCATAAAGCTAACCATCAGTAATACTTTATTTTACCATACAAATAAACGTATGTCCATTTATTTTAATTTATACCCCGCTGAACGATGAAAACCCTCCATCCACTGGCAGAATCACACCAGTGATAAAACTGGCAGCATCGGAGCAGAGGAACTGCACAGCTCCATTGAGTTCATCAATGTGGCCGAATCGGCGCATGGGCGTTCGTGCCATCACTTTCCGACTCCGCTCTGTCAAGGAACCATCTTCATTGAGCAATACCCTTCGGTTCTGATCGCCAATAAAAAAACCAGGAGCAATGGCATTGACCCGGATTCCTTCACCAAATTTCAGGGCCATTTCCGATGCCAGCCACTGGGTGAAACTATTAATCCCTGTTTTAGCAACGGAATAGCCAGGTACACGCGTGATGGCCGAATAGGTGGCCATCGAAGAAATATTGATGATGCAGCCTTTCTTTTGATTGGCCATGGTCTTGCCAAAAACCATGCTTGGCAACACAGAACCATTCAGGTTCAGATCGGTTACTTTACGAAAATCTTCCATCTTCATATCAAAAAAAGTCTGATCTTCATCCAGTGTTGCCCCCGGTATATTACCACCTGCTGTATTGATCAGGATATCTATCCGCCCCCATTTCTCCAGGATGGCTTGATTCACCTGTTCCAGATTCTCCTTATCCAGCACATTACCAATGAAACCGGCCGCCTCACCGCCCAATTGTTTTAATTCTCCAATCCGGCTATCCAGTTGTTCCTGCCGAATATCCAGCACAGCCACATTCACGCCGGACTGTACCAGACTTTTACTGATATTACCTCCCAAAACGCCACCGCCGCCGGTAACAACTGCTACTTTACCTTCCAGACTAAATAGATTCTGATTCATTATCGTCTTCCTAATTATTAAATGATGTTATTACCTCGCTTCCTTAACCATCTTTAAAATCACTCTTCCACCATCGGTTTGTCTTTGGTGAATTGTAAGAATTCATAATACTGCATTGAAGGACCTGATCGTTTTACAATTTGATTAAAATCCAAATCTGCCACCTTCTTCACCGGCATTTGCCATACGAAGGAAGGCTTCTGCTCATTTTGATTTAGGCCATTACCCTCCAATGTCATGGGATAAACACACAGATTTGCCACTCCATTTCGCAAAGAGTTCGCCGAGATTGGAGCAATTCTCAATGGACCTGCACCTGGTTTCCGCTCCCTTCCAACAATGGCCTCACCTGCTTTTTCTGTATTCACCCAAAGAACCATTTTATTACCATCATAGGACAAAAGGACCTGATTAAACGAGTCATTCATCAATACTTCCTCCGAAGTAATCGCATGCCTAGCTTCTCTACCTCCTCCAATGTTCATAATAGCAGTCAGCCTCTTCCCTTCCACCACCATGCCGATGTAACCATTATCGTTCTGATCACCGTTTTTAGAAAAAACCCACCGCTGCTCGGTCCATCCCGACAAATTGATGAATCCGCTAACCATTTCAAAATCCACTGCAACAGTCATCTCCGGCGCTTCCATGCCCGCCTGATGCTCCAGCACGGGACGTTCAACCATCAAATCGAAATTATTATCAATCCACTGGTGATCTTCCGGTTTATTTTTATTGAAACTGGCTACTTTCCCACTAATCTTTCCAATAACATTGTGTTCAATGCGGATGTTATTGCTGTGCTCATCAAATCCCATGGCATCCACGACTCCATGTACGCCATCACCTTTTGCGATCTGATCCAAATAATTTTCAACATAGGCCGTTCCATTACAGTCTCCAAGCGAATAGATACCTGCTGCATCGCCCAACTCCCGGGCCACATGGTGAATATAATTATTGGCAATGGTATTGGATTTTGTATAGTTAAATCCGCCTCCCCAGGTCCAGCCGGTACTCACTCCTGTATAACTAATATCAGTAATCTCATTATGCGTTATTTCATTCTCATACCCTTGTGCAATCCAAACGCCTACAGCAGCAGGATGCACATTGCCCGCTGAATGAATATAGCAGTTGGAAATGACGTTTTGTGAAGGGGCACTGGATTTCGGGATATTCTCCTTATCCACCTCTCTCACCGGGAAACCGATGTAAACGCCACCGCCTCCCATGTCGTACATTTCACAACCATTAAAAGTGATGTACTTGCTCCCCTTGTCGATATGCACCGCACTTGCGCCAAAATGGTTAAACCGGCATTGTTCAAAACGGATATTTTGACTATACAATAACCAAACCCCTTGTCCACAGCGGGGAGCGGCCTGCGAATCGGTATACCCGGGACGGGGATGATCAGGAAATTCGGGCATCCCTTGCTGGATTTCGGCAGGCCAGTTGGGGGCGATGTCATAGACGCCCAGTTGATAATCAAGATATTTAAAATCTATATTTTTAAACTCAATGTATTCCACTTTTCCATTTTCATTGCCTGAGAAAGTAAGCATCGACGTCAGAAGCGGGGCCTGTATATCCATGGTGCGGGGATCTTCTCCTTCATGAGCCAGGTAATGTAATTCACCGCGCTTTCCATCGAGGTACCACTCGCCCGATAAATCAAGTGCTTCGGGAATGTTCTCGATGCAATACCGCATATGTGTACTAAACGTTCCCACCGGGTAGCGACAAGGCGAATTCATGTATACATCATTGGAGATGGTATCAATAGCCCTTATCGATTGCCAGGAACTCTCCCAACTGTGATACGTTAAAATTTCAGCTTCCTGCCAATTGGCCCAATGGCGGATATCTCCTTCCTTAAACTGAAAGCCACATCGACTTTCCCAATACCCGGCCGGATCTTCCTCCTTCACTTTTGGACTCCAGGTATACTGGCGCAGTGTTTCTGCATATTTTGAGAATGGCCCTGCTGTCCGATAAAAACCACTGTTTGGTATCCGGGCACGGGTTAATCGTTTATCGCCGGCAAACAACTGCCGAAAGTACCAGTTACCCTGTTTAACAGCCGGTAAATCGGCCACCCAATGATTCTCCTTTACGTTTCTCCAGGAGGTAATGGCTCGTCCGCCGCTAACGGTCACTTTTGCATTTCCGTTAGGCCGAATAACAAGCGGCGCCTCTTTCGTTCCGGACATCTCCGGGATAATCACCACCGGCGCTTCCAGCTCATAATGGCCGGCTTCCATGACTATTTCAAGCTTTTTGTCCCTGTTTTTTTCTTTGACCAGCTCCAAGGCCTTATTTAGTGTTGCCAACGGCGCTTTTCTAGTGCCCAGATGGCTGTCATTTCCATCTGTTGAAATGTATATTTTCTGCGACTGACTGCAGCTCGTTATCAAAACAACAAGCCATACGACAGCCAATAAAATACCCGATTTTTCTTTCATATCAATTGGTTTATTATTTTTAATCATCTACGTATCACATTGTCGGTTCTGCTCAAATGAAGCAATCCGATCTCAATCATGAGCTCATCCAGTTATTTAATCCGTATAAAACACCCTAAACCTGGGCCCTAAAAGTTTCACATATTCATCAGGCACCTGCAACCGCAATTCTTCCAACACCGATTGATATGCCTCAGCTGAAGCCAGATTTCTATATTCTTCAGGATCATCCTCTATATTATAGAGTTCTTTTTCACCAAAATGCCAACCATGGTCACTCCATAAAACAATAATAGCTTTGAGGCGCCACCCAGGGCAAATGCGGTTTTTCAAATCCGACTGCCAGAAAAAAGGGTTTGTCATGCTTTTGTTTCAATTGTTCAACCGCCCAGTCGGCATATTGTTGATCATGCAGTTTATGTTCATTCTTTTTGCCTATTGGTCCAAACTGAAAATCAGAGAAGGGACGTTCCCCATTGGGTATAAAGGAATCCGGATTTTCTGACTCCGGAAACACCCGTGAATTTGGCGAACAATAGTAAACCTCAAAATCACGATTGGATTCCGGGTAATGGAATATTTTACCACAGCCTGCCGTATAATACCCCTCTTCTTTAAAACGTGCTGGTAATGAAGTATGGTTGGCAAACATTTCCATATTTTTAGGATTATAGACTTCATGAAGCCCGTAAGACCCTGATTTATATGGTTGTATCCCATATAATAATGATGTTCTGGAAGGCCCACAGGCCGGCCCGGAACAATAGGCATTATGAAACACAATTGATTGACTTGCCAACTGATCCATCCTTGGTGTTTGAGCCTGCGGATGTCCATTCAGGAAACCAGCCCAATCATTTAAATCATCAATGGCAATGAAAAGAACATTGGGTTTTGTGGCATCCTTCGGCCGGCAAGCTGAAAGCTGAACTGCGATCAGCAAAGTCATGAACCCAAATTTCATACCATGGATCACGCCCGGTGCGGGATGCATTGACTTTCGGATCAAATGACATAAGTATGCTAAAATCCGTTTCATTCGTGATTATTTCTCTTTATGTTCTGTTCTACCTCCTTATCAAATGCTTCAAGTACCTCTACAGGCAGCTTCGCCTTTTCAATCCATGCACCATTGCCATAAACTCCGGCTGTGGAATAATCAAAGGG
This sequence comes from uncultured Marinilabiliaceae bacterium, assembly GCA_942490535.1. Classification (GTDB taxonomy): domain Bacteria; phylum Bacteroidota; class Bacteroidia; order Bacteroidales; family Marinilabiliaceae; genus JAEINY01. Next base: position 400,970 of record CALNXQ010000003.1, read on the forward strand.
TACAAAGCCCATCTTACGCACCACTCGTTTATTCTGAAGACTAAAATCGAACTGACCCGGATCTTTGAAGCCAGGATTTGCAATGATTGAATTTTTATCATGACCACTCTTTTTCCACTCAACAAAAGAGCTGCCGCTAAAATCATAATCATCATTACTGTAACTCCAATACAAATTCTTATCCATCCAGATGTCAATTGTCTTCCAGGACCCTTTCAATACCACTCCCTGATTGAAAACCACAATGTTGTTTTCGAAATTGAATGAACGGTGATCCTCTACCCTGGTGCACTGTAACTGGTACAATTTGGCAAAAGCAAAAATATTGTTCCGAATAGTATTATTTTTTCCATAATGCTGGTGAAAACCACCTGTCTTGGTACTGTATACCAGGTTGTTTTCCATCACAATGTCCGAAGAACCTTCATCCGTATACAAACCCCAACCGCCATACGAATAGGCATGAACATGATGTACAACATTATTGCTAATGACAGTTCCTTCGGATTTACCCAACATATAAACAGCTGCCATGTCACTGAGTAATGTCCAGCCAATATGATGGATATGATTATTTAGTATCTTATTTCTTTTGGCGTTACTGTCGGCATATCCCCATATCCATCCTACTGAAATTCCGGAATAGTAAAAATTCCCGATATCATTATGGGTAATCTCATTATCGGAACTATGTCCGATCCATACACCCACGGCCGATGGAAATTCCTGCCCGCCAGTTTGAATAATATTGTTGTGAACACGGATATTCCGGGTGTGTTCATTGCCCTGTTGAGGAGCAAAATCACCAAGGTAAATTCCTCCACCGCCCAGATCATTCAGGTAGCAACGCTCCACATTACTGTTGCTACAACCTTTTCCATACCATAAGGCATGCTGACCGGTTTGGGAGATTTCACAATTGATAAAATCAATATTTTTCGCTCCTTCAAGCATAACCGCTGCATTTATTAACGCTGCTGCCTGATTGGGCTCAGATCCCGTCCGTGGCATCGGGTAATGGCAATGCGTAAAAGCAATTCCTTCAAATCGAATATTTGCTACCAGGTTGTTATTTTCAGCATCCCCATCCACTGAAATAATATTTTCCAGCGCCGGAGCCACTACTTCCGTATTTCCAGGTGTTTCTCCCGGCTGGGGAATATAATACAAGGTTCCTTGCTGATTCAGATACCACTCACCGGCAGTATCAAGTGCAGCGGCATAATTCTCGAATGTTATGCGCCCTCCTTTCTTTAAAGGATTCCAGGGTTTCATGCCCTGACCGGATGTATAAATTCGTGTGCTGTCTTTATCAATCTTATCTAAAAAGCGCAAGGTAAAATCCCAATTGTGATACGCTCTGAAACGGACCTGTTCTACTTCTGCGTCCTTAACATTTTGAATCAAAGCGAAATTCTCCTCATCGAAGGAAATAATCTGCTGTGCCCTTTCAGCCACGCGCCCGATGCCTCTTTCCCATATATGCTGCTCAACTGCATCAATTTTTAAAAATCCTTTATTTGGAGTCCGGGCAAGTGTTGCTCTTTTTCCATTGACATACAACTGGTCAAAACGCCAGTCGTAATATTTACATTCTGGCACGCTTGCTTCCCAGATTCCATTTTCAAGCACCCTGAATCCGGAAATCTTTTTGCCTCCACTAAAAACAGGTGAAGCCCCCTCTTCGGCTTTAAATACAACCGGACACGCTTCCGTACCTCCATCCTGAGGTAGCAGGATCAAGGGCTCGCTCATTTCGTACCGGCCATCTTTAATGGTAATCACAACGGGCAACACTTCCTGACTCTGATTTTTTATCTTTCGCACTGCATTACGAGCCCCTGTAAGAGAAGCCAGCGGTTGTTCTTCTGTTCCCGGATTATTATCATTTCCTTCCGGTGAAATAAAAAGTTCAATTTGCTTTTCATTATTCTGCACTTTTGTTTTAGCAAATCCAACTCCTGTAAAAAGCATTGCTAACAGAAAGCAAACAAACACATTTCGTATTGATATTCTCATTGCAATTTATATTTTATTCATTTACCATTCTGTTTAGCATATTTCCGCACAGCTTTATCCATACCTTCATCGCTGTGTAACTCCTGATAATGATTATTGAAACCATAAGGCAGGTATAAGGATGCACACTGTTCATTATTCAACTTCAAATTCTCAAACTCTTTCCATAAGGAATTGTATTTGTCGAATGCCGATTGAATAATTTCGTTCTCATTCTCACCGGTTTTTTCGGCTTGCAAACCTTTCAACATCACAATCCACGCCTGTTGAATAATTTCATATTTAATACGACCATAAGAACAAGATACTTTCAGATAATCCCTGAATTGCTCATCACCAGTTGATACTTTCCCGGCCATTTGTTCAATTTCCTTCCATATGCCCACTGCCTCAGTCTTCTCCTCCAGGACAGCATCAACCAATCCATTTTCCACAATCTCAAAAAACTCTTTATTGGTTTTTCCCCATGCTTCATCGGTATGGTCATTAAATTCGGGTGCCGTCAATCCTCCCATATACTGATCACGTATCCACCAGGGATTGATATGTGTTAGTTTACTGCTACGCCCCAAAAACACGCCACGATTGGAAAGGAGTGCAATTTTCCTGAAGACGGCAGCATCATCAGTTGATAAGCCAAGCTGAACCGTATATTCGTCAAAGATCTCAGATTCTGTTTTGCTTGTATCCTGGGCCCATTGACTCAACACAAAAGCATTCAGATCGCACCATAATTCATTGGTAATATAAGGTCCTTTCCAGCCACCACCACGCGACCAGGTCCAAACACCTTTGAAGTTGGGATTTGAATTCAGATCCTTCAGCCCTTTAGGCCCTTCCACTCCTTCATATTCTTCAAATTCATTGACGATAGCTTCCGCAACATAATTTGGATGCGCGCCTTTCCCTTCATACTCCCGTTGACACTGTGCTTCCACTATCTGAGCATGTTTACCGATTCCCAGCGTAGGATTAAACGGAAAAGTTCGTAAGAAATCCCCCTTGGTGTGTTTAATTGAGAAAATCAGATTTTCGTGAGGTTCCACCTGGTTAGTAATGGCCAGATAAATCTCTGGCTCCGTATGAAACCAACCAAAATCCCAGGTACGGTAAAAGAGTTTTTTATTGCGTTTCACACAAAGTTCATCGCGCAAAACATTAAGTAGTTTCACATGGTCACTGATGCCTTCATCTCCTTGCCTGACAGGTTTCCCACCCATATGAAAAGGCGTATCGTGCAGGTAAGTTTCCCCGAAACGAATCACTAAACCATCCAGGGACGGAAATCGATCGAAGATCCCTTCCACTTGTGCCCGAATCAACTTTTCTATTATAGGATATTGAACATTCGGTTTACGTACATTTTTCACATCTCCGCCGTAACCGTGCAGGTTGGTTTCCTGCTGTCCCATCTCTTCACCATACTTAGCCCATATTGATTTAGGCGCTACAAAAATATCGGTAAAAGCATATACATTCATTTGAGCCGCATCACAGGCTTTCAGCTTTTCTTCAATCATGGCAGCCCGGTCTTCAATCCACTGGCGTTCTTCACTATTTTCAGGCACAATCCCTTTCTCAAAATTATCGTAAGTGATGGCACAGTTGATATACCATTGAGGCACCATTCCATTGAAACCACGGGATTTTAAAAAACCGGGATCGGTATAAGCAGAAATGGTTGGTTCTTCTCCCGGATTATTGTGAACCATATCCAGGATATAGGGTAGTCTCATCTCACCTTTTTCTTGTATTTTTTTTTCATTTGGATTAATGCATGCCAATACACCAAACACCAAAATCAGGCAGGAAATATTCCTTATTCTCATTATTTATTTGTATTTAATTTTTATGCCATCAATGAACTACACCTACCGGATCTTTTTACCACAAAGACAAAGATCCAGCATCACAAATGTATTTACTCAAAAAAGACTGCTCACGTACATTTAAACTGATTTATTGTATTATTTTCACATCATCCCTCTTGTGTCAAGTCAAATGTAAAAAGGCAAAAGTGTCTGAAACCTGTAAAATCAATATCTCTCAGCAACCAGCCTCCAATGTGTTTTTCAGATACAATCCAAAGTTTTACATCTCACTGCTTCCGATCACCTGGAAAGTACTAATTAACGGACAGGCAAGAGCATTGTTTATCTTCAGTCGCACAGCATCGGTTGCCGGAAATTGAATATCAGCAGCAGAAGCCCTTTCTTCCAGAATAATCCGCTTGTTGCCTATTTTTTTTCCGGAAAAAACTTCCTCCCACTTACCGTTAATACGACACTCAATGGAATACCCGTCAACACGCTGTCCCAGTTCAATATATTCCTGCAAAATAAAACCATCAATCTCCTGAACTTTTCCCAGGTCAATCTCTAACACGGCATCATTAACATTGTCATCAGTAGCATAGAAGGTTTCATAATTCCCATCAACAACCATTTGAGGAGCATATTTTTTTGCCCTTCCCCGGTAACTTTGAGATGTCACTTTTACTTTTTCAGAGCGGGTGAGGTCATTTTCATGCAATCTGTCAATCCACGCTTTAAACTCAGTAACCCTTTCAACAGTAATCTCATCGATTAAGCCATTGGTATTGGGAGCCAGATTCAACAGTGGGGTTACACCATACCCTACTGAGGTCAGATAGTAATCCTGCATTTTTTTAAGGCTTACAACAGGGGTATTATTATGAAACCAATTTCCCTGCAGGATAATTGAAGGCTCAGAGGGATACCAACGCATTACACCATCAATTTCAATACGGTAATTCTGATCAAGTGAAATTCCGCCATGAGCACCAGGCCAGGCAATGCTGCGGTCCGGCAGATACTTCACCATTGTTCCCGAATCATAAATAACAGCATTCGGCTGATTTTCCTTTATCATCTCAGCTATCTTTTTATAATCCATTCCCAACTCATCGGCCTGATATCCATCAAACCAGTATTCATCAATGGTTCCATATCTGGTACTTAATTCTTTGAGTTGCGCCAGGTAATATTCTCCATATTCGGAATATTTATCCGATCCGGCAGTTTCGAAATGCTTGTCGATGATTGATACATAGATGCCAAAATAAACACCTCCCTCACGGCATGCTTCGCTCAATTCTTTGATAATATCGCCTTTACCTTCTTTCCAGGGAGAAGACTTCACGCAATGATCCGTTGTTTCGGTTTGCCAGTTACAGAAACCATCATGGTGTTTTGCTGTAATGACAATCCCTTTAAAACCGCCGGCTTTTGCGGCATTCACCCATTGTCGGGCATCAAAAACAACAGGGTTGAATTTTCCCGGATCTTCTTCTCCATATCCCATGTGATCGTCACTGGGATAAAATGTTTTCATGCCAAAATGGGCAAACATGATATACTCAGCTTTATGCCAGTTTAATTGAGCGGCATTAGGAACCGGCAGATAAGGTGCCGGTGGAGCTACATTCTTTTGACATCCCGTAATGCAAGCAAGACAGAACAGGGCAATTAGAGGGAATCTGATTGAATGAGTCATAGAATTATTTTTTGGATATTACTAACTTTATTCACTGACAGAACGTTCATAACTCGTGCGGAACAGTTCTTTACAACTAAAATATTTACTTGGATCGATTTATATACTGAGGCCTTTCCGGATCAATCTACTCTATAACCTTGAATTCTCCCTTTAACCGGATATCCTCCGAAGAACTTCCGATTTGCACTTCAAAATCACCGGGCTCCACCACTTGTTTCATTTCCTGATTCCAAAGGCTCAACTCCTCAAAATCAATAGTAAAATCTACTTTCTTTGATTCACCTGGTTGTAAATTAATTTTGTGAAAACCTTTTAACAACTTAACTGGTGTAGTAACGGAACTTACCTTATCTAAAAGATACAACTGCACTACCTCTTTACCTGCTTTATCACCGGTATTCTTCACCTCCACTGAAATTTCAACCGGTTGCCCCTCTTTCACCTCTTTGGTTTCAACAACCAGATTGGAGTACTCATAAGTGGTGTAACTCAGTCCGTGCCCAAAGAAAAATAATGGATCGGGTGTTGAAAACACATAATCCCTGCCTGGTTTTTCAGGTGTTCCTCTTTGCTTGTAATACCCGCGACCCGATGGTTTATGATCATATACTGTTGGTACATGACCAGCGCTACGAGGAACAGATACAGGCAGCTTTCCGGAAGGATTTACATTTCCAAACAAAACATCTGCAATCGCTAAACCACCCTGTTCACCAGGATACCATGCTTCAACAATGGCCGGAAGATTGTCTTTTTCCCACAGAACAGAATAAGGACGACCATGGAGCATAACAAGTACAACGGGTTTTCCGGTAGCATGTATGGCACGGATCAGTTCCGGCTGTACACCCGGCGGATCCAGTGTGGTACGATCCAGTCCTTCACCACAGGTATTGTGCTTATCCAATTTATCATCACCCCAACCAATTCCGGAATAAATCAAACTGGTACCACCAATAGCCAGCACTACCACATCACTGTTCTGTGCCGCTGCAACAGCCTCATCAAAACCACTTTTATCCAGATCTGTAATTCCACATCCACGGGCATAATTAATTTTCACATCCTTTCCTGCTACCTGCCGGATGCCTTGCAATAATGTAATCCCATAGTCATTGCTTTTTGTCACTGTGTAATCGCCAAACTGAACCTGATCGGCATTGGGACCAATCACTGCAATGGATTTGATACTGTTATCCAGTGGTAACAGCTGATCACTGTTTTTCAGCAACACGATGGACTCTTCAGCCATCTTCCTGGCATGGGCTACATATTCAGGGATATGGATCTGTTCTTCTCTTTTTTTGGACACTTTGAATGGCCTGTCGAACATTCCCGCTCTAAACTTAGCCAGCAAAATCCGTTTTACAGAAGTATCTACAACCGACTCATCCAGTTCACCACTCTCAACCAGGTTTTTCAACTCACCATATATTGATCTCCCGGGCGCTTCTAAATCAACACCTGCTGTTATGGCCCTATGAGCCGTCTCTTTTTTACCATCACATACCTGGTGAAAATACTGCATCATATTAATAGCCGTATAGTCGGAGAATACATATCCTTCAAACCCCCATTCTCCCCGCAGAATATCAGTCAACAGCCAGCGGCTGCCATGAACAGGTACACCATCCACTTCGTGATAGCCAGGCATAATGCTGTAAATATTGGATTTTTTTATGGCCGCTTCAAAGGGCTTAAAATGAAGACTGCGCAGATCACGCTCGCCTATCATGGCAGGCGCAATATTAATACCGGATTGTGGTATTCCGTAAGCCACAAAATGCTTGGCCGTACACATTACATGATTCTCCGGGATGCGTGTTTTGGTCACCTCCGGATCTCCCTGCATTCCATTGACGAAGGCCATACCCATTTGTGAAACCAGGAAAGCATCTTCACCATAACACTCTTCCACGCGGCCATAGCGGGGATCGCGGGCCAGGTCAAAAAGCGGAGATAAAGCCTGATCGACACCGGCCAAAGTAGCTTCAGTAGAGATGATCTCTCCCATGCGGTGGATCAACTCCGGATTCCAGGTACTGCCTTGTCCGATGGCCTGTGGAAAGATGGTCGCACCCAATGCCATTTGTCCGTGCAGACACTCTGCAATCTGAATGGCAGGTATGCCAAGTCGTGTTTTCTCGCGCAGATATCTATCGGCTGCCTCTGAAAACCTGGCTATCTTTTCATGTTCCACAAAAGGACTTTCCAGACAACCGATACTTTGCCCATCAAATAGTTTTTCCAGCGACTCAACTGTCACCTCACCTTTCTCATCCATTTTAAGTGCATTCAGACTTTTCATGGATAACTGATCAATCTTTTCATCCAGCGTCATCCTTGATAGCAGATCTGCTACACGCTCTTCGGCAGGCAAATCAGGATTCTGGTATGGATACGTGTACTTCTTTGCTGAAACAATGGTAACATTCAACAATACGATTAATACCACCAGTGCTTCTTTAAATCTTTTTTTCATTACTGTTTGTTTGATATTTTTTCAACTCATTTCAAATACTATTTCCCCTTAATGCATTCCATTCCCTTAGGAAACCAGGCTTTTAAGAAAGCATTCATTGAACCGTTATAAACAGCTTCGGCCAGGAACTCATGCCCTTCCTGATCACCCCAGGAATAAGTAATTACAAGCTTTCCTTTATATTCACAAAAATCAATATCCGAATTATTGACATCCCTGGATGATGCAATGTCTTCTTTTTCTTCATCAGTAAATCCATCACGAGCCATCAAACGATCTTTTTCTGATGCTGCCAAAACGGAATTGAATGGACTACTTTCCCAGTTAATCAGATCTTTTGAACGAAATACAAATTGTTCATATCCTTTTGGTTGACTGGCCTCTAGATGAAAGCTGTAATACCACCCGTCATGAAACCTCAGGCAATGAGGGGCAGCGTATCGATCACGGCCATAAGTACATTCTGGAGCTGTCAATTTAAAAGTCTTCAAATCTTTGGAAAATAAAAACCTTGGCGTAAAACTGACTCCAGCATCTTTAGTACCAGAAATTTCGAACATTAATGCATATCCTTCATCTGTTTTACACAGGGATGTGTTACAAATCTGGTGCAATTCTTCAGGCGCCTCATATATTTTTCTTTGCTCCCAATTTTTCAAATCACTGGATATAAACATTTTTAAAACAGTACCATGCCATCCCAGATTTTCATTGGTTCCAATCACATATACTGTATTATTTTCAACATAAGCACAGGGAAAACGGTGATAATCTCCAAATGCAGAAATCTCCTCGCCCGTAATGTGATCTACGATATGCAGATAACTGATTCCTTTGGTGTTATTTTTATTTTTTGTCCTTACCCATTCCAACCGGTAGATCTTATCCTTATAAACAAAAGGAGTGGCCTCCACCACATGGCATGCAATGGTTCCTTTTTTTATTATTTCAGGCTTTTGCTGTTTTGATGACTTTCCGGCTTTGCTGATATTAGATGCTGTTATTAATGAAATACAAAAAAAGCTGACAGAAAATATTAATACAAATAGTTTAAAAATGGATCTCACTTTATACATATTTCTTACAGTTAATTAGTTACAAATTGTTTAATATCAATTCTTTCAAAAAGTCAAAAACCATATCCCTACTTCACTTTCAACAGAGTCTTCTTCACATTGGCAGAGCTATTTCCAATCATAATTTCAAAATCACCAGGCTCAACTATCCATTGTCCATCCAGCCAATACTCCAGTTGTTCTTTTCCAATTTCGAAACTAACCGTTCTGATTTCGCCAGGCGCCAGGGTAATGCGCTCAAAGCCGCGCAACTCCATAGCCGGCCTCACCCTTGACGATACAAGATCGTTAACATATAACTGAATCACCTCATCACCTTTAAATTTACCACTATTTGTAACATTAACAGATACAATGGTCTTTCCATCAGAAGAGATAAGGCTTTTTTCAAGAACCGGTTCACTTATCACAAAATCCGTATAACTTAATCCAAAACCAAACGGGAAAAGTGGTTCCGGTGACGAGTTATGAATCCTTCTTGGACGGCCGGTTTCCAGTTTATTATAAAATAAAGGTACCTGCCCCACATTCCGGGGGAAAGTAATGGGCAGTTTTCCACCCGGATTAACCTCTCCAAACAGAACTTCTGCAATGGCTGTTCCTGTTTCCTGTCCCAGGTACCATCCTTCAATGATGGCAGGCGCATTTTGAGCCGTCCATTCAATCGACAGAGGACGTCCGTTTAAAAGCACTACAACATAAGGTTTTCCTGTTTTATGAATGGCTTGTACCAACCGGGTTTGAACCCCGGCAAGATTCAGATCATCGCGATCTTCATTTTCACGGCAGGTTTCCTCTGAACCGCCAATGGCCAATACTACCAAATCAGAATTCTGTGCGAGGGTTACTGCTTCTTCAATTTCACTGGTTTTATCAGATGCTATATCACAACCCTGTGCATAGCTGAATTCAATTTTTTCTCCGTATTTATTTTTTAATCCTTCAAGGATGGTCACAAAATACTTAGGCTTATCAGGTGAATATCCGCCCAGACGCATGGCATCGGCATTGGGGCCTATCACTGCTATCTTTTTATACTTTTCCGTACTTAGAGGTAAAATATTCGCCTCATTCTTTAAAAGTACAACTGATTTACGGGCTACTTCCAAAGCCAATGCATCATGGGCAGGATCATTAATTATTTTTCTATAATTCTTAACAGGGCGTCCAAAATAATCAGCTTTAGCAGACATTTCAGCTTCCTCATCACTCAGGATTTTTGCATTACTATATTGCGGGTATGCCAACCAATCGAAACGTTCATCCAACTGCTCCTTACTTTGCATCAAGCCCAATTCAAATTTTACTTGCAACACACAACTAACTGCATTATCTACAAGCTTTTCATCAATCAATCCTTGCTTAACAGCATCAATTAATAAATCACCATATAAGCGATTATCATTCCATGATTGAAACATAGAGAGTTCCTGATGAATACCAGCCTCTAATGCCATTCGTACAGCATCAACTAATGTTGGTGCATACTTGAATGTTTTTGCAGACCGCTTAATATCCTGATTATCGGATACTATCAATCCATCCCATTTATATTGCTTTCGCAGCACTTCATTTAACAAGTCTTTATTGGCATGACAAGGGATTCCGTTTAGCAGATGGTGAGCTGGCATTATACTTCGCACGTTTCCCTGCTCAATAGCCATTTTAAAAGGTAGCATATGTATATTGTGCAGATTATAATCTGAAACATCCATAGCTGCACCATTATCGCCAGCCATAGGCTCTCCATCGGCGGCAAAATGCTTGGCCGTAGCAATAATATGCTCCGAATCCAAAAATTTACTTCCTTTTCCTTGTAAGCCTAATATGTATGCCGTACCTATCTTACCAACCAAATATGGATCTTCTCCATAACTCTCTTCTGTTCGTCCCCAACGCACATCACGCACCACAGAAAGCATTGGCGTGTAGCATTGGTGCACCCCAAAGGCTCTGGACTCCTTTGCTACAACATGTCCCATTTGCTCAATAAGTTCAACATCCCAGGTGCTTGCCATAGCAATTGCCTGCGGAAAAACAGTTGCACCTTCCAGTTTTATGCCGTGCAAACACTCATTGGCATTAATATTGGGTATACCCAACCGCATATTGGCATTAGGAAACTGCGTTGCTAATTGACGAACTTTTTCCTCAATCGACATTTGCTTAATTAAAGATCGTATCTCCTTATCAAACTGCCCTTTGCTTACTTGCCCGTAACAAAATGAAATACTACTTACTATGAATAACAAGACTAATTTTATGCTTCTCATTTTTTAATGCTTATATGTTGGATTAGAAACTGCTTTAATTTCGTTTAAAAATTCCTGTATCCCCTTTCCTGAGAATGGGCATCAATTCATCTACCTTTTCAGGATGATATGCTGCCATATTAACAGCCTCATTGGGATCGCTGCAATGATCATACAATTCAATCACCTCATTACCATTGCAATAAAAACACGACAGACGATACCTATCTGTTCTTACAGATAGGCCATTGTTCCAGTAACTATAGGCGGCCTCTTTGGCCTTATAACCGGGATCGTTAAATACAGGCGTTAAACTCACACCATCCACACCCTGTGGTGTGTCATTACCGCAGAGTTCGCATAAAGTCGGGTAAATGTCAATGCTTTCGACCAGGCCTTTTGCCTGACTCCCTGCTCCTTTTGTCCCCGGGACTTTAATAATAAGGGCACTTCTCAAGGCTCTTTCAAAGGTTGAATGCTTACCCCATATGGTTTGATCGCCTAAATGCCATCCATGATCACCCCAAACAACTACAATGGTATTATCTTCCAATTCAAGTTTTTCCAGCTCCTGCAATACTTTACCAATCTGTGCATCCACATAACTTACACTGGCAAAGTAGGCATGACGAAGGGTACGTGCATAATCATCACTCACACTTTTTCCGGCAGCAGCCTTTTCTTCTCCTTTTTTGTAGGCATTAAATTCATTACTATCATGCACACTTATACCATTGGTGTTTTCTGGAATAATGGGATTTGGCGAAAGCGGAATCATTGCCCTATCATACATATCCCAATATTTTTTGGGTGCATTAAACGGCAGATGAGGTTTAAAGAAACCAAGTCCCAGAAAAAAAGGTTGATCCTGATTTTTAAGCTGCCTAAGTTTTTCGATTGCCAACGTAGCTGTCAATCCATCCGGATAACCTTCATCCTCTAAATCTGCACATTCATATGGTTTTACCTGCCGCTTCATACTTTGCCGGTTAGAGCCATCGGCATAAGCAAAAAAGGCATTCCATCCGGTCCCCCATTTCCCGGGATTAAAAAGCATTTCATTCCAACTATGAGGTAGTTCCAGTTTATTAGAGGGCTGTTCTTCATATCCATAAATTAAGCCATCAACACTGTGACTCACTTTGCCAATACCTACTGTGCAATAATTATTTCTTTTAAACTGATGTATAAAGGTTTCGGGCATTATTCCTTCTGCTTTATTTGAAAGTTCAGTAATGATGGCATGATTCGAGAGGTGCACTGGCTTGGATGGACGCATTCCTGTGAGCATGCTGTGGCGCGATGCCCCACAGGTAGGTACCTGAACGTAATGATTTGTAAATACCGTAGCACTCTTTGCCAAACGATCCAGATATGGAGTCTTCATATAATCCTTTCCATAACAACCTAATTCAGGACGGAGATCATCAACACATATAAATAGCACATTTGGCTTTCCATTTTTTTTTGTATTGGACTTATTTGCACATGCGCAAAAAAGAAAGATCCATACTATCACTCCTACCAAAAATTTAGTTTTCATATTCTTACATTTATTTTCAAGACTACATAAAACTCGCCACCATAGTCATTTTCAGGTGTACACAGCACTTGCCCATGACATGTTTCATCTTATTTTAATATTTACTATTTATTTAATGTTACCAACACCTCATCTACAAGCTACCTCTATTAATACGTCTCAATTTTTATTTATACCCAAAAGCTTCAAATTCCGCGACACTAAATGAGGCTCTCTTGTTTTTAGCAACAATTCGCAGGTAACGAAAAGGCTGAGGATGATTTAAAAACACTTCCCACATATTACTACATTTGGTGTCGGTTTTATAATAGGATACCACTTCGTTCTTCACAGCCAATACAGTGTAATCTTTGAATGAAGAATCATTTGATGCCTGAACCTCATAATTGGAGCGAGATTCCGGTTCGAAGCGTCCTTTAACCGGAATGATTACTACTTTTTCAATAACATATTCCGATTCCATATCCACCTGGTACCACGCATCTCCTTTTGCATCAGCAGCGGTGTGCCAATAGGTATGCCACTCGTTGTCGTTACCGTGTGCGGCTGTATTTTCAGCTTCTTCTGAAGAACAGGTGACAGGCTTATTTTTTAACAGACTTACATGCCCATAAGCCTTTCCCGACAGCCCTTCATAATCCGCTTCCACACCAGCATTTGCCATAATCACTTTTGCCGAATCCGGCCAGTTTCCATCCTCAACATAATGATAGTTGATTAACTGAGCACCTCCGGCACTAGGGCATGGCGCATCGCCATAATTGCTATCAAAGACAACTCTATCCGAACTTGACATCCAGGCGCGGCACACATGCTCGGCATGAGAATCTTTACTTACATTATGCTGCCAACGCGAGTCGTTGCTCCAGTTATCGGCATAAAACACATCCATCACATTATGACTGGTGTAAACCACATAATTTTGTTCCACCATGCAATTAGGATAATAACCATGTGTATAAAGGGTTCCTCCATCACGTATGCCCCATTTATGCATTGAAGAAGTACGCGATATCAGATTCCTACGGTAAGTCAAACGCCCAATGCCTGTATGATGTGTCGGTTTATCACCAATTCGTGCATGAACTCCCGCGTAGGCAATGTCGGAGATATCATTATTTTCGATGATGACATCATAAGCAGCAAAGGTGTTAATGGCACTGGCCTGATAGTAATCGCGCCCGATGTTACGAATCACATTATTCCTGATGAGGGTATGTTTACAAATTGTACTGTCGGGACAAAGCAGTTTATCCAAATACCACTTTCCGGTACTGACAGCTGCTGCACTCAAATTGTAAAAATAATTACCCTCAATGCGGATGCGGTTTGTGCCCTCGTATGGCTGAATACCACATGAGCCCAAATGACGAAATACGGAGTTCTTTATCTGCACATCGTCGGCATAGTTTAATACGACCTGTCCGGATACTTCATTATCGTATTGCCCTGTTATTTCGGCCTGTGATCTGCCAAGCATATGCTTTTCGGGATAAAACCAGTTTCCATGCTGAAACACTATTCCATCAAACTGAATATTCTTAATCCGGTTATCGGGCTTTCCCTGCATATGAATCAGCCCCTCTACTTTTGGAACATAGGCATCAATCTCAGTCATATCTTCCCAAGGGTGCGGATAGTAATACACTTTCTTTTCAGTCGTATTGAGGCACCATTCACCCGGCTCATCCAGTTCTTCAATGGCATTAATGATGAAATGCCCATCGCCCCGGAGGCATCCTGCCAGGTAGTCCACCATTCATAACCGGGATTTGGCAGGCGGAAGATGAAAGAACTATCTGTTTCCATGATTTCTTCCAACGGAATTTGAAGCATCTTAAATACCAAAAGCGCATGTACACTTAGATCCTTGACATTTGAGTAGGACTTTTTCATGTCCTCTTTACTGAATTCAATACCATCAAACTTTGCCTCCGTTTCCGGATCATCCCACCAATGCCTTGTAGGGTGCTTACTGATGGTTGAACGAACATCCCCCTTCTGGATATCGCCGGACTTGGGTGCGCTTATTGCCCTGTATGGCTTGTTTGAAATAGCCTGTTGTGCCCGGATGCCATTCACATAAAGTTGTTTGAAATATGATGCAAAACCATTGGCTTCAGACGCATCTGCTTCGTAATACTTTTTTCCAGGAACTTTTGTCCAGTTTTCAATTTTACGACCACCGCAGATCACCGGCTTCACGTCGTCCTGATTACGATATATCACCTGATAGCCGTTCGAACCGGAATCTTCGGATCCAAACTTCACGGTTTGATTCAACTCATACCGTCCGGGAGCAAGATAAACATGAAGTTCGGATTTCATGTTTTTGTTCAATCCTTTACGACGGATCAGATCCCTTGCTCCTTCCAGATCTTTTAACGCCGTCTCCGGAGTTTTCCCATCTGCCAGATTATCCCCATTGGGACTGACATAAACAGCTGTTTGATCTGTTTCAGGCCCTGGTGTACTTTGTTTTTTTATGGCAACACAGCTCTGGATAAGTAAGCCAAAGACCAACCCGGCCATTGCTGTATTTTTGTAAGATTTCATAATCTTTCCACCTTTTATCAACATACTCCCCAAATCAATTTTAAAGTCTCATTTTACAAGTATTAAACGAATAGGGCGGCATCTCTGAAATGACCATCTGATTTTCAATTTTCAGCTTCAGTTCTTTAGATTCGGGTGAATTATTATAAGTTACCACAATCACCTCCCCATCCAGATTCTCAAAGGCCAACAGTTGGTCAAACTCACCAGACGTAGCCAGTTTTACAGCTCCCGGTTTAATGAAGTAACTCAGATGCTTCATCAAATAAAACTCAGGATTGTAAGTAATGGTTCCACTCGTGTTATCCACGGTAATCATGGAGTTCTGCTTCCAGCCCCACTGACTTTTACCAGTCTCGTCCAACACCATATTCCAATACATGTAAGCATTTGCCCCGTGATTAAAATAGTGGTGAATCAGATTCCAGGTATGTTCAGCTGCAGCCCAGTCGTTGGAACCGTTTCCGCATTCTGTTTCCGACTGAATCAGGCGCATCTCCGGATAACGTTGCTGCACGTCAGGAATAGCTCCTTTACCAGCCCATTGAAACCCTACTCCTCTTACATATTTTTGAGCTTCCGGATCATCCAGCACAGCGCTCACCCGTTCAATTTGCGGACGTTCCACCGTCCCAAGGAAAATATCAGTTGCCAGACTATCCTTTTTAAAACGCGGCCCCAGGTATTTCCCTATAAAAAAGGCCAGATCTTCCGGACGCCACACACAGCTGGGGAACACCTGGCAGGAGTTGGGTTCGTTCTGCACATGAACTGCTGTAACAGGAATTCCCTCCTGCTCATAGGCCTGCACAAATTTTGAAAAGTAAAGCGCATAAGCCTCCAGCATCTCAGGCTCCATTCTAAACTGGGTTTCCATTTCCTTTCCGGCCCCTTCCGGCTCAAGATCATTAACTGCACCGGGGCTGCAAGCATAGTGGTGATTGGTTTTCATCCATGATGGCGGGCACCAGGGAGAAGCCCAAATCTTAAGATCAGGAGCAATTTTTTGAACAGCCTGAATATACGGGATCAATCGTTGCCTGTCGCGATCAATGGAGAAATGTTTCATTGCCAAATCACCATCATATTCATTATGACTGTACCAATCCACAGCATAGTCGTTGGCCCCAATGGGCATTCGACAAAGGTTAAACTTACAACCATCCTGCTGATCAAATAAGTCATACAAAATCTGCCCACGCTCCTTTTCACTGAGTGTGACCAGCTGCTCCCATCCCAGTTCGTTAAAACATCCACCAAAACCCTCTACCACTTGCAGTTTCTGGTGCGTAAATATTTCTGCATCTGCTCCATCCTCAGTACTGTGACTTATTACAGGCAGTGCTCCTTCCTGCCAGTAAGCATCATTGGTAGTGTTTTTTATTTCAAGCACCTTAATTTGATGGCAATTCGTAAACATTAACAAAAACAATCCCCAAAAAACAGACTTGGTCATATTGCTATTAAAATGGATCCTTGACATGATTATTTTATTTGCTAATAGTAAATTGTAATTCTTTCAGATCCTTTTTATCAGAAGATCCTCCCACATAGATCAGGTATTCGCCCGGACGAACGGCCATCCTCTGTATATCATCGTAATAAGTCTCAAAAGCTTTTGATGGCAGGGCAATACAAACATCAGCTGTTTCATTCTTCTTCACACTTACCCGTTTGAATGCGCGCAACGATTGGACGGGTCCGTTGACATCAGCCTTGTTCTTCACGTACACCTGAACCACTTCGTCACCATCCATTGTACCTGAATTTTTCAAATTGATATGCAGATCCACAGTTTCGCCAACCTTCATTGAGGGCATTGATAATGAGACATCATTGTACGAAAATATGGTATAACTCAGACCGTAACCAAAGGGATAAAGTGGTTTCTGAATCATATAACGATAGGTACGTCCTTTCATGGAATAATCCTGAAAATCACTAATCTGATCAATCGATTTATAGAATGTTACAGGCAAACGTCCGGCAGGATTGTAATTACCAAACAAGACATCGGCCACTGCTGTACCTGCAGCCTGACCTCCGTACCAGGCACAAACAACGGCATCGGCATTGGCTTCAGTCCAATTCAAAGCAATGTTGCTACCTGAGCAAAGGACAAAAATCAGCGGTTTTCCGGTCTTTTTCAACTCGGCCAGTAAACGTTGCTGTACTGCCGGAAGTTCGATATTGGTGCGATCGCCCTGCTTAAAACCATCGATCGCAACCGACATCTCTTCTCCTTCGAGTTTGGATGAAATTCCCCCTACAAAAACAATGGCATCCGCATCTTTCACCTTCTGTATTGTTTTTGAGAAATCAATCATTTTACGCTCGCCGATGGTAAATTCAAGTGTCCCGTCACCACCCGATTGAAAATATTCAAGCTTTAACTGAAACGTCTCTCCTTTTTTCACTTCTTTTTCAATCGATTTGGTCGATATACCGTGTGGTCTCCAGTCATTGATAACCTCCTTGCCATTGATCGTCAGGCGATAACCATCATCGCCCGAAACCGAGAAAGTTACCTTCCCCGAAACTGGAGCTTTGAAAACACCGCTGTAAACAGCCGAAAAATTATTAAGCGGCACATTGGCAGCGAATTGCGTATTGCCCATTGTTGTGTAGCGGATCGCCTGAGTTACTTCCTTTTGAATAGGACTACCTTCCAAACTTATATTTCCATAGTAGGTTGCCTCAAACCCGGGCTTATTTCCCGACCATACTGCATTGGCAAAACTTTCGACTACGCTATTGCTGGTCAGGTCACATCCTTTTTCGTAAATCACCCCCTTGTGCGAAAGTTGATCTTTTATCCCCTGTAGGATCGTCACAGTATAGCATGGAAATCCGTTATAATTGGCCCATAGCATAACTGAATCATTGGCATTGGGACCTACCACCGCAATTTTTTTAATATTTTGATTTAACGGTAATGTTTGATCCGAATTTTTGAGCAACACAATGCTTTTACGGGCCATTTCAAGTGCTTTTTGTTGATGTTCTTTCGAATCGACCACACTATATGGCAGATGGGACCAGGGAACAAGTGACTGATCGTCGAACATTCCCAATTCGAAACGTCCACGGAATAAACGGCGCAAAGAGATATCCAGTTCTTCTTCGGAAATTTTTCCTGCTTTGACTGCTTCAAGAATCGATTTATAACTTTGACCACACTCCAAATCAGTCCCCGAGCGCACCGCATCAACTGAAGCAGAAGCCGCATCAGGATGCGTTTCATGCCTGTTCTTCACCCAAAAGTCATCGATAGCGCCACAATCCGACACAACAATCCCTGAATAGCCCCATTCTTCGCGCAAAATAGTATTGAGCAGCACCTTGTTGCCACAGCAAGGCTCTCCATCCAACCGGTTATAAGCGCACATTACTTCCCGAACATCTCCTTCTTTTACCAAAGCCTCGAACGCTGGCAAATAGGTTTCGCGCAGGTCGCGATTGGTGACCATTGCATCAAACTCATGTCTATTCCATTCCGGTCCGTTGTGAACGGCGAAGTGTTTGGCACAAGCATGTGATTTATAATATTTAGGGTCATTCCCTTGCAAACCCTTCACTGCAGCTACGCCCATAAGGCTTGTCAGGTAAGGATCTTCGCCGTAGGTTTCCATTCCCCTGCCCCAACGCGGATCCCTGAAAATATTGATATTGGGAGTCCAAAAGGTCAAACCCTTATACCGTTCATACTCGTTATTTGCCTGATAATAATTGTACTTAGACCTAGCCTCATCAGAAATAATATTAAACGTTTCATAAACGGCCTGATCGTCGAATGTAGCTGCCAGGGCGATTGCCTGAGGAAAAACAGTCGCCCGTCCGGCTCGGGCGACTCCATGCAACGCTTCATTCCACCAATCGTATGGAGGAAGACCCAGCCGTTCAATGCCAGGGGTTTGGTTCATCATTTGCGACACCTTCTCTTCAAGCGTTAACCTATTGAGCAAGTCTGTAATCCGTTGTTCAATATCCAAGGATGAATCCCGGAAAGGAAGTTTTTGTTGCAACTGACCCATTAAGTTCAATACCATAGTACTGAATACAATGCATAAAATAAATCTATTCATCTGTTTCAAATTTAGTATCAGGATTCAAGTACCATGTCAAAAGACTCACGAACACAGAGACACAGCGTTTTTTTAACCATCGTCTCGTGTATTTTAATATTTATCCAAATATGGTCGTTTCATCTTCTTCGTTAATCACTTGATTAGTTATTTCTCCTACTGATAATTAAACCACTCATAATAAGCCCAAGCCTTAGATTCCCTTCCATTTCCAGAGGCAAACATGCCAATGTAAGGACCTGTGTAGCCACCACCTACATCGGCACTCATAAACCGGCTGTCTACAGAAGCTATGGTGCGATAATCAGAAGAACCTTTTTCCGCATAGCTAAATTCGTAAGACGTTTTCTTACCTTCAATTTTTAACCGGATGGATTTACCGTTTACAGGGATCTCTGCTTCGCGATGGGTTATGCTTCCGATACAGTACTCTAGAACGAGGTATTGTTGGTTATCCCTTAGTTGCAGAAATAAGTCGTAATGGTAATTATTGCGCGACATGATGCAAACACCGGCAGCTTCATTGTCAGCTTTGGGTTCAAATACCAGTTCCGTTTCAGCAGTAAAAAACCAATGCTGAATGCGGCGTCCCACGAATGTAATTTCTCCTAAGGCATCGCTCAGTGTCCATTTTTCTCCCTTCAGGGCCAAAGATCCTTGCTTTTTATTCAGCGAGTAATTCGCTACCACTGGATTTCGAATGTAATTCCATTCCAGACCAAGCTCTTTTTCATCGAATACAGTAGAGGTGTTTTTTGCAGGAAAAGGTTTCAGTGGCAGTGTCGGAACATCCATGAGAGCTGTTGCAACGCCATTCTGATTTACAACTGGCCATCCGTTTTTCCACTCCACAGGTGCCAGGGAGGTTTCTCGTCCCAGCACCGGGCAGTTACCAACTGTTGGGCGGATACACAGAAATACCATCCACCAGGATCCATCGTGAGCTTCGATCAGATCGCCATGCCCGGTTCCCTGGATCACATCGTAACTATTCCGGGAGGTCAGGATGGGATTATGCGGACAACCTTCATAGGGTCCCCAGATGTTTTTACTCCTGGCAATGGTCACCTGGTGATTATAAAACGTACCGCCCTCGGCCGTCATCAGGTAGTAATAACCGTCTTTTTTATACACATGAGGAGCTTCAATATACTGGGCTCCACTTCCGGTCCAAAGCATTTTTGTTTCAGAAAGTAATTTTCCAGTTTTTATGTCAATCTCCGATTGGTAGATGGCCCGGGCATCATCAAAAGAGGTAGCCCGATTGGATTGAAAATACACTTTACCATCGTCATCCCAGGAAAGAGATGGATCAATACCTGATTGATCCACATATATTGGATCAGACCAGGGACCTGCCGGATCAGTGGCTGTCACAAAAAAGTTGGCATTTTCATTTCTGGAAATCATTAGCGTGGTTACCATGTAAAACAGACCATCGTGATACCTTAAGGTAGGCGCATAAATTCCCTGTGAAGGCGTTACCTTTTCCAGTGGCAACTGACTCTTTCGTGTGAGGCAATGCCCGATCTGATTCCAGTTTACCAGGTCTTTACTATGGAAAACGGGCACGCCAGGGAAATACTCAAAGGTGCTGTTGACCAGATAATAATCCTCTCCAACCCTACAAACACTGGGGTCGGGATAAAATCCTGATATTACCGGATTTTGATATCCTTGCACACCTGCCAGCACACCAGACAAAATGGTAAATAGGATAACAACACTGCATAATAACTTTTTTCTCATTTTTTTATTTTTTTCAACGCCAACCCCTTCATCGTAAAATAACATAGCGAATCCACATTGCATTCAACCTCACACATCCACTCATATAATCATCCTGCAAAATACCTTCGCAATACAAGGATCTTTAACTGGGTGATTATTTAATATATCACCCAGTTCTAATTATGTATGATTAAAGTTTCAATCTTAGTTCCTTTCCTTTAAAAACTACATTCTTCGTTTTATTGGTTCCAACAACTTCAATAATCATTTCCTTCGGGTTTTGGTTAAAATCAAAGAACTTATCCACTCCCTTCTTAATAGTCACCTCATTCTTCATATCTGAATAGGTAAATATCACTTCAGAATACATTCCTTTTTCATAATCAAAAGACTCGTAATCATCCAAATAAAGCACATACTCAGCATCTTTTCCTGCATAAATTTTAATATGCAAGGGTTTATTTGTTTCTTGGGTAGAATATTGAACTTTAGGTCCAAATGGTATTATTGAACCTGCTTTTACATATAAAGGCAATTTATCAAGAGAGGCCTCTGCCTCAATGGTTCTCCCTCCTTTTATTTTCTCACCTGACCAGAAGTTATACCAGTCACCTTCCGGCAGATATAGTTCTCTCGATCTGGCCTTATATTCCGTTACAGGACAAACAAGCAAGTATTCACCAAAAAAGAATTGATCTTTTATTTCCCAGGTATTTTTATCGTTAGGGTACTGATAAACCAACGGACTCATCAATAATTTACCTTCATTGCTCACCTTCCAGGCTTCGGAGTAGATATAGGGCAGCAATTGATAACGAATATCAATAAAATTACGTGCCATCCCTTCAAACTCCTGTCCATATCGCCATATCTCTGTATTGGAAACATAACCATGAATTCGGAATATCGGATTAAATGTTCCGAACTGAAACCAACGCGTGAGCAATTCTATGTATTCCTTATCAGTATACTGATCTTTATAAGTAGGATTTATTGAATTACTATCTCTAAAAAAACCCCCAATATCCGTTGTCCAATAAGGGATTCCTGCCATCATAAAATTGAGTCCGGCAGGGATTTGCTCTGCAAATTGCTCCCAGGTTGCCGCTACATCTCCAGACCATGAAGCTGCACCATAACGTTGTTGACCGGCATATGCCGAACGTGTTAGATTAAATACTCTTTCATCAGGATACTCTATTCGCTTTCCTTCGTACATGGCTTTATTCACCAATAAAGAATAGCTATTGGTAAGCTCTTCGAAAACCCCATCCGATGTCTGGGTTTTATCATTAGGTTTTGATTCCGGTTCTGTTCCATCCAGCCAAATAGAACTAACGCCAAAATGAAACATGGAGTCGCTCAACATTTTATAATAACCCTGACGAACCCTTGCATCGTAGAAATCAAGATAGTTTGTTGGTTCCAATTTGGAATCTAACAGATCATATTTTTCCAGTAAGGCTTTGTTATTGATTTCTGGCCAAACAGATACCATAAGCTGCAGGTTCAGACTATCCAGTTCTTCGGCCATTGCTCTAGGATTAGGATATTTCTTTCTGTCCCACTCCGGGCCTTTGGTTCCCTCTGGCCAGTAACACCAGTCCTGCACAATATTATCGATCGGAATTCCCCTTTTCCTGTATTCTCTTGCATTTTCCAGCAGCTCTTGTTGATTATGATATCTTTCGCGACACTGCCAAAAACCGAACGCCGATTTGGGAAACATGGGAGCTTTACCGGTTAATCGCTCATACGCAGCAATGATCTTAACAGGCGTATCTTCATGAATGAAATAATAATCTATTGCATTACCTTTTCGGCTGCTAAATACCGTTTGGTTAAAATCGGGTTCATTGTATAACAATTTACCTTTTACCTGAGATTCAGTATTCTGAAATTCGATTCTGTACTTTTTCCCGGCTTCCAGGTATTTTCTTCCGATATGACAATCGGGCACCCAAATCGTAGAATAGTGAATAACGGTATCTGCATCGATGGTGACTGTTACAGGCCCGCTAAATCTATAGCCATTAGGATTCTCACTTTCTACCATAAAGTTATACATACCGCTCTTCTTGGGCACAAAAATACTTTCGCGGATATTTTTTTCTTTGTTAAGATTTTTTGAAAATAAAACCTCATTTTCCGGATAGTTAAAATCAGTAATACTATAGTTATGCCAATAAATTCCATACTCATTGGTTGAAACCAGAAAAGGAACCGCAATTTCCTGGTTGAATTGCTGCAGTCTGAGAGGAACATTTTTCCAATTCATTATCCCACTTTGAAATTGCCCTAATCCATATAGTCCTTCATCGCCTGCGTTAAACGATTGAGAAGCAGAATAACCTTCATGTACCCCTGGTTTCAGGTAAGTAAACTCTTGCGATTCACATAAAATTTCATCTCCATCACCTGTATAGTATCTTATAATTCCATCATCATTGATGTAAACTTTAATCTTTGAAGTCTCAATGATGACATGATCATTTTTTTCTGTTATATTCCATTCAACCGGCTGTGGAGTTAACACTGTAACATAGTCAGGAACAACAGATCCACTCCCACCTGTCAGATATTTATTAACATGTATAATTGATTCATCAATAATTTCTATTTGAATAATTAAACTATCCTTATGAATTACCAATGAATGCTCAAACTCTTCTATTTCATACTTA
Source organism: uncultured Marinilabiliaceae bacterium (assembly GCA_942490535.1). GTDB lineage: Bacteria > Bacteroidota > Bacteroidia > Bacteroidales > Marinilabiliaceae > JAEINY01. Next base: position 424,917 of record CALNXQ010000003.1, read on the forward strand.
TAACCAGAATCACATCCCCAAAAGAAAAAATTAACTATCCCTAAAAATAAGGGAATAATAACTTGCTTTAAGTGAACTATCGATAATATCTTAACAAAAAAACACACCTTTTTCATACATACAAAATTTTTATTCTAATAATCATCACCTCCTTGTAATTACTCGGGTCAAAGTAAAAAACAATGAATACTGGTTTTATGTATCCTTGCCCAAATATGGATAGATCAACAAACCCATAATTGCCACTATTTTTATTATTTGTCGCTTTTTTTATATTTTAATCTGCTCCGTGATTCAATTCAGCCCATAACTTTTTAGTCTCATTCCCATATTGAAAAGCCACATTGAGATTTTCTTCGCCGTTGACAAGAGCCCCCCAATCATGGCTATTTCAATTAAGGAAATCTGTTTAGTTCTTTTCTGGTCGATAGTTAAAATAATCAAAGTATGCCATAGACTTCGAATGGGTGCCATTACCGGAAGCAAACAATCCGACATATGGCCCCGTATAGCCGGTGTACATATCGGCACTCATGTATTTACTGTCCACTAGTGCCACCGATGTGTATTTATCCGCATTATTCACAGCATAACTAAATTCATAAAACTCTTTCTTTCCTTCAACTTTGAGCCTTACTGAATTCGAATTAAGCGGAATCTCAGCTTCAACATGTTTGATCTTACCCAAGCGATATTCCAGAACCAAAAAGTTCTGTTTGCCTTTCTTCTTTATAAAGAAATCATAATGATATTCGTTTGAGGAAATAATGGTTAAACCGGCAACATCATTGTCCGAAGCCGGATCAAATTCCATCTTTGTTTCAGCCATATAATACCAATGTTGTATCCTGCGACCAACAAAAGTGATCTCTCCCACCGAATCATCAATAATGTTTTTCGTCCCTTTAAGGGCCAGATACCCTTTCCTGGCATTTAACAAATAGTTCTCCGTAACCGGATTACGAATATAATTCCACTCCAACCCCAGTTTATCTTCATTAAAATCGGTTCTGGTTTCTTTCTTCGGAAATGGCTTTAAAGGCAATGTAGAGACATTCATATTTTCGACCGCCACACCGGTTTTGTTTACCACGGGCCATCCATCAACCCATTCAACAGGTGCAAGACCCGTTTCACGACCTAAAATAAAACAGTTATAGTGAGTTGGGCGGATACAGAGAAAGACCATCCACCACGAACCATCGTGCGCCTGAATTAAATCAGCATGTCCGGTCCCCTGAATGACATCATAACTATCACGGGAACACAGTATCGGGTTATGCGGACAACTTTCATATGGGCCCCATATACTCTTACTTCGGGAAATAGCAACCTGATGGTTATAATAAGTACCCCCTTCCGCCGTCATCAAATAATAATAACCATCTTTTTTATAGACATGAGGGCCTTCAACATATAAAGCACCACTTCCTTTCCAAAGCATCTTTGTATCAGAGACCAATTTACCGGTTTTTAAATCTATTTCTGATTGATAAATGGCTGGTGTTTCATTAAAAGAGAGAGACCTGTTTGACTGAAAATATACTTTCCCATCGTCATCCCAGAAAAGCGACGGATCAATACCCGATTGCTTCACATTAATCGGATCAGACCATGGTCCTGCAGGATTGGTGGCTGTTACATAGAAATTTTCACATATCTCAGAATATTTCATATATGTGGTGATCATATAAAAGATGCCATCATGATACCTTAAAGTCGGAGCATAGATGCCTTTATTCGGTTCCACTCCCTCCAAAGGCAGTTGACTTTCACGAGTCAGCACATGGCCAATTTGCTCCCAATTAATCAAATCTTTACTGTGAAATATGGGAACGCCAGGAAAGTACTCAAACGAACTGTTCACCATATAATAATCATCTCCAACCCGGCATATACTCGGATCGGGGTAAGAACCAGGGTTAACCGGATTTTTATATCCTTGCCCAAATATGGGCAGATATCCCAAAAGCAAACAGACTAATACTGCTATTTTTATTGCTCGATTCATTTTAGGTTTGATTTTCATCCAATTATTTTGATTTCTTTAAAAATGTTTTGTAGGGCTCCTTCAAACCAGCTTCTCTCTTAATTTTCTCAAAATCAATATCCGATTCTTGCTTTCCCGGTTGTGCCCAGCTAAATGTCAGGTTGTGCGAAGAAGGTCTCAATGATTGAATTTCCTGATTTTTAAATGCTTTGTTGAAGACCAGTAATTGATTGACACTATAACGCAGGCAATTGGCTCGCAAATGTGCTACAACCAAATTGCCATTTCCAGGCTTCCTAATCTTACCAATCTTCACTTCCTTGCTCGCACCATTAACACTAAACCTAAAGACCTTATCATCGTAAGTGATGGAAAATCGGTTTATATCCTCCTCCTTTAATGAATTTTCGATAACCAGCTTATGAATATTCTCCTTTCCCCCTCCAATGTTCATATAGGCAATTGCTTTGCCCCCTTCAACCAGCATTCCATAATAACCATCCTTCTCCAGATCACCGTTTTTGCTGAGTACCCATTGCTCTTCAGACCATCCACTCAGGTCAAGGAATGTTGAGGCTAATTTAAAGTCGGCAACTATGGTAAACCGGGCTGGATCCAATTCGACGGAATGTTCAAAAACCGGACGTTTAACATCCAAATCAAAACTATTATCCTTCCATGTAAAGTTCCAGGGGCCGGTTTGTCGGGCAAAGCTGGATACTTTGCCACTCGTTTCACCGATCACATTTCGTTCAAAATGAACATAACGGCTATGCGAATCCATTCCCATGGCATCCACCACACCATGCGCTCCTGGGGCTTTTATAATCTGATCGATAAAGTTCTCTTTAAAAACAGTACCCCGGCTGGCCCCGTTATTATAATATCCGGCGGCATCAGCCAGGTATTGAGCCGCATGATGTATGTAATTACCAATAAGACGATTGTTAAAATTGTAGGTCTCTACACTATCTGTCCAACACCATCCATTACTAATACCGGTGTTGCCTGTATAACTGATTTCACAATTTTCCACCAGATTATTGTGACTTTGCATGATACACAAGCCCACAGCAGCTGGATGTACTTTGCCTCCGTCATGAATATAACAGTTGGAGATAACATTGTAGGCAGGCGCCAGATCAAACGGAATACGGTCTGCAATAACATTGGCGTCGGTACGTCCCATGATTACACCACCGCTGCCCATGTCGTACATTTCACAGCCAACGATATTTATATTGAATGAACGCTCACCAATTCGAATCGCATTGGCTCCTAGATGGTTGAACCGACATTTCTCAAAACTGATATTCTCGGCATTGACCAGATCAACAGACTGTCCGGAAGACGGGGCAGCCTGATAGCCTGCGTAACCACCTTTGCGGTCGGTTGGAAAGTGAGGGATTTCCTTTTGTTTATCTTTGGGGCAAATAGGATCAAATTCGTATATACCTAAGTTGTAAGCGGCATACTTAAAATTGATGTTTTTGAAAGAAATATATTGTGCCTTTTTCAGCGAATCACCCACAATAGTTATGAAAGCATCCAAATACGGGGCATAAATGTTCATTGTGTTGGGGTCTTCTCCCTCAGCAGCCAGGTAATGAATTTCTCCGTTATTTCCGTCCAGGTACCATTCGCCAGGCTGATCCATTGCTGCCGGAATATTCTCGACACAATACCGCATATGATTTCCAAAAGTACCGATTGGGTACGAACTGGGCGAATTAAGATAAACCTCATTTTTTTCTGAATCTATCTTCCTGATGGTTTGCCAGGAGCTTTCCCAACTGTGATAGGTAAGGATTTCCGCTTGTTCCCAATTCTCCCAATATTGAATATCTCCCTTAGCAAATTGAAAGCCGCAACGACATTCCCAGAATTCGTCGGGATGTTCATCAAGCATCTTCCGCCCCCAGGAATATTTTCCACCCGTTTCAACATATTTGGTCAAAGGATCTTGAGTTATCAGAAACCCATCATTGGGTATCCGGGCCCGGGTTAGCCGTTTCTCTCCAGCAAAGAGCTGGCGAAAATACCATTGACCTTCTTTTACCTCTGGGATAAATGCTACCCAATGGTTACCATTTTGCTGTTTCCAATTCGTAATTTTCCTTCCCGCACTCACGGTTACCGAATCACACGCTTCACCCTCATATACAATAGGTTTGCTGGATTGCCCCCCATCTTCGTATGAAAATTTCAGAGAGGTTCCAAGAGAATACATCCCTTTTTTCAGGATTATCCTGACTCCTTTTTCAGGTAAACCTTCAACTTTCAGTTTTCTGACAAGTTCCTGAGCCCGCTGGATGGTAGCAACAGGGCTATTGGGGGTTCCAGGGTTATTATCATTTCCATTAGGAGAAACATAGTAACATACCTGAGCTTGGGCAAATAAGCTACAAAGACAAATAATTGATAATAAGACAAATTTCTTTTTCATAATTGTTTTAATTATTAGGTATTTAGATGAGTTTATGGTTTCAAAAATGACTGATAGGCTTTAGAAATGCCTGCTTCTTTTTTGATTTGTTCAAAATCCACTGTGGCTTCAGGAAGAGCTTGTTGGTTCCATTGGTAAGTTAAATGGGGGCTGTCAGCAGATAAAACGCCCATTTTTCTAACTTTCACAGGGCGATCAAATATCAACAGTTGATCAACACCGTATCGCAGACAATTGGCACCTAAGTGGGCCACCACCATTTTTCCGGTTCCGGACTTCCGGGTTTTACCGATTTTGGTTTCTGCAACAGTGCCATTGACGTAAAAGCTAAATTTATTACCATCGTAACTGATGGCAAAGCGGTTGCGGGCATTCTCCTTCAACCTATCTGAAATCACTAGACTGTATCTGTTTTCTTTACCGCCACCTACATTGAGGTAAGCAATGGCTTTTCCACCTTCCACTAACATACCAAAGTAGCCATCGGCATCGGCTTTTCCATTTTTACTAAGAATCCATTGCTGTTCACTCCAGCCACTTAAATCAAGAAAAGTGGAAGCAAGCTCAAAATCAGCCACCATTGTAAAGGTTTCAGGGTCCAACTCGTTGGAATGGGGAATAACAGGACGTTCAACATCCCAGGTAAAATTATTATCCTTCCAGGTGAAATTCCAGGGGCCGGTTTGTCGGGCAAAGCTGGCCACTTTACCGCTGGTTTCACCAATCACATTCCGCTCGAAATGCATGTACCGGCTGTGGGAATCCATCCCCATGCCATCTACGACCCCATGCACACCTGGACCTTTCACAATCTGATCAATAAAATTTGCTTTTAGTAGCGTTCCCCGGCTGGCTCCATTGTTATAAAAACCGGCAGCATCCCCCATGGTTTGAGAGGTGTGGTGGATGTAATTACCAATAAATCGGTTATTAAAATTGTAAGTCTCCACATGATCGGTCCAGCACCAACCGTTACTGATACCACTATTTCCAGTAAAGCCAATTTCGGTATGTTCAATCAGGTTATCGTGACTCTGCATGACGCATAAGCCAACAGCAGCAGGGTGCACTTTTCCACCATTATGGATGTAACAATTAGAAATTACATTGTAAGCAGGAGCCGTATCAAAAGGAATACGATCTTTAATCACATTCCTATCGGGACGGCCCAGCACAACACCGCCACTCCCCAGATCATACATTTCGCACCCGGTAAAAGAGTTGTTGTAAGAGCGTTCGCCAATGCGAACGGCATACGCACCGACATGATTGATACGACACTTCTCAAAACTAATATATTCTGCATTTAACAGGTCAATCGCTTGCCCGGAGCGCGGAGCAGCTTGTGCATCGGTGTAGCCACCACGTGGATTATCCGGAAATTCGGGGTTTCCTTTTTGAATCTCCAGCGGCCACTGAGGCGTCATATCGTAAATACCTAGGTCGTATCTGGCATATTTAAAGTTTATATTTTTAAAAGCCAGATATTGCACTTTCTTTTTTGACTCGCCCTTAAACTCCATTATTGTAGCAATAAAAGGAGCATAAATCTCCATTTGATTAGGGTTTTCGCCATCGGCAGCCAAATAATGTACTTCCCCTTTTTTACCATCCAGATACCACTCTCCTGCCTGATCCATGGCGGCAGGGATGTTTTCGATGCGGTATCGCATATGTTTTCCAAACGTGCCAATGGGGTAACGACAGGGTGAATTGAAATGTACATCCTGGTTTTTCATGTCTATTTTGCGGATTGTTTGCCACGAACTCTCCCAGCTGTGATAAGTAAGAATTTCTGCTTCGTTCCAATTATCCCACTTTTTAAAATCACCTTCTTCAAACTGAAAGCCACAGCGGCTGGCCCAATACTCGCCAGGCTGCTCATCACGCATCTTCTGGTCCCAGGTATACTTTCCTACGGTCTGTTTATATGCCGATAAGGGTCCTTTCGTTTTTAAAAATCCATCATTGGGAATCCTGGCTCGTGTCAACCGTTTATTACCGGCAAAAAGCTGACGGAAGTACCAGTCGCCTTTTCTCACTTCCGATACGAAGGCCACCCAGTGGTTTCCATCTACTCTTTTCCAGTCAGAAACTCTTCTACCGGCACTAACCAACACGCCATCGGGTTGAGCACCCTCATATACAACCGGCTTTCCTTTTTCACCATTATCTTCAGGGGTAAACAGAAGTGATTCATTCAAAAAATAAGCCCCTTTATCGATTATGACCTTTACCCCCTTCTCGGGCAAGCCATTTCCGGCTTTTAACTCACGCACTAATTCCTGGGCTCGCTGTATGGTAGCCACAGGTTGTTCCTTACTGCCTGCAGCATTGTTATTGCCATCAGGTGACACATAAATATTCACCTGGGCCATAGCATTCCAGTTAAGCAAAAACGAAAGTGCAAATATTACAATCTCTCTCATAATGGTTTGTTATAATATTATCTGATTTAACTATTCTATAAGTTGCTTTATTCGCAATTAGAATCCTACACGCACTACTCACTTATAAATGCATGTACTTCACACGGTTTCCCTGATGATTCCGAATCCAATTCAATCTTTATCTCCAGCGCTCTTATTTGTTTGGCCCAAGGTTCCTCCAGCCATATATTCTCTACCACAAAACAATCATGATCTTCACATTTTTTATCAAAACGAATATGCTCTTCTCCATGTTGACCAATACCACATCCATCTATTAAAATAAACTGTGGAGCATCAGCCAGTATGGCTTCAAGTACATGCTCATCTAAAAACGTTTGTACTTCTCCATACTCCTTTGTCCCATAATTGCACTGCGCCATGGCTCCTGTATAAAGCACTAGGGCTTTATTTCTAAAACTATAGAAGGCTAACTCTTCTTTAGACGGCATGTGCTGCCGGCAATCAATTACTTCTGCCGACACCTTATATTCTTTTTTCTTAGGTTGCTTTGTATAACAGTCGATATGTGTACCTACATGCCCGATTGCATTCACGGCATCTGACTGAGTTTTTGCCCATATCATGGCCAGATGATCATCTGACAGTTCAATATTTATTTTTATCATTTTTTCCATTTGAATGACCTTGACGATAGGTAATTATTGTCCTTTCATTTTCAACAGCTTTCTCCATTTCTTCTCCAAACCTGCCTTTTGAAAAGCCTCAAAATATTGAAGGGAATCTTTTTCTGTAATCGTAAAATGATTATTGATCCATATATAGTCTTCATCTTTGGTAGGCTGATTGCGACGATAGGCCTCGGCATGGTAGTCGTAAGTCACATTACCTTCGACCGTAAATCCGGCCGTCCGCCCATCGAAAAAAATCGGTTGACTCTCGTACTTACTGTTGGGCACACTATTAGAACGGATGCCATGAATGTGATTAAAGCGCATGATAGAATGCGGCTGTGGGCCTAATGTATAAATGCCCCCACCATCGGACACCTCCAACATTGTATTATAAATATGATTATACTCAATGGTAATATACCCGGCACAATCAGTACTATCACTGTATGATTTCCACTTTTCATAAGGATAATGCATGTCGGGCCACCACCATCCGGTGGCAATACCACTATAAGGCAGGTCGTGAATACAGTTATGTGCAATTCGGATATAACGAGCAATGGATACAAAAACGGCATTACCCCCAAAATACTCTGCTGCACAGTTGAAGAACAGGTTATTGGTAATCTTTACTTCCTCAGGAACCAGTGGACCTCTTAATTCTTCACCTACTGAAATGCCATTTCCAGAAATGTCGTGAAATACATTTCCGGTCAGGTCGATATTCCTTGTTCCTTTCCGGAAAGCAATGCCGCCGCCTCCCATACAGGTAAATTTACAGCGGGTAAAGCGAATGTTTTCGGCAAATTCAAAATCCAGTGCACTTCCCATGTAGGTCTCCTCATCATCCCCCCAATAATCGTAACACCCCTGACGACCATTATGGCCAGTGGGAGGTCGCAACCATTCACTATAAGCAAAGGTGATGCCTTCAAAAGTAAGGTTGGTCAACGGCTCTTGCCGGGTACCTTTTCCTTCTACCAGTGCTTGAATGACCGGCACCACCACATCCACCTGATTTAAATCCACACCCATAGGTGGAATACAATAAAGTATTCCTTTTGTACGATCGAAATACCATTCATTTGCGGTATCCAAAAATTCCATGGCATTTTCAAAATAGCAGGGCCAACCTTTCTTAGGCGCATTGTAACCAAAATATTTAACATGAGGTGGCTGTAAAATTACTTCACCTTTGTGCGGCATTACACGTTTAATCTTTTTATGAGTCGTAGCCCAATTCGTGAGCGCCACCAGCTCTACATCCGGCAAAGTCTCCCAGTCGATAGTCCAACGAGAGTCAACCGTTACGATAAAGCGGTCATCAACGCTCCATTGATTTTCAGGATCATTAATACCTGTGATCCAATCGTAATTATGCTCAATCAGTTCATTACCATCCTCAACTTTCTCCCGGACAGAGTTAAGCATGGTTATATATTTATCCGGCGCATTAACATTGGGTGTACGGGCTCTTACCACCCGCTTCCCATCAATAAATAAATGCCGGATGTTCCACTCTTCACCACTCTCTTTGGGAAGGTGCAATTGAAAAATCCTCCCGTCAGTAGTTTCCCAACCGTTTAGCTTCCTGCCCCCACTAATGACTACCTGTTCGTTTTCTGCTGCCCGAAAAACTACGGGTGCCTCTTTTGTCCCGGAATCCTCTGTTGTAAAAACCAAGGTTTTATTGATGTGGTATGTTCCTTCTTGTAAAATAACCTCCACACCCCCTTCAGGCATACCATCCTTTTTTATCTCACGGACCAATTGCTGTGCCCTTTCAAGTGTTGCTACCGGATGCCGCTTTGTTCCAGAATTAGTATCATCGCCTATAATAGAAACATAATACTTCACCTGTGCATTTAATAAATGACCGCCAAAAAGAAGAAAGACAAACAATAATATTTTATCCATTCGTATCATAATTAATAGCATTTTCCAAAAACAGTAAGAATATGAGACTACCATGCATCGAAAATACATGATCATTAAGCATAATTTTTTCTTTTTTTCTGAAAGTTCTTGTTTGAATTCGGAATTACTATAACAAATTCGGGAATTAGTTGTCAGAATTCGGATTCCTCCTGATTTAAGCCACTTATGGCTATTTACAAGCTGTAATTTCACTGAGTGTTGCCACGCCGTTTTCATTAAAGGCTTCAACGGCAAAATAATAGTCAAGGCCTTTATTCAGACTTTTCAGAGTAATATCATTTTGGTCATATAGCATTACTGAATGATATAATTTATCTTTTTTAATGCCGTAACGAAGTACATAGCCCTGTGCATTACTTTCAGGTTGCCAACGCACGGTTACTTGGCGCTCATCCTGATGATCCCGTTCCACGATAAGACCATTTACTTTACCAGGCACTTGACCATTCCCATTACCAAAAATTCTAAAACCTGAGACAGCCACTCTTCCATCCGGCACCTTTAAAACAGTCATTCGCATATAGCGGGCTTCTACCGCCTGGTTAAGTGCGAAATAATCATGCGGTGCATCCTGGCCATCAAGCTGCGTATCACGCATTATATGCCATTCCTTACCATCATTCGAATACTCAATCTGGTATTCATAAGCAATCCGGGGTTTCCTGCCAAAAATATTGGTGTTATGCTCGGCAAAGTTGATCTGAACGGCATTTACGCGGCTCTTCGTCTCAAGATCAATCGTCAACCATTCATTTTGCCCACCTTGGGCAGCCCAATACGTCCTTACATTTTCATCAACACTGTTTTGAGGACGGTAACCTTCGAGTTGCGAAGAAGCCCTCACCGGCTTATCGTACGATATTAACATCCAGCCTGTAAAATCCGTATATGGACCCAATTCTCGTTGACCTGGCGGCATATAATGTGGATAATCGCCAAAAGCCGTCTCGGTATATAATACCCCGTCCTTGTCAAAGGCAGCCGGAAACAGACATAAACGACGCTCAAACATATGTTTTACACTAATTACCATCGTGGTGGCATGCCAATAGTTATCGTATTTATCCTGAAATGTACAACTATGACCGATACCCGTGGCAAAACCACTGGTACGCCGGCTAAAAGGACTGTAAGGAGAATATTTAAACGGTCCCAGGGGTTGGTCACTCACATAATAACCATCGGCATAAGTACGCACTTCTGTGCCAGGGACAGCATATTGCAAATAATATTTACCCTGGTATTTATTCATCCAGGCACCTTCCAACCATGGAGATGCTTCCCCTTCATTATTTTCACCCGGGCATTCCCAACCATGGTCTTGCGTATTACTGGCCAGCATCACCTGCGGCTCCCCAACAGGATTGAGTTGATTATCAAGGTCAAGTTCTATGCCATACAATGGATCGTTAGGGGAGCATCCCCAATACAAGTACATGCGACCATCATCATCCTGAAAAAAAGCCGGATCCCAAATTGGAAATGGAAACTCAGGATTTGCCACTTCCCAGATACCGGAATCCGGATCCGCGGTTTTAAACAAAGGCCGTTTTTCTCCCGATGAAGCGGCAAAATAGAGGGTATCACCGATTGCCATTACAGCCGGGGCATAATCCTCAGTGGGTAATCCCGTACTTGGGATAAATTTCCAACTGGCCATATTTTCCGAACTCCAGTACCCACCCGATTTAGATGCAAAGAGGTAGTACTTACCTTTAAACAGAACAGCTGAGGGATCAGCGGCTTCGCGGTAGGATATCTGATCTTTTTCAGGCCTAAAGCGATAGTTTAAATCTAAAGGATTGCAATAGGTTTCTTTCGACTCGTTGTCTGGATTAGAACAGGCTATATAAAATAGCCCCACCGCTAGAATTAAAAGTGTGTTTTTCATAGTAATTGCAAATTGTAAAAAGGATAGTACACAAACCACATGCATACTCTTTAGGTTAAACAGCAGATAAAAGAATCTTCTCATCGAAACACTGCATCAACATTTACTGAAGTCCTATCATTCCAGAGCCACCCCAGTTGTGTTCAGGGATTCAAAAAAAAATGGACACCAACAATTTGGATCCTGCAACTTTTTCACCATGTACTCTGCAGCTTTTCCTGTCAAGCTGTTGCGTTAACAATAGCTTTTTCCATATCCGACTCCTTGGAACAAGCATACCAGCAATAAAGCTCTGCGTAAATCACAATTTTTCTTGATTTTTTAGAATAATTATTTCATTTTCTTCAGTGGTAAAAGAGAGCCGCTCTCCTTCTAATAATTCAGACATTTTACCGCTTCTGAATAGGCGCACTGCGCTTGGATACCAGGGATTTTCGATCACACAAGTCTTTCCTTTCTCACTCATTATTTTAACAAATTGTACTTTACTTTTTTTAAGTTCACTCGAAACAAGAAAAGCCCCATAAGTTCTCAGCTGATGAAAGCTAGCATCTTTATCTTTGGGCCATACAGTAAAAACTCGTAGGACACCACCATGTCCCATACACAGCATTTCGTTGATGGTATTAGGCACTGTACTAAAATTCTCAATACCATGGGGATTATCCAACTGGAAACCATTAGGATAAGTATGTTCGACATACTTATGTAATTTTAATAAAATCGTATCCGGATTATACCCCACCCGAACTGCTGCCGGGAAGAAACTGTTAGAGCCGTTAAAATCGATCCAGCGTTGCATCACATCAATTGTGTTGTGAGCTACCTGAAGTAATTCTGTATCGCTGTCCAAACAAATCTGTCCGGCCGGATAGATATGTTGAATACCCAAAGTATTGTCACCCCACCAATCAGTGCCTTCCTCGGTATACCGAAAGACCTTTTTTCCATTACGTTCCTGGTAAGTATAATCTGATAAATGGTCCAATACATATTGCCATTTGTCCGTACGTTCAGCGTCAATCTTTAATTCCATACTCATATCAATGGCCGTTTGCATCACCATTCTCACAAGTCCTAAAGACAATATCGGATTCATGGTTCCTACCGTACCTTCATGAATGGCGTCGTTATAAATAACATACCGACCCTTCTCAAAAATTAAATAGTTTTCCCAAAAAGTAGCCACTCCTTTTACAAAAGGATATACCTTTTTTGTATACTCCTGATCATAGGTATGATAAAACTGCATGGCCATATTTACTACACAATATGCAGAGTTACTTTTTTGACCAAAAAAAAGCCCTCCTCCTTCTTCATTACCGTCTTTGGTATAATTTCTAAATTTCTCCATCAATTCATTACGCCTGGTGGTCTCAATCCCTAGGGGACCGATGCCCACCGGGAGCATGATTCCTCCATCAATCCCACAAACCTTTTTTGAGTAGTATTCCCCCCTCTCTTTAAGAGCAAGTAGTGGAATTATGCAAGGAGTCGCCTGTTCGATATGATTAGATGAAAAAAGTCCGTAGAAAGGGGCATAATGGTTGTAGTTTAAATGATAATCACCATTCCAATAGGGCCGTTCTTTGGTAATAGTGGTTCCAAATATGGAAGGAGGAAAGTCTTTATCACGACTGAAACTGGCCAGATTATAGTTCGACAGATAATATTGTTTCTCAATCAAATCATCATTGATGTCAACATATGACTTCGACCAGAAATCATGCCACCAGGCTTCATGTTTTTTTTCAACCTGTTTCAGATTCTTTTCTGTCAGGTCGGATAAACGATCTGTTACGATCTTCAAACAATCATTGCTTTTGAAATTACTGGAGAAAGCACAGGCAATCACGACTTTTTTGCCCGGAGCAAGTGTAAATGTGTTGGTGGGGTTATCCAGGATGTTAATGGCAATGACCGATTGGGTAGGAATATCTACATCCTGTCCAAAGGCCCGGGAGATCCATATCACACCATCTTTCTCAATGGCCGTATCCTCTTTTGTGGGGAATTTGATATCCAATGGCGGATTGTCAATGATCTCATCCTTTCCAGGCAATAAGAGGTTGATTTTTCCATTAATCCTTTGTTTTCCTTTTAAACTTAATTCAATAATCATTAAATCTTCGGCTGCCGAAATATAGGTGCAATAATTGACCTCCAGGTCCTCCTTGGTAAAACCGGAATAAGTTTTAGCATTGTATAAGTTTTGTTCCACATGATAAGTTGCTTCTTTAAGCTCAGGTATCTCAATTTCTATTTTCCCTAAAACAGCAGGAAAAGATTCATTATATCCATTTTTCAACCGCCAGAAATCGTTTCTGGCAATGTAATAGACTTGTTTTTCAGGACTACCGGAAATGGCCACACCAGTATATCCGTTTCCAAGTAGCGGAGCATCCACGGAATGTGGGACAGGAATTTTTTTTGGAGGTTCGGTAAAAACAATACGGTGTTTTGAAAGCAAATCCTCTACTTTCATTCCAATTTCACTATTTTCATTCTTACCTGAAAATAATAACACGAAAAACAATAAGTAACAAATCCCTGTAGTTTCCCTATTCATAATTAAGTATTTAATTTCTTTTTGTAAAAAAAAACAATTTGTGCTATTCTGTTGATTTACGAAAAATCAAATCCAGCCAATCCGTATTCGTTTTACCATCCTGGTAATCGTCATTATAATCGGGAAAATTCTTTGTACTCACATCGGGATTTGGAGAAGTATAATCTGGTCCGGTCCTGCTTTCTGAAACAGTTCCTTGCAAGCTTTGTACGATGCTTGCATTTGGTTGTTCTTTATATGATTCTATATCCGCATTTGCCACGGCGCCAGTCAGGTCACTTTTTTTTGCGGTACAATAACCAATGGCAACCACCTCCTCGAGGCCTATTGCGTTCTGTTGCATAACAACGTTATTAATTGTTTTTCCACTTATCTGAATCTCCTGAGATTTAATCCCTACAAAAGAGAAAACAAGGATTACATCAGCTGATACATCAAAACTATAATTACCATCAAAATCGGTAATACTACCTAATGTTGTGCCCTGAACCAGAATAGACACCCCCGAGATAGCTTCACTATCGTTATAGGTCAATTTGCCGGAAATTTCATTGTTTTGGTCTGATGTGCTAATACTGCGTTTCCATTCACATGAAACACAAAAAACAACCCAAAAAGAAAACATTGCATACTCCTAGACACTGCGATTTTTTTCATATTCATAAATTTAAATTGGTCATTATAATAGGCGCTCGCCTGTCTATTCTTCAACTCACAATACCACTAAACTGTACAGTTAACATTATATGGTTTACAACTATATAATTTCACACACCACCCTAGTTCAGCATCCTTGACAAAATTAGCCCGCAAGTAACATTTTGAGTTCCATTATTTCCATCATTACTTGTCTGTTTTCGGAATCACTAGAACAAATTCGGAAAGCAATTGCTGTAATCCGGAAAATTGCTAAATTGCCTGAATTATTCGTTCTAACCATTAATACATTAGCATTAATGTCTCGCACATTTTTTTTATTGTTTACCATTTTCTGGCTCTTGGGGGTGTGTAAAATGTACACACAGGATTTTGAGAAATACACAGTTGAACATGGGCTCTCCATCAATGAAGTTTTGAAAATAGCACAAGACGAACAGGGGTTCATCTACGCTGCCACCTACAACGGATTAAATGTATTTGACGGAAGCCAATTTAAACAGTACAATACAGCCAATACGCCCTCGTTAAGTAATGACATCGTTAGCATTCTTCCTGTTAACCCAAATATTACTTTGTTTGGGTCGCAGGAAAATGGCTTGTATGGACTGAATAAAGAATTTGATGAAGTAGTGCCTATAAAGCTTAAAACAGAAAACGGACTCGTTGTTTTGCCTATTAAGTCCTTACATAAGGATGACACAGGGAGAATTTGGATAGGAACCGATTATAAAGGATTATATAGTTTTCATGTTGACTCATTACATTCGCAGGATTTAAGAAAAACGATATATTGTAACAAGTATTCCGATTTTCTAAATTTTTCTATTTCCGACATCTGTTCCACATCAGATACTATTTGGCTGGGAACCTTAAGAAATGGGATATTCGGTATTACTAAAGATAGCAAAAATAACAAGACGGCTTTCAGACCAGAAATTAAACTTTCAAGCCATAATATATGGAGCCTAAAAGTATATCATGACACGCTATTTGCCGGCACGGAAAATGGACTTAACCTCATTAACCTTAAAACAGGCCATACAAAATATCTTTTACAAAAGCCCAAAGACCCGGAATATTCCACTAATATCATCAGAGCTATCACACGCGACAGAAACGGCGACATTTGGGTTGGTTGCCAGGAAGACGGCGTTTATCGCCTTACATTCTCCAGTAATGATGTAGCTATCAAACACTATAATAGCACACCTTTCAATTCATCTAGCTTAAACACAAACAAGATTATTTCACTATATGCTGATGTCTATGATAATATTTGGATTGGCACCTGGAATGGAGGATTAAATAAGTATTCAGCACATTCACAAACCTTTAAAATTATCCGAAATTACAACAAAGCCAATATACTATCGGAAAATATGGTCAAGTGTGTTACTCGAAAAGACAAGGATAGTTATTGGGTAGGAACTTATGGCAGTGGCATATGCACCTACAAAAGTACCGAAGAAGCATTTACAGAGACCATCAATCTCACGAAAAACAATTCCGTTTCTTCGCTATATAAAGACAACGAACGCAATCTTTTACTTGCCGGAAGTTGGGGACATGGGTTGAAAATTTACCAAACACCTTCGTTAAAAGAAGTGTATACTCACCTACTTGACCACACCGCACTGAAGAATGATCGTATATATTCAATCATTAAAGATTCCCATGGAATATATTGGATAGGTAGCATTACACATGGTTTATTTAGTTTGAACCTGAATGAAGGTGAAAACGCATTAAAACATATTGATCTTTTTAAAACCATAAATAAGCCTCAAGAGACAAAAGCAGAAATCAGACAAATCATATTAGATGAAAAACCCAATAGCCTGTTGATTGTAAAACACAACTATGGTATTTTTGAAGCAACCACAGATGATAAAGGCAATATTATAAAGGTATCGGATTTAGGAAGTAAGATCAATTTTAAAGCATTACTCAGCTTTAGTTTTCTTAGATGTGTTTTTACAGACTACAACGGAAATTCATATATTGGTACAGATAATGGGTTGGTATTACGAAAGAAAGGCAGCAATTCCTATTCAACCATATTAACTGGTGAAAACCTAAACATTTGGGATATTACCCAAGACGACGATCAGAATATATGGATAGCCACGTACTCTGGACTCATCAGGTATTCGCCTAATCTGGAAAATTACAAACGGTACTTTCCTTCTACCATCTTTATGAAATTATACTACGACAAAGAGTATCAGAAAATTATTGCTGCTTCACATAGTGGGATCTATGAATTTGATCCTCGGAAAATCTCATCCGACCCATATCACCCTGAAATATTCTTTGATCATTTACAAACTCAGTACACTGCGGTTAATCCAGGTGACTCTATAAAAGGCATACCTATACTTCAAAAGCATATTAATTATACGAATCAACTCACGCTACCCTACTTCCTCAACACCATATCTCTAGATATAAATACCTTATCATATTCTTCGCCAAATAAAAACAGCATTCTATATCAGTTAAAAGGACTGGAAACGATGTGGCATAAAGAAGTGGATGCCAATATCAGAATCAATTACCGAAATATTCCTCCTGGCAATTATACTTTGCAAGTAAAAGCGGCTAATAAGGATAATACATGGAATCCCAATGTTCGAAAAATTAATGTCACCATTTTGCCTCCCTGGTGGAAAACCAAATGGGCATACTTCACTTACATATTGATATTATTGATCTTGATATACTTCTTCATGTTAAATCTAAAGCATAGAACCGCCATTATTCAAAAACAGAAATTCGATGCCATAAGTAAAGAAAAAGACAAAGAACTAAACGAGCAGAAACTTAGTTTTTTTACAAATATCTCTCATGATTTAAGAACACCATTAACTTTAATCCTCGCCCCCCTCGAAGATATACTTAACAATGAAGAGACAGGCTCCTGGCTCCATAAGCAACACACTGTAATGCACAAAAACGCCACTTTGTTGCTACGACTGGTAAACCAAATTCTTGATTTCCGCAAAGTTGAAAATAAAATGCTAACACTCTCCCCTACAAGGATAGATATTATACTTTTTATCAGGAACCTCTTTAGCCAGTTTGAAAGTGCTGCCCGTTTAAAAAATGTTGACATGATTATAAAAGAATGTAACGAAACGGTTGAAATATGGGGAGATAAAGATCAACTGGAGAGAGTGATCATCAATATTGTATCCAACGCTTTAAAACATACTGCACCAGGAGGATATATTGAAGCTGAGTTATGTCAAAAAGATGATGACTCAATATTGATTAAGGTAAGAGACAACGGCATCGGTATTGATCCCGAGGATCTTCCTAATATATTTAAACGTTTCTACCAATCCCGATATTCGAAAAGTGGAGGCACAGGGATTGGATTAGCCCTAGCGCAAAAAATAATTGAACTACATAAGGGGTCAATAAGTGCGCAAAGCGAAAAAGGACAGGGAACAACATTTATAATTCAAATACCTGTGGGCCGCGAAAACTTTATAAACAGTAAAGAAACAGATGTTTGCGAACACAAGGATGCTCTCGAATTAGATGCACTACAATCAACAGTATTAAATACAAAACAACAGAATACAAGCCATAACGAAACCATCCTTGTGGTAGACGACAATGAAGATATACGAGAATATTTAAATGACAACCTCTCGAACGACTATAAGGTTTACCTTGCACAAAATGGCACCGAGGGTGTTCAAAAAGCAAAACAAATGCTACCCTCATTAATCATTTGCGACATAATGATGGAAGATCTGGAGGGTACCGAGGTTTGTGAAATACTTAAAAACGACATCAATACATCTCACATTCCAATTATTCTTTTGACCTCTAAAACTTCGGAAGAAAATATAATTGAAGGATTTGAAAAAGGGGCTGATGACTATATACACAAACCCTTTAGTCTTAAGCTACTAAAAACTAGGGCTCAAAACTTAATACACCAAAGGGCTCAACTAAGAAGCAAGTATGGGATGCTTGAATTTGAAGCCTCTGCTCCACAAGCTCCGGATGAAGAATTCTTAACCTGTATTATTAAATATATTGAAGAAAATATTTCCAATAAAGACTTGAGTGTTGAAGACATCGCTAAATCGGTGGGTATGACCCATGATCAGTATTATCGAAAAATAAAAAATCTCACTGGATTAACGGCAAATAAGTTTCACCGAAAGATTAAGTTACGAAAAGCGAACAATCTTTTACGCTCGGGTAAATACAATGTTTCCGAAGTACTTTATATGGTTGGTTTTTCAAGTCCATCCTATTTTACAAAGTGTTTTAAAGAAGAATATGGAAAATCTCCAACTGAATTTTTGCAGTAAATTCATAACGCCTTTCTTATGAACTAATAATTCTGAGATGCAATATGCTTAAAATCAGCTAGTATTTTTGCCCAAATGGACTATGTAACTTAAAATATCACAATACAACAAGGTGTGTAGCAATTACATACGACCCAGATGGGGAGTCTGCGTTTTTCATGCCACACTTTTGAGTTCCCTTCTTTCACATATTAGCCTCTTCACCATGTGCATCGCCTCTGGTTTTCGCATCGCCTGTATTTGCATTTCCATGGCATCCGCATTAATAATCTCTGCTAAAACTACCATTACCTTAATAAATATTTCCCAGATTGTCTCAGCGAGCGTGGCTTCTATCAACTCATCGGATACATCCTTGAATATCTCACCAAAGCTCTGCTGATGGTTCATGCGCTTAAAAAACACAAGCATGATATGCTGAATCATAGACAGTGTAGTGTCTGCAATTTGAGCATCAAAATCACTTGAATGGGAACCTCCCAAGTGTAGATATTGCTTACACTCCTTGAAAAACACTTCAATACTCCAACGCAATTTGTATACTTCCATTACCTTCGTGAAGGTCATGCTTAAATCATTTGTTACCAGCAGCCTCCATGTACCATTGCCCCCAAACTTTACAAGAAACAAGTCAACACGTATGTCTGCATATACAACTGGTATTTTAATATAGTGAGCCTTAAGCTTCCGGCTGTACTTTGCTTGCCGGTTTCTCATTTTAAGCAGCGTATGGATATTGTACTTTTTCCCATCGGAAACAAGTGTGTATGTGGCATTTCCCATTTTAGCCATGGATAATAGTTTGACTCCTTTTGTAGCCATATCATTGACTGTTAAGAGCAGTTCTTTGCAGAAAAACCATGTATCGGTCAGGACATAATCTGGTACAAATCCTTTTTTTACGGCTTGTTTTAGCATGGTGACAAGCATGTCGATTTTACTGATATCTGCTTCTTTGGCGCGCTTGCTGCCACAGCTGCCTGCTGCTCTCTTTTTCTTGAATTGTTTTGCTTTTTCCTTTCTATTTAAACCATAGGTGGGATTGGTCTTTGCTATTTTATCCCGTTCCTGTTTTAACTTCTCCTGTTGAGTTTTTTTCTCCTGTAATAGCTTTTCATAGGAAGCAACCTTTTGCATTGCTTTTTCTTCTGCATTGGCTGCATTGATAAGCCGGTTCAGGTTTGTTCTAGTTGGAGTATTCTCCGTAATAGCCTTGTGTTTGTTAACTGCCGTTTGTTTTCGCTCAAGTGCTTGTTGAGCATTGGTTAAATTAACATTTGCTTTTTGCTCAGCCCGTACGGATTGTTTATGGGCATCGGTTGCTTTTTTTAGCTTACTTCCCTTTTCTCTGTGAAGGCTGAAACTGACAGGTATGAAACTTCCGCCATCCCAGAAACCAAGAACTAACAACTTAAAGCCCAAAATATAAGTATTGGTCACATGATCATGTATCATACTCACTTTCTCCATTTTCTTGCCAGTCTTTTTTAACGGTGAGTCATCGGCAATAAGTGCAGTTATACCTTCTTTTTGCAAAGATGGCCGGTTGCTAATTAGCCATCGAAAATGATGTGCTGTCAGTATCAAAAGCTGATGCCAGTTGATGTATTCATTATTCTTGGCAGAATAATAAGCATCCTTATTAA
The DNA here is from genome assembly GCA_942490535.1 of uncultured Marinilabiliaceae bacterium. Taxonomy (GTDB): domain Bacteria; phylum Bacteroidota; class Bacteroidia; order Bacteroidales; family Marinilabiliaceae; genus JAEINY01. The sequence goes on from CALNXQ010000003.1 coordinate 445,455, forward strand.
CACCTTGTTTCTGGATGGTTAGCTTAAAAACATTACTGACTCCCTGAAGTGACATTAAGATTAAACAGCACAGAAGATCAGATAAATTATGCCCTCTGTTTTTGAGTGAATCGAAAGCGGATAGCTGTTTCTTTATGGCAAATAAACTCATAACACTTTCCAGTTTACTTTCAATTCCGCTTTCTTCATTTATGATCGTGGTAAGCTCTCCTTTAAATTTAGTATTTTTGTTTTGCTGCATGATCTTGCTTGTTTTTGTATTTTACTTGTTAACAGACTTAAAATTAACAAAATACAATCAGAAAATGCAGCTTTTTTTGTGATTTTTTCGTTTTATTTTACCTGATATTCAGGTAGTTCGCAACTCAGAAATGTGAGTTATGAATAAAAAGCTACATATAATTGTTGATAATCTGGCAGTCCACAAAAACAAGGAGGTAAAGGAATGGGTGTCAAAAAAAATAAAGATTCAGTTGCACTTTACCCCGACATATGCCTCCTGGCTTAACCATGTTGAGATTTGGTTTAATATCATGACCAAGGATGTCATAAAAGGAGGAGTGTGGAATTCGTCAAAACAATTAAGTGATCAATTGATGCAATGCGTGAAAACTTACAATAAGGAAAGGGCAAAACCTTTTCAATGGAACTATACCGGAGATTCTTCCAAGATATAGTTTACTTTTTAAGCAATCATTACACTAGTATACATATGGTTAAAACTTGATATTTTATCATTTTAAAAATTCATCTATAGAATGAATGCACCACAATGGCATCGAAACAACATAATTATTAACATGGATGAGATGCATATTGGGACTTTCGCCCCAATACCACTACACCATTATTTCAATTGATAAAAAACATGCCGTCGGACAGGAAGCCAAAAACATCTAAGCAGCCCCTGTTACGCGGACTTAACTATAGTTTATTGCTTGATGAAATATAAAAGTTCATCTAAAGCAACATTGAGCTGAAGGGTGCGGCCACCTCTTATTATTTTTCCCGAAGGCATCTTCCAACGTCCCTTAGGTAATTTAACGGTTCTTTGGTTAGCTTCTTTTTCAATGACTGGTGCTACCAAAATGCGATGGCCCAGCATAAACTGATCAACTACTTTAGCAAATCCTTGTTTTGGGTACTCGTACTCCATCGGACGCATAATCGGCTCACCAGTCCTTGACGCCTCCTGAGCCAATTGAAGAATGTAATCTTTATACCTTTGACGTATGTCGATGGCTTTTTTGACTGCCTTTAAATGCGTTTCATCCAACACACGCCAGGGGGCCACCGAAAACTGCATCATGGGCATCAGCGCATGGCACTGGGCCGAGCGCACTATTAACTCCTGGTCAATGGTTGCACCATCCAGGAATGACTTAAACTGTCCGCCACCTATCATATCAGGACAAGCGAAAGGGTAGCCCATAATGCCCTCCACTAACATCTGAGGGATCAGCATATTGAGGTGATTCCAACTGTGGTCCTTATCGTGAAGCCGTTCAGCCAAGGCTTGTCCACCCATCTTCCACATGGCCCGGTACTCATTTAAAGGAAAATCCAGGCCAATTTCGCCATACAATTGCGAATGATCGTTGGGCGAAAGACCGTTCAAATCAATGTCACCAGTATAGAAACGGGCATCACCGGCATCCAACTTAAATCCATCCACACCATATACCATGGTTAATCGTTGCAGCTCATCCTTAAACCATTGTTGAGCTTCAGGATTCGACAAATCGAGCAAGGCACTTACTCCATTCCACCAGGGTACCATAGCCGTTTCACCAGCTCTGTTTTTGAGGAAATAGCCCTTTTTATTGAGTGCACGGTACACATCACAATCAGGACTAATGAATGGACAGACCCAAAGCATCACCTTAAAACCCATGCTGTGAAGTTCATCAATCATCGCGCCGGGATCCTTGAATCGTCCGTGATGAAAATTCCATTTTCCATAATCCTCTTGCCAGTTATCATCAATCATTATTACACCTGCCGGATAACCGTTGTCCTTAATCGCATACGCATATTTGAGGATGTCTGTCTGATTTTGGTCATACATCAATTCAATCCAGGTATTGTATTGAGGACTGCTAAAGAGCAGCTCATCGGGCATCTTTCCAGATGGAGGGAAGTAGTTTTTGCTGGCATACAAGAAGCCCGCTTTCAAGGATGAATTTCTTTCTGTTCTGATAATCGTATCCCGACTGTAGACGATCAGCTCCTTTTCGGAGTTAACGATGCGCAGCGGTGATTCACTCCAAATTACATCACCATTATCTGAAAGCATTAAGGGTTGCACCTGATTGCCATAGCCCTTCCCATATGTATCGATTTCCACATCCTTAGTAAACGGCATCAGATGACCTTGTCCAATAACGCCCATCCACCAGTTCTCACCCGCATTTCGGGAAATAGTCAATGTATATTTCTCTAATTCTATACCTTGCTCAGATTCAATGGTGAGCAACGATTGACTATACCCCAATCCGGCATAGATCATAGCTAAAATCAAAGTGGAAATAATTTGTTTTGTTACTTTTCTAATCATACTCTGAATATTGTTTATCAGTTACTTTGGGCTAAGGATGTGTTTCTATAAACCTATAAGAAATGCATTACTAATATGAATGTTAAAAACTCGCAAACATTGATTCGGATCACCTATTGGATTTATACCGATTACAAATCATAATGAGCGATAAAACTTATAGCTCGGTGATTATGTATCGGCATTAACCCATGGTTAATTTTCGATTCCTATGTATTTATTATAGGTGTATGTACTGGAGCAATTACCCAGGTTTGAGAAGAAATGATTGGCTGCGTACACAGGGTTTGTAGCCAGTGTTCCACCATTCCAGACCCAGGGTGCATTGGCGCCCCGGCCATGGGTGCCCCCATCAAAATTACCATAGGAATAAAACAGATCCGTATTATTGCGTTGATCCCATAATCCTCCGCTTGCAAAAATGTCAACCAGTTGATAACCACAATTGGAGTCGTAGTTGTTTTCCGGCATCTCAGCAACTGATGAAGGGAAATAAACAATGCCATCTCCAACGATATTGCAGTAGGGATGCGCCTTTAAGCCATGTCCCCGGCATTCCTGTGCCGTCTTAGGATGCTGCAAATTATCTCCCGGATCAGTTTGAAACGACAAGGTTCCGGCTATACTCTGCTGATTTGCAGTTAACGGACTTCCATTGGGTACAAAAGACAGGTAAGAGGTATGAAATGTCGTAATCATCCCCTGCAAGTCACCATAGGAGGAGCCATCTTTCTTAACGACCATGAGGGCGCCCTCCATATCATTTTCATGTTCATCCAGTCCACCAAACAGGATCCACAAACCATTATCGGTCCAGTCACGGGGATGGAAAAATGAGTAGAGTAAGAAGTAGTGAGTTTCGGTTTCCACAACCGAATAATAGCAATGGGCATTTAAGTCATAAGAAGCAGTATGATCCCAATTATCGGTTGCATTCCAATTGCCGTCAAAATCCACATTGGTAATGTAATCTGATTTTCCATTCAATGCATGGTCGAAACCGAGCGCCCCGGTTACATCTACATCCTGGTAATGGATGGGTGCCCATCGCTGAGCGAGGTCGCTGTGAAAGTTGCTGCTTTTCAGTTGGAGGGGGGCAGCTGCCAGTTGTTCTTCCGGTTCAATAATATCTTTACTGCAGCCACCCAATAATATAGAAAGGGCAACAGTTATCAGTATATTAATAATTAAATATATTTTTTTCATTTGTTGTTTGTATTAGTTGTTAATCTATTATCATTTTAAAAAAGAGCGAATCATCTGTTTGCGAGTTTAAAACTTTAACATCTGCACTTTGTATTATCCGCAAAGTGCACGATTCAATACCACCAAGTCGCTTAAGGAACAACTTAGACGTTATTTGCTTTTGCATTTTATTTGTCGCAAGTAATTAAAATGGTTATTGTGTTAGTCAAGTGCTGATAAGCAAAGAGGCTGCACATCGCTGGGCAACCTCTTCTAATTAAACTATCAACTATTCATTTTTCCACCAGAACATGGTATCCCAATGATTATCATACCAGGTTTTAAAATTCGCCTGACCTGGATGCTCCTCATTGGCCTTAAGGGGTTCCTGAAAGATAGGCATTTGTAAATCCGGACTGGTTGAATTATCAATTAACCACATTTTGGCAATGGTGCGATTTTCTGCGCCAGTTACAGCAATGTCAAAACCGATGGCATTGGCTTCTTCAACAGCTACTGTATTCTCAGCTGTTTCAGAAGTCGGATAATCTGTCCGGGATGGGAATTTGGTTCCGGATCCGGAAGTTTGATAACCATCAGCCCTGTGCGAAGCACATAAAGCCGGTTTCATCGTACGACGATGATCAAAATAGGCCTCAAATCCAAGGAAGAAAGTGGATATCCATTTTTGCTCAGCAATAAGAGTCAAATGATCGCGACCTCCATTCCAGTTAACTTGCTGCTGAGCAATATAGTCATCAAAAGAAGACAATCCTTCTTCACCATAAGCTCCATCATAATTAGCATCACCCTGGAATTGACACTGATAATAATCCAGGTTAGCTTGTATGCCTTTTTGATAGTATTCCTGAGCAGCAGCATCACCACCGGCTATTATGTTGCGTTTAGCCATTTCTGCAAGGATGAAGTTCAATTCAGAATAAGTACTCAGAACAAATGGATTTGTACTACATGCATCCGTGGTTTTCATGTTTTCATCAACAGAAATAAACCAGTCACCAATTCTGGAGCTATACTCCAGTCCTCCATTCCAGTTGGTAGCATCCCCGTTGGAAGTTGTGATCCCGTAAATATGACCTAAATACTTTACTGGGCCAGGATTACCAGGTGCTACATTGGTATTCGCATCGGTATGATATTTTTGAACTGGTTTAGCATACACAGGAAGACGTGGATCTCTCAGTGTAATCAGGCGCTCCACCATCACATTACTAACCAGGTTTTCCTTTAACAACCAATCTCCCAAAACGCGCCAGGGGGATACACGAAAAACGCCATCGTAATGGATAGTAAAATTATCTTCATTGGATTCGAAAACCGGGTAGGTTTGCGGATTAGATAGTATTTCGTTAATTACAGCTTTAGCTGCATCCGGTGATGCATTGTACATGTTCAGAGCTAGTTTTATACAAAACGTATTGGCCATTTTTTTCCATTTTTGTATATCGCCACCATACACATAATCAGCTTGGGCATCAATCATGTCATCATCGGCATTGATCATTAAGCCGGCATTTTTAAATTTCTCAATTAAACTGGGATAGATTTTGGCCTGATCATCATAGTTATACACATAGTGAAATTCATCACTATCTTCAATTACTTTATAATAGGGAACCGGACCACTTAGGGTGGTGATTGTATATAACACGTATGATTCCCAAATGTCTGCTATCGCCACATACCTGTCATCCTCAGTTGCAATGGCAGATCGGCGTAAATTTCTTACACTGCGTAAATTATTATAAGTGGGTTTAAAGATACATCCGTCTAAATCGTGCCAGGAACGGTGCCTGTTGGCCTGGCTTAAACTGTATGATTTTCCTGTATACTCACAAACCGGAGCTATTACATTTAACATGGCCTGAGGGTAGTTCCAGGCCCCGGTAACTCCTTTTATCATAGATCCCATAAACAAGTGAGGAGGAACCGGGTTGGCAGGAGTCACCTGAGGGCGGTTCAGATCCGTATTAAAGTCTTCATCCCAGGTACGACAAGCACCCAATACGAGTAACGAAAGAAGAAATATTTTAATATTTAATGTCTTCATATATTTTATATTTTTAGGAAACTAACTTTTCATCATAACATGATGACAGGTAGTTTTCTTTTTGCGTTTGATTAAATTTATTCAAATCCGAATTTCATTAGAATTGAATGTTCAGGTTCAATGAATAGGTGCGGGCAGATGGTATTCCTCCCTCTTTTGCAACCCCTGGTATGAGTCCGGCTCCATTATTGCCGTTAGTAAAAGTTTCCGGATCAACGTGTTTCACTTTGGTCCATAATGCCAGGTTGCGACCGGTAACGGATAAGCGCACCTTTTTCAAAGGGGTTTTATTTAATAATGTGTTGGGCAATGTATACCCCAGATTAACTTCCTTCAATTTGAGGAAAGATCCATCTTCCACCCAAATATCATGCAGTTCGCTATCAGTCATATAATCGCCCCAATAACTTTCGGCATTAATCTCATCGCCCGGTGCAAAAGGGCGAATACCTTCGGGTGATTCCCAAACGCCTTCAGGCAGTACGCCTGTTTCCCGGCCCGCAACGGTGCGTTTATCCAAGCCTGCTTCTACCAATTTTCGTTCCATGGAATTGAATACAGAGTTGCCTACGTTGGCAAATAAAAGTGCGGACATATTAAAATTACCCCATCTGAATTCATTGTACCACGAACCAATCCAATCCGGATTGTAATGCCCGATAACGTCCAACTCTCCACGTGGTAAATCTTTTTGGTTGTCGTAGAATAACTGACCGTTGTATTGTTTTAAGGAAGCATCGTGCACCTCCGGATCGTATTCAAACCGGCGGGCAGCTTTGGAGTAAATAGCTCCTTTTCGCTCATTCACTTTATCATAGGTATACAAGCGGTAATCCAATTCTTTTACAATGGCATGATCCGGTAATGCCGGATCCAGTTCGGTTACTTCAGTCCGATCCATCGACCAGTTTAGGCTAGTGTTCCATTGGAATTTACCCACTTTTACCGGGACAGCATTTATCGTTAACTCTAATCCGTTACTGGTCACTTCGCCAATATTACGAATAGCTGAATTATAACCAGAGACCGGGGTGACAAGCATACTCCAAAGCTGATTAATGGTGCGGATATTGTAGTAAGTCACATCTAAATTTAACCGGTTCTTAAAAAAAGTACCTTCAGCACCTAATTCGAACGAATAGGAATATTCCGGCTTCAGATTTCGGTAACTCTTCGTACCTGATTCTTCCAACGTGATTTCACCATTCCCCGTACTGAAGTAATAATTGGGATCCAGTTGAAAACGCTCGATGCTCTTTCCAACGCCGGCATAATTGGCTTTCAGTTTTAATAAATCAACTTGATCACCCATGTTAACCATTTTATTGAGCAGCACACTCAAGCTGGCCGAAGGATAAAAATAGGAGTCATTAACATCATATAATAAGGTTGATGTCCAGTCGTTTCTGCCTGTTAAATCCAGATAGATCATATCCTTATATCCCAGGTTTAAAAATGCATACAACGCATTGTTTTTGGTGTGCAGATTATTGCCGTTATAAGCCGAAGGAGCAATTCGAGTATTCGAAAGATTATATACATTAGGAATATACAATTGTGAAGTCGCTCCTTCCAGCCAGCTGCCGTCTGTCGACATCATGTTACCACCCACTGATGCTACCATGGAGAAACTGGAACTTAGTTTCTTGTCGTATTTGAGCAAGAAATCAGAGTTCATTTCATACCCCTTTGCAAATTTCGTTTTAAAACTTCCATATTGAGCATTGGAACCCTCCGTCGTTACTTGTGTCTGATTACGATATTCATTAAAATTACCATTCACACCGGTTCGTAATAATAAACTCAGTGACTTTGTGAAATTGAAGGTAAGCGACAGGTTTCCGTAATATTTGTTAGTTCGGCTCCAATTTGTATTTTCGTTTAATTGGAAATAGGGATTATTGGATGTAAACAACCATTGCCGCTGTTCTACACCTTCTTCCAGCCAATAATCTTTAAGCACATCCAAATCCAGGTTGGTCGGCCATAAGCGTGGATCCATAGATTGATTATTGTCATTGGTAATAACGGCATACTTAACATTGGCATTCACATCCAGCAAACCATCTAGATACGTCCACCCGCTGTTCAGGTCAATGCGGTTTTCGTCGTATTTAGTATTCGGAACCATTCCTTTCTGAAGCACATTGGTATAGGACAGACGGAACGTTCCTGTTTCACTATTTCCGGCCAACGAAACATTGTTGGTAATGATACTACCCGTGTCATAAAAATCGCGTGCATTATCCGGATGTGCCTTCCAAACATTCGAGCCCCATAATTGCTCTACAGATTGATTCTCATACTTGGGGCCCCAACTTCGACTCCGGTTATCGACATATTCTCCTCCTGTTCCTTGTCCGTATTGGTCTTGAATATCAGGCAAGATAAATGGATTCTGAAAGCTCATACTGGAATTTATTTCCACATTCAAACGGCCATTCATAGGGCCTTTTTTGGTTGTGATTAAAATAACACCGGCACCAGCTCGGGAGCCATAAAGGGCTGCAGCGGCCGGACCTTTCAGTACTGAAATGGATTCGATATCCTCAGGAGCCACATCGTTTATGCCAGCAGGAATACCGTCAACAACCGTCATTGGGGCATTATTGCCAGCCAAAGACGTTTCTCCCCGAATAACAATACGGGAGCCGCCGCCACCAAGTCCGCCACCGCCTTGTGTGATGTGCACACCGGCTACTTTACCTGCCAGAGCGTTGACAACATCCAACTCTTTGGCTTGAGCGACCTGATCGCCATTCACATCCTGAACTGCATATCCCAATGATTTTTTCTCACGCGTTAAACCCAAAGCCGTTACAACCACCTCATCTACATTGATGATATCACTGTTTAACACAACATCAATCAGGGTTTTACTGTCCACAAGAACCTCTTTAGTCTTCATGCCAATAAACGAAAACACCAGAGTGCTGTTTTCAGGGACGTTGCTTATGGAATAGGCTCCATCTATACCGGTAATGGTCCCATTGGTACTTCCTTTCACTACGATGGTGGCACCAGGGATGGGTTGATTATTCTGATCCAACACTTTCCCGCTAACTGTTAGATTTTTCTGTTGTAACTGAACGGTTTTATCAAATAGTAAAACTTGTTTGTTGTTAATATGATACCCTACGTTGGTATCCTGAAAGAGTGCTTGCAGCACTTCAGTGATCTCTGCCTCTTTGAAACTGACATTTAGAGTTCTTTCTACATTTACGTAACTGGAGCTAAAGCTAATGGTGAAGTCAGTTTGTTTCTCGATTTCATCAATGATTTGGCCAACAGGTGCTTCATTTAATTTAAGATTGAGTTTTGATCCTTGCGAAAATGCCGTTGCTGTTACCTGGGTTAAAGCAACGCATAAAAACAGTAATGTTAGTTTCATAATGCGTAATAGTTTACTGCTATTCCAGTGCGGATAGCCATCAATACTTTTCCATTTTTTTTTCATACTTTTACATTGAATTATAGTTAATAAATTGCATCGAGCCTGATGCGGTTTTAAGTTAACAGGAATGTGCGCCAACACATTCCTGTTTATTTTTTAGAGTCAATATAAATGGAGTCATTCGTCGAATAAATATTGACTGGGATAATGGTTTTTAGTATGCGTACGACACTATTTAAATCTTGGTCATTAAGCGACAGGGTGACTTTCTGATGGGCCATGGTTTCATCTACCACAAAGGTGCAATTGTAACGTCTGCTCAACTTCTCTGCGGCTTCGTTTAGCGATTGGTCGTAGATATTTAATTTTCCTTCTTTCCAGGAAAGGAGCTTTGCAGTGTTCACACACCGGATCTGTATTTTTTTATTTTGATTATTATAATGCAGCATCTCACCGGCTTTTAATTGGATGGTTTTTTGGGGGGAGTGTGCGGGACTGATATTAACACCTCCTTCGTGCAAAATGATGGTGGTTTCTTCAGCCTCCGGATAGCATTCAACGTCGAACATGGTGCCGGTTGCCGTCACTTCCATATCCCGGCTGCTGACAATAAATGGTAATGTTTTATTCTTTGAAACCTGGAAGAAGGCCTGTCCTTCCAGTTGCAATTGCCTGTTTTTCTTTCCAAAAAGATTATCATAACTCAATTTTGATAGGGAATTGATCCAGACAAGGGAACTGTCCGGGAGCACTAATTTTGACATTTGGCCTCCGTCAACCACAACGGTTGAACAGATCCGGCTGGTATAGAATCCGGTGGTTCGAAAGTAAAGCCACATACTGCCCACTGACAGAAGTAGCAGGAATAACGCAGCATAACTTAAAAATTGCTTCGTTTTCTTTAATTTAAAAGATTGCTTGAAACCAGTGCTTAACATTTTTGCCTGAAAGGTCATTAGCTCACGAGTATGAGAGTCACTCAAATGGTCGTAATCGTTTCCCAACCAGTGTTTTTTAGTTTTCCTATACCGGTTGTTGTGCCCCGGCTGACGCAACCAAGTTAAAAGTTCAGAAAGCTCCTGCTCACTTGATTCTCCCCTTAAGTATTTTTTAATTTTGTCGTCCATTATATTCATTTACTATCATCAATAGTATACAAACATCTGTTAAAACCCTACCTCAAAATTTAATTAATTTTTACATTTGCTAATTTGATATTTCTCAATATCCATAGTAAATTAATTTTAGGAGGTATGTAAGTGTCATATAAAGAACAAGAAAGGAGCTTTTTATTGATCCTGGTGGCTGTATTTAATTTGTTAAAAATAACAATTAGTTGTTATTTCGTGTTGCAATAGTTTATTATGTGAATAGTTTCTTTAATTGAATAAATTCAAAGAATGATAGTAAAAGATACATCATCGGATGGTATTGAATTCAAAAATAAGCTGAAGCAAGGGGATCCGGATGCTTTTACAAGGCTTTTTAAACAGGTTTATCCCCGTTTATTGGGCTATTGTCGGTTATTTGTCCCCGATGAGGCAAAAAGTAAAGACCTGGTCCAGGAGACCTTTGTTCAGATTTGGGAAAAGCATGCCAGTATTGATCCGTATAAATCGGTTGAAAGCCTTTTGTTTGTATCGCTTAGAAATAAATGTTATGCGTATTTTAAGCAGGATCAGTTGGCAAAATCACAAGTGCAAATTGAGGATCTTTCGGTTAATGAACTTCAATACTTGTATCAGCTGGATTTTAACCGGCAGGAAGAATTATCGCTGGAAGAACAGCTGATCTCTAGTTTAAATTCGGCCATTGATCAATTACCACCCAAGCGGAAAGAGGTGTTCATGATGGCTAAGATGCAAGGAATGCAGCAAAAGGCTATAGCAGGACAACTCAATATTTCAATAAAGGCGGTAGAGAAGCATCTAAACGAGGCTAAGAAACAATTGCATAAAACGTTATCTATCGAATATCCAACACTAATCATTGTTATCAACTTGCTTTTAGATCAATGCAATTAAGGTCTGAATTCTTAATAAATGCTTCGTCATCGTGCAGACAGGCTCTTTCTTTAGCGAGCAGATCATTTGATTGATTTTGTACTATTTACAAGTAGTTATTATAACCAAAACATATCATTTGGCGTTCTATAGCAGGAATGCGGAAGGGATTTCAATACCAAAAATACACATACAATATTGCTTATAATGCTCTTCTCTCAAAGGACTTAACAAACAGAAAATCAGTAGAACATACCAAAACCAGCTATTCTTTCAATTTTATTACATAAAAGTGCAAGCCACATGGGCCTTTCCTTTTCGCCTTCACGGCATCGTTCTTCACTCTATTGGTAAGAGGCGAGTGTTCGTATTGGGGATTCCTAATTCCCTGAATAGCTACGGATTTTTTTTTGCAATTCACTAAGATACATTTTAATGGAAGCTCATTCTCCATATGTTTTATTGGCTCATCAATTTTAGTAAGTTCAATTAGTCCGAAATTGCTAAATTCTCTTTTTACACCTTCAAAATCATAAAAGAGTACATTTAGTCCTTTCATAATCTCATAACTGTATTTACTTAGCTGTTTTCCAATTCCATACATTGATGTCCCCACATCCATTGCCTGGTACCGGCTGCAGGATACACCCTTAAAGGTACCTGGAAACCCATCGGGAAATACGAGCATTTTCTCTATCCCGTACAGCAACTAAGCGATGCGTTTAAAGGCAAATGTTTGGATGGACTGAAAAGGGCGCTGCGTAAAGCGGATGCCTTAAACGGATTCCATACGCACCTGCAAGCGGCCTATAAAAAGAAATGGGTCGTACATTGCGAGCCCTCCATGGCCAGTGCCGAGCATGTACTCAGGTACCTGGGACAGTACACCCACCGGGTGGCCATCAGCAATGATCGCATATTGGCCATCAGCGATACACATGTGACCTTTATGGCCAAAGATTACCGCGATAAAGCTCAAAAGAAACCGGTGAGTCTGACGGGCGTTGAGTTTTTACACCGCTTCTGTCAGCATATTTTGCCCAAACGGTTTGTAAAGATACGCCGCTATGGCATTTACAACCACACCACCAAACGAAACCTGCAGCTCCGGTTTGTGCCGGATGAATCGGAGGTGGAAAAGAAGCTGTCGGGTAAAAGGGAGGTCGAAACCACACCGGAGCGCATCAAACGGCTCACCGGCTTTGACATTGGAAAATGCCCTAAATGCAAAGATGGACGCCTGCACATAGTAAGGGAATTGCCTCGTATCCGCTCCCCAGGCCAACACGTGGGGCGATTGCTTGCTGCTTTTTTACAATAGATTGATTTTATGCTCATTTAATCTTCATTGGCTTGAGGACTGGCAGGCTACTGCCCAAACTCTCCCAAATTACGTTGTTTTCACCCCAAAATGGCAGGTCAATCGCGACAAAAACAGTATATTGACGTACCCAAACAATAAAATCACACCTTGGGGTATCCCCAGAAAACAATCAAAACATTCAATAAGTGCATAGAAGGCTGCGGCCACGACAGCCGGGATGTAGCTCAACATGGACTCATCGCTGGGTCTTGCAGACCGCTCAGAGTCCTATTTATTATGGCAAGTTATTTTTTAGTTTTAAATTTAAGCTCAAAGCTTTCTCTAAGAGGATATTTATATCGGTCAACATTGAATGGTGGATGAAAATGAAGTGCGTAATTAGTATCACTTTCCAGTTCAACATTAATCCTCAAAATTGTATGTTGTTTGTTTTGCCATTCTAACTCCATTTCAGGGTTATTCCCTTTATCAGAAATACCGTAGCTCGACATTGGTCTATCGTATTCAATTATAATTTCATTTAGTGTCGGGTCTACGTCTTTAGACCCATTAGTAATTGATGAACTTATAATACTCGGACAATTACTATTATAATTTGTTATAATCTCTTCTGGTAATAAAGAATTCTGCAAACTCACAATTTGTGACATATAATCATCAAGTGTTACATATTTATCACGATTGTTGGTATAATTATTAAAGCTCTGATAAAGCGTATCAATCCATAAAAACCCATTAGCTTGTTCAATGCGCAACATTCTATCAATAACGTATTCATCAGCTCCCGTGTCTTCAAAATATCTAATTGTACTTGCCCTGACCAGCATTTCATTTACCATGGTTTGCGATGAACCATACGCTTGTCTGCGCATTAACTTTGAGACTGATTTAAAAAAATCAGTTGCCTTTGGTTCCATTTCGGTAATGTATTTATCTCCTAGTTGATTGCAGAATGAATGGCAAAATTCGTGGACTAAAGTTTCCTTTTGATTGATATGATATTTAGGATGTCCAAGGCTATCTGTTGTCCATGCACAAAGGACCGAATAAATATTTTCTTCTCCTGATTTTGATAATGTTTTGGGGCCATAATTTCCACGATTTAGAAAACTAAGAACAATGTGATACTTGCCGTTAGGTTGATATCCATAAAAGTTCTCAAACCACGATAACTCTATAGACTTACTTATATTACCAAAACGATCTTCTGCCATTTTATAGAGAGGTTTGTTACTCATAAAGAATTGGTTGAATTCGCTTTTGCTGTAAAAGTCAGAAAGTTTGGCAACAAAATCATCGCTGTACTTGCCCCAACGTCTGTCAAGGTTAGTTCGTATTAAAGATTTGTCAAATTGTATTGAGTTCTTTTCAATGGACAGATGGATTGCCATGGACATGACTGCATCATAGGCAACACCATTTTTCTTACGTAACTTTTGGGCTAATTGTACAACTTCATGATTTTTATATTGATTGAAGTAGGCATCAACAGAATCAGAGTATACCTCTATTGAATTATTGATGTATTCAGGTGATTCAGCTAAGCGAAAAACTACACTTAATAATTCTATCCGTTCATCAAATTTGGGAATTAGCTTATTCTGAGCTAATAATGAACTGCTCAACAATAAATACAGGAAGATAATTAGTTGTCTCATAGTGTTATAGTTGGTTTAGTTTTTAATTTGCCATAATCGAGATAGAATGGCAGATTACTCTGCCTATCCCCTCGCAGAACCGGACGTACGGATTTCCCGTATCCGGCTCCTCTGCTATTATGTTTCGCTATCTGTCAATATAAATATATACATTATTTGTGCTATACAACTAAATTTCGTTTGCCCTATGGTGATTTCTCTGTGTAAATCCTTGGTTTCCTCCAGTTGTTCCATAATAACAGGTAGATCCCCTTCCCTACATTGGGTCGTTCAGATGGCACTTCCCCAACTACAAGCGGTACTATGAGACTACTATGACTTCTGCATGCCTTCTCGTTGACTCCGGTTGTCCCTCGTCGCAGATACCTGTACACCTCGCCATTTTCTTAACGCATCCAAATGTTGACGGGGCTACACTTGGTGCCAGGTGCTTATTGTGCTGGTACACCTGAACCATTGTTTTGTCAGGAACAATACAGATCTCTCAAGTTCCGAAGATTTCCCTTTATAGACATGCCCTGCGCTTTGACCCCGGTAGTTGAACAGTGTTAACCGTAATATACTACTGCTCTTGCTGCCTTCCGGTTAACCGTAGACCGTCGGCTTAACTACAATGTAATACGTTATTTCGGGGCTCGATCACACAGCCTGAATACTCGCTTGCCAGATACTTTTCTGCTATCCTCACGGAATCACCCATCTGGTTCGCTACCATCCTGCTTACGGGCTTTGGATGGGCAGGACTTGCACCTGCTGAAAATCGACAACAAATTTTAGAGTCCCGTTGGTCTCTTCCCAATGTTTTCGGCTTACGAAAAAGTTACCATCATAGATGGCCTTTTTCTCTTGACGTACACGGTTCGGCCATATGAAGTGGCCCGATTTGCGTATGGTATATTCACTGTCTTGTTTATGTCTCAGCTCGCGCGGGAGCAAAACTCCCAAAACCTGCCAAAGCCAGGGCTACTTTATGATGGCTTGATGTGCCGTCGTACTTATTTTACTAATTATTAGATTCTTTCTGTTCATATCCCATTAATAGCTTGGCATTGAAATCAGGTTAATAGTCAACATGACAAACATGAAAACATAAGGTAGCAATGAAATATGAACAAGAATTCTGTATGTTTTTTTAATATCTTTTCTCCGTTTCTTGTCAATTCGATAATATATTATCAGTCCTGTTACACAAAGTAGAAAGGCTAAAAATACTATTGGTAAAAAGAATAAAAAATTATAAGCAAAAGAATGTGCCGCATAGCCTGGTGTCGGATTAACAAATACAAAAAGAGAAGCTATTAATGTCAACGATGCTATTGTAAATTTCATTGATAATTTCCATTTCTTACTTGTCGGAATATATAGGTTAATATTTAAGACCTTGTTCTTTTCTCTTTGCATTGAAAACAACAAGAAACCAAACAATCCAACTGCAGCAAAGAACAAGCAAACATAAAAAATCAGTCTCATAATGGGTATGGCGATGTTATCAGAATATATAACAATGGGATAACTATATAGTAATCCCTCCAGTCCAATTATCAAAACGATGATTGAGCCAAATGCTTTTAATTCTTTTATTCTTATTCTCTCCATTTAATTCAGGTAGCGTTTATAACCTTTGTTATTTGTGTGAAATATTTTTCTTAAATCAGAGTTGTTTTATATGCGGCACAATCGAGATAGAATGACAGATTACTACGTCTATCCCCTCGCAGAACCGGACGTACAGATTTCCCGTATCCGGTTCCTCTGCTATTACGTTTCGCTATCTGTCAATATAAATATATACATTATTTGTGCTATACAACTAAATTTCGTTGGCCCTATGGTGATTTCTCTGTGTAAATCCTTGGTTTCCTCCAGTTGTTCCATAATAACAGGTAGATCCCCTTCCCTACATTGGGTCGTTCAGATGGCACTTCCCCAACTACAAGCGGTACTATGAGACTACTATGACTTCTGCATGCCTTCTCGTTGACTCCGGTTGTCCCTCGTCGCAGATACCTGTACACCTCGCCATTTTCTTAACGCATCCAAATGTTGACGGGGCTACACTTGGTGCCAGGTGCTTATTGTGCTGGTACACCTGAACCATTGTTTTGTCAGGAACAATACAGATCTCTCAAGTTCCGAAGATTTCCCTTTATAGACATGCCCTGCGCTTTGACCCCGGTAGTTGAACAGTGCTGACCGCAATATAATCCTGTTCATGCTGCCTTCCGGTTAGACGTAGACCGTCGGCTTAACTACAATGTAATACGTTATTTCGGGGCTCGATCACACAGCCTGAATACTCGCTTGCCAGATACTTCTCTGCTATCCTCACGGAATCACCCATCTGGTTCGCTACCATCCTGCTTACGGGCTTTGGATGGGCAGGACTTGCACCTGCTGAAAATCGACAACAAATTTCAGAGTCCCGTTGGTCTCTTCCCAATGTTTTCGGCTTACAAAGAAGTTACCCTCATAAAGGGCCTTCTTTTCCTGACGTACACGGTTCGGCCATATGAAGTGGCCCGAGGTGCGTGTGGTATATTCGCTTTCTTGTTTATGCTTCTGCTGGCGCAGGAGCTGAACTCCCAAATCCCGCCAAAACCAGGGCTACTTTATGATGGCTTGTTGAACTAAATCCCTGCGGGATAGTGCCCTTCAAATGTAACATTATTATCCTATTATTTCGAATACTCATAACTGGAATTATTAACAATAAAATTTACCGTTATGAGAAAGAAAACATCATTAACCATTGTGGAACAAGCCATTGCTTACGTTCCTGAGTTTGCTTCTGTGGTAACCAAAATGAGTCACCAGGTAACGCTTCGCGGACAGAGCCCGAGTACTTTTAACAACTACATCAGACGCATTGCCCTGTTTGTGATACACTTTAAGCAACTGCCCGAAAGCCTTTGCGAGGAGGAGATTAATGAATACCTGGTGGCCCTGGCGCGTGACCCCAAGTCTCCTTCGCGCAGCAGTTTTAAGCACATGGTCTATGGCTTAAGGTATTATTACCGCCTGCTGGGTATGAATAAAAAAGCCATTGCCTTGCCTTCCTTAAAGCACCAGACTAAACTGCCGGTTATTCTGAATCAAAAGGAGTTAAAGGAGCTTTTTGCAGCGCCGACCTTGCTTAAACAGTGTATTTTACTCACCCTCACTTATTCGGCCGGATTGCGCGGGCAAGAAGTCATCAACTTGAAGATTGCGGATGTCGATTTTGAGCGGATGACCATTCACATCCGGCAATCCAAGTACAAGAAAGACCGCATTGTGCCGCTTTCAAAAGTAATGGCCTCCGGACTAAAAAAATACCTGGCGGCTGAAAATCCGCACATTTGGCTTTTCAATGGCAAGGAGGCCAACGGTCAATACAGTGTGCGTGGCTTGTCGTGGGTGATGCGCGAAAACCTCAAAAAAACCTCCATCTCCAAGGCGGTCAACCTCCATTCGCTGCGCCACAGTTATGCCACCCACCTGTTGGAACAAGGCCTCAATATTGTAACGCTCAAAGAACTGTTGGGACATGCTGAGATTACCACCACCATGATTTACCTGCACGTAGCCCAGTGTCCGCACATTAAACCACACAGTCCGCTGGACGCGCTCTATCACCGCAGCTAAACCATGCGCAGCAATTTAGAATTGGCCGCTATTATTAAACGTTTTGGCCAACAGTACATCGAAAAGTATCATCCTTCGCCCGATAAAATGAAAGTGCTGTTCGATGTCTTGCAGTGCCGTACGTCGGTGCTTGGCGGCCACGAGGAACACTGCGATAGCTGTTCCCAGGTGCGCTACAGCTATAACAGCTGTGGAAACCGTCATTGCCCCAAGTGTCTGGCCTCCAGACAAGCCCTGTGGGTGGAAAAGCTAATGGCCCAAACGCTGCCCGTGAAGCATTATCACATTATTTTTACCGTGCCTCACCAGCTCAATGCCATTTGTTTGTTTAACCCCAGCCTCTATTACAAAATACTGTTTGCCGCAGTAGCGCATACATTGCACAGTTTTGGATACACCCACTACGGCGTGGAGAGCGGGGCTGTTTGTATGCTGCATACCTGGGGACAAAACCTCAGCCTGCATCCCCACATCCATTGCCTGGTACCGGCTGCAGGATACACCCTTAAAAGGTACTTGAAACCCATCGGGAAATACGAGCATTTTCTCTATCCCGTACAGCAACTAAGCGATGCGTTTAAAGGCAAATGTTTGGATGGACTGAAAAGGGCGCTGCGTAAAGCGGATGCCTTAAACGGATTCCATACGCACCTGCAAGCGGCCTATAAAAAGAAATGGGTCGTACATTGCGAGCCCTCCATGGCCTGTGCCGAGCATGTAATCAGGTACCTTGGGACAGTACACCCACCGGGTGGCCATCAGTAATGATCGCATATTGGCCATCAGCGATACACATGTGACCTTTATGGCCAAAGATTACCGCGATAAAGCTCAAAAGAAACCGGTGAGTCTGACGGGCGTTGAGTTTTTACACCGCTTCTGTCAGCATATTTTGCCCAAACGGTTTGTAAAGATACGCCGCTATGGCATTTACAACCACACCACCAAACGAAACCTGCAGCTCCGGTTTGTGCCGGATGAATCGGAGGTGGAAAAGAAGCTGTCGGGTAAAAGGGAGGTCGAAACCACACCGGAGCGCATCAAACGGCTCACCGGCTTTGACATTGGAAAATGCCCTAAATGCAAAGATGGACGCCTGCACATAGTAAGGGAATTGCCTCGTATCCGCTCCCCAGGCCAACACGTGGGGCGATTGCTTGCTGCTTTTTTACAATAGATTGATTTTATGCTCATTTAATCTTCATTGGCTTGAGGACTGGCAGGCTACTGCCCAAACTCTCCCAAATTACGTTGTTTTCACCCCAAAATGGCAGGTCAATCGCGACAAAAACAGTATATTGACGTACCCAAACAATAAAATCACACCTTGGGGTATCCCCAGAAAACAATCAAAACATTCAATAAGTGCATAGAAGGCTGCGGCCACGACAGCCGGGATGTAGCTCAACATGGACTCATCGCTGGGTCTTGCAGACCGCTCAGAGTCCTATTTATTAGCCACAGTTATTTGTTCATTAATTTTTCTATTTCGTCTTTATCAATATGTTCTATTCCTTTTTTTACTCCGTAGTATTTTACATTTTCGTAATCAAATAAGTCACTTTTAGGCTTACTTGGTGTTATCACAATCATTATTTTAGATTTATCAGATAGGAAGTTTTCCTTTATAAATTCATTTACCTTGGAGTCAGCCAAACCATATCCTATACAAATTAAATAGTTAGAATTTTTTAGGTTATTTCGTAAATGACTAAAAATTGGTTTGTAATAGTGTTGTTCTTCATAAGATTCAATCTTTGTTTTTGTACCAGACAAAAAATCAGGATAATAGTTCCAAAAACACTTATCCATTTTTGTTTCTCCATCTTCAGTCTTATACTCTTTCATTAAATCTATAGTACTAACACCATAAGGCACTTTTATAGAATCGTACTCCTTGTTCTGAAAATTGTAGATATAATGGTCAATACTACCATGTAGTTTAAACAATTTAAATTTACTATCATATTTGTTTGTGAATTTTCTCAATCGAACAGTCTTGCCATCATTATCCTTTGAGTAGAAAGGAGAACCTATCTCTTCAAATCCATCACATATTCTACCATTAAAAGCATCGGAATGCGATAACTCTTCTAAAAGTAAATCATGGTTTAAAGTGTGAAAATATAAGTTTTCAAAAGACTCACTTATTGACTCAATGTAGTTTAAAAATTCAGGATATTTTGTATAAGGTTTTGATAAATGTACTGCTGGAGGCCATTTCATCAATAGACTTGCTAATAATTGATTGAATGTGTTGTGAAAGCCGCTTAGAAGATTTGCATTATCCGTTTCACAATTTGTGTCTTGTCTGAATTTATCTGTAAAAGCCTCAAATTTATAGCATTTAAATTTTCCTTTTATAAAACCTTGGTAAAAATCAAAAAATGCCTCATAGTCAAAGTTGTCAATCGAAGGAATTATATTCTCTGTATAGTAGTTAATAAATCTCTCAACAAAAATCTTTTCGTTTACATTCTGCCAGTGACCATTTGGGTCTCTTCTTCCGTTAAGAAATAATGCCGTTCCATCAGAGTGAATCATAATTTCCTCATGGGAGATTTGTCTTAACCTCTTATTTATTCCCCATCTCGTTGGATAATTGTCTGGAACAGAAAATCCAGCACCTAATAAAAATGAAATATTCATGTAATGTTGTTTTTAATTGTGGCTAATCGAGATAGAATGGCAGATTACTCTGCCTATCCCCTCGCAGAACCGGACGTACAGATTTCCCGTATCCGGCTCCTCTGCTATTATGTTTCGCTATCTGTCTGCATAAATTTATACATTATTTGTGCTATACAACGAAATTTCGTTTTCCATTTGGTGATTTCTCTGTGTAAATCCTTGGTTTCCTCCAGTTGTTTCGTAATAACAGGTAGATCCCCTTCCCTAAATTGGGTCGTTCAGATGGCACTTCCCCAACTACAAGCGGTACTATGGGACTACTATGACTTCTGCATGACTTCTCGTTGACTCCGGTTGTCCCTCGTCGCAGTATAATACTCCCCAAAATTAAGACCACTACCTAAGACAAAAAAATAAACATTAGATTTAGGTAGAACTATGAAAAGAACACGACGCAAACACTCTGCAGCCTTCAAGGCTAAAGTAGCCATTGAAGCTCTTAAAGAGAGAGAAAGTTTAGCAGATCTCTCCGCTAAATACGAGCTCAGTCAAAGTCAAATCAGTAAATGGAAGCAGGCCTTCCTTGAAGGAGCGAGCACTGTATTTGAAAAAGAAGCGCATAGCCCAGAAAAAGAAGAAATTGATTCCGATAGACTGTATGCTAAAATAGGTAGGTTAGAGTTAGAGAATGAGTACTTAAAAAAAAACTTAAAGAAAATGGGACTATGAGTCAATTCCGGACTATGATTGATTCCCAGGAGAAATTAAGTGTTAGATCTCAATGTGAGCTGTTGGGTATAAATCGGAGTGGTTTATATTATAACACAGTTGGTGAATCTGAAACAAATCTTGAGCTTATGCGACTAATGGACCAACATTTCATGGAACATCCTACCTATGGAGTTTTACAAATGCAGGACTATCTCATGGATCAAGGTTATAGTGTCAATAAAAAAAGAGTGCGTAGACTGCTTCGGAAGATGGGTATTATGGCTATCTATCCACAGCGCAACCTAAGTAAGCTATTACATGCAAAATATGTGCATCCCTACCTGCTCAGAGGATTACCCATTGAACGGAGAAATCAGGTATGGGCCATTGATATTACCTATATCCCCATGGCTAAAGGGTTCATGTATTTGACAGCTATTATTGATATTTATAGCCGTTATGTTGTCGGATGGGGGCTCTCCAATACGTTGGAGGCTGCTGCCAGTATTAAGGTTTTAAAAACAGCTATTTCAGAGCATGGAACCCCCGAGATTGTAAATTCAGATCAAGGTTCCCAATTTACATGCGAAGAGTGGATTCGCACCCTGAATGGTAACACTATAAAAATCAGCATGGATGGCAAAGGACGAGCATTGGACAATATTTACATTGAACGCTTATGGAGAACTGTTAAAAGGGATTACGTATATTTGAATCCGGCCGATGATGGCTGGGAATTATACCAGGGACTAAAATACTTTTTTGAGGAGTATAATTATAAGAAGCATCATCAAGGTATTAGTCGTCAAATCCCATATGATGTATACAGTACACAAGCCGTAGCATAGTTTTATTCTTAACAGATGACAAAAGTATATTAAGCTGAGAACCTGTAAAGGTCGTATCAAAAAATCTCCACCCTGAAAAAAGGTAGTATTTTTTGCTCTCCACCTTGACAGAACCTCATGCTCAACATGATGAAGTATCTGAAAAGAAAAAAGCAAAAAATAATGTCTAAGAAACAGGGTTTAGTGGTCTAGTAAATGGGGAGTAGAATACAGATACCTGTACACCTCGCCATTTTCTTAACGCATCCAAATGTTGACGGGGCTACACTTGGTGCCAGGTGCTTATTGTGCTGGTACACCTGAACCATTGGTTTGCATGGAGCATTACAGATCTCTCAGGTTCCGAAGATTTCCCTGTGCAGACATGCCCTGCCCTTTGACCCCGGTAGTTGAACAGTGCTAACCGTAATATACTACTGCTCTTGCTGCCTTCCGGTTAACCGTAGACCGTCGGCTTAACTACAATGTAATACGTTATTTCGGGGCTCGATCACACGGCCTGCCTACTCGCTTGCCAGATACTTTTCTGCTATCCTCACGGAATCACCCATCTGGTTCGCTACCATCCTGCTTACGGGCTTTGGATGGGCAGGACTTGCACCTGCTGAAAATCGACAGCAAATTTCGGAATCCCGTTGGTCTCTTCCCAATGCTTTCGGCTTACGAAAAAGTTACTATCATAGATGGCCTTTTTCTCTTGACGTACACGGTTCGGCCATATGAAGTGGCCCGGGTGCGTGTGGTATATTCGCTTTCATGTTTTGCCAAAGCTGGCGCGGGAGCCAAACTCCCAAAACCCGCCAAGGCCAGGGCTACTTTATGATGGCTTGTTGGCTTTTCGTTGTTTTAAATTAATCATGATTTTACAAACCTCCATGTTTCTCCGCTTTGATTTGGATAAATATATGAGTCTATCCATTTGTCTTTTTCATTAGGTATCCTAATTGGAATCCCTTTCCCATTAGTCGTCTTAGAAAGTGGAAAATAAAATTCATCTTTGATTTGCTCTAAAGTCTGGAAAATACCGATAAATAGAAAATAAGTCATACAATACTTCTGTTCCCAATCATCAAATCCAATTGCTTGTAAGTCTGCATATTTATCACTTCCAAAATTGTCGTACCAAATGCCACCTTGAACGCAATGATATTGTGAGTGTGCAATTGCATTTCTTATATTCCTATTATACGCTGTTGATACAATTTTATGAAAAGATGGAATTGTGTTTAATCTATTTATAATCTGCTCTCTAATATGTTTATTTTTACCATTAGGAGTCATAGCTGACATATTCAAATGCCAATCATAATCATCTCCATTAGCTAAATTAACAACCTGTGTCAGTATTCTTAGAAAATAATTACTTTCCCAGATATTTAAATACGTGCTTTTTTCTCTTTGTAGTGAATATTCAAACTTTGTAGTTCCATCAAAAAAGCCATCAAGGGTTTCAAAATAATTATCATCATCAGTTAAATCTCCAAGTCCTCGCATAGATATAGAGTTTAACATACCCATATTATTTAATCCCTCTTCTCCTGGGCCAATAGAAGGTCTTTCAGAAAAGCCCTTAAAACCGTTTTGTTGGCAAACTAATAGGTCTCCAGTATGTTTCATCCTATTTTTGGCTGAATCAAACAAATCTTGAAGTCCCTTTCTTACTTCAAGCTCATACTTTTCTATATGCTTTGTCCGTATCATATTCGCTTAATTACTAGACTATGAATGTTTACACTTTGCTGTTTTCAATGAAAGCCAACGTATCGATAGACAGAACACCCCGTCTATCCCCTTTATAACCCTAGTTCGTTTTTAAGATATAATCTATTTTTTGCGGACATTTCATGAATTCCTTGCTTTCGTCACAATAATAATTGTCAATGACCTCAGCTCCGTTTAATTGGCTTTATAAGTTTTTAAATAAATACCTTACTCTTAAACGAATGCCACAAAACGTAACAGAATTATATCCTTTGTATGGCAAGATAACAAAATAACTTAACAATAGTAACATACAGCTTCTTGTCATGGCGCACTCAGCACTGCCTTTTTAACGGTCTAACCAGCTAAAACTGACCTGTTTTTTTCACCCAATGAAACAAATTATTGCTTAGTGATGGCCATTCGGTGGTTATAAAAAACATCATCTGATCCAAACACACTACCTTATCGCATAAAAAACCGATGCTGGTGTTTTTTCAAAAACATAGGCATCGGTTTTAAACCGACCACGGTCGGTTTTCAAAAGAATAGGCATAAAAAAAAATCCAACGCGTGTTGGATTTTCTTTTTTTTATGCGGAAAAATGAATGACCTATCGGCTGTGCAACTAGTTATTTTTCACAAATTCCAATGTTTTTAGCATATTACGAATCTTTTTACCGGGCGTAAAAATGACTCTTGATCCGCGGACTACCGAGCCATTAATGTCCTCTTTATTATCACGGGGCTCACTGCTAATACTCACGCGTAAGCTACCCAGATCACCCAAGCGCATGTTCTTGCTGTCGGCCAAACCATCGGTCATCACCTCCACCAGCGCATGTAAGACGGCCAGCACATCCGTGCCCGATACCGTACTCATACGGGCGATGGTTTTTGATAATCCTTCCAGTGTCACTTCGCCATCCGTATTGGCCCTGGCATAATACTTTTTATCACCACCGCCGGCTATTCCCGGCTGTCCCATCTCAATAGCATTTAATTTTATAGGCATATCAAAAAGTTTTAAGATTTGACAATACGTTAATTAACCCGAATTCTCTCACCCTTTATACCTCACTATGCACATTTTCTCCTATCCTACCATGCAATTGCAACAACAAAATTACCTCAATAAGGAGGAAAAGTAAAGACCTTCCCGCCAATTTAAATACATTTTAAATTCCTGATTTAAAAGACATTTCATCTCATAAAACTGGATTTTCGTGAGATCATTTAGTATCTTATTGTGAGGTGAATAGGTACAAGATAGTTAGACGTAAACATAATCAAAGAGCGATGCTTTATCGCTCATTTTGATTAGTATTCGGTATCATTATCCATGCTTATCACATAAACAAAAAAAGGTCACTCGAAACCGAATGACCTTTTATTAGTTCTGTTAGGTGGTGTGTTATTCTACCTCTTCCAGGATTAATTTTGAAACCCCAAATTTCTCGCTGGTTGTTTCTACAGTTAAGGTACCATCCTCATTGATATACATTTTATCGCTATTACCGGCAATCAACCTCTTTTGAGCCAATACCACATCATCATAGGATAGTTTAGAAAAATCATTCATACCCATTTTGAAAATACAAAGACCTGTTTCTTCGCTGGTGATATCATCAATTTTTAAATCATCAGCTGCTAACGGTGCCGCAATTGCTCTTCGAAACTTTGCTGAATAACTCTCTACACTAAATACTAACCCCCATTCAGCAGGCCAATCAGGATAGGCGTCTGACTGATAATCCATTATTTTATTTTCAATTTCCTCATCTGTTAATCCAAAACTAACACTTGGTTTAATTAAATCTCCTATTGCTTCAAAAGATAAAACAGGTTTAAAGTTTCCAACATGTTTTCTAACTTTCATAGTTTCATTAGCAACTGTATTGTCAGGATCTTTAGCTGCAGTGATTAATGCCTCTGAAGAAACAAACTCTTTAAAAGCCCACTCTTTTGAGGTGATGGTTTCAAAATTGGCGGTAATGGTTTCAATTAACTCTTTTGTTTGCTTTGCTTCCAACTCTTCAGCAGTTAATTCATCGTCTTTTGAACAAGCGGTGAAGCTCACCATTGCGCCCAATAAAAGGGCAAAGAATACATTAAATTTCTTCATGATAAAGTTTTAAATAAGGGACTGATCCCTTGTTAATAATTAATTACTCAACACTATTTTTGGAAGGAATAGGTTTTAAAACGCTTTTGGCGCGCCTCATTCTCCTTTTTTATTCCGTATAAACCGGCAATAACGTTCGCATCATCCACCGCTTTGATGCGGATGGCCAATTTGAATTTACTCACTTCTTCCTGGGGGATATCCAGGGCACTGACCGTAAAGTCCCCATAATTATTCCCTGCTTCGATCGTTACTGTCTCCTGAAAGGTGAAATGCTCATCCACAGTACCACTCGTGGCTGCATCCACCACTTCGAGAGAAACGGTTAGGGCATGGTCGAGAACGTGGCTCAATAGCAAACTATCTTTAAACACGCCGGCTTGCTGCGTCTGATTAACCTCCTGTCGGATGACAGCCTGCTCCGAACTCAGACTCACAAAGGGATTTCCGGTGTAATATTTTGCCTCTTTTATATTGTCATACGGATTATCGCACGATACAAACGCCAATACCAATACCATTAATACAACTGTATTCTTCATGCTTCTTTAATTGATGTGTGGATTTGAATTGGTTTCTTCTTTGGGAATATCCCAGGTGTATAAGGGCGAATGGGGTGCCAGTACTTTTCCATCTTTCCGCTCCACTACTATATTCAGGTCACCAGACAAGCGCTTCAAATCGTAGAAACGCATCCCTTCGGCAAACAATTCCCGGCGGCGTTCCATTAGGATCTCAGCTTTATCAGGAGCTACCGTTAACAAGTCGGCACCCCGTTTTTCTTTTAAAATATTCAGCACCCGCATGGCTTCAGCCGGATCACTTGTTAAAACCGCTTCCGCGTAAATCAAATACTGCTCGGCCAAACGGAAGTGCTTATAGTGCAGGTTGCGGTCAATCTGATTGTTGCGCTCATTAACCGGAATAACATGTTTGTAGGGCTTCTGGTTGGGGCCAATGTAAGACGCCTCCTGGCGTACGTCACCCGGCGAAAAGCTGGTAATCAACGCATCGTCCAAACGTACCCCATTCGTCTCATACATTTCATGGTAATCCACCAAATCAGCATCGTCGGTATCACTCAAATCATGGGTCATGAAGATGATCTCCTGATTCATTGTCCCAAACTGATCTTCCCATAGCATCCAATAGTCCGCTTTGGATAGTAATGGCGTACTGATAAAGTGGGCCGAGGCGTCCTTAGCTATTTCCAAATCGCCGGCAAAAAGAGCCACCCGAGCCCGTAAAGCACGCACAGCATCGAGTCCAAACTGATAGGTTTTAGAGATAGAAGAAGGCGCATAGCCAATTTCAACGAACAGGTCTTCTGCTTTTTTCAAATCGGAAAATATCTGCTGATACACTTCACTTAAGGTCGATTTAGGCAGATACTCCAATTCCAACTTCAACTTCAGTGGTATCGCTGCTTCAGCACCGTTCGTTCCATCGTAATGAGGGGCATACAAGTGTACTACATTAAACAGCGACCAGGCACGTAATCCCAATGCCTGAGCATAAATCTGATCGATTTGCTGTTGTTCAGCCTCAGTGACAGCCGGCACCAGGGAATAGTTATCAATCAGCACATTTTCACGCGCCATCAACTGATATTGATACATCCACACAAAAGGCTGCGGTTGCGCTTGATAATCCCAATTATAAATGGAATAATTGGTTGGTGCATAACCGGGTATGACGCTGGTAAAATCATCGGATGCAAAATCCGTACATTGCAGGTTCATAACCGGCGACGTTAGACTGCGAAAAACATGATTCAAGGCCATTTCATAGGACGCCACATCTGCAAAGGCAGTTTCCTCAGGCACCACATGTTTGGGCGTTATATCCAGCAGATCGCAACTGGATAAAAACACTACCCCACACAGTGCCAGTTTTATATGTTTAAAAATCGTTCTCATCTGTTTTATATTAGTATCAAGATGTTAGCATTACGCATCAAGCATAAAAAACCAATATCATCCTTCTTCTGCATGCTTCATGCTTCATTAATCATTTCATTTGCCTTAAAACGTCACATCGATGCCCAAAGTAAACGATCGGGGCAGCGGCTGACCAATGCCGGTTACTTCCGGATCAATTCCCTCGTAGCCCGTAAGGGTTAGCAGATTGTTGGCCTGAGCGGTAATTTTGAAGGCTGCTATGCCTTTCATCTTCAAACGATCGCTCAGGTTATAACGGACAATAATATTCTTCCACCGGATGTAAGAGGCATCTTCCACAAACAAGGAGTTCACGCTGGTATCGGTAAAGAATTTAGGGTATGGCAATGGTTTCACATCACCAGGCTTTAACCAGATATCATCCATAAATCCTTCATAAGGTACCTCGCCATTTTTCACATTACGAATCATACGGGCCTTGAGGTTATTGTAATTCACCCCTCCCCAGGCATAAGTAAACAAGGTGCTAATTTCCAAATCGTGATAGTTAAAAATGTTAGTGATTCCACCTGTTACCGGGTGCGTGTAAGTACCGAAACCCGTACTCTGTGGCGCGACACCTCCTGCTACCAGATTCCCGTTCTCGTCATAGAATATCGGCATGCCATTCACCGGATTCACGCCCGCCCAATGTTTTACATAGGCCGAATTGATGGGTTCACCCACTTTAAAATAGCCCTCCTCACCCACTTTAATTTCATCCTGCAGGTACAGATCGGTGATTTCATTTTCATTGTAAGCAAAATTGATACTGGTAGTCCAGCGAAAATGATCGGTGCGAATGGCCACAGCACTGAGCTGTAATTCAACGCCCCGGTTACGCAATTCTCCGATGTTACGCAACAGATCCATATAGCCGTTGCTGGCCGGGATGTCAACGGTTGCCAACAAGTCACTGGTGTTTTTCACATACCCTTCAATGGTTCCGTAAATACGGTGATTGAACAGCCCAAAATCCAGGGCCACACTCCATTGTTCAGCCCTTTCGAATTTGAGGTCCGGATTCCAGAACTCCACCAAATTAATGACCCGGTCTCCTAAATAAGTATCGCTATTGGTAAAATCATAGAAGGGTAATCCCAGCGTTTGTCGAATGCCACCGGAGTTGTAGTTCACACCATAGGAAAGACGTAGCTTAAACTGATCAAAAGCAGCGAACTGCCCGAACCAGGTTTCACGTTGAATGTTCCAGGCAGCACCTAGGCCCCAGGCCGGCACAAAGCGTTTATCTTCCGGCAGTATGGACGATCCATCGTAGCGAAATGAGCCTGTTACATTGTATCTGGAATTGAAATTATAATTGCCACGCATGTAGAACCCCAGCAACGCATCGTAAAATTTAGATGTTGAAATGGTCGCATTGGGGTTGGCACCAATTTCAGGATCCACCTTATCGGAAATACCAATGCTATTAAAACCAAAGCCCCAACTTTTAGTATGAATATATTCCGTGCCACCACTTACCGAAACCGAATGATCGCCAAGGTGCTTGCTGTAATCAAGCCCCATGCTCACCCTGGAAATAAGCGATTTAGATTCATTCTTAGTGAACTGCCCTTTTCCTTTAGTCAGGCCGGCCTGACTCACCAATTGATTGGGCATGGTCACCTTGTTGTTTTCACCATCGTTGTAAGTGATTCCGAAAATACCACTCACATTCAAATCTTTTGTCACCACCCAATTGATCCTTGAATTCAGATCGACTCTCCAGGATGTGGCTTCTGAATAAAGTCCGTTCAACTCATCGAAAGGATCTTCAAAATACTGAGTGCCAACAGCCATGGGGTTACGTGCAATGAAATCAGTGGACCCAGGTGTTTCATAGGGCTGAAGAGTATAGATCAGACTGGCCGGCGAGGAATTGGATTTGGACCGTTGGCTACGCCCCACCGAGGAGTCAAAACCAATGGATACATCCTCATTCAGGTTATGATCTAAATTAAAACGAGTGGTAAAGCGGTTAGCCCAGGAATTATCGTAGCCCCCTTCTTCGTCGTAATAACTGGTTGACAAATAGTAGCGCGTATCATCCGTACCGCCCGAGATGCTTAACTGCAAATCCTTCACTTGCGCGATGCGCGATAATTCTTTAAGCCAGTCGGTATGGACGGACTCCAGCTGACGATACCGCTTATTCTTAATGAAGATTTCCTCCTCTGAATCACCCGGTGTTGGAGAATAGATATAGCCCAATCCCGACACAATTTGCAATTCCCGTTCCAGCGCCAGTTTTTCAGGCGATTTCATTAAACTAATGCCTCCCAAATCAGAAATGGGTTTGACGGTATGCTGGTAACGCACGTTATACTGTGTATTTCCCACAATACCCCGTTTGGTTTTAATTTCAATCACCCCATTGGCCCCACGCGTGCCATACTCGACAGTGGACAAGCCATCTTTAAGCACCCGCACATCCACAATATCATCCGGATTAATGGTATTAAAGACATCCGATGAAATGGGGGAGCCATTTAAAATATAAAGGGGTTCGTTGGCCCGGTTAGCCGAAACCAGCTCCACATCATCCTTGGCGCGGATACCCAATGAATTATTTCCACGAATGCGAATATTGGCTTTTTCACCCGGCTCACCACTGGACTGAATGGCCAAACCCGCCACCTGACCTTGTAACAACTGATCAAAGGAACCCGCCGGCGTGCCGGCCGAAAAAACCTTGGTATCAATTTTACCAACGGATCCGGTAATGGTACGCACATCTTTCTGATTCTCGCCGAACACAACCACGGCTTCCAAATCATGGGAAGAGGATTGGAGCTGCACATCAATAATCGTCTTGGTGCCAACTTCTACCTCCTGCGTTTCGAAACCAATGTAAGAAAACAACAGAATGCTTTCTGAGCTCAGCCCCCCAAACTTATAATGGCCTTCGTAATTCGTGATGACTCCTGAAGTGGTATTTTTTAGCAGCACCGTGACCCCAATCAGGCTTTCTCCCGTTTGAGCATCGGTAATAATACCTTCTACCGTCCTTTGTACTTGCGCTTTGGCGGCTGTACTATAGAAACACAGGCAACTCAAGACCATCAAAAAAAGAACTAATCGCTTTTGCATAAACTTCATTGTCGAATTGAATAATTATTTTAATCCTTGAATCCTGGAGCGTCTCTTAGGCATTGAATCCGTGTAAATCCGGCTTCCATGCGGCCGATACCTTTACTTTACAGGTTTCTCAATTATTTTGAATACCGAAAAAATGCCAACCTGAAAGCCCGTTCATTCTTTCGGACTCAGGATAAATTCCAGATGATTTTTCTCATTCAAGTATTTTCTGGCCAGCTTGCTCAATTGCTCGGCCGTTACGCCTTGTATCTGCTCTTCGAAGCGTTCAAAATCCATTTCATTTTCGCCACGTGTCCATTGATCTTCCAATACTTTGGACCAGTAACCGTTGGTCTTAAGGGATCCCTCCCTATTTTTCAACCAGGCCTTTTTCACTTTCTCCAGGTTTTCAGCTGATATTTCCTGCTTCATCTGTTCAATCTCTCCCAAAGTGGCCTGCACCAAGGTATCCATATTGGCCGGTGAACAGGTAAAATAAATATCCATCCGGTAGCTGTTGTAAGGCCGCTGCAACACTATCGAAGACGCGTAGGGAGAATACACGCCACCAATTTCCTCGCGCAATTTCTCATTCAACCGAATGGTGAGGATATCACTCAAGAGCCCCATTTCAATGCGGGCCTTTTGCGAATCGGGATATTTACCTGTAAAACGCATCAACATTTTCGATTTTTCGACGGTATTGCGGGGAAACTCATACCGGTATTTGCCTTTGGGTGGACGCAGACCATGGTCCCTATACGTCGCATTGATTTGATGCCCGGGAAGACTACCCAGGTATTGGGCCAATAATGGCTTGATTGAATCCACATCAAAACTACCCACCATAAAAAAGCGGGTTCCGCAGGCTGAACCAAAGCGCGATTGATAAAACGCGAAGGCTTTATCCAGATCTATTTGATCCAGTTTTTCAGGCGTTAATAAGGTGGCGGTACGCGGACTGTTCTGCATCATAATTTTATTCACCTCATCGGTAAAATAGGAATCCGGACTATTCAGCACATTCTTATTATACTCTTTTTTATTCTCGATGAATTGCCCGAACTTCTCCTCATCTTTTCGTGGTGCGGTGTACGTTAAATAGGTTAGTTGCAACAAGGTTTCGAAATCGGCCTTGGACGAAAAGCCGCTTACGCCTTCGGTATATCGGTTAATATAAGGCGCCACATACACTTGTTTCCCGGAAGTAATGCGTTCCAACTGCAGGGCATTAAAATTTGATAAACCACCGCCATTGACCAGAATGGCTGCCAGGGAAGCATTGTCAAAATTATCGGTTGTGGCGAGCGAATAGCCGCCTTCGCGTAAGGCCGTGAAGCGAATTTCATCGTTTTTAAAAGGCGTGGGTTTTAGGCCCACACTTACCCCATTGCCAAATGCCAGCGTGGTGATGCCCATTTTCTCAGAGTAACACTCACTTACAATCACCCCACTCGCCGGCACCTTTTGCATTAAGGGTTCATTCACATCCAAATCCACATAGGCCGACAAGGATTCTGCAGATACACTTTTTATGGCCGCTAAAAGTTCTTCAGCATTGGGCGTATTGGCATCTTCAGGGGCCGTTACAAAGATAACCCGATTCTCTTCGGACTGATTGACGTATTCATTTACCAGGGCCTGTATATCGGCCAGTGTAATTTCATTCAATACCTGGTGAACAAATTCTTTTTTAAAAGACAGGCTGGCATTTTCCTCACCATAAATGATGTGGTTTGAAATGGATTCCATGATTTGCGCCGAGGATAGTTTATCTTCCTCCTGGGCCATCCGTTCAAAATCGTTGTACAGAATTTCTTTTTTCCGATCCAGCTCCGCTTGCGTAAAGCCATATTTCTTGAGGCGCAGCAGTTCGCGCATCAAACCCTTGGTCCCTTCAATGATTTTATCGGCTTTCACACTGGCCAGCGACATGTAGCGATCCGTCTTTCCGGAAGCACTGGACGCATAGGATTGTGCATACATATAGGGGGCATCTTTCTGTTGAGCCACCTCGGTGAGCCGTTGATTCACCATATAGGTATAGATAATATTAGCCACACTGCGTTTCAGATCGGCCAGCGTGTTTTCTTCCCGGTGTGGAAATTTACGGATGATCTTCACCGAAGTACTGGTAATCTCCTGGTCTTTGATGATCTTCACCAAGGTATTATCGTGCGAAGGCACTGAGTAGTATTCACGCGTTGGCGCATGCTCCCCATTTTCAATGGGTCCAAATGCGGCTTCAATGCGCTGCTCCATATCAGCCTGATTAAAATTGCCTACCACTACTAAACTGGTTAAATCAGGTCGATACCAGGAGCGATAAAACTTTCGTAACTCTTCATCGTTACCTGCTTTGGTCACTACCTCCATCAGTCCGATGGGACGGCGGTGGAGGTAACGCGAATCGTGATAAAGAAGTGGATACATCGCATCTTTCAGGCGTTGGTCCAACCCAATGGTAGTGCGCCACTCCTCTAAAATAATTGTGCGCTCATTGTCGATGGCCTCCGTACTCAAGGTCAATGCAGAAAGCAAATCACTAAAAAACAAGAAGGCTTTATCGAGGGTTTCCTCCTTGCCATCAGGAAGCGGCAGCATATACACCGTTTCATCATAGCCGGTATAGGCATTCAAATCACTGCCAAATTCCACACCAATTGATTGTAAATAATCAATCAAGCTATTTCCCGGAAAATGCTTACTGCCATTAAACACCATGTGCTCCAGAAAATGGGCAAATCCGCGCTGTTCATCCGTTTCCAGTATCGAGCCGGCTTTAATGACCAGACGCATCTGAATTTGCTTTTCCGGTATGGCATTGTGCTGTAAATAATAGGTAAAACCATTGGGCAGTGTTTTACTGACAACTTTCGGATTTAGTGGAATAGGGGATTGATCCGTTAATTGCGCAAACCCGCCCACAGGGCATAACACCAGCCAACAAATGGTAATAATTTGGTAGATAATCTTCATCATGTGCTACATTTATTGGCGGTAAGAATACTTGCTTTTGATTCTTTTTACAAAGACATTTCAGTGAAATGATAATTACATGTAGTGAAAATGTAAATACGTGCAGTGAATAAATTCCTTTCTGACTGCAACACGACTGCGTCATTTCCCCATCAAGCTGTTAGCATATTACTGGTTTTAGTATTAATCTATAAAAACACCGGTGTACCCCGTGCCCTTCCTGCTCGCTTTTCCCATAACCCGGCAGGTATTTCTTTCGTTACTTCTACGCATCATCAATCCTCACGCGGCGAAGGTACAGAAACCATTTCTATTCTTTAATTTATTAACGGCATAGTGGCAATGAACCGGCCCCGTTCCTTTTTAAAAGTACATTCCTGTTGGGTGATCAGGGCGTAGCGCGCGTTCAGATTCTTTAGACCTTTCCCACTGGTTTCCACACGATCGACCTTCGGGCGCAAGTCATTCTCCACAAAAAGGTGTCCGTTCTTCACCCAAAGGGTAATCACTAATGGCTGCCTCTCGGACGCAATGTTGTGTTTGATGCAATTTTCCACTAATAACTGCAACGAAACGGGCAGTACCCGGTAATCGAGATAATGGGGCAGATTGGTTATTTCCATGCGGATAGACGCGTTCATCCGTAAATTAATAACATCCACATAAGTTTGGGTAAAGGAGAGTTCCTCCTGCAAGGTGACCAGGTGCTCGCCCTCAATGCGCAACTGATAGCGATACAATTGCGACAGATCGGTTAGCATGCCACGTGCCATTTGGTCGTCCTTGCTCAGCAATGCCTTCACGGTTCCCAGCGAATTAAACATGAAATGCGAGTTTAAGCCAGAGCGCAGCAGTTCCAGTTTGATGGAGATGGTCTCACTTTTTTGCTTTTCGTGTTTCAGCAGTAAATTCAGGTGATCCTGTTCTGCGGAAGCCCGGAGCAAAAATTCGCGCTTCCACCGCACGATGCCAAAAATTAATATGCCCAGCAGCGTGATTAAAAACAGCACAAACAGCAGGATCATATTTCGTTCCTGTTCGGCAATCATATCTTTTACCTCAAAACCCGGTGACACACTTAACACCACCCATTCGTCACCTCGAAACACCATCCGGCTGTACTCTTTAAAGACAGGCAATTGCAAATAGGTTGATTGTGCGACGTGCAGACTATCGAACTGTCGGGCATTGTACTGTCCGTTCATAAACAAATAGGCGGGCAAAGGATAGGGTTTCCCCACCAGTTCACGCTCCGGGTGGTAAACACACTGCTGATGCTGATTAATGACAACCTGGTAAACCGAGGTATAAATGTTCTTCACTATAAACTGTTCATGCAAGCGATGCAGATCAATCACAATACCGCGCCAACACAGCGGTGTCTTTGGCATAGGCCCACCCACAAACAGATAGCGCTCCTGGAGGATGCGGGTGTATTGGCCAGCCTGGTGATGCGGCTGCAGCAAACTCCCCCAATCCGGTAAAGGAACAGCCAAGCTGTCGGCTTGTATGGCCCACAATTGGCGGTGATCCAATACCCCCACCGCCACGATGCTACTATCCATTTTCAGCAGTGCATTTAGGCGGGATTGTATTTCTAACGTGTCGCTAAGGGGTGTGAACCAAACCTGATCCAATTGCACCAAGGCACGACTATAACTGTCAAAGTACTGATTCAGGAATTTTTGATACCCCTTGGTACTGCCATGAATCACTGATTGACTCACATTATTAGACTGACGGTGCATCTTTTGCCGGATCCCATAGGTGCCAATAGAAAAAATAACCACCAGCAGCACCAGGGCCACCCGATACCATCGGTTGAAAAGCATACTATTCATCAGCTGACGATCCACTCTTTAAATTCCTTACTCCGCGAATAACTCACCACAATTTCATCGCTTACTTCCTCCGTCATTTTTATAACCAGACGACTGCGACTAATGGTTTTGATTTCATTCACAAAGTGTTTATTGACATAATACCGGCGATTAGCCCGAAAAAACAGATCGGGATTTAATTCATTCTCCAGTTGCGCCAGCGTCGCATCGTAGTAATATTTTTTGCCCCCCTGCGTGATGGCAAACAAGTAACGGTCATCGGCCATAAAATAGACAATCTCATCCACCGATACCGGTTTTTGAATATTTCCCAACGTTAAGATTAAGCGGCTCAAATAACGCGAGACAGGAGCGACTGGCTGCCTACCCGTTAATTGGTTGATTAATTGTTTTAACATGGGAGTATTCAACTGATGCAGCCTGAATTTTTCCAATACTTTTTCTAAATCATTGCGATCCACCGGTTTCAGCAAATAACCGATACTATTGGTTTCAAAAGCCTTGATGGCATATTGATTATAGGCGGTGGTAAAAACAACAGGTATGGTAATATCGAGCGCTTTAAAGATTGAAAAAGAGAGCCCGTCGGTTAATTCGATATCTGAAAAAATTAAATCACACCGATTCCGGCTCAGCCACGCCACACTATCCGCCACATTGCTTAACTGCTGTACGACCCGAATAGATGGATCTATGCCAGCCAATTCTTGTTGCAGCTCTTCGGCCAACAACATTTCATCTTCAATAATTATTACTTCCATGAGCCCCGTTTTCAATCCCCGGCTACAAAGGTAGTGAATTATACAGGCTTAGCAATCGTTACATGAATCGTTTTTACGGTGTGTGGTATCCAACAGGGTCTGGTACGAAAGAAGTGACATTTCAGGAATGACCCCCTAATAAAACATAAAATCATTCACCCCGATTTGAAAATATCCTTTCACCGGTCGGATGCGTTGACCGGGCTGATACAAATAGGGCATACCGTTGGGCTGCAGCATGGGCACGTGGGGGTTGCCGGGGAATTTGGAATCGGGACGCCTGATAATCATGTCATGCACCAACCGATTTTGGAAAAAATGACGTACCTGTTCGGCATCTACCCCACTCTCCACGCGGTAGGTCTGGCCATGATTCAGTAGGCCATCCAACCTGAATGCTAAAATGCCATGCGACAGTTTACCATAGGTGGCTTGGCTCAAATCTTTATAGCCATAGCGACTGGGATAAGGCCCGTTTCTAACCTTCTCCGACTCCCGGGCATTACCCGTCCAGAGGGTGGATTGAAGGGCCAATTGCAGGCGCTCATAGGCATACATGACAGCAAAGGTGCCGGTCCGGAATTTATCATGATGCCCTTTGTAGAAACCAAACAGGTCGTTTTCCATAACGATGGTCAGGCGATCGACAGTAAACTGAAAGCCACCGGCAGCCTGGGAGGTTTTTATTGGATCAAAGTAGTAACGCCACAAATATCCGCCTGAGATGGATTTATCGGCCATGAGGGAATAGTCATTCAGCATATACCTGGTGTGATACGTTGATGCCCCACCATAGAACTGAACACCACCAAAGGTCTGAACTTCGCTCCGTTTAAGGGAGGGGCCCAAGCCTTTAAATGAATAATGATACGAGCTACCATGACTCACCTGTACCAATTCCTGGAAGTAATAAAGCTGATACATCACCCCTATTCGCCGCACATGAGTGCCTAATTGGAAGGTGATGCCCACCTTGCCGCCGAATCCATTTTCACAGGAGCCTGATCCCATAAAAACAGTCATTAATAGGCAGATTAGAATGAATTGTTTCAAGTACTCTGTAATTAAGACTATTTATGTAACTACTTCACCTGCTTTCTTGTTCTGCGTTGGTCAATTTCAAAGTACAATCGGTAAAAAGGCCCTGAGCCATCTATGGGTAACACAGGATGAACAGGGCAAATTTGTCTTCCGCAAGGAGGCCGAATAGGTAAAAGGCTATTCCAGGAAATGACAAATCAACGCTACTTACACTAACACGAAAGGAGCTCCGGTTGCATGGGCCCCTTCATTTTGGGCGACCGGAGAGGGTACCCCGGCGACCGGAAGGGGTCACCCACCGACCGGAACAGCTCACCCCACCGACCGGAGGGGTACCGGAGCGACCGGAGAGCCCACCTGACCGACCGGAGCACGCACCCCGGCGACCGGAAGCCCTCACCTCACGACCGGAAAGGGTACCTCACCGACCGGAAGGGCACCTCACCCGTCAAATCTGGATAAGGATCTGCTCTTTACTTGCAAAAATTAGTTCACGGTTTTGCGGGCTGCGCAATATTACAAAACGGTCTATGGGCAATTTTTGCCAAAAACCAGTTGGCCGTGTTTTTGGCAGGCGGGGCCACAGAAAAGAAAGCGCATTAAAGTTGTAAAGGCCTTACTCCGTTAATATTTTATATTCAACCGTGTTCTTACATTGGTTCCGCCCGGCTGGCCAGAAAGGGAACCTATAGTTGGTAATCAGGTGTTTTACTAGTTGTGCTACTTGCGCTTTCAAAGGCGGAACGAAACAAAGGCGCTCAGCAAAGTGCTCACAATGCAGGCTGCCTTAAGTGCGCTTTGGTGGTTAACGTAGCTTTATTATATTTTGGTAGCGGCCGACAATGCGGGAAGGCTAACCCGCCCGCATCGTAGCCGTGGCCGTGGCCGTTGGGTTTCATCACCCACATCCCGCAGAAAAAGACAGAAATAGTGTTCTTCAACCAGCTGCTTGAATTTTTCAGTGAAAGTGATTTTGGTCAAAATACAATACATAGTTTGTTCAAAAGCAATTGACAATAAATGTCCCCATAAAAAAAGAGCCAAGGCAAAAATTTAAAGTTGAAAAAACAAGAATAGAGATGATAAAGAAAAGTGTTAGTTTACCCAAAAACAATATTTTTAAAATCGTCACTTTCGGACAAGAG
The DNA here is from genome assembly GCA_942490535.1 of uncultured Marinilabiliaceae bacterium. Classification (GTDB taxonomy): domain Bacteria; phylum Bacteroidota; class Bacteroidia; order Bacteroidales; family Marinilabiliaceae; genus JAEINY01. The sequence goes on from CALNXQ010000003.1 coordinate 484,075, forward strand.
TATGCTATTGGTATCGTTGGACTTCAATACAAAATATTACATGACTGAAGTGGCGAAGCTTTAGACTATCAGTACCAAAGGGTATAGAACAAAAAGAATAATGGCAGCAACTAACAAGCTCAGATCAGCATGGTTTGAGCTTCACATATCTTCACTTCGGCATGTAACTTCGATGATACAGCAAACCAGTATGTAAACCAAATAGAAAAAGCCTCCATAAGCATGGACTTAAGTCTGTGCTTATGGAGGCTCGTACTCGTCTTATACCACTTTCGACTCACAAACGCGTGATAATAATTTCACGCTGTGATTTTGTATCGGCATTTTACTCTTATAACTTTATGAATTTGCTTCTTTTATTATTTACAATAATAAAGTAAGTCCCGGCATCCCAGTCGGCAACCGAAACACTCATTTTAAGGCTAGACTCACTAACGGTATACACCAGTTGACCTGCAATATTATAAATAGCGATGGTGTGCGCGCTAGCCGGCTCTTCATCGCCTATTTCTACATATAGCATATCCTGAACCGGATTTGGGTAAAGCTTAAATGCGGTTTCTTTAGTTCTATCTATGGAAGTAACCACAGCATATTGAGCCGTAACAGTCATGTCTGCTATAACTTTATCAAAGGCTACATCCCAGCCGGTAAAGGTATAGCCAGTACGTGTTGCGGGAGTTGGAGCTGTCGCTGAAGCACCATGTAAAAGCGTTTCCGTTTTTAAGACCGTGGCATCATGGTCTACAAAATTTACCATATAAACTCTATGAATGCGTTTATAGTTATTGTTTGCATCTATTTTGCTTACTTCCGTACCTAAGGCATAGTAATAAGATGAATGCCAGGTGCCTGTATTTGGTAAGTCAATACCCGTTGCAGGCAGACTGTTTTGAAAGGCATCGTCACCAATAGTAATCAATCCGGTACCAAGTATTACTTTTTCCATCAAGGTATTATTGAAGAAGGCTTTATCTCCAATGGCAGTAATACTGTTGACCATTTCAACCGACATTAATTTTTTGTAAGCGAATGCTTGCGGACCTATGTTTGTAACAGCAACAGCTGCGCCGTTAACCTGGAAACTTTCGGGAATAATAATATCGGTAGCCGTTCCAATATAGTTTGTTATGGTGCCCGTATTTTCATCAAATACAACATCATCCAGGCTTAGCACTTTTTTGTAACGCGCATAACAACCTTCTGCATCATTCAAAAAGCCGGTGCCTGCCGCATACACAGTCCCCTTTCTATCGTAGAAATTGATAAAATCAGGGATGGCACTTGTTGGTAAAACAATGGGGTCCTTTAGGTTGTAGTTACTTTCGAAAGCATTTGAGCCAATCGTTTTAATAGTTGATTCGTTCTCGAAGGTAACGGACGTTAGATTGCAAGAGGCAAAAGCAGAAGTACCTATGTATTCAATACTTTTAGGGAAAGCAACGGATGTTAAACGAGAATACCAAAAGGCATGGTTACTAATGTGTTTTAAGGTATTTGGGAACGTTATTGAACGCAGGCCTGTTTGATAGAAAGCACTTTCGCCAATATGGCTAAGGGCATTGGGTAAAACAATTGAAGTTACACCACACTGCCTGAACGCGTAGTTGCCTATTTCAATAATATCATTTGATAAAAAGTCAATCACACTCTCCGTACCACCATAGGAGGTCAATATTGTTTTATCGATGGTACCATCTCCATTTCGCTTATAAAATAGTCCATCGGATAGAGCTCCATTGACCGTTACAATTTTATTACTGGCAAATGCACCTCCTCCTAACAGTACTTTATCTGTAATATTTACTACTGCTATTTGATTACGCGCAAAGGCGATTTCATCTATTGATACCACCGAATTTGGAATACTTACACTGGTAAGCCTGCTATTTCCGAAAGCAAAAATGCCGATTTCAATCAACCCTTCGTTTAAATTAAGTGTACTAATACTATTATAAGCAAAAGCTCCGGAGCCAATACTTGTAACCGTAGCCGGAATACTTAGCTCAGTAAGGCGATTGTACGAAAAACAAGCGTTGGGTATTTCCGTCATGCTAGCAGGAATAGTAACGGTTTTAAGTCTGTTATATCCAAAAGCACTTGTGCCCACTTCACAGTTTTCGGGAATGGTAAGCTCCGCAATTCGATTAAAGTAAAAAGCACTGTTTCCAATTCGTTGCAAATTATCGGGAAATACGACGGAGCTAATTTCCTTATAATTGAAGGCCGAATTTCCAATTTCTTTAACGGCATAGTCAGTCCCGTCAATGTTAAAATTATCGGGAATAATAATATCGGTGGCCGTTCCATTATAAGAGGTAATCGTACCGGTTGATGTATTAAAGCTGACATCCTCCGCACTTATAGTTTTAAGAATTTTAGCCCGATAGGCGATGGCGAAATCAGTGATGCTCGCTCCGGGCGCATACGCAACGCCATTCGCGTCGACATAGGTGCTAAATTGTGCATGGGCATGCGATGGCATTACAATGCCGGTTAATGAAGCATTATTGCTAAAAGCAGAAGCTGCGATGTTCATCAGGTTACTATTGGCCTCAAAAGTAACGGCACTAAGTAAATTAAATGAAAATCCATACGAACCCATTTCTTTTACACTGGCAGGTATGGTCAGGGCTGAAAGTTTATTGTATTGAAAAGCATTAAATCCAATTTCTCGTAATTGAGCAGGCAAGTTAATAGACGCTATTTCATTGTTTTGAAAAGCGTTATATTGAATTGTCAACAAACTATTGGGCAGCGTTACGGAGGTGAGTTGGTTGCCTTTAAAAGCATTCACGCCTATATTTGTAACACCTTCCGGAATGACAAGGGTCTTTAACAAGTTGTCCTCAAAAGCATTAAAACCTATGAGTGTCATGTTTTCAGAGAGTGTGACCGAAGTTAATTTGTTCCCCTTAAATACACTGCTAGCAAAAGAGGTGACGCTATTGGGTAAAACAAGTGTCGTTAATTCATTTCCCTCAAAGGCTCCATCGCCCATAGAAACAACGCCATTGGGAATTTCTACTGAGGTGAGCCCACATCGGGCAAAGGCATAGGATTGAATTTGTGTAACGGTACCGGGGATAAAGTCCATTTGGGTGGCCGTTCCACCATAACATACTAATTTTGTGTTGTCTTCACTTCCATCGGGGTTTAAACCATAGAATGTTCCGTTGGAAGGGACTCCATTGATTTCGGTGATGCGATTATTGGTGAAAGCGCCACTGCCCAGTTCTTTCAGTCCCGAAGGTAGGGTCACCGAGCTCAGCAAATTGTGGGCAAAAGCTAAAAACTTGATGGCTGTAAGTGTATTGGGAAAGCTTACCGCCGTCAGTCCTTTTTTCTGAAACGCATAATATTGTATGCCCGTGACCGTTACTTCGGTGCCGTTTACCGTAAAACTTTCGGGTATAATAATATCGGTAGCACTTCCTTTATAACCTGTAATGATCCCATTTACTGCATCAAAGTCAACATCGTTGATGCTGAGTGTTGTTTGAGTATAGGCTTTGCCACTTAGCGCAAATAGCAAAACAAGAGTGAAATTTGTTAGTAGTATTAGTTTCTTCATCTAGTTAATTTTATTCAGTACCTCTCCTCAGGAGATACAATGGTGATTAATGGACTATTTTGTATTTTTTAAATTCTTTACTCTTCGTTCAGCGCATAGCATAGCCAATAATAGATGCCTTCTATTTGATGATTATGCTTTAGAATGTATGTGATAATTGCTCTCTTAGAACTATTTAATAATCTAAGAGCTTATTTTTGATAGCCACTTTAATGAGGCCTGCTACATTTTTTACGTTTAGTTTTGCGAACATATTCTTACGGTGCGACTCCACCGTATTCTGACTAATAAAAAGTTGATCAGCAATTTCCTTCGTTGTTAATTGATCGCCAATTAACTTAAGCACTTCTTGTTCACGCTTACTGAGTTCCGGAATGGATGAATATTCGCTCCTACTCAGTTCTTCATTGTAAATATCACTTACCTCTTTCGAGAAATAGTTTTCTCCGTCAACAATTGATTTAACGGCTATTAGCAGCTCGTCCTTTTCGGCATTTTTTAACAGATAACCATTTACATTTTGCTTTATTAATTTAGAAATGATATGTGCTTCGCTATGCATACTTAGTACCAGCGTATAGATGTGCGGGTATTTAATTTTTAAACTCGCCACTAAGCTACTGCCATCAACATGGGGCATACTCAGGTCGGTTATCACAATGTCCGGCTGGTTGTTATCAATCATATCAAGAGCTGCTTTGGCACTGGAAGCTGCTCCAATCAGCTCAATATTTTTTTCGTTGGCAAAGAGCGATTGTAAACCCTCGAGAAACATCAAATGATCGTCAACAAGTAATACTTTAATTTTATTCATTTTATTCCTGTAAAAAGATCTATGATAAAGGGATTTCAATATTTACTAAGGTCCAGTTTCCAGGTGACGATTCTATTGAGAAACTGCCATTTAAGGCTTCAATTCTGGAGCGGATATTCTTTAAACCTATTCCATGGGTCGCTTCCGTTGTATCGAAACCAACGCCATTGTCTTCGAGCATCAGATTGAGGTATTTATCGGCACGCAGTATTTGTATGTCTACCATATCGGCTTTCGAATATTTAATCACATTACTCATTAACTCCTGAATGATTCGGTATAATTCTACCTTAAGTTCATCGGGCAGTTTGTCCAGTTCTGCTTCCGGATAAAGGTTCAGCTGAAGCGTTACCATCTTGCCCACTAATATTTCGTTTAAGAACTTTTTCACCAGGTATGAAAACGAATGACTTTGCATTTTTACTGAGACAAGGTTGTGAGAAATAGCTCTAATCTCTTTACAGGTATCATCAATGTTGCGCATCACCACTTTTAGTTTTTCATCGGTATTGGCCCCAATTATATTGGCCAAATTAAGTTTTATACTCGCCAGATTTCCACCTACACCATCGTGTAACTCTTGAGCTATTCGTTTGCGCTCATTATCCCTGCCTTCCACTTCCGACTTAATGGCATTCACTTCCTGTTCTTGTAATAGTGAATACATCTTCTGCTTATTTATTTCTTCAGTTTTATCTGCTAACAGCTGTTTATTATGAAGTTTCTGTCTGTAAAAGAGAATTAATATAAACACGGCCAAGAGGCTCAATGCAGCCATACTTATACTTATATTTTGTATGATTCTATTGTTCTTGAGCTCGTTCTTGTGTAAGAGTATTTCATTTTCCTGAAGCGTCTTCTCTTTCTTCAACAATAATATTTCGTTTTCTTTTCGATCCGCCTCAAATTCAGCTATTAGATTTTCGTTGTGTTTTTCTTTATCAATATTGAACAGACTATCTTTTTGAGAGGTGTACTTTTTATGGTAATGCAGCGCTTTTTTGTAGTTCTTCTTACTTGCATATATATCGCTTAAGTTAGTAAATGCTAATAGGAGCTGATCGTTTGTTTCAGTTTCAATTGAAAAAGCGATGGATTTATTGTAAAACTGAATGGCTTTAGCATAATGCTGCATGGTCTTGTATGCTGAAGCAATACTCAAATAGGTGTAAGCCAAATTTCGTTTGTTATTTTCTTTCTCTTCATATTCTGCAATCTCAAATAAATAGTTCAGCCCCTTTTTATATTCCTTTTTACTTACCAGTTCATTGGCAATGTTATGCAAAACTTCATTTCTATAGTAAAGGGGTAAATTATTATCATCGCAGACTTTAAGTGCCTTCTGATAATAGATCATTGCCAGGCTATCCTGACCAATATCTTTATAAGTAGCCCCTATATTTAGCAGTACTATTTGCTTTCCGATGGTGTCGGTTTCCAGTTCGTAGCTCTTAAACAAATATTCTATGGCTTGCTCGTACCTTTTCATAAAGGTAATAACTACTGCAAGGTTGGAATATACATCCGCCAAACGGGTTGATTTTATCCTTTCAGCTATTTCAATGCCTTGTGTATAGATTTCGATGGATTTTTCGTACTGACTGAGGTTTTTATAGACGATTCCCAATTCGTTTAGAACCAGTACCTGTCGGTCTTCATTTTTCATTTCACGGTAAAAGGCCAAAGCCTTATTGTGATGTTTAATAGCGGTTCTGTTTTGCCCTTTAACTCTGCTGTAAAAACCTAAACAGTAATTTCCAAAAGCGGATACCTTTATGCTCTTCCCTTTATTTAGGATAAGCGCTTGTTCCACATTTAGCTTCGCTTGCTCTGCGCTATCGTTTATTAAAAATGGGAAGGTACTCACCAATGAGTCCACAATAGCAGACTTATCTTTTGGTTCTTTTGGTTCTTGTGCCCAAACTGACTTAGCACCAATACATACGAATAGAAACACCCATATAATTGGCCTTCCGTTAAGTATTGGAAAAATCCTTAGTCTGCTCAAACTGTTTTTACGAAACGACATGGGTACAAAAGTATCTGTTTATATATTTATTCTTACCACGGTTTTCCGTGATTTAATGTCTATATATCTGAATAATAATTAAAAAAGTTTAACCGGAATGACATGAGCAAACCCCAGTTGCCAGTCGAGTAGGAAAAGGGGAAGCTCACCCCTAAACCTCTCACAGAAACGGATCCCGCAACAAGAGCGGGACAAGCTATGAACCTGCCAATTCATGCGGCTCTTAACATGCAGCCAATTCATATTAGGTTAATTGATAACCTAATGTGCAATGATAAAATAGATTTGGATAACTATTACAGACACGTCTCAACCATCGCACAACTTTCACTTTGCTCGTTTGAAACGTTTGTATTTGTTAATTATCAATTTGATCAGACGATGATGAAAGTAGTAAAAAACGGGTTTCATGCACATGCGATTTATTCTTCCATAATAATTAAGCCAACCGCGTATCAGAGGATCCAGCAGTACTGGTAAGTCGTGAATAGTGTGTTGAGTTTTCTTATGAAGGTGCAAATCCCGTAGGTCACAGGAGATCTTTGGCTTTCTTACTCATGATGCAATCGAACTGAAGGAAACTCCCTCCCTTTTTCAGATTCATGAACAGATTTGCTAACAGGGGACTGAAAACAACCTACAGGTAAAAGCAGTATCCTTCCTCCAATGCCTGCCGCATCTACTCCATGAACCCCTCCCTGAAAACAGGGCTTTGGGACGTCACAATGATCCCGTGAACAGGACAAGTAGTGCTTGCTCATCCGATTCATCCAGCCTCATATGCGGTTTCTGTTCCCCGCCATGCCGGGCAAGCTCTCAGTACCGGAGTTTGCCGCCGATATTTGCGACGATAACCTCTTGCAAATAGTCTTCTGTGCATGCCTCATGGCAAACCACCTTGCAGCTTACTAACGGTTCGATCCGCCAGTTGGCGGATCGCCCGTAAGGGACTTACACCCTCTGGATAAAATCACACCACAGCCCGAGGTTAATGAGGATAATTTGTATCTTTAAACTTTTTCAACAACTTCGGGTGTGGGTGGACTGCAGCTCATGCAGGGCACACACAAACCGCAATAAAGAATGCCTTGCCTAGTCTGGCTTTGGAGATATAGCTCCCGCTCGTACAAAGGCGAAACTAAGAAAGCGAATATACCACACGCACCCGGGCCACTTCATATGGCCGAACCGTTGCGCAATTTGACACTTCTTCATCGCACTGAAATAGAATGACATTATGAAAATGAAACCGATAAAACGTATATTCAGAATCTTATTTATTATTGCCAGCATAAGCTCCTTATACTTCGTACCTTGGATTTTGGTAAGAGCATGGATAATGCCACTGCCTGATACAGTTCAAGAACAACTCAACGAAGGAATAAATTATGGATTTGATGGAATGATTGTTTATGTGGACGAAGCAGGAAAGCCACCGGAGTTTTATGCCGCAGGCTGGCATGACCGAAAAAAGAAAATACCTGCCTACCCGCAAGCCTTGTTCAAAATTGCGAGTATTACAAAGTTGTATATCGCTGTTGCTACGACAAAATTAGTTACAGAAGGCCGTTTGTCTTTGGATAAAACACTTGCGGAATACTTTCCGGAACTTGCGGAGAGAATTGAATATTCAGACAAGATCACTTTGAGAATGATGGTGCAGCATCGGAGTGGCATTCCAAATTTTGTTGACCATCCTGATTATTGGACAAAACCGCCAAAAAACAGACAAGAAACACTTGAGTACGCCTTGGATTTGCCAGCCGACTTTGAACCAGGTGAAGATTATGGTTATTCAAATACCAATTATATGTTGATAGAAGACCTCATGGATAAAACTTTGGGTTATCCCCACCAACAATATATCAAGGAGAAAATATTGATTCCACTTGGGCTGAAAAACACTTTTGGTTCGCTTAGTGAAGTAAACATGGACAATGTAATGAGCGGCTATTATGTTGACGTTGAAACCGATTTCAAGTATGAAAATACTGGCTTAATGCTGGCTACAGCTGAAGACGTGGGTATATTCTTACGGGCATTAAACGATGGTTCGGTGTTTCATGAAGGGGAACAGGAAATTTATTCTTCAATTTACGCTTATGAACATACAGGGCTACTTCCCGGCTACCAGAGCATTGCAAAATACTACAAAGACATGGACATGGTTGTTATTCAATTTAATAACACAACTAATTTTAATGGATATGACTGGAATTTAGCGGAAATCATTTATAGCCGAATTATCAAAATATTAAAGAAAAAAAGCGCCTAACATCTAGGGCTGAATGAATCCTATCGACCAAAAAAATCCCACACCAAAATCTGATACAGGATTCATTTTTCTCTTTGTTGGACGTTACCCGGCCAAAAGGAATTTCAATGGTTTTGCCTGTTTCATTTGATGATTCCTGGTCCTGTTAAGCTGACCAATCACTAGGTTTTGGGTTGGCATAGTCAGAGCGAAATAGCCATAATTGTAACAATTCAATCATCTGGTCATAAAATAGGCTGTCCTCTTTTGAACAGCCCATTTCTTTATTGAGTACTTGCTTTCGTTTAGAACTTTACAGTGTTAAGGTATTTATCAACGAGCAGTCCCTTTTGGAATGCCAGGTTGAATTTAAAATCACGCTTGGCTTTGAATTGGATGGTCAGGAGGCTTCCGTCACCTTCGACAGCTGACTGATCGCCTTTGTTTACAAAGGTTGGGTACAACACTCTGTCACCGTTGGAATGCAAGCGGTTGTAAGTCATATTTTCCATTTCTTTGGTATTAACCGCTTTCACACCCACATATTCCAATACATTACCATTATACGGAACCGCAAAACTAAAGGCATTGACAGACATCAGCTGGCTGCCATCCACTTTGATTTCAATCGTCTCACCGGCTTTATAGCTTTGCTTTGATGCGGTTAAAGTCAGTTTACCTGCTACTTTCTCTATTTGTGTATTGCTGATACCACCATCGAGTTGAGTACTTACATTGGAAATGTCGTAAGCATCAATCAAACCGTTCTTGTTAACATCTCCCCGATTGACGTACCCGAAATCACTATCCCCTTCGCGCAAGCCTGTATAATTCATGTACGAGGTCAGGTCGTTGTTATCGATCACACCATCGTTATTGATATCGCCCGGCAGGAAGCTTTCTGTTCCCGGCACTTTGAAGACATAAAGCTGTCGGCCCGATCCGTAGTCGCCAATGGCTTTGTCAACCACCATTTTGATGTAACGCACCACCGGTTGATCTTTCAGCAGGAATGTTTTGGGTTCATTATCGGCCTTCCACTCAAAACTACCGGCATCGGTCCAGTTCTCTTTGTCGTCGCTATACAGGAATTGACCGGACTGAATGACACCGTTTCGTCCGCTCAGACGTGGCAAATACATGATTTTCTCCAGTTGGTTGATGGATTTCAAATCAATGACGATGTCAAACGGTACAGAATTCTCACCATATTTGGTGTGCATCATCGAATTTTCATCGAAGTCGAACAGTCTATTTAAACCCTGACCCCCTTGCATGTCAGCCGTACTTTCCGCCTTGATTCCCTTAATGGCAAATTGCAACGGATCGGCTTTTGTGGTTGCAGTGAAGCTACACCATTCTGAATTTCCGCTTTTATTAACGGCCCTGACCTTGAATGCATAGTCTGTTTCCGGCGTTAAATTCTCGAACAGTAATTCGCCATCTTTAATATCGGCATACAACATTCCGTCAAACTGAAGTTCATAGCAATCAGCATTGGCCATTACATCCCAGGTTGGCTTCAATGTATAAGCTGTGGTATTGCTGTCCAGAACCGCTGTATTTGTCACAGCTGTCAACGCACCCGTATTTTTCAATCTATTATTGACCGGTGCATAGACATAACCATTGAGCTGAAGACTGATGCTGTTTTGACTAATGTCAGTTTTTTCAAGCTTCACCAGCAATTGTGGATTTTTGGTCATACTGACTATTTCAAATTCACTTCCTTTGGTGGCAAAGCGGTTCATATCTGGCACCGGATTGTAATAGAAAACATTGGTACCAGCATTGAAATCAGCCATTGATTTCACGCTCTGCAAACGCACTTTTTTACCATTCACCTTAGCGGTCACTTTTTTAGGCTGACTGGTCACATTGATCCTAAATTCCGTTTCCTTTTCTTTTACAAAACCTTTGAAGTGACCTTTGGCCGGCGCTATCACCACATTCACCTCATCCCCATCAACCACTGACTCAATGCGCGTTTTAACAAATTGCTCAGCAAGGTAATCAGTCGTTGCGCCATCATCATCGTACTCCACAAACGACGAGCTTCCGTAAGGATAGATCTCGTAGATTCTAAGGTGTTGGTTTATTTCACTAACATTGTTGTTGGGATTCACCATTGGAATGATGGCCCCTCTTTTTACAAATACCGGTAATTTCCAGATGGGTGCCTTGAAATGATTGATGATTCGTCCGCCCTCGTATACCTCACCTGAGAAATAGTCCACCCAACTACCTTTGGGCAAATAGATAGTATTTCGAATATCATTACCCAAGGTGTCAGATTTTGTATCCTGATAAATGGGCGCAACCAGGAAATCAGGGCCGAACATAAATTGATATTCGGTATTTTTACCTAAGGTATACGCATTTTCTTCTTCCAGGAACATCGCTCTCATGGCAGGCATTCCATCAACCGCTTGATACGCAACACTGTAGGCGTAAGGCAACAGTTCTGACTTCAACTTCAAATAGTTACGATTGATTGATGTGGCCGGTTCACCCAAAGCATGCGGGTATTTCTCATTGGCCCCCCAGCCATCCATGTTCAATTGCATCAACGAAAATGTTTTCCATTGGAAATCACGAATATTGACGATTGGATTTTTACCTCCGAAGATACCATCCATATCATTGGTGATATTGGGTTGACCCGATAGCCCCGATCCAATAAAAGTGGGGATGTGGAAACGAATGTATTCCCAGTTACCACCGGTTTGATCCCCCGACCAGATGGTGGCATATCGTTGTGTTCCGGCCCAGCCATCGAGTGAAATAATGAAGGGGCGGGCGTTATTACCATGCGCCGGCATGATTTCAGCCGCATCCTGTACGCCGTTCAATCCAAAAGAATACCCGGCGCCTACCCAGGCCACATCGGTCTTCAATACACGCACACCTGCTACATCCACTTCTTTCACAATATCACGTTGCAAAAGGGCTTCAATGGTATCAATGGGGTGCAGATCCGACTGCGTCCATAAACCAATTTCAACACCCTGCTCACGGGCATAATCACCAAATTCCTTCAGGTTGGCGATGTTTTCATCCAAGGTTGAAGTCTGTCCGTATCCGGCACCATAGCCATCGTTTGGTAAGATCCAACCAAATGGCATGTCATGGTCCTTGTAACGATCAATCACTGCTCTGGCGGAGAACTGATAGTTGTTCTGCTCGCCGTTTAATGATTCTTTGGTACCGCCATTGTCTTTTTGCGATTCTTTGTAACGTTTTCCGTCTTCGAAAAGAATGCCTTTGGGATCCTCTTTCCAGTAATCGCGGTTATAGGCGTTCAGGTGACCTTCGTAGAAACCAAACTTAGGAATCAACACCGGGTGTCCGGTCAATTGATAGAAATCGTTCAGCAACGCCACGGGTCCCTCACCGACCATGAAAAAGACATCCAGATAATCCGTATTGTGCGACAGACTTACTTTATTTTCATTTTTAGAGCCGAAGTTATACGTTCCTTTTTTGAAGGTGTACCACATAAAACCATAGCCGTTGGTTGACCAATAAAATGGTGTTGGGGAAGCCACGCCTCCGTCCGTCCAGCTGTTTTGATTTTCGATGGCAATCACTTTTCCTTTATGTGAAAAACGGCCGTTTTGGACACCACCACCATAGAAATATTCATTGGGATTTTCACTTAACTCAATATTCACCTTGTCTTTTTCCAAAGCAATTGGAGCAATTGATTTGACAACTGTTTTACCTGTTTTCAGATTATTAAGCTCGAAAGTCGTTTCGTTTTTACTGAATGTTAACTGAACAGCAAGTGTTTTGATGATAATCTGGTTTCCCGTATCTTCCACATTCAATTCCGAAACCGGTTGCCGGGGGTTCTTTACCAGAATTTCTGCAGGAGGTTCTGCCAGCGGAGGTCTCAATCCAGTACCACTGTTATCCTGAAACATTCTGAAAATAGTGTTACCATAGAAATCAATCAACATTTTCTGGTGATTGGAAAACTCCATTTCGATGGTTGTAGGATTTGTTTTTCGGGCAGCAAGCAGCTTGATATGTTCCTGCTGGTTACCTGCTTCCATTGTTACGTCGTTTTGAGCCACAACAAACGTTGATGTCAAAACAAAAAACATGAGCGCTAAGAATGCGCTAACTTTTAATACTAATTTATTCATTGTTAATGGATAAGTTATATATATCTGTCAATTTTTATCCGTCTGCCAAAACAGGGGCGCCAATGAACATCACGGTATGGCCTCTGTCTTTGAAATCTACATATTATAAAATGTTTCATAAGCAATGCGAGACGCATAACCTTTCATATTCTTTCTTTTTAGTTGTAAAGGAAAGCAAAAACAACCGAACAGACAATGACATTTCATTTGTTTTTAGCCAATATGTTTTAAATTTAATCAATACCAGAGGACTTAGTGGCATTAGGTACCGAACTGAAATTTGGAAAATATCTGTTTGAAAAATGGTAATAATTGGTGGGTTCCACCCTTTCAATCCGCCAGCGAAATAACAATGATATGAGCAGTGGTTGTATTGTGAAATACACCTTATGAACACAAGATAAAACTTAATTTTCGCTCAAGATGAGACAACATAAATGCAACCAGTATTGTTGCTTATTTAGATGGCTTTAAATAGCCTGAATACACTGACATGTTTCACTTTAAATCTGGACAAAAACTAATCCTAGAAGAAAAACCCATGAAAGCACTTTTAACTTTAGACCTGTATGTATGGAAATATTTCATTCCCAAAATCAATCCCTCGCTTTTCAAGCTAAAACTTTTCGCCGCCCTGGCCATCTCTTACATCTCTTTCTTTAATCTCCCCCGCTTATTTATCCGCCATTACTTTAAAGGAACTGGGCGAAGTCTGAAAATAGACGCTCAACACATTATCTTAGAAAATCCTTTGGTATATGATCACCTTATTGCTGCGATAGAAGAGTCAAAACGGAAACAATTACTGCACGATCACGTCCATATCAGCCAAATGCTCGTGAATCATCCCAACTACAAATATTCGGTGGGTTCGTTTCTGATTTCGTACGCTTTCGAAAAAGAATTAATTACCATTCAGGTGCGTTCAACCTATCAATTCACGCCCAACTGTGATCGCATTACAAAACACTTGCACAACCATTTAATGGCTAAGATGCAGAAAGGACGAGCGACAAATTTCAATATTGAAAGCGATACCTGGACGGTCAATTATACCAGCTTACGAGCCTCCCAAACAAATGCCTGGCTCAGGAAGAATGGAACGTTGGGCATTCTGTATATTTAAAAAAAGGATATATTTTGATCAGGTCATTGGCAGATATATGTTAGCTACCTGATCATGATTCGCCATTAAAATCCATCCTTATCCAACCAGTTTTTTGACAGTGATTAAACCTTTGACAGTTACCGTCAGGATAGGTACTTTCTCAGCACAATTAAATACTAAACGTAGAATAAACTGTCGTTCTTATCGGGCATATACCTTTACTTACGGCAAATAATGTAATAAATTGAGGGTGCAGACCTAAATGGGAAAAATTGACTAATCTAAAACAGATATTACCCGTATTAACGTTTCTTCTATCACTTACATTGGTGACTGTGGCGCAGGAAACGGGAGATACCATACTCACGGTAGAGCAGATGAACCTTTATGATTTGATGAATGTTAAGGTTGTCTCTGCAGGGAAAACAGATCAGGAAATCAGTAAAGCTGGTGCTGCCATTTCAGTGATCACATCACAGCAAATTGAGGAGTATGGATATACCTCTGTTGGTGAGGCCCTTCAATCCGTTCCCGGATTTTATTTACTGACGGATCATTATCAATACAATTTAGGTGTCCGAGGTATAAATGGGGGGATGAGGGCGTGGTCAAGAGTGGTGAAGGTAATGATCAACAACCAGTCGGTGGCATTTCGGTCAAGCGCTGAAAATTGGTTGGGCTTAGAATTAATTCCCATTGCTATTATTGATCGGATTGAAATAGTGAAAGGGCCGAGTTCTGCTTTATACGGGGCCAATGCTTTTTTAGGAATTGTGAACATCATTACTAAAGATGGAAAGCAAATCAATGGAGGGGAAATTGATAACTACCTGGGAGCCATGAAAAATATCAGGTATGGACTGGGCATACTACTCGGTAAGAAATCCCAAAACTGGGATTTGTCTTTTGGCGGTACGGTAAATTACATCGATCAATCCGAATTGCAAGTCAAAGACATTCCGGGCAAATCAAATTATGGAGAGAATAATTTTAGTCAAAATGATATTTCTTCTCCCATGTCACTATATGCAAAAATTAGCTACTCAGAAAAACGGTTCGGAACTTTTAAACTTGATTTGAGCGGCCAGTTTTTAAAGAAATATGGCGAGTTTCAGGATTGGGCGGTACTTTCGCATAATAATTTCATAAATGCCGGCAACTTATTTATCAGGACCGGCTATTCGAAAACATTGGCCGGCAAGTTGGACAATAATTTAATCGTTGCTTATTCACAAGGGCAGCCCACGAAAAACGAAAAATTAGCCACCGACCAAGTAGGCTTAGCGGATTGGATGACTCGCGAAGTTGGCTTTAAGGCCATCAATCTCGAATACAATCTCCAGTATAATTTTAAAGACGATAATAATGTGGCCCTGGGAGTGGATTATGATACGGATCGGGAGGATCTGCAAACCTACTACAGAAACTATCGTACTGGCGAAAAACAAGCCACTGAAAAGGAGCTGGGCGATACAACCTTTAATAATCTTGGATTTTACGCTCAGACCATCATTAATCCCTTTCAGCTCTTAAAAACAAATTATTTAAACGGATTTGGGATTATAGGAGGTGTGCGCTATGATATTAATAACATTTACGGAAATACAACAAACTATAAAGTGGCCATTGTTCAGAACCTTTCTGAAAGCACCTATGCTAAAGTGCTGTATGGAACGGCCTTTAAAGCTCCGGCGCCCACTCAACTCTATACGACCATTCTTAAACCGGGGGGAGTGATTGGAAATCCTGATTTAAAGCCAGAAAGAGCTGTATCTTATGAATTAGAGGTAGGCGGACGCATCAGCGATCAACTAAATTATACATTTAATGCGTACTATGACATTATTAATGATAAAGTTGAACTAGTAAAAAGTGTAAGCGCAGCCTCCAATGTATTCGCAGATAACATTTCTAAAATTCATTCCTATGGCACTGAGATTCACCTTACTCTGAACACCAATCAATACAGCTCTTACTTGAATTTTTCGTATCAAAAAAGCACATTTAAACGCGAAAATATTCTAACAAATAAAGAGGAGACACTAGATACCAGATTGTATCCGAGTTATATGACCAAATGGGGAGTTATTTATAAACTGCCTCAATATTTCCTGAAAATAAGCACCGAAGGACAGTGGGTTAGCTACCGTTATGCCAGTGACCAGAATATTTTTAAATATGATCCGGTCTATAAAAACCCCTATAAGCTTGATGCATACATACTAATGGATGTAACATTTTCAGCCTACAAGCTAAAACTTTTTGAGGAAAACAACATCGACATACAGTTTAAAATAAAAAATATACTAAATACTGATTACTACTTCCCCGGCTATAACGACTATGATATTCAGGGTAGTCAAAGAAGTGTATTATTAAAATTAAAATACCGGTTGTAAGGCAGCACGCTATGCGAGGGATAAAACTGATTGTTTATTATTAATACTAAGAGGGATGAAAAAGCTAGTGGTGAGTTCAATAATGGTGGTTTTGATCTGTTTTTCCTGCTCAAAGGATGATCGTGAAGATACAACAAATGAGACCATTAAGATAGGAGTATTAATGCCGTTTTCACTGGAAGGATCCATTTTACCTTCCGAGTCCAGACTGAATGCGGTTATCATGGCGGTTGAAGAAATTAATCAGGAAGAAGGTGTTTTGGGCAAAAAACTGGAGATTATCACAGCTGATAACGAAGGCGATGAAGAATTATGCAAACAACGAGCCGGAGAGCTGATCGACCAAGGATGTGTGGCAATCATTGGGCCATCCTGGTCAAGCCGAACCATCTCAACAGCTATTGAAGTAACGATACCACGAGGAATTTTACTGATCACACCTTCGGCCACTTCGCCTGAAATTACCCATCTCGATGATAATGGATTAGTATGGCGAACAGTTCCATCAGATGCCTTTCAGGGAAAATTAGCTGCTCAGTATGTGAAAGCAAACTTAGATTTGGAAACGGCAGGAATAATCTATGTTGACAATTCATATGGAAAAAGTCTGGCAGACATCTTTTCCGACCAATTTAAAGAAAAAGGGGGCAGAGTCATCACAAAGGTCAAGTATGAGTTCAAGGAAAACTATAATAATTTTAATTTCGATGAAAAAGTTGCCGAACTGTTTAATGGCCAACCGGAGTTAATCTACTTGATTTCATATGGACAGGATGGGGTTGGACTAACAGTTTCCATTAATAATACGAGTGATTTATCATATGGCCCGGTATTTTTTGGTTGTGATGCGAATCACGTCAATTACTTTTTACCTCCTAATTCTCCAAAGGAGGTAGTCGATGGCATGTTAGGTCTGGCCTACTCGTCTTCCGAAGCTGATCCCAATGTACTTCGCTTTTCCAATAATTACACCGAAAGATTTGGAAAAGCACCCAGTTCGCCCTATGCGAGTTCAAGCTATGATGCCTTATACTTGATAGCCTATTCTATTTTGCAAGGAAAAAGCTATCATTCAAGAGATATTGCCGATAATCTATTGGCGGTTTCTTCAGGAGGAGAAGTTGTCAATCCCAATGATTTTAAAGTAGGTAAAAGTAAAATCGAAGCTGGAATCGATATTAATTATAATGGTGTAGCCGGTTCGATTGATTTTGATGAGAATGGTGATGTGACGACCGGCACATACTCTGTCTGGCAGATTACCGGGAATAAATTTGTAGAAATATCCATCATCGAATATCCGTAATAATTATATCTCATGAAACGACTCATAATATTAGGATGGATCACTGTCGTATTTATGCTGCTTATAAATGGCTGTAATAATAATGATACACTAGATAGCCAGACAGAAACAATAAAAATAGGTGTACTGTTACCATTTAGCCGGGAAGGGGAACAGGCAGTAATGGATAAAAGACTCAAGGGCGTTATCCTGGCGAAAGAAGAAATTAATAATAACAGCTATCTGCTTGATCGGAAAATTGAGCTTATCATTGCCGATAACCAGGGAAAGTATGAAGAGAATATTCTAGAAGCTGAAGAACTTGTCGAAAAAGGCTGTGTCGCCATTATTGGACCAGCCTGGTCGAGCCGCACCATTGAGGTAGCACAAAAAGTAACAATACCTCACAACATTGTTTTAATATCTCCTACTGCAACGTCTCCACTTATATCTGAATTGGAAACTAAAAACTTGGTATTTAGAACCATTCCCTCCGATGTATTCCAGGGAAAAGCAGCAGCCAACTATGCCTATTCTAATTTAATAACCCATTCAGCCTCTATTATCTATGTTGATAATGCCTATGGTAATGGATTGGCGCATGCCTTTAGAAATGAATATACATTATTGGGAGGTAAAATTGAAAGTTTTAAGTCATATGAAGAACTTGAAAGCTACGATTTATATGACTTTACAAGCGTCGCTAAATCAGTCTTACAAAATGAACCGGACTTAATTTACCAGGTCAGTTATGTGCAAGAGGGAGCTAAAATTGCCACCACAATGAATAACTTGATAACTCCCGGTTACACCCCTATGCTGATGGGAAGCGAATCCTTATCAACCAGTGATTTCCTGCCCCCCAATTCGCCTTCCGATTTTGTAAACGGTATGATCATTTTAAACCCGGGCTCTAACAAAAATAACCCCCACCTCAAAGAGTTCCAGGCCAATTATTGGGCATTGTTTAATGAAGAAATCAACGATCCCACATCAGCCAATTGTTACGATACACTTTATCTCATAGCATATGCCATCCTTAGTGCCCAATCAACTAATCCAATGGTATTTAAAGACCATATCCTTAAAATTGTCAATGGAGGTGAAATAATTGGAGTTAATGAATTCGATAAAGCGAAAGCATTGATTGAAGCAGGAACTGATATTGACTACAATGGCGTGACCGGTCGTTTGGACCTTGATAAAAATGGTGATTTAAGTAATGGAACGTATCTAATATTAAAAATAGTGAACAATGACTTTGAGGAAATTGGAACGATCGACTTTTAGGAAATAACTACATAAACATAACGAAGAGATGGGAAAGTTGAAAATAAAAAAATACAGCCAAATGATACGATGTAGGTTAATAAGTGTGTTCTTGGTTACAATTATCTTGTTGTCTAATAGCTGCCAAGACAAAGAAAGCTCCACAGATCTAGTAGAAACGATCAAAATAGGAGTACTGCTGCCTTTCACCTTAGATGGCGGGCAATCAGTGATGGATAAACGATTAAAGGGAATCATCCTGGCAAAAGAAGAAATTAATAATAACGGTTATCTGCTTAATCAAAAAATTGAACTTGTGATTGCCGATAATCAAGGCAGTTATGAAGAGAACATACTAAAAGCTGAAGAACTGGTTCAGAAGGGCTGTGTTGCCATCATCGGAGCAGCCTGGTCAAGCCGAACCATCGATTTAGCTCAATTAGTAACGATACCAAACAATATCGTTTTGATCTCCCCTTCCTCCTCCTCGCCCCTGATCACGAAATTAGAAGATAATAACCTGGTATTTCGAACCATTCCTTCAGATGTGTTTCAGGGAAAAGCAGCGGCAAATTATGCCATTAATGATTTAAACTCTCAATCGGCTTCCGTAATTTTTATCGATAATGCCTATGGAAGTGAATTAGCACATACATTTAGGAATGATTATACAGCCATGGGCGGGATCATCAATAGTTTTATTGGATACGAAGAGCGGGATAACTACGATTTATTCGACTTTACCGAACCGGTAAAATCAGTGCTACAAAACGATCCGGAATTGATATATATTGTTAGTTATATTCAGGAAGCTGCAAAAATTGCGACTCAAATGCGTATTTTATTAAAACCCGGATACACCCCGCAATTGTTGGGATCTGAAACCTTATCAGCAGGTGATTTTCTGCCTCCTAATACGCCTGTCGATTTGGTAAATGGCATGATTATTTTGAAGCCGGGATCCGATAAAACCAATCCCCTTCTCAAGGAATTTCAAGCCAACTATATGGCTTTGTTTAATCAAGAAATCAATGATCCAACTGCAGCCAATGCCTACGATGCGCTTTACCTGATTGCTTATGCCATCCTTAATGCCCAATCGAGTGACCCTTCAATATTTAAAAACCACATCATTTCAATTGCTAATGTAGGTGTTAGTATTGGTGTTAACGAATATGCAAAAGCAAAAGCATTGATTGAAGCAGATGTTGATATTGATTACAATGGCGTGACCGGCCGTTTGGATATGGATGAAAACGGCGATTTGAGTAAAGCCACCTATCTAATATTGAAAATAGTGAACAATAACTTTGAAGAAATCGGAACGATAGATTATTAGAAAAACACTCATTAATAAATAAGAAACCGGAAAGAAAAAGTTGAATAAAATGACCAAGCAACCAGGATAAATGAATGTAAATACAAGCGAATCGAAAAATGGACCTTCTACACTGATGAACTGATCAAAGGGACCAACCCCCTGAGCAGACAGAAATTAACTAACAATGATAAACATAGCCGTATGAAACGATTTGTAGGATTGATCATTGCCGTATGCATGCTGCTTATAAATAGCTGTGACAAGCATGAAGTAACCGAAACACAGACAGAAACCATTAAAATAGGTGTTTTGTTGCCGCTAACACTGGAAGGGGTTCAGTCGGTGATGAATAAAAGATTAAAAGGAATAATACTGGCCAAAGAAGAAATAAATAGCAAAGGCCTTATTTTGGATAAAAAAATTGAACTTATTATAGCCGATAACCAGGGGAAGTATGATGAGAATCTTTTAAAAGCTGAAGAGCTCATTGAAAACGGCTGTGTGGCAATTATTGGCGCCATCTGGTCAAGCCGGACAATAGATGTAGCCCAAAAAGTTACCATCCCTAATCATATCGTTTTAATCTCTCCGGCATCTACCTCACCACTGATCACTGATTTAGACGATAACAATCTGGTATTCCGAACCATTCCTTCGGATGTATTCCAGGGAAAAGCAGCTGGAAATTATGCATACACAAATCTGAATACTCAAACAGCCTCTGTCATTTATATTGATAACGCTTACGGGAGTGGTTTGGCACATGCATTTAAGAATGAATATTCTACCATGGGAGGCACCATTGAGAGTTTTAAATCTTACGAAGAACTCGATAATTATGATTTATATGATTTTACGGATGCTGCTGAAACAGTTCTGCAAAATGAACCTGATATGATCTATATTGTGAGCTATGTGCAAGAGGGCGCTAAAATTGCCACCACATTAAGCAGTCGCCTACACTCCGGCTACACCCCTAAAGTGATGGGATGCGAAACCCTATCAACCGGCGACTTTTTGCCCCCTAATTCACCTGCTGACTTTGTAAATGGCATGGTCATATTAAATCCAGGCTCCAACAAAAACAACCCTCTTCTCAATGAATTTCAGGCTAATTACCAGGCCTTGTTTAAGGAAGAAATCAACGATCCCACATCGGCTAATTGTTACGATGCACTGTATCTCCTCGCATATGCCATTCTTAATGCACAATCAACTAACCCAACGATTTTTAAA
Source organism: uncultured Marinilabiliaceae bacterium (assembly GCA_942490535.1). Classification (GTDB taxonomy): domain Bacteria; phylum Bacteroidota; class Bacteroidia; order Bacteroidales; family Marinilabiliaceae; genus JAEINY01. Next base: position 505,515 of record CALNXQ010000003.1, read on the forward strand.
GACCACATTCTCAAAATAACCAATGAAGGAGAGCCCATAGGGATTAATGAATTCGACAAAGCAAAAGAATTAATTGAAGCAGGAACTGATATTGACTACAACGGTGTGACCGGTCGTTTGGATATGGACGCAAATGGCGATTTAAGTAAAGCAACCTATTTAATATTAGAAATAAAGGACAATAAATATGTAGAGATCGGCACCATCGATTTTTAGGGAAATCTTTCTTAGAAAAAAATAATATGTAAACAGAATAGGCTGAAACCAAAAATAGTATCGAATCAAATGGCACGATGAATGACCTCGTTGCCAGCGGTCAATTCGATTTTGACGACAATGGCGATTTGAAAAAAGGCACTTACCTGACACTCCAAATCATCCAAAACGAATTGATTGAAGTTGGAAGCTTAGATGATGAGTAAGTCAAATGGCTTTATTGGCTGGTTGAATAGCACGTATGCATAAGTTATAAAGCTTACAATCAAAAGAAAAAGATACATTTTATATCCTGGAAATAGCATTTCTTCAAAAAAAAAATGTAATTTGAAGAAGCGTGCTTCTTCAAGAAACTAAATCTTAGAATGGTGTATGATTATGGATGCAATTATCAGAAAACTTTTATCTATAACTGCACTCATGATTTTGTCTTTGTCTGCAAATGGACAGGTAAAAAGGGATAAAATCATCGGGCAATACATCTATAATTTTGCTAATAACATCTCCTGGCCTAAGGATAACTCCAGCGCCATCAACCTCATCCTGCTAAGTTCAGAGCCGGAAGTAATCAAGGAAATAAAAAGTGTGCTTAAGAATCAGAAAATAAAAGGCAAAACGATTGACTTAATCGTTATGCAAAAACCAGAGAAAACCATTACCGATGCACATTTGATATTTATTGCCAAAGACAAGGTGGCTTATTACCTGGAAGTTTTTGATTTAATAGAAGGAAAACCGGTCCTACTGGTAAGTGACAGTTATAAAAACAAAAACTATGTAATGTTAAATCTGTTTGATACGGAGAACGAAACGCTAAAATTTGAAATTAACAAAAACAATATCTTAAATCAAAACTTAAAACTAAGTGATGAACTCTTATTAATGGGTGGTTCAGAGATCGATGCAGCAAAGATATACTATAAATCACAACAAAGTTTAAGAAACATGGAGAAAGAGATTAACCGTTTCAACCAAGAGCTTAAAAGTCTCTCCATGGAAATTGCCCAAAGTAACTTAAAGGTTGAAAAACAAAAAGCCGTAATCGATAGTCAAAAAGTGATTCAAGCCAGGCAAGCATTGAAGATATTGGCGGATCGGCAGCTTGCTGAGCAACAACTGCAACGAATCGCCATAATGAGGGATAGCTTAAAGGCAAGTGACCAGGAATTAAAAAATCAACAAAGCGAAATACTTGCAAGCAGGCAAATACTGGAACAACAATTGACGAATATTGACGAGATAAACAAGCAAATTCTGCTGAAAAACAAAGAACTGAAAGATCAGGGTACAATTATTGGCGAACAGGAGAAAAGAATGCAACTGTTCTATGTCATCATCGCATTAATAATTTTGTTGATTTTCATAACATTACTTGCCTATCGACAAAAAAGAAAACAACATCAGGAACTGAATAGTCAAAAGTCAAAAGTAGATACAATTAACAAGCAATTAACGGACAAAAATGAAGAATTAAATGCCTCATTGGAAGAAATTAAACGCATGCAGCAGGAGATGATTCACAATGAAAAAATGGCCTCACTGGGTTTATTAACAGCAGGTATAGCCCACGAAATCAATAATCCAATCAATTTTGTATATGCCGGCATTAATAGTTTGTTAAGGGATTTTAAGGATATTGAGCCCATCATAAAGAAAGTCAGTGATATTAAAATCGATGACGACAATTTGGAAGAAAAACTGAGACAGGTAGAAGCATTAAAAAAAGAGTTAGAATTCGATGAGGCCTTTGATGCAATCCCTCACATCATTAATGATATTCAATTGGGTGCTGATCGAACGGCAGAAATAGTAAAGGGGCTAAGAAATTTTTCACAGACCGATCAAAAAACAAGAATGCCTGTAATAATTCATGAGGGTTTGGATACTGCTTTGCTATTATTAAAAAGCAAATATAAAAACCACATTACTATTGAAAAGAAATATGGTAAAGACATCCCCGTGATTGATGGTTTTGAAGGAAAGCTGAATCAGGTTTTTACCAATATCCTCTCCAACGCCATTGACGCCATCGAAACAAAGGGAACCATTAGGATAACAACCAAAGCGGATCCAAATATGGTAACCATATCAGTAAAAGATGACGGATGCGGCATGAGTCAAGCTGTGATCGATAAAATTTTTGATCCTTTTTTCACAACTAAACCAGTAGGACAAGGTACCGGTCTAGGCCTATCTATTAGTTATGGAATCATTCAGGAACACGGTGGAACAATTGAAGTTCGTTCGAAAAAAGAGGAAGGAACCGAATTTATTATTAAATTACCACATAATACAAAACATCCCATGAGTTAGGTGTTTGCAGCAAAATAGTTCGTTTTACTTGTTCTGTCAGACCTTTGATAAAGAATAGTAACAGATAAGGGCATAAAATAGTCTAACGCTTAATTGAAGGAGATTAAATGAAAGACAAATTCAAAATTTTATATGTGGATGATGAAGTAAGTAATCTTCGTATATTTAAAGATTCCTTCCGTAGAGATTTCGATATTCTACTTGCAGAATCAGGAAAGGATGCTTTGAAACTGATGGAAGAAAATACAGTAGATATTGTCATCACAGATCAGCGAATGCCTCACATGACAGGGGTTGAACTCCTTCAAGAGATTCACAAAAAATATCCTGACATTCCTCCACACAGACTCATCGTTTCAGGTTACAGCAAAAATAGTGATATTGAAAGAGCATTTGAATCGTATAAACTGTTTAAATTTATTTCCAAACCTTGGCAGTATGCTGAACTTAAGAAAACCATTTTAGATGCTGTTGAAAGGAGAATATACTAATAATGACCGGTGATTATTGAATCGTATGAGGAACAAAGAATTTTCCATATTATACGTCGATGATGAAGAAAGTAACCTTCGCATATTTAAGGATACTTATCGCCGGAGCTATAATATCTTCACGGCTTCCTCGGCCAAAGCAGGACAGGATATTCTTGAAAATCATAAAATAGACTTAATCCTTAGTGACCAACGCATGCCTGGCATGTCCGGTGTTGAGTTCCTGAGATATGCCTTAGAAAATTATCCGGAACCCAACCGGATATTGATAACTGCCTACTCCGATATACAAGCCATTGAAGATGCGATCAATCAAGCGCGGGTGTTACAATATGTGCAAAAACCATGGGAGGAAGGGCAGCTTTTATCGATCATGGAAAATGCCTTACGGATATATTGTCTGGAGCAGGAAAATAAAGAACAGAAACAAGAGCTGATGCTCGCCAGGCAAAAAGCAGAAGAAAGCAATCAATTGATTACAGGATTTCTGCATAATATGTCACACGAAATAAGAACCCCAATGAATGCCATTATGGGATTCTCACAATTGCAATTATCAGAAGATATAACTGAGGCGGAAAGAAAAACATTTGTTCAGATTGTGAAAGACAATGCCACCCAATTGTTAAGAATTTTAGATGATATCCTGGAAATATCCAGACTTGAAACCAATCAGATTAAGGCCATCAAATCACAAGTCTGTTTAAACGCTCTATTTGATGAGCTGTATTTTCAATTCGAAGAACGATCAAAAAAACAACGAATTCCCTTACAAATAACCAAGGAGCTTTCAGATTCAGAGAGTTATATCTTCACAGATGAATATAAGTTATTGAAAATCCTCAATAATTTACTTGATAACGCTTTTAACTTCATACAATCCGGCCATGTTGAGCTAGGTTATGTTATCAAAGGGAAACGCATTGATATTTACGTTAAGGACACCGGATTTGGCATTCAGAAAGAATATCAGGAGCTAATCTTTTACCGTTTTTCGCGTGGCGAAAAAACACACTCTGAAAGCCAATCGTTAGCAGGGGGACTTGGATTGGGACTTTCCATTGCAAGAGAAAATGCCGAATTAATTGGGGGTTCCATTAAACTGATTTCGGAACGCAACGAGGGGTCTACATTTATTATTTCATTACCATTTCTCATTGAACAAGATAATAGCACTTTGAAGAAAGAAAAAATTGAAAATAAAATAAAATATAAGGTATTAGTAGTAGAAGACGAAGATACAAATGCGTTCTTTCTGAAAATCTTAATCACTGCTATAAATGATAACATCACCGTTCTTCATGCAAATAATGGTAAGGAAGCTGTAGAGCTTTGCAAAGCTGACTCGGAAATTGATGTTGTATTAATGGATATTAAAATGCCGGTGATGGATGGGTATGAAGCCATAAATTTAATTAAAAACCTGAAACCAGAACTGCCGGTCATCGCTCAAACAGCCTTTGCGTCAACGGATGATAAATCAAAAATAATACAGGCCGGTTTCGATGATGTCATCACTAAACCCATCACTAAAATTCGCTTAAATCACTTGATCTCAAAATATCTTAAATAACTGATTCTAGATGGCTCTTCCTGAGAGAATCATGATCGGGTGAATATCACTAATAAAACACGGCTCGTACTATCTGTATTGAACCGCAAAAAAAGGGAACTCCGCCAAGCCATCAACTCAGCGAAGATACTGTACTCACCTTTCAAATTCCTTTATTTCTGAAGTTCGATATCCCAGCCGCACAGCACAAGCCACGACCTTCTCCCCTCGCTTTACTGAAATAGGCTGGCTGTATAGGCGCCAATGATCACTCCCAACCTGGTCCCCTAGTTGATACGCAATGGAAGCTCCTTCTGTTTGACATTCCAAAAAAACACTACTCCCAGCCGTTTCCTGAAAAGAAACATGAGCAGTAGTGGGCTGAATCATCCCCGGCCACATCATATTCACCATGTCATGCTCCGGGATAAACCCCTTATCACCGACCTCCAATTGCCAATCGGCCAGAGCTTTTCTCAATTCAACGAGCTTATCCTGATACTCGGGATTATTGGCCAGGCTATGCACTTCATCGGCATCGGTTTTCAGATCGTACAACTCCTCCGCCTGTTTTGTCGCCCTAAAGATATAAGCAGCGTCCCCACTTAACTCACCATATTGATTCATTTCCAATAACGCCTTTGTCATAGCGATCTGCTCCCTGTAAAAAAGACGGTATGTAAGCGGGAGTTGTGGCATGAAATTACGGATGTAGACGTATCGGCCATCCATCACCGACCGGCTCATGTCTGTGTGCTCATCAAAGCGGTCGGCACTACCAAAGGCATAATCATGTCCTTCGTCGGCCTTGTATGGGCCCAAAAAGGCTTTGCCCTGCAAGTGTTGGGGAGGCTCAATCCCGGCCAGTGATAAAACCGTAGGACCCAGATCCATAAGTGATACAATATCATTCACTACCGTTCCGGCCATCCGTTGATCGGGAAAACGCACTATGAGCGGCACATGTAATCCCGAGTTACCCACAGCCCTCTTCTGACGCAGCAAAGGGCCACCATGATCACTCCAAAAAAAGATAATGGTTTTATCCAGTAACTCCTCTGCCTCCAGTTGATCCAACCATTTACCTATGTCCTGATCCAATTCCTGAATATTACTATACTTTCGACCCACATCCTGACGTACCACAGGCAGATCTGCGAAATAGGCAGGGATCATCACTTGAGCGGTATCTACCAATAAGGGATCTTTCGCCTTTTTCCAGATTTGCGATTCATGAGTAACCCCATTATTGAAAACGGCAAAGAAAGGTTGCCCCGCTTCCCTGTGATTATAATGTGCAGTAGTCCCCACCTCATCCCAGGCAGTGATGGGGCAACTAAACTGGTAATCACATTTTGGATTATTGGTGCAATAATACCCGGCAGCTCGCAGATACTCAGTAAAACACTTCACATAGGAAGGAGGTACTACCGAATAATCCGGTACGTTACGGCCTGTTTTATCGCTCACTTTTTTATAAGTCAAATATGTCTCTTCTTCCGGCGATCGATAACCCCAATGATTTCCGGTCCGCATGTGCTGACTGCCAATACTCACAGGATACATGCCGGTGATGATCGACGAACGACTGGGCGCACATACGCCGACTGTGGCATAGGCATGGTTGTATTGAATCCCTTCCCGGGCCAGACGGTCAATGTTAGGGGTTTTAATGCCAGGGGCTCCATAGGTCGCCATAATGGGACCAATGTCTTCACAGCTCAACCACAAAACATTATAAGGTTCCGCTGGAGTTTTGATTTGGCCAACCACCATAGGCCCGGCCAGGAACAGGGTTGCGGTGAGCAGGTTGGTGATGGTTTGTTTCATCTTCTTTCTTTTTATTGCGTATAAAAAAACGTCTCGCAAAGGCGCAACGATAAAAGGGCTGAACACCTCAACATTATGCACTTGCAATATTCACGGCACCATTGCGCCTCAGCGAGAGCAAGACCGGTTTCAAATGAATCACTTTTTCACCACGCGCGTCACAACACGTTGTCCGGAAGTGTCAATAACCAGCAGATACATCCCCTCTGAAACGCCTGTCACATCAAGATAATCGCTGACTTGTTGATGCAACACGCATCTACCGCTCATGTCATAAAGAGCTACTGAATGGATTGGCGTGGAAGACTTCAAATAAAGTCGATTGCTTACCGGATTGGGATATACGTTAATAGTATTCTTCTCTGTCTCGGTGATCCCTGTCTCCGAAGTGGTTGGTGTAGCGACAGAAATTTTCAGGTTATCGATCCACACTTTATAATTGGTACCATCCGGCAAATCGGTATTATTAAAATACAGAAACAACTTACCACTGGATAGGGTGACCGTATCAAAATACTCTTGGTAACTTTCGGTCAATGCATGCCAATCCTCATTCTGCCCCGAAGCTCCCACTTTGGCATGTGCTACTCCGGCAGCATCGGTTCGTGCCCGATAGGACACCAAATAATTTGTTTTTTCAAAATGGGTCAGATCAACGGTTCTTAACTTAAACACGTCACCACCATTGGCTGTACTTTTACTGGTAATGCTCAGCTCCAGCGCTTGTGATCCATCTGAAGCCGATTGATCCACTACGACACCGGAAAAACTGGTCAAATAATCCCCTTTCCATACACGGTCCCACAGGGACTGCTCTCTCAGCCAAAAATCACCATTAAAAGCCGTCGCCAATGGATAATCTTCGAAATGTTCGATGTAGGGTAATGTCAAGGTTTGCACGGCTGGATTGGCAAAAAACTGATATTGGTTACTCCACCACTTTGCTGCAATGGCTTTCAAATCGCTGACTACCTGCGCTTGTCCTGCCAGATAAGCCAAGTTAGTGGTTTCCAATGGATCCGTGTCATAATCATATAACTCCATGTCTTTGATGCGACTCGCGTCCCAATCCATCACATCGGGTCGATCATTGGAACCTTGCATCCATAAATTCAACCGATAACGCTCTGTGCGAAAAGAATAACCAGCACCACCACCAGCCCGGTATTCCGATACGGCACAGGTTTTGCCGGTCAGCGCTTCACCTCGTAAAGCAGGCACGAGGCTGCTGCCCTGCAGCATTGCGCTGGGCACATTTAATCCTGCTACGTCACAGAGAGTTGGATAAATATCAAGGAAATCCACGGGCGTTGCATTTTGGCCGGATACACCTCCTGGGGCCGATATAATCAATGGAGCCCGAACTGCATTTTCAAAGTTAGTATGCTTTCCCCACTGGTTATGATCCCCCAGATGATAGCCATGATCACCATAGAGCATGATTACTGTATTATCAGCCAGACCTTGTTCCTCCAACTTATCCAACAATTTACCAACCTGTGCATCGATGTAGGAGACACTGGCATAATAGCCATGAATCAAACGGCGTTGATCCTCCAAATCGAGAATATCTTCCCCTTTATCCACATCATCAAAAGTCCAGGGATCAGGTATATCGGTGTATCCCATTGGTTCAGGCGTGTGATAAGCATAGTCCGGACTGCCCACTGCCATTTTCTGATACGCTGCCAACTCCAGTGCATTGCGGTCATAGAGATCCCAATATGCCTTGGGTGCAATGAATGGGATGTGCGGTTTCTTGAATCCCACGGCCAAAAAGAAAGGCTGGTCGGTTTGACCGGCCAATAGCTCCAGTTTTGCCAATGCATCTTCACAAATTTGTCCATCCTGGTACCCATCATCACCTACACCTTCCGGTCCACATTCAGTGGCTGTATTTGGCAACACCCGATACGCCGAGCCTTGCACAAAATCGCCATATTCCGATGGATAAGTATAGTCATTGGGATCGGTATAGGAGATGCTCCATGAGTGACTGTCATGTCCGGCATCCACATTGCGCGGATCAAAAATTTTTCCACAGGCAGCAGTTGTATAACCATTGTTTTTAAAATATTCGGGGAGCGTCACCAACTGGGGACTCTCTTCACGCAATAAGGAGCTCAGATTACGGATCCCAGTCCCATCGGGTGTTTGACCGGTCATCACACTGGAACGGGAGGGACCGCACACCGACCATTGACAGTAGGCTTTGGTAAACACAACTCCTTTTTCTGCTAAGCGATCAATGCCCGGCGATACAATCTGCGACTCCCCATAACAGTTTAAGACCGGTTTCAAATCATCCACCGCAATGAACAATACATTGTATTGGAGTTTTAATGCAGTCTTTTCACTCTGCACCTCATCTTTAACAGCAATGGCCTGAATGAGTGCTCCCGGGGGTGCTGTAAAGGGAGCGGTATACAATTTGGATGTGGCAGATGGTTCAGAACCGTCTGTAGTATAATAAATAGTTGCATCCGAAGTTGATGTGACAATGCTCACCTGTGCACCCTTCCGGGTAATCTCAGGGGCGGCAACCGATAATTCGGGTTTTAACACCAAGAAATTCACACTGTACTTTTTGACCTTAAAAACAGATGATTCCTCCAGCACTGATTCGTAGGGCTGTACTGCATCAAGATTTTCCGGACCACCTCCTGTGGTGGTGCTGGTTTGCCCATTGATAAAAAACTTTTTATCGACCGAAGGCGACACTGCAATGGAATTGGCATACATCTCATACCAGTAGGCTTTACTGAAATCACCTCCATTTGCCATGGCGGATAAATCCAGCTGCACACTTTTTTCGGTCTCTGAAGTATTCACCACTACCAACCCGATTTCTCCACTCTCAAAGCTAGAGGCATACACTTTAATACCGGAAAGATTGGAAGCCGCTTCCACCATCTGATCACCAAAGCATTTTTCATAGTAATGATATACCATGTAGCTCTGGCGTGGCGTATAATCATCCTGATCGGGATCATTACGTGCCAGGAAACCTTTACTTTCCTGATCAGCTTCACTCCAGTTCCATTCAGATACCCACAGGTTCACCATGCCATAGCCTGTTTTAATGACTTCACCCAACACCTGGGCTACAAACAATCCATTCACCATGGTACAATTGTAGGGGCCACGCGTATTAAACTCGGTCATCGCCACCGGGAAATGATCACGGGGCTTGTCGGTATATTTCTCTACACAATCCAGTAAAGTGGTGTGCACCGATTCTACCTGACCAATACTACCCAATAAATTCTCAGGTGTGGCATCTTTTACTGAAGTAAAATAATTGTGTACCACCAAAAAGTCAGCATGATCTTTCACTTCTGGCAGCAACGAACTGTTCCACTCATCATCATCACGCATCACAACCACACCTACTTTAATCGATGAATCAACCGCTTTCATGGCTTCTGCAAACACACAAAAATCCTCACCATACTCTTTTCCGGTAACAATGCTGCCATTCACATCCCAACCTTCTTCCCATTTGCCGTAACACTCGTTGCCAATCTCCCAGTTTTTGATGTTGGCACCTAACTCCACATTCATCTTACGGACGAAGTCAGCGGCATAATCGGCTGCCTGCTGAACCCTGGCTTCACGGGTCCCTTCGGCAGTCATCCCATAGCGGGCATAAAAGTAATTGACCACAACGGTAGCTTCACTAGCAGCTGATTGAATGAAGTTAACAAAGGTCTCAGGTGTCATATAACTATTATTGAGACCATTGATTCCAGTCAAGTCAATTTGAAATGCGGACGGTATATGCCCGTCAAAAAAATATTTATTGGAGCCGCTCCCTGCCGGAAAGCGCAATGATCCCATACCCGCTTTGGTATACAGTGAGGTGCGGTTCAGCTGATCATTGCCGTTACGAAAAGGTGTATTGACGCCGAACTGAGTGGGCAATACCTTAGCCATCTTGTGACTGGCATCAATCCGAATAACGGCATCGGCTGAAGCCGACGTTTCCAACTGTTTGGAGATGGATGCCGCAGGTTGCTGATAATGACGTGCCTCCCAGCCATCCAGATAGAATTGTCGTTCGGGAGCAGTCTGAGCTGTGATGCTCATCAGACTCATCCCCAACAGAACCATTGATAAAAGTAGATTTTTTTTCATGTACAAGCGATTAAATTTCCCTGACTGATTCAGGAGTAAACCTACTTCATCGGTCTTTTGCAGATAGGATAGGAATCGTTCAAAGGCTAACCATGTATCGTTCCAACGCATGATCAAACATGGCTGTATCTTCAATAAATCAGTCCATTCACACCCTTTGAATCATTTCTCTACCCTAAGGGAACGATTACACACACCTCTCTCTTTAAGGCTCCAACTACTTTAGCTTCCATTAAATCTAAAAACACAAATTATGAAAAAGATCTTTACCCTCATTGCATGTTCACTTCTCACGCTGTCTCTTTCGGCACAAGTAAAAGAGAGTGGTTTTGAATCAACCGAAGGTTATTCTGCTCCCGGCACTTCTGTTACAGGTCAAGTCAAATGGTTGGATAAAATAACGACTGACACTTTCTGGGACTTACTCTTCTCCAATGGAAGCACCAAAGATTACTCTTGTAATGTGGTTGCAGATGCCAAAACAGGAACACAAGCCTTACAAATGGCGATCACAACAACATCCGGCTCTTGTAAATTAAGATCAAATGCACAAAGCACTTTGACTGCTGGTGATGTTTTCAAAGTATCCTATTGGGCTAAAACGGATGCAGCTGGCGTGGCACTAGGCGGAGAATTCATCAGCGGTATTGATGGCAATTGGAATAAACTCACCACCGAATACCAACAATTCACTGAATTCATGCCTCTTCCGGGAACCAATCGCTTCTTCATCTATCTTCGAAATGTGGATGAAGTGGGTGGTGCATTTAATGTATGGGTGGATGATATAAAAATTGAACTGGCTCCAGCTCCTGATACTAATCTTCCACTTCCTATATCCTATGGTTTTGAAAGCACTAACGGTTATGCCTCACATTTCTTAGTAGAGAAACAATTAGCCTGGTCAAGTGCTAACCCATCTTCCATTTGGAAAGATGTATTTAGTAGCGCAGAGGCAGCGAATAAAGCATACGCTTCAAGCATTGAATCGGATTTCCGCCCAGGCAGTGCAGGTGTTCAATGCATGAAATTTGAATTAAATAACGAAGCCTTTATTCCCTCCACTGAGGGCGATTTACCTACAGTTAAACTCCGCTCATTGGAATTAGCCAATATTATGGAAGGCAATAACTATGTCATTCGTCTTTGGGCCAAAACAACCAATGCCTCTGGCGAAGCTGCAATTAGTGCAGTCAATTCAGACTTCCAGACAATTACAAATACCTGGACCGAATATGAATTACCCTATATGGGACTTTCTTCCAAGCTGGCTCAGCTCTTTTTTAAAGAGATTGGAAAAGATTACGATGTATTAATTGATGATATCTCCATTGAGGTCAATACCACTACAGCAATTAATGAGTCTAAAGCGAACCTTGCATTCGCGATTTATCCCAACCCGGCCGCCTCTAAGCTTTTTATTCAATCAGAAGAAATTATTGAAGCCATAGAAATCTATAGTATCGCCGGACAAAAAGTATTGGAAACAACCCATGTGGCAGCGGGTATTGACATCAGTCATCTCGCCAATGGTCTGTACATTGTATCAGCCAACATCAATGGAAAACCAATACAACACAAATTCACCAAGCAATAGTTTTTTTTAGAATAGATAGTTAAACGAGAGAATACCTTTGCGATTGTGAGATTGCAGAGGTATTTTCTATTTATGACCACTAATTATTCTTGCAGGTCTTCATCCGCTGAAAACCTAACTTAAGAAGTAAAAGCCTTAGAATTGTATAATTTGTAGCCCTGCCAATGATGTATTGGATTATTTTTCCTCCCCAACAGAACGATTTATCTGCCCCCGACAAAATAACTAACTGCTAATTTAGCCCTAACTATTTGGAATGAATGAACTAAATTGAATCATTAAACAAGGAAATTATAAATGAAAAAAAATCACCACTCACGTATCGTGCTCAGTCTGATCATTACATTGGGACTATTGCATTTTACTGCAATGTATAGTCAGAACAAAAAACAGCAACCCAACATCATCCTGTTTTATGTAGATGATCTGGGGTGGATGGATCTGGCCTGTCAAGGCTCTCAATTTTACGAAACACCAGCCATCGATCAACTGGCCACCGAGGGTATCCGCTTTACACAAGGTTATACGGCTCATCCCCGATGTGTGCCAGCCCGCTATGGTCTGTTAACCGGGCGCTATCCGGCCCGGGCGCAGGTACCTGGAGGGGGAGGCTTGAGGCCGGAAGAGGTCACCATTGCAGAAGCCTTGCAGGCAGGGGGCTATAAAACCTTCTTCACGGGTAAATGGCACCTCATTTTCAAACATGGGGAGGCCAATATGCCCGAAAATCAAGGCTTCGACATTAATATTTCAGGGGGTAAAGCAGGCTCCCCGCCAACTTATTTTTATCCTTACCGGAAAGGAGATAAAACGGCCGCTGGCTCCAAAGGTCTTAAGCAAAATGAACTCCATGGTTTAGATGATGGTCAGCAGGGCGAATACCTCACCGACCGGCTCACAAGCGAATCGGTTCAATTCATGGAAAACCATGTGACCACTCAGCCGGATCAGCCCTTTTTCCTGTTTTTAAGTCATTACGGGGTGCATACACCCTTTGAAGCCAAGGAAGAACTGGTACAGAAATATCAGGCGAAACTGAAAACCATGGAATATGACCTGCCTGAATATGAGAAAACCATCACCGGCGACACCAAGTTACGCCAGGACTTTCCGGTGTATGCCGCCATGATTGAAAGCATCGATCAAAGCATGGACAGCATCAATGAAACGCTGAAAAAACTGAATATTGCAGACAATACCATCATCATCTTCACCGCTGACAATGGCGGTTTATCTACTCGTGGTAATACGCGCCAGGTAGCCACTTCCAACTATCCGTTGCGATACGGCAAAGGCTGGTTGTATGAAGGGGGCATCCGCGAGGCCTTCATTGTAAAATGGCCCGGCGTGACCCAAGCCGGAACGGTATCTGAAGCGGTCGTCACCGGAACCGATATCTACCCCACTGTATTGGCCATGGCGGGACTGGAGCAACGTCCCCAGGATCATCTGGATGGCATGGATGTGACCACTGCCATCAAAGGACTAAAGTTTGACCGCCATCAACCTATCTTCTGGCATTCGCCAATGGCGCGTCCAGGCAGCACGGGCGATGAAAACAGCAGTGCCGTGCGTTGGGGTGATTACAAACTGATTGATTGGTATGACAAAGGTGAGGTGGAGCTGTTCAACCTAAAAGAGGACATACGCGAACAACAGAACCTGGCTGAAGAAATGCCGGAGAAAACAGAAGAACTGTTGCAATTGGTGCGTCACTGGCGAAAAGAAATCAATGCGAAGAAGCTGGATCCGTCCAAAGGGAAATGGCAAAAGAAAGGACATTGATTGAAAGTAGCAAGATTCAAGTTGCAACGGACTTGTTTCAGGTAATAAATCCAATAGAAATACAACTCTTTAATAGTACTGAGACCTTAAGGTCTACAAAAAAATGAATGATGAAAAATAAAAACACAATATCTCTGGCACTATTAGCACTTACAATGAGTACATCCGCCTGTGCCAACCCCGTTAAGAAGAAAAAAAGTGAGTCACAAAAACCCAATATAGTATTCTTATGCATTGACGACCTGAAACCGGTGTTGGGTTGTTATGGGGATCAAAATGTAAAAACACCACACATCGATCAGTTGGCTCAAGCGGGAGTTACTTTCTCCAACGCTTACTGTCAGCAGGCTGTGTGTGCCCCGTCTCGCATCAGTATTTTTACCGGCTTGCGCCCCGATCGCACTAAAGTTTGGGACTTAAAAACCGATATGCGCGACATGAATCCCGATGTGGTCACACTCCCCCAATTCTTCAAAGACAATGGCTACGAGACCGTAGGATTAGGTAAATTGATGCACGGGGCCAAAGATGATGACCCCATCTCCTGGAGCATCCCCTATCGCCACGACCGGGAGCTGACCTATGCCGATGGATTCTCCTATCCGGCCAACGGCAAATATCAGAATCCGGCCATCCATGAAGCCATGAAAGAAGCGAAAAAACAGAAACTGAACTGGCAAGAGACCAATCGCTACCTAAAAAGCCTGGGTTTATCACCTGCCGTAGAGTGCATGGACATTCCGGATAATGCCTATGAAGACGGAGCAGTGGCTGAAGCAGGCATGCAGTTACTGAATCAGCTGGAGAAAGGTGACAAGCCCTTCTTCCTGGCCCTGGGCTTTCATAAACCCCACCTGCCCTTTGCTGCACCTAAGAAATACTGGGACCTGTATAACCGGGATCAGATAGCCCTTCACCCCCTTCAGGGAAAAGCTACAAACTCCCCCGACTATGCCTACCATACCTGGGGTGAATTGCGCAATTACTCCGATGCGCCCCAAACAGGTCCGGTACTGGATGCCCAACAAAAGGAGTTGATCCATGGCTATTGGGCCGCCGTATCCTTTGTGGATGCACAAGTGGGTAAAGTGATGGCCCATTTGGACGCCCTGGGATTACGCGACAATACCATTGTGGTGCTGTGGGGCGACCATGGCTGGCACTTGGGTGATCATGGCCTGTGGTGCAAACACTCCAATTTTGAACAAGCCACCAAAGCACCGCTGATCATTTCAGCGCCGGGCTATGCCAAAAACCAACATACTCTCTCCATGGCCGAGTTTGTGGATGTCTTCCCAACCCTGTGCGAATTATCAGGACTCGCTGCACCGAAGGTATTGGAAGGTACCAGCCAGGCAGCTGCATTGAAGCACCCCGAAACAATCGTTAAAGATTATGCCATCAGCCAGTTTCCACGCGGTAATAATGTGATGGGTTACACCCTGCGCACCGATCGCTACCGTTTGACTGTTTGGCTGAAAGGTAAATTCCAGGAAGGATCCATCCATCAAAAGCCCCAAATTGAAGCACTGGAGCTCTATGACTATGAAAAAGATCCGCTGGAAACCCAATCTCTGGCCAGTGATCCGGCTTATGCCGAATTAGCAACCCAACTGAAAACAAAACTATTCGATTTATTAACTGCGCAAGCCAATCATCATGCAAAGCATTAGGTTCCGTTACTACATTCTGTCAATAGCAGCCTTATTCGTTCTCATGGGATCGATCCAGGCTAAATCCATACCCCTAAATACCCCCAACATTCAGGTGTTGGGGGCCAATTATGTGTTTCCATCGGCTGATAAACTGCACTATTGCCGATTCTCGGAGGCTACATTACAAGCTCCTTTGCAAGAGCAAATGTTTAATCCGGATAAGGCACTTACCAACAGTGGCATAATGATCCGGTTCAAAACAGCAAGCTCAACCGTGAAACTCACATTTACTCCACAGGCTGGCGATAACCGGGGATCTGAATTCGCGGTGTTGCAAAATGGAGAGATGACCGGCACTTATGATTTTAAAGGGGCGGCCAGCAAGACTGACATGCTCCTGGAAATCAACAACGCCCATGCGGGCCAAACTACCCTCTTTGAAGTGGTGCTGCCCAGTTGGTCCAATGTTGCCTTAACGGGTATGGAGATAGACGACGATCGGCAACTGGAGCCTTTTACGTCTGAAACGAAACCCATCTACCTGGCCATTGGCAAGAGCATTACCCATGGTGTGGGACAAGGATCGGCCACATACCTCACCTATCCTTACCTCTTATCGCAAAAATTAGGTATGGATTACTATAACCTGGCCGTGGGCGGCGCCAGAATTTCACCGGCCATAGCAGCCCAGACCGCTGAAATGCCACAAGCCGCTGTCATCACCATCCTCATCGGGTACAACGACCTGTTTTTTAACGATAAGACAGTAGCGCAATACACTGCTTCTTATCGTGCCTATTTAACTGAGATCAGAACAAACCAGCCCAAGGCCACTATCTTTTGCATCAGTCTGACGCATACCCGTTCAACGGGCAATGAAACGACAGGTGTGGTACCCGATGATTACCGCCTGGCAGTGAAAACTCTGGTGGAAGAATTCCAAAGCAATGGCGATGACCAGTTGGTATTTGTGGCCGGCGATGCCATCACCTCAGAAGCTGATTTGCAACCAGACAAACCGGATGATAAGGTCCATTTGGGCATTGAAGGAGCCGCCCGCTTTGCCGATAAACTGGCCTCCATCATCTCACGTGTAACCACTCAGGGATCAACAGAGAGATAGGACTCCTGAGCGGAACCATTATATGCCTGCTTACCACAAAGCCGACTCACGAATCAGGAGTCGGCTTTGTTTGGTGTTATAGGGGTCCCACCCTATTATACGTTTAGGGAGTTGAGAATTTCATGAATCGAAAAATGGGCACCACAAATCACCTCGTCGGAGGCGCCGTAGTAAATGGTCACCTTATCACCCTGCACCAGGTGCCCGTTGGTAAAAATAACATTTCCAAAAAATCCGGTTTGCTCATAAGCCATCACCGGTTCCATAATGGGCTCGTCACTGCGGGCGATCACTTTCGATGGATCATTCAAATCCAGCAACAAAGCCCCCAGGCAATAACGGGGCTTTTTTGTGGCCCCATGATAGATTTCCAGCCATCCTTTTTCAGTACGGATGGGTGCTGCTCCCGCACCGATTCTTTCACTGTCCCACTTGCCCGGACGGGTGGTGGCCAGTAACTGATGATTTCCCCAATGCAGGCGGTCGGGTGATTCGGCTATCCAGATGTAATTACCGCCCAACTCAGGACTACTGGGCCGATGCAAGGCATAATACTTACCATTTATCTGCTCCTCAAAAAAGGCACAATCCTTATTGTGGGGCGGAAAGATCATGCCGCGACGCTCAAAATGTTTCCAGTCCGCGGTATACATATACCCGACCCCCACTCCATAGCCTGACACTTTGGTGTACGTCAGATGATACCCATCCGCCATGGTTGACACCCGGCAATCTTCTATTCCGAAGGTTTCCTGCGAGCCAAGGCCCATGAGGGGAAGGCTACCCGGAGGTTCCTTAAAATGGATCTGATCATCACTGCACACCAGGCGGAGATGCGAGAGCGTGGTGAGGTAATACTGTCCATCATACCTCACAATGCGGGGATCAGAAGCATCCAAAAGAGGATCTGCCGCATCAAAATGTAGTATTTCAATCTGCCCTTCAGGGGTATGAACCGGAAAACTGATTTTTCCTTTTTCCTGATGGGGACGTTCAGCCACACGCAGCACTAACCAGGTTTTATCCTGGTAACGAAAAACGCCGGGATTTAAGACGCATTCAATGACCATTCCCGGCCTGCTGGGAGTAAGATCTTTGGGGGAGAGTAGAGGATTCTGCTTAAATCTTTTGGCGATATCCATTATCTAAATCTTTTGTGTCCTTAGCGGAAAAAGGCTGCTATTAACAAGCTCTACCATTCATACAAAGGTACGCCACTGAGGGGGTTCTGCGGATAGCGCTCACACAGCGCCACCAGAATGTCCTCATGGGTCACCGCCACATTTGTTACCGTATCGTTTCCCCCGTAATAAATCAGCACGGCACCATCCTCCCGTCGCAAGGCCCCACAGCAAAAAACCACATTGGGCACATGCACATAATCCTCTGGTTGCACCCGGCAATCAGCTGCACAGGGGAAGAGAATCGGGATATTGGACACCTTCACCTTTTGAGGGTTGTCCAAATTATGCAAGGCAATTCCCAGTGTATAGGGATTTCCATCCATGGTACCGCGCACCCCGTGGAAAATATTCAACCAACCATATTTTGTCTTGATGGGGGGTGCGCCCGGTCCTATTTTATCCGAAAACGCACTGGGCCCGCCTGCCTGGTTCATCAGCGGCTCTTCCAATAATTCCCACTCATGACTCAGCAAGTCGGTGGTAAAGCCCATACGAATTTCCTTGAATACGCCACCGGTATGATCAATGCTGTGATCATTGGGTCGAAAGAGCGCGGCATATCGGTCACCAAAGGGTTCTGGAAAGATGACGACATTTCGCATGTCCACATCCATTAGTGGCCCATGACGGGTGAAGCTGTTAAAATCAGTGGTCGTGGCCAGCGACACCCGCACCCGGTCCTTAATGGTGCCATGATAGGCACTGTAGGTGATGAAGTAGGTTTCGCCAATTTTAGAAATCCGGGGATCCTCCACCCCGCCAGCCTCATTTTCAATCACCGCCTGTTGATCCACCCCATCACCAAAACAATCGTCGCTATTACAAGGCTTCAGTGCCGGCTTGGGATCAATCCGCCAGTCTGTCACCCCATCTTTGCTGCGGGCCACACCAACAACCGAGATACCATTTCTTAAATGGGACCGGAATAACATGATGACGTCATGTTTATATTGAGCAATCCCGACATTGTGTACTGTTTTCACCTGGTATTTGGGATCAGTCCACACCTGGTTCACCTGGTGACTGCTTACTATTGGATTGTTGGGGTAGCGGTCCAGGGGTTTATTCAGATTAATTTCCGCCTGCCATCCATGCCGTGACAATTTCCGCGTTAATAGTTCCATTTGCTTTGTTTTAATACAAGATCCGGGTTTTTATTCCCTTTATCAATGTAACAAACAGGGAAATATTAAATTTCCCTAACAACTTCCCTAACAAACCTATAATAGCGGTTAGTTTGGTAAAATTCCAGTTACAAAGATACATTTGATCGGAAGCCTGAGTCAACTCAGGATACTAATAAAGCGTTGGATGGGCTGCCTGAATTCGCTCAGAATGCTATTCAAGTATAGATTGAAAGCCTGAGCCAACTCAGGATAAAAATCAAGCCTTCGTTCACTTACCGAAATGGCCTTAGTTCAATCATCAAGTAGTGAATGGGCTGCTTAATTTCGCGGGGATGAAAATCAGACATGTGTTGAACACCCTGTAAAAATGTGGGAACGCATTCATCTATTCGATTACCTATCTGGATTTCCGGGGGCTAAAAATCAGACTTGTGATGAACCTTGTGCAAAGACATGGGAAGTCCTTTACCAGTTCAATTGCCTATCCCCATTTCCGGGAGATGAAATTTACGCCTACCATGAATTCGCTGCGAAACTATGGGAACACAATCTAGGCGATATCTCTACCACTGTTAACGTGAGACCACTCAAAGAATTTGCCAACAACTTTGAGGGTTCATGTCCGGACCTCATCAGCGCTAAATAAACCTTGAAAAAAGTAAAAAACACATCCCCTTTACTCAATCGATACGCGCGCTATCCGGCCTTTAGAACCAGCCGCATATCCTTTCATCTGACCCGGCACGGCCCTTAGGGTATAATACCCCTCACAAGGTACAGGCGTCCAGTTCTGCCCCTTATCCAATGAATAATCACACCCTGTTTTACCCATGGCCAGGTATAAATGCCCATCGTCCTTTTCGAAAACTTGCACACAGGACCGGAAAGCGCCCGGCATGATATCTGCTAATTGCCAGGTGACACCGCCATCGGTCGACCAGGCCGCCACATCAGTATTGGCTTCGGGATGATCATAGGTCCCTCCCACCATCACACCATTGGTTTGTGTATGAAAGGCAACTGAATAAATCCCGCTACTTGGATGGCCGGCGATGACGGGTGCATCCACAACGGTCCAGTTTTCGCCATGATCAAGGGATTTGAAGACACGGGCCACCAGTCCACCTGTGACGAACCACGCCTCTCCCGAGGGAAGATATTCTATGCAGGTATTAGAGGCGGCAAAATTGGCTTCTCCTTTTTCAACGGGGGGCAGGTTTTCAATGCGGCTCCAGGTTCGTCCGCCATCGGTTGTTTTCACCACATAAAACCGGCCATCGATGGGATCACTTAAGGCCAATCCGTGTTGGTCATCCGCAAACTTCATGGAGTTAAAAAACAAGCCTTGCTGATCCACTTCATACACCACTTGCCAGCTGTCACCTCCATCTTCCGTCCTATAAAAACGGGCCGGATTTTGGATACCCACCACCAATGCTCTTTGGGCATCCCAGGCGTGCAGGCTACGAAACTCATTCTGCTCCTCCCCTTCAATGTGACTGATTTTCCAATTTTCACCGCCATCCACAGATAACAAGACGGTGCCTTGGGAAGCAGCAGCCCACACCACCTTTTCATTGATTACCTGCAGGGCCCTTATTTCAGCATCCACGCCTGTTTGGAGGGGCTGGAAAGTGATAACCGGCACCCTGGGCTTTGGGGTGCAGGCAGACAATAGGATGAGAAGAGTGAGAACCGGAAAAAGCCATTTCATTTTCATGTGATACAGGTTTTGTTGATCGCAAGATAAACAAATACCGGCAACCCGGGGCTGAGATATGACAGGGATGTGAAATGTAGCGAACGATGGGCCTGATGGTACCGGAGCAATGGAGGCTTCGAACCGGGGCCCTTTTTCCGACCTATAGACGGCGCAGGGAAACGACTGCGGACCAGGACAGACTGCGTGTGCCTTTCTTCCATGCCGGTATACCCGGGGTTACGATACACATCACCCCTTATTCTTCACAAAAGCCTTCACCTCACTGCGCCATTCGCGTATCAATTGAAGTAACTCATCACGCACCGCCGGTAGCTCTTCCGATAGATCATGCTGCTCCTCCAGATCAAGTTCCAGATCGTATAATTCCACTGTTCCCTCATCATAAAACTCAATGAGTTTATAACGTCCGCGTCTTACTGCTGTACTATTGGAGTCACCTGTAGCATGTGGCCGATCTACCGGTGAATGCCAGAAGATCGGTCGATCGGTATGTGGGTTGGCTTGATTGGTCAAAGCCCATACAAAACTTTCCCCATCTAGGTGGGCCTCTGGTTTCAAAGGTTGATTCGTCATTTCAAGAATGGTGGGGAAGAAATCTGTACCGGTGATCACCGCATCAGAAACGGTATTAGGTGGTGTGACGCCCGGCCATTTCACGATCATCGGTTCCCTTACGCCTCCTTCATAAAGATGTCCTTTACCAGCCCGTAAGGGATAATTGGAAGTGGCTACCCGGCGTGGATTGAATCCATTATTGGAGAGTCCGCCATTATCTGAAAAAAAGATGATGATCGTGTTCTCCAACTGTCCCAGTTTCGCCAGTGTTTGTGTGATGCGTCCCAGGCTCTCATCCATGCTGTAGATCATCGCCGCATACACCGGATCATCCTGATGCATTTTGGTGGTACCCGTTCCCTCCGGAATAAATGCTTCCCCTTCATAGTTCATGGTTTTCAACTTCTCCCGGAACTTCTGAATATGCGCTTCCTTGGCATGAAACGGTTCGTGCACGGCATAATGCGACACATAGGCCAGGAAAGGCTGCTCCGGCTGTTGCTGATGATGTTGCTCCAAAAAGCGGATGGTCTCATCGGTGATACGGTCTGTCAGGTACTCGCCTGCTTGTCCCTCTTGTAATCCTTCAATGGGTGCCTTTTTACCCACCTGAGATCCTTCGTTATAGGGATAGAAATACGAAATGGGAGATCCGGCATGTCCGCCTGCAATGTTTACATCAAAACCTACATGTTGTGGTAAGGTACCGGAGGTAGCCAGGTGCCATTTCCCGGCAAAGAAAGTCGCATAGCCCCTCTCTTTTAAAGCACTGGCAATAGTAGCTTCATCGGACTTAAGCTTACCTTCATCCCCTGGACGTAACGGGGCGTTTCCATGCGCTTTCAGCTTCCCTTCACCGGGGCCCGGCATTTGGGCACGTGCCGGGTATTTACCCGTTATCAACGAATAACGTGAGGGGACACAACGCGGATGCGAAGCATACGCATTGGTGAACTTCACGCCCTGGCTGGCCAGCTCATCGATGTGTGGGGTTTCATAGAAGGATGATCCCTGATACCCGGCATCCATCCAACCCATGTCATCCACTAAGAAGAAAAGGATATTAGGGGGTGTTTTTTCTTTGGGTTTAGGTGATGCACATCCAAATAATGTGACCCCTGTTGCAAAAAGCAGCGCGGTATGATAGATTTTGTTTTTCATTGGAGATAATTTTAAAAAATATGAGTCCGGCTAATGCATAACTAAAGGCTGAAAGCCTATCACAACAAAATTTGGGGCAAAGCCTCCAGATATCATGCACATCTATTCCCACACTCAAAAAGGGGAAATAAAGCGGCCCCTTCATTCCAGACCTTCTGCCTGATTCATTCAACTTAGACTTATCCGGGGGCGTTGCCCCCGTTTTATTAACTCATTCCTACAGTCTGTTACACGATGCAGTCTCCTGACTTTGAAACCCTCAATACTGATCCGCGTGGCGATAATCACCATAGGGATGTTTCACCGTCCGTTTCAAGGGGATTTGCATGCCATAGGTTTCTTCGAGCCAGTCATACAGATCGGAAGCCAGTTTTCTGGCTACTTCCTGATGTTCCGCTTGTCCCATGAGGTTATACATTTCTTCAGGATCATTCTTAATGTTATACAGTTCATTTTGATCCCAGATACCCTGATAGCGCATGTATTTGTACTCATCGGTACGCACACCAAATACAGTGGGTGTCATGGGGAAATCATACTCCCAGAAATACTCGTAATAGATGCGGGTACGCCAATCGGTCTCATCTCCTTTCAGTAGCTGAACCATGGATTTACCAGGCATGTAATCCGGTTTCTGCAGCCCGGCACATTCCAAAATAGTGGGTGCTACATCTACATTCTGCACCATGCGCTCGATCTTTTTACCCCCTTCAAAAATCTCCGGACAACGCACTAACATCGGCACTTTCACCGATTCTTCATAGAAATGACGTTTATCGATCAAGCCATGTTCACCCCAGCTAAACCCATTATCTCCCATGTAGATCACCAGGGTGGATTCATCCAGTCCGTTTTCTCTCAACCATGCCATGACGTTACCTACACTCTCATCCACACCCAACAATGTTTCACAGTAGAGTTGAAGATTGGTCTCAAAATCCCCATTCTGATCATGATACATGTAATCAACACCATGCCAGCTGTGACGCTGCTGCTTGACCCACTCCGGCCATTTCAGATCTTTATAGGCATCCGTCTTCGTTTGATCATACGTAGATGGTAACTCTATTTTCTTTCCGGCATATCTTCCGGCGTGACGTTTAGCCGGTTTAAAAAGCGCATGAACGGCTTTGTGGGATAAATACATGAAGAAGGGCTTTTCCTCATCACGC
Organism: uncultured Marinilabiliaceae bacterium; assembly: GCA_942490535.1. GTDB lineage: Bacteria > Bacteroidota > Bacteroidia > Bacteroidales > Marinilabiliaceae > JAEINY01. Next base: position 529,136 of record CALNXQ010000003.1, read on the forward strand.
TTATTCAACCACTCCAGGGCATGATCGGTCAACAAGTCCGTAATGTAGGTCGTGGAATCATATTGCACCCGTTCACCATTGATATTCAGGTTAGGTGCATAATACTCGCCTTGCCCCTTAAAACTTTCCCAATGGTCAAAGCCAGGACGGGGATCATCGTGCTCATCACCCATGTGCCACTTTCCAAAGAAACTTGTCTGATACCCGGCCGCCTGCAAATATTGCGGGAAGTAAGTGAGGTTACCCGGATCGGGTGCCACATTATCCACAATGGTATGCACATGCGAATACTGACCGGTCAGAATACTGGCCCGGCTGGGTGAGCACAAAGACGTGGTCACAAAGGCATTTTGCATGTAAGCCCCTTCCCGGGCCAATTTATCCATCTGCGGTGTTTCCAGCCAGGGCACCTTACCGGTAAACCCCATGTAATCGTACCGGTGATCATCGGTTAAGATAAAGATGACATTGCGTTTTTTACTGTTTGCTAATTCCTGCAATTTTAAGTGGGCCGTATCATCCTCATGGGCAGGTGATGTGGCACACCCACCCAGGATTCCAGCAACGGCGGTTATATAAGCAAGTTGTTTTTTCATCGGATAATAATTTATTGAATAACTGATTGTAATGGCTGAATTTCATAAACACCGGCTTGCAAAAACTGCATCTTCAATCCCCAACTACCGGACACCGGGATGTCAAAGCTAATACTGGCGGCTTTCTTACCTTTACCCGGCTTTACCTTTTGAACCAGGCGCTTTTCGTTAACAGGTCCCATCACCAGCTTCATCTCCGGTCCTTTCGATTGCACCTGAAAAGTGACGGAGGTCCCTTGCTTCAATTCAATACCTTGTTTGAGCTCAAGGGCCAGGTCCCAGGGATTCTTTCCCAATTTCTTAATGTCAACCTGCAACCGTCCATCTTGGATTGTAAAATCCGCTTCAGCCCCATTGCGGGCAATTACCTGCCAGTGCTCTGAGAGGTCGGACCCAAAGGACAGATCAACGGTTTGTTTTGGACTTGCAATTTGAGGAGCTTTTTTCGATTCGGGGTTACTACCCGCCTGCTGTAATTGTTGCTGCTGCACGGCAATAAATTCAGAAAAATGCTGCATCATCTGCTTCCGGACTTGTTGATGTTTTTTAGATCCGTACAGGTTAACCGTCTCCAATGGATCTTCCTGGTAATCGTATAGCTCACCTGCCGTGATCCGTTTTTCATCAAACGGCATATAGGTGCGATAATCCTCCTTCAACCACAAAGTCAATCGGTAGCGGTCCGTCCGGATGGAATAACCTTCATGTGTACCGCGTCCAAACTGACTCACTGCATATTCTTTCACCTTACTCGTCGTATTCGTCAAGGCCGGCACCAGGCTTTCACCCTGCAAGTGTTCTGGAGACTCTATACCTGTGAGTTCGCACAAGGTGGGGAAGATATCAATGAATTCGGCCGGGTGTGTATAAACGCCATTTTGCCCTTCAGGGGTATAGATGATCATCGGCACACGTGTGGCCTGTTCAAAATTAGTATGCTTACACCACAGGGCATGATCGCCCAAATGCCAGCCATGATCGCCCCACAAAACCACTACGGTATTCTTATCCAGACCCAGTTCTTTCAGCTGCTCCATCAGTTTACCCACCTGGGCGTCAATAAATGAAGTACTGGCATAATATCCATGGATGAGCTCACGCTGCTTATCCTCCGGCAAGTTATCGGTAAAGATATCCGAGAATGAAGTCAGGGGCGGGATATCCGTATAAGAATAAAGCTCGCCTGAGTTGTGATAGGCCATGGCTACCCCATCCTTTACGGCATGCGGATACTCAGCCAGTTTCACGTCTTCTCTTTTGTACAAATCCCAGTATTTTTCAGGTGCCGAAAAGGGTAAATGGGGACGTTTAAATCCGACGGCCAAGAAGAAAGGCGCCTCCTGTTGTGACAGATCTTTCATGTAACGCAAGGCATTGTTACAAATCTGTCCATCGATGTAAGCTTCATCAGGCACATCGGCACATTCGGTAGAAGGCTTGAATCGCTCTGAAACATAACCATGAATGTTTTTCTCCCCTTTAGCTTTGGCCTCCTCTTCCAGCTGGTGAACGATTTGCTTACTCTCCTCTAAGGCATAATAAGACAAGGCCGGTTCGCCATATTGTACTGGGTATTCATACTTTGCACTCTCCGAATAGGGGATACTCCAGGATGGTCCATCATACTGCTTATCCACACAGCGTGGATCATATATCTTACCGATGGCTACAGTGGTGTATCCATTGGCTTTAAAATGTTGCGGCAGGGATAAAATATTGGGATTAACATCGCGCATGCGCGTTTTCAAATCCCACACACCGGTATAATCAGGCCGCATACCGGTTAACAGGCTGGCCCGTGAGGGTCCACACACCGCTTGCTGACAATGGGCGTTGGTAAATAACACCCCACTGTTGGCCAGCTGATCCATATGGGGCGTCACCATGTGATCGTGCCCATAGGCCCCCATCATTGGCTTCAAGTCATCAATGGCAATGAACAGCACATTGGTTTTTTCCTGAGCCGTTCCTGCCAATGAAATAGAAGTCGTTAATCCTAATAATATCTTTTTTAGTCTTGCATTCATAGTTCTGATTGTTTTGTAACCTCTCATCTTTGTCACTCCTTACCTCAAACAGGCTGAAGGCCTGATATACCAGGATTCGTCAATCATTAACACATCCTCAAATTGACGTGTTATTCATTTTTGAACTCCCCGAAACTGCCGGGAATGGTGGCTACGTATTTCATCAATTCAGCCTTCATTTCCGACAGTATTTCCTGGTAAGCCGGATCCTGGGCCAGGTTATTGGTCTCGTTGGGATCGTCCTTCAAGTTATACAATTGATCGGCATCGGCATAATGCGGATAACGCGTCGTCGATGGAAATTCCGCATCTCCTCCACCGGGGATAATCTGCACATGCCCAAAGGGTGCTGCCGGATCCAGGTTATTGGGCCCTTTCCCGCGTACCTTCAGTTTCTTATTATAATCCTCCAAAAGCGTCTTTCGTTCCGCCAGTGAGATGTTTTCAATCCACTGGGGATAACGTAACGCCATGTATTTATAATCTCCTTTCCGAACCCCTCTTGAATAGCCAATTTCAAAGTACAGCGATTCACGTGCTTGCTCTGTTTTACCTGCTAATACCGGGGCAAAGCTTTGGCCATCCATAGCCAACTGATCTGTTTGAGCTCCGGCTAATTCCAGAATAGTAGGTGTGAAATCCACGTTGGACACCAAAGTCTGGCACTCATGCCCCACCTTAAATCCACCCTTTTGCCAGATGATACTTGGGTTATGAGTCGCGCCCTGATAAACCGATCCTTTGGCAAATTGCCCATGGTCATTAAAGAAGAAGATAATGGTGTTGTCAGCCACCCCTTTTTCTTCCAGTTTAGCCATCATAGCGCCCAGGGCATCATCCATCCATAGCAAATTAGCTTTCCGGTCATTCACCGGCATACCAGCCTCTTTCAGACGCGTCGGGATAGTGGATTGATGCGGTAATACCACAGGTGCTTTATCCAATTTCCCGATGGGTGTGATGGTGCGATCGGCATCCCAGGCCCGTTTGGCATCCTGAGGTCCATGGGGCAAGGTGGTTGCAAAATAGAGAAAGAAGGGTTGTTCATCTGTCTGATCCAAAAAATGAAGAGCCGCCTCGGTGGTCCAATCCAGGTTGTGAACGGCCAAAGCCCGTGGCCCATTAAAATCCGGATTCTCATAAAAGATACCACCTGCAAAATCAAACCCACATTGCTGATAGGCTTCTACAGTGGCCTTATAATTGCTCACCTGTTGTTTCATTACCCGGGCATCCGCCGCATCCGCCGTTAAGGGTACATCTTTCCAATCGGCCACTTCAATCACGTGATTCTTTCCCACAGCACCGGTGAAATACCCGGCCGCCTGCAACAGATTGGCCATATTGGCTTCCCCCGGCAAGATGTGGGTATTCCACTCCACCACGCGCTGGCCATCATTTTTCTTTGTCTGCTTCACGAAATGAGGATTCATGGCCCGGCTGGCATATTTCCCGGTCATCACATTAAATCGACTGGGAGTACAAACCGTGGCGCTCACATGTTGTCCCATCATAATTGTGCCTTCATTGGCCAATTTATCCAGGTTGGGGGTCAGATTCATCCCTTTGCTTTCGGGTAGAAAGTTGAACATGTCACGGGTCATATCATCGGCGATGAAAAAGATGATATTGGGTCGTTTCTGTTGTTTCTCCTTTGCCTCACAGGCATTAAAGCCCATCAGGAGAAAAGCGATTAAAATGAATTTATAAATTGTTATTCTGATCATCGACAATTAATTAGACGTTGAATAAATGGCATCCAGGCCCAATACTAAAAAGGCTGCTGCTGCATTCCAGTTAATGGCAATTTCATTGGTGGCATAACTGCACTCCAAATCCACATAGCTTAAGGCCGGAAAATCGGATGGATACTGATCCTCTCCACAGTCCTGACGGGCTTGTTTGGTAGGTCCCCCCACCAATAAACCGGGCACTGGTGCTTCAATGCCATCTGCAACCGAGCGGCGCTCATGAATGTGCAGGGGCGTATGCTTGCCAAATCCGGTCACAAAAGACAGCTGGAGCGGATTGGCTCCCAACAGGTATCCCACACATGCATCCGCTGCTTCCAGGTATTTTTTATCTTTGGTAATGAGATAAGCATGCATCAACACCATCCCTTGATTGGCCAGTTCACTGTTACTGCCCCATGGAAACTTCTCAATGGAGATCCGGTAGGCCGATTGCTCATAATTCTTCAGAAATTCATCGGCCAAGTGAATTAATTTCTTAGATGCCAGCTTACCATTCCCTTTCTTCTCCAATTGTGCTTTATCAGTCACCAAAGAATACAATCCCAGGGTATTGACACGCCCCCATTGCGGTAAGGAAAACTTAGCACCCGCCAGATCCATTTTTTGACTATAGGTTTTATAACCGGTGCTCAGGTACAATTCAGAGGCCGCCCAAAACCACTCATCCGCGATCTCATCGTCCTTATATTCACCGGTAGAAATATCCTTAGGTTGTTTATAGAGGATGTCCGGGTGTTGCTCACTCCACTGCCAGGCAGTCTGAGCGGCTAGCAAACAGGAATCTGCTAATCCCCGGTAGGCGGTCGAATAGGATTTCAATACACGGGCAGCCTTCGCCATGGTGGCAGCAAAATCCAGTGTCGCTGCTGTACTCTTCATCACCACATAGCGTTCCAAGGAGTCGTCATGGGGCATTTTCATCCCGCAAAATCGCCTGGACGTCAGCTTATGGTATACGCCACCATCATACGGATCTTGCATGGTCAGCATCCAACGGAGGTTATACACTGTTTCATTCAGCACATCAGGTACGCCATTTCCCGTTTCCGGAATATTCAAATCCATCGTTTGTAAATAATCCCCAAACAGCTCCACCAGGTGTAATAACGAATAAGTGGTAATGCCCGAATTCACGATGTATTTGTTGTAATCACCGGCATCGTACCAGCCTCCGGGCGAACTGATCACAGACCCTTCGGGACGTTGTTTGGAGGCCGCGGAGGCATGAATCAGAATGGCTGTATCGGGATGACCGGCCGGGCGCGCATAAATACCACCATGGGTTTCGGTGATCGCTACAGAAGCACGGGCCTGGTAAAAGGATTTCACCAATGCTTTGCCCAGTTTACTGTAGCTATCGGTTCCTATTTCAAAGGCCAACACCAGGCTCTGATCCTCCACCAGCAGTTCATAGGCTCCACTTTCCGTCAATCCGGAAAATGGGGCATAACACACATTCGTTCCGGAATAAGGCCAGTGTTGTGAATCAGATAATTCACCTGAATAAACGGTAGCCCCCTGCGCGTTAACAATGTGAAAGCGATGGCCTTCCCATTTTCCATCGAAAAAAGCCCGTTTGACAGATTCCGGCCTGAAACCAATCTGGTTAATACCCTGGGCAAATGCTCCGATGGAAATGAAAAGGAGGAAAACAGTCATCAACACTGGTCTCCACGGTGTGTTTATCGTTTTTATCTTAAGTCCTCTATCGCTCTGCATAACAATCCTAATTTTCGACGTAAAACGGAATGGATAACAAATCTTTATCGCGTGATGAACCCCCTACCATGGCCGTGAATTCACCGGCCTCAATGATTGGCTTCATCGCCTTATCCAAAAACCGGAGCATATCAGGCGTGATGGTAAACGTCACCTGGCGTGTCTCACCGGGTTCCAGGCTCACCCGCCGATAAGCTTTCAGCTCTTTCACCGGTCGGGTGACTGAACTGTATTTATCATTGATATACAACTGCACCACTTCCTCCCCGGCCCGGTGCCCTGTATTGGTAACTTCCACTTTCAACAAAAGCTTCTGATCGCTGGAAATAGTTTGGCTGGCCACTTGTAAGTTCTGATAGTTAAAGGCCGTATAGCTCAAACCATAACCGAAAGGATACAAGGGTCCCGACTCTCCCATCACATATTTATGAAAATAATGAGATGGCTTATGATTATAAACGGACAACTGATGGCCTGCGCTTCTGGGTATGGTAATGGGTAATTTACCCGATGGATTAACCTGACCATAGAGTATTTGAGCAACGGCTAAACCGCCAAAGCTACCCGGTTCCCAGGCTTCCACCAGGGCTGGAATGTGATCGGCAATCCATTCTGTGGCCAGGGGCCGACCGTTCACCAACACCACAATGGTAGGTGTGCCAGTCTGGTGCACAGCCTCTACCAGTTGTTGCTGCAAGCCGGCCAGGCCAATGTCGGACCGGGCTGAATTCTCACCACATGTCTTTTCATCCCACTCCCAGCGCATGGAGTTTTCACCTACCACCACAATAGCCAAATCGGCCTGAGCGGCTCTTTTTTTAGCCTCCGTGACATGCTGCGCCTGAACGTGACGGGGATTAGAGCCCACGGCCTGAAAATCAAACTGACAAGCGGGATCCAATTGTTGCAATCCTTCCAGAATGGTGGTGATGTTTGCCTCGGGTTGTAGCCCCGTCCAATCGCCTGTGATGGTTTGGTTATGGGCATTGGGGCCCGTCACAAATATCTTTTTATACCTGCCTTTAGTTAGCGGCAACAGGTTATTTTCGTTCTTCAACAGAACAATTGATTTTTGAGCGGCTTCCAGGGCCGTTTTCTGGTGTTCAGGTTGAAACAAAACATCGTCTTTTTGAGTGGCATCCGCATATGGATTCTCAAAAAGCCCCAGTTTAAACTTGGCGACCAGCAGTCGACGCACACTTTCATTGATACGTTCTTCGGTTAACCGACCCTCCTGTACCAATTCCCTCACGGGCTCCAGGTAGTCCGGTCCATGCATGTGCATGTCCATCCCGGCATCGATGGTTTGATAACACGCTTCCTTCTGATTCTCGGCCACAAAATGACGGGTAGCCAGGCGTTCGATGTCCATCCAGTCGCTGACGATGAAGCCATCAAAACCCAATTCACCGCGCAATACGTCGGTCATCATCCATTTATCGGCATGACAGGCAATGCCGTTTAATTCATTGTGGGCTGTCATCACGGAAAATACACCAGCCTCCACCGCTGCCCGGTAAGGTGGCAGGAATACTTCACGGATGGTCCGTTCCGACAGATCGGTGGGAGCGCCGTTTAGGCCATTCACCGATTCACTGCCGGCAATCAGGTGCTTGGCGCAGGCGATCACGTTAAACGAGTCAGGTGATGCCGACGCTTGCAAGCCTTCTATCATGGCGACCCCCATTTCACTCACCAGAAAGGGATCCTCCCCAAAGGTCTCCCCCACGCGTCCCCAACGGGCCTCACGTGCCACATCCAGATTGGGAGTAAAGGTCCAGGTAGCCCCGGTGGCACGCATCTCGTTGGCCGTTTCCACCGACATCTTTTTAACCAGGGCCGTATCCCAGGTACTGGCCAAGCCAATGGGTGTGGGATAGATGGTGGCCCCCTTCACTAATCCGGTGCCATGAATGGCATCAATGCCTATCAATAGAGGTATTTTCAAACGACTCTTCTGAGCCAGTGATTGTAAATAGTTGGCCTCTTCGACCTCCACCACATGCAGAAAGGAACCAATCAGTCCCTGTTCCACCAATTGGGCCACATCGGTTGAATGCAGACCCGGATAGAAACCATGGGCATCACTTTTCTCCATCTCCTCTTTGGATAAGTTTTGCTCGGCCTCCTTCATGTGTTGCAATCCCACATACTGGCACATTTGTGCAATCTTCTCGTCCAAAGTCATGCGGCTTAATAAATCTGCCACTCGGGCCTCCGCAGAGAGCGTTGCATTTAAATAGGGTAGCTGGTCGTGATCTCCGTTATCCGAGGGAGAATGGCAAGCTGTCATCAAAACAGCCACCAATAGTATAATTGAAAAAAATGATCTAAACATGGCTAACAATTAAGTGTGTGGCCCCTTTATACCGGGCACACAAGTGGTTGTATTTTCCCTTTCCAATCGCCGTTGATTGGTATGGACACATAGTAAAAGTGTGTCAGCAGATGTCGCCTCTACTGACACACCTGATCTTTAATAACCCGGATTTTGGTCCGCAGTATTAATATTTGGATTCGCCGTGAGCTCCGATTGAGGGATCGGCATTAACAAGTTGCGTGAATTATCCGGTAACTCCACATCTCTTGATTTTGTGAAATCATAGGCGGGCGTATTGTTGTGAATATCCACCACATGGGCTTTGAAATAATCATAGCCCCGACGTCGGTCATTGAACCACTCATGCCCTTCACCCAACAATTCATAGCGATACTCAAACATGATGGCCGCCCGGAATTCCGCTTGGGTAAGACCGCTCCAATCGGCTGGTTCATTGCTGGCCACATCGGCTGATTGACGGGCACGGGCCAATACTTCATTGACATAGGCATAGGCATTATCCGGCCCATTCAATTCATTTTCAATCTCCGCCAGCATCAACAACAGATCGGCATAACGCAAAGCCACAAAATTCATATTGGTATTGTAATTCAGACGCGCATGATCCTTCATGTAATACTTGTTTAGCCAGGGGTAACTCTTGTCTTTGTTGTTCCGGGCTTTGAAAGTAGGATATGTTTTAATGATAGATGTACTTCCATTGGCCCCATACTTGGTCCACTCGGTCAGGAAGGTGGCCTCTATACGCGGATCAGCCGGATATTTGGCCGCATGCAAATCGTAACATTCCACATTGGGTTTTATACGTCCCCATACTGATTTACCGGCATTTCCATTGGAGGCAGTAAACAACTGATAAAGACGCAAAGTGTTCTCCTCATTCCCTTGTATTTCAAAGATGGATTCACCCGTATTATTACTGGTGGCTTCCATCCACAAGTTACGATAGTCGCCTACCAATGAATATTTACCATACACTTTAATGGCCTCATCGTAGGCCTTCTGCCAATAATCCGTCTGGTCAGCCGTTTGATTGCCCGCCAGCGTCATGTACACCTTGGCCAACAACATATTGGCTGCAGGCGCTGCAGGACGTCCGGCCGTTTGTGTATCGACCGCTCGCATCAATTGAGCAGCTGCCTCCAGATCTTTAATGATCTGTGCATAAACAACCTCAGCCGTGGCGCGGGGCTGATTCAAAGTCTCCACCGATACAGTTTTAGTCAGCAGCGGTACCCCACCGTACAGACGTACCAGGTTGAAATAAGACAAAGCTCTTAGAAAGTAAGCCTGACCTAAAATGTTATTTTGCTCCACTTCATCTTGCAAAGTCACCAGCGTCAGGTTATCAATGACATCATTGGTGCGCGAAATCACCCGGTAGGCGCCAATCCATACATTCTCCACAAAGTTCAATGAAGGTGTTTGCTGGAAAATCAAAATATCAGCCAAACTGGCATCCCGGTTCGAGGTAAACAAGCCGGAAGAGAAATAAGTCAGGTGCATGAAATCGGCCCCATAATAATTAAAGTCGGCCACACCTGAATAACAACCGTTCAAAACGGTATTGGCTCCTTCTGTGGTGGAGAAGAGGTTATCAGCAGTGGGAAACTTGGGTTCCTCCTGCATCTCACAACCAACTACTCCCACTAGCACAAAGGCTAAAATGTATATAATGTTGTTTTTTATCTTCATCTTTTCAGTTTTTTATCGCCCGACTTAAAACGTGATATTCATACCAATCAGGTAAGTTTGTACATCCGGTGTCCCAATCCAATCCACACCCATAATGGTGCCATCATCCAGGAAACTGGTGATCTGCGGATTGTAGCCACTGTAATCGGTAATGGTAAATAAGTTTTTACCCGAGGCATAGATGTGAAGGTTGCTTAATGCACTGGTCCAGTCCATGGGGATGTCATAACCAATGGTCAGGTTATTCAGGCGGAAATAACTGCCATCCTCCACAATACGATCGGACAAATACTCATTGTAAGCATACCCCACGTGAGGATATGTATTGGAAGGAGCATCCGGCCGCCAGGCTTGTTCATAGGCCTCTTTCAGGATATTCTTACTTTGGCCCTCTGCATAAGCCAGTTCCATGTTGTATCCATTCACAATGTCATTGCCATACACACCATCAAACAACATACGTACCGACAGCCGTTTGTAGGTGAAATTGGCACTAAATCCATAGGTGAAATCTGGATTGGGATTACCGATAAACGTTTTGTCCAGATCGTCGATGTTACCATCGCCATTCTGATCCACGAAAATCACATCACCCGCCTGGTTGGCATTGCCATTGAAAGCAGGACCCGCTGTCGCCGCATCTGCATCCTGATAGATACCATCGGTTTTCCAGCCCCAGAACATACCGATGGCTTGTCCTTCCATGAAGATATTAGCGGGTTGCTTAAAATAGGTCCCCGTGGAAACACGTCCGCCATAATACAACACTTCCTGCGATTCCTGTCCATTGAGCCACACCGTGGTGGGATCCAGCCCCAACTCGGTTACTTTATTTCTGTTAAACGAAATATTAGCACCCAAATCAATGGAGAAATCATTCTTATCGTATACCAGACCATCAATGGCTAATTCAACCCCTTTGTTTTCAATGGTACCACGGTTCACAAACATGCTACTCACCCCATTGGAAGGGCCTAACTCGATCTCCTGCAGCAGGTCTTTGGTTGTTTTGTAATACACATCCAAAGTGGCACTTAAGCGGCCATCAAAGAATCCCATATCAATCCCGGCATTGAGCTGCTCACTGGTCTCCCAGGTCAGATCCGGATTGGGTATGCGCGCCGGTACATTACCAATGATGGTGGAGTTACCGGCATTTACATAGTACGCCGTATTATATGTACCTAATGTTTGATAAGGTGAGATGGCCTGGTTACCCGTTAATCCCCATCCAGCCCTTACTTTCAGGTTATGGAATACATTCAGGTTCTTTATGAAAGGCTCTTCCATCACACGCCAGGCCAGGGCCATAGCCGGATAGTAGCCCCACTGATTGCCATCGCTGAACTTGGAGGATTGATCCGCCCGGTAACTGGCGGTCAGCACGTATTTATCATTAAAAGAGTAGTTCACCCGACCCAACACGGAGAAGATCGCCTCTTCAGCAGACAACAAGCTAAACGGACGATAAATGGTCTGCCCCGCCTGCGGGTAGTCGGCCCGTAAACTCTTATCCGGGAAATTGGCTACTTCATACAATTTATTGGTGGTACTAACGCCATCATAAGTGATACCAGCCACCGCATTGACCTGATGCACATTGTTTATCTTTTTATTAAACATCAACAAGTTATCCACCACATAACTGTAACGATCCAGGTAGGTATAATTGGCCAGTCCATTCTCTTTCTGGCCCACAAATACCCCCACATCATAAAATTTAGAGCGGTCTTTTTTGCGGTAATCCAAGCCTCCATTGAATTTATACTTCAAACCCTTGGCAATTTCATAGGTCAACGCTACGGATGTATTCAATCGTAACTCTTTGGTTTTATCATCGAAATCGGTCATCCAGGCATAGGGATTGGAGATTTCCAGATCCAAATCCTCCTCATTCTCATCCTGCCCGATCAGTGGCCGGTAACTCAGGATCTGTTTGGTAAAGCTCCGGTTACCCCCTGATTTACTCCCGGCCTGTGCAAAGCTACCATCCTGGTACATCATGCTGAAACGCGTGTCCATTTTCAACCGATGGGTTAATTCGCGGGTCAGATTCAGACGTAAATCTGCCCGCTTGATACGCGTCGTCTCTACAATCCCTTTCTGATCAGAGAAACCGGCCGAGAAATAATAATTGCCTTTTTCCGATCCTCCATTGATAGAAACGCCTTCGTTGTGACTCATGCTCATTTCATAGATCTCATCCTGCCAGTTCACTTGCTGAAAGGGCGTGGTACCGATGATCGGGTTCTCCTCTGCATCATACGATAAGGCATACACTTGTCCGCCATCCACGTGATAACCCGGCTTAAATCCATCCAGTACACTGCGTTCATTCTGGTAGTTGGCATAACCCACTCCATCCAGCAGATCCATCTTCTTGGACATCACGTTCCACTCCACCGTGCCATAGGCATTAATGGTAGCCTTTCCTTTTTCGCGCTGACTCCCGCTTTTAGTAGTAATCATCACCACCCCATTGGCACCCCGTGAGCCATATATGGCCGTTGCGGAAGCATCTTTCAATACCTCAATTTTTTCAATATCACGGGGATTCAAACCGGTCAGACCATTCTGAGGGGCCTGAATCTCATTGGCATCCGTGGAAGGATCCGATACATCGGTACCAGCTGTGCTGATGATCACTCCGTCCACTACGTACAAAGGCTCGTTATTTCCCCGTAGGCTGTTTGTGCCCCGGATACGCACACTCACCGCGCCTCCCGGACTACCGGAGTTTCCCACTACCTGAAGACCGGACGCCCGTCCCTGTAATAACATATCCACTGAGGAATACTGGCGGGCCACTTCTTCTTTCTCTTGTACACTGGCTACGGCACCGGTCAAATCGCTTTTACGCACCTCCCCATATCCAACTACAATAACTTCGTCTAAATCGGTCATCTCGTCCTCAAGCACCACATTTATTTGCGTTTTACCAGTAACCGGTAATTCTTGATTCTTAAAACCAATAAATGAATAGACCAGTATGGCTTCATTACCTGAAACAGTAACCTCATACTCCCCATCAATATCGGTGATGGATCCATTGACCGTCCCTTTCTCAACAATTGATACGCCTGGCAGTGGTTCACCTGACGGATCGGTTACCTTACCTGTAATCCTTTTTCCTTGTTGCGCGAAGGCAAAAACAGATAGGAATAGTAATGTAACACCAATCAGAATTTTTTTCATAAAATGGAATTTTAATTCGTACATCTTGACAATGCAATATTAAAGCACCATTGCCACGACGGGTGGGCAGAAATCGTTCGCATTGGTTATGGAAACGGTTCTACCGCGCATTTCTTCCGTAAAGCCAGAGGTTGTGTAAAGGTAATAAGGGAATAGGAGAAAGGGAAATGGGAATGATAAAGGAGATGGGAACGGTTTTATTTCTTACCCTCTAAATCTCCCTATTTATTGAGAGACCCAAATGGGGTTATCAATACGTCATAGAAATTAACAATAGTCGTTCCATTGGGATGCCATATGTAAGGATCGGACAAGGTAGCCACTGAACGATTCATCTACCCAAACAGAACGATTCGTCTCACCTCCATCACTTTATTTTTCAGAGGTTCACAACCGGCTTGTCGACCTATGCATTTAATCGTTATCTTTGGTTGTAGAATGTATCAAAAGAGCCTGTCAGCCATGCGTATTCCATCTCCACATACCCTTGTTCACACCCTCCTGTTGCTAATACTTGGTGGCTTATTATCCACGACCCATGCCATCGGGAATTATAAGTTTCAGCACTTCTCCATTGACGAAGGCCTGAAGAACAGCCGCGTGGTGTCAATCGTTCAGGATGAAGAAGGATACATGTGGTTTGCCACCCACAATGGCCTGGATAAGTTCAACGGGAGTGACATCCGTCATTACTCCATGACGACAGCCGAAGGTTTCTTTACCAATGATGACATTATCAACTGCCTGGTGCTATCCAATCACTTCAACTTGTTGTGTGGGACCAAAAACGGTAACCTGTATGCCTATCACAAGGAGAAAGATCTGTTTTATAAGCTACTGCCTCTTAAACAAACGGATGCCCTTTTTAACATCTATGCCATCCTGTCGGAAGATGATCAAAACATCTGGATCGGGACAACGGGAGGATTGTTTCACTACCACATCGGAAACCAAACCTTAACACCCATTACCTCCATTACAGGCGGAGTCAATGCCATTGAACCTTGCGATGAGCAAAGTATCTGGATTGGTTCAGTCAATGGCCTATACCGCCTGGATAAAAGAACACAAGCCATTATACCCACACCACATCCATCCGCCATCACTGATACGCTCGCTCAAAAAGACATCATGACCATCTATCCTCTGGCGCCCGACGGCCTCTTGGTGGGCACCCGTGATTCGGAGTTATTTATGTTACAAAGGACTGGTGATCAAATTCAGCTGATGCACCACAATACGTTAAGCTCCACCGAAAAGAACTATCCCATCACGGATATTCTTTTGACGCCTGATAAAAACTATGCCATTGCGCTGGATGGTATTGGGATTAAGGAAGTCGATGCCACCTTACAAGTATTGAGCACCTACATCGCTGATGAAAACGACCCCACTTCCCTGTCATCCAACGGCGTGTATGAATTATATTTTAGTAAGGACAATATTTTATGGGTAGCCACCTATGGCGGTGGGGTTAACTTAGCCGATCCCAATAAGAAACAGTTCCGGGTCACCCGTCATTTACCACACATTACCAATAGTCTGCGTAATAATGTGGTCAATGCCATTGTGGAAAACAACGACCATAACATCTGGTTTGGCACCAAAACAGGGATCAGCATTTATACCCCTGAAACAATGAAATGGCGCCATGTACCCTCTTTAAATAAAGCCAAACAAAAACCTTTTCATGTCATGGCCATGTGCAAAGGGCTTCACGATGACATTTGGGTTGCCACCTACGGACGCGGATTAATCCGCATCAACAGCCGCAACCTGGGGGATAAGTCATTTTATAACAAGGGTAGCGCCAAATACCCCACCGAAACCAACCACCTCTATCAGGTGATGATGGATCAATCCAATCGCATCTGGACTGGTGGCATCTGGGGCGGTATCACGGTGATTGACGAAGCCCATCAGCAACACCACCGTGTCAACATCTCCAATGTACGCGCCCTCTATGAGCATCAGCACGAAGTGTATGTCGGTACTTTATTCGGCTTATTCATCGTCAACCAGCAGTCGTTGGAGGTGACCCGTCCGGCCCACCCCCTGCTCATCAGCAGCCGCATCATCTGCATGGCCAAACATCCCCAGGCGAATACCCTCTATTTGGGCACCGATGTAAACGGTCTGCTGCAATGGAACAAAGATACTGATAGCCTCACCGTACTATCCGCAGGCGATAAACTACCCTCCAACTACATTCGTAGCATCACCTGGGATCAACAAGGTAAGATGTGGATCAGCACCACCGGTGGTTTATCCTGCTACAACGACTCCACAAACACCTTTGACAATTACAACATCAGTGATGGCCTGGCCAATACGGAGTTCTCCGAAAATGCTGTATTTCGACACAGTTCGGGGCAGCTCATTTATGGGGGGCCCAAAGGAATCACCTCCTTCTATCCCAATGAAATCACCAAATCAACACAGACCACTAAACCAATCCTGAACAGCATCAAACTGTTCGGTCAGAAGCTGGAGATCACCCCGGATGGCCCTTTAACCCGAAACATCAACCTGCAGGAGGGCTTACATCTGGCCCATGATCAGAATTCAGTCAGCTTCTCCTTTGGGGCCATCAGCTATACCAATCCTCAAAAGATTAAATTCAAATGGATTCTGGAAGGTTTTGAAGAACAGTGGAATGGTCCCACTTCCATTCGGGAAGCCATTTACTCCAAACTGCCCCCCGGCAAATACACCTTTAAAGTAATGGTTTCCAATGACGATGGCATCTGGCAACAGGACACCAAGACCTTTAAGCTCTCCATTGATAAACCCTTTTGGAAGACCTATTGGGCCTTTCTGATTTATGCCTTGCTGATGATTGGCTTACTATTCCTGATCCTGCACTACTACCACATCATCATTCAGGAGCGTCATGCTTCGGAGAAACAGCAGTTTTTCATCTCCATCGCCCATGACTTACGCACCCCCTTGTCGCTCATTAAATTACCCATCGAAAAGATGGTGGAAGAACACGATCAGACGGATAACCGTAACCTATCGCTGGTGAAACGTAACGTGGATCGCCTCACCAACCTGGTGAACCAACTGCTCGACTTTCAAAAGGCCGACTTGCATAAGATGCAGCTACAGGTAGAAGAACATCCGCTTAACTCCTTTATTCAGGATCGCGTCGACTCCTTTGCCCCCCTGGCAGAGGAGAAACAGATACAAGTTTTGGTAGAACAACCCGAAAGCAATATCCAACTTTGGTTCGACTACAATAAACTGGAGAAGATCATGTATAACCTGCTCTCCAATGCGTTCAAATACACTCCCCCGGGTGGTTCCATTAAAGTGACCACACAACTGAGCGCCAAACAGGTTCTTATCACCGTAGCCGATACGGGAGAAGGGATACCGGCCAATCAGCAGAAGAACATCTTCCAGCGCTACTACCGTGCCACCAACGCCATCAATTCACAAGAAGTGGGCAGTGGTGTGGGACTGATGCTCACCAAACAACTGGTGGAACTGCACCATGGTCGCATCTCTTTCACCAGCACCTATGGCAAGGGATCGACCTTTACGGTGGCATTACCATTGGGGCACCAGCATTTCACCGCCGATGACCGCCGTCAGGCTGAGACCGAAACAAAACCCCTGACACCCATTGTCAGCACCCTGGAGGAAACGGAAGATACAAGCAGTACAGGCCCTAAGTTATTGCTGGTAGAAGACAACCCGGAGCTTTTGGAGACCTTGGCACTGGAGCTCAGCCACGACTACCAGGTCCTCAAAGCGGCCGACGGTGTGGAAGGACTACGGATGGCCAATGAGCAGATGCCGCACATCATCGTGTCCGATGTGATGATGCCCAACATGAACGGCCATCAGCTCTGCCTGAAGCTCAAGAGTGAGTTGATGACCTGTCACATCCCCATCATCCTGCTCACCGCTCTGGATTCGCCCGAATACAAGCGTGAAGGCATTGAGCATGGGGCTGACGCTTACCTGGAGAAACCATTCGACATAAAACTGTTACGGGCACAAATCACCAATCTACTAAAGAACCGTCAGTTATTAAAGCAGAAATTCCTGCTGCCCTCCAGCAATGTGGAAGACTCCTCGCCCACCAATGCCGATTCACAGTTTCTGGAAAAGATACGAGCCTATGTCATTGCGAACCTCGATAATCCGGAGTTATCCGTGGAAGCTACGGCCAGCGAAGTAGGTATCAGCCGCCCCGTCCTGTACCGTAAGATCAAATCCCTCACCGACCTGTCACCCCAGCAATTCCTGATGACCATTAAACTCAAGGAGGCCGCCCGCATCATGAAGGAAGAGGGCCGTAACATCAGTGAAACAGCTTACACGATAGGCTTCTCTGATCCCAAGTATTTCAGTCAGATCTTTAAGAAACATTTTGGCATAACGCCGTCCCAGTATTTGAGGGAGTAAAGGCACTCAGAAATGTACCATACTGATGCTCAGACGAAGAGATGGGTGTGTTTTTGGAGTATCAGCGGGGTACTGCGTTGGCTGCACAGCGACAATGGCTTGAAAGTCATAAGACAGAAGGCGCCTCCATCATACCCCGGTGCAAGGCACCGGTGTACCGGACACCCGTCGGTTACCACACTGAAGAATACCAAAGTATTATTATCTTTGAGCTATTGTAAAAGCAATCACCAGAAACAGCAATTAAAATAGAACCTATGAAACTCAATATATCCTCCACTTTTGATGCCGGAAACATAGAAGTCATCAATGCCGACAATCCTGAAAATATACAACTAAGCATACGGAAAGACTCACAATCGGATTTCCTGCAATGGTTCTACTTTAGAATGCAGGGTGCTAAAGGTCAGGCCTGCCAGCTAAAGCTGATCAATGCGGGTGATGCCGCCTATCCGGAAGGCTGGGAAAACTATCAAGCCAGAGCCTCCTACGACCGGATCACCTGGTTTCAGATACCCACTACTTATGTGGACGGCGTGTTAAGCATGACCTTGACCCCTGAATACGATTCGGTGTATATCGCCTACTTTGCGCCCTTCTCCTACGAGCAACACCTGGACCTGGTGCATGACGCCCAGCAATCGCCGCTCTGTACCCTGGAATCGGTGGGCCAAACGCTGGAAGGAAGACCCATTGACTTCCTGCGCATCGGAGATGGAAACCCGTCCAAGAAAAAACTGTGGGTCATTGCCCGTCAACACCCTGGTGAAACTATGGCCGAATGGTTTATGCTGGGCCTCATCAACCGACTACTGGATGAGGAGGATGCCGCATCGATCACCTTGTTGGACAAGGCAAATCTGTACCTGGTGCCGAATATGAATATTGATGGCAGTATTCTGGGTAACCTGCGGGTGAATGCCAAAGGGATCAACCTCAATCGCGAATGGGCCGAACCGACTATCGAAAACAGTCCTGAAGTATTTTACGTCAAAGCAAAGATGAAGGAGACCGGCATGGACTTTTGCCTGGATGTACACGGTGATGAAGGATTACCTTATGTATTTCTATCCGGCATTGAAGGTATTCCATCCTTCGACCAGAAGCTAAGTGAATTAACAGACAGCTTTGTGACGAACTGGAAAGCCATCAACCCGGATCTGCAAGACGCGCATGGTTATCCCAAAAATGAGCCCGGTACGGCTAATCTTCAAATCTGTTCCAAAAACCTGGGGGAGGAATTCCATTGCTTGTCACAGACCTTAGAGATGCCCTTTAAACAAAATGACAATTTGCCAGATCCCATTACCGGGTGGTCAGCAGAGCGTTCCATTAAGTTGGGGGAATCGCTGGTGAATACCGTACTAAGCATTGTTGATGATTTGTAAGTGGTGACTTTTCGGTCGATGAAACAATTATATATCCCCTTGGGTAAAATAATCAGCACATCATCTGCTTTTTTACCTGGAAACCGCAAAGTTGTTTAGCTCTAAAGGTGATTATTTTGTTTAAAAGCAATTAGGCGAACAAGGCAGGTGGTAATAGCTATTCGCTAAAATACCTCTACCTTTGAGGAAACGTTAAAATTCATTCATGTCATCACAAAAAAATCAACCAAAGGCCACAAGACATCATGCCCGAAATAAAAACCGGGATAAATATGATTTAGGTGCATTACTCATTTCTCATCCTGAATTGGCAGATTATGTAACACCAAATAAAAATGGGGAAGATTCCGTTGATTTTTCGAATCCGATGGCAGTCAGAATACTGAACAAAGCCCTACTCCATCATTATTACGGCATCCCAAACTGGGAATTTCCGGATACGTATTTATCGCCTTCCCTACCGGTGCGAGCCGATTACATTCACCACGTAGCCGATTTGTTATGCGAGAGTAACTTTGGGACCATTCCCACAGGAGATCAAATTACCTGTTTTGACATCGGGGTCGGAGCCAGTTGCATCTACCCCATCATTGGCATCACTGAATATGACTGGCAGTTTATTGGGTCGGATAGTGATCCCTTGGCCATTGAATCGGCCCGTCACATTGTTCAGTCGAACCCCTCCTTTCACGATCGGATTGAGTGCAAAGTCCAAACTAACACCAAAGATTTTTTTTATGGGATCATCGGCAGGGAGGACAAAATTGATGTATCCATCTGTAATCCACCTGTTCATTCTGCTACGGAAGAGCTTCCCAAAGGAACGCGCAAAAAAGATAAGTCACTAACCGACCAACACATTAAAGCCAAAACACTTAACCTGACAGGCATTCATAAGGAACTACTGTGCGATGGAGGGGAAACGAAGTTTATCACGAATATGATTCGGGAAAGCAAAAAATTCGCTAAAAACTGTTATTGGTTCTCCACCCTGGTATCCAAACAATCGAATCTGAAAGGCATATACAAGGCTTTGGAAACACTGGAAGCCACTCAGATCAAAACCATTCCCATGGGATTAGGCAATAAATCGAGTCGCATTGTGGCCTGGACTTTTCTTTCGAAAGAGGAACAGAAAGCCTGGAAATTGACCCGATGGAAAAAAAAAGCACCACACAAAGAATAATAAACCATTTTAAGGGTATCTAGGAAATGATATCTTCGATTTTGTTAACCTGTTCAGGCTTAAGAACAGTATACCACGATTGTATTTTGAATGCCATACTAATCCTTAATGAAACCACTTCAGAACCTACTTAACCCGCACCTCACCGGCAAAAAGGTATTGCTCCTTTTTATCCTCACCAACCTGGTGTATGCCCTCATGCTGCTCCTTACCATACCGGGCACCATGGCCTATGCCAATGGCTTGAAATTACTGGATATGCTGCCACAAGGCTACGATGCCGCATACATTCAGACCTTACTGAGCACCTTGGGAGAAGAAGGGCGCAACTTCTATCTGTACCGCCAAATACCTTTGGACATGGTGTATCCGGGTCTCTTTGCCATCAGCTACTGCCTGGTCATGGGTTATTTCCTGAAAAAACTACACCTTCTCCATACCACCTGGTTCGCGTTGTGCCTGTTACCAATTGTAGCTGGTGTAGCCGATTACCTGGAAAACATAGGGATTATCCACCTCCTGCTTAACTACCCTTACTTATCGGCCTTTACCATGTCCTTCACCAATGTGTTCAGCATTGTCAAAAGCATGACTACGACGCTGTTTTTTGTAGCACTTATCATTACGCTGATGGCGTGGGTTATCAAACGCATCAAACAATCGTTGAGTAAAACAACACCAACCTAAACCAATTACCATGCACACTCCCCTTTCTCAAGAAGATGTAAAAGAACTAAGAAATCAATGCCGAATGGGCTATATCATACCGTTTTTCATGGTATTACTTGGCTCCCTCTTTACCATCTCTTTTTATGAGTACAATTTTAATACTGCATCCGACCTTAACTCCATAGTGGATTTCACCATTGTAATGGTGTTTTTGTCACTGGCACTCGTTACCGGTTACTCCATGAATCGTAAATACTACCAGGACTTGCGTAATAATAAAAAAATAGCTAACCCCAGGCTTATTCAAAAAAAGGTAGCACAAAAAGATTTTGAAGCGGGCAGCGGTAACTATACCACCCTCCCCCATAATAAAGAAATGAAGGAATTTATCCGTTACGACTTAATCATTGATAACACGAAGTATCGGATTAACAAGGCGCTTTTTGATACTTGTGCGGATGGCGATGAAGTGATCTTTTACTACGCGCCAATTAGCAAAAAACGATTGAGCATTGAAAAAGATCAGGTGACTTCCACATTTTACTAAGCTCCCTATTAAATCCCAACGACACAATGTATGCTAAAGCAGTAAACATCCAAGTCTAGCTGATCATCGCCCTACTCTCACTCAGCCTTCACAGCACATACGCCCAAAACCACACCTATGAAAACCTGTTTTTGAAGGAGCCGGCATACGGGGACTTGCCTATTCAGGCGTGTTAAGTGAACTGGAGAAACGACAAATCCTGCCGGACATTAAACAGGTGGGTGGCACCTCGCCAGACCCCAGACAAAGAGATTACTAATAATCAGGAAACACCCTTCCCTCCCAATTAACGACCTGAAAGGACGCTAACAAGCTACTTTTACCTCCTACATCCATAGCATTATCAAAGCCTACGCTACCTCCTGAATAGTATATGGTTTGAATGGTAAAAAAAAACGAATCACCAATCCTGAATATGCGTATATTCGCACCGCAAAAAAATGGGATGATTGATGGAAACCACCAACGAACAGAAGGATAGACTAAGCACTCTGGAAATAAATAACTGTATCTCGGTACTTGAACATTTGCTGCACAATGGCGATCAACTGGTTCATTTATCAGAAGAGCAGCGCATTAAACTGATGAAGGCGGCCGGTCAGCTGACCCGCCCGGACAAAGCTGAAATCAAAAAGCGCAACAAAAGTATTAAAGTCGCCCGGAAACAGGAAACCCAGGCCATTAATCGCAAAGCACGCGCTGCATCCAGCATCCGGACGGCGCGTCTGGCCAGTGTCTTTGAAGCGCCCACGCAACTGGCATTCCCGGCAGCAGAAGGAACGAAGCATGTGCTGACTTCCGAGCAAAACTGTTACGTCTGCAAAAAGACTTACACCGAAATTCATCATTTCTATGATTCCATGTGTCAGGAATGTGGCGACCTGAACTATGCCAAACGTTTCCAAACCTGTGACATGACGGGGCAAGTAGCCCTCATTACCGGATCGCGGCTCAAAATTGGCTATCACGCCACTTTGATGCTATTGCGATCGGGGGCTTCGGTGATCGCTACCACACGCTTTCCGGCTGACTCGGCCATCCGATTCGCCAAGGAAAAAGATTTTTCAGAATGGGGCCACCGCCTTCACATCTACGGTCTGGACTTACGTCACATCCCCAGCGTGGAATTGTTTGCCTCCTATGTAGAACGCAAATATGAACGCCTGGATATTCTCATTAACAATGCGGCCCAAACGGTTCGCCGTCCGGCACAATTTTACGCCCATTTAATGGCCAACGAAACACTGCCCTTTCATGAACATTCGGAGGGGGTGAAACAATTACTCTCCCACCATCAGCAATGTTTAGCTGAAATAGATGGCTTTAACATTTCGGACACTAAAAACACCAAAGCATTGGCCGTATCCTGGAACGCACAGGAACCCGGCTTAGGCATCAAGGCCTCAGCGCAGCTGTCGCAAATACCCTATAAATTCGATAATTCTACGGAAGCGAGGGAAGTGTTTCCGGTGGGCCAGCTGGATGCCGATCTACAACAGGTCGATTTACGAAAAACCAACAGTTGGCGCCTCAAACTAGGGCAAATAGAACCCCTGGAAATGATGGAAGTGCAACTGGTCAACTCCATTGCGCCCTTCATCTTATGTAACCGTCTGATTGCCTTGATGCGCAAGGATTATACCGGCATGAAACACGTAGTCAATGTGTCGGCCATGGAAGGCAAGTTTCACACCTTTTACAAGGAAGACCGCCATCCACATACCAACATGGCCAAAGCCGCCCTCAATATGTTGACGCACACTTCAGCCAGTGACCTGGCCAAGGATGGCATCTTCATGAATGCAGTGGATACCGGATGGGTGACCGATGAAGATCCGGCTGAACTGGCCAAGCACAAACAAGAAGTACATGATTTCCAACCACCATTGGACATTGTGGACGGCGCAGCCCGTGTGTGCGATCCCTTCATTGATGGCATCAACACCGGCAAACACTGGAGTGGAAAATTTCTGAAAGACTATTTCCCCATTAGTTGGTAATGGCCAAGTGAATCATTCTGGTTCGCCTATAAAACATGCGCATAAAACGAAACCAGACAAAATACTATAAACTGTCTACCCCGGATAAGTATCGCCCCATCCGGGGGCATATGACGGCGATATACTATTCACAAGCAGATCAACCACAGGTTTCACCCAGTTAAAAAGCCCTAAAATAGAGGCTGACTCATGATGACATCCAACCTATTTTGAATCCAAAATCCCCGACTAAGCACTACTTGTGACAATAGGATAGATCACAACTTTCTAATTACACCAAATACCTTTACGCTCTTGCAACACTCTCTTGATAGCCTCAATTTTAATAATCAGACAACTTCTGTTTAAATTAAAAACCATCCTTCCTTCAATGGATGACTAGCCTCAATCAGAGTAATGCCATCTGCAGAATAAAATGCAACTCATTATTAAATTTATTTGCGCAGTTACTACCTGATCCTTTAGTACATAATAAAGCAATATAAAATTTTCATTTCTTAATCCGTATGTATTCCTATGTTTATTAACTACTTTTGGCGTCGATTATAACTTACTAAACTTTTAATTATGATTCGATCAGGCATACTTATAGGCCTCCTAATGATGGTGTTAATAGCATCCGCACAGCCCAAACTATCAAATGACTTTAAGATTTCCGTCTCAACTCCTTTCCAGGTAGTGGATGCTCAAAACAAACTATACTTTTCTGATAATATGAGCTATTCATATTCTATCAAGACCAATGAAGAGAATGTAATAATTCAGAAGTTCGATGTTAAAAGCATGAAAGAGGTAGGTCGAAATGAATATAAAGATACCCCTCCTTACAATAGAGCTATCAACGTTGTACAATTAGGTGAAAAATTCTATTACCTCTTTGAATCGATTAATAAAAAAGAAGACACCAAATCAGTGTATGTCAGAGAGGTGCTAACCGCTGATTGCAGTTTGGGCAAACAGAGCCTCCTATTTACCTCTGATGGAGATGTGGCAAATGGCGCTAAATCAGAATCCATAGGATATTGGGGTGTAAAGAGCGGTGCTCCCTTTAGCGTCCATAAATCTTTTGACAACTCAAAAATCATGATCAATTACCGACGCAAACCGGTAATAAAAAGTGATGCTGTCAATCATGATTTACTTGGATTTTTTGTATATAATGCATCCATGGAATTGATTTGGGGCCGGGAAGTTAAAATGCCTTTTACAGAGAAAGAGATAAACAATCTGGCCTATACCGTGAGTACGGATGGTACAGTATACATGATGGCCTTCCACCGTGAACAACAGAATTTCCAGTTAATCACCATACCAGCATCCGGCGAACTAACGACAAAAGTCATTGAAAGTGAGGATTTCATGTTTAATAATTTATACATGAAAGAAAACAAAGACGGTAATATTGGCTTTTTAGGTTATTATGCTAATGGACTGGATTATAAATTCTGGGAAGGAAAATTGAGTTTTAACACCAATGGTATCCGCTATTTTGAACTTTCAAAAGAAGGTAAAGTCCTAAAAAGTAAAAACATTGAATTCCCTCTTGAATTAATCAACCAGTATGTTTCTAAAAGGCAACAAAACAAGAATAACAACAGAGAAGAAGATGGTAACGCAGGCATCCGGGATGTCGTACTAAGACAGTTTACAGTCAATCCGGATGGCAGTGTTTTTATCTTGGGTGAGCAATATTATTATCTAACAAAACGTGATGCACAAACCTTTCGAACCTCTTATAGTTTCTACTATCAGGATTTAGTAGCAACCAAACTGAATGCGGATGGAGAGGTTCAATGGATGAAAAAACTACCCAAAAGACAATTTGGCACTACGGGAAAAGGCGGTATGGGTATTTCTTACCTGGAAGGAAACGGTGCGCATTACATTCTGTTTCTGGATAATGTTAAAAATGCAAACATTGACAGTGATGACGTTCCTGATACACATGTAGATGGCAAAGGTGGTTACCTCACGGCCTACAAAGTGGACGATGCTACTGGTAATTTCTCGAAACACACCCTATACAATTCGCTTGAAGTGAATAAAGTAAGAACCTATCAATTTCAGACCTCCCGAATATTGGAAGCTCTGGACGATGTGTTACTTGTGGAAGTATATGCAAAGGGTAAAAAAGATATGATGATCAAAATGGAGTTGGTTCAATAAATCAACTCTCATCACTCAGGAGAATAGCCCTTCATTTCAAAAAATCTAAGAAATGAAGGGCTATTTTGTTTCAACTACCCAATCTACATAGCAGGTGATTGAAATATAAAATCAAAATCAGTTCATGACTAAAAGAACTTTAGTGAGCTCTTAATTAAAAATTGAACCACTACATTTGCCTGCCAGAAAGGACATATCCATCTGGATAAATATTAGAAATGGGCAGGATGAATGATCAAATAGCGAATGATACGGTGCGAAAAATGGAACTACTGGCACCAGGAGGAGAGGTGGACAGCATAAAGGCAGCTATTCTTGGCGGAGCGAATGCCATTTATTGCGGACTGGATAAATTCAATGCCAGAAACCGGGCAGCCAATATTTCCTTTGAGGATTTACAAGGTATTCTGAGGCTGGCCCACCGTCACCACTGCGAAGTTTTTCTAACCCTTAACATCATCATCGTTGAAAGTGAAATCCCGGCTCTGATCGCTTTACTGAATAAACTTCAAAATACCAGCATCGATGGGGTGATTGTTCAGGATTTAGGCCTGCTCTATTTGCTATCAACCCATTATGAAAGACTTAAGATCCACGCCTCCACGCAGATGACCACCCATAATGAGGGGCAAGTCCATTTTTTAAAACAACTGGGAGTGGGCCGGGTCAACTTATGTCGCGAACTCAACATCAAAGAGATAAAGTCATTAACAGCCACCTGTCATCAAAGCAACATGTTAACCGAAGTCTTTGTGCACGGCTCCAATTGCATCTCCTTTTCCGGACTGTGCTACATGAGTTCCATTCATGGCGGAAACTCAGGCAACCGAGGCCGTTGCAGCCAACCTTGTCGCGATCCCTACCTCCCCACGCCAAGGGGAAAAGATTACCCGCTTAATCTGAAAGATAACTCTGCGTTTTATGATCTGCAGGAACTGGCAGATGCCAAAGTGGATTCCCTTAAAATAGAAGGACGCATCAAGAAATCAGATTATGTGTACACCGTCGTTCACACTTGGCGCCAACAACTCCAACACTTGTATGCAACGGCACCACTCAGTGATGATAATAGCGCTCTGTATAAAGTCTTCAACCGCGATTTCACCAATGGCTTTTTAAAGGGGAATATATCGAAAGACCTGTTTATTGATAATCCCCGCGATCATTCCATTCAACATCTTGCGGAGATAAATAGCTATACGACTAAGGATGCAATGGAGCAGGATCAACTGAAGCTCTACGCCGAAAAAGAAGCCATTAAAACCTCGGTGGAAAACAAAATCCAATCCTTAAGCATCGGGAAAGCACCACTGGAAATAAACATCACCGGCACCTATGGCACCCCTTTAAAAGTGGTGGTAAAAACACCCGACACATCCTTCCTGCTGCATTCAGCAGTAAATCTATCGAATAAAGGCACAGAGGCATTGAACCGGTCGATGATCCTAAAAAGATTAAAAGCCATTGATGATACAGAATATTACATCCAGAAACTGGAACTAAACTTTAGTCCGGATGCGATTTATCTGCCCTTTAATGAACTAACGGCCATAAAAAAAAGAATCCTTTTCATCCTGATGGATTCAATGGAAACCCTGCTACCGGTCAGAGTCCCAGCCGTAAAGAAACAACCTGCGGCAAAAATCACACCTTCCCTGTCGGTATTAATCTCTTCTGTGGAGGATATACCCTTTTGTGATGAGACTAGCGCAGACATCTACTTTCAACTACCCAATAGTCTCAGTAACAACCAAGAGAAGTGGATTCACCTGTTTTTGGAGAACCCAAAACTCACCCCCTGGTTTCCATCGGTATTGATAGGTGAAGATTTTAAAGCTGCTGTAGATCTGCTGCAACAAATAGGCCCCAGGCGGATTGTCACCAATAATACAGGCATCGCCCATGAAGCCCATAGCAGAGGCATCTCCTGGATAGCCGGACCTGATTTTAACATCGCCAACTCCTACAGTCTTTTGTGTTTAAAAAAACAACTAAGCTGTGCGGGAGCATTTATTTCCAATGAGTTAAGCAAAAATCAGATCCACCCCATCAAAGCCCCTGAAGATTTCAATTTATTCTACCGCATCTATCACCCCATGGTACTCATGACCAGCCGGCAATGTCTGTTTCATCCCGTTACCGGCTGTGAAAAGCACAAAGTAGATGCAACCTGTATTCAACAGTGTGAAAAAACAGCTTCCATTACCAATCTTAAAATGGAGAACTTCTTCATCGAAAAAACAAAAGGCAACTACCACGCCATTTATAACGAAAGAAATTTCCTGAATACGGATATTGTGACTGATCTACCGGATCACTTTTCAAGTTTCTTTATTGATTTAAAGGATGTAAAAACTGATACCAAAATGATGGCAGACAAAAAAAGTATCATCAGACTATTTGAGGCACTGATCGCCGGCCATTCCGGTTCACAATCACAACTCCATCAAAGGATTCACCCAACCCTCCAAACACCTTATATAAAGGGTATCTGATTTATATTAGTTGAATAAGGCCAACGAGTTATCCCCTTAAATTTTAAGGACTAAAAGAAAAAAAGACACAAAAGTGAATGATCATTCACTTTTGTGTTGTATATTTGTACCGGAATAATTCACAAATTCAACCAACAAGTCAGTTCCGATTACACATGGCTAAACTTCAAAAAAGTATCGATAAGCGCACTGCTTTGCTGAAAGCAACTTTATACCTCATCAACAATGGTGGTATACAGGAAGCTTCCATGGCCAAAGTCGCAAAGATGGCGAAGGTGTCACCGGCCACGATTTATCTGTACTTTGAGAACAAGCAGGATTTGGTGAATCAGCTCTACCTGGATGTTAAAGCCGCCTTCAGCCAGATGGCCTTTGAGCACTACGACGCCAGCCTTCCGGTGAAAAAGAGCTTTGAATTAATCTGGTATAACATTTCCAGATACAAATTAACCCGGCAGGAAGAGTCTGCCTTTTTATCACAATGCGATAATACCCCCATGATCGACGATGCCAGCCGGCAAGAAGGCCTAAAACATTTACAGCCGTTGCTCGATTTATGGAAACGGGGACAAAATGAAGGCATTATTAAAAACATTTCGCCCTACCTGCTATATGCTTACACCATCTACCCCATGGCCTTTGTTACCAATACCCACAACCGCTCGCACTGCACGGCCGACAGCGACAGCTTATTGGCCGATGCGTTTCAGGCTGCCTGGGACAGTATAAAAGTGTAGCATTTTTTTGAACCAAATAAAAGAATGAACGTTTATTTATAAAATTTATCCAAATGGAATTATTAGAAAAACTAAGATGGCGCTATGCCACCAAAGCCATGAATGGAACCTCTGTTCCACAAGCTAAAATTGATGCAATTATTGAAGCAGCCTCATTGGCTCCCACTTCAAGTGGCTTGCAACCTTACGAAATTTTAGTCATTACCAATCCCGATATCAAAAAAGAGATCCGGGCCATTGCC
This sequence comes from uncultured Marinilabiliaceae bacterium, assembly GCA_942490535.1. Taxonomy (GTDB): domain Bacteria; phylum Bacteroidota; class Bacteroidia; order Bacteroidales; family Marinilabiliaceae; genus JAEINY01. The sequence goes on from CALNXQ010000003.1 coordinate 558,312, forward strand.
TGGGACCAGTCAATGGTAACCGATTGCTCACACCTGCTGGTGTTTGTAGCCTGGGATAATTACACCGTCGAGCGCATCAACAAGGTATTTGACTACACGAATGAAGTGCGTGGCTTTAAAAATGAAGGCTGGGAGAACTACCGTCAAATGCTGTTGGGCACCTATCCTCAGCGAGATGCAGAAACAAATTTCATTCACACCGCCAAACAAGCCTACATTGCCTTTTCACAAGCCATTGCCGCTGCCGCCTTTGAAGGTGTGGACAGCACGCCCATGGAAGGTTTTGATGCGGATGCACTGGATAAAATCCTAAACCTCCGCGAAAAGGGATTGAGAAGTTGTGTGATGCTACCATTGGGCTATCGCGATGCGGAGGCCGATTGGCTGGTAAATCTACCTAAAGTGAGAAAACCCAAAGACGAGTTGGTGACGATCATTGACTAAGCCATTCACATGCCATAGTTAAAGGACAGAAGGGCATCAGCATCCGCCTTAATGCCTAAACACATGGTAATTTGATCAGATAGCCATTTGAACCAATTTCTATAAATGAATGGACTTCCATTTGACGCTTGTCGGATGGAAGTTTTTTAATACTATCCCTCCCCTTTTTGCGCATACAATACAACTTTAAATATGCTGCATACAATTCTAATGTATTTAATGCGGGACGTGGAATTTGCCGTAGGAAATTTAGTATTGTAGACAACATTTAACCCTAACTGAATGGTATACCTCGTAGCTGCTATACAAAGATCGATCTATCGGTGATTGATCTAAAATTTAACTGATTAACACTGATTTTTAAATAAAATCTTAAGATAGCACTTGCATCTACGACAAACATCGTATATATTTGTACGACACTTATCGTAGAAAATCATGAGCAAAGAAAAAATCACTCCCACCGCGGCTGAATTGGAAATACTCAACATCCTATGGGAAAAGGAGCCCTTATCGGTGAAGGAGATTCATGGCGAGCTGATTAAAAAGAAGGATGTAGGCTATACCACGGCTTTGAAAATTATGCAAAACATGACCGGAAAGGGTTTGTTGACCCGCACTCTCAATGGGAAGAGCCACCTCTACGCTTCGGCTCTAAAAAAAGAAGAGACCCAACGCAGTTTACTGAACAAGTTTATAGATACGGCATTTGCCGGATCAGCCTCCAATTTGATGATGCAACTGCTGGGCAATAAGAAAACGTCCAAAGAAGAATTGGATGAGATAAAGAAGCTTATTGACGATATGGAACAAAACCAATAGTTATGGACGCCCTTCAATCCTTATTTTCTGAACAGATCATTGAGGCTATTGGCTGGGTACTGGTTCATTCCAGCTGGCAAGCTTCTCTGTTATTAATAGTCTTGATCATTGCATTGGTGCTGATGCGAAATTTCTCAGCACGTGCGCGCTACTTTGCTGCTTACTCGACCTTGCTCCTCATCCTTGGCGGCTCCATCGCAACCGGGGTAAAGGCGTATCACCATGCCATGGAAAAGCAAGTACTGAAAGAACGGTTGCTGACCAGTCCCGAGGGCATGACCTCTGAAATCAAAGCCCTTCTGCAAACATTTGAAAGCGCAATGGTTAAGAAACCATCTGAAGCTCACCTGAAATGGATGAATGTGAAGTCAACTATCCAATCGCACTTTCACATTGTGTTTACCCTATGGCTCTTAGGTATCCTGTTCTTTCTGTTGCGCATGGCCGGAGGGTTGGTCTACTTACAACGCCTGACCAAACAACAGGTTGTGCCCTTTGATCAGTTGTGGCAACAGAAATTATTGGAATTACAAGAACGTCTGGTCATCAGCACGCCTATCAAGGCCTTTCAATCCTACCTGGCAAAAGTCCCGATGATTATTGGTCATCTGAAACCGGCCATACTTGTCCCGGTGGCCCTTTTTACGGCACTCACTCCTCAGGAAATAGAAGCCATTATTGCCCATGAACTGGCGCACATCAAACGCAACGATTACATTTTCAACATTCTCCAATCCCTTATAGAGACGCTACTCTTCTTTCATCCGGCCGTCTGGATCATATCCCGAATCATTCGCGACGAACGGGAGCACAGCTGCGATGATTTGGCGGTGACTGCCACAGGCGACAAACTAAACTACATAAAAGCATTGGCTTCAGCTCAACAATTAACGCTTCAAACACACCATCATGCCGTTGCGTTCATACAAGGCAAAGGAGGACTATTAAACCGAGTAAAAAGACTTAAAACCCTGAATACCATGAAAAATAAAGTAACCGAAAGATTTTTCGCCGCTTCGCTGATCTTCATCAGCCTGATATTAGTTTCCGCCACCGGAGTTTATAACAAATCAAATGGTGACTATTTCATGGACTACAACTCCATGATCTCGCCAAAGGCACTGTCTCAAACGAACCAGATGAATTCTGAAACCCTGGCCGTACCTCTGGACACCCTTAAAAAAAGAGTAAATCAAAAAATGGAAGCGTTGGAAGAAGTACCTGAAGAAATAGAACAGGTCATCGAAGTAGCCCTCTCCGAACGTAATGCGGAAATGGCAGCTGAGATTCTGCAAAGTGTGGAGGAAGCACTAAAAGAAGTGAAATGGGTTGAAATTGAAGAAACAGCCCTGCGAGAGATGGAAATAGAGATGACAGCTTTGAATTTGGATTCCATTGTGGATGCTGCCATGGTAGAAGCTCATGCTGAGATGGCTGAAGAATTGGCGACCATCCGGGAAGAGGGATTTCAATCGGTGGAAGAAAGCCTTGCCGCGCGGGAAATGGCTTTAAAAAATGCTGAAATGGGCATTGAGATTGCAAAACATACTTTAGAAACCATGCCCATGGATTCCATTGTACAAATGTCCATTCGGGAAGCCATGAAAGCACTTTCTGAACTGGACATGGAAGGGATCATTCGAGAAGCGATGGATAGCGTAAAGATTGAACTGGAAATGATTGAAGAGGAAAGTATTAAATAAACTTTTGTAACGACGAAACTCTCCGCTGCATGTAAAGTACTAAACCTTCTGGTATAATTATCAGAGGGTTTTATTTTTATATCTGGAAAGAGAATCCTATTTTCAGCCGCATTGAATTAAGTTAATTATTACCCATCATCATTTTTTTTTCAAACCGACCTATGCGACACGAACATGAACTCCCCACTTGCATTGAAGAATGGGGATGGAAATACCACCACCTGGGTATACCTACTACTGAGAAAAAACCAAATGAACGCTACTTACCGCAATTCAAGTTTTACATCTCCGGCTTCAGCACCAGCCCCTTTGGTGTAGAATGGATGCGATTTGAACCTGATAGTCCCATGGATCACCTTATTCAAACGGTTCCGCATCTGGCATTTGAAGTGGCTGATTTGGATCATGAACTAAAAAGTCGAAACCTTAAACTATTAGTGCCTCCTAATCCACCAATGGAAGGCGTTCGGGTAGCAATGGTTGAGCACAATGGCGCTCCTATTGAGTTAATAGAGTTTGAAAGAAAATAACAACCAATAATGAATCGATCGCTTTGGTATTACCAGCGATCGATCCCCGGAAATACAACCTCATCATAAGACCTAAAGTGCACTGTGCGTCCCTTTTAATTACGCCTTAATAGCATCCTGTCAATGCATTTTTTACGTAACATTGCCGTATGTTTATTCTGATAGCATTGGTGCCAGCAGTGATATTTCAGTTTGGGGCCTCATCTTCACCGTTAGCTTAATCCCCAAGACCAAATTCAACATTGCCTGGATCAGTATTTCTGCAGGTTTTCTATTAATGGCCTTTCGACAACTTAGCGACCTGTTTACAATCCAGAATGCAGATGTACTGACCAACCACTCCCTACTCAGCAGCTGGATTTCATTCTATTCATGAGGGAAGCCTGCCACATCCGGGCCATACTGCCTATAACCTAAAGTCTGGGATTTTTTATACGCTATCACGACAAATATAATTTGAAATTCATCTAAATAAAGAACCATTCACGCCCCTCCAACTATTCCTGTAGGATTGAAAAACAAAGAATAGTTAGTGTACTATTTACATTTTATCTATTAACAGGCGTCTTCATCCGTTTAGGTAAGTTTTGGTTTCTTGAAAAAAGAAGATACTTTTGCTCCAAACTAGTTAGTGTCATATTCACACTTTCTGAATTCAAATTAGTATTTCTGAATGATGGAGAAAAAACTCAACAATTATATTTCGGTCGATTGTGTCATATTTGGCTACAACGATGAAGCCCTGCAAGTACTCCTCGTTGATCGCACGATGACTGATCCGGATACCGGGGAACACCTATTTACAGATCATACACTCACTGGCAATCACATCTATGAAAATGAAACCATTGATGAAGCAGCTTACCGGGTTTTATTTGACCTGACCGGTTTGAAAAATGTGTTCCTGGATCAATTCAAAACCTTTGCCCATCCGGATCGTCTGAAAAAGGAGAATGATCAAAAATGGTTACATCACCACGGCCGTGATCCGGAGCAACGCATTGTATCCATTGGTTTCTTCGCATTGTTAGCGACACAGGAAGTAACACTTGAGTGGAAAGGACGCAATGTCAAATGGGTGTCCCTTTCTGAAGTGGGCGAATTAGCATTTGATCATAATCAAATCCTTGGTGAAGCCTTAAAAGCCTTACAAACAAAAATTAAACGCGAGCCCATCGGCTTTGAACTTCTTCCTGAAAAGTTTACGCTCACACAATTGCAAAAAGTATACGAAGTGATTTTGGGCACTGAATTGGACAAACGCAACTTCCGCAAAAAGGTTGGCCGCATGAAATACCTCATCCCTACTGACGAAAAACAATCGGGCGTGGCCCACAAACCGGCGCGCTTGTATGTCTTCAACCGGGATGTGTATGAAAAAACCAGAAAAGAACAATTTGATTTCACCATTTAATACATCCAGATGAATCAATTAGAAAAAATTTCATTAAAAGAAAAACTAGGCTATGCCTTGGGTGATGGTGCTGCCAACATCGCCTGGCGCGGTGTGGCAACTTTCCTCTTTATTTTTTACACCGATGTATTTGGCATCGATCCGGTAGCGGTTGGATTACTGATGCTGGTGGCCCGCTCCAGCGATGGCATCAGCGATATCGCAATGGGTATTGTCGGTGATCGCACCAATTCCAAATATGGTAAATTCAGACCCTGGATTCTATGGACAGCGATCCCCTTGGGCGCTATTCTGGCACTGCTCTTTACCACACCTGATTTGGGATCAAGCGGAAAAATCATCTACGCTTATGTCACTTACATCCTTTTCACATTGGTTTATACCGCCAACAACATCCCTTATGGTGCCTTAATGGCTGTGATGACCGGTGATGATAAAGAACGCACCAGCATTGGATCTTACCGTATGGTGGGTGCATTTGCCGGAGGTATGCTGGTGCAAGGCGCATTGTTGTACCTGGTAGTATCCTTTGGTAATGTAAATCCAACCATCGATCTGCAGCAGCTTGAATCTGACCAGTATAAACTTACCGTTTCCTCACCCATCGATGTGCCCAACGCCAATATCAAGACAGAAAATGGCATCGCCCTATTTAAATGGAAAAATGAATTGATTAAAGATACGGTAGCTACGCCTGGAAAGAGTTTTAAAATGAAAGCTCATGAAAATTATTCGTTTATTGTATCCGGAGAGAAGTACCTAACGCCTGATAGCATATCTGTCATCGACCAAAAGAAAGGCTACAGTCATTCGATATATTTAATGTCTCTCTTTTTAGCAGGTTTCATGGTCATCACCTTTTTAACCACCAAAGAGCGTGTCAAACCATCACCAACACAAAAAAGCAACTTATTAAAAGATCTAAAAGATTTAGTGGCTAATAAACCATGGCTGGTACTGTTGGTAGTGGGCTTACTATTTAACATCTACAATTCTATCAAGCAAGGCATTGTGGTGATTTACTTCACCCATTATTTGCACAATCAATTGCTGGCGGCTTCATTTATGATTGGCTTAACCCTGGCTTCCATAGGAGGTGCCATGGCCACAGCTCCTTTGGCCCGACGCCTGGGCAAACGGAAGCTATTCATTTATGCATTAGTATTCTCAGGGGCAGTAAACGCCTTGCTCGTTTTTTGCGGTCCTCAGAACACAGGTGGTATTTTCACCATTGGTATCATCTCTGAATTTGCAGCGGCCGTGTTCCCCACATTGTTTTTTGCCATGCTGGGGGATGCTGCCGATTACTCCGAGTTTAAAAATGGCCGCCGTGCGACGGGATTGATCTATTCAGCCGGTTCATTTGCCACTAAATTTGGAGGTGGAATCGCCGGGGCCATCATTGGGTTGATTTTATCGATGTTCCATTACAATGGTCAAGATTCGGTAGCGATTCAAGGCGCTGTGCCAGGTATCATTATGCTGATGAGTTGGATACCGGCCATCATTGCGTTTGTGGCTGCACTGTTCATGTTTATCTACCCCCTCAATCAACAAAAGATGAACGCTATTACTATTGAACTAAATAACAGACGTAAACAAGAACTGAATTAGAAAACAATTATAACACATAAAAGATGAAATACGGATTTTTTGATGATGCGAACCGGGAGTATGTGATTACGAATCCGGAAACCCCCTGGCCCTGGATTAATTATTTGGGTAACGAAGATTTCTTTTCATTGATATCCAACACCGCCGGCGGATATAGTTTTTACAAAGATGCAAAGTTCCGTCGCCTGAACCGTTACCGCTACAATAATGTACCCATGGATAACGGGGGGCGATACTTCTATATCAACGACGGCACAGATGCGTGGTCACCAGGATGGAAACCGGTCAAAACCCCACTGGACAGCTACGAATGTCGCCATGGCATGAGCTATACTCAAATCACCGGCTCTAAAAATGGGATAATCGCAGAAGCGCTGTTCTTTGTCCCGCTCAAAACATGGGCCGAAATTCAGAAAATCAAACTGACCAATGATTCAGAGGAAACCAAGAAACTAAAGTTTTTCTCTTTCAATGAATGGTGCCTGTGGAATGCCGAAGATGATCAGAATAACCTGCAGCGTAACCTATCAACCGGTGAGGTAGAAATTGACGGTTCCACTTTATATCATAAAACGGAATACAAAGAACGACGCAATCATTATGCCTTCTACCATGTTAATACACCAATTGATGGATTTGATACGGATCGAGAAAGCTTCATGGGGTTATATAACGAGTATTCTGGTCCGCAAGCGGTGCTGGAGGGTCAGCCCACCAATTCAGAGGCTCACGGTTGGTCGCCAATCGCCTCACATTACATTGAAGTAGAATTGAAACCAGGAGAGTCAAAAGAGCTGGTATTTGTATTGGGCTACATTGAGAATCCGGAAGACCAAAAATGGGAAAGCAAAGGAATCATTAATAAGACTCCTGCAAAGGCATTAATTGACCAATTTGATACCCCGGAGAAAGTCAATGCAGCATTAGCTGAACTACGTACCTACTGGGATAAGTTGCTCAATGTATATGTACTGAATAGCAATGATGACAAACTGAACCGCATGGTCAACATCTGGAACCAATACCAATGCATGGTTACCTTTAACATGTCCCGTTCGGCTTCCTTCTTTGAAGTAGGCATTGGCCGTGGTATGGGTTTCCGTGATTCCAACCAAGACTTGATAGGATTCGTGCATCAGATACCTGACCGGGCCAAAGAACGCATCATCGACATAGCCTCCACTCAATTTGAGGATGGCGGTGCCTATCACCAATACCAGCCACTGACTAAACGCGGTAACAATGCCATAGGTGGCGATTTCAATGATGATCCATTGTGGCTCATTTTATCAACCACCACTTACATCAAAGAAACGGGTGATTTTTCCATATTGGATGAAATGGTACCGTTTGATAATGATGAGTCCAAAGCACAGCCTCTGTTTGAGCACTTGAAACGCTCGTTCTATTTCACCGTTAATAACCTGGGGCCACATGGTTTGCCACTTATCGGTCGGGCTGACTGGAATGACTGTCTGAATCTGAATTGTTTCTCCACAAATCCTAACGAATCGTTCCAAACCACAGGTAACAAAGCTGGGGGAAAGGCTGAATCTTTAATGATTGCCGGACTGTTTGTGGTCTATGGTCGTGATTTCATCAAACTGTGTCGCCGCATCAATAAAAACGATGAGGCCGATGCTGCACAACAACAGGTAACTGCCATGGAAGAAGCCATCAAAACCCATGGTTGGGATGGCGAATGGTTCCTGCGTGCCTACGATTACTACGGAAACAAGGTGGGCAGTGATAAAAATGAAGAAGGGAAAATCTTTATTGAATCACAAGGTTGGTGCACCATGGCGGGTATTGGTAAAGAAGAAGGCATGGTCGAAATGGCATTGAACTCAGTGAAAGAACGACTGGATAGTGACTATGGTATCGTGTTAAATAATCCGGCTTTCACCAAATATGTGATCGAATACGGTGAGATATCCACATATCCCAAAGGATACAAAGAAAACGCCGGTATTTTCTGTCACAACAACCCCTGGATCATGATTGGGGAGACTGTTCTGGGTAGAGGGAATCAAGCCTGGGACTACTTTAAGAAGATATGTCCGGCATACCTGGAAGAGATCAGTGACCTGCACAAAACAGAACCGTATGTATACGCCCAAATGATTGCTGGTAAAGATGCCTATAAACCAGGCGAAGCTAAAAACTCCTGGTTAACAGGGACAGCATCCTGGAATTTCTACGCCATCACTCAATACATTCTGGGTATTCAGCCCGATTACGATGGACTGAGAATTGATCCCTGTGTGCCGGCCGAATGGAAGGAATATAGCATCACGCGTCAATTCAGAGGGGCTACCTACAACATTAAAGTGTGCAATCCAACAGGTGTGTCTAAAGGTGTTCAATCACTTTCCATTAATGGCGAGGTGCAAAACAATAACATCATTCCATTAAAAGAAACAGGTAGTTATGACGTAACAGTGGTTATGGGATAAAGCGACCAATTCCATTACCTCAGTAGACTCAAAAGATCGCGGGGGCACGGTAGGGTTTCTTTAAACGCTCCGGCGCACCCGTTTCAAGGCCACAAAGAATATCAATTACAAATTGATTACAAATGACATGAATGATCCAAATAAAACTAAAATGAATCCACTAATAATGTTAAAAAAAGTTTCGTTTTCTAAATTAAGTACTAAATTTAAGTAATCAAATCCCCTTGATAGCAAATTTGTGGTTGAAGAAAAACAATTAGTTGAAGCACTATCCAAAGGCAATATTTTAGCCTTTAATGAACTCTTTGAGATCTATAGCTCCCGATTGTACAAGTTTGGATTAAAGTATTTTCATGTGCAAGCTGAAGCTGAAGAAATGGTGCAGGATGTCTTTCTGAAAATCTGGAACAATAGGGAAAAATTAAAAGCTGAGAAATCCTTCAATGCCTACATTTTCACCATTGCCTTTAATCAAATCCGAAAACACTTTAAAAAGAAGAATAGCTTCACTGAAATGACCGAAGCTATTCTGGAACATTTGGAAGATCATTCTACGGAACAATCCATCACTTACCAATCCGTATTAGACCAGGTTTCAGAAATTCTAAATGAACTGCCTCCCAAAAAGAAACAGATTTTTGAAATGAGTCGCTTTGAAGGACTCTCCTCCAAGGAAATTGCAGCAAAATTAGGTCTATCCCCCAAAACGATCGACAACCAGGTCTCCGAAGTCATTTGTTATTTAAAAGAAAAAGTACAATTAAAAGAAATAGCCCTTCTTTTGTTTCTTTTTTTAAATAGCTAAACAGCTCATTTTCTTACCCATAATCCCCCATTTTAATAATATATCAAAAAAAGTGATTTTTTGTCGGGAGATTTTTCTTTCCCTGGGATATAACTAATATAGCATGTTAATAAACTACATGAGCACAATTAATAAAGACATATTCAAGCGTTATACATCGGGTCAATTTTCCTCTGAAGATGAACGGCATGTGACCAGATATCTCTCAGATGACAAAGTAGCTTCAGAGATACGGGAAGTATTGGCCGAAGATTGGGAAAGTACAACCGGCGACGAACAAATCCGAGACCATCTCAAACGCATCCAGTATCAGCTCAATTATAAAATAAACACACAACAAGCGACTCCTCAAAAACACAAGCAAAAACGACTACTTCGCTATATTGCTACCACTGCTGCTGCAGTAGTGGTACCGCTGCTTCTCATGGCTGGTTTCAGATATTACAGTTGTTATTTTGTGGAATCATCACCCGCACTGGCCCAAATTGTCGCCCCAATAGGATCACGCGTTCAGTTTACCCTGCCGGATGGTTCTAGAGGATGGCTCAACAGTGGCTCTGCCTTAGAGTATCCGGTAGATTTCACTAACCGAACGGTGCAACTCAAAGGTGAGGGTTTCTTTGAGGTGACTCACAATCCACAACATCCATTTGAAGTTAATGGTACCGATGCCAAGGTAGTCGTTTTAGGAACCCGTTTCAATGTCAACATGTGGCCCGATAAATCCATTACAGAAGTCATTCTGGAAAGTGGAAAAGTAAAATTTTCCTATGATGGAGAAACAGCTCCCACTATTCTTTCACCAGGTCAACGCTTATTATTTGATCGCCAATTAAAAAAGGTAAGCATTGAAGAGGTCCTCGTTGAAAATCATGTAGATTGGAAAGAGGGACGACTGGTTTTTAGAGGGGATAATATGAGCGAACTGGCTGAACGATTAAGCAAATGGTACAATGTCGATGTTATCCTGGAAGATGAATCCTTAAACGACTACCGGTTCCGCGCCACTTTTAAAAACGAATCATTACCCGAGGTTTTGCGCTTGCTCAGAATGACCTCACCCATCGATTTTAACATCATCGAAAGCCAAAAGTTAAGTGACACGACATTTTCGCGTAAAAAAGTGATCCTAAAAATGATACAGACTGAATAAAAAAGGAGAACAGGAAGCTCCACCTTCCTGGTTCTCCTAAATATTTGTTTTACTCTAACGTTTCAAATCTATGAAAAAAAATCCACATTGGTGGGCCTGGGAGACCTATGCCCTCAGAAAAATCTATCTACGTATGAGAATCTTACTTGTTCTTTTACTGATTGGAGCTTCACAACTTTGGGCTTCAAAATCCTATTCGCAGGATGCCAAAGTTACGATGAAAAGAGATAATGCCACCGTAGCACGCATTATCGATGAAATTGAGCAAAATACAGGCTTCACATTTCTCTACAATCAGGAACTGATCGATATTGATCAACTTGTTTCATTGGATGTGAATGATCAAAACATTGATGAAGTGTTGGATCAATTATTCGAAAACTCGGGTATTAATTACCGGATAATCGATCAACAAATTATCTTAACCACACCTGCCAATGTTGTTAATGCGACTATTCAGCAAAATGAGTTTAAAGTAACCGGCACTGTCACCGATGACACAGGCGATCCGATTCCGGGAGTGACCATCGTTGAACTAGACAATACAATGAATGGTACCATTACCACAGTGGATGGAACCTTTACTATTACAGTCAGTTCAGGAGATGACGTCCTCAGTTTTTCATTTGTTGGTTATGAGAGACAGGAGGTTCAGATAGCCGGCCGGTCTACGATCAACATCACGCTGGTGGAAGAAGCCTTTGACATGGACGAAGTCGTTGTAGTAGGCTATGGTGTTCAGAAAAAAAGTGTGGTAACAGCAGCCATCTCTTCGGTAAAACCGGAGCAATTGGAGAAAATTGCCAATGGTCGTGTAGAGCATGCCATCCAGGGACAAACCGCTGGCGTCAGTGTACTGCCAACATCCGGAGCGCCCGGTGCTGGTGTGAAAATACGCATCCGGGGGACCGGTTCCAATGGTAACAGCGATCCGCTCTACATTGTGGATGGTATGAAAACAGGTTCCATAGACGATTTGGATCCCAATGATATCGAGCGCATAGAGATTTTAAAGGATGCTGCTTCAGCCGCCATTTACGGAACTGAAGGTGCCAATGGAGTCATCCTCATCTCTACCAAAGGTGGTAAAAAGGGAAAAGTACAAATCAACTACAACTTCCAATACGGAATCCAAAACCTTTCTACCAATGCGGAATTGATGAATGCAGCCGAATACAAGCAATTCATGACAGAGGCCGGTTTAGAAGTTAATAACAATGAAGGTTATGACACCGATTGGCTGGACGCGATCTCGGAAGCAGCCCCCATTCAGAGACATCACCTGAGTTTTTCAGGGGGAAGTGATAAATCCACTTATAACATATCCGGATCCTACCTGAAACAAGATGGAGCCATCGGTGGTGAAAATGCCCGTTTCGAACGCTTTACATTCAGGGTTAATACAAAGAATGAAATCAAATCGTGGCTGGAAGTGGGAAATAATTTGAACTTCTCGCATTCCAAACGCAATGCATTGGCCGAAGATGACGAATACCGCTCCATCGTGAACAGTGCACTACTGCTGGACCCCTTCACGCCGGTTTACGAAAAAGGAATCACCGAGGCCATTCAGGGCATTATCGATGACGGCAATACACCACTGCAAAATTCCAATGGTCAGTATTACGGACTCAACCGCTTTGTGACTGGTGAAACAGCCAATCCGGTTGCCTTTATAGAAAATAACTACGACACATACAAAATTGATAAATTACTGGCCTCCTTCTATGGCACTTTAAAACCATTAAAAGGCTTAAGCATCACCTCCCGGGTGGGTCTGGAACTGACCTACGAGACCCGAAACACCTGGTCACCGAAGTACTATTTCTCATCGGAAAGAAGTAACAGTGTGAATATCGTTCAAGATTATATTGACAAATATTATAAAGTGTTGTGGGAGAATTTTGCAGCTTACAACAAGCAAATCAACAAACATGACATCACCGGATTGATCGGTATGTCCTACGAAGAATATACCCATCCTGATTACTTTCTCAAATCACAAATGCCCAAACAAGGCGGACAGTATGCCTACCACGATTACTCCGTAGAAAAGAGCACTAACCGGGTGGGTGGAACATTGGAAGAAAACACAAAGGTGTCCTATTTTGGCCGTTTGAGCTACAATTATGCCGGACGATACATGTTGGAAGCATCCCTGCGTCGCGATGGTGCTAGTGTGCTACCCAAAGCCAACAGTTGGGGTACCTTCCCGGCTATTTCCGGGGGATGGCTAATATCCGAAGAAGAGTTTTGGCCGGTGGAAAAAATCGACTACCTGAAAGTACGTGCCAGTTGGGGACAAAATGGGAGTATTGTGAACGTCACCCCCTTTGCAGACCGGGAATTCTGGACTTCTGAAGACATTATGTATCCCAATGAAAATGAGGCTCTCGTTCAAGGAGCCCGCGTGGAGAGTCCCACCAATGATGCCTTGGGGTGGGAACGCTCCGAACAAACCAACCTTGGAATCGACCTGCGCGCATTTAATAGTAAGCTGACTTTTTCTGTTGATTACTACAAAAAAATTACCCAAGACCTGATTTTTAATCCGGTATTACAAGGATCAATGGGCGTGTATAAATATCCATCCGATAATATTGGAACCGTGGAAAACAAAGGCTGGGAATTTGAAACGGGGTACCGCAACACGACTTCAGGTGGACTAAAATATGGTGTGACCTTAAATTTATCCACCCTCAAAAATGAAGTAACTTATGTACGCAATAACACCACCGTTGCCGGCGCGAATGTACGTGGTTACGACATGACCTGGTTTGAGCAAGGCCAGCCCATCTGGTTTTTCAAAGGTTACAAAACAAATGGCATTGATGATGCCACCGGCGCTCCCATCGTAGTGGATGTCAATGATGATGGCGAAATAAGTGCTTCGGATCAAACGAACATTGGTGATCCCCATCCTGAATTAATTTATGGTGCCACCTTTAATTTGGAATACAAGAATTTTGATTTCAACCTATTCATGCAGGGTATGTCAGGTAATGAAGTATTTATGGCCTGGTTCCGTACCGATAGAGCCTACTCCAATAAACCCAAATTCTTCTATACTGATCGTTGGACCCGACCTGGTACCAATGCCAGCATGCCCAAACCAGACAATGAGAGCGACTACGTTTACCGCAGTGATTTAATGGTTCAGGATGCTTCCTACCTACGCATTAAGCAGATTCAATTGGGATATACCCTGCCTAAAGCAGTAACCTCCAAAATTGGCTTGGATCATGTTCGTGCGTCAGTTTCTTTGGACGACTACTTCACCTTTACCAAATACAAAGGTATGGATCCCGAAGCCGGTAGTAGTGAAGACAACCGACAGGGAATTGACAAAGGACTGTATCCACTTACAAAGAAGTTCATGTTTGGTTTATCTGTTAATTTCTAACCTCTAAAGAATTTAAAATGAAAAAAAGAATATATAAATACCTGGCACTCGCCCTGGTGCTCATCTCAGCAGCTTGCTCCGATGATGTGTTGGAAAAATCTCCCGTTGGCCGGTTTGCAAGCGAAGACTATTTAACCACTGACGAAGAGGCAAAGCTGGCCATAATCGGGGTGTATGATTACCTCTCAGTGGGCTACAATAACTACAATGACTGGTCCAGTTTATTCTTCGCCAAACAATTACCGGGCGACGATGCCAATGCCGGCGGCGGATCCCCGTCTGACTCCCCTAAGCTACAGGCATTGAACAATCTTACCTACGAATATGACAACCCGGCTCTGACGGATGTTTGGCATTCATTGTATCGCATTGTCAGTTCTTCCAACGACATCATCAACAAAATAGCAGATGATGTTTCCACTAAGGATACCATCGTCGCAGAGGCCAAATTCTTCAGAGCCTATGCCTATTTTGAATTGATAACCATGTGGGGAGATGTACCCTATTACACAGAACTACCGGCAGGTCAATTATCGGTAGAATTACCACGCGTCGCTAAAACTGAGATTTACGACAATATAGAAACAGACTTACAAGATGCCATTCGTGTGTTACCTCTAAAAAGTGATTGGCCGGCCCTTCAAAAATACCGCATTTCAAAAGGGACTGCTCAGTCACTGTTGGGAAAAGTATATTTATATCAGGCTAAATACGCCTTGGCACATCAAACCTTTGACCAGGTTATTACCTCAAAGGAATATTCCTTAACACCTGATTACGGAACCATTTGGTTACAAGCTGAAAGAGCCGGTGCGGAATCCATATTTGAAGCGATGTACACCAGTACCAACAGCCATGACTGGGATGGTCCCTGGGATGGCACAGCAGAGTCCAACTTTATGGTTCAGCTCATGGGCCCACGCGGCGACGAATCTTTTAACAACATGGATGCCATTGGTTATACGAACGGTTGGGGATTTAACGTACCCACCGCTAAAATTGGTGACCTGCTCTACAGTCAAGCCGGTGACGCCCGACGCACGGCTTCCATCATTTCAGAAACTGATTTTGAAGCAGCGGGTGGAGAAGTTAATAATCCGGGAGGTAACAATAACTGGGACGCCTATGAAGGCTACATTCGTCTGAAATATGCGACCATTCCATCAGAAACTGGCCCTCCGGTAACGGAAGTCAACTGGAGTACGCCCTTCAAAATCATCCGCTATGCCGATGTCTTACTCATGGCTGCTGAAGCTTACAACAAAGATAAGCAAGATGGCAAAGCAATTCCACTTATCCAGGAGGTCCGAGAACGCGCTGGATTTACAGATCATACCACCTGGGAAAACCTGAACGGTGATAACCTGTTTGATTTCATCGTAACTGAACGGAGCCTGGAGTTGGCTTTTGAAGGACACCGTTTTGGTGATTTAGTACGATGGGGAACAGCCGCTCAGGAAATAAATGGCTTTAAATCCAACAAACACGAATTATTCCCAATCCCCAAACGGGAAATTGACCTGAACCCAGGTATTTCAGCTGAAAACCAGAACCCAGGATATAACTAAAAGTTTTTTCAATCATTTTAAAGGCTGCCTGACGTGGCAGCCTTTTTCTTTCCATGTCATACCAATGATGACTTGAAAAATTAACGACTATGAAACAATCAGCATTATTAATTTTTTCCATATTATTTGTTTTTATGGCCTGCTCATCCCCTACTCAAGAGAGTGTGGATGCCGAAGAACACTTCATTAATCAGCTACTAACTAAAATGACCCTCACTGAAAAAGTGGGTCAGCTCAATCAATACACCGGCCGCTGGGAAATGACGGGGCCAGCACCCAAAGACGAAGCCATTCAAAATCAACTGCAGCACCTTAAAGAAGGCAAAGTAGGCTCCATGCTCAATGTGACAGGTAGCGAGCAGACCTATACTGCTCAAAAATTCGTGGTTGAAAACAGCCGTTTGGGTATTCCATTGATTTTCGGCTACGACGTGATTCATGGCTATCAAACCATGTTTCCCATCCCATTGGGCGAATCAGCCTCCTGGAATCCTGAATTGGCTCGCCTGTCTGCATCCATTGCAGCCAAAGAAGCGGCAGCAGCAGGTCTGCATTGGACCTTTGCCCCCATGATGGATGTGGGACGCGATGCCCGCTGGGGACGAGTGATGGAAGGCGCTGGTGAGGATCCCTACTTAGCATCCGTTTTTGCAGAAGCACGTGTCAAAGGTTTTCAAGGAGACGATTTAGCCAGTGAAGAAACCGTAGCTGCCTGTGCCAAACACTTTGCTGCCTATGCTTTTGTTGAGTCTGGCCGTGATTACAATTCGGTAGAAATTGGAAATGAAACACTGCATAACATCGTATTACCGCCATTTAAAGCCAGTGTGAAAGCCAGAGTTGCCACTTTCATGAACGCCTTTAACACCATTCAAGGAATGCCTGCCACCGCCAGCTCTTACTTGCAACGCGACCTCTTAAAAGGTGAATGGGGCTTTGATGGTTTCGTGGTGTCCGATTGGAATAGCATTGGCGAGATGATTGATCATGGAGCCGCCGCTGATTTAAAAGAGGCTGCTCTGAAAGCAATGAAAGGAGGATCAGACATGGACATGGAAGCACGGGCCTACATCGGTCATCTGGAGGAATTGGTAAACGAAGGAAAAGTGGATATCCACCTGGTGGATGATGCCGTGAAGCGTGTGTTGCGCATCAAATACCGCTTAGGCTTATTTGAAAATCCTTACCGCTATTGTAATGAAGAACGTGAGAAAGCCACTATTTATACAGCTGAACATCGGGCAGCAGCGCGTAAAATTGCACGGGAATCCATGGTGTTATTAAAAAATAAAGCGCAATTATTACCACTTTCAAAAAACATTAAATCCATCGCAGTGATTGGTCCATTGGCGAATGACAAAGATTCACCACTGGGTAACTGGCGTGCCAAAGCCGAAGCCAACTCGGCCGTTTCATTACTCGAAGGGGTAACAAAAGCAGTGGCGCCTCAGGGACAAATCAACTATGCTAAAGGATGTGAACTGGTAACCAGCGACCGTAATTTTTCCGATCAATTGATGTACAATGAAAGGGATAAATCTGGCTTTGAGCAAGCCATCCAGGCGGCCAGGCAATCAGAAGTCGTCCTCTTGGCTATTGGCGAAGATTGTTACCAGTCGGGCGAAGGACGAAGTGTGACGGATCTCCAGCTTAAGGGTCTGCAAATGGAACTGTTTGAAGCCATCTACCAGGTCAATAAAAACATTGTGGTGGTGCTCATGACCGGCCGACCGGTAGATATCACAAAACTGGCTACCAACGCACCAGCGATACTGGAAACCTGGCATGCTGGCTCGGAAGCAGGACATGCCATTGCCGATATCCTTTTTGGAGATTACAATCCATCTGGTAAATTAACCATGTCGTTTCCACGAAACACCGGCCAATGTCCCATTTTCTACAACTATAAAAATACCGGCCGCCCCACGCCCGTTGAACCGGGACAAGTACTCTATTCCTGCTATACAGATGCCGCCAACTCACCCCTCTATCCCTTTGGTTATGGATTGAGTTATACTTCTTTCACATATAGTAATGTATCTCTGAGCACATCAGAACCGACCGCAAAAGACACCTTACAGGCAACCGTCACTGTAACAAATACCGGATCAGTAGCTGGTGAAGAAGTGGTCCAACTTTACATTCGTGATATAGCAGCTACTTTCACTCGTCCGGTAAAAGAGCTGAAAGCATTTGAAAAGGTGAAACTGCAAGCCAATGAAAGTAAACAATTAACTTTTCAATTAACAGCTAACAATCTGGGATATTACACTCCCCAGGGAGAGTTTGTAGTTGAACCTGGTGATTTTCAACTCTTCATTGGGAGAAGTTCTGATGATGTGACTGCTACGCCATTCACACTATTGTAAGTGATCGCAGTCGTCTGGACAACGGTTCAGACCATCAAATAAGCAGTATTATCCTAACCTGGACGAGCCAGAACCAAATAATGAATATCGATCAACAAATGAAGAACGCCGAATTCATAAATCACAAATTGTTAATCAATATTCATCATTCCAGTGAGTCCAGAAACAATATCCTGCCAAATAATACAAGAATATCACAGTAAGCTACGAATCCCCTTAAGGGCTAAAGCCCTGATGTGGCATAGGCAGTTATTTACTCCTTGATTCAGCACGGGGTTATTGAAATTAGATGGAACAAAGGGCTTCATTCCAATAGAATTACTTTGCTAAACACGAGTACATCATTCATGAAATCATGTTCTAGGACCGAATAAAGTGCCTTTGGATTGAGCAAAGCGAAACCGTCTTTTTAGCTCTTTGGGTTGTCTCTGTGTGGTTTTGCGTAACGGTTATTTTTTCAGTCTTTCAATCTCTTAATTTCTCTTAGCGCTTGCGCTAACTCTTTAAATCAGGGTGAAGGCTGCTTTCTTCTGAAAGTGGCCTTTGCTTTTTAAATGGAATTCTCCTCAAGTATAAGTATCGTTAAAACGAAATGGATATATCTATCAATCACACTTTTTATCGCCTAACAGTTTAGGAGGAAGGTCACAGAAGGAGTGGTTAATCAACGAAAGAGGTCAACGCAATTTCCGGGTGATTCCTAAATGAAGTGCACCATTTTCGACCAATTGATTGTATATTTGCGCCTCAAAATAAACAAGCAAGATGATTTCAGTTGATGGATTGACGGTGGAATTTGGGGCCACCACCCTTTTTAAGAACATTTCCTTTGTAATAAATGAAAAAGACCGCATTGCCCTGATGGGAAAAAATGGTGCCGGTAAATCAACCCTGTTAAAAATAATTGCCGGTGCACGCGAGGCCAACAGCGGCCGTGTGTCGGTACCAAAAGAAAAAGTGGTGGCGTATCTGCCGCAGCACTTGATGACGGAAGATAACCGCACCGTGTTTGAAGAAGCCTCTCAGGCCTTTGCTGATATTCTGGAAATGGAACGCGAAATAGAAGCCATCAACCAGGAATTGACCACTCGCACCGACTATGAATCGGATGCATACATGGACCTGATCGAAAAGGTGTCTACCCTCAGTGAAAAGTTCTATTCCATCGAAGAAACCAATTTTGATGCCGAAGTAGAGAAGATTCTGCTCGGTCTGGGTTTTGTGCGTAACGATTTCATCCGCCCCACCAAGGAGTTTAGCGGTGGCTGGCGCATGCGCATTGAGCTCGCCAAACTGCTGCTTCAAAAACCCGACCTCATCTTGTTGGATGAGCCCACCAACCATCTGGACATTGAGTCCATCCAATGGCTGGAAGAATTCCTGATTAACTGTGGCAAAGCAGTGATTGTAATCTCTCACGACCGGGCTTTTGTGGATAACATCACCACCCGCACCATTGAAGTGACCATGGGGCGCATCTACGATTACAAAGTCAATTATTCACAATACCTGGTACTGCGCAGCGAACGCCGTGTGCACCAACAAAAAGCCTATGACGAGCAGCAAAAGATGATTGCTGAAAACATGGAATTCATCGAACGTTTTAAGGGTACTTATTCCAAAACACTGCAAGTTCAATCGCGGGTGAAGATGCTGGAGAAACTGGAAATTGTAGAGGTAGATGAGGAAGATACCTCTGCCTTGCGCCTGAAATTCCCGCCCTCTCCGCGTTCGGGCAGCTATCCGGTTATTGCCACTGAAGTATCTAAAAGTTACGGGGATCACCTGGTATTCGCCAATGCTTCGCTGACCCTGGAACGGGGTGAAAAAATCGCTTTTGTGGGCAAGAACGGGGAAGGAAAATCCACACTGGTGAAAGCCATCATGGATGAAATAGACTTTGAAGGCGAGTTGCAAATGGGACATAATACCATGATTGGTTATTTTGCGCAAAACCAGGCCTCTTTATTAGATGAAGAGTTGACGGTTTTCCAAACCATCGACGATGTGGCAAAAGGCGATATCCGCAATAAGATTAAAGATTTACTGGGGGCTTTCATGTTTGGCGGTGATAACTCCACCAAAAAAGTAAAAGTGTTGTCCGGTGGGGAACGCACCCGTCTGGCTATGATCAAGCTGCTGTTAGAACCGGTTAACCTGCTTATTCTCGATGAGCCCACCAACCACCTGGACATGAAAACCAAAGACATCCTGAAGAGTGCCTTGCAAGCCTTTGACGGCACGTTGATTCTGGTGTCGCACGACCGGGACTTCCTGGACGGCCTGGCCCATAAGGTTTACGAATTCGGTAACAAACGGGTGAAAGAGCATTTGGGTGACATTAAAAGCTTCCTGAGCATGAAGAAGATGGAGCACCTCAATGAGCTGGAGAAAGCAAATTAATAAAGAGAAAAGTAGAAAGCGAGAAGGCTGAAGTGGCCGAACCGAACCTCTTATATGCACCGGATCCGGACTATGCACCAGGGACTAGAAACTAAGCGCTACTTTCTAACAATCTATTACTATCTTAGCGCCTGTTTTGTATCATTCATCAATAAAAATTAAAATTTACGATATATGAGTAAGGTAATTATCAAAAGTTTTGAGCAATTAGAACAGTTAATCGGAAGCGATTTAGGAGTCTCCGATTTCCACCAATTTACCCAGGAGCAAATCAACTTATTTGCCGATGCCACCATTGATCACCAGTGGATTCATATTGATGAGGAGAAGGCCAAAAACGAATCGCCATTCGGAAGCACCATTGCCCATGGCTATTTAACCATTTCCATCCTACCTCACTTGTGGAACCAAATTGTGGATGTACAAAACCTGAAAATGCAGGTGAACTACGGTATTGAAAAATTGAAATTCAATGCGCCTGTAAAAGTGAATGACAAAGTGCGCTTGCACGCCAAAGTGGTTGACGTAAAAAACCTGCGTGGCACCATTAAGGCTACTATTGGGATCACACTGGAAATTGAAGGCAGTCGCAAACCGGCTTACGATGGCGAAATTGTGTTTTTATACCACTTCAACTCATAGGTGTCAAGAGAAAAGTTACAAGACTTAAGCTTCAAGAAAATACAAAAGCCGGATCAAATTTTATCGTCCGGCTTTTGCTTTTCAATAAACCCGGCAAATCATGCAGAATATTTAATGTGCTGAGAATATTTCCCAGTGAACGATTGAATTATTTTACAAAATAAAGTCCCTGGTTCTAAATATTTTGTATCTTATTGCAGCTATAAACTGAAAACCCTTAAACCATGAAAAAATTAATCTTTATACTGACGATCGTCTTAAGTGTAACGACGCTATCCGCACAAGACACAACTTCGGTTGCTTCAGCACCTGTTCCTGAAAAACAAAAAAAATCAGATAAAATCTATTACGGAGGAAACATTGGTTTGTCATTTGGTTCCTATACCATGATCGCCATCCGACCTTTGGTTGGGTATAAATTGACCCCTCAACTGTCGGGTGGGGCAAAACTTTCCTATGAATACATTAAGGATACACGCTACACCTCAACACATAATGCCTCCAACTACGGCGGGAGCTTATTTGCGCGATACCGGGTGGTTCAGCCTGTGTATTTACATGCTGAATACGCTGCTATGAATTACCAACTCTATAACACTTTGGGCGACTCAAACCGGGAATGGGTCCCATTTTTATTGTTGGGTGGCGGATATAGCCAACAGATAGGTAGCAACACCTGGGTAAATGCGCAGATTCTATTTGATGTATTACAAAATAGCAACTCCCCCTATCGGTCAGGAGAACCCTTTTACAGCATCGGTGTTGGCGTAGGCTTTTAATTCAAGACTTTAGAATAGCCTATTATTTTTCAATACTATCCGGTTCACAATTCGACATCACCAACAGGGAAACTATTCCAGTAAATTACACCCTTATGGCTTGCAACGGTACTGCCGCATCCGTTGAAGGTGTCTCCCAAGCTTAGGAAGACATCTCTCCGACCTGCGGAGATAGCTCCCTAAGGTGCAGAGATATCTCTCCCGGGCAAAAAAGCATCTCCCAGACTTAGGGAGAGACCTCCATGCCTTGCGACAGGACTTTCGTGAAGCGCGGAGGCACCTCCATAAAACATGCAGGTATTAACTAAACTCCCGGCGATGCTGTTGCCAAATACAAAACTAGCCCCCTGCTATCCGCCGTAGGTTGAACAGAATGTGATAAGTGCTTTCTCAAACCGCTGCATCCCCTCCTCCATCTCATCAGACGCCAGCGAGATGCGGATGTGATCAGGCGCCCCAAAAGCCACTCCGGGTATAACCACCACCCCATTTTCAGCTTTGGCTGTGGCCAGGCAAAAGGGTTTCACCTGATCCCCCAATAAGGGTTTCAGGTTGGGAAAAATATAAAAACTGCCGGTAGGCGATACAAAGGGTATCGCTAAACGCGTTAAGGAGGCTTCTACAACTTGTCTGTTTTTGAACAACACCGCATTATAAGATTGAATAGTCGCTTCGGTTTGACCACTTACCACAGGGATGGCAGCGTACTGGTTGAGGGTGGGCGGCGCAGAAATAATGGTGGCATTATTGGACGTGAAGGCTTGTGCCAGTTTCGGGTTGCGCGTAATGATCCAGCCCACACGCAAACCAGCCACTGCGCCACTTTTCGAGACGCCATCCACCACAATGGTGCGCTCAAAATAGTTGGAAAAGGACGTAGAAGGAGCGCCATCATAAACCAGACGACCATAGATTTCATCGGAAAGCACATATCCCTCTGTGAGCTTTTGCTGAAATAGCCGCCCTAACAGTTTTTGTTCCTGATCAGAGAACACACGGCCGGTGGGGTTGGAAGGTGAGTTAAGTAAAACCACATCATCTGGTTGTATTTGCTGTTCCAGGGCTGGCAAATCAATTCCAAAGTCATCGGTTAAAGCATACGTTTCCACTTCCATACCAAATTCTTTGGGTATCTTCAGGTAGATCCCAAAATAGATCTCCGGAATCAAAATCCGCCTGGCGCCCAATTTATGGAGTGTACGAATAGAGGTATAAACCGCATTCTGAACCCCTATGGTCACCACCACATGCTCTTCGGCGTACGTATAACCATCTTGCTTTTGTTGTTGCGCCGCTACGGCTTTACGAAGGGCGGGCAGTCCGGCATTGGGACAATAGGCAGTACCGCCTTGCTCCCAGCCACTGAGCATGGCCTCTTTGATCTGTTCATCCGGCGGAAAACTCTTGAGTTCGCCGAGGCCCAGACTAATGCCTGAAGGATGTTTCGATAAATTCACCTCCCGGATGGCAGGCAGCGGAAATTGGGTGTTGGCTAATCGCTCGTCAATGGTCATATTTTGCGTTTCTTCTAAGTTCAACTGGAAGTGCAAAAATAGGGTAAGTAAGAGGTTTTACCCTGGTCAAGATTGAAAATTTATGGCATCTCAACAAAAAGGTTTATTCCCCCTTCAAATCGGCTTCATTACATTTATCAATAACAATAACCAACCCGCAATCATCAGCAATCCGCCAAGGGGCGTGATGGGCCCGAGAAATTTTAAACTCATACCATGTATCGAAGCAGTACTAAGTAAATAGATACTCACCGAAAACAAAAAGGTGCCGCTGATGAAACTCCATCCCATGGCCGTTTGCAGTTTACTTTCAAAGGAAAAGTAAAAACCAATAATCAATAAAACAACAGCATGAACCATTTGATAACGCACCCCCACTTCAAAACTCTCCAATTGCGATGCGGTCAATACCTTCTTCAAAGCATGTGCCCCAAACGCCCCTAAAATGACAGAAAATGCGCCATATAAACTTCCGATAATCAAGACTAATTGCTTCATACCTGTTTTTTATTTCGTGTAGAAGATGAAACAAGCAGAAGCCTCAGTGGTTCACAAAAGTTATCCCATCGTAAAAACGGCTCCCGGTGAGACAGGTCATAGGATGCGTCCTCAATGCACTACAGTCTTAACACATGCATAGATAACATTGGCCTGTTTACCGCTTTCGGGGTTCCAAACTGCCAAAAGGCCTTTTATGCCCTCAGTTCTATTTGAACCCTTTCGAATTTATAGGTTTACAGTAAAACTTTAGAGTTCAGGTACCACAACCATAGGAGTCACGAGGCACTACTCGTTTAGGCAGTCTATTGAATCATTCCCTGCAATTTCTGGTTGATGCGATGAAGTGTTTTAATGACCATTTGTAATTCCACTTCATGAATATCCCCCGATGAGGTTGCAATAATCCGGGCAGCAATAGGCGAGAGTTCATCATACACTGAAATGCCTCGTCTGGTCAAACTTAATTTGTAATGCCTTCTGTCCGTAGCACTCACCTTCCGGGTAACCAACTTTTTACTTTCCAATCCATCAATCATCCGTTTCACTGCCACTTTATCCGATCCGATTACCTCCCGCAATGCATTTTGATTCATCCCCTTGTTGTTAAAGAGATAGGAAATCACACTCCACTCTTTTGCAGAAAGCGAATGCCCGTTTTTTTGAAATTCAATCTCTAAAACTTTTCCAATATTCCTGGATAATTCACCAGCCAGTCGTCCAAGTGAATCTTTAAAAACATACATAATGCCAATGTTTAGATTCAGTCTAAAAATGAATAACAAAGATAATCGAATAAAACAGAGTTGAAAGCAGGACGAATTGATTCAAAATAGTTTCATTTGTAACTATTACAAACAGCAATTATTCCACTAGATTAAAACAGGATGTCGAAGAAAAATGATATTTCCAGACGCAGCTTTCTGAAATGGGGCGGTTTAGCCGGCGGGGCAGTAGGATTGGCCGGATCAGCGCTGGCTGGTTATGAAGCTGGCCAGGATACGTCTGGTAATACCGGTTGGGAACGTGAAAAGTACGGCCAGGGTCAGTTTTTTAATCGCCAACCATTCGAAATCGATGATTCACCCCACGAAATAGTAGGTACCACCCGGCGTATCAATTATGAAGAAAACATTTTCAACCGCAACCGGGATTTGTACCAATTACTCCATGCTAAAGATGAAACGAAGCGGTGGACGTTTGATGAGGGGGTGAACCAATTACCCGAACCCATCAAGAGTTACTATACCCAAAATCCTGAATCGCTGCAAGAGTTTAAGCTGGCATTGGAACGCGCCAAACAGCAACGTAGCTATTGGAAAGAAGTCAAACAAAAATACATCCTGGCCGATGCCTGGTCGCATGCCCACGCCAGTGCGCTGTATGGCAAACATGGCGCCCGCTTTCCCGATGAGCCCGAAGGCCCACCTGAAGAGTGGGACTTCAGAGACATTGAACATGCGCCCCTGCCCTTTAAATCGCCCGCTCACGCGTCGGCGCTAATGAAAAAGATTGCCTATAGCTTTGGCGCCACGTTGGTGGGCATCACAAAATTAAATCCCGATTGGGTGTATCAGGGAAAATTGCGCGGTGTTGGAAAAACGCAATTTGAAGTCCCCAAACATTGGAAATATGCCATTGTATTCGCCATTCCCCATGAATGGGAAGCCATGTATGCCAACCCCACCTATGGGACATCATACGATGCGTATTCAAAGCTGCGTTGGATCGGTGGAAAACTGGACGCCTTCATTCGCCACATTGGCTATGCTGCGCGTCCGCATGTGCCTCCTACTTCCTATGAATTAATCATTCCGCCCCTGGCCATTGATGCCGGTTTGGGTGAATTGGGGCGTAACGGCATTGTGATCACCCCTGAACTGGGCGCTAATACGCGTATCGCCGCCATCACCACCAACATGGAGCTGGAACCTGATAAGCCGATTAATGTTGGCATCCGGCACTTCTGCAATAAATGTAAAATATGCGCCGAGACCTGCCCCAGTGGAGCCATCAGTTTTGATGACAAACCGACCTCTGTAAGCCGGGGGTATAAAAAATGGTACGTTAATCAGGACAAGTGTCTTACCGTATGGAATACCGTCGCCACCAGTCATCCGCGTGGTTGCCGGGTTTGTCTGGCCGTTTGTCCCTATTCACGAAAAAACAACTGGATTCACACCCTGGCGCGTGAGATGGATCCACGCGACCCCACCGGAGCGGTGGCCACTGCCATGCTGGCCATGCAAAAAAACTTCTTTGAATATCCGGATGCACATGAATTTTTGCCCCAACCGGATGGCTCGGATGCCACTTATCACGATGGACCCGAATGGTTAAAGACCGAAGAGTGGTGCGACTTTACAAATAACTGGGAATAAACAACGAACGATGTTACTACAATCAACACTATTGGGCCCGCTGTTTTGGATGCTCCTGGGTATTCTGCAGCTCTCTTTTTTCATAGGATTACGCCTTTTTCTAAAAGATAAAGCCATCCAACTGTCCCGGATCAAATGGGGGCTGGTAGCAGTCTGGTGGTTTTCACTGAACCTGACCGTTGCGGCTGGCTTCACCTTAATCGGTGAAAATGAATCCCGCGCCGGCATTTACTTCCTCGGCTTCTTTGGTGTCATTATGCTTATTTGTGGGGCTGCATTAGTATCCTTTATAAGAAAACCCCTTAAGTCAGCCGGTAACAAATGAACCAACTATTTGCACACAAATGGATCAAAGCCCTCGCCTGGTTAGGCCTTTGCATCTGTTGGATAGCTGGCTATTTTCTGAATAAAAACACACAGGAGCAGCGTATCAGTCATTATCTGGAGGCAGATGACACACCATCTGAATACATTGCCCCAAACATCTATTGCCTGAAAGATGCCAACCACGCGTCTTACCTGCTAATTGGTGAAGCCAAGGGCTATGGGGGGAAAATACAGGTCGTGATTAAAACCAGCACAACCGGTGAGATTGAAAACGTGATTCTGGACGATCACAAGGAGACCCCCTCCTATCTCAACAAACTAATCAGTAAAAAGTACCTGAACCAATTTGAGAAATTACCCCTTACTGATCCCAACCATTTTAAAACCGTTAATGCCATTTCAGGGGCAACAACGTCAAGCACAGCCATCAAAAATGCCGTCCTCCAAGCTGCCGAAACCTACAACGTAGAGGTTCTTCAGCAGGAATCAGGTCAGTTTAAGCCGGCAGTCCATTACCAATTTGGTTTGGCCGAACTAACCGTGGTGGCCATACTCCTCATGTACTTCACTGTTCGTGTGCTCCGAAAAATATCGCAAAAACGGATGCAACGGATCACCACCCTCATCAGTCTGATTTTATTGGGCTTTATGTTCAACCAATCCATCGGCTTATCACGTTTGGTCGCCCTGTTATCCGGCTGGTTTCCCCCCTTGGCCATCAACCTGGCATTTTATTTACTATTGGGCACTACACTGGTAATCATTATCTGGAAAAAAGAAAATTTCTATTGTCAATGGGCCTGTCCTTTTGGAGCTATTCAGGATACCATAGGATCACTCACCAACGCCAATAAAAAAATGATTCACCAACTGGTCTGGCTACCTAAATTACTGACTTGGATAGCCTTGTCTATTGCTTTTCTATTTCGTGCTCCGGAATGGACCGATTACACTATTTTCAGTGCGCTATTTGATTTCACGGCCAGTGATTTCATTTTTATATTACTGGGCCTCACTCTGGTGATGTCTGTATTTATGCATCGTGCCTGGTGCCGTTATTTATGCCCGGTGGGAGAAATTTTTAATACCTGTATTGCCTTACGTAAATCGATTCGTCGAAATGAAAAAGAAAAACAAAATTTTTGTGGCGATAGCCATTCATGTAACTAACCATATAGTTTATCAATAGTTGCTTATTCTATTGAAATAATAAGTACAATTATAGCTATTTTTGCACCTTTAGTTTTTTAACCCAAATCGGATGAGACGAACTTTTGCGCATTCTATAGTTGTTATACTTGTTTTATTCTGTTCTTTTTCAATTGATCTATTCGCACAAAATCTGCCGACATGGATCATTAAACCCCACTACGACAAAACGTACAGGCCAGCAGACCAACATTTATCGAGTGGCTATTATTACCTGTACAGCGATAACCAGACTAACATTGACACACAAGAAACCTATGGCTGTCTCGCCATGAAGGTGGTGGATGAAAATGGCTTAGGTGAAGTGTCCTCCGTTTCTGCTTCCTATGACAGCACCTATCAAACGTTTCGATTTGCGCATATTCATATCATTCGTAATGGAAAAGTAATGGATGTACTCCAAAAACAATCCCCTGAAGTATTGCGACGGGAAGAGCAGTTGGAACGTGGCATTCTGAATGGCCGCCTGACGGTTTATCTCGAAGTAAATGACCTGCGGGTAGGTGATATATTGGAGTACAGTTTTATTCACAAAGGCTTCAATCCCATTAAAAAAGACTTCATTCACTGGAGTTATAATATGGGCTTTTTACTCCCCATTGGCAAAGTTCAAGTCTGCTTTTTAACCACAAAACCAGACAACTACCAGTATCAACTCTTTAATAAAGCCACTGAACCAACTATCCGAAAAGAGGCCGGATCAACCCTCTATCAATGGGTAGCAAATGACCCTGAAATACTAGATTATGAAAATGATGCACCAAGTTGGTTCAGCCCCTATCCGGAAATCTATTTCACTGCCAGGAAAACTTGGAAGACCGTCAGCCAGCACGTTTATCCTTTGTTTTCAACCAATGACAAACTATCCGAAGAAGTACTAACCTTTCTAGCAGACGTAAAAACAACGCATGAAAACAAAGAAGCACAAGCCCTTGAATGCATAAAATACGTCCAAAACAACATCCGCTATTTGGGCAATGAAAATGGGATATACGCCTATAAACCCCGGAACCCCAACACCATTTTCACTAAAAAATCAGGCGACTGCAAAGAAAAATCATGGTTATTAAGCACATTACTCAGGGAGATTGGTTTTGAAGCCTACCCCTTGTTGGTGAATTCCTTCAAAGGACATTCCCTGGCCCGCTACGCACCTGCCATGGATGTATTCGATCATTGTGTCATGCTTCTCAAAAATGGCACTGACAGCATTTTCATTGATCCTACCTCCACCAATCAGGGTGGGCAGCTCAACAACATTTGGTTTCCCAATTACGAGACCGGATTGGTGGTGTCCCCTGCTAGTGAAAGCCTCATCTCAATTTCGTACAGGGCAAAAGATCAGACTATTGTAGATGAATCCTTTGAAATTGATGATTTCACCGGCCAGGTGGTTTTAAAAGTAAAGACTATTTACAAAGGCGGTGATGCCGATATGCAACGCAGCTATCTGAAAAATAACTCCAACAATGATCTTCAGGATGCCTACCTCCGTTTCTATGCCGATATGTATCCCCGAATAGATACATTAAAAAGCTTTTCACTTGAAGATAACATCCAAACAAATGAACTTAAGATAATTGAGTCCTATCAAATCGAAAACTTCTGGCAAGTGGAAGACAGCTTGAATCCCAACCAGATATCGGCTTACTTTTATGCCCTATCGCTCAAATCCATGATTGCAAAAGACAATTATCCGGCGCGAAAAAGTCCGCTTGCCCTGAGCCATCCGACCGATTACAGGCATACGATTACCGTTCATTTGCCGGAAGAATGGACCATTAAAGATGAAACAGCCAACTTGTCTGCTCCCGGGTTTAACTTCAACCGGAACATTACTTACAACGACAAAACACTCCAATTAGATTACCATTACAAAACCCTGAAATCGTTTATCGAAAAAGAAGAATACCTGGATTTCATTGAAAAACATGAAAAGATTTATGATGAGTTATCATATGGACTGCTTTACTACAAAACAGGAAACACGCCATCAACAGGTGGTGGGTTTAATATCTTTATTTTTGTCATTGGATTTTTAGTGGTTTTACTGGGTAGTATCGGTGCACGTAAGCTCTACTTTTATGACCCGGCTGTTCAAATGTCCTTTCAAAATTTCAGCAGTGGGATTGGCGGCTGGCTGGTATTACCAACCATCGGTGTGACACTGACTCCCATAATCTTGTTAGCCTCCCTCTTTTCCAACGATTATCTGGATCTGGAAACATGGGCTCTACTCTTTAACCCCAGTTCTTCCTTTTATTCGCCCACCCATGCCATGTTTATTTTGTGGGAATTCTCCTTTAACCTATTATTTGTAGTCTACAGCATCCTGGTTGCCATTCTGCTCTATTCCAGACGAAGCAGCCTCCCCAGGATGGTGATCATCCTATACGTTGCCAACTTCCTGTTTTTATTGGCTGACTACATCCTTGCCATGACCATGGATCTGGAAGTGACCAATGATGTCAATACTCAACTTATTAAGAGTTTAGTGGCAGTAATCATCTGGGTGCCTTACTTCATCCTTTCAGAGCGTGTAAAACAGACATTCACAAAAACACTAAAACCAAAACAAACGGTTGTAGAAGAAAAAGAGGCGTTTATAGAAGAAAAAGAAGCGGCTCTGATGGATGATTGAGCGTTATAATAAAAAGGCCTGATGATTCATCATCAGGCCCTATATCTAATTCCAGACAGCCATCTGTCGGAGATCTTTTATCAAATCACTTCTCACCCAATACACAGAAGTCACCCCCTGGCCACCGGATTGATACAGCTCATCGATTAATTCCAGGGTCATAGGAGTCCCTGATGGCAGCTCATTTTGCACACGATCGCTCATAAAAAAGAGATAATGCCCATCGGGTGACAGGGTGGCTGCATATTCATTACGGGCTGCTGAGTTGACTTGATGTCCCATGTTGATGGCGTTGGACCATTTTCCCTCAGCGTTGCGAAAAAAGATATAATGGTCCGTGGCGCCGTATGAATCAGGCAATCCAAATACACCTTGCATTAAAAAGCTTTCATCCGGCGAGATGAAGGCATTGAAACGGGCCCTTCCACAATTCACGGTAGGTGGTAAGGTATCCGGTAGGGCAAATCCCTGATCGGAAGCAGATGCTTTCAAGATGACGCCTTCAGCCCCTTTCGTTTCCCTGGTGTAATAAATGGTGCCCGTTAGGGTTAAGGACGGGAAAAACTCATCCCCATCAGTATTAACAGGACTTCCGATATTCTCTGCCTCTCCCCAATGACCATCGACTCTGGGACAGCGCCAGATATCAAAATCCTTAGCCGGCGCTCCTGATGTGATAGCCTGATCTGACGCAAAATACAGATAGCGCCCATCCGGCGAAATAAATGGCTCAATGTACTTATAGTTGGCTCCTTTCACAAATGGAGCGACTTGCGGTAGGGTCCAGCCTTCTGCCGTTCTTTTGGTGACTAAAATGGTACTGAAACTAAATGAATGGCCGCAAACGCTAAACCAAATTTCACTGCCATCGGGCGTCATAGTGATATCGCGGGTAAATTTCCCGGTATTAATAATACCCGGAGCAAATAATTGAGCGATGGAGTCAGGCAGCGGCTGTCCCAGATAATCACCGGTGACCTGTTTCAAAAGCGGGGTGTTTTGCGAACTGTTTCGACAGGCCATAAACGAAAAAGCAAGAAACACCATCCAATAACAATACTTCATTTTCCAAGATTTAAGGTTCTATGGCGAAAGTTAACAGAAATCCGGAAACAAAAAAGTGGTCGCAAAAAAATAGCGACCACTCGTACTTGGATCAAGCCAATTCTTTAATTAAAAATATCAGCCGTTTTCACTTCAATAACTTTACCGAACTTCTTCAATTCAGCCATATTGATGCGCGACTTATCACCCACTAGCGTAATCACCATGGGTTTATCTTTCATGTACTTATTGTAAAACCCATCCACCAACTCAAACCGGACCTGATCAAATTCAGGATACCACACTTTATTGGGATCTTCCGTAAATCCTTGATATTTCCACATTGGCACATTGGACGAGAGACTCCGGAAGGATGGAAATTTAGTATTGATCGACTGTTTCAAACTCGTTTTAATAATATCCATGCGTTCGGGCTTGGCAGGCATGTCATTAATCAAACCAGTGTAAGTATCCAAGGCTTCAATGGTTTTATCAGCTTGCGTGGTCATATGTCCTAAAAAGTAACCCGGTGCGGCGCGATCGTATGGCAATTGATAATAGCCATAAGCCATGTAAGCCAATGAACGAAACTCACGAATCTCCTGGAAGACAATGGACGACATATCCCCGCTAAAATATTCGTTGAACACCCGGCAGTTGAACTGATCGCTCACGTTGTTTTCATCTCCCTGAACAACAATGCGAATCTGTGTCTGAACCGCTTTCTTATCATGTACAAAATAAATCACATTTTGATCATAATCAACCTGAGGTTTTACATGCCATTGATCCTGACTTTCCAGATCTTTCATAAAGGTAAAACTGCTGGCAGCCAAATCTGAAAATTGCTTATCACCAATGGAACCCACATAATGTAATTCCACATTTCTCTTTAAAACCTTGTGAAGCGGTTCCACTAACGATTCAATCTGCATTTTCTTCACCTGCTTGGCATTGGGGGCTAAAAGATAATCTGATTTTTCCTTATAGAGCGCATAATCCAAGAGGGCATCTGATTTAAACGCCACATCTTTTTGATTCCATTTCTTGTCAAATTTCAGAGAACGCACCATCTTGATTTTCTCTTTTTCGGCCAGTTGAGGATCTGATAACATATCATTCATCAGTTTCAAGGTAGCTTCCAGATTCTTTTCCATCCCGGATAAATGAACTGTTAAATAATTATCACTGGCATTGGCATAAAACTCAGCTCCCAATTTTTGGAGGGCCTTTGAAAACGCAGTATAAGGAAGCTCTTTAGTACCACAATAACTCAGTACTTCAGATGCTATCTCCACTTGGTGGGACTCTACGGTACCCATGTGAAATCGCATTTTCAAGGAAAAAACCTGGTTAATGGGATTATTTACATAAAAGTAACGGGCCTGATCACCCAATTGACCTTCCTGATAATCCACCCCATTTTCGATAAATCGCGGATCAACATCCGTTACTTCACGAGCTGAGAGAGCTTTATAAAAATCGGATTGGACTTCCGTATTTTGAGGGGTGATTGGCTTATAAGCAGGTTTGTCAACTTTATCCTTTTTAGGGAAGCCCATTTTTGAATGAAACGCCAAATAATTTGCACCAAAGTATTCATTGGCAACGGCTACAATCTCTTCTTTGGTTAAAGCATTCACGCGATCAGAATAACTCAATACGTCCTCCCAATCACGATCATGGATAAACGTCTCCATAAAAGAATACGCACGCCATTTGGCATTTTCAATGTTCTCCTCATTTTCTTTGATCATTTCCAGTTTCACCCCATCCAGCAATGAGGCTTCAAAATCACCTTTTTTCAGCTTATCAACTTGCTCCAGCACCAATCCCTCTGTTTTATTGAGCGACTGACCGATTAATTTGGGCACCATTATAACAAAATGACTTCCCACTTCGCCAAAAGTCAATTCTTGCATACTGGCTTCCATGAGCTTATTGTCATTCACCAACTCATCTAAAAGCCCGGTGCTTGAATAATTGGACATGACACGGGTAGCCACCTCAAGCGCCAATTGATCAGGGTGGCCCTGTGGCACAGTATGATAGCCTAATACACCTACCTTAATGGGCATTAACCTTTTTTTGACCAAATGACGTCCGGCAAATGGCGTTAAGGTCATCTGATCGTGAGTTGGTAATGGGTTAGCCTCAAAATGACCAAACTTTTCCTCAATCAGTGGCTTGACCTTTTCGGCATCAAAATCACCTGTCAAAATCAAAGCCATATTATTAGGCACATAATAGGTTTCGAAATAATCTTTCATCTTGGCCAACGATGGATTTTTCAAATGGTCAGCAGAGCCAAGAACGGTCTGTTCACCATAAGGCGTTCCTTTGAATAACTCGTTCATGAAGCCTTCAAAAAAGGGGGTAGTCATGTCATCAGCGGACATGTTCTTCTCTTCATACACCGTTTCCAGCTCTGATTGAAACATACGAAACACCGGATTTTCGAAGCGATCACTATACACATCCAGCCATTTTTCCATTTGATTCTCTGGAAAAGAATTCAAATAGCCAATGTATTCATAGGACGTAAAAGCATTTAAACCAGTTCCCCCCATTTGAGAAATAATCCGGTCAAATTCATTGGGTATGGCATATTCTGCTGCTTTCAGTGAAAGCCCATTAATGGTTTGCTGAATAACTTCCCGTTGCTTTTTGTCTTCTGTTTGACTCAATAACTCATACTGCGTAGCTATACTGTCCAGATAAACTTTCTCAGCTTTGAAATCAACTGTTCCCAGTTTTTCGGAACCCTTAAACATGATGTGCTCAAAGTAGTGGGCAATGCCCGTGGCGTCTTTCGGATCACGCTTACTTCCACCCTTTACAGCAATCATACCCATCACAGAGGAGGAGCTATGATCTTCATTCAGGTAAATGGTTAAACCATTTTTAAGTTGATAAGACTTTAATTTTAAAGCCTCTGGAATTTCCCGCGCCACCATAGCAATAGCAGGAAATAAAAGGGTTAGTAAAAACAAACTCTTTTTCTTCATAATAGAAAGGGTTGTCAGGTTTAAATAAAGTTAGAACTATAAAACATACAAAAGGTAAAAATCAAAAAAGCAACATCAAGTTACTTTCATAATTTTTCACTTATACAGGACGACCCAGTGCTTTAAAAGTTACAATGACTTCAAAAAAACCGAATCACTATGACAAGCCACCCGACATCAAACTTGTGTAATTAACTAAATTACTTACACTTAACCAAATCTAAATGCTCAAAATCATTTTACTTTTACATAAAAAAGACGACCCCAATTAGGCCGTCTTGGTTTTTTATACCTGTATAAAAACTAGTCAGCCGTATTTTCTACTTCGGTTAAGTCCAGATCTTCATCATTGGCCAATGCATACAATCCCAGGTAAAGCCATTTACTCACATCCTCCATGATCTCCGGCACCAACATTTCTGGCGTATCTGCCGGATTGTGGTAATATAATTTTTTCTGCAGATCAGTACAATGTAAGCTAAAAGCGCGGAAACCATTTTGCGCCAGAGCCATTCCATCCGTACGTGGGCGCCCTTTATAGCTCTTATTCAAAAAACTGTTTGCAAGTGTCCGATGCAGATATTTCTCGTTTGCTGCTTCAAAATGCTTGAAGATCCCCGGAAAGGATTTCCCGCCACCAAACCGCAATCCACTGCCATTGCCCACCATATCCAGGTTAATGTAACAAACCGTTTTTTCTTTGGGGAAAAGGGGCTCTTTAGCATACTCTAAAGCACCCAATAATCCTTTTTCTTCCGCCCCGATAAAAAAGAAAGCGATGGTACGTTTGGGTGCCGGTAACTGCGCCAAAGCCCTTGCCGCCGCCATGATATCGGCAACCCCTGAGGCATTATCCAATGCTCCCGGAAACAAATGACCTAAGTTACCTTGTCCATCCAGATGCGCCCCCACCATGATGACCTCCTCTTTCAATTGAGGATCACTACCCGGGATCACCCCTATCACATTACAATAAGAACTTTGAGCATGGTATTCAGTGTCTGCTTCGATAGTGACGACATGGCCAAGTTCAAGGCTTTGCGGTTTCTTTTTAACTTTCAAAGCCTCTTTTAACCTCTTATAATCCAGATTTTGAGCAAAAAAGAATTCCTCTGCAACCACTTCATCGACATGTGCATAAACCATCTTTTCCAGGTATTTAATGCCTGGACTAGCTATTTTAGAAATAAACAGAACAGCAGTAGCACCATGCAGTTGGGCAGTCTTCAATTTTGCAGAAGAACCGGCATAGGGGGCCCATTGCGCCCATCCCGGCACATGCACCAACTCAGGATTACCCGATTCAATCATGACGACCTTCCCTCTGACATCAATGCCTCTATAATCATCATAGCCAAACTCCGGGGCTGAGATACCATAGCCCGCATAAACCACTTCGCCTGCTACTTTGCCACTGGCTGAATTGGAACCAGGATAATAATGCTCAGGAAACTGATAACTTTTCGAAATAGTCTGACCTTTTTTCCCTTTCAATTGAACGGAAAAGAGACCCACCGATTTAACATCGGTGTAGTCAATCGGGAAGCTCTTGAGATAAAACTTATCTTCATAACCAGGTTGAACGCCCCATTGCTCCAAATGGTTAACAACCCATTCTGCAGCTTTAGTATAGCCCGGACTACCGGCTAAGCGGCCGTCAAATTGAGGTTCGGAAAGTGTTTTGGCATAACCAAATACCTCCTCGGATGTGATGGAGTGAAAATGTTTTAAGAGGACAGCCTCATCTTGAGCCTTCATAGGCCCAAAGAGGATCAACCCAATGATCAGAAAAAAATATCTCATAATGTAAATGTTAATGTTCTATCTGCTAAAGATAATACATCTACTTAATGTGAGATATGACAGGAATCACCCTGAAAGGAGTGGAAATAACCCTACATAAAAATGGTACCAATTCAAGATCGGTACCATTCATATCCAAAACCCATTTTAACGTTCTTATTTACCAAACACTTGCTCGCGCGTCAAATTGAGCGGATTCACCCGCTTATAGCCCGATCGGATATGGCGCTGAATGACTGGTGAATCATGCAAATGGTTATTCTTCCCAGCCGCTAAGGTATACTGCTTTAATTCAGCATCAACTTGTGCATAGGTATCTACTCCCAACTGCTCCAAATCACTTCCGGTAATCCCTAAACCATCGGTTGGAACCGCATCAATACAAGCTTGTAAGGCCTCTTTCTCGCCGGCTGATGCCAAGACTTCATTCACCAGGTATTGCGACAGTTCGTACACCTCTTCCTTCCACAGTTCCTGAATCATCCCATAATCACCCACATCTCCGTGGAGCGTCCAGAAGCCAAGCAAATATTCAGTATAATTATCTGTCGATAAAACCAACCCTTTGTGCTGTTGAGCCAGGTTATACAGATAAATCATGCGCAAACGTGCTTTTATATTGCCCAATCGCACTCTTCTTTCCCGATCTGACTCTCCTGTCTGCTCCTCCTCTTCCAGGATATCCTGCAAACTGGCCTGATACAAATGCGTCAAATCAATGGGCTTGAAACTGGTACAAAAAGCGTTTCCAATCATTTCACCGCGCTCAATCTCATCAGCTTTGTTGGTTTCAATGGTGATGCTGCGCCCAATTAATTCAATGCCCAATTCTTTGCAAACAGGAGCGGCCAGTGCAGCACACAAAGCCGAATCAATACCTCCTGAAAGACCTAAAACGAGTGATTTAAGTCCACTCTTTTCAATGTATTCCTTTAGTTGAAAGCGAATATTTTCAACGCCGGTTTTCATTTTCATTTTATCCATTATCAATATCTATGTAGATTATTCTGAAACCAATGATCACTATTAAATCCCATTACAAAGTAAATGATAGCTTTTGAATTATTAGTTTTTCGACCTGCAAAAAACAAATATCCATGTTCAATCACTAATGCCCAACGAGGATTTACAAAACTCTATTTCACGTGAAGCTCCCGTATGCTTGCCGGCCACATCTGATAACTTAACCGTCTCCACATATTCCTGATCACCATTTCGTCGGGCATGTGTCATTTTTATAACCATATTAAGTGGTGTAACGCCCACATCGTTGGTAAGATAAGTACCTATACCATAGACATCAATAAGCTGTCCATCCACAAACTTCCGGATCTGTGCCACCTTGTCCAGATTGAGCGCATCACTGTATACCACTGTTTTGGTTTCAGGCCGAATGCGTCTGGATCGATAAAACGCCAGTGTTTTCTCTGTAAACTCAATGGGATCGCCACTGTCCCAACGAACGCCGTCAAACAGTTTGGCATATTCTGTGGTGAAATTTTCATAAAAATTATCCGTGGTATAAGTATCTGTCAATGCAATACCCAAATCACCATGATAGACTTTCGTCCAGGATTCCAGGCCTTTGGCATTGGCCATCCGGTATCCGTAGTGCGCCCCATGATACATAAACCATTCATGCGGATGAGTACCGATGGGTGCCAGGTGATGCTTCATGGCCAGATACACATTGCTGGTTCCCCGTAAATTACTGCCGGCCGAATCTTTCAGACTTTTGATCACACGATCATGAACTTTAAATGAGAAACGCCGGCGTGTGCCAAAATCCGAAAAATTAACACCCATTGCCTTAAAGCGCAATCCCTTTTCAAAAGCTGTACTGTCGATCTCGTCAGGCTGCTGGCCAGTCATCCGGAAATAAAGTTCAGAGATTATAGCCATTAAAGGAACTTCCCAAAGGACGGTACGGTACCATAAACCTTCAACAACAACATCCAACATTTCCCCTTTTTGCTGGATCGTAACTTCAGAAGGATCATACCGGTAGCCCTTTAACAAATCGATAAATACCGGATCAAAATAATAACAGCGTTGC
The DNA here is from genome assembly GCA_942490535.1 of uncultured Marinilabiliaceae bacterium. Taxonomy (GTDB): domain Bacteria; phylum Bacteroidota; class Bacteroidia; order Bacteroidales; family Marinilabiliaceae; genus JAEINY01. Next base: position 596,898 of record CALNXQ010000003.1, read on the forward strand.
CGAATAAACTGCTCTTCATCTGGAGTCAATGCAAGAGCTGCCATGCTCAGCACCTCAACCTTCAAAGCTTCACCAAAACCGTCTGGAAATCGAGTCGCATTGCGATCGAAAAATCGATATTTAACCATGGCATGAGGATACAGCTTTTGCACCGCATTCATGGTTGTAAATTTATACAGGTCGTTATCGGTAAAATAAGATATTATGGCTTTGTGCATAGTTGATGTGTTTAAAATATCGAATTGAAGAGTTGAAATTATAAAGCTTCACTGGATGGCAAAAATTTGGCCCCATAGGTAGCTGCCTGTAAATAGATTTCCTTACCCTGATCCTCAAATCCCTGCACGGGCGACATGCAATCTGTTAACAAAATAAGCTCCGATTTAAATCCTTTAACCTCTAAAATCTGTTTTACTGTGGAAGCCACACAATGGCTTTTTGCTTCACCGCCAACCAATACGCGACTGGCTCGTTTTAATCGAAAGGCCAATTCTGAATTTAAACAAGTAGAGGCATCACTGCCAATGGGAATATTAGCCCTTAAAGCACCAAAATGCTCGGTGAGCGGATTCTGACCTTTAGCAATTAATTGATAATATTTCCCAAAATAAGTCCATTGCCGCACAGCTTGAAATACTTCATCATAAACCGCAGCTCCCCATGAACCAATCAAACAGTGTTCCGGCCAAATAACATGTGGAAATACATCTTGCCGCTCTAATTCTGCCAGATAACTCTTTACTTTTTCTATTTGAAAAATGGGTAACCACTCTTCCCGCTCCACCATTTCTAAGGTGATGGTCGTAAAAGGATCGGGCGTTTCGCCTCTTTGATTGCGCCAAAAGCCCGGATGCGCAATATCTAATACATGATGATGATCCTGGGTGAGAATAATTTCATCTATTTGATTTCCTTTCTTTTCAATAAAGCGTGCCAATCGAAACATATCCCGGTCAGCTCCGGGGACATACAACGTCCCTTGCGGATGACAGAAATCATTTTGGGCGTCAATGATCAATAACAGGTTACCTTCTCTTTTCATGGTTAAACGGTATTAGTCAATGTTTACATCCTTATTCCTGATTTTGAAGTATTTTAAAACGGAGCATTTCTATAATTCGAAATTGAATCCTTTAGTGGTCAGTTCCTGGTATTTTTTTCGGTCAAACTGATAATAGCGACCGGCACGATGCGGTGTATTGGCTTCCTTTTCATCCAGCTGGATTAAGATATCCATATTCATAATTTTACGATGAAAATTGCGCCGATCAATGTGCAGCTCTAAGATCGCTTCATAGAGATTTTGCAAATCCCGCATGGTAAACTTTTCCTCCAGCAACTCAAAACCAATGGGTTGGTACCTCACTTTTCCCTTTAAACGCTGAATAGCCATCCGTAAAACCCGATCGTGATCAAAGGCCAGCGAGGGAATTTCATGCATTGAAAACCAATTGGCATTATTGGCATCATCGCCAGCTAAAAGTTCATAATCTGAAATTTTTACCAGTGCAAAATAAGCAATGGAAACAACCCGTCCACGCGGGTCACGATTCACATCGCTGTAGGTATACAACTGCTCTATAAACATATCCCGAACGCCGGTTTCTTCAAATAACTCCCGCCGGGCACATTGCTCTGCATCTTCATCCATATTCATAAATCCTCCGGGCAAAGCCCATTGACCTTTAAAAGGATCGATGCCCCGCTCAATCAACAGGACTTTAAGAGCTGAACCATCAAATCCAAAAATGACACAATCCGTCGTCACCATGGGTCTGGGGTATTCGTAACAATAATTGAGTGTTGATGTCATCTTATCTTTGCGTTAATTATACACAAAGATAAACGATAATGATTGACTCTGCCAAGAGTCTTTGCGTCTTTTTTACACAAATAATCCTTTTTAATTGAGGAATAACACTTTTATTGCAAAAACATCACAAACTCCAAATTAGCGGAGGCCGACATGCCATTGGGATTACAGCCCGGTTTCCCTTCAGGAATAGCGATGCCTAATTGGGTGTAATGACGGATCCATCCTTCATGAAAAAGGTCGGTACCTGGTTTTTTAAAAGTCATGGGTTCCAATTGAAAAACAGAATCCTTAGCCCATATTTCATAGATGTATTCCGAACAATAATAGCCATCATCCGCCAGCACATAGGTGTAATTATAAGATTGTCCGATCAACTTTTTGGCACGATCTAGGGCGTTAGGAATATGTTCTTGAAAAGGATGGCGTAATCGATACACACCAACCACTGCTGAATCAGTCTCATCAGGATGGACAAACTCAGCCAGTAATTCCCGGCAAACTCCCTTACCAGGCGCAGCATGATACACCCACACCATTGAATCAAGCACTTCAACAATACCCATGTGTGTATATTGCGTGGCCTTATGAGTCTGTGTAACCGAGTTAATCGCTTTTGATAATTCACTATTTAAACTGCCTCTAAAAAGAATGTCCCCCGTACGAATTTCCATATTAGCCTGTTTTTGTTCACATGCCATCAGAAACATAACAATAATGATCCAACCAAATTGTTTCAATAAATAACGCATCTGCTACTAGAGTTTTATTGATACCATAACAGGTTGAAGAAGGAAATCGTTCATCAAAAATTACATTTGACGTATTTATTCTACAATAGGATGAACGTTTATAACCTGCTCCGTAGTAATAATCACTTCATTTGTTTTAATTTGCAGTAACCTTTATGCATCAAGGGCTGCAATACTATTTCGCCCGGTATGCGAATGTCAATATCGTTTTGACGAATAATCATTTTTAATTGACAAACGGAACCTTTTTGAAAATGACACCGTATTCAGGACAAAACCAAATACAATTGCAAATTAATAGAGGGATATGAGAACGAGCAAGCAATTAACCACAAAAATTAACAACAGCATCATTACCAAACTAGCTTTCATTTTTCTGTTTAGCATTACTTTTATTTCACCAACTCTGTCAGACAGTAACCCAAGTACCGAACCGTTACCAGACATACGTCCGGTATCCGAACAGTTGTTTTCGAAATTAAGCTGCCAGGAATTAAGCTATCCAGCTTTTCAAGCTGCCATTGAAGCTCATAAAGTATTTTTATCAAAACATAAGGTAAAAAACGATACCATCCTTACCATTGTTGATTTCTCGAAACCAAGCACTGAAAAGCGCTTCTTCGTCATCGACGTAAAAAATAAAAAGATATTGCACAAAGAGTTAGTGGCGCATGGTAAAAATACAGGAATGTTATTTGCACAGAATTTTTCCAACGTGGCACATTCATTACAAAGCAGTTTAGGCATGTACCTTACAGCTGAGACCTACCAGGGTAAACATGGCTATTCATTGCGTTTGGATGGCGTTGTAAAAGGGATGAATGACAAAGCCCGCGAACGTGCCATTGTAATTCATGGTGCCAACTACGTGAGTGATTCATTTGCTAAAACCCACGGTCGCTTGGGTCGTAGCTTTGGATGCCCGGCATTGAGCTATCAGGTGAGCACGCCCATTATCAATACAATTAAAAATCAAAGCTGCTTATTCCTTTACCACCCGGCATTGGATCAGGATAAATTACTGGCTACCATTTAGGTAAACTAGACCACAACAAATTCAGATCTGCAATATCTTTTCCATAAAAATCTTCATGAAAAATAATTTCATCAGGTGCATTTACAGAGCAGGTGAGGTAACGCAAATAAACCGGTAATTCTTTAGAAACCCGATAATGCTTGGTTGTTTTCTCAGCCAGATGCTCGCGCAACGATTTATAAGACGACTCTGACAAAAGATATTTAGCCAGTTCAAGTGGATCTTCCACCCGAATACAACCGTGCGACAAGGCACGGTTTTTCCGTTTAAAATACCCCTTGGCATTGGTATCGTGAAGGTAGATACTTTGCGTATTAATGAAATTAAATTTTATCACCCCCAAAGCATTCATATACCCGGGTTCCTGGATGACTCTAAAGGGCACATACTCTTCATTGACCGCCTCCCAATCCACATCATCCGGTTCCATAGGATTGCCATACCAGTCCACCAATTCATAGCCTTTTTTTTTCAGATAACCGGAATTACGGCGCATAGCTGGTGATATTTCCTTGACCACAATGCTTTTGGGAATATTCCACCGGGGAAAGGTGATCACTTCCGCCATGGGGCCTGAAATAACAGGTGTTGGGGTATGAGGACTTCCAACCACCACATAATGACGCCGAATGGGAAATTCATTTTCATAGATGATTAATTCGGATGCCGGAATATTGATCCAAATGTAATCTCTTCCGTCAGGAGCCTCTACTTTTAATCGGTCCATATTAAGTTGAACCATCTCCATTTTGGCTAAAAAATCATCGTATAAAAGTCGCTTAAAGTGAATTAAACTCCCAGCTTCCACATGCCTGGAAGCAAAATAAGATGGTATGAGTTCATCCGTATAGACTGTTATATCCGACTCCCCATTCAGGTAAAAACCGGTCCAACGCAAAAGCTGCGTCACTAATGTGTCAAATTCAGCATCTGAATGGGCTAAAAACCAATTATTGGAAGACGCCTCACATTTCTCTTCAAACTGTTCCCAAATTGTCCACCACTGTGAAAGATTCTGTGTGAACCATTTACAGTGAATACTTTCCGGCTCATATGTTGACATGGTATGATCAAAGCCACAACACAAGTTTAAAAGCCCTCCGATAAGTTTATCTCTGGGGATGGAATCCTCAAGTACTGTCCATATTTGACGCGTCCGCACCATTCCATATTTGAGCTGCGATAAATAAACCAAGGCGGCAGCGGATAACCATACATCGGTTTTCGCCTGAAGTTTACCATCACTAGAATCCGGTAACTGATTTTTTACTATACCATTACGGATGCGGTCGATGGGAAAAGCCTGTTTGGTAAGACCAATGGTATGAGCCTGATCAAAACGTTGTAATAACCGGGCCGCTTCCTCCCTCAATACACCATTACTATACCAGATGGGATGATGATTGCGCTGTTGATATAAACGGTCCACCTCCCCGGTCAATAAGGGCCATGGCAACTCCTCTTCAACCAGACATAAGTTTATCTGCATGGCTATCGTCTCATTGGACCAACCATTGATGGAGTCATCCTTTCCTTCCTGCACAGAGGCCCACAACCACGCCCCAATCAGAAGAATAATCGCACCCGAACGCTGATATCTTTGAACTGTTAACACGTCATCCCCCCTCACTTCACCGCCACTTAAGTTAGTACATTTAAAGGATAACGTCTATCCTTTTAATCAGTTCACTTCAATCATTCATCATAAACCGTAATTAAATCTAAAAGAACTTCATAAGGAGCTTTATTGAGCATTTTGGCTTTCAACCAGGCATAAAACACAGAGGCATGTAAATCTTCCTGCTCAATGGGAATCCAATCAAAAGTGGCTTCTACTTTTTCATGAAAAGAGGGCTGCCTGGGGACATCCGGGTTATCCACCACTGCTTTCACCAAAGTTACAAAGGTTTTTGCCCGTTCAAATTTGGGATGACTCGCCAATAGCTGATCCTGTCTCAACAGAGCACGCACCCGATTGGTCGCAATATCGAAGTTGGTTAACTCAAATTGAATCAATACGTCCAACAAGTCTTTTTTAAACACCCACTCGACACCTGCCGTCCGCGCACACCAGGTATTGGTATGCCCAATGGATTGCAATACCTTGTTGGCCACTTTATAATCGCCACTAAAAAAGTGATAGATGGCCTGATTAAGCCGTAGATTCAACACATGCTCCGGTTTCATCTTCAACTTCTCCATAAAAGCGGCATCCACAATTCGAATCGCCTCATCCAGATGATTGGTAAAAAAGCGAATGGCGCAATACAACAGTGAAAACCGGGGTAACAGGCTGGCATACTCCAGGCGATTTAAGCGCTTAAAACCATCGCGTAATGAGTGCAGATAGGTTAAGGCGCTCTTGAATTTCTTATTCCGATAAAGGGTATGTGCAATCATGTATTGCAACCGGGCCTTATAAACCAAATCGTGCCCCTGGAAACCCACTGAAGCTTCCATGTTTTTGTAATATTGAATTACCAGGGGTTCAAAGGCAAAATAATCCTTCTCAGCCATCACAGCACTGCGTGTCATCGACATCAATTTATAGAGCATCGATGGGCGACGTATCATGGCCGATGTTAAGCCATATTCACGCAACACCTTCTCTATTGTGTCCTGCAAATCGATTGCTTCCACCGACGTTTTAGCCGTCTGCAATTGGTATTGGATGATGTGATACGCCGTATTGGCATGATCATCTTCAATGGCCAATTGCTCATACTGTGCTTTACGGGCTAAAAGCGGATCAATGGATTCGCCCAGCTCCATCAAAGGCATGGCCAGCTGCAATCCCATCACGGCATTGGCCAGGTTGTACAGCTCACCAGCCACGGCTTGCTGCTCGGCCTTTTGCAGGAAACGCCAGGCCGGTTTCAGACAATCATGCGCCTTTAAATAACGGGCCAGACTCATAAAAGCGGCCACCTGGGTTTCATCGGTATCATCACTTTTAACTTGCTTCATGTACAGAAAATCAGTCAGGTGTTTCAGCAACTTCTTCCGAAGCGCATGATAGGCCTCCTGGTTCCCGTCCGGATAAATTTTCTTGATTAAATCATCGGAACGTTGGACCCCATTTTTATAAATCAACTGAAAAAGCTCCAGGTCCTTTCGCTTTTGTTTCTTTTTTAAACGGTTAATAAAGGAGGCGAAGTCAGTGGCATCACTTTTCGAGAAGGTCGATATGATCTGTGTAAGGGTGTCCATTGGGTTAATTAATTTGTCTCTTTTTTTTGATCCGTTTGAAATTCAGATATCCGAAAGCGGGATTCACCAGTCGATAACTCTGGAAATACGTTGAAACAGATGGAGATAAAAAACTATGCGCTTCTTCCAACGCAGAGCATTTAGTAGCTCATCAATGGGTTCCAAATGTACTTAAACCATCCTGCATATTCACTTTTAAAAGTCCGTTTTATTTTCCACATAAGTACTAATTTCAGGGCACTTATCAAAACACACCCTTCCTTTTAAAAATCCGTTTACGCCAATTAATGGTTTGATTTCCGCCCCCCTTCCGATGTATGTTTGTGGTGTCAATTAATAGTTCTAACCCAAAAAAGATAGCCATGATTGAACTGATAAAAAAACACTGGATTACGTCACTGGGCGTATTATTCTTATTTGCTTCCTTCACCTATTTCCTGAAGATGGCATTTGAACAAGGTTGGTTTCCGCCTGAATTGAGAGTCCTGTCCGGTTTTGCACTGGGCGTTACCTTTCTCTTTGGTGGTTACAACTACTTCCGCAAAGAGCGCCTCTACACCTGCCAAATCCTGGCCGGATCGGGCATCAGCATCATTTATGCCACCTTTTCGTATGTGGCCTTTTCCGATACGCTGAGCTGGCCTACAAACATTACTTTTATTTCTGTGCTGGTGATCACCGCCCTCATCACTTTGGTGAGCTACAAGTATAACCTGCGGGGCTTGATCTTCATCAGTATTTTTGGAGGACTTCTCTCGCCAATTCTCATGAAAGCGGCGGCCCATCATGATCTGATCCTGTTCTTGTATGTCCTGATTCTGAACATGGCAGCACTGTACGTGAGTATCTCCCGCCGCTGGCAGGAGCTGCGCATCATGACCTTTGCGACCACCGTACTGATCTATGCCAGCTATTTCATTTACTTTGAGCCGGACAGCTGGGGAAAACCATTCTTCTATGCCGCATCACTCTTTATCACTTACATGGGGGGTATCATCTTTGCTTCCTGGAAGGAAAAAGACCAGTTCACCGGTTGGAACCTTTACCTGAGTTTGATCAATGGCATGTTATTTATCTTTTGGTCCATCTACATTTTGGGCGCTTTTGACATCACATTTACCATCCCATTGATATTTGTGGGCTTCAGTTTCATGGTATCAGCTGTGTTTGTGTACTTACTATCTGGCAAAAACATCTTCCCCGGTTTAATATACGTGTGTCTGGGATTAGTACTGTTTGCCATCTCAGCGGCGAACATTAAACCCATGGCCATCGGCGGTATGGAATACGTGATAACCACCTTGCTTTGGTTGACAGTGATCATAGGTTTTTATGCCATTGGCCGTTCCGTGCAGGCCAAGGAATTAAGCTACCTGAGTTATGGGGCATGGATACTATTAATCATTTATTGGTTTACAGTGGCCTGGGATGTACAATGGATCCAACTTTTCGGAATACCCTTTATCCCCTTCCTGAATGCAGGAGCCATCACATGGATGGTATTGGCAGCCTTTGGTTTTTACATGAGCCATAAGGAGCAAGTACTGAATCCCTCCCTGAGTACGGTTTTTGCCATTATCAGTAATGTCATTGTGGGTGGGCTGTTCACTATACAGATTAAAAACATCTGGGAGGCCTATGATTTGACCTATGCCGGTCGTAACCTGGCCATCTCCATTTCCTATTTGGTGTATGCCTTACTGATCTTTTTATGGGGCGCACATACCCGGGCTTTGGCCTACCGCACCATGGGTTCCATTGTTCTGATCATCACCTCGGTAAAAGTGCTATTCTTCGATTTATCAGGAGGCGCTACAGTGGGTAAAATGATCTTTTTGATGATCATTGGCGGGCTCACCTTATCCATCGCTTACATCAATAAACGCTGGATAGACAAAGAGCAAATTACCAAACCGGGTGAAGAAGTGAGTTAGTTTATTACTCACCGGATGAATACCAAAGTTTTAGATATTCATCCGGTGAGTAGAATCATAAACAACGAATCTTTATTGAATCACCTGGTGAGTAAACGATCCACCATTCAAGAGGTGAGAAGATAAAAGTTATATTTGCATTGCTATTCTAAGGATGAGAAATTGAATATCCACGAGAAGATGGTTCATGAAATAATGTATTTTCACTGTGACGCTTTGTGCAACAATTCTTTATTGAACACTATACGAGTCACCATGGAATATAAAAACCACAAACGATGAAAAAAGCAAAACTAAACTGGCTCCCCTTGTTTTTTACCAACTTTTTAGGGGTACTCAATGATAATTTCCTGAAATACCTGGTCTTTTTTATCAGCACCACCTGGTTAATGAAAAACCAGGAATCCATTGTCATTATGCTGGCTTCCGGACTATTTGTGTTGCCCTATATTTTCTTTTCACCATTGGCAGGCAAACTGGCACGTGATCATGCCAAAGCACGTATCATCCAAAAGGCAAAATTGTATGAAATTCCCATCATGCTGGTGGCTTCTGCCGGCTTTTTGCTACACAACATCTACATTGTGATGTTTGGCATTTTCCTCATGGGTTTGCAGAGTAGCCTCTTTTCGCCTGCTAAATATGGTATTATCCGCGATATTGGTGGCAAAGAAGGGATCTCTTTTGGTACCGGCACCATGGAAATGCTCACTTTTCTAGGTGTATTAATAGGTACCTTTTTTGCCGGCGTCTTTTCCGATTTCCAAAAATTACCCGGTTACCCGGTGCACCGCATGGTGATCATTTGTTTGGCATTGATTCTGTTTGCTGTGGTGGGCTGGCTTTTCAGTTTAAAGATACAACCCAAAGAAACGGTGCCTGATGAAGAGGAGGAAACCTCTTTAAATTTCATGGTTTTCCTGGCTCACTCCTTCCGCTGGGCCAAACACATAAAAGGTTTGAACATCACCATTATGGGTCTATCCAGTTTTTGGCTGATCGGTGCGCTGCTGCAAATGAACATCACCGTGCACTGCCGGAATATACTTCAGCTGACTGACACGCACACCAGCACCATCATGGCATTGGTAGCCATCGGCATCGGAGCGGGGTGTTACCTGACGGGCGTCATTTCCAACCGAAAGGTAAAAATGCACCTGGTACCCCTTGGTGGAATTGGCATGGGCATCTGCGTGTCCCTCATTTATCTGCTGCAGCCAGCTACGGCATGGTTTACCTTCCTGATTGTGATGACCGCTTTCTTTGCCGGGATGTTTAAAATCCCGTTGAACGCCTTCATCCAGGACCGGGTAGAAGGCCGTAAACTAGGATTGATATTAGGCTATAACAACCTGATGGTATTCATATTCATACTCATCTCATCCGGCATCTTTGGACTTGTGGAATACCTATCCGATTCGAATGGGGTGTTTCTGACCATTGCCGGCATTATTTGGGCTATTACCGTAATTGTAGGTCTAAAGATTCCCGGGGCTAACCCATTTAAGAAAATAAAAGGTCAATGATTAATTATTAATGGCAGTAAAAATTGATCATTAAACACTCCTAATTGACATTCCTATGAAACAACATCACCCGATCATATTAGGTATTGCGAAAGTATTGTTCGGTCTCTTGCGGGCCTTATTGGCCTTACGCTATAAGGTAGTAGTCAAAGGGGCTGAGGTGCTGAAAACAGAAGCGCCCAAACTCATCCTTCCCAATCACCAGGCCATCATCGATCCGATTATTCTGTTCAGCCAATTGTACAAATACACAAAGGCAGTGCCCATTGTCACCTCCACGTATTATGACTTACCCGTGGCCAAATCCATGTTCTCAGCCTGGGGCGCCGTGCGGGTGAGTGACCTGGAGTCGGGCAGCCGCAATGTAAAGGTATTGGATCAGATTGTAGAGTCGGTAGAAAAAGGCTTTGAGCTGGGCAAAAACATTGTGCTTTATCCATCGGGCCAAATTGCCGGTCAGGGGTATGAGAAGATTTTCAACAAACAGAGTGCCTTCAAAGTCATGGGTGACTTACCGAAACACGTGGAAGTGATTGGCGTCCGTTTCTCTGGCCTGTGGGGAAGCGCGTGGTCCAAAGCCTGGATGGGAAAATCGCCCAACTTCTTTGTGGCCTTTCTGAAGGCCATCTTTTTCCTGGTGGCCAACCTCCTCTTTTTCATGCCACGGCGTACGGTGACCATTGAGCTGATGAACATCACGCAACCAAGCACCGAAAAAGCGGGAATGGATCGCCCTACATTTAACCGCTACCTGGAAGATTTCTACAATCAACACGGTGAGGAAGCCCCTCTTTTTTTAAAGCATTTCTTCTACGGAAAAAAACTGAAACGCACTTTACCAGCCAACATTATGGGGTCGGTGGACGCCGCCAAACAATCCAACGGAGCATCAGACAGCCAGATTATTCCGGCCGATGTTCTGAACGGGGTACGCCAATGCATTTCGGCCATCCTGGGGATTACAACGGACCAAATACAGACCAGTCAATACCTGCAACTGGATTTGGGTGCCGATTCGTTGAATCTGGTCGAAATTGTTTCGGAAGTGGAAAACCAATTCCCCCGTTTCGCGGCACCTCAAATCAATGAGATCAAAACCGTAGCCGACTTGTGTTTAGTCGCCATGGGCCAATTCCAAACAGAAACAGACCTGAAACCGTCCGATCTGCATCGACCGCTCACCAACCAACACGACATTTGCATTGATGGCGATAAAAACATTCTGCAACAATTCATCGCCACGTTCACAACGAATGCCAATGATCCCTTTACCTACGATGCCATGATCGGTTCTACCAATCGCCGGACCTTCTTTTTGAAGGCTTGCGTGGTGGCCGAATTACTAAAAAAAGAGGTGAAGGAACAACGCGTGGGGATTATGTTACCGGCCTTGCAAAGTACCACGCTCCTCATTGCGGCCTGTTACCTGGCCGGAAAACTTCCCGTCATGCTCAACTGGACCGTGGGCAAGAAAGTACTGGAACATTGCATGGAAACGGCAGGTGTGAAAAAGATCCTGTCAGCCGGTACCTTTATTTCGAAAATCGACGAACAGCTCCCTGACAACATCAAAAACAAGCTTATCTTACTGGAAAAGAAGATCCCTGCCATCGGCATCACCACTAAATTAAAAGGACTCCTTAAATCAAAGTTCCCGAAGGGATTCATCAACACCAAACAGCTGCCGGAAACAGCCGTTATTTTGTTTACTTCAGGAAGTGAAGCTTTACCCAAGGCGGTGCCCCTCTCCCACAAAAATATTGTGAGTGATTTGAGTGCCGTTTTCCAAATGGCCCGCTTGAGTAACAATGAAACCTTTCTCTCCTTTCTGCCGCCCTTCCATAGTTTTGGATTTACAGTATTGAGCATACTCCCGCTTCTCACAGGCGTGAAAGTGGCCTATACCCCCAATCCAACGGATGCCCGTGAAGTATTACGCATCCTGAAACATGTTCAGGCCAATATGCTCATTGGTACACCAGGATTCCTGAAATTGCTGATGGCCGAAGGATCGGCCTATCATTTCAAGTCGGTACGCTATGCCATTTCCGGTGCCGAAGCCATGCCACCCGCAGTGAAGGAGCAGTTTGACCGCTTAACCAAAGGCGCCCTGATCCTGGAAGGTTATGGCATCACCGAGTGTGCGCCGGTGCTGACCCTGAATCCACAAGAGAAACAGAAGCTCAACAGCGTAGGGAAATTCCTGCCGGGCATTGAGCATGTCATCATCGATACCGAGACCAATGAACCCGTTGAGCCCGGCCAGGCGGGAATGATCTATGTAATGGGCACCAATGTGTTTGATGGTTACCTGAACGAGCCCGATCTGCACCCTTTTGAACACATCAACGGTCGAACATACTACAAAACAGGGGACCTGGGTTACATCGATGAAGAAGGTTACCTCTTTATCACCGGACGCCTGAAGCGGTTTATAAAAATTGCCGGTGAGATGATCAGCCTGCCTTTTATCGAGAAAATATTATTGGAAAAATATGGCGATGAAGATCGGCAGGTATTGGCAGTGGAAGGTACGGATACCACGACCCCTCCGCGCATTGCCCTGTTCACCGAAAAAGCCATTGATTTGGCCGAAGCCAATGACTACTTGCTGAAAAACGGCGTGGCTCCCATTGCCAAATTGAAAGAAGTGATTGCCATTAATGAGATACCGGTTTTAGGTACAGGCAAAACGGATTATAAGGTTTTGAAGCAACAGTTGGAAGTTGGTTAATTTGTAAAACGGAGATAGGTAATAAAAGGTCTCCCAACGAAGGCACATGTGCAGAACTGCGGACGGACTATCGCTGTTACCTATCCCCAAAAGCTGATCACCCGTTAGCCTGTCAACAACAGCATCACATAAAATCGGCACGCCGGACGAACCATAAACGGTGCCATTCTCAAAAAACGGAAGGCCCGACAAGCTGTCGACAACTGCATTCACCCAAATCAGCGCACCGGACAGGCTGTCAACAACAGCATCACATAAAATCGGCACGCCGGACGAACCATAAACGGTGCCATTCTCAAAAAACGGAAGGCCCGACAAGCTGTCGACAACTGCATTCACCCAAATCAGCGCGCCGGACAGACTGTCAACAACAGCATCGCATAAAATCGGCACGCCGGACGAATCATAAACAGGGCCATTCTCAAAAAACGGAAGGCCCGACAAGCTGTCGACAACTGCATTCACCCAAATTAGCGCGCCGGACAGGCTGTCAACAACAGCATCGCATAAAATCGGCACGCCGGACGAACGATGAACGGTGTCTCTCTAAAAAACGGAAGGCCCGACAAGTCAATAAGCACTATTTATTACCTGAACACCAAAGCTAAATGCACTTAGCCTGACCTGGAAACAACAAATGGCTGTGTAAATTGCCAGATTACTTATCTTTGCCCCCCGATAAAAAAATAAAACATGAACAACCACTTTCAAAATACCATATTACAAGCCACCGGTGCCAGCGAACTGTTCGAAATTGGCATGATTCAAAGCCTGTGGAGTGGATATGGTAAGATTGTGCGGTACAGATTGAAAGGCTCACACCTGAAAAGTGTGGTGGTAAAGCATGTACGCCTCCCGGATCAAGGTAAGCATCCGCGCGGCTGGAACACCAACTTATCCCATGAGCGCAAATTGAAATCCTACCAGGTTGAGACGGCCTGGTATGCTCAATACAGCCAGTACTGCGATGAAACCTGTCGCATCCCACAATGCCTCGCCTTGGAAACACAGGGCGACGAAGTATTAATGGTACTGGAAGATTTGGATGCAGCAGGCTATCCCAAGCGCCTCGCATCGGTCTCCATGAAAGAGATCCGGGCCTGCCTGAGCTGGCTGGCCAACTTCCATGCGACTTTCCTGGGAAAACAACCGGATCATTTATGGCAAGTAGGTACTTACTGGCACCTGGAAACCCGCCCCGACGAGTTGAAAGTAATGAATGATGATGCTCTGCGGGCAGCCGCTCCGGCCATTGATCAGCAACTGCAGCAGAGTGCCTTTCTAACGCTGGTCCATGGCGATGCCAAACTGGCCAACTTCTGCTTCTCAGAAGATGGCACGAAGGTCGCTGCGGTTGATTTTCAATATACAGGTGGCGGTTGCGGCATGAAGGATGTGGCCTATTTCATTGGCAGCTGTCGCTACGAAGACGAGTGCGAACAACTGGAAGACGAGCTATTGACCTTCTACTTTAAAGCCTTACAAAAAGCATTAGTAGCCAAACAGCCCCACATCGATTTCAGAACCCTGGAAAACGACTGGAGGGCCCTATATCCCGTGGCCTGGACTGATTTTCACCGGTTCCTCAAAGGCTGGAGTCCCGATCATTGGAAGATTAACAGTTACAGTGAACGGATGGCGCGGGAAGTGGTAGCACAGTTGCAAGGCAAAGGAGCCTTTTGATCCCGTGGCTATTGATATTTAATCCCTTCGGGATTTCAATGCTGTAAGGAAACCGCCTGGCGGTTCAACAATAATAGCCATGGGTGACAACCCATGGTATTGGCAATAGGTAAACCCAACCCTGAAAAGGGTTGAATCGTGTCGACAAATAAAATTGCCAAAGACAAATTCCGCGTAGCGGATTAAATATTGTAAAATGGAAGGTGACCTATTGAATCATTTCCCCGCAGGGGATGTAGAAATATTTACCAGACAATAGGGACTATAAATATTCATTACTGAACCTAAAACATGCAACCTATTTCAAGGTGTTTCTTTATATTTCGAATGCAGATTAACGAATGCTGAACTTTGAACCAAGACCTTGAAACATCTAACCAGAATTACAAACCATGCAACTAACTCCCGAGAATCTGAACACCCTCTGCCAAACAGCCATATCAGCCGCTCTGAAAGCCGGTCAATTGATTTCAGACTATTCCGGCAGAGAGATAGCCGTTGAACAAAAAACGGGTGGTTCAAGTCGGGCTTCGCAAGTGGTGACGGAAGTGGACTTACATAGTCAGCAATGTATCCTGGAAAAGATAGCACCCACCTGCCAGACCTACGATCTGGCCTTACTAACCGAAGAAAGTGCAGATGATCACAGTCGCTTGAAGAAGGATTACTTCTGGTGCATCGATCCGCTGGATGGCACTTTACCCTTTACGGAAGCCACCCCGGGCTATGCGGTTTCCATTGCCCTGGTTTCCCAAACAGGCATCCCTCATATTGGTGTGGTTTATGATCCGGTGAAACAAATCCTCTACCATGCGGTGAAAGACCAAGGTGTATATCGCAACAATGAGCCCTGGCGCATACCTGATATCAGCTCAAGCCGTCCGCTCACGTTCATTACCGACCGCAGCTTCCTGAAACACCCTCTTTTTGAAGCGACCAGGCACGCATTGAAACAGCTTGCTTCTCAAATGGGTTGTGTCGATATAAAAATCATTCAGCACGGTGGAGCAGCCATGAATGCCCTGTGGGTACTGGAAAACACACCGGCGTGTTACGTCAAATACCCCAAGCCACAAGCGGGAGGTGGCAGTCTGTGGGATTATGCTGCAACAGCCTGCCTATTTACTGAAATAGGAGCCCCCGTATCGGATATCAAGGGAAGTCCATTGCAATTAAATCGTGAGGACTCTACCTTTATGAATCATCAAGGAGTGCTGTATGCCAGTTCGCCGGAATTGGCAGATGCCATCCAAACACTCTATCAACGACTGACCTAAGAATTCTAAATCGCTTACAAACTCACACCACGCCTTTCACTGCACAATAGACACAAGGTCACCTGGAGCGCTCCTCACCAAAACATGTTTCGCAACACAATTTTCAACTCGCAACCGTTTGCGATTTCGTTTGCATGAAAAAACAGAAAACCAACTGCTACTCACCCCTTGAATTTTAGTGCTGATTAAACAATATTTGTCGGTATTAAATCAGAAAATCCATCTTTTATGAAGCGAATTCTATCCATTCTTTGCATTGTCGTGCTCTGTCTCGGGCTCCATGCTCAAACCACCTACGTCCCTGGAAGCCATACCAATTGGGAATTAAATGAAGCCAACCAGGCCACTCTCAAAGGCACCCTGGGCGCCACCAGCTACTATGGAAAAACCATTCAAGCCACTACAGGTGGCGAATTTAAAATCGTACTCAACGACTGGCCAGTCAACTGGGGTGGCGGCTATTGGATACCCGGCAGCAGTCATCTGAACAGCGCCTGGTCCATCGCCAGCGGTGGGGGCAATGCCACCTGGAAGGGTAACAACATTGGCGAACTCAAGCAGTATATCCACCTGTGCATTAAAAATCCGGCCGACTACAATGGCACTAACTTGCCGGTGGGCATAATGACCTTAAGTGCCATACCGGCACAAATAACCAATGTTACGGCAGGAGCGATTGCTACAACTGGTGGTGCTTACACCATACAAACAGCACTGGATAAATCGCCCTGCGCCGAAGAGCACGTTTATG
This sequence comes from uncultured Marinilabiliaceae bacterium, assembly GCA_942490535.1. Lineage (GTDB taxonomy): Bacteria > Bacteroidota > Bacteroidia > Bacteroidales > Marinilabiliaceae > JAEINY01. The sequence continues at coordinate 613,614 of CALNXQ010000003.1, forward strand.
TCCGGTATTCATCCGACAACTTCGCGACAAGCACCATTGACGAGTTAACTACCAACGGTTCTTCCGCCATGGGTTCCGTCAGGTTTACCCAATCCGGAACCTATAAATGGTACATCTTCTCTTCGACGCTTCCTCTAACGGATATCCGCAGTGCGGAAGATAAGGATTTGTTAACCATCCATTACAACAACAATAACGGCAGCAACTATACCACTGAAGTGAGTGACAATCAAGTCGCCATTTCACCTCTGACACCGGATCGAAACCAAAGTTTCACCATCACCTTCGATGCCACCGGTACCGCTTTGGAGGGTGCCACGAAGGTTTACTGGCATTCGGGCATTGCCACTGATGGCATTAACTCAGGCACCTTCAATGTATCCGTCGGTGACTGGGGACAGGATAATGGTGTGGGCCAAATGACCAAAAAAGCCGGTACTCCCGATACCTGGGAAATAACGATAGCCGCCGCCCAAAGCTATTATAACCTATCTGCGACAGACGATGCTTTCGGTCTTAACTTTCTATTTAGAAGTGCAGATGGAACGATCAAAGTAGATGGCCAGGATAATGCCAATTACCATTTTGAGATGAATCCCGGTAACTTCTGGTTCTTCATCGACACCCCCAGTTATGCCCCTTTTCTGGCCGAAAGCAATGCGTCCTTCGCCATCCAATCCACGGCCAGTACATCCATACTCTGGACACTCTCGGAAACAGATGCCAGCTTTACCAATCCAAACTCGATTACCACACAAACCAATGGCGTGTTTAGTTATCAGCACACCATCAGTGATGTGAACACCCACTATTATCAATTAAGTGGTGAGCTCAATGGGGAACGTAAATACAAAAACCTGACAGTTAAAGGCTACGCTCCCGTAGTAGATGCGCCCCGCCCGGCTGGCGTCAAGCCCGGCATCAACTACCATTCGGCCGATGCCACCAAAGCCACATTGGTGTTACATACCCCAACGTCCACGAATTTCAAAAAAGGGACCGGCACCCTGACAGGAAGCAATACCACACCTGCTAAGCAAGTTATTTATGTCATCGGTGACTTTAATAACTGGCAGGTGAATGAATCCTTCAAGCTGAACAGAGACGGGGATTATTGGTGGATAACCCTGGAAAACCTGGCGGCAGGTCAGGAATATGCCTTCCAATATTTGGTTGATGGATCCATCCGCATTGCCGATCCGTACACGCATAAAGTAGCCGATCCGGATGATCAGTACATACCAGCGGCCACCTATCCTAATCTGAAAGCCTATCCAACAGCCCATACAACCGGCATTGCATCTGTTCTGCAAACCAACCAGCCCATTTACAACTGGGAAGTAACTAATTTCCATCGCCCGGCCTCCAATGAGCTAAATATCTACGAAATGCATTTCCGTGATTTCACCACCGAAGGCACCTTCAAAGCGGCAACTCAAAAAATGGATTACCTCAAAGAGTTAGGCATTAACTGCATTCATGTGATGCCTGTTTCCGAGTTTGAAGGCAACGACAGCTGGGGCTATAATCCCAACTTCTATTTTGCGTTGGATAAAGCCTATGGTACACCCACCGATTTTAAACACTTTGTGGATGAAGCGCACAAACGGGGTATCGCCGTGGTGAATGATTTGGTGCTTAACCATGCCTTTTACTCCAATACCATGGCCCGGCTGTATTGGGATGAAGCCAATAACCGGCCCCATGCACTCAATCCCTGGTTCAATGCAGAGCACAAAGCCGTCTACGACCAGGCGGGGCATTGGGGGGCCGACTGGAACCACGAAAGTGAACACACACAGGCTTTAATGGATGCCATTTTAGATTTCTGGGTGACGGAATACAAACTGGATGGCTACCGCTTTGATTTCACCAAAGGATTCACACAAGCAGCACCGGACCCATCGGACCCCTGGGCTTCTTCCTACGATCAGGATCGTGTGGATCTACTGCAGCGCATGGTCAACACCATGTGGACCAATCATCCGGGGACCTATGCCATTTTTGAGCACCTGGCCAACGACTCAGAAGATAAAGTACTGGCCGATCACGGTATCCTTTTATGGTCCGGTGCCGGACCGCAGGAACCCTATAAAAATCTGGCCCTGGGCTACACCGGAAACAGCAATTATTCCATCTGGAGCAGTGTGTATCAATCCCGCAATTTCAAATACGCCAACTATGTCAGCTACATTGAAAGCCACGATGAGGAGCGTCTGGGACATGAAGTATTCGCCTATGCCAAAAATATCTCTGCGCTATCAGGTGAGGCCAAAACAGAATATGCCATTGACCGGCTCAAGATGATCTCTGCGCTTAATGCGCTGCTCCCAGGCCCACGCATGATCTGGCAGTTTGAAGAACTGGGTTACGATGTTTCCATCAATGAAAATGGCCGCACCGGACGTAAACCGGTGAAGTGGGAATATTACAACGATCCACACCGCAAAGAGTTATACCGTGTTTACTCATTGCTTTTCAATCTGCGTCAGCGCTATGATTTCTATGTGAATCCGGACTTCGGTAACATTGGCGCTAACGATCTGAATACCCCACGTCGAATGGCGTATTGGGACAATGCTGGCAATCAGGTCATCGTCATTGCGAACTTTGATCCGGACAACGGCCATACCATCACACCCGGCTATTCCAATGACGGAACCTGGTATAAATACAATGGTGATCCAACGGTGGACGGCACAAGCTATACCGTTAATGCCACAGATGAGAATTATTACCTGGAACCATCCGGTTTGATGATCCTCACTAATTTTGATGCAACAGCCACACAGACCATTTCCTTCAGTCCGCAAAGTACCATCACCTATGGAGATGCTCCTTTCGAACTCCAATCCACCAGTACATCCGGACTGCCGGTACAATATGAATTGGTAAGCGGCCCGGCCACTTTCGAAGCGAATAAAATGAAAATAGAAGGTGCCGGTGAAGTGGCGGTCAAAGGCATGCAATCCGGTACGGCAGCTTTTGATCCGGTAGCCACCAACCACACCATAACCATCAACAAAGCCACTTTAAAGGTCATTGCCGAAGATCAAACCAAAACCTATCGAACGGAGATACTCCCCTTTACACATACATTTACAGGTTTTGTTTATAACGATGATGAGTCTGCTGCAGACATTACGGGAGCACCTTACTTTTCCACAACGGCAACAACCCAAACAGAAGTCAGCGAAAGTCCGGTTTTGATCTCTGTCTCCGCCGGTACACTGCAATCACCAAATTATCAGTTTACCCCCGAAGATGGATTGCTTTTTATCCGGAAAGCAGATCAAACCATCGCTTTTAATACACTGCCTGATAAAGTCGTAACAGATGCTGATTTTGAACTACCTGTTTCGGCTTCTTCGGGATTAGACCTGGAAATCATTAGCTCCAATACTGCCATCGCCTCAGTCAGTGACAGCAAAGTAACCATCCATCAGGCAGGTGATGTGGTATTCACGGCCCGGCAATCCGGCAATGAAAATTACAATGCTGCACAACCGGTTACACAACCTTTGAAAATTGGCCTTGCCACAGGGATTGAAAAAGTCACATCACCCCTGCTCAAGGTATATCCAACACCGGCAAGCAATCACATCACCATTGATTTTGAAGGTTCCATCAGCAATGTGATCTTTTATAACAGTCTGGGGTCAATCGTTAAACAAGTAAATACATTAAACCAGCAGAAACAAGTCCAGGTTTCTGAACTGAATTCAGGTTACTACATCCTTCAAATTAACAGCGAAGGACAAATTTACCGAACGCGCTTCCTGAAACAATAAACCAAAAAAGCGGCTATCCCCTGGGAAATAGCCGCTTTTTTTATGTCTGAATATTACCTTCTTCCAATGGGAATATTGGCTCCGAAATAAAACTGCCCCAGTCCCTTTTCATCATTGATCATATTGCTCAGCACCGTTCCGGAACCCATAAAGAGGTATTTCCAACGGAGACCCAAACCGGCATGCCAACCCAACTGATTCATATAGGTAACCGGCAAGTAAAAACCCCAGGTCTGATTTTCAAAGCGTGGTGTCAGTTTAAAGTCCCATACATCCTTATTGAGTAGTTTCACGACTTTTGAATAGAGATCGGGCTGATAGCTCACCGATCCATGAATAAACCAATTCTTTTGAATACAATAGTCGCCCATTACCGTGTACTTAGTGGGCAGATCCATGCGGTAGGAACCGCCATCGATTTCTTCAAAATCAAAGGATTTCTTCAATGAATCCACCAGTCCCTCCAACGATTCAATGCCATTGAAACGTGAGTAAGGGACATCTTCCACCGATATGCGGTATTTTTTTTGACTCACCGAACTCTTATTCTTGATACTTCCCAAATCATTCACTGCCAACCCGACTTTAAACTTATAAGGAATCCCTTCACTATTGCTTAAATATTCAGGTTGGTAGGTGTAATTGACCCCAAAACTCAATCCATAACCCACATCCCCAAACAATTCAATCTTATCCTCTTTTACCGCCTGTTGAAAACTTTCGCTTAAGGCATAGGATAAATCCATTCTAAAATACGCCACACGCTCTTTATTGTAACTCACATCCACACCGTCCATATTCAGATACCCTGAACCGCCTCCTTCCAGGTATTTCAAGGTAACACCGCCCGTAATCTTATGGACAGGTGTTTCCCAAAGCACACCCGAATAGGTCAGGTTATACTCCATCCAGGTATTAACGACGGCTTTAAAATACTCATCGCCTAAAATCTTTAATTGTTCCGGGGAATCAATGCCACTAAATAATTTCAAAAACTCATCATTGGACGACCGGTATATCCCATGTGCACGCATATCAAACCACAGGGCTACAGCATGCTTTTGATTGATTTTGTAAGAAACCGACGGAAACATTAACAAGCCATGAATGTAGAGGTCGGTCCGCTCTGAACCTAAGAAATGCTTCAAATCCGTGAAGCCGGCCTTGCCCAATAATTGCAGAAAATTATCCTCCTGAAACGCAAAATTACGTATCAGACTTAATTGGGTGGTGACTACATTAATGTGCCATTTAGTAGAATCACGCACCAAATCAGCAGGCTGATTACTAATATTCTGCAAAGGGAAATAACGACTGGAGTGAATACCCGGATAAACCTGGGCAAAGGCAGATACCACCAGTAAAAGGCAAATAATCAAAAAGGATAGCTGTTTCATCACTAGAATTATTATTTACAATACAAATCTACTATTTTTAATTAACCTGTATCACGCACACAGCTCATAAAATGACTCACATGAGCAGATATAACAATCATGTCTCCATAAAGTTAAACATCAAAGAGGGTTTATCTCCATCCAGAGCAGATGTCACAATTAATGGCAAAAAATATAATAGAAACATTATTATCTTTGTCAACTCTAATCGTTTACTTCAATGAATTTACTTGTTATATCCAGTGCACCGGTATTTATCCTGCTTTTTTATGTGTATTACCGGGACAAATATGAAAAGGAACCCTTATCTCTTTTAGTGAAGAGTTTGTTAACTGGTGCCGTCATTACGCTCCCAATCTACTTCTCCGAATTAGCCGTGAGCCAATTGGTGAATCCATTGCGCACAAGCATATATTCAGCAGCTTTTAATGATGCTTTCGTGGTCGCCTCGTTATGCGAGGAGGCCTTCAAATTAGCTGCCGTTTTGCTGCTGGTGTGGCGAAATAAGAATTTCAATGAGCGGTTTGATGGGATTGTGTATGCCGTATTTGTATCACTGGGCTTCGCACTGGTGGAAAACATCATGTATGTGTTTGGGAACGCCAACGGACTGGAAGTGGCATTAAGCAGAGCCATCACCGCTGTACCCGCCCATGCCATGTTTGGGGTAATGATGGGCTATCATTTAGGATTAGCGCGTTTTGAAGAAAGACGCCAAAAACTACATCTTTTCAATGCCTTTTTCATTCCCTTCCTGTTCCACGGGATCTACGATTTCATCTTAATGTCTCAAAATAAATGGTTACTCATGGGCTTTGCCCCTTTGATGGTGTATCTTTACATCAGAGTGCGAAAACGCATGTTTCAACACTCCCAAAGCTCCGTTTTTAAACCCGATGATGAACACCATGCTGATTGACAATCTAAAAGAAAGAGACTTCACAGCTGAATTCCACTTTGCCGCCTCACGCAGTGGCGGGCCCGGCGGACAAAACGTGAACAAAGTCAATACCAAAGTAGAGTTACGCTTTGTAGTCAGTGATTCCATCCTGCTGTCCGATCAGGAGAAACAGCTGATCCGCGAAAAACTGGCCAATAAAATCAATTTGGAGGGTGAGCTCATCATCGTAAGTCAAACCGAACGCTCACAGCTTAAAAACAAAGTTCAAGCCATTGAACGGTTTTATCAATTGATTGCTTTCGCCCTGACACCGCGTAAAAAAAGGAAACCGACACGGCCAACCCGGGCTTCGAAAGAAAGACGTCTGGACAGCAAGCGAAAACAAGCGGAAAAGAAATCGAATCGACGATTTTTAAACTAAAAATCAAATACATTCTAACGCTTTCTGTACTTTTGTAGCAAATAAGATTTTACAAATGAAAAACATCACTTTAGGACAAGGTTTAGATGAGTTACAATTTGGCTTGTCGCGCGAAGAAGTCGTTCAATTACTCGGTGAACCCACTGAAAAAGATTTTATGGATGGCGATGAGGAATCCGGCGCTCTGGAAGCCTGGCACTACGATGAGAAACACCTCTCCCTCTCCTTCGAAGCTGATTGCGATTGGCTGCTTACTTCCATCACAACGGCATCCCCCGATGTGGTTTTTGAAGGTCTCGATTTAATCGGTATCAGCCAGGGTGAGGTGATGGAACAAATGGAAGTCTTCAATTTGGGTGAATTCGACATGCAGGATCTTTCTTCCGACGATTTACCCAACCAAACCATTGCCACCAATGCGGACTTTAGCATTAACCTGTTCTTCGACAATGATATTTTAACCGAAATTCAGTGGGGTCCGTATTGGGATGATGACGAAGAAAGACCCATCTGGCCAGGTGAAGATGAAGAAGAATAGATAAAAAAGCTGCTAGCCACTAGCTTTTAGCCCTTAGCTAGAGACTAAAGGCTAGAAGCTAATAGCTAGTAACTCCTCCCCAAATCCCCCCTCATTTATAATTTGTTAACGTCATTCCTTCGCTTTTCACCAAAATCTTGCTACTTTTGCAGCTTTTGTAAAAACATAGAATTGTAAATGATTACTGTATCAAATCTTGCTATCCAGTTCGGGAAGAAACCGTTATTCTCAGATGTTAATTTGAAGTTTACCCCGGGCAACTGTTATGGAATGATTGGTGCCAACGGTGCCGGAAAATCGACCTTTTTAAGAATTTTATCGGGTGAATTGGATTCCACCCGGGGAAGTGTCACGATGGAGCCAGGGGAGCGTTTGTCTGTATTGAAGCAGGACCACTATGCGTTTGATGAATTTACAGTACTAGATACTGTGATGATGGGCCACAAAGAGATGTGGGACCTGATGAAAGAAAAAAACGAATTGTATTGCAAACCCGATTTCAGCGAAGAGGATGGTATGAAAGCCGCCAAGCTGGAAGATGAGTTCGCAACCATGGGTGGCTGGACAGCCGAAAGCGATGCTGCTGAACTATTGAGTGGCTTGAACATAGCGGAGGACTTGCACGGGCAGTTAATGCAAAACCTGACCGGTAAAGAAAAAGTACGGGTATTGCTGGCTCAGGCCCTATTTGGCAACCCGGATAACCTGTTGCTGGATGAGCCCACCAACGACCTGGATCTTGAAACAGTATTGTGGCTGGAGAATTACCTGGCCAACTTCCAAAATACAGTGATTGTCGTTTCCCATGACCGTCACTTCCTGGATAATGTATGTACCAACATTATTGACATTGACTTTGGTAAAGTACGTGCCTTCTCCGGTAACTATACCTTCTGGTATGAATCCAGTCAGTTAGCAGCCCGTCAGCTGGCATCAGCCAATAAGAAAGCGGAAGAGAAAAAGAAAGAACTGCAGGAATTTATTTCCCGATTCAGTGCCAACGTCGCCAAATCGAAGCAGACCACCAGCCGTAAGAAGATGATTGAGAAGCTGAACATTGAAGAAATTCAGCCATCAACACGTCGCTACCCTGGTATTATCTTTCAACCATCCCGGCCATCCGGCGACCGCATCTTGAGTGTGGAAAACATGAGTTACAGCGTAGATGGGGTGACTCTCTTTAAAGATGTGACTTTCAATATCGAGAAAGATGAAAAAGTCATCTTCATCTCCAAAGATAACCGTGCTGTCACAGCTTTCTTCCAAATCATTAATGACGAGTTGAAAGCCAATACCGGATCATTTGAATGGGGACAAACCATTACATCGGCTTATCTGCCAATGGATAATACCGCCTTCTTCCAGAAGAAAATAACCTTGGTGGAATGGTTATCACAATATGCCAAAGACACCTCTGATGATTACATGCGGGGATTCCTGGGTAAGATGCTATTTAAAGGGGAAGACAGTTCCAAAAATGCCACGGTTTTATCCGGAGGTGAAAAAATGCGCTGTATGATTGCCCGCATGATGATGGAAGAGCCCAATGTGCTGATTCTGGATCACCCCACCAACCACCTGGATCTGGAATCCATTCAAGCCTTTAACAACAACATGAAAACATTCCCGGGTCAGATTCTGATGGCATCCCATGACCACGAATTCATTCGCACCACTTGTGGACGTGTGATTGAATTAACACCTACAGGTATCATCGATAAGTTGATGGACTTTGAGGATTACCTGTCGGATGAGACCATCAAAGAACAACGGGCTGAACGGTATAAATAAAAACATTTTCTAATATATAAAAAGGTTGATTCATTTTGTTTGGATCAACCTTTTTTTTTGAGGCATTGGATGCTTAATTCATTTGAAAAAAATGGAATTGCCGGCACTTGCATCGACCCTTTCCGGAGGTCGTGATAAGCACCAGGCTTTGTCCTATGCAAAGAAATCTGCCCTCCCAGGTACTAAAAAACTTTTACCAAAAGGAAACAAAAGAAAAGTCATGCCTTTTAATTCCTAATTCATCTATTTTGCATTCCCATTTATTAATCGTGACCACAAACAGCAATCATCTGGTGATGTGCCCAATAAATCAGATATTGTCAGCATATACAGATGGTGTTTGTGATGAAATGTGATCCTTAATAAGTAAAAACATAAGTAAATGAAGAAAATTCTACTGCTGGGAATAGCAAACATACTACTCCTGTCTGCTGGCTTTAGCCAGAAAGCCAACTTCGATCTGGCTAAAAAGTTCACCGTCGAAAATGTTAAGAAATACTCCGGTACCAGCCGGGTAGATCCCCAGTGGATCGAAAACAGCCATCTGTTCTGGTACAGCTACAAAACCGCCGATGGCAAATTCTTCTACTTTGTCGATCCGGAGAAACGCAGCAAACAACCCTTGTTCGACAACAATGACCTGGCCGCACAAGTGTCGCAGATCACACACAAGCCCTATAACGTCCATGACTTACCGCTGAAGAAGATTGAATTTGAAAAAGACAGTAAGTCCGCCTTCACCTTTGAGATGGATGAACTCAAATTCCGTTACAACCGCTTGAATCAAACCGTCGCCAAGATCGACTCAGTGAAGAAGGAGACCAAAGACAAATGGAAGAGTTACTCGGTAGATAGCACTTACATTGTGTTTGCCAAAAATCACAACCTCTTCCTGATGCGGGCCGATGATACCGACAGCACCGAGGTGCAACTCACTGAAGATGGCGAACGTTGGTTCAGCTACCAGTCCGATGCCGGTGATACAGCCACCGATAAACGTCTGAAAACCTGGGTTAGCTGGTTTAAAGACGAGAAGAAACTCTATACCGTGCGTTACGATCAGCGTCAAATGAAGGAGATGTTTGTCATCAATTCAGTGGCCAACCCACGTCCGACACTGGAGACCTACAAATATGCCATGCCTGGCGATGAGCACGTGGGCATTCCTTACCTGATGATTTATGACCTGGAGACCAACAAATGGACCAAACCCGATTTGACCAAATGGAAGGATCAATCCATCCGCCCCTATTTGCCGGGCAAAACCTCTGATCACATGTATGTGATGCGTAAGAAGCGCACCTGCGACGAGTTGGAAATCTGTAAGGTCAATACCACATCCGGTGAAGTAACACCTTTGTTCAGCGAGGAGTCCAAACCCTATTTCAACGACCAGATGCATCAATTCCACATCATCAATGAAGGTAAAGAATTCATCTGGTGGTCCGAACGAACCGGTTGGGGACAACTCTACCGCTACGATGCCAACGGCAACCTGAAGAACCAGATCACCAAAGGCAACTGTGTGGTGGGACAAGCCGCCCGCATCGATACGGCGGCGCAGGTCATCTACTATCCCGCCTATGGAAAAGAAAAAGGATTTGATCCTTACTACAGCATCCATTACCGCACCAATTTTGACGGGTCCGGCACACAACTCATCACCCCTGAGGAGGCCAATCACCACTTCAGCATGCCCGAAACGGATAAATACGCCAATTACTTTGTGAATAACTATTCCCGCGTGGACCAGGCCCCCATTGCCGTCGTGCGCGATAAAACGGGTAACGTCATCATGAAACTGGAAGAGATGGACCTCACCCGCATCCAGGAGTTGGGGTGGCAATTCCCCGAGAAGTTTGTGGTGAAAGCCGAAGATGGCGTCACCGATTTACATGGCGTGATGTGGAAACCCTTTGACTTCGACCCCGCTAAGAAATACCCGGTCATCTCTTATGTGTACCCGGGACCGCAAACCGAAGCCGTGGTTCGTGACTTCACCGTAACCGCTCGTTACAACACCGCTTTGGCGCAGTTGGGATTTGTAGTCGTTTCAGTGGGACACCGCGGTGGCAGCCCCAAGCGTCACAAATATTACCACACTTACGGCTATGACAACCTGCGCGATTATGCCCTGAAAGACGATATGTTTGCCCTGGAGCAACTGGCCAACCGCTACGATTACATCGACATCTCCCGCGTGGGCATCTTTGGCCACAGTGGCGGTGGTTTCATGTCCACAGCAGCCATGTTTGCCTATCCTGATTTCTACAAAGCCGCTGTTTCTTCGGCCGGTAATCACGACAACAACATCTATAACAAGTGGTGGGGCGAAACACACCATGGTGTGAAAGAGGTAAAGAAGAAAAAGAAAACCGACGCGGTGAAAGATTCCACGCAAACGGAAACCACTTCGGAAGATGCATATGAAATCACTTTTAAAAGTAAAGTACCCACCAATCCTTCCATCGCTAAAAACCTGAAAGGACATTTGATGCTGGTGCATGGTGAAATTGATAACAACGTGCATCCCGCCAATACCATGCGGGTGGCACAAGCCCTCATGGATGCCCGCAAGCGTTTCGATTTCATGATCATCCCCAACGTGGCCCATGGCTTCTCGCAATACTCACCCTATTTTGAGAAGATGATCTGGTACCATTTCTCCGAGCACCTGTTGGGCGACTACCGCAATAATGTGGATCTGGATTTACCCTAATCAATTTGATAACTAAATACCTGACACCCTCTTCCATGGCTTTTGGAGGAGGGTGTTTTTTTGTGGATCCAAACAACAGGTAGTTAATTAATGACTAGTGTGGACATTGGTAATTAAAATTCAACCCCATCGGGGTTGCGCTTTCATCTGGTCATAATCCACGGGTTTTCACCCGTGGTTAATATTGTTATACCACTTCGTGGTAAGGCCTTGATTTCGCGTTGTTGCAACCACTGGTTTTGCTTCGCTGATGTTCGATTCACCTGTGGCGATTGATGGCTCATCTCTTCCGGAAGGTGATGCAGCAAAGAAACCGCAAGGCGGTACAACAAGAATAACCAGGAGTGACAACCCCTGTTAGTGGCAGTAGGTAAGCACACCCTGAGAGGGGTTGAACTTTTCACAGCATTCAAGCTCGAATGATAACACTATCCAATCAGGTTGTCGCTCGCAAGCCATAAAAAGACGTACAACACAAGTAGCCGAAACCTTAGCCGCGATTGCCTATCACTTGGCGCCATCCACCTCATAAACAAACTTCAACCCATCGTATAGACTATAAAAGGGAACATGCCCCTGATCGTCATAAGTCCGGTACCGATGCCTGACTTCAGCTCCCAGGTGCGTCCGGATGGTCTCTGAGAACGCTATCACCTCCTGGTGCAGCTGCCCCTCCGGATCAAGCTCATCCAGCAGTCCATTGGTCACAAAAAGAGAACGCCCGTCAAATAAGTTTTCCTGTTGAATGGCCTGTTGACTTAATGCCTTAAAATAGGGCGCGCAATCGGGGAAGGCCCCACTGCAGGCTATGTAAGCATCAAACAAACGGGGCTTTGTTAAAAAGGCATACAAGGTAAACACCGCACTGAGCGATTGCCCGCATAAAATACGTTGCTTGCTCGTCCGATAAGAACTGTCGATGTGAGGCATCAATTCATTCTCTATAAATGCTAAAAATGCTTCCGAGCCGGCCACATCAGGTGCCGGGTTGTATTTGGTATGGGTGGGCCACATATCCCGTGAGCGATCCGTATTTTCGATGGCCACCACAATGACATCCGGCATAACCTCTTCCCAATGGACCAACCGATTCACAACCGAAACCGTTTCAAACAGCAATCCTTCATCGCCATCCAACCGATACAGCACCGGATAGCATTGAGCGGATTGATCATAGTCCAGCGGCAGATGGATCAGTACCTTTCTGTTTTCGCCCAGGATCGCAGACCGAATACTATCCCGAAATCCAAGTTTTACCGTGATGTCTTGTCCATAAATGGCACCCGGCAGCAGGATACCAAAGATTACCATCAAACAAATACTTACTTTTTGTGTCATTGGGGCTTGGTTTTGGTTTTCAATAACGCATTCACAAAGGTCAATTTACAAAAAATTATCATCATAAAACGGTTTGCACCAGATACCTTTGTCTGCCTGACACCGCCCCAATGGTGAAGTTACCAGAGAAAATGACACCCACTATAATTGAAGTGGTAGGACACCCCTTATGGCCACCTGGCTTTTGCCTTTTAAGACCGCATAAATCGCTCCACACAAAACTGAGCACAAAGACAGGTCTCATGAGGCCCCCGGTTAATGCGACAGCCTAAATACGTTGGTACCGATACCTGTTAAAGTAACGCCGCGATAAATGCAACTCCTCATAGGAGGCAGCTTCCAGACTGCCAATAATCTTTTTAAGCCCCCAATAATTCAATGACTTGAAGTGCAGGATGGCCCGATGGTTGGAATAGATAACCACCATGCGGGCTTCAAAGCGCCAAAAAGGTTGAAAGCCCGGTAGAGTTAAGAAGTTCCACTGGTACTTTTCAATTTTATACCCACGTATTTCATGCCGTTTCACAAGGTGGGGTGTTCGCCTGAATAGACCCCGCACCTGGATACCCTCCCCACTGATAACCACATCCCTTGATTCAGTGACAATCAAACGCACAAGCCGAACAATCGTTAGCGGCAAAAACAAAATAAAAACACTGGGTAAGAAATGCGTTTGAAAATGCTGCCAATCAAAGGGAATCAGCTGCACAGCCGTTTGAATAAATGCCAAAACCACAAACGCAAGCAGAAGGATGCGAAGTAGTAAGATGGCTCTGTTGAATTTTTGCATGGGATGGGGGTGTGTTTTGTTTTTGGGGGTTACAGTAAATTGAATTAATAACAGCAGCTGGCGTGGCAGTTTCCGATCTAACAATCCGGTAGCTGTAGCGGGCCACAAACCTCCATATTGACGAGCTTGCTCGCCATTACTCATAAAGGTCTATTTAGTATCTTAACAGTAATATTCGTGTATTTTTTGGCAGAATTTTAACATCAATCTACAAATTAATACTTGATAAATCCGTTCTGCTACGCAGATATTTGGAGCCACAAAATACTCAAATTATCACCAATGAGAACTGCAAAGCAGCTCATTTATTTGTGTGCATTTGTGCGATTTGTGGTTTGTTTTGAAGCAAGTTGTACATCAAAGTGAAATAGTGTATCGAGCCATGGATGGATTGGTTGATGAATCGAAATCCCTGTTTGGTTCTGGCTTATTCAGGTTAGGAAAGGCCGCATTTTCAGTCGATTTCACTTTTTGATATATCAGATAAAATATGAATTCCACTTCTTTCCATCAGTTCACTGGCGTTAAAATCATGACAGATGCCTGGATGAAGTGCATAGCTGAAAATCATTGAATGATCTTTAATCTCACTATTAAAACTACAATTGGTGACTAACTTTTTATTCTCAGATAGTTTTGCCAGTTCAATATCGTGTGTTGCAATAATTCCTGACGTTTTGAGTTTTTTTATTTGATTAATCAATGAAAAACCGCCTCTATGTCTATCTTCTGAGTTTGTCCCCTTAAACATCTCATCCAATAGAAAAAAAACATTGTGACTACCTTCTATCAGTTTCAGCATTTTTTCTATCCTGTTTAATTCTGCATAAAAAGAAGAAATGCCTTCCTTCAAATTATCCTGGGTTCGCATGCTGGTAAATATTTTCAGGTTCGAAACCTCCCCTTTTTTGGCACAACAAGGTGCTCCGGCTAAGGATAAAACGATGTTTACCCCTACCGTCCTTAAAAAGGTACTTTTCCCTCCCATATTAGAACCGGTTATTAAAACAACATCACCTTGTCCCTCTGAGTGAAAATTATTACAAACACGTTGACCGGAATTTATTAAGGGATGGCCTAAAGCCTCAAAATGCACATGGTTGTTCTTTTCGCTTATCTCCGGAAAGGCATAGGATGGATTCGAATAACAAAAACCGGCAAAACTATTCATCACCTCAAACTCACTCACCACTTCAGCCCACAGTCTTAATAAGGCTTTATTTCTTGTTTTCCATTTTTCGGCTCCTATAATCACGTATACATCCAAGAGCAGAAAACTATTTAACACACCATAAAAAGGATTTCCCTTGATTGGTCGCTTAATCTCATTTACACCTCTTTGCTGAGCAAATTCCAATAGTCGGCACAAGCGCTTAATTTCATTGAAGGCTGAATAGTTGCTTGTCAGGAGTAGAGATTGTAAGTGGCATAGTTGATCTGACTCGAAACGTTCACATTCAATTTTATGGATCAGTGTCCGGTAACTTCTAAAAGTGTTAATATTCTCTTGTGAGGTTTCAACGAGATCTTCAACAATGGGCTTTATTCTATTTAGAACTCTGCCATTGATAAATAATACTGTCATTAAGGGTAGCAGATAGATAAACCAGTTGGATGAATCATAAAAAGGCATGAAGAAATAGATGGCCAGAAAAGAGAGAACCGAAAGAAGGATCGCCACGGCTTGATAAATGCGGCGATGGTTGAATAAAACGACAGGTTTTTCTACCCAGGCTAACAACTTATTATAATCACTCTTTTTATTTTGAAAGTGCATGCCGGACGCCTGATAATCTTGCCGCCAATCCAATTTTTGAGATAATTCTTTGAGGGCGTTTTGTCGGTCATGTATTTCAGCAGTGGGGGCAGGTTCTGAGAGCCATTCCGATAAGCGCATCCGGCCCGACTCAGTGGTTGTTCGATTAACCAATTGAAAAATGGAATGTGCCCCGAAAATATCCAAATCAGAGGTGTAGGGGTGATTTTGATTAATGAACCTACTTCCGGTATCAAATTCTTCCAGACTACATTTTTCCCTCAGAATTTCCGATTCATTGATTTCTTTCAGAAATAAGGTATGCTTTCTCACATAAGCAATTTTCTTATGATGCTTTAAAACAACAGTAAAGCATATGACGGAAATAGAAAAAACAATAAAAGCGGGAGCCATTAAATTGTTACTAAACAAAGCTATAAGAATGCTACTTGAAATTACAAAAATAATTAGCCGCAGTAAAGATATTCGATTTAATACCTTCCGTAATCTTAATGCTTTGGCATTATACTTTATTATATTTTCTTGATAGACGTTCATTAATTCTTTTTCAAGTACACATAAATATGCTAGCTATGCTTTAAGATGACATATAATGGCTCATCGCATAAGTAGTGGCTCGGTCTGGGTGTGAAACATTCGTTTTCTTGATTTTTCTAATGCCAACGCGGGAGCTGAACTCCCAAATCCAACTTATGCATGGGCTACTTTATGTGATAGCTTGTTTGGCAATGTTTCTTTATTTCTACGTATAATTCTTCAGTAATTTTTAATCCTTTTTCAACTTCTCCTCTTTTCATTTTACAGAGAAATAAATATTCATTTCCTTCTTGCAAAAGAATTCTCACCCATGGGTAATTATGATTCTCGTATCTTGCATTTGGAATTTTATATTTTGATATTTCCTTTATCTCATTAAAGCCTATTTTAAACTGGAGTTCATTTTCCAAATTCATATATTTTGAAGTCAAAATATCTTGAGGCTTCTTTGCATTAAATATCAATTTATTATTCTCAATTTTTATTTTACCGCTTGAGAAAAATACAATTGGCATTTTGTGTCCATTAACATCAATGTGAGGAAAACTATTATCAATTCGTTGTTTCCTAAAAATTTGTTTCCACCAATTTAATTTATGTGCAATTTCATTAAATCTAGTTAAGTGGTTAGTATCTGACAACCAGATCTCAGAAAATTCAATATAGTCCATTTATAGTAAATTAAATCTTTAACTCTGTAACCTACTGCTCTATAGTTTTTAATATTGCCTTACGTCCTGCCGCATGAAGCTGAAGCAGAGTCGCGGTGATTGTCTGTCCGCAGGACGACTAGACAATCTGCGTGAGTCTGCTCAACCAAAACCCCACTGCCGCCTGCTATGCTTTATGGTGTTTAGTTCTTTATTTTCTCATATAAAACTCCATAGGATAATAAATCTTCAAATCTGGAATCAAACCATTTTTTGCTGAGTCTAGTTTGTTTAAATACATATATCCCGACTTATGCAATTTAAATTCTACCTTGTCTGATAGTTTATTAATTTGTTTATCATTTTCAATTTTATGAACTATAATCTTATTTTCTTTGATTTCATAGAGAATTGGTACTTCTCCATGGTCACCAAAATCGATTGTTCTATCCATATTTTTCCAATAGGGAAAGTCTGTCATTCTGAAATTTGTCTTGCCACCTCCTAAACCCCATACTTCTGTAATAAAATATACAGTTTTGTTATTATCTATTTGGATTTCTTCAACGTGTATTGACGAGCACGAGTAGAGATTAGGAATAAGAAGAATTAGAACTATGTAAATATTTAATTTGAATGGCATTATTTGCTAAAAATTAATTTGCACAAAATTAGTTCTTTATCTATCAATCAACTTCAAGACAATTATTTGCGTCGGCGTTAAGGAATAACCGTCCCATATTCCAATTTCGCCAATTGCATATTGGTTATTCTTGTAATATTTTGGGTCAATGAAAAAAGTCATCGCTTGATAATTTTCCTGAACACTTATAGTTCCGCGACTAAGTCCTTTATTCTGTTTTAACACAAATTCAAACACATATTTACTTTGTCGTTCTAAAGAAATTAAGGATATGTTTTTTGAATCTATGTCAAAAGAGCCATATTTAATAGCATGAGGTTCAACGTCTATGACCTCAATCCCCCATTGTTTTGTTCCGTCTAGCGGTAGAGGAACTTTCCAGACTTTAATGTTTAATATCTCCAAAAGTTCTCTATTCGTGATTAAGTCATGACTTGTTTTACATCCAAAAAATGAAATTGTAAAGAAGACAGCTATTAATAATCTCATAGGTTCGTTTTGAGAATTAAACATAACGTTGAAAATAAGGGGTGTTTGGCATTTCAAAGCTCCCAACTATCAAACCGCTATATATTTTATTAATTGTACTCATTTCAAATTTAACACTATCCGCCAAATGACCTTTATTTATTGTTAGGTTTTCATGCTTTCTTCTCCGCTGTCTACTTTACGTTTGGGCAACCATACTCTTTGACAAGTTTTGGATTGTGCAATGGCATTTTGTGCGTCTTGGCAATGTGTATGGCTGCGAAGGGGTCGCATTTTAGTCAATCTTCAATGTTTTATCTGTTTTTGTATAAAAATCACCTACACACATCACTGTATCATTTAAATCTGGGGAAATCATTGAAGTAGTAATAATAATTTGATGATTAACATTTGCTTCTTTAGACATCTCAACTAATTCTTTTTGAAAACTTTGACTTCTCTCTGGCTCCATTCCTTTATCTTCAATATTATCACACAAAATAAACCTTGGAAGTCTAAAGAAATCCTTTTCAAGGGATGCAAAAAACATTGCAAAACGAACACTATTTTTTAAGTATACATTTGAACTTTCAGAAAAATTATTCTCACCATCTAAAGCGAAAGTATTTCTATCAAAATCTAATTCAACAATTTTACCTGATTGAAATTCTGGTTGTCTCCCTAAATCACTATGCAATAATCTTAGAGTATTACGCTGAATTAAATTATATGCACTCGCTAACCGCATTTTTTGCTCTTGTTCTTTTGAATTTATCCTGAAACGAAGCTTTTGTATTTTGGCTTCAAGTCCTTCCAATTCTTTTCTTAATACTTCAATTTGTTCTAATGCCTTTAACTGTTTTATAAGAAAGTCATTTTGTGATTTCAACTCTCCTTTTTGAACTAAAAGTCCATCAATTTCTTGATTTCTCTCGGATTTCACAGTAGATAGAGCTGCATTTACTTCTCGCTGAAGCTCCCTTATTGTATATTCAAGAGTAGGATAACTTGATTTTAATTCTAGTAAAATATGCTCTTTCTCTAAATATAGCTTTTTTGATTCTCGAATTTGATTGTCAATTTCTTGCTGCATCCTTTTAATTTGTGATGAGCCTTTATCTTCGGGAAGTTGCTGCTTGCATAATTCACAATGGTTTTCATCAACAACATGCTCAATCGGTGAAAGGCAGCTTGGGCAATGAGACATTTTTAAATCAGATATAGCTTCACGAGTCAATAACGAATCTGATAATGACATTGCCCTTTTCTCTAAACTTGAAATAAATTCGTTAGAGTCAAGTAATTCAAACTCATACTCATTAATCTGATTTTGCAAAGTTGAGAAATTCTGTCTTGCGGCTATTAAGCTGGATTTGAGGTCTACGATTTCAAGTTCCCTTTCATCTTGTTTGTTGCGTACTAACTGTTGCTCTTCTTCTGTTTTTGTTAAAAAATCTTCAATTTCAACTATTCGAGAAATATTTTTTTCAATTTGGAGATTTATCTTTTCAGGGCTAGTCTCTGTACCACTTGATTTAAATATGTGTTCTATTCCATCAAATTGACGCTTTTTTATATCATGGTCTTTAACAGACTCTCTCAAAGCGAGTTTATCTGAGTATAAGGTATCATCATAAACACCAAAAAGTAAATCCCCAATGGTTTTTCTAATTATTGCAGAATCAAAAGAATCTGTCATCAATAAATCAAGAGTAAGGCTTTTCTGGTCAACGTATAACAATCTTAGAATTTGATGCATAGTAATATTACTATCCACATCTCCACGTAATTCAGGTAATCCTAATGAAAGAAATAAAGTGTTGGAAAAGCTTTTTTTGCTGCTTTTTTCATTTCTTCGATAAGGATAAACCTGCCACCCTTCACTAGAAGATTTCATTGCTTCGTCATAAGTACCCCAAAAAATTGACATTGGCTGACTACCTGCCTCCGAAACAGATCTTTTTATTGTTATAGGTTCTGAATTTATAAAGACTTCCGCATAAACATCGCCACATTGCCTTGCTGCTGTTGTCCATTTTTTAAACTCTCCTCCAAGCACATAAAAAATAAAATTTCCAATAGTAGACTTTCCTGAACTATTTTGACCTCTAATAATATTAACTCCTTCATGAAAAGGTTCATCGTATGCAACTGTACCAGTTTTAGTAAAAATGGTAAGGCGATTTAATTTGAGAAATGGATTATATTGAGTCATACTTAAATTCTATAAGGTTTGTTCTTTCTTTTAACCCTAGGTGTCCATATAGATTAAACGAAGCTAGTGGGCCAGTTATCAGTGTTATTAGGTTGTGATTTTCTGCATTTGCTTCTTTTATTCTTTGCAAAAGAGGTGAGGTGATTTCTTTGTTAGTCCTTTTGACTTTACCGTCTTTAAACTCCTCTGCATCTAAAAGGTCATATGAGATTAGCGATTTCAAAGCTGAAAGCTGTATGTTTTCCATTTTAAAAAAAATACGCTTCCTATTTATAATTCTTTCATAGCTATTCTTTTTTTCATTAATAAACCGCTCATATTTCTTAAACCCTCTAAAACTTCTAATTTCAAGCAGTTCAACAGGAAATGCTAAATAAAAATCCAATATCCTTAACTTGTCAACTTCTAAAACATAGTCTGTTTTCTCAGTGATTTGTAGAATTCGAAAAATCGTGTGATATAGGTCGTATGCGTGATTATATACTAACATATTAATTCCACTTTATGTGACAATTTCCAGTTAAGAAATAAACCATTCCATTTATTTCATCCTCATATATTCGCAGTAAATTATCACCAAGAATATCTTCTATAGGGGTAATAATATATGTCGAAACTAAATTATTTATGTATTCGTCTGGATGTCCTTCAATTACTCTTGGATAAACATAAGTTTCAAAACTAGAATAAACTTTTGCAAGTAAAAATGCATAGATTAACTGTGCAGTTTCTGAGTGCTCATTTTTAAGAAGTTTCCTTGTAAACTTATCTTTTGAATTTTCAGCAAATTTTAAATAGTTGAGTCTATTCCCATTTTTAAGTTTTTGTTCGAGTCCAATAACTTTCGTGTTAGGTGCATAACTTTTATAATGCAATAAATCATCAATTACCTCACTAAAAGTCATTGAATTCTTCTTTTCCTCCTCTAGCTTGGTATATAATCTTTCTAATTGAGATTGACCTCCTGTAGATATACGTCCATAATTGTATGTTGGCTTATTAATATCTCTACCACCAATATCTCCATCACCTTCAATTGTGTTATTGCTTTGAGTAACATTACTTGATGAATCTGCCATAAAAATTAATTATTAATATCACGTCCTGCAATATTTCCATTTTTTACCTTGTTCTTTTTCTGTTTCACTTCATTATTTGAACTATCCTTTATTGAGTTTTTAATTGAAATAACCTGAGTTGTTAAAAAAACAGCAATTAGTAATCCAAGAATTGAACAAATA
This sequence comes from uncultured Marinilabiliaceae bacterium, assembly GCA_942490535.1. Taxonomy (GTDB): domain Bacteria; phylum Bacteroidota; class Bacteroidia; order Bacteroidales; family Marinilabiliaceae; genus JAEINY01. The sequence continues at coordinate 634,831 of CALNXQ010000003.1, forward strand.
CTACCTATTAAATTTAATGTCTCCATATTTCTTTATTCTATTGTGCGTTTGCTAATATTTGGCTCTTTTGCAAGCTATCGATTTGGCCAGTGTGTGGAACTTGTAAATGTGCCAAATGTGCGCTGGTCTTGCATGAAACCTATCGTTTTGAGAAGCCCATTGTTCTTATTTTTGCTTTGTCATTTAAAAAAATGTTCTCTCCAGACCCCTATACCCTGGAAAAAACACTTTTCGTAATAGTTCGCAAAATAACCCTCCAATGCGCTCCCAAATTACCCATTATGCACCAAACAAAATATCCATTTTCGGCAAAAATGAGCCGGTCATATATATTTAGGGTGTTTATAGCAGGCAATCTAAGTCGGCCTCAAAAGCACCGTCCCTTCTCTTTTTACCGTAGCGATCAGCTCCCAAAGACTCCGCGTGTTTCAGCCCTGCAAAGCCCACCCTTCGTCATTTGATGATCTTTCATCCCCCCACCTACACAGCTTACCACCTGCAATAGCCGCTGCTTCGTCACCCCTCCGCACCCGTTTGTACCACATGTATGGCCCTCCGCCACACATAGCCGGTTCATCTCCACACATAGCCCGTCGCCGACAGGTGATAGCCGGCCCTTTCCACCTGATTGTTCCCCCTCCGACACACATATGTCAGCCCCCGACGGACATTGTTGAGCATTTCCACCTGATTGTTCCCTCTCCGACACACATATGTCAGCTCCCGACAGACATTGTTATGCATTTCCACCTGACGGTTCCCCCTCCGACACACATATGTTAGCTCCCGACAGACATTGTTGTGCATTTCCACCTGATGGTTCCCTCTCCGACACACATATGTCAGCTCCCGACAGACATTATTATGCATTTCCACCTGATGGTTCTCCCTCCGATACACATATGTCAGCCCCCGACAGACATTGTTGAGCATTTCCACCTGATTGTTCCCTCTCCGACACACATATGTCAGCTCCCGACAGACATTGTTGTGCATTTCCACCTGATGGTTCCCTCTCCGACACACATATGTCAGCTCCCGACAGACATTGTTGAGCATTTCCACCTGATGGTTCCTTTACCGACACACATTGATGGTAGAAAGACTCTGTTAGCCGTATTTCAAAAAGGCATATTGTAATTAAAATTGAAAATAGGTTTCCCCCATCCACCAGCGTTAGCCCAAGCCCAACAGAACGCTACGTTAGTATCCTCACTACGTCCAGCCTCAACCGTGATACATCCCTGCTCAGGATCCCACCGCAATCGACTCTCTTCCCCTTACACCTCCTCCCCGTCCTCCGCGGTAAACAAACACACCATCATCAAAAAATAATGTTCGAAAGCAGCATTACAGTCCCTATAAGACAGAGTGATTCAGGAGGTAAACAACACCTCCCATCCCCACCGCGACCTCAGCGGTAAAAAACGTAACATCATCAAGGAACTAAGTTTTGGAAGCAGCATTACAGGCCCCCAGAAGTAGGGAAATCGAAGATCAGCGAAGCTAATTCAGGGGGTACATTGCATCTCCTTTCCCCACCCCGTCCCCACCGCGACCTCAGCGGTAAAAAACGTAACATCATCAAGGAACTAAGTTTTGGAAGCAGCATTCCGGTCCCCCAAAAGTAGGGGAATCGAAGATCAGCGAAGCTAATTCAGGGGGTAAACAACACCACTTCCCCCTCCCATCCTCTCCGTCCTCAGCGGTAAAAAACGTAACCTCATCAAAAAACAACGTTCAGAAAGCAGTATTCCGGTCCCCCAAAGTAACTACCCCACAATTTCGATGGCAATTTCCCTGTTTTAATACCGGAACACTTGATAAGTCATGATCGTTTTAGGCTTATAATTAGAAGATCATACAATATCTCTTATGGAATCTCGGTGCGATAAATCAAAATTGCCAATATCCTGAAGAACATCAGGCTTCAATCCTTCATACTTAATAGCTTCCATTAAATCTTTAAATTCTTTCGTATTTTTAATTTTTGTGGATCTTGGATGTGACCAGGGTATTTCAATATCCTTCACAATTTTAGCACCTTCGCTGCCATCATGATGATTGTAATACTGAGATATGACCACCAAACGCGTACCCATAAAAATAGCCTCTTCTAAACTATGAGTGACAAATAGAACTGTTTGCTTAGTCTCTTTCCATTGTTCTAAAGTAAAAACTTGCATTTCTTCTCGCGTGCCTTCATCCAGTGCCCCAAAAGGTTCGTCCATCATAAGGACCTGTGGTTTCATAATCATTGCTTGCGCTATTGCGGTGCGCTGCCTTTGTCCGCCTGATAGTTGATTGGGATATTTTTCTGCATGTTCTAATAAGCGCACTCTTTCCAGGTATTTATTAGCTTCCACTCTAAATTGCCTGCGCGTGGCAAGCCATTTGCGCGTATTAATTAGTGGATCAAAGAGGTTAAATTTTTCAAGCTCTAAGCCGAACATCACATTTTCACGAACTGTTTTATGAGGGAATAATGAATATTTCTGGAAGACAACCCCTCTATTTCTATCTGGTTTTGTAATTATTTTAGAATCCATGATGGCTTCTCCACTGGTAGGTGTTTCAGCGCCAAGAATCAATCTTAAAGTGGTTGATTTACCACAGCCCGTTGGACCAACGACCGTAATGAACTCTCCCTCCCGGATATTTAAATTTATCCCATTCAGAATGGTTTTATCGTCGTATTTCTGGAAAGCGTTTTTCAAAGAGATAATATAATCTGACATAGTTGCTTTATAAATGTTTAAATGACTTGCGCTAGTTATTGAAAAGGTAGAGAAATCTAACTATCTAATCCATTTGAAGCTTTTATTGATCCATGTTCTTAACGACCAATCGATAATAAAGGCGAGCAAACTAATCCATATTACATAAGGTATAATGGTAGCCATGTCCATATAGCGACGCACCACAAAAATACGATATCCTAATCCGGCTTCAGCAGCTAATGCTTCACCAGCTATTAAAAACAGAATAATGGCCTTGAAGTTAAGTCTGAAAGTATCTAGTATTTTTGGTAGAATCTGGGGAAAAACTATTTTGTAGATGATTTCATGCGTACTTGCATTTAAAGTCATTCCTTTTGTTAATTGTTCTTTAGGCACCTCTTTTACCCGCAGGAAAGTATCAAGTATTAGGGTAGGTGCAACGCCAATCACAATCAGGGCAATTTTTGCGGTTTCACCCAAGCCGAAAACAATAAATAATACCGGGAGTACTGCTAAAGCTGGTATTTTATCGAAAAACAATACAAACCGGTATAAAAGCTTTTCCACGTAAGGGAATACGCCCATGTATAGGCCTATAAGTATTCCTATGAAAATAAAGAGAATAGAAACAAATATTCGGTAAAAACTGGCCGTTGTATCTTCCCAAAGTTGCCAACTCCCCTCTTTAAGCATCTTAATTAATTGTCCCGCCTCATAAGCTTCTTTTAACGAACGAGGTTGATTGGTTTCTATTAGTGCCCCTTCCTCGTCATATTCCTCCTCAATTACAGGCTGAAAAACAGCCTTAGTAAAGCTTTGCCACATTTGACTGGCTGTGGGGATTAATTTATCATTCGGATTTTCGGTGTGGCGTGTATTGGAAGAAATTCCATATAGAAGAATACAAATAGCAAAAAGTGATAGTCCTAATGCGGTGGATGACCATTTAGAAGGTTTGGCATTGATGTTGAAGAACATATTAATGAAGTTTGAGGATGAGGCTGCTAAGGGTAAAAAATTACCTTAAATTACTGTTAATAAACGAAAAGCCATGGAATGCACCGGAAATGCATGTCATGGCTTTTTATGCTTACGTCTTATAATTTTCCTTCAGCAGCCATTTGCATGAATGAGCTGTCAAAATGAAAAAGAACATTGTTTGAATTCCCTAAGATCGTTGATCCTGGAAATTCAATACCTAAATCATCTGCAGCCTGAACCCTGTCTCCTAATAGCTTATACTTAAAACAAAAATTACGTACTCGCTTCATGTTGTTTTGAATTTCTTCACCTGACACATAAGCAACAGCATCATTGGCACTGTAAAACATAGCAGTAGTTTTTAATTGCGCCTTATATTCTGTTAAATCCGATCCACCTGCTTTGGCCATAATAGTTAATGCATTATCAGCTTTTGCACTTCGTGTACTCATCACTGCCATCACCTCGAACCAAGCACCATTAAGAGCTTTTGCAAAATTTTCATTAGCCTTTAATGTCTTTGTGTTCACCATCATTAAATCCAAAATTTCGCCAGGAATTTGCGAAGAGTCAAATATTTTACTTACGCCAGGAGTCTGCATTATCTCCATTACTAAGGGGTTCCAGGTCACTACTGCTTCTTGATCATTGTTTGATACAAAGGCAGGGGCAATATCACTGTCACTCACATTGACAACTTTCACATCGCTGTGTTTAATCTTATTCTTATCTAGTGCTCTCGATAATAGATAATGTGAAACTGAGTACTCAACCAAGCTGACTTTTTTACCCGTTAAGTCTGGAATAGTGAGTCCATTTCTAACTAATATGGCATCATTACCATTTGAAAAGTCTCCCAATATAATCGCAGAGCTTTCAATACCAGAAGCCACAGGAATGGTTAGTGCGTCCATGTTTGTCATTAAACAGGCATCCACTTCACCACTTGTATATGCCTCAATGGAAGCGATGTAATCCATTTTTATCAGCTCAATCTCTATTCCATATTTTTTAGACCAAGTGTCAAGTATCCCTGACTTACCAGCATAATCCCATGGATTCCAACCTGCATATATTGACCAGGCTACTTTAAAACTCTTTTTCTGTTGAGCCTGAATGGGTACGAAAGCAACGAAAAAAAAGCAAAATGCAGCAATACATAGTTTTTGAAAAATTGATGTGTTCATTTTATAAGAGTTTTAAGTATGAGAATAAACTATTAGTCAATAGCAGTTATATCGAGAATGACATGATCTTTTGCAGCACTCCCTTTTTCCATTCGTTCAATGGTTCCACTTGCTTTTTCGGTTAAGTTTTTAAACTTAGAAACGGTATCACGCATTGCGGGTAATGATTCCCTGCGGTAATTACTAATTTCATCCATAGCTTGATTTAATGAATCAAATGCCAGTGCTAACTTATCCACGTCGATGGTTGATTCAGATGCCATTTTTTGAATCTCAACACCTTGGGTCCGAATCAAATTAGCATTGTCGGCTATTAAATCTGAGGTGGTTTGATCGATTTTCTTTTTGGCATCAAGTACTTGTCTTTGCTTATTAAGCGCAAGTCTGGTAGTAACGGCTATGCGAAGTGCACTCGCAGTGATGGTAACGGTCCTATTAACACCTGTTATCAACTCGTGATTGTTTCGAATGAGTAAGTCGTAAGAAATAACGCCCTGTTGATTTACTGCAAGTGTTGTTTGTAAGTCAATCACCCTTTGATTGAGGGGAAAAAGTAACTCTTCTTGAATGAATCGGTATTGATCCGATTCTGGTTCAATATCACGCTTTAATTTTAAATCCAGTTTTTTATAAAGGTGCTCACCTATGTGAATGGCTCTTGATAGGCCTTCAAGACTATCTCGCATTCCTTTTTTATCGAACTCTAATGTTTGATTATCATCAATAAGCTGATCTCTGCCTGCTTGTAGGTTCTGGATAATATCATTAATCACATGCTGTGCCGACTCATATTTTTCAAAGTACCGGCTAATGGGATTTTTTCTACCCAATACATTTCTAAAAAACTTGGCAATAGCACCTTGTGGGCTTGACAAATCGTAATGTCTGGGATTAAGCTGCTCAACTTCATTTCTTAAATCCAATAAGTTTTTTGCAACAGGGCCTCCATCTTGCGTATTGCCAAGTGTTTTAACAGATTGATCAAGTATTTTACTGTTATTTGCCAATGTATTTTGGAACTTAAGTCCCATTTCATTCACATAACGTTTTTTTGTTGTCTCATCTATTTTGTCCGACAATAAATCATCAATTAACTGATCTGTTTTAGCTTCAATCGCTGGATCAACAGTTTCGGTTATTACTGAAGGTAATCCTAATTCCTTTTCAATTTCGGATTCAGTTGGAATGGATTTCAGTTTTAGATTATCTTCTTTAAAAGTTGAAGTAAGAGATACTTCTTCCTTTTCTTGCTGAAGGTTAAGACTCATGATTTTAAGATTTAGTTAACGTGAATAATAAGTTGATCGAACCGCCATTTCTTCTAAAGCTTTCATAGAGTTCTCCATGTCAACTTGCCCTTCATTATTTTTATTTCGTGTTATTTCAGAAATGGAAATGGTTGTTTGGTCAATTTGAGTAAGTGCAGTTTCATTTTCTGCCAAAATTTCATCAATCCTATTTTTGAGTTTGCCATACGACTCTTTACTGCGAAGCAAAGCATCTAACTCCTTTTTTACAGCCAAATTGCTTTGATCTTTTTTTTCGATCTCCTGAAGACTGTATTGTATGTAAGTTAAGTCAATGCTTTTCATTGTTTTTGAAGCAATAACAATGTTATTGAGGTTGTCAATCCCTGATAAATAAACTTCTTTAGCAATACTATAATAGCGTTGGTAAGTGAGTTGTGACTTTTCAAATTTTTGATTAAGTACATCAACCATTGTTTCTAACTTCAAATCGAACTGTTCTAATTGAAGAGCCGCATGTTTTTGACCTAAACAATTTAATTCTTCTTTTAGATTATCTCTTTTCTCGACCGTGTAATCATCTATTATTTTATGTAATTTGGCAATGTAATCTATTGAAAAAGCATCATTGTTAAACATTGTTTTATACAAAAAAGTAGCTGCAGACCCTCCCACAATTCCAAGCATTGCCACGAATACAGGAAAGGAAAAACCAAAAAGCACGCCAACTAATGCGGTACCGGCTAATGCAGGAAGCATATATCGAAAAGTCCAATGATCCATGGCAGTTCTTTGAAGAGCTTTCTTAATAGCGGCCTGAGTAAAATCTTTGGAGGATGGTAAATTCCTTATGTTATTGTCCAAAGGAGCTGGTAATATCATTTCTTTTTTTTATGCAATATAAAAATTATCACCTAAAAACAGGGCCGTCTATTGTAAAAGAACAAATTCAACTCGTGCCCATCGCAAATTAAACGAGCGAATGTTTTCACCTGGTTTTTGAGCAGGAGGTTGTTCATCACCCTTTCCTTCAGCCAGTATACGGTTCGAATCGATGCCATGAACGGCTATTAGTCGGCTTCTAACCACATTGGCTCTTTCCAATGATAATTTCAAATTGGCTTCTTTGTCACCCTTTCCAGTATGACCTCTTACTGCCACTCTGTAATTAGGATAATTGTTTTTTAACATCAAGGCTACATTGTCTACAATTTCTTCTCCCTGATAGTCAAGCAAACTCGCACTACTCTGAAAAGTAACAGGTTCGACCCGCATGGTACCTATTTCATCCAGATTCTTCCATTGACTGCTTGTTAACGCACTAAATGAATTTGTAGCATTACCATTGTTTAAATTATTGCCAATCGTTGTTGTTTTTAACTCTTCCAGAAAAGAACTATTAATTAAGCTAAAGGGATCTGCTATATCCTTCTCAATTGTATTCGTCCGCCGCATAACATCAGAGCAAGCATAGATAGAATTGATAATTCCATCATTCGAATTCATCCCAACGGCCATGGGGATATCAAACATATCCATGCAATTTTGAGTTAATGAAAACCACTTAATGTTATGGATAATATTTTTAACTTCTGACTCATCAAGATCACTTATGTTTTCCAATTGATCGATCATCTCTTCTTCTCGAGATTCATAGAAGCTTTGAACGTTATAATAGGTTTTTAAAAACGTTCTGATGGATTCAGGATCCTTTGCAACTTTATCACGATGAAAGACAAAAACATCGATTATATATCCGCTGAATTTATCACTACTCCAAAGCTTCTTCATGCCCAGTTCATTTATGGCTCTGGATACATCTGGTTCCCACATCACAAAGGCATCTCCAACACTTCGGTTCCTTGATGCCTCCTTAGCTTTTTTATACACTTCTTCGGAACCATTAAGCTCTCTTCTCCAGGAATTATCCAATCGCAGATTACCCAAATCAAAATCAGAAATGGTTAAGTCAAGCAAAAATGAACTGGGTGATTTAGAGGTATAATAAATCACCAAATCACTGTTGTCAAGGTCGTTTATTCTATTATTAGGCAGTACATCTGCAAATCCAACAATCGCATCAGCTCCTTTGGATTCGCAAATGGTAGAAACGATAACACCAGGGAATTTGTGTTCCATGCCATGTTCAATGTATGAGTTGACTGGTAAAACAATAAAATCATAACTCCCTTCCGCAAATTTTTCTAGTCGCTCCTTATAATTTCCCCCATCGTCTTCGTACTCCAATGAAATACCCTTTCTGGCTAATTGCTTTTTCATCTCTACAGTATGTAAAAAGGCATATCCCAGATAACTGTCACCTGCCCACTTTAAAACTTTTGTGTCGTTCAGTGAATCAGAGGTATCTGCTTGTCTTTTATCAAATAGATAAATCTTACCGAAGTAAGCCAATGTAGCCAGAGTAGCTATGAGTAAAAATAATGCGAAAGGACCTTTTTTGTTTTGCATAACTTAAATCAACCGTTATAAAATTGCACTGTTGTTTGCCTAATTGAATTCCGTAGGGTCAAAATCTTGTAATTCTCCAATGGTTTTTTCCAAGGCTGTACCAAGCTGTTCGTAATCATTGGCGTCTGTATACGATAATGAATAATCTTTCAAAGTATGAAAACCATCAATGCACAAACCAATTCCATAAATTGCGATAAAAGAGTATCTGGACGCCTCTTGTAATGAAGATTCAAACTTTTCAGGTTCATTGGCCATTCCATCTGTCACGATGACCAGACGATACTCTCCATAACCCAATTGCTTTTTGTATTGCTCAACTAATTTCTCTACACCAAATGCAGTTGCATCCGCAAGGGGCGTGCGCTTTTGAGGAAAAACATTTTCAATTGAAGCGATGATCTGCTGATGATTATTAGCTCCTAATGTGACCATTTCTTCTATTCCAGATTCAGTAGGAGTCCCAAAAATGAGTAAGCCTAAATTATAATCTCTTGGGATTTTCTCAATGTACTGGATGATTGCTTGTTTAGCACCTGCAATTTTCACTTCGTTGGCGCACGACTCTGACATACTGCCACTTGCATCGAAAAGAATGTATATGTTTTTTGTTAGCGATGCTTCCCCTTCAGACTCATCAAACAGAACTTCAATTTCATCAGATACATCAATATTTATCTCCTCTTGCTGTTGATTAGTTCCATTTTTTTGTGAATTATTACACTGAATTAATAGAATAGAAGGAAGAATGAAGAGCCACTGGATTTTTTTCAATTTCATAAGTTAGTTCTTTAATTATTAGTTAGTCCAATGGGCTAAATTCGTCTAATTCAGCTTCAACTTGTTTAATACGGAACACAACCCTACGGTTGGCTGCCCATTCTTCTTTGGTGCGTGGAGGGCTGTATTTTGGATTTGCAACACCTAAGCCTACGGCCACAAATTGAGACTCATCAATGTTTATGTGTTTTGATTTACAATATTGTAAAAAGCTTTTTCTTACGTTTTGCGCTCTCTCCAATGAAAGGGATTTTACTTGTTGCTTCATTTGTCCAATTTCAGCTTTGCTTTTAGCATTGGCATCTTGATTCGCAAGTGCCTTTTCGGCTTTTAGAATCCCTAATGGATCAGCATGCCCTTCAATTACAACTAATGCGCCGCTGTTTGTTTCTGCAATGTCAAGTGCTAAGGCAAAATCCTTTGAATATTCTTCAATTGAAAAGTCACTTTGATTGGCTGCAAAGCTAATTTCAACGACGAAAAGAGTTCCTTCCTCTTCCCATGATGTTGATTCTGCACTAATTTTATTTTCTACAGCTTTCGCTACCGTTGCCTGATTAAACTTAGGCTTGCTTTGTGCCGTTTTCGTAACGTTTTTTAAACCACTAGCCAGTTGGTTGTAATCCCATGAAGCTTGCTTTAAGCTTGTGGTTGAAGCGATAAGACCGAGTGATTTAAAAGAGGACTGAATTTCAGTATTTAGTTTAGTGAAGTTTCGTGTAGTTCCTGCGCCGGTGAAAAATGATTTATTTCCATTGAACCCTACAAATTCACAATCCCCCAATAAAGCTTCGGTATCTGAAGTAAACTGAGATGACCCCATTAATTTTTCTGCTGATTCGCTAATTAGTTGGCGGTATTTTCCTTGTTGACTGGTTTTGTTGTTGATCAGATCTCTTAACGCTTCTTCACTAAGCATCAATGATTTTACAAAGCTTTTTACCGAATTATTATGGGCATCGAAATAATCTTTTCGAACCGCATACACATCGCATATGATGCGACTGGCTGTTTTAGTAGATAATAAGATGGAAGCACCTTTAACCGATCCTTCAGCGCCCGTACCGATGGTACCATTTGATGTTAATAATAAGGCGTCAGGTATGATGCACATCGTGGCATCTAAATTAGCATCTTCTTGAAACGCTGTTACGGGATCAATGGCCTTTCCTCCTTCTTTTGATGAAATAGTAAGTTGCGAGGACCATTTAAAATCAACATTGCTTAATCGCCCGGCTTTACTAAATAGATTGGCTGCATAATCCATATGAGGGCCATATAGTTGCAGACCTACTGTTTTTATGTTTTTTAAACTTTTTCCTGATTTCACAACCATTGCATCGCCACCAACACTCCATGTTAACTGGTAGATAACAACTAACTCCGTTCCACTTTCTTTAAAAGCATCTGCTGCCGCATTAATCATACCTAATGTACCACGTAAGTAGGGCGTTTCCCCATTCAGACACATTTGTACTTGCTTTTTAAAATCGTCTTCCCTAAAAAAGTTAACATTCAAGCCATTGGCCTTAAAAATACCATCCATATCCCCCAAAATTGTAGCCACATCTCCACCCCATGTAATTAAGGGCACTTTTACTGTGCCTGAATTGGATACTGGCTTGGCTTGTTTATTAACAACCTGTGATAGCGGCTTGGCTTGATCGTATTTTGCAGTTTGGGCATTGGCAAGTGTAAGTGATAGGGCAATTGATATCACTAGCAAACTTGATTTTAATTTCATCATAACCATAGGAATTATTGAAGTTAGTTTTTCAATCTGTTATAATCTTGAGTAATATTGAATATTTCTAATTTTGATGCAATTTTGTAGTCTTCATCGTTTCGAATAAAAGAACCTCCTTCTACGGCTAATCCTTCGTCATTTAACCCCACAAATATACTTATGTTTTTATTTTCACCCTGCAATACTGCTTCTACTGTTTGTTGCATCGTGGGAGGAGTGTATTTGTTTTCGTTAAAGTGTTTTTCTAACAAAGTACCTTTAGCTACATAAGTTGGATTTAAATGCATATTAATTTTAAAACCAAACTTGTTAGATAAACCATGTAAAAAGTCAATGCCATTTTTAATATCGAGGAGTGCCTCTTCATTTGTCATCTCCACTACTGGTTTAAGCATAAAATAGGTTTTAAGCTTAATGGGACTTTGTTTTTCACCGTACCTTTGAGAAATTCGTTGATTTATAGCGGAAATATCAGTAGCGATTTGTTCAACAGCATCTAAGGATAGTCCTTTTTTAAACTTTTCGTTTCTTATGGTTTCATCAAAAGATTCAAAGCCAATAGCCAGTTCCAATGAGGTAGAGTTGGCTCCTTCGTGCAACACACGCGATAACACCTCAAGCTCTTCTATTTCTACATATTCTGGTCGCGTCTCCAAAGTAACAACCTTAACCTGGGGACATTCCATATTGATTTTAGAGATCAAATAAATTAATGTGGTAGTCGAAAAAGTAGCTTCATCCAGTATAGAACCATTATTAGAAATAATGATTTTTTGAAGTGATTTTTTTTGAGTTTCTTCCAAGATATTGTGAAACAAGACATCAACTTGTTTCATCGTGTCTTTAAAATTCACATGGTTGATTGACATCTTTGAGGGCAGATTACACCCCTCACATTTTGAATAACGGCAGGCTTGAGTATAGAAAACTACAAATAAGGTGTAGCCTTCGATACTGTTTTGAAACCAATATTCAACAGGGATTCTTGGATTGTGACTTTCATCGAATGTATAAGTTTTTTGAACACTGAGAGTTCTTTTTAAAATAGCATTATTATCCATTTTTGCTTCCAGAAAAAAGTTAGGTTGTACCACTGTGAAACGTGATTGGTTCGAATTAGTAATGAAAAAAGAATTACTTCATAGAACCACATGCGAAGATAGTATTTAACTATAACTATAAAACTAATCTTTAAATGAATATTTAATTATTTTAGTTACAAAAGGAATCTGCTACTATTCTAAAACACTAGCTTCTAAACCGTTTCAATCATATTATTATACAATGAGTTGTATAAATCATTAGCCACCATATTGTAATTTCATTTCATGCCTATCTGTAATATTACCGTTCATCTCCCCATTGCAGTAATCCATCGTGCCAAATAACATTTCCACCGCATCACCAAGGGTCAAAATGATGAATTCATTATATTTAGAAATCATTTACTGATGGTTCTTTTTCATGCAAAATACCTACACTCATTTTCTTCAGATACAGCAACAAAGCCCGGATCTGGTGCTGGGCACCCTCCTTCACACCATTGGATCGGTACCGCAGGTACCCGGTGCCACGGCTTTATTCCAAAACAACACCTTACTGGCCGGTACTTTAGGAGGTGGTGTGCTGGAAGCCCAAGCGCAAGCCCTGGCACCGGTATGCATCCAATCGGAGACAAACCTGTTCAAAACCATTTCTTTTAATGCCGCTGTCACCGATGCCAGTGGCGCCATCTGCGGGGGGACCGCTACTTTCCTGCTGGATGCCAGACCCCATAAAGATGTGGCGACCTTTCAGGCCGTACAAAACAGCCTGGATCATCACAAAGGGGGCGTCCTGCTTTCAATCATTCATCCCCTGGACGGCGATACCTGTGACCTCCAACGCCGCTGGCTCGAAACAGATCATCCCAACCAGCAGCAGACACTTCAGGATTACGGACTTCAAACCACTCAAATCCATCAGGTGCGCCAAAGCCGTCGGCCCCTGTTACTGAATCAAGGGGAGAAGCTTTTATTTTTAGAACCCATCGCTCCCCTTCCGCAGCTCCTCATTGTGGGAGCCGGTCACATTGGCCAGGCCCTCGCTCAGCTGGGCCATCAACTGGCGTTTGAAGTCATCGTGTTGGACAACAGAGCTGAGTTAATGACTAAGGAACGGTTTCCTGCCGCCCGCTTGTTACAGGCACCCTCCATTAGTGCCGGTTTTCATGACCTCCAAATAACTCCTGAAACCTATATTGCCATTGCCACCCAGGGCCACCATGCCGATGCCGAAGCCTTGAAAGCCTGCATACATTCCCCTGCAGCCTACATCGGTATGATTGGCAGCAAACGGAAAACAGCTTTGATGCGTCAGAATTTTATGGATCAGAGCTGGGCCACGGCGGCAGACCTGGGCCGGATAGATGCGCCCATTGGCTTAAACATCGGTGCGCAAACCGTGCAGGAAATTGCCATTAGCATCGCGGCCCAACTGGTGCAGGTGCGACGCCAACCAAAACCGGCACCTGTCCCCAAAAAAGTAGGATGCCTCGTGCTTGCGGCGGGTATGAGCACCCGCATGCAGCAACAGAAACTGATGATGCCCTATGGGTCCCAATCGTTCATTGAAACCATTGTGGCCAAAGCAAAGGCTTCCCAGGCACATAAAGTACTGGTGGTGCTGGGCAGTCACAAAAACGAAGTGATGACGAAGGTCGCCCCTTTGCAGCCGGAACTGGTTTACAACAAACACTATCCCGATGGCATGTTATCATCGGTGCAATGTGGCGTCAATGCCCTGACCCATTGCGAGGCGGTGGTCATCCTGCTGGGCGATCAACCCATGGTAGCCACGGCTACCATCGATGCCTTGATTTCAGCCTGGCACAACACCGATAAAGGCCTGGTGGTACCTACGTTTAAAGGAAAAAGAGGCCATCCGGTATTGATTGATCTGAAATACGAATCCACCATTCAACAACTCAATGGCGGCATTGGCCTGAAAGAGCTATTCCGGAAACATCACGCTGACTTACTTGAAATTGAGATTAATTCTGACGATATTTTGAAAGACATTGACACCCCGGATGATTATGCGAAAAATGTGTTGCAATAGCAGTTTAACTCCTCCGGAGTAGTGTGGAATCAAACGTGGTTCTTCTACAATAGTAATATGCCCTACGGGCAAAAACTTAAGTCCCATTAATAAAAACAGCACCGCGTAGCGGTACCAGTATTGTAAAAATGCAACCTTGCTGAAAACAGTTCCCCGAAGGGGATAAACATAAAAACAAATTGAAAAGCATCTACAATAAAAAAACACAAAACCGGCAATGATAAAAGCAACAGCCCAATAAAAGTAGCACCGCGTAGCGGTTCCAGTATTGTAAAAATACATCCTTGATGATAACCTTTCCCCAGAGGGGATAAACCAGTAATCAAAAGAAAGAGCAACGATGATAAAAGAACCCACGACAAGCGTTTACAAAAGCAACAACGCATAAAAGCAGCACCGCGTAGCGGTTCCAATATTGTAAAAACAATTAACAGTTTAAACTATTTCCCCGGAGGGGATAAACATAAAGCAAAATGAAAAACATCTACAATAAAAAAACACAAACCGGCAATGATAAAAGCAACAGCCCAATAAAAGTATTACCGCGTAGCGGTTCCAGTATTGTAAAAATGCAACCTCGCTGAAAACAGTTCCCCGGAGGGGATAAACATATACCAAAATGAAAAGCATCTACAATAAAAGAAGGCAAGACCGGCAATGATAAAAGCAACAGCCCAATAAAAGTAGCACCACGTAGCGGTACCAGTATTGTAAAAATACATCCTTGATGATAACCATTCCCCAGAGGGGATAAACATAAACCAAATTGAAGAACATCTAAAATAAAAGAAGACACCACCGGCAATGATAAAAGCAACAACCCAATAAAAGGAGCACCGCGTAGCGGTACCAGTATTGTAAAAATGCAACCTCGCTGAAAACAGTTCCCCGGAGGGGATAAACATAAACCAAATTGAAGAACATCTAAAATAAAAGAAGACACCACCGGCAATGATAAAAGCAACAACCCAATAAAAGTATTACCGCGTAGCGGTACCAGTATTGTAAAAATGCAACCTTGCTGAAAACAGTTCCCCGGAGGGGATAAACATAAAAACAAATTGAAGAACATCTAAAATAAAAAAACACAAAACCGGCAATGATAAAAGCAACAGCACAATAAAAGCAGCACCGCGTAGCGGTACCAGTATTGTAAAAATGCAACCTCGCTGAAAACAGTTCCCCGGAGGGGATAAACATAAACCAAAATGAAAAGCATCTACAATAAAAGAAGGCAAGACCGGCAATGATAAAAGCAACAGTCCAATAAAAGTAGCACCGCGTAGCGGTACCAGTATTGTAAAAATACATCCTTGATGATAACCTTTCCCCGGAGGGGATAAACAAAAGAACATATGAAACCAGGCACCTTTACTCAACTTTACATCCATTTAATATTTGCCGTTCAAAACCGAAAAGCACTGATCAACGAAACCATTCAACACATCGTATTTTCATACCTGAGCGGCATCCTGACCCAAAGAGATCACAAATCAATCATTGTGAATGGCACAGAGGATCATGTACACCTATTAATCGGACTAAATCCAAAGGAATCTGTCTCCACCTTAGTACATGAATTAAAACGATGCACCACCCTATATATTAATCAGGAGAAATTGTGCAACTTTCACTTCACCTGGCAAGAGGGATATGGGGCATTTTCCTATAGTAAATCACAATTAGATGTAGTTTATAACTATATCGCCAATCAAAAAGAACACCATCAGAAGAAGACATTCAAAGATGAATACATTCAGTTTCTGAAAAAACTAAACATTGAATACGATGAAAAGTATTTATTCATGTTTCATACGGATGTTTAACTCCTACGGAGTAATTTTTACCTTGACGAATTATTTCTACAATAGTAGTATGCCCTACGGGCAAAAATTTAAGTCCCATTAATAAAAGCAGCACCGCGTAGCGGTTCCAATATTGTAAAAATGCAACCTTGCTGAAAACAGTTCCCCGGAGGGGATAAACCAGTAATCAAAAGAAAGAGCAACGATGATAAAAGAACCCACGACAAGCGTTTACAAAAGCAACAACCCAATAAAAGTAGCACCGCGTAGCGGTTCCAATATTGTAAAAATACATCCTTGATGATAACCTTTCCCCAGAGGGGATAAACAAAAAGCAAAATGAAAAACATCTACAATAAAAAAAGACAAGACCGGCAATGATAAAAGCAACAGTCCAATAAAAGTAGCACCGCGTAGCGGTTCCAGTATTGTAAAAATGCAACCTCGCTGAAAACAGTTCCCCGGAGGGGATAAACATAAACCAAAATGAAAAGCATCTACAATAAAAAAAAACAAGACCGGCAATGATAAAAGCAACAGCACAATAATAGTATTACCGCGTAGCGGTTCCAGTATTGTAAAAATACATCCTTGATGATAACCTTTCCCCGGAGGGGATAAACATAAAAACAAATTGAAAAGCATTCACAATAAAAGAAAGCAAGACAGGCAATGATAAAAGTAACAGCCCAATAATAGTATTACCGCGTAGCGGTTCCAGTATTGTAAAAATGCAACCTCGCTGAAAACAGTTCCCCGGAGGGGATAAACATAAACCAAAATGAAAAGCATCTACAATAAAAGAAGGCAAGACCGGCAATGATAAAAGCAACAGTCCAATAAAAGTAGCACCGCGTAGCGGTACCAGTATTGTAAAAATACATCCTTGATGATAACCTTTCCCCGGAGGGGATAAACAAAAGAACATATGAAACCAGGCACCTTTACTCAACTTTACATCCATTTAATATTTGCCGTTCAAAACCGAAAAGCACTGATCAACGAAACCATTCAACACAACGTATTTTCATACCTGAGCGGCATCCTGACCCAAAGAGATCACAAATCAATCATTGTGAATGGCACAGAGGATCATGTACACCTATTAATCGGACTAAATCCAAAGGAATCTGTCTCCACCTTAGTGCATGAATTAAAACGATGCACCACTCTATATATTAATCAGGAGAAATTGTGCAACTTTCACTTCACCTGGCAAGAGGGATATGGGGCATTTTCCTATAGTAAATCACAATTAGATGTAGTTTATAACTGGGGTGTTGATTATTTTGACAGATTTTAAAATATTATTCATGCGACTTTTAGGTTTTCTTTCCGTTTAAAAGCCTTACATCTTTTTGAAAAGTCAGATTCACCAATCGTTTTCTTTGACCAATTATGGATATCCATAAATGTATTGCTCTCCATAGCTTTATTGATGCAAGAGTGGTCAATCTGCAGTGTCGCTGCTGATATTATCAATATTGATTGGGTAATGCCCATTAAAGCACTTTCCGAGCAGTAATATTTGTATTTTCCAAACAAGCTTTCTATAATGTCGGATACCCCAAGGTAAGCTTCTTTATATTTTGCATTTTTAGGGATGTTGTCAGACAATCTCTTCATAAGTGTATCGCTAAAATCTAATCCCTTCTTGTTGAGATTGATTATCGAGATATCTTTTTTTATACCACCAATTGTTTTCCTGGACAATCCCTCTGTTATGATTTTTTTCTTTATTGTTTTAATCACTGTCAGATACTGTTTATAGTCGATTATATCATCGCTATACTCTTGTATCCAATTGAATTTCTCCTCAAACATTTCTTTTGCCTCTTGAACGAGTTCCTCATCAATGTAATTACTCAAATTGGCATTTGGAGATTGTAATCGTTTTTCAACAATGGATTCAGCTATAAGAAGAAAGTTTCCTCGCTCTTGATATTGAAGTATTTTTTCAAACCATCCAATCATTTGTTCTGCATTCATATATCTTGCTTTGGCCCTTTGGCTTGGAGGACTAAGAAATGAGAGTAGTGTTTGTTTGGTTTGATGTTTACAACGGGATAGTCGCTTTAAAAAACTATCCCATTTAGTGTCAGTGGACAATATCGACTTCAAGCAGCATGCGGACAGATGGCTGACATCGTAAATGTAAGTGATTTTTTTATGCAGAGCGCAGAACTCTTCAATTCCTTTCTTAACATCGGCTCCGTGATCTGAAATTATTTCTTTGGGAATACCTGTTAGTTTTACTGTCTCAACCAAAGCATTATAAGTAACCTCCCATGTTGCCCTTGGAGTCACTGTTAGATTCAGCAAGGCAACATCTTTCATCTTAAGATTGAAACCATTTTTTCGTAAATCTTTTAATGATACTCCTAATATTGCCAAACATTTATTTTTCCCTGTAGTTATGGTATAATCCACTATATAAACCCAATCATTACGCTTTTCTTTCGGCTCATGCAACGTGTAATACCCTAAACGCAACACCCATTGTCGAATAGTAGAATAGTGAGGTGCAGGTGCATTATAAAAGTTAGCAAGTATTGAACAAATTTTTGCACAGCTTCGATACGACGTATTGCCATCAAGAAATAGCTGAGCACAAAAATTGATAAAATCGCTGCAGTAACTAAAATGCTTGGGGCTATTACATGTTCCCTTATTAAAAAGAATAGTATGAGTAGGTTTGTCAGAGTAACCCTGCATTTCTCCGGCAAAAGCTACTTCTTTTTGTTTTTTTAATTCAAGCTCCAGCTTTTTAGCTTTCTCCTTCCAGAAATTTCTACTTTTAATTAGATCCCGGATTTTAATCTTTAATTGCTTTATTACAGCCTGTTTTTCTCTGTGCTTTTGCTTCCAAGAATCACGGCTTGACTTGAAGAATTTTAATTCCTGTAAACGTATTTCGCTCAAAATATTGCAGTAATGATTATCTGCCTTCAAAGATAATATAAAAACTCAAAACTAGGATGAATTATTAGTAAGGATAAAGTTAAATAATCAACACCCCAGTTTATAACTATATCGCCAATCAAAAAGAACACCATCAGAAGACGACATTTAAAAACGAATACATTCAATTTCTGAAAAAACTAAATATTGAATACGATGAAAAGTATTTATTCATGTTTCATACGGATGTTTAACTCCTACGGAGTAATTTTTACCTTGACGAATTATTTCTACAATAGTAATATGCCCTACGGGCAAAAATTTAAATCCCTTTAATAAAAGCAGCACCGCGTAGCGGTTCCAGTATTGTAAAAACAATTAACAGTTTAAACTATTTCCCCGGAGGGGATAAACAAAAAACCAATAATCCCAATATAATGAACACAAAAACAACATTCCTACTCAACAACCAACCCGTAGAGGTAGATGCCGATGCCAATGACATCCTGCTCACCGTCCTGCGCACTAAACTGGGATTCACCGGCACTAAATATGGCTGTGGCATCGGGTATTGCGGCGCCTGCACCATCCTGGTCGATGGCGAACCCATGCGTTCCTGCACCATGGCGTTAAGCGAAGTGGCCGGCCGAAAGGTAACCACCATTGAAGGCTTAGCAGTCGGTGATCAGTTACACCCGGTACAAAAATCATTTGTGATGCACGATGCCCAGCAATGTGGTTTCTGCACTCCGGGCATGATCATGAATGCCGTGGGTTTATTAAATGCCAATCCGGATCCGTCACGCCAGGAGATCATCGAGGGCATGAACGATAATTTATGCCGTTGCGGATCCTATAACCGCATTACCGATGCCATTGCTTCGGCAGCTAAAGATATGAAAGGAGCCCAATCATGAAACAGGATAAAATCACCCAACTCTATTTTAAAGATGTCAACCAACCGCCACGCCTGGACCGCCGGGATTTCCTGAAGAAACTGGGAAGTGGATTAATCGTTGTCTTCTCATTGAGTGAGTTTGCCTTTTTGAGCAGTGCCAGGGGCGCCAATAAGGACGACTCGAACAAAGATGAATTGGATTTCAATGCCTACCTGCGCATCCGCGAAGATGGCATGGTAGAGTGTTTTACCGGTAAGATCGAAATGGGTCAGGGCATCATCACCTCTCTGGCACAAGTACTGGCCGAAGAGCTGGAAGTACCCTTTGACAGCATCGTGATGATCATGGGTGACACCGACCTCTGTCCCTACGATGCCGGTACCTGGGGCTCGTTGACCACCCGCTTCTTTGACCCTCTTTTGCGCGCCGCTGCAGCTGAAGCCAAAACTGAACTAATAAAACTGGGAGCCGAAGTCTTAAAACAACCGGCTGCTCAATTAAAAGCACAGGATGGTTTCGTGGTCGATACCAATAACGCCGCTTCCAAAGTGAGTTTTGCCGAGCTCACCAAAGGTAAAAAACTGGTCAAGACAGTCACCAAACCACCGGTACTGAAAAAAGCCGCTCAATTTAAAACCATCGGGAAGCCCATCATCAGTGCCGATGCCAAACTAAAAGTGACCGGCGCTGCCAAATACACGGCCGACATTCAATTGCCGGGCATGCTATATGCCTTTATCAAACGTCCGCCTGCCCACGGCGCTAAACTCATAACGGTGGATACCAGCCGGGCCGATGCCATAGCCGGCATTCAAATCGTCCGCGAAGGTGATCTGATCGCGGCCTTGCATGAGAATCCCCTGATGGCCGAAGAAGCCACCATCAAGATCAAAGCGGACTGGGACGTGCCGGCCCCACTTGCCAATCCGGAGACCATCTTCACCTACCTCAAAGAAAACACAGCGCCCTATGAAACCAGTGAAGAGAAAGGTGATTTAGCTACCGGGGAGGCTGCTGCTGATTTCATTCTGGAAGAGGAGTACCGGGACGGCTACAAAGCCCATGCATCCATTGAAACACATGCCGCCACAGCGATGATAGAGGGCGATAAACTCGTGGTATGGGCCTCCTCTCAAACACCCTTTGGCACGCGCCAGTCCATTGCCGATAAACTGGAGATGCCCCTTGAGAAGGTGCACATCAAACAAGTTTTTATAGGCGGTGGTTTTGGTGGTAAAATATACAACGACCAGGCCGTTGAAGCGGCCATCCTGGCCAAACGAACCGGCAAACCCATCCAGGTCGCCTGGACCCGCCAGGAAGAGTTCATGTACGACTATTTCCGTCCGGCAGCAGTAACCAACATTAAATCAGGCGTCACCAAAGAGGGTAAAATTACTTCCTGGAAATTCGACAATTATTGCGCCGGATCACGTGGCACGAAAGATTTTTATAACATCCCCCACTTAAAAACAACCGGAATTAATAAAAGAGGAGTTCACCCCTTCAATACAGGAGCCTGGCGGGCGCCAGGTAATAACTCCACCACCTTCTTCAGAGAGTCTCACATCGATGTAATGGCTGACAAAGTGGGCATGGATCCCCTGGCTTTCCGATTGAAGAACATTGAAGACAAAGCCATTGTCAACACCTTGAATCTGGCTGCCAAAACCTTTGGCTATAAAAGCGCCAAAACCGGAACCAACCAGGGGTGTGGCATCGCCATCGGCTGGGATGCCGGCACGGTGGTGGTCCTCATCGCTGAAGTCAAGGTCGATCCGGCAACTGGTGTCGTTACGCCCCTGCGTCTGGTGTGTGCCCAGGACATGGGACAGGTGGTTAATCCCCATGGTGCCAGAATTCAAACCGAGGGTGGATTAACCATGGGATTGGGCTATGCCTTATACGAAGACATTGATTTTGATGGCGGACAGGTGAAAACACGCAATTTCGACACCTATGAATTCACCCGTTTCGCGGTCACACCGCCCATTGAGTGTGTGTTTGTCGATGCCATGGATGCGGCCCCGCAAGGCGGTGGTGAACCCGCCATCATTACCGTTGGAGGAGCCATTGCCAATGCTGTTTTTCAGGCCTGTGGCGCCCGGGTAAAACAACAGCCCCTGACGCCGGAGCGGATTCTTCAGGCACTTAAATAAACTTTTTAACTCCGGTTAGCGAGGTCGATCGACATTGCTAACCGGAGTTATTCCTACGAACACCTATTCACGATAATTTCGAGAGAATTAATGAAAAAATTAAACTCATCACGAAAGCAAACGCTGTAGCAAGCGCAGTAAATCATCCGTCCGAAACGGTTTAAATAAATGGCCCACAAAGCCCTTTTGCAGAAACTTCTCGCGGTTATTGCCAATGGTAAAGGCAGTATGGGCAATCAACGGGGGAGCTGTGATAGAAGTCTGCTGAATGGTTTCCATCAATTCAAAACCATCCATCTCCGGCATTTTAATATCTATGATGCCTAAATCAAAGGAATTGACTTTTAGCAGCGCCAGAGCTTCCACCCCGTTTTTGGCCCAAACCACCAAAGCACCCTTCTTTTGAAGGATAGCTTCAAGCAACAAGTAATTATCCTTTTCATCCTCGGCAACAAGAATGTGCTTACCGGCTAAAAACAAATCTTCGACAGGCTTACTTTCGACCATCGCTGGTTCTTCGTCAAGGCTTAAATTTACAGGAATCGAAAAATAAAAGATTGAATGATCACCAACTTGCGACTCCACCCAGATATCGCCGTGCAGGTGTTCGGTCACTTTCTTACAAATGGCCAATCCCAAACCAGTACCACGATATAGCTTATCAACGTTATCCTCCAGCTTACGAAAACGATCGAATATGAGCTCTCTTTTATCAGCAGGAATACCAATACCGGTATCACGCACAAAAAAAGTACAGTATCCTTCTGTCTCTTCCACCCCCAACTCAATCTCTCCCGTTTCAGTAAACTTAATGGCATTATCCATCAGGTTACTCAAAACTTGTTTCATCCGCATGGGATCAGAATAGATGGTTTTGCCGGTCCATAATTTCGTGCATGTAAAGGTCAATCCCTTTTCAGATACCACGGGCTTATACTGGTCATACACCTCATCCAAAAGTTGGCTTACATCCACCGCACTGGTTGTGATGATCATTTCACCCGACTCAATGCGTGACAACTCCAATACATCACCAATAATGACCAATAAATCCTCACTATTACGTCGGATAATCTCCACAAATTGCTGCCGGCTCTCGGCATCAAAATCCGGATCACTCAACATGGATGAAAAACCAATGATGGCATTCATCGGGGTGCGTATCTCATGACTCATATTGGCCAAAAAAGCTGTTTTTAATTTCTCCGACAACTCGGCCTTTTCTTTGGCTTCCAGTAATGCTTTTGTGCGCTCTCTCACTCTTTGTTCAAGAGTTTCCCGATGCTTCGCCAACGCGGTATTCTGCTGTTCAATCTCCTGTTTTTGTTTAGCCATTTCATCACGCTGCGCCAAAATTTCTTCCTGCCGATTGGCTAATTCTTCATTTTGGCTGATCACTTCCTGCTGACGCTCCTCCAATTGTTCGTTCGCTTCACGCAATTCGAGGGTACGTTCCTGGATGCCTTTCTCTAAATAATGTTTCTGTTCATTCAATTGATGGGTCCGCCAGCGAATGAAACCTGTGATGGAACCCACCAACATCACTAAATAAAAGCCATAAGCCAACCAGGTGCGCCACCAGGGAGGTTTGATAAACACATGCATCACGGTATCCGACTCGCTCCATACCCCATCATTATTACACGCCTTCACTCTAAAAACATACTTTCCGGGCGGCACTTTGGTATACGTCGCCAATCGATTGGTGTGTGAACTGACCCATCCCTTATCAAAACCTTCCAACTGGTATTGATAGCTGTTTTGCTCCGCCAAGGAATACCCCAAAGCGGCAAACTTGAACGTAAAAGAGTTTTCGTGATAATCCAGAAACAAAGAATCGGCAAAAGAAATGTCCGTATACGCTTTCACTGCAGGATCGTCACCAGTCATCCCTGCTTCAGAGGCATGAAGAAAGATCAAGTCTGTTATGACTACTCTGGGCACCTGATTATTCCGGGCTATTTTATCCGGGTGAAAGAGATTAAACCCACCCAAACCCCCAAATAACAATTGATTATCTGGTAGTTGCAAACAATTACCTGTGGTAAATTCCTTGGGCTGAACACCATCAGCATAATCAAATTCCTCAAAGGTCCAGTTCACCACATCAAAACGCACCAGACAGTTGGAAGTACTGAACCAGATTTGATTTTCCTTATCCGATAAAATGGCAAAACACACATCACTGGTTAATCCCTCCTTTTTTGTCAGCGACTTGAATTTACCTGTTCCTCTGTTGAGTAGATTGATGCCGGCTGCTGTTCCAATCCAAAAATTATCCCGTTTATCAATGTGCAAGGAGATGACCCGATCGGATGTCAGGGATTGCGGATCATCCTCTTTGAAACGATAACGCTGTATAAAATTTCTCGACTCCGTATTGAAAAACGAAAGTCCCCCTCCATCGGTACCAACCCATAAATTTCCGGCATTATCTTCTTCAATGGCCCACACTAAATTCTCAAGATGATCACTACCCATTTGCGGATAAGGAGCATACAATTGAAAGATCCCCTTCTCCCAATCAAAAAATTCAAGCCCGGAACCAGTTCCCAACCAGATACCCCCCTTTTTATCCTCAAAAATGACGCGTACATAGCGATTGGACAAGGTATGCAAAGACTGATTGGCGGTATAATGCGTTACTTTTTCCGTATCAAAATCAACCATCCGCAAACCATCAAAGGAACCAATCAAAAGCGACCCGGAAGATAGGCGTTTAAGGGAAAGAATAAAATCGCTATTTATAGCTGGTGATAATAGCAATGGATGCGTTGGAACAAATGTATGATTAATAAAATCATAGGTTTGAAGCGCTTGCCCCTGCACCGCAATTAAAAAGGTTGAATCGGTCAATTGCTCGGTGGCATAGATGGCCGTATTCTGATGCGCTTCATCGGCATTATCGACGGTAAAACCACCAATTCGCTTAAAAAAGGGATCCCTGTAGTTTAAGCCATCATACGTCCCAATCCATAAAATACCCGTTTCATCTTTATAAAAAGCTGATACCATATTATTGGATAAGGTGTGAGGTTTTCTCCACTGTTTGTGAATATGCGAATAATTTGCAAAATCAGGGCTAATCAAATAAATCCCATCTCCCAAAGTCCCAATCCATATAGTGCCGCCATCATCTGTAAAAAAATAATAATGGTCCAACGTTGAGGGAGAAAAATCGGACCCCAGTTTTTCATTGAGGGAGAAGTAGCTCCCGTCCTTTTTATTTAAGATGAATAATCCGGCATCCGTGGTTCCCACAATGGCCTCCTGCTTGTTGATCTGACAAATTGTGCTGGAATAACCTTGGTCAGTCACTTTTTTATGGCTGTAATCGGATAAGGATAATGTTTCCGTGTGCAAAAGAAATACCCCTGCACCACGGGAGGTTATCCAGACCTCATTATTTCCGGCATCCGCCATCTGAATAACATGAGAAGGAACTGATTCAGCAGTCTCGCCGATGGATGAAAACGGTTTAATGTCTAAGGTATGAGAATTGATCCGATACAATCCATTGCCCCAGGTACCAACCCACACAAACCCCTGGTGATCGACAAAAAGGCTGGTTATTAACTGAGGATTAGACTGGTCTGTAGTCACCGGCTCATACAATAATCGGATGACCTTGCCGGTCCGCGTATCCATGCGATTCAAACCATTAGGGGTGCCGATCCATAAATGCCCCTGAGGATCACAAGCCAGGGTCCGAATGATATTATGTGTTAACGTGGAAGAATCCGTTTCGGAGTGATAAAAGGTCTTAAATTCATACCCATCAAATCGGTTGAGACCATTGTATGTCCCAAACCACATGAATCCGGATTTATCCTTTACAATGGCGGAGATGTTTGCCTGTGACAGGCCATCTTTAACACTTAATGATCGAAAATAAACGGAAGCAGGTATAGCATTCGATTGCAGGGACCAAAACAATAGTATGGTCAAGAGGCCAAATATGGTTTTACTGCCTTGGGGCATGCGTCTTGGGTATTTCTAGTTTATCATTGCACCTGATGATAAATATAACAAAAAAAAGATTGCTTAGTTTATCCCATTGACCAACGCTCCATTAAACACGATTAAGTATTGATAAGGCCGATATCAACAAACACCTGATTAGAATAAAAAAAAGCGACACCACCCATCCCGTTATAAAGGATGGACGCTGCCGCTCTTCAGTATGATTCGTCAATAGACTATTTTCCAAATTTGTAATTAATCCCGAATCCAAACAATTGCTTGAATTGCAGGCGGGGACCTTCCGGATTACCTTCTTTATTGATATAGGCAATGTCATCATCATACAACGCATGAAACGATAAAATAGTCGTCAAATGGGCATTCACCTTCATGTTAAACGCCATCTCCCAATCCACATCTACATTTTGAGGCTTATTCGTCAAGCTGGAGAAAAGATCCAGGCGGGTAGTAAAATCAACGTTTTTGATCAAATCTGTTTTACGCGCTGCAACCTTAACTGATGCACCATACTCCTCTCTGAATTTCTCACCTTTCTTTACCCCAAAGGCACCAACGTTAGACAAAGAGTCATCTAAAACAATAGTGGTTTTGCTGGTCAAGGGAGACATGTACAATGAAAAATTATCCGATGGCTTATAATCCATACCAAAGGAGAAATTCAGGTACGCCGGAGCCATAAACTCAGATAGCTTTTTCGTATTCTCCGGTGGATCATTATATCCCACATCCATTTGCGTTTTAAAATCCAAAAGAACAGAATAAAACCAATGCTTTCCGGCTGAATAGCCAAACTTGGAAGCCAGGTTTAATTTATCTTCTGTTTTGATGGAATTATCCGATCCTTGTTTCGTTAATCCATACCCCAGATCAATCACATTATCCCAGTTAACTTTGTCTTTCTTGTAATTGAAATAGGTATTCACGAGAAAGGTACCGGCCAGCGAATTCTTACCTCCTGCCGACCAATTGGTAAGCGATACCTGATTAAAGGTTAAGGACGTGTTGCCTCCCACCGTCCACAGCTTCACCGAATCTGCAGGGACCTCCTGGGCGAATAATGGCCAACTGATCAAGCCAATCATTGCCATAATAATCTTCTTCATTCGTAAAGGTTTTATAATAGTTAGTGTATTTTACAAAAAACAATTGCTCCGGAATACCGGAGCAAAATTAAGCATTCATTTATTCTCGTGAAATCTTTTTACACCTCGCCTTTGATAATGTGTACATCTCGCTGTGGGTAAGGAATGGTAATCCCTTTCTTATCAAACTCTTTCTTTACAAATTCATTTAAGAAGAAATAAACATTCCAATACTCTGAAGTCTGTGTCCACACACGGGTAACCAGGTTTACCGAATTATCTCCCAATTCCACCACGCCCACAAATGGGGCCGGATCAGCCAACACGTTCGTTTCTCTTGAGATCACTTCCTTAATGATGTCACGGGCTTTATCAATATCATCTCCATAACCGATTCCAAAAACCAGATCCACACGGCGCGTTTCCTGGTTGGAATAATTAATCATGGCACCGGTAGACAACCCGCCATTGGGAATGACCACCGTTTTATTATCGGGAGTAGTTAAAATCGTATTGAATACCTGAATTTCTTTCACCACACCGGCGTACCCCTGTGCCTCGATATAATCACCTACTTTAAATGGCTTTAATATGAGTAAAATAACGCCTCCTGCAAAATTCTGAAGCGTTCCTGAAAGAGCCATACCAATGGCTAAACCGGCGGCTCCTAACAAGGCAATGAAAGAAGTCATGGGAATTCCCACGTACGTTATAACACTAATGAATAATAGTGCTTTGAGGGTGACACCGGTTAGACTCACCAAAAAAGGGATCAAGGTTTCATCCACCTTACGTGCTTTGAGCAAACGCTTAAATCCTTTTACCATGCGATTGATAATCCACAACCCCACAATGAGTATGAGTAACCCGACAAGCAACAGCTTACCATAAGTAAAAACCATGGATTGCACGGCCTCTAATTCTAGTTTGTATCCAAAAAGTTCCATTATTATAAGTTAAAGTTAATAGTCCACAAAGTTCATTTTTTCAACGTAACATATAACCAAATTACAATAAAATTGTTTTGCTTCAAAGATTAAATATGCATCCCGTTTTATTCCTTCAAGAGTAATTTCTACTTTCGCTCCCACCATGGATAAAATTCGTGGTACATCATTTTATTAACAATACACTATGACACATATCCCGGTAGACCCACTGGCCAAAGCACTTATTTTTGATATGGATGGCACACTGATTGATACCATTGGCAGCCATTATGACGCCTGGCAGAAAGCCTGTGCACCGTATGACGTGAGCTTCTCAATGGACTATTTCTTTTCCTTAACCGGACGACCGCCCATTGAGTTGAGCAAACGCATCGTACTTGAATATGGTATGCTGGTAACACCCCAACAGCTATTCCATGAAAAGGAAACCATCTTCAAAAAAAATCTGGACACGATTTTAATTATTCAGCCGGTTCTGGAAGTGATCAAACATTTTCACGGGCATTTACCGCTCGCTGTGGGCACCGGATCGAATCGCCCCATGGCCATTGAAATGCTAACCACCACCGGTCTATTGCCCTATTTTGAGGTGGTAGTAACAGCTGACGATGTAAAAAACTACAAACCACATCCCGAAACATTTCTCAATTGCGCCAACCACATTAAGGTCGCACCCGCTAATTGCCAGGTCTTTGAAGATGGTCAACTGGGACTTGAGGCAGCGCAGGCAGCAGGCATGATTGTGACGGACGTAAAACCTTATTACGACTCGCCTGTTTGGAATTAACAAATGGTGCTTTCAATTAACATTATTTAAAAATGCGGTTCAAAAATCGCTCATTAAAAATACCGTAATTTGCGCCCAAATTTGGAATAAATGGATCTCATCTTATACTTCGACTATATCGGTACCATGGTATTTGCCATCAGTGGAACTCTAATGGCCGCGGAAAAGAAGCTGGACATATTTGGTGCCATGTTCATTGGCTTTGTCACAGCCATTGGCGGTGGTACGGTGCGTGATATGATGTTGGGTGACTTACCCGTGGCATGGATCCGTTCAACCGATTATTTCTTCATTATTTTAGCCGGAGTGGTGATAACGGTCCTTTTTAAGAAATTAGTCCTGAAACTACGCAGCACACTCTTTTTGTTTGATACCATTGGCATTGGTGTTTTCACGTTAATCGGCTTGAAAAAAGCGTTACTCCTGGGGATTGATGCGCCATTGGCCGTAATGATGGGCCTCTCATCGGCAGTCGTTGGTGGTGTGATCCGTGATACTTTATGTAATGAAGTACCGTTAATTTTTCACCGCGAAATATACGCTACTGCTTGTATAGCAGGTGCTGTTGTATATCTGATTTTACGCTGGCTTCAAGTACCGCATGTTATCAATGAAAGCTTGACGGTTGTCACCATTATTTCCATTCGATTACTGGCTGTGCATTACAACATTACTATGCCGACCATTAGTTTGACGGAGGATAAAACAAAATAAAGCTTAAAAAACCTGGAGATACCATTAGACGAAAGACCTATTTCAATTGTATTTCTTTTTTCATTAACTCTCGTAGCCCAGGTTATCCGCAATATTCCGGTATTCACTTCCCTTTTCGCGATCTCCTAACTTATCACAAGCCTCTCCCAAATAGTAATAGGCTTCAGCCTTATCATTATCCAGCCGGGTGGCTTTGAGTAAATCATTATAAGCACCTTGATAATTGGTAAGCTCCAAGCGGGTGCGCCCCCGGTTATAATACGCCAGGTAAGATTGGCGTTTCAACTTGACGGCTTTGGTATAATCGGCTTCTGCGCCTTCCAAATCACCGGTCTCCACTTTAAGGGCAGCGCGGCGCAGATAGGCGGCAAAGAAATCAGAATCGAGCTGAATCGCTTTGTTTAAGTTGGCAATGGCCGACCGGGTGTCCTTAAACTTCACCACACATTCATTGGCCATCAGGAAATACTCACGGGCAAACTCCGCCACATTCTCTTGTTGCCGCTTTAATTCTTCTGTTTTATCAGCCAACAGCTTTTTTAGCAGGTCGATTTTTGATAATTTAATGGCAATGTAACGTTGTACCGATTCCACCGATAGCGACTCCTGCTTTTCATTCGCCAGGGCAAAGCATGCCACGGCATCGCGGAAATCATCTTTATCAAAAGAGTCTTTAGCGCGATAATATAGGTCACGGGCTTCCGCCTTTTTCAATTCCCCTTCAATCAGCTCCCGGTTATTGGCATTTTGCGAGAACGTAACCACTTCTTTGTTAACGATCACATCACGACTGGTCACTTTGGTCTTCAGGACAATACCTTCCATTGTACGGCAGCGGCTCAGGGCCACATACAATTGCCCCCCTGCAAAAGCACCCCCCGAGAAATCAAGCAATACTTTATCAAAGGTTAAACCCTGACTTTTATGAACGGTGATGGCCCAGGCCAGCTTCAGCGGATACTGGGTGAACGATCCCAATTCTTCTTCGATGATGCGCTTGTTCTTTTCATCGTATTTATAGCGAATATTCCGCCACACTTCTTTCTCCACCAAATGAATCTCTTCATTCTCCAAGCGCACATAAATACCCTCTTCATCAATATCCTCGACACGCCCCAGGCTGCCATTGTACCACCGCTTCTCCATATCGTTCTTCACGAACATCACCTGGGCGTTCTCTTTCAGCACCAGGGACTTCAAAGTGGGTAAACTCGATTCCGGAAAATCACCGGACACCCGACCTGTAAAGGTAAACTCCTGCCCTTCCAGCTCCTCCAGTTTCGTATCATTGATGTAATCCACCGTATTACGGCGCGTAGCCAGGGTAATGAAAAACTCATCCACCGGCACACTAAAAGTGGGATTCAGTCGATCATTGATGGCAGATAAATCAGATGTCTGTGCTTTATTCACACGCACCCGATCCAACAGATTAACAAAAGCCGGATCATTCTGACGGTACACTTTCTTCAATTCAATTTGCACCAGGGGAATCTTCTGAAAAACACGTGCTGAGAAAAAATAAGGTGAGCGGTAAAAACGGCGCAGTATTTCCCAATCGTCACGTTTCACCACCGGCTCCAGCTGAAACGCATCCCCTACCATCAGCAACTGTTTCCCGCCAAAAGGGAGATTCACATTTTTGGTGTAGACGCGCAAGACTCGGTCCACAAAATCCAATAAATCGGCCCGTACCATGGAAACCTCATCAATGATGAGCAGATCCATTTCTTCAATGATCTTGGTGTGTGCTTTCCGGTATTTGAGAAAATCAAAAATCCGGCCATCCTTCGTACTTAGATCCGGATCATCCGGCAAGATGGGCCGAAACGGTACTTTAAAAAAGGAATGAATGGTGACGCCTCCGGCATTAATAGCAGCGATGCCAGTGGGGGCCACCACCACAAATTTCTTATGGGTATGCGTACAGATATAACGCAGAAAAGTGGACTTACCGGTTCCGGCACGACCGGTTAAAAACACCGACGAGTTCGTATGTTGAATCAATCGTAATGCATCCTGAAACTCCGCATTATCTGTATCAATAATTTCCGGTTCTACCTTCATACACTTTCCTTTTCCACACCAAACCTACCCATTATTCAGCAGATAATTCGGCCCCATAGCGCTTAATCACATTGTAAGCTTTATAAATCCCTAACTCACCGGCTTTACTCAGATCTGCCGTCCCCTCTTTTTCCTGCTCCCGATAGATCTTGATCAATCCCCGGTTGAAATAAGCTTCTGCAAATTCACCATTCAACTCAATGGCTTTTGTAAAATCAGCCTCTCCACTTTCAAAATCGCGCTTCAGACAATGAATGATGGCGCGGTTATAGTAAGCAAACTCAAAGTCCGGTGACAGCTCAATGACTTTATTCAAGTCAGACATGATCAGCTCATAATCCAGAATATGCTCGATCGCCTTGTCTTTATCATCCGCCTTTTTATTGGCCGCTTTCGTAGTCAGACCACTGGTTAAATTAACTTCACCCGGAGTGGCTTCTTCTTCCAGCGACCGAATCACTTCCACCATTTTATGACGGATATACGCCCTGTTAAATAGCGCAATAACACTATTGGGTTGCTTTTTCAAAAAGGCATCATAATCCTGAATAGCGTTGCTGTAGTTCATTACCAATCCGTATAGAACTGCTCGCACCACTTGATATTCCTGCTCCGCCTCGGCATCTTTCAGTTCTTCTGTGACGCTGTTAATCTGTTGGAAGACACGAACAGAAGCTAAGCCATCGGCCTCTGATTCGCGATTGGTAATAACCAATGATTGCTTATAAAGTTGCAATTTATTGAAGGTGGCAATCTCCTTCTGGTAATAACGGGTGCGGTCTAACACCGTATCGGCTGAGAAAAAAGTCAATCCAAAAACCGGCTCCAGATCAATGAAAATATTCCGGTTCTGAACTTTCCCCCGGATGGACTTGAATTCATCCTCTTCCGCCTCTTCCTCACCGAAATCATCCAATACGGCAATCTTATCGTAATTCCGAATATCCTTATCGGATTTCTTACGGGTTTGTTTCTTCGATTTCTTCTCAGATCCTTTATCTCCTTTGCCCTGGTCTTCTTTGTCTATGCCATCTGCCTTTTCAGTTCGCTTTTCGGCTTCCTTGCGCGAGTCCTGCTCCAATTTCCAGGCCGTTGCGCCATCCAGATCAGCCCCCTGCTGATCATTCAGTTTACTCTTCGCATAGGCCCGGGCTCCATAGGCTTCATAGAATTTGGGATAGTTATCAATGATGATACTCAAATCGGTTATGGCATTCCGATATTGGCCCAGTTGATTATAAATTAATCCGCGATTGAAGAGCGTTAACAGATCGGTGGGATCCAAGGCCAACACCCGGGAAAAATCTTCCAGGGCCCGGTTTAAATCCCCCACTTGCGCCCGCAGAATACCCCGGTTATTATAGGCCATGCTATTTTTAGGATCCAGCTCAATAACTTTATCAAAATCAGTCATGGTACCCTGAAGATCATCCAACTGGTAACGAATGACCCCTCGCGTCATGTAATAACCGGCCACATCATCTTTTATTTCAATGACTTTCTCGTAATCTTCCAAGGCCTTGGCATACTCCCCGATCTGGTAATACAAAATGCCCCTGGAGGCAAAACCATCCACCATAAAGGGATTCATCTCAACAACTTTAGAGAAATCCTGCAGAGCTCCAATGGTATCTTTATTATTTATTTTAGCCGCTCCCCGGTTCAGGTAGGCACTCAACAGGTTGGGATTTGTTTTAATTATCTCATTGTAATCGTCAATGGCACTTTTGAAATCTTCCAGGGCCGATTTACTGTTTCCCCGGTTCATTAAAAGATTGATATTCGCCGGCTCAATGGCTAATCCCATGGAATAATCCGCAATGGCCTCTTTATGATCTTCGTTACGCCCCTTAATGATCCCTCGCAGATTATAAGCATCTACCAAAAAGGGATTTTTCTGAATGGAGACACTTAAATCGGTTTGCGCCCCGGTATAATCCTCCAGGTAATATTTTGCCAGCCCCCTGTAGAAATAGGGATCGGCCAGATACGGTTTCACCCGGATCACTTTGTTAAAGTATTGAATGGCCAATACGTAATCCTCAAAATAAAGAGCATTCCGACCAATGGTTAACATGCGATCGGTATTAATCTGAGCGGTAGCCGTACTCACAAAACCCGCAAGACAAACAAAATATATAATGACTTTTCGAACCATATTCTCTGCAAAAATTTCAAGCGTATTAAATGCCAGGTGGACAAATATAACCAATTAACAAAAAGTTAGCACATGGGATGCTAACAATTTAAGCCCTCCTTCTGCCTAACAAATATTAAACCACAAAGGAAATGCTAGCCGCGAAAAAAGACTGCTAACGCATATTTCTATTTACGCAACCGTTTTAATACGTAAAGGTTAGTTTGCGCTCCGACCGATTACCCCGGTTGTCCTCTACTTTTACCAATAACTGGTGTTGGGTATTTTTGTTTAAAAAGGGCATTTTTTTAAAGCTGCCCTCCAGCAGATTTCGCTTGGCATCGTATTCAAACAGTGCCCACTGGTCATCAATGTAACACTGATACGAACGAATCCCGCTCATCTCATCATCGATGATCACCTGGAGGGTTTTCCGATTGGAATAATTGGCAGTTGGAGGTACACTTTTAAATTGAATAGTAGGTAAAATAGTATCCGCCGCCAGTGAAAACCGGCCAAAACCTCGGGTGGTGGTCGACAGAACATTTCCTTTCAGTGTTCCGCCCAAATAATAGATTTTACCGGTGGCCGTGACACCCGCCACGAATAATTTATCGTTCAAATGATACAAACTATCTGCCACTTGCAATTGCACTTCAAAATTGAGATGAACCGGATCATGCGAATCACCAAAGGAATAAACATGTGCAAGGGTACTTTCTACCTTTTTTTCTTTATAGAAATGAAAGGGCACGTTCGCATACAAAGCTTTAGCTGGCATACGCACTGAAAATCCTAATGAATCCATGGAAAACGATTCATTGTATTTTATCATTCTGGCTTCCTCAACCGGCGGATGGCCATTGATCACCGTTTGACCCACCAGCGTAAATGTCAGCACAGATACATTTCCACTTACATCTTGAATGACATACTTTATGTCTTTGCGCTCACCATTAGCCAAATGAACGGTATAAGCCCCTCCTTTTTGATAGATGCTCAATTGATTATTGGGTTCCACAAAGCTTTTCTGAATCACCTTACCGCTCCGTTTCTTCTCGCCATAATCAATGAGACTATTGATGAAGCGCGTTTCAGCAAAACTAAATTCATCCAGTAACGAATGAAACACCAGCGTATCATTGGCGAACAACTCAATGGACGACACGCCGCATTTTCGCCAACTATCGCTGTAATAGTCCAACACTTGCACACCCAAACCAATAGCGCCAATAGCCTTTATTTCTTTACGTCCTTTCGGATGAAAATCACCCTCATATTGGACGGCAGGCATATATAGCGCTTCCATTTTCCCGTCCACATAGGCATTTTTTTGAAGCGGGTATATTTTCAAACCTTGAATTTGGGGCCTCACATCATCTTCCACATCCTGCCTGAAAAAGAGAGGATCCGTTGGTTTTTGTGAAGTGGTTTCACGTACTTCATAGTGCAAATGAGGCCCTCCCGAACCACCGGAGTTACCACTATAAGCGATCACCTCCCCTTTTTCCACCGTCAACTCACCCGGTTTAAAAAACAGCTCCACAGCAAAGCTTTCCTCGGTATATTGTTGTGCCAACACCACTGAATCAATACGGTCTGAATAATTTTCCAGGTGTCCGTAAACCGTTGTATAGCCTCCGGGATGATTCACATACAGTGCTTTTCCATAGCCATAGGGCGACACTTTGATACGGGCCACATATCCCTTATCGGAACTGTACACCTTATACCCGGTTTTGCCATGCGTGGTCAAATCCAATCCGGAGTGAAAATGATTGGACCGTAACTCCCCAAAGCTCCCGCTCACCACTGGTTTTAACGCTAATGGATACACCCAGTCATTGGGCATATATTTTTGTGCGTAACCGTTATATGGTCCTAAGAAAAATACTAACAATACAATGCAAAGTCGCCCCATATCCTGCTTCATTCATTACGATAATGCATCAAAACTAATCCTTGCCTGTGGAAAAAAAAAATATCCGGCCACGCAACCTCAATAAATTTTCATCATCTCTAACACATCCAACTACCCCTTACATCAATTAATTTTTGGCACGATTTTTTCATTGTGCTCTAATAGTTATACTTAAACAATCGGAGGAATAATTATGAAGATTTTAAGAAACCTACTTTTCGTTTTGGCATTGGCTACCGTCTTTAGTTCGTGTAGTGATGATGACGGTTACTCCCTGGACAAATATTGGCTGTCTCTGGGCACCATTGAAGGCACACAGGATGCGTATGTAGTAGTGACGGATCATGGCGATCGCCTGTTTCCTTCAGCCAATGCAGTACCCGGCTTCCAAGTGGAAGATGGCATGCGGGTGTGGGTCAATTACACCATTTTGGGAGATGCCACTGGTGACATCACGTATTACGTCAAAATTAATCATCTTACAAAGGTGCTCACCAAAGGGATCATTGAATTGAATCCCGAGAATGCCGACTCCATTGGTAATGATCCGCTTACTATTAACGACCACAGTTTCACCAATCAATACCTGAATGTGGCCTTTTCCTATGGTGGTGGGGGAACCATCCATTTCATTAACCTGGTAAGAGATGTGGATAATCCGACCACACCTGATGGTATGCCCATTTTGGAGGTGATGCACAACAAAAACGGAGACCCCTATAACTACCTCATGAAAGGATTGGTATCCTTTGACCTGAGTGAACTGGAAGATCCTGAAAAAAACGAAGTGACCTTCCTCTTGCGGGCCAAAGGCAAATCCGGTGAATATGAATTTGAACAAGAATTGACATATCAATATTAGGAATGACTCCTTAAACTATGTTACATTTTCTACATTAAAAGAGTGTCCTGCCAGGCACTCTTTTTTTGTGCCACATTTTTTTTAACCGCTACCTTTTCAAACACACTACTATATCTTCTGGTTATCAGCCAATTTTATTTAATTATCCCCCATTAGAGAGCAATGCTTCGGCAATTTCTGCCGGTTCTCCGCCATCTTTGGGTAGCCCTCTGGTATTCTCCCGCACACCTCCCGCAATATTCTGATCGCATCTAATTAAATAAATGAGTTGGAATCTATGACTACATAAACTACCTTTGACCCTATCAGAACAGAACACTTTTTTTTGAATAAGCTCATACAATGATTGATTTTAAGATAAATCCCAACAGCGACATTCCAAAATTCCGCCAGATTTTGGACAGCGTAAACAATGCGATCTCCGAAGACAAATTACACGAAGGTGATCAGTTACCGTCCGTCAACATCATTTGCCAGAAATACAAATTATCCAGGGACACTGTTTTTAAGGCTTATAGCATTTTAAAAGAGGAGGGCATTATTGAGTCCGTACCCAACAAAGGCTATTTCATCGCCCGCGAATTGCGTAAAGTCTTTCTTTTTCTGGATACTTTTAAAGCCTACAAAGAAGTATTGTATGGTGAGTTTGTGAGGCATTTACCTAAAAATGTCATTGCAGATGTGCATTTTCACCATTACAAAATAGATGTCTTCCGCACCCTGCTCAACGAAAGTAAAAACCGCTACACCAAATACATTGTGATGCCCTTTGACCATCCGGAAATGACGGATATCCTAAAGGAATTACCAGCGGACAAAACACTCATTATCGACTGGAACATACACGCCCCCACAGCTGCCAATAAATTGTACCAGGACTTTGGTGCTGCCGTTACAACGGCGCTGGAGGAAGCCAATCACTTACTTCAAAAATACCAGAAACAAATTCTAGTCTATCCTAAATTCACTTACCATCCCTATGCCACAGTGAAGCACTTTAAAGCATTTTGTCAGCAAAAGGATTATAAACATGCTGTGCTGGAAGAGACTGAGACGCTCAATGTAAAAGCCGGACACATGTATTTTAGTGTGAGCGACCGCATGTTGGGGAATATATTGGAACAATGCCGTGAAAAAAAGCTCGAGCCTGGAAAAGATGTGGGCATACTCTCCTACAACGAAACACCCATGAAGAAATTTATATACAAAGGCATATCAGTCATTTCAACCGACTTTAAACAGATGGGACTTAAAGCAGCTGAGTTCGCCTCCAATGATATGCACATGGATTATTGTATACCTACAAGGGTATATTTTCGTGAATCACTGTAAGGTGATTTCATTTTTTTATATATTTGCACCGTACCAGAACAGAACACTACACAATAAACAAAAACAACATGTATTCATTAGGCTTAGATATTGGCAGCTCATCGGTAAAAGTGGGATTATTAAACCTGGAAACCGGAGTCAGTGCGGGATCCGCTTTTTTTCCCAAAGAAGAAATGGCCATCTCGTCTCCCCACCCCTCTTGGGCAGAACAAGATCCCTCCCAATGGTGGATGAACCTGAAAGCTGCGCTCTACGAGGTCATGCGGCTTTCCGCCGTCGCCCCCGACGCCATCAAATCCATTGGCATCTCCTACCAGATGCACGGACTGGTGGCCATTGATAACCTGCAAAATGTAGTACGCCCGTCCATCATCTGGTGCGACAGCCGGGCCGTTGAAATAGGTTACCAGGCTTTTGAGGCCATCGGAAAAACCACCTGTCTGTCGACCATGCTTAATTCACCTGGTAATTTTACGGCTTCTAAATTAAAGTGGGTCAAAGAAAACGAAGCAAATTTATATAAGCGCATTCATAAAATAATGCTACCCGGTGACTATATCGCTATGCGCCTCACCGGTGAAACGTCAACGACCATCAGTGGATTGTCGGAGGGTATCTTTTGGGATTTTCCGAACCACTGCCTTTCAGGTGAGCTGATGAATCATTACGGATTTGATACCACACTCATTCCGGACATTAAGGATACTTTTTCCATCCAGGGCGAACTTTCCGGGGCTGCCGCCGCCGAACTGGGACTTAAGGCGGGTATTCCCATCTCCTATCGGGCCGGCGACCAACCCAACAACGCCCTTAGTTTAAACGTCCTGAATCCGGGTGAAGTGGCAGCTACAGCCGGAACGTCCGGAGTGGTTTATGGCGTGAGTGATCAACTGAAATACGATCCCCTTTCACGCGTCAATACCTTTGCCCACGTAAATCATCAAAACACAGACAATCGGTTGGGTGTACTTTTATGCATCAACGGCACAGGAATTTTAAATTCCTGGATGCGCAGAAATGTAGCTTCAGACCTGAGCTATGATCAAATGAACCAGGCTGCTGAAGCAGTGGCGCCGGGAAGTGAAGGACTCTTGGTTCATCCCTTCGGGAATGGTGCCGAACGTGTACTGCAAAATAACAACCCCGGGGCCGGTATTCTAAACCTGCAGTTCAATCGCCATCACCGCGGTCACCTGATCCGGGCCGCTCAGGAAGGTATTGCGTTCAGTTTCAAATATGGGATGGACATCATGGAACAGACCGGTATTGAAACAAAAGTGATCCGTGCCGGAAAAGCCAATATGTTCCTGAGTCCGGTATTTCGCCAGACACTGGCTGATGTTTCAGGCTCTACCATTGAACTCTATGAGACAGATGGTGCGCTGGGAGCAGCCAGAGGAGCCGCTTATGGCGCTGGTTTGTATAAATCACTGGAGGAAACTTTTGCATCCCTGGAGAAAGCAGAAGTCATTAACCCCAATAAAACGGTGGGTCAAAAATTGACTGAACACTATACCAATTGGAAACAAAGCATTAATAACAAGTAATAGCGGCATCATGAAACACATTATTTTACTATCATTAGTCACTTTAGTCTCCCTATATTCAAACGGTCAGACGGCACAATTTCCGTTTCAGGATCCTTGTCTACCCTTGGAACAGCGCGTTGATGATTTAGTGAATCGCCTGACACTGGAAGAAAAAGCATCTCAAATGCTGGACGTGGCACCAGCCATCGACCGCTTAGGGATACCAGCCTACAATTGGTGGAACGAATGTTTGCACGGTGTGGCACGTGCCGGATCGGCCACCTCCTTTCCCCAGGCCATTGGAATGGCTGCCACCTGGAATCCGGCGCTCATTCAGCAAATGGCTGATGTCATCAGTACCGAAGCCCGTGCCAAATTCAACCAGAGCATCCGGAACGGACAACGCGGCCGTTACCAGGGCCTCACCATGTGGTCGCCCAACATTAATATTTTTCGTGATCCCCGCTGGGGCCGGGGCCAGGAAACTTACGGGGAAGACCCCTACCTGACGGCCCGTATGGGAGTGGCTTTCATCAATGGCTTACAGGGAGATGATCCCAATTACCTGAAAGTGATCGCTACGCCCAAACACTTTGCGGTTCACAGCGGACCGGAACCTGACCGTCACCGGTTTGATGCCTATACCAACCCCAAGGATCTTTGGGAAACCTATCTGCCGGCTTTTGAGGCAAGCATTAAGGAAGCCCATGCCCAATCTGTGATGTCGGCCTACAACCGTTACCTCGGTCAATCCGCCACAGCCAGTCCTTATTTACTCACCGAGATACTGCGAGAAAAATGGGGGTTTGATGGGTATGTGGTGTCTGATTGCGGCGCCGTTTACGACATCTACAAATTTCACAACATCGTCCCGACGGCGGAAGAAGCAGCTGCCCTAGCTGTCAAAGCAGGCTGCGATTTGAATTGTGGCTCAGTATACGGACATCTACCCCAGGCGGTTGAACAGGGCCTGATCACCGAAGCCGAAATTGATACGGCCTTAAAACGTCTTTTCAAGGCCCGGTTTAAGCTGGGTCTGTTTGACCCCATCAACCAGATACCTTTTTATGAATTGGATGAAAAACAAATTGAAACAGCAGACCACCAAAAACTGGCTCTGGAAGTAGCGCGTCAGTCCATGGTGTTACTGACCAATAACACTAACACGCTGCCCTTATCACCCTCTATCCGGAAAATTGCGGTGATCGGCCCACATGCCAACGATCGCCAATTTATGATGGGCAATTATTTCGGTACGCCAACCTACCGCTCAACAATTCTGGAAGGTATTCAACAAACCGTTTCCAGGCAAACAAAAGTGTATTACCACAAAGGGTGCGACCTGGCTTTTGAAGGGATGCTATGGGATGGAGTGCCTGCTTCCACTTATGGCAAGAAACAAGTAAAAGCAGAGTATTTCGATAATCCTGATTTTGAAGGCTCACCTGCGGTGACAGAAATAGTGGCAGGCATTGACTTTGATTGGGGCGGTGCTTCACCTCATCCTCTTTTACCAAAGAAAGGCTGGTCGGTACGCTACAGTGCTACTCTGATCCCCAATGAATCGGGCAGTTTCAACTTAGAAGCCTTGACTGTTGGAGGTATTGGCAAGGTTTTTATCAACGATGAACTGGTGTTCAATAATAGTACTTTGGCAGCCACAGCAAAAGAGATCAATCTGCAGAAAAGGAAAAAATACAATCTGGTAGTTGAATACCTCTGCAACAACGAATGGATTTCCTCTTGTCAGCTACGGTGGAACAGCCCCACCCTGCGTGATACGAATACCATGTTCAAAGAAGTGAACGCTT
The DNA here is from genome assembly GCA_942490535.1 of uncultured Marinilabiliaceae bacterium. GTDB lineage: Bacteria > Bacteroidota > Bacteroidia > Bacteroidales > Marinilabiliaceae > JAEINY01. The sequence goes on from CALNXQ010000003.1 coordinate 676,001, forward strand.
CGGATGCCATTGTTTTTGTGGGAGGAATATCACCCCGGCTCGAAGGCGAAGAGATGCCGGTTGAAGTGGATGGATTCCATGGCGGCGACCGGACGCACCTCAAGCTGCCCCAGGTACAACTTGAGTTACTTAAAAAACTCAAAGCATCCGGCAAACCGGTGGTGTTGGTCTCTACCAGTGGCAGTGCCATGGCCTACAACTGGTGTCACAACCACCTGGATGCCATCTTACAAGCCTGGTATCCCGGACAAGCGGGCGGACAAGCGGTCGCTGAAGTGCTGTTCGGCACATACAATCCCGGGGGTAAACTGCCGGTTACATTTTATCAATCGGTAGATGACCTGCCTCCTTTTGAAGATTATCACATGGAAGGACGAACCTATCGCTATTTTCGTCAAACACCCCTCTATCCCTTTGGCCATGGCTTGAGTTATTCCACTATCAATTATGGCCAACCGCAAGTTGATAAAAACACCTTCAAATCGGGTGAAACAGTACGGGTAACGGTTACAGTTACCAATGAGGGCCCATATCCGGCGAACGAAGTGGTACAACTTTACATCAAAGACAAAGAAGCCAGTGTGGCTGTTCCTATCAAAGCACTGAAACGTTTTGAACGCTTATCTCTTAAAAAAGACGAATCCAGGCAACTCTCTTTTGACTTATCAGCCGATGATTTTTCCCTGATCAACATGACCGGTGAAAAGCAATTGGAACCGGGTGAATTTGATATCATCGTAGATGGCTCATCGGACAGCAACAATTACACAACCATTACAATTTTATAAACACACTACAATGAACGAATCATCAGTAAAAAACGAGTACTTCCCGGGAATAGGGAAAATTGAATACGAAGGAAGAACATCTAAAAATCCATTGGCCTTTAAATGGTATAATCCGGAGCATATGATTGCCGGTAAAACCATGAAAGAGCACCTGCGCTTTGCCATTGCCTATTGGCACACCTTCTGTGGTGAAGGGGGCGATCCCTTTGGCCCCGGCACGAAGGTCTACCCTTGGGATAAAGGCAGTACGCCTATGGATAAAGCCAAAGCCAAAATGGAAGCTGCCTTTGAATTCTTCACAAAAATAGGGGCACCCTATTACTGCTTCCACGATACCGATTTAGTAGGTGACGGATCGGTATTTGAAATTGAAAAGCGTTTGTCTCAAATCATCCCCATTGCCCAATACTACCAAAAAGAAACGGGTGTGAAATTACTGTGGGGAACTGCCAATGTATTCTCCAACCCGCGTTACATGAATGGCGCTTCCACGAACCCCGATTTCAATGCATTGGCACATGCCGGTACACAGGTAAAAAATGCCCTGGATACCACCATTGCTTTAGGTGGTGAAAACTATGTCTTCTGGGGCGGCCGCGAAGGATACATGTCACTGCTCAACACCAATATGAAGCAAGAAAAAGAAAACATGGCTCAGTTCCTGACCATGGCACGTGACTATGCCCGTAAGAATGGATTTACTGGTAACTTTTTCATTGAACCCAAACCCATGGAACCCTCCAAGCATCAATACGATGTGGATGCCGAAACAGTCATTGGCTTCTTACGCCATTACGGTCTGGATAAGGATTTCAAACTGAACATTGAAGTGAATCATGCCACCCTGGCCCAACATACTTTTGAGCACGAATTGCAATGTGCTGCCGATGCCAACATGCTGGGTAGCATAGATGCCAATAAAGGCGATTATCAAAACGGTTGGGATACAGATGAATTTCCGACCAACATCTACGAAACAGTGCAGGCCATGATGGTCATTCTTCAGGCCGGTGGTTTACAAGGTGGCGGTATTAACTTCGATGCCAAGACACGCCGTAACTCCACTGATCTGGAAGATATATTCATCGCCCACGTTTCCGGTATGGACACCTTTGCCCGTTCCCTGGTGATCGCCAATGATATTTTGACAAACAGTGATTACCTGAAATTAAAAGAGACCCGTTATGCTTCTTTCGCCGCTGGCAAAGGAGCTGAATTCGCGGCCGGAAAACTCACTCTTGAGGACTTAAGATCCATCGCCAAAGAATCGGGCGAACCACTTATGAGAAGCGGTAAACAAGAACTTTTCGAACAGCTAATCAATCTTTATATTTAACAAAATGATTCCCGGAGGTTTCTTTAAACTTCAAACACACCAGCAGAACTATCAAAAGAAAATCTCCGGGAATTTATATCTAAAAAGTACAATAAGGCTCTACTCATGCGTTGCAATGAGCTCTTAAATCCGGGTTTATGAAAAATCAACAAAGTCTAGGTTATATCTCTCTACTCACACTCGTGGCCACCTTAGGAGGCTTACTATTTGGTTATGATACAGCTGTTATTTCAGGTGCCGAAAAATCCATTCAGTCCTTTCTCATCGAAGGGCTCAACTTAAGCTCTCTGGCACACGGAGCAACGGTATCAAGTGCCTTAATCGGATGCATTATTGGCGGGGCTCTGTCAGGTTTATTTGCCTCCCGATTGGGTCGAAAGAAATCGCTCCTTTTGGCAGCCGTTCTGTTTTTCATCTCCGCTATGGGATCAGGAAGTCCCGAATTCCTGTTTTTCACCAAAGGAGAAGCCTCATTGGGTTTGCTCTATGCCTTTAATTTTTATCGCATAATCGGGGGCATTGGCGTTGGATTAGCATCTGCCATCAGTCCCATGTACATCAGCGAGATAGCCCCGGCACACATCCGTGGACGGCTCATTTCATTTAATCAGTTCGCCATCATCTTTGGCATGCTGGTCGTCTATTTTGTAAACTGGACCATCGCCAATGGCCAATCCCTTGAATGGATCAACACCATCGGATGGCGCTATATGTTTATGTCGGAAGCCATTCCGGCTGCTATATTCGGACTTCTTTTACTGGTTGTACCCGAAACACCCAGGTACCTGGCCATGCACAACCAACATGACAAAGCGCTCACCATCCTGGAACGCATCAATGGCTTAGAGCATGCCAAAATCATCCTGGATGACATAAAAAAAACAGTGGACAAATCATCATCCAAATTATTGGCGTATGGATCCACAGTCATCATAATTGGCATCCTGCTATCCGTCTTTCAGCAATTCGTGGGTATTAACGTAGCGCTTTACTATGCCCCACGCATCTTTGAAAGCATGGGAGCCGCTAAAGATGCGTCCATGCTTCAAACCATTGTGATGGGACTGGTAAATGTGGTATTTACCGTCATTGCCATTCTTACCGTTGATAAATGGGGACGTAAGCCACTATTAATCACTGGATCGATTGGAATGGCCATTGGCATGATTGCCCTCGGGATGTTATCTTTCTTTAATATCATTGGCATCAGCACGCTGGTTTTTATCATCATCTATACCGCTTCCTTTATGATGAGCTGGGGACCGATCTGTTGGGTGCTCATTGGTGAGATATTCCCCAACAAAATAAGAGGAAGAGCCATTGCCATTGCCGTGGCGGTTCAATGGGCCTCGAACTACTTCATATCCTCCACCTATCCAGCTATGATGGAATTTAGTGGTGGACTCACTTACCTCTTCTATGGATTGATGAGTATTTTGTCTGCTTTTTTCGTTTGGAAGATGGTACCGGAGACCAAAGGAAAAACGTTGGAAGAGATGGAGCAGCTTTTCAAAAAAAAGTAACTTTTTAATCATCTACACAAACCCCTCATATTCTACCAATTGCCCACTAACACTACGATTCAGGGAAATATTTTATCATTTTCCATTTGGAAAGTAAAAAGAAAATTCCCTATATTTGCACCGCATTTGAGAACAATGGTTCACAAAACAACACGGTTCCGTAGCTTAATTGGATAGAGCACTGCGTTACGGCCGCAGAGGTTAGGGGTTCGAGTCCCTTCGGGATCACACTTTAAGATTCAAAACGTATCAAAAACCTGTAAATCGTATGATTTACAGGTTTTTTGTTTTTTTATGATTCGATTCAAATCAATGTTCATCAAAATTCTGGTGAACAATCCGGTGAACACCAATTTTATTTACCTTCGTGTTCACTGGGAATAACCAAAGCCAAGATTGGCAGGTTATTCCAACACGGCTACTTTATTACTGAAATTGATTTTGGTGTGATTTGCGCAAAATCTGGTGAGTCCAAAGACTCATCCAGTGACTGAAACAAATTAATCACAACCAAACATCAACATCATGAATGATTCACAAACCTTCAGTATTCAGTTCCTGATCCGCCACCGTAACAAGCTGTCTCCAATGGCCGGTATTTACATGCGGATTACCGTCAACAGCCAACGAACCGAGATCTCCACTAAGCTATCCTGTCCGGCAGAATTATGGAATGGTAAAAAAGAAGAAATCCAATCCGGTCTGGGGTTTGCTTCAAAACGCACCAATCAGCTATTAGAACAGATGAGGGGACACATACTCTCCATTTACCAGGATCTAAGAGTCCGGCGAGAACTCATCACAGTGCAGGTAATCAAAAACCATTTTCTGGGTAACGATGAACAAGGCCACACCCTTCAAAGCCTCATTGACTACCATTACAACGCTCAAAAAAACAGCTTGGATCCGTTAACACTCAAACATTACCACGCCTCGTATAGATACCTGCAGCTCTTCCTGGAAGCCCGGAAGAAGTGTTCCGATATCTACCTCAGACAAATTGATTATCGTTTCCTGACTGATTATGAATCCTTTTTACGGGCCTATCAGCCCAAAGAAAACGGTCAACGCCCCTTGCAACACAATACAGTAATGCGACACATGTCCCGATTTCGAACCCTCATTAACCTGGCAATCAAACTGGGTTGGTTGTCACAGTACCCTTTCAAAGCCTACAAAATCAGCTACAAACAATCCAAGCGAGGTTACCTGACACAGGAAGAACTGGAAAAAATACAAAATCAAACCTTCACAATCCATCGTTTACAGTTAACCCGCGATCTGTTTCTCTTTTCCTGCTATACCGGCTTGGCTTACATTGATATCAGCTTGCTTGAACCACATCACATCGTCAAAGGCATTGATGGTGAGAATTGGATCCATACACAACGAAAAAAAACAGATAATCCCGTCAGAGTACCATTATTACCCATCGCTAAAGAAATGGTTGAAAAATACAGGAAGCATCCCAAGTCAGTGCAACAAGGCAAGCTATTTCCTGTGTTTTCCAACCAGAAGTTAAATGGTTATCTAAAGGAAATTGCTGATCTAGCTGGCTTGGACAAGCATCTGACTTTTCACATGGCACGTCACACCATTGCAACAACAATCACGCTGAGCAATGGTGTCCCCATTGAAACGGTCAGTAAAGTGTTGGGTCATAATCGCATTGCCACCACACAGATCTATGCAAAAGTCATTGAACGCAAAGTGAGTTCTGATATGTTAGAACTGAAACACAAACTAACAGATAACAACACCCTTCGTATACAAAATCAAATACTTAACTATAAATAAATATCTATTTATCTACAAATACATCCTATTGATCAAAATCACGTAATGAACTAAATACAAATTAGTTAATTTCATTTCCCTTTTTCAAAATTCCAATTGAAGAAGGGAATAACCATAACCATCAATCACTTAACCATGTCCTATCTTCTACACCCATTGGAGAAGGTAATTGATCAATTAAATTCAATTTCTCCATCTGTCTCTAAAGAAAAAGAGATCGAAACCTGTCGTGAGGAAATACGAAAACAATGCCTCCGCTTTGCCCGTCAACTCATTGAGTGCTCTGTAACTTGTACATCCAGCAAAAAACTGAGCATTCAAATACGGCTGTATCAATCCAGAATTATTGAATGGGTTAACCTGCTCACCTCATTTTCTAGTGATAATTCCTGTCACTCCAATGAAACACACCAACGCGTAGTCAGCTACCTGACTGAAATCTTAGTCTTCCTTCAGCGTCATTTCCAGGCATCCTTTGATACCAATCAAAGCCTACCGGTTGTATGCTATCAAAAACACTGCACCATCATCTCAAAAAGAATGGCTGTTATTAAGGAGCGCTTTCAGCAATCGAAGCTCAAACCACATCTGATTGACACCATCTTTCATCCTTTCACCGATTTCATCAACGCCAAAGTCGCCCACTATTCCTTCATGATAAGTACTTTTTATATGATTGGCTCAATCACTTAGACCTTATTAGTAAAGAAAACTACACACTTGATTCCCTGGTGCAGGAACTGTCGCAAAACCTGATTAAATTCAACCTCAACTCTGAAAAATGCATTAAGTACTGCATTCATTTCTTCACCAATAACTATATTCAGAACGAAAGTAAACAAGAACAAATACAAAGCCTGAAATACTATCATAAATGCATCAATCAAAGCTATCTGTTACCGGTTAAAGGCTATCATCCGCGAAAAGATTCATTAAAATCCATCCTGTCCAATTGGTTAGAACAGGAAATAGGTTATATAGAAAACACTTGCCATATAAATGATCAGAAACCCCTGCAGAAAGCTCAATCCACCTCCACTTTCGAAAAAATAAATACCTCTGCATCAGTTTCTCAACTAGCTTACTTTTTTAGGTTGATGATAAATTCAGGTTTCTTTATTACAAAAAATAAAGAAGAGATGATCCGATTTGTATGTGCCCACTTCTCTACTCCCAATCAGCCTAATATTTCAATAGATAGTTTTAAAGAAAAATTTTACAAGCCTAAAGCAGGCTCTATTTCAGGTATCAGAGATTACGTCATAAAACTCCTGAACAACATCCCAAAAAATTAATTTTAACTTTTTCTCCTCCTACTTACACACTATATATCTGCACCTTAACAAGGGGTCCCTAAGGGATCCCTGGGACCCCTGGGACTGTTTTCGTAATTCCTCTTTTTCTTCCTTTGTATCACATCAAAATCAATCAAAGTAGCAAACAGTAAAATTGAACTATTAACCCTTTAAATCCAGTTTCCATGGCAGCAGAAATCATCACTACCGACGACCTGAGAGAATTCAAAATAGAATTGCTTTCCGGCATTGAAAAATTACTCAAAACCCATGCAGGAACACCATCTAAAAGATGGCTTAAATCCTATGAGGTTCGAAAGCTACTCAACATCTCCCCTGGCACACTACAAAATTTGCGGGTGAACGGATCCTTACCTTTCACCAAAATTGGCGGCGTCATCTACTATGCATTGGATGACATCTACAAAATGATCGAAAACAACAAAGTTAAATACTAAGCATTACCAGGCACCATGTACGCTTAACTAAGCACTAACAAAATGACCCCCAGAGCACCATGAACTACATCAAACATCAACTTGATGTATTGTCCAGGATGGATCAAATCAAGGAATTTAAGGCCTACCATTTGACACTCTATCTGGCACTGTTCAGGTTATGGAATCGAAACAGGTTTAAAAACCCAATCTATGCCTTTCGGGAAGAACTGATGGAAATGGCACGGATAGGTTCTAAAACAACCTACTTTAAAATTATAAAAGACCTCCACAATCACGATTTTGTTAAATACGAACCTTCGCATGATCCCGAAAAAGCAAGCAAAGTTCACTTGACCACAGAATGGTCAGGTACTTGTCCACGAGTTGACCACAAAATGGTCAATATATTAAAAGATACAAACAATACTCTCTCTATAAGAGAACCCAACTTTTATGATAATCAAAAACCAGAAGAGATGAATACAGAGGAACAAAAAAGAACCATCAACGAACTTAACAATAATCACAACCCACAACAAGACCTTTTCGACTTCGAAGAAATGCCCCTTCCGGAAGAAATCATTCCCCAGAAAGAAAAACGAACACGTTTTGTGTCACCACCCCTGGAGCACATCCAAATCTACTTCCAGGAAAAAAACCATTCCAAAACCGAGGCCGAACGCTTCTTCAACTACTACACATCCAATGGCTGGTTAGTGGGTGGCAAGTCCCGTATGAAAGACTGGAAAGCCGCTGCCCGTAACTGGATGCTCAACATCCAAAAATTCGAAACCAAATCCACAACCCCAGAGCGCAATGCCCTGAGCTTGTCGAAGAGAAGTCAAAACAACAAACCCAAACCTCCCGGCCACAAACCATCCACAAACTACAGTAAGAAATTATAAACAAATGAAATTCCGCTTGTGCTCCCCTTGTAAGGGGAGCTGCCCGAAGGACTGTGGGGTATAACAATATGAATTAAAATCTCAAAAATCAATATGGATTCCCAATCTAAACACCCGCCTCTGTCCAATAGCGTTAAAAACGATGGAATGAAGGCGACCAGAAAGAAAAGCTGTTTGAGCGCAGCGAGTTCTTTTCTTTCCGCCGCAATGGAATCGTTTAGCGTCATTGGACAGCAGCGGCGGTCTTTTTTGTTTCGTTTTTGCGACTGTAGGCAAAAATGAAAAGCCCGTGCGGCTTGAGCACATAAAAACAAGATTATTCCACTTCCCAATACAAATTGAATCATGAAAAACCTACTCTACCAAAACCTAAAGTGCAAATACAACATCAACGACTTCGATCAAATCCTGTTCAAAATAGAAGGCCTTCCAGAGAAATATTTTCAACAACGACTCTTCATGGACAAGATGTCCTACATCTGTGAAATCATCGATCTCCACGACCGGATCCAGGCCGCGTACTGCCATTTATCCGGCCAGCCATACAGCTACACCTTCGACCCACCCTACAATACCTACACCGATGCCGAGTGTATCCTTCACTACGATGCCAACATCATCACCTTCATCAAACACATGGCCTTCTTCTTTCAACCGATTAACTGTCCAATTGCCATCACCAGCAAATATTCACTCAACTAAAACCAAAATCATGCACGACAAAAAGCACCCTCTATCGCAAATAACCACAAAGATGAATTGCCTGTCTTTTTGCGCGCCTTTGCGCTTTCCTCCGCGGCCCTTTGCGTTAACTTCTTTCTCCGTGTACCTCCGCGCCACCTCCGTGTAACAACCCCAGTTGAGCAAAGCGAAACACCTTCCATGCCCCTGTCTAACCATCAACAACTAATCCTTACTAATACCCTTAATATGAAACCAATTACACCACAATCCCCAAATGACAATACAATTTTTCAATCTGAACACCCGCCTCTGTCCAATAGCGTTAAGAACGGTGGAATGAAGGCGATCAGAAAGAAAAGCTGTTTGAGCGCAGCGAGTTCTTTTCTTTCCGCCGCAATAGAATCGTTTAGCGTCATTGGACAGCAGCGGCGGTATTTTTTGTTTCGTTTTTGCGACTGTAGGCAAAAATGAAAAGCCCGTGCGGCTGGAGCACTTATGTGAAACAGAATCATCTTTGGTTATAAGCACATTGTAATGTAAATCAACGTAACAACCATTAATCATTCATCATTCCCCGATAACTATCGGGGCCCTAATCATTAAAAAATGCACTACCAAATAACCAACAACACCATCATCTACGACTTCCAGAAATCCCTCGATTTCATCACCCAAAAAGGCAAAGCCATGCATGGTCAACACTTTCATCTTTACAATGAAGATATGCCCATTATTCGCCAGCTTTTCGCCTATACAATCGGCGACCATCACAACACCATCCGCCAGGGGCTAAACCCAAAGAAAGGCCTCATGCTCTGTGGCCCCATCGGCTGTGGTAAAACTTCACTCATGAAATTGATGCAACTTTTATTACCAGTAGAAAACAGATACCAGGTTAAAGCGTGCCGCGATGTCAGCTTCGAATTTCAAAAAGACGGTTTCGAAGTCATTCACCGCTACAGCAAACGCAGCTTCACCATCACACCCGGCAGCAAAATACCCAAACCCATCTGCTTCGATGACCTGGGCGCCGAACAAAACCTCAAACACTTTGGCTCCGAATGCAACGTCATAGCCGAAATCCTGCTCAGCCGTTACGACCTTTGCATCTCCGATAACCTCATCACCCACCTTACTACTAATCTCGATGTGGATGACATCGAAGAGCTATACGGGAAACGTGTCCGCAGCCGCCTCCGCGAAATGGTCAACCTCATCCATTGGCCAGCCAACTCATCCGATAAAAGAAAATAAACAAGGCATTTCTCAAATTCATAATCCCCGCGCTGCAGCACGATTTCATCGCGTGGCATACATAAATCTATTCATATTATTTTCAATTGTTTAATCTTAATTTAAATCACTATGAAAAAACAATCTAAAATCATCTACATCGCCTATGACGGCAAAAAATTCAACACCAAAAAAGAATGCCTGGAATGGGAAAAACGCTCAAACTATATGAAAGTAACATGCCTCACCAACGAGCAGTTGATCCATCTCATCTACCACATTTTTCCCTGGGAATTCAACTCCATTGAAAACAGTATTCGAAATGCCAGTATCCAGGTCCGCACTTTAGGTGAAGAAGTGGTCGAATTTATTTTATCCACCAAATACGAAACATACCAGGGAACCATCTCTGGCAATGGACTGACCGACATTAATATTTTCGGCACCAGTTACGAAACCAAAGAGAAAAAAGCATATGACTGGGTACATAGCGTTGGTTTTCCCTTGCGACGCGTCTACAACTACCTGGAATCAATCAACTTTTTTTCAAAAAAAGACGAAATTCCTGCAATAAACAAAGACATTGATACCGACCATTACACAACCATCTTCAATGACATCGCTCAACCCGGTAAACCCTTCCGCTTTGCAGAAAACCTGAACTGATAAATTAAAACTATCTAAATACAGAGCTCCCAAATCTATATCAGTTTAGGGAGCTTTAAACAATATATTTCTAAGTATAACTAATCTGTTTCATTGATTTTTCGAAGGCATTCACCGCTACAGCAAACGCAGTTTCGACTTTTCACCCGGCAGCAAAAGACCCAAACCCATCTGCTTTGATGACCTGTGCGCCGAACAAAACCTCAAACACTTTGGCAGCGAATGCAACGTCATGGCCGAGATCCTGCTCAGTCGCTACGACCTCTCCATCTCAGATAACCTCATCACCCACATTACTATCAACCTCGATGTGGATGACATCGAAGAGCTATACGGTAAACGCGTCCGCAGCCACCTCCGAAAAATGGTTAACCTCATCCACTGGCAGGGAGACGCTACAGATAAAAGAAAATAATTCACAAATTTTAACGCGGCTTAATGTTTTGTCCAGTTTTTTGTTGCAAATCCAACATTGAGTTCGCACATAAAATGAGCCTGACAGAGCTGATGTCACAGGGTTGGCGTTAAAGCTGTCCTCTTAATAAATCACTGACCAGCTCTGATTCTGAGAATCCATCAAGGAATTCATTCTCGATGGTCACCTATCCACGACTTGGTTTAATGAGGATAACACTTACGTTTATTGGCTACAAAAAAAACACCTCCGTAATAGGAGGTATTTTTTTTAATTATTCATATCCATTTATTTAATTGGTTCGAATTAACAGTAGTTGATGATCTATTACTGTTCGAATGTGTCCCTTAGCTTTCACCCGAACCAAATAATAGCCCGTTGCCATAGGCAGAATGTATTCTTTGAAATTTCCGTTAAACGCATCCTGAACAATCTTCTGTCCCTGAACAGTGTATATACTAACTACAACTTCTTCTGCGTATTGGTCATCTGTTATTTTTACCACTACCTTATTGTGTGTACTGTATACTTTAATCGGTTCCACCTGATCTATGGCTTCCTCTCCAACACCAGTTACCACATCTGCTTTTTCTAAAAAGTGAAGCACCAATCGATTATCATGAGTTCCTTTTTCAGCCATAAACACGTATTGTGGTTGCTCGCGCAAGTTAACTTGTTGTCCTGTCACTAAATCTTCCAATTCAACAGCAATATCCGGATCAAACTGTTCAATATTGGTTGCATTAAAGGTGAGTTCGCCCACGGCTCCGTCTCCCACTTTAAAACCTAATGGAATTGAACTTACCATCTCTGCCTGCGGGAACAAGCCGATTACCGTTTGTTGGGTTCCTTTCAGTGTGTAAACATTAGGCACTTTATTACAGGAGCCCATCCGTTTTTGAGAATCGGCATTACTCGCATCCAAAGTGCCTTCAGGCCTGAATACCATTACAGCTTCATCACTCAATCCGTTTTTCGACAAATTCACTCTCAGGATGTCATTCGGCTCTACGTGGGTAGTTTTCAATACTGCTCCATTCCCATGGGTCCGTACAACCGGATCAATAGCAAAGGTGGAAGCGGAATAGTTCCGCAGCCAGAAGGCTTGACCGGGTGCAATGTATCGGGATCCTCCGTTAGCACCCACATGAGTTTGCATATTGTAAGTCGCATAAACCAATTCGCCCGAAGCATTAGTCGAGATCCAGGTTGAAGGCAATGCATTGCCAATATTGAATGACGCACTTTCCACATCAATGTATGACTGATACGGATTGGCTATTAAATGCCATCCATTGATTGGTAATGCATAGCTACTGGAATTCAATATTCCCGTATGAGCCAGATTAAGATCACCTACATTGGTCGCTTTAAAGGTATACCCCAGTAATTCATTGCCTACACCACCGATATTGCCATTAGTTATCTCTGTCCAGCCACCATTATATCGATATAAGTAAAACAGATTAGATAATTGGGCATCATACCCTCCATAAGTTAATCCGGTTAATGAATGCCCAATGTAGTAGTACCTATTGGCATCATTATAGGTCCAGTTAACCTGTACGTTACCTGTAATGTTACCATCGTTGATAAAGGATGCTGGCTGATCTTCGGTATTTTGAACAATGAGTCCATCATTTGTGATTATTGCATCAGCAACCGTCATTTTAGCTCCGGCTTCCAGAGTCAATGTAGCTGTCGCATCAATGGTCACACCATGTACCTCAACCAAAGCACTGTTATCAATAACAGGGTCAGTGCCAGTAACAGCAATAGTCACATCCGCCGTCGGAATCGGTAATTGATCATCGTACCAGTTACCGGCTTCAAACCAATCGTTGTTGACATCCCCCTCCCAGGTATACAAGTTCATAAATGGCCAGCGTAACAAACCAGATGATGGACTTGGAATCACCTCATCATCCTTTTCATACAGGTAATTACCTAAAGCTCCACTTGCATCCTCAAAATGGAAAATAGTGGTTCCCGATGTTCGACTCACGCAATAAGCCGGTCCGGCATTAAACACCAGGTTTCGCAGGGTCTCTTCCGGTCCCATTTCATGCAACAGGGTCATGTAACTGCCCGATCCGGGATACCCATTCGAGAAGGTTCCATCCGATAAGTTATAGGTAGCATCAATGTTAGCACCCGGGTGCATGTACAATCCATCAGCATCGGTGTATTCAACAGTGTAGAAGCTGGCTTTGATGGAACCTCCGGAGTTGACATCAAAAGAGTAACGCCCTGCTGTTGAACTGGTCAGAAAAGCTCGATTGTCTTTATCATCTCCCACCAATTCAATAAAACCGCCCGAGTTAACATTTAGTTTTACATTGTTAGCCATATCCAAAGTAGCATTGGCGTTTACCAATAGTGTACCACTTATTGATACTGCATCATTTCCACTGCCATTACCGACACGCAGTGTATTGGTTTGCAAGTCTACTGTACCGGCCAAAATCTTCAATTCTTCCGTTACCCAAACATCACTGCTGAGGTTATAGATTATACCTGAGCTATTCACATCCACATCGTAGAAAGAAGAACTTCCTGTCTGAATGGTCTTTGGTCCTGATGTGGCACTAAAAACAACCTTTCCTTGTTGAGCAATAAATGTGCCACTATTCAAGAAGTTACCTTTAACAGTAAGGCTATAATCAGCCGGTCCTACCCCCAGGGTTGCACCGGCAATAATGACCACATCATTATTCACTGTTGTAGCGTTTCCAAGCTGATATTGGCTGGTACCACCGATGGTGAGACTATAAAACGCTGAAGTCCGGTTGTCAATCACACTGGCTCCACCTGTTCCGTCAAAGGTGACATTACCATTAAGCAACACTACGCCACTGGCCGAACGCGTCCAGTTACCTGCCACTGTAAGGTAATCGTTGGTTGTAGTGGTTCTCAATGTACCGTTAATGGTTAAATCGCCATTAACATCCAGATCAACGGCCCCGCCATCGTTCGGAGTATTCAAACGGATTTCAGCCCCGCTGTTAATGATTAAGTTACCACATTCCTGGCCAAATGTTGTAAGCACCGGCTGATTGACCGCAGCCGCAATGACCACATTATTGGCCAATGTTGGCACAATAGAAGGACCTGAACTGGCTGTCCAGTTAGCAGCTGTATTCCAGTTGGTGCTTACCGTTCCGTTCCAGGTGAGTGACACAGGCCCGGTCCAGTCAATCAGGTTATTGGGATCATTGTCATAATTCTCTCCGGCAAACACACCGGTTGAATTGTAGAATTCCAGGGTGCCTGATCCCGCAGTGTACTTGGCCACGTTGGCTGCACTACCACCCGGATTATTGGGGAAGGATACATTCACAATACGGTTCCCTCCACCTTCTGTAAAACTCTGGGTGTTTTCAACACGGAACAGCTGCCCGGAATTGGCTCCATTGGAGAAGGTTCCGTAGCTGAAATGATACGTCGCATCAATGATAGAAGAGGGCGACAGGTATATACCACCGCTTGACATGTATTCAAACAGGTAATACTCGGCGGCAATTTCACCATCCACAGTAAAGTTGTAACGCCCTCCGGATGTATTATTGGTAACCCGTGCCAAACCGGTTTCATTTCCAACAACTTCCAGTCGACCACTAGCACTTACATTAAGGGTAGTACCGTTTCCAATACCCAATACACCGTTAGGACCTACTTGATATGTACCATTGATGCTGATCACATCGTTGGTCCCATTACCCAGGTTAATGATTTTGCCGTTACCATCAAAAGTACCGGCCAAAAGGTTGAAGCTTCCCAAAGCATTAATGTCATCCTGTACCGTATAAGTCGCACCGCTGTTGATGGTCAGATCCAGTAGGCTGGATCCGTTCACCCCAATATTGGCTGTGGCTGAAGCTTTGTTCAGGTAATACAGCCCTGTATTATTATAAAATGTGCCGGCTCCGCTGGCCAGTAAATCACCTCCTACATAAATTGTTCGTCCGTTAGCGTTATACTGGCCACTGGTCACATGCAGATTGTTTTGAACCACAAAATTATTGGATGTATTGTTATTGGCTGAAACAACGGCTGAGCCATTCACCGTGAGGCTATAGAATTGATTGGTGTTGGTGGCACCCACCGTAATGTTCATATTGGAGGTATTATTAAAGATAACCTCTCCATTGCGGCACACAAAATGACCAGTACTGTTGTTAGTCCAGGCTCCTCCAACGGTCAGTGAATAGTGATTGGTGCTCACATCCAGCGTAGCTGAATTAAAGCTCAGATTTCCTTTCACCGTAGTGGCTCCTGACAACGTTTTGGTGTTAGCATTAGTGAGTACCAGATGCCCATAAGCCACCCCTTCAACCATTTGGTTGGCCGATCCTTCGTAACGGGTGGTACTGGAAGCGTCCAGACTATAAGTACCAAATCCTTTGGGGAAGTTATCAGCACCATACACATAAATAGTAACACCGCTTTCAACCGTAAAGGTTCCTGCACCGGTGCCGGTAATGATATTGGTCTTTAAATCAGCCCTGCTAATACCAGACTTGAAGGTCAAATCACCAGTCACAGTCACAGCTCCTTCCAGGTAAAATACACGACCCACACAATCCACAACCAGGTTACTGAAGGTAGCTGCATAGAGGTTCTGGTTACCATTAGTTTTATTAAAAGTAACCGTTCCGTTACCGACATAGGCCCCATCACCATACCAATTACTACCACTGAAAGAATGACTTTGATTGCCATCATTAAAGGTTCCTGCTGCAGTCAGGTTCATGTCACCATTGAAATTGATAGTACTACCAGCCTGAGCACTCAGGGTAGATACAATGGTCGTCTGATCATTCACTGTCACAGTACCAATAAACAGCTTATTGCCGGAACCGGCCACCTGTAAGTTGTCAAAGGTTGCATCGGTGATGGTTTGATCACTGGCGCCATTGAGCCAGATAGTACCATTTGTTGTGGTGCTGAAAGAACCTCCGCTAATGGTATAATCCCCAGCCAAGTTATAGACGTAGTTGGCCGTTGATGGAGAAACCGTTCCTCCTTGAATGATGAAATCACCTTCCACATCCATGGTAGCAGCTGTAATATCAAATTGAGTCACTACATTATTAAAGGTCACATTGTAGAAGCTTGAGGTCCCTGGCATGATATTGGCCGAACCACTGCTGGAATTGAACACCACGGTGCCATCTCCGTGTGAGAAGTTACCCTGTGCGCCAATCTGCCAATCACCGCCAACCGTAATGGTACTGGTGGCCGAGTTGTTAAACAACAATCCATCCGATATGGTAACATCACCTGAGGCAGTCAGGTTACGACCGCTTTCAATGCGCAGGGTACCATCAGTAATAACCAGGTTTTTACAACTTGCATTACCACTAAAGATAATCGGACTGTTTCCTGTTGTACCACTCACATCCGGGATGATGGCATCGATGTTGGATGTAGGAACGCCATTGTCCCAGTTACCAGCCTTGTGCCAGTCCACATCGACGGCTCCGGTCCAATAAGATTCTGTGATAGCCGGCCACCGCAATAAACCATTGGCCTCGGAAGGAGCCTGATCGTCTTCTTCGAAGCGATAGCTACCAACCGCACCTGTTACATTATTAAAAGTAACCGGCGTGGCCGCAGCCAGACGCTGCACATTGTAATGACGCCCCTGGGAAGGAACACCGCTATAGTTAAAGGATACATTGGAAATATCGCCTCCTGTATAGTCGGCTTCCAGAATCAGGTAACGGGCATCCTGCTGATCACGCAGGTTCAACCAGGTACCATCGGAGAAGTTATTGGTCGCATTCAGAATGGACCCGGCCATCATGTTGATACCGGCGTCCGCCACATACTCGATCAGGTAGTAGCGGGCTGCCAAAGTACCTCCCGGCCGCACATTAATCAGGGTTTTATCCCGGTTATCCGTATTCTCACTGGTGAGGGTCGCCACATTTGAGGCACTGGTTCCTAGTAAATTAAATTGACCATACACATCAATAACGGCCTGCTGCGGATAATTATTCACCACCAGTCTCGCCCCTTCATCTACGGTTAATGTTCCATTGATGGTATGGGTATATTCGCTGGCATTATTCCGACCTAAAGTCAGCGTTTTTCCATTCAGATCCAAAATGGCATTAGCTCCAACGTTAAGCACATTGTCAAAACGGGTAGCCGGACTTAACAACTGATAGGTCACCGCTGCAGTCGGCAGGAAATCCAGATCATAGAAATTCGAGCCGCCACTGGTAATGGTTGTTGTAGACGTTGAACCGCTAAAGGTCACCTTTGAGATATTGTCCACAAAGTTACCATTGTTGGTCCAGTTACCTTTGATACTGATGTTGTAAGATTGTGTATTGAACTCCACACCTGATTCATTCAGCAAGTTACCATTGATCACCCAATCGTTGTACATCCGCTTGCGGGCGGTATTGCTAAAGGTAACATTGTTCACCTCAAACCCGGGCGATTCAATTTCCTGGTAGCCACCATCAAAATTAATGTTGGCATTACCACTTATGAGCGTGCCACCTGAGGTATTTGTCAATTCATCGTAAATGGTATAGGAAAGACTACCCAAATCAACAGTACCATTTGTAATAATCAGGTCGCCGTTGATGTCAGCACCATTGGTGATGAATGTTTTTGTTGAGGTATTATCAAACGCAATATTGTTAAAATAATTGGATGCATGACTGGCTCCTGGATTAATGGTCTGATCAGTGGCTCCGTTAAAAGTTAGCGTACCGCCTGTTTGTGTATAATAACCATTATTGGTCCAGTTCGCTCCGTTGAAGGTGATATTACGGGAAGTTAAAGCCGTTACACCGGAAGCGATGGTCAGATTTCCATTGATTGTGACACCGTCACTGCCATCCCCGATGGTTTTCACCCCTGTTCCTGTAAATACAATATTGGCCGTTTGGAGGTTATTCGTTACATCGTCACGGATAATCTGATCGCGCAGACCATTTAAAGTAATGGTGCGGTCATTGGACGAAGGTACATAATTGGTCAGATAAATATTAGCTCCAGCCACTTCAATATCCTGTCCGTTATCAAAATAAGTAGCACTGGCAATATCCCAGTCCCCATCAATATCCAGAGTGGCCACTCCGTCGGAAGTTACATTTTTAGTACTGCTGAAGGTGAGGTTTCCATAGGCAATGTTGTTGCCTGTGTATACGGTTTGCGCCAAATTGTTAGGACTATAGAGGTAATACGTACTATTCTGGTTCAGGTCATAGGTTCCGAACCCTTCCGGAATAGCTACCCCATCCGTTGCTGGTCTGGGATCTAATACCCTGGCTCCCGATCCGGTTGAAAAGGTACCTGAGGCAGTACCAGTAAGCAAACTGAATTGGTTACGGTCGTTATTGCGGTACAACATTAAATCCACATTGCTGCGCACCACTAAATCGCCGGTGACATGCAGATTTCCTTGTGTATATTTATCGTTGGTACCAGCCAGAATCAAATGATTAAAACTGGCAATGTCTTCATCAATGTACCAGTTTCCACCAATATGCTCTAAGGTAGCGTGTCCGGTTCCCCAGGTGATAGAACTTCCTGAAGTAACCGACAAGTTACCGGTCAGGGTAATGTTAGCATCATTGATTGCCATGTCGAGTATAGCTCCACGGGCATTGCCATCCAGATAGAGTGATCCGGTAATCTCCAGATTCCCCATAGCTGTTTTAGTCATGGAAACACCATCGGTTAACCGTCTTAACCTCAGATTACCATAAGTAATGGCATAGATCTCCTGGTCAATATCAGCATAGTAATTAACGGTACTTGCCGCATCAAAGCTCAAGGTTTCAAAACCTGATGGGAAGTTATTAATCCCTTCAATCTGAAGATCATCATTACAGGTAAATTCATTGGAAGACCCTATACCAGTGAGCTGATAAGTCTGAAGATTCACCAAGCCACTCCCTGAATTGATCAATACATTTCCATTAATGGAGAAATCGTTACTGAGGTATTTAGCTCCATTGTTTGAAAAAGTAAGATTATTAAAGGTTGTAGGTGCTGTTCCATTATCCACATATTGTGTTGCTGTACCGTCAAATATCACCGATCCAAAACCGGTCTGACTAAACGAACCGCCTTCATTTTGCCAGTTACGACGCACGTAAATATTATTCTCCTGCCCATCCAGACTAGCCCCACTAATGATTACCAGATTATTATCTACTGCAATATTGGAATCAACCGTTTTAATGCCGGAACCGGCGATAACAAGATTATAGAAAGTACCATTGGTAATGGTTTGATCCACACCATCAAAGGTTACATCAGCTGCGGCAGGTATAAAGGCACCTCCATTTCCCTGATCCAGGTACCAGTCACCTCCTAGGATAATATCATTATTAGGTGAAGCCAGGTCAAGTGTTCCCTGCATGATGATCAGATCATTCTGTACTTCAATAGGAGCATCCAGCTTATAAAGCGATGTCCCCGCATTGAAGGTCAGGTTGTAGAAAGCTTTGCCGGCACCAGTTCCGCCACTGGCCAAGATATAGTTACCTGAGGCAGCGGTAAAGGCAAGCGTAGAATTACCGGGATTATAGGTTCCCAGGTTGGTCCAGTTTTGTCCCACATTGATCAAAGCGGTATTATCCACCTGTGACATTGATGTATTGGTTCCAATGCTTAAATGCTCTTGCACATCTAAAGTGGTATTCGCACCAACAGTGACATCAATGGCATTGGCACCGGAAGCATCCGTCATATTTAAACGACGACAGGCGCCATCAGTACCGGAAATCACCACCGAGTATGCTCCAGATACATTATTATGGTTCAGATACACAATGTTGTTAATGCCTGGCACGGTATTTCCTTCCCAGTTATTGGGTCGGTTCCAATCAGTATTATCGGTTAGATCACCTCCATCCCAGAAGAAACCTGCAGGGAAGGTCCAGTCAATAAGTGTATTCCCTGGCTCATCATTTTCATACAATTCTCCGGCGATTCCTCCTGAAGCATCCTGTACGGTAATAGTTCCGGTTCCTGAAGTACGAGCGATATTATATTGTGGGCCTACATTAAAGATGAGGTTCTCAACTGAAAAATCAGCAAAATCAATACCGGTTAAGGTAAGATAGGCACCGGTACCGTAACCATTCGTGTAGGTACCGCTACGTAAATTGTTTGTGGCATCAATTGCAGCAGTTCCTGACAACACGATTTCTCCCTGTTGGATCCGATAATAATTAGCATGCACTGTTCCGCCGGATGCGTTTACGGTAAACAACCGGGACGCCGTGGTACTGCTGTTAATCAAATCTGCTGTATTCCCATCTTCACCTACAATGGATAAAACACCACTTATTAAATTCAAAGTTTGTATATGGGTAAATTCAATCACTGAACCAGCTTCCACATTTAAAGTAGCCCCGTTAATGTTAATGGAGCGCCCATTGTCGATAACTATAATCCGATGTTCGTTCATGTTGAGTGTTCCGGCATTTAGCTGCATATCCACATTATCAATAGTGAAATCTGCACCCAGCTCATAAGTGGTACCAGGTGCATCAATAACTACCCCTCTGAAGGTCGCTCCATTGGGATTAAACGTTTTTGAGCCACCTGAACCGTTTAATGTCAGGATACTCGCATCATTGTTACAATAGTAGGTATCTGAATTAATAAAATCGCCTCCTACCCAAACACTGTTTTCATCTGTTCGTAAGGTACCAGAAACAATATTAAGATTGTTAGCTGCAACAAAATCGCCTTGCAAAGTGGCAGTGCCGGTCACGTTGATATCTACCGAATTAAATATTTTACCAGGTTGGGCGCCGCTGGTGGTTCCGGTAAAAACCTCAGCTCCGCTACCACCGTTGAAGGTCACTTTTCCGGTTCCGGGTGAAAAGCCGGCGCCTGCTACTTCGTTAAACCAGTCATCACCAATGGTAATGTTATTGCCATTGGCAGCCAGGGTTGCGGTTCCCTCAATATACAAATCGTTTGTAACCGATATATTACCTGTTAAGGTTTTTGTTCCTGATCCCTGGAAGTTTACGTGGTAAAAACCAGATGAACTGAGGTTCTGATCCGCACCATTAAAATAAACGGTTCTGGCATGCTGGAAGGTTCCATTATTGCTCCAGTTGCCCTGAACATAGATATCCTGAGCATTTCCATTCACCACTGATCCATTGATGGTAAAATTACCGAGTACTTCAACAATTTGAGAGGCTACCTCCGGGTTGGGATTGTTGTATTCAAACGCTTTATCCCCACCACCCTGAAAAACTATATTATTGAATACCAGATTATCGGCATGGTAATTCCGGATGGTCTGTGCTTGGGTACCATTAAAGTTTGCCGTGCTTCCGGTGGTGATAAAGTTAGGCACTCCTGCATATTGATACACAAACAAATTACCCCCAAAGTAAACCTGTTGGTTGCTAATATCTAAAATACCGGCATTCGCAGAAATAGTGGTATTCTCATTAATGTGTAATTCCGAGAGAGCGGTCACTGTTTGCCCGCCCGGATTGGTTTTATAAATGGTTAAGTATCCTATCTCAGAAAGGGCATTCATGGTGATGGACTGGTTGGCTGCACCGTTTAGAGTAGTTGTACCGCTGGTTTGTGAATAGACTCCATTTCCATTCACCGTGATATTACCACCGATATTCATGTTCAGCGTAGATGCATCAAAGGTACTGCCATCGTTTACAGTTAAGTTGCCAAAAATATTCAGGTCACGCACCAGATTGGCAGCCCCGCTATTGGCAATAACCAGATTACTAAAATTATAAGCATCAATATTCTGATCTGCACCGTCAAAGACGATGGTACCGGTTGCAGAGGCCTGGGTATAACTATCCGAACGATCCAGTTCCCAATCTCTGGCAATGGTATGAGTAAATCCTCCATCGAAGAATTCAGGGGTTCCATTTCGCAATAAATTCCCATTAATATCCAATGCCCCTTCTGCAATTTTATTACCTGAGTACAGCATTACATTACCATAGGTTATACCATCAGCAATATACTGTTCTCCATTCAGGCTGTAATAAACCGTACTATTCTGATTAATAGTCCGGGTGCCTGCAAAGCTATCCAAGACGCTTGGCCCAAATTGAGGATGATCTGTATTCAACTGACAATAACTTCCCAAAGTAAAGTCATTGGCCGGACCTGAAATGGCATTATTATTCAGATTGACAATTAACTGAATGGCTTCCGTTCCCCCGGTATTTTCAATGGTGAGATTATTGGCAACAGTAAAGTTACAGCCGGCATCAAAGGTTTTGGTGCGTGTGGTCGTAGCCCCGTTTTGACGGATGATTAAATTGTTGAACACATAACTACCGGTACCCGTGGCCTGAATGCTTTGATCGAAATCAACATCGCCAATAATAAAGGTAGCAGCCGAACCATCGATGGAGCCATTTTGATTGCCGTTATACAGGTAGCTCCCCGAAAAGGTATGTGTATAGTTTTGAAGATCTAGGTTACAACTGTTATTCAGGTCGAGTAACCCGGTTATGGTTAATGGTCCATCCACAGTTTTATTGGCATACTGTACCCGCAATTGTCCATAAGAAAAACCGCCTCGCACCGTCTGGTCCATGTTGGCATCATAAATCACCCAGGCTGTAGGATCGAAATCGAAGGTCCCAAATCCGGATGGAAAGTTATCGGCACCCCGTACATATAAGATACGTCCCGGATCCAGTGACAACGTATTACCAGGTTGTCCCACCAACTGAACCCCATCATTGAGAACGAGATAGCCCCCAATCACCGACACGTCGTTTTGAACCATCACGGTCAGTGTACTGCCACCTGATGTGTGTCGCAGGAAAACATTACCATCGATGATTAAACTGGCTGTACCAAGGGTAAAGGCAGCCGGCGATGGATTACTCGATTCCAGGTAATTACCTGTTAAGGTAATGGATCCGGAGAAATCACAGGTGCCATCTACATGCAGACCATTATCAATGACATGATTTCCATTTCCAGCAACTGCAGCCCCATTATTAATGGTGACCCGTCCATCAGCATTGATGTTGCCGGTCACTGTTTTGGCCGCAGCTCCGCCATTTGAGAAAGATACATTATAGAAAGCTGTGGTTCCGCCAAAAACGATATCCTGAGCAGCAACCCCGTCGAAACTGGTGGTATTTTGCGTTTGAATGTACTCAGAACCTACCCCCACATTGAAATTACCATTGATGGCCACCGATACATTTCCCGCCGAGATACGGGTGCTGTTTGACACAATGAAATCCCCAATGACAATAATAGCTTCTTTGATAGTATTCAGCCCACTACTATTGAAAGTCAAATTATTAAAAGTAGTGGATGTACCAGTTTGAACAATTGAGGAAGTTCCTCCATCCAATACCAGTTCACCAGTTGCATTATAAGTACCTCCATTGTTATTCCAGTTGAACTCCAGGGTATGGGTATATCCGCCATCGTTGAATTCGGCACCGGCCTCCAGGTATAGGTTTCGGTTAATATCCAGTGGCAAGTTGGCTACAGCATTACACCCGGCTGCAAAAGTCAGATTGTTAAATACAGGCGTGCTGGATCCGCTGATCTCCATATTCCCAAAAAGTTCGGTATTCGCAACAGTAGTAAAGGTTTGTTGCAGATTAATGGTTCCATGGTTTATCAGGTTACCATACAGACGGATAATGTGTGCTGGTGCACCTTCAGAACCCGGAGCCAGTGATGCTCCCGATTGTACCTGCAAGAGTTCCTGAACGGTTAAAACCTGCTGAGTGGCATCGCCACCGATGATGAAACTACCAGATGTACCCTGGCCTACGGTTAGTTTGCGCACATCAATATCCCCATTGCTATCAAGGCTCACGGTGTGACCATCCTGCACGATCAGGGTAACGGTTCCGTCGGTCACACTGGCTGGATTACCACCTGTACCATCCGGATTGCGGGCCCAGCTGGAAGTCAGACCGGCCGACACATCCCCGGTTGAATAGAAGATCGAAGCAGGATCAGTCCATTCAATTAAAGTACCTGGATTACCGTTATCATTGTCGAAATTCTCACCTGATAAGGCACCGGTAGCCTGAACCATTGTCACAGAATTGGTACCTGCTGTTCGTGAGATGCTGTAAGATGGTCCTGCTTCAAATACGGGACTCTGCACTGAAGCTAATCCCCCAATCGGATCCCAGCCAGTCATTTGAAGGTATTCCTGCCCGGTACCATTACTGAAAGTGGTATAACTGAAATTATTGGTGTTGTCCACCCCTCCATTTGAAATAGTAATCCCCCCGGTGCCATTAAACACCGCATACAAAGCATGAAACTCGGCGGTGGCATCTGACTGGTTAATGAGGTATCCACCACTGCCCGACGTGGTCACCGTAGCTGCATTACCTGCCGAACCGACCACTCGGAAAATACCTTTGTTGGTTACCGTGGTCGCATCCGCCAGCTCCAATTGGGCATTATCATTCACCTCGAGGGTGGCCCCGTTGCTGATGGTGGCATTGCCACCTGCTGTTAATTGCTGCCCGTTCAACGCCAAAACACCGGTTCCCTGAACCGTGATATTTCCAACAACAGAAGTTGTGTTTTGTAAACTTTTAGTTCCTGATCCTCCAATGATTAAATGACCATCATAAGATATATCTAAGATATTTTGATCCCCAGCGCCATTATAAGTAACTGTGTTGCTACCAGTAGTAAATACACCTGTTGATGTATGACTGACTGATCCGGATAGTACCAGATCATTCCCATTACATTCAAAATCAGCTGTGCCTGAAGTAGTAAGATTATTTAATACGGTTGTAGTCCCTTGTAACTCTTTGTCATCATTATTTGAACATGTCAAGTTATAATAAGGAATAGCTTTGATGTATTGCCGATTTCCACTTGTATAAACAAATGTGTTTTCAAATGTTGAACAATCCATTGTACCCGTTAACATTGGTTCACGAGCATAATCATTGTAATTTAAAAGTCCTTTATTGATTAAGGCAGCATTTGCACCCAAGCCATCCAATACATCTGTAATTGTAATGCCCCCGGTATTTTCATTTGTCAAAGTGACATTATCCGCGATATATAAGTCATCTGTAAACTGAAGCTCCGAAGTTCCTGAAATGGTCAGATCGGTATTCAGATTGTAAGAAGAAGAATTTATAAATGTTCCATTGTTTTCAAGCCCCCCCTGAAAGTCAAAATCATAATTATTGGAACTAAATGTACCACCAGGTTCAACAGTTACCAATCCACTAAAGGTACTTATACCATCTCCATCGGTATCTTGAAGTACTCCATAAACTATTGTGGTACCGGTAACATTTAACGTGTTGTTTTGAATATTAAAATCCCCGGTGGCATTTATTTGAAGGTTATTGTCAATTGTTAATGATCCACTCGGTTGACTGTCATCCATAATACCAGCCACAATAACATTACCTACCACGGTAACATTGCCAAACTCAATATTATATTGTCCTCCATTGTTAATGGTTAAATTACCACCAACGGAAATGGTTCCACTGGCATTGGAATCCCGAATATAATCTACTACAATTAAGTCAGTTACAACCGTTACATTTCTATTGTAGAAATTTAGATACGATCCACTTTCAAACGTTAAACCATTTACATTAATATCGGCATTTAAATTACCCAGGTTATGAAACACTGTCACATCTTCACTGCCATCAGCAAGTGGAACAACGCCACCATTCCAGGTAGATCCACTATTCCATGCGCCATCCTGAACAGTAAATTTCCCTGATGGTAAGCCATCAAAACAACCTGTTGCTTCACCAAGGGTCCATTCTCCAAACAATTCTGAAGCACCAGACAGGATCATTTGATTGGTGCTGTGATTGTGGCCTATTCCTGCCTCATTTTGCTGCCAGTCACTGCCATCAAAACGCCCCACAGTGGTTAAATTGCTTTCCACAATGGGAGGTAATACATCATTATCACTATAGGAAAATGAACCGGATACCGAAGTAAAAGTTAATCCTGTATTCGTGATTTTCCAATAACGTGTCAGAGCATTATCAGTACCAGCAGTAAACATATTTCTTTCAGCATAGAGATAAATGTATAATCTTCCACTGGCATCAGAGGCCGTTACTGATGTTAACTCCAGTGCAGTATAGTCTGAGCCGGTTCCCACCGGGTACACCATCTCAAAATCGGTTGTTGTATTACCATCACGACACAAGTAACCACCATTTGACAGATCCAGCATGGCTAAAGGGCCAAAGGTGGTTTCAGGCAATAAATCCGAGGCATTTGATAAATATAATTGGCGGTTGCTCACATCCAGTACAGCCCCTAACGTCAGGTTGCCATAAATGTTAGTATTATTTATCAGTGTTTTTAATCCACTATTGGTTAATAACAGGTTATTATAATAGTAATTTCCTACTTGTTGTGCACCTGCCCCATTATAAATCACACTAGAACTTCCCCGGGTAAATGCACCTCCATAGAAGTCGCCACCAACTGTAATGGTTCCCGCTCCTGTGAAACGGATAGCATTCCGGTTCCCATTGGTCATGATGATGTTTCCATCAACCGTTAGTGAGCCATTATTGATATTTATTTCGGTGTCATAAACATTGTTTCCCGTATTTTGCATCGTTACAGAACCGGCATTCAAGGTACCATCGTCCAGGTAAATAAACTGATCTCCTGCATCAGCAGCAGGGATGCCAAAAGTTATTGCTCCAGATACAGATAGGGTAAACCCGCTGAAGGTAATATAGGTAGCAGAAGTTGTTCCATCTGCAAAAATAAAGCTGCCTATAGGATTTGCAGGTGACAAATCCAAGGTGATCTGTGCTCCATCGTTGATGGTCACTTCACCAGTACCTCCCGATTGACCGGGATACTCTGTAGCAGTTACCCAGGATCCACTGGTGTACACTTCCCAATTGGCACTACTTGACCAATTCCAGGCACCAGTTGCATTGGTGCGATAATCCCCTTCAGATTGGGCTAATAAAGAAAAATGACTTAAAAAAAGAAAACAAACAGAAAGTAACCCTACGCGAATGGTTTTAACCTTCCAATTTCTCAGGTAAAACTTTTTCATATTTAATAGTTAATTATTTCCACTGGATATTCGCAAAGATTAGCTAATAAATAAAAAACTCTTCTTCAACGATAATCACCTCAATATCAAAGCAAATAAATGTCGTCAATTTTATACGGGTTTTAAAAGTAAAGGTTTAGTATTATTTGATAAAACAAACTATTAATTAGACCAGTGATAAGGCAAGCCACAAAACACGAGTTGAGTTCTAATATTTCATTGATACTGTGGACTCAAATCCTTTTAACGTTTTACTATTTGACGTAACAGTGATAAGGCAAGGATTAGCTGATTTTGGTGGTTATAGAGGGCAAGCTTTAGTTCCTTTTGTATTGAAAACAAACAACAACTTCATACAATAACTCAAATGTTGAGAGAGGGATATTACTGACCAGATCAAAATTCAGTTGCCGTTCATGAAACTGTTAGCTTGCTTAAAAAAATACTTACCAAACCGAATTGCACAATATTAAAAGGATCAAAAAGTTAAATACCTATCCTCAGCAACCCATGAATTATAACATACGGAATACTCAATCAAAAAAAAATGCTACCTATTACCATAATCAGGTTTATCACCTCCAAAAGGATAATTTGAACTGGGAGCACTTTTAAGATCTTTATCAGGCCTTAGAGCAGGTGCACCTGGAGGATTGTCTGGTGGCTGAGTCATCATAACCAAAGAAATTTCCTGATCTAGCGGATGTGCCTCAAGGGTAGGTGGATAATATTTTCTTCTGATCTTCATTCGTTTATCGATACTTATTTCTATAAAACGCCATCAATCCTATTTTCAACAATTTCTTCAAGAAACAAATTATATCTCAGAAGCCTTTAAGCCTTATCGTCAAACTTGCTTAAAATATAATCCACAATCTCTTCCAATTATCTCTGGACGTTTATAAAACTAATTTCAGCTTCCTGCTATCATTCAGGGAAAAACGTTATTCCTAGACTACAGCATCCGTAAACGGTACCAGTACCCAATCGTTTCCAATAGCATTTATCACAAATCCCTTTTATCAGTTGTTCTAGTTTAAATTATGCACAAAAATATAAAAAATCAACTTTATGCTACTCCATAAAATATAAACTTCAATTTATTTTTACAAAACGATCCAATTCGTTGTTTAAACGCACGATGTTTTCAATGGTTCAAAATTTGAAACGGTTTATCTGAATCTTTTTTAGAATTATTACTGGCTGATTTTCATAGGGGTTGCCAGGGGGTGGCGCAACCCCTGGCAACCCCCATGGCATGGATACTTTTCATTTATTTGTAACACATCAAAATCAATCAAATAGCCTGGCAGCTAAAACAAGTAGTAATTAAAAAATTTCAACCATGGCAACAGAAATCATCACAACCGACGACATGAGAGAATTCAAACTCGAATTACTCGCCGACATCCAAAAACTACTGCAAGACCAAGCCGGTACCCACCCCAAGAAATGGCTAAAATCCAAAGAAGTCCGACAAATCCTCAACATCTCCCCGGGTACCCTGCAGAACCTACGCGTCAATGGCACCTTGCCCTACACTAAAATTGGTGGGGTCATTTATTACGCCTTCGCCGACATCCACAAAATGATCGAAGCAAACAAAGTTAACTAGGTTTGATACTGATCATTTGAAATAGGTCCTTAGCAAGTTATCCCGACATCAGCAAAGTAGTTCGGGACCCACTTCCTGAAATTGATGAAAAGACAGAATTGGAGCGAAGCGGAAATCATGAGCTCCAATTAAAATTCGCACTTGCGAGTAAAATGTTTGATCCCTATTTAGTACTTGTAGGGATTTGAGCATCAAATTCCACAAAGTACTTAATCGGGAGAGTTCTTTCTGTCTCATCAATAAAGGACTAGTGGGTGAACGAGTGCTGCAGTCGGCGGACTCTTTGTCTACTTTCTCGACTGTAGGAGAATTGGAGCGAAACGGAAATCGTGAACACCTTAAATCAATTACAATAGGTGAACAAAGTAGAAGCCTCCACGGCTTGAGTGGACATAAAAAATTAAATATCAAATCATGACCCCCAGAGCACCATGAACTACATCCATCATCAATTGGCAGCCTTTGAAAAGATGGATAAGATACCAGAGCTTAAACCTCATCACATCAGCCTGTACATGGCACTGTTCAGACTGTGGAACTGGGCACAATTTGAGAATCCCATCATCATTCATCGACAAGAAGTCATGAAGATGGCCAGGATCAAATCACCAACCACCTTTTCAAGTGCAATGAAAGATTTAAAATTACATGGTTTTGTTAAATACAAACCATCCACTGATCCGGATGTAAACAGCAAAGTTTACTTGTCCATTTTATGGACGAGTACTCGTCCACAGCTCGTCCATAAAATGGACACTAATATAAAACATACAAACAACACACTCCCTATAGGAGAACCCAATTTTTATGATAATCAAAAAGCTACAAATATGGATACCGAACAACGTAAAACAGCCCTACAGTCACTTAACAATAATCACAACCCACAACAAGACCTTTTCGACTTCGAAGAAATGCCCCTTCCGGAAGAAATCATTCCCCAGAAAGAAAAACGAACACGTTTTGTGTCACCACCCCTGGAGCACATCCAAATTTACTTTCAGGAAAAAAACCATTCCAAAACCGAGGCCGAACGCTTCTTCAACTACTACACATCCAATGGCTGGTTAGTGGGTGGCAAGTCCCGTATGAAAGACTGGAAAGCCGCTGCCCGTAACTGGATGCTCAACATCCAAAAATTCGAAACCAAATCAACAACCCCAGAGCGCAATGCCCTGAGCTTGTCGAAGAGAAGTCAAAACAACAAACTCAAACCTCCCGGGCACAAACCATCCACAAACTACAGTAAGAAATTATAAACAAATGAAATTCCGCTTGTGCTCCCCTTGCAAGGGGAGCTGTCCGAAGGACTGTGGGGTATAACAATATGAATTAAAATCTCAAAAATCAATATGGATTCCCAATATAAACACACGCCTCTGACCAATAGCGTTAAGAACGGTGGCATGGAGGCGATCAGAAAGAAAAGCTGTCTGAGCGCAGCGAGTTCTTTTCTTTCCGCCGCAATGGAATCGTTTAGCGTCATTGGACAGCAGCGGCGGCTCTTTTTGTTTACGTTTTCGAGCTGTAGCGAAAAAGTAAAAGCCCGTGCGGCTTGAGCACTTATATGAAATAGATAACCAATCAGTAAAAGTTTCCAATCACAAAGGAATTCTTACTAATATCCTTGATATGAAACCAATTACACCACAACCCCCAAATGACAATACAATTTTTCAATCTGAACACCCGCCTCTGACCAATAGCGTTAAGAACGATGGAATGAAGGCGATCAGAAAGAAAAGCTGTTTGAGCGCAGCGAGTTCTTTTCTTTCCGCCGCAATGGAATCGTTTAGCGTCATTGGACAGCAGCGGCGGCTCTTTTTGTTTACGTTTTCGAGCTGTAGCGAAAAAGTAAAAGCCCGTGCGGCTAGAGCACTACTATGAAATAGATTAAACAATCAATAAAAGTTTCCAACCCCAAAGAAATCCTTACTAACACCCTTGATATGAAACCAATTACACCACAACCCCCAAATGACAATACAATTTTTCAATCTGAACACCCGCCTCTGACCAATAGCGTTAAGAACGATGGAATGAAGGCGATCAGAAAGAAAAGCTGTTTGAGCGCAGCGAGTTCTTTTCTTTCCGCCGCAATGGAATCGTTTAGCGTCATTGGACAGCAGCGGCGGCTCTTTTTGTTTACGTTTTCGAGCTGTAGCGAAAAAGTAAAAGCCCGTGCGGCTAGAGCACTACTATGAAATAGATTAAACAATCAATAAAAGTTTCCAACCCCAAAGAAATCCTTACTAACACCCTTGATATGAAGCCATTTACACCACAATCCCCAAATGACAATAAAATTTTTCAATCTGAACACCCGCCTCTGTCCAATAGCGTTAAGAACGGTGGCATGGAGGCGATCAGAAAGAAAAGCTGTTTGAGCGCAGCGAGTTCTTTTCTTTCCGCCGCAATGGAATCGTTTAGCGTCATTGGACAGCAGCGGCGGCTCTTTTTGTTTACGTTTTCGAGCTGTAGCGAATTGAAGCGAAGCGAAAATCGTGAATACCATTTAGAATTAATACAAATGAACAAAAAGCAAAAGCCCGTGCGGCTAGAGCACTACTATGAAATAGATTAAACAATCAATAAAAATTTCCAATCCCAAAGGAATCCTTACTAATACCCTTGATATGAAACCAATTACACCACAACCCCCAAATGACAATAAAATTTTTCAATCTGAACACCCGCCTCTGTCCAATAGCGTTAAGAACGATGGAATGAAGGCGATCAGAAAGAAAAGCTGTTTGAGCGCAGCGAGTTCTTTTCTTTCCGCCGCAATGGAATCGTTTAGCGTAATTGGACAGCAGCGGCGGTCTTTTTTGTTTCGTTTTTGCGACTGTAGGCAAAAATGAAAAGCCCGTGCGGCTTGAGCACTACCTATGAAATAGATTAAACAATCAATAAAAATTTCCAATCCCAAAGGAATCCTTACTAATATCCTTGATATGAAACCAATTACACCACAATCCCCAAATGCCAATACAATTTTTCAATCTGAACACCCGCCTCTGTCCAATAGCGTTAAGAACGATGGAATGAAGGCGATCAGAAAGAAAAGCTGTTTGAGCGCAGCGAGTTCTTTTCTTTCCGCCGCAATAGAATCGTTTAGCGTCATTGGACAGCAGCGGCGGTCTTTTTTGTTTCGTTTTTGCGACTGTAGGCAAAAATGAAAAGCCCGTGCGGCTTGAGCACTACTATGAAATAGATTAAACAATCAATAAAAATTTCCAATCCCAAAGGAATTCTTACTAATATCCTTGATATGAACCCAATTACATCACAACCCCCAAATGACAATACAATTTTTCAATATGAACATCCGCCTCTGACCAATAGCGTTAAGAACGAGGGAATGAAGGCGATCAGAAAGAAAAGCTGTTTGAGCGCAGCGAGTTCTTTTCTTTCCGCCGCAATGGAATCGTTTAGCGTCATTGGACAGCAGCGGCGGTCTTTTTTGTTTCGTTTTTGCGACTGTAGGCAAAAATGAAAAGCCCGTGCGGCTAGAGCACTACTATGAAATAGATTAAACAATCAATAAAAGTTTCCAATGCAAAAGGAATCCTTGCTAATACCCTTGATATGAAACCAATTACACCACAACCCCCAAATGACAATACAATTTTTCAATCTGAACACCCGCCTCTGTCCAATAGCGTTAAAAACGATTAAATGAAGGCGATCAGAAAGAAAAGCTGTCTGAAGCGGAGCAAGTTCTTTTCTTTCCGCCGCAATGGAATCGTTTAGCGTCATTGGACAGCAGCGGCGGTCTTTTTTGTTTCGTTTTTGCGACTGTAGGCAAAAATGAAAAGCCCGTGCGGCTAGAGCACTTATGTGAAACAGAATCATCTTTGGTTATAAGCACATTGTAATGTAAATCAACGTAACAACCATTAATCATTCATCATTCCCCGATAACTATCGGGGCCCTAATCAATAAACCATGCACTACCAAATAACCAACAACACCATCATCTACGACTTCCAGAAATCTCTCGATTTCATCACCCAAAAAGGCAAAGCCATACATGGGCCCCACTTTCACCTTTACGAAGAAGATATGCCCATTATTCGACAACTTTTCGCCTATACAATCGGCGACCATCACAACACCATCCGCCAGGGTCTAAACCCAAAGAAAGGACTTATGCTCTGTGGCCCCATTGGCTGTGGAAAAACTTCACTCATGAAATTGATGCAACATTTATTACCTGTAGAAAACAGATACCAGGTTAAAGCTTGCCGCGACATCAGTTTCGAATTCCAGAAAGACGGCTTCGACGTGATCCACCGCTTCAGTAAACGCAGTTTCGCCATCATCCCTGGATCCAAGATCCCCAAAACCGTCTGCTTCGATGACCTGGGCGCTGAACAAAACCTCAAACACTTTGGCTGTAAGTGCAATGTCATGGCCGAGATTCTACTCAGCCGCTACGATCTCTTCATCTCCGACAGACTCATCACGCACATCACCACCAACCTGGATGCGGCTACCATTGAAAAAGTCTACGGAAACCGTGTTCGCAGCCGCCTGCGTGAAATGACCAACGTCATTAACTGGCCGGATAATATAGTTGATAAAAGAAAGTAGCTATCGAAGAATCATTTTTTCCACTTAACAGACACACTGAACTTAATTTGATTCAATAATAGTGGTGATTAACATTTCTACTAATAACATTATGAAATTTGGTTTTGATTATGCTCTCATTCTCTTAATAGTATAAAGGCGTTTTATGAGGATTTGCTGCTATCCTGGGAAGCAAAAACAACTTTAAGCTATGGAGTTGATTAATATCGGCCCGGCAGCTAATCCGTAAATATAGTAGCCAGGCCATGAAAATGGGCAATAGGAGATTTCGAGTTATCTTTTTTCTACTGAATTAGAACTTAACAATACATTTTGCCAGAAAGTTACGGCCAGGCGAGTGATAAGCATCTTTTTCAGCATAGTGCTCATCAAACAAATTGCCTACACTTACCCCAAAAGTTACAGTTTCATTAGCTTCATAAAACACACTTGAATCGAACACCAGGTGATCCGGGTGTTTCAATAGTCCTTTCGCCCAATATCCTGGTTCAGCTTTCTCTGCCAAAGCAGGCAACTCAGGACGCTTGCCACTGTTCCAGTCTTTTTCAATTCTGGATCCCATATAGCGACCGTTAAAACGGAAAGACAATTTTTCGTACAAGAACTGAATACCAAAATTACCGGATTGCTCACGTATACATGTGATCTCTTCTTCAACACCACCTTCATCCATTTTCATATCAGCGTTAAACATGAAAGTAAGATTAGCATAGGCTTTCAATGAAAAGGCATAATCGTAAAGGGAACCAAAATCGTAAGAAGCCATCACTTCCAAACCATTCATATTAGCCTCATTGGCATTGTAGTAGGATTTGATATTGGCATCTTTATCTTTCCATTCCTGAATAATTAAGTCATCGTGTTTGGATTGGAAATAGGTTGCATCAAAATCAATACCTAAAGCATAATTGCTATAACCCAATCCCAAATCAAAGGTCACTGATTTCTCAGGGGCAAGTTCAGGGTTTCCTTCAATTTTATACCATCCTTCATAATATCCGGCTTTTTGAAAAGCATCAGGTGAAAAAAAAGCTGTTCCTAAACTGGTGTGAGCATTCAAACCTTTGATGATTTCAAATTTTGCACCTACATTGGGATTAAAAACAGTGTGACTTTCACTACCTGACTTACTAACAATTAGATCAGACTTTTCAAGCTCAAGCTGAATATGATCAAAACGACCTCCGGTAGAAATGTTTAGACGTTCGTCTAAAAACCTGAAGTGAGTCTGTACAAACACCCCCAGTGCTTTGTCTTTATAATATGGCATGTAAGGAGCTATTTCACTTATATTACCATCCTTTTCACCCCATCTTTGTGTTTCGAATGACTGTACCTTATAGTCAGCCCCGACAACTAAACTGTGTTGACCCAAATCAATTTTATCCTGCAACTGGAATCCATAATTGAAAAACACTTTTTTGTAATTCACATAAGCGTCATCCTCCAGGCTATTGTAATACTCAGTGTTATCCACACTGTAGTATGGACTCAGACGAAGTAAATGCCGACCTGCCTTACCTTCAGTTTCAATATTGAAATTGGTTCGTTGTAAGTCTTTTTTACTGGCTCCACTCCAGCTGCCAAAAATACTACCTGGTGAGTTAATATCTTTTGAAGAATAAAAACCGCTATTGATGTCAACAAACCAATTTTCATTGAAGTTATAACCTACACGTGCATTAGCCCCAAATTGTTTGTATTTAGTATTTTCATAAACCTGGCCTCGGGATTCTTTGTGAAGAATAGCTTTTTCATATTCGCTCAAACTTAACAGGTTTCTTTCACCCATTTTATAATCTGAACCTTGCTCTTCACCATAGATATTTAAGTCGAAATTCCAATTATCAGTAATGGATCCACCAACATTGGCACTTCCACCATATAAATCGAAACTACCTGCCTTTAAGGTAGCTGTACCCCTTAAATCACTAGTAGTACGTGGCGTAGTGATGTTGATCACACCTCCCATGGCGCTGGATCCATACAGTGAAGAGAAAGGGCCCTTCATGATTTCTACCTGCTCAGCCATTGACAAATCCAATGTAGAGATATTTTGAGTTCCGGCTGGCAAACCGTTAATCAAAAGCATGCTGTACTTACTGGAATGAGCATCTGGTTGAAATCCTCGTAAACCAATGGACGACAACTTACCTGGATACTGAATTACATCCACACCAGAGTTTAACATGATTAATTGACCTACATCACTGGCTGTAGCTGCTTTAAGCGGATGTACCTTAATAACTTCCACCTTATTGGGCAAATCTTTTAATTTAGCATTGATACGCGATGCTTTTACCACCACCTCGCTAAAATCTTTTCCTACTAACACCGAATCGATCTTCTCTTCGCCTTCGGCTTTGGCAATACATGTACCGGCAAGAGCGATGGCCCCTGCTAAAAGAAACTTTTTCATTTTTATATTATGAATTATTAAATCCTAATTGAAATTCACTTTTGTTGAGTGTTTTTTTTCGATCAGTTCAGCCATAGTCCTTATCACCGGGCTAATCATGGCCTCATGAAAAGGACGTTCAGGCATGTTGGGATGCTTGTCGCTGCTGTGTCCTTTGATTGGTTCAAGCCCATTTTGTTGACGTATGGCTTGTATTTGTTCACCACCGATATCATGAACAGTTTTGTCACTCAGTAAGCCCCATGCATTTTGATCAATCAGATGAATAAAAGAGGCAAATCCTGCCACTAAACGGGGATCCGCATCGACATTTTCAAAAGCTTCATTGAATGCCACCTCTGTCAACGGACTTTGTGGGAACTTATGCTGATGATACATGTGCACCTTATCACGGGTAATACCATAACGCAATGCCTGCCAGGAGATACGTGCCTGACGCGTTGTGTTCATGCCTGACTGAAGACCCAGAGCTTCTTTTACGGCTTCTTTCACTGCTGTTCCGATCAATTCGCCCAAAATATTATGCTTCCCGGCGTGATTCAGGTACATATCCGAATCCAGATCGTGAATAATAATAGCGCTATCTGTTCCTGAACCGGTTGCTAAACCGGTTGAATAACGGCTATTGGCCATCAGTTCCTGTAAGGCTGCCGTTTTGGCCTCGGTAGCCGTCATCATAGCCCTGAATGCCGTTCCGGCTGGCATATTCGCATTAATGTTTAAAAAGATATTAATGGTACCTGACACTTCCTTACCGGTTAGGTGTGTTTTTGTCAGTTCATCCCATGAAGCCGGGTCACCGGCACGTCCGCCATTTACATCAACACCGGCAGTAACCATGGCAGTTACTTTCAATGCATTGTGCGACTTGGTAACAGTGGCCATATTTTCCATCAATGCAGCCGTTCCCATTCCGGTAGTCACATCACAATTTAATCCAAGGTCCCTGGCTATGACAACAAAATGACCTTCCACCGTATCCGCTTTCATACCGGCACAGCAAGTGTTTTTGGCAGCCAGCTCACGGCCGCAACTGTTGTTGAAAGCATAATTAAGATCGGTACGATAACCGCCGTTTAGCTGAGATGTACTGGCAACGCCACGCCGGCCATTAAACTTAACCACGATGGCCTCTTCTATGCGATGTACATCATCACCCAGTGGTGTGGTGAATAACCTGTTCTTTCCTTCCATTGTATATTTTTTTATTACCATTCAGATCCGTATTCCCCCTGCATAGTTCATATCAATCCTATTTCTCCTTCTCTGTGTTATTTACCCGGGGCTCTTACACTATCGCCCCTTCAGGGCTTCAGCACTCACATATACCTCCCTGCATCAACTATTTCTCTGATGTTCTTCAGTTCATCCAGATTATAATATTCCGCTCCCAGTTCGCTGGCCAGTTTTTTAGCCAAACCCAGACGGATAAAACCGGTTTCAGTATCAATGACCAGGTAGCGGATTTTTTCTTTAGCACTTTTCTGTGCAACCTTTAATACTGCTTCCATGGGATTCTGAGATTTTGTGCTGTAATTGGCCCTGCCGTCTGACAAAAGGCAAATCACCGGTATAATCTCGTTATTTCTGCGCTGCAGGGCTTTCATCAGTTCCATTGACTTGTCAAGACCTTCGGCCAAAGGGGTTCGCCCTCCTGTTTTAATCTCTTTCAGACTCTTGTGTGCCAAATCCAAACTGCGGGTTGGCTGCAACACTATGTCGGCCGAGTGATGGTTAAAAGTCATCAGCCCAACAGTATCTCGCTTTTTGTACGACTCCTTCAGCAACTCAAAAACGGCCGCCTTAGCTTCACTCATCCGGCGGTTGATTCCCATAGATCCGCTGGTATCTAACAGGAATAGTACGGTATGCCCAATTCTTTTCTCCCTGATTTTCTCCCGAATATCCTGTTGTTTGATGCAGATGGCCGTTCCGTTTTTCTCACGAAGGTATTGAAACGGAGCAGCCGCTCTTAATGTAGCGTCAAAAGCCAGATCCTTAACTGCACCTTTAGGCCGCTTCACTTTAATATAATGGCCTTGTTTAGTCGATGTACGGGTTTTACTGCGACGACCACTTCCTAAAGTCCGGTAGTGCTTATCCTTTACGGCTCCAACCAAATCAGTTCTCAGATTCATCTGACCTATTTCGAAAACCGCTTCCTCCGATTCACCACCTGCCGGCACATTGTTATCATCTTCTTTGCTTTCAGGCATAGGGATGTCAGGCGTTTGATTTTGTTGAGGTGGTTCCTGGTTCTGCGAATTTTCCTCTTTGTTCTGATCGCCGGACTGGTCATTTTCAGGTTCTTCCTGATTCTGAGAATCCGGCTCGTTATCCTCATCCTGTTGAGGTAACTGAGCGGAACGTATGCGGTGTGCCAGCGCCAGGTGCTGAACCACTTCAATATCTTCGCGGGTAACGTGTTGACGTCCTTCCAGTGCAGCATGGGCCAAAACCCCATTGCAAAGGGCCAGGTCGCCACGGTGTCCGGCAATGAATGAACGGTAACAAATATCTGCAATCAATTCAATGACTTCATCCCGAAGTTTAACTAAAGAAAGGCGCTGACGTGCTCCCTTTATACGCATTTCCAAATCCTTCTCAATGTCACAGAATTTGTGGGCGAATGACCAGGGATCACGCTCATAGGCCAACCGGTTACGAACAATTTCCATTCGGGTACGCACATTACTTTCGCCTTTCACTTCGGCAAAAAAGCCGAAACGATCCAGTATCTGGGGCTTCAGCGATCCTTCTTCAGGATTCATGCTGCCCACCAAAATAAACGTTGATGGATAAGTATGTGAAATACCTTCGCGCTGAATGGTACACTGCCCTGAAGCTGCTGCATCCAGAATGGTATTGATCAATGCCTCGGACATGAGGTTAACCTCATCGATGTAAAGAATATGACCATTAGCCTTTGATAGTAAACCAGGTTGAAAAGCAATCTCGCCTTGCTTAAGAGCCACTTCCATATCAATGCCTCCCAAAACCATATCTTCAGTGGCGTTTAGTGGCAGGGTAATGACATTCATTTCCGGTAACAAGGCAGACAGCGACCGGACAACAGTGGATTTGGCTGTTCCTTTTTCACCTGATAAAAGTGCTCCACCGATAGTTGGGCAAATGCAATTTAATAGCAGTGCTTTTTTCACCTTTTCCTGACCAACAATGGCCGAAAAAGGAAACAAAGGAGGCTGTTCATCGGGTAGATGGATTGCCGGCCTGTTTATCCCAATTATGTCTGTATAGGATTGATTTGTAGGATTCATTAAACCTGTCATAGAATTCAAATTCAACCACAAAAGCGCAAAGACGTGGAGTTCTATTATATACTCTATGCTTCTGTGTCTCTGCGTTTATATTGATACCAATTCACCTTCTTCGACTACTTCTTTCAATTTCTCAGCACTGAACTCTGCCTCATCAAAAGGCAAACGGCGCATACGGTGCGGTAATACCAATTCAGCAGCTTCATAAATGTCATCACCGAATACAATGGTGCGGTTGTGATAAGCCGCTAATGTCATGGCTGTTTTCACCATGATGATATCGGCACGGTGACCATCTACCCCGAGTGTGGAGGAAATGAAAGCAATCAGCTCATAGAGTTTTTCATCCATCTGAACCTGGGGCAATAAATTGCTTGCTCTTTGAATGTGATCAGCCAGTTGTTGTTGTTCGCAAGCATATTCATCGGCAAAGGCAGCCGGTGAAGCCTCAAACGCCAATCTTCGTTTGATGATATCTACCCTTTTTTCTACTGCCTGCTCTCCAATCACATCCACGGTCAGGCCAAAACGATCCAAAAGCTGAGGACGTAAGTCCCCTTCCTCGGGATTCATGGTACCAATTAAAACAAACTGAGAAGCATGCGAATAAGAAATTCCTTCGCGCTCAATCACGTTGGTACCCATGGCAGCTACATCCAGAAGAATATCTACAATATGATCTTCCAACAGGTTGACTTCATCTACATACAAAATATTTCCGTGGGCTTTAGCCAATACACCCGGCTCAAATTTCTTTTCCCCATATTTAATAGCATGTTCAATATCCAGTGTACCGGTTACTTTATCTTCGGTGGAACCCAATGGCAGCTCTACCACGTCTTTGTCCGGTATTAGCTCAGCTAAAGACCGCACCAGGGTTGATTTAGCAGTACCTTTCTCTCCTTTAATCAGTACCCCGCCAATTCGTGGATTAATCATGTTTAACAACAAGGCCTTTTTCATGTTTTCCTGACCCACAATGGCTGAAAACGGATATTTGATGTTTTGTGTATCTTGCATAATTATTTCGTTTTTCCTTTAGCGTATTTTCTTTTTCCTGTCACCTCTTTCGGGTTTTCAACGCCGAAGGGTTTGTCTGCTGACTTCTCACTAATGACTACTGCCTTGCTTATAATTTGCACCTTCCAGGTTTCCTTCGCACGCCAGGTAAATTTGCTGAAGCCGCTCAAGGGTTTCGTCTTTAGCATGCCACATGCCACGTTGGATGGTTTCCAGTAACTGCTCCACAATATGATGCGTTGCATAAGGGTTCACCTCATCCATCCAGTCCTTGTTTTCCTTATTGAACAACAGGTGGTTGGTTATCTCTTCGTACATCCAGTCTTCAACAAGATCACCAGTTGCATCCCAACCAAACACATTATCCATGTTGAATGCAATGTCATTGGCCCCTTTAAAGCCATGACGTTTCAATCCGTCAATCCATTTAGGGTTAAGCATACGGGCTCTTACAATTCGCGCGGTTTCTTCGCGCAAATCCGCAATGGAGGTACGATCGGGATCTGATGAATTACCATAATAGGATCGTGGTGCTTTACCGCTGTGTTTTTTTACGGCTGCCAGCAAACCACCGTGATAGACATATTCATCGTCAATTTCGTAAATGTCAAATTCAACAGAAACTTCATTTTTGACCGTTACATCTGTTTTAGATAACCGGCGAGTATAGATATCCGGACGTTTTTCACCGTGTTTACGACGGCTGTAGGCATGACTACTCCAGTTAACAGACACATCGGCCAGATCTTCGTTGGTTTCCCATTTTCCGCTGCTGATCAGGATATCTACCCCTCCGCCATAAGTTCCGGGAGGACATCCGAACACACGCAGCAACGATTCCTGCTCTGCTACTTCTTTATCCATTCCTTTTGCAGTCAATTCCTCAACTTCCTCAACAAAGTGCTTTTTAATATTATTCTGGTCCAATGGTTCATCCAGTGTGGCCACCAAATGGATGGCATCGTCAATCATCTCAATCAGATTGGGAAACGTATCACGGAATAAACCGGAGATACGGCAGGTCACATCCACACGCGGACGTCCCAATTCTTCAAGTGGAATTACTTCCAGTGTGTTAACCCGATTGGTATTACCCAGCCAAACAGGTCTTACACCCAGGAGATATAAAATCTCGGCAATACAATCGCCGTTGGTACGCATCTGGTCTCCGGCATACAGGATAATGGCCATACTTTCTGGATATTTACCTTCATCTTTCAGGTAGCGATCCAGTAAATCATTGCCCATTCGCATACCCACATCCCAGGATGCCCTGGATGGAATAGTAGCCGGATCGATAGCATAAAAGTTTTTACCACTTGGCAATATCAAGGCATTTCCGCGGGTAGGACATCCGCCAGGGCCCGGTGAAACAAAACGGGCATTACTTCCCTTTAAGGCATATTCCAGCTCATCGGTAAGACGATCTATGCGTCCCTTCAATTCATCACAAACAAATTTAAGGGTCACTATTAAAGCAGACGCATCCCCCTTGGGTTGATCCAGGTGATAACTGATGTAAGATTGGTAATCCGTGATGTTATATTGGTGTTCCTGCAATCCGTCTACCAGAGTTTTAGCCGATTGAATAAACTGATCGCGCAGCATATGACCGGTCAGTCCGGGTTTGTAATCTATGTCAGGATAATCCAGTATCTGGTTGTAGTCATACCCAAGATATGCAGCCACTCCCTGGTTGATGGACATAATTTCGCCGTTACGGATGCGCACTAGGAGCCTCAACATATTAGTGTACAATTCGCCTTCAGGGGCCTGCCCGAAAATATGCAGCCCATCTTTTATAACAGATACTTTAATCTTTTCGACCCAGGCATGCAGATCTTTCACAAACTCACGGAAATCGGCTGGTTTGGTAGTTTCATCCAGCTGCAAGTCTTGGTGCAGGTTTAGCTTTACCGTCAATTCCCAGATTTTCTCTTCCAATGTGGGTACTTTCCCGGGATTACCTGCCACGGACTGATAGTAATCTTTTAACAGATCGTCCAGTTCACTTAATTCATGGTAGGTGCCGCTTTCGGTCATAGACGGTATACAGTGATCCAACAGCACAGCCGAAGAACGACGCTTGGCCTGAATCCCTTCTCCCACAACAGAAATGTTATACACATAAAGGTGTGGCATGTCGTCAATGGTAATATCCGGATAACAGCTTTCTGAAAGTCCCTTCTCTTTTCCGGGCAGCCACTCCAGTGTACCGTGCGTTCCAATATGAAGAATAAAGTCAGCCTCGAAAATATGTTTCACCCATTTGTAAAAAGCCACATACTGGTGAGGGCACACAAAATCGGTACTATGATAAACCTCTTCAGCTTTTTCTTCGTAGGCGCGAGCTGGTTGAAGGCCGATAAATACATTGCCATTCAGGATACCGGGGATGGGCATCTTATTTTCGTGAATCAGGAAATCGCCGGGCGCTTTACCCCAGTCTTTTTCCATCTTTTCCTGAACATCCGGATGCAGTTGATCAAACCAGTTTTGATAAGTAGCTGCATCAATGGTATCAATGCTGTCAGCAACCATGTCTTCAATACTTTTCCAGGTTGAATCGTTGGTTACGCCCTCTATAATCTTATAGATGATATCATCTCCTTTTTCAAAATCATAATCGGTAGTGATACCATTCTCTTTTAATTTATTGATGATGTTCAAAACAGTAGCCGGTGAATCCAACCCGGCAGCACCACCAATCTGGTCAATACGAGGTGGCATATTGTGAAAGATGATGGCTACCTTTTTGTCTTCGGCAGCCTTGTTTCGCAATTTGGCCCAGTTGATGGCCAGGCGGGCTACTTTATCAATCCGGTCCGGTATGGGGTGTGAAGTAAATGTGCCATCGTCCGGATTATATTTGTGGCAGGCAATGGGATAACCCCCAATCTGACCATCCATCTCCGGCATATATATACCCGACACCAATGCCATCATATCCAGTCCGGTAATGGATTCCTTCCACTTTTCATAGGTGAAAAAGGTGGAATAAGCCTGAACCACGGGAACCTGTATCGACTCAAACACAGAAACCGAATCATCGGCATCGGGCTTACCTTCATTGTTAAAAGTTGTCATGCTATAGCCAATGGTATTGATAACGGAGTCAATGATGGGTAATCCTTCCTGCATCAAAAAATTATCAATCACCCAGCCGATACCTTTTTTACCCAACAGAGGTTCACGGGCAATACTGGTATAAACAGGGAGCGCTACAACGCCTTTGCTCTCCACGGCCGCGATCATGGCATTGATATGCGCCAGGTTATTTTCGTCAAAGTTATGGCGGCTGAATAAAATGGCCACTACCTCTTTATCTGTGGCATTAACGGCCTTAAGTATAGCTTCGGGACTTTTCTCAGGGTGATAAATACCTTCCCATTTCGGCTGAAGCGGCTCATTCACTTCATAATTACCGGTTGAAAAAGTGTTGGCCAGGTAAAGAATTAAATGATAGTAATTAACCTGCCCTCCCATCTGGTAATACATGTAGATGGTGGCATAATCCGATGCCGAAATATTCAGCATGGGCATTACTTCGGTAATCTCATCCTGTATGCCGGAGTG
The DNA here is from genome assembly GCA_942490535.1 of uncultured Marinilabiliaceae bacterium. Taxonomy (GTDB): domain Bacteria; phylum Bacteroidota; class Bacteroidia; order Bacteroidales; family Marinilabiliaceae; genus JAEINY01. The sequence goes on from CALNXQ010000003.1 coordinate 719,648, forward strand.
AACAAAACATTTTGCCCCCTTAGGCAATTGCCCCATAAAGTGGTTAAACCGTTTAAAGTAAGAAATTCCACCATGGGCCACCAAAAAAACAAAACCTGCCTGCTGTGATTGAATCAAAACCTGATTATAGAGTTCTTCATCGTGATCCAGCTGAGCTTGCTTAAAAATGGATATTTCAAAGGCTTCCCCGTAGTCCTGTTCAATCTGCTTAACCGCATTTTTCAGGCTCACATTGGAAGTATGCCCGTCGTATATAAATAATATATTCATTTTATAAGTTTCAAGTTTGGAGTTCTTAATTACAGCTTACAGGTTGATGATCCTTGCAATTGATGGTTTTGCCTTGCTTTCTGTACCATTCCTGGTGGTGTAAAGTCATTAGAACATCAGCAATACTCTTGCAAACTATTTCCTGATCATGCAAAGCAACTCTCCATTCATTATCATTGATCAATTGAACTTGAACAGGACTGGTATTTTGATGTTTCACACGATAACCATCGCGTTCCAGTGCCCGCTTTGTCCATAGAAAAGGTACCCCCTGATCACCGGACAAACTGATTTCACCTTTGGACTGATGTTTAACTTTAAATGATCCCGTATATTTATCAAAATCAAATGCATTCCCGCGGAAAACATTTTCAAACGAGCCCCTGATCACCAGATCTTCAGGAGTCCCCTTAATCAACTTACTTTCACGATGCATCAACCAGATGGTATCAGCCGTTTGAAGTGCCAGATCCAGCTCATGAGTGGAAAGCAAAATGCCTTTATTAACCTCCTTGGCCAACTGTTTGAGCAGGTTCATAATCTCTACCCGGTTAGGTAAATCCAGGTGAGCAGTAGGTTCATCCAGCATAATCAAAGGCGTATCCTGTGCCAGTGCTTTAGCAATCATCACCCGTTGTTTTTCACCATCACTCAATTCACTGAAACAGCGCTTGGCGTAACTGCCTAAATGAACTTTCTCCAGTGATTCATGTATAATCCATTCATCCTGTGATCGCAGCTTTGCAAAATAATTGATATATGGGTAACGTCCAATGGATACAATCTCTTCCACCGTCATGGTACCCGCTTCAATCTTATCTGTTAAAACCAGGCTAAGTAATTTGGCACATTTATGCGGACTTATTTTCTTTAAGTTAACGCCTGATATAAATGAAACACCGCAGATAGGGTTCTGCAGCCCTGCAAGAGTCCGCATCAAGGTAGATTTCCCGCATCCATTAGGCCCGATTAGGCATACCATCTCACCATTCCGGATATGAATATCCAGATTTTCTTCCAGTATGGTTGCTCCCTTTTTTGTCCTATAACCAATGGCTAATCCTTCGGTTTTTAAAATAGGTGTTACGAAATGATGATTGTTTTCTGAGTAATTAAGCATCAAAACCTCCTTTCATTTTTTTCCGGTTCAAAATCATGGCCAGAATAACCGGTGCTCCAAACAGTGCTGTGATGGAATTAATAGGTAATACGGTTTGATGTCCGGGCAACTGTGAAATGAGATCACAGACCAGCATAATAATCACGCCGGTTAACATTGTGCCCGGGATCAATACTTTATGATTGGATGTTTTAAACAGCAAACGAGCCAGGTGAGGTACTGCAATACCGATAAATGCAATGGGACCGGTAAAAGCGGTTATGGTGCCTGCTAAAACACTGGTAGTGGCAATCAAAGCAAGGCGCAGACGCTTCACATTTATACCGGCCCCGGTCGCATATTGCTCACCCAATAAGAGGGCGTTCATGCCTTTTTGCAACATCAAAGCTCCTATAAGCCCAATGATTACAACGGGGGCCAAAATCCTCATCTGCTCCCAGGCTACTCCGGACAAGCTGCCAAATGTCCACACAATGAAATTATGAATTAACTCCTTGCTGCTAAAACTTTGAAGTATGCTAACAATAGATCCTGTAATGAACCCAAACATCATACCTACTATCAGAATAGCTATATTACCTGATAACCGGGAGGAAGCCAGAACCACACAAAACAATACCCCCAGCGAACCTAAAACTGCAAATAATATGATTCCCCAATTACCCAATATTTCATGTACAGCACTGATGTTTCCAAAAAACAGGGAGGAGGCCAGTACAAAAATGGCCACACCCAAACTGGCTCCATGGGTAATACCCAAAACAGAAGGACCGGCCAAGGGATTTCTGAAAAGGGTTTGCATTTGCAGTCCCGCAACCGAAACGCCAGCCCCAACCAAAATAGCTGTCAGAGCCTTAGGCAGCCTGAAATTTAGCACAATGTATTCCCATCCTTTTTTTACTTCCCCACCTGTCAGTATTTCGAAAACATCACCTACAGGAATGGTCACACTCCCCAAAGTCACATCCAGCACAAAAAGAATAAAAACAATAACAAGTCCGGAAAGGACAATAAATGTTTGTCTCATTACATCAACAGATTGTTAGTCTATAGAAAAATTAGTTCAGATAAGTCTCAGTCCCTTGGAACTTTACGATAGTAATACAAATCATGATCGGGTAACAGTTCAGGATGAAACATTTTAATCACATCTTTCATCACAATATCCGGCCTGGTTACCCCGCTTTCCCAGTAGTCATTGCCACCATCTTCATTCAGGCGATTATCAAAATTATAGACGTTACCTTCCCGAACTGCTTTAAATAACTGAAAGCGTTCATCCATATTTTTTATACTCGAAACGGGAGTGTAACTGTTCATTAGCCAGATATCTGCATCCACACACCAGTCAAGCATTACTTCGAAACTTAAGGGTTGGCTGCCCTGAGTTTTATCATTGCGGAACATATACGCTCCACCACATTGTTCTATTAACTTACCTACATAACTTTTACCTCCGGGAGTATACCAGGTTCCTTTTGAGTCGAATCCCAACATCACGGAAGGTCGTTTTTCTATCTGGCTGATCAACTGCAATTGCTCACTGAAACTTTTCTCAATGCTATTAAAAATGGAATCAGCCAAAGCATCCTTGGCAAAGAAAGCACCGGTAAATTTAATCCACTCGGCTCGGCCCAGCATGTGTGATTCCATCCACTCCACATTATAGGCAAGAGGGATTCCGGCCTCTACTAACCGCTCATCCAGCTTGCGAACATTATCAAATCCTGTTTTAATAAGCAAATCAGGTGACAAGTTTATGATCTCCTCAATATTACTGTTCTGATGAGCCCCCAATTCAGACAGTTGTCCCTTTTGAAACTTTTCCCGGATATGTGTATTTGAAATTAATTTTCCGTCGGAAATTCCTACCACTTTTTCCAGTTCACCCAATAAACTCAAGCTACCAATATTTGGGGTTGACATTGAACCAATGGTGTTAATAGGTACCGGAATTAAAAATTCATGGGCTGGTAAATTGGGTGGCACCGGTTTGCTTTTGGGATACAAAACGTAACTGGCCAGGGTGTCACAGCTGTTCCAGGGATCAAATACTACAATGTACTTGTAACCTTTATGGTTATTGATAATAAAATGACCTGCATACTTTACTTTAGCTTCAAAATCATAGTTCTCAAGCTGAGCAGTTTCATTTTTCTGCTGTTCTGCAGGATTGGTCCGTCTTCCCTGACAGGCGCCTAAAACAATGGTACAAATGACCAGGTAAAAGAATCGTTTCATTCTTATATGTGTTTTTAATTGATGCATAAACAATGGGCCAAACATTTGTTTAACCAATTACAAAAATTTAAAAACACACCTCAAAGCCAGAAAAAGAATACTTCATTAAAAACCATAGAGTCCAACCTCATCCGGTTCTAATAGCATTCGATTACTCCTTCCCCGAAGTGTCGAATTTATAGAACAAATCTGGTAGGTCTTCTGGCTCTCCTGATCTTTGACTCCCTTCCCGTCATTCTAATTGACAGTGGTTTGCAGTTCAAAAATATGTTCCCGCCAAAACGGGACCAGGATTACAGCTGCGGGGGCAGCTCCGGATTTTAACCGGATTCCCTGTTATGCTTGCGCACCTAAATTTGCACTGCGAAAGTAGAATGTCTTTTGGGATTTAGCAAATATTTTGTTTAAATATTTTATCACTATCCTAAACATTGAGTTTCCTGTATTCGTGTTAAGGTCCTTGAATATCTAGCTGATGAACCGAAAGTAAAACAGATATTTAGAAAGTACCTAAACCGTAAGTTCAATTTCCATAGGAGGTTGTATATTTTATATGAAAATGAAGCACTTGAATTTGTTTTAGAGTTTCTTGACCTTTACACCATAAATGGCCGTGAATGATATGTAACATTGGCAACATAATTTCTACGTAATTAAAGGATTAAGTCGCTCACGACCACTTTTAAAGATATTAAAAAAATAGAGTAACCAAACGGTTCTCAACATATTCCAATTAATGTTAGTTTCAGGCTTATACGGTTCATCCTTTGTTGACATCAGATTGTAAATAAATGAAAAGCCGGACTCGCGCCCGGCTTTTCTTAGTTCAGTTATAATATTCTTTCAAAAAGTTATATCTACTGTTTCAGTATCCTTTTCAGCACCTCTTCCTTGTCCAGTTTTTTAGTGCAGAAAAACCAGTCCTTACAATCAATTTCACTGTCTTCCATGCGCTCTTTAGCCGAACCACATGATCCGGCCGGACCAATGATCACATCATCTCCCGGACGCCAGTCGGCCGGTGTAGCAACACCAAATTCATCCGCCGTCTGCAAGGCAATGAGGACACGGTACAACTCGTCAAAATTTCTACCCAGGCTCAGCGGATAATAAATAATAGTGCGGATAATGCCCTTAGGATCTACAAAGAAAACGGCCCGCACAGCCTTAGTTGAATCTTCGTTGGGCTGAATCATACCATATTTTTTTGCCACGTCCATTTTAATGTCTTCAATCAATGGAAAAGTCACTTCAATGTCCTTCATCCCTTTGTATTCAATCTTTTCCTTTATGGTACGCAGCCAGGCAATATGGCTGTACAAACCATCTATCGACAAGCCTATTAACTGACAGTTGGCCTGATTGAACTGTTTCTCCATATGTGCGAAAGTCATAAACTCCGAAGTACAAACAGGTGTAAAATCAGCCGGGTGGCTAAATAAAATGGCCCACTTGCCTTTGTAATCATTTGGGAAATTGATATCGCCTTGTGTGGTGACAGCTTTAAATTCCGGTGCAGGATCACCGATACGTGGCATACTCACTACTTGTGTTTCTTGATTAGTTTCCATTGTTTTAATTTTTGTTTGTTATCGCATTGATCACCGGCTGGCAATCTTTTTATTCTCTTTAATAGGAGGATACAGATGACAGGACATCAACACTTTTCGAATGTGCCCTTAATCTGAACCACACATTCACTAATGCTGAACCCCCTTATTTCTTTCTTCTGAAAATAGTTTTTAAGAAGGATATCGAGTTCGACGTCTACATAATCTTCAATCACATCACATTCTGTGCAATACAAATGATGATGGTGATCTGTTATGCCGTCAAAGCGCATCACATCTCTATCGGTGGTCACACGCTTAATGAGTTGACTATCGATAAGGGTATTGAGAACTTTATAAACCGTTCCGGAAGCAATATTGGGGTGACTTTGGCGTATGTGCGCAATTATTTGATCAGCCGTTGGGTGACTCCCCAGTCTGAATATGGTCTCCAGAATAGCAATACGTTGAGGTGTCACTTTCAACCCTTTTTCCGATAGTTTTTGCCTGATATTTTCGACTGATTTCTTCATAGCATCTTACAATCCATATTAATAAATCAATAACATTCGGCAGGACTTCGCCAACCATAGTTATGAAGGTAGAGGAAAACGGGAGAGTGGTTCCCCCGTTTTATGTCATGAAGTGTTTAGTTTTTCAAATCAAAGCGATCCAGGTTCATCACCTTCACCCAGACAGCCACGAAGTCGCTTACAAACTTCTCATGGGCATCGGAGCTACCATAAACTTCTGCCAAGGCCCTTAGTTCAGAATTGGAGCCGAAAACCAGATCCACCCTGGTGGCTGTCCATTTTATATCACCTGTCTTGCGGTCGCGCCCTATAAAGCACTCATGCGTATTATCCTTTGGCATCCAGGCGGTGCGCATATCAAGCAGGTTGATAAAGAAATCGTTACTCAGCACTTCCGGACGTTTTGTGAGCACACCATGTGGCGATCCGTCAAAATTGGTATTCAAAATACGAAGTCCGCCAAGCAAAACCGTCATTTCGGGTGCAGTTAAAGTGAGCAACTGGGCTTTATCTACCAATAAATCTTCAGTGCTCACAGCGAATTTCTTTTTCAGATAATTACGGAAGCCATCGGCCAGAGGCTCCATCACAGCAAACGATTCCACATCTGTCTGTTCCTGGGTAGCATCCATACGTCCCGGTGAAAAAGGAACGGTAATGACAACACCGGCATCAGCAGCTGCTTTTTCAACACCGGCACAACCGGCCAGTACGATGAGGTCGGCCATTGATATTTTTTGATTATTGGAAGATGAGTTATTAAAAGACTCCTGGATTTTATCCAGCGACATCAATACCTCATTTAATTGTGCTGGATGATTCACAGTCCAGTCTTTTTGAGGTGCCAGGCGGATGCGTGCCCCATTGGCACCGCCACGCTTATCCGAACCACGGAAAGTAGAAGCGGAGGCCCAGGCAGTAGAGACCAATTGAGAAACGCTTAAGCCGGATTTTAGAATCGTTGCCTTTAAGTCGGTGATGGCATCGGCATCAACCAGCGTATGATCAACAGCAGGTATCGGATCTTGCCAGATCAAGTCTTCAGCAGGTACTTCAGGCCCTAAATAACGCGCCCTGGGCCCCATGTCACGATGTGTTAATTTGAACCAGGCACGGCCAAAAGCATCGGCAAATTCGAGGGGATACTCGTAAAAGCGGCGCGCTATTTTTTCATAGGCAGGGTCGAAATGCAAGGAAAGATCTGTGGTTAACATGGTTGGATAATGCCTTTTCGAAGGCTCATGAGCATCCGGCATCACCTCTTCAGAATCTTTGGCAATCCACATATGAGCCCCCGCAGGACTTTTCGTTAATTCCCACTCATACTTAAACAGGTTATCGAAGAAATAATAACTCCACTTGGCAGGTGTTTGAGTCCAGGTCACTTCAATGCCACTGGTGATGGTATCTTTACCCTTTCCCGATCCAAAGGTGCTTTTCCAGCCAAGCCCCTGTTCTTCCATAGGAGCAGCTTCAGGTTCAGGCCCTACATGAGCAGCATCTCCGGCACCATGACATTTACCAAAGGTGTGGCCACCAGCAATCAAAGCCACGGTTTCTTCATCGTTCATGGCCATCCGGGCAAAGGTCTCCCGAATGTCTTTGGCAGCAGCAAGCGGATCGGGGTTACCACCCGGACCTTCAGGATTCACATAGATCAATCCCATTTGAACGGCTGCCAACGGATTATCCAGGTCTTTTTTTTCATTGGCATAACGTTCCGTTCCTTCCAGCCATTCTTTTTCAGCACCCCAATACACATCTTCTTCCGGTTCCCACACATCTTCACGTCCGCCCGCAAAACCAAAGGTTTTAAAGCCCATGGACTCCAGGGCCACATTTCCGGCCAGTATCATCAGGTCGGCCCAGGAGATCTTACGGCCATACTTCTGTTTGATAGGCCACAACAAGCGTCGCGCCTTATCCAGGTTGGCATTGTCCGGCCAGCTGTTGAGCGGTGCAAAGCGTTGTTGTCCGGCACCGGCACCACCACGACCGTCGCCAATGCGGTAGGTTCCTGCACTATGCCAGGCCATTCGGATGAACAAGGGACCATAATGACCAAAGTCAGCAGGCCACCAGTCCTGCGAATCTGTCATGAGGGCATGCAGGTCTTTTTTCAGCCCATTATAATCCAGACTCTTAAAAGCTTCGGCATAATTAAAATCATCACCCATCGGGTTTGATAAAGAAGAGTGTTGACGAAGAATATCCAGTTTTAACTGGTTTGGCCACCAATCACGGTTTTTGGTTCCCCCACCCCCACCACTATACTTTCCTATAGCACCGGTAACAGGACATTTACTTACTTTCTTTGAATGATCTTCCATGGCTTAATGGATATCACGTTTAGATGAAAAAATTATACTCAGTAAATCGGAGAGATTCCTAAAGGCAGTTTACTCTCTTCTAGAGTTCATTCAAATTACAACGATTCATTCAGGAAGTCAATTCAGATTAGAAATAATTGACGGAGTTTTATTTGGAATTAACAGTGTTCCCTATAGGTTAGTCGATAAAAGCTGAATCAAGCCTTTGCAGCCCTCAAAAAAAAGAATACCTGTTTGGCTATCCGGTAGCACTTATTTTCCGTAATGCATCCGGATCATTGATTACAATTTTTCGTCCCTCCATTTGAATGATGCCATCACTTTTGAATTCATTCAATAAGCGAACAGTTGTCTCCGGCGACAAACCGGCAAACTCACTGATATCTTTCCGGGTGAGACATGAGAAAACAGCTGCATCTGAAAAAACAGGGTCAGATAAGTAAAGTAAAGTGTCGGCCAGGCGTCCATACATCTGTTTACTTAATAAACTTCTGAGCAGGTTATAAAAATGCACTTCATTTTTACAGTACCAATTAATTAAATCCGTAGCGAAAACACCATTATTTTGAATCAATGTTTTAAAACTGTTTTTTTCAATCAGACAAACAGTGGAATCGCGTAAAGCTGTAGCAGAATAATTAAAAACATTGTCCTCAAACAGTGATGAAAGCCCCAAAAACTCGGAGTTTCTAAGCAGCTTCAAATTAATATTTTTATTATTGGGCGATTCCAGGTAAATTTTGATTAAACCATCGGATAAGTACAATACATATGAAGTATAGGCTCCTTGTTTACATACACTTTCACCTTTTCGATATAAAACTTGTGTTTTATTCTGATTAATAAATTCCAGTTCAGATGAAAGCAGTTTCTGAAAACACTTTGAACTGTTTTTACAACCGATGCAATTGACCGATTCAGCGTCGTTTTTCATTTGCCAGTTTATTGTTAGCGTCACCTATTTAACTCACATAATCCCTTCTAACAAATTTAAGACATATATCAACAAAATTCCTGATATATCTTAATTAATTCCATGGTGAGCTCCCCCCTCTTTTACCTTTGTTTCTGCCCGTTATGAACTTACCTTTAACATAGAATAAGAGCCATAATTCGCTGTATCGATCAGCTTTTAGTAACACGTAAAGAGGAGGTCATCATGCCTGGATTGGACAAAACAGGTCCGGAAGGAAAAGGAGCCGGCACAGGTTGGGGCTTTGGAAAATGCAAGTCGTTTGAATCATCCGGAAAAGACAGTAGCAGGGGCTTATTTGCAAGACGCGGGCGAGCTCATGGTAGAAGAGGTTTCAGGTTTTGGCGAAAAAAAGCCGGAACCGGTGGTGAATAATCAATGGATAACCGATTGGAGTGGCATTTCGATGTGCACCTCCAATCTTAATTAACGAACCTGAATCATGAGGAATATTGCTGTACCGGTTAAAGAAGGTCGTTTAAGTCATTTTTTCGCCTTGAATCCTGCTAAAAGTAGCACCATTGACTTCTGTATTTATCATGTGAGGAATAATAAGCTGATTACAGATGTCAAAGTGGTAGACGCTTTAGTCAATTTTGAATCCTTTGAAAAGTGGTGCATGGAGAATAAAATAACTGATCTTATTGCTTGTCAGATCGATACTAAAGTGGTTAAACTATTAAATCGAAATAAAATCAACGTCTTTCCAGGTGTAACTCCCGGTATCCCTCAAAGACTGGTAAGTGAACTTATTGATGGCACACTGATCACCAATAGTAAAGTGATTGAAACAAAAGAACAAAGGATTTAGCTATGGATACCAGACAGAAATCAAATACGACAATGGAGAAAATTGACCTTCCGTCGGTGAAGCACATCATTGCAATTGCCTCCGGAAAGGGAGGAGTTGGAAAATCAACTGTTGCAGCAAATCTGGCATTGGCATTGGCTAAAACAGGTGCCAAAACAGCACTGGTTGATGCGGATATATTTGGCCCTTCTATTCCAGTCATGTTTAATGTGGTGGATGAGAAACCAAAAGTACAAGACACAAACGGCAACAAAAGGTTGGTACCGATTGTGAAATATGGCGTCAGGCTCCTTTCCATCGGTTTCCTGATTAAAGCTAGAGAGGCGGCCATCTGGCGGGGTCCCTTGGCATCGAAAGTATTGGTGCGCATGCTGGTGGATACGGTTTGGGGAGATATCGATTACATGATCATCGATCTCCCCCCTGGCACCAGCGATATTCAGCTAACAGTAGTACAAAAGCTGAATGTATCAGGGGCAATCATTGTTACGACACCTCAAAATGTGGCCTTGGCAAGTGTTAAAAAGGCCATTGAAATGTTCAGAAAAGACAAGATCCGGGTACCCATTGTGGGTATTGTGGAGAATATGTCCTATTTCACTTCTCAAGAGCTGCCCGGACGCACATTTTATATCTTCGGAAAAGGTGGTGGTGAGCAATTGGCCCGGGAACTTAAGATTCCTTTGATTGCAAAAATACCGATTGATGGTGATGTGTGTGAATCCGGTGATGCCGGTAAGCCTATTGCAATGCAACAAAACGGATTAATCGCTGAGAAATTCAAGGACCTGGCTAAAGTGATTATGAATAAATATGCCTGCCACCTTATATAATCACATTTTATCCATCAAACTGAAAAACTGCTTGAAGTACTAACAAATCAAACAACCTGAGTGATATTAATATTTGGAAAATGAAAGCTAATAGGAAATCAATTTGGAGAACAGTGCCTGCTATTCTTACGAGTGTCGCGGCACTAATAAAGGCCATTAACGGATTGTTTGAGGCGGTTAGAAGTACTCACGTTGAAAAAGTGTTGAAGGAGGATATATCTTCCAAGCCTCTGCAGGAGTCAAATACAAATCAAAAGTCAGATACCAGGAATCAGATTAAAAATCTAAAATAGGCATGTAATTATCCTTCATTGAATTGGAAATGTTCCAAAAGTTGAGTAGTCTGAATGCTGTCAGAACCGTGAGGTGTCTAAAACTTAAAAACAGCTGATAAGTAATTTAATAGCAAATATAATTTTTAGTGCTTTTTGTCGTCTAATAGTAATCATCAAGCCATGTATAAGCACATTTTCGGTCCTGTACCATCGCGGCGATTAGGCATGTCATTAGGGGTTGATATAGTCCCATATAAAGTATGTACGTTTAATTGTATTTATTGCGAGTGTGGTCCAACAACAAATTGTACAATAGAAAGAAAAGAATATGTTTCTTTTAAGGAGGTTACAATTGAAATAAAACAATTTCTCAATAGCCATCCGTATCCCGATTATATAACCTTCTCAGGAGCAGGTGAACCTACCTTAAATGTGCACATTGGAGATATTATCAGCTATATTAAAACAAACTTCCCCGGCTTACCCATTGCCGTATTAACTAACGGAAGTTTACTGAGTGACGACGAGGTCAGAAACGAACTGAAACATGCGGATGTCATATTACCATCTTTGGATGCGGCATCACAATCTGTTTTTGAGAAAATCAACCGTCCTCATTCACACATCTGTATCGAAAATTACATAAAAGGATTGGTGAAATTGCGAAAAGAATACCCAGGTGAAATATGGCTGGAAGTGATGATTATACCGGGATATAATGATAATGTTGGGAACCTGCTCTCGATTGAGGATGCTATATTAAAAATTAAACCTGATAAAATACAGTTAAATACCCTTGACCGACCAGGCACTGCTGATGGATTACGCGCAGCCAAATGGCAAGAACTGCAACAAATTATTGAATTATGGGGATTAGATAATGTGGACGTTATTGCATCGATGCCTGAACGAAAAAACATAAAATCATATCGTATGGATATTGAGAGTGCCATTTTAAAAACAATAACCAGGCGACCTTGTACACTGGATGATCTGAATAAAATTCTGGGAATTCATAATAACGAGATAAACAAATATCTGTGTGTGTTAGAGGAAGAGGGTAAAATTAGGACCATGAGGGCAGAGAGAGGATTGTTTTATCTGACTAATTATTGATTATCAAGAGTATATCCCATAACTTACTGACAGATTCATTTGATGTAGCAACCATCTGTTTAAAAACCTATAACAATTAAACTTCCCATCTAAAAGCAGACTGAATTGTGCTGTTTCTATTTTACATTTCAATTCCAACTCTGGCCTGTATGCCCTTATTGAAGTAGTGTTTAATTTCTTTCATTTCGGTAACAAGGTCAGCAATCTCGATAATTTTTTCATGGGCATATCTGCCGGTTATTACTATCTCCATTGGGATGGGTTTATTCTTTACTATCTCAATAACTTGGTTTATATCGAACAGCTTGTAATACAATGCCATATTCAGTTCATCCATAATAACCAAATCATATTCACCTGACAGAATTATCTTTTTCATTTCCTCAAGCCCTTCACGGGCAGCATTTATATCTTCGCTCTTTGGTTCTCGATCTATAAAGCAGTCTAAACCGTATTGCTTGAGTACAATATTTTTCAGGTGCTTCTTAATTGCATCAATTTCGCTGTAATGTTTTCCCTTAATAAATTGCCCGATAAAAACAGTTTTGCCAGCTCCACAAGCCCTAAGGGCAAGTCCAAGGGCGGCAGTTGTTTTCCCTTTACCGTTTCCTGTATAAACCTGAATAAAACCTTGTGACTTCATAATTTATAAGTTTTGAGTAGTGCATTCATGCATTTATTTCATTTTTTTCGCATCCTTGAAACTAACTTTAAAAAGCAAGCAAAAAGTTCGTAATTATTTGTACAAAAACACTTCCCATATCCTACAAAAATGAATGAAACAGCATAGAAATAATTTTTAGTATGAAAATTTAACGTTGCTTTTTAATACCAATGCCCGGTCCACAATTGTTTATTGACCTTATAAAAAGTAAAAGGATACTTCTAACATGAAAGCATCCTTATACGAATAAATAACTAACTCACCCTTAATGAATTTTTATTTTTCCAAAGCAAAAGGCCAGGCAGCAATGCCACCCTCCAATACTTTTACATTTGTATACCCATGGGCTTTGAGTAAAACAGCTGCTTCATAGCCCCGCAAGGAAATCTTGCAAAAGGTAATAATCTCTTGATTTTTATCTTCAGGTAACTCATTTAGTCGCGTGCGCAACACTCCCAATGGAATTAAATGCTCGCCAATCCCTAAACGCGTTTGTTCAAACTCATCCGGTCCGCGTGTATCCAGGATAAACGGCGTTTCACCTTGTTCCAGTTTTTCTTTTAAGTCCAATGCTGATATGCCGTCAAAGATACCATCCCTTTTATTCTGGAGTATCTGAGCACTTGCAATACTGTGATCAATGGCTAGTGAAAAGGGGGGAGCATAGGGTAGATCATGGTTTATCATATCTTCAATCGTCAAACTTCCTTTAATGGCAGTGGCCCATATGGCCAGTTGCTTGCTGACATCACCGGGGCCAATACATTGAGCTCCGAGGATTCGGCCTGTATGTCTATCTGATAACAGTTTTGTAATAAGTAATTTACCATCCATGAAACCCGGTTTATCCGGACTGGCATTAACCACTTTGATATAATCAATGTGCTCACCTTTCGCTTTTGTTTCAGAAAGACCTGTGATGCCAACTCCGTAATCAAACAGTTTACAAATACCTGTTTGAATAGTTCCTGGAAAGGTAACTGTATTGCCTTTGATGATATTTTCGCCAATTACCCTTCCCTCCAGGTTAGCCAGGTCACCATAAGGCGCCAGTACATTTTTACCGGTAATGATGTTTTTTATCTCGCAGCAATCGCCTGCCGCATAAATATCCGGATCACTGGTTTGCATGAATTCATCCACTTTGACACCTCCCAGGGCACCAATTTCCAATCCGGCTTCCTGAGCCAGCTTCACATTGGGTCGCACACCAATGGCTACAACAGCCAGCTCACAAGGGATCTCTGTCCCATTTTGTAGCTTAACAGCTGTCAGTTTGCCATTTTCCCCAATAAATTCGGCCACCCCGTTTTCTGTAATAACATTAGCTTTTGTCTTGAGGTACTTTTCAACAATCTTGGCGATTTTCCAATCCAGGAAGGTCAATAATTGAGGTAACAATTCAATAAGTGTAAGTTCAATACCTGCCAGGTGCAAGGCTTCCAATGTTTCAAGACCGATTAATCCACCACCAATGACAACAGCTTTCTTAATGTTTCCTTCGTCACGTATTTTTCTCAAGTAGTCTGCATCCTGCATCGATTGAAGTGGGGTAATCCCCTCCAGGCCAATGCCCGGTATTGGAGGCATATTAGGAGATGCGCCGGTGGCAATTACCAACTTGTCATATGCCTGAACTCCGCTCACACCGGTTGACACATCGGTAAATTCAACTGTTTTATTGATGCGGTTAATCCTGGTGATCTCCGTATTTACCCTGGCCTTTATTCCCTTTGCGTTCCAGTAAAACTTCGGATCCCGCACTACTCCGGTTGGAGTGCACAGCAACTTGTTGCGGTCATCAAAAAAGCCACCTACAAAATAGGGATAACCACATGAAGCCATGGATAAATCCGGCCCTTTCTGAAACATGGTAATCTCTGCAAATTCATCCATACGCCTGGCCCTGGCAGCAGCCTTAGGTCCTGCGGCTGATCCTCCGATAACGAGTATTCGTTTGCTCATCTTTTCTTTCTTTATAGGATTTATTAATTGACAATCAGGTTCCCTTTTGACAGTTTCTGCAAGAAAGCCTTTTCAACCAGTGCCGGCATGCGAATAGGCTTTCGTGTCTGACGCTCTACAAAAACCACTGTGGATGTTGCCTTGCAGATCTTCTCATCCTTGTCATTGGCAATCTCAAATTCAAAATAAAAACGAACAGAGGGCACCTCTTTAATAATGGTGGTGATGGTTAACGTTTCATCGTAATGGGCAGGTTTCAGGTACCTGAGGTTCATCTCAATCACCGGAAGCATGATGTTGTTTTCTTCCAAAATGCTATCGCAAATACCCATTTTCCGGAGTAATTCGGTTCGGGCCTGATGACAGTAGGCGACATAATTGGCATGGTATACATAACCCATTTGATCCACCTCACCATAGCGTGGACGTAATTCTATTTTATCTGTAAACATTTTTTAATTATTTAATAAATCGACCATCATCCCTCGCGGTTTTATGTTTATGAACATTGTTTTCCAGCCATCCGATTTTGGTAGTAGTTTTTGAATCAAAGTGGGGTACATATGGTTTGATATCCACTAATGGCGTTCCATCAAGAATATCCACATCTTCAATGTGCAAGCGATTATCAACCAGTTTTTTTAATCGCACAACAGATAATCCAATGGGATTTGGCCGCGCCGGACTTCGCGTTGAAAAAACACCATGGGAAATACTGTCCATAAAGGGCTGAACGGTCAATGCCGGTTGTGATATCAAATGGAAATGATATAAAAGAATGACATGGGAAAAGCCATCCAGATCTTTTAACCCTTCTGTATATTCGGGAAATAACTCAACGATACCTTCACTGTTTTGAGCACCGCCAGGTTGAATGGGAGTACCCTCGGCGCTTTGATGGCGCGTATGAATTGTCCCGATTGCTTGATAATGGATATCCATCTTTTTAAGCTTTGATTAATAAATTAAAAGACAGGCTTTAATGGCCAGGCCGGCTCGGTACATTTTTTATTGATTTGCTCCGACAAGTCCTGAAAAGCTTCAACGATGATCTTATTAGTGGATGCAAATACTGTTTGTCCGGTGTCACCCAGCTCACAAACGCCACTTACCATTGGTATCTGTGATAACAGAGGTACTTTCATCTCTGAGGCTAATTGTTGCCCACCACCTTTACCAAACAACCTGTATTTTTCTTCCGGGTGATTCTCAGGTACGAAGTACGCCATGTTTTCCACAATGCCCAGAATTGGGATATTTACATGGTTAGAGGTAAACATGTGGGCGGCTTTGCGGCCATCGGCCACAGCTACTTGCTGAGGTGTAATCACAATAATAGCCTTTGACTGAGGAAATTTTTGTGTTACTGTTATGGCAATATCCGAGGTACCAGGCGGCATGTCAATAACCAAAAAATCCAAAGCCCCCCAACGGGTATTTTCAATCAGTTGCGTCAGTGCTCCCGAGGCCATTGGCCCCCGCCAGATAACGGCATCTTCCTTGTTCATCAAAAATCCTAAAGACATCACTTTGATGCCAAAACGTTCAAGGGGTTCAAAAACTTCCTTTTCCCCTATATGACCGGCTTTAATTCGCTGACCTTCCAAGCCCATCGCCAGGGGGATGGATGGGCCGAATAAATCAGCATCGAGTAGGCCGGTTTTATACCCGTTGCGCGACAGGGCTACTGCCAGGTTGGCGGCTACAGTGGTTTTTCCAACACCACCTTTACCAGAGGCTACCAGTAGTATATTCTTGATATGGGGAAATTGTTTCTTCATTGGTTATTCTGTTTTTATCTCTCTTATCATTTTAACTTTTGCCAGGCATGCTCTATGGTCGTCGAAATTTCACAACCCGGATCATATTCCACAATGGTCTGACTCTTAATCATGGCTTTCACCATTTTTTTATCGAAAGGAAGTTTGCCCAGTAAGGGAATTTGCTTTTGCCTTAAACGGTTCTCTATCTTTTGGGCGACTTCAACATTTATATCGTACTTATTAATCAGAGCAAAGGCAGGTATATCGAATATATTGATCAGTTCAATCAGGCGTTCAGCATCATGCCACCCTGACTTGGTGGGTTCAATCACTAATAATACCTTATCTGTTCCGGTTATTGCTGAAATAGCAGCACAACCAATCCCGGGCGGACCATCATTAATGATGTAGTGTGCACCACTTTCGGTTGCTTGCTCTTGACTGGTTTTCCGTACTTGAGTAACCAGCTTGCCAGAGTTTTCCTCGCCGGGTCCCATTTTTGCATGAACCAATAGTCCCAGCCGGGTATCGGATACATACCAATAATTATCACTACTCCGTTCCGAACGGATGGCTTTCTCCGGGCACAGTCGCTCACACAACCGGCACCCTTCACACTGAAACGGATGTATTTCCAACTCTTTTTCTTGGTTGTAGTGAATGGCATGAAAACGACAGTAATCCATACATAATCCGCATCCAGTACACTGATTCTTATCAATGGTAGCCACCCAAGCACTGTAGAAGGTATGTTGCTCTTTTATTTCAGGTTGAAGAATCAGATGCAGGTCAGCAGCATCCACGTCACTGTCACAAAAAACGGCATTTTGTGCAACAGAGGCCAATGCAGCTGTAATACTGGTTTTTCCCGTTCCTCCTTTACCACTTAAAATAGTTATCTCTTTCATATATCGTCATCCTCTTTTCCAGTTTTTGAATGATAGCCTGATAATTAGTCTTCATTTTATCCGGCAAATCATCAAGTATGTCGCCTTTGGCATAGCGGGTTGCATAGGCCTGACTAAATGGAATTTCACCAATCAACTCAATATTTTCCTGATCCAGGTATTTATAAACAGACTCATTACCCAAACCGGCTTTATTGACAATGACTCCAAATGGTTTTTGCAGCTCACGTAGTAACTCAACGGTCAGTGATAGATCATGTAACCCGAATGGAGTAGGCTCTGTTACCAGAATTACATAATCAGCATCTGCGACGGTTTCAACAACCGGACAACTGGTGCCCGGTGGCGCATCATAAATGCCTATTTCATTTGTCGGTGAAACTTCTTTCTTTAATTCCCGGATCATCATGGTTTGCATGGCCGAACCTATTTTCAGGCGTCCTTCGACTATGCCATTACCAATCCCCACGTCGAAAATCGTGACCTTTCCAATGGGTTCCGGTCGCTCTCCTATGGCATTGAATTCGCAGGCATATTGACAGGCTCCGCAGGAGTGACACAAGCTGGGATTGACTTCAGCAAACCCGGCCGGTGGCAGTACCACAATGGCATTAAACTCGCAGTAGTCTGCGCATTTCCGACAAAATTGACACTGATCCGTATCAATAACTGGTATTGGTTGTGCAACTTCTTTAATAACTTGCATTTTATTGGCCGGGAAGAAAAGTACATCATTGGGCTCCTCCACGTCACAGTCAATCAATTGCACCGCTTTACAAAGCTGTTGATGAACCTGGTTAAATAAGTTGATCGCCACTGTGGTCTTGCCTGTTCCTCCTTTACCACTGGCTATCGCCACTTTAAAAGCCATATTCTTTTTGAATTAAATTGGTTACCACCATATCGCCATTAGAAACACCTAACTTTTCACTCATCGGTTGACATTTGGCAATCAGCATGAAGTAGAGGTTGGGTTGTTTTCGCTCAAGTAATCCTTCAAAATTTCCTTGCCCCTTCGAAATGATCAAATCAGCTTCATCGTAGGCTTCTTTGAACGATTCAGAGCAATATTCCAATAAGGTTGAAGGTGCATCGTATCCATTGGTGATCACCGTACAAATTCCATCCATACCCACCTGCTGAGCATCATCTAATGTCACATCATTGATCACCGGCTTTTCTCGCACCACATAGGTGATGCCGGGGTGATTCAAGGTTTGGATAAACAGTTTGTCAAAAACAATTTCTCCGGCATTATCGCCCAGGTAAAGAATTCTTTTTGCCTGCTTAATTTTTGTGAGTAGTTCGGTTGTTTGATCAATCGTAAAATCTTTACGACATAAACTATGAATCTGTGATAACAGGTCGTCTTGTACACTATGAGCTCCATAATCAATGATGTTTCCAACCACTGCTAATTTTGCAGCCATGTGTAGCGGATCGGCCTGTTGTTCAACCATGAGTTTCCAAAAGCTGAATTGATCCAAAAGGAGCTGGTTAGCCTGGTGTTTTTCCTGCTCATATAAATTGGAATGATTCAGTTTTTCCCTGGCTATTCGATGAATGCGTGTGGCCAGGTATGGCATGGGTAATTCACTTTCCTTGTTTATCAGGTGCTGAATAGAACTCACAAAGTCATCCGCAACATTTGGGAGTGGATTAAACTTCTTTATAAGCTTTTCAACCGTTCGAATGGCACAAAAATAACACTCCTGTCTCATTTTAATGATCGCAACAATTAGCTTTAAACTTTATGGTTTTGCTTAAATAACCATCAACCAATGCTTTGGCTTTTAGCTGAGGAGCTCCAGCAAAAACATTAACCTGATGTTGGTTAAATATTTGGATCGCACCCTGGCCTATGCCTCCTGCAATCACATCAGTAACGCCCTTTTGAATTAAAAAATGAGGCAATTTACCGGGTTCATGGGGAGGTGAATCAAGCACCTGTTCTTCCATAATGACATTGTTTTTCACTTCCACAATAGTAAAATGGCTGCAATGACCAAAATGGTTATCCAATACACCATAGCTGGTTGGTACTACAAATTTTTTTGTCATATTATTTTCTTTAAATGGTATTTTACCTGCTACATTTATGAGCCTCTTTACAGATGAGCTTTTTTGTGGTATGGTGCTTTATTACAGCAGGTGACTTTTCTTTCGATTTCCCTTTCCATTGCCGCCTCCGCTTCTTCTGCGTAAGCCCAGACCTTTACCCATTTGACCGGACTGATCATTTTGTCCATGCCTCTTACAAAAACCCAATCCTCTGCCTGTTCCTGCTCCATGTCCTTCAGGCCCTGCTTTGTCTAATTGTGCCATGAGATATGTTTTAAGATTTCAGTTTGTTAATAATATCCTGGATGGTTTCATGATCACTTTGGATAATCACCATTTGGATGTTAAACTTATCAAGCAAATCTTTTGCTTTAGGCCCAAAGTCGCCGGAAATTACTTTTTCGACCCCAAGCTCTACCATTTTCTCAGCAGCTTTCGTTCCTGCTCCTCCGTTCACTTGAGCTGTTTGGTTTTCAATAAATGTTGCCTGCCCATTATCTTCGTTATATACACAGAAATAGGCTGCTCTACCGAAGCGTTTGTCAAAAAGAGACTCAAATTTGCTACCTGTTGATGTTATTACTGTTTTCATGATACTATTTTATGGCGTTAACTTCTTTGGATTTACAAATAGGGCATTGATCTTCTGGTGCTTTAGAAGGTATTGTGAATCGAGCATGACAAGCACCGCATAAAAACCAGTTTCCACTTAATTCAGCATTTCCATAGACTGATTTAATTGCCCTTGTTTCCACAAGCGCCTTGGCTATTTTTCTTCGCGCACTTTCATAGATCCTCGCGAAGGTGGGGCGGGAAACACCCATCAGCTTTGATGCTTCAGCATGGTTCATTAAATCATAATCTGCCAACTTTATTGCCTCGTACTCTTCATATAGTAATTCAACTGGTTCCCCCGATTGCTGATGTGTTCCATAGGGTTTGTAGCCTTCAAATGCCGGTGGTGCTACCACTTTTCTTAAACTTCTTTTCCTTGGCATAGAGCTCTTTAAAATTATAAATGAGAATATTCTCGATACAAATTTATTGAGAATATTCTCAATATGCAACTATTTTAACTTTTGCTTTTGGGGAAACGCGGTATTCCTCACACGTCAGTCGGCAACAGCTGTGCCAGGCCTTGGCAGCCTTTATTTCAGGTCTGTTCTTAAAGTAAAATAAACGCTGCAAAGCCAAAGGTGCCCTTTTACCTCATTAACAGCACCCCTATCATCATGGTATAGCTGCAGTTCCCCGGAAAATTCGAAAAGTGATAACATCTCAAATCTACCGCACCCTCTTAAATCTCATAGTCTAAACTCTAAAAATCTCTAATCTTCATTGCCGGGCAGCCTGGCACACCTCTTGCGCTCCCTCCTCTTCGTCATGGCAGCCTCCACAGTATTTTTAGCCATTGCCTCCGTTCCTCCGGCAACCACTAAAAATCCTCCGGCTACCCATATTTGGCTCGCCTGCTGGTCGCTGCGGGCTTCGGCTGATATTGTTTAATTTGCCTCCGCTGCGCTCTGGCTTTTTTCAGCGGTAGCCTCGTGTAGTTGGCCTGTGCCTGTCAGGCTTTTTGCAGAAAAAGCAAAAATCCCGCCAGCCACATGCCACTACATATGCCAGCCCCCACGGTTCGTACCTCACCCTTCCCGGTCTGTCACCCTTGCTCCACTCGCAGTCGGCTCGCGCCTCTCCAGGCCCTGTCCGCAAACCGTTTCGCTCCGCTACACGCTCTTGCAGCCAGTCCCTTTCGTCTATTTAAATTGATCAGTCCACACATTAATCCTTAAACATTGACCATTCATAATTACCCATGCCAGGCACAAATGAAACTTTCCCTCCATTTCAATGCCTGTCTACTTTGGCCCATTTACCATTCCGGTAAAGTCCATTTAAGCCTTTTGCTCCCTTTTTTTTAAGGGGAGCTGGCTGATTTATCAGACTGAGGGGTATTTTACCAAAAACATCTCTACAAAAAAACAAGCGTGCCGCCGGGCAACCTGCACAAATTAAACACTTATCATTACCCATTAATCATTACATCAAACAGTCCGCCGCACCCTTGTAATTCAAACAACCAATATCATTCCTTCCATGCCAACTCCTCAATACATGTAAAAGCATATAAATCGACAACAACTTTGATTATATGCAAATACACATAATCATCACATAACGCCATTGTATTTCAACCTATTTCCAGGCACCCAACAACCAGCCAACCAGCCATGACCAGCCACGATCTCCCATGCACTGAACACTTATTATTTATAACCGGCCTCCAAAATCTACACCGGCCCGGTAACGAGTAAAGGCCGCGCCCTCCGGGTTTCAGCCGATTTTTTTTGATAAGGTATCGATTCTTCGAATCAAAATAAACCGACCGAAAGCCTTGACTTCGTTTACCGTTCCCGATGAGGTGGATGTTTACGCCGTTAAAAAAACCAATCCATATAAAACTGAAGAGATGACATGCCAAAAAAAACGCACCATTTTACCCAACTACCTTTAAAATGAGTAAAATAATGCGCATCCCCGGACTACGAATAATTGACGACTGAGACGAATAGAAAAATATTAATTAGTGTTGGATGTATTAAAAGTTCAAAAGTGTAACCTGCCAACCATGTTCCGAACCGCCTTATTGCAATAGCGTTAAGAACGATGAAATGAAGGTGAAGAGAAAGAAAAGTTGTTTGAACGGAGTGAGTTCTTTTCTTTCCACCGTAATGAAATCGTTTAGCGGCCATTGCAATTGAGCGGGGGCTTTTTGTCTACTTTTCAGCTCGTGGAAAAGTAGAAGCCCGTGCGGCTTGAGCACTTATATGATAAGTCAAGTTTTCAATTCATAAAGATTGTTCAATGCCAATTAAAAGATTGGCAAAACAATTGGTAATTCCTTTTCCATAGATTCATATCCAATCCCGCACAATAAGGCTTTTGTTTATCCAGATCACTGTGTTGAAACACTTCTATTTCAGGATACTGTTTCTCCAACCGATGAATTAACCTCAACGAAGCATTCAACTGCTCATGAGTAAACCGACCGGATTTACCAATTAAACAAATACCTATCGACTGATTGTTAAAACCTCTGACATGAGCCCCCATCTCAGTTCCCGACACCACCGGGTCATCATCCAATGGCCGACCGGTCTCAATGGATCCATTAAAATCAGCATGATACAGATTCGCAGCAATCCAACCATTGAGAATCACATAATGATAGCCAATGCCCGACCAGCCCCGGCCTTGATACCGCTTACCATTTTGAATCACAACCTGTGCCGGTAAGGAGTGCCACTTGGAAATCAAAGCCGCATTCCCAAATGACGAGTCTGAACAATGGATCACCACCTTTACCATTGGATCGAATTTAAAGATGGATGATTACTTTCCGGATTGTTTGCAATCGAGCTTTGTTGAATAGAAGTAGAACTTGACGGAAAAGTCTGATTCCACAACTGCCGGGTACCACGTTTCTCCATGGAACGCCCAACGGCATAAACACCAACCACACCAGCCCAGGCCGCTAAAAAGGTTTTAAAAATAGCATCCGATCCCTGGATGATATTCAACGCATTCTCCCCCAGTTCCAGCTGATCCAATACAATGTGACGAATACCAAACAGCTCCAACAGGATGAAAAGCAAGCCCACATAAATCACTGTAGGCCGGGCCCGCTTGGTGTAGCGATCTCCTTGCTGCAGTTCAGCTACGAGGATATGCTCCTGTGCCTTTAGCTCTGCCCGGATGGTCTGTTCAATCTCACCCTCTCGTTTCTGGGTGAGTTGCTCCATCTCCGTCAGAAACTGGCGCTGATTCTGACGCTGCTGCTCTTCAATCCGCTTCAGCTCCAACACAAATGCCCTTTTCTCATCCGGATTGGTAATAAACCGATCCACCACCTCCGACAACGAATCCAGAATATTCGTGCCGGATCCGCTTAAAAATTCACCGATTCTTTCAATTAATCTCATACCGAAAATTTTAAATGACAATTAATATGCACTCGCAGTTAATTAAGTCCGGCCATCGGACTTTCTACTCCGGACTTGTTCCTTCTCCCTTCTGACTACTGCCTAAAAACTACTGACCAACGAAAAAGCCCCCAGACGAATCCAGAGGCTTCCCATCACAAACCACAGCCAAACACCTAACCCTTCCTGCGGGTAAGATACTTTCGAAATAACTGCTTCAATAACAGTGACACCAGAAAACTGACAACCGTCCCCAACACCGCATAAAAGATGGTTTCCACCACATCCGTAAACGAGATACTCATAAACACACTCACCACACTGCCACCCAAAAAACCCGCTTTACCCCCGCTACTCACATGTTGTTCCGTCATCACTCCTGAATATTAAAGAATCTACCATTACTGACCAGGTATCGAAAACATCTTGATACTTGGGTCTTGAATCTTGATACTTGAGTCTTGGCACTTGAGTCTTGATACTTAAATCGAAGATCCCATTAGACCACATCCACCAACACCAACGCCAAGGGGTTAGACGCCTTATTATTCAAGGGGTACATTTGCCCGTTCACAGACTGGTAGTACTCCACCCCAAACACCATGAAGACCGGGTGCGGACTGTCCGCTGAAATAGTCAGCAAAATAGGAGCAGATGGCTGCGTATTGGCATCATAAACCAAATCGGCACTCTCTGTCACATCCACCTCGTAACTCTGATTCGCAAAATCAACAGCTGCCAAACCGGCCATCAAGCGAAAATGAGTGGCACCCTCCACCTGGGCAATCTCATTTTTGGGCACAAAAGCCGGAATGTTTACCACCGCATCCCCACTGCTCCGGGTAAATACCACCGTATAGGGCATCGTCACCACCGACTCCAGGCCAACCGCCTTATTGAATTCAAAGCCCTGCAAGAGGCTCAGATCTCCAGCTGTCACCGTCCGCTGACCACGCAAGTTGCTGGTATCCGCCTGGATCACCTTCAGCAGCTCAGCCCCCAAACGACCGGCCACCTGTTTATCCGCCGATTTGGAAATGGGCACCTTCAGCGCATTGCGCAACACCTTGCCCGCCTTCCCGGCACTGCCAAACTCCGCGCCGTTCTCACGGGTCCGTACAAAGGCCGGATCCTTCTTAATCCGATCACTATCCACACCACCCTTTGAGCGGGCCATGTATTCACCACCATTCTTGTAGAAAGACAAATCACCAATCCGTCCTTCCAGCTTAATAATACCTTTTTGCCTTGCCATAACGCACTAATTTTAGTTAACAACAGAAAATTAGACGCCTGACACATACAATGCAAATCCGGTGGGCCATTGTGTCCATGAAGGGCTTCTTTTGGCTTTTTAGGTCTTAAATGCAGTACCGATTTAGTACCTTAGCAGTGCCCTTCAAGTAGGGCAAGAGTATAGATACAGTATCATGACCGTCAAATTGAACCGAGTTTGCATCTATCCCAAAGATGTGCAGCGCATCACCGGGAAGAGTGAGAAATCAGGCCGACGTTTATTGAAAAAGATCCGTGAACAGTTGGGTAAGGAAGAGCATCAGTTCATTACCACGGAAGAGTTTGCTACATACACCGGCATTGCTTCCGAACTGATCCATCAATACCTCACGGATTAATGCCAATAATCAATTTTTCTCACCGGTCGAACCTTTATACCATCAATCCATTAAATATGAACAGTTTTGATGCACTTCACTATTGTTTGAATCCCGCTTTCCATATCAAACCCAACTAACTCAGTGCATAATTCATGCAAAAAAGGAGAATAAATCCTCTCATACCGATAGTTCTCCATAAAATATGCTGCATTTTACACTCATTTGGTGGACATCGATAGGCACCATGTCGTATCTTTGTACTTGTCAATGGACATCAAATCGCACTATTCATGATCAAAAAAGTGGTGTACAATACGGTGAACACCTGATTTTTTGAAATCATAAACTACTATACCTTAGATGATTTACAATTTAGATACGAGTCCCTTCGGGATCACACTTTAAGATTCAAAACGTATCAAAAACCTGTAAATCGTATGATTTACAGGTTTTTTGTGTTATAGCACATTCCTGATTAAATCAAATTAATTCATATAAATGCAAGTTTTTTGTGACCTATTCAGTGACCTCATCCATTTTTAAATTTAGAGGTCAACAGAAATTCGTTATCTTAGTGTTAACAAGGCTTACAGCCATCCTGACAGATGATTGATTTTGGTACTGTTTGACACGTTTCAATGACCTCAACGGAGGTTTTTTGACACCAAACAGATTAAAAACAAACCAAAATCAAAAACATGAACAACACATCCACCTTCGGCCTGCAATTTATTGTACGCCACAAAAGCAAGAAAACAGATAGCGCTGGCATCTACCTGCGCATAACTGTTAACCGTAAAAAAGTAGAAGTATCTACCAAATTGCACTGTCCCGTTAATCTACGGGATCAAAGCAAGGAACGCGTCAAGTCCGATGGCAAATTCAATCACCATCATGCCAACCGCTTAATTGAAGGGTGCCTATATTAATTTTATAATGGATGAAGGACAAGATCTCGTAAAAGCCTGTTACAATAACAACTATGAGCGCTTAGCAAGAATAAAAAAACAATATGATCCAAATAACCTTTTTAAAGTCAACCAGAATATTCGTCCTGAGGCTTAAATATTACATTTTACTTAAAAAAATTTAATAACCCATATGCGTTACAATAAACTGCTGACTTGCTATAAAATACTCTAATAATCGAAGACTGGTGCCAAACCAGATAATCCTAATCGATAGAAGTAATGAAACAGCTGTCGATGAATATATCGAAAAAAGATACTGTAGGAGACTACTGATAAGCATCACCAACATTAGTGATTGAATTAATTTTTTAGCAGGCCCTCAATCAGAAATTATAATACTGAATAAAAGTTGACTAAATCCTTTTAATCTAAGGCCATTAACTCTCTTATAAGTATAAAAATTTCAATTATAACGATGAAGAAATCTGAATGACATCACTTTAGCTTTGACAAAGATACGTTTGAGGTGTATATTACCCAACATCTCAATCATTGAACGTTACTGTTGGGGACAAGGAAGAGCATTTTATTCATCTTAAAATAAAAAGCCATGAGAAAACGTTTTACTATTTGTTGTGTATTGGTGTTCCTATTGTTGGTGAGTACTCTACCAGCACACGCCCAATCAACCTGGGAGGTTAATGTGAGTAATTTCGTCTTTACTTCTGCCAACCTAATCATTGAACAAGGTGACCAGGTGGTATGGACGAATACAGGAGGAACGCATAATGTAAATGGAATGATTACCTCTTTCCCCAGTAACCCAGTATCATTTGGCAATAGTGTGCAAGCAGCTCCCTGGGAGTATCGTTTTACCTTTGATGTAGTAGGGCAATACAATTACCAATGTGACCTGCATCCGGCCAGTATGCAAGGAACCATTACCGTTAATACTGCAACTTCAATTGACAGGATTGAAAGGGGTAAATCCGGACTAGTTGTTTGGCCCTCACCGGTGACTGATTTCTTAACCTTTGAGTTTAATGATGGCCTACATGACCAATTTGAAACGCTTACACTGTTTAATCTTTCCGGTACTAAACTATTCACAAGGTCAATTGCGCATTCAGAAATACTTCGTCTGGATATGAGCCACTTACCTTCATCTATCTACATTTATCATCTGTGTAATGAAGATGGTGAAAACCTGACCGGGAAAGTTGTTAAAGACTAATTGATCATCCTGATTGCTTAATACTCCGACTTTCTTTGTCTTATTGCTTTTTGGGTTGGTATTCCAACTTCACCTTGACCAATACTTTTTCGGCAATATTTTTAATCAGTAGTTTGGGGATTTTGATATCAAAATCAGCAGGCTTCAGATAGAATTCTGATTCAGCTGTTAAGTGATCGCCCCTATTATAAAGGGTACCGGGAACTTCAATTGGTTTCGTTACGCCATGTATGTCGATGTCACCTTTAACGATTACCTCGTGCGCTCCTTGGGATTGAAGGTCGGCCGCAGAGGTTAATTTACCGGAAAATGTGGCCTTTGGATACTTATGCGACTCCATGTATTTCTCATTGAAGTGGTCCTGCATCAGGGCTTTTTTAAACTCAAATCCGGATATGGTTACCACGAACGCCACCTCTTTGGTTGCAAGATCAATCAAGCTTTTTACTTTTTGGTTTTCAGCATAAATGTCTTCCAACGGGGCTGATGAAAAAAATGATATAAAACCATTAAATCCCTGGTATCTATCTTGGGCTTTGACACTAAAAAATATCAGGTTTAAAGTCAAAATGATTCCTGATAATAAAGTTTTAGGCATGATGTTTTCTTTATTAGTGTTATTCGTTATAGACAGATCTGTAGATTCTTATAATGCGAGTGCAAAGATTATAAAATCAAAATAATGTGATTCGAGACTTGTACATATCTTGAAAAATATAAGTTAGCAATTAGCTAGGAAGCTATTTTTGCCTTTTTACTTGCATTGTAACTTTAATAGATTTGTCTTCTACCCCAAACCAAAAGTTTCAGGTATGAACCAGGAGTATAAAAGAAGCCCTTTTAGTACCGTGCTTTTATGGTATCTTGTTTACCAATTCCTTGAATGAACTGAACTTATCAATGGATTCCTGTGGTAATTTGGCCCCCCCTTTTGGCATGGTACCTGTATTAACTTGGTTAAACATGCCAGATGCATTATTAATTGCATTTTTTAATATACCATAGCTACTACTATTATCCATACTATGATAGCCTTCGTGGCAGGAAGTGCAGTTAGCCGTAATCACTGGCTTTAATGTCGAATTGAAATAAGCTTCTGCTGCCTTGTATTCTTCGGAGGTAGCATCGGGTTTTACCTCATCGTCAGAGGAACTAGAGCAGGCGAAAAAGAAGAAAGCTAAACTCAAGAGCAATAAGATATTTTTCATAATAATTTGTTCTAAATGTTATTACAGGAATTCTCTAAACAACATCGTACCACTTGACTTTTTACCGAATTCAAAAAAGAGAATGACGTTGTTAAAGAATATTGATTACTTACAAGTATCCCAAAGAAGTCTCCACTATGCCATTAACAGCAATGCTAAAGTTTAATTAAGTCCGCGGCCATCTTAATATTATCTTTCATGTTATCGGCAATGTTCCCATTTCCATCGTCATCGTCGGGATTGATTTTTATTAAACCGTCCTCGTCTTCATCCCTGGCTTGTGATAAATCAATCGTATGCATGGCATTCAGGAACTGATCCATAGTATACTGCACAGTTACATTGACCACACTTCTACTGATAACAATACCTCCAGGATTTTCGATGTCGAAGTTTTCGCTGGTATCATGCCAAAACTCGAATGGCGTTCCGTCTATGGTGCCTTGCATATACATGGATCGGTCGTACAGTACATCACTTGCTTCCCTGTCGGTTGATTTGTGTAATTTGAAGCGAAGCACTTTATAAGTACCATCCGGCAATTTCACCGACCCAATGGATTGACTTAAGGCCTCTGTCTCACTCATTAAATCCACATCATAGGGACCACGAAATTCAAATTCAGTTCCTGTCAGATCACTCTCATCCAGCTTAAATTCCACATCCCTGAATGATAGTCTGAAATCGGTTATTTTTACATCGACTACATTGGTTGCCTCACTTAATTTCAATGTTTGATTTACCCCTTTAACGGTTAAATTAATACCTCCATTGCCTTCGTCATCAGAGCTGCATGCTGTCACTAACAGCACCGCTACAAAAATTGTCAGTACCTTTTTCATACCTTTACATTTTTAATTGAACTCTTCATTAAGTTACAGACATGTAGCTCATAAGTCAACAAAATCTTTTAAAATCCATTCAGCTTGAAAAAGGTGATGGATGATGCTAACTTATTAACATTAAAACAGATCTCATATGAAGAACATATTCTTACTCCAATTGGCAGATATTGAAGTTGTTTAAAGTTGTCTCAGAAGAATAATGCAAAAAACAATGATGCTTAGAGCTTTCCAGTGCGATTTTTTTGTTTCAAAACGCACAAGTAAGCCCTTGAAAGCATCGGGCCAAGCAGTGGTTCTTTCCATGACAAAAACGTTCTTTATAAAGATCTTCATCCAGGAATGAAACGTCATTCTTACCATTACGTGTATTGTTATCAATATTGTCAAAAATATCATGTTTGAAAAGACAATTTCTAAATTGTAGCGTATCAAGGCCTGCATCTGCATCTAGAAAAAGTCCATTAACATGTATATTTGATTGTTTTAATGATGTAACCATGCCATCAAAATGTTGTGCGAGATTAAAAGCATCATTATGGTTCCCAGATATTGGGTCACTACAGGCAATTGGTATACCCTTACTGTCGGAGAGAATGAGCATATTACTTGTCTTGCATTTTTTTCTTCACTGGGAAGCAACGGCTTCACCGCCACGTTTGGCAGGAGTATGTATTCCATCTAACTGAACAGATGACATATCCAGTGATGATTTATATTTATTGAATAATACTTGCCATAGCTTATCCCAGCTACCATCTTTACTCCATTTACGGTAGTGGGCATAAATGCTATTCCAACTGCACTTTACGCTAAAGAATTGTTTAATCGGTATCTCACGCCAGTGACAGCCTGTTTTAAGTCGATATAGGATTGCCTTTACAACTTGGTGGAGTTTAACTTTAGTATTGTCCCCAATTGGTCCCCGTCGATATGGTAATGATTCTCAAGACTTCGGCTACTTACCGGGTACTTGTCCAAATAATTCTTTTAAAAAAGACGCGAATCCTTGTGTGAATCGTGTTCCTTTAGCAACGGCATCCCAATTTCTGCTAACTATCTTTCCAGTGCTATCAACCTGCCAACGCCGACGCCTGACGTGCAGATAGCAAGCCCGCTCACGGATCGGGAAATCCTGAATGACAGCTATTTTATGAAAGCCTTTGGAGCTGAGTTTTTCGTGTCGGTACTCTTCTGGTTTGACATCTAGTTCATCCAGGTGAACGTCCAGAGTCTTTTCATTGACAATCACCTGAACAATCTCAAAATAATCAAATAAATCGCCTGGTAACAAGGCGCGAAGCAAAATATTGTAGTGGTCGTTTTTTGAATCCATAATTGCAATCATTCCTGACTACAAAGATTCAATTATTCAAACAATCCCACAACTTTTCAATATGATCCACGAAAGCCTTAATGATAAGAAGCCATCGGCACAAGCTGTAAAGGCCCTTTTTTTTGCCTCGCGTCGAAACAAAATATATCTATTGGGTGACATGCTAGCAACTTACCGGGAGGAATATTATAAAATGTACTCGAAAGATATTACGTACAAATTACACAATCGATACATTAATCTTATAGCGATAGCACTTGTAAACATTGACAAAAAGAATGCACAGCTCCATGACTGTGACCCCTATTTTTTAGATCAATTAGTGCATCATATTATCAATACAATGAATTACTCACCTGGTTATACCAAAAAAGTTATTGGCTTTCTTAAATCAGCGCTTTTGTATGGTTTTAACCGGCAATACATCGACTTTTACAAATTACATGATTACAAAATGCCGGTTCGTAAAAAGAGCGACGTGATTTACCTGGAGGAATACGAGCTTGATAAAATCACCAAACACACCTTTAGTGAGGCCATGCAGCGGTCTGCGGATTTATTTACAGTACAGGCCTATACCGGCTTGGCCTATGCAGATGTGAAACAACTTAATCCCACACACCTCATAAAAGATACGGAAGGATTAACCTGGATCAACTTAACCAGGAAAAAAGTGGGCACCGCAGAATGCACCATCCCGGTGATTGGAAAAGTCTGGAATATTCTAAAAAAATACAACTTTAAGCTGCCAGTAATCAGCAATCAAAAGTACAACGATGCCTTAAAAAAAATCGCACTCGAAGTGGGCATCAATAAGCGACTGACCTCCCATGTGGGCCGAAAAACATACGGCACGCTCCTGCTCAACAAAGATGTGCCCATCGAAACAGTAAGTAAACTCCTGGGCCATTCATCAATTAAAATCACTGAACAACATTATGCAAAAGTGCTTCATATGAAAGTGGCTAGGGATGTTAGAAGGATTATATAATATCATAAAAACTCCATGCTCATAAAAGATTTAAATGTTGAATGCCTCAGATATCATTATTATACTTGAATCTTAAGTTTTTCTTGGAAGTGCAGGAATTATTATAACTTTATTTCCATAATAAATCTTCAATTTCTGAAATTATGCCTGAAAACACACTTGGTTTTAATGAGAAGTCCCAGGACAACCTCAAAGAGGTGTACAATGCCATTCGTGAATCACTTAAGTTTATCGAAGCCAAACATGCCGGATTGGTCGCCATTAACAGTGGTGCTATATTTGGAGTTGTTTCCATCTATAAAGAGACAGGTGCCTTGTTTCATTGGACTCAACTGCCTATTGTCATCTGCTTTGCGCTTTCATTGCTCTGCTCACTCCTCGCTTTTCATCCCCGCCCTAAAAACAAGAATAAAAAGAAACCTGTTGCAAGGGGTGCAACCAATCTGTTTTATACCGAAGGGCTGTCGGCCATGACCAAAGAGCAATTTAAAAACGCCCTGACAGAGGACGTGGAAAGAGTATCCAACGACATGGTGCAA
Source organism: uncultured Marinilabiliaceae bacterium (assembly GCA_942490535.1). Classification (GTDB taxonomy): domain Bacteria; phylum Bacteroidota; class Bacteroidia; order Bacteroidales; family Marinilabiliaceae; genus JAEINY01. The sequence continues at coordinate 751,721 of CALNXQ010000003.1, forward strand.
TGGACCATCAATACAGCCGGTGTTTCGGCCCGGAAATACCGGCTCTTTCGGTGCGCCGTATGCCTGACCATTATCGGATTGGCCATTGCCATAGTGATAGCCATTATCTATACCATCTGTCAACTTATTTGTAACTAATCTACCTAATCCGATATCTTATGAAAAGAAAAACTCCTGAACAGATTTTGCAGGTACATTTTGCTATATATGCTAATGTTGCGATTTCTTCCATAGAACGTTTTTTGGGATTTAAACACTGTGATGAGTACAAAGACCCCATTAATAAGCTCCTGGATGATAAAAACCCACCCACAGATGAGGAGAAGCTCATCTATTGGAAACTCATGAAAAAGAACCTGGATGTTATCGGTTACTTACAAAAAGAGAATCTCTGGTTACATCGTGAGGAAGACAAGCAATACGAGCTACAGGCCTTAGCCAACTATGAACGATTCATACACCTGATTGCCCTACTCAACGACATACGTAACTATTGGTCGCATTACAAGCACAGAGAACCCGAGGTTAGTAACGCTCCTCTACCTCACTTGCCACAACACATTCAGACAGCAATCCGGCCTTTACAGGAACCGCTCAAATTATTATTATCCAACGAGAATAACGCTACCTTAGATGAGTTGTTGATTCATCTGTATAACCAGGCCACACTAAATGTTTTAAAGGAAATACCCAACAACTATGCAGGACGCCATGGACTGTTTAAGTTTGAAGAGAAATCATACGGTACCACCCATTTCCAATTGAACGACCGCTTAAAACTAAAAGGCGACTACACCCACCACCTTACATTCACAGGCCACATTTTTACTATCTCCCTCTTTTTATGCCAACACGAAGTGAGTGAGTTTCTGAACACGCTCGAACAGGCGCCTTACACTGTAGATGAACGCAAAGGCCGCCAGGCATGGCATGAGCAGCACATAGGAGAGCCCTTCCTTGACAAGGAACAACAGACTCAACTTCATCAGCATAGGAAAGAGTGGCGGGAAAAACACCCCGTTGAACCTACGCCGGACTATTTAAGAGGGAGCGATAAAGAGAAACAAAGAAAACAATGGAGAGAAAATCACCCTATAAAAGCCTATCCCAAAGAGCTGCGGTTGAAGAAAAAGCATTTCTTATATGCCCGCCAGGTATACACCCGGTTTGCCATCCGGGGACACCGTGATACGGAAACCATGGCCGATGAATACCAACACCGGCAAAAAGCGTTTGAATTATTCGAATACCTGAAACGGTGTCCCATTGAACGATTAAGTAACCGGGTGGCTCAAAACAAACAAGCTATTACAGGAGCGACCATTGACACCGGTGTTACTGAGATAGAAAAAGAGAGTAGCGATAGTTACCTCAAGCCACATCGAGCCATAACCATTGATGGACAAGATTATGCCTTGCGTGAAAAAAATAAGTTTTTGGAATATGCATTGGATTTTCTACAGGAAGAATGGGAATATCTGCGTCTCCATGAAGGCTCAAACTTTCAATGGAAATGGGCCCGTCATGCGTCGGCTCAGGCCCTGAAAGATTTGAAAGATGACCTGATCAAAAATGATCCGATGGCCAAATTACCTAAACATCAAAAGATAATATGGGACATACCACACCAGGATGCTCAATTGCTTAACGACCGGCAGGAAGAGTATGGTTTTCCCTGGTACTTTGAACGTGATAAGAACGGTCAATACAGTCAGGCCGTTTTTAAGCTTACATTTGCTGATAAGAAGACCAATGAAGCGACCAAAAAAACACCACAAAGGGTGATTGGCCGATTGGGAAGCGAAGCCCTCTGCACCATCCTTGAAAACTATTTCAAACGCTTTCCCATCCGCAAGGAAGCTACCAACATAGAAAACAGAAAACGGTTTTTTACCGAATTGTTCCAAAACATACTGGATCACATTGTGGCCAAAACGGATAGAGGAAGAGGCCATCAACCCAAACCCACCCTTACTCCGGCTATCATCTCCAGACGTATAGCTTTTCTTCGACAGAAGTGGGAAGCCGAACAGAGCGACATTGACCGGAAGGATAAAACTATAGAAGCCGATCCCTTCCGTCCATCGCTCCAGCATACCAAAATCCTTTACATTGCACAAACGTGGAACAAAATGATCACCTTCGGCCAGACCAATAACCTGGCACATGCTAAAGACTACAAGGGCATCACCGGTGGTATAAACGGATACCGTGACATCATTAAGCAACTCTCATTGCTTACCAATGAAACCCCGCGCCTGCGTGAGCATGCCAGGGACAACCTGACACATACCCTTCAAAAACTGGGTAACCGCAATGGGGTGAATTATTATCAGGCCATTAACAATCAAATCAAATATTCGGGTATGATCGGTAATTCCGGTTCTCCACACCCAATGAAGAAGAAAAAAACGTTACACGATCTCTATCTGCAAGCCAAAGATTACCGCATGGCCATGCTCAACAAAATGGAAGAAGCGTTACAGCACCCTTTCCATGCTGACAACTGGCGCCCTGAGGCTGAAATGCGCTGGTTGGGCCTGCGCGATGAGCGCACTCCCCTTGTCAGTCAAAATATCCAAAAACAGCCACAAGAACAGCAAACAGATATTTACAACGTGGATCAGCACTATTATGCATCCGTAGGGGTACAAATCAAAGCACTTAAAGGCATACAGGCCGGATTGGTCGATACCGGAGAACGTGACAACCAGCTCATTAATTGCCATACATCCATACTAAAACCTAATGATAATCAACTTTGGATAGAAGCTTTTTATCACTTTGACAACTGGCAAGATCTGCCCCGCACAGACCGGCAACGGCTCTATGCCGTTAAAAGGCAAGATGTGGTACTGGCACAATTGGCCTATCAATATACCCTTGAATATGAAAGCGAGGAGTACCACCACCGCACCATCGATTCATTGAATTTTCAAAACCACTTGATTAAATTGCCTGTGGCGATTCAAACTACTGACGGATTGGCCAAAGGCTACGTTTCCTGTTACTACCGCCACTACAAACAAAACCGTTACCGCCTGCTCACCCATCAGGTAGAAAATCTAATGCAGATTATCATCGGACACCAACTGATACCGGGCTATGAAATAGCCTTAAACAACCTTATACATAAAAAGAGAGAAGAGCTCAGTCAGGATGATAAATGGCGGTTGCTATCCCATGAGGAACAGAAAATGAGGGCTTTCGAAAGGATGCAATTGGCTGATAAAAAAGTAGCAGAAATTAAGAAGGAAATAGTATTGGTGCCAGTACCCGACAAGGAGCGTCACCGTTTTTACCTCACCGACCTCCTGGCCAGCTACCAGATATGCCGCCAATTCTTTTTAGAAAAAGTGTTTGCATTAGAGGAGATGGCCATTGAGCAATTGAATTTGACACCAAATCAACACGGGTACATTAAGTTTAAAAATATTACAAAGGCCATGAAACGCAAGCAATGGATGACTGAAGAACAGGGGCGTATTTTAAATGCATTGCGCAATAGAGCACTGCATAACAAGATCCCTGTGAATAAAGATGATTTGCAACTATTGCCGGAGACTAACCTATTAGTACAAAGGGTAAGAGGTGCCGATAAACAACGCACCGGCCCCGAATACATCGATTTTTTTGGGAAAGGGATGCAACTGGCAATTGAAGTGTTAACTAAAGTACAACTGCAAAGTAATGTAGAATAAAAAAAATGGTCTATTTTTGTTTGTTAAAACCTGAAAAAGTGCATTTTTTTTCGATGAAATAATGCCGCAAGGCAATAATACCAACGAATAGACGCACCTAGGCTGTGCCTCCCCTTGTTTTGAAGGGTATAGACAGCAATCACAGTACCCATACGGAAGTCAAAAGGGCTGTGCCTCCCCTTGTTTTGAAGGGTATAGACAGCAACCCTATTGTTTTTTGGCAACCGAGACTGGCTGTGCCTCCCCTTGTTTTGAAGGGTATAGACAGCTGAATTGGAAACTGACTTGTTTGATTTGTAGCTGTGCCTCCCCTTGTTTTGAAGGGTATAGACAGCTTACGAGAATGAGCTTTTTTATAAGCTCCAGCTGTGCCTCCCCTTGTTTTGAAGGGTATAGACAGCTTAATTCGATGATCTCTTTGACTGTATATGGCTGTGCCTCCCCTTGTTTTGAAGGGTATAGACAGCCTCCCAAGTAAGCACCCTGTAATTAATTGCGCTGTGCCTCCCCTTGTTTTGAAGGGTATAGACAGCACTATGTGGCCATTTCTTTTATCCGGACGGGCTGTGCCTCCCCTTGTTTTGAAGGGTATAGACAGCCACTACTGGCGTGAGTAATGCTTCTAAGTTGCTGTGCCTCCCCTTGTTTTGAAGGGTATAGACAGCGCATTAAGACCACTTAAGAAAGCCTCTATTGCTGTGCCTCCCCTTGTTTTGAAGGGTATAGACAGCACGATATCTTCAGCGGTACCCACGAGCGAGGCTGTGCCTCCCCTTGTTTTGAAGGGTATAGACAGCTATTTTGGATTAGTGGGACATTAGAATAATGCTGTGCCTCCCCTTGTTTTGAAGGGTATAGACAGCGTACTTATCGAGTTGTAGCCTAACGAATAAGCTGTGCCTCCCCTTGTTTTGAAGGGTATAGACAGCTCATTAGTCATGTTTTGAGGTAAATCATGCGCTGTGCCTCCCCTTGTTTTGAAGGGTATAGACAGCAGGAATATCAGATTCCATTGCATAATTAAAGCTGTGCCTCCCCTTGTTTTGAAGGGTATAGACAGCATTGTTTTAGGTGTTTATACTAATTGTTAGTGCTGTGCCTCCCCTTGTTTTGAAGGGTATAGACAGCCAATAAAAGAAAAGCAGTTGTGAGATATACCTCACAACTGCTTTATGTATCAAAGATGTTCATTTACTTGTTAATTCTCCAACCTCCGATCAAAAACCAAATAAACCAACTCCTCCCCACTATACCGGTTCTTCTCACAATAAGCACGACCGCCTTCTGCTACCTGGATCACAATCCCGGCATCATATTCGGGAGCTGATCCACCTCTGGCAGTACCATTGGTTGTGCTTTGGAAAATCACAATAAACATGGTTTTCGGGAACTCCTTACGAAGCTTATCAAAGTCATCGGACTTGACACCCGGTATCTTTCCCCAGGAGTCAATGGCCACCACATCAAAATATTTGGCGGCAGCTCTTATATCATCCAATCCATTGGGGGCAGTCTCTGCAATCTGTACTTTATTTACAATGGTAGGACACAAGTATTCGTTACGCATATCTTTCACGATGTTGGAGTGCTTTCCAATCTCCAGGGAGAAGCAACCCACTGTAAAATTAGCCTTTGCGAAGGTATTCATCATCTGATACATCATTCGCGTTTTACCGGCCCCTTTTTCGCCTCTAAGGAGTATGGAGTACTCATAGCGCTCCACATATCCCAGGAACTTCCCTAAATCGCCTGGAAGGGTTATTTTCTCATGCTCACTTTCCGGTGCTTGTGCCGCAATGGGTGTAAATAGTCCGGAAAGTTCCGAACTGACTTCCTTTTCTACCGGTGTCGGGTCATGGATCGGTTGAACTGGGGCCGGTGGGGTCAAATCAACCTGGAAACGACTCACCACCGGTGCGGGCTGTGGAGCTGGAATCGGCGGGTGCACCGGTTCAATTCCATTTAGCTGCTGTTACTTCTTCTTCCTGGAAGTTTTACCACTACCAGCCCGACCAGGACGGCGTTTTTTAGGAGTGGCTTTAGACTTTCCCAGGCCGTCAATTCCTTTTAAACTGGTTGGTGAAATGGCAATTTCGTTGGTCTTTCCTTTCAGGTAGACATGCAATGCGGCGGTCGCTTCTTTGGCTTCCTGGTAGTAGAGATCATCCGTGCAGATTTTATCCGTTTTAAAGGCTTTTTCAAAAGCGTTGAATAAACGTTTCACCTTGGCCTTATCCGGCTCTATAACTCCTTCAATGCCGGTGTCTATGAGTGATAAAATCCTACTTAGAAAGCGATCAATTATTGAAACGATAAATGATGAGCTGAAGAATATATGTCAAATAGAGCGTTCTAGACACAGATCGGTTACTAATTTCATAACCAATATAATTTCAGCCCTAATTGCTTATTCATTTCTACCAAAGAAGCCCTCTATTAAATATGAAACAGAGCCAACTCATGGTCAGCTAGCTCTATTTTAATGTCTTGCTTATATCGAACTCAGGTTATTAAACCTGACATAACAAGTGTGTTTTGCGACACTAATTAGAGTGAACTTTAATGGCTTTCACATACCGATCCAACAAACTTTGATTATATACAGGATTTCCAATCAGTAACATGCGATTTTCATGATCTGTTAAGACTGCTCTCAAATGAGCATATTCTTCCATAAATTGATTACTAATCAAGTACTTATCCTTTTCATCATAAAGAAAAATAATATCCTCATCTATACCTGTCATCTCATTCTCAAGTAAATACTCGAACAATTCGAAATTATCATCTGACCGGCAAACTATAATAACTGGCACCTCCAGATGATTATTCATTTCAAGAAATTGATCCCACAGTTCAATTTTAGAAATACAACTCCCACAGGAAGCATCAACAAATGCATAAATCTTTAGTTTAGCATTAATTATACTAGTAGAGTCTAGCACATTGAGAGGACTATAAATGAGTTCTTTGGGAAATACTATCTTTTTCCCCATACTTTCATTAATCATTGCTTGAGCCGAGTCTATTATGCTATTATTATTTTTCTTTTTTGTACAACATGACATCACAATAGCGATGAGTGCGCAAATAAAAATTCTCATATACTATCAATTTAATTGATCTAACTCCGCTTTTATCAAATGTCCATTACTCCCATCATAAGCATATAGGATATCATCATCAGGTGTAACACCAAAGCATTTAATGTATCTGTCTAAATTCAATCTGCGAACTGGTTTACCATCCCAATCATAAACAAATATGGAATTAGCACCCAAACTAAGTTTTTCGCTTCTTGCATTTTCACCTGAGTAAAGTAAATATATGTATTTATCAGACGCATAGCCTTCTAGGTACGAACACTTTGTTTTTTCTAATGGTGTCATATACATATTTCCCTTATTATCCTCATAGTTTCCATGAATAATATCGAAGCAATCAGGCCCTTGAGTTGCTGAGTATAAGCAACCTCCTTCCAAGTCAAAAATTTCAATTACATCAGTCAATAAATAGGCGAAAACAATCCGGTTTGAATCTGGATTTGATAAATAAATATGGTTTGCAGCGTGTGAGAAACAAAGTGGTTTAATCTTAGGTACCGCAGCAAATGGATTTATGTTGCCAATTTTCTCATCATTTTTGAAGTCAAAAATAGCTGATTTATAATTTTCATCCTGAATCTGACCTAGCAATCTATTACTACCCAAATACATAACCTGATGTAAACGATCACTTTTGACCTTATAAAATTGAGTTGTAAATAACTCTGGCTCCATTTCCGATCCATTAAAATCTATAACAGACAGCCGTTGTTTTGTATAATCATACGTCCAAAGTCCATCATTTGTCTTGCCCATCGAAAAAACAGACAAAACTTCGCTTGGGCCCTTTCCTCTTTCAAGATAATCTTTGGAGTATCTATTAGATGAAACATTGTAATTATATAAATAACCGTCATTGCCCTTATTTCTAGTTTTTAGAACTAATATACTGTCAATAACCTCTAATTCTATAACTTCACCATTTGTAAAGTCGCTTAACCTTTCAAATCGAACACTATCCTTTTGGGGGAATTCTGAAAAAGTATCAATATTATCATTTAATCTCCCTTTTGAAGGTGCACAAGAATACAAAGCACAAATATATAAACAAGACAAAAATATTTTTTTCATAATATTTCATTAATCATTAGAAGTTTACTCACTCTAAACACCACAATTTCAATGATTAGCGTAAAAGGCATGGGCAAATTAGCCCATGCCAATAATAAAATAATTGTACTTTTATTAACAAGCATCCCCTATTTCATTCCAACATCCAGCTGTACTGTTACAAGCCCAATGCGACACAGAGGTCTTAACACACCCCCGGATTCTATCTCCTCTATCATCATAATCACCTTCTTCATCTGTCACTTGAGCAATTGACAGTATTGTAAAAGATGTACCTAAAATTAAAGCAAAAGCAAATAATAACTTTTTCATTTTCTTACAAATTAAAATCAAAGCCAACTTTTCTGGCGTTGGTTATTCCACACAAACTTCCCATTGGTATATCCCTTCACAATGGCGGTGTTTATGTACCTATAGCTCGCTTTTTACATTATCTTTGTCACATCACCCCCTTTTCTTTTGTGAAGGCGGTATACCTGGTGGCAGGGGCATTGGTCCAACAATACTTCCCTGCTGCCTTTTTTAGGCCTTACGATAAAAAAATTATTTTTTTAAAGATTTAAATTACTATATAAATATACATCTAACAAAAATGGCTTTAGACATTGGCTAGACAAATATCTTTTAAGCATTTAAAACATTAAGTCAACATTCAATAAGCTCATACTGTTAATAACAAGCCAAAGCAATACAATATTTTTTATTTAACCAAACTATCTCTCTTGTTTCAAAAAAGAAAAAAAAAATGATACACATTTTCAAGAAGTTAGAACACTTCTACATGCCATTATTCGCTTCACTTGCTTAGAAATAACTTTCTTATCGATAAAATACTGATTTTGTGCCACATAAACTCATGCGCACTAAAACATTACGTAAACACGACAAAAATCACATAAAAACAGGTGTTACGTTTTCGGTTTTCGGGTATTAATAAGTTAGAGGCATTGCGTTCTTAATAACGTTTTTGCGTACTAGTAACCAGTTTCGCATTTCACTAGCTGCTTTGGATATGGTAAAGTTTTTTTAGATTAAAAGTCCAATAAACCGAAAAGTAGTGTTTGGATGTGCAACAAAAAACTGGACAAAAAATTAAACCGCGTTTTTATTAACCATAACATTGAACTGTTCAGGTGTTTTATAAAAAAAGTGTGAATGTCTTCGTTTCCGGTTATACCACACCTCCATGAACTCAAATATTTCTACTTTTGCCTGAAAATGACTTTGATATTTCTAATGTTGGACTAATTCAGATTTAAGTTTTTTAAAGAAGTTCTCAGCAACGGCATTATCCAAGCAATTGCCTTTTCTACTCATGCTTTGAATGACCTTATTTTGCATTAAATCTTTACGAAATAATGTGGCAATTTCCACTTCTGACGCTGTCATTACCTGCTTGCCATTACCTGCAAAACTATTATCGCCAAACTCGGAGTATTCGCGTCTCCACCTGTGTAATAGATTTGAGTTAATCCCTGGATCTTCCGCTACATCTTTAGAAGCCTTTCCAGATAAGCCGAGATCAACAACCACAATCTTAAACACTTTGTCGCAACTTTTACGCTGCTTGTTCACAATGCAATACTACTGCTTTAAAAGCTTAACTCATTGTCCACGCAAAAGTAGCAGTTCCACCCTCTATTGAGAGCCTATGTTGGACAGGAGTGTTGTGTTATTGAGCTAACCAAAGAAGTCCTTGTAAAAAAATAGCATCACCCTAACTTAGGGTTTTAAACGGGTTAACAACGGACCTGAAGGGTATCTTAAGCTTGTTAAACACATATTAAAGTCATAGTTTTCTTATAGTTTATTCATATTAAATTCAATTAATTCTGTATTTATATCGATATTAATTTGAATAATCTATACGTTAATCATGTGTTAAATACACTAAAACCCCGTAGTTGAATCACATCAACTTCACTTAAAACCAAAGTTAGAACTCGATTAAAAACAATGAAGAAATCATAATCAGCCGTAACCGTCTCCACAACAACGTATAGTTTATTGAGATAAAACTTTGAAGTTTTGTATCCATATTATTTCACAATAAAGGATACATTATGATTTTTAATTTCACTGACGATACACGGTTCTACTTTTTTCGAGAACCTGTTGATATGCGAAAAGGAATTCATTCCCTCTATCACCTGGTAAAAACTTCAGGCAAAATGGATGCGCTTAATGGAGATGGTTATGTATTCATCGGCAGGACACGTAAATCTATCAAGGTATTACGATGGCAAAAGGAAGGATTTGTTCTTTATAATAAGAAGCTGGAACTAGGATGTTATGCCTTGCCACAACAAGTAAGTGATGAGGCCTTTTTTGAGCTTGAGCGCGGCATACTTGATCAAATAGTTAATGCCATAAACCACAAAAGTAGCTCCAATGAACTGCGACTAAAAGCACAGTTAACGCTCTGATAATAAATAATAAAAGATGCAAAAACAGCAGGATTTTTCTTGGTGAAGTCATGCTGTTTTTGTATCTTTAAGCCATGACAGACAGGGAGTTAGTAGTCCTTTTGCAATCGCAAAATGCTAAATTAATTGGCACCATACAATCTTTATCTCAAACCATAGAGGAGCTGACAAATGAGTTAGCTGCATTAAAAGAAGCCATTCTGGAGAAAGATAAAGGTGCTGAAAAGCTGAAGCGCTTAACAACCATAAACCTTCCTAAAAAGACCGAAAAACGTCAAAATGCCACTTCTGTTTCAGAAAACAAGCCACAGGCTCTCATCCCCAAGGAAAGAGGTAATAATGGGGCGAAACGGAAAGTATATGATAACATCGAAGAGTTTGTAGATGAAGTATTACCCTCGGATGCCAGCTTTGATGAAAAGGCTGCGGTTTACCTCTTTCATCGCGATGTGATAAGGTATGAGTATATTCCACCGCGTCTGATTAAACATATCTATCGCTGTAAAAAATACAGAATGGGTGATGACTTTTTTGAAGGCAAAGCTCCTATAGCACCTTTCCAGAATTCTAATTTTGACAGCTCATTACTGGCACATCTGATTCAACAAAGATATGTGTACGGCTTGCCTGTTGAACGCATCATGAAATATTTAAACGAGATGGGTATTGACATTCCTAAGGCAACTACCCATGGACTAATTGAAAAATCAGCAGAGTTGCTTGATAGGTTAATGCCAGTACTCAAGGATACTATTTTGGAGGATGCTTATATTCATTTTGACGAAACCTATCATACTATATTAGGAGGTGATAAGGGGAGTCGCAAAGGCTACTTCTGGAGTGCTTTTTCTCATCAAAACAACTTAATCCAGTTCATATACGAGAATGGCTCACGAAGCAAGACGGTGTTTACAAACTATCTACCGAAGGATTATAAGGGTGCTGTGCAAACCGATGGATACAGTTCATATAAAGCTTTAGAAGGATGGGACTACCCAAAGGCAATACGTTTAGGCTGTGTTCAGCACTGCAAAAGAAAATTTATAGAGATTCAGGAGCAACCCCAAGCTCAAGAGATTATTGACCTGTACAATCAATTTTATAGCATCCGTAAGAAGAAGCCAAAAGAAAAGTGGAAAGAAGCTTCGCTGAAAGTATACAGGGAGTTGGAAAGGAAACTCAGAGATATAGAACGAGATCCCCAAGTATTGCCAAACCATATTTTATGCAAAGCAGCTGCATACGGCCTTAATGAATTAGAGTCCATTTATAATATCATTAAATCTACCCAATACGACCTGGACAACAATATCATTGAACGGCCAATGCGTTATATCAGCATCAGTCGGCGAAACTCATTATTCTGCGGCTCCAATGCCGGGGCAATGAGAACTGCTACACTATATTCTCTGGCTATTTCATGCAGATTGAACAATGTCAATACATTTTCCTATTTCAAGGACGTGATACAGCGATTAGCTGAATGTCCCAGAATGACCAACGAACAACTACGTAATCTACTCCCTGACAAATGGACTCAATAAAAATATAAAATCACCCCATCAAATTAAGCGATCAATTTGATGGGGTGTTTTTTTGTTAGGGCAATCCGGAGACCTTTACAATCAGCCTTGCTCAATAGATAAATAAAAAGGTGGATGCAAGTCATTATCGACACCACATCCACCTGGATTTCTAAAAGCCATCAATTGTTGTTGAGCTTCAGATTCGTAAACGCGCAAAAACAAATAGTTTTCAGCCCCTGTTTTTCGGCTTTCTCCCTATTTTAAGGATTGAATTTAAACACCTCCGATTCGGTGTAACCTTTTTCAAAAATGACTTCTATCTTCTTCATCATTTCCGGATACTGAGCGGATATACTGCTTGTTTCACCAGGATCTACTTCCAGGTTATACAGTTCCAAACGCGTTTTCTCCGGGCTTAAGACTTGATATCTCACGCCTTTCCACTTTCCCATTCGAACAGCTTGCCGCCCGCCCAATTCATCGAATTCCCAATACAGATAAATATGCTCTTTTTGTTACCCTTTTCCACTCAAAACAGGCCACAGAGATATCCCCAAAAACACCCACACTATTGGAAATACTATTGGGCATTCCCCTGCCCATTGTAACTGCGACTATTGTGATTCAATCCCTACAGACTGTAAATCAGCATGCTGTTAAAAAAGTTCTATGGAACGGTTCATTACAAGCATGTGGCTATAATGAACCGTTCCCTATTTCTTAATAGCTGAACACGCTTTTGAGGTTTTCGATTTTCGTTCCATCCGGTCCTTTTACCGAAAGTTTCAGATCCTCTCCACCACTCCCTTCAAAAAAGATCACTTTAATGGGGTAAGTTCCGGTCAGCATGGCCCGGCTGGCGTTCTTATAAATCAGGCCATGAAAACCATCATTATCAATCACCAATTGATCATTTAAATAGAGTTGAGAGCCATCGTCTGACCCTAAAGTAAACTGGTACAAGCCGTCGTGTTCGATGGTCATGTTACCCTCGAACACCAGGCCAAAATGATCCTGAGGGGCGCCTGAAGGAATCGCTACCCCGGGCACCGTCATAGATTCACCGTTCGCTGCCTCAACGGCCTTACAGCTACTGAACTTACCTGAAACAACTTTACATTTCAGACCTGCTGACGCACCGCGCTCTGTTGTACCCTCAATAAATGATAACCGTCGGGCAGGTACCTCCACCACATCACTCGCTCTTCCATTGGTGTCAATCGCCACTGCTTTAATGATCCCTTCGTTTAAAACCGATATGGGTCCTTCATACAACAAAGAGTGCGCTGTCGGGATACTTCCATCTGTGGTATAATACACGGTTGCACCAATGGCATTGTCGGTCAGTTCCAGCGTGGCCTGATCAATGAATTCAACGCTTGCCACCGAGGGTGTGGGCATCAGTACTTTATTAAAGTAATTAACACCCAGCACATCAAAACGCTTAAAGTGATGTTGTAAGCGGGCCGTAAAAGCACTGTAATCCCGTTTCGCATAATCCAGCCACCCCACTTCAGCAATGGCACAAGCTCTTGGATAAGTCATGTATTCCACGTAACTGCTTTCGGACATGTACTCGGTCCAAACATTACCTTGTACCCCAATAATGTGTTTGGCTTCTTCGGGAGTTAATTCGGATGACATTGGATTATAGGAGTATACTTTGCTCAATGGCAGGTAACCGCCAATGGCCAAAGGCTCCTTCTGCGGATTATTCTGGTAGTAATCCAGATAAAAGTGGGTATTGGGTGTCATGATCACGTCATGACCCTGTTTAGCAGCTTCTACACCGCCTTGAATACCCCTCCACGACATAACCGTGGCATTGGGGGCCAATCCCCCTTCTAAAATTTCGTCCCAGCCAATGATGTCTCGTCCATGCTGGTTCAAGAATTTCTCCATACGGCCGATGAAGTAGCTTTGCAATTCGTGGGCATCTTTGCACCCCGTCTTCTTCATGCGCTTCTTACATTTGGGACATTCGTTCCAGCGCTCCTTTGGGCATTCATCGCCGCCAATGTGAATGTATTTAGATGGAAAGATCTCCATGACTTCCATCAACACATCCTCCAAAAACTGAAAAGACGCTTCGTTACCGGCACAAAACACTTCTTTAAAAACACCCCATTCGGTGGCTACTTCATAAGGACCACCCGTACACCCCAATTGGGGATAAGCGGTTAAGGCCGCCTGAGCATGACCGGGTAATTCGATTTCCGGGATAACGGTAATGAAGCGATCACTGGCATATTTGACGATCTCACGCGCCTCGTCCTGCGTATAAAAGCCACCATAGCGCTGACCGTCGTATTGACGCTCCCCCACTCCCAGGTGTCCCACCAATGTTTCATTACGAAAGGCAGCGATTTCAGCCAGTCGTGGATATTTTTTAATTTCCAGTCGCCAGCCCTGATCCTCTGTCAGGTGCCAATGAAAGACATTCATTTTATGAAGCACCAGGAGGTCAATAAATTTCTTGATAAAATCCACCGGATAATAGTGACGTCCCACATCCAGGTGCATACCTCGGTAGGAAAAGTGCGGTGCATCGGTAATATCAACGGCGGGAACGGTCCAGTCCACTTCATTAACCAACTCCTTCGCTTCCAACTCAGCCGGCATCAGCTGACGAATGGTTTGGAAACCATAAAATAAACCTACCGGATGATTGGATTTCACCAGAATGCCCTTATTGGTCACTTCCAATCGGTAACTTCCTTCCACACCTTCCAGGCTGGTATCTTCAACAAAACACACCGTATTTTTCACGATTTCGGTACCTTCGGTTGACTCAACTGTTAATTGAAGGCCGGTAGCCGGCTTTATGAAATCAGCAAAGGATTGTGCTACAAAACGGCTATTGTCGCTTCCGTTAAACATTATTATGGTTGCCTGATTTAACTCAAAATGCCCTTGCTGTGGCGTCAGTTGTTGCGGATAAGGCACCAGGTTATACTGATTAGTTTGTTGCTTTTGGCAACTTAAGTTAAGCAACGTGAAGATCAACGCCGCCAGCCACATGATAGATTTTTTCATTATTCTTTATTTAATTTAAAATATTCTTTTCGTGGAACAGATAACTCTTTCTTATCCATATTTAACAACTCTATTGCATGTCCCAGTACCTGACCTTCCACCACATTACCTTTAATCACAACATTTTTGCAGGCATCCAGTGTAATTCCGGCCTTGCGCTTATGAAAAGGTTGTATTTTAGTGCTTCTGATAAGTGTATTATTCTCAAAACTTAAACCATCCACTGATTTGGCATACAATAGGGGGTAATCAAAAGGATGAAAGGTATTGTTCTCAATGCGTATGTTCCGATGAAACGGATAACTCGGATCCGGCTCCGGTATCTCCGGAAGGATGCTGATGATGGCTTCACAGAATTGATACATAGACGACATGCAGGGATACTCAAAGGTGTTGTTTCGAATGGTCACATCAGTTACCGCACCCGACTCATACCAGTAATTGGCATCCCCGGCAATCAGGATGGCCGATCCGCTGGATTCAAACCGGTTATTCTCCACCAAAATTTTTCCCGGTGTGGATAAGAGTAAGCCGCGTGCCCTGCAACTGCCAAACACACTGTTACGAATTTCCACATCGGGTGTCCAGGTGAGGTTTTCCAGCGCGGCACCTGCTTGTATAGGCTGTGGTATGGGCTCTTTAAACTCAACAATAAACTCATTTTTTGTAATGAAATTAAAATCGGTCAGCTCACCTATTCCAATCGTGCGCATGCTTTTATTTTCAATGAAACCGATCTTTTCGCCTTTATTTCCCCAAACCATGCCTGCACTCATACCGTGCATAAAACGGCACTTTAACCGGGTAGGTGAAACGATTTCAGTGATGCGTACACACGTGCCGTGGACATTAATGGGGTCATCCATCAGACCGGCCCATTCACAGTTTTCCACTTTAATCAGTCCTTTACAAGCCATAAAGTGAAAGCCATCATCATGACCACTTAGAAAACGTCCCTTTTCCCGATTGGGCACTACTTTAACATCATTAAAAGAGATGTTTTCTGAATATTGAGACAGCACGCCCAAGCCTGCCGTATGATAAATCCGGACCTGCTCTACCGACACATTTTGACTATTCACAATAAACATACCGGCATGGTCACGGGTACTGTGGCGAAGGACCAACCAATTACCCACTTTAGGATGACGTTTAAATCCCCCTTGTCTGAAGATTTTAACCAGACCAGCTGACACCTCCCGGGCCTTATAATCGTGCCAGCCATGGCCCAAAGCTTGCTCATCACCGGTATATGGCTCCACAAAACGGGTATCGGGTTGGAACTCCATGATCTCACCCAGAGGTGATTTCCAGCCTTCACCCACAAATACCAGCTTACTGTTTTCAATCACATAAGGTGACTCCTGCGTATTAAGGCGCATGGTAAATCCCTCCTCATCCGATGCAATTACTTCACCCTGGGCCGTTAGAGGAATATCCCAGTCCACACTGAAATTCTTCAATGTTATATCCGAGGCGCCATCCACCGTAACAGGCTGCATTCGATCGTGAAAGATAAACTCAGAATGGTTACCCTCAAGGGTGAACTTGTTAAAAGCCTCCACAAAAATTGCCAGACGTTTGGGGTTCACATCGTAGGTATTCGATTCAAAATACTCGCGCTCTACACAGTGATGTGGCCAAAAATCATACCTACCGGCGGGAAAAACCACCACCACATTTTCTTTTCCTTTGGCCAACGCCATTACTTTATTTACAAAAGGGGTGGCATTCTCCCTGGTATTGGGTAGCAGACCCAAGTCAGCTACTGAAAGAGTATCCTGTCCTTTCACATGAAAGGACAGGACTACCAACACTATTATCGATATAAACTTCAAACGAATCATAACTGTCTATTTTTTTTCTCCAAAATCTTCCTGTTGCCGCTCAACTTCTTTGAGCTTCAAATCGTTTAACTCTTTTGTGACGCGCTCCAGTTTCCTCTTTAGTTCCTGATCCGTAACTTCAGTTGAAGATGACTGCCGATGCTCCAGGGGTGATAGACTATTCCATTCATTCGCATTGTACAGCAGTTTTTCAGCTGCTGCTTCACTGACAAACTCAAGCTCTCCCCGAACTGGTGTCTGGCTGCCTTCCAGTAACACAGAGGCGGTCACCTTAATTTTTCCAGGATGCGTTGTGGCTTGCACTAAAACAGGTGCTGTTCCCCAATTGACCGGGCGCGGATTGGCCATGATGGCCGCATCCCCAATCAGTAACCCTTCCCCTTCCACTGTAAATTGGATAAAGTAGTTATTTAACCGCTTAATGTTTCCATTTTTATCCGCTACGCCGGCTACCACAGTCACACAATCAGAACCATCAGCCCGCAGAGAGACCTCTTCATCGTCGATCCACAGTACCAATTGCTCAGGACGGCGTGCCGGCTCAATGCGATGCGAAGCTACTTTTTCACCATTGATGTAACCATCGGCCTGCATGAACACTTTGTGCTGCATTCGTTGGCGAGATAACGCTTTATCACCCATAAAATCATAAACGCCTTCAAATACAATAATGGGGTTGGGGATCCCTGTGTCTGACATAACTTTTGTGTACACATATTCCTCCCCTTCTTCGAATACCTGCAAGCGTACTTCGTCGCAATTGGAGTACACGGTTACATCCGCTGAAGAGAATGGTGTCATTTCGTGAGCAATAAACACTGTTGGCCCTGTTTCAGCAATTAAATCAGTCTTTTCAGCCGGACGCTGGGCTTTAAACAGTTCATAGGAGTACTTGGGTTGGCGGAATACATCCATAATACCTCCATAAAAAGGATCGGGATGATACCCCCGCTGGTGATCAAACGAGTGCCATAAACTACCACCGACATGTTGGCGCGTGGTGCGATAAAGGGCATCATAACAGGTATATTTATAGGACGGACACGCATAATGAGTGGCCTGAATCAACATGGCTTGCTCCCCCCAGCCTTTGTTCACCCGACTCGGTGAATTGTGTGAATTCCAGTCATCCACATTATCTCCCCACTCCCGGGTGAAATAGGTCTTGTTAGGATCCACGTGCTTTAAGGCCCAGGCATCATCTCCTGTTGGCGGATGTCCAAATAAAATATCGAAATGCTCATTTCCACGCGCTTCAGCATCACAGGCGCAATGGCAATTGGGATACGGAAACTCCTGTTCAACGATCTCGCGGGTGTTTTTAGCAAAATTGTCGGGATACCAGGTTTCATTCAAGATGGGTTCCCACAACCAAACACTGGCATGGTTGCG
Source organism: uncultured Marinilabiliaceae bacterium (assembly GCA_942490535.1). Classification (GTDB taxonomy): domain Bacteria; phylum Bacteroidota; class Bacteroidia; order Bacteroidales; family Marinilabiliaceae; genus JAEINY01. The sequence continues at coordinate 769,824 of CALNXQ010000003.1, forward strand.
ATCGCGCCGAACCATGTTGCGAATATCTGAGTAAACCCGTTTTTCGAAAATGGGATCGTCATTCCAGAACTGCCATCCGGGTGTGTTCACTATCACAAACAAGCCCAACTCATCACAGGCATCCATAAATGCCGGATCTTGCGGGTAATGGGCATTCCGGATGACTTTCAAGCCCACATCGCGCAGTTTCTTCGCATCGCGCCAATGCAGACTATTGGGCAACGCATTTCCCAAAACGGCAAAATCCTGGTGACGATTAGCACCAATCAAGGGTTGTGGATACGGTTTTCCATTCAGCCAAAAACCTTGTTCCCCCTTGAACGCCAGACTACGGATACCGATGCGTTTACGGTACCCATCCATCACACGGCCCTTCTCATCCTTGACCCTGACCAGTAAGTTATACAAATAAGGTGATTCAGGGGACCACAAACGGGGATTGGTGACCACCATCTGGTTACTGACAGAATATGCGTCCTGACGGTTTACTTTGACTGCACCCGTTTCTTTCGCAACAACTGTTCCTTGCTGATCCACCAATTCATACTCGATGCTACCCCGAAACCCTTTTTTCAAATCATTCCGCAAGTGGGCTTTCAAGAGCACTTCGGCCTGTTGTTCGGATACCTTTTTAAAGGCCACCAGTAAGCCACCTCCGGCCACTTCTTCCTCATAATTGGGATTGGTGACATAAACACTGTTATGGGCCACCAGCCAGCAATCCCGATAAATACCACCGAAATATGCAAAATCAAGTACTTCCTGCGCTTTCCCCGGAGGATATAACGGATCGTTGCTGTTATCGGCCAACACGGCAATCACGTTGTCGCCTTCCCAGTTAATGTAAGGCGTCACATCAGCAATCACCGGCAGGAAACCGCCAAAATGTTCCTTCACCAAATGACCATTGATCCATACCTTTGATTTACCCATGATGGCTTCAAAGTGCAGAAACAATTTTTTGCCCTGTAATTCCTTATTGGGTTCAAAATGCTTGCGATACCATACTTCCCCCTGGTAATTGACACAACCACTGGCCTCTGTTGGCAAGTAATCAATGCCATGCGGCAAAGCCACAACGCCCCATTGGGTATCGTCAAACGCTTTTTCAAAGGCATTCCCGACCGCTCCTTTATGGAAACGCCAGGCCACATTCATGGAGAACACTTCTCTCCCTGTATTTGCTAATTGATAGAATCCCGCAGTAGAAAATTCAGGACGATGCCTGGCGGAACCATTTAAAAAGCACAAAAGCCCTGTCACGATTAATAAATATCTCATCATAAAATCCGAATCTTTAATAATTACTTGTACTGATACACATTATAGGGTTTCGATTGCCCTTCAAATCGTAAAATCACCACACCATGCCCGGGCACATCCAGACAGAGGCTGGTATCACGCTGCGCTGTATACATTTGCTTCGTCCATAAATCCATGTAGTTATACCCTTTACCAGCATCAATTCCCACATCCTCCAGCTTAAATTCGATGGATTGTATGGTTTCGGTCCGATTTAATAAGGCCACGGCCACCTGTCCACTCATAGTCGAAATCAAAGGCTTACCCCAGACTTCCAATTCACCATTATCAATGAGCCGACGTGCCTGATAACCCAGCGGATCCTGATTCACAGCGATCACTTCCGTATTGGTAAGAATCTCCAATGTTTGTGACGACATGGTACGTAAATCATTACCCGCCAAGAGGGGGGAATTCATCATACACCACATGGAAAAATGAGCTTTATCCTCCTCATAGCTCATGCCTCGCCCAACCTGTAACATATCCATATCGTTATAGTGCCCCGGCGATGCATATTTCCATAAATCAGCATTCAGGTCAATAATGTGTAAAATGGACTGAAAATTATTCTGTATATCTCCGGATATTCGCCAGGAGTCTGCAATGGAAGTGGCCCATGCGCCGGGAAATTCCCAGCGACAAATGTTATAAACCGTGCCGGGTTTAATCGCTTTGATCAAATTGGCAATTTCAGTATACCTGGTTTGTTCATCGAGGCCTAACCACTGCCCCCCACACCAGTCGATCTTAATAAAATCATAACCCCAGTGTGCTAACATCAAGGTCAAATCCTGCCGGTCGTGACCATATAAGCCCATTCCCACACCAATGGTATCCTGATCCCAGTAAGAAGCGCAGGTATTAATGCCGGCATCCGAATAAATGCCGGCTTTCAGTCCTTTACTGTGGATGTAATCGGCCACTGCCTTCAACCCATTGGGGAATCGTTTGGGATGCGGCAGGATAGTACCCTGTGAATCGCGCCCTCCGAAAAAGCCGTCATCGATATTAACGTAGGTGTAACCGGCGTCCTGCATGCCGGAAGACACCATGACATCCGCTTGTGCTTTAATGATATCTTCCGAAATATTCACATGAAAATGATTCCAGCTCGCCCAGCCCATGAGTGGTGTTTGAGGTTTTTGCACCGCCTGTGCTCCTGTATTTACCACGCTCTCTTTGGCGTTATGTGGACCGCACCCGGAAAGGGAAAGGATCAGACCTACTATTAAATACGACTTTTTCATTTATATGGAATTGATTGTTTATTTTGTAATGATACCCAGTTCGCCAACCGACACCCAGGCTTCGTTGTAGACACCTGCCCGACTTTCCAATTTGATGTAGCGCGCCCTATAACTCTTACCAAAGTGCACATCCTGCATCACCGGATTGTTCTTTATATTACTGAATTCCCCACTGGTTTTCACCTTTTCCCAGGAACGGCCATCCGGACTCACATAAAAGGCATATTTAAAGATGGTTCCACTTTTATTATGGTCCGCACGTGGGGTATAAGTAAAGCCTTTCAGGGCCAATTGTTCGCCCAGATCAATGGTGATGAAATGCGGATGTGCAGGTACATCATCGCCCCAGGGTGTATGCCACATGGTATGAGGATCACCATCAATGGCAAAATCAGCTTTGAATTGATCCGTCGTGGCACTCACCTCCACGATGGTCCATTTAACTTTGCAGATGTCAAACGTTTGCGTCACCACATCACTCTGTGATTTAAAATCATGAATGAAGGTCCGCGCTTTCACCATGCCGCCATCAGGTAAACTGAAAGGTGCTGAATAGCGGGTCGATGCAGCCGTGGGTTCAGTACCATCCAGCGTATAGGTAATGACCGGGTGCGACGTTTCTGCCTGAATAGAAACCATTCCCTCACGATTGCGGGTAATCACCGGATCCGTTAAAATCTCGGGCGATTGAAACCACCCCAGGGTGTTGATGAGAGCGCCATCGCGAGCTTGCTCAATGGTTACTCTGATCTGATCTGTTGTGATTGCCGGCATGCGTATTAAACGCTTATAGCCAATGGTTGTGCCTTTTGCAATTTCCATCCAGTTACCATCCACTTTTGCTTCTACTTTGAACTGCTCCACCCGCTGTCCTTTGGCAATGTATTCCTGGAGCATCACCACATTCATCTTTTGAGCCTGGGGGAGCACAAACGTGGCAGATGCGGGCAAATCGGTCACCTCCCAATAGGATTCATCGTCCCCATCAATCGCATTGGCGGCCTTTTTAGTATCTATTACCTTGGCGTCCGCGGCCAGATTATGCTTAAAAGTTTCATCCAGATAAGCTTTAAAGGCTTTCAATCGGGCCACATCATTTTCATGAATCAAGCCACGGGTATCAGGAGGTATATTAAGCAATAAAACGGCATTCATCCCTACCGAGTTAAAATAGATGTCGACCATTTTGGTTAGGGACTTCACCTGATCATCTTCACTTTTATGATAAAACCATCCCGGACGAATGGACACATCCACCTCGGCCGGATACCAAAACAAATGATTGGCTTTTTCAATAACATCCCGACTACCCAAATCATCCGAAGTGGCATTGAGGTTCAATTCACTGTTAAGCTTTATCATTTCGGGCGTTGCACCTGGTGCATAAGCCGTCACACTCCATTCCGTTTCACGACCATAACCGGACTCTGTACCTACCCACCGCACATCTTCACCGCTGACAGCAACCACTGCATCTGGTTGCAATTTTTTAATGGTACTGTAATAAGATGCCCAGTCATACTCCTGCTTTTTACCATTGGGACCCTCGCCACATGCGCCATCAAACCAGACTTCATCCACCTTTCCGTACCAGGTTAATAATTCAGTTAACTGCTGATTGAAAAAATCATTGTAACGCGGTGAATCACCATAACATTCCGCATTGCGATCCCAAGGCGACAGATACACGCCGAATTTAAGACCAAACTCATCACAGGCGGCTTTTAATTCTTTCACAACATCCCCTTGTCCGTCTTTCCAGGGAGCAGCGGCCACAGAATGCCGGGTGGTTTGGGTGGGCCACAAACAAAACCCATCGTGGTGCTTAGCCGTGAGTATGACCATTTTCATTCCTCCCTCTTTCAAGGTTTTCGCCCATTGGCGGGCATCCAGTTCGGTAGGATTGAATAATTCTGGTGACTCATCCCCATGTCCCCACTCCATATTGGTAAACGTATTGATCGTAAAATGAACAAAGGCGGTCATCTCCAGTTTTTGCCAATCTAACTGTTGCCGGGTTGGAACGACATGGGCTGATTTTTTAATTTTTTCATTCAGAAGGGTCCCGTCCGGAAACGTCACTTGTTTCTCAAAGGCCAGGTTTTGACTGCTCTGTGAACAGCCTACTGTAAGGATCAGGCCCAACGCCATACCTATTAATAAATTCGTCTTCATAGTTTAAGCTCTATTTTCTATTATTGTCACTGCACCAGATTTTAAAGATAACGATTTCGTACTCTAAATATCAAAAAAAGTAAAATATACCTTTATTCGCACAACACCCTTTATCCATTTGAATAACTGATACTAACAAACATTCGCCACTGGTGGTGTCATGATAATTACACCTCTATTAACATTTGACCTCTTATTAAAATCGCTACAGCACTGTCCACTGCCTATTTTAATCCGTCACTTTATTATACAAAAAAGGTTTTGGGTGTATGAAACACCCAAAACCAATCTTATTTCATACTAAAAATCTGGTTTATTCAAGAGCACTGGCATTGGGTTCGGATGGCCAGTATGGATTCTGATACAGATTGGAATTTTCAATGCTGATCTGATCAGGCGAAGCCAATTGCAACTCACGGAATGGAATAGGAGCCAAATAATTGGCCTTACTCCAGGTATAGCCATTGAACACCTGATTATTGGCTATAATCTTTTGATAAGGTCGCAAATGATCCCCTAAAGCCTGCGCTGATACATTGGAAGTGGATCCTCCGTCAAATATCAATTGCGATGCACCATCTTCATCCTTGTATGCATCCGCATCGTGTGCTTCACTCCACAAATTAAAGCCTTCAACCACGTAATCTTTCACCTGATCCATAGCTCTCCAGCGCTTGAGGTCAGCCATACGCATGCCTTCACTCACAAATTCATTGCGACGCTCACGACGGATGTTGAACAGTGTTGCATCCACCAATGTCCCAGCTGAATAGGCACCCCAGTCATTTTCCTGTGTCAGATCAGTAGCCGCAATGGTGGCAGCATAATCCACATTGATTCCGGCACGCTCCCGTATGGCTCTCCAGTATTTATCGGCCGTCCCGTCAATGCTATTCGTCTTAATATAGGATGCTTCAATGTAATTTAAATAGGCCTCAGCAGCCCTGAAAACAGGTGATCCAGCAGTACAGGTTAAATCTGATCCAGGAGCTTCATCCAAATTGTAATTAAAAAACTTACGTGAGCGATACCCGGTGACATCTCGCACTTCTTCCAGATCAATGATGGTTGGATGGCCAAAGGTAGCCACAGAGTCATATCGGGTGGATCCCTGTTTACTAATGGACTCCCTGACATCATCTTCACCAGCCAAAAACAATTGCAAACGATCATCGCGATCCTGCTTGGCCTTCATGATGGTGACATCCCCCTGGTAACCGGAACCGGCGGCATAAATAGGCAATCCATTTTTCATCAGAAATCCGTCTACAAAGCCCTTTGTCAGACCAGTATTGGCGCCCCGCTCAATATAAATACTCACGCCATGGGTCACACGCAAATCCAGATCATAATCACGCCAGAACAGAATCTCTGAATAATTCCCCATGTTGCGGGCTCCAAACATTTCAAAATAAGGATTCCATCCTTCAGGTACAACCTCTCCCGCCGGGGTTATTTCCGGATTCGTCGCGTCTGAACCTGGGGTTAATTCCGTTGCATCAGCCACCTCTTTGGCGGCCTCCATGGCTTCAGTCAGAAAAAAGTCAATTTCATTGTCAATGTTAATGGTAAAACCACTGTTGTAACTCATCTTCGCACCGGGCCAGTCAGGTCCTCCCGGAACACGAGGCGTACCTTTGTGATATTTCAGAAACGATCCTTCAAAAAGAGCCACTCTTGACTTTGCCAGTAATGCCGCATGGCGCGTTAGCCGAACCTTGTTATTGGCATCTCCTTTCAATAGAACAATAGCCGAATCCAAATCAGACAAGATAAAACGGGCAAATTCATTTCGGGGAGCACGCCTGGAAGCCTCCACCAAATCTTCATGAACATCTTTCACGGTATGGCGGATAATTGGAAAATCACCATAGGCCTGAAGAAACTTAAAATTCTCCATTGCCCGTAACATATATACTTCCCCAATATAATGGTCAATGTTTGTTTCACTGCCTGAAATTTTACCGGTTTTCCATTTTGGCAAAACCTGCTCCAAAAACCAGTTGAAATCACGGATGTTACCATATCCCAACGAACCACTGGCCGGCACTTTCCAGTCACCGGGTACATATAGACCATAGGCTGCATTGGTCGTGGCCTGATTATCGGTATGGTCATCAAATCGACCAATGCCCACGCTCCAGCCCCCATGTGTTGGGAAAATGTTGTAATAGCCAAGAGGGAACGTAGCCAAATCGTTTTCCGAATTCAAGAACAATTCAGGTGTTACCACATCCAGGGGTTCGCGTTCCAAAAAATCATCACATGCGTGAAGCGACAGGCCCAAGATACAAAAGGCTGTGACTGCAAAATAGGTAGAAAATATATTTTTGAGTTTCATATCATTTACTGTTTTAGAAATTCACATTAACGCCCATTGAAATCGTCTTACTTAGAGGATAGAGCTTGCCAGGTCCCCAGTCACCACCCAATAGTTCCGGATCGAAAACACCAGTTATATTGGAAAATGTAACCATATTATCACCAGAGACATAAAATCTCACCGACTGCAGCTTAACGCGCTCTGTAAGCGATTTAGGCAAGGTATATCCCAACTGAATATTTTTCAAGCGCAGGTAAGAGGCATCCTGTACATATCGACTTTGGGTTCGCTGATTTTTCGTGGTTGAGAACAATGGACGCGGATAATAGGAATCCACATTAGCGCCCAAGGGATTATCTTCAGCCCTGAAGAAGTCCCAGTGCTCATCAAAACCGGCCGATTGCCACATCCCTCCGGAAGCACCCCAGAAGTAGGGACCTGTTAGCATGTAATCGCGTTTACCCACGCCCTGCCAGAACATACTGAAATCAAAACCCTTCCACTGAGCGTCAAGTGTGATTCCAATTTTATAACGGGGTGTGGAGTTGCCGATGATGGACAAATCACCATGATCGTCCAAGGTATTGGCACCGCCATTAATTTTGCCATCGCCATTTACATCTGCATACATGATGTCTCCGGCACTCCACTGGTTGCCGATGCTACTCTGGTCCACCTTTTCCAGGTGAGCATCCATTTCAGCCTGGGATTTGGCAATGCCAACCGTGGTATAACCCCAGATATCATTGGCCATCCGTCCACTGTACCAACTATTCAGTGAATAACTATCATTGGGGTAACGGGTTACCTTTTGCTGATCATCTGCTAAAGCCAGCTTGGCACCATATGCAAATTCCCCAACTCTGTCGCGCCAGGATAATTCCAATTCCCAGCCATAGGACTCCATATCGGCATTATTTATTTTTGGGACACTTGTTCCCAGAAAAGAAGACAATTCAGGTGCCGGTCCGATCATATCTTTGGTAGTTCGTTTAAACACATCAAAGATTCCTGTAAACCGTCCATTCAAGGCAATCCAATCCAACCCGACATCCCATGATTCAACCGTTTCCCAGGTCATCAACGAACTGACAATACCAGGAGCTTTTGAATAATTTGGTTTCTTACCATCTACCAGCCAACTTCCTGAGCCTACATAAACCGGCATGCTTTGATAAAATGGGTACCAGGCATTGGTATTCATATTACCCAATTGCCCCCAGGAGGCCCTCAGCTTAAGAGTGCTAATTTTATCGCTTAAACCACCGAAGAAATTCTCACGTGCCATATTCCAACCCAATGAGAATGATGGAAAAGTACCCCATGTTTTATCATCGATGAAGCGAGAGGTTCCATCACGACGCACATTGGCCTCAAACAAATACTTCTCCCTGTAATTATAATTCACACGGCCAAAGAAACCGATTGTTGACCAATGGGCATAGCCACCACTTACTCCGGGCGTATCATTGGTTGCCGTATTCAAGGTAGGCACCAATGGGGTAATCAAATCTTTCCGGTTACCAGATAAGCTACGCGTTTTCATCAGTTCCACATTGGCACCAATTAGAACTTTAAAATAGTGCCCGGAATCAAATTGCTTAAAATAGTCACCATACAGGTTACTGCTCATTAACGATTCTTTGTATCCGTACTCAGAAACCTGAGATGATCCGGCATCACCCCCAGACCAAGGTGCGGCATAAGGATTCCCATCGCCATCGTGTCCGTAAACAGGTAAGACGTCCCAGTGCTGAAAAATTGTCTTGGTATTGTAATTCCCTTCGGCAGAAATTTTCAGATTTTCAACCGGCTCAAAGATTAAATGCACTTGCTGATAGAGGTAATCAGTTTGTTTTTCATCAATACCACCATCTTCCATTTGCAGGATTTCCATTCCTTCCAGATAATATCCATTGGGATCTCTTACCGGGTTTGTTGGCCAACGACGCGCAATGTTATGAAAAAACAATCCCGACATATAGGAAGGGCGTTCATACTCTTCCCGAATCCATTTGTTATTGTATCTGATTTCAATGTTATCCGTTAAGTTGGCATTTACTTTTCCGCTGAGCGTATAGCGGTTAAACTCATCCTGGCCATGATTAATCAATCCCTGTTGGTCGAGATAGTTGCTACTTATGGCATAGGTTACTTTTTCATTACCGCCAGACATACTTAAATTATGCTCTTTGGAAGGCACCCAGTTCTTATACATTTCTGCAAACCAATCGGTATTGGCATTCGCTCCGGTATAAGCTTTCCATCGGTTATTGCCAGGATTGAGCGTTGTGCCATCAACCGGCCCTTCTATTTCTCCGCGCTGCCATTTCTGATACTCCTCAATGCGCCCCATTACTTCAGGAGAAAATACAGCACCTTGTCCCGAATTGGCGGCAGCCTCATTAAAATATTTTGCAAAATGCCAGGAATCCATCATTTCCGGAATTTGAACCGCATCAGCAAAACGCATATTGAAACCATAATTAACCATTGTTTTGCCCGCTTTCCCGCTTTTGGTCGTAATTAAAATAACACCAAAAGCAGCACGTGAACCATAAATGGCGGCAGAAGCGGCATCTTTCAAAACCGAAATATTTGCAATATCAGCCGGATTAATGGCATTCATATTCCCTTCCACCCCATCAATAAGGATCAATGGTGATGAGCTGGAACCTGCTCCAATGGTACCCGCTCCCCGGATATTAACGCTCATTGTATTATCCAAGGTACCCCCCTGGTTGTTGTGGTAGAAATTAAGACCCGGCACAATTCCCTGTAGTGCCTGTGATACATTTTGAACCGGACGCGACTCCAGCAATTTACCATCCACACTGGACACGGCACCCGTTACATTCACCTTTTTTTGAGTACCGAAACCAACCACAACCACCTCATCCAATCCGGTGGATTCTTCCACCAAAGTCACTTTGATGGTTGCACGTCCGGCAACATTCACCACTTGCTTCTGAAATCCAATAAAAGAATAGGTTAAAACAGCCGCCTCTGAACTAACGTTTATTGAGTAAGATCCGTCCACACCCGTGATCACCCCTGTAGTCGGATGCTCTTGCTCAAACACATTTACACCCGGCAACGGATCACCGCTCTGATCAGTAACTGTACCTGAAACAACGAATTGTTGCACGCTGTTAGCTGTGGACACGTCGGCACTTTTATCTACAATGACGTAGTAATTTTCAATGACCTTATAGGTTAAATTCGTACTTAGCACCTGATCCAAAACATCTTCTACTTTTTTATCCTGAACATTCACAGATACCACCTCTTCAGGATTAAGCTGCGAATTACTATAGGCAAACCGACAATCTGCCACATTTTCCAACTGCTCCAATAATGCTTGCATCGTAATTCCATTACGTACCATGCTTATTCGCTTTTGTTGTGAATAAGTACTGGCAGAAAGCATCATGGAGGTACAAAACAAAAATACACTCAATAGTTTCATGATTCGATACATTTTATGCGTCTGTGCCTCATTTAGCCACAGCGCATCTGATTTTTTTTTCATAAATTTGCTTGTTACTGGATTAATTTTTTTTAATTCAAAAACTCCTAAACGGACAATTGGTCAGAATTGTCCGTTTTTTTTTACTCTGGATTGCTTACATTCTACTGTTTATTAATTACTACTTTACCCTCTACCATTCTGTAATTCAATTGCATGACCTCACCCATCACGGCTAACAAATTGAAAAGTGTTTCTTCCTTTCGCAGGCGCAATGAAAATGTTTTCCCATCGAAATCATGTGGATCATACCTCACGGAGACGCCATACCAATGTTCTATTTTTCGGCAGACCTGCTCCATGTTATCGTTTTTAAAAATCAATAATCCCTGGGTCCAGGCCAAAACCAAATCCGAATCGATAGAAGTCTTGGTGAGTTTAGCATCTAATTTACTATAATCAATGCCTTCACCGGGTAATAGGACCATTTCCTCCGTGGTACTTCCCACCTTCACTTTTCCTTCCACCAGGGAAGACCGCACATAGGATTCATCTAAATAATTACGAACCATAAACTGCGTTCCCAAGGCCTCAATGATTAATGAATCAGCCATAACCTGAAAAGGCAGTGATTTATTTTTAAACACATCAAAAAACACTTCACCGGTAATTTCAACACATCTGTTCGACAAGCCATAATCCATGCTATACTCCAAGGATGAAAGCGCATTCATATAGACTTCGGTGCCATCTGGCAGGTAGAAATGAGCCCGATCGCCCATTTCAGTTCGGACCGCCATCATTTGCTTCTCCGCTACCTGATTTTTAACGGCCAGGAAAAGCAGAGCTCCAATAACAGGAAGCAATAAAACAGCAGCTATTTGCTGGTATAATTTCATCACTTTGTGTTTTTTCGAGGCAAATGCAGGCATGGAAATCGCCATCGCCTGATGCGGCTGCCGGGCTATATCCTTCGCCTGCTGCCAATTATTTTTAAAATAAAACTCCAATTCAGCATTGGTATCCGCATCCTGAATCCATTCTTCCAACTCCTTCACTTCTGATTCAATCAGGAATTCGGATGAATATAACTGCTTTATTTTTTCAATGATATGTTTTTGTTCTGCCTTCATTACTCAGAGTACGCTTGAGTTTAATTTATCTATTACGCGATTCTTGATTATTTTTTAAAAAACCAGAACCAAGAGTCTTCATTGCTGATTTATAACTTATTACATCAGAATAAAAACATGTATAATTGATAATCCTTCAGTTTATCTTTTAAAAATTGCATTGCTTTATGCATTTGCGCATTTACGGTGTTTTCACTGATTCCCAACTCTACGGCAATCTCTTTGTATCGTTTCCCTTCAAAACGGTTCATCATAAATATTTCGCGTCTTTTTTCAGGCAATAAATCGATGCACTGCTCCACGGTAGATTTTAACTCTTCATATTCCAGTTGACCCGATGCACTTTGTTCGTATGTCGCAGATAAAGCAACTGAATCCTTTATGTAACGGCGCTTATGAACCAGTTTACGCAAATGATCAATCAACATATGCTTAGCCACGGTAAACAAATAGGAATCGAAAGAACGCTGAGCATCCAATTTCGTGCGATTCACCCATATTTTCAGGAACACCTCCTGCACCAGACTCTCCACATCCTCCTCCCGGGGCAAACTTCGCTTTATGAAAAGAACCAGCTGCTGCCGGTAACCCGACATCAGGTAGGCCAATGCACTTTCATCACCAGCAACTAATTGCTCAATAAGCTGCTTCTCTTTAATTTTCATCTTATTTGCCGTTCCACTAAAATTCAGCCGTTCCACATCAATTTACTACTTCGTCAGGCCAGGGAAGCCATTGACCATTTTCTCTTAGAGTTGGTCGTAATGCATTTACTTCCCGAAGATAATGGCCCAACTTTTCAGCCAATTGCTTGACAATCTCAGGCTTTTCAGCAGCCCGATTATGTTTCTCACCTATATCCTGATGAATATTAAATAATTCGAAACGCTGATCCTTATACCAATAGATCAATTTCCAGTCCCCACTACGAATCGTGCTGGTGGTACCGATCCCCGGCCCCTGACCGCCCCACTTATTAGGAAAGTGCCAGAAGAGATCACGATTTGCTGCAGTGGTGCCGCTTTGCTTCAACATCGGTACAAAACTCTTCCCATCCAGTACCTGTTGTGTGTTTAGATCAGTAATCCCTGCTATTTCAAGAATGGAGGGGTAAAAATCTTCGATCATAAGATAATCCTCACATACCGCTGCGGGCTCTACAACCCCCGGCCACTTAACAATCATAGGTTCCCTTATTCCCCCCTCATAGGCAGATCCTTTGCCACTATTCAAAGGCGCATTGTGCCGATGGGGTTCGCCTCCGCGGGCATGCGCACTCAACCCACCATTATCAGACATAAACAGAATGACCGTATTATCTGCAAGTTTTTTTTGATCAAGGTAATCCATTAAATCCCCCAAACTCTGGTCCATCCCCTCAACCATGGACGCATAGCGGGCCTCTGTTTCATCCATTCCTTTATCCCGGTATTTTTGATAAAAGCGCCCATCGGCTTCAATGGGCACATGAACCGTATAGTGCGCCATGTATAAAAAGAAGGGTTTATGGCAGGCGAGTGCACTGTCCATGGCCTGTTTTGCCTCCAGGGTTAGCACCTCGGTGAGGTTAATATCTTGTCCGTGATACTTTTCCAGACCCGGAATGGCCCATTGATTCAGGGGTAAACCATTCTCATCATGACCAAAATTTTTCAGCCCCTGGTAGGTCGCCGGCCCACCAGCAGCATGCCCGGCAATGTTGATATCGAACCCCAGATGGCAGGGATCGGCCGTTGGGGTGGTCATTGCACCAAAATGCGCTTTTCCAGCATGTATGGTAAAATACCCATTTGCTTTTAAAACTTGCGGCAAGGGTGTTGCAACAGCCGCATATTCAATCGAATCAGCTACCTGCAAACCATTCATGTTCCACATGGGAAACTCCAGCAAATCATCTTTGGCATCCTGCGAGATTCCCCGCCTAAGCGTCCAGTTGGTTACGCGGTGCCGGGCTGCATTCATCCCACTCATTAAGCTAACACGTGTCGGTGAGCACACAGCACAAGCATAGGCTTGTGTAAATTTCATCCCTTGAGCGGCCAACCGCTCCATGTTAGGCGTATGATAGGTTTCATTCAGCGCAGTTTTTTCCTTCCAGAAAGGCACAGAGGTATCCTGCCATCCCATATCATCCACCAAAAACAAAATAATATTAGGCCGATCCTGTTGAAGACCTGAACCATTGCTACATCCGGGTATTATACTCAGGGAAGCCAGGGATCCTATTTTGACAGCGTTCTTTAAATATTTTATACGACTCATACCGAAACTATCTAATAATGTAACTATCCCGAATAACCTCCAACCCTTGACGACTCTTCTCCAATCCGCCTGGTCGGTTTCTTAACAGCCACAACCGGGTGAAATGCGGCCTGAGTTCATTCCAGTCAGCCTGCATCTTAATCTTCACCGCAGCCGGGGCCAGACTCATTTTATGATCCGGCAAAGCCAGTCTTTCCTGTGCCATCAATGCACTGTGTCGGGCTAAACGAGCCGCAAGTGCCAGTTCTTCAATGATTAATTGTTGCTCATCAGTGTAGGCCGGGCAAGTCACCAACTGATCCAATAGCTGCTCCAATTGATTGAGTACTGCTGCTGTATTCTCAGCATTGACATGCTCCAGTTTTTTAGTGGATAAGGAACCATCCGGGAAACGCAGGATATCATAAAACACATTGACATATTTCTGAATATCTCCATCATATGCTTTATAAACACATCCCAGTTCCAGGACCAATTGTGCCAGTTCCGGATTGGGAAGCTCCATTACTGAATTAGACAGAAGCGTCGCCACATCCACCTTCTTATTTTGATCAACAGCCCAGCTCAGACCGGCCCCGTAGAGGATAGCCGGATAACTGATAATAAATGGTTGCCAATGCCCAAAATCGCCCCAATCAGTGATTAAATAACCGGAGGCATTATACTTTTTTCCGGCCACAGCAGCTTTCACCAGGTTTTCTTGTGCATTGGGCCAACGTCCAATAAAGGACTGCCAGCTGGAGGTTCCCGGACACACATAAAAAGGTACCCCAGCTTCGTGCATTTTGCGGCTATTTGTCTCAAAGGGATACCAACTCCGATAGCCCCAAACCAGGCAAGTCAGATTATCCGGCAAGCGATGTAACTGATCGGGGTAGTTAAGGATAATATCCGCCCACATTTGCGAACGGTAACCTTTCTGATTTAAATAGTCGATTAATTCAGACATGTAACTGATATACACCTCCCCTTTACCGTTTTCATCGCATGCCTGTCTGGAGCGTCCATGGCCCAACTCCCAGGGTTCATCTCCGCCAATGTTGACATTTTTTGAAGTAAAATTCGGTATTAATTCATTGAACATGCCGGTCACTAAATCCATGGAACGCGGATCAACCGGGTTGAGCGTTGTGCGCCGTTGTAACTGTTCTGGCCCCTGGGGATCAATTTCTGCAATCTCGGCTAAATGTTGGTATTCCGCATGTTCCAGCCAACGCTCCATGTGGCCTAAAGCATTTTGATTCGGTACCAGCTCAATGAACCGTTCCCGGCAGTAGTGATTGATCGTAATGATATCTTCAGCTGTGTAAGGCGAATAATCCTGCCATACTTTTTCATGATTCTGATAAGCAAAAGTATGCTCGGTATACAATTGCAACTGATTGATTTTCCAGGTGGCCAAATGATCGATGATTTGAAATAAAGTCCGTAATTGTGGCACTTTATCCCTGCTGACATCCAACATAAATCCCCGGTTCATAAAGTCAGGGTAATCGCTGATTGCCACAAGTGGCAGCTGTCCTGTTTGTTTGGCATAACCAACGAGTTGCCGCATGGTTTGCAGACCATTATACACACCGTGCACATCAACACCGATCAACTCTATTTGGTCTTCTTTTATGTGTAGCGAATAGCCTTGTGCCTGCAGCTTTAAGGTTGGATCCATGGCAATTCGCATAACCGATTGCTCACCCTCAGCACACTGCCTGGTTATTGTCCATTGAAGACCCATATTCTGAAACAAGGTACGCACTGCCATTATTTCAGCTACTAAACGGTCGTCTTCAATACCGGGCCCTATTTCAATACGCCCGTGACGCCTCGTAAAAGCACCTTCTTCCACTTTCAATTTTTGTGGGACGGGCAAAAGGAAACTCTTGACTGAAGGCATGGCAAAACCTGTCAGCCCAATAAGCCAACAGGTTACTAAAAACATTAGAGATAGATTCTTTCGCATGGATTACGGATTTTAAGGAAACATTAATAGGTACTCCGATCGGTATCATCGTATTGTGTCTGCAGGGCCGTTAACTGCTTTTTCAACTTTTTAATGACTGGCAGCATGGCTGGATGATCATATAGATTAACCATCTCATTGGGATCATCAACCAGGTCGTAAAGCTCCCATGCATCGATGTCATTATAGAAATGAATCAGTTTATAGCGTCCGGTCCGGACCCCATAATGCCGTTTCACCATGTGTTCATTGGGATATTCATAATAGTGGTAATAAATGGCATCGCGCCATTCCGCATCTTCATCTTTGAACAGAGGAACCAGGGATTTACCTTGAAGTTCATCCGGCACCGTTAACCCTGCCACTTCCAGAAATGTAGGTGCATAGTCGATGTTCTGTACCAGTTGATGCAATTGGGTTTTGGGTTGGATTAAGTTCGGATAACGCATAACCAGTGGCGTTCGTAACGACTGTTCATACATAAAACGTTTATCAAACCAACCGTGCTCCCCCATGTAAAAGCCCTGATCGGAAGTATACACGATCAGCGTATTGTCCAACTCACCCTTTTCTTCCAGGTAATCCAACAAGCGGCCCACATTATTATCCACCGAAGTCACACAACGCAGATAATCCTGCATGTATCGCTGATACTTATACACCGCCAACTCTTTTCCTTTTAACTTTCTGGCTTTAAAATCAGCAATCACAGGATCGTACTCCTTATCCCAGGCTTGACGTTGCTCCGGGGTCATTTTAGCAATAATAGTCTCATAGTAACGGCGGTATTGCGTCTGGATATCCCCTTCCTCATCCAAAAGTTTAAGGTCATAGACCAGGTCCATGTCATTGGCTATACTCATGCGTTGCTCGGCAGCTGCTTGTCGCCCTTCGTAACTGTCAAAAAAGCTTTCAGGCACCTCAAATACATCCTCTTTAAACAGATGAAACAAAGCCGTATCCGGTTGCCAAATGCGGTGTGTGGCTTTGTGATGCACCAACAAACAGAAGGGTTTATCCGGATCCCGACCTTCCAACCAGTCGATGCTTTTATCAGTAATTACATTGGTAACATATCCCTGGGAAGGAAGGGTATCGCCATTTGTGATGAAGGATGAATTATAATAATCGCCTTGTCCAACCAGCACTTCATAATTATCAAAACCCGTGGGTAAACTGTTGAGGTGCCATTTACCAATTAAGCTCGTTTGGTAACCACTCTCCCGTAACAATTTGGGGAAGGTCATTTGGCTCCCATCAAAACTGACTGAATTGTTTATTTGTCCATTCTTATGGCTATGCTTACCGGTCAGCATAACCGCCCGGCTAGGTGCACAAATAGAATTGCTTACAAAACTGTTTCGAAAAATAACGCCCTCTTGACCGATGCGATCCAAATTGGGTGTTTCAATAAAACGATTATCATATGCACTAAACGTTTGCAGCGAATGATCGTCTGTCATGATAAACAAAACATTAGGCTTCTTCTTTTCTTCCTGAGTGGTTTTACAACTCCAGGTCACCACACTAACCAATGCCAATACCAAAGGATTTAATCGATACCCTTTTCCTATATTCATCATTTATTATTTGAGTATTATAAATGTTGTTCTCTTATAACCCGACCCCTTATTCGAAAAATACCGGATCGGCGTAATGAAACGCGTCCGGCATTGCACTTCTGTTTATTTAATAACAGAAATCTCATAGGTGTAGGTGTAATTACCCGGTTGGATTTGATACATTTCAATCGTCTTTGATGCTTCCGACCAGGAATTCGTTCCCCCGACACCTACTTGCTTCAAATCTACATTGACAGTTAAATGGTCAGCCTCCTCCAATTCATTGATATGCCTGGCCTGCTCCAGGGTTTCAGGTAACCAGGGCCACACCGATGTACTTAATGCCTGATGGCCGGTGATTCGTATGCCTTTTCCGTTTGTATTGGTCAGCTCCATCCATCGGACTTCGGTATGGTTACTGCATTCCTGAGGTGTGACATAGTGATGCACAAAATCCGCCACCATGCCTTTATGCACTCCCATTTCAGCAGCAAAAGCCCGATCGCTATAGTTTTCCCATGGTCCCTTGCCATAAAACTTCATGTTTTGCAAAGATTTGTTGACTGCCAGCTCGGACCCGATCCGCAAAGGCATGGGCATCTGAGCACTCATCATAACCTGTTGCTGAACCAGAACAGTAGCCCTCGCATCTACCTTATAGGTGGTATGAACCGCCAACGAATCGCTGTAGATGTGCTCCACCTGCACCCGAATGCTGGTTGGGTCAGATGCATCAGCGGAGACTTTTACGGCCGGTTGTATCGACTTGATGTTTTTCCAGAAACCGGATTGCTGATGTGATTTCCAACCTCTAAAGTCATTATCCGTTTGTGGGCGCCAAAAGTTAGCTTGTGGTCCGGACTCAAGATAGTTATACCCCTTATAGGAGTAGTTTATCATCTGCCCGGTCACCCGTGACCAACTCATTTTAAATAATTGACTCTTAATTATCACCTGATCAGCTTCTTCGACAAGGACGAGCCCCTTTATTCCGGCCAGTGGTTCGTTGGCCCCTTTTGACGCCGGTGCCATTAAAAATTGCTGCTTAGCTACTTCATATCCCTCATCAGAATAAAGTGTTTGCTTTTTATGGTGCATGCTCACACGCATCACAAGCTCTTTATCCGCCTTCAGCTTTATTTTTTTCAGCGGCAAACGAAACAACTGCGTTTCTCCCGGCTCAAGAATAAAGTCATCCACCCGACCCGAACGCAGCACCTTTCCTTCTTCCGACACGGACCATTTAAAATAATAACCTTCTGTTGATTTGAATTTAAAAAGACTTTCAATGAATAGTTCTCCTTCCGTTAAATCAGCTGCTTTAAAACGAATCGGTTGAAACACGTATTTACACTCCTGTAACTGAGGTTTCACGGAACGATCGGGATTCACAATACCATTGAGGCAGAAGTTACCCAGGTTAGGTTGATCACCAAAATCGCCCCCATATTTCCAAAATACGGTACCCTCCTCATCTACACTTCGGATTCCCTGGTCAATCCAGTCCCAGATAAAACCACCTGCTATAATCGGATATTCATACACCAAATCCCAATACTCTTTCAGGTGACCCAATGAATTACCCATGGCATGCGCATATTCACACATCACCACAGGGCGCTTCAAGGATGCATTTGCACCCAATGCTTCCAATTGCTCCAGGGAAGGATACATGCGGCTTAACATATCTACATAGGCAGGATCAGTGGGGTTAGCCATTGTTTTATAATAATTCACACCCCACTGTGGGGAATTCATTGGAATATAATCAGGATGCGTTGGAACACCTTGTGCACCTTCATAATGCACCAGACGAGTAGGATCAAAATCCCTAATCCAGCCCGCTGCTGCTGCATGATTGGGGCCACAGCCCGATTCATTCCCCAGGGACCAGGAAAAGACAGAGGGATGATTCTTATCGCGTTCTACCATCCGGATCACCCGGTCCATGAAAGCCAAATTCCAGGACGGATCATTCGCCAGCTTCCCTCCATAACCATGCGATTCGATGTTGGCTTCATCCATCACGTAAATGCCATACTGATCGCATAATTCATAGACATAAGGGTCATTGGGGTAATGCGCAGTCCGCAGTGCATTAATATTAAACAGTTTCATCAATTCAATGTCCCGCTTCATTTCAGCCCGTGTCATGGTTTTCCCGCCTGTATCGCTATGATCATGGCGATTGACGCCTTTCAACTTAACCGCTTGTCCATTGACCAGGAACACTCCTTTGTCATCATGGGCGAACGCCCGAAATCCCACAAAACTGCTGCGTGCTTCCACCACCTTGTTGTTCTGATCCAATAAGGTAATGACCGCTTTATAAAGATATGGGTCCTCATCACTCCATAATCTGGGCTGTTCAAGACGGGCTTCCATCTTCCCGAAATAGACATTATCTCTCGCCGGATACCATTCCTGAATGATGGCTTTCACCGGCATTTGTAACGCACTGTCCAAAACAGCCTTTCCGGTTTGATCAAACAGATTCACTTCCAGATTCCAATCTTTATAATCACCTTCTGCTACAACAACTTCTGGCCGTATTTGAAACAAGGCACTGCTATAATTTTCGTTTAGCGGAGTACGTATAAAGAAGTCGTTGATGTGAATTTTCGGCTGAGCCATTAAAAACACTTCCCGGTGAATGCCACTCATGCGCCAATGGTCCTGATCTTCCAGGTAGCTACCATCCGACCAGCGAATGACCTGCACAGCCAGCTTGTTCTTTCCGGGCTTGAGATACCTGGTTAAATCAAATTCAGAGGGCAATCTGCTGCCCTCGCTATACCCTACATATTCACCGTTCAACCAACAAAAGAAAGCGGATGATACACCACCGAAATGAATAATCACCTGCTCTTCCTGCCATTTTTCGGGTAAATGGAACTCTTTAATATATGAACCAACGGGATTGGTTCTGTCAATATATGGCGCATTGGGTGTAAATGGATACACCTCATTGGTATAGATAGGCGTTCCGTAGCCCTGCATTTCCCAACAGGAAGGCACGGGAATGGTAGCCCAGGAAGTAGCATCATAATCAATCCCAACAAAATCTGCTGACCGCTCTTTACTGTCCGGTGTGAACCGAAATTGCCATTCTCCGTTTAAGAAGTAGATTTCAGCTTGATCCCGTTCCATGCCTTGGGCAGCATCCCTACTTCGATAGGAATAGGAAGTGGTCCTGGCTTGCATTTTATTCTCCTGTATCACGTGCTGATTTTCCCATTTATTGCTCTGGCCCTTCAAGCCAACAGCAATAAAAAATACACACACGGCTAAAACTGGTCTAATCATTTAGTAGTATTTTGACGATTATTATTTTCAACGAATTGCTTTTGTACAAATTTACCATGCCGACATCGCTCTTATCAGCGGCAAATTCATCAATTTACATTGCTTTTTTGTTCGTCACCAACAGTGACAGACTATTCAATATTGCATGTCATTTTATTCATGCACGTATTTTAACACTTATCTTACAGCTATTTACAATCATAAATAGCAATCCAACAAAACAGTCCTAATGGGAATAGCAGTTTTTCGTATTTTTGAAGTATCAACAATCACAAACGGGTTTATAATGCAATTACGACTTCTTGCCATTGTCATTTTCTGGTGCTATATGCAACTTGCAGCATCTACCGAGTACGCCATAAGTGCCGAATACATAACCATGCAGGAAGGTTTATCAGATAACAACGTCAATTCGATTCTTCAAGATCGATCCGGCTTCATCTGGTTTGGAACTTCAGATGGACTGAACCGTTATGACGGCTTTACCATCAAATCATACTTTCCTTCCAACAGTTCCCTTCACGTGACCAGTATATACCAATGCGCAGATGGCTACCTGTGGATAGCCTCTCCCAATGGGTTACACCTGTTTAATCCCATTACCGAATCGTTTCTGGCACATATCAAACTAACCCCGGATGCGCAGGACACGATTAACTCCATTTCGATAACCGGCATCTCCGGCTCCATTGATAACGGCCTTTTGCTAACGACCTCGTCGGGCATAGCCCTCTTGTCCTTTCCCGATTTCACGCATAACCTGAACGATTTTAAAATTCAATGGAAGAATAAAAATAACGCGAAAGGGCTAACGCACGATGTATTTGCATGTATTACACAAACGCCGGACGGACGTTTTTGGTTAGGTACCAATACAAACCTGATCGTTAGTTATAATCCCATCACCCAACAATTTCATTCCTTCCCGTTAAAACGTTCCAATCCTAATCATGCGCAATTCATCGTAACCAGCCTCACATTTATTGATAATCAACTGATCGCATCCACCATTGGCCATGGTATCCACATTCTGGATCCTGCAACAGGAAACTCAAAGGTTATTGCTCAGCCATCTCACGGTAACACCACCATTAGCCACAAAGATGTCTATGGGGTTGTTAAAGATGCCACCGGCGACTATTGGGTGGCAACCTGGGATGGCCTGGATCAGCTTTTAGAACTTACGCCAGAAACAAAGGCCAATCACTACAATTGGGATCATCCCCTGTTTCAAGGCAAATTGGAAAACAGAATGATCTCTATTCTAGCCGATCCGTCAGGCGTATTATGGATCGGTACACATGGGGGTGGAGCCGTTAAAATCAATCTGGAGAAACAATATTTCAGACGAATAGGGTTCAACAGTCTTTATGAGGTCAAGGATTTCACTACAGATCACTTCAATAACTTATACATCGCCCTTTATCACGGAGGAATTAAAAAGACCAGCTTGCCCCTCTCTGCCCAAAGAACAGTATCCTTTGACCAGTTCACAACAACTGCCAAGCCTAAGCGGCGCATTTCGACCGATATCGTACTATCCGCTGCGACCGATGAAAGTGGTAATATCTGGTTTGGCACCCTGGAATCCTCCTTGCTCTATTATCAACCGGAAAAAGATATTATAAGTGAACTAAAAGTAACGCCCAAGGGTAAAAAAGAATGGGAAGGCCGTATCGAAGCACTTCACATTGACCGGAAAGGCCGGTTTTGGTTGGGCACCAGTAATGGTTTAATCCTCTACAACCGGGCGAGCAACGCATTTTTCCTGACACAAGCGAATCCGAAAATACAATACCAGCTGTCCGGCAATTATGTCAGAGCCATCCTGGAAGATCAGGCGGGTGATATTTGGATAGGAGCCGATAAGGGACTCAACAAACTGATCTATCAGCAAGCCGACACCTTTCGCTTCAATCAGTTTAACGATTTACATACCTCTTCCAATCAATTGGACAATAAAGAAGTCTGGGCCCTTCATCAAATGCCGGATGGCCGCATCTGGATTGGTTACCGGAGTGCCCTGGGGTATTATGACCATCTGCATTCAGCCATTCACTTTTTAAACAAACGTGATGGATTATGTCACAACTTTGTAACTTGTTTAACTCATCAGGATGAGAACGACCTGTGGATCGGTACAAATTCCGGCATCTCCCGCCTTAATACACAAACACTTACATTTACAAACTTTTATTTAGCCAACAACTTGAGAGCCGTGCATAAGACAACAGATGGCCAGTTGATTTTTGGCAACAACCGGGGATTACTTTCCTTTCATCCCGACAGCATTGTTAAAAACCAATTTTCGCCGCCCACTTATATCACGGGAATTCAAATTGAAAACCACTACTTAAAAGTCGGAGAAACAAAGCATCACAAAATAATTCTTCCCCAATCGGCTCCTTATACCGCGTCCATTGAGTTGCATCACCCCATCAACAGCCTTGCCATTAACTACGTCGGTTTATCCTACTTACATCAGAGGGCGAATCAATATGAATACCGAATGGTTAATTTGCAGGATGACTGGATCCGAGTGGATGGGACTCAACGAACCGTGAGTTACAATAATCTACATCCCGGAAAATATCGATTCGAGGTACGCTCTGCCAACAGCGATGGCATATGGAATCCGCAGCCGGCGTTTCTAAATATTATCATTCATCCGGCCTGGTACGCCAGCTGGTGGGGACGTCTCTTACTATTTTTAACCATCACCAGCTTACTGATTGCCATCTACAAAATTCGGTTAAAACAAGTATACCGGCAAAAGGAGCTGGCATTGCAGAGTAAGGAACTGGAGCACCAGTTAGACATTGTGAGAATCGAACGCGACAAAGAACATGAATTGGCGAATTTAAAAGCCCGCTTTTTCACCAATATCTCACACGAACTAAGAACTCCTCTCACCTTGATATTAGCACCTGTCCAGGAACTATTAAAAGATACGGCCTTATCTGATGTGGTGAGAAACCGCATGACCACGGTGCATCAGCATGCCCTCCAACTCTATCACCTGATCTCTCAGTTGCTGGATTTACGAAAAACAGAAACCGGTCGTATGCCTCTAACGACTGCGCCAAACAATGTGGTTCCGTTGCTACAGCAAATTATTAATCAATTGAAGCCCTTTGCTCAACTCAAAAAAATAACGCTACTACTTAACTACACAGATCCCGTGGACCAAGTTTGGTTGGATGTTGAAAAAATCCAAACCGTCGTGTCTAATTTACTATCTAATGCCATTAAATTTTCTCCGGAGCATGCTACCATATGGTTGACCCTAAAATCATCAGAACAAAATTGCATCATTTCTGTGAAGGATAATGGCCCCGGCATTGCCATTGAAGAACAAGAACACATTTTTCAACGCTTCTTTCAAAGCCCAACTAACACCAATACGGGTTATGCAGGTTCGGGTATCGGCTTATCGCTGGCACGGGAGCTGGTACTATTGCATCATGGATCATTAACCGTCAACAGTACGCCCGGACAGGGTGCCGAATTCATCATTTCCCTGCCGCTAGGTGACCACCATTTACGGGCCGATGAAAAAGGTCAGACTCAACTTCGGGAACAATCCTTCTCGGATGAAGCATTCAGTATTTCTTCGGATGAAGCAAAACCCTCTTCACCGTTGCCATCTGACCGCCCCAAACTCCTGATTGTAGAAGACCATGAACAGTTGCGTCGCTATTTAAATTCCTTGTTGGAAGATCGCTTTTCAATTCAGAATGCCGGCAATGGAAAAGAAGCGCTTGACCTGCTAAGTAAACAGGCGCCAGACTTGATTGTTTCCGATATTATGATGCCGCTTATGGATGGCTATCAACTGTGTGAAACCGTCAAAACAGAACCACACCTGTGTCACATCCCAGTCGTTTTATTAACTGCTAAAAGTGGTGAACAGGACCTGCTGGACGGCTTGGAAACAGGTGCGGATGATTATATTACAAAACCTTTTACTCCGGAATTATTAATAGCTAAAATAGACAACCTGCTTAAAAGCAGAAATCTACTCAAGAGATATTACAGCCAAAAGGTTACTTTAGCCTCAACAGATATAGAAATAGAACCTCATCAGGAGCAATTTATCCGGCAAGCCATGGAAATTGTGGAACGGAACCTGACGAATGCGCAATTTAATGCCACCCTTCTGGCGGAGGCCTTAAACATGAGTCAGCCCACCCTTTATCGGCGGATCAAAGCCTTTACGGGTGATAACATTGCGACTTTTATACGCTCCATACGAATTAAACAGGCTGCTCAATTACTAAAATCCGGTCATTATTCAGTAGGCGAAACAGCCACGAAAGTGGGCTTTAGTGATACCGCTTACTTTCGTAAATGCTTCACGCAACAATTTGGGGTAACGCCTTCCAAATACAAAGGTGAGGGCTAGATTTTGAACCATTTGTAAGCTACTAAGAGGAATTCATCCCCTACCGAATGAATTCCTCTGTACTCAACATTTTCGATCCCCTCTACTTATTGACAGAAAGAGAAATAACCTCTTCTGCTTCCTTTTCTATAACTAAACGCAACGCTCGTTCCTGCTTAACACCCAGGCTGGCAATAATCAGATATCCCCCGGTACCATCTTCGATGGGCTCAATGATATACCCATCTGATTCGGGCGTGACCATTATTTGATCACGAGACACCAGATTTAAATCGGGGATATAAATCCTGGTCGGTGCGTTAACATCGGAACTTTCCGTCCATTTACAGCTAAATACTCCAGTCTCGACTTGATAACTGTAGGCCTTCAAGTGGCCGGAAATTTTCACCGGATAAGGGCGAACAACACCATTCTTGAAATAGGAGTAGTTCTCAGTCCCCAGCCCATAGGCCCAGTAAGTATTACTAAACAAGAACTTTTCAAATAACCCTAGATTTTTACGGGCCAATGCCGTACGCCCGGGAGATTCACCTCCCAAAGCCCCCCACTCTCCTATTAACACCGGCACATTCATGCTTTGTCCACTTCTATAGATGCGTTCAAAGATCAGTTCCAGACGTTCGTCGCTGGAGTTGGACAATTGATCCGTATCCACCAATAAATCATAGCCGTGCGCTGCATACGCTACTAATGAATCAGCCTGACCATTTCTGTCTTGTACCGGCCGCAAGGCGGTCGACACCCCACTATTACAGAAATAACTGTGATTAAAAAACAATATCTTATCCCGATCGACTGACCGGATGGCATCCGCTACTTTTTGGTAAAATGCCTGCAACGGCCCTTTTTCAAATTCACTATTCAGTTCATAAACGGCATCCATCACCTGCGAAAACCGTTCTTTTGTGGCCACTGCCTGAAGGGCTTCATAACGGCTTTGAGTATCTCCCCACATGGCACCTACCTCTTCAGCAGTCATCGGTTTTCCCGTTTCCTGCGACACCAATTGTGCATAGGCTGTAAATAAAACCGGCATAAAATACTGCGCATCTGAGCCGGCAAATGGTTCATTCATCATGTCATAACCAATTACAGTCGCATTTCCTTCATAACGGTTGGCCACATGTTTCCATGCATTCGCATAATGATCCTGTACGCCCATGCCATCTTCAACCGGCTGATTGGCCCAAAAGTTATCCCAGGCTGTTTGTACGGCGGGACTGATCAGGTAGGCATCACTCCATACACTACCTGTTACATGCGGTTTACCTTCATCTAGTGTGGCCCATTCGGGTGCTCCATCCGAATACTTCACACTGAACAAATCCTGGTGCATATCCAGAAACACATACAAACCGGCTGCTTTGGCCCATTCAATTTGCTGATCAATTTTCGTTAGATAGGCTTCATTGTAGATACCCGGTTCAGGTTCCAGACCATCCCAAATAATGCCTAGCCGGATCACATTAAAGCCCCACTTTTTAAAATTTTGAAAGGTCTCCGGTCCTTCTTTACCAATGTATTGCTCCTCAGGATTTTTATTGACCAGGTTCACCCCATTCAATAAGATCTGCCGCCCTGCGCCATCAACAAAAGATTCTCCATCAATAGTGATACCTTGTTCATAGATCTCCTGTTCATTCACCATTTTTGAGGTTTCTGTCACGGTGCAGCCAATAAAAGCCAAAGCGACTAATCCCACTGCCATAAAATTTCGAATCATTCTCTTCATTTGAATGTATTTAATCGTATCCTACTTAATTCTTTTTGCATCCCACCTAAATGTCGTATTATCCAGCCAGAAAGCATGCTTCAAAACTATTTCACAAAGTCCTGTTTTAAAAATTAAAGGGACGTAATACACCATTTCGGGATAGGTGGTAACCCGGATAGGTGAAAATACAACCAGGGGGAGGAATCCTCCTACATCCTGGGCCTGACCATGCAGATTGCTTCCATTTAAAAAAGAGGAAACTGTTCATTTCTGAATGTATTTCATAACTGACAGTCTCCTCTTGCGGGTTCTTTCTTACTTGGCATCAAAAGATACCGTAATCAGGGTGGATGGCTTATCCGGATGTTGATCATCCGTATTATTGAAGACAGATACTACCAATCGTGTGCTGCTGATTTCACGAATAATAGCAGTAGTATTAAAATCATTTATCCCCAAAAAGCCACCTTTTGTAAAGGTGAGGTATTGCACATCTGAAAAAGTGATAGCTTCTTCTGTAATAACGCCGGTTCCCGGATCCTGGTTGGCAGCCTCAACAACCAGGTCACCTTCATGCAATTCCCAGGCACAGTTGGAAGGTGCTGAATGACTCACCTGGAATAATCCATATTCGGTCATCTTCACAACATTATCACCGCCAACTACACCTAATGCAAACAACCAACCCGTTAATATTCGACCATTTTTATAATCCATGGCATAGCTTCCATCGAATTTGAAGGTGTACTCATTATCGTATTCTTCCTCTAAGCCAATTTGGTTTAAAATATTATCCGTAAATGGCATCACATCCAGCGGATAGTGCGCTTTTACCTGACCCGCACCATCCACACTGGTGGTAGCCACTGCACTCATCTTCCATGTTTTACCATTTGCACTTTCCGGCCCCCCGCTCAACATTTCAGCCAGTGAAGCCGCAATGGAAACGGTAATGGCATCTGAAGCTTCACCGCCATCACCTTTAACCGTTAAGGTGACATTATAATCACCTGACATATCATAGGTATGTACCGGAGCCATTTCAGTGCTCACGGCACTGCCATCTCCAAAGTCCCAGGAGTAGATCGAAACATTTTCATCAATGGTGGAAAACTGAATGGTATACGGATTCGTCGCATCCGCTTCAAAGTGCACCTCAACCACAGGAGGATCGGCATCTTCAGAACAAGCACTTAATACCAGTAAGCCACATGCAAAAATGGCTAACCAAAGGTTTGAATAAATTCGTCTCATTGTCTTCAATTTTAAGTTATCCTATTGGTTAAAAAGATGATTAGTCACGTACATCCCACCAGACAGGAGTATCAATTACATCCGCTCCTTGCCTGGCCACAGCTGCTTCCACGTTGGTGCGGTTCCGGTTGTATTCTGAGGTGGTATATAAAAATCGTTTGGGTAGATAGCCATTGGTCACTCCCTGTGATAAATCAGAAGCCGTACGGCGGGCAATCACGGGATAACCGGTGCGTCGTATATTAAACCAGGCTTCCGTAAAATTAGGCACAAAGGCAATCCAGGCCTGCGTTCCGATCTGTTCAAATTGCGCTTCGGTGCTGCCTTGCAAGCTACCAACAGAACTATTGCTTAAATAATCATTCTGCTCATCAGCTGCCACCTGCCACATTTCCATATTGCTGATTATCCCGCTTTGATAGCACGTATTAGCGGCTCTGATTTCACCAAGTTGAAATAAGGCCGCTTCAGCTCTTAAGAACCATATTTCTGCGGCGGTCATGATGTAACTAGGCGTCGCTTTACCCACTAATACAGGCATGGGTGCCGAGTGGTCATTCCACACATAACCACCCAAGGCCTGATCAATCAAACCATTAATAAAGCCCTTAAACTCTCCCTTTTCATTTACCTTCACCAACACCGGTAACCGGGGATCATCAGCGGCTCGCAAGGTCTCTACAAAAAACTGACTCATTTTAAAATCATTGTATTGCTTCAAATTGTACCAGGGATTGTATAGCTCACTGTTATCGCTTTCCTGCCGAAGCAATTGAAAATTATCTTCATTCTCTTCAATCAAAGGCAGAGTCAGACATTGCTTAATAACGGGGTGTGCAGAAGCCGCATCAACAAAGCGAATACGCATGGCAAACCTTAGACGCAGGGAATTGGCAAATTTCGCCCACTTATCCAATTGGTTGGTGTATACCGGATCAGAACCGGGATAAGCGTGTTTGGGATCCGCCGTTTTTAATACCTCCACACATTGTCCCAATTGCTCAATCATATCTTTATAAATGGCGGCCTGTGCATCGTAAGCCGGCGTCAGAATATCCTGATTTCCTTTAGCCCCATTGAAATAGGGAATATCACCATAGCAATCGGTCAATCGTTCATAGCTGATACACGCGACAATGCGGGCGAGGGCATGGCGGACATCATTTTTACCTGCCCCTTCCTTTGTTAATCTTAACACCTCTTCAATGTGCCGAAGGGGACCTCCATAAACCGCTGCAAACATCTCATCATACACATCCTGTATGTGAAAGGACTGATACAGATCGGCCTGTCGCATCTCAGTATTAGTTACATACACATGTGCATATTGTGACGCAAACTGCAGCTCAAAAAGTTTTAAATAGAAATTATTTCCGAAGGTTTGATGAACAGCTGTGGTAAATAAGAAATCATCGGTTATTTCTGTTAAAGCCAAGGGGTCCGAATTCATGGTCTCAAACCGGTCATCACACCCCGTGAAGGCCACCCAAACAAAAAATCCGATTGTGAATATATCTTTCATTTTCATAAGATCCTGTTTTAGAAGTTAATTTTAACATTGAAACCATATGAACGGGTGGAAGGCATGGCACTGTGTTCTATCCCTGAACCCACGTTACCGCTGCTATAGCCCGATTCCGGATCCACATGATCCATGGCCCGATAGAGAAAGAACAGGTTGCGGCCTGTCAATGCCACTGATACTTTCTTTATGGGTGTCTTCTTTAATAGGGTAGCGGGCAATTGCCAGGTCAGAACCACTTCACGTAAGCGCACATTGGTTGCATCCTGAATCCATTCGGCCCCGATTTCTTTAGACCAGATATTGTACCACCTGAACATCGGATCTACAGGTGTTGTATTAACCTTACCGGTTTTCTCATTAATACCATCCTCCACATAGCCTTGAGGGGTTACACCAGGTAAGGGAGTTGAATAATCTGTAGCCGGGTCGTGTGTGGCATACCAGCCATCACGCCCTTCAAGAGTCTCTGCAGCCGTTCCAAACAAGCTCTTATAGGCCTTTCCCCAGGAATAGATCTCTCCGCCTTTCTGCATGTCAATCAAAAAACTCAGGCTTACATCTTTATATTGAAAGCGGTTGGACATCCCCCCTAACCAATCGGGATTGATGTTACCCATGGCTTTTCTCTCACCCTTAAGAACATATCCTTTATCATCCACCAATTTATTCCCAAACTTATCCCGTTTGAAATCGCTGGTATAAATCTGTCCATACGGTTCTCCGGGACGGGCTTCGATGGACGCATGAAACTGCTCTCCTAACACAATGCTCTCAACACTTTGATATATCTCTTTCACCTTGGATTGGTTGGCTGAATAGTTAAACGATAGATTCCAGGTGAAATTCGTCACCTTAATCGGTGTCATTCCCAATTGAAATTCAAAACCTTTATTTTCGATTTTACCGGCATTCGCCTTTTTACTGCCATAACCCGTTGAGGTGGCCAGGGGGATAGACATGATTTGATTATCAGACAGACTGTAGTAATAGGTCATATCTAAATCCACTCGTTGATTAAAAAGACTCAGGTTTAATCCGGTTTCCCAGGAACGGGTATCTTCAGGCTGTAAATCGTAAAACGGTAACTGACTGCCAATACTTCCCATTCCATAGGGTAATTGACTTTGATTAACCGTATAGTATAACTCCGTTTGATAGGCACCTGTATCATTTCCTACTTTAGCGTACGAACCACGTATTTTCCCACTGTTCAACCACCAGCTCTCCAAGCCAAAAGCTTTGGTAAATAAAAAACTTAGGTTCTCAGAATGGTAGGCGTAACTATTATTATCCAATGGTAATGTGGAGGACCAATCATTCCGAAGGGTCAAATCCAGGTAAAGCCAGTCCTTAAATCCAAATTGGCCAAGTGCATATAAGGAATACACCTCTTTTTCACCGAACCACTCCCCTGTACCGTAAGTTCCCATATTGCTAATGGCATAAAATTCCGGCACTTTGTAGTTACTTCCACTTTGATTCATGCCTTTCCATTGATTATACCGATAGTTACCACCCAGGCTAAACGTAGTACTCAGTTCAGATGCAATTTTGTTTTTGTAGTTAATTAGAAAATCGGAGTTCCATTCAATGGAATTAGAGAACGAATTGGCTAAATAACCATTAATACCCGCAAATTTACTACCCGGATCAGTCCGATCCTGGGCTATTTTATTGGTGAAATCAAAACCTGACCGCAGCGTTACATCCCAATGACTGGAAATTATAGCACGCGTGGACAGGACGGTTTGCAAACGGTGTTTTTCATCCTGGTTTCGTACATGTTCCCGCTGCCAATAAGGATTTGTGGTATACACATCATTGGTCCACAGATGCTCATTTCCCTCTTCATCAGTTTGATGCGTTTGCAGATCATTCAACCGGATATTCCGTGGCATCATCGACAGCATGGCCCCCACATTGGCCGAACTCTCACTTAAAGACGGCCGGTCAAACACTTTTTGATGAATGTAAGTAACCTTACCATCCACTTCCAACACACTTCCAAATTTGGAAAATCCCCTCAGGTTAAAGGTTTGACGGTTAAGATCATTATTTTTCAGAATGCCCGAACTGTTTTGAGTGGTGATGGAAGCTCTGAAACTGCCATTTTCTGAGCCATTTTCAAAGGTCACATTGTTGACCAGGGAAGATCCGTTTTGAAAAAAGTCTTTATAATTATCAGGCTGTGGCTCATAAGGACTCATATTACCTATAAAATCCAAGCGATCCAGCCCATCCATTTTAGGCCCCCAACTCCATCCCCATGGTAAAGGAGTATCCGAGATATCTGTCGAATTCACTTTAGTGGGATATTGGCCAAAGGCCCCATGTCCATATTCATTTTGGAAATCAGGATAAACATATGGTTGTTCGATTTGATAGGAAGAACTCGCTGAAATTCCCAGGCCTTTTCCTTGTTTTCCTTTCTTGGTCGTGATTAAAATAACCCCATTGGCACCTCTTGAACCATATGCAGCGGCTGCTCCAGCCCCTTTTAATACACTATAACTTTCAATATCTTCCGGATTAAGATCCGACAGGGCATCTCCCATATCTTTACCGCCCCATTGTCCGGCACCACCCGCACTGGCATCCACGGGAATCCCATCGACCACAATCAAGGGCCGATTATTACCGGTCAGCGAATTAATTCCCCTCAAAACCACTCTGGTGGAGCCATCCACACCGGTGGGTGCTTTGGTTACTTGCAAACCGGCCACCTTACCGGCCATCCCGTTGATGACGTTATTTTCTTTAGCCTGGTTCATCTCCTCGCCACCTAACTGAGTCACCGAATACCCCAGCGAGCTTTTATCGCGCTCTATATTTAAAGCAGTGATCACCACCTCTTTCAAATTCCGCATGTCTTCTTTCATTACGATATTCAGCCGCGACTGACCATTCAAGGGCTCATCGTGCGGTTCAAACCCAATGAATGAAAATGAAAGAACCGCATATTTATCGGGCACTTCCAGTGAATACTCCCCATTAAAATCAGTAATGGTTCCATTCTTCGTGCCTTTTATAAATACATTCACACCCGGGATTCCTAACCCGTCTGACGAAGCCGTCACCTTACCTTGTACCACCATTGCCTGTTGAACAGAACCTGCCGGCATCACCACTATAAGTTTGTTTTCGAGTATCCGGAAATCCAACTTTGTTTTTTGCTTTAACTCTGCAATAACAAGTTCAATGTCATTTATTCTATTCTCCAGAACGATGCCTTTATTCAGATCCACTAAATCGTCACTGTAGAAGAATCGATACCCCGTCTTGTCTTGTATCTTCTTGAAAAGATCGATAACGGCTATGGTCTTCTCGTTTTGCCCAGAAACCTTCTCTTGGGCAACGGATTCAAAACCCATTAAAGTCAGAAGCAGGGGTAATAGAAGGATGTAGTTTCTCCATCCCGATCCGAAGATCGGTTTTCCGTTGGTTACGGAACCATTCAAATATGTTTTCATATTAGGCTAGTTAAACTATTCTGATAAAGGGTGGTATGTTATTTAGTCAACCATATTTCACGATTTTTTATCTTAAACTGAACAGATGATGCCAGTTGTATGGCTGTCAGTACTTGTTCAATCGTTTCATTCTCAAGGGTCCCTGAAAACTTAAGTTTTTGAAGCTCTTTATTTTCAATGTGAATGGTCACATTATACTTACGTTCTAACAAGATGGCCAATTCGCCCAATGTCAGACTCTTTACTTGTATTTGATCGTTAATCCAGGACAAGTATAAATCAGCATCCACGTTTTTAGAAATAAATAACTGTTCTTTCTTTATACCGGGTAGTGCCTTATGATAGATGGCTTGTTGATTTGGCTCCAAAAAATACTCCTTGGGGTTACCTTTATTCCCGCTACTTATTTTCTGCACACTAATTATTCCCTCCGTCAGCGTTGCTTCAATTGTCCGATCCGTTGGATAGGATTTTACATTAAATCGTGTTCCATAAGCCTTAACCGTTATCGCGGACGTGTGCACCACAAATGGCATATTCGGATTTTTAGTCACCTTAAAACAGGCTTCTCCATCCAAAAACACTTCCCGCGTCTTCTGCCCCAAACGGCTGTCATATTCCAACTTACTGCCTGCATTCAAGATCACCTCACTTCCATCAGCAAGCTGAATAACCGATTTGGCACCCAAGGGTACTTCAATGGATTGCATCGCCACCTGGCTTTTGTGCAGCATCGGTAATCCCAATATGACAGAAGCAGCCACTAAAGCCCCAACTACAAATACCGCCACATACTTTCTCATAACCATCCATTTACCAACTCGTTGCATGGTCTTTTCATGCGCTAATCGGGAGCGAATGGACGTATGTAACTGATCCCATTTCTCAGCAATCAATTCGTCTGACAGTTCCCTACTGATATCCAGATTCACCCAAACATCGGATACGTCGCTAAATAATGCCTGGTCTTCCGGATGCCTCTGAAGCCAGGTCATTAATTCGGCCTGTTCTGAAGAAGATAATTCCTCCCCTTCCAGTACTTTTATAAACAGATGTTGAATGTATTCTTGCGTCATCATATTGCGTCTTCTATATAACTGGCAATCGCCAACCAAAAATCACTTACATGAAAAGTGAAAAAAAATAAAAAATCACCAGTTCAATGTATTGCAACCGTTTCCGAAGCACCTTTAAAGCCCTGTAAATATGGACTTCCACCGTTTTTGGAGAGAGGTTCAATAAAGCTGCGATTTCTTTGTGTTTTAATCCTTTTAAGCGGCTGAGCTGAAAAACCTCACGACATTGTTCCGGTAATTCGGACATGGCTTGTTGAAGTGACTCCCTGAGTTCTTCTTCGAAAATGCAAGCATACCCATCTTCACTCTCCGGAGAGTGATCCATATAGTTAGACAAGTGTCTCTGGCTGGTAGCCGATTTCTTGATGTAATTGAGGCAAGTGTGGTGACAACAAGTTAACAAATAAGACTTAAAAGATTTTACAATCGCCAGTTGTAATCTGTGATCCCAAACATAAGTGAAAACGTCCTGGACGACATCCTGACAGATGGATCCTTCATTAATAAAACGTCTGGCAAAATGATACACCATTCGATAGTGCTTCTTATACAATACTTCAAAAGCTCCCACATCATCCCTCTGTATCTGCTTTAATAAATAGATGTCAGGATCGTAGGTCATGGTGAGAATAAGAATGTAGATTTTTATAAAGATAGTTATTTATTGGAATTTGAGTTAGTATTAGCTTGATTTTTAACATGATTTGTCCACCAAATGTTAAATACAAATGATTGAAACCTCAAAAACAAATAACCTATTCGTATTCTCCTTCTCGTGTCTTAAACTTCTTGTCCGTTTGCATTTCGACTTCGGCTCCTGAAATTCGGCTATAATGCCAAAAAAATGAGCGTGTGACCATGCCCAATCTAAGAATTTTCGTCATTCCATACATTAATAAGTTTCCACCCAAAAGTTCACCCAGACCATCACCTCATCCCATAACGTCCATAAAAAAAATCCTGTCAGAATTATCTGCCAGGATTAAAATAGAGATATCGACTAAACGAGTACTCAAAAACCCAACCCATCCAAGGTCATTTGCGCAATTCTGCTTGTTCAAATTCCCGGTAACTAGTCAGTAATAACACCGCCCAGCCGATGGACATAACAATTATCATAAAATGCATCCCTTCAATTGAGCCAAAACCCAGAAAAGAACCTATGGCCCCACCAATGATACCTCCTACCAGCCCCAAGCCAATGGTAATTGGAATATGACGCCTGTTTACGTAAGGTTCAATGGCAAGGGTCAACACACTAACTATCAAACCGATGGTTATCCACATTAAAAGTCCCATCTCAACCTCCTTTCCTGCTTAATCTAAACTTAAACAACAAGTCCATTAAAAACCACAAAAACCTCACAATAAAACCATTAACTCCTTTAAAGATAATCAAAAACCGTTCCGATTGCAAGTTCCTTTCACCTATAAATAGCTACATTTTTAGACGCAACGCTAGTCTCCTGGAGATTTCAACAACGGTGCTTATCCAAATAAAATCCTCTCCCATTTTACCCTTTCAAAAAGGGTTCCGGTTTCTTCTTTTTTTATCGTAAACCACAATGCTCTAAAATGAGTTTAGCCTTTTGCAGCAACCTATATTTGCACTGACTCATAAGATAAAATAGTCCTTATCACGAGCATATTGAGATCCTAGGATAAGTAGGCCTACACGTTGCGTCATGCAGATGATCATCAACATAATCTGTACACATACTACTAATTCTTCCCACATAGTTCAACCGCACGTCTTGTAAAAAAAAAAGACTAAAACAGTATCATTTAGACGACTAAACAGGCTTGACGCCGAAAACAAATCCTCTTTATAGCTGTTACCAACTT
Source organism: uncultured Marinilabiliaceae bacterium (assembly GCA_942490535.1). Classification (GTDB taxonomy): domain Bacteria; phylum Bacteroidota; class Bacteroidia; order Bacteroidales; family Marinilabiliaceae; genus JAEINY01. The sequence goes on from CALNXQ010000003.1 coordinate 805,852, forward strand.
AAACTATAATAATTTTAACTCAATTTAGTACTAAATGAAAAAGCTACAAACGAAAAGCCTTCATCTTATTCTACTTGGATTTGTTATTTTATGGAGTGGAATAGTTGAAGCACAAAAGAAAAAACCAAATATCCTCATCATTTGGGGTGATGATATCGGTTGGTTCAACCCGAGTTGTTATAACAATGGTATGATGGGTTACAAAACCCCCAACATTGACCGGATCGCCAATGAAGGCGCACTCTTTACCGATTGGTATGGACAGCAAAGTTGTACAGCTGGTAGAGCGGCGTTTATTACCGGTCAAAGCCCGTTTCGTACAGGCCTATTAAAAGTTGGATTGCCGGGGGCAAAAGAAGGCTTATCCGAAAAGGATCCTACCATTGCAGAGCTCCTGAAAAATCATGGTTATAAAACAGCACAATATGGGAAAAACCACCTGGGCGACCTGGATGAAATGTTACCTACAAACCATGGATTTGATGAATTTATGGGTAACCTGTACCATTTGAATGCGGAAGAAGAACCCGAAAGTGCCGATTATCCGCAAAATCCTGATTTCAAGAAAAACTTTGGACCACGCGGGGTCATAAAAAGTACAGCAGATGGTAAAATTGAGGATACCGGACCATTGACTAAAAAGCGAATGGAAACCATTGATGATGAAGTAACAGAGGGTGCCATTGACTTTATGGAACGGGCCACAGAAGAAGAGAAACCCTTCTTCTTGTGGTGGAACTCCACCCGCATGCATGTACATACACATTTAAAAGAAGAATCAGACGGCGTCACTGGTCTGGGTATTTATGCCGATGGAATGGTGGAGCACGATAAACACATCGGTCAATTGCTTGATAAATTAAAGGAATTAGGTATTGAAGATAACACCATCATCATGTATTCCAGCGATAATGGGGCTGAGATATTCCTATGGCCGGATGGTGGCATGACCCCTTTCCGCAATGAAAAGAATTCGAACTGGGAAGGTGGATACCGCGTACCAACCCTTATCAAATGGCCGGGTGTGATTGAACCAGGCACTACCTATAACGATGTGTTTTCGCACGAAGACATGCTACCGACCATTCTGGCAGCTGCTGGTGACCCCACTATTAAAGAAAAATTAAAAAAAGGATATCAGGCAGACGGTAAGGATTTCAAAGTCCATTTAGATGGTTACAACCTGCTCCCCTATTTTAAAGGTGAAGTAAAGGAGTCGCCTAGAAAAGAATTCTTCTATTGGACCGATGATGGAAACCTGGCCAATTTACGTTACGACCGTTGGAAAATGGTGTTTATGGAACAACGGGCGCATGGATTTGAAGTCTGGCAAGAGCCATTAGTAACCTTACGTGTTCCCAAGCTTATTGATTTGCGTGGTGATCCCTTTGAAAGGGCTGATCACGAAGCTGAAGGCTACAATATTTGGAGGTTTAATCGTGCTTACCTCATTTTACCCGCTGTTGGGTATGTATCTCAACACCTGGCTACCTACAAAGACTTTCCGCCGCGACAAAAGCCGGGCAGTTTTAACCTGGATCAGGTGTTAGAAAAATTACAGCAAAATCCGAATTAAAGCATACAACACTATAAGCTATCACCCGAACCCCAAAGGGATCGGGTGATTTGCTTTCCTCACTATTTTAACCTAACCTCAATGAAAAAACTAGTAAAACCCAATTTAGTAATAGTGACTGCTTTTTTAGTTGTAATGGCCGCTTGCCATGCGCCCAAGCAAGATAAAACAGCCGATCCTAAAAAAGATAGTGAAATCCTTCCTTCCTGGAATGACCAAGCAGCCAAACAATCCATTGTCAATTTTGTATCTCAGGCTACTGACATTACGAGTCCCCATTTTATTCCCCTTTCGGATCGCATTGCTTGTTTTGATAATGATGGCACACTTTGGAGCGAGCAACCCATGTATTTTCAATTGGCGTTTGCCATTGACAGGGTGCGGGCATTGGCTCCTGAACATCCCGAATGGAATACCCAACAACCATTCAAAGCCTTGCTTGAAGGAGATCTTAAAACAGCGCTTGCCGACGGTGAACATGCCATCATTGAAATCGTCATGGCTACCCATGCCGGCATGACCACTGAAGCGTTTTCATCCATCGTAAAAGACTGGATCCAGACGGCCCAACATCCTCAAACCGGCAAACTATATAAGGAAATGGTGTACCAACCGATGCTTGAGTTATTGGATTATTTGCGCGCCAATGACTTTAAAACATTCATTGTATCCGGCGGAGGAGTTGATTTTATGCGCCCTTGGGTGGAAGAGGTATATGGCATCCCAAGCGATCAGGTGGTAGGAAGCTCGGGTAAAGTTAAGTATGAGCTGAAAGCCGGCCAACCGGTTTTGATGAAACTATCGGAACTTAATTTTATCGATGATAAAGAAGAAAAGCCGGTGGGCATTCATCAATACATCGGTAAGCGACCTGTGTTTACCGCCGGAAATTCAGATGGTGATTATGCCATGATACAATGGACAACAGCTGGTAGTGGGCCTTGCCTGGGACTATTCGTGCACCATACCGACTCCATACGGGAATATGCTTACGATCGGAACTCCCCCATTGGCCGATTGAATAAAGGCCTTGACGACGCTGAAAAGCACAATTGGCTGATCGTGAATATGGAAAAGGACTGGAACGTCATCTATCCATTTCAACAGCCCATGGACTAATTGCATTTTGTATTTGGAAAAGCTATTAGAGAAAACCATACGGTAACTATCTTTTTATCAAAACAGAAGATTCAATCCACATGTCTATCGCACTTGACACCATAAAGAAGCTTGAAAACAGACTAAATCAGCGTATTCTGGGACAAGAAACCGTTGTAGAAAAAATGATTACAACACTCCTTGCCGATGGTAACCTACTGCTGGAAGGGCTCCCCGGATTAGCTAAAACACGCGCCATTAAGAGCCTGTCAAAAGCTTTGGAGCTCCAGTTGAGCCGCATTCAATTCACACCTGATTTGCTGCCTTCCGATATCACCGGCACGGAGATTTACCAACCGGAAAGCGACGAAAAATTTGTCTTTGAAAAGGGCCCCATCTTTGCCAATCTGATTCTGGCTGATGAAATCAACCGGGCGCCGGCCAAAGTGCAAGCTGCCTTACTAGAAGCTATGGAAGAACGGCAAGTGACAGTCTCTGGTAAAACCTACCCCATGGAACCACTTTTCTTCGTGATGGCGACTCAGAATCCGGTGGAACAGGAAGGAACCTACCCTTTACCGGAAGCGCAACTCGATCGATTCCTTATGAAGGCTGTCATGAACTATCCAAGTAAAAACAACGAACGAAAGGTCATGCAACTCGTGCGGGCGGAACAAGCGAATCATTCAAAAACAGAGGAAACGCCACTGGATGCTCAACTCATTTTCGACGCCCGCAAAGAAATTGACGCCATCTCCGTGTCGGAAACAGCCGAGCGCTATATCGTTGACTTGGTGGATGCCACCCGCTTTCCGGGCGCCTACACAGAGGATCTGGCGGCATGGATACACGTTGGGGTAAGCCCCCGAGCCACAATCGCACTGGAGAAATGTGCCCGCATCACGGCCTGGAGAAATGGTCGCGATCATGTGTTACCGGACGATATACGACACGTCGCTCATGACATTATGCGCCACCGCATTATGCTCAGTTACGAAGCCAATGCCAAAGGCATCACCACGGATCAGGTGATTGATGAAGTTATTAAAAATGTGGCAATCCTGGCCTAATGTCTAAATATCCCGAACATATAACCGCCAGCCTGGAGTACCTGATTAAAGAAGGGAATCGCGTCAACATTCCGGGGGTATTACCACGCCGGAGGTTGCACACACTACTCAGTGGGAGCCATGCTTCGCTGATGCGCGGTCGTGGTCTCGACTTTGAAGAGGTGCGTCAATACCGAAGAGGCGACGATATCAAAGACATTGATTGGAAAGTAACCGCCCGCACACAAAAAACGCACATCAAAGTTTACAATGAGGAGAAGGAACGGCCCGCCATGGTACTCGTGGATCAATGCTCGGACCTTTTCTTCGGATCGGTTCATTTTGTAAAGTCCGTGCAAGCCGCTACGCTAGCAGCCATTGCGGCCTTTGGCACGCTTAAACGAAAAGATCGCGTGGGCGGTATAATTGTGGGTGACACAGATACGCAGTTTATTCGCCCCCAAAGAAGCCAGCGAACGGTGCTGCAATTGCTGAATCTACTGGCTGAAGAAAACCAAAAGCTGCCTGGGGTGAAACAGATGAAAAAAGGAACAGGCCGCCTGGAAAAAGCATTAAATGAGCTGGCCAATTTTGTGGATCACGATTATTCCATCTTCGTCATCACCGACGTGGCTAAAATAACCGAAACGGCTAAAAAGAACTTAAGGTTAATGGCACGACACAACGATGTCATTCTCATCCACATTTCAGACCCGCTGGACACCCAACTCCCGCCTGAAAACTGGCTGTTTACAGATGGTGAAATGCAAGTGTACAAAAGCAAAACTGACAAACCATCAAGTGCTCTGACCATAGAGCAATTAACCGACGAACTCATTCAATATCGTATCCCCCTGGTACAGATAACAACGGAAAAAGCTGTCATGACGCAGATCATTGAAATAATTGGACAACTGCTATGAACCAAACAAATGACCTCTTGCTGGCGCCTCCTTATGAACCCGCTGCACCTGTTATGAGTTTTCTTGAACCAGGCTGGATGGCGGTTTATGTGGCATTGGCGATCATCCTGCTTTTCATCGCGGCTCGGATGGTTCACCACTACCGGAAAAACGCCTACCGTCGAACAGCCATCAGAGCGTTACATGCACTTTCGCTTTCGGAGCCGTCATCACTCCTGAAAGCCATGGCCATCTTAAAAAGTACAGCTATGAAAAGCTATGGCCGAGTGCCCCTGGCTCATTTAACAGGCACGGCCCTTTTTGGTTATTTTAACCGGATATATCCGGCATTTGACCCACACATCGTGCAGCAGGTGACCCTTGCGATCTATTCAGATACTCCTGGATTAATGCGTGAAGCATACCTGCAATTTATTAAACAATCGCAAAAATGGATTCGTAAGCATGACATTTGAATTAGCATATCCCTGGATATTTTACTTGACTCCACTTCCGCTCATTATTTACGGGCTGCTGTCACCCCTGCGTAAGCGTGAAAAAGCCTTAAAAACACCTCATTATTTCCGGGAACTGGAAACTCAAAAAGCGCAAAAAGCCGCGTGGATCAGCCCCCGTAAAATTTGGGCCTGGTTGTCACTTTCCGTTGCCTGGTTAGGAATTCTGGCCACCCTTTCGTCGCCTCAATTAACGAATCCTCCTCAGAAAATTATTAAAGTAAGCAGGAATTTCATGATTGCAGCCGACATCTCTTTTAGTATGGACCGGCGCGATTGGGTGGTGGATGAGGAACGAATGACCAGATGGGAGGCTGTAAAAATGGTGATGAAAGAATTTGTTGCCCGAAGACCCAGCGACCGTATCGGCCTGATTTTCTTTGGCACCAATGCCTATTTGCAATCCCCCTTTACCAACGATCTTGAACTGATCCAGTGGCAATTGGATCAAACACAAGTCGGGATGGCAGGTCAAATGACCGGCATTGGCAATGCCCTGGGTTTGGCTATGGATGTGTTTTCACGCGATACGATACCTGAAAAAGTGATGATCCTGCTGACGGATGGTGTCGATGACGGAACCGGTGTAAATCCACTGGATGCCGCTATGATAGCCGCTGAAGACAGTATTAAATTATACACCCTGGGAATAGGTGATCCCTCTGAAACGGGTGCTGACCTCGATGAAGCCACTTTAATCAAAATGGCTGAATTAACCGGAGGACAATACTTTCGAGCCATGGACGAAGCTCAGCTGGAGGCCGTGTACAATACCCTTGATCATCTCGAACCGGTTGAATATGAAGAAGACACCTACCGACCTGTTCAACTGCTATATGCCTACCCGTTGATTTTTACCATTGGATGGTCACTGTTGTTTCTATTTTTCATTTCCATTTCAAACCTGATTAAAACACGACGGGCATGAACCAGATGTGGCATGACGTACTAGCATTTGATTTCAGTGCATTCTCCTTTATCCGTCCGCAAGGCCTGTGGTTATTTATCCTGTTGGGGGTGTGGGTGCTCATTCATCTGTTTAGTCTCAAACAAAAAAACAACTGGCAAAAACACATTGCGCCCTCCCTACAGCCGTATATCATAACGCGTGGCAGCACATGGCGTAATCAATTCCCATTTATTGGTTTTCTGGTGGCGCTCGTCTGTGGTGTTATCGCTTTGTCCGGCCCCAGTTGGCAAAAAGAAGAATTACCTGAATCAAAGGTTTCCGCAAAACTCTACATCGGATTGAGTTTATCACCCACCATGCTATGCACAGACTTGCAACCCAACCGCCTGGAGCGGGCTAAACTAAAAATTGAAGCTTTGCTTAAGGCTAATCCGGGTATTGCTGCGGGTATTTATGTGTATGCCGGAACCCCCCATTTGCTTTTACCACCAACCACCGATTATGTATTAATCAATCAGCAACTGGAAAATCTGCATCCCAATATGATGCCATTGAAGGGGAATAATACCAGCCTTTTGTTTCAACAGCTCGATAGTACCTTTCAAAAATTACAGGCGCCGAGCACCTTTGTGTGGATAACAGATGAAATAAACGAACAGGAGCTGAGTTGGCTTGAACGCTTTACCGCCCGCACACCCCAACGGGTAGAGATGATTCCGGTAAGTACTCCGGGTGGAGCACTGATTCCGGGTACGTCCATACGGTCAGCCCTCAACACAAAGGCAATGGCCGCACTGCAAAACATCAAAAATGTGACCCTTAATAATTTGACCCTGGATGATTCAGATGTGGAAGCTCTTGCGAAACGAATCGCTGCCACACGCGATTTTTACCTGGATCCGGCGGATCAAAGCGAACAAAGGCGAGACATGGGCTTAATTTTCATTTGGCCCATGCTCGTACTTATTGCCATTTCGTTTCGTAAAGGAGCGGTTATTTACGGGGTCCTATTTTTTATGCTCATTCAAACCGGATGCAGCTACAACCAGTCAGGCGCAGAACTTTGGTATTCACGCGACAAAATTGGGTATGAATACTATCAGGCCGGCGACTTTGAAAAAGCGCTGGAATACCTGGAAGATACAGCCTATCGCGCCCTCTGCTTTTACCATCTGGGTGATTACCTGGCAGCGGCAGAGCTGTCTCGCCATGATTCATCGGCCACAGGCAAATACAATCTTGGCCTGGCCTTATTCAATCTTGGCCTGTATGAAGAAGCCGCCAAAGCTTTTGAGGAAGCGCACCAGTTAAATCCCAACCTGAAAAGTGCCCATGAAGCAGCCTTAACAGCCACCCAATATGCAACAGAAAACACCCCTGCAAAGGTGCAAGAGGAGCGAAAAAAGAAAATCACCGGTACCGAGATCGTTGAAGACATAGGCAAAAGTGAAGAATTATCTTCCGACCAATTCGATAAAAAAGATGACAAAGACGATCCCAACGCAGCTAAGAATAAAAATCAAATGGATAGCGGCGAACGGACAGGTGAAGAGTCCGAAAAACCGGATTTCTCAGAAGAGCCAGAGGAGCAAATGGAATCAATAAATATTCTACTGAAGAAAACAGCAGCTGATCCATCTGATTTTTTAAGAAAACGGTTTAAGATGCAAAAGGACGTGTATTACCCCAATGAAAAATAAACTTTGACGTGAAACAGCTAATCCTTATACTCCTATTCCTTTGTGCAGTGAACGGCCTGACACGGGCCCAAAAAACATTTGCCACCGTAGAACTCAGCCGTAAAGCCGTGTATCCCGGGGAACCATTCCAATTAACCGTAACAACCTATACATCGACCTATTATTTATCCCCCATCACGTTTCAGGATTTCAGGGTTCCCAATGCCTTTACCATATCATTCAGTCGCACACTGAGTGCCATAAAAAGAATAGATGGCCAACAATATGCAACGCTCCAGTTTTTCATACAAGTATATCCCCTTGAATCGGGTATGCTGGAAATACCATCCCTAAACCTGAGTTTTCAATCTCCCCCTGAGGGTGATTATAAGGGGAAAGCACAACAAATTGAAACCCAAGCGACCCGCATCACCATAAAACCCATCCCCGATAAAAGCATCGTGAAACCCTGGTTTGTGAGCAACAATGTAACGCTTAGTGACCAGTGGAGTCGTTCACCCCAAACCTACAAGGTGGGTGATGTCATTGAAAGACAAGTGTTGGTTAAAGCCTATGGCACCTTGCCTCAGTTTATCCCGGAACTTAATTTTGAATCGGCTGAACACCTGGAAATTTATCCAAAAACAGCGGAGTTATTGGATAAAAGAAATGATGAACAGGCCATTGGATGGAAAACGCAACGCGTTCTGTACTTATTAACAAAAGCAGGGGATGTGGTAATTCCTGCTTTAGAAATCAACTGGTTTAATCCGCTCTCCAGCAAAGCTAATCAAACTAAAATTGAAGCCAAAACCATTGAGGTGTTGCCCAATGAAAATCTGGGAATTCTGGAGTCCATAAGAGATAGTTTAAATGTCCATGATACCAGTAATACCACCATCGCCCCCCCGGATAAAACAAACTACCGTCAAATAACCCTGCTCGCAAGCTTACTTTTAATCGCATTATTTTTAGGCTGGAAAGGGATAAAATACCTGTTACGGTTACAAGCTAAGATTCAGGAAAAACAAAGAAACTACCGAAAAAGTGCCGACTGGCAGTATGCGCAAATTTTCAAAAGCACACATTCAGCCACGCAGGTGCTCAATGCCATTAATACGTGGTGGGATCTAGAGCGCAATGGCAATCAGCCCGCTTCCATTAGCGAAGCACTACAAGAAAGTCCCCAGCTTGACACCTGGTTGGAGATCCAGGAGATGAAAGCCAAACCCAGTAAGAAGGACTTGAAAACCTTAATGATGGAGTTACGCCGGCTGGTGAAAAGAAAAGATACACAAGTCAATGCCTTTTCAATAAATCCATAGAATAAATATCCATACCCTAAATTAAAAAAAACATGACAAACGTGAATTACAGCCACCTCCATTGGCATGAATTTACATCTATGACAGCTATCACCGTTTCCTGCAGGACTGTATAAATATTTCAAATGCGCAATGGAGCTTCTGAACTTACTTCATTAAGGGCAAACACCATGCAAACAGGGATTCAGAGACCGACAATAGTCTCTAGAAGACCCCTACTAGGAGCCAAACCTCTGCCGTTCACACATTTCACACATCAACAAATCAAATGCCGGCAACAAGGCCTGCTCAATCAGTTCCGGCACCCGGATTGGTTTGCGCGTTTGACTTTCGACAAAAACCACCGTAGATGTAGCCGTACAAACTTTCTCCTGCATTTCATTGGTAATTTCAAATTCAAACCGGAAACGCACCACCGGCATCTCCTTAATAGTAGTAGTGATGATTAGCTTTTCATCGTAATGAGCCGGTTTCAAATACTTCAAATTCATCTCAATGACCGGCAACATGATGTTGTTCTCATCCAATATGCTGTCGCAGATGCCAAACTTTCGTAACAGTTCTGTTCTGGCTTGATGACAATAGGCCACATAATTAGCATGGTACACATAGCCCATTTGATCCACTTCACCGTAACGCGGCCGTATTTCTAAACTATCAGTAATCATATTTCTCATTTATTATTTTGCACAAGTTGTATAACCGGAATTAATGTCAGATCATCATCCTGGACTGATGCCGGAACAAATGTAAGATTCATGTGATAAATCGCCTATCATCTTTGACTGTTTTATGCTTGTGGACACTTTCAATTCTCTAACTGTATGCCATTTTTACCATTCCCATAAATTACGGTTTTACCACCATGCCAATTTAGTAATTGACTTGGATACTTTTACACACCAACATAGAGGGTGGTTGACTTCTCACTCTCTAGATCCATATTAGAAATACCCACAACCTTATCTAGTACCACAAAGGGTGTGCCGGCGGGAATATTGACATTCAGGAACAAGCATATGATTACAGTGGTCTCCCTGTACATTCCACTGGCTTTAGCTTATTCATCATAGGTGGCCAAATCACAGGCACATCCGCTGCTTACCTCCAAACCAGCCTTCACCATAACTGTCATGGATCATTCATTGTAGGTTTTAAGCAATAGACAAAACGTATCGGTCATAATTCTTTCGAATTTAACAACTACCCTTTAAATAGGTCATGATAAGCATTTCAGTTTTAGCATGAGATTACATATGCTTTAAGATTCCGGAGAGCACTAAATATGGGAAGACTATGCGATAAAAAGTTTTGTTCAATGTAGCTATTGGTATTGTACCAGGATCATCTCCAAATTAAACTCTCAATACCAGAAACTTAAAAGAACCACAAAATTTACATCGAAAAAAATAATAAAAAAACTGATTTCACATTTGGAGAATAAAGTCAAAAACCCTTTCTTTGCACCGCATTTGAGAACAATGGTTCACAAACAAAGCAAAAATAATTGGTTCCGTAGCTTAATTGGATAGAGCACTGCGTTACGGCCGCAGAGGTTAGGGGTTCGAGTCCCTTCGGGATCACACTTTAAGATTCAAAACGTATCAAAAACCTGTAAATCGTCTGATTTACAGGTTTTTTGTTTTTGAGCCATACCGAATAAAAGCAGTTTAAAGCACTTTTTTTGTGACCTATTCGGTGACCTCATCGTTTTATTTAACATGAGGTCACAGAAAAGTTTGTATATTAGTAGATGATAATGCTTTAGCTGCCCAAAAAATCGGATTATTTTGATTGATTTTGGTACTGTTTAACACCAATTCGGTGACCTATTTAGTGTTTAAAAAGGTCATTCGAATGCAAAACCATTTAAACAAACCAAAAATCAACATCATGAACGATTCACAAACCTTTGGTGTACAATTCGTAATACGCCACAAAAGCAAAAACAGTCAGATGGCCGGTATTTATTTACGACTCACTGTAAACGGCCAACGCATTGAAATCTCCACTAAACTATTCTGTCCTGTTTACCTGTGGGACAAAAAGAAAGAACGCGTCAAAGCTGATAAAGACTATTCCAATCGTCAGGTCAACACCCATATCGATGAGAATCGATCCAAAATAAACAGTATCTACCAGGAACTAAGGATGCGCAATGAATTGATTACAGTCAACACCATCCGCAACCGCTTCCTCGGCATCAAAGAAGAAGGCCACACCCTGCAAAAACTTATCGATTACCACTACCGTTCACAGGAACACACCCTCAATCCTGCCACCCTTAAACACTACAAATCCACTCACCGTTACCTGAGCCTGTTCCTGAAAGAGCGAAAAAAGAGTAATGATATTTATCTGAAACAAATCGACTATGGCTTCCTGACCGATTTTGAGGCCTTCCTCCGGGCATATCAACCAAAAGAAAGCGGACAAAGATCTCTTGCCCACAATACCGTGATGAAACACCTGAGTCGCTTCCGTACCCTCATGAACCTGGCGATCAAACTGAGCTGGATGGAGCATTACCCTTTCAAAGCATATAAGCTTTCCTACAAACAATCCGATCGTAAATATCTGTCCAAAGAAGAGCTGAACAGCATAGAAGAAAAACAGTTCAGGATGGAGCGACTACAACTTACCAAAGACCTTTTCATCTTTTCATGTTATACCGGATTAGCCTACAGTGATGTGATCCTCTTGAAACCACATCACATCACCATTGGCATTGACGGTAACAACTGGATTTTTACGCAACGTAAGAAAACATCCAACGCAGTTCGGATCCCTTTGTTGCCAACAGCACACTATCTGATTGATAAATACAAAGACCATCCACGATCCTTGCACCATGGAACACTTTTCCCTAAGATATCCAACCAAAAACTAAATGGTTATCTGAAAGAAATAGCGGACATCTGTGAAATAGATAATAACCTGACCTTTCACATGGCCCGTCACACCTTTGCCACCACCGTTACCTTAAGCAATGGTGTACCCATTGAAACCGTCAGCAAAATATTAGGCCATCATCGCATTACCACTACCCAGATTTACGCCCGGGTGGTCGAAAACAAAGTCAGTGAGGACATGCATCAGTTGCAGTTAAAACTGAAAGACAAGCAAGTGAAGCAGAAGAAGCCACTCAATGTGAGCTAGCGTGATCAGAGAACTCCTGTGTTGTTTTCACAAAGCAAGAGTTTTTCATGCTTTGTGCCAGAGATTGCATTTCCGCCCATGTGGTCGGAAATGAAGTAAGTGAGGACAGCCATCAACTACAATTTAATCTAAAGGCCAAAAGGTCCAGGACAGAATAGTTTCAGATTAATTACTCCTCCAAATGACAATAAAAATGCGCTTTGTACTCCTGTTCTCACTGATTTGAGAACAGGAGTTTTCTTATCGAAAAAACACAAAATAAATCACATAGTAGTGTTTAGGCATATTATTTGAATCGCATTAGTGACTTTTGTCATGTATTATTCAACCTTTAAACCTCAACATCATGCAACACCTCCTGAATCAATTGGGAGTGGTGGTGACTGAACTCCAAAACCACCATTTGTACCAACCCTGTCCAACGAACAGAAATAACCAAACAGATGTATTTATTGGCCTGATCAACAACCAGGTCACAGCGCTTAAAAATGAGCTCCTGACCATTTCCCTGCAGAACCTTTCCAGGAAAAAAGTAAAACAACTGGTGAAGCTTTACCAGCCCGGAGTGATTAAGATCCTCAATACACTGCATCAATCCCCTGGTACCTGTAAGGCGGAACGGAAGTGCGAATCCTGCCATGTGAAGCAGGCCCTTGATAGCATCTCTGACCTGCTCTGTTTCCTCAGGGAGCAATTCCCCTTTGCGTTTGATCAAAACATGAATATTCCGGCGCCCATTTCCGCGTCACAAACCGTGATAGTTAGAAATGAACTGGAAACCATAAGCTTGACTTTACAGGAGAAAGAGGCCGGTAGAGCCTTAACAAAAACCTTACTCCATCCCTTATCCGATTTCCTGACTAACAATCAGGAGTGTTCCTTTTGTGACTTGTCCTATTTGCATACATGGACACACAAAATGAATGAAGTCATCAGATGTCGATCTACTGGCAAACAATTGAATAAGTTGCTGTGCAAAGCTGCCATTGAACATGACCTGAATTCAGCCAATTGCATCCATTGCCTGGAATCCTTAATCACACGGGAGTACCAATCGAAACCCGATGTCATCGAACAGTTGATCATCCTGAACTATTACCTGAAATGTGTGAATCAGGTATGTGTGACCGCTGGCAATTGTTACGATCCCTCCCGGGATAGTTTGAAATCCTGCCTCTCCAATTGGCTGATAGAGGAAATCAGTTTTATCGAAAAGAAGTGTCATTCGTACCTGGAAGCCGTTGAGCTGAAAAATAGAGTGCCGGTACAACAAGAAAGGCTGACCCTAATGTTTTCTGTTCCCATGATCGCCATTTTCATTCGTGCATTTGTGGAGAATAAATACCTGGCACTGGTTCCCAAAAGTGCAATATTCAGGTTTTTCAGTAATCATTTCTCATCTGCTCAATCCGAGATGATCTCCGAAAACAACTTGAAAAATGAGTATTACGAATTGGATCCGACAGCCATTGAAGCATTCAAAGAGGTCGTTTTGGAGTTACTTAAATGGGTTCAGAAATTATAATCTGAATCTTTTTTATAATTATTACTAGCTGATTTTCACAGGGGTTGCCAGGGGGTTGCGTCACCCTTAGCAACCCCCATTGCATGGATACTTTTCATTTATTTGTAACACATCAAAATCAATCAAATAGCCTGGCAGCTAAAATAATTACTAATTAAAAAATTTCAACCATGGCAACAGAAATCATCACAACCGACGACCTGAGAGAATTCAAACTCGAATTACTCGCCGACATTCAAAAACTACTGCAAGACCAAGCCGGTACCCACCCCAAGAAATGGCTAAAATCCAAAGAAGTCCGACAGATCCTCAACATCTCCCCGGGTACCCTGCAGAACCTACGCGTCAATGGCACCTTGCCCTACACCAAAATTGGTGGTGTCATCTACTACGCCTTCGCCGACATCCATCAGATGATCGAAGCAAACAAAGTTAACTAGGTTTGATACTGATCATTTGAAATAGGTCCTTAGCAAGTTATCCCGACATCAGCAAAGTAGTTCGGGACCCACTTCCTGAAATTGATGAATGTTGGAATGATCAGACTTGAAAACAGTTGTCCGAAAAATAGGCGGTGGCCTCAGTAACGTAGCCGGGGCCCCATAGTTTTGAAAGCAGGTAAAAAAGAATTGAAGCGAAGCGGAAATCATGAACTCCTTAAAAACATAGACTTGCGTGAACTAATGCTGTTTGAGCGACGAAGGAGTGAGTTCATTCTTTTTCTGATTGCAAAACGTGATGGGTCGGTGAGTGGTGAAGCCTTGAACCTTTTTGTTTCCGTTTTTTGCTTCAAGGTAAAAAATGATAGCCCGCCTGGTAAGGCTTGATGCAATTGGAGAGGAACAGATGAATTACACCCAATCCCTTTACAAAGCATTGGTAATTACAAATAAACCTTTAACATCATGAACACCAGAGCACCATGAACTACATCCATCATCAATTGGCAGCCTTTGAAAAGATGGATAAGATACCAGAGCTTAAACCTCATCACATCAGCCTGTACATGGCACTGTTCAGACTGTGGAACTGGGCACAATTTGAGAATCCCATCATCATTCATCGACAAGAAGTCATGAAGATGGCCAGGATCAAATCACCAACCACCTTTTCAAGTGCAATGAAAGATTTAAAATTACATGGTTTTGTTAAATACAAACCATCCACTGATCCGGATGTAAACAGCAAAGTTTACTTGTCCATTTTATGGACGAGTACTCGTCCACAGCTCGTCCATAAAATGGACACTAATATAAAACATACAAACAACACACTCCCTATAGGAGAACCCAATTTTTATGATAATCAAAAAGCTGAAAATATGGATACCGAACAACGTAAAACAGCCCTACAGTCACTTAACAATAATCACAACCCACAACAAGACCTTTTCGACTTCGTAGAAATGCCCCTTCCGGAAGAAATCATTCCCCAGAAAGAAAAACGAACACGTTTTGTGTCACCACCCCTGGAGCACATCCAAATTTACTTTCAGGAAAAAAACCATTCCAAAACCGAGGCCGAACGCTTCTTCAACTACTACACATCCAATGGCTGGTTAGTGGGTGGCAAGTCCCGTATGAAAGACTGGAAAGCCGCTGCCCGTAACTGGATGCTCAACATCCAAAAATTCGAAACCAAATCAACAACCCCAGAGCGCAATGCCCTGAGCTTGTCGAAGGAAAGTCGAAACAACAAACCCAAACCACCCGGCCACAAACCATCCTCCAACTATGGAAAACCACTCTAAATCCACAAAATCAGAGGAAATACCAAAGGTAGTGTGGTACTTAAAACCAAACTCCGTTGCTCTCTATGCCTCCTCTGTGTATCTCTGCGTAACTAAAAAAAAAAACGAAATCATGAAAAACCTACTCTACCAAAACCTAAAATGCAAGTTCAACATCGACAATTTCGATCAGATCTTAGATAAGCTAGATAACCTTTCTGATCAATTCTTTGAGCAAAAACTATTCATCGACAAACAATCCTACCTCTGTGAAATCATCGATCTCCACGACCGGATCCAAGCCGCGTACTGCCATTTATCCGGCCAGCCATACAGCTACACATTCGACCCGCCCTACAATACCTACACCGATGCCGAATGCCTCCTGCACTACTATGCCAACATCATCACCTTCATCAAACACATGGCCTTCTTCTTCCAACCGGTAAACTACCCCTGTACCATCCCCACAAAATATTCACTTAACTAAAATCAAAGCTATGCTTTTCAATAAACCAATTTCAACACAATTTCCAATTGAAATTACAACGTTTCAATATAAACACCCGCCTCTGACCAATAGCGTTAAAAACGATGGCATGGAGGCGATCAGAAAGAAAAGCTGTTTGAGCGCAGCGAGTTCTTTTCTTTCCGCCGCAATGGAATCGTTTAGCGTCATTGGACAGCAGCGGCGGTCTTTTTTGTTTCGTTTTTGCGACTGTAGGCAAAAATGAAAAGCCCGTGCGGCTGGAGCACTTATGTGAAACAGAATCATCTTTGGTTATAAGCACATTGTAATGTAAATCAACGTAACACCATTAATCATTCATCATTCCCCGATAACTATCGGGGCCCTAATCAATAAACCATGCACTACCAAATAACCAACAACACCATCATCTACGATTTCCAGAAATCCCTCGATTTCATCACCCAAAAAGGCAAAGCCATACACGGGCCCCACTTTCACCTTTACGAAGAAGATATGCCCATTATACGTCAACTTTTCGCCTATACAATCGGCGACCATCACAACACCATCCGCCAGGGGCTAAACCCAAAGAAAGGCCTCATGCTCTGTGGACCCATCGGCTGTGGTAAAACTTCACTCATGAAATTGATGCAACTTTTATTACCAGTAGAAAACAGATACCAGGTTAAAGCGTGCCGCGATGTCAGCTTCGAATTTCAAAAAGACGGTTTCGAAGTCATTCACCGCTACAGTAAACGCAGCTTCTCCATCACACCCGGCAGTAAAATACCCAAACCAATCTGCTTCGATGACCTGGGCGCCGAACAAAACCTCAAACACTTTGGCAGCGAATGCAACGTCACGGCCGAGATCCTACTCAGTCGCTACGACCTCTTTATCTCCGATAACCTCATCACCCACATCACTACCAACCTCGATGTGGATGACATCGAAGAGCTATACGGTAAACGCGTCCGCAGCCGCCTCCGCGAAATGGTCAACCTTATCCACTGGCCGCATGATTCACCCGATAAACGGAAATAGAACCATGTATTTCAACGTATTTCCTTACTTCCTAAAATCAATTGCACTATCATAAAATTAACTAACTTCATATTAATCACCTCTAACATTATCAAATAATTATGAAATAACAATCTAAAATCATCTACATCGCCTATGACGGCAAAAAATTCAAGACCGAAAAAGAATGCCTGGAATGGGAAAAACGCTCAAACTATATGAAAGTAACATGCCTCACCAACGAGCAGTTGACCCATCTCATCTACCACATTTTTCACTGGGAATTCAACTCCATTCAAAACAATATTCGAAAGGCCAGGATCCAGGTCCGCACTTTAAGTGAAGAAGAGGTCGAATTTATTTTCTCCACCCAATACGAAACCTACAAAGGAACCATCTCAGGCAATGGACTTACCGACATTAAAATCTTTGGCACCCAGTACGACACCAAAGAAAAAGAACCATATAACTGGATACACAGTGTTGGTTTCCCCATGCGTCGCATCAATAATTACCTGGAGTCAATCAACTTTTTCACAGAGCAAGAAAAAATCCCCTCAACAAACAAAGACTTTGATACCGATGATTACACAACCATTTTCAATGATATCGCTCAACCCGGAAAACCCTTCCGCTTTGCAGAAAACCTGAACTGATACCATTTAAACTCATACATAAATAATAAGCTCCCCAAACGATTCCTGTTTCGGGAGCTTTAATAATTACTTCAGCAACCCATTTCCAGATATTTCTACTTTTTCTATCACGATTTCCCTAAAAGACAGAAATACCCTACCACCTAAACATCTAATTACTAAACACTCAATCAATCCAATTACAACATTCTCAAATTACACCATCAGCAAATCAATCCATTTTTAAATTAAGTCTTGCTTCTAATCACCCCATCAAATAAACATATTTACTATATTTATCCGTCACAAAACACAGCACAATGCCAATACCCGATTTTCAGGAATTAATGCTTCCCATACTAAAGGCTATAGCCGATGGGAACCTCTATAAAACATCCGAACTAAAAGAGCTACTGGCTGCAGAGTTCAATTTAACGGAAGAAGAAAGAAGAGAATTGTTACCCAGCGGAACGCAATCACGTTTTGATAACCGGGTCGTTTGGGCAAAAACCTACCTGGCCAAATCACTTCTTCTGGATACGCCCAAAAGAGCTCACATAACCATATCTGAACGCGGTAGAGAGGTGTTAAAGAAAGCCCCTGACAGCATTGATCGGAGCTTCCTGATGCAATACGATGAATTCCGTAGGTTCATCTCGCCGAACAATAAAAGCGAAAAAGAATCTAAAGCAGTTGAGTCTGGCAATAAAACACCCAAAGAAAACCTGGAAGAAGCCCATCAACAAATCAACCGCATTCTCAATGGCCAACTCAGAGATGTACTCTCCAGCATCGATCCCTATAAATTTGAACAACTCGTCATCGACCTGTTACAAGCCATCGGATACGGCGGTAACCGCGCTGAAGCTGCACAGGTCACCAAAAAATCAGCCGATGGTGGCATCGATGGCATCATCAACGAAGACCGCCTGGGATTAGACAAAATCTACATCCAGGCCAAGCGCTACTGCAACCCGGTACCCATTCGCGAAGTACGCGACTTTGGTGGTGCCATGCTCGCCCACAATGCAAGAAAAGGTGTCTTTATCACCACATCCGAGTTCCCCGATTCTGCACGTGACTATGCCCAAAACATCGACCGCACACTCATTCTCATTGACGGCAAACGCCTGGCGCAGTTAATGATTGAATACAACATTGGCATCTCACCCAAAGAAACATTTGTGTATAAAGAAATCGATTCCGACTATTTTGACAATTAACCCCCTATTTTTGCACCTCGAAAAAAGAGAAACTGATATATGACAACACAGGAAGAACAACAATTCTTAAACGACTTAGATAAGAAGCTTTGGACCGCAGCCGACAAACTGCGCTCAACGCTTTCGGCGGCTGAATACAAGCATGCCGTGCTGGGACTGATTTTTGTAAAGTACGTGAGCGATGCCTTCGACACACGACGAAAAGAATTGGAAGCCGACCTGAGAAATCCGGAGCACGATTACTATCTGGATCCCGAAGAGTTCGAAACCAACGAAGAATACGAAGAAGAGATCCAGATGGAGCTGGAAGTACGCGATTACTTCACCGAGAAAAATGTGTTTTGGGTACCCACCCGATCCCGCTGGAAGATGCTGCAGGACAATGCCAAACTACCGGCCAAAGCCGATCTCCCTTGGAACCTAAAAGACAAAGATGGCAACCTCGTACCCGATAAAATGAAGAGCGTCGCCTTTTTGATTGACGATGCCCTGGATGCCATTGAAAAAGACAATCCCAAACTGAAAGGCATACTCAATAAAACCTATACACGCCTCAACATTGATGACACCAAGCTGGGTGAACTCATCGACCTGGTAGCCACCATCCCCTTTAACCATGGACACCTGCACTCCAAAGACATACTGGGCCACGTGTACGAATACTTCCTGGGACAGTTTGCCAGTGCCGAAGGTAAAAAAGGCGGTCAGTTCTACACCCCCAAATCCATTGTGAGTCTCATCGTAGAGATGCTGCAACCCTACAAAGGACGAGTATACGATCCGGCCATGGGATCCGGTGGTTTCTTTGTGCAAAGCGAGAAATTCATCAAGGAATTTGGCGGTAAGATTGATAACATCTCGGTATACGGACAGGAGTACAACCACACTACCTGGCAGTTAGCCGCCATGAACATGGCCATACGGGGTATTGATTTCAATTTTGGAAAACAACCGGCCGACACCATGGCCAACGACCTGCACCCCGACCTGCGGGCCGACTACATCATGGCCAATCCCCCTTTTAACATGAAAGAATGGGGACAGGAGAAGCTCACCGACGATGTACGCTGGAAGTTTGGAACACCACCTGCCGGTAATGCCAACTTCGCCTGGTTGCAGCACATGATTCACCACCTCAGCCCCCAAGGCTCCATGGCCCTGTTACTGGCCAACGGCTCCATGAGCTCAGCCACCAATAACGAAGGCGAGATTCGAAAAAACATACTGGAAAACGACCTGGTAGAGTGCATGGTGGCCCTGCCCGGACAACTATTCACCAATACCCAGATACCCGCCTGTATCTGGTTACTGAGTAAAAACAAAACGGCACACGACAACAAGCGCTCACGCACCGGTGAAGTGCTCTTCATCGACGCCCGCGAAAAAGGCTTCATGAAAGACCGCGTCTTACGCGACTTTACCATTGAAGACATCAAAGATATTGCCGACACCTTCCATGCTTGGCAATCTTCTTCGGACACTGAGCGGAGTCGAAGTGCCGAAGCGTACCAGGACATCCCCGGCTTCTGCAAATCCGCCACCTTGGATGACATCCGCAAAAACGATTACGTACTCACCCCCGGCCGTTACGTGGGAACCGCTGAGCAGGAAGAGGATAGCGAACCCTTTGCAGAAAAGATGACCCGCCTGACCACTCAGTTAAAAGAACAATTGGTCGAAGGCAACCGCCTGGAAGCGGAAATCAAAAAACAGTTGGGAGGTTTAGGATATGAAATCTGATTGGAGAATTTATAAGTTTGGTGATTTGTTTGATACGGCTTCTGGTTTATCGAAGTCTAGAGAGGAATTTGGATTTGGATCTCCTTTTGTTTCTTTCAAAGATGTTTTTTGGAATTACTTTTTACCGGATAAATTAGAAAATTTAGCTAATACAAGCGAAAAAGAGCAAGCAATATGTTCTGTAAAGAAAGGTGATATCTTTTTAACCAGAACTAGTGAAACACCTCACGAATTAGGAATGAGTTCTGTTGCCCTACAGGATTACCCCAATGCTACTTTTAATGGTTTTACAAAAAGACTCAGGCTAAAAGACTCTGTCAATGTAAAATTAGATCCAGTCTATTTGGGATATTATTTAAGAAGTAATTTATTCAGACAATCAATTTACGCCCATTCATCAATGACAACTAGAGCCAGTTTGAATAATTCTGCTATTGGCTCTTTGGATCTTGTATTACCTCCATATGTAGAGCAAATTAGTATAGGGAAAAAACTAAAAGCACTCGACGACAAAATCGCCAACAACAACCGCATCAACCAAACCCTCGAAGAGATGGCCCAGGCCCTCTTTAAATCGTGGTTTGTCGATTTTGAACCGGTCAAAGCTAAAAGGACGGCCATAGAAAAAGGGGATGATCCCCAATTGGCTGCAATGGAGGTGATCAGTGGCAAAACAGCTCAAGCAACCAATAATTTTGAAGGCAAAGAGTACAATGAATTGCGAGTCAATGCTGATCTGTTCCCGGATAAACTGGTGGAGAGTGATGCCGATAGCTATCGGCAGGGGTTGATACCGGAGGGGTGGGAAGCCAGTGCCTTGTCTGAAGTAATAACAATAATGGGAGGCGGTACCCCTAAACGCTCTAACCCTGATTTTTGGGATGGGCATATTCTGTGGTTTTCAGTTAAAGATATTCCTAAAGATTCAGACGTATTCATAAT
The DNA here is from genome assembly GCA_942490535.1 of uncultured Marinilabiliaceae bacterium. Taxonomy (GTDB): domain Bacteria; phylum Bacteroidota; class Bacteroidia; order Bacteroidales; family Marinilabiliaceae; genus JAEINY01. Next base: position 827,354 of record CALNXQ010000003.1, read on the forward strand.
TGATACACAAGAAAAAATTACAGAATTAGGATTACAAAAAAGTTCAACTAGAGTACTCGATGAGGGTGCTACTATTATAACCGCAAGAGGTACTGTTGGTAAATTAGGTATAGTGGCATTTCCAATGGCATTTAACCAATCGTGCTATGGAATAAAAGGTGCTAATGGTGTTGGAGATTATTTCACCTTCTACAATATGAGAAATTCGATTTCTGAATTGCAGCAAAAAACTCATGGAGCTGTCTTTGACACTATTACAAGAGAAACTTTCAAGTCAATTCTATGTGTCTTACCAGACAATCAACTGCTAATTAAATTTGAAGAGAAGATGTCAGCTATTCTAGCTCCAATTAAAAACAATTTACTGCAAAATCACGAACTTTCACAACTGCGCAATACCCTTCTCCCCAAACTATTATCCGGAAAAATAGCACTAAAAACAGAATAAAGTGGAAAAACAATAAGACAACCCTTAGCCCATGAACCCTGACAAAATAGAATCAGGAGCGCGTAAACCATACTAATGAAGTAGAGCAAAAGAATAAAAGACTAGAGGCTGATGGAATGAGGAGAGAATTGAATAATCATTAATTCAAGCCCATGAGTAGCACAAACAAACTATCCATCTATCTGATAAAAGATGGAATAACTGAATCACAAGACATATTAAATGCCATTTATCAAGACATTCGTATTGAAAATGTTGGCATTTTTTATCATGCTCAGTCGATAATTAAAGCCCCTAAATGGGTAACCAGCTTTTTTTCGAACGAGCTGGAAGATCAGACTGTATTGAAAACCTCAACCGCCAGAGGAATACTGCTATGTCCGTTAACCATTAATGGTTCAGCAGTCACGTTTGTCCTGTGCTTTGGTCAAGGGCGTCACATGCTCAAAAAAGAAGTCATTGAAGAACGTTTTGGCCTTCGTGTTACGCTTAATACCATCGACTCAAAAAGTATTCGCTCCATTGAAAAGAATAACATTGCTGCTCTTTCCAGGTTAAGCAAGGACCAAATGAGTAAAGACAGTGAGATAACGGAATTTGGGATAGATATAGAACAAGATCTGGTGAGAGCAGTAACAGGGAAATCAAACCTGGCTGCATTTGGAAACATCATTACCGGGGCAGATGCGCTAAGTGTTTCTGTCAAACGAGAAGCCACAGATATCATTGAGTTTTTACATCTCTGCTATGATCAGTATCAAAAGAATGACTATAAAGAGGAATTTGGATGGATTGATCAGATCGAAGAGGTAAAAGCCCCAAGTCTTAAAGAACGTCTCAACAACGAGTTACTTGTTAAATTAAACAATAAAGAACTAGATAAGATCTGGATGGCTGTTCCAGAATTAATGGATTGGTCAGATGTGGAGGGTTTCAAATACCTGCCATATCAAAAAGATTTATCGGATGACATTTCATTACTTGAGTTTCTGGAAGCACATACAAATGAATTAGATTCAGTTGCTAAACTAACATCAAGATTTGTACATGCTACTTCAGCCTCAAGTGATACTGAGATCAATCACTGGTCAGTTTATAAATGCCTTTATGGTGAAATATCATTAGATGATAAACTATACATCATCAACAATGGGAAGTGGTATCATGTGGATACCGATTTTGTAGAAAAAGTAAACACCTCATATCAACAGATAGAACTGGCTGACATTGATTTACCGGAATATAATCATAAAAAAGAAGGGGATTACAATTTGCATGTAATTACTGAAAGGGATGACATGCTCTGTCTGGATGCTAAAAACATTGCCTATGGAGGTGGTCACAGTAAAATCGAATTCTGTGATCTTCTTACGGGTAACAATCAACTCATTCATGTTAAACGGTATGGTGGGTCAAGCGTATTAAGCCACTTGTTTTTTCAGGGAGTTGTATCTGGTGAATTATTTGTTTCAGATGCCGAATTCAGACAAAAGCTCAATGAAAAATTGCCGGATGATTGGAAACATCACTCTACCGAATCAAAACCCAACGCAGCTGATTACGAAGTTATTTATGCCATTATCAGCAATGTTGATGAAGACCGGCCGGGCTTACCATTCTTCAGCAAAGTTAGTATCCGCAATGCCAAACGTCGATTAGAAAGTTATGGCTATGCTGTTAAATTGAAAAAAATAAGTTATTCAAAAAATTAACCCTATATAATGATCACCGAAGACCAACTCGAACAACAGACCATCTCCTGGTTTCAGGACACCGGATACAGCTACATCCATGGCAGCGAAATAGCACCCGAAAGCACCACCCCCTACCGCAATGATTTCCGCGAAGTACTGCTCAAAAAAGAGTGTCTGGAAGCCTTGTCAGCCCTAAACCCACAAATTCCGGCCCATAAAATTGAGGAAGTCATTGCACAGCTCGCCCATACCGAAGGAATCAACACGGTGGATAGAAACCAACATTTCCACAAAGCTTTACTGTCAGGTGTGGAAGTGGAATACGAGTCAAACGGCGAAACAGTGAAAGACCTGGTGCATCCCATTGATTTCAGCTCTGTGAGTGCCAATCGCTTCCTGGTGGTCAACCAATATTCCATTGCCGGTGACAAACACACCCGCCGCCCCGATCTGGTGGTCTTCATCAACGGCTTCCCCATGGCGGTGATCGAACTCAAAAATCCGGCCGATGAAGAGGCCGATATATGGGATGCCTTCAACCAGTTGCAAACCTATAAAAAAGACATTGAAGACCTCTTTACCTTCAACCAGGCATTGGTCATCTCCGATGGCACCACCGCCCGCATCGGCTCCTTAACGGCCAATAAAGAACGCTTTGTGCCCTGGCGAACCATCAGCAATGAACACGACCGGCCCCTGGTCACCTTCGAGCTGGAAAAAGTAATCAAAGGCTTCTTCAAACCAGAACTCCTGTTGGATTACCTGCGTCACTTCATCCTCTTTGAAGCCAACAATGGCAACGGCACCATTAAAAAGATAGCGGCCTACCACCAGTTTCATGCCGTGCGCGAGGCCGTGAAAGCAACCATCATAGCAGCCAGCGTACCGGAGATGACCATGGCCGCCGAACCACGAGCCAATTATGGCAATCGGGTGAAACGGGGCTGCAAAAAGGCAGGGGTGATCTGGCACACTCAGGGCTCCGGTAAAAGCATCTCCATGGTGTGTTATGCCGGTAAACTGCTGCAGCAAGCGCAGATGCAAAACCCAACCATCGTGGTGGTCACCGATCGCTCCGACCTGGACGGTCAGCTTTTCAAAACATTCTCTCAGGCAAAAGACTTGCTCAAGCAAGAGCCGGAGCAGGCCGATAGCCGTGAGGATTTAAGAGATATTCTGGAGTCACGCACGTCCGGAGGCATCGTTTTCACCACCATTCAAAAGTTTTCACTCTATGCCGGTGAAGAGCGCCACCCCCTATTGAGCCAACGCCACAACATTGTGGTCATCAGCGATGAGGCACACCGCAGCCAGTATGGCGATAAAGCCCGCCTCGATACCAAAACAGGGATTTACAAATACGGCTTCTCCCAACACTTGCGCGATGCCCTGAAAAATGCCACCTTCATCGGTTTCACCGGAACACCCATCGCCTCCACCGACCGCGATACCCAAAATGTATTTGGCGAGTACGTGAGTATTTACGACATACAAGATGCCGTAGACGATGGCGCCACAGTACCCATCTATTACGAAAGCCGACTGGCCAAGCTCGACATCAACAAAGCGGAGATTGAAGCCCTCAACCAGGAAGTGGAAGAGGTCATTGAAGACGAGGAAGACCTGGTGACCCGCGAAACAACCAAGGGCAAATGGGCCGAACTGGCCAAACTGGTAGGAGCCAAAGAACGCCTCGAAGAGGTGGCCAACGACCTGGTCAGCCATTTTGAACAGCGCATCCATACCATCAACGGCAAAGCCATGATCGTCTGCATGAGCCGCGACATCTGCGTGCAGATGTATGAGCAGATCACAGCACTGAAACCCCACTGGCACCACGACGATCCGGCAAAAGGAAAGATCAAGGTGATCATGACCGGGTCAGCTTCCGATAAGGCGTCGCTGCAGGATCACGTCTACAGCAAGAAAATAAGAAAAGACCTGGAGAAACGCTTCAAAGATGAAAACGATGAACTGAACCTGGTGATTGTGCGCGACATGTGGCTAACCGGTTTCGATGCACCCCCGTGTCACACCATGTATGTGGATAAACCCATGCGCGGCCACAACCTCATGCAGGCCATTGCTCGCGTCAACCGGGTATTCAAAAACAAACCCGGTGGATTGGTCGTCGATTACATCGGCATTGCCAACGAACTGAAGTACGCCCTGAAGACCTACACCGAGTCACAAGGTAAAGGTTCACCCACCAATAAAACGCAGGAAGCCTACGGCGTCTTTCTCCAAAAGATAACGGCCGTCAGAGATCTCTTCCATGGATTTGATTATAGCCAATACAAAACCAAACCCCTGGAGTTATTAGTGCCGGCCGCCAACCACATACTGGAGGATCCCAAAAACGGGAAGAAACGGTTTCTCGACCTCATAGTGGCCATTAACCGTGCCATGGCCCTGTGTGGTACCATGGATGAGGTGCAGCCCTGCAAAATAGAAGTGGCCTTTTTCAATGCCATCAAAGCCACCATCATCAAGTACACCTCCGTCGATCGCAAACGCCTGGAAGAAGAAAAGAACTCAGCCCTCAAGCAGATTCTCGACAATGCCATTCTGGCTGAAGGAGTAGAGGACATCTTCAAACTGGCCGGTCTGGAAAAACCCAACATCGGACTGTTGTCCGAAGAATTCCTGGAAGATGTCCGCCGGCTGAAAACCAAAAACTTTGCCGTAGAACTATTGGAGAAACTGCTCAAAGACCAGATAAAGTCGCATTCTCGAGGTAACCTGGTACAAGAGAAAAAATACGGTGACCGCCTCGTCGAATCCCTGCGCCGATACCACAACCGGCAGATTGAAACCGCCCAGGTGATTGAAGAGCTCATCCAGATGGCCAAAGACTTTCAGGGCGACCTGGAACGCGAAAAAGACCTGGGTCTTAATCCCGATGAGATCCGTTTCTACGATGCCCTGGCCAGTAACGAAAGTGCCGTGCGCGAATTGCAGGAAGAAACCCTCAAACAAATCGCCGTCGAACTCACCGAGAAGCTACGCAACAGCACTACCGTAGACTGGAACGTGCGCGACAGTGTACGTGCCAAAATCCGCAACATGGTACGTCGCCTCTTAAGAAAATACAAGTATCCACCTGAATATTCACAGGAAGCGATTGATTTGGTATTACGCCAGGCGGAGGTATTAGCAGATGGGTGGAGTTAGGGCTGATTATTATCAAATTTTAGTACGAACTCGGAAAAAGCGATTCATTTGAAGCAGATAATTTAGAATGTTTAAATGACCATTACAAAATATATAGAATGAATAACAATATTGTCACCAGTTTACTTTCCTTGGAAGAAATTGTCAGAAACAATCTCTTTAAGATACCAGACTACCAAAGGGGCTACTCCTGGGAAGAAGATCAGTTAAATGACTTACTGAAAGATATCGAACACATTGCTTCAAAAGAACATCGTCATTATACCGGAACCATCGTTATTACCAATGGAGAAGATGGCAAGAAAGAAATAGTGGACGGTCAACAGCGATTAACGACTTTAATCATTCTGTTAAAAACCATTTTTGATACAAATCCTCAAAAGTATCAATCTATTGAACATGATTACATACTCCGTAAGGATGGTGATTTTGTTCTGGAAACAAACTCCGATACAAATCATTATTTTAAAGAAGCCATTCTTGGAAATAAAAATAGTCTCCACGACGATATAAAATCAAAGCAAAATCTGAAATACGCCAAGTCCTATTTCACTCAATGGTTGAATAAAAACAAAGGGCGAATTGATGAAGTCTATAATACTGTAATCAATAAACTGGGCTTCATTTGTTTCGCACCGCAAAATACCAGTGAAATAGGCATCATGTTTGAAGTCATTAACAACAGGGGGAAAGAACTCTCAGAGCTGGAAAAAATAAAAAATTACTTCATCTATTACGCGACAATTCACGGCAGAAAAAATCTTCGCAATAAAATAAATGAAAATTGGGGGCAATTATTAAAATACCTCAACGAGGCCAATGTTACGAGTAATAGTGATGAAAACAATTTCCTGAGAAACTGCTTTCTGGTTTTCTATTCAACAAATAAAAGTAAAAGCTGGTATGTTTATAACGAGATAAAAGAAAGATATATACCGGAAGATGAAGACAACTTAGAAAACAACCTGAAGGAGATTGGGGACTTTATTGATTTCATACAAGGCGCAGCTCAATCTTATGCATACTTACACAATACAAAAATATTTGAAAAAGAATACAATGATGATCAGAAGGAGGAGATAGCAGAGGCTTTATTAAGATTAAAATGTCAACCGGTAAAAGCATCTATTATGCCGCTCTTTCTATCGACAATGTCGTTTTTATATGAAAAACCGGAAGAGGTCTCTTATCTTTTAAAACTCATAGAAATTCTTAATTTCAGAATTTATGTCCTGCCAAATACGAGAATTGCCAGGGCAGATTCAAACCAGGGGCATCTCTTTAAATGGGCACATGAGCTGTATTGGGATCGCGATTGGCATACTCAAGAGAGTGATGATTACAGAACCTGGAAAAATAGGAAAATTGAAGGAGACATTTTCACATACGTTACCATGCATTTGGAGGACTTTACTTTGGAGCTTTGTCCGGAAGAAACATTTATTCAGTCTTTAACAACTGATGATGATGAAGCCATCGATTATTACTCATGGAATGGTCTTAGGTTCTTTCTGGCCTCCTATGAAGAATACCTCAACTCCAAACGTAAAGAAACCTGGCCAATCGAAAAGATTCTGGTCACCCGCGAAGAAGCCGAAAAAAGAAATAAGGGCAATGATTATTTATCACGCGAGCATATCTGGGCAACAAAAAATAGGGCTGATCAGTTTGAAGCGAGTATCCGAGAAAAAAGACGTTTGGGTAACTTTGTTTTATTAGGTCTTTCAAGTAATATTCAATTACAAAATGATGAAATTGAAAATAAAGTTGATTTCCTGATGGAAAACAATGCGATTTCGATGCAACAGGTTAAGTTGCTAAAAGAATACCTGACTGAAGCGATAGAGGTAGCTCAAAGCCGAAGAGAAAGGAAAACCAAAAACTATTTTCACGATATAGCAGTAAGCCTAATAGATCAACGCGAGAATCAATTAATAAAATTTGCCTTGAAACGTTGGCGCTTACCCAATGAGAAATCTCGTAAATTTCTTAAAATAGATACTTTCGAAGCCTGGGAGCTGCGACAAAAAGAGAACTACTTTCTAAAAGAAAAAAACAAAGCAAAGTAATTTCATATCACAGTACCTATTATTAACCTGTTTTTCTGATAATAGGTACTTGTTTTATGCCAACTTCACTCAAAAAAAATCCTTGACATTAAAGCCAGTGAATTTTTAAAGTACCATGAATTAGTAAGTCGTTTCTCCTTTAGGATGCATCTGAACTGATCGAAAAGCTAACCATTTATTGATACATGAAAACCGCACAACTCATTGAACTATTAAAGCAATCCCAAAAGGATGATTTTATCAAAGATTATTATGGCCAGGTAAAAGATGGTTTGAAAGAATCCAACACCAATGCCTGGCGCTTTTTCTTCGTCGCTTTACTAATCGTTATCCTATATTTCGCATTCAGCAATGAAATAATAAACAAAATTAAATTAAGTCAGGTAATTTTGGACAACTGGAAGCAAGTAGTATTATTAGCCCCTGTAATGTTTTCATTTTGCTATTTCTTGACCACTATCCACCTGATCCGGTATCGGAATTTATTGATTCATTATGATGCAATCACTTACCATCTGTCAGGTATTGCCACCCCCAATGAAAACAAAGATTTCCTTAATGAAGTACTTCCGATGAATTTCGTTGATTTTATTCTGGATCAAATGTATTCTGACAAACCAAACGGAAGCAGGTTGTTGTCATTTTTCATTTTCCTTCCCATAACGTTGATACCTGTTGCAGCCATTACTTTTATCGTGTATACACTATGGAACATTCCTTATTGCGAAATTAAACTTCCGGCAATCATTGTTGCAATACTATCAAGTTGGTTGACATTTTCGTTTGTATATATGGGGTGGTCAAGCAAGTCATTGCGAAATAAGGATCGTGAAGCATTAAATGACTATATCAAAAACCATATCACAAAAGAAAAGGCCTGATAACAAACCATCCAAAACTAGTAAAACAATAAAAAGCAATAACCTAGATATGTTTTAACTCATTGATAATACTGCTCATAACCCAATCCCATGTTGCAAGTACCATTAAAATATGCCGCTTTTATCAGTTATAGCCATAAAGATAAGATCTTTGCCGAATGGCTTCATGAAAAGTTGGAAACATACGTCCTTCCTGTACGAATTTACAAAGACCATAAAACCCTTTCCCGTAAACCATTTACCCGCTGTTTCCTGGATCAAGAAGAATTTTCTGCTTCAATATCCTTACCAGATAATATTGAAACAGCTTTGAAAAACTCAAAATTTTTGATTGTCATCTGCTCAGTCAATTCAGTGTCGTCTCGCTGGGTAAATGAAGAAATCCGCAGATTTAAACTGTTAGGGAAAGGGGATTATATCATCCCGGTAATGGTTTCTGCTATGACGCTTAATACCGGAGAGAAACAGAATGACGAAGAATATTTTCCATATACACTCCGCCAGTCATTTAATCCGGATGGCAGTTTATCCAGCCATAAATGCAATCCGCTCGCCGTTAATTTTGGCAGTTTCATTCACCGGCCTCAAGGCCCCAATTATTTTCTGGCTCTTAGCGCATGGCTTAAAGATCGTTCCCAAAGACAAAGTGGTTTCATTAAACTTGCAGCTGCTTTACTAAGAATCGACTATTTTGAATTAAAAAGACGAGATAAGATTCGTCAACGAATTAAAAGAACCGTCATTATAACCATTTCTGGAATATTGACTTTTATTGGAACCTTACTTATCAATAATTCTCTCGAAGCTTCTGATAGAGCAGAAAAAGCGCATTATAAAAAAAATCTCAACAAATTGAATGTTCTGCAACAAGAAGCTTTCAATCTTGGTCTGGTTGGTGAAGCTGTTTTATGGAATATTGAAAAACATCAACTGATTCAAAACTTCCGGTCAGATTCATTGAACAATAACCATTTAATCCGTACAAACTTCCTGTACAAAAGAACGCCTGAATGCATCGCTTATTCACTGTTGGATGAAAATGAAAAAATGCTGTTCTTCGATCAAAGTAATTTTTACAGTATCACCTGGTATCGGGATTCTTTATTTCTGATGAACCTGAATGGACTGAAACGCTCCTTTTTGGGAAAAATCAATGAATCCGGAAATTTCACCTGGTTACACTGGAACAAATCCCGGAAGCAAATAACCTTCCTGAATCAGAACATGAAAATGCAAACATGGGATATTGCTTCTGATTCATTCAGTCAGGAGAAACAAATATCTGGCTTTGCCATGCATCCTGCCGGTAACTATTTCGTTTTCAGAAATGGCAATGGTAATCTTTGCATGCAAAATAATGAAAAGCGGGTAGATATAAGTTTACCTGGTAACGCCACTCCATTTCAGTTTAAATTTACAAAATCTGGCAGTTTCTTAATCGTTTCTTCAAATACAAGACGCAGAAGAATATTCCTCATACAAATGAATGACAAGGAAGGGATAACAAAGTTAAATACTATTTCAGATTGGGGTGAAAAGGAACCTTTTACAATTGCTAGTTGGGCAGTCTCTGAGGATGAAAGTAAAATTGCCTGTAAAGCGCTTGATGGTTCTGTTACCATCTTTTCCATTCCTTCAGGGAAGAGATTGGCTGGCCCATACGTGGGTCCCGATTACGAACCATTTGATGACATGTGCTGGGCGCCAGACGGACATCGTATTTTCCTGACAAGAAAAAACAAATTGGATGTTTGGGAAATAAACGAAAATTTCAGAACATCTACTCTTCTGACCTTGCAGGATGAAATTAGCAATGTGGTTTTAAGTAATGATGGTGCTTGGCTATACTGCGCGGCCGGCGACCAGATTTTCACTTACAATACTTCCAATTGGTTATGGGCGTCTTATCCGGTAAAAATCAATTCATTAATAAATAATCTTGCACTTTTACCCGATAACAACTTGTTTATTCGAACTCATAAAAACGAATGCATTAACATTAATTCACCTGATCAGGAGTCCATTTTAAAAACAGTTTGGAAAACACCGCTTAAAATTACCAATTTTCAGGCATCAACACAGGATACTTACACCATCTCTCTACAAGCTGGAGAGCGTCAAAAGATAGTTACTTTAATAGATAATCCGGACAACCATTCGTTTCTGATACAAAGTGAATCCCCTTTATTCAAAGAGTATTTAGGTCATATGGTCTATTTACAGCAAGATAGTGAATTTCAAAACAAGCGCGTATATTCATACCATCCCCCTTCTTCTGAATCCGTTTTACTTTTAGATATCCCATTCAAAGAGTATCCGGGCATGCCACATTGGGCTGTCTCACCTTCGAATGAATGGCTTGCTGCTGCTCAAAGAGTAGGAAACAAGGCGAAAATTTGGAATGCCTACAATAAAACATCCACCTCTCTATCCCTCAATACAACAGGTCATAATAAAATCGTCTTCTCATCCAATTCTTCCTATGTTGCATTTGCTGGTGCCAATGGTATGGTAGTTATAATCGATCTAACAAGCAACGATTTTAAAAAACATGCCTTCAAATGTGCTCTGGGCTTAAGAGACATAACATTTTTGCCAAATAATGATGAAATAGCAGTAGCTACAACTTCCGGTGAAATTCAATTTTGGAAACTGAAGAGTAACCAGTCAAACCCGGCGTATTGCACTAAACGTGATTGGCAGGCACGTAAAATTGAATTTAACAAAGATAATAAATGGTTTTGCGCACTTGATTATGATGCACGGTTCCTTTGTGTCTGGAATTTTGAGAACCTATTTGCAAAAGAGCTGTGTTTTGCCTTCCCGGCCAATTATAACACTAACAACCTGCCAAAAATCGAATGCTATGCCATTGATTCATCTCGTGATTTAATTTGGATGGCCGATAATAATGAATATATTGCAGCATGGTCGTTAACATCCGGTGAAATGATTATTCCATTATTAACTTTGGACGGTTCAAAAGTGAATAATATTACTCTCAGACCAAATTCTTCCATGGTTTTATTTGCCACGGATCAGGGTAATATTTTCGAAGCCGATATGAGCCCTTTCCCGGTTAAAAACTTAAAACTGGCCCGTAAACAAATGGAGTTGCTAACCGGTAAATCCTGGTATAATCAATCAGGTAATGAAATAATCCTTGATCAGGCTGCCCGAATCGAAATCGCTAAAGAATTGGAGGTATGGAAAGGTACCTTTGACTGATTCGTTGGTAGCTTATTTGTAAATACTCACTCAAGTTTTTTAAATAGGCTAAAAACAGCCTTAACAACCTAGAATTATAAGCATTAATGCCATAGCTTAATTATTTGTCCAGCTTTATTTTTGCAAATCGAATAACAAGGTTACGCCACAAAGGCGATTTGAATTAACCAAGCTCGCTAATCTCGTACGCAACGAACAGAATATCCAACCGATTTATAAAAATCAGCACTAAAGAAGAAGGCGTCTCTGTCATTGCCGACCTCAAATAAATAAGCACCGTTATTATCAGTCTCCGTACTACTCCACCAGTAACCGCGCCTACCTGGATCGATAAACACACCTGCATAACCACCGCCACTGCCACGATACCCCCCCGGCAGGGCGGAAAATCCATATTCATCTGTTCCATTGCCATTATCAATCCATCCACTTTTGCTTTTTAATTTTATTCCAGCCGCACGCCTACCACCAACAAAATCAATCAATTTATCCCATTCACTCTCACTTGGCAAACGCCAACCTGTTGGGCATGCTTTATTCGCTGCCAACCAAGTATATAACCTGCCATATTTATCGCAATTACGACTTTCATTATTGCCGCACCAACTACCAGGTGAAATTTTATAATTAAGATTCTCCGCCATCCATACTTGGTTGCCTATTTTTACCCACTCATAGGTTTGTCCATCCCGTGTATCGGTAAAAGTACCTTCAGCTGTTGCTTTTCTGGCTGCTTTGGCTTCCGACTTGACTTTCGTTTGTCCCTGTTGCTTAATTGGCTGTACATGATCCAACTCCTTATTCTGTTTGTATTGGTTAATTCCCCACATAAGGAATACAACCGCTATCACTCCTATTGGGATAAACAGCAAGGGGGGCATGAGGTTCTTACTTGCTTGACTCTCCTGCTTGACTTTTCTACGGGGTATCGCCTCTTGTTGATTTTTGCGCCCATGTTCTGCTTTTTGTTGGGACGTTACTTCCTCATAGGCTTTGTGCTCAGCTTTGACTTTTGTTTTTTGTTGTTCTTGGACAGGCTGCCGTTCTTGGATTATCTGTATAGCTTCTATATCTTGCTCAGTTTCTGTTCGTTCTTCTCCATCTATTCCCAGTATTTTTGTCACAGAATTCAATAATTCAATTATGGCTTTTTCTGCATCCGAATTCATAACATCTAACCAATGTGCAGAAGATATGTATAAATCCCATTCATCATCCAACTCAATGTTCTCCAATAAGAATGGTAATATCACTTTTCCATGACCAACTGCTCTTTCTATTTCTTTTCTTACCCAATGAGATGAAAACGAATTACTACTAAATAGAAGCACTACACACTTCGTACTTTTTATTGCACGGCTTATTTCTGCAGCATAAGATTTACCGGGAGTTATATCTCTCGGTGCCATCCATACTTTTATTTTGTTTGTTTCAAACTTATTACAAATGGCAACAGCCATTTCCTTGTCTTTACTCGAATATGATATTAATACGTCGTGTGCCATAATTACTTATTTGATCATGTGTCAAACGGGCTAAATTTTCTGTTACCATGATCTTCCCAACTGAAGCAATTCATTTCAACATATATTACAATAGCTTTCACTGCATTTGTTCACATTTTAAATACCTTATCGTTTTTCGGTTAAACTTTTTATGTGCTATTCAATATTGAAACTAATTGGTCCTTAAACTACTTCCAAACGCTCTCTCAATCTGGGGGATACACCTCACCAATCTCCTATCAATCTCCTTATAGTAAACACTTAGCTGCTCATAGGGAACCAGACAAGGATGAATCATCTTTCTCTTATAAACGGATACGTACTTTTCATGTGCTTGCTTTTGTTTAAGAAAACCCGGATCCTTGTCATCATAGCCTCCGGCCACATAAGCCTTCCAGATAAGATCTGCAGTTAAAGTTGATTCTTCCATAACTTCGGGTTCAGCCAAATCATAGCCGGCTAATAAGGTATCTGTATTCCACCGGGCATGTTCCATCCGGGCTAATAATTCAACATGATCAGGAATAAACAAAGCTTCCATATCCGTTTGCGATTCCATTCCTCGATTTAACGCTCTTAATTTAGTGGGAATAGATTCTGCACTATACCGGCTCGACCACTTAAAGCGCTCTTTCAAGCTCTGCCAATAGTCATTCATTTGTTTTTGAATTTTCTCGTCTAGTAAATCAGGAAGAGTATAATCGTTATTATAAAAATAGTTTATTGCTTTTGCTCTGGAATCATTGTGTAGATTAATATCAAAGCAATCATTCGCCATACCAAAGGCATAAGTATGCACATATCGGTTATCTACTTTCTGATCATCCGCCTGTAGTAAATTGAGAATTGTGCGTGCAGCTTGCTGCCTGATCAATACACGAACTTTTCTGTCATAAATTTCTCGTGGCAAATAAAGACCGGCCGCCAGGTTGATATCCGATTCATTATAACAAACAGCTATAGTGGTCAGCGCATTTAAATCTGATGTCCACTCATCCAGCTTCTTCCGGGTTTCAGGTTGTTCGAAACTCCCCTTAACAAAGCAAATCTCAACATTTATAAAGGAAAGCTTACCAGATTTATAGTTCGTTGTTCCGTTTATTAAATCAATCACTGTAACATCAACAGCTTCAAAGAAGCTTTGAAACCGGCTGGCAAAATAATTCATGTGTCTCTCTGCATCCGAATCAATAAAAGTAATTCGGGTCTTTTTCCGTTCATGATTGGCAAAATGTCCCAATCGGGCGGCCTGTAATCCCATAGCCAACCCCATACGGGTCATACCGGCAACTATCAGATGTATATACTTATCTGAGTCCTCAGTTATTGGTTCAAAATCAAGTGATGGATATTCCACTTCTGCATGACGACATCCGACAAATACCTTTTGGGCCCATTTTTCATAGAAGCTGAATGCATGGATATTCAAACAAGGCAAATTGGTTTTATCGTTAGCTTGCAGAGGTCGAAAATTATAAAACTGATGCATGGCATAAGTCGTTTGTGATTCAAAAAGCACATGACAAGTTTTGAGAGAAAAGTTTTTATTCATTTCAGCTTTTCCATTTCTTATACCTTTTATGTAGTAACGATAAATAATCTCATTCATTTCATTCAGACAACTGATGTTCTTTGAATCATGATCAGCTTCATTGGTTTCCCCCAATACAAAAATCTCTTTTGCCAATGGTAACCACAATCTTTTTAGATCAGACAGACTGGTCCTGTTTCCGGATAATAAATGGATTCGTTTCAGTGCGGAAGCATCCATCTCTGATGAAAGTGTTTGTTTTGCATCCGACAAGCTATGAGAGGTAAGCAGAATAATCTTACTTTTATTGTATTCCGGCTTGTTTAGTATCTGGTGAAGTATACCTGGCAAAGTATAATGGAATCCTATCAGTACAATATGATCCCGGTAATGATAATTCATCTTGCCTTCGCGCACCACACTAACGCGTTGATCAAAAATATTTGTAAATGTGGATATCAGGAGACCGCTAAATATAAAAGTGCCTGAGAGAGAAATCAACAATACTATTAATCTAAGCCGATGGTTGACTGCGCCCAGATCCTTTTCTTCCCGTTCATCTTTTGCAGTTTTTGTCACATCACCTATCATATGCTGATTACCAGGATCCAGCATTTGAGACACAATACTCCAACTCTTACTGGGTATATCTCTGTTTATTTGATGAACTTGCTCTGGCATAACCACTGTCACAAGCCCCCACCAAAAAAAATACATCACAAAAAACATTGATAGTAAGAATCCAAGTTTTCTTAATACCGTTCCGGATGCAGAACGGTCGAACAGGTAAGTAAGATAACTTCGGAGTTTTATAAACAGCATTCTCATAGTAAGGGTATTCTTTATAAATCAATTTCCGCTAAATCAGCAAAGCCAACCAGTATATTTGTTTCCGGGATGAGTTTGGTAAAGATTATTTTATTGCCTTCGGCAGTGAATCTTAATATTTTCAATGTATTGGGCTGAGGAGCCTCCTTAAGTTTGATATAGTCATCCGTACATCTTACCGGTTCACCCTTTCTTTCCAAAACAATATCTCCCACATTAAGTACTGGATGTTCCTCATCATTTTGCGTTCCAATGACAAGTATCCCATATTCCGTCTGTTCTCCCTTTCTTAAATAGTTCAGGTAGTTTTTAACCGAAGCTACATACGTGCTTGCATGTGGATCAACACTTTGGTTGTATTGAATATACAAATCAAGCCTGGTATTTATTTCGGTAAAAATTTCATCCAGACTAACAGGATAAGTCACTTCTGTAAGGGTAGAGGGATCTACACCATTACGGATAGCTTCCTGATGATCTAAATCATATAGGCCTTTAGCTACTTGTCTTATTTTAATTGTATTACGAGCATTCGTGATCAAACGCAATATTTTTCCCCACATCATACCTTGATCTTCTTCAGCTGAAAAAGTACATTTGACAAACAGGCGTTGATAGGCTTCATCAAGGGCATTGTGCTTCTCTGCCAATTCAATCCGCTTTTCGTCTAAAGCCAGTTTACTTTCATTTAGCCTTACAATTTCCTTTGACAAAACAAGCTCTTCGAAATCCTTTCGGTTTCTATTTAGGGTGTGCATCACCCCCTCTACTTCCAGTTTTTCTTCTCGAAGGTTCTTGCCCATATCCAGAACAAGGTTTTCAATATCCTTAAGGGCTGATTCTTGCTGAATCTCATATTCTGACATGGACAGATCAAAGGGAATATCTTTCAAATCCCCTAATTCTATCCTCATGTTATGAAAATCATCTCCATAAACAACATCTGGCAGGGTTGATAAAAAACTAAGATAGCCTATGTAATTGGCCTTTTGACTGAGGCTTAATGATTGATAGCTGAGTTCTAAATTTCTTAATACCGTTTCAGAAACAAAAGGAAGCTTGACATATGCCAATACTATCTCCATGTAATCCCTTACCTCATCATAGAAAGAAGGACACAAACTTGAATAAAAAACAGTAATTTCTTCCGTTTTGATACCATGTCTCGTCATCTCTGAGGCTGCATCTGCAGCTAACCCCATATTTGAATTTTCTCTTGGAAGTTGTTTTTGCTTGTGCTTAATAAACATCATTAATTCTCTACGTAAGGTAGATGTATCCAGAAGAGAGATCGATGAGAGTCGTCGTACATATCGCTCCCACTCTTCCTTGACCTCGGTGGCTTGCTCCAGGGCCAGGTGCATCCTTGCAAATTCATGCCCCATTAGCACCACTTCCCGGCTGCAAACCCGTTCTAACAGTTTTTGATCCCGGTAACGTTGATACCCTAAGATACTTGTAACAATGGCCAGTACCAACAATACACCAACTACCACTTTCCGATATCGCCTCCAATAATTCCGTCGCTTAGCCTTCAAAAAACCTTTCAGTCTGTCCTGAAAAGCGCCATAATACTCGTTGGACACATAATTAACCCCTTGATAGTTTTTTAACTCCTCAAGCCCATTGGGCATCACTTCGGGAAATTCAAAGCCCTGAATGAAAACCGGAATAATATTCTTTTTATACTTTAAGGCTTGTTCAATCTCTCGCCTTACCCAATCCCCTTCATTGGAAAACCGGTCCAATCCCTTTTCCGGCAATACCAATATAAAATCATTACACCCTTCAATAACGTTTAACAGTTGCTCATTAAATTTCCCTTCCCTCAGCGATTCAATATCTAAAAATACCCTATAGCCAGCATTTTGCAACTTATCTGCGATTAGATTAGCTGTTTCAAATCCACCTTTGCGCCGGTAGGAGATGAAAATATCATAGAATTTTACATTGGTTTTTGCTTCCATATTATAACTTGCTGTTTTATCAATTTGATTATAAGACATCTAATTCCTTAATGTTTTGTTTTATAGTCAATAATAGATCCTTATGTATCTTAAGTCGCTTCTTTTGATATATATCATCAATAATCTCATAAGCCAATTTATAATTCTTTAGGGATTGATCCATTTCACCCATATCTTTACATACCCATCCCAAAAAGTTATATGATTGTCCAAGGAGTGAATAAGTATCAAAATTATGTGGATTTTCCGCGTACATTTTTTTTAGTATCTTATTTGCTTTTAAATAAGCGGCTAGTGCGTTATTCAATTTTCTTTCAACGGAAAACTGATTCATGCTACCTAAAGCGAAAAGAGCTCCGGACATATACAGCATAATTGATTCATTTTCAGGATACGTTTCACTGAGTACCAAAAACATATTATAGCTTTCATCATAATACTTCAATGCATCTTCATTCTGTCCATTTATTATTTTTAAAGAGCCTAAAACACTCAATGAATTGGCATATTCGATATTATATTGAATATTATTCGGATCCTTTGAATTAAGCTCCTGCATCAATACACAATACTTTTCAAATAAAGAATCTTCTTTTTTATGTACCGTCAAACTCATTAAATGTGCATAAACTAAAAGCTTCGCATACTCAAATTTTATTTCACTATCATTGGGAATTCTCTTATTTAGTTTCTCAATAAGTTTCAGTCCACTACTGTAACTCTTAAAAGCAAACTCAAACTTTCCCTGAGCTTGATAAATAAGTCCAACTAAACTATAAGTTTCAGCAAATTTAAGTCCATTCATCGGCGACTTACTGCTCCTAAATAAATCATCATACAATTGATTACCAGAATTTGCAACCTCAAAAGCTTTACTATAATTACCAATCTCTCGATACAAGTAACCAAGTTCCAAGTAGGCATTTGCCTTCTCTACTTTATCAGCCCTGTTAACTACTTTTTCAAACAAAGAAATGGCCAAATCATATTTTTTTGTTCTCCTTAAAAGATGAGCATATCGAAATGTACTCTCCATATTCATTGTATCAACAAGCCATAATAGCTGATATCTCGATTGCGCACTATCCATTTGGAACTTCATTTCATATAGTTTAGCTTCAAGCTCCAGGGCACTTATATCCTCCAACAAACCCATCTCATTATCTTCTTTCTGCTTTAGGATAAGCTGTTCAGCATTGGCAATTCTTGTTCGCTCATTTAATCGCTGTTGTATCCGAACAGTCAAATTTGCTTTTTCCAATAACTCAATTGCTCCATCAATATCACCAGATTGAAATAGTTCTAAAGATTTCTTATACTGTTCTGGCTCATCATCAAAATTTATCCTTGAAAACTGATCTGCTAAAATTGCTGCCATCTTCGCAGCTTCTTCTTTTTGCTGTGTCAGTAATTCGATTTTCTCCTCTAATTCACTCTCCGAAATAATTGATTTGGTCAACAATTTCTTTAACTCTTTTACTTTTAATCGATAACCAGCGGTTATGGCCTCAAGTGAAATATTATAATACTTTATTCGCATTTCAACTAGCAAACCTTTCTTACACATTATTATCTCCAGGTTCTCATCACTCAATTTAGCATTCCGCAATTCTTTTTCATTAACCAACTCAAAACCTTCTTTATAAATTCTGTCATAAACAATTAAATCACCATATTTCTTATCTGCAAAACTGATAATAAACCTACCATCGTTATCTGTATCCGTTGGTACTGCATCATAAAATAATAATTGAACACCAGGTACAGGCATTTTTGAGCTATTTAGTTCAACAATATTACCATGCTGATTAATCTGAGACAACAAAAAACAAGTATGCAGGCCTAATACAAGCAATACATATACCTTCTTACACCATATGTTCGTTAACATTTCACTAGTTTTTTACATCGTTCAATATTATTCTAACATCCTTTTCTTCTATCACAGGAAAATGGTAGTCCCAGAGTTGATATCCTTTTTTCCAGGCAGTTAATCTTTGCTCCTGTTGTTGTAACTGAATAGGTATATTAATTTTAAACCGTCCCTGATTATCTGTTCTTACAGTAATATTCTTAACCGTAATCTCGACTTTTGACAAAGGCTCATTTCTACTATTTTTAACCACTCCACAAATCCTGGATAAACTTTTGTCTCTATATATTGGTAACCGTATTAAATTATCATGCATTCTGATAACTGTATCAATTACTTCAAAT
Source organism: uncultured Marinilabiliaceae bacterium (assembly GCA_942490535.1). GTDB lineage: Bacteria > Bacteroidota > Bacteroidia > Bacteroidales > Marinilabiliaceae > JAEINY01. The sequence goes on from CALNXQ010000003.1 coordinate 846,896, forward strand.
CCCGATGATTTGAATATTATCCGTCCGTTCACCCCTCTATACCTGGCAGGTATATCCTTTAAAACTCCAACCTCCTCAAATTTTATTACTTCCTTTTTCTTACCATAAAAAACTGTTAATTCTCCTTCTTCATAGGGTAAGCTTTCTATACCATTTACTTCCATAGCCACAACCGTTAGATCAAATGGTTTGGATGATTGCAAATACTTAAAGGTAAGTACAACAAGTATTATTGGTAGCAAAACTAAAAAGATAACATAACGCAAAACAGTTAACACGTTGAACGAATTAACCTTAATATATCCATCCTTTACAAGCTTTTTGAGTTGCTCATCGAAACGATAACTGAGTTCATTATGATCATTATACTCAGAATAATAATGTCCAATACTATTCAATTGATTTTTAAAGTCTTTAATTTCCTGTCTCTCTTCGTTACTTATCTTCTTAAAATACGTATAGATGACCGGGGTTTTACCTTTAGTAGAAATAAACTGATTAAATGCAGTATCGAACTCTTCTCTGGTATATTGTCCGATCTTAGTATGAACTAATACAACAAAGATATCTACGTCTTTAATAATCTCATTATATTCATTTTGCTTTCCAGTTGATGATACTTTTTCTGCAATATCCTTCCAGGTCAATAGTTCAAAGAATACCTTCTGAGAATGAAACTCCTTATTTTTTGAATTTATAAATATCGCAAACCAATCCTTATCATCATTTAATTCGGCAGATGAAGCAAGAAAAATTTTATATTTCTTCATTATAGAATATTACATAGCCAATACCCTTATTTATATCATTTTGATTCAACACAAGATATTAATTATCACAACACCTTGTTTAAACAATCCTTGTACAAACTAAACATTATTGACAAACTTCCTTTTTTCATCCATCAACATCAAAAAGGTTAGGCCTAATGTCAATACAATCATTTTCACTACACCTTTCATCAAGTAAATCCTTTCTAAAAGTAAGGAAGGTGTTAAAATATAAGCAGATAAAAAAACATCAATTTTTCATATTGAAATACTAACGCTTTCAAAGCAATTTCTTATTTTACTTTTATCTTGAACTTCAATAATTATTTTCCAAGATCAGTAAATCTCATATTGAAATAACATTTTGACAAGGTCCATCGGCGTTCCTCACACCTCAGTCGGCAACAGTTGCGCCAGGCCTTGGCAGCCTTTATTTCAGGTCTGTTTCTAAAGCAAAATAAACGCTGCAAAGCCAAAGGTGCCCTTTTACCTCATTAACAGCACCCCTATCATCATGGTATAGCTGCAGTTCCCCGGAAAATTCGAAAAGTGATAACATCTTAAATCTACCGCACCCTCTTAAATCTCATATCCTAAACTCTAAAAATCTCTAATCTTCATTGCCGGGCAGCCTGGCACACCTCTTGCGCTCCCTCCTCTTCGTCATGGCAGCCTCCACAGTATTTTTAGCCATTGCCTCCGTTCCTCCGGCAATCACTAAAAATCCTCCGGCTACCCATATTTGGCTCGCCTGCTGGTCGCTGCGGGCTTCGGCTGATATTGTTTAATTTGCCTCCGCTACGCTCTGGCTTTTTTCAGCGGTAGCCTCGTGTAGTTGGCCTGTGCCTGTCAGGCTTTTTGCAGAAAAAGCAAAAATCCCGCCAGCCACATGCCACTACATATGCCAGCCCCCACGGTTCGTACCTCACCCTTCCCGGTCTGTCACCCTTGCTCCACTCGCAGTCGGCTCGCGCCTCTCCAGGCCCTGTCCGCAAACCGTTTCGCTCCGCTACACGCTCTTGCAGCCAGTCCCTTCCGTCTATTTACATTGATCAGTCCACACATTAATCCCTAAACATTGACCATTCATAATTACCCATGCCAGGCACAAATGAAACTTTCCCTCCATTCCAATGTGTGTCAATCATAGCCCATCATTCATTCCGGAAAAGTCCATTCAAGCCTTTCCATCTTCTTCAAACTGACCATCCCTATAAAAACAAGCGTGCAGCCGGGCATTACCCAACAAATTAATCCTTGACGATTATCCATTTATCATTACATCAAACAGTCCGCCGCACCCTTGTAATTCAAACAGCCAATATCATTCCTTCCATGCCAACTCCTCAATACATGTAAAAGCATATAAATCGACAACAACTTTGATTATATGCAAATACACATAATCATCACATAACGCCATTGTATTTCAACCTATTTCCAGGCACCCAACAACCAGCCAACCATCCATGACAAGCCACGATCTCCCATGTACTGAACACTTAATATTTATAACCGGCCTCCAAAATCTACACCGGCCCGGTAACGAGTAAAGGCCGGGCCCTCCGGGTTTCAGCCGATTTTTTTTGATAAGGTGTCTATTCTTCGAATCAAAATAAACCGACTAAAAGCCTTGACTTCTTTTACCGTTCCCGATGAGGTGGATGTTTACGCCGTTTAAAAAGACAATCCCTATTAAACTGAAAACCATAACAAATGCGCACTATCTTACTCAACAATCTTCATACTGAGTAAAATAATGCGCATCCCCGGACTACGAATAATTGACGATTAAGACGAATAGAAAAATATTAATTATTGTTGGATGTATTAAAAGTTCAAAAGTGTAACCTGCCAACCATGTTCCGAACCGCCTAATTGCAATAGCGTTAAGAACGATGAAATGAAGGTGAAGAGAAAGAAAAATTGTTTGAACGGAGTGAGTTCTTTTCTTTCCACCGTAATGAAATCGTTTAGCGGCCATTGCAATTCAGCGGGGGCTTTTTGTCTACTTTTCAGCTCGTGGAAAAGTAGAAGCCCGTGCGGCTTGAGCACTTAGCTGATAAGTCAAGTTTTCAATTCATAAAGATTGTTCAATGCCAATTAAAAGATTGACAAAACAATTGGTAATTCTTTTTCCATAGATTCATATCCAATCCCGCACAAAATGGTTTCCTTTTATCCAGATCACTGTGTTGAAAAACTTCTATTTCAGGATACTGTTTCTCCAACCGACCAATTAACCTCAACGAAGCATTCAACTGCTCATGAGTAAACCGACCGGATTTACCAATTAAACAAATACCTATCGACTGATTGTTAAAACCTCTCACATGAGCCCCCATCTCACTTCCCGACACCACCGGGTCATCATCCAATGGCCGACCGGTCTCAATGTGACCATTAAAATCAGCATGATACAAGTTAGCAGCAATCCAACCATTCAGAATCACATAATGATACCCAATACCTGACCAGCCACGACCTTGATACCGTTTCCCATTTTGGATCACTTCCTGTGCCGGTAACGAATGCCATTTGGAAATCAAAGCCGCATTGCCAAATGACGAGTCCGAACAATGAAACACAACTTTTACCATTGGATCGAATTTAAAGATGGATGATTACTTTCCGGATTGTTTGCAATCGAGCTTTGTTGAATAGAAGTAGAACTTGACGGAAAAGTCTGATTCCACAGCTGACGGGTACCACGTTTCTCCATGGAACGCCCAACGGCATATACACCCACCACACCTGCCCACGCCGCTAAAAAGGTCTTAAAAATGGCATCCGATCCCTGAATGATATTCAATGCGTTTTCACCGAGGGCCAGCTGATCCAATACAATGTGACGAATCCCGAATAACTCCAACAGGATGAAAAGCAAGCCCACATAAATCACTGTTGGCCGGGCCCGTTTGGTGTAGCGGTCCCCTTGTTGTAATTCAGTCACCAGGATATGCTCCTGTGCCTTTAGCTCTGCCCGGATGGTCCGCTCAATCTCACCCTCTCGTTTCTGAGTGAGCTGCTCCATCTCCGTCAGAAACTGGCGCTGATTCTGACGCTGCTGTTCCTCAATCCGCTTCAGCTCCAACACAAAGGCCTTTTTCTCATTCGGATTGGTCATAAAGCGATCCACCACCTCCGACAAGGCATCCAAAACATTGGATCCCGATCCGGTTAAAAATTCACCAATACGCTCCATTAATTTCATAATCTATCGATTTTAGGTTTTTGTTTTATTTCTTCTGACTATTGACTGTCATCCATTGACTAAAATGAAAAAGCCCCCGGGACCACCGGAGGCTTCACATCACAAACCACAAACAAACTCCTACCCCTTGGAACGGGTAAGATATCTTCGAAATAACTTCTTCAATAAAAGCGAAACAAGAAAACTGACAACAGTACCCAAAACCGCATAAAAAATGGTTTCCACCACATCCGTAAACGAGATACTCATAAACACACTCACCACACTGCCACCTAAAAATCCTGCCTTGCCACCACTGTTCACATGTTGTTCCGTCATCACTGCTACCTGTTATCAATTCCTCGATTCATTAACGAACTATTGAAAGCATCTTGAGTCTAATGTCTAAAATCTAAGATTCCATTAGACCACATCCACCAACACCAAAGCCAACGGGTTCGAAGCCTTGTTATTCAACGGGTACATCTGCCCATTCACCGATTGGTAATACTCTACACCAAACACCACAAACACCGGATGTGCATAATTGGCCGAAATATCAGCTTCCAACAAAACAGCCGCTTGCGATTCTGAAATATATGGAATGTCTGAGCTTTGATCCATATTAACCTCGTAAGTACCATCATCAAAATTGACTCCCGCCGTAGCCAGCACAAATCGAAAATGAGTTGCGCCTTCTACATCTGCAATTTCAACCGTTGGCACAAATCCGTTTAAACCGACTGATCCGATACCACCAACGCGATCAAATGTCACATTGTACTGTAATCCAACAACGGTCTCTAACCCAACCGCGTTATTGAATTCAAAGCCTTGTAACAGGGACAGATCACCACCTGTAACCGTACGCTCACCACGCAAGTTGGTCGCATCCGATTGAATCACCTTCAATAACTCTGAAGCCAAACGACTGGCCACTTGTTTGTCGGCCGATTTGGAAATGGGCACTTTCAGAGCATTGCGCAACACCTTGCCGGCTTTCCCGGCACTGCCAAACTCCGCCCCGTTCTCTCGGGTACGCACAAACGCCGGATCCTTTTTAATCCGGTCTCCATCTACACCACCTTTTGAGCGCGCCATGTATTCGCCACCACTCTTGTAGAAAGACAAATCACCAATTCGCCCTTCCAGCTTAATAATACCTTTTTGCCTTGCCATAACTCACAAATTTTAGTTAACACCAGTAAATTAGAGGTCTATTAAATACCATGCAAATCAGACGGTTCATTCTGTCCCGTAAGGTTAATTTTGACTTTTAATGTCCAGTATGCAGTACCTATTTAGTACCTTAGCAGTACCCTTCAAGTAGGGCAAGAGTATAGATACAGTATCATGACTGTCAAATTGAACCGAATTTGCATCTATCCCAAAGATGTGCAACGCATCACCGGGAAGAGTGAGAAATCAGGCCGACGTTTATTGAAAAAGATCCGTGAACAGTTGGGTAAGGAAGAGCACCAGTTCATTACCACGGAAGAGTTTGCTAACTACACCGGCATCAACTCAGAACTGATCAACCAATACCTCACGGATTAAACCAAATCAAGAGGCCACTTAATCACTTCAACTCCTCAGATACGAATCCCATTCATTTTATAGCTAATTGTAGTAATTCAGCACGTTTCATCTCGATCAAATGAAGTCAAAAACACATAATTCATACCATACTCTACAACAAAAAACCATGCAAACGCAAAAAATGGATTGTATTCCCCAATAAATCAAACACATTTTAACCTCATTTGGTGGACATCAATACTCATCATTTCGTATATTTGCTACTGTCAAAGGACACTAAACAGCCACAATCATTTTGGAATAAAATGCGACCTATTCGGTGTCCTCATAACAAAACACCTCTGTTAAAAAACTGAATAGCAAGCGATTTACAGAAACGATACAAATCCCTTCGGGATCACACTTTAAGATTCAGATCGTATCAAAAACCTGTAAATCGTATGATTTACAGGTTTTTTGTTTTTTTATGATTCGATTCAAATCAATGTTCATCAAAATTCTGGTGAACAATCCGGTGAACACCTATTTTATTTACCTTCGTGTTCACTGGGAATAACCAAAGCCAAGATTGGCAGGTTATTCCAACACGGCTACTTTATTACTGAAATTGATTTTGGTGTGATTTGCGCAAAATCTGGTGAGTCCAAAGACTCGTCCAGTGACTGAAACAAATTAATCACAACCAAACATCAACATCATGAATGATTCACAAACCTTCAGTATTCAGTTCCTGATCCGCCACCGTAACAAGCTGTCTCCAATGGCCGGTATTTACATGCGGATTACCGTCAACAGCCAACGAACCGAGATCTCCACTAAGCTATCCTGTCCGGCAGAATTATGGAATGGTAAAAAAGAAGAAATCCAATCCGGTCTGGGGTTTGCTTCAAAACGCACCAATCAGCTATTAGAACAGATGAGGGGACACATACTCTCCATTTACCAGGATCTAAGAGTCCGGCGAGAACTCATCACAGTGCAGGTAATCAAAAACCATTTTCTGGGTAACAATGAACAAGGCCACTCCCTTCAAAGCCTCATCGACTACCATTACAACGCTCAAAAAAACACCTTGGATCCTTTAACACTCAAACATTACCATGCCTCGTATAGATACCTGAAGCTATTCCTGGAAGCCCGGAAGAAGTGTTCCGATATCTACCTCAGACAAATTGATTATCGTTTCCTGACTGATTATGAATCTTTTTTACGGGCCTATCAGCCCAAAGAAAACGGTCAACGCCCCTTGCAGCACAATACAGTGATGCGACACATGTCCCGATTTCGAACCCTCATTAACCTGGCAATCAAACTGGGTTGGTTGTCACAGTACCCTTTCAAAGCCTACAAAATCAGCTATAAACAATCCAAGCGAGGATACCTGACACAGGAAGAACTGGAAAAAATACAAAATCTAACCTTCACTATCCATCGTTTACAGTTAACCCGCGATCTGTTTCTCTTTTCCTGCTATACCGGCCTGGCTTACATTGATATCAGCTTGCTTGAACCACATCACATCGTCAAAGGCATTGATGGTGAGAATTGGATCCATACACAACGAAAAAAAACAGATAATCCCGTCAGAGTACCATTATTACCCATTGCTAAAGAAATGGTAGAAAAATACAGAAAGCATCCCAAATCAGTGCAACAAGGCAAGCTATTTCCTGTGTTTTCCAACCAAAAGTTAAATGGTTATCTAAAGGAAATTGCTGATCTAGCTGGCTTGGACAAGCATCTGACTTTTCACATGGCACGTCACACCTTTGCAACAACAATCACACTCAGCAATGGTGTCCCCATTGAAACGGTCAGTAAAGTATTGGGTCATAATCGCATTGCCACCACACAGATCTATGCAAAAGTCATTGAACGCAAAGTGAGTTCTGATATGTTAGAACTAAAACAAAAACTAACAGACAACAACACCCTTCATGTACAAAATCAAATACTTAACAATAAATAAATATCTATTTATCTACAAATACATCTTATTGATCAAAATCACGTAATGAACTAAATACAAATTACTTAATTTCATTTCCCTTTTTCAGAATTCCAATTGAAGAAGGGAATAACCATAACCATCAATCACTTAACCATGTCCTATCTTCTACACCCATTGGAGAAGGTAATTGATCAATTAAATTCAATTTCTCCATCTGTTTCTAAAGAAAAAGAGATCGAAACCTGTCGTGAGGAAATACGAAAACAATGCCTCCGCTTTGCCCGTCAACTCATTGAGTGCTCTGTAACTTGTACATCCAGCAAAAAACTGAGCATTCAAATACGGCTGTATCAATCCAGAATTATTGAATGGATTAACCTGCTCACCTCATTTTCTAGTGATAATTCCTGTCACTCCAATGAAACACATCAACGCGTAGTCAGCTACCTGACTGAAATCTTAGTCTTCCTTCAGCGTCATTTCCAGGCATCCTTTGATACCAATCAAAGCCTACCGGTTGTATGCTATCAAAAACACTGCACCATCATCTCAAAAAGAATGGCTGTTATTAAGGAGCGTTTTCAGCAATCGAAGCTCAAACCACATCTGATTGACACCATCTTTCATCCTTTCACCGATTTCATCAACGCCAAAGTCGCCCACTATTCCTTTCATGATAAGTACTTTTTATACGATTGGCTCAATCACTTAGACCTTATTAGTAAAGAAAACTACACACTTGATTCCCTGGTGCAGGAACTGTCGCAAAACCTGATTAAATTCAACCTCAACTCTGAAAAATGCATTAAGTACTGCATTCATTTCTTCACCAATAACTATATTCACAACGAAAGTAAACAAGAACAAATACAAAGCCTGAAATACTATCATAAATGCATCAATCAAAGCTATCTGTTACCGGTTAAGGGCTATCATCCGCAAAAAGATTCATTAAAGTCCATCCTGTCCAATTGGTTAGAACAGGAAATAGGTTATATAGAAAACACTTGCCATATAAATGATCAGAAACCCCTGCCGAAAACTCAACCCAACTTCACTTTCGAAAAAATAAATACCTCTGCATCAGTTTCTCAGCTAGCTTACTTTTTTAGGTTGATGATAAATTCAGGTTTCTTTATTACAAAAAATAAAGAAGAGATGATCCGATTTGTATGTGCCCACTTCTCTACTCCCAATCAGACTAATATTTCAATAGATAGTTTTAAAGATAAGTTTTACAAGCCTAAAGCAGGCTCTATTTCAGGTATCAGAGATTACGTCATAAAACTCCTGAACAACATCCCAAAAAATTAATTTTAACTTTTTTACTTTCTACTTACACACTGAATATCTGCACCTTAACAAGGGGTCCCTAAGGGATCCCTGGGACCCCTGGGACTGTTTTCGTAATTCCTCTTTTTCTTCCTTTGTATCACATCAAAATCAATCAAAGTAGCAAACAGTAAAATTGAACTATTAACCCTTTAAATCCAATTTCCATGGCAGCAGAAATCATCACTACCGACGACCTGAGAGAATTCAAAATAGAATTGCTTTCCGGAATTGAAAAATTGCTCAAAACCCATGCAGAAACACCATCTAAAAGATGGCTTAAATCCTATGAGGTTCGAAACCTACTCAACATCTCCCCTGGCACACTACAAAATTTGCGGGTGAACGGATCCTTACCTTTCACCAAAATTGGCGGCGTCATCTACTATGCATTGGATGACATCTACAAAATGATCGAAAACAACAAAGTAAAATACTAAGCATTACCAGGCACCATGTACGATTAACTAAGCACTAACAAAATGACCCCCAGAGCACCATGAACTACATCAAACATCAACTTGATGTATTGTCCAGGATGGATCAAATCAAGGAATTTAAGGCCTACCATTTGACACTCTACCTGGCACTGTTCAGGTTATGGAATCGAAACAGGTTTAAAAACCCAATCTATGCCTTTCGGGAAGAACTGATGGAAATGGCACGCATAGGTTCTAAAACAACCTACTTTAAAATTATGAAAGACCTCCACAATCACGATTTTGTTAAATACGAACCTTCGCATGATCCCGAAAAAGCAAGCAAAGTTCACTTGACCACAGAATGGTCAGGTACTTGTCCACGAGTTGACCACGAAATGGTCAATATATTAAAAGATACAAACAATACTCTCTCTATAAGAGAACCCAACTTTTATGATAATCAAAAACCAGAAGAGATGAATACAGAGGAACAAAAAAGAACCATCAACGAACTTAACAATAATCATAACCCACAACAAGACCTTTTTGACTTCGAAGAAATGCCCCTTCCGGAAGAAATCATTCCCCAGAAAGAAAAACGAACACGTTTTGTGTCACCACCCCTGGAGCACATCCAGATTTACTTTCAGGAAAAAAACCATTCTAAAACCGAAGCTGAACGCTTTTTCAACTACTACGAATCCAATGGTTGGCTCGTGGGCGGCAAAACCAAAATGAAAGACTGGAAAGCCGCTGCCCGCAACTGGATGCTCAACATCCAAAAATTCGAGACCAAATCCACGATCCCAGAGCGCAATGCCCTGAGCTTGTCGAAGAGAAGTCAAAACAACAAACCCAAACCTCCCGGGCACAAACCATCCACCAACTATGACAAACCCCTTTAACTATATCTATTCAAGACCTTACCCCCACAAGAGGCAATGCAGAAGGCAAACGGGGTAATAAACAAATTCCACAATTGCTCCTCTAAAACCAGGAGAGACCTCGTTTTATCGGGATAAGAGTTCCAAGAACAAACTCCGCGTCCCTCCGTGTCTTCTCCGCGAGTCTCTGTGTAACAATAATTAATCCTTAAAAATTAATGCCATGATCCCCGACATCACCAACTACCTCCTGGAACGTCATTTCAAAATAGTCAGCATTGACATTGTCCTGGAAAAACTTAATTCCTTACCGCAAGACTACTTTCTGGATCACCTGTTCTCTAACAAACAAACCTACATCCGGAAGCTAAAAGATTTAGATGCAAAAATTAAAAACGCTTACAATGCCACATACACACTCGAAAACGGCATTTGGTACTTCAACATCACAACAACCAACGAAAACGGAAACTGCTGGCACCAGTTCTTAAAACACAGCAAACTCCTCATTCATCACATCAGCTTCTTCTACCGTCCAAAGAAACCCTCCGACATCAATTACGAGTGTTTCTCCCTCAACTAATTATCAAATTCACAAATTGACGCATCAACAAATTACCCAGATATGAAAAACCTACTCTACCAAAACCTAAAGTGCAAATACAACATCAACGACTTCGATCAAATCCTGTTCAAAATAGAAGGCCTTCCAGAGAGTTATTTTCAACAACGACTCTTCATGGACAAGATGTCCTACATCTGTGAAATCATCGATCTCCACGACCGGATCCAAGCCGCGTACTGCCATTTATCCGGCCAGCCATACAGCTACACCTTCGACCCGCCCTACAATACCTACACCGATGCCGAATGCATCCTACACTACTATGCTAACATCATCACCTTCATCAAACACATGGCGTTCTTCTTTCAACCTATCAACTACGTCATCACTATACCCAAACTATACTCCATCAACTAATTCTCAAATCATCATGTACAACCTAACCATTAATTATTGTAGAATCTTTCAATTTGAACACCCGCCTCTGACCAATAGCGTTAAGAACGGTGGCATGGAGGCGATCAGAAAGAAAAGCTGTCTGAGCGCAGCGAGTTCTTTTCATTCCGCCGGAGTGGAATCGTTTAGCGTCATTGGACAGCAGCGGCGGCTCTTTTTGTTTACGTTTTCGAGCTGTAGCGAAAAATGAAAAGCCCGTGCGGCTAGAGCACTACAATGAAGTAGATTAAACAATCAATAAAAGTTTCCATTCCCAAAGGAATTCCTACCAACACCCTTGATATGAAGCCATTTACACCACAATCCCCAAATGACAATACAATTTTTCAATCTGAACACCCGCCTCTGACCAATAGCGTTAAGAACGATGGCATGAAGGCGATCAGAAAGAAAAGCTGTTTGAGCGCAGCGAGTTCTTTTCTTTCCGCCGCAATGGAATCGTTTAGCGTCATTGGACAGCAGCGGCGGTCTTTTTTGTTTCGTTTTTGCGACTGTAGGCAAAAATGAAAAGCCCGTGCGGCTAGAGCACTACTCTGAAATATATTAAACAATCAATAAAAGTTTCCATTCCCAAAGGAATCCTTACTTATACCCTTGATATGAAACCAGTTACACCACAATCCCCAAATGACAATACAATTTTTCAATCTGAACACCCGCCTCTGTCCAATAGCGTTAAGAACGATGGCATGAAGGCGATCAGAAAGAAAAGCTGTTTGAGCGCAGCGAGTTCTTTTCTTTCCGCCGCAATGGAATCGTTTAGCGTCATTGGACAGCAGCGGCGGCTCTTTTTGTTTACGTTTTCGAGCTGTAGCGAAAAAGTAAAAGCCCGTGCGGCTAGAGCACTACTATGAAATAGATTAAACAATCAATAAAAGTTTCCAATCCAAAAGGAATTCTTACTAACACCCTTGATATGAAGCCATTTACACCACAATCCCCAAATGACAATACAATTTTTCAATCTGAACACCCGCCTCTGTCCAATAGCGTTAAGAACGATGGAATGAAGGCGATCAGAAAGAAAAGCTGTCTGAGCGCAGCGAGTTCTTTTCTTTCCGCCGCAATGGAATCGTTTAGCGTCATTGGACAGCAGCGGCGGTCATTTTTGTTTCGTTTTTGCGACTGTAGGCAAAAATGAAAAACCCATGTGGATGGAACACTTATATGAAACAGAATCATCTTTGGTTATAAGCACATTGTAATGTAAATCAACGTAACAACCATTAATCATTCATCATTCCCCGATAACTATCGGGGCCCTAATCAATAAACCATGCACTACCAAATAACCAACAACACCATCATCTACGACTTCCAGAAATCTCTCGATTTCATCACCCAAAAAGGCAAAGCCATACATGGGCCCCACTTTCACCTTTACGAAGAAGATATGCCCATTATTCGACAACTTTTCGCCTATACAATCGGCGACCATCACAACACCATCCGCCAGGGTCTAAACCCAAAGAAAGGACTTATGCTCTGTGGCCCCATTGGCTGTGGAAAAACTTCACTCATGAAATTGATGCAACATTTATTACCTGTAGAAAACAGATACCAGGTTAAAGCTTGCCGCGACATCAGTTTCGAATTCCAGAAAGACGGCTTCGACGTGATCCACCGCTTCAGTAAACGCAGTTTCGCCATCATCCCTGGATCCAAGATCCCCAAAACCGTCTGCTTCGATGACCTGGGCGCTGAACAAAACCTCAAACACTTTGGCTCCGAATGCAACGTCATAGCCGAAATCCTGCTCAGTCGCTACGACCTGTTCATCTCCGATAACCTCATCACCCACCTTACTACTAATCTCGATGTAGATGACATCGAAGACCTATACGGAAAACGTGTCCGCAGCCGCCTCCGCGAAATGGTCAACCTCATCCATTGGCCAGCCAATTCACCCGATAAAAGAAAATAAACAAGGCATTTCTCAAATTCATAATCCCCGCGCTGCAGCACGATTTCATCGCGTGGCATACATAAATCTATTCATTTTATTTTCAACTGTTTAATCTTAATTTAAATCACTATGAAAAAACAATCTAAAATCATCTACATCGCCTATGACGGCAAAAAATTCAAGACCGAAAAAGAATGCCTGGAATGGGAAAAACGCTCAAACTATATGAAAGTAACATGCCTCACCAACGAGCAGTTGATCCATCTCATCTACCACATTTTTCCCTGGGAATTCAACTCCATTCAAAACAATATTCGAAATGCCAGGATCCAGGTCCGCACTTTAGGTGAAGAAGTGGTGGAATTTATTTTATCCACCAAATACGAAACCTACCAAGGAACCATCTTAGGCAATGGACTGACTGACATTAAAATCTTTGGCACCAGTTACGAAACCAAAGAGAAAAAAGCATATGACTGGGTACATAGTGTTGGTTTTCCAATGCGACGCGTCTACAACTACCTGGAATCAATCAACTTTTTTTCAAAAAGAGACGAAATTCCTGCAATAAACAAAGACATTGATACCGACCATTACACAACCATTTTCAATGCTGTCGCTCAACCCGGTAAACCCTTCCGCTTTGCAGAAAACCTGAACTGATAAATTAAAACTATCTAAATACAGAGCTCCCAAATCTATATCAGTTTAGGGAGCTTTAAACAATATATTTCTAAGTATAACTAATCTGTTTCATTGATTTTTCGAAGGCATTCACCGCTACAGCAAACGCAGTTTCGACTTTTCACCCGGCAGCAAAAGACCCAAACCCATCTGCTTTGATGACCTGTGCGCCGAACAAAACCTCAAACACTTTGGCAGCGAATGCAACGTCATGGCCGAGATCCTGCTCAGTCGCTACGACCTCTCCATCTCAGATAACCTCATCACCCACATTACTATCAACCTCGATGTGGATGACATCGAAGAGCTATACGGTAAACGCGTCCGCAGCCACCTCCGAAAAATGGTTAACCTCATCCACTGGCAGGGAGACGCTACAGATAAAAGAAAATAATTCACAAATTTTCATCTATTAACCAATAGTTCGTTAAGGTTTTATCAGTCGTGGATATACAGAATAGGCAGCAATGCAATTAAAAATAAAACAAATCAAACGTAATAGTATAACCGAAAATACGAAATCAACATGCGGAATATGCTAATTATTGTAACTGAAACCAAAAGAGCGCAATATTCACGTTTTAATCTTTTAAATAAATGGAATAAATAAGAATTTGAAATCTAGAACTTAAAAAAATAGAAAATACCTGTCCTGAAATTCATAATAATATGTCCTTGGGAGAGTGCAGCCCTATTGTTGCATTATTGCAACGCTTTTTTCCAACTTTTTTGTGCGATTTGCTGCGAATGTAATATTGACCACAGAACAGTAGATATTAAAATACATTGGACTTGCTTTTGGTAAAAAAATAGTTTAATTTTTAGTTTAGTTTGATGGTAATGGACGACAGACTCAACAAGTATTAAAGCTTCACGTTTTGATGAGGTTAATGGATATTTACCAACGCACATTGTTTAATCTTGTTTCAGAATGATTTTAAAAAGATCAGCTCTGGATCAGGGTTGGATATATCATGTAGATATAAATTAGCCCTTTCTCATCGACTAGGTCAGCTTATCAGTAGAACAACCTCATTTACAAAGCACTCTATTCCCATCAGATGAAACTAAAAGCCATTCGATATTATGAAACAGAAATATCAAATAAAGATTCGGCTCTCTCATGACAAAAATCAGTTTTAACGATACAATTCCCATGATTATCACTTTTTATAAAGCGTTTATATATAAAATTTTACTCGAATTTGATTACAAGCGTATTATCACCATAACTAAAAGAGATTAAAATGAAAAGGATAGTTATACTTCTATGCATGTGCAGTTTGATATCTTTTGAATTCGTTATTGCTCAGCACACCAGTAAGGATACAGGTGGCTTTTTTACCGACGCTGAAACATGGATAGGATCCGCGCCTGGTAAGGATGTATATCAAGATTTCTTCATTAACGGAAGTGTCAACTTCGACGATGATATTACCATTAAAGGTGGTGACGGCAATAGCGCTGTCAATGAAGGCGGCTATTTGCTTATTGAAAATGGCAAAACTCTAAATCTAGATAAAAAAGATTTTAGAGTCAAGTCCGGTGGAATACTGGAAATTTCGGGGTATTTTACAGCTGATCAAAATCGCATTTTTGTGGATGAAGGAGGGATATTAATTGTACGTGGGGATATGATACTATCAAAATCCGGTTCCGAACTAGCAGGTAATGTAATCGTATTGGGAAATGTGGAATTAAAAAATACTGAAATTGACATTTCCGGGAACCTTGTAGTGGGTGGTAATTCATTTACCATTGAAGGAGGAAATGATAATTACGATGGCGGAATTTACATCTTAAAACCTGATGCAATCTCCGATATACCTGGTAATGTTTCAGCTGTACCTGGTGATATATCAGACCTAATTGAAACCATTGGAGGCTTTGGCGATCCCATTGATGAAATACTAGGCGAACACATTAATAGTTTTCTACAAATTAACACATGGCAAGGCACTGATGCTGGAGCAGAAGCGGAATGGATGAACGATGCCAATTGGTCCGAAAACACGCCTTCAATCCTTGATAATGTGGTCATTTCTTCGGGTAATAGCTTTTATCCTACATTGACAGGTAGTGTGACAATTGGTAGCCTCACCATCGAATCAGGTGCAGAGTTGACCATTGCTGCCGGAAGTCAGGTCACAATAGTAGGTGAGTTAAATGTTTCAGGCGTTTTAAACATGAACAATACGGTGAGCCAACCAGTTTCTCTAATTGTTAATGGAACCACCACTGGTAATGTAACGATTGGTTGGAGTTTTGAAGCTAAAAGATACTGGTATATCGGACACCAAATAGCAAATCCTACGATCGCTAGTTATGAGGCTATTGTAGGTGATGAAAACAATAATAACTACATGTTATATAGTTACAGTGGAAACTGGATAAACGAAACCGGAACTGCTACATTTAATGAACCTTTACAAGGTTATTCGGTAGCTGTTAAAGAAGCCGGTTCGGTCATTTCACATACAGGGCCAGTAAATTCAGATGACTACAGTAAAACACTTACAGATGGATGGCAGTTAATCGCCAACCCATATACATCTTACTATCAAATCACAACAGAAGAAATGAATGGATTGGAGTTAATCAATACAACTGGTGATGTGTATATTCGTACTGGTAATTCCCCAGAGAATAGAAGCTATGCAACATTTAACACGGTCTCTGGTATCGGATCTCCTGAAGGGTTTGATGGAATTGTTGCGCCTTCTCAATCCTTTTGGGTAAAAAGAGGTCAAGCTGGAGATATCCACCTAAAGACGGCAAATCGGCTACACGATGTTGCATCATCAGCATTGAAATCAGCGAAGTCATCAGAAAAAAATTTAATACGACTAAAGTTAAACGACAATGAAGATGAAACCGTCATTGCCTTTCGACCGGGGGCAGTGGAATATTTCTCACGTACCGATTCTGAAAAGCGTTTTGATGGGGATGATAAATCCTACATCTATTCCCTCAAAGATGGGAAAAATATTGTTATAAACGTCTTGCCTTCTGACAATTCAAAGCTTGCTATACCGATCGGTATAAAAACTTTAAAAGGAATTCACAAATTATCTATTTCTGGTTTGAGTACCTTCAATATAGATTATGACCTATTACTGGAAGACAAAGCCACCAGCGAACTTATAGACTTAAGATTAATGCCAGAATATTCCTTCAAATCAAACCATCAAATTGATAATAGCCGTTTCGTCCTGCATCTTAAAGCGGCAGTCTCAACGGGGATTGAATCCCTTGAGATAACAGAAAACAATAATATGGAAGAAGAAATAAAGATTCACTCCAATGCGAATGTGATAACCATAAATGCTAAGTCAGTTAAAAATCTGAAATCAGTGCATGTGACCATTTTTTCTATTAAAGGTGAGAAGATTATTGACAGCCACTTTAATAACAATGAAATTAAGCTGCCAATACAAGTAACAACAGGTCATTTCATAGTAAAAGTTACAGTTAATAAACAAGATAGCCACATAAACAAAACAGCATTACTAGTTCTTAGAAAAGTATAACTTAAATGAATCCAAAGATTCGCTCTTTAGTAATCATCCCCTCTAAATCTAATATAAAAAGAACTAGACACTAACCGCAACAGGAGCTTTCGAACAGCTAAATTAAAGCGATTGATAGGCAACTAATACTGCCGTACACTCACTTTTTCGCTCTGTATTGTAGGTGGGTGCAGATACTTCAACAATGACATTAAGTGTAGAAGATATCTCAAAAATTTTGTTGGGAGCATATGAGTCAGCTGCATTATCATACAATACACTTCTATTTTCATTGGCCTCAATCACTCTGAAATGAATTTTACCCAGCTTGGCATTACCTTTAGTCGAAATGAAGTAGGCCCGGTTACCAAAAAGTGTTAAATTCAATTCTACCTTTTTCATTCTCTTAAGCGAAAATGATTTAGAGGTTGAACTTATTTTAAACGCCTTAGGAGGAGATGGACACTTGTTTTCATAACGTCTACAATCTTGAGCTTGTATACCAATAGAAGTCAACAGCATAAGAAATGATCCTACTAAAATTATTATCTTTCTCATAATTCTTTATTTTACCCATTTAACTCTAATTTCATTCACTGCCAACGTGAGCTTATCCAGTTTCTCCTTGGTTACACTGATCTCCTTGGTTGGTTGAATAAAGACGCGATCATACCTTGTCGATACTTTGGTGTCATTTGATTCCACATTAAAAGCATCAAAAGAAGCGATTAAGGGCTCTAGCTCCTTGAGCAAAACTTTAGCTTCCCGATGTGTCGAGTAGAATCCTATCATTTCTACTAACTGCTCAATGAGATTTCGCTGATCAGCAATTCGTTGCAAAAGTTCTCCACTGGGATTCTCTTGATTAATGGAACGTAATGTTAAAAATAAACTTTCTATCACACACCCAAACGAAACAATTGAGTAAGTATTAAATCGTTGCGTTTCGTAAAGATTATCCATTGTCAAATCGTAAGCTAAATCAGATAAAACCATTAAAGAGTCAACATTTGACAGGTTTGATAAAAAGCGTTCTTTGAATTTATAATCCAGATACGGAAAAAGATTTTGATTATTACCAACATCATCTATGATTTTCATATATTCAAATCCTTTTGATGGTTGCTGAAAAGCTAACACATATGATAAATCGGCAAGGAATATTCCCACAGCCAAAAACTGTTCGCGCGAGCTTTTGTACTTAGCAATATTATTTGGATTACTAAGTATTTGGGGATTGTAATTCAAATTTCCGGCATCAATAAAATTGAATATCTCATCCGGTGAAGGAATGGAGTAAACGGTTGAAACAATAGAGTCTTCATCGGCAGTTAGACCAATTCTACACAGGTTACTACTTTGTAATTCTAAGCCTGGAAAAACACAAACTATAATAAGCAGTAATTTTCCAAGGCACGATTTAAGGCACTTTGTTTGACTCATAACTTTTAGTTTAGTTCAGTTAAGTAATTAGGATCAATAATAAGTTGAGATTGCGGTTCAGTGAAGATCAGTGTACAGGTAATTTTTTCATTCGACCTGAAATCAAATGTTAAACTGGCTCCATGCTCCAGGATAATCATCTTCACAAACTCAAGAGAATCAAAACTGATCCCTGTTTGCGAATTAGTACTCAAGGTAGCTTCTTTTTCCTTAATATGCTTTTTCAGTTGAATATCATCAATTTCAATTATTAATCGAACTTCTTCTTCACGCTTTATCGTTTCCACTTGAAGAATACTTTTTTGTTCACTATGAGTGACCAAAAAATCAAAAAGGGCTAATAAAGCACCAGAAAGCAAATGATGTTCTCCGTTTATTAACATTTCCTTATCCAAGTGCTGCCCCCGTAAACGAATGCTATTATTACGCAGTTTATCATCCAGATTCAACAAACAGAAACCAATAATCTGATTAAGATCAAACCGTTCAATTTTAAGTTTCATATGTTTTGATTGCAAGGCCGTAATTCGAAGAGCTGATTTAATGAAAGTCTCCAGTTTAATGAGAGAAGTATCAATTTTCTCTACAACATGAGCATCTTTTCTGGATTCCACCCGGTGCTTTAAAATCTGAAGCATACCAATAGCCTCATTCAGTGCATCACCGATTTCATGCCCGAGAATGGAAAGAAACTTATGCTTGGTTTGATCTGCACTTACCAACTCTCTATTGGCACTTTTTAGCTCCTGATTAAGCCTTTCCAAAGCAGCATTAGCTTTCTGAATCTCTTGAGTTCTCGCCTCAACTTTTTGAGCCAATTCTTTATTCGAATCTTTTAACTTCTCTTTATTTTTCTTTAAATCCACATGCACATTCACGCGAGAAATCAACTCTTTTGCATCAAACGGTTTCACAATATAATCTTCCCCTCCTACTTTAAAAGCTTTATTAATACTTACCTTATCATTCTTTGCAGTTACAAATAGAATGGGTATATCAATTAATAAAGGTCGCTTCTTTATCGCTTGGCAAGCTTCAAAACCATCCATTCCTGGCATCATAATATCTAAAAGAACCAAATCAATGCCTCCCTTTTCAAGTCGTTCTATCCCATTAAGAGCATCCAGAGCATACTCAACATCATACTTGTAATGATCAAGAATGGTGGCGACCAGCTGTACATTGCGTGAATTATCATCAATAATAAGTATCCGGCCTTTTTTTTCAGTACTTATATCCTGTTCACTCATAAAACATCAATTCTTACTCGATATACCGAGGGTTAATAGCTGATCAATAATTTTAGTCTGATATTCTACCAATTCAACATTAAACGATTTGGCACTTTGCTTTAACTCGAAAGCCGCCTCGTGAAGCCTCGTATTGCTTTGTTTTGTGGCATATTCCATAACTTCGTCTGCGATAAGTAGGATTGTTTCAAAGGAAGTGGAATGCCTGGTTTTCTCCCATTTACAGACTATTCCAGCATGCTGTTCCCCTTCTTGATTAAGATGTATCTCCGCAATGGAGGCATCATATGAGCGTGTAATTTCAGTGCTAGAAAGCTCCTTCTTCAAAAAGGAAAAATTTGTGGCAACATCATAAAAAACAACTGTAAAGGTACTCCCTATTCCAACTTGACTTTCCAGAAATATAGCCCCATTCATTAAATTAATCAGCTGCTTTACAATCCCTAAACCTATTCCGGTACCCCCATATTTCCGGTTATCCTGTGCTTCCAGCTGATAAAAATCCTCAAATATCTGTTCCTGTGACTCTGGCTTTATCCCAATTCCTGTATCCTTAATACTAATGGCAATATCTATTTTCTCGTGAGTTTTCTTTAAAAGCTCACACTGCATAACGATCTCTCCTTCTTCAGTAAATTTGATTGCATTACCAAGTAAATTAATAAGAATTTGCTTTAAACGCAATCCGTCTATCAGTATGACGGATGGAAAATTTTCAGCGATAAGAGAAGAAAACTTCAGTTGCTTATCATAAACACTACTCTTAAATAACATTTTCAATTCAGCAAAGAGGTCTTGCAAATCAACATGAATTGGATTTAACACCAATTTACTGGCTTCCATCATCGAAAAATCCAGAATATCATTTATTAAAGACAATAAAGCATTCCCGCTGTGATAGATACTCTGTAGATAATTCATCGGTGCAGGATCATTTATGTGAGGCTTTAGCAGTTCAGAGAAACCCAGAACAGCATTGATGGGTGTCCGAATCTCATGGCTCATGCGGGCTAAAAAAGCACTTTTAGCCCGATTAGCCGCTTCTGCCTTTTCTTTGGATTCAATGAGCTCATGATGCGATTGCATTCTGTAAATAGCGATCCCAAAAAGATTGGAAAGAATTTCCAGGTGATAAGCATCCTGTCCGGTGTACTTACACTCTTTTCCGGATGTAAATATCATCCCCTTAAATGACTGATTAAAGACAATCTTACTCCACGCCATCCTGTGATAGGGCATTTTACTACATATTCCTTGTCTTAAATGAGTCGCCAAATCTTCTCCATTACAAAAGCATTTTCCTGCAAAAGAGTCAGTGTTCATGACTTTCATCTTTTGACAAAAGGAATGATAAAACGCTTCCGTTTCCTCACGATACGAATGAGGCGAATCAGAGTAAACGGAAAAGATTGTTTTTTTCCGGATAGGGTCCTCAAAGGCAATGAAACAAAACAGACTATCTGTAATCTCAAGTGCATATTGCCGAATCAATATTGAAATGGCATTAACATCTTCATGTTTGGTTAATTCATTGGCAACTTCAGCTATTCGCTTTTTAATTCTAGATTCGTGTATATAAGACTTTTGAACTTTTTTATATCCTTGATTAACGAAAGCATAGTAGGCGACCTGTTGTTGATCCCCTTCACCAATCAAATGGGCATATACCTTAACAGAATATATTGTTCCCATCGCATTCTTATGTGTGGATGAAAAATGAGAATGGGCTTGTCCTGGCCTGGACTGAATTCGCTTCCAAAGAATTTCACACTTCGGAACTATCAATTCCGAAATATTTCGTTGAAACAAGTCTTGTCCTTCACAAATTCCCAGTGCCAATCGCCCCATTTCATTGGCATAAACAATAGTACCATCGGATTTCAACACAAAAATTTCCAGGGGTGTTTTCTCAGCAAGAATTGAGGGATTGGATATCTCAGATAACAAATTCTGCATAATATACTGACCTAAAATTAAGTACTATATTGAATGTTCTATTTGAGTATTTTAAAGTAACCATGGCGTTCAATGATGTCATCGAGGTAAGTCTTTGCTTTTACCAAATAGCTATACGTTTCAATGGGCTGAAATTCGCCTTTAAAGGTGCCATCCCACCCTTCAGATAATTCAGACGAGGTATAGATCTTCTCGCCAAATCGATTATAAACACTAAACTCAATAAGGGCTTTAATCCCCCAACCTTTCACATAAATAATATCGTTAATTCCATCCCCATTAGGAGTAAACGCAGAAGGTAATGCAACAGAAAATTTATGCAATACCTCCACATTCATATCATTTATTACCTCAAAGCAGTCACTGGTATCTGTAACAGCAAGATTATAGTGGGTTGTTTCCAAAGGTCCCACGAGTAATTCCGCGCAATCCACACAAGAGAGGCCACGATCAGGTGTCCAGGTATAGGACTTGATGCCATTATCATCTAGATTTAACCCAAACGATTCACCTATAATAAGAGTTGTATCTCTTAGAACAACCAATGGAACTTGCTGCACGGCCACCCAAACCGAATCATTTTTTTTACAGCCATTGGTATCTGTTACTTCAACGGAATAATGAAGGGAGGAGTCAGGTTCGGCGATCGGATTTGATATCTCTGAATGATCCAACCCCTTATCCGGGCTCCAGGAGTAGCTTTCACCTCCATCTGCAAATAATAATAAGTTATCCCCCCTGCAAATCAATGTATCATTGATAATTGAAACCTGAGGCAAGGGATGAACATCAATGTCATACTTGGAAAGCGTATCACTACACCCAAACGTATCATCGTATACAATAAGAGTAGTTGAAAAAACGCCTGAATCATCATATTGGTGAGCAGGTTGAGTGATAGAGGAAGAACTGCCTTCACCAAAATGCCATAAAACGGAAGATGCATTTATCGATTGGTTTTGGAAGACCACGCCCATAGGAACACAACCTTCGAAGACATCATTCTCAATCTTGTAATCAGCAACAAGTTTAAAGATTTCAATCGTATCCCGAATTACCTTATTACAAGTATTATTTGCATCTGACCGCAGGTATAGCGATGGATAAACCTGTTCTATGGCAGAATATTGATAATAAACAGTATCTCCCATTAATGTATACCCATCGCCAAAATCCCAAACTAAATCATGGACATTTCGTTTATTTAATGCAATCATCTGAATGTCTTTATTTCGACAGGCAGTATCAGGTATGACCATTGAAGCATAAGGTCCACCAACATGAATGTAACTATTCTTTGTCAGAGTATCAGAACAGCCATAACTAGATGAACTGACTAGAGTCACATTATAACTATCAGGCTTGGAGTAGATAAAAGAGGGATGCTGAAGACTGGAATGATTGCTTTCATCACCAAATTTCCAATGCCATGATCCTGGATAATCAGTTTCTGACAGATCCGTAAACTGAACTAAAAATGGGTAACAATTCGATTGGGTGGCAGAAGCCATAAAGTCAGGTATTGGAGGCTTCTGAATATGAATGTATTCAGTTTTCGTTCCTGAACCCTCACAACCATGAACATCCATTACAGAGAGTGACACTGAAAAATAACCTGTATCTGTATAACTATGAGAGGGAGTGGCTAGTTTGGAACCGCTGGCATCACCAAAATCCCATTTATAAGAAATAATTTCACTTTTCGACAGATCCGAAAAGGTCAACTCTTGATCCAAACATGAAGTAGGGTCTGATACAATAAATGAAGCATCTGGCAGAATGGCTTTAATATGCTCCTTTTTTACACCTTGATTAATACAACCCAAAGCATCTTTGACCTCCAGTGACACATTATAGGAACCAAACTCCATATATTCATGCAAGGGATTCTGATCATTGGAACCAAAATCATCACCAAACTTCCACATCCAGTCAATGAGAGTGGTATCTGAAGTTGATAAATCATTAAAAGCAAAAGTTATCGGCATACAACCATCCTGGTGATTACTTTCAAAATCCGGTGATGGATGAAATAAGCGAATAGTTTGAATAGCTGTATCCCGGCATTCATTTACATCCTGCGTTATTAGAGCAACCTGCTGATAGCCTTTATGTTTAAACAAATGAGAAATGGGTAAGTCATCAAAGTACTCTTTTTCTTCTTGAAGAATAGTCCATAAATACTTATAATTTTTTCCTTTATACATAAATGGCACAGCATCTATAGATGCCTCTGCATCAAAGTGAATAGTATCATAAAGACAGGCGTAAGATTGACTACTCCGTATTTTTGATTTCAGATTTCTGACGTACGCTAGATTCGTTAGCTCATAATTACAACCAGTTGTACTATTTTGTGCAGAAAGCGTTACTCTATAATTCCCGCCTTCTAAATAGCTATGATCGACTTCCGCTACCGCCTCAACAAAAGCTGAGCCATCACCAAAATCCCAGGTATACGAATCGGCATCTATAATATTTCCTATGAAGTGATAATCATGTGGAGTGGAGCAGTTGTTTTCTATTGTAAATAAACTAACAGGTCCTTTTATATAGACCGCCTTTTTCTTTGTCAATACATTTTGACATCCATAATTAAAAACGGTAAGTTTCACATCCATATATCCGGTGTCAGTATAGGTATGAAAACATTCATCGACTGGAAACGGAAACGTATTGCCATCTCCAAATTCCCACCTTAGGTTAGTCACAGCCTCAAGATCTGGGGATGTGTTTTTGAAATAAATGTTTTCCGAAGCACAAAACTCAGTACCATCCTTCACAATAAAATCCGGCGTAATAACATTTCCTACGCTCACTTGATTCACATTGGAATGGATGCACCCTTTTGAAGTCTCAACCACCAATTCAACAGGAATATTACCTGGGTTTGTAAACTCATAGGTGAAAGCCGCCCCCTTTTCAATGATTCGACCATCAACCATCCAGGACCAGCTAGTAACCTCATCCATATTCGTATCATAAATGGTATTATCACTAAAGTGGATCGTTTTAGGTAAACAACCCGTCAAAACATCATCTGCGCTAATACGCACATTGGGAATTTTCACTTCAACACTTTTTTCAATTACTTTTCGCTGCCGGCAACCATGCTTACTGATAGCGATCAGCGTGTCACTGTAGGATTCATAAAACAAATCCTGAATTACCTTTGTCTGTTCAAATTGAATACCTGGATTTTCGGCAACAGTAACGACCCCATTCCCAAACCGCCACTCCCAACGGACCGCATTCTGCGATAGGTTTTGGTATTGTACAATTTGCGGAACCTGACATAGAAAAGTATCAGTAGCCTGAAAATCGGCTATCACATGTTCAACATGAACCGGAACAATAGAGTCATGTTGACAAATCCCATTACTGGCTCTTAAGCGAATGAAGTAATCACCGGAATTAGCATATTGCTTACTGGCATCTATTTCGCCAGACACTGATCCATCCCCAAAATCCCACTGAAATAATGAAGCATCCTCACTTGCATTAGTAAGTGCTAATTTTTGACCTGGACAAATGGTATCATTTGAGAGGCTAAAAACGGCTCTTGTATTTTCAATTACAATTAAATCCTCAACCACAACCGAATCCTCACAACCTACTGTATTCATTACTTTTAACTTCACAGTCTCGCGACCGACCTGATGAAAGATATGCGTGGGTGAAGGCTCATGCGAGGTCGTACCATCCCCAAAATCCCAGACATAGCGAAGAGGAAGAACGGCTTCCGAAAGGTCATTAAAATGGGTAATTAAAGTCCCATTGCAGGAATAAACCTGATCCGCGCCAAGTTTAGCTACTGGCTGATACGCTCTAACTAACTCCTCCTCTGTATGAGAACTGGTGCATCCATTGACATCCGTTACCACCAATGACACATCGTAGATTCCTCTCTGCTCATAGATGTATTGAAGCGATTTTTCATGACTGATGGATCCGTCTCCGAAACTCCAGGTATATTCAACAGGTGCACCTTCACTAATAGTGGTATGATTTGAGAACTCAAATGCAGCCGGAATACACCCAATCCCATCATTATTAATAGTGAAGGAAACAACTGGTGGAGCATAGGTAGAGATGTAACCGCGAACAGAAAGTGTATCTGCTAGGTCACCTGCCGATACAATTAAAACTACAGTAAAATCGCCAGGCTCCGAATATATGGTCTGTGGCTGCCGTGCAGTAGAAGTCCTACCATTCCCAAAATCCCATAGAAAAGCAGCATCTGCAGGATAAATCGATTCATTGGTGAAAGACACCAGCAAAGGCGGACAACCAGCTGTTTTATCAGATGAGAAACGCGCTTCAATTTGGCCACTTGCAAAGGTTGGCAACATGAGCAATAGAACGAGAGATACCTGTATGATTTTTGACATAACAACCTCTTTATTATCAAATTTATTGAATAAGATTGCCTTTTTCAAGAGAAAGATGTAATTTATCATTTGATCATGATAAAATATCTCACCTTTGATACAAACAGTATAGTATGCATAATTATAGGTGTTTAAAAAAAAATATCAAGTGGATATTTGTGTTGTTTGCAAACCTTATGACTCCTTTCCTTATAGGACAAAATATTCATTTTTCGCAAAACTATTCCGCTCACCTAACATTGAATCCGGCCAATACCGGACGATTCAATGGTGACATGAGGGCTGCCCTAATGTATCGATCTCAAGGCTATCAATTTGCTGAAGTATATAATACTTTCTTCCTAAGCTTCGAAAAACCCATTTATTTGGCCAATGAACGAATTAATACTGGATTATATTTAAGTCACGATAACTCTTCCGGAAATACGCTTCCATCCAACCTCATCTATTTCAATATCAGCCACGAGGTACCGCTGGCGATTAATAAATCTTTGAGCTTGGGTCTCCAAATGGGATACGTATATAAAAGCATCTCCTGGTCTGATAATTCATTCCCCGATCAATACGACCGTAATTCAGGGGGGTTTGATCCATCACTACCCACCAATGAGTATTTTGAAACATCAACCTCAACACACCTGGATGTTGGTTTTGGCTTACTCTACTCACAATCTATTAAGAATGGCTTATGGAGTTTAGGACTATCTATGCAAAGATTAAATCGTCCATCAGAAAGCTTTTATGGAATGGAGTCCAACCTGCCGTTAAGATACGTGGTGCATGGAAAAGCAGATGTAACTTTAAGCACCAAAATATTTATCATCCCGTCGTTTATTTTAATTAAGCAAGGGGAACCAACCCAATCTATTTTGGGCGCCAATATTGGTCACATCTTAAATACGAATACATCAAGCTCACTAAAAAATGTAATCGCAGGCCTGCACTATAGAAATGGCTTAAGTAATGAGGCCCATGCATTAATTTTTTCAGGTGGAATTTCATATGACAATATAAAATTCATTACAAGCTACGATTATAACATTAGTCAATTTAGAACCTCAAACGTCAGAAATACATCTTTCGAATTTAGCCTGATTTACACCTTACCCTCAACTAATCTCACCAAAAAAGTTGTTTCATGCGAACGATATTAGCGATGACAAAAAATACATGTACTTTTTTAGCAACAGTTTACATTTTGGTTGCGAGCCCAGCGTTGGGAGCTGATCTGAAGAAAGAAAAACTGAGCAGCTGGCAACTGGAAAATGTAGTAAGCAACGCCATTCGAAACAGCGACTATTATGCCGCCAGAGACGGCCTGATCGAATTGGTAGAACGAAAACCGGACAAGGTGAAATATCAAATTCAACTGGCCTTTGTCTATGAAAAAACAAGAGATTACGAGCAAGCTCTTAAGCTTTTCCATGACCTTCATGAGTCCTTCCCAAATAAATACGAATCAGTCACATTTCATCTGGCAAAATTACATAAAGTATTTGGAGACTATGAGGCAGCCATGGAACTATTTACGAGTTTAAAAAAAAGATTTAAACGAATAAAAATCAATGGAATATCAAAAGACATTATCATCCGGGAATTGGAAGGATGTCATTTAGCTATTTCCTACCGCGATACGTCGGTTAGAACCAAAATTATACATTTAAACAATTCCATCAATAAGCCGCACATTGAATTTTCTCCCTTGATAATTAATGATTCAATATTTGCATACGGCACTTCACTTTTGAATGAAATTAACTTGCGCGAAATAAATGGAGAATATCAGGCCTCGCGACGGTTTCAATTAGCCACTAAAGAGGCCGATCAGTGGAAGGGTGGTCAGGAAGTATCCACACCCTATTTTAATTACCCAAATTATGATACCGGACGAGGTGTCTTTTCGTTAGATGGGAATCGCTTTTACTTTACTAAGTGTAGCACCAATTTAAAAAATAAAATCATTTGTCATTTATGGTATTCCAAAAAATTAAATGGTCAATGGCAACCCCCTGTGAAATTAGATCGTTCCATTAACCACCCGCGCTTTTCAGCCTCTTATCCAACCATAGGAACCTGTTATAATAAGGATTTAGAGGTTCTTTATTTTGTATCTGACAGACCTGGTGGAATCGGTGGTAAAGATATTTGGTATTCATTGTATAATCGCAAAACAAACACCCATTCCTCACCCGAAAATGCAGGAATTTACCTCAATTCAAGAATGGATGAAATAGCTCCTTTTTTTGATCTGGAAGCGCATCAATTATACTTTAGTTCAAATGGATGGCCATCCATTGGGGGATATGATGTATTCAAATCCTCAGGAGACCTGGTGAATTGGCAACTTCCTGAAAATATTGGTCTACCGGTTAACTCTTCTTTTGATGATGTTGATTATGTTAAAAATGAATCCGGGCAATATGGTTTTATCGCATCAAACCGTCCAGGTAGCTTTTATTTGGATCATCAGGCGTGTTGCGATGATATCTATTTATTTGAAGAAACGGCTACTGACCGCATTTTGGTCACGGGTCGATTATTAAAAGAAGATTTTTTTGATGACGCGGATTATTATAAGAATAAAACAGCCTCATCAATAGATTCTTGTGATGTAATAAAAGAAAAAAAAATTGCCATTAAGCAATTAAAAAAAGATAGTACCTCCATATATATTAAGGAGATGAAAACTAATAAACAAGGTGAATTTTCATTTTGGGTGGAGCCTAATCTTAGTTATGAACTGGTTGTACTCGATTCATCTCTAGTTGATCGCAAGATTAACTTCAACTCACAACTAGGATTGATTCATAATAAAATTGATCTCAGCAACATTTCATTGAAGTCCATTCCTGACAAAGCCATACTAGTTGAAAACATTTACTACGAAATAGACAAGGCTGATCTTTCCAAGGAGGCAAAAGCGGCGATTGATACTACTTTATTAGTCCTCGCTCAAAAATATCCCCACCTAATTATTGAAGTCAGGTCGCACACCGACAATAGGGGTCATGAAAACTACAACAAACGCTTATCAGAAAAAAGGGCCAAAAATGTAGTCGCCTACCTGCAGCAGCAAGGAATTTCAGCTGCCAGATTAAAGTATCGAGGCTTTGGAGAGGAATTGCCCATCGCCCCTAATGAGTTGGATGATGGGACAGATAATCCTTCAGGGCGACAACAAAACAGAAGAACAGAGTTCAAAATCATCGGAACCATAAATCCGGATTAGGTTCGACATTAGCCATCATCAATACCATAGCCGTCTCTTTTAACAGATACATTTAATGAAAAGCAATTAATCGGACTCATGAAATACCCTATTTCTACCTGAAAAGAGGTATTGGTATAATTAATAATGTGAACCTATGAAAGAGCGCATTTTAAAATCAATTATAAACGTATTTGCCATCCTGACAAGCTACAGGACTGACAACAATACTTACATAAACAATAATATCATAGAAATATACCTTTCCACCAAATTTTCCAAACCGACGCAACAAAGCTATTTGCAGCTATTCGCTGATCGTCACGCATACTATTACGATCTGATGAGAAATTCATTCCAGGACAGAGAACGGTTTTTTTTAGAAGAAGTACAAGCGGAATGCTACATCATAAATCGCGAATTACCAGTTTCAGAAAAAGTTAATTTCTTTATTTATCTATTGGAGTTTTATCCATTCTTCAAGCATTCTTTATCCGATACAGATCTTAAAACAGGAACGGTATCTTCAATCTTTAAATCCATTGCTGATTACTTATCCATTGAAACCAATACATATGAAGATTGCTTTTCATTTATCTCCGATGATTTTTCGCAAATTTCAAAAAAGAATCGATTATTAGTGTTTTCTGATCAGGAGGGATTAGTGATACGGGAAGTGATGTGTGAATACGCACCACCCGTTAAGGGAGTGGTTATCTTTTTGGAATTAATCGAAGAAAAAATCATTCTTTTCAAAGTAAAGGGGAATTCACGATTTGAAATCAATAATCAATTAATCTATAAAAGTCGTGTATATTTCTTAAAGGAAGGTGAGGTTATTTTTGTAGACAATAGTCATCCCATATACTACAATGACATTATAAAAAAATTTCACAGCAATAAAAACCTGATTTCCATTAAATTGGCAGTCGATAGCGTTGAGTATGCCTATAAAAAAAGCACCAATGGAATCAAATCCTTATCTCTGGCGGCTAATTCTGGCGAACTAATAGCTATTATGGGAACCAGTGGTGCTGGCAAAACCACCTTATTGAATATTCTAAATGGTAAAATACGGCCCGATTCAGGCAATGTTCTAATTAACGGAGTTAATGTGCATCAAAAATCAGATCAAGTGAAGGGAATCATTGGATACGTTCCTCAAGATGATACTTTAATTGAAGAATTAACGGTGTATCAAAACCTCTATCTGACAGCTAAATTATCAGTAGGTAAATCCAGTAAAAAAGAACTGGAAGCGCTTGTTGATAAACACCTCCATGATTTTGAGTTAACGGAAATAAAGAACTTGAAAATAGGTAAACCCAATGAAAAAATCATCAGTGGTGGACAACGAAAACGACTAAACATTACCCTGGAGCTCATTCGAAATCCGCTGGTTCTGTTTCTGGATGAACCGCTCTCCGGTCTATCTTCATTTGATTCGGATAAGGTGATGATATTACTGAAAAAATTAACGCTGGAGGGGCGAATTGTCATCGTAAATATTCATCAACCCTCATCATACATCTATAAATTATTTGATAAATTGCTATTCATTGATCAAAAGGGATACCCAATCTACTATGGGGATGCACTAAAAGCATTACCGTATTTCAAATCCGCATTTAACATGGTCGACGCTCATATTTTTGAATGTTTATTATGTGGAAATGTAAATCCGGAAGAAATGTTTCACATCATCCAAAAATCTCCAGTATCCTCAAGTACAAAAAACAAAAAAGTAAGAAGTAAAACCCCGGAAAAATGGTACAACTATTATGTCAGAAAGCAGAAGAAATTAGAAATACCTGATCATAAAGAATACACTAAATTACCCGAATCAGGGTTAAATACGCCCGGAAAAATTCAACAGTTCTTAACCTACTTATATCGTGACGGTTTAGTAAAAAAAGCCAATATTCAATCTGCTGCCTTAGCAGTTAGCATAGGCCCGCTGCTGGCCTTTTTACTAGCTGCTTTTTGTAAGCAATATGATCCTGAATCTCAAAATTACCTGTATACGACCAATGAAAACATACCAATTTTCTTGCTAATGAGCGTCATTGTGGCTTTGTTTATCGGTTTAATCAATAGTGCAGAGGAGATTCTAAAAGATAAAAAATTGCTAAAAAGGGAATCGTTCATTGGTTTAAGTAAAACAGCCTACCTATTTGCTAAAATGAAAATGCAGTTTACATTATCCGCGATTCAAATGCTCTCTTTTGTTTGGGTGGGAAATAGCATCCTCCAAATTAAAGATATGACTTGGCCATTTTTCTTGATTTTATGGTCGACCGCTTGTTTCTCGAACATGCTGGGTCTATTTATATCTTCTATCTTTCAAACGCGCGCTGCAGTATACATCACAATACCCTTTCTTCTAATTCCGCAGATTTTATTAGCGGGGGCCGTTCTTGAGTATGATAATCTGAATAAATGGTTTAAAACCAATAAAAATGTACCGGCCATAGGAAATAGCATGGTTTCAAGATGGGCTTATGAAGCACTGGCTGTGAAACTGTTTAAAGACAATCAATTCGAGAAAAAATTTTATCTGCTGGATGTGGACATAAATCAATACAGCTACATTCAAAATTTCTACATCCCAAAAATACAAGACCTTATTTACAGCGATAAAGCAAAGGAGATTAGCGATAAGGAGAGTACCAATTTGCTTAATATGCTTGCACAAAGTACCAATCAACTAAGTTCAATTTTAAATCTAGAGAAAAGATTCACTCTGACTCCACCAATAACGATGCTTGACATGGAAGAATTCATAAGAGCGGCCAGAACTAAATCAGCTTGTTTACTGGATTCGCTTCGCATAATACGTGATCAGAAAACCGAAGAGATAGGAGATTCGATCTACTCCTATTTATACAATCAGTATTACAATAAAAGTTTAGCAACATTGGTATATTGTGATGACACAAGAGTTAAAACACTGTATATCAAAAATAGATTCATTAGACGCTTTAGACCAATTTATGACCTTCCCCAAAACCGAATGGGAATAGCTCACTTTTATGCTCCGTTTAAACGGTTTGGAAACTGGAAAATCACAACACCTAATTTTAACATGGCAGTCATCTGGCTTTTTAGTCTTAGTTTACTCATAATCACGCGACTTAAAATTAATAAGTTTTAAAACAACTCTCCAAAGGGCCACAAAAAGGGAACACTAATAGGATCTGGTAAGCACTTTGGTGATTTTTTTTAAATCCATCGGCTTAGCAATAAAATCATTAAATCCAGCTTCCAAACACTTTTTTTGAAGATCTCCAAAAGTAAAAGCTGATTGTGCAATAACCGGAATCCTGGAATTGATCCTTCGCAAAGCCTTTAATACTTCGAATCCATCTATATCTGACAAGCGCAAATCACAGAATACAATATCAAAATCGTGTTGACTGAAAAATATTTCTATCGCATTAGCCCCATTGGCAGCCGGGGTGATCTTCAAATTATGTCGCGAAAAGAAGACCTTTAGTGGTTCGCTACTTTCGAATGTATCTTCAATGAGCAACGCACTTTTGTATTTTAAGCTTATATCTTTTTCCAAATAATTTTCATCCATTTGTTCACGCTCCCCTTGTGAGATCGGCAAATAAATAAAAAATGTGGTTCCTACCCCAACCTCTGTTTCCACTTCTATGGAACCTTTAAGTTTGTCAACAATGCTTTTAGCAATTGATAGTCCCAAACCGATCCCATTATAAACCAGAGAAGTTCCGCCCTGTGCTGTAAGAAAGGGTTGGAAAACCAAATCAGTATAGGTGCTTTCCATACCAATCCCGGTATCCCTTATTGTAAATTTCACCATACCCTGATTCACAACTTGAGTATCAACAGTAACTGATCCTTTAGGCGTAAACTTGAGCGCA
Organism: uncultured Marinilabiliaceae bacterium; assembly: GCA_942490535.1. GTDB lineage: Bacteria > Bacteroidota > Bacteroidia > Bacteroidales > Marinilabiliaceae > JAEINY01. The sequence continues at coordinate 880,245 of CALNXQ010000003.1, forward strand.
TTCTTAATCAATATTTCCAATAATTGTTTGATACGATCGCGAGCACTAAAAAAAATGGAATTTATCAACGTGAGGTCAGGTTCATTTACAACTAATTTTACATTATCTTTTTTAAATTGGAGATGAGTCTCCCATTGTTTTATTTCGTGAAGCAATTCAGCGATAGAAAACCATGAATAATGAAACGTTAACTGATTCGCTTCCAAAAGAGAAATCGTGACAATATTATTCACTGTTTCCAGCAGTTGATCACTACTTTTCTTTATTAACATTAGATATTTTTGTTGCTTTGGTAAAAGATTTTCTGTATTAAACAGCTTAAGAAATCCATTTATATTATTCAGTGGAGTTCTTATTTCGTGTGAAATATTGGCGAGAATTGTTTTTTTAACGCTCTCCACCTCTTCATTGATTATTTTCTGATTCACCAAATCTTGCTCCCGCTTTTGGAATTCTGTTACATCCCTCAATATTAGCATAACACCTACTATTTCACCACATACATAGAAAGGGGCAAATGAAATACTAAACCATTTTGCGTTATCTGCACCTATCTGAAAATCCCGCGAAAAATTCACTTGCCCACTCAATGCTTTGATGATATGTGGGTGCCAGTCAAACTCAGAAATTTTATTGGCCAGCGCATGGTAACGCTGACCAATTATTTCATCGACATGAAGCCCCATTTCATAGTGCAAATTTTGAGACCAAAATTCAATCTCATCATTTTTATTGATTACCATGATATGGTCGCCATAACGTTGTGTCAAATTTTGCAAAACACTTGAGTGTTTGAGCAACTTTTCCTTCTCATAATGCACCTTGCTAACATCTGCTACAATTGAGGCGATTTGATTAGTATTCTGTATCCTGATCACACTACTTCTTATGTTGATAATTTTCATGTAAGAGTCCGCAGAATGGTGCAAGCGCATTGTAAAATTACCGGTAGCCCGATGTTCAAAATTATGCGTGAAAAAATTATCTAATTCTGCAGTCTGGATGGGGTGTAGAATATTTTTCAAGTCACTTAACGATAGGCTTTCCTTTTGAAAATCCAATACTTCTATAAATGCCTTATTGTTAAATATTATCTCAGACGCACATCCAAACACATTGATATTTTGAATCATAATAGCTTCTGAAAAATCGATGAGCACACTTTCAAAAGACACTTCCATTCCATTTAAAGCACAATTTCTTAAATAAGCATCTTTGGCATTGTCCTTTGTACCTTCAGCTATTTTTTCCAACTCCCTCCTTGTTGAGACTTCCCTGATGATTACAGTACGATAAAGTCCTTCATTTTTTACATTCACGTTCGACTTTAAACCAAATACTTGGAATATGGTATGGTCAATTTTAACATCTTCCACGACTCCATCCTCCTCACCATTTCTTAATACATCTTCGATAGCAAGCTCTATTGGAGTCGGTAGGAATAACTCCGCAATGGAACGCTTGGTAGGTTCGGGGACCTCAAATAGCTTTAATAAATTATTACCAAATAAGACCGTACACTGCCCATCTTTATCAACTGCAATGCAATCCGTTGTTAAACTATCTTTTAAGAGATTTAAAACATCAGCACCGTATCCATCAAGTCCTCTTGACTGTAGGAATGCCAGGGGCTTATTTTTTTGATAATATAGATAGTAGCCAAAGGCACAAACCGATAGCAAATAATGAAAAAAGAAGAGTAGATTCTGAGCATTGGCGGAAATAAAGGGAGATAAAAAATAAAACAAAACTGGTATCAACATAAAAGTACCCAGTACCAGGAACTCTTTGCCATATATACAATTCTTCAAATAATCAAGATATCTCATGCTTATGATATTTAATTATTTATCCGGAACTAAATATAAGTCAAATCTCATTCAAATCAGATGACGAACATTACATTACAACTCGTCCTTTATAATGAACCATAACAACATCCAGAAATTGAATAATCATTGCTTTACTAGTTGTTACGCTTAAATATAACGAATTAACTAAAAGAAGCGAAGAGAATCCTTAACAATTATTTATGGCTGTTCTTTCCTCACTAGATAGTAGCCTTCAATAAATCTAGTTAAGGGGGACAAAGCATAGACAACCTGAAGAAATAAATAATTGAATTTCCGTGGCCAAAACAATCTAAATGTAAAAAGTAGTAACTCTCTCTCCCTTCAATGGGCTGACATAACAGTTCCTGCAAAATAGCATTTAGCAGGAACTGGATCGTCTTGTGTTGACTTTAGCATTTTTATTTTCTAAATTTCTTATATACCGCTAAAATATATTGTCATTTAAAGTAAAAAAGCCTATGGAATTCTTCAAGATAGAAAAACTAAAAAACTATTCAAGTGGTCTCGGATTTAAAACCGATAGGAAAGAGTTAATAGTAAAAAATATAGGACTTGCCATTGAAAATCATGACATTCACTTTTTAGACAATACCTTTGATGAAAGTTGTACTTTTTACGGATACAGCGATAATCCGGGTACTAAAAAAGAGTTCCTAAACTTTATTCAGGCCTACAAAGGCAGACCGCATAGTAGATTTTACCAGATTTCATCTACTAACAATATAATAGAGTGCCAGGTTAAGGCTTTCTATGAGGTTTCGAAAATCCTGGGTCAGGATAACTATATTTCTTGGAAAAACACCTTTATCTTCAATGATAAAAACAAAATTATAACTGCTTTTATAAAGCATTACAATGTCCACGCAAAACCATGTGATATAGTAAAATGGTCCATTTACATTCAACAGATAAGTAAATGGTATCCATATGAAAAACTTTCTACAATAGCTTATCTGCCTGATGTGGCCTTAAAATATATCGCACATCAAAATAAACATAACACTTCGCAACAACTTCAATTGTCAAAAGATCCATAATTGAAAATTTAGTAATGAAAAAATATTCAAAGCCTAAACTAACAAGGCATCCAATAGAAGCAAATCTTAACTTACTAATGATGTCTGGTGAACCAGCTTCAGAACCATCATATATCTCCCCGTCAAAAGAGTCAAGTCCAAAACATGAGTCAGAAAAGAATCCTTTTCAAGAAAGTCATCCTTTTGAAATTCACGAGTAGAACTTGTAAACTGAATAGCATTAACTTTCAAAATCATTCCTACACTCATGCACTCTATGAACGAATCCTACTAGTTCCCAATGTGATTAGAATTCTGAACTTAACACAGGCATTGGCCAGATTTTCGAAACTATCAGTTCGAAATATACCCTACCCCTTCAAAATTTAAGACATAAAATTAAAACGAACTAAATTGATATTTCATTGAAAACGACTATCTAATATAGGTATGACTACTTTATTTATATTAGACGTTGATTTTATCCATTAAAAAAACAAGTGACATCACCCTCCTTAAGTACCGAAATACAATTCTTTTTTTTTTAAACTCATCACACCGGATAGACTTAAAAAGAGAGTCATTAAGAAAGGGCTATCTAAAGTCGGAATAAAAAAAATTTAGTATCATTGCAGCATCTTTCAGAGTGGCGCAATTTCAACCGAAAAAGGTGGCGTAGTTAGACGGAAATAGCCATAAACCATCTCACTTCCTATTCTGTATATTATTAGCATTTTACACTGTTGCTATATACAAAATAATTTTTATACATCACGTATCATTTTAATTCTGATTGATCCAATTATAACATAAAAAAGCCACTTCGCTAAATTGAAATAGCTTAAATGCCTGGTTTCTAACTACCTTACAACTACCAAGGTGTCTTTAGTCACTTGTTTACGATATCCATGGGCAGTCACTTTCACAATGTAATGACCGGAGGCAACTGATAGCGGTATTTCAATCGCATTTCCATTAAACGTTTTATTAACTATCTGTTCGCCGAGCATCGAGTAAATAGCTATATTGACAGATTCTGTATACTCAACATCTTCAACTTTAACCTTTACGATATTTGCTAAAGTAAAAATATGTATCCCTTCCTTCTCTGCATCAAGCTCTTCACCGTCTATCTCTCCTATTCCTGTTGAAACGGCATCAACAAAATGAAGTACAAACCGTTCATTATTGGCCATTGCGGAAGTGTCGAAAGCATATTGTGAATGCAGTCTGAGATCAATCCATTCTCCGGTTGCCAAATCTTCAAGATATACAGATATATCCGGTAAAAATTGATACATATTAACAACAGATAAAATCATCTCACCGGCACCTGCGGCACCTACTTGATATCCTAATGGGACAGAAAGAGCTTCTCCTAATTCAGGCAAGGTATTAATGGCTAAGCGCTCGTCCTCCTTAATACTATATAAATAGGGGATTCTATCGTTACTTTCAAGTCGTTTTTCAGAATCAGATTGCCCCCTGCTTCCGGAACCACTTGATCTGAACAATACGGCTATTTCATCTGTAGTATGCTGATTCGCTAGTGTTAAACGCAGGATATCATTGGGCTCAACCACAGAGCTTTTTAGCATTCCCGTGGCATGAGTACGAGCCCCACGGGCCACACCAAAATCATGGCTTCCGTAATGATACACCCAAAATGATTGCCCGGGTGCAATATAACGAGTTCCGCCATTAGTCCCCACATTTTCAACAATGTTATAAGTTGAATTTACCCGCTCAGCACCTATGGTTGTTTTGGTATAGATGGTTAAACGAGCACCTCCAAACTCCCAATGAGCTGAACGTAATAAATCAAGATAGGCGGCATAAGGATTGGCCATCAGATGCCACCCATTGGACAGCGTTCGGGCATTCACACCGGTATAATCCAATACATTCAAAGAACCATGATGGCTTACCTCTGCATCTGCATCACTCCCATTGAAGGCATATCCTTTCAATGGTTCGCTGAAACCATCACCTGTTCCGGTGATATTATTCCAGGCATTATTCACAAATTCATATAGGAAATATGAATCCCCAAGGGCTTCGTAGTTAGCGATACTCACATTTGAAATGGCATGAGCAATGTACCAAAACCGACTTTGTGGATAACTCCATTGAGTACTCGCATCCCCTGTAACATTACCATTAATAATGACTGAGGTTGGCTGGCTTACGGTATTCTTAACAATTAAATCGCCATCAATGGTGGCATCACTTAATATGGTAACACTGCTTCCGGCAGCTACGGTCAGTAAAGCCCCGGACTCAACAGTTAAACTGGCTATGGTCACATCACCACTAAGTATCGGATAATTACTCATTGATGAAGAGATAATTACATTATCCAGTGCTCCTGGAGTAGCTCCTGACCAATTAGCTTCATTCAGCCATTGGGTATCTTCTCCCTGCCAGGAATTGTCCTGGGCCAATCCATCAATGTGATCCCCCAACAGTCCATCAATAGGCTCTCCAAAACTCTCAATATCAACATACAGATCCGAAATATTTCCGGTAACGGCATTGATGCTCACATGAATATCCGAAATAACATCCGGATCTAACAAATAAATACTGCCAACATAATTATCGACCCCCGGATTAATTTTAAACGAAAGTCCTCCCACTACCAAATTACAGCTAGCCGCTAATTCAATGTCTTTCAATTCCACATCTCCTAATACAACAACATTACCCGCCAATTGAGAACCATAGCTTGATAGGGTCATACTTCCATGGACGATCAATGTCCCCCCTTCCTCAACAAAAACATCATTCAAATCATCCATGAAATCACCGGTTATTTCCAGTGTCCCACCGGATTTCACGTAGAAATCTCTCGTACTTAAAATAAGGGTTTTACCATTCTGTATTGCCAAATATCCCCCATCATTCACAGCACTGTTTCCATTTAAACCTATACCATTAAGAGTAATGTCATCATCAAAGGTGACATAACCATTAATATAGAGTTCCTGGTCAACAATTTTACCAGGAGCAATCCCCCCTGTCCAGGTACCAGCATCGGTAAAATAACCACCTGATAAGGTACTCGAATATTGTGCCTTCCCCACACCGGTAGCAAGAAAGCTGCTAATCAACAAAAACACGTAAAACTTTTTCATCTTTCTTCTGTTTAAAAGTTAAGTTTATTGACTATTGAGTGATACTTATTTCCATCCTAACTCACCAACCTTAATTTACTTGAATTAACTCTGCCAAGAATGCACGAAAACAATCAAACGATTCGTTCTATTTCTTATGTGAAGCTTAAAACTGTTTAGACCTATTTACTTTCTTGCAGCATCCAAATACATCCCTAATTAGCGCGCAACAATTAATACACTTTAGCAATTAGTTACCTAAATCACTATATCAGCCAATAAGACCTGCCATCGAAGCCTTTATATGGATGCAGGCAGGCTTGGCTCGATAAAAGAAAATTCTAAAATTAAAATTACTTCACTCCTTTTTTCAACCAACAATGTACATAAGGTTAAAAACCATTTGGAGATACTAAAAAAACCTCACACGACAAGTGGCATCATTCATCTAATATACAGATAACCTATATCTTATCCAAGCATCTTTCAGTTTATTGTTTTATTGATTTTCTTTCCTCTTTTAAAACTGAGTCTCCATATGCAATGAGGGTACGCTGCCAACGTTAGCATGTAGAAATTTATTTTTAAATTTTTATCTTACCGACAATCCACAAAATCCCTACACCCTCTTTATCAACACATTAAGCTTGAAAAATAATTGTATGGCTTCGATGAAAAATATGAAGAAGATGCCAAAACAAATTGAACATCCTCTTCTATACGATAATTTAGTCTATTTTTTGACAAACTTGTATCGTTCCTGATCAGTAATTAAATAATAAACGCCTGATTTCAGACTTGTCACATTTAGCGATTTCTTATCAAGATGACCTGACAAGACAAGAATCCCGGTATTACTATAAACATTAAAAGCACCTCCTGATGCACCTCCTTCTATATAAAGTAATCCGGAAGTCGGATTAGGATAGATTTTTAATACAACCTCCGAACCGAATTCATTAGAAGTTGACACTTGTACTGTTAATAATTGTGACACTCGATTGGCCGCATTAAAATTGGCATCGCCTGACTGATCCGCATGGATGGTACAACTCCCTGCCCCCACAATGTGTATTTCCCCATTGACAATCGTCGCCACAGCGGTGTTGGAACTGCTGTAAACAACCCCTAAACCACTACTCGATGAACCGCCTGGTGCAAAGTCTGCATCGCCATAGGTTTTATCCACTAAAGCATTGAACGTTATGGCCTGCTCAGCCTTATTCACGGTCAGCGATTGCGACACCCGGTTGGCTGAAGTGTAATTGGCATCGCCTGATTGATCCGCATGAATGGTACATCCCCCTGCGCCCACAACGTGTATTTCACCATTGACAATCGTCGCCACAGCGGTGTTGGAACTGCTGTAAACAACCCCTAAACCACTACTCGATGAACCGCCTGGTGCAAAATCAGCATCGCCATAGGTTTTATCCACTAAGGCATTGAACGTAATGGTCTGCTCAGCCTTATTCACCGTCAACGATTGCGACACCCGGTTGGCTGAAGTGTAATTGACATCACCGGACTGATCCGCATGAATGGTACAACTCCCTGCGCCCACAACGTGTATTTCACCATTGACAATCGTCGCCACAGCGGTGTTGGAACTGCTGTAAACAACCACTAAACCACTGCTCGATGAACCGCCTGGTGCAAAGTCTGCATCGCCATAGGTTTTATCCACTAAAGCATTGAACGTTATGGCCTGCTCAGCCTTATTCACGGTCAGCGATTGCGACACCCGGTTGGCTGAAGTGTAATTGGCATCGCCTGATTGATCCGCATGAATGGTACATCCCCCTGCGCCCACAACGTGTATTTCACCATTGACAATCGTCGCCACAGCGGTGTTGGAACTGCTGTAAACAACCCCTAAACCACTACTCGATGAACCGCCTGGTGCAAAATCAGCATCGCCATAGGTTTTATCCACTAAGGCATTGAACGTAATGGTCTGCTCAGCCTTATTCACCGTCAACGATTGCGACACCCGGTTGGCTGAAGTGTAATTGACATCACCGGACTGATCCGCATGAATGGTACAACTCCCTGCGCCCACAACGTGTATTTCACCATTGACAATCGTCGCCACAGCGGTGTTGGAACTGCTGTAAACAACCCCTAAACCACTGCTCGATGAACCGCCTGGCCCAAAATCAGCAGCTCCAAAGGTTTTATCTGCCAAGGCATTGAACGTAATGGTCTGATCAGCCTTATTCACCGTCAACGATTGCGACACCCGGTTGGCTGAAGTGTAATTGGCATCGCCTGATTGATCCGCATGAATGGTACATCCCCCTGCGCCCACAACGTGTATTTCACCATTGACAATCGTCGCCACAGCGGTGTTGGAACTGCTGTATACAACCCCTAAACCACTACTCGATGAACCGCCTGGCCCAAAATCAGCAGCTCCATAGGTTTTATCCGCCAAGGCATTGAACGTAATGGTCTGGCCTGCCTTATTCACCGTCAACGATTGCGACACCCGGTTGGCTAAAGTGTAATTGGCATCGCCTGATTGATCCGCATGGATAGTGCAACTACCCGCACCCACAATGTGAACCTGGTTACTCACAATAGTGGCAACATTTTCATTCGAACTAGTATAAGTAACAGGTAAAGAACTGGAAGCACTTGCGCCAGGGGCAAAATCGGCATCTCCAAATGTTTTTTCAGCAAGAGCATCAAAAGAAATGACCTGAGATTGCTTTGATGTTGTGAAAGTTTGTACTCCTCCATAGCTGGTCCCTTCAGAATTAATAGCATACGCCTGAAAATAATAGGTAGTAACAGGAGAAAGTGATCCAATGCTTTCACTGAAAACACCTGATCCGTCTCCGTTCGTATTTTGTATTACCCCTGATTCATCTATCTCCGGTGTGGTCTCTGATATGGAATACACAATACCGCGCTCGGTAACAGCGGCCCCTCCATCTGAAGTTACTTCCCCACCCAAAGAGGCTGAAGTTGCCACAACGGAAGATGCAGGACTTGTTAGAAGGGTGGGAACAGTGAATGGATTATCTTTAATGTGCCATTCAAAATCATCCAAAGCGACATAATCTGTTAAGCCAGTAGAATAAAATTCCAATTCGTCAATATCGGCACTGTTCCATGCCGAAGCAAACAAACCGGTAGCCCAGCCGCCAATACCACCACTAATGGCTGAAGGAGTAACGGAAATCATTTGCTCCTGAACCACAATACCATTTTTCAATCCTTTAAATACGATTGGTGTCTCACTGGGTGATCCCCCTTTGTTGGTAGAAGCCCAAATAGCCACGCTATACAGATTCATTAATTTACCTGACTCTATTTTTACCGATCCCAACAATTGTTCTGAACAAGACTGATTATACTCTGAATCAATATAATATCCTGACTCATTCGCCCCGTAACTAGCAATGTTAATCACTGTAAACTTACCCGTCAATGTAAAACTAGCTCCGTCCGAAAAACTTGTGGCTCCTGCTGATTCTGTTTCAAACGTTTCAATGCTTGCATCAATGGTGGTGAAGGTTTCTATACCACCATAACTAGTCCCCTGACCATTAATAGCATATGCTCGAAACGAATAATTGGTATTGGGTGAAAACACCTCATTGGTCTCACTAAAAACACCGGTACCGGAACCACTAATTACTTTTGCTACACCTGTTCCATCTATTTCAGGAGTGTTATTGGTTGAGGTAACGGAATAAATCACCCCCCGTTCTGTGACCGCAGATCCACCATCATCCGTCACATTACCTCCCAAGACAGCTATACATGATCTTACGGAAGAGGCAGAGGTGGTGGAAACAACAGGCTCACTACTTGAAGCTGTTACCGTATAGGTTTGCCCCTGATGAGATATAATATTACTATCATGACCACTCCAGTTAGTTGTATTAACGACTCGTGCTTGCCAATCTTCAGCGGATGCCGCCGTAACAGGGCCGGTATACCACACATTATCAAAATCAGGATCCATCTGATGGGCTATAACTAAAGCATTAACGCCATCTGTTAAGCCGGGAGGCAAATCACTATTGGCATCAGTACCGCCTCCATTGCTTGTCCAATCGTAGGTTTCGCCGTCCCCCACGCGCTTCTTATAGGACACTGCCCATAAAAAAACAGGACTTTCTTTTGTGCCCTGAAAAACCAGACATTGATCACCATAAGTAATAGAAAAAGCAGTGATATATGGATTTGCATGAGGTGAATAAGCTACAAAATTCGGATTTATGCCTGCCTTATCCTGAGTAACTACGGAACCAGCTAAAAGCCCTCCGCCAGGAACCACATAAGTACACATATCATAAACTCCGGCGGCGAAGGTTCCTCCTCCATCACAGGATGTGCGAAATGCGCCAGTGTTGGAATCCCAACCAATATCAGTAAAATGAATCTGAGTCCCGGATTCCAAATCCACTAAAGACATAAATGAGAAGGAATCATTTCCATCTGCATTCATATTTAAAACAACGATATCACCGGGTAATAGCGTTGTTTGCCCATTCGCCAACAAGGCGAAACAGGTAATTAATAGTAGTATCCATTTTCTCATGATAGTAATTTTAGTTTAATATCAGTTTAATTAAATCTATACTGATGAGTCATTCCCCATTTTATAGCTGTATTCGATGAAAAAAAACCATCAGACGACCAAAAAATAGTGGGCTGAATAAAAGTCTGATGAGCACAACAGATCCACATCGATCCATTTTTAATAATAAGGGAACCTGGTAGGTGATTTTTTAGAATCTCTGGAGGATTAGAAACGATTGCTTCCACAATTCGAAGCTCACTAATATGGAAAAGCGTTAAAGCGCCTTTATTCCAAGGATTACAGGCATTGATAAGCGCCTGAATTGCGGCAGCATTTTGAGACATCCAATGGATCCGCACATCTGTCAACTCGGGCTTTTTCCAATACCTACCGTCAGTTTGCCTTTGCAATCGCAAGCTCTCTGGGTGCTCCAATAATTTTATTACATCACACAGAACGGCACCACCAAACTGAGCAAGGTTATTCAAGTGTAAGCCATGCGTGTGATTGGGCTTTATTTCCAATTTCTTTGTGAACAGAACAGGACCGGAGTCCCAATTTTCATCCATCTGGTGCACCGTGATGCCCCCATATGATTCCCCGTTTCGAATTTGCCAGAATATTGGATCTGCACTGCGGTATTGCGGTAAAAGGCCATAGTGGAAATTAAGAAAACCATGAGTGGGGATGGCTAATACAGTAGAAGGGATTTTATAGGGAAATGTCATCACAAAAACCACATCGCAGGGCGCATCAATCAACCACTGCTTCACTTCTTTCTCAAAGGATTCTTCGGAGAAGGCTGTAACTGAAATATGGTTTTCATGAGCTAACTGCATAATTAAGTTCAATCGATTAATGGCCTTGCGTGGCATGCCAATGGAAAAAAATATTTTTTGTGACAGCAGTACACTGATGGCGGGTACCGCCAGTTCACTATTGCATAGCAGGTTGACGCTTAGTGTTGATTTCATCGACATAAATAGGTATTGTGCCAGCCAACATGATTGGCTACTGCATTTTTTTCAATTTCTGTACGAATAGAATCTATTGGATAAGCCAATGCAATGAGTTGTCCCGATTCGTGGAGATAATGGCTGCAGGACGTATACTGATTTTCGGTTATAAAAGCCACTTCTCCTCTGGGGCCCTGAATACTTACATCAAGTAACTGTCTGCAAAACTGGTCAGACCTAAATCCGCCATCTCTTGCGAAGCAAGAACTGACTAACAAAGCAGTCTCATAACCCAGCATAGAAAATACACTAGGAGGTTTTCCGGTTTCCAGTACATATCTTTCAATAAACTGACTATTAGCTTCGTTATCCAACGTTAAATACCAGGAAGCGATACTCCTAATATTATCCGTCCCGTCAAATACACCTGGAGAAGTAATAATTTTTTCAACAGGGAAAGCAGCCTCTGAAAGTTTTTGGAGTACCTCACGGCGTTCTTTCCCATAATAAGCAAGGAATACATAATCGACTTCCCGTTCCCTCAGAAGGTCCATTACATGTGGCCATTCTTGATCGATACTCTCTTTATGTGTGATTAAAATTCCCTGCGGTTCTCCACTACCTTTCGTTGCGGCTCCCGTTACATGAGCATAGGTAAGGGGAAAACCACTCGTGAAAAATGAAGTCATAACAGAATAGTGACGTCCCAGGCGTTCAGAAAACAATGCGCCTGACAACCAACAAGACTCCCACACCTGCAAGGTATTATGAAATATAAAAGGAGACGAGTCTTTTCCTGAAAGTGGCAATCGGGCTCCCATACCCGAGAGAATACAAGGTGTTTGTGTAGCAGTAACGAGTTCATTAATGGACTTAGCGACTATAGAGTCAAGAAAAGCAATGATCAAATCCACTTCTTCATCAATAATAAGACGTCTGAAGGCTGGTAGAATATCTTTGGGCTCCCCCTTATCCACATCTATAAAAGCTGTAAGAACATGGTCAACCTTTGAAAAAGTGAGCATTAAACCTCTTTTGAACTCTCTGGCTAAAAAGGGAAAATCATTAGAAAATGGTGTAACAATACCTAGCTTCATGTGTTTATAAGTATTATGAACAAGCTAAAATGAGTTTATCACACGCCACTATCAAACTAGTTACCTCCGCTTAAACTCAGACTACCTAAAAATAGGTTCCAATAAGAAACTTCCACTGAAGTTGATAACCCAATGGAAGTTTACACTCATAATCAATCAGTTCCTGGATGGAAAAAGACCCGCTGTACAAATGATCCAATTCATGCCAATGACAGGTGGCATATGCTCCAGTGGCTGACCTCCTCCTATATCTTCAATAGCGATATGACCTTGAACTGTGCCTTGAACAGTCAGATCAACATCAATTGGCGCCATGGTGGCATCGCTTTCATTACCGGTCATGTAACCACTTCCTACATTTGCCGGCACATTATTGGATGGTGAACTGGCTTCCCCTATTTCATTGTAACATTTGGGTAGGACATTACCCGTTGCGTTTCCTGAAACTGATAAGTTGGGAGTCGCTCCGTGGTTATGAGTGGGTAAATGAGCCAAGCCAAGTTGAAATTGATTGGATCCGGCCTTTTGTCCCAGCCCATATTGACGCAATCCCGGGCCCGCACCCCAGCCTACCGGAACACGTCCTCTCAGGTCGGGTAAACCAAAATTCATTCTGCCATCTCCACCATAAGTAACGCCTAGAACTGCATAAAGTGCTTGATTTTGCGAAATAGGAATTAATTGTCCTTGACAAAAAGTCCAATTTCGGGGTGCAAAACTACCTCCAAAAGCTTTAATTTCGCCTAATGTTCCTTCCATAAGAATTGAAATTTAATAATTCGTACAAAAACTCATTTCTATTCATATAAATTAGTTGCAAAACCCATATTAATTGCGCGACGGAAAGTCTCCGGTTAAACAAATAATCCAGTTGATCACCGTCACGGGTGGCATATGGTGCAAGGATGACGAAGGATTCCCCGTTTCTTGAACAGTGATGGATCCCTCAACACTCCCATCTAAAACCAATGATGCTGGGATTGGAGCCATAGTGGCATCACTTTCGTTACTTGTCATATAGCCATTACCAACATTGGCCAGCACATTATTAGCCGGAGAACTGGCTTCGCCCTGTTCATTAAAACATTTGGGCACAATGGTACCATGAGCAGTTCCTGTGACCGATAAATCAGTTGCAACTTGATGCGTATGGGCTGGCAAATGAGCCAGTGTCAGTGCTATTTGATCCACACCGGCCATTTCGCCAATTTGATAGCGATACTGATTACCAACTCCGAGTCCTTGTCCCAGGGGAATCCGGCCTCTTAAATCAGGTAATTTAAAGGTGCTGCGCCCATCACCTCCAAATGAAGTACCCATCACAGCATACAACGCAGAATACTCAGAGATTGGCAAAGTTTGCCCTTGACAAACAGCCCAGTTTCGAGGTGCATAGTCGCCTGAAAATCCTCGAATTTCACCCATTGTTCCTTCCATAATTATTAATTTAATTAGTAAATTATAGTCCATTCCTTTTAAGTGAACTTGGTAAAAGAAAGTTCTCGCAATACATGACTGTTGTCCAACTCCGCTTTGAAAGCTTCAATAGTATCTTGTCGAGGTGGCGCAAATGGACCCCCGAAATAAACACGGTCTTGAAGATTTGTGGCATTCATCCAATGGTTCATTTGCACACGTGGCATCTGAAAAGTAGTGCCATAGAAATGTGGTAAAGCATATATACCATATACTAATACAAACCGGGTGCCGGGTGCTTTTCTCGGAAGCCCCCGATGCCAGGCACGCTGATCGATTAACAAAGCATCCTCCATCTTCAAATAAATAGATTCCTGAACATGAGAAGTAAAAGGGGTAATTGATGCATCCCAATGGGAACCCGGAATAATTTCCGTCGGTCCATGATCATCGTCAATATCTTCAAAATAAAAGGCCAAAAAAACATCCTGTGGATAATGATACTCTCGCCCTGGCATGCCATCCGGCTCGCGGTCTTTATGCCACCCCGGTGCATACTGCCCCCGCGTTTCATCCGTTTCAATCACAATAATTGTAGTATGAATGGAGGGCATAGGCTTAGCCTGAGAACCAGATAAAGCAAATGGAAGAATTTGCCTTGCTCGGGGAGCCAATGCTGCCTGCATGTATTCTGATGAATCATCAGGGAGTGTATAGCTTAATCCATTATGAAACATGATGGCTTCCAATTGGGCTTTAAACGAAGATACCGAATCACGCTTAAACACCTTGGGGAGTACCGCATACCCCCTTTGTTGGAAGTCATGAATCATGCTTGATAATTCCTCTTTGGAATACGTATCTTCATTAAATAACAACCTTGCTTTCGCCATAATTATAGGATTACTATAATTAAGTTATGCCGAAAAAAATTAATATTCAACAATTTATTTGCATCAAACCATAAAATAAATAACAACGCTTGTGCACATCCTCGCTATTCAAGGCTTTGAATAAAGAAAAAAATATTAATTTACGAAGAGGCGGTCCTTCAACAAGAATGTGACCTGGCCATGAAGAATTGGACCTCAAAGTTACTAAACATTACAAGCTATAATTGGAAGCCAGTAGGGCGCAGTCCTTCAAGATAAAATATCAAAGACTTGGCATATGAATGGGATAACAGGTCAGAATCGATAGACCGTTGGCGGAATAATATGGCCCCTTAGAGAGCCATGAGTATATATGGTAAGGGAAATAGCAAACCAAACGAAGAAGAAAGAAAGATATTAACCTTAAAAATAGAATTGACCGATAGGGTTTGATCCCCTTTCATGAAAAAATCTAAAATTTGCACTTATAGCTTGTTTTTTCCTATCTTGAGGGTAAACACGTTCAATCTAGTATAATATAGCACAAAAGTCGTCAGGTATATGTTGAAGTTATATATACCAAAATATAAATCGCTGCATCAACTCCACCTTAACGCATTATAATTCGTTTAATTGATTACAAAACACATACAATTAATGAGTCTGATTGTCGGATTAGTTAACAACTAAAAAAATCTGCAATGATAATCTTTCTTAAATTACTTATAATGAAAAAGAGAACGTCAAAGGATAATAAGATTCAAGCCAAAAAATCATTTTTTGACAATGAAGAGAAACATCAGGATATAATCAGCAATATTCCTGTCGCCCTATACAGATGCCTGAATGATGGAGACTGGACAATGCTTCACATCTCTGATACAATCTATGAAATAACCGGCTATCCAGCATCCGATTTCATCAATAATCAGGTCAGATCTTATTCAAGCATAATTGATCCTACCGACAACGAATTGGTCATTTTTATTATAAATAA
Source organism: uncultured Marinilabiliaceae bacterium (assembly GCA_942490535.1). Lineage (GTDB taxonomy): Bacteria > Bacteroidota > Bacteroidia > Bacteroidales > Marinilabiliaceae > JAEINY01. Next base: position 896,108 of record CALNXQ010000003.1, read on the forward strand.
AGCGATATTAAAGAAAACTTCTTTTTCCATTGAATATGGAATAACAACCCAGAATGGAGAGAAAAAATGGCTGATTGAGCAAGGTTCACCAGTGTTTAACAAAGCTGGGAAATTGATCTATCTTGACGGTTCAATATTTGACAATACATCGAAAAAACAGATTGAAGAATCGCTTAAAAGAAGTGAAGAAAAATACAGAATACTTGTCGAAAATCAAGCAGAAGGGATTAGTATTTTGGATATGGATGAGTTTTTTCTGTTCTCTAATCCCGCTGCTGACAGAATTTTTGGCGTTAAGGAAGGTCAATTACTGCACCGAAACCTGAAGGAGTTTATGTCGGCTAATCAATTTCAACAAATTCAACAGGAAACGCAAAAGCGTATTTCTGGTCAGAAATCAACCTACGAAATAGAAATAACCTCTGCTACAGGTATGAATAAAGACCTACTAGTGTCCTCTTCTCCCTATTTGAATGAAGAGGGTAGCTACATCGGAGCATTCGGAATTTTTAGGGATATCACAAAACTCAAACAAGTAGAAAAAGCCCTCTCTGAAAGTGAAAATCGCTATAAAATACTAACTGAGATAACTGATGAAGGGATCATTATTCATGAGGATGGATTAATAATTGATGTAAATCCTTCCACATTGAGATTATTTGATACAACGGAAAAAAAACTAAGACAGAAACAAATATTTGATTTCATTCATCCTGACTACCATGCTATGGTAAAGCAAAAAATGAAGGAAAATTTTATTGGATCATATGAAATCGAAATAACCAAAGAAAATAGAACCGTCATACCGGTTGAAATTAAAACGAAAAATTACCTGATCGATAATGTTAACAGAAGAGTTATCTCCATACGAGATATAACAGAGCGAAAAAGACAAGAGCAGGTATTGCGAACATCGGAACAACAATTAAAAATAGCCAATGCTACCAAAGACAGATTTTTATCTATAATTGCTCATGACTTAAGGAGTCCCTTCAATGCAATTATTGGTTTTTCGGAATTGTTAGTAAACCGAATCCAGGGGAATGATCTTTCCGAAATAGAAAATTTCAGTAGACTCATATTAAACTCTGCCAACCAATGCAATACACTATTAAGCAATTTACTTGACTGGGCCAGAGCTCAATCGGAAGATTTTGCAATGACACCTCATAAATGTCAGGTAACGCCCTTAATTAGAAGAGTTGTTGATTTACTAAAAATCAATGCAGATTCAAAACACATACAAGTAAAGACTTCTATGATAGAAAATAGTATCATTGAGGCTGACAAACAAATGCTGGAAACGGTGATTAGAAATCTGCTTTCCAATGCAATCAAATTCACCCCTTCCAATGGCGCAATTACAATTTCCACTGAAATAATTGAAGATAAATTACACATAATCGTAGCTGATACAGGCGTTGGCATTAGCCCCGAGGGATTGAATCAACTTTGGCAATTGGGTAGTAATTACATTACCACCGGAACCAATAAAGAACCTGGTACAGGCCTGGGGCTGGTTCTTTGCAAAGAATTTATCGAAAAACACAAGGGCCAAATTTTAGTTAATAGTGAACATGGTAAAGGGACAATCTTTACGGTTATTCTACCTACAACGTAAGCAGCTTATAATTATCTATACCTACAGGCTAATCAATAATAATGGCTATGTATTTGCTGATGGACTTCAAGTACGGCCAACACATTTCTTAATTCAAACATCCCAAAGGGTTTCTCCAGGCAGGCAAAAGCTCCAAACTGGCGACATACATCGATAAATAATCGCTCTCCGCCATTGGTAGTGATAGCAATTGGAAACATTTGTCCCTGTTTATTCACCTCCTTTAGTATATCCAAGCCACCTTTTTCCGATAAGTTTGTATCCAGGAATGCAAGATCGACCTGTTGATTTAATAGCATATCCAATGCGGCCTGTCCGTCAGAGGCTTCAATGATTTCAAATGGAAAACCGCGCATTAAAATTCGCATAATGATTCGTGCCTCGTAGGATGAATCAGCAATTAATATCTTGTTGTAACTACTCAGGATCTGTTTAAACCGAAATCATCTCATCCCATAACCGCCAGGAACTGTTTCTTATGGGCAGCTAAATCAATTGAAAATCTTAGCATGTCAAATATATCAGCAGACCGCTTTATCCAGGTATCAATGGCAGATCTGATAATGGCAAAAATCTTAGCACCCCGGACGGATCGAAACCCACCTGAGACTTTCTGTTTTACTTTTATATTTCGAATCGCCCGCTCGGAACCATTGTTATCAAATGGCACATCATAGTAATAGAGAAACGTAAAAATTGCGTCCCGCCACTTTCTTAGTCGTTTTTGAAAAGCTGCAAGTTTTGGCACGTCATCTTGCAGTTGGCGTTGTAAAAGTTCATCAAGAGCAGTGTCTATCAGATTGCGTTCTTCTAAAGGTTCGTCATACTGTGTTGGCGTTAAAGACCTCTTTAATTGGATGGCTTTTTCAAATAAAGTCTTTAGTAGCTTTGCCCATTCGTTCTCTGAAGATTCGATAAAAGCATTCAGTTCTCTCAACAAATGAGCCAGACACAACTGATGCAATAAGGCTGGCGTTTTAAGCTGTGCACTTAATGAATCACTGACAAGTATAGCACCAGGAAATCCATCCGGGAATTCGTTTTCGATGGTGATATAACCGCGGCTGGGAGCAATGACGATGAAGGTGTCTGTATCGGTTTGCCAGGTCCACGTCCAATAGTTAGCATTGTTGACCTTCACACCGGATTCATCACTTCCTAAAACATTTGCACGGGCCACATTCTGCTTAATACCTTCATAAACCGGAAGCAGACTATCGGCTACACGGTTAAGCATATTATAAATGGTACCTTCACTTAGTGAAACATTGCAAATACACTTTAATAGTTCCGGTAAACGGCCAAAAGGGATATATTGACGCGTACTGAGGTAACTCACAAATGAAGTGAGGCGGCTTCCATATTGAATGGGAGCTGTAACTCCTGACGGGAACTGACCAGCTGAAATGTGTCCACATTGACATTGTACCTGATAAACCTGATGTTCGGTAACGGTAGTCTGGATTGGGGGAATATCAACAACTTGTCGTTTGGCTTGAAGCGTAAACTGATCAGCGGAATGTATTTTGCCACAACCAGCGCAGTGTTCATCTGGTGAATGTGTAACAATGCGATCCGGGTTCTGGAATTGATCCAGTGTAGTTCCTTTATGTCCGACTTGTCCACCTGACTTTTTATGGCTTTGCTGGCGCAGACTTTTTTGCCGCACAGGCCGTCCAAGATCATGCGATGGCGGACGAGAGCTATTGCGGCTGTGTTGATGATGCTTTAATCGGCGATTCTCTTCTTTTAAGATCCTTATGTCTTCCTGCATTTCGCAAATGATCTTTTCAACCTTATTGCTGAATTCGACAAAAAGGTCAATAATTTCATCCTTACTCAGTGGCTCAAGAGATTCGCGCTTTATCATTGCATTTATTTAGTACAAAGATGTGGCTATTGATTACAACTTTTACATTCGGTGAACGTTTGTTATGAACACCAGAATATGTTCTTATCAACAAAGCCATAAAACAGTTATGTTTGTGATTTTTAAATCACTTGAGAAATGAATAGAAAACATGAAGCTCCCTTTTATTTGGTGTGATTGAAAAGAAATCGAGTATGACCCGTCATGCTTTTTCAAGTCATGTCAAAAATGAACCTGAGTAGTTACATCTTGTTCATAACTTTATGACTTTAATTCAATAGTCTGTTAATTAACCCCAAACACATATCAAAACGACTGATAAATAACCCTGATATACAATTGGTTAATCTCAACACAAAATCATTGCGTTATAAGTTTTATCCCTCATTATGATTTGTAATCGGTATAATTTCATGATGATCATAAAGTTCTTACTGTCGTTAGATACTAATAATCTCTTCATCACGCACAAATTTTAAAAATGAAAAACAATCAACAACCATTCACATTCTCTAATTCCTACTCTACTATCTTTCCGACAACATGTTTCCAAAACCAGAAGTGACTAAATATCTTTCAACTCTTGTAGCTCTGATAGCTTATGCATTAAATCGAAGGAATAAATAAAGAGTAATGATTAAATAGTTGAATGGACTATTTTTGGTGTTCATTCAACTATTTAATCATTGACGAATTCAATATTTCCATACAGTTTCCAACTTTTTTTTGCGGATTGATGCCATTTTTAACTTTGAAAACTAATTATTCCCAACTTTTATTGATATAACGGTCTTAACTCATAAGCTATTTAAAAAGTAACCTACAGCATCCAATCATAATACCCCCTTCTCAAAAACTAATTTGCTGGTTGATATTTTATTGATAATAAACTTATCTCAGCAACATCATATCTGTTACGAGCCCACTGCACAACCATGTTTGAAACTATGACATTCCTATTGCGACGTCTATAATAAAAAAGTACTAATAGTAAAGGAGGCACTCGACAATAGAACGGACCTACTTCAGTAACAGCAATGCGTTTTATAGAAATACATATTTTAAGTTCAAATCACTTCAAAATATTGAAAAATCTCCTTTCTGTAGTTTTTACTAATGGGTATACACTTATCCTCGATCAGAAGTCTATTTTCTTCAAAACCTGTGATTGATTTGACGTTCACCACAAACGAGCGATGAACGCGAAGAAACTGCCTTCCCGGAAGTTTCTCGGCAAAGCTTTTTAAAACTGAAGAGTAAATAAATTTATCATGCTTGGTAACAATACTTGTATAGTTGCTTTCCGCTTCAAGCCAAAGAATATCATCAAGATGAACACGCTTATACTTTGTCCCCCTTTTTAAAAACAGTATTTTATCATCTGGTTCAACACCTTCTTTTTGTATTTCTTGGGGCAGCCTCACATTCAAATCCCCCTCCTTAATAGCTTCTCGATTTTCCAACGCCATCTCAATTGCAATTCTCATTTGCTGATTACCAACAGGCTTGAGTAAAAAAGAGCTAGGATGGGCTCTCCGCGCATGTTTTATGATACAATTATCATCTGTGGAACTTAAAAAGATAAATGGTAGTTGAAAAAGTTCATTAATAAGTAGTCCCAATTCAATGCCATCTCTTCCCCCTTTCAAATGAATATCTATTAATAATAGATCTACATCGTTACTTTCCAGATAAGGAATGGCATCACTGGTTCTCCTAATTACTGCCTTTATGTTATAACCCATCTCGATCAACCGTCCGGCCATTTCTTCATTAAATAAAGAATCCTTACCTATAATTAGTATCTGAATCATTCGCTTCATTAATTCTCATTTTTTTGACTTTTATTATTTCTAAAAGCCATTTCAAGTAATTATGAGTGGCTCATATATGGTTCCTATTAGCGCCTCTTTGTTTTAGATAATCTTTGTGCAGTGAACCTAAACTTTCAGCCATATGATTATGCATTCAAAGTCGCAGCAACCATAAATTTAATCGGAATATATTTAACAAAATAAATTAATAGATAATAGTAAATTACGAAAAAATGAGTTCGATACCAAAGAAATTTACTTTTAAGGTGAAAAATTCTAAGACTTATGAGTTAATTAGATGACCTGTAGATTTGTTGACAATGAGGAAAGAGAAAATAATGGACACTCAGCTTATACAATGTAAGTAAGCTTTTTCAAAACATAGGTCTTAAACAATAGAGCCTTCAATTATAGATTAGATAGATGCGGCCAACCGGTTCATGATTCCTTAAAACCGCTCCACACAAACAGCAATAATATATGGATCACTCGAACTTGTTACAGGACTCGTTTTAATACATTCACGACCTTCTTGATTGATCATCTTATTAATATCCGACAAAATAGATTGATCGGGTTCTTTTCCAAACTTCAAACCCAAACAACTTATCCCAATAATTTCAACTCCAACTAATGACTTAATTAAACGGTTACTATCCTCCTTTAAAGGCATCTCTAAAACCGGGTCTAATGCAACAATAAAAGCAGCTATCCGACCTCTGATCAATCCATTGTCATCAAAGAAATCAGTATTCGTAAATCCAGACTGATACGGACCATTTTTCCGTTTGACCAATGCTTGTATAGAACTATTAAACCAATCAGAAGGATAAATATTTATAATTCCCCATTTTTCAGCTGTAATTTTACATTGATTACCCGCCTCTTTTCCAGTGCTTGATTCATTCGTTTGAATCAACACTGGTGCATCCTCAATGGTAAAACTGAGTGGCGAAAGATCGCTCGCTGCCTGAATAGTATTCATCCATTCATAGGGATACATGCTAATCGTGTAATCCCTGCGGTAACTATTTACTGAACTTACAAAATTAACTTTTGTCCAGCCTTCCTTAGGTGTCCCATTAGGCGGAACATTAATTCTCAAAACATTCTGCAAGGTGTTTTTAGGAATAAATCTGGATTCATCCAGTGTCTGAATAAAAGTAGAGAAGTTCTCACTAAAACTATCACTACTAGTTTCCATAGGGCCTTCTTTTAAACTCATTGGAATGTAATCACAAAAATTCCATTGATCTGAATTAGTGGTACCTAAGCTCGGAATAGGCCATTTCCAGGGAATAAAAAAAGCAGGCGTTTGAATAATGTATTGGTCTATTTGATTCAAAAGCGATGAACTTACCTGCTTCAGAGGAGCACCTTTTAGTTTACTTACAGTCTGTACATCTTCCTCTATAGATAAAGAAAACCTAGGCATAATATTTTTTTTCAAATAAGAGACATCAATCAAAGCCTATAAAAAATACATTATAACTGGCAAGCTAGAACACAAAATGAAATCTTCCTTAATACAAGGTATCCTCCTCAGCAATGAGGAGGATACCTAAATTTATTTGCACAGAAAACTTAAATGAAACTAAACATACGATTTCGCTTCTTCCTTTTGTCCTTGCTTATACTCTTCAGCTACCCCAGGAAATGCAACGGTCATACCAATAATTATAGGATCCTGTGATGTAGAACCTCCACTCAGTTGAGTACGATTCCCTGTTTGATGAACCTCAATTTTATGGCTTCCGGCATGAGCCCCGAAAGTGAAAGGCCCTATTCGCAATCCGCCGCCGCCTTGAATTTCTTCTTCAAACTTAGAGTAAGTCGAAGACTGCATATCAATTTTATAACTTGGTTGATAGGCCACAACAAATCCTGTGATTCTTGTTTTAAGAATACCATAAGGACCGAAAATAGATTGACTTCCTGCACCACCATTAGCAACCCAAGGCTGAGTTAACTTGGCACCATAACCCCCCTTGTTATTAGCTAGATCGGTCATTAATCCACCATCATACCAGCTACCTGGAGTAACAGGTACCCAAGTACTTGATTTAACTTCAATTTCAGCAGTAACACTTTGATCAGATTCTGTAATATTCGTCCTTTTCCAGCCACCAGATCCTTGTACTCCCCAGAAGAAAGCATCATATCCAGCTGATCCACCTGCCCAGTTTTGGTCAAAATTTGAATCACTTTTGGAGGCATTTAACTGAACTTTAAAAGCGCCTATTGATCCCGAAGATAATTTGGCTCGCCAATCCTGTCCAGTCGTTCCAATATTAAATACTGGTTGCCATTCCAAGATACCATCTGAGTTAGCCACTTTAGTCCATCCTCTTGGAGATTCACCGGAGACCGGCGTGGTTGGGGTTTTAATAATATCAAAATCCTCTTTTAGTTTTTGATCGATGCAAATATCTGCGGCTAACGCTGCATATTGGTTTTGATATTGCTTAACAAGTTTAGTTTGGGTTTCAATCTCATTTTGATAAGTTGAACCTGGACCTTTCAGCCATGCTACAATATCGGGATACATTGCAGTAAATATTTCACCTCCATTTTGCTTAGCTGTCTGGTAGGCAGTATTTGCATTAGTGGTTGCTGTTTGAAGGTCATTGTTAGCTTTCGTATACTGATCTTTCAAATTCTGCAAGTCATTTTCCTTTTCAGGACTCACTTTATAAGTAATGTGGGACATTACTCGACAATAAGAATCAAAAACACGAGCATCACCTGCAGTATAACATCCTACTAATGAGAATTCGGGCATAGCACTCATCAGTTGATAGGCAATTGGACTAATCTGACCAATTGGAGCAACAGGCCAGGAAAAATCAATTGGATTTCCCAACATTTGAAAATTTTTGTTTCCAGTTCCGGCAACACTAGCCAAAATCTGATTGTACGATTGACTGAAAAGATTCTGATTATCCATTTCTTTACATTTAAAATTTAGTAAATAGACTAATTGTGAAGAGATCTCATCAACAAACCTTCAGCTACTTCCTAAAACACTCGATCAACAAATTTTCCCTTTTTGTTTTTCTTAATTATCAATTTAAGCACTCCTTTAAAAAGATGAAACTCTAATTTGTAAATAACTCCTAGAATTGAGTGAATGGATCGATATGTTGAGTAAAAAGACTTGAAAATCATTGTGAGCATCGATTGTATCCGATTACAGGGATTAGTAAAATTCTCAATAAAATGAGAGTCGGGTAACAAAGACGAATCACTCCGTCTTCGTCCCTTAAGAACCGTACATGCTGGTTTCCTCGCATACGGCTCAAGCACTTTTAAGGCAAGAAGCTATGTTCTCACCCGGCTAGATTTACTACGAACATCAAAGCAGGCATACCAGTCTTTATCATATGAATTGACTCCATAATTAAGCATGATGTACCTATTGATAGGGATTCTTTCCATTTTGAAGAGCTCAACAAGCGCCCCCTTCTAAGGAGCTGCAAATACCCAGTTCCGGGAGCCAATGGATTTAAAGTATTTATTACTGATCCAATAACAACCCTTTGTATTGTGCCTTCTTTAAGCCCATCGCCAAAGCATATGATAAATATCATTATCAATCGGTATTCCTCACACGTCAGTCGGCAACAGCTGTGCCAGGCCTTTGCAGCCTTTATTTCAGGTGGGTTCTTAAGGTAAAATAAACGCTGCAAAGCCAAAGGTGGCTCATCCCTCATTTCATCAGATGACTAACAAAATAGTGAAAGTGTCATCCGATGAATAATCATAGTCTCAATATCCAAATTTTCAAATCAATACCCTTAAGTCTGGTATCCTCACATCTTGTTACTCATTATCTTCCAATCGCCAGCCTGGCACACCTCTTGCGCTCCCTCCTCTTCGTCATGGCAGCTCCCTTGTGTTTTTAGCCGCTTCCGTTCGTTCCTCTCTGCAGCCACTAAAAAGCACAACCGCTGCCCGTGTTTGGCTCGCCTGCTGGTCGCTGCGGGCTTCAGCTGATGTTGTTTGATTGGCCTCCGCTGCGCTCTGGCTTTTTTCAGCGGTAGCCTCGTGTAGTTGGCCTGTGCCTGTCAGGCTTTTTGCAGAAAAAGCAAAAATCCCGCCAGCCACATGCCACTACATATGCCAGCCCCCACGGTTCGTACCTCACCCTTCCCGGCCTGCCACCCTTGCTCCACTCGCAGTCGGCTCGCGCCTCTCCAGGCCCTGTCCGCAACCCGTTTCGCTACGCTACACGCTCTTGCAGCCAGTCCCTTCCGTCTATTTAAATTGATCAGTCCACACATTAATCCCTAAACATTGACCATTCATAATTACCCATGCCAGGCACAAATGAAACTTTCCCTCCATTTCAATGCCTGTCTACTTTGGCCCATTTACCATTCCGGTAAAGTCCATTCAAGCCTTTCCATCTTCTTCAAACTGACCATCCCTATAAAAACAAGCGTGTCGCCGGGCATTACCCAACAAATTAATCCTTGACGATTATCCATTTATCATTATATCAAACAGTCCGCCGCACCCTTGTAATTCAAACAGCCAATCTCAAATAGCCCAAGTAACTCTACTTTTGTCAGCCATTCCTCACATTAATTCTTAAACATTATCCACTAATAATTACCAAAGCCAGGCACAAATGCACTTTCCCTCCATTTCAATGCCTGTCTACTTTGGCCCATTTACCATTCCGGTAAAGTCCATTAAAGCCATTTGCTCCCTTTTTTTTAAGGGGAGCTGTCTGATTTATCAGACTGAAGGGTATTTTACCAACAACATCTCCAAAAAAAAACAAGCGTGCCGCCGGGCAATCCACAACAAATTAATCCTTGACGATTATCCATTTATCATTACATCAAACAGTCCGCCGCACCCTTGTAATTCAAACAGCCAATATCATTCCTTCCATGCCAACTCCTCAATACATGTAAAAGCATATAAATCGACAACAACTTGGATTATATGCAAATACACATAATCATCACATAACTCCATTGTATTTCAACCTATTTCCAGGCACCCAACAACCAGCCAACCAGCCATGACCAGCCACGATCTCCCATGCACTGAACACTTATTATTTATAACCGGCCTCCAAAATTTACACCGTCACGGCAAAGAGTAAAGGCCGCGCCCTCCGGGTTTCAGCCGATTTTTTTTGATAAGGTGTCTATTCTTCGAATCAAAATAAAACGACCGAAAGCCTTGACTTCGTTTACCGTTCCCGATGAGGTGGATGTTTACGCCGTTTAAAAAGACAATCCCTATTAAACTGAAAACCATACAAAATGCGCACTACCTTACTCAAAGATCTCCATTCTGAGTAAAATAATGCGCATCCCCGGACTACAGACTATACAAAAAAAGCCCCCGGCAAACACCGGAGGCTCCACATCACAAACCACAAACCAGAAAAAAAACACCTAATCTTTAGTCCGGTTAACAAACCGTCCAAGCAACTTCTTCATAAGCAGCGAAACCAGAAAACTGACAACCGTCCCCAACACCGCATAAAAGATGGTTTCCACCACATCCGTAAACGAGATACTCATAAACACACTCACCACAATGCCACCTAAGAAACCTGCCTTGCCACCACTACTCACATGTTGTTCCGTCATCACTCCTGAATATTAAAGAATCTACCATTACTGACCAAGTATCGAAAACATCTTGATACTTAGGTCTTGAATCTTGATACTTAAATCTAGCGTCTAAAATCTAAGATTCCATTAGACCACATCCACCAACACCAATGCCAAGGGGTTCGACGCCTTATTATTCAAGGGGTACATCTGCCCGTTCACCGACTGGTAGTACTCCACCCCAAACAGCATGAAGACCGGGTGCGGACTGTCCGCTGAAATAGTCAGCAAAATAGGAGCAGATGGCTGCGTATTGGCATCATACACCAAATCGGCACTCTCTGCCACATCCACCTCGTAACTCTGATTCGCAAAATCAATAGCTGCCAAACCGGCCACCAGGCGAAAATGAGTGGCACCCTCCACCTGGGCAATCTCATTTTTGGGCACAAAAGCCGGAATGTTTACCACCGCATCCCCACTGCTACGGGTAAATACCACCGTATAGGGCATCGTCACCACCGACTCCAGGCCAACCGCCTTATTGAATTCAAAGCCCTGTAACAGGCTCAGATCTCCAGCTGTCACCGTCCGTTCCCCACGCAAGTTGGTCGTATCCGCCTGGATCACCTTCAGCAGCTCGGCCCCCAAACGACCGGCCACCTGCTTATCCGCCGATTTGGAAATGGGCACCTTCAGCGCATTGCGCAACACCTTGCCCGCTTTCCCGGCACTGCCAAACTCTGCCCCATTCTCACGGGTACGTACAAAGGCCGGATCCTTCTTAATGCGGTCACCATCCACACCACCCTTTGAGCGGGCCATGTATTCACCACCATTTTTGTAGAAAGACAAATCACCAATCCGTCCTTCCAGCTTAATAATACCTTTTTGCCTTGCCATAACACACTAATTTTAGTTAACAACAGAAAATTAGACGCCTGACACATACAATGCAAATCCGGTGGGCCATTCTGTCCATGAAGGGCTTCTTTTGGCTTTTTAGGTCTAAAATGCAGTACCGATTTAGTACCTTAGCAGTGCCCTTCAAGTAGGGCAAGAGTATAGATACAGTATCATGACTGTCAAATTGAACCGAATTTGCATCTATCCCAAAGATGTGCAACGCATCACCGGGAAGAGTGAGAAATCAGGCCGACGTTTATTGAAAAAGATCCGTGAACAGTTGGGTAAGGAAGAGCACCAGTTCATTACCACGGAAGAGTTTGCTAACTACACCGGCATCAACTCAGAACTGATCAACCAATACCTCACGGATTAATGCCAATAATCAATTTTTCTCACCGGTCGAACCGTTATACCTCGTATCCATTAAATATGAACAGTTTTGATGCACTTCACTATTGCTTGAATCCCGTTTTTCATATCAAACCCAACTAACACAGTGCATAATTCATGCAAAAAAGGAGAATAAACCCTCTCATACCGTTAGTTCTCCATAAAATATGCTGCTTTTTACACTCATTTGATGGACATCAATAGGCACCATGTCGTATCTTTGTACTTGTCAATGGACATCAAATCACACTATTCATGATCAAAAAAGTGGTGTACAATACGGTGAACACCTGATTTTTTGAAATCATAAACTACTATACCTTAGATGATTTACAATTTAGATACGAGTCCCTTCGGGATCACATTAAAAGCCTGTGAGTTTATAACTTACAGGCTTTTGTATTTAGATTACATCAATATTGGTATCAAATAATCATTGAAATTGAGGATTACGCATAATATTTGGGTCTCATGAAAAAAAAGGATTATTTTGCTGTTAAATAGAATCAGCGAATAAAGTGAAAGAAGGATTATCTCAAGAGCTACTTGCTCTATTTCTCCCGGAAGGCCTATTGGATTATTTTACCATTGTATCCTACCATACCAGCTCCAGCGGAAAGGATATTTACGACAAACAGCTGGAGTTATCATTAGATGAAAAAAATATAATTCCCTCGGAATACAAAGGCTACGCCTATAAGTCCTGTGGTTTTATGGAAGCCCGGTACATCGAAGATTATCCCATCCGGAATATGCTAGTGAGATTGAAGGTGAGACGACGGCGCTGGGAAGCAATCATTGATGGCAAAAAAACAAAGGTGAGTCGGGATTGGAATGTGATCGAACAGGGTACTCGTATGAGCGAGGAGTACGCTGCTTTTTTAAAAGAAATTAGTCGATTCTAATGCCATAAGTTGCCAAAGTCTGGAAGTTTATTTGGGTGTCAATGGGCGCAACTTTCAGCGTCAATACAAAAACAAACTAAGCAATTATAGAGACTGGAACCAGAAGGAACATGCCGAAGATTACCTATGGTATATCCCAAAAACATTGGTTATAATTTGTCCATTGATGAAACAGCCTTATCTAACGGGGAACTATACACCATCCTGACCAACAAAGCGAAGAAGGGCAAAAAAAGATCGATAGTGGGCATTTTTAAAGGGACACAGGCCGGGGAGATTATTAAAATCATAAAAGAGAACTTCAGTGGGAGCCAACGTCGTATGGTCAAGGAAGTAACGTTGGATATGGCTGGCAGCATGAACCTGATTGTCCAAAAATGTTTTCCAAAAGCCACCCGTGTTATCGATCGTTTTCATGTTCAAAAACTGGCTTGCGATGCCGTACAAGAGTTACGCATTAAACACAGATGGGATGCCATTGACCTGGACAACAAACAACACAAACAGGCTAAGAAAGATGGAAAAGAGTACAAGCCTTTTACTTTCGAGAATGGTGATACTATGAAACAATTACTGATCAGAAGCCGGCACCTCTTGTTTAAGCCCATGCATAAATGGACAGAATCGCAGGAGAAAAGAGCCAATATACTATTTAGTAATTACCCCGATATAGAACAGGCCTACGACCTATCGCATCAGCTATACCTTATTTATAGCCGCGATATGACCGCGCCTGTTGCCATGACACATCTGGCCAGATGGTTTAACCAGATTGAAATTTCTGACATACCTTCTTTTCAAGTGCTCAGAAGAACGGTTGAAGCCCACTATCAAAACATTATCAATTTCTTCAATAGCAGAAGTACAAATGCTGCGGCAGAATCTTTTAATGCGAAAATTAAGGAATTCAGAAGACAATTCAGAGGTGTTTCTGATGTCAAGTTTTTCCTGTTTAGATTAACAAAAATATTTGCATGAAAATAAAATGTGATATTTAGACCCAACTTTTATACTTGGTCCGAAATTGATTGAATATTTACATAGCAAATCCCATTTACGTTAACTTCAAACCAGCTTTTCCTACCATTAGATTATTGCTTAATTGAATGCCCCCAACTTTAAATAGTGAATTATGTGCATGTACCTGATGGCTTCCTGCATAAAAGTCTCCTGTAATTCTTACGATAACATCGACGGGATCTGCTTTCAATTGTAATGGTATTGGTCCAACTTGTGGAAAAGTAGAATCGCTCATTGAAAGTTGCTCAATTTTAATAATTACACTTCCATCTTCTCTTTGTATTGTTACTGAGAAGGAGTATTAATTATATTATCATGAGCCGCTACTGGTATATTTTCCTAAATTTTTACTTCTCTTTAATTATCGGCATCCTTAATGTCGCTGCCTACTGCGAGGTATGCACCTTCATACCTAACTCTGTGTATTTCGCGAATACAGAAATTTTTTTTGCTCTTTCCACTTATTTCAACATTTAAAATGCCATTTGTTCCTATAAACACATAAGAACCAACCATAACTGCGTAACTCATAATACTCTTTTTAAAATTTTAAAAACAGCAATAAGAGAAGTAGTGTAGATTTGTTCATTTTAGTTAAATGATATAAGGCTATCACTCTGAATACTTATATATCATTTGCAATCTGACACTTAATCATACGCAGCCAATCTGTAGGAAAATCCACTTTAAGAGTGTATTTGCCATTATCATAAATCATTTGAATACCATTTTTAAACAATCCCCATTTTTTAGAAAATTGTATGTTCTTTACTCGTGACAACTCGAACTCCTGAAAAAAAGAGTTATCTCTATCATTAAAAACCAATTTCTTCTTTGTTAGAATAAGCACTCCTTTTTTTACTATTTCACTGTTTACCAATTGTGCCTTGGTTTGAATAGATACATTTTCTTCTTCAGGATCTAATCTATTGTTAGCGATGTGTTTCATAATATCAAAACCTTCATTTCTTTAACTTTCGAGAAAAACTCAACTTATGACTCATTTCAGTTACCATATTATTACATACAGCAAATTTCAACCTATCGTATATTTAAGTTCATGTTTGTATACGCCAAAATTTACAATTTCATTAACCTTTTATTATTGCAGACCTTAACAAAAGAAGCCTGAGACCGTTGTCCCCTGCTTCCTTCACCCTATAGTCTATGCTTTTTGCGGATCATCGTAAATCCTACTTCCTTTTAACCGTTCTTGCACAATGTTGATTTGCTTCATCCAGTATTTAGGAAAGGTGATTAATAACTTATCATTAATCAAAATACCTTTGGGAATTTTAAGTCTTCCCGAAAAGGCCATCTTGACTTGAACATTTTTCAAATTATAAGTCAGTTTATCGTCTACCGAATTTGTATACCCAACCAAATCCTGTTGTTTTAATACCCAAACACCCGCTTGACCCGTCACATCAGGCGTAACAATGCGTGTGGAATCTATAAGTAAAAGCTGATCAGGTGATACTAATTTGACTTTCTTTATTAATTGTCTCTTTGAAACATATAAAATGCCTCCTGTAATAATAATTGCGTTAGGAATTGTCACAATCAGACTTTTTAGTAAGTCTTTGGCATTAAATAGCTGGCTATCCAAATATCGTCCTGCAAACATCCCGACTGCCAATAGCAATCCCAAACCGACTCCTTTTAAGATAAACATAAATTTATAAACCAGACCATTTGGATTTACATAAGGGTTAAATAATATTGTTGACACGCCACCCAATATACCCCAAACCAAAATTAACTCAACATAAGTAAATAGTGCTTCAAAGAGAAGTCTTAGAGCAATTAGCAAGACTAATAGAAACACTAGTAATACACGTCTTTGATAATTTTGATTCATTCTAATACTGTTAAATTATTTTCAACCCTATGCAATAACTATTAAATGAACATTCATAGTGTTTATTTAATATGTTTTTAACATGATCATCATTAACATCTTTTATCCACTTTACCTTTTCTGAAAAATTCAAATGCTCCAGATGTATTAATGGACAGTTTTCAGACCTTTCGTTCCCTTTGGGGCAATCATACGCTAATCCAGCTAAATAGCCAAATTCCGAGTTACTCATTGCTATTCATGTGTTCTACTATTTACAACTAAAATGGAGAGAAGAGTGGGTAAATACCCTTCTCTTCCAATTTCTATATTGCTCAACAAATTAATAATTACTTTACCATTATTTTAACGGCTTCCCGGAATAAACCATCTCGAATATAGCGGCAGATATAAATACCTGTCCCATATCGACTGAGGTTAATAGCCTGACGGTACTCTCCCTTGGCATTATGCTCTTCTTCTATTACAAATAATTGTCGGCCATAAGCATCGTACATCTCAAAGCGAACATCATTGCCTTCTTCAACTTTATATATCAGCTCACCCACTCCATTATCAAGTGGATTTGGATACACCATTAGGGATTGTTCATCTCTCAATACATCAGGTTGAAGCGTTCCGTGACCATCCGGTGAAGCATTCACAGCATCCACATCATCAATCACCTGAACATAAACGCCATAAATAACAAAACCATCTTCTTTTCCATCATCGGCGGCAAATACAACCATACCCGTACCAACCATTAAAGGGTTAAGGTTGATATAAGCCGAACCCAAGGACATGTCAAGGATATCAGGCGTGTAATTACCAGCCATTATTTGTAGCGGATCGCCATCCGGATCTGTGAATAAATCACTCGGATCAATGGTAAAGGCGCGTGGGTCGGCAATATTAAGGGTTATCAGTGCAAACTCGCTATTCAACATAGGTGCGCGATTTTTATCCAACACTTTAATCACCACCGTATCCAACGACAAACTACCCGAAGCATCTGTAACCTGCACAGGATAAGTATACACCCCTTCACTATCATAATCAGTTTTGATTTTGATTTGCGCAGTTGTTTCACCTGTTTGACTAACCTTCAGTTGTGGCCCCTCAATCTTCGTTTCTAAACTGAAAGTCATCACTTCGTTTTCAGGGTCTACAAACAGATAATTCAACAACAACTCTTCGGTTTCCAACACTTGCAAAGTGTCCTTATAGCTATTAGGCCTATGCCTAAACTCAGGAGCACCATTCACATTTAATGCGATATTAAATGTACGCTTTAAATTATTCACATCATTGGTAGATGCCACCATCAAGGCATTGTGCGAACCTTTTCCAGCTTTAGCTGCATGAATGGTGGCCGTCACATCAATGGATTCTCCGCCGGCAATTTCGCCTTTATAGGTATCCAGTTCTACCCAGGTATCTTCTCCTGCAGCTGTTAACGGCCGAATCTTCCAGACATAATTTGTGTAGTCGTAAACATCATTACGGTTCCAGTAATATTGCCCATCCTGCTGATAAGTACCGGTATAGCTATTCAAGATAGACTCATCGGTTTTGTTTTCATACCCCATCCCATACCTTGTTGGTGGATGTGTCACAGTGAGGTAGAAAGTAGCACCTTCGGGTATGATAACAGGCTCATTTAATTGAAGATATATCCATTCTTCATTTACGGTCTGATCAACCACAAAGGTTTCCTCATATATTAGTTCGCCATCTTGTGGATCATCACCACCAACAGTAATGAAAACCTGGAAAAATTCGCCAATACTGTTTAAATTGGTTATTGTCTTAACATGGGTTACAAAGAAACCTCCTGCCGGAGCCACAAACTTATTAGCAAACCCAATCTTATTTATACCCGAAAAAGAAGTAAAGTAACCATCTGCTTTTTCTTTTGAATCCCAGCTCAACTCATCAACCGTTAGTGGCGCATTAAAGGTAAAATTACTCTCCCCTTCAATGATTACGGGCCACTCACCACCTCCACCAGCAGGTACCACGGCCGGAGCCAGACTATATTTTAAACTTGTGGCCCCCTGATTATTTAAACTAAAGGTGTAAGTTTCTACTTCGGTATTTATCAGGTCATAACTCTGATCTGAAGCCGTCCAACTAAACACAGGGGAATCTACCAGATTGGCTGTCACAGGCACCGTTTGCTCGCCGAATGAGCCCACCCATTTCAGATTTCCGCTTATATCTGTTTGCGAAGCCACAGGCATTTCTACAGTGATTACTGTTTCGTTCCATGGCTCCACGTTGATCGGGTTAAGCAACACGCCCGAACTGTTTTTCACAAGTTTATTGCCGTCGACATCATATAGCGTGATAGCAGGTAATTGTGTTCCGATTACTTGTGTTAATGAAAGGGTTTCATAACCCGTATTAACTAAAGTAACAGGATAACGCAATACCAGGCCTTCTGTATAAACCACCTCTCCCCAATCGATGGTTTCATCTGTTTTTAAACTGGCCGTTCCGGTCACATTGAGTTCAACGGGGACTTTTAGCACCGCTTGTGTCATGCTATTGGTATGCACTTCCAGCGTATCGCGATACACACCTGATTTATACACATCACGCGCAGATAGTACCAAATCGTAATCCGCTTTTTGTCCACTGGCCACAGCTTGTTTATGTGGTGGCAGTATCATGATTGAACTATTATTGGTAAAATGGGCCCAATCCACTATCCATGTCTTATAATGTTCCAGCACTTCACTTTCATCAGGACTTTCCAAGCCATAGTTAACTGTAAACCCCCACGTAGACACATCTTTGTAATGGAAGTAGATAGTACCATCGGCCAACAATTCTAACTGAAAGGTCGCGATACCCGGATCGTTCTCAGGCAGAAAACCATCCCATTGTAAAACCAAACGATTCTGATCCACAACCATTTTCACGCCTCCATTCTCTTCGTTGGTTACCATAGTGCTACCAAACGGCATAATCATACCACTGAGTCCATCCCCTTTCACAAATTCTAAATCGAAGTAATCATTCTCTGGTTCCACAACTGTAATGTAACCGTTTTTTGAAACCCAGATGCGATTAAATGTTTCTCCGTAGAACGGGAAGTCAAATGGTAATTCTACCTCTTGCTGTTTATTTTGCTCAATTTGCAAAACCACAGCATCGTCACCAATATCTTCCCAGCGATGCATAGGTAACTGGTCATTACTAACGGCCCACCAATACCCATAATCACTAAATTGCTCGATATTAGCAAACCCTTCACCCCTTTTGAGTTCCGCTGTTTCAGCAAATGCCAACCAATTGCTCTTAACAGCCACTTGAAGCGGCACTCCCTTATCATGATTACTAATAGTAAATGGAACTTTGACAATTTGCCCACCATCAATATTTTGTGTGATAGAGGCAGGTAAGTCGGTATCAAAGCCAGGATCGATTTCACCATTTGCCATTAATAGCACATCAAATGTAGTTCCATCCGCAAATGTAAGTTTAGCTTTAGCTTCAACCGCTTCGGCTACAGTAGGCGTATACACAACTTTAAGTGGCCACTGCGAACTTGAATTGATGGTTAAAGGCAAAGCATCCGCCACGGTAAACTGCGCATTGTCAAACACGACAGAGGTAAGTTCACCCGCTGCCGAACCGGTATTGTATACCGACAGGAAAGCTTGTGCATCAAAACCTATACGCGACATGCCAAAATCCACGCTATCAACCACCTCAAAGGCAGCAGTACCGGTTACGTTGATGGTAATCGGATACAACTCTTCCTTGGCAGCTGTGTTGGTCTTCACCAGCACGTTGTTTTGATAGGTGTCCTGCATGCGATTATACGCCGCCGGATCAATGGTTAGCGTTACATCTTTAGTTTCACCTGCATTGATAATACCTTTAAGTGGTGCAGCCTCCACAATCATACTTAAATCAGTAAGCGGTTGAATCCGGATCACCTGATCGTTATAAAGTAAATTATCGATATCGTCGTATGCCTTAATAACAATCAAATCCTCCGTAGTCAGTCCCTGAACAGCTACTGTATACTCCATATCTGTTGTCAAATCGCTTACGTTTTGATAACGGTACTCAATGCTACCATCGCGCAATAAGGCAATCTGGTAAGTGATTTCACCCACCGGTTTATTGGTGCTGTTGCGCGAAAAGATGGAGGCATACACGGTAAAGATGCTGCGATCGCCAAAAGAGTAATTGTACACCTTAGTGATGCGCAAATAGTGGTCCTTAATCACAACGGGCACAAACAAGCCTTTGGCAGCACCATAAAATTCAGAGTCAGGATCATTGCTTAGCAAACCATCACTATAAAAAAACACTTGCCCACGTTGGTTCATCCAGGCATTGGTCATGATTTCGGAATAAAAGGGGAATCCCATGTTCAGTTCAAAACGATGGCCTGTTATGGTTTCGTAATCCAAGGGCTTCGAAAATTCTTCAATATCATCCCAGGCACCATTCACAGGACCGTTTACGTCACCGGAGTGCAATACCTGATAGCTCAATTTTTCAGGCATCTTTCCTTTACTGATATTGAGCGGTGAATAATGGTTCAAATCGTATTCCAAAACCGTGCTTGAACCAGTATTGCTCAACTGAATAAGCAAACTTGCCTGGTCTCCATAGGCCACATTAACCACATTGTTACCTGTGAAGTTTAAAACCGGAGCCTCCACATTTTCGAATGTACACGATAATGGCACATTACCAACATTGGTAACCAAAGTCACTTGTGTTTCAATCAACCCGGCAACAGGTGGTGTATATGCAAATGGCACAAACCTTGTAAATTCGGGGCTGATCACCACTGAATCGGTAAAGTTTTTACTAAAACCGGGTGAAACAGATGTTACATCGTATACAATAAAATCCTTTAGTCCGGTGTTTTTCAGCTCGAAGTTAAGTTCATTATCTTCCAATACATACGACTTGAATTGATACACCTTATCCGTATCTACTTCCGGCTTTTGGCCGGTTACATTCACTTTTACTTCAATATTCACGGTAGGTTTGTGGATATCATTGGTAGTGATACCTAACGAAGCAAGGTGTTTTCCTTCACTAAGGTTGGTAGCATCCACAATCACTTCTGCTGTTACCGTTTGATCCTTGGCTATTTCACCTTCTACCGGGTCGAGAAATACATAGGCTCCATCATTACCCGAGCTCAATGCCGATAGCATAGGGGCAACAGATCTATATAGATAGTTATACGCTTCTTCATACCGGTTTCCATTATCACGCGACATGATAAAGTAACCTTCTCTGTAATCAGATAGCTGAACGCCCAAAGGATATTCCATTTCTTTCGGGAAATGAAGTACCACCCAGAAAATCTCATTATCGGTAAATCGCTGAGGCCTGTATAAAGGAATGGTATAATACCCAAATACATTCGTGGTATCAGGATAATAATCCTGAAGATAAACGGTTTCTGCTTCGTGTACCCATTTCGAGCCTTTTTTGATTTCAACCACAATGGGCTTATCATTAATTTCGGGCAATAAAACAGCTTGAATATGTGTAAGATTAAACGAGTAATCGTAAGGAATATCAAAGCGGGTGGCAAATATTAACCCGGCATTGGTATTGCCTGAGCCCATTAGAAAATCAGCTCCATAGTTATAATCATGATAGCCAATACCGGCCACGAATTCTGTCCGGTCATTTTCCCAGTGCTTTAAGCCTTCCGGTACAGCCGATGAGGATTTCAAGCCAGGTATGGCCTTGGTAAACGAACGAGTGGTTTCAAATAGAGCGGAGTTAACCTCTGCCTCTTCTGCTTTTGCGTTCAGACTTTGAACTAATGCCTGTTGCACTTCATCTTGTTCCCAAAAGTATTCTTCGTTGTAAACAATACTATTGTAGTAAACAATACCATCCCCAATGTTTGACAATTGAATAGGCACTCGCTGTATGGCTTCCTGTGTTACATCCACATCCACGCTTATTGAGCGTGTCGACTCCATAAAATGGGGCAGATTACTGGTAGTAACAGGTAAAACATTGGAAATCTCAGACAAGTTATCAAACTGATCGGCAGATTTGAGCGCAAACCAGTAATTCGTCAGTTTTTGAAACCCTCCCACATTAATTTTTAAGGTCTCCCCTGCTTTTAATTCATTTTGCAACAAAAATAAGCCTTGGTTCTCAAAATTTGCAGATGTAATTTCACTGGTTCCTATGGCCAGATAATAATAACGGGGTTCACCACTTTCATTATCCACTGGTACCGTCCATTCCAGACGTACTTCATCGTGAAAAATACTTCCGGCTCGTAGGTCAGTAATTGGAAGAGGCGGTTCGCGGTTATCGTCAATTAAGGCACTGGTAGCATTTAGCAAACCAGTTCCGTATTTACTATTGTGTTGAAATATAAATCGATCGGTTGAATTTAGTATCTTCTTTTTCAGATCTTCAGCCGTAAATCCTTCACCCCCAAATTTTGAAATGACCAATGCAGCTACGCCAGACACATGCGGACAAGCCATAGAGGTTCCTTCCATATATCCGTAATTATTATCAGTGATGGTACTTAGCACTCCACCTTCAGTAGCAAAGTTGGTTTGATCACCTCCCAGTGCGCCAATATCAGCCCAATCGCCATGAGAACTATACGGCGCTGGAAAGCCATCGGCACTAATGGAAGTAACACCTATTACTTCTTCAAAAGCACCAGGATAACGCAGGATATCATCTCCGGTATTACCAGCGGCAAAAAACAAAATACCACCCTTCATCGGTCCTACCTGGTTGCCATTCCCATCCGTACCTGCATATTCAACAAAGTATTGAACTGCTGCATATACTTCCGGCTCGTAATAACCAGGTAAATTATAACCCCATGAATTTTGTGAAATAACAGCGCCGTTATTAGCACCATAGACTATGGCACCGGCAAAGTTAATACCACCAATCACACGGTCGTCAAACACCTGGCATGACATCATTTTCACGCCATTACCAGACCCATCTCCTCCAGCTACACCGGCTACACCAATACCATTGTTTGACACAGCTCCTACGGTACCCGCTACGTGGGTACCATGATCGCCCGGCCGAATTGAACCATCCGGGACAGTCACTTCTGAAGCGGTAAAGTTATAACCATAATAGTCGTCGATGTAACCGTTACCGTCATCATCAACACCTTCTACACCATTAATTTCAGCCTCATTATGCCAGATGTTGGCTGCAAGGTCTTCGTGATACACATCCACACCCTGGTCCACAATGGCCACGATAATATCAGTACTACCAGTTGTTTGTGCCCAGGCTGCAAACAAATCGGTATCCAATGAATCAGTTCCCACACGACCATCGTTTTCATAATGCCACTGATCAGGTAACAAAGGGTCGTTAAAAAAAGCTTCGTACTGCGTGGATGATGAACTTTTAAGGGTTGCACTTCCTTTACTTAGTACTTCTACAGTATAAGGGTTCACCTTTTTATCTGAATCAATTCGAACCTTCTTATAAACAGGTTTTACAATCTCCAATTCAGTTAACCCTTTATATTTATCTACAACGGTTAATGGATCAATCGATTCATCAAAATCCAATTCATACCATAGGTGTAAACCATACTTTCGTTGTTTACTTTCATGCTTTATCGAAAATGGAAATACCCTTCGTATACGGAGAATACCCACTTCTTCACTCACCAAATCAATCTTCTTAATACCAATCACACTTGTTTGTGAGGTGGTAGTGAGCGATTTTAGTTGCGAGTTAATATTTTGTAGTTGCTCCTGCTTTAATTTGATGCGAATTTTTCCACTCACACAATCCTCGGACCTCACATTCACAGTTTGACCTTGTGCTGTTTGAAACAACAAAAGAAGCAAAAGCGCAGCAAATATTTTAAAAAATTTCATAATGTCTGATTTTATCATTCTTCAATATCACGCACATAGCGCACTGAAAGCTTAAAAAATGCTGATGGCAATGGACCTACTCCAGGTTCTTCGCCTGAAGCCGTTACTTCAAACACATTGGCATATCCGGTGTATTCGCTAATCTCGTTAAGCCAATAAAGGCCGGATGCATCTTGCCCACCAAATACGTTTCGAAAGGCCGGATCCGAAGAACTAGACAAATTCAAATAACCGGCAAATATCAGGTCCAGTCCGCTATCGCCGCCTTCCAAAATTTTGTCATTGGCATACAAGCCTCCTCCCAGCGAACTCAATAATTCATCAAATTCATACCAGGTAGGTAAGCGCCAACCTTGAGGGGCATTATTATATGCCGCATGCCAGTCGTAAAGACGACCGTAATAGTTGCGCTCCTCCTCTGTTTCAAGTGGGTGTCCATCTTCAACAATGCTACGTGCAGCATGGCCATAATACCAGGAGCTGTCTCCGGGAGCAACCACATAATTAAAGTTATCAGCCATCCATTCCAGCCCATTCAATTCAGCAAAACGATAACTCTGACCATCGCGCTCATCTGTAAACATACCCCATTTACCACGGAAACGAAGTTCTACGGTGTCGGTTGATTCGTATTGGTCAAGTTTTATTGTCCAGGCCAATGAATAAGTAGTATCTGCTACCCCTTCAAACAATGAAGTACCCAACTCGGGTGAATGTACCTTACCCGATTGTCCTTTAATGATTTCCCACTGACCGGACGCTCCTGCAGGTAAAAAGCCCTCAAGACTAAAAAATTTATAGCCCTCTTTAGCCGTTTTAATATCCAGATTGTCATGGCCCGCCTGAGCATTGAATTCGTCAGTCACAAACGTAATCTCTTTCGACACCGATTTGGAACCATACGAAAGCGTCCATCGCACTACATATGGTGCATTTTCCGCACCAATAAACTGGGCTTCAGCCTGATCTTCAGCAACCAGGCGGCCACCATTTCCGGCCTGAATAGTCCATTTCCCTTCAGCTCCATATTTCGCCGGCTCTGCCTCAAGATACATTGATACATTATTATAAATTGTATCCTGAGGTATCGAAAGAATAACCGGATTCAACGGTTTAAACGACACATCAATAGACGATGATTTATATTTTCCCCCTTCACTGACTTCCCAACCAAGCACATATTTTTCACCTGGTTCGCCATAAAAAAAGGTTTTAGGATCATTCACATCATCAAAACGACCATTCTGTCCAACATAAATACGCCATGTCCCAACCTGATCTGTTGCCGGAGCCGTCGCATCCAGTTGAACCATATAGCCATCATTCTCAATATCCAGAAAATTGCTTCCGGCATCTGGTTTGAGAATGATGCTATCATGGTCTTTGCTGCAGCTTGTTGCTAAACTTATCAACAGAACTACAATAATATAGAGGCTAGCTTTATTCATAGTTATTGCCCTTACTTTTATGCAGATAATATCTCTCCACAATAATCATTAATACCCTTCATTTTGATCTGCTTCTGTAAGCAGTGGATTGGAATCAATCTCAGTCTGTGGAATCGGGAAAGTCAGTTTGTAATAATCTGAATCCTCAGGTCCGATATCCACCTTTGACCAATGTTCTGACCCGGCCTCACGCGTCATGCGTAACTGTCTGCGTTTAATGTCATTCCATCGAAAACCTTCACCAAACAGCTCCTTGCGGCGCTCAAGCAATATTTCATCAATTAGTTGTTGACCGGTGGATGTACTTTTTCTAATACTGGGATAAGATCGGCTTTGCACCACATGTAGTGCATCCTGTGCTTCTTTATAATGACCTAATTCCGCTTCACATTCAGCCTCTATCAAATACATCTCTGCCGCACGAATACTCATTTTTTGAGCATTTCCAATAATTCCGTTATGCTGAAATTTAATGATTCCATAATAATCCAGTGTGATTGCCGGATCAGTCCAGTAAATATCTTTGGTAAACAAATAGCTACGGTAATCACTGGTATGAAAAAGATTAACAAATTCCTTGGTGGCACGCATCGAGCTATATCCCCATGTCGGCCAATAAAAAGAAGGTAATGAGAAATATACATTATTATCCTCAGATGTATAAGCCACCGCAAAAATGGTTTCTGTATCAGGCTGCACATAACCATTTAAGATATCCTGGGCATACAATATGCGATCATTATGAGCATTTTTAGCCATATCACGGGCTTTTTCCCACTCGCCCATATTCAGATAAGCCCTGGCTAATATGGCTTCTGCCGCACGTTTATCAAAAAAGCCTTTGTCACTCACATTATCTTTATATTCCAATGTTCCAATGGCATTTGTTAAATCAGACACAATTTGTACATAAACGGCTCTGAGTGTGGAACGTGGCGTACCATGATCCTCTGGTGATACAGGTTGTGTCCGCAGAAGTATAGACATTGCATCCGGATCAGCGGCATAGGCCGGTGAATACATTTGTGCCAGGCAGAGCCAGGCGTATGCCCGCATCACCTTAGCTTGTCCGACCAGTAAGGCTCTATTCTCATCTGTTGCATCCGGAATTTCGCTGGCATACGCCACTATCATATTGGCATCGTGTACCACTTTATACAAGCTCCACCATGGGGCATCCGGATAGCTTGAAATCGACAGAATATTGTATTGATAAACCGGAATAAACCAGCCATAGTTTTCAGTCGGATGTAACATCAGGTCTTCGCCAAATAAGTCACTCATTATGGGAATATAAAGACCTTCCCCGGTATAACTGCTTAATTGGTCATAGGCTCCTATCAGTGCAGCTTGCGCATTCTTCAGTGAGCTAAAAGCTTCATCATCTGCTATTGAGTTATTGGGCTTTGGTGACAAAAAATCGTCCTGACAAGAAGTTACCGTAAGCAATGTAACGACCAGTAACCATGCGGGTATATATATTAACTTTTTCATTGTTAGCAACTTCCTTTATTTAAAAATCCACTTTTAATCCTACTGTATACACTTTAACACCTGGTATATTGTTACCAGTACTTCCGGATAAAGCTTGTTCGGGATCAAATCCTTTATAGTTGGTTAGGGTAAACAAGTTTTCTCCACTCACAAATGCTTTAACACCGGAGAGGTGCAGTCGACTGCATACTTGCTGTGGTAAATTATATCCCAGGGAAATATTTTTAAGCCTTACAAAGCTGGCATCTTCCAAGAAGCGTGACGATAGCTGATTACCATAATCCACATTTGACGTAATATAGCGCGGCACATCCGTATAGCGGTTATCAGGTGTCCAGGCATTTAAGGCATCTTTAGCCAAATTATAAGCCGGTGATGTACCATCATGCATATTGGTGGCATAATCACCATTATAAATCTGCCCCCCCAAACTATAATAGATATAACAACTAAGGTCAAAATTACCAAATGTAATATGGTTATTTACCCCCCCATACACATCAGGTAAAGCAGTGCCCATACGAACTCGCTCAGCGTCTACGTACGCACTGGTCACCTGCCGGCCTGACCCATGGGGATCAACATAAGCAGAGCCTGGTAACTCTTTCCCGTCCTTATCATCTGAATCTTGATTCACAAACCACATGGGACGGCCATTGTCCGGATTGACACCGGCATAGTCGCGCAGGTAAAACTGATACATCGAACTTCCTTCTTCATACAAATAGTTGCCCGAATTTATCTTAGGAACCGACAATTTAAGAACTTTATTGATATTATAACTTATATTAAAATCAGCGGTATAGGAGAACTTACCACGATTAAAGATGTCGAAGGAAAAAGTACCTTCGAATCCTTGGTTGGACATGGCACCCAGATTCGACTGGATGGCTCCGATACCGGTCACTGCACTCAAAGGAAGATTAAAAAGAAGGCCGTCGGATTTACGCTGATAATATTCCAGGGTGGTACCAAAGAAATTGAATAAGCGAGCCTCTGCACCAATATTCAGGCTGGCAATCTTTTCCCAGGCGATATTACGATTACCTATTTGAGCATAGCTAATACCGGGTAAACCAGCATAATTGGCACCACTACTGTACAATGAATAAGATGCATAATTGCCAATAGAGGAGTTCCCAGAGGTACCATAACTAACCCGTAATTTAAGATTATTAAGCCAATCCGTATTTTTCAGCCAATTTTCTTCTGTCAAGCGCCAACTGGCACCAACCGAATAAAACAATCCCCACTTGGTACTTGGCCCAAAACGCGAACTACCATCCGTACGCACACTCCCGCTTACATAGTAGCGCCCTAAATAATTATACTTGGCCTGTCCCAGAAAAGATAACATGCGCCATTCACTTAATCCGCTATAAGGGGGTTGTGGTTTTGATCCCCAGGTCAAATCCGGCTTTCCTGCCACTGAAAAATCTGTTACTTCTCCCGAAAGGGACGATGTCGTATTTCCAATGGCCTCCTGACCAACTAATACTTCAATATTTGAATCGTCGGCTGACTTGGTCCAATTTAAAATGTTAGAAACAGTCCATTGTATATTTTCAGCCGAACCTTTAATGCTTCTGCCGTTTACTCCTCGTCCGTCCCCATGGTAGGGGTTGTAGTATGTGGTGCTGGTTCCGTAATCAAAATCAATACCGCCGGTTGAACGGAAATAGAAATTAGGTGTAAAGTCAATATTAATATAGGCATTTGAAATAACACGTCTGCCCTTAATCTGGTAGATATCCATTTCGGCTAGCGCCACAGGGTTAAAATCAAATACAGCTTTATTTTCAAAATTATATGTTCCATCACCACTGTATAAGGGTGAAGCTGCATTTATGATATCAGCTGACCGTACGGGGTTGGCAAAGCCTGTGCCTCCGGGCGGGGCATTGGTCTCCGAGGCTGAAAGGTTAGCGCTCATACCAGCTGTAATGAAACTGTTAACCTTATGGTTTACATTTACCTTAGCAGTAATGCGCTCATAATTTGACGCCAGGGTAGTTCCACTATCGCTGAAATAACCCAACGACATAAATACATTGGTGTTTTCATTGCCCCCACTGGCATTTAGATTGTAGTTTTGGGTGGTACCGGTTTTATACACCAAATCGCGCCAATCAGTATTGGTTACCACCTTTGTGCCCGCTTTTACCATGCCATTATCATCCAATGGGTTGTCAATACCAAATGGATTAAAACCAGCTACACCTTGCACATTATTATGGGCATAATCAATAGCCTCATTTAGGGTTTGACCTTCCTGAATCAGTGCCTGATTGTATAATCCCTGCCAGGTATGTTGATAATAGTCCGAAGCGTTCATGAGGGCATATCCATCGGAAATACGTGATGAAACACCAACCTGAGAGCTTACAGATATTTGAGTTTGGCCGGCTTTTCCTTTTTTAGTGGTAATCATGATTACACCATTGGCGGCTCTGGATCCATACAATGATGAGGCTGCGGCATCTTTTAATACAGTTACGCTTTCAATATCGTTAGGGTTAATATCATTAAGGGCTCCTGCCATCGGAACACCATCAATCACATATAACGGTGCACTACTGGCACTTAGCGAACCAATACCTCTTATACGTACCGTTGTGCCTGAACCCGGTTGCCCTGAGCTGCTGGAAATCTGCAAGCCTGCAGTAGTACCTTGAAGAGCTTTCTCAAAAGAGGTCACCGGCCGATCTTCCATCATTTCGCTTTCAATAACCTGAGCCGCTCCTGTATAAGCTTCTTTTGTACTGGTTCCGTATGCCACTACAATGACGTCTTCCAATTGTTGCGAATCATCACTCATGGTCACGTTTATCATGGTACGTCCGTCAACCGGTTCAACAACATTGGTCATCCCGATAAACGAAAACACAAGCACAGACTCTTTTGATGGTACTTCCAACAAGTAAAAACCATCAATGTTGGTCACAGTACCCGTGTACGTGCCTTGCAGTAACACATTAACACCAGGAAGCGGTGCGCCAGTGTTATCCACCACTGTACCCTGAACCTTAAGGCCCTGGCCCAGTAAAGCTCCCGCAAGAAAAAGCTGCAGAAACAATACACTCAAAATTTTTTTAATCTCCATTTTTGTATAATTGTTTAGCTATGGAATGGAGCCGCAATTGGGGTCTCCAAGTTGGATTTGGGTTAATCAATTCAATTACCTTAATGTCAGGAAGGTCAAAAAATTAAATTCATACTAGTGTATTATTACACAATTCAGAACCATTTAAACATCAATAAATAGATCCATCTGCACACGTTGAATCAACGATTCAGTACTATTAATTTTTGTTTTTTGGCAGGTTAAAATATTCTGGCTTCTCATCTATTGGGCAGGTTGACTTTTAAACAAGTCATTGATTTTCTGTGGATAATTGAGTTATTACAATAATTCCATAATCAGAACTAATCCGTGGTATATTGTTTCGCAAACAGCAAAAGTAACCGGATTTTATCTGCACCCCATCATCATGGGTAATGGGGTGCAGTAAAAACTATCTAGCAATTGACCACTATTAATTACAACTATCAATTAGTCGATTGCTAATAATATCAGCTACTGGTTCCGTCAACTCTGTATAATCTTCAAAAAATTTAACTTCAACACCAGTAACAATAGTTCCGGCTGCAATTTTATCTAACAGCGGTTTCATTGAGCACAAATCCACGTTGGTATCCAAGGGTACGTAGATGTGGCAATACTTTCCATAAGAGCTCCAGAAATTATCGAAGGCATTGAAAGCATCAAATTCAAACACATCTGTTACTTTTAAGGTAATCCCCTTACAGTCGAGCAATTTTGCAAAACCATTTACTTTGTTTGGTGTAGTAACCATCTCAAAAGTAGTTTCATCCCAAGATTCATTACCTTCCAGGTTAACATTCAGGATGTTGGCGTTTGTCAGTTCATTGAAGCCGTCAAACCAATCGGTTCTAACATTTAAATCAATGGTATAACGAGTTCCATTATACAATAACTTATCAAAAACTGAGACAAGTGTATATGAATCCCCCTGAATGGAGATGAAATTCCCTTTCACCTCAGTTACAGAATTAAAGGATTCCATAGTTGACACATAATTATTGCTAACACTCACATTACCTCCAATGGTTGTGAGGCCTGTAAAAGTAGCAAAGGCATTGGTTGATCCCCAAACACCATTGAAAGACATCGATAAATCACCTTTGATTTCGGTAATCTTATCCAAGTCGTAAGACTCAATTGAGTTATTGCTGTTCACATTAAAATTGCCGTTAACAGAACTAGAGTTAACAATCAATTTGGTAATGCTGGTTTCCATAAGATCTAAGTTGCCATTTAGCTGCCCCAAAGTCAGCTCCCCGGCTAAACCATTACTGAAATATACATCACCATTAAAGGTAACAGTTGCCAACATCAGGTCTGCCAGCATCATGTTACCACTTAAGGTAGCATTGCCATTTACAAAAATTAAAGCGGCTACTGAAAGGGTTGTCAAACCATCGTTTTCACGTACGATAAGCTCATCGCCAATACTTGCTAACGCAGGCATGCTCACTGCTGCTGCTTCACCGTTGATACTTTCAACAATTAAACTACCACTTATCGTTTGTAAATCAGGCAATACGACATTAACATCACCATTTATCAGGAGGTTGCCGCCAACTAACTTCAACGCAGCCACAGCGTCAACCTGTTCTTGTGTAGTAGCAATAACCTTACCTGTTACAATGGTAGCGCCCTGTGTCTCAAAAGCTTCAAAATCTGCATCCGTGAGTAAGTTACCATAATACACAGCATCCTTGTTGTTGGTCACTTCCTCTTGCAGTACTTGTAAGTTATTAAGCAAAGCTTCATATTGTGCAGCCAAATCCGAATCTCCAGCCTCCACATCAACTTGCAATGCCGCAATACTTGCTTGTATATTAGCAATAGCAGCGAGAAGAGCTTCTTGCTGAGATTTCTCGAGATCTACAACTTTATTATTAAGATCATCAATTTGATCTTGTAAACTGTCAATGTCGTCACCAACACAACTTCCCATCATGGCAATTAAAGCCATCAGAAAAAAGGGTATTAATCTTTTTCTCATTTTGTAATGTTTTAGATTTTTAATTTCACTTTAACGAAGTGATGATGCAATAATAAAAGACAATACCTCATTTCGCGAACCGAATTAACTTCCACCTGTTCCAATTTCCGAAATCACCTGGAATAATTTGATACGCTCCACGTCAACACCTTGTATTACTGCGAATTGCAAATACCAATATAAAACATCTACTTTATGGATTTTCATACAGAGTACGTCGCGGAATTGCCGTTAAGCCATATGAATATTCGCTATTTTTTCTGTCAATACCTTTTGATTTTCTCTACTCCACTTAGTGTTCAAAAGGCGTATGGGTGTATTATACCTATCAATCAAAACGATTGATAAAAATATCAATCGTTTTGATTGCATACCGGCATTTGCCAGTGTAATAAGCCAAATGCTATATCAATCTATTTGTTATACAATTGGTATTAGTTGCCAAAACCTACTTTAACCCCAAAAAAACACCTTAGAAATCACCAATGAACACAACGTAAATAAATTGTTGGAATAATGATCCGGAAGATCCATCCTAAAAAACTAACGCCTAATTCGTTTCTACATTTATACGTGGGTATTATTTGGCACACTATTGAGAAAAGATCTCATTTCACAAGATCTCACTACTCTTTACTTATCTGGCTTACCTAACACCTGTTTATCAACAGATAAAACAGATCGGTTTGTCCTGAACGAGGAAATGAAAGTGATCCGGCAGAAAAAAACAGGCTATAAATCCCTGGATTTTATGTAATCGGTAGGTGTTTGTCCCGTATAATTTTTAAAGATCCTGTTAAAAGTGGTTTTAGAATTAAAACCGGCTTCTTCGGCTAAATGCGGAAGTGTGTGCTTTTTATGAAAGCCTTCTTCAATAAGCCTGATGGCTGTTTGCATGCGGTATTCATTAACCAGGTCTGAAAACGACTTTTTCAGATCATTATTGAGAATCTCCGAAATTCGCTTTATGGTCAATCCTGTCGCATGTGCTAAATCTTTAATTTTTAGATCGGGCTTCAGATAAGTCTTTGAATCTTCAATATAATTAACCAATAGCTTAGATTCATCAAGTGGTACCATCTCTTCCGACAGCGCTTCACTAATTCGATTTAGTTTTTTACTGGTCATCACTTTAGCAATATCCTCCTCTTCTGAGAAAAATTCAGGCCGTTGAATAGTAAAACCAATTAATACTAAAGTTAATAGGGTTAAACCCAAATAAAACAAACTAAATAAATCGAATTGAATCTTGATCCAAAATATCTCAAACAATGCTCCGGCTGTACCTATAGTCCACAATAAAATATTGACAATTAAAAACACCCTCAACCATTTTATAGATGCCATCTGATATCTCGTAAGTCTGGCTTCCCTGAAATACTCAAAATGATACAGTTTTCTTAAGGAAAGAATAGTATAAAATATTCCTTGTACAATAATAACCATATTAAAAACCATTTCTACCAATTGCATCCAGAAAGGCTTACTTCCAACAATTATTTCAACTTTTGATTTTGCATCTAAAACTAAAAATGGCATAAAACCTATTAGATACAAAACAACTGGGATAAAATGCATCCAGTACTTATTAAATTGACGCGCATCAGTATATAAGTAAGTCCTAATGTAAACATATGTTAGAGGAAAGAAACACAACGTAAAGGTATCCAGGAAACCAAACAAGTGTGGATACCTTTGGAAGAAATCCGTTGAATAAATCATGTAGCCAAAAACGGTTATTCCCCATGAAAAAGCCAATGCTCCTAAAACCTTATTGGCATAAAATTTAGATGGATAAAACAAGAGATACATGGACAAAAGAATGGATAAGATTGCGCCCATTAAAAGAATAACACTAAAATAATTGTCAATTACCATTCTATTTAGTTTATAACTCGCTTTGACTTAAACAAAGATAAAAAGTCTGGTGACATAAAAAAACAATCGCTGTTTGATTAAACTATGGTCCTGCATCCGTGTCCATACAATCCAACTCATATTCCTGGTCTTAAAACCAACAGCCTTATAGCCGATTACAATCATTACGCCTTTAGAGGATCATAATTCAAATTACGCTTTAAAAGCAGCTGCAATCATACCAAACACGTGTACTATCAAACTGAAACTGCTCCATTGCCAGAATTTGTTTTTGTTCCTTGAAGTTGTGCTCGATAAAGAAACGTTGTGCTTGCATTTGGGCCAATGCCTTTTCTGTATATTGAACCAGAGAGGTATTTACCAATGCAATAATTGTCATTTTCACACATGTATATTACTGCACTTAAGCTAGATATATTAATTTGTCATCGTTGAAATTAATCTATTAAAGTAGAATTAAGCTATAAACTTCTTAAATTCAATTATAATAAAAGCCGCAAAGCCCAAAGGGACTCCTCTCATAGGATGACGAACAATACCATAGGAAAGTTATCAGATAAAAAAGCCATTTTATTAATGGCTTATCATCACAAATTGACAGAAATTAATCCTCACTCACCTTCTCCACCTTACCAAATGGAATGGTTACCCCAAAGTAGAATATAGAGTTATACTGGTTGCGCGTTTGCGCATCTTTTGATATTGTAAACAGGCTATTGTAGTAACGTGCTGTAATGGTGACGCCCCCGGTCTGTTTGATTTTCTGGGCAATACCCAACGTCATACCGACATCTATCTTTTTATAACGGTCAGATACATCAGATGTAAAAGTCAAATCATCCTTCTCAAATAGCGAGGCTGTAAATACATCTTCCGATTTGGTAAGCCAGTTAAACTGTGGACCTGCATCCAGGTAGGTCAGGTTAAAAAGCTTGTAACGTACCGTAACCGGTAAGCTGAAAGCTTTAATCTTCCGTTGTACCGTGGCTGATTCAAGTACTTCGTTAAGGTCTTCGTCGGTAGTTTCATAAACCTTCACACCTTTTGCACCCATTGGGAACGAATAGTATACCATGGGATTGACCTGCCAGCGGTCGTTGAATTTATACAGAAAGGACATGCCTATATTTAATCCCACGCCTGCCCCCGATGTATCCAGGTTGATAATAGAAGAGCGGTTCAGCCCCACATTTAATCCAAACTCCAGTTTCTCATTGGTTAATTTATCCCCAAAAAATAGCGCAATTAAAACCTGGGCCGAAACGGCATTAGTTACCAGAATAAAAAGGCCAATTAATAGTGTTTTCCTCATCATACAGCTCATCATTTGAATTGAGTAATATTGAAGCCTGTGCTTCAACTCTAATTGTTGTTGTCTAAAAATACAAAAATGTCGTTTATCTCCCTATTGACAGATGAGTGCGTCCGTGAGTAAATGGTCATGGCGCAAACTTATTTAGGCTTTTACCAGCTTTGGCATTTTTTTTAAGCCATTATTTCCTCTTTGTCAGACTGAGCCGACAGCTGAAAAACAAATACTGTCAGAGACAGCAATAATGATATCGTTTTCATGGTATCTGGGTTCATTTTTTGTTTATTAATTCAATTCTTGCCTCACCGGTCAATGTTTTAAACATTATCGTAAAACAGGTATCATTCCGTGATTATCCTACTTAATGAGCTTTCACAAACTTAACACCTTCCCCAAACCGAAAACGCGCAATAAATCCCCAGTTACCCGAATAAAACTTCATGCTGTTGGATACCATAAAATGAGGTCGCCAGTCAATGCCTATAGTCAATGGAAAATCAAATGAATATTCAGCTCCAAAATCACCGGCTACAGCAACATCCAGCCCATTATGGAAGTATAATTCCGGCCCCACACCGGGATAAAATTTTAAGCCTTTAGGGCCCTCATCCAAGGCAAATAACCAATCAAAATAGGCACCCATTGAGATGTTATTATCAAAGTACAAAGCGCCATGCAAACGCGGTGCTTTTGATAAGGGGATGGTCAGATCCAGTGCAAAATCATCGCCAAAACGACCACCAATCTCCCAGTTCTCCTGAGCAAATGCCGCTGTTTTAAAGCCAAGGAATAAAAGCAAAATAAAGAGTTTTGTTTTCATAGTTGTTCAAATATCTGATTTGTGTTGTATTTGTTGATCAGGTGTTATTCAGGTAGTGCTATTAGTTTTGAACTGTGCCTATTAGCTCCGCTCAACCGGAACTAATAGGGCAGCACAATAACTTATTTGTTTAGGTACTGACTGCTTTAATTTCTTTGTTTCATATAATTAGCCGCCTTAGGTTTTATATTTCTCCAAATCTGGCTTATAAAGCCGCAGTACCACATCTATGTTATAGTCACCTCTATTTAGGGGTTACCAGTTTTTTTGCAGGTACGCCATTCGGTTTTACTGCACCGGTTTCACATCCGGAAATACCCATTCCCCTTCGAGAATTTCCTTGCACGGCTGATACAAACGAACGGTATAATTCCAACCCTCAGTAATGTGCAGGTAATTTGTGCTGTTGGGATCGCCACCAAAATGGATGGTAAAAGATCCATCTTCGTTAGGAGTACCCGTGATATTATTGACGCTATAGGCCTTGTATTCATTTTTCTGGAAATAGCCCTCCCTGTTGTAGGAGCTTATTGACCAAAATGCGTCCACAGGCACATCCTTAACGGTGA
This sequence comes from uncultured Marinilabiliaceae bacterium, assembly GCA_942490535.1. Lineage (GTDB taxonomy): Bacteria > Bacteroidota > Bacteroidia > Bacteroidales > Marinilabiliaceae > JAEINY01. Next base: position 932,562 of record CALNXQ010000003.1, read on the forward strand.
GTTCATAGGAACCTACGGGAAGATTTGGTTCAACGGTAAGATAAAAAGCTTCATACTCCGGTAAGCCGCCCCATCCGAATGCTGTTCCTAGCAAATGACGTACTTTGTCAACTTCTGCTTCTTTTCCAAACATTCTCCTGGTATCAGACATGCCTCTGCTCAGTTCAATCAATGCCTTATAAGTAGCCTCATAACTTGCCTGATCGTAATTAGGATGGGAATATGGCTTGGCTGACTCAGCTTTTAATGTGATTCCATCCTGAATGGCCCATACTTTTTTAACATCATCAGGGTCTAAGGCATCTACAAGAATGCGAAAGGTAATGTTTACATAAGGGGTTCCAAACTCTTCCATGCTTAGCTTATAGGTGCCAGGTTTGTGAAACACATTGTTAATAAAGTGATCCTCACTAATGACCATGGCAGAAAGATAGCGGCCATTGGTTTCGGGTATTGTAAGCGTTGCCCCCTTACTGATATCGACGATAGCTGCACTGTAGTAGGTGTCTCGGTTCATGCGAATAACATTCTGCATGTCTAAAGGAGTAGCCTCACGTAAGTGTACAAATTTATTGACTTCGCCATTAAGTAATGCGAGGGTACGATCGAATTGAAAAGCTGTTTCGGCACGTACAAAATTATCAACATTTACGATAACAGATTCGTCTGTTTGCGCATACATATTTATAGTAAAGACCATAGCTATCATGACAGCTACGACGCGATTAATTTTAGTTTTTCTAATTAGCATATCGTTCCTCTTTTATTAATTTGATTTTATCATTGGAGGATTCACCCATTCTCCTCTAATTGCAGCCTCTTTGGGGCCGTAAAGCCTAAGCACACAATAAAAAGGACCATCGGGTGCAGGCAACCAGTTGGCTTCTAATGCTGTTCCTGGCGATTCTTTTTGAATATAAAAAGTTAATGAGCCATCATCATTCAGAACAAACTCATCCATCATGGGTGAATTAATAAGGTAGCGATCTAGCGGGTTGTCAATTAATAATTGTGTTTTACCATCGTACATGGTAAGCGACCAAAAGGCTTTTACCGGAGGAAGTTCACCTGTTTTAAAGGTTATAGTATAGTTATTTTTGGCAGCATTTAAAGGATTACCTTCAGCATCCACAAAATACATGGGGTAAGTTGCTTCAGCTGCCGAGTTGCCATAAAGCCCTCTGTCTGCAGCCACTGCTCTGGGTAAAAACATATTTTTGTAATTGTAATTATCTTGAGCACTTTGAGTTAAAAAGCTTCGGGTTCCAAACATCTTTGTACTACTTAAGGGGTCGGTACCATGTTCTTTCACAAAGGCTTCAATCTCGGCAAATCCTTCTTTTACACCAGCCTTTATGGCTTTCTGAATGACTCCATCAAAGCTTTCAAAATTAAATGGTTCAGCAGTACCGATGCCCAGTTTTGCGAATCGTTTACGCAATAGCTTTTCCGACTCTATTTCCTGAGTAAGACTTAAAACAATATCCGAATATTTAAAGGCAGCTTCAGTAAACTGGTCACCTTCGTTCCATACAGGCCATTCTTTTTGAATAGTTGTATGTGTTGATTCCTTGCCTAAATAAGCGCTTAGTAATTGAATTTGATACTCATCTTGTATCGCCTCTACTTTACTCAGATCCTTTTCATCCATCAGTTGTGTGCGTACAATGGTCAGAAAGAAATCACTTTCACAATAAATCACATCATTGATACCTTCTGGCTTATTACCCTTCCAACTGCTTGGGGCGATTAAGTATTTTCCTGCTCCATTGCCGGTTGAAAGCGTACCAATGTAGGCAAAATTATGGCTAAACAAATCGATAAACTGGAACGAATAATAGCGTTCAGGTTCCATTTCCGGAACTGAAACAACCACCGGTTCATTTCTAATGTCTGACCAAAAAATACAATAGGGTGTGTCGGAATTGGGGGTTACAATGGCTTTGTCATTGGGAGTGTAAACCCTGGCTTCGCAACTTTTAATATTAAACTCGCCTTTGTATTCTTTTGATTTCTTGTTGAGTGTATAAGCATACAGGGTTTTGTAGTTCATTACCAGGGGGAAGCCATAAATGTACGCTTCTTTAGCAATTTGTCGGGCTTCTTTAGGTGTCAGCTTTTTTTCTGCAGCCGTACATCCCCAAAGAACAGTAATCGCCAGCAGGTAGGAGAAAATTTTTGTTTTCATTTTTTGTCTTTTATATAAGTTAAGTTATTTCAAAACGCTTCATTAAAATTAAAGTAGAAACCAGTGGTCTCTCGACCAATACCCACATCGATGCGCAGGTTCATACGGGGCTGCACTTCCAGGCGATACCCAACCCCGAAATTGGGTAGCCATTTGGCTTGCTGATTGTAATCAGAGACTGCTCAAAATCAAAGATGGTACCCGAGCCAATCCAGCCTACCATGCCGCTTTTACTCATGGTGCCATCGGCCTTCATAAATTGATGACGGTATTCAGCCAAAAAGTAAAACATGCTCTTATCGCGATAATACAATACTGCTAATAAAAAAAAGCAATACGATTACCCGTAGAGTTCTCATGCTTAAATGGGGTTTGGCGGTTTGGCACTAAACTGTTTCAATGTTAGCATTGTCCAGCTGTTCCGCTTTGGGAACAGGGAAGCAATCCTTTCTTATTTCTATGAAACAAAAGTAACTATTAGAAGGCAGAGCGACTTAGACAGGGGTGTCAGGTTATACAAACAAAGTTATATAAGTGACAGTTTAAGTAGCTTATAACGTGTATAATGTGGAATATTATCTCTATTTAACCATTAATTCAAGATACACTCAATATTGTTCATTAATGACTCGGCGAGTGCTTGCAAGGATTCTGCGCTACAATGCAAGAAATCTACTTTCGCATACCAGGCATCAGTTAAAGCTAAATACAATTTAATAATTTCCTGATCCGATTGCTCTAAATTAAAATAATCCCTGATGTAGGGCAGCAAGATAATAACAGAACTATAGTTGAGGTCGTTATATGCTTGCAAAAAAGATTGAACATGGCAGTTGCGCAGCAGTTGTTGTTGAAACATGGCACCAACCCTGTATCGAAACAAAATGTGGTAAAGGTCGGGCAACAGTGTTTTTAGATTTGTCTTTAGCTCAGCATTAAATACGTCGGCCATTTCATGATGCTTTTTCAGCAATTCATCAATCAGATGCTCCTTACTATCAAAATGATAGTAAAGTGTTGCCCTGGGTAAGTTGGCTTTTTGAGCCAGGGCTTTCAGGCTGAATTCCGGTCCGAAACAGCCAAATTGCTGGTAGGCTGCCTCCAGCCATTTAGTATAGGTCAGGGTTATTCTCATAAAAACTTAAAAGTAAAAAAAATCAGCTAATAGGCATAATAAAACCAAAAATTAATGGCCAATCAATATTCATCAAGCGTCAGTAAGCACCATCTGTGCCAGCCCTTTTACCTGAAAACCCTTAAACCGGCAACCAAAAACTAAACGTAGTCCCGATGCCCTTGGTGGATTGAATGGTAATATCACCACCCATAAGTCGCATCAGCTTTTTACAGATCGCCAACCCAAGCCCGGTACCGCCGTAAATGGCATCCATTCCTTCCACCGCTTTATGAAACGCCTCGAATATCCGCTCCATCTCTCTCTCTTCAACACCTATCCCACTGTCTTTTATCTCAAAATATAAGACCGCATTACTTAAGTAACACAGAATAGTGATATTTCCTTCAGACGTAAATTTAAAGGCATTTTCCAGCACATTAAAAACCACTTCTTTTAAACGCACTTCATCCATCACTAGCGTTTGTGTCATCACCGCATCTGACACATCAAACGCAACCGTTACCTTTTCACTCTGCTTCAATTCACAGTAGGCTTGCAGTTCTCTAAAAACAGGACCAAGCTGGACTTTCGTTTTGCGCAGCACCAGCTGGTCAGCTTCAATTTTTGCCAATTCCAAAATATCATCAATCAAAACCGTCAGTGAATAGCTGTTTTTATTAATCAGATCCAGATATTCCCGCTGCTCCTGCTCCGAAAAACTTGTTTGCGTCAAAATACTTGAAAAACCAACAATGGCATTTAAAGGGGTTCTGATTTCATGAGACATATTTGCCAGGAAAGCAGTCTTTAGGCGGTCTGACTCCTCTGCTTTGTCCTTGGCAATCGATAGTTCACTGGTTCGTTCCTCCACCAATTGCTCCAATTGCCCGCGATGCTTCACCAACTCTTCATTTTGCACCAGGATTTCCTCCTGCTTTTCCTCTAGTAAGGAATTGACTTTCACCAATTCCCTGGTCCGCTCATGGACCGCTTTTACCAAGTCTTTATTACGCTGCCGGATGGCATATAAGCGGTACTGGTGAAACATGGCAAATAAAAAAAACAAAAGCATAACCAGAAGAATCCAAAACCAGGCAGTAAGGTAATACGGCGGTGGTAAAACAATTTCCAAGGCCACCTGAACATCGTCAAACCACACCCCATCTGCATTGGTGCTCTGTAATTTAAATGAATACACCCCACTATTCAGATTTGAATAGACCACACTGGATTGTGAGGAGGGCGAATAAATCCAGGCTGAATCAAGAGGAGCTAATTGATAACGGTATTGAATACTTTGAGGTGAGGCATAATCAAAGGCCGAAAAGGAGATTTCAATATCTTTCTCCCGATGATTTAAAACGATTTCCGGACGATCCCAAATGGGACTGTTCACCCTTTGGCCCCGTTTAGTCCGGGCGATGACGGGCTGTCCGTTAGCCAGAAAATCAGTGACCTTGAGCCGGGGCTTGTACGTACTGTGCTTAATGTCTTTAGGATAAAAGTAATTCAACCCATTGTTGGTCCCAAAAAACAGCTCCCCGCTGGACGATTTAAAATAGGCATTCACAGCAAACTCACGCGACACCAAACCATCTGCCTCATTGTAATTGGTAAAACGCTTCAGGTCTTTATCAAAACAGGATAATCCATTATTGGTGCTGATCCAGAGACATCCGGCTTCATCTTCCAGAATGCCCCAGGTGATATTTCCGGCTAATCCCTGATCGGTAGTAAAGGTCTCAAACCGGTCTTCAGTCTCATTGTACCGACTAATACCACCGCCCTTTGTAGCCAACCAAAGTGAGCCATCATGCGCCAGATGAATGCAATTTACAAAATCACTGTTCAGACCAAAATCATAGGGCTCATGGATGGCATAGGTATGAAAGGTTTGGCTGGCCTGGTGGTACTTAACAATGCCTTTTATTGACCCAAACCACAGGTTTCCTTGCCCATCGCCCTGAATGTCCCAAATGCGATTATTCAATACCTGGTTCGCTGCCGGATCATCACTGCCGAACCGGCGAATAACGCCATTGCGTAAAGAATCTTTGTGCACCACATTCACACCTTCGAAACCCAGCCACAGGTAGCCCTCTTCATCTTCGAAATAAGCACTGATCAGCCAACCAGTCAATCCCCGGCCAATCATATCTTCATGTTGCAGGGCATATGGGTGTTTCAATGATAAGGATCGATAATCAACCTCGTAACTCGTTAGCCCATAATCCCCAATGAGGAGCTGATCCTTATTTCCCCGTATCTGATACACTTTCCGATCAGAGATAAAGCCTTGCCCCTTACCCATCCGGATGATTTTTTGAGCCTGTCGATCCACCAGGTTTAAACCTTCGTCGGTTGTGCCCACCCACAAAAAGCCGTGACTATCTTCATAAATCGATCTCACCTTATTACTGGATAAACTATTGGCGTCATAAGGATGATATTGCAATGTTTTAAACTTTTGTTTTTCTGGCTTAAAATAGTTTACTCCCCTTGCTAAACTAGGTATCCAAAGCGTTCCTGACTCATCTTCAATCAATTTCTCATCATGTCTGAAATCCGGATTCAAGGAATAGGCATTGATGGGGTCGTGCTTGAAAACCTGCATCTGGAGCCCCAACGAATCAATCAGACCAATGAAATTATATCCAATCACCCAACATCGGTTTTTGCTGTCTACCTTAAAACCGGTAATGCCATTGGAAGGAATGGGGTGTGCGTCTGAAAACCGATGATAATGGGTGCTTCTTTTATTTACAATGTCGTACATCAGAAGGCCTCCATTATGATACCCTACCAACAGTTGATTATTATAGATTGTGATGCACCGGGGACGAATGTAAGCCAAGGCATCCTGCTTATCCAGTTTCAGATCAATTGTTTGTAATGAGTTATCCGAATCGTTACCATTTAATCGATACACGGTTTCATTCGAAACAAACCACACATATCCATCCTTATCGGCAGCCATTGAACGGACAGAAGGAATTCTTTCGTTGACAAATTTTTCAAGGCTACTCGCGCTTACAGAATGTATATCGCCCGCCGTCCCATACTGCAATGCACTGACTTGATCACCGTCCTGAGTATATACCCAAACCGTCCCCTGGGCATCCTGTATAAGATTATAATAATAACGCTTAACCCCATTCAAAAATTCAGCTGCCGGCAAAAACCGTCCTTGTCCTTTTGTCACATCGATGAGACTAATGCCCAGATAAGGATGCGTGATCCATATATTACCGGTCCGATCCACAAAAAGCTCCCTGATTTCCCTATTATTAATCATGGCATTGGTCAGCGTATCACCAATCACAAACGGATGAAACGTTTGTGTGCCGAATTTAAACACGTGGAGTCCTTCGCGGGTGGCCACCAACAAACTATCGCGGTTAATGGGATAAATATCACTGACATTATTGGATCGAATGCTGTGTTTATCATCCTTATTATGTGTATAAACGATGCTTTTATACCCATCAAAACGACACAAGCCATTTTCGGTGCCGATCCACATAAAACCATTATCATCCTGAGCAATACAAGTGGCCGCGTTGGAAGGCAAACCTTCATTAATGGTCAAATGATTAAAGTAAATACTGGACTGGGCATAACACAGCTTAAACCCTAACAGGCCATATATAAGTAGGAGTAAGATGAAGGTTTTAAAAGACATAGGCTTGCTTTGCCTAAATATACTAATTTTACTAAAAGATTCAACACTAATAAATAGGGATCGTCTTTTTATCCCCATCCAAATATAAGAACAGACCAGACACAGGTTGAATCAGAATGCTTACCTTTCGGCTTATTATTCGTGAGCGGTTTGCTTTTGTGCGACGCCATATGTGAAACGCAAGACTTTGGTTGAATAACTTACATGGACTATAGAGATATTGTTTTTTTATCGGTGGCTGAAAACCTGAGCTTCTCAAAAGCTGCGGAAGAATTATTCATTAGTCAACCAGCGGTGACCAGGCACATCAAAGAGTTGGAAAGTAAACTCAACTGTACCCTGTTCGAACGGAAGGGTAATAAAATCTATTTGACCAAAGCCGGCAAACTCACCTATCGTCATTTAATAACCATCAAGCAACATTACCAGGAACTGGAGTTTGAACTGGGACGTTTGAATGATACTTTTAATGGGACCTTACGCATCGGGGCCAGTTCAACCATATCGCAATACCTCATACCCAGGGTTATTGGGGCCTTTCACAAGCGGTATCCCAACATTGATTTTCATCTGTTCAATGGCAACTCCAAGGAGATGGAAAAGAAATTACTGGATCACGAAATTGACCTGGCTTTGGTGGAGAATGCCGCCTCCCAATTGAATATCAAATACATTCCATTTTTAGAGGATGAAATTGTGGCCGTAACTGCCAGCAACAGCATGTACGCCAAGCGCCGAGGGATATCGGCAGCAGATTTCCAGCAAATACCCCTGGTGCTGCGCGAGCGAGGCTCCGGTACGCTGGAAGTGATTCAGAAAGACTTGGTGAAGCAGAATATTCACCTTGAAACCCTCAACATCTTAATCCACCTGGGGAGCACGGAAGCCATTAAGAATTTCCTCTCCGATTTTGATGGTCTGGCCTTGCTATCGGAAAAATCCATCGAAAAAGAACTGCGCCTGAAAGACCTTGTGAAAATTAAAATCAAAGGCATTCATCTGCAGCGCCAATTCAGAATGGCCGTCCGCCAGGGACACGACGTGGCCACAGCCAAATTATTTATGGATTTCCTATCTCACTATAACTTTTAATTATCAAGTATAGATTTTTACTATTTGTTTTGATTATATAGCGATTCTACATTTGTTGCCTGTTAAAAGGAGAAAAAGCTATGTTATTCGCTCAAAAAAAAATCAATTTCATCTACGGTTTCCTCTTGTTTATATGCCTGTTTCCGATGGTTTCACCAGCCCTGGCTCTGGCCTTTGGGATTGCGCTATCCCTGATTGGGTTGAAACACCCCCGTGCGATCACCTACACCTCATTTGCCTTGCAGGCTTCCATTGTCCTCATGGGCTTTGGCATGCAATTAACACCAGTGCTTGCAGCATCGAAAGCGGGATTGGCAGATACGGCCCTATCCGTGATCTTCGTGATGGTTTGTGGCCTTATTTTAGGGACGTTATTGAAGGTCGATTCCAAAATCGCCATGCTCATTTCAGCCGGCACAGCCATTTGCGGAGGCAGCGCCATTGCAGCCGTGGCACCGGTCATTAACGCCAAGGGACACCAGACGTCCTTCGCCCTGGTAGTCATCTTCATGTTAAATGCCCTGGCCCTATTCCTGTTTCCCTTTATTGGCCACACGTTCAACCTAAGCCAGGAAACATTTGGTTATTGGGCCGCCATTGCCATTCATGATACGAGCTCGGTGGTGGGGGCCGGTGCTATATATGGCGAAAAAGCATTGGAAATTGCCACCACAGTGAAGTTAATAAGGGCCTTATGGATTATTCCTGTATCCATTGCACTGGCCCTGTCGCAAAAAGACAAGAGTCACGGTCAAATCAGATTCCCTTGGTTTATCGGCCTTTTCTGCGTCAGCATAGGACTGGCGTATCTATTTCCCAACCTGGAGAGCACGTTTACCCATTTGCATTGGCTGGGCAAAAGAGGCATGGTCATGGCACTGTTCTTAATTGGCGCTAACATTTCCATAGCAAAAGCCCGGAAAGCGGGCATAAAGAGCTTCCTGTTGGGGATTTTACTGTGGGCTTTAATCGGTACTGTTTCATTTTTAACACTCACTAATAAATTGGTTTAACCACACAGAAATCCGATATTGCGTTAATAAAGAAACGTTGAACCATTTTTCCTAAAATAAGACACCATGCACATACTCATTACAGGCACCAGCTCCGGCATCGGTCACGGACTCGCTCAGGAATATTTAGCACGCAATGCAAAAGTATGGGGCATCAGCCGCCGGGTAGCCGATGATCTTTCGCAGCACCCCAACTTTCACCATTTGCAACTGGATTTAACCGACGAGGACGCCGTGCAGCGCCTGGTTCCCGGTTTCATCAGTGCCAGCAAACGCTTTAACCTGGTTATCCTCAACGCCGGCGTGTTAGGCCCCATCAAATGGATGAGCGAAGTGGAAACTACAGCCATGAAACAAGTGATGGAGATCAATGTGTGGGCCAACAAAGTTTTACTTGATGTACTTTTGAAAACCGTGAAAGACATCCGGCAGGTCATTGGTATGTCCACCCAGGCTTCGCAGCGCAGCACACCGGGCTGGGGACCCTATGCCATTTCCAAGGCCGCCTTGAACATGCTGATGAATGTGTATGCCCGGGAACATCCCAATACTCACTTCAGTGCCTTTGCCCCCGGCCTGGTGGACACGGAGATGCAGGAAGCCATCTGGAACATGCCTGAAACCGATAAATACCCCACCCTTAAAAAATTACAGGAGGCCCGGTATACCGAAGCAATGCCCGATTCCAGGGCGGCAGCGGCCCGGTTGATCCAGGGCATGGAAAAGGCACTGCACTATGGCAGCGGCTCATTTAATGACGTACGGGAAATGTAATGTTTTATCAGCCGGAAGCAGGTGTTTGACATTCATCGGGCGCCACCCGGATAAAGGAGGTCGTTGATGGCAACAGCTTGTGTAAGCACTCCCATCTGGTCGGAATAAAACAGTGGCAGAAAAATCTGAAGGTGCCCCATTAGCGCCAGCATCGATAATGTATTTCAGAGAAACATTACCCCTCGTGCCAACAAACCGGAACGCATTCAGGAGGGTATTAACGGTCGTGAAAGCTGCCTGAAAAAATTCAGAGCGATAATCCAACCCATGACAGGACCTCTCCCATTTTTCAGGGAATGCTTCTCCCTCTTGACGACATGCCTGATCGCATTCAGGATGGTTTTTACAATCGTGAAAGCTACCTGAAAAAATTCAGGGTGATAATCCAACCCATGAACGGAGCCCTGATATATTTCAGGAAGTGATTACCACTTGTGATGAAGAGCCTGAATTAATTCAGAACGGTTTTTAAGGTCCTGAATGTTCCTTGAAAAAATTCAGGAGGATATTCCAATACATGAACGGGACCTTAAATAATTTCCGGGCGTGATCAGCATGCGCGAAGGGGCTTCGACATAAACCAGCAATGACACGCATGTACACAAATATAGCCATTGGCGGTAGCCTTTTCCCGGGTGTGATATCCATTCAAACTTTCCTTTTCATTTTTTTAGCCTAATTTTGTGCCCTGAGCGGTTTGAGCAATGAAACACGCTCGTCAACCAGAAAAAACAACGGAATGAGATATTTGATCCTTCAACATCCGGGACATAACCGGGTTTACTATAATTTATCAGGGGAATTGGCATTGGCCGAGTTGGAAATCGCCAGTAAACGATTGGATGTGACGTGCAGCGAGATTAAGATAGAAGAGCTGGAAAAAGTCAGATACCTCTCCCTCACTACCGAAGAAGCCATCACCGATCATGACCGGGAAGTCCTTTCACGCCTTTCCTTTGTGTTTGCCATTTTTCAGGTGGAACAAGCAGCGGGTAAAACCTGCCTGTTACCACTTGCAAAGGCCGACTATGAGTATGTGGATACCAAGATCAGCTCGCTGATGAAATATGCAGGCAAGACCAACGAGTTGTTCACCAAAATGATGATCAATGTAGGGCTGCTGTCCAGTGACTTTGACTATACCCACCCTATTCAATTGCTGGATCCGGTGGCCGGCCGTGGCACCACGCTTTTTGAAGGCATTGTATATGGATTTGATGTGATGGGTATTGAAATTGAACCCAAATCGGTTCATGAAGCCACCATCTTCTTTAAGAAATACATGGAGGCGGAACGGTTCAAACACACCTCTGATCAACGGCAGGTCAGTGGTCAGAAAAAGTCAGAGGCAGTGTATATTCAGGAGTACGAATATGCGCGTACAAAAGAGGAATTTAAATCGGTTCAGCTGCGAAAAAAACTGGGGATCGTCACCGGCAGCTCGCAAGAGGCCGCCAGCTATTTCAAGAAAAACAGTTTTCACCTCATCATAGGCGATCTGCCCTACGGCATCGCACATGGCAATGCCGGCGCAAAAAAGTCCGGATCAGCCACCCGCAACCCATCCGAGTTATTAAGTTTGTGTCTCCCACAATGGCACCAGGTCTTGAAAAAAGGAGGCGTGGCAGTCGTGGCCTGGAATTCCTTCGTTGTCTCCCGGCAGAAATTGTCGGAGATATTCCTCGAAAACGGATTTGAAGTCTTTACGGAAGGGCCTTATGCCGCCTTCGAACATTTGGTGGATCGCTCCATCAAGCGTGATATTGTGGTGGCCCGTAAGAAATAAAAGCCGATGAAGATTCTGATTGTTGAAGATGAACCCGGGATTTACAATTTCCTTCGCCAGGGATTTAAAGAAGAGGGATATGTAGTAGAAGTAGCTACCAACGGGCCGGACGGCTTAGCCCAGGCATTGAAAGGGTATCCGGATCTGCTGGTGTTGGACTGGATGCTTCCCGGGTTAAATGGCATCGAAGTGTGCCGGCAATTGAGAATCCAACGGCCCCATACTCCCATTATCTTTCTAACTGCCAAAGACACCGTGGCGGAAACCATTGAGGGCCTGAAATCGGGAGCCAATGATTACGTGAAAAAACCCTTTCATTTTGCGGAGTTACTGGAGCGGGTCAAAGTGCAGTTAAGATCAGTAAAAAGAGAGACGCAGACGTATTGTTTGGGTTCCATCTGCTTAAACAGTGATACCCATCAGGTGTTTAACGGCCGGGAGGAGATTCGCTTAACGCAAAAAGAATTTGCCCTGCTGGAATATTTACTGACCCACAAAGGGAAGGTGTGTACGCGCACCCAAATCATTAAGGACGTATGGGACATTCATTTTGAATACAATACGGGTGTGATTGATGTATACATGAATGCCCTCCGCAAAAAGCTTAAGTTGGATGAAGCCCCCCCCACCATTCAAACCATCAGAGGTGTGGGCTATAAGGCTACGGAAGGATGAAGTTACGTTTTAAAAGTCGCATCGCCGTTGGCTACATGCTGGCCACAGCTATCATTATAGCCGTGGTATATTGTGTGGTGTTTTTCATAGTGCAGCGCACCGTGTACTATCACATTGATAGTAATTTGGCATTGGAAGCGCAAAGGCATGCCACGGAAGTCCTATCCCATAAAGACATCCATTTTATGAATAAGCAGGAATGGGAGCAAAAGGAACATCAGGAATTGTGGGTCAATCCTATTTTTATTCAGATTACCGATACCGCCGGGCATATTTTGGATAAATCCCCCAACCTCAAGCACTATCACCTGGATTTTCAAGCCATTGATCAGGCTGGTGATCATTTTAACAGTCAGCTCAATCAACAACCCATACGCCAGGTGCAATTACCCATTGAGCAAGAGGGTGAGGTCATCGGTTTTATGATAGCTGCCATGTCACTGGTGGGCGCCGCCATGGTGATTCAGGATCTTCAGTTTGTACTGCTGGTTTCTTATCCAGTGGTGTTACTGATCTTGTTTTTTGCGTCCCGCTTCATGGCCGGCAAAAGTATTTTGCCGGTAACGACCATTACCACGACCACTCAACGCATCACCCGAAATAACCTCAGCGAACGGGTGCCTTTGCCGTATTATAAAGATGAACTTTACCATCTGAGTGAAGCCATTAATGAGTTGTTGCAACGCATGGAAACAGCAGTGGAACGGGAGCGGCAGTTCACCTCGGATGCCTCGCATGAGTTACGAACCCCTTTATCGACCTTGCGGGGGACGTTGGAGGTTTTGATTCGTCATCCCAGAAGCCAGGCAGAATATGAGGCGAAAATAAGCGAAGGACTTTACGAAATCGATCGCATGGGCGAAATGGTAGAGCAACTGCTGATGCTGGCACGCATGGACGCTCCACAAAAGCCTGATGTGAAAGAAACCAAAGCCCTGGTTACCTTGGTGGATGAGGTGTTGCACCGCCATCGCGAAGTGATCTTTAACCAACACTTAAAGGTCGATGTGGCAGGTGAAGCGGCCATGCTGGCCGAAATACCGGCCTATCACGGACTCCTGATTCTGGAAAACATTATAACCAATGCCATTAAATACTCCAAATCGGGAGGAGCACTCTCCATTGGTATGAATACAACGGCTCAAGGCATCGTTTGTGCGGTGAAAGATGAGGGCATCGGCATAGCCGGCAAGGACATCCCCCGTTTGTTTAATCCGTTTTTCCGTTCCGATGCCTTAAATCATAAGAACATCGGAGGCCATGGTCTGGGGCTTTCCATTGCCCACAAGGCGGCTCATGCCATTGGAGCTACCATTGAGGTGCAGAGTAAGTTAGGACAGGGATCTGAATTCCGAATCTGTTTTTTAAGAGAATCTTAAGAATTCTAAGGGCCCGGTTTCGGTGCTTCCGGTCTACATTTGTGCGCTTACTAATCATACACATGCACAGATGTTAGAACGGATTATTCAATACAGCATTCATCACAAGCTTATCGTCTTTTTATTCACCTTTGGGGTGATTGGGTATGGCATTTATGCCTTATTTCAGATCCCCATTGGAGCGGTGCCCGATATTACGAACAATCAGGTGCAGATTATCACCTCATCCCGTAACCTGGCCACCGAAGATGTGGAGAAATTCATCACCTATCCCATTGAACTGGAGATGGCTAACTTACCTGAAGTGAAAGAGATTCGCTCGGTCTCCAAGTTTGGACTGTCAGTAGTTACCGTGGTATTTCACGATAACATCGGCACCTTTTTACCCCGTCAGCTCATTGCCGAAAAGATAAAAAGTGCCGAAGAGCGCATCCCCGAATCCTTTGGTAAACCGTTTATGGGTCCAATCTCCACCGGTTTGGGCGAGATCTACCAGTACATTCTGGATGTGGAACCGGAACATGCCCATAAATACTCCACAACGGATTTGCGTACCATCCAGGATTGGGTGGTGAGGCGTCAGTTGTCGGGCATACCGGGCGTAGTAGAAGTTAATACCTGGGGAGGCCACTTGAAGCAATATGAAGTAGCGGTGGATCCGGCACAGCTCAGAGCCATGCATCTTTCCATCAGCCAGGTGTATGCCGCCATTGAAAAGAACAACAGTGTGGCCGGTGGCGGGTACATCGAAAAAGTGAACGAAACCTACTTTGTACGTGGAGAAGGGCTGGCCGCTTCGCTGCAGGACATTGAAAATATAGTGGTTGAAAACAGAGACGGGATTCCGGTGTATGTGAAAGATATTGCCACCGTTGGTTTTGGTCATGCCACACGTTTTGGAGCCATTACCGGTAACGGCGAAGGTGAAAAAGTATTGGGGCAAGTGATGATGCTCAAGGGGGCCGACTCCAAAGCCGTGATCGAAGCTGTTAAAGAAAGAGTAGCAGCCATTGAACCATCCCTTCCCGAAGGGGTGGTGATCAACCCCTTTCTGGAACGCAGTGAGCTCATTGGTAAAACGACTTTTACCATTGCCGAGAATCTTATATTAGGGTGTTTAATTGTTATTTTTGTAGTGGTTTTGCTACTGGGAAATATGCGTTCTGGACTGGTTGTGGCGTCCATCATCCCCATATGTCTCTTCTTTGCCTTATCTCTGATGCACATCTTTGGTGTGGATGCCAACTTGATGAGCTTAGGTGCCATCGATTTTGGTATTATCATCGACGGAGCGGTGATTATTGTGGAGTTTATTGCCTACAAGATCACCAGTCACCGTGAACAGCTGGCCGGCTTACCGGTGAAAGAACAGCGACGACTGATTGATAAAATTACCTTCCAGGGCACCACCAAAATGATGAATTCAGCCGTTTTTGGTCAGTTGATTATCATTATCGTATTCATCCCCATTCTTACCCTTGTGAATGTGGAGGGCAAAATGTTCCGCCCCATGGCTTTGGTGTTCTGCTTTGCCTTGCTGGGAGCTATGATTCTCTGTTTTACCTATGTGCCGGTGATGGCCTCTCTGTTTATTCGCCCGTCAAAAAACAGCAAGCGCAATATCTCGGTGCGGTTACTGGCGTTTCTTAATAAACAGTACCAACCAACCATTACCTGGGCTTTGCGCCGTAAGAAAGCAGTGTTAAGCATGGCCGGTGCCTTGTTGGTGATGGTGGGGTTGTTGTTTTCACAAATGGGCGGTGAGTTTGTGCCGACACTCAATGAAGGTGACTTTGTGATTCAGCCGGTTTTGAAAACGGGAACTTCGCTGAGTAAGACCATTGAGATGACTACACGCATGGAAAAGATACTCAAAACCTTTCCGGAAGTCGATCAGGTGGTCAGTCGCATTGGTGCTGCTGAAGTACCAACTGATCCCATGTCGATGGAGGAGAGTGATATCATCATCAAGCTGAAACCCAAAAGCGAATGGGTATCGGCGAAGACAAAAGATGAATTGGCAGATCGCTTCAAAGAGGCCTTGTCGGAAATTCCCGGTATTGATTATGAATTTACACAGCCCATTGAGATGCGTTTTAATGAGTTAATTACAGGTGTAAGAGCCGATCTGGCCATTAAAGTGTTTGGTGAAGATTTGGACATTCTTTACAATAAGGCCATTGAAATTCAAAATGCCATTCAGAATGTAGAAGGGGCCGCTGATATCATTGTGGAGAAAGTCGCAGGATTACCACAGATGTCGGTGATATACGACCGCCAAAAGATTGCCAAGTACGGACTGAATATTGCTGAGTTAAACGAACTGGTGACCATGGGATTTGCTGGCTTAACGGCCGGGACCATCTTTGAAGGGGAAAAGCAATTTGACCTGGTGGTGCGTTACAACCAGGCCAATCGGCTGGATATTGAACACCTGGAGACAGCTTCTATTCAGCTACCCAATGGATCGCGCCTGCCCCTGAGTGAACTGGCTCAGGTGACCTATACCAAAGGACCTGCTAAAATATCACGTGATGATACCAAGCGACGTGTGGTGATTGGGGTAAATGTGCGTAACCGCGATTTGGAATCAGTGGTGAATGAAGTTAGTCACATCATTGAATCCCAGGTGGAATTACCCGTGGGCTATAATGTGACCTATGGCGGTCAGTTTGAAAACCTGCGGGCGGCCAAATCGCGGCTGCTGATCGCGGTACCCATTGCCCTGATCCTGATTTTCGTGCTCTTATATTTTGCGTTTAACTCGGTGAAAGAGGCCCTTCTGATCTATAGCGCCATTCCCCTGGCTACTGTGGGTGGGGTATTGCTGTTGTATATGCGAGACATGCCTTTTAGTATCTCGGCAGGGGTTGGTTTCATTGCACTTTTTGGCATTGCCGTGCTCAATGGCATTGTGCTCATCGAAGAATTTAAAGAGTTGAAAGCACATGGGGTGCACAACATCAACCGGCGTATTTTAGTGGGGACACAGAAACGTTTACGTCCTGTTTTACTGACGGCAGCGGCAGCAGCTCTGGGATTCTTACCCATGGCCATTTCCTCATCTGCAGGGGCCGAAGTACAGCGTCCCTTAGCGACAGTGGTAGTAGGTGGTTTGATATCAGCCACATTATTAACATTGATTGTGCTACCAGTGTTGTATGCCATTTTCGATCGACGGACTAAAGGCTTCTCTCCAAAGAAGGCAGCACGTTTGGGCATGGTATTGGTGCTGCTTACAGGCGGCTCTTTATCAGCCCGGGCCCAGCAGGAGGTGACCAGCCTTGATCAGGCCGTCCTACTGGCATTGGAGCATAATAAGGCACTCCGTTCATCGGAGCAACGTTTTCAACAGCAATCTCAACTGGTTGGTACAGCCTTCAATCCGGAAAAAACGAGGGTGTATTACAATTATGATGAGAGTGCCCGAGCCGACAACGGTCAGGTGTTAAAAGTTTGGGGCGTAGAACAAGCACTCAAATTCCCAACCGTGTACGGGGCGCAAAGAAAGGTGCTGAAAACAGAAGCTAGCCTTACGAAGCAGCAATATGAAATGGATAAGCAGCAGTTGATCAAAGAAGTTTCCAAAGCCTATTATGACGTGTTGTATTGGCAGGAAGTTAACCGGAAATACGCCTATTTGGATAGTTTGTTTACCCATTTCGAGCAAGCAGCCCAGCTACGGTATGAGGTGGGTGAAACCAATTACCTGGAAAAGCTAACGGCGGAAACGAAACAACGGGAAATAGCCATCCTGTTGGAGCAAAGTAATGAGAGCATTCAGCAAGCTTATGTGGAATTGAATCAATGGCTGCAAGTGGAAGTGTCCTACCACCTCACCGAAACCCTGCTACCCCGGGTGCCATTGCAGACTTTGGATACGGTAAATCACGCCGGCCTGCGTTGGTATGATCAAACACGGCAATTGGCCCTCAATCAGGTGTCGCTTCAAAAGCAGCAGTGGTTGCCCGATCTGACCATGGAAGTGTTTCAAGCCAGTCACTCAGGAGCTAATGCGCCAAAATACATGGGTTTTCAGGCCGGTATTGCCATTCCGCTGTGGTTTGGTGCGCCGCGCGCAGAGGTGAAAGCTGCTAAAATAGGAGCTTCCATGGCGCAAGCGGCAAAAGAAAACTACCACACTCAGTTAGAAGCCAGGTATCAATCCTTGCGATCTGATATTACAAAATATGAACAGGCTTTGGTATATTATGATCAAAATGGAAAAAAATTGGCCAATGAGTTGCTGGTGAATGCGCATATGGCCTTTCATGAAGGAGAAATTGATTTTTTGCAGTACGTGCAATTAATCGAAACGGCTAAAAATATAGAATTGAACCATTTAAATAATCTGAGGCAGTATAATGCAGCTGTGCTGGATGCTAACTACTTATTGAATTAATCATGAAAAGGAACTGTAATACTATACAAATGAGTCAACAAAAATACGTTTTCGGATGGTTATTGATCTTGTTGCTGGGAGCGTGTGCAGCGCCTAAGGAAAAACAGCAGGTAACAGCTTCAGCTACTACATCGATCAACACGGAAAGTCAAATAGTTCTATCGGCTGCTCAATTTTCAGGTGCGAACATGCAATTGGGTAAATTGACACAACGGGAATTTCAACAAACGGTTCGAACCAACGGAACCATTGAAGTACCCCCTCAATGCGAAGTATCGGTGAGTGGTTACTTTGGCGGATATGTAGAGGGTATCCATCTATTACCCGGACAAAAAGTGCAGCAAGGAGAAGTGCTCTTCACACTGGAAAATCCAGAATACCTTCAGGTTCAGCAAGAATTTTTAGAGGTGCGCGGACATCTGAGCTACCTGCAAAGCGATTACGAGCGTCAAAGGGAGCTGATGGCCAAAAATGTGGCTTCCCGTAAGGATTTTATGAAGGCGCAGGCCGATTACGAGGTGATGCAGGCCCGGTATGAATCCATGCGCAAAAAGTTACACTTAATGCACATTAATCCCGATACACTAACGCCGCAGACAATTACATCCATCATCAGCGTTACGGCCCCCATCAATGGTTACATCACCGTATTGAAAGCCAATAAAGGAAGGTACATCAATCCCACCGATGTGGTACTGACCATTACCAATACAGATGCCTTGTTGCTTGACCTGGTGGTATTCGAAAAGGACTTACTGAAGGTGCACAAAGGACAGGTCGTAACGTTTCAGTTGCAACACGATGCGACGGGGACTTATCAGGCTGCCATTGAGGTGGTGGGCAAATCCATTCAGGCAGATAACCGAACAGTAGAAATTCACGCGACCATCCAGCCTCAGGATTATTGTCCAACCTTTACACCCGGTATGTATGTGGAGGGTGAAATTGTGACAGCCCGCGATACGGTGTGGGCGCTACCCCACGAAGCGGTGGTCAACCTGGAGGAACAGCACTTTGTATTAGTCCGCAAAGCCAATGAAAGGGAGACATTGACATTTGAGAAACGACGGGTTATCATTGCCAAAGGAGGTAACGATTACGTGGAGGTAGTGAACGCAAAAGACTTTGCTGCATCGGATGAATTTCTGATAAAAGGCGCTTTTCAATTAATCATGGATTAACATTTTTTTAGTTTGAGTATATTACCGGAAGCAGTGGAAGTGCGACAGCGAGTGTCGTATTTTTCACTGCTTCTTTCTTTTCGGGTCACCAAAAACGTCGTTAGATACTTCCAACGCTAATGAGTGCGGGATAATCGAGCTGCCAGCATCGGTGTGACCTGAGTCCTGAGAAGTGCTTACCGGTTTTTGCGAAAAAAAAATGAGATTCCCAACAATTAGGGATGGTACCTGTTAAGATAGATAGTTATTTTGCGAAGCCTTTAACGATCAAGCATGACCAAAGCCAAACACCAGCACGAGCGCAAAACCCTCTGGGTCGTCGTATTAACTGCCATCACCATGGTAGTAGAGATTATCTTTGGTTTAACCACCAACTCCATGGCCTTGCTGGCCGATGGCATTCACATGGGATCACACGTATTGGCCATTGGCCTGAGTTGGATCGCCTACGTGCTGGTACGCAAACTTTCAAAGAATCAGCAATTCTCAGGTAATCCCGATAAAATTTTGTCCCTGTCGGGCTACAGCAGCGGTTTGATGCTGTTGATTTTTGCCCTCGTCATCCTGGTGGAAGCCATTGAACGCTTCTACAATCCGGCGGTTATCATCTATCAGGAAGCCATCCTGGTAGCCTCCATCGGATTAATTGTGAATATCGCCAGTGCATTTCTGTTGCATCATGAGGAAGAACATGCCGACCATAATATCCGGGCCGCTTACCTACATGTTATTGCCGATGCATTGACCAGTCTGTCAGCCATTCTGGGATTGGTGGTGGCCATGATCTGGGACGTTCCGTTCATCGACACCATCGCCGCTATCCTCAGTTCCATGGTCATCATCAAGTGGTCCATTGGCTTACTCAAAGCATCGGGAAGTACTTTATTGGACATGAAACAGGCGCATCAGCATCCGCACAGCCATCATCACCATTGAACCACCCATTCTTATAGAAAAATGCAATACCTGTTTTACTTTTGACAAGAAGACAAAGGAGTGGTATATTATCAGTTCAATAAAAAGCCGCGAGAAAATGAAAGTAGACAATTCATGGGGTAATGCATCCATCAACTACCAGTCGCACATCACTTGTCCACAGTGTGGACATGAAAAAGAGGAGACCATGCCGGCCAATGCCTGCCGGTTCTTCTATGAGTGCGAACAGTGCCACGCCTTGCTGAAGCCCCAAAAGGGTGATTGCTGTGTCTTTTGTTCCTATGGATCGGTGAAGTGTCCGCCGGTGCAAGCGCATAAAAACTGTTGTCCGGGTCCCAAAGAATAACTTTTTAATGCAAAGAGGTTTGATTTTGTTGGTTTGATGAAAAACATATTTTGTAGTTTTGACTGCCTTAAATTTTAATAACAAACCAATTTAAAATCAAAATTCATGACAAACCGTTTCAAGTCTATGCCGGTAATGGTGCTGTTGATGGCTCTTTTTGCCTGTCAACCCGCCTACCAGCCAAACGATTTAATCACTGCCCTAAATGCCCGCGATGCGCCCACATCACTCCGCATTATTGAAAGTGGTATCGATGTGAATGTAACCGATTCCTTAGGTCAGACGCCGGCGCATCTGGCCAGTCAGTACGCCATGGCTTCCGTTCTTGATGCACTGATTGCCGCCAAAGCTGATCTGAATCAAAAAGATCAGGCCGGCTATACCCCGCTTAACTATGCGCTGATCGCCGGTGATCAGGCCTTCACGCAACAATTACTTCGCAATGGGGCCGTAACGTATCACAACGACTTACCCGACTTATCGGATGGGCCTTATGTGGATTATACAGCAGAAGGATTGTATGCCTATTACCTGGTGCACGATTCCCTGCAAGGCGCTTCATTTATGAATGGAAAACAGCTGCCACCTGACGTAAACCAGTTTAAGGGATGGGGGAAAGATACCATGACCTATACACTGGCGGCATTCCAAAAGCCAGGCCACCACATTCAATCGGCGGGCCCGGTTTTTATTTTAGGAGATATCCATGGTCAATACGATCGCCTGATACAGAATTTAACCGACAATGCCATCATCGACTCCCGGTTAAACTGGAATTATGGAGAGGGGAACCTCGTGTTTGTCGGCGACATCATGGACAGGGGCGACAAAGTAACCGAAGCACTTTGGCTCATTTATAAACTGGAAAAACAGGCACAACAAGCCGGTGGTAGTGTGAACATGGTACTGGGTAACCATGAGATGCTGGTGCTCAACAACGACCTCCGTTACCTGGCGCCCAAATACAAGGCACTGGGTCAGAACACTGGTTTGGATCAAACCCGGCTCTACCATCCCAATTCAGTGATGGGGCAATGGCTGCGCGCCCGTCCGGCCATGGTAAAAATCAATGATGTATTGGTGGTACATGGCGGTATCTCGGCCCTATTGCTGGATCAATTTGAATCCATCGAACAAATTAACCACATGACGGCCCACTATTTTAAAGGCGGCAAAAATGCCCTGAACCGCGAAGAGCTGGATATGATCACCACATCCTTTGGCCCCTTCTGGTACCGGGGATTTTTTCAGGCGTCTTCCAAATATGAACAGCTCCAAGAGGCGGAACTGGATCAACTCATGGCTCAACTGGATGTGCAGACCATTGTAGTGGGTCATACTGAAAATGATGAGATATCAAGTTACTTCAATGGCAAAGTGATGGATGTGAACATTCCCCTTTGGAATAAGGAGGTACCCAACCAGGCCCTGCTCATTGAAGACGGTGCTTTTTACCGCCTGGGTGAAAATGGGGTGAAAACCAAACTCAAATAAACTTAATATTTACCCAACCTGGACGAGGTAGAACTAAACCCGTCGGGCTTAGGATCAACGATTCCTAATGGATTGTCGTTACTCCACCAGGTTGGGTTTTAATCCAAACAACCTCTCCCGTCAAGAAACTACTAACATCTACATTTCCAAACCCCATGCACCTTGTATTACACGGACAAATTCCAATCGAGTGCTGCTGAGGCAACCGGATAAGCAGCCTGTCTATCTATGACCCTCTCGATAGTCGGGAGTGATATGTGCTAATCAAAGAAGTGAGAAAATTAAATCTACCATAAAGTTGCCTTCATGCTTCTTAAGGATTTACAAGTACCCCCTCCTTCCCTTTAATCGATGAACAGATAACAAATCAATAGCAAATCAGAAAGCATTCCATGTTAATTTTTCGTTAACATTCACTCGGCCTGCCATAATATTATGCCTTTGATCTTGAATATGCTATGAAGTTGCCTTAACTTGAAAACAGAATACACAGAAGGATGAACAAATCAAAATCAAGGAAGCCATCACTTCAAGGATAGTAATCACTCTAAATGTAACATGGTCATGAAAAAAGTATTAATTATTTGTCTGGTGACAGCACTGGTAATAGCTTGCCAGGATGGAAAGAAAAAAACGGGTCAGCAGACTTCGGAAAAAGACGTGAGCCTGACGGCTGCCGGTGCTACTTTTCCCCTGCCCTACTACAATATGGTTATTAAAGATTACAACGCAAAAACAGGTATACAGGTCACCTATGGCGGAATTGGTTCAGGGGGTGGTATTAAAAGTTTAAAAGATAAAGTCGTGGATTTTGGTGCTACAGATGCTTATCTGACCGATACCCAAATGACCGAAATGCCAGCTGAAATAGTGCACATCCCAACTTGTTTAGGAGCTGTGGTGATCGGCTACAATCTGCCGGACGTCGCCAATCTGAAGCTTACTGAAGACTTGTTGGAAGGTATTTTTATGGGAAGCATCACCAAATGGAATGACACACGGCTGATGGCCAATAATCCGGATGTGAATTTACCGGATCAGGACATCGTATTTGTGCACCGTTCAGATGGTAGTGGCACCACTTATATATTCAGCGACTACATGTGCAAAATCAGTGCTGAATGGGCCGACCAGGTAGGTCGGGGCAAATCGCTGAAATGGCCGGTAGGTATGGGAGCCAAGGGAAATCCAGGCGTGGCCGGCACCATTCAGTCCACAATTGGATCCATCGGTTACATCGGATCCGAATTCGCTTTCGCCCAAAAAATCCAGGTGGCCTTGTTAAAAAACAGGGCCGGCAACTACATTGAGCCTTCCCTTGAGTCCATTAGCGCCGCTGCCCAAGGCGAACTGCCACCCGATACACGCACCATGCTGACCCATTCCTTAGATGCCAATGCCTACCCAATCTGTGGATTTACCTGGCTCATTCTGTATAAAGAACAAGCCTATAGCGGTCGTACACAGGAACGGGCCACAGCCACCCTTCAGTTTCTGGATTGGTTGATTAGTTCCGAAGCGCAGTCGGCGGCTATTAAAGTGCATTATGCACCCCTCCCTCCAAAGGCCGTAGCGCAAGCTCATGCCATTCTTAAAACAGTGACTTATAACGGAACACCTATCCTTGGCGAAAAAAGGCGTGAATAGCATAAATACAGTCCGGACACTTCCCAATAAGCGGATGACTTCAAAAAAAGAAAGCGCTGGTATTTATGTGTGCATTGTTGGATTTAAAATTTTAGGTTACGCCCTATGAAGAGTGATAGACTTACTCAATGGCTCCTGTTTACAGCCTCACTGGTCATTATTATAATAACCGGTGGGATCGTGTTTTCACTGCTCAGTGATGCCATTCCGGTGTTTGAGAAATTTGGCTGGCACTTTATCTTCTCCACGGCATGGAACCCCACCGAGGGACGGGAAGAATACGGCGCCTTACCCTTCATTGCCGGCACCCTAAGCACTTCGCTACTGGCATTGATCATCTGCTTACCCATGGCGTTTGCCACAGCCCTTTTTATTGGTGAATATTTCAGTAAGTCCGTGTTATCCTCAGGCCTGAGGTCGCTGATAGATGTATTGGCAGGCATCCCTTCCATCGTTTATGGCTTATGGGGCTTTTACACCTTACGCCCACTCATTGTGCAAATGGGTCTTGATCCCCAGGGGTATGGCATTTTCACGGCAGGATTGGTGCTGGCCATCATGATCATTCCCTATGCCACATCCATTAGCGCCGAGATCATAAAAATGGTGCCTGTGGAGTTAAAGGAAGCGGCCTATTCACTGGGAGCTACCCGGCTGGAAGTAATTATACATGTCATTTTACCTTCTGCCCGCTCCGGCATTGTGGCCAGTTTTATTCTGGCCTTTGGACGGGCCCTGGGCGAAACAATGGCCGTTACCATGTTAATTGGCAATACCAACATAATCCCCAAAGGACTCTTTAGCACCGGAAATAGCATGGCCAGTGTCATTGCTAATCAGTTTGGAGAAGCCGATGGACTGAAGCTGAGCGCACTGATTGCCATTGGCTTATTACTGTTTATGATGACCGGAATCGTGAATGCCATTGGTAAGCTGGTGATCAAAAAACTTTCATGAAAGAATAATGGCATGCATACAATCATTTATTATAAAATAGATCATGATAATACTTCTATCAGAAGACTAAAAAATCGACTCTTCTTTTGGGGCATAATTATCGTGTCACTCATCACTATTTCACCGATTCTTTTCATCGTAGGAGAGCTCATAGTGAGAGGCTACCAACAGATTAATCTTTCCTTTTTTACCGAAGTCACACCCGATACCCTGCAAGCCATGACAGCCATTGCAAATAACGAAGTAATACCGGGCGGCATTGTCAATGGGATAACCGGCACACTGCTCATTGTAGGGATGGCCGTCGTAGTGGCAGTTCCTGTGGGGATACTGACAGGTCTGTTTCTGTTCGAGAATCAGGGTCAGAAGTACACTGATCTGATCCGCAACCTGTGTGACATTCTTCAGGGTGTACCGTCCATTGTATTGGGCCTGATTGCCTACCTATGGGTGGTTAAACACATCACCAATGGCTATTCCGCCATGGCCGGCAGCGTAGCATTGGCCATTATGATGTTGCCATTAATTGTCCGCTCGACGGAAGAAACCATGAAAATGATACCGGGCACATTGAAAGAAGCCGGATTAGCCCTTGGTGCTCCTTACTACAAAGTGATTTTGCGAGTATTAATTCCCACCGGATTCAGCGGATTGCTCACTGGTATTTTACTGGGCATCTCGCGCATTCTGGGCGAAACAGCGCCGCTAATGCTAACCACTCTGGGCAATCCTGCCATCAACTGGGATCCATCCTTGCCAACCAGTGCTGTACCCTTATTGATTTGGGATTTTTACAACGACCCGAACATGGTCAATCTGGTGTGGAGTTCATCCCTTTTTCTCATGGGTTTTGTCTTGACTTTGAATCTCATATCAAGGCGAATCGCTGCTAAACGAAATCCGAACTAAAGAAGATGAAACTTAACATTGATAGAGTTGATAATCCGGTTATAGCCATTGAGAAGCTCTCCATTGCCTACGATGGTGGAGCTACGAAAGCAGTCAATGACGTGAGTGTGGGTATAAAACCCAAAGCCATCACCGCTATTATGGGACCTTCGGGTTGCGGTAAGAGTACACTCTTGCGTGCCATCAACCGGATGCATGAGTTGTACAGCGATATTGTGACAGAAGGCCAAATTCTGCTCAACAACGCCGATATCATGGAGATGTCTACCATTCATTTGCGACGTAAAATCGGGATGGTGTTTCAACGCCCCAATCCTTTCCCCACGATGAGCATCTACGACAACGTGATAGCCGGTTATAAACTTAATGGTATCCGGCTGAAAAAGAAAGAACGCGATCAGATAGTGGAGCAGTCCCTTCAGAATGTATCGCTCTGGGACGAGGTGAAGGATGGTTTGTACAAGAAGGGCACTTTTCTGTCGGGAGGCCAGCAACAGCGGCTTTGCATTGCCCGCTCACTGGCCTTTCAACCCGATGTCATTTTGCTGGATGAACCCACCTCAGCGCTCGATCCCATAGCGACCTCCCGCATTGAGGATTTGTTGGTGGAACTGAAAGAACACTATACCATTGTGCTGGTTACTCACAATATGTCACAGGCCGCTCGTATCTCCGACTATTCCATGTTCATGTATTTGGGTAATCTGATCGAATATGGAAAGACACGGATGATGTTCACCAATCCGCGTGACAAGAAAACAGAAGAATACCTCACCGGTAAATTTGGATAGACACACTACACCCACCCCACCCAACAAATGCAAGGTACTTAGAGGAATCCAACAGGCCGGGTGGCGTTTAGTAAAAAGTAAATCATCTTAAACGGAAGAACAATGTTGAAAAAAGAACTGGCCATACAGGAAATCGAAGCTAATTTCAAAAACTATTCAGACCTTATACTGAAACAGCTGGATCTGTTGGAAAAAGTCTTACAAAGTGATTCCAACACCGGCATCGAAGACGTATGGAAAAAATTTGACAAACGTGAGGATAAAGTCGATCACTTTGAGGTGCAAATCAGCGAAAAAATCATCAATACCATTGTGCTGTATCACCCCGTGGCCTCCGAATTGCGTAGGCTAATGGCATGTTACCGCATCATCATTAGCCTGGAGCGCATTGGTGATTTAATCGTGAACGCCGTCAAATTCATCCGCAAAATTGAGCAGACCACACTATTCAGGGAGATGTCGGATATTATCTACAACATGGTGGTATCGAGCAGCACCATGGTTCAAAAGGCCTTGATATCCTATATAAACAACGATCTGGATTTTGCCATCTGGACCATCCGCAATGATGATATCATTGATGAGATGAATAAAAAACTCATGAAAAAAGGAATCCACAAAAGTAAACTGAAAGACCACGAACGGGAAGCGCTGGTTAATTTGATCAACCTGAAAAGCATCATCTCCAACATCGAACGTATTGCCAATCATGCCGGCCACATCGCTGAAGCGTCGGTATTCTCCGTGGAGGGTAAAGATATTCGTCACCGTACCATTGACGACGATAACGCCTTGTCATCCTCCTGAAAAGGACAATTGATCCCTACATACCCTTTGTAAACGATTAAAGACAGACCTCATGAAACAGCTACACCGCTATAAACACACCCTATTTCTCTATTATTTCGTTGTTTTCACACTCTTAACCTCTGGTTTCATTGCCTTTCAATACCATCGGGAAAAGCAATTCAAGATCGATCAACTGGAAACCACACTGCGCAACATCACCGATGTCGCCCATTTGTTCATCACGCAAAATGAAGTGCTGAAAAATGGCAATATCCACTTACTGGATTCATTGAATCAAATACTGCCACAAACCGATACCCGCATCACTGTCATTGATCGCAATGGCCAGGTTTTGTACGATAGTTTTGTGACTGCCTTTGAAAACATGGAAAATCACTTAATGCGACCGGAAATACAAAAAGCCCTGTACGCCGATTACGGATCTAATATCCGGCATTCGGCCACAACCAACGAAGATTTCTACTACTATGCCCACTATTATGACCCCTATTTTATCCGGGCCGCTGCCGTGTACAATGTAAAAATTCAAAATCTCTTAAAAACCGGACGCCTCTTTTTCGTTTTCATTGCCTTTGGCTTTATTATAGCCTGGATTGTACTCGCCTATGTCACTGAACGAATGAGCATGAGCATTACCCAATTAAAGGATTTTGTAAGCAGACTCAATCAAGGCGAATCACTTACCAGCAACATTACGTTTCCCCATAATGAATTGGGTGTGATAGGCGAGCGCATCGTCAATATTTACAACAAATTGGCACACACCAAGGCGGAGTTGTCCCAGGAAAGAGAGAAACTCATGCAGCTGCTTCTGGTACTGAAGCAAGGGATTGGCTTTTTCACCGCACAAAAAGAAACGATCCTCACCAACAGCCATTTTATTCAATATGTGAACATCCTGGCTGGTAGTACATCCATTGATCCGCATCACTTTTTTTCTGTGGAAGCGCTAAAACCCCTCCATGAATTCCTGGATCAGCACTTGTCGCAGAAGGATTCTGTCATTCATCCGGGGGACTTACCCCTGCTGGAATATAACATGGAACGTAACGCCCGTTATTTTAGGGTGCAGTGTGTCATCTTTCAAAATCGTAATTTTGAAATTATAATTGAAGACATCACAAAACCAGAGAAGCGCAAAATACTCAAACAGCAATTGACATCGCATGTCATTCATGAGTTAAAAAGCCCGGTAGAAAGCTTACAGAAGAATCTGGAAAAACTGTCGGTAATTAATGAACTAAATGCCGACCAGCTAAGCTGGCTGCGCAAAGCCACCAAACAGACCAATCAGCTGCTAAGTTTAGTGAATGATCTGTCCATGCTGCAAAAAATAGAGGATGCCGCCGATTATTACACCCTGGAACCGGTTAACGTATTGGATTGCCTGACGGACGTTCTAGAAGAAATGCAGGACGCCCTTGCAGCGGCTGAGGTAAACGTATCCGTTAAAATAATTAACACCGTAAGGGTTCATGGCAATGCCCGCTTGCTTGTTTCTATCTTTCATAACTTATTGGAAAATACGCTAAATTTTACCGGTGAAAAAACTGAAGTGTCTATTGAAAACTATCACCACGACGATAACTATTACTATTTCTCATTCACAGATAACGGACCTGGCCTGAGCTCACAGCACCTGTCTCACATTTTTGATCGCTTTTATAAAGTGAATCCCTCATCCGCAAGAGGCTCAGGGCTTGGTTTGGCCATTGTGAAAAATGCAGTTCAACTTCAAAAAGGAAATATTTCGGTTAAAAACAGAACCCAAGGGGGCCTTGAATTTTTATTCTACCTGCCCAAAGCCATAAGCGAAATACAGGCCACGTAAAGCATAGGCTATTCCAGTGGCCAAATGCTTTTCCAATTATCGTGTAATACAATGAACATAATGTGCCAAACGGAACAAACAAATCAGTAAATGACCATCGCGCAATTGGGCGGTACGATGCATTAAATCATCCAGTGCCATCCAGTATAAATCCGTGGAAGGACGATCCAGCGTAACCACGTAAGGATATACTTGCTCCGGTGTAACGCCGATGCACGGCAGGTATTTTTCACCCAATCTGGAGCTGGAGACCACTTTACTGCCAAAGATTACTTTCTCCTGTATGAACGTTTGAAGTTCGAACCGGTTGGTCACCTCGCGCGGCACCCGGTAGGCCGGAGCAGCCCATAATAAGCTGTTGCCCTCCTGCAATTGGGGTACCGGCAAATGCCGTTTTTCGATACCCACATACACCTGGTTGCGGTACTGCACTACCGGTAACGTAATTACAGTGTTACAACTGAAGGCAAGCGGCTCAATGTGCTCAAAAACAGCAGCACTGTCGGCCTGGCCATACTCGTAATATTTGGTGCGGCGATGGCGCAGGAATCCAACTGATTGGGAGGCTGCCTCAAAAGGATGGGAGGCTGCCAAAGCCATGTCTTCAGGTGTGGTCGTGGTAAGATGATCCACCGCCGAGAGGGTGATGGGCGCATTCAACCACTTACCGGGATGGATCTGCAGCTGGTGTAACAAGTGATAAATATTCATTTCCAGACGAGCTTCCGGCAAAGCACCCACCTGTGCCGATTGAATCAGTTGCAGCGCATCGTAGCTGCGGATGACACCGGACGTCTTAAAGCCGGAGAAAGTCCCTAAATCATTTGGACCGGACGGTTCCAGCCCGGATAATTGCACCGACACGGCCTCCACCTTTTCATTGATGGCCCCGGGCGAGGTATAATAGGTCAACCCGTGATGGACACCTGCAATGGACGCCGCCGGTATGTGGGCCCTTTTCAACAACGTTTCTTGTATGAGTTGGTCATCGGGCGCATGCGCCACCAGGCCCGTAATGCCTTCGGTCAGATACCCGCTATAGGTTTTACCATCCAGTACCGATGTGATCTGATGGACAATGGGACGGGGATAACCATGTTTGGCCACAATCCTAAGCCGTCCATCGGCCGCGTGGAAATACGGCAGGAGATCCACTACCGCACCCGGCCGTTGCGCCACCTCATACAATTCACCGGTCGTGGTGTTTTGATACGTTTTGAGCGATAAAAAACAACGGTCCTGAAGGGGCAGCTGCCGCACTGTTTTCAGCTTCGTCCCCACCCCGGCTACTTTTTCCCCGGCGATGACATAGTTGGTGGCCGGCATCCCCAATTTCCGGCCCGCTGCATCATACATTTCAAAATGCTGCAGATAACGGTGACGAATGATCCAGTCGTTATAAACCGGTTGCGACACGATGGTACGCAGTCCCAGATTGGCAAAAACCGCTTCAAAATCGGCCTGGGTAAAATACCCGTATTCCTCCTGTAGTTCCACATCCCAGTCGGCCAGGTAATCCTTGCGCCGGATAAACTCCACGGCATCGGCCAATTGCAGCCGGAAACGCGGCCCTTGCCCTCTGGCAGCCACTTCTTCCAAAGGAAACCCGCGCTCCTCATCCCTGGCCAGGGAGCGGGCCGTGGTGGAAAAGCGTTTCAATAAGCCCGCATCGGAATGCCCTTGTGGTGTATCAGGGAATTCGAGCACCACCACTTGCGCATCGGGCTTGGAAAAGTCACGCACCACTAAAATTCCCCCCTCACACAGCAAATCAGCTTGTCGCTTGAGTGTGAGGTAGGCTTTGTGCGGTTGGTAGTCATTAAAAGAAGTGATGTGATGAATGGATGAACAATTAAAGAAACCACAAATCTTAACGCCGGTGAGTTGCGCCAGCGTTTCCCCATCATCCACCAAAAACTCCAGGTTGGCCAATTGATATTTTCGACGTGCCAGCGCCACCATGGTAGGATTAATATCCACTCCTATGATGCGCGTTCCTGGATAAAGCAGTGCCAGAATGTAGGTACTCATGCCCGAGGCCATGCCCACATCCACAATGGCATGACCGGGCTTTTCAAAAAAATAGGCACTGGCCGAAGCCACCTTTTCGACCACAATGGCATCCATACCGGCTAAATACCGGGCATAATCTGATGTGTTTCCTCTATCCTGATCTGTATACATGGTAATGGTTATGTGAGCAAGCCGTAAAAATAGAAAGAATAGCAAGATTATTGGATTGAAACCGGGGAGATACCAGGTGGCAAAGCAATGGATGAAAAACTGGTATTCTTGGAGTCTGTTGCGAGCTTTTCCATGTATCGTGCTTACTTTAACTCAATGGCCACCGGACAATGGTCCGATCCCATTACCTCGTTTAGAATAGCTGCGCTTTTCACTTCCGGCATAAAATGCTCACTCACTAAAAAGTAATCGATTCTCCAGCCCACATTCTTGCCCCGTGCCCCGGCCCGATAGCTCCACCAGGAATATTTATCCGTGGTGTCAGGATTAAAATGACGAAAAGTATCCACCAAACCGGCGTTGCTGAAATTATCCATGCCATCAATTTCGGCCTGCATGTAACCCGCCGATTTATTGTAATTCGCTTTGGGACGCGCCAGATCAATGGCTTTATGCGCCACATTAAAATCGCCACAGACAATCACCGGCTTGGTGTTCTCCAACGCCTTTAAGTAAGTGAGGAAATCGGCATCCCACGTTTGACGGTAATCCAAACGTTTCAGGTCGCTGCCTGAATTGGGCACATACACATTCACCAGATAAAAGGCCGCATATTCTAAACACAGCACGCGCCCCTCGGTATCGTGCTCCGCTTTGCCAATGCCGGTGCGCACACTCAGAGGTTCGGTTTTAGACAGGATAGCTGTACCTGAATAGCCTTTTTTGACGGCTGAGTGGGCATAGACATGATAACCGGACAGGCTGGCCAATGTTTCTTTCACCTGATCGTCCTGTGCTTTGGTTTCCTGCAAACAGAGGATATCGGCATCCATCTGCTCAAAATCAGTAAAAAAGTCTTTTTTAGCAACGGCCCGAATGCCGTTGACATTCCATGATAGTATTCTCACGTTTCTATTTTTTTTACAATGATAAAATGATTCTTCTGAATAGAAAAGGACAATTAAGTCTATTAATTGTTTTTTCGGTCGGTTTGAAGGAATTGAAAAGAATACTACTCCGGTATTATGGCCGCCCCTGCTCACAGGTTGGCCGTCATTTGGTTTTGGGCGACTCCCTCTGGCTTTGCACTTCGAAGCTTACAGCATTGGTTTAACGCCATTACCCAGCAATCGGGGTAGTAAGCCTCAACAGTCAGGAGTGGTAACTCCGATGCATCAGTAGGGGTAAAAAACTGTATTCAAGCCTTTCGCCTTGTTTAATCGAGATGGATTTCCCTCAAGCCGGGATGCGAAGAAAATAAATGGTTTATAAGCCAATTACCAAAGGCCTGTCCTTGCCTGTGTTAATAGTTTTATTAATTTTGTTAAGCTTTAATAAGTTTTAACCTTGACGACCCGCCCCCATATCCGCTTAGAACCCGGCACGCACCGTGGAAATCCAGTCGTATGGTACCGGTTCGACTATGATACCACCGTGATTGACGCCGTGAAACAACTACCGGGTATCCGGTGGAGCGCCTCGCAAAAGAGCTGGTATCAGCCCGAATCGCATTTCAGCTTGCAACCCTGTCTGGCTTGCTTTAAAGACGTTGCTTTTGTGGATGCCTCCGCTTTTAAAACGCCACAACAAAAAACAGCTAAAGCACCTGTTGCGGCACCACAGATTTTGCATCCTCACCGCCCCTCTATCGCTTTACCCCCGGGATACCTTGAAAAATTGGAACAGAAACGTTACAGTGAAAGTACCATAAATTCCTATGTAGCCTATTTCAAAGACTTTCTTCACTATTTCGAATCTCAACAGCCTGAACAGATCCTTGCCGAAGCAATCAATGCGTATCTCCTGGATTTGATCAGAAACAAAGGGATTTCGGCTAGTCAGCAAAACATCCACATCAGTGCCATCAAATTCTATTATGAGAAAGTGTTAGGCCGGCCCAAAGAAAACTATCAAATTGATCGCCCCCGTTCACGCAAGGCCTTACCGGATGTATTGAGTAAACAAGAGATTGGCTTAATTTTACAACACTGCTCCAACCTCAAACACCGCTGCATCCTGGCACTCATCTATTCGGCCGGATTGCGACGCAGTGAATTAATACAGCTTCAGTTGACGGATATTATTTCGGACCGCAACCTCATAAAAATAAGAGATTCAAAAGGTCAAAAAGACCGTTACACCCTGTTGGCAGCTTCACTGATTGAGCAGTTACGCGTGTACTATAAACAATACAAACCTCAAAAATGGTTATTCGAAGGTGCACGGGCAGGCACTCCCTATAGTGCGACCAGTATTGTAAAGCTATTAAAAAATGCCAGCAGTCGGGCAGGCATTGTCCGGCGGGTAAGCCCGCATATGTTGCGTCACTCCTTTGCCACCCATTTATTGGAACAAGGTACCGACCTGAGATATATACAGGAATTGCTGGGCCACTATTCGACTAAAACAACCGAAATATACACCCATGTATCGCAACGTCATTTAAAAAATATTAAAAACCCATTGGATGACCTAATGGACACAAGCTAACATAATAGGTGTCTATAAATCACCTATTTGGTGTTTTATAGACACCTTAAACCAAAAACAAATGAAATGTATAGACCATGGTCTATTCAAAAACGTTGTGTTGCATTAAAAAAAACGACCGTACCATTATGAAAATAGGGATATTAATAATTGCTCTAATAATTCCAATCTTGGGATTTTCGCAGACAGATAAAAATGACTTTTTATTTGATTGGCAAAATGATAATTCATCTCTCTGGATTTCGATTGATTCAACTTTAGTAAAATTCACTCCAACAATTGAGGAGATTGGACTCGCAAAACAATTGTCAAAAAACTACATTGATTCATTAGAGCAAAACAGAGACCCAAAAATTGTCAAACAATACGGAAAATTATTAAAGTATAATAGCACTGATTATTATCGCCAATATGTCGGATACATAGATGACAACGGAAATAAAATAGTTTTTATAAACGCTGTTTGTAAACCTTATGGACAAAAAAGTGATTTGAAGAAAAATTGGATTTTTGTTTTAGATGGTGGCTCTTGCTTTTATCAGATTAAAATTGATTTGACAAATAAGAAATGCTCTGAATTTTCCGTAAATGGAGAAGCTTAATTAAAAATAAAATGTCAGCTGGATTAATACATACAATTATTAATAGTGCTTATGAGAAATCAAAGGCAAAACCAAAGCGTAAAAACGATAAACTGATTTTTAGATTGCCTAAAATATTTGGGATTGTTGGGTGGATTGGATTTACGCCTGGATTATTAGTTTTGGTTTACGGATTAGTTAATTACAACAAAGATGATTTCGGTTCTCAGTTAGGTATTTTCGGGATTTTAAGTGGAACTGGATTAATAGTGATTGCTTTGTGTCAGATAATGAGAGTCGAGATTTCAAAACAAGGAATAACCAAAACATCCATGATTGGAACAAAGAAATTCATTGACTGGAAAAGCATTATAAATGTGGTGTATAAAAAAGGAGCCCAAGAATTATTGATTAAGTCTCATGACACGAAAATACGATGTAATTTATATCTCGTGGGATTTTACGACTTGATTGAGATAATTGAGAAAAAAACTAAGATTACAAAATCGGATATGAAGATACCAAATGAATTAATAACGCAACACAACACGCGGTAAAAAACATTGCGCAGATAGTGGTATATTTGAGCGACATAACTTTTTACAAACGAGTTAGCGGCTTGATAGGGTTTCGCTTCGAAATGCGCAACGATTTCTTACCGCCAACCGTTGTTGCGACACGAGGTCGCATAAATGATTGTTTTACAATCATAAATTAAAGATTGATAAAACCTACTGTTTCTCCAGTAGTATCCTATTAGGGCATCTGATGTATGGTGCAGCCATTATCGGGTGAAGCCCCTAAGAAACAGTACCAAATGCTGGGTTGCATACCCCATAGCAGGGCAGGAAACCGCGAGGTGGATGGTCTTCGGAGTCTCAATGCCGATTTAGGGCTTGGATGAGTGAACATGGTTAAAACATTTGAATGTCCGTAACTGCCGACAGAGCGTAGAAGCGAAAAAGAGAATGATACGCTTTAGACCAAAATAGTAGGCTGACAGGCTATGGTCGTTTAACGCAGACCATACGGGAATGTAGATCAGCCGGCAGACAGGATGAACCTAAATTCACAGAATCTGTCATTTATGCGGAACGTGGAAGCTCGATGTTCTCACCGCCAGCAGGCGGTTAAAACCGTAACCGTAAGGCATCGGGAATCATCGAACAGAGAGGATGGAACAAGCGAATGCCTTCCTGTAATGGGTTGGATAGTGATTGAGCTTTGGCAACATGATCACCGATGAAAATCGGCCCACCTCCATCTGGTACTTTATGGCAAAATACATTGTAGAACCTGCTTATGGAAGAAAGCAAATGAGCGAGAACAGAACTTCATCGTGTGCACTCCCATCCCGATGTAATACCTGGGAAACCATACAATGGCGTCAGGTTATTCAGAAGGTGAACAGGCTACAACGCAGAATTGCTAAAGCTGTTCAGAAGAAGCAATGGGGCAAAGCTAAGGCTCTGATGTATCTTCTAAGTAAATCATTTTTTGCAAAATTACTGGCTGTTTTCAGAGTCACCACTAACAAAGGCGGAAAGACTGCCGGCGTGGATGGTGAAATATGGCAGGATGGACACACTAAGCTTCATCAAGCCAAAAAGCTGACAACCAGAGACTACTCTCCAAAACCATTGCGACGGGTTTACATTACTAAAAAGAATGGAAAGAAACGCCCGCTAAGCATCCCAACCATGAAGGACAGAGCTATGCAAACACTATACGCATTGGCACTTGAACCTTTCGCAGAAACCACCGCTGATCCGAACTCTTATGGATTCAGACCCCGCCGTGGCTGCAACGATGCCATAGCGCAATGCTTTCTGATGCTTTGCAGGAAAGTCTCGGCACAATGGATATTTGAAGCGGATATAAAAGCCTGCTTTGATGAAATCAGCCACGAATGGATATTGGACAATATTCCAACAAACAAATCCATTCTCGCTAAATGGCTCAAAGCCGGATTTATCGAAAAGAAACAATTGTTTCCAACCCATAAAGGTACACCACAAGGAGGAACCATTTCGCCACTGTTAATGAATATGGTATTGGACGGAATGGAAGCTGCTCTTACAAAACAGTTTCCCAGATGGCACGCCAAGAAAGTCAACTTCGTGAGATATGCTGATGATTTTGTGATTACTGCCAAAAGCAAGGAAATCATTGAGAACGAAATCCAGCCGTTTGTCATTGAATTCCTGAAAGAGAGAGGGCTTACCCTATCGGCTGAGAAATCAAAAATCACACCTATTAACGATGGCTTTGACTTTCTATCTCAGAATGTTCGTAAGTATAAGGGCAAGCTGATCATCCGGCCATCAAAAACATCAGTTCAATCATTCAAAAACAAAATAAAGGCAATCTGTAAAGCCAACCGTGGCATTCCGGCACATGCCCTTATCAGAATACTCAACCCTGTTATTCGGGGTTGGTCAAACTATCATAAAGGCATTTGTTCGAAGCTTACCTTTTACCGACTGGAAACATTCTTATGGTGGCAAGTAAGACGATGGGCGAAATATCAGCATGGCAATAAAAACCGGTGGTGGATATTTCACAGATACTTTGAAAATAACCATTTTACCGACCAGGCACAGACTGGTAAAGGTGTTGTTAATCATCGCCTCTATAAATTATCTGTGATACCGATCGTGTACCATGTGAAAGTCAAAAGTAAAGCCAATCCCTTCTTACGTGAATTCGATAAGTATTTTTATAAGCGCACAAAATGGAGAGAAGATCTTGCAAAACAATGCAGGCAAAATACTACATTCGTAGGTAGAAATAATGCTAATTACAAACAGTTGGGTAACTCTTCGCCGAGGAGCCTTAAAAGTGCTTGAGCCGTGTGCTGGGAAACTCGCATGCACGGTTCTTAGGGGGCGTAAGCTACCCGGTTATGCAAGGCTGAAAAGACAGCAGGATATTGATAGATTGACTTGTAAATTGAAATATTAAGCAGATAAAGAATAGAGCATTGATTGAAGTTCAGTGCAAGAAAAAATTAGTTTTTGCCTGCCCACTTCTGCCCTTCGGGACAGTTAGGGAAGCCAGCCCACAATAGCACATTTGCAAATCACACCAACCAACCCACGACCAAAATTTGCAAAAGAGCTATTTTTCCTCCGCTCATTGGTGCATGTTGAAAAGTCAGTTAATAAATTTAATTAGATACATTTTAAGACAAATTATTTTTTCGTATATTTGACAAATAATGTCAAGATAAAATATTCAAATGGACAAATTTGGAGACATAGTTAGAACCAATAGAGAAGCAAAAGGAATGCTTTTAAGACAACTTGCAGCAATGATTGATATGGATACTGCCATATTGAGCAAAGTTGAACGAGGAGAACGGAAAGCAAGACGTGAACAGGTTGTTAAAATTGCTAAAGCTTTAGATTTGGATGAAAAGAAATTAATGATAGAATTCTTAAGTGAGAATATCGCTTACGAAATTATTAATGAAGATTCAGCAACTGATGTTCTAAGAGTGGCTGAAAGTAAGGTTAAGTATTTTAGGAAAAATAAGTAATGGCTAGTAGGAAAGAAATATTACAAGGATTGATTGAGAAATATCAATTATTTAAAGAACAAGGGCGTTTAGACTTGAGTTCTGAAGAAACCATGCGTACATGGATTAATGAACTACTTGCTATTTTTAATTGGGATGTGAGAGATACATCTCAGATTTTACAGGAAAAAGTTTTATCTAAAGAAGAAAAAGAACGTTTAGTTGAAATAGAGTCAACTTACACAAGACCTGATTATACATTTAAAAGAGGAAATGAAAAGCTTACGTTTCTAGATGCAAAAGGAACATATGTTAATTTGGAAACAGATATTGATGCTGCATTTCAGATTAAATCTTATGGATGGTCAATAATAGCACCTTGTGCTTTTATAACTAATTTTGAGGAATTTGTAATTTACGATTGTACATATATTCCTGCACATGGACAACCTGCGAATTTTGGTCGAATTTATCTGAAAATTGATGACTATATTGAAAATTTTGAGGTATTAGAAAATCATTTACTCAAATCTAATATTCTTAATGGCAAGCTATCTCAAATATACTCTGATACTTTAAGAGGAGAAAGAGAAATTCAGAAGTTATCTCCAGACTTTTTGTTTGCTCAACAATTGTCCGAATTTAGATTATCTCTTGCAAATAATATTCTTGAATCCAATCATGATTTAATCCAAGATAATTCGGAATTGCTTGCGTATATTACACAAGTAGTAATAAATCGCATAGTATTTATTCGAATCTGCGAAGCAAGGAAAATTGAGAAAGAAGGGTTGTTATTAGATTTTCAAAGAAACGGATTTTGGAACTCATTTAAAGAATCATCATACAATGATTTTTACGAACACTATGATGGACCTCTCTTTGACCGAATTAATAGTATTCACGAAATAGAAGTTCAAAATGATGTTTTCAATAGTTTAATTGAGAAGTTATATTATCCATCACCATATCGTTTTGATGTTATCCCAACGAAACTTTTAAGCGATATATATGAAATCTTCTTATCCAAAAGACTCTTTATTGAAAACAACAAAGTAATAGAAAAGCTTAAACTTGAATATATAAAAACAAATGGTGCTGTAAGCACTCCGCAATATTTGGTTCAGGATTTAATAAAAAGAACCATTGCTAAAAATATCATTGTAAGCGAAGGGCTTAATAGTGTTTTTGCAACTAAAGTTCTAGATTTTGCATGTGGCAGTGGTATTTTCATTGTTGAATTATTTGATTATTTGCAAAGTGTCATTGTAGAATATCATTCGGAAAATCCGAACGAAAAGTATTCAAGTTTATTTTTTACAAACGAGCACAATACAACTTTAACTATTGAGGGTAAAAGAAAGCTAATATCTGATTGCATTTATGCAGTTGACATAGACCCAGAAGCTGTTGAAGTAGCAAGAATGTCTTTGTCTTTAAAGGTAATTGATAATGTAGAGTTCCATGAAAACTATCAAGAGATTGGTGTCTATGGTAATCAGATTTTAAACAATGTTGGGAATAATGTAAAATGTGGAAATACTCTAGTTTCATATGATATAACTGAGAAATATTCTACGATAATTCAAAATGAAGAACAACTTTTAAAAACAAACCCATTTGATTGGCGGTCGGAACAAGGATTTGCAGAGATATTTAATGGAAATGAAGGATTTGATTATATCATTGGTAATCCACCTTACGTTGAAGTTAAGAACTATAATGTGGAATATCCTTTTATGCATCAATACATTAAGGATAATTACCAAACGACAAAAAACGGAAAAGTTGACTTATCAGTTGCATTTATTGAGAGAGGGATAGAGCTTTTAAATGGAAATGGAAAACTGGGGTTAATTATTCAAAAACGATTTTTCAAAACAGAATACGGCAAAAAAATACGTGAATTCATTAGTTCAAATCAATTGCTTTGTCAGGTAATTGATTTTGAAACCACGAATTTATTTAAGGGTCGAATTACTTACATTGCATCTCTTATTCTCGCTAAATCACAGCCTGATATCGTTTCATTTATTAAAATTTCAAATAAATCAGAAGAAATACCTCTAAGACTACAACAACTTCCAACAGTAGAAATAGATAATTCAAAATTCATAGAAATTCCTTCTAATGGATTTGATACCAATCCTTGGAACTTTGATAATGCAGACTTATTAAGTATTAAAACTGAATTATTAAACAGACATGGAAATTTTGGCAACTTTGCTAAAGTAAGAGTTGGAATTCAGGTACTTTGGGATAGAGCATATCATTTAACAGTTAAATCGATTAATGAAAATGGAACTATATTTTGTGATTCTCACCTTGAAAATGATTTCAATATAGAAATTGAGGCATGTCGTCCTTTAATAGTTAATGAAAGATTTTATCCATTTTGTTCTGATGCAACAAATACATATGTAATATTTCCATATGATGTTGTCGATGGAAAAAAAGTACAGATTCTATTTGATGAGTTTTGTGAGCGTTATCCTCTTGCTGGCAGGTATCTGTCAGAAAATGAAGCAACGATAAAAGAAAATGTTGAAACATATGCTGATGATAAATGGCATTTGTTCACAAGAGAAAACAATCATCAGCGAATAGAACCAAAAGTTTTAATTCCAATGACAGCAAATGATACATTTGCTTCAATCACACAAAACCCTTTAAATTATTGTGATAATGCAAATATGTTTTTTGTTGATATTCCAAACAAATCAGAAAACAACCTTTATGCAATAGCATCAATCATAAATTCAACCTTGTTTTCTGTTTGTGCTAGGTCAATTGCAAATCCACAACAAAATGGATATTTCAAGTTCAATAAACAATTTATTGAGCCAATTCCATTCCCTAAAGAAAACTATATTAATAGTGAAGATTTAGTTGAAGAAATAGCATTGATAGGTCAAAATATTGAACAGTTACAGAATCAATATTTTTCGGCAACTCCACGTCAAAAGAATATCCATCGCAACTCCTTAATTAACAATTGGAATAACTTGGACGAGAAGGTTTATGAGTTGTATCAACTTTCAGATTTAGAAAAAGATTTTTTCAGGAATCGTGGTAGAAATATTAACCGTATTCAAATATTAGATTAATTATGATACACAAGGATATAATTACATATTTGAAAAAATATTCGGATAACTTAACAATGTCAAATAAGCTAATTGTTGGTGCTTATTTGGATTTTAATAGTATAAAGGTTACGAACAATAAATTAATTTTAGATTGTATTAAAGGTAATGACATTGATGTAATAAAGGAGTTTACTAACCTCGTTAAGGAAAAGAACGGGAAATTTAACCTTGAAGATGTTACAGAATTATTTGAAACTACAATTCCATCAAACGATGTTATTACGAATGGAGCTGTTTATACACCTTCTTTTATAAAAGAGTATATTGTCGCAGAGGCTTTAAATTCATCTAAAAAAGAGGCTTTAAATGGTATTACATTGACTGACGTTGCTTGTGGTACTGGAGCTTTTCTTCAAACTACAGCAGAGCAATTAAAAGAGCGAACAAACAAAACTTATTATGAAATTTTTGCTGAAAATATTTTTGGACTTGATATTTCAGAATATACAATTGATAGAGCAAAAATTTTATTGACACTCCTAGCTATCTCAAAGGGCGAAGAAGAATCTATTTTTAAATTCAATCTATATATCGGTAATGCATTAGACTTTAATTGGAATGATACAATTAAAAACTTTGCGGGATTTGATGCTGTAATTGGAAACCCTCCATATGTTCGTGCAAAGCATATTAGCAAAGAATCTAAGGAATTGATGAAAAATTGGGAAGTTACAAAATCTGGGAATCCTGATTTATATATTCCATTTTTTGAAATCGGTTTAAATTGCTTAAAAGAAGATGGTTATCTTGGTTTTATTACTGTAAATACTTTTAAACGGAGTGTAAATGCACGTAACCTAAGGGATTATTTCAAAAACAATAAACTTAATGTTTCAATTATTGATTTCGGAAGTCAACAAATTTTCGAGAATAAATCAACTTACACTTGTATAGTATCCATAAATAAAAACAAATCTGATATAGTAAAGTATGTCAAAGCAAATGCAGAAGACATAAAGAATAAATCGCTTAAGCCTTTAACTGAAATTAAATACAAATTATTAAATACAAATAAAGGATGGCTACTTAATAAAACTGACATACTTCTAAATATTGAAAAACTTGAAAACAATGGAATTTCTTTAGGAAATAAATATTCTATTAAAAATGGACTTGCTACACTAAGTAATGATATTTTTATTTTTAAACCAGTGGATGAAGATGATAGATATTTTTATCATCAAAATGGAAAGCTCCATAAAATAGAAAAAGGTATCTGTCGTGATATCATTAAACCAAACAGGCTAAAAAGTGAAACTGAAATATCAACATTAAAAGAGCAGATAATATTTCCTTATCAAGCTAATAGTATGCAATTGAATATGTTTGAAGGAGGCAAAGAAAAAGTAAGTGTATTTGAAGAGAGCTATTTTCAAGATACTTTCCCTAATGCTTTTGAATATTTAAAGTGTAATCAGCAACAACTATTTAATAGGGACAAAGGTAAACCTAAGAAATATAAATGGTTTGAATTTGGACGTTCGCAAGCTATTAATGATTATGGCAAAAAGCTATTGTTCCCATATATGTCAAGTAAACCATATTTTGTTTATACCAATCAATCAGATTTGTTGTTATATGCAGGATATGCAATATTTTGTGAATCAGAGAGAGAACTAAAAGTTGTAAAGCGAATACTAGAATCTGATGTATTTTGGTATTACATTAAAAACACCAGTAAACCCTATTCTGGCAACTTTTATGCTTTAGCTAAAAACTACGTTAAAGATTTTAGTATCTGTGAATTAACAGAAGATGAAGAGGATTTCTTATTAGCTAACAGCTCTTTAAATGACCGCAATGTATTTTTAAAAGAGAAATATGGAGTATCAATATAGCCATCCCACACAGCCAAGCACAATTGCAATTCGCACAAGCCAACCCGCAACCAAAAATTGCAATAGAGCTTGTCTGTTTGCCAACGTGTTTTTGCCGACCCTAAAAACTAATTTTTTCAGGAACAGCAGTGCTTCGATTGAGTGGACTTTGGATTGTAACAGATTGATAATAAACTGATAATGAATAAAGCCCAGCATACAACACACAATATAAAACAGTTGGGGTTCAGTGGTTTGCGGGGTTTTAATTCTCGCATAAACTTTCTGCAACGGTGGATACGAACGAGCTCCGAAAACCCAACCATTTCATATTGTAAAACGTTGAACGAAAGCGCCTACAGCGCTAACTTTCTGCGGGTCTCAAACGTTACTCTATTACACTAATTTGTTTGTATCATGAAAAAAAACGTTACGCGAACAGATGATTCGCGAGATGCGCATCCGAAATTACAGTGAACGGACCATTAGCAGTTACATTTCTATCCTGGCTCAGTTTTCAACGTATTACAAGCGCTCCCCCGACCAGCTTTCCCTGAACCAGTTAAAAGATTACGCCCGTTACCTGCTGGAAGTAAAAAAAATTGCCCATTCCACCATCAATCAACTGATCAGTGCCTGGAAAATCCTGCAGGTAGATATCTTAGGGCACCCCTGGGAACCCTTCCGGCTGAAACGGCCGCGACTACAAAAAAGGTTACCCGAGGTCTTATCGCAGGCCGAAACCAAAAGACTGGTTAATGCACCTCGTAATTTGAAGCATCGTACCCTTTTGCAACTCACTTACCTGTGCGGTTTACGGCGCAGTGAAGTCCTTCACCTTCAACCC
Organism: uncultured Marinilabiliaceae bacterium; assembly: GCA_942490535.1. Taxonomy (GTDB): domain Bacteria; phylum Bacteroidota; class Bacteroidia; order Bacteroidales; family Marinilabiliaceae; genus JAEINY01. Next base: position 976,160 of record CALNXQ010000003.1, read on the forward strand.
GGCGACATTGATGCCGGTCGAAAAGTTGTACGGGTCGTACATGGAAAAGGCAATAAAAGCCGGGAAATACCCATTTCCCTTTCATTCATTGAACAACTCAGAGCCTACTATCGCTTATACCGCCCCAAAACCTATCTGTTTGAAGGCTATGTAGCGGGCCAGCCCTATTCTGAAACCAGCTTCAGCCATGTGATCAAAAAAGCAGCCCAACTGGCCGGCATTCAAAAAAAAGTCTTTCCCCACGTCTTGCGCCATTGTTTTGCAACGCATCTGCTTGAACGGGGGCTGAATCTAAAACGCGTACAGTTGCTTTTAGGGCACAATGCCATGAAAACAACCTCTGTTTACCTGCATCTGGCCGCTCCTGCCGAAGGGGAAATGCCCGATCTTCTGGATACCCCTTTAACATGAGCTGATGGAAACAAAAATGAACAAAAGATATCCCCTGGAAGTAGCTGATATTATCCGGTATAGCCGTGCAGAACTGGAGCAGTCGCGCCGTCTTTGCGCGGTTCAGCTAAAAGCCATGGACGCCATCGAGAGCTGCCGTACCGTGGACGCGGGCGGCCATTTAAACCGGTGCAATGCGTGCGGTCATCAACAGCCTTCGTACAACTCGTGCCGGAACCGCCATTGCCCCAAATGCCAATACATCAAGCAGGAGCAGTGGGTTGACAAGCTTAAGGGACGCCTGATACCGGGACGCTATTTTCACCTGGTTTTCACCCTCCCGCAAGAGTTACATCCCCTCTATTACATCAATCCCGAAGGGTGTTACGATCTGTTGTTTCAGGCCGCCTGGGAGGCCCTGCAGAATGCCGGCAGAAACCCCGCTTTTTTGGGAGCCGATGTGGGGGCCGTGGCCGTGCTGCATACCTGGGGGCAAACATTGACCTACCACCCGCATGTACACCTGGTGGTTCCTGCCGGGGGCTTATCGGAAGATCAGGTCGAATGGATCCGCTCGCCCAAAAAGTTTTTTGTCCCGGTTAAGGCCCTATCGGTGATGTTCCGGGGTATTTTCGTCAGGTATTTGCGCAAGCTGCTTGACGAAAAAAAATTAAAATTACCCAAGGGGTTTACCGGCTTTCTGCCGCTCAAAAAACAGCTCTACCAGAAAAACTGGAATGTCTATTCTAAAAAAGCTTTTGGAGGCATGAACAGCGTACTGGATTATCTGGGACGTTACACCCACCGGGTGGCCATCACAAACAACCGCCTGATCAGCATGGACAATGGCAAAGTAGTGTTTCGCTACCGCAATTACCGCAAGGGCAATCAGCAAGGGTGCATGCAACTGGAGGCCGTGGAATTTTCCCGGCGGTTTTTACAACACATCCTGCCATCAGGCTTCCATAAAATCCGCTACTTTGGCCTTCTGGCCACCGCTCACATACATACCAAACGCGAACAAGCCATTAGCCTGGTGGGTAAAACCATCTGGTTACCACAACTGGAAGGTCTGACGGCTTATGAAGTGCTGTACCTGTTAACCGGCAGAGATCCGATGCGCTGTCCGTTGTGTAAAAAAGGACTAATGATGCGCATCAGAGGCCTGCGACAGGTGGAGTGAAAACGACTGCAGGAAACGTTCTTTGTTTTTATGAAAAATATACTCTACTGGCCACAATCCGTCACAAGGGAGAACTACGGCCTGTTCTCAAGGGCAAAAACTACCTGGATGCGTAACAGGCAGCCCCGGCATTGACACAAGACTGCCACTAAAAAAACCAGGGAGGGATACGACAGGTAACACGCCCATAGGCCGGCGCCAGCGTTCAACCATGTTTTATCCTTTATTACAACTTTAGCAACTCTTTTTATTTACTACTGAATCATTATTGTTAATCTGTTTTTATTATCTTGGCCAAACAAAGGATAAAACACTTAAACGTTGTGCCCAAGTATGAAAGAGAGTCGGCGTTCGATAAATAATCAAATACAATATGGACTTAAATTTAAAACTTAGAAGTGAAATATTGGAGTGTTCCTTAAATCTGGAGAAAGAGATTAATAACTTGATTATGTTATTTCTTGGAATAAATCATGACAACAAGATTAAAGTCTTTGGAAGTACAGCGGCAAGTATTTCTTTTAGGAACAAGATTGATTTACTTACTGATTTGAAAATCCTTTCTAGCGATGAAAATTTTGATTTTAATTTTCTTATGGAGTTTAGAAATAAGTTCCTTCATGTTGCTGATTGTAACACATTTGAAGATGCATTCAGATTATTAGGAAATAGTCAAAAAAATAAGTTGCAGAATTTCATTGAAGATGGAGGAAACATTGATAGTGAAAAAGATTGTTTAGCTGCATTTAAAAATCTTTATCTGAAAAACTTAAAAGTTTTATTAGCCAAGATTGAGACAAAAGAAAAAACGTCAGCGTTAAAAATAGAAATAATAGATAATCTCAAAAAACAATCCTTATTACAAGTCGACTTCTTTTTTGATTTAATCAAGGAGATAAACAGAAAATTTGCAAGCATAAATGAGTACAATGATAAAGAACAAGAGATAGTAAAAGATATTTCTGAGATTTGCTCAAAACATTCTAAACGATATTCTTCAGATGATAAATTTCTTTCTTTGCAAAAAAGAGAACAGGAGTTGATTGCCGATTCAGAATTTATGAAAGAATTTATGAATATTACAGATTTAAATAGAAAAATATCGGATAAGAATAAAAAAAATGATTGAATACCAGTGCACAACACACAATATAAAACAGTTGGGGTTCAGTGGTTTGCGAGGGTTTGGTTCTCGCTTCAGCATTCTTGTCGGTGGACAAGAACGCAGCCCGAAAACCCAACCGTTTCATATTGTAAAACGTTGTTGCGACACGAGGTCGCATAAATGATTGTTTTACAATCATAAATTAAAGATTGATAAAACCTACTGTTTCTCCAGTAGTATCCTATTAGGGCATCTGATGTATGGTGCAGCCATTATCGGGTGAAGCCCCTAAGAAACAGTACCAAATGCTGGGTTGCATACCCCATAGCAGGGCAGGAAACCGCGAGGTGGATGGTCTTCGGAGTCTCAATGCCGATTTAGGGCTTGGATGAGTGAACATGGTTAAAACATTTGAATGTCCGTAACTGCCGACAGAGCGTAGAAGCGAAAAAGAGAATGATACGCTTTAGACCAAAATAGTAGGCTGACAGGCTATGGTCGTTTAACGCAGACCATACGGGAATGTAGATCAGCCGGCAGACAGGATGAACCTAAATTCACAGAATCTGTCATTTATGCGGAACGTGGAAGCTCGATGTTCTCACCGCCAGCAGGCGGTTAAAACCGTAACCGTAAGGCATCGGGAATCATCGAACAGAGAGGATGGAACAAGCGAATGCCTTCCTGTAATGGGTTGGATAGTGATTGAGCTTTGGCAACATGATCACCGATGAAAATCGGCCCACCTCCATCTGGTACTTTATGGCAAAAAACATTGTAGAACCTGCTTATGGAAGAAAGCAAATGAGCGAGAACAGAACTTCATCGTGTGCACTCCCATCCCGATGTAATACCTGGGAAACCATACAATGGCGTCAGGTTATTCAAAAGGTGAACAGGCTACAACGCAGAATTGCTAAAGCTGTTCAGAAGAAGCAATGGGCCAAAGCTAAAGCTCTGATGTATCTTCTAAGTAAATCATTTTTTGCAAAATTACTGGCTGTTTTCAGAGTCACCACTAACAAAGGCGGAAAGACTGCCGGCGTGGATGGTGATATTTGGCGGGATGGGCACACTAAGCTTCATCAAGCCAAAGGATTGACAACCAGAAATTACTCTCCAAAACCATTGCGACGGGTTTACATTTCTAAAAAGAATGGAAAGAAACGACCGCTAAGTATCCCAACCATGAAGGACAGAGCTATGCAAACACTACATGCATTAGCACTTGAGCCTTTCGCAGAAACCACCGCTGATCCGAACTCTTATGGATTCAGACCCCGCCGTGGATGCAACGATGCCATAGCGCAATGCTTTCTGATGCTTTGCAGGAAAGTCTCGGCAGAATGGATATTTGAAGCGGATATAAAAGCCTGCTTTGATGAAATCAGCCATGAATGGCTATTGGACAATATTCCAACAAACAAATCCATTCTCGCTAAATGGCTCAAAGCCGGATTTATCGAAAAGAAACAATTGTTTCCAACCCATAAAGGTACACCACAAGGAGGAACCATTTCGCCACTGTTAATGAATATGGTATTGGACGGAATGGAAGCTGCTATAACAAAACAGTTTCCACGATGGCACGCCAAGAAAGTCAACTTCGTGAGATACGCTGATGATTTTGTGATTACTGCCAAAAGCAAGGGGATCATTGAAAATGAGATTAAACCATTTGTCATTGAGTTCCTGAAAGAGAGAGGGCTTACCCTATCGGCTGAGAAATCAAAAATCACACCTATTAACGATGGCTTTGACTTTCTATCTCAGAATGTTCGCAAATATAAGGGCAAGCTGATCATCCGGCCATCAAAAACATCGGTTCAATCATTCAAAAACAAAATAAAGGCAATCTGTAAAGCCAACCGTGGCATTCCTGCACATGCCCTTATCAGAATACTCAACCCTGTTATTCGGGGTTGGTCAAACTATCATAAAGGCATTTGTTCGAAGCTTACCTTTTACCGACTGGAAACATTCTTATGGTGGCAAGTAAGACGATGGGCGAAATATCAGCATGGCAATAAAAACCGGTGGTGGATATTTCACAGATACTTTGAAAATAACAATTTTACCGATCAGGCGCAGACTGGTAAAGGTGTTGTTAATCATCGCCTCTACAAATTATCTGTGATACCGATCGTGTACCATGTGAAAGTCAAAAGTAAAGCCAATCCCTTCTTACCTGAATTCGATAAGTATTTTTATCAGCGCACAAAATGGAGAGAAGATCTTGCAAAACAATGCAGGCAAAATACTACATTCGTAGGTAGAAATAATGCTAATTACAAACAGCTGGGTAACTCTTCGCCGAGGAGCCTTAAAAGTGCTTGAGCCGTGTGCTGGGAAACTCGCATGCACGGTTCTTAGGGGGCGTAAGCTACCCGGTCCACCAATTAAAAAATAAAAACCTATTAATACATAATAATTTAATATGAAAAAAGTTATAGTCTCATTGATAATTACAATTAATGCCTTAAGTGTAAGTTCTTTACATAGTCAAGCCAAAGAATTATGGGGCATGACTTCACATGGAGGTGGATATGGTTGTGGAACTATATATAAAACAGATATTGAAGGAAACAATCACGAAGTTAAGTATTCTTTTGAATCAGAATCTCCAGGTGGCAGACCTAGACATACAAAGCTTTGTGAAGCATCTAATGGGAAACTGTATGGTTTAACTACAGGAGGAGGACAATGTTCAGGTGGTGTTATTTTTGAATATAATCCATTAAATGATACCTATACAAAAAAGATAGATTTTAATAATTCAAAAGGCAACAACCCTAATGGTAGTTTAATAAAAGCCACCAATGGTAAGATGTATGGAATGACAAGAAGTGGAGGGGTAAATAATAGGGGAGTTATATTTGAATATAATGCAGAAACCAATGAATATATAAAAAAAATAGACCTTGATATGGGTATTGGTGGTAATCCTGAAGGTAGCTTATATGAAGCCTCAAATGGAAAACTATACGGTATGACTTTTTATGGTGGTAGAAATGGCTACGGAACAATAATAGAATATAACCCTATAGATAATACCATTAATAAGCTTTTTGATTTTAGCGACAGTGATGGTAAATCGCCGATGGGAAATGTTATAGAAGTTGAAACTGGCCTGCTATATGGAATGACCTGGCGAGGTGGAAATAATAACTTAGGCGCTTTTTTTACTTATAATTACAATACAGGGGTATATGAAAAAATAGTAGATTTTGATGGAACAAATGGCTCCAGTCCTCAAAGTAGTTTAAGTTTATCAGAAGGTATTATTTATGGAACTACACTTGTTGGAGGTAATAGTGGCAATGGTGTATTGTTTAAATACGACCCTTCAAATTCTACATATACCAAATTAATAGATTTTAGTTCAAGGTACGACGGCAGTCAGCCGGTAGGAGCGGTACTTGAGGCAAGTAATGGTAAACTGTACGGATTAACCACATATGGAGGAAGCCATGGTCATGGAACTTTGTATGAATATGATAAAGTACGAAACATATTTACTTCTAAAAAAAGTTTCGATTTAGAAACCATTGGTGGTATTTCCTATGGAAGCTTGGTTGAAGCATCCAATGGTAAGTTTTATGGCATAACGTACTCAGGAGGAGAAAATGATGAAGGAATTCTCTTTGAATACGATGTAAGCTCAAATAAACTGGACAGGAAAATCAGTTTTAATAAAAGTATTTCTGGATCTTCCCCCAAAGGGTCACTTTTATCCGCTTCTAATGGTAAATTTTATGGTTTAACATACTCAGGAGGTATATATGGAGGTGGAACTCTATTTGAGTATGACACCAAGTTAGAGACATATTTCAAGAAATATGATTTTGGTTCATGGTTAGATCATTCAGAATTAGGATGTAATCCATATGGATCATTAATTGAATGCTCCGATGGATTTTTATACGGAGTAACCAGTAGTGGTGGAACTGCACAATACCAAAAGGGAACTATATTTAAATATGATATGAACACTTCAACGCTTGAAAAAGTATTTGATATGGGAGTGGATGATGGTGCACAAGCCATGGGAGATTTAGTGGAAGCTAATGGAAAGTTATATGGAATAACAAATGATGGTGGAGATAGCGGCAAAGGTGTCCTATTTGAATTTGATCCTCAAACAAAAAACTATACAAAAAAATTAGATTTTTCTGGTTCTAAGGGAGCCAGCCCAAAGGGCTCATTGATTAAGATTTCGACTGGAGAATTAGTGGGAATGACTCATGATGGTGGTAATAATGGATCGGGGGTTCTTTTTAAGTTTAATCCGAATACAGATGAATATTCCAAATTGTTTGACTTTAGCTCCAATACAGCTAGGTGGATAAATGGAAATGTTGTAGAGGCTGATAATGGAAAATTATATGGGATGTCGAGGATAGGAGGAAATTATAGCGATGGAGTTATTTTTGAATTTAACTTAGAAACAAATGAATATACAACAATGCATCATTTTTGTGATTGTAATGGAGGTGCCAATCCTTTAGGAAGTTTAATGAATGCATCGAATGGTAAACTTTATGGAATGACTACAGGTGGAGGAGAAAGTGATCTTGGAGTTATCGTAGAGTACGATATTGAAAGCAAGATATTAACCAATAAAACCGATTTCATTGGGATTAATGGTGCGAATAATTGGTACTCAGGATTAATTGAAGTTTCAAAATCAATATCAACTGATGTTAAAGAAAATCCAATAAATTTAATGTCAATTTACCCAAATCCATCTAATGGTATTGTAAATATCAACAAAAATATAGTTGGGGATTGTTCTTTTAAGATATATGATATCTATGGAAAGGTAATCATGAGTGATATTTTAATCGCTCCCATGACGAAGGTTGATTTAAATGGTTATCCGATAGGAATTTATTATGTTGTTTTTAGTAGTGATTTTGAAATAAAACCTATTAAAATATTATTGTATTAAACCTTAGTTAGTGGTTCTAAGAAAACTAACGAATTAGCAAAAAATGATATGAACCTATATCAATTCTATAGCTGATATAGGTTTGTTTTTCTCTTGCTTGTCGATTTTATTGAAACTAGGATGCTTTTTGCACAATTTTATTAATAATTATATTCATAATAGAGTGGATTGAGCATACCATTCCCATCAAATAATACAAGTCATTATCCCCTAAGCTGCAAATTTATTAGTGTATTCCTCCTTCTTCAATTTGAGTATCTGTCGCCCAATTTTCTTAAGGTTGTATGCACTTACCCCCAGACTTATGTATCTGTTAAAATGAAGTATTCCCCGGTCAGGACAACGATCAAGTCCTCGGTTTTCCAACTCATTAATATTGGATTCTATGGCACTGTGCTTATTCTTTAACCTTTTAAAGCCCTGGCTGCTCTCTTCGTCTTTTTCTGTTTTGGTGAGTTTCCCAAGCTTGGGTAAAACGACTTTGGGAACTTCTAGTTGAAGTAGTTCCTTGTTTTCTTTTGCCCAAAATCCTTTGTCAAAGCTCCATGAAGTCACAGTGTGTTTTGCTAGGACTCTGTCTGACAGTGCTATAACAACATCCCTATCCTGTTGGTCATTTAAAATTTGGTAATCTACAATGAGATCATATTGATCTGTGGTTATTAATAGTTTCTTGCCCAATTCAACATTGGGGCGCGACTTGCCTTTCTTTACCCACTCGGTATATGTTTCAAAGACGGAAAACAGCTTTTCTTCATGGGGTATTGTCTCTCCCTTAAGAATTCGCCTATCAACCAGTTGAATATGCTTTTCCATCAATGGCACAAAATGTTCGATCATTATCACAAGTGATAAGTCTTGCATGTCGTTTACCGGGAAATCAGGGAGGCTTTCATTGAGTTTTTTCAATAACGCTCCGGTTTTTGTCAAGTATCTTTTAGCAGCATACACCATCCTGTCCTTTTTATTCTTGCCGCCACTGGCTGATGCTTTTCCCAGTTCACGCATCAGACCCTTTATCTCATACCTCCAATTGGCCAGTTTGCGCCACTGCTCAATGGTCTCATATTTTTTTAAAAATACGGATACGGCATCAAGGCATTTCCGGGCACAGTCCCAGAGCAGGTTGTAATCTGTTGGGAAATGAACATTGCTTTCTACTACAAAACTATCGGACTTTAAGCGCAATGCTGTTTTTTCTTTTTTTTTAAACACTTCACGGTGGCCAAACTCTAATATTACGGCATTGAGTTCGGTGATCATCTCATCACTAAGCGCAGATACATTGTCGTAGATATTTTGATACTCAAATTCAATTCGCTCATAGCCAAACTCACGCTCAACGCCCATCAAATAGCGCAAAGCATGGTGGTTATTAGCCAGGTTATGAACCATCTCATAGCTGATATTGAGGCATAAGCGCAATTGGGCCAACACAAAAACAATCCACAAATCTAAACCTCTTCTACCCGTATTTTTTTCCCTGAACGGATGTGCTTGTCCAATATGTTAAATATTTTCTCATTATACTTCTTATTGCAATAGATTTCTTTCAAAGCTGCCAATAATTCATCTATGGCATTTTTGCTCTTGGGGCTGATCCAGGTTTCTTCAATGGGCTTTTGCCCAATCGATAATTGTTGTGCGAATCTATTTCTCATTTTTGAACATCTTTTGTCGTTTAAACCAAAATAGGCGAATCTCAAACTATCAACATCCTGAAATTAAGCATTTTTACACAGAAACATGATTGAGTGGCCGAATAGATTCGAACAAGTTTTCAACAATATAGACTTGAATAATAGTGAATTACATATTTTCTAAGAGGCACTAGTTAAGAAATCTCAAATCCAAGCATGAAGGTCTTTTAAGTATATTATAGATCCTTCTGTTTTTTTAATTCAAGTTGATAAACGAATAATAACAGGTGGCAATAAATAGGACTCTGAGCGGTCTGCAAGACCCAGCGATGAGTCCATGTTGAGCTACATCCCGGCTGTCGTGGCCGCAGCCTTCTATGCACTTATTGAATGTTTTGATTGTTTTCTGGGGATACCCCAAGGTGTGATTTTATTGTTTGGGTACGTCAATATACTGTTTTTGTCGCGATTGACCTGCCATTTTGGGGTGAAAACAACGTAATTTGGGAGAGTTTGGGCAGTAGCCTGCCAGTCCTCAAGCCAATGAAGATTAAATGAGCATAAAATCAATCTATTGTAAAAAAGCAGCAAGCAATCGCCCCACGTGTTGGCCTGGGGAGCGGATACGAGGCAATTCCCTTACTATGTGCAGGCGTCCATCTTTGCATTTAGGGCATTTTCCAATGTCAAAGCCGGTGAGCCGTTTGATGCGCTCCGGTGTGGTTTCGACCTCCCTTTTACCCGACAGCTTCTTTTCCACCTCCGATTCATCCGGCACAAACCGGAGCTGCAGGTTTCGTTTGGTGGTGTGGTTGTAAATGCCATAGCGGCGTATCTTTACAAACCGTTTGGGCAAAATATGCTGACAGAAGCGGTGTAAAAACTCAACGCCCGTCAGACTCACCGGTTTCTTTTGAGCTTTATCGCGGTAATCTTTGGCCATAAAGGTCACATGTGTATCGCTGATGGCCAATATGCGATCATTACTGATGGCCACCCGGTGGGTGTACTGTCCCAGGTACCTGATTACATGCTCGGCACTGGCCATGGAGGGCTCGCAATGTACGACCCATTTCTTTTTATAGGCCGCTTGCAGGTGCGTATGGAATCCGTTTAAGGCATCCGCTTTACGCAGCGCCCTTTTCAGTCCATCCAAACATTTGCCTTTAAACGCATCGCTTAGTTGCTGTACGGGATAGAGAAAATGCTCGTATTTCCCGATGGGTTTCCAGAGTACCTTTAAGGGTGTATCCTGCAGCCGGTACCAGGCAATGGATGTGGGGATGCAGGCTGAGGTTTTGTCCCCAGGTATGCAGCATACAAACAGCCCCGCTCTCCACGCCGTAGTGGGTGTATCCAAAACTGTGCAATGTATGCGCTACTGCGGCAAACAGTATTTTGTAATAGAGGCTGGGGTTAAACAAACAAATGGCATTGAGCTGGTGAGGCACGGTAAAAATAATGTGATAATGCTTCACGGGCAGCGTTTGGGCCATTAGCTTTTCCACCCACAGGGCTTGTCTGGAGGCCAGACACTTGGGGCAATGACGGTTTCCACAGCTGTTATAGCTGTAGCGCACCTGGGAACAGCTATCGCAGTGTTCCTCGTGGCCGCCAAGCACCGACGTACGGCACTGCAAGACATCGAACAGCACTTTCATTTTATCGGGCGAAGGATGATACTTTTCGATGTACTGTTGGCCAAAACGTTTAATAATAGCGGCCAATTCTAAATTGCTGCGCATGGTTTAGCTGCGGTGATAGAGCGCGTCCAGCGGACTGTGTGGTTTAATGTGCGGACACTGGGCTACGTGCAGGTAAATCATGGTGGTGGTAATCTCAGCATGTCCCAACAGTTCTTTGAGCGTTACAATATTGAGGCCTTGTTCCAACAGGTGGGTGGCATAACTGTGGCGCAGCGAATGGAGGTTGACCGCCTTGGAGATGGAGGTTTTTTTGAGGTTTTCGCGCATCACCCACGACAAGCCACGCACACTGTATTGACCGTTGGCCTCCTTGCCATTGAAAAGCCAAATGTGCGGATTTTCAGCCGCCAGGTATTTTTTTAGTCCGGAGGCCATTACTTTTGAAAGCGGCACAATGCGGTCTTTCTTGTACTTGGATTGCCGGATGTGAATGGTCATCCGCTCAAAATCGACATCCGCAATCTTCAAGTTGATGACTTCTTGCCCGCGCAATCCGGCCGAATAAGTGAGGGTGAGTAAAATACACTGTTTAAGCAAGGTCGGCGCTGCAAAAAGCTCCTTTAACTCCTTTTGATTCAGAATAACCGGCAGTTTAGTCTGGTGCTTTAAGGAAGGCAAGGCAATGGCTTTTTTATTCATACCCAGCAGGCGGTAATAATACCTTAAGCCATAGACCATGTGCTTAAAACTGCTGCGCGAAGGAGACTTGGGGTCACGCGCCAGGGCCACCAGGTATTCATTAATCTCCTCCTCGCAAAGGCTTTCGGGCAGTTGCTTAAAGTGTATCACAAACAGGGCAATGCGTCTGATGTAGTTGTTAAAAGTACTCGGGCTCTGTCCGCGAAGCGTTACCTGGTGACTCATTTTGGTTACCACAGAAGCAAACTCAGGAACGTAAGCAATGGCTTGTTCCACAATGGTTAATGATGTTTTCTTTCTCATAACGGTAAATTTTATTGTTAATAATTCCAGTTATGAGTATTCGAAATAATAGGATAATAATGTTACATTTGAAGGGCACTATCCCGCAGGGATTTAGTTCAACAGCGGCTTATAGCCTATACCGCTGCTCAGTTTGAAAGTTAATTTGGTTTGCGAGGTTGGGTGATTTAATGTAACTATGTGAATCAAACAAAAAGCGGAACAGGCCATAGCCGCAACACGTTATTGCGACACGAGGTCGCATAAATGATTGTTTTACAATCATAAATTAAAGATTGATAAAACCTACTGTTTCTCCAGTAGTATCCTATTAGGGCATCTGATGTATGGTGCAGCCATTATCGGGTGAAGCCCTTAAGAAACAGTACCAAATGCGGGGTTGCATACCCCATAGCAGGGCAGGAAACCGCGAGGTGGATGGTCTTCGGAGTCTCAATGCCGATTTAGGGCTTGGATGAGTGAACATGGTTAAAACATTTGAATGTCCGTAACTGCCGACAGAGCGTAGAAGCGAAATACGAAGTATTCATGAAGGACCTATAAGATAAACACATCCTGAGTAAAAAGAGAATGATACGCTTTAGACCAAAATAGTAGGCTGACAGGCTATGGTCGTTTAACGCAGACCATACGGGAATGTAGATCAGCCGGCAGACAGGATGAACCTAAATTCACAGAATCTGTCATTTATGCGGAACGTGGAAGCTCGATGTTCTCACCGCCAGCAGGCGGTTAAAACCGTAACCGTAAGGCATCGGGAATCATCGAACAGAGAGGATGGAACAAGCGAATGCCTTCCTGTAATGGGTTGGATAGTGATTGAGCTTTGGCAACATGATCACCGATGAAAATCGGCCCACCTCCATCTGGTACTTTATGGCAAAATACATTGTAGAACCTGCTTATGGAAGAAAGCAAATGAGCGAGAACAGAACTTCATCGTGTGCACTCCCATCCCGATGTAATACCTGGGAAACCATACAATGGCGTCAGGTTATTCAAAAGGTGAACAGGCTACAACGCAGAATTGCTAAAGCTGTTCAGAAGAAGCAATGGGCCAAAGCTAGTAAGCATTCGGCCTCGCACGTCACAAGAGCTTAAAAGGGAGAGTGTCTAACTGTCCATAGAATCCATGGACAATTCTCACTATTCTAAGAGTTCTTCCAGTTGTGGGGCAAAAGATCAGCTAAGTCTAATGAGTAGTCATTATTGTAGACGGGTATCTTGGTTAATACGTCGGTCAGCCATTCTCTTGGGTTGACATCTGCAGCTTTGCAGCATCCAAGCAATGAATATATGACAGCAGCATTTTCGGCTGCATCATGGTTGCCACAAAACAAATAGTTTTTACGACCTAATGCCAAAGGCCTGATGGCGTTTTCGGCCAGATTATTATCAATCTTGTAACGGCCATCGAGGTGGTAGCGCGATAAGCGGTGGAAGATGTTGTATGTATATGACAGCGCCCTGCCCATTCTACTTTTGGGCAATGCCTTGGGATAATATTTTACAATCCATTTTTCAAATGCTACCATAATTGGATATGCCAGGCGCTTGCGCAACTCTGCTCTTTGCTTATCATCCAACCCTTGTTCGTTGGCCATGGTTTCAACCTGGTAAAGTTTGCCGATTTGCGCTAGAGCATATTCAGCTCCGGCTTTGTCTTCAGCAAGGCTTTCTTCAAATTTACGGCGTGCATGCGCCCAGCATGCCAGCAGCAGAACACCTTTCTTTTGTTCGTAAATAGAATAGGCTTCGTAACCATCGGTTTGGATAGCTCCTTGGAAACCTTGCAACAGTTCAACCACTACTTTTTGAGCCCGTGAGCCTTTATCGTAATGAAAGTAAACCAGTGGCTTTATTACCGAGCGTACCATCCACAGGTAGGCTTTAACCGTTTTGTGCTTTTCGTTGTTAACAACCGGCACGGTACTTTCATCTACCTGGATGTAGTCGGATTCTTGTACCAACTCTTGTAATCGGAAGTATAAAGCACGGAGTAAATCGCAACTACCCTGGAACCAACCGTTGATGGTTGAAGCCGGTAAACTGATACCTGTTTGCTTCAACATGCTTATCTGACGATAAAACGGCAAGTGGTGCTGATATTTATTGATTAAGAGCTCTGCTAAAAGCGAAGCCCCGGCATTGCTGCGTGGTAAAGGCAAAGGAGGAAGTGCTGCAATCTGCACAGCTGGTTCTTCCTGTTCTTGCAAAGCTTGTTTAACCGCATACTTATGTCGGATAATCCGTCGTACATACAACTCTCCTGGTTTATGTTCCAATACTTCGGTTACTTCTTCACCAATACGCACCCAATTGTCATCAATACTTTCCGGTTCGATAATTTCTTCTTCCCGGCGAAGCTCTTCTGGCAAGGGCAAACGTACAGGTTTCTTTTTTGTCTTTTGTGGCTGTTTACGTTTGTAAGCCAATAACTCCTTGTCGGCCTCCTCAGCCAATGCCTCTTCTTCGGGCAATAGTTCCAGCCCGTCAAAGTCTATTTTGCGTTGGTTGGGATCGGAAGGAATAAAGCGTTCACTGGAGGCTTTCCAGAACCGGCGGCGAAACCAAGCCAGCTGGTCTGTCAGTTTATTAAGTTGCTCTGCTTGTTTTTGGATCACCTCTTCCTTTTTATGAAGAAGTGCTTCCTGCTCCTTATTTTGAGCCTTAAGAGCCTCCACATAACCATCATCTGCCTGGCGCAAACGTGATAGTTCACAATACATCTCGTCACGCTCCTGAAGCAACTGCTGAATCAATAAATCGTTGGCTGAATCCTGGCTCATTTATCCCCTTGTGAATGATACCTAAAGATAGTAAAATCAAGGGGTACAGCCAAAAATGAGGTCTTTTTTTTAAGTGTTTTTTCGACGTTTTTTCAATCGCCTGCTTATGGGTTTTACATTGCTTACAATGGCCATCAACTCTTGCCATCCGATGGGTTGCGACAAAATGTTTTCATCGAAAGTTGGCAGCTTAAAAACACCGTTCTCCAGCTTCTTGTGGTAGATCACCAAACCCCCATGTTCCAGATGCAGGATCTTCATGATGGTCAGATTGCGATTGACGAAAATAAACACCTCACCGTCCTGCACGTTACGTTTCATAGCAGATGAAACAATGCCACTTAGCGTATAAAAACTCTTGCGCATATCAACCGGTGCCGGGTAAAGAAAGTATTGCAGCTTCCCGTGTAAATGAAACATAGGCTACAATCAATACAGGTGAACAATCGTTTTTAATAACGCCGGATCAATATGCCCTCGGACTTGCAATCGGGTACCGTTGGGAAACGTGAACTCCAAGTCGTTCACTCCTTTCACCGGACAGTTGTCCCTCGGCGCAACAGTCAAATGGGCAGCCGCCCCCGCGATTGGTTGCTGTTCCATTAATAAGGGGACAAACTCTTTGGGCGCTTCTTTTTCCTTAGTAGTTTTTGCCAACGATAAAATGTTGATACTGCAAAATCCTGGTTGGTACAAAAATCCCGGACCGTTAAACCTGACGATAAATAATCTTGATAAAGCCTTCTAAAACTGGATTCGAAGATACGCATTGTTTTTGAAGCAAAACTAGCCGACTAATATGGACTAGACAATATGTATCAGGCCGTATGCTTACCAAAGCTAAGGCTCTGATGTATCTTCTAAGTAAATCATTTTTTGCAAAATTACTGGCTGTTTTCAGAGTCACCACTAACAAAGGCGGAAAGACTGCCGGCGTGGATGGTGAAATATGGCAGGATGGGCACACTAAGCTTCATCAAGCCAAAAAGCTGACAACCAGAGATTACTCTCCAAAACCATTGCGACGGGTTTACATTGCTAAAAAGAATGGAAAGAAACGCCCGCTAAGCATCCCAACCATGAAGGATAGAGCTATGCAAACACTACACGCATTGGCACTTGAACCTTTCGCAGAAACCACCGCTGATCCGAACTCTTATGGATTCAGACCCCGCCGTGGATGCAACGATGCCATAGCGCAATGCTTTCTGATGCTTTGCAGGAAAGTCTCGGCACAATGGATATTTGAAGCGGATATAAAAGCCTGCTTTGATGAAATCAGCCATGAATGGCTATTGGACAATATTCCAACAAACAAATCCATTCTCGCTAAATGGCTCAAAGCCGGATTTATCGAAAAGAAACAATTGTTTCCAACCCATAAAGGTACACCACAAGGAGGAACCATTTCGCCACTGTTAATGAATATGGTATTGGACGGAATAGCTGTTCCTGCATTCTTTGACTACCTCTAACTGATTTAGCAGAAAAAGATTCAGCAATACATAAACCCTATAAATGCATAAAAAACCAGGTTCCTTCAGTAATTAGTATATTTGACAGGTTGCTCATGTATAAAGAAATGGAAAAGAAAATATTAATCAATCATATCAAAAGCTATGTAGACATAAGCCCCGAAGAGGAAGTCCTGCTTTTAGATAAAATTAAACTGCGCAGCTATTTAAAAGGGCAATATGTGACCCAAGCCGGGGATATTTGCCGCAACGATAGTTTCGTGATTTCGGGGTGTTTGGTTACTTTTTGCGTGGATGGTAAGGGGAAAGAGCATGTTTTAAACCTATCGATAGAGAATTGGTGGACAGGCGACTTTGGCAGTTTCATAGGACAGTCGCCTGCCAAGTATCATGTTAAATGTATCGAAAACACCTTATTGGCTCAAATATCCTATGGCGATTACCAAGATCTTTTTGCGTCCATACCAAAGCTCGAAAGATTCTTACGACTAGTCCTTCAGCAAGAGTATGTGGATGCTGAGAATAGGGTGATTGATAATTTTATTTTACCGGCCAAAGAGCGGTATCGTATTTTCTGCGAAAAATACCCTGAAAAAATACAAAGAGTACCGCAGTATATGGTGGCATCATACCTGGGAATAACCAAAGAATTTTTGAGTAAAATCCGCAAACAAATACACCATGGTTAATCTAGTTTAACCGCTTTTATTAATCTGCATTATTTTTCGATAAACCATCGTGTTCTACTTTTGCCACATCTAAAAATAGAAATCGATGGATATTCTACACGAAATAATTGATGCTGAAAAGCGCATACGCCAGTACATTCTTAAAACGCCCGTTTTAGAATCAAAAGAACTCAGTAAACTAATTGAAGGTAAAGTCTACCTCAAACTCGAGAGTGAGCAACATACAGGTTCGTTTAAAGCCCGGGGCAGTCTAAATAAAGTACTATCCCTTACGCCGAGCGCGAGAAAAAGAGGACTGGTAACAGCTTCGACGGGCAATCATGCACTTGGTTTTGCACGTGCTTTGGAGATTGTACATTGCAAGGGTGATATTTATCTGCCCGAGAATGCCTCTGTTGCCAAAGTAAAAACCTTGGCCAATTACAATGTTTCATTAAAATTTCAGGGTTCAAACGGCTTGGCTACCGAAATGGCTGGTAAAGAAAATGCACTCAAAGAAGGTAAAATATGGGTTTCACCTTATAACGACCTTCAGGTTATGGCAGGTCAAGGGACCATCGGCATTGAACTTATTGAACAGCTTGATCATTTCGACTATGCTTTGATTAATGTGGGAGGTGGTGGTTTAATTGGGGGCACAGGCACCTATCTTAAAGAGAAAAGGCCCCGTACCAAAGTTATTTCATGTCAACCGGTAAATGCCCCGGAAATGGCGATGAGTATTGAAGCCGGAGAAATTGTAGGGCTCACAGAGCCTTTATACACCATTGCTGATGGGTGTGCTGGAGGAATCGAAGAAGGCTCAATTACGTTTCCCGTATGTCAGCATGTGATAGACGAGAGCATGCTGGTTTCCGAAGCAGAAATTGTGTCGGCAATGCGCTTCGTAGCCCATACACACCATAAAATTATCGAAGGTGCGGCGGCTGTTCCGGTGGCTTGTCTTATCAAAAACAAAGAACACTTTAAAGGCTGTACTGTGGTGATTGTTATCTGTGGTGCTAACATCGATATCGAAAAATTTAAAACCCTGGTGTAATATGACAAAGATTCTGAATAAAGAAAGTATAAAAAATATAATAAACAAGTCCGCACACTCCGAATTAATAACCTATATGGAAAAGGCATTTGTCGCCTATTCAACAAACAAAGCTGTTGTGCCACCTGTGGGTACCCTTCGCTTTTCCGAGCCCCCCGGCGATATGCACATCAAATATGGCTACATCAAGGATGATGACAATTATGTAGTTAAAATAGCGTCTGGATTTTATAATAACCCGGCTCTTGGTTTGTCTTCGAGCAATGGTTTAAATTTAGTTTTTAATCAGAAAACAGGGGAATTAGAAACCATTCTGCTGGACGAAGGATACTTAACTAATATTCGTACAGCCCTGGCAGGTGCTGTTGTAGCAAAATATATGGCTCAAAAAAACATTAAGGCAATAGGTATTATTGGCAGCGGTATTCAGGCGCGGTTACAGTTAAGGTATCTGAAAAGCATTGTGAGCTGTAAAAGAGTATTTGTCTGGGGAACAAATAGCACCCATGTTGAAATGTTCCAAAAGGATATGAGGCAAGAGGATTTCGATGTGGAAATTGCCGGTCAAACCAGCGAAGTTGCGCACAGATGCAATTTAATTATTACCACAACGCCATCCGAATCAGCTCTTCTTTTCGCCCGGGATATCCAGAAAGGAACGCACATTACAGCAGTAGGTGCCGACACTCTTGGCAAGCAGGAATTAGACACCTCCATCTTAGAAAAAGCCACCATGATTGCAGTGGATAGTTTGCTTCAATGTAAGGAGCATGGTGAAATACATAAAGCTATAAATCTTGGGTTGCTCAATAATCATGACATAGTAGAGATAGGCAATATAATAGTATCGGGAGGCATCCAACGTAGCGATGCGGATATAACAGTAGCTGATCTTACCGGTATTGCAACCCAGGACATACTGATATCAAACTTTATTCTGAATAAGCATCCAACAAAAACGTGAAAAAACCATAAAGAAAAATCAAAATTAGTGGTTGGCTTTAAGAAAGTAGTTAGCTTGGGACATTTTTATGAAACAAGCTCCCGTTTACAGAAAGGCAATAACACATTGGATCATGAGTGCCAAACAAGAAAAAACGAGACAATCAAGCCTTGAAAAAATATTACATCAAAGCGCGCAACAGAAGAGAATAAATAACGAACCAATAATGGCGTAAGCCCCCGCTAAGCCCATAACCTAGCGGAGATCTTCTCTCAATTAGTTCTTTATCCGTTTTTCAATGTATTTGGAGTTAATGATGCGCAGCACCCCCATGTAGTCCATTGTAAACTCCAACAAATCACCTACCTGATAATTCTTTTTATTATCCTTTAAATCAATCACCAACATATCGGAACTGGCCCCAACAAAACTGATGTTTTCATCAACTGGTTCAATATGGTTTTCATCCACATCCAAAAGCCCCAAATCCAGTATGGCCCGGGTGGTGGTTTTACCAATTTGGTCGGCTTCAAAATCATAGGCATGCCCTTCCACATTCACGCCCATCTCACCCGTTGGGACCGTTGGTTTTTCACTCAATTCAATAATCTCGGAATACAACTGAAAGATGTTTGAATGCATGCGTTTATAAGTGGTATTATTATACACATCCGTTCCTAAAAACAGCGTTTCGCCAATCCGGAAATGATTGATCCCCTTGGGTAACAAATTCTGGAAAATCAGCGGCAAAGTCACCGATGATCCGCCAGATACAAAGGGAATCAACTTATTAAAACGGGCTTCGATCAATTGCTCATACAAACACAACTGAATGAGTTTATCATGGTTGGGCAGCACCCCATACAAACAGGATAAATTGGTACCAATACCCACCACTTCAATATTTTTAAGCCGGAATACCTGTTCATAAAAATGCATGAATTCCTCTCCCATCACGCCTTCTCTCAATTCACCCAGCTCAATCATAATGATGATCTTATGCGTTTTGTTTTGCCGTTGCGCTTCCTCCGATAACAGTTGGATGGTATTGATCTCCGTATTCATACTGATATCTGCATACTTCACCACACTATTAAGGGCCCGTTTGGCCGGTGGTTTAATGTACATGGTTTCCACTTTGGGGTTAAGCTCCTTAATGGTTTTCAGATTGGAGATCCGGGAATCGCAAAGGTGCTTGATGCCCAAATCAAGCAGTACTTTCAAGTAGTCCCGATTACCACACAGTAACTTGGACACCACTGCCCATTTAATTCCATTCTTCTCAAATATCTGATCGAGATACTTGAAATTTTCATTCAACTTTTTTACATCTAAAGTTATGTAAGCCATTTTATATTACTATTCGTTTAATACTCTCTGACAAATGAGCCAATACTTCGTAATTTAACTCATTACTGATGTTACTAAATGCAGACACTTTAATTTCCAGATCGCCCTGTTTCCCAATCAGCACTACTTCGTCGCCGATCTTTACATCCGGCACATCGGTAATGTCTACGATTATCATATTCATATTTACCGTTCCGATCACTCCACACCGGCTGCCATTAATCAAGATACGTCCTTTATTCCCCAATGACCGGTTGTAGCCCATTGAATACCCAATGGGAACCAGGGCTGTTCGGATGGGTCGCTGGGCCAGGTAAGACAAGCCATAGCCTACAAATTCCCCTTCCTTCACATCCTTGATGGACATCACCCGGCTACTCCAGCTCAAAATGCGTTGCAAAGGATCGGCTCGCCGCACCCGGTTGTGGATATAATGAATAAACACTTCTGTGCTGGACCAAAACCCATACAACATGATACCGATTCGCACCAGGTTCATTTGTGCTTTGGGGTACACCATTGCTCCGGCGGAATTGGCCACATGCGTATATTCCGGATGTATTCCCTGCGCCACCAACAATCGATTCATGGCCTTAAACTTCTTGAGCTGCGATTGTATCCGCAGGTAATTGGACACACTTTCCGGTCCGGCCAAATGCGAACAAAACCCTTTAACCACAAAATGCTGCTGATGATCCCGAATGAACATAAGGGCTTCTTTCAGTTGGGCATCATTAAGTCCACTGCGATTCATACCGGTTTCAGCCTCCAGGTGAATGGCCGCTGCTACCCCTTGCTTTTCTGCAATGGAAGCGGCCTTTTTTAATCGATCCAGGCTAAACACAAAAAACTCCAGGTTCTGCAGGATGGCCTTCTCCAGATTTTCGTCTGAGATCCACCCCATAATCACCACGGCGGCTTCACTTTTCAAACTGCGCTTCACACGCACCGCCTCCCGGTAATCAAAAACAGAGTAGTGATCAATGCCGGCTTGTTCAAACAAGGGCACCACCTGCTCGATGCCATGGCCATACGCATTGGCCTTGACGACGGCAGAGATTTTAGTACCCGATTTCAGATGCTTCCGCAGAAACCGGATATTATTATCCACCGCATCAGCGGAAAGGGTGATGGTCGAGTTATCGTTCATGATTCTACCGGTTCCTTACTTTTTATAACGCATCTCCGCATATTTGGTCTCAAAACCAATGCGCTCATACAAGCGTTTGGCCGGATTGTCATATTCCACATGAAGCTTCACATCGCCATTGCAATAAGAAAACGCTTTTTCGATGATTTCTCTTCCAAAGCCTTTGCCGCGATGGCTGGCATCCACGGCCACATACACCAGAATATTATCGGGAATATAGCCACTCATTCCGGTTTTATTCATGACCAGGGCCCCCACCAACTGTCCTTCATAAAAGGCTCCCAGCGCAAATCCACCTGCAGATTTCTCATTGGAAAAAGCATAATCCAAACACTTGTTAATGTCCGCTTTGGGATCACCAAATTGCCCCAGGTGCATAAATAGAAAATCCACAAACGCGTCTCTTGTGATGGTATTAAAATCCTGATTGGTATTGTATTTTACAAATTCCAGCATAGTTATTTATTTATTATTTTAATAATTTCTTCAAATAGATTAATGCCTGTTTCCATCAATTCGTCTGGAAAATCATATCCGGGATGGTGCAACGGAGGTTGATCTACACCCGAACCCAAGCCAAACAATCCTCCGGCATAATGTTGTGTGAAAAATCCAAAATCTTCCGACCATTTAAAGGGCTTTGCCAATTCTTCCTGTTGACAACCGGCATTACGCGCTGCGTGACGAATCACATCATTACAAAGGGCATCATTGACCGTGGCCGGAAAATATTCGCAATAGGATATCTCTGTTTTCAAGGTATTCATTTCTGAAATTTCTGAAACCTTCTGCTCCGCCCATTTAGTCAACACATCAAGTCCTTGGTTGGTGGGCGTTCGAAGGGTTACCCGCAGTTCGGCATACCCGGGCGACGTGCCAAATGCTATTTCACCCAACTGCACATGAACCACCGTTGCAAGCAGCTTATCGTTAACCTGTTCCAGGCCCTTTTGTGAAATGGTTTCAAAGGCCAAAATGAGATCAGCTACTGCGCGGGCCGGACTGATTCCTTTCTCCGGTTCGGCAGCATGGGAAGTTCGCCCGAACAATTGGATGGTCATTCCTTTGGAAGCCACGGAAAAGACGTCATCTTTAATCAGCACCGTGCCTTTTTCAAATCCGGGCACGTTATGCAGGGCAAACAGGTAATCGGGTTTGATTTGCTGAAACGCAGGATCAGTGATGACTGCATGGGCCCCTTGCCCCGTTTCTTCAGCCGGTTGAAACAACAACACCACCTTCCCCTTTTGTGGCGGATGTTGATGCAGGCGCTGGGCTAACCCGGCCAAAATAGCCATATGTCCATCGTGACCACACAAGTGCGCCACTCCATTGACTATTGACCGATAGTCTAGTTCACTTTGCTCCACAATGGGAAGCGCATCCAATTCCGCCCGGATGACCGTTGTTTTACCTGTTCGCTGACTGTCAAACACCACAGCTAAACCAGTACGACCTATTCTCATAATATCCGAGGGGTCATACTGACCCACAAAGGAAACGATCTTTTCAGCCGTTTCAAATTCAGCACCGGATAGTTCAGGATAGCGATGCAACCACTGCCTTAGCTCTATGATTTGTTTCATACCAGACGTTTTGATATTAGCACAACGATAAAATAGGTGAATGCAGATGATAAGATACCAAAAATATTGGCATCTAAGCCCATGGGCAATTCAATTCCCAGAATAATGAGTGTTAAAGTGACGCTTCCGCCCGCCAACATCGAGCACAAAGCGGCAGTGGCATGAGGGCGTCGGGTAAATAATGCCGCCAGCACCGGCACAATCATTCCGGATACCATGAAAGCATAGGAATGCAACATCAACTCCAGCACACTGGTCATCGTTAAAGCCAGTAACAAAGCCAGAATACCCACTAAAAGGGTGAGGATCTGAGAAAGCCGTAAACTATGCGTGACCTTGTGTTTATTTAACACATCGGTTAATAGATTACCCGAAGCAGCCATCAGGCAACTGTCGGCCGTGGACATGATGGCTGAGAAATAAGCTGAAAGCACAATTCCCATAAATCCAACTGGCAAAATCGTTTTTAAAAGGATCGGCAATCCCATTTCAGCATCCAGATTGGTGTGATCATAGCCGGGTAACAGCCCATTTTCCATCGCCACACGTGCAAACATACCCAACAACACCCCGCTAAAAGCCATGATGGGATATTCAAATAGACCGGCAATAAACCAGCCCCGTTGGGCCGATTTCGTACTTTTGGAAGCATAGATGCGCTGATAAAGAGTCATGCCGATAAACCAGATGGGAATAATGGTAAACATCCAATTAACGATCTGTTGCCAGGAAATAGCAGTCAAGCTTAGAAAATCAGGTTCGAGGGTGGCTGCAATGGTTTCTATGCCACCAATTTTCACATACGCAAATGGCAACCCGACAAAAATGAGGCCCACCATCAATACGAGCCACTGCACTGTATCGGTGTAAATAACAGCTTTTAACCCACCTATCACAGTATACAGAATGGCAATTCCACCCATCACCAACATGGCATGATCAAGGGACAAGCCATTAAAGGTAGAGGACGCCAGCTTGGCACCTGCTAATATCTGTGAACTTGTGAACCCCAGATAACCGATAGCCGATATAATTCCGGCAATCAGTGCCACACGTTTATTAAATTTATAGGACAGAAACTGAGGAAAGGATAAGAATCCCTCACGCCGTGCCAGTTTAGAGATTTGAGGAATTAAGAAGACGCCACTAAGCCAGGCGCCCAACAAACCCGTAAACAGCAACCAACTACCCGATAATCCCATGGTAAATCCCAAGCCCCCCAGACCAATAGAAAAACCACCACCCACATCAGTCGCCACAACAGACAACCCAATGTGCATGCTGCTCATTTTGCGGCCACCCACATAATAATCGTCAATGGTCGAATTTTTTCGCATGAAATAAATACCTACCCCCACCATGGCTAACAGGTAGACACAAAAAATCATCAGGTCAATATAATGCATACTAAAAGTTCATTGAATGGACGGTAAAATAACAGCGCCCCTATACACACTAAAACTACACTATGAATAAATGAAAGAAAATGGTATTAAGCACCTGGGAGTATTGCAACGATAAACAACACATTCAAACACCAATTCCTTCAGTAGATGTGATGTCCGGTCCGAATCCGCTATGATACATTTTCAATTCGCCCGGTCAGCCTCAACTCACTGCTGCGCCCTACGAATTCAACATACCCTCTGCTCACCAGGGAATAAACAAGCTCCTGTCCGTTGCGATAGGATAAATTCAGGCTCTTAATGAGCTCTCCGTAACGATACTGCTTATTCTGACCAATTAATAATAAAATGGCTCGTTCTTTGGGGTTTTTAATCTTGGTGATATCAATTGTCTTGTTTTCGCTTGCATCCATACCAATTTTAAGCTAAAATAGTTTCTGTGCAAACAAATATATGAAAAATCATAAACTTTTCCTAAAGGGTACCGAGTAAGCACCAACCAGCCATCAAGTAACAACAGCTAGAAAGTGATTACTTCAGACCCAAACACCAACCTATTTATCTCTTATTACCTTCACCTTAGACCCCATCTCAAATCTCATAGCGCCAATAACAAACCTCTAATGAGACGCGTGCATCTATTCCTATTTTCACTTTTAACAGACATTACCTTATCCCTATTCTGAGCCATTTCTTGATAATTATTCGTGCAGAACACGTGGGATAATGCAATCAATTCTTGTGAAAACTTCAAACAGTACCTTCATGCACAAACTATCTTTTTCATCATCCCTTTCGGTATGGCTCCACGGCGCCCATCCGCTCCAGGAACGATCATAAGACTTAAGCATCGAAGCAAACCATAGAGGTGAAGATGACATCATCAATACCGCCAGTTTAGAACTAACAGGCTTTCAAAAGCTGTCAGTTCTATAAAACACCCGCTTGAAAATAACAGAATTCAGTTGTAAATTTAGATGAAATCATGAAATGAACTTTATTAATTGGGATGCGCAAGGGCTGCAAAAACTGGAATTTGGTAACTATTAGCACATTTACAACCGTGAAATTAGAGTTGTAATTTATATAAAAACAAAGCCAATTATCTCTACTTGTTAAATTTACACGAAAAACACATAGGCCCATTGACAGGAACTTACGCCAATCCATCATACACCATGTAGATTACATGGAAAGTCAGGGAGAACTCATCGTCAATGTAATGACGATCCTTCAGAACAAACCGGATAAACCGGCTCATCCCAGTGATTGCACTTATAATTTGCTAAGCATATTGGTACCGGCAACATTAATTTTACCAGGAGCCTGCACTATACCAATGAATTAAAGGCCGAGACCATGCAAAAGACCTGCATTTACGCCCGCATGGGCGAAAATAACACATCCTGTCAGAGCACCTATTCAGAGGATAAATCCAGCGACTATCCTCTTTTTTACATCCTCAACTCACGGCATATCAAAGGAAACACAATCTTGCTCCCTCCTTTTTCGGCCCTCTGCCGCTGCTTCCAATCATCACTGGCACGCCCCTTGGCTATGCAACGATAGTATTCATTAAAATCCTCATCATATGAAACCCATCCATGTATACAAATTACTATTGGCCAGTCTGATTGGCATCCTCAGTGCAGTGACCTGCTCACAGAATACCCTGCCGCTGGAAGTGCCCTTAGATGGCCATCCCCAACTGACAGTGAAGAAAGACTCCATTGAACTGGAGATCGCAACCCTGAAAGTGGAGGTTCTGGTAACCGGTAACATTGCCACCACCACTTACGACCTGACCTTCTACAACCCGGCCTCCCGCATTCTGGAAGGTGAATTGAACTTTCCACTGAAAGCCAATCAGCAGATCGTGCGTTTTGCCATGGATGTGAATGGACGATTGCGGGAAGGCGTGATTGTTGAAAAACACAAGGGACGGCAAGTATTTGAGTCCATTGTGCGCGAAGGTATCGATCCGGGCCTGCTGGAGAAAACCAAAGGTAACAATTTCAAGGCCCGGGTGTATCCCTTGCCGGCACGTGGAACCAAGCGAATTGTGATCACCAGTCAGGAAGAACTGGCCCAGGTTGATCAACACTACCAGTACAACCTACCCCTTCAATTTAGCAGCCCCATTGCCGATTTCTCATTGCGCCTGGAGGTGGTAAAAGGGTATAAAAAACCAAAGGTGATGCACAATGATTTTACTCCGCTGACTTTTGATCATTGGCGTGACTCTTATGTGGCAGCCGTGAATCAACAAAAAATAAAAACCAATGGCATGCTGACCCTGGCCTTACCCGCAGACGCTAAAAAAGAATCGGTCTTTCTATCCAATTGGAACGATACCACCTATTTCTATGCGTCGATACCGGTTCAGCTAAAAAGCCAACCAAAAGAAACGCCAAAACACATCCACTTGTTATGGGATGTATCCGGATCAGGTGCTGACCGCGATAACGAAAAGGAATTAGCGCTATTAGAGGGCTATTTTAAGACGATGCCCCACACCAAGGTCACTCTTTCCACTTATAATTACCAGCTCCGTAAAAAGGGCACCTTTACCATAAAAGAGGGCCATTGGGAGGCTTTGCGCCAAAGCCTGTCAGAGTTGACCTACGACGGCGGCAGTCGAATGGATCTAATTCAATTTGATGCATTAACTGGTGATGAAATCATATGGATTACCGATGGCTTGTCCAACCTGGGAGAATTGCCAGATCAAACGACTCAAAAACCGGTGAGCATCATTAATTCCTCCACCAAAGCCAATCACACTTTACTGCAACATATCGCGCATCAGAGTGGCGGGACATACATCAATTTGCCCACCATACCGGTGAAAGAAGCCGTCAATCTACTGACTCACAAGCAATTAAAAGTGCAAGCCATTCAATATACCGAAGGTCAGGCCCAACAGATCAGCGCTGTTCTTTCATCTGACGAAAAGCAATTACGTATTTCCGGCCGCTTAATCAGTCCGGAAGCTATCGTCAGCATTGAACTGAGTAACGGTAGGGATCCCATTGAACAGCTCGAGCTGAACCTTTCCAAAGAAGAGGTACAAGCGCATTTGCCGTCGCCCCGACTATGGGCCATGCACCAAATCAATGCGCTGATGACACGGCCAACGCAACACAAAGCAAGAATTATCTCCCTGGCGCAACAATTTGGCCTTGTGACCGACTATACCTCCCTAATGGTTTTGGATCGCCTGGAAGATTACATCCGTTTCAAGATTGAACCACCGGCTGAACTGAAGGAGCAGTATAACCAATTCATGGACGCTCAGACAGAGAGACAGGTCATACAGATAAAAAACCAGAACGATCACTTAGCATCCTGGATCGACAGTTATAAACAGTGGTGGGCCACCGATTACCCGGTATCACCCAAACGACCTAAGAAAACCAGGAACGACATGGACTTTGCGGAAGAGCTCCCTGCCATAGGTGAAGCACCCATCACCCGGCAGGAAGAAATGCGACCACCGCCGCCGCCACCAAGAACAAGTGATGTATTATCCATCGTGGATGATGAATTGGAGCTGGAAGACAGTGAAATGGATGAAGATGTGGCCTTTTTTATGGTCGAAGAAGAAGCCTGTGATACACCGCCTATGCGAGAAGGCGAACGCAGAACCAGAAGAAATCGGATGACGACCAGCAAGGTAGCCACCCCCTGGGACAGCACGGCCACCTACATCACCCGGATGGCCACTCTGTCGGCTGTTGAGATCTATGCTTATTACCTCACCATCAAAAAGCAGTACAATAAACAACCGTCCTTTTTCCTGGATGTGGCGGCTTATTTGTTCGAGCACAAGCAAAGCGAGGCGGCCATATCAGTAATCACCAATCTGGCAGAGCTGCAATTGGAGAATGCTGAAATCCTGCGCATCGCCGGCCATCAGCTCCTGCAACACCACCAATGGGAACTGGCCATTCAGGTCTTTCGGGCCATTCTGACCATGCGCCCTGAAGAACTACAATCCTGCCGTGACCTGGCCCTGGCGTTGGAGAAAGGTGGCTACCACCAGCAAGCGCTGGACATGTATTTACAAGCACTGGACAAGACCTGGGATCGCCGGTTTGAAGGCATTAAATACATCGTGCTAAATGAGATGAATAACCTGTTGGACCGGCACGGAAAGCAATTGGATACATCACAAGTCGATCCGCAATGGCGTTACCATTTACCAGTGGACATTCGCATTGTATTGAGCTGGAGTACCGACAACTCCGATGTAGATCTCTGGGTAATGGAACCATCGGGTGAGAAATGCTTCTACTCCTACAACCGCACCTGGCTGGGAGGCCGCTTATCACGGGACATCACACAAGGGTATGGCCCCGAGGAATACCTGATTAAAAAAGCGGCAAAAGGTACCTATCAGATCAAAGCGCATTATTATGGCGACCGGCGGCAAACCATCTCCGGCCCGATTACCTTGCGGGCGGAGATCTTTCAGCACTATGGTACCCTCCAGCAAACCAGCCGGTCCGTGGTAATCCAGTTGAAAGCCCAAAAGCAGGTGATTGATTTGGGAGAGGTGTTGGTGGAATAAAACACCCGAACCTAAAAAGTGATTTAATCCTCCAAAACCCAACAGGCGGAAGAGCACACCACACTCTTCCGCTTAAATCTCGAAACACAGCAGAAGTCCGCCGAAGCAGGCCCCAGGTGCCCAGAAGCAACCGCACAGCGGCCCCTAAAAATGGATGCGTAAGCAGAGGCAAGACCGGATGAACGGGAAGCAATGGATAGGACAGGTGAAAGAAGTGAGGAAGCGATGGGGGACTGGGAGCAATGAGTGGAAGAGATGAACAAGAACATGGGTATAGACCTGATTTCGTCGGCTTTCACCTATCATGAACGCGAACGTGATTTACTGACTCTGTTAAGGCTGAAACTGTTTCTGATTAATGTGGATAACGAGCCCACCAACGAAGCATTACTCGAAAAATATGCGGCTACGGGCTATCAACAGGTCCCCATTAAAGGCAGCTGTCATTTTCCAATGTTTGAAAAGCCAATTGATTTTAACCATCTCCTCCAGTCTGTGATAGAAAAAATACGGCTCTACTACAAAAGCTGGTATCCTGAGTTTGTTTATCGAATGAGAAGCTATGGCTTGATCAATGTAAAACCATCTTTGTGGCCCTTCATGTTTCCTTCAGGCAGCTTGGTGTAACGGTTAGGTTTTGCCAGTAAAACCAACGGCGATCGACAGACAATTAAACTTTCACCTGTTCGATCAACGCTTCAAACAACATCCCTCCTTTGTACATCTTTTTGAGGATGGGCTGAATGGTTTTTCCCAGATCCGTTAACCGGTATTCCACCCGCGGTGGCACTTCCGGGAAAACGGTCTTGCTAATCAACCCATCTGCTTCCAGCTCCTTAAGTTGTTTACTCAACATGCGCTCACTGATGTCAGGCAACAACTTCACCAGGTCACGATACCGTTTTTCACCTTGGTAGAGGTGCAAAATAATGGTGGCTTTGCGTTTTCCCTTCACCACATTAATGAAGGTATCGATGGGACAGTAACTTTTTTTCAAAATAATGTAATTTTTAGAGCCTGGTAATGACCAATTCTGCACAAAATGTAAGTAAGGGCAATCCGTGTAAGTTATTGTGCTACTGGGTTATTTTCCGGAACTTTACAACAAAAGTAACAATCATTCTCACATATTATGCAAGCACCAGGCACTTTTAAAGCGTATCGCGTTCAGGAAACAGACGGCACTTACTCTGCCGCCATCCAACAAATGCCAATGAAAGATCTGCAATCGACAGAAGTACGGATCCGCGTTGAATACAGCTCATTGAACTACAAGGATGCCTTATCCAGCATTGGTAACAAGGGCGTCACCCGCAACTATCCCCATACGCCGGGTATTGATGCAGCAGGGGTTGTGGAAGCCAGCGAAAGCCAGTTATTCAAAGCCGGTGATCGGGTCATCGTCACCTCTTATGACTTGGGGATGAATCACCCGGGTGGTTTTGCCGAGTACATCACCGTGCCGGAAAGCTGGGTGGTGCCCATGCCTGCCGACTTTTCAAGTAAAGAAGCCATGATCTACGGAACAGCGGGTTTTACTGCTGCCTTATCCGTTTATCGCCTGCTTCACAACGGCCAAAAACCGGAGATGGGGCCCGTCGTTGTCACCGGTGCCTTAGGGGGTGTGGGGAGTATTGCATCCCAGATCCTTAATAAATTGGGCTTTGAGGTAATCGCAGCCAATTACGAGTTAGCACCCCGGGAAGTTATTGAAAAAATTGGGGCGACTCAACAAATCAATCGTAGCGCATCGGATGACACCTCCGGACGTCCCCTCCTAAAAACACAATGGGCAGGGGCCATCGATGTGGTGGGCGGAAACACCCTGGTGACCATGCTGAAAGGCTGCCAGCCGCTGGGCAATGTAACCACCTGTGGCAACATTGGATCGGGCGATTTGAACATGACCGTGTATCCCTTTATACTGCGGGGTGTGAGTTTATTGGGAATTGACTCTCAAAACTGCCCCATGCCCATCCGAAAAGAAATTTGGACGCTATTGGCCGATGCCTGGAAATTAGACATTGATGCTTCGTTGATCCGGGAGGCCACACTGGAAACATTACAAGCACACATAGATGTAATGCTGGCCAAGAAAAGTCAGGGACGGGTGATCATCGCAGTATAATCCCACCGCCCATCAAAAAAAGACCGGATAGCGCGTTGGCTTCCGGTCTTTTCAATGCGTTAACGCCTGCCAATTAGCGCTGAAAGGCATCCCCCATAAATTTCAAGCCATGGATGATGTTACCCCGCCAGTAGGTCCAGTTATGAGCCCCCTCACGAATGCGGAACTGGTGGTCTACTCCCTTATCGCGTAAGGCTACATGCAAGGCTGCATTCCCTTTGTAGAGAAAATCATCATCCCCACAATCGATGTAAAATTTCACCTGACTGATCTCGTTGGCCGGCATCCGTTGGATCATTTCCAGCACACTGTAATCCATCCAATGTTTGGGTAGGTTTCCCTTTTTATCCAAATCACCATAAATGGATACAAACCAGTCTTTATTGCCTTGCGCCAAATGATAGGCCATCTCTTCGTTGGTATAAACAGCGGCACTAAACGGCGCACAGACGCTGAATACATCCGGGTGACGCAAAGCATACACCAGGGAGCCATTACCGCCCATGGACAGACCGCTCACACCGCGAAAGGAACGCTCGGAACGGATGCGATACTGTTTCTCCACAAAAGGTATAAACTCCTCTATCATCATGTCTTCATAATTATCAGTTCCAGTGTAGTTATTCACATACCAGGTGACTTTTGCATCCGGCATAATGATGATCATTGGAGGGATTTCACCGCTGGCAATGGCAGCATCGGCAACGCGGTTAACCGCACCAAACTGCACCCAGGCCGTTTCATCGTCGGAATAACCATGCAGCAGATAAACCACCGGATACGAACGCTGTGAAGAGTCGTAGCAAGGCGGCAAATAAACGGAATAGTTCACATTGTAACCAGTCTGTTTACTGGCCATGCTTTGGCCTTCAATCACCTTACCTTGCGGCGACGATGCCAACAGGCCAAGTGAAATACAACTTAAAAATACGCACAGGAATATTTGTTTCATTTTGGTAGAGTTTTATGTTAGGCCTAAAAATAGCACTTTTTTTCAATGGTGGCCGACTCTTAATAATGGCTTTATCACATTTAGTGGTTGATAATAATTCAAAACACAAAATTCAACCCTTCCTGGGTTGTGATAGATGGTGTCAGCAATCCCTGGGTTCCACCCAGGGCTATTACCATTAAACCACTTCGTGGTTGTAAACGAATAATCCTGAAATGATTAAACATA
The DNA here is from genome assembly GCA_942490535.1 of uncultured Marinilabiliaceae bacterium. GTDB lineage: Bacteria > Bacteroidota > Bacteroidia > Bacteroidales > Marinilabiliaceae > JAEINY01. Next base: position 1,008,385 of record CALNXQ010000003.1, read on the forward strand.
AATAGCCACGAATGAATTGAAAATCAGCAAAGCTAAACCCTTGGTAGAAACAACAAATACGTCAAACTCCAGAATGGGTTGAATAGACCAACCTTTCACGATAATAGAGCCAATTTAATCTAACCAACAGTGTATATGTGTTTGTATTACCTCTACGGGATATCTCGTATAAGAAGGTTAAATATTGTCACTAATACTAATTTGCCTATGGCAAAAACTGCACAGCGGATTAAATAGTACTACACACTTCCTTTACTTACCCCTGAATCACGTTTCAAAGGTCGGTATAAAACCTTTTTTAAAGACCGGATCGTGCTTATTTCCAGAAATGAACATTCTTCACCAGCTCTTGTTTACCTTGTATCTAAGAGGTCCTGTATTGTCTGAAACGGATGCAGCAATAACTTTCCAAACTGGATCATTCATCCCAATTAACAAGGAGATTCAATTATGAAAATTGCAAAAGACGACATTGAAGTCAAAATGGAGATTCCGGGTGCGGTAATTCGTCAGAAAACCGATTTTGGTGATGCTACCGGCTTAGGTAAGATAAGTGGTGAATACTTCAGTCTCTCAGCAGGCGTGGATACAACTCCGCTGTTCATCGGTTTGGAAGGTAATATGTGCCAGTGTCCGCACTGGGGCTATGTTTTAAGTGGCCAACTGACGACCACTGATGCGGCTGGCAGCGAGGAAACGGTCAATGCCAAAGACTTGTTTTTCTGGCCATCAGGGCATAATGTCAAGGTCACTGCTGATGCAGAGATCGTCATGTTCAGTCCTCAGAAGGAGCACACACATGTCATCAATCACATGATTGAAAAAGTAAAAGGGTAATCCGATTTAAATAATTGATGGCAGAAAATCGTCCCAATTGGGAAACAATTAAGCATGGCTTTCAGCTAGTATGAAAGCCATGCTTAATTGTTATCAATCTATTCAGAAAATACCACATGACTCATCCCCCCTATCCCATTGAATTTACACCTGCTTTGATAAAGGGTAAAGGTAAGGCCTGTGTATAGAACACAATGGGCATAAGCGGGTCTGAATCACCCCTGAAGTGATATTAACTCATACTAAACTCATAGCTTTTTCATATTTATCTCATAGTAAACTCAATAATAATTGAAAAAAACTTGTTAATAATTTGAAATTATTTTAACTTAATTATTTATTAAATATACAGTTAATACGCCTATGCATACTTATTACCCTGTTTAATTCTAATATATTCATTGATTATGGCTCGACTAAAAACCAATATTCTCGATGCGGCCACCGGCAAAATTGGCAATGTGGTGGTTTATGAAATGTATGGCAAAACTTATATCCGATCCAAACCAAGTGGCTATAAGGACAAGCAATCCATAGCACAGCTGGCGCAGCGCCAAAAAATGACCTTAACCAACGCGTTCTTAAGGCCTTTTAAGGAACTCATCAAAGTCACTTTTGCCCATGAGGCCATCGGTCGCTCTGCCTTTCATGCCGCAAAATCCTTCAACCTGAAAAATGCCATTGAAGGGACGTACCCGGATCAAATCATCAGTCCGGAAAAGGCAGTCCTGAGCACAGGCTCCATCTTATTACCTGAAAACGTATTACTTACTAAAAAAGAGGATGGATTGTTTTTTGAATGGAATCCTTCTTATCATCCACACGCCTCTCATTTAGACACCCTGGTGGTGATGGCCCGCGAACGCGAGCGTCACTTTGTTAAATACCGGGTGACAGGGGCCCAACGATCAGACCAGTCCTACTTCTGGCCAATGGATTTGTTTAAATATGGCACCATCGATGTGTGGATCGCCTACAGAAGTCATAAAGAGGATGATATGAGTGAGACTTTGTATTTGGGCTACAGATAGAAGCACCGGCAGCCTAAACCACCGGTGCTTCCTATCACCTTCTTTATCAATAAACCTTTATTCTTTTAAAACACAGGCTCCAGTATAAACTCAAAACTGTAATTCTGAGCAGGCACCGAATACTCTTCGTAAGGGCGAGCGCCCCAGGAGTTATCACCGGCTACGCCCATTTGCTTGAGATCAAAATTCACGAACACCCCCTCTTTCTTCGTGATGTCGTTGATGTGGCGGAAGTCTTCGTGAGTCACCTGGTCAAAATCTTCGATGGGATTGTGCAGGGCGGAGAAGCCAAACAGCGGGGCACCACTGATACGGATGCCCCAGCCGTTGTTATTGCGCAGCTCCATCCAGCGTACATCGGTCTTATACCCATTCTCCTGTGGTCGGACATAGGGGAAATACTGATCGGCCACTTTCCCCGAATAAAGCCCTACAAAGGCTCCCCGGTTACGGTCGCAATAATTCTCGTGGGGACCACGCCCCAGGTAATGCAGGTTATCAAACTCCACAGGAAGCTCCATTTTTAAACCAAAACGAGGCATATCGGGCAGTTTATCGGCGCTCCTGGCAAATTCACTTTTCACCTGCACTTTACCGTTTCCTAAACAGGTATAAATCACTTTTTGGGTTGATTTCACAGGCTCCAGGTTATAGGAAACAGCCACCACGACTTTCCCCTTCTCCGGTTGACTGACCTCCACATCTTTCACTTTGGGCGTATTCGTTACCTCACGCCAAATACCCAGGCGATTGATCATACGGCTACCTTTATCATTGTCATTGGGAGCCCGCCAGAAATTAATGGCTGGTCCTTTCTGCAACAAGCTTACGCCATTGACTTCCCAGGATGCCATCTCTCCACTGGTTTTATCAAAACGAATGGCAAAATTTTCACCTTTCACTTCAATGCGCTCGTCACCATCATAATAGGTCAGATCCGCAGAGGTCTCACCTGTCATGATGGGATGTACCGGTACCGGATATTCGAACTGATCGTGAGCCACTTCATGTCCCTCAGCCAATAAGGATGCCGCTTGTTTCAATCGCACGGACAGATCCAGGAAGTATTCGCAATCCTGCTTTCCTTGAATAGAAGGAACAGGAATGGTCACCACTTTACTTTGATGCGGCACCAGATTCAAATCTTCTATAAAGCCATAATGCAGTTCCTCGCCGTTGCATGACAGACTCCAGCGGATGTCATAATCTGCCAGCGAGATGAAATCGTGGTAATTGGTTATTTTCACCTGGCCAACCGGTAACCCTTCATTGCTGAAGCGTACATACTGATAGGCATATTTCACTTCCCACATGGCGGGATGTGGGGTGTAATCGGGTGAGATAATGCCGTTGCACACGAAGTTATAATCCGTTGGCATGCCTTCGCCATAATCGCCGCCATAGGTCCAGTATTTACGGCCATTTTCATCGGTCTCGGCCAGTCCCTGGTCAATCCAGTCCCAGATGTAACCACCCTGCAACTGACGGTTGCTGCGGTCGTGAATCACCTCCCACAGATCCACCAGGTTACCGGTGCTGTTGCCCATGGCATGGGAATATTCACTGATGATCATGGGTTTCTCCTGGGTTTTGGATGCATATTGTTTCAGGTATCTGACACCCGGATATTGCGGACAATGCAGTTCGGTGTTCGGCCCGTGTTCGGCCCGTTCGTAATGCACCGGGCGCGACGGGTCACGGTGCTTGATCCAATCGAATACAGCAGTGAAATTCTCGCCATCACCGGCCTCATTGCCCATAGACCACACAATCACACAAGGGTGGTTCTTATCGCGCTCCACCATGCGCATGTTACGGTCCAGGTGCGCTGCTTTCCAGGCCGGATTCTTAGCCAGAGAGTGTTCGCCATAATACATGCCATGTGATTCAATGTTGGCTTCATTGGTAATGTAGATGCCATGTTCGTTACATAAATCATAGAAGTATTCCGTGATGGGGTAATGGGAGTTACGCACTGCATTGATGTTGAACTGTTTCATAAGCTGAATCTCACGCAGCATCGCTTCTTCACTTACCACATGGCCGTTATACTCATCGTGCTCATGACGGTTCACCCCTTTGATCAATACTTCGACTCCATTAATCAGATAAACACCCTCTCTAATTTCAATCTTCCGGAAACCGGTTTTAGTCGATACTATTTCCTGGCTCTGCCCGTTGGCGGCTGATAATTCCAATACAACCGTATATAAATTAGGTGTTTCTGCCGTCCATTTCAAAGGATTAGCAATGATCGCTTCAAAGCTCAGTGATAGCTTTTCCTTTTTATTGATGTTGGCTTCTACCTGTTCCTGGACAACCACCTTGTGGTTCTGATCGAAGAGTTTATAGCTCAATTTATAATTTCCTGAACGCAGTTTGCTCACCTGGTTTTTGAGGTCCACTTCAATGGTCAGTTTCCCATCGGTATAGCGCTCATCCAGATCGGCTTTCACAAAGAAATCACGAATCCGTACTTTAGGGGTGGAATAGAGAAATACATCCCGCTCGATACCGCTGATGCGCCAGAAATCCTGACACTCCAGGTAAGAACCGTCACTCCAGCGGTACACTTCCACGGCCAGGGTATTTTCACCCTTTCGCAAGTATTTGGTGATGTCCCACTCAGCCGGTGTTTTACTGCCCTGACTATAACCCACCTTTTGTCCGTTCACCCAGATGTACATGGCCGATTTCACGGCCCCGAACTGAATGAATACCTGACGGCCGTCCCAATTTTCCGGCACCGTAAAGGTGCGGCGATAGGAACCCACCGGGTTGTAGTCGTGGGGCACCTGACCGGGATTGGCCGGATAAATCTTATCCACAAATTGTATCTCCGGTGAGACCGGCCTTTTGTAATCAGCAAATTCATACTGGTGATTCACATAAATGGGCACACCGTAGCCTTGCAGCTCCCAGTTAGCCGGCACCGCTATGTCATCCCACTGAGAGACGTCATAATCCGTCTTGTAAAAATCCTGCGGACGATCAGCCGGTTTGCGCACCCAGTTGAATTTCCAGGTACCGTTCAGGCTCTTGTAATAAACCGAGGCATTGCGCTTTTTTGTCAATGCGGCCTCCACCGATGCAAAGGGCATCAGGGTGGCGTGGGGGGCTTCTTTGTTTTGATTGAACATGGATGGGTTTTCCCAGTCCTTCTGATCAACTCCTTTACCTTGCGCTTGGGTTACTTGCCCTGTAAAGAAAGCGATTCCAATAATTAATATTGGCAACATGCATTTTGTATATCTCATCTGTATAAATCTTATCCGAAAGGAATGAAACTCTTTTCTAAACCACAGATGACACGAATTTTCACAAATGAAAAACTGCTTTTCAGTTTTTAAAACATTTGTGCCCATTTGGGATATTTGTGGTTAAATAGTTATTTCATACCAATGGCTCAATTTTTAAAATTAACCCCTTTACAACTCATGAATCACAAATCGTAAAGGGGCATCCTACTTAAACCTAATCTATCTTAGTCATATTTAAAAGCACTGTCACAATTAGACCTTAATCTTCAACCCCTTCAGGGTTGGTATTAGTGGTATTTATATCCCCTGGGTTTCACCCAGGGCTATTGACATTAAACCACTTCGTGGTTACACAAGCACAAACGTTGTTTAATGCACGTTTAGCTGGCCTTCGGCATCAGCCTTTTTCAGATTACGTACTTTAGTGGTACCCCCTCCGTTCAGTGTGATATCCACAGGTTTGTTGGTTTCCCAGGCGCCACGGGTAAAATCAGGTACATTAATGGGCTTGGAGCCATTGGCAATGGACCATTCACTCAAGGGGGTGATGCAACTCCAGGCGGCGGCATCGTACACGTCCATGTCCATGGGTAAACCATTGCGCAGACAGTCGATCAAACGCCAGTCCATGATAAAGTCCATACCGCCATGACCACCAACTTGCTTGGCCATATCACCCACCCGACGTACAATCTCAGGTGTATATTCATCCCAAAGCTCTTTCATTTTGGCTTCATCAACCACATTGTGTCCAAAGGCAATGTGCTGCAAAGGCCATTTCTGGGCAAAACACTTGGTCCCGCTCAATAGGTGAATACGGGAATAGGGACGTGGTGAACTGATGTCATGTTGAATCATGATGGTGCGTCCTTTCACGGTCCGAATCATTTGCATGTCCATGTTACCACGCATGTCTTTGCCCACAAACTGTTGTAAATCGGGACGATCGGGAGCCAGTTCTTTGATGCGACGGGCCAATGTAAAATCATCGGACATCATGGCCGTCAGATAATCCATGCGGTCACCCCGGTTAATGTCCATGGCCTGACAAATGGGGCCTAAGCCATGTGTTGGATACACGTTGGCTTTACGGGTGTTTTCGTGCAGGCGCCACAATTTGTCATAGGCGCCATCACCACCCGGCTTATTATCCTGTGGTTTGTTAAAATGCCAGTAATCCAGATCGTGAATATACGCGCCTTCACCATGCACCAGGTCGCCAAATACGCCCTGACGTGCCATGTTCAGTGTTAAGAGCTCGAAGAAATCATAACAGCAGTTCTCCAGGATCACACAGTGTTTTTTTGTTTGTTCCGACACCTCAACCATCTCCCAGCATTCATCCATGGTTTTGGCGGTGGAAACCTCTACGGCAGCGTGCTTATCGCCTTTCATGGCAGCAATGGCCACCGGTACGTGCCATTCCCAGGGCGTGGCGATGTACACCAGATCCACCAGGTTACTATTACACAAATCTTTAAAAGCTGTATCGCTGCCTGTAAATTCTTTCGCTTTAGGTAATCCCGCTTTAGCAATAATCTTTTGTGCTCCATCCAATGCGGCCTGACGGGTATCACAAATAGCCGTTATTTCAACACCGTCAATATGCGTCATTCGCTTTACTGCAGGTGTTCCGCGATCTCCTATTCCTACAAAGCCGACTCGCACGGTATTCAGCTTGGGAGCTGCATACCCGCACATGTTGAAATTCATCTTAGGTACACGTTCAGCCGATTCTTTGATGAACGCCATCTGGCTTTTTTCTTTTTTACCGGCACAGCCCATTAGGGGAGCAGTGGCTGCTACCCCGGTGCCGATGGCCATTTTCTTTAAAAAGGATCTTCTATCGGATGCCATAACTTTGAATTTGATTATTCCCTTATTTAATTGGTTGTTTGTTTTTCACTGCCTGATCGGCCTCTTCAGCCATTTTCATGATTTCCTTCACGACTTTTGGATGTTGATCCGCCACATTGGTTGTTTCCCCTAAATCGGTAGTCAAATCATACAGTTGAGGGGACGTAAACTCGCCGGTCCAATGTTTACCCGGTAACACCAGTTTCCAGTTTTTATAACGTATACTCATCAGACCACCGGTGGCTTTAAAGCCATAAATGGCTTTATGTGGTGATTGCGCCCCTTCTTCGCCTTTCATCAACGGCAAGATATCTTTCCCGTCAATCACCCGATCCTGGGGTACTTCAGTCCCTGCCAAATGGGCGAAAGTGGTAAACAGATCCATGGCTGCCACCGGTTCATCGCAAGTTGTACCAGCCGGAATCTGACCTGGCCAGGTCATGATACACGACACCCGGATACCGCCGTCAAAGCGCTCCTGGTATTTGCCTTCCCGCAACAGGTGGTGACGATCCGGATCCGTAAACCCAAAGCGACCGTAGCAATTCTCCAGCTCCTCATCTTTATGAACCAAAGGACCATTATCCGAAGAAAACACAATGATGGTATTGTCTTCAATACCCAAGCGCTTCAAGGTATTCAGGATGATGCCTACGGATGTATCCAAATATTCCACTGCATCCCCAAAAGCAGCAGCTTTACTGCGTCCTTCAAAGCCTTTGGGCACAAACCAGGGCGTATGCGTTTCAATGTTGGCATACTGCAGGTAAAAGGGCTTCTTTTCCTCTTTTACCGCCCGGTAAATGAATTTACAGGCTTCACGGGTAAACAAGGCTGGCAATTCAGCCAGATCATTGTTATCACAGCGCTTGATCACTTGCGCCTGTTCGATGAGCGGAATGGCCGGGTCACTCACCCCATTTGGACGCCAGCCACTGTTACCGATACGCTCCGGTCCGTGATCGTTGGGATAAGGAATCCCCAGAAATTCATCAAAACCATGTACACAGGGCAGGTATTGGGGTAAATGTCCCAGGTGCCACTTGCCGTATAAACCAGTTATATACCCCTGCTCTTGGAGAAGCTCCGTAATGGAGACTTCCAACTCGTCTTCCAGGCCATGTTTGGAATGAGGGAATAGTACATACAATCCCTTTCCATTATTCACACGTGGTGCATAACGGCCGGTTAACAATGCCGCGCGTGAAGGTGTACAAGTGCCATGCGGCGCATAAAAACTGGTAAATTTCATTCCTTTTTGGGCTAAGGCATCCAGGTTGGGTGTGGATATATCTTTGGAACCAAAACAACTTAAATCGTCATAGCCCACATCATCGGCCAAAATATGAATGATGTTGGGTTTGCTGTTTTCCTGAGCTTTACTTTTCATAAAACAAGGAGCGGCCAGGACCGTGAGCATCAATGCTATTTTTTCTTTCCGTATCATTCGGTCGTCTCCTAAAATTTATACACATCCGACTCTGTTCGCGCCTTGCTCATGATCTCTTTTATCTGATTCAGCACCTCAGGATATTGCTCTGCCACATTATTGGTTTCACCAACATCTTCTGAAAGGTTATATAATTCGATGGGCGCATCAGGGTTTTTAGAAATACCATACTGAACCCCTTTCCAGTTGCCCATACGAACGGCCTTACGACCACCCCACACATGAAATTCCCAATACAAATAATCGTGTTTCACCTGCTCTCCTTCGCCTGTCAAAGTGGGCAACAAAGAGATTCCATCAATAATCTCCGGCGGCTTGATACCAATCACATCGGTAAATGTGGGTAACATGTCCCAGAAAGCCGAGATGTGATCAGATGTTGTTCCTTCCTGGATATGACCGGGCCAATTGGCAATAAAGGGCACCCGGATACCCCCTTCATACAAATCGCGTTTATAGCCCTTTAAAGGCCCATTGCTATTGAAATAATCAGGCTGAGCACCGCCTTCCAGATGCGGTCCATTATCGGACGTAAAGATGATGATGGTATTATCGGCAAGCCCCAACTCTTCCACTTTGGCAACAATCTCACCGACCTGATCATCCAATAAAGTGATCATGGCAGCAAAAGCAGCATGACATTCGTTTTGAGAAGCATAGGGTCCTTTGCGGAACCGTTTCCCTTCATCCACGCCTTTGTATGCATGCTCGGGGTCAAATTGCCCCCGAAATTTAGCCATGTACTCCTCCGGAGCAGCCAGCTCTGCATGAGGAATGATCGAAGGCACATACAGGAAGAATGGTTGGTCTTTATTGTCCTCGATAAACGCCAATGTTTTCTCATGAATCAGCTTTGGTGCATAAACACCGGTTTGATTGCCGGCATTGGCTTCCAACACGAGGCTATCCTTATTGGAGCGCAAGAAATAGGGGTAATAATGATGCCCCAGCATTTGACAGTTGTAGCCAAAAAACGTATCAAATCCCTGGTTATTCGGATCACCTTCCGATCCGGGGTAACCCAATCCCCATTTACCAAAAGCACCGGTTGCATACCCGGCTTGTTTAAACAATTCAGCCATGGTGATGGCTTCGCCTTTCAGCGGATGTTGTCCCTCTGGCGGACGCTCCATATTGCCGCGAATATAAGTATGACCAGTATGCTGCCCTGTCATTAATGCACTACGGGAAGGCGCACAAACCGTACTTCCTGAATAATGCTGGGTAAAACGCATACCCTTTGCAGCTAACTTATCAATGTTAGGAGTCGAAAAATGTTCCTGTCCATAACAACTTAAGTCGCCATACCCTAAATCATCAGCCAGTATATAAATGATGTTGGGCTTTTGTTGCTCTTTTACTTTGTCCTGACCACATCCCGTGATCGACACGCCAACGGCCAATCCGATTAGTGCTGTTTTTGAATACTGATTTAATTTCACTGCAGATCTGTATTTAGTTACTTTTATTCACTTGTTCCATTTTCATCTTCAACTCATCAGCAATCTTTGGGAATTGCGTGTAAAGATTTTGCTTTTGTCCTTTATCTTCTGATATCCGGTAAAGTTGTGGTTCCTTGCTGCATCCAGATTCGACATTGCCACCCCAGGTTATTCTTTCCGGGCCCTGGTAGGAAGGAAGGAAAACCCACTCACGGGTTCGAATGCCAATCCGTTTTTGCAGTCCTTCAAACAGGAGGTATTCACGTCCTTCATTGCATTCACCGGTGAGTACCTTCAGCCTGTTCTCACTATCGTTAATTGGCGTACTTTGTTCTACTAAATCACCCAGTGAAGCCATCAAATCCACCTGACTGATCAGGGCATCAGAGACACCCGGTTGAATATGCCCTTTCCACATGACCATAAAGGGCACATGGGTACCAGCATCCAGCAGGCTGTATTTACCTCCCCTAAACACCCCCCAGGGAGTGTGATCGCCCAGCTTTTCAACTGCATCATCCTCATATCCATCATCCAATACCGGCCCATTATCACTGGAAAAGACAATCAAAGTATTCTCTAATAAATTGAGTTCCTCTAATTTATTCAAAAGTTGATCCACGCACCAGTCCGCTTCCAAAATAACATCCCCACGTGGCCCCATACCAGATTTACCGGCAAATCGCGGATTGGGAACCCTTGGCACATGGGGCTGATGCAAGGCATAATAAAGAAAAAACGGCTGTTCCTTGTTATCTTCAATAAAACGCAACGATTCCTCCAGGAGGGTATCCGCCATGTTTTCGTCTACCCATCGGGCCGACGTACCACCTCTCATAAAACCAATGCGTGAAATACCATTATTGATACTTTGATGGTGATGATAGGTAGGATGCATTTTTAAGAGTTCCGGATTCTCCTTCCCAGTTGGCTCACCCGGATAGTTTTCGCGGTAATTCACTTCCAAGGGATCGTTTGGATCCAATCCAACCACCTCACCATTTTTTACAAATACAGTTGGCGTTCGGTCGTTGGTGGCTGCCATGATGTAACTATAATCAAATCCGATCTGATTCGGTCCTAACGTAATGGGTTGATTCCAGTCGATCTGACCTTGACCCAATCCTAAATGCCATTTTCCGATGGCAGCCGTGCGATACCCCGCCTCCTGAAGCATACCAGGCAATGTGAACATACTTGTATCAATCAATGAGCGAGCATCGCCGGCTAATACTCTGGCTCCCTTGTTACGCCAGGGGTATTGACCGGTTAACATGGCAAACCGACTGGGGGTACACGTGGCAGAGGTCGCATATCCATTCTCGAACCGTATGCCTTCATTGGCAATCCGGTCCATGCCAGGCGTTCGCAATTCCCCCATTTGATAGCAACTCACATCACCTATTCCTAAATCATCGGCGTAGATAATTACAATATTTGGCTTTTGTCCCTGCTTACTTGAACAGGCAAAAAATAGAACCAGAAAGACAGCACTACTATATTTTAAAAAAGATCTTATCATCCCTTTATTAATATTTAAAAGTAATTAATACTTTTATTTTAGGTAAAAGTACAACTCTAAACGAAAAAATAAAACGAAAACCAAATAACTTTCATTTGGTTTCTATTTCTCAAAATTTACAAGTGTTTAACTATGGAATAACATTCAGCAAATCAATTTAACATCTTGTTTGATGTTACAACAGGTTTATTGTTTTCCCGCCGTCAGCAGAAGTTTATCCAGCATAACCAGAATACTGTTGTTCTGCTAATACCCTACAATTTTCGGTTTCCCTCTAATCTTTTTTTAACGAATCGACATAAGCCTGATTATACCTCATTCTGGAATGCGGCGTCCAACGGGGATGACTCGTCCAGAGCGGCGAGACCATCTCGTTCTGCCATCCTTGAAAATCATTCAACAATTCTTTTACTAATGCTGGTTCGTGCTCTGCCATGTTGATTCGCTCACCGATATCTTCACGCAGGTTATGCAAGCGTGGCGCTTGATCATCAAACCAGATTAATTTCCAGTCGCCTTTGCGAACCGCACCATGATGCTGCAATCGCCAAAATAATTTCTCATGAGGTACTTCATCCGTTTTTCCCATAATAAAAGGCATCAGGTTCACACCATCAAAAATTGGATCGACTGGTAGTTCTCCACCGGCCAGCGCCACAGCCGTTGGTAAAATGTCCATGGTAATGATCGGTTGCTCATATTTGGTACCTGATGGTATAACACCCGGCCATTGTGCCAGAAAAGGAACATGAATCCCACCTTCCAGAAAGGTTCCTTTTGTACCCGAAAAGGGATCGTTACAGGACGCATTATAAGGCATTGCTCCTCCATTATCATTGGTGAAAAAGACAAGGGTATTTTCCTCAATCCCCAATTCTTTCAACTGCGCCATTACCTTACCCACATTTTCATCCAACGAACGCGTCATGGCCGCATTTACAGCCCGTTCATCCGTTTGAAATAAGGCACGCGCTTCTTCCAGATAATCCGGACGGGCATGCATGGGCGTATGCGGCGCATTAAATGACAGGTAGAGGAAAAAAGGATGTTCTTTGTTCTTTTGGATGAATGCACAGGCCTCATCTCCAAAAGCATCTGTGAGGTAAGACAACGCCGTATAATCGACTCCTTCAAAATTACGAATGATGTCCTTTGCCAGTCCCGTATGATAGGCTGAACCGCCACCTAACATGCCAAAGAAAGTCTCAAATCCACGGTTACAGGGGTGAAACTGAGATTTTTCGCCCAAATGCCATTTACCAACCATCCCGGTACGATAGCCATTTTCCTTCATCAAATCGGCAATGGTTAATTCGCCAACAGGCAATCCCAACAACTCTTCATCCGTTTTACTGTAATTCCCTCCCAGGTTACATTCATGCCCGAATCGCTGTTGATACCTTCCTGTCAGTAAGCCAGCCCGGGAAGGACTACATACCGGGCCGCTCACATACCCATTGGTGAAAGTCACCCCATTTTGGGCAATGGCATCAATGTTTGGTGTTTTGATCAGCTTATTGCCGTTCATGCTGAAATCGGCAAAACCCGCATCGTCGGAAAACAAGATGATCACATTAGGGCGCTTATTTTCAGCTGTATTTTGTTGTGGCTGCCTGGCCCCACATCCTGCCAGTACACCAGAAAATGTCAGGAGCGATAATGCTTGCGCAATGATTGTTGTAGTTTTCATAAATATATCTTTTTCAATTAGGTACATATTGGGGATTCCATTCAGTAGGCACGGGAGATTTAGTCTGTTCCCGCCACTGCTTCAACAAGCGATGTAACTGCTTTGCCTTACCTGGCTTTATATCAAGCAAATTTTGAGATTCACCGGGATCCAACTCCAGGTTGTAAAGCTCCAGTTCTCCCTCCTCAAAATATTCATGTAACTTCCATTTTCCTTGACGCATGGCAGATCCTGGCCGGGTTCGGAATAGTAGATCCCTGGACTGGTCCTTTTGAGGGGCATAAGCCTCCAAATAGATTGGGAAATGCCAATAAAGGTCATTTCTTTCCAGTTTCTTCCCTTCACTTATCAGTGATAACAACGATTCGCCATCCAGCGTGTGTTCCTGCTCCTTTTTAATTCCGGCAGCATCCATCAACGTGGGGTAAAAATCAATCCCCGACACTGGCACATCAATTGTTCTACCAGCCGAAAATTGAGAGGGCCAACTCACAATGAGTGGTTCACGAATTCCCCCTTCGTAATATGATCCTTTACCGGCCCGCAAAGGCTGTTGCGATGAAAACCTGGCAATGCCCCCATTATCCGAAAAGAATATAACCAGAGTATTCTCCCTTAATCCATATTTATCCAAGGCTTCCATCAGCCGTCCAATATTCAGGTCTGCACTTTCGACCATGGCCGCATAGACCGCATGATTTTGTCCTTCACAACCTTCTTTTTGGCTATACTTTTCTATTAATGCCGCTTTCCCTTGTAAAGGGGTATGCACGGTGAAGTAGGGCAAATAGAGAAAAAAAGGCTTTCCGGTTTTATCAGGTGCATTTTCCTTCATGAAATGGATGGCTTCTGAAGTTAACCTGTCGGTCAGATACTCGCCCTCCGGGCCATCTACCAATTTTGGATTTCTATAGGGACTAAAATAGCTCTTCGGGTGACCTTCGTGCGACCCGGCAATATTCAGGTTAAAACCTTGTTGACAGGGATCTTCACCCAAATGCCATTTACCAATGTGGGCGGTTTGGTAACCCGCTTTCTGAAATGTTTCTGCCAACGTTACAATGCTATCGGCTAACGTGGTGGTGTTAGGTATGGGTATTAATTTGCGGTCTTCAGCCCGCCCTCGTTCCGATGAACCAACGGTATAAATCCCATGTCGGGAAGGGTATTGTCCCGACATGATACACGCCCTGCTTGGAGCACAGTTAGCTGCCGGTGCATAAGCATTTGTAAAAACAACCCCATCATTGGCCAATTGATCAATATGAGGTGTCTCGTAAAAACAACTACCCATGTAACCCACATCTTTCCATCCCAAATCGTCAATGAGGATAAACAGAATATTCGGTGGTACCGGAGGATCTTGCTGATCCTTTGCAAAACTCACCTCACAAGTGACAGCCAGAACCAGCAGAAAAAATAAATACTTTGCCTTACTCATTCAATAATTGTTAAATGGAGCAAGCCTGTAACATACATTTACTACAAAATACAAACCTGCCCCTTTTATATAACTTTAATTTCTCATACTAATTTTCTGTGTCTGAATTCTTTTTTCTCCATAAATGGCGACTATATATATTCCAGGCTGTTGAAATGATATCTCGTGAGAGCCTGCCGGCACCTCCAGACGATTCACACAATTACCCTTCATATCGAAAATCTTCATTGGCGTTAATTTCCCACTATTCTCAATTCTCAACTTCATTTTACCACTGATAAGCCGAATATCCTCCCCAATTGCATCCTCAAATCCTGTTGCAGTAGACTGCATTTGAGTCATCTCAGATGGTGTCAAGGCCTGATCCCAAAAATGTAAATCATCCATTTGTCCAACGAACGTCCGATTCTCATTTTGAATATCATGACCAATTTGAATATCCACACCAGAAACCGTATTAACTGCTTGTCCATTTGTTGCAGATACCAAATCAGCTTGTCCATCAATGTAGAATTTAACATTCCCAACACTACCCATTCCATCATAGGTCACAGCCACATGATGCCAGTTACCGTCATTTACTACTGTTCCTGTTCCAATGGCATAACCCGCTTCCACTTCCAAACGCAACTGACCACTGCTATTAACCAGAAAGACAAACTTGCTTGCTGCGGCTTTGCTTCCCATAGCTGTAAATACACGTTCGGAGGCTGTTGTTTTCACCCATAATGAGATGGTACGAGGGGCGGCCCCTACCCATCCTTTATGATTGGTTACCACTGAATAAGTTTGATTAAAGTCTGCCACCATGCCTCTTTCAGTATCATTAATAAAGGTGATACCATCATTTTCTGTTGCATTCCAACCATTTCCGGTTATGTCATTTGCATTACCATTAAAGTCATAGGCTGCCTCCAATTGAACCACAACCGGTTCCTGCACTTCAATAAAAGAAGAAAAGGTTTGCGAGCTTGTACCATTGGCATCGGTAACGGTTAATGCTACATCATACGCACCAACTGTGCTATATTCGATCACCGGGTTTTCTTCAGTGGATGAGTTGGGCGTACCTCCCGGGAATGACCAGCTAAAGGTGGCATCGGACGCACAAACGGAATGATCTACAAACTTAAGCTCACCAGGCGCATTTACTTTTTGAGCGGTGATGGGATGAGCAATGGGAGATGATGCTTCATAAACATCACCTTCAAAGATCGAGCGTAAAGAACCAATGGTTATCTTACCTGTAGAATACTTAAAACGAATATGTGTCACAGGTGTGGCAGCAGGTAAACCAGTGCTAAAATTAACCCACTCTGTCATGGCATTATTACGATACCAGATGCCGGCCGAGTTGCCAATGTACACACCTCCATCCGTGCCCAGTTGATGGGCCAGCGAAAGGACCTCATAGGAAGGTAAGTTCCCCGAGGGACCTGAGTAATCGCTCCAGCTAACACCTCCATCTATGGATTTCAACACTTTCACACTGGTTTGTTTACCTTGAACGGAACACCAGATGACATTGGCATCTAAACCATCGGTCGACACGTTACCCAATGAATAGCCAAGAGTTAACTCAGTTGGCGGCGTCCGATCCTCCCAGTTTAAACCGCCGTCTTCAGTTCGCCACAATTTATTGCTTTGCTCAACGACATACAAAATATCTGCACTTTCGTATGACGGATGTATATTGGTCAGTTTATTGGTGAAGGTATAGAGCACGCTCCAGTCCTTTAAAGCCTCTTCATCTATACTCTTCTTAAAGACATTATCGGTATGTGTAAAATTCTGACCATAGTAGAAATGATTCAACATCTCATTTTGCTTATACCCTTTCGGCGTATTCACCGGCATCAATGCACTAACAGCAGGTGTATTACGATCTAATGAACGGATGACCCGATTACCTCCATAGGAATTCCCATACATATAACGGTCATCCCCATAATTGATATAAGTAGAACTGGCATCGGCCCCCATTATATTGTACCATCCACCTACATAGGTATTATCATCACGCATGATGATCTGTCCATGGTACAATCCGGCATTCATAATGTCATTTTTCCAGCTTCGGTCTACGCCCCATATTTGCTGAGCTGCAAACCCGCCAAAGCTTTTATCTTGGAGATTGGCCATTCCATCTGTAGACAGACCAATGCCACCATCCGTACCAATCCATGTGTTATTATCATATATTTCAGCACATTGAAAATCCATGTGATACATCGTGGTACCCGAAGCGGCACGATTTACATAAGTCCAGGAATAACCGCCATCTGTCGATTTCCAAACATTGATGGTACCTGCAATCATGTAATCCGGATCTGTATCAGACACCGCAAAGGCCATGTCCCAACTTAACTGCCCCACTTCACTGGCTAACCCATTGGTGGCGCGAGCTAAAAAGTTGGGTGAGCCGGATACGCCGGGTACAGCCTGATAAATATTGGTAAACGAGTCACCGGCATCAGTGGATTTGAAGACCCCATAAACACCTTGCTCCTCCCCTTGTTTACCACCTGCAACAATCCAAACCACATCCGCTGCAGCCGGACTTATTTCAATGAGGCTTCTTTTCATTTCATGGCCACTAATCGGCGCGGGGTAACCATTGATTATTGAATTCCACGTAGTACCAGCATCCGTTGTTTTGTAAAAACTGGTCCAGGTGCCCTCACTAACGGTGGCATAGGCCACATCAGAATTGGTGGGATGGAACTCCACATCGTATACTTCTGTAAACACTTTTTGAACCCACGTGTCACCACCATCCAGCGTTACCCAAAGGCCCCCCTTCGAGGCATGAATAACTTTATTGGCATCATCATGTGCAATGGCAATCGCTGTTGGACTCGTCCCATTGGGATAATTGACTCTGTCATCAAGTGCCGTAAAAAACCAGTTACTTCCACCATCTATGGATTTTATAACCCCTTCGTTTGACGAAGCATAAACCACATTGGTATTGACCGGGGAGATACAGATTCCTGTGACAGTACTGACTAAGATATCTTTGGTCACATTGGTCCAGTTATCACCACCATTGACCGATAACCACACTCCACCAGAAATGCAACCCATCAATACTTTTGAAGGATTATCGGGAAACTGTTGGATGCTTCGTACCACCCCTTGTGTATTGGTTCTGTAACGCGCCTCCAGATCAAAGGTGAAAGGTCCGATCTGCTGCCAACTACCTGTACTCGTCCCACTTTTTAAAAGAGATTCTTCTTTTTTTAGAATCTGCAGATCTCCCTGATTTAACTTGAGTGGCAACAGATTGCCGCTGGCATCGTAATTTCCGCTCACTTCTCTGGTCCAACGGATGTATTCTCTGACGGCATCGGTTTTTACATATTCATGGGACTTGAAGTAAGCTTCGAAGGCATTTGTGATGGAAAAGTAATTGGGCGCATCTGAATTTAATTCATGGTACCAATCTGATTGTTGATGCAATTTAAGATGCTCATAGACATTTTGTCCACGGATGATCCCCATGTTAAGAATCAAGCTTATGATTATATAAATGGTAACTCTTTTATTCATAGATTTGGGATTTTCGCTAATACAACATCCTTCATAGCGTAAACAACGAAGTGAATAATTAAACAATAAAACACCGTTAATTAGCCAATTATTACTCGATAATTTTTTTTGAATTTGTCCTGCGTAAAAAGGAATCCCTTCAACGCCGGGATTCCTAATTGTATTTAAATATTATTCAGCAGTTTTCCAACCCGGATTCTGAACCAGATTTTCATTTAGGGCCAATTCTTCCAACGGAATAGGGTATAAATAATAGTGTTCAGGGAAGCCTGGAGGTACCCCCCATGGTGAAACAAAGCCTTCTGCAGCACCACCCTGAATTGGCAACTTATTACCATAATCAGAATTCTTCACATAACGACCCAACTTTTCCAGTGCCTCGTATTCATGGGCTTTTTTCCATCGTCTGATATCATCAAAACGGAAGCCTTCACCCATTAATTCCACCGCACGCTCGCGTCTGATTTCCCATAGTACACGATCCACATCAGCGTCACGCGTTGGGTCATCCACGAAATTAGCAATATCTAATGGCGCTACTTTTCCCCTGGCACGTAATTTATTAATCGTCAAATCGGCTATTGCCTGATCAAACTCACCCAATTCAAATTTAGCTTCGGCGAGGTTAACCAATACTTCCCCCATTCTGAAAACAGGAAAATCGGTGTACTCTTTGTTTTGTATGCCTGTATGAAACTCATTGTAATACTTATGGAACCTATATCCTGTATAGCTCACCATGAAACCCTGACCTTTATTACTCTTACGGAAATGCGGCTCCTGCTTTAAGATAATCCCCTGCCAGTTGCTTAAAGGCAATGTCTTATGATCGGCATCTGATAAGGTGTTCATCAAATCGATGTACTCGCGGTGCTTCGGATCAGTGTGAAAGTCCCATGTCTTTTGACCGGTAGGTACAACCTGGTATGGAGGAGGAGTGATATAGTACAAGCGCTCATCGCGGTTTCTGAATTCAGCGTATGGATCTTCAGGCGCATTTAAATCACCTTCAAACATGGCACTTGTCCATATGGTTTCACCGTCCTTGCATAAAAATTTGTCAATACCGCGTTTGGTGATATCCCAGTCTCCTGCCGAGTTACGATGGCGTGATGTGTGAATGTGCATCATTACATCAAATTCATAGGCCTTATAAAGAAGAATGCCATTCGTTCCATTCAAATTAGTACTATTAAACACCTGATCGTAATTGCCATGCAAATTAGGAAATGACTGGGCAAGTGCCATACCGGCATCCACACTGGCACGCAGGTATTTAGTTTCATCACCCAGTGAGTGGTATTTGCGCCAAGTACCTTCAAACAGCCCAAAACGTGAGATTAATGCTTGTACAACACTCTGGTCAACTACATTATCTCCTTCAGCTCGGATATTAGCTTCTGCATATTCCAAATCCGCTAACATCTTGGCAGCAATTTCATCACGTGATGTTTTTGGTCCATACAACACATCCAAATCTGTTTCATTAACTAACTCATCCAACTTAACCACTATGGACTGAAAGTCCATAGGTTTGGAGAGACCAGAATGACTGAAAGTCATTCCTAGTGTGTTATTCAAGGATAAAATTGGAACCATCCTGATCTTCTGGTTTGCGATGATGCTCCAAATAGGCATTCACCATTTCATCCGTAATATTACCAGAACTCCAACAGCCAAAACCAATTGCCCAAAAGTGTCGACCCCAATATTTTTTACTAAGCGATGGGAATTCCTGTTGTAATTTTCTGGAACTTCGACCTTTTAGTTTCTTTACTAACTCACTAACACTTTGAGATGGACGATAATTTATGTGCATGTGTATATGATCGGATGAAACTACTCCTTTAAGGATCAAAACATCCTCTGCTTCACATATCTGCATTAATATTGAGCGACATCTTTTTTTTATGTCTCCTTGCAATACTGGATACCTATATTTAGTTGACCATACAATATGAACTGTCATTTCAGAAACAGTATGGCCATTGCTCCTTTGTACCATATTGTAAAGGTAGCTTTTTTAGAAGCTAAAGCAAGATGCACTAAAGTGCATAGTTTTAACTACTATTGAGACCAATAAATGAATTCACCATATTTAATTAACAATTGAAAATGCTCATACGCTCTGAAAAAGTATCCGACACTGCGCCAGTGCTTCTGTCCTTCTTCATCCAACTGGCTGCCTTCAATATTACTCAACATAAGGTTAACTCGACGAATTCTCTCGTAAGGGTCTGTCCAACTATCTGCATTGTTCGGCTCAACTACATTTTGCCAGAGCCAATCTCGTCCGATACTGCCAGAGCCTTGACACATCAAATCACCATTCCACTCATTATTGGTTGGGGTAAGATCAAAACCAGGGAAAGTATTATAAAATCCCCAGCAGTAGGTTTCAAAATTAGCATCAGTAGTAAAAGTAGTTGGCTCTGAAAGCTGATCTAGTGGGGCTTTATCTAAAAATGCATCGCTACACCCTACTAAAAGCAGGATCATGCAAACCGATAATACGCTATATGTTTTTTTCATTTCTGTAGCTTTTATAAAATTAAAAAGTAACATTTAAACCAACGTTAAAGCTTCTTATCAACGGATAGTAAAAACCTTGGTCTTTTGATTGGAGCTCGGTATCAATACCATCAGGCATATTATCAAAACTGTGAAGATTTTCACCGGATACATACACTCTGAACTTGTCGATATTTACTTTGCTCAATAAAGATTTTGGTAATGAATATCCGAGTGTAATATTTTTGACACGTAAAAATGAACCATCAATCAAATACTTCGTCTGTGTCAATCTACTGTTACCATAGTTAGCACCCCCCATATCATAATTTCTTGGTAAGAAAGCATCGGTATTCTCAGGTGTCCAATAATCCATCTGACCTTTATGCATGGTATTAAATTCTCCGGTATAAGGGAATCGAATGTTGTTATTGATATACAAATCCCGTTTGCCAACTCCGTTCAGTAGGAATGAGAAATCAAAGTTTTTGTAGGATGCATTACCAAAAATACCATACTGGTAACGACGATTATTATTACCAATAATTTTTCGGTCTCCTGGATCACTTAGTGTGCTGCTTCCCGGACTGATTTCTCCATCACCATTCAGGTCTTTGTACATCATGTCACCAGGATTTGGATTACGGCCAATAAATGCTGGAACACCGTCCATTAAGGTTCCTCCTGTTAAATTATCATTTAAGCTTCCTTCAACAAAATCATCAACTGTATAAAAGCGATCACTTTCATAGCCCCAAATTTCACCTAAAATTTGTCCTTCGTAATAGGTGCTAATTAGCCCGGCAGGATTATCAAATCTTGTGATCTCAGCTTTATTGTCAAATAGTGTGAAACCTACGTTATACTTGAATTCATTGATGCGATCATTCCATGACATCTCTAGTTCCCAACCGCGTGACTCCAAATCTGCTGCATTGGCAGGCGGAGCAACTGTACCAAGTACATCCGGCACCTTAACGGCGGCCGTAATCATGCCTAAAGTTTTTCTATTGAAAACATCGAAAGAAGTGCTCAATCTGTTGTTAAGCAATTTTACATCTAATCCAAAGTTAAGGGTTTGAACCGTTTCCCAGGTAAAAGTCTGACTTACTAAACTTGGTGGGTTAACTGTATTGTATCTTAAGCCCGAATCAGGATTGATCCAATTTGCATTTGTGATAGGCATACCTGGTATGGATAAGTAATTACCATTAACCTCTTGATTACCTATTTCTCCCCATGAAGCCCTCAGCTTCAGATGCGAAATGGTTTCGAAGTTTGACATAAAGTTTTCCCTTGCCATATTCCAGCCCACTGAAAAAGATGGAAAGAAACCATACTTCTCACGTGCTGCGAATTTAGAGGAACCATCGTAACGTCCGTTGGCCTCAACAAAGTATTTCTCTTTATAGTTGTAATTGATCCGTCCAAAGTAACCCAATACAGCCCATTCGCCAAAGCTGTCGTCGGCAGTAATCGTTCCTGTAGCTGTTGATAAGGCTGGTAAGTCTGCATTTAAAAGCTCTGCTTTTCTGGCCCAAAAGTTTTCAGAATGAAATTCTTCTTTGTTGATACCAGCTAAGGCGTTAAAATGATGATCGCCAATTTGCTTCTTATATTTAGCATAGAAGTTACTTGCGTTATAGGTCCTTTGTGTATTCGATTTGCTATAAAAAGTACTCTCAGAATTTCCTTCTTTTAAGGTATAGCGGTTAGCGTCCACAAAGTCCAACTGCTCATCCATACTGTAGTTATTCTGATTCTTTGATTCATAGGTGTATTCTCCTGTCAAAATCAAATCTTTGAACGGCTCATATTCTAATTTACCTAATAAACGCATGTTACCTTGTGTCTCTTCATTTGGCTGCTGCAATTTTGCCAGATTGGAAGGAGCATCATAAGGCACAGAAGTTCCATCTTCAAAAATGTGGTTTCCTGATGCCGGTGTCCACGGTTTGGCTGTAACTGCATTGTAATAGCTTGTGCGTGGTGTTAATTTTGAACTGTTACGATATGCAATATTAACAGAGGCCTTTAAATTGTCAGTTAAGTCAGTGCTTAAATAGGTTGCAAAGTTGTACTTGGTATAGCGATCGTTATCAGACACCATGATACCATTTTCATCACTGTAACCCAGTGATACGCGATATTGAGATTTTTTTCCACCTCCACTAAAATTGAAGTTGTGAAGTTGTGAAAATGATCCCTGGCCAATTAACTCATCTATAGTTCCTGTATTGGTCAAGGGATATCTTACGCCATACTCGTCAGTGGCATAGCCTTCAGGATAAAGTCCTTTGTCATTCTTATATTCTTCGAGAAAGTTGACCCATGTCGGAATATCCTGGTTGGTCCAATACGAAGTTACTCCCCAGTCATTCATTGCGTTAACAAAGTTGTAGGTTGACTCCTTTTCTGCGATATCAGTGGCTGTACCAAAACTAAAGGTGTTCGAATAATTAAATTTAATAGGCTGGTCTTTTCCTCCTTTTTTGGTGGTAATCAAGATAACTCCAAAAGCAGCCCTGGCGCCATAAATAGAAGATGCAGCTGCATCCTTAAGTACGGTGATGGACTCTACATCCTGCGGATTGACATCCTCAGCAGATACAGGAACGTTATCCATCAAAATCAAGGCACTTCCCCCATTGATTGAAGTGGTTCCCCGAATATTAATACTCGTTGCGGCACCCGGTTCACCCGAAGGAATTGAAATCTGCATGCCAGAAACAGTACCCTGAATAGCCTGAATAGCATTGGTCACGGGCCGATTACCCAAAACATCTTCCATATTGACAGTTGTAGTAGCACCCGTCACATTTGATTTCTTTTGAGTTCCGAAACCCACAACTACCACTTCATCCAAACCGGTTGATTCTTCCATCAAGGTTACTTGTATATCAGTGCGTCCTGCCAACTGCACCAGCTGACTTTCAAAACCGATAAATGAAAAGGTTAGAATAGCTTCGGATGAACTCACCTGAATACGATAGGTCCCATCAATTCCTGTGATCACCCCATTGGTAGGATTCGCTTTCTCGAACACATTCACACCAGGCAAGGGCTCGCCTGTCATATCTGTCACTGTTCCGACTATAACAACCTTTTCATCCTGTTGACTCTTAACGGTCGCTTCTTTTCCCTTGGGCAGAAAGATAATAAAGTTATCCTGCAGGCGGTAAAGGTAATTGGTTCCTTCCAGCAATTGATCCAGAATCTCAGTCACCTCTTCGTTGCTCACATCCAGATTCACTTCCCGGTTCAGCTCCACAAAATCCGAGCTGTAGGCAAACCGAAAGTTACTCTGTTTCTCAATGGCTGTTAGGACATCTACCATTGATCCCTTTTTGATTTTCAGATCAACTTTTTGGGCTGTAAGCGTAGCAGACAGGTTTAAGCCGCACACTACCATAAAAATAGCTAATAATTTCATAACTCTTAAGAGTTTAGTACCACCTACACCGAGTCCAGGTGGTTTCAAAAACCACATTTTTTTCATAGATTTGAAATGTTTTAATAATTAATTTTAAACTGCCTGGCAGTTTTTATAACAGGAAAGTGCTCGCAACACTTTCCTGTTTTTTTATCGTTTGATTAACTCATACCGCTTTTTATCTAATTGAACTTTAAACGCATCCTGTTCGGTTGTTATTTTTACCGGCAATGTTAATTGAACCACCTGCAACACCTCCTCCAACTGATCGTTTCGGATAGTCAGATTTATGCTCATACCATGTAGCAGCTCATTATCTTCCAACTGAAATACAACCCCATAGCGTTGTTCCAACTGATTAAAAAAGTCCCTTAATTTATTATCTTTAAAGTACAAAACCCCTTCTTTCCAGGCAGAGTAATCTTCAGGCTTTACGTGTGTCAAAGCCATTGATTGGGAAGCCCGATTAATAGCCGCTTTTTGCCCTGGACGCAATAACTGTTTGAATGCTGAATTGCGATCCAACGAAATTTCTATCAGCCCTTCTTCCAGCACAATGTCAATATCCGGGTCCCTCTCATAAGCACTTACATTAAACCGGGTCCCCAGCACCTGTACGTTAACATCATCCACATTTAACAGAAACCGATGCGAAGCCTTCTTTCTAACATCAAAAAAGGCTTCCCCCTTCATCTCCACCTCTCTGTTAAACCGGAATAACAAGGCATTATAGGTAATACTTGAACTGGCATTCAGATACACTTTGGAGGAATCGGGCAGCATTACTTCACTGGTTTGCCCCTGCCTGGTTTGAATCGTTACCAATTGATTTTTGAATCCATCCATCAAAACCATTGTACCGATGCCAATGCTCACAATTAGAATCGATGCAATGGACAAAGCAGCTTTCAACCAAATAATTCGCTTCTTTATGTCGGGCTGCGTTTGGCGATCCACTTTCTTCCAGGCCTTCCAGGTCGCTAAAGAAATCATCTGATCCGCATCGGCTTTCCATACTTCCTTTTGTTTCTTAAAGACCTCCCGATGTGCATCCGACTCTCTTAAATAGCTTAACAGCGAATGCTGCTCCTCCCTCGAAGCCATTCCCTTAAGGTATTTATCAATTGTCTTTTTCATTTACCAGGTTTTGATTCTACTCTTAGTACCCGGTGATTAAAAAAAACCCTACCTAATTTTTAAAGAAATGTTAAAACTCAATAAAAAAAGTAATCAAGATACCCAGGGCGGGAAACTTTTTTTCGAGGTGCTCACGCAGTTTTTGTTTTGCGATGGAGATATGCTTTTCTACTGTTTTTAAAGATACCTCTAACTCTTGTGCGATCTCCTTCTGCTTTTTACCCTCCAGCTTATTCAGCAGGAATATTTTCCGGCATTTTTCGGGCAACAGATTCAGGGCTACTTCCAATTCCTTAGCCAAAAGCTCTTCAATGGGATCTTCTTCTTCACCCATAAAGTCATACTGACTCAAAAATTGCAGTTCCTCCACCTGCTGGGTTAACTGTCCCACGTGAGACAAATAGGTTTGATGGTCACGCAAATAATTCAAACTCCTGTTTCTAACTGAAGTGTACATTAAGGACTCAATGGACTTACCGGGTTTGAGATCTGCTCGTTTATCCCAGAAATGAATAAAGGCCTCCTGGACGATGTCGTCAGCTACTTCCTGATTGGTGATAAAAAGCCCTGCATAATTCAATAAACGCATGTACGCTTGTTGAAAGAAACGCTCAAACGCCTCTTTATCGCCTTGTTTAATTAATATAAGCAACTGATCATCAACCAACATAAAAAGGAACTCCGTATTTATGAGGGTGTAAATATATTAAATAATGATTGTATTGCCTTCAATACTTGGTTAAAGATGAAACCACCAAGGTGCCATCCCGCCATCGTATTAATCTTCATTTTCGATTCATTGAGGTGCTGGCCATCTTTCCAGGCTCCCTATGAAAATCGGGGAATATCAAGATGGTGATTGATTATCAAAAACTATTTGGTGACACAACCAGCAATGGGGAATCTACCCTGGAAAAACTAACTAAAATGTGCTTAAGATTTTTTTAAAGACGTAAGCATATTTCTTATCTCCGTAACAACTCTTTATTCACTGATTGTTAAAGATTTAAACTAGGTATAGTTGCCGATTTCAGGATACTATCCTATTCAAATACAACGCACTTGAAGCAGGCTATAAACCAGGAATTAAATACTATACAATAATTATTTATGAGCACACACGGCATGATTATGAACCATCATTTTTTGTAACTACTCAGGATCTGTTTAAACCGAAATCATCTCATCCCATAACCGCCAGGAACTGTTTCTTATGGGCAGCTAAATCAATTGAAAATCTTAGCATGTCAAATATATCAGCAGACCGCTTTATCCAGGTATCAATGGCAGATCTGATAATGGCAAAAATCTTAGCACCCCGGACGGATCGAAACCCACCTGAGACTTTCTGTTTTACTTTTATATTTCGAATCGCCCGCTCGGAACCATTGTTATCAAATGGCACATCATAGTAATAGAGAAACGTAAAAATTGCGTCCCGCCACTTTCTTAGTCGTTTTTGAAAAGCTGCAAGTTTTGGCACGTCATCTTGCAGTTGGCGTTGTAAAAGTTCATCAAGAGCAGTGTCTATCAGATTGCGTTCTTCTAAAGGTTCGTCATACTGTGTTGGCGTTAAAGACCTCTTTAATTGGATGGCTTTTTCAAATAAAGTCTTTAGTAGCTTTGCCCATTCGTTCTCTGAAGATTCGATAAAAGCATTCAGTTCTCTCAACAAATGAGCCAGACACAACTGATGCAATAAGGCTGGCGTTTTAAGCTGTGCACTTAATGAATCACTGACAAGTATAGCACCAGGAAATCCATCCGGGAATTCGTTTTCGATGGTGATATAACCGCGGCTGGGAGCAATGACGATGAAGGTGTCTGTATCGGTTTGCCAGGTCCACGTCCAATAGTTAGCATTGTTGACCTTCACACCGGATTCATCACTTCCTAAAACATTTGCACGGGCCACATTCTGCTTAATACCTTCATAAACCGGAAGCAGACTATCGGCTACACGGTTAAGCATATTATAAATGGTACCTTCACTTAGTGAAACATTGCAAATACACTTTAATAGTTCCGGTAAACGGCCAAAAGGGATATATTGACGCGTACTGAGGTAACTCACAAATGAAGTGAGGCGGCTTCCATATTGAATGGGAGCTGTAACTCCTGACGGGAACTGACCAGCTGAAATGTGTCCACATTGACATTGTACCTGATAAACCTGATGTTCGGTAACGGTAGTCTGGATTGGGGGAATATCAACAACTTGTCGTTTGGCTTGAAGCGTAAACTGATCAGCGGAATGTATTTTGCCACAACCAGCGCAGTGTTCATCTGGTGAATGTGTAACAATGCGATCCGGGTTCTGGAATTGATCCAGTGTAGTTCCTTTATGTCCGACTTGTCCACCTGACTTTTTATGGCTTTGCTGGCGCAGACTTTTTTGCCGCACAGGCCGTCCAAGATCATGCGATGGCGGACGAGAGCTATTGCGGCTGTTTTGAGGATGCTTTAATCGGCGATTCTCTTCTTTTAAGATCCTTATGTCTTCCTGCATTTCGCAAATGATCTTTTCAACCTTATTGCTGAATTCGACAAAAAGGTCAATAATTTCATCCTTACTCAGTGGCTCAAGAGATTCGCGCTTTATCATTGCATTTATTTAGTACAAAGATGTGGCTATTGATTACAACTTTTACATTCGGTGAACGTTTGTTATGAACACCAGAATATGTTCTTATCAACAAAGCCATAAAACAGTTATGTTTGTGATTTTTAAATCACTTGAGAAATGAATAGAAAACATGAAGCTCCCTTTTATTTGGTGTGATTGAAAAGAAATCGAGTATGACCCGTCATGCTTTTTCAAGTCATGTCAAAAATGAACCTGAGTAGTTACCATTTTTTTATTTACCAAATGACATTTTTTTTCGTGATAAAAGAGCCATCCTCCCATAACTCCCCGCAGACTGCCGATAAGGAGGCACTCAAAACGTTCAGACATAACATCAAAATAAATACCAACATGTGGATCATTAATACTAGCAAAGTAAACAGAGAAAGGAGTGAAAACAATAACCATATACATATCGGCACTACATATTGCACACTAAAATTCAATTATATATATTGCGATTAATTATGGGATGCAAAACCAAACAGATTTCAATTTCCACTTAAAAAAAATAATACAACCTGTGTTACGAATTAATTATGTAACTATTACAATACTATTTCTTATCTGCAACTCTAAAATAGGTGTCAGGAAAATTTATTTTTTTATTGGAAGGAAATTGAGACTACTTAATGAGAATTGAACTAGATTATTCAATTAAAAGAATTACCTCCTGTGTGTGGTTATTAGGCCTGCTTATACTTTTTTCAACCTGTAAGAAAAAAACAGTAGATTTATTAAGTCCTGAAGAAAGGCAGTGGATCAATAACTTAGATGGCCAATTGATTCATGCCCCGGATCCATTTTCTCCACCAATGGAATTTTTCGATAACGATAGCCTCTTTAAAGGAATAACGGCAGATTATCTGAAGATTATAAGCGAGAGACTAAACATTAAAATAAAAACTATAAAATTAAAGAATTGGTCAGAAGTAATTGAAAAAGCTAAAATAAGAGAAATCCATTTTAGTACTGCTGTCCAAAGAACAGTTCCTCGTCAGGAATTCTGGAATTTTACTTCGCCGTATTATACCGCCCCCAATGTGATTATTGTTGGCAACAAAACTCATAGAGACCTTAAAATCGAAGACCTTATTGGAAAAAAGGTAGCTATTGTTAAGGATTATGCAGCAGCCGAATATGTTCAGGATAAATATCCCGGTATCAATTTCGTTATTGTGTCTAATGTGTCCGAAGCAATAAAACTTGTGTCCTTTTATGATGTGGATGCCGCCATTATACATTTATCAGCAGCTGCCTATTATACAGAGCACCATGGCTTCACGCATTTGAAAGTGGCAAGCGATATCGCCTATTCATACAACTTCACATATGCTTCACGCAACGATTGGCCCATATTGAATCAAATATTGCAGAAAGGATTAAATTCAATTACTTCGGATGAAAAGAAAGAAATTCTCGATCGATGGATTTCGCTTCGTATAGTACCATTCTGGCAAACCAGTTCGTTTTGGTATTCAGTATTAGTAATAATAATACTTTTTTGCTTACTGCTATGGTTTGTATTTTTTTTGAGGAGTAAAAACAACGCCTTAAAAATTGCTACCGCACAAGCTCATTCAGCCAATCAAGCAAAAAGTGAGTTTCTGGCTAATATGAGTCACGAAATTCGTACTCCAATGAATGCCATTATTGGATTTACCGAAATCCTTTCTGAAATAAATGAAAATGAAGAACAAAAGGAATTTCTGCAAATTATTTCAAAAAGTGGAGAATCGCTTCTAGGTTTGATAAATGATATTTTGGATCTTTCTAAAATTGAAGCAGGTAAACTTGTTATCAAAAGTGAACGGGTTAGTTTAAGAAACCTTATAGAGGAAATTAAAGCGTTTTTCTTTCTTAAAAATCAGTTAAAAGGGCTCGATTTTATTATTGAAATTGAAGATAAAGAACTTGACTGGGTATATCTGGATGGCCTGAGAATAAAACAGGTTTTGATTAATATTGTTGGAAATGCAGTGAAATTTACAACTAAAGGTTATATAAAAATATCTGTTTCTTCAGAAATAACTAACCATAAAGGTTCTATTGCTAATGTATATATAAAAATAGAGGACACTGGAATTGGCATTCCTAAAGACCAACTGAATTATATTTTCGAAGCTTTTTCCCAGGCAAAAAACAATGATAATATTAAATATGGAGGCACGGGTTTAGGTTTGGCTATTACCAAACGGTTGATGGAAATAATGAATGGGTCGGTAGAGTGCCAAAGTACAGAAGGCAAAGGAACCATATTCACTCTTTCTTTTAGAAATGTAAAAATATTGAATGAAGTTCCGGAATAATTGGCAGAGATTCAACATAAACCAACTCAGGCAAGAACAAAAGATACCCATTTTCAGTTCTATTAAAAGAATTGGAGGTTTCACAATTAGTCATTAAATACCATATGGATTCATCTCGCATTTTGATAGTTGATGATAACTTACACAACATAAAACTGGTTGAGCACTTTTTGAAAAACCGGGGTTATTCAGCCGCCTTTGCAACAGACAGCGCTACAGCCTTAGAATTAGCCCAAAAGGAGTCGTTCGACCTGATCCTTTTGGATGTCAGGATGCCCGACACAGATGGTTTTGAGCTTTGTAAAACCATTAAATCCCATGAACACCTGATGGATATTCCTGTCATCTTTTTAACCGGCATGTCCGATACCGATGATATTGTAAAAGGGTTTGAAGTGGGGGGGGTGGATTATATTACCAAACCGTTTATTAAAGAAGAGTTGGAGGCCCGCATTAAAAACCAGCTGACACTGAAAAAACTACGGGACTTGCTCAAACAGCAAATTAAAGAAAAGGACGACACTCAGAAGAAGTTGCTGCAAACACTTTATAGTGTGGGTAAAATTATGGAATCACAGTGAATCACAGACGATCAATTGAGGGCAAGGGCATTACCCGCATAAAAATGCATAATCATTACCCTATTGAGACTGCATAATAATGCGTCATCGACTTTGGTTCCCTTTAGATAACTCAAAGGGAAAAGTCTTACAAGTTTATCACCTTATCAGCAATACGTTGAAGTTCCATGATATCAATCATGGTACCGGCCATTCCCACTTCCAGTTTATCCATTAAGTTAAAATGGTTCAAACAGGTCTGACAGGCAATGAGCTTAACACCTTTCTTCTCAATTGTTTTAATTATTTCAATGGCTGGCGAGCCGGTGCAAATTAGTTTAACGCCACCATTGTAAAACGCCATAAACTTTGGCAACTCATTTTCTTTATTGATCAGCTTTAAGTAGTTGGCAACAAGTTGCAGACCTAAGGCTTCATCCCCCGTTCCCATACCATTTTGTGTAATTTGCAGCAATGTATTTTTCATAAATCCGTTCCAGTATGCTTAATGGCTCACAGACTCTCGCAATTGGGTGCCCTACTAATCCAGCCACTAGTTTATTATTTTGTTGTGCGAAACTACTAAAAAAAGCATGGGGAAAGGCACCTTTTTTTTCAATGCATGCGTTTCATTTACTAACCAGTGACATTTCAAGTAGTATTTTATTTAAGCGCTCTAACTGTCAAAAAGAATCGGGACAGGCGGTGCTGGTTTGTTCTCTATCCAAAGCAAGGCACATCCGATTTTACCCAAAAAAATACTTGCAAAACGCACTTCCTGTCAGAATCAGCCACGTCCATGTATTCTTTGATCAAAACGAACGCGTTGCTCTTTAGTTATATGTTGGGATATACCAAGGAAAGTTGAAATGCAATTGGGATAACCTGTATTTTGCCCGCTCGCCTATACAAGACATCTCCTGAAAGCGATAAAACGCCTGTTTTAGGCTTATTTTTTTAATTCTTCCAGAATTTACCCAGAATAGTCACGCCAACCCGAACAAAGCTATAATTGGGATAATATCGCAGTAAATCTCAATGGTATTAGATTTAACACAATGAACAATTAAAACTTAAAAAAGCATCAACAGGAGGCTATGAGAGTTAGACGAATTGAGGAAGCCAACCAAGAGGAGTGCGAACTGGCAGATAGCTAAAACAATCAGCCATTATTATAACGCTTATCGAGCATATACTACACAATAAGCAGAGGTCATTATACGCCAATTTGGTTCACTTCATCAAAAGCAACCATTAACACATCGCATACAGCCCAAGTTGCACACCCCTTTCAGGAGGATTAAATATCTGGTAGCTATGCGCATACCAGTCTAACCACCCGACATCATGTATTTCATTTACAGGAGGTGTACTACAATGAGTTTGCCACTCCGGAGGTGGAGATGGTTCTATTGAGCTTAAAAATTCAGACTCGTCACTTAATAAATAACTCCTGGCGAGTTTATGATCCTCCCGGGAATGGGGTATCATAAATGGACCAGCCTGAACCCCTGTCTTATCCGGAGACCTACTAAAATCTATAGTTTTTACCGGCGCCAGATAATTACCATCATCAATTAATTCACAACATAATAATTCGCTGCCACTAGCTATCCAGTGCGCTTCACTCCAACTAACCTTTGAACGACATGGACTGTAATTCATCAGGCAGACCTGTGGTTGATCATTGGGCGTAAAGCTAAAATCGTCAATCCCTAATTGACGTCTGCTGCTTTCAGAAAAAGAGGTTTCTACATTCTGGTATCCACATGGAGTTTGATCCATCACCAGGATGTCCTTTTCAATTTGGCGGCCCCAACTTCGCGTGCTCCAAAATAGCCCCCTGTCATCTCTAATATTATGCTCATCACAACAAGATCTATTCTGCTTCAAAATTCTATACCGGGAACACGTCCCAAAATCTTCACATGATTCACATTCCCGTTCATCGAATGTATTCCGACTCAATTCGCGAAACTGTTTTTCTTGTAAAATGATAGAAGAGCTGACTAAAGCACCCTGCGACATATTAACATAATTAACAACGTCTGACTGGCAAATTTCAATAACATTCTTAGTGATACCCAATTCATGACAATTCTTAAAATCGGCCACAAAAGCAGAATTTGAAATTACTGCGCGTAACGGATGTTTTTCATGTTCCGCAATTTTGGATAAATGCCTTGATGGTGCGGCAGCTCCTTGTAAACCATCTGCCCCCATTAAACCTATGTAAATAAACACCCCCTCCTCTTTTCTGTAAGCTTTCTCAGAAAACGGATTCCTCTTTTCACCTGTCGATTTGTGAAGACCACAAAAACTACGCGTATCATCTCTCATCATGTCAAATGATGCCCCACTGAAATTTGTATTTTCAACTAAGTGTGGTTGCAGGAAAAACGCCCTACACTTATTATCATAACAAAGAGCTTTAGAATCCCATCCATCAACACTGCCTGCAATGGTTCTAAATACATTTAACTCAGAAAACACAGCACTTGGCCCTTCTTCCCTCTGATTTACCATTTCCGGATGAGCAGGAAATAAATGATTATCATAACGTTTACTGGCAGAATCAATTCTATTGTTTTTGCTCAATGATGGATTCTGTTTTTCATTTATGTCCCCTACAGTAGAAAGAAGAGTACTTGCACTTAATACCTGATCAATGGATTTCGCAGTCCATTGCGCATTTCTATTTTTATGATTGGCAGACCTTTTTATGTCTAATGAATGCGGAGCAGTGATCGGTTCCCAAACGTGAATGCCCCCTTGATTCCTGGAATTATAACAACAAGCTAAAGATTTACAATGGTTGACGATAACTTTTTGCGGACTGTTTACCTGCAGGGAGTTATTCATCACCGCCATGTTTAACTTCAGATCAACTCCTTCGAGTACTGCCGGTTCTGAAACAACTAAACTACTGACTTCCATTGGTTGCCATATCCGCACCTGTTCTATGGATCCGAAAAAATCCGCCCCCACATTCCAAGGAATAGCTACTCTTGAAATCGGCTTACCTACAAGACAAATGGTATTGCTTTGTAGTCTATTACATTTAGCTATTTGTATAATATCATCTGCATACTTCTTGAAAGCCCGTCTTCCTAACTTTCTTCTCAATGATTGCTGAAAATGAGATTGTCCATAAAATATTTCACCTTCCAGAGTAGAAAGTTGATTGATGATGCCTGAATCGATTTCCATTTTTTGTAATCGCGCCAGTTGCTCACCGCTAATTTGGAAAACGGTATTGGAAGGCTTTTTTCCATTAACCAAAATACCTGCACATCCATCCTTATAATAGGCACTCAAATAAACACTTTCACCTTTCTCAAAAACATCCGTTGCTATTACTTGATGTGTTGATCCTTTAATTGAAATTTCAAAAACTACATTTCGTCCGTCCTGAATGAGTCTACACCCATTTTGTCCGTTTGTCTGCTCAGCAATGGAACTCGTTTTTTTTACAGATCGTGGCTTTACAATGGCATCTAAAACTATATTATCTGAAAAAACAGTTTGAATTTCTGTCGCTTCACATTTACCAGATCCTTCAAAATAATACTTTGTCTTTAACGCTTTTTCTTTTATATCCGATTTAAAGCTATGACCGGTATTGGCACAAAGTGGTACAGTACAAACAATAAACAGCACCAGTAAGTACATTTTACTTGCCAGAAACTGTTTTATTGAATATGTGTATTCTTTATTTGCCATTTTTAACTTTTACTTCGAGATACCACCTTGTATAATTATAATCGTTTCTATTTCCTTACATCCATTCCTTATCTAATAACAACTTGCGTCATCCATAACATACATTTAAATCAAAACTCACACCCTCAACAATATACACAAAACACAACTATAGCAATGCATAGATTCCCACAGCTACGAAAATATAAAAAAACATAATCATATCACTATCGATGGAGAAAAACTAATGAACAAAATCATCTACGTTCTCATTTCTTGCTGAAAAACATCCATATAGAACCATTGTTGTCCTAAAAAAAATCCATCATTTCCGAAGCAACAACCACTCGGTCAAATTGACGGATGAATCCAGCTTCATACGCTTACGAACGCGATACCTGGCATTTTCGACACCCCTCACCGTCATATTTAAGAGTTGGGCGATTTCCTTGCTGCTTAAATTCATTTTTAAGTAAGCAGACAACTTTAGATCCTTCGGGGTTAAACAAGGAAATTCTTCTTTCAGATTTTTAATAAAATCATTGTGTGCCTGGTCAAAACGTAGTTCAAAATCCTCCCAGTCATCATCTTCCAACTCATTTTCAATAAAATTCAAAAGAACACTCAATTTCCTTTCGACTTTTTCTGAGGCTAGTCCCTTCACAGAAACCATGCGTTCTTTCAGTTCATTTACTTTCTCATTCTTGTATATGACTTTCATTGCAGCAGCAGCTAACTCTTTGTTTTTGCTCTCCAATTCATTCTGTAACTTCTCCTCTTTAAAAGCAGCTTGCTCCAGCTTCCTGATTCGTTCTTGTTTTTCAATGTATCGTTTCTTCTCAACTTGCGTTTTCACATTTCTAATTTTAATAATAAAGTAGAGCAAAAGGATAATCAAAAACGCATACACCGAATAAGCCATCTTTGTGCGGTACCAGGGTGGCAGAATGGTGAAATGAAAGGCCAATTCTTCACTTTTGGTGTCGCAAATATTTTTAGCCCTTATCCGGAATACCTAGTCTCGCTCCTGAAGAGAAGTATACTCTTTATAACTGACATCCTGCCAATCCGACCAGTCCTCATCTGAAAGGCGAAAATCATCAAAAACACCACCATTCCAGCTATGGGCTTTGAAATATCTGTCACCTTCTGCAGAGATATAGATTTTATTAGAAGCGGTTTTACCTTTTAATTGATACAACCTGGAACAATTGATATTTGTTTTGTCAAGATATTCTTCAATTAAGGATCCCCAAGAATCAATACCGACCGCACCTATGACAGATACATCTTCTACCCCTAATAAATCACATTGAACAGCTAAATTAAGGGAATTTCCACCAACAGATACTTCATTTAACTCCGGATAAAAATCTACACAGAAAGAAGAAAGCGCTGTTATTTTCATGGGGTTAGAGGTTATATTGCCTGGCGGTCTTCATTTTATTTATTCTCTTCTCAATCTCCCTATGTGCCTCCACTGATAATTCAACAAAGGATGCAGCTGCATCAAACGTGCTAGTTACCTTGCTTTCTACAGGTAAATTCTGCTTCTGCATTTCAAATCCCATCGCTGTCACTACCTGATTGGGAGTGGAAGTAATCATCGTCACTTTCCTTTTACCTACATGACAAGAATTTCGCAAAAGAAAATCGACATACTTTTTTATATCACTGAACTCAACCCCAAAGTGAGACTCACCAAAATCATGGATAATATTGTATTCCGGATTATAATTCGAGTCTTCTCCCACACCTTCTTTAAAATGAATCAATTCATCAATGTGAAATTCTCCATTATAATATTCAATGATTAAGCGCAAATCGTTAATAATCTCGTATTGCATTATATTCTTCATCCCATCCTAATTATCAAAAACATATCATGTTGACTCAGCTCATTATTTATATCAATTGATGGTACCACTTTAAAAAAACATTCACTCATCCAATCGTTATTCAAAAGACACATTCTCAACCTCCTCAAAGGATTTATACGATGGTATGTAAGTCAATCCCTTACATTTATCGATCAAGACTTTTACATCTTTGTGTGTCATTTCATTGTTGGTGATGTAAGGAAATTTGATCAAGGGATGCTCTAAAAAGAACCCAGGGATATTTGCTTCGTCCATGGTTTTGCCTTCAGGTACCCAACCACCAATCCAGTTTGGAATCATTTCTTTCAGTAATTCACGCGTCTCCTTATTATCCCATAATGCTTTCACAAACGTATATTCATCCACCATCAGAGGAATTTGTTGAGTAGATTTCAGGATAATGGTTTCTGATTGACGGATGTCACGTGAAGAAGCTGCTGCTGAAATTACAAATTCTCCACTTTCAGCCACCCATAAATCACGTTTCGCATCATAATAGGAGAAGTCCCGCTTCGATAGTTCAAAAGAGATCTGCTTCGATTCACCAGGTGCCAACTCTATTTTGGCAAATTTCTTGAGTTCCTTCACCGGCCGTTGCAGGGTGCATTCTGTATCCGTCACATATAACTGAACGGTTTCTTTTCCCTTCACTTCGCCAGTATTCTTTATTGTGAGCGATACGGTAAGCACCTCTTCATCCGTTATCGCTGATGAAGAAACTGTCAGGACGGTATATTCGAAATGGGTGTAAGATAAACCGTGTCCGAATGGAAAAAGCGGTTCAATTTGCTTCTCATCGTAATAGCGATAACCCACAAAGATGCGCTCACCATAGAGTACGTCTCCTTGCTCCCCGGGAAAATTAAATGACGCTGGCGTATCGGCTAGCTTGACCGGAAAGGTTTCCGCCAGTTTACCGGATGGATTCACGGCTCCAAATAACACATCAGCCACCGCACCAGCACCAGCCTGACCGCCCAACCAGGTTTCTAAAACCGCTGGCACGTCATTGACCCAAGGCATGGCCACTGCACTACCGTTGGTCAATACAGCCACCGTATTTTTCTGTACTTTAGCCACCGCCTCAATGAGTTTATTATGTGAGGCTGGCATATCAATGTGTTTGCGATCGATTCCTTCTGATTCATAGTGTAAAGGCAAACCTGCAAATACCAATGCAATATCGGCACCTGCTGCTACTTTAGTGGCTTCATCAATCAGTGCAAAATCAGTATCATCGTTAAGGTTATACCCTTGTGCCTTACTTATTTTCACGCCTTTGCCATATTCTTTTTTTAGGATATCGAGGACATTATCCAGTTGAGTAGGTTTGACCTCTGAACTCCCATTGCCCTGGTAACGGGGAGCAGTGGCAAATTCGCCAATCACAGCAATCTTTTTGTATTTCGACCTGCTAATGGGTAAGACTTCATTTTCGTTTTTCAACAAGGTAATGGCTTGCGAATGGACACTTCGGGCAAAAGCATGGTGTTCCTTTGCCTTTAACTCAACGCCTTCTTTTTCGAGTGATTTAGCTTTGAGAACCACAGTCAGAACTTCTCTCACCAGGTTATCTAATACAGCCTCCTCTAAAGTACCGTTTTTAACAGCTTCCAACAATAACTCATCATTGACACTACTTACATGGGGCATTTCAATGTGCATGCCAGCCTTCAATGCTTCCACCCGGTCAATGACGGCAAACCAATCGGAAATCACAATGCCCTCAAAGCCCCATTGCTCTTTCAATAGCTGAGTCAACAAATACGGATTTTGAGTGCCGTAGACACCTTGTACGCGATTGTAGCAGGCCATTACGGTCCAGGGCTGTGCTTTTTTAACGGCTATTTCAAAGGGCGTCAGGTATATTTCATGCAGTGTCCGTTTATCCACATTGGAATTCATAAACATGCGCATGGTTTCCACATTGTTGGCGGCAAAATGTTTTAACGAAGTACCTACTCCCTGGCTTTGCACACCATTGATGTAAGCTGCTCCTAACTCACCTGATAGAATGGGATCTTCTGTGAAATACTCAAAGTTACGACCGCCCAATACCGATCTTTTGATGTTCACCCCCGGGCCCAATAGCACATTCACATCTAAGGCCTGGCACTCATCACCCAGAGCCTGGCCTACGTTGTAAATCAGATCCACATCCCAGGTAGCCGAGAGGGCGGATGCAGTAGGAAAGCAAGTGGCGGGGTGCTGATCGCCATAGCCTGCTTTGTTGGTAGCTGGTGCACGACGTAACCCATGCGGACCATCGGCCATCCAAATCCAAGGGATATCTAAACGTTCGATGGGTTGTGTGCTCCAGTCGTCACGACCCGAACAAAGGGATACTTTCTCTTCCAGGGTCAATTGTGATATTAGTTGATTTATTTTATCTGACATCGCCTTATCCTTTTCCATACTTTGAGCGTTCACCAAAAAAACAGAAGCTACAAAGCCGGTTAACAGCAGTAATTTTCTCATTGTTGTTTGATTAAAATAGTGAATAATTGGATGATATCAACAATAAATTTAATCATCACTTTCTTCAGCTCGCCGAGCCTCCAAATCAGCTTGCATGATCTTACACGTTTTATGATCAATCGTATAGAAATACAAAAGAATGGCACATGACATGTATAAAACGCCCGGGAATACGGAAATCATCAACTTAATACCTGTAATAGCTGATGCTGTTTGTTCCACATTCGGCTCAAATTTAAAGATCGCCAACAGCCAACCAGCTAAAGCACCACCAATACCCCAGCCTGCTTTTTGCGCAAAGGTGGCAGCTGAAAAGGTCAGTCCCGTGGACCGCCGACCGGTTTTCCATTCCGAATAATCGGCCGTATCACCCAGCATCGTCCATAATAAAGGAACGGCAGGTGCATAGGCCATCTTAGCTAAGATATTGAAAGTATAAATCAATTTTAAATCGGTCACTCCCGGGAGGTATAAGAGAATGAAAAAGAAACCTGAAATCAGTGAACTGGCCACAAATACATTACGGTTCCCAAACCGCTTAGCCAAGGGTTTAGAGAAAGGAATGGCCACAATGAGTGCCAAAGTGCCAATGACATTAAACAACTGCACGTTTTCTTCCCTTCCGATATAATATTTAAAGTAATAGGCAATGGAGAGGTTCTGCATGGCAAACATGATGAACGAGATAATGCCCACAAAAAACAAAATGACCCACGGCCTGTTTTTGAATAAATTCTTAAAGTCTTCTTTTAGTGATTCCTTTTGTGCCTTTGGCGGTTGCACCCTTTCTTTGGTGGTTTTAAAGGTGATCATAAACATGATAAAACTAATCACCGAAAATAGAATCAAGGTGTATTGGTAGCCCTTGGCACTATCCCCTTTTCCGAAGTACAAGGCCAATGAAAGTGCTGTCCCCGAAACGATAAACTGGCCTACAAAAGCAAAGATAAAACGGTAGGAATTGAGTCCTGCGCGTTCATAAGAATCACCTGTCATAACGGCACCCAATGAAGAATAGGGTAAATTAATGGCCGTAAACACCGTCATCAGTAAAAAGTAAGTGACACCCGCATAGATTATTTTCCCGGTTGATCCCAAATCGGGCGTTGTAAAAGCTAATACTGCCAGCACACTGTAAGGTAAAGCCATCCAAAGAATATAAGGACGAAATTTCCCCCATTTAGTTTTTGTCCTGTCGGCAATAACACCCATAATGGGGTCACTCACCATGTCCCAAAAACGGGCGATTAGCATGATGGTTCCTGCAGCGGCAGCTGAGATACCAAAGGTATCGGTGTAAAAGATGAGGATCCAAAAGCCCACCATGTCCCACACAAAATGGGAAGCGGTATCCCCAAGGCTATACCCTACTTTTTCTTTTAACGATAATTTTGTCAAGATTTTGTTCATGCTGCTTGTATTTTGTTCGTGACCTGTTTTTTTACATTTAGGTATATATCTCCCCAAAAAAAATCCCCCTTATCCTGTCTGTTCTTAATATTCTCAAGCCGGACCAATGTCATTTAGTTAAGAATCCTTGGGTTTTCAACAGACTGAAAAGCATGAAACATCAAAACTTGGGGCGATGCCCCAAGCTATGTTGTTAAAGGCCTTCAGCCTTACCTTCTTTCTTCCTACAGTTGCGTTTTTTCATTATTTTGAATGACTCATGGATTCCTTCTGTTGACTTGTCTATTCCTCCAGATGACTCTTGGGTTCCTCCAGGTAACTTTTGGATTTTTGACGATGACATGTCAATTCTATTTAATGTCTATTGCATGCCTTCTGATGACTCTGCAATTTCTTCATCCGAATGGAGCCCAATAATTCTATTTCTTCTGAAAGATTCTCACATAATCCACTTCCATGGTTTGCGGGAAAGCGTCTGCATCGATGCCTTCAATGCTGCCCCACGCCCCACCTACGGCCACATTTAAAATCAAGTAGAACGGTTTGTCATAAGGCCATTTATCCACTCCCAATCCTTCATTTTTGTATTCGAAATACAGCTGATCATCTACGTATGCTTTCATGACTTCAGGCGTCCACTCGAGGATGTATGAATGGAAATTTTCATTGACATCGGGGATATTCACGGTACCGGTTTTCTGTGTCTTTTTTTGCCACTGGTAATCTTTTGAATGGGCAGACGCATGGATCACCCCCAGATCATGTCCCACATGTTCCATGATGTCAATTTCTCCAATATTGGGCCAGTCGCCATCGCTAAAGGACCACCCACCCGGCATCATCCAGATGGCCGACCAGGTTCCCCTGGCGTCGGGTAACTTCGCCCGTACTTCGACCTTTCCATATTTCCAATCGGCTTTGGAAATCAAACGGGCGGATGAGTATTCTTTACCTTCGACGTTTTCATGTATGGCATTTATATGAAGGATGCCATTTTCCACCCGGGCATTCTCTTTTCGCGCCTCAGTGTAGTACTGAGCTTCGTGATTCCCCCAGCCATGGGCATTGCCTTCCGTGTCGTAGGCCCACTTTGTTGAATCAGGTAATCCCACATAATCAAATTCATCGGCCCAAACCAATTCATACCCTATGGGCGACGAACAGCTGGTAACCAAATAAATGAATGCCATTAATAATGGTAATTGGATAGTGTATTTCATATCATTGTTGTGCTAAATAAAACTTCATTAAGCGCTCTAGCCGCGCAGGCTTTTACTTTTTTGCTTCAGCGAAAAAAAGTAAACAAAAAACGCCGCCGCTAACAGTAAATAGTTAAAATTTAACTCCTTTCCGCTGAAAAGAAAATAACTCGCTCCGCTTCAAACAGATTTTCTTTTTTAATCGCTCCATTACGCAAAATTTCTTTACACTATTTTCTGAAGGCGGACTAAAAAAAGCTCCTGTTTCTAGAAATATATACAAGCAGATCTTAATCATCTAATAGTATTGATCCAATTAGCAATTCGAACAGTACTAAACCTATATAGTATATTATTCCATCATTTCTATTAAAGACACTTACTCTCCCTGATGGTGCACCTTTCCTCTTCGTAATATGAGTGCCGCTCGTATCTCGTGGGCCTTTTTTTCTGTGATGTCATACTTCCAGATGGTGACAATTGCTAACAATGCAGTTGTAACGGGAATTAATATATCTGCAATTCGCAGGTTGGTAAGCGTTTCCACCGATTGCACTTCAACTCCTTCTTTAAAGCCAATGTAATGCAAAACGATCCCACTGGTCAGCATGGCCACGGCTGTTCCCAGTTTCACCATCCACCAGTACACAGCGCCAAACATCGCTTCACGCCGTTCACCGTTATTCAATTCATCCAGGTCACAGACATCGGCTGTCATGGACATCATCAAGGTAAATAATCCGCCTATTCCGAAGGACAAAAACGGAATCGGCATAAACATCATCCAGGGGTTTTCAGGACTGAATCCCCACCACTTTAAAGCATATCCAATGATTGAAAGCAAGGTAGCGATGATAAATGCATTTTTCTTACCAAATTTCTCTGCTAGTTTAGTCACCACAGGTATTACTAAAAATGCGGTACCCATGGCACTGACTGTACCAAACCAGGCTGGCCATCCACCTGCTGCATCGGTATTGCCATTAAAAAGATAATACACGATGATAAAAAAGGCGAATTGAGCGATGGTTTGAAAACCATTGAAAATTAAAAATGTGGACCCACACAGTTTGATGAATTGTTTATTCTTAATGGTTAACAGAATCCCTTTAATAAACTCCTTTGTATTGGCAGCCAACTCTTTTCCGGACAGATTTTTTATTTTATCCTGTTCAGGAACGATCATTTCTTTGTTAAAAAGAGCGGGTAGAATTCCCAGAACCATACATAGTCCACCCACCCAAATGGAAAGAATTCTTGCCCCTTCCGGTGCGGAGTCAAACAGCGCTTGATTATAAATGATGACCCAAAACCATGGAGCTATCATCCAGGCAATTTGTCCTAAAAACTGAGAAACGGCCATCAACCGTGTTCGTTCATTGTAATCAGGGGTCATTTCATACCCTAATCCAATTAAAGGTGTCGCAAAAATGGTGTAACCAATGTAGAAGAAGAAGGATACGATTAAAAAATAAAAGAAATTGTACATCTCCGAATTCTCAGGATTTAGCTGCCACATGATCATGTAGGACACGCCTGAAATAATACTGCCTACTAAAATATAGGGTTTCCGACGGCCCCATTTCGACTTTGTATTGTCTGAAATAAAGCCCATGATGGGATCAGTCAAGGCATCCAGCAAGCGGGGCAGTGCCCCTAATAAACCGGCTAAAATCGGGTCCATACCTAAGGACATCACCAAAACTACCATAAACACACCCAAGGCAGCGGGGAATAATTGATTGGCCAAATGGCCGGATCCGAAAGCTACTTTCTGTCCAAAAGGAACTCTATCTTCGATGGCTGTTTTATAATGTGTCATTGAGTTGTGTTTTAAATAAAAGGTATCCTCCCATTCATTCCCCGTGAGCGCTTGTGCGCTCATTTACTTGTTAATTCTTCTCTGTAAAGAAAGGTTGCATCACTTTTTTAGGTTGTCTGTCTACTGTAAACAGTCCCCAATGCTTCTCTGCCCCCATTGGATTCTCAGGATTTCCTTTCCAATCTTCATCAAAGGCTTCAAAAAAGAAGGTGGTGATGTT
Source organism: uncultured Marinilabiliaceae bacterium (assembly GCA_942490535.1). Taxonomy (GTDB): domain Bacteria; phylum Bacteroidota; class Bacteroidia; order Bacteroidales; family Marinilabiliaceae; genus JAEINY01. Next base: position 1,051,754 of record CALNXQ010000003.1, read on the forward strand.
CATTTTGGCCGTCCAGGCCATCAACTCGTTGTAATACTGCTCTTGTTTTTGTTCACTGGCCCGTTCCCCAAATTCCGACGCCACCGAAGCCCAGCCGGCTTCACTGATGACAATTTTACTATGAGGTAGTGCATCTTGCACTTTCTGAATATTTTCAATGGAGTAGGACATGGCTTCATCGATGTCTTTTCCTTCCCAAACCGGATAGATGTGGACCGCAATAAAATCTAATTCCTTTGCTAATTTAGTTCCCTTGGCTGCCCACCATTCGTAATTCTCCGCCACCGTAACCGGCTGTTTAATAGATTTTTTTACTGCACGACAATAGCTAATAATTGTATCGGTATCTACTTTGTGGTCGTTCCAATCGACCAGGGCTTCATTACCCACATTCACTGCCGCAACAATGGCTGGATATTGATTGGCCAGGGTAATTCCTTTCTGAATCTCAATTTTATTGGCAATTGCATTTTGATCCAGGATCTCCTGTGGAATGGGTTCATTGAGCCAGGCACAACTTTCATGATTACTGAGTTCCGCTTTTAACCAAATGCCTAACATCACCTTTATATCCAGTTTGTTTTCCTGGATGCTTCTCAATACAGCTTCTGAGTTTTCGCCACAATCGTATAAGCGGATAAGCCTAAACAATGAATCGTGTGAAATCATCTGCAAATCCTCCAAAATCTGTGCCTCCGTTGGATTGACGGCCCCCTCGCCTCTGTCGGGATGTTGCCCGCTTCTAAAACCGGAATAGCAAACGGCCGTTGAAATACCACTCAATAAATCTTCCGGATTTTGTTGGATGGGTGTTATCGTTTGCCTTGTATTTTCTGTGCTGCCTTGTTTTTGTTTACGTCCCTGATGACACCCCATAAGGCTTGTAAAAAAAAGGATAAGTAAAACCTGGTTCGCTCGTCTGCTGATTAGTGGATGATTGTTCATAGTATCTAATTCATGGGTTATTCAACACATTTATTTTAGGGCAGTCTCAAGGCCGATTTTATTCTGTTTGAGTTGTGAACTCAGGAAACAGGGCCTGCATCACTTGCTTGGGTTTCCGATCCACGGTAAACAGCCCCCAGTGTTTTTCGGGCTCCATGGGTTCGGAAGATCCCTTCCAGGGCTCATCAAAGGCTTCAAATACAAAGGTCAAAACCCCATCCCGATCACTCCAATTCACTAAATCATTACAGTAGGTACTCTGCAGCTCCTCACTCACATTTCCCGGACAAATGCCCCGTCCGTTTGAATTAGTGGCCCACCCAGCCTCCGTTATCACGACCGGTTTATGCGGGTATTTATCCGCCACACTGTAATAGTTTTGACGGGTATACTCTAAGGCTTCATGTATATTTTTGTATTCCCACACCGGATAGGTATGAATGGAAATAAAATCCACTTCTTCGACCAGATCCTTTAGTTTACCATGCCAGGGCAAGTAGTTTTCGCAGAAGGTAACCGGCTGTTTGGTGCTTTTTTTTATCATTCGCACATACTCGATAACCGTTTCCACCGGCACATAATGGTCAGTCCAGTCGACTGTGGCTTCGTTACCGGCAGACAGCGAAAAAATAATGTCGGGGTACTGATTGGCCAGTTGAATCAATATCCGAATTTGATTGATATTGTGTGCTTTGTTTTTGTCGAGTTGTTCCTCGGCATAAGCACCGCCCCAGGGACAGCCGTGATTATTGACCTCAGCGCCAATATAGGCGCCCAGCATCACTTTAAAACCGAGCTTTTCCTGACGAATGACCTGCAAAACAAGATCCGTCTGTTCATCACAATCGTATAGGCGGAGATACTTCCAGTGTTTATGCAGTATCAACAAATCCTCTTTGACCTGCTCATAGCTTGGATAGATCCCCGAATCAGGACTTTGCCCCTGTCGGAAACCCGAATAACAAATGGCTTTTCCCGGAGTACTATTTATCAGTTCGCTAATTTTCATGTTCAATAATTGGATGACAAATCACTTTCTATACTTCAACTTCTCATTTACATCCCACAATCCCCAGAAAGCCCCCACATCACCTTCTGTGCCGGTCTTCCAGCTCTCATCAAAAGATGAAAAATAAAGGATTTCAACATTGTCCTCTTTGGCCCAGCGTTGCGTATCAATGAAATATTTGATGGCGTTTTCGACCGAGGGTTGTGATCCATGAAACTTTTCACCAACACTTGGCCATCCCGTTTCAGAAATAATGACTTTCTTTCCTTTTCCGGCCTTCAGTGCCCTTCGGTACATATCCTTCATGTACAATAAGGAGTACTCTAAACTACACCCCTCCCAAAAAGGGTAGCAATTGGCTAAAATAACATCACACGCTTCGGTAATCCGCGGACAGTTTTCAAACTCATAATAGGCATCCACATATCCCACAGGAATACCCGGAATAGCTTCTTTTACTTTACAGATATAAGCCAGCAACTCCTCTTCCGACAAATCCTTACGGTACAACACCTCATTCCCAACCGCCACAATATCGGCATGCCCCTCACGCGCCACTTCAATCAGATTTTCTATTTCGATTTTATTAATCGCCTTATCTCTTCCGAGCCAGGCCCCCACCATCGTTTGTAATCCCTTTTCATGGGCCAAGCGTGGTATTAATTCATTCCCTTCAGTACACGAAAATGACCGTACCCAATTGGTGTAAGGCTTAATAATATCAATGCGCCTTCTGATCTGCTCTTCGCTCAGTTGATCTCCCGGCTGTTGTCCTTCCACATATGGACTGAAACACAAGCCATGCATCCCCTGATTTAATACTTCATTAAACAAAGTGATCAGTTCAGCATTGGATTTGCCGGACACATCCAATCCTGCTAATGACATTACATACTCATTTCTTACAGACATAGGGCATTTGTTGTTAGTGTTTTATTATGAGCACAACTACCTATTAAGTGATAACTGTGCTTTTCATTCTATTTAATGAGATGCTATGGACAATTCAATTTTTTCCACTTGCCCACTTCGCTTAAAAAGCAATGTGCTTATTTCAGCATTGATCACAAGAGTCGAAAGCTCTTTTACGTCACCATTGGTCAATAAAATCTTCATTTCATTTTTATCGGATGCTGTATATATCACCGGTACTTTACAGAAGGTAAATCCCAGTTGATCTGGTTTTAACTCCAATTGTTTCCGATCGCCTTTCACATCATAGTAGGTGAACACTTCCTCTTTCTTTAAAAACTCCTGGGTATTCATCAGAGACGTGTCAAACACGATTTCTCCATTGATCACCTGAATACCCAGTTCACCCATTCGTGACAGCACATCTTCTTTCACCTGCCCCGTCATACCCGGTTGTTTCACACCTGCATTTCCCGGTGAATGCGAATAGGCATCGGTTGGAAAGGCGCCATACAAGGCCGGTGATTTATACAAACCAATGCCTGCTTTTATCTCATAATAGTGATCTTTAAGCTTACCCAGCAGAACCGCATCCGCACCGGCATCCAGTGCATTAAAGTAATTTTCCTGCACAGCCAGTAGTAGTTTAGAAACCATGTGCCAATAGATACTTCCCAGACCTTCGTATCCATAGAAGGTACCGGAGCGCCCCGTGAAAGACTGGTGATCGAACATCTCTTCGAATGTGGCCAATACCATTTCTTTGTCTGTGGCCACCAGCTCTGAATAGGTCCCGGCCTCTAACGATTCCATAACCTGCTCAAGTTCATCTGCATTGCGGATGGATCCATTAAAATGGTAGTTACCCAAAGCATCCTGCTTAAGTACTTTTGTATTTTTATCCGCAACCAATTGACTCAACAACCGGGAAGCCTGCACATTCTTGGCCGGTATGTTATTCTTCTCTTCAAAACGTGGTAACTGACGATCGGGATAGAGAATATAACTGTACTGATCTTCGCGGAACAAGGCACTGGCCTTTAAAGCATCCAATACATCCAGACTTTCCTGCGCACATAAGTAACCTGAACTTAAGACAGCTACTTGTCCTTCCAACATTTCATATAAGTAACGAATGGAAACACCATCTGCGTTAAATGAAATTAAGTTATAGGCATGATACAAACCATCTTCTCGTTTATTAACCTTTATGGATTGATCCATGTATGCCAGGGCGAGCTTGGTGAACCGAAGTAAGTCATTCACTTTTACCACTTCTCTAATACCCGAAAAAGATTTGCTATAAATGCTGTTTCTGTATTCACTGCCGGCTTCGCCCAACACATCGGCAAAATGTCGTCGTTCTTCATCCGAAAACCCCTTGGCTAATACGCCTTCATTTTGAATGAAAAGGAAATATATTTTATCAAGTAAAATCTTTACCTCTTCGGAAACCGTCACTTCCTCAACTGATAATTCAGCGAACTTATTCGACCAAAACTTTAAGAAGCGGCGCAAATAATAGAGTGTGACCATGGACACACCGTTCCCCACCAGGGCATTATTGGCATCGTTCCATTCAGGTCGCTGAGTATTTAACCAAATTCCGGCTTCCGGGATGAAGTTGCTCAACTTAGATAATAGAGTGACCAATATTTTCTCCGTTAAGTTCACCTGATAGCGCGCGTCGTCCTTAGCGCTTAACAAACGTGCATCGGCCCCTATTTGCTCGACTTTACCCTGAATGCTGACATTTAGATCGGCATCAAACTCGATGGTATCCTGAGGATTGGCCACGATCTGCTCGTAGGATTTAATGCGATAAGGCACATTGGCATAAACGAACAGCTCTTTTGTCATCAGTTCATTCAATTTACCCGGATGGAATTTATGGGATAGTTCCAATAACTTTTGCAAGTAAATGATTTGATGGTCGCCCCAATAGCCGATGTAAGCCCAGGGATCGTGAGGGTCCGGACATTCCCAGTCAATACCTTCACGCGTAATGCGATACGGATTATATCCATCAGGAGTGGAGGCATTCACAAATTTACTGATCATTCCTTCGATAAACTCGGGATAGGACAGGCCGAGTGCCTCCCAGTTCTGGAAGATATCACGCCAGTTCCCCTGGTAATTTAATTTGGGTGTACCGTCTTCATTTTTGGTTTCAATGGCAAACTGATTCCATGGACGACTCGGATCCCCATGTCGGCGGCTAAAGGTTAAAGGCAGGTATTCATAACAGATTCGGATTAAATCTGCATTACCTGTTTTTTCAGCCAACTGAATCAAATCACCGTACAAAATTTCTTTGGGCAGCACACTCAACCAGTTTTCAAACTTAGCTTCTATTAATTTATTGGTTTGCTTTACAAACAACCTCAAATCATCGGCATCGATGGAATAATTATCATTAAAAATTCCCCCGCGCATCACGTTGAATAGTGTATTGGAAAAATGACGGGCGTAACTTAAATCATCGCTCCCCATTTGCAAACCATCTGCGTCTGCTACAATTTTGATCAGGTTAATGGTACCCACCTTTATATCTTCAGCTATTAACGCTGAAATGTTCTTTTCTGTTTTAATCCAATGCTCCAAATTAACCACATCCACCCGATCCTGATTAATTTCAGCCACAATCACCCACTCCTGCGAACTTTTAGGGTTTAACCCAAGTTCAGCATTCAACAGATAAGCACCTCTGGCAGCCCGTATATCCTTTTCTGTTTCAACACCTCGTCCTTTCTTGAATTGTTCAGTCTGTCGATCAGACAAAAGGATTTTCCTGTTTTCCAGGCCATAGGACCAAACTGAGGTGGCTTTTAAAGACTCACTGGGTTCCGCCCGATCCACCGGTATTGAACTCAAAGTATATATACCGAGTCCGGTATCCTCCAGTAATTCATTTTTTTTGTAGGCATCCAATAGATTACTGAACTCGTTCTGAAAGGCATAATCAAACCCATAGGGGATGATGTTTTTGATACCATCCAATACTTCGATTTTCACTGGGTTAGAGCTATCATTGGTGAGTGTTGATTTCCGGATGAAACCAAACTTCTCACTGTAACACCAGGTATATTTGAAGCTAATCCCCAGATCTTCATTGATCTCTTCAAAGGTAATTTTATTACCATATATACTTTTATATAGATTTCTTACAATCTTATACACCCCTTTCGAACCATCGGCAAACGGTTCCCAGATATAAGTTTTATCATCTTTTTCAACCAGCAATGTTGTTTTACAGCCAGTAATACCTTGATAGTCGTGAATTTTATCATCGGTATAATAAGGAAACAAGGCATTGTTGCGGTCTTTTCGTCCGGCCGACAATGAACCATTACTTGAGATGAACATCCAGTGATCGGAATCGCTCACCATACTCATGAAAAAATTTGGCATTTGATCATAGTTACTGATCTTATAAAATTTTTCATGCTCCTGTTCTACGAATTTTCCTTCAACTTCATCCCAGCTGCACTTTAAATTCGTATGGCCTAAATAGATCTCTCTCGTCTTCATGATAATATACTATATTCTACAATCCTTTTTATCTATATGTCATCCACCACCTTGAATTCACGCTTCCAACGCTCCATCCCACCGGGCAGTAATTTTATACTTTTGAATAGTTCGGGACTTACCACATGGCCGCGTCCCCAGAGATTAATTTTTGACGGTTTAAAATCCACGATTTCGCAAATACCCAGGTTTAACTGTTCATTAATCAGTGTCCAGTTCACCTGGTTGCTTTGTGGGACCGCAATCTTTTCGAAGAAAAAATCAGCTTTGGGTTGCTTCTTCCAGCGAATCGTATTTTTTTCATAACTTATGATGTCGTCTGGATTTAATCCTTTTATGAATGAAGTATCCTTTATTTTCCCACCAAATGTAAGCTTGGTCTTCGATGAGATCGGATTGCCTCCCGGCGCTAAAAAATTATGGACATATTCGGACGTCTCGATATTTTGGTTCCCTATATTCTCCAATAAATAATCGATAGCGAACCCATCTTTCGTGAGGGTAATTTTTTTCTCCAAAAAGAAGGCCGAGTCATACTCTTTATTCAGACAATGATAAATGATCGAATTCTTCTCTCTCACTCCACTAAATTCGCAGGATTTGGATTTATAGGCATGAAAAAAATCATAGGGGGCGTTGGTCTCTTTTTGCAGTAAGCCCACCCCTATTTTAGGAAAATAACTACCGACATGACAGTCTTTGTAACCAATGGGATCAGTCATCCCAAACTCATTGAAGAAACCTGTTCCTATTTGACCGGACACATCATGGAGCAGCTCTGAGGTGCAAAATGGAATCCCTTTCCACCACAATTGAACCACTTTACCAGTCCAGTCAAAGCGTGTTCCCAAATACCCTTCTTCGGGTTCCTGGATCAATACTTTTATATGTCCATTTGCTAATTCAATCATCTGCGTCCATTTTTAAATAATGGGTGCCGTTAGTATCCCCCCTAACGGCCTCCCATTAAAACACCAATCAAGGTTAATTTACCAGGAATGGAATATTTACTGTTCCGGCGTGTTTGTGATCATCCCTGGTGTTACCTCTTTTAAAATTGATGTTAAACACTTTATATAATCATAAAATCTATAATGAAACCCCATCAAGGTTCTTAGCATTTTAGGTCTCTCTCTCCATGGGATATCACCCATGATAATTCACCTTTACCCACTTCGTGGGTAGTATTAATTATCGGTGTCCCTACTTTTATTAACTCACCAAAACAGCTTCCAGTTCTTCCAATGTCTTACCTTTGGTCTCGGGCAGGTAAAACGCCAGGACTAACAAGCCCAAAGCCGCAAATACAGCATATATCAGAAAGGTTGATGAACTTCCAAAATTTGCTAACTCCCAGGGAAAAACCAGTTGTACTAAAAAGCTAATCCCCGAATTAATGAAACCAGCAAAGGATATGGCTAATCCCCTTACCCTGTTGGGAAAGAGTTCTGAGAACAAGACCCACATGACTGGTCCAAGGGAAATGGCAAACGATGCGACAAAACCGATGATCCCGATCAATACCAGCCATGGATTAATATGAATGGCGCGTGTTAAAAAGGCACTTTCATTGGCTATCAACTGATGCTCCCCCATGGTGTTAGTAATCGCCCTTTTGAATGCCAGATCGCTATCGTAAGTAAGGTCTTTGATTTTTTCCCATTGATTGCTTTCTATGGTCTGTTGCAACACGATCACATCATCATTGTTCAGCTGATAAGTAGCTGTCCCAAAACCGATAGCCAGTAGTCCCATGGAAATGACAATACCGGATAATCCTACCAATAATAGTAATTTTCGTCCCACCTTATCAATCAGCCACATGGCCAGAACGGTAAACACCAGATTGGTTAATCCCACTAGGATGGCTTGCGAAAAAGCGGCATCAGTGCCGATACCCGTTTGTTCAAAGATCATGGGGGCATAAAAAAACACCGCATTAATCCCGGTTATTTGCTGGGTAATAGCTACCACAATACCGATAAGCAACACCAGTTTCATGGAGGGTTTGAATAACTCAGACACCGATACCCGCTCTTTCTTCGGGCTGCTTTTCAGATTTTGCTTCACGGCTAATAGCGCTTGCCGGGCTTCTTCTTTGGATCCTACCCTGGAGAGAATATCCAGAGCTTTCTCATCCTGCCCTTTCATGGCTAACCACCGTGGACTTTCCGGTACGCTGAATAAAAACACGAAGTACAAAATGGCTGGCAGGGTTTCCAGACCTAACATCCAGCGCCAATTGTATGTATCAATATTCAAAACACTGACCCATGCAGAAGGATCGTTACTTAACCGTAGGATGATAAAATTGGTAAAAAAGGCCACTGAGATACCAATCACAATATTCAATTGATTAAAGGATACCATTGTACCCCGTACCTTTGCCGGCGATATTTCGGCAATGTACATGGGTGCCAGAATCAAGGAGGCACCCACCCCCAATCCACCAATCATACGTGCCACCACCAAAAACCCAAACGTGGGAGCCAAAGCCGAGGCAATGGCTGAAACCGCATACAGTATGGCCGCATACTTTAAAATGATAAGTCTCCCGAATCGATCACTTAACGGACCTGCCACAACCATCGCTAAGGTGGCAGTTAAGGTCAGGCAACTCACAGCCCACCCCAATTGCAACTTGGAAAGATTAAAATGAGGTTCGATAAATTTCACTACACCGGAGATCACCGATGCGTCAAATCCCATCAGGAATCCACCCAAGGCCACGATCAATGATATGCGAACAATGTATGCTTTTGATGGTGACATCATTTTATTTTTCTACTGTGAATAATGCTGACAATGTCGCTCGGGAATCGCCACCCACCCAGATCTGAAAATCTCCTGGCTCCACCACCTGCTTCATATCTTCATTGGTGAAAGCCAAATCATCTATGGCTAAAGTGATGGTTACCTTTTGTTCTTCACCGGCAGCAAGAGCAACGCGTTTAAAGCCTTTCAGCTCTCTGACAGGTCTCGTTACATTCCCGGCCAAATCACGCACATAAAGTTGTGCCACTTCCTCACCGGCTACTTCACCTGTATTTTTAAGGGTAAATGTGATTTCAAGTTTTTCATCGTTCTGAACCTTTGTCTTATTCAGCTTCAGATTGCTATATTCGTAGGTGGTATAAGACAGTCCATATCCAAATGGATAAAGGGGCTCATAACCGGCATCAATGTAATGAGATGTATTACCCAATGATGTTTGATATGCTTTGACCGGAATTTTATCCATCTGTACCCAGTCTTTAGGGTCCACAGGACGTCCACAATTTTTATGGTTGTAGTGCATGGGTATCTGACCCACTACTTTTGGAAAAGTCACCGGCAATTTACCGGATGGGTTCGCTTTTCCCAATAAGATATCTGCCAAAGCCGGTCCTCCCATGGTTCCGGGATGCCAGGCATAAATCACCGCATCGGCTGATTGACTCACCTCGCCAATGGTTAAGGGACGGCCAGCCATCACGATTAACACCAATGGTTTCCCTGTTTTCGCCAATTCCTGAATTAACTCTGCCTGAGCACCAGGTAAGTTAATGTCAGCCCGTGAATGCGCCTCTCCGGATAAAATCGCCTCTTCGCCCCCACAAAACACAATCGCATCGGCTTGCTGCGCCATTTTAACGGCTTTATTAAATCCTTTCGTATGTTTGGTACGAGTTACCTCCAGCCCTTTTGTGAATAATACCTTGTCTGCACCTAACGCATCACGCAAGGCCTTAAGTGGCGTAACAGTTAAGGTACTATCTCCATCAAACACCCAGGTTCCTAATTGTTCATACATTTCATTGGCCATGGGGCCTATTAATGCCACTTTTTTGACAGTTTCTTTTAATGGTAAGGTGTTGTTCTCATTCTTCAATAACACCATGCTCTGAAGCGCTGATTTTTTGGCTGCTTCCAGATACTCTTCTTTTGCAAACTGATTGTACTTGTCTTCGGCTACATATGGATTATCAAATAATCCCAACTCATACTTCACACGCAATATTTCGCGTACGGCCTGATTAATTGTTTCTTCTTTAATCAATCCATCGCTCAATAATTCAGCAATATTATCACGATAGGTGGTTGTCGCCATTTCCATGTTAACACCTGCATTAATGGCCCGTTGTGCAGCTTCCTTTTCATTGGCAGCATAACCATGGTTGATCAGTTCCCAGGGGGATGCCCAGTCACTCACCACAAAACCATCAAATTGCCATTCATCACGCAAGACCTGGCGAAATAGAAATTTATTACCAGTAGCGGGTACCCCATCAATGTCATTGAAACCGGCCATGAATGAGCGTGCTCCAGCATCTACCGCAGCCTTAAAAGGCGGCATATACACATCTCGCAGCTCACGGGGAGGGATCAACGTGCTGTTATAATCACGTCCTCCTTCAGCAGCACCATACCCTAAAAAGTGCTTGGCACAAGCGATGATGGCACCTTCTTTGGACAGATCATCCCCTTGAAATCCTTTCACCATGGCAGCTCCCAATTGAGACACCAAATGCGGATCTTCACCAAAGCTTTCGGCGATACGTCCCCAGCGCGCATCGCGGCTAATGTCCAGCATGGGTGCAAACGTCCAGTGGATGCCGGATGACCAGGCTTCAGCTGCAGCGATCCGGGCACCTTCCTGCACCAATTCGGGGTTCCAGGTAGCTCCTAATCCCAATGGAATGGGAAAAACAGTCTTAAATCCATGAATCACATCACGGCCAATGAGTATAGGAATACCCAATCGACTTTCTTCAATGGCAATGCGTTGTACTTCATTCAGCACTTCTACATTGACTTCATTCAAAATGGAACCAATCTGACCGGCTTGTATAGCAGTCTTTAAATTATCAGGAACCGGATTTCCTGCCCCACTAATTTGACACATTTGGCCAATCTTCTCTTCCAAAGTCATTTTACCGATCAAGTCATCCACTTTCTGCTCAATGGGTTGATTCTTACTCGTGTTTGTATTTCGTTGACAGGCTCCAAAGATCAGAATTACACTAATTATTGCTATAAAGCTATATATTTTACACTTCATGGTTATTGTTTTAACTTATTTCATTTAATTCGCTTACCCAAGGGAGTTAATCCAGTTCATACACACGTACATAATCCACCTCCATGGTTTGGGGGAAAATGGTATTATCAATTCCTTGTGCACCGCCCCAATTTCCGCCAACAGCAATATTCAGAATGAAAAATTGTGGTTTATCGAATGGCCAGTTGGCAGGCGTTTTAGTAGCCGGTGCATAGGTGTGTGTAATGTTATCCGGGGTATCGATGTAAAATTCCATTTTCTCTTCGGTCCAAGTCAGTCCATAAATGTGAAATTGCTCTTCACAAGTCGTTAATCCCTTACTGCTTCCATTGCCATTACTACCTGCCCCTGCAGCTGTATGCACCGTGGCATGCACCACATCAGGCTCATACCCGACGTACTCCATAATGTCAATCTCACCACAAGCGGGCCATCCAGCACTGCCCAGGTTTGCCCCCAGCATCCAGATGGCGGGCCATATTCCTCTGCCTGAGGGCAGCTTGGCCCGAACTTCGATACGCCCATAGGTAAATTCTCGCTTACCCCAGGATATCATTCGGGTCGAAGAATATGAACCAGCTGTTGTATTATCATTCTCTTTCCGGGCAGTGATCACCAGCTTCCCATCTTCAATATGGGCATTGCTGCCATTGGTATAATTTTGTAATTCGTTGTTTCCCCAACCAGTGGCACCCGTTTCAAAGGTCCAGTTGGAAGCATTAATGTTGGAACCATCAAACTCATCGGCCCAGACAAGCGTACCATTTAAGTCATAATCAGGATCATCAGCTTCAACCTTAATGGTTTTACTGATGATTTTAGTGTCGTTGGTCGTATTAACAGGTCCCCACACTTTTAGCCGGACCTCATACTCACCTTTAAGGGGATAATAAATGGTATATTCTTTATTCTTAACGGTTTCTTTGGATGTGGTTTCGCCGTTTCCGAAGTCCCATTCTGTATATAAATACTCACCGGATGAAGTATTTGTGAACGTCACCAAATTGGGATGAGCAGCATCCATCTGATAACTGAAGTCAGGTGTATATCCTGTGTTTTCATCAGCAGAACTGCATGACAAACAGGATACGGAGAGTAATGCAAGAATGATTAATGGCCACGCCAATAATTGTGATCGAGTCATTATAATGCGTTTTTGGGGATAAGAAGATGTATTTATTTTTAAAGAAGAGCGTTTTGTGCCGAGACACAAAACGCCCCTATATTAAATCATTATTGCCTTGCAGATTTAAGACCTTCCACATGTGGACCGGCTAAATCATCGAAATAAAATTCGTGAACACCATCCCCATTGCCAGGATTCAGCATGATTCTAACAATGTTGTAGAAATCATTGTTAAAACGAGCATCAGTAGTAATATCTGAAGTGAATTGATCTCCTGTCCAGTCAAAACCAGCCCCCACACCAGCGAAGTCATATTCTGCCACTTCCCAGGTATCATCAGCCTGAATAGTATAGGTTAATTCAGCACCAGTTTGCCATGCATTTCCAGCTCTATCAGTATTCTCTAACTTTAATAATACAGCCTGACCGGCTTTTCCTCTCACCATAATTCTAAAAACAGAGGTTTGCGTTAAGTTAAAACGGTAACCAGCAGGCAACTTCATATTGGCATTGGCCCACTGTTGCCCATCTTTTTTATAATGGAACACATCAACCCCTTTATTTGGATATATGCGTTCCGGGTTATCGACCACCGACACGGCACAATCTTCACCTGCCACCGGCGCCATCTCCACCTCACTGTTATCCACGTACATCACCATGTAATCCAATAGAAAAGGCACATAGGTTGAATGATAGTTTTCGACATTGATAGCCTGGTTATCTACCACATTTTCATTTGAAGCCAAAACCGTAACTTTTACCGGGTAATTCCCTTTACGCATATAAACATGCTTAAGTGTAGCAGTGTAATCATCGGTAGTATATACTTCACTGCCATCGCCAAAATCAACGGTAAAACCATTCACGCTAATACCGTCAGGAATGATCACATCAGAAAGGTTCACTGCCCATTCATTCTCTTCAGCTGTTTCAGTAATAGTGCTCACAAATGTTACTACAGGTTTTTCATACCCTTTAAGCACCAATCTATTGTACCACCTATTTCCATCACCAGCAACACAACTCAGGTACAAGTTCGTCTCCGTAATTTCTTCAACACGATACTCATTATTTACAGCACCGTAGTCAAAACCAAAAAATGAAGGCTTAGATGAAGAAAGTACAATGTAATTCACGCCCTCTCTCTCTACCATGGCCCACGCTGCATCATCACCCGGTGTATAGTTGACCCGGCAATCGACACCATCTACTTCAACCGGGTTCGAATAATTTGGATCCCCTTTTTGATAATCTTTCACGTAAGTGTCACCATAGGTTTCAAAGTCAAACCCAAAACCAACCAATGTAAATGTGAACTCATCATCATAAGCTCCAGATGTGGTTTTCTGTAGAGGTGTAGCCGCCCACCATTCAGGCCAGTCGCCACCTACAGGTCCAATTCCAAAATGACCAGTAGCCAAACTATCCACTACCCACGTTTTACCATCAGTAGCATCAGCACCACCTGATAAGGCGGTTAGAATTGGACTATCTAAAAATGCATAATCCGTTTCCGTTTGAATGACTTGATCGGCTTTTTCGGTGGTTCCAATATTTGTAGAAATAGCCATTTTCACATCAAAAGTACCTGGTAACGGATAGTAAGCAATCACTTCATTACCCAGAGCAGAAGCCCCATTACCAAATGTCCACTTGATGGTATAAATCCCTGATACAGGTGTGTTGTTCTTCATCACAAAATGATACTCATCTTCACCAGGAGTGATGGTAAAACTCATCTCCTCAGTGGTTGGAGGATTATTTATACCCGCACCCGGCTTGTCAAATTCCTGAGGATCGCAGCTTACAAACAGTAAAACTGCCACAACCACTAATATCCCCGATTTAAATATATTTTTCATATTTATATCTCCTTAATTAATTCAATCCACAGATTAATAACCTGTATTTTGCTGCAATTTAAATTCACCTTCCGTTCTATCAATTTCCGACTGAGGAATTGGCAGGTACTTCTTGTAATCCTCCCAGGTACGCTCTGAAGAATACTCAGGAACGCTCTCTGTCAATACCGCGGCCTCACCCCAGCGAACTAAATCCCAGAAACGCATGCCTTCACCCATGAACTCGCGACGGCGCTCTAATTTAATATTGACAGCAGAGGCATCTACGGGATCAACACCCGCACGTGATCGGATTTGATCCAATGCATCCTGAGCAGTTAAACTACCAACAGGGGCCACACCATGCACCACCATCAATTCAGCTGCGTTTAACAAAACTTCTGCATATCTGAAAACCCGTAAGTTATTCTCATAATTCAAGTCCACATCACCAGGAGGCTCATTGTATTCCACACGCGCCGCATATTTACCCATAAAATAACCGGTATCCTGAAAACGAGGGGTATAATCACCAGTGGCAAATTGATTCACCGAAGCACTTAATCTGGCATCTTCCTTCTCAAAAAGAGCCACAAACTCGGGACGAACCGGACCAAATCCCCAGCCACCTTTATATATAGACTTTTCATCACCAGACTCACTTAATAGATCATGACCGGTTAAACCATTTGGAGAGATAAAAGCAGGCAGGTTGGTTCCGAAACCAGCCCAACCATCGGCCCAAGTTTTACCACCAAATTCGCCAGGTAAATGATTGATCTCAAAGATGGACTCATCACAATATTCCCCATCACGCGTCCAGATCGAAGCATAGTCAACCAATGCATACGATCCCTTTTCATAAATCTCATTCATATCAGCCAAGACCTCTCCAAAGCGACCCATATCATTTTGATACATAACCACACGTGCTCTTAACAACATAGCCGCAGCTTTGGTGATTCGACCTGCATTTTCGGCCGTTACATCCATGGGTAGTTTATCACCATCCAAGGCCCAATCAAGATCTTCCATAATTTCAGCATAAATCTGATCGGCAGTATATTGCGGTGCCATATAAGGCGCCTCTAATTCCTCTTCGAAATACGGGATATTGCCCCAAAATTTCCAAAGCCAATGGACAAAGTAGGCTCTTAGAAAGTGAGCTTCCGCCTTGTATTGATTCAGTGCAACGTCATCTACTCCAATTGCATTTTCACAAGCTAAGAGTGCATTATTCGAACGATTTAATCCTGTGAAATAGATGGTCCATAAACCTTCAGGCAGTTCATTAGCTGTAGCATCCAATTGAGACAGACGGTACAACTGTCCCTGGTCACCGGCATCACCACCACCCTTATAAATGTCATCTGAACGCAAGTCAGACATCAATACAATACTGTTATAATTGTTATTCGCATAACTATCAAAGAGTAATATCTGATAACAGGAGGTCAAGTTGGCTAATATGGCTCCCTCCGTTGCTGCTCCACCTGTTTCTTGTGAGGCCGTTGGATAGTTAGTCAGGAAATCATCGCTACACGAGACTAATCCCAGCAATGCGACGAAAAATATTGACTTAATATATTTATTCATAACTGATTATTTTTTTATTAGAAAGTAATATTAGCACCTACAGAAATGGTTCTGGCCTGAGGATAAATCCCCTTGTCAACACCAATTGTAGTATAGGATCCGGATGACATTTCCGGATCGAATCCATCATAATTGGTAAAAGTTAACAGGTTCTCTGCCGATACATACAAACGTAAACGCTGAACAGCCGCTCTCTTTAGGATTGTAGCAGGTAATGAATAACCTAACTGAATATTTTTGAGACGCACAAACGAACCATCTTTAATATACAAGTCAGACGAACGCCAGTTACGGTTCAGATTTTCGTTTGTCATCCGTGGAATGGAATTAGAAGTACCTGCACCTGTCCAACGATCTAGGATCCATGCTGGACGGTTCATGGCAGGAATATCGCCCCGTTGTGAGAAGTCAAAGACATCATTACCAACGGATCCCTGGAAGAACATACTTAAGTCAAAACTTTTCCAATCGGCATTAAAATTTAAACCAAACGTCCAATCAGCCATCCCTTTACCAATTTTCGTTTTATCCTCATCGGTAATTTTATTATCTCCATTCAGATCTACAAAGCGAACATCTCCAGGCTTGGCCACTTCACCATATTTAGCATTGTAGGCTGCTGCCTCTGCCTCATTTTGGAAAAGTCCATCGGTCTTAAATCCATAGAAATATGGAAATACTTCACCATTTTTACCTTTCACATAACTACCCACTCCGGATGCACCGCCGGTTTCATATGTATTTTCACCAGACGCATTACCCATGTTGATGAGTTCATTATTCAAATAAGTGGCATTGGCAGAAATACTGTAGTGGAAATCGCTCACATATCCTTTGTAAGAAAGTTCAAATTCCAAACCACTGTTTTCCATATCACCGGCATTGGCAATAGGCGCTTCTTTTCCCACATAACCTGGTATGGGCTGCGCAATTAACATTCCATTAGTCGTCTTTTTAAAGTAATCAAATCCAAAGGATAGTGAACTGTTAAAAAAACGCGTATCAAAACCGATGTCGATTTGTTCAGATTCCTCCCAGATGACATCAGGATTGGCGATTCGCTGAGGGCTACTACCGTACGATAAGGATTTATCAGCATCCGGTCCTGACCCAAAATAGTAGTTCTGATTACCAGCCATCAAGCTCGTATAAGAAAAGTCATCGATGTTTTGATTCCCGTTCATCCCCCAGCTCGCACGAATTTTCAAATAATTGAACCAGATTGGACGACCATCCATGAATCCTTCATTGGTCACGTTCCAACCAATTGAAGTGGAAGGAAAAATAGCCCACTTATTCTTGGGACCAAACTTGGATGATCCATCGCGGCGAACAGTGGCCTGAAACATGTACTTCTCATTAAAGTTATAATCTACACGACCAAAATAAGACGCCAATGTTTGATTAGAAAATCCACCAGTACCACCAGCCACTCGTCCTGCTGTAGGAGGTGCAATGGCATAATCGATAACTGCTTTGTTAGGATCATTTTCCAACAGATCATAATCATCACCCCAAAGCTCTCTTAAAGTATACTCCTGAGCCGACTGGCCAGCTAACAAGCCAATATTGTGTTTACCATTAATGGTTTTTGTATAGGATAATGTATTTTCTAACTGCCATGTGAAACCTCTGTGCATATTAGAAAACACATGACTTTGCGTGAAGTTTTTTCCCTGAGACGCTAAGAAATGTTCGAATTCGTAACCATCTCCGCCCCAAAACGCAAGATCCACACCATAACTAGATTTAAATTTTAAGCCCTTTATGATGTCCAGTTCTGCCCAAAAGGAAGATACAAACTTATCTTCATTGTTTTTGCTTCCTGTAGGTGCATTCATCATGGCAACCGGGTTAGCAATTTCCTGAAAACCTGCAGGCGGAATAGAATAAACACGGCCATCCTTATCCGTTACTGCATTTGGATACTGAGCAAGAACGGCATCGGGATCTTCTGCATAAACAGGTACTAGCGGATTAAACGTTAATGCACTACCCAAAACAGAGCCATATTCTGAGTTAGTTTCGATACCTGAAGATAAAACACGCGAATAGCCGGCATTAATACCAACTTTCATATTGTTTAAAAAAGAACGATCGGCTTGAAATACATTATATGTCGTATTCGAGCGGATACTGTAACGCTCGTAGTTAGATCTGTCGTAATTACCTCCAACAATCCCTTCCTGATTGAAATAACCGAAAGACACGAAATAATTAACGGCATCATTACCACCGTTGATACTCACCTGATGACTTTGAACCGGCGCGTTGTAATTAAAGGTCTCATCCTGCCAATCTGTTCCGCTTCCAACAGATGAAATTTGGTCCATCGAATACATAGGCTGTTGGCCATCATTCAATTTAGATTCATTCATAATGACCATATACTCTGTGGCATCAAGCACGGACTTCTTTTTCCAGGGATTCTGCCAACCATAGGTCACATCATAATTGATGGATGCTTTACCTGACTTTCCTTTTTTTGTGGACACAAGAATAACACCGTTTGCCGCACGAGCACCATAAACAGCTGCCGATGCTGCATCTTTTAATACCTCAACAGACTCAATGTCCGAAGGATTTAAATAACTGATTCCTCCACCAACGGCCATTCCATCTACAATATATAATGGATCACTGTTGTTAATGGTGCCGATTCCACGGATGCGAACTTTAGAATCAGACCCTGGCTGACCTGAGCTTTGTGTGATTTGAACGCCGGAAACACGTCCCTTTAATACATCCTCAATTCTGGAGGGTGTCGTATTCTCAAGATCCTCGGCAGACACACTACTAATGGCAGCGGTTACCACACTCTTTTTCTGAACACCGTAACCGATGACAACCACTTCGTCCAAATCGGTGATATCCTCTTTCATCGTCACATTAACCACATCGGATGTAATTGTCACTTCCTGGGCTTGCATCCCAATAAAAGAAAACACCAATACATCCTTCATGGATGCATTAATTGAGTAGGTTCCCTCAATAGTGGTTATTGTACCAATTGTTGTTCCTTTCACAACGACACTGACACCAGGAATGGGTTCACCATCCGCTGCGCCCGTTACTTTTCCCGTAACGGCTGTTACTTGTGCCTGGCTGGTGACAGCTAGCAGAAAAAGGAATAATATCCCTAACACATGTTTCATAATAAATGGATTTAAAGAAATAATGATGAGACAAACATAGGCTCAGTTGTTAATGAATGCTAATATACAGCCTCACAAAAAACTCACTTTCACGCCCAATTAAACTCATAAAAAACTCACACCACAATTCATAAATATCTAATTTTCTTATCTTTATAATTTTAATACAACAATTAATACACTCACATGCAAATACACATTAGCCAAAATCAGAGCCTCTGGTATAAATACATTTATTAACATTTAAAAGCTAGATAAAACAGTTCTTCCCTGTGCTAAAAATTGAAAAAAGTAATCACCTAAGTTGGATTTTAATGCGGGCCGAACGCCCTGTTCAATTGAACCCAAGGCGCGCCTATAGGCTGTATGAAGCTGCCCTAATGTGAGGAAATACTCAAGCTGGACGAGCCAGAACCAAATAATGAATATCGATCAACAAATGAAGAACGCCGAATTCTTGAATCACCAATCGTTAATCATTATTCCATAGAGTCCAAAAACAATATCCTGCCAAATAATACAACCAAATCAGCAGTAAGACACTAACCTATACAGAAGCAAGAGTTTACAATCGGGAAATAATGAAATAGAATACAGGGGTAGTCACAAAAAACACAAACCAGAAATCACTCTTTCCGCTTTACCAGTATTCCGCACCTTTAAAATCTCATAAAATGAAATCCTACAATTGAGAAATATATCCCGCCAAATTATCACCTTGCTCCAGATTAAGCTTTTGTCGTAAGCGATAGCGATTGTTCTCTACCGCCCGCGCGGAAATATTCATTAATGTGGCAATCTCTTTGGAAGCCATCCCCATACGTATGTAAGCGCATAATTTTTGCTCACGCCCGGATAAATCAGGATGTTTTTCCTGCAATCTTGATAAAAAGGCTTCATGCACTTGTTCTAAGTGGGTCTCAAACACCTCCCAATACTGCTCACTATCGATGTCTTTGTCAATCTTCCGAATCAATGAATTCACTTTCTGCTCGACATCTTTTTTATCATCAAGACGTTTTATTTTAGTCAGATATTCTTTTATGGAAGTCAGAAATTCATTTTTTTGAATAATACTCATGGTGGAATTGGCCAACTCTTTCTCTTTATGAATCATATCATTGCGCAACTTCTCATTGCGCATGCGAATCATTTCCTTTTCTGCCGTCAGGGCTTCATTCTTCAGGCGCTCTTCCCGTACTTTATAGCGTTCCTGTTGTTTTGTTTTCTCACGTTGCCGATACACCTCCACCCGCCGATTAAACAGCCATACCACCAATAACGTTAAGAAAAACAGAACGACACCATACATCAACTTAGCATAAGCAGATCGATACCACGGCGGCAAAACCGCAAACTTAAAAGTGATGGGTTTCGATTCGACTCCATAACGGTTTCGTGCTACTACTTTAAATTCATAGTTTCCCTCTGACAACTTAGTGAATTGTCGGATTGTGGATTTACTCCAGGGCGTAGGTTGATGATCCACAGAAGATAAAAAGGTAGAATAACTCACTTCATGATCTTCGAAATAAGTAGCCGCAAATTGTATTTCAAATGCATTTTGCTGATACTTATATTCCGGTATAATCAATTGAGTTGTCGCCTCATCCCCATCCTGACTTAAGCTATAAGCCAAGGTATCGGTCTGTCCTTTAAACGAGCGAATATGGACGTTAAATGGTCGTTTGTAGTTCTTTTGATCATCAACTGCATAGTACGCGAACCCATCTTCAATTCCAAAAAAAGCATGCTCCTTATCAGCAGCATAAATAAACTCGAACCCATTCACCAATTTATTCTCCAGCGCAATAAACGGATAATCAATCTTTTTATAGGACCCATCCTCTTGATAACGCAGCACATTCACCTGTCCGGCATGAAAGCACCAGATATTGCGGTATGCATCTTCCTTCACCCGAAGGGGATAGTGACCCGGGCTAAAAAAGGCATCAAATCGAGTGTCTTTAATAAACAATCGGGTACTTTCATTATAAGTATAAAGTCCTTTTCGAGCTGTAAAAACAGACTCCCCATTTATCTGGGAAACAATCAACGCTTCCGGGCTTCCCGGGAACCGTTTAAGCGAAAACGTATCGACCTGACTTATTTCAGAATAATCATTTGTGAAATGAATTTTATAGATTCCTTTATACCCATGAGACATCCACAAGCTGCCATCTGTATCCCATTCTAAAAAGCGGGAGGATTCAGAGAAACCAGCCATCTCCTTCACGAATTTCCACCCTCCACTTTTCTTTTCCAATAAAATTAATCCGTGATAAGTCCCGGCTACTAATAAATTCGGATGATCCTTTATACGCTTGAATAACCATACCCCATCCACTACAGAAGGTGTAATTAATTGACTCCTGCCATTTCTTAATTCAAATACCCCCTTATTATGTCCACACAACAAATAATCACCATCCTTAAACAGCGTCCATACCTGTCCTTCTGTACCGGCTATTTTTTCAAAATCATCCCGATCCATTAGCGGATTGGAAAATTCATCCTGAGAGGTGCGGTAAAGCGCCTGATTGGTTCCAAAATAATACTTCCCTTTATGAAGGTCCATCACATAACCAGTCCCTATATTATAGTACCCCTGTACAAACGAAACACTCGAGTTAAAAGCCACACGTACCATCCCATTATCCATCCCTCCCCAAATATTCCCTTCCCGGTCGGAGAAAACACTTAAGACCGTATTGTTCATCAAGCCCTTATCTTTATCAATCACTGTAACAACCTGTCCCAATTTGTTACACACCACCAATCCACTTTGTATGGTCCCAAACACCATTTGATCATCCCGATAGTTGATTCCACAAAACACATTTGTTTTCTTAAGCAAGGCACTCGCCGGTACTTTCCAGGGTTTAATCGACTGCATATCCCAAAGGAACAAACCTTCATCCATGGAGCCTATAACCATTTGAGTGGATGATAAACTTAATATGGCACCAATCATCTGGCCGGCAAACTGATCCCCGCCCGATACTTTATAGATCTGATCACCTCTGACCTCCATAAGCCCTTCTGTTTCATCATGTACCAACAACAGGCCATTGACCAGGAACGTCGATACAAATCGGGATACTGCAGGAATTACGGCAGTTACTTCATCATTCTTAAATAAACAAATGGCCTTCTCGGCATGAAAAACAGTTGTTCCATTCCAATCATGAATATTCCAGTAATCCCCATTGTTTTGAAGTTCGGGATAAACACTTAATGAGTTGTAGTTTAGATGATGGAGCGAGTCATACTCAAAATAACCAATTTCATTGTAAGATCCGGCATAAATCCTATTTCCAATGGACTTCACGCTGCGCACAATGTAATTTCCCATATCGCGCATTAATCGCCAATTCACGCCATCATACTCAATCACCCCTTCATTATTGGCCACATAGAGTAAATCATTGTTCCCCTGTGTAATTTGCCAATTCTGGGTTCCCGCACCATATTGGCGTCTATTAAAATGTTCAATATCTGGTATTCCAAACTTTACATTTTGGGCTTGAATCAATTGAAAAGGTAGGAAAAACAGATAAAAGAAGTAAGCAAAACAGAACACTCGTTTCATGGAACAAAGGCTTTATAAAGTCGAAAATAACTAAAAGCATTTACTATCTCAAACGAAACGACAAATAACAGCGAACAAATAAAAAATGAGTCTTCATAAACTTAAAAACCCAACTCATTGTCTATTTTTGAATCTGATCAATTTTCGACTTATGCGCACAAAGATATTCATCATCGCACTCACGGCCATCCTCTACTGGATCATCAAAAATTACGTCCCCTATGGCGGTTATCTGCTATATCCCGTCACCCTATTGGTGACCTTTTTTCATGAAACCGGTCATGCATTTTTTGCCTTGATTACAGGCGGCATGGTGGATGGGATACAGATTAACAGTGACGGTTCGGGCTATGCACGCATTGGCGGTGGATGGTCCTTCCTGGTGCTTCCGGGTGGATATATTGGTAGTGCGCTCTGGGGAAATTTATTGCTCTACATGGCTCTATACAAGGAAAAGTACAGCCGCTACCTGCTCTATTTCATCATCGCCATTCTATTTTTCAGTGCCTTTGTCTGGTTCAATTCCATAGGCTCTTCGGCTTTATTAATCGCTTTTGCAGCCATTCTGGTTTGGGTCAGCCGACAAAAAAAAGGAATCATTTCCAATGTACTACTCATACTGGGCACAACCTCTCTGATCTATATTATCATGGATTTCAATGGTGGTCCATCATCTGATTTGGCCCGTTTCACGGCGATGGTTCCTATTTTTCCGGCCTTCCTTTGGGCTATTGTTTGGTTAGTGGCTGTACTGGCCCTGACTTATACCATTTTGGTTCGGAAACGGATCAAATAATCACTGCTTATTATGAAAAAATAAAATCATCAGCAGGCTATGCATAAAGGGTGGCTTTGTTTAAAGGCCACCCTCATTTTTACTTCACTTGATACTATGCAATCTTAAAATCAGAATAAAAAACAAGGGTGAGTCAAAATGGAATCACCCTTTGGTTAATTCTCAAAGCTAATACCTATGACTGCAACAACACCCTAATTGGAAATATTAGGATTTGCAGCGACTGTCTCCTGACCATACAAAAAGACATTTCGATCTTCCGAACTTACTTCCTTATCCCACCATGCATCGTTATGTCTTCCATAACGAACTAAATCGTTCCGACGGTGGCCTTCGTATGACAATTCACGTCCCCTTTCGGCCAACAACTCATCTAAGGTTAACGTTGTTGCATCATAGTTATAAGCAGTATTACCCCCAAAAGCCCGAGTGCGAATTTGATTCACATACGGTAACGCTGCCTCCACATCACCCAAACGTAAATAGCACTCTGCTTTTAAAAGCAAAGCATCGGCATATCGGAAAATAACCCAGTCATTATCCATTTGCTTCTCACCAATAGGAATGGTATACTTCACATTTCGAGCTCCCTGATCTTCACGAGAACCAGTCATACTAGTAATATCAACCGTTAAAATAAGTGGTTCACCATTGGCCTCTTCGCTTCCAAGTAATGGATTTCCTTCCAGATCGTATTGCGGACCTACCAAGAAACCGGTTCGGCGTAAATCATTTTCATCAAAAGACCTATAGTGGTCAGGCTGACATACTACCCCATTCCAGGCAGCATAACCCAGATTCCAGGCACCAGGATGGGCATAATGCAATGTCCAGTTATGCAGGTAGGCTCCGGTGTAAACATTTTCTTCATAAGGAAGTACCAATAGATGTTCTACACAATTCCTGTTATCTACCTCAAAAGGATCTCTCCACCCTGGAGTCAATTGAATATTGCTAGATATTTTATCAATAGACTCAATACATTCCGTCCATTTTTCAACACCCGTCCAAACTTTATAATTGACATAAACCTTAGCAGCCAACATATGAGCCGCATCTTTATTAAATCGGCCATACCCTGTTGCCACTCCTTTTTCCGGTAAATCATCAACAATAGCATCAATTTCGCTAATAATCCAGTCCAGTACCGTCTTTGCCTCCTCCAGTTGAGGATCACCATCAACAACAGATGTCGTTACCAAGGGTACTTTACGCCAATGATCGACTAGTTTATAGTACATGTATGCCCTTAATGCACGTACATGAGCTCTTTCTTCGGCTATGGATATGGCTGAAACATCTTCCTGTGTGATATTTTCATACTTTTCCAGAAACTTATTACACCCGGCAATTACACCAAAATGATTATTCCAGGCATAATCAAAAGGCCAATCTACTTCCGTCCAGGTGTGCCAGTGTAAACGCTGCCAGATGCCGCCATCTTCACCATGCTTACCCTTTTGAGGCCAGCAATAGGAATCAGCCGTCAACTCGGTTAATAACCAAAATTCATAACCATAACTATTACCCCAATCAGTAAAAGGTGCAAAAGCCTCACTAATAATGGGCCCATCAGCAGCCTTAAAATTTTCTTCCGGTATACGCGAATAAAACTCCTCGTCAATATCGGTACATCCAGTTGTAAAGACTAAGCAGCCCACAACCAAAAGAAACAATACTTTGTACATGTTATTATATATTTTCATGTTTACTTCTTTTAAAACTTAACATTTAATCCAAAGGTGTATGTTGTGCTACGCGGATAGAAACCCCAGCCATCATGCCCACCATTTGTGCCAATTTGCACTTCCGGATCAATACCGGAATACCCGGTGAAGGTATGCAGGTTCTGAACCGTTGCATACAATCTCATGTGTGAGAAACCAACCCTGAATTTTTCAGGTAAGGTATATCCCAGTGTGATGTTGTCAATTTTCAAGTAATCACCTTTTTCAAGATAGTAATCGGAGAACGCTGGTCGATCACGCAAGGGGCTATCGATGGCAGAAGTCAACAAATTACTTGGGTAAAAGTGTGGGTTATTCAAATAAACATTCTTCTCATTAACAATATCAAAACCGGCAGCTCCTCTGAAGTGAATCGAGAAATCTAATCCTTTATAGTTTACACGAGGCGTCAAACTGAAATTATATTCCGGATTACCATTACCAAGAAATACTTTATCATCCTGCTCAACATCATCCAGGTTAGCTTCGCTGCCATCCCGGGCAATAAACAGCCATTTCCCGGTTTCATCGAGCCTGCTAAACTTATATCCATAAAAAGACCCAATAGGCTGACCTGCCTCATGACGATAAATACTGCCCACTCCACCTACTTCTGAAAGGCCTCCGTAATCGACATAATTTAAATCAGCTACCTCATTTTCCAGATTAACCAGTTCGTTTTTGTTGTATGAAAACGTCAGATCCAGACTAACGGACAAATCACCCGTTTTTATGATGGAGTTTTGAAGTGCCAGCTCTATTCCCTGGTTAGTCATTTCACCCACATTAGTCCAGGTTTTATTAAACTTTTTGGGTGGCACTTGTACGGACAAATACCACAACATATCCGTTGTAGTACGGTGATAATAGTCAAAGCTACCGGTGATGCGGTTGTTCAACATCCCAAAATCGACACCTGCATTAATTTCAGATTTTATTTCCCATCCTAAATCCGGATTGCTATTATACGTACTTGCGTATACTGGAATTTTTGTGCCCGCATAATCAATAAAACTATTATCAAACTGAAGTGATTCGCGCGATAGGTAGTTCGATTGTATGATATTTCCTGTTACACCATAGCCAACACGAAGTTTTAGATTATTTACCACTTGAAAATTGTCCATAAAACTTTCCTCAGTAATTCTCCACCCCACAGATGCGGCCGGGAAATTAGCCCATTTATTGTTGGCCCCAAAGCGACTTGAACCTTCATGACGCACGGTTGCAGAAAACAGGTATTTGCCTGCATAGGCATAGGTTAACCGACCAAAAAAAGCAGACAAACGATCGCTATCACGATAGCTTCCCATTTTGGCTTTCCCTTCCACCAAGTAGGTTCCTGCGGCTAAGCCATAAGCACCTAAATCATCAGTCAGGAAATTGGAGTTACTGGCATTAAAACTTGAAAATTCATGATACTCATAAGTATGCCCTAATAACACCCCTAATGAGTGTACATCACCCAATACTTTTTTATAATCCAATGTTAAATCATACATTTTTTTGGTATCATCAAAATGATATTGGAAGGCATTACCATTACGCACCTCAGCGATGGATGTAGGGGATACAATTTCCTGATAATTTCGATCATATACGCTATTGAAATGATAAGCTCCGAATGCACCTACTGTCAAACCATCAATAAGCTCATATGTACTTCTCAGACTGGCCACTACTTTACGCCCCAGTCCACTTTGCATCTCTTGTTCTCTTTTAGCGATTGGATTGTAAGCTCTAAAACCGGTTGGCTTGGTGTACATGCCGTCTTCATCAATAATGGGACGGGTCGGATTAATTCTGGTTGCCATTTCGGTATCCCGGTAATCATTTGCCGTGCCATTGTATTTCTTATCGGCGTAATTACCTTCTTCAAAGGTAGTTGAGAGAATGGCATTAACCATTAAACGATCATCAAAACCTTTATGCATTACCCCAATACGTGCATTCAAAGATTCTTTTCCACTATTGATCATGATCCCTTCCACGTCGCGATAATTGACCGATGCGCGGTAGCTTAACTTTTCGGTTCCGCCTGAGAACGACAAGTTATGCACTTGAGTAACAGGTTTTGCAATAAGGCCACTTAGATAATCTTCATCACTACCTAAATCAGAAAAAGATTTATTGGGATCTTCAGCCTTTATGAGGGCTCCCATCTCCAAATATTGTTTTGCATTCATCATTTCCGGCACATTGTAAGCTCGCTCGGTAGAAACATACCCAGAGTAATCCACCTGAAGTTTACCCTCCTTACCACCTTTAGTCGTGATCAAAATAACACCATTACTACCACGCGTACCATAAATGGCAGCTGCCGATCCATCTTTCAGCACATTGATACTTTCGATATCTTCAGGAGCCACCGTATTCAAGTCACCACCACTGACACCATCGATAACAATAAGCGGTGAAGCACCTGCTGCCAATGTGCCTTGCCCCCTCAAACGGATATTAAATGATCCGTTTGGATCATTTCCTGCAGGACGGATAATTTGTAGACCGGCCACTTTACCTTCGACAGCTTGCAGTGGATTAGCTGCAAAACCCTGATTAAAATCAGCAGCAGACACTTTAGCGACGGAACTTGTCACTTCCGTTTTCTTTTGGGTACCATAACCTACCACTACCACTTCATCCAACCCCTGCACATCTTCAACTAGCACAATATCCAGCGTAGACTGTCCAGTCACCAGTACTTCCTGATTAACAAAACCCACAAATGAAAATACCAATACTGTGTTTTCTTCTACATTGCTGATTTCATAAACCCCATCAATATTAGTAATGGTTCCCCTGTCAGTTCCTTTAATCAGAATGCTGACACCGGGAATAGGTTCTCCTGTTTCATCGACCACCTTACCAGTTAATTTCTTTTGCTGCATGACCGATTCTGAAAAATCAGCGGATGCAGTAACTGCATTTGATCCGTTGATTTCTGCTGACACATTCAACGCGATAAACATCAGCAAAATCAGTCCAATGCTTCTACTTTTTAGTTTTTGGGATCTAAAACTCCCACAATGGAGTAAACTCCAACTCGATTTTTGTTTCATTGATTGTTAATGTTTGGTAATTACTAAAATGTCTGTTCTCAACATTCGTGTTCAGGGAAAATTATTGGCGCCTCCCTTAATTGTTAATCTTTCTATAATTCCATAAGATATCTTTTAGAGTGGTATTATTCGTATTCGCTTTTAATATACCAACTATTAAACTGACTATCATTTGGTATTTTGCATTCAACAAATACACTTCAATTAATATAATGATCGGTTACCCCTCCAATACCCTACCCTTAAAACATCATTTTATTTACTTTTTTTAACTTTTATCAACACAATGAGTCCTCAGGGATTATCATCCACCTTACTTTTATCATCACTAAGATTCAAGTGTAAAAGAACGTTTTTCATTTCCAACACCCCACCAAGCAATTCTACTACTATTACTCACCTCGCCCTGCCATCCAAACACTTTTGTCAATATTTTTTTTGATTTTCAAGCATTCAACATAGCCATAAATCCATTTTATGCCCAACAACATACACAATAATCACCATCACCCCTAAATGAATGATTTTTCTCAGACTTTATTATGAAGACTATGCTCATCTTGCACCTGGAAATAATTAACCGAGATTTAAGTAATATATATACACATGAATGCAGCATTAACATTAAATCCAAATCCACTGGTGAGGTATCTGAATAAGCCAGCTGTTGAGTTCAACAAAGAAGATCTTATCAGATACATGGAGGCGCACGAAATTAGGATGTTAAATTTCAGATACGTGGCTGAAGACGGTCGTTTAAAAACCTTAAACTTCGTTGTATCAGGACGCGATCATTTGGATGCCATTTTATCTTCAGGTGAACGAGTAGACGGGTCCAGTTTGTTTTCATTTATGGAAGCCGGCAGTTCTGACTTATATGTTGTTCCCCGATACCGCACTGCTTTCCTGAACCCCTTTACCGAAGAACCATCATTAGAAATATTGTGTTCATTTTATGACCACACCGGACAGGCTCTGGAATCTGCTCCTGAGAATGTATTGAAAAAAGCCATTACTTATTTCAGGTCCTCCACAGGGATGGATATGAAATTTCTGGGTGAACTGGAGTACTATGTAAACAGTGAACGCACCAGCATTTTCCCAGCCACTGATCAAAAAGGTTACCACGAATCAGAGCCCTTTGCCAAGTTTGAATTCATGCGCAAAGAAGCTTTAAAACTGGTGGCTCAGTGTGGTGGGCAAATTAAGTACGGACACGCCGAAGTAGGTAACTTTTTTAGCGGAGATGAGGCCTTTGAGCAACATGAAATCGAGTTTTTACCCACCGATCCGGAATTTGCGGCTGATCAGATGCTGATTGCCAAATGGGTGCTACGCATGCTGGCTGAGCAATTGCAAGTTGAAATCAGCTTTGCGCCGAAAATTACCGTTGGAAAAGCCGGTAGCGGACTTCACTTTCACATGTTGGTGGAAAAAGACGGTAAAAACATCATGCTGGAGAATGATAAGCTGAGTGATGTTTCTAAAAAAGTAATCGCCGGCATTCTGGATGTAGCCGATGCTTTGACTGCTTTTGGCAATACCATCCCCACGTCCTATTTGCGCCTGGTACCGCACCAGGAAGCTCCTACAAATGTCTGCTGGGGTGATCGTAACCGTTCCGCTTTGGTTCGTGTCCCACTGGGATGGACTGGTGGTGTTGAGAAAATGATTTTTGACGCCAACCCTGGTATTGACATCAACCCGGCTAATACAGGCAGCAAGCAAACCGTTGAATTCCGTGTACCTGATGGTTCGGCAAACATTCATTTAACCATCGCCGGATTAATCATGGCTGCCGAACACGGACTTAAGATGCCAAATGCATTGGAAAATGCTGCGAAATTATACGTGAGTGGAAACATCTTTAAAGAAATGCCTAAAGATGGGCTGGAACAACTCCCTACGTCGTGTTACGAATCGGCAGAACGTCTGGAAGCCAAACGTCAGTTGTTTGAAACCAACAACGTGTTCCCGGCACGTGTGATTAACCATACTATTCATAAACTGAAGTCATTTGACGATCAAAAATTAAGCGAAAAGCTATTCGGTAACAACGAAGCCATTCGCGACTTAGTACTAGAATACATTCATTGCCAATAATTAATTGATTACACAACTAGACATTTTAAAACCGCCTTTCAAAAGTGATTGGCGGTTTTTTCATGCCATCTTTTCCGGTCCCAATAATCTTCAAAAGCCACACATCTGACCCTTTCATGCAGACTCCTGATGTTTTCAACTAAAAACCTTCCGCTATTTGATTCCTACCTGACACTTCTGTATTGTCAGCTACTATTATTCGCTAATTCACTGATAACTTTCGTCTAAATACTGATACTTCCATGTAATTTTCTGACCCATTGATATAACTTCCTGATACCTCGCCGTAAATCAATCTGGCTATAGTTCACAAAAAAGCCGTCCCAAAACGAATTGAGACGGCTTTTCTTCAAAAAAAAACGAATCTAATTAAACAGAATGGCCTCGGGAACAGCCGTCAAATTACTTCCCGGTTGTTGCCATAGAAATTTCAAATCAATATCATCGGAACACTGATAAAATCCCAATTCAATGGGATGCAATCCTTCACTTAACCAAATGGAACCACTCTGAGCCAAGGTTTTGGTTTTGCGTCCATCACTTTCGAACAGTTCAATACCATCGATTTTCAACTGCCCGCCATCATTCATGTGCACTTCAAACGTGTACCAGCCTTTTTTTGTGATTTTGATATAGCCTTTAAAGTTCATCCCAATCCACTCTGTCCGGTCGTTCAAACCCAATTCAAAATTAGATACAATGGCCGTTTTGGCAGGAAGATCGGCTTCAAAATCATATACGGAACGGTAAATCCCTTCATAGTACTGACACTGCAAACCCTGCTTCAGACTGGCCACATTCACATCGGCCGTACCTGAACTTTTCACAAATGGTACGGTAGCCACATAAGACGGCAACTGTCCTTCGGCATAAGCCATCAGTTTGAGTGTTGTGGTGCTGGTTAATTCGAATGGAGCCAGGTATTTCTGAGCTGTTTGATCCGGCACTGATCCATCCAGAGTGTAATAAATAACAGCTCCTGCATCGGCACATCCCAATTCCACTGTGGTACGCCCTAAAAAATGCGTATCGCCAGCCTTTACATAGGGATTGGCCGTGTATTTCTGACTCATCTTATTATCCGGCAGGTCAAAATCACCCGGAGCTTCACCTGTTTTATAGGACAGCGTTCCGCCTTGAAGCAGAAGCTGGTGATCGATTGTAGCTGCTGTAAAGGCATCACCGTTTAACGTTCGACTCACTGCATAAGTCTTTTCGGTAGCCATTGAAGGGCCATCCGTTTCGATCCGAAAAGTTTGTCCATTATCCAGATGAATATTAATGGCCGGAAAATAAGGCAAGCCAACCACATAATCAGCAACTCCCGGACTTACTGAAAACAAGCCAGTGGCGCTCATCACGTACCAGGCCGACATCTGACCACAATCTTCATTCCCACAAATACCTCCGGGTGTTGGCGCGTATTGTTGGGTCAGGATCTGCCGTACCCGGTTGGTCATTTTAGTATGATTACCGGTCCAAGCATACATCCAGGCAATGTGATGACTGGGTTCATTCCCGTGGGCATAATTCCCTATTAAACCGGTCACATCGGTTCCGGCATGCAACTCCTCCGTAATTTCTGTTTCGAATAATGCATCCATCCACTTTTCAAATGGTACCGATCCACCACTCAATGCCATCAATCCATATACATCATGAGGCACAAAAAAACTGTACTGAAACGAATTCCCTTCGGTATAGTGGTAGCCCACAGAAGTGGGATCAAAATCGGCTAACCAATCCCCGTTATAGAATTTAGGACGCATAAAACCACTACCCACATCGTATTTATTCTTATAAAATTGTGACCGGCGGATGAATTCATTATACACATCAGCGTGGCCCGTAGCCTTGGCGAACTGAGCGATACACCAATCATTGTAGGCATATTCCAGGGTCTTGGAAACCGATTGACTGCTTTTGTTAGCAGGAACGTATCCTTTCTGGCGGTAATCATTCAAGCCGCGACGTTCACTATTGGCCGTGGCCAGCATCAGTTTCAAGGCTTTATCAGTATCAAAATCCGTAATTCCTTTGGCATAGGCATCGGCAATGACCGATACCGCATGATAACCAATCATACAACGCGTATCGTTATTGGCCAATTCCCACATGGGATAAGTGCCAAACTGCTCCCCTTTATCAATTAAACTTCTTACAAAATCACGTGTTTCCGTAGGATGGGTAATGGTTAATAAAGGATGCAAATTACGGAAGGTATCCCACAACGAGAATACCGTGTAATGAGTATATCCTTCAGCCACATGAATTTCGCCATCCATACCACGGTAGCGGCCATCCACATCGGAAAATACATTGGGTGTTAACAAACAATGATACCAGGCCGAATAAAAGTTGGTGAGATCATCCTTACTGCCACCTTCCACATCTAATTTACTCAAGTTATTAAGCCATACTGTATGCGCTTCTTGCTTAACCTTTTCAAAATCCCAGTGATTTACTTCAGCAGAAAGGTTATTGCGCGCTCCATCGGTATCCACCGATGATAAGGCCGTTTTCACACTGACCTCTTTTACACCTTTGGGAAATGTAAATATGGCCTGTATCTTCTTTCCGGCATGCACTTGTCCTTCGACTTTATGACCATCGATAAACACATCGTAGGATTCAAAAGGCGTGGAGAACTCAGATGCAAAGAACAACTTTTGTTTACCGGCCCAATCCTTGGAATGACGACTTCCGGCGAGTTTATTATCCAAAATTTCAAGAGAAGCTTCCGTCACTTCATCCCGGTGAATCAAATCCACCAACACTTTAGCGGGTTCGTCTCCCTTAAAATGATACCGCTGAAACCCCACACGAGTTGTTGTGGTGAGTTCCACATCTACCTTAAAATCATCCAGTGTGACTTTGTAATAACCTGGCTGGGCAAGCTCTGTCTCGTGCCGGTACAGGGAACGATAACCGGCTGAAGGTTCAGCCCGGGTCCCGGGATCCAGAGAAATATTTCCGGTATGGGGTAAAAACAAAACATCACAATACTCGGGCACCCCAGTCCCGGACAGATGCGTATGGCTAAAGCCAACTATGGCACTGTCGCTGTAGTGATACCCTGAACAGCCGTCCCAACTGTTATCATTTCGCGTATCCGGGCTTAATTGCACCATCCCAAATGGCATGGCTGCCCCCGGATAGGTATGTCCATGGGCACCTGTACCAATAAAGGGATCGACATAGGTAGTCACCTCGTTTTGCTTACACCCCATCCACACTAAAGGGAATAAGAGTAAAGAGAAAATTGTAATTCGCATTTCAGTCAACTTTTGTTCGTTACAAAAAATCAAATTGCAGGCCGACAATCGCCTTTCCAACAACTATCCAACCCGCAATATGAAACAATCAAACAACTCTATGAAAAAAAACTTAACAAAAAAAAATATAAACTGTCCTATTTATAAATCTTAATACCTGAACTTTATAAGTAAGTCTATTTCTCATCGTTCAACGATAGTCCGGCATTTTGCCTATAAATGCCAGTCTACGGACACAAAAATCCCGACCTTGTAGCACCTCAGAACAAAAAATCTGCTACAACACAAGATCGGGATTATAATTTATCAATAGCCATTCAACAAGTACAAAGCAGCTTGATATACTGGCTTATTCTGCTTTACCGTGCAATTCTAACTCACCGATTACAATCCGGCCATTCTCTTCCACTTCAGCCAGCAATTCAATTTTATGGAACTGATAGTAATTGGCATTTTCAAAAGTAAATTCCTTTTTTTCGGCAAACTGAGTGATCCCCGTATCCGCCACCTTGGTAATTTCAGTCCAGTTAGTACCGTCATCAGATCCTAAAAGGGTAAACTCATCGGCAGAGAACACAAATTCGATCCCAAAAATATCATTGGAGGCACTTAAGGCTACTTTCGTCACATTGTATTTTTTGACTGTTTCAAAAGTAAACCAGGTATCGTTGGTCCAGTTAAAGAATTGGGTATTCTGATCGCCATCATAAGCAGCTTCCGGCTTACCCCAGTCCGGGAAAGCACTCTCCCCTTCTTTAACAGTCACTGTTGGGTTTTGCTTTGTGATGTCCACCAGCGGATTGGTATTGGACACTTCCCCGGCTTCTCCAAGCAACTCCAATTCAGCAATCATAATGCGTTTATTATCGCCTTCTTCAATATCCGCTTCCAGCGTAATTTTATGGAACGAATAGTATTCCGAATTGTTAAAGGTGAATTCTTTCCGCTCCTCAAAATTAATGATACCGGTGCTCTGAACAGAAGTAATCTCAGTCCACTCAGCGCCGTCATTTGAACCCAACAGAGTAAAGCGATCGGGAGTAAACACATAATCAATACCTAAAATATTGTGAGTTGCTGTTATTGCCACTTTGGTTACATTATAGGTACTTTGTGTTTCGAACGTAAACCAGGTATTGTCGTTCATATTGAAAAAAGGAGTACTGGCATTGTTGTCAATTACATTTTCAGGTTTTCCCCAATCCATGAAATCGAATTCTTCAGTTTGATAGGTCACTGTTGGGTTTTGATCTGTAATATCGACCAAGACGGGTTCATATCCTCCAAAATCCACATCTTCGCCATTACGTAGCTTTACCAGTTTCGCATCAATCTCAGCAATCTTACCCGTCTTTATGTCATCCTGGTACTCGTTCCACAGAGCCGCCACTGATTTACCGGTGATTTGCTGTGTCGCTTTTTCCCACGACCAGGGATTAATTGTTTTTGCCGATTGATTGAACTCGCTTAAAAAATTAGTGTTTTTGGAGTGCAACCAATCAATAAAGAAACCAGAAGTTCTGTAACCATCGTTCCAATGACCACCCTGCTGGCGATCAGCGGTTGTAAAATAACCACTCACATAACGTACATAGTCGGCCATACCTTCGATAAAACCATAGAAATCGTCACCAGGCTTATACTGCCCTGCTCCTTGTGGAGAAAACTGATAACCATGCGTTACCTCGTGAACCAATACACCTAAAATTTCATCCATTAGCTGTTCATCGGTCATACCTCTATCCTTACAACCTTGAAGGTAAGTGGCACTAAAGAAAATATTGATGTGTGGGGGCGTTCCACCTTTAGCTGAGATGCCGTCGTTATCCTCCACAGTATAATCGATGTTTTGCAAAACATCCATCTCATCCGGACAGGCAAATAACCAGCGGGATACATCAAAACACACATCCTGAATCAGGTTTTCCGGATTTGGCACAAGCGTGTTATACAAAGACTTATCGGATGCCGTATTTTTAAAATTGATGGTCGGTGCTACGAAATTCTTCCAGCATTCACCCGAAAAGACAGAAACAAAATTAGTTTTTTCATAAACACTAACATTCAAATCATTAATCGCCTTTAAAGTCACTTTATATTTACCATCGCTGGCATATGTTACCACGGGATTCTCCTCAGTGCTGGTTACCGGGTCTCCACCTTCAAAAGTCCATTCATATTTAACTGCTCCAACAGATGCATTGGTAAAGTGAATTTGCTCATTTAAAAACACCCGGTTTTTATCAGCCGTAAATGATGCTCTTACATTCTTTTGTAAATGGTCAATATTAAACTCTGCTTCTTCTTTACATGACCCCATCATAACGATTGCAGCCATTAAAAGTATATTAAATATATGCTTTTTCATTTTCCTGTGATTTAGTAGCCTTTGTTTTGTGTCAAATTTGGATTGATGTCGATCTGTTTAGCAGGAATTGGATACAACTTCCTGTAATCTTCACTTTGCGATGTTTTCTCCCAACGTGTACCTAAGTATGTTCCAAATCGAATCATATCAGTACGACGGTGACCTTCGTAAGCTAACTCTCTTCCGCGCTCGGCTAACAGCTCATCCAATGTAAGGGTTGCAGTCGTATATTTATTGGCTTCATAATTATCCCCAAAAGCACGGTTTCTAACCTGGTTTACCAAATCAACAGCCGCTTGATTTGCCTGTCCGCCATTCTGACGCATAATGGCTTCTGCTTTATTGAGCAATACTTCCGCATAACGCAATAATACGATATCGTACTCCTGATTCCAGCCTAAACCGTCTTGAGCTTCATATTTAGCACAACGCGCGCCTTCCAATAATCCATCACTGTGAAATTTAGTCAATTCTTTGGTATAAATAACCTGGCCCTTATCGGGATCTTTAGGATCAATCAACACCGGTTCACCATCTGCAAAGAATTGCGGACCAACCTTGTATTGCTTCTTTCTGGTATCGTTATCGTTGTAACTATCATAGAACTTTTCAAGAGTGATAATACCATTCCAACCGGTATTGTTACCCACATGGTTATTCCAAAAGCAGGTTAGAGCATGCAATGGAGCTGCAAAAGAGGATCCTCCTGCCATCGAAATTAATTGAATGTTTTCTTTTGATTGGTGGTTCTTAACAGAAAACACATCAAGATACTTATTCTCAAGCACAAACAAATTAGATCCAATAACTGCGTCGCACATCATAGCAGCTTCACTGTACATTGGTTCGTCGATATAGATTTCCGCATTCAGATAAAGTCGTGCCAAAAATCCTTCCACACTTTGTTTGCTGAAGAAACCAACGGCATAAGGTTCAAATGCATCAGGCAACACGTCTTTCACGGCCAGGAATTCAGACTCTACAAAATCAAAAACTTCCTTAGCTGTACTATTTCCAGGGTAGTAAGGAACCCCCACCTGTGTTACAACAGGTACATTACCCCAAAAATCAAGAGCAATCATATGCATATAGGCACGGTAAGCCCTTAACTGAGATTGCATTTCCTCCTTCGAAATAGCCACTTCTAACTTTTCAAAATCCTTATCTGCAATCCCTTCTAAAATAGCGTTACAAAAACCCACACCTTCATACACGGTATTCCAGCTAGATTCAACTGTTTCATGACGATCACTCCAATTATGCCTATGCAAGTCAATCCATTTGGCTTGGTCATAGCCATGACTTGCTGATGTTTTTGTGGTCCATGCTGCCATATCGGTACCCAAGGTGCGAAGTTTAATAAAGTGATAGGTATCCACAAAACCCAAATGTGACCAGGGTCTCATGTAAGCGCCTTCTATTTCCTCTGCAGAACTAAAAAAATTGGTACTTAACTGACTGCTGTATACGGTTTCCTCCAAATCACTACACGCATTTTGCAGCAATAAAGCGAAAGCGCCTAGTATATATAATGCAATTTTTTTCATCTGTATATTCTTTTATAATGGTTAAAATGAACGAGCTTACCTGACAATCACATCGATTAAGAACGATGCATAAGAGCTCGTTTCATTTTATAATCGCTTAAAGATTAAAACTTAATTACAGCCCCCAAAGTAAATGTACGTGTAACAGGGTAAAAGTTCATATTATCAAAACCAGGGGTTAAACCGGTATGACCTCCCAATTCCGGAGACAAACCAGAATAGTTTGTAAACGTGTACACATTGCTGCATGAAGCATATAAGCGAGCAGAAGATACATGCTTCCAATTTGATGTATTAAAATTATATCCCAGGGAAATATTTTCAATCTTTAAATAATCCCCTTCTTCCAGGTAGTAGTCAGAAAAGCGTGGATCATCACGTAAGGGACTATTCACGGCTGAGGTATAAATGTTATTTTGTGGGAATTTAGTTAAGTTTTCCTGGTACAGCCGGCCCGCATTCAGTATTTGGTAGTCGAATGCTCCACGCATGAAAATTTCGAAATCGAAGCTTTTATATTCAATGCGATTGGTCAATCCAACAAAGTAATTAGGCATACCGTTGCCGATCACGGTTCTATCATCGTTTGTAATATCATCTTTATCGACTTCCATACCCTCATTATTCAAAAACAACCATTTGCCATTTTCATCTATACGAGCAAAACGATGTCCATAATAATCACCTATTGAACCACCTTCCATGATCCAATAAGTGGAACCCAGTCCGTTACCTGAAAGATTACCTAAGTACTGTGGTGTAGGATCTTCATTGTTATTAGACAACTTCTCAATTTTATTCTTTTCATAGGAGATATTAAAATTGGCATTCCACTTTAAGGCAGAATTTTTTAATATTTTGGCATTCACGCTAAATTCAATCCCCTTGTTGGACACTTCACCAATGTTACTTTGTCTTTTGGGCTTTATCAAAGATGGAACCGGTGCATCTGCATTATAAAGCATTCCATCCGTTTTACGCGAATACACATCAATTGTACCATCCAGGCGATTTTCCCACAAGTTATAATCCAACCCAATGTTAATTTCTTTTTTACGCTCCCAGGCCAATGTCGGATTCGGGTTTTTCTCCAATGCATAGGCATTGGTCAACTTGCCATTAAATACATAAGGTAATCCTTCCTGAATAAATGTCGTTAAGGAGCTATATGGAGGAGCAGCCGGATTACCTGTTTCACCGTACCCAATACGCAATTTCAAATAATTTACGAACACTACAGATTCCATAAATGACTCCTCTGAAATGGTCCATCCTCCTGACACGCCATAGAAATCTCCCCATTTATTAGCATCTCCAAAAATAGAGGCCCCTTCGTGGTTATAGCTCACCGTGAGCATGTACTTATCTTTATATGAGTAAACCAGACGCCCTCTCCACGACTGAACATGCCGCTCCGCCCTGTCGCTTCCCATGCTTGCCGTTCCTACTTCAGTAGGCTTACCATTCTCGTCTACAGGATTTTTAAGTTTCATTCCTGAACCCATTGAATGCCATAAAAACATATCGTTAACAAAACCGGAATTTCCCATTGAATAGGTGTAATACAAGTCTGTTTCATCGGTAAAGTTACCCATTAAGCTGAAATCATGATTAGCTATTCGCTTGCGGTAAGAAACATTTGCTTCATAGGTATTTCTGTAACTTTGAAAATTGGATGTGTAAGCCTGTCCTTTGATTTTTTCTTCAACGAAGCTCTCTCTTTTACTGGAAATATAAGAACCAGAATTTGAATCTTCCACTTTCCAGGCCGCACGTCCACCTACTTTAAGTCCCTCTATCACTTCATACTCGGCAAAAACATTCGCCAACACCACTTTTCTTTTATTTTCCTGCGTTTCAGTATTAAGAATATTTAACGGGTTATCCAGTCCAAAATCATCAAATGCAGTGTACTCACCATTTTCATCATAAACTGATTTTGTAGGATTAAACTTTGCAGCATTGCCAAATAACCCATAATTGGCACCCCGGTAATTCGCCTGCGAAGCAGTTAAACTCAACCTCACATTTAACTTATCATCAATGGCTTTGTGATTCACATTGATTCGACCATTGAGGCGCTTCTTAAAAGAGTTTAAAGCGATTCCTTTATTGTCCATGTAATCAATGGACGCACGATAGCTAGACTTTTCACTTCCCCCGCTGAATGCCAGGTTATGCACCATATTGTGGTTAGATTGAAGCATCTCCTCGTACCAGTCTGTTGATGCCGTACCCAACACATCATCACCTACTGCCATTACTTCACCTAAAGCTCGGAATTCATCGGCTGTTAATATATCGGGGCGATCACTAACCTGATCAAAGGCGTAGTATCCGGAATACTCCACAGAGGAATGATCTTTCGCACCACCTTTGGTCGTAATTAAAATAACGCCATTGGTACCACGCGATCCATAAATAGCAGCGGCGGAACCGTCCTTCAACACAGAGAAGGACTCAATATCTTCCGGGGCTACCACATCCAATGAACCAACTACCACACCATCCACAATAATTAGCGGAGCACCACCTTGAATAGAGGTCATACCACGGATCAAAATTGTTGGGCTCCCATTGGGATCAGAACCACTTGGGTTTGAAATGTTCAAACCAGCGATCCGTCCCTGTAATTGTTGTATCGGACTTGAGGCAGCCACCGTTGGTAAATCACTGGTATTAATAGAAGCCACCGCACTGGTAATCTGCTTACGCTCCATAGAACCATAGCCCACGACAACCACTTCATCTAAACCTGTTACCTCTTCAGCCAGTGTGATATTGATTTCTGTACGCCCAGCCACATTTACTTCCTGGGTAGTAAAACCAATAAATGAATATACAATAACTGCGCCTTCAGCGACGTTACTCAATTCGTAAACGCCATCAATATTAGTAATGGTACCAACTGAAGTCCCTTTGATCATTACACTTACACCAGGAATGGTTTCTCCAGTCATATCGACTACCTTACCCGTTACCTTACCGTTAGTTTGTTGAATCGACTCAACCCGGCTTGCCACAGGAGCCACTTCTTTCTTTGGTAAAATAACGATATCGGTGTCGATGATCTTGAAATCTAACCCAGTCCCTTGTAACGCTTGTTTCAATACCAGTTCAATCTCTACCTGCTCACCATTCAATAATATACTCTTGGCTCCTTCAACCGCTTCCGGCTGATAAAAGAAGTCAAAATCACTTTGTTCCTGAATCATTTTGAACAACTCGGGCAAAGTCACTTTACCGGCTTTCAAACTCACTTTTTGACTTTGCGAATACGAGGTCGCGGAGACCTGCATAAACACCGCTACTAGCAACACAAAACTAATGCGCATGATTTTAGACCATTTAGATGTATGATTCCCCCATGTGAGGAACCTCCCATTCAATTTTTTTTTCATAAATTTGTACTGTTAATGTTAGTATTAAAATGTCGATATCGGCATTCGTGTAATCGGGAGTTGTTGGCGCAGCTCCCGATTT
The DNA here is from genome assembly GCA_942490535.1 of uncultured Marinilabiliaceae bacterium. Classification (GTDB taxonomy): domain Bacteria; phylum Bacteroidota; class Bacteroidia; order Bacteroidales; family Marinilabiliaceae; genus JAEINY01. The sequence continues at coordinate 1,092,863 of CALNXQ010000003.1, forward strand.
TCGTTTATAGCACCTATCGCATTCGTCTACTTCCGTCTTTGTTTATTGGTTCTACTACTATTGTATCTTCAAGAATTTTATAAGTAATTGGGTGACTCAAGCTGAGCACCTCCATAAAATGTTCAATGCTTTTGTTATGCTTTAGCACCCCTGAAAAATTTAACTTCATTAGTGCGGTATCGTTAATAATGATCTCATGATTATACCAGCGTTCCACATTTTGTATCAGCTCCTCCATTGGCATGTTCTCAAATTCAAAACGCCCCTCCCGCCAGGCCATATACTGCTCCACATCAACATCTCTGACAATTGTGGCTACTCCATCCTGCGTATCAATATTTAGCTGCTCTCCGGGTTTCAAATTCACCAACTCATCATTGGAAAGTACTGCTACTTTTCCTTCTCTTAAAGTCGTCTGAAACAAGTTTTCATTGGGATAATACCGTACATTAAAACTGGTTCCCGTTACTTTCACCTGGCGATCAGCCACGTCGATAATAAACGGGTGATCACGGTCACTTTTCACCTCAAAACAAGCTTCGCCCTCCAAAGCCAATCTACGGTCTTGCACACTAAAGGTTTGAGGAAGCGTTATTTTAGAAGCGGCATTTAACCAAACGACCGATCCATCGGCCAGGTTTATCTTAACCCGATCGCCTTTGGGGCACTCGAATACATGAGCCAGAGCTGGATTGGATGGTTCCACAAGCAGGTGATTCATTACCCAACCAATACCAACCAATATAACAACACTGGCAGCCACTTGCCATAAACGCTGAAGCGTTATCGTTCTTTTTGCAGCAATAGGCTTCTCTGCCTTCAATAGCAACTTCTCACCAGCCATCTCTTTCCAGACCTGATTAAGATCAATACTATCCGCCTCCTCTTTCAATTGATGGTATTCCCACACATCTTTCAGGCGAAAGAAAAGATGCTTCAGTTCAATATCACTGTTCAGTACATGTGTAAAAGATGATTGTTCATCCTCATTCATGTCTTTCAGTAAAAACCGAACTGCTGATTCGTAGAAACTATGTAATTCTTCTTCACGCATACACCCTAATGATCGGTCATGATGAAAATACCCTACCCCCTATATTTATTTTTTTAAACTTATTTTTTCACATATTACAAAAATGCCCTGCAATTGCTCATCTTAAGCTTATTAAAATAAAAACAACAAGTCAATAATTCTATTGCATTCCTAAAATAAGGAAATTACCCCAATAAAATCAGAAGAAATGGCATGTATTCCTTGAGTTCTTCACGCAGAAATTTGAGGGCTTTGGTCAACTGCTTCTCCACGGCTTTTTGGGAGATATCCAGTTCATCGGCTATTTCGCGATTTTTTTTCACCTCCAACCGACTCATTCGAAATACCTTTTGACATTGAGGTGGGAGTTTAGAAATGGCCTCATCGACTTTATATTGCAATTCTGTTTCCAATAGGCTTTGCGCACCATCTCCACCGGAATGATAGAAATTCACTTCGTCAACAGCCAATTGCCAGGCCGACTCCTGCATGTACCGATCTCTTACTTTTTGCTTTTCGAGCCACTGCAGGCAATTATTACGGACACCTGTGAAGAGATAGTTATGTAACGAGCTGGTAATATTCCAATCGGCACCTTTTTGCCAAATACCAGAGAACAGGTCCTGCACGGCATCATGCGCTATTTCAGCACCCACGAATTTAGTTGCGTAGGCATATAACGATTTGTAATAAGCATCAAACAGTAGCCGAAATGCACCTTGATTCCTTTCCTTGATTTGGGAAATTACACTATCGTCGTTTATACTGATTGCGTTTTTTGGCACCGAAATAGGATTTAGTCGCAAAGGTGCAAAAAAATATTAATTTTTACCTTTTCGCCATCAAAGCTACCTCATAAAATGACAAAACTCCGTTGAGAAGTAATATCTCACCGGAGTCAAGCCCTAATTCTACAAAAATCAAAAACTGGTATTATTCAAATCGATCAATGGATTTTCGACACATGTCCATAAAACCATCTTGTGTGGCGAAACTTCCATCCTGATATTCCCAACCTACCACAAATGCAAATTCGGTTGGATTCTGAACTTTCAGTTTAGCCAGATGAGTTTCCACAATGCCTTCGCCCTCTTTAGGGGCGGCATATTGTTCCACCAGATCATCGGATTTTACTAATACAGCCAACCCTAAATTTTCATGGGTATATGCCTGTGCACCATGCGTCGCTACCACCTGACAACTCCCTTTCGCATCCTGAATCACAGGCAATTCATACTTATCCACGATGCCTGTCACCAAATATTCATCACCTTGTAAACCTTCAATCCACACTTTACTGCGGTAAAAATGCTCTCCGGCACGAATGCTAATTTGATGTGTAATATCATAGGATCTTCCTTGTGCCACAAAACCCTTAAACGTCAGCTCAAACATGGCTCGCACGGGTCCTTCGGTGATAAAACGATACGCACCGGTTTCACAGGGTCCGATCCGGTACAAACTGTCTCCAATTTGCAAGGCGATGGCACCGGCACCCAAGGAATTTCCAACTTTTAAAATATCCATGCCCCAACTATCCATCTCATGGTATTGTTGTCCGCGAATACCCACACTATCCAGGACCATTTCATCGGTTTTCTTTCCGAAAATATCCATGCCATTACGGGCATCATAATAATTACGAAAACCAACCATATCATTCTCCCAGACAGGTCCTTCCATTTGGAAAATAGCCTGAATGGTTGGGCTATCAATACTCTTCAACCGTTTTTCAGAGCTTACTTCTGCAAATGGTTCCGTTTTATAACCAAACCGAACATTGGTCCGTTTGGGAAACGCTTCCAATTCTTTCGATTCGGCATAGCGAAAAACGACTTCTGCATGAGAAGCGGCTTCCATACTCACCAAAAAAGACAACTCGTCCCATTGGCCATCGCCGTCCACATCATCATTTTGGGTAGGCCAAGCCCCTCCTGAGGCATCGGCGGCCAATACAGCTTTCCCCTCTTTCGCCAAAGGCAAATAGGCGGCTACTTCCTCAACCGTTAATACAACGGTTTTATCCTTCACCGGATAATCCAATGTATTGGATACCTTAAAAGGTTGCGTATGCGGCGTGCAAGCTGTTACGAGAACAGCTAATGCACATCCAAAAATCATAATACCCGATTTCATACTATTGAGGTAAATCATTTTCCCCTTTCACATATCCGAAGTTGGCCAAAATACCGCCATCCACATACAACACGTGACCGTTAACAAAGTCACTGGCTTTAGAAGATAAAAACAAGGCCGCATTCCCGATGTCTTCCGGTTCTCCCCATCGGGCAGCCGGCGTACGCATCATCACCAAATCATTGAATGGATGCCCGTTTTCACGAATCGGAGCGGTTTGAGACGTGGCAATGTAACCCGGTCCAATGCCATTAATTTGCACACCATGCTTAGCCCATTCGCAACACATGTTGGCGGTCAATAATTTCAATCCACCTTTAGCTGCAGCATAAGCCGAAACAGAGTTACGACCATAGACACTCATCATGGAACACATGTTAATAATCTTACCGGCTCCTTTGGCAATCATACCGGGAGCCACACGCTTGCCTACAATCAATGGGGCTACCAGATCCACGTCAATCACTTGTTTGAAATCATCAATGGGCATGTCCAAAATTGGAATGCGCTTGATAATACCGGCATTATTGATCAGGATATCCACACCTCCCAAATCGGCTTCAATTTGAGAAATGGCTTTATCCACCTGCTCCTCATTGGTCACATTGAACACCAATGTGTATACGTCAATACCCACTTTGGCATATTCTTCCTTACACGCATCCAGCTTATCCTGCGACAAATCATTCACACAAATTTTAGCCCCTGCCTGTCCCAACACTTTACCAATAGCCATCCCAATACCATGCGTACCACCAGTGATCAGAGCTACTTTTCCTGTTAAATCAAATAATTGGTTAATCATAATGATGAAGTTTATTTTAATTCATTTGGTTGTCTGATATCCATATCGGCATAATCCAGGTTCTCACCGGCCATACCCCATATAAACGTGTAATTAGAAGTCCCTGCTGCACTATGAATACTCCAGGATGGTGACAAGACGGCTTGCTCATTGTGCATCCAGATATGACGCGTCTCTTCCGGCTGTCCCATAAAATGACACACTGCTTGTCCCTGGGGTACCTCGAAATAGAAATAAGCCTCCATGCGACGATTATGGGTATGTGCCGGCATCGTGTTCCACACACTTCCTGGCTTCAATTCTGTCATCCCCATTTGCAACTGACACGTTTCAACGACCTCTTTAATCAGCAACTGATTGATTTGTCTCTCATTAGAAGTGGCCTGAGCCCCCATCTGCAATACATTCGCTTCTTTTAAAGTAACATGACGAGATGGCAATGATTTATGAGCTGGTGCAGAGTTCACATACAAACGAGCCGGTTGGGCCGAATCAATCGATTCAAACACCACTTCTTTAATGCCACGCCCTAAATAAAGTGCCTCTTTGAAACCCAATTGATAAACCGTTCCATCAGCTGTAACTTTGGCAGCTCCTCCTACATTGATGATTCCCATTTCTCGACGGGCCAGGAAATAATCGGCTTTAAGCTCATCAAAAGTGCCCAATAACACAGGCTTATCCAAAGGCACCACCCCTCCCACAATGTAGCGATCATAAAAGGAATAAACCAAACTGATTTGTCCGGGAACCATTACATTTTCCATTAAAAACTCCTTACGAATACGAGTTGTATCGTAACCCTTGGCATCCTCGGGATGCACCGCATAACGTACTTCTAAGCTCATAACTTTTGATTTAAATATCTTTCAAAATAACTTTACACATAGAAATCAGAAAACTACCACCAACTTCATTAATTTGACAACTTATAAACCTCACTACCTGCCAACAAAAAGGCGCCAACACCATAAACTTCGGTCATTTCAGCCGTTACATTTTTGGGATTTTCACCAATGGGCTGCACCCATCCCAATTTGCCATCGGGCCACACAGCATCTACTAACGCTTTCCATCCCTTTTCCACAACGGGCAGATAAGTGGTTTTATCAAGATATCCATTATTAATTCCCCAAGCCAGCCCATACACGAAAAAAGCTGAGCTGCTGGTTTCCGGATTTGGATAACTCGCTGGATCCAGCATACTGGCATGCCAATACCCTTGCTCATCCTGAAGAGTGGCTATTTTACCAGCCATTTTTTTGAAAATTGTTTCATAATAGGCGCGGTGCTTATAATCCTGTGGAAGCTCCTTCAATATATTGGTCAATCCTCCCAAGACCCAACCATTACCGCGTCCCCAGAACATCTTCTCGCCATTTGCTTCTTTCTTATCGAAGTAGTTTGAATCGCGGAAATACAAATGCGCCTCTTCATCAAACAAAAAATCTGTCGTGGCCTTAAATTCCTGATGGAAGAATTTCAAATAGTTTTTATTACCAGTCTCATTTGCCATCTTTACCCAAACCGGAGGTGCCATAAAAAGGGCATCACACCAGGCCCATCGTTCCGTCGGCCAATAATCTTTCGCCCATCTGAATTCAAAGTTGTTTTCGGAGGGATATTCCAACATTAAATTCAGATAATCTGTCATGGGTTTAATCATTTTTGCCTCTCCATAATGACGATACAGCTCCACATACATCTGTCCTACACAATAATCATCGGCATGGTATCGTCCCAATGGATTTTGACGTACCATGTAATTCCAACTCATCTTATCACCAATCTGCTTCAACCACTGGAAATAGCTTTCATCATCCGCCATCTTAGCCCATTCCACCATTCCCACATACATGGCACCATTGGTCCAGTCAGCCAGATTATGTCGCAAGGGAGACTCCACCTGCCAATCGGCCACTTTTTTCATAACCTGCTTCACTGCTTGCTTCTCCATTTTGCCGGAAAAATCAGGTTGCAAGCGATTCATTTTTAGCGCTGCATCGTAATTGGTATAGTGCTCATACTGGTTATTTTCCATCCATAACACCAACGACTCACTTCCGGCAGACACCTTTCGCACGGCAAATGGCCGTACATTATCCTTTTTCGAATGAGCGGTAACAGGCGTACTCGTCCATGTTTTTCCACTGTCAGCGGTTTGATATTTAAAGATTTCAAACACATCATTCACCGGCTTCGATAAATACACCACATCGGGATTATGATGATCTATGCTAACACCTCCACTGTAGTGCGGTTCCGGATTTCGATTTCCTTTTCCCCAGTCTTTACGGGGAAAATCCTGACCTGCTTTCGCCAAATGATAGCTTTTCCATTCCGATCCGGTCCAACGCCCATAAAAGTAATGATGCTCCGTTTCTTCATTCAGGCGGGTATAAACAATCACAGGATAGCCCTGTTCATCCAAAGCGATGTCCCAAATCCAGCTACGCACAGTTGTTTCAACTCCATCATAAGCTTTAACGAGTTGATTTTGGTCAATTGGCAAAGCATCCATTCGTCCCAGCTTTTCCCCATTCACCTGGTATAGCTGACCACCTTCGTAATACATGGTGTAAATGGAGTTTAATGGCTCATTCCGCGGATGACCATCTGTAAGCGCAAACCAAATACGTTTTTTACCATCACTCACCACTTTTGTATAAGGACGATTACTTATGCCCGCACCAGGTTTCCCAACTAAAACCTTGGGTTCGGACCAGGTGTCTCCGAGATTTTCCGAGGTCACAAATGAAGGCTTCCAGTCGTAGCCACCTCTAAAAAACACATACAGCCGGTTATGCTCTTCCGTTAAAAGCACGGGATTGGAGTAACACAACATCTGCCCCATGTCTAACATCTGAACCTCTTCCCAGCTTGTAATATCTTCTGATTTCCTGGTACGCGTATAATACAATCCACCGTTATGCTTGGTAAAGAAAATCATCAAGCGCCCATCGGGTAAAAACAATAAAGAAGGATTGACATGATCATCTTTTTGCAATTTCGGAAAGACGACTTGCAGGTGCTTCTCTTTGGTTTGGTGATCGAAATACCCAATGGTAATATCTCCTTCTTTCGAAACTGACCCAATATAAGACCTTTCATACTGACCGTTATGGTACACCGCGCGTGGATCAGAGAACCAACACCAGGCTCCATCTTCATTAAAGGTTTCATAACAGGAGGACGGAAAATCTTTACCTTGCCCCTTTGCCATCATTGAAAGCTGGAGAGCCATCAGAACCATTAGGAATGTTAAACTATTTTTCATAAACGCTCTATATTACATAAACAAACTACTCACTTTTAGATGACTGCCGCACAATCAGTCGTACAGGAACAATGGTTTCTTCATCAACAACACTGCCCTCCAAGCATTTAATCATGGCTGCCGCGGCCTTATTCCCCATTTCAAAACCATTCTGCTCCACCGATGAAAGTGTGGGGTACATTAATTCAGCAAATGGCTCATTGGCAAAACCCACTACTCCAAATTCATCCGGTACATTTATCCCCATTTCCTTTAATGCCTCCAGTGCTCCTAATGCAGAATAGTCACCCGCACAGAACAAGGCATCTGCAACACCCTTTTTCAGAAGCCTCTTTAAGGATTCGTATCCCGCCTCACGTGTGATCACATTGTCCATGACCAGCGTCTCATCCAATTCATAACCGGCTTCACTCATCGCCTTCACATAGCCCATGTAACGTTCTTGATAGGCTTTTAAATTACGCCCTCCGGCAAAATGAGCCACTCGCTTAAATCCTGCTTTTATAAGATGTTTGGTAGCCAGATAAGCCCCGGTATAATTATCATTAATGACCTTTGAACCGGAAATACCAGCATGAATCCGATCGAATTGCACCAATGGAATCTGCCGACGGATCACTTCCTGCAAATGATCGAAGGTCTGCGTTTGAAGCGATAATGAAAGTAGGATACCCCCCACTTGATTTCTCAGTAGGGTTTCCACCGCTTTCTCCTCCTTTAACTGACTCTCTCCACTTTGACAAATGACCAGATTATAACCGGCAGGATTCAGTATTTCTTCAACCCCGCTAATCACATTACTAAAGAAATGCCGGTTAATACGAGGTACGATCATGCCTATGGTATCGCTTTTTCCTTTCCGTAATGAAGCCGCAATCACATTGGGCTGATACCCCATCTCGCGGGCCTTCTCCTTTACCAGGTTCCGTGTCTTTACACTCACCCGTGTGTTTCCAGCCAGTGCTCGCGATACCGTAGATGGCGTAACACTTAAAGCCTTAGCAATATCATTAATGGTAATTTTCTTCATCTCCATGGAATTACAATTGCAAAAATACAATCGTTTGCACAATAACCAACAAAAGCACGAAAAAAATTATTCTTTCCCCATTTCCCTTAAAAAACCAAAGACAGATCGAATCTATCAATAGCATCCCATAATATTCTATACACCTTTGATTTACAAAATTCAAACACCACATAACTCCTTTCTCAAACAAAGGTCTAATCCGAAATAAATTTGGAATATGACGAAACATTTGTATTTTCGTGTCCGTTAACGGCATTAAAAAACAACCATCAGGAATTAGTTTGATAGTAAAATGAAACAATTCATTCACAATAACTTTATACTGGAAACAGCCACCGCAGAGCATCTATACCATGCCTTTGCAAAGTCGATGCCCATCATTGACTTTCATTGCCATTTAAATGCCAAAGACATTGCCGCAGATCGTTCTTTTGACAATCTGGGCCAGGTTTGGCTGGAAGGGGATCACTATAAATGGCGGGCCATGCGCATTAACGGCGTCAACGAAGCCTATTGTACCGGATCAGCATCAGATAAAGACAAGTTTTTAAAATGGGCCGAGACAGTCCCATACACAATAAGCAATCCGCTATACCACTGGACTCATCTGGAACTAGCCCGGTATTTTAATATCACCAATTTATTGTCGCCGGCCACAGCTGAAAGCATTTTCAAGCGCACCCAGGAGATGCTAAAGTCACCTGAATTCAGCACACGGAACCTCATGCGTAAAATGAATGTGGAAATGGTGGGTACCACTGATGATCCGGCTGATTCACTGGAACATCACCAGCAACTTCAAAACGAAGGATTTGAGATAAAGGTACTTCCCACTTTCAGAGCTGATCAGGTTCTAAAAACAGAGGATCCGACCAACTTCATTGCTTATATGGAAAAATTGGGTGCCGCAGCGGATGTATCGATTCACACCTACAATGATCTGGTAACAGCATTGGATCAGCGCCATGCCTTTTTTCATGCATTAGGTGGCCGCCTGTCAGACAGTGGCCCGGACCGTTTTTACTATGCCGCGTATACGGATGTGGAAATTAACACCATCTTCAGTAAGCTGATGGATAAACAAGCGCTCACTGAAAATGAAACGGAAAAATACCGCACCGCCATCATGGCCGATTTGAGTCGCATGAATCACAAACGGGGCTGGACGCAACAATTTCACGTGGGTGCTTTGCGAAATAATAATACCCGGATGTTTAATAAACTGGGCGCCGATACGGGATTCGACTCCATCGGTAATCCGCAGGACAGTGTTAAAATGTCGCGCTTTCTAAACCTTTTGGACAGTACCGATCAACTGACCAAAACCATCCTGTACAATTTAAATCCATCGGATAATGAAATGATGCTCACCATGTGTGGCAACTTCAACGATGGTTCCATCACTGGAAAAGTACAGCACGGTGCTGCCTGGTGGTTTCTGGATCAAAAAACCGGCATGGAAAAACATTTGCGGGATATATCAGCCCTGGGTTTATTGAGTCGTTTTGTGGGGATGGTGACCGACTCGCGCAGTTTCCTGTCCTATCCACGGCATGAGTATTTTCGCCGGATCGTTTGCAATTATATTGGAAAGGAAGTGGAAAAAGGTCTCATTCCCGATGACGAACAACTCCTGAAAACACTAATTGAAGGGCTATCCTATCATAACGCTAAATCATACTTTAAATTTTAATACACTATGGCAAAAAAAGTTGTCACTTTTGGAGAGATCATGTTGCGCCTGGCAACACCTGGCTTTCAACGCTTCTCACAAGCTACTGAATTCAATGCCACCTATGGCGGTGGTGAAGCGAATGTAGCGGTGTCGCTGGCAAACTATGGGATGGATGCGACTTTTACTACCCGCTTACCTGAAAACGATTTGGGCAAAGCTTGCCGGATGGATCTGCAAAAACATGGCGTTCTCACCGATGCAATTTCCTATGGCGGCGATCGTTTAGGTATTTACTTTTTAGAAACAGGAGCTGTAGCACGTGCCAGCAAAGTGGTGTATGACCGTGCGCATTCAGCTTTTGCGCAAGTAAGCAAAGGAATGTTTGATTGGGACGAGATATTGGAAGGCGCTGATTGCTTCCACTGGACCGGTATTACACCTGCCGTTTCACAAGGTGCTGCCGATGCCTGCCTGGAAGCCATTGAAACAGCTAACCGCAAAGGTATCACGGTGACCTGCGACTTGAACTACCGCAAAAACCTGTGGAAATATGGTAAAACGGCCGCTGAAGTCATGCCGCAACTGGTAGCCGGATGTGACATTGTATTGGGTAACGAAGAAGATGCTGCCATGGTGCTGGGCATTCATCCCGAAGGAGTGGATGTAACCGGTGGACATGTGGAAGCAGAAGCTTACCGTAGTGTATCGCAACAAATCATGGCGCAATACCCGCGTGTAAAAAAAGTGATTACCACCTTGAGGGGCTCTGTCAATGCCAATCACAACAGCTGGTCAGGCGTACTCTATGATGGAGAGAACCTTTACGAAGCCCCTACTTACCAAATCACACACATTGTGGATCGCGTGGGCGGAGGGGATTCCTTCATGGGCGGTTTAATCTACGGTCTGTTAACCTACGAAGGGGATGATCAAAAAGCCCTCAACTTTGCCACCGCCGCTTCTTGTTTGAAACACACCATTCATGGTGACTTCAACCTGGTAACTGTGGAAGAAGTGGAGAAGCTGATGGGCGGCGATGCTTCTGGACGGGTGTCCCGCTAGCGGAGAAAGGGAAACGTATTACCAGATCACTAAATGAATCATTGGTATCCCGTAAAAAATTCAATCAACGGCATATGGCTGTTTGTATCACCTCTGCGAGGTATTCAGTTTAGGGGCTGAAATAGTGACTACAATAGTCAATTGCCTGCGGCAAATTCCGTGTAGCGGATTAAGTATTGTAGAGTCAAATGTTGCTTGAATGATTTCCCCGTAGGGGATAAAGAATTGTTTAAGGTCAATAGCGAGAACAAATAATCCATTAGAACAAATAAAAATGTCAAAATATACCCGAATAGAAGTTTTTCAGACCATGCAAAAAACAGGTGTGGTGCCGGTTTTTTATCATACAGACTTGGAGGTTTGTAAAGCTGTAGTGAAGGCTTGCTTCGACGGTGGAATCCGTGTTTTTGAGTTCGTAAATCGTGGGGACTTCGCCCATGAATTATTTAGCGAATTAAATAAATATGCGCTCCATGAATTACCCGGCATGATGCTGGGAGCCGGTTCCATCGTAGAAGAAGCCACTGCAGCGCTGTACATTCAGGCCGGTGCCAACTTCATCGTCTCGCCCTTACTAAACGAAAACATGGCGCGCATCTGTAACCGTCGTAAGATTCTTTGGTCGCCCGGCTGTGGCACCATTTCGGAAATTGGCAAAGCCGAAGAGCTGGGAGCCGAGTTAGTGAAAGTATTCCCAGCCTCCGAAGTGGGCGGCCCCTCCTTTATCAAGGCCGTGAAAGCTCCCTGCCCCTGGACCAACATTATGCCCACAGGAGGCGTCACCACTGAAAAAGAAAACCTTCAGAAATGGTTCGATGCCGGTGTTACCTGTGTGGGAATGGGTTCCAACCTCTTCCCCAAAACCATCATGGAAGCTAAAAATTGGGAAGCACTCAAGAACAACGTAAAGGCACTCATGTCCACCATTCAATCTGTGCGCAAATAATGATGACCAATCAACTGAATTTAAAAAACAAAGTGGCGGTGGTAACCGGTGGTGCAGGCGTTCTCTGCTCCACCATGGCCCACAGCCTGGCAGCCCAAGGCGTTCAGGTTGCCGTTTTGGATCTGAACCAGGAAGCCGCAATTGCCGTGGCTGAAGAATTGACTAAAACGTATGGTGTAGCCGCCATCGGTCTATCGGCAAACGTACTGAATAAGGCATCACTGGAGGACGCACGTACCATTATCCATGAGAAACTGGGCACCGTGGATTACCTGGTGAATGGAGCCGGCGGCAATGCGGCCTCAGCCACTACACAAGCCGAACTCCTCACCGAAGACAAACTGGATAGCCTGGAAGATACATTCTTTGGCTTACAGATGGAAGGCTTCGACAAGGTATTCGCCCTCAATTTCCAGGGTACGCTTCTGCCATCGATGGTATTTGCCCGCGATATGCTGGATAAAAAAGAAGGATCCATCATCAACATATCGTCCATGAACGGTGACCGTCCATTGACCAAGATTCCGGCTTATTCGGCAGCTAAGGCGGCCATCAACAATTTCACCCAATGGCTGGCCGTGCATTTTGCCCAAACCGGCATCCGCGTCAATGCCATTGCACCCGGATTTCTACTCACCAATCAGAACCGTTTTCTATTGGTGGATGAGCAAACAGGTGAAGCCACCCCACGCGGTGAAAAGATCATCAACAACACTCCTATGGGCCGCTATGGCGAACCCGAAGAACTGACCGGCACACTATTGTATCTGCTGTCGGATTGGGCCAAATTTGTGACTGGCGTGGTGATTCCGGTGGATGGCGGTTTTTCAGCCTATAGCGGCGTTTAATCGCAATGATACATTATTAATGTCTACACATCTAATTAATCATTAACAACTAATAATTAGAAAGATGGTTGAACAAACCTGGCGATGGTACGGTCCCAATGACCGCATATCGCTTCAAGATATCAGACAAACGGGTGCCACAGGGATTGTAACGGCACTTCATCACATCCCCAACGGCGAGGTGTGGCCGGTGGATGAAATCCGCCAGCGCAAAGCCATCATTGAAGCAGCCGGATTAACCTGGTCGGTGGTGGAAAGCGTGCCCGTGCACGAGGACATCAAAAAACAGACCGGCCAATGGCAGGTTTACATCGCCAACTACCAGGAAACCATTCATAACCTGGGCCAATGTGGTATTGAAACCATTTGTTACAACTTCATGCCGGTATTGGATTGGTCGCGCACCAATTTGAACAAAGCCTTTGACGACGGGTCTTTGGCCCTTATCTATGAACAGAAGGTACTGGCGGCATTTGACTTGTTTATCTTAAAGCGTCCGGGCGCTGAAAAAGACTATCCTGAAACGGTGCGAAAAGAGGCGGAAGCCTACTTCCAGGCAATGGATGCCGATCAGATTGAAAAGCTGACCAACACCATCATCAAAGGATTACCCGGAGCCGAGGAGAGTTATTCGCTGGAACAGTTTCAGCAGGTACTGGACAGCTATCACCACATTGATGAAAAAACGCTTCAGAAACACTTACTGGATTTCCTCAATGCCATTATTCCGGTGGCTGAAACAGCAGGTGTGCGCATGGCCATCCATCCGGATGATCCACCCTGGGGCTTGTTTGGCCTGCCACGTGTGGTGAGTACGCTGGAAGATGCGCTAACCATCACCCAAACCATCGATTCCATTTCCAACGGCATCACCCTCTGCACCGGATCATTTGGGGCGGGTCACTTCAATAATCTATCCGAAATGGCCAAAGAATTGGCGCCCCGCATTAACTTCGCCCACTTACGCAATGTAAAGCGCGATACCGACTACAACTTCCGTGAGGATTACCTGTTCGAAGGCGATGTGGATATCTATGCCGTGTTAAAAGCGATTGTGGAAGAAGAAGAACGCCGCAAAAAAGAAGGCCGTAAGGATTTCTCCATTCCGGTCCGTCCCGATCACGGTAACCAGATGCTGGGTGACATCGGTCAGGATAACAACCCGGGTTACTCGCTCTATGGCCGCATGAAAGGCTTGGCCGAGATACGCGGGTTGGAACTGGGTATTCGTCGGAGCCTATTAAATGATTAGTTATTAATTATCAATGATTGATTCATCTAATCACCATTGACCATTAAATAGTAAAATGAAAATATCCTTTAATTCATGTTTATTGTTAGGCAGCCTGCTCCTCCTGCTGGGAGCTTGCCGCCCAAGCAGCGAGCACAAAGTACTCAAGCTGGCCCACGGGCTGGACCCATCGCACCCGGTTCACAAAGCCATGGTCTTCATGGGTGAAAAGCTAAACGAAAAATCCAAGGGGCAAATGACCCTGGAAATATACCCAAGTGGTCAGCTCGGATCGGAACAGCAGTGCGTTGAATTACTGCAAATAGGCAGTCTGGCCATTACCAAAGTATCAGCCGCCGTGATGGAAGGATTTACAAATAACTACCAGGTATTGGGCTTGCCGTATGTATTCCGATCCAAAGAACATGCTTTTAAAGTTCTGGATGGCGCCATCGGTGAAGAATTACTCACCTCTACCGAACCCTTCAACATTCGTGGGCTGTGTTTTTACGATGCCGGGGCCCGCAGTTTTTACACCCTTAATCAGCCGATAGAAAAACCGGAGGACTTGAAAGGGCTGAAGATCCGGGTGATGAAAAGCCAAACAGCCATGAATCTGGTCAGTGCCATGGGCGGATCCCCTACGCCTATTTCCTGGGGTGAACTCTACACCGCGCTTCAGAGTGGGGTGGTCGATGGAGCCGAAAACAACCCACCCAGCTTCTACACCTCTCACCATTACGAAGTCTGTAAACATTATGCCATCAACGAACACACCCGTGTACCCGATGTTTTGATCATCAGCACGGTAGTGTGGAACAAGTTGGATGATCAGCAAAAAGAGTGGTTGCAAGCAGCTGCCACCGAATCGGTGAACGAACAACGTCAGCTTTGGGCCGCTTCGGAGCAGGAATCGCTGGAAAAAGTAAAGGAAGCGGGAGTTCAAATCACCTATCCCAACAAAGAACCTTTTGCTGAAAAAGTACAAGCCATGCTGGACGCCTACCAGGATCAGCCCGTATTGTATGACTTGATTCAACGCATTCAATCTACTCATTAAGGATCTTACCAATGAAACTAAAATACAAAATTGATAAACTATTAGAAAAGGTACTCATTGTGCTGATGAGTCTTCTGGTGGTGGATGTCCTCTGGCAGGTACTCAGCCGTTACATTCTTTCCGCTCCCAGTTCGTTTACCGATGAGCTGGCGGGCTTTTTACTTATCTGGGTGGGTGTATTGGGCGCCGCATATGTGGCCGGTCAAAAGCAACACCTGGCCATTGATCTGTTGCTGCAAAAATCATCAGCCGCCCACCAAAAACGTCTGTTGATCTTTATCAATTGCTGCGTCGCGTTATTTGCTTTAAGCGTGATGGTGGTAGGCGGCACCTGGCTGGTGGCTACCCGCTTTCAATTCAACGTGAGTTCAGCCGCTCTTCAGTTGCCCCTGGGCTATGTATACCTTGTGCTCCCCATCAGCGGCTTGCTGATTCTGTATTATTCAATCGTTTTTATCATCAAACCAGAAGGAGGAAGTAACTAATGGAATATTTTGGAATTATTGTACTGGTGGTCTCCTTTCTACTATTGCTGGTGAGCGGGGTGCCCATTGCGTTCAGCATTGGGATATCGGGTATCCTCACCATGCTGGTGAGCATTGATTCACTGCCGGCTGTGACCACCTTTGCGCAACGCATGGCAACCGGCCTGGACAGTTTTGCGCTGTTGGCCATCCCCTTTTTCATATTGGCCGGAAACATCATGAACCGCGGTGGAATCGCCGTACGGCTCATTAATCTGGCCCGCATCATGGTGGGACGCTGGCCGGCGGGACTGGCATTTGTAAATGTATTTGCCAACATGTTGTTTGGAGCCATCTCCGGATCGGCTGCCGCCTCAGCTTCGGCCATTGGCTCCATCATGGGACCGGAAATGAAGAAAGAGGGCTATAACGACAATTTCAGTGCAGCTGTTAACATCGCTTCAGCCACTACCGGCTTATCCATTCCGCCCAGTAACATCCTCATCGTTTATTCGCTGGCCAGTGGTGGTGCTTCCATCACAGCTTTATTCTTGGCAGGTTACGTTCCTGGCATCCTCACAGGTGTTGCCATCATGCTGATGGCCATGAGTATGATGATCTACCAAAGCAAAGGCTTTAAGGCAGTCGCCCTGGCCCTGCTAAAAGTGTTTACCGGTGCTGCCGCACTTTTTCTTGCCGCTGTGACCTTAAAGAGTATAAAAGGAAGTTCTCAATTGTACTTTACCATATCGCTGTCAGTGCTGATCCTGGGATCCGCAGCCTATATTGCCTACACACTTCGAAATCGGGGGGCCGGGGTGAAACGCGGCTTGAAGATACTGTGGGACGCAGTGCCCAGCTTACTTTTGCTGATCATTGTGATTGGCGGTATTGTGGCCGGCTTCTTCACGGCCACTGAAGCTTCGGCAGTCGCTGTGTTATATGCACTGATACTGGCCTTACTCTACCGCGAGATGACCGTTAAAGACCTGCCGGACATCATCCTTCATTCCGTCAAGACCACTGCCATCGTATTATTATTGGTGGCTACCTGCATCGGGCTATCGTGGATCATGGCCTATGAGAACATCCCGCAAAATGTGAGCTCCGGTTTGTTGGGCATCAGCGATAATCCAATCATCATTCTCTTGCTCATTAACCTGATTTTATTGTTTGTGGGTGTGTTTATGGACATGACACCAGCGGTATTGATCTTTACGCCCATCTTTTTACCCATTGTGACCAGCATGGGCATTGATCCCATCCATTTTGGCATCATCATGGTCTTGAACCTGAGTGTAGGATTGTGCACACCACCGGTGGGATCGGTATTGTTCATCGGCTGTAGTGTGGCCAATGTGAAAATCGAAAAAGTAATCAAACCTTTACTCCCCATGTTTGTAGCCATGATTGTTTGCCTGATGTTGGTGACCTACCTGCCACAAATAAGCATGTGGTTACCGGGTGTGTTTGGGTTTTAACCGAATTGCTTAGTACTTTTGTCGGCGTTACGCCGGGTACATATCACCCCCAGGCTTAAGCCTGGGGTGATGACATCCCATTAAATGAGTTATGAAAAGAGTCCGAATTAAAGATATAGCTGAAAAGGCTGGCGTGTCCATTGGCACCGTAGACCGGGTCTTGCACAAGCGGGGCGAGGTGAAAGCCGAAACCCGCGAACTGGTGACCCGCATCGCCAAGGAGATGGACTATCAGCCCAACCTGGTGGCACGGGCGCTGACCGCCAAACAGCAATTTAAATTTGCTGCCCTCTTGCCGCAGGCCCAGGATGAAAACGTGTTTTGGTCCAAACATCCCGAAGGTATCAACCAGGCTATTAAACAGCTGGAAGCCTTCCGGGTGGGAATGGACTATTACTATTTTGAGTTGCAAAACGAAGCCGAATTTAACCGGATGGCACAAGAGATGCTGGCCCAGCAGCCCGATGGGGTCATTCTGGCACCCATCCTCCGCAAAGAATCGGCCGCCCTGTGCGAGCAGCTGGATCTATTATCCATTCCCTATGTCTTTATCGACACCTATATTGACCATACCAATTGCCTTTCGTTCATTGGTGAAGATGCCTACCAGAGTGGGCGGGTAGCGGCCAGCCTCATTGATTTTGGTTTGGACGTGGACAAGGATATCCTCATTGTGAACCTGACCAAGGACATCGAAAACACCCTGCATCTCACCGAACGCAACCAAGGTTTCCAGAGTTATTTTCTGGATGCCGGCCGAAATGAAGGCTTGCGAATCAGTGTGGAAATCCCTTCGAGCGACAGTAATACGGTGAATGAAAAGATGGATCGCATCTTAAAAAACAACGCCAACATTGGCGCCATACTGGTGTCCAGTGCTAAAACCCACGTGATTGCCCGTTACCTGGAAAAACACCAAATCTATCACATCACATTGGTGGGCTACGAAGTCACTACCAAAAACCTGTTATACATGAAACGCGGTGGCATTAAATTCCTCATTGGCCAACGTCCGGTGGAACAAGGAGAAAAAGCGGTTCAAAAACTATACGCCTACCTGGCAGCCAATACCATTCCCGAAAAGAAAGAATTTCAAAACATCGATATTTTGAATGCGGAGAACATTGATATGTATCATTAAGGAAATCACACAAAAAGTTGCAAGTTCCAGCAGTATGCACAAAGCACCAGTTGGAAAGTTACAAGTTGTAAGCGCTATGCCCTAAGCCCCTGTATCAAGTTGCAAGCTCTAGTTGCTAAGTACCTACATCTTCGTTTGATCACGAATCTTGATGCTTGAGTTTTGGTTATTGAATCTTGATTCGCAATACATCTATCTTAATAATTGAAATCTTCCTATATTTGTCATACAGATTTGACCAAACACCTGCATAAAAATCCTCAAAACCAAAAAACACTGATACCATGGCTCTATTTGGAACGTTAGACACATTACTGGAACAAAGTGAAATACTCCGCTTCCGCAAAGCGTTGGAGTTTCTTCAAAATGAAGATTTAGATACCGTCTTCAAACAAGTAAAACCCGGAAAAAACATTGAAGTAGATTTAATTGGACGGGATGTTTTTGCCATTTTCCAGACTTATGAAACCAAGCCTTTGGAAGAAGCGAAAATGGAGGGACACAAACGCTACATTGACATCCAGTACATTCACAAAGGGACGGAACAGATCCTGGTAGCCCCCACCCATCGCATGGTGAAAGATGCGGAGTACAGCGAGGAGAATGATGTATACTTCCCGCACACGGCTGATTATTCCTGCATCCGCCTCTCATCCGGTCTGGCTTGCATTCTGTATCCGGATGATCTGCATGCCCCGTGCATCAGTGTCGATGCCCCTTCCTTGGTGCAAAAAATTGTGATTAAGGTAGCCACTGAATAAGCTGGGGTAAACACACCTCATACTAAAACGGACATTTGATTCTCTCAACTGTCCGTCCACTCTTCTTTGATGCTACCTGAGGATAGCAATACCACCGGGCAGACGTCTTAACCATTCTTCACCGGTGACTTGGTGAGCTCCCGGAAGCGTTAAATGCAATCTGAAGATGCCAAAGTGAACAGCAAGTGGCGTTAAATGCAGATCACGGATTGCCAGGCACACTTCCTCTCTGACAAGGTGGCCGTCGCGGCTGACGAGGTGACAGTTAACGCGCCTTTGGTCTCCACTAAAGATGGCCAGACGCCCATTAAATACCATTCAGCATTGCTGAAGTATCGCTTGGCGCCATCATCCATCGGTCACCAACACTCCTTTCCCGACTGGCGAATAAACACCCCAAAAAAACCAGCTAAAAATGCGTGAATCGTCAGGTTCAGTTCCACCACCCGACAAGGTCAACTGCGAAATTTATCGCAAGTAATCGTGTTTGTAGGCACAATTAACCTCAACACAGTCATTAATCCTGATGAGTATATTCCAAAGACTCTGTCATAATCAGCTCATGAATATTGCATAAACAACTCAACCCATCTCAGGGTTGTGCATTCATACTGCCAATACCATGGATTGTTACCCATGGCCAATAGAGTTGAATTGCTTTGCGGGTTCCTTGCTGCAGACCCATCCAAAAGGGATGAAACAGCAAGGCTCAATCATAGTTAAAGGTTGGTTTATTCAACCACTCCGGGTGGTGATGTATTTGTTTTTTATACCGCGGGTTTAGCTTCGCTGATTTTCAATTCAACCGTGGCTATTAAGGTTCAATCCTTTCAGGATTATTCTTTGACAACCACGAAGTGGTTTAATATGAATACCAGTTACAGACGGTGCTTGTCCCTCATGGCTCCGACTTTTACCTACAAACCCACTACCCACTAAAAGGTCTATACAAAACCAAGGCACCTGGTGCTTTTAAACTGATTGATCCAAATTCAAGCGGACCACCTTGGTTTTTCCTGCCATATCTACCACTAATTACTCATCTGCATACTTAATATCCAGATCATTGGTCCTTACTTCTTGTAATCGCCTGGCTAATTTCTCACGAAAATCCTTCACCACATCGGCATGGTCAGGCTGCGTGGCCAAATTGGTGAATTGCTTAGGATCCTTTTCCATATCAAATAACTCGATACCCAGAGAGGCATCTTCCCCATATTGAATGTAAGCCCATTTTTTGGTTCGTAACAGGAAGGTACCGCCCCACTGGGTGATGGCAAAGGCCATATCCCGTACTTCATGTTCAGGATTATCCAATGTTTTCACCAGGCTTTTACCTTGCAAGTGCGGGGAGTAGTCCAGACCTGCTAGCTCCGCCACCGTGGGATACAGGTCGATTAATTCAGCAAAGGAATGACATACGGCGGGTTGTTTACCCGGTACTTTAATGATGAGCGGCACCCGCACGGACTCCTCCTTCAAACTCACTTTCATCCAAAAATCATGCTCCCCCAAATGAAAGCCATGATCGGAGGTAAAGACCACGATGGTATTGTCTTCCAGTCCCTCTTCTTTCAGTGTATGGAGTACTTTTCCCACCTGGGCATCCATGTAAGACACCGACGCATAATACGCCGCAATGGCTTTCTGTTGCTGTTCTTCACTCATTTCGGCATTCAGCGTGGTCACATAGTTAATCCCTTTCCTGGGGATGTCGTCCCAATCACCTTCCACTTTTTCAGGCAACACAATGCCTGCATGGGGATAAGGATCAAAATAGGACTTTGGCGCCACAAAGGGCACATGCGGCCGGACAAAGCCCACCGCCAAAAAGAAGGGGGATTCTTTGTGCTGCCGGATCAGCTCACAGGCTTTTTTCGCTGTTTTTCCGTCGGCATGCACCAGGTCATCGCCATCGGCTTTCACAATGGTCATTACATTGCCCCCTTTTACCCCCAAGGTGCCATCGGGGTTATTCTGCACCAACTCACCTTCACCGGCTGCCTTCCACTCGGGCCCCTGACTGTTAAAGCGCTCGGTCCAGGAGGCATCATCATCACTCCCGTCCGATCCGGTTTCAATATCGATGGGGACTCCCATGTGAAATATCTTGCTGACACGGGCCGTATAGTAGCCATTGTCTTTGAACAACTGCGACCAGGTTTTACGATCAGGTCCGATGTTCTCCCGGCCACTCACATACCCATAAGTAGTGGTCGCCGTGGGATAATAACCACTCATGAATGAAGCCCGTGACGGCCCACATACGGGGTACTGGCAATAGGCTGCCGAATAACGAACCCCTTCCTCTGCCAGTTTATCAATATTAGGCGTCAGGCATACTTTGTTTTCATAAGAAGATACAGCCGTAGCCGTTAAATCGTCGGAGATAATAAATAAGACGTTTAGCTTTTCCTTTTGCTGAGCAAACAGCGCCGGTGTCATGAGTAGCACCACAACAACCAATAGATACTTCATATGCATGGAATTGATAATATTTAATGTCCCGTGTTTCTAAAACAACATTCAACCAAAGCTTTTATTAAAGCAATCTCACATTGGTCTGCTTCCTACACAATCTACAATCGTTTTTTCAAATCCCCACACCAATCTAGTCACTTGAACCAAATTAACTCAGTGATCTCTTGAAAAAACAAGACCTGTACCTACCTCTGCCTCAAAAAAACCGATTACTTCAAAAATGAATTGCTTTACCGAGCTAAAGCATGGACTGTTAAACCCAGGCACAGAGTATTTGCAACTGTTCAAGGGATCTCTACAACCAGATGAATCCTTTTTCACGTTGGCGATTCTTAGTCCATTTTATTCGAAAGTCCATATAAATAGTGGCACCTTTGGTCTTTGGCATCCTCTATCATGCTAATAAAACTCTCGCGCTCTTCAAAATCAAGCCACCTAAGTTGAAAGTCGATAGACAAACCATTGGCATAAAAAGAAAACACTTTTTTAACTGAGAATACGAACAGGCCGATGTAACTTAAAAGTACGGCCACGGAAAAATAAAAGATCAATTCGGCAGAACCCGAATCAATTTGTACTTCCCCAAAGAAAAGCTGAATAATCTTTGCGCTGAACAAGTAATGATTCAGCATAAACACAGCCAGATTTATACTCAAAAAATAAAAAAGACCTTTTTTTAAAAAATGAATTTGTCTGGACGTATGGAGTTCACAAAAAGTGAGTTCCTCCAGCATCATACTTTTAATCCGACTGCCAAAAATTGTTTTATGCACCTCACGCAGTCGATGAGAGGTCAGTAACAGACGCTTGTTTTTTGATTCCCAAAGTACCTTCTCCTTGTTGAGTAGTTTCATTTTCTGTATTTAAGGGATTAATTCCGGTATGGCAGCTCTTATGCCTTCTGATTGGTAAAAATAATAACTCTCAATCAGAGACCTTCTTCAAAGGCAATAATTCCTTTTTACAAGGTATGATCACTGATTAACCGGGGCGGTAGCATCAGGTGAGTGATCGTGTGGCACAACCATTGCGCCTATGACTGGCAGGGGATATTGATCCACGGATGGAAACCGGTGGTTTAAAAAGTCTGACGATGTCACTGCCCAAAGAGAGGAGGCCAACACAGCTTGCCAATAAAACAACTGCATTTTAGCCTCTCAGCAGACACTCATTCACATCATTCAGATAAGCCACAGGTGGCTCCAAATCCAGCTGATCCAATAGTACATGATCAGTCATGATGTTTTGCACGGCTCCGGCCACAGCCAAACGGCCTTTCTGCATCACCAAAACTTGTTCTCCCCACTGGGCGGCAAAATTAGAATCATGGGTACTCACCACTACAGTCTTTCCGGCCGCACTCAACTCATTCAATAGTTTTTTCAAGCGCTGCGATTGCCGGTAGTCAAGCCAGGCAAAAGGCTCATCCAGGAGAATAATATCCGGATCCATGGCCAAAACACCGGCCAGAGCCACTTGTTTTTTCTGCCCGTAACTGAGGGTGTGAATGGCCGCTTCTTTCAAATGGGGAATACCGGTCAGTTCGAGGTACTGATTCACGTTATCCTGCACCTCTGGCTCCGGTAGTCCCAGGTTACGCAGGCCAAAAGCCACATCATCCTTTACACAGGCTGTTACAACCTGTACATCCGGATCCTGAAAAACGTACCCAATGGTTTGACACATCCAACGCCGTTCCTGCTTTTTAAATTGCACTTCACGCGTATTGAGCAAATACCTTCCCGATTGGGGTTTCAAGACACCCGCCAGGATCAGAAACAAAGTGGACTTGCCCGATCCGTTGGGGCCCATCAACACCACTTTTGATCCTTTTTCAATGACCAAAGAGAGGTTGCAAACGGCGCCTGTGTCACCGGGATAGGTATAGGATATTTGATCAAGTTGAAGCAATGACATTCGCTGTAGACTATATTTATTGCCTGCCAAAATTCATGACAAGGAAAAAGTTTGAAAATAAAAGTTAGAGGACAAAAGTAAAAAGTAAAACGGTGACCGCTTAATGGTGGAGAACAAAATTAGCTCTAAACACTTTTCCTACGTGCTATAAAAATGAAATCACGAGCACCCCACTTCCTATCACCAGAATACACCCCAGTTTAATCGCAGAGCTCTCCTCCCAGTGATCCGGCTGGTGAATGACTCCTTGATAGCCACGCACAGTCATGGCCTGATAATTTAATAATGAAAAACGCAAACTCTTGACGAAAACCGCTGTCAGCATCATGGCAAAGGAGCGCATAGACGTACGAAAACCACAGTATCCCAATCGCTGTCGTTGCGCCATCATCACCTCGCTGGTGGTTTGCCGCACCCCAAATAAATAGCGGTAGGATAAGATCATCAACTCCGGCAATAAATCGGGCACTTTAAGCTTTCGCGCAATAGCCAGTCCTTCGCCCGCTGAACAGCTGCGGATCAAAAACTGCACCGCTAGCATCGCATTCATTGACCGAAGGGCCATCAATGCTGCGTAACCAACACTGTCAGCCGTGATGCCCCACCAGATGCCGCCAAAAGAAAACCGGTACCACGCCTCAAAGGGTACGTTTGCTGTGACAATGATCAACCCCAGAGTACCGGCAAGTACAAAAGAAGACGCGATAAACACAAACCGCCATTTATTACAACTGGGAGGAAAGCCCCATTTCAACCAGCTCAAACCGCCAATAAAAAGAGCCCCCTGCACCCACCATTGGGGACGAATGAGGGCCATTGTTAACCAAACAGCAAACAACAGGAGCTTTTCAGCAGTACCTTGCAATAGGTCAGCTCTGGAGTCCTTTGCTAATAGTGTATTATTATTTCTCTGAATATTCACTCTTTATAATACATTGCGGCGTTTCGGCGCATAGATCATTTACTCAACTGCGAGCTGTGTGATTGCGCCAACCCTTTGATTGATCTCTCACCCCGGGGTGTTACCCCGGGCTATCATTATGTCACCTCTTCAGGGTGAGGGAATCATTAATAATTAATAACTACTCATTTGAAGCAGTATCCATCGCGGCCTTTTTGCCTTTGATGTAACCAATGATGTAACACAACACGCCTGCCCCCAAAGCAGCCTGCAAAGAAAAGAGCAAGCTTTCGGTTTCACTACCCGGGGGCGCCCATATGTTCTCAAACCAGGGAACGTAAGCAGTCTGCTCTGCTTCAATGAGCTCCACCACTTTCCCATCTGCACCCCCAAACTCTGAATCGCCTCCCAACCACAAGGCTACCACAGGAATAATCAGCAGTAATAGTAATAACAGGTAATTCTGTTTTTTAACTGAGTTAACGAACATCATGGTATACCTCCTTTGATTTAAATCCAACTAATCCCTTTTTCGAAAAGAGCTGATCGATATGCACAAAACCATTGCTAACCAACACATTCATCACCATCACGGTTAAGATACCTTCCACAATGGCCACGGGCATCTGGGTAATTCCAAATATACCTATGAATTTACTGAAGGCGCCGCCAATGCCACTCACGGCATCGGGATGGGCCAATGCCAATTGCACAGATGTCACCACGTACGTAGCCAAATTACCTAGTACGGCTGCGCTAAACAGCGACCACCGGAAAGAAACCCCGCTTCGTTTCAGGCCTTGGTATAAGAGCCAGGTCACCACCGGCCCCACCAGGGCCATGGCAAAGGCATTGGCACCAAGCGTGGTTAAACCGCCATGTGCTAATAAAAACACCTGAAATAATAGAACGATGGTACCCACAATACCCATGGAAGCCGGCCCAACCAAAGCTGTCCCGAAGCCCATACCGGTGGCGTGTGAACTACTCCCTGTGACCGAAGGCAGTTTCAAGGAGGATAAGACAAAAGCAAAGGCTACTACCATAGCCAAAACCATGCGTTTCTCTGGTGTCTGGGCAATGAGGTGCTTCACGCCCCGGAGCCCCCAAATAAAGAAAGGTAAAAATACGACGCTCCAGATGATCGACCATTTCACCGGTAAATAACCTTCCATGATGTGCATACTGAACCCTTCCATGGGAATCAACAGCAGTAAGAGTAGGTAGAGGTATCTTTTTATCATTGTTATTTAGGTTTTACCACAGGTTAAAACCGGTGGTTATTGATTATTATTTCAAAATTGATTCTTAACTAATTAGTTCTTGACCTTTTCCATGTTTACAGAATAAAGACGCAAGTTCATATCGTAAATCTGCATTCGGGGTGATTGCGCCATATCTTCAACATATCTGTCATCCTTTCATCATTCAGAACTAATCATTGCCTCATATCATCTTCCCCTCATTATTAATCAACCGTATCTCCAGTTCAAACCCCGTGATGAGCGCTTCCACCGATTTGTAACAGGATGTCTTTAGAGCTATATAAAACGGTTCGTCCGCCCGAAAGGGAAGAATTGTTTCCAGCTCCCGCGCCATGGTGATATTTTTTACTTGCTCAATGATGTCTTCTTCATACCCACAATGCAGAGCCATTTGAGCGATAAAAGATTTATTCATCACGACATGGCGGCTGTGCGTGTCCAGATGCCCCTCGGCGAGCTTCACGGCTTTGCCGGTCATAATACCCATGGTGACTTTCCGGATGCCGGGTTGACCAGCTGCTTTCAAGGCTTCGCCAATGTAATTACCGTATTGCACAAATGCGTAGGGCTTTAGTCCTTTGAAGCGGTCTTTCAGATAATTCTCACTGCGTCCCCCGGAATTCAGGATGACGTGCATCCCCGCATTCTCAATAACCACCCCAATCTGACGCTGAATCGTAGCCACATAAGCTTCGGCTGAAAATGGCTTGATGCGTCCAGTGCTGCCGATAATTGACAAGCCGCCTTCTACTCCCAACCGGGGATTAAAGGTCCTGGCGGCTAAACGCTTCCCTTGCGGAATAAACACAGAAACGTCAAAACCCGTATTCAATTCATAATCATCCCTCAATTGAGACAACTCACCAGCAATCATTTCCCGGGGTACTTTATTAATAGCTGGTCCGCCAATGGGTAATCCCAATCCGGGCAGACGCACGGTGCCTACCCCATCGCCTTCCACAAAGCGAATCTCGCCCATTGGATTATAGGATATGCGACAACCAATAACCAACCCATCCGTCAGGTCGGGATCATCGCCACTGTTTTTAATCACCGTCGCAAAGGCCTGCCCTCCGCCAATTCCCTGCGTATGAATAGCCATGGTACAGGGTTCTCCATCGGGCAACAAGATGGTTTCGTTCAATGGACACGTACCGGTCAATAAGTAAGTAGCAGCGGCTTTGGCACAAATGGTCGCACAAGTGCCGGTGGTAAAACCATGGGCCAGCTCTGCCTTGGGTAACTCTACACCTTGCTGCATGAACTCCCGCAAGTCAGCCCGGCACTTGACAATGCGTGCATATTCGGGCATGGGAGGCCGTTTGAGCACCACCAATGGTAGATTGAACTGACGGGCCACCTCTATCTTCTGATCAAAGAGCCCATTGAACCCGCTATCCTTGGTGAGTAGCACTTGTATCTGATGCTGTTCAATCAGTGCTTTGACATCCTCCAGATTATCAAAGGCCATGGAGGCAATAATGTGTTCCCTTGATACACCACTTTCCAGGGCCAGTTTCCAGGAAGATGCCTGATCCAAAATACGGTACCAGGTGTGCGCATGGCGCAATGTATTGTGCAAGTAGGAAACGCTTTTCACACCCATCAGGGATAAAATGCGATCCACTCTTTGGCACGCCACTATCTCAACCATCTCCGCCAATGAATCTACATATTTCACCAGGGGATCATCAACCGGCTCCATGAAACTACGCTCCACGCGGACCACTGGGATGCTTGCCGTGTGCGCAGCGGATGCAATGTTCCAATGTAATTCGGCTGCATAGGGATGAGCAGCGTCAACGATCCATTCAATGGCCTTGACCTGACAAAAACGAGCGATTGCATCGGCAGTCATGGCTCCCTCCAGCTTTTCACAGCCTTCAGACACCACCACTTTTGAGGGAGTTTTAGTGGAATAGTAGAAGGTAAAGCCCATATCGTTTAACCAATTAGCTGTGGCTTTACCTTCCGTTGTTCCACCAAATAGTAATATTTTAGGTGCATTGATCATGCTTTACCTTCCCGGAATAAATGCGTAAACTTCGGATCGTATAATTTAGATCTGTTCTCTCTGTTGCCAATGGCTTCACCCACCACAATCATCACTGTAAGGCTTAACTTATTCTCCTTCACAATGGTCACCAGGTCTTTCAACTGTCCCCGCCATATTTTCTCTTCCTTCCAGGTGAGTTTATAGCAAACGGCAATGGGTGTCTCGGGCGGATAGCCTTCCAGCAGTTGAGACTGCATATCTTCGATGAGGGTCACACTCAGGAAGAGGCAGATGGTACTTTGGAATTTCGCCAGTTCAGACAAACGTTCGCGGGGTGGCATAGGTGTGCGCCCTTCACCACGTGTTAAGATGATGGTTTGAATCCGTTCGGGAATGGTAAACTGCGATTGCAAACGCGCGGCGGCTGCCTGGAAGGAGGAGATGCCCGGTACAATCTCATAGGCCATACCATTGGCATCGAAGAAGTTCATCTGCTCCTGGATTGCGCCGTAAATACAAGGGTCACCTGTGTGCAAGCGCACCACCAGGTGACCTTTCTCCCAGGCTTCACGCATGGTTTGGAACTGTTCCTCCAGATCCATCTGTGCTGAGTTACGCACCACACAGCCCGCCTTGGCATAGTGAGTCAACTCTTCGGGTACCAGACTGCCTGCATACAGAATCAAATCAGCGGCCTCCAGCAAACGTTTTCCTTTTACCGACACCAGCTCGGGATCACCCGGTCCGGCTCCCACAATGTATATTTGACCGTTATACTCCTGAGCCCGGTCCATGGCAATGGCCAGGGTAAAATGCTTACCTTGCTCATCCACTCCTTTAATTTTAGGGATGACCAGTTGATCATTACCGGACCCCACCAGTGCCGCAGCTTCCGATACATTATGTGCACCGGTGGCCTGTAAGGCAGCTTCAGAAGTTTCCAACAGATCACTCACCCGGTTTAATTCCGCCGGAGTATGCGTGATATAGGGAACACCAAAAAGTAGGGCTGCACTGCTAAAAGCCTGTTCATCCTGTTTCACATCCACCGAATGAATGGACTTCACACACCAGGGACTCAATCTTAACTGCTTGAGGATATCGGTGACGGCATTGACATAATACACATCATTCAAGCCTTTTTGCGAGCCGGTTCCCAGCACCAGGCATTTGGGACGGAAGAAAAGTGTTGGAGTAACCGTGTGTTGCATGTGAGGCGTCACCGCGATGATCACCTCAAATTGACTTTCATCCACCTCATCGAAACCATAAAACAGTTTCACATGAGCCGGTAAAGTACGTTCCAGATAGAGAGTTCCGGCATCTTTCGTTTCCAACACCAAGGCCGTTGGCGCTCCATTTACAAATTGAGCGATCAACTGATTTTCGGAAGTATTCTCATACTCACTGGTCCAGTTATAAGACTTACCGATGATGTCCAGTGCCCACAAATCCAATGTATCACTGGCCGTCGTAACAATTGGTGTCCCGCCGGTAATGCGGGCAATGCGTTGCGCCATGGCATTGGCGCCTCCTTTATGCCCGGAGACCACCGGTTGAATAAACCGCCCCTGAATATCCAGATTAATCACTGCCGGATCACTTTGTTTACTCTCCAGGAAAGGTGCAATGGCACGCACACAGATACCTAATGCGCCAATGAACACAATGGTTTGATGCGTAATGAATCCATCTTTCAGGAAAGTAGCCAGCGACTCTATTTTTTCCGTTCCTGCATAGCCTGCTACCGAATAAACGGGAGCATCCAGCTCCTGCCTCAGTAAATGTGCTGTGGACAGAGCATTTATATTATTGATGATGATGGCTGTTTTATCCATACTATGCTTTATTAACCGCAGAGACGCTAAGACGCAGAGTTTAATCGTAAACTAAATCCTCTCTCCACTCGGTTCTATTATTTATATTTCAAATTTCCAACATTCTTCACTACCCTAGATCTCTATGTCTTGACACTTATTACTTAAATCTTAGTACACTTTTGCGCCTGAAAAATCATCACCGGATTATGGTCATCCTGTTGCAAAGTTATTTGATCGGTAACGATCAAGGGTAAATCCTCTACCGCATTAACGAATGCCGCTGCTGTTGCTTCACTCACCGCATTAAAGACGATGTAGCCCCCATCTTGTAAGCGATTCACCAAACGGGACAGCATTTCCGGTAAGCGCCCGCCATGGCCGCCAATAAAGATGCGATCAGGATCCGGCCAGGCTGAAAAGTCCGTTTCAAAGAAATCAGCGATGGTAAATTGAATACCGGGGATTTGAAACTTCGCCTGGTTATGACGCATCAAGGCTTCTGACTCCGACCTTTTTTCAATGGCAAAGACCTCGATGTGCGGCGCTGTTTGTTTGGCTTCAATGGATACAGAACCCGTGCAAAAGCCCACATCCCACATAACGCGGGCTGTATCCAGTTGCAACAGTGCCACCGACATCAAGCGGATACTTCGTTTGGTAATCATCTTAGGGCGTCCTTCCAGGTAGTGAAAATCAACCTCCGGGATGCCCATGGTACGTTGTATGTGGCTCGTCTTCTCCAGAATCAGACAATTGGGTGCAATCGCATCCACCCTAGATAATTCCTTAACCGACAAACGGCTCACTTTTTGCCGATCCCCCCCCATTCGTTCACCTAAATAAACGGTATAGTTTTCCAGCCCCACTTGCTGCAGACGCTTTCCAATGGCTGCCGGCGTTTTCTTCTTATCGGTTAAGATCCCAATGAGTCCCGTGCCTTTGATCAGTTCCTGATCCAGGTTCACCCACGGCCGACCCGTTAAGGTGGCCATCACCATATTGCCATAGGGTAAATGACACTGATGGGCCAACATCTGCACACTATTGAAGGTGGGAAACACGCTTAGCTCCGCTTCCGGAAA
Organism: uncultured Marinilabiliaceae bacterium; assembly: GCA_942490535.1. Lineage (GTDB taxonomy): Bacteria > Bacteroidota > Bacteroidia > Bacteroidales > Marinilabiliaceae > JAEINY01. The sequence continues at coordinate 1,123,275 of CALNXQ010000003.1, forward strand.
TTCTCGTTTGAGCGTATTGCCAATACCAAAAAACAAGGGATCACCTGATGCAAAAACCACAATGGGTGCATTCATTTGCCGATACTTGTCAAAGGTTTTAGATAAAGGCACCTCCACATCCGTCCAGTGATAATCTTCAGGCAGCAAATCATGAACCAGTTCCCGGTGACGCGCACCACCGGAAAAGTGGCAGGCACCGGCCACCAACTGCTTGACCTCATCGGTAAAAACGGGAACGGCTTGATCCGAGATACCGATCACCTGAAATTTACACATCGCGTCCAGGCTTTAAGGATGCTGCTTCATCGCGGCTTAAAACTGCATTCACAATGGTCGCAGCTAAGTTGGATCCTCCTTTACGCCCTTCTATACTGATATAAGGCAGGTTGGCAAAGGTCTTCAGGCGGTGTTTGGATTCTTCCACATTTACAAATCCGACGGGAGCTCCCACAATCCCAGCCGGTTGAAATTTTTTCTTACGCATCAATTCGGTTAATTCAATCAAAGCTGTGGGGGCATTACCGAACACATAGAGTGCCTCGGGATGCTCTTCCACCGCCAGTCGAATACCAGCCTGCGTACGTGTAATATTCTTCTCCTTCGCTAATTGCTCGGTACGTTCATCGTGCAAATAACATTTTGTTGTGATTCCGTAGCGTTCACAGGCTTTTTTGCGGATGCCACTCTGAACCATGGTGACATCGGTAATGATGGTACCCCCGTTCTGCAAATATGCATTCATGCGTGCCACGGCATCGTTCTTGACGCGTAGCAGCTTTTTCATTTCGAAATCAGCCGTGGTATGAATGGTATGAAGCATCACCCATTTTTCTTCCACTGGAATATCCAGGTCCTGCAATTGATCGGCAATGGTGCGGAAACTCTCTTGCATAATCAGTGGCCCCGGCGCACCGTCCGGCTCATATTTGGCGTAATACCCGCGTGGGGTGATAAACCGGTTATTGGCCACATAACTCTGGGAATTACCGATGACCACGATGGAAAACATGTCCACAATCTCCGGATCAAAATCAGCCAGGGTCGTTAAGGTGATCTGCTCCTCTTCGCGTTCTACCTGACGCACCACGGCTATTGGTGTGGTCCCGGCGCGTTCTTCGAGAAATAACTCTTGTAAACGGTACAGTTGCCAGTAACGTTTCTTACTGCGGGGATTGTATAAAACCGTCACAAAGTCACCATAAGCAGCCGCTTTCATGCGTTTTTCGATCAGTTTCCAGGGCGTTAGTAAATCAGAGAGCGACAGAATTACAAAATCATGACTCAGGGGTGCTCCCAATTTAGCTGCTGCGGCCTGAAAAGCGGAAATACCCGGAACCACATGTACCGGGATGCCCGTTTGACGTTTATCGGCCATCTCAATGATCAGCGAAGCCATGCCATAGATACCGGCATCACCCGAACTGATCACTGCCACTTTTAATCCGGCCTCGGCCTTCTCAAAAGCTATTTGGGCACGCTCTACCTCCTGACGCATGCCCGTGTCGATACAATCCGTCCCTTCCTGCAGGTATCCCTGAATAAACTGAAAATAGTATTTGTATCCGATGATGACATCCGCCTGACGAATGGCTTCTACGGCGGGGTTTAAAAACAAATCGGGATTCCCCGGTCCCAAGCCTACTACTGTTATATTGCCCATACTCATTATTCTCGCTAAGCCGCAGAGACGCAAAGAAAATTCGCGATCGAATCTACAGGTTTATGGTTGACTACTTACTTTTTTTAATCACAATTATTGAAAAATAGGGAATCCGGCGTGCTTTCAAATCATTCAGATCGGCTGTGATGAATTCCCGGTCAGTGCCCATGTACTCTCCATAAAAGAAAGAAAGCCTGTCCTGATTTAGAAAGGAGGGAATCCACTCTTTTATCTTGGAGACCTTCATCAGCACCACCGTTTCATTGCTATTCACATAGCGGTTGAGGGTTGCTTCATCGGCGACCTCGGGTACTACCAGTACTTTATCCGTTTGGGTACAGATGGGAAACTTACCCAAAGATCCACTCAGGATAAATGCCGGCACCCCCGGTATCATCTCATACTCAATGGCAGCTGTACGAAAATCATCCAACAGATATGCAAAGGTGCTGTAAAACGAAATATCTCCCTCACTTACTACCGCTACGTCTTTTCCTTGCTGACAATAGGCAATACAATCAGCAGCCAGTTGCTGATAGGTCCGTGTTGCCGTGGAACGATCATAACTCATGGACACCTCAACGGGGATCAATTTATTTTGATCTATGTCCAGATGCTTCAAAACGCGATGGGACATGCTGCTGGTTTGTCCCTTACTGTTGACGGTGGAGGGATAAAACACCACATCCACCCTCTGTAAGGCTTTCAAGGCCTTTAATGTAATGAGGTCCGGATCACCGGGCCCCAGGGCCACTCCAATTACTTTTCCTGACACAATTAACAGATTAGATGTAAGATTAGGTACACACAACTCGCTCATGGCTTAATGGTGATGACCACAACAGGCGTGATCATCGTGATCGTGATGATGGTGGTGTGGAGTATAATTTTCCAAGACAGCTCTGTCCATTTGAGAAATCAAATCGACCTCGCCCGTCTCCACACTTTTCAGCCGTTTGATTAAGATGTCACTTAAGAGCGCCGTTTCGCTGAGTAAAGGCGTCACATATACTTTTCGGTCGGGATGCGCTTCAGCAAAGGCACTGAAAAGAGCCAGTGCCTTATCCATGTACACCCCCGGAAAGAAGACATAGGGTACCACCACAATGTTTTTGTAAGGCAAATGATCACAAATGCTCAAAGCATCGGTCACCGATGGATAGGTCATTTTGCTGCAATAGCCATTGAGAGCAAAGGCGTAGCGGTTGGATTCCTGCACCATGCGTGTCAAACGTGCCAAATCACCGTTGGCTTCAGGCTTGGAAGCCCCCACTCCTAAACCAAAAAACAAAGTGTTATCCACCTCTTCTTTCAGTTCTGCCGGCACCGCCGTTTGAATCAATTCATTGGAAAGGGCCACCATATCGCCACAATCGCCTATGTAATTGGCCAGTTTGATGCTCACATCGTACTTTTCCTCGCATTGATATAGGATGCAAGGAATGTCCTTTTGAATATGTACACCCGTGAATAAAAAGACCGGCAAAGCGATGATTTCCGTCACACCTTTGGCGACCAAACGTTTTACGCCGGTCTCAAAATCGGGCTCTGAGAGTTCCAAAAAACCGGGTTCTACTTCGTATTGAGGAACGCGTTGAGCAAAATCCACAGCAAACTGCTTGAAGGCTTCTTCACCACGCTTTACACGGGTACCATGGCCACAAAGTAAAATTCCTTTTTTTGTCATATTATAATTTTAGAGCTTTAGACTATAGCTGTGAGGTATTAAACATTATAAAACGGAGCACTCGGCCGATTGCAGAATGGGTTTCAGTTGATCGGCAAAACTGACCACCTCACCGATAACCATCAATGCCGGTGGATGAAAATCCACTTCCAACATTTTTGCCGGCAGTGTTTTCAGGGTGGCCCGTAACATCTCTTGTTGTGGATAGGTCCCCCAGCGAATCAAAGCCACTGGTGTATCTTCTGTTTTCCCCCCGTCGACCAATTGTTGCGCGATCGCTCCGGCATTGCTCACACCCATGTAAACAACTATGGTATCCGAACCTTGCGCCAGGGCTTTCCAGTTTACTACTTCCTTACCGGAAGCCGCCGGGTGACCAGTCACGAAGGTGACCGATGAGGCCACGTGCCGTGCGGTGACCGGAATGCCCATATAAGCAGGTACCGCTACCCCTGAAGTGATACCGGGCACCACTTCGTAGTCGATGTGATGCTCGATCAATTTCATGATCTCTTCCGCACCCCGTCCAAAGACAAAAGGGTCCCCTCCTTTTAAGCGAACGATGGCTTTGCCTTCCTGAGCGAACTTCACCAGCAACTCATTGAGTTCTTCCTGCGGATAGGTATGCTTGTCTTTTTTCTTTCCCACATACACCCTTTCGCACGTGGGCACACAATAGTCCAACAACGCCGGATTTACCAGGTAATCATACAACACCACTTCCGCCTTCTTCAGCAACTCCGCTGCTTTTACGGTAATTAATCCGGCATCGCCCGGACCGGCACCCACGAGATAAACTTTTCCTTGACTAGGGTTCATATCTTATTAAATATCTTTCACATTTACTTTCTGATTCTCCAGCGCTTCAATCAACTGATCAATGGCCAGATTCATTTTTTGGGCTGCCCTTTCTTTAAGATGGGGATCTGCCGCTGTGACCATTTCCATTCTTAGTTGCCCCACTTCAGCCACTATCTGAGGAGTAAGCGCTAATAATTTAGCCTGAAAATAACGCCGCAGACGCGCTGACAAAGCCGGTGATTCACCATTGGTGGTGATGCCTACTTGCAAAGCACCTACCTGACAAGTCGCCGGCAGGATAAAAGAGCCCTGATCGACCCCATCCACACTATTGACCAGAATACCTTTGGCCCCGGCCTCCCGGCATACCTGAAGATTAACCGTTTGGTTGTTGGTAGCAGCAAAGACCAGAAAATAGCCTCCCACATCACCGCTATAATAGGAGCGATGCCGGATACTGATCTTTATCTCTTGTTGCAGTTGCGCAATGGCTGGTGTGATATTTTTGGAAATAACAGTTACGACAGCACCTGCCAAACACAACTTTTTAATTTTTCGCTCGGCGACACGACCACCACCAACAACCAAACAGGGTTTATCTTTCAGATCAACGTGAATCGGATAAAACTTCATGGGGAAAATCAGATGGGTTAACACAATGAATACAAACAGTACATCGGAATCAACAATGCTTCTTAATCACCATATGGCAGTAGTGATCATGAGAATGCAAGTCCCCGAAAAATGTTTCCTGGAAAAAACAAGTGTGCAACGACAGTGGCGTCACACCATTACATGTGTAATTGGATGTCTGTATCATGTTACATCAAACTTTTAAACCCGAAAGTTTTGATTCATATTATGTATTGCTGACATGGCAGGTTTTCTGACTTGCTCCCTCCTGGTTGCGCCTTCCCGTTAAACCAATCGTTTAACAGTGACCTTTTGCAACGGAGTTACCAGAGCTTACAGCTGCGGGTACAGTTCCGGACTTAAACCGGATTCCCATTTTCAAGTCAAAACCCGAATAGGTTGGTTTTGACTCACCATTTTTCAGCGCGACAAATGTAGCTATTTTTTTAAAACATCCAATCCCAATAAATAGGGATGAAACAAGCCTGTCGAAAATAGCCACTCCTGATCACGACTTGTCCTGCCATCTTTTTTTAGTATTTCGCCTTTCGTATCCTGGCCTATTGATGTAAATTGTATGGCAACTTAGCTATTCAAATTCCATGGTTTGTCGGCGAATTACATTTATCACCCTACTGCGCCTCGTGCTATTCATAACTGCAAGCGCACAGGAACAGAATAAGTCGGATTGGCTCCATCTGGAAACCAGTGTGACCGGTGATTTTATCCATAACTTAAATGGTGGGCTAATGCGTGCCAAAAGCTACATTGGCATGGAAGAGATCAGCTTGTCCATTGATCTGGAAAACCTGGGCTTATGGAAGGGCGGCGAAGTCTTTATGCACGGCCTCAACGCCCATGGCCGTTCTCCCTCGCAGGAAATCGTCGGTGACCTTCAGGTCACATCCAACATTGAAGCTGGGGACTATACCGGTTTCTATGAATATTACCTGAAACAATCCGTTGGGCGCTTCAGCTTTCTGTTTGGCCAGCACGACCTTAATTCGGAGATGGCCGGCACGGAATATGGGGGGACCTTTATCAATAGCTCCTTTGGCATTGTGCCCACTATGTCGCTGAACATCCCCGTTTCCATCTATCCCACCGCCGCCCTGGCCTTCATAGCCCAATATGAAGTACTGAACCGGCACTCCATTAAAGTAGGGGTGTACGATGGCGATCCGGGTGACCCGAAATCCAACCGCTACAATCTTCAACCAAACATCAGCGGCGAAGAGGGATTTCTATTCGTTGGTGAATACGATTACCACATTCAGGTCAACAGCTTGCCCCACTGCTATCGGGTGGGGAGTTATTACCACACCAATACGTTTACCGACTATCGTGATTCCACCCATCAGGTGAGCGGAAACTATGGTATTTACCTGATAAGCGACTACGTGCTTTGGAGTGGTTTTAATCATCCTGATAAATATCTGGGCTTATTCCTGCAGGGCAGCTGGGCCCCTTCTCACATTAATCAGGTGGATTTCTATTTGGGGGCCGGCATCCATTTCAACGGACTGCTACCTCAACGCTACAACGATGCGATAGGACTGGCCCTGGCCTATGCCCACATCAGTCATCATTATCGCACGTTTCAACCGACGACCAAAGCCTATGAGATGACTTGGGAGCTGACCTATAAATTGAGCGTCTTTGATCATTACACCATCCAGCCCAATCTTCAGTACATTGTCAATCCCGGCGTAAATCCGGCACTCCACAATGCAGTGGTTGCTTCTCTGCGGTTTAATATTTTTTTGGAGAATTAATTAACTTCCGATTAGCTGAGGTACAAAAAGTAATTGTGAGTATCACTGCCTCCTCTCATTTGGCTGGTAAGGGGATTCCACTTATTTTTATGCGCCTAACAACAGCCCCCATTCATGGACTTTCAAAATATCATCCAATATTTCCGCGAATGTTACCGCAATGACAACAAAAGTCTGTCGGTCACTAATATCTTTAGCAAAGAGGTGGAGTATCTTCAGTTGATTGAAGGCAAAGAAGAATTCCTGACACAACACCTCCCCTATATTCCAATAGAAGAAGATTACGGCATAACACTTTATGAAACCTTAAAAGTGTATGAAAAAGAGAAACAACTGTATTACTTCTCTTTTCTAATGTTGGGTAAAACCAATGACAATACCGAAGTGCGAAAAATAGCGGCGCCTCTTTTTCTACTCCCGGCCGAAGTTATCTTCAAAGAAGGCTTGCCCTATATTGTGCCCGACCATTCATCCATTCAAGTCAATGCCAGGGTGCTTCGCCCACTATTTAAAGACACGAAGGCAGACAATGATTTCAATAATGTAATGGTAGATCAGTTTAGTCACATCACTAACTATAATGACCTGGGCTATCGACTGGATGAGCACTTTGAAGATCTGGACACCACATGCTTGATAGACTACCCAAATTTATACGATGAGAAAAAGATCAAGCACTTTCTCACACGCGGTCAGCTTAAACAAATAGATGAGTTTAAAATTGTACCTGCCAGCGGCGTTGGTATTTTCAAAAAATCAGCCGAAAGTTTAGGGATCCTCAATGAACTCCAGGAGATATCTGAGTCCTTTTCACCATCAGCTCCCTTGGCTGATCTGTTCCTTGCGGGACGAAAAAAAACCAATGATCTCAAGTTGCCCGGACGATTGCCAACCCTTTTGAGCCGCGCGCAGAAAGCAGCTTTGACAAGTGCCATTAATTCGAATCTTAGCCTGATCATTGGCCCCCCGGGTACCGGTAAGTCATACACCATTGCCGCCATGGCCATTGAACAATTGACCAAAGGAAAACCAGTTTTAATCGTATCACGCACCGATAAAGCTGTTGACGTCATTGCCGACAAGATAGAAGAGGAGCTAGATTTACCCGGTTTAATTGTGCGTGGGGGAAAACGGCAGTACATGAAAGATTTGAAACAACGGCTAAATGACATGGTTCACGGAATTGGTATCGACACATCAATCAAGCCTTTGGACATCAAAAAATCAAATCACCGAATCCATCTTCTTGAAAAAGAAATCGAAGCGCTTCAAGAAGAGTTTGTAATAAAGACATCCGACGAAATGAAGACCGGTAAATATTTAGTGGATCATTTCCACTCCAGCTCACTGCTCCATCGGATCAAAAAGTACTTCCTGAAATTAAAACATGAGAAGTCAGATCCCCTGTGGCGACTCATGGAGCAAATTACGACCAAACAAGATCAGCTCAACCATGAAGTCCGTCAATTGGTGAAGCGATCATACAATTATAACCAAACCCAATTGCTCACCCATGACCGGTCGCAATTCAACCTGCTCAACAAAGCCCTTCGGGCCAGAACCGGGGCTAAACAGGATGAGTACTTTGAAAAAATTGATTATTCCATCCTATTGCGCACCTTCCCCATTTGGCTGGTCAACATGAAAGACCTCTACAAGGTACTTCCATTGACTAAAGAACTGTTTGAACTGGCCATTATTGATGAAGCTACCCAATGTGATATCGCAGCCTGTCTGCCAGTATTTCACCGGGCAAAAAAAGCGGTTATAACTGGCGATCCAAAACAGTTGCGTCACATCTCCTTTCTGTCTCGATCAGTTCAAAATCATTTAAAGGAAAAATTTCATTTAGATCAACTCGATCACTTGTCAGAAGAGGTATTCAATTACCGGGAAAATAGCATCATTGATTTAGTCAGTGATCGTATCCAGGACCAGCAGCAAGTAGTCTTTTTAAATGAACACTACCGGAGCACTCCGGCTATTATCCGCTTTAGTAATACACATTTTTACCAAAATGCCATTTCGGTAATGACTGAAAAGCCGGAGCTTCCCTACAATCATGGCCTCCATCTGATACGCTGCCAAGGTACGCGTGATGAAAAAGGGATCAATCAACAAGAAGCCGAATATGTTATCCATCAAATCAAACAGGTTTACGAAAGTGAAAAAACGCTAAATACTTCGGAGTGTCGCAGTATTGGCATCTTATCTCCTTTCCGAAACCAGGTTGAATACCTGCGGGAACTAATCCAGCGGGAACTCACCCTTGAAGTCATTGACCGGCATAAGATTCTATCGGGTACAGCTTATGAATTCCAAGGGGAAGAGCGGGATGTGATGTTTCTTTCTCTCTCCTTGGATGATACCTCGCACAACATGGCTTTCTATCATCTGAATAAACCAGATGTTTTTAATGTGAGTATTACACGAGCACGAACACGTCAGGAAGTGCTGTGTTCCTTTCATGAAACACAATTAAAACCGAGCAGCTTGGTTCGCCAATACATTGAAAGTATTTCTGTTAATGGGCAACATGATGCAAAAGAAACAAGCTCGAAAGATTTGTTCTTGCACGAATTAAAAACAGCCTTGGTGGAAACAGGGGTCAAAACCTGGGAGGCCTTTGAGGTAGCTGGTTTAGAAATTGACCTGGTGGCCGGAAAAGAAAACCAAATACTAGGCATCGACCTCATTGGTTATCCAGGTCAGTTCGAGGATGCTTTTAATACAGAGCGATACAAAATATTGGCACGGGCCGGCTTTAAAATTATGCCGTTGGCTTATAGCCGTTGGTTATTTAATCGGGAAAAATGCCTGAAGCAAATAATTGATCAACTATAATCCCTAAAAAGGAACCACTCTCTTATCGCAATAAAAGAGAACAGTTCCCTTTTTTTACATTTTAAAGACTTCCGTCGGCGCATACCGCGATGTGGGCAGCACTTCAAAACGGTCGGCCACTTGATCAAAGGCCTTTAAGGCTAACTCGGGGCGATTATTATCGGCGGAGATATGTGCTAAAAAGATGGTCTTCAGCGGGGAGTCTTTTAGGTTTTTCACCAATTCCACCGCCTGATCATTACTGAGGTGCCCCTTTTCGGAGGCCACACGTTGCTTAAGGTGGTAAGGATAAGGGCCTTCCCGAAGTAAGGTTTCGTCATAATTACTTTCCAAAAAGGCCACATGACAGGCATTCAAATGATGTTTTACATTGTCACAAGCCACCCCAATGTCGGTCATAACGCCTACCTGATGTCCATTTACCTCCACACGGAAACTACAGGGATCAACGGCATCATGGTGCTTGGCAAACGAATGCACGGTTATGCTCCCCACCTGAACCGAATCACCGGCTGCAAATATTTTGATCTTTTGCGGATGGGTATCTTTGCGCGCTCTGTTCATGGTTGTTTCGGTCAGATAACCCGGCAGTTCATGCATGTCACACAACACGCGCAATCCACGAATATGGTCTGCATGTTCGTGAGAAATAAACACCGCCTTCACTTTACGGATATCCAGCTTCACCTCTTTCATGCGTTTCAGTACCTGCCGGCGGCTAATACCCGCATCAATCAACACAGCCTCTTCCCCATTGCCTATGTAATAGCAATTTCCATTACTGCCCGAAGCCAGTGCACATATTTCGATCATTTTATTTTATTTATTTTACCTGATAGCTATTGGTACCTAGTCCTTAGCCATCAGCTTTTGGTATTCTGAATCTAATTACTCACTAAAAAACCGTTCCACTTCTTGTCCATCTGCAAATCGCTCCAGGAGCTGACGGGTTTCATTCAAAGCTTGTTCAATGGATTCCTTTCCTTCGAAACCAAGAATGATCATGAGGTAACGATTTGTTTGCGCCGTCACCATGGTACGCACCGAATCACTGGTGGGGGTGCCAAAACCGCCTTTTTGATCTCTGAAGATGGGTAAGCGTTCGACATTCAGTTCACCACGACCAATCCCTTCATAGGGTTCATTAACAGCCCCGATACCCATGGTAATATCACCTTCAATGGTGTCCAGGTCATAGCCACAAATGGAAAAACCGGTTTTCACGGAAATGAGGTTCAGGATGTCCACCACATTATTAATGTGATACAATCCCTTTCCATTGGCTACCCGTCGCAATAACGATTCGGCGGCAGGCCGGTAGCGATTGGGATCTTTCCCCAAACGCCGGTAGGCATCCTTATTGGCTTTCACCGTTGACATCTCCCGAATAGATTCGGCTGTTAACGCGGGTTCTAAACGCTTAATCTCCTCCGTTAATAAAGACATTAACGCATCAGAAGAGGGCATCACCGAGACTTCGGCCACAAAACCTCCCAACATGAGTTGAGGCAACAACTCCCGCAATTCCGTTTCGATTTGAATGATCATGGTGGTTTGTTTATATTGATAGTGCAAAGAAAATGTTTTTTGGGCTTACACAGAGATTTCCCAGCTAACTAATTTGAATGAATGCACCACTCTAAGTTTTTTCAACCACCCTGAAAGCTTCATATCCAAACCTTTCGATGAATGAAACCCCCGGAAGGGTATTCAACAAGTTATCTTCCCTTTTGTTAGCATATCAAGGCTTGAGGCGTCTGTGTACTTTCACCTGTTCAAACCCAAAGACCTTTGTGCAATCATTTTTATGCCAATTCAATTTCAATATCTTTGCCCGCAGATAAAAATTATAACCATGAACACATATTTCAAGACAACTCTTTTATTTGCAGGCTTTGCAACCCTTCTGGCGGCAAGTTCCTGCCAATTAACCAAAAAAATAAGTGAGAAACCCATTAAACTGAAAACTTATCAGGACAGTCTAAACTACAGCCATGGTGTTATGTTTGCGCAACAAGTGGGTGAAATACCCAATTTTGAGGCAAAAATGCTATTGGCCGGAATTGAAGAAGCCAATAAAAACAATCCGCAACTCACCCCGACCCAAATCACTGACATCATCACTTATGAGAAAAAACGTGTGGGTATTGAATTCCTGGCTGAAAATGGCAAAAAGGCAGGCGTGACCACCACTGAAAGCGGACTTCAATACCGCGTGATCACAGAAGGTACAGGTGCCACTCCTACGCTGACAGACAAAGTGAAAGTGCATTATGAGGGACGCTTAATCAACGGCTCTGAATTTGATAGTTCCATTAAGCGGGGGGAACCCATTTCATTCAACCTCAACCGGGTGATTAAGGGCTGGACCGAAGGGCTTCAACTCATGAAAGAAGGCGGCAAATACGAATTGGTCATTCCATCTGAACTAGCTTATGGCGAGCGGGCGATGGGCGATGTCATTCCGGCTTTTTCCGTGCTTATTTTCGAAATCGAGTTAATCGCCATCGAAAAGTAAGGCTCTGCTATTATTAGAGATTAAATAATGAATAAATACATCAATCCATTTCAGGACTGAACCTCCCAAGTGCCATACCATGGGATTCCACCCGTGGCTAATATTGCTGAACCGCTTTGCGGTTTACGTGCAGCACAAGCCTCCTGAAGGGATTAAACAACAATAGCCACAGGTAAAAACTGTGGCTTCAACAACGCAAAAACAAGAACTCTGAAAGAGTTCAACCCGTTATTACCATAGAGCAAAAAACAAACACTGATGATTAACTGGGGAAAGATAAAAGCCGTGTTCTTTGATATGGATGGCGTCTTGTATGATTCAATGAAAAATCATGAGATGACCTGGATCGAAAGCTTTAAGCAATATGATATTGTCTTACCCGCTTTCGAAGCCTACCTCAACGAAGGACGGACCGGGAATGCGACTATTGATTATGTCTTCCGGAAATACCTGAACCGACCGGCCACCATTGAGGAACAAGAAACCGTATATGATTTCAAAACCCGGTTAATGAATCAGGCCCCGCAAGCAAAGATGATGTCCATGATGCCGGCTCTTCTTCCATTTTTGCGCACAAAAGGAATTGCCACTTTTGTGGTGACCGGCTCACGTCAACCCACTCTCATTGAAAAGCTCAGTCGTGATTTTGGCATTGAAGCGCACCAGATTGTATCGGGGGCTGATGTTAAAAAAGGCAAGCCAGATCCGGAACCCTATCTGATGGCCTGGGAAAAGTCGGGTGCTCAAAAGGAGGAATGCCTGGTGGTGGAGAATGCTCCGCTGGGTATTGAGTCCGCTAAAGCAGCCCAGCTGTATACCATTGGTGTGAACACTGGCCTTTTAGACGATCACATCTTGATGGATGCCGGTACAGACGAGTTGTTTGCAGATACTGCTTCCCTGGCAGCCCAATGGATGGCAGATATAAGTCTAAGCAGATAAAGAAAGCTTCTTCGGAGTGAGAAAATACGTGTTTCCGACAATCTTATACTCGCTTTATATGAGGAAAAGCTCACTTCAGTTGAGGTCCACCTCCCCCGAAATGAAAAGCACCTCACTTCGAGCGAGAAGCTTCACATTTAAAGCGAGCCCATCCTCCCCTAAAATGAGAACATTCCCACTCTTACAGGCCACTACCTGGCTTTTTTACGCGCACACCTCGTTTCAAGCCAGGCTATCTTCATGAAAAGTGAGGTTTTCCACCCTTTTTGTTAGGCCAGCCTCGTTGAAATCAGAACAGTTCTCACTTATTTTCAGCTTCACCTCTTCCTAAACCAGAATGACCTCAAAAAAAGTAAGGCCTTCGCACAAAAAATCCAGATACATCATTGATTTCGCCTGCGCTTCGGGCAATAACACAAAGCGATTCTCCTATTAAAGGACAATTATCTCCTAAAAAAAATAATCTGCCGGATGTACCGTGACCCCTTTCCATCTTAAAGATCCAATCACCCACAAAACACGGTCATATTATACCCCAAAAGAAAAGCCGGTTTGAAAACAAATCAAACCGGCTTTATAATACGTATACTAAAGGTTCTATTGTGCTTCTGCAACTACTTTATCAGCTACATCCTTACCGGCGCGCAGTGCTTTCAGGTTCATATCCACCACCTCGTCACCTTTACGGCCGAAGATCTTGCGAATACCTTCTTCCAACACTTCAAACGGCATATCCAGGAATGGCGAAGCGGCACCTAACATCACGATGTTACTGGCACGGCCCGATCCACAATCTTTGGCAATGGCATCGGCATCTACCAATACCAATTTTTTATGCGATTTCAACTCTGCCAAAACAGCCTCATCCGATGGATAATCCGGAATATTCTTGAAGGGGGTGGTATTGGTAACAATCCATCCCTGGTCACTCAACAAAGGCAAATACCGCAAAGCCTCCATGGGCTCCACTGATAAAATAATATCAGCGGTTTTCTTGGCAATCAAATCCGAATAAATCGGGTCGGATGAAACCCGTAAGTTGGACTGAACATCACCGCCACGCTGGCTCATACCATGCGTCTCAGCTTGTTTCATATAGAGGTTGTTGTCCAAAGCAGCCATCCCAATAACAGCTGAAATGGATAAGATTCCCTGACCCCCAACCCCGGATATAATGATATCTTTTTTCATTTCTTTTACTTTTTTAAACCACTGGCGGGCAATGGTTCATTATTACCTGGTTACTATGCTTTGGTTTTAGCTGCCGAACGTTTCTTACGCATCAATGTCTGAATACATTCGCGGCGTGGAATGATGACAGAAACACCTTCATAGGCAAACTCTTCTTTCATCATGGCTACCATGGCATCGTGATTTTTACGGTGCGGCTCAATCACACGAATGTGTGCCGGATCAACGCCAATACCTTTACAGATATCTTCGATCTTCAAATGGGCAGCCGAAGTTTGTCCACCGGTCATCGCTGTCGTTTCATTATCACTGATGATAATGGTCATCGGTGTTTTTTCATTCACCGCATCCAACAAACCAGTCATACCTGAGTGTGTAAAGGTAGAATCGCCAATCACCGCCACTGCCGGACGCAAACCAGCATCAGAAGCACCTTTGGCCATGGTGATGGAAGCCCCCATATCCACACATGAGTTAACGGATTCGAATGGTGGCAAAGCCCCTAGAGTATAACAACCGATATCAGAGAATACGTGACCGTCACCGTGGACTTCCAACGCTTCATTCATGGCTGCATAAGCATCGCGGTGACCACATCCCATACACAAGGATGGTGGACGATTAGCCACTACCGAAGGAATATTATTTTCGATGGACACCTCTTTATTCAACGCTTTTCCTACCCAGTCAGGATTCAATTCACCATCACGTGGCAACCAGCCATCCAAACGACCGTGAACCGGTTTTCCTTTGCGGAAATAACCCGCCAGGCTTTCTTCTACCAATGGATACCCATCCTCCAGTACAAGTAACTCGTCGCTCATGGCTTCCAATTCCATCATCTGCTTACGCGGAATCGGATATTGGCTGATTTTTAACACGGAATATTCACATCCTTGCGGATAATGCTCCATCAGGTAATTATAGGCGATACCACAAGCCACAATACCTAATTTCTTGTTAGGACCTTCTACAAAATGATTGTAGGGAGATTCTTCACTTGATTGTACAAATACTTCCTGATCTTTCAACAGGTTTTTATAGCGGGCACGGGCAATGGATGGCAACAACACGAATTGACGCATATCATCGGGCAATACCAATGTGTTCTCATCGATCAATTCTTTGCGCTCTACACCAGAACGGGAGTGGGCTATACGCGTGGTGATACGCAGCAATACAGGCACTTTCAATGTTTCACTCAAACGGAAACCAAAATACGCCATATCGTAAGCCTCTTGTTGATTCGATGGCTCTAAAATAGGCATCATGGCAAACTGGCCATAGAAACGAGAATCCTGCTCGTTCTGAGACGAGTGCATGGATGGATCATCGGCCACAGTGACTACCAAACCACCATTTACACCCGTAATGGATGAATTCACAAAGGCATCCGCTGCCACATTCAATCCCACGTGCTTCATACATACCATGGCACGCTTGCCAGCATACGACATACCCAATGCCGTTTCCATGGCTGTTTTCTCATTGGCCGACCATTGGCTATGAATTTTTCTGGACTTTGCATCTTTTGATCCTTGTACAAATTCCGTAATTTCGGTTGATGGCGTTCCGGGATACGCATAAATCCCCGACATCCCCCCGTCAATTGCGCCTTGCGCAATTGCCTCTGCTCCTAATAACAACAACTTTTGCATACCGCAGGGTCAGTTTTAAATTATTACTTACTTTTTTCGAATCGCTAAATAACAAATATCATTTGCCTTAATTCATGACATTTATCAACGGTTACAATTTGAACCAATTCTTAATAATAGATCGTAAGCACCAATCGACGCGGACCGCCAAATCGTCGAAATTCACATAAATAAATACCCTGCCAGGTACCCATATTTAATTGCCCGTTTGAAATGGGAATGGTCACCGAAGATCCAATCAAAGAAGCTTTAGCGTGGGCAGGCACATCATCCTTTCCTTCCAAAGTATGCTTGTAATCAGGATCATCCTCCGGAATTAATTTATTAAAGATGGTTTCAAAGTCCTCTCTCACCGTGGAATCGGCATTCTCATTGAGGGTAATAGCGGCAGATGTATGCTTGATAAAAACATGAAGCAAGCCTTTCTCAGGCCATTCCGAAAAAGCATTGGCTACCAGATTCGTTATTAAATGATAGCCCCTTCCTAAATCAGGCAATGTAAGTTCAATCTGTTCTACCATTGGTGCGAATTACAAGATGGTTACAATTTTACCATCCCGAAATTACAAATTTGCCGGATGAATTAAAAACACCCGGCAAATAAAATCATCTGCTGCAAGATCATCACATTTAACTATTCACATTTCTAGGGACACACAGCCACAACAACAGCCACAACAAAACGACTTGGAGGAACAGAAAAAATTCGTTATGCTATTTAGTTTTAAAAGCTCTCTTTACAGCAGTCATCCCTTAACTTTTAAATGGCTTAAAAATCGTGAAAGGCATTATAGGTATCACCAGGTGTGGATCCCTTTTGATAATCCTGCTGTTTCTCATGCCACTGCTTGGCTAACTGCTTATAAACGGGATCAGCATATTCCAGAAAGTCAATGGTAGCCTGGCAAAAGCGCGGCATACCGCTGTCGCGAATATCTTTGATCCGATCTTTGGTGCAACCCCCAAAACAGTTTTTATACCAGGTACACATTTTACATTTTCGTGGCAATTGGGCTTTCATGGCTCCAAATTGAGCTTGTTTCTTGCTGTTTAGCATGTCAATTAAACGCCCCTGCATAATGTTTCCCAACTTCCATTTGGGCTCCACAAAGAAATCGCAACTGTACACATCCCCCGTATGCTCAATGGTTGTATAAATACCACATTCTTTTCGTAAAGTGCATTCCGGTGCCTGGATTCCTACATAGGTATGAAAGATGGATTCAAAATTGCGGATATTGGTGGTTGGTTCCCCATTTTTAAAATCGTTGATCCATAAATCAAACAGATCCATCAGGAAATTGGCATATTTTTCGTCGGTTAGTGAAAAGTCAGCTGCCTGGCGGGGATTCTCCTTATCACTTTCCACCACCGGGATGAATTGCATCCAGGTCAAGCCCACACTTTTATAAAATTCGTAGATCTCCTCCACATGGCCGGCCGAATAATCGGTAATGCAACACATGGCATTTACTGCGACACCCGCATTCAGAAGCGTCTCCAGGCTCTTCATGACAATGTCCCAGGAAGGTTGTCCGTTTTTTGTTAGGCGATAATGATCATGCACATGTTTGGGCCCATCCAGGGATAATCCCACCAGAAAATCGTATTGTTTGAGAAACTCGGCCCACTCCTGATTGATATTTAAACCATTTGTTTGAAGCCCATTACCAACGCTTTTTCCTTTGCCATATTTCTGTTCGAAAGCTACGGCTTTCTTATAAAAATCCAGGCCCATTAAGGTTGGTTCGCCGCCCTGCCAACCCAACGACACTTGCGGTCCCGATTGACTCATCACCTGCCGGATCAATTCTTCCAGCACCTCATCACTCATCCGGTGCACCTGTTGTTCTTTAAATAACTCCGCCTTCTCCAAATAAAAGCAATAGGTACATCCCAAATTGCAATCCGGACCGGCCGGCTTAATCAATACCGAATCCAATGGTTTATAGTTTTGTTGTCTCATCCCTTAAATCATTAAAATCACTCCACGTGACACGCCTTTCCTTGCGCCCACTAAATTAAAAAAAATCCCCATCCTTTTAAGCAGGACCGAAACCTTTGCAACGCAGCCAAAGACATCAACAAAAGAACAGACCTTCATTTCTTATTAACAAAATTTAATAGTCTCAACGATTAAATACTCCATAATTTATCTATTTTTATATGCAATAAACCCAAATACCTATAAATGATGAACAAACTTAATTTATCAAAAAAGGGAATAATAAATTCCCTTTACACTGTCGCGCTATTATTATCAATAGCACTCTCC
>CALNXQ010000004.1:0-130000 GCA_942490535.1 uncultured Marinilabiliaceae bacterium
AAATAACAGTGATTTGTTGCTAACGGCCTTGGAGAGTGGTGAGATCTCGGTGTTGGAGTACCTCATGGAGCTGAGCCTTTATTACGACACAATTGAGATGGCACTGGAAACAGAGCGTGACTTACAGGAGACTGTAGCGCGGATGAAGGCTTTTCAGCCCTAATAGTCAACTCCCTAATAAAAAGAAGAACCCCTTGACTTTTCTTTTTATTAGGGAGTAATGGTATATAGGCTTATTGTCCCAGGTATTTTGTAATCATTTGAATGAGATTTTTAGGATTAATTGGTTTAGCAATATAATCGTCAAAGCCGCGCTCTCTTATTTTTTGTTCATCTTCAGCCCGCGCATAAGCCGTTTGTGCAATAATAACTTGCGATGGAGCTATTTTTTTTATATTGTCAAAAGTAGAGAAGCCATCCATATAAGGCATCTTAATATCCAGTAAAACCAAGTCGAACTGCTGACCTTTCTGGTATAAGTCCAGTGCATCATATCCGTTTTCGGCCCAATAGGTGTTCACAGAAGTACGTTTTAAGAGTTCGTATAAAAACTTGTAGTTATCATTTTCATCTTCAATGATGAGAATGGTTTTATCTTGCCAATGGCTTCTGTGTGGTATCTCAGGTATTTCGCGAAGAAATGAATGTTCTGTAGAGGCAATAGTGAGGGGTAAGGATAAGGTAAATGTTGATCCTTCATCTTTCATTGAAGATACCGTTAGCTCGCCATTGAGCAGGTGGGTTAATCGTTTGGAGATGGCTAGCCCCAATCCGATGCCTCGTTTGGCCATGAACTGGTCATTTTCGAGTTTTACAAATTGGTTGAATATGATTTCCTGTTCTACTTTAGAGATGCCATGGCCGGTGTCGGTAACAGATATCAATAAATGAGATGCATCTGTTTTTACTCCTAGTTCAACATAGCCACTGTCAGTGAATTTAAGGGCATTATTCATGAGGTTGGATATGATTTGCCGGATGCGAAATTCATCGGAATGGATAATATACCGCATGCCTTTCACCTGGTTATTTTCGCGAAGTTCGATGGATGCTCTTGTGTTGCGCAACGAAAAGGATGAATAAATGTTATCAATTAATTCATTGAGTGAGAATTTGTTGATGCTGATTTTCATCTGATCGGCCTCGATCATGGAAAAGTCCAGGATATCTTCGATGAGGTAAAGAAGGCTATCGGCGTTGTTCGCGATCATGGCACGGTACTCTTTGCGCTGCTGATCCGTTAAATCAGGCTCATTCAATAAGCCTGAAAAGCCCACGATGGCATTCATGGGGGTTCTGATTTCATGCGACATATTGGCCAAAAAGAAAGATTTTAGCTGATCTGATTTTTCCGCTTTTTCTTTGGCAAGCTGCAGGTCGTGGGTTCGGTTAATCACCTCTTGCTCCAGGCGGTTTTGATGACGGGCCAGATCATCACGTTGAGTCATCAGTTCTTCTTTTTGTTCTTCTATGACCAGGGTGCGTTGATTTACCTTTTGTTGAAGGAGGGCTTTTGCTTTGATCAGTTTTCGTTCACGTAAACGAATGAACAGAAACACTGCAGCAATCATCAAGACAAACATAATGATGAGAAACCACGTTTTTTGCCAGAAGGGTGGTAGGATAGTGATGCTTAGGGTAACAGGTGTTTCGTTCCAGATACCATCGTTATTAGAGGCCATTACTTTAAAAACATAGTCACCCGGATCCAGGTTGGTGTAATTGGCAGTCCGCACAATGGAATTTGTTTCTTGCCATTCCTCTTCATATCCCTCTAAAATGTACTTGTATTTGTTCTTATAAGGAGACGTATAATTGATGGCCAGAAAATCGATAGCGATGATGCGCTGCTTAGGTTTTAATTCAACGTGGTCAACTAGTTGAATGGGGTTGCTGATGGGGGATTTGGCAGTTCTGAAATCGACTCTTTTATTGTTTATGTAAAAATCAGTAAGATATGTTTTGGGAGGTGTTGTATTGATCTTCAACTGATCAGGATTAAATGTGGTAAAGCCATTGGAGGTACCCAGATAGATCTGTTGGTTTTTGGTCTTTAAAAAAGACTGGATGAAGAATTGGTTATCCGGCAGTCCATCCTGGATGGAGTAGTTCGTAATTTGTTGGGTGACGGTATTAAGCTGGTTTAATCCGTTGTTGGTGGAAATCCACCATTCATGTTCTTTTCCTGAAACAATGGCACAAATGTAATTGTCTGACAGGCCATCTTTGGAGGTGTAATGCTTGAGGATTTGTCCGGCGTGATTACATAAATACAAACCTTTTTGTTGTGTCCCAATCCATATTGAGTCTGGATTTTCCACATTCATGCTAGAAACATCCGGGATATTGATTATTTTTTTCTCTTTTTTTTCGTTTTCCAGATATTGATAGACTCCATCTAGCAGCCTGTCGGACTTTAAGAAATCATCAATTCCAGCATTATCTTCGACTGGCTATTTTAGGATGGCCAGTTTTTGATTATTGGCGAATAATTTTTGGTTTAGGTTAAAACCCCATCATTATTTCCACTTTTTTGTCATTTAGCCATATCGTTTTACATATTATTGCATTGCAAGTTTGAACATTCTTTTAAGATTGTATCCAATACATACTAACGACCATTCACAATCCGTTTCAAATTCCCCTCTCAGGGAAAAACGCCTGAACCCTAAAACTTCCTTTATGATGCCAAATACCGGTTCAACTGTTTGTTTCCGTTTTTTATAAAGCTGTCTCCCTTCTTTACTTTTTAATATTTGATTCATTTTCTCTACCGGGCTGCTGGCTTTTTCTTTTTCACATTCAGTGCTTAACACTTCTTCCAGATAACTATTGTGTTTTTCACGTGCGGTAGAAATTATCGGTTTTATATTTCTTTTTTCGCATTGCTCAATATTAGTTTCGCTGAAATAGCCAGTGTCGGCAACAGCATTTGTTATTTTTCCAAGTCTTTGTGGCACTGAATCAATAGTCGGAATATATTCCTGCTTATCATTGACATGATTATTGCAATAGGCACCTACAATTAGCATATCTTCATTAACGGCAGCTTGCCCATTATAACACTGGTTAAAACCACCTTGGGTCTTCATGATGCGTGATTGTGGATCGGTAAAATTATACTGGTCTTTCTCATTAGGCTTATCATTGGGCGCTTTAGGAGATCTGCCGCGAGGCTTCTTACCGGTTCGCTTCTCGTGATCCTCCCGTTTTTGCATTTTCCGGTCATATTCCTCCTTTTCTTTTTGGTAGCGTTCTTCAGCGCGCATTTTTACAACCTCCTGGGCTTCTTTAATTTTTTGAATACGGTCTTTTCTGCGCTGGATCTCCTCAGGAATATCGAGCTCAACCTTTCTATCTTGTTCATCTTGTTTGTCAGCAATATCTAATAGCTTCGAAATTTCTTCTTCAAGTTGCTTTTCAAGCTTTTTCATGTACTCATAACTCATGGCCTTATGCTTGGATGCATTCGCCTGAACCTTGGTGCCGTCAATGTGGATGTTCCCCATTTTTACAACTCCCAATTCCTTGCCTATGAGCAATATTTCTTTAAACCAGCCCTTGATTTCAGTAAGAAAACGCTTCCGAAAAGTTGATATCGTATCATGATCAGGATGATGATTCCCTGCTATAAAAAGAAAGGCAACTGAATCATAGGTGGCGTTTTCTATTTTTCGAGAACTGAAAATGCCAGTAGAATAGCCATAAAAAATCAGTGACAAAAGCATTTTAGGATCGTATGGTGTAGAACCAACACCTTTATACTGGCTATAAATATCATTAAAATTAAGCTTGTCTACTATTTCAACTACAAATCGTGCCAAATGGCTTTCTGGTAACCAGTCTCCTAAGTCATATGGCATTAACATTGTCTGTTCTCTATCTGCACTAATAAAGCGTTTCATGGCCTAAAGCTAATTAAATTAGGCTTTCCAGCTAAGTCCGACAGGCTGCTAGTGTATTAAAATATATTCGTCCTTGCTGATCCTCCATAAAAAGCGGTTCATACCGCAGGTCTACATTGGGGGTGAAGTTGAATTGGTGCAATAGTACCCGGTTTTCATCATAAATACTGATGTACCCAATTGGTGACGAAATCCAAATCCTGTTTTTTGAATCATGGAATAAACACCAGTAGTTTTTGTCATGATGCTCAGTGTTCTCTTGTCTTTTAAATTCGACCTGAGTGAAACGATTGGTTTTCCGGTTATAGAGATTAATACCACCATCCCAGGTAGCGATATATAAGTTACCTTTTGAATCCTCACTAATACTTCTTACTACATCAGAACTGATGGAAAAGGGATCATCTGAATTATGGATATATACTTTAAATTTCTGTGTAGACGGATCGTACTCATTTAATCCGCCACCATCCGTGCCAATCCAAATAATACCCTTTGAATCTTCAAAAAAACAGCCGGTGATGTTAAAGGAAGGGACTGTATATTCGGCATTTGGGATATTAGGGAACGGCTCTTTTCGTGCGAAGGACCTGAACCGATCACCTTTTGGATTGAAATAGCAGATTCCGCCACGTGAAGTACCTACCCAAATGATGCCTTCCGGATCCTGGTGGAAGCAATAAATACCATCGGATGTGAGTCGGCCGAAGGCTGTGCTTTGGGTGGTGATATAGGTGATTATACCCGATTTTTTATTCAGCATGTTGATACCGCCCTGGTCGGTGCCAAGCAGTATGTGATCCTTACCCCACTCACAAATATCTGTCACAGTTGTACTATTTATACCCTTACCATCTTCACCAAGGGGGAAGTAAGAAAAAGTTCCATTTGCGGGGTTAAAACTAGCTAAACCAAAGTCGCGTGTGCCAATCCAATAGTTATTATTGGAATCAATTAGTAAGGTTTTTGTTTGGGTATGGTTTTTATCGGTTTGGTTGTCGGTGAAATGTGTAAACAGAGCCGTTTGGGGGTTAAAATGGTAGATGCCGTTGTTCGTCGTCACCAGCCATAACTCACCATCTCGATCCTCCTCCATATCACAGAAATCATTGGCATCTATTGAATCGTCTATAGCATATCTTTGAAATTGATCCTTTTCCGGCAGGTATTTACATAAGCCATTGGCTGTTGATACCCATACGGTGCCCGATCGAGTCGTAAAAATGTTATTCACATAGTTATCACTAAGGCTCGTCGGATCATTTGGCGTATGATAATAATTCACGAAGTTATCTGAGGCCGGTACATAACGATTTAATCCATGGTGTGTGCCAATCCAAATATTTTTTGCCGAGTCCTGATCAATCGCATTAATTCTATCATCGCTTATGGATGCGGAGTCACCTTCATCATGTAAATACCGAATGGTGTTATAACTGTTGTTTTTCATTAAGCCAACAACACCATTCCCAATCCATAAAAAGTCTTCATGATCTCTATACACATCATTGACAAGGCTAAGTCCAATATCGGTTTGCAAGGGTTCAAATCTAATTTGGGCGGAGGTATGTATAGGTACCAGTAGAAAGCAAACACTAATAAAAGTCAGATAGAGTCGGAGTATCATAGGAATCCTGATTTTAATCGTGTAACAAATTACTAAAAAAAAGGAACTCAGAAGGTATAACAGGTTAATACTTGACTAAATACGAAAAAAATTATTCCTCTTTAAGTTAGGACATATAACAAAGGCGGGTATCACCTTTTTTAGGGAAGGAGGCATCAATAGTAGTTGCTAGCAAAGGAGTTTAGTTTTTCTTTATTATCTAGGTGAGGTTCAACATGCGGTTTTAGTTCCGTGAGTTGGAAATGCATTGGGGTGTGCTGTTTGTTTTTTTGCTCCCTGCTTTAGAAAAAGCTGTGGGGCATATGGTGCAAGTCTGTGTAATCAATTATTCGGTATTGGATTTGATTAGAATCTATTACTATTTATCGATGAAAAAAATCTTATTCATTTTATCGCGCGATGAAGACTCTATTTTAACTGAGTTGGTGCAATGGGAACAGCAGGATTGCTAAAAAAGGAAAGGTGAAAATTTGGTGTCTGCTAAAATGATGTGGATTGGAAAACAAAAAAGCCCATCAGTTATGACGGGCTTAAACCATATTACAATGCAAAAGTGATGCTTAGATTACTTTTACATTCACTGCGTTCAAGCCTTTTGGACTCTCTTCTACGTCATAGCTTACTTTATCACCTTCGTTGATAGAATCAACTAAACCACTCTGGTGTACAAATACATCTTTGTTACCTTCATCAGGAGTGATGAAACCAAAACCTTTAGTATTGTTGAAAAACTTTACAGTACCGTTACTCATTACTTTTATTTTTAATAAATGAAACACAAATCTACTACTAAATCTTTTAAATGGAATAATTATTTCGAACAATAATTTTTAATGAGGGCATAAAAAACAGTATTGCTTGTTAAGGGTTAGTACTTGAAGGCTCCTTATGGGTAGAACTAAGGGCTTATTTTCGTGTGCCTCTTTTCTCTTTTACTTTCACATAAATGAGTTTTGATCGCCCTTTGGATGTTTCCCGTTGCTCGATATCAAACAGTTTAATGGATTTAATGAGTGGGGTAAGTTTTTGAAAACCAAAGTTACGGGAGTCAAAGTTGGGTTGTTTTTTCTGCAACAGACTGCCCACATCTCCTAAAAAGGCCCATCCGTCATCATCGGCCAGATCGTTAATGGTTGATGTAATGAATTTAATGATGCGCGGAGTTATCTTATCAAAGGTGTCACGGGGTGCCGCATCACTTTGGGCGGTTTCGAGTTCAGCGTTTTCTGCTTTGTTTTTGAGTATCTCGATGTAGATGAATTTATCACAAGCCACGATGAAGGGTTCGGGGGTTTTTTTCTCGCCAATTCCATACACTTGCATACCGGCCTCGCGCAGGCGGGTGGCCAGGCGTGTAAAATCACTGTCACTGGAAACCAGGCAAAATCCATTCACTTTTTCAGAGTAGAGAATGTCCATGGCATCAATGATCATGGCCGAATCAGTGGCATTCTTGCCCGTAGTGTAGGCGTATTGCTGAATGGGAGTGATGGCATTCTCCAATAACATGTTCTTCCATTTAGATAGATTGGGTTTGGTCCAATCACCATAGATGCGTTTAATGGTGGGATTACCATACTTCGCAATTTCCTCCATCATCTCCTTTACATAGGCCGACGGGATATTATCGCCATCAATTAAGACTGCCAGATTAATATTCATTGTTCAATGTTTTTGACAAGATAATCAATTATTTATTTAGAATCTGAAAAGTAACTTCAGAGTTGTCAGGCTTTGATGCAATTAGTGAGTTGTTTTGTTGTCCATGAGTTGCTCTAATTGAACTAATTCGCATAATTAGCGTCATTTGTGGACAAAATAATCACTGAAGGTTCTAATTGCCGAGAGTGAGGCTCCAGCAATGCAGATGCCTCATTTTGTTGCCTTAGTCTTGTTTGGATTTGGAGTGTGGATATTATTTTGTGTTTTCTTCAGATCAGAGTGGTTCTATTGAGTCAATAGTGTTTTAAAGTAGGTAGGAGCTGTGATTTTAAACGTCATTTTTTCTTTAGTAAACGGATGTACGATGGTTAAAGAAGCAGCATGAAGCGCCAGGCGTTTAGTGCCTTTCTCAATTTTACCATACATTTTATCGCCCGCTACCGGATGACCTTTTTCAGAGAAATGCACACGAATCTGGTGTTTCCGACCCGTCAGTAGGTTAATTTCAAGCAGGCTGAAATGGCTGGATGCCTGAATGACTTTGTAGGCGGTTTTAGATAGCTTTCCTTTTTTCTCATCTTCCACAGAGAAGACCCGATGGACTTTGTTTTCCATTAGATAGGAGGTGATGATGCCTTCTTTTTCGGCCAATTGACCTTGCACCACGGCAAAGTAGGTTTTACTGAACGATTGCCATTCGTCCTGCAGATAACGTTTAACCCGTTCGTTTTTTGCAAATACCAAAACACCTGATGTTTCTCTGTCCAGGCGATGAACGATAAAGACTCTGTTTTTAGAGCGGGAGTTGCCTTTTTTTACATAGTCATTCAACAGGAAATGGGCTGTTTTTTCCCGTTCGCCTTCCGTCCCAATGGTGAGTAAGCCATTGATTTTATTAACCACAATGATGTCCTGATCCTCAAAAAGAATGGTTAGTCCCTTTGGTTCGTGTTTTTTGGAGGGTCTTTTAAAATCGGGTCTTTTAGCTGGCATAACAAGGTTTTCTGTTGGAATTAAATAACCCCGGGTTTTGTGCCCGGGGTTGAAACGCTAACTTATATGGTAATACATTTAGTTCTTAGTGTCTTTCACGATCACATCATGTGCACCACCTTCGATGATACTGGTAGATGAAACCAGTGTCAGTTTGGCTTCTGTTTGTAACTCAGCAAGCGAGAGAACACCACAACTACACATGGTAGATTTCACTTTTCCTAATGTAATATCCAGATTATCTTTTAATTTACCGGCATAAGGGACAAAGCTATCCACACCTTCCTCGAATTTGAGGCTGTCATTGCCACCCATGTCGTAGCGTTGCCAGTTACGGGCGCGGTTAGAGCCTTCGCCCCAGTATTCTTTCACATAGTTGCCACCAACCACTAACTTGCGGGTAGGACTTTCATCAAACCGGGCAAAATAGCGTCCCATCATTAAGAAATCAGCCCCCATGGCCAATGCCAATGTCATGTGGTAATCCTGAACAATACCGCCATCAGAACAAATAGGAATGTATTCACCGGTTTTTTCAAAATAGTCATCACGAGCTTTAGCTACTTCAATAATGGATGTTGCCTGACCTCTACCAATACCTTTTTGCTCGCGAGTGATACAAATGGAACCACCACCCACACCAACTTTCACAAAATCAGCACCGGCTTCGGCTAAATAAAGAAACCCATCGCGGTCTACCACATTACCGGCACCCACCATCACTTTTCCGTCATATTTAGCCTTAATGTACTGGATGGTCTCTTTTTGCCATTCTGAAAAGCCATCTGATGAATCAATACACAGGATGTCCACACCTGCTTCCACTAAAGCCGGTACGCGCTCTTCATGATCGCGTGAATTGATACCAGCACCAACAACTAATCTTTTATTGTCATCCAATAATTCATTGGAGTTTTCCTTATGGTTATCGTAGTCCTTGCGGAAGACAAAATGCATCAATCGTTGGTTCTCATCCAAAATGGGAAGTGTATTCAGTTTATTATCCCAGATAATATCATTGGCTTCGGTTAACGAAATGCCCAGTTTACCGGTCACCAGATTTTCCAGAGGAGTCATAAAGTCTCTCACTTTCTTATCCAAGCTATCCTTGCTGGGTCGGTAATCACGTCCGGTAACAATACCTAAGAACACTCCATTAGCAGAACCATCATTTGTAACGCCAATGGTGGAGAAACCCGTTCTTTTTTTCAATTCTATCACATCCGCTAAAGTGTGCTCCGGCGTGATGTTGGCACGACTTTCAACGAATCCTGCTTTGTGATTTTTTACCAGCCTTACCATTTCGGCTTGTTCATCAATGCCTTGTGAGCCAAAAATAAAAGAAACGCCCCCTTCTTTCGCCAAGGCGATGGCCATTCCACTGTCAGAAACAGACTGCATAATGGACGACACAAAAGGTGTATTTAAAACAATCTTGGCTGTTTCTCCTTTTTTGAATTTGACTAAAGGTGTCGTTAAATCGACTTTATCAGGGGTACATTCTTTAGTAGTTAAACCTGGTATAATCAGGTATTCACTGAATGTCCTGGATACTTCATTAATGATCTTTGCCATGGTATTTCGAATAAAAAATTTCGCAAAAATATATATATCTTCTTCATTAATCAAGTAATTCAAGTATCAAGTTTCAAAAAAAAAGCATCAATTCAGAATAGCGTATTCATTCTCTACTTTATCTGCAATTTGAGAGTTGGCAAATGAATGATCAGTAACTCATCTCATCCAGTTTCACCTTTCCCCGAAATGTTTTATACACAAAAATGGTATAGCCCAATACCAGTGGCGTGCCGATAGCTGTAATGATCAGCATAATTCGCAACGCTTTGGTGGACGAGGCGGCATGGTAGATGTCAATGTGGTGTTGGGGATCAACTGATGACAATAGCATATTGGGGTATAGCTCAATGGCTACCAACACCAGTAGCAAGCTGATGGTGATTGAAGAAAAGAGAAAAGCCTGTAAATACTTGCGTTTACTGGCCAGGCGTGGCACATTGGCAATGCTGAGGAAAACAAGTATCGGTACCCCGAATAGCACCGGATTTTGTTGGAATTTATCGGAGAGGTGTGGCATGAACAATAGGGTGTAAAGGGTGGTAATGGCATAACAGACAAAGAAGAACCGCATACCATTTTTTAACAGAATGGTGAGTTTGGCATATAAGCGTCCTTCTGTTTTAAGCAAGAGATAGATGGCTCCGTGCATCATGAAGAGCGATAAGGTGGTCAGTCCGGTCATGATGGCATAGGGATTAAGAAACTCAAAAAAGCCGCCCCCCAGGTAATCATAGTTTTCCCCAATGGCGATGCCTTGCAATACATTACCCAATACCACACCCAGCAGAAAGGCCAGCATGATGCTGGAAACAGCGTAGGAGATATCCCATGTTTTTTTCCACCACACCATTTCTTCTTTGCCTCTGAACTCAATGGCAATGGCCCGGAAGATGATAAACATTAAAAAGAGCATGAAGGGGATGTAGAGCGAAGAAAAGAAGGTGGCATACATTACCGGAAAGCCCGCAAATAAGGCACCCCCGCCAATCACCAGCCATACTTCGTTGCCATCCCACACCGGCCCCACTGCATTGAGGGCGATACGCCGGCTAGTTTCTTTTTTCAAAAACAAATGCCAGGCGCCGGCTCCAAAATCAAATCCATCCAGAATGGCGTATCCGGAAAAGAGTCCGCCTACTACTAAAAACCACCAGGTAGGGTAATCGATGCCCAAGAATGTATCCATAGTGCGAGGTATTTCTAATTTATTTCTTTTTCAATCAGATGTGTTTTTCATCCAAAATATCAATTCATAAATGTGCCTGCAATATCCTTCGTGAGGGGCCGGTCACTCTCTTCAGTTTCGTCAAACGGACCGTTTTTGATCTTGCGATCGAGCAGATATACGAACAAGACAAATAAGAGGGTGTATACCAAAAAGAAGAGGACCAGTGAGAAGTAAATCTGATTCTCGGTTACGTTCAGAGAGAAGGCGTCTGAAGTTCTCAGTAAGCCGTAGACGACCCAAGGTTGACGGCCCATTTCCGCGGCAAACCAACCCACCTGGTTGGCTATTTGTGGTAAGATGGCCCCAAACACAAATAGCCAGAGTAACCATTTGTATTTAAATAATTGTCCGCGCCACCAAAGAAAGCAGCTCAATAGGGTGAGGCCGATCATGGCCATGCCCAGGATCACCATGAGGTGATAGAACTGGAAGACCGCATTGACCTGTCCGGGTTGTTCATCCTGCGCAAAGGCATTGAGTCCG
Organism: uncultured Marinilabiliaceae bacterium; assembly: GCA_942490535.1. Classification (GTDB taxonomy): domain Bacteria; phylum Bacteroidota; class Bacteroidia; order Bacteroidales; family Marinilabiliaceae; genus JAEINY01. Next base: position 11,477 of record CALNXQ010000004.1, read on the forward strand.
GTCACTGGGGTGTTAAAGTCATAATTAAGTAAGAAGGAAAGACCGCCTGGTATTTTTAAGCCAACCACTTTTTGATTGTCCTGATCGACCCAGCCCAATAGATACATATCAGCCGGAGCGGAGGCTTCAAAATGTCCTTCCAAAGCGGCCAGCTTAGCAGGCTGATTGACGGCCACGCCTTCGGCTGATTTATGACCAGTGGCAAATTGCCCAATGGAAAATACGGTAGCGACGATCAGCGCTATTTTAAAGGCACGTTTTGAAATATCGACATACCTTTTCTTTAGGATGTAATAGCCGTGCACGCTCAATACCAAAAAGGCGCCCGATAGAATGGCTCCCAGCCAAACATGTAGAATGCGGTCCACACTGGACGGATTAAATATCATGGCCCAAAAATCCGTGATCTCTGCCCGGGCCATTAAGCCATCGCCCACAATGTGATAACCGGTGGGTGTTTGTTGCCAGCTGTTGGCAACAACTATCCACACAGCTGAGAACATGGAGCCAAAAAACACACCAATGGTGGCTATTAAGTGGGTGCGGGGTTTCACACGGTTCCAGCCGAAGAGCAGAATACCCAGGAAACCACTTTCCAGGGCAAAGGCAAAGATGCCTTCAGCGGCCAGGGCACTGCCAAACACATCGCCTACATAGCGGGAGTAGGCTGCCCAATTGGTGCCAAACTCAAATTCCATCACAATGCCGGTGACCACGCCAATACCAAAGGTGAGGGCAAAAATCTTGGTCCAGAATTTAGCCAGTATGTGATATTCCGGTTTACGGGTGCGAATAAAGAGACTCTCGAAAATGACCATGAGCAGGCCAATACCGATGCTCAGCGGTGGATAGATGTAATGAAAGGCAATGGTAAATGCAAATTGCAGACGCGCCAGGATTTCTACTTCCATGATTGTTGAGTTAAGGGATTATTAATCTGACAGAACGACTCTATAAATTTAAACTTTTTTACCAAGTAATCAATGCGAGAAAGTAGAAAGGGAAAGATACAATAAAAGTGCCTGGACTCAATAGCGACAATACCCCAGAAACATGAATTTTCTGGGGTAAGGAGTACTATAATTAACGGTAATAAATAAGCTAGTTGTTAAGATGCTTACAAAGCACCTTCATCATAGGCTTTTTCACCATGAAGGGCATGGTCCAGGCCAAGGTCTTCATGTTCTTCACTCACTTTTACAGGTGTAAATTTATTAATAATCACCAGCATCAGATAGGTGAAGATGAATGCATAAACGGCACTAATCGCCACAGCAGCTAATTCTTTCATGAAAAAGGCAACGTCCCCTTCAAGTAATCCACTTTGATTATTAATGGCTTTCGAAGCAAAGACACCCAGTAAGATGGTGCCAAATACACCACCCATGCCGTGAACACCCCACACATCCAGGGCATCATCCCAGCCCAGTTTATTCTTAAACTGAACGGCAACATAACACATGGCCCCTGCAATAATACCAATAGGCATGGCGGCCCATAAAGGTACGAATCCGGCGGCCGGCGTGATGGTTGCCAATCCGGCGACAGCACCTGTCAACAGACCAATGAATTTGGGTTTTCCTTCGCGGTTCCATTCAATCACCAACCAGGTAATGGCAGCAAAGGAAGCAGCGATATCCGTATTCAGAAAGGCCAGTGTGGAAATATAGTCGACGTCTAATTCGCTGCCGGCGTTGAAGCCATCCCATCCAAACCAGAGTAAAACAGTACCAATGGCGACCAATGGAATGCTATTGGGAGAGGATGCGCGGTCACGGCGTTTTCCCACATAAATAACAGAAGCTAATGCTGCAAAACCCGCTGTGGCATGCACAACTACGCCACCTGCAAAATCAAGCACACCCCATTCAGCAAGCAGACCACCACCCCAAATCATGTGAACAAAGGGATAATACACAAATAATTGCCACAATACCAAAAAGATAAGATAGGCTTTGAAGGTCACACGGTTCACAAAAGCACCGGTGATTAATGCCGGTGTAATGATGGCAAACATCATTTGATACGCAATAAAGATATAGGTTGGGAGTTTACCTTCGGGTCCGAAACCCTCATCAAATGGAATGTTGTTTAAGAAGGCCAGGTCCAGGTTGCCGATTATACCGCCTTCACCGCCACTAAAGCATAAGGAATAACCCATGGTCACCCACATAATGGTTGTGATACCAAGTGATACGAAGGTTTGCATCATGACGCCCAGGATGTTCCGCTTGCCGGCTAAGCCGCCGTAGAAGAACGCCAAACCAGGTGTCATAAGCATCACCAGACTCGTACAAAGAATCATAAAAGTTGTTGATCCGGAATTTAGCATGATTTTTCTTGATTAGTTACTGCTTGGTGTTGGTCTTCCGGGAGATACGGATTACTTTTGAATTCCGGGGTAAGCATGGAAGTCCAACTAATGTCTATGTATCTTCTTTAGAAGGAAATCCCTACTACATAAAATACTTTCTCTGCTTGTGGGTTGGTAATTAATGAAAGACTCACCGGTACTGAAAACTGATCGGTAATTTGAATCTCTTTGGAGGCTGTCAAACCCAGATTCACAATTCCACTGCCAGACCCATAGAATCCATTTTCGCCCACATAACCCGTTTGCGCATCGGCTTTCTTAGGATTTTCAGATTCGCTCCTAAAAATGTATTGATGCTGATGTGGTTGATACTTGTGGCGTATCCCAGTTCAATGTAGGTAGAGTACTGAATGCCATCTTGACACCTGTCGTATTTACTTTAGTGTTATACACCGAATTTTCGTGAAAATGCGATGAGCTGCGCATGAGGTAATCATCGCCCACCAGGTAGGCCTCGCCCGATTCACCCAAACCGTTATACCGGTTGGTGTCGAACATGATTTGGTTGATGGCATCCATAGCTATTTCAAGCAGCAGACATCCTTGGTCCGCTTGGTTGGTTTGTCCCACGCGCACCCCAATGACCAGTCTTTCTTTTTTCAGGCCCTCTTCGCTTTTAAATTCTTTCAACAAAACCGTTTCACTTTGGAGTAGTTGAGCTTGAAAGTCTTTCAGATGGTTATAGAGGGAAGCCGGTGCCTGCTGGAAATGCGTTTGATCCGCTTGGTGGAAGGGATAGGTAAAGATCTGCTCGCCTTTCATCAGGATCAGCTTGTCGTACACCTGACTGGCTTCCAGATAGGCTTTCAGGTAGTGGTTGAACCGCTCCTCCAGTTGGGGGTCGAAAGGCGAAGGGGTGGTTTGTAGAGATTAAAAAATAGCCTGGAGATCTTCCGTATTGATCAGGTTGCTTACCTCCTTTTGGCGCTGGCCAAAAAAGTTTTCGATGCGGTTCTTTTTCTCAACCCGTACGGACGTGAGCTGGTCAAAGGTCCGTTTCATGAGGGCTTCTTTTGTTTTGGAATAGGAATAATAGCTCACCAGGAAAGTCGCCAACGCAATTAATGCAATGAAGTAAATCCCCAGTTTCTTTGACACCGATAGCCGCATGATGTGAATTGATTTTTAAGGGAGTGAAAATACATATTTTATTGAAACATGGTTGGGTATTAATTTAGAATCCTTCTGTTATTGAGCTCTTAATAAATGGCGCGTATCCATGGTTAGGGTAACTGTGTTAAACCACATTGGGGCATTGTATCCGGCCCGTTTGTCGGCAATTTTTAATATTGACAGTTGCTCCGATGCACTGTATATTTAGAACAGGTGCACGAGCATGTGCAAAATAACATATTACCCATAATACTAATAATTACTAATTCTATAAAATATGGCTGAGATACGCGGAAACATTATCGCCCTAACCGGAAGCTTGATGAGTCTCTACCCTGAGGTTCAACAGAAAGCGGATGATATATTATTCAAAGAATCAGGTAAACATTGGAAGGAACTTACCATTGATGATTGGCTTGACACACGCATGTGGGATGTGTTTATGAAGGCCTATGCTGAAGGTTCGTTCTCAGGGGAAAAGGCCTTAGTTACTCTTGGTAGGCGAATTTATCCAACCATCAAAAAAGCAAATCAAATTCCTCCTGAGATTAACACACCATTGAAGATGTTAAAATTCGAAGGGGACGGTTTTTTAATATATCACCGAGGCTCTGATATTAAGCCCAGAACGTTTTTGCGCCTTGAGGAAGGAGATGTGTTAGTGGATGCTCCTTCACCAGGCTACAATTGCAAAGTGATCGAAGGTGTTTTTATGGGTATAGTGGAGATGTTTGGTATTGCAAATGTAAAAGTAAACCAAACAAAATGCGTGAAAAACGGGGGCAATACGTGTGAATACCACATTACATGGTAGAATTAACTTTTTGTAGTGGTTACGTGCCTTGTCAGACAGAGAATCATTCAAACAAGCCAATTATGATGGATTGGTAATTACAAAATAAGGGTGAAAGTCGCTGCTTTCACCCCTTTTTGTGTTCATTTTTTAATTCAAGTGTCGCAATACTGTATCCAATAACTTATCAGTGTGATTGTAAATATCATCAAGGGTCTCGATGGCCATGCGCTCTTCTTTTTTGTTTTCATCGAACAGACCGAGGTATTTCTTACTGCCATTCAAATGTAATCGGCAGATCGGTTTGCGATTATTGTCATCTACCAAAATGCCGAAATACGATTGAGTATCCCGGTACACCACACGGTTGGCATCAATTTTTGTTCTAACAATGGAGCGAACAATGTAGTAACCTTCTATCTCTTCTTGAGTGGTTTCAACTTTACTTTCCTCTACACTTTCTACCACCTCTTCAACTGGTGCTTCTTCTTTTTTCAAGGCCGAATGCAGGCGATCGTTGACAATCTCTTTAATGGATTGGTTAGTCGCTTTCTTAACAATCTCGGTGAGCTGCTCCAGTACTTTCGTTGTGATTTTCCCGGTATAGATTTGTCGGCCAAAGAACTTGACAAACTCTTCGGATGGATCATTTAACTCCTTTTCAAGTATTTCCTTAATGGCAGAGGAGTATTTAAGTTCACTGGCTGTATTAATAATCTTATCAATGTCGAAGGCACTCTTTTGAAACTTCTTCAATTCATTGATTTCGTATTCTTTCAGATTTTCGAAGTCCAGGACCAGGAAGGGTTCATCATCCATCTTATTGCTTTCAACAAGGTCGGTATAGAATCGATATTCAATACCATTGGTCAATAAACTAAATCTTGCCTGAGTCACATGAAAATAGCGGTGTAATTGTGAATTGTGCACATCCAGATTTTCTTTCCAGTGTTTACATTCAATGATGAGGATGGGTGTGTTCTCCTGTAAAATGGCATAGTCTACTTTTTCTCCTTTTTTAGTGCCGATATCTGCCACATATTCCGGGATGACTTCGAGAGGATTAAATACATCATAACCCAGTAGTTGAATAAAAGGCATGATCAGTCCGTTTTTGGTAGCTTCTTCTGTCTGTAGATTGGGCTTAAGGGTTTTAACTCTTTCGGTAAAAGATTTTAGATGGTTTAAAAAGTCCATTGAAATAATTTTTAGGGTGAAATACTGATTTGGTTATTATTAATGAGGAAAGATACTGTTTCTCAATATCAAAAAATATCCATTTTCGGCAAAAATGAGTTGTGCCTACTTTTGTGCACTTGGGTCATCCGGGAGATGCATTGATTTATTCCATTTCTATTAGAATTCAGCGCGGTTACGGGTTGTGCTATTACATAGTCATCATCCATGGGTTATCACCCACGGTTATTATTGTATTACCACTTTGTGGCGAGAGATTTTGAATAGTACATACCTGAAATGGAAGTGTCTTTCTTTTTTGCCTAGTATGGCTCGCGTAAATGCTAATGACGTGTGCTTTGGAAGCAGATCACACGTGCCCCCAATCCAAACCACGTGTGAAGTGGATGAAAGTCACGTGTGGTTTCGACCCAAACCACACGTGGTTTTAAGGTAAATCACGTGTGGTTCGCGGGCATCTCACGTGTGGTCAGGAGATATGTCATGTGTGAGGAGTGTAAAGAGAAACGGCGCCGGGTGAATGGATCACCTAACGCCGTTTCATGGCCTTAGTCAAATCAAATTATGACAAAGGATTTTATAATGCAATCATTGACGGGAGCAGTGGTACTGCCAACAAAACCAAAAAAACAGGTCCTGCCCCTTTTGAATCTATTGTTTACTGAAACCGGCATCTTGCATGGCCTTCAGAATTCGCGGGCCGGGCCGGTAATTCACGCTGACCTTTTTAATGGAATTAGAGGTTACTTTTTTCGGATCATCTTCCGCACGGCTGCTGATGGCCGGATAGAGTGTGCCTAACTTCTCCAGGCGGATAATGTTGCTCTGGGACAGTTTGGCTTGCACCACATTTTCAAGGGCAATGATCACACCCTTGATGTCAGATTCCGATAAGGCGCTGAATTTCTCAATCTCCTGCACCAGATCGTCTACCGTCACTTCACCGGCGTAAACTACACTGGCATAGTGTTTCTTTTCTCCTCCACCCACTACTCCGGGTTGTCCTTTTTCTATGTTCTTATATTTAATTGACATGTTAATTGTTTTAAAATTACTAAATGGGTTGTTTATAGACGGTTTTGTTGGATTCATTTTTAAGAGGAAATGCTGTTCCGCAATTTCAGGAGCTTAGCAGGTATTCGGCCCGCATCCTTTTGTTATAAAAAAGTTACGGAATCATTCAATTCTTAAATTCAAGGAGCGCATGATTTTTTGAGAAAGAAAAGGGCAGGGTGACATCTGAGACTGAGGGTTGGGGAGGGTAAGTTCTTCGCGTGGAGTATCCGAGGTGATTAAATATTAGCAAGGCAAGGTTTAAGTAGAGTAAACCAGTCAGCATAGGTGCATATCAGTTGCGGTAAATTATCGTTGTTAAAAGGGGGCATGGAAAGTTGTTCCCTTTTTTAGGCTTAATTTTTTTTAGCAAAAATGGATTGCTTAGGTACAATGTTGTGCAGCGAGTTAATTATTGTAGTAATGTATGCTACATGATTCCCTTGGATGAGAATTTGAATTGTTTACCTAACAATAGTGATTATATTTAACAAGTGTATTAATGTTAGTTAGTGATATATATTATATTTACCGCTTTAAATAGATGAGCCCTAATTATGAGTTTATAGTAAGGGCTATGAGAAGTGATTAAATCGATAACTATTAGTATGAATAAATTCTACTTTTTATTTCTGACACTATCTTATGTCAGTTTTTTGAGTGCTCAGCAAATCAGTTTTGAACAAATGCCTGCAGCACCTCCCGGTTCGCAAATAATTGCAAATATCTTAGGAATTACCAACGGAACTGTTACATTTTGTGACCTTGATAGTGATGGTGATTCAGACTTGTTTGTAACTGGTTATAGCACACATCGACGGATTGCAAAACTCTACATGAATATAGAGAATAGAGCATTTGAAGAAGATATCGATGCCCCTTTTGAAGGCGTTGATAATAGTTCCGTTGGTTTTGAAGACGTGGATGGCGATGGGGATTTTGATCTTTTTGTGATTGGAAATACTGCCGAAGGATCCATTGCAAAATTATATAAAAACAATGGCGCAGGTGCTTTTCCTGAAGTAATAGAAAAACCCTTTAAACCCATGGCTAATGGATTTGTCGCTTTTGCTGATGTGGATGGTGATTATGATCAGGATCTGCTGGTTACTGGTAGGAGTAGGAGTGGAAATGAATCCATTCTATATCTAAATGAAGGGAATGGCAAATATACAATAGCTTTGAATACATCTTTCGCTACTGGTGATTGTAAAGGGGTTTCGTTTATTGATGTTGAAAACGATGGTGATTCAGATCTATTTATAGTAAATAATAATCAGACTCTGCTTTATTTGAATGATGGTCGAGGACTATTTTCTGAAGTCCTTGATACTCCGTTTAAAGAGAATACAACCTTTGCTTTTGCCATCGCCGACGTAGACAGGGATGGCGATCCTGATTATGTTATGGCTAGTTCGGAGGGATACGGAAAGAGTTTTACAAAGTGTTATCTAAACGACGGAAATGGAATGTATTCTGACGGATTGGATTTTGTTGAGACTACTATGGACGTTCAAAAAATGGGTTTTGCTGATATAGACGGCGATAAGGATCTAGATTTGTTACTTACTGGAAAGGGCGATTGTATGGGCGATGACGTGCCTCTAACTAAGTTATATGAAAATAATGGTTTAGGCAGCTTTGCTTTTCATCCAAAAAATTCTTTGAAGGATGTATTTGATGGTAATTTTGATTTTGCGGATGTGGATCAAGACAATGATATAGATCTGCTACTTTCAGGCAGAACAAAGGAAGGTGTCATTTCATGGTTGTATCAAAATGATGGTGAGGGTTCTTTTTCGCACGGTGCAGTATCTGCATTCAAAGGTGTGTATAAAGGATCAGTGGCTCTGGCCGATTTTGAAGGTGATGGTGATTTAGATATAGCCATTTCCGGTGCCAAAAAAAAATTAGGAGGTTATTCTATGGAATTTTACGCCAATGATGGATTGGGTGCTTATTCAGAGAGCGCTGTTAATAATGATTTTAATGGTCTTGTGAATAGTGCAATAGCCTTTGCTGATGTGGATAGTGATGGCGATATGGATCTGTTTGCTACTGGAGAAAATTTTGCCAATCCCACTTCGTCCGCCTTGTATTTTAATAATGGAAATGGAAAATTTGAATATCCTCACTACAATTCTTTTCAAGGTGTGAATAGAGGTGCTGCTGTTTTTAAGGATGTTGACCGGGATGGTGATGTTGATTTACTAGTGGCCGGAAGTAGTTTCCGAGGCAATGTAGTTATCCTCTACAAAAATGATGGGAGAGGATATTTTAGTGAAGTGGTCGGAACCCCTTTTATTGGTGTTTACGATTGTGCTGCTGCTTTTAGTGATATTGATAAAGATGGGGATTATGATCTTATCGTTACAGGGGTGACGGATTCTTATGAACCTTCTACTATGGTATATAAAAATGACGGTAGTGGAAATTTTTCAATTATGGCTGATACACCGTTCGTGAATGTAAGAAGCGGTTCTCTGGCACTGGCAGATATTGATTCAGATCATGACGATGACTTATTGATTACCGGAAAAGCTGATAGTGGTGGTTTAGTAGCAGAATTGTACTTTAATGATGGCTCTGGTCATTTTGCCAAAGCTACCGGTACCTCTTTTGTGAAAGTGCAAAATAGTTCAGCAGAATTTGCTGATTTGGATCGGGATGGTGATTCGGATTTGATTATTGCCGGGAATATAGCCACAAGTATGGATTATCCTAAAAGTACTTTAAAAATATATGAAAATGATGGTACTGGTCGGTTTCAAGAGGTTAACGGGCTTGCCGTGGACGGCGTGTGTCATAGTTCCATAGCGCTGGCTGATGTAGATGGGGATCAATTTAAGGATCTTTTGGTGACCGGTTATAATGATGATTTTAGGTATATATCCAGGCTATACCGAAATACCAGTTCAGCGTGTAATCCCGTCTATTATAAGGATGATATTACGGCTTGTGATAGTTACACATGGATAGATGGTGTTACCTATAATTCAAGCAACAGCAGTGCAATTCATACCGTGAAAAACGGATCTGGTTGCGATTTGATTATCCGTCTTAATCTGAGTATCAAAACCACAGATGTCTCTGTCACTACGAATGGCAACGTGATAACTGCCAATAGTCGCTATTCAGTGTATCGCTGGTTGGATTGTAGTAATAATTATGCTGTTATTGAAGGTGCCAGAGGGCGTCACTTTACAGCTCCTAGTAATGGCTTATATGCAGTGGAAGTTACCAAAAATGGATGTACGAATACATCAGATTGCATACCAATTCTATCAACAGCAGTATCAGATGCCACATTTTCAGAGCAGATTAGGCTCTTTCCTAATCCTACCACAGGACTAGTGAATGTCAAAACCGGTGACTTAGCAAATCCATCCATTCGGGTGTATACTATTCAGGGTACTTTGGTTTATGAAGCTACCAAGAATTCAGGTGATGGGTTTATTATTCACTTAAATCAAGCTCCTGGTCTTTACTTTATTGAAATATTGGCCGAAGGAAAAAAGAAAACACTGAAATTGATGAAAGAATAATTACTACGATTCCCTCCCTGGCTCAATGACGCAAAAGTAAAGGCGGAAAGTATCACGTATGCAGTGGATTTGTGGTAAAAGCTGTAATATTGGATACAGTGCACGAAAGAGATTGAAAGTTGTTGCTTTCACCCTTTTTAATGAATGGCCCCATTTTTTTAAAGACGTTTTCGCTCACCGTTTTTATCCAGGGTAATCACTAGATTACCTTTGCTGTCCTCCATCCAACATTCTATTTCAGGATGTTCATGGATTGTTTGCTTCATAAAGGTCAAGGCTTCTTCCTTTGAATCAAAAGTGAGATAGACCTCTCCCTTTTCCAGATAATAAGAGTGATCAGTTTTTAGAACAATACCGGTTGCAAATTTCGCTTTTGCTACGGCAAATTGATGAATTTTAAGTTTTTGTTTTTTCATGTTCCTTGTTTAATGCCAATCAAATGGTGGAATAATGTCTCCATGCCACTTTTTCTTCAGCGGTCATCAGTCTACTAAAGCGAATTTCAATAGTTTAGTTTTGATTATTATTTCAAGATCATAAAGGCTATTGTTCTAGGCGAAAATAATCATAATGTAAAAGATATGAGGTGATATTTATTAGAAAGGTACAATGGTTTAAAGGTATTTTCATCCCTATCACCGCTCCCGTGAATGCTAATGACGTGTGAGAAGAAAGCAAACCACACGTTGTTTGGTTTCAGGTCACCTGTGGAAAGGAGGTCAGTCACGTGTGAAGGAGGTAAAGATAAACGGCGCCGGGCCGGTAATTTTTTAAGAAAGAAAAGGTGGAAGTAAAGTTTTCAGGATGATGCGCTATTCCGAGAATCGTGATGACTAAAAATGAAGCTATTTCGGCCCAATAAATCAGGCAATTTCAATCATAGACTTATCGCTTTTAATGGCTAATAATAGATTGTCATTGTAATGGATGTGAACTGTGTCCTTGTTATCATGGGAGACAATAAATTCGGTTTTCTTGTCTTTAAGATCCAGGGAGCTGTTGGAAGGTTTAGGAATGTGGCACCAGATGGCTTTGCCCACACTTTTTATGGGCGTGTCACACCCCCAATAAAAAAGTTGGTTTTTTTTCAGATAATTAGACCAGACCTCACAAATTTGGGTGTTTAACTCTTCATTATCCGTTAACACGAGTAAGGCATGCAGTGATGAAATGATTTCAGGCGACACTTCCTCCGGCGCCAGGGCATTCTTAAGCGTTGCGCTAAGTCCCTTTCTTCGGGCTGTATCAATTAAGTGGTGGTTGGTATCTATCAGGTAACATACCATGTGGCTATGTGCTTCAATGGTAAGTGCCAGCTCGCGGGCGAAGCGATTGGCCCCTACGAGCAGCAACATGGGCGTTTCATCTTTTTTTAGATTCAGCACCTTGGCCAGTAGTTCAGCGGTGCCGCCTTGCAACACCACGGTGAGGATAATGATGGCATAGGCAAAGGTTTCGATGAAAGCGGCGTTTTCAAAACCCAGTTGCTTCAGTTCAATGGAAAATAAGGATGCGATGGATGCGGCCACAATACCACGCGGGGCCACCCACGCTAAAAAGATTTTTTCTCTTCGAGTTAAATCGCTTTGGTAGGTGCACAAACAAATGCTCACCGGGCGCACTAAAAAGGCCGCCATCCCAATAAACAGCCATTCCTTAACTGTCAGGTAATAAAAATTTTCCAGCTGCAGATTGGCTGCTAACAATACAAATAACACAGCCAGGGCCAGTTCGGATAATTCGATTTTAAAGCTTTGTATTTTTTTTAGGCCGTGTGGCTTTAAGACCGCAAAGCTTAACCCTGCTACCACTACGGTCAACAAACCCGATTCATGCGCTATGAAGTTAGAAATAAAGTAGGTTAGTAAAATGAACACCAATGTAAAATTAATTGTGTAAACCGGCGGCACAATTTTTCTTTTCATCAGCAGGTAGAGCACTGAACCAGCTGCGAAGCCGATGGCTGCCCCGGTGAGGAAGCGTCCTGAGAAACGCAGTATTTGGCTGATATGAGTCCCTTCGGTGGTGAGCCACTCAAAACAGAAGATGGCAATAAAAGCGCCTATGGGATCAATAAAAACGGCTTCCCAATTCAGAATGTGTTTTAAGTTTTGCCGCACTTTGATGCGCTGTAAAATAGGCGTAATGACCGAAGGCCCCGTCACGATGATTAGGCTCCCCAGCAAAAGCGAATAGCCATAGGAAAAGTCCAGCATCAACCAGGCCATGGTGGCTATCCCGATCCAGGTGATGAATACACCCAGACTCAGTAATTTGCCAATTACTTTGGGTGATGAATGAAATCCCTTCACATCGAGTGAAAGGCCGCTTTCAAAAAGGATAATGCCGATGCAAACAGATATGATAATGGGCAGACCATTGTTTAAATAGGCCGGTTGGATCACATTAAAGCCATAGGGACCCAGAATAATGCCGCCAACCAATAAGGGTAAAATGGCCGGTATCTTCAGGCGATAAGCAACGATTTTTAGCAGGATTCCAAAAAAAGCTGCCAGCACTATGGTGGCAAAAATATTTTCCATCATTCATTTTTTTTTCATTGGAAATGTTACCAGTCCAACAACCGGCGTTCACCTTCCAGTGCACGAATGGCATCTATTTCCTGGCTTACTTCAATAACACCCCGATATTGTCGCTGTTCATCCCGTACGGCGAAGTATTGAATCAGGATCATCTGACCTTTCATCCTGATCCAGAAATCCGCCTGGCTCTTTTCACCGCTTCGAAAGGAGGCTACTATGCGGTTAACCACGTCAATGCTTTCGTGCGGATGACAGTTTTGCACCAGGCGGCCGATGATGGCTTTGGAGCGGGGAAAGATGCGCTTGGGCGGGGTGGAGAAGAACTGCACGCGGTCGTACTCATCCACAAAGGTGATATCCACCGGGAGGTGGTTAAAGATGAGTTTGATCTGGTCAAGGCTTACGGCACCTGTACCCAAATCCAATTTATCATTCTGTTCCGGATTTGTAGTCGGTATGGTTGTGAGTGATTCGGGCGTGTAGTAGGGAAACCCCAATTCCAGGCTTTCCTCCAATAAATCTTCCAATTCTTGCTCCGGCACATAAGTCATCAGCACCGGGAATAAGATTTTTTCCTCCCGGAATTTAATGGCCATCATGTTGAAGAATACCAGACCCAATAGGCGATTGATCTTTCTAAGATCGGGCAGTGATAGGGACAGTTCATCGATGAGGTAATCCAGGTTGCGGGTGATGTCGTCATGAAACGACCACATGATGCGCAGGCACAAGTGTTCGGGCAGATGTTTCTCAATGATGGGAAACAGGATATTTTCCTTGATGAGGTATTGCTTGCGGAAGAGCTGGAGATCCTTAAAATTGTTGATCAATTGCAGCCGAAGGGTTGCATTGTCGGGCGCATCATTGAAGGGTTGAATGAGGGGCCTGATTTCATTTAGCTTTTGGGCCATCAGAGCATTATTCAGACTTAAGGTATGGAGGTAGCTACCGGATAGAGGTTCCGGTACGGGAAGGTCATTGAGGCCTTTATAAAGGAGGTTCATGACCTTGTTAACTGCTTTTTTAACCGCGTCCATGGGGTAATCATCCTTCATAATGGCGTCAAAAGCGAGAATCACCTCCAGGGGGGTGGCCGATGCAATGATGGATTGATGACTCCTGACGAGTTCTTTACCATCCGCTCCCTCCAGAAATCCTTTGGTGAGCCGGTAAAGCTGGTCGCTGTGTGCCTGAATGTGGTGAGATATCTCTGACATAATCCCGGGTATTAGTTCCGGAATAGAAGTTACGTTTTTTCAAATCAGGATAAAAGGGATTTGATTTGAAAACTAAAAAACCATCCTACTGGCAAGCCGGATGGTCCGTAATTAACAATTCACCATTAACAATTATTAATTTATCCCCCTGCTTTCTTCACCTTGTAGCCATCGCCTTTGAGCAGCTCCACCACTTTGTCGCGAAAATCACCTTGCACCATGATTTCGCCATCTTTGACCGAACCACCTACGCCACATTTACTCTTGAGTTTTTTACCCAGTTCCTTCAGGTCGTCATCTGAACCAATAAAGCCGGTGACCAGAGTTACTTTTTTACCACCGCGCTGTTTCTTGTCCAGCATCACGCGTAAATCCTGTTGTTGGGGTGGTAAGGTGTCTTCTTTCTCTTCGGTATGGTGTTGGAATTCATAATCCGGATTGGTGGAGAAGACCATTCCTTCCAGTGTTTTCCATTGTTTTTTCTTAGCCATCATTCAAATGTTTACTGCAAAAATAGCAATGTTTAGAGATTAGTCATTGGATTTTGAGTCAGTCGTGGGTGGTTTTTAATAAAACTCACAAGGCCATGGCTTGAAGAATGGGTTTGAGACCGCTGAAAAAGAACTCCACGGCAATCACCATCACAATGAGGCCCATTAAGCGCATCATCACATTGATGCCTGTTTCTCCCAGAATTTTAATGATGCGGGAGGAGCTGTACAGGATTAAAAAGGTGAGTAGCATGACCAGGATAATGGCTACAAATAGTGTCATTATTTTGCCTACCGAATTGGCATCTTCCATCAGCACAATAGCATTGGTTAATGCACCGGGTCCGCAAATCATCGGAATGGCCAGTGGCGTCACGGAAATGTCATTGACATAAGCCTTCACCTCAGAGTCCTTGATTTTAACTTTCCCCAATCGGGCCTGCAACATATCCATCCCCATGATAAAGAAAATGACACCTCCCACAATGCGGAAGCTGTTCACGGAGATGCCAAAAAAATTAAATAGCAATTGACCCGACAGTGCGAATATACAAATGGTGATAAAGGCCACGATGGACGCTTTTCGGGCGGTTCGGGTACGCTGGTTCGCATCCAGATCAGTGGTCATGGTCATGAAAATAGGCATGGTGCCCAAGGGATTGATCAGTGTAAAAAAGGAGGTGAAGGCTAATAAGCCAAAATTGATGAAGTCGCTCATTGATATAATTGTCGTCAATTAATAATTTGTGTTGTTTTTAGCATCTGACTTTTGATGAAATTGTCCCTGGTTTCCCTCAGTGTTGGGACTTTGCAAAAGTAGATCGCGGATTTGATTTATTCAATAGATGGGCTGTCTGGCTTGCCGGATGAGGGCATATTTAGACTATTTTTCTACGGGTAGCATGATTTGGACCATTGTGGAGGATAAAAACCTTCATTTTGTGAAATGATGCCGTTATTGTTGCTGGTTGATGAATGTTGTAAATTTTGGTGCAAGTGGATTAATAATTGCAATATGAGCAGCAGTCAACCTCATTAACACTTGATAACTATCTATTTATTTGTAACTTGGATGCACGCAAATTCAGGAAAGCATGTCAGGACGTTTATTAGCTATTGGTGATATACATGGTTGTTACCACCCGTTACGTGAGTTGGTGGAGGATGAACTGCAGTTGACCCGTGACGATGAATTGGTGTTGATTGGCGATTACATCGATCGGGGACCTCAGAGCAAAGAAGTATTGGATTATATCATTCAGCTGAAAGAAGGTGGATATACTGTTGTTACTCTTTTGGGAAATCACGAGTCGATGCTGTTAAAGGCTTTGCAGGAAGACATGTACCTGGTCAATTGGTTGTTTAATGGCGGCAGAGCTACTTTGGATAGTTTTAACATTCGCCATCCCGATCAAATCCCTGACCTTTATCTGACTTTTATGCATGAGTTAAAGCTTTTTTACCAGGTGGATCCCTTCATTTTTGTGCATGCCGGATTTAATAACGCCATTGCTGATCCGTTCACTGACGAATACCAAATGCTTTGGACGCGGCAAGAAAATCATTTCCATCCCATGTTTGAGGGTAAAACCATTATTCATGGTCATTCGGTGAATCCTGTTTCGGATCTGCAAAACCGCCTGGATACACATTCGGCGATCCTCAATATCGATACAGGTTGTGTTTATATGCAAAGATCGGGTTGTGGGTGCTTATCCGCTGTGGATTTGACGCATTGGGAGGTTTTTGCTGTTAGAAATAGATAATTTTATTAATGTAGATGCAGAATTTACAACCTGCATTTGTGACTTATGAAAGTAACAAGTGCAGGTTGTGGACTATTTTCAAATTTTAAGCGATATTATTTGACGATAATCTTAGATTGAAAATGACCTGCCACGGTCTGTACAATCACAAAATGGAGTCCCGGTTCCAACCCTTTCAAAACTAATTTATTTGCTTTTGGAGTGATTTGTAGGGGAGTCAATTCGCCTTTACTATTGAATACCTGAATGTTTTGAATGGAAATGCCAGGGTTGAGATCAATATAAACGGTTCCGTGGGATGGATTGGGGTAGAGGGTGAATGGTACCTGGTTTGTTTCAGGAAGGTATGTAGCCTGATCAAACGTGACATGAATGAAATCCATTCCTTGGCAACCCTGCGCATCTGTTACTGTTAAAGAATAGTCGCCGCTGGTTTCAATCACTATTATTGGGGTGGTTGAGCCATTCGACCAATTATACCCCATATAGCCGGAGGGGCCAATTAAGGTCACGTTAGGATTATTGGTGGAAATATCGGGTCCTAAATCAAATTCCGGTCCTGTAAACTCGACATCAATCCTATCAGTTTGCTCACATCCACCTGATTCGACCTCAGTAGTCACCCAATAGGCGCCCGATTCAGTTACTGAAATGGAAGCATCTGTAGATAAAATTTGGGGAATGGAAAATTCACTGTACCATTTGTAATTAGTATGTGGCTTTTTTGTTTTTAGTACTACGGCCTCTCCGGAACAAGCTTTAGTGAGACCGGTAATTGTTGGGCCGTTGCCAATGGATGATAAATAGGCAAAGCTGGCGCTACCGGCATTTTCATCCAGTATACTCATGTGGAATAAACCGGTTGTGTTTTCAATGCTGTGAGGTACGCCGGTAGCAATATCTAAAGGCATTGAAACCGAATACCAGGCTTTATCCATATTTTCTTGATCGGTACCGGGCACCAACTCCCAAGTGATGCCATTGAGATCATTCGTCATTTGATTATTGTGATCTCTCATAGTAAAGTTACTTCGGTTTCGGCCTTGTGTGACAAGTTGAATGTAAAAACGTTGATTAAATGTACGTGTGAAACTCACATTTCTGGATCCGGTACATTCAATTGGAGGCAAAATGGCACTGCCCAGCTCATTCCCGTTTTCATTGGGTATGCCTGCTAACTGATAGGCATATACCAGCTTGTTTGAATGGGTGTAAAGGGCACTGTTCACAATGTCCAGATCAATGAGATCGCCTTTATTTAAGAACATCGTTCTGGTGGGATCATTATCCACCATGAGAATGGTACCATCTTCAATGGCCAGAATGAATAACTTATTGATAGGAGAAACATATACGATTCTACCCCACCGATCATAAAAGGACTCTAGCTGGGCATAGGCTTTCACCGCAATGTATTCGGTACCCAAGGCGGAGGTCGGGACCAATTGATCACCAATGAGATCGAAAGGGCTAACGCCGGGTTCATTCACGGAATCATCCGATATGGTAACAGCGATGGGTTTATCAGCCGAAATTTGTGTACCTGCCATGGATTGGCTATAATCGGTACCGGTGTATTCAATGGAATAGCTCTGGCCTCGATAGAGGGTTAGGGTATATGGCATATTGGCATTGTGGCCGGTCACATTTACTGTTGGTATAATGGTAACACTGGTATGGTCTTCGGTGGCCACAATGTCTGCTTTTTCACATGCAATGGGTGATAAGGGGTAATTACGGTAGAGGTTTTGTGATGGCACAAAAAACTCTTTGCCCAGCGCTTTGTCCCCTTTCAAACTGAACTTCTCTGGATTGACATGATTAGCTACTTCATAGTAGACCGCAATATCTGCATCAGAGGTGATGCGGATGCCTTTGTTGTTGTTCTGATTTGAGGGTTTGTTTTCAATGGTGTTTTTATCGATCTCGTAAAATACCTGTGTATAGGGATCGGCTGTAATTGAGATTGGTACGAAACTGCTATTGGCCGGCATGCTGATTACAATGTTGGCTTTCTGATCAAAGGCTGTAAAACGAAAAAGCAGCGGGGCATCTCCATGACTGGCCGTGACCTCTGGTGCCACAAACCAAAATTCACGGTCTGTTTGGCCCATGAGTGATTGAAGCGATAACAGCACCAGAAGGGCCGTTGTTACTATTAATTTTATCATCTTAGGTATACGTTAGGCTTTCAACTAATATTTAATGTAAAGAAATAAATTATTCGGTTAATTAACTTGCTTCATAGATAAAAAAAATAGTTTTTCGTAAAGCCATTTGATAAGGGTCAGATGGATTGAATTTCGTTTAAATAATCACATTTCCCATTATCCTTTTTACCTTTGTCAGACTTGCGTGAGGCAGATACAAAATTAGATGGAACCATCACATGAACGATATAAAAGTAATCGGTTTCGATGCCGACGATACCCTTTGGGTGAATGAGACGTTTTTCAGGGAGACCGAAAAACAGTTTGCTGCTCTGTTAAAAGCCTATGCTCAACCGGACGAGGTATACCGAATTTTGTACAAAGTAGAGGTTGCCAATATGTCCATTTATGGATTTGGCATCAAGGCCTTTGTGTTGTCGTTGATTGAAACAGCTAACTTGATTTCTGATTTCCGGGTGACTGCCCGTGAAACAGATCAAATCATCCGGCTTGGCAAGGAGATGTTGAATAAACCCGTTGAATTGCTGGATGGAGTAGAGGACGTGCTAAAAAATCTACATGGCCGTTACCGGTTAATTGTGGCCACCAAAGGCGACTTGTTGGATCAGGAGCGCAAACTTAAAAAGAGTGGCTTGTTAAATTACTTCCACCACATTGAAGTGATGAGTGATAAAACGCCGGAAGCGTATAATAATTTAATTCATCACCTGGATATTCAGCCGGAGCAGTTTCTGATGATTGGGAACTCCGTGAAATCAGATATCCTTCCGGTGATTGATTTGGGTAGTTATGCCATTCATGTGCCTTTTCATACCACCTGGCATCATGAGTTGGTGGCAGAGCCTGTTGATTCAGAAAATTATAAGGAAGTTGAAAATATCCGCGAGGTGTTGGATGTTCTTTAGAAGCTGATTGGCTAAATCGTAATAGGGCTACGGATTTAAGTCTTTGGAATCTGCGTCAATCAATCTTAAAATAAAAGGAGGCTATCCCGATGAGGTAGCCTCCAGTGATGCAATAATTGATTTAAGACTTATTTAATTTCTTCTTCAATCCAATTGGAACGATTGGGATCATCAGGCGTTCGAACCTTTTGTGCTGGCTTTTTCTCCAGCTCTTCCAAGAGCATTTTTACAGCTTCTTCTAAAGATGGGTCATTTCCCTGGGCGACCTTATGCGGCTCGTCGTATACCTCCACATCAGGATACACGCCAATGCCTTCGATGATCCAGTTCTGGTTTTCATCGAAAATACCAAATCTCGGTACGGCAATATATCCGCCATCCACCAGTCCGGCATTCCCCGACATGCCAACCAGGCCACCCCAGGTGCGGGTTCCAATTAGTTTCCCTAAACCTTTCTTACGGAAATAGTAGGGGAAAGCATCCCCTCCCGAAGAAGAATAATGGTTGATCAGCATGGCTTTGGGACCATCATGAGCAATGCCAGGTGTTTGCGAAGGCTCCAGGCCTTTGCGGTGCCAGTAGGATAACACATCACGATCCAATAAGTCAGCCATGTGATCCGGGATGAAACCTCCGCCATTGTAGCGGTCGTCAATGATTAGGGCGGCTTTGTTGTGATAGGCATACATGCCACGGTGCAATTCGCGGTTACCTTCCACAGCCGTATTGGGCACATGGATGTAACCAATTTTGCCATCAGAGAGGCGTTCCACCATTTGGCGACGCTCTTCCACCCAATTCAAATAGAGCAATTCCAATTCACTTTCGATGGGCTGGATGGTGTAGCTTTTAGCACCTTGCTCGGTGGGTTTGCTGTTCACACTAATCTCCACTGTTTTGCCCACAGTGTTTTCCAGGTAGAGGTAAGGATTCGTCTCAAGTGTTAATGCATGGCCATTGATGCTCAATAGGTAATCACCTTCTTTTACGTGCACGCCTTGTTCCGTTAACGGTGAACGTCGGCTCTCATTCCAGTTTTCTCCTGTGTAAATCTTAGAGATGATGTATTTGCCGGAGGAGGGATCGGCTTTCAGTTTGGCACCTAATAAGCCCGATTT
Source organism: uncultured Marinilabiliaceae bacterium (assembly GCA_942490535.1). Classification (GTDB taxonomy): domain Bacteria; phylum Bacteroidota; class Bacteroidia; order Bacteroidales; family Marinilabiliaceae; genus JAEINY01. The sequence goes on from CALNXQ010000004.1 coordinate 31,763, forward strand.
AAGGGGCTTCACTTTCTCGAAATCCCCATAATTTACATAGGCATGACCCGTGTTGGTTTCGGAGATAATCTCGCCCAGAATGTAATCCAGATCGGCCCGGTGGCTCACGTATGGCATAAGTGCATTGTAGTTTTCTTTGATCTGTTTCCAGTCCACACCATGCAGGTTCTCCACATAAAAATAATCGCGGAAGATGCGCCAGCCATCGGTATAAATCTGTTCCCATTCTTTCTTGGGATCGATCTTCATCTCCAGACCTGCCAGGTCTAATTTCCCGACACTTGCTTTCTGTTCTGCTTTGAGTTCCGCTATTCCAAACGTTTCGCCCGACTGGTAAATAATCTTGTCGCCATTGGCAGCCAGTTGGTAGGCGGAGATGTTGTCCACAATAACTTCGTCTTTTTTGTCGTCGATGGAATAGCGGTGTAGTTTACCTTCTGCTGTGTAAAGAATACCATTTTTTACCGGTGTCAGGTCGCTGTAATCACCGGCAGTTATCGGGAAGGCTGTGATTCTGTTTTCAATACCAGACTGGTCGATGCTCACTTTTATCTTATCAGTCGCAACCGCTATCTTTGTATCATCTTTTTTTGCCTCTGTGTTAGTAGTTTCTTCTTTTATGGTTTCCACATCATTCTTTAATGGAAACAATTTTGGACCGTCTGCCTTCAGGGCCATGGCAAACAAACGGGTGGCTTTAGTATACAGGTAATTGAATTCAAAGCTGGAGAATTCCAGGTTAAAATCACGGTTCGATAAGAAATAAATGAAGTTACCATCGGCGGAGAATACCGGATTGTAATCAGAGAAGGTATCGTTGGTTAACTGATAATTCTCTCCGGTTGACAGTTGGTGTACCCAGATGGCACTCTGTTCATTGGCGCTGTTCTTGGCGTAGGTAATCCATTCTGAGTCGGGCGAAAAGGCATAGTGCTCAATTTCGTTGCGGGTGGCAGTGTCTACTGTAATGACTTTGCCGCTGGTTACATCCAGGTATTTTAATTTCAGGCTACGGTCGAAAAACAACAGGTATTGGCTGTTGGGCGACCACCTGGCAGCGTACATCCAGGCCGAAGAATTGAAGGTGATTTGTTTGGCTTTGGCTCCCGGTTTATTTTCCAGTAAATAGATCTCATATTCACCCGTCGCATCCGAATAGTAAGCCATGTATTTGCCATTGGGCGACCAGCTGGGAGATGTCTCACGTACCCCTTGTGTCTGTGTCAGGTTGAGGGTTGGACCATTTTCTGCAGGTACAGAGAAAATATCTCCACGAGCATCGAAAAGCGCACGTTTGCCGGATGGAGAGATAGCCATCCCCTGAATAAAATTCTTTACATTTTTAAAGTAGGGCAAAGTATTGGGGTTGTCGAAGTGAATGTTCACCACCACACGTTCCTCCAGACCGGTTTCCAGATTCAACTTGAAAAGTTGCCCCCCATTTTCATATACCAGTTGACCGTTTTCACCCGATGGCCACATCACATCAAAGGTGTCGTGGTGGGTGAGCTGGGTAATGGCTTTGGTGTCGGTATCGTACTTGTAAATGTTGAGTTTCAAATCGCGATCCGATGCAAAATAGATGGCGTTGTTGTACCAGGCTGGTATCTGATCAGAGCCTGTAAACTCAGTGATGCGTTGCGAATCATTCTTCTCCAGGTCGTAGATCCATAAATCAGCGGCCCGGCCTCCTTTGTAGCGTTTCCAGGTGCGAAACTCACGACTGACCGGCGCATAACATATTTTTTTGGCATCGGGTGAAAGGACGCCTAAGCCACCTTCGGGAATTTGAAGTGGTTGTTCCAGGCCGCCATTAATATTCACCAGGTAGTAGGTACCAATGCGTTCGCCATAAGGCGTCCGGTTCATGCGCACCAAAATGGATTGACTGTCAGGCGTCCAGTCCAGAACAATGTTATCAAAACCACCCCGTGGAGGCATCAAACCAACCGAATTGTAAAAGGTGAGTTGTCGGGGTGAACCTCCTGTGGCGGGCATTACATAAATTTGGCGGCTACCCGAGTATTCGCCGGAAAAAGCGATCCATTGACCATCGGGGGATAGTTTGGGAAAGAGCTCCAGACCTGAATGTGATGTCAGGCGGGTGGCATTACCGCCATTGGCATCTACCGTCCATATATCGCCTGCATACACAAAGGTGATGAGGTTTTTGTTGATGTCGGGATACCGCATTAAACGGGCATCATCTTGCGCCTGTGTCATTGTTATCAGGCCAAGCATGACAAGTAATAAGGCTCCGATTTTGAAATTAATTTTGTACATATTAATTAAATAAGTGTTGTATATGAATGAAAAAGCCCAGGTTGGGCAGCTGAAAAGTACACTATACCTGCCAAATCTGCAAAACAAATACGATTTTGTATTGTTTGCCTGAGATTACTAATAATTGAAAAATGGATAAATTAACATTAACGACGCCCGCTCTTTTATTTTCTGCCGTATCACTTATCTTGCTGGCTTATACCAATCGCTTTTTAGGCTATGCTGCTTTGGTTCGTCAACTTTATGAGAAGTTCAAAGCCAATCCGGAACGTCTGTTATTGGATCAGATTAATAACTTGCGGAAACGGCTTCACCTGATTCGTAACATGCAATTATTAGGGGTGATGAGTCTGATGTTTTGTGTCGTTTCTATGTTTTTAATTTACATTGATATTCAGCTCATCGCAGCCTATGCTTTTGGGTTGGGACTTCTTCTGCTTATAGTATCTTTATTATTGTCGGGTTGGGAAATCCAAATTTCTGTCAAAGCTTTGGATTTACATTTGGAGGATATGGAAGGGCATCGGTGATAGGATTTCACAGAGTTCAAAATACAGGCAATTCACAGTAGGGTTTAAACCTATTTAAAGAGTCGGGTATGAGCTGTTTTCTATCAACTAATCCTATAGAATTTACTATTCAAAGGATTTTTTGTTGCTTGGAATGGTTGGTTTACAATGTTTTCGGCTGTTTTTAATGCCTAAAGAGGTAAGGTGTGAAAAGGGCTCTTCCTTTTTGCTCTGGGATGAAATACTGGTTTATACTGATATGACCGATGGTTAATCATTTGGTGGGAGGCTGAAGTATGGGCACTGCTCACTATATTTGTGCCTGGAAAGTAATCATAAAATATACATCTGTGTATGAAATACAAATATATTCCTGCTTCAGAGCAAGTAAGCAGTCGCTGGTCTGGTGGCTCCACTACCCAACTTTATATTTACCCCGAGGATGCGGATTACAAAATCAGAAACTTTCAGTTTCGACTCAGTAGTGCTAAATTAGAAGTGGAAGAGTCTGTGTTTACTTCTCTGCCTGGGGTCCAGCGCCATTTAATGGTTTTGGATGGCGAACTGGACATTGCGCATAAGGGGCATCATCGTGCTGTTTTAAAGCCTTTTGATGCCGATTTCTTCATGGGGGATTGGGAAACGCAGGCCCGGGGCTGTGTAACTGATTTCAATCTGATGTTATCTGCCCAGACAAAGGGTAAACTGAAACCAGTTAATTTAGAAGCTCAACAAAGGTATTTGATAGATAGTGAAGGGTATCGTTTTGTGGCAATCTATCTGTGGAAAGGACGGCTTGGTGTTGAGCAGTGTGAATTAAGAATGGCACAAGGTGACTTTCTGATTTATGATTTATGCGAGGGAGGAACTGTTCCGCAAGTAACAGCTATCGATTCAGATACCACTCTTATTCTAAGTTATATTACTCCCATCTAGCAACTGTTTATAACTAAAAGAGGCTGCCCAAACGGACAACCTCTTTGATACCAAAGCTTAATTCTGCGGTACTGAATTAATAGGTATTTTCTTTTAATTCGAAATAGGATTGAGGGTGCAAACAAGCCGGGCACATTTTAGGGGCCTTTTCACTTTCGTGTAAGAACCCACAATTACGGCATTTCCAGGTACACTTACCATCTTTCTCAAATACTCTACCCGCCTCAATGTTATCGTATAATTTGCGGTAACGCGCTTCGTGTGCTTGTTCCACTTTAGCAATCATTTTGAAGGCTACAGCTACTTCTTTGAATCCTTCTTCCTCGGCAATGCGGGCAAACTCAGGATACAACTCAGTCCACTCTTCGTTTTCGCCATCGGCAGAAGCTTTTAGGTTTTCCAGAGTAGTGCCAATTTTACCGGCCGGATACGAAGCTGTGATTTCCACCATGCCACCTTCTAAAAATTTAAAGAAGCGTTTGGCATGTTCTTTTTCATTTAAGGAAGTTTCTTCAAAAATAGCAGCGATTTGCTCCAATCCTTCTTTTTTGGCTTGTTTGGCAAAATAATCATAACGCATGCGCGCTTGTGATTCACCGGCAAAAGCTTTCAGCAAATTTTGCTCGGTGCGTGTTCCTTTTAAACTGTTCATAATTTGTTTCAATTTATTCTGGTAATTGATTTTATAGTATCTTGTTTCTTTTGTTGGTTATTTGAGCGGTTCAAACATGGATTTTGGTGATCCGCAGGTGGGACAAACCCAGTCGTTTGGCAAATCATCAAAAGATGTGCCAGGTTGAATACCGCTGGCCTCATCTCCAATGGCCGGATCGTAGATATATCCACAGGCCAGACATCTGTATTTTTGGTGGGAGTCTTTGGTAGCGTTTGTTTTTGGTGATTCCAGTTGCGATTTGTCAATATAGGTTGGTGCATTCTTTGGCGCCATTCCTTTTTTCACATCTCTGTAATAGGCATAGGTGAGCGGTAATGCATCACCATCCAGTAATTGATTGGCTTCAATTTCGGCAATAAATAACAAGTGAGAGCCTACGTCAACGAGTTGGGTGACGGCGCATTCAAACCAGGCAATCGTATCTTCTGTCACAATGGGGGTTCCCTTTTCACTGGTAAAATGATCGGTGGAGGCGAATTTATCTATCTGTTTACCTGATTTGTAGCCGAATAACCCGATGAGGTCTGCTTTGGTTTCTTGCTTTAAAATGGAAATGGAAAAGCGTCGGCTTTTCTCAATGAGGCCACATGTAAAATTATCTTTATTACAACTAATGGCTATGAGCGGGGGGGTAGCAGTAACCTGGAAGGCCGTATTGGCGATGTAGCCATTCTTTTTGCCAGCGTGTTCTGAAGCAATCACATATAACCCATACGTGATTTTGAAAAAAGCGTCAAAGTTCATTGTTTGAGTTTATTTATTAGGTTATAATTGCTTCTCTAATTTAGATGAAAAGAAAGTAGGCTGAAAGCGAAATTCGTAAAACTTTGCCAATGATGGGGCGGTTTACGGTAATTTAGATTTAGTGTAAATTATACTGAAGTAATGAATGTCATCTAAATTATATGAGACATGATAGGTTTTTATTACACAATAATTAATTACTTCGTGTGGTGAAATGGTTTTCTAATTCTAAAAAAGGAAAACTTGAATTGGCATTAAACAGATAAATGACTTTATCTATGAATAAAATCGTTGAGAAGGAGTTCTTTTCAGAAAATGTAGTTCGTTTGGAAATAGAAGCTCCACGCATTGCTAAGGCACGTCGTGCGGGTCACTTTGTGATTGTGAAAGTTGGTGAAACCGGCGAACGGATTCCATTGACCATTGCTTCGGCCGATCCCGTGAAAGGGACTATTACGTTGGTAATCCAGCGCGTTGGCGTTTCATCGCGTCGTTTAGCTAAATTGAATGTAGGTGATTGTATTACCGATTTAGTGGGGCCTTTGGGTGAAGCTACTCACATTGAGAAAGTGGGTACTGTATTGGCGTGCGGTGGAGGTGTTGGCGTAGCCCCCTTATTACCGATTGTAGAGGCCTTGAAAAAAGCCGGTAACAAGGTCATAACTGTTTTGGCTGCTCGAAATAAAGAATTGATAATTCTGGAAGACCAAATTCGTCAGTTCTCTGATGAAGTGATCGTCATGACTGACGATGGTTCGTATGGTCAAAAAGGATTGGTGACCGATGGAATGGAAGCCATTATGAAACGAGAGAAAGTGGATTTGTCTGTGGTGATTGGTCCGGCCATCATGATGAAATTTGCCTCATTGGCTACCAAAAAATATAATGTGCCCACCATTGCCAGTTTAAATACCATTATGGTCGACGGAACGGGTATGTGTGGTGCTTGTCGCATCACCGTAGGAGGTAAAACGAAGTTTGTCTGTGTGGATGGGCCTGAGTTTGATGCTCACCAGGTGGATTTTGATGAAATGTTACTGCGTTTAAGTGGTTATAAAGAAATTGAGAAGCAAGCAGAACAGAATTATCTGGATAAAAAGGAAAATAAGTAAATTATGGCTGTTACTAAAGAGTTTTTAAAAGCAGAGCGTGAGCAGTCCTGGCGAGTTGACCTGCGTGGAGCAATGAAAAATAAGGAACGTACAGCACTGAAGCGGGTTCACATGCGTGAAGCAGATGTAGCTGAACGTACCCGTTCCTATATTGAAGTAAATAGTGGTTTAACCCTGGAAGAAGCAATGGCCGAAGCACGCCGTTGTTTGGATTGTCCTAATCCAACTTGTATTTCTGGTTGTCCGGTTGAGATAAATATACCTAAGTTCATCAAGCGCATCGAGCAAGGTGAAATATTAGAAGCGGCTAAGGTATTGAAATTAACCAGTGCTTTGCCGGCTGTCTGTGGTCGGGTTTGTCCGCAGGAGAAACAGTGTGAAGCCAAGTGTTTTTACATGGATAAAATGCAGCAGGAGCCTGTGGCCATTGGCCACCTGGAGCGTTTCGCAGCGGATTATGAGCGGGAGTCGGGGCAAATATCAGTACCTGAAACAGCCCCTTCCAATGGCATTAAAATAGCTGTGATTGGCAGTGGACCTGCAGGCTTGACTTTTGCCGGTGATATGGCTAAATTCGGTTACGATGTCACCGTTTTTGAGGCCTTGCATGAAATTGGCGGCGTACTGAAGTATGGTATTCCGGAGTTTCGTTTGCCCAATAAAATTGTGGACGTGGAAATCGAAAGTCTTCGTAAAATGGGGGTGAAGTTTGAAACTAACTTTATTGTTGGAAGAACAGCTACCATAGAAGATCTGAAAGCGGAAGGATTTGAAGGATTCTTTACTGGCAGTGGCGCTGGATTGCCACGTTTCATGGATATACCGGGTGAGAATTACATTGGTATTTTAAGTTCTAATGAGTACCTGACACGCATCAACCTGATGGATGCAGCCAATCCAGCCACGGATACACCGGTGATTAGTGGAAAGAATGTCGCCGTTATTGGTGGAGGTAATACAGCCATGGATTCTGTGCGTACAGCCAAACGCTTGGGAGCGGACAGGGCCATGATCATCTACCGTCGTTCCATGGAAGAGATGCCGGCTCGTATTGAGGAAATTAAGCATGCAGAGGAAGAAGGGATTGAATTCCTGACCTTGACCAATCCGGTGGAATACCTGGCGGATGAGAAAGGGCGTGTGAGCCAGGTGCGTGTTCAAAAGATGGAATTAGGAGAGCCTGATTCATCTGGTCGTCGCCGTCCGGTGCCGATGGAAGGATCGGAATATCTGATTGATGTGGATACCGTCGTGGTGAGTGTTGGTGTATCGCCTAATCCGCTTATACCAAATTCTCTGCCACAGCTGGAAACAACCCGTTGGGGAACCATTGTGGTGGATGAAGAAAAACTTCAGACGTCCATTCCTGAGATGTTTGCCGGTGGTGACATCGTGAGGGGTGGAGCAACCGTGATTCTGGCCATGGGTGATGGACGTCAGGCAGCGGCCTCCATGCATGAGTATCTTCAGGAAAAATTAAACGCATAAAATCAGATACAATGAAAGATCTGTCAACAACATATTTAGGCATACCGATTAAGAATCCCGTGGTAATTGGTAGCTCGGGATTAGCAACAACCATTGGCGGGATAAAAAAACTGGCCAATGCCGGTGCGGCTGCCATTGTATTAAAATCTGTTTTTGAGGAGGAGATTATTGCGGAGGCGGATGTCACAGTGAGTAAGCAATTGGGAGTGGATGATAATAACCTGGAGTTTTTTGATTACTACGATTACCAGGTGAAAAATGATGTATTGGACAATTACGTGTCGCTGATCCGCGAAGCAAAAGAGGCGGTGAAAGTACCCATTATCGCCAGTATCAATTGTTCCAGCTACAGTGAGTGGGTGTCCTATGCCAAGCGTATTCAGGGAGCCGGTGCCGATGGACTGGAATTGAATATTTTTAAATTACCATACGGCACAAGGACTTCCGCCGAAGAGCTGGAGAAGGTTTATTTTGACATTGCCAAGAAAGTGAAGGAGCACCTGACCATTCCGGTTGGTTTGAAAATAGCCCCCTATTTTACCAATTTGGGTAATGTAATTCATCGCCTGTCGCATTCAGGTGTAAATGGTTTAATCTTGTTTAATCGGTTTACCTCCATTGATTTTGACATTGAGAATGATCAGGTGATTACGGGAAATGTCTATTCGGCCAGTAATGAGTTTACCATGCCATTGCGCTGGATCTCCGTCATGTCGAATAATGTAGGTTGTGATTTGATTGCTTCAACTGGTATTCATGATTATCGCACCCTTGTGAAAATGTTAATGGCAGGTGCCTCCTGTACTGAAGTGGTTTCAGCTGTTTACAAAGAGGGTGTGGAAGTGATTGGCTGGATGCTGAAAGAACTGGAAAATTGGATGGAACGGCGCGGGTACAAAAGTATTAGCGATTTTAAAGGCAAGTTAAGCCAGGGTAACTCTGATCATCCGGAGGTGTTTGAACGGGTTCAGTTTATGCGTTATTTCTCCGATCATAAACCGGTGAAGTAATCATACAAAATAACAAGGAATCCCTCTTATTGTATTAGGTAAGGGGGATTCTTTTTCGCTTAAATTGTTGGTTATCGGGGTTTAGAATCCTCTGATCCAGCCTATAATCTTTAGCACCTATCAACCAGGCCTCAAAAAAACAATGCACAGATCACTTTGTAGATACTCTTTTCACCCGTGCTTATTTGATTCTTAGTAATAAATTTCTAACTTTGCGGCCTGATTATCTAAAACCTTTTAAAATTAAGGAGATATGTTAAATCATTATGAAACCGTTTTCATTTTAACTCCCGTTTTGTCTGATGTTCAGATGAAGGAAGCGGTCGACAAATTCAAAGCGTTAATCGTGGAGAATGGAGGCGAAATGGTAAATGAAGAAAATTGGGGCTTACGTAAATTGGCTTACCCAATTCAGAAAAAATCGACTGGTTTTTACCAACTTTTCGAATTCAAAGCTGAGCCTAGCTTTATCGAGAAATTTGAATTGGCTTATCGTCGTGATGAGCGCGTGATTCGTTTCTTGACTTTTAAGCAGGAAAAGTATGCTCTTGCGTACAGTGAAAAAAGAAGAGCAAACAAAAAAGTAAAAAAGGAGAACTAAGCCATGGCACAAAACCAATCAGAAATCAGATACTTGACTCCTCCGTCAGTTGAGATCAAAAAGAAAAAGTACTGTCGTTTCAAAAAGAACAAAATCAAGTTTGTGGATTATAAAGATCCTGAATTCTTGAAAAAATTCTTGAACGAGCAGGGCAAAATTTTACCTCGTCGTCTTACAGGTACTTCTTTGAAATATCAAAGAAAAGTTTCTCAGGCAATCAAGAGAGCTCGTCATTTGGCGCTGTTGCCATACGTAACCGATTTGATGAAATAATAAAGAAGGAGGATTTACGATGGAAGTAATATTAAAAGAAGATATCGCTAATCTTGGCCATAAGAACGATATCGTTGCTGTGAAAAACGGTTACGGACGTAATTATTTAATTCCACAAGGTTTGGCCGTTTTGGCTTCACCTTCTGCCAAGAAAGTTCATGCTGAAAACTTGAAGCAAAGAGCTCACAAGGAAGAGAAGATCAAAAATGAAGCTATGGAAGTGGCCAAAACACTCGAAGGTAAAGTATTTACCATTGGTGCCAAAGCAAGTTCTACTGGTAAGATTTTCGGTTCAGTAAACACGATTCAAATCGCTGAAGCATTGACCAAAGATGGTTTCACTGTGGAGCGTAAAAACATCTCTATCAAAGAAGATGTAAAAGAATTAGGAAAGTATGCTGCTACTGTGAAACTTCACCGTGAAGTGAAAGTTGAAATCTCAATTGAGGTTGTAGCTGAATAAATTTATTTAGAAACTTTCGGATTCGAACAGAATACACATTTTTCAAACAAAATAATAACCACCATGGGGACATGGTGGTTTTTTTATTTGCCTTATTTTAACTTGCTTATTTTACAGCTACCGTTTCGATTTCTACTAAAACACCAAGTGGTAATTCGCGTACGGCGAAGGCGGCACGTGCGGGTGGATTCTCTTTGTAATACTCCCCGTATACTTCGTTCATGGCTTTGAAGTTGACCATGTCACTTAATAAACAGGTTGATTTTACAACATCAGCAAAGGTATAGCCGGCTTCTTCAAGAATCGCTCCTATATTTTTCATCACTTGCTCTGTTTGAGCGGTAATGCCTCCTTCTACTACTTTTCCTATAGCCGGATCTACCGGTATCTGACCAGAAATGTACAGTGTTCCATTTGCTTCAATGGCCTGGCTATACGGGCCAATGGCACCTGGAGCTTTTGTTGTTGATATAATGCGTTTCATGCGTTTTGATTTATAGGGTGAAACTAATTGTTAATTATAAAATCCTGGATTATCTCGAGGTGAATTACGTTTCTCGTATTTCAGATCCTGTAGCATGCTTGAGTTAACCCGAATGGTGAAGAAATAGGACTTATAGCGACCTACAGGAACCAGGTTTAGGCTCATGTTCCAGCAGTGCAAATCGCGTGTAATACCGATGTTGGTATGCGATATTTCTTTCGTGTCAAAAGTATAACCCGTCGAAAAGTTCATGCGCCATTTGGGTGTTAGCGATAAGTTGCCGTTTATGTTTACGTTTGAATTGATCTTGAAGTCGTAATCCATTTTATTTTTGTTGAAATCGCCCGGTACTAATCGGAAGGAATAGTTTAAAGAGATATTCCAGGGGATTTCAAATTTGGCATATCCATGATCGCCCAATGCAAGACCTGTTTCTCTATTCGTCTCATCGCCGAAGGGATTGTTGTTTTGCTCGTTTAGATCAAAGGGGTTGGAATTGTCTGGTAGGTTTTGCTCCTCCTCATCCGATTCACTTTCTGAGTCCCGATCCTTTTTCTTAAACGTGTCTGACCCGAAATTAAACCCAAAACTTAATTGGGCGCTTCTTAATCGGGCTACTTTACCTTGAGCCGACCACATGGACTCATTAACCTTGATAACTTTTCCGGTACTGGTTGTGTCCAGTGCATAAGGATCAAATTGGGCGCTAAAATTTATATTGGTACCTAATATTTTAGTTCTACCTGACATGTTGATGTTAGACCATTTTAAGGAGTCGGCCAGGAAGTTGTGTGAAGTACTGAAGTTTAAGCTTTCCAATATTTTTATTTTCTTGAAACCGGTACTGTCTTTGGCACTTTTGGTTTTCATCTCCAGGGTATTGCCCAGGCTAATGCTCATCGATCCTTGTTTGCCACGGCCGGGGGTACCATATAAGGCGCCGTCAAAGACAGAATAGTCCTCTCTAACAATTTCACCGGTGTTGGGATCCCGGTATTCGTACCAGTCGTAATAACCGTACTTTTCATCGCCAAAATCAGGTCGGTATGAAAATGAAACCGATGGTGTGGCTACGTGGCGGATGGCTTCAACCTTATCGCCAAATAGTTTTTGCCACGGTTTGAAGAAGGTGTAAATTTTTGTTGATGTTCCGGCACTCATGCTGTAGTCATAGACCCGGTTAAAGGAGGAAGTAGTGTCTGAATTGACTGCTTTGTTGGTTTCGTAATCGTAATCGCGGTGAATTTGCTTAAAATACCAGCGTTCCGTGTAGTTAAATGAAGGATTGACGGTAAAGTGCTTCAAAAACTTCAAGTTCATCGATACGGGAATGCTATGCTTGACACCGTTTTTCCAGTCCTGGGTGATGCTGCTGGAGCCTAATTCACTTTCTTTGGTGTGAATGTAGTTTTTTGCATTACCAGTATAGGACACGCTTATTTTTTCAAACATGTTTTCCTTGGTGCCAATTTTATTTTTCTTTTTAAAGGGATAAAAGCGGTTGACGGTGAAGGTCAGATCTGGTACCGTTAAATCGATGGTAGTATCCCGGCTGTTTTGTGAATGCAGCAAGTTGGTTGAGAAATTGTAGGGTTTGCCAGCCCAGCGCCGGCTATACGAGATACTGGAGCGTTTCGTGTTCCGGGAGATATTTTCGTTATTTGTATAGATGTTATTGATGTCATTTTGGTCAAATGAACTGGTCGAGAAATTGACACTGGCCGAAAGGGTCTGAAAAGGATTGGCTTTCGAATCTTGTCGGTGGGTCCAGTTGATGGCAAAATCTTTTGATTTTTGTTCGTCAATGTCTTTTTCGCCAGATACATTAGTAATGTATTGAATGTTTAAATTACCCCCATACTTATATCTTTTCTTGTATTTGGATTGAAAACGGGTTGCCCAGGAGCCATTCGTGAAGATGTCACCCTTTGCGGTAAAGTCAAAATAGTCGCTGACTGCCCAGTAGTATCCACCTTCGGTTAAACCAAATCCCCTGATTTGCTCATCGGCATAGGATGGGAATATAAAGCCGGAACTATAAGAGGAGGTGCTCGGAATGATGGCGAAGGGTAGTACAACTGGCATTTTAATATCCTCAACAACCAGGTAGGCCGGGCCGGTGACGGTTTTCTTTCCGGGAATAACTTTAGCTTTGGTTAAATTGAGATAAAAGTGGGGGTGGTCATGGTGGTCGCAGGTGGTGTATTTAGCATCTTTCATACAGTAGGCGTCATCTTCAATTTTTTTTGCCCGACTACCAACGACAAAACCTTCTCCTTGCTCCGTTACGATGTGTTCGATGATCGCTTTTTCCGATTTGAAATTGTATTTCATATACCGCATCGTGTATTCACCGCTTTTGTCTTTAAAAACGGGTAATCCCACTTCCTGACCCAGAGAATCAACGGTTCCGAAGGCTGTCGCAGTACTGCTATCCATATCCAGGATAATGGTGTGCGCGGTTAAAAGAATGTCCTGATAGCTGACTTCTGCATCGCCATACAGATAGGTGAGTTGCTTAATTAAATCAGTGTCAATGGAGTCTTTTGCTTTATATTTTATTTCCGCATCAATCAAGAAGGATCCACCTTTTTTTGAGGTTGAGTCTTGATCTGAAGGTTTATCGGCGTCAATGGCTCTTGCTGTATCAATCTTAGTTGGCGGAATTGTGTCGCTTTCAGATTGCGGACGTAATCCTTGTTCCATTTGCAAAGGAGGGTTATTTTCCTGCTCAAGCCTAATGAGCGGGCGAGTTAACTCTTGTGCCTCTGTAGAAAATGATAAAAGTGACTGTATGGCAATCATTGCAGTGCAAAACAATGACTTGCGTGTTTTGTATAGTGTAGCTTTCAGATGTGTCAATGTAATTATTTTTTTCAAGCGTTCACAAAAATAATTAAAAATTACTCATTCGTTGGGTGTGCTCCTAAAATAGTGGTTACCCTTAACTTTTTTTATCTCTCTTTAAATTTCTATTTTTGACCAATAAATGCAATATTAGAGTATACATTATAAAGTATGACAAACTATTGGACAGTTGCACGGCGTCTTTTCTTTTTATGTGTTTTGTTTGCGCTGAGTATATGCATGGGAAATGGATTGGTGCAGGCGCAGCAGGTTATTAAATTTAAGACAGTGGTAATTGATCCCGGGCATGGAGGCAGGGATCCGGGGGCTGTGGGAAAAGATTCAAAGGAAAAGGATTTAGTGCTCAGTGTGGCTTTGAAGCTGGGTGAATACATTAAGCAGTATCTTCCGGAAGTGAATGTGATTTATACGCGCCAGACAGATGTATTTGTACCTTTGGATGAGCGAGCTGAAATTGCCAATAAAAATGAAGCGGACTTGTTTGTTTCTATTCATGCAAATTATATTGGTGTAGCCAATATATATGGTACAGAGACTTTTGTTTTGGGTTTGCACCGCACGGAAGAAAACCTGGAAGTAGCAAAAAAGGAGAATGCTGTAATTACGCTTGAGGAGGATTATACGACCAAATATGAGGGTTTTGATCCGAATTCAACGGAATCATACATTATTTTTGAGTTGATGCAAAATGTTTATCTGGATCAAAGTATTCACATGGCTTCATTGGTGCAGGATCAGTTTCAGCATCGCGTGGGACGCCGCAATAGAGGTGTGAAGCAAGCTGGATTTTTGGTGTTGCGAAAAACAGCCATGCCGGGTATTTTGGTTGAACTGGGTTTTTTGAGTAATCGAAATGAAGAAAAATACATGATTTCAGAAAAAGGACAATCCTATTTAGCATCTGCTTTGTTTCGGTCCGTCAGAGATTATAAAAATGAGTTTGAGGCCAAGAGTCAATTATTGGATGAAGGAATGAAGGCTCGTCGGGAGCAAGCAGTAGCGAATAAGGTAGATGTAAGTTTTCGCATTCAGGTAGCTTCGTCTAAAAAAGAGTTAGATCTGCAAGCTCGCGTTTTTAGTGCTTTTAAGGAAGTTTGGATGTTTGAAGAAGATAGTCGTTATAAGTATACAACTGGTTGTTCGTCTGATTACCAGGAGATTTTAGCCTTGATGAAAGAGGTGAAAAAGGTGGTTTCAGATTGTTTTGTAGTGGCTTTTCAAAATCAAAAACGAATTGGTGTCGACGAAGCCTTAAAAATGTTAAATAATTAAGTAATGAAATGTCAATTGATTTTGCCGAATAAGACATTGGGTAAGATGGAAGGTGGAGTTTATGTATTCAAAAATTTAAAAATATTAACTACTTTTGTTTGACATAAAATAGAGTAATCCCAGCTGCGTCTTGTACTATGGTATTTATTGTTGAGATTTCTGTGCGTGGCTGAAATAGCACATAAAGAAAAAATTACATGAAAAAAGAAATTAAGATTGGTCTTACCGTATTGGTTGGCTTTGCCATTTTGATTTGGGGATTCAACTTTTTAAAGGGGCGTAATATCTTTTCTTTGGGTGATGAATATTACGGCGTTTATGGTCGGCTTGATGGTCTGGATAAAGCTAGTCCGATCGCTTTTCGAGGGTTTAAAATTGGGTCTGTACGGAGTATTGAATTCCACCCCACCTTGCCAAATAAATTTGTTGTGACCTTTTCGCTTGATACGGATATTAAACTACCTAAGGATACTCGGGCACAGATTTATAGTCTGGATTTAATGGGTTCAAAGGGGGTGCAGTTTATGCCTGGGAGTGCCGATGAATATTTGGCTCCTGGCGATACAATGATTACCTCCGTGATGGGTGACCTAAGAGATCAGGTGAGTATGGAGGTGTTACCTTTGAAAGATAAAGCTGAGCGATTAATTGTGAAGCTAGATTCAGTGCTGACTGATGTAGGGCGTGTTTTTAATGAAGATAATCAAAAAAACCTCTCGGTCAGTATTGAGCGTTTTAGCAGATCTATGCGAAACCTGGAACAAATGTCTTCCAATTTGGCGCATAAAGTAGACGATGGAGGCCAGGTGTCAGTCATGGTGCAGCGAATGGATTCAGTTATGATGATGTTGGCAAGTCAGCGTCCATATATAGATACAACTTTTAAGAATCTGGCTGGTTTTTCCTCGCAATTGGAGCAAGCTCGAATTGATGAAGTTTTGGGGCCGTTAAAAAGTACGCTTCAGAACACCACCTTACTATTGAATAAGATGAATGAAGGAGATGGTAGCCTGGGGCTTTTGTTGTCCGACAAAGAGCTTTATTATTCATTGACAGAAGCATCAGCCAGTTTGAATCGTTTGTTGATTGATGTGCGCCACAATCCGAATCGATACGTCAATTTCTCAGCCGTTAATTTGGGTAAAAAGGTTACTGTGACCGAAGGAGCTTATGGTATTATCGGGATCTTTTTTCAGGTTCAGTTAATGGAATCGACAAAGCCGCTTGATATGGATTCCGTGTTGGTAAAAGGGAAGTATAATGTGTTTGAAGATTATAAAAAGGGAAATTACTTTTATTCCATTGGGCAGGCAAGGAGCTATGAGGAGATTTTAAAAATATATGAAGAAGTAAAGCCTGAATACGAGAATTCCAAAGTGGTGGCTTTTGAAAATGGGGAAGAGATTTCAGTAAAAAAAGCGCGTCGAAAAACAAAATAGAAAACTATATATTTGGTTAAGTAGAAAAGGGTTGATTTTTTTCAACCCTTTTTTGTTTTTTTTCGAACAGATGCCTCAAAAGGTTTAAAAACAGTGTATTTAGTGTGTTAATTGAAAGTTAAGCTCTATGGATAAGGTGTAGGTTTACAGTTGATTGCAGGGTTTATATGTAAATGCCTGATATATAAGTTACCCAAATTATTCTAAAATAAACAAGAGTTGTGTTGTTTTTTTTTCATTTATTTTTTCACAACTTTTGTAAGCAGATATTTAAAGTGATCTAACATAACTCTATAAAGAAAATCAAGGGATGAAAGCTGACTATGCACTCGCGTGGAGTAACTGTTTACGTATTATTAAGGATAATATACCCCAAATCAGTTACCAAACCTGGTTCGAACCCATTGTTCCGGTTAAACTGGAAAGGGATATTTTGACCATTCAGGTGCCAAGTCTTTTTTTCTATGAGTACCTTGAAGAGCAATACATCGATTTGCTCAGCAAAACACTGCGTAAAGAATTAGGAGCAGGTGCTAAATTAGAGTACAGTGTGGTAATGGACAATGCGCACATGGCGAATCGTCAGCCCTACACATTAAATTTTCCAACCAGCAACAAAACCGATTTGCGCAATCGTCCGGTGAATGTGCAGCATCAGCAGGATCGGCCCACGATTAAAAATCCCTTCGTCATTCCGGGTATTAAAAAGTTAAATGTAGATCCTCAATTAAATATCGATTATTGTTTTGATAATTTTGTGGAAGGGGAGTGTAATCGGTTGGCGCGTTCAGCTGGTATGGCGGTTGCTAAGAATCCTGGTAAAACAGCCTTTAATCCATTGTTCCTGTATGGTAATTCGGGTTTAGGAAAAACGCACCTGGCCCAGTCTATTGGTATTGAAGTGAAGAAATCAACACCTGAAAAAACAGTGCTATACGTGAATGCCAATAAGTTTCAAACACAATTCACGGAATCGGTGCGTAATAATACCCAAAATGATTTCTTGAATTTCTACCAGATGATTGATGTGTTAATCATTGATGATGTGCAGGAATTTGCCGGTAAAACAAAAACCCAGAATACATTCTTCCATATCTTTAACCATCTTCATCAATCGGGTAAGCAGTTAATTTTAACTTGTGATAAAGCCCCTGTTGAATTGGTAGGCATGGAAGATCGCTTATTATCCCGTTTTAAATGGGGATTATCTGCAGATCTGCAAATTCCTGATTTTGAAACGCGAGTATCCATCTTAAATCGGAAGATTTATAATGATGGCTTGGATGTGCCGGAAGATGTGGTCTATTACATTGCATCCAATGTGGTGAATAATGTACGGGAGTTGGAAGGGGCATTGATTTCGCTCTTGGCTCAGGCGACCTTGAATAAGAAGGAGATTACTTTCGAATCAGCCAAAGCTATCATCGATAAGCTGGTAAAGAAAACAACCAAGGAAGTTTCCATCGATATGATCTCGCAGACAGTATGTGATTATTTTGGATTGGATTTGGATATTTTGCAATCCAAAACACGGAAGCGGGAGATTGTTCAGGCGCGTCAGATTGCTATGTTTTTCAGTAAAAGTATGACCAATTCATCCTTGTCGACCATTGGTGCCAAAATTGGTAAGAAAGATCATGCCACCGTTTTGCATGCTTGTAAAGCAGTTAATAACTTGCTGGAAACAAATAAGGATTTCAAAACTCAAGTGAAAGAAATTGAAGCACAGATTAAATCATAAAACATAAGCCTTGTTTATAAAGAGAAAGGACATTCTATTTTCGGAATGTCCTTTTTCATTTTTCGGATAGATTTCATCAATGGGGTAGTACCAACGAAAATGAGTCGTTGTTAATTGCTAATTTCGGTAGTTTAATCTGACTAATATTTTTGTAATTTTGGCAGTCTATTTTAAGATGTCAATATGCGATTATTACCAGCAGAGTGGGAACCACAGAGTGGAGTTCAACTAACATGGCCGGACGATCAAACCGACTGGTCGGATATATTAGCCGAAGTGATTCCGGTTTATCAACAAGTGGCAAAGGAAATTGCCAGACGGGAGAAATTATTAATTGTTTGTCGAAATAAAGCATTGGTTTTGAAATATCTAACCGATGTCAATTTGGAGAATGTCATCTTCCGGGAATGTGAGATGAACGATACTTGGGCCCGTGATCATGGGCCTATCACTGTATTTGAAGAGGGGCAACCCGTTTTGTGTGATTTTAAATTCAACGGATGGGGTTTAAAGTTTGCTTCTGATAAAGATAATCTCATTACCAGGTATCTATATGAGAGCTCTGTATTTTCTGCACATACCAGTTATAAAAATCTCTTAAATTGTGTACTGGAAGGGGGTGGTATTGAGTCGGATGGGCAGGGTACCATTTTAACTACTTCAGAGTGTTTGTTGTCGCCAAATCGCAATGGACAATGGTCGCGACAGGAGGTTGAGGACTATTTGAAAGAAACCCTTGGTGCCACACGCATATTGTGGGTGAACAATGGTTATTTGGCGGGCGATGATACCGATAGCCACATTGATACCCTGGCGCGTCTAGCCACGCCAAACACGATTCTCTATGTAAAGTGTGAAGATGGGAGGGATGAGCATTATGAGCAACTTCAGCGCATGGAGGAGGATTTAAAAGCATTCAGAACGGTGGATGGAAATCCCTATCAATTGGTGGCTCTGCCCATGGCAGATACGGTCATGGATGGTGATGACCGGCTTCCGGCGACATATGCCAATTTTTTGATTATTAACGGTGCCGTGTTAGTACCAACCTATGGAAGTGATAAGGATCAGGTGGCATTGGATATCATTAAGCAGGTATTTCCCGATCGGGAAATTGTAGGGATTAACTGTGTTCCCTTGATTAAGCAACATGGTTCCTTGCATTGCATCACCATGCAGTTTCCGCAGGGGGTGATTTTGTAAATCAGATGTCCTATTGGGGAACCTAATCAGGACGAGACAGAACCAAATAATGAATATTGATCAACAAATGAAGAACGTCGAATTCGTAAATCTCAAATCGTTAATCGATATTCATCATTTCCTTTAGTCCCAAAAGCAATATCCTGACTAATAATACAAGGATATCAGCAGTAAGACACTAATTCACATGTAAAAATGATTGTCAAGATGAAACGAAATAGTATAAAAGTGGGGATGGTGCAGCAATCCTGCAGTTCATCCATCGAAGCCAATAAAGCGAAGCTGGCTCAGAACATTCGTCAGTGTGCGGCAGATGGTGCGGAATTGGTCGTTTTACAAGAGTTGCATAATAGCCTCTATTTTTGCCAGACCGAAGATGTGAATCTGTTTGATTTGGCGGAACCGATTCCCGGGCCGGGCACTATTTTTTATGGTGATCTGGCCAAAGAGCTGGGGATTGTATTAGTGACCTCACTGTTTGAAAAACGGGCTCCCGGGCTGTATCATAATACAGCAGTCGTCTTTGAAAAGGATGGCTCAATAGCCGGTAAGTACCGAAAGATGCATATTCCGGATGATCCGGCCTACTACGAGAAATTCTATTTTACCCCGGGTGATTTGGGTTTTGAGCCCATTCAAACTTCGGTTGGGAAGTTAGGCGTTTTAATCTGTTGGGATCAATGGTATCCCGAAGCGGCGCGTTTGATGGCCATGCGCGGTGCTGATCTGTTGATTTACCCCACTGCTATTGGCTGGGAATCTTCGGATAGTGCCGATGAAAAACAACGCCAACAGGATGCGTGGATCATCTCTCAACGGGGCCATGCCGTAGCGAACGGGTTACCGGTTATAGCGGTGAATCGTACCGGTTTTGAACCGGATCCGTCCGGTCAAACCAATGGAATCACATTTTGGGGCAATAGCTTTGTGGCAGGACCACAAGGGGAATTCATAGCCCGTGCATACGATGATCGGGAGCAAAATTTGATTGTCGAAGTGGATTTGAAGCGATCGGAAGATGTCAGACGCATTTGGCCCTTCTTCAGAGATCGGCGAATAGATGCCTACGCAGCTATTGATAAACGTTTTCTGGATGAATGATAAAATGCAGGTAAATATTTTGAGGATAAAAGCATCTAACTGCTACAATTCATTTATCTTCAGCTGTTTTTTTTGTTGAAAAATCCAAAATTTAAATCTCATGAAACACACATTTATTTTTTTATTGGCTATGACGATGTTAGTAGCAGGGTGTCAACAACCTCAACCCAAGAGTGACAACCCATTTTTTGAGGTGTATGACACCCCCCATCAAACTCCTCCGTTTGATAAAATTACAACCGATCATTACATGCCCGCTTTTATCAAGGGAATGGAAGAGCAAAAGGCAGAAATTGATAAGATTGTTAAAAATCAGGAGGAGCCAACCTTTGAAAATACCATTTTACCATTCGACCGCTCAGGTGAGTTGCTGGACAAGGTAAGCTATGTCTTTTACAATGTGAAAGAGACGGATAATAACGAAACCATGCAAGCCATTGCACGTGAAGTGACGCCGTTAATGACCAAGCATGGGGATGAAATCTCCATGAATATGGATCTGTTTAAGCGCGTGAAAGCGGTTTATACCAATCGGGAAAGTGCGGGTTTGAATCCTTCACAGATTCGTGTAGTCGAAAAATATTACAAGGACTTTGTGCGCAATGGGGCTGATTTATCGGCTGAAGATCAGGAAAAAATGAAGACCTTGAATGGCGAGTTGTCCATGTTGCAACTTAAGTTTGGTGAAAATCAATTGGCCGAAACCAACAGTAATTTCAGTTTGATCATTGAAGATGAGAAGGACTTGGCTGGTTTACCCGAAGGTGTTATTGCTGGTGCAGCGGAAACGGCAGAAGCAGCCGGACAAGCAGGTAAATGGATGTTTACGCTGCAAAAGCCCAGCTTGATTCCTTTCTTACAGTATGCTGACAATCGTGACCTGCGCGAAAAAATCTACCGTGGTTATTTCATGCGTGGTAATAACGATAATGCTTTTGATAACAAAGAGACCTTGCAAAAAATGGCTGTGCTGCGTTCGGAGCGAGCCAAACTGTTGGGATTTGATACCCAAGCTGACTATGTGATTGATGTGAACATGGCTAAAACACCGGATAAGGTGTACGAATTCCTGCATCGCTTATATGAGCCAGCATTGGATCGTGCCAAGTCGGAAGTGAAAGAAATGCAAGCCATTATTGATCGTGAAGGTGGTAATTTCGAATTGGCTTCATGGGACTGGTGGTACTATGCTGAGAAGCTGCGCAAAGAGAAATATGACCTGGATGAGTCGGAGTTAACCCCTTACTTCAAGCTGGAAAACTGTCGCGACGGTATGTTTTGGGTAGCTAACCAATTATATGGCATTACCTTCGAGAAAGTGAACAACATTCCGGTTTATAATCCCGAGGTGGAAGTATTTGAAGTGAAAGAGGCCGATGGCTCACATGTGGGTTTGTTGTACATGGATTATCACCCGCGTGCCAGCAAGAGTCCAGGGGCCTGGTGTACCGGTTTCCGTGAGGCCATTGTGAAAGATGGGCAGCGCACCGCGCCTTTGGTATCCATCGTTTGTAACTTCACTAAACCAACCGGAGATACACCTGCTTTATTAACCTGGGACGAAGTAACGACGCTTTTCCACGAATTTGGTCATGGCTTACATGGTTTATTTACAACCGGTGAGTATTCTCGTACTGCTGGTGTTGTACCCACTGATTACGTTGAGTTGCCCTCTCAGATAATGGAAAATTGGGCGAGTGAACCTGCCGTATTGAAGCAATATGCGAAGCATTACCAAACAGGAGAAGTGATTTCGGATGCGTTGATTGAGAAGATTCAAAAAAGTGGCCATTTCAACCAGGGATTTGCTACGGTTGAGTATTTAGCGGCTTCTTTATTGGATTTGGACTGGCATTCCATCCAGGCTGGTGAACAAGTGGCGGATGCCATGACGTTTGAAAAAGCCTCAATGGATAAAATTGGTTTGATCGATGAGATTTTCCCAAGATACCGTTCTACCTATTTTGCACATATTTTTGATGGTGGCTATGCAGCCGGATATTATGTGTACATCTGGGCGGCTGTATTGGATTCGGATGCCTTTAATGCCTTTAAAGAATCAGGTGATATCTTTAATAAAGAATTGGCAGCCAAGTTCCGTCAGTTCTGTCTGTCTGAAGTAGGTGATGGTGAAGGGATGGATCAATACCGCAAGTTCCGCGGACAAGATCCTTCGGTAGAACCCTTATTGGAAAAACGTGGTTTGAAAAACTAATCTCAAACAGAGATAGAATATGGAAAAGGTCGGTTGTAAAACCGACCTTTTTTATGAATTGTAATAGGTTCAATACTTGATCCTATTTGCTGGTAATCCATCCAATAATCTCCTCGTCATCGGGTTTAGTACGCGGTGAAATCACTTTTTCCAATTTTCCGTCGGCACTGATCAGGTATTTTTGGAAATTCCAACCCACCTTACTGTCTTCAACACCGTTCAATTCTTTTTGGGTGAGCCATTGGTATAGCGGATGCATGTCTTTGCCCTTCACCGAAATTTTCGACATCATTGGAAAGGTCACCCCATAATTAGCCGTGCAGAACGCTTTTATGTCCGAATCGGATCCCGGCTCCTGGCTTAAAAAGTTATTAGCCGGAAACCCAATGATGATAAAATCATCGCCCCCGTATTGTTCATAAACAGCTTGCAGTTGCTCGTACTGAGG
The DNA here is from genome assembly GCA_942490535.1 of uncultured Marinilabiliaceae bacterium. Lineage (GTDB taxonomy): Bacteria > Bacteroidota > Bacteroidia > Bacteroidales > Marinilabiliaceae > JAEINY01. Next base: position 54,629 of record CALNXQ010000004.1, read on the forward strand.
GGTCAGACCACATTTGCTGGCGACGTTCACCACCATCACTTTTTTGCCCTTCAGCGAGGAAAGATCAAAGGATTCCCCTTCAATGGTAGTTACTTTATAGTCGTAAAAGCTTTGTGCTTGCACAGAAGTGTAGGTGAGCAGTGTCAGGCACATGGCAAAGGCTAAACTTATTTTTTTCATAGTGAGTATTGCATTAAAAATGTTAAAGTGTTTTTACGATTAGTTAAACAGTCAGTGGCCTAAAAAGTTCGCAGACGTTCAGATAAGTGGAAATTTGTTAGAATAACCCGATCTTTGATAGACTATTGTCATTCCAATACTTACATTCGTAGGGATTCTTATATAAATTCAGAAACACATTTATGGTTCCAATGAAATCTTCAGTCATAACCGCCGGATGTGCTGCTCTACTAGCGTCAGGTTGCACCTCTGCCAGGCCAGAGCAGACAAAGCAGCAGCCCAACATTCTTTTCATCATGAGTGATGATCACGCCATGCGCGCCATCAGTGCGTATGATTCTGATTTAATACAAACACCGAATATCGATCGCCTCGCTCAGGAAGGGGTTATTTTTAATAATGGCTTTGTGACCAATAGTATTTGTTCGCCCAGCCGTGCTACCATGTTAACCAGTAAATTCAGCCATCTGAATGGCTTGCGTGATAACCGGGATCAATTCGATGGTTCTCAAAATACCTGGGTGAAAGAATTGCGCCAAAATGGATACAAAACGATGATTGTCGGTAAGTGGCATCTAAAAACTGAACCGCAGGGATTTGATTATTGGAACATCCTCATCGATCAGGGGGAATATTACAATCCCCGGTTTATTGAGAATGGCGATACCGGTGTCATTAAGGGGTATGCCACCGATGTGATTACGGAGTTGGCCTTGGATCAATTGAAAAAACAGGATAAAAATAAGCCATTTGCCATGTTGGTGCACCATAAGGCACCGCATCGCAATTGGATGCCCCATTCAAAAAATCTGAATTTGTTTCAGGAGCGAATATTTGAGAAGCCCTCGAACTTCTATGATAAGTATGAAAATCGTCAGGCAGCGGCTGAACAGGATCTGGAAATAAACGATATGTTTTTGTCCATGGACTTTAAACTGGAACAGGCCGATTATGGTGCAGAGACCGGTTCAGGGGGTGGTGGTAAAGTGATGGATTATGCCAATGTGTGGAAGCATATCTTGAGTCGGGTGGAAGGGGAGCATCTGCCGCTTTGGATAGCACATCTGGCGCAACGTCGCCAGGAATTTCTGGCCGTAAAAGATGATCCGGCAGCTTTAGAAGACTGGAAGTATCAAACCTATTTGAAGGATTATTTGCGTTGCATTGCTTCCGTAGATGAAAGTGTTGGACACATTCTGGATTACCTGGATGAGTCGGGGTTCGCCGAGAATACCATTGTGGTTTACACTTCTGATCAGGGCTTTTATTTGGGTGAGCATGGGTGGTATGATAAGCGTTTTATGTATAAAGAGTCCCATGGAACGCCCATTTTAATGCGCTATCCGGCGCAGGTACAAGCCCATCAAAAGCGGGATGAATTTGTGATGAACCTGGATTTTGGACCTACTTTTCTGGATTTTTCCGGTTTATCGATTCCCGATGAGATGCAAGGCGAGTCTTTTAAAGGAGTGATAACAGGCAAGCAGGAGAAAGCATGGCGCAATTCAGTGTATTACCATTACTATGAATACCCGCATGGATGGCACCAGGTGAAAAAACACTATGGTATCCGTCGTGATAATTACAAACTCATCCATTTTTATTATGATATTGACTCCTGGGAGTTATATGATTTGGAGACGGATCCGGGTGAGGTACGCAATTTATATGGGCAGCCGAAGTATGAAGAATTAACCCATCAACTGAAGCTGGAGCTGAAAGCTTTGCAGGAAAAATATAAGGATACATCGATGAATTAAGGGGGAAAGCCTGTTGGCCTCCAAGTACTGCAAAAACACGCCGAGACACTGCACAAAGGCCCAAAGGCAGTGCAGAATGGCCCAAAGGCAGTGCAGAGAGGTGTAATAGTGCCACAATGACAGGCAAAAGCAGTGCGCAGAGATACAAAAGCGATGCGCAGAGGCTCAAAAGCACTGCAGAGACCCATAAAAGTGACACAAAGTCAGGCAAAAGTGCGTTATGGTTAAATATGAAAAACGCACCAAATCTTTGCCCGAACACCGGCAGGTGTGTTGGGGAAGCATGCGAAAATTCCGCGTAGTGGATTAAGTGTTGTAGATTAAAATGTTGCACCAATGGTTTGCCGGACTATAGTGTAAGAGCGTCCAATACAAAAGTGAATTTCTCTGATAGGACGGGTCGCATGGATTCGCCCTTTTTTTTAGGATGCATTGATATTAAGGAAATAACGTTTTACCTTAATACAAAATAATAACCAAATCAGACTGGATATGAAATGTATTGGACTAGGTTTATTGCTTATACTGTTTCCATTGATTCTTGCGGGACAACAAGAAGTGAAAAAAGTGGAGGTTAAGTTTTCTGGTTTTATTAAAAATGACCTGTTTTTTGATTCCCGGCAAACTGTTACTGCACGTGATGGGCATTTTTTATTGTGGCCGGCGGCCGAGAAGTTAGATCCGGACGGAAATGACATCAATGACAAGTCGACTTTTAATATGTTGGCCATTCAAACACGCTTACGGGTGAATATCACCGGGCCGGACGTGTTAGGGGCGAAAACGTCCGGCATGGTGGAAGGGGCTTTCTTCGCCATGTCAAATGCAACCATTAATTCTTTTCGGCTGCGGCATGCCTTTGTCAAACTAAACTGGACCAATACTGAATTGCTGTTCGGGCAAACCTGGCATCCAATGTTTATTACCGGTTGTTTTCCGGGAACCGTTTCTTTTAATACCGGCGTGCCTTTTCAACCATTCTCCCGAAATCCTCAAATCCGGTTAACGCAAAGCACCGGTGATTTTAAATTTGTGTTGGCCGCGCAATCGCAGCTTGATTTCACCAGTAGAGGGCCGGCAGGCCTTTCCTCCTCTTACCTTCGAAATTCGGCAACACCGGATATGCACGTTCAAATTCATTATGGCACCAAAAATGCGGAATCGGGCAATGAACTTCTGACCGGGGCGGGCATTGGCTATAAGTCCATAGTGCCTCAAATTGAAACGTCGGAAGGGTATCAAACCAATGAGTCCGTTTCAGGATTATCGGCCATGGCATTTCTGAAGGTTAAAATACCGGCCGTGACCTTTAAAGTGGAAGGGGCTTATGGTGAAAATGCATGTGATTATTTATCGTTGGGTGGTTTTGCCGTGAAAGAGGTAGTGAATCAGGATAAAGGATTGGTGAGTTATACGCCTATTTCAGTCACGTCTTTTTGGACAGATATTCATTCCAATGGTAAGCAAGTGCAGGTAGGTGTCTTTGCCGGATACTCAAAAAATAATGGTGCTCAGGATCGAATTTTGCCATTGTCTGATTCCTACGGTGCTGTTTATGGTTTAGGAACCGACCTTGATTATGTCTATCGCATTTCGCCCCGTGTGGTTTATAATGTGGAGAAAGTAAGCTTTGCTTTGGAGTATGAATACACTGCTGCGGCCTATGCCAGCGAGTTCAATGAAAAATACAAGCCGGTTAAATCAAATGAAGTAGCCAACAGCCGTCTGTTATTTTCCGTTTTTTATTTCTTTTAGATGATCGATTTATATCCCTGCAGGCTCCCGTTTGTTTTTCGCAACAACGGGAGTTTTTTTCTTATGAATCATTGTGACCGGGCCACGTTTTTAGTCTTCCGTATTTAAGTAAATTAAATGCTTTTGTACAAATTTCAAATCACTAAATGACACTTGGGAGCCAAAGTGTTGTTTGGCATCATTAATTTTCAGGGTATGATTTTTTTCAAAGAATTCTAAAATCTGATTGATTTTGTCTTTGGAAACGAATTGTTCCACCGGTAAATCGCCCGTTTCCACAAATTGGGATAAATGATCTTCAACGGTTGTTGTTTTGAGGGATCGCCGTTTGGCAATGGATTCAATGGAATGCCCTTTCTGGTAGAGTTCAAAACTGATTTCGCGAGTGGGTTGTTTGCTTTGTTTAGTAGCAGAGGACGTACCCAAATCCACAGCCTCTCCTGTAGCTTGATCCTCATTGGCTATTTGGTCCGGATGCGTTTCCTTAAAATTATTGACTAAGAACAAAATCTTCGATCCGTAATCCTGAATTTTTTTCTTCCCGATACCCTTGATGTGTTCTAATTCTTTAAAGTTGGTCGGCAGTTGATTGACAATTTGCACCAATACTTTTTGTGAAGCTACCCAGAACACCGGTTTTTGCATGTCTTCAGCGGTGGCTTTTCGCCACTCTCGCAGTTGCTTAAAAAGTTCCGGGTATCTGACGGTATCAATCTCGGGTTGATCTGGTGATGAGGGCGTATTTTTTAATGGACTAATGCTGGCTTTAGCCCGTGCCGTCAGATAATTTTTGGTTTCGAATCCTTCCAGGCAGGCTTCCAGACAGGCCACTTTAATGGCCGCTTTTTCCTTTAATTCATTTACGCGCTCAGTAATGGTTTTTCGAATGGTTTTATTGTCGGTCGAGAAGCTCAATGCGGTTAAGGGCTCCATCAGAATAGACTTGGTTTTCTCACTAAAATAGGCCGCTGCTTTTCTCACGCGTTCCTGCAATTGATGATTGTGCTCCAGAGTCGTCGAAAGGCGAATCAGCTGAATCAGTTGTTGCTGAAACTTAACTGATATTTCGATGATGTGGGGCTGCAATTGTGCCTTAATGGAAGCCAGCTGACTAACACTATTTCCGAGGAGGAACTGTTGATTTTCATAAACCGATTTATCGCATCGGTTCAAACTTCGGTAAATGGCATCAAAGGCAAATAATTCGTTCAACAATGAAAATTCGTAGGCCAGTTTAGACTGGACGAGTGTATTTTGATTGGGTTGATTTTGGAGGATGTCAGCATTAAAACTCGCCACGTTATGATCGCAGATAATACCCTGCTCATTAATGGGGCTGCTCAATACCAAACCTTCCATCGATTTGCACCGACTCAGCGCCACGTAAGTCTGGCCATGCGCAAAGGCTGCATGGGCATCAATGATGGCCTTTTCAAAGGTTAATCCCTGACTCTTGTGAATGGTAATGGCCCAGGCCAGTCTTAACGGATGTTGCTTGAAAGTTCCGGCAATGGTTTCGCTAATTTCTTTAGTCGAATCATCAATGGCGTATTTGATATTATGCCAAAGGGCAGGCTCAACGGCAATGGGTTCATGATCTCCGGCGCATTTTACATGGATGATGTCTTTATCAAACCAGGTGATGATTCCAATTTTCCCATTGTAAAACTGTTTTTCAGGTGAGGGGTCATTCTTCACAAACATCACCTGTGCACCACTTTTTAGTTCCAGGTTATAATCGGTAGGATAGGTATATTCCGGGAAGTCATCCGCCACAACCGCTTTAAAGGTGCGAAACGTCCCCTTCAGCTGATTTAGTTTTTGATGGTTGAGGGCATTGGCGCGTGAATTATGCGTTGTCAGCGTAATGTAGCCAGCCTGGCTGGGGGGATCAAAATCAGGCATGTAACGCTGATTCAATGTGAGCATCGCTTGTTGCGATAATTGACTTTCCCGGATCTCATTAAGGATTTGGATAAATGTTGGATCACTCTGACGATAGATGTGTTGGAGCTCAATGCTGATGTAATTTGATTTTTGCAGGGCTCGGCTTCCGAAGAAGAAACCGGTGGTGTAATAGTTTCTCAACAAGCGCCATTCTTCATCTTTAATGACTGGTGGTAGCTGCTGCATATCCCCAATCATCAGGAGTTGAACACCTCCAAAAGGTTGGTCCGGATTTTTGAACCGGCGTAATACTTCATCAATACCATCCAGTAAGTCAGCTCGTACCATGCTGATTTCATCAATGACCAACAAGTCAAGGGAGCGAATGATATTGATCTTCTGCCGGTTGAATTTCTTAATGTTGCTATCGATGCGTTTGTTGTTGAGGGTATGTCCTTGAGCATTGGCATCCGATGGAATAATCGGCCCGAACGGCATCTGGAAGAACGAGTGAATGGTCACTCCTCCGGCATTGATAGCAGCTACTCCAGTTGGAGCGACGACTACCATGCGTTTGGGTAATTGCTTTTTCAGTTGATGCAGGAAGGTGGTTTTTCCCGTACCTGCTTTTCCCGTCAAAAAAACATTGCGGTTGGTATATTGAATGAAATCGTAAGCCAGTTTCAATTGCACATTTTCTACCATAAAATCTGATTTACTCCCTAAGTTATGAATTTTTTTGTTGACGAGAAAAGTGATTTTCCAATTGCAAAGATAACAGGATTCAATCGGTTATCCGTATCCCCAAGGCTTGTTTTATTGGCGAATTTGCTGGCTTTTGGAAAAGGTGAAAATTTATTGATGTGGGAGTGGACAAGTTATAATTGCTGGCATTTAGATATTTAGGATGAATTTGTCTGAATTATTACACATCAACACATCTAAAGATTTGGATATTTAGAAAAGTGGATTTATATTTGTCGCCCAATAGAGAAAATATGACATACATCATGAATACAAAACGATTTTTATTTCTATCTGCCTTGTTTCTTTTAGGAGGAATAATTCCACTAAAGGCTAATCCCTCAGACTCCTCCAATGTTTTCACTTTGGAAGAGGCCTTATTACTAGCTTCGGATAATAATCATGAGATTCTCAAAAGTCTGGCTGAAGTGAAGGCTGCCAAGGCGGACAATCAGCAGGCAAACGCTGCTTTTCTTCCGGCAATTGAGTTGTCCAATAGTTTTAGCTCCACCAATGACCCCTTGTATGCGTTTGGATTTAAATTGCAGCAACAGAATGTTTCCATGGCTGATTTTGATCCCAATGTGGTGAATTCACCAGGTACCATTGATCATTTTAATACCCAGGTATTGGTGGAACAACCACTGGTAAATTTGGATGCCTGGATGGGAAAGAGTGCCGCACAACACAAATTGAAGGCGACTGAATTAAAAAGTGAGTATACCAGGGAGTATGTTCAGTTTTTGGTAAAGCAAACCTATTATGCGTTGCAGTTGGCGATCAATCGGGTAGAGGTGATTCAAAAAGCTAAATCAGCCATTGTGGATTATTTGAAGGTCGCTGAAGATAATTTGCAACAAGGGTATTTAAAGGAGGCTGATGTACTCACCATAAAAGTCCGCATGTATGAGCTTCAGGCACAGGAAAAGGAAGCCGAAGGTCAGGTGAAATCAGTGGGTGAGATGCTCAACTTTTTACTTGGGCGAGAGACGCATTTACCGATACAGACCACAAGCGTCTTGCAACAAGTTGATTATGCACCAGTGGGATTAGCAACGGTTGCTAACCGATCGGATGTATTGGCCATGCAATCAGGGACAGAAGCGTATAAACAGATGGAGCGCAGTAGCTTGATGAAATTTGCACCGCGCATCAATGCGTTTGGGACCTACAATTTATATGATTCTCAATTTCCGGGAACCGATGTGGACAGCTGGATGGTAGGCGTAAAGTTGCAATGGCGCATTTTCAACGGCGGACAGAACCTGGGGAAATATCAGAAGTCAAAAGCTGAATTTCATCATGCACAGTTGGCTTACAACGAATATCTGGATAAGGGCAACATGGAATTGGTTCAGGCCCGTCGGCAAATAACGGTGGCGGAGAGTCAGCTTTTTACCTATGAAATGGCTGCTCAACAAGCCGGTGAATCACTTCGTATCCGAATCAATCGTTTTGAACAAGGATTAGAACGGACTTCAGACCTGTTAATGGCAGAGGCCAAATCGGCGGAGAGCGCGTTAAAACATTTGAATGCGATCTACAATTTTAATGTAGCCGTTTTTAAATACCAGTTACTGGCGTCCGAATCTTCTATCAAATAATCCGGAATAGTAAGTATTCATGGATTTCAATCATCGAAAAAAATTAGAAAACTCAATAATTATGAAAGTGAAGAAAGTATCATTTTTTCTGTTAGCTGCCGGAATGTTATTTCAGGCTTGTAGCCATGGGGAAACAGAAGAAACAAAATCGGCTCAAATTACCGTTACGGTTCAGGAAGTAAAAGCGGTAGAAGTACCGAAAGCATTTAGTTACTCCGGTACGGTAGCCTCGGTGAAACAATCCACTTTAAGTACCCGCCTGATGGGGCAGATTGATCAGGTTTTAGTGCACGAAGGCGATAAAGTGGAGAAAGGGCAATTGTTGTTAGCGCTTCGGAGCAACGACATTTTGGCCAGACAAATGCAAGTGGAGGCCAATATCGTGGAGGTGACTGCTGCTTATAAGAATGCTGAAGCAGATATGAAGCGCATTTCCAACTTGTATGAAAGTAAAAGTGCCACCCAAAAGGAATTTGACGATACACGGACACACTTTGAAATGATGCAGGCCAAACTGAATGCCGTCAATAAGGCCAAAGCCGAAGTTACAGAGATGCTGACCTATGCCAATATCCGTGCACCTTATGCCGGTGTTGTCACCACCCGATTTGTTGATGCGGGTGACATGGCCAATCCGGGCATGCCCCTGGTGGCCATTGAAGCACCTGGTTTATTTGAAGTGAATGCATTTATTCCTGAATCGGAAATTCATCTGATTGAACGCAACGATACAGTAAATGTCATATTGAATGGTGTTCAGGGAGCCATTGCCGGCTTGGTGTCACGCATCAGTCCTTCCAGCCGGTTTTCGGGAGCCCAGTTTGAAGCCCGTATCGTGTTGCTGCCCGAAGCACATCAAACAAGGGCGATTCGCAGTGGCACCTTTGCTCATGTAAATCTTTACAAAGGAATCGAAAAAAAGGTATTGGTGGCGGAATCACTAATCATTGATCGGGGACAGCTGACCGGGGTCTGGACGGTGAGTCAAACAGGTGAAGCCTTATTGAGATGGGTGCGCCTGGGAAAACAGTATGCGGAAGGGATTGAAATACTGGCCGGCATTAAAAATGGGGACCGCTTAATTCTTCAGAGCGAAGGTCGTTTGCATGATGGGGCCTCATTGCAGATTAATTAATGTTGACCAGTTACTTATCGCACGCATTGAAATCAAAAGATAACAGATGAAACGTCCATGATTAAAGAATTATTAACTCACTCACGAGAATGATTTTTTAATCATGGTAAGTTCCATACAACCAGGGAACTCTAAAATTTACCGTATGAAAACAGGATTTGCCGGGTCAATTGCCCGTTTATTTATAAAATCAAAACTGACACCACTGTTAATGGTCGCTTTCATGATCATCGGGGTGTACAGTTCATATCTGACTCCCAGGGAGGAAGAGCCTCAAATTGACGTACCCATTGCCGATGTCTTTTTCCAATATCCGGGAGCCAGTCCACAAGAGGTGGAGTCACGCATTGTGAAACCCATTGAAAAGATCATCTCCAATGTCAAAGGTGTGGAATATGTCTATTCGCAATCTTTGCCGGAGCAGGCTATGCTGATTGTTCAGTTTTACGTGGGTGAAGATGTGGAGCGTAGTTTGGTGAAGCTCTACAATGAAATCATGAAAAACATGGATCAGATGCCGGTCGGCTTATCCATGCCTTTGGTGAAAACACGATCCATTGATGATGTGCCGGCGATGGGCCTCACTTTGTGGAGTGAAACCTATTCGGATTACCAGTTAAAGCGCGTAGCGCAGGAGCTGAATTCGGAGATTGAAAAAATAACCGATGTGGCTGAAACTAAACTTCTGGGTGGCCGGAACCGGGAAATACGGGTGGTATTAGACCGGGATAAAATGGCGGCTTTCAAGGTTGATCCCTTACAGTTATCTCAACACCTGCAGGCCGCCAATCAGCAAGTATCTTCCGGCTCTTTTAACCAGGGCGATAAGGAATACCTGGTGCAAACGGGAAAATTTTTGGAATCATCCGATGAAATTGCGAATCTGATTATCGGTATCCATCAAAATGCCCCGGTCTATTTGCATCAGGTGGCGAATGTGGAGGATGGCCCGGCTTTGCCCACTTCTTATGTGGCCTTTGGCTACGGTCAGGCGAGTGAAGAAAAGGAACTTTATCCCGGCGAATATAGTGCTGTTACCATTTCGGTGGCCAAGCGCAGAGGGGCCGATGCCATGCGCTTATCCGAACAAATCATGAATAAGGTAGAGATTTTGCAAGGCGATTTGATTCCGGCAGATATCAACGTAGCAGTTACCCGGAATTATGGTGAAACCGCTTCGGATAAAGTAGGCGAGTTGTTGATGCACCTGCTGGGCGCCATTGTGGCGGTCACCATTGTGGTGATGCTGGCCATGGGATGGCGTGGTGGTTTGGTGGTCTTTATTTCGGTACCCATCACCTTTGCACTGACCATGTTCAGTTATTATTTCATGGATTATACCTTGAATCGCATCACCTTGTTTGCACTGGTTTTTGTCACCGGTATTGTCGTGGATGATTCCATCATCATTGCTGAAAACATGCACCGGCATTTCAAGATGAAACAATTGCCGTTCTGGCAAGCCGCGCTGCGGTCCATTGATGAAGTGGGGAATCCAACCATCCTGGCCACCTTTACGGTTATTGCCGCTGTGATCCCCATGGTATTTGTATCGGGCATGATGGGACCTTACATGAGTCCAATGCCCATTGGCGCTTCCATTGCCATGATCTTTTCCTTATTGGTAGCTTTGATGATCACGCCCTGGTTGGCCTATCGCTTGTTGAAGCACGATGATACGAATGACGACGAAACGGAATATGCGCTGGAGAAAACGTTCATCTATAAATGGTACAATAAATCCATGCGTCCCATGATTGAAAGTTCCGTGAAACGTTGGGTTTTCATCATCGGCGTCACCGTTTTATTATTTGGATCGGCCAGTTTATTCCTGTTTAAGGCCGTCACCGTGAAGATTCTTCCATTCGATAATAAGAATGAGTTTCAGGTGGTGATTGACATGCCCGAAGGAACCACCCTGGAGCAAACCGCCAATGTAACCAAAGAGTTGGCTGCTTATTTACGCAATCATGAGATGGTGACCAATTATCAAACCTATGTGGGGGCATCCGCACCTATTAATTTCAATGGTTTGGTGCGTCATTACGATCTGCGACGTGGATCAAACGTGGCTGATATACAAGTGAACCTGGTATCCAAAGGGGATCGCGATTTACAGAGTCATGACATCGCCAAAGAATTGCGACCTGCCCTGCAGAAAATAGGTCAGGCTTATCAGGCCAATGTAAAAGTGGTGGAAGTACCACCCGGACCGCCGGTCATGTCTACTTTAGTGGCTGAAATCTATGGTCCTGACTACGCCTCACAGCGGGAAGTGGCCAGCCAGGTGAAGGACCTGTTTGCCAGTACCGAAAGTGTGGTGGATGTGGATTGGATGATGGAAGATGATTATGAAGAATACCGCTTTGATGTGGATAAAGAAAAGGCCATGTTGGCCGGCATTGCACCTCAGCAGATTGTTTATGCCGTGAATATGGCCCTGCGTGGAGCCCGGGTGTCACAATTATATGCCGAGAATGATCATGACCAGGTGGGCATCACTCTACGTTTGGAAGAGCATAACCGCACCAACGTGGATGATTTGCGCAAAATCAGCCTCATGTCGGCGCATGGCGAAATGGTGGCCATTGGGGATTTGGTGAATATAGCAAAAGTCATCAAGGAGAAAAGCATCTTCCGGAAGAATCAAAAGCAGGTGGTGTATGTCACAGCGGATGTGGCCGGTGAGTTGGAGAGTCCGGTGTATGCCATCATGGATATGTCGGATCGTCTGGATGAAATCAAGTTGCCCCAGGGGTATGCCATTAACGAATACTACAACGGACAACCCTTTTCCGAAACGGATTATGGCTTGAAATGGGATGGTGAGTGGCAGATTACCTATGAAGTGTTCCGCGATTTGGGAACGGCTTTCGCGGTGGTGTTGGTCATCATCTATATGTTGATCGTGGGCTGGTTCCAAAACCTGAAAGTACCCTTTGTGATGATGGTGGCCATTCCGCTGTCGCTGGTGGGAATTGTGCTGGGCCATTGGATGCTGAATGCCTTTTTCACCGCTACTTCCATGATTGGAATGATCGCCCTGGCCGGTATCATGGTCCGAAACTCCATCCTGCTCATCGACTTTGTGAATATCCGTCTGGCGGAAGGGGTACCCCTTCGGGAGGCCGTGATTGAAGCGGGAGCAGTGCGGACAACGCCTATTTTATTGACGGCCGGAACCGTCGTAATCGGTGCCGTGGTGATTCTGTTCGATCCCATTTTCCAGGGACTGGCCATTTCGTTGATGGGGGGTACCATCGCCTCCACCTTTTTGACCTTGCTCATTGTGCCGTTGATCTTCTATATGACAGAACGCAAAAAGTACGAAAAGGAAGAAGGTGTGGAATCGAAACCGAAGGAAGAAGTAGTCGAGCAGCACAACTAAATTAGTGTAATGAGGGTGAGTGAGGCTTACCTTCATTATAATTTATCCATTTGAAATCAAAATAAAATGAAACTCCTGGTAGCAATAACAGTGGCCGAATACAGAGAGCAACTGGAACAGTTTTTCAGTCAACATCAGGTTGGCTTTTACAATGAATTTGAATTGAATGGCGTTCGTAAAATGGAAAAACCGCCCCATCGGGTGGGCAACTGGTTTGGACAGGGACGAGCCCCCATTAACAACATTGCTTTTTTCTCCGTGGTGGACGATGAGCAGGCTGATAATCTATTAATTGATTTGATGCAGTGCAAGAAAGAGATGCCCGACTGTGACATGCATGCTTATGTAGTAAATGTGGAGAAAGGTGTCTGAAACGCGCCCTACTATTTTTCACCCCTCTATTTGGAGTCAAAATCATGGAAAAAGAAGAAATTAAAAAGAGTTTTATCGATGAAAAGGAACGTGCTCAGGTGAACCGGGAAGTTCGGGATGAGCAGGTGAAGGAGCACTATACGCTGGAAGATGATTGTCAGGCTAAAGAGTTGTTGCCCCTTTTTGTTTAATTACTAATTAAAATAACACGTAAATATGCAAGAACGAATTGTGAGAGCGGTGGCTGGAATCCTTATTCTCCTCAGTATAGTACTGACCATTACGGTGCATGTAAATTGGTTGTATTTAACAGGTTTTGTGGGGCTTAATTTGTTACAATCATCGTTGACCAAATGGTGTTTAATGAACGATATTTTAACAAAGCTAGGAGTACCCAAGTAGATACCCCTTTTTTGTTTTTTGTAAACCGGTAGCAATTGATGTTACCGGTTTTTTAAGTCACCATCGCGGTCACCGGATGAAATGGTCCGGTCGCCATGGCATCATTTGTTTGGCCGACCGGAAGGCCTCACCCGTCGACCGGAAGGGGTTCCTCTGCGACCGGAAGGGTTGACCCTGCCGACCGGAGGGGGTACTTGGCCGACCGGAAAGGGTGCCACGGCAACCGGAGCTGGTCCCTGACCAACCGGAGAGCCTGCCCCGGCAACCGGAAGCACTCACGCCGCAACCGCAGCTGTGATACCAGTTACCCGAGTTGTTAACTGACGAACCGGAAGTCTTTACTGTTTGTCCGCGGTTATGGGCCGGTTTACCAGGAGTCATTTAATGATTCGATTTCTTCTCTTATCTTTAAGGCTTGTATCCCATTTAAATTATTAGGCTGAAATGAAGAAATCACTATTCCCCCCTATTATCAACGGTCATCCGCAAGCCGATATTCCAATTGATGGCTTGCAATCCAGGTTACTACAAGCCGGTGATCAACAACTTATTTTCATGGAATTTGACGAAGGGTTTGAAATTCCGGATCATAGCCATGAGGCCCAATGGGGTGTGGTGCTGGAGGGAGAAATGGAGTTGACTGTTGAGGGCGAAGTGAAAGCCTTGAAAAAGGGTGATTCCTATTTCATCCCCAAGGATGTTGTCCATTCGGCACGCATCAAAAAAGGGTATAAAGACCTGACTTTGTTTGATCAGAAAGATCGATATCAACCAAAGAAATAGTATCTTAAAGCCTGAAAAGCGCACGTGGAGGCGATAATAGAGCGGTGGCGAAAACCCAATCAATTCCCAGGTATGAAAATCAGGTTACTGCCAATTATTGGATTACTTTTTTCTGTTGCAGGGTGGGCGCAGGTTTTTAAGGAAAACAGCGCCGGTATTGTGTTTCTAAAATGCGAACGGGCTCACTCGTATGAGCTGGAGATTGTATTTCCCCTTGATTTTGTGTCGGGTATCAGTGCCGATGCCCTCTGTTCCAAATTCAAAACCACTTATCCCGGTGTTTATAATGAAAATGGCATTGAATTGGTAGATGCCAAAGGGAAGCTGGGAGAGATTAAGTGGACCAATTACATCTTTAAAATGTGGTGCGAAAAGGATGCCGGGTTTCAATATCGACCCACTTTTACGGGAGAAATCTCCAAATCGGATTTAAAACGACCCTTGAAGCCCGTGCGTTATTACGATATTGCCTGCTTTGCCCTCATCCATCGCCGAAGTGATAAAAGCCCTTCTAATGATTCGCAAAATAAGCCAATTCTGATGGCGGGTGATACGGATGCCAATGGCCAGGCAGATATCTGGCTTTGGCTGAAAGCGGATGAATTTCATAACTGTGAGGGGGATAAAGATTCCATTGTAATCATGGAATATCAGCACAAAACCTTTGAGATGAATTGTTGTGGGTATTGACATGAAGTCCCCCTTCAGCTTGGTGTGACAACTTTTTTTCAGGCGGATTGTTTGGTTTATAAAGTATTCTTATTTACCGACATAAACCAATCACAATGAAACAAGCATCCCTTCTGGCAGATTTAAAATATGGCGACGAGCGGCCAGCGATTTCCGTATTATTCGAAAGTCAAACATCTAAGGAGATCCGCATTTTGTTTAATGCGGGTCAAATCATGAAAGAGCATCAAACAACCTATCCCATTACAGTGGAGCTATTCGATGGCACCCTCGATTTTGGTGTGGATGGGGCCATTCATCACCTTCACAAAGGAGATATCCTGACCCTTGAGGCCAATGTGCCACATGACTTGAAAGCCCTATCGGATTGCATTGTCCGATTAACCCTGGCTAAAGGCGATTTGGTTCAACGGGTGGTTGGGGTCGCGAAATCGTGATAGTGTTTAATAGCCTTTTAGCAGCCCAATTTTATCAAAAAATGGGACATCCTTTTCAGGAATGTCCTATTCAATAACACTACCACAATGTGGTGATACACTAATAGCCGCGGATGATGATCGAATCATGGCATAATCCAGAATGGGGTTTAATTTTACAAGGACTGTGATAATTGGATGCACCTTCCGGATGAACCTGCTTCTCATATGCTGGCACGTGTTAGACTGTTATTATAGCTTTGCCCCGTGGTATTGATGATCTCCATCGGAAATAGCGCTTCTGAATCGAATAATAAATAAGGTGGGTGATTCACTTTGTCCTTTTTTTACAATTTTGCCGAAATTCACCGGCTTAATTTTGTGGTGTTAGTAACTAAAAACAGCACCAAATGAACAGATTTTTTGAATGGGTGGAAATACCAGCCACTGATTTTAACAGAGCAGTGAATTTTTACAATGCAGCCTTTGAGTTGGATTTAAAAACCATGGATTGGGGGACTGAAAAAATGGCGTTCTTTCCCAATGGGGAAGGGGCTATTTCACAAGCCCCGGATTTTCTGCCTTCTCCCAAGGGCGTATTGGTCAGCATAGGAACAGGTGACCAGTTGGATGCAACCATCCAGCGCATCAAAGATTTGGGAAGCGAAATAACCCGGCCAAAAACCAAAATCGAAGCCGAGGGGCGTGGATACTTTGCCACCTTCATCGACAGCGAAGGGAATCAATTGGGATTGTATGGCGATAAGTAATCATTAAATGGTTTGGAGAGAGCTAGAAGCTAGAAGCTGGTAGCTCTTTCTTTTATTTTGTAACTTTACACAGCGATTAAGTCCATCCTTATGTCTTTTAACCTGATAAAACCATCTGTTCTTCTGGCTCCTTATGTAAAAAACTATTGGAGTCTGTCCAATTCGTCGAGCCAGGAGTCTTGTCAGACCCAACGCATCGTGCCGGATGGCTTAATTTCACTCTATTTTTATTTCAGTGAGCGTCCGGTGGTTATATCCGGTAAGCCAAGCATCGGGCATTCAGTTTTTATCAGTGGACAAATCAACCAACCCTATGATTTGAAAGTAGGTGGGTCGGTACACCTTTTTGCCATCACTTTTCAACCATTGGGAGCCTATTTTCTGTTTGCTAAACCTGTGCATGAGCTGTATAATAGTTGTGTATCCTTTTCCGATTGGTTGGGTTATTCCATCTCTTTTTTGGAGGACAAACTTCATGAAGCCATGACGTTTGAGCAACGCGTGGAGGTAATGGAGACATTTTTTATTCAACAAATGAGGGCACCCATTTTACAATTGCCACATGCCCGAATGGCGGGTTCCATTGCTTCCATCCGTGACAATGGGGGACATGCCGGGGTGCTTGATTTGGCCCGAAATGCCTGCCTGAGTCCCAAGCACTATCAACGTTTGTTTACCGAAGGTATTGGCATTACCCCTAAAGGATACATGCGCATTATTCGGTTTCAGCAAGCATTATTTCTCCGGCAAAACAATTCTGCAACTGATTTAACCACTCTGGCTCACCTTTGCAACTATTATGATCAGGCGCACATGATCCATGATTTTAAGAAACTGACCGGACTGACTCCCGGCAAGTTTTTTTCCGAATGCACGCCCTATTCCGATTATTTTAATGATTAATACACTGGTGACTTTCCCGTGCCAAAGCCCATCTTTTTCATTTGCCAGGTTGAAAATGTTGGGGGAGGGTCTATTCTTCAAATGCTCATTTTCCTGCTGATACTTCCTTATAATAAACGAATTATTTAATTTTGATTTAAGGTGTTTTTGAGTATGCCCAAAAAAGAGAAGGTATTTAGAAACCTCATTATTATCAGCGCAGTATAATCCATCGAAATGCTTGATTCAGCATTCATTTTGATTTTTAAATCAGCAGGGTATTACATCTAAATCGGAAAAAATGAATAAAGGAAAGTATCTTTCAGTTGTTTCATTAATCGTGTATTTAGCATCCATTTTTTTTCTTAGCCCCATTGTGGGGGATATCATTGTACTGTTTTCAATTATTCCACTCGCATTGATGACTTGGTATTTATCTCCTGGCTTTGTAATTGGCGTATTGGTATTGCTTTGTGTTGTGATTTTTTATGGGTTTGATGCAGAAGTAAATATTAAATCACCGGGAATTATCTACATTTTGTTTTCAGGTGGAATGGTCCTTGCATTTTATCTTATCAGGAAAAGGATGCAGTATTTAAGTCATTATCAAGCCCGTCAGGAGGCCATGTTGGAGAATTCAAGCGATATTGTGGCCATCATGAACAGCGATGGTGTCATCACTTATACCAGTTCAAATATAAAAGTCCATTTCGGATGGGTTCCTACAGATATCATAAATCAAGAAGTTTGGATGACCGTTCATCCGGATGATTTGATAAGAGCAAAAGCAAAATTTAATTCTTTATTGGAGCACACCTCTGAAAGGATCACCCTTGATTTTCGCTTCAGATGTGCGGATGGAGCCTACCGATATGTAGATCTTTCCGCAGTTAATATGCTTCAAGATCCAATAATTAATGGAATTTTGGTTAACTACCGTGATGTAGATCAGCAAAAACAGACTGAACGAGCTTTATTGGCAAATGAATATAAATACCGGATATTATTTGAAAACATGCAGGATACCGTGTGTATGTTGGATAACCAGGGTTGTATAACAGATATTAATGAAGCCGGGATTAATTTGATGGGGTACGCGCGACAAGAGATTATTGGGATGACGGTTGCTCAACTGGTACATCCGGATGATCAGGAAAGATCGCAGCGCTATTTTGAAGAGTTAGACCATAAAGGTAAGCATACGGCCTGATACATATTGTCTAGTCCATATTAGTCGGCTAGTTTTGCTTCAAAAACAATGCGTATCTTCGAATCCAGTTTTAGAAGGCTTTATCAAGATTATTTATCGTCAGGTTTAACGGTCCGGGATTTTTGTACCAACCAGGATTTTGCAGTATCAACATTTTATCGTTGGCAAAAACTACTAAGGGAAAAAGAAGCGCCCAAAGAGTTTGTCCCCTTATTAATGGAACAGCAACCAATCGCGGGGGCGGCTGCCCATTTGACTGTTGCGCCGAGGGACAACTGTCCGGTGAAAGGAGTGAACGACTTGGAGTTCACGTTTCCCAACGGTACCCGATTGCAAGTCCGAGGGCATATTGATCCGGCGTTATTAAAAACGATTGTTCACCTGTATTGATTGTAGCCTATGTTTCATTTACACGGGAAGCTGCAATACTTTCTTTACCCGGCACCGGTTGATATGCGCAAGAGTTTTTATACGCTAAGTGGCATTGTTTCATCTGCTATGAAACGTAACGTGCAGGACGGTGAGGTGTTTATTTTCGTCAATCGCAATCTGACCATCATGAAGATCCTGCATCTGGAACATGGGGGTTTGGTGATCTACCACAAGAAGCTGGAGAACGGTGTTTTTAAGCTGCCAACTTTCGATGAAAACATTTTGTCGCAACCCATCGGATGGCAAGAGTTGATGGCCATTGTAAGCAATGTAAAACCCATAAGCAGGCGATTGAAAAAACGTCGAAAAAACACTTAAAAAAAAGACCTCATTTTTGGCTGTACCCCTTGATTTTACTATCTTTAGGTATCATTCACAAGGGGATAAATGAGCCAGGATTCAGCCAACGATTTATTGATTCAGCAGTTGCTTCAGGAGCGTGACGAGATGTATTGTGAACTATCACGTTTGCGCCAGGCAGATGATGGTTATGTGGAGGCTCTTAAGGCTCAAAATAAGGAGCAGGAAGCACTTCTTCATAAAAAGGAAGAGGTGATCCAAAAACAAGCAGAGCAACTTAATAAACTGACAGACCAGCTGGCTTGGTTTCGCCGCCGGTTCTGGAAAGCCTCCAGTGAACGCTTTATTCCTTCCGATCCCAACCAACGCAAAATAGACTTTGACGGGCTGGAACTATTGCCCGAAGAAGAGGCATTGGCTGAGGAGGCCGACAAGGAGTTATTGGCTTACAAACGTAAACAGCCACAAAAGACAAAAAAGAAACCTGTACGTTTGCCCTTGCCAGAAGAGCTTCGCCGGGAAGAAGAAATTATCGAACCGGAAAGTATTGATGACAATTGGGTGCGTATTGGTGAAGAAGTAACCGAAGTATTGGAACATAAACCAGGAGAGTTGTATGTACGACGGATTATCCGACACAAGTATGCGGTTAAACAAGCTTTGCAAGAACAGGAAGAACCAGCTGTGCAGATTGCAGCACTTCCTCCTTTGCCTTTACCACGCAGCAATGCCGGGGCTTCGCTTTTAGCAGAGCTCTTAATCAATAAATATCAGCACCACTTGCCGTTTTATCGTCAGATAAGCATGTTGAAGCAAACAGGTGTCAGTTTACCGGCTTCAACCATCAACGGTTGGTTCCAGGGTAGTTGCGATTTACTCCGTGCTTTATACTTCCGATTACAAGAGTTGGTACAAGAATCCGACTACATCCAGGTAGATGAAAGTACCGTGCCGGTTGTTAACAACGAAAAGCACAAAACGGTTAAAGCCTACCTGTGGATGGTACGCTCGGTAATAAAGCCACTGGTTTACTTTCATTACGATAAAGGCTCACGGGCTCAAAAAGTAGTGGTTGAACTGTTGCAAGGTTTCCAAGGAGCTATCCAAACCGATGGTTACGAAGCCTATTCTATTTACGAACAAAAGAAAGGTGTTCTGCTGCTGGCATGCTGGGCGCATGCACGCCGTAAATTTGAAGAAAGCCTTGCTGAAGACAAAGCCGGAGCTGAATATGCTCTAGCGCAAATCGGCAAACTTTACCAGGTTGAAACCATGGCCAACGAACAAGGGTTGGATGATAAGCAAAGAGCAGAGTTGCGCAATCGCCTGGCATATCCAATTATGGTAGCATTTGAAAAATGGATTGTAAAATATTATCCCAAGGCATTGCCCAAAAGTAGAATGGGCAGGGCGCTGTCATATACATACAACATCTTCCACCGCTTATCGCGCTACCACCTCGATGGCCGTTACAAGATTGATAATAATCTGGCCGAAAACGCCATCAGGCCTTTGGCATTAGGTCGTAAAAACTATTTGTTTTGTGGCAACCATGATGCAGCCGAAAATGCTGCTGTCATATATTCATTGCTTGGATGCTGCAAAGCTCCAGATGTCAACCCAAGAGAATGGCTGACCGACGTATTAACCAAGATACCCGTCTACAATAATGACTACTCATTAGACTTAGCTGATCTTTTGCCCCACAACTGGAAGAACTCTTAGAATAGTGAGAATTGTCCATGGATTCTATGGACAGTTAGACACTCTCCCTTTTAAGCTCTTGTGACGTGCGAGGCCGAATGCTTACCCATAAAGGTTGCTATTCAAGGTATGAGGGTCGGGTAGTTGCCAAATCAGGCAAACCAATTTGGATACAGGTAGATTCCAATGAATTTATTATCGATGGTGTTAAGATTGGTTCACAAGACATTGTTCGGGACATCTCTGTTCAAAAAGAAGTGGAGCAGCAAATGAGGCAACAAAACAAAATGCTTCAAGAGCTGAATGCCACAAAGGATAAATTCTTTTCCATTATTTCTCACGATTTGAGAAGTCCGTTTAATAGTATATTGGGTTTGACTAAACTTTTGGATGCCAGGTTTGATATTTGGGATGACGCGAAGAAAAAGAATTATATAAAGAGGCTTAAGAATGAGGCGGGGATGACCTATAAATTATTGGACAATTTATTGGATTGGGCCCGGATTCAAACGCGAAGCGTGTGTTATCATCCCCAAAAATACTTACTGCAGGAATTGGTAAAAGATGAAATTAATCTTTTGGAAGAATTAGCCGCTAATAAAAACATCAAGGTAAATCGATTAGCTTGTCAAGAGGAGCTTTTTATTCACGCTGATAAAAATATGATTACCACTGTTTTTAGGAATTTGTTTTCCAACGCTGTAAAATTCACACCTGAAAATGGGTGCATTAATATTTCTTGTCAAAAACTCTTTCTACAAGATCAGAAACGATATGTGCAAGTTGCCATAAAAGATTCAGGTGTGGGCATTCCAACTGAACAGCTTCAAAAACTGTTTCAATTGGAAGAGTTGGTTTCCACCAAAGGAACGGCCGGTGAAATTGGCACCGGTCTTGGATTAATCCTTTGTAAGGAGTTTATCGATAAACATGGCGGAAGGCTTGATATAAAAAGTCAAGAGGGACTGATCAGTACGTTTACTGTTTCTCTGGAGTTGATTTAATCTTTGATTTTATCATTCATGTTTTAATCTTTTACAATTAATGGCAATTCCACACGTTCTATTTGGCCGTCATCTCTAATTCCTTCTACAACAATTGTATATTCAGTCGATTCATCTGAGGTGTAGAATGAAATCGATTTAGTTTCATGCTTTGGAATATCAACTGTTTGATAGTATAACATGTTTCTGAAGTCAGGTAAGTTGCTAGCTTTTGATTGGCTGGAGCTGTAGTCTGGTCCAGTGTGCTTATAATGATACTCATAGCACTGTCTGGCTTGCCTGAATATTCGAGACTCAAAAGATAGAGATCCCATGTTACCGGATCGGGTATAAAAACAGAGTAGTCTTCCTAATTTCACCCCATCAATGAAATAGTTTAGATTAACAACCTCAATCCGATCTATCTCTTCAGGAGTTAGGTGTAGAATCATTTCAATGTCATGTATCGGAACTCCATCTACCAAGGTCAATGTGGGCCCATCGCTTGGATATAAAGAGTTTTTTTCAAACACAATAAACTTAGATTGTCCTTTTTGTTTACGGAGCGCTGTGCTTGGAACGATTTCTTTCATTATTTCTTCAACGTTAGGAAGCTCAATAAACTTATCAATTACTGTTTTTATTTCAGGTTCACCATAAAATGATACTACTGGATTAATAGAATCTCTCTTTATGAATGGGGAATGGTAGTTTTCATAGACCCGATTGATTTGCATATTTATTATTGCCTCATTGATGAGTGGTGCTTTATCCGTGCTTAAAACAAATTTTGGACAGGCCTTTGTTGAATATTCATTGCTGTATGTGTCGTTAAGAGAAATCTTATAATTGAGCCTTGATGTGTCATTATTAAAGGGCTGGATAACTATTTCCTTTTCTCCAAATTGGTTTACTTCGAACTTAAAGTAGCCACTTGAATCCGTTTGACAAAGACAGAATACAGATTCATTTCCAACGAAACTTAAAACCATTAATTCATTTTTTATCGGATGATTGTCAAGTGGGTTCGTAACAACACCAGTAACTATTTCACCTTTTATTTCAGGAAGATGTCGGTTGTTATGGTTAGTATATGTGTGTTGTTCGTTGGATTGAATCATAATCAATAAGTCATTGTCTGAAATGTTACTTTGCTTATAATTACCTAGCAGTTGATTGAGCCTAGGACTAGTTTCTTGGAAACAGTTTTCCTGATAGAAATCATTATACAAGCATTTTTTTGAAATGGAAACTGTAATGTCTTTATAGTTTGTGTCAGAAGTATTCTTTATAGAAAGATCTACTAATTCTCGGCAATGATAATTTTCCTTTTCCAAGGATAATTGTAGATGAGGAATTTTTCTAATATTTCCTTTAGAGAATACTCTTTTTGATAAAACTTTGCCGCTATCCGATATTAGTAATGCGCAATTTATTGGATTCTCGAGGTTCGCCAGGTTGACTTGAATCTCTTCATTCAAATTAACTTGATTATCACTGATTAGTTTGCCTTCAACAGTCGTTATTAATAATGAAAGGTTAGTATCCTCTTGATACGTATTGGTATGAATTCTAAAAAATATGACACCCTCCTGCTTTTTAGTTATTTGAAGGTTGTGCCCGGAGTTTTGTAACACAGGCAGAGGTAATGTATTAGTTCTACTATCTTTTTCATAGACGAAATACAAAGGGTCTTTAGAATTGGGATTGATATAAACTAGAGCAAAGCCATGTTCATTCGTTGTTACTGATTGAAGCGTATCTTTTTGATGGGAGACTATGTTACCACTCACAGAATGACCTTTCCCATCTTTTGTAACGGTATGAATTAAAAGCTTATTAGGCGTATTGGTTAAAAACAGGCCGCCCTCTGCATATGCCAAAAGTGTATCAGTTACGAAACGCTCATGCTTTGGCGGCATTGATTTAAGTGAAAATGGACTAACCACAGAAATAATTTGTCTTCCGAAATATGTTTCGCCATAATTTCTCATCCATTGGGTATAGGCTCTTAATTTATAATTGCCAGTGGATAATGAATCTGGTAGTGTAATTTTGGTTTGAACACTTTTTTCAATGGTCTTGAGCTTTAATTGTGCAACAGGTATATTTTGATGATTTAGCAATTCAACATAGATCACTTGGCTAATGGGGGATGGTTGAGATGTTCCACTCTTGACACAATTTAACTGAATCCAAATGCTTTCACCAGCTATGTATATATCGCGGTCTGTCCTAATAATAACAGACTCTTGAGAGTTTACTTGGGAAATGCATGTAATAAGAAAGATCATTGTCAGGAATAATGACCATCCTTTGGTTTTAAGATTAGGGGTATTCATATTATTTATTTAGTCTTGCCAGAAATTTGGTTTTTTGTTGGTGCCAGTTAGCGTACAATCAGTGCAAGCAGGTCGCGTTAACAAAAGACCAATTGGATTCATACTCATCTCAGAATAATATGCATCAAACATTCCATATCTACCAGTAGCTACCTCCTGAAGGTAGATGTCATAAATTGAAGTATATCTGTTGTTATCTATGAGTACAGTGTCTAATTCACAGGATTCTGGAGAATAATATGGGACATCAAGTTCTAATATATCTGAGTTTTTTATATAAAGTCTTTTCTGAGAGGTGCTTGCTACCTGGAAATATCCCAATACAGGTTCGTTATTATCTTCAACATTGCTTATGTTCCCGGATATGGCAAAGGGTTGTTTTCCAAGTATATCACCAATTTCCTTACTTGATTTTTGAAGTTTATCCCAAAACTCGTATTCTTCCTTTGAAATTGAGAATTGCTTGATTAAGATGCTGTATTTAAGTGACATGCGGTCACTTTCTCCTGTTGGTATAAAATGAATTTTCTTTTTCTTAATATTATTGATGGTTTGATTTTTAAAGGAATGAATTGAGATATCAGTAGAATGGTCTTTTTTCCAGCAGTAGATTTTATCATTAAAAATATTCACATAATTACCTTCAGCATCAAATCCAGATGAAGGTGCATAGAATACCCTGAATTTCCAGTCTTCCTCAAAGCTCCATCTGGCATACTCACTTTCTTTTGCATTTCCATCAATATAAATGCTAATTCCCTCTGATTCATAGGTGTTATTATTGTCCCATCCTTTATCTTTATTAAAATAAATCTTTTCTATATTACCAGAAGGCAACATTGTACAAGGTTTGGAAATATAGGTTGTACCCTCTGCAGTGGATACTTTTAGGGTGTAAGTATTTCCAATCTGAGCTTTAAATTCCGTACTGTCAGTCACATAATGACCTGGACCTGATTCATGCAAAATAAATTCATTTGATCTATTATCCGAAATTCGCACCCAGGCATTGGTAACTTTTTGTGGATCCTGATTCAAATCCGATATTGTTCTTGAAAGTAATACTTTGTGAGATTTATTTTCGTCGGTAATTAATGCATCTACTACTAATAAGTTCTCATAGCCTTGTATATTGGTGTCATAAGGATCAAGGCAAGAAAAAAACAGTACCGAGAATAATATGTTAAAACTAATCTGTTGGACGATGTTCTTCTTAACGCATACCATGATTTGACTAGAATTTGTAATATGATATTAAATTGTTCAAATCTGCAAAAAAAATAGCAATCAAAAGCATCATATTGCTAAAAAATGTAATTTTTAGTAAAAATAATAAATTATTAATTGCTTTTTCTATTTTTGTCATCATTAGACTTAATGAGACTCTGAATTTAAAATTGTCCCGTAATGAAGTATCTTAAGCCCTTTATCTTTTTTGTAATGTGTTCAACATCAATATTAGCTCAGTCAGATAAAAAGAATGAGTTTTTAAAATCTTATAAAAGATACACCGGTGATACGATTGTTCGAATTTATCAAAATGCAATAATAAAGGAGCATAGTTATGTGAATGGACGGGAATATAAGCCCTATCATTATGCACATCGTTCAAATCCTTATTTAAAATCAAATGATGGAGTTGGAACAATTTACATGGATGGGGTCTCGTTTGCAGAGAAAGTATTAAGATATGATATTTTCCAAGATAGATTAGTTCTCATTCCCTTAGAAATAGAGCTGACAGGTGCTTTAATTGACTTGGATAAGTCTAAAATTGATTCATTCGACATTACTATTGATAACGAGTTTTTCAGATTGGTGAATGTTAGGCTTGATAAGGATAACCCAATGCAGGAATTGGAAAATGGCTTTTATGAAATTCCTTATTCCGGAAAGTATCGGCTATTAATTAAACATAAAGTTACTTTACGAAAAGAGGAGGGGCTTGATCGGTATGTCTATCAACAAGTTTTCTATCTGTATACGGGAGCCAAATATTATCAGATTAAATTCAAAAGGGAGTTTTTGGCACTTTTCCCTCAAGCCAAGAAACAACTGAAAAAGAAATGCAAATCCATAGAGATTGCTTACAAAAAAATGAGTGTAGAACAAAAAATTGAGCTTGTGAAATATGCTGAATCACTATAATCTTTCATTCTGATGCGACAACTACTCCTTACCATAATACTCGTTTTTTTCTTAGGTTCAGCAGAAGCCCAGGTTTTTACTTTGCAAAAAGATTCTGTTACGCTTGATAACTTTATAATGCAACTAGAAGTAGAATCCGGGTATGATATCTTTTATGCATCACCATGGATGGGTGCATGGTTATATGATGTGAATTTTCAAGATGCACCTGTTTTAGAGGCTATAAAATGGCTTTGCAATAGACAAGGTTTGACTTACGCAGTTGTCGATGATACTAAGGTAATATTTTTTAAAGATTATAATTTAAAGACTAATTTTGCCGAAATATATTCTAGTTATATTAGACGTAAGGAAGTTTTTACAGTTGATAGTTCGTTTTACAAACCGCCACAAACAATCCACAAACAATCCAATCATATTAATCCCGAGTATCAGCTTTATACCATAGGTAATCCAGCTCAGGGAAGCAGTTTGAAAAGAGTTACTCTTAGCGGGAAAATTAAAGATATTGAAACGGGCGAGCCATTGATTGGTGCTGTGGTTTATGTGGATGATTTAAAGGATGGTACAATCACGAATCCCTATGGGTTTTATTCTTATGCCTTACCCAAGGGGCGTTATAAAGTGGAGTTCCGATCAGTAGGAATGAAAACAACTTATCGAAATGTGATAGTGCATTCCGATGGTGAACTTGATGTTGACATGAAAACCACCCCACAAGCATTGAATGAAGTTATTATCACTGCTAAAAGTGAAGATGCGGTAAAGAACTTAAGGATGGGGATGGAAAAGATCTCAATGAAGACCTTGAAACAATTGCCGCTTGGTATGGGCGAGGCTGATGTGATTAAGAGTACATTATTACTCCCCGGAGTTCAGAGTGTTGGTGAGGCATCTGGAGGCTTTAATGTTCGTGGTGGAAGTACGGATCAGAATTTGATTTTGTTAAGTGAGGCTCCAATTTTAAACACATCGCATTTTTTTGGTTTTTTCTCAGGATTCAATTCTGATATTATTAAGGATATTACTCTGTATAAGAGTGGTATACCTGCGAAGTATGGCGGGCGCGTATCTTCCGTAATGGATATCACCTTAAAGGAAGGGAATCGAAAAAATGTAAAAGTAAACGGGGGGATTAGTCCCGTTTCCGGGAGATTAATCGTTGAAGGTCCGATACAGAAAGAAAAGAGCTCCTTCGTTCTTGGGGCTCGAACAACTTATTCCGATTGGGTGTTAAAATTGTTAGATGATCCTAAGTTAAAGAATAGTAAGGCCAACTTTCATGATTTACAAGGAAACTTGTCATATGACTATGACAAGAGTAATAGTTTCTACCTGTCGGGATATTATAGTTACGATAAGTTTGACTATTATAGTGAAGATGCCTTTCGATATAATACCTTGGCTTCTACGCTGAAGTGGAAGCATATTTTTAGTCCAAAATTATTTTCGACATTTTCTGGAGTGATGAGTAATTACAATTATCAAATGCAATCCAGAACCGATTCTACATCTTTAAGTTCAGTCGAATATAAATTGAATCAATATACTCTTAAATCAGATTTTTCATACCACTCAAATCAGAATCATAAAATTGATTTCGGCTTAAGTGCGACTTGGTATAATTTGTCGCCAGGAGAAAGGAAGCCCATCTCTGAATTGTCCACTGTAACATATAAGGAGTTAGAGCATGAACAAGGGCTGGAAACTGCTTTGTATTTAAGTGATGAATTTGAGTTAACTCATTTTTTGTCTTTATCTGCAGGATTGCGATATAGTTTTTACTCAAACTTTGGGCCTAAAACAGAGTTTAATTATCAATCGGATGCACCTCGAAATGGTTCTTCTATAATTGACACAACGTATTACAGCAAGGGTACTTCCATTTCATTCTATTCGGGGCCTGAAATAAGGCTTTCATCCAACATCCGGTTGAGTTCGACCAGCTCGATGAAGTTAGGCTATAATCGAATGTATCAGTATATCCAGATGATCTCTAATACGGCAGCTATGTCACCCACTGATATCTGGAAATTGAGTGATAATTTTTTGAAACCACAACGTGGTGATCAATATTCCATTGGATTCTATAAGAAAATGCGGCAGAACAGACTTGAAGCCTCAGTTGAAGCCTATTATAAGAAGTTGAAAAATGTTGTTGATTACAAGGGTGGCGCTGACCTGGTCATGAACGAACATCTGGAAACAGAAGTGTTAAATGGTGATGGGAATGCTTATGGCATTGAGTTCATGATTCAAAAGAAACAGGGGAAACTAACAGGTTGGGTGAATTATACTTATTCTCGCGTTTTTCACCGCATTCAGGGTGAATTTGCTGAGGAACAAGTTAACAATGGAGACTATTATCCGGCGAACTATGATAAGCCCAATGATTTTAAATTTGTTGTAAATTATAAGCTAGGACGTAGGTTAAATGTAACATCAAATTTCTTTTATAGTACTGGTCGACCCTTTACCGCGCCTGTTGCATATTATCAATTTGGGGGTGCCAATCGTGTGTATTATTCAGAACGAAACTCCATGCGCATGCCTGATTACATCCGTATGGACTTGGCAGCCACTATTAATGGAAACTTGAGGGCAAAAAAACTCAATCATAGCTCTTGGACCTTTGCAGTGTATAATGTTTTCGGAAGGCGGAATGCTTACAATATTTTCTATCGCACCGAAGGGGAAGAAGTAAAAGGCTATAAAATGTCAATCTTCGCTCAGCCCATTTTTACTGTGACTTATAACTTTAAAATATTTGGGAATGCGTCTGATGACTTCTAAAAAAAATCAGTTGTTTTGAATAATTCTTTTACTTGATTTATATATGAATACTGTTCTAATCGCATTACTCATCGGCATTACCGCTGGTTTAATAGATGTTATTCCCATGTTAATCCAAAAGTTGGATAAGTCTGCATGTTGGTCGGCATTTCTTCATTGGGTAGTTTTAGGTTTAATTATTCCATTTGTCAATTGGGATATGGTTCCTTGGTTAAAAGGACTATTAATCGCTGAGTTGACAGCTATTCCCATTATGATTATTGCATTTCCAAAGGATAAAAAAGCCGTTATTCCCATTTTTATTTTTTCTGCTTTTTTAGGCGCTGGTGTAGGAATGGCAGGTGCTCATTTTATTGGATAACAACTTAATTCTACTTTAACAGATTAAAAAAGAAAACTTTATATCAGGTTAAGTTATAGATTTTTAGTATCTTAGAGGTGTAAAACAACGAAAGCTATGGGTAACGAAATAGTCATCTAAACAACAGGCAAAATTATGGTAAAACACTTCACCAACTCTCTGATCGATTGTGTTCTTACCTTCAGAAATTTCAGCAATCTTTTCGCACCAGGACCAAAAACAATTTTGATAAAGCACAGCAATACGTGGAAGGCATAGTTATCAGCGACTTAAATAACATTGAACGTATCAGTGAAACTTTAGATACTGACTATCATAAATTACAGCACTTTATAAGTGAATCCACCTGGGATGCCAGATCTGTAATTGATCAAGTATCCATAAATGTTAGTGGTATGATGCCATACGATACACTTACGGGCTTGTTAATTGATGAAAGTGGTTGGGTAAAAAAAGGAACCAAAAGTGTTGGAGTAGCTCATCAATATTGTGGAAATGTGGGTAAAACCGCCAACTCTCAAGTAGCTGTTTTTGGTTGTTTGTGCAATCGAAAGCATGCAGCCTTAGTTGATACCAGGCTTTATCTTCCTAAATCCTGGATTAGTGATAAGGCTCGCTGTCAGGAAGCTGGAATTCCTCATGAAGAACAAGTATTTAAAACAAAACCCGAGTTGGCGTTGGACATCATTAAGCATCAGTTGTCTATGGGTGTTAAGTTTGACTATGTCGGAGGAGACGGTTTGTATGGAAATGATATTGCTCTTGCTCGTGGCATCAATTCATTAGGCTGCATCTACATGCTTGATATTCATTCAACCCAGCAAGTCTATCTTGAGAAACCGGAATTGTATTTGCCTGAGCGAAAAAGCGAGAAAGGCCCTGCTCCCAAACGACTAAAAGCCAGCACCGAGTCGATTAAGGTCAAAGAGTATCTGGAATCGCTTCCCGCCTCAGCTTGGCAGAAGATAAAAATCAGACATTCGGCCAAAGGCATACTAAAAGGGCTATTTCATTTTCAAAAGGTTTACATCTGGGATAAAAACAATAACTCCGTGGAAGAGCGCCTTTTAGTAATTTCGAAACGACAAACCAAAGACGGGGAAGAAATAAAGTACTCATTTACAAATGCCAGTCTTGCACAATATACAGAGCAAGCATTGGCTCAAATGCAGGCTCAACGTTTTTTTATAGAGCACAATTTCAAAGAGCAGAAGCAAATAATTGGACTTGATCAATTTCAGACCAGAAAGTGGCTGTCCTGGCATCATCAGGTAGCGTTAAATATGTTGATAGGCAGCTTTATGCTCAAAGAAAAGATACTCTTAAAAGACAATATTCCTTTAATGTCGGCACGTGATATTATGGATTTTCTGGTTTTTAAGTTCTACAAAGAGATGACAGAAGACAGAATGATTGACCAGATTATGCAACGGCATCGTAAACGGCAGAAAGATATAAACTACTGTTATTCAAAAGATGAAAAGTGGTAAAGTAGAATTAAGTTTTTATTTAAATAAGTTGGATCTACAAGAAAAAATAAATCCCGGTCAATGTTTAGTTGGCCGGGATTTATTTTTTTTAAAGATAAGTCTTATTCCTCAGAAGTAAAGACAAATTGATTAAAGTATCCAGCTATGAATACTAAAGAAGCATTGGCATAAATGGTGTTTTCATTGGAGGAATAACTCTCTTCATTATCAAGAAATGTTTTAGCGGGAGGTGTCTTTTTCGTGAAGGTCTTTTCCAGTGACTGGTCTTCCAATAATCGGTTCGGACCACCTGTTAAAATACCAGGAATGGGTCCTACATGCAGATCCGCCACAGAAGGAGCGTGATGTAAATGTAAAATGCGTTTGGTGCCAACGCCGGTGACGTAGCTTATTTTAAGTGGATTAACACCCAGGATGTAATTCAGGTGGTGATTGGCTAAGTCGAGGTATCTTTGATTATTAGTCATTTCATAACCAATAATCAGATTCATAGCTTTGTTTAGCATATATCCATTGGATCCCCAAATAAAATCATCAGGTGCCATGGCTATTCCAAATCCATCCTGATCAGCTAATTTAACCTGATGATCGCAAAAAGCGATGAGTTTGTCTTTTATTTTCTGATGAATGCCCTTGTCGCTTTTATCCAGAGGATTAAGTAAGTAGGAGTAATAGGCCAGTGGGGATGGATCATTCCAAGCCAATACTGAAAAATCAGAATTTAATTGTGCGCTTAAAGATTGAAAATCATCATGGAATTTTTTTTCACCTGTAGTGATGTATAATTCAGAGGCCGCCCAAATGCGTTCGTTCTTATCAAAAGCGTCTGAGTATCCCCCAGCCTGTGTATCACTGGGATTTTTAAAACCACCGTGAGGGAATACATCCGGATTATTACGCAGGAATTGATATGCTTTACGGGCGGCTTCCAGGCACTTCGTGGAGTAGTTTGCATTAATCGCTTTAAATTTTCTGGCTGCAACGGCCATTACAGCTGCAAAATCGGCTGTTGCTGTTGAGGAGACCTCGTAGATATAACGTTCCAAATGACCTTCAGAGGGCATTACAAATTGCACATAATCTTTCGAATGTACTTTTTCATGGACAGCACCATCTTCACGTTGCATTTTAAATAGCCAATCCAACTCATATTTCACTTCGTCTAATAGATCCGGTATGCCGTTACCGCTTTCTGGAATGCCACAAGCATCACTTGAGAATTTTTCAGGATTCATTTCATGCGCCAGCAATAGAATAGCAACTGTTACTGATCCGGGGGCAATGTATTTTCCGTAATCACCGGCATCGTGCCACCCACCGGTTACATCTTTATGCCCATTTTGTCCGGTTGTTGGATGGTAATGGGCATCATCCAGATGGCATATTTTTCGGGTATATTTTCCGGCATACGGTTCTTCCATTGCCATACCACATCTTTGTAAAAAGAGCGATTTATTCGCCAACTGAATCATTTCACTATAAACGGAGTTGGAAATGTTAAACGGATAGGATGAAATACCTGAATTCAAGGGGGCGTAAACTTTAATGAGATACTGTCCTGGTGTTTGAAATTCGGAAAAGTCACCGGTATATAGCGTTAAACCGCTGTTGAAATCATTTTCCTTTTTAAGTTTAATAATTTGACGGTATTCTAGTGCTTCATTTTGACAGTTTATTATGTCAAAGCTATCGGCAGGATAATCCGTATAGAACAGTTTGGGTGAAGTTGGTGTATATCCAACTTGATTGACATAGATGTTTTGTTGCGCAAAGGATGTAAAGGATCCCATAAGTAAAAAGGCACATAGACCAATTAGTAATCTTAAATTCATCTTAAAAGGGGTTTAATAATTAAAATGGAGTGTAAAATTATAATTATTAGTAGCTCAGTCAACTTGAGAGGAAATAAAATGTATTTATTGAGAAAGTATTAATGGAGGTGATTTATGAGCAAGTCCGGGATCGAAACATTAAATCTCTTTCAGCAGAATTGGGTATTACGTCAGGTCTGTTTTTCGAAAAGATGGAATTTGTAGTTTATAGACCAGCAATAAGTGAAAATCAGAGGGCAAGTTCTTATCAATTATAGAAAGGAAAAAACCTTATAGAGTGGGCTTATTTTTAGCCAAGCCTTCTGTTAATATTCATTTTGTTAGTGGTTTAGGGTATTCTTAGAAGCCTCCTTATTTAGTGAGGTCTTGTTTTTTAGTTTCTATCCAAATAAGCATTCGTGCTTTTTTTTATTTGATCTTGGATGACCTGAAATAATTGGTTTCAAAGGGGTATTGAGCTGGTATCTCCATTTTTTATCTAGAGCTGTTGCTTGACTTTTTGAAATAAGTATTCGTAACTTAAATTTAAAAAGTAAGGAAATGATAGAGAAAACTGAAAAGGCAGAAATAAGACAACAAGGTAAAAACGATGCTTTTTATCAGCTTCTTGTTGACACATCTATAGATGGTTATGCTCTTATTGATAAGCTTGGCCAATTCCGGGAGGTCAATGTTGCTCTTTGCAATATGTTAGGATATTCAAAGGAAGAGCTTTTAAGACTCACCATTTCTGGCATTGAAGATCGGGGACAGGATATTCTTAAGGTTTTGAAAAACAATTGTATTTCTGACACATTTGAGTTAGTGATTGATCTTCGAAAAAAAGACCAAAGCGTATTAAGGGCTGAATTAAGAAGTAACTCAAGAGGTCCGGAGCAAGGGTGGATACTTTTTCTCAAAGAAGTTGTACTCGAGCAGGAAAATAAAGTTAGTAAAGAAGAACTACCACACCTTTTAAAGGAGTTATTCAATTTAACACCAAATGTTATTTATCTATATGATTTGCAGCAAGGTAGAAATCTTTTTTCGAATGTAAGTGTGGGAGAGGTGCTTGGATATTCGTCTATGGATATCAAAAAGATGAAAGGAAATTTTTTGCCTGTTTTGATGCATCCGGATGATTTTAACAATTTCGTAAAAAATATTGCCCCCAGGCACTTTGAATTAAACGATGGTGAAGTCTTGCAACATTCTTATCGAATGCAGCACAAGGGTGGAAAATGGGTATGGTTAGAGTCCAAGGAAAGTGTTTTTAAAAGGGATGAGAAGGGACAACCTACCCAGATAATGGGGGTTTGCTCCAATATCACTGAAAAGCAAATGTATTTGCACAATTTGGAGCAGGATCGGGCGAGGATGTTAGCCATACTGGATGGAATTGAAGATGTTATTTATATTTCGGATCCTGATACTTATGAATTACTTCACGTTAATAAATCATTCAAGAATAATTGGGGGAATGAAGTTGTTGGCAAGAAATGCTACGAAGTTTTGCAAGGCCGAACCTCACCATGTTCCTATTGTACTAATGATATTATTTTTGGTGAGAAGTTAGGTAAAATTCATTTGTGGGAGTTTAATAATGAAACCAATAAAAATTGGTATCGCTGCGCTGATAAAGCGGTTCGTTGGGTTAATGGAAAAATGGTACGTTTTGAGTTGGCCACAGATATCAGTGAATTGAAAAACTTGCAGGCACAAGTGATTGATTCAAATGAGAAATTGAAACACTCCAATGACGAGTTAGAGCAATTTGCCTACATCGCCTCCCATGATTTACAAGAACCGTTGCGTATGGTATCCAGCTATTCTCAATTGTTAGCTAAACGCTATTCAGGGCAGTTGGATGAAAAAGCAGACATGTACATTCATTATGCAGTTGATGGAGCCCTTCGTATGCAGCATCTTATTAATGACTTATTAGAATTTAGTCGGGTCACAACACGGGGTGATGATTTTAAAGTGGTAGATTGTCATGATGTTTTGGGGCGAGCCTTGTTGAGTTTGAAGCAAAAGATTGATCAAACCGGAACCATTATTATTAATGATGATTTGCCGGAATTACGGGTTGATGCCATTCAAATCGAACGGGTGTTTTTGAATTTAATTGGAAATGCTATTAAATTCAGAAAAAAAGCGGAAAAGCCCATCATTCATATATCATGCAAGAAAAAAGGAGGGTATTGGGAATTTGCTGTTAAAGATAATGGCATCGGTATTGATCAAAAGTTTAGGGAAGTTATATTTATTTTATTCCAACGTTTGCATTCCCGCAAGGAATATGTGGGTACAGGAATCGGATTAGCCGTTTGCAAGCGCATCATTAATCGTCACAAAGGACGAATCTGGTTGGAATCTACTTTAGGTAAAGGGACAACGTTTTATTTTACCATTCCGGTTAAGTAGCAATTAATGTAGTTACTTGTATGACATCGTTTTCAAATAGGACCTATGCCTCTTGCAGGATGGCTTGTATTAATATCATTCTGAACGAATAATCGTAAATTTATTTAGCTATTACAATATTTAAGTAATTGAGGTACCATAACTAAGTGTAATTGGTGGTGCTCAAAAAGAGAGAATGCATAACAAATTGAAATACTAATCATATGAAATCAGGAAATTTAGTAAAACCCATTGAAATCCTAATGGTTGAAGATAATCCAGGTGATGTGCAGTTGACAAGAGAAGCCTTGGAGGATTGTAAAATGTGCAATCATCTTCATGTTGTTGAGGATGGTGAACAAGCCATTGATTTTCTTAAAAGAACAGGTGATTTTGGAGATTCGCCAAGACCAGACTTAATCATTTTAGATTTGAATTTACCCAAAAAGGATGGTCGCGAGGTCCTTCAGGAAATAAAGTCTGATGATGAATTGAAAACAATTCCAGTAGTTGTACTAACAACTTCGAAATCGGAGGAGGATGTTCTAAAAAGTTATAAGTTACACGCCAACTGTTATATCACAAAACCCATCGAATTAGAGCAATTTATCGAGGTAGTTCACTCCATTGAACATTTTTGGATGGGTATTGTGGCACTTCCTACCTGAAACCGGAAGTGATCTGGAAATTTATTTGAAATGAAAGGCATATGAAATCAGATCGAAAATTATTAATCGTTGAAGATAATCCAGGAGATGCCTATTTGCTTCAGGATTTATTGTCTTTTAATGAAAAGGTTCAAAATGAGTTTGGTGTCGCGACTTCTTTATCGGAAGCCCTGCACATGATGCTTAACCGAAAGTTTGATGCCATTATTCTTGACTTGAACCTACCAGATAGCAATGGAGTGGATACGATTCGCCAGGTAACTCAAACAGGAACCAGTGCAGCCATTGTGGTGATGACCGGATTGGATGACGAGCAATTAGGAATTGATGCTCTTGAATTGGGGGCTCAGGATTATCTGGTCAAAGGAAAGGTTGATAGTGATTCGCTGAACAGAGCCATTGCCTATGCGATAACCCGGAAAAATGATCAGAACAGAATCAATCATTTGTATCGGGTTTTGTGGGCTATACGAAACGTAAATCAATTAATTACCCATGAAAATAATCAGGCACGTCTCATTCATGAAGTGTGCGAATTATTGGTTCGGAATAAAGGTTATTTTAATTCCTGGATTTTACTGGTTGATGGGGATTGGAAACTCATTCAATTCGCTCAATCTGGTTACAATGAAGAGTTTAAGAAAATGACTCAACTCTTCCAGCAAGGAATTGTTTCCAAGTGTATTGGTGAGGCATTTGCAACGGATGGATTGGTGATGGCCTGTCATACGCAGGAAGATTGTGCCAAATGTCCCCTTTATCCGTCGCATAAGGAAAATGGAACGCTCATCAAAAAATTAATGCACAAAAACGAGATGTTTGGTCTTATTGGTGTTTCAGTTACGCCGAAGTATGTAGAGGATCGGCAAGAGCATAGTTTATTTTCAGAAGTGGCAGATGATATTGCTTATGCATTACACACCATCAAGCAAGAACAGGAGGCTGAACGGTTAAATAGCGAGAATAAAGAAACGCGTCGGCAATTGAATACACTCATTAACAACATTCCCGGATTTGCCTTTCGATGTCGCTTTGATGCCTGGTGGACCATGGAATACATGAGTGATGCCTGTTATAACATATTGGGATATAAGGCTAATGAAATAACAGATAATTCCACTATAGCTTATGTGAATTTAATTCATCCTGAAGATCGGGATCGGGTATATGAAGAAATCATGGAATGTTTGGAACGAAATGGACAATATACCACTGAATATCGCATTGTGACTAAAAATAAGCAGGTCAAATGGCTGTGGGAGCAAGGGGTTCCAATTTTTAACGGGCAAAGTGATATGACGCATTTGGAAGGTTATATTGCTGAAATAACCCAACAACATGAGGCTTTATCCATCATTCGTGAAAATGAAAAACATTTTGAGTCTTTGTTAAATAATCCGGTTGATTACGTGATATTTAGGTTGAAAACGAATCCCATACCTCTACATGCCAAAGTGACTCATGTGAGTCCTTCATTGATAAATATGTTGGGGATCGACTATAAGGATTTAAGGGATTATGACAAATGGTTGCAAAATGTGCATCCTGATGACCTGCCTAAGTTAATTGAAGGCCATCAAAAAATTAATCGACCACCGTTTACATTTGATGAAATTATGCGGTTTCATCATCCTCAGAAGGGCATGATTTGGTTGCGGGCTCAAGCCCGAGGAATTCCCTCGGTAGACGGGGGGGATCAGATTGAATATTTGAATGGCATTTTAACCGATGTATCCTACATTAAAAAATATGAGCAGGAACTATTGGAACTGAATGATGAGTTGACATTGGCAAAAGATAAAGCCGAAGAAAGCGATCGTTTAAAATCTGCTTTCCTGGCCAATATGAGCCATGAAATCCGAACTCCTATGAATGCCATCTTAGGTTTTGCCAATGTTCTTGGCCGATCGGATCTGTCGGATGATAAGCGAAAACACTTTATGGGTATTGTAAAGAGTTCAGGAAATCAGCTTCTGCACATTATTAATGATATTGTTGATTTGTCTAAATTGGAAGCCGGTCAGCTTAAAATGTCCTATGCCAATTGCCTGGTATGCGAAATGCTGAAAGAGGCTGTTGAAGCGTTTACCAATAGCGAAATGCTTCAATTAAAGCCAAAAATCCAACTTAAATTAAAAATTCCATCCAGATGTCATCAATTGAATTTGGATACGGATCCGGTGCGCTTGCGTCAAGTAGTGGATAATTTAATAACCAATGCTATTAAGTATACCGAAAAAGGATTTGTTGAAATTGGAATGATGCTGAGAACGCGAGATAAGAAAGAGGAGGTAGTTTTTTATGTGAAGGATAGTGGAGTAGGCATTCCGAGGGATAAATTTGAAGTGATATTTGAGCGCTTTAGACAGGTGGAGGAGAATGGGTTTCATCAGGGGACCGGTTTGGGATTGAGTATTTCCAAAGGGATTGTTAAGCTTCTGGGAGGTGAAATTTGGTTTGATTCGAAAGTAGGAAAAGGGTCATCTTTTTACTTTTCCGTACCGCTTGATAGACGTTCGGGATCGCTGAATAGGGTGGCTGGTGAGCTGGATCGGATTAACCTGAAGAACAAAACGATCTTGATCGCTGAAGATGACTTAAATTCCTATATCTACTTGAAAGAGTTGTTATCGGATTCTAATGCCAACTTAATTCATGCGGCTGATGGTCAAATGGCCATGGATATGATTTCGAAGCATCGTCCTGATCTAATTCTATTAGACATAGGAATGCCAGCTAAAAATGGATTTGACTGCCTGGATGAAATTCGAAAAAAGGGGTTTAAAACTCGAGTTATAGCTCAAACGGCATTTGCCTTGGATACGGAGCGTGAAAAATGTCTGGAGGCAGGGTGCGATGGATATATTGCTAAACCAATCGAAAAAGCACACCTGCTGAATCTCATCAATCGGGTCATCCATTCTTGATTCTTATGTTTCATCTTGGTTTATGTAATTAATCATTTCTAAAAGAATATGATTTCAACACTCCTACATATAGGGGATAGTATCATAATGACAACCTACTTCCCGGATAAAGTATCGAAGTTAAAGTTGTTTATCACGGAATGGAGGTGAATACGCTCTTTGGTCCTCAAATATGTTACTGCTACAAACCAGAAGCGAAAGTTGGTCGTTTTTTCAAAAGTGAGGATGTCATTACATTTTGGTTTTCTGCAGATGAGTCATATATCCCGGTGAGAGTGCATATGAATCTGGTGATAGGGGCCATCACCGACCACATGACAGAATATAAAAACGGGAATTAGTGTTTTCTGTGATCCCCGGTCTGGAACTGCTCATATATGAAGATGTTTAATAAAACCAGCAGAAATCCATAAATGGTATCTTCAAGGGGAATGGTGCCGATACGGAGATTCATATTTTCCAAGTTGTTATACCAGACCACAGGACTTTCCAGAAAAGTGCCGGTTAATATGCCATTGGTTAATAAAAAAGGTAGTAAACTCACCAAATAGGCCCGATAAGCCAACATCAATTTTTGCCATTTGAAAAACCACTCCGCAATTGTAATAAATGAACCAGTGAGCAAAAACGTAATCAAGGTGTACCATCTGTCCCTAAATAGGAAGGCCAGGGTAAACAAAACAATAGACAGTAAAAGGCTTATTATTTGTTGAGTGCGCAGTTTTGGATCTATAGGGAACCAACTATTAAGAACATCATAGGTAAATACACAGGCATAGGGAACAGTGATGAAAAAAAGCCATTCTTCAATGGGTAAATGAAGGATGAAGATGCCAATTAGGTGTTCACTAGAAAAGCCCCAGATCCCATTAATGGTAAAAAGGATATCCCAGATCAGAAACAAAAAAGCAGTGATGATCATGGCTGGAAAGAAAAACTTCCAACGGCGATAAAAATGAACTTTTCGATCAAAACTGAAGGCGAATGGAATGACTACAACCATTAGGTTGATGAGAAGGTATATGGACAAGGCGTTTATTTTTTTGAGAATTCTTCTTTGTAATATTTTAAAGGAGCCATTAAAAAACCAAAATTTTTAGACTTTCCTTTTTGATGGTGTTCTTCATGTGCTTTCAACGTAGCTCGTAAATAACGGTTTTCAATTTTAGGAATCCGAATGCGTTGATGCACATAAAGGTCATGAAACAGAAAATAGGCAAGACCATATAAGGCAATTCCCAAGCCGATGGCTAATGTGAAAAAATTATCCCGGTTAAGGCCATGCATGATGAGCCAAACACTTGGTAAACCAAACATTACTGCAAACCAGTCATTACGCTCTAGTTTTCGGCCATCACGAATGTGGTGATCCTTATGCAGCACCCATAAGAAACCATGCATTATGTATTTGTGTGAAAACCAGGCCCAGAATTCCATAAACAAAAAGGACCCGATGAAAAGCATTGAAAACAGTACCATTTTCATGATTTTATTTTTTTATTAAACAGTTTATTGATTAGATAGTTCACTGGTCATGAACTTTGAAAATGCTTAATTGTTAGAAATATAAATTCATAGAAGTATGCGAATTCTGTTGACAGGAGCGACCGGGTATATCGGGAAGCGGTTATTACCTCTTCTATTGGCCCAGGGACATGAAGTTGTATGTTGTGTACGTGATAGTAGGCGGTTTCACCCGGCTTTAGAGCATCAGGAGCGTGTTCGTATTCTTGAAATTGATTTCATGAAACCTATTTCCAATGCCAGCGAACTACCACCCATTGATGTGGCTTTTTACCTAATACATGCCATGACCAGTGGTGATCCTCAGTTTAATCGACTGGAGCAGACAGCAGCGGTTCATTTTCGGGATCTGGCCAACTATTTAAATGTAAAGCAGGTGATATACCTCAGTGGGATTGTGAATGATAAAAAGCTATCCAAACATTTGAAATCCAGACTTCAGGTAGAAGGGGTATTGAAAGGTGGTCAGTATGGATTGACAGTCTTGCGGGCAGGTATTATTGTAGGATCGGGCAGTGCTTCTTTTGAAATTATTCGTGATTTGGTTGAAAAATTGCCAGTGATGATTACACCAAAATGGTTAAATACCCCCTGTCAGCCCATTGCCGTTAGTAATGTGGAGCAATTCTTAATGAAGGTGATGTTGCATCCCCAATGCATGAATCAAACTTTTGATATAGGAGGACCTGATGTGTTGACGTATAAGCAAATGTTACTTCAATATGCCAGTGTTCGGAAGTTGAAGCGGTGGATCGTCACACTGCCCGTAATGACGCCACGGCTGTCCTCTTATTGGTTATTCTTTATTACATCCACCCCCTATTCGCTGGCAGTAAACCTGGTCAATAGTATGAAAGTGCCGGTCATATGCCGCCCCAATCAACTGGCTGAATTATTGGGAATCGAACTTATATCCTACAAAGAGGCTGTTGCACGTGCCTTTGACCGGATCGCTACCAATCGTGTTTTTGCCAGTTGGAAGGATGCAATGGTGAGTGCAGGTGATGTTCGGCAAGTACACAATGACTCTATTCAAGTACCTCAATTTGGGTGTGTGAAGGATGTCAAGAGGGTGGCACTGCCTCCTGATACGCGAGATGAAACCCTTCGGCGGATATGGTCCATTGGTGGGAATACGGGGTGGTATTATGGCAATTGGTTGTGGCAAATTCGGGGATTATTGGATCGCTTGATGGGTGGGGTTGGATTAAGACGGGGCAGAACCCATCCCCATGTGATAAACGCCGGAGATGCACTGGATTTTTGGCGTGTTTTACTGGCCGATGAAAAGGAAGGGCGCCTGTTACTCTTTGCTGAAATGAAATTACCTGGTGAAGCCTGGCTGGAGTTTAAAATTGAAACATCCGAATTCCGTGAAACCCTGGTTCAAACGGCTACCTTTCGCCCCAAGGGCTTGTGGGGGCGCGTGTATTGGGCTCTTTCATGGCCATTTCACCTTTTTATTTTTAAGGGGATGGCCCATCGCATTGCCTTTGGTCAGAAATGAGCTTCTGCTAGCAAGAGGAATTTAGGTTTGAGAGGTACTAAGCAATAATCTCAAAGACCATACTTTTTTATACCTTTGCAGGGTCATTATATAAACCATGAAAAAACGCGTTTTATTCCTCATAAATCCAGTATCCGGCATTGGTCGTCAAAAAACCATCGAGAAATTGATCGAGAAGCAAATTGATCATGAAAAACTCCAGGTTGAGATCGCCTATACCCAATATCGGGGCCATGCGCGTGAATTAAGTGCTGAAGCATCCGGCAAGTTTGATGTGGTAGTAGCTGTTGGCGGGGATGGTACGGTGAATGAAGTCGGCTCAGCCCTGATCAATTCATCCACTGCACTGGCCATTGTGCCAACGGGGTCGGGCAATGGATTGGCCCGTTACCTGGAGATTCCCTTAAAAATCAATTGGGCCGT
Source organism: uncultured Marinilabiliaceae bacterium (assembly GCA_942490535.1). Classification (GTDB taxonomy): domain Bacteria; phylum Bacteroidota; class Bacteroidia; order Bacteroidales; family Marinilabiliaceae; genus JAEINY01. The sequence continues at coordinate 96,426 of CALNXQ010000004.1, forward strand.
GCAGATGATCAATATGATGCAGTTGAAAAAGATTGATACGTTGAGTGTGAACAAGCATATCTCTTTGAATGTGGCAGGCATTGGTTTTGATGCGTTTATCAGTCACCGGTTTGCCGATCAGAAGCAGCGCGGACCAATGGCCTATATGAAATTAATAACCAGAGAATTTTCCAGTTATAAATCGTCCAATTACCGGATTGCCATTGATGGTGAACCCCATGATTTAAGCGCCTTCCTGATTAGTTTTGCCAATTCATCGCAATGGGGCAATAACATTCATATTGCACCGGGTGCCAAGATTGATGATGGCTTAATTGATGTGTGTGTTATTCGTGAATTCCCCAAGTATTCGGCTCCGGCATTATTAATCAGTTTGCTGGATCAAAGTCTCGATCAGAGCCGTTACGATGTGATTCGGAAAGCCCGGCGAATAACCATTGAATCAGAAGATGAATTGATGGGCCATGCGGATGGAGAACCCATTGCGTTGGGCCATAAAGCGGAGATAAAAATTAATCCCTTGTCGCTAAAAGTCATTGTTCCGCCCGCTGATTTCCGCCTTAACATGTTGTTGGAGCCATTAAAGGACATTAAGGATATGTTCCCGCCACTACCTCAATTTCCACCTTTCCCCAAGGGGTTTTTGGGAAATGATTCGCGCTGATAAACGGGCATTCAACTCAATGAGCTAAAAAAGCATCACTCCGTTGAAAGTGATGCTTCTTTGAATCTGATCGCTTGTATCTAATTACTTATAGTTGGTCGGATCAATGGCGCCGGAAGTCCATTTTTTCAGAAAATCCAATACTTTATCTTTTGAGTAGCCTTTATCTTCTTCCAGGTAAGCGCTGTTTTGCGTATGGATCCGTTTTCCATTTTCATCTAAAACAACCAATACCGGATACCCAAACCGCTGAGGGAATTCCAACTGAGCCAATAAATCGGCATTCTTATTTTCTTTGGAGTAATTGACTTTTACGACTTCAAATTCCTGCGCCAGCAATTGAGCCACTTCCGTTTCCTCATTGATGTAGTTGTTGAGTTTCACACACCAGGGACACCAGTTACCACCAATGATGAGCAATACATGTTTATTGGATTGTGCTGCCTTTGTAACGGCTGTTTGAATCTCTTTTTTAGCATCGGCATCGGGGTTGTAGGGCTGTTGAGCTGTTGAGCAGGACAGGAATGTAATCAGACTGAATAGTGTAAATAGATATCTCATGATACGTTGTTTTTTGTGGGGGTGAAAATAGGAAAAAAACACAATCTCCCCAACGGGGAAATGATTCTATGTGCAACAGGTATTTTACTCGATTTTATGTGCAGTGCGGGATAATTAATTATGCTGCCGGGGATAAATGATTATCCTGCTCGGGAAAAAATATTTTGCCGCGCAGCATAAAAAAAGCCGTCATTCACTGAACGACGGCTTTGAAGTATCTATTATAACAGATGATTATTTTTTCTTACCACCTTGTTTTTGCTGACGTTGCATATCTTCTAGGCGTTGCTGGAATTTTGATTTTTTAGCAGGTTTCTTTTGGTTCGCTTTTAATTTCGACAAAAGCGCTTTTTCATCTACAAAACGGCGAATCAATAAGGTCTGACCAACAGTGATTAAGGTAGAGATGAAATAGTAGTAACTCAAACCTGAAGCATACTGGTTAAAGAACACTAAAAACATCACCGGCATCATGTACATCATTCCTTTCATACCCGGCATTTGCTGACTACTCTGTGTCATTTCCTGGTTGATGCGGGTATAGAAGATGTTAGTCGCTGCCATTAACAGACAGAATAAACTAATGTGATTCCCGTAAAACTGACTAATGATTGGAATATTTGTGGTCCATTCAAAAATGGAGTCATAGGTCGAAAGGTCAGTGGCCCATAAGAAACTTTCCTGACGCAACTCTATGGAAGCCGGGAAAAACTGGAACAAGGCAAACAAAATCGGCATTTGCAGTAACATCGGCAAACAACCGCCCATGGGGTTCACACCCGCCTTGCGATATAGTGCCATAGTGGCCTGCTGGCGCTCCATGGCTTTATCCTTTGGTATTTTGTTGTTGATCTCCTCAATTTGCGGCTTCAATACCTTCATCTTCGCCGTTGAGATATAAGACTTATATGTCAGCGGGAATAGAATCAGTTTGATTAGTATTGTCAACAATAAGATGATGATACCATAGTTGCTGATGTAGCCTTCGAAAAAGTGAAAAACCTCCACAACTAATAAGTTGATGTATCTTAAAAAGCCCCATCCCAGGTCCACCAGCTTTCTCAAGCCTATTTCCTGATAGGGTTTTAGGGCTTTAAAGTCATTGGGACCAAAGTAATAGTTAAAGCCGATGTCATCATTTCCGGTAAAGGGAATGGCTAATTTGGCAGTAGCAGTCATGACACGTCGGTCATAATCATCCTGCGGAATATCAGTTTTAACGATACCACTTAAAAAGGCATCCTTGGCAATAAAGGCAGATGAAAAGAATTGATCTTTAAAAGCCACCCATTTCAAGCGGGTGCGTAAATCTTCTTCTTTAGAACCCGTTGCTGCGATGTGATCCACATCTTCCTCCTGAAACATGTAATAGACGCCTGATTTCTGACGCTCAAACTTAATACCTTTTTCCTGGGCAGGTACATCCATTATCCAATCCAGATCCAGAGAACCGGTATTAGTGCTAATGATGTTTTGCAGGTTTTGTGTTTTAATGTTGAAATCCACCATGTAGCTATTATCGGGCAGATAATAGGAGAAGGTAAGTTTTCCCTCTTCGGCATTAATCACAAAATCAGCACTACTTCCGCTGGTATTAACAGGCGTAAAATACAGATCATTGGTGTGGAAAACGCGACTGTGGTGGTTGAAATTGAAACCAAAACTATTTTGATCACCATCTGATAAAAGCAGTGGCAAGCTGTCGTGTGTTTGATAGTTTTTCAGCTCAACCGAGTAGATGCGGGCACCTTTGGTTGATAGTTTCATCCTCACCAGGTTATTTTCCAGAGAGATGAATTCTTGTTCTCCTTCGGCAGCACTTGCAAATAGGCCATAACGGCTGCTTTTTGTAGCGGCCAACTGCGCCGAGTCAACTACTGTGGCTACCATCTCTTCTTCTTTCAATCGAAGGGCTTCGGCAGCTTTTCGGTCTGCTTCCTGTTGTTGCATTTGCTCCACCCTGGCCACAGAATCTCTCATCTGTTTTTGGCGCTCCAATTCAGCTTCTGATGGTTTGTTCATCCACCAGAAAAGGCCAAGGATGGCGGCAATGAGAACTATACCGGTTATTGAATTTTTATCCATTCTTATTTTGGGTTATTGAATTATTCATTAATGGCGGCTTTGATAAAAGCCATAAATATCGGATGTGGTTTTAATACAGTACTGCTGTACTCCGGGTGAAATTGAACCCCAACAAACCATTTGTGTTTCGGAATTTCCATAATCTCCACTAAGCCGGTATCCGGGTTGCATCCGGCAGCCTTCATACCTGCTTTTTCATAGGCTTCGAGATACTCATTGTTGAATTCATAACGGTGGCGGTGACGCTCTTTCACCATTGCGCTGTTGTAGGCTTTGAATGAGTTGGTGGATTTCTGCAATTCACAGTCGTAAGCCCCTAAACGCATGGTACCACCCATGTCGGTTACGTTCTTCTGATCTTCCATCAGGTCAATAACCGGATTTTTGGAGGTGTGATCCATCTCTCTGGAATTGGCATCATCCAGCTTTAATACGTTACGTGCAAATTCAATAACTGCACATTGCATGCCCAAACAAATACCCAGGAATGGAATGTTGTTTTCACGAACATGTTTTACAGCTACCAGTTTGCCTTCAATACCACGATGGCCAAAGCCTGGAGCCACTAGTACGCCATCTAATCCCTTCAGTTTATCAGCCACATTTTCAGTGGTCAGTTCTTCTGAATGAATCAACTCAATTTTAACTTTCCGATCGTTGTAAGTGGATGCATGGATCAAAGCTTCGATAATTGATTTATAGGCATCGGCCAACTCCACATATTTACCAACCAAACCAATGGTGACTGTTTTGGTCGCTTTCTCCAGTTTGGTCAGGAAACCTTTCCAGTCTTTCAAAGCGGGTTTTTCACCTACTGGCAAGCGCAGCTTTTCCAATACCGTTTCATCCAATCCTTCTTCCTGCATTTTTACAGGTACCTGATAGATGGTTTTCACATCAATGGATTGGATCACCGATTTTTGATCGACGTTACAGAACAGCGCCACTTTTTTGCGAATATCATTGGATAATTCCTTTTCAGTCCGCAGTACTAACACGTCGGGTTGTACCCCAATTTCAAGAAGTTGTTTAACAGAGTGCTGAGTCGGTTTGGTTTTCAATTCGCCTGAAGCATTTAGGAAAGGTACTAAAGTCAGGTGTACCACAATGGCGCGATGTCCCAACTCCCATTTCATCTGACGCACCGCTTCAATATAAGGCAATGATTCAATGTCACCAACCGTTCCTCCAATCTCCGTAATAACGACATCAAATTTGTGCTTGGTACCCAATAGTTTGATGTTCCGTTTAATCTCGTCCGTAATGTGAGGAATAATCTGAACGGTTTTACCCAGGTAATCCCCCTTACGTTCTTTATTGATCACATTTTGATAGATGCGACCCGTTGTTACATTATTGGCTTGCGATGTGGGTACATTCAGAAAGCGCTCATAGTGTCCCAGGTCAAGGTCTGTTTCAGCTCCATCTTCGGTTACATAACACTCTCCATGCTCATAGGGATTCAATGTTCCGGGGTCCACATTCAGGTATGGATCCAGCTTTTGAATGGTCACACTGTATCCTCTTGATTGTAATAATTTGGCCAATGAAGCCGAAATAATTCCTTTTCCCAGTGAGGAGGCTACACCTCCTGTTACAAACACATATCTTGTATCCGACACAGCTACAATATTTTAGTAATTACACGTAAACTCTTATTCTTTAAAAACATGGCTAATCCCCTTTGTCCTGGAATCATCTTATCAGTGGGTAAATTTGATCATTGTACAAATGGATGATCGCTCACATTTTTCAAAACTACAAAGGTAGAAAAATACCATCAATATTAATGAAACGGGCCTGGAAATAGGTATAAAAAAAGGCCGGTGATTCACCGGCCTTTCCATTTTAGAGGCTAATCTCAAAAAAATGATTCTTTTCTACCATGAAATTCTATCTTTTCAGGCGTTAATTATTTCATTATGGCGTCCAGCATGTCCAATTTTTTATTGAGCAATTGGATGTTGCGTCGGCCTGTTTCAATTTTATGTGTGAAATCTCTCACCAAAGCATCTGATTTTTTCGACTTGGCAAAGAAACCAATATTGTTTTCCCAGGTTGTAATGTCATTCTCCAACTGTTTTAATTTGTTGATGATCTTATTACGCTCCAGGGTCATTTTATCGCCATAACCGTCGTTTTTGTAGTTCTCCAGTCGGTTTCTGAATTTTTGGATGTTCTTTTGACTTTCATCCATGTTCAGATTGTCGAAATGCTTATTGATTAAACCTCTGAAGTCTTGATTAACACGGTCTTTATCTTTAATCGGTACGTGACCAATGGCTGACCAACGGTGTTGGAAATCTTGTAGCTTTTTGAAGTTATCTTCCGCATTTTCGGCCGAATTATAAGCTTTTACCTCTTCAATCAAAGCTTCTTTTAAAGCCAGGTTTTTATCATGTTCCTCATCAATGTGGCTAAAGAAATGTGTTTTGTGTGCAAAGAAGGCATCACAAGCGGTGCGGAACCGTTTCCAAACCACATCTGATTGCTTGCGGGGAACAGGTCCTATTTCTTTCCACTTTTTCTGAATGCGAATGAATTCATCGGTGGTTTTCTTCCAGTCGGTATTGTCTTTCAATCCTTCAGCCTGGATGCACAGTTCTGTTTTAAGCTGAAGGTTGTTATGTTGTTCAGACTTGTAATCTTTAAAGAAATTACGTTTGTGATCAAAAAACTGATCACAGGCGATGCGGAAGCGATCATAAATTAAATTGTTGTCCTTTTTAGGGGCAAATCCAATGGTTTTCCAAATGGATTGCAGTTCAATCAACTCTTTACTTTTGGCTTCCCAATCTTTAGGAGTGTGCAATTCCACAGTCGATAAAGCTTCTGCTTTTTCGCACAATTCCGTTTTCGCTTCCAGGTTTTTGTTGAGCTGATCTTTTAAATCTTCAAAATACTCTTGATGCCTTTTGTTGATCAAGGACGTGGCTTCCTTAAAACGGATCCACAATTCGTCTTTCTTTTCGTGCGGAACCGGACCAATCTCGCGCCAGATGTCATGGTATTTTTGCAATGTTTTAAAAGCCTTCACGATGGTTGGCTCCAGCAATAGTTTTTCGGCTTTATCACACAATTCGATTTTCGCTTCCAGGTTCTTCTTTAAATCCAGGTCACGAAGCTCTTTGTTGATTTTAATATAATTGTAAAAACTCTCAATGTTATAGTTGTAGGATTCCCACAGGTCATGCAATTTATTTTGGGGTACCGGACCAATGTCGCGCCATTTTTGTTGTAAATCACGGAATTCATGGAAGGTGTCATTTAACGATTCCTGGCGGTTAATCAAATCTTTGATGTTCTGAATTACATCCAGTTTAGCCTGTAGATTTCTATCTTTTTCTTCTTCAATACGTCTGGCAAATTCAGCTTTCCGCTCCTTGAACTGATGCAATAATTCTTTTAATTCATTTTCCAGGGTATCCTGTGGTGGTGAAAAGTTTTGTTCTGTTTCACCTGATTCCAGAAATTTTCGCTTCAAATCTTCTACTTCTGCCTTATGTTTTTTGTAAAAGGCTGTTTTAATCGCTTCTACTTCGTCTTTTACATGATCAACCGGAAATTCCTTTAAAACGTTTTTAAGGCGATCCACTAGTTTTTCTTTCGATAATGTGATGTGATCAACCGGTTCTAAAGCAGTGGCTGCAGGTGGCTCTTCAGTAACTGGAGTTTCTTGTTTTTCACTCATTTCAGGTGATTCTGCAGTCACTTCCTCTTTTACCTCTGCTACTTTGTTTTCAGCTTGTTCCGGTGATTGAGCTGCCGCTTCTACGGGCATGTTTTCCTGTGGTATAGTTTCAGATTTCGCTTCTGAATTCAAATCCATGCCTTGTTCGGCTGGTTTGTTTAGATCTTGTGCTTCCATAAGCTTTTGAGTTCTTTCAGGATAAAATTATTACCCTTGTTTTCAAATTATCTTACGAATATATTGTTTATCGGGCAATGGGCCAATTTTTTGAGTGAAAAACTCGTTTATCGTTACCTTGTGTAACTTGCTTTATTTTACAATAATGGAAGTTCTGAAAGGGTAGTTTTGGCGGGAAGTGTGGATTTCTCTTCGCATAGGCCAGCACACCTTCTCGGATTGCATGCGGTTAATGATCGGGATCTGTGTGAATACACGTTATAGTTTTGGGGGTTTATTATCTTTGTCTCAAATTTGATAGGGTATGCGCATAGATATATTAACACTCTTCCCGGAGATGTTTAACGGGCCGTTGAGTGAATCGATTATGGGACGAGCAATCGATAAGGGATTGGTAGAGATTGCATTTCATGATATTCGGGATTATACGCTGGACAAGCACAAAAAAGTAGATGATTACGCCTTTGGTGGCGGAGCCGGCATGGTGATGACCATTCAGCCCATTGCCGATTTAATCGAGAAACTGAAGGCGGAGCGCGAGTACGACCACATCATTTACATGACGCCAGATGGTCAGCGTTTTAATCAGCAAATTGCCAATTCACTTTCCTTATCGGGTAATATCATGATTTTGTGTGGCCATTATAAAGGCGTTGACCAGCGGGTGCGCGATCAGTATGTGACCCTGGAAATTTCCATTGGCGATTTTGTACTCACCGGTGGTGAATTGGCGGCCGCTGTTGTAACGGATGCCATTATCCGGTTGATTCCAGGCGTTATGTCCGATGAAACCTCCGCCCTCACAGATAGCTTTCAGGATGGCTTATTATCCCCTCCGGTTTACACACGACCGGCCAACTATAATGGCTGGGAAGTGCCAGAAGTATTGCTGAGCGGTAACCAGGCCAAAATAGATGCCTGGCGTGAGCAACAAGCCTACGAGCGCACTAAAAAATTGCGTCCGGACCTGTTGGAAGAATAATTGTTAGTGGTTAATTATCAATGATAAAAGTTGAATTGAAAATTAACCACTAAATTATTAATTAGTTTCAGCGATTACAAAGCCCCTTATAGGTACAATACGTACATTTGGTTTGATCCTCAGTGGGCGAGAAAGGCACCTGCGGATCGTACAGTTCATTCAATAGCTCATCCAGATTGGCTTCAAAATCCAGCTGAACTGTGCTGAGTTCAATTAGGGATTTACTCTTCCGGTTTTTAAGATAGAGTTGGGTGTCGTAATCTTTCTTAAAGAGATCTCTCACCCATATGACCCCCGGCTGAATGGACTTTTCGGGTGCAGTCGTTTTGTGCAATATTAAGGAATACAGCAGGGTTTGAAAGATGGCTTTTACCTTTTTATGTTTATCCGTGTTGAATAAATCCTTAATGTCTGCCGTATGAGGTTCTCCCGATCCGGTTTTATAATCCACTACTTTCAATACACCGTCTTTCTGTTCCAACCGGTCAATGATACCCCCCAGGTTAATAGTTGTGCCCTTTGAGGTGGTGTAGTTCCAATTCACACGTTGTTCCAGATCTACAATGGTAAATGGGGCGGCTTCTTTTTCCAGTTGCAGGAAACGATGTAGATACCGTTTTAGTACTTCATATACCATCACATTTTTGCCATGAATATCGCTAAAGGTTGTGCGTCCTTTTTCATAATCGGTCAGGTGTTTATTAAACCCTTCGCGTATGAGTTGTTCCAATAGCTCCGGCGTTTTTATCCAATTGGAGAAGGTGTCTTTAGAAACTTCTTTACCGATGTGTGGTTTGTAGAGATTCTCCACCACTTCGTGAAAAATGAGTCCGAAGATGCGGGCATCAGCTTCTTCTGTGATTAAGTCCGGCTCTTTGATACCAATTATTTTTTGGTAATAAAAGCGCAACGGACATTCGATGTACACCGACAGCGCACTGGGTGACAACATGGATCCGTTATGGGGATGAAATTTAGCCAGTCGTTCCATTACCGTTGCATTTTTAGGTGCAAAGGGTTCCGGCGAATTGAGTAAGGAGACATGCCCCGGGGCTGTTTGAAAGACCGGATTGGCCGGATATTCATACTTCAATTGATATAGGTAACGGCTCATTTCGTTGGATTTGAGTCCTTGTGCACCGGTGGAATAGAGTAACTGTACTTTTTTAGCCCGGTGGATCAACCGGAAGAAATAGTAGGAGAAGATGGTATCCTGAAATTCAATGGTAGGTAAGCCAAAACCTGCTCGTAAGGCCGATGGAATAAATGTGTTAGGCGGAGATGAGCGGGGGAAAACGCCTTCATTTAGATCCAAAATAATCAGTTTGTCAAAGTCCAGGGCCCGTGTTTCCAGTATTCCCATCACCTGCAAACCGGCCAATGGTTCCCCCTTAAAGGGCACTGTCTGAAAATCGGCCAGTTTCCGGAATAGTTTAATCCAGGTTTGTGGCTCCAGTGCCGCATGTTGATTTTGTTCCAAAATATCCTGCAGTCGAATGATGCTCTTGTGCAGCGTAAACACAAATTCCTGTTCAATAATTTTATCCCCCGATTGATGGAGCAACTCAAAAACCTTGGTGAGGATGTCGTTCATGTAGTCTGTCAGCTGTTCACCGGTGGAGGTGGCTGTAAAAATCAGTTTAAAAAGGGCGTTGACATGTAGCTGCGAAGAATGGATGAAGATGTAGTTCTTTTTGATCAGTTGCTTTCGCATTTGGCGGGCATCTTCTTCAGCCAGCATGGCAATGTAGGGATGTTGTAAAATGGGAATCACATACCGGTGATAGAGCCAGGTTTCCCCTTTGCCTGTTTGACGGGCATGGCGTTGTAAGTCGAAAAGCAAGTCCGCCAATCCGAAAATGGGCGTGCTTTTTAAAGGGTACCCCATGGTGACATTGATGCGGTCCACATTTTCAGGTATCCCGTGCAGAGCTGGCATCAGCATGTTTTCATCGGCCAGGATAACCGCCGTCTTCATATCCGAGACATACTCTTCGCGTAGAAACTGATTCACCGATTTGAGCTGTTCCGTGGGATTGGCCACAGCCGTGATGGTGATTTCCGGTCCGGCCTCATTCAAGGGCAATGTAAAATCATCCGGCATGGGGAATTTAGCCAGGTTCTCCTTTAAAAATAGCCCCGGCCCGCGTTGCATTGAGCCCCAGCTTTTAAGCGCCGGTTCTCTGGGGAGTATCCAATTGGAGTAGTCCCAAAAAAAATCGGCCTTTTTTTTCTTCTGCAGGAATTTCATCAACTCCTGTTCGGCAGGTGTTAAGGCATTCAGTCCGGTAAACACCAGGTGATCCCATTCCAGATCCGGATGCTCACCTTTTTTTATGGATTCAGCCACCTGGCGGTACACCATGCCGTCGTAGGCCAAACCTTGTGCGTCCAGGGCTTCGCGAAAGGCATGGTAAATGGCCGGCACTTGTTCCCATACGGATAAAAACTCTTTTTGATGATTGGATAAACGCTCCATTTTAAAGGTGCCCCAAAAGGATTGGATGGCTTCCAGTTGTTCGGGAGATAAATGGCTGAAATCATCTTCCAGTTCTTTGAGTGAGGCCAGGTTGGAAAAGAGTTGGTCGATGGGCACCAGGTATTTATCCAGATCGTCAAAATCATTGAGAAACATCTCTCCCCAGGGCAGGAAGTCATCAAACGAAACATCCTTACCGGTTATGTTGTTATAAACGGTGTGTAGCGTAAACAAAAGTGTAATATTATCTGCTACCACCATATTGGTCATGGAAGCGAATAAATCGTTTACTGTAATGGTTTTGGGTGCCCACATTGGGCTGGTGGTGAGGGTGCGCACATGGTTAAGGAAAAAAATACCCGCTCTTTGACTGGGAAAGACAAAACAAAAGGTTGTTGCGTCTGTTTTATTGTTCTGAAAATAATAGGAAGCTATGGCGTTAAGGAAACCCGGCGTCATGGTTTTTTTATTTTAGCATGTTTTTGAAAGGCTGAAAGTAGTGATTTTGGATCGAAATTTGACTGGTTCAGTCCTTTTATGGTTAACTTTGAGTTGACCTTTTTGTTAAGAAAATTATTAATAACGCGTTACTTTAATAGACCCCTTAGAGGAAAACAGAATTATATGGATACATTCTCATTTGTTGGCAACAGCGATATTCATTCCATTGATCAACTCTATCAACAATACCTGAAAGACCCTGAATCGGTAGATGACAGTTTTCGTCATTTCTTTCAGGGATTTGATTTTGCGCTGAAAAATTTCCAGGCTCCGGTATCTTCCGGTTTGGTCGATAAGGAATTTAATGTGATCAATTTGATTCATGGTTACCGGCAGCGCGGACACCTGTTTACCAAAACCAACCCCGTACGTACCCGGCGTAAGTATTACCCCACCCTTGATCTGGAGAATTTCGGTTTGTCCGATCAGGATCTGGATACGGTATTTCAGGCCGGTAGTGATTTAGGCCTGGGGGCCGCTCCATTGAAGGACATTGTGGCCCACCTGCAACAAACCTATTGTCAATCGGTGGGAGTGGAGTATCTCTATATTCGCCACCCCGAAGTTATCAGTTGGTTGAAAGATAAGATGGAGTCAGTTCAAAATAAGTCTGCATTTTCGGCGGCGAAACGCCAGGCGATTTTCAAGCAGTTGAACATGGCAGTCGGTTTTGAAGCCTTTATCCACCGGAAGTTTGTAGGACAAAAACGATTTTCGCTGGAGGGGTCGGAGTCGCTCATCCCCGGCTTAAGTGCCTTGATTAATAAAGGGGCCGACCTGGGAGCCGAAGAAGTATTGATCGGCATGTCGCACCGGGGCCGTTTGAATGTACTGTGTAATATCTTACGCAAGCCCTATAAAAACATCTTCAAAGAGTTTGTAGGAGATGAGTACGAAGAAGGTATTTCATTGGGTGATGTGAAGTATCACCTGGGCTATGGAAATGACATTGAGACCGGGAGTGGCAAAAAAGTACGGGTGAATCTGGCACCTAATCCCTCTCACCTGGAAACTGTCGCCCCAATCATTGAAGGGATCTCGCGTTCTAAGATCGATCATAAATACAACAAAGATTATAGCAAAGTGGTACCGGTGGTTATCCATGGGGATGCGGCCATTGCCGGACAAGGAGTCGTGTACGAAGTGGTGCAGATGGCCCAGTTGCCCGGCTATAAAACAGGTGGTACCATTCACATCGTCATAAATAACCAGGTTGGATTTACGACCAATTACCTCGAAGCCCGCTCCTCTACTTATTGTACCGATGTAGCCAAAGTAACGCGGTCGCCGGTTTTTCACGTGAATGGTGATGATGTGGAAGCATTGGTGTATGCCGTGGAGCTCGCTATAGAATTTCGTCAGCGTTTTCATTCCGATGTGTTTATCGACTTGCTGTCCTATCGGAAATACGGGCATAACGAAGGGGATGAACCACGCTTTACCCAGCCCACGCTGTATAAAGAGATTGCCCGCCATCCTAATCCCCGGGATATTTTTAGTGAGAAATTACAGTTGGAAGGGATTATCACGAAAGTAGAGGCCAAAGAGGAAGAGAACAATTACAATGAGCTGTTGGAAGAGAATTTGGAGGCTTCCCGGAAAATTGAAAAGGTTATTATCCAGCATTTCCTTAACGAAGACTGGCATCAATACCGGTATTCAGATCATGAGGATTTCCTGAAATCACCCGATACCTCGGTGAACAGAGGGAAGTTATTACAGTTGCTGGAACGCATTAATTATTTGCCGGAGGAGAAGTCATTCTTTAAGAAGTTGCACAAAATTGTGAGCGACCGTCAGAAGATGGTGGAAGAAGACCGTCTGGATTGGGCCTTGGGTGAGCTATTAGCCTATGCCACACTGCTGGCAGAAGGACATCCCGTGCGCCTGAGTGGGCAGGACTCTGAGCGGGGCACTTTTGCCCACCGTCATGCGGCCTTAACTGTGGAAGGATCAGAAGAGAAATACCGGCCCTTGCAACACGTGGATGCCAAGCAAGCGCCCTTTCGGGTCTATAACTCCCTGTTGTCGGAGTATGGCGTGATGGGTTTTGAATATGGTTATGCACTGGCCAAACCGGAAGGACTGACCATTTGGGAAGCTCAGTTTGGTGATTTTTACAACGTGGCGCAGGTAATCATTGATCAATACCTCTCTTCGGCCGAAGAGAAATGGGGCTTGATGAATGGCTTGGTGCTCTTGTTGCCACACGGTTTTGAAGGGCAGGGCCCGGAGCATTCCAGTGCGCGCATTGAACGTTTCTTGTCCTTGTCGGCTCGTAACAACATGCAGATTGTGAATTGTACCACGCCGGCCAATTTCTTTCATGTACTACGCCGTCAGTTGAAACGGGAATTCCGGGTGCCATTGGTTGTTTTTACACCCAAAAGTTTGTTGCGTCATCCTCAGTGTGTGTCCAAACTGGAAGATTTCGAAACCGGTGGATTCCAGGAGGTGATTGACGATCCAAATGTGGATGTGGACCAGGTAAAAAGGGTGGTGATCTCCTCGGGTAAAATCTATTATGACCTGCTGGCACGCAAACAGGAATTAGATGTGCGGGATGTGGCTCTCATTCGTTTGGAGCAACTGCATCCTTTCCCCAAAGAGCAATTGCTGGAGGTATGTGGAAAGTATAAAAATGCCTTATTGAATTTGTGGGTGCAGGAAGAACCTGAAAACATGGGCCCCTGGTATTATGTGCAAAATCAAATTCCGGAATTGAAGCTGGTGCCGGTAGCTCGTTTGGCCAGTGGCAGTCCGGCCACAGGACTGAATGGTTTACATGTGATTGGGCAGAATGAAATCATCAACAAAGTGTTCAAGCACTGCCACTGTGAATTGCAGAATAAATATTGCGGTCTGCAGTGTGTGGAGGGTAAAACACGCGAAGAAATTCTGAAACAGCATAAATACTTTACGGAACGTCCCCGTTTCTCAATATAAAATTGTTAATCGACGGTAGATAATGGTCAGGAGGCTGTTGTGCCGGACTTGGAACTCCGGACTTCGGATATGTAGATATAGTTAACCCAGGTTTCAACCCGGGAATAGTAAAACCCCGGGATTTATCCCGGGGATAAACAGAAACCACTATGATAGTTGAAATAAAAGTCCCTACACCCGGTGAATCAGTCACCGAAGTTGAATTGGCTAGCTGGATGGTATCGGATGGCGATATCGTTGAGAAAGACCAGGAAATAGCCGAGATAGAGTCAGACAAAGCCACGCTTTCCCTATTGGCGGTTGAAGCCGGGAAAATAAGTATAGCTATTGAAGCTGGCGAAACCGTTAAGGTTGGATCCGTAGCTTGTTCCATAGATACGGCTTTTGCCGGTGAAGCCTCAGCAGCGTTGCCAAGCGCAACGAAAGCGCCGGAAGCTGAAACGGAAGCCGTGAAAACAGCCACCGCAGCTACAGAATCATCCAAACCTGTTTCAAAGCAACCAGAAACAGCCTATCCTGATGCCAAAGTGTCACCCTTGGCTCGCAAGCTGATGGAAGAGGGCGGTTTATCGGTGGACGAAGTGATCAATGGTTTGAAACGCATCTCTACTAAAGAAGTGGAGTTGGTGAAAGCGCTGCCTGCTGAGCAAGCTGCCCCAACGACAACAACAACTAACACTGCCTTTATCGATGGTCGGGTCAGTCGGGATGCCGAACGTCAGAAAATGACCACGCTGCGTAAGAAATTAAGTCAGCGTTTGGTAGCGGTGAAGAATGAAACAGCGATGCTGACAACCTTTAACGAAGTGGACATGTCGGCGGTGATGCAACTGCGTAAAAAGTACCAGGCCAAATTCATCGATAAACATGGTGTAAAGTTGGGCTTTATGTCCTTCTTTATAAAAGCCGCCTCATTGGCCCTAAAGCATCACCCCATGGTCAATGCCATGATTGACGGCGATGAAATTGTGATGCCCGAATACCACGATGTATCCGTGGCGGTGCAAACCCCTAAAGGGCTTATGGTGCCAGTGATTCGTAACATTGAAACCCGGAGTCTCGATGGCATCGAAACCGAATTAAAGAACCTGGCAGAAAAGGCCCGCAAAGGAAAAATTGGTTTGGATGAAATGACCGGTGGCACGTTCACGGTGACCAATGGTGGCGTATTTGGATCCATGCTGAGCACCCCCATCATCAATCCACCGCAATCGGCCATCATGGGCATGCACAACATTGTGGAGCGTCCCGTTGCTGTGAATGGCAAGGTGGAGATCCGGCCCATTATGTACCTGGCCTTATCTTACGATCACCGCATCATCGATGGCAAAGATTCCGTTGGTTTCCTCGTGAAAGTGAAAGAGATGATTGAAGATCCGGCCAAACTTCTGGCCGGTGGATTTGATCCGGAGCAAGCGGTGTTGGGATTATAAAAAAAATGATGGTTAGAACGTAGATCAGGAGATATAGAGTTAAGATGCAAGCTCCTTTAAAATGGGAGTAAAAGTTACATCAGCGTTTTCAGAAAAGGTCCGGCAACGGACCTTTTTTATTGAAAAATAAGGGTGTCTGATTAAATATTATTTCAATCAACGATAGATCGCTGGTTTGTTTTTGGACTCATTGGAATGACAAATATTGATTAACGATTTGAGATGTAAGAATTCGGCGTTCTTCACTTGTTGATCGATATTCATTATTTGGTTTTGGCTGGTCCAGGTTCGGAAGTTACAAGTTGTTAACTGAAAATTCAGAGCCGCGTATTTTAAACGCATCCCACACTCTCGTACTTTTATCCCAATGACCCGTTAACGCGAAAACATGACCGGGATAAACATCCCGGTCGCCCGTATTTTTATCCCGGTCACCCGGAAACTTGTCCCACTCATCGGGAAACTTATCCCGGTGACTCGTTTGCCAAAACGCGTGTTTTTTCAGTATTATTTTGTGCCCCAATCACCCAAAAACACCTTCAAAAATGCATCCCAGTCAGCCGTATTTTTATCCCGGTGACCCGTTAACGCGAAAACATGACCCGGATAAACGTCCCGGTCGCTCGTATTTTTATCCCGGTCATCGGGAAACTTATCCGGCTCACTCGTTAACGTGTACGGACCACCGGGATGCGCTGCCGGAACAACGGAGAAGGCTCGCCGGGCAAGGGATGCCGTAATTTGGAAGGACGCGGGATGTACTAACTTGCCAGTGTGTCGGTAAACAAAGCCATGTCGCCGCCTGGGAATCATCTACTAAGATTTAAAAGATGGTCAAAAGCAGGGTGATCGCATTTTGAGTTATCTCTATTGGCTATGGGGATGGTTCCCGACGCTACGGGCTGCTTTTTGCTATGTGGAAATAGCTTTCTAAGTCATCGTGCTACCTCCCTGTTTTGCGGATAGAGTCATGTAAGCTGTGAAGATACTTTTTGTGCTTTGAGAGATTGTGCGGCAGATTGGGGCGAAGGTTCCCCGAGGCAGGGAAATATTATTTTGAAACACAGAACAAGCTCCCGAAGAAGCAATCATTTTTTGGCTAATAAAAAAAGGAGCCAGTAGCTCCTTTTCTTTGGTTCTTTTATATTGGTCATTTTATCTTTAGCCCTGCCAATAGCTAGAAGCTAATGGCTAGAAGCTAATGGCTAGCGGCTATCTGTTTTATCGAATCCGGTTCATCGACTTCACCAAAGCTTCATCCTTACCAATGGCACGCATGGCCAGGAAGGTCATCACCATAGCGATCAACGGAAATACCATTGGTAAATGGTAAGACACATCCGCTGCCAATTCTTTTCCACCCTGATGGCCCAGGAAGTATATCATCACGGTAGTACCCAATAGCAATCCCAGGTTTAAGCCGCACAAACGAATTTGAATCATCCGCTTTTTAAACAGGAAAATGGTGATCAATCCAACCAATGTGGCAGTGGTCACTAAAATAGCCAGTGCAATGGTCGGAATCACTACAGCGCTATCCGCTTCGGTCAGGGAATAGATGCCCCGATAGATGAGTTTGTATTGATCAGTGCCAAGTGTGGCCAGATCCAGGAAAAATAAGCTGCCGGTCAAAGCCGCAGCGGCCAATAAGAAAACAGTTTGAATGCGTTGTATCATAATGCTTGGTTTTTTCAGTTTTCATTAGTGGCAGCGAATTTAAGGTTTTTCAGGGGTATTCGAAAATGTCTTGTGGTGTTCAATGGCGGTTTTCACGTGATCCACCAAAAAGTGATCCGCTTCTGGGGGCTCCTTAGTGATTAATCTAAAGTAATTGAAGGTCTAATAAGGCGTGTTAGTAAAATCTTCACAGGCGATCCACCGGAAAATCGAAAAAAAATCATTAATTTGAAGTTTTAACCTATGGATATGCACAGAATAGAAGAATCGGAATTAATCATAAACCCGGATGGCAGTATCTTTCACTTGCACCTGAAACCGGGTGAAATTGCAGAAAATATTATATTAGTTGGAGACCCGGGAAGGGTCGAAATGATTGCCTCCTTTTTTGAGGAAGTGGAAGAGCGTCGTTCCAACCGTGAATTTGTGTCCTGTACCGGATGGTACAATAAGAAACGCATTACTGTAGTGGCCACCGGTATCGGTACTGATAACATCGACATCGTACTCAATGAACTGGACGCTTTGGTGAATGTCGATTTTGAAACGAGGACGGCGAAGGCACAGCTGACGCAACTTAACTTTGTGCGCATAGGCACCAGTGGATCGTTGCAAAAGGACATTCCGGTAGATTCCTGGTTGTTGAGCGAAAAAGCCATTGGCTTTGATGGCCTGTTGAATTTTTATGCCCGTCGCAATGACGTAGCCGATGCGGGTTTTGAAAATGCCTTTAAAGCGGCCTTGGATTGGAATGCCCAACTGACGGCTCCCTATGTCATCGATGCCGGCAATGAGCTGATCCAAAAACTGGACGGTCCCCAGGTAGTGAAAGGGGTGACGATTTCAGCACCCGGCTTTTACGGGCCCCAGGGACGCGTTATACGCTTAGGGTTAGCAGATGCCGATATTAATTCTAAAATCAATGGTTTTCGATATAACGGCAACCGGGTCACCAATTACGAGATGGAGTGCTCGGCTATTTATGGTTTGTCGGCCCTGATGGGCCATCGAGCAGCAACTGTCTGTGTGATCATTGCCAATCGGCTGGCTGGCACCTATAGCAAAGACTATAAAGTGGTTGTGAAGGAACTGGTGCAGTATGTACTGAAACAATTAACGATGTAAGCTGTTTTACTACCCTCTCCTGAGAGGAATGGTAGATGTAAAAAATTCTTTGTACCATTAATACGATCATATGGATACAAGTAAAATAAAAGCCTTGATCGCCCTTCTGGATGATCCCAATGAAGAGGTCTATTCCACCGTAGAAGGCGAATTGCTGAAAGAACCCATTGATGTGGTTCCGGAATTGGAAAAAGCTTGGGAAACCTCACTGGATGGCGTCTTCCAGAAACGGGTGGAGAACATTATCCATACGCTTCAGATGAATGACATTTTCACCGAGGTGAAAACCTGGCTTCTGGATGATAAACGCGATTTACTGAAAGGTGCCTACCTGGTGGCCAAATATCACTATCCTGAACTCACCATGGAGGCGATAAAAGAAAAGTTGGCTGACCTGCGCAAGGACATCTGGATGGAGCTCAACGAGCATCTCACCTCTCTGGAAAAAATTCGCATTGTGAACCATGTGTTGTTCGATGTGCATAAGTTTTCGCGCAACAGCAGCCGGTTTTTAGCCCCCGAGAATAATTACCTCAATGAAGTATTAGCCACCCATAAGGGAAATCCCATTTCCCTTTCGGTGATATATTCGTTGTTGTGTCGCGATTTGGGCATGCCGGTGTATGGGGTGAATTTGCCAAAGAATTTCATTTTGGTGTACATGGATGAATCTATCTTACCCGATGAAGGCATCCATAAGGAAGAAGCAACGGTATTGTTTTACATCAACCCGATCAATAAAGGAGCGGTTTTAGGACGGCGTGAAATCGAATATTTTATTAAACAGCAAAAGCTTAAACCCGACGAGAGTTATTTTTTGCCCTGTGATACCACAGTGATCGTACGTCGCTTGTTTAATAATTTAAAGTACGCCTACGATAACAAAGGGGATGAGGATAAAAAGGAGGAGATTGAAAAAATATTGACTTTATTCGACGATTATTCATAATGTGGTTTTTCTATCCCAAATTTTAACCTTAAACTTATCTCCTGAAACGCAACTAAATTTTTAAAACCGTAATGGATAAATTAGCTCATTTAGAACCTCAGGCGGTATGGGTGCAATTCGAAGAAATTCTGAAAGTACCCCGTCCTTCCAAGAAAGAGGAAAAAATGATTGACTTCCTGATGAAATTTGCCGCGTCGCACAATCTGGAAGCCAAGAAAGATCACATAGGTAATGTGTTGATTTCAAAACCTGCCACAGCGGGTAAGGAAAATGTGAAAAAGGTGGTTTTGCAGTCTCACATCGATATGGTCTGTGAAAAGAACAGCGAGACCAAACATGACTTTAATAACGATCCCATCAAACCCATTATTGATGGCGAATGGGTGAAAGCAAGCGGAACAACACTTGGTGCTGATGATGGCATTGGCATTGCAGCCCAGCTGGCCCTTTTAATTGCCGATGACATTGCACATGGACCGATTGAGTGTTTGTTTACCGTGGACGAAGAAACCGGATTGACGGGTGCTTTTGAACTAAAAGAAGGCTTTTTTGATGCCCGCATTCTTCTTAATCTGGATTCGGAAGATGAAGGGGAGTTGTTTATTGGATGTGCCGGTGGCGTTGATACACTGGCTGATTTCCGATTCGAGAACGAGGAACCAATTAAAAATGCCTTTGCCTTTAAAGTGTCTGTTTCCGGATTAAAAGGCGGTCACTCGGGAGATGATATTCACAAAGGATTGGGTAATGCCAATAAGATTTTAACGCGCTATCTCTGGGAGATGGCACGGAAATATGACATGCGTCTGGCCCATATTGATGGCGGAAATCTGCGCAATGCCATAGCGCGTGAGTCGCATGCCATAGCGGTGGTGCCGGCTCAATATAAAGAGCAGGTAAGAGTGGCATTCAATATTCTATTCCACGATGTGCAGATGGAGCTGAAAGCAACCGAGCCTGGTTTGAAAATGAAGTTGGAATCGGTGGATGTACCTGCCCATGTCATTGATAAAAATACGCAGGATCAGTTGTTGGGTGCTTTGTATGCGTGCCCGCATGGCGTGATTGCGATGAGCCGCGACATTGAAGGCTTGGTGGAGACCTCCACTAACCTGGCTTCGGTGAAGATGAATGAGGATAAAATTTATGTCACTACCAGTCAGCGCAGCTCTGTGGAGAGCTCTAAGGATGATATTGCCAATATGGTAGAGAGTGTGTTTGAATTGGCTGGGGCTAGAGTGAAGCATTCGGATGGTTATCCGGGCTGGACCCCTAATACCGATTCGGAAATCTTGAAAATCACCAAGGATTCATACGTGAAGTTGTTTGGTACTGATCCCATCGTTCGTGCTATACATGCCGGATTAGAGTGTGGTTTGTTTCTGGAAAAATATCCGGGTATGGATATGATTTCATTTGGCCCAACCATTCGTGGTGCCCATTCACCGGACGAGCGCATCAACATTGAAACCACAAAGAAATTTTGGGATCATTTACTGGATGTTTTAGATAACATTCCAGAAGCCTAAGGAACGAGTAATATAGAAAATGAAAACGCCGGATGAAATGTCCGGCGTTTTTGTGTTATCAAGTATCGTATTTCTCTATGCGTGATTGTTTTTTATGAGCGTTGGGAATTTTCCTTTTTCAATCTGTTTCAGTAGATCTGTTTTAGCACTGCAGGAACCACATCCTCCGCCACACACACTTTTGTTATTTTGGGGTTTAAATATTTTCCAAAAGAATATCACCACTTGCCAAAAAGCCCATGCTACTGCTGCGTATGTTAATAATTCCTGTATCATATTTTTAAATAAATAATGATCCAACCTGGTAAACAATGAATGACATTAACCATGCCAGACCGGTGGTGTAACCAATGGTGAAAAGCGCCCACTTCCATGAACCCGATTCTTTTTTTATAGCAGCTATTACAGCTACACAAGGAAAATAAATCAGGATGAATACTAAAAAGGACAACGCAATTAGTGGGCTAAATACGCGTTGGCCGTTGGCATGCTTATCAGCCTTCAAACGTTCAATTAAATGATCCTGGCCTTCTTGCGTTTCTTCATGTGATTGATAAAGTACAGCCATCGTACTTACTACAATCTCTTTGGCTGCAATACCCGTTACTAAGCTAACGCCCATTTTCCAGTCAAAACCTAACGGGGCAATGGCTGGCTCAATAAACTGTCCCAACTGACCAATGTAAGTCTTTTTTTGATGCTCGCTCTTTTTCGAAAGTAACAGTGAATCGGTAATATGGTTCATTTCAACGGCTAAGCTGGACTTCAAAGGCTCGCTGGCTTGATTTATTTGATCATTGTAATTCATTTCAACCTGAGCGATGGCTGCATCATAATCTTTTGAGTATTCTACGTTTCTGGGGAAATACCCTAAAAACCAAATGAGGATGGAGGCGACCAATATAATGCCACCCATCTTTTTTAGGTATTGTTGTCCCTTGTGCCACATGTGACGAATGGTATTCTTCATGGTGGGAATGCGGTAGGGGGGCAATTCCATTACAAAGGGCACATCATTATGTTTGAAGAGAAAACGTTTAAAAAGGCGCGCCATGATAACGGCCAATAAAATACCACCGCCATAAAGGGAGAAAAGAACGGTTCCGGCATTTTCAGGGAAAAAGGCACCAATGATCAGGATGTACACCGGTAAGCGCGCGCTGCACGACATAAACGGATTTATGAGCATGGTCAGGATGCGATTATTGCGGTCTTCAATGGTTCGGGATGCCATGATGGCTGGTACATTACAACCAAAACCCATCACCAATGGAATGAATGATTTTCCATGCAATCCCATTTTGTGCATGATCTTATCCATAATAAAAGCGGCTCTGGCCATATAGCCCGTATCTTCCATGAAGGAGATGCAGAAAAACAAGATCAGGATGTTGGGCAGAAAAACGATGACACCTCCTACGCCACCTATTACCCCATCAATTAACAAATCTTTAAACGGACCAGCTGTCATTGTAGATTGTAAGATTCCGGAGAGCAGATCAACCCCTTGTTCAATCCATCCCATGGGATACTCACCCAGCTTAAAAGTAGCCTGGAACATGGCCCACATGAAAAAGATGAAAATTGGAAATCCATACAGTTTATGGGTGATGAATGCGTCTACCAGGTCGGTTTTACGAACCCTTGTTTGAGGATTTTCTTTCAAAGTTTCTTTCAGTGCACCGGCTATAAAACCATATTTGGCATCGGTAATAAGCGTTTCAGAATCCTCATTACAGAATTTCTCAACTTTGGTGACTTGCTTGGTGATCTCTTGAATGAGGGATTTGTAGGATGGATTAGAATCTAACTGGTTCAGGATTTCTTTATCCTTTTCCAGCGCCTTTATGGCCACAAAGCGGGGTGACATTTTGCTTTCCAGGTCCCGATTGGCGTCAATCAGGTTTTCAATCCGGTCAATGGCTGTTTCAAGGGTGTCGCCATAATTAATGTGAATGTGGCGAACGGTTTCATCCCGGTCTTCATATACTTCAATGAGCTTGTCGAACAG
Source organism: uncultured Marinilabiliaceae bacterium (assembly GCA_942490535.1). Taxonomy (GTDB): domain Bacteria; phylum Bacteroidota; class Bacteroidia; order Bacteroidales; family Marinilabiliaceae; genus JAEINY01. The sequence continues at coordinate 119,236 of CALNXQ010000004.1, forward strand.
TTCTGTGACACCTCGTCCCTTGGAGCTAACAGTTGGGATGAGCGGGATCCCAATCATCTTTCCCAAAAAACCGTAATCCAGCACGTCGCCCCGACGTTGTAACTCATCAAACATATTGAGCGCCCCAACTACTTTTATATCCATATCGATAAGTTGAGTCGTCAAATATAAATTGCGCTCCAGGTTGGAACCATCCAATACGTTTACAACAATATCAGGCGTCTCATCCAAAATGTGATTACGAACATATACTTCTTCCGGAGAGTAAGCTGAAATGCTGTAAGTGCCGGGTAAGTCGTAAATGTTGAAATGATAACCTTTGTGATTGAATACTGCTGATTTGGCATCAATGGTCACGCCACTGTAATTACCGACATGTTCACGGGCTCCACTGGCATAGTTGAACAAGGTTGTTTTTCCGCAATTTGGATTACCCACCAAGGCAATATTAATGATGTGTCGTTTTTCCCGGGCTGATTGTTTTAAAATATCATCAGTAATCGTTCCCTGAAATACCGATGGCGTCAATTGTTCGGCTTCCTCCTTCGTAATGACTTCTACCAACTTGGCTTCACTGCGACGCAACGACACTTTGTAGTCGAGTATTTTATATTCTATAGGATCTTTAAGAGGTGCATTTTTGATGACAGTTACTTTTTTGCCTTTCACAAAACCCATTTCAATAATGCGTTTGCGGAAGGCTCCATGCCCCTTCACCTTTACAATAACTCCCTCTTGTCCGTTGGTAAGTTCAGATAACTTCATTAAAAAATGGCCAAATATTGAAACGTCCCCTCATAAATTACGTTTACAAAAATAGCTTAGTAATTGGTCTGCTCCAATACCTAAATATGGGGATTTTATAAAAGCGAAATAAAAGGAGTGGGTTGGAGTGGATTTTTTTAATTTTAAACCGTCATAATATTAGCCAATCATATGGATGTGTCGAACGCCTATAATAAAATACAGCAGCTGCTAAAAAAGCATCCCGAAAACATTGCTGTTCTGGAGCATGAAATTGATATTAATCTGCAAATACAATATTTCAAAGAGAGTAAAGCGATAAAGAAAGAATTGGATAAGCAAGAGGTGTTGGAGCGTAAAGAATTGCTGTTTGGTGATGATTTAACGTTGGAAAATAAACGGGAATTGTTGTCGCAGCTTGCTTCGGTAAATAACGTTGAAGCTTATCGAAGCATAGAAGAATACCTCAAACAACCGGATGAGTCTCTCAAAGAGTGGGCTATCTTAGCCTTTCAGGAAAGTAAAATGTTGATGGAAAGTACGCTGTTGGATCAGGCACCTTTATTCATTTCAACCGGTTTAGGAGGAAAGGGCCAGAAATTAAGGTATTTTATTGTGGTTATAACACGCGATAAGCGACCACTATCTGAGCTTCATCAAAATGTCATTAGGAGTGAATTTGAATTTGGTTTTTCTAGTCAGGGAGCTGAATTGGAAGATATTGATTTTTACGGCTACATGGCAACCGTTACTGGAGTAGTTCCCTTAAATATAGGTCTAAAGGATTTGTTATCAGGAGTTGTGAAACAATGTAATGAGTTAGGTGATTTTTTAAGCCCATCGTTCATGGTGACCAATGTCAAAAAAATGTCTTTTGAAGAAATTGAACGCGCTATCCAGGAGTATGAAGAAAAGAAACACAATAAAAGAATTGAAGAAAATGGAATTGAAAATTAAAGAGAGGCAGGTTAATATAGCAGTGCAGGTGTTACCCTTCAGTAAAGAGTATGATGTTTACCCTATTGTTGATGAGGCTATTCGTATTATAAAAGAATCAGGCGTAAAGCACCGTGTAACTCCGTTTGAAACCGTCTTGGAAGGTCAATATGGGGAGTTAATGGAGGTTGTATCTCAAGTGCAGGAAGAGTGTTATAAATCAGGTGCGGATAGCGTGCTTTGTTTCGTAAAAATTCAATCACATCGGTCAAAAGCGGTAACTATTGAAGATAAAACAGGAAAGTATGATAAATAAAAAAAAGGCTGTCATTGACAGCCTTTTTTTATTTATGCTATTTTTTATTTACTCACTCAGATCTTCAAATTCAACATTAGAATATTCTGCCACACCTACAGCTTCTTCTAATTCAGGTTCCAGTATGGTTTCGCCCTGATGCTCTTTGATGTATCCGATAATTTCTTCTAACCCATCCGCAAACTTCTCAAAATCTTCTTTGTACAAAAAGATTTTGTGTTTTTCAAAATGATATCTTCCTTCTTGGTCAAATCGTTTTTTACTCTCGGTTATGGTCAGGTAATAATCGTTTTTTCTGGTCGCCTTAACGTCAAAAAAATAGGTCCTTTTTCCCGCTCTAACTGCTTTCGAAAAGATCTCTTCTCTGTCATTCTTTTCAAAACCTTCTTTTTTATCAAATCCTTCCATCTTCTTATTTTTGTTTAGGAAACAACTTGTTGCGCCATCAAAAATGGCAATTATTTTGAAATATACCAATCTTTTTTTTACAAAATTTTTGTGTTTTTTAAGAAACAAGAACAAGTGTGCCTGAAATTATTATGAATGTGTCATTTGATATAAATTCAGCCATTAAATACTTAAATGGGTGTGGAACAAGGAAAGAGAGCTAATAGTTAATCACTTCAAAGTGACATATAAATAGATTATTGCATTTTTCTATCGCTTTTGGAAATACATTTCTTATTGTTCTCAAAAATTATTGTCAGCTGTGACTAAGAGGCGAATTTTGTTTCATTGTTAATATTGCGATCTATTCTTCGCCCGATTGTTGTTGTTTAAGGCAAAAAAACGCTATTTTTGCAGGAAAATGTAAAAAAAGTTCTTTAAGGATGTTAAGCAGAAGATTGTTAAGGGTAAAGGTCATGCAGATTGCGTATTCGCACTATTCAAAGGGCGATACTTCCATTCAGCAAACCGAGAAAGAGTTGTACTACAGCATTGCTAAATCGCATGAACTATATCACTCCTTGTTGTTATTGTTGCTTGAGCTACAGAAGTTCGCAGACAAACGCATTGAATTCGGAAAACAAAAACGACGTCCTTCCCATGAAGATTTAAATCCCAACATGCGTTTCGTGGAAAACGCTTTTTTGAAGCAGTTAGCCGAAAATGATGAACTCATTAGGTACGCAGAAAAAAATGGGGTGTCTTGGGTGAATACACCGGAAATCGTAAAAGGTATTTTCAACGATATTGTAAAATCGTCTCTTTATCTGGAATATGTGGAGACTGAAGCTGGTAATTATGAGGCTGATCAGCGTTTTGTGGCCAAGCTCATGGAAAAGGTCATTGCGCCGTATGAAGGATTGTATTCTTTATTAGAAGAACAGAGTATCTTTTGGAATGATGAGTCGGAGTTTATTATCAGTATGGTTGTGAAAACCATTAAAGCTTTTGATCCGAATAAGGGTGAAGAACAATGTTTATTGCCTGAATATAAGGATGACGAAGATCGTGATTTTGTAAAGCGCTTAATACGAAAGACATTAGCGAACAAAGAGGAGTACATGAAGTTGATTCGTCAATTTACCAAAAACTGGGATTTTGACCGCATTGCAATTATGGATATTGTATTGATGCAGATTGCTATTGCTGAGGTTGTTGAGTTTCCGAATATTCCGGTGAATGTATCCTTGAATGAGTACATCGAAATAGCGAAATACTATTCGACTAATAAGAGTGGACTTTTTATCAATGGTGTGTTGGATAAAATAGTAGAGCATTTAATACAGGAAAAAAAGATTGTTAAACCATTGAAGGCTGCCAAGAATTGATAATGGTTAAACAATTAGCTCTTTTTTGCTTCTTTTCAGGGCTTCTTTTTATGGGTAGTTGTAGTTTACCTGTTAAGAATAAACCTACTCAAGGGGGGGGCGGTGTCTTGGTATTTGACAAGGAAATGCATAATTTCGGACAGGTTAGTTATGGAGATGTTTTGGGTGTTGGTTTTAAGTGTTATAATAAAGGAAGTGAACCTGTCATTATCAATGAAGTGCTTTTGGGTTGTGGATGCACTGAAGTGAATTATTCAAAAGCTCCGTTGGAACCTGGAGATAGTTTATATCTTGAAGTTATTTTTGATAGCAAGGGTTTGCAGGGTAGGCAGGTGAAGAAAGTTACAGTTTGCGCTTCGGATAGTCTGCGAACCCATGACCTTTATATCTGGGCTGATGTAATGAATTAAATTAGAATATAAATAAAGAGTTAATAGTATGAGTTTATTAAATTTATTTCTGAGCGTGCCTCCACAGGCAGCAGAAGCTCCAAATCCTATTATGCAGTTTGCTCCGTTTGTTTTAATTATTGTGGTGTTTTATTTTTTTATGATTCGTCCGCAAATGAAACGTCAGAAGGAATTGCGTAAATATCGTGAAGGACTTAAAAAAGGTGATAAAGTGATTACCAATGGGGGCATTTACGGAAAAGTAGCCGAAGTAAAGGAAGAATATATTTCAGTTGAAATCGCTGAAAATGTAAAAGTTAAAATGGATAAGTCGGCTATCGTCATGGATATGTCTGATGTGGCTGCTAAGAAGTAAGCCAAACTTATTTTTTTTTACAAGGTCATTGACTATTTTTGTGGTCAATGACCTTTTTTTATGGTAGATATAAACGGATTATTTAAAAAACATTATCGCCTTTCGATCGAGAAAACCAAAGAGTTGCGTAGAAATAAGAATGCACTTATGTTTCTCTTATTCATTTTTTTATCAACTTGTTTTTGGGTCATCAATGCTTTGAGTAAAGATGATTATACAGCATCTTTAACATATCCTGTTCGTTATACAAATTCCCGTAACAATGAATTAATCAAGGGAGATTTAGATCGGGAATTAACGATTAAAGTAAGAGCAGGGGGGTTTTCAATTTTGAGCTATCAAGTGAAGAATCGAAGTGCTTTTGAAATTGATATTTCACAAGAGCAACGAATAAAGATCGGGGATAAGCATGGAGCCATTGTGGCCACGAGAGATTATATCCGCGATTTGACCGGGTATTTGGCCAATGATATGGAATTGATTGAAATCACTCCGGATACATTATTTATTCCGCTTATTGAAAAAGTCTCAAAGAAAGTACCAGTGAATCTAAGTGCTAATTTGAAGTTTGAAAAGCAAATGCAGCTTTCTGGAAATATAGCGGTTCAGCCAGATTCAGTTGTAGTATCTGGTCCTGAGGATTTAATTGATACGCTCAGAGGTGTTTATACCAAAAGAGTTTTGTTTGAAAAACTGAAAGATACATTAGTTCGGAACATTGCAATAGAGGAACTGGATCAAGTTGAGATATCAGAAAGTCGGGTTGTGGTATCGGTTCCGGTAGAGCCTTTCACAGAAGTTTCGGTAAAAGTGCCTATAATGGCCTCTAATCTGGCTGATTCGTTGATGCTAAAGTCGTTTCCATCTGAAGTGAAAGTTTCGTATCGCATAGGTCTAAGTAGGGCGGTTCATTCGACAGTAGATTTTTCAGCGGTTGTTGATTTTGCCGAATTATCCATGAGTAATATGCCTCCTCGCTTGAAGGTTAAGTTGAATAAGCAACCAGAGGATATTTCATTTGTGACTTATTCTCCTGTTTTTATTGAATATTTATTAGAGAAGCAAAGTAATCCGAAATGAAAAAAGTTGGGTTAACGGGTGGTATTGGAAGTGGAAAAACAACGGTGGCTCGTGTTTTCGAAATGTTTGAGGTTCCTGTATATTATGCTGATATAAGAGCACGTGAGTTAACAAATAAGCATCCTGAAATTGTAAGGCAAGTGAAGGGGATGTTTGGATCGTACATATATGTAAATGGTTGTTTAGATCGAAAAAAGGTTGCTGGATTCGTTTTTTCTGACGCCAAATTGCTGAGTAAACTGAATTCAATCATTCATCCTGTGGTAAAGTCTGATTTTAATTTATGGTGTGATGAGCATCATCAATGTCCTATAGTGGTGCAGGAAGCGGCTATTTTATTCGAGAATGGAAATTATCAATTGTTTGATAAGATGGTGTTGGTTACCGCCCCGATGGAATTGCGAGTGCAGCGTGTGATGAATCGCGATCAGGTTAATCGGGAAGAAGTGTTAGTAAGGATGAAAAATCAATGGGTGGATGAAATGAAGGAGCCGTTGGCTGATTATTTGATTAAATGTGATGAAAAGAATTTGGTGATCAAACAAGTCATAGAAATAATTAGTAATTTTTAGCGATGGGAGTTATCGGATCTGTTTTAGGAGCAGCTTTGGGATGGTGGATGTTAGGGCCATTGGGAGTGATTATGGGAATTGTGTTAGGTCACCTTGCAGAGGAGCAGACTTCATTTGTAAAGGAGACGGAGGATTCGCAAGGACGAAACTCCAGAAGTGGATTTTTGGCTTCCTTATTGGTCCTCATTGCAGCAGTTATGAATGCCGATGGTAAGGTTGTTAGGGCTGAATTAGATTTTGTGAAGCGAAGTCTGGTTCATACTTTTGGTGAAGATAAAGCGCAGCAGGCCTTGTTGATGTTAAGAGATATTCTCAAGCAATCCATTCCGGTTGCAGAAGTTGTTCATCAAATTCGTGTGAATCTGGATTATTCGTCTCGTTTAGAGCTTTTGCATTTAATGTATGGAATTGCCCTAGCAGATCAGCACTTGTCAATTGATGAGATGAACTTAATTCGTTCGATCGGTAGTGGATTGGGGATATCAGAGTCCGATTTTTTGTCAATTCTGAATTTATTCAAGGATAATGTAGAAGGGGCATATCAGATTCTGGAGATTGAAGAAGCTGTGTCCGATGATCAGGTAAAGAAGGCTTACCGGCGCATGGCATTGCGTTATCATCCCGATAAAGTGGCTCAATTGGGAGATGATGTGAAAAGGAGTGCCGAGAGTAAGTTTCGGAGAGTAAATGAGGCGTATGAACAAATTAAGAAGGCAAGAGGAATGAAATAGTCTAATTGAGATCTTATTTTTGTTTTGGAGAATGCAGATTAATTTTATTTTTGCACAAAATTAAAAGAGAACATATGTTGAAAGGTATATTAGCAATTTCAGGTCAAAGAGGTTTATTTAAGATGGTATCTCAGGCTAAGAATTCGATTATTGTAGAGTCGTTGATCGATGGGAAGAGAATGCCTGCTTATGCGACATCTCGGATCAGTGCATTAGAAGATATTTCAATTTATACGGAAGAAGAAGATGTTAAATTGGTGGATGTTTTCAAGCTGATTTATGAAAAGGAAAATGGAGGACAAGCCGTCAATCCTAAGAAATCAAATAACGAACTAAAGGATTATTTTGAAAGTGTTTTGCCAACCTATGATAAGGATCGTGTATATGTGTCAGATATAAAAAAGGTTTTAACCTGGTACAATCTACTAATAGAAAAAGAAATGATTGATCCGAATGTTGTTGAGGAAAACGAAGGTGTGGAAGAAGTAAATGAAGATACTGCTGCAGAGTAGGTAATTAATTTTTCGATAATACTAAAGACTGGCTTATGCCGGTCTTTTTTTGTATTAAAGATGGAAAAGGGGAAGTGTGTTTACATAAGTATTGAATTTTAATGAGAATCATTTCTCTGATTGATAGTGATATGTCTCTTTTGTGAAATTAAACTTGCCCCATTCATTAGGAAATGTAAAAAAGTAACCGTTATTTTGCACCCGCTTTGAACGGAAAGGCACGCTGGAAAGCCCACGAGGCTTTGATTTTTTTGAAGTATTGATACGAACTTTTGAGAAGAAACGATTGCTTTTAAAAGCAGGTTGGCAATGCGAACCGGGAGCCGGAAAAAGGAATGAAAAAAAACTTCAAGAAAGATTTGGTGGTTTAAAAAATAAACGCTAGTTTTGCAGCCGCTTTCAAAATAATGAAAGTCAATTGTAGCAAGGGTTGCAGCGAAATGAAGAAAGTATTGACAGAGGGATTTTGAGGGTAGGATTTAATCGGAAACAACATCGAAAATTAAATCAAAAAAACTTCCAAAAAGATTTGGTTGAAAACAACAAAATCACTTACCTTTGCAGCCGCTTCGCTAATGAGTGTTGCGACAAAAAGTAAAAGCATGATACGGATATAATGGTTAAAAGATTCAGTTCGATTCTGGATATATCTACACTAAGATGTTAACTTGAAGAAGTTGACAAACGATCTTTGAAAATATTGGATAAGTACCTAATTATATAATGAATTAGAAGGTAAAAGAGAAGTCCTAAAGTCAAGAAGGATAAGGGATCTTGAAGGTATTTAAGATTTTTTATACAACGAAGAGTTTGATCCTGGCTCAGGATGAACGCTAGCGACAGGCCTAACACATGCAAGTCGAGGGGTAACAGGGTTTTCGGACCGCTGACGACCGGCGCACGGGTGCGTAACGCGTATGCAACCTACCTTATACCGGGGGATAGCCCGAAGAAATTCGGATTAATACCGCATAACATTATGAATAAGCATTTATTTATAATTAAAACTCCGGTGGTATAAGATGGGCATGCGTGACATTAGATAGTTGGTGAGGTAACGGCTCACCAAGTCGACGATGTCTAGGGGTTCTGAGAGGAAGGTCCCCCACACTGGTACTGAGACACGGACCAGACTCCTACGGGAGGCAGCAGTGAGGAATATTGGTCAATGGGCGCAAGCCTGAACCAGCCATGTCGCGTGAAGGAAGACTGCCCTATGGGTTGTAAACTTCTTTTGTATGGGAAGAAATATGTCTACGTGTAGATATTTGCCGGTACCATACGAATAAGCATCGGCTAACTCCGTGCCAGCAGCCGCGGTAATACGGAGGATGCAAGCGTTATCCGGATTCATTGGGTTTAAAGGGTGCGTAGGCGGATTATTAAGTCAGGGGTGAAAGTTTGCGGCTCAACCGTAAAATTGCCTTTGATACTGGTAATCTTGAGTACATTTGAGGTAGGCGGAATGTGATGTGTAGCGGTGAAATGCTTAGATATATCACAGAACACCGATTGCGAAGGCAGCTTACTAAACTGTAACTGACGCTGAGGCACGAAAGCGTGGGTATCGAACAGGATTAGATACCCTGGTAGTCCACGCCGTAAACGATGATTACTAGTTGTTTGCAATACACCGTAAGCGACAAAGCGAAAGCATTAAGTAATCCACCTGGGGAGTACGTTGGCAACAATGAAACTCAAAGGAATTGACGGGGGCCCGCACAAGCGGAGGAACATGTGGTTTAATTCGATGATACGCGAGGAACCTTACCTGGACTTAAATGGGGAGTGACAGACTTAGAGATAGGTTTTTCTTCGGACACTCTTCAAGGTGCTGCATGGTTGTCGTCAGCTCGTGCCGTGAGGTGTCGGGTTAAGTCCCATAACGAGCGCAACCCACGTTGTTAGTTACCAGCACATAATGGTGGGCACTCTAACAAGACTGCCGGTGTAAACCGCGAGGAAGGTGTGGATGACGTCAAATCAGCACGGCCCTTACGTCCAGGGCTACACACGTGTTACAATGGCCGGTACAGAGGGCAGCTACTTGGTGACAAGATGCGAATCTCGAAAACCGGTCTCAGTTCGGATCGAAGTCTGCAACCCGACTTCGTGAAGCTGGATTCGCTAGTAATCGCATATCAGCCATGATGCGGTGAATACGTTCCCGGGCCTTGTACACACCGCCCGTCAAACCATGGAAGCCGGGGGTACCTGAAGTCTGTAACCGTAAGGAGCGGCCTAGGGTAAATCTGGTAACTAGGGTTAAGTCGTAACAAGGTAGCCGTACCGGAAGGTGTGGCTGGAACACCTCCTTTCTGGAGAGATGTTTTATCCTTTTTAGGATGTATCTTTTACCTGTACTCATCCAACATCAGTAAAGCACATCCCAGTTACGGGAAGGATGCGACACTGCACAGTCCCGTAGCTCAGTTGGTTAGAGCACTACACTGATAATGTAGGGGTCGGCAGTTCAAATCTGCCCGGGACTACCAAAAACAGTTGACAGTAGTTTCGTTAACAGTTACCAGCATTGATAACTGTTTCATGTTCACTGCTCACTGAAAAATGGGGGATTAGCTCAGCTGGCTAGAGCGCCTGCCTTGCACGCAGGAGGTCAACGGTTCGACTCCGTTATTCTCCACTTTTTTAGGTAAAGACTAAAAAATAAAGGAGCCTTAGAAAAGACATAATTAGGATACGTAAAAGTACTTATCCACATTTTTAGTGAAAAGAAGGTTCATCGGTATTGAGATACTGACTGAAGCACAAGCTGAATTAGCAGCAAAACGATCATTGACATATTGGCAAACAAATCAAAATCATAAACACCAATTACGGTGTAAAAAGAAAGTAAATAAGGGCGTACGGGGAATGCCTAGGCTCTCAGAGGCGATGAAGGACGTGATAAGCTGCGATAAGCTACGGGGAAGTGCAAATAACTATTAATCCGTAGATTTCCGAATGGGACAACCCACTATGTTGAAGACATAGTATCCAGCAATGGAAGCAAACCCGGGGAACTGAAACATCTAAGTACCCGGAGGAAGAGAAAACAAAAGTGATTTCCTAAGTAGCGGCGAGCGAACGGGAATTAGCCCAAACCAATATTGTTTCGGCAATATTGGGGTTGTAGGACTTGCATAATCGATTTGCGTAGAAGTGGAACCAACTGGAAAGTTGGATCAGAGAAGGTGATAATCCTGTACACGTAATACAAGAAAAGAGGCGAGTATCCTGAGTAGCGCGGAACACGAGAAATTCTGTGTGAATCAGCCGGGACCATCCGGTAAGGCTAAATACTCCTGAGAGACCGATAGTGAACCAGTACCGT
>CALNXQ010000004.1:132500-940219 GCA_942490535.1 uncultured Marinilabiliaceae bacterium
CACCAGATAAGACATTCAGGTGGTTACAGCGACAGGGCTCCACCTCTTCCCATTCCGAACAGAGAAGTTAAGCCTGTCAGCGCCGATGGTACTGCGTAGAAGTGGGAGAGTAGGTCGCCGCCTTTTTTAAAAGAGAATCCGATATTCGTCAAGAGTATCGGATTTTTTGCGTTTAGGCGCTGCCACAGAGCCGCCTACAGATCCCTCCCCGTTCTTCTCGGTTTTAATCCGGTCAAGCAAAAGACGCTTACGGGGGACGGCCGGTAAAATGGGATTATCCCTCTATTTCACCGCTGCCTCTCATTGGTGGCCGGCTTGACACAGAGTTATGAACACTCTCGTGGCCGAAGTTAAGGAACCATCAAATAGTGTGTGTGTTACTGTAAAAATGCTGTGCCCAACCTCAATGACGCTGTGCGTGAGCTCGGCGATGCTGTTCGGAAGCTCAACGACGCCGTGCGTGACCTCAAAAATGGTGTGCTCCACCTCGTCGACGGCTTTCTTCATCTCGTCGACGGCTTGCTTCTGCTCAACGACGCTGTTCATGACCTCATCGACGGCTTCTTATGGCACCTCGACGACGTGGGTGTGGTGACTAACGGGCGTTGGTGGCTGGTTGTGAGTGATTAATGGGATGAGATGCCGGGTTGTGTGGGATTGGGTAGCTTACCAAAGTAGCTTTGGGGCCACCGGGCAGTGCTACCTCTTCGGATTTGGGGTAGTGTGACTGCGTATGCCGATTGTTTGAGTGGTTATGCAGATGGTTCTGGCATATCGGGCAGGGATTGCAGCGGATACCCCGCAGCGATGCCAAATGACCTGTTTAAAATGGGATGTTCTGGCGAGGAGTAGGAGCGGAAAGCCCGGCGCTGAGCCTGGGGCGAAGTGGCCCGGCTGAAAATATAACTTGCACAAATGGATGATCTTTCTTTGAATATTGAATTAGCCTGTCTTTAGGTTTAAAACTCAATTTCGAATATAGGGGATTAGTATCTGAATCATCGTAACCAATGATTTGTAATTAAAGTAGTCTATTCACCATCAAATAGGTAGTGAAATCATAAGAAAAGAGATAATATTTCTGCTGAAATACGATAGATTATAAAATTTATATCTCAAATAGCTTTTGTCATGCTATGGATCAATCGCTAATGAATCAGATAAATAAAATTTTTAATGAAGAAATTTACCAAGTTTAATTTGTTGAATTTTAATACTCCCCATAGATGGAATATATGTTGTAAAACAATCTTTTTTTACTTGGAAAGCTGCGGTTATCGCGCCATTAGTTTCTACTTTTGTGTCGTGAAAATAAAATAAACAATAAATACAACGCTATGAAGCCAACACATATTGAGCACATTGGTATTGCTGTTAAAGATTTGAAAGAAGCAATTCCATTTTTTGAAAAGGTTTACGGATTGGAATGTTATGCAGTAGAAGAAGTTGCGGATCAAAAGGTGAAGACAGCTTTTTTTAAAGTAGGAGCCACTAAGATTGAATTGTTGGAGTCAACTGATCCAGAAGGACCAATTGGTAAATTCATTGAGAAAAAAGGGGAAGGGATTCATCACATGGCTTTTGCGGTAGAGAATTTAGCCGAGAAGCTGACTTTTGTAGAAGCACAAGGTGTTAAATTAATTGATAAAACACCTCGAAAAGGAGCTGAAGGTCTGAATATTGGTTTTTTACATCCCAAATCTACCTTTGGTGTGTTAACTGAACTTTGCGAAGATCCTAATAATTGATTTAATATTATCTGATTAATTCTTACCGTTTATATGTCTACTCAGGATAAAGTAAAAAAGCTGATTGACCTGCGGAACCAGGCCAAATTGGGCGGAGGCGAAAAAAGAATCGAAAAGCAACATGCGCAAGGGAAAATGACTGCCCGTGAGCGTATTGAAATGTTGTTGGACGAAGGTTCTTTTGAAGAGCTTGATATGTTTGTAACGCATCGTTGTACTAACTTTGGTATGGAAAAAACCAAGTTTTTAGGCGATGGGGTTGTAACTGGTCATGGAACCATTGACGGACGTGTAATATACGTATACGCCCAGGATTTTACCGTGTTTGGTGGTTCGCTATCAGAGACAATGGCCCAAAAGATTTGCAAAATCATGGACATGGCCATGAAAGTGGGAGCGCCGGTTATTGGTATCAATGATTCGGGCGGTGCGCGTATTCAAGAAGGCGTAACTTCATTGGCTGGCTATGCCGAGATTTTTCAGCGTAATATCATGGCATCTGGTGTCATTCCACAGATTTCGGCTATTTTCGGACCATGTGCCGGTGGGGCAGTGTATTCTCCGGCATTAACGGACTTTGTCATGATGACTGAGGAATCGTCTTATATGTTTGTGACTGGTCCCAAGGTTGTAAAAACGGTGACCGGAGAGGACATTTCTGTAGAAGATTTAGGCGGTGCTGATGTGCATGCTTCTAAGTCGGGTGTTTCGCATTTTAAAGTTGAAAATGAGGAAGAAGGATTGATGCTGATTCGTAAATTGGTTTCCTATTTACCTCAGAACAACCTGGAAGAGGCGCCGGTTTTAGAGTGCAATGACCCCATTGATCGATTGGATGATCAGTTAAATGTGATTGTACCGGATAACCCGAACTTGCCATATGATATGACCAATGTGATCTTCTCGATTGCAGATGATGGTGAGTTTTTAGAGGTACACCGTAATTATGCTAAGAATATTATTACTGGATTCTGTCGTTTAGATGGTCAATCAGTAGGGGTTGTAGCTAATCAACCCAATTATTTAGCTGGTGTGTTAGATTGCGATGCATCGCGCAAAGCAGCTCGTTTTGTGCAGATGTGTGATGCTTTTAATATTCCTATTTTAACTTTGGTGGATGTACCAGGATTCTTGCCAGGATCAGGTCAGGAGTATGCGGGTATTATTATTCATGGTGCGAAGTTAATGTTTGCCTATGGTGAAGCAACTGTTCCTAAAGTAACTGTGACGCTTCGCAAATCTTACGGTGGTGCTCATGATGTAATGTCTTGTAAGCAATTACGCGGAGATTTCAACTATGCCTGGCCAAGTGCTGAGATTGCTGTAATGGGTGCTAAAGGTGCTATTGAAGTATTAGAAGGACGTGCAGTTAGTAAATTGGAATCAGACGAGGAGAAAGCGGCTTATATTCAAAAGAAAACAGATGAATATGATGAGGCTTTTGCTAATCCATATCAGGCTGCAGCCTACGGATATATTGACGATGTCATTGAACCGCGTAATACACGCTTCAGAGTTATCAGGGCATTCCAAAATCTTCAGACTAAGAAGGTTCAGAACCCACCCAAGAAGCACTCTAATATTCCACTTTAAAGCGAATGAACATGAATTTATTAGTTGTTGATTCAATGACGTGGACCATTACCATTCTTGGATGGTTTATCGTTTTTGCCGCATTGGTTTTTCTGATCGGAGTTTTCTTGACAGTCCCTAAAATTCTTCATTGGGCCACTCAAAAAAGCTTACAAAAGAAAAATAGTAACGGAAAAATTGAAAGTAAGGATAAGAATCAAGAGATTTCCGGTGAAACGAATGCCGCTATTGCCATGGCTTTACATATGTTTTTCAATGAAATGCATGATGAGGAGAGCAATGTGATTACCATTAAAGAGGTGAAGCGTCGTTACTCGCCATGGAGTTCGAAGATTTATGGCATGAATAATACAAATTTCCCTAGATAACAGCGATGAAAAAGTTTGAATTTACCATTTCAGGTAATAAATATCAGGTTCATATCCAAAATTTTGAGGACAACCTGGCCCAAATAGAGGTGAATGGGACCCCATATGAGGTTGAAATTCATCAGGAAATGAAAAAAGCTAAAACACCTAAACTGGTGCGTAAGGAAATTCAACGCAAGCCAGGTGAAGGATTTATTACTAAAAAAGCAGGTGGTGCCATTACGGTGAAAGCTCCGCTTCCGGGTAATATTTTCAAAATTTTAGTGAAAGAAGGTGATACAATTGTGAAAGGTGACACTTTATTGGTTATGGAAGCCATGAAAATGGAAAACAATGTACTGGCTGAAAAAGAAGGTGTTGTAAAATCCATTAAGGTAGCTGTGGGTGATGCTGTATTGCAAAATGATGTAATAATCGAAATGGAATAAATGCTGGTGCACAGAATGTAATAATTCTGTATACCTAACGTCTTTCGAGTTTCGAAGCCGTTAGTTCCATTAAAAACAAAAGTTATGCAGACGAAACGATTTGTCACAGTCTTTGGTGTTTTGGCCTTATTATTCAGCTTGCAGTTTATTGGAGGTGGATTTGAGGCCCTCGCGGCTGGTGACGTTGCAGGAGGTGGTTTCCTGGACAATGCTACTACGGGCTTGGGTACATTCTGGAATTTTACAGGATTTGCCAATGCTCACTATACCAATTTTATTATGATTGGTGTGGGATTGTTCTTCATCTTCCTTGCCATTAAATATGATTATGAACCTTTATTATTGGTTCCCATTGGAACGGGTATTCTAATTGGTAATGTACCCTTTTTAGAAGGTTATAAAATTGGTTTGTACGAAGAAGGTTCGGTATTAAGTTACTTGTACTTTGGTGTTCAACAAGGGGTGTATCCGCCATTGATTTTCCTTGGAATTGGTGCGATGACTGATTTCTCGTCATTGATTTCCAATCCTAAGTTAATGATTTTAGGTGCTGCTGCCCAGGTTGGTATTTTTGCCACCTTTTGGGGTGCTTCAGTCATGGGCTTTACGCCTGCTGAATCAGGTGCCATTGGTATTATTGGTGGTGCCGATGGTCCAACAGCGATCTTCTTGTCTTCCAAATTAGCGCCACATTTGATGGGAGCGATTGCCATTGCGGCTTATTCATACATGGCCCTGGTGCCGGTGATTCAGCCGCCTATTATGCGTCTAATGGTTCCTAAGCATGAACGACTGATCAAGATGAAACCGCCGCGTGCTGTTTCTAAGACCGAGAAAATCATGTTCCCAATTATTGGTTTGTTACTGACGACGTTTATCTCGCCATCTGCATTGCCTTTGTTGGGTATGTTATTCTTCGGTAACTTATTAAAAGAATCTGGTGTGACTGAGCGTTTGGCTGATACAGCGCGTAATGCGATGATCAACATTATTACCATTCTTTTAGGGGTGACTGTTGGTGCTTCTACTCAGGCCATGCGTTGGGTAACGGATGCGGATACTGGTGAGTTGATCAATAAAGGGTTCTTATCAGTGGACTCCATTAAAATCTTTGCCTTGGGTGCCGTTTCGTTTATGGTGGCTACAGCTGGTGGATTATTATTTGCTCGTTTGATGAATATGTTCCTGAAGGGTGATAATAAGATTAATCCATTGATTGGTGCTGCAGGTGTATCTGCTGTGCCGGATTCAGCCCGTGTAGTTCAGCATGAAGGTTTGAAAAGTGATCCGAATAACCATTTGTTGATGCATGCCATGGCACCGAATGTGTCGGGTGTAATTGGTTCAGCAGTGGCTGCCGGTATCTTATTGGCTTTCTTGATGTCTTAATTAAGAATATCACATTATAATTAAAGCAGCTCCATATGGAGCTGCTTTTTTTGTGTGCAATTTCTGCTTAGGGATATTTCTGTTGAGATATTCTAGAATAATTTACTTTGCAGATCAACGCTTTCATCCGATTTCAGTAGCTTATTAATAGCCGGAATGCATCGGCCACATCCTCTAGCTGCTCCTGTTTCAAGCTGAACTTCTTTTAGGTTGTTAAGATTGTTCTTTTTGACAATTGCTTTGATCTCCTTTTCTCTCACCCCGCTGCAAAAACAAATAATGCGACTCATATTGGTAGTATTAGTTTTCGAGCTAAAATTAGTAAAGGGTTTGGAGATATTAGATAGTTCAAGTAATAAATGTATTGATCTTTCCGTATCCCGTTCTTGCCAAAGTGAGTGATTGTTTTGTGTTTATTGGCTTTTGATATACTTACTTGTAACGCTAAGATACATGGATCAGCCTAACCGTATGAAAGTAGAGGGGTGGGTTGTAAAATTAAGAAAAATTAACAAAAATTTATAAAAATTCTTGTTTGGCTCAATTAATCTTTTAACTTTGTATACAGAGATGTAAATGTATAAATAAAGACTGTAAGTTAGAGTTTATATAAATCATAAAAAGAAAATAAAATCCTCAATATTTGTAATGAATTGTAAATTGATTACTTTTGCCGCTGAAAAATCGCCATTTTCAATAAAAGTAATTTTAAGGAAATTATACAACTAAAGAAAATCCTTTATCGCCATTATTAATTTAAACCTTTAATCTATGAACACTAGAAACCGTCATTCTTCCAATTTTAGTTTCGGGTAAACGACGATTTTTGGTTCGTATGAATTAATCATACGTTTCGTTGTTTAATCTGCTTTTGTTTATTCAAAAGCAAAAGATGATCCATGGATGGTAAAATCGAATAGACGATTTATTTTCCAGACTTGAATGCTTATGCCTTTAAGCATAATAAATTAATATCACTATTATTAACTTAAACCTTTTGTTTTATGCGCAGATTAGCTTTAATCTTGTCCATTTTTGTCTTGCTGGGCGCAAATGCTTTGTATGCTCAAACAAAGACCATTACTGGTACAATCACCGGTAGTGAGGACGGAGAACCCATACCGGGAGTTTCTGTTGTTGTACGTGGAACTACTATTGGTACAATCTCACGTGTGGATGGTACTTATTCGTTAAGTGTTCCAGAAGATGCCACTAATTTATTGTTCTCTTTTGTAGGGATGACCACTCAGGATGTGGCAATTAAAGACCGTACTGTAATTAATACTGCTATGCAATCAGAGATGATTGGTGTTGCAGAAGTTGTTGTTACTGGAGTTGGTGCTGCCACTGATAAACGGAAAATTGGGATCAGTGTAGAATCTGTTAATTCCGATGATTTAACAGATAGTGGAAATGCCTCAGTGGATCAAGCAATTGCAGGTAAAATTCCAGGAGCCAGAGTGCAGTCGGTAACAGGTCAACCTGGTCAGCAACAGAGTATTACGCTGAGGGGAATCAACTCTTTATCCAGTTCAATGCCAATGGTTTTGGTGGATGGTATTCAAATTAATATGGATAATAACCAAAATGGATCAACAGGTAACTTATCTAGTCGATTTGCCGATTTGGATTTGGCCGATGTAGATCGTGTAGAGGTAGTTCAAGGTGCTGCTGCTGCCACTATTTATGGTGCACAGGGTGCCAATGGGGTTATTCAAATTTTCACTAAAAAAGGTCAAAAAGGACAAAAACCACAGGTTATCTTTTCTACTAAAACGAGTTTTGATTCACCATTATTCGGAGATTATAAAAAAGCTGATAAGCACTATTATAATACCGATTCACAAGGCTATATTTTAGATGGTAATAGTAATCGGTTGGCGCAAAAAGCCAATGGAGTATGGGAAGCCCCTCTTGGAAGTATTGACGCCACTACTTTAGTTGATAAACCTTATAAAGAACAGACATACGATCACCTGGATCAAACGATGAAAACAAATGCAGTTACATATTATAATAACTTGCAAGTTTCAGGCGGTGGTAATAATGTTACCTATTTAGTTTCCGGTTCGCTTCTTTCACAAGAGAGTACCATTAATGGTAAGTATGACAAGTATAATTTGAAATCCAATATTGGAATAGACTTATTAGATAACTTGAAATTTACCTTGGGATCAAGTTTGATTTATAGTGACAACTCCACAGGTACTATTTCAGGAATAGACAACCGCTACAGTCCATTAGGTTTTGCTGTTGGAGCTTTACCATACATTGATCTTAATTATAAAGACTCAGATGGAAATTTTGTAGCCAGCCCGGCTGATGATAATTCTATAAATCCATTATATTCAAGGGATGTTAGAACATATTCATCGAAAACTTTGCGAACCATTCAAAACATGTCTTTGCGCTATGAAATGAATAAATTGCTTTCATTTGATGCTAAGTTTGGTTACGATACGTATCGCAATGATTTTGATCAAATTACAAAAAATCAAGAGGATTATCAGAGTAATGGTCTTCTTCCTAATAATGGGGAATGGATAAACAATGCATATAGTGGAACAACTAAGAACTTTATAGCGTCTGCTTATTTGGATGTTGATTTTGCAGAGGATCTTGGATGGTCAATACCTATTAAATCTTTAACAATGGCTAAATTTGATTGGAGACAAGAAGATTATGCCAGACGCAGTATGACAACTACAAAACTGCCAAAAAGGGATGATTTTTTGATTAGTCATGGTTCTGACCCAGTTCTTAGTGGTTACGAGTCCATTTTTAGAACTTACGGGTATTTAGTCAATCAGAAATTTGAGTATGGTGATTTAATGGGAGTATCTGGTGGAGTTCGTATTGACTGGTCTTCAGCCTTTGGTGGCGGATCCGAGCCATTCGTTTTTCCACGTGGGGATTTCTATTTCAGGTTATCTGAATTAGGATTTATGGATAATTTGAAAGGTACTATTGCGGAGTGGAAAATTCGTACTGCTTATGGTGAAGCTGGTATTCAGCCAGGTCCATTTGATCGGATTATTACACTTGAGACAGGAACAATGGGCGATGGTGTTTATTTAGCAACCAAACAGGCCATGACCAATCCAGACTTGCAAGTTCAAGTGTCAAGAGAGTTTGAATTAGGTACAGATATTTCCTTTACGCCAGGTGAAACATGGTTGAATTTTGCCAAACTAAATTTTACCTATTGGGATAGAACTAGTGACGATGTAATTTGGGATATTCAGGTGTCTCCTTCTACCGGATCGGCAACAATCTTAGATAATGCCTTTACCATAAAATCAAATGGTTACCAAATAGGACTGGATATGCGTGTTTATAGTAGTTCCAATTTTAACTGGAATTCCACTATTAATTATGGTCATTCCGAATCGATTATTGATGCTATATCAAATAAAAAAGACATTGCTTTAGGTAATAATTTTGTATTGAAAGAAGGTTACGCAATTGGAGCTTTCTTTGGTTTAAATCCATTAACTTCTCTTGATCAAAAAGATTCAGATGGTAATTTCTACATTGCTGAAGCTGATCGCAGTAATTACGCTATCTCCAGTGATGGTTATGTAACAAGTCTAGATTCGAAAGAAGTGCAGTTTACTTCTGAGAAAGTAGTTATTGGCGATCCAACTCCTGACTTTAATTTATCATGGATTAATTCTTTTGATTTTGGTCGTTATGCCAGTTTAAGTTTTCAATTGGATTGGGTGCAAGGTTTTGAGATTTATAACCAAACTAAGCAATGGTTGTATCGTGACCTGGTTCATGGTGATGTAACTCAACCTGTAACCATTGGTAACGAAAGTAAGCCTTGGGCGAAGTATTACACCAGCCAATATAATACCAATGAACCTAATGCATGTTTCGTTGAGGATGGTTCTTACTTGCGTCTGAAAGATTTGTCAGTAACTTTTAAATTGAACGAAGTGTTGAATCTTGATTTAGTTAAGTCAATTGATATTACTTTATCAGGACGTAATTTGTTTACCATTACAGACTACTCTGGATTCGATCCTGAAGCTGCTTCTGTTTCTGCAAGTGACACTTATACGCGAGGATTGGATCAATATGCATTTCCAAACTCAAGAACCTTTAGTGTTGGTCTGAGAGCTAAGTTTTAATCTGACGTAAAATTTTGAATTATGAGTAAGATTTTATTAAAAATATTAGTAGTTAGCCTGTTGGTCTTCACTTGGGGATGTGAAGATGCTTTTGAACTACAGGTGAATAGTAAGAATGAGCCAACTCCGGCAGCACTTGAAAGTCAAGAAGGGATATTTCAGGCAAGCACTGGAATTTATGCTGTAGGTTTTTACTGGCAATATTGGTTTACAACCCAAGGTTTCCATGAAATTATGGGTGATGCTATCTTTATTCCTTGGGGTAATTACGCGTGGAGATGGGCCAATCAACCAACGTATATTGTTTTGGATGATGGAACAAAAGTGTTTCCTCCTCAAGGTGGATCTCAGACTGATGAGATGCGTCTAAGAAATTCACGATCATATGGAGATGATAATCCTTTTAAATGGGAATGGTCGTTAATGTATTTCACCAATAATCATGCTAATTTATTATTGGATAAAGCGGATAGTGACATCTCTTTCAGTGGAAATGCTGAAATCAAGAAAAAAGTGATTAAAGCATGGGCTTATTATTGGAAAGGTCTAGCATATTCAAGAATTGGTTCTCTTTATTCAGTAGGTTTAATTGCTGATGAGTATGGAGTTACCAATAACAGCTATTTAGATAATGACCAAATTATTGCCGAAGCTAATAAAAACTTTGATGCAGCTATTCAAATCTTAAATAGCATCTCGGACGGTGATGCTGACTATACTTCAGCATTAACGAATATTATTCCAACTTATCTTCAGGCAAAAGGTTTACCTACTCCAAAGGCATGGGTTAGAAGTATGAATACCTATAAGGCACGAAACCTGCTGGTTAATAAAAAGGAAGCTGATATGTCCGTTGCTGATTGGAATTCTATTATCGCTCTTGCCAATGATGGAATTAAGAGTGATGATGCTGTTTTTGTAATGACTTCAGATGCCACCTTTATGGAAGATTGGGTACCAGCATACGTTCATTATGGTTGGATGTTTGCCAGTGAGCGATTGGTTCAGGATTTCAAAGCTGGTGATGCCAGAATGGATCGTGGGTTTGAGCAGAAAAGTGCTCCAGTTATTAATCGATCAGGTAGAGGTATTCAGTATGGTACCGAATGGGACTTTATTGATGGTGGCGAATGGACAACTACCGAGTATAAAACAAAGTATTATGCCATTGGCTGTAGTTATGAAGAAAATGAATTGATGTTGGCTGAAGCAAAAATAAATAGTGGTAGTATTGATGGTGGTTTAGCTCATATCGATGGTGTTCGGACTCTTCAGAATTCAGGTTTAGATGCCGTCGCTAGTACCGGACTTGATCTTGCTGCTGCAAAAGAAGAATTGCGTATTGAGCGAAGAATAGGCTTGTTGTTAAGAGGGGTTGCCTTTTACGATGCAAGGAGATGGGGCGTTACTGATCCTATTGAAAATGGTGGAGGAAGAACCGGATGCGTTGTTTGGGATGCTGATGGTAATAAAAATGTAAATGCAACATTTAATTATAATTATATGCCTTATTGGGATGTTCCTGCCGATGAAACAGATTTTAATCCAGGAATAGAACCTATGGCGCGCATAATCCCTAAGATGTACTAAATGGGACTTAAATATAGACTAAGCTGTGATGGGACGTAGATTAAAGGTTTAGTTGTGTGAGTGAAGGGGCGCTGAGGAGCGCCCCTTCTATTTTTATAAAAGGTAAGCTATGAATAGTGCGTAAGCATGCTGGCACAGACATCTTGTAGAGAATTTTTTCTGGCTCTACTTTTGCTGACATGAAAACAGCATCCCAACAACGCAAGCAAGATATGTTCGATCTGATTGATCGTTGGCGGCTGAGTGGTCAGAGCCAGAAGGAGTTTTGCCGACAAGAGCAAGTGTCGCATCATACTTTCAAGTACTACACCGCCCAAAAGAATAAGGAAAGTAAGCAAGAACTCAATGTCTCCAAATTTATGCCTGTCACATTAGCTGCCGACAAGCGACCACCAACACTAAAAATTTCATATCCCAATGGCGTTTCCATTGATGTGGATGATACGATAAGTTCACACCTGTTGCGCACCTTGATTCATCTATACTGATATGTTTACATTATCCTCCTCCCTAAAATTCCAACTTTATATTTCTCCAACTGACATGCGTAAGGGGTTTGATGGTTTATGTGGCTTAGTACAGAACCACCTGAACCAATCCCCTACCAGTGGAGAAGTCTTTATATTCCTGAATAAAAACCGGAATAAAGTAAAACTGTTACATTGGTGTGGCAGCGGTTTTGTGCTGTATTACAAGCGCCTGGAAAAAGGTACGTTTGACCTGCCTGCTTATGATATTGAGCACGGAAGCATCCGATTGGATTATACACAGCTGGTCATGCTCATCGATGGCATCAGCATTACGAATCTTACAAGGAAAGAGCGTTTTACATTAGAATAAACCTCATGAATCAGCTGTAGTCACAGTGTTTTTTAGTATATTTAGGTGTGAATAACACCACAGAACATACAGTCTCTGCTCAGGAGTTTGTCTCCAAAAAGGAATATGATAAAGCGCTCCAGGAAATCACGTTGCTCAAACATCAGATCAGCGAGATGAAGCGATTGATATTTGGCTCGAAAAGTGAGCGATTCATACCCCTGAGAAGTTTGGATAGCGAGCAGCTAAGTTTGTTTGATATTCCTTCTTCATCGGAAGCATCTCCGCCATCTGAAGAAATACACTACACTCGTAAAAAGCACATAAAGGAAAAAGCCTACCCTGTCCGGACCGAAATACCGGAACACCTGCCTCGCGTAGAAGAGGTGCTTGAGCCGGACATCAACCTGGTGGAATACAAAAAGATTGGCGAGAAAGTGACCGAGGTATTGGAATATAACCCCGGGCATATTTTTGTCCGGAAGATCGTTCGTCCGCAATATATTAAATCAGATACAGAAAGGATTGTCATAGCCGAACTTCCTTCACTGCCTATTCCCAAAGGAAATGCAGGGGCAAGTTTGTTGGCCTACCTATTGGTTTCAAAGTATGCCGACCATATTCCTTTTGATCGCCTGCGAAAAATCCTAAAGCGCTGTGGTGCCCAAATCAGTAAATCCACCATAAACGGCTGGTTCAATAAATCAACCGCTTTACTGGAATTACTCTACGAAGAGCTTGAAAAACAACTGTTGCAGACTGATTACCTGCAGGCGGATGAAAGTCCGATAAAAGTACAGGATCCCAATAAGAAAGGAGCACTGCATCGCGGATATCAATGGGTATATCGCTCACCGGTACAAAACCTGGTATTGTTTAAGTATAACAAATCGCGGGGTAAAGAAGTACCAAAGTTGACTTTGAACCATTTTAATGGTGCTTTACAAACTGATGGATATGCCGGCTACCAGCATATGCAAACCAATGGGAACATAACCTTGTTGGCTTGCATGGCGCATGCACGTCGAAAATTTAAGGAAGCCTTGGATATGGACGCAAAACGAGCCGGTTTTGTACTGTCCAAAATGCAGTCTCTCTATGAAATTGAACGTTTGGCAAGGGAAAGACAAGTGGATTGTGAAACATTAAAGCGTTTTCGTCAACTGTATGCCAAACCCATTCTGGAAGAGATTGAACAGTGGCTGAAAACAAACTTAAACCAGGTGGTGCCCCAAAGTGCAATTGGCAAAGCCATCAGCTACACCTATAACCTGTGGCCCCGTTTAAAACGCTATATGGATGATGGTCGGTATGAGATCGATAATAATCTGATCGAAAATGCCATCAGACCGTTGGCCCTGGGGCGCAAAAATTATCTCTTTGCCGGATCACATGAAGCTGCTCAAAAAGCGGCAATCATGTATTCCCTGTTTGCATCCTGCAAAATAAACAATGTAGATCCCTTGAAATGGTTAACAAATGTCTTCAACAGAATTTCGGATTCCAAAGTGACCGCACTAGCTAACCTACTTCCAAATAAATGGAAGGTTCCTACTGAATAATAAAATAAGGCCTATTTTTCAAATGTATTTAAGAGGCCCATTGCCGCACGCTTACAATAGTGCCAAATATGCAGTTGAATGCTGTATGTCTGGGTTTGCCGCCGGCGCATCACTTCTTTGATGAGCGAAGTGCAAGCGCTGCTGGCGAATTGAAACAAACGGCAGCGAATGGCAACGAAACCTGGTAAGGGTGCATTTCGCCCTGGTAGCATTGTGTTTCGCCCTGGTAGCATTGCTTTCGCTCTGGTAGGGTGGGTTTCGCCTGGGCCGGGAGGCGAACAGCTCCGGAAATGATCACCTTCGCCAGCGATGCATGTGTTTCGCTCAGGTATAGATCACTTTTGTTGTAGTACAGAGCTTTTCGCTCCGATTTATTTCAGTTTTCCATCTGTTTGCCGTTCTTTTCTTTTGGATACTCTTAGTTCCGCCTGCGTTTACCTGTAATCGTTACTATTTTACTTTCATCGGCAAACCCGATACCATAAATACTACTTCATCGGCACATTGTGCGATGTATTGATTCATCCAGCCTTGTAAATCTGTGAATTTGCGTTGAAGGTCATTGATGCTTTGTCCACCCATTCCAATTTCGTTGGATACGATGATGAAGGTGGCATCTTGCTGAATAAGTTTTTCAAACTCCTTTTGCGCTTCTTGCAAGGATTGGTCCACATGGCTTTGGTTATCGAAAAAGAAGTTCGTCAGCCAAAGGGTGACGCAATCCATTAAAACCACTCGATTGGAATAGTTGTGGTTCGATATTTCTTTCTCTTCTTCAATATTGGTCCATTGGGGGCCGCGATCGGCTTGGTGCCGTTTGATGCGATCGTGGTGCTCTTCGTCCCAAATGCGCGATGTGGCCAGGTAAACCGGATGATCAGATAGTGCTAATGCCAGATTTTGTGCATAGCTGCTTTTACCGGATCGCTGGCCACCGGAGATGTATATTATTTTTGCCATATCAGTAATTTTTACCACAAAGGATTACTCATAAAGAAACACCATGAAAAACAAAATTTTCAGTGCGGCTTTGTGTTGTACTTCGTGTCCTTTGCGATAGATTTATCCTTTCAGAAACTTAACTTGCGAGTATGCTTCCGTATGAACATCAATTTTTATCACAGCGCCATAATTCAGCTGGAGGTTAAAAATTTTATCCGATGGTATGTGCAGGTGTTGCATCAGAAACGACCGAATAACACCTGAATGGGTCACAACAACGGCTCTGTCATTTCTCTTTAAATATTCAATATTAAATTCATCAATGCGCTGAATGAAGCGATTAAAGGATTCACCTTCCGGAGGAGCGTGCTGCATGAAATCGTTGGCCCAGGTGTCTAATTCATCCTTCGGAATGTTTTGCCACAGCTTTTTCTCCCATTGGCCAAAACTCATTTCCTTGAGTCGATCGTCCAATTGAATGGTTTGACCAGGAAAAAGTTTTTCAGCCAGTTTAGAACAGCGGATGAGTGGACTGGAGTAGATGGCTTCAGGTTTAAAATCACCAATGGTTGCTTTTATTTCATCAGCTTCTCTTTCAAATGTACCATTGACATCCAGATCGGTCTGACCATAACAGGTACCCGTTGGAACATCGGGGGTTGTATGCCGGATTAATAAAATTTCCATCCTCAAAAAAGTTGCATGACTTCATCAGATAGAAAACCTGAAGAAGCGGTTAATTTAAAATAGGCAATCATAAACAGGTAACAAACCACTTCGGTGACTTGTTGAATGGTACCCAGACAATCGCCGGTATAGCCGCCTATCCACTTCATGAAATAACGCTCCAGCAACCATTTGGCTATAAAAGCCGGAAGGATGATCAGAAAGACAAAACCATCCTGAAATAGTAGTACCGGCAGCAACGCAACGCTGATTGCCAGGATCAGATCTTTGGTGCGCAGGGCTTTGGCAATGGGTTTTGATTTACTGGTTTCATCCTCGCGCACATACTCCAGGCTGTACATGGTCCAGGCAGCCATGGAACGGCTGATCATGTGGCCGGTGATCACGGCTGCTAGCACCTGCCAGTTGGATAGTACGTTTAGCGCTTGAAATTTGACCAGTAGTAACAGCAATATGCCGATGGCTCCATAGGCTCCCACGCGTGAATCTTTCATGATGACCAGTATTTTCGCCTTAGTCCAGCCGCCACCAAAAGCATCGCACACGTCGGCAAAACCATCCTCATGAAAGGCTCCGGTGGCCAGTATGGTGGCTCCCATGGATAGCAAAACCGCTATACTGTGCGGGAATAAAAAGGACGCACCGTAATAAACAGCAGCACCGATTCCGCCCACAATAAATCCAATAATCGGAAGATACCGGTTGCAGCGGTTCAGGTTTTCCTGCGAAAAGGCAATGTCATGCGGAATGGGGATGCGGGTGAAAAAGCCCAAGGCCGTTAGCAGTAATTCCCATTCCTGTTTTAAACGTTTCATATTCTGTTTTTGATAATAGGCAATTGTATCAGTCAGTAGATGGATCTGTTTCATTAGGTTGTTTTTTACAAACAAAATCCAAACTTACAGGCTTATTCTTTATTACTGACGCCGGCAGCTTCAAAACTATTCATCTCATTCATGAAACTAACGGCCGACTGAATGAGGGGATAGGCCAATGCGGCACCGGTTCCTTCGCCCAGTCGAAGCCCCATATCCAGAATCGCTTCGCCTTTTAAGTGTGCCAGCATCAGGCGGTGACCTTGTTCATTGGATTGATGAGTATAGAGGCAAAAATCTTTGACCTTTGGATTGATCGCTGCAGCAGCTACTAATGCAGAGGTGGCGATAAATCCATCCACCAAAATAATCATGCCCAATTGGGCGGCTTTGAGCATGCCGCCGCAGATGGTTGCAATTTCATATCCTCCAAAGGTGGCTAATATTTCGGTTGGATCAGTTATCTGTTGGTGAAGGCTCAATGCTTTTTCAATAACAGTGGCTTTATGAGAAATGCCTTCCGCATTTAAACCTGTACCTGCACCTGAAGCTTCCTGCGGGGATGTATTGGTGAACTTACACAGGAGGGCTGTGGCTGCTGTGGTGTTGCCAATACCCATTTCCCCAAAACCAACCACATTACTTCCCTGATGGTGCAGTTGCTGGATGATTTCGGCCCCATTGTCAAGGGCTGTATGACATTCTGCCAGGGTCATGGCCGGTTCTTTTACAAAATTCCGGGTGCCTTTTCGAACTTTGCGGTCAAGTAGATCATCGGATGGCTCAAAGTCAAAATTAACGCCCGTATCGGCCACCAGCAACTGGATGTTGTTTTGACGGCAAAACACATTGATGGCAGCACCACCCGAAAGAAAGTTCAATACCATTTGATGGGTTACCTCTTGCGGGAAAGGACTCACCCCTTCTTCTGTGATGCCATGGTCGCCTGCGCAAACCAACAGGGCAGGCTGTTTTAATTCGGGCTTCAGCGTTTGTTGAATCTGACATACTTTAAAGGCAATAGCTTCCAGTTTGCCTAAGGAACCAAGCGGTTTGGTCTTAAAATCAATTTTGTGTTTAATTTGCGCATCCAGTGATGTGCTGATGGCGTTGATTGTGAACTCCTGCATTTTGTTTTGTTTTAGTGTTTACAAAATCTTCAGGAGGGAAGTAAGTCACAGAAAAAAGAGAAGAGCTGAATAAAGCCAGTCACCTTTGCTGAAACGACACTTTTCCCCGAAGTCATAAAATTTCTCTACTCAAGGCAGGTCTTCTGGCTTTCCGGGCTTTTGATACCTTCCCATTCTTCCCGCATGCCCACGTGATCTAGCGTGACAGGGGGGATCAGAACAGTGGTGTTTGCAATTCAAAAGCGTCTTCATTCGTTAGCGTGGTTGAACCATTCTTACGAATGACCGGATTACAGCTGCGGGGACAGCTCCGAACTATTCTGCCTAAGCAGAAGCATCGGATTCCCTATTAAGCAAGTGCACCTTGATGGGGCAAAAGTATAAAATATTTGGATGGATTGTGGGAGACGGATGAATAAAAAATACCCCGATTCTTTAAGTCGAATCGGGATTTTTTGATAGTTCATTGTATCAACAATAATTAATTAAATCTGGTTTATCCGGAAAATGCATTGATTTATTCGAGTTCTATTAGAATTCAACCCCATTCTGGATTGTGTTATTATCCTAACATCATCACCCGCGGCTATTATTGTATCACCACTTCACGGCTAGTGATATTGAATAGTACATGTCGCAAAATAGAGTGCCTTTTGTTGATGGGATTGATTCTCTAAGGATCAAATAACAATAACTCCCGCAGGGCGGGATAATGACCAGTGAAATCCTGCGGTGCTACAAAATGAACGAAAGAACTCCGGCGGAGTTCAATTTTCAATAATAACCACTCATCTCCCGAAAGAATCATAAATCTTTTACCTCGTGTCTAATGGTCGTAGTATCTGTTATGAAATAATTCCTTTGTATTGATAGCCCAGGCTTTCAACTGTTTTTTCAATCGTCTCCAAGTCAAATGAACTGCCATCGATGGAAACGCGATTGGTCTTTGGGTCAGCCGTTACGCCTTCAATACCGGGTAAATTCAGCAACTGCTTTTCAACGCTTGCTTTACAGTGACTACAGGTCATACCATCTACTCTTATTACGACCGATTTAAGATTTGCGGGCTTAGCAAACGTAAGATGAGATAAATCAGGTGCGGTGAAGGATTTGGTTTCCGGTTCAGTAAGGGGTTTAAATAATAAGGATGTCGTTGCGGTTTGAGTTTTGGACGCTGCTTGTTTTCTTTTTATATAAGTGCGCACATAGCCGCTAATAATTAAACCAACTAATACAATGGCTGAACCCAATTGAACCCATTCAGGCAATAATTCGTGCCGGTGGGCATGATGCAAAGCTTGTTCTGAAAGCGCAAACCATTCTCTCGGCAAAAATACATTGATTAAGGTTCCAAATAAAAGGGCGCCAAAAATGATTGATCCCAGATAGCTGAAGAGTGTTTTTGCCCCAAATACTTTCCGGATGACGGTGATGGTAGCGGCATTGGTGGCCGGCCCAGCCATTAATAAAACCAAGGCAGCCCCGGGCGATAAGCCTTTTAGCATTAATACGGCGGCGATGGGTACCGAGGCTGTTGCACACAAATAGAGAGGTACCGATGCAGCCAATACCGCTAGCATGCTCAAGGGTTCGTTATCCAGGTAGTGGGTAAAGAAATCATCGGGTATCAAAACGGCCAGAACAGCTGCAATTAACAATCCAATCACCAACCATTTGGCAATATCCATCAGGAATTCATAAAAGCCATAGTGAAAGACACGGTAGATGCCGGATTTTGACTTTATGGTTTTGGATTCGCAAGCAACACCCGCCTGGGCTGCATTGACTTCATCCTTTTTGGCTATTAAATTGGTTAATCCACCCCCCATAACACCCGTAATCAATGCTACAATGATTCGAATAATGGCGAAGGGCAAACCCAAAAGAGAGTAGGTTACCATCAGTGAATCCACCCCGGTTTGTGGTGTGGAAATCAGAAAGGAGACACTGGAGCCTTTGGACGCCCCATTACGGTAAAAAGATATCCCCGTAGGAATGACGCCGCACGAACAAAGGGGTAGGGGAATGCCTAAAATGGCGGTGTTAATGACCGATTGCCACGAGCTTTTTCCCATGTACCGGTCAATCCATTGTTGCGGAAACCATACTTTTAATATCCCTGCAAAGAAAAAGCCTAATAAAAGGTAGGGGGACATGGCCTTTAACAGATCGGTTAGCCCGTTTATAAATTCGAGTAATAGCGTCATTGTTTCAGTTGATTTACCCTTTACTCTTATAACCGGAATGGTGGCAATAAGTTTAAGGGGCAGTTGATATTTAAAAGTGTCCATATCTGGATGTGTGCAAATGTAGCCTTTTTATGCAAAAAATCCTGCCACAAGGGCAGGATTTAAGTTTATGTTTTTACGTTGAATTCCTTTTGGAATAGATATGCATTCAGCTTTATCGCATATCAATAACATCCACATCCGGGTGGGTAGAAGTGTCAAACACAAAGGTTTTGTCATCCACAGGGGCATTGGTTTTCATCGACTTTACAGTAATTGTATAGTTGTTGCCATCTTTTCCAATCTGACGAAGCGAATACAATTGTAAATCATCCTTCAGAATGAGGAGCTTAATTCGTGAAAAGGGTTTGTCCCGGTTCTCCGGATATAAATCAATTTCGTGACAAGGTTTTCCTGCGGCAGTACCTTCACCAATGTAGTTAAAGGTATATCCTTTCTCATAGATGGTGAAAATAGTAGCCGGATTTAATGTTTCTTCATCTGATGGATCCGGTTCGGATACATTGACTTCTTCCGCATCAATCATGTGCGTATAGAGTGCCGTACCATCATAATAGGAATCCACATTCATTAATGACACCTTATACTTGTTGCCTTTAAGGATGATTTTGCCTTCGTATGTTTCGTTGATTTCTTCCTGTAGATTCTCCATGGCGAAGGAGAAATCTGCTTTAATGGTTTGATAGGCCTTGGTCTTTGATGAAACCTGGTCTAAGATTTCTTTTGCTTTTTCTGAGGATTGGGCTTGCAAGGACAGGCCCATCACACATGCGAATAGTATTGTTAAAGTATGCTTCATATTCATTTTTTCTTGATTTCGGTTAATTGCTTCAAATTGGATGACAAAGAAACAAGAATTATTCCAAAATTGATAACACTTAAAATTGACTTAAAATTCGATCCAGTTCCACGTCATCGGCTACCAGCACTTGTCGGGCCTTACTGCCTTCGAATGGACCCACAATACCAGCTGCTTCCAGTTGGTCAATGATTCGTCCGGCACGGTTATAGCCAATGGAGAAACGCCGTTGAATGAGTGATGTGGATCCGGATTGATTAGCTACCACTACCCGGGCCGCATCATCAAACATCTGATCGCGTTTGCTCATGTCAATGTCTCCGGCTTCACTGCTGCTTTCTGCACCATGATAATCAGGTAGCATAAAGGCAGAGGTATAGCCGCGCTGTTGGCCGATAAAATCAGTTATCTCTTCCACTTCAGGAGTATCCACAAAGGCACACTGCACGCGCACCAGGTCACTGCCTTGCGAAATCAACATATCGCCGCGACCAATTAACTGGTTAGCACCCGGTGAATCCAGAATGGTACGGGAGTCGATCATGGATGCCACTTTAAAGGCGACTCGTGTTGGGAAGTTGGCTTTAATCACACCGGTAATAATATTGGTGGATGGTCGCTGCGTGGCAATGATCATGTGAATACCTACTGCACGGGCCAACTGCGCAATACGGGCAATGGGCATTTCTACCTCTTTACCGGCCGTCATGATCAAATCGGCAAACTCATCAATGATTACCACGATGTAAGGCAGGAAACGATGTCCCTTTTCGGGGTTCAGCTGCCGCTTGACAAATTTGTGGTTGTATTCTTTAATGTTTCTGGCATGAGCCGACTTCAATAACTCGTATCGATCATCCATTTCAATGGTGAGCGAGTTGAGAGTGTTCACTACTTTTTGCACATCAGTGATGATGGCATCGTCGTCATTGCCCATTTTTGCTAAAAAGTGACGCTCTATCTTTGAGTAGATGTTAAGTTCCACTTTCTTAGGGTCAACCATTACGAATTTCAATTGCGACGGATGTTTTTTGTAAAGTAAAGAGGTGATAATCGCATTTAATCCTACTGATTTTCCTTGGCCGGTTGCACCGGCTACCAACATGTGCGGAGCCTTGGCCAAATCCAATACAAACGTTTCGTTGGATATGGTTTTTCCCAAAGCGATGGGTAACTCATATTTGGTATGCTGAAATTTCTTTGCTGAAATAATGGAGCGCATGGACACAATCTCGGCTTCTGAATTGGGCACTTCAATTCCTATGGTACCGCGTCCCGGGATGGGGGCGATAATCCGAATGCCTAAAGCTGCCAGCGAAAGGGCAATGTCATCTTCAAGGTTTTTAATTTTGGAGATACGAACACCCGGTGCCGGCACAATTTCATATAAAGTGATGGTTGGCCCAACGGTCGCTTTTATATTTTTGATCTGGATTTTGTAATCTTCCAGTGTTTTAACAATCTTATTTTTGTTGGCAATCAGTTCCGCTTCGCCAACCTCACCGGCACCACCTTTATGATCTTCCAATAATTCCAGGGTCGGAAATTGGTAGGAAGATAAATCCAGCGTTGGGTCATAATCTTCTAATGGTTCATTGTCTGTTTCATCATAACTCTCTTCCTCTTCCTGATGCTTTTCAATGGTCAAATTCAAATCAAATTCGTCATTGGCTGTTTCCGAATGGGGATCTACTTCGGGGGAGAATTCGATTTCCATCCCCTGACTAAGCAATGGTTCGGGCTGCTGTTCACTTTCCAAATCCGGGATCGGTTCTGTAGGCAACTCAACAATGGGTTCCGGAGCTAGTATTTCCGCTTCAGGTTCATCAGGTGTGTTATTTTGCACTTCTGCTAATGATGGAAATACTTCTGTTGCGCTTGACTCAGGAGAGGTTTGTTCTTCCTGGCTGGTAGCGGTTTCCTTTTTAGGAAGACCCCGTTTCATCAGGTGATAAAACTGTTCAAAGGTGACCGATAAGTAAATAATCAGTCCGGTAAGTACAACAATCGCGGTACCAACCATGCCGATCGCGGCTTGCAGCCATTTGCTGATGAAGAATCCATGGGTGCCGCCAAGCAATAAAAATTGATCATCGGTATTTGAAATAAACAGGAATCCCATGGTTACCGATAACCAGACGGTAATAAAAAAGCTGTGGAGAACCGTCTTTTTCAATGGTAATATCCGGGCTCCCAATAAACGGAAACCCAGGACAAACAGAATTACAACCATGGCAAAGGCCGCAATACCAACGCCTTGATTAATGAAGGCGTCGGCCAGGTAAGCACCGGTTTTTCCGGTCCAGTTTTTAACGGTGATATCGGAATCCCTTACCAAATCCCACCAACTCAGGTCAAATTTACTTTTATCGGCAAAACCTGTAAAAAGAAAAGAGAAGAAGGCCAACAGTAAATAGAATGCAAAACCAACGGTTAGAATCCCGCTGATAAAGCGTAACTTAAATTCTTTCAGACTGTCGGTCCAGTGCTTAAATTTTTGGGTAAATGGTACTCTGGGTGGTTTTGTTGTTTTTTTCTTTTTGGCCATACGTCTTCGGATTGTCTCTGTGAGATTCGACAACAAAAATAATAAAAGCCCTTCCCAAAACTCAGGAAAAGTTCAATTTCTTTAATTTGACAAAGGGGGTAAAGAAGTAATGATCTTTAAACTATTGAAGTAACGTTAGGACTAAATCTTTTATTTCATCCCGTTCGGTATTTTTATACGTTTCGGGCAGATGAAATTCATGGCTATCTACCTTCTCAATACTTACTTTTTGGGCTTTAAAAAGCAGCTGCATATTCTGGTATTCCATACTAAATTCCAGCATTAATCCGGGTACTTGAGAAAAAGGGGAGTGCCGGTTAGGGCTTGATATATTGATCTCCTTTGAAAAATAGACCTCAATATCGGGTGCTGATTTATCCTCAAAGTACAAGACCGCTTTGGTACAGGTGATACCGGCAATGTTTTTGGTTGAATCATTAAAAACTTCCAGCTTGGAAGGTCCCAAGTCATTAAAAAGAAAGAGTTTTTCATTTTGCTCCATGGAATAAAAGAGCTTTTTATCGAATATTTTAAAAAGCGTAAAACAAGTGTCACCTCCCGACCGGGAGATAAATTCCAGGTTATAAATGTTGAATTCGCCCTTAAATTTCAATTTAAAATGGTCATCCTTATAATACGTGACCATTTCCTTGGGTAAAAAGGCGGTAAATCCCTTTTGATCGGCTTGTTGGGGGTATTCGATGGCATAGGTTACAACGCCCTCATTTTTGGAGGAATTAGTTACTATGTTGCAGCCGGATAGGATCAACAGTATACTGATGAATGTGAGTAGAGTTTTTATCATGCCTGGTTGTTTCTCCACATCTGTAGAGAATGTTCGATGCCAAAAGTAATAAGATTCCTTTTGAGATAGTACCTTCTTCATAAGGGAAAAGCTAGGTTTTGTCAAAAATAACGCGCTGTTCGGGCTAATTTCTGATTATTACCTTGTAAATAGCCTTGACCTTGCTTTCATAATGTAACCGATGATTAAAATCATTTGTAGCCTGTTTAAAAAGTCGTTATATCGCGTTTAAGAAGACCTAAATAATAATAACCAAGTAATCTTTAATTAAAGAAGAGTCTATGAGCAAATTAGCAGTTATTGCTCTTGGCGGAAACGCCTTGTTAAGGGCCAATCAGGTTGGCACCATTGACGAACAAGAGCAAAATACAACAGATACCCTTGAGAATATCGTATTCTTGCTGAAGGAAGGATATAATGTGGTGATTTCGCATGGTAACGGACCGCAAGTGGGAAATATAGTCATGCGTAATGATGCCGGTGAGCAAATGTATAACATCCCTCAAATGCCGTTAGATGTATGTGTGGCTGATTCTCAGGGTGGAATCGGTTACATGATTGAGCGGGCTTTGAAAAATGTGTTGAAGAAGCACGGTATTCAAAGAAACGTATTGACATTGATGACGACTGTAGAGGTAGATATCAATGATCCGGCGTTTAAAAATCCAACCAAGCGGATTGGTAAAATGGTATCCAAAGAGGAGGCTGATAAATTAGCGGCTGAAAAGAAATGGGTATTTAAAGAGGAGCAAAAAGAAAACGGTGGTTTCCGTCGTGTCGTGCCTTCGCCTCAGCCAAAGGATATCATGAACTGGGAAGTGGTGGAAAACAATGCCCGCCAGGGTACCATTGTGATTGCCGTTGGTGGTGGTGGCGTACCTGTATATTATGACGAAAAAGGCGATTTGCGCCCGGCTGAAGCTGTTATCGATAAGGATTTAGCATCCTCAGTATTAGCGCGTCAAATCAAAGCAGATCGTTTTTACATATTGACGGATGTACCTTTTGTATATGCTAACTTTGGTAAACCGGATCAAAAAGTTTTAGAATTTTTGGATATCAATGATACCAAAAATTACCTGGAAGCTGGTACCTTTGGAGAAGGAAGTATGGCACCTAAAATTAACGCAGCTCTTCAGTTTGTTGAAGGAGGCGGTGAAATGAGCGTTATCACGGAGTCTAAGAAATTAGAAGATAAGGCCTATGGTACCAAAATTACAAAGGATTACGAAGAAGCCGATTTGCGTAAATACGATAATGTTAAATAACCTATAAAAACAGAAGAAGAATGGCTTTCAATTTGAAAAACCGAAATTTCCTGAAATTATTGGATTTTTCTCAGGAAGAAATCAAATTTCTATTAAAACTTGCTCAAGATCTTAAAGCAGCCAAGTATGCCGGTATCGAGCAACCTCGTATGACCGGAAAAAACATTGCGTTGATCTTCGAAAAGGCATCTACCCGCACGCGTTGTGCCTTTGAAGTGGCAGCCCACGATCAGGGTGCGCACGTAACTTACTTAGGGCCTTCCGGATCTCAGATTGGTTACAAAGAATCAATGAAAGATACAGCTCGTGTTTTGGGACGTATGTACGATGGTATTGAGTACCGTGGTTACGGTCAGGAAATCGTTGAAGAGTTGGCTGAGTATGCAGGTGTACCTGTCTGGAATGGTTTAACAGACGAATTCCACCCAACACAGATTTTGGCTGACTTTTTAACCATGATGGAGCATTCCAGTGTACCTTTGAATCAGGTATCTTATGCTTACTTAGGTGATGCCCGTAACAACATGGCTAACTCATTGTTAGTGGGTGGTGCTATCATGGGTATGGATGTACGTATCGTAGGTCCTAAGTCATTGCAGCCAGATGCTGAATTGGTGAAGAGATGTGAAGCTATTGCTGAACTGTCAGGTGCTAACATCACCATTACTGATGATGTGAAAACAGGTGTGGAAGGATGTGATTTCTTGTATACTGATGTTTGGGTATCCATGGGTGAAGCCGATGAAGTATGGAAAGAGCGTATTGAATTGTTGAGCCCTTACCAAATTAATGCGAAAGCAATGGAATTGACAGGCAATCCAAATTGCAAGTTCTTGCATTGTTTACCTGCTTTCCACAACCGCGAAACAAAAGTGGGTGAGGAAATTTTCCAGAAATTTGGTTTAGATGGCATGGAAGTAACTGAAGAGGTATTTGAATCGCCTGCTTCAATTGTATTCGATCAGGCTGAAAATCGCATGCACACTATTAAAGCGGTTATGGTAGCTACTTTAGGTGCATAATTCGCAATAAATAATATTTGTTAGGGTATCTCCTTGGGGAGATGCCCTTTTTTATCCTTCCAAAACACCTACTACATCGCCCATATTTCCTGTATAAAAATAACAATCCACCTCTGTATAGGGAAACACAAATAGCTTCTTTTTTACCCGTCAAGCTTTACTTCCTCATTCTATTTCGATAAATTTAATAGAGTCAAATAAATGTCCATAGGAAGTGGAACTGCTGAATAGTGTTCTGAGTATTTATTGCTTTAGTGAATGTCCAGTTGCCAGGTGCGATTGTTCCTGAATGAACGTTCGGATGCATTTGGCGTAATCTTTTTCTCGCATTCATTTCATTTTAAAGAAAGTGTGTGTTCTATGCATTTTCTGTTTCTACTGTTTTTACGAAGATCAAAGATGTTTAATAATCGACATGTAAAATTAAAATGATTCAATTATGGGACAAGCAAAACAATTGATTAATGAGCTCATCGAGAAGAAAGCTCAGGGCAACACCTTTCAGGTCAGTAATATCAAGCTGAAGTTGATTTTTAAAGGCATTATACCCGATCAGATTACCGATGAAACGGAAGATACAGAGGAATTGATTTCAAAAATTTACGAGGTCGCTGCTAATTTTAATATCAAACTGTCTAACCATAAAAACTAATGAATATGAAAGCATGTACAGCCTATTCAACCAAAAAAACGGTTCGCGAAATAGTTGCAGATATCAGGAATCAGTTAGGCGACTTTAATGCCCGCTTAATTCAGTTTTATGCCACGTCAATGGTTGATCCAAAGCAAATTAGTCTGGAAATGAAAAAAGCATTTCCGGCCGTGCCGATGATTGGTTGCAGCACTGCGGGTGAGATTGTTACCGGAAAAATGCTGGATCAGTCGGTGGTGGTGATGGCTTTTGGAGATGAAATTGTAGCCGACTGTAAAATTGAAATCCTCACTGGAATTAGTCAGTTAAAGGATCAGGTTGATGTGGCATTTGATTCCTTTGGGCGGTACTATAAACAGCATATGGCTGAGTTAAATACCCAAGAATATGTGGGGTTAGTACTAATTGATGGATTGAGCATTCAAGAGGAGCGAATCAATGAACGCATCGGCGATTTAACCAACATTACGTTCATAGGAGGTTCGGCGGGTGATGATCTGGCCTTTCAAAAAACCTATATTTATGTAAATGGTCAGGCTTACACCGATGCGGCTGTTTTAGTAGTGATTAAGAGTAGTGCTAAGTTTGATGTGATCAAAACACAAAGCTTTCGTGCCACCGCTAAAAAGGCACGCATCACGAAAGCCGATGAGCAGAGCCGGAAAGTGATAGAAATCAATAATCAACCGGCTGTTCAGGGATATGCTGAGCTGCTTGGGAAAAGAGAGGATGAAGTGTCTGCAGCCTTCTTTTCAAGTCCATTGGGCTTGGAATTTGAAAACGATTATTATGTCCGCAGTCCGCAAAAAGCAGACGGTGATTCAATCGTATTTTACTGTGCCATAAAAGAAGGTATGGAGCTGAGTTTGCTCCAATCTACTGACATTGTCACCGATACCCGGCAGGCCATTGATGATAAATTGAAGGAGTTTGGAGCGATTTCGGCCATTGTGAATTTTAACTGCATTTTGCGGACGGTTGAATTGAAGCAAAAACGACAGACCGAGGCCTATGGCGGACTTTTTAAAGACACACCTACCATCGGATTCAGTACTTACGGCGAAAGTTACATTGGACATATCAATCAAACGGCAACGATGTTGGTGTTCAATTAAGTTCTGGTTTTTGGTTCTTGCGCCAGGGTGCTTCCGTAAGGGAGTGCCCTTTTTTGAAGCATGATGTTATAAATTCCGAGCATTTAGGCAGACTCAAATTCGGGTCAGATCATTTTGATTAAAGGAATCTTCACTGGCACAATACAGTTTGGGGTTGCAGAAAGAAAACACCCAGCCTGAAAACAGGCTGGGCGCAGTGAAATGGCAGGAGAGCCTTTCTCCTGTTTGTTCAACTTATTTAGTAGAAAAGGAAGGCGGAATATTAGTAATATCACCAAATGCCGGATTTGCTTCCTGACTCATCACCATCTTCAGTGATACACCATTTTTGATATAATCTTCCGGGATCCAGGATTTGTTAGTCGGTTCGCCATCGACTTTTAATGACTGAACATAAATATTGGCCTTTGAGTTATTAATTGTTTCAATGTCAATGTGACCACCATTAGCTCTTTCAATTCTTGCTTTTGGAAACACCGGGCTTCCTATTAACAGATCCGCACGACCCGGGTAGTGGGGGTATAAACCAAGTGCCGAGAAAACATACCACGAAGACATTTGTCCCAAATCATCTTGCCCTGGAATACCTGTTGTAGTCGGTCTCCACAAGTGATCCATCGTTGCTCTTAAAACTTCCTGGGCCTTGTAAGCTTTTCCGGTATAGAGATACATCCAGGGCGCATTGATGGAGGGTTGGTTGGAGACATCCGAATATTGACCACCTGACCGGTATAGCGCCCAGGCGCCATTTTCTTTTCGGAAAAAGCGATCCAGTCTGTAGGCGGCAGTATCAGGTCCTCCCATTTTTTCAATTAGGCCAGCTGCATCAAAAGGAATCATCCAGAGGTATTGAGAAGGACTGCCCTCCACAAATAAATGGGGCGAGTAGGGGTCAAAGCCATCTTTCCAGCTACCATCTGTATTTTTGCCCTGAATATAGCCTACTCCGTATGCGGCTTCCGGATTGTATAGGTTTTTCCAATAGCCCGATTGTTCCAGGAACAGTTGATTGTCATCAGTTTGCTTAAGTCTTTGTGAAAGCTGAGATAAGGCGAAGTAAGCCGAAGCTTGCTCCAGCGTTTCTGTAGCACCATCCCAGGCGTTGCAGGAGTCGGATATAAACTTCAGGTTTATCCATTGATCCAATGAGGGTTTTTGTCCTCTGGTGAAGACTGGCGCACCAATATTGCTCAAATCAAATTCGGTAGGGACTGTGGCTGCTTTAACAAGCGATTTATAGGCCGTGTTTACATCAAAACCATCACAGCCAAATGCCACGAAATTAGCAATGGCGATGGCGGATGGATCCCCATTCATAACACCGGTGGGGCCGTTGTTGTGAGTCCATCGGTCCCATATGCCATTGTATTGCTCAGATTGATTAAGCAGTGATTGAGCAATGTCATTGGCACGTTGAGGATGGGTTAGCGATATCAATTGCAATTGAGAACGGTACACATCCCAGCCAGAAAAATTAGCATATTGATTCTTTTGCGATGCTTCGATCTTATGCGTTTTACCATCAAAACCGGCGTACTCACCATTGGCATCGCTAAACACATTGGGATGGAAGAAGGAGTGGTAAAGGGCTGAATAAAATGTGGTAAGTCTGGCAGTGTCTGTCGATTCAACTTTTACCGTTGAAAGTGCATCTTTCCAAGTCTGGTAGGCTCTTTTACTAACGGATTCAAGTGAA
Source organism: uncultured Marinilabiliaceae bacterium (assembly GCA_942490535.1). Taxonomy (GTDB): domain Bacteria; phylum Bacteroidota; class Bacteroidia; order Bacteroidales; family Marinilabiliaceae; genus JAEINY01. The sequence goes on from CALNXQ010000004.1 coordinate 161,862, forward strand.
TCTTCTGCCTTTTGTTCAGCTGAAATATTATTACGTGCATTGTCAATACTGACGTAGGAAATACCAACTTTCATATTAACTTCCGTCGATTCGCTGACATCCAGGTTGACCCACAGGCCAGAACCTTTTCCAACTTTCGGGAACCCATCATCGCCATAGGGCATTCCTCCTTTTGTTTGGCGGGCAGAGTGGAGTACTTTATCATCTTCCCAGCCACCTGCTTCAAGGATTTTGGCATCCAGTTTCGCACAAAAGTACAAGGTATAATAATCTCTTCTGTTGTATTCCCCCAAATAACCGCAAAAGTTTCCGCTCACCACATAGCCGGAAATTTCACCCTTTTCAAGATCTACCTCCGTATAGGCATGTCCACTACCCAGTTGTGAATAGGACGTTCTGACCAACAGTTTGGCGGGTTGGCCGGCTGGATATGTAAAGCGCGCGATTCCTGTTCGTTCGGTCGCACTTAATTCAACATTCACGCCATTGTCCAATTGTACTTGATAGTATCCCGGACGGGCTGTTTCATTATCGTGTGAATATCCACTGCTATAGTATACATCCATGTTATCCGTATCCGGAGAATGCTTGATTTCTTTGGTGAAAGGCAGGAATGGAATATCTCCGGAGGCACCCACGCAACCGGTTCCGGAAATACGGGTGAGTGAAAAGCCTTTGACCCGATCCGCGGCATAATTATACCCTCCGGGTGATACTGGCATTCTCAATTTATTCTTTTCGAGTCTTTCATATTTTCGGTGTGAAATGGTGTTTTCACTGAAGCTACATTCGGGCCCGAAATTGAGCATGCCAAATGGTAAACCGGCCCCCGGAACCGTGTTGGCGGCCGCACTGACGGCTTTTTCGCCTTCCGTTCCAATGAAAGGATTTACAAATGCTGCGGGATCCTGGATCCATTCAGGTGATTCAGTTGGTTTTGAACATCCGGCTAAAAATAGGATGAAGCTAAAGATTAAGCTTTGAGGCAGTAGTTTTTTGCAATAATACTTCTGGTTGAATTTAGTTTCCATCTTTTATTCATGAAATAGTTAGTAGTCTTTAAATTTTGCCGTCATGCATTTAGTTCTCAGCCCTGAAAAATAGATGTCTGTGGCACATTTATATATTTATTGAGAAGCATGATACTTCGTCCTTTTTTTTTCAGAACTAGGTCAGATTGCGTGAACAATTAGCCACACAATCACCTGACTACTTATTATGATCGGTGAATGGCGATTTACCCTACTCCGGTCCATCAATTTAATTTAGACAAATTTTGGATGGGTTGCATTTCTTTCCAGATCAGGGGAACGGTTTTATGCTGTAGGGTGTTGAGCCGGTTAGGTGTCTATATGTTGTTGAACAACTCTCAATAGGGTGACGTTTCTTTATTGAATTGTTATCTTCAACCCCTTTTAGTGGAAATATAGGAAGATATTATCTCGCAATAATTAATTTATTATATATGAAACAACACACATTTAAAACCTATCTATTGGCCCAGTTATTTTGGGTATTACCATTTCTGGTGGTGGCAGATGGAAAGAAGCCACTTGATTTCTCTGTGTATGATGGCTGGAAAAGCTTGTCAAAACAGGTTTTATCCGATGATGGGAGATGGGTTTCCTATGAAATCAATCCCCAGGATGGCGATGGCTTTATTTATCTGTATAATGTGCAGAGTGGTGCATTGGATTCCATTGCACGTGGTCAATCCGCTTCTTTTTCGGCAGATGGTCATTTCTGGGCTTTTCAGATTAAGGCACAAAAGGACACGGTCCGTCAGTTGGAACTCAATAAAGTGAAAAAGGACAAATTTCCGAAAGACACTTTGTACATACGGAACCTGTCTAATGGAGCGGTTAAGACATTTGCAGACATAAAGAAACACAGTTTGTCGAAAGACGGTGGTGATTGGTTAGCCATTCATTTGGATAAAGAACTGAAAAAGGAAGAAGCAAAAAAGGATACAGCCGAAACTAAACCTGAAGGGGAACAGAAAGCGGAAAAGAAGGAGAAGGAAAAGAAGACGGATAAAAAGAAAAAGTCTTTTAAATCAAAGGGGACGCCTTTGGTCTTTTATCGTCCGTCAACCGGGGATTCTTTGTGTGTGGAAAAAGTGACCCATTATGATGTGGCCGATAATGGTCGGTCCGCCTATGTCGTGCAAAGTATCGGCGACACCACAGAAGTATCTGTCGTAGTGAAATTTGATGCGGCTAAATGGCAGGTGGATACCTTGTTTAAATCCATGGGAAAAATAGATAAGATAACTACTGCGTTTGACGGAGATCAGTGTGCCTACTTATTTTCGCCGGATACGGCGGATACAAAAGTGTATCGATTATATCATTATGCGGATAAGCTAAAGGCACCGCGTATGATTGTGGATACCTTGCATGCCAATTTGCCATCTGACTGGTCTGCACTGACCAAAAGTAATTTGTACTTTTCAAAAAGCGGGGATAAACTATTCTTTGGAGCTGGTATGCGTCCTCAGGAAGAACCTAAAGATACCTTAACCAAGGATGAAAAAGTGCATGTGGATGTGTGGCACTGGAATGAGCCCGAAATTCAACCCATGCAGAAAAAGAATTTGTCCAAAGAGAAAAACCGGGCGTATTTATGCACTTACATCATTAAAGAGAATAAAGTGGTGCAGCTGGAATCACCTGAACTGGAGCGTGTATCCATTCAGGAAAAAGGTGATTTGAATGTGGCCCTGGGGTATGATGGCCGACTTTATAAGCGCTCGGCTTCCTGGACGTCTAAATGGGCTTCTGATATCTATTTAATCGATGTGATCACCGGCTCTAAAAAACTCCTGAAGCAGGAGCAATATCGAACTAGCAAGTTATCGCCGGATGGCAAATGGTTTGTGTATTATGAACCGGCAGATAGTAATTACTATGCTAAAAATGTGCAAACCGATGTGGTAGCTCTTTTAAGTAAAGGCATGGAGGCTCCTTTGGCCGATGAATTGCACGATACTCCCAATGATCCCAGTGCTTATGGCATTGTTGATTTCACTGTGGATTTGAAAAGTGTGATTGTGTACGATCGCTATGATATGTGGCAACTGGATCTGACGGGTAAAAAAGCGCCTGTGTGTCTGACTCTGGAAGAAGGACGGAAGCAGACCACGCAATTCAGATATGTGCGTTTGGATAAGGAAGAAAAGGCGATTAATCTGAAAGAACCGTTATTGCTGCGTGCCTTCAATGATCAAACCAAACAATCCGGGTTATATTACTTGGATAAAAATGGTTTAAAGGCTATCATGATGGGCGATTATAATGTGTATGAACCATTGAAAGCCAAATCAGCAGATCTGTTCGTCTGGAGCAAATCCACATTTAATGACTATCCGGAAGTACAGGTGACCGATCACACCTTTGCGTCGTCAAAAGTAATCAGTACTACCAATCCTCAACAGAATGACTATAAATGGGGAAATATCCAGTTGGTGGATTGGATTGCTTCTGATGGCCTGGACCACCAGGGATTGTTAGTGACACCTGAGAACATGGATCCCAACAAAAAATATCCCATGGTGATCTATTTTTATGAGCGCAGCTCCGATAGGATGCATCGCTATACCAGTCCGCGTCCCAGCCGTTCCACGATCAATTGGACGATGTATGCCAGTAATGATTACGTGGTTTTTGTGCCGGATATCTATTACCGCGAAGGCGATCCCGGGTTGTGTGCTTATGAAGCCATTGTGAGCGGTGCCTTGTCGATGGTAGATCAATTTGATTTTGTGGATCGGGAAAACATGGCCATTCAAGGCCAGAGCTGGGGAGGATATCAGGTGGCCCATCTGATCACCCGTACCAACCTGTTTAAAGCCGGTATGGCCGGTGCACCAGTCAGTAATATGACCAGTGCGTATGGTGGTATTCGCTGGGGAACGGGTATGAGCCGGATGTTTCAGTATGAAAATACCCAAAGCCGTATTGGTGGAACCTTATGGGAGCGTACCAATAAATACATCGAAAATTCACCGGTCTTTTTTGCGCCTCAGGTAGAGACACCTCTGTTAATCATGCACAATGATATGGATGGAGCTGTGCCCTGGTATCAGGGAATTGAATATTTCATGGCGCTGCGCCGTTTGAATAAACCTGCCTGGATGTTGGTGTATAATGACGAAGATCATAACCTGACGCGGCGGGCCAACTCAAAGGATTTGAGTATCCGCATGATGCAGTTTTTTGACCATTACCTGAAAGGAAAGCCGATGCCGGTGTGGATGAAAGAAGGGATTCCGGCCACTCAAAAAGGCAAAGAGATGGGCTATGATTTAATGGAGTAAATCAAATGCGTTAACAATACTAAAAAAAACCTGCCATTCATTCGATTGGCGGGTTTTTTTATTTCATCAGCTGAACCAGACCAAACCATTTGCGATTATCGTAAAAAATCTCTTTGATTTTTAGATTGCTATCTGCGGTCATCCGCTTGATGCCTTCTTCTGAGAATTTATAGGAATTTTCAGTGTGTATAGTTTCTTCTTTATGAAGAACGACGTTTTTATCTAAATACGGGGACTCAATGGATAATTTCGTTCTGGCCTTCAGGTGCATTTCAATCCGATGCTCGGCTTCATTGTAAAATGCCAGGTGCTCAAAATGAGTGGGGATAAAATTGGTTTTAAGCAAGCGATTGGTAACTCTTAAAATATTCTTATTAAATGCTTCTGTGATATGCTGACTGTCATTGTAAGCCGCTTCCAGTATGGTTGTGGGTTTTTCCATATCGATGCCCAGGAATAGTTGGTCACCTGGGTGCATTATTGAACTGATGTTGGAGAGCAACCTGGTGGCTTGTTGCGGTGTGAAGTTGCCAAGTGTGCTACCGAAAAAGCAGAATGCACGGGGCTGACCTGTTGGCTCTAGCTGTAGTTTGGAGGTGAAATCTGCCACCAAACCCTCAATTGTTATAGCAGGAAAGCGTTTGATTAAATTCCGTGCTGATTTTTGAATGGCAGAAGCACTGAAGTCAATAGGACGATAGGTGAGGGAGTATAAAAATATGGATGGGATGGCCTTTAAAACCATTGAGATTTTCGAGCTGTCACCGCTGCCCAGTTCTATTAATTCCAAATTCCTCATTTTGGCAAAAATGGGTTGAGCCCCATTTTGCAATATGCTTTTTTCGGTTCTGGTGGGATAGTATTCCGGTAGTTCAGTGATCATTTCAAACAGTGCAGAACCGGCCCGGTCATAAAAAAATTTGCTGGAAATATATTTTTCCTGGGCCAGAAGTCCCGCCCGTAACTCTGATTTGAGCTTCGTTTCCTCAAGTGCCTTCAGTTGATTCTTGATGGTGATTTTCCGCGGTATGGATAGGGATGTTGTTGTGTGTGGCATTTGTTATGGTATTTATTGTGAAATGGTTGGTTGGTCTAATCTCTTCCTGGACGAAAACATATGGGCTGAACACTTATGTGAAAGCAATTGACATGTCATCCGATTTGTAAGAAACAGTTAATAATAACGGATAAAAAATGCTGAAAGTCAAGGGCCCTTGTTTCTAGGGCTACCCTAGAAGATTATTATAGCAGAGCTGAGCGTGTGATGTATTAAGCGTCTATCTGATAAACGGTTAAGTTGCTAAAGGTAGCGGAGAAGTACTTCCCATAACCGGATAATGGGTGATGGGGGGCGGATAAGATTTGGGTCAGACCAGATTCTAATTTCCTGGAAATTTGGAATATTAAGTGGGGAGCTGATTACCTGGATAAACCAAACAAAGCTACCAGGATGGTAGCTTTGTTATATTTTACGAGATTCCTAAGTTTGGTCCTAATGATTGTGTCCGGCATGGGCTTCGTCTTCCAATAAGGTAACAGAGCCATCATGTAGATTGTAATAGGCACCCACTACTTTAATTTTCCCTTCCTTTTCCAGGTTACTGATGATGTGACTGCGCTTTCGGATGTCCTCAACAGTCTGGAGTACATTGTTTTTAATAACTTTGTTGAAGTACTCTTTGTTATGATAGTCACGTTCGCCTTCAACTTCTTGAATGGCGGGTTCGATTTCGTTTAATAAATGAGTTACATTTAAACTGCCCACATCCACTTTGCTAATGGCTGATTTAACGGCACCGCAGTTTTCATGTCCCAGAATCATCAATAATTTAGATCCGGCCACACCCAATCCGTATTCCATACTGCCTAAGAGGTCTTCATCTTCAATATTACCGGCCACACGGGCTACGAAAATATCTCCAATCCCTTGATCAAAAAGGTATTCGATAGGCACGCGTGAATCTACACAACCTAAAACAATGGCCTTGGGGTATTGCCCATCAGAGGTGGCCGTGATTTGTGCCGGCAGATCACGATTAATCATCTGGTTGTCTAGGTATCTTTTATTTCCATCCATTAAATCTTTCAATGCTTCATCAGGAGTCATCTGCTCCTGCATTTCTTTTGTCATTACCGTTTTTACTTTTTCGGCAACAACGGCATCGTGGCTGTGCTCACTTGTTTTTTTGGCCGGCTGATTACAGCTTGCCATGCCTAAGGCAGTAACAACAAATGCTGTGAAGAAAAACTTTCCTTTCATGTTTAATTATTTTTGTTTATTAATGAATTTTCAAGCATGTTATACAAAAGTAAGGATAGAAAAGATGAAAGGAAATGGCTATTTACTGTTTTTTTTATGATCCTTGTTAAGATTTGTTAAAGAAAATTAGTTATAAAGCGGTTGTAAGATACGCTCGTGCTTCGCATTTTTTTTATCCAATACAGAAAGGTGAATGGATTTGTTTTTAATGCGTTGTTTTAAGTGGTTATAAATGGCAAGTGAAGGATGTGCATCCACTGAATATTGATCCAGGTAAAAATAAACTGGATGCAAGTAAAGCGTATCAGGTGTGTCTTTAAGAATATAAAAATCAATCAGACTTCCCCGATTGAACTGAATGGCATCAATACTGGCGATGGCGGCTTGAAGTAGTTCATCTGACACATCTGTCGGGTATATTAATCGGTTTTCATGAGGTGTTAAGAGGGTATCTTTTTGTGCTGCCGAATAATCACTCAACTTGTTGATATGCATGTGGTATTTGGTTTCGAATAAAGCTTCAGCATCGTAGGTCCCTTGGCGGTTGTGTTGGCGATGCAGGGTTTGAATGGCATGCTTTTGCGGATAGGGTTTGAAGACACGAAGAATTAAGGAATCACCCACCTCCAATTCATTATTACCCAGGTAATCTACTTCGTCAAAATAAGTGGTACCGTTATAGGTGTAATAGTATTTGAGTGTATGCAAGGTATAGTTTCCGCCTGATGAAGTGGATTCGCCATACACCTGACCGGATACTTCTGTTTTCAGTAGGATGACATAGTTATAGGCATATATCCCAAATGCCAGACCTATCACTAGAACTGCCATCAGGAGGGTGCGTGTTATGCTATTGTGTTTTTGAAGCGGAGATGGGTTAGGTTTGTCCATGTTAAGATATTCAATCGTTTACGTTAAAAAGTGGGTTGTTGGAAATAGCTTCCTCCGAAACAGGCTCACCATTATTATGGGCGATCAATAATCCCTCTTCCATCAAAAACTCACGACCGGCGATGCCTGCCATTTTCAGTCCTTTATTAAATCCTTCATTCATCATCTGACCGGCACGTAAAGGAAATTCTAGTAAAGCAGGATGTTGGGAGGTGTCATTGGGGTGATCATAAAAGGTACGGCAGCTTTTCTCCGACATTGATAAATAGATCCGGCAGGCCATCGGACGTGCCTCGTAAGCCATACAGGCACCGTCTTTTAACAGAGGACAAGGTGCTTTACTGCTTAATAATTCTTGATCCTGCAAACGCCCTCTCTTTTGATAATTGTTAAAGGCCCGGCTGAGAATGGGTTTTAATTCGTCCTGGCTGTATTTTTCTTGTAGGTATTTCCATAAATATACAAACTCATGGGAGATGCCATAGATCGGTTGGTGGCAGCACCACTCGCAGCCTTTGCGACAATCAATGGTCACTTGTTGCTGGGCTGCCTGGGCGGAAAGAGCATCAATAAGCCCATCCATGGCTTGGTATTGTAGCTTCACAACTGATAAAAAATGAGGTGTGCCGGTGGAATCTGTTGTAGCTTCCAGGGCCATTTTATAACCATCTTTAAAAAATGCTTTATCTGCGTCAGAAAAGTTCGATTGACTCATGAGGTGTTATTAATGTTTAATTGGTTGTGGTAAATAGTTTTGAATCGCTAAATTTCTTTTTTCTCTTTGGAATTCACAAACAAGATATCACCTACCTGGTCGAAGCCACAAAAAGTATCGGTTCCGGAGTATTTTAATTGTTCTTCACGAAAACCAACAATGGTTAACCCGGCATCGGCTGAGTATTGATTGACCAGTGATTTAACCCCAACATCTTCTTTGACAGGCAATATTTCAATATTTGATAAGGTAATGGGCAACCGTCCGGTCTGGACCAGATCTCCAAGGTCCTGGCGGGTTTGTTCAATCTGATTCTCCTGGCAAACACTGAAAATTTTAATGTGTCCTTTTTTCCATTCAGGATGGGAAAGGATAATGTAACCCAGTAAAATCATCAGATTCGCATTCATGTAATCAATCGCCCGAATCCAAACGTGAATGCCATTTCTAAAATGAATCGTTTTGGGCGTTTGGCTAAATACACATACATCATAATCACCAGCCCTTGTTAATTTGATGTTGTCAACGATGCGGTCGAGCTCCTCTGGTTGCTGTTTGTCGTATTCGAAAATGATCATGTTGTTTTCCATCCCTGAAATACTTGGCGATTGAATGGTTTGGGCAATGGCCGTGGTATAAGATGGCGATATCATGGTGTCGATGTACAAGGAGTTATTGGTCTCCTTGTGATGCTGGATTAGATTATTTAGTTCGTCTTTCGCTTCGAGATAGGATTGACGGCTAAAGTATCCTTCCATAAAATGAAAATAGGTCCCAAAACCATGTTTATAGGAGATCCATTTCATCAAACTGAAGATTTTATCCCGATGAAAGGAATTGGCAGATAAGCACAGCGCGGCTGGACGCCATTCTGATTTTTCCTTTTTGTCGGCATTTCGTTGCATGTAAACTTGTAAATTTCGGTTCAGTTGAAAGATGGCTTCCTTAAAAATGGCCTCGAAGCCTTTTCGGTCTTTATGGTAATGATCAATGTAAATATATACTAGAATGATAAATCCATAAGCCAGAATAGTGTATAATGCATTAATCTGAAACATCATCCAGATGGACAGGATAAAGCCGGCCAGACTAATGTACCATTTGGATCTGAACCGGGGTCGATAGGAGGGAGCTGACCCGAAGTGATTTAAAAATGAAATGAGGCACAACGAACCGTAGGTAATCATAAAAAACATGGAGATGATTTCTGCTACGAAATTGACATTACCCATGGCCACAAATACAAAGGCTATCAGAATCGCAATAATTGTCGCATTTACCGGTTCTTTGGTTCTGCCTTTCCCATTGGCTAAAAATGAATTAATGGGTTTAGACGGAAACGAGCGATCAACGGCCAATGCCTGTAATGTGCGGGGTGCTACCAAAATGGAACCTAAGGCAGAGGAAAGGGTTGAAGCGGCCAGTCCCAGGGGTATGAGAATAAATCCGCCGATGGCCACATTTTTCATGATGAGCTGGGTGGATAGCATATCTTCTTGCGTGGCTGATACCGATAGTTTCCAAACAACCGCCAGATAAACCAACATGCCGCCTAATGTAGCCCATAAGGTGCCTCGAGGGATGCTTTTTCCGGGATTTCGTAAGTCGCCACTGAGCCCCACTCCAGCTGTCATTCCGGTGAAAGCCGGAAAACAAATGGCAAAAACAGTAAAGAATTGTTCCCGGTTGAAAAATCCAAGGTTGCTGGAGCCAATTGCCGCTCTTTCTGCTTCGGAGGGCCCTCCCAGAAAAAATACCACGAGAGAAATGATGAGAATCACGACGACCATATAAAGCGCTTTTACGCCCATGTTAGCTCCTTTTTTCAGGATCAGAAAAGCCAGGCCAGCCATCATGGGTAAGCTAATGATCTGACGGGGCAGCTCGTACCCCCGGGTTTGACTCCACCATTCAAAAAAAGGTTCAAATGTTTCCGTGAAAGCGATCACGTAAAAGGCCACACTAATGGCTTGGGAAAAGAATAGGGCAATTCCAATGGTAGCCCCAATATTCAATCCAAAAGAGCGGGAAATAATAAAGTATTCACCACCTCCTTCAACGCGCGTATTGGTTGATATTTCACTAATGGCTAAAGCTGTGGGGATGGTAATAAGATGGCCCAATATTATAATGAGAAGACCGCCAAAGAATCCGGTTGTTCCTACTGCATATCCAAATCGTAAAAATAAAATGGCCCCGAGTATGGTCGAGATAGCCGTGAAAAAAACAGGAGCCGTCCCAAATCCTGATTTAGTCGTATTTTCTGAACGCTTTCCCATGAAGTACAATTGCTAGATTGGAATCAAAATTACAAAAGTATAATTTATACTAGTCATAAGACGAAAAAACCATGCCATTCTGATAGGTGGTGGCGAAAAATTCAGAAATATCAAACATTGGATGACATATGCCTGGTAAGATTAATATGGGAGCATCTATTAAAAAAGGACCTCTGCAGCTAATATAGGGTAGGTATTAGACTGCAGAGGGGGAAAATGTTGAATAGTGTAGGGAGTGGAAGATTTGAACGAAGTAAAAGGGACCGTTGCCCTTTTTCATCTCCACCTTACCCGTTAATTGCAGAAAGGTGGAATCGTAACACCATATTTTATAATTTTTTTTGAAAAATTTTGTGTTGTAACCTTAAGTGATACATATACAGTGTTATATGTGAAGTGTCTTTGTTAAAAAATAACCTCTGCAGCTTTTCGAAGGAAATGCACTGCAGAGGTTAAGAGTTGAATAGTGTTGGGTGTTTGGAGAATTGTCCGTTTCAGTTCCCCTGTTTTAATTGTGGTGATGGTACTTATGCCATCATTTGTTCATACTATTAGCCATCCAAAGAGTTGATACGTGTTGATGAAATACTCTAAAATTGCGATAAGCGTGCTAAAAAGAGTGACGAATAAATAATTGAAACATGATATCTATCATGATTTAATGCTATTCATGCGATGTTTTAAGAAGTGAACCTATATCTTTCGAACAGTTTTTTTATTGTATCTTGGATGAATCCTGTCCTTGTTTGAAAAAGGCATCTTCATCCAATTCGCGCAATCTGTTTTCAACCACTTTTTTTAGTTGGATAGCATATAATTCATTGCCTTTTTTAGGATCCAGGTCTTTGGGAGTGTGGTGCAAGAATTTCTGGTAGAGCTCCCGGGCCTTGTTTAAGTCATTTAAGTTATGATCGTAGATAGTGGCCTGATGATATATGTACTGTGTTGAAAATGGAGCATGTTTGTATGCTTTTTGGTAATAATCCAGAGCAACCTGGTATTCACCAGTATCATAATGAATCATAGCTAATTTATTATAGACTTTTTCCATGGTGGAGGGAGAGGGTGAGATAAGGTCAATGGCTCTTAATAAATAGGGAATGCCGCGATGAGGTGAATTGGATTGACCCAAGGAAGATCCCAGAAAGAAATTGACTTCAGGACCTTCCGTATTATAATCCATGGCGGCATACAAATAGTTGATCGCTTTTTCGTAATTTTCCATTCTATAATAAGTAATACCCAGGTGTTTCTTGGTTATGAAGGAACTGTCGCCTTGCGTCTCAAGACGTTTAAATAAAAGAAGGGTATTTGCATGAGCACCGGCCTCAAAATTAGCGAGGCCTCCAAGCAATAAAAAGCGACGATGATGAGGGTTTTTATCTAAAAAAATTGTGCACAATTCATTACATTCCGGATATCTTTTTTTGCTGTAGAGGTACCTTCCTAGTTTTAGTGCAATGGATTGATTATCGGGGTATTGTTTTAAAATGCGTTGGTAGGTAGCGATGGCTTTTTCGGTGCTGTCTGTTTTCTGATATAGTTCAGCCAGTTGTCGGTTAACTTCAAAGTTCGTGGTGTCTTGGCTTTCATAGGTCAATAAATGCCGAAGTGCGTTTTGTTGGTCATCCTGAAAATCTAAAATCTCGACCAATCGAATGAGATTAGTTACATTTTTTTCTTCTGCCTGGAGGATGTATTTGCAAAGTGGTTGAGCCGCTGAATACTGACCAGTACTGAAATAAGTAGCTGAGAGTAATTTTTTTTCAGCTAAAGAATGATTCACCGAATCCTTTAGCAATAGGTCAATGGTTTTATTTGGCATTCCATTTTGTTTGTAGGCCAGCGCCAGAATGAATCTTTCTTGCTTAGCAAGAGGAGTTGATTGTGTAGATAGTTGATGGATGATTTGGAGGTAGTTTTCTTCGGCAAGTAATTGATGAAGGGGTGTTTGGGCGAATGATGTAATGCAAAGCAGGATAAGACCAGTAAGGAGTGCTAATTTTTTCATTTTTCTAGGGTGAGGATCAACAATAAAAAGACGTACTTCTTCAAAGTAATCTTTTGTTAGCTATTGCAATCTAAACAAAATAACCTAATTAAGTAATTATTACCCTGTTAAATAGTGTTAATGTGAAAGTTGGAATGAATTCATAAAAAAAAGCTTCAAATGATGATGCATTTGAAGCTTAGTGCTATTGATCCTGTGATTGTAGTAATTTCAGGACCCTCATCCTGCCATTGACTATTCCAATTTTTTGGCTTCTTCCCAGATTTCATCCATTTCGGCTAACGACATGGATTTGAGATCACGTCCTTGTTTAATGGTTTTTTCTTCCAGGTAATTAAAGCGATGAATGAATTTTCGATTGGTTCGCTCCAGCGCATTTTCCGGATTGACATCGTATAGACGGGCCGCATTGATTAATGAAAAGAAGAGGTCTCCAAATTCAGCTTCAATTTTATCTTTATCGGCCTTTTGGATTTCCACTTTTAATTCCTCCAGTTCTTCGTGTACTTTTTCCCAAACTTGTTCTTTATGCTCCCAGTCAAAGCCAACGCCACGTGCTTTATCCTGAATGCGATTGGCCTTTACCAAGGCCGGCAATGACATAGGGACGCCTTCAAGCACCGATTTGTTGCCATCTTTTTCTTTAAGTTTGAGTTGTTCCCAGTTTTCTTCCACTTGTCTGGCATCGCTAACTTCAACATCGCCAAAGATATGAGGGTGGCGATAAATCAGCTTTTCATTGAGTGAATCTATAACATCTGCCATCGAAAAATCGTTGGTTTCCGATCCTATCTTAGCATAAAAAACAATGTGCAATAAAAGATCACCCAACTCCTTTTTGATAAGGTTAGGGTCTTTTTTTATAATAGCATCCGCCAGTTCAAAAGTTTCTTCAATGGTGAGTGTGCGAAGTGTATCATTGGTTTGCTTTTTGTCCCAAGGGCATTTTTTCCGGAGCTCATCCATGATGCCCAGTAATTCATTAAAGGCTGTGAGTGTTTTTTCGTGTTGTGTATGATTCATATTAAGTAGTGTATTCAAGGATGTTCTTAAACGGTTTCGATGGTGTTGATAAAGCGAACTCTTACTTCACTGTTGGTATTTAAGTTTAATAATTCAGCCACGTTTCCATGGGAGATGGCAATTTCCAGATGGCCTTGCGCATTAAACAAAGCGAGGAGTTCTCCCATGCGATGGGGTTCGTAATTGGTGTGGATACGGGTTATTTTATTAAAATTACTTTGTACATACAATTCAAATTGCCGCCCTTTGCAGACTGTATCAAACCATTCTTTTGTGATGTTGGTGATGGCGTTGCCGTAGGGATCAATATGGATGATATTGCCCAGGATTTGGTTACGTTGTAAAATTGGCTGCACGTTGCGTAATTGTATATAATCGGTAGTGGAGCGGGTCCAGTGTTCCAGAGGTTCTTTTATGCCCGCTTTCAGGATGGCATTAAGCATTGGTGTTAACCAATGGTTTTCATGAGGTTGGGGGGAGTATTCGTAGGCACTAACACTAATGTGGTCATCTGAAAGTAATGAAATAAGCCCCGTGTTCCAGGTGATAACCAATTGAGTGCCAATGGTGGCAATCAGTACTTTCGTAAAGTCAGCAGGCATTCCTACAAACACGGCATGTATGGTACCTTCGGGAAAATAGGCCAGTGAATGTTCTAAAATGTATCCGGCTCGTGCGATCTGATGTGCTTTTACCGGGGGGGAAAGGGAGACAATATGGGCGGCTGGTAAGCCAGAGTAAATGCTACCCATTACTTGTGGTAAGTAGGTGTTGGATGATTCCCAGTCGGTTAATAATGTAATCAGGGGCATAGGTTTAATGTTTATTATAGCTGGATTCAAAAGGTAAAAGGTCTCGCTCAAATATGCAAAAAATGTTGTTTCTTTGTGACAGGCAAAAATAGGCATTATTACCGTTTTATGATAGAAAAGTTGATCTACCTGGAATCGGTTGATTTGGTAGAGTTTTTGGGTGTGAAAAATACAAAGTTGGAACTCATCAAAAATCGGTTTCCCAAGTTAAATATTTTGGGGCGTGGTAATTGGTTGAAAGCGATGGGGGATGCTGAGGAGATGGTGGAATTTGAAGAGAAAATAAACCAGCTTCTGGAGCATTATAATGAATACAATGTATTAACCGAAAAGTCATTGAACGAAATTTTGGCCGGTCATGCCTTATCGACCCCCAAGCCTGAGGGCGATGCCATTTTATTTGGCACCAGTGGAAAACCCATAAAAGCACGAACTGAAAATCAGGGCAAGCTGGTAACAGCTTTCAAACACAATGATTTATTGTTTGCCGTGGGACCAGCTGGTTCCGGTAAAACCTATGTAGCTATTGCATTGGCCGTATCGGCACTTAAGAACCGGCAAGTTCGACGGATTATTTTAAGTCGGCCGGCTGTAGAAGCCGGTGAGAAACTGGGTTTCCTGCCAGGCGATATGAAAGAAAAAATTGATCCTTATTTGCAGCCATTATATGATGCTTTGCAGGATATGATTCCGGCTGTGAAACTGAAGGAATTCATGGAGAACGGAACCATTCAGATTGCTCCATTGGCTTTTATGCGGGGACGTACCTTGAATGATGCCTGTGTCATCTTGGATGAAGCACAAAATACGACCACCAATCAGTTGAAGATGTTTTTGACGCGCATGGGCACCCATGCCAAATTCATTGTGACCGGTGATGTGACGCAGATTGATTTACCGAATCCGCAGAATTCGGGGTTGGTACAAGCCATGCGTATTTTAAAGGGGATTAAAAGCATTGAACGGATCAATTTTACAGTGAAGGATATTGTGCGTCACCGATTGGTGCAGGATATTGTTGAAGCTTATGAAAAAGAATGATAATCATCCTTTTGGGATTCTGGCTTTTTTTGCATTTTTGAACGAATTTTGTGAGCAAATTCTAATAAATCAATAATATAATCATGAGTAAAGCGATTGTTCGAACTGACTATCAGTTCCCCGGTCAAAAAAGTGTTTACAAAGGAAAAGTTCGTGATGTCTACAACATCAACGATGATTATTTAGTGATGGTGGTGTCTGATCGCATCTCCGCCTTTGACGTGGTTTTACCAAAAGGTATTCCATACAAAGGCCAGGTGTTGAATCAGATTGCAGAAAAATTTCTGAATGCCACTGCTGACATTGTTCCGAACTGGAAAATTGCCACTCCCGATCCAAACGTAACAGTAGGTTTGATGTGCGAAACTTACCCCGTGGAGATGATTGTACGCGGTTACCTGACGGGTAGTTCCTGGCGTTTGTACAAAGAGGGTGGGCGTGACATTTGCGGCGTTGCCCTTCCGGATGGATTGAAAGAACATCAGGCCTTCCCAGAACCAATTTTAACACCAACGACGAAAGCGGAACTGGGAGCACACGATGAAAACATCACCCGTGAGGAGATTTTGAAGCAAGGTTTGGTTTCTGAAGAAGAGTACGTAGAATTGGAACGGATCTCATTGGAGTTATTCAAGCGTGGTAGCGAAATGGCTAAAGAAATGGGTTTGATCCTGGTGGATACCAAGTATGAGTTCGGTAAAAAAGATGGTAAAATCTATTTAATTGATGAGATTCATACGCCCGATTCATCCCGTTATTTTTATGCTGATGGTTACCAGGAACGTTTTGAAAAAGGTGAAAACCAAAAGCAACTGTCCAAAGAATTCGTACGTGAGTGGTTGATGGAAAACAATTTCCAGGGACGTGAAGGCGACCAATTACCTGAAATGACAGACGATTTTGTAAATCAGGTATCGGAGCGCTACATTGAATTGTACGAAAGTATTACTGGTGACAAATTTGTAAAAGGTGATGTATCTGAAGTAACAGCCCGTATTGAAAAGAATGTAACAGCCTTCTTGCAATCGTTGTAAGGCTTATTATTACAAATGTATAGTTAAGCGGTTGTTTCTGTTGATCGGAAACAATCGCTTTTCATTTTTATGGAAAAAGGATGTTTAATTGTTAAAAAAAATTAAAACATCATTTTTTTAGTATATGGAATCTCTGATTTAGGGAACCAAATGCTTCAATCTTCCTATTGTGATTTTTGAATGTAACAACAGTCGATTAAAATTGTAATCAGGAGATTGCAATTTGAAAATGGATGATATCTTCCTCAAAATCATTCTACAGGCCAATTAGTATAGAAAAAAAAGGTCAATATCTGCGTTAAATTCCTCAAAAAAGTGAATTGTTTAAATAGCAAAAAGTTCATTTCTTTGTCAGCCTGAACAGTAATTGAGTAGGAAACTACTTGACTAAGAAGTGCAAACAAACAACGCTAAAAACGCAAATATGAGTACAGTAAAAAGCATGTTCGTGACCGGTAAGTGGAATGAACAAGTGAATGTGAGAGATTTTGTTCAGTCAAACATTACACCATATGATGGTGATCATACCTTTCTATGTGGTCCCACGGAGCGCACTCAAAAGCTCTGGAACATCTGTCTGGAGGCCATCAAAGAGGAGACTGCTAATAATGGGGTTCGCTCCATTGATACCGAAACCGTATCTACCATTGCATCACATGCTGCTGGCTACATCAGCAAAGACTTAGAATTAATCGTGGGTCTGCAAACCGATGAATTGTTGAGACGTGCCATGAAACCATACGGTGGTATTGCCGTGGTGGAGAAAGCATGTTCTGAGCAAGGATTAGAAGTATCAGACCGCGTTAAAGATATTTTCCGCAATTACGCCAAAACGCACAACGATGGGGTGTTTGACGTGTATACTGATGAAATCAGAAAATTTCGTTCTTTAGGATTTCTAACCGGATTGCCTGATAATTATGCGCGTGGTCGTATCATTGGTGACTACCGTCGTTTGGCTTTGTACGGTATTGATCGTTTGATCATCGCTAAAAATGAAGATTTGGCGAATCTGACCGGTCCAATGACCGATGATAAAATCCGTTTGCGTGAAGAAGTAGCCGAGCAGATCAAAGCACTACAAGCGATTAAAACCTTAGGGAATAATTACGGATTAGACTTATCTCGTCCGGCTGAATCGGCTCAGGAAGCTGTTCAGTGGGTGTATATGGCTTATCTGGCTGCGGTAAAAGAACAGGATGGAGCGGCCATGTCATTGGGTAATGTGTCATCATTCCTGGATATTTATATGGAGTATGACTTGAAAAGTGGTAAGATCACGGAAGAGTTAGCTCAGGAATTCATCGATCAGTTTGTGATGAAACTACGCATGGTACGTCACCTGCGTATGAATGCTTACAATGAGATTTTTGCCGGGGATCCAACCTGGGTGACCGAAGCCATTGGTGGACGTTTGATGGATGGTCGTCATAAGATCACTAAAACATCCTTCCGTTTTTTGCAAACGCTTTATAATTTAGGTGCTTCCCCAGAGCCTAACATGACTGTGCTGTGGTCAAACACCTTACCAGAAGGCTTTAAGAATTACTGTGCACAGGTTTCCATCGATACCTCATCTATTCAGTATGAGAATGATGACTTGATGCAAACCACTCGCAACTCGGATGATTATGGTATCGCTTGTTGTGTGTCTTTCCAGGAAATCGGGAAGCAAATTCAGTTTTTCGGAGCGCGTACCAACCTGGCGAAAACATTATTGTTGGCCATCAACGGCGGACGCTGCGAAATGTCAGGTAAGCAAATGGTGGAAGGCATTCCTGCTTTATCAGGCGATCAGCTGAATTTTGATGAAGTGATGGCCAACTTCAAAATTGCCATGAAAGATGTGGCGCGCGTGTACAATGAGTCGATGAACATCATCCATTACATGCACGACAAATATTACTATGAAAAAGCACAAATGGCCTTTGTGGATACGAATCCGAAAGTGAATTTGGCGTATGGTATTGCTGGTTTGTCTATCGTAGCCGATTCATTATCTGCCATCAAGCATGCCAAGGTAACCGTGGTTCGTAATGAAGAAGGGTTAAGTACCGACTTTAAAATCGAAGGTGAATTCCCATGTTACGGTAACGATGATGACCGCGTGGATGAGTTGGCTGTGGAAGCTTCTCGTTTATTCAATCAGGAGTTGTTGCAATTGGGAACCTACAAAAATGCGGAACCAACCATGTCTATTCTGACCATCACATCCAATGTGGTTTACGGTTTGAAAACGGGTGCTACGCCTGATGGACGTGCACAAGGTATTCCTTTCGCCCCAGGAGCCAACCCCATGCATGGACGTGACAAAAACGGCGCGATTGCTTCGTTGAACTCGGTAGCTAAGCTGGATTACAAAAATGCATTGGACGGTATTTCCAATACCTTCTCCATCATCCCGAAATCATTGGGTGCCTCCGCTGAAATCCGTCAGGAGAATTTGGTGACCATGATGGATGCGTATTTCTCAAAGCAAGCGCATCACTTGAACGTGAATGTATTGAATCGTGAATTGCTGGAAGATGCCATGGAGAATCCAGGTGAATACCCACAATTGACCATTCGTGTATCAGGTTATGCAGTGAATTTTGTGCGTTTAACGCGTGAGCAGCAGATGGAAGTGATTTCACGTAGTTTCTTCGATCGCATGTAAGCAGAAGATATAAGTGATAAGTTTAAAGGCAGAAGACAGAAGTTATCGAAACTACTGCCTTCTGCCTGTTTTACTATTAAACTAGAGAGCATGATCAGAGTACATTCAGTTGAGTCGTTGGGTACCTATGATGGGCCAGGCATCCGCCTCGTTTATTTTTTGCAGGGTTGTAATTTTAAGTGTCTCTATTGTGCCAATGCAGATACCATTGAAATGAAAGGTGGCAAGGCGACATCGGCTGAGGAGATCTTGAAGATGGCCGAAAATCAGCGCGCTTTTTTTGGCAAAAAGGGAGGGGTTACCTTCTCGGGTGGTGAACCTTTGGTACAAGCCAAAATGTTGATTCCAATATTAAGAACGCTGAAAGAGCAAGGCTTTCACATCTGCATCGATACCAATGGAAGCCTCTTAAACGACGATGTGAAAGAAGCTTTGGAGTTTGTGGACATCGTACTTTTAGACATCAAACATATGCATCCCGATTGGCACCGCAAGATTGCCGGGCAAGGCAATGAACGTACCCTGGAAATGGCCGCTTATCTGCGGGAGATAGATATGCCGGTTTGGTTGCGTTATGTGCTGGTGCCGGGTTATTCTGATCAAAAGGAAGCGTTGCATGACCTGGGGAATCATTTTTCGGGTTATGAAAACATCGAAAAGCTGGAGATACAGCCCTATCATGAATTGGGCGCTCACAAGTATGAGCACCTGGGGTTGACGTATCAACTGAAGGGTAATGCTGTGAATACGCCCGAGCAATTGGATGAAGCCTATGAAATTCTATCCGGGTATTTCAAAGAGGTGGTTGTTAACTAATTTTATTAAGCGTTAATCGGATGAACTATTATACATCAAAAGAAATTGTTGGTCAGGTCAATAAAGTAGCCCAGGGAAAGGCCTTTACGTCTGTACCAAAAACATTAGTAATGGCCATTTTGGCGGGGGGATACATTGCCATGGGGGGATTATTGGCCGTTGTAGTCGGTGGTGGATTACCCGGACTGGCCGCTGAAAACCCGGGCCTTCAGAAGTTATTGTTTGGATCCGTTTTCCCCTTGGGGCTCATTTTATGTGCCATTGCCGGGGCAGACCTGTTTACCGGTAACACGGCTTATTTCATCCCTGGTTTGCTGTCACGCAAAACGCGTCTAGGAACCATCTTAAAAAACTGGGGCGTCGTTTATTTCGGAAATTTCGTTGGTTCCATTATTGTCGCGCTCCTGTTTGCGTATTGCACCGATTTATTTGCCAAAGATCCGTGGCTAAGCAGTGTGAAGGCCATTGGTGAGTACAAAACCTCCGGTGTGTTTTACAAAGCATTCCTTAAGGGGATTGCCTGTAACTGGATGGTGGCACTGGCCATGTGGTTGGCCTATGGCGCCAAAGATATTTCCGGTAAGATTATTGGCATCTGGTTTCCAATCATGGCCTTTGTAGCCATGGGATTTGAACACTCCGTAGCCAATATGTTTTTCATCCCCACAGCCATTTTTTATGGCGCCGATGTGACCTGGGCCTCATTTATCGTGGATAATCTGATTCCGGTGACCTTGGGTAACATCGTTGGAGGTGCTTTATTTGTGGGTGCCGCCTATTGGTATGTTTACGAGAAATAAAAAGTAAGAGAACGAAGGAGGGTAGAGCCTATTACCTGTTTACTTCCGTACTTTTACCTCAAAAATAGATACTTCTCCCTAGTATGCTGAATGCACTAATTTCTGTCTGCAAGGCAGAGGTTGGTGCATTTTTTATGGGCGCTTGGGTGGGTGTTTTTACCCGTTTGGTGATACACAAAATGCGTTTCTACTCCAGTAGAAAGACATTTTGTGTGGCACACTAAGTGTGTCTATTCAGGTGGATAAGGCTTGTTGACTTTGAGAATGGCCTTCTGCTCCGCTGGACGAGGATCTGTGTCGCACCAAATGCCAATGTAGCCGGCTGGGAGGCCCTTGGGCCTTCACAGAAGGACCTGTAGGCCACTGGAAGTCCATTGGGGAAGCACATAAGGTTCTTTAGCCAGACCGGTCAATAAAAAAAAGTGAAATATTGTTGACTCTTTCATAGTTAAAGGTTGGTGTATTCAACCCCTTCCGGGTTGTGATGTATTTATTGTCTATACCACGGGTTTAGCTTCGCTGATTTTTAAATCACCTGGGCTATTAATAATCCTGGGTGGAACCCAAGAATTGCTGATACAATTCATCACAACCAGGAAGGGTTGAATTTTAGTATTTTGAAATATTGCCAACCTCTAATTGTGATAGCGCCCTATTTTTTGATGATTTATCACTTCCGGTTTTACCAAGTACCGAAAGCATATGCAGTCCTTCCTCTTAAAGTGGTTGAAAATCCTTTATGGAGCAGATACAACTAATACTACTTATTATTTTGCCTATTTTTGCCCCCACTAAATTCCCATGCATCATGAACAAACTGGACTTAATCAAGCGTTTATTACCCGGCTTTCTGCCCATCCTGGTTTTTATTATAGTCGATGAAATTTGGGGCACCTGGTATGGATTGATTGTGGCCATTGGTATCGGTGTCATCGAACTGGGAATTGGTTTTATCCGCCACCGGCGGGTAGATCGCTTTGTTATTTTTGATGTGGGACTGTTACTGGCATTGGGTGGTGTTTCCCTGTTACTGGATAATGACATTTTCTTTAAGCTCAAGCCGGGTGTTATCAGTTTATTGATGACCGGGATGATTGGTTTTTCGGCTTTCTCCCGGCATAATCTCTTGTTGCAGATGTCGCAGCGTTACATGAAAGGGGTGGAGATGAATCCCTATCAAACCTGGATGATGCAACAAACCATGAAACGTGTTTTTTGGTTATTATTGGGCTATTCCTTTTTGTCCATTTTATCGGCTTTTGTGGGCCCCAAGGCCATTTGGGCCTTCTTAAGCGGGCCGGGACTGTTTGTTCTGATGGGCGTGTACATGGCCCTGGAATGGTGGCAGAAGAAGTGCCAAAATCAACGTTTCCAACAGGAAGAGTGGGTGCCTTTAGTAGATGAAAAGGGCCAGTCGAAAGGAACCGCACCGCGCAGTGTGGTGCACAATGGCTCTAAATTATTGCATCCGGTGGTGCATTTGCATGTGGTTTCACAAGAAGGCATTTTATTGCAAAAAAGGCCCCAGCACAAGCAAATTCAGCCCGGTAAGTGGGATACAGCAGTAGGTGGTCATGTGGATGCCGGTGAAACCATTGAGCAGGCCTTGCAACGGGAAACTTCGGAAGAGATCGGATTGAAGCAGTTCAATGCGCAGTTTGTGAAACGGTATGTCTGGGAGAGTGACGTGGAGCGGGAGCTGGTCTTTGTTTTTAAAACAAATCATAAGGGGCCTTTTCGCAAGGCAGATGGTGAAGTGGAGGAGTTGCGTTTTTGGTCCTTTGAGGAAATTAAGAACAAGATGGCGAAAGGGATTTTTACACCTAATTTTGAGTATGAATTTAAAAATTGCTTGTGACGGGCTGGTGATTTTTCAATTTTCAGGGCTCTATCATAGGTAAAGGTGGGGCTATTCATGTTCAATCCTTTCAGGATTATTCTTTTTCAATCACGAAGTGCTTAAGCGCTAATCATAAAGGACTTCCAAAAGCTGTTAAGCAACATATTTTACTGCCTTGTTATTTTTCAAAGCCTTGCTCTGTCTGTGATAGGACCTGCTTCATGACGATGCGGAAGAATTCACTAGCTAAATATGGTGAAATCTCCGCTATCTCCACTCACTAAGTGATGTATCTTTTCACCGGTTTTCCATCAGTGAAATTTAAGTAGAATTGTTGATTAACTACCACCTTCTAGTACCTTCCGGGCATTCGGTACTACTGGTAAATTTTTCTTTTCTACAGGTTTCACTGCAAAAATGATCGATCGGGGTAACATTTATTTGAATGGTTTTAGCATTTGATTAGTATGGGTTTCAGACACCTATACCGGGATGGGCCATGTGTCAATGATACTTGGTTTCGTTATCCCTAAGCTATTTATTAACTAAACTTTACACAAAAACTGTGCGATATGAATAAAGTACTTTTACTCTTCATGGCATGTTTGCTAAGCGTATCCATTAGTGCGCAGGTTAAATGGCACCAGATTGGTACCACCAAATCCGATGGGCCAGCATTCCACATGGTTTCCGCTACCGATCAGGAACAAGTGATACAGTTTGATCTCTCGGAGTATGGCACCAATGAGATTCAAACACCGCAGGGTAGTGAATTGATATTTCGAATTAAAAAAGGGGCCCGGTTGCTCGAAAAAGGAGCGCCGGATTTAGACAAAGCAACTCAATCCATCATTATTGATCCCTCAGCAGCCACCCAAATAGAAGTGGTATCTGCTGATTTCATTGAATTGACGGATATTTATGTAGCGCCTTCAAAGGGTGTTTTAACGCGGGCGGTGAATCCAGATGAGGTTTCTTATGAATATGGGGATGTGTATCAAAAGGATGCCTTTTATCCGGGTAAGTTAGCTGATTTGGATGAAGCTTATAACATCCGTGATTTAAGGGGCCAGGCCATTAGTTTGTATCCATACCAGTACAACCCGGTTACCAAAACAATGAAGGTGTATACCAGTATCACTGTTAAGGTGACAGCGTTAGCTGAAGAGGGAGCCAATCCATTGCCGGCATTAAAGTCGACACAGCAAATTGATCCACTTTTTCATAATGTGTATGGGAATCATTTCCTGAACTATGCATCGCTAAAATACACGCCGATCCAGGAGACCGGTGGCAAAATGCTGATCATCTGTCACGATGCCTTTGCCAGTCAGATGCAACCCTTTGTGGACTATAAGACCTCCATTGGTTTTCAGGTGCAGATGGTGAATTACTCGACCATTGGAAGTGCCTCTGCGTTGAAAACCTATGTGGCCAATTATTACAATTCCAACGGCTTAACCTATTTGTTGCTGGTAGGGGATAATGCCCAGGTGCCTACTTCATCAACCACAGGTGGGGATTCCGATAACAATTATGGATACATCGTTGGAAGTGACCATTACCTGGATATTTTTGTCGGTCGTTTTTCTGCCGAAAATGCCACCCAGGTGACAACCATGGTCAATCGGACGCTGTATTACGAGCGCGATATGGCTGCCAGCGATGCCATCATTGCCAAAGGTGTGGGCATTGCATCCAATGAAGGCGCCGGCGGGGGTGGCGACATGGATGAAAGTGATGAGCAACACATGAATAATATCCAGGCTGACTTAAATGGCTATGGCTATACCATTACCAAGTGCTATCAAAACGGAGGGAGTACTGCACAATTGAGCACTCTGATTAATAATGGAACCGGACTGATCAATTATGTGGGACATGGAAGTGACTACAGTTGGGCGGCTCCAAGTTTCAGCACCACCAATGTGGATGCTTTGACCAATACCAATAAATATCCATTTATTATTTCAGTGGCTTGTGTGGTAGGTAATTTTAAAACCAAAACCTGTTATGCTGAGTCATGGATACGCGCGACTCATAATGGTTCGCCATCCGGTGCTTTGGTATTTTGCGGATCCACCATCAACCAGTCCTGGGCCTCACCCATGCGAGCTCAGGATGAGATGAACGATCTGTTAGTGGCCAACTCCTTTAAAACCTATGGAGGCATGTTTGTCAATGGGATGTTTAAGATGATTGATGCCTATAATACCGACGGTGAAAAAATGGCTGATACCTGGACCGTTTTTGGGGATCCTTCGGTGCAGACACGCACGCCGGGTCATCCCAATAGCCCGGGTGGGGGTACACCAAGCTGTGGCGTACCTGCTAATTTGCAATCATCAGCCATAGCCAATACATCCGCTACCGTAAACTGGGGAGCCGTAACCGGTGCTCAGTCCTATGTATTGGCCTATAAAACTTCCGCAGCTACTGCATGGACCGAAGTGACCCAAACTGGTACTTCCAAGTCCTTATCGGGCCTGACTGCCGGCACTGCCTATGACTTCAAAGTTAAAACGAATTGCTCTGCCGGTGCTTCTGCTTTTTCAGCTGTTGCCAATTTCACAACAAGTGGTGGTGGCTCAACAGCCTATTGCACATCAACAAGCAATAATGCAACCGATGAATGGGTGGCAAGTGTTAAGTTTGGCTCTTATGTCCACACTTCAACGGGGGCTGGTTACACCGATTTTACCGGTGAAACAGTGAATATGCCCATTGGTGGTTCGGTAAGTGTAGAGTTAACGCCTGGATTTAAGTCTACTGCCTATACTGAGTATTGGAAAGTGTTCATTGACTTTAATGGCGATAAAGATTTTGCCGATGCTGGTGAAGAGGTGTTCAGTGCCAATGGTAAAGCTGCCGTGACGGGTACCATTCCCATTCCTGCGTCAGCTTCGGGATCCACCCGCATGCGCGTGGTGATGAAGTACAATGCAGCACCGCTGAATTCATGTGAAACCTATGATTATGGTGAGACGGAAGATTATACAGTGAATTTTGGAGCCCAGACCATCACCTATTGCAGCAGCAAAGGGAACAATTCATCATATGAGTGGATTTCGGGTGTGACGGTGGGATCCTTTACAAAAACCTCTGCCGCTGCCGGATATACCGACTTTACGGGTGATCAGGTGGACTTACAGGCCGGGAATAATTACAGCGTCACGCTGACGCCCGGATTTGCGTCAAGTACTTACACCGAGTATTGGAAAATATGGATTGATTTGAATGGCAATGGTAATTTTACCGATGCCGGGGAAGAGCTCTATTCCGGCAGTGGAACGGCTGCTGTAGCCGGATCTATCTCCATACCTGCTTCAGCTTCCGGCAGCACACGCATGCGTGTCTCCATGAAATACAATGCAGCACCAACCTCATGTGAAGCCTTTAGTTACGGTGAGGTGGAAGATTATACAGTAAACATTGCCCGTACCCGCGATAGGGGAGTGCCAATACCAACAGCCGCTGACCTGCGTATTTATCCAAATCCTAATAAAGGGGAATTCTATCTGAACCTGAGTGGTGCGGAAGGAAATGTAGATATTACCATTGTCAGTATAGCCGGTGTAAATGTGTATCGAAATACGATCAATAAACCGCAAGGTGAATACCAACAATCAGTAAATGTAAAACATCTGGCCAAAGGCACTTACATTGTGGTGGTGAAGCAGGGTGATAACTTACTGATAGCAAATGTGGTAATTCGATAATATCCAGTTGGGGCAAGAGTTGCTGAATGCAATCCGTTGAGGTGCCCTGGTGATGGATTTATTAGAAAAAGAAGGCTGCTTCCAAATGTGGAAGTGGCCTTCTTTCTGAGTGTTATTTATTAATAGGTCGTTAATGATTAATCATTAAAAACTTACCATTAATACTTATCCAAGTATCAGGAAAATGGCAGGTCGCTTTTGGATGTCAGGCAGCTTCCCGCTTTTCCATTGGGCCACCGTTTTAGTGATGATGTATTCTGTTTCCAGGGTGATGTCACAAGCAATGCAGAGCCGGGTCTGGGGTCGGCAGGTTGTAAGCAGACTTTCCAGCATTTTTTGGTTGCGGTAGGGCGTTTCAATAAACAATTGGGTTTGCTTTTCGCGAATGGAGCGTTCTTCCAGTAACTTGATCGTTTTCACCGCATCCCCTTTCTGAACAGGTAAATAACCATTGAAGGCAAAGCTTTGTCCATTCAAGCCTGATGCCATCACTGATAGGAGGATGGAGGAGGGGCCAACCATGGGAATCACCCGTATTTTTCGTTCATGGGCCAGTTTTACAATGTCGGCACCCGGATCGGCTACAGCAGGAACACCGGCTTCCGATAACAATCCAATGTGATGACCTTGGTCTGCAGGTTTTAAATAGGAAGGAATGTCATTGGGATTGGTGTGTTTATCAAGTACAAAAAACGTCAGTTTATCAATGTCGATGGCTTTGTTGACACGCTTCAGGAAGCGCCGTGCCGTACGAATATCTTCCACAATAAAATAGGTCAGTGACTCAATGGTATCGACTACTTCTTTGGGTAGATTGCGTTCAATGGGACTTTCGCCCAGTGTATTTGGAATAAGATATAACTGACCTTTCATATGTCTGGTATTGTGTTTTTACGATTAAGGTTATTTCGGGATAAAATTCAGATGTCTCTGCGCATTTCCTTATTTCCCTATCTTTTGCCCGGCAAAGTTAGAAAAATAGATGGCTTCTTCACAAAAATTTAACAGGGCTAAGGCTTCTAATTTATATGCATTCTAAATAAAATTTGTAAGTTTGTGCTTTCATCGATTAATACTCGGATATAACCCATCATTTATGCGACACATCATAGCTTTTGTACGAAATAGAAACTTCATCTTAATTTTGGCCGTGGTTCTTGGCCTTTCCCTTGGGGATTTTGCACATTTTATAAAAGATTATACCACCTGGATATTGGCTATTGTCATGACTTTTTCAATGACCAATATCCGTACGTCCAGCCTCTATCCACCGCGGGTATTAGTGAAACCCATGATGATGGGAGCCTTACTTAATTATGTGATCTATGCCATTGTCATGATTGGATTAGCCAAATGGCTCATCGCCGATGAGGTATTGTTTTATGGCTTTGTTGTCATTGCCACCACACCTCCGGGAGTGGCTATCATACCATTCTCTTCCATTTTGAAAGGGGATGTGGAATATTCCATTAAAGGGGTGTTTGGGGCCTTTATGTGCACAGTGTTTATTACGCCTTTTGCAGTGGGGTGGATCACCGGAAACAATGGCGTTTCGTCAACTGACTTATTTGTTTTAATGGTCAAAACCATTGTGATTCCTTTGCTGGTGTCTCGCGTATTATTGAAGCCGCCATTGGTTAAAACAGTAAATATAGTACGAGGCAAGATTGTGGACTGGGGATTTGCACTGTTAATTTTCATTGCTGTTGGCCTGAACCGCCATGTGTTTTTCAGTGAACCTCTTATTCTTTTGAAGATTGCACTCATTTTATTTATCACCCATTTCGTGGTCGGTCTTTTATTTGAAAAGATTGCCGGCGTATTCGTGAAGGATAAGGTCAAGCTCATGTCTCAAAATTTGTTGCTAACCATTAAGAGTTCAGGTTTTGCCGTGGTGACTGCACTTACTTTATTCGGTCAAAAAGCTGCCATCCCTACGGCCGGATTAGCTATCTTTGTGTTATTGTATTTATTATTTCTATCCATTCGAATGGAGCTTAAAGCAAAACGCAAGTAATTTTGAAAGTCACATTATTAGGAACCGGCACCTCTTTGGGTGTCCCTGTCATTGCTTGTGATTGCCCCGTGTGTCAATCCACCGATGAACGGGATCGGCGCATGCGCACTGCTGCCTTGCTGGAAACCAATGGGCAGGTTTGGGCCATTGATGCCGGGCCTGATTTCCGGATGCAAATGTTAGTGAATAAAGTCAAGCGGCTGGATGGCATATTCCTCACCCACGAACATCGTGATCACACGGCCGGATTGGATGATGTGCGCGCTTTTAACTGGAATACGAAGCAGCCCATTCAGATTTTTGGTGAGCAACGTGTCCTTAAATCTGTGCAACGGGAATTTGCCTATGCCTTTGAAACCTTTAAATATCCGGGCGTGCCGGATTTTTCATTGAATGAAATTTCCAACCGAACCATTCATCTGGATGGCCTGGAAATCATGCCG
This sequence comes from uncultured Marinilabiliaceae bacterium, assembly GCA_942490535.1. Taxonomy (GTDB): domain Bacteria; phylum Bacteroidota; class Bacteroidia; order Bacteroidales; family Marinilabiliaceae; genus JAEINY01. The sequence continues at coordinate 190,537 of CALNXQ010000004.1, forward strand.
GTTCGTGTGTTTCATCATAAGCTACCTGTATTGGGATTTCGTATTGGCAATTTTGGATACGTGACCGATGCCAACCGCATCCCGGATGAAGAGATGGTTAAACTTCAAAATCTGGAGGTGCTCATTATTAATGGCCTTCGGTATGAAGTACATTTGTCGCATTATTCCTTGCCCGAAGCATTGGACGTGATTGCGCAATTGCAACCCCGGCGTGCGGTTATTACTCACATCAGTCATCAGTTGGGCTTGCATGTTGAGGTGAATAAGCTATTGCCACCCAATGTAGAGTTAGGGTATGATGGGATGATTATTGAAATAAGTTGAAATACATGGAGGAAAAAAGAGATCTCTCTCATGATATGCTGGAAATGGATTCATCTTTTTCAAAAGAGAAAAAAGCTTCGAAACCATTAAAGCACGACTCATAGGCTCTTCATGCTTCTTAATAACTGTTAAAAACGAACCATTTTTCGCTACGGATAATGTGCTGTAAGGTGCGGATATGTTGTTTGTTGTGAATTTTAAATCCCTGATGGAATTCAAAAGATCGAAAAAAGATAATTGTTTTTTAATGGTAAATTTACTTATCTTTGAACTCCGGAATGAAACTGCAATTGGGCAAATATCGAATGCGAACCACGCTTATCAATCATCCGGATCACGGACGTCAGGATAATTGTTTTCGTTCATTTCATTCCGATTCATCAATCGTTGATTTCAATTTTTTTTTAAGATATTTTTTCAAAGACCTGGTTTTTCTATCAGGTCTTTTTTTTGTCTATTATGGGGAGCTGTTTGCATCCCCCTGGCTGTATCCGAAATTAAAATCCGAACCAAATAAATATGGGTTAACCTGGTTGACCGGCCCGGTTATGTCCCATTTCAAGGTAAATTATTGAACAAATGAAGAACAAAAGTTTAGTATCCATCACCGATTTCTCAAAAGAAGAAATCCTGCGCATCGTGGAGTTAGCAGCTGAATTCGAAGCCAATCCCAACCAAAAGTTATTGGACGGAAAAGTGGTTTCAAGTTTGTTTTTTGAACCCTCAACGCGTACCCGTCTGAGCTTCGAAACAGCCATTAACCGTCTGGGTGGTGGCATCATTGGTTTCACTGATTCCTCATCGTCCTCAACCACCAAAGGCGAGTCGTTGAAAGACACGATTAAAATGGTGAGTAACTATAGTGATTTGGTAATCATGCGTCACCCGCTGGAAGGATCTGCGCGTTATGCCTCTGAACAGTCGGATGTACCTGTAATTAATGCAGGTGATGGCGCTAATCAGCACCCTACACAGACCTTATTGGATCTATATTCGATCTATAAAACGCAAGGTACCCTGGATAATTTGAACATCTTTTTGGTAGGTGACCTGAAGTATGGCCGTACCGTGCACTCCTTGTTGATGGCCATGTCGCAATTCAATCCCACCTTTAACTTCATTGCTCCCGATTCATTAAAAATGCCGGATGAGTATAAGTTGTTCCTGGATTCGAAAGGTATTAAGTATTACGAACACAAAGAATTTACCGATATCATCGAAGCAGCTGATATCCTATACATGACACGCGTACAAAAAGAGCGCTTCTCAGATCCTATCGAGTATGAGAAAGTAAAGAATGTCTATGTATTGCGCAATGCCATGTTGGACAATACCAAAGACAACCTGCGTATTTTGCATCCACTGCCACGTGTGAACGAGATTCATACCGATGTGGATGACAATCCTAAAGCCTATTATTTTGAGCAGGCTGAAAACGGAGTGTATGCACGGATGGCCATCATGGCTTCTATTTTAGGATTGAAGTAATAATTGCGAAAAGTAACAATCATGGTTAAGAATAAAGAATTAAAAGTAAGCGCTATAAAAGATGGTACGGTAATCGATCACATTCCGGCCACGCACTTGTTCAAAGTGATTTCCATTTTGGGATTGGATAAAATTAAAAATCAAATCACGTTTGGTACCAACCTGGAAAGTCATCAGCAAGGACACAAAGCCATCATTAAAGTGGCTGATAAGTTCTTTGAAAATGATGAGATCAATAAGATTTCGTTGGTGGCACCGCATGCCAAATTGAATATCATCCGCGAGTATGAAGTGGTGGAGAAGAAAACCGTAGAGGTTCCTGAAAACATTGTGGGGATTGCCAAGTGTTTCAACCCGAAGTGTATCACCAATAATGAGGCAATGATCACCCGTTTTTCCCTGGTACAGGAAGAGCCTATTTCATTGAAATGTCACTACTGTGAGAAAATCACTAACGAAGAGCATTTGTATATTTTTTAAGCGACAAAGAAACACTGTTTCAAGATAGGATTAAAATACGACTCCCTCATTTGGCTTTGGCCGGATGGGGGAGTTTTGTGTTATACAATTTAATTTTCGTAACACAATCCCTTAATTATTGATTATCTTTGCATAGTGAAATTAAGAATATTTCAATAGTCAGGAGATGAAAATGGAAATCCGTAAAATGAAGCTCATAAATTGGCTTTCAACGGTACAGGAAGAAAGTGTGTTGGAGCAAATGGAAAAGATACAAGAGGAGTTTGTTAGAAGAACCAGCTCTTTGTCCCAAAATGACCAGGAAGCTATTCGAGAGGGATTGGACCAATTGGATAACGGTGATTATTTAACCAGATCACAAGTGAGAAAACGAATTGGCCAAAAAATTAAGCTTTAGCGGTGGTCTATCCTGTGCGCTATTCACAACGATCCTATCAGGAGTATGATCAGATATTGGAGTATATTATTTCCAAGTTTAGTATTAAAAAAGCTGTTGAAGTTGATAACTATTTTGAGGAGATGATTGACCTAATTGCAGCTAATCCCCAATTATTCCCATATGCTGATAAAGCGAAAAAATTAAGAAGGTGCGTGGTTAGTGCTCAAACAACTATTTATTATCGATTTACAGGAAAATATGTTGAGATTGTTAGCTTTCGTGGAAATCTGATGAATCCTGATACATTAAATATTTAAATACACTTTTGATAGAGTTCATTTGATCTTTGTCTATTAACTATTCCAAATCATTTTTACCGTTTCCTTGTTGTACTGATAATAATCTTTACACATTTCCTATATTTGGGTAAAACTGATCTGTAAATGGCCAAGACCTGCTTTCATTGTGGCAGCCCTTCCGGCTCCTGGGTGCGTCACGACGATAAAGACTTTTGTTGCGAGGGCTGCGTGATGGTGTACGACATCTTGAAGGAGAATAAGATGGATACCTATTACGACATTAACGCCAGTCCGGGCATCCGCAAGAAAGCGGTGAATCCTGAATATTACGATTACCTCGATCAGGAGGAGATTAAACAATCGGTGCTGGATTTTCGGGATGGCCACATGGCCCGTGTTCGCTTGTATTTGCCATCGATTCACTGCAGTTCCTGCATCTGGCTGATTGAAAACCTGCACCGGCTGCACCCGGGCGTGTTGCATTCCACCGTGAATTTCAACCGGCGCGAAGCAGCCATTACCTTTGACGAGTCACAACTAAAGCTCAGTGCGTTGATGACCTTGTTATCCTCCATTAACTATAAACCACACATTCAAAAGGAGCAGGCCGAAAAGACTACCCAACAAAGTCGCAAGCTGATTACGAAGCTGGGCGTGGCCGGTTTTGTGTTTGGCAATGTGATGTTGTTGAGTTTTCCCGATTATCTGTCGCCTGATGTGGCACTCCATCCGGAGCTCATCGGTACCTTTAAATGGATCAGTCTGTTTTTGTGCATTCCGGTGATGGTCTATTCGGGAAACGACTATTTCATCACCGCCTGGAAGAACTTACGCAAGCGCATCATCTCCATCGACCTGCCCATCGCAGTGGGTATCCTGGCTATTTTTCTACGAAGTGTGTACGAGTTGGTCACGAGCATCGGACCCGGTTATTTTGACTCACTCACGGGGTTGGTTTTCTTTTTATTGATAGGTAAATGGTACCAGGCCAAGACTTACGAAGCCCTCAGTTTTGATAACGATTACAGTGCCTATTTCCCCTTGGGCATTACCCGGATTGAAAATAATACCGAGGTGATCGTACCCATTCACCAACTGAAAAAGGGCGATCGCATCTCGGTGCGCAATGGGGAAATCATTCCTGCCGATGCCAAATTGCAGTCGTTGAGCGCGTCGATCGATTACAGTTTCATCACCGGCGAGTCGGTACCCGTGCGTAAGCAAAAAGAGGAACTTGTTTATGCCGGCGGGCGGGTGATGGGCAGTGCCATCCTCCTGCAGGTGGAGAAAGAGGTGGAAACGGGTTATCTGGCGGGTTTGTGGAAAGAAAAGAAAAAGGAAGAAGGCGAGGAGTCCATGATTTCCCATACCCTCAATGTGGTGAGTAAGTATTTCACCATTGTTATCCTTCTTATCAGTTTAATGACCGCCCTTTTCTGGCTGTGGCAGGATCCCTCCAAAGCCATCCTGGCATTTACCTCGGTGTTGATTATTGCCTGTCCGTGCGCTTTGGCTTTATCGGTACCTTTCGCCTTTGGTCATGCGGCCCGCATCATGGGTAAAAACCATTTCTACCTGAAACTCTCCTCGGTGATCGAAGCCCTTTCGAAAATCACCACCGTGGTTTTTGATAAAACGGGTACTTTAACAGATCCCGATCTGTTTGATGTGCAGTTTGAGGGCCATCCTCAGGATCACTACAACTACTCGTTGATAAAGTCATTGGCCCACCAGTCGCGGCATCCACTGAGTCGTGCCCTCTACAGTCACCTGGCGAAGTATGACGAAATGGAGGTGTTTGATTTCAAGGAGCAGGAAGGATTGGGGGTAGAAGGTATTATTATGAATCAGCACGTGAAAATGGGATCGGCTGCCTTTGTGGGCCTGACGGATGTAGGTGCACAGGAAGCGGCCCGCGTGCATGTGAGCCTCAATGCTGAGTACCAGGGCTACTTCACCATCCGTAATTTTTACCGGCCCAACTGGCAACAGCTGCTTCGATTGATTCAGGCAGCGGGTGATGTGCATCTCCTGTCGGGCGATAACGATGCCGAAAAGGATGTTTTGAAGGCCATCATCACCAACGAAACGCACCTGCGCTTTTACCAGTCGCCCAAAGATAAGCTGGCGTACATCCAGGAACTGAATCGGCAGCACCAGCAAGTGATGATGGTGGGTGATGGCCTCAATGATGTGGGTGCCCTCAAAGAAGCCAAAATAGGTATTGCTGTGGCCGATGATGTGTATCAATTCAGCCCGTCCAGTGATGCCATCATCAGTGCCGATGCCCTGGTGAAACTGCCACTCTTCATGCGTTTTGCCAAATCGGCTTTGCGCGTCGTGTATGCAGCCATTGGGATTTCCTTCCTCTATAATGTTGTGGGCTTGTATTTTGCGGTGACAGGGCAATTGAGTCCTCTGTTTGCAGCCATCCTGATGCCGCTGAGCAGTGCCTCGGTGGTGGTGTTTACCAGTTTGATGGTGATGGGAGCAGCCAAGCGTCAGGGATTGCTGTAGGGGGAGTTCTCACTCCGTCCGGTATTTTGATTTTAGAGAAAGCTATTGTTTTTACTCCGTCCGGCAATCGGATTAGACAGAATGCAACTGTTTTCACTCTGTCCGGTGTTCCGGGATTTATGAGTGCTGCCGTTTTTACCTGTCCCGGAGAGCTGTTTCTAGAGAAAGCTATTGTTTTTACTCCGTCCGGCAAAGGGATTAGACAGAATGCAACTGTTTTCACTCTGTCCGGTGTTCCGGGATTTATGAGTGCTGCCGTTTTCACCCGTTCCGGTGAACTGTGCATAGAGAATGCTATTGTTTTCAGTCCGTCCGGCAAAGGGATTAGACAGAATGCAACTGTTTTCACTCTGTCCGGTGTTCCGGGATTTAAGAATGCTGCCGTTTTCACCCGTTCCGGTGAACTGTGCATAGAGAATGCTATTGTTGTCTCTCTATCCAGCATTCAGATGTTAGAGAGGGCTTTTGTTTTCACTCCGCAGGGTGCCCGGTTTTTCGATCAAACAATTGTCTTCAGCTCCTTCGGCGGCTTGTTATTTGACGATGCTGTTGTAAACCACTCGTCGGGCTCTAATATTTTAGATAATTGGCGTTGGAATTGATTTACAGACCCTGGAATCACCATAATCCGCCTAAAAAGAAGCGTCAATTTATTATCCTGCAAAACAATCCTTATCGTCAATTTGTCATTATAGGCAAGAAATAATGGTGGTAAATGGGTGTATCAGACCTCAAAATCCGAAATTGTTTATATATTTGTTTTGATGGGAGATAGTACAGACTTCCACGTGTTGCCAAAAACCTTTATCGCATGGAAATAATCTTCGTATTGGTCGTTATCAGCCTCCTTGTGGCGTTGGTCTTTCTATTTGCTTTTATCTGGGCGGTGCGCTCAGGCCAGTACGAAGATGATTACAGTCCTTCCGTTCGCATCTTATTTGATGATGAATACCCCTCCAAAAATCAGAAAGAAAAGTCTAATCCCAAATCTACACAATCCAATGAAGCAAGAGACGTTTTATTACGACAATAAAATTGTCAAATACTTTACTTATGCCACCATCATCTGGGGACTCATCGCCATGTTGGTAGGTGTATTGGCGGCTTTGCAAATGGCCATGCCGGTTTTTAATTTTGAGATGCAGTATACCACCTTTGGCCGGGTGCGGCCCATCCATACCAACGGGGCTATTTTTGCCTTTGTGGGCAATGGTATTTTTATGGGGGTGTATTATTCTTTGCAACGCCTGCTTAAAGCCCGAATGTTCAGTGATCTTTTGAGCCGGATCCATTTCTGGGGCTGGCAACTCATCATTGTACTAGCCGTTATTACGCTGGCACTTGGTTTTACCACCGGTAAAGAATATGCCGAACTGGAATGGCCCATTGATATCTTAATTGCGGTGATATGGCTGACCTTTGGAGTGAACATGTTCGGTACCATCGTGAAACGCCGGGTGAAACACCTGTATGTAGCCATCTGGTTCTACATTGCCACCTTTATTACGGTGACGCTATTGCATGTGGTGAACTCCATGGAGTTACCGGTTTCGTTCATGAAAAGTTATTCGTGGTATGCCGGTGTTCAGGATGCATTGGTGCAATGGTGGTATGGGCACAATGCGGTGGCTTTCTTCCTGACCACACCTTATTTGGGTTTGATGTATTATTACATTCCCAAAGCGGCCAACCGTCCGGTGTATTCCTACCGCTTATCCATCGTTCATTTTTGGTCGTTTCTGTTCATCTACATTTGGGCCGGCCCGCACCATTTATTATATACGGCTTTGCCCGATTGGGCGCAATCCTTAGGAACCGTGTTCTCCATCATGCTCATTGCCCCCTCCTGGGGAGGGATGTTGAATGGTTTGTTAACCCTACGCGGGGCCTGGGATAAAGTGCGCGACAGTGCCACCCTGAAATTTCTGGTGGTGGCCGTCACGGCCTACGGGATGGCCACTTTCGAAGGCCCCATGTTGGCTCTGAAAAATGTCAATGCCATCAGTCACTATACCGACTGGACCGTGGCGCACGTTCACGTGGGGACACTGGGTTGGAACGGTTTTCTCACCTTTGGTGTTTTGTACTGGTTAGTGCCTAAACTATTCAACCGTAAATTGTATTCAGAGAAACTGGCCAATGCGCATTTTTGGATTGGCACGCTGGGGATTCTCTTTTATGCCATCCCCATGTATTGGGCCGGATTTACCCAGAGTTTGATGTGGAAAGAATTTACCGAAGAGAATTTGCTGGCTTATCCCAATTTCCTGGAAACAGTGACCCAGATTCGCCCTATGTATTACATGCGTGCCTTTGGGGGGCTGATTTATCTTTCGGGAGCCATGCTTATGAGTGTTAACCTTTGGAAAACCATGGCAGCCGGTCAAATGGTGGCCAATGAAGAAGCCACGGCTGTGGTGGAGTCCTTATCCGCTCATGGGGAAACAGGCGACCGCGGCCATTCCTGGCTGGAACGGCGGCCTGTTCAATTCCTGATTATCTCCCTGGCAGTGGTCATGATAGGTACCTTTGTGGAATTGGTTCCAACATTCTTGTTGAAATCCAATGTGCCGACCATCGCCAGTGTGAAGCCTTATACGCCGCTGGAACTGATTGGACGTGATATTTATCTCCGTGAGGGCTGTTACAATTGCCACTCTCAAATGGTGCGGCCGTTTCGCTCGGAGACGGAGCGCTATGGTGAGTATTCCAAAGCGGGCGAGTTTGTGTACGATCATCCCTTCCAATGGGGCTCGAAGCGCACCGGACCCGATTTGGCCCGTGAAGGGGTCATGACCGGTAAAATCTACAAACCGGATGCCTGGCATTACAGCCACATGCTGGATCCGCAGCAATTGAATGAGAATTCCATCATGCCTAAGTATGCCTGGTTGATCGAACAGGAAATGGACCTGGTGCATCTGGAAGGTAAGATCCGGGCTATGCAAACCCTGGGCGTGCCTTATCCGGAAGGTTATGACCAGCAGGCGCGCGCCGATTTGGAAGCCCAGGCCGATAAGATTGCGACAGGCCTGATGGAGGCCGGCATTGAAACGAGTCGGGAGAAAGAGATCATTGCCTTGATTGCCTATTTGCAGCGTTTGGGCACGGATATCACCAAAATTGAGGTGCCGGTAGTGGAAGATGAAACAGTAACGGACTAAATGAAACAACCATGAGACTGGTAAGACATTATTTGGAATCGATCGCTGGGGTTGAAATATACCCCATCATTTCTTTTTTAATCTTTTTCATCTTTTTTATAGCGGTTACCTGGTATGTCATCCGGCTGGATAAAAGCTATATTGATGAAATTACCCGGTATCCCATCGATGATGATGAGGCCCCTCAGACTGATGAACAGCTGGTGCCATGAATCGAAAATGATACGTTAAAAAATCCTTTTACTCAGATCTGACCAATGGAAGAAAATAATCTACAGCCTAAAAATCTACCGGAGATTGATCCGTTAACCAATGATAAATTTGTACCCCATCATGAGTTTGATGGCATCCGTGAGTTGGCTAATAATCCACCCTGGTGGCTGACCTTTATTTTTATCTTTAGCTTGTTATTTGCCTATTTCTACCTCGCCCGATACCATTTTTTTGGGGATGGTGATTTGCAGGAGGCCGAATATGAAAATGAGATGGCGCAATACCTGCCTGATGAGGAAGATGATGCCGAAGAATGGGGAATTGCCATTGCCGAGGTCAATATCGATTTCTCGCAACCGCTAGCCGATGAGGAAGGCTTAAGCAAAGGTGCCAAAGTGTTTTCCACCAATTGTGCCGTATGTCATCTGGCACAAGGACAAGGTTTGGTAGGTCCCAACCTGACGGATGAATACTGGTTGCATGGGGGCAGTTTTGAAGACATAGTAGCGGTGATCAATAACGGGGTCATTGAAAAGGGAATGATTTCGTGGAAAAATCAGCTGTCGAAAGTACAGATCCACCAGGTGTCCAGTTACATTTTGACGTTGCAAGGCACCAATCCGCCTAACCCCAAAGCACCGCAAGGGGAGAAGTATGTACCGGAGAGTTAGGTTGAATGATACCTACTGTAATTAGGAGAACCGTTTTCTGATATCCTGTGCCTTTCTTCTTTTTCCTTTTTAATATGAAGAATGGTTCTGGATTAATGAGTGAATAATTTTCACCCTCATGACCAACCAACAAAATACGTCCTTTCGCGATAGAGTTGTCACCATGACGCCAGAAGGGCGGCGTAAATGGATTTATGCCAACCAGCCCAAAGGGACATTTTACAATTACCGTACCTTGGTGAGCCTGGTGCTATTGACGTTTTTCTTCAGTGCGCCTTTTATTCAGGTGGGCGAGGAGCCCTTGCTACTCTTCAATATCCTGAAGCGGAAATTTGTATTGTTTGGTGTGGTGTTTTGGCCGCAGGATTTTCACTTGTTTGTCATTGGATTGATCACCATCATCATTACCATTGTGACCTTCACGGTTGTTTATGGCCGCATTTGGTGTGGCTGGACCTGTCCGCAAACCATTTTTCTGGAGATGGTTTTTCGGCGTATTGAATTTTGGATTGAAGGTGGCGGCACCACCCAGCGTCAGCGTAACAAACAAAAGGACAGTTTCGATCGCATCTGGCGAAAAGTGGTGAAGCACATTCTTTTCATCCTCATCTCCATCACCGTCATTCATACATTTATAGCCTATGTGGTGGGAATCGAAAAAGTACTGGAATACATGACCAGTCCACCCTCCGAGAATTTGAGTCTTTTCATGGCTATGATTGGTTTTTCGGGGGCCTTCTATTTCATCTTCGCTTATTTTCGCGAGCAGGTATGTTCACTGGTGTGCCCCTATGGTCGCTTGCAAGGTGCCTTACTGGATGCCAATACCCTGATGGTGACCTATGATTTTAAACGGGGGGAGACACGGGGGCCCATCAAGCGCGGGGAGGACCGGGCAGCTGCTGGTAAAGGGGATTGCATCAATTGTGGGAAATGCGCATCGGTGTGTCCCACCGGGCTGGATATTCGCAATGGCATTCAACTGGAGTGCATCAATTGTACCTCGTGTATGGATGCTTGCAACAGTGTGATGACCAAGTTGGGAAAACCCAAAGGGCTGGTGCGTATCACCTCACAAAATATGGTGACGTCGGGTGAAACGTTTAAATGGACCGGTCGCATTCGGGCTTATACCTTCTTATTGGTGGCGTTGGTGGGTGTGTTGGTGGTGCTCTTTAATTTGCGCTCCGATTTTGAGACCACCATTTTGAGAGTACAGGGAACCCTTTATCAGAAGCTGGAGGATGGTCGGTACAGTAATATTTATAATTTTAAGGTGGTGAATAAAACCAATACCGACATGCAGTTAGCCATTCATTTGCTATCGCCCGAAGGGGAGATGCAGCTGGCCGGAACTGATATGAATCTTAAGAAGCAGGCCATTTTACAAGGTGCTTTCCTGCTGAAGATAGATAAACAACACTTGACCGGCCTTAAAACAGAAGTGGAGTTGGGGATCTATACCGGTGATGAGTTGATAGAGACCATCACCACCACGTTTGTGGGGCCGGCTAAATGATTGCGTACCGGCATTTACCATTGTATAACAAGCAAGTTTAATGATCAGGCTGCAGACCTGACAGAAATAGTACAACCATGAAATTCAACTGGGGACACGGACTAATAACAGCCATAGCATTGGGCATCATCGGGATCTTAACATTGGTATTTGTCACCACACGGGAACGTATTGATCTGGTGACCGAGGATTATTATCCCAAAGAATTGAAGTATGAAGATCAGCTGGTCAAAATAAGAAATTACCAGGCGTTGCAAACACCCATTACCCTTGAAGAAAAAGATGAGTTGTGGTTGCGTTTTCCGCCGGTGACTGATGTGGCAAGCGAAATAACCGGATCCATTCACATTTATTGTCCGGCGGATAAGGACAAGGACATGACCTTTCCGGTAAGTTTAAATGAAGGGTTTAAGCAGGTTTTGCCATTGAAAGAGTTGACCCGGGGCAAGTATGAAATCAAGGTTGAATGGCAGGCCAACGGAACAGATTACCTTTATAAGCAAACCTATTTTATCTCACAATAAGCGATCTCAGTCATGACCATTTTCGAAGGTTTTATCATTGGTATTGTAGGCAGTTTACATTGTGTGGGAATGTGCGGCCCCCTGGCTCTGGCCTTGCCTTTACCCACCAAAAGTACGGGTCGGAAAGCGCTGGGGGCTCTCTTTTATAACCTCGGGCGAGCGGTTACTTATGCGCTATTAGGGTTGGTATTTGGTCTGGTGGGGGCCGGTTTTAAATTATCCGGATGGCAGCAATGGGTTTCCATTGCGTGCGGGGCCCTCATGATTTTTTCTGTTATTTTGCCAGGTGTATTCCGAATGCCTAAAACCTCTCAAAAAGTATCCGGAAAAATTTATACCACATTAAAACGAAAAATTGGCGACTCCCTCCAGCAACGGCGACTGAGTAACCTACCAGTCATTGGTTTCTTAAACGGTTTTCTGCCTTGTGGATTAGTCTATATCGCCGTTGCGGGCGCCATCACATCGTCCTCGGTCATTGAGAGTGTTGGTTTCATGTTTTTGTTTGGCCTGGGCACGCTACCCATCATGTTTGCAGTGGCCTTTTTTGCCGATGTGATAAAAAGCCGATTCCTGTACAAATTGAAGCATGTCATTCCGGTATTCATCATCATTCTGGGCATCCTTTTTATCTTACGGGGACTTAACCTGGGAATTCCTTACATCAGTCCAAAGTTTGAAGAGGATAAAGTGGAGTGTTGCCATTAGCCTGTAGTAGTGTATGAGTTGTTTTCAGGGATCGGGTTTCAGCAAGAGAGGGGTCCGGTAGCGGCAGGATGCTGCCCTAGGCTGGAGCAGGGGTATGCTCTAAGCTTGAGCAGGGGTGTGCTTACGGTGAGAGTATTGCTGGTTCATAGATTGTTTTAAATAGAAGTCCTGATGTTGTTTTAGCTCAAAACAGTGAAGCCGTAGTCTGGCAGTATTGATTTATTAATGGCTTTTGTTTAGGTCTTTTCTTGCATAGAGGAGCAATGCGTCTCTTTTTTTCATAAACAATTTCTCAATCTTAACTTTTCCCTTACATTTGCATCCGAATTGGTTCAGATGGTACACCTCTGTATCGGATGAAGAAAAAGGGAATGCCGTGAGAATCGGCAACAGTATCCGCTGCTGTAAGTCCTGATTCCTATAGATAGGAATAGTATGCTGCGAATCCACAAAACCACTGCCTCATTTATAACCAGGCGGGAAGGTGATTCAAAGTCGGGATAAGTCAGAAGACCTGCCAATCGTTTTAAAATTGTTCGTGGCATTCGGAATAAATGCATGGTCAATACATACTTTTCGTGTATTCATCCGGTATCAGGAGCAGTTATTTAGGTATTTGTGAACCAATAGGGATGAAGAAGTTACTGTTTCTGGGAATTTGTATGGGGTGCAGTGTAAATATGCTGGCTCAGTTTTCATTATCCGATACGTTGAGGGTGAAGGAAGTGGAGGTGACGGCTTCGCGAATAAAGTATTTTTCGACTCCAGAAAAGAAAATGAAAGTAGATTCTCTGGCTCTTCAGAGATATGGAAACCAGGATCTAGGCAGTCTATTACAGAAAACTTCACTGGTTAATATCTCTTCAAATGGGGCCTTTGGTGCGCTTTCTTCGGTGAGCATGAGAGGGACCTCTTCTACTCATACCTCAGTTAACTGGAATGGTATTGCGGTGAATTCGCTGACGACAGGTTCCTCTGATTTATCATTAATAAATGTGGGTTCGTTTGATGATGTGGAAATTGTTTATGGTGCCTCAGGGTCATTGTATGGAAGCGGAACCTTGGGCGGAGCAATAAATCTTTCCAACACGCCACATTGGAGGGATCAAATTTCAATTGGCTACTTGATGGAAAGTGGCAGTTTTTCCAATGTTAAACAAAGATTTCAAGGTCGGTATTCAAATAGCTGGTTATCTTATTCCGGACAGGCATTTTATCATTATGGGAAAAATGATTTTACCTATACAGACTTTCATGACATTGGTTCACCGGAGGAGCGCTGTATTCACAATGAAAATAAGACCTATGGGATGATTCACGATTTGAGCTTCAACCTATCCGGAAATATCGTAGACATAGGATTTTGGACTGGCTTAAAGGATAAGAATATACCCGGTAAAATGGGATTTGGTGAGCCGGTAAGTAAACAAAATCAGGAGGATTCATTTTTAAGAACCTTTGTTGGCTGGAAAACGGTTAAGGGGCCTTTTCGCATTGAGCTAAAGACGGCTTATATGTATGATAATTTAGTTTATACCGATGGTTATACTTCAGAGATAACGGCCAAGCGCTGGATCAATGAATTTAATAACCGCTGGTACCTCTCTAATCAATGGAGTTTGGATCTTTCAGTAAAATATAACCAACTAGTTGGTATCACCGATAACTATGAAAGTAATGCCATAGAGCATGAAGGAATACTGGCATTGGCTACCAAATATGCACCAAAAATAGGAGAGTATATTATTTCAGGAGCGAAAAATTGGCATACCAAAGGTGATCCTCCACCGATTATAGCTTTCAGTTCGTTAACCCACTTAGTAGATAATATTTTGGATTTTAGGTTAAAAGCTGGTACGCATTATCGTCGACCAACATTTAATGAACGTCATTGGAAACAAGGAGGTAATGTGGATTTGCTATCGGAAGAAGGTCATAATGTTGAAGTGGGCTTAGTTTATAATCAAAATACCCTTCGCGGAGACTTAAAGGTTGATATTAACTTGTATCAAGCCAAAAATAAAAACTCTATTGCCTGGAAGCCTGTAGGTGGGCTATCTGAAGCTGTTAATACAGGGAAAATGTTAACGCAGGGAGCAGAATTAGAAATTCGCCATAGCATTGCCCTCCAAAAAAGCACTATTCAATCGGGCTTAATGTATGGATACAATGATGCTTATAATGATGATAGAGAAAGTGAGGATTTTAAAAAGACATTAGCCTATCGGCCACGACACTTAGCAAAATTGTCTGGGGATTTTATAAGAGATCATTGGAATACAGGGGTTAATGTAAGTTATCGATCTGCTACAAAAACGTGGGAAGAGAAAGAAATAAAGGAGTTTATGTTGGTTGATCTGCACCTGGCTTATCGTTTTGATTTCAGCCATTTTCAACTGAGTTTGAATAGCAGGATAGAGAACCTGCTTGACAAATCATATGAAGTTATCAGTGCATATCCCATGCCGGGCAGAGCTTTTTACTTCAGTGCTAATATAATTTTCAATAAATAATTGTCAGAGTAGAATCGCATTGGCAATTACAAATTTGGGCTTTTATGAAACGGATAGTTATATCATATTAATTAAAATAATTTACGACACATGAAAAAGATTTTCAATCTTATTATGGTACTGGCCATTGCCAGTTTTGCTTTCGTATCATGTACAGATGATGATACCTTTAATGCGCTACCTGAATTAGCTGTTAATACCGGATTAGTTCTTGACAATGGAGCCTCGAAGTTGATTACTGCTGCTGAGTTGAGTGTTACTGACATTGATACTGAAGCTGGTAAAATTACTTACACGATTGATAGAGGTGCTAAGTTTGGGAAATTGGTAAGCATAGTTGATGAAACTACTGCAATTTCGACTTTTACCCAGCAAGAGCTTACTGACAGTAAGATCAAGTACATTCATGATGGTTCTCAAACATTAAGTGATGATTTTACTTTTAGTGTCACTGATGGAGAGAACAAATTGAATGGGATTTTTAATATTAGCATTGGAGAAAAACAAATTAGTTTTTTCTATGTGCTGAATGAAGGTAGTGCCAATGGATCTGTTTCCATGATTGATAAAAATGGCGTTGTAACGAATAACTATTTTGCAACAGCAAATGGTGGTGTGTCTTTGGGCCAATATGCACAGTCAATGGCGGTGAATGACACGCATGCTTTTATTGTTGTTACAACAGCTTCAGGCGCGGGTTATGTGGAAGTCGTAAAAAAAGCAGATTTTAAGCATGTAAAAGCGATTACTGGTCTTTCTTATCCACGCGAAATAGCGTTAACTGATACAAAAGCATATGTCTCTAACGGTAAGGGAGCTGATGGAAACTACGCAAAGCTAAACAATGAAATTTATGTGATTGACTTGGCAAGTATGGAAGTTACGAAAAAAATTGATGTAGGTGCAGGACCAGAAAAGATGGTTGTATCTGAAGGAAAGCTATATGTAGCTAATAGTGGAGGATGGTCTAACGATGATAATACCGTTTCTGTAATTGATTTGGCTACTGATGTAGTTATCGAAACAATTACTGTTAAGGATTGTCCAAAGGATATGGTTGTGGATGCAAATGGTGATATATGGGTCTATTGTGCAGGTAAGCCTTCATGGTCTGCAAATCCATCAAAAGCAGCTATTTCAAAGATATCACTAGCAACAAATACTGTATCTTCATTTGAATTGGCTACGGTCTCATCATCAGGCATTAAGAATATCACTATTAGTAAAAATAGACAGACCGTTTATTTTATGTCAGATGCAGTTTATGCGATGAGCATCACTGCTACTGCGCTTCCAACTACTAAATTCATAGATAATACGTTTTACGGAATTGACGTGAATCCAGTGTCTGATAATTTGTGGTTGTGTGAACTTGTGGATTATACATCACCAGGAAAAGTTCATGTGTATTCAAATACAGCCGAGAAAATCAAAGATCATACTGTAGGTGTAATGCCGAATTCAACAACGTTTAGCTACTAGAAAGATAAATATTTAAAACAATGAATATAGCCGGCCAAAGCGCCGGCTTTTTTTATTTCTCAAAGGTTGTGACGATTAAATTCTGTTTAACATGCCCGCCAATGCATTCCTAAAGCTCCCTGGCCAATTCCTAAAAGCTGATTCTCTATTCCTAAAGCCCCCCTTTCTTGTCCTAAACCCCGCTCTTCTACTCCTAATTGCAGTTGATATTCGCCTAATGACCTATCACTTGTTCCTTATACCAGTATGGCTATTCCTATTGCTCCATTTTTAATGCCTGATCTTTTATTTCCGATTTCCCCCATTATTTCCTAAATTGAGATGACGTTAAGTTTCATCATAATGAAGGATGTATGATTTTAACTGTGACACTCAATCCTGCCATCGATAAAATTCTCATCTTGGATAATTTTGAGGTGCATAAACTGCATCGTCTGGAATCCAGTGAAATGAGTATGGTAGCAGCCGGTGGGAAAGGGGTAAACATTGCTCAAACGTTGGCCAAGCTGGGTGATGAGGTGATTGCCACGGGTTTTGCCGGTGAACATACCGGGCATCTGTTGTGCGATGCCATCCGGCAGGCAGGGATTACTACGAGCTTCATTTTTACCCATGGCGCCACCCGCACCAATATTTCCATTCTGGATCAAAAGCACGAAACATTGACTGAGATTAATGATTTTGGGCAAAAGATTCCCACTGATGAGATTCAGTTTTTTCTTGAAAACTATGAGCGTCTCTTAATGCGGGTTGATCTGGTGGTGATAGCTGGTTCGTTACCACGTGGTGTAGAACCTGAGATATTCGTAAAGCTGATTTCCAAAGCGAACCAATTGGGGAAAAAAGTGGTCGTTCATACGGCTCCCAACTACACCGAACGCCTCATGCAGGCACAACCTTTTCTGATTAATCCGGATATGCGCTCCAATCATATGCTCTTTGGTAAAGAAGTGGATGGCATCAACCAGTTTTTAGAAACGGGACGTAGAATACTGGAGGAATGTCCCCGCACTGAATTTGTCATTTTCACCCATCGCCTTGAAAACGTAGTGGCTGTTTCCCGGCAAAAGGGGTATGTGTTGCGTCCTAAAGATTTGAAAATTGTCAATATGTTAGGCTATGGCGATTCCTATTTGGCAGGGTTTATTCATGCCTATGTTCAGCAACAATCCGTACTTGATACCTTGCGATATGCTTCCGCTGCCGGCTTAACCAATGTAGAGCAGCTCTGTAAAGAGGTGCAGAATACTGATGACATTGACGAAAATAGTGTGCGTATTGATATCGAAGAGATTGAATTATAAGGATCCGATTGAATGTAATGCATTAACTAATAGGTATGAAGAAAGTGAGAGACTATATTCATAAGGATATTTCCTCCGTAAATGAAAACTCCACACTGCGCCGGGTGATCAAAACCATGCGATTGCACCGCATGAGCGCCGTGCCTGTGATCAATAAGCTGGGCGAATATATGGGCTGTATCAGTGAACAGGATATTTTAAATGCAGCTGTTCCGCTCTACATGAAATCGATGCACGATACCTCTTTTATGGCTGGTTTAGATCAGATAACTGCCCATTTGAAAAATAAATTGGATCATCTGGCCATTCAGTTTATTGATGCCAAATATCCCAGCATATCACCGGATGAATCCATGTCCTATGCAGCTGATTTGCTGTACCGGCAAAAAGGGACCATCCTGCCCGTGGTAGAAGGCAAAACACTGATAGGTCTCTTGACACGCATTGAAATTTTATCGGTGTCTTTGGATGATTAAAATAGCCAAGACAGTAAAGTATAAAGGCAGAAGTAAAAAGGTAATTCCATGTTTGTAGCTATAGTCACTAGTATTAATACGCTCCATGTCATCATCGCTTTAGTGGTGTTCATTTTAACCTTCACGTTGATCACAACTGAAAAACTGCCCAATGCTATTGCAGCCATGTTTGGTGGATTTCTATTGATTGCTTTTCATATTCTATCACAAGAAGAAGCCATTTCGTTTATTGATTTTGATACCATTGGCTTGTTGTGTGGCATGATGGTTACCGTATCCATCATGCGTAAATCAGGATTGTTTGAGTACATCGCTATTAAAGGGATTAAGATAACGGGCGGAAATCCCTGGAAAATACTGGTTGTGTTATCTATTGTAACGGCCGTTTTATCTGCTTTTCTCGATAATGTCACCACGGTTTTAATCATTGTGCCGCTTACTTTTGCAGTGGCTGATACCATTAAAATTAATCCATTGCCTTTGCTTATTTCTGAGGTACTTTTTTCCAATATTGGCGGAACGGCGACTTTAATTGGTGACCCCCCAAATATTATGATTGGAGGTGCAACTCATTTGGACTTTATGGATTTTATCATCAATAATGTTCCTGTCGTATTGCTGGTGGCAGTGATTACATTTTTGTTACTTCGGCTTATTTATCACAAAAAACTCATAACGGTAACGGTAAATACAGATAAAATTCATGCTTTTGATGAAAAGCGGGCCATTAAAGACAAGGCATTTTTCATAAAAAACCTGGTTGTGTTTGGGTTAATTATTGTTGCGTTTATCACTCACCATCACCATCATGTTAATTTAGCTTCCGTTGCATTGGGCGGTGGTTTTTTATTGATGATGGTCACCAAACAAGACCCGGAGGAGATCCTGAAAGAAGTGGAATGGCCCACACTGTTTTTTTTCATCGGTTTATTTGTGATTGTGGGAGGGCTCGAAAAGACTGGTATTATTACTTATATAGCAGATCAGATGATGGTGGTAACGGATGGTGATCTGGGTGTCGCTACTCAGATGGTCTTGTGGATGTCGGCATTCGCAACTACTTTCATCAATAGTATTCCTTATACAGCCACCATGATATCCGTGATTGAGAATATGGGAACAGCCATTGGTGGCGATGTGGATCCATTGTGGTGGGCCCTTTCATTGGGGGCCTGTTTTGGAGGTAATGGAACCCTCATTGGAGCTGCCGCAAATATCATAGTAGCCGGCTTCTCTCAAAAGACAGATCATCCCTTGCGATTTGTCGAATACATGAAAGTTGGAATACCTTTGATGCTGGTTTCGGTAGCTATTGCATCCATTTACTTATACGTCCGGTATTTTTTGCTGTAAAATTGGTAAGCAATTGATTTTATTTAATTTTCCGCGCTACACATTGCTTTTTCAATCATGATTCCGCGAATACCAATGGGCTGTTCATTGATTAAGGCGACTGTTGAGTGAATGAAAATGGCCAGTTCATAACCTTTTTTGTTGAGTATGTGGTATTCATGGGGTAAAGGCTTGATCCCATTTATTCGCTGGGATATACAATCTTTAAGTTGTTTATGATACTTTGTTGGAATGACTTCAAGTATGTTTATTCCCGAATTCAGCTCCTTTGAAGAGAATCCCAATAGTTGAAGTCCATATTTGTTAATAAAGGTGAATTTTCCTTTTAAGTCAATCTCAAACACAATGTTTGGCAGTAGATCCGAAATATCATTAAATTTTTGTTCACTTAGATGAAGGGCCTTTGTTCGGTTTTTTACCTCCTGTTCTAGTTTTTTATTGAGTCTTTGAATCTTAGCTTCCTGATTTTTACGTTCACTAATGTCCCGCACAATAGCCTGTAAATAGATGCCTGATGCCAACTCTAATCTATTCAGGCTTACTTCTGCATCAAACGCGGTTTCATCAAATCGCTGATGTTTCCATTCAAAAAATTGAGGTATGCCATTCAAGGCAGCATTAATTTTTTGCATTGCTTTTTCTTTCGAGTCAGATCCATCTGGCTGAAAAGCTGGTGAAAACTTATAGGGTGGTTGGTTTAATATTTGAATCTTTGTACATCCAAATATCTCAAGCGTTTTATTATTGCAATCGATAAAACTATCATTTCTCATGATAAAAATTGCATCGTTAGCCGCATCAAACAACGATTTGTATAGCACGTCACTAATGGCTACTGCTTCCTGGGCCTCTTTACGCGTGGTAATATCAACAACGGTGCCGTCAAAGTATTCGATTTCGCTTTTACCATTGTAAATTGCACGGGCGCTTTCAGAGACATAGAGTTTGCTACCGTCCTTGCGGTTCCAGATTGATTCCAGATCAATGACTTTGCCAGTTTGTTCAATCTGTTCCAGGAAAGCAGAACGGGGTTTGCTTTGGTCAAAGCAGGTATCGTCCAGCTGGATGTGTTTAAGATCTTCTACGGTGGAATATCCCAGCATCTCGACAAGCGTTGGATTTGCCATGATAATTTTGCCATCGGGTGTAGTGCGATAATAACCCACAACGGAGTTCTCATATAAATCATCATATTTAAATTCGCTCTCTTGTAATTTCTTTAGAGTGAATATCTGACTGGAAATATCACGAACTGTTCCTAAAGAGTAAAGTGGACGATTGTGCGCATCAAAATACGTTTCGCAGGTTTCCTGGACATGCTTCATGGCCCGATTAGGCGTGGCGATGCGATACCGTATATTATAAGCTTCATGATCCCGGATGTGCCTCTGGTAAGCATTGAGAACCCGGTTCCTGTCTTCCGGATGGATTAATTTCAGACGATCTTCATAGGTGGGTGTAAATTCTTCGCGTGATAGACTGAATATTCGGTAGAGGACATCTGACCAATACAATTGTTTGGTTTGTAAATTAAACTTCCAATGGCCTATGGTGGCCAGAAACTGGCATTGTCTCAGAAAAAGTTCGGTTTCAATCAGACGGTGTTCAATGTCCGTCGTATCATTTCCCGAGCGCTGCAAATCTGTAATGTCTTTGCTTAATCCCCGAAATCCTGAAAAAACATTTTTGGTGTTATACAGAGGAACACCATTGGTGATGAAGCAAATGACACGCCCGTCATTGCCAATCATTTGATACTTTAGGTCTTCGAATGCTTTGGGTTTGTGATTCCATTCTGAGATCATTTTTTTTATCGGCGTCGCTCCATTGCCAGGAATCATTTCATAAATATACCGACCAATCACTTCATGTGGTTCATAGCCTAAAACAGATTTTATAGCTTGAGAGGCATAAGTTACTTTTCCACTTCGATCTGTTTCCCAAACCCAATCGGCTTTGAAAATGGAATGCAAGCCAGACTCCTTTTTACTTTTTTTTTCTGTACCTGAGTGGTCAAAAGCTTTTTTCTCAGATGGGGGAAAGGAACTGAAGAGAAGCTTGAGGGTATGGATTAAAGTCATGGTCTTATCACTTTAAGTGGAACGCAATTGTGAACAATTGAAATTAGTGATAATCAGTGATAATGTCAAACGTTTTAAATGGATCAGGATGATAAGAAGCAAAAAAAGCCCTGCATTGAGCAGAGCTTTAATTATTATCGTCACAGAGAGGATTAGTTTTTAGGTAGTTCTTTTAACTTCAGGTGATCACCCGCATCTTTTACAATGGTTTGGTAGTATTCCGCAGAATATCCGGGGAATTTAGCATGAGCCGGATTGCCATGCTCATTGCGCAGGAACTCACCGTCTTTTTCTTCATGAAGGTTACCGTCGTTGTATTTTACTAACAGGAAATTACCTAGTTCGCGCCATTTGGCCACAACCAATTCGGCCTGGTTCATGGAGAAATCGGTCAGAAATTCGCGGGCTAACTGAGGGTTTTGATCATATAAACTTTTGGCAGCCTGATCAATGGCAACCGCAGAAGCTGTTAGTTTGTCTTCCAGTTCAGTTTGCACTTTTTTAATGTCTTCAATCATATAGCTATAACGACTATAAGCCTGGTTGCTCACATACGTGAAAGCCCAAAAAGCGGAAGTGGGGCTATAGGTTAATAAATCACCATTGCCTTTTTTCAAACAATTGGGTACGTTGGTCATGCCACAGTACATGGGCATATACACGGAAGAAGCAGCATCATCAACGCCAAACCAAAGAATACCCCCAATGTGATTGGGTAACCAATTACGCATTTGAGCAACAAAAGAGAAACCTGTTTGCTGTGTGGCGATAGCACGTTCGTTAAAATACGTTTCACCTTCTACTTTCCACGTTAACGGACGGAAACGATAGGGTTTTGCAAATGGACCCGCTCCGGCATCCTTGGACATGTCAAGTGCCGTTCCTTCATAATGGTCACGCATAATATTCATCACATCGCGGTGAGATATTTTGCGATCAGGCTTGATGTATAGTGGCATACGCTCAAGTGATTCTCCTTTGGCATAGCTTTCATATTCACCCATTTCACCTGGATTCATGATGTTGAAAGCACTCCACACACGTGCATCGCAGAAACGCACTGCACCAAAATCAAGAGGGGCGTAGGCGGCTGAGAAGTTGAAATCCTTATTTTTGCCGTTAAAATAACCTTGCTCACGCGCAAATGAGATCACATCTTCCGCATAGATGCAATTCTCTTTGTCATTTAATGGAAACGTTGTTATGCGTGCCTGGTTAGCATGGGCCGACACATAGCCATCCGGAATCCGCACGGCTACCCATACAGCGCCTTTGTTGTTAGGACCTTTGCTAATCATTTCCATCACCCATACTTCATTTGGGTCAACAATCGAGAAAGATTCACCTGAGCTGTAATAGCCATATTTATCAACCAATTCACCCATCATTTGGATGGCTTCGCGGGCTGTTTTAGCACGTTGAAGCGTAATGTAAATCAAGCTGCCATAATCAACCAATCCTTGTGGATCACGTAATTCCTCACGACCTCCGAAAGTAGTTTCTGCAATGGTTAACTGGTGTTCGTTCATGTTTCCGATAACCGTATAAGTAGAAGGCACCTGATCGATTTCGCCAAGGTATTTACCTGTATCCCATTCATACACCTTAAGTAGCGAACCAGCCTCATGTTTGGCTGCAGGCCAATAATACAGTTCACCGTATAAATCATGTGAATCAGCTGCATAGGATACTAACGTAGAACCGTCAACCGATGCATTTTTTGTGACCAAAATATTGGTGCAAGCATTAGCAGGAGACAGGTAGAACAGGCCGGTCGCCATTAATGCGAGTGCTGTAAATCGTTTTAACATATTGATATAGTTATAAATTAATGACTCTTGAAAGGCAAATATATAAAAACCCTATAACTAGAATGTGAGTTTTGTTAGTATTTTATATGCTGTCAGAGGTAGAAATAGTTAGGATGTAGTTCGTTGGATGAGGTACTATTTATTCATTATGAGGGAATGTGGCAGATTTAAATATGAATTGTAGGAAATAGTTTTTCAAGTTAATTGATTAGTTTACAAATGTCTGGACTGAATGGGGAAACTGATGTAACTTATGAAGGTTTAAATATAGAAATCCTTTTTTCATTGAATTTGTTTAAATTAAATAGATAGTACAGGGAACAAAATTTTAAACTATGAGGAATTTAACAATCAGGCAGAAACTGTTTGCCATAACAGCAATAATCGGAGTGGTACTTACTCTGATCGGTGTCATGACCTACAATGCATTCGAGAAAGTGGACCATTTGCACGACATCATGTTTAGAACACATGAAATTAATGAGAATATGTTGAATCTCCGTAAGCATGAGAAAGATTTCTTAATGCGGGATGTCATCAATCCTATGTATTTTGAAACGGGTCAGAGTAAGTATTTAACTTCATTTCATGAGGTGATGGAACGGAGCCACGAACTTATTAAGGAATTGCAAATGAATGGGTATGTGATGGATTTTGGTTTAGAGGATGCCTTGAAAAATTTGGACACCTATTTTTTACTTTATGATGATCGGTTTGATGAATTGGTGGCTTTAATAACTCAGCGAGGGTTTAAGGATTATGGGATGATTGGAGAGATGCGCAAAGCCATTCACAGTGTGGATGCGTTTTATGCTGATGCGGTTTTTATTGCTGAAGAAGAGTTATTATTGCGAAAGCATGAAAAGGATTACCTATTACGGGCAGATATTTCTTATCAACAAAAATTTAATGATGAGTTGGAAGTGTTTCGGAATAAAATTGATCGAAGCGGACAAATTTCAAGTGGACGAAAGCTAGCTTTATTGAGTAGTTTGGAGGTGTATCAAAGAACCTTTAATGCTATTGTTGAATTAGACAAAAAGGTGGGGTTGTCTGAAAGTGAGGGGGTAAGAGGGGCTTTGCGCAGTGCTATTCATGAAACAGAACCTGTTTTGGATGAAATTATCGAAGTTGTCGATCGGAAAAGTGAGAACGCTTCTTCCAAGGCCGTACGCAATATTATTATTCTTATTATTGTGTTCTTGGGTTTTACCATAACTGTTATGCTGGTAACCTTGTCCAATATTCGCAATTCCTTGCACATGGCTCAGGTGGCTGTGAAAGCCGTGGCTATGGGGGACTTTTCAAAGGATGTGGAAATTAAAAATAAAGATGAAATTGGTGAATTGCTGGCAGATCTGAAGATCATGCTGAATAAGTTGCGTAATAGTGTGGCAATAGCTAAGGAGGTTTCGGAAGGAAATTTAGGTGTTTTGGATCAGATGGATCAGTCGACTTTTGGTGGTGAGTTGGATAAAGCATTGGAAGGAATGATTACCAAATTACGTGTCATTATCGAGGAAATCATGATCGCGGCTGATAACTTCACCAGTGTGAGTAACCAGTTAAGCATGTCAGCTGAGCAACTTTCGGCTGGATCTACAGAACAAGCGGCTTCAGCAGAAGAGATTTCAGCATCGGTGGAGGAGATGACCAGTACCATCACACAAAATGCTGAAAATGCCATACGCACCGAAGGGATTGCCGTTAAAACAGCCAAAGAGATGGATATCAGTCAAAAATCGGTAGATGAAGCGGTAGTTGCTATTAAGCAGATTGCGGATAAAATATTTATCGTGAATGAAATTTCGCATAAAACGGACTTGCTGGCCATTAATGCGGCTGTTGAGGCAGCCCGGGCCGGGGAGCATGGAAAGGGATTTGCGGTGGTTGCCTCTGAAGTGCGTAAATTAGCTGAGCAAACACAACGGGCAGCGCGCGAAATAACTGAGTTAGCAAGCAATAGTGTTAAAGTAGCGGAGAGATCGGGTGATATGTTGCGTGAGTTGGTACCTGAAATCCAAATGACAACGCGCCTGGTACAGGAAATAAATGTATCCAGCAGTGAACAAAATGCCGGTGCCAGTCAAATTAATGAGGGGGTTCAGCAATTAGCATCTGTTACGCAGGAAAATGCGGCTTCATCTGAAGAATTATCTTCTACATCTCAGGAATTGTCATCTCAGGCCGAGCAAATGCGAAGTACAATTGCCTTCTTTAAATTTGAAAGAGAGATTAAGCACCACATGAGTAAACCAAAAACAAATCCTGATGTTTCTGTTCGTAAAACGCCTAATTCACTGTTGTATAAAAAAAATGAGCTGGATTTAGATATTGATAGTGATTTAAATCGGCTGCGAAAGGATGATGAATATGAGTCCATGTAGTTGATGGAGTTTTTAAAAAAAAGTGGAAGGGGTCCACTTTTTTTGTGTTACTTCATTCATAGGTTAATGTGATGGGTATTCAGCCAATAATGAACCAGATGCCATGTAAGGCGCCGTATAAAATATGTTTGGGCATCAAATCATAATGAATCAATATAATTATTTGGTATTTTGAGTAATAGCTTTTAATCGGTGACTTCTTTATTGCTATTTTTATCGCTTTTTACTTATATTAGATGCAATGATATTTAGGGGGTATGATTAATAGTGAACAACTGATAAAGGCCTTTGACTTTTCTGAGAACATCATGGTGATCACTGATAAAAATGGTATCATTGAATATGTGAATCAGACTTTTGTGGATAAGTATGGCTATACGCGTAAGGAAGCTATTGGTAAGAATCCAAGTATATTGAATACGGGGTATCACGATGCTGTTTTTTATTACAATTTATGGAATACCATTGGCAATGGTGAAGCCTGGAAAGGAATCTTTCGCAACCAATCTAAATCCGGTCAGATAATATGGGAGCATGCCACCATCAATCCAATTAAAGATGATAACGGTAACATTTCTGGTTATATTGCCATAAAGGAAGATGTGACGCGTCAAGTAGAGCTGGAAAAGCAGTTGGAGGAAGATCAGTTTTTTTTGGAAGAGCTATTTAACAATGCGCCGGTGGGCATTGCGATATTGGAGCCTGTTAAAGAAGAGGATGGACGTGTCAGCGATTTAATGGTTATTAAATCGAACCCCAATGCCGGAAATATTGTTGGGAAATTGGGGATGGTTGGTTTGCGGTTAAGTGAGGTTTTACCGTCAGTGCTTATAAATCAGGCACGCTTGAATACCATGTTAAACCAAAAGCATTCGTTTGAAGCCTATCTTGAAGAATTAAATAAGCATTTACGTTTTCGGTCCTTTCCGTTTGGTGATCAAAAACTGTGTGTGTTTTATTATGATGTAACAGCTTATAAACAAACTATTGATGCTTTGCAAGCCAGTGAAGAACGCTATTTTACCTTAGTCGAAGATGCACCGGCCATGATTTGCCGCTTTGATAAAAACGGCATTCTCAGTTATGTCAATAACCAGTACTGTCAGGTGTATGGGGTAGCGCAAGAAGAATTGCTGGGAACTTGTTTTTATGACATGGTACCGCCTGATGATCGTGAGTATGTGATTCAGAATGTGAGGAAGCTTACGCGTGAACATCCCATCAATGAATACGAGCATCGGGTGGTGTTGCCAAATAACAAGATCAGATGGCAACGGTGGATTGATCGGGCTTTACTAAATACGGAGGGTGAGATTATCGAATACCAATCGGTAGGCATGGATTTTACCCAACTAAAAGAAACAGAGTCAGCTTTATTGGAAAGTAAAAATAAGCTTCAATCCATTGTGCATAATACAGTAGTAGGTATTGGTGTTCTTGATCGAAATGGTCAGTATATTTTAGTCAACAGTCGGTTTTTAGAGATGATGGGATATCAGTCTGAAGAGGAAATATATTGCTTATCTAATCTGGATTTAACGCATCCTGATTCCATGGATGTGTCCGCTCATTATCTGAAAAAACTTGTTTCGGGTGAGATCAACGAATACAACATTGAAAAAAAGTACATTCGAAAGGATGGATCTGTTTTTTGGGGTGATTTGTATGTGTCTCCCATGCGAAAAGAAGATGGGAAAGTCACCGAGATTGTGGGTATTGTTACAGATATCAACCAGAAAAAGCAATATGAGATTAAGCTGAAAGAAAATGAGCAAAAGCTGAAGGAACTCAATGCGACTAAAGATAAGTTGTTTTCGATTATAGCACATGATGTGAAAAATCCGTTTAATGCTATTTTAGGTTTTTCGGCGTTGCTTAAAAATAATTTGGATAATTATTCAAAAGAAGAGATACGCAGTTATGTAAATCATATATTAGCTGGCAGTGAAAACGTATATAAGCTGTTGGATGATTTGTTAATATGGGCCAAAACCCAATTGGGTCAGATTCAGGTGAAGAAGAAACATTTTAATGTGTATGGATTGGTTGAAAATGCCTTTGATAGCTTCATCGTGCATGCAAACACTAAAAACGTAGCATTAGTTAATGACGTACCCAAAAATATAGAGTTGTTGGCCGATTATGAAATGCTGCGCTTTGTTATCCGCAATTTAGTGCACAATGGCATTAAGTTTTCCAACGATCCGGGCGAAGTGAGGTGTTCAGCTTTAAATATCAGAGAGGAAGGTAAATCTTTTCTGGAATTAATTATTAAAGATTCGGGTATTGGTATACGACCTGAAAAACTGGCTGTCCTTTTTAATGTGGGAGAATTTATGGCAACTTCCGGTACTTCCGAAGAGAAAGGAAGTGGATTGGGATTGCATCTGGCTTATGACCTCATTGAGAAAAGTGGTGGTTTCATTACAGTGAAGAGTGAGGTAGGGCGAGGAACCGAATTCATTATTCGTCTGCCAATCGAATAATGGAGTATTCATCGGACAACCATCCAATCCGAATTGAATAGCCATCCGATGATATTAATTAGAATTTCTCATCGTATTTTGTCCATAAATCATCTCCTAATTGCCAGGCTGTATTCACAACTTTTTCACCCCATGTATTGGTGTAGCGTGTCAGGAAAGCGATTGTTTGTTTTGTGTTCATGCTCATGGCTTCCCGTTCTGTTTCCGTCTGTTTTGCAAAAATTTCTTTTTGTAGCGGTACCAAAACCTTATCCACATCGAAACGCGCCTCATTCCAACGCATCGATGCCAAAGTACTCATTCGGTTAAACGCCCACCAGGCCGAATTTCTGGAGAAACCATTGCGTCCGGGAGCTTTGTAGGAAGCTGGTAAATCAGTAACACTACAGTAAATGGGAATATACACCGAAGTGGCAATGTTGTCCTGTGCCATCCAAACTAAACCGCCAATCTCATCAGGTAACCAATCGCGGCTTTGGGTGATGGTGCCATACATGGTGTACCAACGGGCAATGGTACGTTCCCCCAGCTTTCCCCAGCCACCTTCTATGTTGTGCAGATCGTATTTGTCATAGGGCATAAAAGGACTGGCATTGGGGTGAGGAATGGTGTCTCCCTCTTCGGTTACTTTCACCATATGACGAACCATGTCATAAGGCGTGCCTTCATAATAATCTTTAAACAGTGTCACCATCGTTTCTAGGGTCACTTTTTGTTCCGGTTTCACAGAGAAAGGATAATCAATGGCTTCCGGATCTAATTCTAAAGATGGGGCTACTAAACTGAGAATACGCCATTCCCGGCGGCGAGAGGCCATGGATCCCCGGCTCTCTGGCGCATAGGCATGGGCAAACTGAAAAGGAGCTTCGGCTTCGTTCCACCAGGCACTGTCGCGGGCCATATCGTAAATATTTTCGGATGCCAGGTAATACTCACTGTTTTCCAAGTCTATTTCCAGGATTCGGGCTGCATTTGCATTGACACTTACATGATCGTCAGGTACCCGTTGTGCCGCCCAAATGGCACCGATTTTGCCAGTTCCGGGGCCTACAATTTCAAAATGCCAGACTTCCTTTTTATCAGCTATGGTCAAGCATTCGCCATAATCGCTGTAGCCATACTTCTTGGTTAATTCATCGGCCATTTTAATGGCTTCGCGGGCAGTGGTGCAACGTTCGAGCATCAATTGAATCAACCGTTGGCAATCAATTAATCCTTTCTCAGAAACCAGCGATTCGCGACCACCGAAGGTTGATTCGCCAATGGCTAATTGTTTGGTATTCATGCAGGGATAGGCCGAATTGATGAAACCATACGTTTCTTTGACCTGTGGTATGGTTCCAACGGGCGTGTGTTTGTAGGCGGGCATGGCCCGGGTGTCATCTTGCGTGCGTTTGTACATGGTAACCTGGTCGCGACGTCCATGTCGCTCAGCAGGAATAATGTTCATCCAGGAGCGTGTGCGGTGGCTGTCATCTGTGTGTGATGTCATCACCGAACCATCAAAAGTAGCTGCTTTTCCAACCGTGATCGTGGTGCAGCCTTCCGGTACACCGGCTTCCCAATCGGCTTTTATCTGAGCCGAAACCCAGTGGCTCAGGGTGAAAGATAAAAGTAATAGACCTGTTTTAATACGCATGATACATTTGTTTGTGATAATATCACAAAAATATAAAAATGTAGGTGTCCTACGTCATTTTAAGTTCTTTTAAAGAATAGGCTGAGCCACCTAATAAAAGGTTTTGTTAACTTTGTTTGTAGTTAACCCCTAATTGAAAACTTAAAACGCATCATATGAATAAAATACTTAAAATAGTATTAGGTGTCATTGGATTCATCTTCTTATTGCTTTTGCTCTTACCGATTATTTTTAAAGGCAAAATTGAAAAACGGGTAAAAACTGAAATTAACAATCAAGTTAATGCTACGGTTGATTATAAATCTTTTTCGCTCTCCTTATTTCGTAATTTCCCGGATTTAAATGTCAGTCTGGAAGGATTATCTGTGGTGGGGAAAGAACAATTTGACGGCGATACCTTGCTTTCGATTAAAGAATTTTCTACTAGTGTAGATGTGATGAGTGTCCTTTCTGGTCAGGTAGAGATTAAATCGGTTTTAATTGACCGGCTTTTGGTGAATGCAAAAGTATTACCCGATTCAACTGCTAACTGGGACATAGCATTGGCCATTGATGACGCGACCGAAGAGGTAATGGATTCGACTTCTGAAGCATCTGATTTTAAGATTTTATTGGAAGCCTTTGAAATCAAAAATGCACGCATCGCATACACCGATCAAACCATGGCACTCAATTCAGTGATTGATGGTTTTTATCTCTCTTTGTCGGGTGACATGTCACAAACAACCACTGATTTGAACATTCGCTCTGTGATTGATGGTGTTTTTGTGACATATGAGGAAGTGGCTTATCTGAAAGGGGCCTCTGTTTCTCTCGAAGCTGGTATTGGAGCTGATTTAGAGAATATGATTTTTACCTTTCTCGAAAACGAATTGGTGGTCAATGGGCTGGCTTTAGAAATGGCTGGTAATGTAGCCATGAAAGATGAAGCATATGGTTTGGATTTGAAACTGGGAGCTAAGAAAACGGATTTTAAGACCTTGTTGGCTTTGGTGCCTGAAGTATATCTGCAGGATTTCGAATCCTTGAAAACGGCTGGTGAATTAGCCTTGGCTGTTACCGTGAAAGGGGACTATGTGGATGCGGATCATATACCGGCTTTTGATGCTTTATTGCAAGTAACAGATGCCATGATTCAATATCCCGATTTGCCAAAAGCGCTTCATGAGATCAATATAAAATTAAAAGTTAATAATCCGGGAGGTAGTCCGGATGCGACCTATACTGCTTTGGAGCAGTTCCATTTTGAACTGGGTGATAATCCATTTGATGCTTCTCTCCAGGTATCTACGCCAATTAGCAATTTGACGTTTAAAGGGGGAATGCAAGGACGCATCGACCTGTCTTCTTTGGCCGATGCCATTCCAATGGATAGCTTCGATATAAAAGGATTGATAGAAGCGGATGTCACTTTGGACGGAAATTATGCCATGATTGAAAAAGAGCAGTATGATCAGGTGCAGGCCAACGGAAAAGTGTTGTTAACTGAATTTAGTTTCTCTAATGCTGAC
Organism: uncultured Marinilabiliaceae bacterium; assembly: GCA_942490535.1. Taxonomy (GTDB): domain Bacteria; phylum Bacteroidota; class Bacteroidia; order Bacteroidales; family Marinilabiliaceae; genus JAEINY01. Next base: position 221,866 of record CALNXQ010000004.1, read on the forward strand.
TTGCCTCAAGGCATCTTAATCAGTCAGGCGGAGATGACCTTTTCGCCCAGGTATGTGGATCTGAAATCCTTCTCCTCTCAAATTGGTCAAAGTGATTTTGATTTAAATGGGCGCCTGGAAAATTATCTGGGATATGTTCTTAAGTATGGCATTTTAAAAGGGAAATTGACCCATTACTCAAAATACATCAACACCAATGAGTTTATGACTGAAGAGCCGGAATCTGATCTGTCCGAATTACCGGAAGACACAACGGCTCTTGAAATTGTTGAAGTACCTAAAAACATTGACATCGTTTTTGCCTCCAAAATTGATAAGCTATTGTACGATAAGTTGGTCATCAGCAATACCAAGGGAACCATTGTTGTACGTGATGGACGGGTGTTGCTGGATGGACTGAATATGAACCTTCTGAACGGTGCTTTGACAATGAGTGGGCAATACAATACACAAAACATGAAAAAACCATTTGTTGATTTTCAGTTTGCAGGTCAAAATATTGATATTAACATGGCAGCCAATTCCTTCAGTGTAGTGGACTCCATGGTGCCGATTGCAAAAAAAGCAGTGGGGAATGTATCACCAAATTTTAATTATTACAGTCAGTTGGGAGACGACTTTATGCCCGTTATTGAAACGATGGATGGAAAAGGAAACCTGAAATCGAAAGGAGTGGAAGTATCCGGATCAAAAATTCAAAATGGATTGGCGTCGATGCTGAAAAATGAGAAATATAAGGTGATGAAGGCCGAAGATTTTAACATTAACTTTAAAATCGACAAAGGAAATGTGATTGTTTCACCATTTAAAACAAAAGTGTATGGCAAGGAGCTCGAGATTCAAGGCGTGCAAGGCATTGATCAATCCATAAATTATAAGATGACCATGCCATTTTCACGTAAAGAAGTTGCAGGAATGGCCGGGTTAATGGGAATGAGCTTGCCCACATCTGGTGATGACCTAATGGTAGATGTCATTGTAACTGGGACCATCAAAGAACCACAGCTTAAACTGGATTTGGAAAAAGCATCAAAAGAAGTAGGAAAGGAGCTTGAAAAGGAAGCTGAGAAAGCAGTGAAAAAAATACTGGAAGATCCCGATACAAAGAAAAAAGTAGATGATTTGTTGAATAACTTCTTGAAAAAGAAAAAGAAATAGGTTTTGTGTCGAGTGTCACGACCGCAGAATATGAGAATAAAAGTGAGAAAGCTGAAAAAGAAGTTCGCGAACATCTTTAAATAGCGATCATTTTTTCGTAAATTGAGAGTGAGTGCAGATACATCTGTAGCTCACTCTTTTTTTATAGAGTATAAAATTGTTTATTTTTATACCCTTCGGGATGATCCGGAAAGTGAAGTATCATCTTTTTATTAATCAAGTGCTGATCAATGAGAATTGTTTTTATAGCATCTTATCCGCCGCGCCAATGTGGCATTGGAACGTTTACGTATAACCTTCGGACTGCCATGGAGCAACAGCTGGCGCAACATGCTCACTGTTCGACCAGTATTGTGGCCATTTCGCCTGAGAGTGAAAAGTATTTGTATCCTACAGAAGTGCAGAAGGTGGTGCCACATGGAGATTACAAAGCCTACGAAGAAGCAGCAGAATATATTAATGATAATTTTGATTTATGTATTCTACAGCATGAATTTGGTATTTTTGGGGGGGTAGATGGAATTTTTATTCTCTCTTTGATTTATAAGCTGAAGTTACCTTTAATCACGACATTTCATACCGTATTAAATCAGCCTTCAGAAGGCCAGCGATTGGTGATGGAAGCCATCTCCAAGAGATCTTCAGGATTAGTGGTGATGAATCAGTTAGCGGTTGATTTTCTGGAGCATATTTATAAAGTGCCGCGCGAAAAGATTAAACGCATTGAGCATGGTGTTCCGTCATTTTCTAAGCCCGATCGCCAGGAATTGCGTCAGGATATGGGGTTTAATAGTCATAAGGTATTACTGACATTTGGTTTGTTAAGCCGAAACAAGGGTTTGGAGACGGTTATTAAGGCATTGCCACGTGTGGTTAAACACTTTCCTGAACTAAAGTATGTCATCCTAGGTAAAACACATCCCAATGTGGTTAAGGAGAGTGGGGAAGAGTATCGCAATTATCTCAAATTACTGGCTAAAAAGCGCGGTGTGCGTGAAAATGTAGTTTTCGATGATCGCTTTGTGTCGGATCAGGAGCTGCTTCAGATGATTTATGCTTCAGACGTTTACCTTACGCCGTATTTGAATGAAGAACAGATCAGTAGTGGAACATTGGCCTATGCTGTTGGCGTAGGGGCCTTGGTCGTTTCTACGCCTTTTTGGCATGCCAAAGAGTTGCTTGATGAACAGCGGGGTGTTTTCTTTCCTTTTGCGTCATCGGATATTCTGGCAGACAAAATGATCAATTTGCTTCAGAATCCACGTGAAATGGCTGTGATAAAAGATAATGCAGCTTTGTATGGAGCCCAACTTACCTGGCCGAAAATTGCTCATAAATACATTCAGCTCTCTCAGGATGTCGTCGATCATCCGGTCCAACAGGAAATTACGATCAATCATATCATTGATTTATCAGTCTTACCAAATTATAATCTACAGCATTTAATGCGAATGACTGATTCAACGGGATTATTGCAACATGCCAGGTATGACGTGCCTGATTACAACGAAGGCTATTGTTTGGATGACAACGCCCGTGGCTTATTATTTGTTGCCATGGCTTATCGTTACGTGAAAGATGAACACTTAATTGGCCTCATTCAAAAATATCTCGGATTTATTAATTACATGCGCAAAAAAGATGGGGGATTTCATAATCACTTAAATTACGATAGAACCTATAATCCTACTAAAGACTCGGAAGACTCAATCGGACGTTTGATATGGGGATTGGGGGCCTTTTTGCGCTATGTGAATCATTATCGTTTTAGTGAATTGGTGGTGGATTTGTTGAATGAAGCATTACTGGAGGTTGCTAATTTTTCCAGTATACGGGGGAAAGCCAATGCCATAATTGGTTTGTCGCATTGTATACTCGTGAATCGGGAAGATCAATCAAAAGTGGATTTGCTGAATAAGTTGTCAAAGGAATTGCTGATTCTGGTGCCAAAGGATACTCATGAAAAATGGGTTTGGTTTGAAGATGAATTAACTTATGATAATGGGTTGATGCCTTTAGCCTTGTTACATGCCTATCAGGCTACCGGTAATGAATTATATTTGAAAACGGCCCGACGTACGCTGCGCTTCTTGGAAAGTCATGTTTTTGAAGAAGACTATTTCTGTCCCATTGGGAATAAAAAATGGTTACAAAAGGGAAGTGAAAAGAGTGTATTTGATCAGCAATCATTGGAACCAATGACCATGACTGAGGTTTACTTATTGATGTATAAGATAACCAATGAACCCCGTTATCTGGAGAAATTGTATACTGTTTATTTATGGTATCTGGGAGAAAATACCTTACACCGACCCATTTACGATCATGAAACAGGTGGGTGTTACGATGGTCTTTCCAGCAAAGGTGTTAATGCTAACAAAGGGGCGGAAAGTACTTTGGCATATTGGATCTCTCATTTCACCGTCATGGAGGCCTATTATCAGGAGCATGAATGGCTTATTCTACAGGCGTGATGCGTTTAATGACTTGAAATAGGAGATACAACAAGTTGATCAATGCCTGAATCATGCATTTCTAACATGTAAAGTCGATGGGCGGAATCTGTACTCTGAAAGTTAACTATGAAACTTGCAATATTAGCACCGGTAGCCTGGCGCACACCACCCAGGCATTATGGTCCCTGGGAGCAGGTGGCTTCAACCATCTGTGAAGGAATGGTAAATAAAGGTGTTGATGTCACGTTATTTGCCACACTAGATTCACAAACGAAAGGACGGCTGGAAGGAATCATTGGCAAGGCCTATGAAGAAGATCCTGAATCTGATGGACTGGTCAGTACCTGTCTGCACATTAGCTACTTGATGGAGATGGCCGATCAGTTTGATTTGATCCACAATCATTTTGATTACCTGCCATTAACTTACAGTCGCTTGATCAACACACCACTGGTTACCACCATTCATGGTTTTTCATCGCCCAAAATATGGCCTGTGTTTGAACGGTATAACGAATCCACACATTACGTATCCATCAGTTTCGCTGATCGCCTAAATACGTTGGATTACATAGGAAATGTGTACAATGGGATAAATGTAGATGATTTTACATATTGTGACCAACCGGAGGATTATCTGCTTTTCTTCGGTCGTATTCATCCGGATAAAGGTGCCTATGAAGCCATACAGATTGCAAAAAGAGCCAAACGAAAACTGATTATTTCCGGCATTGTTCAGGATCAAATATATTTTGATGAAAAAGTTAAGCCTTTTATTGATGAGGATCAGGTTGTATTTGTAGGTAGTTCTGGACCTGAAAAGCGCGATCAGTTATTAGGAAAAGCATTGGCGCTTTTACATCCCATTTCATTTGATGAACCATTTGGTTTGAGCGTTGCAGAATCCATGTTTTGCGGTACTCCAGTCATCGCATTTAACCGCGGGTCCATGCCGGAATTGATAAAGCCTAATGAAACGGGTTTTCTGGTTACCAATGTGTCAGAGGCTGTATCTGTGGTTAATGATATCTCATCCATTTCCCGATCGTTTTGTCGCTCACATGCCATTGAAAATTTTAGCAGTCAAAGGATGGTGGAAGGATATTATAACATTTATCGAAAAATAGTAGGAGATTGATTCTTAAATTCAAGTGTTGAATTCATAAAAGGCAGTAGGGTTTTTCCTGCTGCCTTTCTGGATTATGACTGTTAACCTATGTTAAATTAGTGGGTTATCTTGGATTTTCCATAATCTTTTCGATCAAATCATCTATGTTGACTGAGACAAAGGCCGATGCATAATCGGACATGGCATAGGGGATGAATAAGTTTTTATTAAACAAGTAGGCACCGCAAGTATACACGACATTGGGTACATACCCTTCCCGTTCCTCTTCAGTGGGAATCAATAAGGGATCTTCCAGGCGACCAATTACTTTTTCAGGATTATCTAGATCCAATAAATATGCGCCTAAACAATATTTACGAACCGGGCCCACGCCATGGGTGATTAATAGCCAGCCATGCTCAGTCTCAATGGGCGATCCCCCATTCCCAATTTGTACCAACTCCCAGGCATATTCAGGTCGTAGCAGAATCTTAGCATTGTCCCAACAGCAAATTTGATCGCTGTACATGATATAGGTATTGACGCCATCAATGCGGCTGATCATAATATATTTGCCATTAACCTTGCGTGGAAACAAGGCCAGGTTTTTATCAATGGCATATTTACCGTGAAGCGGTCGTATGCTGAAGTTGTAAAAATCCTTTGTCTCAATGAGTTTTGGCATGATGTTAAAACCATCATAGGCGGTATAAGTTGCATAGTATGAAGCGGTTCCGTTATCGTGGTAGAATTTGACAAATCGGGCATCTTCAATCCCTTTCATCTCAAACCTGGATAATGGGAAAATGACGCGTTCGGAAAGATCTGTGTCCAATGAAAACTTAATATTTGAATAGGACTCAGCAATCCATAGAATCTCATGCAGAGTTCTTTCCTGGTCGGTGGATAAATTATTATCCTGTTGGAATTTTGTAATAATGGGTTTTAGCGCTTGATAATTGAACTCTTCGGGTAACGATTTTAAAATGGAATGACTCAATTCATCGGAAATATGCATTTGTGATAAAATCAGATGAAATTGACTTTTCTTGTAAGTGCCGCCTAATACCACTTCGGCTTCGTCCACAAATACGCCGGTTTTGGACAGATGGATATTGCTACCGGTGATCAAGCCTCTTCTGAAAACAAGGGAAGAAATATGTCCTTCACCTGTTGCCCGGAAGCTAATAATGACTCGTTTTTGATCTTCGGATAGGCCATCCTGATTGGGGTCTTCTACAATGGATGGATTAAAGATGGCGGCTGATTCCAGCGAGTATTCCATGGTGAAATAAGACCCTAAAAGGAGTTGTTTCCATTGGGATATTTCATAAGGATCCAGTTCCAGTTGTGCTATTAGATAGCTAATTTTTTCGTAGTGATGGAGAAACAACCCGCTGACGCGTCGGTGCCGCCTGGAGAAATCTCTGAGAATATCCTTGACCAGGCGTTCTACTTTTGAATCGGGCATGTCCAATACTTTTTGAATGATGCCCAGGGCGCGTTCTTCACCATAAAAAAAGAATCGGGCAAAAACCCGCTTAAAATCCGGGGTGATTTTTTCCGGTTTGCGATCAACTGAAAGTTTCATAGCTATTTGTTTTCAATCCCTAAAAGTTATGAAACAAATGGCACTTTGGCAATGGCGAATTTCAAACAAAAAAAGCCCCCGGAAATAACCGGGGGCTTTTAAAGTACCATTGTATGTAATGGTTAAACTCTTTTCTCTTTGATACGGGCTTTTTTACCTGTCAGACCACGTAAGTAATAAAGTCTTGCTCTACGTACTTTACCTTGTCTGTTCAACTCTACTTTGTCAATGAAAGGCGAGTTGAATGGGAAAATTCTTTCCACACCCACGTTGTTAGAAATTTTTCTAACAGTAAATCTTTTGGTTGTTCCTTGTCCTTTGATTTGGATTACAACCCCTTTAAATACCTGAATCCGTTCTTTATTTCCCTCACGGATCTTGTAGTATACCGAAATATTGTCACCAGGACCAAACTTTGGCATTTCTACACCGCCTTCAAAGGCTGCTTCAGCTACTTTAATTAAATCCATTTTTATTTTTTTTATTGGATTAAAAATTATCCACGCAATATTACGTGACTCCCTTGTTCAGTAAGAGATTACGTGAAATCGGCTGCAAATATAGGCTTTTATTAGTAAAAATAAAAGCTTATGACTGAAATTATAAGCGCTAAACCTTCCACTTGTTATGTCCTTGTATCCCTCAATAAACAAAATGCTAATTTGGCTTCGCGTCAGAATTTGCAGATGCTTCTCGAGTATGAAATAAATTCGTTGCCAAATTCTTGAAATAAGTGACAATCGGGGCTAGCCATTCCGACATTAAAACGGGCACCAGTTTAATGGGATTAAGATAGGTGCCCAGTTCAATGTATTTTATTTCCAGTTTTTTTTCTGATAGTTTCAGATGGAAATAGAGTTTTAATTTTTCATTTTCAAAGTCCTCAAAGGACTGGATGTGCGAATAAGGGTTATTTTTTTGTTTCATCGTAATCAGGATAAACAGGGAAGAATAATTGAATAAAGGATTTGATGATTGGCTTTTCGATGAGATTGCGTCGCAGGAGCCAGAATAATATGGCACAGAGTAAATAGAATCCAGCCAAATAGAGGAATCCGGTTCCTTGCTGTTCCAAAACCTGATCAATCCAATAGGCAAATGCCAGAGATATAAAAAGGAAGGCAAAGAAAATCAGGAACGAAACCACTAGTTTAACGATCAATCCGGAAAAGAAGCGGGATAAATTTTCGGCTGAATGAAGGCGCACTAAGTCGACTCTTGCATTGATGTATTCTTCAATCTCCGCTCTGGTTTCATAAAGCTCTTCAGATATACTTTCTTTCATAGGTGTGGGTTTAATAAAATTCCCGGAAGTGTAATTTGGATTACTTCCGGGATACATTGAGTTTGTTTTTTAATGAAATGATAGAATTAGTTCGGTCCATGGGCTGGTTCTACGGTAACGTTTTTTTTGTATTCCTTTAGCAAAGATTCAATGCGGTTTTCCAAATCAACCATTTTCTTTTTCATCTCATCTTTAATTTCACCACCTTTTTCTTTAATCCGGTCGCGAACCTGGTCTAGTTCTGTTTCCATTTCACGCAGTTTATCGCGTACTTGGTTTCTCGTATCAATGCCTTTTTGAGGGGCATATAATAGCGCTAAAGTTGATCCAATTACGGCACCTGCCAATAAGCCTGTAATAAAAAATCCTGTATTTCTCATGATGTAAAGTTTTTAACTAATTACTCTGAATAAAATATACGAAAACTATAAGCCATTGTCAATTGTGTCCGTCTATTATTCATAACCTTTGGTGGAAATTTTTTAACACCTTGTGAATTTAAATAAAAATGGCCTTTTTCATTGTGAATTTAATTGTTTTGATTGAATATTTATGTAATGTTATAACTTTACCTTGTAAATAGTGTTTCTCATAAGTGAATGACACTATTCGTTTGGTGGGGGGATAGAAAGCATACGACCTGTTTTGAGGCAGAGTGAGATGGGTGATTTAAAATTAAGTTAATAGGGCGAAATGATGACAAATAGTTTCATATCAGATGCGGAAAGAAGACAAATAATTAATGCTTATAGAAAATTATTAAAGGCTTGCGGATCAATTATGAAGGGCGATGATTCCAAGTTGATTCGAAAGGCATTGAACGTTGCGGTTCCACAGGAGCGTATTTTTACCCGTCGTATCTCTGGAGAATTATCGGTTTTGCATTCGCTTGAAGTGGCATATATTGTTGTGAACGAGATTGGATTAGGGCGTACAGCGGTCATTTGCGCCTTATTGTATGATGCCGTACAGGAAAAAGCTATATCCGCTGCAGAAATCGAAACTTTGTTTGGGCCGCAAGTGGCAGGTATTATTAATGGACTTGTAAAAGTTGCGGAGCTCTATTCGAAAAATACCTCTATCCAGAATGAAAATTTCAGAAAACTCCTGTTAACCTTTGCCCAGGACATCCGAGTGGTTTTGGTAATTATTGCCGATCGGCTGAGAACCATGCGGACCCTTGAGTTGTATCAAGAAGAAGACCAATTGCGGATTAGTAGCGAGGTGGGATATTTGTATGCGCCTATGGCGCACCGATTAGGTTTATATGTGATTAAATCGGAGATGGAAGATTTGGTAATGAAATTTTCCAACCGCGACATGTATAAGTTTATTGCTAAAAAACTCAATGAGACGAAGCGTGCCCGTGATATCTACATCCATGAGTTTATTGAACCCCTCAAAAAGGAGTTGAGCGAGCATGGATTGAAATTTGAAATTAAAGGACGGACCAAGACGATTCATTCCATTTATAATAAGATAAAAAAACAAAACACAAAGTTTGAGAATGTTTATGACCTCTTTGCCATTCGCGTCATTTTGGACAGTCAAATTAAAAATGAAAAGGCGGAGTGTTGGCAGGTTTATTCGGTGGTAACCGATAAGTATCAGCCAAACCCAAGTCGTTTGCGCGATTGGATTTCTGTCCCCAAAACCAATGGCTATGAATCATTGCATACGACTGTATTGGGACCGCAAAATAAATGGGTGGAAGTTCAGATTCGCACCGGGCGAATGAACGAAGTAGCCGAGAAAGGATTGGCGGCTCACTGGAAATACAAAGGCGTGAAAGGTGAACGGGGCATGGATGAATGGTTATCCAACGTACGTGAAATACTTGAAAATCCCGAATTGAATGCGGTTGATTTCATCGATGATTTCAAGCTTAATCTGTACGATGAAGAGGTATTTGTGTTTACTCCAAAGGGTGATTTACGCCGTTTGAAAAAAGGCGCTACCGTTTTGGATTTTGCCTTCGATATTCATTCCGAAGTAGGTAAGAAATGTGTGGGAGCCCGAATTAATAATCGGAACGTACCGATTAAATACCAGTTGCAGAACGGCGATCATGTGGAGATCTTAACATCCAACAACCAAGTCCCAAAGCAGGATTGGCTGAAAATAGTCGTTACCTCTAAAGCTAAGACTAAATTAAAACAAGCCATTCGTGAATTGCAATATAAAGAAGCTGAATTAGGTCGGGAGGTCTTGAGTCGCAGGTTTAAAAACTGGAAACAAGAGTTGAACGATCAGTTGCTAAATCAATTGGTGAAGCATTTTGGCTTTAAAACCATTCATGATTTTATGCGGGCGGTAGCCATGGAGAAAGTTGATTTTACCCGCATTAAAGATTTTATTGCTCAAAGTGAAAAGCGAGAGCAGGAGGAGATTGATACATCTGATAAAAGTGCCGCGGATTTTTATACTGCACAAGAGAGTTTGCCCGACGATGATGTATTAATGATTGATCGTAATCTAACTAATGTGGACTATAAACTGGCAAAATGTTGCAATCCTATTTTTGGGGATGAAATTTTTGGTTTTGTACCAGCTGCCGGAGGCATAAAAATTCATCGCTCCATTTGTCCCAATGCGCCGGATATGCGTAACAAGTTTGGCTATCGCATCGTGAAAGCTCAGTGGACAGTCGGATCGGACACCAGTTATCAGGCTACCCTCAAAATTACCGGGGTCGATGACATTGGCATTGTGACCAATATTTCGCAAGTCATTACCAAAGAGATGAAAGTTAAAATGCGTTCCATTTCCGTCGATTCACACGAAGGGGTCTTTGAAGGAAATGTGACCATCTTTGTGGATAACACCGACAGTTTGACCATGCTCATCAAAAAAATTAAAAATGTAAAAGGTGTTTACTCGGTTTCACGGGTTGGGATGTGATTTTAGCGTGTAAAAGTTGATTTTTCTTTTAAATAGAGTTAACTTTTTAGAAAGTTAACCTAAGTGTGTAATAACATAATGCCATGGAAGAAAAAATCATCACATTAGCCGTATTGTCTTACGAAAAAGCACACATATTAAAGTCGATGCTTGATTCGGATGACATCGAATGCTTCCTCGAAAATGCCAACCTGATTCAGGGTGCTGTATCGGCTGGTGTAAAAGTCAAGATTAGTGAATCGGACCTGGAGAAAGCAATGGGAGTACTAGAAAGTATGATGCAAGATGACCTGGGTGTCGCTGATCGTCAAGAGGAAAACATTCCTCCCAGGGTTTTATTGCCGGTCGATTTTTCGGATTATTCTAAAAAAGCAGCCGTTTTCGCCATGGATTGGGCCCACCAGTTGGGGGCCGAAATAACTGTGCTTCATGCCTATTTTAATCCGGTAATCAGCGCAGTGCCATTCTCCGATACTTTTGCCTACGATATGAACATGGATGATATGGTGATGGAGTTGGAGCAGAAAGCAAAGGAAGGTATGAATGATATTCTTTCATTCATGGAAAAAAAGAATAACACCTATGGCGATAAGAAGATAGAAATAAATCAAGTGTTGGTGAAAGGTGTAGCTGAAGATGAAATTGTGCGCTACAGCAATGGCTATAAACCGTTGATTATTATTATGGGCACGCGCGGCGTGGATCGGAAATCTGCTGATTTAATTGGAAGTGTGACGGCAGAAGTGATGGAAAAGGTGAAACAACCCATGATGGCCATTCCTGAGGATTTTGAATACAAAGGCTTGGATATGATGAAAAACCTACTGTATGCCACGGATTTCCAGGAAGCTGATTTCAAAGCCATCGATATTCTTGAAAAAGTGGTGCGTCCTTTGGGCGTTAAGATTATCTGTGCCCATGTAGGGAGTGTCAAACGATCAGAATGGGATGACGTGCGCATGACAGGTCTGGGTGAGTATCTGCGAAAAAAATACAACGAAACAGATGTGGTGTGTGATTTGGTGGAGCATGAGGATTTTTATGTCGGTCTTGAGAGTTATTTGCGATCTCATAAAATTGACGTATTGTCCTTTACCCGCCGTAAGCGTAATCTGTTAAGTCGCTTGTTGAATCCAAACATCGCCAAAAAAATGTTGTTTCATTCCACCACACCGCTTTTGGTATTTAATGACTGATTGTATACTTTAGAGGCAAAACCTTTTGCCGAATGATTCATTGGAGAGCCGGCTTGTTAAGGGTCGGCTTTATTAGTATCCTTTTTTGGGGAGCAATCGCTCACTCATACTGTCAATTTGCTGTACGGGGGGAAGTCATATGTGATAATGCCACGGCGCATGACGTTACTGTTGAGTTGAGTCAAGGTGATAATAATCAGGATCTTGATGTCCGTTCTGGGCGTTTTTTTGCCCAATTGGCATGGAACCAGACGTATTATTTTTCCTTTAAAAAGCCGGGGTTCGTCTCTAAAATTATTGCGTTTTCGACACAAATACCAGACGATTTTCCCGGAGAACTGCTCCAGCCCTATTTATTGCAAGTGCGTTTATTTCCGGTTTTTGAAGGTGTTGATACGGTCTTTTTTAAAAACCCGGTGGCTAAAATTCGCTTTGATGAATCCTTGCGCGATTTCAGTGACGATCGTGATTATTCCCTTCAGGTACGCTATAAAGTGGAGGAGATGCGCCGGAAAGGTGAAGTGGCGAAAAATACTCCCGCTAAACCAACAGCGACAACACCGGTTGAGAAAGCTCCGGTAGTTCGTACGGGGAATTTGGTAAAAATTAAGGATGCTGCTACCAACCTCCAGGAAGTTGCAGTCACAGTGGCTGCCAAACAGGAGGTTAAGCCACTTAAGGAAATTAGTAATTTACACTTGCCCCCTTTAAAAAAGACTTATCCCAATGGTAAAACAGTAGAGGAATTTGATTTGGAGGGAAAGCATATTGTGCGAACCATTTTTTTTGAGAATGATTTTCGACGTGTATTACTGCTGGTTGTTCATGATTGGGGAGGTGTCTATTATTTTATTGATGAATTGCAAATTGGCAGCCGATGTATTACCCGGGAAGCTTATTTGGCTGAAATAGAAAATGAAATTCAATATTTTAAACATAAAAAATGAAACGATTCAGAGGATTTGCCAGTGATAATAATGCAGCTGTACATCCAGCTGTGATGCAGGCCATGATTGATTGCAATGTCGGTCATGCCGTGGGGTATGGTGATGATATCTACACAAGTGAAGCTCAGACCATTTTTAAACAGGTATTTGGGGAGGCCACTGAAACGTATTTTGTCTATAATGGAACCGGGGCCAATGTGATCGCCATTCAGGCGTTGACCCGGTCGTTTAATGCGGTGGTGTGTGCCGATACCGCCCATATCAACGTCGATGAGTGCGGAGCGCCTGAAAAAGCCTCCGGTTGCAAACTGTTGCCCATTACGAGCTCAAATGGGAAAATCACCGTTGCTGACATCAAAAAATACATGCATGGCTTCGGGTTTGAACACCATGCCCAGCCCAAAGTCATCTCCATTACACAAGCCACGGAATTGGGAACCGTCTATCGCCCGGAGGAAATTCGTGCCATTGCCGATTACGTGCATGAAATGGGATTGTATCTGCACATGGACGGGGCGCGTTTAGCCAATGCTGCCGCCGCACTCAATTGTTCTTTAGCCGATGTTTCCATTGGCGCCGGGGTGGATGTGCTTTCCTTTGGTGGTACCAAAAATGGGCTAATGTTTGGCGAAGCCGTTGTATTTGCCAATGCCTCACTTTGCAAGGAGGTGAGATACATACGTAAACAATCTGCCCAGTTGCATTCTAAAATGCGCTATATCGCCGCCCAGTTTTCAGCGCTGTTGAGCAATGATTTATGGTTGAAAAATGCCAGTCATGCCAATCAGATGGCACAGCTTCTAAAGCAGGGGTTAGCATCCATGGCAGGGGTTGAAATCACGCAGCCTGTGGAATCCAATGGCGTATTTGCCTGTATACCCCATGAGCTCATTGCACCCCTACAGGAGGAGTTTTTCTTTTATGTATGGAATCAGGAACGGGCCGAAGTACGGTGGATGGCTTCCTTTGATACCAAGCAGGAGGATATCGAAACCTTTTTGCACGTGCTGAAAACGAAATTGGAAGGCGTTCGGGTGTGATGATTTTCAGACTCCGCACTTCGGGTTCTGTATTCATCATATCGAGCTATCTCCGGCTGCTGCACCCCGCACTTTTTTAGTACTAAGCACCTAATTAAATGATTCAACCCTCGGATATCGAATTAAAAAGAATAAAAACGGCCGTGGTGATACCAGCTTTCTTTCTGATTATCACCTTTGCCGTCCGACTCGTCGAAGCACTGGAAGGAATCAGTCTGGCACGTTTGGGAATTAAACCCCTCTCATTGGAAGGCTTGCCTGGTATTTTCCTGGCGCCCCTGATTCATTCGGGGTGGGATCATTTCTATGCCAATGCCATCCCCTTTTTGGTGTTGGGTATTTCCCTCTTTTATTTTTACCGGGGGATATCGGTGAAGGTCTTCATTTTAATCTATGTATTGACGGGTATCTGGATCTGGCTGGGTGCCCGTGATGCCTGGCACATTGGTGCCAGTGGGGTGATTTATGGTATGGCTGCTTTTTTATTTGTAAGTGGGGTGATCCGGAACTACATTCCCTTGCTGGCCATTTCGCTCATGGTTGTGTTTTTATACGGGGGATTAATCTGGGGCATCTTTCCGCTGAAGTGGGATGTACCCTATTCCTGGGAAGCCCATTTATGGGGATCAGTGGCCGGTACCGTGTTGGCGATTATTTATCGCAAATCAGGGCCCCTTAAACCGGTAAAAATATGGCCGGATGAGGAGGCCGATGATGAAAATGAAAACCGGTATTGGGAAATTCATAATGAAGACATGGATAAAGAGAGTTAACGGATGAATCCATTGGCGGAATGGGAGCCACCTGCACCAGTTGTGTGTTCCTCCCGTTAAAACCAGGCGTCACTTCATCTGTTACCACAGCTGATTCGGTTTCAAATCATACGTCATCTGGTTTAAAACAACACGTGGTTTGGAGCGAAATCACGTGTGACTTGAATGCAAGCCACGTGTGGTTTTGATGCACATCACGCGTGACTTTTATCCAGCACACGCATAACGTGTCTGCGGGGCACGTGTGATCCGGTAATTGGGCATCATCTCTTGGAAATGAGTATCGATTAGAGGAGCATCGTTTTGTCGGTATGGCCTCAATGCTTTTTGAGTCGTACCACCGTGGCAAAAACTAGTCAGTATCTAAACAATAAATGAATCACCACGCTTCAGGGGTGGTTCAATGGGCGAAACTCACCCGCGCAATAATTTCAAGCAAACCTGCACGTAATTGAAATTCTTTTGGCATCTTTAAGGCCGAATTGAAAACGGATATGTTGTCAAAACTGGAAATAGAAGCGTATTACATTAAAATCATCGGGGTCACTCTGGTGATGACGGCTTCTTGTGTTTCCGATGCCGGTGCTAAGCAGTTGACCTATGAAGATATCTTCAGGTTAGTGGAATGCCGGGAAATTGTGTTGACAGGGGAGGAGGAGTCGGGTGCGTCATTCTCGGAGAACTCCCAGCTTATTTATTTTCATAAGCCTGAACAGCAAGGGAATGTCAATGGTGTTTTGGCGCAGTTGGCCAATTTTTTCCTTACGCGCTTTGAACAGGAAATAGTCCTGCCTCAAACACTTGACTGGCACCAATGGAAAGCTTTCAGTTACGCCGTTGAAGATATTAATTTTCATCCGTCTGGTTCGCTGGCTATTTTTACGGTTTCCGGCACATTTCCCGAGATGATCAGTAAATTCAATGATGATCGCGAGTTTATTATCCAACAGATGTTCTCTGGCACCAATTTTAAAACGCGTGCCGGTCCTTCATTTCTTCTTTCTTAAAAGCGTACTGTTTAAATATTAAGAGTACAAGTCTACGCTGTTGGTTAGTTTACTAATCAGTGGTTTGTTTATCATGTATAAAATAAAAACAACATAATATGTCATTAATAAATAGTTTGTTATCCAAAGTGTTGGGTAGTAAATCCGATCGGGATATGAAAGAGGTACAGCCTCTTCTTCAGAAAATTAAGGATGCTTATCCTAAAATTGAAAAGTTATCCAATGATGAGTTACGTCACTATTCAGATGATTTAAAAGCCAGAATACGTGGGGCTATTAAATCAGACGAAGATCAAGTGGCTGAGCTCAAACAAAAGATTGAATCGGATGATTTACCGGTGTCGGAGCGGGAGAAGATCTACAAGGAGATTGATCGCATTGAAAAAGAAATGGTGGAGAAGCTGGATTTGGCTTTAACAGAGGCCTTGCCCGAAGCTTTCTCCATTGTGAAAGATACGGCACGACGATTTACTGAGAACGAAAAAATCATCGTTACTGCCACTCAATTTGACCGTGACCTGGCGGCTACAAAAGATTTTGTGGAGATTGAAGGAGAAAAGGCTGTCTATTTCAACTCCTGGTTGGCCGGGGGTAATGCAATCACTTGGAACATGATACATTACGATGTACAGTTGATTGGTGGTATTGTGTTGCACAGCGGTAAAATTGCGGAGATGGCAACAGGTGAAGGTAAAACCCTGGTGGCTACTTTACCGGTATTCCTGAATGCCCTGGCCGGACGGGGAGTACACTTGGTAACCGTTAATGATTATCTGGCTAAGCGTGACTCGGAGTGGATGGGACCGATCTATCAATTCCACGGTTTGTCAGTGGACTGTATCGATAAACACCGCCCTAACTCAGCGGAGCGCCGCAAAGCCTACAAAGCCGATATCACCTTTGGTACGAATAATGAATTTGGTTTTGATTACCTGCGTGATAACATGGCCAGTTCACCGGATGATTTGGTGCAACGCCCTCATAACTATGCCATCGTCGATGAGGTGGATTCCGTATTGATCGATGATGCACGAACTCCATTGATTATTTCTGGTCCGGTACCTAAGGGAGATGATCAGTTGTTTTCGGAGTTAAAGCCAAAGGTTGAACGCATTGTGGAAGCCCAGAAATCCTTCGTAAACAAGGTATTTGCCGAAGCTAAACAGAAGCTGAAGTCGGAAGATAGCAAGGTGCAGGATGAAGGGGCATTGTTATTGTTACGCGCCTTTAAAGGTTTGCCAAAGAATAAAGCACTCATTAAATTTTTGAGTGAGCAAGGCATCAAGGCTCGCATGTTGAAGACAGAGAACTACTACATGCAGGAGAACAATAAAAACATGCACATCGTTACCGATCCGCTGTTTTTTGTCATTGATGAAAAAAATAACTCCATTGAATTGACCGAACAAGGTCTGGATTTGATTACCGGTGCAGGTGATGATCCGGAATTCTTTGTGTTGCCCGATGTGGGTTCTGAAATTGCAGTTCTGGAAAAGAGTGATTTGCCAGAGGAAGAAAAACTGAAGCAAAAGGATGAGTTACTTCAGAATTACTCCATCAAATCAGAGCGTGTTCATACCATCAACCAGTTGTTAAAAGCGTATACTTTGTTCGAAATCGATGTGGAGTATGTGGTGATGGATAACAAAGTGAAAATCGTAGATGAGCAGACGGGTCGTATCATGGACGGACGTCGCTATTCTGACGGATTGCACCAGGCCATTGAAGCCAAGGAGCGGGTAACCGTGGAAGCAGCGACGCAGACCTATGCAACCATTACGCTGCAGAATTATTTCCGGATGTACAATAAACTGTCGGGTATGACAGGTACTGCGGAGACGGAAGCCGGTGAATTGTGGGACATCTATAAATTGGATGTGGTCGTGATTCCGACAAATCGCCCCATTGTGCGTGATGATCGTGAAGATTATGTGTATAAGACCAAGCGCGAGAAATATAATGCTGTGATTACAGAGGTGGTGAAGCTGGTGAAAGCCGGTCGTCCGGTATTGGTAGGTACTACTTCTGTTGAGATTTCTGAGTTGTTAAGCCGTGCCTTAAAAATGCAAGGTATTCGACACAATGTACTGAATGCGAAATTGCACCAGCGCGAGGCCGAGATTGTGGCTGATGCGGGTCTTCCGGGTGTTGTGACCATTGCGACCAACATGGCTGGCCGGGGTACCGATATCAAGTTATCCAAGGAAGTGAAAGATGCCGGTGGTTTGGCCATTGTGGGTACGGAACGTCACGAGTCTCGTCGTGTCGACCGTCAGTTACGAGGTCGTGCCGGTCGTCAGGGAGATCCGGGTTCCTCTCAGTTCTTCGTGTCGCTGGAAGATGATTTGATGCGTTTGTTTGGTTCTGACCGTATCGTCAAATACATGGATCGTTTAGGATTGGAAGAGGGTGAGATGATTCAGCACTCCATGATTACCAAATCCATTGAGCGGGCTCAGAAAAAAGTGGAAGAGAATAACTTTGGTATTCGTAAGCGATTGCTGGAGTATGATGATGTGATGAACTCTCAGCGGGAGGTGATTTACAAAAAACGTCGCCATGCCTTATATGGGGAACGCATGCAGGTGGATATCTCAAATATGATGATGGATACCTGTGATGAAATTGTATCCGAAAATCATAAGAATGGGGATTTCGAAGGATTCAAGATGGAATTGATTCGTACTTTCTCAAAAGAATCGCCCTTTAAAGAAGAAGAGTTCTTGCAAGGGAAGCCGGATGAGATGTCTCAGAAGTTGTTTGAGTTAATGTGGGATGCCTATAAGCGCAAGAGTGCAGGGATTGCACAGCATGCTTTCCCGGTAATTAAAGAGGTGTATGAAACCAAGGCGGAGATGTATCAAAACATTGTAGTGCCCATTAGTGATGGGCAACGTGTTTTCCAAATCGTCACCAACCTGAAAAAAGCATATGACACGGAAGGGAAGGAGTTGGTGCAGGCATTTGAGAAAACAACCATGTTGTTAACCATCGATGAAGCGTGGAAGGAGCATTTACGTGAGTTGGATGAATTGCGCCAGTCGGTACAGAATGCTTCTTACGAGCAGAAAGACCCCTTGTTGATTTATAAATTTGAGTCGTTCAATTTGTTTAAAACCATGATTGGACGTAACAATAAGCAAATGGTGGCGGCCCTGTCAAAAGGACACATTCCAATCACCAATGCCGATGGGGTGCGTCAGGCAGAGGAACGAAAAAGTCAGGACATGAGTCGTTTGCAAACACGCAAAGACGAGTATACACGTCCGGGCTCTGGAAGTGCCCCTCAGCCCAAGCAAAAGGAGCGGATTGAACCGGTGCGGGTGGAGAAAAAAGTAGGACGCAACGACCTTTGCCCATGTGGCAGTGGCAAGAAGTATAAACAATGTCACGGTAAACAATTATAATTTAAAACAGAAATAATACGATTAAAAGGTTTCAGATTTTTTCCTGAAACCTTTTCTTTTTATTTTAGTCGAAATAAATCAAAGCGTATGTTATTTAATGTGATTCATTGGAACGTTGATCCTGAAATATTCTCCTTGGGACCATTGTCCATTCGTTATTATGGCTTGTTTTTCGCCATCGCCTTCATGTCGGGTTATTACATCCTTGAAAAGATGTTTAAATCGGAGAACATATCTGGCGAATGGTTGGAGAAGTTGTTTATGTATGTGGTGGTCGCAACCATCGTTGGTGCCCGCTTTGGACACGTATTCTTCTATGGATGGGACTATTACTCTCAGAATCCGGGGGACATCCTGAAAGTGTGGCAAGGCGGACTGGCCAGTCATGGTGGAGCCATTGGAATTGTGCTCGCCATCATCATTTTTTCCAAAAAAGTATCGAAAAAAAGTCCCATCTGGGTGCTCGATCGCCTGGTGGTGCCAGTGGCGTTGGCAGCTTTTTTCATTCGCATGGGTAACCTCATGAATTCTGAAATATACGGGCATGCTACAGATTTACCCTGGGGATTTGTATTTGAGCGAAACAATGAAGAATTTGCCAAACACCCCACTCAAATATATGAAGCCCTTTGTTACCTGTTCACCTTTATCGTGGTCTTCCTGACCTATTGGAAAACCAAAGCCAAAGATCGTCAGGGATTGATATTTGGAATATTTCTAATTGGGATCTTCCTTTCGCGCTTTTTGATTGAATTTGTAAAAGAGAACCAGGAAAACTGGGAAGAAGGAATGACCTTTAACATGGGACAATTGTTAAGTGTGCCGTTTATCCTGGCTGGCGTCTATTTTGTGTATAAGGCATTGACTAAAAAAGTGTAAATTATTGCACCTTTATATAGAACCCGGATATCTTGGATGTCCGGGTTTTTTTATTTCTGTTTTTGTTGCTGATGAGAAAAACTGTCTTTTCTGTATTGTATTCCTTAATTTTATAGGAATCGTTTCAAAAACTCTCACCTATGAATCCATCAGCCGAAAAAGCCATTTTACCGGGTCTGTTTGCCATTTCCGCTATCACGATGTTGGAGCGCCTGGCCTTTTTCCTGACTTTATCAGTGATACTCTCTTATCTGCAAGAAGAACATGCGCTGAGCATCACCGAAGCAGACCAGGTGTACAGCACGTTTTGGGGGTTGTTGATTTTTTCACCGCTCTTTTTGGGATGGCTTGCCGATTTTACCAATCGACGGTCTGTAATAGCCTCGGGGTTGCTCGCCCTTTTGGTGGGGTATATAATGCTTTCATTGATACCCGCAGATTATAATCATAAGGGCTATTTTCCCCTTATTGCCATTGCATTGGGATATGGTGCTTTTCGACCCAACATGCCGGTTATACTGGGAAAACTATTTGATAACAACCACATGCACCACCGGGGATACATCGGATTTATAGTTTTTAATGTCTTTATTAATATGGGGGCTTTACCGGCTCCTTTTATGGCACAATTCTTAAAGAGTAGTATGGGGTATGAAGCTGTCTTTTTGGCCAGTGCCTGCATTGTGTTCATAGCCTATCTGCTGTTTTTGTTGACCCGTAAATACCAGGAGCACATTCATCTGAAAATGGATGTTTTAAATGTTAAAACGGAACGCAGTTCTCACGATCATCTGTTCAATGGAGTGGTTTTAGTTTGTCTTTTACTGGTTATCATTCCCATAAATATGGCCTTGTATCAATCCGATACGGCCTTGACTTTTTTTATCCGCGATTTTCCCGGACAACTTGACCTCATGGGTACGACCATAAAAAGTGTCAGATTATTTATAGTTCTTGGTTTCTCATTGGTTTTAGCAGGTGTGTTCTACACATTATTTAGGTACAGCCGGTTTTTATTGGTCCAAATAATCAGCATTGGATTAGTATCAACGGCGTTGGGGTATGCGGTTTTAAGAATGGGACTGCAGCTGTATGGAACCACTGAGCCACTCAGTGTTTTATACGTGGCGGTTATTTTGATGTCCCTGGGAGAAGCATTATTTGCTCCCCTCGTGATTTATACCGTTTACCGGACTTCCCCCCGTCATCTGAAAGGCTTATTCATGGGACTGCTGGGGTTTCTGGGGGCCATAGCGAGCCAGTTAGTGATGGTTACTACCGGGGTGTATGAAAAACTGGGTGTCTTGGTTACGTTTACCATCATCGGGGGCTTAATGGCTGGATTAGGGATACTCTTTTTCGCCTTACAATTGGTTTTAAAATATACGTACCGCCGTCATCATCCTGAGGAGAACAGTTAAATGAGACGATTCGTAAAATTTCTAAAATACAGTTTCATTGTCCTGATCCCGGTGATTCTGTTGTTTAATTATTGGGGGCCGCGTCTCATCGTGCAAGTTAAGTTTGGCAAGGCCTCAAAAGCTGTCACTGCTCTGGTGAGTGAGCAACGGCAGGTTGAGCATTATTCAAAGGATTTTAAACGGCTGGTTATTGAATCCGATGATGGATTAAAACTCGCCGGTCTTTTATTGAAAACGGAGCAGGTACCGGCGAAAGGCACCGTGATATTGGTGCATGGCATCCGGTCGTCGAAAGAGTATTTTTTGCCCATTGCCCAATGGCTGAACCAAAGGGGTTACCATGCCCTGTTGTTGGATCAACGGGCACATGGCGAGAGTGATGGAAAGTACTGTACCTTTGGTGTTCAGGAGAAGCGGGATGTGCGCATTTGGGTAGATGAATTAGTGGCTGAGAACCAAGAGGTGACTCCCATTGGCATTTGGGGCCAATCCCTGGGAGGTGCCGTGGCATTGCAGGCGCTGGCCTGTGATGACCGTCTGGAATTTGGAATCATTGAAAGTGCTTTTTCTGATTTCGCATCCATCGTACACGATTACTTTAAATTGTTTTTGGGTGTGGAGATGCCCTTTATCACCGATTACCTGATCTGGCGGGCCGGACAGGTGGCGGGCTTTGATCCGGCATGTGTAGTGCCTGCCCAGAGTGCCAAACAAATTCAGCAGCCCGTTTTCATGGTGCATGGCGAGCGCGATAACCGGATCGACTGGCATTATGCAAGGACAAACTTTGATAATCTGGCGAGTACTGATAAAACCTTCATTACCTATCCGGAGGCCACTCATTTTAACGTTTGGAAAATGGGAGGGGAAGATTATTTCAACCAGGTTGAACAGTTTCTCGCGCGACAATCAAGAGGGCACCGGACCGGAAAAGAAAAGTGTGGTCGCCCCCCAAAGGATTGAACCACACTTTAACCAAACCTGCAATCTGCATCAAGGCTATCTATTTTAGGTCTGAACGGGAACCGGATGTAATTCCGTAGCCATCCAGATGCAATCGGTATCAGCGTAATATTGGTGCCAGGGATACAGATAAGTGTAGCCATTGTTTTGTACCTCACAGAAGATATGGTGGGTATTGCCTTCTGCCAAAATCACATCCTGGTAGAGCGTTTCAATTTTACCGGTGTCAAATTTTTGCATACGCCCCGTTCCTGTAACCTGCGTGTGGAATTCGATAAAGTCGTGCTGGTTATGAATGGCACAGTTCGTCATCTGCGTGGCAAACCAGAGGTTTACTTTGATTTTGAATTTGACTTTGTGGTGTTGATTGGCCGATTGATTGACAATCTGGTATGGATCGAGGTCTATATCGCCAATTTCCACCTGAGGTGATTTCCAAAGCGGGATACCTGCCAATGGCTCGCCAAAAAGACTTTGCGCACTTTTCCAGTCCTCACTTAAGATGACCTGTCCCAAGTTAACCGGACTGTGTACCTCAAGCACCAGGATTAAATCTGCGGCTTTGATCGTTTTATTGCGCAATACGGTGGATTGACGGGGAGCCAGTCCCTTTTGCGGCTGTTCATCAATGAATATTTCAGCATCACCCATATTGACCACTACGGAGCGCCTGCCTATGTAATAATCTGTGACCTGACGCACGGTATAGACCTTGATATTTTCACTGGCAAAGTTTACTTCCGTGACGGTATTGGACACCTGTTCTGCAACTAGCATATTTTTTTCTTTTAAGTATCCTCCAACCTCCCCGAAGGAAAGTTGGAGGATGGATGAAACAACACTCACTTAACCTGCTTCAACTTCACGGCTATGGGAGTTGAAGCCCTATAAACACCTAATCTGAATGTTCCAATGCAATTAGTTCATGGTTTGTGCCTCTTGGGGTTGCCCGGCCTGAATCACAACGGATGGTTCCCGGCTGAGCTGGGCAAAGGCATTTTTGAAGACCACAATTTCGGGTGTTTCCGTTTCGTAATACCCCGGCACCCAATAGCCCATGGTGGCAAAGTCCAGGCGTCCATCGCCATTGAAATCAGCCAGGGCAATGCGCGCCGCCGAATCTTTGGTGATGTGCCATTTGGCAAAAACACCGTTTTTCACATCAATGGCCTTGTAGTAGTACACCCCTTGCCAGGGCGACGGACCACGCAGGGCCACCAGGAATTCATCATCACCGTCGCCGTCAAAATCGGCACACACCACATGATGTCCCGGTCCTTCGCCATGTTCATCCGGATCTTTAAAGGTATCCAGCACAAAGCGTTTCCATTTGACTGAAGTCAGTAAGGAATCCGTCTCTTTTACATAAACAGCTACTTTATTGCCGTGGAAGGGTTCAACGGTGGGAATGTAGGCAAAGGCATCATCACCGATGCGTCCGGCATCCACATTGGCGCTACCCCGGTAACCGGTCACGTTGAATTCGCTTTGTTCCCCTTTGCCAATCAGTTCAATTTTCCAGTCTTTGGTGGTTGCATCGTAATACAACCAGGTAATGCCTTCCTGCGAAGCCAGCAAGACGGAATCCAGTTGTGACCCGTTTCTGGTTTTGTTGTATTGTTTTTTTGATACACCATGAATGATGTGATAGAATTTGTCATTGATGATGGTCTTTTTCCATTCTTTGGCGGTACTCAGATCATCCGGCTGTGTGAATAACACCACCGGCACATCCGAATAGATATCACCGGGTTTCCCCACGATGGGTAAGCCCAGTACTTCCAGTTTCTCCGTTTGGGTGAAATACCCCACTCGCAAGCGGTGCATGGCTGTGGCCCGCCCAATGTAATGGTGTTTCCAGGTGCCTTGGGCATCGCCCGGATTCTCCAGCCAAACGATTTTGCCACCTTCCGGATCGCAGTCCTTCATGGTTTGGCCATATTGGTAGCAGATCACCACATCGTTGCAGCCATTGCCGTTGATATCGGCATGATCCATCCCCACGGCACCTTGCAGTTCGGCGATGAGGTGTTTTTCCCAGGTGGGGTTCAGGAAGGTGTATACTTTGGAATCACCCAGGCCATAACCCAGTAGGTCTGATTTTCCGTTGCCATTGATGTCTAACGCTTCTACCCAATAGCTGTTGGTGCGGTCGGCATCCACTACTTCCCGGTTAAATTTAGGGGTTTGCAATTTTAATTGAATATTGTTCATATGGATTTTATTTAGTGAAAGGGAATGTCCAAAAGCTGCTACCAAGTAAAGTATAAGCCAATCTTAAGACAAAGATTTCGAAGAAAATCAATCTGCAAATCGCTTTCGGACATTCCCGTTTTTTAATGATTATTTATGCTTTATAGTCTGCACGTAAGGACAGCCCTGGTGCTTGTTTGTCCGGATAATCAGCCTTCTCATTTTGCTGCTTTGCATTGAGTTGACTCAGTTCATGCGGGAAGAAAACTTTCACATAAGTGATGTGGATGTTTTCGTTGTAGTACCAGGTATTTTGCGAACTGTTCCACAATTCACCGGCCCGCTCTTCCACGCTGCCGCTTTCGATTTTACGCAGCTTAGAGTCTTCCGATTTTGAGAAATTGGTCAGGCTTAGCTGTACTTGATTCAGCGGATCCAGTTGTTCAGAAGGATCGTGAAGTATAGCCACAAACAGATGATCTTCCAGAGGTTTGTAGTTATTGTGTACCCATTTAAAATCAATGTTCCGGTACCGCCCACTCTTATCCTTTTTGAGGAGATGAGTGATGATGGTCTTGCGGTATTCACCTTTTGCTTCCGGGTCAAATCCATCGGATTCTTTACCGGCTGGTGCTGAAGAGCGGCTCACACCATCGTCGTTGTACATGTTGTAGGAGCCCTCATCACCCGGATAGATGTTGATGGTAGTGGGATTTTGTTCTCCTCTTGCGTTACGTTCACCCACGTATTGTTCCAGTTCAATGGTTGGAAGAATACTACCGGCCCGCACATACATGGGTAAAATAAATGGAATGTGCTCCTGATCAGGCGTGATTTTGGCATCGTAGTCCAAAATCTCCGTACCGCCATCAATGAGGTTATCCAATGGTTTGCGGTTGTCTTTAAACGCATACCACTGACTGCCGTTGGGCAGGTAAATGTTACGCCGGCCATTGTTTTTGGGCGATTCTTTTTCCAATACCGGTGCCAGGAGTAGATTCTGACCCAGGTAGAATTGATCGTTCAGGTATTGTATTTTACCACCGAACAGCTCCTTATCGTGATCGTCATTTAGGAACATGGGGCGGGAGATGGGCATGCCCTGTTGCACGTTTTCAAACATGCAATCGTAGAATACCTGCAGCAGCCGGTAGCGGAGTCCAATGTAGTATTGACTGGCAGGCAGCACCGATTCGTACATGTAGCGGTATTCCGGAGCTACTTTCTGCACGTAATCCTGGAATTTGTATGGTTCCTGGAAAATCTTCTGCCCCTTGCGGATGTAATGGTTCCGGAACCAGGGTAAGAAGACGCCGGCAGCTGTCCAGCGAATGAGTAATTCCGGATCCACCCATTTCTCATTGGTATTTTCACGTTCGAAACCACCAATGTCTTGTCCGGCGATACTTTGTCCGGCCATTCCCAGGGCCAGCACCTGGGCGATGTTGATTTTCAGGAAATCCCACGAAGAGGAGTTGTCACCTGTCCAGAGGCCAGCAAAGCGGTGCATGCCAGTAAAGCCACCGCGTCCTATAATGAAATTACGCTTGTTTTTCCGTCGGTTGGCCAGGGTGATGGATTGTTTCAGCACCTTGATGACGGCATCGCGATGGGCGGCGTATGGGGTGGGTAACCCCAGATCCAGTTTGGGATCGTTGTAATTGATGTCCAGACGTGCTTCATAAATCGGATGGGCATGTCCCTCTACTTTGCGGATAATATCTTTGGCTGCCAGTGCCTGGTTAATGGTAATGGCCTCGGCTTTGCTTAAATAAACGTTTCCAAGTACGGTAAACGTGTAATCGTTGATGTACCAGATGTGGTTTAACCCGTGGTAAGTGGCTTTGTGCAAATTATAGGAGTATAAATTACGCACCTTGGCTGCCGGAGCTTTTTCTGTTTTCTCCTTTCTTCCGTTGCCTTCTTTTGCGGCTTCACCATCGTATTTCTTCAAGGCATTATTCGATACCAATAAATCGAAGGGGAAAGAGCGCATGTCACTCTGAATCTTATCCCCAATCTTCCAGTTGGTATCGTATTTCTCGGCATACAGCTCCACATTCCAATTATCTTGCGGATTGGGGATCGCCGGGGTGGTCATGTCCTGCCACACCATATCCAGCCCTTTTTCATACAAATGACGGTATTGCTGACCCCACCACTGACGTACATCCATGCGGGCAAAGTCCGGATAATTGCCGAAGGTACCCCGGTTGCCACCATAGTACACACCGCCTTCGTAATTGGTGGATGGCTCACCGGAGATGCGTTCACCCTTTACAAATACCTCATTTTTAGCACCGCTCTCATAGGTTGGATAATCCTTGTTGGTGTAGCTCACCACAGGGGTGATGTTGGTGCTGCATTTGATGCCGCGGGCCCTCAGTTGATCAAAGGAGTCGGCCGGGTACTTGCTTTCATCCATGGTGAAGGTGCTGTAATTCTTCTGTATGTCCACATCCACATGCAAACCATCCAGCGGAATGTTGTTGCCCCGGTAGCCATTCACCGCATCCATGGCATCTTTCAGGGTTTCATAGCCATAGCAGCCCTGGTGATTACCCAGAATATAGCGGGGCTTTAATTTGGTAGTACCCACCAACGATACATAGGCTTTCATGACTTTTTCGCTGGTATCGCCCAGGAAAAAATAATAATCCAGATCGCCGTACATGCTGCCAAATAAATACTGTTGATTGTAGTTGTAAGTACCTAAATCGAAGAAGGTCTCGGAGGTGTTATCGATAAAAATACCATACACACTCTGCTCCGTGGGCACTCCGTTGAACTCCATGAAAAAAGGATTGGAGTCGTATAACGGTTCACGAACGTCGGTAGGTCCGTTGTTGTAAATTTGCCGGTACCGCATGTTGTCAAAATTGAAATACGTCAAGCGGGCACCATTTCGTGAGAGGTCTGTACCACCCTTTTCACCAAAGCCAAAATAGCGGGCCGATGCCGGCATTACCTTGGCCTGGATGGTGGAGTACTCCACGGTTTCCTGCTGGTTTTCGTGATAACAGAGGCGCTTCTTGTAATAAATAGCTGTTTCGGCATCGGAATGGGCCAAATAGAATTCAGGCTGCTCACCACTTTTGTGCGGTTTGGCTTTATACACCTGTAAGGAATAGGCTGCTTTGTTGATAACCAGTTTTTTGGCAATGGTCGGTTTCTTCGGATTCGACTGGTCTTTGACATACACCTCCAACGTCTGGCCCTGATCCTGGACGTCAAACGCCACTTTCCCCAGTTTTTGGCGGATGTGATGATGGGTGTCCATCACAATGCTACGGGTATTTTCCACGGCATAATGTTCAATGTCGGAATGACCGGCATTAAAACGCAGCCTGAATGTATCGGGTCTGAGCACCTGGATGATGACGTAACAAGTATTGCCTTCATCATTTTTAAATTTCAATTCCAGCTGATTGTGACCGGCATTTAATTGATATCCTAAAACAGCTCCCAGTCTCGACCAGGAGCGGTAACCTTCTTTACCTTCAAAAAATTCCTCTACGGTTTCAAATTTAAAATTTTCAACTTGTGTACTCATGATAATAGGGTTTAAATTTCTATTTAGAAAGTAGAATAATGAGTAGAAATAAAATTGGCAGGAGGTAACAGTTGTATAAAGTTGAGTCAATAAAAATCAAAAAGCAATGGTGAAGGATGTCCGGAAAAAAAATGAAGGGTTAAAATATTTTTTTGGCACGATTCGGCAATCCAGGCAACTGGTCGGTTTATGCGGTTATTTTAAGTGCTTCAAACGCGCAAAAAAATTTTTGAAAAAATATTTTATCACGCAAAGGATTGACATTTACAGAAAAAGGGCAGGTATTATTTTAAGTGTAAGCACTTGAATTATTACAAAAAAGAGATGATATTGCGCTGTTGAAATGAGTGGACTGTACCTTTCAGACGGCTTGGCAGGCGTTTGAGCAGCAAGTGAAACCCTCATGGATGAAGCTTTAAGTAAGGTGGTAATGCTACTTGAAGCATGCAATGGAGAAATGGGCAGGATTTTAACAGGGCATGTGATTTTTCAGGATGAGTGTAAATAATAATTGCACGTTCTTAATAGGTAATAATCATAAATGTAGCGCTCTTTTTTAACGGACAGATCTTGCAGGAGTAAAAGGGACAGACATAGAATGTGATTGGAAATGAGTGTTTAGTGCTATAAAAGGATTGAATGGTGTGGGATGTGTTAGGTAGTTCTGTAAACAATCTAATAGGCTAATCTATGTGTACCGTAAGTTTTATACCCCTTGGTCAGGATAAATATGTACTGACCTCCAACCGGGATGAGTTGAAGCGTCGTCCCACTTTACCACCAATGGCTACTACCATCAATGATCAGGCGGTTTTCTTTCCCCGTGACAAACAGGCAGGAGGAACGTGGATTGCAGCCGGTGAGCAGGGCTGGATCTGTTGCCTGCTCAATGGTGCTATGATGCCGCACCGGCCCCAACCGATTGCTCCAAAGAGCCGGGGTAAGCTGGTGTTGGAGCTGTTCGAATATGAGCGTGTATTGGAATTTATCTGCAATTGCCAGGTCACCGGAATGGAGCAATTTACCCTGGTGATTCTCGAAACAGGCCACCCAATGGTGCTGCACCAGTTTAGGTGGGATGGGCAGCGTAAGCAATATGCCCGACTGGATCCCCGAAGGCCCTATTTGTGGTCGTCTGAAATGTATGATTTCGAAGTACGCCAATTACGCGACCAATGGTTTCATAAATATTTTCAGCGCCTGAAAACGATTAAGTCCGCAGATGTGATGCGCTTTCATGGCTCGCATCAGGGGCATGATCCGGCCAATGACTTGATTATGCAACGGCCCAATGGGATACAGACGGTGAGTATTACGCAGCTGCTGATAGCGCCCAACCGCTTTTCCATGCAATACCAGGATTTACAAAGCCGGCATATTTCGTTCCTGATGCGAACTGTCACTGCCAGGATTTATCACCGCCAAGGCGCAGAGCCGCCAGGATAAAAGGAAACCTCTTTGCGGCTTAGCGTCTCTGCGGTGAAAATGCCGATTTTTAACCACAAATGACGCGAATTATCACAAATGGGAGGGGTGAATTAAACACAGAGTCGCAGAGACACGGAGTTTTTTAGCGCCATCGGAGCGCCATCAAATAAGCGTTGGGTGTTGCCCAATGCTACCGCGAACCACCACCGCCCAGGCTCAGAGCCAACAGAAAAAAAGGAAACCCCTCTGCGGCTTAGCGTCTCTGCGGTGAAGTATCCTATTTAACCACAAATGACGCGAATGGTCACAAATGAGAGGGGGTAATTAAACACAGTGTCGCAGAGGCACGGAGTTTTTTAGCACCATCGGAGCGACATCAAATTAGCGTTGGGTGTCGCCCAATGCTACAGCGAACCACCACCAAGATTTATCACCGCGAAGGCGCAGAGCCGCCAGGATAAAAGGAAACCTCTTTGCGGCTTGGCGTCTCCGCGGTGAAAATGCCGATTTTTAACCACAAATGACGCGAATGGTCACAAATGAGAGGGGGTAATTAAACACAGAGTCGCAGAGGCACGGAGTTTTTTAGCGCCATCGGAGCGCCATCAAATTAGCGTTGGGTGTCGCCCAATGCTACAGCGAACCACCACCAAGATTTATCACCGCGAAGGCGCAGAGCCGCCAGGATAAAAGGAAACCTCTTTGCGGCTTGGCGTCTCTGCGGTGAAAATGCCGATTTGTAACCACAAATGACGCGAATGGTCACAAATGAGAGGGGGTAATTAAACACAGAGTCGCAGAGGCACGGAGTTTTTTAGCGCCATCGGAGCGCCATCAAATAAGCGTTGGGTGTTGCCCAATGCTACCGCGAACCATCACCGCCAAGGCGCAGAGTCGCCAAGGAAAAAAGAAACCCCTCTGCGGCTTAGCGTCTCTGCGGTGAAAATGCCGATTTTTAACCACAAATGACGCGAATGGTCACAAATGGGAGGGGTAAATTAAACACAGAGTCGCAGAGGCACGGAGTTTTTTAGCGCCATCGGAGCGCCATCAAATAAGCGTTGGGTGTCGCCCAATGCTACAGCGAACCACCACCAAGATTTATCACCGCGAAGGCGCAGAGCCGCCAGGATAAAAGGAAACCTCTTTGCGGCTTGGCGTCTCCGCGGTGACAAAATAAATTTTGATTATCCTTACCAGCTCCTCTGTGTCCTTTCCTATTTTTCCCTCTGTATCCTCTGTGTATCCACTATCACCGCCAAGGTGCAGAGCCGCCAGGAAAAAAGGAAACCCCTTTGCGGCTTAGCATCTCTGCGGTGAAAAAAACGATCTTGTATATCATTAAAAAAAAGTCATTCCCGGCTGGTTTGGTAATCCAATTGAAAGACCTTATTTTCGGCTGAAGAATTATTGAATTTATGACATCAAAGCCACTGAATACCTCTTTTACGTATCTCGATGATTATCGCTATCGATTGCTCCATGTGGCCATTATTCTGGTTTTCAGTGTGGTGTTTTTAGTTGTTTTTGAACCCTTCAATATCAATTTATGGATCAATTATCCGGGCTGGTTGCAAAAATTTGGCTTGGCCAGTTTTGGCATAATGGGTTCTGTTATCATCGCCGTGTCTCAACTGGTGGTGCGGCCTTTATCGAGAATCAAACAATTTAGAATCCAACATTTTTTGGGGTGGACCATCATTGAAATAGTTGCCATTACAATGGTGTTGGCCCTATTGTTTGGTGAATCTTCTAACAGCTATTTCACCGAGGTGCGCTATACTTTCAAGTACACCGCTTTGGTTTTAATATTGCCGTATTCCTTTTCATTACTCACCATCGCTTTGATGCGGCAAAAGAGTGGGCAGCAATTAGCGGCTACTTCATACCCCGCTTCTGATAAATCCGACCTGGTTCATTTTAGGGATGAAAGAGATCAGGTGAAATTCAGCGTGAAACGCACGGATATTCTCTATCTCGAATCAACCGATAACTACATCACCCTCTATTTCTTTATGGAGGGGCTCACCAGGAAGGAAATGATTCGTTCGTCGCTGAAAAAACTCGAAGACATTCTGTTGCCCGAAGGATTGATACGCTGTCACCGCTCCTTTATGGTGAATCTGGAAAATGTGCAATGGATGAAGAAGGAGGGACGAAACTATTTAATTAAGGTTAAATCGGTGGACACACTTATCCCTGTATCCCGCACTTACGCCCCACAATTCAAGTCCTTGATACAAGCCTGATGCCCATTTATCCCTTTATAGGGCTATTGGTCTCATGTATTTGATGGTGAAGGGAAGCTCACTATACCTTTGTGGTATTAATTTTCACATAAAGCGAATACCACATGAAACATGTATTGAAGATTTCCGCACTGCTTTTGCTGGTCTGTTTAAGTATGACAGCGCAGGCAAAAGATACTGACAAAGGCCTTATCGGCACCTGGAAATACGAAGCCACCGATGCACCTTCTGAGTACCAAACAGGTACGGTTATCTTTTATGAAGAAGAAGGTGTTTCGAAAGTAAAAATCGTCACCGATTATGACGTCATGATTGGTGAGAACCTGAAAACGGCAGATCAAAAGGTTGTGTTCAATGCCTATGTGGAGTATGATTACATTACCGTCAAACTGGAATGGAAAGAGGATCTGTTGGTGGGTAGTGTGGATACGCCAGAGGGAGTGATAGCGATCACCCTAAAGAAAGAAAAGGCTTAAAAAGGGGGGCATGGTGTGCAGGAGATAAATTTAGACACAAAGACACGGCGTTTTTATCTCCAGCATGTGCTATCCAATTAGCCTTGGGCGTGTGGCAATGCTACCCCGAACCCACACCGTCAAGATTTATCACCGCAAAGGCGCGGAGCCGCAAGAGAAAGGAAACGCCTTTGCGTCTTAGCGTCTCTGCGGTGAAAAAAAGACCTTGATTATCCTTCCCATTTTTCCGGTGTGTTTAGTGTGTATTCATTTGGCAATCTGGGGTAAGAATAGTTACCTTTGGCGTTAGTAACGTAAAGCAACCGTATGATTCTCACATTTGGATCAAAAGAGACGGAAAAGATTTGGAAGGGTGAGCGGGTGAAGAAGATTCCGACAGAAATACAACAAATGGGACGTCGTAAGCTAAGAATGCTAAGCAACTCCCAATCCATTCAGGACCTCTTGATACCGCCATCCAATAGGCTGGAGAAGTTGGTTGGAAAAGCCAGGGATTTTTACAGTATCCGGATTAATGATCAATGGCGAATAGTATTCAAATGGGATAATAATCATGCTTGCGAAGTTGAAATAGTGGATTATCATTAAAAAAAGGGAAGATGGAACAGTTAAAAAATATTCACCCAGGTGAAATTCTGAAGGAGGAGTTCTTAGTGCCCATGGGAATTTCGGCCTATAAACTGGCTAAAGATTTGGATATACCTCAAACACGTGTGTCACAAATTTTGAAGGGTAATAGACGTATTACTGCAGATACAGCATTGAGACTAAGCTCTTATTTTGGCAATTCGGCGAAATTTTGGTTGGGGCTTCAGGATGATTATGATATTGAAGCGGAGAAAGCTGCGAACAACGATGTGTTTATGCGTATCAGACGATTCAATAAAGCACATTCCAATCCTGCGTAATAATATTGATGCATAAAGTATTTGTAATCACTATCATGAACTGTTACCGCCAAGGCGCGGAGCCGCAAGAGAAAAGAAAACCCTTTGCGACTTAGCGTCTCTGCGGTGAAATTGCCTATTTAACCACAAATGACGCGAATGGTCACAAATGGGAGGGGTAAATTAAACACAGAGACACAAAGACACGGAGTTTTTAAATTCAGGGTGTGTCATCAAATTAGCGTGGGGTGTGGATCAATGTTACCTCGAATCATCACCAGCAAGATTTATCACCGCCAAGGCGCGGAGCCGCAAGAGAAAAGAAAAATCTTTGCGGCTTAGCGTCTCTGCGGTGAAATTGCCTATTTAACCACAAATGACGCGAATGGTCACAAATGGGAGGGGTAAATTAAACACAGAGACACAAAGACACGGAGTTTTTAAATTCAGGGTGTGTCATCAAATTAGCGTGGGGTGTGGATCAATGTTTCCTCGAATCATCACCGTCAAGATTTATCACCGCCAAGGCGCGGAGCCGCAAGAGAAAAGAAAAATCTTTGCGGCTTAGCGTCTCTGCGGTGAAATTGCCTATTTAACCACAAATGACGCGAATGGTCACAAATGGGAGGGGTAAATTAAACACAGAGACACAAAGACACGGAGTTTTTAAATTCAGGGTGTGTCATCAAATTAGCGTGGGGTGTGGATCAATGTTTCCTCGAATCATCACCGTCAAGATTTATCACCGCCAAGGCGCGGAGCCGCAAGAGAAAAGAAAAATCTTTGCGGCTTAGCGTCTCTGCGGTTAAATTGCCGATTTTAACCACAAATGACGCGAATGGTCACAAATGGGAGGGGTAAATTAAACACAGAGACACTGAGTTTTTAACTTCAGGGTGTGCTATCCAATTAGCGTTGGGTGTGGATCACTGTTTTCTCGAATCATCACCATCAAGATTTATGACCGCTAAGGCGCGGAGTCGCAAGAGAAAGGAAACCCCTCTGCGTCTTAGCGTCTCTGCGGTGAAAAAACGATTGGATTATCCCTGCCATTTCCTTTGCGCCTCTGCATCTACGTGGTGAAACAAAATCATTTCATAAAAAAACAGCCGCCAGGCCTATGGCCCGACAGCTGTCAACTTTAAAATCACTCACACACTCAAATTACTATGCCATTTCTTCTGCTTTCTTCTTCACATTGTCCACATTGAATCCCCAGGCACCCAGCTTACGCTGATCATCGGTGTATTGTGCTTTCAAGATGTTACGCACCCGCTGTACCTCTTTGGTAATTTCCTGGATGGCTTTATTCTTCTGCTCATTCATCTCTTCCTTCAAGCGGTTGGCATCTTCCGCCTTCTTCTCGTATTCCATCATCTGTTCCACGCGGGTGTCTATGCCATCCAGATCGATCACGGAATTTAAAATACTCTGATCACCATCACTGCTGTTTTTTTCTTTAATTTTCTGTACCAGGTCGGCCAGACCTTTACTTGTTCTTGGAATTTTAATTTGACCCATAATAAAGATAGTTTAAGATTTATGGAAAAATTATTATCACTATTCAAGTTATGGCAATGCTTTGACAATTTCAATAGAAAAATGCCATTCGAATAACGGTCAGTGCGAACAAGCCCGTTGCTGCAGGTATTCCGGACATTTGAAACGTGTTATTTTTTTGCATTCAAGGAAATTTGTTGGAGCCCGATTTAGTACTTGTAGAGTAGGACCATCACATTTACAAAAAACACGCCGTACAAAAAAAGTAACCACAGATTGCGCAGGTTATTGCAAATTCCAGGTTTTCCGTCGGAATACAATCTGTGAAATCCGTGGAATCTGTGGTTAAAATTAAGCAACATATGCCTTCAATAAAACGAAAGGTTTTCGCCAGGGCCGCATAACTGCCAAAAAAGCTAGGTGATGCACAAGAGTTGATTACATGTTGCCGCTTTTGCCTGACTCCCGGGGTTTTTTGCGGGAAATTCCATTTTGGCCATCCCCTTGGCCTCAAAACACATTTGCTAGAGGATAGCTTGAATGGAGAAAATGGTGTTTGGGAGTTGTTATGTTAATATTTTGTGGAGCCTATTGTAAACGCATCCCGCTCACCCGTTAACGTGAAATCATCCCCCGGATAAACGTCCCGGTCACGCGTATTTTTATCCCAGTCATCGGGACGATTATCCCGGTCGCCCGGACGATTATCCCGCTCATCGGGACGATTATCCCGGTGACCTGTTTGCGAAAACAGGTGATTTTTCAACGTTTTTTGGTGCCCAGATAAGCTCAAAATACCCCCAAAAACGCATCCCGCTCACCCGGATGTTTATCCCGGTGACTCGTTAACGTAAAATCATCAGCCGGATAAACGTCCCGGTCATGCGTATTTTTATCCCGCTCATCGGGACGATTATCCCGCTCACCCGTTAACGTGTACGGGACAGCGGGGAGGGCTTGTGGGGTAAGGGATGGCGGTGATTTGGAAGGGGGAGAGGTGTGCTTAAGAGGATGGGAAGGCTCTCACCCAAATTTATAAACCAATGGAAAGTCGGTTTGTGGCCATGGATAATTGGATAAAAATACTGAGATGCCTTCGAAAAAATAAAAAGCAAGGTGTGGCTCTCTACTAAATATTTTCTACTGTTTAATGGGAGCTAGTTGAATAAAATGTTATTTTTGAGTGAACAAACTCAAAAAGAAAAAAACATGGCCGAAAATACAAATTCATCGTATTCAAATACTGATGATAATTCAGAAAATATTCCTACAGCTACTTTAACCATTAATCTCAATGAAGAATACAAAATAAAGATTGAAGACTCCAGTAAGCTCGAATGTTCATTCTTTAAAGACATATATCTAAAAGCAGCTATAGCTACAGCTGACATAATTAAGCAATCAGAAGAAAATAGAGGAAAAAAGGCACAGGTTTTTTCAAATCAAGAGCAAGAGTATAATAATATTATCGCCTTTGTTGGGGATCGTGGTACAGGTAAAAGTTCAGCTATGATCACTTTTGCTAAATCTTTATTAGAATTAGAAACTACCGATGGCAGTCTATATTTAAATATCGATGGTTTTGATAAGATATATGCTAGACACTTTGAATCGTTAGAAGTAATTGATCCGTCTTTATTTGAAGAGGGAGAGAATATTTTTGAAGTGATATTGGCTCAAATGTTCTCAAAATTTCAAAAAAAGCTCAGCGAGACTAGAAATGACAATGATCTAAATCGTAAACGAGAAGTTTTAGGT
Source organism: uncultured Marinilabiliaceae bacterium (assembly GCA_942490535.1). Taxonomy (GTDB): domain Bacteria; phylum Bacteroidota; class Bacteroidia; order Bacteroidales; family Marinilabiliaceae; genus JAEINY01. The sequence goes on from CALNXQ010000004.1 coordinate 258,041, forward strand.
CTTTTTGAACAGGTATATGAGAATTTACAAACTATTAAAAAAAATGGGCAAAAGTATGATGGAGAGGCTTTAGAAACACTTCATAAGTTAGCCTGTGGTGCCAATCTACGTAAGAATTTCAAAGATTTGGTATCAGTTTATTTAAAATACTTAGGGCCCAATGATAAGAAATCTCATCTTATTATACCTATCGATGATTTTGATCTAAATGTGAAAGCTGTCGCAGAAATGGCCGAACAGATACGAAAGTATTTAATGATACCAGAAGTGATAATATTCATGGCTGCAAATATGGAACAGTTGGCAGATGCAAAGGAACAAAATATTATTGAGCACTTTAAGTTATTGCGTGAAGTTAAAGGAGATGTTATAGATAGTAAGTTGTTGACAATGCAATATCTCTTAAAACTAATACCTTATGAGCGACAGTTAAAGATGCCTACGGCTAGTAATATACTAGATGGTATTTCAGTAGAAATTAGAAAGGAGAGGGTCATTATTAATTCAAGTGATAGTGTTTTTGAATTTATTCAAGCTGTATTTCTGGAAAAAATTGGATTGATTATTACTAAAGATCAATTATTAAGATTACCAATAATACCCAAGACATTACGTGAGTATATTTCATTCTTATCTGCAATAAATGCAATAAAAGAGGAATCGTCCAAGCCAGACGAAGACTTCATTAGTTTTTTTACGTCATTGTTTATAGAGAGAAATCGGAATGCGAAAGAAATTTTGTTGAGGATTAATCAGGAACCATTAGATAGAAGAAATTGGTTGGTAATAAAAAGTTTTAATGAGGACTTAGATTTGAAATTAAAGTTAGGATTAATTAGAGAGGAATTAGGAGTTGAAAGTGATAAGTATATAGAGTTTATCTCCATTTGCGACAACAATAATAAACCTCATAATATTACTTTAGGGGACTTGCTTTTTTATTTTAAGGTAATAAATAGTATTTCAAGTGAAAAATGGGTTGGTGAATTGATACAAATAATCAAGCTCCTTCATTCTATTAATTTATCTTGGTTTATAAAGCAGAGAAAGGATAAAGAAATTGTGAGACTAACAAATGGGGGGATATATAATCAGGCTTTTAGACAATTGATACGTAATAAAAGAAGCCGGTTTGTAATAGATAATTTCAGGAAATTACAGATAGACAATATTGCTATTGAGAGTTTTCTAGGAGAAAAGAATAAAGCTTTAACGGGTGTTAAAGAAATTGAATGGCTTTCATATTTTATAGAATATCCTAAAGTAAGTAATTACAAACAGGATACAACTCCTTTTTATCTTAGGAGAATTGATATTGGTAGAGGTTCAATAATCTATAATCCCTACTTTAATATTTTGCAGTTTGTAATTGGATTGCATATGCCAAAAGATATCTTCCGTAAGACATTTGCAAATTATTATAAACAGGATAGTACGGATAAAGCTGGATACATTAAGATTGCTAGGAAATCTTTGCTATTTGATATACAAAGATGGAAAAAGGCAAATGTGGCTGTATTACCCTTTTATAATCTTTTTCTTATGGAAGAATTATTTGAGATGATAGATACAGATTATAAGGAGAAAGCAACAGGGTATAGCTCCTATTTTTCATATTTTACATTAAAAATAAAGGAATATTTTGAAAAATTAGAGGAAGTAGATGGCCAGTTTAAAAAAATATGCTTCTCAAGGACTTTTGCAAATTGCCCAATTATTTCGCCGATTTTAGAACAAAGCGAACAGTGTATAAGTGTACTTGATTCAATAAAGGGGATTAATGATGAAGAATTGGGGATTAATGAGAAACTCCAAAAGCTTTCAGATGAAATTACGAAAACTAGAATCGCAGATAAAAGTCTGTTGTCTTTTGTTAATAAGAAGATTGAGGAATTAATTGACGATAGTTCCCCAAAGAGTGTACTTTTAAGTCAAATTAAAAACTATATGGATAATGAAAACTACAAAAGAGATGAATTCAAGGACTATGTGAAAGGAATTATTGAAAATCTAATTAATAAAAATGAATAACCTCCGAGCCACAATAGACACCCTCTTCCGGATGGTGCCTCCCGATCAGGTTATCCACAATCAATATCAACCAGATATTAAAAGGAACTACCATGAATCGGTTTGGAAGGAATCAAATATCCAACAATTACTGTTTGAGCATTTACCTGGATATTCCCATACCGATGTGGATCATATTTGGCAGAAAATAGCCGAAGACTGGGGACGTAATAGTGAAAACAAACAAGATGAGCAGGTGTCTGTTTTTCACTTATTGTATCATTTTTCCCATCAGGTGTTATGTCAGGATCGTAAAGAACCAGTTGTTGAATATCAACAACTCATGCGTTGGCGTCAGTTGAGTCACTTGTTGGGTGAGGACCTTTTCACTACTTGCTTCTTGGCTTATGAGGATGTGGTGAGTCGTCACCAACGAACATTTTTTGCCTGGCGCCCAGTCATTGGTAGTAATAATATTCGCTTGAAAAATCTACTTCATAAGGGCTTGGCCGAAAACCATTTTCATTTACAAGGTTCAGCGCCGCACTCCGATATCAGTTGGTTGGCGCTTATGAATAAGATCACCAATCGCAAGCAGCAATTCAACGATTTTTTACGGGATGGCGAGTTGGAAGTCACACCTTCTTTGGGTGTTGGTTCTCACCATCACGATTTGTATGTGTTGACCATGAAGGCTGCTACCATCCGCCTCTTTCTTTTTAAGGTGTTGAATGGTATTGCCATTGATAAAGTGGGGTTGTGGAGTGAACAAGGTTTAAATGAATTGTTGCAACCTAAGTCCACCCGCGAAGAGAGTAAATGGTTGATAGCTCAGTTGCCAGCCATACAGCGTTCCATAGATGTTAGCCGTGAAATGTATGGTTATCAATTGGACAAAAGTACAAAAGTGAGCCGTCCGGATTATTGGTTGTGTAAAGACTTGGACGAAAGCAATATTAATGGCAATGCATTACTGTGTGGTGAGCGTATTTTCCTGTATGAATGTTTCAAAGCCATTAAATGCAATAGGGCAGAGTTTACTAAGTATCACGATCTTTTTTATACCTATCTCATTATAAAATCGCAATTCCGCGAGGAGATGATTCAACTCAATCCGCGGGTTGGTTTTCGTAATTTTGAGTTATACCAGGATCGGAAAATGGTTTTTCTGGAAGGAAGAGATATTTACCATCGTGCCATTTATAATATGGCTGTCAATACCAGTAGAGCCAATCAAAATATCAAGTCATTTGAGGCAAGAGTTGCACCACGCAATAGTGTACCAGACATTAAAAAGCATCTGCATAAAATGGAGTGCGATATTAATACTAAGGTTTACACGCAAGCTAATTACTCAGGAGTGGATCGTTACTTGGAGAAATATCAAACAAATGGGGGAGGTAAGAGCGATAATGAAAGCTTGTTTTATGTGTATCATTTTATTAAAAGGAAAGACAAAAATAAACTGAAAAGCCCCATTGAAATGGCAGTTGGTGATACGCAATGCCGTCATCACAAATTGCGGAAAGAGATTCAGCAGCAGGCATTGTCAATTGAAGCCTTTCGATCAGGTACTCATGAATTAACAAATAAACTTTTGGGTATTGATGCTGCGGCTTCGGAGTTAAATGCACGACCGGAAGTATTTGCCCATGCTTTTCGCTATTTGAAGCATTGCCGTGACAAAGGGCAATATAATCGACTCACTGAAAATGATCTTACTCCACCCTTAAAATCAACTTTTCATGCAGGGGAAGACTTTTGTGATTTGGTAGATGGCCTACGTGCCATCGATGAAGCCATCAAGTTTTTGGAGTTGGGTGAAGGAGATCGTTTGGGGCATGTCTTGGCATTGGGTATTGATCCGGCTGAATATTATAAAAGTAAGCATGGTACCATTATGTTGCCTAAGCAGTGGCATCTTGATAATTTGGTATGGCTGATATCGCGTGTGAATAAGTACAATTTGTATCAATTCTCTACTTTTTCCCAATACCTTCGCTGGGAATTTCAAACCTTGTACAATGAAATTTACCAGGAGATGTCGGTTGATGAGGAAGGAAAAGCCGAAGCTCATGTGATCACCCCAGAGTTGTATTACGAAGCATGGAAGTTAAGGGGGGATGATCCATTTAGATACCGCACCGATGATGCCCATGAAGAGAAGCAGAGCATCACCTTTTGGGAGCGGTCTGGCATAAATGAACGCTATCCGGATAAAGGGGTAATCCGGAAATCACGGAAAGTGAATCGACTTTACCGTGAATATCATTTTAACGCAAAAGTCAAGAAACGGGGCAATGAAATAAAGCGCTTCGAGGTAAAGTCGGAGTACATTAAACTGGTAACCGAAATCCAAAAACAGTTTCAGAAGGAAATTGCCAAACGACATTTGGGTATTGAAACGAATCCAAGTTCTAATTACTTAATAGGTACTTTTAGAAGGTATGATAAACATCCCTTGTTGAAGTTTTACAATCTGGGTTTGGAGACCGATCCAGAAAAGATTAAAGATTGTCCACAGTTGTTTGTCTCAATCAATACTGATGATCAAGGGGTGTTCAATACCTATTTGGAAAACGAATATGCCATCATGGCCTTGGCTCTTGAAAAGATGAAAGATGAAAATGGCGAGTCGCTGTATCATTCAGCTATGATTTACGATTGGCTGGACCGTATCCGCCAAATGGGGTTGGAGATGAGTTTTTTGAAACCTAATACTAGATAATAATACAAATGGCAGAAAGAGAAAAGTACTCAATCAAAGCCCAATGGCTCAATGATGAAATGGCAAAGGTACCCATTGACACAAGTGCCGTAAATGTTGTTAAAGGATTAATCAATAACACAGAAAAAACCATCGATTGGTATTGGGTGGGAAAAAACAGGAAGCGCAGAGTGGCGGTACCATTAAGGTTTTTCTCTCTTTTTATTGCAGGTGTGGGAGCCGTATTGCCCATCATTGATAGTATCGGATGGGGCTGCATAAAGGATGGTGTGGGGTTTAAATATTCAGTATTAATGTTTGTTATTGCAGGCGCTATTAATTTGTTTGATCGTTTCTTTGGCTTGTCAAGTGGTTGGATGCGTTATACTCTTACCGCCATGAAAATAGAGAAGAGCTTGAATGCTTATGTGCTTAATGTCTCTGATTTACTTATCAAGAAGAGTGCAAACATCAACCTTGAAATTTTAGAGTTAAGTCGTGCGTTTAGCAATGAATCATTTGACACGTTGATTGAAGAGACAGCTGAATGGGCAAGTGAATTCAGAAGGTCAATTGCTGATATTGAAAAGTTGATTAAATCCAAATCGAAATAAATAATGAATATGGCCCGTCGCCTTTGGACCCGTTCCGAACTAATTGCCGCTTTTAACCTTTATTGTCGCCTCCCCTTTGGCAAGATAGGGCATCGAAATCCACAGATCATTGAATTGGCAAATCTCATCCATCGCACACCCAGTGCGGTGGGATTAAAGCTGTCTAACTTCGCCAGTTTTGATCCAGTATTACAGAAACGCGGCATCAAAGGCATGGCCAATGCCGCCCGCGCCGATCGGGAGATATTCGTAGAATTCTACGCCAGCCAGGAAGAACTGGCTTTTGAAAGTGAGAAGGTACTGGCACAGTATGAGCAGCAAACCATTGAGCAAAAATACCAAAATGAATTACCAGAGTTGGCACACATGGTAGGTGAGGAGCGCAACTCTTATGTGAAGACGCGGGTGAATCAGCAGTTCTTTCGAGAGATGGTATTATCGAATTACAACAGTGCGTGTGCCATCACTGGCATTAACATTTCATCTTTATTGGTGGCCAGTCATATTAAACCCTGGGCAGCTGATCAGCAGCAGCGTTTAAACCCGGCCAATGGCATTTGCCTGTCGTCGCTTTACGATAAGGCCTTTGACCGGGGGCTTCTTACCATCGATACTGATTATAAAATTGTGTTGTCCGGCCAAGTAAAGGAATACACTACCCAATCCTTTTATGCCACTCATTTTGGGATGGTGGAGCATCAATCCATTGCTTTACCCGGTAAATACTTACCCAATGCAGAATTTCTGGAGTGGCACCGGGAAAATGTATTTGAGCGCTAGTTTAGCTGTCTTGCATTTTGGAAATATTCACCGCCAAGGCGCAGAGTCGCCGGGAAAAGAAAAAACCTTTGCGACTTCGCGTCTCTGCGGTTTTATAAAAAAAGTAGTTTGGTTGTCTTGTTACTCGAGGTTTGAATCTTGTTACTTTGTTTAAATGTGACGCATCGTCCGTTGACACGCCCCTAGCCAATGATTAGCTTGGCCACAAAAAAACAATGGCTAATATTCGGTTTGAGTACCTTTATCGCGACGAGTACAACTATAAAACCCTTGGCGAAGTCATTTTTGCCAATCCCAATGAAATACCTGTGGCAAGCATTCATCAACGCATCACTGCGTATCTGATGGAAGGGGCCTGGTTTTACCCTGAGCAATGGGGCATCCCCAAATTTAGTTTTCATCAGGTACCGGCCTTTGGAGCCCATGATTGGTTGTGGTACGAGTACGATGTAGTCAGTGAGACGGGTGAGGCCGCCGGGGCTGGGCCACTTATTGAGGATTTTCTGCGGCGAATTGAGGCGCCGGGTTGTTAGAGAATGTTGCACAGAGTTACACGGAGGCCACATGGAGGTTCACAGAGTTGTATCTGTTAACTCCAAGGGAGCACTGATTACATAAGCGTTGGATTACCATGAATCATCACCGCCAGGACGCCGAGCCGCAAAGGAAAAAACGGTCTTTGCGACTTTGCGCCTCTGCGGTTCAATCTTTTACTTAACGCCTCTGCGGTTTACAAAAAACGCTGTCACTCATTTGTGAAAATTTGCGCCATTTGTGGTTCATGAACGGTGTTGTGCTATTATATCACCGCCAAGACGCCGAGCCGCCAGGGAAAAACAGCCTTTGCGTCTTTGCGTCTTTGCGTCTCTGCGGTTCAATCTTTTACTTAACGCCACTGCGGTTTACAAAAATCGTTGTCACTCATTTGTGAAAATTTGCGCCATTTGTGGTTCAAAAACTGAGGTGTGTCTTTTATTCACCGCCAGGACGTTGAGCCGCCAAGGGAAAAAAAGTCTTTGCGTCTTTGCGTCTCTGCGGTTTAATCTTTTACTTAACGCCTCTGCGGTTTACAAAAATCGTTGTCACTCATTTGTGAAAATTTGCGCCATTTGTGGTTCAAAAACTGAGGTGTGTCTTTTATTCACTGCCAGGACGCAGAGCCGCCAAGGGAAAAAAAGTCTTTGCGTCTCTGCGGTTCAATCTTTTACTTAACGCCTCTGCGGTTTATAAACAACGTTGTCGCTCATTTGTGAAAATTGGCGTCATTTGGGGTTCATGAACGGTGTTGTGCTATTATATCACCGCCAAGACGCAGAGCCACCAAGGGAAAAAACAGTCTTTGTGACTTTGCGGTTCAATCTTTTACTTAACGCCTCTGCGGTTTACAAAAAACGCTGACACTCATTTGTGAAAATTTGCGCCATTTGTGGTTCAAAAACTGAGGTGTGTCTTTTATTCACCGCCAGGACGTCGAGCCGCCAGGGAAAAACAGTCTTTGCGGCTTAGCGCTTCTGCGGTTTGAAAAAAAAGTATAAAACCTCCGTGCCTTTGAGTTTAAAAACGAAGTCACACAATTCATCAGCTCTGCGGTTCAATCATTTGCTTAACACCTCCGCAGATTACTATTTTCCTCTCGCTAATCCCCCCGAAAATGCTAGTTTTGTACTCTAAAGCAAAAAAGAAGGCCCATTTTATGCCCAAATATGATAAGATTGATGAGTTAATCACGGATCTAAACCGCCACAAAAAGCTGTTATCTGCCCTGTTCGACGGGCGTATGAGCAGTGTGCAGGAGGAAGCGGTGTTGGAACTGATGGAAGGTGACGGTGATAAACTGGAGCGGCTGGCAGCCTATGGTCTGCTGGTACGTGCCAAGGGGCAAGTGTCGCTGGAGTCGCGGCTGCAATCTTTTTTTGAGGAATACCTGGAAGTGGACGAGACGGTGCATGTGCTCTACATACAGGAGCATCTGGATAAAATCAAAGAGTTGAAGTCCTATTACCTCAAGGAGACACACATGGTGCGTAAGGAGCCCTATCTGTTGCGCATCAAGAAACACCTGCGCAGCATCATCCGGGTGACCCTTCTCAATGTGAAAACTCTGCGCAACAATACCGATGAGACGTATAAGGCCGAGGCTAATTTTGAGGTGAAAAAGGAAAAACTCAGCAACATTCGTTCGCAGCGCGATCAGCTTGAAGGGGTGATTAAAGCAGTGGAACGTTTGCTGGAAGATGAGTTGTTTTTCCGCACTGCCGTGGATGATGAACTGCTCATGTTGGTACATCAGCTCAAGGTGACTTTGCATGAGAGCTACCACAACCTCATAGAAATACAGCGACAGGTGATCACTTACCTCAACCAGATTGAAAAACGGGTGCAGGTGGTGGAGAAGGTGTTGCGCCTGAAACTGCTGCGTGATAAACACTACCTGAAGCAACAAACGGATTTTTATGAGCTGGCGGCCCGCATTGGTGATTTGCCTTTGACGGGTGGTGATGTGTTTCGCACCCGGTTGTCGGTGTCGGTGTTGCAGGAAGAGGAAGAGATGCAACAGCTGGTACTGAAGGTGCGGGAACGGCTGCGTAATCAAAAGGCCTTTGCCCTGAATGTGGCCGGCGAGATGCCCGAAGCCGCTCTGCAAGCGGACGACCAACGGGAGAGCAGTGTGGATTTGAGTGCTTTGCGCACCATCTTCATGGGTAAAAACCAGGACCTCTTCACCTTTGTGTTGCAACACCGCTTCAAGCAAGAGGTGAGTGAGCGGGAACGCATCCGTTATTATTGCCGCATGGCCTCACTTTTTGAATCCGATTTTTTGTTTACCGATCAGACAGCCCTCCATCAGCAGATGGAGTATGCATTGATCTATCCACAATCTAAACGTTAAACGTCAATACTGTGGCTCAACATAAACGTACCGCCGAAATATTTGAACAGCTCAGCCGGGGCCATTTTATCTGCAGCAATGCGGTGCAGGCCCAGGAACGCTATCTTTATCAATACATCGAAGAAAACCTGGAAGAGCTTCAGGTTACTTTTCTGGAAATAGGTTATCAGCTGGAGTGCGGCAATAACTATTACTATTTTGCCAAAAGCAGTGAAACCACTCAAAGCAAGGAGAAGAAGATTGAAAAAGCCCTGCGCTGGCTGGATGTGCTGGCTTTTTTCACCACCTTTCGGAAGGATTTGTGCCGGGGCGCCCGTTTTTCACCCCACGATATCCTGCAGCAGCTGGATGTGAACCTGGCGTTGAAAGATCAGCTTACCGCACTGAGTAAACGCAGTGCATCGGATAAAAATTACCAGGAGATGTTGCTGAGCCTGCTCAAAGAATTGCAGCGCGAAGGGATGGTGGATGTGGAGAATGAACTGAGCCAGACCTGGAAGATATTGGATGCCTGGGATTACATGGAGCAGCTGGTGTTAGCTGTGAATATTTTAGACGATCATCAATCCACCACCACATGAACCAACTGCAACGCATCATATTAGTCAACAGTGCCAACATCCACTACCGCGAGGTACAGCTGGATGGTAACATTCATTTTATAGGTACGCAGGGAACCGGTAAGAGTACCCTGCTGCGTGCCATCCTGTTCTTCTACAATGCCGATGCCCGCAAACTGGGGATCTCCAAAGAGAAGAAGGGCTTTGCCGAGTATTATTTTCCATATGCCGACTCCTACATTTTTTATGAGGTGCAACAAGGCCTGCGGCATTTCTGTGTGTGGCTTTATAAGCGGCAGAACCGCTTGTGCTTCCGTTTTGTGGACGGCCCCTATCAGCCCCAGTTGGCTTTGAAGGGCAATCAGGCCCTGCAGGAGGCGGAGGTGATTGAACAGGTCAATGCATTGGGATACAAAATCCATCCGCCCATCTATAATTTCACTGAATACCGCGACATCATCTACGGCGCCAATAAGTCGAAACGTCGTTTCAGCCTGCTGCAGAATGCGGGGTATCAGAACATCCCGCGGACACTGTCCAACATCTTCCTGAATTCATCGCTGGATGGGGGATTCATCAAAACCACCATCATCAATTCCTTGAGCGATGATACCATTGAGATGAATCTGGATGCCAACCGTCATCACCTGGAGACGGCCCGTGATAATTATGCCGATGTGTCGGAATACTTGCGTCAGGAGCTCAAGGCCCGCAAAATTGTGGAGCTATATGAGGAGATCAGCCGGCAGGAAGTGCAGAAAAAGGAGCTGGCCTGGAAGATTGGGGCCGCCCATAATCAGGCTAAGGCACAATATCATTTGTTAGCGGAGCAGAAGGAGGTCTTCAGTGAGGCCCGGGCGGAGCAGGAGCAGAAGATGGAGAAGCTCAACCAGCAGCAGGAGGCTGCCAACCGGCTGATACGGGATAAGCTGTCGGTGGTGGTGCGTGATATTAAAACGGCCAATCGCCTCACTAAGGAGTATGGTGAGCAAGCCATTGAACGCCTGATGCAGGAGCAGTTTCGCAAGCCCATGTACGAGCAGCAACGCGATCAGCTGATGGATCAGGTGAAACGCCTTACCTCGGAGCTGGCCCTGTACGAACAAGCTTATCAGGCGGCTGCACAAAAACTTCAAAACAGTTCTCAGCAACAGATTAACAGCCTGAAGGAAGAGTTCATGCAACGCAAGACGCAATGGCAGGAGCAGCAGGTGGCCGATCAGGCGCATTATTATACCGAAAAAGCACAATTGACGGCCACCTATGGTGAACGCAGTCAGGTGCATCAGCAAGCCCTGCAAGAGCTCCAGTACCAGCTGCAGCAGGTGGCTTTTGAGATGAAGGCCATTGATCAAACCAGTTATTATGCAGCGGAAGTGGCTGCGTTGAAGCAGTCGGAACGCACCTGGCAGCAGAAGCTGCAAGAGGCTACCACGCAGAAACGCCTGGCCCAGTCGCGGCGCGATGCCCTGATCAAAGAGGGGGAAGCGCAGCAGAAACTGGCTGTGCTCGAAGGCGAACAGGCATTGGCACCGGTGTACCGTCAAAAGGAAGAATACGAAAGGAGCTTGCAACAATTGCAGGAGGAGTTGTCGCGCTTATCCGGTTCGTTGCTGGAGTATCTGGAAACGCATCAACCTGATTGGGCATCGACCCTGGGTAAGGTGGTGGATAAAGCAGTATTACTCAACAGTGATTTGCAGCCACAAAAGGGAACAGGGGTTGATTGTTACGGGGTACAGTTGAATCTGGAAGCCCTGGCACCGGTTACCCTGTCTAAATCAGTGCTGGAACAGCAGTTGCAGCAAGCTCAGGAAGCCGTGAAGCAGATTAATGAGCAAGTGGCGTCACTGTTGCTCAATCAGGAGACCCAACGCAATAAGTTGCAGCAGAAATACAACAAGCTGATCCGGGAGCAGAAAGAGTTGATTAAACAACAGGAGTCGCTCATCTACTCGGCGGAGAGTACAATTGAGAAGGAGCTTATAGCCCTGCGTCAGTGGCAGGAGAAAGAGGCTTTACAGCGCAAGACGGAGCTGGATAAAAAGGAGGCCGTAAAATACCAGCTGGAGCATCAGTCGGGCGCTGTTCATAAAGAGCTGGCGGCGTTGGAACAGAATTTATCCAAAGCATTGGCTGCGCTGGACCGGGATTTTAGCCGAAAGAAAAATACGCTTCAGGAGACCTTGCACGATGCCGAAGCGCAAACCAATAAGCTCATCCGTCACCAGGAGCAGTGGTTGACCAATCAGCACTACCAGTTGCAGCAGGAGCGTGAAAAAAAGCTGAAAGAAAAGGGCGTGGACACGGCAGAGGTGCAGACCCTGGAGCGTGAGCTGGAACAGATTGACCGTCTTTTAAAAGCCATCGAGAAAAACTATCCCACGGTCATCCGCTACCAGAAGGATTGTGAGGAATACATCTATCAACTGAGTGATTTTAAACGCTTGCGCCGTCAGTATGAGGAGGAGCTGGAGCACAAGAATCTTCTGCACGAGCGGCGGATGGAACAGGAGAAGCAACAGCTGAAAGCCGTGATGGAGCAGGTGAGTCAATGCCTGACGGCCCTGAAAGTAACAGAGCACGAGCTGCTGGTCTTTCGGAAGTTTCAGCAGGAAGCCTTGCACGAAGAGCTGGCTTCGTTCATCGATCATCACGATGCATCGGAAGAAGGCTCCTGCATCGAGTTCATTGATTTGCTGAAGAACCTGGCACTGGCCTATGAAAAGAACGATAAAGCTTTGTCGGAGCGCATCACGGCCTTTGCCGGTTATTTCAATGAAAATAACTGTCTGGGTTTTGAGACGCATGTCAATGGCCTGACCCAATACCGTCGTTTTGCCGACAACCTGACGGAGTTTGTGCGGGAGCAGAAGATATTGGATTACCAAACCGAGGTGACGCGCAAATATGCCATGGTGCTCAATAACATCGTGAACGAAACCAATAACCTGTTGCAGAAGGAGGAGGATGTGAACCGGGTGATCCTGAAGATCAACGGCGACTTCCGGAAATCTAATTTCGTGGGGGTGGTGCGAAGCATTGAGATGCGCATCCAGGAAAGCAGCAACAAGGTGATTCAGGTGTTGCGTAAGATACGGGCCTTTCAGGCTGAGAAAGCCATGAATTTCGGGGAGATCAACCTGTTTAACCAGGGCGGAGGTGGCCAGAATGATCAGCAGGCGGTGGAGTTGCTTGAGAACCTCCTGCGTCAGATCGGGCAGCACAAGAGTAAGATGCTGCAGCTCGAAGATGTGTTCGACCTGGAATTCAGGATTCGCGAAAATGAGAACGATACTAACTGGGTGAGCCGTTTGTCCAATGTGGGCTCCAACGGTACGGATGTACTGGTGAAATCGATGATTTACATCAATTTGTTGCACATCTTTAAATCGTCGGGTAAAAAGCAAACTGATGAAGCTTTGTTGCATTGTTTGATTGATGAGGTCGGTATTTTACACGACAGCAATGTGACGGGGCTGATTACCTTTGCCGGTGAGCGGAATATTCACCTGATCAATGGTTCGCCCAACTCGCATAACGAGCAGGATTATAAGCATATTTACATCTTCCGTAAGGATAAGGAAACCAATAAAACAGGCATCACTAAATTGATTAGCAATGTCCTCTAAAAGCATTCCACTGACCTTGGCCCGGTCGCTGTTGCAGCTGGCCGGCGGTGCGGTGCTCCCGGGCAGTGCTTTTTCGCACAAGGCCTTATTACAGCGTTTTGTGGACGATGGCATTGTGGAGAAACGAATGGTCACGGCGCGTCGTTTTAACTACGGATGCAGTCATCCGCAACGTTTGCTGAATTACCTGGAGCAACAGTATGGCATTCTCTCACTCGAAAGCTATGTGGCCCATTTTGAAGTTGGTGAAAAGGATGGGGTTGCTTCGCTGGACGCTGTGACCTCTACTAAAACCTTTCGCACCGCAAGCATGCAGGGCTTTTTTATCAAGACGTTTAATGCGTCAGTCACCTTGAAAGGCACCGTGGTACCAGCTATTCCGGATGGAGCGGAAGTGTTTGTGGTCGATTATCAGGATCTCTCCCTCTCCCCGGATACCGTGGTGGTGGGTATTGAAAATCCGGAGTGCTTCCAAAAGATAAGTCAGCTGATGCATTTGTTTCCCTTTGAATCGCTGGCTTTTGTCCTGCAATATCACAGCATAAGTCCGGTGAAGTGGTTGATGAACTTATCAAACCCCTATTTGCATTTTGGCGACTTCGACCCGGCAGGTATTGCCATCTATGTTAACACCTATTATAAGGTGCTGGGAGCTGAGCGCTGTACTTTTTTTGTGCCGGACCACATCGATTCCTTACTTGATAAATATGGTAACAGGGACTTATTCAATAAGCAGATGGGGATGCTTCCGGGTAAAGAATTAGTTGATCAAAGCGAACTGAAAGATTTGATTGATCTGTTGCAAACCACGGGCAAAGGTTTGGAGCAGGAGCGGTTGCTTCGACTTTAGAAGAGGATGGTGACACTGAGTTGAGGAGAAAAATTAAACACAGAGGCGCAGGGGCACAGAGAAATATTCGTTTTTTGAGTCAGAAAGAATACTCACCGTCAAGGTGCGGAGCCGCAAAGAGGAATGGTGTTTATATTGCCTTTTCCCAACCTGAATGAGCCAGTACCAAATAATGAATATCGAACAACAAATGAAGAACGCCGAATTCTTAAATCGCAAATCCTTAATCGATATTCATCATTCCAATGAGTCCAAAAACAATATCCTGCCAAATAACACAAGACTATCAGCAGTAAGACGCTAAAGGAATTTCAACCCTGGTAGTCAAGGGTAACCATGCCAATGATAATGTATTCGTCCAACCCTGAAATGGCTTGAATTTTTCATACTTTATTCAATCTCCAATATTGATTGAACCGAAATATTCACCGCAAGAAGAGAGCGAAAAAACTCGGCGTCCTCAGCGGTTAAAAAAAACGGTCTTAAACATTAGCGCCATTCTCCTCAATCAGGGGTAACAGTGTTCAATTTATGGGCTGGTGTAGATAATCCATTTAGTTCCAGCCGAAGATTAGCCTATTTTAGGAGGTATAAAATTCAACACGCCATGAAATTTGCAAAGAATCTCTTGTTTCTACTTGGTTTCGGATTGACTGCCTGTACCGGTTATCTGGCCGAAAACGGAAAAACAGACTACCGGATTGTTCTCACGGATGCTTCGGATACCCTGCAACAGCAAGCAGCTGCTGAACTTCAAACCTACTTGCATCAAATGAGTGGGGCCAGGTTGCCCATTGAAACAGACAAAGGGGAGAAGAACATTTATATTGGATTCCCCCAAACGGCACCCGAAGCGATCACTTCCTTTGACCGGGATCAGCTGCAAAGCGATGGGTTCTATTTAAAGACCATTCAGGACGACTTATATATCCTTGGAGGTACCGAAAAAGGAGTGTTATATGGTACCTATGAATTGCTGGAGCAATTGGGCTGTCGTCAGTATTCAGCAGAAGCACAATATATACCTGCTATAGATAAGTTAAAACTACCCAAGCTGGATGATCTGCAGGTGCCTGTGATACAATACCGGGATGTCTTATATACGCATGCCAAAACAGAGCCTTTTCGCAGCTGGCATCGCTTGGATGTACCATTGATAGGTGAACAAAGAGAAGAGTGGGGTTATTGGTGCCATTCGTTCTTTGATTTAGTGGATCCGGAGATCTATTTCGAAAAACACCCTGAATATTTTGCGGAGGTAAATGGAGCACGAATTCCGTCCACCCAGCTTTGTACCACCAATCCAGAAGTGATACAAATCGTGGTAGATAGGTTGAAAGAAGAAATGGCGCTGAAGCCAAATGCCAACTATTGGTCGGTAAGCCAGGAGGATACCTATGGCTGGTGCACTTGTGAGGCTTGTAAGGAAATGAATGATAAAGAAGAGACACCCATGGGGGCTATTCTTCATATGGTCAACCAGGTGGCGGATAGTTTTCCGGATAAGGTGATCTCTACCCTGGCCTATGAATATAGCCGGAAGCCACCCAAATACATGAAACCGCGTTCCAATGTGAACATCATGTTGTGTAGCATAGAGTGTAATCGCAGCCTTCCCATCGCTGATGATCCGTCCAGTGCTGATTTTGCAAAGGAAGTTTTAGACTGGGATGAAATCAGTGATAATCTTTTGGTGTGGGATTATGTCATTCAATTTAAACACCTGGTGAGCCCTTTCCCCAATTTGCATGTGCTGCAGCCCAATCTGCAGTTTTTTGCCAAGCATGGGGGAGTGGCTGAATTCCAGCAAGGCAACCGGGAAGTAGGTGGAGAGTTTGCTGAGTTGCGTGCTTACTTAATTGCCAAATTAATGTGGAATCCCAATGTTGATGTCAAAGCATTGACTGCTGATTTTCTGAATGGCTTTTATGGCGATGCGGCCCCATTTATTCAAAGCTATCTGGATACCATGACCGAAGCATTACTGGCATCGGGTGAGCGTCTGGATATTTTTGGCAATCCGGTGGTGGCCCAAGCAAGTTATTTAACGCCGGAATTAATGCAACAGTACGAATTGTTGTTCGACCAGGCTGAAGTAGCGGTGGATAGTGATAATCGTCTATTGGAAAGGGTGAAAAATTGTCGTTTGCCCATTCAATATGCCCGATTGGAACAAGCCAAAGCTAATCCGTTCGGACCACAGGGCTGGTTTGCGGAACAAGATGGTAAATGGGTGAAGTCAGAAGAATTAGTGCAGGTGTTGGAGGCATTTACGAAGGTGGCCAATCGCCAAGGTGTCACCCGTGTGCATGAGTGGGATACGACGGTGGATGAATATTACCACGAAACCTTGAAGTTTATTGATTTTGATCCATCTGCCAACAAAGCATTTAAAGCCCGGATTGAAGGCACTCCACCCAATGAAAAGTATACGCACAATGGGCTTGCTGATTTAACCAATGGCATTGTCGGCACAGCCGACTGGAGTAATCACTGGCTGGGTTTTCAAGGTCAAGACCTGGAGTTTGTGATCACATTGGATGAGTTGCAAGAGATTACACGTGTGGAGACCAGTTTTATTCAGGATGCAGGTAGTTGGGTATTTTATCCGCAGCAGGTGCAAGCTTATACATCCGTGGATGGGGTGAAATACACCGTTTTTGATCAGCAGCTGATACCCGCCCAACGGCAGGCTCCTAAAATTAAATCCGTGACACTATCGGGGAAAATCAGGGCTAAATATGTAAAACTCGTGGTTAAAAGCGTGAAGCAATGCCCGGATTGGCACATTGGGGTGGGCAATGCTTCGTGGACGTTTATGGATGAGATTCGTATCCACTAATATTATAGCATCTATCCACTATTTTTAAAAGCTACTCCAAATACCGGGGTAGCTTTTTTTATGAAAATATTTTATGAGTAACCTTCGTTACCTCCATCGCAATGGCATGCGGTACTGTTTAAAGCTACTTCCTAAATTGAATTAGTATTTCACCATTGAGGATTGTATGGCATATAACTAAGAAGGGAAGCCGGATGACTTGTAATTTACCAAAATAATAATAATTTTACCTTTATTGATAATTTAGTATTCCCTGATTCACTTTATTTATCAGCTATGAATCCCGATTTAAAAGAAGCCTTGAGCAGCGAAACAACGGAACGCTTATTTTATTATTTTAAGCACGATGGTGCCATCGATTTTGACAAGAAACTAGTAGCCGGACAAATCCTTCAGGAGCGTGGTTATTACAAAGACAAACTGGTTGAAGAAAAGGCGAAAATAGCAGAGGCCATTCAGAGCGTTATTGATCAATGCTGTGATCCGGAAAAAGTAAAAGCCCAAAGGCGCAAAGAATTGAAAAATGGTGTTCTATGGTCCATTTTACCCTGGGTTATCTATCTGTTTGGCAAATTAGTTGATTTTCTTTTTGATGATAAATGGGGGCGTTCTGACAAGCCTATGCTTTTAGTGTTTTTTGCTGTCTTTTTAGTCATCCTGGGCTATCGTGTTACCATCTATCGTAAAAACCTTAAACGGTTTATCCAATCACGCACTGCCGATAAAGAGACGTCTGAAAAAAGGCTCCGGATGATAGAAGCGGAGTGGCCATTTTAGCGGATGCACATCCTTCATAATGTGTTTAGTGAGTAGAATTGGTTGTGATGAAAAAGGACAAATTCCTAAAAATAATGAATTATGAAATTTTCAGACAAACAGGTAATCCGGAATAATTTTTCACTGTTGCTTTTATTCCTTGTTTTTACCACTGCATGTGCCCCAACCATCTATTACCTGGGCGATCAATATCAACCTACAGCTGACATTGATGTGTTTTACGATGAGAAAGATGTGCCAAAAGCATATAAGACCATTGGGCAGTTGACTCATGATAAGATAATGGCGTATGGCACAGAAGAGATCAAGATGCAAATGATTGAAGAAGGAAAACGCAGGGGAGCGGACGGCATCATCTTCACAGATACGGAAGTGGTTCGGGAAAATGAGAAGGAGGGTGATCGCTTATCTGTGAAGGCGAAGTTGATCAAATATTTGACAGAATAAATTAACGAATACGAATTCTTACAAGCGTTTATGAAAACGAGAAACTTTTTGAATGGAATTGCTTGCTTTTTATGGGCCGTTTTAATAACAGCCTGTTCATCTGATGATCCAGCGCCATACCCGGAAGGAGCTAGCGTTTTTGATCCTGTGTATATGATGAGCAGTGAGCTGGGGCAGCAGAATGGCCATCTGACAGGTTTTATTATGCCCGGTGAGGATTATGAGTATTTACTGGAGTATAAGGGAGGCAGGCCTGTCAGAATAACCGGGGGCGTCATTCCTGTGGCTCAGACGTCGGGTTATCGAGGATTTTTCACACACTTGCTCTACAAAGAAGTGTCCTATCAGGGTGACCAAATTAGTATTGAAGAAAAAGTGGAGCCAAATGATTATCTGGCCGAGTCGGCCTATGGGAAATGTATTCTTTATTTAAAAAGTGGTAAAGTCATAAAGCGGATTAATGAGAATCAGAAATATACGGAGCTTGATAATGATACCCTTTATTATGAGTATGACAATCGGGGAGTCCTAAACAAAGTGATCCTGCAAGGTCGATATGGAAAAGTCATCAATGAAGTGACATTTGATATGGATGGAAATTTGAGTCAGATTGCCTATAAGGAATATCGAACAGATAATAATGATTTGTTACGGGAGGGCTATCATGAGTTTGGGGACTATGATGCAGCACCTAATTTGTTTAAGCCCCTTGGTATTTTTACCGGACTTTACTATAGGTCGCTGTCAAACAATAATTTTAGGTCATATGTTCACCGGAATGCCACCAATGATGTGATTTCATTCATGAACTGGAAAATTAACTACGACAGTGCCGGTAAACCCATATATGGCGACATAGAGTTGCTGGAGTAATCGAATTTATTGAGTAGGTGTCATCTGCATCAACGGCTGTGTGTGGTGCCGTTTTTTTTGAATCTTAGCTTTTAAGTCATGAAGGTTTTTAGTTTTCTACTGATCCTGTGCTTTAGTCATTTATTTGCCTTGGGGCAGGAGGCCTACAAGTATTACTCAGGAGATGCCTTAGGGGAAGACTTGGTGTTTTTGAGTGAGCAATTAACAGCCATCCATCCCAAATTTTTGAATGACAATTTTCGGCAACACTGGGTCAAACAGTTCGATGAAGTCAAAGGGGCGATTACTGACAGCCTGACCCAAAAAGACTTTTATCAATTAGTGGCTCCTTTGGTGGCAGCTGTGGATGATGGCCATACAGGCATGAGTTGTGCCGTGAATGACCGCATACAGTACATGAAAAATGGGGGCTTGTCCTTTCCGTTTTTTGTGGATGTCAAAAATGATCAGTTATTTGTGAGTCATTTCTGTGGTGAAGACACTACTCTGTTTTCCAGGGGAGATGAAATCCTTCAGGTCAATGGGGTAAGTGCCAAGGAGCTCATCACTGAAATGCGTGATTTGGTTGGTGGCAAACATGCCCGGGTTAAAAACACATTGGTAGCCTATTATTTCAGAACGTTCATTTGGATGTTGCACGGTTTTGAAGGTGCTTATGAGTTGGACCTCAAAACGTGCTCCGGAGATTTCAGGCAGCTTCAAGTAAATGGTATCACCAATCAGCAATTTCAGAAGAATCTGCCTAAGTCCATGACCAGCCGCCAAAAACAGTACGCGTTAAAAACCGATGCGGGCAAAAAGATTGCCCACCTTAAAATCGGTTCCTTTTATGATTTAAATGGTTTTTGTGCCTTTGCCGACAGTGCTTTTCAAATGATTGCCCAAAATCAGGTGGCTGATTTAATCATCGATGTCCGTGGCAATGGCGGCGGGCGAAGTGTAGTGGTGGATTCACTGATGAATTACCTGACAGACCAACCCTATGCCCAATATAAGACCATTGAAACCCGTGTGAGCCAACCGCTGTTGGATTATTACAGTCAGAAATATCCGGAAACCTATGAGGAATTGAAACGACAAGCCATTGATTTTGTGTCTACGGTATCAGGTTCCAGAAAGACACCTCATGATAGGGAGCATCGCTATTCAGGTCGCCTTTACCTCTTAATTGATGATCAATCGTATAGTGCGGCTGCTACTTTTGCCGGACTTTTCCGGGAATTAAAATTGGGGACTATTATTGGTCAGGAGACCAAAGGAACCATTGAATACTATGGTGATTTTTGGATGCATTATCTACCCAATACGCAGCTAGAGTTTTATGTATCTCCCAAACGATTTGTGCAGTTTGGGGGAACGGAACCAGACCGGGGCGTAGTGCCCGATTTTGTGCAGGAGAAGGATCCGGTAAATTTTACCCATCAACTCATTGAGGAAGGACGAGCCAAAATCATCGGGTGTCGTGAAGCCTTGCTTGTTTTTTAGGATTCATACCTTTTATTATCTTTACTGCAACTGCCATTCACCGCTGTTGTGGATAAATACTAATTGGAGGTTATGATATTTAGCAAACGCAAGCGCAAGCAGATTGATCAACTCAGGGCTTTATTTGGAAACGTAAAAGAGGAAGACATAGACTTTGAGCAAGTTCGAAAGTATCACGATCGAAAAGATCATGCCGCTTGCTTTCAGGTGATTTCTGAAAGTACGAGTCAGGATTTGGATTTTGAGCATTTGTTTCCGTTTCTCGATCGTACCACTTCCAAACCCGGGCAGCAATATTTGTATAACCGCCTACATTGCCTGACGGCTGATAACGCAGAGTTGCAGTCAATGGAAAGGCTGGTGCAGCAATATCAAAAAGACGAACAGCTGAGATTGGAAGCGCAATATCTGTTGACGCATCTAAACGATCCGGAAGCGAATTATATTGCCAATCTTTTCCAAACGCCTTCTCTTCAGCCGCCCAAATGGTTTTTTGTGGTGCCATTACTGGCGCTCACCAATGTAATGGCCCTGTTGCTGTCGGTTTTTAGGCCGCAATACCTGCTTTTGGTGATGGGCATCACCGTTGTCAATGTGATCATCCATTACTGGAACAAGTGGAACCTTTATGATTACCTCACATCTATCCCACAGCTCTTGTCCATGTATCGGGTCGCCCGTGAACTGATGCAATTACATCCGGAAGGGGCGCATGCCACCTTGTATCGGGCCGTCAAAAATATGGAAGGGGTGCGCAAACGCATGTTTTTGTTTAAACTGGAAACCGGTGTTCAAGATGATCTGAAGGCCGGATTGTCGGGGTTGTTTGAATTGGTGAAAATCGTTTTTCTGTTGGATCCGCTGGCGTTGTTTAGTGCCTTAAAGCAGATTGAGGATAAGAAGGATGAGATTGAGCGGGTGTTTGATTATGTGGGGCGGATTGATACTGCTATTTCCATTGCGTCGTTGCGAGCAGGTTTATCTACGTTTTGTATCCCGGAAATCATTCCTTCGCAAAAAGCCATACGCACACAGGAGTGCGTTCATCCACTGGTTTCGGGCTGTGTGCCCAATTCGCTGGAGTTATCAGATGCCTCATTGTTGCTGACCGGTTCAAACATGTCGGGTAAAACGACTTTTATTCGTACCATCGGTATCAATGCATTGACGGCACTGACCATTAATACCTGTTTTGCAGAGTCATTCTCCATCCCACGCCTGCGTCTGTGGTCGGCCATTCGCATCAGTGATGATTTGATGAATGACCGCAGTTATTATTTTGAAGAAGTGCTGACCATAAAAGAGATGATTGCGCATAGTGGCAGTGACACACCCAATCTCTTTTTACTGGATGAATTGTATAAAGGCACCAATACCATTGAACGTATTTCAGGGGGGAAAGCTGTCTTGTCGCATCTTAATAAAGGTCACAATATTGTTTTGGTTTCCACTCATGATGTGGAGTTGACGACTTTGTTAGACGATGAATACGTGCAGAGTCATTTTACCGAACAAGTCATTGAGCAATCCATTGCGTTTGATTATCAGCTTAAGCCAGGTCCGTTGACCACCCGCAATGCCATTAAGATTCTGGAGTTAAATGATTATCCTAAGGAGGTGGTGGCCGAGGCTAGGTACCTTGCCAGTTCGATTGCGGTAAGGCATCCGGCACAGGTTTAAAGGAGGAGGAGATAGGTTGGACAGTTTCTGAACTAGGATGCTCTCTATTTTATTAGTCGCAGTCCATTTTGCGACTTTACTTTTTAGTTATATTTGCCGCAAACAAATAATATGCATACTAAGCCCTTGTCCGATTACCTCATTCAGAAAGCCTCCGGTGAACAGGTCTATTTCGATGGTCAAAAACTCATTGATTCGCTCATGCGTTCAGGGGCTTCTGAAGAATTGGCCCGGCAGATACTGCAGGCCATTGGCTTAGAGCTGCACGATGGCATGCTGACCAGTGTTATTTATCAGAAGGCCTATCAGATATTGCAAAAACAGGCGCGTAAAACGGCAGTTAGTTATCGGCTTAAGCAAGCGGTGCTTCAATTGGGCCCTTCGGGTTATCCCTTTGAGCATTTTATTGGTGAACTGTTTAAATCCCGTGGATTTAGGGTAGAAGTCGGGCCGCTCGTCGAAGGGTATAGTGTGCGTCATGAAATTGATGTATTAGCTCGAAATGGGCATCGCGATATTTTTGTGGAGTGTAAGTTTCATAATTTTCAGGGGACCAAAACGAATGTGAAAGTACCCATGTATATTCGCTCCCGTTTTGATGATTTGAACCGTGCCCGGCACTTTGATCAGGATCTGAAAAACCGCAATACAGAGGGCTGGATCATTACCAACACCCGTTTTACGGAGGATGCCATTAAGTTCGGTCTCGATTATGGGCTCACCCTCCTGTCATGGGATTATCCCCAAGGTGCCAGTCTGAAAGATTGGATTGAAATTGAAAATCTGCATCCCATCACCAGTCTCTCGTCCATCACGAGCCACGAAAAAAAGGAACTCTTGGCACGCGGTATTGTGATGTGCCACGATCTGTACCGCCGTATCAAGGCGCATGAAGACCTGCCGTTGAAGCCGCGCAACCTGCGGGCTTGTAAGCGGGAACTGCGCGATTTTATCGATTAAAAGGATGGACTTCGGGGCACGAAAATGTCCCGTTAATTGAAGGCCATGATTTAGGAAATCAAATGCTTTGTTGGTTTTATGGGTGCTGGCTCCAAAGGTAGAAGCATAGGGAGTCGTGCCTCGTTAGCCTGCGCCATTGATGGCCTGGAAATCGGGCTGAGCATTCAGCAGGTGCAATAAACTACTTATACTACCGCCTGGCCTTCTGCCCTCTGGGATCTATCTCTCAAAACAGTTGGGATCCCTTCCCACCCAGATTTAAAGCATCCCGCCTTGTTACCCAAGCCATGCCCGCCATTTTTTCCGGTTCCCCCCCTTTCATAGACTATCCGCCCCCCTTGAATTGGAGTTATGCCCCTGCATATTGGTAGCATCCCACCGGGGTGCATTGCATCAGAAGAAAGGGGGAAGGTGGCATTTGGGGTGGGGAGATAGCCATCAGGGGTGGGGGTTATTCAATATGAGGGGGGAGCCAGCCTATTGGTGGTGGGCAAGGGGCATACAATGGTGGGGCCGATGAGGATACTGGATTGTTGTTTCCAGCCAAAGCGGATGGTGCCTGAAAAGTAGTTAATATTGAAATGGAGTACCCTTTGGTTGAGCGAGGCGAAACCGTCTTTTGATCGTCATTGTTTGGGTTGGAAAAGGTCAGCAATGCGCCCATCTGTTAAAAGCAATAGCCCGTTTGCGGAACCGCCAGGCCTTTGCAGATCTTCTTTAGGGCCGATATAAAACCATCCACGTGACCGATGCCTGCCCGGTCCAGCGGCCGATGCCCCCTTCAATGTTCGTGGTGGTCTTTTTCTCCACAAAGGAAAAGGGATTGTCGCTGCTTAGGTGATCCAGATAGATGGCATTGAGTATTTGATAGGCGTTTTTATCCAGGCAGGACACTTTGACCAAGACCGTATCTGAAATGGCAAATTCGCGCCGGGGCAAATTTCGTTTTAGATCAATGTGGTGAATGTTGAGCGGATCGGGTTGATTGCTACGCCCCACCCTTAAGGTGGTGGTTTGGCCGTTAAATCCCTGGTCGGTCGTCAATGGCCGCGACGAGGGGTGAAAACGGGTATCAATATTTCGGGTATTTATTTCGGTGTAATAAAAGTTTTCGGCATCGGCCGGATCATCAATACTGGCTTCGATGGTCACAGTGGTGTCCGATGCGGGAATCATCTGAATACGATTGACAAGGGGGGGATTGGGGATGGAGGTGTTAGCGGTGATGGTTTCACCCCGTGTTTCTATTTTTAGTTGATACGATTCCCCTGCCTGGCCTTTCAAACGGATGCTTTTATAGATGAAGGGCGGAAAAAACTCATCCTTGCGGAAGAGGGTCAGTATTTCCGAATCGCCACTTCCCGTTATTATTGTGACCTTGGCAGTGTTTAAAAACGTATTGCGAATGGAGGCCGAATCGTAATCCGTCAGAAAGGGTGAACTGCGGGTGAGGATCACATTGGCATAGTCACCCGCCTCAATCCAGCCGTCTACAGCCACTTTGCTCTTGTAGGCAGGCTGTTCTATTTCCACTTCCTTGGAGCAGCTCATCAGAGCCATCAATAATATGATCAGGTATCGTATTTGCATCGTTAAAATTTAAAGCGCCAGCTAATGGATGGCAATATGGGAAACAGGGAAACTTGTTTGGCTTTGATGGATAACTCGTAATTTTTCGATCCTTCTTCAACACTGAAAAAAATGAAGTAGGGGTTACTTCGGTTATAAATATTTATGATGGAAAAATTAAGAATGGACTCATGGAACAATTTGGATTTAAAATGATAGTTGAGACTGACATCCATTCGGTGATAAGCGGGCATCCGAAAGTTGTTGATGCCTTCGTAATCATTGGCAATGTCGCCCATGAGCCAATAGCGGCCGGTGGGTAAAGTGGCTTTGTTACCTGTGGCAAAGATGAAAACGGCACCCAGATCCAGGTACTCATTGAGTTGATAGGTGCACAACACGTTTAAATCATGGCGCCGGTCGTATTGGGCATCGTACCACTTTCCGTCATTTACATGGGGAAACCGCTGCCGGGCCCATCCTAAGGTGTAGGAGAGGGTAGTATTGACAGGACCCCGGCTCCCTTTCAGGTAAAATTCGGCGCCATATGCCAGGCCTTCTCCGGTATAGAAGTTATCTTCAAAATTCGGAATGTCTTCATTGTTGACATTGATCTTCAGGAGCAGTTGGTGATCCATTTTTTTGCCATAGGCTTCCAAACCGTATTGAATTCCTGTTTCGGCATATTCCCTGAAATAGCCCAAGGTGATTTGATGGCCGCGCTCCGGCGGCAACAGACGGGTGGAGGGCATCCAGATATCCGATGGCAATGGGATGGAGGCGATGGAAGCCAGGTGCATGTTTTGGGTCCCATAGGCATAGGAGCCTTTGAAGGAGGTGGCCGGTGAGGGAAAATAGTTGACCGAGAAAACCGCATTCACGGAAAGTTGCTGATCGGCGATTTTTCCCTTAGCTACTGTTTCGGTGTCCTCCGATTGGACATAGTCGTATGGCCCCAATAAGGCATAATGCTCCAGGGATAAGCCGCTGTACACCGACCATTTGTCCGAGATTTGATAATGATCGCTGGCAAAAAGCCGGGAGCCGGTGCTGTTGTATTCGTTATAGACACTTTTTTCATCCGAAAAGAGCGATAGGTCCAAATCCTGCGGCGCCACTTCGTAACGGGTGGCGGCGAAGCCCCATCTCAAAAGGTGCTTATCCGCATTCAGTAAGAACTCATTCTTAACATTGTAGTGTTTGTAATCGGTCTTGAACTGTAGATGTTCGGTTTCAAAGTTCGCAGCAAACAGGGAGGTGTAACCCGAGTAGGCCACACTGTTTTTCATCACCAGGGAAGGTGAAAAGTAATACTGCCAGGAGAGGACAGCCCCTTCGTTACCCCATTTTGATTTCGATTGGATGCCTTTATTATTGAATGAAAAAGCATCTTGTCCCTTATACCACGCCAGGGTGAGTTGGTTTTGCCCGGATTGATACCGGACTTTACCGTTGAAATCGTAAAAGTTGTAGTTGTTTTTTTCAAAGTAATTCTCCTCGTCGCTCATAAAAGGTTGTGCCATGTATTTCAGCACCTCGATGTAGCTGCGGCGGATACCGGAAGCTAAATACCATTTCCCATTTTTTGATTGCCCATTGTAAGTGAGGTTGGTGGCAATATTTCCCAGGTTACCGGCCCAGTTGGAATCGGCTTCCTTCTGGTTGCGCGTCGTAACGATAATGGAGGAGGCTAAACGGCCGGATTGATGAATGGGGGCGTTGCCTTTGAAAAACTCTACCTGATCGGTTAAAAGGGGATTGAAAACGGAATAAATGCCCATGAGGTGAGAGGGATTCATCAGTTCAATGTCATCGAACAAGATGTAGTTTTGACCGGGCGAACCTCCCCGCACATAGATGCCCTGATTGCCTTCATTGACCGATTGAATGCCCGGCATTAACTGAAGCGATCGGATGACATCAGGTGTACCCAGGATGGTAGGGGCCGAAATGATATCGCTTTTCTTGAGGGTCAGCTTTCCGGGAATGTAGCTTTTTACAATGGCCGATCCTTTGCCCGTCACGGTGATTTCCTGTGTTTGATAGTCCCTGGTCGTCAGTTTGATCTTCAGTTTTTCTGCATGTTGTTTGTCAACGGTGAGTATGCGCTTCTGAAAGCTGGTGTGGAAAATTAGCAGTTCAATGGTGTCTGATTTTATGTGACACAACTCAAAGTAGCCATTTTCATCGGTGATGGTACCAATGGTATAGGTGGGTGTTGTGATATGAACAGCCGGAACGGGCGTGTTGGTTTGTTCATCCAACACCTGGCCGGACAAGCACCAGGTGGTTTGTTGCGCCAGCAATTTGGTGCAGAACACGAGTAGTATAATAGAAACAAGTAGTTTGGCAGACATCAATGTTAATTATCAGGCATGTTCAATCGCCTAAAATTACAATTAATTTTTTGGCTGGTCTTAAAGGAGAAAAAAATTATAGTGGATGGAAATGTAGATTAAAAACAGATCCCATAGATATTTCAAATAGAACAAAAAAAATGGAGCCTCGAATGAGACTCCAAAATTTTATAGTGCTTAATCAAAAACTATTCTTCAATTCCTTCCAATTCCATCCCGTAATTGGTATTCATAGCAATAATTAGGTC
This sequence comes from uncultured Marinilabiliaceae bacterium, assembly GCA_942490535.1. Lineage (GTDB taxonomy): Bacteria > Bacteroidota > Bacteroidia > Bacteroidales > Marinilabiliaceae > JAEINY01. The sequence goes on from CALNXQ010000004.1 coordinate 285,322, forward strand.
GTTGATTTCCTGAATCATTTTGCTAAATCCACTGGCGAAGAAAACGGATTCGTCAAATGCTGTATTGTCACTGAACGTCATTTTCATTGACATCTCGTTATCGGTCTCTTGTACTTCTTCTTGACCATTCCAATAAGTTTCTGTTTTTGGCTTTAAGTAAAACTCGCCAAAAGCAATCACTTCTTTTGAATCGGCATATCGAATGTAAATTTTCGCATTTTCATTCAGTAGCTCCACCATTTTAGCTTCCGTCTGCTCTGTTTCAGGCACATTTTTCATGGCATTAATCATGGCGCTTACATTGAATAAAGCATCGGCCTTAATGTTTCCAATTTGGAAATAGGCGTTGGTGCTTTCAACGATTTCCTGATTCATTGGAAAACCATCTGCATTTGTAGAATTATCCATTTCAGCCTTAATGGCATCATAGTCTACATTGCCTTGAACTTCAAATCCGTTGGCAAGGATGATCGTTTCGTTGTACTTAAATTCACCACTGGTCTTTAGATTCTTTTTGTCTTTCAGGTCAAATGTTGCAGTCAATGTGAAGCCTTCCAGTTTAAATACCTCTTGCAAGAACTTTGGAGTATCGTTGTCATGGTATTCACCGGTAAAAGCGAAACTGCACAGTTCTGTTTCATTTAATTTGACACTAAGGTTTAGTGATTTTAAGAGTTCCACGGGGAAGCCTTCCATATTTATGTTAGAGGCTGCCTGGTACGTGAAATTATTCAGGCTAATCGTTGCGGTCTTTTCACTCTCCAAAAGGAAATGGTAGGTAATTTGATCAGTAGCTGTTTCTTTTGTCCAGGTACTGGTGCTTGCATCCCAGGTGTAGATACCTGCTTGTTCAGCAAATCCATCTGAAAAAGCGAAATCACCTTCTGCATTTAAAGCCTTCAAATTAACTGTTGTAGTCGGTTGATTGCGTAATTCAGAAATTTGATCTAAGGTAGCTTTTAGTGGTGCATAAACAGGTGGTGCTTCTCCACCTTGCTGATCCATGAGTTGCATGAATTGCTCCATCACATCATAAACTTCCAGATTGGCAATTGTTTCCATGTTTTGAATAAAAGCTACGCCTTCATTTTCCAGGTTTACTTTGTGCTGCTCAGTTGTTAGTTCACTGAGTTTGATTTCTTCTTTTGAATCATCACTGCTACAAGCACTAAATAAAAACATACCGGCAACTGCCATTGCCATCATCCATCTCAAATTCTTCATAGTTTACTATTTTTTGTTTGTATTTAAAAGCTGCATCATACCCCTTGGATGCATTAAAGTGTGGTGATACGCTTTATTTGATGAATGGTTACTGTGAAATGGGCTTGACTATTAATTAATATTTGCTTACATTATATCTAACGTTCTTGTGTATAGAGTGATGGTGAAATGGTGGTTGGCAATTGCTATGAGGTGTGAGAAAAAGTTTTTTTTGACGAACGGAAAGTTGATAATAAAAGCCCCGTCTCAAGAGGCGGGGCTTTACTTTGGAGTTTGGTTTTATTAAGCCTCTTCAGCTGATTTTACGTTGTCACCCGGGTTACGGTCAATGAGTTTGTGCAGTGGATCAATACCGGCCTTCAATGGTTTTTTATCGACTAAGACTTTAATGGTGTTTTGCCCCTCTGATATTTTGTGTTTTTCCAGATAGATCAGTTTTTCTTCGCCTGATTCGTCTTCTGTATAGATCCCTATGTCTATCCAGTCGTTGATGGCAGTAGTCGTTTCCATTCCTAAGCTGTCAGCCCGGTATTTCAGGGCATCGGCTTTGATGTTAACCAGGTAACGATCCTGGCCCGCTGATTCGTAAGTTACTGCTTCTGTTTTATTCTCGAAAAGCGTGATGGTTTCAAACATATCTGTCAGTAGATATTTTAAGCTATCCGGTGTTACCTGCTCGAAATAGGGCATCAGATCAAGGGTTGTGGGGTAGCGATCTTCGCGATAAGCCCAGTCGTTCAGGTAAGCTCTCAGCGCATTGTTCACACTGTCTTCCGAGATGTAATCCTGCAAGGCATACATTAATATGGAACCTTTGTTGTAGTGGATGTAGCCCTGGTTTTCACATTCTACAATGGGTAATTCTTTCTTTCGTTCACCGGCGCGGCCACCTAAATAGCGATCCATTTCATATTTCAGAAATTTTTGCATGGTTTCCACCGGAAAAGTATGTTTCATTACCATCAATGAAGAATATTGCGTGATGGCCTCGCTGAGCATGCCATTGCCTTTGACCCGTGCCTCTGTGACCTGGTGGCCCCACCATTGGTGCCCCACTTCGTGTGCCGTGACATAAAAGGGATAATCCACATCTTCGTCTTCATCAATGTTGGCAATGAATCCAATGCCTTCAGAGAAAGGGATGGTGTTGGCAAAGGATTGAGCAAAACTGCGATAACGAGGAAATTCCATGATTCGCAGTTGCTTATACTGATAAGGACTGAAATTGGTAGAATAATAGGAGAGGGCTTGCTTCATGCCTTCCATCATGCGATCCAGGTTGTATTCGTGTCCTTTGTGGTAATAGATTTCCAGTTCAACATCGTTCCACTTGTCGGTTTTCACTTCGTAGCGTGCCGAAACCATGGAATAGTAATTCACCATGGGTTGATCCATTTTGTAATGGAAGTAACGACGCCCGTTTTCTTCCCACTCTTTCTGCAGGTATCCGGGGGCAATGGCGATTTGATCGGGTACAGTACTCATTAGGATTTCAAAGTTGATCCGGTCTCCATCGTCTCCAAACAGATTCATGGAGGTACCAATGGAATCGGTTCGCGCCATCATACGTTCCTTGGGTAGGAGATCATATTCCTTTCGGGTCTTTTCTTCACTTAATTCAAAGCTGTTGTTATAGCCCAATGATGGAAAAACAGTATTGTCAAAGAAAGTGCCATTGAAAAGAACGCGCCCCGGAGCATTGTCATCTTTAAAACCAACGGTGCTCAATGCTGTTTTGAAGTTCATTCTGAGACTATCACCTGGTTGCAGTGCTTCATCTAACTGATATATGAAGTAATAATGCTTTTGGTGCGATGAATCCAATTGGGTTGAACGATCAAATGTCAGGTAGTCCAGCTTGTATTCTTTCCCGGGCATGCGCTGGATGTGGATGTCTGAAATAGCCTGTTCTGTTTTGTTTTTCAGATAATAATAGCCTTCGGCTACATAGCTTCGTGCGTTGGGATAGAGGTCTACTTTCAGATTGACATCCACAATGCGCGGTTGAGCAATAAACTCATAGTGCTTCAGATCTTTTTCATAGTTGGCCATGTCCTGTTCCTGCTCATCCTCGGTATGAAATTCATTCAGAATGGTGGTGTTATAGAAAATTAAAGCACCGGAACCAATGAAAATCATGAAAAAAACCAGTGTCACCAGAAAAACAGGGCGTGTCAAATTAAGTCTTCCCAGTATTAGGCGCGTCTTAAAGCTGGTGTTAGTACCCCTGATGGCAAAAAGGATAGCGGCAATAAACAGGATTGTAGAGAAGCCAATCCAGTAAGCTGTTTTCCAGTTGAAGGGGGTGAAGAAATGAGCATAGGTATTCATGTCGGAGTATTGTCCCAATCCGGCGGATGCAAATTGCCACAGACTGTGTTCTAATCCAACCAAATCCATGACTCCAAGGAAAATATAGAAGGCAATCTGGATGGCGTAGCCGATGAATTTATTATTCACCATCACTTGAATGAAGAATCCCAGGAGGGTGAACAAAACCAGATAGCTAAAAATTTGGGTGAAGAGCGTTGTGAAGTAGATGTTCAGTTCAAACTTAAAATAGCCATATGAGGCCTGAATAACGACGCCAACTACTATTAACAGTAACAGGATTACAACAAAAGAAAGCATTAAGCCCATAAATTTGCTAAAAAGATTAGCGAAATTGGAAACCGGCATGGCATCATATATCTGATCCAGTTTATTCGAACGTTCTTTCCAAACCATCTCGCCGGAATAGAATACGATTATGATGAAAAAGAAGAGGATGAATGAGGACATGAGTCCAACCATGGTATAGGTAGTGGGATGAATGGTGGTGCCATACATTTTAGCCACGTGAAAGGAGTTCATGATTAACAAGATAAGTCCGCACAGTACAATACCAATAAAAGGGTATTCCCGAATGGTACTCTTAAAGTAGAACAACGATTGGCGGATGATCTGCCGAATTTGGGAAAGTCCGTCGAAACGTTGGTTGGCAACAGGGATGGTGATGTCTTTTAGACTGACAATTTGCTTCTTTTGTTTGCGTTTGCGTGTAATGAGCGGTTTACGAATCACATTAAAGGAAAAGAAACGAACCAATCCTGCAAAACTTAAAAGTGAAATAGATATCCAAATCAGGCGATTGTATAAAAAGAGTCCGGCTAAAGAGACGAATTCACTGTTTTTCTGGGCGATGGTCCAATAACGGGTTTGCAGATGAATGGTATTAATACCAAAAGGATCGAGTAATGCAGCCAATTTCTGATTTTCCAGATCGCCAATCAGACTGTTGGCAATCAGATAAATGACCAAAAGTACCATGCCTTGCAGGTAAACGGTTAGCATTTTTCGACTCAGCGCACCAGTACAGAAAAACAGAGTGCCCATCACCAGCATACTAGGCAACAGGATGACGCCGAATGGGTAGAGGTAGTTGGAAAAGCTGAATGGTAATAAATCCGGATTGTCACGAATGGGGATCCATTCGCCAATCACCATGCCCCAAAGTAAACCGGAGGTAACCAGTATGAGTATTATAAAGGATCCTAAGTAACGACCCAATAGATAATCGATTTTTCGAATGGGGTTAGTAAACATCAGGGATTCGGTTTTGTGCTCAAAATCCCGCAAAACAGGCACGCCCATAACGGCTGAGGCGATGAAACACAAAAAGAGACCCAGAATGGCCATGATGTTCATGATGCTCGCCGGAGCGTTTTCTTTTACTTGTCCGGCGCCACCTCCTACGGTAATAACTTCTGTTGACATAACAAAAAAGCCAATCAACAAAAGCAGACCAAAGTAAATATAGGTTGCAGGCCGTTTTAGTCGGTAGCGTAATTCAAAGGTTAATATATTATACCACATAATGATGTCTTTAGCTTTTAATTAATTGGCACAAACGGTTTCATTGTTTGCTGTGACTGTTTTTGATTCGGGGGCATTAATGATGGAGAAATAAACATCCTCTAAATCGGGTTCAATGCTGGCGAATCCTTCAGCTGGCTGGGTATTACTAAAGACATGTATTTCTGGGTGTCCGCTGATGCGTTTATCGGAGATAACCTGGAAGTTTTTTTTGTATTCAGGGAGTTCTTCCTTGGTGATAATTTTCTTCCAGATTTTACCTTGAATGTCATCCAATACCTGCAGCGGATTGCCGCGCAACATTACTTCACCTTGATTGAGGATGGCCATGTCGGTGCAGAGTTCTTTAACATCATCCACAATGTGGGTACTTAAGATCACTATGGTATTTTCACCTAATTCGCTCAATAGATTGAGAAAGCGGTTGCGTTCAGCGGGATCTAATCCAGCCGTAGGCTCATCTACAATGATTAATTTAGGGTTGTTCAATAGAGCTTGTGCAATGCCAAAGCGTTGTTTCATGCCACCGGAGTAGCCACCCAGGTTTTTCTTTCGGTCGTTGAATAGGTTTGTTTTGTGTAAAAGGGCTTCTACTAACTCTTTGCGCTCTTTGCGGTTGGTAATACCTTTCAGAACGGCCAAATGATCCAGTAACATCTCTGCATTGACCCGTGGATAAACGCCAAATTCCTGAGGCAGATAACCCAGTGCTTTTCGCACTTCCAGCTTTTCTTTTAGCACATCAATGGCTCCTAAATAAATGGAACCATTATCCGGTTCCTGAAGGGTTGCCAGGGTTCGCATCAAGGTTGATTTGCCCGCTCCATTGGGGCCCAACAGACCAAACATGCCTTTCTCAATGGTCAGGTTGATGTTTTTTAAGGCTTGTACCCCGTTGGGGTAGGTTTTGGATAGATTTTCGATGATTAATTTCATTTTGTCAGGTATTAGTTATGTGTTATTATAGTTTAATACATCTCATTTCATTATGAATGCGCATCTCTTCAAAAGGGTTGCTTTTATTGGAAATGTTTCAGTATTCTGATTATCTGTCCGGTTATTTGACAGCTGAGTCATAGACGCTAAAAATTGAATTATAGCGTTAACTCAATTTGGTTTGTAATGTTAGTAAAAAGATTATTTCAATGCTAATTTTATTAGCAGAAAGTTTGATTTATTTTGTAATTGAAAGATAATAAGTTATTTGATGGAGCTTTGTAGAGTGTGCGTTTGTTGTCAATCTTAAATAAATATTAATATCTTATTGTGCATCGATATTTTGCTTTATTTTCGCACTACTCGTAACAACTTTCAGCTAACTGCTGAAATTCTATTTTGCACATGAAACAAAGGACATTATTACTGATGTTCCTCTGCTGCGCTTTTTTTTCCGTCGCACAGGAACAGGAGGTGATTGGTAAATGGCGTCATTACGATAATGAAACCGGTCATCTGAATTCCATCATGGAGACGTATATTGAAAAGGGGAAATTGTATGCCCGTGTGGTCGAGCTGTTTGTCAGCAATCAGCCCGATACTTTGGTGTGTGTGGATTGTCCGGAGGCTTGGCGAAATCAAAAAATATTGGGCATTAATATCGTAAATGGGCTTTCGTTTAATGGCAGCGAATGGGAGGGGGATAAGGCGCTGCTGGATCCTGAAGTGCGAAAAGCATACAGTTGCAAGGTATGGCGGGATGGTAATAATTTGATGGTGCGTGGGTATCTGGGGTTTTTCTATTTAACGTTGGTTTGGTATCCGCTGATTGAGAATCAGTCTTTTCCTGAAAGTATATAGGCCTGCTTGTTTATAAAACCTTACTTTTAAAAGTGGTTTTGATAGAGTATCAAATTCTCTCTTTTTACCCTGGGGAAGATATTGTCAGTTATCTTTGTGTGCTTAAAGGGGGCAATGGGAATCATAAGCGAGATGTAGATTCTTGAATTCCATTGCCTGGAACGGATAACTTGATATTTAAAAATATGACTGCACACGTAATGTTTTATTTCATTCTAGCCATCCTGATCATTCAATTTTTGTTTGATCGTTGGATGGAATATCTTAACAAAAGCAAATGGCAATCGGATATTCCGGACGAATTAACGGGTATTTACGATCCGGAGAAATACCGCCAGCAACAATTGTATCGAAAGGCCAATTATGGCTTCAGTTGGCTGGGTGATGTATTTAGTTTGGTGGTGATTTTAGGTGTCCTTTTCTTGGGCGGATTTGCCTGGCTCAATGAGTGGGTAATGCAGGTTACTGATACTAAAATATTCCAATCGTTGCTCTTTTTTGCCATCCTGGCCGTGGGATCGGATATTATTCAATTGCCTTTTGGCATATATGGTACCTTTGTGATTGAAGAGCGCTTTGGATTTAATAAAACGACACCCAAATTGTTTGTGCTCGATCATATCAAATCCCTTTTTCTGGGCGCTTTGATTGGCGGGCCTCTATTAGCTGCCATCATTTGGTTTTACAATCAAACCGGATCGGCATTTTGGATCTATGCCTGGGCGCTTTCAAGCGGATTCATGATTTTGATGACCATGTTTTATACTACCTGGATCTTACCGCTCTTCAATAAACAAACTCCTCTGGAAGAAGGCCCATTGCGGACTGCCATTGAGACCTTTTCCCAAAAGGCTGGATTTAAATTGGACAATGTATTTGTGATGGATGGATCGAAGCGATCGACAAAGGCCAATGCGTTTTTTAGTGGCTTGGGAAGCCGGAAGCGAATTGTGCTATATGATACACTGATCAATGATTTAAACACGGAAGAAATTGTCGCCGTATTGGCCCATGAAGTAGGGCATTACAAGCTGAAACATACGTTGTGGTGTACGCTCAACGGGCTGTTTCAAACCGGGGCGATGTTGTTTTTGTTTAGTTTGGTGGTGAATTCACCAATGTTGTCCGGGGCATTGGGTGTCGATCAGCCCAATTTTCACATTGGGCTATTAGCATTTGGTCTTTTGTATGCACCGGTTTCATTTGTAACGGGTATGATTATGTCGTTGGTGTCACGTAAAAATGAGTATGCGGCTGATGCCTTTGCTGCCAAATTTGATTTGGGTGAGCCCTTGATATCCGGATTGAAAACCATTTCAGTGAACGCGTTGAGCAATCTGACACCGCATCCCTGGTATGTGTTCTTTCACTATTCACATCCGCCACTTTTGCAACGTATACGGGCGATTAAGGATTTGGCAAAAAATCGTTGATGTATTTTATTGGAGATCTACACAACTGTAGACTTAAATTAACTTCGAACAAAAATGAATCTGGAAATTATTACGATAGGAAACGAACTTCTCATTGGGCAGGTAGTTGATACCAATTCGGCCTGGATGGGTGTGGAGCTGAATAAGAGAGGATTTGATGTGAGTCGGATTACTTCTGTTCAAGATAGCGCAGATGCCATTACCAGTTCGTTAAAAGAGGCCCTGGCACGTGTAGATGTGGTCTTGCTGACGGGTGGCTTGGGTCCGACCAACGACGATATCACAAAAAAAACGCTGGCTGAATTCTTTGGAACAGAGTTAGTGTTCAATGAGCAGGTGTTTGCTGATGTATGTGAATTATTGAAAGGGCGTGTAGCCAATATCAATTCTCGCAACAGGGGACAGGCCTATGTGCCGGCCAATTGTGAACCCATTCGTAATCCGGTGGGAACGGCTCCTGTGATGTGGTTTGATCACGCGAGTAAGATCATTGTAGCCATGCCCGGGGTTCCATCGGAAATGAAACACGCCATGGTTCATGAAATCATTCCCCGACTTCAGAAACGTTTTCCAACAGGGCATATTATTCACAAAACAGTATTGGTTTATAATATCCCGGAGGCTGTTTTAGCTGAGCAATTGGCCAATTGGGAAGATCGTCTGCCCGGCTTTATTTCACTGGCTTATTTGCCGGCTCCGGGCCGTATTCGTCTGCGATTGTCGGCCAGGAGTCAAGATGAAACCGAGGCGTATGCTGCTGTTGAGAAAGCCGTTGCCGAATTGTATCCGATCATTGGGAAAAATATTTTTGGTGAAGAAGATAAAAGTGCTCACGAAATGCTGGGTGATTTATTAAGAGGATCCGGCAAAACGGTGGCCGTGGCTGAAAGTTGTACCGGGGGGCTGATTGGGCACTTAATCACTTCGGTTGCGGGTAGTTCGGATTACTTTGTCGGGGGAGTAATGGCTTATGCCAATGAAGTTAAACAGGGGTTGTTGAAAGTGAAACAAGAAGATCTGGTTCGGTACGGTGCTGTGAGTCAGCAGGTGGTGGAACAGATGGCAACAGGTGTTCAATCCTTATTGGGGACGGATTATGCTGTGGCTACCAGTGGTATTGCAGGGCCGGGCGGCGGAACAGAGGAGAAGCCGGTTGGAACTGTTTGGATAGCAGTGGCCGGACCGCGTGGCGTGAAGAGTGAATTATTTCATTTCGGAAAACACCGCGACCGCAATATTTTAAGATCGGCGGATATGGCGCTTATTTTGTTGGTTAATAGCATTAAAGGAGGTGTTTGATGCGATTTTTGAGGGTTTTAAAAAAGGTGGGTCGTTACATTTATTTTTCGTCTAAAAACACTTAAATTTGAGATCTTAAATAAGGATGTTCTAGAGTGTTAGGGATTATTTTTTTTGAAAAAACAAAATATTTGTTGTGCTACAATTTGCAATCTTCAATAAAAATGCTGTATTTTGCGCTCTGTTTGAAAAATGTATCCGAAAAATAAACTGTTGAGCGATGTCAAGAGTATGTCAAATAACCGGTAAAAAGTTCATGGTGGGAAATAATGTTTCTCACTCTAAGAGAAGAACTAAAAGAAGATTCGATGTGAATCTTTTTAAGAAGAAGTTCTATATGCCAGAAGAAGATCGTTGGGTAACCCTGCGGGTTTCTGCATCTGGCTTAAGAATGATCAACAAAGTAGGCTTAATTGCGGCTTTGAAAGGTGCGAAAGAAAAAGGATTTATTGCTAACTACTAATAAGGGAGTAAGAAATGGCTAAAAAAGGAAAAGGTAACCGCGTACAGGTAATCCTTGAGTGCACTGAGCACAAAGAAAGCGGTATGCCCGGTACAAGCCGGTATATCACCGTGAAGAACAGGAAGAATACTCCTGATCGTATGGAAATTAAGAAGTATAATCCTATATTGAAGCGTGTAACTGTACACCGCGAAATTAAATAAAACCGATAGACCATGGCAAAGAAAGCAGTTGCATCATTGCAGAAAGGTGAAGGAAAAGGTCACACTAAAGTGATTAAAATGGTGAAATCTCCAAAGACAGGTGCTTACACTTTTCGTGAAGAGATTGTTACTAATGAAATGACCAAAGACTTTTTTAACAAATAGTGGTTGTTATAACCAGTTTTCAAGAAAGCTTCCTTGTTGAGGGAGCTTTTTTTGCATTTTAGTTAATCGATGGGGAGGGGTTTCCCATTTTTTTAGTTTATTTTGGCCCTTTAAAATGTTAATGCATGGGTTTATTCGGTAGCTTTACTAAGTCGAAAAAGGAAAGCCTTGACAAAGGATTGGCTAAGACCAAAGAGAGTGTTCTTACAAAACTGACACGCGCCGTTGTTGGTAAAACCAAAGTCGATGATTCGGTTCTGGATGATTTAGAAGAGATTTTAATTACTTCGGATGTGGGTGTTGATACCACTCTAAAAATCATTAAGCGCATTGAGGAACGTGTTTCGCGGGATAAATTTTTAAGTACTTCAGAACTTAATTCCATCTTACGCGAAGAGATCGCTGATTTGTTATCGGAAAACGAAATAGATGGCATTAACGAATTTGATTTGCCGCCTTCTGATAATCCGTATGTTATTATGGTGGTTGGTGTCAATGGTGTTGGGAAAACGACGACCATTGGGAAGTTGGCCAATAAATTTAAACAAGCGGGTAAAAAAGTAGTCTTGGGTGCGGCTGATACATTTCGGGCAGCAGCCATTGATCAGTTAGTGGTTTGGGCTGAGCGGGTGGATGTTCCCATTGTGAAGCAAAAAATGGGATCTGATCCGGCCTCTGTAGCATTTGATTCACTTTCGGCAGCAAAGAATCAAGGGGCTGATGTGGTGATTATTGATACTGCCGGGCGTTTGCACAACAAAATTAACTTGATGAACGAGTTAACGAAAATCAAACGCGTGATGCAAAAGGTCGTTCCTGATGCACCTCATGAGGTTTTGTTAGTGTTGGATGGTTCAACCGGTCAGAATGCCTTTGAACAGGCCAAGCAATTTACCCTGGCCACAGAAGTGTCTGCACTGGCGATTACCAAATTAGATGGTACGGCTAAAGGAGGTGTGGTAATCGGTGTGTCAGATCAATTCAGTATTCCGGTGAAGTACATTGGAATAGGTGAAGGCATTGAAGATCTTCAACTGTTTGACAGAGTAGAATTTGTGGATTCTTTATTCAAGTAATAGATCAGGGGCTGTTTTATATTTGTAAAGCAGCTTTTTTGTGCAATAATTAAATAATCAAGTACTTAAATTAGAAGTATGGCGGTGATGAAAGGTAAAAAAGTGGACGTAGTTACTTTGGGATGTTCTAAAAACCTGGTGGATACTGAGTTTTTAATTCGTCAATTTGAAGCCAATGGCATCCAGGTAGCTCACGATGCTGAACAGCCTGATGGTGAAGTAGCGATTATTAATACCTGTGGGTTCATTGGGGATGCCAAGGAAGAATCCATTGATACCATATTATCTTTTGCCGAAGCGAAAAAGCGGGGTGATATTAAACAGCTCTATGTGATGGGGTGTTTGTCGGAGCGGTACCTGGAGCAGTTGGGGCAAGAGATCCCTGAAGTAGATAAATTCTATGGAAAATTCGATTGGAAAAATCTGATTTCTGAAGTAGGTGCCACTTACCGTCGGGATTTGATGAACGAGCGTTCTTTGACAACACCTGGTCATTATGCTTATTTGAAGATATCGGAAGGTTGTAACCGGACCTGTAGCTATTGTGCCATACCTTTGATCACAGGTAAGCACAAGAGTCGTTCTATGGATGATTTACTGGACGAGGCCAAACGTCTGAGAGATGGTGGTGTGAAAGAACTGCAGATGATTGCTCAGGATCTTTCATTCTATGGATACGATTTGTATAAAGATTATAAATTGCCGCAGCTGACCGAAGCGTTGGCAAAAATAGATGGCATTGAGTGGATTCGTTTGCATTATGCTTATCCGGCCGGTTTTCCAATGGATGTGCTGAAGGTGATGCAGGAGAATCCTAAAGTGTGTAATTACCTGGATATTGCCTTGCAGCATGTGAGTGATAATATGCTGGAATTGATGCGACGGAATGTACGCAAGAGTCAAACCTATCGTTTGATTGAAGAGATGCGTCAACAAGTGCCTGGCATTCATCTGCGAACCACTTTCATCACAGGGCACCCGGGTGAAACTGAAGCTGATTTTCAAGAGATGGTGCAGTTTGTGAAAGATGCCCGCTTTGAACGTTTAGGTGTATTCCCCTATTCACATGAGGATGATACGTATGCCTTTAAAAAATATCAGGATGATATTCCATTTGAAGTGAAACAGGAACGTGCGGATTACATCATGGAGATTCAAAACGGAATCAGCAAGGAGATTAATCAGGAGAAAGTAGGTCAAACCCTGAAAGTGATCGTTGATCGTGAAGAAGGGGACTATTTCATAGGTCGTACCGAATTTGATTCTCCTGAAGTGGATCAGGAGGTATTGCTTCCCAAAGAAACGAATAGCGACTTGTCTATTGGTGAGTTTTACCAGGTGAATATTACTGATTCCGAAGATTACGACTTGTTTGGAGTGGCACAGAAATAGTAAGCGATATAATATATAAGAAAAGCGCCATCGATTCGATGGCGCTTTTTTATTTGAATAAAGTGATGTCAGTTATTTTTTGATCAGTTTAAAAACCATCACCACTTGATTCTCTTTTTTAAATGTTAAAGTGTTATTGGCGATGCTGAAGCTTAACGTGTTGTCCAGTAGTTGAAAGAATTCTGGCTCCGGAATGCCCTCGCAAAACATTTTAGTCGAAAAGACCTGGCTAAAAGTAATGGTGTTTTCTTCTACCAGAACACTCCCGCCAAAAGAATTACAGCCACTAAATCCGCCCGCTTTATGCTCTTGCATATTGATGACAAGGTTTGGTGTCCGATCTGAAAAACCTGCCTCAGCGGGAGATTGATTGTTAAAATGAGTCAGCTCCCATTGGTTAGACTCAATAAATAGTTCCGTGGCTTGTTGGGTGCCCGTTTGTTTCGTACCTGAATTGGTGGTGGTATTTTGAGTTGATTTGCAGCTTATTAATAAAGGAAATGCAACCAGAGCCATAAAAAGTGTTTTCATAATATCAAGTTTATGTGAATCTTTGGTATTTTAGGGTATAAAAATCGTGCCAAATTTAAAGTCATAATTTAAACAAAAAAACAATGGATTCAATACAGGTGAAGATAGGGACTCGTGTGGAGCACCCGCGTTATGGCGAAGGAATTGTGTCAAGAATAGCGCTGGCTGCCTATGAGATCTTTTTTGAGCAAGGGGGAAAAATTGAAATATTAAAGAGCAATCCAGATCTGAGTGTCATCGAAACCCCTGAGGGTGGGCAGATTGATCCTGTTTCGGCCGGTGATTTGAAAAAAGCCATTAGTATGGTGTTGGATGAGTATGGTCTGTTGCCAGCCCCTGTTGAAATGGGTGCCAAATGGGTCGGCGGATCAATCATCTTAAAACCAGGGAGTGATTCCCTTCAGTCCAAAGAGATTCCGATGGATGTCTTCTTTAAGAAAATAATAATGGTGCGTGATCGCTTGCGGGTATTGGAGCAAAATGTAAATTCGCATAATGGTTTAACTGAGGAAGATAAAGTACATATGCAACAGTATATTACAAAAGCTTATGGGAGCTTGACAACCTTCAATGTATTGTTTGCTGATAAAGCCGACTTTTTTGTGGGAAGTGGAAAAAAAGAGTAACAAAGGAGGTTTTAGATGACAGTTTGGGTAATCGTATTCATGTTAATGGGAGGACTAGCTCTGTTTCTGATGGGGATGGAGCAGTTGAGTAGTTCGGTGCGTACCTTGGCCGGTTATAAAATCAAAGAATTACTCAATACTTTTACGCGGCGTAAGGGAATTGCGGTTTTGTTTGGAATTGTGTTTACGGTTCTATTTCAGAGTAGCAGTGCAGCATCGGTAGTGTTGGTGAGTTTTGTAGAAGCCGGATTAATTAGTTTTTCCCAAACCATTCCTGTTTTGTTGGGGACCGGATTGGGTACCACCCTAACGGCACATATCATTTCCATTGATATTGGTCAGTTTGCCTTGTTAGCCTTGGCATTGGGATTTTTCGCCGGTGCTTTTTCAAAAGGAAAATGGAAGCCGGCTGGTTACTTGGTAATGGGGCTGGGGTTGATTTTTTATGGCATGCAGCTCATGTCGTCTGCCATGGAGCCGTTGCGGGATAATGAGCAAGTGAAGTTGATTTTGTCGCATACCAACCATCCTCTATTGGGCCTGGTAGTAGGCTTATTGATGACCGCTTTGATACAAAGCAGTGCCGCTTTTATTGGGATTCTAATTACCTTGTTGGCCAGTCAATTGGTGACCTTTGAACAGTGTCTGCCCATGATCATCGGAACGAATATCGGAACTACAGTAACAGCTCTTCTGGCTTCAGTAAAAGCGTCAGGTAAAGCTGTTAAAGTGGCTATTGTCAATGCGTTTTTCAGGGTGATTGCGGGCCTTATCTTCCTGTTGATCTTACCTCTTTGGAAAGATGTTACCTGGTGGTTAACTGAAAGTGGATCAGGACCACGAGCCATTGCCAATGCACATACCATCTTTAACATGGGTATGGTGCTTTTTCTTTATCCTTTTGTTGGACTTATCACGCGCAAGGCGGAGGAAATCTCATTTACCCGGTCAAAAACTTCAGTTTCGCAACTTAAACACCTGAATGCGGAAGTGTTGGAGGTAGATGGTTTGATTACCCGGGTGTTGAAACTGGAATTGATCGATATGGGACAATTAGTGGGGCAGATGGTAACACGTTGTATGGAACCGTTTTTTGAGCGCTCGGATAAAGCGATTGTTGAAATTCGGAAAATGGAAATACAGGTGGATCAATACCGGGAGCAGATTAATGCTTTTCTGGTGAAATCGCATCGCGATATCAGTATTGAGAGTTGGAGTGATGAATCATTTCGACTTCTTCATATGATGAATGAACTGGAACAAATGGCAGATGTTGTATCAGTAAGTATTATGCACCATGCTGAAGAATGGCTGAAAAAGGACATCCAGTTCTCGAATGAAGGGAAAAAAGACTTAGCAGACTTTCACCTGCGGTGCGTCAAGCAATTAGGTCGAGCTCTTTCCATGATTGAAAATGCCGATTACTCCAAAGCCGCCCGGCTGAAACGGAAATACCGAAAATATGCCTACATGGCATTTGACCTGGAAGTACAACACTATAAACGCCTGTTTGTGGCTAAAAGTACGAGTGCTGCATCAGGTAAGGTGCACATTGAACTCATCAATTTATTGCGGGTTATTAATAGCCATGCTACTAATTTTGGGCGGATACTGCTGTTAGATGACGAGTTGCCTGGCGACAAGTAAAAAGGTAAAAGAGAACGGAATAATTGAAAAAAGAGGATTTCACCAGCATAGCATCGCGTGGGAGGATCACCAAAGCTCATTCTGTTTACATCAAGGTACTTGCACCTTGAGACGTGATTTCCATAGCTCTTGAGTTGTTGAAAACTTACCGATGCCTGAACTTGTCAGGCCACGGATAAATTATATCTTTGCAGTTCGGCAGACGTAACTTATCAACATGAATTACATTGTATCAGCACGGAAATATAGACCTTCTACATTTAAGTCAGTCGTTGGTCAGGCCAACATCACCACAACGTTAAAGAATGCTATTAAAAGCAATCATTTAGCACATGCCTACCTGTTTTGTGGGCCACGTGGGGTAGGTAAAACAACCTGTGCCCGGATTTTCGCGAAAACCATTAATTGCTCCAATATTTCTGACGATTTTGAAGCATGTAATACCTGTGAGTCGTGTCAGTCCTTTAACGATAGCCGCTCGTACAACATTCATGAGCTGGATGCTGCCAGTAACAACTCGGTAGAAGACATCCGCAGTTTGATTGATAAAGTACGGGTCCCGCCTCAATTGGGAAATTATTCGGTTTATATTATTGACGAGGTTCACATGTTGTCGCAGGCTGCCTTTAATGCCTTTTTGAAAACATTGGAAGAACCACCAAGGCATGCCATCTTTATTTTAGCCACCACCGAAAAGCATAAAATTTTACCAACGATTTTATCGCGTTGTCAGATATTTGATTTTAATCGTATTACCATTTCAGGAGCTGTTGAGCACCTGAAGTATGTAGCGGAAAGTGAAGGTGTGAAGTTTGAGGAGGAGGGATTGGCTGTGGTAGCGCAAAAGGCCGATGGGGCCATGCGGGATGCCCTTTCCATTTTTGATCAGATTGTTGCTTTCTCTGGAAAGGAAATATCATATCAACAAGTAATAGATAATCTTAATGTATTGGATTACGACTATTACTTTAAGTTGACGGATGGCTTTTTAGCGGAGGATTATAAGCAAGGCTTGCTCTTGTTTGATGAAATATTGAAAAAGGGATTTGATGCCCAGCATTTCATTGCTGGATTGAATAGCCACTTCCGTGATTTACTCATGTGTCGCGATCAGGCTACGGTCGCTTTATTGGAAGTGGGTGAAAGTGTCAAAGAGCGCTATGCGGAGCAAGCCACAAAATGTTCGGTGGAGTTTTTATACGATGCCATGAAAATTGCCTCGGAATGTGAATTGCAATACCGGGCGGCTAAAAATAAGCGATTGCATGTGGAATTTTCCCTCATGCGCCTGGCTTGTATCTTAACTGAAAAAAAAAAGTAGCGAAAAAAGGTAAAGACGGAATTAAACTTCCCAAAATACCGGCTCAAGGTGCTCAGGCACAAGCTACATCTCCTAATAAAGTCACATCTGCGGCAGCCCCTGTAAAAAGTGGTTCTTCAGCCGGTACGCCAGCCACCGCTAACATTCAGCCAAATGGAACAGGCATCCGGTCGATATCTCTTAAAGGTCTGGCCCGTAGTGTTCAATCTACTTCCGACTCAAGAGCGACTGCAACTCAAAAAGTAGCAGAGGTTCAGGATGTTATTGATCCGTCCTGGAATGATCCGGTTACGCAACAGAAAGTAGATGAGTTGTGGCAAAAGTACGCAGCCTCCATTCAGCGCAGCAATCCGCGTTTGCATAGTATTTTTACGAATCATCAACCTAAATTGAAAGGTGAACATGATTTGATTCTATTTGTTAAGAATCAGACGCAAGTGGTGGAGATACAAAAAGAGCGTGTGAATTTTTTAAATGCCATGAAACGTAGGCTTCGCAATGCACAACTGCAACTAATCGTTGAAGTTTCTGCCGAAGCCTCTGATGGAAAGCAGAAAGCATATACGGCTGCGGATAAGTTTAAGCTGATGGTGGAGAAAAATCCATTGCTGGTGGAGTTGAAAAAACAATTTGGGCTTGACTTGGAATAATCGACTCCAGGGCTCCATAAAAAGCATAAATTTTATTACTGATTTTTGTCATTATTGCTGTAATGAGCTGTATTACATGCGTTAGTGTTGGAGTAAAATATGAAGAAAAATTTCTTTTATTGCTTTTTTTTAAACTAGTTTTACTGCCATAATAGAAACAATAAATAGTACACCCTTTTTAATCCAGACATTCAATTAAGAAAATTTTGAAAAACATGGAAACACAAACATCTAAAATTATTTACACCAAGACGGATGAGGCCCCTGCGTTGGCAACTTACTCATTATTGCCAATTGTTAAGGCTTTCACCAAATCATCTGGTGTTGAAATTGAGACGAGGGACATTTCTTTGGCTGGACGGATCATTGCCAATTTTCCAGAATATTTAACAGAGAATCAGCGCATCTCTGATGCATTAGCTGAACTGGGTGATTTGGCCAAGACACCGGAAGCTAATATTATAAAATTACCGAATATCAGTGCTTCTATTCCTCAGTTAAAAGCTGCTATTAAAGAGCTGCAGGCGCAAGGCTATCAATTACCGGATTATCCGGAGGAGCCGCGAAATGAGGAAGAATTGAAAGTCAAAGATCGGTACGATAAAATAAAAGGAAGTGCTGTAAATCCTGTTTTACGGGAGGGTAATTCAGATCGTCGTGCCCCGAAGGCCGTGAAAAACTATGCTAAAAAGAACCCGCATTCCATGGGCGAATGGAAAGCCGATTCGAAAACACATGTGGCCAGCATGGCCAGTGGTGATTTTTATGGTAGTGAAAAATCAGTAACAGTAGATCAAGCTTGCGATGTGCGCATTGAATTGGTGGATAAAACCGGTCATGCCACTGTATTAAAAGAAAAAGTAGCTCTTAAGCAAGGTGAAGTTATTGATGCTACATTTTTAAGCACTAAAACGTTACGTAGTTTCATTGAAGCTGAAATAGAAGATGCCAAGCAGAAAGATGTCTTGTTTTCGTTGCACTTGAAGGCAACCATGATGAAGGTTTCTGATCCAATTATGTTCGGTCATGTGGTGAAGGTATTTTATAAAGAGGTCTTTGAAAAATACGGTCCCATATTTGATGAATTAGGAGTGGATGTCAACAATGGTTTGGGTGATGTTTATGCTAAAATTGCGAAATTACCCGATGCTCAGCGTCAGGAAATTGAAGCAGCCATTGAGGCGTGTTATAAAATTCGTCCTGAACTGGCCATGGTGAATTCCGATAAAGGAATCACAAACTTGCATGTGCCCAGTGATGTGATCATCGATGCTTCCATGCCGGCTGCCATTCGGACCTCAGGCCAGATGTGGGGACCAGACGGAAATCCGAAAGATACCAAGATGGTTATTCCGGATCGTTCTTATTCAGGTGTTTATCAGGCAACCATTGACGATTGTAAGAAGCATGGTGCATTTGATCCGGCAACGATGGGTAGTGTCTCCAATGTGGGGCTGATGGCTCAGAAGGCGGAAGAGTATGGGTCGCATGATAAAACGTTCCAGATTCCTACCGATGGAACGGTTAAAGTTGTTGATAATACTGGTAAAGTGCTTATTGAGCATGCGGTAGAAGCGGGTGACATCTGGCGTATGTGTCAGGTGAAGGATGCACCCATTCAGGATTGGGTGAAATTAGCGGTGAATCGCGCCCAGGCAACTGGTATGCCTGCTGTTTTCTGGTTGGATAAAACCCGTGCTCATGATGCTCAGCTCATCAAAAAAGTAAACAAGTATCTGCCGGAACACGATACAACTGGATTGGAAATTCACATTATGTCTCCAGTGGAAGCAACAGCGTTCTCGCTTAAACGGATACGTGAAGGTAAGGATACAATCTCAGTAACAGGTAATGTGTTAAGAGATTATCTAACCGATTTGTTTCCAATTCTGGAAGTGGGTACCAGCGCCAAAATGTTGTCCATTGTACCGCTGATGAATGGTGGTGGATTGTTTGAGACGGGAGCCGGTGGTTCTGCGCCTAAGCACGTCCAACAGTTTGAGCAGGAAGGTCACTTGCGTTGGGATTCGCTGGGCGAATTCCTGGCATTGGCTGTTTCCCTGGAACACTTGAGCAACGTAAATGAGAATCCAAAAGCAAAAATATTAGCCGAGACTTTGGATGCCGCAACTGAAAAAATGTTGGAAAATCGCAAGTCTCCATCTCGTAAAGTAAATGAGTTGGATAACCGGGGTAGCCATTACTATTTGGCGGCTTATTGGGCGGAAGCATTGGCCAATCAAATAAAAGATGCTGGTTTAAAAGCTGAATTTGAAAGTGTAGCCAAGGAGTTGGCAGGCAACGAATCACAAATTGTTACCGAGCTAAACAAAGCTCAAGGACAGGCCGTGGATTTGGGCGGTTATTTTCAGCCTGACTTTAAGTTGGCCAGTAAAGCCATGCGTCCCAGTGTGACTTTAAATAAAATCATTGATTCCATTGCCTGATCGGGAGGTTTGAAGAGTTAATAAGTAAGTTATATTAAGGGGCTTAATCGCATGATTAAGCCCTTTTTACGTTTTAATGCATTCTTCTTTTTAAAAGGAAGCAATTTGAGGTGAATAGGTGAAGCAGATATTCTTTATTTTTGGACTGAAAAATCGAATAATTCAATAATTTATGGAATCACAATCAGGACAATATCTTGTTAGTCAAAAGGAGCGAATTTATTTTGTCATTCGTCTGTTTTTCAGTTTAGTCATTTATTTGGGATTGGGAGTAGGGCTTTTTAATGATGTGGCCAGTGAAGTCATCAATCTGACCCAGATTGTGATGGCATTAACAGGCCTGACAGTAATGCTCTTTTTTGTCTATGTACTTAGGAATGGGGTGTTCATCGGATTGATAAAGTCTTTTTCGGTGAAGATCACTGAACGGCAATTACCGGAAATCTATGAAATGACCGAAAAGATAGCAAAGGGGTTGAATATAAAAAGAATGCCCAATATCTATCTGCTTCAGCAGGGGGGATCGTTGAATGCTTTTGCCAAGAAGTATTTTAATGCCAATTACATTGTGATTTATTCCGATCTGTTGGAAGCTTTTTACGAAGGGGATAAGGACGCGGTAGAATTTGTTATTGCCCATGAGATGGGGCACATTAAGCGAAATCATTTCTGGAAAGATGTGTTGCTGGCACCTTCCTTATTTATTCCGTATTTGCCCATGGCTTACTACCGTGCCTGTGAGTTGACCTGTGATAACATTGGTAAATATTTTAGTCCCAATGGTGCTGTCAATGGGATATTGATATTGGCAAGTGGCAAAGCCTTGTACAAGTATTTGGATGTATCGGAATATTTGAATCAGGAACAGGAAGATGCCAGTTTCTGGCGATGGTGGGTTGAGAAAATGTTGACGCACCCCAATCTCTATAAGCGATTGCGCAATGTGTATGACCCCAATATAGAATCCTCGCGTAAGTATGTGACACCAGTGAAGCCTTCTTTCAAGTCAGCGTCGCATTCATCAATGGAACAGTCTGATAGAAAAGATGTAGAAAAGGTTGAGCCAAGCACGGAAAGTGATCATAGTCGCTATTGGCCTGAATAAGCTGCCTTAGGGAATTCAAATATACATAGTCCGATGAGATGTGAATTTCATCGGACTTTTTTGTAAAAAAACAGCCGGCAACACTCCTGCTGACCGGCCATAAAAAATGAAAACTAACGCTATATTTTGGGTTTGTTAGTCTTTTAGCGGTAAAACTTATTAGCGAGGAGTCAATTTTGTGTGCTAATATCCAATGTGCTAAATAACTAACGTACAAATGATCTAATGAGCGACTTCGTAAAACAAACCAGCTCCGGGTCCTAAAGGTAATCCCAAAGAGAACCAAATAATGATCAGCAATGTCCATGCCAAAAAGAACGCAATGGAGTACGGAAGCATGGTTGAAATGATGGTGCCGATTCCTGCTTTGCCATCATATTTCTGAAAATAAGCGATAATAAGGGCAAAAAAGCTCATCATGGGTGATACAATATTCGTGACCGAATCACCAATACGGAAAATGGCTTGTGATAATTCCGGTGAATAGCCCAATAACATGAACATGGGAATAAAGACCGGTGCAAGAATGGCCCATTTAGCCGATGCACTACCCATCAACATGTTTATGGAGGCCGCCAAAATGATAAATAAGATCATCAGAGGAATGGCACCAATTTCGGCAGCAGCCAACAAATCGGCTCCTTGCACGGCCAGAATAACGCCCAGGTTCGACCATTTAAAATAGGCTACAAATTGAGCTGCAAAAAAGACCAAAACCATGTAACTGGCCAATCCTTTTAGTGCTGTGGCCATACCTTTCATGACATCGGCGTCGTTTTTATAGATGCCACACCCAAAACCATAGGCAATGCCCATACCACCGGCACCCAGAAATAGGAATGCAATGACGGCATGCAATACCGGTGAGTGGAGAATGTTGCCATCCAAGGGGCGCAATAGACCATTGGCCGGTATTAATCCTGCTGCAATGAGGGCTGTGAACAGGCCTAGAAAAATTAATGCATTACGCAATCCTTTGCGCTCTTTGACTGATAATTTCTCAATGGCTTCCGGAATAACATCTCCTTTGTAGGTTGACAAGCGCGGTTCCACAAAGCGTTCCGTGATCCAGGTACCAATGAAGGCAATCATGAAGGTTGACACCACCATAAAATAATAGTTGGCAGTGGGCATTACCTGATAGGTATCGTCGATGATGTGTGCTGCTTCGGTGGATAGTCCGGCCAGTAAAGGATCAATGGTACCCAGAAGTAAGTTGGCACTGAAACCGCCTGATACGCCCGCAAAAGCGGCCGCCATACCCGCGATGGGATGCCGTCCGAAGGAGTGAAAAATGGCCCCTGCTAACGGAATTAGTAAGACGTAGCCTATATCACTGGCTGTATTGCTTAATACACCCGCAAATACCAAAACAAAAGTGATGATGCGCTTCGGGGATTTCATAACCAATAAACGAATCACCGCACCGATTAATCCCGAACTCTCCGCAATGCCAATACCCAGCATGGCCACAATAACAATGCCCAGAGGCGCAAAACCGGTGAAGTTAGTCACCATCTCCTCCAAAATACGGTGGATGCCGTCGCGCGACAATAAGCTAAATGGTTTGATGACTTCTTGTGTTGCCGGATGGATGGCTTCCCAGTTTAGTAGTTCTGCAATCCATGAAAATAGAATGGCAAGCAGTGCCATTGATAAAAATAAAGTGGCCGGATGCGGCAGTTTATTTCCGGCTTTTTCAACCCATCCCAAAAAGTTGAAGTTTCTTAACTTTTTAATCATATCTCAATATTAAGTAGTGCTTAATTTTTTAACCCACGTGCCTGTTTAAGCAAAAACTATGCCTGAAGTAGGAGCATCCTCCTATTTCTGATAAATGTCATGGTTGGTGCAAAGGCGTTAGTTGTGAAATAAGTTGAATTGTCGTTTGAAGTGATCGGAAAATGAGAGTGGTAAAAGTGTTTTTTTGTAGTTTATTGAGCTTAGATATAAGCTGAAGATACACGCTAAATGTCGATGCTAGTGGATATTCTGAGTCCCATTGGTCAAATTGATACGCACTTGTATGTTTCTCGAAAGTACTTTTTCAATAGGATGGCTTAAAGTGAGGACAGTGGCAGGATAATACCCAAAGTCACTGATATTCAATTTTTAGTAATGAACGATGTGGTTCATAGTGGAATTGCACTGGTAGCCATAGCAGGAGCCGTTGTAGCTATATTTTTAACAAAGAGTTAAAGAGAATAGCTTTTGAGAAATCAATCATCCGTTAATCGATGGAGAATAACGGATGAATTCATTTCAAATCTGTTCTTTTTCGAGTAGACTATTCATTAAGGTTGGTTTTTGACGCTTCCTGGAGGCTTGTTCATAGCTGTAGGCAAATTGGATGAGCTGATTTTCACTCCAGGCTTTACCAATGAAGGAGAGGCCTATGGGCAGTCCCATAATAAAACCGGCCGGGACCGTAATACTAGGATAACCCGATACTGCTGCCAATGTGGAGCTACCCCCCTTGAAGTTATCCCCATTCACATAATCAATCATCCAGGCCGGGCCATTGGTGGGGGCAATCAGGGCATCCAACTGGTGTTTCTGTAACAGTTGGTCAATACCTCTTTCTCTGGATAACTCGCGGCATTTGGCCAAAGCTTCTTTGTATTTATCGTCGGTTAAATCGGTTGTTTGCTCGGCCACTTCAAGGATTTCTTGATTAAACCAAGGCATTGTCTTTTGGGCATTCTGATGGTTGAAAGTGATCAGATCTCCCAGGTTTTGATGTGGAATTTCCGGATGTGTCTTTAAGTAGTGATTGATTCCTGCTTTAAATTCATACAATAGAACGGTCCATTCGTGTTCGCCAATCTGATCCAGTGCTTCTACCTGTTCCAGAATTTTCACTTTGGCGCCTTGGTTTTCCAGTAACTGTATAGCTTCCTTCATAATGGTTTCCACGCGTTCGTCAAAGGTGGCCAGTTGCTTTAGGTAGCCGATTCGGGCTCCATTCAGACCTTTCTCATCCAAATGCAGATCTGTCTGAAGAACGGGCGGTTGGTGGGTGGTGACCGCATCATTGGCATCAGGCGCAGCAATGGCTTGAAGTAAAAGGGCCGCATCTTCGACGGTTCGGGCCATGGGGCCGGCTGTATCCTGCGATTCGGAAATGGGGATAATGCCACTGCGCGACCACAAGCCTACCGTCGGTTTGATCCCCACAATGCCATTGATGCCCGACGGGCACACAATGGAGCCATCTGTTTCTGTACCTATGGCTAAAGGACACAGGTTAGCCGAAACCGAAACAGCCGATCCGGAGGAGGAGCCACAGGGCGTGCGATCCAGGCAATAGGGATTGCGTGTTTGGCCACCCCGTCCACTCCAGCCACTGGACGATCGGGTGGACCGGAAATTGGCCCATTCACTCAGGTTAGCTTTTCCCAGTAACACTAAGCCTGCTGCGCGAAGCTGTTTTACGATAAAGGCATCCGTTTGGGCTCGGTGGCCCATCAAAGCCAGGGATCCGGCAGTGGTCATCATTTTATCGCCCGAATCAATGTTTTCTTTAATAATAATGGGAATACCGTGTAAAGGGCCACGTAAGGTTCCGTTTTTACGTTCCTGATCCAAGACTTCTGCAATTTGTAAGGCATCCGGATTGATTTCAACCACTGCTTTCAGTTGTGGTCCGGCTTGATCAATGGCTCGGATTCGATCCATGTATTTTTGGGTGATTTCAACAGCACTGTATGTTCCGGCTTGCATCATTTGCTGCAATGCCTCAACCGTGGTCTCATCCAGGTCGAAGTCGGGAATCTGATGTTCGGAAAGGGCTGATGCTTTTGGCGCCTTGGTACCGATTCGACAGGATGAAATGGTGAGTGCGGTGCCGGCTAAGATGGTGTTGATGAAGAAGTCTCTGCGTTTCATATGGGGTTGGTTGTCATGAGTACTTGAAGTAGCAAGATAGTAAATCTGATAGAATGTGTATCAAATTTTCGATTGATCAGGTGAGATTGTCGCTCTGCGATGGATGAAAACTAAAATTCTATTTTTACCTTGACCGGCACTAAACCTATCTCCAATGAATCGACTATTCACCTTGCTCTTAGTGGGCTGCTTCTCGTATTATTCTCTGTCTGCCCAGGAAAATTCCGTGGATAATCCTCACCAAATTGATTTATCCCCTCTTTTTACGGGGGTGGAAGGTTGTTTTGTGCTGTATGACCTGAATGCGGATGTGTGGCAAATGTATCAACCCGATCAATGCCAGCAACGTTTTTCGCCCTGCAGCACCTTTAAAATACCCCATTCGCTCATTGCTTTGGAAACCGGCGTAGCAGATGGGGTGCAGTTTACACTACCCTGGGATAGTCTCCGCACACCGGCTCAAGCCTGGATGCAAGAGCGGGAACCCTTTAAGCATTGGTTGCAGGATCATACCATGCAATCGGCCTTAAAATATTCGGTGGTCTGGTATTACCAGGAGTTAGCCCGCCGAATTGGAGCGGATCGCATGAATCATTACTTGCAGCTAATGGCGTATGGAAACCGGGATGCTTCCAGTGGCATTGACCGGTTTTGGCTGTGTGGTTCGCTAAGGTTATCAGCTATCGAGCAGGTGAATTTCCTGAAGAAGTTTTATACTTATGCATTACCGGGCTTTTCTGTCGCCAATATGGAAGTGGTTAAGACGATGCTTTTATATGAATCTACCGATGGCTATCAATTGTATGGTAAAACTGGTGGTGGTGACTGCATGCCCGGAAAGGTTATTGGGTGGTATGTGGGTTTTGTAGAAACAGAATCCCATACGTATCTGTTTGCCATGAACATGCTGGCTGCGGCTTTTTCTGACTTTGATAATAATCGACGCATTGAATTGACGAAGAGTGTTTTAATGCAATTGGGGGTGATCCCCTATTCAATTGAAAAGTAACGCTTTGACGTATTTTGAAGATTTCAGAACATAAAACACTATTATGCGATAAACAATTCTATATCCGTTACGGGGAAAATAGTCAGCTTGCAACAAATTATAATACAATACCTAATCTGCTACGCAGAATATGCTGGAGCTAATTTATTATTGTCGCCTGTTTTCAACCCTTAAAAACGGGATACCTCGTAGAGTGCTCAAGCCTTGACAGTGCTCACAAAAGAAGAGATAACCGATGGGAATAATCAGCTACTTGGTGATCGTCTGATTAATCCTTATAATCTGTGGATAAAAAAGAGTTATTTAGCAGGCTATATAAACAATTATCCATCGATGATTGAATTAAATTTTTACAGGACACCACAAATAATAAAATATAACCATCATAAAAACAACACAATAATGAAAATTTATACCATTTACTTACTAGGCGTACTTTTGGCTCTCATGAGCTGTGAGGGCAAAGAGGAGCAGCTGAAAACAGCTGAAGCGGTGATCTCTGAAGACAGGATGAAGGAATATGTCATGGAGTTGGCCGGCGATGCCTATCAAGGCCGAAAACCATTTTCGGCAGGAGAAACAAAAACCATTGAATACCTGCAGTCCACTTTTCAATCCATTGGATTGGAGCCGGCTAATGGGGCTGGTTATTTGCAGGAAGTACCCTTGGTGAAAGTAATAGGTGCCATTGAGGAACCGCTCTCAATGGTGATGCCGGAGGCTACGATGAAGATGGACTATGTGGATGACTTCATCACTTTTTCCCGGAGACTGGAAGAAAAGATAAAGCTGAATGCTTCGGAGGTGGTATTTGCCGGGTTTGGAATCGTGGCCCCTGAATACAACTGGAACGATTATAAAGATTTGGATGTGAACGGGAAAACGGTCATTGTGTTGGTGAATGATCCGGGCCTGGAATCGGGCAATCCGGATTTCTTCAATGGTGATGCCATGACCTATTACGGCCGCTGGACCTATAAATATGAAGAAGCCGCGCGTCAAGGGGCCGAAGCTGTGTTGATCATCCATCAGGATAAAGGTGCTGGCTATCCCTGGTCGGTAGTCGTAAATTCAGGTTCTACAGCTAAGATCTATCCGCAACCGGAGAATGATTACAAAAATCGTTGTAAAGCAGAAGGATGGATAACATTTAACAAAGCACAGGAACTGTTTTCAACGATGGGAAGAGATCTGGATCAACTCATTGCAGAAGCACGTCAGTCCGGTTTTCAGGGTTTTGAGATGGGCGTGACAGCACATCTGGCCCTGACCAACCGGTGGGAGAAGGCCAGGTCGCACAATGTATTGGGAAAGATCACCGGAACGGATTTGGCGGATGAATACCTGTTTTATACTGCTCATTGGGATCACCTGGGAATAGGCAAAAAGATGGACGGCGATTCCATCTATAATGGGGCTGTGGATAATGGCACTTCATTGGCCTGGATGCTGGAAATTGCCCGTGCTTTTAAAGCCATGCCGCAGAAACCTCGCCGGTCTATTGTATTTATGGCGCCCACAGCTGAAGAATCCGGGCTGAATGGCTCCGGTTATTATGCAGATCATCCGGTGTACCCCATTTCTAAAACCGTAGCCAATATCAATAATGACTTGATGTTACCCTTCGGTCGTTGCAAAGATGTGATGGTAACCGGTTATGGGCAGTCTGACCTGGATCAGTTGGTCCGCACCGAGGCAGAAAAAAGAGGGCGCTATATTTTACCCGATCCCAATGCCCATACCGGTATGTATTACCGGTCCGATCATTTTAGCTTTGCGCGGGTAGGCGTACCGGCTATTTTTGCCCGTGGTAATAACGACCACTGGGAGAAAGGCAAAGATTACATGACTGAAAAAGAGCAATACTGGATCACTAACTGCTATCACAAACCGGGTGATGAATACCAGCAGTGGTGGGATTTATCCGGCGTGGTAGATGATGCCCAACTACTGTTCCGTGTGGGGTGGGAAATCGCCAATACCGATCGGTATCCGCAATGGAATGCGACTTCGGAATTTAAGGCCGTTCGTGACGCACAGTTTAAGTAGAGGTAAAGACTTATCGGATGATTCTCTTTTGTTGGTCATCCGATAGTTTAATATCTTAATTACAGATCGCCACCAGGTTGTTTTTAATGGCAAACATGACCAGGCTGGCGCTGTTTTTACAATTGGTCTTGGTCAGTAAATTACTTCTATGCCCTTTTACCGTTTGGGTGCTGATGGATAGTTTTTCCGCAATTTCATCATTGGTCAGGCCATTACAGATTTCATTCAGCACTTCCATTTCCCGTTTTGATAATTGCGATACATCATCGCGATTTTTTTCTGTGGAATGCTTCAAATTGATAATCAACTTTCGTAATAACTCATTGGAAAAATAGCAGTCGCCGTTGAGAACGGTCCGTATGCCTTTCTCGATCTCCCGAATGCCACTGTCTTTTAAAATGTATCCCTTCACACCGGCCTCAATCATGCTATAGTAATAGTCATCATCATCATACATGGAAAGAATGATAATCTTTAAATCCGGATATTTTTGCAAAGCTATCCGGGTGGCTTCCACACCATCCATGACCGGCATTTGTAAATCCATTAACACCATATCCGGGAGTGAGGATTCCAGGAGGTCCAAAAATTCTTTACCATCAGAGGCTTCACCAATGATATCAGCAATCCCTTTTTTCTCGATGAGGATTCTTAGGCCTTCCCTGACAATTAAATGGTCATCTACTAGACATAGTTTTGCTTTTTCCATCATGATAGCGTTTCTCAGTTAATCATTCTTTTACCAGCGTGTGATAAAGTGCCACATTACCCTGTGCTTTTTGTTTATTCTGGTAAATGGATTTGTAGAAGTATGTTGATGTGCTAACCAATTTAATTAAATATTACAATATTATCAAGATCAGTTTAATTAAATTATGGAATTGCGCAGTGAGTCAGTAGGTCATTAACTGCAGGAACTGGTTCATGGGATCTCGGTGTCTTCCCGCTTTTAGTCTTGGTGCAAAAGGAGGGGTGAAAAACCCTTCTTTAAATTCCCGGGACACCCACAAAAAGGTCTTCACATCGTCCGCCATATGGCTGTAAATTGGATGATAGATACTATTTATCATTTAAATATTTGGCATATGGACAAGAAAGACATTGAATCTTACCTCACCTTTAAACTTCAAAATGAACTTTTTGCAATCAGTGTACATAAGGTGTTGGAGATTATTGAAACCGGCGAAGAACACACCATTACGCCCCTTCCCAAAGCCCCTCCTGCCATTTCAGGGGTGGTTAACTTTCGGGGCCATGTGATACCGGTGGTGGATACACGTCAGAAGTTTGATTTTCAGGATTATGTCGATGGCGATAAGTTCGTGGTCATCGTCCTGAATCTGAATGTGTATGGGAACGATCATTTCATTGGTGCGATGGTGGATAAGGTGGTGGATGTCATCGAAATGGATACCACCCTCATTCGACCCGTTCCTGAAGTGGGGCAAGGCTACAATTCTGAGTTTATTCGTGGCGTGGTTCACTACGATAAGCGGTTTATTATGATTCTGAATTTGGAAGCCGCCATGGGGACCAATGAAATTATTTCACTGAAGGTAGATGAAATGCAGGATGCTGAAGCTGCTGCTGAGCCCGCTCTGGTGGAAGCATCGGAGGCGGCCGGGCAGGAATAAGCGGTCCCTGTTTGGGGGTGACAATTTCAAAGAGGAATAATAGAATTAGTTTAGAAATCAGATTATTAAACAGATTAAATCGGACGCATATGAATTTCAAAGATCTTAAACTCGGTTCAAAGCTGGCCATCGGTTTTGGAGTATTGTTACTAATAGCCTTTCTGCTCAGTGGCATGGCAATTTATAACATGTCAAATATTGCATCAGAAGCCAAAGTGCTTACCAATGAGCATATCCCGGAAGTAAAGTTTGCAGTGGATATGAGGGGGGGAGCCAACCGGATTATGTACCAGATGTTGGGTTATGAACTCACACGAAGTGATGAATACTACCGCAATGCCTTACGTGAGGCAGATGCCATAAAACGGACCCTGGCTGAAGGTGAAGAATTAAACCATAAAGCAACACGCTTGGTGAAGTTAGCTGAGGGGCTCAACGTGGCTAAAGAGCATGTTAACAGCTATTTTGAACTTGTGGATAAAATGGATGAAGTCAACAGAAGTATGGCTAAATCGCTTGTTGAAGTGAACAATGCCGGTTTGGCGTTTATCTCAAGTTGCAGCAAATACCTGGATGGACAGAATAAAAAAATGGAGGATGAGATTCGTAATGGAACAGCCAGTGAAAAGAGGTTGAAAAAAATCACTATTATCAACGATGTAATTGATCTTCAGAATGCCATTCGCATTGGCAACTCCAGAGCCATAATTGCCAGAGATGTTAAAAGCATTCAACAGACCATGGGGAACTTCCCTCAGTTATATCAAAAACTGAATGAGATTGAAGGTTTAACTTCGCAGGATAGGGATATTCGAAGTTTAGAGGAAATAGCCAATAAAGCCACTCTTTATGAGGAATACATGAACACCTATATTGCAGACTGGATCACCTGCGATCAGGTGGCCAAACAGATGAACGAAGGAGGGCTTAAACTCATTAAAACAAGCGTTGAGATTACGGATAACGGTTTGTTAAGTACGCAGGGAATCGCTGAAATTACTTACTCACACTTAAAACGGGCCAACACATTAATGGTTGCAGGTATGATTCTGGCTTTAGTGGTAGGTGTTTTATTCGCCTTTTTCCTGACCAATGCAATTACTTCTTCACTAAATAAAGGGGTGGAGTTTGCCAATCAAATTGCCAAAGGAGATCTGACCGCCACCATCACCATTGTTCAGAAAGATGAAATTGGACAATTGGCAAAGGCCTTGAGAAACATGATTGCCAAATTTAAGGAGGTGATAGAGGGGATTGTTGTTGGCGCCGATAATATTGCCAGTGCCAGTCATCAGTTAAGTTCCGGTGCTCAGGAAATCTCATCCGGTGTAAATGAGCAGGCTGCATCTACTGAAGAGGTATCCTCTTCAATGGAACAAATGGCTGCCAACATTCAGCAGAATACAGAAAATGCCCGGAAAACAAGGGATATCTCCACCAAAGCATCCACTTCCATGGAACAGGTGGCCACCGCCTCGGAACAGAGCCGGAATGCGGTGCATGATATTTATTCAAAAATAAATGTGGTGGTTGAAATTGCGGAGAAAACCGACTTGCTGGCTATCAATGCAGCAGTCGAAGCAGCTCGGGCAGGGGACCAGGGACGTGGCTTTGCGGTGGTGGCAGCCGAAGTACGCAAATTAGCGGAACGGAGCCAGATGGCAGCCAATGAGATAGTTGAGTTGGCAGAGCGGGGACTGAAGTTGACTGAAGAATCAACCGATATGTTAAAAGCCATATTGCCCGATATTCATGAAACGTCACGCCTGGTGGATGAAATTGCTTCTGCCAGTGTGGAGCAGGAAACCGGCGTTAATCAGGTGAATAGTGCCCTGCAACAATTGAGTATGGTGACCCAGCGCAACAGCTCCTCTTCGGAAGAGATGGCCAGTAGTTCGGAAGAATTGGCCTCCCAGGCAGCCGAACTGGAGGAAATTACCAACTATTTTACGCTGGATAACAAAGTCACTCATGCGAAGAAAAGAAAGACTGACACCGTTAATTATGTACCCCCAAGAGGTATTGGAAATGCCCTGGGTCATGAGAAGAAAGGTCCTAAAGAGCAAAATGTGGTCATTGATTTAGGGGCTTACAAAGAGAATCTGGATGATTTTACAAATATGTAGGTGTGTAGGTGAAAAAAGCAAAGGTGAGCACAGGCAGGTGCTTGCCTTTGTTTTGAAGCCTGTTTTGGGAGCAAACAATTTCTGTAATTCAAAGTGATCATGGATACGAGCGATATTTCTAAATTCAAACAACTCTTTATTGACGAAGTAACCGGTCTTCTGAATTCAATGGAAGGCATAATATTAGAACTGGAGGCCAATCCGGATGATTCCACCCTGATTCAGCAAGTATTCAGGGTGATGCATACCATTAAGGGCGTGAGCGGTATGTATGGTTATCAGCCCATGAATGATTTGACTCACCATCTCGAAAATATTTATGACCTGGTTCGAAACGGCAAATTAAGGATTGATGAGCAAATTCTTGATTTAACGTTGAAGTCAGTGGATCAGTTGTTTGTATTGATTGAGGACCGGGACATGGAACAAGCGGATAACCAACAACATCAAGCGACTTTGTTGAAGTGGTGTGACCGTATTTTGCTAACGTCACAAGGGGTTATATATCCTATCAGCGGAAAGGGAAATAAGCGTGAAAAAGGCATGTCGACCTATCACATTATTCTGCGAACACCACAAAGCATTGATGATTGTCAGATAAACCTGTTTTATGCCATGAAGGATTTGGCGGAAGTGGCCCAAATTCAGTCGGTGACTAATTTTCCTGGCGAACCGGAAGAGGTGGCGAAATGGAGTATTTTTGCAGTAGGTGAAGTGACCCTGGAAGAGATTGAAGAGGCCCTTATGTTTGTGTATGAATATTGCACCATCTGTAAAGTGGCCGATTACGATGTGTTCAATGCCGAAGAACAGGTCGATCAGGAGATGGAGGGGATGGCTGATCACGCCGAAGGAGCGGGCTCGATCGAAACAATAGCTCAACGGGAGGAGGCAAATGGATTGCTAAAGAAACGAGGAAATGCCAATAATCTTCAAAAGGCGATTGATTCCCTTCGGCAAAATACACATCGCATATCCGTGGAATCCGGGAAGTTGGATCATTTAATGTACCTGGTGAGTGAGTTTATCACCATCTCGTCACAGCTGTCTATTTCCAAGGCATCCCGTGAATTTTTGGCCTTGCGGCCGCAATTTGAAAAGCTGGATAAACTGGCGCATCAATTTCGGACCAATGTCATGGAGGTGAGGCTGGTGCCCATTCGGGAGATGATCCCCAAATTCAATCGTCTGGTGCGCGATATCTCTCACGATTTGGGTAAAGAAGTGGATTTTGTGACCGTAGGCATGGATACGGAGTTGGATAAGAGTTCTGTGGACATGATTGCCGAACCGCTGGTCCACTTGTTGCGCAATGCCCTGGATCACGGGGTGGAAAGACCGGAGGAACGGCTGGAGGCCGGGAAAAATCGCCAGGGAACGGTAAAGCTAAAAGCCAGCAGTGCGGGAAATAACATTTTTATTGAAGTGTCGGACGATGGTAAGGGCTTAAACCGGCAGGCCATTCTACAACGTGCCATTGACAAAGGGCAGGTTCAACAGCCTGATAAATTGACTGAAAAGGATATTTTTAACTTGATCTGTCTGCCGGGCTTCACAATGACCGATGAAGTGACCACCCTTTCCGGCAGAGGCGTCGGCATGGATGTGGTGAAGCAGAAAATTGCCGAAATGCGCGGTGAATTGGAGATTAGTAGCCGACCGCAAAAGGGAACGGCATTCACCATTAAACTGCAGCAATCCATTGCTATTTTAGATACGCTGTTGCTCCGGTCCGAATCGTTGAATTGCTTAATTCCAATCGCCGATATTGAAGGATGCTCACAGCGTATGTCCGATGAAGTGACCAGCCGTTATAAGCAGGGAACCATCGATTATGAAGATAACCTGATTCCTTTTGTCTCCTTGCGTCAGTTGTTTCATCTCAATGGGGAGCAGCCCACTATGTCGAAGATGATCATCATGAAAAAGAACGAGAGCCGTTTTGCCATTTTTACCGACCACATTATTGGTCAACATCAGGCCGTATTAAAGCCCATGGGGGAGCTGATTAAGACCCACCGCGAAATCTCTGCGGCCAGTATATTGGGGAATGGTCAGGTGGCCTACCTTTTGGATATGAATGCCTTGGTTTGAAGAGTGTGCACGTCTATTGGTGAGTTGTGATAAAAACAGGTCGTTTATTGTTAGCGTTTCTGATCAAAATCAATTGTGTATTCTTGTTATTTGGTAAAATTAATATAAATTTACAGGTGTCTATTCATTTAACCATAACCAAGCTAAGCATGGAAAACAAAAAGATGCAACGAATGTTGGGTGTGATCTACACCTTATTCATCGGTTCGCTTATCATCGCACTCATCACCAACTACTCGCATACCGAATCAAGCTATGATTTCGGATACGCCACTGGCCAGGTGTTTGCGAGTATGATGGATGGTTTGTGGATTGTTGCGATTGGTTATTTAGCTTTTTCAAAAATCAAGCACATAAGGGCCTAGCCCTTGTTCATTCATAAGATTTAACTCAGAAGGGCGAAAGCCCTTTTTTTATGCTTTCAGGATTTCAAAGTAAGCCACTAAACGACACCCGGCTTTCATCAGTGGAATAGCTAATGCCTTGACCTAAATAAGTGGTAAAAGTTCAACGGGATATAGCTGTGAGTAGGGTGTTGTTAAGTTGAAATGGTGTGGTTTGGTTGATTTTGTGCATCATCAAAAAAGAACGTTTTCTTTTCTTCCACACACCTTGCAGCATACAAATAGATGGCAGCACTCCAGGTTTGCCAGTCTTGCCCCATCGCTTTTCCATCCTGGGCTTTTACCCATTCGTTAAATCCAAAATCGACCTTTTGGGTATGGGTTTTTTTCATTAGTTCAGTCAGAGCAATCAGCTTTTTTTCTGCGAGTTTGTACCTTTTTGCCGCAACTAAGGCAGCTACATAAAAACTGCATATGAAAGGCCAAATCCCCCCATTGTGGTACTCACCCGGTTTATTATACTGAGCATAGCGATCGATCCAATCCGGATCTTCGGGTTGGATAAAAGGGAAAAAATTAGGTGGCAGGTCTACCTTTAGTTCACCCCTGTTTTTCATGTTTTCACACTCTTCTTCTATCCAGGATATCATTTCATTGGCCCGGGTCGGAGGGGCTAATCCAAAGAGTATTGCCAAACTATTACCAAGCAGATCAAAACGCTCACTACTATAAACCTTGTAGGACCAAAATGCATAGTACGGTTTGTGCTTCACCACCAAACCTTCATGAACATGGCGGTGCATGACGCCACTGGTGATGGTAAAGTGACGCATCTCGTGGCGCAGTTCATCGGCTCTATGCTCCTTGCCCAAGAGCCGGAGGTAACCATATGCCAAGGTGTTTACAAACAAACCATAGCCAATTACCCATTGCTCATCCCGCCAATCGCTGGTAGGTTGCTGGGCCACTAAAGAGCGGTCTGTCGGACTTTGATACATCATCCAGGT
This sequence comes from uncultured Marinilabiliaceae bacterium, assembly GCA_942490535.1. GTDB lineage: Bacteria > Bacteroidota > Bacteroidia > Bacteroidales > Marinilabiliaceae > JAEINY01. The sequence continues at coordinate 320,707 of CALNXQ010000004.1, forward strand.
ATGGGCTCTATCAATGGCACTGTCCAGAAAGTTCAGCTCGCCGGTCAGTTTTCTGAAGATACCCGCTGCCAGCAAAAACAAGGGAGTAGTATCGCTGGCTCCGCGGTTTTCCGCATCATGGACCAGAGACGGAATATGGCCATGTTCCGATTGGTTTTTGGCCAGTGTCTCCAGTACTTTTCGCATGCTATCGATGAGCTGTTTATTGTCCGATACAGCAATGCCAAAGATCGCCAGTAACAAATCCCTGGTATAGGGTTCCGGGTATCCCCAGCCCGCTGTCCGTGGAAGGCCATGGTAGGGCCCGCGGTCATTGTGAAGCAACACCTCGAGTGCGGCTTTCTTTGCCTCTTTTATCGCTTGCCAGTCTGAAGTTTGCATTGTATTAATTTGTTAGGAACTATTATTGTCTCATTCGTTTAGTGCAGCCCCAGTTTGTCTGCCAGTATTTGAACAAATCGTTTGGCCACAATGCGGTAGTCAAAGTTGGCGACGACACGCTTTCGGGCTTCAAGCCCCATTTTCTCACGCAATGGGGCATCATTCATGAGCTTCAGCAGATAGGTGGCGATGTCTTTGGTATTGGCGCGGTAATCCACAATTCGGGGCTCTTTAAAATACACTTTGTGGTTGTCTTCAAAACCCGATTCATCGCCAATGGTGACCTCATTGACAATAATTTTCCGGGCTACCTTGGCCAACAATGCCGTTTTGTTGTGAATCAGGGTATCCAACATGCCCATGGCCTTCAGGCCTATGACGGGTTTTTCGCAGGCGCCGGCTTCCACCTGTGGCATTCCAAATCCTTCCAGCCGCGATGGTGCCGCATAGATATCGCAGGCACCAAGTAAGTACGGCATGAAATTCCGGGAAATGGTATTGGTGGCATAGGTGACATTTTTTTCAATCCCCAGGCGTGTGGCCATCTCCAGATCGGCCATGTTTTGTAGTTTGGTGCGGGGTTGCGGCCAGACTTTGCAGACGTATTTCCAGTCGGGTGCCCGGGTGTCGATGGTAGCCAGGGCCTGCATCACCTCCTGCGCCCCTTTGGAGGCGGCATCACCGCCCACCGTCAGAATCATCAGTTGATCGGGCGGAATGCCCAGTGAATCACGGACAGCCCTGATTTTAGGATCATCCCGGTTAAATGGGATAAAGGTATCGGTATCGCAGCCCACAGGTAGCACTTCGATGATATCACTTTTTATACCATCCCGCACATACATTTCTTTCACCCAATTGGAGGTGACCAATAGGAGTGGCAAGGCATTCAGTACTTCCTGGTAATTGGCAATGTAGCCATCCGCTACCAGCCAGGGCACCGGTTGCACGCCATACCTCTGGGGGTGCAGTATCAATTGTGGGGTGTGTCCCCAATACCCTACGCCGACCACCACATCGGGTTCAAACCAGCGATAGTACCACTCTTTCTCCTGGGCAGATTCAAAATGGGCCGGATGTGCATCCACTCCCAACTCAAGTAAGCCTTTGTAAAGCAAATCCCCTTGAGTGGCCAACCCTCCGGGTGAAGGTGGATAATCGTATAAAACCAATACTTTCATTGCAATTCATGTGTCAGGTTTCTACTTTCCTATTTCCTGCAGACGCTTCTTGCTGCTGTGAGGCTTGCTTGCACCGGCCGAATATTCAGGAGTGGAGCCCGCCATAATGAATCGGATGACGAATTATTAATAAGAACTCACCCTTCAAAATTCAGTTCCAGCTTGTTCGTCTTAGGAATGGTCAATTTAAGACCGATTGGCCGCCGGTGTCAACAATTAAATGCATCCTCTTAGACGGGCCGGCAGAAGGTCAGGAAATAATGGGTTTATGTGATGTTTGCAATGCAAAACAACCCGGATCACAAAAACGGTTTCGCTTCGCTCAAAGGGGGGATGCACCATTCCATTCTAAAACGGTATTTCAGGGACTATCTGCTAGTCGGTTGGGCATTGCTCCAGCCAGGTTGTGGCGTCATGAGCATTCCGGAAGCACCAGAATGCTTCGGTGCGAGGGGTTGTTTGGGCTTCCCAGCTCCCGGTTTCAAATCCGTAGATATTCGTAACCAGTTCATACTTTTTCTGCCAGATGGGATCAGGGAGCACATGGCTGACCGGCGCTTTTTTGATCGCGCGCGGAAAATATCCCTTATCGCCATCTTCATAGGCAAAGGCCCAATATTCATTGGTCGAAAGTTTACGTGCGTGCCAGAGCTTAATGACTGCTTGACCGATTTCTTCATGCCTGCGATGCCTGGTGTACTCACCCGAAGGACTGTGTGAGATGATCAGATCAACATGCATCGCCGGTAACAACTCCAGAATGGTTTCAGCCACGTGTTGTTCATCCAGTGGTTTTTGTTCCGGCCCGTCATCCAGATCACCCATGCATCCCTGTGCATTCAGCATTTTTAAAGCTTTGTAAAACCGGGGCGCCCGATCTTCATCCTGGCCCCGGCACAGACATATTACAAACCACTTAAGGGTGGGGTGGCTTAACATGGTGCCACCGGCCCACAAGGTTTCATCATCGGGATGAGCCACGATCAGCAGTATCGTCTTTATTGCAGCATCGATTTCCAACATGATTAAAAGTTCAGCATTATTCAAATGGCTTGCAAGAAATGGAATGTGTTTTTCAGGATAATTTAGTAACTACTCAGGTTCTTTACTTTTACTTAACACACTGAACTAATAATTATTAATATTTCTCGCAAATATGGCTAAGATTTTGCACTAAGAACGCAAAAGACAGGCTTTTAGATTTTTGCGCTATTAATCTTTGCGTCCTTGGCGTGAAACCGACATTTTAAATTAGCTCTATTTTAATACATTAAACGACCTGAGTAGTTCTCAGACCTTGACAATGCCAACAATAGAAGAGATATTCCAAAGCAATGATCAGCCACTTGGTGATGATCTGATGAATCTTCCTGATCTGTGGACAAAAAAGAGATATGCTAAGCAGGACGAGCCAGAACCAAATAACGATTATCGATCAACCAATGAAGCAAGCCGAAATCTTAAATCTCCAATCGCTAATCCATATTCATCAATCCAACGAGTCCAAGAATAAGTGCCTGCCAAATACTACAAGCATATCAGCAGTCAGACACGAAGGGAACAATCAGCTGCCTGGTGATAATCTGATGAATCCTCCTAATCTGTGGACAAAAAAGAGATAAGCTATGCAGGACGAGCCAGAACCAAATAATGAATATCGATCAACCAATGAAGCAAGCCGAATTCTTAAATCTCCAATCGTTAATCCATATTCATCATTCCAACGAGTCCAAAAATAAGAGCCTGCCAAATAATACAAGGATATCAGCAGTCAGACACGAAAGGAACAATCAGCTACCGGGTGATAATCTGATGAATCCTCCTGATCTGTGGACAAAAAAGAGATAAGCTATGCAGGACGAGCCAGAACCAAATAATGAATATTGATCAACCAATGAAGAACGTCGAATTCTTAAATCTCCAATCGTTAATCCATATTCATCATTCCAACGAGTCCAAAAATAAGTGCCTGCCCAATAATACAAGGATATCAGCAGTCAGACACGAAGGGAACAATCAGCTGCCTGGTGATAATCTCATGAATCCTCCTGATCTGTGGACAAAAAAAGATAAGCTATGCAGGACGAGCCAGAACCAAATAATAAATATCGATCAACCAATGAAGCAAGCCGAATTCTTAAATCTCCAATCGTTAATCCATATTCATAATTCCAATGAATGAGTTCAAAAATAAGAGCCTGCCAAATAATACAAGGATATCAGCAGTCAGACACGAAGGGAACAATCAGCTGCCTGGTGAAAACCTGATGAATCCTCCTGATCTGTGGACAAAAAAGCCTTATTAAACACCTGGGGCGGGGCATAGATCCTTAACACAAGGTAGTTGGTTCTAAGAAGATACTGTAAAAAAAGATAAAAATCAACATTTACATTTTGAAAAGTGCGTGATAACTTGCTTGTCATGAAGGGTAAGGTCAGCACATTTTGCCATTTGCCAAAAGCCCCATTGGTAAAGTCGTAAAATGAGGTTGATGGAGGCGAATCGGGTATTGTAAAACAATTAAAAAAGTTGTGAAATGAAGCATAAAACAAAAGCAGTTGCCAAACGCAATCCGTCGAAACCGGAAGAAGCGCCTCGGTTTTACCTGAATCCAGTGTATACCGGCACCTATACCTTTGAGGATCTGGCGAAAAGTATTGCAGATATGTCTACAGTGAGCGAAATTGATTCAGCGGCCACCTTGCGGGCCTTTGTGAAGGTGTTACCCAATCTGTTGAAGAACGGTTTTCGGGTGGACATGCAGGGCCTGGGCATCTTCTCACTGGGCATTAACTGCGAGGGCTCCGAGACCGAGCAAGAGGTGACGGTGGGGAAGATTAAAAAGGTACGGATGCGCTTTGCACCCGCCACTGAACTCAAAAAAGAAGTTGCTAAAACCATCTTCGAAAAAGTAAACTAATCCACAGCGCAGCTTGAGCACCACGCTAGTGCTCCCTGTGCCGCTTTTGACGACAGCCGTAAATGGAATGGGAATTGCTGGTTTTCACCAACCGCTTTTCCCATTTTTTGTGTGCGGATGCCAATAAGCAGGCGTACTTACCCTTATGAGTACGCCTACTGGTGTTAGCAAGTACACCTACTTAGCACCTCAAGTACACCAACTTGTACCTGCGAGTACGCCTACTTATCACCTCAAGTAGGCCAACATAATGCCGCCCCTTGAGTAAGCTGCCCGTGCTGGTTGGCCTGCCAGGGGCGCTTGTTTTGGCATGCGGACCATAATCTACTAACAATCTTTGTTATTTAGTCAAATTAATATAATTTTAGGGGTGTTTATTTATTGAATGGCCGCTATGGCGGTATGTTTTGGTAATAGAACATAATAGGTGTTCATAAATCACTTATTTGGGGTTTTATGTGCACCTTGAACCAAAGAGAAATGAAATGTATAGACCATGGTCTATTTAAAAGCGTTAGGCCCCATATACCAATCGACAAGTAGAATACATGACTATGATTAGTGTCACGCAGACTTAAAGATTAGAAAACATGACCATGAGTGTATCGCGCAAACTTGAAGATAAGAAAACATGATCATGAATGGTGTCGCGTAAAGTTGAAGATAAGAAAGCAAGAACATGAATAGTGTCGCGCAAACTTGAAGAGAAGAAAACAAGAACATGAATGGTGTCGCGCAGACTTAAAGATAAGAAAACATGAGCATGAATAGTGTCGCACAAACTTGAAGATAAGAAAACAAGAACATGAATGGTGTCGCGTAAAGCTGAAGATAAGAAAACAAGAGCATGAATAGTGCCGCGATGACTTAGTGATAAGAATACATGATCATGAATGGTGTAAAAGACTTTCAGATAAAATGATCTGAAGCTAAAACAGAATTAAAATAACAGTGGTTCCAAAGTAAAATATAATAAATACGGGGCCTAATAAATAGGACTCTGAGCGGTCTGCAAGACCCAGCGATGAGTCCATGTTGAGCTACATCCCGGCTGTCGTGGCCGCAGCCTTCTATGCACTTATTGAATGTTTTGATTGTTTTCTGGGGATACCCCAAGGTGTGATTTTATTGTTTGGGTACGTCAATATACTGTTTTTGTCGCGATTGACCTGCCATTTTGGGGTGAAAACAACGTAATTTGGGAGAGTTTGGGCAGTAGCCTGCCAGTCCTCAAGCCAATGAAGATTAAATGAGCATAAAATCAATCTATTGTAAAAAAGCAGCAAGCAATCGCCCCACGTGTTGGCCTGGGGAGCGGATACGAGGCAATTCCCTTACTATGTGCAGGCGTCCATCTTTGCATTTAGGGCATTTTCCAATGTCAAAGCCGGTGAGCCGTTTGATGCGCTCCGGTGTGGTTTCGACCTCCCTTTTACCCGACAGCTTCTTTTCCACCTCCGATTCATCCGGCACAAACCGGAGCTGCAGGTTTCGTTTGGTGGTGTGGTTGTAAATGCCATAGCGGCGTATCTTTACAAACCGTTTGGGCAAAATATGCTGACAGAAGCGGTGTAAAAACTCAACGCCCGTCAGACTCACCGGTTTCTTTTGAGCTTTATCGCGGTAATCTTTGGCCATAAAGGTCACATGTGTATCGCTGATGGCCAATATGCGATCATTACTGATGGCCACCCGGTGGGTGTACTGTCCCAGGTACCTGATTACATGCTCGGCACTGGCCATGGAGGGCTCGCAATGTACGACCCATTTCTTTTTATAGGCCGCTTGCAGGTGCGTATGGAATCCGTTTAAGGCATCCGCTTTACGCAGCGCCCTTTTCAGTCCATCCAAACATTTGCCTTTAAACGCATCGCTTAGTTGCTGTACGGGATAGAGAAAATGCTCGTATTTCCCGATGGGTTTCCAGGTACCTTTAAGGGTGTATCCTGCAGCCGGTACCAGGCAATGGATGTGGGGATGCAGGCTGAGGTTTTGTCCCCAGGTATGCAGCATACAAACAGCCCCGCTCTCCACGCCGTAGTGGGTGTATCCAAAACTGTGCAATGTATGCGCTACTGCGGCAAACAGTATTTTGTAATAGAGGCTGGGGTTAAACAAACAAATGGCATTGAGCTGGTGAGGCACGGTAAAAATAATGTGATAATGCTTCACGGGCAGCGTTTGGGCCATTAGCTTTTCCACCCACAGGGCTTGTCTGGAGGCCAGACACTTGGGGCAATGACGGTTTCCACAGCTGTTATAGCTGTAGCGCACCTGGGAACAGCTATCGCAGTGTTCCTCGTGGCCGCCAAGCACCGACGTACGGCACTGCAAGACATCGAACAGCACTTTCATTTTATCGGGCGAAGGATGATACTTTTCGATGTACTGTTGGCCAAAACGTTTAATAATAGCGGCCAATTCTAAATTGCTGCGCATGGTTTAGCTGCGGTGATAGAGCGCGTCCAGCGGACTGTGTGGTTTAATGTGCGGACACTGGGCTACGTGCAGGTAAATCATGGTGGTGGTAATCTCAGCATGTCCCAACAGTTCTTTGAGCGTTACAATATTGAGGCCTTGTTCCAACAGGTGGGTGGCATAACTGTGGCGCAGCGAATGGAGGTTGACCGCCTTGGAGATGGAGGTTTTTTTGAGGTTTTCGCGCATCACCCACGACAAGCCACGCACACTGTATTGACCGTTGGCCTCCTTGCCATTGAAAAGCCAAATGTGCGGATTTTCAGCCGCCAGGTATTTTTTTAGTCCGGAGGCCATTACTTTTGAAAGCGGCACAATGCGGTCTTTCTTGTACTTGGATTGCCGGATGTGAATGGTCATCCGCTCAAAATCGACATCCGCAATCTTCAAGTTGATGACTTCTTGCCCGCGCAATCCGGCCGAATAAGTGAGGGTGAGTAAAATACACTGTTTAAGCAAGGTCGGCGCTGCAAAAAGCTCCTTTAACTCCTTTTGATTCAGAATAACCGGCAGTTTAGTCTGGTGCTTTAAGGAAGGCAAGGCAATGGCTTTTTTATTCATACCCAGCAGGCGGTAATAATACCTTAAGCCATAGACCATGTGCTTAAAACTGCTGCGCGAAGGAGACTTGGGGTCACGCGCCAGGGCCACCAGGTATTCATTAATCTCCTCCTCGCAAAGGCTTTCGGGCAGTTGCTTAAAGTGTATCACAAACAGGGCAATGCGTCTGATGTAGTTGTTAAAAGTACTCGGGCTCTGTCCGCGAAGCGTTACCTGGTGACTCATTTTGGTTACCACAGAAGCAAACTCAGGAACGTAAGCAATGGCTTGTTCCACAATGGTTAATGATGTTTTCTTTCTCATAACGGTAAATTTTATTGTTAATAATTCCAGTTATGAGTATTCGAAATAATAGGATAATAATGTTACATTTGAAGGGCACTATCCCGCAGGGATTTAGTTCAACAAGCCGCAATAAAGCAGGCCTGGCGGAGGCTGGTTTTGGGAGGTTTAGCTCCCGCGCGGGCGGTGGCAAAATCAAGAAAGCGAATGTATCACGCAACGGCCCACTTCATGCGGCAAGACGTTAGCCCCTATATTATGAAGATTATACTATATATAATTATTGTTTTATCAACATTGGATTGTTTTAGTCAAATATATGATGCTGAAACAGGCGAAATTGTTGATTCTATTAAAGTATATATGGGAGAAGATGATTTGCCCCAAGACCTTATCAATATATCAAAATCATATCCAGATGATAGTATTTCGTGGGTTACATTGCGACAAAAGGAATACAGTGGAAATTATTTATTTTTGGATAGCAATATTTATTGCAGTGATTCAAAAAGATGCTATAGTCAGCCTTTGAGTGTTGATATTGCAACTTTTCAAGTTCTAAATTCAACAACATATTCTAAAGATAAATTTAAAGTATATTCTTTTGTTTCTCTTACTTGTGAAGATTGTGAGTGTTGTTGTGGCGTGTGTGCTTGCGATATTTTTGTTTTAGAAAAAGCGAACCCCGATAGCTTTATGATTATTAATGAACCATATACAACAGATAAAGAACATGTATACTATTTCGGTTCCTTAATAGCTGAAGCTGATTATAAAACATTTGAAATTCTGAAAGATACAACAGGTTTTTCAATATCAATAGATAAAAAAAATGTTTACTTAAATGGAGGTATAATAGATGGTGCTGACCCCAAAACATTACTTTTTGATTTCGTGAAAAAAAATGAAAAGTATTTAATTAGAGACAAGAATAATTATTGGACATACTACTTGAAAAAAAGAGAAATTATACAAAATGATGATTAAACATACAGGGGCTAACACGCGGTCATAAAACATTGGGGACGAAGTGGTTATTCAAGCTTTAGTTCTCGCATCAAAGTTCGTTGTACCTTGATAGTGAAGCAACTCCGAAATCCCCAACGATTTTATACCGCCATCCGTTGTGTGGTATTAATGACCGAACTGCAAAATAGAAATTTAGATAAAAAATATGGCAAACTTTAATTGGACATGTCCCTATTGTAATAGAGCTACAACGATTGTAAATTCTAATCAAAAAACATCATCTGTAGATTTGGATATTGATAATATTCATGGAAATATTAGACTCACTAATCATTTTATTGTCTGTCCAAATGATGAGTGTAAAAAACTGACATTGTTAGCTGATTTATATACAATCGAATGGAATTCAAATTATCAAAGAAGCTTGAAAAAAGACGACATAAAAAGCTGGAACTTAATGCCTGATTCGTTCGCAAAACAATTTCCTGATTACGTTCCGAAAGTAATAATTACTGATTACGAGGAAGCATGTAAAATTAGAGATTTAAGTCCTAAAGCTTCTGCGACTCTATCAAGAAGATGTTTACAAGGCATGATTCGTGACTTTTGGAGCATAAAGAAAGGTAGATTGGTTGATGAGATTAACGCAATTGAAGATAAAGTAGACCCTATTGTATGGAAGTCAATTGATTCTGTTCGTAAGATTGGAAATATTGGAGCTCATATGGAAAAGGATATCAATTTAATAATTGAAGTAGAAGCTAATGAAGCTCAGATTTTGATTGAATTGATTGAAATGTTAATTGAAGAATGGTATATCCATAGACATGAACGAGAAATGAAAATGAATAGTTTAATAGAGATGTCTAAATCAAAAGGAGAGCTGAAGAAAAATAATAACACCACACAACAATAAATATACGTAATGCGGGGCGATGTGCAAAATTGTAGCATATTTTCATTTAATAAGCAACGTAGCGGTTTGATAGTTAAGTGCCTTGAAATCCCGCACTACGCATAGTGTGCCGAGAAGCAGAACATCGGCAAGATCAAAGTTCTGCATGCTGTAAATAAGATGGTGGAATCTGGCAATTGCCTGATGGCCCACCTCCTTCGTTGTGCAGGCAAGGGAGGCAAACCGCCCAAAGGTGCTTTGGTAAAGAGCCAAGGTGCTGAGCGTTTGGGAAATCCTATGTCATGAACATAGGCAGGTATGAATACAGGAGTTGAACGCAAGTGAACCCTTGAAGAGGAGTCGAGAAGTGGCCACATCCAGTCAAAAGCTACGGAGTATGAGACGGAGTGATAAGTTTAGCGGAAACCTGTTTACTGGCTAAGCGACTGGCGTCTTACAGAGGGCAAGACCTGTATTCCGGCTTATTTATGGAACTCGGGAACCAGCATAATGATGAAAAGAGAAACGTACAACGGGATCAACCCGAAGACAGAATATCGATGCGTTATGTTGGGACGGACTGGTTTGTAGTAGTGATGAAGTACCTGTAATGGGTATGGAGCGAAGGAACCAGGTTATACAGTATCATAACATTTAACAACTCAGCAATGAGGATGACTTTATGGGATGAAGCAAAATCAGTACCGATAAGCAAAGACCAAATTTGGTCTGCTTATAAGAAGGTGAAAGCCAACAAAGGGAGTGCTGGAATTGACTCGATAAGCATGGATGAATTTGATGCAGATCGCAGTAAACACTTGTACAAACTTTGGAATCGCATGGCATCAGGCAGCTATTTTCCTCCTGCAGTAAAAGAGGTGGAGATTCCCAAGAAAGATGGCAAGGTTCGTCAACTAGGGATACCTACGATTGCGGACAGGGTAGCACAAATGGTTGTAAAAGATTATCTGGAACCACGTATGGAGAAAATCTTTCACCCTGATTCTTATGGTTATCGCCCTAAACGAAGTGCTCATCAAGCATTGGAACAGGTGCGTCAGAACTGTAGGAAGTACAACTGGGTGATTGACTTGGACATCAAAGGATTCTTTGATAATATTGATCATGTTAAACTGATGCTGGCGGTTAAGAAACATGTTTCTGAGAGGTGGGTTTGTATGTATATCGAAAGATGGTTAAATATGCCCATACAAAAGAAAGATGGAAGGCTTTTAGACAAGCATGGGAAAGGCACTCCGCAAGGAGGTGTCATCAGTCCGCTTTTGGCTAACCTCTTTCTGCACTATGCTTTTGATATATGGTTAAGTCAAACCAGTACCACTGTACGATTTGCAAGATATGCCGATGATGCAATCGTACATTGCATTAGCAAAGCACAGGCAACATGGGTACTACAGAAACTAAAGGAACGCATGCAAAGCTGCGGACTGGAACTGCATCCGGAGAAAACAAAGATTGTCTATTGCAGAGATCATCGCCGAAAGGAAGATTATCCAACAGTACAGTTCGATTTTCTGGGGTATAGCTTTCAGCCTCGCACCTGCAAGTCAAAGAAAGACGGGAAGTTATTTCTGGGCTTTGATTGTGCCATTTGCAAAAGTTCGAAGAAACGTATCATTGCAAAGCTGCGAGAATTTGATATTCAGCATCTGACTTTTAAATCAGTTGTAGGAATAGCCCAATTCCTCAATCCTTATATTCGAGGTTGGATTAACTATTACGGCAAATTTAGAGGTAGCGAAATGAACTCAATTTTTCAACTGTTGCGAAGGCGTTTAGTATTCTGGGCACGAAAACGGTACATACGTTATAAAACCAATCTTAATAAGGCCTACAAATGGCTAGACAGAGTGAAGGAACAATATCCTCACTTGTTTTATCATTGGCAAATAAGATTGTGTACATAATAATGTTAAATTTGTATAACAAGAGCCGTATGATGGGAGACTATCACGTACGGTTCTGTGAGAGGCTTAGGGTGAAACTCCCTTTGCCTACTCGACCCACCACCGTTAGCCATAATTGGACAACGACCTTGCAAGGAATTAACGATAAATCTTAGAATTATATCATTTTAAAAATGTAACTTGTTGTTTATTAACCTAAATCTTAAATTATGTATTCATTTGGTACTTCATCAAACCAGAGAATTGCAGAGGTTCATGAATTACTGCAAGAATTAGCATTTGAAACGATTAAATTATCACCATTTGACTTTGGAATTCCGTCAACTGGTGGAAAAAGAACCGCAGAACAACAAAAAGAATTGTTTGACAAAGGGTATTCAAAATGTGATGGCTACATTAAAAAAAGCTATCATCAATCTGGTTTAGCATTGGATTTTGTTCCATACATTAACGGAGGTTTTACTTGGAAGAATGAGGAAGCTTTTCTAGCAATTGCTAAAACAGCATTTCAAATATGGGAAAACATTGCTGAAAAAAATGGTTATTTTCTACACTGGGGTGGTTTTTGGAAAGCAAAAGACTTAAATTTTAATGGCTTATTAGATTTGGATGATAAGTTAGGTTGGGATTTGCCTCACTTTGAATTAAGAACTTACGCCCAAGAAAAAGGTGTATATCCAATTTTATGGAATAACAATTAAATTACATATTATGAAGGATTTAAAAAATGTTTTTAATATAGTTATAGTAATTCTCCTTGTTCTTATGCTGTATCTAATTTTTACGGGAAATAGCAAACTCAGAGAAGCTCAAGAAGTAATTAATAAGGTGAATTCTAACTTAAATGTTATGCAGGATAGTCTTGACAATGCTCAAGAATCAATATCTGTTGTTATTACTAAATTGAAGTTCACTGAGAATGAGCTGAAACTAATAAAAAACGAAAGAGAACTGCTCGAATTGGAAGAAAGGAGAAAAACTGCTGCAAATTGGACTGAATTGCAAGAAATAAAAAAGGAGCAGAAGGAAAAACAGGAAAAAAGGAAAATATTAAAGGAACAAGCTGAAAATTTTGACTTATGAAATATTTGGTAATTTTAATGGCATTGTTAGGATTTTATTCTAAAATATTCTCCCAATCAAACTCTACAATACATAGTATTGGAGAAGAATACTGTGCATCGACTGATTCCCCGAAATTGTTTCAAAAAGGAGATACATTAATTATTGATTGTGATTCAGTATATATCATTAATAAAATTAGATACAAATTCTATAAGGATATGCATAAAGCAACAGTTGAAGAAAGTGATGCTCCATGCAAGGACATCTTGCTCGTATATGAAAATAGACTAAAGGAACATGAGGACGCTTACAGTAAAATACTTAATAACTGTAAAAAAACAGAACAAGTTTCTTTAGATTTAATTGATTATACTCAGGAATCTTTAATGAATACTCAGAAGTCTTTACAGTATACTCAACAAACACTTGATTATTCAATACAAAGCCTTGACAAGGCAAATAAGCTCATCAAGAAGGAAAAACAAGCATCAAAATTTGAAAAGGTTTTGATTGGTATAGGGGGAGCTGGAATTGGCATATTGACAGGCGTATTAATTTCTCAATAACAACTATGGCTAACATCCAGGGCTGAATGAATCCTCATGATCCAAAAAATCCCGCACCAAAATCTGGTACAGGATTCATTTTGCTCTTTGTTGGACGTTACCCGGCCAAAAGGAATTTCAATGGTTTTGCCTGGTGTATTTGATGTTTTTTGAAAGCATTTAGATGCGTGTTTTTCAGGTTTAGTACTGGCATTTTCCTTTAATCTCAAATCAGCCAGAAGAATTTGTAATTACTGGAACGGATAGTAAGTAAAGAAAATGGGGATTCACGAGAGAAGGGGGATGGCATGTGGTTCAAAGCCCAATTCTCCAAACTACCATAACCAACGAGCGCTTGCAAAAGCGCGGATTTATCCCGACCGCCAGTATTTACCAAAGATTCGGCCATGTTTGACGAACCACCGCATACCGGCCGATACGTAGGGTGGTGTGAGAGGGTGGAGATACGAAGCTATTTCGTATCTTGCTCTAGTCGATTGGGTACAATTTGAACTAACCAAAACCAAACATATGAAACAGACTTTAAACTTCTCAATTTTAATTTTACTATTGGGATTTCAAAACGTATTTGGACAAAATTACTTGAACTATTACCAAGCAATTAATAACGCTGAAATTGCAAGTTTAGACAAGGATTTTCAGAAATCTGATTCTATTTACCAAATTGCATTTGAATTAGTGGAAAAACCATTCAAAGAGGATTATTTATTAGCTTCCTTGAATTCAGAAAAGCTAAAGGATAATCAAAGCACTTATGAGTATCTCAAAAAAGGAGTATCTAACGGATTGACCTTAAAAAGAATCAAAAAACAACTATCTGATTTTATGAAGTCTAAGGAGTATAGGAGGCTTAAAAAAGATTATAATTCGCTACGAGAAGAACATATAAAGACTCTGAATTTACCATTAAGAAAAGAAATTTCAGAGATGATAAAAAAGGACCAAAGAGCAAGAGTTACGATTTTTAGTGGTTCAGAACAAATGCATAAAATTGATTCGTTCAATTATAAAAGACTTTTAGAAGTTATTAAACAAAATAATAACAAATGGCCTGGTTTTTCAACAATAGGAGAAATAACACCTGAAGGAAAGTATAATGTAACAGATAATATTGCCTTATTGCTTTTGCATTTTAGTAAAGAACAAATTGAAGATTTGAAACCATTTATGATTCAGGCGGTTTTTGATGGTGAAATGTATCCTTACCATTTTGCAAGAGCCGTAGATTACAAAGATATTATGACTATAGGCTGCCAAACATATGGAACCTATAATTATAATGACAAAGTTGAAATGACTGAGATTTGTGATTGTGAAAAAGCAAATGGATTACGAAAAAAGATAGGATTTGAATCAATAGCAGATTTTTATAGAAAGTCAGATTTAAGTTATAAGTGCAGAGAAAAAAAATAACTGTACCAAACAAGCCATCATAAAATAGCCCTGGCTTTGGCGGGATTTGGGAGTTTAGCTCCCGCGCCAGGAGTAGCATAAACAAGAAAGCGAATATACCATACGCAAACCGGGCCACTTCATATGGCCGAACCGCTGTGTGTAACTTGCAAATCTGCTACAGATATGTAAATTGGCATTAATAATCAGAATATCAAAAATTAAGAATATTAAAACTTAACATCATGGCTTACAAACGTACAGAGGGAAAATACAATTGTCCAATTTGTGGTAAGAAAGCTATTAAATTTAAAAAAATTGGATATGATTATATCTGGCGTTGTACAGATTCTTTTTGTCATATCTTGTTTAGAGTAAAACCAATAAAAGAGGAAACAAAAATAAGTTCTAATTCTGAATCTTTTAGTATTACTGGTAGAGGAGTCGTTTATAACTCGCCATACTGTCCTATATGTAAAACACAAGTAAAAGTTGAGACAGTTCATGAACAAAAAGATGTTTGGGTATGTAAAAACTCAAGTTGTAATATCATTTTTAGAATAGACGGAAAAATAAAATCAGATGGTAGCTTTGAATTACCAAAAAATAATACTGACACAGATGTAAATTCAGTCATATGGGCGCCGAAGGCTGATGCTTTATTTAAAAATATTGACCTAAAATCAATTACTTCTATGGGTAATGATAACTTAAGTTTAGATATGGACTTAGGTCTAGATTTTGATAAACTGTTTTAAATATTATGGAA
Source organism: uncultured Marinilabiliaceae bacterium (assembly GCA_942490535.1). Taxonomy (GTDB): domain Bacteria; phylum Bacteroidota; class Bacteroidia; order Bacteroidales; family Marinilabiliaceae; genus JAEINY01. The sequence continues at coordinate 336,095 of CALNXQ010000004.1, forward strand.
AATCTAAAATCTCAAGCGATAAAAGAATTAGATGAACATACAAAAATATGTTCGGATGTCTGCCGTCAAATAGTATTTGGTTTATTTGCATTGATATGGGTAATCTCATTTAAAGATGGAGTAATTACATTTACCAAAGGAGCGTATGTATCATTTATTTTTCTATCTATTTATGTCACTTTCGATATTGCACAGTACTTATCAGTAGCATTATCATCTAGAAAGCACTTAAAAAAAATACTAGAAGCAGAACAGGATGACTTTAAAACAATTGATGAAAGTAGATTAGATGTAAAGAAAGACAAATCAAGGATAAATAAACGTGCTTATTATTTTTTTGTTACCAAATTAATAACTCTTATCTTAATCATATTATCAGTAATTTTTGCGTTGTATGAAAAGGCTTTTCTGCAATAAAAAAGCTACACACAATAATAAATATAGGTCATTTGGCGGATAGTGATAAATTGAAAATGATACATTTAATGAAATATTTAGCGGCTTGATAGGTAGGAGTTTTGAAATGCCAAACGCCTCATATTCGAGCCGTGTGCGCCCGGCATGGGCATTAACTTTAGGGTGTAAGTCCCGAACAGGCAGAGGTAAACTGTACTGTTAGCAAGTGACAAGTGTTACATCGTGAGGTGTCGCATGAAGATTATTTACGATTGATTAACGAGTAAATACCGACTGCAAAATCCTGTACTGATGAACAAGAATCGCCTATTAAGGCGGGTGTTTGCTTTGGATGAGATGGCACGTCACATCGAAGTCCGTTATTTACCACTTAGCAAGCTACGTAGATGCGGCAGGGATAGGAGGACAGTTAGTGTCATTACCCGGGGATATCTCGCTGATCACGTGTTGATGTAGGTGAGAAGTCAGCGTTCGACTGAGCTCACGCCGAAGTCCGAGGTCATAGTACTTGACGGGACACGAGCCGCACAGAGGAATGCGGAGGGCTCACAAGTTAAGGAAGGACTGAACGTTAAACGCTTCGGATTATATTGCAATTCGTGTGGAGCATTGAAGGTAGTGTCCGAGCTCTTCATGGCATTCCTTTAATCTCAAAGCAGCAAGAAGAATTTGTAAATGCTGGAACGGATAGTAAGTAAATGGGGATTCACGGGAAGAGGGGAATGGCATGTGGTTCAAAGCCCAATTCTCCAAACTACCATAACCAACGAGCGCTTGCAAAAGCGCGGATTTATCCCGACCGCCAGTATCTACCAAAGATTCGGCCATGTTTGACGAACCGCCGTATACCGGCCGGTACGTACGGTGGTGTGAGTGGGTGGAGATACGAAGCTATTTCGTATCTTGCTCTATTCGATTAGCGACAATAATTAAATCATAATTTAAATGAAAAATCTAGTTTTATTAAGTATTTCAATCATGATATTCCTATTTGCGGTTTCATGCAAAAAGGAAGAAATGGACACAACATCACCCGTAATCAATATCTTAAAACCAACAGAAGATCAGGTAGTAGGGAGTATATTTGAGTTAATATATAGCATAGTTGAGGATCAACTTGATTCAGCTACAGTTTTCATTAAAAATACCAATATATTAAGCGTCAATGAATTATCTTCAAGAGTTAGCATAAATACAGAAATAATAAAGGAAGGAGAGTACTATCTTAAATTACATGCTGTAGATCTTTCAGGTAATGTAGGTTTGGATAGTGTGAAAATAATTATCGATCATCCAGATACAGAAATCCCTTTAATTTCAAAAATGACACCAGGTAATGGTGAAGTCTTTTATGATTTAATTAATGTTGAAATAGAAGCTTCTGATAATGAAGGTATTTCAAAAGTTCAATTGTACTTTAAAGATGCATTGCAGGGTGAACTAGAAAATGCACCCTATTCTTTTACAGTAGATGTTAAGTCCTTTCGAAATGGAACTTATGAACTCAAGGCTATTGTGGCTGATATTGAAGGAAATACATCCATCTCAACAAGAGAAGTCATTGTAATTACCGAACCTGTATTAGAAAAGCCCATAGAATTCAGTGCATCAAAAGGAGATTATTGGAATTCAATTTTACTGAAATGGCAACCTGTACCACAAGCTAGTTCCTATGAAATATATAAACTTGATCCAGTTTCAGAAGAATTTCATTTAATAGGGACATCTAGTAGTAATGAGTTTTTGGATCAATTTCAAGAATTAGAAGATCCTTTAACTGATATTTTTTATAAAATTCGCGCGTTCAATTCAAATATCGAATTTGGAGATTATTCTGATTTGGATTATGGATACTACACAGGAAGAAGTTATGACATGATTCTTTCATTTGGAAAAAGAGGTTCTAATCCAGGTGATTTTGTTTTCTCAGAACATGTAACAGTCGACTTGGATGGGAATTTTTATATATCTGAAACTAATTACCTGCCATCGATCCAAAAGTTCTCATCAGACGGCACATTTATTGAAAAATACTATTCCTGCGGAGCTCCTAGAGCATTCAAATTGCTACCGAATAATGAAGCTCTTATCGCCTGTTCTTCTGAAAATATGATTAAAATAATAGATCAAAATAAAAATATAATAAGAGAATGGGGAGGATCAGGGAGTGGGAATGGGCAGTTCCATTACTTCCGTCAAGTTGCTGTTGATGAAGAAACCCTATTCATTGTAGATCATTCTAATCACAGAATTCAAAAAATGGATATAAATGGCAATTTCATTTCAAAATGGGGCAGTGAGGGAACTGGTGATGGCAATTTCACCTATCCTTGGGGTATAACGGTTTTCAAAAACATGGTGGTCGTAAGTAGCGACAAACGTTTACAATTTTTTACCAAAGACGGAACTTTTATTAAATCGTGGAGTTTTAATAACTCTCTTTATGATTTGGTAGCAGATGATGAATTTATTTATGTAGCTGCTGGAAGTGCTGTACTTAAGATTGACGAAGACAGACATTTCACTGATAAAATTGGAGATGGGGATTTTAGTGTTGCAATTGGATTGACTTTGAAGACAAATGGTGACGTGGTGGTAATGGACACCTATGATAGAAAGTTGAAAGTTTATAGAAAAAATGAATAACCGAAAATGTCGATAACAATATATCAAAAATATAAGTGGCTCAGTGGTTTGCAAGGCGTTTGCTCATTTAATCAGCTCCGCCAAATCTGTGATTTGACTGTTTGTTTTAAAGCAATAAATTTGTGTCAAAACGCAAATTTGGCTCAGTGCAAATTGACAGGTAAGAGCTTCGAGACAACTTAAGTTGTTTGTAATCAATATTGTGGAAAATTATAACAAGCATAATACATACTATTTAGCGACATGATTAAAAGACTAAATTTTTTAACCCTTATTTCTATTCTATTGTTATTATCAACACATCTTTGGTCGCAAACGACAAAGGTAATAGATGAAATAATGCTTGAAGATTATACTATACAAGTAGTATTTTATGACCCTTATTTGAATTTAATTGAACAAACGCCTGAATTTGAAAGGCTTGATTCTCTTTGGCAATTAAAGATTTGGGATGAATATTTACTGAACAATGTAATATTTGATTTTCAATTAACTCAAAATGAAAAGATATTAAAGCATTATATTTTAAGAGGTAATCCATCAAAGACTGTTGAGATATTGAATCTACCTCGAAATACAATATATCAACTTGATATTGTTAATCATAAATCAAATATAAATTATTACAATGCGCTAGATTATCAAGAAGATATAAGCCTCAAAATTGACAAGCTAAGTTTTTATGGTACACTGTTTGACAAAATGGAACTAATTGAAGAAATGATTAGTTCTGGTCAGAGATTGATTGCCTATAATTTATTTGGACGTCATAGATTACCAATTCAGTATAATACTGTTCAATATAGTGTTTTAGGAATTATTGCAGATGATTTATATGGAGTAATACCAGAAGACATGATTGCCAAAGATGAAGAATTATATAATAATAAGTTCTTCGATTATCAGCAATGTATTAGTGAGTATTATCAAATCGACCGGATTGAGAAAATCTATATTAGAAGATATAATTCTGATGGTACAATTCAAGATGAGTTTCCTAGAATTGAAATTTCTAAGGATATTAAAAGTAATTTGAATAATATGTCAGGTATATTAGGTGTAAGCACTTTGCCTTGCTTTCATTCTTCTGATACAGCTATACTCATTAGTACCACAGACACAACAAATGTTTATTCTATTAAAACAAATAACAATATAGCAGTAGATAAGTATCTTCAAAAAATTATTGTAACGAAGAATAAAAACAATGAAATATCTAAAATAGAAGCCAAACGTCTTATTCATGCTTCTTCAATCCAAGGAGATTTTGTCATAAAGGAAAACTATATGGCCTGTTTTAAACGATTTGACAATAAATGTGTATTACCTTATTTGCTTTTATCTTCAGAAATTGATGATAAAGATTTTGATAGACCTAAGTCTGTAATTGAACTTGATTATTTATTTTATAGAAAATAAAAACTTGCCATAACATCTAGAGCTGAATGAATCCTCATGATCCAAAAAAACCCGCACCAAAATCTGATACAGGATTCATTTTGCTCTTTGTTGGACCTTACCCGGCCAAAAGGAATTTCAATGGTTTTGCCTGGTGTATTTGATAATTTTTGAAAGCATTTCCCATTTTTTGTGAGCGGATGCCAATAAGCAGGCGCACTTACCTCTGTGAGTACGCCTACTTATCACCTCAAGTACGCCAACTTAATGCCACCTTTTCAGCAAGCGACCCAGGCGGGTTGGCCTGCCAGGGACGCCTGTCCAGTCACCACGCACCATAATCTACTAACAATCTTTGTTATTTAGTCAAATTAATATAATTTTAGGGGGTGTTTATTTACTGAATGGCCACTATTGCGGTATATTTTGGTAATTGAATAGATTAGGTGTTCATAAATCACTTATTTGGAGTTTTATGTGCACCTTGAACCAAAGAGAAATGAAATGTATAGGCCATGGTCTATTTAAAAACGTTGCCACACATTCCCCATATCGTACTGAAAATTTAGGATTTTACCCTATCATTATAAATATTGTTTCTGTATGAATTTTAAAATAAATAGGTAAAATTAATTGATATCTGCAAGCTTGAATATCCTTTTAGATTAAATTGAAAACTATTAAAAATAAATATGAAGTATTTACTATTTGTATCTCTTTTCTGTTGTCAATTATTAACTAGTCAGAATAATATCGATAAGTGTGATTCCATGATTATTTCTCACAATGAGCTTCAACAGTTAAAACCTATCAAAGGACTTGGACTAATTAGTGGGGATGATAAACTTAATAGAAAAAGGAAGTATATTCTTTCAAAGTATAAGGTAGCTAAAAAGGGAGATATAGCTCATGATTTTGCTGCTATTAACGCGCAAGGTGACTCTGTCAAATTTTCTATTGTGAAGGATAAATTTAAACTTCTAGTCTTTACTCATTCATATTGTATGCCATGTATCAAATCTATAGACGAGTTAAGAATGATACATGAAGATTATAATAATAGACTAGTATTGATTAGTTTTTATAGAGATAGAGAGATGAAATCAATGTTGGAAACAATTAAAAAAGAAAATATTCCTTGGATGTGTTTATGGGATGGTCAAGAATATTCTAGCAGTACAGTGATAAAATATGGAGTAGAAGGAATACCGATGTTTTTTTTAATTGATAAGAAGGGGATTATTGTTGATTCATGGATGGGTTATGGAGAAGGGAGAATAAAAGAACGAATAAGTAATATAGTAGAATTGTAATGTTTAATAAAGAATAACGTGTGGCAACAAACCGCAATAAAGAATGCCTGGCAGAGGCTGACTTTGGGAGTTCAGCTCCCGCGCGGGCAAAAGCGAAATTAGGAAAGTGAATATACCACACGCAGCGGCACACTTCATGCGGCAAGACGTTGGGGGCAAATAGAAACAGGTATACTGTAAAGGCTATTTATTAATGTTGGTATGATAGATAGATATATCAAGTTAATGGCTACAATAGCTTTGGAAATGTTATTAAAAAAATAATAATTATAGACATATCATATTATGAATAGATTTTTACTCATTTTAGCATCACTAACTTTACTCTTTAGTTTAAATGCACAAATTATTGAATTTGAGCCCATATTAGCTCCTTCAGAAAGTAATAACATTTCCTTTATGGGAATGGATGTGGGTGAATCAGCCATTGCCGATATAGATAACGATAATGATTTAGATATTATTATAATTGGGGCAAATGGTAATGGTCACTACGTCACTAACCTATATGAAAATGATGGAAAAGGAAACTTTACGATAGTCCTAAACACTCCTTTTGACGGTGCTCGGTCTGGATCTGTTGAATTTGCAGATGTTGATAACGACACCGATATGGATGTGTTAATTTCAGGACAACACAGTAATTATTCAGACTATACAAAATTGTATAAGAATGATGGAGATGGAAATTTTACATTGGTTGAAAATACATCTTTTGAAGCCATAGGTTATGGATCAATAACATTTGCAGATATAGATGGAGATGATGATTTAGATGTACTCTTAACAGGAGATAGTATTACCAAGCTCTATTTGAACGACGGGCAAGGTAACTACTCTGAAAGTAGTAATGTTTTTCCTGGAGTTACATATTCTTATGCAGACATGGCCGATGTAGATGGAGATATGGATGTTGACATTATCCTTACCGGACGAAATACCCAAAATAGAAGAATAACAAAACTTTATATAAATGATGGTACCGGCATTTTTACTGAAGATATTAGTTCATCCTCAATATTCGAGCAAGTATATTTTAGCTGTGTTTTTTTTGGTGACGCTGATGGTGACATGGATAATGACCTACTTATAATTGGGACTAATACCTTTAACCAAAAAGTAACAAAACTATATCTGAATGATGGGCAGGGAAACTTTTCTTTAGATACAAGTAATTCCTTTACAGGCGTTTCATCTGGTACCGTTTTCTTTGCTGATTTAGATAATGATGGTGACAACGATATTTATCTTGCTGGTAATTATAATTCTTCGGGGAATAAGCTGGCTAAGATTTATGAAAACAATGGGGGGAAATTTACTGAGATTATTCACACCTCTTTTGATTTGGTAACTACAGGTAGTGCAATTGCCAAAGACATAGATGGAGATAGTGATTTAGACATAATAACAACAGGTTCTACTAATCGATATACAAATTGTAAATACGTAAACGAATTCAGGTCTTCAAATATCTTTCTTAATCAAGGTAATATGACCTTTAATAGGGTATCTGGTTGCTCCATTAAAGATTTTGATAATTGTGTTTTTGATTATGCGGATATTGACTCTGATGCAGATGTAGATGTTGTAATAGCCGGAGAATCGGAAGACGGATTACGAATAATTACGTATACCAACGATGGTAATGGAAACTTTTCTGAACAAGGGAATACCTTGCTACAAGGGAGCTTTTTTTATGGTACAGTTGACCTTGCAGATATTGATGGAGATAATGACCAGGATTTATTAATTACGGGTGAGGATAATGATACAATACTAAAGACCAAATTATATTTAAATAATGGAAGTGGTGAATTTGAAATTGTAAGTAACACTCCTTTTATTGGAATTGAATATAGCACATCGTCCTTTTTTGATATTGATAATGATGGTGACTTGGATTTATTACTTACTGGGGAAACAGAGGCATATGCGTCAGAAGCAAGATTGTATAAAAATGATGGAACCGGTACTTTTACAGAAGTAATTAATATTCCTTTTGAAGGCGTGCGAAACGGCTCTGTTGCTATTTCTGATATTGATGATGATAATGATCTGGATGTTTTAATAGCAGGTTCAAAGTGCGTAAGAAGAGATGAGTATAATACGTCATGCACCTCTGGTATTAACCTGTATACCAATGATGGTTTAGGAAATTTCACAATGTCTTCTCATTATCCGTTTCCTAATACAATGAATTGTACAGTTACATTTGCAGATATTGACAATGACAATGATCAGGATTTGTTATTAACCGGAGATGGCACAAATTATAGAAAATACGCAACAATATTTAAGAATAATGGCTCTGGTTCTTTCTCTGAAGACACAAGCCTTTCTCTTACCGGTGTTAATGAAGGCTCTGTTTCTTTCGGTAATTTGGATGGAGATGAATACATTGATCTGGTAATCGCCGGATATAATGTGGACAAGAAAGAAATAACCAAATTATATCAAAACAATGGCAATGGTGGATTTTTAGAAGTAGAAAACGTTACAATGGATGGTTTCAGTAGAGGATGTGTAGCATTTATGGATGTTGATAATGATGGTGACGATGATGTTTTAACCTCTGGTAGTGGATTTACAAAATTATATAGGAATACAACAGAAAGTAGTATTTCTACAGATGTTGATGCATTTCAATATCAGTTGGCAAACAGTGGTAATATTACTCTAGCACCAAATCCTACAAAAGGAAATATTACAATTAACCTAAATAGTACAGAGAAAGTAAGTATACAAGTATTTAATTCTTTTGGTACAATATGCATTGAAGATAAAGAAGTTAATACCATTGAATATAATTTGAGAATAAATGGAACTCCTGGAATATACTTTGTTAAAATATCCACAACACAAGGAGAGAAGATAATAAAAGTAATCAAAAAATAAATTTCTAGCCGAAGAGCAGGTATAGAGTCTGTCAATCTTAATTATTAAGACAGACTCTTTTAATGACCTTGTAATGAATTATGATGTATTAATTAGTAGTAATAGTGATAATTTAAAGGTAAATTGATATTCATTGTGGTACTAGGAGTTTGTCGGACTTGTCTCATTAAGCCCCTGAGAGTTTGCCCCCATTATGTATACGTAATGGGGGGAGTTCTCGCAGACGCGGCACAAGCCGACACGTCATGTGGCTGATCCGTTAGACCCAAATGGAGAATTCAATAACAAAGTGAACCAACTACAATTCTAACAATTGATATAACAAAATGAGAGTTGCAATAGCACAAATCGAGGCAATAAAAGGAAACATTGAGAAAAATATAGAAAATCACTTAAAGTGGATACAGCATGCAATTCAGAATAATGCGGATATGGTGGTTTTTCCGGAATTGTCATTAACTGGTTATGAACCTGATTTAGCCGTGCGTCTTGCTACCAATCAAGATGATACACGATTGGATGAGATGCAAGGCCTAAGCGATAAGAATAATATCACCATTGGTGTTGGATTGCCAACACGAAAAGACGGGAAGGTATTTGTTAGTATGATTATTTTTCAACCCCATAAGGCGCGCATAACCTATTCCAAGCAGTATTTATATCCACCGGAAAAATCGGTTTTTACAGCCGGTAAAGATCCATTGGTTCTTACTTTAGAAACAGAAGTGGTATCCCCGGCCATTTGCTATGAAACGTCGAATAAGGCACATTTTGAGTATGCAAGCCAAAATAATGCCACCATTTATATAGCAAGTGTATTAAGTTCTATTGGAGGCATTGAGACTGAACTAAAAAAACTATCGGACATAGCTAAGACTAAAAGGATGGTGACATTCATGGCAAATTATGTGGGCGAATCAGGAGGATATGAATGTGCCGGAAAATCATCGGTTTGGAATACGAAAGGAGAATTAATTGGGCAACTCGGGGATAAGAACGAAGGGGTGCTGCTATTTGATACACTAACAAAAGAAATAAAAACGGCTGCCGATAAACCGCCATATTAATTACCTGGCTAAGCCGGGGGAAGTTTGACGTCAGCACTTTCATAAGCGAAACCAGGAACACGAATATACACACCCATTCAAAAAGAGATTACAATAATGAAACAGTTGATTATACTGGGATTGATTTTTATTTCACACATTGGATTTTCGCAGCTTCGCGAAACGTCACCCGCTTCATCGGGTTCTTTAGATTTAAGTGCTGAAGGCGAAAAGGCCTTCAAGGCCAACCTGGCCGCTTGCCAAGCCATCTGGGATAAAATGGCCAGGGGTACTGAATACGATGACTTAAGTAAGCAAGAGCAGGAGGCGCTGACGAAAGTTGACGAAACCATGGAGGATTACTGGGATATCATTGGGGGAGGATGCAATTGGTATTGCGGTGGCGGCCCCAAAGAAGTGACGGCGTCAAGTTATTTGAAATCCCAGGGAACAACTAATTATGCGCCTCAGAACGCACACGACCTAAATTATAAAAATGCCTGGGTGGAGGGTGTTGCCGGTTATGGAATCGGCGAATATCTCTTGTATTCGTTTGATGCTTCTTCACCACGGATAACAGAAATAAACGTTGTCAATGGATATGTGAAAAGCCAGTCGGCCTGGGAGAATAATTCAAGAGTTAAAAAACTGAAAGTCTATATTGACGATGAGCCTTTTGTAATTCTGAACTTACAGGATATCCGGGGCGTCCAGTGTTTTAAATTTGAGCCCATTGGCAAAGGATGGGAAGTGGCTAAAGAACAGCCTGACTGGACAATGAAATTTGAAATATTGGATGTTTACAAGGGCCTTAAATATGATGATGTCGTTATTTCGGAGATTTACTTTGATGGCATCGATGTGCATTGTTTTGCCAAAGGAACACAAGTGCTGATGTCAGATAACTCCACCAAAGTCATTGAGGATTTAAAAGTTGGCGATTTCGTATCTTACCTGGACTTTGAAACTAACGTGCTAAAACCGGCTGAAATTATCAAACTGGAAAAAGTGATGCATCATGGACTGGTGACATACAAATTTGAGAGCGGAAGGGAAATAACGACCACGCCAGACCATCCCTTTAGCATTCAGGGAAAAGGGTGGGCTTCGTTGAAGCCGGATCAATCAGGGCAATACAAGGGATTTGAAAACGTTGATAAAATTAGTGTGGGAGACGTGTTTGTCACTGCCAATGGTACGGATAAATTGATGGCCATTGTGTATTTGGAAGGCGGGCAAGAGACCTATACGATTTCAAAATTAAGTACGGGTGATAATTTTATCGCCAACGGATTGGTTGTGGGGGTTGAAGAGTTGACGCAGAGATAGTTGGTAATGGATTAAAAATTGAACTCCATAGAAGTTCTTTCTTATCCTATTGTGGCATCGTAGGTTTTCACTTGAGTTGATACGGCCCGGCAGGAGTTCGTGTTATTTGATTCCAAGCCTGTAGCATTCAATAATTGTAGCCACAAAGTGCTAAGTCGCTAATAGCCGAGGATTGAAAAATAGGGGATGATGACATGGTATGAGCACCACCCAGAATGTGATGGGATATTGTAGAACTGAACAAACCGGTGTCATTCCAGGAAAAACCATCGTACATTGAGCGGACTTTTCCAGGTGAATCTCTCATTACATATTTTATGGAACAAGAACGTATTAAAAACAGGCACGATAAATTTGCACCCTATTGGGCAGTCGTACTTTTTGTTTTTGCTTCACTTGGTGTTTCCACAATTTGGATCAATTTAGGTGATTTCTGGTCAGGATATGTCTTAGATACAACTGGACCTGCATGGAATTATATCTTGTTTAGAGGCCTTTTTACCACCAAGGCAAACAATGTCTGGACGCGTTTTTTTACCCCTATAAGAACTTTATTTATTTTTCTTTTTGTTTGTGTGGCAATTGAGACATTACAGTATTTCAAAATTTATGAGGCCACATTTGATTTTTGGGATTTTCTAGCTTATATCATCCTTTTAATTCCTTTATTCTTAATTGATTCAAAACTATATACGACAGACTGAATACGAAATTTAAAATAGGCTATTATGAAATACAAAGTACATCGCGTGGAAGTTAAAAGTGACAATATGCAAGAAAAACTTGAACAGTTTATCAATAATCTTGACGGGGAAGTGATTTCAATTGTTCCTAATGTGAGACCGACCTTCCAATTTATGGGAGCAACTGCAAAAATTGATTATTTACTTGTTGTTGAAAAGAGATAATGCAAGCTATGGTTCAGAAAAGCCCATTACGGGAAATGAATCGGATCAGGGAAAAAGGGTAAACCGGAGGGTTGAATTTAAATCGTTCAAACAGCAGACGGGTAGAGTAACCTTGTCACCCGACCCGTCAGTTGTTTGAACGCTACCAGCGTGATTTATCCCTTACTGATTTCGTTAAGAATAAGGATGTGTGGGGATTCCGTCACCCCGGCCTGTTTCATGGCCTCTTTTAATTGATCGGCCCCTGCAAAGGCCTGGAAATCGTCAATGCTTTTCCATGAATTAATGACATAAGCTGTTTGCGGTTCATTGTCAAGGGTACCCACCGAATAGTCAACTTCACCGGCCGCTTTTCTTACCTCCAGAAAACCATCAAAGGCCGCTTTCCATGTTCCGAAATCTTCCACTTTGTGATACATTAACGTTTTAATCAAAAGTCTTTTGTTTTAATGATTCATAATAAATCGGAGCGCCCAAATCGGTAAGGGTAAAGTTGTAGAACACATGGTGACCATCATAGTCAAGGATGCGTAGGTCATCTGTCTGATGGAGATCCCCCATCACCACGTTAAAGTGTTGGCCATATTTGGCTTTAACCACCGCCTCATCCACTTGGTAAGCGATGAACTTCTTGATTCCCTTGGCAGATAATTTTGCCACAAAATCAGGATTTGTCAGAGAATCGTACGAGGTTAAAATCAGAATGGGCCCTGTACCGGTAAAAAAAATGCCTGCGTTCATAATACCTCCTCTTTATGCCTGCTTAAAATATCACTAAAAGGCCCGTTTGTCTAGTAAAAACATAACATTTTTCAGATTAATTTTGCTTTCTTTCTGAATCATTAAAAAGATAATTTTTACCAATACACTAATCTAGTGAAAGGCGGCTCTGCTTTGCGGATAATGGCTCTTCAGAGTGGTATCAAAGCGTAATAAATGAGAAAAACACCTCCCTATATCCTGCTGTTTGAGGGATTAAAAATCCTTTCCCTGATTGCATTAATGCTTTTCGTTTCATGTTCATCAAAAAAGGACACACCACCGGTGCCTGACATTGATTTTTCTTCCGCTATTCACCGAAACGATAGCACCAGTCTCTCTGCTGAACTCAAAGAAGTGACGGACTCCATGTTAACCAAGACAGGTGTTTATGTGTTGGAAGATGGAGCTGGTGCCATGGTGGCCCGCGCCTGGCTTTCGGAATATGCTGAAAAGACCATCGATGTGCAATATTTTATCTTCTCTACGGATAATGTGGGGCTCATTGCCATTGATTATTTGGTGCGGGCAGCTGACCGGGGCGTGAAGGTGCGCATTATTGTGGATGATATCATGGTGGATGCGGATCTTGAGGATGTGTTGGCCTTGGATTCACATGAAAACATTACCATTAAAATCTACAACCCGGGGGTTAACCTGGGGAAGAACATTTTTAAGAAGATTAAAAAGTTCACCACCGATTTCAGAGCGGCCAATCAGCGCATGCACAATAAAACCTTTATCGTCGATGATCAGGTGGTCATCACCGGCGGACGAAATATTGCCGATGAATATTTCGACTATGACCATGAGTACAACTTCAGAGATCGGGATGTCTTGCTGTTGGGGCAGGTCACCCAAGCCATCACGTCTTCCTTTGAGGCATTTTGGACGAGTGCGTTGAGTGTGCCGGTCACGCAATTGAGTGATGTCTATCCGGATCAGGCCACTAATGACCTCAAATTTCGTAAGCTGCATGAATATGCCTGTAATCCTGAAAATTTCTGGCCTCAGATACGCTCCCGAATTGAGAATATCCCCCAGGCTTTTGATCATATTCGGAAGTCAGGTGATTTGGTGTGGGTGGATGAGGTTGTTTTTGTGTCCGATGAACCGGGTAAAAATGATGGTGCCAGTGGTCTGGGCGGCGGCGGCCTGGCCACCAGTCAACTCATTGATTTGGTGAGAAAGGCCAAACACTCCCTGGATATTCAAACACCTTATTTGATTACCTCTGAATTGGGTCAGAATTTATTTAAGGAAGCTGTTGAGCGGGGCGTGACCGTTCGGATTCTAACCAACAGTCTGGCTTCCACCGATAATGTGGAAGCTTTTAGCAGTTATCAGTCCAGCCGAAGTCACTTACTGAAAACGGGTGTTCAGATCTATGAATTCCGCCCGGATGCATTGGAACGTACTAAGATGATGACTGGCGAATTGCAAAAAACACTGGATCATATTCCCATTTTCGGATTGCATGCCAAATCGATGGTGGTGGATGGTGAGATAACCGTGATTGGAACTTTCAACCTCGATCCACGCAGTGCCAATTTAAATACCGAATGTGTCACCATCATTCATTCTCAAAAAGTAGCACAAGGTGTTTTAAGAGGCATGGAAGAGGAGTTTAAACCGGAAAATTCCTGGAAAATCACTCCTGCTTTTAATCCTGACCATGAAGTAGGCTGGTGGAAACGTTTAAAAACATGGACCCGGAAAATTCTGCCCAAAGAGATTTTATAGGGTTGAAAAGTGTCTTCACTAATAAATGGCCTATGGCCAATTCCTCGTAGCGGATTAAGTGTTGTAGAATAATCTGTGCCAAGTTGACTGCTTTCCCCGTAGGGGATATAGAATTGTTTACCGGATAATAATGATCAATAACCTTAAAAATAAAATCAATGAGAAAACTACTTACTTTCTATTGTTTATTATTAATGACGCAGATGGTCGTTGGGCAATCCAATCCAGCGCGCCCCAAAACTCAAATGATGACGCTGGGATCGTTCCACTTCAATTATCCCAACCTGGATGTGGTGAAAACGGATCAGAAAGATCAGATTTCTGTCTTGGAAGAACCTTACCAATCCGATATTATTGCCATATGCAAGGCCATTGAAGCCTTCCGGCCAACTAAAATAGCCATTGAGGTCGATCCGAGCGGACAATCTAAAATAGATTCGCTTTATCAGTTGTATCGTGCCGGGGATTTCACTTTGGGAAAGGATGAATCCTATCAGTTGGGCTTCCGGATTGCAGGTGCCCTGGATTTGAACAGGGTGTATTGTGTCAATGATTGGGGAAGGCATTACCCGCACATAGAGGCCTTATTTGCTGATAGTGTAAGGTTATCCCGTCTAGAAAAATACTTTTACAGTAATGGAGATTCCATTTATAATGATGACGCCTCTCAGCCGGTGACAAGTATTATTGATGAGTTGATCCGGCTTAACAATCCGGAAGATATCAAGGAGCGGTTGTCCGGGTATCTAATGGGCATGTTTAAATATGAAGAACAAGCGGGTGATTTTACCGGTGTTGATTTTCAAACGGGTCGTTGGTTTAGCCGCAATATGCGGATTTTTAGAAATATTCAAAGGCTGGATCAGGAACCGGACGATCGAATTTTATTGATCATCGGACGTGATCACCTCAATGTGCTGAACTGGTTTTTTGAGGTGTCCAAGGCCTATGAGTTGGTATCCCCCTTGCCTTATTTGCAACAGGCCAAAGCCGCAAAATCCACCAACCCATAAAAATAGACGCTTAAGAATAAGCCCGGAATGGATTATCATTCCGGGCTTTTTCGTTAGAGGGCTTATACAGCTGGTCAATACTGTTCATGGATCCATGAATTGCATTTGGGAAAGAGTGTTTCAATGAGCTCACCTGTCTCTTCCGAAAAATGTTGACGCTCCATTCGGAGGTATTGATTCATGGGAGCCAGATCCGGTCGGTTCACCTGTAGTTCTTTCCAGGAACGATGCCCCAATAGAAGAGCTGCACACAGATCCGGTGGCAGACAAAAGGTGTGGGGGACGTGATCTGCAGATCCGGGACAGACCTCTTTCAAATGCCCGTTTTTCCATTTCAAGTCAAGCTGTTCGCCAAAAAAATCCAATCGCACCGGGTGGTTCCATCCTCTGAAAGGGGAGTCGGCTAAGCGTTGCTCCAGGATAGGTTTCATTTTTTGAAGCCAGGCGCTTTTATTCACGATCTTGATTTGCCAGGCATAGGACAGACCGGGCTGAACGCCTTTTTGAAGGGCCCACTGCGCCAGGTGTGAAGAGTGGGATACATTGAGCCGGATATAAGGTTTTCCCTTTTTGATGGCTTCTGATTTCGCATAGGTCATCAAGGTCTCCATGGCTGCCCAGTTGATTCCTTCACTCACTTCACTGATGGTGACGCCATGTCCGAATCCGGCCTGTGGAAACCGGGCATAGAATTTCTCCCTGCTGGAATGTTCAATGATTTTATAATCCGCCCCATATTCTGTTTCTTTACTGTGAGTCAGTAAGTACCTCCATTGATCCTTTGAGCGATTCACGGATATGAAATAGTTTTGTCGATAAATCTTATCCTGATGCATCAAAAAGGGAATGTCCTCCAATGTGGCTTCCCGAATGGCAAAGCCCGTCGCAATTGTATCGTCCATTATATGAAGTGGTACTTCCAGGTGATTTTCCAATGGGATACAATAGTGGTATCCGAATTGGTGATAAAAACCGGGTATCCCTTGAATCACGGCCAGGTCATAGCCGTCTTCTTGCAATCGATGATCGAAGCGATGATTCAGCAGTTTCATTAGTCCTTTTCCCCGATGATCCGCATCGGTGCCCACGATACCCATTTCGGCCACTTTTAGTGAGATGCCGGCCATTTTCCAGGACCAGGGAATGAGGGCAAACGCCGAAACGATGGACAAAGAGTTGGGGTCTTCTGCCACAAACCAGTGGCCAGGCTGGAATCCGGGCAGATGCCGGCTCATCATTTCTGCCAGGTCACCAACCTTCTCGGGGTGAAATATTGTATTGAAAAGGGGCCTCAGTTGCTGGAGGTCATTTTGATCGTGTACGTTACGTATGATATAATGGTTCATTACTATCTTTTTTTTGTTTGTGATACCAAAGACCTTAAGGTGTTTTAAACCTTAAGGTCTGAGGCTTATTTGCTAATACTTGTTTGGATAATCCTTCTTCACTTTCTTGATCAGGCGGGATAAGTCCTTTGATTTGCGCTTTTTATCCTGTTTGCTGGCGGTATAATGGTCGGCTTCCCGTTTGAGTTTGAGGTAACTCAGGTAAACCGATTCATCCAATTCATGCTGATCCACCGCCTGTATGACCGCACAGCCTGCCTCACCGGTATGACTGCAATCGTGATAGCGACAATGCTGAGATAACTGCTCTATTTCACTAAAAGCGGAAACCACTGCATCCGGTTGGTCCAGTGCCAGGGCAAACTCACGCACTCCCGGTGTATCAATCATCAGACAGCCATTGGGTAACAGAAACAGTTCCCGGCTGGTGGTGGTGTGCTTGCCTTTTCCTACAGCATCGCTCAATGCATTTGTATTTTGCAGCATCTGGTGAGAAAGCGCGTTGAGCAAAGTGCTCTTCCCGGCGCCTGAAGTCCCCAGCAAGACATAGGTACATCCACTTCTCATGGCCGTTTCCAGTTGCTCTACACCTTCGCCAGTCATGGCGCTGATGGCATACACCCCGACGTTTGAGATTGATTTTTTTACTTGTTCAATCTGTTGATCAGCTGTGTCTGAAAGGTCTATTTTATTCAGCACAATGAGGGGTGTAATGCCTGCATCGGCTAAACTTACCAACATGCGTTCCAGGCGGGCCGGATTAAAGTCACGGTCCAATCCTTGCACTAAAAGAGCTACATCTACATTGGTGACCAATACCTGTTTGCCGGTGGTTTTCCCAGGGTATTTTCGGGCTAGTAAGGTCTGCCGGGGTAACACCGCAGTAATGATACCAGTGGGCGTGTAGGGAATAAGCATGACCCAATCGCCGGTATGGGGTAACTCTTCCGGTAATGTGTTGAACTGCAATTGACCGGCTAATTCACAGGTGTATTCACCCCTTGCGGTTTGTACACTGTAATTGGTTTTGTGAACGGTCAGGATGCGGCCGGGAATCATTTCTTCCGGGTATTGTGTCAGAAGTTGATCCCATTCCTGATGCCAGCCAAAAGGATATAATGAGGTATTCATGATATACTGGTTTAAGTATTCAAAATTCAATCCTATCGGATTGTAAAAGTTACGAAATATTCAGAAGGAGACAGGTATAAATTTTTGAGCCATATGATTATGTGGCCTCATCTCTGCAGGTCTATTGAAGAGTACCCGTCTTTACCCGACCAGTATCCGGGCGTTTAGATATGTAGTAGTGTTTTTTAACATCCGGCACAAAAATAGGTTTTACTTCGGATTACCACAATAATGAATGAAAGTATTTTATAAACTTGTTAAAGTGAATAAATGTTCATTTATTTGCACCATGCGATCAAAAGATGAACAAAAGACAGATGCCATTTATCAAGCCACATTGACCTTGACTCAACAGATGGGGTTTGGCGGTATTACCATGGCTAAGATTGCCCGTGAAGCCGGCATTGCCACCGGTACCTTATACATATACTTTAAAAATAAGGAAGAGTTAATTAATTCTCTTTACCTGCACTTGAAGCGCAAAAAGGCGGTTAATCTTTTTCAGGATATTCATTTTGAGAGTCCTTTGAAAATGGTTCTTAAACAGATGTTTGCCCGGATGTTAAAAGGAGCTGTTCAGGAGGCGGGAGAGATGGCCTTTTTGGAGCAATACCACCGGTCTCCATTTATTGACGAGGCCGTTCAAAGGGCCGCCATGCAACTATTTGAGCCATTCTTTGGCGTTCTTGAACGTGGGCAGAGAGAGTTTCTTATTAAAGATGTGGAGGTGGACTTGCTGATGGCCTACTTGGCAGGCACCCTTCACGAGTTTTCAGCACTCATACAGGAGGAACGACTGCCGCTGAATAACAAAACCATTGATTTGATGTTTAATATGGTGTGGGATGGGATCAAAACCTAGTGTTTTTTTATTCTGCCAATGAACATTTATTCATTTTATTAGTTTCATTTATCCCCGGATAGAATAAAAGTAAGACAAAATAAAAAGCGTTATACATTGAAAAAGAAAATGATGATACTACTCGGTACAATAGCAGTACTCCTGCTGTCAGTGGTTGTTTACATGACCTTCGCCCCTCAGTTGGGGGGTAAAATAGGTGATGCGGTTCAAACGAGACTTGAAAAATCACCCCATTTTAAGAAGGGCAAATTTGTGAATTTGGTGCCCACACCAATGCCGGCACCCAAATTATCGACCATGCTAGAGTTTTTTAAAAAGGGAGAAGGCCGAACACCTGTTCAAGCAACGGTCACAACCCCTTTTGAAGCCCATTCATACAGGAATGATCAGAATAAGGAGGACATCCAATTCAGTTGGTTTGGTCACTCTTCGGTGTTGCTACGGGTGGAGGGTAAAACGGTGCTGTTCGACCCGGTCTTTGGCGAACGGGCCTCGATGGTCTCCTTTGCAGGCCCCAAAAAATATGACTACACCAACGATGTGCAGGTGGAGGATCTGCCGGTCATTGACGCCGTGTTGATTTCACATGACCATTATGACCACCTGGATTACCCCACCATAAAGAAATTAAAGGATCGGGTGAATCGATTTTTTGTACCGCTGGGTGTGGGCGTTCATCTGGAACGCTGGGGAGTGCCCAAAGCACACATTGTAGAGTTGGATTGGTGGCAGGAAGCGCCGATGGATGATTTCCGAATCGTATTGACGCCCACCCGCCATTTTTCAGGACGAGGCATCACCAATCGCGACAAGACTCTTTGGGGGGCCTGGTCGGTGATGGGATCTCGCACAAAGGTATTTTTCAGTGGGGACTCCGGCTATTTCGATGGATTCAAGGAAGTAGGTGAAAAGTACGGACCCTATGATCTGGCGTTTATTGAGTGCGGCCAATACAATGAAGAGTGGGCTCATATTCACATGATGCCCGAAGAATCGGCTCAGGTGGGCGAAGATTTGAATGCTAGGCAAGTTGTGCCCATTCATTGGGGAAAATTCACTTTGAGCCTGCACGATTGGACAGAGCCCATTGAACGCTTTCTGGCTGCTGCCCGATCTAAAAATTACAGGGTGATTACACCTGTTCCCGGTGATGTGGTGGCAGTATCGCAAACCTCCGGTCGCAGTTGGTGGAAAACACCTGAATTGGTGGAAGTGGCGCAATCGGAGCAGGGGATATTAGTGAAGTGATTATTGCTACGCTGTTTTTTTATCTGATTTAACCCCGCTAATTACTTATCTTTAAACAACTAAATGCATTAAAATGACACAAATAGATAAAACCAAACCAGTGATGATCACCGGCGCCACCGGATATGTGGCCGGTTGGATCGTGAAACGCTTATTGGATGAAGGCTTAACCATACACGCACCGGTGCGTAATCCGGATAATAAGGAACGGTTGAAAGACCTGGATGCTTTGGCGGAGCAATCGAAAGGTTCCATAAAATATTTCAAAGCGAATCTCCTGGAGGAGGGCTCTTACGATAAAGCCATGGAAGGTTGTGAATTGGTGTTTCATACAGCCTCCCCATTTATTAATAAAGTGCGGGATCCGCAACGTGATTTGGTCGATCCGGCTTTATTGGGTACCCGTAATGTGTTGGAGACTGCCAATCGGACAGCATCGGTGAAGCGCGTGGTATTAACCAGCAGTGTGGCTGCCATAGTAGGCGATGCCCGTGATTTTGCAGGTTATCCTGAAGGCAAAGGCACCGAAGCGCAATGGAACACCACCTCCACCATAGATCACCAATCTTATTCGTTCTCCAAAACAGTGGCTGAAAAGGAGGCCTGGCACATTAATGAACAGCAAAGCCGTTGGGATTTGGTGGTGATCAATCCGTCACTGGTCATTGGACCGGGCATCAGTCCCTTATCCACTTCGGAGAGTTTCAACCTGGTAAAACAGATTGGGGATGGCAGTATGAAGATGGGAGCGGCAGACTTCTATATTGGTGTAGTGGATGTGCGGGATCTGGCTGAAGCACACTTTGCGGCTGGTTTTAAGCCGGAAGCCAAGGGACGTCACATCATCTCAGCGGAGAATTCTCACTTGCTCACGTTGGCTAAAGCGTTGCAAAGTAAATATGGAACAGCTTATCCCTTCCCACAAAAGACACTGCCCAAGTTCCTGGTTTGGCTATTGGCGCCGGCCAGTGGATTCAAACGTAAGATGATCAGCCGGAATGTGGGCTATCCCTGGAATCTGGATAATGGTAAAGGAGTAAAAGAATTAGGGGTGACATACCGACCGGTGGAAGAGTCCATCGTGGATTTCTTCCGGCAAATGATTGACCACGGAGTGGTATCACCTTCATAATCCCAACCATGTCGAGCCAGAGCCCAATAATGAATAGCGATCAACAAATGAAGAATTCTTAAATCACAAATCGTTAATCAATAGGCATCATTCCAATGAGTTAAAAAACAATATCCTGTCAAATAATTCAAGAATATCAGCACTAAGACCCCATATTCATAGACTATTGAATGCTGGAATTACCTGCCCCGGAATACGTTTCGGGGCATTTTTTTCACCATACAGTTTTGGAAAAGTACAGGTGCTTACCTCTTTATTGCCTCATAGAAATCGTCCCGAAAGGTTTGACTGATCGGCAGAATAGCTTCTTTTATATAGATGCGGTGTTTTTCAATGGTTTCAATATATGCTAAATGTACCAGGTAGGATTTGTGAATCCGTATAAACTGATCGGCCGGCAAGCGTTGTTGAAGTTCTCTGAATGTGATTTGTGTGAGTATCTTCTCTGTTTGGGTATGAATGCACAGGTAGTCGCGCATGCCCTCCACATATAGGATATCCTGCAGGTTGATCTTTAAGATGCGATAATCGGTTTTGATAAAGATATAATCCCTGGTAGCCTTACTTTCAGCAGTTGCTGTTTCTTTCAGCAGTTTTATTTTTTCTAAGGACTGGATTAAACGATCTATGCCATAGGGTTTTAGAATGTAATCAGCTACATTTAATTCAAATCCTTTTAAAGCATAGTCCTCAAAGGCTGAAATAATGATGACATGTGGTTTTACCTTCACTTTTTCCAACAGTTGAATGCCTGTCATGTGGTCCATCTGAATATCCAGAAACAGAATATCAGGTGTGTGAGTGGTTAGATAGGGGATGGCATCAAGGCCATTGGAGAAGGTCTCTTGAAGCTCAGCGTATGGAATTTGATCCATCAGTGTTTTCAATTTGGCCAGTGCCAGGGGCTCATCATCGATGGCCATGCAGGTCAGTGTCATGGGGTCGTCAGTGTCAATTTAATTTCGAAAATATTCTTTTCTTTAATGATTTGCAAGGTGTGTTTATTTGGATACAGCAGTTGCAAGCGTCGCTGTACATTGGCCAGACCGATTCCACCGGTACCGTTGGTATGGTTTTGTTTTTGCGGATCGTAATAATTCCAACATCTGAAAGACAGGACAGAATCAGAATGGATCAGCGCAATTTCAATGGCCGGTAGCATAGCTTGTGGCACAACATACTTAAAGGCATTTTCGATAAAGGGGGTAAAGATCAAAGGCGCAATTTCTAGTGTGGGAAGGTCCACTTCGTTATTGAAGCGTACAAAATTCTTATCGGACAACCTGAGGTTTTGCAGTTCAATGATGTTTTCAATGTGTTTGATTTCCTGCGATAGGTGAATGGTTGGTTGCTCGGCACTGTAGAGCATGTATCGCAGTATGTCTGATAATTTGAGCAGCGATACTGATGCCTGTTTGGGGGCCGTCAGTATCAATGCATCGATGTTATTCAAGGTGTTAAATAAGAAGTGAGGATTTATTTGTGATTTGAGACTCTCCAGTTCATGCCGCAGCGCGTGTTTTTCCAATTCCACCTGGATACGGCCGGCATCGAACCAGGCAATGAATCCTCTGAGTAAACTGCCGCAATTGGCAATAATAAAAGTGCCCGCAAGTGATGTGAAATAGACATTTCGATCCACCTCGTATAAGCTCCTGAACAGGTGAACATAGAGCAGGTAAAAAAGTGAGGTCAAAAATAAAGATAAAGTGAGAACAAAGGTGGAATAGGTCACGAATTTTCGCCGTTCGAAAAACTTATATCCAAAGAGATAGACGCAATAAAATGCCAGCAGCGCCCAGAGGAGGTTGATGAGGAAGACCTCCCGATGCCTCAAAATAAAATCGATTCCCGCTTCCAACTCAAAACTGATGGCAGCAGCCAGTAAACAATAAATAATCCAGAAGAAGAGATGAAGGATGGTTTTTATTAAAGTGTGCATAGCTGATTAAGGTTTGCAAGGGAGACAAAGGTATACAATTCGACTAGGAACTCAGGTGAGGTGGCACAAAGATAGTTATGCTTCGTTTATAATCGGCTTAACATAGATTTAATGATCAGGATGTGAAAGGGTTTAATCAGAAAAAAATAGAATTTGCCTAACCGCATTTTATATTCAAGAGCTGTTGTAACTATAACTGAAGTCTCCGTTTTTAGCACGGAGAGCCAGAATTTTAAATGTTTATCAGTGGCATGCATGATCAGTTCGTTGGGATAAGTGGCCAGTTCCGGAAAGGGCATGTCTTTTGTGGTATTCAGATTTTTATCCTTGGATGTTTTCAGTCCAAATGGTTTCACTAAAATGTTACGGATCAGGAACAATATTTTGGCCCAACCTGGGATTTTGAATAGATTTTTAACGATCATGCGGATGTCATCCGAAGATTGAATTTCCCGTGATATACTGTCACAGTAGTCGAAACTTTCGACATGTTGATGCAACATCGAATGCATGGGAATGGAAGGTGCTAATGTAATCGGATCCATTTTTTGCAGAATATTGATGTTGGTGAGAAAGATTGCAAAAAAAACAGTTCCTAATGCTGTTTCAATGAAGATGGCCGGAAGGATGCCGGCATTGATCGTTCCTTTGATCAGTTCGTAGCTGCCTAAACCCGCCAGACCTAACATTACTATTCCAAGGGAGAGACACAAGTGTTGTCTGGCAGGGGACTGTTTAAGATTGATGGAACTGATGAGCAGAACAGATAAACCTAACATAAAAACGGAAGCTCTGCGGCCAAGTACAGATGCCGTTTCGGAGGCTGGAAGTCCTATGCCCACTACAAAGGATTCTGTGTCGAAGAATAGTGATAAAAATAAATAGCTGAATAGTAAAGCGGTTATTAAACTCGTTATTCTGTAAATTATCATGCAGCTTTTCTTTTAATGAATATTTCTGTTGTTGATTTTGAATAGAGGAATGCTGTACGTGACAGCAGGAATCAGACAGAGGAGGAGGATAACTGCTGAAATGATCCGGTTAGGTTCATCAAAGAAGATAAACTCGGCTGCAATGCGGAAGAGATAGAATCCGGTTGAAAAGGCCAGAAAGGATTTCCCCAGCTGGGTGCCAATGATGTCTGCTGCCTGAATGAGGCTCACATAGGCCATGAAAAAGAGAAGGGTAATGGTGATGATGTTAAAACACATCACAATGGCCCAGTTATCAGCGCTTAGGCAGGAAAGGCTCTCTTTCCAGTTAAACACCCAATAAAATGGAATGTGAAAAAGAAAAAAGAAAAATGAAAAACCGCCGGCGATTTTAAGACATGTGGATGATTTCATATTTTCCGGTTTAATTATTAGGTAAAGATGCGCCTGGCTGTATTGAAAAGGAAATAAAATCTGCAAATGATTCAATATACACGGTGACAGACCTAAAAATAAGGGTGAATACGGAGGTTTTCGTTTTATTAAGGCTGGGTATTCGTAACGTTTTATCTATTTTTAACAAATCACAAATAAATCATCCCTTTATGAAGCTAAGCTCATATTTTCACTGGAAAAAAATGAAACCGTTTACCGTTACTGCCGCTTTAATATGTGTAATTGTACTGACAAGCCTGTTTGCTTCATCTTGTGCCAAGCGCAATGGTGAAGCAGAACAACCTGATAATGTCTTATGGTATACCCAGCCAGCCGAGATATGGGAAGACGCCTTACCTTTGGGAAACGGTCGCTTGGGGGTGATGGTGTATGGCAAGACCTCCCATGAACACCTGCAGCTGAATGATGATTCCATGTGGCCGGCGGATTTGGGATGGGATGAACCGGGCGGTAATGAAAAGGATCTGCAAGCGATCCGTGAACTCCTGTTCAATGGAAAAAATAAGCAGGCGGATGATTTATTTGTGGCTAAATTTTCACGGAAGAAAGTTGTACGTTCCCATCAAACGCTGGGCGATTTATTTCTGGACTTTGAGCATGAGAACATCACCGATTACCACCGGGCACTCAACATCAGTAATGCCACTTTAGAAGTTTCCTATAAGGCCAATGGGGATCGAATCACACAAAAGGTGTTCGTATCGCATCCCCATCGGGCCATCCTGATGGAGATGACCTCTGAGGCGGAGGAGGGATTAAATGGAAAGGTGCGCCTGACCCGACCCGATGATAGTGGTTATCCTACGGCACAAACATCAACCAATGCTAACCAATGGCTGATTATGCAAGGCGAAGTGACGCAACGGGGTGCTTTCTTTGATAGCCAGCCAGCGCCCATTTTGGAAGGGGTGAAATTTGAAACCTGCCTTAAGATAGATCATCAAGGGGGAGCCATTCAGCAAGGAGATGATTTTCTGGAGTTGAAAAATGTGAAGAAGGCCACCTTTTACCTGGTGTCCAATTCATCTTACTATTTCGATGCGTATCAAGCGCAAAATAAAGCGGATTTGGCAGCTCTTGAAGATCTGGATTTTGAAACACTGCAAACAGAACACATCCGTGATTATCAGAAATTCTATTCACGGGTTAATCTCATGTTGAATGATAACCAGCGCGATACCATACCTACTGATGAAAGAATTGAACGGGTTAAAAAGGGGGAAACAGATACCGGTTTAGAGACCCTATTGTTTCAATATGGCCGATACCTGTTGATCAGCTCTTCGCGCGAAGGCACCAATCCTGCTAATTTGCAGGGTTTGTGGAACCAGCACATCAACGCGCCCTGGAATGCGGATTATCATTTGAACATCAACTTACAAATGAATTACTGGCTGGCTGATGTCACCAATTTAGGAGAGCTAAATACCCCCTTGTTTGATTACATCGACCGCCTGGTAGAGAATGGGAAGGTAACGGCCACTAAAAACTTTGGTTGTCGGGGAGCTTTCATACCACATGCTACCGATTTATGGGCCCCCACCTGGTTAAGAGCTCCTACGGCTTATTGGGGTTGTTCGGTCGGCGCGGGAGGCTGGTTGATGCAGCATTACTGGCAACATTTTGAATACACGCGTGATACTACTTTTTTAAAAGATCGTGCTTTTCCGGCTATCGCTGCTGTGGCCCAGTTTTACAGTGATTGGCTCATTGAAGATCCCCGTGACGGGACACTTGTTTCGGCCCCTTCTACATCCCCTGAGAATCAGTTTTTCAACCTAGATGGCACGGCGGCCGCCTCTTGTTTAGGCAGTGCCATGGATCAGCAAATAATCGCTGAAGTATTTGACAATTACCTGGCTGCGTGTGAGGTGCTCCAGGTGGAAGAGGCCTTAACGGAACAAATTAAGCTACAACGCCAGCAGTTACGCCCCGGGTTCGTCATTGGCAGTGATGGTCGTATCCTGGAATGGGACCGTGAGTATGTAGAAACGGAACCCGGGCACCGCCACATGTCTCATTTATATGGCTTTCATCCGGGAACCAGTGTTACCCAGGCGCAAACGCCTGACTTATTTGAAGCGGTTAGAAAAACCTTAGATTATCGCCTGGCAAATGGAGGTGCCGGTACAGGCTGGAGCCGGGCCTGGTTAATCAATTGTAGCGCCCGCTTGCAGGATGGCAATATGGCTCATGAACACATTCAGTTGTTGCTGAAAAAATCCATGTTTAAAAACCTCTTTGATGCCCATCCACCCTTTCAGATAGATGGTAATTTTGGGTACACAGCCGGTGTGGCGGAAATGCTCCTGCAATCGCACGAGGCAAATACCATCCGCTTGTTGCCGGCTTTGCCATCGGCCTGGCAGGAGGGACAGGTTACAGGTTTAAAGGCTCGCGGTGGTTTATCTGTGGATATGTTCTGGAAGGCGAACCGTTTGGAAAAGGCCATCATCCATTCTGAGTATGATCAAGGCATCTACCTGGTATATGATGAGGTGGCATTGAAGGTGGATCTGAAGGCGGGTGAGCATTACGAATATAAACCATGACCCGAACCGAAATGTATCATAACTCTTTTGTAATTTAGTCAGCTGTGGTATAATTGCTAATTTTGATTTATGAAATTACATCTTATTCGCTTTCTTTTATCTGTTTTACTATTTGTGATGGCGCAAGTGTTTTGGGCGCAGCGACCCAAAATAGGCCTGACGCTCAGTGGGGGTGGTGCTAAAGGTCTGGCGCACGTCGGCATTCTAAAAGCCATCGACCGGGCCGGTTTAAAGGTCGATTACATCACCGGCACCAGTATGGGTAGTATCATCGGTGCCATGTATGCGGCCGGGTATTCGGGTGAACAGATTGAGAAGATTGCCGGTCAGCTCGATTGGGATAAATTATTAAGTGGTAAACCGTCCTATTACGATGTGAGTTTGGATGAAAAGGATGACTATGAAAACTATTCCATCACCATTCCTCATCGGAAATTAAAACCGGTGTTGTCAACAGGTTTGATTGAGTCGGAGGAGATCTGGCTGCAATTCTCCGAGATCTTCTTTCGGGTTAAGGAGGTGAAAGACTTCAAGGACTTTAATATACCGTTTCGTTGCATTGCCACCGATCTATCAACGGGTGAAGCTGTGATTCTGGATAAAGGAGAAATTGTGTATGCCATTCGGGCCAGCATGGCCTTACCGGGTGTGTTTCCGGCAGTGCAATATAACGACACGAAACTGGTGGATGGCGGTATCGTGCGTAATTTCCCTGTGAGTGATGCCAGGGAGATGGGAGCCGATTATGTGATCGGTGTGAACCTGTTCTCCGGCTTGTCACAAGCCGATGAAATACAGTCGGTGATGGATGTGATGTATCAAATCACCAATTACCGGGATGCCGAAAGCTTGAAGCACGAGAAAGCCCTGTGTGATGTCGTGATTGAACCCCCACTTACCGATTATACCGCTGGTAGTTTTAGTGAGGTTCAAAAAATCATTGACATTGGCAATGAAGTGGGCGAACAATACTATCCCTATTTCAAGCATTTGGCTGATTCACTCAATGTCATTGAGCCCGTTGCATTTGATCCTGCCGGTCGGCTGCCTCAGGATGAACCAGTGACGCTTGACCGCATTGAAGTGACTGGCCTGGAGCGTACCAGTGAGGCTCTATTATTGCAAAACCTGCATGTTAGTAGAGGCTTATCTTACACGGCGAAAGAACTGAGTCAGCGATTCCGCAACACCTATTCCAAATTAATCTATCAATACGTCTACTACGAGATTCAACCAACCACACCGGGCCACGGAGTTTTGAAATGTGTGGTGAAAGAAAATGAGCTGAATAGCATCAGTGTCGGATTATCGTATCATTCCTTCACCAGTGCCGGGCTCATAATGAATAACACCTGGCGTAATTTGTTGTGGGATAAATCCCGTACCAATGTAAAGCTAAATTTTAGCGAGAATTTCCGGGTACATCTGCAGCATCGTCAATCATGGGGACGACGCATGAATGACGCGGTGGATCTGTCCCTTCGTGTGGATCGTTTAAACATCCCCATATATGTGGGATCAAGTATTAATTATTTGTATAAGGGGCATTTTTTCAAAGGGAGCATGCAGTATTATCACTTATTTAGCCCCCATTATAGCCTGGGTGCGGGTTTTAGTCGAAGTCATATCTACTTCAGTCCCACTGTATCTATCAGTTCACTCAAAGGTAATCTGAGCCGATCCACTTTGTTTATTAAATCGCATCATAACTCCTTGGATCGTCTTTTTTTGCCCATTAAAGGGCGACGGACGCTCATCGAGGCGAGCATGGACTTCAACCGGAAATATACCTATGAGGATAATGATGTAAGCCAACAAATAGATACCATGTTTCAACCGGATAATCCCCTATTTAAAGTGCAATTGAGCCACGTGGGGTACCATGCTCTTCATCCTAAACTCTCCTTGTTTGAAAAAGTGAATGTGGCTTACTCTGAAAACAGCACTGGAGTAATTTTCGATGATTTTATTTTGGGGGGTATGCAACAATTGATAGAGCCGCAAATTCCTTTTGCCGGTCTGAATGATGGACAAATCAGCACACATGCGGTAGCCGCGTTGGGAGTAGGGGCACAATACAATGTATTTGGTCAGTTTTATACATCTGTGCACCTGAATGGGGCATGTTATAACTTCGGCAATCCCTTTGAATCAAATCTCCTTGAAGATGCCAGGTACATCACCGGTGGGGCTCTGAGCCTCGGCTATTACTTGTCGGTTTTGCCCATTGAAATCGCCGTGATGTACTCACCCGAAATGGGAAAAGTGTATAATCATGTGCGCATTGGGTTTGTGTTTTAAGGATAAATGGGTGTATGAAGATTTCCGTGATCCGTTTAAAAACTTTGAATTATATCGACTATTACAAGTTAACGAGGAAATAATATTCTATTTTTGCATATAATGGTTATTATTGATTCACATTAAAGTTAAAACTATGAAATCATTCAAATTCCAGCGTCCATGGCTATTATCAGTAAGAGGAATCGCCCTTATTGTAATGGGTTTGGTGGCTATTATTCAACAACCTCATACCTTGCAGCCTTTATTGTTGATTTTTGCCTTGTTGTATGGGTTTAATATGTTTCTGGCATTGATCGAAACAATCGTGTTAAAACGTGAAAAACTGGCTGGTTTCGTTTTGGTGGGTACGCTTATTAATGTGCTGTTATTGCTATTATTTGTGGTGGCTTTTTTCAAATATGAATCGCCTTCAACAACTATCGAATCAGCAAGATATTTTGGATTATTTATCATCTTTTTAACGCTTTTTTGGGCTTTCATCACTGATGTGTTGGAATGGATTGCTTTGATACGTAAGAAGAATCGATTTGCAGCGGTGTTTCTAATTAATAGTATATTAACCTTGATGGTGGCTATCTTTTTTTACAGTTTTTTTGATGGGGTGAAAGAAATCAGTCTTCGTTACTTTGGGTATTTAGCCATTGGAACTGGGTTAATCTTCTTTGTTATGCAGATGTTGTTGAACAATATTAGTAAACTGAATCAGGAAATA
Source organism: uncultured Marinilabiliaceae bacterium (assembly GCA_942490535.1). Lineage (GTDB taxonomy): Bacteria > Bacteroidota > Bacteroidia > Bacteroidales > Marinilabiliaceae > JAEINY01. The sequence goes on from CALNXQ010000004.1 coordinate 366,179, forward strand.
GAAGAAATGCAGAAGTAACTATTACAGATGGGGGAATTCTTTGTTTCCTTTCTTCGACTGAACGAAGAAAGGAAAGCCCGTGCGGCTTGTGCAGCTGAAAAAAATTTCTGATTAGTGGAAGTGATTTTAATGTGTTTTATTCCTGAAATTGGTGGTTAAAACCTAAAAATGATGTCAATATTAGAGAAATGAAACTATTCATGGCCAGTTATAGGCAAAAAAATAAGATAAAGCAATGATGCAAAAACTAATCCTGGCCACTCTTTTATTAGTCAGTGGCGTCCATTCCATCACTGCACAAAGCAATTCAGAAATATAGATTACAGAAGATGTCCGGCTGACACATCTGCAAGACTCCGTGTTTGTGCACACCACCTGTGAGGAAAATGAAAGCTATGGTCGCGTGGGGTCCAACGGACTGTTGATCATTAGGCTGGGGCAAGCAGTGATGGTGGATACTCCTATGGGGGAGCCCAAAACGCGGCTCATCGCAGAATATTTAAGGGACTCATTGGGTGTCACAATTAAAAACAAATAGCGGGTCATTATCATGTTGACTGTGTAGGTGGTTTGGATTATTTAAAAACCCTTGGCGTAGCATCCATCGCCAATGAAATGACCATTACTAAATGTAAAGAAATGGGGATGCCCATCCCGACTGTTTCCTTTATGGATTCATTCAGTTTTGATTTCAATGGTGTAACCATTCAATGCCGGTATTTGGCGGGGGGCATTCGGTTGATAACATCACGGTTTATCTTCCTGATCAAAAGATTCTTTTTGGCGGTTGCCTGATTAAAAATTTAGCGGCCACTGATATTGGTGCCAATGGTGAATCGGTATTACAGGAATGGGATGTAACGGTACAACGCATCCTGAAGACGTATCAAGGCCCATTAACCGTTATTCCGGGTCATGGTAACTGGGGCAGTGAAGCTTTATTAGTTCATACCGTGAAGTTGGCGGTACAGAAGAAAAATCAATGATTATTTAGGACTGATTGCTTCAGAAATAGTTTGCTTTTCACCTTCCTGATACATATTTGGATATTGAGGATGGTGTAGCATAGAATGATAAAGCAGTTCAGGATGAATTAATTACTTCAGCAATAATTTTAATACCATGAGACACCTACTTCTTTTTATGGCATTTATTGCCACGCACCCTTTGTTGTACGCGCAACAAGTACCTGATTTAAGTTATGACCCGGAACTGTCAAATCCGGCCTACCAAGCAGGAGAGGGATCCGTGATTTTTATCGATGAAGGACACCATAATTTTCACACCCTGGAGGGGCGATACAAACCTTTTTCAATGCTTCTGGAAAAAGATGGATACGTAGTGAAAAAGAGTACTGGAACATTTAAACGGACAGATTTGGATGCCTGTAAGATACTGGTTATTGCCAATGCTCTTAATGCCATTAATGTTGATAACTGGGCCCTGCCAACTCCTTCGGCCTTTTCGGAAGAAGAAATGGCTGTTATACAGGATTGGGTGCTGGCCGGCGGCCGTTTATTTTTGATTGCCGATCATATGCCCTGGCCAGGCGCCGCGGAAGAGCTGGCAGCCCTGTTTGGGTTCCAATTCATAAATGGATTTAATATTGATGTGGTTAACCCTTCTTACTTTTGGCGAAGCAATGGAACCATTGTTGAAAGTGTCATTACATCAGGGCGTGATAGCTCCGAAATGATTCATCAGATCCCAAATACCGAGGGGCAAGCCTTCTCCTGTCCGGAGGATGCGCAACCCATATTAGTATTTAACTCGACCAGCATGATTCTATTGCCGGACACAGCCTGGAACTTTCCCAGTCATACGCCCATGAAAAACATTGACGGATTGGCGCAGGGAGCTTTTAAGAAATATGGAGCGGGGAGAATTGTGGTGTTTGGCGAAGCCTCCATGTTTTCAGCACAAATTGGAGACCCTGGTCGACGCAAAATGGGAATGAATAAAGCGGATGCTAAAGATAACCACAAACTGCTGCTAAATATCATTCATTGGCTGGATGGAAACCTTGATTAACCATCAAAAGCCGTGAGGTATGGAAATCCTCAAGAGCCATTGAAAAGTTGCTTATTCCTGGTAAATTAGTAATGGTTTGTATTTCAAGAGCCTGATTGTGCGATCCGATCATCACTCGCGATGTAGCGGGAGGATCGACTTAGAGAGATACTCCATATATTTATCAGGTGAGCTGCATGAGGGCTGCCAGTAAGATCAGTATATACTTTAAAAATTAGGTACTATGAAACCATTCAACCCTATAAAACGTGATCCCTCGTAGACGTTATACAAACAGTTATCTACCGTTTATTGAATTATATTTTTACTGTACACCAATGAAAAGGAATTAAAGATTCCTTCCTGTCTGATAGATACTATGATTTAACTGCGGCCGTATTTTCCCGTTCAAGAATAAATAAGATGTATACACTCAAAAGGGCGGCAAATAAGCACCAGGTGGAGATCATGTATTTGAGGTAGAATACTTTTGCTACTACAAATAAAAGCAACATGAGTAAACCCAGGTAATTAATGGCTCGCCGGCTGGAGAATACAAAAGGAAAAACAGCGGGAAGCAAGTAAAAAATCCCGCTCCACCAATTAGTACTTTGAAAGTGACCCACGCTATAGTAAATATGGTGCTGGTCGATATGGGCCGTCACGGGGTAAAACAGCATGCGGTAGCCCAATAGGAACGACAAGGTCAACCCGGTGGCCAGGGCAAAGCCAATCAATCGTTTTCGTTTTGGGTGAGTCTCCATGGTAAAGACCGATAGTGGAATCCACACGGGCCATATGAGCTGGGCAAATAGTAAGAAGCCATAAGTCGCAATAGTTTCTATTATCGGATAGCCATCATTAGCCAGTGCAACCCACAGCCAGCCTTCAAAAAACTGCTGCATGCCAAAAAGAAGTGGTACCATCGCAAAGAATATCTGCTCTTTTTTAGTGCTTTTTCGGACGGCTAACACACCAACGGTTGAAATGACGGCACTGGCTCCAAAACTGACTTCGGCTGAAAAACACATGATCGATTGGTTTAGATGATTAAAAGTAATATTTTTAGTTGAAATACCGGGTCAAAATAGAATGTCATAGGCATCAGCCAGCACACTCCAATAGATGCATTTTGTAATAGATGTAATTTGTTGTAATTTATTAAACTGAAGTCATCTCATTTTATTGATCATTTAAAACTTTTCAAATGGAAATTATTGTAGTCATAATTATTGGAGCTGCCGCCGGTTGGCTGGGCAGCATGATCATCAAAGGCCATGGTCTTGGTATCATCGGGAACATCATCGTGGGAATCCTGGGAAGCTATGTTGGCTTCTGGCTTCTAGGGAAAGTGGGTATCAATTTGGGAACAGGATGGATTGGCGCGATTCTGACAGGTGCAGTGGGTGCCATTATTTTATTGCTACTACTAAATTTGTTTTATAAAGCACGAAAGTAAATGTTTTTTAAGTAGGGAACACTTCTGGTACAAGTGTAATTCATATCATAACAGGATGTGATTTTCTTTGCATCGTTTGAAAATTGAGCATGAGTTGGCACATCATAAATACACTAAACCACCTCGTTAATTTAGAGGTGGTTTCTATTGATAAGAATACCTTGTTTTAGATAAGCTAAATTGTTATTCACTGCTCTTAATATTGTTCAAAATTTGAATTTGCAAGTTATACGTGTGATTCAGCTCATGTAATTAATGACAATGCAAATAATTATTATAAATTTGGAGCAGTCGATGAGTTACACCTATGAATCCACTTACTAAATTACCTAACATCGGGCCCGTTTTGGCAGATCAGCTCAACACCATTGGTGTTTGTACCGAACAAGATTTAAAGGAAATGGGCAGTGAAAATGCCGTCATTAAAATAGTTACGCTTGAGCATAGTGGGGTCTGCATAAACATGGTGTATGCGCTGGAAGGTGCCATACAAGGCATTCGGTGGCATGGTTTGAGCCGGGAGCGGAAAGAGGAGTTGAAAGTGTTTTTCAGGCGTGTTCAAGAAATGAAATAACATTGTCCCTAATTACATATTTCCTATAGCTACCCTAGTTATGAAAAAGTACTTTCTTCTTATCGCTGTTCTTGTTTTGCCCCTTTGGTGGGTGAGTGGCCAATCGCTGACATCCGCCAAAAGCGATGTGTATAAGCAATATGTACCCAAGTACGGTTTTCCTCGAAAAATCATTGAAAACAATAGTTTTTATAATCGGTCGGGTGTTGAGCGGAAAAAGGAGGTAGTTGAATTTTCTATCGGTCTGGATACGATTCAGGAGACGCGCTATAAAGAGGATCAACTTGATGCGCAACTGTTGTTTGTTTTTAACGAAAAAAAACAACTTATCTTTCGATCGTTCAGGAATAAAGTCCCTTTGTTTGGTTGGCAACAGGAGCAATCAACCTATATCTATAATAAAAATGGATTAGCGGAGATACGATCAATTGATGGAAAGACGCAATTAAAATCAGTAGCCCAAGTAATCTGTGATTCATTGGGGCATCCCACTAGTTTCAAACTTTATGATGGGAAAGGCAATTTGATGGGATCAGAAACAGGGGAGTACCATTATGGTACAAATAAATGGACTTATCAGGTGTTTAATCCTTTTGTTGAACAAGTATCGAAACAAGAACTCGTGATAGAATCTGTTAAATCAGAAAAGAACAAGTATAATGAAAATGGGGATTGTATTCTGTACCCTCGGAATTGGGATAAGAATGATACTATTTATTTCCAGGTAGAATACAAATATGATGATCAAGGCAACTGGATAGAACAACGTATTTATGCCCTGGAGAAGGATGGTGAACAATTAACCAATAAGCGTCTGGATCGAAAATTTAAGCGAAAGATAAAGTACAATGAGTTGAGTCAGGAATAGTTTCCTGAATCCAAATATGAAAGGAGCATTTTAATTTTCAGTTAGGATGCCGGGTTTCCTAGAATTTGCATTTTATTTTGTTATACTGACCAAAGAAACTTTTATAAAATTACAAATGGAAGTGAATAAAGGCCTGCGTATTATCAATTATGGTATTGATGGATTGATTGTTTTTATTGGCGCGACATTAATAAGTATACCATTGTTTGATTATTATATTGATATTCGGCTAATTTTAGCAATTATTTATTTTCTTTATTATTTCCTGTTTGAGTCTATCACTGGACGCACGCCGGGAAAGCTGCTTACTAAGACTAAGGTTGTTGATCGGTTGAATGCTAAACCTAAAATCTTAAGAGTCTTATTGCGGAGCCTTTTACGCTTTAATCCATTTGATTGGATGTCATACTTGTTTGGACAAGAGCAAGGAGGGCATGATCAGCTATCACGAACCAGGCTGGTAAAAGTGAAATGAATAAAGAGCAATTGCATGAAAAAACTATACTACTTAGTAGTAAGTTGTATAATACTCTCCGCTTGTCAGGGAGAAGGCACAATTTACAACTTTCAAGCTGGCGATATCATTTTCCAGGCCTCTCAATCAGGGCAAAGTAAAGCGATTCAAATGGCAACGCATTCCCCCTACAGTCACATGGGAATCATTTACCGGCAAGGTGACGATTTCTATGTTTACGAAGCGGTTCAGCCGGTTAAACTGACACCTTTCAGTAATTGGGTAGCACGTGGGGAAGATGGGCATTATGTGGTGAAAAGGATGAAGGATTCAGAACATTTATTGACAGATGCAGCTTTAAGGAAAATGCGACAAGCAGGCGAAAAATATAAGGGTAAGGATTACGATTTGTATTTTGAATGGTCCGATGAACGCATTTATTGCTCCGAATTAGTCTGGAAGATTTATAAGGAGGCGCTTGACATAGAAATTGGTCAACTCCAGAAATTGAGTGATTTTGATTTAACACATGCGGTGGTTAAGGCTAAAATGAAGGAGCGCTATGGAGCAGCTATTCCAAGCGATGAAAGAGTGATTTCACCGGCTGCCATGTTTGATTCTGATAAATTAATAACCGTCTATAGCCATGAATAATAAAATAAAAATCGAAATGTACCTCCAAGCACATGGGTTAACCGATTTCAAATGGATTGATCCCAAGGATATCATTGTCTCTCAATGGGTACGTGTGAAATGTGAGTTTGGCTGTAGTGATTACGGGCTGGGTACTTGTCCGCCAAATACACCATCGGTAGGTGAATGCAGAAAATTCTTCAAAGAATATAAGAATGCTCTGGTGATTCGTCTAAATAAGTTTGCAGACAAGGATAACTACCCTTCCAATTGGTCGCGTGAGATGACCAATAAGTTGCTGGAACTGGAGCGGCAAGTGTTTCTGCAAGGTTACCCAAAGGCATTCTTGCTGAATCAGACTTGTTGTTGCCTTTGTAAAGATTGCTCGGGTGACCGATTGGGGTGCAAGGATAAAAAGAATTCCCGTCCCAGTCCGGAGGCGTTTGCTGTAGATGTATATCAAACGGTTAAGAATTGTGGACTGGAAATAGCTGTTGTAAAGGAGAATCCTGGCGAGATGAACCGGATTGCGATGTTATTGATTGATTAAAGACAATATATTTAGAAGATAAAAAAAGCTAAGTTCTATGAAGAAGACATTGTTGCTAATTGTTAGCGGTTTCCTCCTTTCCAATTTAATTGAGGCTCAAAACAAATACTTTTTTGGTATTAATGGGGGCACTAACTATTCTAATATTCGCGGAAATGAAATGGCTGAGGACAATAAATCTGAATTTGGGTATTTGATAGGTGTATCCTTTGATTATTATTTAAAGGAGAATCTTTCATTGGCCGCCAATTTAAATTTTGAGCGAAAGAGTTTTAGCAATGAATTAATATTTGCAAATGAATCTGGAGATGGGATGATTCCAGTTGAATTTAGATTTAATGAAGATTATTTGGCATTTCCTGTTATGATTAAATATGAATTTGGAACCACCACCCATTTTTTTGTTAATGGAGGCCCCTTTTTAGCCTATGCATTGAGCTCCAAAGCCAAGTCAGATAATTTCCCAACGCAGAATATATCCAGGAACAAGTTAGATTTGGGATTGACACTTGGTATGGGAACTGTTTTTTCAATTAATGAGAAGAACGATATAAGTATTGAGTTACGAGAAAACTTAGGATTGGTGAATACTGCAGATGGACCCGTTATTAATAGCGGCAGTATTAAAACAAATAGCTTGAGTTTAGTTGTAAACTGGCGGTTAAAAATCTAAAATTTAAATTTCTAATGAAAATAGGACATATAGCCATTTGGACTAACGACTTGGAAGCCATGAAAGCCTTTTATACGGGTTACTTTGGAGGCGTCAGTAATGAAAAATACAGCAATCCAATCAAGCAATTTGAATCCTATTTTATTACGTTCGAAAGTGGCGCTCAATTAGAACTTATGCGCAAGGCATCCATAGTTGAATCGATTGGAACTGATGAGCGTTTGGGGATCACTCATATCGCCTTTACATTGGGGTCAAAGGAAGCCGTTATTGCGCTTACTGAACGGCTTCGTTCAGATGGTTTTCGCATTGTGGGTGAACCCCGCACCAGCGGCGATGGCTATTTTGAAAGTGTGGTACGTGATGTGGAAGGGAATCGAATAGAATTGGTGGTCTGATCTGTTAAGGAGCTAATAAGGGAGCGCGCATTGTATAATAGTCGTACTGCTCATAGGTTGAAAATATATTCCGAGTAAGGAGTGGATAAGTGTTCTTTCAATTGAAGGAGTGATTGTCTAAGGGGATCACCAACTTTAATCATTTATAGGTGAACATTCGCCAAAAATTTTGTTGGGTTACGGATGAATGCAGGACCTTAATTTGCCGATATAGAGAAAGTATTAGTATATTGAAATACTTGTTTCCCACTGATTTTCAAATATGATAATTAGAATCATTCAATCAATGTCTCTGAAACGAAATGCTTATTTAAGCTTCGTGTGCTATGTGTTGATTGGTGTAATGGTAATGAACGTTCATATTGGTTTAGCTGAAAACGGGCAAAACCTGACAGCATATCACGGGGCATTGAAGATTCGGAATTACCTACCCGAAGAGTACAATGCAAATTCTCAGATTTGGGCTGTCAATAGTGATCAGCGTGGCATAATGTATTTTGGACAGGGAGGTGGCATCATCGAATATGATGGGATTAATTGGCGGTCCTACGCTGTTGACAACCGCTCCTATGTGCGGTCCATTGCCATTGATAGTACCGGCATTATTCATGTAGGGGCGAATAATGATTTTGGATATTATGAACCCTCCTCAAAAGGGGAGTTGATTTATCAGTCGATGAATTCCTTAATACCGGATTCTTTAAGTGGCTACCAGGATGTTTGGAAAACGTTCATTACCACGCAGGGGGTTTATTACATCAGTGAAAATACGATTTTTAGGTGGCATGATCAAAAGCTTCAAGCTTTTCAGGTAAGCTTGAAATCCAGGTATGCCTTTTTGGTGAATGGGCAGATCTTTGTAAAAGATCAGGAAAAAGGCTTCTCGTATATTGATGAAGACCACTTAGTACCATTACCGAACTGTGAAGAGTTAAATCAAGTTTCTACGCGTTACTTTTTAGCCACCCGTTTTGGTGACAATAAAGTAATGGTTGTTTTGAATGATGCGGAACAACTTTTTGTGTATGATATGACGCTTCAGAAGTTAAAAGCCATTCAGCCCAATCCGGTTTTTAAGCAGTATTTAAATGAGAATTGGGCCTATGAAGTATTGACAATGGGGGATGAAATTGCTTTTGCAACCCTCTTTGGCGGCATTATAATCATCGATAAGGGCGGCGACATAACAAAAATCATTAATAAACCCCGGGGCTTATCCACCGATTGTGTGTACTCCATGCATTTAGACGTATTTGGCGACTTGTGGGCAGGCACCCAGAATGGTATCGCACGGATTAATATTCGTTACCCGTACGTTGAATACGGCGAACGGCAAGGGATTTATGGTATCGTCATGGATTTTAAGATGTTCAATGGGGTACAATACCTGACAACCATGAGTGATGCCTATTATCTGCCCTCTTATCAAACATCCATAAAAGATGATAATCACCTTGCTCAACCGATCAAAAATTTAAGAGACTGCTGGGGATTATTTACGGTGGAGGATCATTTGTTGGCGTGTCATAAATATGGATTATCTGAAATCAAAATGGATACCGCGATATCAATACTCCAGGATTCCAGGATTTTTTCCGGTTTATATGTGCCGGAACGCTATCCGGGTCTTTTTTTTCTAGCCTGCGTTGATGGCGTGCGCGTAGCCCGATTTGCAACTGATACACGCATGAATACCATTTCAATCACTGATTTAATGAAGATTGATGGAATTACTGAAGAAGCACGATGGATGGTCTTGGATAGGAATGATAATCTTTGGGTGAGTACCTTTAATCAAGGTATTATCTATGTGAATTTCAAAGCGACAACAGACGACTATGCCGTGACTCATTTTGATCATCACCAGGGATTGCCCGATGAGATTCGTGAGAGCACGGTGGAGTGCTTCAATGACCAGATAGCTGTTTTCACCAGGAAAGGTATTTATAAGCCTGTATTTCCTAAGCCGGGTGAAGCTGATTCGCTCATTCGGTTTGAGCATGATCCCTATTGGGGCGATCTTTTTACGAGTGATTCTTTAGGGGTGATTCGGGCCCGCCAGATAGATGCCCATTCTTTCTTTTTGTTTGGGGATCAGCCAGGGGTATTTAGCCGCCAGAAGGATTCGGTTTGCTTTTTATCGGCCCCATTTTTTTCACTCAACAACACGACTTATGCCTATAATCATGTGATCGAAGGTACCGGTTTGCTCAAATATGGTACTACCAAAGCTTTTTATGTATATGATTTAAATAATGATTATAACTATACCAAGTCTTTTGATGTAAGGATTAGAAAGGTGATCACTAAACATGATTCGACCATTTACCAGGGCATTTTCTATGATGATCAATCACAGAAATCAGAGCTTCGTCAAGGAACCATGCACGTGCCATCATTGAAATATTCAAGTAATGATATTCGGTTTGAGTTTGCAGCCATCTTCTACGAGGAATCGGAGAAAAATCTTTACCAATACAAAGTGGCGGGTTTTGACGATAACTGGAGCAAATGGACCTCTGAATCAACCGCTATATATACCAACATCCCTGAAGGTAGTTATACGTTTATGGTGAAGGCTAAAAATGCCTATGGCACAGAAAGTAAGGTTTGTTCCTATCACTTTGTGATAAAAAGTCCCTGGTACCGGGCCTGGTATGCCTATGTGGCCTATTTACTTCTTTTAATTGCACTGGTTTATTTGGTGACGATATTGAATGTTTATCGTTTAAAGCAACGTAATGCAAACCTTGAGCATATTGTCAATGAGCGGACCATTGAGTTAGAAGAGCGGCAAGAGGAAATATTAACCCAAAATGACATATTGCATCATCAGCGTAAGGAGTTGGAATCAACGATCCAGCAACTCACGCTCACCCAGGGGCAATTGGTTGAATCGGAAAAAATGGCTACCCTTGGTATTTTAACGGCTGGGATTGCGCATGAAATTAATAATCCCATGAATTTTGTTTACCATGGCACGCTTTCCATTGAATCTTACCTCAAAGAGCATTATCCCGAGTCGTTGGAGGAGTTACAGATACTGTTTAATGCCGTCTATACTGGAACTGAACGTACAATTAATATTGTAAGGGCATTGGGTAACTACAGTAGAAGTGACAGTTTGAAGTTAATTGCCTATGATATTCACCGTGTCATTGACGATAGTCTGACTGTGCTGGCCAATCAATTTGACAACCGGATTGACATCGTCAAACAATTAGCGCCTGATCTTCCTAAGGTGTTGGTGAATCAGGTTCAGATACAACATGTGTTTTTGAACATTATTAAAAATGCCATTCAGGCCATTGATGATTCAGGCCAGATCACCATTAGTACCCAGCTTATTGATGGGTATGTGACGATTCGTATTGTCGATACGGGAACGGGGATTAGTGAGGCAGATATGAAGCACATTTTTGATCCGTTTTTTACGACTAAAGAGCCTGGGCAAGGCGTGGGGTTGGGATTGTCAATTGCCAAAAAGACCATTGAGCAACACCAGGGTACCATCCTGTTTCATTCGTCCACAGAGAAAGGGACAGAGGTGATTATTACATTGCCGGTAGCCGATGGAAATGTTTGATTCAGTGTTTTACTGCTGATGTTCTTGTATTTTGGCAGGATATTGTTTTTGGACTTATTGGAATGATGAATATGGATTAACGATATAAGAATTCGGCGCTTTTTATTTGTTGATCGATATTCATTTTTTGGTTCTGGTTCGTCCAGGTTGGGGAGGGGATATAAGTGATTTCATACATCTCTGATAAGCTCTTTCCGTGACTATATGGAAAAAGCTGTCCTCAATGAACAGCTTTTTAAGGTCTACTTCTTTTTCAAGGTTCTGGCGATGATAATTCCCGCCACATTCAGGACGATGGAAAGTCCCATTAAGAAGCCTGATGAGAAATCCACCGCTGCACTCTCGCCACCGAAATGGGTTAGCAGTAAGCTGGATGAGAAAGTGAACATACCCAGTGGTAAGACCAGCCTTTTTAAGCCCATACTGGTCGTTTCTGAAATGTAATTTGATCTTTTCAAGTAATTGATTAACATGGTAGATTCTTTTTATTGTTGGGATAATGCTTCTAAATCGTCAATCAAGGGTTGGAAATCCCTCTTGAACTTTTTTCGCCTGATGAATTGGCCCAATAAAAATACGATTAGCATGAAATTGGTAACAATACCATGAATTAATAATCGCATGGGCATCTCCAGGGCTTGCAATAAGTCCAAATAAAGCAGGTTAATACCGATCATGAGAAAGAAGACAAAGACGCGAAATAATTTTAAAAATTTCATATGTGCACCTTTCATTTGTGAAATGGTGTCTTCGATAAATTCGTTTTGTGGTAAATCGTGATTAAGATTGGTGCTTTTAAATTGAATTTGCCAATATCTAGTCATCATGATCAGGGTGCTCAGAACGATTACGCCCATGCCGATCCATACAAAGGGTGCCCGCATGTCGCTGATTGACAAAAGTAAAGTTGTAATTAATAGCGAGATAGCCACTGTTTTGGCCAAATTTAGGCGAAATACTTTTTTTTCAGTCTGCTTCATTTTGGCGATGAAGGAATGGGTCAACTGATTGGCGTCGATTCCAAGATCAGTATCCAGTTTGTGACCTTGCCATAGCGATTGTAAGTCTTTTAATTCATCCATTGCTATTCTCCTGTAGTAGATTAAACAAAGTGGTTTTGATGCGATTGATTTTTACGCCCACGTAACTCATTGTCATTCCCATAATTTCAGCGATCTCCTCGTATTTTACCCCTTCCAGTACCAATGAAATGATCAGTCGGTCTTGCTTCTTTAGCTGATTGATGGCGGCATTCAATTGTGCTATTTTTTTCTCCTTTTCCAGGTATTCTTCCGATTCATCCGTTGGGGTGTTAGACGCTTCGATATCGGCATGACTGAAAACAGCTCTCTGCTTCTTATCTTTTTTGTTGTATAACAACGCCGAGTTAACTACGATGCGATAAATCCAGGTGGATATTTTAGAAGCGCCTTTGAATTGGTCAAGGTGATTCCAAATATTAATGGTTATCTCTTGAAATAGATCTTCAATGTCCTCCTTGTTGTGCAAATAGGCGTAGCACAGTCGATAGATCATATCTTTATGGGCGGCTAAAAGCTCCTTTAGCTTTTGTTCTTTTTCCGGAACGCTCATTTATTGAATGAATTTTGTGAGTTGTTCATAAAACCAGATGGGCTCATCCAGCATGATAAAGTGTCTGGCTTTGTTGGCCACAACTATTTTGCCGTGCGCCAGGTTTTGATATTGATTGACGAGTAGTTCTTGTATATATGCTTTATCCTTTCCCATCAGAGCTGCATGAGCCCATGATCCGATGATCAGTGATTCAGCCTGAATGTGGTTTAGACCTGGTCTCAAATCCATGGAAAGGGATTCGTAGTAGGCCCGTGAAATGGTGGTCCGATCCGACTTCAGCACTTGTGCAACTAATGTTTTGGCTGAATCCGCGCCAGAAACCATGGATGAATAGATGTTTGTTTGTTGTTGTGCGAAAATAGAGTCTGGTAAGGCGTTGAATTGATGTTCGACCATTAAGGCTTGTTGTTTTGATTGCTCTAAAGTAATATTTGCTTGAAATATTCCGGCAGCAAACGGATAAGAATCCACGATAATTAGTTTGGATAAGCACTGATTAGCCACTATTGCCAGACGCAAGGCCAAATGACCGCCAAAACTATGCCCCATGAGAATGATATTGGATAGCTTGTTTTGTGCGATATAATCTGACAGATCCTGAACAATGATCTCAAAATCTGGTTCAGCCAATGCTTGTTCACCCGCATAGCCCGGAATGTGGACTTTATGGCATTGATGAGTGATAAATACCTCCTGGATGGTCTTGTCCCACATATCTGCCGGGCATCCTAAAGCAGGCAGCAGAATAACAGGTTGGCCGTCACCGCTGATTTCGATTTTCAAGGAGTTGTGGCTTACTCTTTTTGGGGGAGTGCCACCATAACTGTTGGGTAATCCAGCCACTAATGCGATCAGAAGCAGCCACACGTAAAGTAGCTGCTTTCGTTGAGTGGTGTTTTTAATTGGATTCTTCATCTTAAAAGTGTATTTAAAATAACTGTTTGTATCCTTAGATTACCATTCAGCTATTTTCTTACACTTTTAGTAATTTTTTTTTATCGAAAAGCGATTCTCCGGCGTAAATAACGCTTCACCTGCCCGCCTATGGTCTTGAATAACTGGTAAAACATCCGCCCTGAAACACCAAAGTCACCAAAGGTCATGTAATGAAAGTATAATTTGCCTTTATAGGATTTAAACAATTCTTTAAGCGTGAGTTGTTTGGTATTTAGAAGGAAGAGAACCGTTTGGATTTCGTTGATTTCATGAATGAACACAAAATTGCTATGGGCTTTTTCTTTGGGCATTATCTGTTGTTGGGTCAAGTCGCAATAGGCTGCCAGTGACAAATTAAAGCCACCTGCAGTAGCCGCATAGGCATTTACATCTAAACGGCCTGCCGTGGCTTCAATCACATAGTATTTATCGTTAACGGCATTGTACTTGAATTCGAAGGCTCCAAAGCCCCGGAAGTTTAGCAGCTTATAGATGTGTTTGGTGGTTTCTTCAACTTCCTGGTTAGCAAAGGGGCGAAGCGAGGCAGCCGTGCCGGTGAGCGGATGCCATTGGCGTATTTTCCGTCCGGTGAAACTGTGTTCGCACTCACCTGCTTGATTGAAGTAGGTCATGCAGAAGAAGATCATGTCATCACCTCCAGGTATGTATTCCTGCAGAATGAGCCGCGGTTCGATTTTGTAGATGTCCGGAAAGCCTTCAGCTAGCTCTTCATAGGTATTATATATAAAAGCTTTGGGGAGTTCAGCCGCATACCAGTTGGGCATTTTTAAAAAGGGCTTCAGGATAACCGGATAATTGAATGCCTGCGCTTCACCTAAATCCTCCGGTTTGGTAATGTTGAGCGTTTTCGGGATCAGAATGTCATGGGCTAATGCAAACGCACTGAATTTGGTTTTGTCCAGCAGGATATCTAATGTGACCACCGGTGGTAAATTAACCAGGTAGTATTTCAGGATGATGTCATAGTGTTCCATCACAAATTTAACCCGATTGTCGCTGGATATGATTAATACCGGTTTCTGATCCATGGATTCGGCCAATTGAATCAGCTTGTTTAACAAGTCTTCTGGTGATGCCCATTGGATGAATTTTTGGATTCTGTTGGTGTAGTGTTCCAGGCATTTTTCTTTGTGCGAAAAAGCATAGAGCGGAATTTTATAGGGATGTAAAGAGCGGATAATGTCATATCCCGATTGGGTGATGTCTAAAATGACTGCCGGAACCAATGCATGTGTGTTGGATGATTTCATGAAACCAGTATTTTAAGTAGAATAACTCTTTTGTAATAGGGGCAGAGCCCTAGATAACCTGGAAATTGAAAGCGTAGCGTGTTTATGGAATGTTCATTTTCGTAGGGCAAGATAAGGCATTTCAAGTCACTTGTAAAGATGTAACTCCTGATAAACGGTATAGATAACCATAGAAGGGTGAACCGTATTTCGATAATCAGTATAAATAATGCGAATCAAGAGTTGAGAATATATGAGAAAATAGTTACATAACCCCTTAAAAACTAAGCGCTTAATGTTGTTTAAATCCTTGAAAATCAGTATCTTGAAGTCAGTTTCGAATTGACAATTAGATATGATTCCCAAGGATAAGGACGACAAGTTAATAAGTATTTACCTTTTTATTTGTGATAAGTTTGAAGAACTTCAATTCTATTGTGAAAGGTTTAGCAACAATAATAAACCAGAATTTACCGATCAAGAGATTATGACGATATATTTATATGCGATTCATCATGAAGGACATACAAAAATAAAGCATATCCATCGTTTTGCTTTTGAGTATTTAAAATCCTGGTTTCCTAAGCTTGGAAGCTATAGTGCCTTTAATAATAGGCTTAATATGCTAGATTCAGCTTTTAGCAGATTGGTTGAAATTATTTTAACAGATCATCTGCCGGAAGATTGCTGTCTGGATCAGAGCTTATTAGATTCAATGCCCATTATCACTTGCTCTGGAAAGCGTACAGGTAAAGTTGCTACAGAAATAACGGATAAAGGCTTCTGCTCAACAAAAGGGATATATTACTATGGACTTAAATTACACTTACTTGGTTTTAGACGAATAGGTAAATTGCCGCACCCTGAGCAAATATTATTTACACCAGCATCAGTTAATGATGTGACAGTCTTTAAAGATGCATGGTCTGGAATAGAAAATAGAACTTTTTATGGAGATAAAATCTATTTCATAAATGATTTGAATAAGAGGATGATAAATCAGCAAAATTCAGAAATGCTTGCCCCGGTTAAAGGGGTGAAAGGAATGGCAGATGTAATAAAACACAGAATTAAAGCAGCTGATGATTTATACTCAACTGCAGTATCCAGAGTGCGACAACCAGTAGAAGCTATATTTAATTGGCTAATTGAAAAAACAGATATTCAAAAAGCGAGCAAAGTTAGATCTACTAAGGGGCTAATGATACATGCATTTGGAAGATTAGCTGCTGCTTTTATTTCATTAGTGTTTTAACTCTTGATTCGCATAAATAGTATAAATTTAGTACATCAATTGAATTCGATTTTTAACCAAACATTAATGACATGACGAAGAAATTAATTGCAGAGTTTATTGGTACTTTATGGTTAGTGTTGGGCGGGTGCGGAAGTGCCGTTTTGGCCGCCGCCTATCCTGAATTGGGTATTGGGTTTTCGGGGGTCGCCCTGGCTTTTGGTTTAACGGTGGTGACCATGGCCTATGCCATCGGGCATATTTCGGGCTGCCATTTGAATCCGGCTGTTTCGATCGGTCTCTGGATTGGTAGTCGCTTTGATAAAAAAGAGTTACTACCTTACATTGGCGCACAGGTGGCCGGTGGTATTGCCGGTGCCGGCATCTTATTTATCATTGCCAGTGGAAAGACCGGGTTTGAAGTGGGTGGTTTTGCTGCCAACGGGTATGGGGACCATTCTCCGGGTGGTTACGGTTTGCTGGCCGCGTTAGTCACAGAGGTGGTGATGACCTTTATGTTTTTAATCATTATTCTTGGCGCGACCCATTCCAGAGCACCGCAGGGATTTGCCGGATTGGCCATCGGATTGGGATTGACCTTGATTCATTTGATCAGTATTCCCGTTACCAATACGTCGGTGAATCCGGCCAGAAGTACCAGTCAGGCCATCTTTGCCGGCGATTGGGCCATGGGGCAGTTGTGGTTATTTTGGGTGGCCCCGATTATAGGTGCTATCCTGGCCGGTTTGGTCTACAAAGCCATGTCTCCGGAGAAAGAATAATATCCGTCCTACAAAAGTGCAAGGTGAATGGCAGATGTCACACCTTGCATTTCGTTTCACTATGGTCGGGTAAACAATTCTTTATCCCCTACAAGGAAAATATTCAATTTGTAACATCTTATTTTATAGTGCTTAATCCGCTACGCGGAATTTGTCGCAGGCCATTTATTATTGTAGATTATTTTCAAGCTATTAAACGGGATGCCTTGTAGAGTTATATCAACAGTCATCGATCGATGATTGAATTAAATTTTTGCAGGACAGCAATCGTTTCTTTTAAATACCTTTTGAGGGTGTTCATCTGGTGTGTGATGTGCAGCCTGAAAAAATTCAGAGTGCAAATGACATCCCTCATTTACTTCCCCCACTTTTACAGGTGCTGTTCCATCGTGTGATGGTCACCCTGAAAAAAATTAGCCTGGCAATTACTGACGTAAACGGCTTCCCTTTGTTTTGTGGGTGGTGTTCTGGTGGGTGATTTTGACCCCGAAAAATTTTAGTCTGGCAATTATCGTCGTAAACGGCTTCCCTCGCTTTTGCAGACGCTATTCCATGTACTGAGGTTCATCCAATAGAAATTTCAGAGTCTGTCCCGGGCCTGCGAATGCCTGAAAAGTATAAATACGCCCCCATTACTTATGGATGTCATGCTCAAAATAGCGCCATCCGTAGATCAAAAGGACCCATCCGTTGATTTCTTTTTCCATTCCATGCGATGTGTTTTAAGTTTGATGCATCAATGATTACTAAAACAATTAGTCATGGCTCAATTTAAAACAACTGCAATGGAAACAACCGTATTAAATGTGCTGCTCATGGCCTTGCTGAGCTTTACGGCTTGTGATAAGACGGCTGACTCAGCAAACGAAGCACCTCAAAATCCGGTGGAGTTGCCTGTTATCTGCGGGTATCTGGTGGCAGGCACCAACCAGACTGTTTATTACAACAATTCGGTGGAGATCACAGCACCATCAGCCGGTGATGAATTTTACGGCCAAAATGCCAGCTATCCGGGCCACATCCCAATGTATAAAAACAACCAGGATGGCACCATCACGGACCTGGTGACGGGTTTGATGTGGGCTCAAAATCCGGATACCAATGGCGATGGGGTGTTGGATTATTCCGACAAGATGACCTATGCAGAGGCGGTCAGCGGCGCACCGGCATTTAATTTGGGTGGTTATGAGGATTGGCGCTTACCGACCATTAAAGAGCTGTATTCCTTGATTCAATTTACCGGTTTGGATCCCAGTGCTTACAATGGTTCTTCCACCGATGGTTTAGTGCCGTTTATCGACACCAATTACTTTGATTTTGTGTATGGTGATGAGATTGAAGGTGAGCGAATCATTGATACGCAATATGCCACGTCCACTATCTATGTGGGTACGACAATGGGCGGTAATACTACTATGTTTGGTGTGAATTTTGCTGATGGGCGCATCAAGGGCTATCCCATTGGGGCGATGCCGGGGCCACAAGGTGAGAAGGTCTATTTTGTACAGTACGTGCGCGGAAACAGTGACTACGGGAAGAATGATTTTGTCGATAATGGGGATGGCACCATCACAGACAACGCCACTGGTTTGATGTGGATGCAGGCCGATACCGGCGAAGGACTAACGTGGGAGGCAGCCCTGGCGCAGGCTGAAGAAAGGACTTTTGCAGGTTATGACGACTGGCGCCTGCCCGATGTGAAAGAGCTGCAAAGTATTGTCGATTACACGCGTTCCCCGTCTACTTCACAATCACCGGCCATTGATCCCTTGTTTAGCTGTACGCCCATCATCAATGAAGAAGGGGAGACTGATTATCCATTCTACTGGTCCGGGACCACACACGCCAACATGTCGCCCTATCCCGGTTCAAATGCCGCCTATGTCAGCTTTGGCCGTGCCCTGGGATACTTTTGGGGAGAGTGGATGGATGTGCATGGGGCCGGGGCACAACGCAGTGATCCCAAGAGCGGCAGTGCCGACGCTTATCCCCAGGGACATGGGCCGCAAGGGGATGCCATTCGGATTATGAACTACGTCCGCTTAGTGCGTACTCTGGATTAGCCGCACTTCCCGTAACCTGAACCTGTAATTGAACGAAGATGCATCCCAACCAATCCTGTAGTGGACGCATCAGGTGGCTCGATGCTAATACCTAGCGATTTATAAAATTAGTAACAATTTAAATTTACAATTATGAAAAAAGTACGTCGAATTTCAAAGTGGGCATTCGTGATGATCCTTTTAACAGGTATCAGCATTGCCAATTTACAAGCTCAAAACCGGAAACCCCATTTTCGTCATGAATTGCCGGATTCAGCAAGGATGGATAAAATGATGGACCATTTAAGCAGTGAATTAAAATTAACAGACGATCAAATGGCTGCCATCGCCAACTCATTCCACCAGCATTTTAAGGCGGTTGAAACGGTAAGGGAGCGTCATGCAGAGTCCCGTGAGCAAGAACGTCAGGAAATTGAGAAACTGAAAGAGAGTCTGGATGGTGCGGTTATAGCTGTTTTAACACCAGAACAACAGGAACAATTTAAAGAATTCCAGAAAAACAGACGGCCTCAACACCCTGATGGACCGCCTTCGCCCTCAAAAGGTAAAAGCAGGCAAGGGAAGAGACTGCATTAGCAGAAATTATTCACACCCGGCTACTGATTTGGTGACCGGGTTTGAATGAGTATCTTACTATTGATTGTGACATGGCTTATTCCCTTATATTTGTAATGATGCAGACAAAATCCGGACATAAATCCTTTGAATACATTGAAATCACCATTCTTATTTTAATTTGGCTGGTGGTATTAGTGAGTCCGCTCATGGGGCAGATTGACCGGGAAACCATCTATTGGCGGGAAGTGGTGGCCCATTGGATAAAACTTTTCCCATTTCTGATGCTCTCCCTTTTTAATCATTTTGTCTTGGTTCCCTTTCTGTTTTTCAAAAAGCGAAAGGTGTGGTATTTTATATCCGTCCTGCTTACCATGGGGCTCTTCTCATATACCTTGTATGGACTCATACAGAAGCCGGATCGTCATTTTTCCAGGTTCGGCATCAGGGAATACATCCGATCCGGTGCATTGGATAACATGCAACCACCCCTCCATGCACCTGGCGGGCCCAAGCCAGCTTCTCAGCCAGGACTTCGTCCTTTACGTCCCCAAACGAATCCCTTTGCCTTGCCGCCGGCATTGAATACAGCCTTGTTGGCCTTGCTCATCATTGGCTTTGATACGGGTTTACGAACGGTCTTTAAGTGGTCCGAATCCGAACAGGACAGGATTCGGCTGGAGAAAGAGAATGTGGATAATCAGCTCTCTTTTTTGCGCCATCAGGTGAATCCGCATTTTTTTATGAATACCCTCAATAATATTCATGCGCTGATCGATATTGATACCCATGAGGCTAAGGAGGCTATTATTCGCTTGTCTCAATTGATGCGCCATTTATTATATGATTCAAATACTGCAGGAAATTCCCTTGCAAAGGAGGTGCAATTTATCCGGAGCTACATTGAATTGATGAGTTTGCGGTATTCTGATAAAGTGAAAATTACGCTTGATTTACCAGCTGACCTGCCGGATAAGCAGATTCCGCCTTTGTTGTTTACCTCTTTGTTGGAGAATGCGTTCAAGCACGGCATTAGTTATCGGCACCCTTCTTACATTGATGTGTCCTTGTCTGTTTCCGAAAACCAGGTCTGTTTTTACATTCGTAACAGCAAAACCGATCGCGAACCGGTTTCGGATCCCTTAACTTCGGGGATAGGCATTGAGAATACCCGCAGACGGCTCGATTTGTTATATGGTTCCGGGTATCAGTTAGACATTGAGGATGAAAAGGATTATTTTTCTGTAACGCTAAAATTTCCACTATGATCTCTTGTATAGCCATTGATGATGAACCCTTAGCGTTAAGGCAGATGAGTACGTACATCAGTAAAACACCTTTTCTGGTGCTGAAGGCCCAATTTGACAATGCCCTGGATGCTTATGAATATCTGCAAAATCACGCGGTGGACCTGATGTTTGTGGACATCAACATGCCGGATTTGAATGGGATGGATTTTGTGAAGTCGCTGCAAAGGTCGCCTAAAGTGATTTTTACAACAGCATACAGCGAATATGCCCTGGAAGGATTTAAGGTAGATGCCGTGGATTATCTGCTTAAACCCATTGGTTATTCCGACTTTCTGAAGGCGGTCACTAAAGCCCGGGAACGGTTGGGCATCACTGAAGCCGTTGAATCGCGGTTGGAAAGCACGGATGATTTCCTTTTTATCAAAACAGACTATAAAATTGTACGCCTTAACCTGCATGACATCACCTACATTGAAAGCATGCGCGAATATGTGCGGGTACATCTGGTTCATCAAAAGCCGGTGATGACGCTGCAGAGCATGAAAAAAATGGAAGCAGCCTTACCCGGTCATCAATTCATGCGTGTGCACCGCTCTTATATTGTTAATTTGAATCGCATTACTACGGTGGAACGCTTGCGTATCATTTTTGATGATAAAACCATCATTCCGGTGAGTGATCACTACAAAGAGAAATTTCAGGAGTATCTGGACCGGCATTTTCTGTTGTAGGTAAAAAGGGGATTAAGGAAAAAGTGGAAAGGTACTAGTAGAAAGGATTATCGAGTAGCTGCTCTAATAAGTCTTGTCCGGGATCAAAACCACCCTCGAAATAGCAGTTTCCCCACAATTAGTGATTGATGCACATGGCTCAAATTGTGACCTTTGTGAAAAATATAATTTCATGAAGCAAAAAGTCATCAACCAAACAGCTAACGGATGTGTCTTTATTTGTCCGGGTTGTGATAAGATCCATGTAGAGTTTCAAAATTTTCTTTTTTCATTTGATGAAAAAGAATATAAGCATTTTAGCTCCTGTTTTTTAAGGTTGGATGGTGCGTATTACGAACAGGTTAACGCCCGCCTTCACTCCAGACGCAAGATCATTGTGCCCATTGGTCATCGGAATGCCTCCATGCAACTAAATCGGAAAGAGCTGGAAGAAATTCAGGTATTGTTGTCGGGGGAAAGCGCTCATTTAGGGGCTAGTTTTTTTCTGTCTACGCGTGAAATAGGCATCCCAATGGGTATCAATTAAGAAATAGGAGATCATACAGCGTTATTCATCATAAATCAGTACCCATAAATTGGGATTATTTTGGGATAAGACTTTGTTTTATAGAAACTAATGAGCGGAGCGGAAAAGCAAAGTCTTATCAGATGTATTTCATAAATCCCCATTTCACGCGATTGACCGGTGATCAAAGTCCGGCTACTTTTGTGTCTGTTAATTATTACAAACTACCATGAAGAAAACAGCTATATTTTACGGAAGCACCACGGGCAATACACAAGCGGTGGCGGAATCGATCAATCGTTACCTGGATAATCAGGCCGCGATATTGAATGTTGAAAATGCAACGGTTGAAGATCTGGAAGCCTATGAATGCCTGTTTTTAGGTACCAGCACATGGGGGCTCGGTGATCTTCAGGATGATTGGGAAGGATTTATTTCTGATTTGAAAGCGGCCAATTTGCAGGGTAAAAAGGTAGCATTATTTGGTTTCGGCGATGCTGAATCGTACGGGGATACGTTTGTGGATGGGATGGGAGCCATCTATCATGCCATAGCAGACAAGGGCTGCGAAGTGATTGGCAAGGTTTCGGTGGAAAATTACCTGTTTGAGGCTTCTACAGCTGTCATTGAAGCACAATTTGTGGGTTTGCCATTGGATGAGGACAATGAGAGCGACCAAACGCAAGAGCGCATTTCAGCCTGGCTAAAGAGTATGCGTTCCCACCTGGATTAGCATCATGAAACTTGGCACTTAACCATTTTTGTTTGATTAGAACAAGGAATACATACTAGTAAAACGGGCATGAAAGTATTTTATCACCATGTTTATGAATATAAAAAGGGATTACGGAACCTTATTTTACATACCATGCAGGCTGCAGATGTGGAATCCGCGATCCGAAAGCTTGAGTCCAACACGATTCATTACCTCGTGCAGCCAGTGACCAGTGAAAAGGTCAATATCTTTTTTGGTGCTGCCGAGTGCGTTGAGGTGATTCGTTGTTTTTGTCATAAAAAATTGAATGAACTCACTCCGGAGGAGGATTTTATCCTGGGAACGCTCTTGGGATATAATCAGGTGGTGCAGTGTGCCCGCTATTTAAAGAATAAGCAAGGGGTATCTTTGATGCACCTGAAGAAAGTTTCCTAAACGTAGGTAGTTGTCACACCGGTTCATTGAGTCTGTTTCCGGTGGTTTATCGCAGTGATAGAGGGTGAGCAAATGCGTTTGATAGTATTTGAACTACCCGATCACAATCGGTAAAAACATGTAATTGGTTATATGCGCCCTGCAATCTTTCAGCCATAAGATTGCAGGGCTTTTTTCGGGATTATGAGTGAATTGGGGGACTTGCTGCAAACGTGTAGGTCTTTGCAGGCACATCTGTCGTCTTTGCAATAAGGGGAGGCCCCTTTGCAGGCAGCTGCCTATCCTTTTGCAGTGAGCTGACCGGTCTTTGCACTTTCAGGAGCAATCATTACAGTATAATGAGCGGCCTGTGCAGTAAAATATCCAATTATTGCAGTGGTATGATGGATCTTTGCAGGTTTATAAATGAAAAAAACCATCCAAAATCAATTGGATGGTTTTCAATGAGCGGGAGACGAGGCTCAAACTCGCGACCCTCAGCTTGGAAGGCTGATGCTCTATCAACTGAGCTACTCCCGCATGGTTTTCATAATTTAAGTCAAATAATCCTTATTATTTGAAGTGTGGGGAGAGCAGGATTCGAACCTACGAAGTCGTAAGACAGCGGAGTTACAGTCCGCCCCAGTTGGCCACTTTGGTATCTCCCCAACAGTGCTGCAAATATAGCACTATTTTTTCAACGACCAAGCCAGGGCCACCATTTTAATGGCGGTTACAGCACCTTCGTCGCCTTTATTACCATGCTTTCCACCTGCCCGATCTTTGGCTTGCTGCATGTTAAGTGTAGTTAACAATCCAAAGATAAAAGGGATATTATATTGTAAATTTAAATGGGTGATTCCCTGCGTCACGCCTTGGCACACAAAATCGAAGTGCGGCGTGTCCCCTTGAATCACGCATCCCAAAGTAATCACGGCATCCACATCGGTCATTTGAGCCAGATACCTGGCGCCGGCTGTTAACTCAAAGCTACCAGGGACATACTTTTTAACAATGTTGTCTGCCTTGGCACCATGCTTGATCAAGGTATTGTAAGCGCCTTCATAAAGGGCTTCAGTGATTTCTGTATTCCATTCCGAAACCACAATCCCAAATTTCATGTCCACGGCAGAAGGCACATCTGCTATATTGTAATCCGATAAATTTTTAAGACTTGTTGCCATAACGTTCGTTTTTTGCAAAAATAAAAGAGGTTGCCCAATCTTACAAGGCAACCTCTCATTATATCTTATATAAACTGATTATTTATTCAATTGCAGTTTTGCTCTGGTCAGGTATTTATCAATCTGACGGGCTTCCGTACTGTTTTGATACTGTTCTTTAATGGCTGTGTAGGCTTTAACAGCTGCTTCTTGATTACCGGCAGTTTCATACATCAAGCCTAACTTCATCAGGTAAACAGGTGTTGTCAACTCGTTATCAAAAGCAGTGGCTTTCTTATACTGACTGATGGCGTTGTCGTTTTGGCCCAATTCACTATAAGCATCACCCAAGGCACCTGCAGCAGTCGCAGCGATCATCTCTTCACTGGTTGAGAACGAACTCAAATAATCAGCAGCTTCCTGGAAGTTACCCAATTGTAAATTACAAATACCGGCATAGTATTTTGATAATTCACCCACACTGGTCGATCCGAACTCGTCAATAATATCGGCAAAACCAAGATTCATGCCGTCACCATTTAAAGCCAGTTTAAAACTATCTTTTTCAAAATACTGTTGAGCATAGAAAACTTGCTCCTGGGCATTCTTTTCCATGGGTTGGAAATAAAACTTTTTTGTTCCCCAGTAACCAGCTACCAAAACAACCACCACTAACAAACCCATCATCAAACGGTTCTGGTTATCTTCGATGAATTGCTCACTTCTACTTAGCGCATTTTCTACATTCTCGAAACTATCTTCTTTATGAATCTCTTTTTGCTTTGACATATTCTTCTAAATTTTATTCGAAACGCAAATGTAATTGTTTTAACAAAAAATAAAAATACAGTACATGTTTTTTGGACTGTGCAGACAAAAATAACAAAAGGATTGCTCTAAAAAATATTTGCCCCGATTTTATTTTCAGTCCCGATGTGTTGACTACTTTTGTCAAAAAAACAAGGTATATGTATTTGAAGCATCTTCATCTCATCAATTTTAAAAACATTCTGCAAACAGAGCTGGATTTCCTGCCAGGCATCAATTGTTTTGTAGGTGAGAATGGTGCAGGTAAAACCAACGTGTTGGATGCTTTATATTACCTATCCTTTTGCAAGAGTTATTTTAATCCCATTGATAGTCAGAATGTGAATCATGAGCAGGATTTTTTTGTGATTCAAGGGGTTTATGACCGAATGGCCGATCAGGAACACATTTATTGTGGGTTGAAACGGTCACAAAAGAAACAGTTTAAGCGCAATAAGAAGGAGTATCCCAAATTAGCCGATCACATTGGTTTATTGCCATTAGTGATGATATCACCAGCTGATGAACAGTTGATTAACGACGGGAGCGAGCAACGTCGGAAGTACATTGATGGAGTTATATCGCAATACGACCGGAGTTACCTGGATGATTTATTGCGGTATAACCGGGCTTTGTTGCAGCGCAATGTAACGTTGAAGAATTTGAAGGAGCGGAGTAGCCGTGATTATTCCATGTTGGAATTGTGGGATGATCAGCTGGATCAACTGGCTCAACGCATTTATACCAAACGGGTGGAGTTTATCAATGAGTTGGTGCCTGTTTTTCAGGATTATTACGCGTATATCTCCGAAGGCAAGGAAGAAATTGCACTACAGTATAAGTCCCATTTGCAGGATGGATCTTTAAAAGATCAGTTAATGGAAGTGCGTGCCAAGGATTTAGCCTTGGGTTATACTACCAAAGGCATTCATAAGGATGACCTGGAATTATTGTTGAGTGGTTATTCCATAAAAAAGACGGCTTCTCAAGGCCAGAAAAAAACCTTTTTAATTGCCTTGAAGCTGGCTCAGTATGAATTCATTAAACGGCATAATGGCTTAAAACCGATATTACTGCTGGACGATATTTTTGATAAGCTGGATACCCGGCGCAGCAGTCAGTTGCTACAATTAGTAGCCGAGGATAAATTCAATCAGATCTTTATCACCGATACTAAAAAAGAGTATTTAATGAATATCTTGAGTACAACGGGTAAGCCGTTTCGTATTTTTCAGGTGTGTGCCGGTGAAGTTAAAGTAACAGAGTAATTTAAAAAGATTTAGTCATGCGGAAAAAAGATACACAAGCCATTGGTGATGTGCTCAAGGAGCTTCTGAAAAAACAGCGTCTGAATCGGGGATTACTTGAAAATCGGGCGGTTCACTATTGGGGGAAGGTATTGGGCGAATCAGTAGCTAAAGCGACCCGTCACATATTTATTAAAAATGGGGTGTTGTTTGTGGAATTGACTTCTAGCGTACTGCGCAATGAATTGATGATGTGGAAAGATAAAATTATCATTAATTTGAATGCGGCCTTAGGCGAAGACATTGTGAAGGACATTGTTTTCAGGTAAAAAAAACCGCTGCATATATGCAACGGTCAGTTAACTATAGAAAATCAGTTTATTGTCTTTTACACTTTCTACTTTGTCCTTGTAATTAAGGATGTTTCTCTAAATATTCTTTCTTACTGAAGAAAAAGCTGCATTCCCGTTCAGCACTTTCATCGCTGTCGGAGCCGTGTATGGCATTGTGCGACAAACTTTCGGCAAATAATTTACGAATGGTCCCATCTTTCGCTTGCAAAGGGTCGGTGCTGCCAATTAATTTACGAAAATCTTCCACGGCATTTTCTTTTAAAAGAATGGCGGCTACAATCGGTCCTGACGACATAAAATGTACTAACTCGGGGAAAAACGGTTTGCCATTGTGCTCTGCATAAAACTCTTCAGCTTCTTCTTCAGTCATTTTCACCGATTTGATGGCTGAAATTCTAAAGCCATCGCCTTCAATCATGTTAAAAATTGCGCCGATGTGTCTCTTATGAACGGCTCCTGGCTTAATCATAGTAAGTGTTTTTATTCCTGCCATAAGTCTTAGAATTTTAGATTATGTGGTTAAAATAATTATTTTTTATAAACCTAAAAAATGAAAACCTCTTTTTTAACTATCTTTGCTGTTAATCAAAAACGAAATAAGCGTGATAAACGATAAAACAGCAATTAATTCATTTAAAACATACGTACACAACGCGCAAAGAGTGGTAATTGTTCCACATAATAATCCGGATGGGGATGCTTTAGGGGCTGCTCTGGCCTTATGCAATGTGCTTACCAACATGCAGAAAGATGCGGTGGTGATTTCGCCCAATGCCTTTCCCGATTTTCTGATGTGGATGCATGGCGCCGATCAAGTCGTGGTATTTGAACGAAACCGTAAAAAAGCCAAACAGTTAGTGGGTGACGCCGATTTGGCTATTTTAGTTGATTTCAATGCCTTGTCGCGGATGAAAAACATGCAGCATATTTTTGATGGGGTGGATACGCCACGTATTATGATTGACCATCATCCCTATCCGGAAGCAGAGACGGCTCAGGTTCAGATTAGCGTGCCTGAAGCGTCTTCCACCTGCGAGTTATTATATAATGTATTGGATGCGGCCGGTTTCTCAAGTCATATCACCCGGGAAGCCGCTGAATGCATCTATTCCGGCATCATGACCGATACCGGATCATTGAATTACAATTCAGGCCGTCCGGAGACGTATTTAACGGTGGCTGAATTATTGCGCATGGGCATTGATAAGGATCGTATTCACCACCTGATTTTTCACAATAATTCCTTTGATCGCATGCGTTTGTTAGGGCATGCCCTGGGAGAGAAGATGGTGCTGATGCCCGAGTTGAAAGCAGCCTACATCTATTTAAGTAATGAGGAGTTACAGCAGTTTAATTTTAAGCCTGGGGATACGGAAGGTTTTGTAAATCAGGCTTTATGGATTGAAGGGGTAGATGTGTCCGCACTGTTTACCGAGAAGGATGATCTGGTGAAAATTTCGTTTCGTTCGCGAGGTGACTTTCCGGTGAATAAATTCAGCGAGAAATATTTTAAAGGCGGAGGGCATTTAAATGCTGCCGGTGGTGAATCCCGCTTATCATTGAGTAAGGCAGTGGAGCGCTTTCAATCGAAATTGAAAGAATTTAGAACGGATCTGTGAAAAATAACATGAGGATGAAAGTACCCACAAGTCGTTTGGTGATGGTTGCATGGAGTGTCAGCCTTTTATTAATGAGTAGTTGTGGCCAAACGAAATCGCGTAAAAACCAGCCTGCAATAAGTAAAGAAGAGTTATTGCGGGTTAATCGCACTTTGGTCAATAAAGATGAAACAGTCATTAAGACCTACTTACAGGCCCGCCATCAAACCATGATTAGGACAAAAACGGGGTTGTGGTATCATCTGGATGAACCTCAAAATCCGCAAAAAGTAAGGAAAGATCAAGTGGTGACCATTCAATATGAAATTCAGCTATTGGATAGTACTATTTGTTATAGTTCTCGTATCTCTGGCCCTAAAACTTTTATGGTAGGACAGGGTGGCGTAGAGTCTGGCCTGGAGGAAGGCATCCTCTTGATGGGACTGGGTGATAAAGCGCAGTTTATGATGCCACCACACCTGGCACATGGATTAATTGGTGACAGCGAGAAAATTCCTGCCCGATCCATTTTATACTATGAAGTAGAAGTGGTTGACGTGAAAGCGTCCGCCGATGAGTAGATTTGCCCTCAAATTTCGATTTGAAGATTAATTAAAAATAGTTTTCTTTGTGTGCTGCCTTCTGGTAGTACGATTCAAAATAAGATAAAATGAACAAAACAATACGAAATATCAAAAGGAACGCTTCTTTATTTATCATCGCACTGGGTGCATTACTGATCTCTATCGCCAGTTGTAAAAAAACGGAATACAAAAGCCCCCAGGAGTATTTGGATGAAGAGAATGAATTATTAGTAAGGTATTATGATGAGCTGGTAAATTTAGATGATAAAGGGCAACCAATCAATGACAGCACACGGTTAGAAGTAATGACCGCACAAGCAATTGATACGGTGGATCATCGATTTGAATCTGGTATGATGTTGTTTCATACAAAGCAAGGTACAGGGGATTTAATTGGCGCAAATAAAAGTGTGGGTTACCGCTATTCAGCCTATCAGGTAGTTGGCAATGACACTATTACTGATGCTATTTTGCGTGAGTCAAACGAATATTCTGTTTCTCCGGTAGTATTCACCACCAAGCCTTTGGTTTATTCCACATCAGATCTTCAACGTCAGTTAGGTGGTATTCCGGTTGGTGTGAATGAAGCTGTACAGTATATGCGTTTAGGTGGTAAATGTAAAATTATATTGCCCTCCACCATTAATGGGTATGGTGGTTATTTTAGTGTGCTTATGGAGTTGGAAGTTACTTATATTAATCAAGACTAAATTCATTTTTATTATAATAAAAAGGCCATTCATTGAATGGCCTTTTTTTTTGTCATCGCACGCAACCATTAAAAGGAACCGGCATCTACTCTAAAATTTGAAACAATATGAAAGGAAAGATTTTATTGATTTGTGTGTTGGTTGGCCTTATTTCGGCGGCCTGTATGAAAGATGATTTGGAGCCGGTAGAGCAGCAGTATCTGCAACTTTGTATGCAATCGAAATTGGGAGACGGGTATCTGTTTACATCTGATGCGGGTGATAAATTATACACCACCAAGCTATTGACTGATTATGAATTTGAAGAAGGAGACCGTGTTTTAGCTTCTTTTATTGTCCTTCAGAAAATGGATGAAGGGTTGCCTTATGATTATGTTATTGAACTGCGGTCAATTAGTAAAGTGCCGGTAAAGGACATTATCGAACTCAATGAAGTGAATCGGGATACTTTAGGGGTAGCTGGAGTTACTTTCAATCAACCTTGGGTAGCTGGGTCCTACTTAAACGTGGAGTTTTCCTTTTTGGGGAAAGACAAAACGCATTTATTCAATGTGTCTTACGATCCCGATAACCAACCAGTGGAAGAGGATCAGGTTCGATTGGTTTTTCATCACAAAGACTATGAGGATGAGAAATATGCCATGTATCGCGGCATAACCAGTTTCAACCTGGAGTCACTTGGCATGCCCTTAATTCCACCCTATACCATTAAATTTGAAGGCCTAGATGTGTATGGGCGTGAGGTCAAATATGATGTGAAAGTAGAAAAGTAATAATGTTTATTTGTTGCACAGGAAACAGCTCAACTTAATTGGTGAGCTGTTTTTGTTTCAGTACGTCCGAAAGCCATTGTAAGTGTGCAAGTGTGAAGTACTAATATCCTTTTTTATTGATTTTGAGGGCATAATAGTCTGTGAAAAGAAAGGTTATGTATATTTAGTGTATTTCTTTTCCTTGTAATTGAGTATATTCTCAAGTTTAAAGTCTGTTCTTGCTTATTTTGAAAGGTTATTTTTTAGCTTCAACGGGTTAGGAAATCGAAAAAGTTGTTACTTTTGAGCCGCTCTGTTTGTGAAATTTTAACTATTGGCCGATCATATATATCAGATTTTTGAAAATATTGGGCTACAGATTAAATAGTGGCTGGCAGCAACGATTATTATTTAACTATTATACAACTATTATCAATGAGTGAGCAAAAGAGTTATTTAGGACCATTTCTTACGATGGTGTTTCTATTCTTCATCGTAGGATTTCTGACGGTTGTTTTTCAACAATTTCAAAATCCCTTAAAATCCGCATTTCTTGAAAATGCAGGGGCAATTAAAAACACTTTATCCATCATGGTAACGTTTACCTGGTTTTTAGCTTATCCTATCATGGGAGGTACCGGCTCTAAGTGGGTGGATCATTACGGATATAAAAAGACTTTAGTACGCGCCTTGATTTTGATGGTTTTTGGATTATTAATAAGTTCCGGATCAGCCTACGTGGGATCAATGGAAAATGCGGCTAGTATCGCTGGTGTTCCTGTTGGATTTTTCGTTTTCCTTATTGGTTCATTTGTGGTTGGAGCTGCGGCTACAATAATGCAAGTAGTAATCAATCCTTATCTGGCTGCTTGTAATGTAAAAGGTACTAGTTCTATTCAGCGAATCACTATTGGCGGTTCATCCAATTCTATTGGTACAACCCTAGCTCCTTATTTTGTAGCAGGTATCGTATTTGGAGGTGCAGCTATTGCAGATATTAAAATTGATCAGGTTATTCTACCATTTATTTTGTTAGCCGTTACTATAGCTGTTGTTATTGCTATTGTCAGTCGCTTGTCGCTTCCAAATATTGAAGGAACAACCAATGAAGGTGGACAGAAATTAGAGAAGAGCATTTGGTCTTTTACACATTTAAAATTAGGTGTTGTAGCGATATTCTTTTATGTAGGAGTAGAAGTGTGTATTGGTGCTAATATCAATATGTATGCCGATTGGTTGGGTGGCTCTTTTGCCGAGGCTGCTTCCAAATTGGCTATGTTATACTGGGGTGGAATGTTAGTTGGCCGTTTAGTAGGTAGTACTCTAAGCCGCGTTTCAGCCAAGACGCAGTTGGTGGTTACCTCTGTGGGTGCAACGGTATTGGTGCTTGTTTCCATGATTACGAAGAACCCTTGGTTCCTGGTTGGTATCGGACTCCTTCACTCAATTATGTGGTCAGGTATTTTCTCTTTAGCCATTGCTGATTTGGGTAAATATACGTCAAAAGCATCTGGTGCACTAATGATTGGTGTAATTGGTGGTGCCATTATGCCACTTATGCAAGGTATGATGGCTGATGCCTTGGGTGGTAACTGGGCGTGGACCTGGACAATCGTTATTGCCGGTGAGCTGTATATTTTGTATTACGCCTTAGTTGGATCTAAAGTATTGCAAAAAGGTTAATGTATTGATACAATATTTTTTTCTACTCTTGGAGTGGATAA
This sequence comes from uncultured Marinilabiliaceae bacterium, assembly GCA_942490535.1. Taxonomy (GTDB): domain Bacteria; phylum Bacteroidota; class Bacteroidia; order Bacteroidales; family Marinilabiliaceae; genus JAEINY01. The sequence continues at coordinate 398,353 of CALNXQ010000004.1, forward strand.
AAGAATAGATAATGAAAGATCCCGATGATTCGGGATCTTTTTTTTATGCCCAAAAATCTTTCCATTTGTTAGGATTTATTAGTTGAGTAGGAATTATTGAAACAATTCGATATTTTTGAATGACACAAAATGAAATAGAATGCTTTCGGAAGGTGTGTTTGGTGAAAATACCTTTTGAATTCAAATATTGAAATTTAATGAAACGGACCATTACTTACAATTCTTGATTTTTAGTATTTATAGAATAAGTAAATGGGGCTGTTTCGACTTACCAGTAAAAATAAATTTGAACAGATGAAAAAAGTATCAGTTGGCGTGGATATTGGTGGAACCAATACAGCCATTGGCGTTGTAGATGATATGGGCCATGTTTTAACCAAAGATAATATTGCAACACCCATCCATGGAGACATTAATCTGTATATCGATGAGTTGGCCGCCTCCATTAAAAATTTGATTACCAATGCGAAGTTGTTAAATGAGGATCTGGAGATTTTGGGTGTTGGTATTGGTGCTCCCAATGGTAATTATTATAAAGGCACCATTGAGCATGCGCCAAACTTGTCATTCAAAGGTGTGGTGCCATTTGTTGATTTGTTAAAAGCACGTTTTGAGGATATCAAAGCCATTGCTTTAACCAATGATGCCAATGCAGCAGCCATTGGGGAAATGATGTATGGGGGTGCAAAAGGAATGAAAAACTTTGCCATGTACACCCTGGGAACGGGTGTAGGTAGTGGTCTGGTGGTGAATGGTGACCTGGTGTATGGCCATGACGGATTTGCCGGTGAATGCGGGCACACCACGTTGATCCCTGGTGGACGTTTGTGTGGATGTGGTGCAAAAGGCCATTTGGAAGCTTATTGTTCCGCTCCCGGTATGAAACGGACGGCTTTCGAATTGTTGGCGCAGACCAATGATACAGCGAGTCCGCTGGCCAATCATTCGTTCAATGAGTTGAATTCGAAGATGATTTACGATGCGGCTGTTGCTGGTGATAAACTGGCCAATGAAGTATTTGAGATTACCGGTGGGTATTTGGGGCAAGGCCTGGCTGATACCGTTCATCATAACAGTCCGGAGGCGATTTTCTTGTTTGGGGGGCCATTGGCCGCCGGAAGCTTAATATTAGATCCGACGCGAAGAGCGTTTGAAAATCACTTGTTGCCAATTTTTAAGAATAAGATTAAAATCATGCCATCCAATCTAAATGCCGGAGATGCAGCTATTGTAGGAGCGAGTGCTTTGGTATTAAAAGAGTTGGAGAAATAGGAAACCATATAATACCAATAGAGGAACTAAATGACTAGTAAGTTATTTTGCACATTACTAGTGGTATACAATGCAATAGGAGTTGGAACCCTTTCAAGCATGGCTTGGAAGGGTTTTTAGCATCCAATGTTTTGTTATGAAGAAAGGGTATTGATAAAGACCTAAGGTTCTAATTAATAGGGAATAGTATTCCTTAAAAGTAAATAATACTTTTTTAAAGGGGTAAATATTTTATAAAAGTAAAAATTACCTTTATAATTGTATTACAAACTGAAGAATTCTATGCAGTACGAAAAATATCATAGTTATAAGCGGCATGTAGCAGTGGACTGTGTCATTTTTGGCTATGAGCAGGAGCAGCTCAAGTTATTGGTTTTCAAAAGAGCCATTGAGCCAGCCAAAGGACAGTGGTCTTTGATAGGGGGTTGGGTAAAAGAGGAGGAGTCGGCCGAAGATGCAGCTCGCCGGGTGCTGGTGAATCTAACAGGTTTGCAGGATGTATTCATGGAACAGGTGCAAACATTTTCCAAGCCCGGTCGTGACCCGGGGGGCAATGTGGTCACTGTTTCGTTTTATGCACTCATCAAAGTGGAGAAATATAGTAATCAACTGATTCAGGAATTTGGAGCGCAATGGATTAATATCGCTGAGTTACCGGCTTTGATATTTGACCACGATGAGATGGTGGCCCGCGCCCTGGACAAACTGCGACTCAAATCGCGGTATGATCTTATTGGACGCCAGTTGCTGCCGGAGAAATTTACCATTACGAATTTAAGAAATCTATATAACGAGATTTTTCAGAAGCAATTCGATCCGGGTAATTTTCGGAAAAAGGTATTGTCGCTTAAAGTGTTAGAGCGGCAAGCGGAAAAGGATATGTCGGAATCCAGAAAGGGAGCCTTCTATTACAAGTTCAATGAGGAAGAAGAAGAAGAGGGGTATAACGATCCCATATTCAAGCGATCGTTTTAGTCATGAAATGAGGATCACAAATTAAGATAAGAGATGGATAAATTTGAATTTACAGAACATTCGCATCGACGGTATAATCCGTTGACTGGTGACTGGGTGTTGGTTTCTCCCCACCGGACGAAACGTCCCTGGCAGGGGAAGGTGGAAAAACATGCAACGGAGGAGCGTCCTCAGCATGATCCCAATTGCTATTTGTGTCCCGGTAATGAACGTGCTGGTGGAATTGATAATCCGGACTACAATGATGTATTTGTATTTCAAAACGATTTCAGTGCTTTGGTACCGGATATTCCAGAGGGAAAATATGAGAAAAAGAGCTTGTTCAGAGCAGAGAGTGAGCGCGGTTTCTGCAAGGTTATCTGTTTTTCTCCGCGTCACGATCTGACCATTCCTGAAATGGAAGTAGATGACATCAAAAAGGTAGTGGATTTGTGGTGTTCGGAATACGCGTCCATAGGAGCGCTGGATTATATTAATCATGTTCAAATTTTTGAGAATAAAGGTGATATCATGGGCTGTAGTAATCCGCATCCGCATGGTCAGATTTGGGGACAACACTCTGTACCGGGAGAACCGGCCAAAGAAGCCAGGATGCAAAAGGATTATTTTCAGACTAATGGACGAACGCTTTTAGCGGATTATCTGGAAGAAGAATTGGTGGCTCAGGAACGAATTCTGGTAGAGAATGATCATTTCGTAGCCTTGGTGCCTTTTTGGGCTACCTGGCCCTTTGAAACGATGATTGTGAGCAAGCGTCCGGTTCAGAACTTACTTCAGTTAACCGATGATGAGCGATTGGCTATGGCAGACGTTTATAAAAAATTAACGGTGCTGTACGATAATTTGTTTGAAGTTTCGTTTCCGTATTCGGCCGGTATCCATCAGGCACCAACCGATGGTGAGGATCATCCCGAATGGCATCTGCACATGCATTTTTATCCGCCATTGTTGCGATCGGCAACCGTTAAAAAGTTCATGGTAGGGTATGAGATGATGGCGAATCCACAACGCGATATTACGGCAGAGCAGGCTGCTCAGCGTTTAAGAGATCTGCCTAAAGTACACTATAAAACCCGTAAGTAATAACTCTTAATATCACTCGTTATGTCAAAAATTAATGAATTAGTCGAAAAAATTGGCAATGGTCAAAATCCATTGTTTCTGGAGTTGTATGGAAACGATTCAGCTGTATTAAAAGCTCAGGCTGAGCGTTACATCGCTCAATTGGAAGATTTTAAAGCCACTTTTGGTGCCGAGGAGGTAGCGTTGTTTAGTGCGCCGGGGCGTACCGAAGTAGGGGGTAATCATACCGATCATCAATATGGCCGCGTCTTAGCCGGCGCTGTTAACCTGGATAATATTGCCGTGGCGGCTCCTAATGGCACTAACGTCGTACGTATTAAATCAGTGGGTTATCCGCAGTTTGAAGCTGATTTGTCAGACCTGGTCATTGATGCATCTAAATTTTCTACATCCACTTCATTGGTAAAAGGGATCAATGCCCGCTTAAAAGAGCTGGGTTATAACATTGGTGGTTTTGATGCAGTGATTGAAGGGCGTGTGCCTGAGGGATCTGGTTTGAGCTCATCGGCTTCCTTTGAAGTGTTGATTGGTGCCATTATCAGCCATTTATTCAATGATGGAAAGTTAGATCCGGTGGAAAATGCCAAGATCGGTCAATGGGCCGAAAACAATTACTTTGGTAAGCCTTGTGGTTTAATGGATCAAACTGCTTGTTCGGTTGGTGGTTTCATCACCATCGATTTTGAAGATCCAACCAAGCCTATTGTGAAAGCCTTGGATTTTGACTTTGCGGATACAGGTTATTCCTTGGTTATTACCAATACAGGTGGTAGTCATGCCAATTTGGATAGTGAATATGCCTTGCTACCAGGTGAGATGAAGTCTGTGGCGAAAGAGTTGGGGCACGAAGTACTTCGCCCGCTTTCCATGAAGCAGGTGGTGGATTCCATTCCAAACATTCGTGAAAAAGTAGGTGATCGGGCCATTCTGCGTTCCATTCACTTTCAGGCAGACAATGCACGTGTTGTTGACGAGGTAGAGGCTTTGGAAGCAAATGACTTCCAGAAGTTTTTAGGTTTGGTGATTGAGTCGGGTTATAGTTCATACATGTATAATCAAAATATTTATGCCCAAACACAAGAAAACTTCGACAGCAAAATGGCTGAGCAAGGTGTTTCTCTTGGTTTGGCATTGAGTGAGCTGGTGCTTAGAGGTAAAGGCGCCTGGCGGGTGCACGGGGGTGGATTTGCCGGTACGATTCAGGCCTTTGTTCCCAATGACCTATTGGATCAGTACATCACTACTTTAGAGCATGTATTTGGTGAAGGTAACTGTCATAAGTTATTTATCCGTGCCAAAGGAGCCATAAAAGTAGAACTCTAAACATTCAATAGAAGGGTGTGCTTAAATGACCATCAACACACCACACATATTTTGTGCACACCCTTCATTTTCCTTACACACCATCAGTAAAAAAATCTAAAAAAAATGGGAAATTCCAAAGCGAACTACACGGTTCCTTTTTCAATTATGTCCTTTTTACTCTTTCTATTGGGATTTGTAACCTGGATCAATAATATTTTGGTACCGTTTATGGAGAAGCAGTTCGATATCACGCCAAGTCAATCTCAATTGGTGAGTGCTGCTTTTTTCAGTGCTTACATAATCTCCATACCCGTTGGCGGAGTGGTTAAGAGGATAGGCTATAAAATGAGTGTCATCATTGGTTCTGTTATTACAGGCATCGGTTGTTTAATTTTTATTCCGGCTTTGGGAGTTGGATATAACATGGTTCTGGCTGGCTTGTTTGTTACAGCTATTGGTGTTGTGATCTTGCAAGTCGCTGCTAATCCTTATGTGATAGCGCTGGGAACGCCTGAAACATCGGCATCCCGATTAACCTTGGCCATGGCCATTAATTCAAGTGCTGCTGTATTGGCTCCTATAGTAGGCCGTTTTATCATTGAGTCGAACAATGGTGAAATAATTGTTTACGAAGATATGGCCAAACTCATGTTCATTGTATTGGCAGGTATCTCCATTGTGACAGCTGTATTGTTGGTGTTCATGAATCTGCCGGCCATTGAAGGCGAGGAGGATGCTGCAGATGAAAATGCAGGACGCAGCGCCTGGAGTTATCCGCACTTAATCCTTGGTTTTGTTGCCATTGGCATGTATATGGGACTGGAAGTAGGTGTTGGTAACTATTTTCTGAAATATGTGGAGTTTAACGTAGCTGGTTATGATGTCACCTATGCCACTACCATCTTAGGCTTTTATCCGGCTGGCTTTTTCATTGGACGTTTGCTGGGAGCTGGTATCCTAAAGAAATACGAAGCCTCCAAGGTTCTTTTGGTGAATTCTTTAATTTGTGTGACTTTGCTCGCTGTCTTTTTCCTGACCAAAGGATCTGCTTTTTCGATTTGGCCTCTTATTGCCCAAGGTTTATTCTTATCCATTATGTGGTCTGTCTTATTTGATCTTTCCATGAAAGACATCCCTGCAAGTGCCGCTAAATTAGGTTCTGGCATCATCTGTACCGGGGTTGTATTCACGGGTATGTGGATGTGGATCATGGGTAAGTTTGTTGAGGGTACTACGGATGTTAAAACCGGCATTAGCGATAATGGTTCAGCCTATTTGTTTTTCTTTTTGTTTTATGCTTACATTATCTTCTTTGCGTTGAAAGGTGCAAAAATCAGAAAGAAGATTGCTTAATGATAAATCCAAGAGTCCTGTTTTTCTAAAAAAAAAGGGGCTTTTCAAAAACTAAAATTATGACAATAGCTTCAGATGTGTTTACACTTAAAAATAACAATCAGGTAGAAGTGACATTTATAGCCCGGGGAGGCCAGATTACTTCCATTAAGGTACCGGATGCTGCCGGTAAAAAGGTGGATGTGGTAATCGGTTACGATACGGTTGAAGGAGCCTTAGCAGGGGATGGTTATTTCGGAGCACTGTGTGGCCGGTATGCCAATCGGATTGTAAATGGTCAATTTCAAATTGACGGCACAAGCTATCAATTGGATTGTAATAACGGCAACAATCACTTGCATGGTGGAACGGATGGTTTTAATAGCCGCATTTGGGAGGTGGAACCCATTTCACTTGATAAATTCGAGCAGGCATATCAGTTATCATTGGTGAGTGGGGATGGCGATCAAAAGTACCCAGGTGAATTGACTGTTAAAGTGGTTTATGGTCTCACCAAAAACAATGAATTCGTGATTGAATATGCCGCTGAAACGACAGAAGCAACCGTCATCAACCTCACCAGTCATGCTTATTTTAATTTGAAAGGGGCTGGTACCGGAACGGTGGAAAATCACGAATTACAAATTAATGCCGCTTTATATACACCGATCTCCGCTGAAATTGGTACCGTAACAGGTCAGGTCCTGCCGGTTTCCGGAACGGCCATGGATTTTACAGAAGCTAAAACCATTGGGGCGGCTTTGGCTGCTGCTGATGATCAGGTTAAATTAGTGGATGGCATTGATCATAACTTTGTGATTGACGGGTATGATGGCATGATTCGTTTGGCTGCTGTTCTTTCTGATCCGGAATCGGGTCGTAAACTGGAAGTCTATACCGACCAGCCGGGTATACAAATTTATACCGGGAGTCACTTTGATGGATCGGAAACAGGTAAATTGGGTGCACCCATTGAAAAGTGGGCGGGTCTTGCATTGGAAACACAAATATTCCCTGATTCACCTAATAAGGAGCACTTTCCCAATGCAGTGCTAAGGCCGGGTGAGGTTTATAAGCATACTTGTGTGTATAAATTTAGTTGAGAAATAGCTAAAAGATAGCTTGCCATTAACAAGGCGCCATTCATCAAAAGGAATGGCGCTTTTTTAGTTTTATGATGAATGGCGTGTGAAATAATGTTACTTTTGGCATAATTTAAATGGAAAATCAAAATAATGAGTAAAAAGGAAGAAATCTACAAAGGGGCCATGGAGCTGTTTGTTGAAAAAGGCTTATCGGCGTCAGTAAATGAATTGATTGAACGCATTGGTATTGCTAAAGGTACTTTGTATCACCACATTTCCGGAAAAGATCAATTGATCATCGACATCTATAAGCAACTCATGTTTGAGATTGAAGAGAAATGTGTCAATAAATATGTAGATGGCGTAGAGCCCCGCGAAAGCACCAAAATTATTTTCGGAGAGATTATCAAGTGGTTCATTTCCAATCCAACCAAGTTTTATTACATCAGTATATTTGAATCCAGTCCGTTTATTAAGATTCATTTTGGCATTGTGGAAGATACCCTGGAGGGGCCGCGAAAAAACATTATGCAGAAGGTCAACATGGGAATCATGAAGGCGTATTCCACGGATATGATTGCCTTTTTTGACTTTGCATTTACCAGAGCCATAGCCAATTATTTCTTGTCCTTGCCCAAGCCCCTGAAAAGTTTCCGCGAAGGATTCGATCAGGCCTTTGATATGTATTGGAAAGGAGTTGCGGCTGAGCAATCCAATAACTGATGACTTTATGGTGCTGTAGATAAGTGTAGTAAGTATAGTTGTTGAAAAATATTGAAAGAATGTTAATAAATTATTAAGAATTTCCATTTTTCTTAGAAATAATTAACAAATTTTTAAGCTTTATTAAACCGACTCGTCGGTCTAAAATATCACTTTTGCCTGCGACTACTGAAAGCAGTATTCACGCTGAAAAAAGGAGAACTTAATTGATATCGGCTTTGTACCAATGTCGTCCATTGAATCATGAATATTTATGCTTAAATCTCAATTATAGAATCATGAAAAACAAGCTTTTTAGCATTTTTGCAGGATTTTTCCTGTTCGTTATTTCTTCGGGGTTAATGGCCCAGGGGAAAGTGACTGGTAAGCTGGTCGATAGTGACACCAAAGATCCGCTGATTGGTGCAGCTATTGTTATTGAAGGTACCAGTGTGGGTACTATCACATTAATTGATGGTAGTTTCTCCATGGATGTGCCCAGCGGAGAAAAGACATTGTTATTTTCTTATTTGGGTTATATCGATCAAAAGAAAGATGTATCTGTAAGTGAAGAGCAAATAAAAGATTTGGGAGTTATTGAGTTAGTTCCCAATACTGTTGGTATTGGTGAAGTATTGGTGGTTTCGGCTATTGCCCGTGACCGTGAAACACCAGTTGCACTTTCTAACATTAAACCTCAGTTGATTGAGGAAAAATTAGGTTCTCAGGAGTTTCCGGAGTTATTAAAATCTACGCCCTCGGTTTATGCTACCAAAGGTGGTGGAGGTTATGGTGATTCACGTATTACTCTACGTGGATTTGATTCTAACAACATTGGGGTGCTAATTAATGGTGTTCCTGTGAATGACATGGAAAGTGGGAAAGTCTACTGGTCTAATTGGGCAAGTCTAACTGATGTAACACATTCTGTACAAGTTCAGCGTGGACTTGGAGCATCTCGCTTAGCGCTAAGTTCAGTTGGAGGAACCAAAAACATTATTACTAAAAGTACAGAAGCAACACAGGGAGGATCTGCTTATGTAGGTATGGGTAATGATGGTTTTATGAAGCAGGCATTCAATGTATCAACTGGATTGCTTGATAATGATTGGGCAGTTACCATTGCCGGTTCCCACACTGCTGGTGATGGATTTGTGTATGGTGCAGAATTTAAAGCCTATAGCTATTTTTTAAATGTGTCGAAAGTTATAAATGAAAATCACCGTTTATCCTTCACTGCTTTTGGTGCCCCGCAATGGCATAATCAAAGAGGTTGGAAATCTAAGATTAAGGATTATAGAGATCATAAAGATGGTATTAAATACAATCCGAATGTTGGTTTTAGAAATGGTCAAATCTATGGGGGGGGATATGGATATAATGAATATCACAAACCTCAAATGTCTTTAAATCATTTTTGGAATATTAATGATAAAACGATGTTGTCAACTTCCTTATATGCTTCTATTTCGCAAGGCGGGGGACGTCGAACAGATGGCTCCGGTAGCGTAGTTGTAGGTACTGAAGGGTATCTGGATTTTGATAGTACAATTGAAGCCAACGCCGAAAATGGAGAATCATTGGTGGTTGAAGGTTTGAGTGTGAATCAGCATAAATGGTACGGTGTACTATCCACCTTAAGTCATAGTATGGGTAATGTCAAGTTGACTGGCGGATTCGATGGTCGTTATTATATTGGTGAACATTATAAGGAAGTGTCTGATCTGTTAGGCGGAAATTATTTTATTGACAATGAAAATATTAATCGTCCATTGAACTCACCATTGCAGGTTGGTGACAAATATGCTTATCACAATGACGGTGTTGTAATGTGGGGTGGTTTGTTTGGTCAAATGGAATATGTGCAGAATAATTATTCCGCTTTTGTTACAGCTACTGTTTCAAGAAAAAGATATCAGCGTATTGACTATTTTCAATATGCTCCAGAAGATAAAAAATCAGAGTGGTTAGGTTTTACGCCATGGAGTGTAAAGGCTGGGATTAATTATAACCTAAGTGAAAATCACAATATATTTGTGAATGGAGGTTACTTTACACGTTCACCTTATTTTAGTACAGCATTTTTGAACCATACGAATGAGGTTAATAAGAAAGCGAAATATGAAAGAGTATTGTCTGTAGACTTGGGTTATGGTTACACCAGTCGTAAGTTTAATGCCAAATTGGGTGGTTATTATACCAATTGGAAGGATAAAGGACTGGTTAAGACTATTTATGATCGCCAAGCTGACAAGACTTATGTGGCTAATATTCCAGGAGTAAATGCGCTGCATATGGGTATGGAATTGGAGTTAGAATGGCGTCCAATTAATCGTTTGGATGTACATGGTATGTTTTCATTCGGCGAATGGGTATGGCAAGACGATGTGGACTTTACTTTGATGGATGATAATAATAATGTTATTGGCGAATTTCCGGCATACATTAAGGATTTGCATGTTGGAAATGCTGCTCAATTAACTGCAGCAATAGGTGTTAATTATGAAGTGCTACCAAAACTAAAAATTGGTGCTGATTTAAATCATTATGGTAAAAATTATGCGGAATTCGATCCTTCGAAAAGAACAAATGCGGATGATCGAAGTGATTCATGGCAATTACCTGATGCAACACTGGTGGATTTAAACTTTAGATATAGTTTTAAGATTGGAGCCTTAGATGCATCTGTTTACGGTAACCTGAATAATCTTTTCAATGTAGAGTACATTATTGATGCAGATGATGGTACGAATCATAGTGCTGAAGATGCTATGGTATTTTATGGTTTTGGAACAACCTGGACAACCGGTTTAAGAGTGAAATTTTAATAGTAATAGACATGAAAAAAATATTAGGATATACACTGCCATTGCTAGCTTTATTGTTTTCTGCATGTGAGCCGATGGAAGATATTCACAAGGATGTGGATAAGGAAATTGAAGATGCGCTTATAAAATCAGAGTATTTTGCTCGATTTGAACCAGCTGTTGATGCCTATGAGCTAACAGATGAGGATTATAAGTTGTCAAGTAATGAGAATGTTCAGAATTACAAAAATTTTTCTGATGTTATTTTGCCTAAAGATTTTCTTCCTGAAATTTTAAACCAAAAATTTGCAGGTGAGAATGGGACCGAAATGATGGTTACTTACAATTACTACTCAAAAGTTATTGTAGATAAGGATGGAGCGCAAGAAATATCTCCGGATGAATATACAATCATGGGTCAGAAATATTCTAATTTTAGTGATGAAGATGTAGCAAAGTATGCCATTGGAAAGCTTCTTGATGAGCAATCCACATATTATAAAGTAAAAACAGGTACTGAGAAAACGACAATGTATGCTTTGTTTAAGCAAAAGCAGAATCGTTACATTAAGGTTAATGCTGATTTTACAACTGAAGTGCTCAATTATGTTGGTGATAATTCCTATGAGTTGAAGGATGCTGATTATGAAAGTGTGGGTAATGGTAAATATAAAAACTTCTCTAACATTCAAGAAGCTCAAGAGAAAGTAGCTCAATTTGCTCAAGAATCTGGTAAAGGTGCCGGGAACTATACTTGTTTTGTTTATACTAACTATTTTGATACATATTTGGTTTATCGATATAATGGTACCAACTGGGAAATTGCACAGAGTGTGGTGCCGGTATCAGGATTGGTTACTTATAAAGTAATGGACCCAAATTATCAAGAGAGCACCTGGAAGGTAGTATTACCAATTCAGTTTGTGAAGACTGAAAAAGAGCCTCAAACGGAGTATACATTAACCGATGAGGATTATGAATTAGTTGGTAATGGTAGATATATGAATTTTGATGTCCGCGAGGGAAAAGCTGAAGAAAGTGAAGCGGTAAGAATTGAAAAAGTAAGTAAAATCTTGAAGTCAAAATTTGAAGTTGTTGATGGTGATGTTTATAAAGTCTATTTCGAGGTGTATTCGGGTAGTGCAGAAACATGGAATTTGACGATTGAAGCGGTAGAAGGAGAATAAACGACTAAGATACGATTTATTGAACGATTAAGGGTGCCTGAGAGATTAGGCACCTTTTTTTGGGCGTGGAGGAGTCTAATTGAGTGCGCATTTTGCTTTTTCCAATCCTTTTACATATTATTGCACTAAGAATTTTAATGATGACAAACCAATTGTTCCATATTCAGTGGTGGCGTCTTTCAGCTTTTCATAAGGTGGAACGATAGGTGTATACAATATTTTAAGTTGAAAAAGCCGCAGGTGTCCACCTGCGGCTTTTCGCATTTTATAACGGAAATTATAAGGATACAAATGGAAAATCAAGTGATTGACAAAGCGCTTTTAAGCGAATCGGTATTGCCCGATGCCAATGGTTTCTTTGGGGAGTATGGAGGTAGTTTTCTACCACCGGTATTGGAGCCCATCATTCAGGAAATTGCCGATGCTTATCAGAAAATAAAGGATGATCCGGTGTTTAAGGAAGAGCTGTATTATTTGCAGAAGCATTACACGGGGCGCCCTTCACCCATCTTCCACGCTAAAAACCTGTCAGAGAAACAAGGGGGTGCTCAAATTTATCTGAAGCGCGAAGACCTGAATCATACGGGTGCGCATAAGATTAATCACTGTTTGGGTGAAGCGCTTTTGGCCAAAAAGATGGGTAAAAAGAAATTAATTGCTGAAACAGGAGCCGGTCAGCATGGGGTGGCATTGGCTACGGCCGCTGCTTTAGTGGGCCTGGATTGTGACATCTACATGGGAGAGGTGGACATTCAAAAGGAACATCCCAATGTGGTACGCATGAAAATACTGGGGGCCCGCGTGATTCCGGCTACCCATGGTTTAAAAACACTGAAGGAAGCGGTGGATGCTGCTTTTGAAGCCTATATGAAAGATCCGGTGACTCAATTGTATGCCATTGGTTCGGTGGTTGGGCCACATCCCTTTCCCATGATGGTACGCGATTTTCAATCAGTCATTGGCCGCGAAGCCCGCGAGCAGATGCAAGAGCTGACCGGCAAACTGCCCGATAACCTGGTGGCCTGTGTGGGCGGTGGATCCAATGCCCTGGGCTTGTTTTCGGCGTTTCTGCAGGACGATCAGGTGACTATTTTTGGAGTTGAACCCGCCGGTACCAGCTTTAAAACAGGCGAGCATGCGGCGACCCTGACCCTTGGCAAACCAGGCATGATTCATGGCTTTAAATGCTATCTCTTGCAGGATGAGAATGGAGAGCCGGCACCTGTGAACACCGTTGCCAGTGGTCTGGATTATCCCGGTGTGGGACCGCAACACAGTTATCTGAAGGATGTCAAACGCGTACAGTATGAGTCGATAAGTGATCAGGAAGCCATCGAGGCCTTCATGCTGCTGGCGCGCGAAGAAGGTATTATACCGGCCCTGGAGAGTGCCCATGCCGTGGCTTATGCTCTAAAACTGGCCAAGCTACTACCTGCTGATCAAACTATTTTAGTGAACCTCTCCGGACGTGGCGATAAGGATATTGATTATGTGGTGGAGCGTTTTGGTGCGCAATATGGGATCGCAGAATAGCATTTGAAATAGTATCTTATTACGGAACCGATCTCTTTAGTATTTACAAAAAGATCGGTTCTTTTTATATACTGATAACCATGGCATACTGAATGTGGAGATCCAAACTAAGTGTTCATTTTTACAGGTTCTGTTTCCCTGGTGTCATGGTTTTATTTGATAGAAGTTGCTTTGGTGAATTGCCTTTGCAGCTTCGCGTCTCTGCCGTTCACGCTTGATAGTGATTTTGTTTTTTCGTTTTTGAAAACAGATTGAAACCGAACCGCCGGAAATCAACTTCTTTTGTATGCAGATCGTTTTCCAACGGCAGAAACTCATCTCCTATAGAAACAGATTGAAAATTGACGGTTAGAAGGGATCGTCTGCAAAAAAATAAACCATTCCAGCGGTTGGGAATTGGGTCTGTTGGTGTATAGATCGTTTTCCAACGGCAGAAACTCATCTCCTGCAGAAACCGATTGACAATTGACGGTTAGGAAAGATCATCTGCAAAAAAAATAAACCATTCCAGCGGTTGGGAAATAGGTCTGTTGGTGTATAGATGGTTTTCCAATGGCAGAAACTCATCTCCTGCAGAAACAGATTGAAAATTGACGGTTAGAAGGGAGCGTCTGCAAAAAAAATGGCTCTCTCACAATTAGGGGTTGGTAATATTTAAAGGTATTTTTGCCCAGCCTGGATGAGTCAGAGCCAAATAATGAATATCGATTAACAAATGAAGAACACCGAATTCTTAAATCAAAAATCGTAATCAATAGTCATCATTCCAATAAGTCCAAAAACAATATCCTGCCAAATAATACAAGAATATCAGCAGTAAGGCACTCATCGCCCTTTTGTTTGTGCGCCATTTTTTATAAGTTCGTGCATTCCAATAAAAGCAAGTAAATATGATGAAACTAGCCGTTATAGCACACGATGGAAAAAAGGCCGAGATGGTCTCTTTTCTGAATAAACACCATGATATTCTTCACTCAGTTAATATTTCGATCATTGCCACCGGCACTACCGGTAAACATGCTCAGAATGCAGGTTTAAAAGTAGAACGCGTACTCTCCGGACCACAAGGGGGAGATGCACAAATTGCTGCACAGGTGGCAGAGGGCCAGATACAGGGTGTTTTCTTTTTCCGCGATCCCTTGGATAAGCACCCGCACGAGCCGGATATCAATATGTTAATGCGTATTTGTGACGTGCACAATGTGCCTTTGGCCACCAATCCGGCTACCGCTGAGTTGGTGTTGATGGGTCTGGCAAAGAAATCGGAATAGAAGAATTCAGTGTTTTATGGCTTCCGGCAAATTCCGCTTAACGGATAGAATCGTGTAAATGGTAATGGTGCCTGGGGCTGCCTTTCCCTGGCGGGGATAAAGAATTCTTTACAGGATAATAAGGATTCAAAAAGCTGAAACGATTTTTAATGTAGTTTCAGCTTTTTGAATTTAGGAGGGGTCATTTTGTAATCACGCCAAATTCAGCGATGCCAAATTGGTTTTCGCCACGCTCTAATGTCAAGGCTTTAAGTTTAATAAACCGACCGGGAGTGACAAGGCAATTTTTGGTTTGCAGAATGGGACTGTTCACAATGTTTGAGAATTCCCCTTCTGAAACGGGTTTTCCCCAGTTTTTTCCATCTGAACTCACGTAAAAGGCATACTTAAAAGCGTATCCATCTGCCCATCTGCCTTGATCGGGCAGGTAGGTAAATCCGGCAATGGGGTAAATCTTTCCCAAATCAATAATAACTTCCAATGGCAATTGTGTGCCCTTTACATACCACGCAGTATTGGGATTGCCGTCAAACATGGCACGTGCCTTTTCGTCCGTACTGCTTTTAACCTGCCAATGGGCTGAGGCAATGTCAAAATATTGCACTGAAACGGCACTTTGTCTGCCGGTATTCGGATCAATGGCAATGGCTTTGATAACTGTTTTTTTGCTTACCTGAAAAGGCTTCAGGTAAGTTGGAGAAGTGCGATCTGGTTGGGAACCGTCGGTGGTATAATGCACGTGTGCCTCACGATCTGTTTTGTGGATGGTGATTACGCCCTGCTGGTTCCGGGTGATGGTGGGTTCCATCAAAAGTTGAGGCGCGCGATAGATTTCGATATTGGAGATGAGTGGGCACGCTTTGGCATCGGTGATTGAAAACCGGATTTGGTCCGTGGTGGTAGTGGGGAGCCTTAAAATGCGTTTGGCACCAATGGTGGTTTGGGTATCGATGAGTTGCCAGTGGTTGTCCACCATAGCTTCTACTGAAAATCCTTTCACACGTTGTCCCAGGTGGATGGGTTCCTGCACTACAAAGCGATTGAATGTAATGGGCGCAGGGAATTTAAAGGTGATGGATGCCGCTGTGGTGCTGTCGTTGACTGCCCAATAGGTCGCCGGATCCGTGTCGATGGTATTGGCAGCCTTATATTTGGGGCTGTTACCGCGTCGTTCCGACGCTGTGACCTGTGCTTCGGGCGCCAGGTTATGAGCAAAATCCTCCCGGATGACCTCAGCCAGTTCCAACACACGCTCCGCATCCCTTTCATGCACCAATCCCCGGCGATCGACCGGGAAGTTCAAGAGGAGTGAGGCATTGCGACCTACGGATTCGTAATAGATGTCCACCAGCTTGTGAAGGGATTTGACCCGGTGATCCTCGCGTGTGTGGTAATACCATCCCGGACGGATGGATACATCTACTTCGGCCGGGACCCAATGCGTGCCATCTTCATGACCATATTGCAGTTGCTGGTGATTGGGCATACCCGCAAAACAATCCTTTTTCCGGATGATGCTCCAGTTGGTTTCACCGGCCCATCCTTCTTCATTACCCACCCAGCGGACGTCGGGACCACCGTCGCCAAAGATACAGGCATCGGGCTGCAGCTCGCGGATCATTTGGTAGGTCTGATCCCAATCATAATAGGTTTTCCGGTCAATCTGTCGGTGTTCATTGGCGCCGCCATAATAACCGGTGCCGCCATTGGCGCCATCAAACCAGACTTCAAAGATATCCCCGTAGTTGGTGAGCAATTCATGCAGTTGTTCGCGGAAGATGGTGATGTATTCAGGGGTTCCATAATGTGGGTTGTTACGATCCCAGGGGGAGAGGTACACGCCCAATTGGAGTCCGTGTGCCTGGCAAGCGTCTGATAATTCCCGGATGATATCTCCCTGGCCGTTTTTATAGGGGGCGTTTTTAATGGAATGTTCGGTGGTGGAGGTGGGCCACAGGCAAAAACCATCGTGGTGTTTGGCGGTGATGATAACGCCTTTCATACCGGCTTCTTTAAAGAGTTTCACCCACTGGTGACAATCCAGGTCTGAAGGATTGAAGGTGGCAGGACTTTCATTTCCAAAACCCCATTCTTCATCCGTAAAAGTATTCATGTTGAAGTGCACAAAGGCATAGTATTCCAGTTGGTGCCATTTCAATTGTTTCTCAGATGGTAAAGGGGCGAATGCCTGGGGTGCTTGAACCTGCCGGCAGGCTGCTAAGCTGGTGAATAGGAGGATCGCAATGATCAGATGGAGGTGTGATGTGTTTTTCATAATGGGAACCGTTGATAGGATTTAGCGTCTTTCAAAGGTAAGCGAATGGAAGCCATTTCACAGGAAAATGATTGGTCGGATTTGTTCAGATAGGAACAGATTTGTTCAGGAGCAGTCGAATATTTTTTAAGGTGGTAGGTCGGGTGGTTGTCCTCAAACCGGAATAGTTGTTTAATGAGCGGGCGATGAAAGAAGCTACTGACTACAGACTAAAATCTATTGCCTATTTATTATTAAGTCAGCGTATCCTCCATCTTTTGAAGCTGACTCAACTTTTGATAGATTCCTTTGGGTTTTAGCATTAATTGCTCGTGTGTGCCGCTCTCGATGAGTCGTCCGTTTTCCAACACAAAGATCACATCTGCATTTTTAATGGTGGATAAACGATGGGCTATCACGATGGTGGTGCGGTTGTGCATCAGTCGTTTCAACGCATCTTGCACCAGTTGTTCCGATTTGGAATCCAGGGCAGAGGTGGCTTCATCCAGAATCAGGATTTTTGGGTTTTTTAGTAAGGCCCTGGCAATGGCAATGCGTTGTCGCTGACCACCCGATAATTGAGTGCCCCGTTCCCCCACAATGGTCTCCATCCCTTCGGCAAACCGTTCAATGAACTCCATGGCATTGGCATTGCGGGCAGCTTCTTCAATGGCATCCGCCGTAGCGTGTGGATGGCCATAGCTAATGTTATCGCGGATAGAGCCGCCAAATAAGAAGATGTCCTGCGGCACCAGGGCAATCTGACTGCGCAATTCGGATAATGGAATTTGGTTATTGGGTATTTCATCAAACAGAATCGTTCCTTTTTGGGCATCGTGAAGCCGCAAGAGCAAGGCTGTAATGGTTGATTTACCGGCTCCGCTGGCCCCCACCAGGGCGACCATCTGATGGGGCAATATGGCTAATTCAATGGCGTTGAGAACGTCTACTTCGGGCCGGTTGGGATAGGCGAAGGAGACCTTGTCAAAACGAATGGCACCTTTCAAGGTGTGAATGGCTGGATGGGTGGATACATCGTGCAGTTGTTCTTCTTCCTCTTCAAAAATAGCAAACAAGTCTTCGGTGGCACCCAGGAATTTCTGGATGCGGGTAAATACACTGGCCATGCCTCCAATGGTACCGCCTATGAAGCCGGAATAAAGCACGAAGGCAAATAAATCACCGGACGCCATTTCGCCTTCAGCCAGTAAAATACTGCCCCGCCAAATGACCGTTACCAGGGCGCCAAACAAACCAAAGATCAGGAAGGCCGCAAAGGCACCGCGGTAGCGTCCGCTTTTCATGCCTACCAGGGCAATTTCCTCGGTTTTGTGTTTGTAGCGGGCAATCTCTAAAAATTCATTGGTATAGGATTTGACACTCTGAATACCTTGCAGTGTTTCTTCCACAATGGTATTGGAAGCAGCCACTTCAGCCTGGGCTTTTTTTGAGAAACGACGAATGAAGCGCCCGAATACCACCGCCAGCAAGACCACGGCTGGTAGAATGGCCAACATGAAAAGGGTGAGTTTGAAGGAGGTGTACATTAATAAGGCAATGCCACCGACAATAATAATGATTTGCCGGATGAATTCGGCCAGGGTAGAAGTGAGCGTTTCCTGAAGCAGCGAAATGTCGGACGAAATGCGGCTGTTGAGTTCACCTACCCGGCGTTGTTCGAAAAACCGAAGCGGCAGTTTGATGAGATGGTTATAAGTGTATTGCCGCAGGTCAGCCAGGGTTTTTTCGGTGACAGTTACAAATAAAACCGTTCTAAAATAGGAGAAGGTGGACTGAATGACCAGTAAAGCCGCCAGAAAGAGGGCGATGCGATTGATGTTTTCGGCCAGATTGCCGGCATTACCGGCATTGACCAATTCACCTAAAAGCTTGGGAAAAGCCAGGTTGGCCAAACTCGATCCCAACAGAAAGAAGAGGCCAAAGCCATATTGCAGGCGATAGGGCCTGATAAAAGAATAGAGAGGAAGGGCTTCTTTTAATCCGGTTAATGTGATGCGTTTTTTGTTTGGCTCCATCATATTCAAAGGTATTGGAAAGTAATTATTATAACCTAACAATTGGGCGCCGAAATGTTTTAATTCATCTGTTTTTGTGGTGGTAGCGTTTTGGACAAGTGATTCAATTACCTCATAAAGGGGTATCTGCCGCTTTATGGGTTGAGCTACTGAGTGCTCGTTTCGTTAAAAGGAAAAAACGCTGTGCCTCTTTGTTTATCATGGCTTGTCTATCTACCACTTAAATACCACGCCCCGTTTCGTTCACAGAATTCAATCAATAACCAACACAGGCTGATAATTTTCCTTTGAATCACCACGAATTATTCCTATTTTTGCCCAAATTTTTAAAAGGACCAGGAATGTTTGAGAATCTTAGTGAAAGGCTCGAGCGATCGTTTAAGCTACTGAAAGGTGAGAGTAAAATCACCGAATTAAATATTGCCGATACGGTAAAAGATATTCGTCGTGCATTACTCGATGCCGATGTCAACTATAAAACCGCCAAACAATTTACCGATAATGTAAAAGACAAAGCCATTGGGCAGGGCGTATTAACCGCTGTGAAGCCGGGGCAGATGATGACCAAATTGGTACATGATGAGCTGGCTTTGTTGATGGGTGGCTCTTCCATGGATATCAACATCGATAAGGGTCCTTCCATTATCCTGATTGCGGGTTTGCAAGGGTCGGGTAAAACCACCTTTACCGGTAAGCTGGCCAATTTACTAAAAACCAAGCGGGGTAAATTCCCGATGTTGATTGCAGGTGACGTCTATCGTCCGGCGGCGATTAACCAGTTGCAGGTATTGGGTGAGCAAATCGGGGTTCCGGTGTATACCCAGGAAGGTAGTAAAGACCCGGTGAAGATTGCTTTGGATGGTATCAAAGAAGCGAAGAATAGCGGCAAAGATGTTATCATCATTGATACCGCCGGTCGTTTAGCGGTGGATGAGCAGATGATGGACGAGATATCGGCCATCAAGAAAGCGGTGAATCCCGATGAGATCTTGTTCGTGGTGGACTCCATGACCGGTCAGGATGCGGTGAATACCGCCAAAGAGTTTAATGATCGATTGGATTTTGATGGGGTTGTATTAACCAAGTTAGATGGTGATACACGCGGTGGCGCAGCACTTTCTATTCGCAGCGTGGTGGAGAAACCCATCAAGTTTGTGGGTACGGGTGAGAAACTGGATGCGCTGGATGTATTCCACCCCAACCGGATGGCCGACCGTATTCTGGGTATGGGTGATGTGGTGTCGCTGGTGGAACGTGCGCAGGAGCAGTTCGATGCTGATGAGGCCCGCAAGTTGCAGAAGAAAATTGCTAAGAATCAGTTTAACTTCGAAGATTTCCTGAAGCAAATTCATCAGATTAAGAAGATGGGTAACCTGAAGGATCTGGCAGGTATGATTCCGGGTATGGGTAAGATGATGAAAAATATGGATTTTGATGATGATGCGTTCAAAGGCATTGAAGCCATTATCTATTCCATGACCCCGCAGGAGCGTCAGCAGCCGGGAGTAATCAATGGTAGTCGTAAGAAACGTATTGCTACCGGTAGTGGAACGTCTATTCAAGAGGTAAATCGACTCATTAAGCAATTTGATGATACCCGCAAGGTGATGAAGATGATGACCACCGGCAATAACATGAGTAAGTTGATGGGTAAGATGCCGATGGGCAAACGTTAATAAAGATATTTTGAAAAGAGAAGCCATTGCGTGCTTCTCTTTTTGTTAAGATACAACCCTGTAAAATTGAGGACATGCAATTAATCGATGGAAAACAGACTTCGAAAGAAGTAAGAATTGAAATCGCTGCCGAAGTAGCAAAACTAAAAGAAGCAGGTGCTAAAATTCCTCATCTGGCGGCTATTTTGGTCGGTCATGATGGTGGTAGTGAATCTTATGTCGCGGGTAAAATTCGAGCCTGCGAAGAAGTGGGATTCAAATCCAGTTTGATTCGTTTCGAAGACGATGTAACAGAAGAAGAATTGATTAATAAGGTGAAGGAGTTGAATAACGATCCGGATGTGGATGGATTCATTGTGCAGTTGCCCTTACCAAAACATATATCAGAAGATAAGGTGAATGAGACCATTGATCCGCGCAAAGATGTGGATGGGTTTCATCCGGTAAACGTAGGGCGTATGACCATTGGGATGCCGGCTTTCATTTCGGCCACCCCACAGGGTATTATGGAGTTGCTGAAGCGCTACCAGATTGATACCCGCGGAAAGCACTGTGTGGTCATTGGTCGCAGTAACATTGTAGGCCGTCCCATGAGTGTGTTGTTATCACAAAAAGGGAATCCCGGTGATGCTACCGTTACGGTTTGTCACAGTCGGACAGCCAATTTAAAAGAAATATGTTTGCAGGCTGACATTATCATTGCGGCCATTGGTGCACCTGGTTTTGTGAAAGGTGATATGGTGAAAGAAGGGGCTGTGGTGATTGATGTGGGTACTACTCGCGTACCGGCTCCGGATACGAAATCCGGCTGGCGCTTAAAAGGGGATGTGTTATTTGATGAAGTGGCACCAAAATGTTCCTATATTACACCCGTTCCTGGTGGTGTGGGACCCATGACCATTACATCCTTAATCATTAATACCCTGAAGTCGGCCAAGAAGGAGATTTACGGATAGGAATAAATGCATAAGATATATTTAAGCCCGGTTCGTTTGTGCGAATCGGGTTTTGTTTTTAGACGATTTGTCGGTTGGTATAATCCAGTCAGGTTATAAAAAACAGACTGGAATAGAAAACAAACAGAGTGATTTGTATAAAAAAATCCCCCGAATTGTGACCATACAATTTGGGGGATTAGAGTTTTAGTTACTGTCAATGTGTCGTGATTTGGAAGGGCTAACTACGTTGTCCTCCTGTTCAATCAGCAGCAATTGACTATTTGTGATGCATATTTGTTGCTTCCTGCTGTGGCTGATGTTGGGGACGTAGCAAGTCCATAACCGTCTTTACAGGGTTAAATGTAGTGATTGGTACTTCCACAAAAAAAGAGATCCAATTGGCCATGGCACCATTCCACAGTCCCGGTAGTTCCAGTGCTTTGAGTGGCTTCCCATTTTGTGTCTTTTCGGAGATGAAACCGGTGGATTTATCTACGAATGGGGTTAGGTTAAATTTATTACCCTTGTAGTCGTATAGGTAGCAAATGAGGTCAACTGGATTAAAATGAGTACTTTGGGATAGGATGTTCTGTTTCTCTTGATTGGCAGGATCAATCTGAGCACCTTCTACGATTTGTAAAGTGATATCACCGCTGGATTGCTTCACCCAGAAGGGGCCACCACCTGGTTCTCCTTCGTTTTTTACCATGCCGCAGATGCGGATAGGGCGATTTAGATGATTAGTGATATATTGTTTTTGTTCATTAAAGTCAGCATCCAGAATCGCTTGTGGAATGGCCATCTTTAGTTCGTCGTTGATGAACTCAAATCCCTTTTGAATGGCATCTGAATGATCGCTAGTTAAACCTGTCAAAATGTCTGCGATGCGATCTCTCTTTTCCAGTAGTAACCCGGCCAATACTTTTTTGTACTGAATGGTATCTGTCTGCAAATAGGCTGGTACAACATTGTCAATATTTTTAATAAATATCAATTCGTGGTCTAAATCATTCAGGTTTTCAATTAAGGCACCGTGGCCCGCCGGACGAAATAAAAGTTCGCCTGTTGAAGTGCGAAAGGGCGTATTATCCGGATTAACGGCTATGGTGTCGGTGGATGGTTTCTGATATGAAAAACTGATGTCGATTTGGATCTGGTACTTCTTTTCAAAAGTTGGTTTTACTTTCGCAACCAGATCCAGAAAGCGATCCTGATGTTCCGGACTCACAGTAAAATGGATGGCTGCTTTTTGCGATCCGTCTACCGCATATCCTATGGCTTCGCGTAAATGCTCCTCCAAAGGGGTAGAACTCGTGGCATCGTACTGATGAAATTTTAATAATCCTTTGGGTAAAGCACCATAATCTAATCCCTCAGTAGTCAACAAGGCTTCTAAAACAATTCGTAAAAACTCAGCTCTCGATAGCTCCGTTTTTTGTTGTGAAAAATTTGGAATCACTTGCTTCAAATCTTCATAAAAGGCAAAGTATTTAAGGTGCGCCAAAAATGACGCGTAGGGTTGATCGGTTACCATTTGGGCTTGCTCCTCAGCGGTGGCGTGCAAGTATTCAAAAAGTGATTTAAACATGCGGGTAGCAGCACCAGAAGCAGGGACAAACTTGGCCACTTTTAATCCTTTTTGAAGTCTGTTTTCGTATTGCGTCACATATTTGGCTTGGTTTTCTTCATCAATGGTTATGATTCCCTGGTTGGGGGTAGCCGGTTGAATAATATCGGCAAATGGAAATCCATTCTGAAAATCCTGTATTTGACTTTTTACTTTATCTATGGAGGTTTTCTTTTTTTCAATTTGTAGAAAATCTTTTTCTGTGAGCATGTGTGTATGTGTTTTAATGGATGATCTAGTAATATTAATTCTTTTCACTAAAATTAGCAATAAGCGCGCTGACTTTTTGTGATTTAAACGTTAAATATTGTTTATTAACTTGTAACTATTATTGGGTATCACTTTGTTATCAGATTGTCGAATTATAAACCAAAATATTCGAATAGACTGATAGTCAAAAACTTGAAAGTATGGACTCCTGAAAAAAAGTTTTATCTTGGCGCCCGGAAAATGAATTCATATTAATGTAAATTAATCTTTTATGAAGAAAGTTTTAGTCCTATGCGCCATGGTTTTGAGTGGTTTATCAGGGATGGCCGAAGGGTATCAGGTGAACATGCAAAGTCAGCGTCAAACAGGGATGGGACATACAGGAACAGGACTCTTATTAGGTGCATCAAGTATGCATTTTAATCCGGGAGCATTAGGTTTTTTAAAGAGTAAATACGAGTTTTCTGCTGGAGCCAGTGGGGTCTTCTCCAGCAATACATTTCAAAAGGAAGCACCTTCTATATATGAAACCTCTTCGGATAATCCCATGGGAACGCCTTTCTATTTCTATGGTGCCGGCAGAATCAATGAGAAAATGGTGGTAGGCTTATCTGTAACTTCTCCCTATGGCAATTCTCTAAGTTGGGACAGTGATTGGGATGGCCGTTATTTGATTCAGGACATTGCATTGAAAGCTATTTTTATTCAGCCCACTTTATCGTATCAGTTTAATGAAAAATTGAGTATCGGGGCAGGTTTTGTAGCTGCATATGGTGCCGTGGATTTGAACAAAGGAATTCCGATGCAAAATGCAACCATGGAAGGAAGTGTGAATCTGACGGGTGATACTTGGTCCTATGGGTATCATGCGGGAGTGACTTACCGGGCGACGGATAAATTCACCGTTGGATTGGATTATCGCTCTAAAATTGTGATGAAAATGGAAGCCGGTGAAGCGAATTTCAAGGTGCCGGATGCCTTAAAAAGTGACGCTGCTTTCCCCGAGGGGAATACCTTTGATGCCGAGTTGCCGATGCCAACCAATGTGACCCTGGGATTGGGTTATCAGCTAAATGAGAAATGGTTGGTGGCTGCTGACCTTCAGTATGTGGAGTGGTCGGCATATGAGTCTCTGGATTTCGATTTTGCTAACAACACAGCGGTTCTGGCGGATTCAAAAAATGTGCGTAATTACGAAAATACCTTGATTGTTCGTTTGGGAACTGAATTTACCTTGTCGCCTCAATGGCAATTTAGAGCAGGTGCTTATTATGATCCGACTCCCATTCCGGAGAATTACCTGACACCTGAAACACCGGGAACCAACAAGGTGGGCCTATCTGCTGGTTTATCCTGGAACATCATTGAGAATTTAGCATTTGATGCTTCTTTGCTTTACATTCATGGCCAGAAGCGGGAAGATGGGTATGAACCGTCACAGTTCTACGGTACCTATTATTCCAATGCCATCTTACCAGGTGTTGGTTTAACATACACATTCTAAGTGCTAAATTAGTGAAGATGGATAATGCAGAAAGGGAAACCGATCAGAATCTGTGTTGTCTGCGTGAATAATATAAAAGATAATCATGAAGCATATTACAAAATATTTATTGATTGGGTCAGCTGCTCTTTTGTGGGCTTGCGAACCCAGTGTAGATAGTTTTACACCCTCCAGTGGTACGGCCGATTTTTCAACGTACGTAGCGGTTGGCGATTCCTACACGGCAGGATATACCGATGGTGCGTTGAGTGCCTACGGTCAGGATAATAGTTTTGCAAATATCATTTCAACTCAGTTTAAATCGGTCGGAGGTCAGTCTTTTACCATGCCGCTTATTCCGGAAACAAAGAGTATTGGATCAGCCGGAAACGGGAGTTATAAATTGGTGGCCACCGGAAACCCTGCATCCCCTTTGGCACCGGTACCAACAGAAGGTAACATGGAGCTTTTAACCCAAGCGGAAAATTGGGTAAATGGCATTTACTCTAATGTGGGTGTTCCAGGGGCTAAGTCTTTCCATTTGCTGACGCCGGCATTAGGAAATCCAAACTTAGGGTTGGGTAATTTCAATCCGTTCTATACACGTTTTGCTTCTAAGCCGGGTGAATCATCCGTATTAATGGATGCCATGGCGAATCAACCGACATTTTTCACCTTATGGATCGGCGCTAATGATGTATTGGCATATGCTTTGGCAGGTGGTGAAGCAGGTGAAGGTTTAGATAAAAATGACATCACGCCTCTGGCTCAATTTTCCGGTGCCCTGAATGCGTTATTGTCAACCTTAAAAAGTCAGGGCGCTGAGGGTGCTTTAGCAAATATACCTGATGTTAATGCGATCCCTTATTTTAGTTACATCCAATACAATGCGATGAAGCTTGATGCGGCTACAGCAGGGCTTTTGAATCAGGCTTATGCCACCTATAATCAGTATGCGGAAGCCATGCAGTTGGAGAAAATGGTTTTTGCGGAGGGGAATAACGCTTTCGTGATTGCGGATGCGGCTCATCCCCTTAAAATGCGCCAGATTAAGGAAGGGGAGAAAGTATTGTTAGGAGCTTCCACCAACATTCAGGGGGAAGCCGGATGGGGATCAAAATTACCGATTCCTGAAAGTTATACCCTTGACATTGATGAACTGGCTAAAATTGAATTAGCTACTAAAAACTTCAATGAGGCTTTAAAAGCAGCGAGTGAAACCCATGAGGTGGCTTTTGTTGATATGGCTGCCAAAATGGAAGAATTAAAAGCTGGTTTAATCATTGATGGTCATCGTTACACTGCTACATTTATTACGGGGGGTGCCTTTTCACTGGATGGTATTCACATGTGCTGTCGTGGTTCAGCAATTATTGCTAACACATTTATTGATGCCATAAATGATAAATATAACGCCTCAGTACCAAGGGCAAATATTAATGATTACGATGGTGTGCGCTTTCCTTAAACAAAATTGAAGTAATATTGTCATATGAAGGAACGTTTGAAAAAGCGTTCCTTTTTTTATCGTTAACACAAAATCATTCATCTTGTTTGCATATACCAATACCAATCATCAGGCCAATGATATCTGGACGAATTTGCCCGATCATGTGGGCTATTTCGTGACCGATCGCTTAGATGGTTACTCCCGGGAGCCCTATCAGTTTCTTAACATGGCCATGCATGTGGGAGATTGTGTGGATGATGTGCTGTTTAATCGGCAGGCCCTGGCACGGAGTCAGAACATGCATCTGCAACGCCTGGTATTTGCCAGTCAGGTGCATGGGGCCGAGATCAAAAAAGTGGGAGAAGGTGATTTAAATTACGACCTCTATACAGTGATAAAGGATTGTGATGGTTTGATTACTACTGCCAAAGAGATGGCGATTATCATACAGGTGGCCGATTGTGTACCTGTTTTGTTCTATGATGGCAGTAACCAGGTGATTGGGGCGTTACATGCCGGATGGCGGGGCGTGGTGGAAGGCATTCTGCCCAAAGCAGTGAAAAAACTGCAGGAGGCGGATACCTTTGAAATTACTAACTTACAGGTCTTTATAGGACCCTCCATTGGCCCCTGCTGCTACGAGGTGAAGGGAACGGTTATTGAGGCGGTACGAACCTCTATACCAAAGGCTGAGGCTTGTTTGGAGCAGCGGGAGGGGAAGGTGTTTCTGGATTTAAAACAAGCACTGCTCAACCAACTGGAGGAATGTAAGGTGCCTGTATCAAATGTAGTAGTTGTACCTGACTGTACGTGTTGTTATCCCCAGCGCTACTTTTCTTACCGGAGTGAGCAGGAGACCGGACGGTTTTGTGCTGGCATTTATTTCAAAAAGTGATCTGCCGGTTATTTTTCCATAAGGACTTTATTTAGACTGTTTACGTACCTGATAGGTACCAGAGACGTACCATTTTCGGTCTTTGTTCGGTTGTTGTTCGGTCCTATAGAACCGAACGCATACCGAAGCAGCATCGAGGCGGGGTCGAACCAGTATCGGAAGGTTATCGACCGGATCTGGAGCCCCGTTTTTCTGGCCCCGAATACAGAATCCAAAGCTAGAAGTTAAGTCGCCGACCTCAGAAATCAATACATGATTATCCGGGGGAATTTACTGTTTTTGAATCGTAATTAAGCTGTTTAAGCCATCGGTGAGTTGATGAATAAAGGGATGAGATGGATTTAAATGGGTATTTTCAATGTCCGATAGGGGTAAGATGCGCAAAGAGGTTCCGGTAATAAAAGCGGCTTCCACAGCATCCAAATCGTTGTAATGGATGGGTTCATATGAAAGCGACAAACCAAGGTGCTGAATCACCTCTATGGCTTTCTTTCGAATGACACCCGACAACACCATAGCGTCCGGGGCAGTATATAATTGATGATTTTTAATAAAGAACACATTGGATCGGCTGCCTTCGGTGATGAGGCCATTGTGATCGACCAGGAGACTCTCAAATACCGATTTCTCACGTATTAATTGATTGGCCGCGCTTCTTAACCGGGGATTGTATATTTTAGCTGTTGGTTGAGATCGCTCGGCATGAAACAGGCAGCAGGACACACCGCGCCCATATTGCTCCAGGGTTGGGTAGTGAGTGGGAATAAAGTAAGCCAGAAAGTGACGTTCTCCATTTTCTTTGTATCTGAATTCCAGTTTGATATTGCCATCGGGTAGGGCGTTGGAGGCAAGTAGAAGGTTTACCTTTTGCCGGATTTGATGGGGCGTAAACCAGTTTGTTTTGCTTCCTATGCGGAAACTATTTTCCAGTCGCTCCATGTGATCCTCCCAAAAAAGAAGGTTTTGATCTTGCAAACGCATCACCTCGTAGATGTCTAAACAACCAGGTTCACAGGCGCCAATGAAAAAGTCGATGGACTTTAAAGTACCGTCCATGACAAAATAATCACCTTTTACGATTGAATCCATATAATTTTAGCCTGCATTTTTTGGGATGCAAAAGATAGGAAAAAAAAGCAGTGCCAGAGTGGTTATTTAGCCATAATTTGATGTGCTGAAATTCTTTCGGTATGGATGACACAGGAATTGTTTCATATATTTATAGTCTCTATCGATACTTTATACAATGCTTATCCCTATCAAAATAAAGAAGAAGTAGTAAATACACCCCTTGCAAAATGGTATCGCTTAGCACAGGTTAATCACCGCCAACTGGTTGAACTTCGCTTGCAGACCATGGGGAAAGTTCCCGTACATGCTTTGTCGAAACACGTTACATTTTTTGTGGTTAATGGACAAGGTACTTTAAAGGTGGATGAAGCATCCCTAAAGGCTCAGTAAGGTGATGTGTTGGCGGGTAGAGTCTCATATGCAACGGGGTTGGGTGAATACAGGTCA
Source organism: uncultured Marinilabiliaceae bacterium (assembly GCA_942490535.1). Classification (GTDB taxonomy): domain Bacteria; phylum Bacteroidota; class Bacteroidia; order Bacteroidales; family Marinilabiliaceae; genus JAEINY01. The sequence goes on from CALNXQ010000004.1 coordinate 426,992, forward strand.
GGAGGAGTTAGTGATGTTGGTTATCAGAAATAGGTCGATCAAAAGTCACTAAAAAGGAGCTTGTATTAAAGCTACCGACCATAGTTGTCAACAAGCAATGGTGAGTAGCTGAGTGGAAAAGTTGGTGTGCTATGCCCGATAAAAGATGTGCCCTATAGCCTATGATTTCTTCCAATTCCGAAAAACGATGTGCTATAGTGAAAAGTAGTGTAACTGAGTAGAGAGTGCTTACTGCTATAGTCGAAAAATGAGGTGCTGGTTTTTCCTGCTTCTAATTTCACCACTTGCGGGTTCTTATCGGCTACTTTTCCTTTTTCCATAGTGGTATTATTGAAGGGTTAAATGTTTTTCGATACTCGTGAATCATATACTTGTATAAGCAATAGGGAAGCTAGTTAACTTCCAGCACTGTGTCAAGTATAGAAAGTTTGTCAATGGCCTTAGGGTTTGAATTGTTGATAGAGGGGGTTGTAGGCTTATTCGGAAGGGAAGTCCGGATAGCCAACGTAGAATGTCCCAATGCCTGCAAGACAGGTTTTTAAATTAGCTTATATTTCTCGTTCGCTTCCCATTTGAGTGACCAGGCTCATCTTGCTCATAACAAATTTATACGCGCCTTTGGAATGCGGAATTTTACAATCGCTGCAATCTTTAAAATCATTGGTATATTTAAAGTTTCCGCCACATTTATCTTTTAATAAATACAAGGGGCAAAAACAAAACAAACAGTTAAAATCGTCTTTGTTTTCAACTTTATGACAAGGGAAATATTCACATTTATTATTTTGGGAAAACTTATAATTTTCTGACATGGTTCCAGCTTCTTTTACTGTATGTTTTCTAATCTGACTTTATTTTTATCAACAAATATCCCTTCTTTTTTTCGGATATTTTATGATGTTTGTTTTTTTCTTCCGGAAATAGGGGAAGGAGCAGGTTTTTTATCTTTCATTTCTATATACTAGTCATGTTTCGTAATGAAATTACAGAGGTACATGTAATTACCGGTACGGTTATAGTATCGGGTAACACAACAATTTTATGGTGTATGTTGGAGAAGGGCGCATTGGTTTCGGCTGAATGCATCTAAATAGTGATAATGCCAGGTGTTGAGGGAGCAGGGGTACTGATCCCTTAACCTTATGCGGTTAATTTGGAAAATGTAGTATAACCCGGAAGTGCAGATATTATGGTTTCTTATTTGCCTTAATGGAGCTATTCCAATGGGTGTAATTCTATAAAAACAACTTAATGAAATCAGATGTATGTTTTTTATTTGTTGTTTATCAGGTAAATGTGCGGATGATCGAAAGAATAAGAAAGGATTGCAAGGCTGTATCCCTTACCAATTAACGACTAACGGGCATGGGGTAATTTTTTTACGAAAAAATTGCTTGATTGTAAAAAATTAGTTTAACTTGGTATTGAAAATCAAACAAGTTTTTTGTGCCTCAAGCTTGTTTTCATATACGAGATATTGAATTAACATACATTTAGGACACCAAAATGGCGAGTGTAAGCACGTGTCATTTTGAGAAGTAAATGATTAATGTTAGCACCGTAATTTACTTTAACGCAACTCTTGATAATGCATTCTTGAGATGGACAAATTACGTCTGATTGTGTTGAGTAGAGACTGCGCCGTTAATTAATAAGGTTTTTATCAAGCTCAAAATGAATACTGTAATCCGCAGTTTATTCCTGTGATTAGTATGTCTGAGAGATAAATTAAAACGACTTAATTACTAAACAGTTCTTATTATGAAAACAATTACTCATTCAAAAAATCGACATGAATTTTTATTGAGGATTTCCAGGCTTTTCCTACTCTTTCTTTCTGTAGGATTGGTAAGCTTGCAGGCACAAACTATTGATTGTGTGAATTTACCGATATGGGAATCCGGAAAGGTGTATGCCTCACCTACAGATGTTCAACATGAAGGTAAGGCTTATCGAAACAAGTACTGGACACAAGGTAATAACCCAGCTCAATCAGGTCAGTGGGGCGCCTGGACGTTGCTGGGTAATTGTGTTTTTGGTAATCAACGCCCCACAACAGAGATTACCTCCCCCATGGCAGGGGCTTCTTTTATGGAAGGTCAAAGCATCGTTATCAATGCTGATGCGAGTGACGTGGATGGTACTATTACACAGGTAGAGTTCTTCGCAGGTGCGGTGTCAATAGGTGTTGATTTAACAGCACCCTATTCAGCTACTTATACTGGTGGAGCAATTGGTAATCATGTGTTAACAGCGGTTGCTACGGATGATGGCTTGGATACGGGTACTTCTGTGGCGGTGAACGTTGCTATCACAGCCATTTTACCGACTGTCGAAATTACCGCGCCAATCAATGGTTCCACTTTTGTGAATGGTGAGGTGGTAAATATTACAGCCAATGCAGCTGATCAGGCCGGTACGGTGAGTAAAGTGGAATTTTTTGTGGATGGTATCACCATTGGGATCGATAATGCAGCTCCTTTTACTACTCAATGGAGGGCATCAACCTACGGAGCACATGAAATTACAGCCGTTGTGACCGATGAATCCAATAATACGAATCGATCCAATGTGGTTTCCATTTCGGTTAAAAAACATGATAAAACAGTAGTGGGCTACATTACCAATTGGGATGCCTGGAAAACAACTTCAGCAGGCGTACCTTCCGCAGGTGCCTACACGCATTTAAATATTGATTACTCGAAGTACAGTATTCTGAATTTCTCCTTCTTTGGGGTAGCTAATGATGGTACACTTCACAGTGGCGATTACCGTGATAAGAAAATATGGCAGGATAATGTCAGCCAGCAACCTAAAGATCTATTTTACACAGCTACCCATAGTAGTTGGGACTTACTGTTATTATTTGGTGAGATTGAACTCATACAGAGTTTAAATGCAGATGCGGTAGCGCGCTGTATTACGCAGGGATTTGAAGTCGTTGAAGGGGGGAGTTCCTGGTACCATCCGGTATGGGATTTGCGTGGTAGCCTGCCTGTACCTTGTCCGGTTGAGGGAGGAGCTCCTGGTTTATTAGACAAAGCACATCAAAATGGTGTGAAAGTGATGGCATCAATTGGTGGTTGGAGCATGTGTAAACATTTTCCGGAAATGGCAGCTGATCCGGTAAAACGCCAGCGTTTTGTAGACGATTGTGTGCGTTTAATCAACATTGGTTTTGATGGAATTGATTTAGATTGGGAATATCCAGGTCCCTATTCAGGAATGAACTTTGTTGGTACGCAGGCGGATTACGCTAATTTCTCAACCCTGGTACAGGAGATTCGCAATGCCATTGGTGCTGATAAATTAATCACCGCTGCTTTCAGCGCATCGTCCACAAAACTCAGCGGGTTTAACTGGGCGCATTTAGCGGCTACGATGGATCATTTTAACATGATGACCTATGATATGAATGGGGGCTGGTCTAATATTGCCGGTCATAACTCGCCGCTTTATCCGTATACCGGACGCGAAGCGACCTTTAGTTGGCAGGAGACGTTGGATGCCATGTTAGCAGCCGGTGTCCCACGCGAGAAAATTAATTTTGGATTGGCTTTCTATGGACGAGGCGTCATCACCGATGGTAACGCAGCATTGAATGCGCCTACTGTGAAACGCGATGAATCCATTCAACCAGATGGCCCCATCAGTACCTGTGCGGATTATACCAATTGGCCTGTTGATGTATATGATGGAACGCCGAATTATGGTTTTGTGAAGCAAAAAACAGGTTTGGGTAACACTAATGGATGGACGCGTCATTGGGATGATGAAGCGAAAGTACCGTACCTGACTAATGGAAAATATTTCCTGAGTTATGATGATGTACAATCCATCCAGATCAAATCGGAATACATTGTGGATCATCAATTGGGAGGTGCCATTGTATGGACGGTTTATGGTGATCTCGAATTTGGCGGTACAGTTACCAATCATGGAACTAAACTGAAGAGTTGGTCGAATATGACACATGAGTTAATTGACAAGGTGGATGAGGTATTTACCAATTATCAGGGTGGAGGTAACTTAGCACCTACAGTAACTATCACTGCACCGGAAACCAATACTTACTTCCCGCCGAATTCAAATTTAACGCTTACAGCCAATGCAGCGGATGCCGACGGGAATGTCACTCAGGTGGAGTTCTTCCAGGGAAATGTTTCATTGGGCGTGGATGCAAGTGTACCCTATAGTGTTGTTTGGAACAATGTACCAGCTGGAACTTATGCATTAACAGCAGTGGCAACGGATGATTCTTTGGCTACAACAGTTTCTGCAGTAGTGAATGTAACGGCCGGCACACACGTGAATGTCCCCCCAACTGTGGCTATTACAGCCCCTGTGGACGGTGATCTGCATTACCTGGGCAGTCCGGTTACCATTACCGCAACGGCAGCCGATGAGGATGGTACAGTAACACAGGTTGAATTCTTTAATGGAACGACCTCTTTGGGTATTGTTACCTCACCACCGTATACCGTTCAGGTACTAAATCCGGTTTTGGGAACATATAATTTCACATCTGTTGCGACAGATAATGAGCAGGCTTCAACAACATCCGCAACAGTAGGGGTATTGGTTGAGAATGTGCCGGACTGTACAGCGCCTCAATTCGTTTCTGGTACAGCCTATGGCGCCGGTGCTGAAGTGAAGAACAACAGTACCAAGTACAAGTGTGACGTACCGGGTTGGTGTTCTTCTACTTCTGATTGGGCTTACGAGCCGGGAGTAGGTATGTATTGGACCATGGCATGGTCAGAAGTAGGACCCTGCGGGGCTGCATTAAAAGCCTTGCAGATAGATGTAGCTAGACCTGTTTATACGGATCAGGTGAGTTTCTTCCCCAATCCGTTTGCGGAGAAGTTAGAAATCAAACTCAGTATATCTGCAGATGACTTTGTCTCTGTTAAACTATTCTGTGGATCCGGTACAATGGTAGGTTTACCGGTGAATGGGAACCTGACGGCAGGCGATTACACCTATAATTTTGATGCTTCGGGATTACCATCAGGTGTCTATATCTATCAAGTGACGATTGGTGACGAGGTAATTACTGGTAAGATACTTCATAAAGAGTAATGTTGCGGGAATTATTGCCAGTCCTTTAAACGGGACTGGTAATTCCCTTTTTAGGAGTAGGGAGAATGCTAATATATGAAAATTACCGGGAATGATTCGGGGCGGGTAGGGCTCATGTGCATCCTGGTTAGTGCACTTGTTTAATAATTCAATGGTATTGAATGAAACTAAATCTACTATGAAATCACATTTTTCAAAAGGTAAACAACGCGTTTTGTCGTTGTTCGCGTCATGCTTCATTTTTTCGATGACCATTATGGCCCAGGGTATTGACTGTACGCAGCTTCCGTCTTGGGACGCGACCACCGTGTATGCCCAAAGTAAAACCAAGGTTCAATACCTGGGAAAAGTTTATGAAAATCGTTTTTGGACACAAAATGACGATCCAACACAGTCGGGTCCCTGGGGCCCCTGGAAATACCTGGATGAGTGTTCAGGTGCCGTTGGCAATCAACCACCGACAGTGATCCTGACAGTACCTGCTAATGGCAGTCAATACGCTGAAGGAACAACGGTTGTGCTTGCTGCCGCAGCTGCTGATGTAGATGGACAAGTCACGAAAGTGGCGTTTTTTGATGGGGCCACATTGATTGGCACTGATACGTCATCGCCTTACAGTGTGAACTGGAGCAACGGTTCAGTCGGAACGCATAACCTGACTGCCATTGCCACTGATGATAGCCTGGCTGCAACAACCTCAGCAGCTATCACGGTTACGATCACCTCCATTACCAATAACATTCCGCCTACAGCAGCGATCTCTGCGCCGGCTAACAATGCCACTTATACTGAAGGTGATACCATCGTCATCAATGCCACTGCCGGAGATGAAGATGGTACCGTGACCAAAGTTGAGTTCCTGGCTGGTACGTCTTCATTACATATCGATAATTCGGCTGCTTATACATTTACCTGGACCAACGCACCGGTTGGAACACATGTTCTCTCTGCAGTAGCCACGGATAATGAAAATGCAACTGGTACTTCTAATCAGGTAACTGTGGTTGTGAATGGCCAAAATCAAGGTAATCCATTGTCATTGGCTAATTTACCTTTGCAGATTAATTTTAATCAGGGCGAAAATAAGACCTATACATTTGATGGTCCAATTGCTTCGGTGATATCCCGTAACAGAGGCGTTGTTTCCTATACAATTTCTGGTAACCAGGTCACTTTTACCGGCGCAAAAGCTGGAAGAACGGGTTTGAAAATAACATCCAACGGACAGCATTATTACATGGGTTTAAGAGTCAACAAAGCAGATGGTTCTATCCCTGGCTTACCAACGCATTTATCAGTCGGTTCGGTATCAGAAGATAAAGCTGGGGACTTGCAGTTCTGGGAAGATCTGGATACGGATTTTACTAATAAAGAAATGGATATTCGGTACATCTACATCAATGGTGGCCCAACAGGTATTAACGGATGGCGGTCCTGGGGACCTGATCGTCCGCGGCAATTTGCTGAGCACAGTGTTCGTTTAGGATTAATTCCATTCTTCGTGTATTACAATATACCTGACAATGGCGAAAGTTACGAAGGTGATTTGGCACACATCAGGGATGTTAACTACATGACTGAATACTTCATTGACATCAATGTTTTTATGGATGAAGTGCAAAGTGTAATTGGGGGTGATTTATATGGCATCGTTTTAGAACCTGATTTCTTAGGTTATATGCAACAGCAGAGTGGTACACCTGAACCGACTCAGATTGCCACAGCGGTTGGAGCCACTACAATAGCAACTAATGCAGGTAACATTCGCACCCTTGTGGAACGCATTAACAAAACCATTGATGACCGGAGAGCGATGGGGCAGAATATTTTCTATGGCTGGCAACTCAACCTGTGGGCCGATCCAACAGCCGGATCGGGTAAAGGAGTGCTGAGAGGCACGGACGATGACATCGCCGGTTTTGACAGTGGTCGATTGGCCATTAAGCAAGCCGCTGAGAATACAACGCTGTATGCCATAGCTGCCGGTACATTGACCAGTAATGCCAACTTCTTGTCCATTGATAAGTATGGATTGGATGCCATGGGGCACATTGCTGCTGATAATCCATCGGATTCCCGTTGGTTCTTCAATAATGACCATTGGTATAACTACTTGTATTTTGTGCAAACCATGCATGAAACATCGGGTTATCCCATCGTTTTATGGCAGATGCCGGTTGGACACATCAATAGTTCGCAGACCATCAGTGCCTATACGGGCCAACGTTATCAGGATCTGCCCAATGTCTCTACCAAATGGGAAGATTCAACCACCGATTTCTTCTTAGGTGATTCATTTGAGGCTCAGAATACCGTTCGATTGAATTATTTCTCAGAAAACAAATACATTGATTCGAAGCTCAGTGTATCGGGTAATAGCATTACCTGGGGTAATCACATGCAGGAAACAAAAGATGCAGGTGTCATCAGTGTATTATTTGGAGCCGGAGTAAATAACTCTACAGATGGTGTCGGATCACCTCCAACCGATGATTATTTCTGGATTCAGAAAGTACAAGAATACTATGCTGCCGGTGCTCCTGTATTGGACAAAGAGTATGGGGCCGGTAATGATTCACCTTGTGGTGCATCAGGATGTTCTCCAACAGTTAAGTTTTTAACGCCTGCTGATGGTGAGAAAATTATTAAAACAACCATTACGCCAATCGATATTAAACTGGCTGCTTTTGACGTAGATGGTTCGATTACCAACTTTACTGTGTCGGTAGATGGTCAAACGTTTACGCCGGTAGCGGCAGGTGCCAATTATCGCATTAGCTGGACACCATCTGCATTTGGAACCTATACCATTACTGCAAATGCCACTGACAATGCCGGACATTCAACAGTTCTGCCAATCACAATTACGGTGGAAGAATTTAATTCGCTCGATTGTGATGTGCCAGCTTGGGAGGCTACTGCCATTTATAATGTAAAAGGAACCGAGGTGTCCTATGATGGAAAAGTATTCCGAAGTAAATGGTGGAATCAAGGCGCTGTACCAACAGCCGAAGGACCATGGGAATATGTAAGACCATGTTCAGGGCGGGCAGCAGCTATGGCTCAAGTCGAGAGCGCCAGCGAGTTGCTTACTTCTCCAAATCCATTTGATAGCAATGTGAAAATCAGTTTTGTCTTGCATCAAAAAGAGCAGGTGCTATTGAAAGTGTATTCGTCTTATGGTGCTGAAGTAGCCACTTTGATTAATGGTGAATTGATTGAAGGGTATCAGGAAACACAGTTCAATGGTGCAGGGCTTCAGCCGGGTGTATACATTTATCATTTAATTACTTCTAATAAAACTTATACGGGTACAATGATTAAAAAGTAGGCACTAAAATCATTGTTTTTATGACTGGCAGTTACCGGACATCACCTGGGCAGGGGTGTCCGGATTGCCGGTTACCATGTATGTTCAATATTCTTGAAACCACATTTTTAAATTAACTAATTAATTAAACACATGAGAAAAGCTACATTATTGCAGATGATGCTAACTTGCGTATTGCTGTTTACAGCTCTAGCTGTCCATGCACAATATGAGTTTCCACAATGTTCGCCAGATTATGATCCCGCACAAGCCCATTATGTGCAAGGATCTGAAGTGTCATTAAATGGGATTAACTATCGCGCCAAATATTGGACAACGGCTACACCTCCGGATCAATCCTGGGAGACAGTCGGTCCCTGTGGTGACGGTGGATTGGGCCCTGATTATCCCGGTAATCAGCGTATCATAGGTTATTTGCCTTATTGGCTAACTGGCTATGATGTGGCCACTGAATTCGATCCGGCTTCAGTAACACATATTAATCTGGCATTTGTTTTATTCCAGCAAAACAATAACGACTTTGCCAGTGCCGATTTTGCATCCGTTGCGTTTGCGCCTTTTCATCAGCGACGTGTGGATTCCTTAATCGTGGATTGTGATGTTTTAAACAGAGCCCATGCAGCAGGAACTACTGTTTCCGTAGCCTTAGGTGGGGCGACCGACTTTGCTTTTTTATGGTTGATGAACAAGTATTACAACAATGATACAAAGATGGATGAAATTGCCAATCTCATTGCCAATTATGTGACATCACGTGGGTTAGACGGTGTTGATTTAGACCTGGAATGTTGGTGGGCCGATCCGAATATTGCCGGTACGGCTGAGATTGGGGGCCGTGTGCGCGGGGACAAATGGGGGGGAGTTGACCAAGGTCCTCACCAGGCTGCTATTGGTTTAACCAAATTAAGTCAGAAACTACGTGAGAAATTACCAACGAAACTGATCTCTGCCGCTGTTTTCGCTACCTCCTGGTACGGAAATAACTACGATGATACCATGGCCAATTACCTGGATTGGATTGGCTTGATGAGTTATGATTTTACTGGTTCCTGGGATAAAACAGCCTTTGGTCCGCATTCAGCCATGTACAAAGTGCCACTGGGTACGTATCCAAAGCAAACTGCTGATAATCCTATTTATGCGGCTCAGGATGCATTGGAATATTGGATGGGCTTAGCGCCTCCGGCCTGGAATCACGATGGTGGATTCAATGTACCTAAAGCTAAATTATGTGCTGGTGTACCTGCATATGGTTATGATTTCTCGCAGAAAAAGCCTGATGGTGGAAATGGTTACCTAGGTGTTCCATATAAAAATATCGTGCGGGATTATCCAAATGCAGCCACAAGCTACGATCCATTAGATCCGCATAATATGGGAGGTCACATTGGTTTTGACGGTCGGAATATTTATTACAACACCCCTAAAGGTGCGGCTGATAAAATCACTTACATGGATAATTATGGCCATCAGGGCGTAATCGTTTGGGAAGTCAGTCAAGATGTACCGTTTACCTCTCCTCACAGTATTCTTAAAGCTTTAAATGATGCCATCACCACAGGGCCTAAGCCACCAGTGGTCGCCATTACTGCTCCTGTTAATGGGTCAACCCATGTCATTAATACAGTACTTACCATTACAGCTGACGCCAGCGATCCGGATGGACAAGTAGTGAAAGTTGATTTTTATGATGGCACTACTTTATTAGGAACAGATACGACTGCGCCATACAGATATTCATTTACGCCAACAGTATTGGGGGCAAAAAACCTGAAAGCAATAGCTACTGATAATTCAGCATCATCGACTACTTCTGCTTTGGTAAATATTACTATCACTGACGGTCAACAATTCCCGCCAACAGCTAGTATTACCAGTCCTGTTGCCAATAGTGAATTTGCTGAAGGAACTGCCATTACGGTCAGTGCTGAAGCAGCTGATACAGATGGACAAGTGATGAAAGTAGATTTCTACGATGGGACTACTTTATTGGGGACCGATACGACTGCTCCATACACTTATGTGTACAATAACGCACCTGTTGGCAATCGCGCGCTTAAAGTGATCGCGACAGATAATGATAACTTAACTGGTGAATCAACGATGGTCTCTGTTGTCGTAGTGACCAACCTCGTTCCGCCTACAGTCACAATCACGTCTCCGGCTAATAATGCGACATTTGCATCAGGAGCCGCTGTTACCATTGAAGCCACAGTAACGGATGCCGATGGAACCATTGCAAAAGTTGATTTCTATGCCGGAACCAGCTTATTAGGAACTGATAATACAGCTCCTTATGCCTATACCTGGAATCCAACTGATAATCCTTATGCATTAAAAGCCATTGCTACGGATAATGATAACTTAAGGGGTGAATCAACAGTTGTGAACATCACTGTGGGTGGAGTAACAGACTGCACTGCGCCTGCATATGAAGCCGGTAAAGTGTATGTGGCTAATGATGTGGTGTCGCACAATGGCCATGAATACCGCGCCAAATGGTGGACTACCAATGAAGAACCTGGTACAACCGGTCAGTGGGGTGTATGGGATGACAATGGACCATGTGCTGCTCCAGCTGCTTTAGCAGCCGACTATTTATCGACCTATCCAAATCCATTTGAAGGACAAGTGACTTTTACTTTTACGCTGACAGAAGCCAGTCAGGTGGTATTAAAAGTAACCGACTCCATGGGTGCTACAGTAGCTATTGTGGTGAACGAAAAGCTGGACGCCGGATACCATGAATACACATTCAATGGAACGCACTTAAGTAATGGCGTATACATCTGCAATATGACAGTTGGTAAAGAGACGACTACCAAGACTCTGTTGAAAAAATAGTTTGATTCAAAGGCCCGGGCATTTACTCGGGCCTTTTTAATGATTGCCAGTTTGGAGTCTGAACAATGGTTGAATAAAAACTTTGTAATTGAATTGTATTTGAGGTGATTAGTTGTAATTTAAAGAGGCGCAAAGGAGGTGTTTTTCCATTGGTCTGGTATAAGTTCCGACGAAGGTCAGGACATAAACAATTTTTAACGCTCCATCAACTGTTCTTATTGAGATAATTCAGGTCTTCCATATCGGAAAATTCAACGCATTGGGTTACCTTTGAGGCCCGGTAAAAATACCAGGATATTAATAAACGATATTTGAGACTTAACATGAAAGATTTAAAAACTACTAATTTATTACTGTTAATCATAGTAATACCCATTGTGTTTTACTTGTTGAAGTTATTGTCGTTTATCTTTATCCCTTTGATTCTTTCCATGTTTATCGCGCTTCTTTTTCTACCATTGATGAGGTGGTTTAATAAAAGAAGCGTACCCAAAACCATTAGTATTGGCTTGGTGATAATCATATTCATCGGGGCCTTTAAAATTGGTGGTGAGTTAATTCATTTGTCCAGTAAAGAGATATTATCGGCTGACAATGCTTTCTTCACAAAGGCTGAAGGTAAGTTGATCAATTTAGTGACAATCGTTGAACAGTTCTTTGGTATTGAAAGGGTACAAGGCGAAAATGTATTGGTTCATTATCTGCAGCAGTTTAATTTCGTGAATAACATTGGTACCACTCTAAATTTTATTGGAGATACCCTTTCAATGACTTTAATGACAGCCTTTTTTGTGGTCTTATGGTTGGCCGAATCCATTAATTTTCAAAAGGTATTAAATAGTACGGTTTTAAAGCAGAAGCATTCGTCCGTAAAAGCGTTTCGTAAAATAGAGAAAGACCTGATTACATTTATGAAAGTCAAGTTTTTGGTGAGTTTAGGAACCGGGATTGGCATCAGTCTGGCTTGTGTCTTTTTTGATGTGAGTTTTCCTATTTTTTGGGGGCTGTTTGCGTTTGCCATCAATTTTGTGCAGATGATTGGATCTTTTGTATCGGTCATTTTATTGGCCATCTTTGCTTTTGTGGAATTGGACCCAACCGGAACACTGGTTTTCTTTATCCTATCCATCATTGGTGTACAAGCACTGTTTGGCGGGGTTTTGGAGCCTGTTTTAATGGGTAAATCATTTTCCATAAATGTAATCACGATTTTGGTGATGCTCATGTTGTGGGGTTTTATTTGGGGAGTTCCGGGTATGATAATGTCCATTCCGATCACTGTTTTTATTAAAATTATTTTAGAACAATTTCCTAAAACAAAAATTGTGGCTGATATATTAGCCGGCTCAGAACAAGGGGTTACTTGGTCATTTGGGAAGAAGAAACCGGTGGTTTAACCCCCGGTAAAGTGGAGGATGGTGTAAAGATTATCTCTTTCATGACGAGAATCTGACTTTCTATCCGTATCTTAGCGCAATATTATTACCTGATAATTTCACTTCGGATAAGGTGGTAATGAAAAGCATTAAGAGTTGTTTAACAATTAATCTTTAGTTACCTTTCTCTAACCTACTCTTATCGCTGGTTTTGATGTTTTCAGAGCGAATGAATGGTAATAAAGGGATGAATGGTTATTTGATCATGTGTCAAATGGCTGTTTAGTGTGTTAAATTTCTACCTTTGGTAGATGCATGAATAAATTTAAAATTATAAAAGGAACAATATTTTATGGGTAGATCTCAAGAAACTTTTAACAAAAAGGAAGTAAGAAATAAAAAAGAGAAGAAGCGTAAAGAAAAAGAGCAGAAAAGATTAGCCAGACAAGAAGGTGGTAAAAAAGGAAGTCTGGACGATATGATTGCCTACGTGGATGAAAATGGTATGCTGACCGATACACCACCGGATCCAACTAAAAAGAAGAAAATTAACGCCGAAGATATAGAGCTTGGTGTTCCTTCAAGAGAAACGGAAGCGTTTGATCCAATTCGAAAAGGAGTTATTGATTTCTTCAATGAATCAAAAGGTTTTGGTTTCATCAAGGATTTGGAAACGAAAGAAAGTGTATTTGTGCATGTCAATAACTTACTTGAGGAAGTTAAAGAAGGAAATTTAGTGACTTTTGAAGTGGAAATGGGCCCTAAAGGACCTTCTGCAATCAAAGTTAAGCTTACTAAATAAAAAGCCAAAAATAACAATTTGGCTTTTCAATTATTATGGTCTGGAATAAAGAGATGGGATTCTTCCTGCAGTATAGGCAGCAATTATCAAACTTTAACTATATCTTTGCCGCCCTTATTAAATATACTGAATGACATTCAAAGAATTAGGAATTATTGAACCCATCCTTAAGGCCTTGAGCGCCAAGGGATATATAACCCCAACACCCATACAGGAACAATCCATACCCATTCTGCTACGCGGAAAGGATTTGTTGGGATGTGCTCAAACAGGCACAGGTAAAACAGCTGCATTTTCCATCCCGATTATTCAACACTTGTATAATGATCGTCGGCAGGAAAAAGGGCCACGCCGAATCAAGGCGCTGGTTGTTACTCCCACACGGGAATTAGCCCTTCAAATAGGGGAGAGCTTTACTACCTACGCCAAATATGCTGGATTAAAAAATACGGTCATTTTTGGGGGTGTGAAACAAGGTTCCCAAACAGCGGCGTTGCGCCAGGGACCTGATGTATTGGTGGCAACGCCCGGCAGGCTTTTAGATTTGATGGATCAGGGATACATCTCGCTGAAACACATTGAATACTTTGTGTTGGATGAAGCAGATCAGATGCTGGACATGGGGTTTATCCATGACATTCGCAAGTTGTTGACGAAATTACCTAAAGAGCGGCAGTCGTTGTTCTTTTCGGCTACTATGCCACCGGCTATCGTTCAATTATCCGGTAAGATACTTGGTAATCATGAGAAGGTGACCGTTAAACCCGAGCAAACCACGGCTGAAAAAGTGGAGCAATCCATTTATTTTGTCAGTAAAAAAGGCAAGCCTAAGTTGTTGACGCACCTGTTAAAAACAGAATCCGTCGATTCGGCTCTGGTATTTTCCAGAACCAAACACGGTGCCGATAAAATTGTGAAGGTATTGGCCAAGGCTTCCATTGAAGCAGCTGCCATTCATGGAAACAAATCGCAGGGTGCCCGGCAACGCGCGTTGAGTAATTTTAAGAATGGCCATATTAATGTGTTAGTGGCTACGGATATTGCGGCTCGTGGTATTGATGTAGCGGATCTGTCACATGTGATCAATTACGATATGCCCAATGTACCGGAGACCTATGTGCACCGCATTGGACGAACCGGACGCGCCAGTGCCAGTGGGATAGCGCTTTCTTTTTGCGATGGCGAGGAAAAAGCTTATCTGAAAGATATTCAGAAACTCATCAGTCAACAAATTCCGGTGGTGAAAGATCATCCCTATGAAGATGATGGTTCGGAAGATGTTCTTGAAGAAGTAGCCAAGCCCAAGCATGCTATGCCTAGAAATAGAATGGCAAAAGCCGGAGTGAAAAGTGTCGCCCACAATGCGCATTCCAATCACCGGCGACGCCCCGTTTTAGTTAAGAAAAACAGTTAGATATTCTGCAAGACGCAGGTAAATAAGTCATATAACCGAATAGATCTCTATTCGGTTTTTTTGTAACCTAATTCTGACGAAAGTAAGGTTAAGTGCTCTCCAGAGAATTGTTTCAAAATGGAGTAAAGATCGGTTGGAGACCAGTAATATTTAGTCACCTGAGTTTGATTTAAGAGTGTTGACGACCAATGATAAAATTTGTACTGTAACCTTAATTATCAAGGAGGTGGCAGTATGTTCTTGCCTATGTATGGTTTGGGGAATTAACTTCTCTAGTACTATCAACGTTAAGAAAAGATATTTTAATTGATAAATGTAAATAAGTTGCTCTTTCAGTGCGCATCGAATGGTCTGTCAATCGCCCCCAAAGCCATGTCTTGAACTGAGTTGAGATGGAATTTCAGCCTGATTTTAAATGTAATTCAGGATATTACCTTTTATCATCATTCCCATGGAATAAACACAAATAAAGTAGATGCCTTACGATTTCTCACATCTGTAGTTTATTATTTCTAAATTTGTCGTCAATTGTGAGATTGCATTAATAAAGGCTGAATTCAAGTCACAAATGCAACTTCCTGATAAAACAATAATTTCTCCATTACAAATATAGGAGTTTCAAAACTATATCTCTTTCTAGGCCTATTATTTAGTTTAATTTCAATGCTTTTTATGTACTCATCTGTGAGGTTAGTGAAGTCTGTCTTTTTAGGTATGTATTGCCTGATAAGACCGTTAAGATTCTCATTCGATCCTCTTTCCCAGGAGTGATAAGGATGCGCAAAATAATAGTCTACATTCAGTTCTGACGCCACCCTCTCATGGGCAGCAAATTCTTTTCCGTTGTCAGAAGTTATCGTGTGAATATAGGGCGTCCACCCGACCAATAAGTCATTGATAGCACTGGCTACAATGTGGGATTCTTTAGAGGCCACCTTTTTCATTTTCAACACACCTGAGGCTCTGTCATTAATGGTTACAATGGCCTGTTTATGGTGTTCTCCAATAATCAGATCCACTTCCAAATCACCAAATCGTTCTCTTTTTTCTACGATGGATGGACGTTGATCGATGCTTATCCGATCTTTAATGATCCCTCTTGAATCCTTGCTACTTCCCCGTTTACGGTAATGTCTACCGTGCCTGCGAAGATGAGTGTACAGGAGTCCATTTTGCCTTTTATCTTCCCAAATATATTGGTAAATTCGTTCAGAAGAAACACATGGAACGCCTCTCTTTGCCAATGTTCCAACAATCTGCTCCGGAGAGTAATCTTCTTTTATCAGGGCTTCTACATCCCTCTTTACACTGTCAGTAAACCGGATGTGTTTTTTCTTCTGGGCTTGACGCATGCGATACTTCTTTTCAGCCAGATCCGGCTTGTATTCACCACTGCGAATGTCTTTATTCCGATGGATTTCTCTGCAGATAGCGGACTTACTTTTACCTAAAACCTTACCAATTTTACTTTGACTAAAGCCCTGTGCCAACAGGCAAGATATTGTGTATCTTTGTTCAAAGGTTATATGACTCATATTACAACTTTTTAGACGGAGGGTAATGTAAGACTTATATCCATTCAGAGGGAAAGGGAGAATAAATTTCTCTCTTTCTTCTGAAAAAATAGGATATCAAAACTACACTCCTGAAAGTTGCATTTGTGACTTGAATTTAAGAAGTGAAAGAAAGCAAAAAATAATCATCATGCGTATTACGACTAAAATTATAGGTTTTTCCATCGGGATGTTAGTGATTTTGGCTTTGGCTATAGCCATTCCATCCACAGTGATTTCATATCAAAGTAAGCAAAAAGAGCTCCAGGAATTGGAACGTATGCTGCGTCAAAGCTTTGATGATCGGGTGAAGCAAGAGGTAGAGACGGTGATGAGTTTACTCAAAAGCATTCATCAGAAAGTAGAAGCCGGTGAGTTAGATCTGAATGAGGCCATGGAATTAGCTGCACATCAGGTACGTGAATTACGCTATGATGGGGAGGGTTATTTCTGGATCGACACCAAAGAAGGTGTTAATGTGGTGTTATTGGGGAACAAAGATGTGGAAGGTACGAGTCGATGGGATTTAAAAGATGCGAAAGGAAACTACCTCATTCGTAACATTAATAAGGTAGCAGTTGAAGGGGGAGGCTATGCCGAATATTGGTTTCCCAAGCAAGGTGGCACAGAGCCGTTTCCTAAACGTAGTTATTCCGCTTACTTCGAACCCTATAATTGGGTGGTAGGCACTGGTAATTACATTGATGACATTGAAACAGAGGTTAATGTTGTACGGGAAGCACAGCTGAAACAACTACGGGATTCAATTTGGATGATGGTACTAATTACGCTGGGGATGTTGCTGGTTTTTGGGGCGATTTCCATTATATTTGGTCGCCGTCTGGCAAAATCCATCATTCATTTATCTGAAAATACGGAAGCTATTTCGCAAGGCTTGTTGACCGTGGAGATCCAAAAAACAGAAAATGATGAGATCGGCACCTTGCAGGTTTCTTTGCAAAAAACCGTATTGAAATTGCGGGAGATCATAGAAGAGATTGTCCAGGGAGCGTCCAATGTAGCTACAGCCAGTGAGCAGATGGCTAATTCATCCGAGCATATTTCCCAAGGGGCTTCCACTCAAGCGGCTTCTACTGAAGAAATATCTTCGTCCATCGAACAGATGGTATCAAATATTCACAGCAATGCTGCCAATGCGCACCGTACTGAAGTGACGGCTGGTAAAGCGGGTAAAGGCATTGAAGCCCTACAGGAAACCGTGAAGCAGAACCTGGAGGCCATGGAGTCCATTAATAATAAGGTGACCATTATTAAAGACATTGCCTTTCAAACTAATATTCTGGCCTTAAATGCATCGGTGGAAGCGGCCCGTGCCGGTGAAGCGGGAAAAGGATTCTCTGTGGTTGCAGCGGAAGTGCGGAAGCTATCCGAAGTGACTAAAACAGCTGCTGAAGAGATTGATTCCCTGACCACATCCAGCCTGGATATCGCCGAAAAGTCATGGTCGTCAATGGAAGAGTTGCTGCCGGAGATTAAAACCATCATCAACATGATACAGGACATCATGGCTTCCAGTAGAGAGCAGGAGTCGGGTGCCAATCACATCAACAGTGCCATTCAGCAATTGGTGAGTATCACTTCTGAAAATTCAGCGGCTTCTGAAGAGATGGCCTCCAGTTCCGAAGAGTTATCCCGTCAGGCGGAGCTATTGAGTGAGACCATTTTATTCTTTAAAGTGAAGTAGATGCTTGCTGCCGGATTGTAACAAGTGATCACAATATGAACAAGCCAGGTGTTACCCAAGGGAGGACACCTGGCTTTAGTGTAGATAATGGATTTTCAAAACTCACCCAAATACAAGCTGTGACTCAATTCTGTCTGGGCTTGGTTTTGAAAGGCTATCCATAAATGCACTTTGGGATACTGCAAGAGAGCTGTACTCCATCTATACATTTGATCGCTGCGTCCAATACCGGTAAAGCGAAACTCGATCTCCTGCTGACCAAAGACCGGTTGGCCAATCACCACAAGCATATCCTTACCACGTGTGGACTGAATGGCATAGTCAGTCTTCCATTTAATGTCAAAACCTTCCGGTTGCCGCATGACAGTCACTGAATCCGGGAGGGGCAACGGGCCATAACTCAAGAGCGCCTGATTTCGGTCAATGCGATAGCCGGGGTATTCGCCGTGTAATCCCAACTTTAAATTATAAGATTGAGCAGCATGATAAGCCGACCGGCCATTGGCCTGGGATGCAAATGAGATGCGCAACAGGTCTTTAAAGGGTTGAAGAAAATTCATCACCAGATAGAATTTTTGGCGTTGCGCCAATTGGCCCGGTGATTGACGGTCTTTATAACCTTCGGGTTTGGTTCGTACATAAGTCTTCCCATACATTTGGTAAACAACGGCAGGGCCCAGCGATCCACTAATCGAGTCAAACAACTTGTTTTTATATCTGGCCATAATTCTGGTTTGTAGTTAGTGTATTGCAGGCAGATGTCTATATATCGGTCTATTAATTAAATTACTGAAAACGCATTTAAAAGTCAATTTCAATTTTATAAATCGTGAGTTTAATGCGAGTTAACTTAGAAATAAATACCTGTTAATTGAGTTATATCAAGCTAATCAGTATACGGAAACCAGCAAGGTTCTCACATTGGAGGTGATGGACTAAAGTTCTTTTTATGCCAATGACTGGGAGCGGATGGTCCTGTCTTTGAGTAGATCTATGGAGTAAATTAAGGTGTGACAATACGGATGTTTATAGTTTCAATGCCAAGGTCACTAAAAAATGCCTGCTTTTTATCGGTATCATAGATGATTGGCCTAACAGGGAGGGTTGTTTCCAGTGCGTGTTGAATAGATTGCGGCCTTGTGCTTCGAGGCTTATTTGCCTGGTTAAAGGGACCAGGAGGTTTAAATCAACGACGGAGTAACCTGATAGAATGCCGTCTTTGGAGATGTCTAAATCGGGATGATCGTAGGTTGCTTTGGGTACCTGAAACCCCCACATATTGCGACTAATGAGTGTGGCCGTGAATTTAAGCCGATGGGTGGATGAATAGGTGACCACTCCATTTGTTTTGTGAGTGGGTACATTCACAAAATCAGCCGAGTCGCCCACATAGGCTTTGGCAAAGGCATGATTAAGCCTAAACCGGAGGTTCTTAGTGGGGATGTATTGCACATCAATTTCAAAACCTGTGGACCGAATCTCTCCCTTGGTATTTTTGAAATAACGGGGTTGTTGTTCCTTGCCATCCTTGTCGGTAAACGTATATCCCACAAACTCCATGGCTTGTGATGTGGTAGATTGAAAAACGGCCACATCCAAGGTTAAATGTTTAGAGGTAAGATTAAATCCCCCTTCAAGGGTTTGAATGACCTCGGCATTCAATTCAGGTATATCAGCAGGATTACCGGTTCCACCACTGTTTTTAATGTACCGGATGGTTTCCATGTTATATCCGTTTTCTTTGATACCAGGTGCCAGTAAGGCTTGTCCGTAAAGGGCTTTTACAGTGAGCTGACGGCTTATCCTTTGCACCAGACCAATGCGGGGTGAGAGTTGGTGGTATTTACCCGCTTCATTAAAGCCATAATCGAACCGTGCTCCAAGGGTCAGGGATAATCCTTGGAGTACATCGAAATCGTGTTGGTACTGTGAAAATGCTGAAAAGACATTGGTTCGGATGGTACCCGGATGCTCTTTATAAACGTATTGGTAAGAGACCGAATCAGTTGTGGAGATATCCACCATTACATCGTGGTTAAAGGACCTGGGACTGGCTAACTCTCTTCGGGTATCGTAGTTGATGCCGGTGATGAGTGAGTTATGCTGATTGTCCGTGTAGTAAAGCTCAGCCAGAGCTTCCCAATTATCGGTTGTCAGATCGTAACCGGTAATGGGAATGGGGGTTGTGATAATGACACGCTGACCACGGCCAACACTGTGAATGGCTTTTTCGGTAGACGCATTGTATTTCAAGTAACTGTTAAGCGTAAGATGAGTGTTTAATGTCTTTTTGTATTTTAAAAATGGAATCAGCGTTTCCCAGGTGAGCAGGTTATTGGGGGAAGGGGGACTGCCCCAAAATTCACCTCCATGCGAGCTGCGTCGCATGTAGATGCCTCCAATGGCCAATCCGTTCATGGGGCCAGTATCAATAGAGTACGCCGAATGTAAAAAAAACGCGTTATCATTGTCATAATTCAGATTAGCACTGGGAACACCCAGGCTATCACCGCTAAATCCCCTTTTATGATAGCCCACATTAAGGTTGAATTGTCCCGCTTCCTTTTTAATGTAGCTATTGGCCATGAGACGCCGGTCGGCAGCGAGGGTGCCACCACTCATTTTCACATGGGCTGCTGACCCGTTTCTATTCGGGGATTTGGTACGGATATTCATAACGCCGTAAAAGGCTGAAGGACCATAGAGCGCCGAACCAGGCCCTTTGAGAAATTCCACCTGATCGGCAAAGAAAAGCGGAATCTGATAGTCAAGAGGAGCGGAGTTGGCTCGTGCATGGTTGGCGGGTATGCCATCAATTAACAGCAGGTGTTTGGATACATTCCAGGAGTCGGTTTTTTGACCACGCGTTTCCAGATTCGTTTCCCCATAAGCTGAGAAAGTGCTATAGCCGGACGTTATGTCTGAAAGGTCGCGTAAGGTATAGTAACCCATGTTTTCAATATCTTGTGCTGAATAGGAAGTGATCATACCCGGGGCATGCTGAATGGCCTCATACTTTTTCGATGCCAGGCCAACCTTTACATTCAATAACTCTTCAATGGACATGTTAAATAAATCTTCTAATTCCAGACTATCCTGCCGCATTGTCCCTGAAGGTTGCTGGGCCCATAAAATGAGGCTATTGAGCATGCCTGCCACTAAGAGTGTAAGTTTCATGGATTGGAAATTCATGCAATCAAATTACGAAATAGATAAGACATTGTAAATCTTATGTGAAACGGATAAAAGCAGCAGTATTTTTTCCAAACCCAAGCAACCTATCGCATCGCTTTGCATCTGTTTCTAAAACCTAAATTGGAAATTATGAGAAAGTTCATTGTATTAGTTAGTATGGCCCTAATGACTTTGGCTTGTGGTAAAGAGGATATACCAACGATTAATTACCCTGCCTGTGACTATTTTCCACTTCAGGTTGGTAATAAATGGTACTATGAAGGGTATACATCTGAAATAACTGGAAAAGAAACATGGAATGGCCTTGAATGGTATGTTTTGATGTCGGTGTATGAGCGCGACAATGGGGTGGAGAACATTTACAAAATGTATTATCGGAAAACAGCTGATGATAAAGTGTATCGAAAAACGGATGAAAGCAGTGAGGCTATTCTGCTAATTGACTTGAAAATCGGTTTTAATCAATCCTGGAAATATACTATTGGAGAGAATCAATGGACAGTGACGACAGGTGATGATTTTGAAACCTTTAAAATCAATGATATTGAAATACCCAACTGTCGAAGTTATTATTATGATATTCCAAGGGCAGTTGATGATGAATACCTGATGACACTGGCTCCAGGTTTGGGATTATTAGCGCACGTCTCATTGGCCTGGGGCTTGGGTGATACCTTACAACGTGCAGTTATCAATGGATTAGAGATACACATAAGCGAATGAATGTTTTACTTCTGAAGGTCTTTAAATGATTGTAGACCGGAAGGAATAAATTTGAGTTATAATAATCAGGAGGGGTCCGATGCTGCATGTGTTCGGGCCTTTTTTATTAACGTGGGGCCGATAAGATAATTTAAAAAGAGAGAGTGTACCTTTCGGAAAATGATAATTATCAGATACCTTTGAGCTATTCAGAAATCAAGCTGTTTTCCTGACCTGAGATCGGGAAAAGGATGTGAATTAATCAACTATTGGATGGATTATACGATGAACCCCACGACGGGAATATTCATTGCTGACAAGACGGGAATTCTTACATTGGAAGGGATAATGGCACATTATGTGGAATTACAAGTGAATACATCACTTCCAAATACGCTTAAAGTACTAATTGATTGCAGAAAGGCACGATTTGATGTGGACATTAATAAGTTAGCATCATTGGAAAGTCATGTGCGGGAATCCATAAAAAGATTTCATTATTTAAGAGAGGCCATTCTCGTAGATAAACCCTATGAAACAGTAGTTGCTACATTATTTCTTAAAATTCACGCTTCACTACCGAATTACAGTTTTCGGGTTTTTTCAACGCAAGAGGCGGCCCAATTGTGGCTTTAGGTAGATTAAATACGCGCCATCCTATTTACTCAAGAGACGAAAGTTCGCATCTAATTACCTATTTTTGCAAGCTCAACTTAACAGCATGCATTTTATAAAGAAACTCAACGTTCAGGAAGCCAAAACATTCAAACTGCACTTGTTTTACAGTTGTATGGATGGTGTTGTGAAAGGCACCTTAATCTTGAATGAGTTTATTTTTATCAAGTCATTGAATGGCTCCAATGTGCAATTGGCCTTTCTTTTTCAATTCAGTATGGTAGTGTTTCTGTTTGCCATGCTGGCCAATGAAATCATGCGACGGTATACCAACCGGACGGTTTTGTTGCGGACCATTGGTATTGTTACCCGCCTGCCATTGATCGGTTTTGCTTTTTTTCCTAATGTGACAGGTGAGGGTTTACCGGCCATTTACCATTTGCTCTTTTTGGGTGTATTTCTGTTGTTTTATACGTCCAAAATAACGGAAGCACCTTCCATTAATCAATACTTGAAAGGGAATTACCAGCATGCTCATTTTGGAAAGTTATTCGGTTATGCTACTGCAGCTAACAAAGTGTTTACCATGGTATTTACCTTTGTAACCGGGTTACTGCTAGACATTGATCCCAATTCCTATAAATATTTCTATCCCGTCATCGGTGTCTTAGGTGTCATTTCGGTCTATCAACTGACTAAAATACCTTTTGTCCAAAAAGTAGAACCTGTTACCACGCCGGTTTGGAAAGCGGTAGGGCAATCATTCCAACGTGTTTGGGATATTTTGCGATTAAACAAGCCTTTCCGGGATCTGGAGTTGGGTTTCATGCTGTATGGCTTTGCCTGGATGAGTACCCATGCCGTGATCACTATCTTTTACAAAGAGGCGTTGGATCTGAATTATTCCAGTGTGGCTTTTTATAATAACGCCTACAATTTGGTGGCTATTATGGTTCTTCCCTTATTTGGGAAATTGATTGGACAGAATGATCCCCGTCGATTTGGTATTATTACGTTTGCCTCCCTCATGCTCTTTATCGCTTTTACAGGACTGACTGAGTATTATAGTGGCTATACAGAAATACTCGGTATCAAACTTTATCACATGCTTTTGATTGCGGTGGTATTCAATGGCTTATTCATGGGCAGTATGCCTATTCTGTGGGGCATTGGCAGTAGTTATTTTTGTAAGTCGCATGAAGCAGCCGACTATCAATCCGTTCATTTGTCGCTGACGGGAGCCAGGGCCTTGTTTGCCCCTATAATCGGCATTCAGTTGTATGAGTGGTATGGTTTTAGTCTGACCTATTTGACAGGAATTGTAATGCTATCCTTGGCTATCCTGTTGATGATTGTTTCGGAAAAGCGCCATCCCCAAAGCTTGGAATAGACGATCTGTTTATAGGGCAGATAGGAAATAATTCAGGTTGTGTAATCCCAAGAATATCATTGTTGTAAGGGTATTGATTTAGAATGATTGGTCGGTGTTTACATAATCATATTGTTTTTAGGTTCTAAAATGAGATATTTGCACCCGTTGATAACGGGAAAACAAATCAACACCGTACATTTTTGTAAGTAAGCTTCTCCAGGAGGAGGAGTTATGTCTAAAAGGATTGAAATCAATGCGATTTTATTTTTTTAGTACCTGTGCTATTGTGTCCGGCAACACATGAGTAGGGGTAAATAGTGCTTGCTAACGGCCATTGGTTATGTATCTTTCCCGGCTTTTAAGGGAGTATAAACCAATAAAATATATATTTATGAATGACATTCTTAGTCAAATTCTGATTTTGGCAGTTGCATTTCCAATCGCTTACTACATTTTGAGGAAGATTTATAAGCGATCCATCATGTTTACCTTCAGTTTATATGTACTGATACTTGTATTTGTAGTTGCTTTTACTTCCTTTGTTGAAGGAAAGCTGGGCGGGTATGCAGCTCTGTGGACCATCCCTACGAATTTTGGCATTGGAATTGGCATATTTGTTTATATAAACAGAGTATTGCGCAAACCATTGGACAAGACCATTTGGCAGGTTAAGCAATTGGCTGAGGGGAATATAAATCTTGAGATAACGCAAGTTCAATCCAGAAATGAGTTAGGCGAATTAAATAACGCCTTAAGGCAATTGGTTGAAAACTTTCAAAACATTATAGGTGAAGTAAATGCCAATGCCAAAAATGTAGCTGCAGCCAGCGAGCAATTGCAGAAGGCATCAGAGCAATTGTCGCAAGGAGCCAGTGAACAAGCCAGTTCGCTGGAAGAAGTGTCTTCCATCATGGAACAGATTGGTTCCAATATTCAATTTAATACCGGCAATGCTCAACGGACGGAGAAAGTAGCGGCCGAAGCCAATCGGGATATGCAAGATGTCTCTGAAAAAGCAAAAAGTGCTGTGGAGGCCAATAAAACCATTGCCTCGAAAATTACGGTCATTAATGACATTGCGATGCAAACCAATATTCTGGCTTTGAATGCAGCGGTGGAAGCAGCGCGCAGTGGCGAACATGGCAGAGGGTTTGCGGTTGTAGCTGCTGAGGTTCGCAAACTGGCCGAGAAAAGTCAGCTGGCAGCTGATGAGATTATCAATTATTCGGAAACCAGTTTACTGATAGCCCAAGGTGCTGGCGAAATCATGTTTAACACCATTCCTAAAATAAAACATACATCGGAACTGATTCAGGAAATTACAGCAGCGAGTAATGAGCAAAACAGTGGAGTGAACGAGGTGAACAGTGCCCTCAGTGCATTGAATATCATTACTCAGCAAAATGCTGCCTCCAGTGAGGAGTTGGCGTCCAGTGCAGAAGAATTGGCCAGTCAGGCCGAGCAATTAAAAGCGGTGCTCGCTTTTTTCGATCGAAGATAGAGTATTGGAAAGTTGGTCTGGCAGGACAGTGCTTTGGGGCCAAATTAAAAGCGTTTATCTGCACTGCTCACAAGACTCTGAAGTCAGCGGGCCCGGCAAATAAACGCTTATCGAAAAAAGTAAGTTCCTCTTTAAACTTTGTTTTTGGAGATAGCTTACATTGTATCTTATTGTTAGATAGTCTCTATTTCTAAAGAAGTCCCCGAAAGAATCGGGGACTTTTTGACAAATTAATTAAGGACAAACTAAAGGTTATAAGTTAACAAACGGACAATTGGTCCATTGAAAATGGGACTTTAAAATACTTGTTATAGTTGAGCTATCCAAACAATTCTCTCTTTTTGTTAATAAATGTTAAGACATAAGGCAGGAAAGGGCTATACAGTAAAATTTGGATCGCTGACTCTCGCTTCGACTCATCACCACCACCGGCTTTATAGTACCTTGTATTAAACCGGCCAGTTCACCTCCACCAAACAGCATCAAGCCTTTGTAGAAGCTATTGGCTGATTCCAAAGATGGAAAAACAAGGGCGTCGGCCTCTCCGTTTATAGGGGTGGGCACACCTTTTATCTTTACGCTTTCCGGATCACAGGCCAGGAATACATCCAAGGGGCCATCAATGGTGCAGGCCGGCAACTGACCCGCTAGGTCCATCTGCTTGATTTTCTCATAGTCCAGACTGTATGGAAATGCTTTATTCACTTTTTCAGAAGCACCAATCAAAGCGACCTTTGGATCATTAATACCAAAGCGTTTAGTCATTTCCACTGTGTATTTCACCATGGCCACTTTTTGCCCCAGGTTGGGATAGGGTAATACAGCCGTATCCGACACAAATAGTAATTTATGATATTTGGGTAGCTCTAATGCGCAAACATAGCTCATGACATTACCGGCAGGCAAGAGGCCTTTCTCTTTATCCAATACCGCTTTTAGAAATTTATCGGTTCCAATCAGGCCTTTCATCAGCACATCGGCTTCAGCGTTGCGTACCATACGCACCGCTTCATTGACTGCCTCCTGGTGATCGGTAATGTTTATGATTTGAAAATTAGCTGGATTGGCTTGTTCTTCCTTTAAAACCGATTCGATCCGTGTCTGATCGCCAATCAAAATGGGATTTGCAAATCCTTTTTTATGGGCTTCCAAGAGTGCTCCAAGGGTGTTATCATCTTCAGCTACAGCCACTGCGATACGTTTTTGAATGCCTGTATCGCATAAATGCTGCACCATCTGATCTAAGCTTGTAATGGGCTTCATCACTATTAATGGTTAATTATTAGTTGTTCATGATTAATTTTTAATTCACCCGATGCGTCCCGGTGACCCGATCGTTGTGTTTAGTGATCTCTTCTTTGATCACTTCCGCCAGTCGTTGCACACCTTCCGCAATCTTTTCTTCATTCATAAATGAAAAATTCATCCGTAAGGTATTTTGACCTTTCCCGTCGCAAAAGAAAACGTTTCCGACCACAAAAGCTACTTTCTTTTTCACCGCCTCGTAAAACAATTGCTCGGCGTCCATGTATTCCGGTAATCGGACAAACAGAAATAATCCCCCTTCCGGATGCGTCCAGGTGACTTCCTTGGGCATGTGTTGATTGAAACCTTCCAACATCACATCCCGGCGCTGGTGATATAAATCAATGGTTTTTTTCAGATTGATTTCATATCGATCTGTTTTCATGTAGCGGGCTGCAATTTTCTGCACAAATGTAGGGGTGCACAAGTCGGCGGACTGCTTGGCCATTACCAGTTTGTCGTTGATGGCAGGATGGGCCAATACCCAGCCAATGCGGAAACCTGGTGCCACAATCTTTGAGAACGTCCCTAAAGTAATCACCTGGCCGGTGTTATCCAGTTCGAACATCAAACGCTGTGGTTTACCTTCAAATCGGATCTCCCGGTATGGGCTGTCTTCCACAATCAATACATCATAAGTATGTGCAATGGCAATGATTTCTTTCCGGCGCTGTTCGGGCATGGTGATGCCAGCCGGGTTTTGAAAATCGGGAATGATGTAAATGAATTTTGGTTTTTCCCCTTGTTGTTGTAGTTCTTCAAGCTTTTCCTGCAGCATTTTGGCACTCATACCATGCTCATCCATGGGTACACCAACCATCTCGGCACCATAGGAGGCAAACGCTGAAATACCCCCCAGGTATGAGGGTAATCCACAAATGACTTTATCGCCTTTATTGATGAAGATCTTGCCTAAAAGGTCCAGGCCTTGCTGTGAGGCTGTTGTGATAATCAGGTTATCCAGTGTACAGTTGACACCTTCCTGTTGGTATTTCTCAACCAATATCTTTCGCAATTCAATTAATCCTTCGGTGGCATCATATTGAAGGGCTGCGGCTGCATCTTCATTCATGATATCACACACAATGGCTTTCAAATCATCGATGGGGAAGGATTCCGGAGCCGGCAATCCACCTGCAAATGAAATCATATCAGGTTGTTGTGTCAGCTTTAATATCTCCCTTATGGCCGACCGCTTCATGTTGTTGGCGACATTCGAAAAGATGTTTTGCAAATCACTTATCATGGCTTTTGTTTTTAGTCGTTAGTAAAATAGTCAGTGGTCAGTAGAGTAGAAGCTCATCCTTCCACAACCAATAAAGACCTATCTAGTCCATCCATTTTTTGCGCATGCGTTCCCATTTGATATCGCGGTGTTTAATAACTTCTTCGATATCCGTATCGGTCATGTGCTTAAAGCGTCCTTGTTTGGTGAGGTATTCCTTCACCGAAGCAAAATCTTTAGGATTGCGGTTCAACTTAAATTCTCCGTTCTCATATTCAGCCAGAAAGATGAGCCCGGCATCGACTGCTTCTTTGGCAATCTCTACTGCAGTGTGGGTGGGTGTTCCCCAACCGGTGGGGCAAGAGGCATACACATGAATAAAGGTGGCCCCTTTAATCTGTTTCGCCTTGTTCACTTTATTAATGAAATCCTGTGGATAACCAATACTGGCTGTGGCGGCATAAGCAATGTCATGCGCCGCAATGATCTCGAAGAGATTCTTCTTGTGCGTAATGGTACCCGGAAGATTTTTGCCGGCCGGTGTGGTTGTGGTCTGGGTACCATAAGGCGTTAGCCCACTTTTTTGGATACCCGTATTCATATACGCCTCGTTGTCATAACAAATATACAACACATCGTCGTTGCGGTCAATCATGCCCGAAAGGGCTTGCAAACCAATGTCAGCGGTACCGCCATCACCTGCAAAAGCGACTGTTTTGAAGTCTTTCTGTCCCATGGCTTTGGCTCCGGCAGCAATACCGGCCGCCATACTGGCTACGCCCGGGAAAGTGGTGATAATGGCATTATTCGTGAAGGCCATTTGTGGAAAGATAAAGCCGACAGCCGCCATACATCCGGCGGGAAAGGCAGCATAGGTACGTTCGCCCAATACTTTTAGCGCCAGGCGAACGGCCAAGCTACCGCCACAACCGGCACAGGCTTTATGTCCATAAAAGAACTCCTGATCGGTGATGTTTTTGGCAGTTATCTTTTTGGGTTGTTCAAGTATTGTATCAGCCATTGGTCGCTACTTTAAGGTTAAAGAATTCAACTGTCTTCTGCTGTTTACCGCCCATTCCTTCCAGTAAATCGGTAAACATTTTTTCAATCTCTGCTTTGGTGATGTCGCGCCCCCCAAGGCCCCCCACGAAATTCTTTTTAAAGAGTGAGTTATCCGTCTTTGATAACGCCGAGTTTACGTTGGTGAAGATGGTGCCTTCGTAACCAAAGGAAATATCCTTATCGATGACTCCAATGGCTTCAATATGGTTGCTCAACGCCATAATTTCCTTTTCCGGGAAAGGGCGCATGTAACGTATTTTCAGCAAGCCCACTTTCAGGCCTTTTTCACGCAGCTGATCTACCACCACGCGCACTGTGCCGGTGATACTACCTAAAGTGACCAATACCGCTTCTGCATCTTCGCAACGGTATTCTTCGGTCATGCCACCATAAGTACGTCCAAAGTGTTTACCGAATTCACGATCGGTTGCTTCCGCCACTTCAATGGCATCCATTACCGCCACGTGTTGCTGGTACTTGAATTCGGTATTGTCGTCCGGTTGTGAGCTGAACGCCATGTTTTTGGGTTGCTCAAAACACATTTTATTGGGTGTTTCAAAAGCCGGCAGAAACTGATCTACTGTGACTTGTTCAGGTATTTCCACCATCTCATAGGTATGAGTGAGGATAAAACCATCTAAATTGACCATCATGGGGGTCAATACTTTGGGGTGTTCGGCAATTTTATAGGCCTGAATGATCATGTCCAGGGCTTCCTGCGCATCTTCCACATACACCTGAATCCACCCTGAATCCAATTGCGACAGGGAATCGCGCTGATCGCCATAGATGCTCCAGGGCAGTGCCACCGATCGGTTGGCGTTCATCATCACAATGGGAAACCGCCCCCCACTGGCATAGTGCAGTCCTTCCACCATGTATAATAAACCTTGAGAGGAGGAGGCCGTGAAGGTTCGTGCTCCCACGCTGCTGGCGCCCATGGTTGCGGAGATGGCAGAGTGTTCTGATTCTACATGCATATAGGTTGAATCCAATTCACCTTGTTCCACCATTTCCGACAGGCGCTCCACCGTAATGGTTTGAGGGGTGATGGGATAGGCTGCAATGACATGGGGCCGGGAGAGACGCACTCCATGTGCGACTGCTTCATCACCCGATATAAATAGTTTGTTTGTTTTCATTTTGTCCAAATTTCCAATAAGCACTGAGCTAATTATCTATTTTCTGGTTACAACTTTTCCTTTACCATCTCAATGGCATCTTTAGGACATTCATGGGCACACACACCACACCCTTTACAATAGTCGTAATCAATGCCGATTTTCCCATTGTCTTTAAAGATGGTGCCATCCGGGCAAACCAGGTAACAGCGCAGGCAATTGATACAGGTATCATGATTCACCACCGGACGATAGGTGCGCCAGCCGGCATTTATTTCCGCCAGATGTCCCGCTTCATATTGTGGTCCAACCGGATAGTCGTCAATGTGCTCAGGGCGCTTAAAGTTTTGTTTGACAGGTCTGTTCATGAATCAGTTAATTTATAAGTTCAAAAGCCCGTTTAATGATCTCGCAGTTTTTTTCCACCAGGGCGGGTTTCATTTCATGCTGAATGCTGTTTAAGGCCGAATCTTTACTGACTAAGCCGGAAACTGCCACCAAGGCACCATACATGGCGGTATTGGTAATGGGTCTGCCTAACACTTCCAAAGCCAGGGAAGTAGCATCAATGGCAATCACCGTATGGTTTTTAAGAATCTCGTAGCGCGAGGCGTTATTGGAGTTAATGATGAAAGTAGCATCCGCCTTCACGCCATTTATAATGGTTGGAGTGATTAGCGTTTCATCCATCACGACCACGTAATCACAAGCCACTACTTCGCTGCGATCATGTATTTTTAGCTCATCAATTTTTGTATAAGCCAATACCGGCGCACCCCGGCGTTCCGGACCGAAGGATGGAAAAGCCAATGCATGTTTACCTTCGAACATTCCAGCCGCAATACCTAACAGGCGGGAGGCCGTAAAACCACCTTGTCCGCCTCTGCCGTGCCATCTGATTTCTTTCATTTGAGTTATCTATTATCTTTTTACTTTTTTACTTGTACTTTTATTCTAGATCCTTTAATATTCCTTTGCTTCCTCTTCACCATCAATCACCCGGAATGCCCCCTCAGCCAAAGCTTCCATTTCATTTTCACCGGGATAGATGTGATATTCGGTGAGTTTACCCACGTAAGCCTTTAAATCATTGGTGAACTGTTCACTGAAGGCAATGCCACCGGTTATAATAATGGCTTGCGCTTCGCCTTTGGAAGCTGCAAAACAAGCACCAATTTCTTTGGCTACCTGATATACAAATGCCTCATAGATCAATTGGGCTTTGGCATCCCCGGCATTCACCATTTTTAAGACCTCCCGCAGATCCTCCGTGCCCAAATAAGCTTTAAACCCACTATTCTTCGACAGCTTATTCTTTAATTCATATTCCGGCATGGAATAGGCCAGCTCCATGACGCCACGAATGGGTAGCGCGCCTGCCCGGTTGGGAGAAAATGGTCCCATGCCTAATAAACCGTCATTAATATCCAC
This sequence comes from uncultured Marinilabiliaceae bacterium, assembly GCA_942490535.1. Taxonomy (GTDB): domain Bacteria; phylum Bacteroidota; class Bacteroidia; order Bacteroidales; family Marinilabiliaceae; genus JAEINY01. The sequence goes on from CALNXQ010000004.1 coordinate 458,628, forward strand.
CAGTTGACCACCTACAATAAGCGCGATGGATATACCACCACCCAAATGGGCTACCACATATTTTGATGTATTAAAGTCAATGCCTTGTTTGATAGCTACCTTACGAGCTGTCATCTTCATGTTTAGTGGATGTCCACGGCCGTTTCGTTTGATCTCAGGTACACCGGATACTTCGGCAATGGGCCACAGGTTATTACAGGAGACCGGATCCACCGTGAAACACTCCGTCAATCCATATTCATCCCTTATGCGATTGGCCAACAGGCTGCCCAGGTTAGAAGCATGTTCCCCATATTGACCTGATCGCGCATCTTCCATGAATGCTTCATTCACACGATACGTGCCCCCTTTCAAGGGTTTTACGATTCCGCCACGGCCCACGGCTCCTGCAATGGTTATTTGGTGACTGGCGCAATAGTTATTCACAAAACTGGTAATCAACTGGTGTCGATAGTCCAGTTGATCCGTAATTAATTTAAATTGATCCAATTCAGACTGAGGGTGTTGAATGGTTTGAGACGTTACTTCTCCATTTCTCCCATATAAGGCGATTTTTGTGGAAGTAGATCCCGGATTGACAACAATAACTACATCTGTTTTCACAATGGACGGTATTTGTTTGAAAATTACTCTAACAAAATTAGATGTTGCAAGGTGTAATATCTAGTGTTCGTTTAATAAATAGAAAATACATCTGTTTTTGCATTTATATTTAGATTATATATCTACGATATAGGGGTTGGCTAAATGGTGTGAAGAAAAAACATCTATCTATTGCTGTGTCCTCTATGAAATATTTTTACGAAGTGATAGATTTGGCAGAATAAAAATTGGATCAGATGGTAAAGCTTGATGAAACGGATAAGAAGATTTTAAGTATTTTACAGGAAGATGGTCGCATCACGACCAAGGTACTAGCGAATCGGATTCATTTGTCCAATACGCCGGTATATGAACGGGTAAAGAAGATGGAGCGCAGCGGGGTAATCAAAAAGTACACGGCTGTTTTAGATCGGGAAGTCATTGGTAAAGGCACCACCATCTTTTTAATGGTATCACTGATGAAGCATACCAAAGATGTGGTAGAAGCCTTTAAAAAGAAAGTGATGTCTTTTCCTGAAGTGATGGAGTTTTATTACATCTCGGGTAATTACGATGCGTTGATCAAACTCATGGTGGGTGACATGATTGAATTTAAGACCTTTATTGAAGAAAAACTTTCAAAGGTTGATAATATCTCACAGTTTCACAGTACGTTCGCCATTTCTGGGGAAGAAAAGGAAGCGTTTGAATTTTAAAGCCTTTAGTCCTGTCAGATTCTTTGGAGATTGATAGGTTGGGTTTTTCAAGTGTCTATTGCCATTTATCTTTCTATTTTTGCGTTTGAATGCGATAAAAAGCCTGAACCATGCAAGTTTTCAATACCGCCTGTCCACGAAACTGTTACAGCACCTGTTCCTTCCGGGTATGGGTAGAGGATGGTAAAGTGGTCAAAATAGATCCGCAACCTCTCAACAGAGCTACACCGGAAGGAATTTGTCTGAAGGGGCTGAGTTACCTGGAGCGGGCTAACTCACAGGATCGAATTCTTTATCCGCTCAAGCGCGTTGATGGGCAATTCAAACGCATCTCCTGGGACCAGGCCTTGCAGGAAATGACTGCTAAACTGACGCACTACAAACACGAATTTGGACCTCACAGCATTCTTTTTTATGCCGGTAGTGGTATGTCAGGTCTTTTAAATGGCGTGAGCTCTGGTTTTTGGCGTTTGTTTGGAGGAGCCACCACGGTGTATGGCAATTTGTGCTGGCCAGCCGGTTTGGAAGCTACCCGGTTAACCTTAGGAGAGAACAAGCACAATGTGGCCTGGGATCTGGAAAACGCCCAATTGATTGTGTTGTGGGGGAAAAATCCTGCTGAAACCAATATTCAGCAGATGATACCCATTGAAAAAGCGCAGGCCAAAGGTGCTAAATTGATCGTTATCGATCCCCGTCGAACACCATCTTCCGAACGCGCTGATTTATTGATTCAGCCCAAACCAGGAACGGATGGAATATTGGCCTTAGCCATTGCTAAATTGTTGATTGAAAAAAATCAGATTGATTCGGCATTTATTCAGAATCATGTCCTGGGTTATTCAGAGTTTAAAGCCTCATTGAACCCACTTTCATTGGAAGAAGCCAGCAGCGAATCCGGTGTTCCCGTTCATCTGATTGAAAAACTGGCCAATTGGATGGGCGGTAGTCAACCGATGACGCTTGTTCCCGGTTATGGCATGCAACGCTTCTCCAACGGCGGTCAAACCATTCGCTGTTTGTTAGCTTTAGCCGTCATTACCGGTAACATTGGCAAACAAGGAGGGGGCTGGCACTATGCCGATTTGCAGGGCGATATCTTAAGTGCAGTGAAAGAGCCTGAGAATTACTATCCACCTGAAAAACCGGATGGTCTTTTCCGGCGGATTATTCCCACTGCGCGGCTGGGAGAAACCATGTTGAAGGTGAAGGATCCCGAATTGAAAATGGCCTGGGTAGAGCGGGGGAATCCACTATCTCAAAATCCTGATAGTAATGTAATTAAAGAGGCTTTTCGGAAGCTTGAATTCAAGGTGGTTGTGGAACAATTCATGACAGATACAGCTATGAAGGCCGATTTGATCCTGCCTGCCAAATCCATGTTTGAGCAGACCGATATCATTTCATCCTACTGGAATCCCTACGTGCAGCTCAAACCCAAAGTGGTGGATCCACCTGGTGAAGTGAAGCCCGAAAGTGAAATTTATTATCTGTTAGCTGATCGATTAGGGATTTCAAGAAAGGAACAAGCCGATGTCATACCCGAGCCTGAAGATAAAGCCATTGAGTGTTATTTGCAGAAATACCTGGTTGCTTTTCCTGAATTAACATTGGAAAAGTTGAAGGCAGGCCCTCAATTAGCACCTGGTTTGCAGGAGATTGCTTTTAGTGATCTAAAATTCAATACACCTTCGGGAAAAATAGAGTTGCTCAGTCAACGCGCCTGCGAGAAGTGGGGTGTTCACTCTTTACCCTGTTATGTTCCTCCCGTTGAATATCAGAATAAAGCCGATTTAAGCCACCCTTTTTGTTTGATGACACCTAATACCAAAAACCGGATTCATTCGCAATTTGGCAACTTAAATGTCATTAAAGTACTCACTGATGAGCCCTTTGCAACAATCAGTTATCGGGATGCTGAGGAAAAAGAGATCCTGACCGGCCATGAAATCCGTATTTTTAACGATCAGGGCCAGATTCAGATTAAAGTGAAGGTGGACGCCAGTTTGCGCCCGGGGGTAGTGGTGGTACACAATGGTTATTGGCACCAGGAAGGCGCCTGTCCCAATGCGTTAACCAAAGGTCGGGAAACCGATATGGGGCATGGCACCGCATTTCACGATACGATGGTTAATTTCGAAAAAGTATGAGGATGATGGAAAAGAACCTCTTTCTGTTTGATCAAAATAAGTGTGTGGGCTGCGGTGCCTGTGCGGTGGCCTGTATGAATGAGAACGGCTATCAATCGCCGGACCGGTGGCGCAATATTCATTCTAGTAATCCTGCTCATCATCCGTTTTTACCATTGAACTACTTATCCCTGGCTTGTAACCATTGTGATGATGCGCCCTGCCTGAAAAACTGCCCTGCCAAAGCTTATCAGCGGGATGTGACCACAGGTGCAGTAATTCATTCTCCTGAAAAATGCATTGGGTGTAAGTATTGTACCTGGGCTTGTCCGTATGATGCGCCGAAATATAATCCCGAAAAAGGAGTGGTGGAAAAGTGTACTTTTTGTAATCACCGGTTGACGGAAGGACAAATGCCGGCTTGTGCATATCTGTGTCCCACAGGAGCTCTGAGTTTTGAAGCACAGGAGTTCAGTCGGGAAGAATCCATCGCATCTTCTACCGTTCCGGTTGATGTAGGCGCACATTTTAAATCTGTGGCAGTGCGGAACCCACAAGGTCCCGAAGTGGACGGTGATCTTTTTGAAATCACTGTTTCCGGCTCTCTGGCTGTAAAGACTGGTAAAATTACGGCCGACAAAGAGTGGCCTTTGGTTGTATTCTCATTGATAGCTTCGAGTTTAGTAGCAATTGAATGGTTGCAACTAATGGAATATCAAAGTTTAATGTGGAGAATGGTATTCCTGATCATGGGCGGAATAGGGGCCCTTTTCAGTATTCTTCATTTAGGACAGAAACAAAGAGCCTGGCGATCACTGCTACATGTGCAGCATTCCTGGTTGAGTCGGGAGATTTTATTCTTTTCATTGTTTATGGGAGCCGTTTTTGTGGATTGGTTTATTTATCCGCTTCCATCAATTATTCCGGTGTTCCTTGGTGCCGGCTTGCTGATTTCCATTGATATGCTGTATGTTTTGGCCATGTGGCGCTGGCCCTTGAAAGTTCATAGTGCGCAAACCAGCTTGATTGCGCTTTCACTTTTCTTATTAATCAGTAACCTGCCAATTGCATTTGGAGTCCTGACATTGGGACGTGCGATCCTTTTCGTATTTCAGCATATCCATCTCCCCAAGCGAACGGTTTCGCTGATGGCTGTGAGGCTTAGTTGCCTGCTCATTTCCGTGTTCGGTCTGTTTTTAGGATTTGATTTTGCAGGGCTGCTTACTATTTTCGCGGTTGGAGAAATCATGGATCGGATCGGGTTTTACAATCAACTCAAAGTACCGGATGTGGCAGAGGAGATTCAATTAAATCAGGCCTGACCAGCTGGTTTTCTTTTCTGTCGTGATCGCTTCCACCAGATCCAAACCCCGGAAAGCAATAAAAGCACGGTAGCCAATCCGGTTAATGGGATGATGAGGATGTAAAAGGGGCCGATCAGATCCTGGAATATTCGTGCCGTATGGACTTCCAACATAAAGTTCCAAAGGGACAGAGGTGATTCATTTAAAATAGTATCTGGCATTAAAGGGAAGGGTTTTGAACGGTTTATCGGAACCGCGCCATGATGATAATCAAAATAATATTCGTTAAAACCATCGTTGAAATAGCCTGCTGCCATGTAGTCTCCTATGGGCCTTGACGGTCGTTGCGAAGGCAGATATGGCGCTCCTGTCAGGTAGTTTTGAACAGTCATTTGAAATGGATCCCATTGATACAAGCCATTAAATGAACCAATGAGGTAGGAGGTGGAATTGATTGATTCAAATATGTTTATTCCCATTACAGATACAGGTGGTTGTTGGGGAATGGGACGCATTCGTTGCCGGTCATCAGTCAAAGCATAAAAACCAGTGGAGGTGGAAATCAAAAATACGTGGTGATGGTCATTGTAGTGGATGGCCCGCAACTTGTCATACCAGGCATTGGGAGAAGCGAGCATGGTTCCCGGAATTTTTCCAACCTTTGAATTGGCAATGGGAATGAGTAGTGGCGGGCGCAGAAACATACCGGTAAGTGTAGTGATTAATAAGAATATCACGAGATAAACACCCATGCGGTTGTGCCATTTCACTGAGAAACGGAAGGTCTTTTGCGTTCGAATAACCGGTTTTAGTTTTTGTTTCGCCCGTTTGATCAGTTTGGGTGAAATAAACCAGATAATTCCTGTGACAGAGAAGAACAGGAAGAGTAATCCAATGAAGTCAACCAGGAGTTTTCCAGTTATTCCCAATATTTCCCCACTGTGGATCACCCATAAAGTTTTAAACAGGCTCACTTTGTGGTCGTAGTCGTCAGGTGCAGGTAGGCATTCGACACTTAATTCGGAACGGTGATGGAGTGGCAGCAAACATAACTCGTTACGCGTCAAAATAAATAAGGTATCCTGACGTTCTATGATATCAGTGATGCGCGCATGCTCCACAGGCAATTCAATTTTGGACCACGTGTGATCCATGCGCTCATACAGGCCGAACAGGGTACCTGCAAACAGACGTTGGTTATTGGTTTTGAAAATTTTGTTGATTTTCCGATTATCGATGCCATTGGGAAATCCCTGATTGAAATCAAGGAAGTTATCAGATGCTCTAATTTTCAGCCAGCAACCAATATTTCCATAAAGGAGGGTTGTATCTTCACTAATAGATAATGCATTACGAAGGGCAGCGCTGTTCCAGTTTTTGTATTGATAACTTGAAGACAGAACGTCTCTGGACAGAGAAAATCCAGAAAATAAGGATCGGTGATTCAATACAATACCTGAAATGGCAAATAAAAAGAAAAACAGACTTAAAACTAATCCAGCCCATCGGTGATACTTTCTCCAAAACTTCATAGGATGTATAAATTGTGGTCGTAAAAATAGATTTATTTAAGCACGCGATTGCTTAAACGATTAAATTTTGTGAGTACGACATCTGCATTTTTGTCGTCGCGTTAGTTAAGTTAGTTTTAATGAATGTTTAGCCTGTTTGTGGAATAATCATGCGAAAACACAAATCAGTCAAGAAATTCATGGACATCAATCAATATTTATTCCTATCTTGGGAATACGGGAACAAATGACTTTTGCAGGAATGTCATTTACAATAGTTGAATAGACGTGCGTTATCATTGACGCTTTTCTTGTAATGAATTATTTTCGGGATGGCAAGAATCAGAAGCAAAATAACAGGCTTATTTTCATTTATAGCCTTATTTTCAGCTATTTTAATAGCAGTCTTGACCCTATGGCGCAGTCGGGAAATTGTGGAAGAGGAATCCATTCAAAAAATGTTGTATCAGACCCAGTATTTAAGTGAGGGGTTTGAAAAAGATCTTCAAAAACTCCGTTCAACGGCCAGTGGTCTGGAGTCCATTCTCTATGCAGACATGCCACCTCAAGGCATAAATAGTACCACTATGCCAGCTTTTAAAGAGGAACTGAAGAAGCATTACCTCATGTTTGGTAAACAGTTGGATATCTTAAGCATGTGGATGATTTTCAATCCGGATTTGGTGGAAGGGAAGCACTCTGTTAGTTTTTTTGACCAGAACAGAGATGGCATTTTTGTTCAGGAGGAAGCCTACAACGTTAATGATATGGATTTATCTTCGTCTTCCATGAGGTGGTGGACCGGTGCTGTTGAATTTGGTGAAATTTGGACAGAGCCTTATTACTGGGAGAATTGGAACATGGAGTTAGTGTCATACTCGAGAGCAGCTTATAAGGATTCACTATTTTTAGGCTGTTTGGGGTCGGATTTTGACTTTTCTCAAATGCGAAAGAAATGGACCAATACTAAACTTTACTCTACTGGTTTTGTGTGTTTGATGAACGAAAATTTGAATTTCATCATACATCCTCTTTTTGAAGGCAAGAATGCCCGTACAACCCATGATGCCAGTGTTGTCGAAGCTTTTCAGCAGATTTTAAAGACCCAAAGTAGTGGATTCTTCCATTACAATTATGAAGGACAGGATCGGGTATTGACCTATCAACAATTATCCAATAAATGGATATTAATGGGTGTGGCCCCCTTGGATGAGATATATGGTCCAGTGCATGAAATAGCTAATTCATTGTTGATTATACTTGCATCAGTATTGATCTTCACGATCTTTATAGCATCTCTATTTAGTAAGAAGATTACGTTTCCTATTCGCGTTTTGGTGAACCTGTTCAATGCGGCTGAAAACGGAGATTTATCCGTTCGCTCTGCAATCCGTACCAATGATGAGCTGCACGAGTTAGGAGAACGGTTTAACTTCTTCATGAAAGAGATGCAAAGTATGATTAAACGGTTAAAAGACCAGGAAGTAGAGTTAATCAAAGAACGGGATCGCGCCGAGGAATCAGATCGTCTAAAAACAGCCTTTCTGGGAAATCTCAGTCATGAAATCAGAACACCTTTATATGGTATTGTTGGGTACTCCGAATTATTGAGTGAAAAAGGGTATGCCGATGAAGAAAGAGCTCATTTTGTTGAGATTATTCAAAAAAATAACGATAAACTCCTGAAGTTTATCGATGATATTTTGATTTTTTCGCAATTGGAACAAGGGCTTGTCCATTGTGAGAAGGGAAGCATTGGTTTTTCAGACCTATGGAAAACCATTATTGAGGATGTAAAGGCGAATTTAATAAATAACAACCCCAATGTGGAAGTGTCCTTTGAGTTGCCTGATACAAATATCACAACTACTGTAGAAATGGACCGAAACTTGCTTTCAAAGGTAGTCCATATATTAATGGACAATGCCTATAAATTTACCCACCAGGGGCAAGTCGTTCTCACTGTTTTTTATGAAGAGGATAAATGGGGATTCTCCGTTCATGATTCCGGTGTGGGAATTCCGGATGAATACCAAAACCTGATTTTTGAAAAATTCTATAAGTATGTATCCGATACCTCCATCTTGTATGAGGGTGTTGGGATGGGGCTTTCTATTGCACTGGATCTGGTGCGGCTGTTGGACGGTGAAATAATAGTGAATTCCAAAAGGGGTGAAGGTTCCGCATTTACCGTAGCATTTCTTCTGATCGAAAATTAACGGAAGGAGTAAATAGAAATATTGGTGTATATACTTTTTTTAACCAAAAGTGATGGAATAACTTATAAAGTTGATCAATTATTGGACTTTTAAATGGGTACCATTTATATTGTCAGTTAGATCGTTTAGAGATGGAGCTAATTCCATCCTCTATTAGGTAGGCGTTGTAATGGGGCATTCAGAGATCAAATAGTCTGTTTGGTATTTGTGCTGTAAGTTTCAGAAAATTAATATGTATTAGATGTTGAATTAAAATTGAGCCACATGAAGAAATTTGTTCTGTTTATATCGTTGTGCCTGATCTCCGTAGGATCAATGGGCCAGGAGGAGTCAAATGTATCATTTGATGCCGGTGTTGATTATTATAGCAGATATGTGTGGCGCGGTTTATTGTTTACGGATGCACCCAGCATTCAGCCGTATATGTCACTTACGAAAGGCGGATTCACAATAATGGCCTGGGGATCCTATGCTACTTCAAAAAACTATGCGGAAATTGACTTATTTTTATCGTATACTACCGGCGGACTGACCATTAACTTAAATGATTATTTTACCGAGGATGAACGGGATATGGCCTCAACCGATTTTACCGAATGGCGGGATTCACTGACCAATCACTTGGTGGAGGCTGCTTTGGTGTATCAATTACCGTTGGATAATTTTCCGTTGACATTGACTGCCAGTACGTTTATCTATGGAGCTGATCTCAATAGCGATTTGAATCAGAATTTTTCAACTTATTTTGAGGCTAAATACCCCTTTTCATATAAAGCTTATGATATGGCTGTTTTTATAGGGGGCACTCCTGCCAAAGGATATTATGCCAATGATGCAGCCATTGTGAACCTTGGATTGAGTGCGGGTTATCCAATAAAAATGACAGAATCTTTTTCGCTGCCAGTAAATATGTCATTCATTCTTCATCCGTATAATAAAGACGTATTTTTTGTAGTAGGTTTCTCATTTTAAAAATAGTGAGTTATGTTGAAAAATAGACAGGTGTCATTAAAGCAGAAGATCGGAATAATTATTGGGATTGGGATTTTTTTAACGGCGTTTATTCTGATTTCATATGGTGCGTATCAATCCAGAAAAGAAGCTATTAGTGCTGCAGAGAATCAAGCTTTTGCCATCGCAAGTGATTTTTCTGCGGATATTCAAATCATATTGGAAGAAGCCATGGATGCTTCCCGGGCCATGAGTAACGCCTTATCGGCAGCAGGTGAAGAAGCCTTTCACGGGCAAATTACCCGTGCTGAAGCGGTAGCCATGGCCGAAAAGGTGCTATTCTCCAATGATGACTTTTTAGGTTTTACCCTTGGGTTTGAACCCCAGGCATTCGATTCAAAGGATATGGAATATATCAATTCAGCAGCTCATGATGCCACGGGTCGATTCATCTCTTATCTGACTAAAGGAGAAGATGACAAAGCAGTAGTGGATGCGTTAATTGACTATGAAACAGCTGAGAAAGGTCCCTGGTATTGGATGCCCAAGCAGCGCATGACGGATTTCTTAACTGAGCCGGTGGTATATCCTGTTCAAGGAGTGGATGTTACTATGGTGTCCTGTATGACCCCGGTAATTTATAATCACAAATTTCTGGGTGTTACAGGCATCGATTATCCCATCGATTTTATGCAGGAACAGGCTTCCTCAGGTGATTATTACGAAGGTGAATTCCAAATGAGCATCGTATCCAATGAGGGAGTGTATGCAGCCAATAAAAATAATCCGGAGCGCGTAAATACTAATATAAAGGAGTATGAAGACGGGGATTTTGAAAATCAGATGAAGATTATTAAAGCGGGTGAATCGGTTATCCTTTCTGATAATGGCAACTTAAATGTTTTTGTTCCACTAAATATTGCACGTACTGGCACTCCCTGGCAAGTGCGGTTATCAGTTCCCTATTCTTTTATTACCAAACATGCCAATCAGTTGATGTGGAGTCAAATTGGTATTGGGGTCCTGCTGGTTTTGTTGGGTATCTTGCTGGTTGTTTGGTATGTGTCCAGATTGATTAAACCCATTGATGGGATGGTCATCGTTGCTAATGCGATGGCACAAGGTGATCTGAAAACATCTGTTGATATTAAAATTACCAATGATGAGATCGGTGAACTGATCCAGGCCTTTGGTACGATGAAAACAAAGATTATAGAGATTGTCAATGAAATAAAGGATGGAGCCGATCAAATTGCCGGAGCCAGTGTGCAAATGAGTGCTACCAGTATGCAATTATCGCAGGGTGCTTCGGAGCAGGCATCAGCCACCGAACAGGTGTCATCTACCATGGAAGAAATGGCTTCAAACATCAATCAAAACCGGGACAATGCCGGTCAGACTGAGAAAATAACGGATGTGGTGGCCAAGGGTATTGAGGAGGGAGCAGAGTCTGCACTGATTTCCGTACAGGCTATGTATGATATTATTGAAAAAGTCTCTTTTATAAAAGATATTGCTTTTCAAACCAATATTTTGGCCCTCAATGCCGCTGTGGAAGCAGCTCGCTCTGGAGAACATGGTAAAGGTTTTGCTGTGGTTGCAGCCGAAGTGCGCAAACTAGCCGAGCACACATCGGCAGCTTCAGTGGTGATTGATGATTTAACCAAGAAAAGTCAAGTAACCGTGGAACGGAATGGGGAGATTATGCAGTCCATTGTCCCACAAATGGTGCAGACCGCTAAATTAGTACAGGAAATATCCGCCTCGTCCAATGAACAAGCTGCCGGAGCAGGTCAGGTGAATAATGCCATACAGGAATTGGGCCACGTGACCCAACAGACAGCGGCTGCCAGTGAAGAATTAGCCTCCAGTGCAGAGGAGTTATCCGCTCAGGCCGAAAGCTTGAAAACAGTCATATCGTTCTTTAAACTATAAGTGAAAAATAATACCTGCGAAGATCAAATTTCTCGCAGGTATTATTTTCGCTTAATCATCCGACATTTTTTTAACAAACACGAAATTGTCTTCATTTAATGCCTTTTCGCCATTGAAACGGTAAGCTGCCAACCGACCTCCATTGCCAAGACAGGCATCGACACAGCATACATTTTTGGCCGGTATTAGGGGGCCGTTACCCATGCAATAGTGACCAATAAAAACTATGGGGGCAGTATCTGGATACACGTGATAGGGCGAAATGATTTGGATGGGGATGGAATAGTCCGGCAACATAAATTTACTTTCAAAGCTGAGGCTTTTAAAAGTCTGCCCAAAGGGTTTGATCCACCATTTAACACGAAACGCGGTGCGCTGAATGTTTTTATCATCTTTCAGAATCAGATCCTTTGGAAGGTTAAATTCAATACCTTTAATCGTTTGATTAAAGGGTAAGTAGTAGGGGGATTCTTTTTTGATAATCTCCTTAAGTGATTTTTTCCGAAGTCGTCCATCCTCATAAAGCTTATCCACGAACCGGATGTAAACATCGTTCCAATAGGCATGCACTACGCGTATATCATTCAATTCAAGATATATGGGTAAAGATCGCATCCACTTGATGTCTTTTTCCAACCATTCATTTTGTTTATGGTATTCAAGGGACATTTGATCCAGAAGTTTTCGGTTGCCCGAACTGGGGATTCTCAAGGGCTTTCCATCTTTGTTACGTGTAAAATACAGAATGGCATTGATTTCATGATTACCTAAAATGGCCAATGCACTGCCGGCTTTAACCATATCACGGATGATGCGGATCACTTCCCGGCTATGGGGGCCCCGACAAATAAAATCGCCAACAAAGACTGCTTGTCGGTAACTGTGACTCCACACACCTGTTTCATTGGAATAATCCATCCCTTTGAGCAGGGCCTCCAATTCCTTGGCATAGCCGTGTACGTCGCCTATTATGTCGTAAAAATGTTCAGTATGGGGTGTACTATTCACAAGTCAATACTTTATGACGTTAATTTGGTTAAATTTGATATGCGGTTATAAAAGTAGATAATATCACAGTTTTGTGAAACTCAGGATCGGATTTAGTGATCAAAAAATAACTGGCTAATCGAATAATTAAATGGGATAGAAATGAATTCAAGGAGAAAGTTTTTGAAAACGACCGGTTTGGCATCCATTAGCATGATAGCGGCCTCAGCCTGTCAACCGACAAAAAAAGATAATAAGCGTAACGTGGATCCTGTAAAACCTTTGGCTATTTCTACCTGGAAAAATGGGATGCAAGCCAATGAAGCGGGCTGGAAGGTACTTTCAGCCGGAGGACGCGCTCTGGATGCAGTGGAGCAAGGGGTAATGGTAGTGGAAGCGGATCCCAATGATATGAGTGTGGGTTATGGGGGACGTCCGGATCGCGATGGCATTGTCACCCTGGATGCGTGTATTATGGATGAAACGGGTAATGCCGGTGCGGTTTGTGCGTTGGAAAACATCAAACACCCCATTTCGGTGGCGCGTCGTGTCATGGAGAAGACGCCACATGTGATGCTGGCTGGTGCTGGTGCCTTGCAGTTCGCTTTGGAAGAAGGTTTTCCAAAAGAAAATATTTTAACCGAAAAGGCGCGCCAACAATATGTGGAATGGCGAAAAACATCCGACTATAAACCTGTTATCAACATTGAAAACCACGATACCATTGGTATGTTGGCCTTGGATAAGGCGGGTAACATTTCAGGAGCTTGTACCACTAGTGGTTTAGCCTACAAAATGCACGGACGAGTAGGTGATAGCCCTATTATAGGTGCCGGTATGTATTGCGATAATGAAGTGGGCGGTGCGGTCGCGACCGGAATGGGTGAGCTGGTCATGAAAACATTGGGATCGTTCCTGGTGGTTGAATTAATGAATCAGGGAGCATCCCCGCAAGAGGCTGTAGAAGAAGCTATTCGTCGTATCGTTAAAAAGATACCTGGATATCAGGAGTTTCAGATTGGGTATCTGGCAGTGAATAAAAATGGAGAAACAGGTGCTTACAGCTTGCATACCGGTTTTAATTATGCCTTATATGCCAATAATGAAAATAAGCTCATTGATTCAGATTATTATTTAAAGCAGAAATAATAATCAAAAACATTCAGATGCCGTTTCTTGTTATCTTCAAAAATAATGAAGCATACTGTGGAGACGGCATTTTTAGTATCTTGTCTGCACATTTAAACCTACCAACCATGACTAAACAAATCAATTGGGGCATCATCGGATGTGGAAATGTCACTGAAAAGAAAAGTGGCCCGGCCTTTAATAAAGTAGATAACAGTAAACTACAAGCGGTGATGCGCCGCAATGTCAGGTTGGTTCAGGAATACGCTAAACGGCATCACGTGGCTCAATATACTACCAATGCCGAGGCCCTAATACATGATCCGGAGGTAAATGCCATTTATGTGGCGACGCCTCCCGGAAAGCATGCCGAATATGCCATCAAAGCCATGAAAGCTGGAAAACCAGTGTATGTGGAAAAACCGATGGCAGCTACTTACGCCCAGTGTCAGGAAATGCTGGAAGTAAGTAAACAAACAGGAGTGCCTATTTATGTGGCTTATTATCGGCGATCGTTACCCGGTTTCCTTAAAGCAAAGGAGTTAGTAGAAGAGGGACGGATTGGTACGCCTATATATGTGAATATACGTTTGGTAAGACCCGCCAATGATTATGAGAAAAACAGGGATGTTCCCGTTTGGCGCTTGCAACCCGAATTATCGGGAGGAGGTATATTTTATGATTTGGCCTCTCACCAATTGGATTACCTTGATTTTTTGTTTGGACCAATAAAAGAAGCGAAAGGAATTGCCGTTAATCGCGGTGGCTTTTATGAGGTAGAAGATACCGTTAGTGCATCTTTTGTGCATGAAAACGGCGTTTTGGGAAATGGTATCTGGTCTTTTGTAAGCGATGAATCAGCCCGTGAAGATGTGTTGGAAATTATAGGCACCAAAGGAAAGATTGTGATGTCGTCTTTTGCCCATACGCCTGTTCACATGTATGTAGATGGAAAGGATTATGAATATCCCTATCTGAATCCGGAAAATATTCAATACAATCTGATCCGTCAAATAGTCCATTCGATGCAGGGATCTGGTACTTGTTATAGCACCGGGGAAAGTGCGGCCCGTACTAATAAAGTATTGGAAGAGATTGTGAAGGACTTTTACCAAAAGTAATTAACGGATTGTTCTATAGCGATAAGAAGAGGATAAAATAGACCATTTTATTCAATACGCTCGATTTTGTTTTCAATCCCTATTTTAGATTTTTTAAATTGCTTCATAATCAACATTAAAAAGCCAACAATAAAAGCCATTGAGCTTAAAAAACTAGCGACACTTAATATTCCATCCAGTTGATAATGAGAATGTAGATTTTCAACTTTAAACCATATGGCGGGCTTAATAAACAGATAATATACTAAAACTAAGAAACTCAACCCGGAACCAAGTGTTAAAAAGAATCCGTCAATGGACTTTATCCTAATCCAATATATCAGACAGATACCCAGAATAATTAATTGGGGCATAAAAAACTTCAGGTTACCAACAATATCAATTTTAATTTGATCCATAAGCTGTATTTGGGATTGGTTTGGAACAGCAATTTATAAAAAGTAAATCTCTTTTTGAAGTAGATCTGGCTTTTCCTTGATTTGATTCGAAAAATACTCTATCAGTTTCCCTAAGCGAAAAGGATAGTTTCTGTATTTTTGCGGGGGTGAACCAAGATGGCAATTGATTCTGTTTACCCGTCAATACTAATTCAAAAAAAATGCAAATACCTCAAAAATATAAGTTCATTGTTCAGTTGGGCAAAGCCTTGCACACCTATGGCGTACCCTCCTATAAATCCCAAATATACCTTACTGAAATTGCAGATAAAAAAGGCATCAAAGGGAGTTTTATGGATACCCCCACCTGGATTAACTATGTGTTTTATGAGGAGGATGAGCAAACCTACAATTATGTAGAGTGTGTGCCTCCTGGGGAACTGAATCTGGGGGCTTTATCCAGAATTGTGGAAATAACCAATAATGTTTTATCCAACGCACTTACTTTTGAAGATGCTAAGTTGGCCATTGAAAACCTGAAGAACACACGCATTGGCTATGGCAAAATCACAGAGCTGTTTTCATTTATGCTCTCGGCCGGATCGTTCTGTATTATTTTGGATACCAGCTGGACATCAGCCCTTGTCGCAAGCTTGATAGGGGCATTGGTGTATGGGGTCACCTTGCTGGCTGAAAAATCAGGGTACATTCGAAGTGTATTGGAGTCCTTAGTAGCTTTTGTGGCTACCGTGGTGACGGGTGTGTTGTCCTTATATTTCAATCAGATCAATATCTCCATGACGATATTGGCCTCGATCATCGTATTTATCCCCGGATTGGCGATTACGACGGCCTTGGAGGAAATTACGTCTAAAAGTCTGGTGTCGGGCACTGCCAAGCTGTTTGATGCCTTGGTGTCACTTTTCAAACAGTTCTTCGGAGTTGTTTTGGGTCTGGCTATTTTGCCCTTGTTCATGGAGTTGAAGCCTAATCAGGTGGTGAATGACATTCCCGGATGGGTCGACTATTTTGCCATTGTCATCCTATCGCTGAGTTTAATGCCGGTCTTCAAGATGCGTCGAAAAGATTTGTTCTTAGGCGTTGTAATTGGTTTCCTGTGCTTTGTGACCACGCTGTTTTTCGACTTTACAGGCATTCTGGTGAGTATTTTTCTGGGTACCATCGCTGCTGTAATCATCAGCAAGGTCTTTAGTAAATTGACTAAATCACCACAACTGGTTTTTCTGATTCCGGGAATTATCATGTTGGTTCCAGGGAGTAAAGCCTTCATTGGCCTCAGTACTGTTTTGCTGCATTCGCAGACCAATTCCCATACCAATATGGGGGAGCAGGTGCTCTATATTTTTATGGGTATTATTGGAGGCCTCATCTTTTCAGGAACCTTTATGGATAGGAGCCTTAAGAAACGGTCCTCCAAAGGATATCAGCTGATTCAGGATAAAATGCATATGAAAGGTTAGGGGATGGGTTTACCGGGGCCGCTAAAATAAGGCCAGTTCTGTTCATTCTTCAAGGGGAAGGAAATAGGATTTAAAGACATGCAAAAGACAGGCATGAGAAAGAGTGATGCTTCTAAAATGGAAAGGTATGAAAGTAAATCCTATCAGGATAATACAAATCCCAAGGGGGTAGATATTAAGTTCGATTCCGATGGTTCTGAGTTTGAGAATTATTAATTGGTGAATAGAAGAACCTGATTAGGAGCTCTAAAATGGGAGGAGCTCCTTTTTTATAATATTTGCACGTATTGCCGGTGTCGCAACGAGGTGATTTTGGTTGATGATTATAATTCAATGAGTTTATGCTTGATGGCATACATGACCAGGCTGGCACTATTTCGACAGTTGGTTTTTGACAACAAACTGCTGCGGTGGCCTTTTACCGTTTGCGCACTAATGAAAAGTTTCTCTGCAATCTCATCATTGGTTAAGCCATTGCATATTTCATGGAGTACCTCAATTTCCCGTTTGGTTAATAATTCCGCTTCCTCTTTTTCCTTTTTAGCGGGTTTATTGATATTTGTGATAATTCGCCGAAGCAATTCATGGGAAAAATAACTATCTCCTTCATGAACGGCGTAGATGGCCCTTTCTATTTCTTTGATACCGCCATCTTTAAGTAAAAAACCTTTCACCCCGGCTTCAATCATTTTGTAGTAATACTCCTCATCACCATGCATTGATAAGGCAATGATTTTGAGATCGGGATATTTTTCCAGGGCCAGCTTTGTGGTTTCAATGCCATTGAGCACCGGCATTGAAATATCCATTAAAACCAAGTCGGGCTGAATGGTTTCGAGCCTGTCTAAAAAATCCTTCCCGTTACCGGCTTCCCCTACAATTTCCCCGACTTCTTCCAGTTCGATTAAATTTTTCAGGCCCTCCCTAAATATTTTGTGATCATCTACCAGAAATACTTTTATTTTCGTCATGATTTTATTGCTTGAGTTAAATACAAACTGCTACACTAATTGAAGTTCCTTTTCCGGGAGTAGATTTCAGAATAAGCGTTCCCCCAAGTGATTGAACCCTTGTCTTCATATTGAGAAGTCCATTTCCCTGCGCTTTTTCCATGGCTTGATCCACATTAAATCCTTTGCCATTATCAAAGTAATGGATTTTTAATTGGTTTTTCTCTATATGGAGAGAAATGGAAATCAATTGGGCCCCAGCATGCTTTAGAGTATTGTTGATGCATTCGCACAGCAGACGGTAGAGTGTGATTTCCAACTCACTTTTGAGCTGCTGATGGACCGCGTTTTTATAATTAATCGTTATTCCGGAAGCTCCTTGTACTCGATCTATAAAAGATTGCAAGGCTACATTCAATCCAAAATTAATAAGTGTGTTGGGACTTATATTATTGGAAACCTCTCTGAGGTTGGAAATGGTTTCTTCCAGTGTTTCTTCCACTTTGGCAATAATCATGGACTTGTCCATTTTAGAATCGGGTTTGTTAAACCATTGCAGATAAAGCTTGGCGGTTGATAATAAGGGGCCAATTCCATCATGCAGTTCCTGGGCAAAGCGGGACCTTTCCTTTTCTTCGGTTTGAATAATGGATTGAAGAATCTTCATCTCCATCTCCTTTCGAACAGAAATATCCCTCAAGGTGACCATGAACACATGCGATCCCTGAAAAGGAACCGGAAAACTACTGATCTCAAACTCCCGGATTTCCTCAGTTGATAGAATCAGGGGAAGTTCGATGAGCGGTTTCCATTTTTGATGTATTTGGGTTACGTAATGCAATGCATTTTCAGCTTCTGTTTTTGGGAGCAATGCTTTTAAATTTCGCTCTTCTGTTTTCATGGCCGACACACCAAATGCAAAATGGGCGGCCGGATTACCCTCCATTATGGTTCCATCTGATTGAATAATAAAAATTGGTTCGGGACTGGCTTCGAAAATATGCCTGAACTTTTGCTCTTCGCGGAAACGGGTGGAAAGCAGTTGTTGCATATTTTCATTTCGCGTGTGCAGATCATGGATTAGATTTTTATTATGTATCAATAAGTCATGTTGTTCAATGGCTTTTTCTACGGTGATGATGAGTTTATGTGCTTCCACCGGTTTGGTCATATAACTGAATATACGGCCTTTGTTAATGGCGTCTTGAATAAACAGTTGTTCTGCCGGATGAGTTATCCATATGCGTTGAATAGCAGGATAATCTATAGCCATTTGTTCAAAGAAATGAGTGATATTGTCTACGCCCTGAATAAGATCGGCAATAATTACTTTTACCGGATGTTTTTCAATTTCTTGTGCCACATCTTGCAGATCAGCGGTTATCAAAAGGGTATATAGATCATTGAATAATATTCGGTATTGCTCCACGGCTTCCGAATCCCCATCTACAATTAATATGTTGTTTCTAATTAAATTAGTCATTCGGCAGGAATATCATCATCTAAATTTAGGAAACGCAACAGATAAAACCTAACTAAATCATTGAATAATGAATATGGATCAACCAGTGAAGAGTGCGAATTCTAAAATCAAAAATCGGGCAATAAAAGTCATCATTTCAATGGATGCCAAAATAATATTCTACCAAATTATACATTACTATTTGCATTTTATACTAACGTGGACGAGTCGTAATTAAACAGGTTGCCACCAGCTCAGCAGGTGACCCCTTTTTATTTAGGTGACTCCCGACAACCAGGAGTAGTAACTTCCGATAAGCAGGAGTTAGTAGCCAGACCTTAATATGGCTGAATAAGCGTACTATTTAGCTCTGGTATTTTAATCTGTGTGGTGACCTTAAAATCAATTTAACAGGGTACTAAATGCTCCCTGTCAATAACCCAAAAGGGTTACTAATACCCCCTGAAATCGGATGCCTATCCACACGATCGGGTCTATGAGCGGGGGCTTCCTCCACCTACATTTGTAATTACTAAAAAGACCATTGAATGTCCACTAAAAATAATTGCTATGAATAAAAAGCACACGGAATCGTATTTGACCTTCAAACTGCAGGGGGAGTTATTTGCAGTGAGTGTTCATAAGGTTCTGGAAATAATTGAAACGGGTGAAGAACACGCCATAACCTGTTTACCCAAGGCTCATCCTTCCATTGCAGGTGTAGTAAACTTCAGGGGCAATGTAATCCCGGTGGTTG
Organism: uncultured Marinilabiliaceae bacterium; assembly: GCA_942490535.1. Classification (GTDB taxonomy): domain Bacteria; phylum Bacteroidota; class Bacteroidia; order Bacteroidales; family Marinilabiliaceae; genus JAEINY01. Next base: position 478,238 of record CALNXQ010000004.1, read on the forward strand.
ATACCCGGATGAAGTTTGATCTTGAGCCTTATACCAAGCAACAGAAGTTTGTGGTGATTGTACTCAATTTATTCATTAATAATACCAACCAATTCGTTGGTGCCAAGGCGGATAAGGTGGTTGATGTGATTGAGGTTACCAAAGAGGAAATAAAACCCATACCAGAAGTGGGCCAGGGGTATAACTCAGAATTTATTCAAGGAGTAATTCACCGCAATGGTCAATTCATCATGCTCCTTAACCTGGAGGCTGCCATGAGCACCGATGAAATCATTCAAATCAAAACGGAAGAGGAAGCGAACCAAGAGGCTGACGCGGATTCAAGCGAGGCTGGTTGCGAAACAGCTGCCAATCCTTAAATAGCTCAGCTATACAATTGATATCAGCAAACTTAAACGCATAGATTATGAAAACTTTTTAATAACTACCAAACAATAACGACCATGAAACGACTTATTTTACTATTACTTGTGGCCTTTACCGGTCTGTTGGCATCGTCTGCTACCACATTAAGTACTGAAAAATCAGAAGAAAAGAAGGCCATCACGGCATCAGAGCAATCAAAAGAAACCCTTGTTAAATTTGATTATCAGGAATTTAAAAAACAGCAAAGTGCAGAGCGGCAGGAAGGTAAGGAAAGTAGCTCAATGCTCACCCTGTTATTGGTATTGGCTGCTGTTATTGGGGTTGTTTATTTATTGTTAATTAATAAGCACACTGCTCTGAAGCTCAAGCTGAAGGCCAAAATCATTGCTGTCGCTTTATCTGTCAACGCCTTATTAATCCTCATCGCGGTATCCAACTTCATATCACTTCAAGGGATAGGTCAAGAGCTTGATCGAATTGCCAATGATGATATTGTTCTAAGTCAGTTCGTGACCGAAATTGAGAAAAATGCCCTGCAACAAGAAATTGTGCTACAGAAAATATTAATACTGGCACACACTGGTGTCAACCAAAATAGATCAGAAATAGAAGCGTTGGAAGGCGAGTTCAATGCCTTGACGGAAGCAGTAGATAAGAATTTATTGGATGCTGCGCATACTTGTAAGGATATTTTAGTGCATGAAACCGATGCGGTTCAACTGGAAGAATTTCAATCTTTATTTAACGAAATTGTAAGGATTGATGCCATACATGATGCTTTTGAAGGACATGTGAACGAGTTGTTCGGCGCGGTGAATACCAACCGGATGAATCAGGTGAGTCAGATGGAACACGCCATAGAGGTAGAAGCTGAAGGCATTGCGCATGTGACAGATAGTATCCTGGGGACCATTGAAGTATTTACGAATAAAAGTGCTAAAACGGCTTTGAATCATGAGAAAGCGGCAATCCGGGATAACATCGTTGTGTCTTCCTCAGCTATTTTATTGGCTATCCTGTTGGGTGTTTTAGTGTCCAATAAAATATCCGCTCAATTGGGTGGTGAACCCGAAGAAGTAGCAGAAATTAGCCAGAATATGGCCAATGGTAACCTGGCTTTCGACCTGACAATTTATGGGGAACGTAGTGGTGCCATGAGTGATTTGCTGGATATGACCCGGAAATTGAAAGATGTGATTGGTACCATTATTAACGGAGCAACCAATATTACGGCCGCAAGCCAGCAGTTAAGCTCTACCTCTCAGCAAATATCAACGGGTGTGAACGAGCAGGCGGCCTCATCCGAAGAGGTTTCTTCATCCATGGAACAGATGGCCGCAAACATTCAGCAGAATACGGAGAATGCCTTTAAAACCCGCCAGATAAGTGGGAAAGCATCCAATGCCATGGAGCAAGTGGCAGTCGCTTCTGAAGACAGTATGAATGCTGTAAAGGATATCTATTCTAAAATAAATATCGTAGTGGAAATTGCTGAAAAGACTGATTTATTAGCCATTAATGCAGCCGTTGAAGCCGCTCGTGCTGGTGATCAGGGACGTGGTTTTGCTGTAGTAGCCGCTGAAGTCAGAAAATTAGCCGAACGAAGCCAGGCAGCTGCCAATGAAATTGTCACGTTAGCGGAGCGTGGTATGAAACTAACGGAAGAATCAACGCACATGCTGAAAGATATTGTACCGGATATTCAGGAAACATCTCGCTTGGTGGAAGAGATTGCCAGCTCCAGTCAGGAACAGGATTCAGGTGCCAACCAGGTGAATACAGCCATTCAGCAATTAACCATGGTAACGCAGCAAAATGCATCAGCTGCAGAGGAAATGGCCAGTGGGTCAGAAGAAATGGCATCGCAAGCGGCCGAATTAGAGGATATTATAGGTCATTTTACAATTGAAGAGAAAGGTGTAGGAAAAAAGAAAGCGCCAAGGAATGCAGGTTTAATTCACCAATCTCCAAAAGTCATGAATAAGGATCAAAAATACAAAGAGGACTTAAAGCAGTTTGATCTGGATTTATCCCGACTGGCAGCAAATACCGATGAATTTGAAGCCATGTAAACACTATTGAAATGCAATCGCTGGCGGTTTCAGGTTCATCTGCCGCCAGTGCTTGTAATTGCCAAAGGTCTTATGAAGGGGCTTCGCAAAAAACAGTTCTATTCAAATTTGAAGGCGTTTGTATCTATATGTTTCAGGAAGGTTATTTGATTTTAAAATTTGAGACATGGTCAACAGAGAGAAGAGCAAATATTACCTGATCGATAACAACCCAAACTTTTCGGAGGCTTTAAAAATTTATCTGGAATGCATTATGGATGGAATTGTGAGTGGCCATTCAGTGCATGGGGCAGAGGTTCATTTTGACCCGGCCATATTCTATACAGATATGATTCTATTGCACATGGATGGTGAAATATTTGAAGGACTTAGGACTGCCGCTCAATTATTCAGAATGAATCATCGCTTCAAGATACTCGCCATTGCCGATAATGCCCGTTCTACCTGTTTAAACCTTTTAATATCTAGTGGCTTAAGAGGTTGTGTGGTCAGAAATAGTGTGTGTAGTGAGTTGCCCGGTGCCATCCAAAAAATCAAAGCAGGGGGCTATTACTTTTCAAATCAAATATCCATACTCCCCCAAGCATGATTTTGCTAAACCTTAAAGACGATAAAAAATGAATCCAAACGATATTTCAAAATTCAAGCAACTGTTTATTGAGGAGGTGACTACCTTGCTAAACTCCATGGAAGGTATCATCCTTGATTTGGAACAATCTCCGGATAACTCAAAACTGATTGGGGAAATATTCAGGGTGATGCATACCATCAAGGGTGTTAGCGGCATGTATGGTTTCCAGGGCATGAGTGATTTGACGCATCACATTGAAAACATCTATGACTTAATACGAAACGGAAAATTGCCCGTCAGTCAGGATGTTCTCAATTTAACCCTTAAGTCTGTTGATCTATTATTTGCTCAAATTAAAGATCAACACTTATCAGATCCTGAGAATGCCGCCCTGCAACAGGAGTTGCTCAAAGAATGGAATCAAATGCTGGGGATGGCGAAAAACAAAAAAACGCTTCGTCAACCGCCAGTTACAGCGCCAACGAGTGCAATCGTTACCTATAATATCCTATTGCATACGCCGCAAAGTGTGGTGGATCGCCGCATTAATCTCTTTTACACCATCAAAGATTTGTCTGAGATTGGCGAGATTCGTGCCATTAACAGCTTACCTGTTGAGGCCGATGAGGAAGAACGGTGGAGTATTTTTGTGGTGGGAGAAATGACTCCCAACGATGTGGAAGATGCGCTAATGTTTGTATTTGAGTATTGCATTATTCGCAAAGTGGCAGATTTTGATCTGTTCGATAGCGAAGCATGCCGTAAACAGACTATTGAGTTATCTGCTCAGGAAGAGGTGGAAGAGACGAAAGCCAACCCATCAAAAGACAAGATCGAAAGCCAACCCATTATCAACTGTACCTCCCCAAAAACGGATAAAACCCTTAACACCATCGAATCTATCCGCCAGAATATGAATAAGGTCTCTGTTGAGTCCGAGAAGCTGGATCATTTGATGTATCTGGTGAGTGAACTAATCACCACCACTTCCCAATTAAATCTGGGCACCCAGTCAAAAGCTTTTGAATCCATTCGTTCACAAATGGAAAAATTGGATAAGCTGTCCAAACAGTTTCGTAATAATGCGCTGGATATCCGACTGATTCCCATTGGGGATATCATTCCTAAATTTAATCGTTTGGTACGCGATACCTCCAAGGCATTGGGCAAAGAAGTGGAATTTATCACCGAAGGAATGGAGACAGAATTGGATAAAAGTTCCATTGATATGATCGCAGAACCCTTGGTACATATGGTGCGCAATGCCCTGGATCATGGTTTGGAGTGTCCGGAGGAACGCCTGGAGCATGGAAAAGAAGCAAAGGGTATTATTCGTTTAAAGGCGTATAATTCGGGTAATAATATATTTATTGAGATTTCGGATGATGGCCATGGATTGGATAAGAATAAGATCATATCCAAGGCCATTGAAAAGGGAATTATTAAATCGGCTGATACATGGAGTGACAAGGAGATCTATAATCTAATTTGTCATCCGGGTTTTTCAACTGCACAGGTGGTTACTTCTTTATCTGGCCGTGGGGTAGGTATGGATGTGGTCATGCAAAAGATTAAGCAAATGCGTGGCGAGCTTGAAATAGACAGTGCTAGTGGCAAAGGCACTAAATTTACCATTAAATTGCAGCAATCCATTACCATTATGGATACCTTGCTCATTCGATCCGCTGAGATGAAATACTTGTTACCACTCACCGATGTCGAAGTCTGCTCGCAATATGCTTATGCCGATTTAAAAGAGCGCATTCGCCATGGTACCATTGGTTATGAGCAAGAATTAATTCCTTTTGTGTCGCTCCGTCACCTGCTTGAATTGGATGCAAACGCACCGAGAATGACTAAAATGGTGATTTTAAATAAAAACGGGAAGCGAATCGCCATTTTTGCCGATGAAATTATTGGTCAACATCAGGCTGTGCTGAAACCAATGGGTGATTTGGTTAAAAATCATAAAGCATTTTCAGCGGCCAGCGTTTTAGGGAATGGTGAAGTGGCTTTTTTGTTGGATACGAATTCAATCCAATTCGATTCCTACACTAAAGCGGGATCCTGAAAAAGCTGCTTTCAGACCAAAAGCAAGACTAACGTTTAACATCCTTTCAACATCGATAAAGGGGCTCTCTAGTGGATAGGAGCTCCTTTTCTCTATCAGAAATTATTTATCCGGTAATCGTATTCTTATGTCAAGATAGATCGATGTTACCAGCCCAGGGATGCTTCCTTTGGTGGTGAACCATTATTTCAGGAACGATCCAGTGTAATATAAGCTACCAACTAGCTATCCAATGGGTAAGGTCACCGTAAAGACCGATCCTTTGGATAATTCTGAATCGATTGTGATGCAACCGCCTAACTTTTTCACAAAACCATCAACAACGGCTAAGCCTAAACCATTGCCACGGTAGATACTTTCAGGTTCATGAGCATGCGTCACAAATCGATTAAATATGACATCGAATTTATCTTGGGGGATACCAATGCCCGTATCTTTCACGTGTATTACTAAATTGCTGTTATCTTTTTCTACCACAATTTCGATTTGACCTTCAGGTGTGAATTTTATAGCATTGTCCAGCAGTTGTTTGATGATTTCCCAAATCAGTTTTTGGTCTAGTAACAATGGTTCACGCCCAATATTTCCTGTTTTCACGGTCAATTGAACGCCCTTGGCATGGAGGAGAGGATCATATTCATAAGTGAGGTTTGCCAATAGTTGTGATAGAATAACGGGTTGAAGGCTAATGTGAACCTGATTGGACTCAATAAGGGAGATATTCATGATATTGGTCATCACATTTAACAGATCAGCTCCATTTTTTTGGATGAGATCAAAATACATGCGGTACTTTTCCGAAAATACCTCTTCGGAGTTAAGCAATGAAATAAATCCCATAATGCCATTGAGCGGCGTTCGTATTTCATGGGAGATGTTTTTAATGAACCTAGTTTTCAGACGGGCACTTTCCTCAGCTTTTTCTTTGGCTAAGGAGAGCTCTTTATTAAGAGCAACCAACTCCTCATTTTGTTGGTTCAATTTATGCCAGGCCTGCAACTTTTGTTTTTGTTCCTCCACATATTCCAGTGCATTTTGTATGGCACGCGGAACCATGGCCATGTTATCTTTTATAATGTAGTGCCAGGCACCATCTTTCAAGCATTGCACCGATGTTTCTTCATTCACCCGCCCGGTAATAATGATGATGGGTAAATTAGCATCAAACTCCTTCACGGCTCTAATGGTATCAAACCCTGTAAAACTACCCAGGTTAAAGTCCGATAACACAATGCTGGGACGAAAGGATTTCAGCAGTTGAATGAACTTATCGTAATTATCGGTGGTTTTATGTTCAAATTCCAGACCCGACTTCTTCAATCGGTTTAATAATAATAGATTATCGAATTCATCATCTTCTACTATGAGAATACGGATCATAGTTATAATGTTTTGCTTTTGAGACCAGGCTTCAGATGGATATATATGGTTTATTAATTCATTCATTGGATCTTTTATTTAGGACTAACCAATAGAAGCCCACATCTTTGATGGATTCAGCAAACTTTTGAAAGTCTACCGGTTTCACAATATAGCTATTCACGCCCAATTGATAACTTTCGGTAATGTCCCGCTCTTCCTGCGAAGAGGTTAAAATTACAATGGGTGTGGATTTGGTTTCCGGATGTTTTCGTATTTCAGCCAACACCTCCAGTCCATCCACTTTGGGCATTTTAAGGTCCAATAAGATGAGTTTGGGATTGGGGCCTTGTTTCCGGTGGGTGTAATCACCTCTTAAAAACATGTAATCCAGAGCTTCCTCTCCATCTTTCACCCATAATATCTGATTGCTCACATTACTTTTTTTTAACGCCCGTAGTGCCAATTGGGCATCATCCGGATTATCTTCCACCAAAAGAATTTCAACAGTTTGATGATTGTCCATAATTACATGTTTTATTGCGGTAATGTAAAATAAAATGTGGCCCCATGGTTAACCTCTCCATCACCCCAGATGCGACCACCATGTTTAAAGATAATCCGCTGCACAAAGGCCAGTCCAACGCCGGTTCCTTCAAACTCATTATCACTATGTAAACGCTGAAAGACCCCAAATAGTTTTGACTTGTATTTATTGTTAAAGCCCACCCCATTATCGCGCACAAAATAAACAACTTCTTCATTTTCATTCACTGAACCCACTTCAATGACCGGTTTTTCTTTTTTAGAAGAGTATTTAACTGCATTGGACACCAAATTGTGCACGACTTGTTTGATGAGTTCAGGGGCCCCTTTGGCCTCTGGTAATTCGGCTACCGAATATTCCAGTTTAGATAAGGTATTGTTAGTTTTGTAAGCGGAAAGTTCATCCTTGAAGAACTTGGTAAGGTTGATTTTTTGTTTATTGATATTTGAGCGGTGTAGCCTGGAGAAAGCCAGGATTTCATCTATCAAGCGCCCCATGCGTTCTGAATTGCGCACAATGTTGTCTACATATTGTTGGCCCTCCTCATCAAATTGGGCGCAGTAATCCTCCTTGAGAATATTGCCAAAACCGGCGATGGCGCGGAGAGGGGCTCTCAAATCGTGGGATACGCTGTAGCTGAAACTCTCCAACTCGGCATTGGTGGCTTCCAGCTGGCGGGTGCGTTCCTTAATTCGGGCCTCCAGTGTTTGATTAAATTCCCGAATCTCTTTCTCCCTTAGTTTATGTTCGGTAATGTCATTAAAAAATAAAATGATACTGTCTTGACCTGAATATTGAATGGTATGCCCTGCCATTTGCAATACTTTTTCTTCGCCTTGCTGAGTAAGGATATTCATTTCCAGGCTATCCTTGACTTCCTGGTGGGGAATGTTTTCAAACCATTGTTTAAATAGTTGTATGTTTTTACTTTCAATAAATTTGTAGATGTTGTAGGAAAAGTCACCACCCAGGTTTTCATTGATCAACTTTTTAAAGGCCACATTGGATTCTATTACTTCGCCATCTTGTTGGCATAGCAAAATGGCATCGTAACTATTATTGAAAATGGAACGATAATTCTCACGGCTCACATTGAGTGCTTTTGAAGATATAATCCGGTTTAGGGCTTGTCCCACAATTTCAGAAACCAAAATCAATGAATCCATTTCAAGTTTTAGCCAGTCTGAGCCGATGGCCTTGCGCTCCAGGTACAAGATACCGCCCAACTTATTTTCCAAAGAGATGGGCAACACGCAAATTTGTGCCCCATTGGTCTGGTCATAACCATATTCCCGCATATTGGATTGTTTGAGGATGCGCCTGTTTTTTAAGCGGATTAGAATTTCTTCCTGGGTAAAAAACGACAACTTAAAGGCTTTGCATACCTCGGAGGGAAAACAGTAATCTAATTTCAGACCGGTGTTTTTCTCATCATCAATGAGTATCACGGCCATCTTATTAATGAGGAAGGTTTCCTGCAAACGCAAGGCCAACAACTCCAGGTTTTTTTTCCAGTCTTCTTTAAGTACAAATTCTTTTGAGATGCCGGAAAGCGTTTCGGAGATGGAGGTATTATACAATACAGAAGAGAGGCTGGATTGAAGTCGGTTGATCATCTCACTAATGGCTTTGTTCAAGCCAATTTTGTTTTTGACGTCCACCGGTTTCAACTGCTCATATTCTTCAATGTCCGTTAATTCAACTAACTCATTGGGATCGGCGCCTAATTTTTCATAGAGACTGCGGGAAATGAAAAAGGAGAGGAGTAAGGTACCACCTAAGCCACCCAATAAAACTAAAATGGAGAGCAAGTTCATGTTGGTCACTTTAATTTGTAAATCCCTGGCCGACTCACTGGCTTGATTTTTCTCAGTAGTAGCGATGGTGTTCATCACATATTCCAGGGTGGCCATGTAGCTGTGCTCGATAGTTTCAATGGTTTTTAAGGCTTGCAGTTTATTATTTGGGTTATAGTTTTCAAATATCTCTTTGGCGCCATTGTCGATTTGCATGAAGAGGATTTTGATCTCCTCAATGGCCTTCCGCTCACCCAACCGACGCTCAATAACTTCCAGCTTTTTCAGGTAATATTCAAAGGAGGCTGCAGCTTCCAGGTAGTCAATTTTTGATTGGGGATTGCCACCAATGTACTTTGAGATATGACGTAGCACATCACCGGAGGCATTAATCAATTCCAGGTAGTATTGTACGCCAGGCAAATCATCCTGTAATAACTGACTCAGACTGTTTGATTTTTTAGCATCATCAACTTCTTCTTCCTTATAAGCATCCAGTTTGATTTCCAGAACACGCCCAAAGTTGAATTCAATATTTGTGTATTGTTCCTGCGCCCAGGCTTCTTTAGCGGGATCAAAGAGGTCAAAAACACCCTTGGCTTCGACAGCATAATTATCGATTAAATATCGAATGGTATCTTTATACATATTTTCAGCTTCGACATAAATTTTCTCGTTGTTGTCAAAGAGCGCATTGAAATCTGCTAAACCAGTCAGAAATTCATCTCTTTCTTCTTTTTCACCATCGACGTATTCCAGTAAATTTCCGTGCATCACACTTAATTGATGTAACATGGTTAATGAATTATTGGCTAGGGTGAAATCCTGATCGGTTATTTCATTGAGCCGGGTAGAAAAGGTTTGTAAAAAAATTAATACGATGATAATGAGCATAGAGAATATGCCCGTTGGAATCAGGTTATTAAGGAGAATGGATTTTCGAAAGTTCATGTTTTGCGCTCAGAATGGTTCAATTCAACTAAGGTATCAAAAGGAGCAGTAAATGTAAATACCAGGGAACTAATACCTGGTTTTTACTTTACTCGTAATTAAATTCTATTTTGTATCAAGCAGTGATGTTGTATAGTATAATTCCCGCCTATTGTTCAAGCGGCCAATAAGCCTGCGAAGAAAGCCAAACAATTCTTGGAGCTTGATGGTTTCTTTCATTATATTATGAATTCAAATTAGCATGTATGAAAAGGTTTGGCTTATTGGTGAAAATGAATCTCTACCTCCTTTCAACAGTGGTGATCATTTTTGCGATAACCTTAGCAGTGATCGGCTACAGTACTTTAGCAAATGAACGGTATAAGGCAGATCAGTTAGCCCAATTAAAAGCCCAAAAAGTGGCTTCTGAAGTTAATAGTTACCTCAATCAGGCCATGGAGATGACCCATGTGCTAGCCCTGTCCTTATTGACTCTTAAGGAAGAAGGCCAGACCTCCAGGCCACTGGCTTTCGCCTTTCTTAAAAAGGCCTTAGTGGATAATCCAAGTTATTTTGCTACCTGGACCATGTGGGAAGCCAATGCTTTTGATGGCAGTGATGCCTGGTATGCGCATCTGTTTCATCAGACTAATGGTCGGTTTGCCTGTTCTTATTACCGGGCAGGGAAAGCGTATGTGGAGCAGAATTTTGGATCAACAGAAACACCGGCCTATCTAAGTACTGATATGTTACAAGAGTACGAAGACGATTATTATACCTTGCCAAAAAAAAAGAGGCAAGCTGTCATTATGCCTCCTTACTATTATAGTTTCACGGGCCAGCAGCAGGATTTACACTTAATGACATCGGTCGTGGTGCCAATTCTCAAGGATAATGAAATATTGGGAGTGGTGGGAACGGATATTGATCTGGCTTCATTGCAGGTTTTAATTCAGAAATCGACACTGTATCAGACCGGTTTTGCGGCTATTATTGCCGATAATTTCAAATTTGTAGCCCATCCTCAATCGAATTATATAGAGCAAGCGCTAGGAGACGTATTTAGTGATATTACAGATGGGATTAACCATGACCTAAAAAACGGTAAATCATTTCATTATCAAAGCATATCTGAGCTTACCTCAGAGGAGGTACTGCGGTTTTTTACACCCATCTCGATTAATGATGTAAGTGCCCCCTGGTCCGTAATGGTGGAAGTGCCTTTAAAAGAAATTAAAGCACAATCCCGGTTGATGGTCATGAAGGTACTTTTAATAGGAGTATTCAGCCTTGTAATTATTTCATTCCTCATTTCGATTATTGTAAAGAGTATTACAAATCCAATCATTAGAAGCGTTCATTTGGCCCGGAATATCTCTTTTGGGAAGTTGGAGGAGCCCGTTCTATTAGCTGCCTCAAAGGATGAAATTGGTGACTTGAGTTTGGCATTTAAGCACTTGGCTCAGAAACTAAAATTGATGCAGCAAGTCGCGGAATTGGGGTATTGGGAATTGAATGTGGAAACTCATCAAATGGAATGGTCTGATGGATTATTTAATTTACTGGGTTTTGAGAGTCAGGAGTTTGAGCCGACCTATACATCTCTGCTTGACAAGGTGCATCCGGAAGACGTGGATATTTTCAAAAAGTCAATTGTGCAGCATCCCTCAAAACAGCAGTGTCGGGATACCCGGTTTCGGATGATCCTGCAGTCGGGTGAAATTAAATACGTGATCATGCGGGGGTATGAAGCCGTTGACCATTCAGATAGGTCAAGCCATCGCTTAGGTGTTATTTTAAATGTCACCAATCTGACTCGAAAAGAACTAAAAATAAAGGAAAGCGAGCACAAGTTTAGAGGGATCTTCAATACCAGCAACGACGCTATTTTAGTGATTAATCAGCAAGGGCAATTTATTGATGCTAATCAAAAAGCGTTTGAAAGAAGTGGTTTCTCACGCAAAGAGCTATTTAAATTAAATTATAGGGATATTCTCTTTAACAATCGATCGGATGCTGATTTAAAATATAAACAGCAACTATTTGAGGGGAAAGAAGGTCGTTTTGAAACAGAATACATCAATGCCAAGGGGCGTAAGATTTACCTGGAAATCAATGGCAAAGTGATGATGCACAAAGGAGAGCCGGTTTATCTTTTGGTTTCCCGCGATATCACCGAGCGAAAACAGATGGAGCAGAAAATCATTCAGGCCATCATTCAAACCGAAGAAAAGGAACGCAGTCACATGGCTAAAGAGTTACATGATGGTGTATCACCTGTACTGTCCACCATTAAACTCTATTCCAATGCGATTATAGATTCCAGTGATGGTGATTTTAGGAAACGGATCACGACGAAATTAATTGCTGCCATCGAAGAGGCTATTAAAAGTATTTATGAAATATCGAATCATTTAACACCACATATACTCCAAAATTTTGGAATCATCACCGCATTGCATACTTTTATTGAAAAATTGGAAGAGACCACTCCAATAAAATATGACCTTACCACTGACCTTTCGGAGCGACTTCCTGAAAAACTCGAGTTTACCTTGTATCGAGTGATTATTGAGCTGTTGAATAATACCATTAAACATGCCAATGCTACAAAGGTGAATATATCCATCACTAAAACCGATGGGATTCAAATGGTTTATAGCGATAATGGGTGTGGGTTTGACCGGGAGATAGTTGGAAAAAAGAAAAACAGCATGGGACTCTTTAATATTACCAATCGATTAAAATCATTGAATGGCGCTTTGTTAATTGAGAGCTCCCCGGGTAAAGGAATGGCACTGGTAGTGGATTTACCAATTGAAGCAGAATGAATAAAAAAATTACGATAGCGATTGTTGACGATCACGAACTGTTTACGGATGGTTTAGGAGTGGTATTATCACAAATTGAGGATTTTGAAATCATCAGTAAGGCCCCCAATGGACGAATATTTTTAGATCAAATTGATCAGCTTCAACCGGATATTGTGCTGATGGATATTTCAATGCCCGAAATGGATGGGATAGAGACCACTCAACGTGTACTGGAGAGATTCCCCGCTTTGAAGATCATTACCCTTTCCAGTTACGGTGACGATGTTTATTACTACAAGATGATTAAAGCCGGGGCGTATGGTTTTGTTCAGAAAAGATCGGGAAAGAAAGAACTGGAAACCGCTATTAGAACAGTGTATGCCGGCAACAATTATTTTCCCCAGGAATTGATGCGGAAAATAATTTTCAAGATCGGCAACAAACCTGAAGGTGCCATCTCAAATATTAAAGTGGAATTATCAAAACGCGAGAAAGAGGTTTTATTATTGATATGCCAGGGGTATTCCAATAAAGAGATTGCCGAAAAATTGTTCATCAGTCCCAATACGGTAGATAATCATCGCAGTAATCTATTGTCTAAAACGTCCACCCGCAATGCGGCCCACCTGGTTTTATTTGCCATTAAAGAGAAACTCATAGAGATCTGAACCAGCCGGTCAAGACGCTTACAGACCTCTACAAAGGATTGATAATTTGGTTCCCTCTCCAAAAAATAGTGGAAATCCACTATTCGAAAGGGTGCTTTCCATCATGTACAGGAAAACCAGTACCTCTACTTTTACACCTGGAAATTAACGGGTATGAGAAAGTTGAAAATAATTGTGGTGGATGATAATGCAATCTTTCGGGAGGGGATTACATTTTATCTGGAAGAGATTCTAAAAGCTGAGGTGCTTGCAGCCTTTACCAATGGATTGGATTTTTTGGATTCCAAGCAGATATACCAGGCAGATATTGTGTTGATAGATATTGAGATGCCCAAAATGAATGGCATCCTCGCCACTCAAAAATCACTTTTTCACCATCCGGGTTTAAAAGTTATAGCCGTTACTAATTATCGAAACAAAGCCTATCTGAAAGAATTAATATTGGCCGGTTTTAAAGGATGTGTTCTAAAGGATGACATCTACAATGAATTAGGGCAAGCACTAAAGGTGGTTTGTGAGGGGGAATTATACTTCACCGCCGATCTGAAATTAACACCGGATTCACTTGAGGGAAAAAATATATTATAATAGAATTAAAGGGGGTATTGAAATGAGAAGAATGGGTTTAAACATCAAGCTGAATATCTACATCTTATCAGCTTTTTTTGTCGTTTTTGGAATTACTTTGGCAGTCATTGTGAAGAACACATCAGCCAAATCGCATGAAAATGCGCAGGAACTGGCTGAATTAAAAGGGAAGGAAGTGGCTTCTAAAGTGAAGAATTATTACGATTATGCCTTGCAATCGTCCAATACATTGGTTCAGTCCATATTGGCATTGAAAAAAGAAGGACATGCCTCAAGAGATTTGGTCCACGAAATGATGCGGCAGATACTGGAAAAAAACAGTAACTATTATGCCGTATGGACCATGTGGGAACCAAATGGTTTCGATACCAGGGATCGTGAATACGCAAAACGTCATAACCTGGAATTGGGCTTGTTTAACGCATCCTATTTCAGGTCGGGGAATGAATTGTTAAAACAGAATTATGGCGACGAGGACTCTCCCAATTATGTAAGCGATGATGATGCCGAATATGAGACCAGCTATTATGCGATGCCCAAAGTAACAAAAAAGCCATATGTGGATGATCCTACCAAATATAGCTTTACCGGCGATGAAAAAGACATGGTCAGTTCTACTTCTGTTGTTGCGCCAGTCATTCTGGATGATCAATTTTTAGGCGTTGTAGGGGTGGATATTAATTTTGAAACCCTGATGCGTGTAAACAGTCAAACGAAAGTATTGGACAGTGGATTTTCTGCTATTATTACCAATAATTTGGTGGTGTCTGCCCATCCCAATTCCGCCTATCTGGAATGTTCCATTGACTCTGTAATAAGTGGTTATAGTGACGAATTAGGAAAGAGTATAAAAGAAGGTAAAGCTTTTAGTTTTCAAACCATATCGGAACACTCAGGGCAGGAAGTACTAAGAATTTTCTCGCCCATCGTCATAGGAAATCCAGATATGCCTTGGTCAGTCATGGTGGAGATCCCGCTTGATGAAGTGATGGCCGAAGCCCGAACAACAACGTTGATAATCATTATCATTGGGATTATTAGTTTGCTGATTATGTTTGTGATTGTTTTTTTCATCTCTAAAAGTATTACCCGGCCTATCATCCGCATTGTCGATAATATGAAAGAGATCGCACAAGGTAATCTTGACTCCACAATCAGCCTCTCGGGAAGGGAAGATGAAATAGGCGTATTGGAGGTATCGTTGAATGCGATGATATTAAAGCTGAAGGAGGTTGTTCAAAGCATTATTGAGGGAGCCAGTCACATTAGTTCGGCTAGTCAGCAATTTAGCAGCACCTCAGAACAAATCTCACAAGGTGCGAATCAACAAGCCGCTTCAGTGGAAGAAGTATCATCCACCACGGAAGAGATTGCAGCTAATATTGAGCAAAATACGCACAATGCGCAACAGACGGAACAAATCTCAGTTCACGCACAGAATGGCATTCAAGAGGTGTCTGAACGATCGGCTAAAACTGTTGAAGCTACCCGAATTATTGCGGATAAAATACAAGTCATTAACGACATTGCCTTTCAAACCAATATTTTGGCCTTAAACGCTGCTGTGGAAGCAGCCCGGGCCGGTGAGCATGGCAGAGGATTTGCTGTGGTAGCCGCCGAAGTCAGGAAACTGGCTGAAAATAGCCGAAAAGCGGCTGATGAAATAGTCAATCATACTAAAAACACCTTGAGTCTTGCCGAGGGAGCTGGGGCTAAAATGATGGAAATGTTGCCTGAGATTGAGAAAACAACCGTTCTGGTACAGGAAATAGCAGCGGCCAGTCGGGAGCAAAATAGTGCTACTAATCAGGTTAATAGTGCTATACAGGAACTCAGTAGCATAACACAGGAAAACTCATCGGCGGCAGAGGAATTAGCTTCCAGCGCTGAAGAATTATCTGCCCAGGCGGAGAGTTTAAAAGACCTCGTGGCCTTTTTTAAAATAGGTAGGGCATCCTGAGAATTGAATTAGTAGCAAAGAGTTAATAAGCATAATAAGGGGGCCGAATTATTCGGCCTTTTTATTGTCTTATTACTAGTATGGTCAGGTTTATATAGATAAAATGGTTTGTTTTTGAGGTTAATAACAGTGACTCTCATAGTTACGATATTGTGTTTCTTGAGTAATTTGATTACCAATCCAAATATAAATAACACAAAACCATCGCCTCATATAATTTTGAAGCAGCGGAAAACAATTATCTTTGTGGTTGAATAAAAAATGCACAAGATCACATGGCAAAAGCAGATTGGAAACCTGGAAATATGATTTATCCATTACCAGCCGTAATGGTATCGGTGGGTAGTAAACCTGAAGATTATAATATTATCACCATTGCCTGGACGGGTACCATTTGCAGCGATCCACCCATGTGTTACATTTCAGTGCGCAAAGGCCGTCATTCCTATCAGGTATTGAAAGAGACCGGTGAGTTTGTGATTAATCTAACAACAAAAGAGTTAGCCCATGCTACCGATTGGTGTGGGGTGCGGTCCGGACGTCAGTATAATAAGTTTGAGGAGATGCATCTTACACCGGGTAAAGCATCGGTGGTGAATGCACCAATTATTGACGAGTCGCCCATTAACATAGAGTGCCGCGTTACAGAAGTTAAAGAGCTAGGGACGCATGATATGTTTATTGCCGAAGTGGTGAATGTAAAGGCTGATGAGCAGTACATGGATGAAAAAACAGGGGCGTTCAGTTTGCAGAAAGCTAAGCCGATTTGTTATTCACATGGCCATTATTACGAAGTAGGGAAGAAAATCGGCAAATTTGGTTACAGTGTGGAGCGGAAGAAGCGGAAGCCAAAGGCCAAGCGGAAGTAAGGTAATGAATTAGATACTATTAATTAGTGATAAATGATACAAAGAATGCTGTTGGCTTGCAAAGATTGGCCAACAGCATTTTTTTGATGTTCTCATTCGTTGGTAGCCTCTTGATAGATAGCATCCAATAAGCCATCTACCGGTGCATCCAGACTGATCTGCCAGAACATGATTCCACCTAGATTCATTTCTTTGGCATATTGCGTTTTTAAGCGCACTGACATCGTATCGTCATAGGAGATGAATACGGAATCTTCGGCATGATAAAGATAGGGGGCCTTGGCAATGGGATCCCAGTATCGGATAAAACCATTTTTATTTTCATAGTTTTCTCTGATTTTGGCATAAGAGGCCCAGCCCTTCCAGACACCTTTAGTTGGCTGGTACAGCCCTTTATTATCAAAGGGTACACCTTGCCAACCGCGTCCATAAAAAGCAGCCCCGATCACTATTTGTTGTGTGTTAACGCCTTGTTCCATACAGTACGAAATGATCTTTTCAGAGGAGCGGGGTGAATAGTCCGCTTTCATTGAATCTAAAAAGACTGCGGCAGGCGTGCCTTCCAAATCATTTAGTTCAATGCGGCCCAGGTTGGTATGATGACCGGTGAACGGGCTGTCGCCACCCAGCAGGTCGTATGTCATTACATTCATGAAATTGGCATATTTCATTACTTCAGTAATTTCCACATGGTGAAAGAACTTTTCCCAACCTGCCGCCGCAAAGGTTAATTCGAGTTTTTTGCCGGTGGCATCCATGGCCTGGCGTAATTCTCTCATTAAAGCGGTAAAGTTCTCTTTGTCGGCAGGCTTATGCGGATTATCTGCTCCGGGCAATCCGGGATATTCCCAATCGATATCCAAGCCATCCAGCTGATAAGTATTTAAAAAGTCGATCACACTCGTCACAAAACGCTGACGTGTATCAGGGGTGTCAGCCATGTCCGAAAAGCCACCGGAGCCGCCCCAGCCACCGCAGGCAATCATGACTTTTAATTTCGGGTATTCGATCCTTTTTTCAATTAGCCGGCGCAGTTGATCGGCTGATTCAGGATGCACAAATTTCATCTGATTGTCTATTACCTCGGTAAAGGAGAAGATAATGTGGGTCAATTGGTCAAATGCCAAATGATCCAGGTCTGTTGGATTGGCTGTTGGCACATAATAGGCCATGATAGCCAGCTGTTTGTTTTCTTTTTTAGTAGGATGACAGGCTGTGAGAGCCAGCAATACTAATGAAAAAGCGAGTGCAATGCATTTCATTTTATGGATATTTAGAGGTTTAACAGCATTAAGATACGCAGAAGAAGAATAGATTGTATGGATTCTAAATATATTTTCATAGCCTTAGTGACGAAGTGTCAGATTTCGGATCTGTATGATGAACTCTGATTTCATATTGCTATGCGCTGAAAGTTAAACCACGTTCGTGGTTTTTATGAATCCTGAAATGGATTCAACGTGAATAACCCTGTACGAAGTTCAGGGGGTATGGTGTAAAGGGAAACAACCACAACGTGGTTGAAGGTTAAATGCGATTGCCGTGTATATAAAAAGCACATATTTAGATAGACTCTTAATCTAATATTAGATATTAACCCAAAACTTTAAGTACTATGGAAGAATCTTACACCTTAGAAATAGTATAAATTCTAATAGATAAAGTGATTATTGGCATAATTCTGATTTTGATTGGTTTCTGGATTAATAAAAAAATGGAACGTTTCAAAAATGAACAACAAAAAATTCGAGACCTTGAGAAGCAAAACTATGACTTAGAGCTCAATTATAATACTCCCAAGAATTCAGACCACTACCTAAGACAAATAATTATTTATTTAGGTAGCAAAAATGAAAAGATCAAGAAGAAAGCATTCCGCAAATTTTAAAGCAAAAGTAGCTATTGAAGCGCTTAAAGAACGTTATAGTTTAGCAGAACTATCCTCTAAATATGAAGTAAGTCAAAGCCAGATAAGTAAATGGAAACAGGCATTTCTTGAAGGATCAAGTGTGGTTTTTGAAAAAGAATCTAAAAGCTTAGAAAAAGAGGAGTTTGATTCAGAAAAGCTGTATGCAAAAATCGGTAGATTAGAATTAGAGAATGAGTATCTAAAAAAAAACTTAAAGAAATTGGAACTGTGAGCCAATTACGAAGTACGATTGATTTAAAAGAAGAATTAAGTGTTCGTTCTCAATGTGAATTATTGGGTATAAATCGGAGTGGTTTATATTACACTACCATTGGCGAATCAAAAGAGAATCTGGAACTTATGAAGATAATGGATCAGCATTTTATGGAGCATCCCACCTATGGTGTTTTACAGATGCAAGATTACCTAAAGGATGAAGGTTATTGTGTAAATGAAAAACGGGTTCGCAGGCTCCTTCGAAAGATGGGTATTATGGCCATTTATCCACAACGTAATCTAAGCAAATTATTGCATGCCAAATATGTTCATCCTTACTTACTCAGGGGATTGTCTATTGAACGGCGAAATCAGGTGTGGGCCATTGATATTACCTATATCCCCATGGCCAAAGGCTTCATGTATTTAACTGCCATTATTGATGTTTATAGCCGTTATGTTGTAGGCTGAGACCTGCATTAAAGTGCTTAAAAACGCTATTTCCAAACATGGAAAGCCGGAAATTGTTAATTCCGATCAAGGCTCTCAATTTACATGCGACAAATGGGTTAGCATCCTTGAAGATGAGGATATTAAGATCAGCATGGATGGCAAAGGACGTGCATTGGATAATATTTATATTGAGCGCTTATGGAGGACTGTTAAACGAGATTACGTATATTTAAACCCTGCTGATGATGGATGGGAATTATACCAAGGTTTGAAAACCTTCTTTGAGGAGTATAATTACAAGAAACATCATCAGGGTATTAACAGGCAAATACCTTATAATGTATTCAGTAATCAGGCCGTTGCATAGTTTTATTCTTACCAGATGACAAAGGTATATTAAGCAGAGAACCTGTAAAGGTCGTATCAAAAAATCTCCACCCTGAAAAAGGGTAGTATTTTTCGCTCTCCACCTTGACAGAACCTCATGCTCAACATGATGATGTATCTGAAAAGAAAAAAACAAAAAATAATGTCTAAGAAACATGGTTTAGTGGTCTAGTAAATGGGGAGTAGAATACAAGAGTCTCGCGTTTTATCATCTGTGCAAAGAAGCTGCCTTATTGAATCCTTTACCTCAAATTGACAAATTATAAACAAGAAACCATATTTTTATTCACAGGATTCCTGAAAAATTATGTTTATGAAAAAAACTGCTTTTAAAACAAGCTGAGCAGTTACTATCAACTTAATCTTGCTTCTTGTGTTATTCTCAATATCTTTCTGATGGATACTTCTCAGTTAATTCACTATAAGTTTTATCGAGCGATACACAAAAGAAGTGCTACTTTTCGAAAAAATGTCTTATGACGGAATGAGATTGACATAGAAATACTACTTTAGTGTCAGTATAATATCCATATGGATACCATATAAGTATCATAAAGAAAATGTTTTCTTGCCCAACTAGCCATTGAAATGGAAAACATTTAATTTTTTTAACCAAATTTTAGGAAAATGTTACATCTGAGAGTTAGTCGTCAGTTTTATCTTATTTTAGTCTTTTTGCTCTTAGCCTTCTTATCAGGGTGTTCAAAACATGAAGATGTTCAGCCTCCCGTTAAGGAAGAAAAGGAGTTAACAACAGAAGAAAGAAAACCATTAGAGCGAGCTTCTGATATTGATTATTTCGCCAAGGAACTACCTGAAAGGCATATAGATTTATTTAAGTATTATGACAAGAGAGAATTTGAATATGATATTCAGCATTTAAAAGCCATTCATGAAACCTGCACAGATAATCGTTTCGCTGTCGAACTGATGAAAATTCTGGCAAAAGTAAAAGATGGTCATACCAACACTTTTTTTGTCGACTATTCGCTGTGTGACTTTAAACTGTATCCTGTTTTAAATGATAATAATTTTATCGATTTTATCCTAGCCTCATATAAGGGAAATGATAATGAGGAAGCCATTGGTAAAAAAGTTATTTCTATTAATGGATTTCCGATTAAAACGATTTGTGACAGTATTGTCCCCACCCTGTCAGTAGAAAATGAATACCATACCTACCATCAACTAACAGGTAGATTGCCTGTGAAACAATACTATGAAGTTTTTAATTTTTGGGATGCAAAGCAGGATTTTACGCTCGGCTTGTCCGATGGTACCACTGTTATAATAAATGAAAATTCAAGTGAACATCACCTTTTCTCCAAGTTTATACCGCCATTAAACTTTACTAATATCCGTACAAATTACTGGTATAAAGAGTTAAAAGAAGAAAATATATTATACGTAGCATATAATAGGTGTTTCCCTATGGACTCTTATTCTTTTAATCAGTTTGTACTTGATTTAAAGGATGTTTTAGAAGAGAAAAAGTATAAAAAAATAGTAATTGATTTAAGAAATAACGGCGGCGGTTCTACATCTTTAGATGACCCTTTGCTTACGTTACTTGAAAACTATATTAAAACAGAATATTGTAAATCCAAGGATATTTATGTAGCTACTGCATGGCGATCTTATTCTGCTGCACAGTGGTGTGCCTTAGACTTAAAAAAAATAGGTTGTACACTCATCGGCCAGCCAATTGGAAATAATATGATCAGATTTGGAGATGCACCGAATTTTACTCTTCCATATACGAAATATCCTATTAGTTATTCAACCAAGTTTTTCGATTTTTTCGAAATTTTTAATATTTCGCCTGTATATGAGGGGCCCTTACATCCGGATATTCTTATAACAGAAACGCACAACGATTTTATCACCGGCAGAGATCCTATTCTTGAATATATTAAAATGAATTGAAAAAGGGACTCTGCTTGTTATGACAGCATTCGTGCAGTGTTACAAAACAGGGATATACATACACGAAAATGTTAGGGAAATTCGCATTAAGAAACACGGTCGAAAAGCCAAAAGTATATTCAAATGCGGACTGTTATTTATTGCATCTGCCCTATTGGACTCTAGAAATCAAATAGATACAGATTTATTTTTTGTCATGATTTTTACATTAGCGTATCAGATCCGGCTGCAAATACAATATTCAGAATTGACTTATTGGATTGTGAAGGTAATCGAATCAAGCTCTATGAATCTGGAGATTCTTACTCATTTTATCGGGAGGTCACTGATCGAACGGTTTTATACAGGTGCAATTAGGATTTGAGCAAGAGATGAATTCTTATAAATTAATGTTTTTTTACTGGACAAACCTAAAAAAAAACTCTATATTTTTCTACGACACTTAGTTATTAATGTTAATAAAAGGGATTGCTTATGAAGTCGGAAAAGAAAAGAGACAAGAAAATTAAGAAGTCTATCAAAGCATTGATTGAAATGGATTTAGAGCCTCACAATGAACCTTATCCAGACACAACTCATGAACCCACGCAATACATTAAAGAAAAAGTGAAAGCGTAACGCTAAACGAATTGTAACAATGCAATGAAAGAGGGGGGCCAATCACTGGACACCCTCTTTTTTGTAATGTGTAATTACTTAATTAACTAGTCGATAGTTCTGTGAACTAGGTTTCTTAATCGACTGATTGATCCCATGATGGAGCGAAGCAAAACCGTCTTTGTAGCTTGGTAACTTTCCGGGCCGGATTACTTTACCTTGAAACGTTATACCAAGCTCCCTTGACCATAAATTAGTTCATAGAGTGTAATGGTGTCATCTATGCAGCCAATCACGATCTATTTTATCTGTGTCACTTTATGATTTATTCGTGCTGTTTTGCGCAACCATTGCTTTTCTGAACAATCTTCTAGGTATGATCCAAAATGATTTTCCATTGACCCTCAATCCGTTTCCAGATCAATGAAAAGTAGCCTTCAGCATCACCCATTTCGCGAGCCAAATGAAATTTACCGATGACCAATACGCAATCGGGCGCCAGCTGGTTAAAATGATGAAAAGTGTAGGTTAAAGTCCCCCGTGTAGCGGCATCTGGATACCCTTTTTGGTAATTAGCCAATGTTTGCTGGTAGCCTTTAGTAATGGATCGGATTCCCATGAATTGAAGCGAGTCCGATTGCCAGTATACTTGCATGTAATCCTCCATAGATCCTGTGTTCCAGGCCTCTTTCGAAGTAGTCATAACCTCTATGATGGCTTGTTTGGTGGTTTCAGGAACCGGCGTAATTACACTTGACGTGGAATAGGCTTGGTTATCATTTTTTATACAGCACGCACTTAGTAATAAAAAGGAAAATGTGAAGAGAAGTATTTGTTTCATAGGAATGGATTTTGAAATCAAATAAATACATTTAGAGGGACAATTCAAATGAGAAAGGTCAATAAATGGAGATGGCATTCAATCCCAAAAGGGTTCAATCAGCAACCCATGTTGTGAATGAACCCTATTATCTATTCAATAGTACTTGTCTAGAAATTAACCTGCAACTGGAATCTCAGCAGTTGTCCCTTTTGCCGGTTGTCCGGTTTTTTGGAATCCTCATACCGCCGGTCAGCGAGTGTATAGATCGATACCAATTCAAAGTTTTTATGCGGTTGCCATTCCAGTCCAAACTCTAACTCTTTCATGTCATAACTCCGTGCATCTTGTTCAAACTTTTTTCCCCCATCATATTGCATGAAGCGAATAAAGGGAAATAGTGTGTGATTCTTTACTTTAGCCTGATACATCACTTGCATGTACCCACCAGACAGCGCTTCTTTTCCAATGGTATTGGTAGCCGGATCATATTCAGGACCATAACCAAAATTGTACTCGGCTTGAAATCCAAATGGCTGTGGGTAATAGATGATAGAAGCACCGATGCGCTGATCATCCCACTTATGAAGAAGAGCTGATGTTTCAGTCACCTGGCCATCGGCATTCCGCACATTGACACCATCTGCTACGGTAGTTGTTATATATCGCCCGGTATAGGCTTGAAGCGATGTTTCGATGAACTGTCCGGATTCTAAGTGAAAAGGCCAGGTTGCCCGTAATGCTACGTGTTGAGGCTTCTCGACATTGGGGATGAGTTCATTGGCTTTTTGACCATTATACACCATCAAATTTAGTGCTCCATAATCACCCGATCCTTTAAGTCCTGTTTTCTTTAATGTTTTAAAGCGGTCTTTGATCTCTTTGGGAGTCCACATAAAACTCACATTCAAGTCGCGCTCATCTTTATGGGAACTATTCAACGGATCATTACGGTCTAAAGCCAAGCGGTCTTGCGACGATTGCAGATTTTCATATCCAAATGGAATTTTACTCTGCCCCCCTCTGATTCGAAAGACGCCATCCTCATCCAGGAAATAATCAAAATAGGCATCTCGTAATTGACCCATGTTTTTTCCATCCGAGGCAAAATCAGCCTGAAAGTAGAAATACATGCGGGAATGTATCTGACCTGAAACCTTCACGCGCATGCGGCGGATGGAAAAACCTTCATAACCGCCATAGGTTTTATCGCCCTGGGGATTTTCCATATCCGGATTGGACTTGTATAAATCGTTGTACCGCATTTGAAGGTAACCACCTAAACTAACCTTATCATACCAGGAGACCCTTTTTTCTGAAGTAGGCTCCTGTGCTTGTCCGTTTACAGCTGATGCAAGCAATGCTGTGAAACAGAGAAAGAAATAAAACTTGTTCATGATTATATAATTATTTTCTGTTTGTATATGTATTCCTTAAAAAATAACACAAATATAATATTACACTAAGAATGGTCAGGTTAAGTGATATCTAATTGATGCTGCAAAAGTATATTAGAGGTCAAAATCGTATGTTAAGCCAATGTTAATTGGATATTTTTAACTCTTTACCAAGCATATTTCAACTGATGTTTAGAGTCTATTTTTAGCTTCACATCTGATTTCCTTGCAATCCTTTGCGAACCGTGTGTTTTTTAGTATTTTCACCTGTTTAATAAGGGGTTTAATGTAGATAAATGACTGTTACAGATACCTATAAAACATTGGATAGGCCCTCGGAAGGGATCTATAAAGAAAAAGGCAGTAAGTTCATTACGTATGCTTATCCTGTATTCACGGAGGAGGAAATAAAGGACTATTTACAGGAACTGAAGAAGCAGTACTATGATGCTCGGCATCATTGTTTTGCCTGGCAATTGGGGGTAGATGGGACACGTTTTCGTGCCAATGATGATGGCGAACCATCGGGAACGGCTGGCAAACCCATTCACGGACAAATTAAATCCTATGAATTGACAAATATTCTGGTGGTAGTGATCCGATACTTCGGTGGTACCAAATTAGGTACCAGTGGCTTAATTCATGCCTACAAAGAAGCCACCATTGACGCGTTCAACAATGGTACTATTGTTGAACGGACGGTGAATGATGTGTACCGCACCGAATTTGACTACGGTGTGATGAACGATGTGATGCGAGTGATGAAGGAAGAAGACCCGGAAATTGTGAAGCAGGATTTCAATTTGAGGTGTGCCATCGAATGGAGTACGCCACAATCGCGTGTTTCATCGATTGTGGGACGCTTGGAAAAGATCGAATCGGTAAATGTAGATTTTTTGAGAACCTGCTAAAGTGTTAACAAAGAAAATGGAAAAGTGATGAGTCAGTTTGATATAGTGGTGGCCGGAGATTTTAATATTGATTTGTTGTTCAATGGTTTTCCACACGTTCCTGCAGTGGGAGAAGAGGTGATAGCTTCTGATTTTCAAATGGTATTAGGGAGTTCAGCAGCCATAACAGCTACCCATTTAGCTGCCTTGGGAGCGAAAGTAGCTTTTGTGGGCGTTATGGGGGATGATGAATTTGGGCAAACATTACTGGAGTTCTTAAAGTCTGCCGGCGTTTGTACGGATTTTATAAAGATCAGAGAGAGCATGAAAACCGGCTGTACAGTGGTGATGAACCAGGCTGATGATCGCGCCAATCTAACCTATTCTGGTGCTATGGAAACCTTGTGTAAAGAAGATTTTCCATATACTACCATGGCGCAGACACCCTTTTTTCATTTATCAAATCCCTTCGTATTACCAGAGCTGCGATCATCATTAACGCCATTTTTTAAATACGTAAAGGAACTAGGAGCCAAAACCTCTTTGGTTCCTCAGTGGGATGTGACCGGGCGTTGGGATTTGGATTTCGACAACTTATTACCCCATCTGGATTACTTTTTCCCCAATCGGGAAGAGTTAAGACGATTCACAAAGAAGGATACAATTGAAGTGGCATTAGCTGAGATTTCTTCTGTACTGAAGCACCAATTGGTGATGACTAAAGGGCGGGAGGGAGCACTGCTTCTTGCACCGGAAAAACAAATCAATCACTCAGGTTATGTTAATAATAGTCCTGTGGATTGCGTGGGTGCCGGAGATGCGTTTACGGCAGGTTTCTTAATGGCCAAGATGGAAGCTAAAAGTGATGAAGAGGCACTGGAATTAGGGTGTAAAAGTGGTGCTTTATCTACTTTCCGCCATGGTGGGAGCCCTTTTTGTTGGAGTCGGGAGGATTTTGACAAGCGAGCTTCTATGTTGTTGTAATATAATATTATCACTAATTTGCGAATAGGTATACATTGTGATTGATGGTAATGTATTCGTACTTAAAAAAGGATAGTTTTAAGAAAATGTAAAAGAATTCTAAAATAGGACACGTCTTTGGGGGATTATAGATTAATAAGGCATTGTTTAGTTGGACCAGAACGAATTGCAATAGACCATGTAAAAACGTAATTTAGCCCCGTTTTATTAATCATATTATCCAGGTCGACTTGTCATTTAAAGACATCTAAAAAGGGCGAATAGGCTGCATTAATAACTTCCGTTTGATGCAACCCGGAAGAGCCTTTCACAAGTTGTAACAATAAGGAATTAGTAGTTTAAAGAGCAAAATATAACCATAAAACAGATTCGTAGAAAATGACATTCTCCCAAATTGTATTGACAGCATTTGGTATAGCTATATTAGGCATACTGGTGCTGATGACTATAACTTCCTTTTTCGAAAAAAAGCCAAAAGCAGCCTATAAAGCGTTGGCTTTATTGCCAATTGGATTGATTTTAATCAGCTTTTCAGTTCTTGATCACATTATCCCAAATTTGGTATTAAATATCCTCAGTGGACTATTAATGGCTATTGCAGGCTATTTGTTATGGCCGGCTTTTCTAATGAAGCGTGAATCTGAAAGCATTCCAAAAGACAAGTTGGATGAACGCACCATTATGTTTTCGCGCAATGAATTAAAGCCGGAAACGGAACAGTTTGAAACGTATTATAATGCGCATCCTGAACATCAGGCATTGGATGATGAGTTTCGTAAACAACCGGGTTTATTAAGTCCCCAATCTACTTTTTTCAATCCATTGGCGTACAGTGCCACAGAAGCCATTTTTCATGCAGTGGATTGCTTGCAACCTCTGGTGGAAGGGGACGCTGTCATGGCGCATCCAAAAGTAGCCCCTGAAAAAGCTGAGCGCTTCATCCGCACCTGGATGAAGAAAGCAGGTGCTGTTTCAGTGGGTGTTACCCCGTTAAAAGACTACCATTGGTACGCGGTGGGCGGACGCCATGAACGTTATGGCAAGGCAATAGCGGGTGATCACCCCATCGGCATTGCTTTCACCGTAGAGATGGACGAAGAAATGGTGCGCTCTGCACCGCGCGGCTCCATTATTATGGAGTCGGCTTCCCGTTATCTGGAAGCGGGGGTGATTGCGGTGCAAATTGCTCAATTCATTCGCAACCTGGGGTACAACGCCCGGGCGCACATTGATGGCAATTACCAGGTGATTTGTCCTTTGGTAGCCAGGGATGCTGGTTTGGGTGAAATCGGCCGCATGGGCTTATTAATGACACCGGAATTGGGGCCACGTGTGCGCATTGGTGTCATCACCACAGACATGCCTTTAGCGACTGACAAAAGAGGTTTTGATGATAGTATGGAGGATTTCTGTGAGAAATGTATGAAATGCGCTGAAAACTGTCCTTCATCTGCCATTTCAATGAATCCACGGGAAGAAATAAATGGGGTCAAACGCTGGCAAATCAATTCAGAAGCATGTTTTACTTATTGGTGTTCAGCTGGCACGGACTGTGGGCGATGCATGGGGGTTTGTCCCTATTCTCATCCACGGAATCTGATGCACAACATCGTTCGTTGGGCCATTAAGCATTTTCCAAATTTCAGGTATTGGGCCGTACGGATGGATGACCTTTTTTATGGGCGAAAACCTAAAATGCTGAAGGTGCCGGATTGGATGAGGGTGAAGGGCTAATTAATTAATGCTTAGTTCTTAAGGATTAACTTGACAGAAGGTGCTCTGGTTTAATAATTCATTTGGAATTAATGCGTTACACAATAAATGTAAAACCCGGAAATAAAATGATATCCGGGTTACTTTTTACTTCTGCCTTTCTACTTTTCCTTCTCTTAATCTAAATTCCCGGCTGAAAACTCTCCAAATGATGGAATGCGAAGAAAGTAGTTTCGCCTTTTTTAATTTGAAATTCAAATGGTTGTGTGTTTTCTGTTTTTCCTTGAGCACGTAGCTCCACCTGGTGCAGACCTTCCGGAAGTGGTACCCGGCAATAAGAGATGGAGTAAGGGAGTGATTGCCAGTTACGGGTATCGGCCTTTTCAGTCATGGCATTAACAATACTAAGGATGGCTCCCAGATTCTCATTTTCGTTTCGGGCAACCTCTTCCAAGGCTTTTTTAGTGGCTAATCGCAATAAGCCATTTGCCATTTCACGTACCATGCGGTCTTTAAGGCACTGAAAGGCCACATCGTTGATGTTTTGTGCCATTTCTAGGGGGTAGGCCAGGCTATCGGTATAAATTTGTGCACCGGAAAAGAGCGGTTTTCGCTCTACGTATTTCGGAAAGGCGACGCGTAAAAAAGATAGGTTTTTAAAGGCTGCCTGGTCATTGCGCGAACGGTTGCCGATATAGATCGGAAAGGCCAGGTCATATTCTTTGTTTTCCAAATAGAGCCAGCCATCGTTATAACCGGTGTTCATGAAGTTGATGGACCATTCATCTTTAACAGGTCCGAAGCCGTTCATCCAGAAAAATACCAATTGACCGTTATCCGGATCATCCGGTTGATAAGTCATGTTAAACTTCCGCTCATAGAAATCCAGTTCTGTGCCAAAACCTAATTGATGGGCTGTTCTCAGAAGATCTTTCTTTAGCTGCAACGGGGCATCCAGACCAAATAACTCCTTGTAATCGGTTTCATAGATTTCCAGGGCATTCCGGTAAGCAATAAAAGCGTCATTTGTATTACCGGAAGCTTCATATACCAAGCCCATAAGTGTATGGGCAAAAGCATCCCGACTGTATTTATTTTTGTTCTTCTTGTACTGGTCATTGATCTGCTGTAAGCGGATATTGACCCTTCGGCATTCGACCAAAGCACCTTCGTAGTCTTTCATATTAATGAAATTCAGTGCTTTGTAATAATGGATCATCACCGCCTCAAAATCCTCAGGACGGTAGGGCTTAACCATGGGATTGGTGACCAAAGCCAGAGCTTCACTACCCAGAGACTTAGAGAAATCTTCAACGTAGTAATCAGCTTTGTTGAAATAGTTGTTACTCTCTTCATATTTGCCATTCATAAAGGTCACAACACCCCGATTGCAATAGTAGAGCATGCGGTTAATGCCTTCTTCGCCTTTCTTATCTTTAACCATTAGTTTTTCAGCAGCTTCAAATTGACCGTTGGAAATCATGGTTTGGAGCTGGTAGCTTTTTTCATAGTAAGTAGCACACCCAGCCACCAGTAGCACGCAGATAAAAAGAATGGGAAGTCGTTTTACTATCATAGAGATGCGAATAACAGGAGAGAGGGAATAAAAGAAGATTTCCTGCTAACAGGAAATCTTCATTGTGAATAACTATTTAGTCACATACTTTTTAATTTCTTTATCACCAATCCATACGACTTCATTGGTTTCCAGATTGGATAATTCCAGGTTCACCTTGTAAAAGTTAACGCGCTCCTTTTTATAGGTATCTACAATAGAATTAATGTCTCCATTTAACATGAAATCAGCACCCAGCTCTTTGCCCCAGCTTTTGGCTGTTTCCATGCTTGAAAATTCTTGTTGAGCAGCGCGTTCACGTCTTAATTCTTCCCGTTTATCATTGGCCTGCACCAAGCGCACCCGACCACTGTTAATGAAAGCCCTTTCCACATCCTTTACAAAGGTGGAAGCTTCAATATGCTCGTGGGATTTATTATAGACCAATCCAACAATGACTGTTGGTTTTTTACCCTCATGATCCTTCTGGTAATTGCTCACCCAGGCTGCACCTAATATTTGATTCACCATTTCGTCGGCCACCAGGCGTGAGTCGGTGTCGTTCCATCGGCCACTTAAGTCAATGGCTTCTTTGGTATCTACCCGCTCTACTTTGTGGGTCATACATCCGGTAAAGGCTGCTAAGGAAAGCAGAATGGACAGGGTTAAAATTGTTGTTCGTTTCATAGTCGAATGATTTTTATCGATTTGAAATTATTTTCAAAAACCAGGCCAAAACTACCTGTAGAACTCCTCCATCTGTTGCTTGAGCTTAATAAATGTCTCGCGCGAAACGGGAATCAATGGTAACCGCAGTTCGTTTTCAACCAGTCCGCGCACATTGAGTAACGCTTTGACTCCGGCCGGATTACCTTCCACAAACAAATCTTTGATGATGTCTGTAAACCGAAAATGCATGGCTTTTGATTTATTAAGGTCATCGTTTAGTGCATCCCGCACCATCTGACTAAATTCTTTGGGAAAAGCATTGGCAATAACTGAAATCACCCCGTCTCCACCCAAGGTAACCAGTGGAAAGGTAGTGGCATCATCGCCCGATAGGACCAGAAATCCCTTGGGGCGATTCTTAATTAAATCCATGATTTGAATGAAGTTACCCGAAGCTTCCTTCACCGCGATGATATTGTCAAATTCACGAGCCAGTTGAATGGTTGTGGCTGAATCTAAATTGGTCCCGGTGCGACTGGGTACGTTGTATAAAATGATGGGTACCGGCGAGGCCAGTGATATTTCCCTATAGTGCAGGTAGAGGCCTTCCTGATTGGGTTTATTGTAATAGGGCGTGACGGATAAAATGGCGTCAATCCCTTCAAAATTGGTTTTATTGATGGTATCCACTACTTTCGCCGTATTGTTTCCACCCATCCCCATAATAAGCGGAACACGACCATTATTTACGCGAATGACGGTATTCACCACCAGCAGCTGTTCCTTGTCAGTAAGCGTGGCGGTTTCAGCTGTAGTGCCTAATATGACCAGAAAATCCACATGATTATCAATCACAAAATGAACCATGCTTTCGAGGGCTTTAAAATCAACCTCTTTTTCTGGTGTGAAGGGCGTGACCAATGCCACACCTGTTCCTCTAAGTTGCTCTGGGGCTATCATGTTAGTAAGTTGTATAAGCGTTGTGTTTAATTGTATACATATCTGGTCGGATGGCCGGTCAAACCCATTGTTCTACAGACCCATCAACCCTTTATTTTGAAAGCACTTTTTACCTTTATTCTTTTACCTTTTTACTTTCTTCTTTTTGCACACTTCCGGTATTCAGAATGGACAAGTAATGCATGATTTGATTTTTCAATTCTTTTAAATCGCCCCCGTTTTTGAGCTCAATCATGATGTCAAACATGTCATTATTCACATTGGCTTTTCCGGCCTTGAAAGAAGCGCGGGATAAACTGCCCATGTAAGTAATGGGAAAAGTATTGTCCTTGGTCAGTACAAACAACAAATTGAAGGGCGTTTGAATAAAGGTATGAATACTTTCTTTTTTAGGTGTATAAAAGAAGGAAAAGTCTTTTTTGCAGGCAAAGCTATACACATCATCGCCGATGAAATCATCGTTTCGTTTATTCTTATGAATATATCCCAGCGATTTCGAGGTGATTTGATGCGCCTTTAATTCATTCATCAATCCTTTTACAATGGCCAGGTTTTCTGGTTGGCCGGCATCAAATAATATACCAGCTGTTTTGGCCGTTTGCAGATTGTACAAGGTGGTTTGATGCATCGATTTTTTAAGTTGACGCCTTAATAAAAATGCACCTCCTTTTTCGCGTATGGTATCTATAAAACTACTCATTCTTCCAATCTATCAGTTGTATAAATTCGTCTTCAGATAATATTTGAACACCGAGTTTTTCGGCTTTAGCCATTTTTGAGGGACCGGTTTTATCGCCAGCCACCAGGTAATTTGTTTTGGCCGAAACGCCACTCAGGTTTTTTCCGCCATTTTTTTCGATGATTGCTTTCAACTCATCCCGCGAGAAACGACTGAATGTACCGCTCACAACAAAAGATTGCCCGACTAATAAGTCAGATTCCGGTGCTTGGTCCTCTTTCACCATCTCCATTTGCAATCCGGCTTGCTTCAATTGAGCAATCAAATCCAGGTTGGTGGATTTCTCAAAAAAGGAGCGAACGCTATCGGCTATACGTTCGCCAATCTCATCCACTTCCATCAGTTGTTCCTGTGTGGCCTGCGCTAATTCATCAATGGATCCAAAGGCAACGGCCAATTTTTTCGCCACAGTAGCCCCCACAAAGCGGATACCAATGGCAAATAAAACCCGGTCGAAGGGTACGCTTTTGGAGGCTTCAATACCAGCCATGATGTTACTGGCCGATTTATCGCCAATTCGCTCCAGCGAGGTAAGTTGATTGGCATCGAGACGATATAAATCGGCAATACTATGAATCATGTTGGATTTATAGAGTAAATCAATCGTTTCACTACCAAGTCCATCAATGTTCATGGCCCGGCGGGCAATGAAATGCTCAAGGCGTCCTTTCACTTGGGGAGCACAAGTATCTGTATTGGGACAATAATGGGCCGCTTCTCCTTCTATTTTAACCAACGTGGTCTGGCATTCGGGGCAGGACTCAAGAAAGGTAACAATAGTCGCATCCGAGGATCGCACCGATGCATCCACACCCACAATCTTAGGGATGATTTCACCACCCTTCTCCACATACACCATGTCATTGAGATGCAAATCCAGCGAACGGATGATATCGGAATTGTGCAAAGAGGCGCGCCTGACGGTAGTGCCTGCCAAAAAGACCGGTTCCAGGTTAGCCACCGGAGTCACAGCACCGGTACGTCCCACCTGAAAATCGACCGATGTCAATCGGGTGTAACCTTGCTCGGCTTTAAATTTATAGGAGATGGCCCAACGGGGCGATTTGGCAGTAAAACCCAATCGCCGTTGTTGATCCAGATCATTCACTTTAAGTACAATGCCATCAATGTCGTAGGGTAATTCTTTTCGTGCCGTGTCCCAATGGTGGATAAAGGCAAATACCTCATCCAGGCTTTTGCACAGTTGCATGTGGGGCGGAATTTTGAATCCCCAGGTACGGGCTGTTTCCAGGTTGCTGAAATGATACTGATTGGGCAGGTTCTCGCCCAACATGTAATACAGAAAGCAATCCAACGGACGCCTGGCGACCTGGGCACTGTTTTGAATTTTTAAAGAGCCGGCAGCAGCGTTGCGTGGATTGGCAAAGGGTGCTTCACCAGCTTCGGCGCGGGCCTGGTTTAGTTTTTCAAAGCCCAGGTGTGGCAGAAATATTTCGCCCCGCATTTCAAAAGTGGTGGGATAGTCGCCCTCCAGTTTAAGAGGGATACTACGGATGGTTTTCACATTGGCTGTTACATCATCACCCTGCTCACCATCCCCGCGGGTGACAGCGCGTATTAATTGGCCATTTTCATAGGTTAATCCGATGGCTGTGCCATCGTATTTCAGTTCACACACCAACTCAAAGGGCTCGTTTAGTCCTTTAGCCACCCGGTTGTAAAAATCAGTAACATCTTCTTCTGAATAGGTATTTCCCAACGAAAGCATGGGATATTTATGGGTAACTTGCTCAAATTCTTTATTAATATCACTGCCCACCCGCTGCGTCGGGCTATTGGGATCGGCCATCTCCGGATGTTGCTTTTCCAGATCAATGAGGCGCTGCATCAGCCGGTCAAACTCCAAATCGGAGATGACGGGATGGTTAAGCACGTAATACCTATGATTATGTTCGTGTAGTTCTTTGCGTAATTGAATGATTTCCTGCTCCATGTCTCGCTACTTCGTATTAGTTCTATCGCAAGGTTAACAAACAAAAATACAATTTTTGAGGGATATATAGCATTATTTACGAGGACGGTTCCGGGAAATTATTTTTAATACCTCACCGGTGTTAAATGCGCAGACAGGACCATTGGATACCTCATCGCATTGAATTGTATCGAACACCAGGAGATGCTGCCCCAAGCGTTGTTCCTAAAGACATTCTATCTTAACTTAATAACGTGGGGGCGAAAGGTACGGAAGTCGTAAAAGCAGGAGGTGGCTTGCTAATACTTTTGGTTCATCCGGAATATTCATTGGTTTATTCCAGTTCTAATAAAATTTATCCCCATTCTGGCATAGGCTTGAATTTAAGAACTCTAATTTCTGAATGCTAATGATTTTGCAGAGACATAAAAATGGGTGTGTTGTATTTTTTTATGGATTGTAAGGCTAGCGGGGAAAAGCACCAGGATTCGCTGCGCTTCACCCGATGCTTCTACCTTTTGGGGTTTCATCCCATCTGGGTTGTGCTAGCCACCAAAAATACACTATTGAAACAATTGCTTTTTAAACCAGTTTTCGTTGAAGGTGATACCCACTTTTAGGCTGTTGTAGGTTTCACGTATTAAACCACTTTGTAATGAGCCGCCTTGTTTGTATTCGTACGCTACATTCAACAAAGTTTTTTGCCGGATGGGTATGGAGAGCCCCATCGTAAAACCTTTTTCATTCAAGTCAACACCATTCAGAGTCAGGTAATTGTCGGAATAGAAGGCGCCGGCCCGGTATTGCATCCTTCGGAAAATGGATTTATAACCCATCCGTTGGGGGGCATATTGAATACCTACTTGATAATTGTTGGTATTTCGATATTCAGCAGAAGTCATGGATTCTTCGAAAGAAGACCATTGGCTGTGGTGATAGTCCATCGCCAGGATCCAACCGGTATGAGTTTGATAGGATATACCGGTGGCGTAATTCATGGGAATCAGCAGGTCATCCGCATTTTTCGATTCAAAAAAGTAATCTTGTCCGCCATCGGTGTAAATGGAGTGTTCGTAGGTCGTATTCAGGTTGGTTTTGGTGTTCATGACTGCACCCAGCGATAGGGTGTTTTTCTCAATGGGAAGATGATACTGAAATCCATACTCCAGATAGAGGTTATTCACGTGGTGCGACTTTCTATTGTGAATGGTTTCACCTGTGATTTCAGGATAAAAAGACGATTCAATATTTTCAATTGATCCCCACACAAAAGACAGGTTCAACCCCATGGAAAAACCTTTAAACAACTCAATGCCATTGCCCCAATAGGCTTGGGTTAAACCACCTTCGCCGCTGTATTCAACCGGATAGGTAGTGCCGGTTCCAATGATGTATTTGTCACTTTTAATGGAATAGCCAATGCTGGAATAGGGTGAAAACCCAATGTTCATGCCCCATTTGTCGCTCACCTTAAAACCGAATGAAAGACCGTCGATGTTTGACCCAAAATTGGATTGAGATTGACGGTTTGTTTCATATTGTCCAAAAGTACCTGAGGCCTGAATGTTAAAGAGAAAAGTCATACTGTCCAGAGCACTGTACGATGCGGGATTCAGTGTATTCAAATAGCCCTGCGAAGCCATGGATACACCGGTATAACCCATGCCGGCATTGATGACGTCCCCCTTTTTGTTTAAAATGCCAATGCCATACATGGAATAGGGCGATGCCGTATTGTTCTGAGCCATGCCTGGCAACGACGCGATAAAGAGCGATCCTGCGATCAGGTACGTTAAGCGTTTATTCTGTATCATAATAATAGTAATAGATGTGCAACTCCGATTGACTTTGTGTGTTGGTGTGACCACCCAAGGTGACATGATCTAAGGTTTGGCTATTCAGATTTTCAGGTAAAACCATCATCAATCCTTTTTGAGGATCAATAATCGGTTCGGTAATGCGGTAATTCAGGTAACTGGTGACGTCGTATTTATAATACGTGTTTTCGTGATACATGGGGTCAGTAACCAGCGTTGCCGCAATGGGATTCCCATCTGAGTCGGTGAAATACTGCACGATGGAATTGACTTTATTGACCTCTGCCATATAGATGGCAGGAGGTAATGCGTCATGTTTAAAGGTGCCGGTCATGGGGCGAATGATTAATTCGGCTTTCACAATGCGTCCTTCAGCTTTTATCTCTAAGAGATTATTTAAGTATGGAAAATCGATGCGCACACCATACCCACTGCCGGCTTGTAGCAAACTGGTACTTTGGGAGGCGGATTCAGATAATTTGTCCTTTCCGTCTTCTATCGAGTTGTAAATTGTATTGTTGTCATGACTGATGATTTCCGTAAACTGTTTAGTGGCGGATTCGAGCGGGAAATTCCGTTCCTCCACTTCCTTTTCCAAACCTACCCGGTGTGAATATAAGCGAATGAAAGCCAGTTCATCAGTGGCTGAGATGCCCAATACAGAACGTGTCAAGTCAGTATCACAGGCTAGAGCAAATCCTTTGTAAGTTTCCCGGAATAAGTTGGCTCCATCGGTTTGATTTTTATTGGTTACCATAAAGTCAATGATGGATCGCCCCAGGGCATCGTCCAGTTTGACCTCCAGCTTCTTTTTCCGGTTGGGAAACGGTTGAAATGCTTTTTCTCCCAGTGTACTGCTCTCATCAAAATGAATGTGACTGACATTATACAATTTACCATCGTCATGCTTTTCGATTTCTTCGGCCAGTTGATGCACCTTTAAATGGAATGTACTGGTGGTATCACCCATGGAATACCCATTGGGATGGAGTACAAAAGTGATGGAATCATACACCTCTTTTTTCGTATCCCAGGTGAAATTTTCGGAGGGTGAGATGGAGAAGTAACTGACGGCCTCCTGTCCCCCCAGCGAAGAGTGCTGGTAATAGCCGACCAACCCGCTGCCAGTACCTGTAGTGGCGATTGAATCCGCCCGAATCGTCGATAAGGAGATGGATACCGAATCGATCAGTGCTGTATAAGTAGGTGTGTGAATAAAGTGATCTCCTAAATCCAGTGCCCCGTCTGAACAGCCAGGCATGAGAATCACGCTGAAAAGCAAGCCCGTAAGTAGGCTTCTCCCTTTGATATAAGGCTGAAATTGTATTTTCATATGAATTTTTATGGCTTTACGCGTTGATATGTGTTATCCCTTATGCGGCGACTATGTGTTGGAATAAAAGAGTCTTTGCCTAACCGGGCAAGACCTTTGGTTTCCGGTATTGAGCTGCAAATAAAGTGGACGGAGTCTAGTCACCTAAATCTATTCTATCAAATCCATTCCGGATTCAATGAACGCTGCTCCCTCTTCAATCAATGGGATAATTGACGACGCGATGGGTAAAATCCCCCTTGATTGAAACCCTGCGATGGTTGATGCTGGAGAAGGGCATTTTCATTGATTTTATTTAGGAGTACTGGTCGCGACAACTAGATTTGGTCGAATTTTTAAAACTGATAATGATGATAAAAATAAACTGGTATCTGCTTTTCTTTTTATTCACTATGAGCCTGGCATCTTGTAGCAGTGAGGATGACGATGAGGAATTATTTGGTAACTGGATGGAGCTGGGCGCTTTTGAAGGGTATCCGCGAAGTGATGCCATCGCCTTTACAGTGGGTGAGTATGCCTATGTAGGTACAGGGTATGATGGCGAGGAAGATGACCGGCTCAATGACTTCTGGAAATATGATCCTCAGAAGGATTTCTGGACACAAGTACAAAGTTTACCCGGTGCCGCCCGTAATGGTGCTGTGGCCTTTGCCGCGGCTGGAAAAGGCTACGTGACCACTGGTTACGATGGTGAAAATAAACTGAATGATTTGTGGGAGTATGATCCCACCACTAATGCCTGGCTTCAGAAAGCCAATTTCCCTGGTACCGGTCGCTACGGATCCATTGCCTTCAGCATCCATGATCGGGGATATGTGGGATCAGGATATGACGGTAACTTATTGAAGGATTTTTGGGAATACATTCCGGCCACTGATACCTGGGAGCAACGGGTGAGTATTGGCGGTAAAAAGCGAAGAGATGCGGTGGCCTTTGTCATTGGTGACAAAGGGTATGTAGTGACCGGAACGGATAATGGCAATTATCTGGATGATTTTTGGGAATACGATCCGGTAGCTGATACCTGGACGGAAAAACGTAAAATTAGTAAGGATGCCAATGAAGATGAAAGCTATGATGATGACTATGAACTGGTGGGTATCAATGGGGTTGGCTTTAGTATCAATGGCCTGGGATATGTCACAACCGGCGGACCCGGTTCGCCTACAGCCCGCAATTGGGAGTATAATCCGGTTAATGATACCTGGGTAGAGCGTACGCAATTCGAAGGATCGCCCCGTTACGAAGCGGTTGCCTTTGTGGTAAATAACCAGCCATTTGTGACAACAGGCCGCAGTTCAGGCTATTATTTCGATGATGTATGGACCTTTGACCCCAATGCTGAGGAAAATGAAGACGACTAACACCAGGCTGAAAAGAAGTGCTCGGAATAGATGGCGCGCCCTATTGGTAAGCATTGGTTTGGTGAGTCTGTTAGGCCTGGCCATGGCCACTAGTAGCAAGGGCTTCCATTACCAGGTGATTTCAGTCAATCAAGGCTATGGATATGAAGTAACTCAAAATGGCAAAGTCTTTATACATCAGGACTGCATTCCATCAATGAAGGGCAATCAACCCTTCAAGACAAAAGAAGGGGCTGAAGAAGTGGCCAGGTTGGTGGTAAAAAAGTTAAAGAAGGGACAATCACCAACGGTATCACCTCATGAATTAGATGTTCGGGTGAGGCATTAAGCATGTTCGGATTGAAGGATGAAGCATAACTAAAAGAGGAGGTCGCGTGATCTCCTCTTTTTGGTCATATCTGGTATACGGGATGGTATATAGCATACAGTTATTCAAATTCATTAAATGACATTTTCAAATCATTATTAATTTTCAAAATCGTGAGTTTAATGCGAGTTAATTTAAACTTGACTGCACCTTAAATGAGGTATATAATAGTAGCTACTATGCAGGAAAGATCAATGATCTCATAAGGGAACCTTTACATTACAGTTCATTTTAGGCGATTATCACGGGTGGGAGTAGTAAGAGTGAAAACAGTTATTAACAATGGCTTGTTTATGAGTATGGTAGGTCAATGATTTTAAGTGGTATAGAAACCGGACTAATTAACAATTTTTTACTACATTCGTTTATCATAAACTGTTAATCAACTAAACTCAAATTTCAATCTTATGAATAAGCACCTTTTACTTGCTTTGTGGGGTATTATAAGTCTATCAGCTTTTATCAGCTGTGATGCGCCACAAAAACAGTTACAGGCTCCTGTGGCTAAAATAGAACCCACTGAATTGACCAAACACGCCCATACCCGCGTGGATAATTACTTCTGGATGAAAAACCGGGATACCGAAGAGGTGATCAACTATTTGAATGCCGAAAATGAGTATACTCAGGCTTGCATGCAAGAGACCGAACAATTGCAAACAAATCTGTACAATGAGATGTTAGGCCGTATTAAGCAAACGGATAACTCAGTGCCGTATCTCGAAAACGGTTACTATTATTATACCCGCTATGAAGAGGGAAAGGAATATCCCATCCATTGCCGGAAAGCAGGCAGCCTGGAGGCGCCGGAAGAGATCTTGTTAAATGTTAACGAGATGGCTAAGGATTATGCCTATTTTCAAGTGGGTGATTATTCAGTGAGTTCCAATAATCAACTGTTGGCATATACGGTTGATACTGTTTCGCGCCGCAAATACACCATTTATTTCAAGGATTTGAAATCCGGAGAGGTCTTTTCTGATCACATTGGCAA
The DNA here is from genome assembly GCA_942490535.1 of uncultured Marinilabiliaceae bacterium. Classification (GTDB taxonomy): domain Bacteria; phylum Bacteroidota; class Bacteroidia; order Bacteroidales; family Marinilabiliaceae; genus JAEINY01. The sequence goes on from CALNXQ010000004.1 coordinate 517,871, forward strand.
TACCTCCGGTGGTGTTTCCTGGGCTAATGATAATAAAACAGTCTTTTACTCCACCAAAGATGAAACGCTGAGATCCAATAAAATACACCGTTTCTCATTGGGTGATTCAGCACCGGTAGAAGTGTTTGAAGAGACCGATACTACTTTTGGATGTTATGTATACAAAACAAAATCGGGCAAGTACATGGTTATTGGTAGTTCTGCTACCATGGCTACCGAATATCAGATTTTAGAAGCGGATAATCCAGCGGGTATGTTCAGGATGTTTGAACCACGTCATGCCGAAATGTTATATAATATTGACCATTATGGTACTAAATTTTACATCAGCACTAACTTTGAGGCGAGAAACTTCCGTTTAATGGAAACGCCTGAAAATAAAACTGGCATTGAAAACTGGAAGGAGCTTATTCCACACCGCGAGGAGGTATTATTGGAAGGCTTTGAGTTGTTTGATAATTACCTGGTGGTGCAGGAGCGCAAATTAGGTTTGACGCAGCTGCGCATCATCAACCAACTGAATAAAGAGGAACATTATCTGGATTTTGGCGAGGCTACTTATATGGCCTACATCAGCACCAACCGGGAATTTAATACGGCGGTTCTGCGCTTTGGATATGGCTCCATGACCACTCCCAATTCGACGTTTGATTATAACATGACCACCCGTGAAAAGACCTTGATGAAGCAACAAGAGGTGCTGGGTGGATTCAATGCAGCTGATTATCAAACCGAGCGGGTTTGGGCAACCGCGGCAGATGGCACAGAAGTACCTATTTCCCTTGTCTATAAAAAAGAGTTGTTTAAAAAGGATGGCTCTAATCCGATGATGGTCTATGCCTATGGATCCTATGGCAATTCAATGGATCCCTATTTCAGCAGTGTGCGTTTGAGCTTGCTGGACCGTGGTTTTGTGTATGCCCTGGCGCATATTCGGGGTGGTCAGGAATTAGGTCGGTATTGGTATGAAGATGGGAAGAAACTGAAGAAGAAAAATACATTTACTGATTTTATAGCCTGTACCGAGTATCTTCAGGAAAATGGCTATTCATCGCCGGAAAAAACCTTCGCCTCAGGTGGTAGTGCCGGCGGATTATTAATGGGAGCAGTAGCCAACATGAAACCGGAAATTTATAATGGCATGATTGCAGCGGTGCCATTTGTGGATGTGATCACCACCATGTTGGATGAATCTATTCCGCTCACTACAGGTGAATACGATGAATGGGGGAATCCCAACGAGAAAGCTTATTACGATTATATTTTGAGTTATTCACCCTATGATAATGTAGAGGCAAAAAATTATCCTAATTTATTGGTCACCACCGGCTATCATGATTCGCAGGTGCAGTATTGGGAGCCGGCCAAATGGGTGGCTAAATTGAGGGCAATGAAAACAGATCACAACCTGCTGTTATTGCACACCAACATGGATTTTGGGCATGGGGGTGCATCAGGACGGTTTGAGCGCTTAAAGGATTCTGCTTTGGAATATGCCTTTGTGTTTAAGTTGGCAGGAATTAAGAACTAATTATTGATAGATAATCAAATAGAGAGGATGTGCCTGAACAATGTACATCCTTTCTTTTTTAAGAGAGAATGAATGATGACAAGATGATGACAAGATCTGTTTTTACCCTTTTAACAATTTTATGTGTTTCGCACCTGGCGCTGGCGCAGCTCAACAAGGGACATGTCCTGAAAAAGAACTATTATGCTGAGATTCCCTTTGAATACATCAAGGATAAAATCATCATTGAAGCTCAGGTGAATGGGCGCAAAGGGCGGTTTATTCTGGACACCGGTGCACCATGTATCGTATTTAGGGACTCCTCCAGGATGATTCTGCCAAAGCTCCAGGATCTTCATGTACGTGATGCCAATAATAACCGGCAATTGACGGAGGTTGTCAACCTGGAGCACATCCAATTGGGGGATGTGGAATTTGATAATATACCAGCCATTTATTCAGACCCGTTCCCGATGCCTTTTTCCTGCTTTGAGGTGGATGGATATATTGGGAGTAATGTATTGCGATTCGGAGCTTTCAAAGTCGATTGGGCACGTCAGGTCGTGATTATTGCCGATTCCTTTAAAGATTTTAACCACACCAGAAAAGAGGGTGTTAAGTTATTGGTCAATAAAATTCAGAGTTCACCCTACATCCGCATAAAGCTCAATGAAAAATTAAGCGAAACCGTATTGATCGATACCGGCAGTGATGATTTCTATTCATTATCCAATGGTCATCTGAATTATTTTCAATCCAAAGGTTTTCTAAAAGATCAAATCCATTACAAATCCACGGGAAATAGCTCTCATGGGATGGGAGGGGCTGATCACTCCAGTCAGGGCAGTAGTATTGTTTCCATTGATGCTTTTAAATTGACTGATGCTTCTTTCAAAAACCTCGTCATTCGCACCACTCATTCATCCTCCCGAATTGGGATGGAATTATTAAGAAAAGGGAATTTTATACTGGATTATCGGCATAAACGCTTCTTTTTCGAAGCTACCGATTCCATTAATACCTATCAGGAAAAGAGTTTTGGAGTGGATCTCATTGTCAAAAATGACACCTTCCGCGTAGGTGGTGTTTGGCAGGGCACCATTGCCGATTCAATGGGTGTAAAGGCCGGAGATATTATTGTAGACATTGATTCTTTAAGTCTGGCCCGCATGGCCCCCTGTGAAGCCTTTTTTAATTTGGGCGAATACACCCAAGGTAAATCATCCATTACCTTATATTACAGGAAAGAGCAGGAAGAAGAGATTCGGCACGTCCGTCTGAATCGAATAACCTTTGACTAAGCTATTTTATATCTCCATTTTAACACAATAATATTCAGCCTCTTTATTTTCTGATTTTATTGGTTTAACTTGATATGAATTTTAGGACATTTACCATTCGCGGTAATCCCTCACGGGCGATAAATGTCTAGTCATGTTTAAATTGATAAGCTATGAAAACCTTTACTCTTCGAACGTTTCTGATGCTGTTCATTTTATTTACAGCATTTAACACCACCTTTCTACAAGGCCAAACCCGGGTCTTCGTGAAAACCAATGCGGATGGTGGTGTGGCCTTTACAGCCTATGGCGATCATGCTAGCTGGGCAACGGCAACAAATGATCTGCAGGCCGCCATTGATGATTTATCTGCTCTATTGGATGGCGGTGAGGTCTGGGTGCAATCCGGAACCTATTATCCAACAGATGATATTCCTGGTGCACCTGGTGGAGATACCAAATACCAGTCGTTTATGCTCCGTAATAACGTCCGTATTATTGGTGGATTTGCAGGTACAGAGACCGAAATCACCCAACGCACGGAATATGGTTATCAGGAAACGAATGCCACAATCTTGAGTGGTGAATTGCAAGAGGATGGCGATCCGGTGAACAATGCCTTTCATGTTATTTTTGCGGCGGATGGAACTGATGATACGGCTATATTAGAAGATTTTGTGATTACCCAGGGCTATGCTGAAAACGGGGTTCCCCCTAATGGTCGGGGAGGCGGTATTCATGCCCGTTTTGGAGGTGTATTCAGATCCTGTTACATCGTGGGTAACTATGCCGAAAATGGAGGTGGTGTGTATACCTATAAAGGCGGTACATTTGAAAAATGTATCATTGAATCCAATCTGGCACAGGAGGATTTGGCAGATCTGGAAGGTAAAGGTGGAGGCGTGTATGCCAATTTGGGCGGTACATTTACCAATTGTATCATCCACTCCAACACCGCTTTTAATGGAGGTGGTGTGTATATAGAGCATAGCCTGTCGGATGGGCAAAGCGTCATACCTGAATTTATCAATTGTGCCATGGGAAATAACCAGGCCGGTAATAAAGGCGGCGGGATTTTCATCTTGAATGGCGGTAAAGTAATGAGTTGCCTGGTGGTGAATAATGAAGTACCTGATGTTAATTCGGACGGAGAAGGCGGAGGTATTCATTTACAGGAAGGTGGTGAAATAGTGAATGGCACCGTTGCCAATAATCATACCTATGAAATTGGAACGGGTATCTCCATTGATGATGGGGTGGATGACACACCGGATGGCCCTATACTATCCATCCAGAATACTTTGTTATGGGGCAATACACAAACTTTTTTTGGCGTAGCTAATCAATTTCACCCATCCATAAAAGTGAATTATTTATCTTTTTGTGCCATACAGGATTATACGCCAGGCGATCCGGATACGAATATGGGATTGGATGCTGCTAATGCCAGTGGACCCATGTTTTATCAACCCACTACTTTTGCAGGTTTGGCTGTCGACCCTTCACAATTTACTGAATTGGAGAATTCTGACTGGGGATTCGGATTGGATGCACCCGGACTCAATGCAGGTGATCCTGCTACAACAGGTTTGCCGGCTACTGATTTTGATGGTAATCCACGCGTTGTAAAAGAAATTGTTGATTTGGGTGCGGTAGAGACCTTATATTTCACCATCACACCTTCTGCCACCGGGGCAGGAACCATTGAACCCAATGTGCCGACAAATGTGTTAAGCAATGGATCATTGAATATTGTTATGACGCCCGATGCCGGCTATGGTGTTAAAATCGCCACTGATAATGATGCAGATATAAAGGAGCAAATCAATGAGAGTAATACTTATGCCATGACATCCATTGTCGCGGATCATACCATAGTGGTGGAGTATGACCTTCAATATTCGGTTAATGTAACCGTTGGTGCCGATGGAGGTGTTGATCATCCAGGTGAAAACAAAGTTATTATAGGAGAAGATTTTGTGCTTACCATTACCCCTGATCCGGGGTATGAAATCGCTACTTTTACTGATAATGGGACGCCTGTCCCTGAAGAGGATCTGGTTGTTGTTAGTGGGGGATTTGAATACACCATATCAGGTGTTTCAGGGAATCATGATCTGGATGTGACATTTTCAGTACCGACGTTATTATCAAATCCTGAGGTGCAGAAAATAATTCTGTATCCCAATCCGACAGCTGATCGTTTCTATATTTCGGGCACCGTAGGACTGGTCTCCATATATAATCAACTGGGCCAACTCATCCGAAAAGTAAGTGAAGCCGATGCTCGAAATGGGGTGAATGTGATGGATTTGAATCCGGGTATTTACCTGGTTGAGTGTTTGTCGGAAGGCAAAACCAAAATAATTAGATTGGTGGTTAAGCGGTAAGATTGAGCATTGGAATCCGTATGAATAATTGAAAAAGCCTGGGAATTTATGATTCTCAGGCTTTCATCTTGTTAATTACCCCGTTCTTAATTACGGGGAATTGAATTTTATGAACAAAGGCTTTTATCCCTAATGTATATAGTAAAACTACTCCTCAACCATAACCACATGCTCACCCGCAGGTTCCAATACGCCAAAAGATTCCAATACCAGATCATACTGACGGGCTACTTCCATGAATGCCTCACGTTCCGGTAACTCCACAGCCACCAATAACCCACCACTTGTTTGCGGATCGCACAAGAGGTGTTTTTGATAGTCGGAGAGAGGTGATACTTTGTGGCCATAGCTGTCGAAATTCCGGAAGGTCCCACCCGGAAAGGTTTTGTGCTCCATGTAATAATCCAGGCCTGGGATGGTAGGTACTTTATGGGTTTTGATACGTGCTGACAATTCACTTCCATCACACAATTCAATGAGGTGACCCAATAAACCAAATCCGGTTACATCTGTCATGGCTTTTACCCCTGGAAGTTTTCCCAGATCCTGACCAATCTTATTCAAAGTAAGCATGGCGTTACGAGCGGTATCCAAATCATCCGGCTTGAGCAATCCTTTTTTCTGGGCGGTTGATAAGATGCCAACACCCAATGGTTTGGTCAGGAAAAGCTCACATCCGGCCACCGCCGACGAATTCTTCTTAACTTGTTCGCGTGAGGCAATGCCTGTTACAGCCAATCCAAAGATCGGCTCCGGTCCGTCAATGCTGTGTCCGCCTGCGATGGCAATGCCCGCCTGGGCACAAGCACGTTTGGCACCTTCTAAAACTTGTCCGGCAATTTCCTCTGAAAGGGTGTTTACCGGCCAAACCAAGATAGCCACCGCCATTAAAGGTTGACCGCCCATGGCGTAAATGTCACTGATGGCATTTACAGCTGCAATGCCTCCAAAATCCAGGGGATTATCCACAATGGGCATGAAAAAGTCGGTGGTTGAGATCAGTACCTTTTCATCATCAATGGCATACACAGCAGCGTCATCCAACGTGCCATTGCCCACCAATAACAGGGGATCAATCACTTCTGTTTTCGTCTGAGCCAAAATGTTACGGAGTACTTTGGGTGATATTTTACAGCCACAGCCTGCACCATGTGAGTATTGCGTTAAACACACATTTTCAGGGGTGATGAGATTGGTATTTTGAGTTGTCATTGCTATAGAGATTTAGTATTGCTTTTCTTTTTCACCAGCAGTGCAGCATTGGCTTTTGCATTGCCATCGGATAAATTCAGGACTTCATACTGATCCCGATGTTGATCAATGCTATGTTGATAAGTCTTATCGTAATATTCCAACAAGAGCTCCGCCACTTTGTGGTAGTTTTGGTGTTTATAACACTCCAGAATTTCAGTCATTCGTTTGTTTCCCAGGCGGCGTTCCAATCGACAAATCGATTGGGCCATGGCATCGGCATTTAAGCTGGCGTAATCATCCACTAAGCGGTTAACACGGGCCTCCAGGGGTACTTCAATTTCAATGACCCGACTGTGATTCATGGCCTGCCAGAAGGGATCGGGCAGATAGACTTTACCAATGGCTTTACTTTCGCCTTCAATCCAAATGGGTGTATCCAGGTGCAAATCTGCGAAGGTGTGATAGAGGTTATTCTGAAATTGCTGGGTGGTGGGTTGAGGGGCTTGTCCGATGCCTCCAAAAGCAGAGCCGCGATGACATGCTAATCCTTCCAGGTCAATGACTTGTTCGCCCATGGCGGCCAGTGCCGCCAAAATTTCGGTTTTACCACTACCCGTATGGCCTTCGATGACAATTAAATTAGTTGCTGTTGCTAATTGTTCTAACAGATAGTTTCGATAGCCTTTATAGCCGCCGACTAATAAGCTGCATTGCAGGCCCACTTTCTCAAATAACCAGGCCATGGACTCGGAGCGCATACCACCTCGCCAGCAATGCACCAGCAACTGATTGTCAACGGCCAATTCTTGGGCCTGGCGGGCAAAATCAGCCATTTTAGGCCCTACTATTTCCAAGCCCTTTAATACAGCGGTATCTTTACCGGTTTGCTTGTAGAGTGTTCCAACAATGGCACGCTCTTCATTGGTAAAGAGGGGCATATTAATGGCACCCGGAATGTGTCCCTCCTCAAATTCACCGGGTGATCGTACATCGATAATCGGCGTACGCTTTGCTTCCTCAAGGAAATCTTTAGGAGCTAATTTCTTCATGTTGTTGATGATTATTGGAAGTAAAAAATATGCTTTGTTCAAGCAGCCAGTAAAAGTATAGTGTGTGAGGATGATTTCAAAACAGATGGGCAGAAACTTTCCGGATATCGGGGATGAGTGGATTCATATGAAACAAGATTTGTTTCCTATCTTCGGAAGAAGAAGCTGCTTCCGAACCTAAACCATTGAATTTTGGTAAAAAAAGTTAAGAAATAAAAGGGGGGGATTCCAAACGGATGGAGTGTATTTGAAAGTATTTAATGGATTCAAAGAGGTGCATAGAACCCCAAAAAAAAATCCCGCCAGAAGCGGGATTTTTAATTTCTCAATAATGTGTTTTCTACCAAATAACCGCACGCTTATCCGGTGCAATGTACAAGGCACTGGAAGCATCTAAATTAAAGGCCTCATAAAACAATTGGATGTTTGGCAGTGGACCATTCACCCGGTTAATACCTAATGAGTGAACGTCTTCTTTGGTCAATCGTAAAATTTCTTCATCGCGGATGTTTTGTGCCCAAACGCGTGAGTAACCTAAAATAAACCGTTGGTCAGCTGTGAAACCATCAATTTGCTCAGGCTCTGCTTTCCCTTCCAAAGAATTTTTGAAAGCCTGGTGTGAAATACATAAGCCACCCAAGTCAGCAATGTTCTCTCCTAAGGAATATTCACCGTTGGCAAAGGTACCGGGTAGTACTTCAATGGCGTTGAATTGATCTACCAATACTTGGGTACGCTCTTCAAATAATTTGGTATCTTCAGCGGTCCACCAGTCATTCAGGTTACCTTCTTTGTCGTAGTAACGTCCTTTATCATCAAAACCATGAGTCATTTCGTGGCCAATCACCACACCAATGGCACCATAATTCACGGCGTCATCACCATCTAAATAGAAGAAAGGAGGTTGCAGGATCGCAGCGGGGAATACAATTTCGTTGGCCACCGGACTGTAATAAGCATTTACCGTTTGTGGGGTCATGTGCCACTCATCTTTATCCACAGCTTTTCCTAATTTGGACATGTCAAAGGCGAAGTCAAATTCACTGCTGGCCATTACATTACTCACATATGAGTCGGGTGTAATTGTCAACCCACTGTAATCGCGCCATTTGTTAGGATAACCAATTTTTACGCGGATCGTTCCCAACTTCTCATGAGCTGCCTGTTTGGTCTCGGCACTCATCCACTCCAGTTGATCCACGCGCTGACCAAATGCTACACGCAGGTTCTCAACCAATGTCTCCATGCGTACTTTCGCTTCGGGCGGGAAGAAATCAGCCACATATAATTGTCCAACAGCCTCGCCCAATGCGCCACTTGTAGTGCCCAATACGCGTTTCCAACGGGGTTCCTGGGCTTTTTTACCCGAAAGGGCTTTGCCATAAAATTCGAAATTGGCATCAACAAAATTACTGCTCAAGTAAGAAGCCGATTCACGCACCACGACGGCGGTCAGGAATGTTTTCCAGGTTTCCAGTGATTCGGACTGATACAATTTCGCGATTTCACCCAGGAAATGGGGTTGAAACACGTTAATGTCACCAGGAGCCGGTACGTGAATACCTTCCAGGTACTGATTCCAAGGAAATTCCGGTGCCATTTTTACTAAACCGTCCACATCTGTTTTGTTGTAAGTTTTGTGGGGATCGCGGTTTTCCATGCGTGTATTGGACGCTTCGGCTAATTTTGTTTCAAAGGCCAAGATGGTCTCTGTCATTTTTGCGGCATCATCCTCAGCATTACCAATCAGACTAAATAAAGTCGTCATGTAAGTTTTATAAGCCTCACGCAATTTCACCGAGCGCTCGCTATCGTCCAGGTAGTAATCACGATCGGGCATACCCAATCCGCTTTGATAGATACCGGCAATGGTCATCTCACTGTTTTTCTGATCAGCCGAACTGAAAAAATAGAAAAGCGATGCGATTTGTTTGCGCTGCAAGGAACTGATCACCGTTACTAATTCCTCACGATTACTGATGTTGTTCACTTCATCCAACAGGGATTGAATAGGTGTAATGCCAGCTTTTTCAATGGCTGCTGAATCCATACCGGCGGCGAAGAAATCCCCGATTTTTTGGCTGATGGTACCGGGCGCTCCCTTTTCAGCAGCAGCCTTTTCAATCACTTGCTTGACATTCTCCCGATTCTCTTCGGCCAGCTTATCGAAACTGCCATAACGGCTTTTCGCATCCGGAAGTGGATTTTGGATCATCCAACCACCATTGGCATACTGATAAAAGTTTTCGCCGGGCTGCATGGTTAGATCCATATCAGCTGCTGAAAACACCGGCTTAACAAGTTGTTTGGTTTCCTTTGGAGTTGTTTGGCAAGCGCCTACTCCAATGGCTGTTGCCACAATAACTGGCAAGAAATGTTTTGTTCTCATGTATGAACTATTAAGGTTTAGTAGCAGCGTAATTCGGCCACATCTCATACTTGAAATGAGTTCGAATAACCACTGTGAATTTATTTTCGCATAAAACATTTGGAATGCTGTTTCCCAGGCAGCATTGTGTCAAAATAAGTTAAAAGGATTCAATCCACCAAAAAACCTGAATTCGATTGTCAATCGTAAGCAATCAGAGACTTTCTGTATCAATCAACAATTAAATATCTCGCTTTCGAAATAAATACATGAGAAGGTCAATCATTATAAGGGAGGCAAGGTGCCGGAGGAAAACAATCATACGTTTTTCTCTATACGATGCATTAACAAGGGCTGAAAACCTTAGACAAAAAGGTTGGAAAGGACCAGTTCTCAGATTGACGAATACAATAATAGTCCTCTAAAATAACTGACAAATCAGCTGCTTACGATAATTTTCATAAAGGTATAAAACCTTTATAAAGACTGATTGTTTAAACAGTCATAAGGGATTGTTTAATATTATTTAGATGATATAAAACAATTCTTTCAAATATTTTGTTTTTAGGACTGAATTTAGATTTGGTATAAATAAAGGTGGTAATTATATTTGCCGCTTCTTTAATTTAGAATAAATTAATATAAGCTATATGTCAACATTTGAAATCTTAATGCCTAAAATGGGCGAAAGCGTTGAAGAAGCCACCATTACTAAGTGGTTTGTTTCGGAAGGAGATACCATTCAGGAAGATGACGTACTTCTTGAAATCGCTACGGATAAGGTAGATTCGGAGATTCCTTCGCCTGTGGCTGGTACAGTAAAAGAAATTAAATACAAAACGGATGATGTGGTGCCGGTTGGAGTGCCGGTAGCTGTGATTTTGCTGGAAGGTGCAGAGGATACGGATGAAGCGCCAAAGGCTAGTGCATCGGCAAAGTCCGCTGAGACACCGGTGGTGGCAGCAGCGGATTCAAGCGTAAAAAGTATTAATATCACATCGGATCGTTTCTTTTCGCCCCTAGTGCGCAGCATTGCCGATTCGGAAGGTATTTCCATAGAGGAATTGGAGACCATTTCAGGAACAGGAAAAGAAGGAAGGGTTACTAAAAATGATATTTTGGGCTACCTCAAGAATCGCACTTCAGGTACGCAGGTTGTAACACTTGCTGCCCCAGCCAAACCAACTGAGAAAGCACCGGCACCGGAAGAACGTAAAGAACAACCGAAGGTACATGTGTCTGTTTCGGCAGGTGATGACATTGTACAGATGGATCGTATGCGCAAGCTCATTGCTGATCACATGGTGATGTCGAAACAGGTATCGCCTCACGTGACTAGCGTGGTGGAAGCCGATGTTACAAACCTGGTTCTGTGGCGAAACAAGGTAAAAGATAATTTTCAAAAGAAATATGGTGAGAAAATTACCTTCATGCCGGTAATTACAGAAGCGGTAGCACGTGCCTTGCGTGATTTTCCAGGAGTGAATGCGTCGGTGGATGGCGATAAGATCATCTACCGTAAACAAGTCAATGTGGGGATGGCCGTCTCCTTGCCAACCGGTAACCTCATTGTACCGGTTATCAAGCAGGCCGATCAAAAAAATCTGGTAGGATTGACCGGCGATATCAATCGCTTGGCAAATCAGGCGCGTGAGAATAAACTTTCACCGGATGATATCCAGGGAGGAACCTTCACCATCACCAACTTCGGCTCTTTCAAGAACATTATTGGGACTCCTATAATTAATCAACCGCAAGTGGCTATTCTCGCCGTTGGTGCCATTGAGAAAAAGCCGGCTGTGATTGAAACCCCTACCGGTGATGTGATTGGTATCCGCCACAAAATGTTCCTGTCCTTATCCTATGATCATCGCGTGGTTGATGGTGCATTGGGAGGAGGCTTCCTACGTCGGGTAGCGGATTACCTGGAAGCGCTTGATATCAATCGTGAAATTTAATGTGTGACCTATTAAAAAATAATCTGGAAATGAGTGATATTCCAAAAATATATTCCATTAAAAAGACGGATAAAGAAACCTTATTAAAATGGTACCGTCTGCTATTCCTGGGGCGTACCCTGGATGAAAAGGCCCCTAACTATTTGAAGCAAGCCATTGGCTGGTCGTATCATGCACCGGCTGCCGGACACGATGGTATTCAGCTGGCCATTGGTCAAAACTTCAACCGTGAAAAAGATCATCTGTTTCCCTACTACCGTGATTTGATCACTACCTTATCAGCCGGATTAACCTCTGAAGAGATCATCTACAATGGAATCTCCAAAGATACCGATGTAGCGGGCGGTGGACGACACATGTCCAATCATTTTGCCAAACCCGAATGGAACATCCACAATGTTTCGTCGTGTACCGGTAACCATACACTGCATGCAGTGGGAATGGGGCGTGCTTTAAAAACCTATAAAGCCAAAGGGGTTGCCATTAGTTCACAAGGGGAGTCGTCTGTATCCGAAGGGTATGTGTACGAAGCCGTTAATGGCGCGTCAAAAGAACAACTACCGGTCGTGTTTGTATTTCAGGACAACGGCTATGGCATTTCCGTGCCTAAAAAAGATCAGACCGCCAACCGAAAAGTAGCTAAGAACTTTGAGGGATTAAAGCATCTGCGCATCATCTATTGTAATGGGAAAGATGTTTTTGACTCCATGAATGCCATGGCAGAAGCCGTAAGCTGGGCTGAAGAAAATCAGAAACCAGTGATTGTTCAAGCCAACTGTGTCCGCATTCATTCGCACAGTAATTCTGATCGTCATGATTTGTATCGCGATGACAATGAGTTGTCCTATGTAAAAGAATACGATCCATTGGCCAAATTCAAACGTCTGTTATTACGCTATGATCGTGCCACCGAGGACGAATTAACAGCCATTGAAGCCGATGTCGCTGCCGAGGTAAAGGTGTCGCACCGCAAAGGAATGGCAGCGCCACATCCGACTCCGGAGTCCATCCATGATTTTGTGATGCCGGAACCTTATAAGGCTGAAAAGTACCCGGACGGAACACACCATTTTGATGGTGAGCCGAAGAAATTAATACAGGGTTTGAATGAGACCTTGAAAGCTGAGTTTCGTCGTAACCCGGACACATTTATCTGGGGACAAGACATTGCCAATAAAGATAAAGGTGGAATTTTCAATGTATCCAAAGGCATGCAGCAGGAGTTTGGCAAAGAGCGCGTCTTTAATGCGCCCATTGCAGAGGACTTTATTATGGGAACGGCTAATGGAATGGTACGTTATAATAAGGACATCCGCGTAGTGGTGGAAGGAGCGGAGTTCGCTGATTACTTCTGGCCAGCCATGGAGCAGTTTGTAGAAACTACTCATGAATATTGGCGGACCAAGGGACAATTCTCCCCTAACATCACTGTGCGCCTGGCATCAGGTGGTTACATTGGTGGAGGCTTGTACCACTCGCAAAACATTGAAGGGGCATTGACAACTTTCCCCGGCGTAAGGATTGTTTATCCTTCCTATGCCGATGATGCGGCCGGCTTGTTGCGTACGTCCATTCGGTCGGAGGGAATGACTGTATTTATGGAGCCTAAAGCGCTTTATAACGCCCCCAAAGCGGCGACTCCCATTCCGGATGATTTTGAAGTTCCTTTTGGAAAAGCACGCACCAGGCGGGAAGGAACCGATTTAACCATCATCACCTATGGTAATACCACTCAAATGAGTGTGGAGGCAGCTGATAAATTAGCAAAAGATGGTTTTGGAAATGTGGAAGTGATTGACCTGCGTTCATTGATTCCATTGGACACGGAAGCCATCATCAGTTCCATCAAGAAAACATCACGAGCATTGATCGTACACGAAGATAAAGTATTTTCTGGCTTTGGTGCGGAAGTGGCCGCCACCATCACTGCGGATGCCTTTGAGTATTTGGATGCACCAGTGAAACGTGTGGGATCTACTTTTACGCCCGTGGGTTTCAATCGGACTCTGGAAGCTGCTACCTTGCCCAATACGCAAAAAATTTATGACGCAGCAAAAGAGCTGTTAGCTTATTAACCCTTCAATTAATTTGAGTATGCAAGATACAGGTATATTTTATAGTTTCAGATCGGTGAAGACCGGTCAGCAGGTAAAAAAGATCATCAAATTGTTGGGGAATGAGAAGGCTGAAACAGTAGATGTGGATGTTGTTACCCGCGAGCAGTTCATGAAATTCACCAATTTCATTTTGGCGGTCCCCACGTGGTTTGATGGTGAGTTGCCCAATTATTGGGATGAGTTTTTACCGGCCATCGAAGATGAAGATTTCAAAGGTAAGAACTTTGCCATTTTTGGTGGCGGTGATCAGAAAGGTTATCCCGAGAATTTTGTGGATGGTGTTGGTATTATGGCTGATTTCATTGAAGAGAGAGGCGGTCATCTTGTCGGCTTTACATCCACAAAAGGTTATGATTTCGAAGGTAGCAGGGCACAGCGCGGTGATCAGTTTGTTGGTTTGGCGCTGGATATTGAAAATCAAGCAGCTCAAAGCAATGAGCGCATCGAAAAGTGGGTAGAAAGCCTGAAGAAAGAATTTAAATAAGAGAAGTTAGTTAATTTGGATCTAAATGGCCGGTGGAATTAAACTTCATCGGCTATTTTTTTATAAAAATAAAGTGTGCTCCAATAGAATTTTCATGCCAATTCCAATCAGAATTAAACCACCAATTAATTCAATTTTGTTTTTATAGATACTTCCCAGTCGAATGCCCAGTGTTAAACCCGCAAATGCGAACACAAAAGTTGTGATCCCAATAACGATAGCCGGGAACAATATTTCAACACCAAGCAGGGAAAAACTAATACCTACAGCCAGGGCATCAATACTGGTAGCAATGGCTAAGGTTGTAATGGTTTTGTTACAATGAGGATTTATACAGGGGGCTTCCGATTCATGCTTAAGTGCCTCATATACCATTTTCCCGCCAATAAAAAGAAGCAGAACAAAAGCGACCCAGTGGTCGAATGATTTAATATAAGATTCAAAGGAATGTCCTAAATACCATCCCAAAACGGGCATAAATCCCTGAAAAACAGCAAAAAGAATACTGATTTTCCCCATGGTTTTTAACTGGAAATAGTTTAGAGATAAACCGGCAGAAATTGATACCGCAAACGAATCCATAGCCAGTGCGATGGCCAGCATTAATAGTGTTAGAAATTCCATAACTCCGGGTCATTTGGCGCAAAAGTAAGGAAAATATTGAAACTCTCCCGACCATAATATATTATAGACAAGTAAAATGAAAAAAGCTCCGGTATATACCGAAGCTAATTTAAAGTGACTCAGCAGGGGTTCGAACCCTGGACCCCATCCTTAAAAGGGATGTGCTCTACCAGCTGAGCTACTGAGTCGCCTTGTTTTTGCGGTTGCAAAGATAACGCATTTAATTTTAAAATTGCAAATGAAAATTGAGATTTTATATGGGTTACAGAGGGACTGATTTAAAATCAAAGAGGTAGAAAACTATACAGAATGAATTATTCCGGGTGAGATTAGGATATGGCGTAAACAAAAAAAGCTCCGGTAAATACCGAAGCTTATTTAAAGTGACTCAGCAGGGGTTCGAACCCTGGACCCCATCCTTAAAAGGGATGTGCTCTACCAGCTGAGCTACTGAGTCGCCTTGTTTTTGCGGTTGCAAAGATAACGCATTAAAATTTAAAATTGCAAATGAAAATTGAGATTTTATATGGGTTACAGAGGGACTGATTTAAAATCAAAGAGGTAGAAAACTATACAGAATGAATTATTCCGGGTGAGATTAGGATATGGCGTAAACAAAAAAAGCTCCGGTAAATACCGAAGCTTATTTAAAGTGACTCAGCAGGGGTTCGAACCCTGGACCCCATCCTTAAAAGGGATGTGCTCTACCAGCTGAGCTACTGAGTCGCCTTGTTTTTGCGGTTGCAAAGATAACGCATTAAAATTTAAAATTGCAAATGAAAACTGAGATTTTACATGGGTTACAGAGGGACTGGTTAAAAATCAAAGAGGTAGAAAACTATACAGAATGAATTATTCCGGGTGAGATTAGGATATGGCGTAAACAAAAAAAAGCTCCGGTAAATACCGAAGCTTATTTAAAGTGACTCAGCAGGGGTTCGAACCCTGGACCCCATCCTTAAAAGGGATGTGCTCTACCAGCTGAGCTACTGAGTCGCCTTATTTTTTTTGCGCTGCGAAATAACTATTTTATATTTACAATTGCAACTAATTACTGAAAATAAATTGTAAATTGAAGTTCCAATTAGTGTATGTGGATACATAGCAGAGACTTATTTTATTAGAAAAATTTGGCTTTCTACATATTGTTAATAAGCCGGCATTATTATGGATGAGTAAAGGTAAATCCTTGCTTGATATTAGAAAAAGCTGACTTCCAGTATTTTTTTTCGTAAATTGTATACTGCCATATAAGATAGTAAACAGACAATAAGCGCTCTCACTTATGAAAATTCTACTTATTTCTCCCGCAGTGGATATCGAAAAAAGAACAAACAAGGGGTTGATGATGCCTCAACTGGCCCTTTATATCATTGAAGGACTGACTCCCACAGAACATGATGTCACAATTGTTGAAGAAGAGGCTGAGCCAATTGATTTGGAGTATGATTGTGACTTGGTGGGAATTAGTTGCATGACAGCAAATGCGCCCAGGGCTTATGATCTTTGCATGAAGTTCAGGCAGAGAGGAAAAACAGTGATTTTGGGAGGTGTACATCCCACTATTCTTCCAGATGAAGCCTTGCTGCATGCAGACTCTGTGGTGATCGGAGAAGCGGAAGGTGTATGGCCATTGCTGCTCCATGATTTTGTAGAAGGTAAATTGAAACAGACCTATCATGATCCGGAACCAGATTTAGAAAAATACATACCGAAAGACTTCAGTCGGCTGATAAAGAAAAGACTATTCAAATTAATTCCCGTCTTAACGACTAAAGGATGCCCTTATAATTGCGACTTTTGTTGTGTGTCAAATTTATATGGAAAAAAAATCAGGCATATACCCATAGAGAACGTAGTTCGGGATATTAAGGAATCGCACTCTAAAAATTTCATTTTTTTAGATGATAATATCATTGGACAACCGGAATATGCCAAAGCTCTTTTTAAGGCCATAAAACCTTTAAAAATTAGCTGGGTTGGACAGGCTTCAGTTTCCTTGTTAGCTAATGATGATGAACTGATGAAGCTCGCTGCTGAAAGCGGTTGTAAAGTGCTGTTTTTTGGTATTGAAAGTGTATCTGAAGAACAACTAAATGTCATGCACAAAGCATTTAAAGAGATAAAACACCTGGAAAGTGCTTTGAAGAAGATTAAAAAAATGGGGATTTTGATTCATGCTTCTATGGTTTTTGGGTTTGATAATGATAAAAAACTGGTATTTGATGAAACGGTACAATTCTTAATGAAAAACAAAGTGAGTACTGTTTCTTTTAATGTGCTGACCCCATATCCGGGTACAAAGATCTATGAGCAATTAAAACAATCTAATCGGTTAACAACTACCAATTGGAAATACTACGATCATAATACAGTTGTTTTCAAACCCAAAAATATGACGGCGTATGAACTTCAAAAAGGAAAAATAAATGCGCGGAAAAAATTCTATAGTATTTCCTCGGTGATAAAACGGTTTGCAGGGAACTTATATAATCCATTAATCTATTTTCCTATGAATTTTGGACATATGAAGCAAGTTAAAGTAGAAGCCAAAAGAATAGCCGCGCTTAAATCAGAATTATTCGGATAAAAATAAGTTAAGGTCTTCCTGGGTAACAATTTATATAGTAATTATATCATTAACCTTGAAAACCTATTTTTTATGGACAACACTTCAAAATGTCTCAAATGCGAAAACACTACGTTCGAAGTAGTGAATGATGTGCCGGTCAATTCAAACTATGAGTTGATATTTGTCCGATGCGAGAAATGTCACACCGTAGTAAGTGCTATTGATTACTATAATGTAGGTACCTTAGTCAAAAAGCTAGCCCAAAAGATGAACTTGGATTTAGATAAATAGGCACTAAAGGATAAAAGCTCCGGTAATTGCCGGAGCTTTTTTGTGTGACTCAGCAGGGGTTCGAACCCTGGACCCCATCCTTAAAAGGGATGTGCTCTACCAGCTGAGCTACTGAGTCGCCTTGTTTTTGCGGTTGCAAATATAGGGATTTCACCCTACAATTGCAAGTCAAATTCATACTTTTGGGTGGATTTAAAGAGGGGCTGAAGGTAATATTCAGAATAACAAAAGAAAGCAAGCTCATCTTTAACATTGATTAACATTAAAGCTTCAAAGCACTGAAAAATTATAGATAAAAGCATTTTTTATCAGTTTTGGAGAACCCAATGTACATGCTTATAAGTTAACAATAACTAATTCGCTTAGATTTTGATATTCTGACTAGAATTATATCCAAGTCAAATAGAATAAAAATCATTTTTTTGTTGAAAATCGCTTTATCTCCATAAAGCATAAACAAAGGTGGGCTTTCTCACCTGAACCATGCTATGTTCTGCTAGCCAAAGATGCCTTAGATTACATTGATAGGAGCACTATAAGATTCCAGATTTTTTAGCAAAGTATAAACTCAAAGTTAGACTAGTGAATTGAGTGTTGTATACAGATGCGCATTACAAATGTCTACGGCAAAATTGATTCGATAGAGTAGGAGAGGTGTTACATATGTAATGCACACTTGTAACTATTTATTTTACATGTTGATGGGAAAAGAGGGTTAAAAGCCAAAAGAAGTTTTATACAAATGTAATGTGCTTAAATGAAGCAACTGCACATACATTAATGGCATAATGCATATCTTAATGCACATTAATCCAGTTGATTTAAGAATTTAAATAAAGTATAAATTCAATTAGAAATTTACAATAGTGATTATTCCCACTCATTATCTATTTTTGAACATGTTATTACCATGTTATACATCTAATTTCCAGTGAAATATAATAAATACACGAACATAAACTTCAAATGGATCGTATTCACCTATTAATTAGCATCATATAGCGTGTTGTGATTTTCGAAACGCCAGCAAATACAACCTGTTCGCACGTTTTTGCAGTTGGTACTAATTTTCATAAAACACTAAATTAATGCTGTTTAAGTTTTGTGATTTGAAGTAATAGGAGCTTCTTTGTATATAAGCTTAAAAAGGTGCCGAGCAAAAAGCCGATTTTTTTTACAATTGCAGAGTATTTGTAAATCTCCACAACTTACTATTGTAATTATAATTTTTTTGAATACATTTGTCACAAGATAAGTGTGATTACGCTTGTCTATACGTAAACAATCATTGATTACAAGAGTAAGCTGGTTATGAAAGAGCGAATTCAAGCGATTATCAATAAAGAGGGCATAACACCCTCCAGATTTGCAGATATTATTGGTGTGCAACGTTCAGGTATTTCTCACATTCTTTCGGGTAGGAATAAACCGAGCTTGGATTTTTTGAACAAGGTATTGATTCATTATCCACACATAAGTGGCGATTGGTTGATTACTGGTAATGGTGAAATGTTTAAAAATACAGGTGAAAAGCGGTCTTTTAAGCAATTATCTTTCCCTAGTAGACCAAGTAGTGAAGTTAAACCGGAAAAACCGATTGTTCCCCCTATAAAACAATCCTCCCCAGAACCAACGAAAGAAGAACGGATGGAAGTTCAATCTGAAAAAGTTTCTGCTCCCATGGAAACACAACTGTTTGCTTCAGAAGGCAAGCACATTGAACGGATCCTGGTATTTTATCAGGACAAAACATTTAGAGAATACCGACCAGAGTAATTGACTATAGGATATCTCTATAAGTAATTGTTTAGTAGTCGTGAATTAGCTCATTAAGGGCGACGCATAAACGGAATGAATTACTTGCCTAACCCTATAATCATGTTTAAATTTCATCGCTCATCACCTTTTCCATGCAGAATCAACATGGAACCATCCCAATTTTAGGTACGTTGCTTGCCTTCTCTTGATTTTTGGTATATTTGCACCGAAAATAAGCTAGTTACAATTGTAAACAATTCCTGTATTACAATAAAGTGTGCAAATGAAGAAATACATCGACGATTTTACGGTCTTAAGTAATGATAGGTTAAATCACGAATATGTGGTTTTAACCCTTAAGCATCCTTCCCAATTACCGGACATGTTACCTGGTCAATTTGTTGAAGTTAAAGTAGAGAACGGTGCCAACACTTTTTTGAGGCGTCCGATTTCCATTCATGACATCGATAAAGATGAAAATACCATGAAATTACTGGTGCAGGAAATTGGTGAAGGCACCCGGTTAATGGGCCAATTGAAAGCAGGTGAAAAACTGAATCTGGTATATCCCCTGGGAAATAGCTTTAGTCTTCCTAAGAAAAGCAGAGTACTGCTTGTAGGTGGCGGTTGTGGAATAGCCCCCTTATTATTTATGGGACGTCACCTGAAAGCAAATGGTATCAACCCTCAATTTCTATTAGGTGCCAGAACACAAGAAGGGATCATTGCTTTGGATGAATTCAAAAAGCTGGGTGAAGTGCACATTACCACAGAAGACGGATCACTGGGAACGAAAGGATTTGTAATTCATCATCCGGTTGTAAAAACACAAGCTCCAGAGATCGATATGATCTATACTTGTGGTCCGGAAGTGATGATGAAAGTAGTGGCGAAATATGCACGAAATCATGATATTACGTGTGAAGTTTCACTTGAAAATCACATGGCTTGTGGTTTTGGTGCTTGCTTAGTATGCGTGGCTGACACGATAGATGGTAATAAATGTACTTGTACAGACGGACCTGTTTTTGATTCAACATATTTAAAATGGTAGATTTAAACATTGATTTAAACGGATTAAAGTTAAAAAATCCAGTAATGACTGCGTCCGGAACATTCGGATATGGTGAAGAATTTATGGATTTTTTTGATATTGCCCGGCTGGGAGGTGTATTGGTAAAAGGAACAACATTAAACCATCGGGAGGGAAATCCTTACCCCAGGATGGCTGAAACTCCTCAGGGCATGCTAAATGCTGTAGGGCTTCAAAACAAAGGGGTGCGCTATTTTGCGGATAATATATATCCACGTATCAAGGATATTCAAACCAACATGTTGGTGAATGTATCCGGTTCTACGGTGGAAGATTATATTGAAACTGCGGCAATAATAAATGAGTTGGATAACATTCCAGGGATTGAACTGAATATTTCATGCCCTAATGTGAAAGAAGGTGGTATGGCTTTTGGCACTAGTTGTCCTTCGGCAGTTGCAGTGGTTGAAGCGGTGCGTAAAGTGTATAAGAAACACATGATGGTGAAATTGTCGCCTAATGTGACCAATGTCTCTGAAATTGCCAAAGCTGTTGAGGATGCGGGTGCAGACTCTGTTTCTTTGATTAATACCTTGTTAGGAATGGCCATCAATGCGAAAACGCGTCGTCCTCTGTTATCGACTGTTACAGGTGGGTTATCCGGTCCTGCAGTGAAACCTGTCGCTTTGAGGATGGTGTGGCAAGTGGCCCAGGTGGTTAATATTCCAATTGTAGGCATGGGAGGTATCATGAATGCGACGGATGCTGTAGAATTTATGTTGGCCGGAGCATCGGCTATTCAAGTGGGTACTGCTAATTTTGTAGATCCAATGGTTACAGTTAAAATCGTGGATGGCTTAAATCTATATTGTGAGGAAAATGGATTCGATAAGGTCTCGGATTTGGTAGGTGCCATGATTGTAGATTAACATTAACTAAATATATTTCGCCGCCATGTTTTAATGCATGGCGGTTTTTTTTGTCTATTTATTTTGTGGGTAGGGAGAATAATAGGATATACACACATTTAAATCATCGATTGATTACAATTGTATACAGGAAATGATTGAAGAGGTAGTTAGTTTTGTCAACTATTTCGCATGACAAATGTAAACAGCAAAGTACGGGAATCGCGAACCGAACTAATTACACCTGTAACCATACATTCATAATATTAGTATTTACAGCAATTAACGTCTATAAGATGGCGGTTACTGATGTAACAACTAAGTTTAATCAAATACAGCTTTACTATTATTACACCTGTAATTCATACCAATTCCTTTAAGAGTAAATAAATCCATGATTGTATAGCTGCCTATTGAGGAAAACAAAACAATTTTAAGACCTATTGCAACTTAAATAATTGTACACTTACACTGTGATGTAAGCAGAATATGTTTCTGATATGGGAATTGGTGGATAAATACCAAAGTATGTAAACTGGCCTATTAGCTAATATAAATATCTGAAATAATGGTTTATGGATAGCTGATAATGAAAAAAGCTCCGGTATGTACCAGAGCTTTTTACTAAGTGACTCAGCAGGGGTTCGAACCCTGGACCCCATCCTTAAAAGGGATGTGCTCTACCAGCTGAGCTACTGAGTCGCCTTGTTATTGCGGTTGCAAATATAGGCTAAATAAGGGTTTCAAACAAATGCCGAAACTTATAAAAATGGATTTATTATTCTAACCCAAATTCAAAACACTTAATTCGTGGCTCTTAATTCATCATTTTTTTTTGCCATTAAATTTGAAATAGGTTTAAAATGCTGGCGAATGGTTGGCCAACTATCAGGATATTTTGAAAAAAGCTGCACGATACGGACTTTATTTTTACGTAAAGCATCGGAAATGGCAGGTGCTGTAATGGGTTTATCCATGTGATTTCCCACTTCTGCACTCGTTGGAGACAAGCCCCGTTGTACAATCAATTGTGCGGCATTTTCAAGTCGATCCAGTAGTTGCATGGTTTTATTGATACGAGAAGTGGTTTCATTCGAATCAATTGCGCCAATTGGGGCTGTTTTTATATCTGTCGGTAAAAGGAGGTATGACATTTCGATGAAGATGTCATCTCCAAGATTTGCATTTTGCAATTCACATATATAAACAATGCAATTTTCCAGATTTTTCTTAAGATTTGTAAAGGAACCGGCATAATTGAGGATGGCATGTTCTGCGTCCTCGGACAGAACATAATTAAATGAATCTCTTTGCGATATTTCACGGATGTAATCCACTAACCAGTCTTTCCTCCAATTAAGAAAATCGGATTTTGCCTCCGTTTTTAGATGTTGATTATTGGCTAAAATAGATTGCGTTCTTTCTTTAAACCATTGAAGACGATTTTCGCTCTCAAGAAAAGATTTGGTGGTAAGTTTCGCAAATTGTGATGCCATCCGACCAATTATAGCTTTTTGTGCCGTATCCAAGGGTTGATGTCCGGTCATAACTCCAAAATTACTCTGATCTTCCCGAAAAAACAGATAATAGAGATCATAATATTCCTGCGCCATTCCTGGTGTGCGGATTAGCAAAACCAGATACTTCGACTCGCTGAACAAATCCAGTTGCATACTTTGAAAGCCTGTCCGACTTACAAATGGAAGCAGATCGGGACGTAACCATTGGAAAGGCGCTTTTTCTTTGCGATGATTATCCATGGCTTCCACCATATCTTCATGCACATGAAGATCCATCTCCCGATAGCTAGCTCCTGATTTAACAACTTCAATTGATTGTAAAGTTCCATGTGCAGAAACACTAAAAAAACTCAATATCCGATCAATGCCCACAAAGTATTGTGACCATTGCCGTAGCAGATTTAATGCAGCGGAAGGGATATGTGTTGATTGTAATTTCTCCATGTCGAGTTGTAAGGTTAGCCACCTCAATTAAGCAAAAGTACAAAATTTAAGCTATAAGTTAAGTGAAATTTAAGGCATATATTTCAATTAAGTTCTTTAAGTAAGCTCCTTTTTTCGACTTAAAAAGTTTAAAACTTGCTGTAAATCAATATAAATTCGTAATCTTAAAATGAATCTATATCACTTTTTGATTTCTTCATTTAAGTCTAATCCATAAAATATTTAAGTAATGAGTAATTATTATCAAACCACGCTCGAACAAGTTGCCGAATGGTTTATGCAACTTTTTTTTGATCCCATGTATCATGTTGAGTCAGTAAGCAGACCAAATGATGTGTCGACTCAAAAACAAGTAGGAGTAGCCCCAGCTTCCATGCGAATGGTAACCGCCATACTCAAAATGGAAGCTGCTATAAAACATTCAGGGCTTGATAGGCTTATACGCTTGAGGCAAATTGTGTCCAAAGCGAAGAATTTTAATTATCCTAACGTCCATTTCCGGGCTTTTTTCAATCAACTTTCATTAGAAAATTGGTGGTATCGACCTACCGGGTATGAACTTAAAATAGTGTTTCAATAAATTTAGGAATAGTGATATTTTCCAGTTAATTCTAAATAATTGAACTGTATATTTAAATTCTCAAAAGGAACAGATGGAAGTAAATAAGAAACAACATACGGGTTCATTAATAGGCCTAATGAGCAACAAGGTTAAAACGCATGGAGGCATCAATATGGCACAAGGTATTCCTGCTTTTAATCCTCCGGCTCAGCTCATCGAACAGATGAAAAAGGTAATGGACCAACCTATACATCAATATGCTGCTGGTAAAGGGCATGCTAAATTGGTAAAATGGATACAGAATCATTATCAATTGCTTACTCCACTTACTGAGGAACATATCTTAATGGTAAATGGCGCTACAGAAGCGTTGTCTTTGTTGTACACTTACATCAATCAGCTGATTAAGGACCCCTATGGTGTATTGGCTTTTGGACCAGTCTATGAAAGTTATCGGGAGCTTCCCAAGCTATTTGGGCAGCCATTTATAGAATATCAAAATACGAGTCAGGAGTTTAATCTGAATGATCTCAAAACAACAATCATTCAGAACAATATCAAACTCATTTTTCTGGCTTCACCCGGGAATCCTTGGGGGTATATATGGTCCAAAGGACAATTAGATGATATTTGTAAACTTGCAGAGCAACAAGATGTTTACATTATTTTTGATGCTGTTTATAGTGAGTTGTACCATCAAGCCCCGCCGCATCAACTAGTTGATATTTATAATAAGCGATTGTTTTATGTGAATAGTTTTAGTAAGATGCTATCTATCACCGGATGGCGGGTTGGATACTTAATTGCCCATGAAACGCACATGCAAAAAATCAATAACATGCATGATTACATTGGTTTATGTGTCTCACATCCAGCACAGGCAGCATTATCTGAATATTTTGCCGAGAACGAAGATTGGATGTCCTACGTGAGTGATATTCGATTAATGTTGTATTCGAATTATATGTATGCTGAAAACCTGTTGAGTCAAGCTGGTTTTAATATACCTTCGGCTCAAGGTGGTTATTTTATTTGGTGTCAGCTGCCTGAGGGAATTACTGATGGCTTGAGTTTTGCTCTAAATTTATACGAACATCATAAAGTTGCGGTTGTTCCTGGCGAACACTTTTCATCAAATGCATCCGACTATATTCGCATTAATCTGGCTTTACCCAAGGAGGTGTTGGAAAAGGGATTGATGGAATTAATTAACTTTTCACACACAAAAGCCTAAACATTCTTTACATATTAAGTGCGCTTATTTTTCTATATTCGGGAAAATTTTGATTGTATGCGCGTATTTAGTCTGATTATTGCTTTATTTCTTCTTATTTATAATACCGAATCGAAAGCAGGACCACGGTTGCTTTCGGAAAACGCTGAAATATCCTTATTGACTTGTTCTCCCGGAAAAGAGTTATACTCCGTTTTTGGGCATAGCGCCATTCGAGTGAATGATCCTTCATCAGAAATGGATTGGGTGTTTAATTATGGGACTTTTGATTTTGATACACCTAATTTCTATTTAAAATTTTCCAGTGGCCAACTCAATTATATCTTATCGGTCAATCATTTCTCCCGTTTTGTTCAATCTTATTTCAGAGAAGAAAGAAGTGTGTACGAACAAGTATTAAATCTGACTGCATCCGAAAAACAGAATTTATTTAATGCCCTGGTAGAAAATGAAAAACCGGAAAATAAATTTTACCGTTATGATTTCTTTTTCGACAATTGCGCCACGCGAATTAGGGATATGATAATCAACCATCTGGATGGTCAGATTCATTTTCAGGATACGACGGTTTCAGATCAAAGTTTTCGGGATTACATTCATGAATATGTCAATCAAAAACCGTGGACTTCAGATGGACTTGATTTACTTTTAGGAGTTAGAACAGACAATATTGCTTCGGTAAGGCAGCAAATGTTCTTACCCGATTACATGATGCTCTATTTTGGTAAAGCTACTATTAGTAAAGATAACACCCCTCGAGGATTGGTTAAAGAAATGCACCAGCTTTTGAAATTTGACAATGAGATTTCAGATATAAGAGGAATTACCCCTGATCAACTATTTTGGGCATTACTTATTATTAGTGTGATACTTTTTTTGTATGAAATTAAGCGCAAAAAGAAACCTTTCATGCTTGTTACACGCCTTTTATTATGTGTTTCCGGCTGTATTGGTGTATTGTTTTTCTACCTTTGGTTTTTAAGTCTACATAGTGTAACAGGTCAAAATTTCAATTTGTTGTGGGCCATGCCTACTAATCTGATTTTAGCTTTCTTACCTTTAAAAATATTATCTCAAAGGTTTTTTAGGATTTTGCAAATTGTAACACTATCATTATTAATTATAAATGTTCTTACTCTGTTTTTTATTCCACAGTATATTCCAACTTTTGTGCTTCCCTTTTCACTAATATTAATAATGCGATTCACTCATTTAGTGACTTTTACAACTAAAAACATCAAATTTAGGGTATAATAGGTATTCAACATTTTATCGGCTCGGCTGTTTAGTTATTAAAATACCAAAATGATTAAAGTGAAACAGCATTTTTGGATTCTTTTATTCTCATCAATTATATCATGGGGTAAACTTTCTGCACAGGATATTCAACTTGTGAATGCTCACCAGATACTTCACCGCGTCAATAGTGGTGGTGATACTTTGTTCATCGTCAATTTTTGGGCTACCTGGTGCCAACCGTGCGTAGAGGAGTTGCCTCTTTTTGATCGCTCCGCATTACCTAACAATAAATACCCCTATAAAATCTTGTTAGTCAGCCTTGATTTTAGGAATCAATTGGACACCAGACTCGTCCCGTTTATTCAGAAAAAGCACATCCGTGAAGAAGTAATGCTCATGACTGAGAGTAATCCCAATAAATGGGTGGATTTAATCGATTCTCAATGGTCGGGGGCCATTCCAGCTACTAAATTCTTTCAATCTGGCAAGACCATTTTTCATGAAGGAGAACTCAATTCGGTACTTTTAAATGATTACATCAAAAAAATTTCGAATTAGAAACATATCATTTAAATACAATACAGCTATGGAAAAAATACTCATCTCGCTTTTGATGCCTTTTGTGTTAGGCGTAAGTATATCTTTTTCTCAAGTGGGAATTGGAGATCTAGCACCAGATTTTAAACTAAAAAATGTGGATGGAAAGATGCAATCGTTACGTGACTATGACAATGAAAAAGGGGTGATCCTCATCTTTAATTGTAATCATTGTCCATACGCTAAGCTCTATGAACAGCGAATAAGTGATATTCACCTTAAATATCAACGCCTGAAATTCCCAGTTCTTGCCATTAATCCAAATGATTCTACATCTTATCCGGAAGATGGGTATTCATACATGGTTGCTAAAGGATATGAATTTCCATATCTTTTGGATAATGAAGGTATTTATAAGAAATATGGCGCTACCAAAACACCCCACGTTTTTCTTCTGGCGAAGGATGGAAATCATTTTAAAGTAGCCTACATTGGAGCTATTGATGACAATCCTCAAAACCCGTTGCAAGTGAAGGAAAAATATCTTGAAATGGCCATTACGGCCTTGGAACATGGGCAGCAACCCAATCCTTCTGTAACCAAAGCGATCGGATGTAGTATAAAACCATTTAAATAGCACAATAACCAATTTTTGGTTTCCCTTTTTTCAGGAAAACATTACTTTTGTGCCAAATGGGTGGAAAAACAATTATTCGATTAACGGCGAAAGGGCTCGCCACTCTTGCAACTGGATTGGTAGTCTGGGGCACAGTTGGCTTTTTTAATCCCCGCACAGAATCGTATGGAAGTGACTTTACGCCTCCGCGAAATGAACCGGCATCCTTTCGGATCTCAAGTTTTTTCTCTGATAACCATGAATTCTCATATCTAGAAAAACGCATCAATCGCTTTTTACGGCGCGAGAATTTGGTGGGTGCTTCTGTGGCCGTGGCTAAAGATGGGGAATTAATATATGCCAAAGGCTTCGGTTATGCCGATAAAGAAAATGAAATGGTTGTAGAACCCTACAATCTGTTTCGGGTAGCTAGTGTCTCCAAGCTGATCACAGCGGCCGGGATTATGAAATTGTGTGAGCAGGGGGTGCTTCATTTGGATGATAAAGTATTTGGTGCGGAGGGCGTGCTGAATGATTCTATTTATTTGAATTACAGAGATAAAAAAGTAGAGAATATAACGATTTTACAGTTGTTAAACCACAGTGGCGGTTGGACAACTCGGTGGGGCGATCAGATGTTTATGCCTACGATTATTGCCAGTAACCTGAATAAAACACTACCCGTGGACGAAAGTGACATTATTCGGTTTGCCCTAAAAAAACGTCTTCATTTTGTGCCTGGAGAAGCTTCTTATTACTCCAATATGGGTTTTATGATTCTGGGACAAGTCATAGAAAAGATCTCACAAATGTCCTATGAAGATTACATTCAAACCAACATCTTGTATCCTCTGGGAATTTTTGATATGCAATTGGGAGGCAGCTATCTGCGGGAAAGAGCAGCTCTGGAAGTTAAATATTATGAGCCGGAAGAAACCTTTTTTGTGGATGATTATAGGGGATCCGGAGAGCAGGTTTTGCGCTCCTATGGCGGCAATGATATGCATACACTGGGAGCTGCCGGAGGTTGGATTGCCTCTTCCACAGATTTGATGAAATTCATGTTAGCCATAGATGGTTTTTCTACCGTTCCGGATATCCTATCTGAGACTAATATTAGACGAATGGTTGAACCGGTTATCCCTGGATATAGTCCATTGGGATGGCGCCGTATCGAAAGAGATGGATGGTACCGGACCGGAACATTAGCAGGTACGTCGGCCTTAATGGTTCGGAAAGATGACGGAATATCCTATGTTGTTCTGGTCAATACAGGTAGCTGGAAAGGCCCGCAACTAGCCAGTGACATTCATAACGAAATGGAACGAGGCTTGCAAAACATAAAAGAGTGGCCGGATTACAATTTGTATGAGCTTGATAATTCCATGGCTACTGCGCGCAATCGCCCACAAATAATCTACTAAATTGAACATCCTATAGCGTTTATTGAACAAGTAGTTCTTTACCCTGAACAACTTTATGGGGATCTTTACTCCAAATTTAAACGTTAAGTGATGATTTACAGAAACTTTTACCTACTGGCAGGCTTGCTTATTTTTTTGCTGTCTTGCCGTTCCGCTTCTTACTCCAAAAGAGAGATTAATTTGATTCCATTGCCGAATCAAATGGTTGAAACAAATGCCGTTTTTACATTTAATCAAAATGCATCCATATTTGTGGAGCAGAAGGAATTGGCTTCTGGTATTGACGCATTTCAGGAAACCATAGAACAATTCGTCGGCGAAAAACTCTCGATCTCGGAAAAAAGAGAGGCAGCCTCCATTGTTATTTCGTTGCAAAGAGCGTTACCCAAAGAGGGATATCAGTTAGATATTACAAATACCGGAATCTCAATTGCAGCATCAACTTCAGCTGGTGTTTTTTATGCTTTTCAAACGCTTCTTCAAATGTGTCCACCTGAAATACATCAGGACACTAATAAAGGACAATTTGCATGGCAATTTGCGGGGGTTTCCATTAAAGATACCCCGGAATTTAAGTGGCGAGGCATGATGTTGGATGTATCACGTCATTTTTTCTCCAAAGATGAAATTATTAATTTAATCGATTATTTGGCCTATCACAAAATCAATGTATTCCATTGGCATTTGGTAGATGATCAGGGATGGCGAATTGAAATAAAAAAATACCCCAAACTAACTGAAATAGGAGCGTGGCGTGTCGATCGCGAACATTTACCCTGGAACGCACGTCCCAAGCAAAAAATAGGTGAAGAAGCTACTTATGGCGGCTTTTATACTCAGGAGGATATTCGAGAAGTAGTTGCCTATGCTCAGAAGCATTTTATTACTGTTGTCCCTGAAATTGAGATGCCTGGCCACACAACATCTTCCTTGGCAGCTTATCCTCAATTTGCTTGTAATAATGGTCCATTCACTGTAATTCCGGGAGGAATTTGGCCAATCACAGATATTTATTGTGCCGGTAATGAAGATACATTTTCATTTATTGAAGATGTATTATCAGAAGTGATGGAGCTATTTCCATCCAGATATATCCACATTGGTGGTGATGAAGCCAATAAAGCAGAGTGGAAAAAATGTAAAAAATGCCAGGCTCGCATTCAACAAGAGCAGTTGAAAAATGAAGATGAATTGCAGAGCTATTTTATTCGTCGAATTGAACAGTTTTTAAGCACAAACAATCGCATATTATTGGGTTGGGATGAAATTTTGGAAGGTGGTTTAGCCCCTGGAGCAACAGTTATGAGCTGGAGAGGCTTTGATGGTGGTATAGAGGCTGCTAATAGTGGTCATGATGTTGTAATGTCACCTACTTCGCATTGTTATTTGGATTATTACCAAGGTCCGATCGATAATGAACCAGAAGCATTCAATGGCTATGTTCCGGTAAGCAAAATTTATGCCTTTAATCCGATTCCAGATGAGTTACAAGCTGAGGCCAGATCTCATGTTTTGGGTGGGCAGGGTAACTTGTGGACGGAGCATGTCACTACAAAAGAGCATATGCAATATATGTCATTCCCACGCATGTCTGCACTATCAGAAGCTTTGTGGACCCTTGATAAAAACAAGGATTGGGAGAAGTTTACAGCGCGCCTGGAAAATATGTTTGAGGCTTATAGGGCGATGGGATTAAATTTTTCCGAAAGTATGTATACTGTTAAGTTGGATACGGATTTCGATATAACTCGTAATCAGGTGAAAATCGAATTATCAACAGAAGCACCAGGTTCTCAGATCTATTATTCATTAGATGGTACCCAACCATCAATGCGTAGTTTGAAATACGATAAACCCTTTGAATTGGATAAAACCACCGAGATTAAAGCAATTGTTTATAAAAATGGGGCAATTCGCGGGAAAATGATTCACAAAACCTATCAAATACATAAGGCCACGGCTAAAAATGTACAATACCTTCAACCTTATAATGAAAACTATCCAGGTAGTGGAAAATTTAATTTAGTTAATAGTTTAAGAGGATCTCGTAATCATAGTGATGGAAAATGGCAAGCATATCGCGGAAATGACCTGGAATTAATCATTGACTTAAATAAAAGTGAGACGCTCAATAAAATGACTATTGGATGTTTGCATTCTACAGGAGCATGGATATTCTTACCAAAAGATATTTCAGTATTCACATCTGATGATAATAAGACCTTTCGAAAAATTGGATATACTAAAAATAACATTCCGCTAACCGGAGAAAGTCAAATAGTAGATTACGAAGTGCAACTTGATGGCAATTCAGGCAGGTATGTTAAATTACTTGTGCGAAATCAAGGCATTGCTCCGAAATGGCACGGTGCATCGGGGCAAGATGTTTGGCTGTTTGTTGATGAAATCATTCTTGAGTAGACTCTTTTAAGTCACCTAAAGCAGATTAGTATTCAATGCTAATCTGCTTTTTTTATCCTAACATTACTAATTATGTTTATTTTGCATCAAGTTAAGATGAATACAAATTTATGCTAGTCGAATATTTAGTCTCTTAAAAACCACATACATGCGAGTCTTATAATTGATATTATGTTATAAATAGTATATAAAAGAAAGCCGGCTGAGTACACCGGCTTTCTCTACAAATATTAGTTACCTAAAGCGTCAATTTTGGCTTTAACTTCGTTGTACTTATCCATTCTTTCAAAACGGTAATACAATCCTTTTAATGTTTCTAAAACAGCTACTTCATTTGGCTGAACAGCATGAGCTCTTTCCATAAATGGAATAGCTTTTTCCCAATACTCTTGAGCAATTTTCATGGCTGCTTCGTATTCCTTAACATTTGGCTTGTCATTGGCAACATTTTGCTGCTCAACACCTTTATTGAAATAAATTACGCCAATATTATAAAGTGAATTGAAGAATTTATCATCAATTTCAAGACATTTTTCGTAATTCTCGATGGCTTTATCTTTTTCAATACTTTCATAAAGCACACCTCTTGCGTAATAAAATGAAGGATTCTCGGGATCATTCTCAATGGCAGTATTCAAATATTCCAGAGCAGCGTCATTCTGTTTACTATCCAAATAGAATTGAATTAAGTTAGTTAAAATACGCTCATCATTAGGATATTGAGTAAAACCATATTGCAACGCTTCACCCATTTTTAATGAATCACCTGCATTGTCATAAACTTGTTTTAATAACAGTACAGCATCTCCACCGCCATATTTCAAATCAATAGATTGCTTGAAATACTGTTCGGCTTTTTCCCAATTCTTAGCATTGTAAGCAGCCAATGCACAGTTATAAACAATTGCTGTATCAACACCAGGATCCTCTGCTTTGAACATGTCAAGATCATTGATTAGCAATACGTTTTCAAAAGCCACTAAGGCAGCATTAAAGTCCTCAGTATTAAATCCTTCGATACCTGCATTTTGCAAATCCGGCTTAAAAAAGGTCAAAGCCAATTTGATTTCTTTTTCAAATTTGCCAATATTCTTGCCTTTTTCGTCACCTTTTTGGTCTAACTCAATGGCTTTCTTATAAAACTCAACGGCTTTATTAATCCCTTCAGCATCCTGCCCGTTTTTATATAAGTCTGTATAAACTTTGGCAGCTACAATATAGGTTTTCGGCCAATCTTTGGATTTTTCATTTTCTAAAGCTACATCAATTGCTTTTTGTGCAGCTTCAAGGTCATTTGTTTCTCTATAACCATTGGCAGCTGACACTTTACCTTTTTGGGCAAAAGCCGTTGATGCTCCGATGATTAAAATTGCAAATAGCGCTAGTCTTTTCATTTCTAAGTGTTTTACATTGATTTTGCGTAAATATTCAATTTTTCCCTACTCGTTCACTTGTTGTTCCGGTGAATTTTCAGAATCCCCAATTGTATCGTTTTCATCTTCAAATTGATCATTCTCTAATAATCGTTCTGAGGTTACTTTAGCTATCGACGCGATTTCATCTTGTTTTTTAGACAGGTTAATCAATCGAACTCCCTGGGTCGTTCTACCGGTAGTACGCATATCGCTAACGCCCAATCTAATTGTAATCCCTGAACGATTAATAATCATCAGATCGTGATCATCTGTCACATTCTTAATCGTAATCAACTCACCGGTTTTATCGGTAATTTTCATGGTTTTTACACCTTTACCACCGCGGTTAGTCACTCGGTAATCATCAATTTTTGATCGTTTACCAAATCCTTTTTCAGAAACAACTAGAATATCCTCTTCTTCTATATTCTTAACACATATCATGCCAATTACCTCGTCACTCTCTGAAGCCAGCGTGATTCCTCGTACTCCGGAGCCTGTCCGACCAATACACCTCACCTGTGTTTCATTAAATCGGATTGCTCTACCTGAGCGAGATGCCAATAAAATTTCAGAGTCACCATTGGTTAAGCGTGCTTGTAATAACTCATCGTTATCTTTAATGGTAATCGCATTTACTCCATTCTGACGCGGACGTGAATAGTCTTTCAGCAATGATTTCTTTATAATTCCCTTTTTGGTACCCATGATAATGTGATGAGAATTAATATAATCTTCATCGTTTAGTTTCTTAACACGGATAAATGCTTTCACTTGATCCTCCGGATCTATATTCAATAGATTCTGAATGGCTCTGCCTTTAGAATTTTTAGTACCTTCCGGAATTTCATACACTTTTAACCAGAAACAGCGTCCATTTTTAGTAAAGAACAGCATGGTATTGTGCATGGAAGCAGGATATATATGCTCAATAAAATCCTCATCTCTTGTGGTGGATCCTTTGGAACCTACTCCTCCTCTGTTTTGTGTTCTAAATTCAGTAAGGGGCGTCCGTTTAATGTAACCCAGATGAGAAATGGTAATGATCATCTCATCATCAGCATAGAAATCTTCTGGATTAAACTCTTCAGAACTGTATACAATTTCTGTCCGACGCTCATCTCCAAATTTACTTTGCACTTGAAGAAGCTCATCTTTAATAATTTCCATTCTCAAATGAACATGCTCTAGGATATCTTTCAGATGATCGATCTCTTTTAATAATTCATCGTATTCACCCCTTAATTTATCCTGTTCCAGACCTGTTAACTGGCGTAGGCGCATTTCAACAATTGCACGGGCTTGAATTTCTGATAATTCGAATGTTGAAATCAACGTTTCACGGGCTTCATCAGGTGTTTGAGCAGCACGAATTATTTTGATTACTTGATCAATGTTATCGCTGGCAATAATTAAACCTTCCAGAATATGTGCTCTCTTTTCAGCTTGCTCTAACTCGAATTGAGTACGACGCGTAACGACATCGTGGCGATGCTCAACAAAATATTTGATCATGCCTTTCAGATCCAATAAACGCGGACGGCCATTGACCAATGCAATATTATTGACACCAAAAGAAGTTTGAAGGGCAGTGTATTTATACAAGTGATTTAATACCACATTTGCAATGGCATCTCTTTTCAGATCAATCACAATGCGCATTCCGTTCCGATCGGATTCGTCATTAACATTTGAAATGCCATCAATCTTTTTATCGTTAACTAAATCCGCGATCTTCATGATCAGTTCGGCTTTGTTAACCATATAAGGAATTTCACTGATAATAATCTTCTCGCGTCCGTTGGCTTCGGTTTCGATATCACTTTTCGCACGCATTACCACACGACCTTTTCCTGTGAGATAAGCATCTTTAACCCCTTGGTACCCATAAATTGAGCCTCCCGTCGGGAAATCCGGTGCTTTAATGATATCAATGAGATCGTCTATCTCAACATCATTATTGTCAATGTAAGCGACAGTCGCATCAATGGTGTCTTTTAGGTTATGAGGTGGCATATTGGTAGCCATACCTACAGCAATACCTGACGCACCATTCACCAAAAGGTTAGGAATACGCGTTGGCAACACAGTAGGCTCTTTGAGGGAATCATCAAAGTTTAACTGATGGTCAACAGTATTTTTCTCGATGTCTATCAACATCTCTTCAGCCATCTTATTTAGGCGGGCTTCAGTATAACGCATTGCAGCCGGACTATCACCATCAACAGACCCAAAGTTACCTTGTCCATCAACTAATGGATAGCGTAATGACCACTCCTGAGCCATACGAACCATGGCAAAATAAACGGATGAATCCCCGTGCGGGTGAAACTTACCGAGTACCTCTCCTACGATCCTGGCCGATTTTTTATAAGGTTTATTGGAAGCTAATCCCAGCTCGCTCATACCATACAACACGCGGCGGTGAACTGGTTTTAATCCGTCGCGAACATCAGGTAACGCCCGGGATACAATCACCGACATCGAATAATCGATGTAGGCTGACTTCATCTCTTCCTCTATGTTAATTTTTAGTATTTTCTCTCCTTCAGCCATTTATATTATTATTTAAATATTCAGAAACATGAAAAAAAATGGCTAAAACAAGCCATTTTTTGAACGCACTAATTTACGTATTTCCGTTCTAACACGAAAATGAAAGAAGGCTTATTTTATTAACAAGTATTAGTAAATGGTTGATAATTGCATTGGACTATTTTTGACTATTGGCTGGATATTTGTTAATTTCATCCCAATAAACAAGATCACCCTGTGAATTGTTATTAGTTTAGAAATTATTAATAGTTGATTACTATATGGATCTGAATTTTTCACCCCGCATTAAGGACGTTATTTCCTATAGCAAGGAAGAAGCTGAACGCTTGGGTAACCAATTTATTTCACCTGAACATTTAATGCTTGG
Organism: uncultured Marinilabiliaceae bacterium; assembly: GCA_942490535.1. Taxonomy (GTDB): domain Bacteria; phylum Bacteroidota; class Bacteroidia; order Bacteroidales; family Marinilabiliaceae; genus JAEINY01. The sequence continues at coordinate 553,742 of CALNXQ010000004.1, forward strand.
CATTTTAAGAGATGGTGAAGGCGTTGCTATTGATGTGCTACATCAGTTAAACGTGGATTTTCCGCGGGTTAAACAAAGTATTGAAAATCATCTCAAAGGAGATGAACCTATTCAGAATGACAATATTCCTCTACTCAAATCCGCTGAACGGGTTTTGAAGTTAGTCCACCTGGAGGCCAAAGCTTTAAAAAGTTCGAAGATTAATACCGGACACCTGTTTTTAGCATTATTAAAAGAAAAAAGCAGTATAATTTGGGAAATTATGGCAGAAGAAAACATTCAATATCAGAAAATAAAGCAGATGCTTGAGGCTGGCCAACCATTAGCTAAAGCCGATTATCCTGAAGATGATGATCAAGACAGCCCATTTTCCGGCTCCGGTTCGGCGGGTGGAGAAGGTTCCAAATCATCTGGAAAAGCCAGTTCTGAAACGCCTGTTTTAGATAATTTTGGGATTGACATTACTAAAGCGGCTGAAGAAGGTCGTCTGGATCCGATCGTTGGCCGCGATAAAGAAATTGAACGCCTGGCACAAATTCTTAGTCGCCGTAAGAAAAATAATCCAATCTTAATTGGAGAGCCAGGTGTAGGTAAGTCGGCCATCGCTGAAGGATTAGCTTTGCGCATTGTACAAAAGAAAGTTTCAAGGGTCTTATTTGATAAGCGCGTAGTGACTCTGGATTTGGCCTCAATTGTAGCCGGCACCAAGTACCGTGGGCAATTTGAGGAACGGATGAAAGCCATTTTGAACGAGTTAAGTCGTAATCCCAATGTCATTCTTTTTATTGATGAAATACATACCATTGTAGGTGCCGGAGGGGCTACCGGATCCCTGGATGCTGCGAATATGCTGAAACCATCCTTGGCCAGAGGTGAAATTCAATGTATAGGTGCAACCACATTGGATGAATATCGTCAGCACATTGAAAAAGATGGCGCATTGGAGCGACGTTTTCAGAAAGTGATGGTTGAACCAACCTCCATTGATGAAACTGTGGAGATTTTAAATAATATCCGTGCGAAGTATGAAGATCATCATAATGTCACTTATTCACCGGATGCTATTGATGCATGTGTGAAGTTGACCGAACGTTATATATCGGATCGACATTTACCGGATAAAGCCATTGACGCTTTGGACGAAGCGGGTTCACGCGTACACATATCCAACATTGTAGTACCCGAGACCATTCTCAATGTGGAAAAAGTGATTGATGAAACAAAAGAAAACAAAATAAAGGCTGTCAAGGCACAAAATTTCGAATTGGCTGCCAGTTTCCGCGATAAGGAAAAACACTTATTGGAGGAATTGGACGATGCCAAACGTAAATGGGAAGAAGAACTTCAACAGCACCGCGAACTGGTGGACGCTGAGAAAGTGGCTGAAGTGGTAGCCATGATGACAGGTATTCCGGTTCAAAGAGTGGCTCAGGCGGAAGGATTCCGTTTGCTGAAAATGGGCGATGAATTAAAAGGAACCGTTGTCGGTCAGGATGAAGCCATTGTGAAAATAGTGAAAGCCATTCAACGTAACCGTGCCGGATTAAAAGATCCTAATCGCCCCATTGGTTCATTTGTTTTCCTAGGACCCACTGGAGTTGGAAAAACCCACTTGGCTAAAGTATTGGCAAAGTACTTGTTTGATACAACAGATGCTTTGATTCGTATTGACATGAGCGAATACATGGAGAAATTCTCTGTATCTCGACTCGTGGGAGCACCTCCCGGGTATGTCGGTTATGAAGAAGGTGGTCAGTTAACTGAAAAAGTACGTCGGCGTCCCTATGCAGTAGTATTATTGGATGAGATTGAAAAAGCGCATCCCGATGTATTCAACTTATTGCTGCAGGTAATGGATGAAGGTCGTTTGACCGATAGCTTAGGCCGTCGCGTTGACTTTAAGAATACTATTATCATCATGACTTCCAATATTGGTTCGCGTGAGTTGAAAGATTTTGGACGTGGGGTTGGATTTACACCTGGAGGAAACCAAACGGATAGTGACCATGCAAAAGGTGTTATTCAAAAAGCCTTAAAGAAAGCCTTTGCACCAGAGTTCTTGAATCGTATTGACGATGTCATCATTTTTAATAGTCTGGATAAAGATGAAATTCACAAAATTATCGACATTGAGCTCAAAGGACTGTATGAACGCGTGGAAAGTCTTGGTTACAAGCTTCAACTGACAGATGAAGCCAAAGACTTTATCGCTTCCAAAGGATATGATGTTCAGTACGGTGCACGTCCTTTAAAAAGAGCTATTCAGAAGTATCTCGAAGATGAAATGGCAGAGGTAATCATACAAGCCTCAGTTTCAGAAGGAGATATCATTCAGGTGGATTTCAACAAAGAAGAAGAAAAAGTGGTCACCAGTATCATAAAGCTTCCCAAAAAAAAGGAAGAAAGCATTGATTAAAAGAGAAGGGGCTCCTAAGAGCCCCTTTTTTTATTGGTCTCAATAGTAGTTAAAACTATGCACTTTAGTGCATCTTGCTTTAGCTTCTAAAAAAGCTACCTTTACAATATGGTACAAAGGAGCAATGGCCATACGGTTTCTGAAATGACAGTTCATATTGTATGGTCAACTAAATATAGGTATCCAGTATTGCAAGGAGACATAAAAAAAAGATGTCGCTCAATATTAATGCAGATATGTGAAGCAGAGGATGTTTTGATCCTTAAAGGAGTAGTTTCATCCGATCATATACACATGCACATAAATTATCGTCCATCTCAAAGTGTTAGTGAGTTAGTAAAGAAACTAAAAGGTCGAAGTTCCAGAAAATTACAACAGGAATTCCCATCGCTTAGTAAAAAATATTGGGGTCGACACTTTTGGGCAATTGGTTTTGGCTGTTGGAGTTCTGGTAATATTACGGATGAAATGGTGAATGCCTATTTGGAGCATCATCGCAAACCAGAAGATCAGGATGGTTCCAATTTTATCCTTGAATAACGCACTAGGAATGACTTTCAGTCATTCTGGTCTCTCCAAACCTATGGACTTTCAGTCCATAGTGGTTAAGTTCTATTTCCGAAGATTTATAACATCGCCTTCATTTGATCTGCTTTTTCAGTTTGCTTTAGACGGCGATAGGCTACACTAAGGCAACTTATGATTGCCTTATCCTTAGGTGAATCTTGGAGCGACTTTTCCAGAAGTGGTATGGCTTTTTCAAAATCGTTACTGATTTCCTCCAGTTTTTTTGTCGAATTGTGATAATCAACACGCGATGGATTTTTCATGGATCCGTAGCGTTTGGTCTCTTTTTCGTACAAATCATCGGTTTGTTTGAAATAGATGACGCCCAATTTTTTAGTGGCATTTTTATGATTCGGCTTCAGCGCCAGTACCTTTTCAAAAGATTGGATTGCTTCGGGGTATCTGTTTAGCCGTTCTAATGATGATGCATGCAAGTACAAAAAGGTGACATCCTGAGGTGTTTGGGATAATGCCAGTTCGAGCGCTGTAACCGCCTTGTCATATTGGCCGGAGTTATAAAAGAGATAGGCCGTCTTTTTATTAAACCCCTCCTCCATTTCCGCAAATCGACCTTTCCCTTCCATTAAGATGGCTTCTGCTTTCTCAAACGTTTTTAAACCACCGTAGGCATCCGCCAGTGAGAAATACAATTCCGGTTCGGAATAATTTAAATCGTACGCCTTTTCCAGCATTGGTAAAGCCTTGTCAAATTGCTTGGCTCGCGTGTAGTTCTGTCCGGCTTTAAAAAGGCAAAAAGTATCTACCCTTTGGTCCAAACCATAGGCTGCATTGGCTTTCTCATACAATTCGGCGGCCTTAACGTATTGCATCTTACCCTCTTGAATTATAGCATCACTTTTCAGGACGTCTGCTTGTTGGGCTTGCACCCAGCAAAAGGAAGCTAAGAAGCTTCCAATCATTAACATTTGTTTCATTTCTAACTTGTTTTTAGGGAGTATAAGTTTCAAAATTAGTATTCTGTCTTAAAAAAAACATGAAAAACTACAATTAATCCCACCAAACCAAGATACCCAGTCACAAAAAAGGGCGATTGAAATGATCAATCGCCCTTTTATTTTTTTTTTGTGTTTTTTAGCTCTTCAAAAATGTATCTACTCCTGTCAGGATGGCTTTTGCGTTGGCATTATTGGCATCGTACTCCAAAGCTTTGTTGGCAAAACCAATCGCTTTTTCGAATACGGTTGCAGCTTTCGCCTTAATGTCATCCCACTGGTCTCTGTTGCTGTCTACACGAGTATTTAGAATATTCTGACCGGCAGTATACTCATCACTACCAAGTTTCAAGTAATATGTCACCAACATCTTTTTCATATGACCTACATATTTACTTGTCGAAAATTCTTTAATACCGTCAATCAGTACTTTTTCCATCTCCTCATCTTTCTCCATTTTTTTGAGAGAGTTAGCGATGTAATAGGTAGAAACATCAGGATTATAACCTAATTTTTTTGACTCTTTAAAATATTTTAAAGCTTTCTCGTCATCTTTAATTTTACGGGCACATGTGGCTGCATTGTATACCATGGCAGCGTCCATTTCTTCCTCACCCCATACTGCAATTGATTGCTCAAACAATTCTAACGCTTGTTTGTAATTTTTTGTCCTCAATGCCTCATTTCCTTCATTTTTTAGCTCAGCCGCACTTTTATCTTGGGCTACAGCCATTCCCACAAAAAACATCAACAAGAAGGATAAAGTTGCTAAATACTTCATAATAAAATTCTTTTAAAAACATTTACAGTTATATGTCACTTCAACCGATGGTAAAAATAGTTTTTTTTTTTAAAAAACCTTAAAAAATGAGGGCTTTTTTTAGACTTGTTCACGTTTTAAATATGGCAGCAGTCTCTAAAAAGCACTTCAGATCTGAATAGTTTTTTGACAATTCGGTTGTTCTTTTCACACCATGCATAAATCGTTCCAGACGGGGGGGCTGCTGTACTTTTTGTTGGATCTCCAACTCTACTGTCTCCGGAAATTTGGCCGGATGCGCAGTCGCCAGGAAGATTCCTTTCTCATTATTTTTCAGGTTTTTCTGAAGTGCCAGATACCCTACTGCACCATGAGGATCAAGTGTATATCCGTGTTTTTCAAAGACCATTCGAATGGTCTCTTTAATCTGCTCATCAGCCACTGACAGGCCTTTCAGAACCGCTTGAATTTTATTTAATTCATTATTAAAGAGGGTTTGGATGCGCACAAAGTTGCTTGGATCCCCCACATCCATGGCATTGGCCGGTGTGGCGATGCTGGGTGCCGGGAGGTATTCACCCGTTTCCAGGTAATGGGGTACAATGTCATTTACATTTGTGGCTGCTATGAAGCGTTTTATTGGCAAACCCATTTGAGCTGCTATAATGCCTGCGGTTAAATTTCCAAAATTGCCACTTGGTACACACATCACAGTGTCCTTCCAATCTTCTTTTTTAATTTGTCCAAAGGCGTAAAAATAATAGACCATTTGCGGCAGAAAACGGGCTAGATTGATAGAATTAGCAGAGGTTAAAACCATATTCTGTCTTAATTCAGTATCCATGAACGCGGTTTTTACCAGGTGCTGACAGTCATCAAAGGTACCATCGATCTCAAGTGCCTGGATATTTTGCCCTAATGTGGTAAATTGTTTTTCCTGCACTTCGCTCACCAATCCTTTGGGATAGAGAACAATCACATTCACCCCCTCCACACCCAGAAAACCATTGGCCACGGCACTTCCCGTATCCCCCGAGGTGGCCACCAACACATTGATGGGCCTCCCTCCTTTTTCAGTAAACTGCGCCATGACACGGGCCAGAAAACGGGCACCGATGTCTTTAAAGGCCAGCGTCGGCCCATGAAATAATTCCAATGCGGCGATTTGTTCCGATATTGGTACTACCGGTATGGGAAAGTTAAAGGCATCATTGGTGATTTCCCTAAAAGTAGTTTCCGGAATATCGGGGCAGAAATAATGCTTCAGTGTTTCAAAACCGATTTCTCCCATTGATAGCTTCGGCAATTGTTCCCAGAACTCCTCTGCCATCACAGGAATGTATTCAGGCATGTAGAGGCCGTTATCAGGAGCCAATCCTTGCAGGACGGCATTTTTCAGAGGACTGGTTAGGTTTTTATTATTGGTGCTATAAAATTGCATGGTGATAGGTTTAATTCATAGGACTACGCTTCGGTCACCCTATGTTATAATAATTTGCCCTTTCAGGGCTTATTTCAAACTTTTATTCAATAGGTATTTCATAAACTCCGTCTGATTCAGAAAGCCAATGTTTCCTTTTTTTACAGACTCTTCATTGTATTCCTGCACACCGTCACCAGGCACGCCGGGACGGCTAATCAGGAAGGGCACGTGTTCCCGCGTATGGGTGCGAATCTCACAAGGTGTGGGATGGTCTGGCAACAGCGCCACGGTAAGCTCTTCATTATGTTTCTCAAGATATTCGAGAATGGGAGCCACAACCAATTGATCGATGTCTTCCAGTGTTTTTATCTTCAGTTCCACATCACCCTCGTGACCCGCTTCATCCGGTGCTTCAATGTGCAGGAACACGTATTCATTTGATGCCAGTGCCTGCAATGCCGCCTCTGCCTTACCGGAATAGTTAGTATCAAACAAGCCCGTAGCACCTTCCACATAGATGGACTCTAAGCCGGCCAGATGCCCCAATCCGTGAATGAGATCAACGGCCGAAATGACGGCTCCCTTTTCAATGCCATACAGCTCTTTCAGCGAGGGCATTTGCGGTTTATAACCGGGCGACCAGGGCCAGATCATATTAGCCAAGGGTTTTCCCTTCATCTGTCGTTTGAGATTAACCGGATGATCCGTTAATATGTCCCGGGACGATAGCATTAACTCCCGCAGCAACTGAACGGTTTCATGGGCAGCCAGTTCCGCTGTTGGCATAATCGTTTTCACCAATGCACCCGGTACGTCATGCGGGGGCGTACAGGCAATGCCATTCAGTCCGTTTTTTATCACCAATACATTTCGGTAACTCACACCGGGGTAAAACTGCACCCGATTAGAACCCAGTTGCTCATTGAGCACTTGAATCAATTGGTGCGCCTCTTCTGAAGACACATGTCCACCTGAATGATTGATCAATTGGCCATGATGCTCCGTGACCAGGTTACAGCGAAAGACCAGGTCATCGGGTTGAATGGAAATCCCCAAAGCTGTCGCTTCCAACACCCCACGCCCCTGGTAGTAGGTTTCGGCATCGTAGCCCATAATGGTCATGTTGGCCACTTCACTGCCCGGATGCAGGGTGTCCGGCACGGTTTTCAAAGTGCCACAACAAGCTTGTTGACACAATTTATCAATGTGCGGCGTATGGGCCACCATCATGGGTGTTTTGTATCCCAGCCGTTCAATGGGCTGATCGGCAAAACCATCGGCTAATATCACTAAATACTTCATGTTCATGGTTGGTTTAAAGGTTAGCAACTTTTATGATATCCGCAAATACTCCGGCCGCTGTTACATCCGCCCCGGCACCATACCCTTTTATCTCCATGGGATGATCAAAGTAATAATCAGAGCGTAACACTACTTTATTCGTACTATCCTCCAATTTAAAAAAGGCGTGATTTTTATCCACTTCGGTAAAACCCACTTTTGCTCTACCTTCTTTTAGTGATGCGGTATACCTTAATATATGACCGTTCTGTTCAGCTTTCAATCGCAATTGTTCAAAGGCTTCATCGTATGCTTTTAGGCGCTCCATAAAAGCATCCACGGATTCATCCTGAAAATACTCAGTTGGCAGAAAAGAATCAATCTCAATGTCCTCTTTTTCCAGAGGATAGTCACATTCGCGTGATAAAATCAGTAATTTACGCAAGACATCGGTTCCTTTCAGATCAATGCGCGGATCCGGTTCGCTATACCCTTTGTCCATAGCTTCCTGCACTACTTCTGACAAGGTGCGTTCGGCCGACACGGTATTGACAATGTAATTCAAGGTACCGGATAGCACGCCCTCCAACTCCACAATGCGATCGCCGCTATTGATCAAACTATTGATGGTATTGATGATGGGCAATCCCGCTCCTACGTTGGTTTCAAAGAGGTACTTCACCCCCTTGTCACGGGCCGTCTGCTTCAACTTATGATAGTGCTCATAGGCGGATGAGCTGGCTATTTTATTGGCGGTAATTACCGAAATGTTATGCTCCAAAATGTATTGATACTGCTTGGCCACTTGCGCACTGGCGGTACAATCGACAAAGACACTATTGGAAAGGTTATCGGACGCCATCTGTTCGACAAACCGATCAATGTCCCCGGGAATCCCGTTTTTTATCTGTGTTACAGCATCGGCTATGTCCATTCCACTGGCATCAAACACCATTTGACGCGAGTTGGCAAGGCCTGCCAAACGAATTTTCAACTGCTCCGTATCCATCAGACGTTTGGCCTGACGTTCAATTTTAGCCAGCAGGTTTTTACCAACCGTACCCACACCCGCCAGATACAAGTGAATCACCTGGTAATGGCTCAGGAAAAAGGCTTCGTGCACCACATTAAGGGCTTTGCGCAAATCTTTATTAGACACTACAAAGGAGATATTCAACTCTGAGGCCCCTTGCGCAATGGCGTAAATATTAACCCCATTTTTTCCCAGGCTATTAAATAATTGCCCGGCCACCCCGGTAGTATGTTTCATGCCTTCACCCACGATGGCCACCACCGCCATGTCGTGATCAACAGCCACTCCATTAATTTGTTTACGATCTATCTCAAGGGCAAATTCTTTTGCTAAGGCCGATTGGGCCACCACTGCATCTGCTGCACTCACCACCACGCTGATGCTGTTTTCACTGGATGCCTGCGAAATCAATACCACATTAATAGTTTCCCCAGCCAAAGCCTTAAACAGACGCATGGAAATGCCGGAAATACCTATCATTCCCATGCCTTGCACAGTAATTAAAGCCATCTCTTTGATGGAAGAGATCCCTTTTACCTTCGGAGCCTGGTTGTTTCCACTGTTCTGGTCAATGCACGTACCAGCCGCTTCGGGATTAAAGGTATTTTTAATCAACACCGGAATGTGCTTTTGCAACACTGGAATAATGGTCGGTGGATAAATCACCTTGGCTCCAAAATGAGACAGCTCCATGGCTTCGGCATAGGTCAGGTGATCCAGTGAATAGGCCCGGCTAATGATACGGGGATCAGCAGACATAAATCCATCCACATCGGTCCATATTTCCAGAATATCGGCCTCAAGACCAGCCGCCAGGATGGCCGCTGAATAATCGGATCCGCCCCGTCCTAAGGTGGTGGTTTCACCCTTTTCATCCGACGCAATGTAACCTGGAAAAATAGCTATGCGCGACAATTGCGGTTGCAGCTGTGTAATGTTCTGGAAGGTGACATCCATTTTCACCTGGTGCCCTCGCCCATTCAGATAGGTCTTAATGACCTCGCGACTATCAAACAAGTGTGCCTGGGGAATCAGATGGCTGATGATTGCCGCCGAAAGACGCTCGCCACAGCCCGAAATGGTATCATAACTCTTGGGACTTAATTCACCGGTAAGGTTTACCCCCTTAAGGATGGCTTCCAATTCATTCCAGATAGGCACCAGTTGCGCCTGAACGGTCAGTCCTATGGCCGGTGTAAATAGTTCCCGAATAATTTGTTGATGAATCTCTTTGAGTGTCACAAATTGGTCGGCATAGACTTCTCTGGCAGCTGCCGTATGGGATGCCGCAATCAGTCGATCGGTGACACCCCCAACAGCTGAAACGACTACCACAACTGGTTCATTGTTTTTTTCGACGATGCGCTTAACGTTGACCATAGCCAGGGAGGATCCCATGGATGTACCACCAAACTTAAGTACTTTCATACCCTTAAGATTTGATTAAATGAGTAACTAAAAAATAGAATAATGAAACGAGACCTGAGAATATAATAATGCTATACCCCCCAAGGGGTGATGGTAGATGTAATTGTGATGAAGAAATTACGAATAGTCATTAATTTGGTCTTTTAGATAATGATTCATTGCAAAAGTAGGCATAAAAATGAGAAAACAAAATAAAACCTGACATTTGTTAGGTTTTATATGAATAAATTACCCTCCATCTGGATAGAGGGCTTCGCTTTTTATTAAATTTGTTTTTCTGTTTTTTTTCTGCATGATGAAGCCTAATTGATCAGTAGGATCGGCATTAACTAAAGATTTAAGCAATCCGTTTGGGAGCTTTACACCGGGCCTATTTTTACCGTTATTTTAGCATCTACTTATTTCGTTTCAAACCTTTTGGGATTAACCCCCTGTATCATCAACGTAATTCTTTCAATATGCCTTTAAAGCGGGTAAAAATGCATGAACAGTCATTTTCGTCCTAGCGATTACCGAAGCAAGAATAGGATGATTCTTACGAAAAATAAGAACAAGCTCACTTTAGATTGGAAAGTGCTTACGAAATTGGAGAGCGCTTTCGTAAAAAGCGTGAACTAGCTCCCTTTTTCTTAGGATGGGCTAACTTATACTTAAAAGGTTCTCCTAAGAAGAGGGATGTGGCTCACCTCAAGCGTGGTTTTCCTCGTTTTTAATGAGCTTAAGCACACCTGGAGCGGGATGCTGCTCACCTTAAACGAGGTGAGCCGCTCAAAAAGGGAGCTGTTGGAGAGAAAAGGCGTGCTGTGGCACACCATACATGAGAATGCTCCATGGGAAAGTTATAATAAGGACAGCGCAAACCGGATGCATGACACTCAAAACCCGAAGCATGGCGTTCGGGTTTTGGGTGTTTAATTCATCAGCAGGATTAATTGTTCTGAATGGCTTCTCCTTTTCGTTTTCCCCTGGGGAAGCGATTACTTAGCTCCCGGGAGGCCTCATCAGCACCTGGCTGGCCCATGTTTGCTGCATTTTTCAATACTTTATAAATGGATAAAGCGGCCGTATAAGCTTCGCTGCCAGCCATGGTCATGGTGTCGTTTATCTGATTACAGATGCGTTCCAAAGGTGTGGCCAGATTCCGGAGTGTTTTCACGGCTTCGAAGTCGATGCGTGCCCCGGGGATGTTTATAAAACTGGGGATGTAGTTCGGATACGTATCGGCGTATTCCAATGACTTATCCACAAAAGCCACTGTTTTGTCCCCCATTTTGGCCAGCTCTTTTCGTTCATCTGGTGTAAGGGTAATTAGCTTCTTCTCCAAAACACTTTTCAATGTTCCTATGGCACCATCCACCAAATTTCTTTCTTCATCTGAAAACTGAAAAGAATATTTATTTTCCATGACTTAATTATTAAATGTAAAACTTCCTTGAATTAATGCTTACTCATAGAAAATTAACCAGAACTATTGGTAAATGAAATATTGATTTTTTTCTTTTTTTGACATGATGAGTACCCACCAGGCCGTTAGTCGCAAAACGGCATTCAGACAGGCCATTCACACTATCCATTGGATTAAAGCTATGCGCTACCTTACGGGGAAAAGGAAATACAGCGTTAAGCTTTGTGATTCCCGTATTGAATAGAGCAACTTTGATGTGTAGGAAAGACTAAAATTTTAGTATTCTTGTAATTCTCTATGGCAGTATTAAACCAAATGGCAGTTACAGCGGTTTTTCTTCCATAGAATCGCCTAAAACGAAATTGTACATGACGAATCAAACGCCTCTTTTTTTATATTCCCCCAGGCAAATTGTGGTCACCACCACTTTGGCCGGACCATTAATGGGAGGATATATGTTGCAGCGAAATTTTAAAAACATGGATCGGCACCGGGCTTCTGTCATCACGTCGGTCCTCTCCTATGCGCTGCAGGCTTTAACCTATTTGGTATTTTTAGTAACTACCGAAGTGGTGGTTATCCGGTCGGGATTGTATAACTATAGTCCTGTGTTAGGATACGTGGGCGTGGTGGGTGTCCTACTGGTGTTACAGCTGTTGAATAGTGGGTTGATTCTCCTTACCCGTCGCACCATGGCCATTGCCCCTTCCAAAAGTCAATTTCGGACGTATTCAGTCTGGAACCTACTCCTCACCGTCATTGCCGGGCTGGTTATTAGCTTTTTCCTGGTTCGGTCCGGGCCTTTCTGGTTTCGTTTTTTAGCCGTTTATTTTCTGGCCAGCTTTTACCTATTCCATCGATTGGCCAAACCCTTTGGCAGGGAGTGGCAACGCTTGCTGATTATGGGGATGGGTTTTATTTTAACATGCATCTATCCTACTGTGGATGAATTGGACCGGTACATCCACACTCAGAGTTTTCCAAGCCTTCATTTGTTTAGTTATAATTACCTGGCTTTTTTTCTCTATTTCTTGTTACTTTTTATCGTGGTGGATGTAGTGCTGACCCTACTTGACCGAACCCTTTTTCGACACCTGGATAAATCCCGCTTAAATACCAGTCGCATAGTCCTTAGCCTGGTTTTAACCTTACTGGTATCCGGTATTGTCGCAAGGGGCATTCATCAGTTTAATACGCCCAAGGTTAATGCGTATGCCATTACTCTCCCGGCCAAAACATCCCCCCTGAAAGAACTAAAAATAGTACTGGCGGCTGATTTGCACATCAGTGAACTCACCACGCGTGATTTTATGCATCAGTTTGTGGAAACAATCAATACATTGGAGGCCGACATCGTCCTGATGCCGGGGGATTTGGTGGAGTCTTCCGCAGAAAATGAAAACATGACATACATGCGGCAGCAATTGGCTAATATAACTTCTAAATATGGCACGTTCGCCGTACTGGGTAATCACGATTACGGAAATCTAGAGCGGAAAAAAGCCTTTATTGAAGGTGCCAATATGAGGCTTCTACATGATACTTCGTTGGTTATCGATGAGGCTTTTGTTTTGATAGGCCGGCAAGACCGCCGTCGCTCCCGCAAACCTCTTATGACCATTTTAGAGTCTGCCCCCGGTGAGCTCCCCTGGCTTATGATGGATCACCGGCCACCTCATATGCGGGAAATTGCCGATGCCGGCATTGATTTATCCGTTTCCGGGCACACGCACAACGGGCAGCTCTTCCCGTTCAATTACATTACCGACCGGGTGTACGACTTGAGTTGGGGCTACCAACAACTGGATCAAACGCATGTATTTGTGACCTGCGGGGCCCAGGGATGGGGGCCAACGGTGCGTGTGGGCAGTCAGTCGGAGATCATGGAGATAGTGGTAACCTTTGAGCCATAACCGGTTTACCGAATCCTCGGATCAGAGAAAGAGAATCGCCCTTGCACATTGGCAGAAAGGCGATTCCCGATGGGACGAATAGTAATTGCCAGGTACCGGCTAATACCATCTGTAAGATGTATTTTCAAGGGGATTAATTTGCTTAAGCACCTCAAAAGGTTGAGATGAATGAAGCTCCCACCAATCCTGATACGCTTTTGCGATTACCAGATGAACTTGCGCCTCTGAAACGGGTGCAATGACATCCGGATCCTGCATTCTTACACAGGGTGCCAGCGAAGGAAAACGCCCAAGATCGTCATTCTGATCAATCGCCATGGTTCGGATGGATTCAATGGTCCAGGCGACATACATCCCCAGTCGGACTTCTCCCACATACATGGATGAAAGGGGATTCACCGGGGCATCTTTAATGATCTGATCAGCGTTAATGTATTGGATTAATTCGCTAATTTGTTCATACTTAAAAGCGGGTAACTCCATAGCCTTATACTGACCTGACTTCAGCAATGCGATATAGCGCTCCACAGACATGACCTGATGTTCTTCTGAATCTCTACAGGAAAAAGCCAGTGCGCCTATCATAAAAAGGAGTAACAGTAAACTATTTTTCATTTTCGGATCATTTCAATTGGGGTTCAACATACTCCATAGATGCACTATTTATGCAAAGGTTGCTTTTGTCAGCTGCACAAACATAGGAATGGTAACTTTTCCTATCATGCTTCTTTTTTTTATCTTTGAAACTTTCAACGGAGAACGACTAACATTAACAATAGTAATTAATTTATCATGATGAAAAACAAAGCTAGCAAAGCTGCACTGATGATGGCCGGTGTTGTGGGATGTATGTCTTGCAACCAGCAACCTACGGAAGTGAACCCAGCTGATGAGACTGCGCCAACAGACCTCATTCAGTATGTGGATCCGTTCATCGGAACGGAAAAGATGGGCCATGTTTATCCCGGAGCGACTACGCCATTTGGTGCGGTTCAATTGAGTCCGGCTTCCAACATCCAACCCATGTTTCTGGAAGATGGCTCTTACAATAAGCCGACTTACAAATACTGTGCGGGATATCAGCACGACGACGCGACTATTTTCGGGTTTGCCCACACCCATTTCAGTGGTACCGGGCATGCTGATTTAGGTGATTTTCTGGTGATGCCCACTACCGGTGAATTAACACTGGAACCGGGAACCATTGATGGCAAACCTGGATTTCACTCCAAAATTCAACATGAAAATGAACATGCCGAACCGGGCTATTATAGTGTGCTGTTGGATAAGTATGACATTAAAGCCGAATTGACCACCAGTGACCGGGTAGGCTTTCACCAATACACCTTTCCTGAATCGGAGAATGCCCACATCATTCTGGATATGATTTATAACATCTACAACTACGAAGGCAAAGGTGTTTGGACATTCGTACGGGTAGAAAACGATCATACCATTACCGGCTATCGTCAAACCAATGGCTGGGCGCGAAATAAAACGGTTTATTTTGCCATGGAATTCTCCAAGCCCTTTAAAAGCTATGGCCATGAGCGTTACGAGAAAGTGCCTTACAATGGCTTCTACCGTCGCTTCAATGAAAAAGAGAATTTCCCGGAGATGGCCGGTCGTGATATCCGGGCGTATTTTAACTTTGATACCCAAAAAGATGAGCAGATTAAAATTAAGTTTGCGTTATCTTCGGTCAGCACCAATGGCGCCATGAAAAACCTGAAAGCCGAAATACCCCACTGGGATTTCGATCAGGTAAAAAAGGAATCGCAGACCCGCTGGAATAAAGAGTTAAATAAAGTAGTTGTTGAATCTTTAAACCCAGAGGACCAAAAAGCATTCTACACCTCCTTATACCACACCATGTTAAGCCCCATCGTGTACGAAGATGTGGATGGTCAATACCGGGGGCTGGATCAAAACATTCACCAGTCGGAAGGATTTACCAATCACTCTATTTTTTCGTTGTGGGATACTTACCGGGCTTTGCATCCGCTGTTTAACATCCTGCAGCAGGAGCGTAATAACAACATGATCAAATCGATGATCGCCCATCACGATCAGAGTGTTCACCAAATGCTGCCCATCTGGAGCCATTATAATAACGAAAACTGGTGTATGATTGGGTATCATGCCACTTCGGTCATTGCTGATGCCATTGCCAAGGGCGTGGGCGACTTCGATAAGGAGCGGGCCTTGCAAGCCTGTGTTAATACGTCTAAGGTACCTTATTTCATGGGCATTGATGATTACATGAAATACAAATATGTGCCGGAAGATAAGCAGGGCTATTCGGTATCCATCACCCTGGAATATGCCTATAACGACTGGTGCATTGCGCAGGTTGCCAAGAGTGTTGGTAACGAAGCCGTATATAATGAATACCTGGAACGATCGACCTATTACGAAAATGTGTACGATCCGGAGATTGGCTTCATGCGGCCGAAATTGGCCAATGGCGAATGGAAGCCCGGCTTTGACCCCATGGATACACACGGCCAGGGTTTCATTGAAGGTAATGCCTATAACTATGGCTTGTATGTACCTCAGAACGTGGATCACATGGTGGAAATGATGCGTGGTAAAGACCATTTCTGGCAACACCTGGATTCACTGTTCGAAATGCCCATTGCGGATAAATACATTGAGAACCATGAGGACATTACGCGTGAGGGAATTATCGGTAATTACGTGCATGGAAACGAGCCCGGACATCATATCCCGTACTTATATAACTGGACCAGCAAACCCTGGAAAACACAGGAAAAAGTACGTATGATCATGGATACCATGTACGGAACAGCCATCGACGGCTTGTGTGGTAACGATGATGCCGGTCAGATGTCGGCCTGGTACATCTTTAGCTCCATGGGCTTCTATCCGGTTTGTCCGGGATCCGATCAGTATGCCATTGGTAGCCCTTTGGTGAAGAAGGCCACGCTGAACCTGGAAAACGGCAAGCAATTGATCATTAACACCGTGAATCAGGCGAAAGAGAACGTATATGTGCAGAAAGTAGTCGTGAACGGAAAAGAAATCGACCGCAATTACTTACTTCACAGTGAAATTATCAATGGCGGGGAAATTGTATTCCACATGGATAATACACCCAATGAACAGTTTGGAGTGAAGAAATAATACGAACAACGTTTTAGATAATGAATATGAAACCGTTTCCTTTGGAGACGGTTTTTTTTATATTGTCCCTGGTTCCTTTCCAATTTGAAATCCAAAGGGTATTTGTACTTTTGCAACTTCAAACTGACCTACTCATCCATTACAAGCAATTAATACACGACTGACATTGACATTTGATCCATACTCAATAGATTTACCCATCACCGAAGTGATTGCGCAGACGCGGCAACAATTAAGGGATGCTAATACACTCATAGTTAATGCCCCTGCCGGAGCCGGTAAAAGTACACTCCTGCCCCTGGCTTTAATGAATGAGCCCTGGCTGGCCGGGAAAAAGATTCTGATGCTGGAGCCTCGGCGTCTGGCAGCCCGAACCATTGCTTCGCGTATGGCCGATTTGCTGGGGGAAAAAGTAGGACAAAGTGTGGGCTATCGCATTCGTTTCGACAATTGCACGTCTGCGGATACCCGTATTGAGGTGCTGACCGAAGGGATTCTCACCCGCATGCTGCAGAGCGACAATGAACTGTCAGGCGTCGGACTGGTGATCTTTGATGAATTTCATGAACGCAGTCTGTTTGCCGATGTGGCCCTGGCCCTGTGTCGCGAATCACAGCATGTGTTGCGAACGGACTTACGCATCATGATCATGTCGGCCACCCTGGACATGCCCCAGTTAACCAAGCTCCTGAAAGCACCGGTAGTGGTGAGTCAAGGTCGGCAATACCCGGTGGAAATCAAATATACCGGAGATCGGGATGAGTTTTTGCTACCGGAATTAACCGCCCGCACGGTGATGAAAGCGGTGCGTGAACAAGACGGTGACGTCCTGGTTTTTTTACCCGGCGAGGGTGAAATACGGAAATGTGAGGACTTACTTAAGAAGCAGTTGCGTGATTTTGCCATTCATCCCTTGTATGGACAATTACCGCAAGGCAAGCAATACAGTGCCATCATGCCCAACCGCAATGGGAAGCGTAAGATTGTATTGGCGACTTCCATTGCCGAAACCAGTTTGACCATTGAAGGCATCACCACCGTGGTGGATACCGGCTATGGCCGCACTTCGCGCTTTGATCCGGGCACCGGTTTATCGCGGCTGGAGACCGTGGAGATTTCCAAAGACATGGCGGATCAGCGGGCCGGACGTGCCGGGCGTTTATGTGCTGGTACCTGCTACCGCATGTGGACCCAGGCCACCCATCACCGGTTGCAGGAACACCGCATACCGGAAATTGTGGAAGCCGATTTGGCCTCTTTGGTATTGGACATGGCCCAATGGGGTGTGACGGATATTCAGCAGCTCACCTGGCTTACGCCACCACCCAAACGCACCTTGACCCAAGCGTCCGAGACCTTGCACCAATTGGAGGCGTTGGAGAATGGGCGCATCACCGAGCATGGTAAGAAAATCCATCGCTTGCCCTGTCATCCCCGCTTGGCCCACATGTTACTGATGGCCGAAGAAGATGATCATTTAGCTTTGGCAACAGATGTAGCCGCTGTTTTGGAAGAACGTGACCCCTTGAATAAAGAAGTGGGTATCGACATCAATCTGCGTGTGGAAGCCTTACGCCGTTTTCGGAGTGACCACAAATTACCAAAGAAATTCAAACGCATCGAGAAAATTGCCGCCTCCTATCGCAAACTCTTTCAGATGGATGCCGATAATGGTGAGGTGGATCCGTATGAAACAGGCGTGTTACTGGTACATGCTTATCCGGAACGCATTGCCCATGCGCGGCCGTGGAATAATGCCCAGTTTCAATTATCCAACGGCAGCTATGCCACAGCCGGGCATCGCGACAACCTGGCCCACGAATCGTGGTTGGCGGTGGCGCATTTAAATGCCCGTGATGGGCTGGGTAAGATATTTCTGGCCTCACCGCTTAATCCCCGGGATTTGGCCCCATTGGTTAAAACACAGCAAGTCATCACCTGGGACACGCGGCGTGGTGGACTTATTGCTTCCGAAGATTTACGCATTGGCTGCATTGTGTTACAATCCAAACCCCTGCCCGATCCGGATGAATCGCACCTGGTGAAAGCAATTTCAGAGGCCCTAAAAAAGGAAGGTGAGGCCTTATTGAATTTTGATAAAGAGGTACAGCAGTGGCAAAACAGAGTACTAAGTCTGCGTAAATGGCAGCCTGAGCAAGGGTGGCCCGATGTGAGTACTCCTGCCTTGCTCATGACCAATGAAGAATGGCTTTCACCCTATTTAGCCGGCATCAAAAAACCGGATGAATTAAAGAAGATCAAGCTGGTTGATGTATTGCATCATCATTTGGACTGGGATAAACAAGCTGAACTGGAAAAATTGGCCCCGAAACGGATGGAAGTACCCAGTGGATCACAGATTAGCATTCACTATCATGCCAATGGTGATCAGCCGGTGTTGGCTGTGCGCCTTCAGGAAATGTTCGGATTGGCTGATACACCTACTGTAAATAGGGGGCGGACTCCCGTCCTTTTGCATTTGTTATCCCCAGGCTTTAAACCCATCCAGGTGACCAGTGATTTACGCAGCTTTTGGAACAACGTGTATTTTGAAGTCAAGAAGGAATTGCGAATTAAGTATTCGAAGCATTCGTGGCCGGATGATCCCTTGACTGCGGAAGCATTACGCGGGGCTAAACGGCGGAAAGTTTAAACGGTACCCAGCGGGTGACTATACGAAATTTGAGTTAGTCACCTGCTGACTGAATTAAGCATTAACCAAGTCCCTGATCTCAAACTGAAATTCGGTGGAGAAGTCTATCTTCAACGAATCAAACTCCTCGTCAAGCACCATCTTATAACCTGCAATTAATTCACTTGGCATGGTCTTTTGACCTTTATTCTTTTTGCGATAGGTTTTAATTTTCTTGCAATCATCTCTTAGAATCGCCACCAAACATTCCAATGCCTGATTCTCATAGATCTCGTATTCGCTTTTGATCGTCCGTAAAACGCCCATATTACTACATTTTATTTTGGCTGCAAATATACGCCGATAAGTCAATAATCAGGGCAAAGGTTGGTCCACTTCTTCCAGCTCACTTTCATAATCGATGCGGATATCCGCATGTAAAGCCGAGAGGGACTTATGAATCGCCTTTAATTGACGCTCATATAAATTCACCATCACCTTACTCGCTTTAAAAGAAATTCCACTGAAACGCATTTGCTGACAAAAAAATATCAATAATTCAACTTCGGTTTCTTTTTTACCGGAGTGGCGAATGTATTTGGTGATGATGCGATGAATGCGTCGAATGCTTTTTTTGATGTAGTAAAAAGTAGTGGTATTTATCGTGGTAAACTCTTTTTCGATCTCCCGCTTAATTTGCTGAATATAGTTCTGCTCATCATCCGATTCAAATAGCAAATAGTTCAGAAGTTCCTTGTTATCCTTTTTATACTTGGCCATCCGCAGGCAATGCTCAATAAGCACTTCGCGCGGTAGATTTTGCA
The DNA here is from genome assembly GCA_942490535.1 of uncultured Marinilabiliaceae bacterium. Lineage (GTDB taxonomy): Bacteria > Bacteroidota > Bacteroidia > Bacteroidales > Marinilabiliaceae > JAEINY01. The sequence goes on from CALNXQ010000004.1 coordinate 573,524, forward strand.
ACTCCTTTTTAAGAGTACTGATGGTATTAATTTCAATTGACATCCCGATAACTAATTCCCTGGTCAGAATAGACCTTTGCATTCATAAAAAAACTCCATCATTAACACGAGTCATGATGGAGTAAATGTAGCAATGAATTATTTCTTGATAGAGCGTTTCTGTCTCTTTCTTTCCTTTTTCAAGGATTTCTTTTTTTTCTTCTCCTTATCTGCCTTCTTTTTCGCCGAAACCTTTTCTTTATTCTCAACTTTTTTATTCGTCAGGTTGTTTTGGGCATTTTCATGCGCCTTTTCATGAAGATTTTTAGCTATCTCCTGATGCCTTTCATGATGTTCCCGGGCTATTTTCACATGGTTATCATGATGTTCTTTCGCTATTCTCACGTGCGTTTCGTGGTGCGATTCCGTTCCATGAATAACACCAGTAGTTTCAATTTGAGAAAAACTAATCATTGGCCAGGTTGATAGAATAATAACTGCAATAAAAGTTTTCATAAGATTTGATTTAGATTTTAAAATCAACAAATATTATGCCTTTTATATATACACTTAACTTACTGGATTAAATTAACTCAGGCGGTGGCGATTCCACCCAAAGTAATTCACCAACTTCAGCCTGCTCCAGCTTCACCTGATTAGGCACCTGTGCATTGAAGTAAAAACTATCGCCAGCATGAAGAGTATATTGTTCTTCATCCAATACAAAATGAAAGATCCCGCTAATCACATAACAAAAAACCTGTCCGGGATGGGGTGAGAAAAATCCCTCCACATCTGATGCATTAGTAAAATGGACCAGATAGGTTTCCATCTGCTTATTGGAATCGTGGTGAGAAAGTAAATATAACTTACTGCCACTGTTGTTCTTTTTCACAAATTTACGTTCATCAACGGTGATGAGTGGATTGTGAGACAGCATTTCGTTTTCACCAATTAATTCACCAACGGTGGTATGCAGATTATCAGCAATGCTTTTCAACGTAACAATGGAGGGAAAAGCCTTCGCATTTTCAATTTGCGAAAGGGCACTGGCACTGACTCCCACCCGCTTGGCCAACTCATTGAGTTGATATTTGTGCATTTCACGTTTCTTCTTGATGCGTTCGCCTAATCGTTTCATTTATATTGCTTTTTCCTTATTAAATCCAATACTATCTATCAAAACTATCTTTTCGGTATAAATATACTAAACAATGGTAGCTACTGGTACCTCTTGTCTTAATAAACTAAGATGATCCTACTTTTGAACAAACCCTGTTTTTCACTGGTAAGGTTGCCATCAGAAACAAACCTCCACCTGCAATACTGATAAGTAGTGAGATGTTTGATGCCAATGTGAAATTATGATACAGATCAAATAAATAACCGCCTGTAACAGGCCCCAGTACACCCGCTAAGCCATATCCCAAAAATATGAACGGATAGTACCTGCCTAGATTTTGCACCCCATACACATGAGCGACTTCTTTGGCCAGCAATACAAAATTGGAGGCAAATCCAAAGCCCACAAGGACTACTAATATATAGAACTGTTGAATGGTAACAGTACTATTTCCCAGCCAATAAGTGGCGACTCCCTGAATCAATAAGGCCGCCGGTAATAAAATGACATTGGACACCCGGTCACTGATCAGCCCCCAAGCTAAACGTCCTCCAAAATTGGCTGCTGAAAACAGTACAATGGCCCATGATAATTGACTACTGGTGAAAGCTGTTCCGCCCATTAGTTTGATGTTTCCAATTACCATTAATCCGGCAAATGTTCCCATCAACATACTCAAAAACATAAGTGGTAGCTTGCGGTCAGATATTCTGCTTACCGTCTCTGCTGTTTTTGCAGTATGGCCTTTAACCGGTATTATAAAGGCAATTATAAATATAAGACCACCATATATCAAACCCACCCAAAGAAACAATTGAAGTACGTTGTACCCGGCATTTAAAAGCCATTCGCCCCATATGGTTAAAACAATAGAGCCACCGCCAAATCCTGCCGATACAATCCCGGTAACCAATCCTTTTTTATCAGGCAAACGTTGCACGGCTGTCGTTAAGGATAGCATATAACCAAACCCCGTAGCAACGCCACTAATGATACCAATACCTGCCCATATCAACCAAAAATTTCCACCCGACAAGGAAGCCAACAGGTACCCGGCACCAAATAAAAGCCCGGTTAACATCAAAAGATACTTGTAACCGATGCGATGCACCAATTTATCCGCAACCAACATGGAGGTTGTGAAAGTAGCAATTACACTTCCAAATATCCATTGGGTTTGAGAAGCACTAAATCCAAAGTCAGTTTGAAGCCCCGGAATGAATATGCTCCAGGCATAGATTCCGCCCAAAAATAACATTACAGTGACTGGGAAAACTAGAAATATCATTAATAAATTGTGGTGTTATATCTAAAAAATGGCCCGGCTATTAGGTTCTGGAAATAGCAGGGCTTTAATAGTCTATGGAGGTTACATCATCTATTTTTGGTAATTATATGCTGCTTTTCGCAACCGGTCCATGATTGCCCGCCCTATACCTTTCTCTTCCACCGGCTGAATGTAAATTTCACGCACCTGGTCATCATCTTCCATGGCATGGAGGGCTGCAAACAGATGAACAGCCATTTCATTTAAATCGCCCTTTTGCGACAGTGCCAGACTTTTCACTTCTGGAAAACGAGGCATATCCCGCGCATCATTCACAATGATGCCACTACCGGCAGGTAATGTGGCCGGAATCCCTTCCTTCAATACATAGAGTGGTTTCAAGGGTGAATAATGACTTTTGATCATACCCGGTGCGGGTAAGCCTTCGGTATTCACTTTTACCTTTTCATCCACCACGTCAACCACATTGGAGATGGCCTCGCGTGTAATCGCACCATGTCGCAGTATTTTCACCCCTGCCTCTGACACCGAAACAACCGTTGATTCCACACCAATGGTGGTGGCACCCCCATCGAGCACGTAATCAATGGTTTTAAGTTGTTTTAACACATGTTCAGCCCTTGTAGGACTTAAGCAGCCAAAACGGTTCGCACTTGGAGCAGCAATTGCCTTACCCGATTCACGGATTAATTGCAAGGCCATGGGATGTGAAGGCATGCGAACGGCAACCGTTGATAAGCCGGACGTAACCAAATCAGGTACCTGGGATTGTTTGTTATGGACAATGGTCAAAGGACCCGGCCAAAAAGCTTCGGCTAATTGATACACGCGTGCATCAATGGGTGCCAGAAACAGCTCATCCAGTTGATCAATGCCGGCAATGTGCACGATGAGCGGATCGAAGGAGGGCCTTTCCTTGGCCTCAAAAACACGTGCTACAGTGGATGCATTAAAGGCATCAGCGCCTAATCCGTAAACGGTTTCAGTAGGGAAGGCAACTAATTTGCCTTCCCTGATGTATTGGGCCGCCAGGGCCATATCTTTTCCTGTACAAACCATGAATGGGCTGTTATTTAGTATTGACCAGATTTAAGTCGTCAGCCATCAGTGTTTGACGATTGGTTTCCTGCGCTTCTTTAATTTTATCAAAAACAGCAGGGTTCGCCATGCCAATGATTTTAGCAGCGGCCAGGGCTGCATTTTCTGGATCTAACACCACTAAAGGAGCCACCCCTGAAGGCATGCGCAGACTGGAATACAAATCAGCACCGGCAAATTTGTCGCCATAAGGTGGACAGGCAATCACGGGACAATGCGTTTGCGCATCGGCAAATGCACTTAAAGCGTTGCTACGTCCTGCTACTGTAATGAAAACAGGATTTCCCTTCTCTGCTTCTTTAATCACTTCTAAACAAGCCAACGGCACTTTGTGAGCGGACGCAATGCGCATCTCAACTGCAACTCCGAATGACTCCACCGAACGGGCAATGCGACCAGACCACTCCAGGTCCGCTTTTGAGCCCATGATAATGACTACTTTACTCATAATTCAAAAGATATTTTAATCTAACAGGTAACTATTATTTGCTATTGTTGTTCATTCACTTTGAAAACAAATCAGTAAAAAGTACGGTAACTCAGGATCCTTGATACATCTATGAATTACCTGTACTTTTCTTCCTACCGTTTTCTATTTTATATTAATAAGGATGTTTGATTTGAATCAATTCTGCGTATTCCTCCACGCTGGCGTCATTCAAACAAGCCTCAATAATTTTTTTCCCTAGTGGTGATAGGTCTGGCTTGTTGAATTTCTGCACTTCGCGCTTGAAGAATTCACTTAATTGACGGTGCCCTTCATCATAGCCTTTCTCACCTACTTCAGGCTGAACATATGTTTTAAGGAAGCGCGATGGTATTTTTGCGCCTTCAATGGTCAGATAGTTCATTTCATACCCCAAGAGTGCAGAACGGGCCGGTTGGTATTGATCTTCGCGCAAATGTGCGTTCCCCCGACGTGTTAAGTACTCACGCATTAATAACTGAGGTTTAAAACCAACTTTCCAGGCACCGATGTGTTGGTTGGGTGCCAATACATATTTTACCTTTGGCGTGTTAATGATCTGCTCCAACAGCAAGTTGGCATGATGAACCATCTCACCAGCGGCAAACGGCCAATAAGAACCAACTCCTTCCGATTCCATGCCACCTGAACTGACAATGCTTGGATTGGCGTGTCCACGTGGTGAAACCAGACGCCATAACCAGGCCAATGCTGGTGGCAACACATGGAATAATCCAATGATTCCGTAGGATGGTGCATCCGGCGTAAAAGGCGGGGTACGCACTCCAAAACTACGCACATCAACAGATACCGGTTTGTCTTTGACACCTTTCACAATATCACGCGGTAATACTACCCTTGGATTGGGACATTTTTTACCCGGTGCATCTTCAATGTGATCCCATACCATGGCTGTGGATCCCGGTACGGTCTTAATGTTCAGAAATAACAATGGGCGGTCCGGATGAATGGTGGCCTTCTCCAGGAATGGATCATCCCCATATTGATTGATGGAGTCGGTGCGGATAAACCAGGCATTCTCGGCATCCAACACGCGTAGACGGCCATTTTTCTTTTGAATGGACGGGTGACACAGCGCCATATCATCCGTCACCGGATTAAATGAGCAAAATCGCGGTATATTGATGAAGCGCTGTTCGCCGGTTTCCAGATTCTCCCCAATCAGGATCCGCCCGTCTTCTTCCCGAACAATGTGTTGTAACATTTCACTTTTTCCACCACCGCTAGCTCCTTCATGCATAAACGTGGTGGTATTATCATAGGGACTAACGACCTGGACGGTACTACAGTGAGCAGTTATCCAACCTTCTTTTTCGCCTTGTGACAACAAAACACTGTAAAGTCCCTTTTTCGCGCTTGGTCCAGGGTACAAATTATAGGAGAACAGCTCATGCATGCCTTCTATACGGTTGTGAACCACTACTTGCTTCGCATCAAAATGGGTGTGTCTGAATGGAGGAGCCACATAAATTACAGAGCTCACGTCAAAGCCTTCCGGCATATCATCCAGAGATACCATTTGCTGTAACATGCCCAATCCCATCGCAAAAAAGGCCGCATTGGAGGGAACGATGGCTATTCCACCAGCACCAATCCCTTTGTTTCCGGCAAAGAAGAAGAACACGCCCAACTCTTGAGATTTTAACCACTCAAAGGTTTCATTTCTCAATACATCGAATTCATATCCAAAACGATCTGAGAAACGCACTTTATCCGTTGGCAGTTGATCAGCGATTACCATGGTTTCCGGATCGCGACGACGCATGTAGGCATCCTCGTAATTGGCCGAGATCCCGTTTTTCACGCGATGTACCGTCACTTCCCGATAGACACCTTTACCAGCTACATCATATTCTACATGAAACTCCATGTTATCCGTTCCATTAGTTGCTGCAGCAGCCAGCTCCTCCACTGTGTTGAATACCGTCACACCTTTACTCTGAGTTAAGATTTGCTCCAACTCAGCGGGTAATTTAACCCTTTGTGCCTTGCATTTTGCGAAAAGATTGTTCATTAAGCTGTATTTAATTGTTTTTATCCCCTTTAATTTTGCATCATGATTCCAAATACTTTTGAGATCAACTGCAAAAGATTGTTTCTCAACCGGTCTCTCTCCTGGATCATGCACTGCAAAGATATTAAGTATTTCTTAATTTATTAAATCCAGCTTAATTTTAACTTTCATTAACGGCTTTTGAAGCTTCTTTATAAATCTGCTTTTAGAGGGCTATTAAATTGAATATACTTGAATAGCCTGCCTGCTGAAGGCTTTATAAAGAAATTAATCTTTAATAATACTAAGTCTGTTCGAATTTGTAAGCGTAAACATTACTTAATTTCAAGGAGTCAAAAAGCTATATAAAGGCTTGTAGGTCCTCCTCCGGATTCATAAAAATTAATTAAGAAGGTTACTCTTTCGTTCCTCCGGCACTCGATTGGTATAAGTCGGATACCACATCCAATATTACAAAGATCACCGTTGATGTGCTTATTTGGAACGCTTTGTAATGGCTATCAGTATACTTTTAGAAGTTAATACTCCTGAAGGTCTGCCCCGGCAGGCCTTTTGCCTTGCTTAAAGCACTGCTTTGGGTGCAAAGGGGGGTAATGATACTGCAATGACTGCATTTTTCACTGCCAAACCTACTTCATTTCACTGCAAAGGGTACTGATGCGGGTGCAAAGACAGCTCATTGAGTTGCAAAGAATGGGTCATAGTGCTGCAAAGGGAGGTCATTTTGTGGCAATGAGGAGTCATTGGGCTGCACAGGAGGGTATTTGTGCGACAATGAATCAGAAAACAGAAGCCGAAAGCTCTCAAAAACTTTCGGCCTATTTTTTATCTACTGTAAGTCTACTGATGCTTCCACAAATCCTCAGGCTTAATAATGCCCTTTTCCGTAATAATTCCCGCAATGTATTTCGCCGGTGTTACATCAAAAGCCGGATTTAAACCTGCTGAATCCGGTGAGGCCATGCGTATTTTGCGGATCACGCCGGCTTCATCAGGTCCTTCATGGTATAACAATTCCTCGTCTGAGCGCTCTTCAATGTTAAACACATCCCCTGAAGTACTCTCAAAATCAATGGTACTAAAGGGCGCAGCAATGTAAAAGGGAATGCCAAACTCCCTGGCCAGGATCGCTTTTTCAAGTGTTCCAATTTTGTTAGCAGTGTCGCCATTGGCTGCAATGCGGTCGGCACCGGTAATTACAATGTCTATCTCCCCTTTTTGCATGTAGAAGGCGGCGGCATTATCGGCAATTATTTTGTGGCGAATGCCGGCCTGTTGCAATTCCCAGGCCGTTAAGCGGGCGCCTTGTCCACGCGGCCGGGTTTCATCTACAAACACAAAAGGATCTTTGCCGGCTTCATCGGCCTTGTAAATGGGTGAAAGGGCGGTTCCATAGTCGACAAATGCGAGCCAGCCTGCATTGCAATGGGTCAACACGCGGCATTTATCGGCAAGTAGTTCATTGCCAAACTCCCCTATCCTTTGGCTGTCTGATTCATCATCGGCGGCTACCTGAAAAGCCATCTCAATGGCTTTGGCAACAGATTCCTGCCCACTTTGATAAACTTTATTGGTGGCGTAAAACAGATTGACGGCCGTTGGCCTTGTGGCTTCAATGGTTTTTCGAGCCGTGTCTACATAGTTTGCATCCCCAGAATCGACTGCCTCCACAAAGGCTTGAGCCATGGCAAAACCAGCTGTTGCACCAATAGCCCCGGCTCCCCTAACCAACATATTTTTAATGGCTTTTGCTGTATCAAGATGATGTTTTAGTTCAATAATCTCAAAGGAAAAAGGCAGCTTGGTTTGATCAATCATACACACGGTATTTCTGTCAGCGTCAAACCAGACTGTTTTATAATGCGTTCCGGAAACTTTCATATTACTTTTTTTAATATTTCTGTCACAAATTTAAAATGCCTCTTTACATTACCGAAGCCTTTTTGTAAATTAATTGAAATTTATAGATCCAAAACGCTTATATTATGAGAAAAAGAGTAAAATATCTTGTATGGTTGATGACTGTTCTTCTTCTTGTAGGATGTCAACAGAAACCTAAAGTGGGGTTTCTCATGGATACATTAACCATTGAAAGGTGGAAGAAAGATAAGGCGCTATTTGAGGAAAAAGTGCACGACCTGGGAGGTATCCCATTTGTTGAAGTGGCCGAGTCAGATGCAGACCTTCAACTCAAACAAGCTCAAAAACTCATTGATGAAGGCATCGAAGTGTTAGTAATCATCCCTGTAGACCTGGAAAAAGCTGGTGAAATAGTACGCCTTGCGCACCGCAATTACATTCCTGTTATTTCTTATGACCGGTTGATTAAAGATTGTATGCTCGATTATTATATTGCCACGGATAATATCAATATTGGCGAGTTGCAGGCCGATTACCTGACTAAGATTAAACCTCAGGGGAAATATGCGCTGATTGGTGGGGCCACCACCGATAACAACGCGTTCCTACTTCATTTGGGTTGGTTAAATGTTCTTCAGCCCTTTATTGAGAGAGGTGACATTGAAATTGTGCTGGATGAGTTTTCGCGTTATTGGTTGCCCGATGAAGCCTATCAGATACTCACAGCCTACATGAAAAAAAATCCGGATATCGATGCCGTTATTTGTGGTAATGATGCACTGGCTTCGGGTGCTATCATGGCCTTAAAAGAATATAAAAAAGAAGGTTTAGTGTTGGTGGCTGGTCAGGATGCCGATATCCAGGCGGTACGAAACATTGTGTCCGGTGATCAGACCATTACCATCTACAAGCCTATTGAATCGCTGGCTTATGCAGCTGCCAATGCAGCTATAAAAATTGCCAATGGGGAAGCGCCTTCGAATATGAACATTACCGTCAATAATGGCAAACGTCTGGTACCGGCCATTTTGTTACAAGCTCAGGTAGTCAATCGTCAAAACATTAAAATGACTGTTATCTCAGAAGGGTATCTGGGTGAAAAGGAAATATACAATTAAAAATATTGCATCAGAGTCTTGAATGAAAAGGCCAGGTCATCTTACCAGTTGATGATTTGGCTTTTTTCATGACAGCCTTTTCATAATTGCGAATGGTTTCTCTATTTTTGAGAAAAATCACAGGCATGTCTCAACTTAAAATATACCGTGCTTCGGCCGGTTCCGGCAAAACCTATACTTTATCCGGCGAATTCATCAAGCTCTTATTTCAAGATCCCCAAAGCTATAAAGCCATATTAGCCGTCACCTTTACCAATAAGGCGACAGGGGAAATGAAAAACAGAATTTTAGAGAACCTGCATGCCTTAGCCATAGCCCCCAAGCCCGATTTTCTTGAGGAGTTGATGCAATGGACCGGAAAGAAGGAAACCGAGATTCGAAAGCTGGCAAAAGCGCTACTAATTAATATCCTCAACGACTTTTCCAAGTTTTCCATCAACACCATTGATAGTTTCTTTCAAAAAGTCATTCGGGCGTTTGCCTTCGAAGCTGGTCTACCCGCCGGTTTTAAGGTGGAATTAGATACGGATCGCGTGCTCAACCGGGCGGTTGATGATTTGATGCGGGAAATTGAACTGCGAGGGAATGAAGAATTAAAGGAATGGCTCATCAAGCACACCCTATCCAAAATAGAGGAGGGGCGCGACTGGAACATTGTGAATGAATTAACCTCTCTAGGGCGCGAAGTGTTTAAAGAGGAGTTCCAAAGTTTACGCCCCGAAGTGTTGGAGAAGCTAAAGGATAAAAAACTGCTGGAGAAATACCGGCTTAAACTCTTTAAGATGGTGAATGAGTTTGAAGAAACCCTTCAAAGGGAAGCCCAACGGGGTCTGGAACTCATGCAGAAACACCATGTGTCCTGGGAAATACTGAAAGGAAAAAGCCGGTCTCCCCTTAAGAAGTTGGAGAAACTTAAAAACATCCAGAAAAGTGCAGATATCCATGAAGTAATGGCACTAGCGGCATTGATTGATAATCCGGACGAATGTCTCCGCAAGGATTATACCGAATCGGAAAAAGCAATGGTATTAACCTGCTACAGTGATGGCCTAAATGCCGTGTTAGTCAATCTGACAACCCTCTACACCAACGAGAAGACGAACTATTATACGGCAAAATCAATCCTTGGAAATCTGAATGCGCTAGGAATTACCACTGACATTGCGCTTAAGGTAAGAGAGATTGCCTTAAAAGAAAACCTGTTTCTGTTGGCCGATGCCAACCGTTTGTTGTATCGCATCATCGATGAGAATGAAGCCCCTTTCATTTATGAGAAAATAGGAAGTCGCTATAATCATTATATGATTGATGAGTTTCAGGATACGTCTAAACTTCAATGGGATAATTTCAGACCACTGATTTTAAATAGTATCAGTGAGAACAACACGGCATTATTGGTAGGTGATGTGAAACAATCCATTTACCGGTGGCGAAATTCCGATTGGAAACTACTGAGCGAGCAAGTCCATCGTGATTTCACTCTTTATGGAACTGACGACCGCACATTGGATACCAACTGGCGCAGCTTCGAAAATGTAATCACCTTTAACAATGTGGTCTTTAAAGGAGCCGCCGCGGCGCTACAAACTGAATTTATCGGATCATCTGAAGCGAACAATCCGGCACAAGCCATTCCCGAAGGTCTCCGATCACGCATTGTAAATGCCTATAGTGATACCGTACAAAATGTGGCCGGTAAATCGTTGGGCACCGGTGGATATGTGCATGTGGGATTGCTGGAAGGTGATAACAAGGCTGAATTTATGGCCAATGCAACGGCTGAAGCTGTTCTTCAGATCGAGAAATTGCTAGCCTCCGGCTATGCCTATCAGGACATATGCGTGTTGGTGCGGCGTAAATCGGAAGGCCAACAAATCACCGAGGCTTTATTATCCGGCATCTATTCATCAAACGGTCAAAAACATCCGGTTATTTCCAACGAGACATTGCTTCTGGGTAACTCCCCGGCAGTTAACCTGGTGTTACAACAAATCAAGTTCATTCAGGATCCGGAAAATGAAGTTCACAAAACCTATGTGAAATTGTATGCTCAGTTTTATGGCGATGCATCGTTATTCAATGCCTCTGTTTGCAACACTTCTCCCTTACTGGAAACGGATACCACAGATGCTTTTCAAAAATTAAAAGAGCAATTATTGGAGTTAAAAGGTCAACCGCTCTTTGAAATGACCGAAGCCTTGGTACGGGCCTTACCGGATGATTTATACTGCCATCAGTTTGTATTCATGCAAGGATTGCTGGATGCTGTTCGCGATTATTCCGCCAACCAGTCAGTAAATATGCATGATTTTATTGAATGGTGGGATGATAAAGGGCAAACCACATCTATATCCGTTCCGGAAGGGCAGAATGCCATTAATGTGATGACTATCCATAAATCGAAAGGACTGGAATTTAAAGCAGTGATCATTCCCTATTGCAATTGGCCATTGGATGAGAAAGGCCATACCAGTATGATATGGTGTCATCCGCAAACGGCTCCTTTTAATGAGTTGGATCTGATCCCTGTCAATTACAGTCAACAATTGCTACATACCGCCTTTGTAGAAGACTATCTGAATGAACGCTTGCATCAGTTTGTGGATAATCTGAATCTGCTTTATGTGGCTTTTACAAGGGCCCGTGAAAGCCTCGTTGTATTAGGTGAAACACCAGCTAAAAGCGGCCATCTCAAAAATGTATCTCATCTGTTATTTCAATTATTGAGTCAGATATACAAATACCTGCCAGAGAGTGAAAAACACCGTACTGATGAGTTAGCCGATGGCTGGAATAATGATGAACTCAGTTACACCTTTGGGGAGGTGGTGCCATCTACATCTGAAAATGATAATTCAGGTCCCTCCCACGACATTACTTTTTTCAGAACGACTGATCCGGGAGAACGCGTGAAGATTCATCCCGAAAGTGAAGCCATGCGCTCACCTGAGGCACTGAAGCACATCAAACATGGTAAGTTAATGCACCATTTGTTTGAATTGATAAAATATGCAGATGATGTGGATTCGGCCATTAATCAATTGGTTTTAAATGGTCAATTAAAAACGAAAGAAAAAGACGAAGTCGCTGCATTTGTGAATCAAATCATTAACCGTCCAAATGTGAAGGAGTGGTTCGATGCCTCCAATCAAGTAATAAATGAGGGTAACATATTACTGCGAACAGGTTCTTATCGACCCGACCGGGTGATCATTAATCCTTCTAAAACCATTGTGGTGGATTATAAATTTGGGGAGTTACGCAACGAAAAGCACCATGAGCAGGTCAGACTCTACATGGGGCTACTCAGCCAAATGGGCTATAAAAACATTGAAGGCTATCTGTGGTATTTAGGTGAAAAGGAAGCCATTGAATCCGTTCGTTCGCTGCCCACACAAGGACGATTATTTGATTAAGAGATTGATTGAATAATGTAATTTATGCACTTTTTAATTATATTGCCATACACAACTAAACCCAAATAAAATGAGTCAATCAAACCTTAATCGACGTTCATTCTTTAAAATGGCATCAGTAGCAGGTGCAGGCATTGTAGCCAGTCATCAATCATTGATTGCCGCGCCTTTTCAACCTCAAACCGATGATAAACCGGCAACTAATATTGCGGAGGCCCTAAAGTATCCCAGAACAGCGCAATCGCTTCCAGGAAAATATCCGGGTCAGGTGGTACAAGTAAATCATTCTAATTGTGTTATTGACAACCAACCCAATGAAGAAGCGGCCTATCAAATGCTCGAGAAAGCTATGTTGGAATTAACCGGAACCGATACTATCAATGAGGCCTGGTTACAATTCGTTGGCCCCAATGACCGCATTGGATTAAAGGTTAACCCGGTAGCGGGAAAACTGTTAACGACAAGTCATGCCGTTGTTAAATCCATAGTAAAGCAATTGGAAACAGCTGGTATTCCTCGTACAAACTTGGTTATTTGGGATCGTCGCTTAATGCAATTGCACGATACCGGCTTTGACCAGGAGAATTACCCTGGCATTGCCATTGAAGGTACCGAACAGCAAGATAAAGACGGTGGATTTCATGATGCCGAAGGGATTCTCTACGGAGAAAAGATGATTGATAAAGAATGGTTTTATTTTGCAGATGTGGAAGGTGAATATGACGAGGCGACCATGCCATATATGGTGAATGGCGGTAAAAATTCCTACTTTACGAAAATCTGTACCCAACAAGTCGATAAAATCATTAATGTACCAATTCTTAAGAATGCCGGTGCTACTGCAACTCTGTGTTTGAAAAACTTAGCATATGGTTCCATTAGTAACACAGGACGCCTTCACCAGAAACTCTGGAGTGAGACGTGTGCGCAAGTATGTGCCTTCCCTCCCATTCGGGATAAAGTAGTACTTAATGTAGTCGATGGATTGATTGGCTGTTATAACGGTGGCCCCGGTGCGAACCCGCAATTCATTTGCAATTACAATACATTAATGGTTGGCAGCGACCCTGTTGCCATTGATCGAATCGGACATGACATCGTTGTCAATAAACGTATTGAAGAAGGTGTTCAGGAAGAAGACAATCCACGTTACCGTAAATATATTGTCATGGCTCAAGACCTGCAATTGGGAGTTGGAGATATTGAAAAGATTAATTTAAAAACCATTACTATCTAGTATTCATGAGAGCATTTTTTGTAGTTCTTTTCATTATTAATGCTGGTTTTCTTTGCGTTTCACAGCACATCAAATTGATTTCATCAGACACCTATGATGCTGGTGCTTTATATGGTTACATGAATGGTGGTTCAGAGTTATACCATGAGTATGGATTTCGGGAACTAACCGTTAAAGAAGTGGAAGTTGATGAGAATACGCTAACATTGGAATACTTTAGTATGGAAGATGGCTTATGCGCGTATGGTATTTATGGCGTTAACGTTCATAAATGCCAATCAACCACTAATAATTCAGGCATATATACATGTCACAACCCATATCAGTTGCAAGCGGTCGTTGGACATTACTATTTATCCTTTATCAATGGTAATGGCAGTCAAAGTGCGCAAGATGCCTCCCAAAAACTGTTGGACGAATTTATTTCCCGCCAAGATTCTATTCAGACCGTTACTCTTCCATCCTATGTTACTCGGCATAATCCTTCCGAAGCATTGTATTTATGCGGTCATCTGGGTATTGAAAACAGAGCCTCAAAATGGCTTCCCTATTTCGATTTTTTTCGAATGGATGAGTGCTGGTTATTGAAATGGTCAAACACGAAAGCAACAATGCTGGTTGTAGAATTGAAAAAGATGAATCCATCAATTAAATTCTTAGATTTTACGATTCGTGAAGATGCCAAATACGAAATTAGAGGAAAAATAGTTGGTGAACACTTCCTGATCATTCGCATGCTAAAGGATGATATATATGCGCAGGAAGTATTTTCTCAAATGGCAACATAAAAAAAGCCGTCGAGAGACGGCTTTTTTTTATTTAGTGATCAAATTAATATCATCCATTAATTTGTCTTTATAGGATTTTCCAATCGGTATAATTTTTGATCCGCCCTCATAACGAATCACTACCGAATTATCCTCGATGACCTTTATTTTACTCAAATTAACTATAAATGAGCGATGAACCCGAATAAAATGTTCTGCCGGCATTCGCTCAGAAATGGCTTTCATGGTAAAATGTATGGTGTACTTGTCTTTAAACGTATTGAGTACTACATAATTCTCCAGAGCTTCAATCCAAAGAATATCATCATATTTTACCCGAACCAGTGAACTATTATTCTTTATAAAAATTTCAGTGCTTTCTCTTACGACTGTATCTTTTGTATCAAAACGCTCCCGTGCCCGATTCACCGCCTTAATAAAACGCCCGTATTGAACCGGCTTGAGCAAATAGTCGGTTACGTCATATTCATAGGTTTCAAATGCGTATTTTTCTTGCGAAGAATATACAATGATCTGCGGCAACTCATCCAATGATTTCAGAAAATCGATACCGCTCATTTCCGGCATTTCAATATCAAGAAAAATTAGATGAACAGGATTAGTGTCTGGTTTTGACAAAAAATTAATTGCACTTACAGCATTGTCAAAGCTTCCTCCTAAATTAAGATCGTCCGTTTTTTGCACGAACTCTTCAATAATTTTGGTCGAAAGCTTGTCATCATCGATTATTATGCAATTCATATGAATGTATTTTTTCCAAATTTAAAAAAATATCATCATTAATGGTTCAATCCTTGAAAAAAAAGCAACTATATCTGTGTTTATATGTCACTATGAAATTTTTCAATCAACAAATCACATTTTTTAATGGATCGTTTTAACCAGTGAAGATATACTTGTTCCCGATCATTTTCAGATAACTGCCAATTAATCGAGCTTTGATGTAACTTGTGCTTTAAATGATGTATCGCAATCGCCGCTGAAACAGATATATTGAAACTCTCCGTAAAACCAAACATGGGAATTTTCATAAACTCATCTGCTTCATCACAAGCTACATCTGAAATACCTGTTAATTCAGTTCCAAATACAAGGGCTAACTTTCCGGCATTTAAATTCAGACTTTCTAAATCAACATCATTTTTATGAGGCGTGGTAGCCACTATGCGATAGCCTTGTTGTTTTAATTTCCGCAATGCTTCGCGCGTATTATTTTGCTGTTGATTGTAGCGGTGCAGAGAAAGCCACTTGGTTGATCCCATCACTACCTCTGGATTTATATTGAATTCATTTCTATTCTCAATTATATGAACATCCTGAATTCCAAAACAATCACAAGTACGTAAAACAGCACTTGCATTTTGTGGTTGAAAGATATCCTCTAAAACAACTGTGAGATATTTTGTACGATGAGCCAGTATTCTCGTCATTTGTTCGCGCCGCTCATCAGTCATAAAGCGCTCTAAAAAACAGTTTAATTCTTTCATTACACTATCCTACAACTGAATCAGATTTTATAATTAGGAATAAAGTAAGTACCTGCCTAAACATAAAAAAAGAGAGCACGCGAAGTACTCTCTGAATATTTTTTTGGTTGCTTTGTTAATTAGTTAACAGCGTCGCTTAATTCGCTACCAGCTTTAAATTTAACAACTTTTTTAGCTGCGATTTGAATTTCTTTACCAGTTTGAGGGTTTCTTCCGGTACGAGCGCTTCTTTCAGATACACCAAAAGAACCAAATCCAACTAATGCAACACGATCCCCAGCTTTTAATGAATCACCAGTTACTTTAATGAAAGCATCTAATGCTTTTTTTGCATCAGCTTTAGTTAAACCTGCTTCACCAGCAATTGCATCAATTAATTGAGCCTTGTTCATAATAATCCTTAATTTTAGGGTTAAATACTAAATTCTTAAACTTTCCATGACAAATATAGAGTATTTCCGGTGCTTACCAAATTTGGATGTTAAAAAATAATAAAAAATAGAGCGATTATTTTCGAAGAACCGTTGGTGTTTGTTTTTTTTCCATTTCCCTTTATTTTATTGAAAAAATATGTCTATAATGATAAAAGATATATATATATTTGCAGCCGCTAACAAAAATTGTTAGTCATATAAATAATACTGGAGAGATGGCAGAGTGGTCGAATGCGGCGGTCTTGAAAACCGTTGTACTGCAAGGTACCGGGGGTTCGAATCCCTCTCTCTCCGCTTCTTATAAGAGCAAATCAAAGCAAGTCCCTGTAAGTAAACACTTACGGGGATTTTTTGTATGCAGAAGAATGCATCAAAAAGCAGAAAAAAGCACATTTTGAGGTGGATGTTCGGTGGACTAAGATTTCTAAATTTTAGTCCACCTCAAAAGGTGACAAATTACCCTCAAATGCCCTGTATTTCTTAGTTTCAGAAAGGTTTAAATTGAACTCATAGCAATAATTTTAACATCAAAATTTATGACTATGAGTGGACAAGAAAACACAACGATTTTGTTCTTTATTAAAAGGACTAAACTGCTTAAGAACGGAGAAGCCCCCATCTTCATCCGAATCACAATTAACAAGTGCAAAATCTGGATCAAAACGGACACCCATTCCGTTTTAACGCGGACAGGTATTCCGGAGCAACACGGACACCCATTCCGGTGGCAAGCGGACAGTCATTCCGTTTTAATGTGGACACTTTTCTCATCATTTTTAAGCCATTAATTTTTAAATCAAGAATCAATGGCCAACAAACGGATAACAATGAGAAAAGTACGAGAATTATTACGCTTACATTTTGAACAAAACATCAGTGCCCGTCAAGCTGCAAAGATTATTGACATTGGAAAAACAGCAGCCAGTCAATACTTGTCAGGCTTTAAATCCTGTGGCCTGGATTATTCTTGCGTCAAAGGTATGACCGACAGTGAATTGTTAAAAGTCATAAATACGCAAAAAGAGACAGAAAACACGCGGTATAAGAATCTGTCCGGGCAGTTTTCCTACTTTGAAAAAGAGCTTAAACGAACGGGCGTTACCCTGCAGTTATTATGGTATGAATATCAAGAAACAAGCTCTGATCCCTACGCTTATAGCCAGTTTTGCCATCATTATCATCAATGGCGCAAGGAAAAAAAGGTCAGCATGCGCATGGACCACAAAGCCGGTGACAAACTCTTTGTTGACTTCGCCGGTACAAAGCTATCCGTAACCGACCCTGAAACAGGAGAGTTGGTTGAATACGAAGTATTTGTTGCCGTACTTGGTGCAAGTCAGATGTCCTATATCGAGGCGATACCATCACAAAAAAAAGCCGATTGGGTAGCCGTTAACCAAAATGCATTGCGCTTCTTCGGTGGGGTACCGGCGGCTATTGTTCCCGATTGTTTAAAGTCTGCTGTTATTAAGGCCAATAAATACGAGCCGGAGATTAACGAAACCTTTAACGACTTTGCAAGTCATTACGGCACTGTTATACTACCTGCCAGGGCGCTTCATCCCCAGGATAAATCGTTGGCCGAAAACTTTGTGCGCCATGCTTATCGTCAGATTTATGCCCCATTGCGTAATCAGGTATTCTTCTCTATTGAAGAGCTTAATAACGCCCTTTGGGAGAAGCTGGAAACCTTTAATCAGAAGTGTTTTCAAGGACGTGATTACTCCAGAGAGCACTTGTTTGAAAGCGTAGAGAAACAGCAACTCAAACCGTTGCCTGTAACCCTTTATGACCTTAAAACCTTCTGCAAACTTAAAGTGCATTACAACCACCATCTGTACCTAAAAGAGGATAAGCATTACTACAGTGTCCCTTTTCAGTACACCGGAAAAAATGTACTGATCGCCTACACCAATCGCTTAGTTGACATCTACTACAATAACAAGCGCATCGCTTCACATCACAGAAACAGACATCAATATGGTTATACAACCAAGAATGAACATCGTCCGGTTAACCATCAATATGTATCTGAATGGTCACCGGACAGGTTTATCCGATGGGCACGTAAAATAGCACCTGAAGCAGAGCAAATCGTTACACATATATTGGATAACCGAAAGCATCCTGAACAGGCTTATAAAAGCTGCATGGGATTATTAAGTCTGGCTAAAAAACATGAACTGGAAGACTATGTAAAGGCCTGTAAAAAGGCCCTGAATCTTAACTGTGTCCAGTATAAATTCATTAAAAACACCCTCGATACCAAAACCTTCAATTTAACCAACGATCAAGAGCTCGACCTATTTGAAATACCCGAACATGAGAATATCAGAGGGAAAGAAAGTTATAACTAATACAAATTGATCATGAACATTAATGCCACATTAGAAAAGTTGAATGCCATGCGTTTGCATGGTTTTGAGAAGGCTTATCGTGAAATAACCGATAATGCCATGCAAGAGAAATTTACTGCTGACGAGCTCATTGCTCACCTGGTTGATGCAGAACATGATGATAAGTATAACAAAAAGCTCAATCGCCTGATTAAACAAGCACGATTTAAGCAACAAGCCAGCTTTGAGCAAATCGACTTTCATCAGCCCCGTGGAATGGATAAAAATAACATATTACGATTGCAGACTTGTGACTGGATTACTAAATCCAGAGACCTGTTAATCACCGGACCAACAGGTGTAGGTAAATCATTTCTGGCTTGTGCCATAGGGATGCAGGCCTGCATAAACGAGATCAAAACAATCTACTTCACGGCCAATAAACTGATGGATCGCCTGATGTTTGCTAAGGCTGACGGTACTTACTTTAAGCTCATGGAATCCATATCAAAAGCAAGATTACTTATCATTGACGACTTTGGACTTAAGAAGATTGATAATAAACAATGTACAATGCTACTGGATTTAATTGATGACAGGCATGGCAAAAACTCAACTATCATCACTTCTCAATTGCCGGTAAAAGCATGGTTTGACTGCTTCGCAGAACCGACGATTGCAGATGCCATTTTAGACCGTTTGACCAATGGTTCATATCGCATCCAATTAAGTGGTGAATCGATGAGAAAAATTTTGAAAAATAACTCGTAATTTTTTTTAGTTTTATACACGAAATAATTTGGAGAAAAGTGTCCGTTAATTTCCGGAACAGGTGTCCGCTTTCAGCGGAATATGTACAAGTGGTCAGTTTATTCCAGTTATCGTCATAAAGTTCTGTAGTATCAGCCAATTTTTTGTAGTTAATTCGTTGTGTAAATGCTCCTTTCCACTCAAGTTTCCCTACGTCATGTAAATAGATATAATTATAATCATACAATAAGTCACTTACATGACTACCAATAATCATTCTATTGCAATCACTATAATTCAGTCTATTAGTTTCACTATTCATCTTATGCTCAAGAATCCAAATCTTGTTTTGCCCAATAACAGAAAGGTGAGTTATCAGTAAAAATAATCCTAATAATATAAGTCTAATCATTCTCATTTTATGCGAATCAAGAGTTAAAACACTAATGAAATAAAAATGAACTAGCTACGATTTAATCTGACAGTTAGGAATTAACTAAATTTGATTTGGACAACAAATTACTTGTTAACCCCTAAAACTGTCAGACATGAATACAGAAGCAAAATTAATCAAAACCAAACTAGGTTTATTGGAATTAGCCAAGCATTTAGGTAATGTCTCAAAGGCATGTAAGATTTTTGGCTACAGCAGGGATAGTTTCTATGTTTTTAACCGCTTTAAAACCTGGACCACTTTGTAGCACATGAAAAGTGAAACAAAATGGTAGAAGAAATCATTAAAAATGCTAGATTGTCATCGAATGGCAGAAAGATGCTTAGTTCTGAACAAAAGGCCTGCATAGTTGACAGCTGGGAGACATCCGGCCTATCTTGCCCAGAGTTCTGCAGAAGATATGGTTTAATAGCAAGCCAACTATACAAATGGCGAACAGATGCAAAAACAGGTGCGGTAATGGGAATAAAAAATGATGGAGATCTTCATTCAAAGACTGAATTGGAGATGTTGAGAAGAGAGAATGACGAACTTAAGAAAGCCTTAGGCGAATCCACGTTAGACATCAAGATCTTAAAAAAAAAGTTAGAGATGGATCAACAACGAAACAAGAAGTTGAAGCGTTATCCAGGGAGTTCAAAGTGAGCATTAATCGTACAATAAAAGCATTAGGGATTGCCAAATCAAGCATTTATTATAAGCCAGTACCATACCCAAAGCGGACGAGTCCGAAACGTAAAAGCATTGACGAACAGACGCAAGGATATATTAAAAAAATAACCGGCAAAAAAGCCACCTATGGCGTTCCAAGGGTGCGTGCAATATTAAAGCGGGACTATGGTTTGGAAATCACTAAGTACATGCTTAATAGGTATATGAAAGAAGCAGGCTTACTGATTAAACAAAATCGAAAACGAGGTGTTACGCGCCCCCATACAGGTGTTATTCAGGTATCAAAACCCAATACCAGATGGGCGAGCGACATAACCTGTAGTAGCTAAGACTTGATCTGACAATTGGAGATTTTTTAAGGCATCTTTTCATGGGATGAATCTCCGGAAAGGGACTTCCTGTTTTGCAAGTCCCATTGACCATCCCAGTCAGTCGGGTTATTCCTGGCAGGTTGCTTCTCAGCAGGGCCTGCTTCCGCTTCACCTGACACCTGTAAAGATACAACATTTTGATAGTGAGTGTCCAGCATCTTCTCCTTTGTCAGATGCAAATCCTCTAAAAATGTTTGCATTGGCGTTCTGCCGTTGCAGTTCTTGCCGGAATGCGTTCTTACATTATTATACTCGTTGATCCAGAGGTCAATATCGGTTTGTAGCTCCTCCAATGTGTTATAGATCTTCTTTCGAAAAGCTATGGCATAAAACTCATTCTGTATTGTTTTATGAAAGCGTTCACATATTCCATTGGTTTGCGGATGTCTGGCTTTTGTTCTGGTATGATCAATATCCTCCAGCGCTAAATATAGCTGATACTCGTGATGCTCTCTGGCCCCACAGTATTCTGTACCACGATCCGTTAAAATCCGAAGTAACGGTATGTTATACTCATCGTAAAATGGAATCACCCGGTCATTGAGTATGTCTGCAGCCACCAGTGCGTTTTTACGATCATAGATTTTCACATGAGCTACCTTGGCATAGGTATCAATAAAGGTTTGTTGATAGATCCTGCCAACACCTTTTATAGTACCCACATAATAGGTGTCCTGAGAACCAAGATATCCCGGGTGATAGGTTTCAATTTCCCCATGTGCTTGCTTCTCTTCCTTAGCTTTCTCCAGCGCCTGTAGTTGTGATTCTGTTAGTATGAGGTGTTCCTTTGCCACTTTTTCCTCCAGAGCTTTCAAACGCTTTTGAAATGTTTCCAAATTGTGGCGAATCCAAACACATCTGACTCCTGCCTGGGAAACAATATGACCAATCTTTTTTAGCTCATTGGATACCCTTACCTGACCTAAAGCAGGGTTCTCAATAGCCAGTTCAACAATAGCTGTTTCAATAACCGGATCCATCCGATTTTTTACATTGGGTTTCATCCGGCACACTTCGGCCAGGGCTAATTCACCGCCTTCTTCGTATAATTCTTTAAACCGGTAGAAACTATCCCTGCTGTAGCCAAAAATCTTACATGCCTTTGAGACATTACCTAAATGCTTGGCTAATTCCAATAAACCTAGTTTGGTTTTGATTAATTTTGCTTCTGTATTCATGTCTGACAGTTTTAGGGGTTAACAAGTAATTTGTTGTCCAAATCAAATTTAGTTAATTCCTAACTGTCAGATTAAATCGTAGCTAGTTCACATAACCTCTATAAAATGCTGGAATGGCGAAAA
Organism: uncultured Marinilabiliaceae bacterium; assembly: GCA_942490535.1. Taxonomy (GTDB): domain Bacteria; phylum Bacteroidota; class Bacteroidia; order Bacteroidales; family Marinilabiliaceae; genus JAEINY01. The sequence goes on from CALNXQ010000004.1 coordinate 595,737, forward strand.
GTTAAGGGTGGCTGTAGTTATTGACTGGGGTGTTGATTATTTTGACAGATTTTAAAATATTATTCATGCGACTTTTAGGTTTTCTTTCCGTTTAAAAGCCTTACATCTTTTTGAAAAGTCAGATTCACCAATCGTTTTCTTTGACCAATTATGGATATCCATAAATGTATTGCTCTCCATAGCTTTATTGATGCAAGAGTGGTCAATCTGCAGTGTCGCTGCTGATATTATCAATATTGATTGGGTAATGCCCATTAAAGCACTTTCCGAGCAGTAATATTTGTATTTTCCAAACAAGCTTTCTATAATGTCGGATACCCCAAGGTAAGCTTCTTTATATTTTGCATTTTTAGGGATGTTGTCAGACAATCTCTTCATAAGTGTATCGCTAAAATCTAATCCCTTCTTGTTGAGATTGATTATCGAGATATCTTTTTTTATACCACCAATTGTTTTCCTGGACAATCCCTCTGTTATGATTTTTTTCTTTATTGTTTTAATCACTGTCAGATACTGTTTATAGTCGATTATATCATCGCTATACTCTTGTATCCAATTGAATTTCTCCTCAAACATTTCTTTTGCCTCTTGAACGAGTTCCTCATCAATGTAATTACTCAAATTGGCATTTGGAGATTGTAATCGTTTTTCAACAATGGATTCAGCTATAAGAAGAAAGTTTCCTCGCTCTTGATATTGAAGTATTTTTTCAAACCATCCAATCATTTGTTCTGCATTCATATATCTTGCTTTGGCCCTTTGGCTTGGAGGACTAAGAAATGAGAGTAGTGTTTGTTTGGTTTGATGTTTACAACGGGATAGTCGCTTTAAAAAACTATCCCATTTAGTGTCAGTGGACAATATCGACTTCAAGCAGCATGCGGACAGATGGCTGACATCGTAAATGTAAGTGATTTTTTTATGCAGAGCGCAGAACTCTTCAATTCCTTTCTTAACATCGGCTCCGTGATCTGAAATTATTTCTTTGGGAATACCTGTTAGTTTTACTGTCTCAACCAAAGCATTATAAGTAACCTCCCATGTTGCCCTTGGAGTCACTGTTAGATTCAGCAAGGCAACATCTTTCATCTTAAGATTGAAACCATTTTTTCGTAAATCTTTTAATGATACTCCTAATATTGCCAAACATTTATTTTTCCCTGTAGTTATGGTATAATCCACTATATAAACCCAATCATTACGCTTTTCTTTCGGCTCATGCAACGTGTAATACCCTAAACGCAACACCCATTGTCGAATAGTAGAATAGTGAGGTGCAGGTGCATTATAAAAGTTAGCAAGTATTGAACAAATTTTTGCACAGCTTCGATACGACGTATTGCCATCAAGAAATAGCTGAGCACAAAAATTGATAAAATCGCTGCAGTAACTAAAATGCTTGGGGCTATTACATGTTCCCTTATTAAAAAGAATAGTATGAGTAGGTTTGTCAGAGTAACCCTGCATTTCTCCGGCAAAAGCTACTTCTTTTTGTTTTTTTAATTCAAGCTCCAGCTTTTTAGCTTTCTCCTTCCAGAAATTTCTACTTTTAATTAGATCCCGGATTTTAATCTTTAATTGCTTTATTACAGCCTGTTTTTCTCTGTGCTTTTGCTTCCAAGAATCACGGCTTGACTTGAAGAATTTTAATTCCTGTAAACGTATTTCGCTCAAAATATTGCAGTAATGATTATCTGCCTTCAAAGATAATATAAAAACTCAAAACTAGGATGAATTATTAGTAAGGATAAAGTTAAATAATCAACACCCCAGTTATTGACTGCTGCGATAGATCCATCGTTTCATGGTACGCAGGAAAGCACATTCAAGCCTGTGATATCGAGTTGATGTTGCAGGATGCTCTATTCAAGCGCTTGGGTGAAAACTTTGTGGTAGAAACCAATCAACTTGAATTCCTTCATGATAATGGCCCGGAATACATCGAAAAAAAGCTAATCAACCAACTAGAGAAATGGAATATTATAAACTGTAACACACCCACGTATTCACCCCAGTCCAATGGTATGTGTGAAGCATTTAATGGCACATTTAAGCGTGATTACGTTTATGAGAACTGCTTAGATAACCCTCAGGTTGTATACGATCAGATTCAGGGTTGGATTGATGAATTGTATACTCCGGTGATACAGACCCCACCTCACTGGTGATATGGACCCCCCTCATGAAAATGGTCAAAGAACGTGATGGACTGACAATATTACCGTTTTTTTCTTAAACTTTCACCTCTTAGCTCAGCCCGGTGTGAAGTATGCACTAAGCGATCCAGTATGGCATCGGCAATGGTCTCTTCTCCAATTACGTCGTACCAGTTGGCGACTGGCAGTTGACTGGCTATGATAACAGGCTTTTTCCCATGGCGGTCTTCAATAATTTCTAACAGATCCATGCGTTGTTGCTGCTCCAGGTAGGTCAGTCCGAAGTCGTCCATTATAATAACATCTGTCTTAGCCAGTTTATCAAATAGTCGGGTGATAGAGCCTTCCAGCCGTGCCATTTTGGTTTTTAGCATCAGCTTTTGCACATTGAAATAGGCCACCTTGTAGCCCTGTGCACAGGCCTGGTGTCCCAATGCCGACGCAAAGAAACTCTTGCCGCATCCGGATGCTCCTGTAATCAAGACAGATTCTCCCTTGGTGATATAATTCCCGGCAGCCAGTGAAGTGACCAGTTCCTTGTCCAGTCCTCTTGCCGCATCGGTATAGAGCTCCTCGATGGAGGCCTGATACCGGAAGCCGGCATTCTTTCTTAAGCGATCAAAACGTTTGTTCTTTCGCTCTTCCTGTTCAGCCTGGAGGAGTAGCTCCAGGCCTTCCGAGAAAGATAGTTCATGATGCCTGCGTGTTTCCAGCAGGGCTGACCAGCTGCGACACATGCCTTGCAGGCGCAATTCGGTTAGTTGTGATTCAATCTGTTTCATGAGAAATTAATTTTCAATTGTGTTTGCTCAAAATAAGCTTTCCCCCGGATGTTCTGATGTTGGGGCAATGACTCCGGGGAACTGTTTTTCTGGGTTTCTGCCATGTTATTTTTAAGAATATTTTCAATGAACCGATAGTTGTAACACTGGTTCTCAATGGCTACGTGACAGGCCTTGTCAAACTTATCAGCGTCATTATTACGCTGCAACCTGAGTAGCCCATCACACGTCCGGTACTGCTGCTCAGGGTAGCGATTCTGCTGGAACAGCAGAACAAAGAGTTGTCGCAATGTTGCTGACTTCTTCGCGGCCTTGTCCAGATAATAATCAGGACTGCGGCTGATGTAGTGCTGGTGTGCCGAACAGAGGTGTTCTTTAACAGTGGTATAGCACCCCCGGCTGTAAGAGCGGGCATGCATGGCAACGCATTGTCCGTTATGGTAGATGGATACTTTTGACCGTGTGTATACCACCTTTACCTGCTGTCCGATCAGTGTATTGGGAATGCTGTAGTAATGGCCATCCTGCCCCAGATAGATGTGATTATTAACACTTGCCTTATACGCCCGGTATTGCTTCATCTCATAGGCTTGTAAAGGAAGAGGCGCCAGAAGGTGTTTTTCTTCAGCAAGGAACTTCTCTTCCCGGCAGTAATCCAGTTTTTGCTTGCGGGTCTGGTTATGTAGTTTCACTTTTTCAGCAATGGCCTTATTCAGCTCCTGAATACTAAAGAACTGACGCTTACGCAAACGGGCATAAATACGGCTGTAAATGATATTCACCTGTTTTTCCACACCCCCCTTGTCCTGTGGACGGCGCACGCGGGCCGGCACCACCGTTGTGTTATAATGGTTGGCAAAATCTTCGAGGGCCTGGTTAATGCGGGGCTCGTATAAATCAGGCTTTATGACGGCCGCTTTCAGGTTGTCCGGCACCAATGCTTTGGGCACTCCGCCAAGGGCATTTAAGCAGCACGAAAGGGCATAAATAAAGTCATTCACGCTTTGACTCCTCACCGCCATGGCGAAACAATAATCAGAGTAAGCCAAACTGGCCACAAAGACCTGGCAGTCGATGACTTCACCGGTGTTGGGGTCGATGTAAGCTATCGTGTCTCCTGCATAATCAATCAGTAGCTTGTCCCCGGCGATGTGTGTCAGGGGCAATGTGGGCTTGCTTGCCTTGGAGTATTGGTATAAATGGTGGCAAAACTGGGAGTGGCTATAGCCTTGTGGATGTGCTTCCCGGTATTCTTCCCACAAAAGCTGTTTGGTGACTCCCTTGCGACTGAGCTCTTTGTGGTAGTGCCCAAGGTCATCTTTCAACTGCCCATAACGTTCTTCTTTATAAGATGGATTACCGGCATGAAAACGGGCGTTTAAAACCGGATCTTCCAAAGCGAGCAAGGTCTCAATATCCTCATCCAAACCTTCCAGTTTACGCAGGTAGGTGCGCACCGTATTGATACCAATACACAAGATTCCGGCTATTTTCTTCTTGCCGTGTCCCTGCTGACGCAGGCGTTGTATACACCGGAGCATACAGACCCCTCCAAAACCGGAAATCACAGGGCCAAATTTGCGTCTCTTGATTTCTGCCAATCCGGCAGATAGAGACCCCACTTAAACGTCTGTACGATCCGTCGCCGGAGCATGCAGACCCCAGGATAGTAACCTTTGTTGCTTCCGCCGGAGCATGCGAACCCCATTTGAAGTTTAATTTGATGCCCTTATCAGGAGTCAAAATCATACTCGGAACAGGGATTTTCATTGCGTCGCCGGAGCATACAGACCCCTATTAAGTAGGTTATACTCATGATATTTGGTTGATTTGAAGGTGAAAAACCTTTAAATCAGAACAAGATGGCTGGAAAACCAAAAACGATGAGTCAGATTAAACAATTATTACGCCTGCGTCAGCAGGGACACGGCAAGAAGAAAATAGCCGGAATCTTGTGTATTGGTATCAATACGGTGCGCACCTACCTGCGTAAACTGGAAGGTTTGGATGAGGATATTGAGACCTTGCTCGCTTTGGAAGATCCGGTTTTAAACGCCCGTTTTCATGCCGGTAATCCATCTTATAAAGAAGAACGTTATTGCGACACGAGGTCGCATAAATGATTGTTTTACAATCATAAATTAAAGATTGATAAAACCTACTGTTTCTCCAGTAGTATCCTATTAGGGCATCTGATGTATGGTGCAGCCATTATCGGGTGAAGCCCCTAAGAAACAGTACCAAATGCTGGGTTGCATACCCCATAGCAGGGCAGGAAACCGCGAGGTGGATGGTCTTCGGAGTCTCAATGCCGATTTAGGGCTTGGATGAGTGAACATGGTTAAAACATTTGAATGTCCGTAACTGCCGACAGAGCGTAGAAGCGAAAAAGAGAATGATACGCTTTAGACCAAAATAGTAGGCTGACAGGCTATGGTCGTTTAACGCAGACCATACGGGAATGTAGATCAGCCGGCAGACAGGATGAACCTAAATTCACAGAATCTGTCATTTATGCGGAACGTGGAAGCTCGATGTTCTCACCGCCAGCAGGCGGTTAAAACCGTAACCGTAAGGCATCGGGAATCATCGAACAGAGAGGATGGAATAAGCGAATGCCTTCCTGTAATGGGTTGGATAGTGATTGAGCTTTGGCAACATGATCACCGATGAAAATCGGCCCACCTCCATCTGGTACTTTATGGCAAAATACATTGTAGAACCTGCTTATGGAAGAAAGCAAATGAGCGAGAACAGAACTTCATCGTGTGCACTCCCATCCCGATGTAATACCTGGGAAACCATACAATGGCGTCAGGTTATTCAGAAGGTGAACAGGCTACAACGCAGAATTGCTAAAGCTGTTCAGAAGAAGCAATGGGGCAAAGCTAAGGCTCTGATGTATCTTCTAAGTAAATCATTTTTTGCAAAATTACTGGCTGTTTTCAGAGTCACCACTAACAAAGGCGGAAAGACTGCCGGCGTGGATGGTGAAATATGGCAGGATGGACACACTAAGCTTCATCAAGCCAAAAAGCTGACAACCAGAGATTACTCTCCAAAACCATTGCGACGGGTTTACATTGCTAAAAAGAATGGAAAGAAACGCCCGCTAAGCATCCCAACCATGAAGGATAGAGCTATGCAAACACTACACGCATTGGCACTTGAACCTTTCGCAGAAACCACCGCTGATCCGAACTCTTATGGATTCAGACCCCGCCGTGGCTGCAACGATGCCATAGCGCAATGCTTTCTGATGCTTTGCAGGAAAGTCTCGGCACAATGGATATTTGAAGCGGATATAAAAGCCTGCTTTGATGAAATCAGCCATGAATGGATATTGGACAATATTCCAACAAACAAATCCATTCTCGCTAAATGGCTCAAAGCCGGATTTATCGAAAAGAAACAATTGTTTCCAACCCATAAAGGTACACCACAAGGAGGAACCATTTCGCCACTGTTAATGAATATGGTATTGGACGGAATGGAAGCTGCTCTTACAAAACAGTTTCCCAGATGGCACGCCAAGAAAGTCAACTTCGTGAGATATGCTGATGATTTTGTGATTACTGCCAAAAGCAAGGAAATCATTGAGAACGAAATCCAGCCGTTTGTCATTGAATTCCTGAAAGAGAGAGGGCTTACCCTATCGGCTGAGAAATCAAAAATCACACCTATTAACGATGGCTTTGACTTTCTATCTCAGCATGTTCGTAAGTATAAGGGCAAGCTGATCATCCGGCCATCAAAAACATCAGTTCAATCATTCAAAAACAAAATAAAGGCAATCTGTAAAGCCAACCGTGGCATTCCGGCACATGCCCTTATCAGAATACTCAACCCTGTTATTCGGGGTTGGTCAAACTATCATAAAGGCATTTGTTCGAAGCTTACCTTTTACCGACTGGAAACATTCTTATGGTGGCAAGTAAGACGATGGGCGAAATATCAGCATGGCAATAAAAACCGGTGGTGGATATTTCACAGATACTTTGAAAATAACCATTTTACCGACCAGGCACAGACTGGTAAAGGTGTTGTTAATCATCGCCTCTATAAATTATCTGTGATACCGATCGTGTACCATGTGAAAGTCAAAAGTAAAGCCAATCCCTTCTTACGTGAATTCGATAAGTATTTTTATAAGCGCACAAAATGGAGAGAAGATCTTGCAAAACAATGCAGGCAAAATACTACATTCGTAGGTAGAAATAATGCTAATTACAAACAGTTGGGTAACTCTTCGCCGAGGAGCCTTAAAAGTGCTTGAGCCGTGTGCTGGGAAACTCGCATGCACGGTTCTTAGGGGGCGTAAGCTACCCGGTTGGGCAGTTGAAAGATGACCTTGGGCACTACCACAAAGAGCTCAGTCGCAAGGGAGTCACCAAACAGCTTTTGTGGGAAGAATACCGGGAAGCACATCCACAAGGCTATAGCCACTCCCAGTTTTGCCACCATTTATACCAATACTCCAAGGCAAGCAAGCCCACATTGCCCCTGACACACATCGCCGGGGACAAGCTACTGATTGATTATGCAGGAGACACGATAGCTTACATCGACCCCAACACCGGTGAAGTCATCGACTGCCAGGTCTTTGTGGCCAGTTTGGCTTACTCTGATTATTGTTTCGCCATGGCGGTGAGGAGTCAAAGCGTGAATGACTTTATTTATGCCCTTTCGTGCTGCTTAAATGCCCTTGGCGGAGTGCCCAAAGCATTGGTGCCGGACAACCTGAAAGCGGCCGTCATAAAGCCTGATTTATACGAGCCCCGCATTAACCAGGCCCTCGAAGATTTTGCCAACCATTATAACACAACGGTGGTGCCGGCCCGCGTGCGCCGTCCACAGGACAAGGGGGGTGTGGAAAAACAGGTGAATATCATTTACAGCCGTATTTATGCCCGTTTGCGTAAGCGTCAGTTCTTTAGTATTCAGGAGCTGAATAAGGCCATTGCTGAAAAAGTGAAACTACATAACCAGACCCGCAAGCAAAAACTGGATTACTGCCGGGAAGAGAAGTTCCTTGCTGAAGAAAAACACCTTCTGGCGCCTCTTCCTTTACAAGCCTATGAGATGAAGCAATACCGGGCGTATAAGGCAAGTGTTAATAATCACATCTATCTGGGGCAGGATGGCCATTACTACAGCATTCCCAATACACTGATCGGACAGCAGGTAAAGGTGGTATACACACGGTCAAAAGTATCCATCTACCATAACGGACAATGCGTTGCCATGCATGCCCGCTCTTACAGCCGGGGGTGCTATACCACTGTTAAAGAACACCTCTGTTCGGCACACCAGCACTACATCAGCCGCAGTCCTGATTATTATCTGGACAAGGCCGCGAAGAAGTCAGCAACATTGCGACAACTCTTTGTTCTGCTGTTCCAGCAGAATCGCTACCCTGAGCAGCAGTACCGGACGTGTGATGGGCTACTCAGGTTGCAGCGTAATAATGACGCTGATAAGTTTGACAAGGCCTGTCACGTAGCCATTGAGAACCAGTGTTACAACTATCGGTTCATTGAAAATATTCTTAAAAATAACATGGCAGAAACCCAGAAAAACAGTTCCCCGGAGTCATTGCCCCAACATCAGAACATCCGGGGGAAAGCTTATTTTGAGCAAACACAATTGAAAATTAATTTCTCATGAAACAGATTGAATCACAACTAACCGAATTGCGCCTGCAAGGCATGTGTCGCAGCTGGTCAGCCCTGCTGGAAACACGCAGGCATCATGAACTATCTTTCTCGGAAGGCCTGGAGCTACTCCTCCAGGCTGAACAGGAAGAGCGAAAGAACAAACGTTTTGATCGCTTAAGAAAGAATGCCGGCTTCCGGTATCAGGCCTCCATCGAGGAGCTCTATACCGATGCGGCAAGAGGACTGGACAAGGAACTGGTCACTTCACTGGCTGCCGGGAATTATATCACCAAGGGAGAATCTGTCTTGATTACAGGAGCATCCGGATGCGGCAAGAGTTTCTTTGCGTCGGCATTGGGACACCAGGCCTGTGCACAGGGCTACAAGGTGGCCTATTTCAATGTGCAAAAGCTGATGCTAAAAACCAAAATGGCACGGCTGGAAGGCTCTATCACCCGACTATTTGATAAACTGGCTAAGACAGATGTTATTATAATGGACGACTTCGGACTGACCTACCTGGAGCAGCAACAACGCATGGATCTGTTAGAAATTATTGAAGACCGCCATGGGAAAAAGCCTGTTATCATAGCCAGTCAACTGCCAGTCGCCAACTGGTACGACGTAATTGGAGAAGAGACCATTGCCGATGCCATACTGGATCGCTTAGTGCATACTTCACACCGGGCTGAGCTAAGAGGTGAAAGTTTAAGAAAAAAACGGTAATATTGTCAGTCCATCACGTTCTTTGACCATTTTCATGAGGGGGGTCCATATCACCAGTGAGGTGGGGTCTGTATCACCGGAGTATACAGGCGTAATAATTGTTTAATCTGACTCATCGTTTTTGGTTTTCCAGCCATCTTGTTCTGATTTAAAGGTTTTTCACCTTCAAATCAACCAAATATCATGAGTATAACCTACTTAATAGGGGTCTGTATGCTCCGGCGACGCAATGAAAATCCCTGTTCCGAGTATGATTTTGACTCCTGATAAGGGCATCAAATTAAACTTCAAATGGGGTTCGCATGCTCCGGCGGAAGCAACAAAGGTTACTATCCTGGGGTCTGCATGCTCCGGCGACGGATCGTACAGACGTTTAAGTGGGGTCTCTATCTGCCGGATTGGCAGAAATCAAGAGACGCAAATTTGGCCCTGTGATTTCCGGTTTTGGAGGGGTCTGTATGCTCCGGTGTATACATGAATATAATAACTATGCCCCACATTCAGCCTTGAACATGAAAACGCCATCTGAATATTATGATTTTAAGAAAGCAGCATAAAATGAAATTTTAAAAAAAACTTATCATCGAATGATGACCATGGCCTGTTGGAATTGTTGATAACTTAAATAGGAAAGCTGTAAAGTAAGTTATCAATGATTTCAATAGGCAGCAAAGGACTAAAAGTAATTAAACCCGCTGCAAAAGCGGTCCAGTTTTGGAACGAAAAGAGCAATTTCGCCTTTGCCCGCGCGGGAGCTAAACCCCCAAAGCCAGGCTCAGTAAGGCATTCTTTATTGCGGTTTGTTGGCAGTATGTGCTTTATTTTTTCCATTCAATATTGTCAGGCATCATCATTTTCTGCCTAAATTTATCAAAGTCAGAGAAATACTCAGTAAGTGGAAAGTTTATAGTCTTTTCTCTTTTTTGACTCCAAGTTAAATGTACAAGTACAAAACTATATTCTGAACCAGAATTTTTATGAATTGCGAAAAGAACATCATCATTAATACCACTTGTGCATAAGGCTGAAAAAGTATACTCGTTTAATGTATGGGGTTTCTTAAAATCTAAAAGATTCCTGAAAATATCTTTTTCATAACCTATTTCCTTTTTTAATTCTTCTTCAAATGCAATTTTCTGGTCAATTGATATTGATTCCCATGGCTCTTCAATAAAACTTTCTATTTGATCATTTTCAAAATATTCTTCAATTACATGTCTATAAACGCCTGAAACATCAATCTCAATATTTTCGTCTTTTAATTCATAAAAATCATAAATAGATATTCCTCCTATCGGATAAATAAAATATCCATTTTCTAATTGAACATTAAGTCTTAAGTTTTCCCAAAGTTTAAAATCCTTTTTTTCCATGGAATTGAATTTTAAAACTTTGTCTTTTATTTGATTATAACTGATATTTGGTATGAATTCTCCACTTAAACAGCCCATACTATTATCTGTTACTGATAATTCAGTTGTACCAATTTTCGTTTTATTTGAATAGATGTTTGCTTTCATTGCATTACTGCCAACGGCCTGCCGCATGGAGCGTAAAGGGATTTAACCTTGCTAACTTTCCAAATTGAGCAGAGCCAAAGCGCTGTATTTGTTTTTAACTTTTCATTTCTAAAGCCAAATCAGCGATTTGGCGGTGGTTGCCGAAGCTACAAACCAACCAAAATGTGCCGCACCCTTTATGCTCTATAGCGGTTTGTTGGCGGGTCGTACTTTTTTCTTTCTTTTAAATACTACTGGTATGTTCCAGAGTAAATCATAAGGTTCACCATGTCGGTATAAAACGTCCCAATCTGGAATCGATTTCACAACCCTTCTGGCTTCCTCGTCTAAAGCCTTGTTGAATCCCCTTCCAATAATCACACTATCTATTTTACCTTCTGGAGTAACACTTATAATTTGAACAAAAACCTTTGCTATTTTAACCGAATCAGGAATAAGCGAGTGGTTCGTATTATTTATAATATAATCCCTCAAGAGTTTATTGTCTTGAGTAAATTTTGACTTTCTGGATTTAGAGTTGTCAAAATGGACAATGCCTTGTAATATTCCGTCTGTAAATTCAAATTTCTTTTCATATTCGTATATAGAACCATACCCCATGTGTTCATAATGAATAAGCTTACCATATGGATTTAATAATGAAGAATTACACCAGTCCGCATGAATTTTTTTATCTGTTTTCCTGTCCTTAAAAATAAGTGATAAGTCAATTGCGGCGCTGTCTCCTTGTAGTTCAACTAAAAATAAACTGTCATTACTAAGTTCCCAATAACCAATATAACCCCGCCAACAAGCGGTTGAATTGTATCCATATCTTTGGAACACTTTGTCTGGTCTTGGGTGATTTTCAAAATAGCTTTCAAGTGGATTGGCATAAATTGATAGCGTATCTCCTTCATAAATCAAGAAGTCAGGAATCTGAGCAGTCCCAAATGCTTTTTGATTTAATGAAATCAAAGAAAACAGAATCAATATGTATGTTAGTTTTTTCATTTTTTGTATGCCCGCACCGGGTAGCTTACGCCCCCTAAGAACCGTGCATGCGAGTTTCCCAGCACACGGCTCAAGCACTTTTAAGGCTCCTCGGCGAAGAGTTACCCAACTGTTTGTAATTAGCATTATTTCTACCTACGAATGTAGTATTTTGCCTGCATTGTTTTGCAAGATCTTCTCTCCATTTTGTGCGCTTATAAAAATACTTATCGAATTCACGTAAGAAGGGATTGGCTTTACTTTTGACTTTCACATGGTACACGATCGGTATCACAGATAATTTATAGAGGCGATGATTAACAACACCTTTACCAGTCTGTGCCTGGTCGGTAAAATGGTTATTTTCAAAGTATCTGTGAAATATCCACCACCGGTTTTTATTGCCATGCTGATATTTCGCCCATCGTCTTACTTGCCACCATAAGAATGTTTCCAGTCGGTAAAAGGTAAGCTTCGAACAAATGCCTTTATGATAGTTTGACCAACCCCGAATAACAGGGTTGAGTATTCTGATAAGGGCATGTGCCGGAATGCCACGGTTGGCTTTACAGATTGCCTTTATTTTGTTTTTGAATGATTGAACTGATGTTTTTGATGGCCGGATGATCAGCTTGCCCTTATACTTACGAACATGCTGAGATAGAAAGTCAAAGCCATCGTTAATAGGTGTGATTTTTGATTTCTCAGCCGATAGGGTAAGCCCTCTCTCTTTCAGGAATTCAATGACAAACGGCTGGATTTCGTTCTCAATGATTTCCTTGCTTTTGGCAGTAATCACAAAATCATCAGCATATCTCACGAAGTTGACTTTCTTGGCGTGCCATCTGGGAAACTGTTTTGTAAGAGCAGCTTCCATTCCGTCCAATACCATATTCATTAACAGTGGCGAAATGGTTCCTCCTTGTGGTGTACCTTTATGGGTTGGAAACAATTGTTTCTTTTCGATAAATCCGGCTTTGAGCCATTTAGCGAGAATGGATTTGTTTGTTGGAATATTGTCCAATATCCATTCATGGCTGATTTCATCAAAGCAGGCTTTTATATCCGCTTCAAATATCCATTGTGCCGAGACTTTCCTGCAAAGCATCAGAAAGCATTGCGCTATGGCATCGTTGCAGCCACGGCGGGGTCTGAATCCATAAGAGTTCGGATCAGCGGTGGTTTCTGCGAAAGGTTCAAGTGCCAATGCGTGTAGTGTTTGCATAGCTCTATCCTTCATGGTTGGGATGCTTAGCGGGCGTTTCTTTCCATTCTTTTTAGCAATGTAAACCCGTCGCAATGGTTTTGGAGAGTAATCTCTGGTTGTCAGCTTTTTGGCTTGATGAAGCTTAGTGTGCCCATCCTGCCATATTTCACCATCCACGCCGGCAGTCTTTCCGCCTTTGTTAGTGGTGACTCTGAAAACAGCCAGTAATTTTGCAAAAAATGATTTACTTAGAAGATACATCAGAGCCTTAGCTTTGGCCCATTGCTTCTTCTGAACAGCTTTAGCAATTCTGCGTTGTAGCCTGTTCACCTTTTGAATAACCTGACGCCATTGTATGGTTTCCCAGGTATTACATCGGGATGGGAGTGCACACGATGAAGTTCTGTTCTCGCTCATTTGCTTTCTTCCATAAGCAGGTTCTACAATGTATTTTGCCATAAAGTACCAGATGGAGGTGGGCCGATTTTCATCGGTGATCATGTTGCCAAAGCTCAATCACTATCCAACCCATTACAGGAAGGCATTCGCTTGTTCCATCCTCTCTGTTCGATGATTCCCGATGCCTTACGGTTACGGTTTTAACCGCCTGCTGGCGGTGAGAACATCGAGCTTCCACGTTCCGCATAAATGACAGATTCTGTGAATTTAGGTTCATCCTGTCTGCCGGCTGATCTACATTCCCGTATGGTCTGCGTTAAACGACCATAGCCTGTCAGCCTACTATTTTGGTCTAAAGCGTATCATTCTCTTTTTCGCTTCTACGCTCTGTCGGCAGTTACGGACATTCAAATGTTTTAACCATGTTCACTCATCCAAGCCCTAAATCGGCATTGAGACTCCGAAGACCATCCACCTCGCGGTTTCCTGCCCTGCTATGGGGTATGCAACCCAGCATTTGGTACTGTTTCTTAGGGGCTTCACCCGATAATGGCTGCACCATACATCAGATGCCCTAATAGGATACTACTGGAGAAACAGTAGGTTTTATCAATCTTTAATTTATGATTGTAAAACAATCATTTATGCGACCTCGTGTCGCAACAACGGTTCGGCCATATGAAGTGGCCCGATGTGCGTGTGGTATATTCGCTTTCTTGTTTATGCCTCAGATGGCGCGGGAGCTGAGCTCCCAAATTCCACCAAAGCCAGGGCTACTTTATGATGGCTTGTTAGGTGCAGGCGTTTTTCTATATTATTCGAGCGTTTATTAAACCATCTAAAAAGTGACAAAACAGTTCAAACTCAGATATTATCATCTCAGAACTTTTTAACCTTATACTTGACCTTCTGTTTACATTTATATAGCCATTATTAGTACTGATGTTATAAGCTCTATATTTATCATTTACAAATTCGCCTCTTAGGTTTTCGTTTTCAAATATCTTTGACAAATATCTTTCTAGGTTTCTACTTGATTGAAGACCGATGATTTTATCGAATTCTTTATATCCTGTTCTGTTATTTCCAAAACTGAAAATTCGATCAAAGTAATCTTTTCTCCATATTGAAAGCTCAATGGTTTCTTTTGTTTCTTTTTTCGCAGTGATAGTTATATCACAATCATCATATTCATTCTTTCTTAATGGGAACTCATATAATCCTGTATGTAAATTTACTAGTACATTCTTGTAAAGCAATTCAATATTAAAAAGAAACATTCCTCCTGCTTGACTGCCTCCATTCATTATTTGCAATGGCATAGAGAAAGTCCCATTAAGTTTTTTTGCAACATCATTCCAAATCTGAACTTGTTTTATATCTTCTAATTTTGAAAACATAATGGGGTATATTTAGCTTGCACCTAACGGTCCTGCTGCATGAAGCGAGCCGGCACGTGTGCTGTCTCTTTCTTGATTTATGCCTTGGTTCGCGCGCTGCTCCTAACCTTCCAAACTCCCCTATCGGCAAGGCTTGCTTTATTGCAGCATGTTGTGCAGCGGTGTATTATTTTTGTTTTGGGTATGCTTGTCCAAGATGTGTATCAGTTCCCGTACTCAAGATCTTGTCCGCTTTGAGTTTTTGTTTTTAGAGGCCGTTCAATTTATGGCTCCTGCCGTTATTGCGAATGCTGTCTGAAAACACTGTTTTAAACGACGTTTTGTTTTATATTTTATTTTTCCCAGATCCCTTAGAACACAACTTTAACAACAGAAGTGAGACAAATCGCGAACCCTTACAAATGCTGTTGTATTTTGGGTTTGCATTCCCGCTTTAAAATTTGGTCATTGGGTCTTTCCTGGTCTTGCCTAACCTGTCATTTAACCTGTGTCCGGGAAATGCATGAATCAATTAAAAAAGTCCTTAGAATAGCTGGTTTGCTTTATTGAATACTGCTGCACAACGTCTTGCCGCATGAAGTGGGCCGTTGCGTGTGGTACATTCGTTTTCTTGATTTTGCCACCGCACGCGCGGGAGCTAAACCTCTCAAAGCCTCCCTCCGTCAGGCCTGCTTTATTGCGGTTTGTTAGTAGCCGGCTTATTTTTTTACTTTATTCAGTTCAGCAAAACAAAATCTAAATTGATCTAGTTCTTTTTCGTTTTCTGTATTTTGTTGTTTGATTCCTGTTAATTTAAATTTGAATCCATACAGTTTGCATTTGATCAGTGTTAATCTCCATTTGATACCTGTATGCTCGAATCTGAATAACTTATTTGTCCATTTGTGTATTGCTTGTACTTGTCAGAAAGCAGTCATTGTCCATTTGATGTTTACTTTCTTTTATTTTTTGTCGGTAAACAACTTTTGTCCAAAGTCACTGCCAATTTTAAATCCGCCTTTGATCATTTGTCACTTGTAGATTGACGTAATTTCAATTCAATCGAGTTAAAGTCCAAATACCACAGTCATTTTACTTTGGTTTATAAACCATGGTCAGTTTATTTTTTGCTGGCTACTAACGGTCTGGCCATATGAAGTGGCCCGGTTTGCGTGTGGTATATTCGCTTTCCTAATTTTGCCAATGCTGGCGCGGGAACTAAACTCCCAAAACCCGCCAAAGCAAGGGCTACTTTATGATGGCTTGTTAGGGCCAGTTTTTTTATATTTATTATGAAAAGACAATATTGCAGATTCCAATAATTCTTTATCATTTAACTTAATCCCCTTTCGTTTAGCAGCTTGCTTAATGTCTTGCTTATTATTAATAGTATAGTTTGTAAGTGATAGCTTCTTTATTTGATTGTTGCTTAACTTAAAGAAGAAGTATCGTCTAAATATATGCTTATCTTCACCGTCTTCATCTTCGTAGCAACTAAGTGACAAAATATTGTCCCATTTAAGTTTCTCTTGATTCTTGACTTCAATTCCCTTACTGTCAAGCTTGTACTTTGGAAAAGGTAGAAAGTATCTAATTATTGGATATAAAAGCATTAACAACCAGAATCCTAGATTGATTGGGTCTTCCATATTGTTAATGAACTCAGCTTTATTATTAAATAAATGGTAAGGAGTATAAATATAGGCTAGCAGTCCTAGCATACTAAAGTAATCATATTTATTCTTGACTAAAATTACATCTCTTATTTTGGGATCAATTTCAAAGAAGTCCAGTTGTAATTTTGATTCTTTAGAATCCAAAACTTTTTCTGATACTGTAGATTCAGAAACTTTTGTATCTCTTCTTTTCCATTTTTTAGGATTATATTCTTGTCGTTCTTTGTTTTTTGCAATGTACTCTTCATCTTCATCATACAATTTACAACTGTGCTCAAAAGCAGGTTTTTCATCTGTTAATCCGCATATTACACCTATTGCATTATTAAACTTTCTGTTCTTACAAACTTTGCAATACTTTATTCGCTCTTTATGTTCCATTTTATTGATGAAGATTTATAATTCAATTTTTATAAACTATTGCATTACAACAATATGTAGTTTTTTCTTCAATTGGCCCTAACGGCCAGGCTATGAAGCGTTGGGGGATTGTTGCCCCGTATTCGTTCCAAGTTGCTCAGAGCCGAAGCGTTGTATTTGACATTAGAGTTTCATTTCAAAAGCCAAATCAACGATTTGGCGGTGCTCGCTATGGATCGAAACTTCCAAACTGCACCTCGCCCCCCTATGCTTTATAAGCCATTGTTGGAGTGCGTTTTTTATTCAATAACGAGTTTTTTAGAGAATGGAAATTCAATTTCGTATCCATCAATGTTTCTGATAGATACGCTACCAGAAAAAGTATTGCTTCCATTCTCGCCAACTTTTCCACTATAAACATACTTACCATTTTCAAATGGATATTTTTCATCCCCAATATTTGCATAAGTCCATCCAGTATCAACAGCCGATAAATATATTTCCGCTTCAAATATTTCACCTTTTCTATAAGTCTTTTTGGGTAATATAATCTTTGATTTAAGGTTGTTTACAATAAAATCACCTTGCCCTTTAATTTTTAACAATGCGTCAATAAAAAACAATTTATCTGATAAGATGTAATTTTCAAGTTCATAGATATTGTAATCATTTGTCATGAAATTATTTAGTTTATCAGAATTTAATAAATCTAAATACATACAATTCTTCATGATATTGGTATCTATATGTTCACTTTGTATTTTGCTTATTTCTTTTAGAATTATGGATAAAAAATCGGTTTCTTCTTTTTTAGAATATTTGTCATTATAGCTAAGGTATAATACTTTATCTATTTCACGATAATAGAATTCTAGAGAGTCTAGTAGTATGGATTGATATTCATAGTTGATTGGATCAATCATTGTTCTTGTAAAAACATCAGCTTGCTTGTATGCTATTCTTGCATTTAATGTGTCAATAAAGTCTTGGTTGTATTTATTTTCTTTCATACACCCTGCCAATATTAATAGAATTGAAGTATAAAGTATTGTTTTCATAAATATGTTAATTCTTTTTCTGAAGTATTATTGAGTTTTTAGATGCTGTACAATTGTGACAAACTTCAAATATTAATTACTACAATCCCATTTTTTTTTTGCACGTTAGCTTGAGAATTTAATTCTGCCTTTTCTGCAGGATGTGGGGAATGCACTCCAACGGATCGGCCATATGAAGTGGCCCGATTTGCGTGTGGTATATTCGCTTTCTTGTTTTTACAAATGCTGGCGCGGGAGCTAAACTTCCAAATCTCACAAAAGCTAGGGCTACTTTATGATGGCTTGTTAGTGTGCGTATTTATTCATCATGTTATTATTGAATTTAAGATTAAAGTCCCCAAAGAAACTATATGGCTTTCCATTCCAATAATATGTTCCCCAATTTGGCACTAATCGAACTATTCTTTCAACTTCATTATCTATTTCAGTGCCAGCGCTAGATTCAAACTTTATCGTTTTTAATTTGCCAGTACTATCAGCGGCAATAAATATTGATGCCCTTAAAAAAAACTCTTTCTCGGGATCAAATATTTTCCAATTAAAGTTTTGATATATAAATTCTTCTAAAAATTTTTCGTCAATTGAGTACTCAACATTTTTAGCATTAAAAGCTTTTATTTCTTGAAGAACTCCTTTATCAAACTTGAAGAGTCTTTCTTTTTCATATACTGCATAATATAAGCAGTTTAGAGTTCTGCCGAATCCTCCTAAAAAATCACCTGAGTACCAATTGGCTTTTAGTCTTCCGTTTTCAAATCTTCTATTTAGGATTCTTTCCAATCTCCTATTAATATTTTTACTAGTTATATAGCTATAAATGTTTTGGAGATATAATGTATTTTCAACTATTACCCACTCCGCAACAAACCCATTGTAACATGCAGAGCTAAACCCATTTTCCCTTTCTCTGATTTTTTGGCATACATCAGATAGACTCTCCAACGGTGATTCATCCAGATATAATGTATCTGAATTCCAAATCAAGATATCTGAAGCTTGAAATGTTGCAAAGCTTTTTATTTGATAACCAATAATTAAAAGAAATACAATTATAATTGATTTCATATTATAGTACTAACTGAATATTTTGGATTTACATTGGGGGAATTGGTTATGCACACTAACGTTGGCTAGATGAAGCGTATGGCGATTTAACGAACCAAATCTTCCAAAACCCCACTGAGCCAAATCTTTTATTTGTTTTTATCTTTTCATATTAAAGCCAAATCAAAGATTTGGCGGTGTTCAATTACCCTAGTAAAAACCCAAATAGCACGAACGCCATATGCTTTATTCTAGCGTGTTATGGCCTGTTTTTTTTTTCATATCTCGTCAAGCTCCTTCCTTATCTCTTCAACTAATTCATCATGAATTGTTTTAATTTTTTGTCCAAGCACATGCAGCTCCTTATTTTGTTCATCTATAATTTCTTGATTGTCAGAAATCATATTATTTCCCATTTCACGAAGCATTAAAGAACTTTTTTCAAATGATATATCATACAATTCATCAAGTTGTCCTAAAAAATCACGAACCTTTTTGCTAGCAATTAGTCTTATTGATTTTGTTTCAGCTCGAAGTCTAACAAGATTTTCATTACTTTTTGAAATCATAGGGTTTAAGCTAGCTGAAAAATTATTTAAAGCTTCTAATTCCTTTTCCTTGTCCCCATCAGCCGACAGATAGTTTTCATTAAACCTTTCAACTATTGGAAAAAAATTGTCATAAAAGTCATCGTTTCCAGATTTTCCAAATTCGTCGATTAGATTAAAGTACTTGAAATACTGCTCTTTTTTAGATTCATATTGATATTTCCTTTTTTCCAAGTCAAGCTTAAAATCTGAT
Organism: uncultured Marinilabiliaceae bacterium; assembly: GCA_942490535.1. Lineage (GTDB taxonomy): Bacteria > Bacteroidota > Bacteroidia > Bacteroidales > Marinilabiliaceae > JAEINY01. The sequence goes on from CALNXQ010000004.1 coordinate 615,474, forward strand.
ATAATTCGTTCTTTTTCTTCAGTCAGTCTTTTAATGTCACTTAACAAAGCTTTATTCTTACCTTTTTCTTTAAAGTAAGCAATCAGGTAGCCTGAAATAAGTCCAATTACTAAACCAATTATAGTCTCTGTTAATGTCATCTGTACGTTTTTAAAATAGGCCAACCGGGTAGCTTACGCCCCCTAAGAACCGTGCATGCGAGTTTCCCAGCACACGGCTCAAGCACTTTTAAGGCTCCTCGGCGAAGAGTTACCCAACTGTTTGTAATTAGCATTATTTCTACCTACGAATGTAGTATTTTGCCGTAACTACTCAGGATCTGTTTAAACCGAAATCATCTCATCCCATAACCGCCAGGAATTGTTTCTTATGGGCAGCTAAATCAATTGAAAATCTTAGCATGTCAAATATATCAGCAGACCGCTTTATCCAGGTATCAATGGCAGATCTGATAATGGCAAAAATCTTAGCACCCCGGACGGATCGAAACCCACCTGAGACTTTCTGTTTTACTTTTATATTTCGAATCGCCCGCTCGGAACCATTGTTATCAAATGGCACATCATAGTAATAGAGAAACGTAAAAATTGCGTCCCGCCACTTTCTTAGTCGTTTTTGAAAAGCCGCAAGTTTTGGCACGTCGTCTTGCAGTTGGCGTTGTAAAAGTTCATCAAGAGCAGTGTCTATCAGCTTGCGTTCTTCTAAAGGTTCGTCATACTGTGTTGGCGTTAAAGACCTCTTTAATTGGATGGCTTTTTCAAATAAAGTCTTTAGTAGCTTTGCCCATTCGTTCTCTGAAGATTCGATAAAAGCATTCAGTTCTCTCAACAAATGAGCCAGACACAACTGATGCAATAAGGCTGGCGTTTTAAGCTGTGCACTTAATGAATCACTGACAAGTATAGCACCAGGAAATCCATCCGGGAATTCGTTTTCGATGGTGATATAACCGCGGCTGGGAGCAATGACGATGAAGGTGTCTGTATCGGTTTGCCAGGTCCATGTCCAATAGTTAGCATTGTTGACCTTCACACCGGATTCATCACTTCCTAAAACATTTGCACGGGCCACATTCTGCTTAATACCTTCATAAACCGGAAGCAGACTATCGGCTACACGGTTAAGCATATTATAAATGGTACCTTCACTTAGTGAAACATTGCAAATACACTTTAATAGTTCCGGTAAACGGCCAAAAGGGATATATTGACGCGTACTGAGGTAACTCACAAATGAAGTGAGGCGGCTTCCATATTGAATGGGAGCTGTAACTCCTGACGGGAACTGACCAGCTGAAATGTGTCCACATTGACATTGTACCTGATAAACCTGATGTTCGGTAACGGTAGTCTGGATTGGGGGAATATCAACAACTTGTCGTTTGGCTTGAAGCGTAAACTGATCAGCGGAATGTATTTTGCCACAACCAGCGCAGTGTTCATTTGGTGAATGTGTAACAATGCGATCCGGGTTCTGGAATTGATCCAGTGTAGTTCCTTTATGTCCGACTTGTCCACCTGACTTTTTATGGCTTTGCTGGCGCAGACTTTTTTGCCGCACAGGCCGTCCAAGATCATGCGATGGCGGACGAGAGCTATTGCGGCTGTTTTGAGGATGCTTTAATCGGCGATTCTCTTCTTTTAAGATCCTTATGTCTTCCTGCATTTCGCAAATGATCTTTTCAACCTTATTGCTGAATTCGACAAAAAGGTCAATAATTTCATCCTTACTTAGTGGCTCAAGAGATTCGCGCTTTATCATTGCATTTATTTAGTACAAAGATGTGGCTATTGATTACAACTTTTACATTCGGCGAACGTTTGTTATGAACACCAGAATATGTTCTTATCAACAAAGCCATAAAACAGTTATGTTTTTGATTTTTAAATCACCTGAGAAATGAATAGAAAACATGAAGCTCCCTTTTATTTGGTTTGATTGAAAAGAAATCGAGTATGACCCGTCATGCTTTTTCAAGTCATGTCAAAAATGAACCTGAGTAGTTACATTTTGCCTGCATTGTTTTGCAAGATCTTCTCTCCATTTTGTGCGCTTATAAAAATACTTATCGAATTCACGTAAGAAGGGATTGGCTTTACTTTTGACTTTCACATGGTACACGATCGGTATCACAGATAATTTATAGAGGCGATGATTTACAACACCTTTACCAGTCTGTGCCTGGTCGGTAAAATGGTTATTTTCAAAGTATCTGTGAAATATCCACCACCGGTTTTTATTGCCATGCTGATATTTCGCCCATCGTCTTACTTGCCACCATAAGAATGTTTCCAGTCGGTAAAAGGTAAGCTTCGAACAAATGCCTTTATGATAGTTTGACCAACCCCGAATAACAGGGTTGAGTATTCTGATAAGGGCATGTGCCGGAATGCCACGGTTGGCTTTACAGATTGCCTTTATTTTGTTTTTGAATGATTGAACTGATGTTTTTGATGGCCGGATGATCAGCTTGCCCTTATACTTACGAACATGCTGAGATAGAAAGTCAAAGCCATCGTTAATAGGTGTGATTTTTGATTTCTCAGCCGATAGGGTAAGCCCTCTCTCTTTCAGGAATTCAATGACAAACGGCTGGATTTCGTTCTCAATGATTTCCTTGCTTTTGGCAGTAATCACAAAATCATCAGCATATCTCACGAAGTTGACTTTCTTGGCGTGCCATCTGGGAAACTGTTTTGTAAGAGCAGCTTCCATTCCGTCCAATACCATATTCATTAACAGTGGCGAAATGGTTCCTCCTTGTGGTGTACCTTTATGGGTTGGAAACAATTGTTTCTTTTCGATAAATCCGGCTTTGAGCCATTTAGCGAGAATGGATTTGTTTGTTGGAATATTGTCCAATATCCATTCATGGCTGATTTCATCAAAGCAGGCTTTTATATCCGCTTCAAATATCCATTGTGCCGAGACTTTCCTGCAAAGCATCAGAAAGCATTGCGCTATGGCATCGTTGCATCCACGGCGGGGTCTGAATCCATAAGAGTTCGGATCAGCGGTGGTTTCTGCGAAAGGTTCAAGTGCCAATGCGTGTAGTGTTTGCATAGCTCTATCCTTCATGGTTGGGATGCTTAGCGGGCGTTTCTTTCCATTCTTTTTAGCAATGTAAACCCGTCGCAATGGTTTTGGAGAGTAATCTCTGGTTGTCAGCTTTTTGGCTTGATGAAGCTTAGTGTGCCCATCCTGCCATATTTCACCATCCACGCCGGCAGTCTTTCCGCCTTTGTTAGTGGTGACTCTGAAAACAGCCAGTAATTTTGCAAAAAATGATTTACTTAGAAGATACATCAGAGCCTTAGCTTTGGCCCATTGCTTCTTCTGAACAGCTTTAGCAATTCTGCGTTGTAGCCTGTTCACCTTCTGAATAACCTGACGCCATTGTATGGTTTCCCAGGTATTACATCGGGATGGGAGTGCACACGATGAAGTTCTGTTCTCGCTCATTTGCTTTCTTCCATAAGCAGGTTCTACAATGTATTTTGCCATAAAGTACCAGATGGAGGTGGGCCGATTTTCATCGGTGATAATGTTGCCAAAGCTCAATCACTATCCAACCCATTACAGGAAGGCATTCGCTTGTTCCATCCTCTCTGTTCGATGATTCCCGATGCCTTACGGTTACGGTTTTAACCGCCTGCTGGCGGTGAGAACATCGAGCTTCCACGTTCCGCATAAATGACAGATTCTGTGAATTTAGGTTCATCCTGTCTGCCGGCTGATCTACATTCCCGTATGGTCTGCGTTAAACGACCATAGCCTGTCAGCCTACTATTTTGGTCTAAAGCGTATCATTCTCTTTTTCGCTTCTACGCTCTGTCGGCAGTTACGGACATTCAAATGTTTTAACCATGTTCACTCATCCAAGCCCTAAATCGGCATTGAGACTCCGAAGACCATCCACCTCGCGGTTTCCTGCCCTGCTATGGGGTATGCAACCCCGCATTTGGTACTGTTTCTTAGGGGCTTCACCCGATAATGGCTGCACCATACATCAGATGCCCTAATAGGATACTACTGGAGAAACAGTAGGTTTTATCAATCTTTAATTTATGATTGTAAAACAATCATTTATGCGACCTCGTGTCGCAATAACGGCTCGCATATGAGGCTGTGTGGGACTTGAAATTGTCTGCCCTTCCAAAACGGCACTGAGCCTAATGCTTTTACAAGGGACTAATTTAACAAAAAAAGTGACTTTAAAAGCATTGGGCGGACAAATAGAAATCACCACCTCTCGCGAAGCACTAAGCCCCACATGCCTTATTATGCATTGTTAGCGGGTCGTTATTTTCTTTTTCTATATTCAAGATACTTTTCCTTGTATTCTCCGTTTTCATCAAAAATTGATTCAAATTGATTATAGTTTATTGTTGAATAAAAAGAATTTGAATATGATTTACCTACTCGAAACCTTAACTGAGTTTTATAATCACCTGAGTAAACGTATACGGACGATATTATAATTCCATCTTTCGGTAAAACTATTTCTTGGTCTACAGGTAAGCCGTGACTCTCTCTATCTTCTATTATTGGTCTCCAGTTCCCCGTTGAATCAATTGCTTCCAACATTCCACGAATTCTTCTTTGATAACTATAACCGACTCTAATTGTGTCACAATAGGAATTCTTTATAATTATTGGATAGGCTGAAAATTCATATTTCCCAATTACAAAATTGGTATCTACAAAAAGGTTAATCGAATCACTATATATTGTTCCTTTGTCATATTCAAAATTGGTTTTAATAATGAATTTTTCAATCTGTTTATTTAATCCTAGTGCTCTATAATAATCGTTCTTAAAGTTTATTGAATCATAAACTGTTCCTGGTGGCGGTGGGGGATTTATGTCTGGAAATGGAATTGTATAGATGGTATCATTTATAGTCCCGATGTATTGTATTTCAAAATTTTCCCACTCTCGCCAATCCTTTTCAATATTTTTTAAATCATATGAAATAGTATCAATAATAACTATCTCAGTCTTTTCAATATTGCCTCTATGAAAAGTGCATGATGATATAAGAATGAATTGTAATATTATCAGTGTAAACAACGTTCCTTTCGAACTTTTAAATAATTTATTGCAAGTCATTTATATAATTTTCAATGATTAAGTTGGTTAATGCCCGCTAACGGATGGCCATATGAAGTGGCCTGATTTGCGTGTGGTATATTCGCTTTCTTGTTTGTGCCTCAGCTGGCGCGGGAGCTAAACTTCCAAATCCCGCCAAAGCCAGGGCTACTTTATGATGGCTTGTTAGCAGTTGTTATTTCTTTTTATCTATTTCAATATATAAATCCAAATCTTCAAGTTTACCATTAAAAGATTCTTGATCAGTCAATCTGTCCCATATTTCGGAATTGAAAAGTTCCTCAGGTAGTTTTTTCTTAAATATATAGTATGGTTCTATATTCTTACCAAATTTATCTACCCTATTATGATACCCTCTTTTTTTACTGGTATCTAGAATGTCAATGTATTCAATTCTATTCTTTAATTTGCGGACTCCTTCAAACTCTTGTCCGCCAATCATGATTAGTTGATTTTTGTATTCTATTATAAAATGGTCTCCTTCGTCGTTATAACTTTTAATTTTAATGTATCGATCAATATTTATTTCTTTAACCCTTACAATTCCAGTTTCTATAGCAAGGAACTTTTCTTTTAAAAATTTAGGAATCCTAATTAAATCCTTAATCTCTGAAATAAGTAAAAGGATCATAATTAATGACACTAATGAAATGGCAATAATTATCCATAATTTAGGGTAATTAAATATTATCAAGACAAAAAGAAGAAGAGAAACAACTTTAATGAATATTGATTTCCGAGTTTTAGAGAAGTATGATGCTGTTTCATCTATTTCTTTACTAAGGATTCTTTTATCCTTGTCAGATAATGTTCTTTCGTAATCTCTAATCAATTGTCAAGGTTTTATTTAGTAACTGCTAACGGATCGGCCATATGAAGTGGCCCGACGTGCGTGTGGATTATTCGCTTTCTTATTTATTCTGCAGCCCGCGCGGGAGCCAAACGCCCAAAATCCGCCAAAGCCAGGGCTACTTTATGATGGCTTGTTAGCGGTTTGTTGTTTTATTCTCTATAAAAGGGTTTTGTGCGCTCAACTCTCTTTCCAACCCAATTAAATCTGATTGTATTACCTTTCATCCATTCACTTTGCTTTTCTCTCCAGACATCTTCCACATATAAGTACTCTCCAATTCCTGTATCATTATATAATAAGTTCAAAAAGTAACTAGCTTCTTCTTCAGCAATATTCAATATAGAATCTGGTGTATTGCTTTTAAAATAATCTGATATTTCAACCTCAAATAATTTGGTATTTATTGTATCCAAAGCCAATGTCTTCTGCCTTGAATGGTAATCATAGACAGTAAGCTCTGATTGAGTTGTAAAAGCCCTTGTTCCAACAAGTTTTGAATGAATTAATTTTATGTCATTTTTAACATTTATAACCTTGTATTCATCTATAATGAACGAACTATTCCCTGCTTCTGTACTTTCAATTCGTAAAGCATTTTTTATTGTGTCAATTATTAAATATGTTTTATCCTCATAAACCTCACCGCTCTCTTCATAAGTTGAAATAATTACTCCATTACTTACCAAACTATCAATGGTTTCGCTAGATACTGTTTGATTTTTCACCTTGAATAAATCTAAAACAAATGGAGTATCGTTATTCGCATTTTGAATACAACTTATTAAGAGAATTGATATTAATATGCCAATAAATAGTCTCATATCTTTAAGGTTTTCTTTGTCTCAATAACCGCTAACGGTTCGGCCATATGAAGTGGCCCGATATGCGTGTGGTATATTCGCTTTCTTATTTGTGCTATAGCTGGCGCGGAAGCTGAACTCCTAAAACTCACCAATGTTAGGGCTACTTTATGATGGCTTGTTAGCACATGTTATTTATTTCCCAATTCTCTTTATAAAGTATTCTCCTTTTCCTAGTTCATTTGTCTCTTTGGAAGTCAGTTCAATTGTAATTTTATCAAAACCATCTACCAATTCTGACTTGTTTTGTGTTTGGGCATTTTCTGCAGGCTTTAATATTTGAATTAAATATGCAAACATATATTTATCATCTCTTGTGTACTCCCGTAGCTTATCAATTGCAACCACTTTTGTTTTTATACCATTAACCTTCACATTTAATTCTTCCTCAGAAATATTTTCAGGTGCTATATTTATGGTGTCTGATTTAGATTCTTTCGACAACCTCAATGCTTTTGTTAAACTCATTGGTCGAAAATAAATCATGTATGTATTAAAAGGACCACTTTGAGGTTCAAAGCCATTAATTCCATAAATTTCCATTCTATCATATTTGGGATTTAATTCCAAGTCCTTATAAATTGGAATATTCCAGGCCCAATATTCTAGTTTAGTTTTCCCATAATCATCTTCGGTAATAGCATACAAACAATAATAAGTTCCCGGTTCTACTTCCATTGAAAAGAATCCATTGCTATCTGTAAAGGTTTCATAGCTATTTTTAAATATTTTTCCTTTGTTTTTAATTGATAGTGAATCAATATTTTGTTTCAACCATACAGATGCACTGTCTACGGGTTGATTATTAACGTCTGTTACTTGACCATAAATTCTGACTTTATCCTGTCCATGCAAAATTGAAACAGAAATCAATATCATTAAAATTGATAAATAGACTTTTTTCATTGCGGTAGGTTTGTTTTTAATATGTGCTAACGGCCAGGCTATGAAGCGTTGGCCTGTGTTGCGCCTGCGGCAGGACTATGCTTTATAAGCCATTGTTGGCAATAGTTTTCTTATAATTTAAAATTAATGGGTAGTACCAACGAAACTGGAATAGCTTTCCCATTTTGCTTTCCTGGTTTCCATTTTGGCATATTATTTACAAGTCTTAATGCTTCCTTATCTAACTTTGGATTTACACTTTTTGTAACTCTACAATTTTTAATTGTTCCATCTACTGCTACCACAAAACTTACTAAAACCTTACCTTCAATTCTTGCTTTCCGAGCAGCTTTAGGATACTTGACATTACTACTTATATATTTTGATAATTCTTCTAAACCTCCCTTAAACTCAGGCATTGGATCTACAATAAAAATTGTGTCTTTCCCATTTGTTTTATACTCTATTCCATCCTTCATAAAGGCTTTATATTCATCCTTTTTTTCTTGACAATATATCGTCCAAGAAGACAATAGCAATAGAGTAAGAATTGATAATTGTTTCATTTTATATTGGATTATGTTTGTTATAATTATTGCTTGTAACTATGGTAAATTAGAAATATACCATAAACTACGGCAGCTAATCCAAATAATAGATTCTGCATAAATAATCTGCTAATTCGATTTCTAATACTAAATAGGTTTAGAACTTCAACACCTGACACTTCAAGAGAAGTTGCATCCAAAAATTTATCTGGTGAAAAAAATGTTTCTATTTTTTTGAATAAACCGTGGAATTCAGATTTCAGCATAAATACCTTGACTTTAGCACCGGGTTTTACCAAATCTTTAAATTCGGTCTTGTTTATTGCATTATAATACTCGCCTGTTATTGTAACAATCTTATTAGATTCAACTAATTTAATACTCCAGCCAGTTTGATCATTCCCGTATTTTCCTGTTGTTTTATTGATTTTTTTTATGGTTCCTTCAATGGAATAGAAATTTTCCTTTTTAAACTTTTCAGCATGATTTATATAGGAAAATGGGATAAGAGAGAGTAATATTATAAATATTCCACCAATGAATTTGCCTTTGTTGTGTACTTTCATTTTGTACGGTTTTCTTTTATTATTGCCAACGTCTTGCCGCATGAAGTGGGCCGTTGCGTGATACAGTCACTTTCCTGATGCTGCCACCGCCCGCGCGGGAGCTAAACCTCCCAAACCCAGACTCCGCCAGGCCTGCTTTATTGCGGCTTGTTGTGCAGCGGTGTATTATTTTTGTTTTGGGTATGCTTGTTTAAGATGTGTATCAGTTCCCGTACTCAAGATCTTGTCCGCTTTGAGTTTTTGTTTTTAGAAGCCGTTCAATTTATGGTTCCTGCCGTCATGACTAATGCTGTCCGAAAACACTGTTTTAAACGACGTTTTGCTTTATATTTTATTTTTCCCAGATCCCTTAGAACACAACTTTAACAAGAAAAGTGAGACAAATCGCGAACCCTTACAAATGCTGTTGTATTTTGGGTTTGCATTCCCGCTTTAAAATTTGGTCATTGGGTGTTTCCTGATCCTGCATACCCAATCGCTTATGCTGAATCCGGGAAATGCGAATCAATTAAAAAAGTCCTCAGAATAGCTGATTTGCTTTATTGAATACTGCTGCACAACGGCCTGCCGCATGAAGTGTGCCGCTGCGTGTGGTATATTCGCTTTCTTGATTACGCTATTGCTCGCGCGGGAACTAAACTTCCAAAACTCACCTCGGCAAGGTATGCTTTATTTGCGGTTTGTTGTGCTTCGTATTATTATTTTTATTTGTAAGATTTAGTACAGTTGTATTTACCTTTTCGATATAAACCAATTTAGTAAAAACAACCATTTCAATATTTGCTTAGGAACTCTTTAAGTCGTTGCTCCTTATTAGGTTTTAAATTGCCTTCCTTATAAAAATAAACAACTGGATTCTGTTCTCCATCTGCCTCAAAGTACCAAAACATATATCCTTGATGCATCATAAAAACAAAATCATCTTTAGCTAAGAAGCTTTCAATATTATCTTCTTCCAAAAGTTCATTTGCCCAAATATTCAATTCTTTTGTGTCATTTAATAGGTCAGTACCAATCATGCTGTCAGGCCTTTTTCCAACACATTCTTGAAAGAACTTTTTGTATATGTCTGGTAAAATGATATTCCTTTCTTTTTCTATTTTATTCAGTTCATTCATTTAATAATCAATACTGTTTTAATTTGTATATGAAGCACAACGGTCCTGCTGCATGAAGCGAGCCGGGCACGTGTGCTGTATCTTTCTTAATTTATGCCTTGGTTCGCGCGCTGCTCCTAACCTTCCAAACTCCACTATCGGCAAGGCTTGCTTTATTGCAGCATGTTGTGTAGCGGTGTATTATTTTTGTTTTGTGTATGCTTGTCCAAGATGTGTATCAGTTCCGTACTTAAGATCTTGTCCGCTTTGATTTTTTGTTTTTAGAAGCCATTCAATTTATGGTTCCTGCCGTCATGACTAATGCTGTCCGAAAACACTGTTTTAAACGACGTTTTGTTTTATATTTTATTTTTCACAGATCCCTTAGAACACAACTTTAACAAAAGAAGTGAGACAAATCGCGAACCCTTACAAAGGTTGTTGTATTTTGGGTTTACATTCCCGCTTTAAATTTTGATCATTGGGTCTTTCCTGGTCTTGCCTAACCGGTCATTTAATCTGTGTCCGGGAAATGCGAATCAATTATAAAAGTCCTCAGAATAGCTGTTTTGTATTGATGAATACTGCTGCACAACGTACTGCCGCATGAAGTGGGCCGTTGCGTGATACATTCGCTTTCCTGATGTTGCCACCGCCCGCGCGGGAGCCAAACTCCCAAACCCAGACTCCGCCAGGCCTGCTTTATTGCGGCTTGTTGTGCAGCGGTTCTTTATTATTTTGTTTGTACTCGTCTAGTAGTTTGGTGGTGTTCAATATCTACAGACCTTGTCCGCTTTGAGGTTTAATTTTTAAAAGCCTTCAAGGTATTAATCCTGCCGTTATATGGAATGCTGTCCAAAAATACTGTGTTAAACGTCGTTTTGCTTTATATTTTATTGTCCCACTTCGCTACGCACAGAACTTTAACAAGAGAAGCCAGATAAGCAACGAACACCTACAAACGCTGTTATTGGTGACGTTTACTTTCCCGCTTTTAAATTTTGGTCATTGGACTGTTCCTGGTTATACCTACCCCTTCGCTTAATCCGTGTCCGGGAAATATGAATCAGTTAAAAAAATCCTCAAAATAGCTGTTTGGTTTGGTTTAATACTGCTGCACAACGTACTGCCGCATGAAGTGGGCCGTTGCGTGATACATTCGCTTTCCTGATGTTGCCACCGCCCACGCGGGAGCTAAACCTCCCAAACCCAGCCTCCGCCAGGCCTGCTTTATTGCGGCTTGTTGTGCAGCGGTGTATTATTTTTGTTTTGGGTATGCTTGTCCAAGATGTGTATCAGTTCCGTACTTAAGATCTTGTCCGCTTTGAGTTTTTGTTTTTAGAAGCCGCTCAATTTATGGTTCCTGCCGTCATGACTAATGCTGTCCGAAAACACTGTTTTAAACGACGTTTTGTTTTATATTTTATTTTTCCCAGATCCCTTAGAACACAACTTTAACAAGAGAAGTGAGACAAATCGCGAACCCAAACAAATGCTGTTGTTATTGGGTTTGTATTCCCGCTTTAAATTTTGATCATTGGGTTTTTCCTGGTCTTGCATACCCAGTCGCTTATGCTGAATCCGGGAAATGAGAATCAATTATAAAAGTCCTCAGAATAGCTGTTTTGTATTGATGAATACTGCTGCACAACGTCTTGCCGCATGAAGTGTGCCGCTGCGTGTGGTATATTCGCTTACTTAATTTTGCGTTTGCTCGCGCGGGAGCGAAACTCCCGAAGACCGCCTAGGCAAGGCATTCTTTATTGCGGTTTGTTAGCAACCGTTTATTTACAATAACTCTGAATATAGACTCATTAAAAAGCAATAGTGTATAAATCTATTTTCGAATAATTCATCTGGTATTTCGGAATATTCAATCTTTTGTCTTTTAGATCCTGAATTTGCACTTGCCCTTAATTCTATTTGAGCTAATTCATCTATTGATGATTTCATTAATACTTTTCCAGCCAAGTCAAAAAAGTATCTTTTCTTAAATTCAATTTTTTTCGAGTTTATGCATTGAACAAAAATTCCATATTTAATTGGCGAAAAGTAATTCCAAGCCATTTCTGCATCGTTAAATACATATTCTCCTAATTCATGAATATTAATTTCAACAATATCATTCTCTGCATTTTCAATAAGTTTAAGATATGAAGTCTTTGAAGTATCATGTAATACTTTTTTATTTATTAGAAACTCTTCAAATTTATCTAAATATCCAAGTAAAGAGCTATCCTTGGAATGAATACAATCAATTAAACTATTCGAATATTCTGGATAATTACTCTGTCTATTACATGAGAGTGAAATAAGTAATAAAATAAGTACGTAGATAGTTTTCTGTTTCATAATAATGGTTGCTAACGGTCTGGCCATATGAAGTGGCCCGGTTTGCGTGTGGTATAATCGCTTTCTTGTTTGTGCTTCAGTTGGCACGGGAGCTGAACTCCAAATTCCCACCAAAGCCAGGGCTACTTTATGATGGCTTGTTGGCGGTATGTTCTTTCTTAATCCACCAATCCATATTCTATATTATTGGATTTAAACAATCCTTTTATGTCAACATTTTCAATATTATATGCTTCAATCGGAAATAATTCAACCGTTTCATTATATGGTTTAAAAATCACATAATTAGCAGGTACAGAATTTGCCAAATCAATGTTTGATGCAATTCGTATTTCTACAGAGTCCATATCTGCTGTAAATCCTGCTAGCTTATATTCAAAATTTATGGTTCATCCGACTAATGCATAGGTTTTCTCATGCAAGCTGAATATTTTGAGCTTAAAAAACTCCATATCTCTATAACCATATGCTTGCCGTTTCATTGTTTTGATTTTGTTGTTTAGGCCTTCCAGTGGGCCTGTCGAAATTGGATAATCATACCAGGCAAATATACCTGACCGATGAGCTAAAAGAGTGTCCGCAAATTTACGGAGACGAAAAACACCTGAAGCCATTGCTTTTGCGACCCATTTACCCATGAATTGCTGAGCAAGTTCCTTTGTTTTTTGTTGCCACAAAAGCTTCAATTCTTCTTTGAGGTAGTAGGCAATTGCAAGGGGTTCATTTATTTCCAAAAGTTCTTGTAGCTTTTCTTTTTCGTTTCGCTCATCATTCAGATTGACGCTATTTTTTAATAATAGCCACCTGGATCCTTTCAGCAGTTCCTTTTTGTTCAGTTCTTTTTCCTGACGATATAATTGGCGTCTAAGTTTTGATATTGAATCGTTCATCATTTTTACAACATGAAAATGATCAAAAACAATCTGTGCATTAGGTAAGTTATTGATCACAGAAGAGATATATGCCGGTGACATATCAATAGCTACAGCTTCAATATTAACCTTGTTCCTTTTGACGCGTTTCCAAAAATCAGTTAACGCATCACTTCCTTTACCCTTACCAACATGAAGAACAACACCAGTTGCAAGATCCAATACAACCGTCATATATTTATGGCCCTTTTTGACAGCAAATTCATCAATAGCAATACATTTCACACCCTTTAACGCAGGAGAGGAATAATGCTTTTTTAAGTAGGTATTTTGAATGTCTTTAACCAAGTCCCAACTAACACCAAGATGTAATGCTACATCTCGAATTGTACCGATTCTTGATAAAGCGATGACATGCCGGGCAAAGGCGCGTGTGAAGCTTTTTTTATTTTCAGTAAATGGTAAATGCTCTTGTCGAATAACCCTGCACTCTTTACATTCGATGCGCTGAATAGAAAGCTGTATAAAGACTTTGTGATGCCCGATAGGAATAGTTCGAAATTCTCGATCCTTCGTCCCTGACTTTATAATATCAAAACTTTTGCATACAGGGCATTTGAGTTTATCAGCTTTGGTTTTAACTTTGACGTAGATATTTCCTTTTTTATATTCGGTACTGATTACTTCTTGGTTGACTAAACCAAACGAATGAAATAATAAACTGGTGTTCATATAACTTTGGATGTTGTGGTTGACAAACAAAGTAATGAATATCAGTTTTTTTTCCAAAAACTACTCATTTTACGGATGAACCAAATTTATTGATTTCAAATCCGCTTTTATCTTTTTCTCAATTGAACTAAAGTTCTCTATATTAGGAAATGCATCTCTCGTTGTTTTTATTGTAGTCATTCCATTAAAATCTGCAATCCCTGACTCCATTATCTTCTGATAATATTCTACTTCAAAGTTGTTTTGTTTTAAAAGTTCGATACCTTTTTTCAAGCTTGGAATGGTATGAAACTGAATTTTATATTTCTCTATTTGAATAATTTTGTCAGAAAACTTTTCAATATCTTCAATTCTTAAAGTATAATATGAGTTAGAAAACAAAACTTCTTTTTGAAGGTCATACATTCCAAGAAAGGAACTTTTGTTTTTACTTACCAGAGTTATCATGTAAGCAAATCCTGAGTTTTCAGATGGTCGATTCGTTTTTTCTTTAACAATTCCTTTTAAACTATTTAAAGCGTCAATATCAGAAATAAGAAAATTTCCATTTTTCTTATGGAATTCATGGTCTTCTTCAGGTGCTATAAAATCTGCGTTCATGTACTTAAACACAAGCTTATCTCCCTCATTAAATTCAACTTTTTCAAAAAAGCTGCTACTGTCACATGCTGTTAATGTTGAAAATATTAATGCTATTAGTAATAATCTATTCATTATGTTCCGTATTTGTTTAATTACCGCCAACGTCTTGCCGCATGAAGTGGGCCGTTGCGTAGTACATTCGCTTTCCTGATGTTGCCACCACCCGCGCGGGAGCTAAACCTCCCAAACCCAGCCTCCGCCTGGCCTGCTTTATTGCGGTTTGTTAGGCACCGGCTTTTATTCAATTGGTATTTCTTCTATATTATATTGATTGCAGGATATTAAACTATCATTCTTATCGTATTTACAAACCTCCCATAAGTTATTTGAGTTTCTTTTAACCGACATCTTTATTTTTCCACTTATATAATAAACATCAAAGTCTGTTTCAGGTAAACCATTTGCAAATACTATTTTGCTTTTCGTTTTAAGGTCTTTATAATAAAAAGTCCATAAACCATGTCGTTTGCAGTCTTTGTATTTTCCACATCCCGTAATTTCATAATTGGTCGGAGGTATTTTATTACAAAACTTTACATATTCTTTGGATTCTATGATATCTCCTTCAACAATTTCTTTAGTTATAACAGAATCGTATTCTCCAGGTTTATATTTCCGATGAATGTCTGTGTATTTATGCTTGATTTCATACGGATAATTACCTGTGTGATCAAACGTCATTTCAATTATTGGTACAGTTTTATATTCTATCCAAGGCCCTTGCTTTTCACCTTGTAATATTCTGTTATAGTATCTATTTTCTATTAATATTGAATCTTTTAATACGAAGATGGTATCATTTTGAGAATAAGTGCTTCTACATATTCCTATAAATAATGCCATGAATATAACGGTTTTCATGTTTGTCTTTGCTGGTGCCTAACGTCTTGCCGCATGAAGTGGGCCGTTGCGTGATACATTCGCTTTCCTGATGTTGCCACCGCCCGCGCGGGAGCCAAACTCCCAAACCCAGACTCCGCCAGGCCTGCTTTATTGCGGCTTGTTGTGCAGCGGTTCTTTATTATTTTGTTTGTACTCGTCTAGTAGGCTGGTTGTGTTCAATGACTACAGACCTTGTCCGCTTTGAGGTTTAATTTTTAAAAGCCTTCAAGGTATTAATCCTGACGTTATATCGAATGCTGTCCAAAAACACTGTTTTAAACGTCGTTTTGCTTTATATTTTATTGTCCCACTTCCCTACGCACAGAACTTTAACAAGAGAAGCCAGATAAGCAACGAACACCTACAAACGCTGTTGTTGGTGACGTTTACTTTCCCGCTTTTAAATTTTGGTCATTGGACTGTTCCTGGTTATACCTACCCCTTCGCTTAATCCGTGTCCGGGAAATATGAATCAGTTAAGAAAATCCTCAAAATAGCTGTTTGGTTTGGTTTAATACTGCTGCACAACGGTCTGGCCATATGAAGTGGCCCGTTCTGCGAGTGGTATATTCGCTTTCTTGATTATGCTAATGCTCGCGCGGGAACTAAACCTCCAAAATCAGCAACAGTGAGGGCTACTTTATGATGGCTTGTTGGCGGTTGTTATTTATTTTGTTCAGTCTTTTTTAGTATCATCTTGGCAATTTCTTTGTAATTTTCAATTCCAATTATTTTGCTATAGATTGTATCTCCTTCATCACTCTCTTCTCCATTATCAATTAATATTGTTCCAATATTCTTTCCTGATTCATAAAAAGCTTGTCTGTAAATAACTCCTTTTATAGAATCATATCTAATTATCTTCATTTCACTTTGAAATAGAAATGATACTTTTTTAATATGAACGCCTGATGAATCAATTATATAATAGATTTTGTCATGGATTATAGTCGACTGGAATATTAAGTATATTCCAGCGATAAAGAATATTAAACCAAATACATTCAAGTCATTTAAATCAAAGGGATAGTTAAAAAACAATCCAAATCCGATTAGAAAAAACGAATAATAACTATTTCTCAATATAAAAGTCAGCCTGTCTGGTCTGAGTTTAATAGTTTCATCATTTTTTGTAGTATTTATAGTTATTGACTCTATTTCCTTAGTGTTTTCTCTATCCTTTAGTTTACGTATGATTTTAAAAACTCCAATCAAAATCATAATACCACACAAAATGGGAATAAATATATTTGACTTATAGTCATTACAATGATTAAACTGACTGAAGCTAATCACCTTACCGTAGTCAGGAGAATTTGCATCACATATTTTGTATGTCCTGTATTTCTTCCCTTTCCAAGGGAAGCTTATGGAAGAGCTTTTTTTTCTTGCATAAAAAGAAATTCTATCTCCTTTTTTAAGCTTTGAAATTGTAGTTTTAATTCTGTCATTATAAGAACACCCTGTAAACTCATAGAAGTCTGAATGTCCTTCAACCCAAAGACCTATATAGTCTTGGTTTTCATCATGGACACCTTCTTTCGGATTCTCAGCGAGAACTCCTTTTATAAAATTGGTATTCTCTTTAGAATATGGTTCTGGATTACGGATATAAGAAAACACTACTATCCCTAAAATTATTATAAATAATGATTCTCCATATTCGTTTAAAAAGTGTTTCATGTATGTAGTTTCTTAATAACCGCCAACGGTCCTGCTGCATGAAGCGAGCCGGGCACGTGTGCTGTCTCTTTCTTAATTGATGCCTTGGTTCGCGCGCTGCTCCTCACCTTCCAAACTCCCCTATCGGCAAGGCTTGCTTTATTGCAGCATGTTGTGCAGCGGTGTATTATTTTTGTTTTGGGTATGCTTGTCCAAGATGTGTATCAGTTCCCGTACTCAAGATCTTGTCCGCTTTAAGTTTTTATTTTTAGATGCCGCTCAATTTATTGTTCCTGCCGTCATGACTAATGCTGTCCGAAAACACTGTTCTAAACGACGTTTTGCTTTATATTTTATTTTTGCAGATCCCTTAGAACACAACTTTAACAAGAGAAGTGAGACAAATCGCGAACCCTTACAAATGCTGTTGTATTTACGGTTTACATTCCCACTTTAAAATTTGGTCATTGGGTTTTTCCTGGTCTTGCATACCCAGTCGCTTATGCTGAATCCGGGAAATGCGTATCAATTATAAAAGTCCTCAGAATAGCTGTTTTGTATTGATGAATACTGCTGCACAACGTACTGCCGCATGAAGTGGGCCGTTGCGTGATACATTCGCTTTCCTGATGTTGCCACCGCCCGCGCGGGAGCTAAACCTCCCAAACCCAGCCTCCGCCAGGCCTGCTTTATTGCGGTTTGTTAGTAGCCGGCTTATTTTTTCAATTTATTCAGTTCAGCAAAATAAAATCTAAATTGATCTAGTTCTTTTTCGTTTTCTGTATTTTGTTGATTGATTCCTGTTAATTTAAATTTGAATCCATACAGTTTGCATTTGATCAGTTTTAATCTCCATTTGATACCTGTATGCTCGAATCTGAATAACTTATTTGTCCATTTGTGTATTGCTTGCACTTGTCAGAAAGCAGTCATTGTCCATTTGATATTTACTATCTTTTATTTTTTGTCGGTAAAACAACTTTTGTCCAAAGTCCCTGCCAATTTTAAATCCGCCTTTGATCATTTGTCTCTTGTAGATTGACATAGTTTCAATTCAACCGAGTTAAAGTCCAAATACCACAGTCTGTTTACTTTGGTTTATAAACCATGGTCAGTTTATTTTATGCTGGCTACTAACGGATGGCGGTATAAAATCGTTGGGGATTTCGGAGTTGCTTCACTATCAAGGTACAACGAACTTTGATGCGAGAACTAAAGCTTGAATAACCACTTCGTCCCCAATGTTTTATGACCGCGTGTTAGCCCCTGTATGTTTAATCATCATTTTGTATAATTTCTCTTTTTTTCAAGTAGTATGTCCAATAATTATTCTTGTCTCTAATTAAATACTTTTCATTTTTTTTCACGAAATCAAAAAGTAATGTTTTGGGGTCAGCACCATCTATTATACCTCCATTTAAGTAAACATTTTCTTTATCTATTGATATTGAAAAACCTGTTGTATCTTTCAGAATTTCAAATGTTTTATAATCAGCTTCAGCTATTAAGGAACCGAAATAGTATACATGTTCTTTATCTGTTGTATATGGTTCATTAATAATCATAAAGCTATCGGGGTTCGCTTTTTCTAAAACAAAAATATCGCAAGCACACACGCCACAACAACACTCACAATCTTCACAAGTAAGAGAAACAAAAGAATATACTTTAAATTTATCTTTAGAATATGTTGTTGAATTTAGAACTTGAAAAGTTGCAATATCAACACTCAAAGGCTGACTATAGCATCTTTTTGAATCACTGCAATAAATATTGCTATCCAAAAATAAATAATTTCCACTGTATTCCTTTTGTCGCAATGTAACCCACGAAATACTATCATCTGGATATGATTTTGATATATTGATAAGGTCTTGGGGCAAATCATCTTCTCCCATATATACTTTAATAGAATCAACAATTTCGCCTGTTTCAGCATCATATATTTGACTAAAACAATCCAATGTTGATAAAACAATAATTATATATAGTATAATCTTCATAATATAGGGGCTAACGTCTTGCCGCATGAAGTGTGCCGCTGCGTGTGGTATATTCGCTTTCTTAATTGCGCTTTGGCTCGCGCGGGAGCCAAACTTCCAAAACCAGCCTCGGCAAGGCATTCTTTATTGCGGTTTGTTGGGCTTTCGTGTTTTCTTACTTTTATTCGAAATTTGAAAAATCAAAAATTTCTAATAAATCAGAAGAATATGCGCTGGAAAAATCAATTAATGACTTTTGTGGTTTCTCTTTTGAGTAAATAACAAACCATATTTTACCTTCGCAATTATTGTCTTCGCAATAATATGGATTTTTTTTGGGCCATATTGTTCTATAATAGGCTTTCCCTTCTACTTTATATTTATATGTAAGGTAGGGATGATTTTCAGCACCAACTTTTCTGAAGCTTTCAAACATTCCTGCAGTAACAACATAATCCTTTTTAATAAAATTCTTATTAGACTCTTCAAAAAATGATTGAACAATTGAACCAATCCAAAATAACAATACGATAGAGACCATAAAAATAAGGTCCTTTTTGTTTTTTCTTATGTAGTTATATGCACTGTTATTCATTTGTATCTTACCTAAACGGGATACTATTTGTTTTTGTAATAGTTAGTCTTTTTTACATGAAGCCACCGGGTAGCTTACGCCCCCTAAGAACCGTGCATGCGAGTTTCCCAGCACACGGCTCAAGCACTTTTAAGGCTCCTCGGCGAAGAGTTACCCAACTGTTTGTAATTAGCATTATTTCTACCTACGAATGTAGTATTTTGCCTGCATTGTTTTGCAAGATCTTCTCTCCATTTTGTGCGCTTATAAAAATACTTATCGAATTCACGTAAGAAGGGATTGGCTTTACTTTTGACTTTCACATGGTACACGATCGGTATCACAGATAATTTATAGAGGCGATGATTAACAACACCTTTACCAGTCTGTGCCTGGTCGGTAAAATGGTTATTTTCAAAGTATCTGTGAAATATCCACCACCGGTTTTTATTGCCATGCTGATATTTCGCCCATCGTCTTACTTGCCACCATAAGAATGTTTCCAGTCGGTAAAAGGTAAGCTTCGAACAAATGCCTTTATGATAGTTTGACCAACCCCGAATAACAGGGTTGAGTATTCTGATAAGGGCATGTGCCGGAATGCCACGGTTGGCTTTACAGATTGCCTTTATTTTGTTTTTGAATGATTGAACTGATGTTTTTGATGGCCGGATGATCAGCTTGCCCTTATACTTACGAACATGCTGAGATAGAAAGTCAAAGCCATCGTTAATAGGTGTGATTTTTGATTTCTCAGCCGATAGGGTAAGCCCTCTCTCTTTCAGGAATTCAATGACAAACGGCTGGATTTCGTTCTCAATGATTTCCTTGCTTTTGGCAGTAATCACAAAATCATCAGCATATCTCACGAAGTTGACTTTCTTGGCGTGCCATCTGGGAAACTGTTTTGTAAGAGCAGCTTCCATTCCGTCCAATACCATATTCATTAACAGTGGCGAAATGGTTCCTCCTTGTGGTGTACCTTTATGGGTTGGAAACAATTGTTTCTTTTCGATAAATCCGGCTTTGAGCCATTTAGCGAGAATGGATTTGTTTGTTGGAATATTGTCCAATAGCCATTCATGGCTGATTTCATCAAAGCAGGCTTTTATATCCGCTTCAAATATCCATTGTGCCGAGACTTTCCTGCAAAGCATCAGAAAGCATTGCGCTATGGCATCGTTGCATCCACGGCGGGGTCTGAATCCATAAGAGTTCGGATCAGCGGTGGTTTCTGCGAAAGGCTCAAGTGCTAATGCATGTAGTGTTTGCATAGCTCTGTCCTTCATGGTTGGGATACTTAGCGGTCGTTTCTTTCCATTCTTTTTAGAAATGTAAACCCGTCGCAATGGTTTTGGAGAGTAATTTCTGGTTGTCAATCCTTTGGCTTGATGAAGCTTAGTGTGCCCATCCCGCCAAATATCACCATCCACGCCGGCAGTCTTTCCGCCTTTGTTAGTGGTGACTCTGAAAACAGCCAGTAATTTTGCAAAAAATGATTTACTTAGAAGATACATCAGAGCTTTAGCTTTGGCCCATTGCTTCTTCTGAACAGCTTTAGCAATTCTGCGTTGTAGCCTGTTCACCTTTTGAATAACCTGACGCCATTGTATGGTTTCCCAGGTATTACATCGGGATGGGAGTGCACACGATGAAGTTCTATTCTCGCTCATTTGCTTTCTTCCATAAGCAGGTTCTACAATGTTTTTTGCCATAAAGTACCAGATGGAGGTGGGCCGATTTTCATCGGTGATCATGTTGCCAAAGCTCAATCACTATCCAACCCATTACAGGAAGGCATTCGCTTGTTCCATCCTCTCTGTTCGATGATTCCCGATGCCTTACGGTTACGGTTTTAACCGCCTGCTGGCGGTGAGAACATCGAGCTTCCACGTTCCGCATAAATGACAGATTCTGTGAATTTAGGTTCGTCCTGTCTGCCGGCTGATCTACATTCCCGTATGGTCTGCGTTAAACGACCATAGCCTGTCAGCCTACTATTTTGGTCTAAAGCGTATCATTCTCTTTTTCGCTTCTACGCTCTGTCGGCAGTTACGGACATTCAAATGTTTTAACCATGTTCACTCATCCAAGCCCTAAATCGGCATTGAGACTCCGAAGACCATCCACCTCGGGGTTTCCTGCCCTGCTATGGGGTATGCAACCCCGCATTTGGTACTGTTTCTTAGGGGCTTCACCCGATAATGGCTGCACCATACACCAGATGCCCTAATAGGATACTACTGGAGAAACAGTAGGTTTTATCAATCTTTAATTTATGATTGTAAAACAATCATTTATGCGACCTCGTGTCGCAACAACGGCTCGAATATGCGTAGTGCGGGATTTCAAGGCAATTCACTATCAAACCGCTACGCTGTTTATTAAATGCTTTAATGTTCAAATTCACCAAATCGCCCCGCATTACGTATATTTATTGTTGTGCTCAGTTATTCTTTGCCAAATCCACCACATGTAATGACCAAATCTTTCTTCAATTTTAAACTTCTGATTACATCTTGTACATGAGGCTTCATAATAATCAATCCAAGTATCATCAAGTTTAACTGTATTTAGAATCTTTAAGAATCCTTTCTCGACCTCATTCTTAGGATTCATACAATCATGTAGTCCATATAAATTGCAAGTGCAAGACTCAGAGTCACGATGAAATTTTAAAGTCTTTATAGCTCCATTTAAAAACCTAGAATTTGGAGCAAAAGCTCCTCCAAGTTCTATTCCTTTGGTTATTTCTTCAATTTTGTCAGTTAATCCAAGCAAAGGTTTTACCGCTTCTCGGTCTTGCCCTAAGGCAATAATTTCACCAGATGATTCCCAAATTTGATGACTGTCCCTTGAAGATATTTTATTAATTATTTCTATGGTGGTCATTTTTCGGTGTATTTCTT
Organism: uncultured Marinilabiliaceae bacterium; assembly: GCA_942490535.1. Classification (GTDB taxonomy): domain Bacteria; phylum Bacteroidota; class Bacteroidia; order Bacteroidales; family Marinilabiliaceae; genus JAEINY01. Next base: position 638,002 of record CALNXQ010000004.1, read on the forward strand.
CAATTTCAGAACCTTTTTGTTTGCTATCATCTTCTGATTTCAATTCATAATCAGAAAAGAAAATAACGTCTGAAATTTGAATTCGAGATAATTCCTCCTTTTTAATCAGACTTATTATCTGTTTAGCAAGAACAAAATCTCTTATTTGATATATCCCGTCTGACCAACCATGATTTCCGTAAGTCATACTCCAATGGTCATCATTGACTGATTTTTCAGTAGAGTAGTTAAAATAAGCTCCTGGGTCACTAATTATAGGATGAACACTGTCATGAAAAGCAATCTTATATTTTTCGATTCTCAAAATCTCAAGTAAGTTCTTAATATCATCAGTTCCAACAAGCTTATCAATATCTATATACTCAATTCCATTATCTCTGGATAGTTTTAAATATCGCTGTCCAAAAAGAAATTCTTCAAGTTTTGATTTCTGAAAGCCAAAGATGGATTTGAGTTTTTTTACATTCATTTTATCATTCTGATTACTAGATTTCTTAGCCTAATTGAGCACAACGTCTAATGCATGAAGCGAAAGGGTATGTGGCCAGATTCACGTTCTATCTTGCCAAGGAGCCAAAGCGCTGGTTTTGGTTTGATCTTTTCCTTTTTTAAAACAAAAACAGCGATTTGGCGGTGGTCGCTTACATCAAAAAACTTCCAATAATCACCTTACCCCTTTTGCTTTATTGCATATTGTTGTAAACCGTTTCTTTTTATTATTCTAATTTCCTTGACAATTCATTAATAATATCCAATAAATCTTGATCGTCTGGGTTTATTGCTTTTGCTTTTTCGAAATACACCTTTGCGAGAATGTAATAATTCTGCCCTTTCGCAACTATTTCTAAGTGTTCTTCATAAGTTATTGGATCAATACATATATTGTGCGCTTCAACACCTTGATTATAATATATTACACCTAAATTATAGTATCCATTGAAGTGCATTGAATCAAGTCCAATTGTTTGATAGTAATAATACTTAGCTAATTCAACCTTGTCCTTTTTGTCATAATACAAACCCTTCGAAAAAACTAGATTCTGATCGTTTTCTGATTCTTTTAATAATGAATCGATATAAGTAATACAAGAATCATTTTCTTCTTCTATTAATCGACTTATTAAATCATAATCAGCTATTACCACATTCTGACTTTCTAATTTAGAACTGCATAACCACATTAATCCCAAAAGAATTATAAACACTTCTAAGAATTCTTTCAAAATTTTCATTTATGCCTTTAATTATTATTGAATGCTGTGGTTAGGATTAATGGTTTACAACGTCTTGCCGCATGAAGTGGGCCGTTGCGTGATACATTCGCTTTCCTGATGTTGCCACCGCCCGCGCGGGAGCCAAACTCTCAAACCCAGACTCCGCCAGGCCTGCTTTATTGCGGCTTGTTGTGCAGCGGTTCTTTATTATTTTTTTTGTACTCGTCTAGTAGTTTGGTGGTGTTCAATAACTACAGACCTTGTCCGCTTTGAGGTTTAATTTTTAAAAGCCTTCAAGGTATTAATCCTGCCGGTATATGGAATGCTGTCCAAAAACACTGTTTTAAACGTCGTTTTGCTTTATATTTTATTGTCCCACTTCCCTACGCACAGAACTTTAACAAGAGAAGCCAGATAAACAACGAACACCTACAAATGCTGTTGTTGGTGACGTTTGCTTTCCCGCTTTAAATTTTGATCATTGGGTCTTTCCTGGTCTTGCCTAACCTGTCATTTAATCCGTGTCCGGGAAATATGAATCAGTTAAGAAAATCCTCAAAATAGCTGTTTGGTTTGGTTTAATACTGCTGCACAACGTCTTGCCGCATGAAGTGGGCCGTTGCGTGATACATTCGCTTTCTTACTATTGCCACCGCCCGCGCGGGAGCCACACTCCCAAACCCAGACTCCGCCAGGCCTGCTTTATTGCGGCTTGTTGTGCAGCGGTTCTTTATTATTTTGTTTGTACTCGTCTAGTAGTTTGGTGGTGTTCAATGACTACAGACCTTGTCCGCTTTGAGGTTTAATTTTTAAAAGCCTTCAAGGTATTAATCCTGACGTTATATCGAATGCTGTCCAAAAACACTGTTTTAAACGTCGTTTTGCTTTATATTTTATTGTCCCACTTCCTTACGCACAGAACTTTAACAAGAGAAGCCAGATAAGCAACGAACACCTACAAACGCTGTTGTTGGTGACGTTTACTTTCCCGCTTTTAAATTTTGGTCATTGGACTGTTCCTGGTTATACCTACCCCTTCGATTAATCCGTGTCCGGGAAATATGAATCAGTTAAGATAATCCTCAAAATAGCTGTTTGGTTTGGTTTAATACTGCTGCACAACGGTTTGGCCATATGAAGTGGCCCGGTTTGCGTATGATATATTCGCTTTCTTATTTGTGCTGCGGCTCGCGCGGGAGCTCAACTTCCAAACCGCGCCTAAGCCAGGGCTACTTTATGATGGCTTGTTGTGTGGCGTTTTTTTCTGTATATCCGACTATTAGTGCTTGAATCAATGCTCACTAACTTTAATTACTTCGATTTAAAATTTTTCCAAATGTCATAAAGTTCGTCAACTTCTTCATTTTCAAAGTACTTTTCAAATAACCTGCAATCACTGAAATAAGCCATACATTCTCCAAATTTCAAGTATTGTGTCTGAGGGATTGCTTTTTTATTTAAGCACTTTCTCAAAATTTTAAGTCGTGTTGTTTCGTCTTTATCAATTATTGTATCAATTAATTTAATTTCAGTTTCTGTAAATCTGGACTTAACAAATTCCAGTTCTTTGATTGTCTTCCAATACTTTTTTGCTCCTATTCCTTGGTCTACACCTCGAAAACGACCTTTTTCAACCGCAAATTTTAATTCGTCTTTTCTCTGAAAATTAATGTTTTCATCTCTCAAACTAATCCAAAATTTCTCAGTATCAATTCCAATACTTTCATTCCAATAGATTAAAAATTCTCGTGTCACTGATTTGAGCTCAGTCAGGTTGAACGATTTATTGTTATCATTTAAAAGGTCAAAACATGTTTTTGAAAAATTTAAAAATGATTTCTTGGAATTAATATCAAAATTTTCTGACTCAGTAATAATTTTATCCTGAATGTTAATTGCTTTAAGCAACTTTTCTTTAAATGATATTTTATTATCAGACATTACAGTCACGTTTTGTCAAATGCCACACAACGTCTTGCCGCATGAAGTGTGCCGCTGCGTGTGGTATATTCGCTTTCTTAATTTAGTCTTTGCTCGCGCGGGAGCTAAACTCCCAAAAACCGCCTCGGCAAGGCATTCTTTATTGCGGTTTGTTGTACAGCGTTTTTCATTAATTTATACCGAGATCATTTACAATATTTGCTTCTGGCTTAATCTCATCTAGTTCCACTCCTAATTTATCATGTATTATGTACTTCAAAATATGCCAAACATCATTTTTATCCCTGATAGATAATTCTAGTTGTTTAATATTCAACGGCATTATTCCTTGCACTAGTCCACGCATGTTTTCGTATTGAGGATGTTTTTTCAAACTTCTTGTAAGAATCCAACTTAAATACGTTATGACTATAAGGGTAATTGCATATAGAATTAGTACATAAGTAGAGGTTTTAAAGGCTATGATTACAAATGCTATTGCTAAACAAATCAATATAAAAGACGACCATTTCAAAGCGAATGAAAGTTTACTTGACCTTTTCAGTTCAGGTAACTTGAAATATACCTCGTCTTGAATTGCTGACCATTTTTCTTTTATTGTTGATTTCGAAAATATTGTATTCAATTCTGTACTAGGCGTAATGCTTTTTCTTTCAATTCTACAGTGGCGACTAATCACTTCCCTTAAGTTATAAAAGAGTACTTGGGATTGGCACTGATGATTTTTACTGTAATCGATTTTCTTCAATATAAGTTCATAAAAATCACCAACGGTTGCGATATTTTCAGCCTCTGGGTCAGTAATGTTTATTTGAAATGTATTTTCAACATCAATTATTAATTCTACACTATCTAATCCCATAAAAGATCTTCATTTTGATTTACAAGTAATAGGAATTATTCTTGGGGAATGCCGAATGCTGTACAACGTCTTGCCGCATGAAGTGTGCCGATGCGTGTGGTATATTCGCTTTCTTAATTTCGCCATTGCTCGCGCGGGAGCCAAACTCCCAAACCCCACCTCGGCAAGGCATTCTTTATTGCGGTTTGTTAGCATTCGTTTATTTCTATTTCATTGTTGAAACTATAAAACATTTCTCCTTCTAAATGATATGTAGGATTGATCATTCTGAAGGGTTTTTCATCTATCTCAAAATCAATCAATGCAAGTTGCAGAGTCATATTGAGATCAAAGTGTAGTATGATTTCAATTGGCGTATATATTTTTTCTCCAAATGGCTCAAAGTTTTCATCTATCTTTTGATAGAATTCCCACTTTATATCAACGTCTTTAATTTTTGCACCTTGAAGTTCTGATACACCTTTAATATTATTAGAGTCGATTTGATAATAATTAGTTTCCGCGAGATGTTCTGTAATTTCCTTATTTATAGAAAACTCAAACATTTCGGCTTCATAATCATAACCCCAACATGCAATGGAATTGTCTATATTAAACTGGATTCCTCCATCAAATACCCAATGAGATTCTTGATAAAAGGCATAATAATCATCGTTGATATTATATAATTTAATATTTGACAAGGTTTTACCTATTAATTGTTGCTTAATTTTTTTATCAAGTTCATTCATAACTTTAAATTCTGCATTTCTTGGGTAATATGGAGAATGAATGCTAACGTCTTGCCGCATGAAGTGTGCCGCTGCGTGTGGTATATTCGCTTTCTTAATTTCACCTTGGCTCGCGCGGGAGCTAAATTCCCAAACCTAGTCTCGGCAAGGCATTCTTTATTGCGGTTTGTTGGTAGCCGTTCTTATTTCAAGTTTTACACCTAAGTTCTATACAAATTTCCTAATTAGCACATTATAAAATTACTATCGAATGAATGTCTAATTCTATTAAAATCATTTTAATTATTTGTTTCAATCCTACAATCATTTAATCGCTGTACAGTAATGGTAATCCTTTGATTTGAAAACTTATTTGACCGTTTTGTAATGTGAGATAACATAAAACATCATTCTCTAAAATCCATGTATGAGATATCGTTTTGATTCCTTCATTTTTAATTTTCTCGTAAAATTTTTTGTAATCACTAAATTCTACTTTTTCACCAAATGAACCGTAATAAGAATCCGGATTAGAATAAATAAAGGTCTGATATGGTAATTGTTTAAAATACTTTCTTACTATCTGTTCAAAATGGTCAATACATATAGGATATTCTTCCTGAAATACAGCTTTCCCAATAATGAGAGCCAATAAAGTTTGCGGTTGTTCAACTCCATTTTGTATCTCTTTTCCGATTATATCAACCAAATAATTTCCCTTTAGTGTTTCTATTTCAAAACTTTGTTCACCCAGAATTGGTTCAGGAACTATTTGATACATTTTATAATTAATCTTGAAATGTTCAATTGGCTTTCCAATATATCCAAATAATTCATTTAAGTTAATATCCTCATAAACTCTTGAGGATTCATCCCTTGAGCAACTCATGATGAGTAAAAATAAAGATATTGTAACTAAAAAGTATTTTGGTTTCATTGTAGCTTGGTAAATTTAAGTGTTCAATATTAAGTGATAATAAAGGAAATGTTTAACTCTGAAATGGCTACCAACGTCTTGCCGCATGAAGTGTGCCGCTGCGTGTGGTATATTCGCTTTCTTAATTTCGCCTTGGCTCGCGCGGGAGCAATAACCCCCAAAACCAGCCTCGGCAAGGCATTCTTTATTGCGGTTTGTTGGCACCAGTATATTTATTATTCATGACGCCGCCCAAAGCATGTTCATAATAGTATTGAAGAATTCTTTTGGGCTAAATTCTAAAAGTTTAGTTGATTGATATTTAATTTCAATTTTACTGACCGCATTCCTTTGCCCACAGTACAATTTGTATGCTTGTATATTGTCAATTTCATAACTTCTATTGTCTGCTAATATGAAGTTTCTTGAATACTCTATGTCAGTAATTCCTTTTATTTCTTGTTCAGTAAGTTTAGTGTTAAGCATTAAACTAAAATCTATATTTTCAGATAATTCCAATCGCTTTACAAGAAGTGAATTTATAATAATTGAAAGAATAGAAATCAATAAAAACACTCCACTGGTCAAAATCAAAAATGCTATAAACATTGTGTCTGTAGAACCCAATGCCATTGTAGGAAAAATAACTAACCAACAAAGCGCAAAAAATTGGAAGCTTAGAATAAAAATAGAATTTATCTTTTTCTTTGTTCTTGTTAGTAGCGTTATATTCATGTTTTTAATATTGGTGCCAACGTTTGGCTGCATGAAGTGAAAGGGATTGTGGCCAGATTCACTATCCTAACACCAAGGAGCCAAAGCGTTGGTTTGGTTATTAACTTTTCATTTTTTAAAGCCAAATCAACGATTTGGCGGTGATCGCTTAAATCAGAAAACTTCCAAATCTCACTGAACCTATTTTGCTTTATGCAGCGTGTTGAACTAAATCCCTGCGGGATAGTGCCCTTCAAATGTAACATTATTATCCTATTATTTCGAATACTCATAACTGGAATTATTAACAATAAAATTTACCGTTATGAGAAAGAAAACATCATTAACCATTGTGGAACAAGCCATTGCTTACGTTCCTGAGTTTGCTTCTGTGGTAACCAAAATGAGTCACCAGGTAACGCTTCGCGGACAGAGCCCGAGTACTTTTAACAACTACATCAGACGCATTGCCCTGTTTGTGATACACTTTAAGCAACTGCCCGAAAGCCTTTGCGAGGAGGAGATTAATGAATACCTGGTGGCCCTGGCGCGTGACCCCAAGTCTCCTTCGCGCAGCAGTTTTAAGCACATGGTCTATGGCTTAAGGTATTATTACCGCCTGCTGGGTATGAATAAAAAAGCCATTGCCTTGCCTTCCTTAAAGCACCAGACTAAACTGCCGGTTATTCTGAATCAAAAGGAGTTAAAGGAGCTTTTTGCAGCGCCGACCTTGCTTAAACAGTGTATTTTACTCACCCTCACTTATTCGGCCGGATTGCGCGGGCAAGAAGTCATCAACTTGAAGATTGCGGATGTCGATTTTGAGCGGATGACCATTCACATCCGGCAATCCAAGTACAAGAAAGACCGCATTGTGCCGCTTTCAAAAGTAATGGCCTCCGGACTAAAAAAATACCTGGCGGCTGAAAATCCGCACATTTGGCTTTTCAATGGCAAGGAGGCCAACGGTCAATACAGTGTGCGTGGCTTGTCGTGGGTGATGCGCGAAAACCTCAAAAAAACCTCCATCTCCAAGGCGGTCAACCTCCATTCGCTGCGCCACAGTTATGCCACCCACCTGTTGGAACAAGGCCTCAATATTGTAACGCTCAAAGAACTGTTGGGACATGCTGAGATTACCACCACCATGATTTACCTGCACGTAGCCCAGTGTCCGCACATTAAACCACACAGTCCGCTGGACGCGCTCTATCACCGCAGCTAAACCATGCGCAGCAATTTAGAATTGGCCGCTATTATTAAACGTTTTGGCCAACAGTACATCGAAAAGTATCATCCTTCGCCCGATAAAATGAAAGTGCTGTTCGATGTCTTGCAGTGCCGTACGTCGGTGCTTGGCGGCCACGAGGAACACTGCGATAGCTGTTCCCAGGTGCGCTACAGCTATAACAGCTGTGGAAACCGTCATTGCCCCAAGTGTCTGGCCTCCAGACAAGCCCTGTGGGTGGAAAAGCTAATGGCCCAAACGCTGCCCGTGAAGCATTATCACATTATTTTTACCGTGCCTCACCAGCTCAATGCCATTTGTTTGTTTAACCCCAGCCTCTATTACAAAATACTGTTTGCCGCAGTAGCGCATACATTGCACAGTTTTGGATACACCCACTACGGCGTGGAGAGCGGGGCTGTTTGTATGCTGCATACCTGGGGACAAAACCTCAGCCTGCATCCCCACATCCATTGCCTGGTACCGGCTGCAGGATACACCCTTAAAGGTACCTGGAAACCCATCGGGAAATACGAGCATTTTCTCTATCCCGTACAGCAACTAAGCGATGCGTTTAAAGGCAAATGTTTGGATGGACTGAAAAGGGCGCTGCGTAAAGCGGATGCCTTAAACGGATTCCATACGCACCTGCAAGCGGCCTATAAAAAGAAATGGGTCGTACATTGCGAGCCCTCCATGGCCAGTGCCGAGCATGTAATCAGGTACCTGGGACAGTACACCCACCGGGTGGCCATCAGTAATGATCGCATATTGGCCATCAGCGATACACATGTGACCTTTATGGCCAAAGATTACCGCGATAAAGCTCAAAAGAAACCGGTGAGTCTGACGGGCGTTGAGTTTTTACACCGCTTCTGTCAGCATATTTTGCCCAAACGGTTTGTAAAGATACGCCGCTATGGCATTTACAACCACACCACCAAACGAAACCTGCAGCTCCGGTTTGTGCCGGATGAATCGGAGGTGGAAAAGAAGCTGTCGGGTAAAAGGGAGGTCGAAACCACACCGGAGCGCATCAAACGGCTCACCGGCTTTGACATTGGAAAATGCCCTAAATGCAAAGATGGACGCCTGCACATAGTAAGGGAATTGCCTCGTATCCGCTCCCCAGGCCAACACGTGGGGCGATTGCTTGCTGCTTTTTTACAATAGATTGATTTTATGCTCATTTAATCTTCATTGGCTTGAGGACTGGCAGGCTACTGCCCAAACTCTCCCAAATTACGTTGTTTTCACCCCAAAATGGCAGGTCAATCGCGACAAAAACAGTATATTGACGTACCCAAACAATAAAATCACACCTTGGGGTATCCCCAGAAAACAATCAAAACATTCAATAAGTGCATAGAAGGCTGCGGCCACGACAGCCGGGATGTAGCTCAACATGGACTCATCGCTGGGTCTTGCAGACCGCTCAGAGTCCTATTTATTAGCAAAAGTTTTATTTACTACCAAGCATCCTCTTCAGTATTATTCTTTGCAATAGAAATTTTCATGTCGTTAATTAAATTTTCCATTTTAGCATTAACCTCTTTCCTAATTTCCTCTTGCTTATTTTCCTTCATTGGTGATCCGCCCCAATTATCCGTCATTATCTGCTTTAAGTTTGAACGAAGAGGTATTACTCCATTTTGATTATAAAAATGAAGAAAGTTATTTATAGTATATTGATATCTACCTTCTTTAAACTTAATTGTCCATTTGAAATTCAACATGCAGTCCGTCATTCCACTTCTTTTATCCAACATTATTGTTCCACTGCCAATAAGTTGATTTTTCTCTGAGTCATCAAGCTGAATCATGTTATCAGAACTTTTTAATGTTGTTAACATCCAATTTTTAGCATTCAAATAAACTTCATCTTTATTTAGACTATCTATTTGAACAACTTCCTGATATTCTATTTCACCGGATTCCTCATTTATTGGCATTGTTTGAGCATTTGAGATAATAAATCCAAAAAGAACTAAGATTGATAAAGAAATTTTTTTCATAATGACTTTTTTAATGTTGTACAATGCTGATATTTTATTATTTATTGCTTTTTAAATAGTCTAAGACCTATATTGTTTTCTGAAATTTTTGCTAACGTTGAGTGTATGATTTCGTAAGGGATTGCGGGCATCAAATCTATCAAGTTACCACTCAAAATTGATGCGGGTGATACCGCTTGAAAACCTCTGGAACCCTTATGAATTATACACATTGTTGGCATGTCGTTATTTATTCCGATTCTTCCAATATTCTTTTGCATATTCACTTTCTCTAAATATATTGTAAAGCAATTCACAGTCACAATAACCACCTTTATTCATGAAAACATGGAAAATATCAAACTGCTCTTTCTCCGTGAAACCAAGTCCTTTTAAAATGTCTTTTGAATATCTAAAGTCTCCGTAACATTCAACTTTTAATCCTGTGAAACTACTGTCAAGTTTTGCAACGAAATTTGTTTTATTTTCAATGATGTTCAAAATGATTTCAGAGATTGATTCAATTGTTTCATCATCATGATAATCCAAATCTTCAATATTCTCTCCTGGTGCAAGTTCAAACCATGTTGTGTTTTCAAGGTTTTCTGTAAAAAAGTCAGCAGGAATTTTATGAATCAGGTAGTGATATCTTTGTCTAGGAAATAACACTTTAAATTTTTCCTCTTCGAAGAAAATTTGTCTTTGACCATTCGTATCAACAACATTTATCTTAATATCAGGATATGAAGGTCTAATAAATTCATATAAGCTATCTGTCAATTGTTTTTCAGTCATAGTCAGTTCTTGCGAATATGTTAAATTAAAAACTAATAAAATCAAAATGGTCAATATGGCTCTAGGCTTCTTCATAATGCATGCCAACGGTTCGGCCATATGAAGTGGCCCGATGAGCGTGTGGTATATTCGCTTTCTTGTTTTCACTTCACTCGCGCGGGAGCAGAACTTCCAAATCCCACCCAAGCCAGGGCTACTTTATGATGGCTTGTTAGCCCCCGTTTTTTTATTCATAAACTATTGCACCTCTTAGAATATCAGCAAAAGTTTTCCATTTTGGTATTTCTGCATTTAATTCTGGATGATTGTTTTTATAATATCCATCTAAATCTTCTGTATAAGATTGCATGGCTTCAATGTATAAGTCCAATTTATTGTTTTCCCAGTTTTCAGGATTATTTTTTAAATCTAAAATTAAAAGACCCAAGAATTCTTGAAAGCTTTCTCGATCTGTCACTTCTATATTCCAAAGGTCTTTATTATTCATTTATTAAGTTCTTTAGGCGTTTTATTTCTGCTAATAGTTTTGGAATATCTTCACGAGCATGTGCAATGAAATCTTGATCTGCAACAGTGGCTCCGGATAAATAAATATCCTGTTGTCTAGAACTACTCCAAATGTTTTCACCTTTATCAACTCCTGTCATTATAAAGCTATCACCACTTTCATGATCTCGACCTTCTACATAAGACTTCCAAGCTCCTTCGGTGGCAGCTTTGCATCGATTTTCTATTTCTATTAATTCTTCTTCGGTCATATGATAAATGGGGGCTAACGGTTCGGCTGCATGAAGCGAGCCGGGTTGCGTGCGTTATTTTCTTTCTTGTTTATTCTACTGATGGCGCGAGAGCTAAACCTCCAAACATTACAAATGCCCGGATTGCTTTATGGCAGCATGTTAGGCTCTGCTGTATTCTCTGTTTTGGTGCGTTAAAACGGCCGGAGTGTGCTTTAATTTTAAACTAACTGTCTTTTCCAAACTAAATACTGTGTCTGTAAAATGAGCGCCCAATTCTTTTTAAAATGTTTGTGTTTATTTTTTCTTTCACTAAACCTCATTCTCCGCAGAGTGTGCTTGTTTCAGAAAGATAAACTTGTCCGCTCAGGATTGGGCGCCTGTATTTGGCAAATATTGGTTTTAAAGTATGTTTTGTTTTTAAATTACACTTGCCGTTTGATTGCGTGCTTCTTAACTCCTTAAACTTCACTTTGCCTGCGCGGCCGTCAAGAAAAATTTCAGTTGAGCCTAACGTCTCGCCGTATGATGCGTGCCGTTTGCGTAAGTTGTTTATCTTCTATTTTGTGCTTTTGTTGGCGCGTGAGTTTTACCTTCCCAATCCCACCAATGTAAGGCATGCATTATGACGGTTTGTTGTACCCAGTGCGGTTTTACCTATTAATAAGGGATTATAAAATTCAGGAACAGGTATTTCATTTTTCAGGTTCTCTATTTTCTGGTTTGAAGTGCATTTTCTGCTATTTTTTTGTCCTGATTTCCCTTTTTTCATGTACTTTATTGTTAAAAACAGGCCTGAAAACACCTCAATTTACCGAGTAAACATACCAATCCCATGGCTTTTCAGGCTGCTGCTGTTTTAGGTTTATCATTTATTTTTTTAGGGTTAAACCTGCTCATGTAAACACGTTCTCCGTCTTTATTCAAATAGGTAGAATACAAATAAATTTTCTCAACCTGGCAATGTTTACAAACTTTCGGGTTTTCAGGTGCTTCTTCTACCCCCTGCTGCTGTGGTTCCTCAAGAGGTGGCAAAGCACTTAATTTCTCTTTTAACAACCCTTTACTTCTGGCAGAATAGAGCCCATAATACCGCACTAACCGAAAATAGGGCAATGGAACATGCTGCAATAAGCGTGGAAAAAACTCCCGGTAATGCAGCGTCAGTTCCTTGACAATGGGTTGACCGTAAAAATCCACATCTTTGTAATCCTTGTATTTAAACGTGATGTATGCTCCTGATAGATTGGTGATTTTGTACTCACTTAAACAGGCCCGCTTGGAGTAGCGACCAATATACCGGATGACCAAAGCCGGAATGTCCATCGACTCTTCAAAATTGATGCGCCAGTGCTTATCATTGATCCGCTTGACCAGGCGCATAAAGTCCATCCGGTGCGCAAAATCATGAGCCAATGCCTGGTCGTCAAACCTTTTGATTAATTGATCCTCAAACTTATTCCTGAATTTTTTTTGTATAAACTTATAATTAATGTAATCACCTTTGATACTTTGGATCTCACCTGACGCATTCTGCCCTCCCCAGGACACAATCATATGAATGTGAACATGTTGGTTCTTTTTCTCCCCGAAGGTATGTAAGACATTGATTATGCCAGGCGTTATCTGGTATTTGGCCTTCAGCCAGTCCTTGATCGATTCAGCTGCCGTTTTAAATAAAAGGTCTAGCAAGTCCCATTTATTCGCTTTTATCAGGGGATGCAGTCCGTGTGGCAATGTAAAAGTAACATGACGGTGGGCAATCGGTAACATCTCTTCTTTAAGCTTATTGGCCCAAACCAGGGTATCCTTCCAACTGCACCTGGGGCAAAAGCGATGCTTGCAACTGTGATACACCTGCGTGATATCGCCACATTCCGGACAAACATAGTGGTCAACTCCAATGGCTTCTGTTTGACACACCCGCATGGCAGCCACCGCCTTGTATTGTTCCGGGGTAATATATTCTGTGGGGCATTTAACGTAGGAGTCCCAGTGTGCATTGAAAAAATCTGCCAGTCGAAAGCGTTTTTCCTCCTTGACTGACTCAATACCCCGCTGACAGTGATCTGTACACATGGCCCTATTCCAAATGTTTACTCTTCTTGTCGTATATCACCCTTAAAAAGCATGTCTTCAATTTGCTCCTGGCTGTAATCCGTGAACGTTAAATCAATCGTCGATCCACATCGGGGACACTCTGGCTCAGGAACAAATTCAATATCTCCGTTAGACTTTAAATACATATCCTTATAATCAAAGTTAAACAGATTTAAGCAATTTGTACAGGTAAATTCAATGCCATTGGGCATATTTCTGCGTTTAGCTGCCATTTTTTTGCGGAAATTATCTGAAAACTTTCCCATAACTATCGAGTTTTTATTGGGTTATGCGTTAGCATTGGGTACAACGGTTCGGCCATATGAAGTGGCCCGAGTTGCGGGTGGTATATTTACTTTCTTTTTTGTGCCAAAGTTGGCGCGGGAGCTGAACTACCAAATCCCGCCAAAGCCAGGGCTACTTTATGATGGCTTGTTGTGCGTTCGTTCTTTTCTCTTATTATGAATTATTTTTATATCTGTCCATAAATAAAGAATCGCAACAATCACAGCTCCAATTCCTGTTATTTCTTCTTCCTCAGTAATAATCATTGATATACCTACCCCAATTAATAGAAGACTAAATGGATATGCAATTAATCGAATTAAAAGCTGCTTCGTTGTCAGTTCTTTAATAAACTCTTTGATATGAATCATTTTATCGAATTTGATTTAAGAATTCAATTCCTCCTATTCGTCCGTCTTTTAAGATATCAAGAACAATAGTTCCTTCAGTTTCATGCTCCAAAACTATATTTTCTTCAAATTGCCATTCAGAACCTTGTTGATTTGGTCTTTCTGCAGATACCAAAGAAATATAAGGCTGCCTTATCCATTTCTTTATATTTGAATCCTCTAATTGTTGAATGAGATCAAGTCTTTCCGGCTCTTGTTCTTTTATTAAATCAATGATCCATTCTATTTTAAAGTAGTTTTCTTTCATATGGGGAAATGACGCACAACGGTCTGGCCGTATGAAGTGGCCCGTGTTGCGTGAGCGTTATACCCATCTTGTTTGTGCTTCAGTTCGCGCGAGAGATAAATCTCCAAATACAGCAAAAGCCAGGGCTACTTTATGACGGCTTGTTGGGCTTTCGTGTTTTTTAATCTCCTCCTGTCCACTTCATTTCCACAGAATTGTATCTTTCTGTATGCCACCCATCGACATCATAAGAAACTACATATTCTTGTCTTAATGAATCAGTCCAATAATTCAGTTCTGAAAGCTCAATTTCAGACTCAATTTCATTAATTGCACCAGGATAATGTCCATATTCTTTTTTAAACCTCTCTATTTTTTCAATCGCATACTCTGCTGCAACTTTCTTTTCATTCCATATTGATTTTCTTAATGGAAATGAAATGCCAAACGCCAAAGTCAATATTATCAATACAGTTCCTGGATATTTAGATAGTTTTTTCTTAATTATAACGTCAACAATTCCAATTACTATAGTTATTAATGCTAATAGTCCCCAAACTAATGCAAATAACATACTTTCAAAAACTGTTGCTTTAGAAAGCTTAAAAGCAATTAAAATCGAAATGCTAATTGCTCCAAAAATCTTTAATATTTTAATGGTGTTTTGTCTCATTGCATGAAGCCCAACGGATTGGCCATATGAAGTGGCCCGGTTTGCGTGTGGCATATTCGCTTTCTAGTTTTCAGTGCTGCTGGCGCGGGAGCTGAACTCCCAAATCCCGCCAATGCTAGGGCTACTTTATGATGGCTTGTTGGTGGTAGTTTATTCTATTTCATTAGGGCATCATGCAAGCTTCTATTGCATGCATAATTAGTTCGAATTCTTTACGATTACTGCTATTGTAATTTGGAATGTCATAGAGATAATAATCTGTATTATTCATTGTAATTCGGAAACGACGGGTAAATAGATCTTGATTCTTATCAAATACTAACTCTTTATACTCAGATGAAAACACACCTTTCTTTTCTTTATCGTTTATTAATTCAATTAGTTTTATTTTTGATTCTTGATTTACTGGAACATGAAGCATTGTATTACTTATTGAATCTGTTAACTCCGAATTGTACCTTGTTTCAACAAACAAAATAGAATCGTTATCTAGAAGTAAACTATTTTTTACGAATGCTTTTTTCTGATTGTCAAATGATTTGTCAACATAGTCAATCTTCATCTCGGATTGTGAATAAATATTACACAAACCAAATCCAAGTAAAAGTGATAAAACAAGTGCTTTCATATTTTAAAGTTGATTATTAATTAATTAACTGTCTTTTTAATAGGTTTTTGCTCATTACCACCAACGTCTTGCCGCATGAAGTGTGCCGCTGCGTGTGGTATATTCGCTTTCTTAAATTTTGCGTTTGCTCGCGCGGGAGCTAAACCTCTAAAGCCAGCCTCGGCAAGGCATTCTTTATTGCGGTTTGTTGGGCACTGGCATTTCTTTTTTAAATCCCGCTTTGCTTAAATATATTAGTGTATCATTCTGTTTTGGAGATGCAAATTCATTAAATTCCATAATCTGAATTCGATTTTTAAATATATTCGAATATGTTTTCAGAAAGCCTTCTGAATTTCCATATGCAGTAATTTCCCAGTCAGTCAACTTTCCTTTTTTGTCTATAACACAAGTCCAATGTATTGTTTCTTCATCAAACTGTCTTACAACAACATACAGATCAAAATTATTATTAGATACTTTTCCTTCAATGAAGTAACTGTACTCATTATTAAATTTTTCAATCTCATTTAAACCTAAGTCTATCCAACTTTCTTTGTCCAGCTGGTAACTAACATTTTTTAAATCTATTGAAATTGAGTCCGTAAACGGCGTATCAAATACCTTACATGTAAATGAAATCTCATCCCAACAAGTCTGACTAAACGAAAGTTTACACAGGCTAATTAGTATTATAATAGAGAAGATTCTTTTCACTGTTTATGTTGTTCGCTTGTGCCCAACGTACTGCCGCATGAAGTGGGCCGTTGCGCGATACATTCGCTTTCTGATGTTGCCACCGCCCGCGCGGGAGCTAAACCTCCCAAACCCAGACTCCGCCAGGCCTGCTTTATTGCGGCTTGTTGTGCAGCGGTTCTTTATTATTTTGTTTGTACTCGTCTAGTAGTTTGGTTGTGTTCAATAACTACAGACCTTGTCCGCTTTGAGGTTTAATTTTTAAAAGCCTTCAAGGTATTAATCCTGCCGTTATATGGAATGCTGTCCAAAAACACTGTTTTAAACGTCGTTTTGCTTTATATTTTATTGTCCCACTTCCCTACGCACAGAACTTTAACAAGAGAAGCCAGATAAGCATCGAACACCTACAAACGCTGTTGTTGGTAACGTTTACTTTCCCGCTTTAAAATTTTGGTCATTGGACTGTTCCTGGTTATACCTACCCCTTCGCTTAATCCGTGTCCGGGAAATATGAATCAGTAAAGAAAATCCTCAAAATAGCTGTTTGGTTTGGTTTAATACTGCTGCACAACGGATTGGCCGCATGAAGTGGGCCGTTGCGTGATACATTCACTTTCCTGATATTGCCACCGCCCGCGCGGGAGCAAAACTCCCAAACCCAGACTCCGCCAGGCCTACTTTATTGCGGCTTGTTGTGCAGCGGTTCTTTATTATTTTGTTTGTACTCGTCTAGTAGTTTGGTTGTGTTCAATAACTACAGACCTTGTCCGCTTTGAGGTTTAATTTTTAAAAGCCTTCAAGGTATTAATCCTGCCGGTATATGGAATGCTGTCCAAAAACACTGTTTTAAACGTCGTTTTGCTTTATATTTTATTGTCCCACTTCCCTACGCACAGAACTTTAACAAGAGAAGCCAGATAAGCAATGAACACCTACAAACGCTGTTGTTGGTGACGTTTACTTTCCCGCTTTTAAATTTTGGTCATTGGACTGTTCCTGGTTATACCTACCCCTTCGCTTAATCCGTGTCCGGGAAATATGAATCAGTTAAGAAAATCCTCAAAATAGCTGTTTGGTTTGGTTTAATACTGCTGCACAACGTCTTGCCGCATGAAGTGTGCCGCTGCGTGTGGTATATTCGCTTTCTTAATTGCGCCTTTGCTCGCGCGGGAGCAAAACGCTCGAAATCTTCCTCGGCAAGGCATGCTTTATTGCGGTTTGTTGTGGCCTGGCTTTTATATTATTTTTCCTTTTTGTAGAGTGGATAAATTCGATTTAAGTCAGGATTTCTTTCTGAATAAATAACTTCAATCTCTTGGTTTTTTTGAAAAATATTATCTTCATCTGTTTGTGAAAAAGACTCATACCAATCCCCGTCAGCTTGAAATTTCACTTTCACTAGCCATTCATTATTCTTGTTGACAGTTGAGTACCATTTTTCTGAAATATATCCGTTTACAACCACACCATCTCTTTCAAGAGCAATCATTTCATTTTTTCCACTCTGATATCCGAATAGTGGTCCAATTATCAAAACAGAACCAAAAGCAAGAGCCGTTGCCGCTTGTTGGTGAAAGACATTAATAACTTTATATATTGAGAATGGAATTCCACCGAAAATTAATAGAAATGGTAACCATCTTAATATCCCGTCTTTCGCGTATAGAACTGAATCTGGTATATATACGAACATAAATATTACAATTCCTATACATACCCCTGAAAATCCAAAAATACTAATTAGCTCTTTTGTAGAATATTTTCTATTATTCATTTTGTACAAACGTTTTTTATGCTGGGCCACAACGTCTTGCCGCATGAAATGGCCCGGTGCGGGATTACTGGTTCTCGTAACCTTTGCGTTTGTCCGCGCGGGCTGCCAAACCTCCAAATACCTACTCTGCCAGGGCTGTTTTATGGCGGTTTGTTAGGCCCAGTATTAATTTCTATTATTGTATTTATTCCTGTCCTGTCGTAAGCTGTAGAGACACTATTTTCCTTTATAACGATCCTGTCGCAAATCGTAAAGGTATCGTTTTTCTTTATGTCGATCCTGTTGCAGGTCCTAGAGATACTGTTTGTCTTTATTACAGTTCTGTCGCAAGTTGTAGAGACACTGTTTTTCTTTATGTCAGTCCTGTTGCAGGCCTTAGAGATACTGTTTTTCTTTATAACGATCCTGTCGCAAGTTATAGAGACACAGTTTTCCTTTATAATGATCCTGTCACAAGTCTTAGAGATACTGTATTTCTTTTTGTTGGTTTTGTTAATTCGTAATGAACAGTGTCCTCTAGGGTATGTGTTTGTTATTGATTATTGGGCCACCGGGTAGCTTACGCCCCCTAAGAACCGTGCATGCGAGTTTCCCAGCACACGGCTCAAGCACTTTTAAGGCTCCTCGGCGAAGAGTTACCCAACTGTTTGTAATTAGCATTATTTCTACCTACGAATGTAGTATTTTGCCTGCATTGTTTTGCAAGATCTTCTCTCCATTTTGTGCGCTTATAAAAATACTTATCGAATTCACGTAAGAAGGGATTGGCTTTACTTTTGACTTTCACATGGTACACGATCGGTATCACAGATAATTTATAGAGGCGATGATTAACAACACCTTTACCAGTCTGTGCCTGGTCGGTAAAATGGTTATTTTCAAAGTATCTGTGAAATATCCACCACCGGTTTTTATTGCCATGCTGATATTTCGCCCATCGTCTTACTTGCCACCATAAGAATGTTTCCAGTCGGTAAAAGGTAAGCTTCGAACAAATGCCTTTATGATAGTTTGACCAACCCCGAATAACAGGGTTGAGTATTCTGATAAGGGCATGTGCCGGAATGCCACGGTTGGCTTTACAGATTGCCTTTATTTTGTTTTTGAATGATTGAACTGATGTTTTTGATGGCCGGATGATCAGCTTGCCCTTATACTTACGAACATTCTGAGATAGAAAGTCAAAGCCATCGTTAATAGGTGTGATTTTTGATTTCTCAGCCGATAGGGTAAGCCCTCTCTCTTTCAGGAATTCAATGACAAACGGCTGGATTTCGTTCTCAATGATTTCCTTGCTTTTGGCAGTAATCACAAAATCATCAGCATATCTCACGAAGTTGACTTTCTTGGCGTGCCATCTGGGAAACTGTTTTGTAAGAGCAGCTTCCATTCCGTCCAATACCATATTCATTAACAGTGGCGAAATGGTTCCTCCTTGTGGTGTACCTTTATGGGTTGGAAACAATTGTTTCTTTTCGATAAATCCGGCTTTGAGCCATTTAGCGAGAATGGATTTGTTTGTTGGAATATTGTCCAATATCCATTCGTGGCTGATTTCATCAAAGCAGGCTTTTATATCCGCTTCAAATATCCATTGTGCCGAGACTTTCCTGCAAAGCATCAGAAAGCATTGCGCTATGGCATCGTTGCAGCCACGGCGGGGTCTGAATCCATAAGAGTTCGGATCAGCGGTGGTTTCTGCGAAAGGTTCAAGTGCCAATGCGTATAGTGTTTGCATAGCTCTGTCCTTCATGGTTGGGATGCTTAGCGGGCGTTTCTTTCCATTCTTTTTAGTAATGTAAACCCGTCGCAATGGTTTTGGAGAGTAGTCTCTGGTTGTCAGCTTTTTGGCTTGATGAAGCTTAGTGTGTCCATCCTGCCATATTTCACCATCCACGCCGGCAGTCTTTCCGCCTTTGTTAGTGGTGACTCTGAAAACAGCCAGTAATTTTGCAAAAAATGATTTACTTAGAAGATACATCAGAGCCTTAGCTTTGCCCCATTGCTTCTTCTGAACAGCTTTAGCAATTCTGCGTTGTAGCCTGTTCACCTTCTGAATAACCTGACGCCATTGTATGGTTTCCCAGGTATTACATCGGGATGGGAGTGCACACGATGAAGTTCTGTTCTCGCTCATTTGCTTTCTTCCATAAGCAGGTTCTACAATGTATTTTGCCATAAAGTACCAGATGGAGGTGGGCCGATTTTCATCGGTGATCATGTTGCCAAAGCTCAATCACTATCCAACCCATTACAGGAAGGCATTCGCTTGTTCCATCCTCTCTGTTCGATGATTCCCGATGCCTTACGGTTACGGTTTTAACCGCCTGCTGGCGGTGAGAACATCGAGCTTCCACGTTCCGCATAAATGACAGATTCTGTGAATTTAGGTTCATCCTGTCTGCCGGCTGATCTACATTCCCGTATGGTCTGCGTTAAACGACCATAGCCTGTCAGCCTACTATTTTGGTCTAAAGCGTATCATTCTCTTTTTCGCTTCTACGCTCTGTCGGCAGTTACGGACATTCAAATGTTTTAACCATGTTCACTCATCCAAGCCCTAAATCGGCATTGAGACTCCGAAGACCATCCACCTCGCGGTTTCCTGCCCTGCTATGGGGTATGCAACCCAGCATTTGGTACTGTTTCTTAGGGGCTTCACCCGATAATGGCTGCACCATACATCAGATGCCCTAATAGGATACTACTGGAGAAACAGTAGGTTTTATCAATCTTTAATTTATGATTGTAAAACAATCATTTATGCGACCTCGTGTCGCAATAACGGATCGGCCATATGAAGTGGCCCGGTTTGCGTGTGGAATATTCGTTTTCTTGGTTTTGCCTCAGCTCGCGCGGGAGCTGAACTCCCAAATCCCACCAAAGCCAGGGCTACTTTATGATGGCTTGTTGTAGGGCGTTTATTTAATTTTTTAGGTTATACTATATCGTTTAAAGCTGCCTTAATTATCCTATTTACTTGATATTTCGCTTTTAAATATCCGATAATCGAAATTGGTAACACTATTGAAAATGACACAAATAACTGCACATAATTAAAGGATAATTCATTTATTACAAATAGTATAAAAGTAAATGCTGATAAGAGTAGAATTGATGTAAAAACATGAAGAAACCATGCAAAACTTGATTTTATTTCAATAATATCATTATGCTTTTGAATCTTAATTTTTCCTTCACCAAAACCGTTAAATAGTTCTTTAATTGGCATCATTCGATCAAATCCTTTATGGCTTCGTCTAGTAAAACTTACTTCAGAATCTTTCCGTTTAGTTGAATACCCATTAACAACAAAATAGTCATTAATTGACTGATTTATTTCTGATATTTTAGTTTCTCTTTTTGTACTAAACTTCATTCCTATTTTCTTATTCGTTTTGCTTATTGATGTTTAATAAAATTTGCAATGCAGTTTATTTTGGAAAAATGCCCTACAACGGTCTGGCCATATGAAGTGGCCCGATTTGCGTGTGGTATATTCGTTTTCTTGTTTTTGCCAAAGCTCGCGCGGGAGTTGAACTCCCAAAACCCGCCAAAGCCAGGGCTACTTTATGATGGCTTGTTGGCCACCGTATTTTTTATTTCCTTTTTATAAAATTTGCCTCCTGGAATTGCTCTATTATCAATCCAGATTTCTATTAATTCGCCTGTTTCTGAAAAGAACCAAATTTGCGCTAATAACCCTGATTCTTTACGAATTCTTTTTAAGACTCCTGTTTCATAAAAGTCATAATTATAGTTTACTCCATTTGAGTCGAATATCAGATACTGCTCACCATGAAGTGTAATGTATTGTTCAGGTAGAAATTTATCGTTTGACTCTTTTATCTCAAGACCATTAAATTGAATTACTTTTGGTTCTTTTAATAGCCCTTTAATATCATAATTCAGATGGAAGTAACAATCACATTCTGAATCTGGAATAAAAATTCTGTATTCTCCAACAATTGTATCTGTTGGACCTGTCCATATATTTAAAGTGTCTTTATTCAATGATGTCCATGATGTATCCGAAATACTGCAGTTTCCATACACATCCATTGCTAAACTATAGATTCCGTGATTAAAACTTTTTGATAGAATTCTTGAGTTTATTCTATAATGATTTTCAAACATTTCGTTCTCATCACAAATAGCAGTATAGCTTAATATTTCAGTCTTACTATAGTCCTGTGCAATTACTTTTATCGATGTAAATAAAACAAGGATAATAAATAGAGACTTTTGATGCTTAATCATATAAGATTCTCAATTTTAAGGCATATGGTGGCCAACGGTTCGGCCATATGAAGTGGCCCGCCATGCATGTGGTATATTCACTTTCTTGATTATGCCTCTGTTGGCGCGGGAGCCAAACTCCCAAAATACGCCAAAGCCAGGGCTACTTTATGATGGCTTGTTGTGCCCTGTTATTTATCAGAAATACTTATTACTTTATTAAATATTACAATTTTCCTCTTCGAATATACCCAGTCAGAATTACCAAAGTCAATAAGGGTATCTGTAATATTATTAAATTATGACGCTTTTCATTATCATTTGTTCCCATTAGTTCGCTCTTCAAATTAACAGTTTCAATTTCGCCCTCATCGTCGTCTCTTTTAAATGTGAGATCACTATTTAGCACATCAAAATGCAAATTATGAGAGAACTCATTCCTGATTTTATTAAACTTCCTAATATTAAAATAAAGCCACTCAGGAATAAATCCTTTCTCATAAACTAAATCAAGCTTAATCGAAAAACTAAAACTTCTATGGTCACTTAGTATTTTACCTTTCAATCTGAAGTGGTTTTCAATTATCTCATTTATAAAATACTCTATATATAAGTGCGTTACCAAAAGTGTTGATATTTGCTCATAATACCCATCTTGGTTTCTAAACTTATCAATGTTCGTTTGATACTCAGTTAATATTTTATCTACTTCAATCATGTTTCTTGGTATTAATTAAATATAATCTACAAAATTACTGATCTACAATATTTTTTAGAGCTAATGGGGCACAACGGTTCGGCCATATGAAGTGGCCCGGGTGCGTGTGGTATATTCGCTTTCTTATTGTTGCCTCAGATGGCGCGGGAGCCAAACTCCCAAATTCCGCCAAAGCCAGGGCTACTTTATGATGGCTTGTTGGCAGTTGTTTTATTCTTAGTTAGAATATTTTTAAATAAACTCCATATACTATTTTGCCTATTAATAACCGCGTCCATAAAAACAAAAAAAGCATAGAAAAACAGGAACAAAATAAATGCAAAAATATGTGCTGAGTCCAATTTCCAACCTTTGATGTAGTTGACAAAAGGTAAAACGGTATTGTAACGTACAATTATACTTTCATGACTAGTACCAACCTTTTCGTTAAAAGAAACAATGTTTACATCAAGTTCATTTCTGTATGTCCTTGATGCAACTTCATAACTATATTTGATTATTTCACCGCCTTCGACATTAGAATTTTTGGCATACACAAAATCACATGCTTTAGTTTCCCTAAATGGAAACAAATCTATAAAAGTGTTTTGAGTGAGAACTACAAACAAAGACTGGAAGAAAAAAAATCCAAAAAACAAATGTCCTATATAAACACATATTCTAATCCACCATGGAGGCATCATTGTCATCTATATTATTAGTGTATTCAACTAGTTAATTTCCAAAGTCAATATTAAATCAATAAAACTATCTTATCTAAGCATAGGAATTGTACGTAAATCAACGCTTTACTTATGATTATAACTGCCAACGTCTTGCCGCATGAAGTGGGCCGTTGCGTGATACATTCGCTTTCTTGTTTTTGCCTTTGCTCGCGCGGGAGCCAAACTCCCCTTACCAGCCTCGGCAAGGCATTCTTTATTGCGGTTTGTTGTGTTTAGTTCTTTATTCTTCTATATAATATTTCATAGGGTAGTAAATTTTCAAATCTGGAATCAAACCATTTTTTGCTGAGTCTAATTTGTTTACATACTTAATTCCCGGCTGATACATTTTAAATTCTACCAAGTCGGACAGTTTCTTCATTTGATTGCCTTGTCCAACTTTATGAATTATTATCTTATTTTCTTTGATTTCATACAGAATTGGAATTTCTCCTTGGTCGCCAAATTCAATTGTTCTATCCTTATTCTTCCAATATCGCGAGTCCGTTATTTTGAAATTTGTCTTGCCACCCCCCAAGCCCCATACCTCTGTAATAAAAAATACAGTTTTGTTATTACCAATTTTGATTTCTTCTACGTGTTTTGACGAGCATGAATATAGATTAGGAATAAGAAGAAATAGGATAATAAGCGTCTTAAGCTTGAATGGCATTGTCTTTAACTATTTGTTTGAGTTAGGTTAGTTTTTAAATTAAACACAACGTCTTGCCGCATGAAGTGGGCCGCTGCGTGTGGTATATTCGCTTTCTTAATTGCTCCATTGCTCGCGCGGGAGCTAAACCTCCAAACCCAGCCTCGGCAAGGCATTCTTTATTGCGGTTTGTTGGGCTTCGTTTTTTTTATTCTTGATGTTACAATCATTATTACTCCCACAAAAATTGCTCCTAATAGAAAGCTTGCAATAGTTGTCTGCTTTAATTCTCGCTTGTGCAATATTTTTTGTTTTTCTTCGCCGTCTAAAACTAAATTGTGCTGAGGAATCTTGCTTAACTCTCTTGCCTTTAGTATTTCTTTACTTGCTTTCTTTCTTTCAATTATCATAAACTCACCTTCCATGTCTAGAAAAGTGTTTACTGGTTCAACATTTGCACATATAAAATACTCCTTGCCTAGATCAAAGCAATAGTCCCATGAACGAGGATAAGAGAAGTAACTCCATGTTTTAATGTTAAATTCAGCGCCTTTAAAATATTCAACAACCTCAATATTAAAATGAACTCCCTCATTATCGAAACAATATGCTTTTGAGTTTGCATTTTCATATGTGACTTTACCAATGAATACAATGTCACTAAATCTGTAGTTATCTTCAAAATTTAAACTTTGACCATTTATGTTTTGGAACAACAACGATAAAACTGAAACCAGAATGACTATTCCCTTCATTTATTTGAATATTTATATGCAATTAGCTACTTCTGTTTTTGTTTCTTGAATGAAGCCCAACGTACTGCCGCATGAAGTGGGCCGTTGCGTGATATATTCGCTTTCCTGATGTTGCCACCGCCCGCGCGGGAACCAAACTCCCAAACCCAGACTCCGCCAGGCCTGCTTTATTGCGGCTTGTTGTGCAGCGGTGTATTTTTTTGTGTATGCTTGTCCAAGATGTGTATCAGTTCCCGTACTCAAGATCTTGTCCGCTTTGAGTTTTTGTTTTTAGAAGCCGCTCAATTTATTGTTCCTGCCGTCATGACTAATGCTGTCCGAAAACACTGTTTTAAACGACGTTTTGCTTTATATTTTATTTTTCCCAGATCCCTTAGAACAGAACTTTAACAAGAGAAGTGAGACAAATCGCGAACCCTTACAAATGCTGTTGTATTTTGGGTTTACATTCCCACTTTAAAATTTGGTCATTGGGTTTTTCCTGGTCTTGCATACCCAGTCGCTTATGCTTGATCCGGGAAATGCGAATCAATTATAAAAGTCCTCAGAATAGCTGTTTTGTATTGATGAATACTGCTGCACAACGTCTTGCCGCATGAAGTGGGCCGTTGCGTGATACATTCGCTTTCCTGATGTTGCCACCGCCCGCGCGGGAGCTAAACCTCCCAAACCCAGACTCCGCCAGGCCTGCTTTATTGCGGCTTGTTGTGCAGCGGTGTATTATTTTTGTTTTGTGTATGCTTGTCCAAGATGTGTATCAGTTCCCGTATTCAAGATCTTGTCCGCTTTGAGTATTTGTTTTTAGAAGCCGCTCAATTTATTGTTCCTGCCGTCATGACTAATACTGTCCGAAAACACTGTTTTAAACGACGTTTTGTTTTATATTTTCTTTTTCCCAGATCCCTTAGAACACAACTTTAACAAGAGAAGTGAGACAAATCGCGAACCCTTACAAAGGTTGTTGTATTTTGGGTTTACATTCCCGCTTTAAATTTTGATCATTGGGTCTTTCCTGGTCTTGCCTAACCGGTCATTTAATCTGTGTCCGGGAAATGCGAATCAATTATAAAAGTCCTCAGAATAGCTGGTTTTCTTTATTGAATACTGCTGCACAACGTCTTGCCGCATGAAGTGGGCCGTTACGTGATACATTCGCTTTCCTGATGTTGCCACCGCCCGCGCGGGAGCAAAACTCCCAAACCCAGACTCAGCCAGGCATACTTTATTGCGGCTTGTTAGCCTGCGCCATTATTTTCCTTGTTTAATATATAGCTTCGCCACTTCAGTCACATGCTTGAAGTTGTCCTGAATTAATCTTGCATGTAATAGTGAAGTTCTGGTCAATGAAACCTAAACCTACATTACTCTCCAAAAATATTATTTTTATTAAACTAAAGATTACTCCTTCCCCCATTTATTTTGATTTTCCTCAAGTGAATGCTATTTATTCGTGGTCCAAACACTTCTAATTTATTTTTTCACCATGAGGACTTAGAGTAAAATATAGTCAGAATTGACTATAAATAGGAGCTTAACTAGTTCTTTATGATATTGTCCGGTTGACCGTTTTAATTATAGACTATTGACTCTGTTTAGCCACTCAAATCTACTTCGTTTTAATGTCAAAAAAGAATTATTAGTCCAATATGAATACTTGTGATAATGCAGTTTTTTTATTCGGTGCAGGCTAACGTCTTGCCGCATGAAGTGTGCCGCTGCGTGTGGTATATTCGCTTTCTTAATTTCGCCTTTGATCGCGCGGGAGTTAAACCTCCAAACCCTGCCTCGGAAAGGCATTCTTTATTGCGGTTTGTTGGGGCCAGTATTCTTTTCTTTTCTTAAAATTTCAATTACTCGTATGTCTTCATCATCCCAATTTATATTCTGAATATCTTCAACTAAGAACACTGAAATTCCATCATACTCACCCTGATCATTATATACTTCGATTAAAAACTCTTCATCATTCAATTCTTTTATAAATCCATACAATCCCAAGTCTCGATAGAAATTAATATGAATTAATTGTTGATTTTCTTGAGCTTTCAATAGAATCTTTGAAAAGTTAACATCTCCGTCGGAGAAGAATGAAGGAGCTGAAATATCTGTATAAATTTCTTTTGATCCTTTTACGCGAACTTCTAGCTTCTTTATGTATTTATCGTCTAAATCAATTCCGTAAAGGTCTTTAGTTTGAATGCAAAAAACACCATCAGAAAAACCTTTAGGATTAATAGCTTTTATATTTATTGTTTCTTCATTTATACCAAGAACATAACCAACACTAAATTTATCGGCGTTTTCTTCATTTGTTCTAATTGAAACGAGTTGATTATTCTTCTTTGCCTGGATTAGGTATTTTGAAAAAAGTGTTTCCATTTTGTCTGTTTTATTGGCCCCCAACGGTTCGGCCATATGAAGTGGCCCGATTGGCGTGTGGTATATTCGCTTTCTTGTTTGTGCCTCAGCTCGCGCGGGAGCCGAACTCCCAAAAACAGCCAAAGCTAGGGCTACTTTATGATGGCTTGTTGGGGCGTCGTTATTTATTTTTTTGATATTTCTTAATAATTTGAATAAGTGCTTTTATACTCTAAGCTAATAACCAGAAACGCCAACCTCCCCAATAGTCTTTATAGTGTTTGTTAAAACTCTTGAATTCAGAAATACTGGGTAATTGATTTCGAATTGCATATTCAGCATATTGATTTTCATTCAAGTAGAACTCTACTTTGTTGGTTTTCAAATTCCAAATAACATAGTCTCCAGGATAATTTTCTACTGTCGAATTACCAGTTCTAGCACATACAAAACTATTCGTTAATGCATATTCTTTAATGCTTACTTGGCCTGCATCATAGTCTATATTTTTTATGTACGACCACATTCCATCAGTTTGACAAACACTTTTCCAGTGTCCAACTGGTATTCTTGCACCGTCACCTAAACCATGATTTCCCCAATAGGTAAATGCATATAAGATAATTAGGATTGAAGTAACAAATCCACTTGAAAACCATAACTTTCTTTTTTCTTTTGAAGCTTTATTAAAAAATGATTCTGGGAAGAACTTTCCTAATAACCCAAAAGATACGAGTATTATGGTAGCATATACGCTCCCCAAAATAGAGATTTTAATTATTGTAAGTATCAAATGAAAAATTACCTCCATAGTAACCTGTTAGTTATATATTCTTTGTAATTCTAAATAAATTAATTGGTTCTGAGTTTGGTTTATGCGCCCCAACGTCTAATGCATGAAGCGAAAGGGTATGTGGCCAGATTCGCGTTCTATATTGCTAAGGAGCCAAAGCGCTGATTTTGGTTTGATCTTTTCCTTTTATTAAAACAAAAGCAGCGATTTGGCGGAGGTCGCTTACATCAGAAAGCTTCCAATAATCACCTCACCCCTTTTGCTTTATTGCATATTGTTGTGCGTTCGTGTATTATTTAATATTAGTTGTCAAGAAAAACAAAACAATAGAAATTATAAAATATAAAAATGAAACCATTGCAAAAAATATCTTACTCAATTTAGAATATTCGTCATAGTATCGAAGTATTCCAGATACTCTTTTACCCTTAAAATAAATCCAGTTGAATATTAACAAGCAGACATAGATTCCTACAAAAAAATATA
This sequence comes from uncultured Marinilabiliaceae bacterium, assembly GCA_942490535.1. Lineage (GTDB taxonomy): Bacteria > Bacteroidota > Bacteroidia > Bacteroidales > Marinilabiliaceae > JAEINY01. The sequence continues at coordinate 666,592 of CALNXQ010000004.1, forward strand.
TATTCAATTCCCTATTTATCAGACTTACTAATGACAAAATGTTAAACCATTGAAATGTCGCAATTACTAGGGATACTTGTTTATAGTTGCCTCCAACACCTGTCCAATCCCAAATGGTTTCTATGGTAGAAAAAGGAATCTCAAATGGTTTATATAAATTCATATAATTCTGTTCTATTTTTTTTATTAAAGTCTACTGTCACTAATATCCTCGTAACTTCTATCGATTTCTGCATGACGCACAACGTCTTGCCGCATGAAGTGGGCCGTTGCGTGATACATTCGCTTTCCTGATGTTGCCACCGCCCACGCGGGAGCTAAACCTCCCAAACCCAGCCTCCGCCAGGCCTGCTTTATTGCGGCTTGTTGTGCAGCGGTGTATTATTTTTATTTTGTGTATGCTTGTCCAAGATGTGTATCAGTTTCCGTACTCAAGATCTTGTCCGCTTTGAGTTTTTGTTTTTAGAAGCCGCTCAATTTATGGTTCCTGCCGTTATTGCGATTACTGTCCGAAAACACTGTTTTAAACGACGTTTTGCTTTATATTTTATTTTTCCCAGATCCCTTAGAACACAACTTTAACAAGAGAAGTGAGACACATCGCGAACCCTTACAAATGCTATTGCATTTTGGGTTTACATTCCCGCTTTAAAATTTGGTCATTGGGTTTTTCCTGGTCTTGCATACCCAGTCGCTTATGCTGAATCCGGGAAATGAGAATCAATTATAAAAGTCCTCAGAATAGCTGTTTTGTATTGATGAATACTGCTGCACAACGTCTAATGCATGAAGCGAAAGGGTATGTGGCCAGACTCGCGTTCTATCTTGCTAAGGAGCCAAAGCGCTGATTTTGGTTTGATCTTTTCCTTTTTTAAAACAAAGGCAGCGATTTGGCGGTGGTCGCTTACATCAGAAAACTTCCAATAATCACCTTACCCCTTTTGCTTTATTGCATATTGTTGTGCCGTCGTACTTATTTTTTCTGCTTATATATATTCTTCAACTCCTATTTCTATGTCCATCTCCTTAATGTCTCATAATCTAACTGTTCGCACATTTCTTGATAATCTTTTTGTGCTAACTCGTTTTTCTCAATTTCTTCCATTTCTTCATGTGTAATTCCAAATGCAAATCCTCCACTTGTATACCCTGCTATAAATGCAAAGTTTTCATCACAATCAATTCCCAATGTGGAATTCAACTCTTGTTTTTTCTTTTCCTTACTATGTTGTCTTTGTTTTTTTAAATCTTCAATTGACCTTCTTATTTCTGATTCATATTTTTCTGTAATTTCAACTCCCAGTAATCTTAGTTCTTTTATTGCACATAATTTATCAACTCCATATTTTTTACAATAGCCTTTGACCTTGTTTCCTCCAGTATAAGTTTTAACCCATTCACTTGCTGAGTTGAGTCTATTTATTCTCGATACATTCTTTTTCATATTTAGTACTTAATCAGGCTTTGGAATGTATGCGGCACAACGGATTGGCCATATGAAGTGGCCCGGTTTACGTGTGGTATATTCGCTTTCTTGATTTTGCCTCAGCTGGCGCGGGAGCTGAACTCCAAAATCCCACCAAAGCCAGGGCTACTTTATGATGGCTTGTTAGGCCGCGTTTATTTCTTTTTATTTGATTCCCTATCAAGAACTTTCCAAATCATTATTTGTGAATCGGATATAGTTCTCCCAGGTTAGTTTCTTGTATTTAGCTAAGTGCTGGTTTTTAAGCCGCTTAACTTAACAAGATAGTCCGTGTTTATTGAGCTGGTCCCGCTCTTGTATGTTTTGTTTTAATTATTTCTTTTTGCTCTTCGCTCCTCTCTTTGATTTGCAGACCTTGTCTGCCGATAGTCTTCTATTTTTATTTTGGAACAAAGCTTTTGAAATTGAATTTCTTTGTCTTCTGCAGTTTTTATTATTTTTCGGGTTCTTGCTAATCCAGCTGGTCGGCCCGATGATGTGTCAATTTCTATTTTGTAAGCTGGTTTTCGCCTTCTGTCTTGTTTAATAGTCATCCTTTAAGTTATAGAACTCTAATCTATTATGAATTTTCCATTTCCCTTTAATTTGGGATCTTCATGGGAGATGGAAAATGCGGCCTAACGTTTTGCCGCATGAAGTGTGCCGCTGCGTGTGGTATATTCGCTTTCCTAATTTCGCCTTTGCTCGCGCGGGAGCTGAAACACCCAAAATCAGCCTCGGCAAGGCATTCTTTATTGCGGTTTGTTAGCGGCTGGCTATTATTCATTTTCAAGCTCTCTTCTAATAATTTGATTCTTATTCTTTCTATCAGCTTTTCGACTTTCTGAATTTATTTTTCCTTGGTATCTGTTTTTATCACTATTAAAATGCATATTACTTTCCGTTAACCAAGAACCTTGTCTAATCATTACCCCATTCCAAATACAATCTTCATAACCACAATTGTGCTTGGAATATTGTCCAAAATTTCGATGTTTAATCTTCTTGTCGGTTAATATTTTCTGTTGATTCACTCTTATGTCGTCCCATATCTTTTCTTCATCTCCTGAAGTTAAGTTTTGTCCTAAGTATGTAACTTCAACATAAGTTTTTGGGTCTTTTAACTGAAGGAAATTAAAAGTTCTCTTAAATGTTTTATGGGCATAATCCCTAACAGTTATTTTGTCTGTTAAGTCTAGTTTTTCATTTTCAACTATTGACCGATATAGTCCCAAAGTATTAAAATCCTTATACTTTTTATAATTGTCTATATAGAAAAAGTATTCCTTTAAGTTAAGTGTATTAAATTTTCGTCCTATTTCCATCAATTAGATATTTGAAGGTCAGTTTGGTTATTTGCTTGCCGCTAACGGATCGGCCGTATGAAGCGAAAGGGATTTAACCAGATTTCCCTTTCTAAAATACTAAGGAGCCAAAGCGTTGTATTTTGTTTTTAACTTTTCTGTTTTAAAGCCAAATCAACGATTTGGCGGTGATGGTCGAAGCCACGAACCATCCGAAACACGCCTCACCCCTTTTGCTTTATGACGGCTTGTTAGCTTGCGTTTTTTATATCTTAAAATTTCAACTTCTCTTTTAAATACCAATCATTAAATTCATTATAAATAAAATCCGGTATTAAATGAATTCTTTCGCTACAACCAAAGTAAAACTCTGGGTACTGCCATATAAGTCTACATAATGATGTGATTTCATCATTCTTATTTGAGTTTGTAGAATACATTACCCTCATTTTTCTCCAAGAAGTTGAACGGACAAGAAATACCCCTAATTCTGGTGTCCAAAAATGTGTTACACATCCATCAATTGCATTCGGATTTAAAGCATACTTGTATACTCTATACTGCTTGAAGTTCACACTAAACTCTTTCATGTCTGTCAATACAAATTCACTGTCAGAGTCTATATCATTTTTCCATAAGTATTTAGGTTGAAAAATTGTGTCCTCCTTTAGAATGTATGTAATTGAATCTATTCTATCTGGTCTTATCATTTTATATGTAATATGATGGACCCTATCTATTACTTCTGCTGTTTGAATTGTCTGTATCGTATCAATACAAGCAGAAGTATAAGATTCATAGTTATGGCTTAAATAATAAAGTTTTTCATTGTCAACAGTAGTTTGACAACTTGATATTATAATTAGTGTAAATATGAATCCAATAAATTTCATATGCGTTTTTATCAATGCAAGCTAACGTCTTGCCGCATGAAGTGGGCCGTTGCGTGATACATTCGCTTTCCTGATGTTGCCACCGCCCGCGCGGGAGCCAAACTCCCAAACCCAGACTCAGCCAGGCCTGCTTTATTGCGGCTTGTTAGCCTGCGCCATTATTTTCCTTGTCAAATATATAGCTTCGCCACTTCAGTCACATGCTTGAAGTTGTCCTGAATTAATCTTGCATATAATAATGAAGTTCTGGTCAATGAAACCTAAACCTACATTACTCTCCAAAAATATTATTTTTATTAAACTAAAGATTACTCCTTCCCCCATTTATTTTGATTTTCCTCAAGTGAATGCCATTTATTCGTGGTCCAAACACTTCTAATTTATTTTTTTTACCATGAGGACTTAGGAGTAAAATATAGTCAGAATTGACTATAAATTGGAGCTTAACTAGTTCTTTATGATATTGTCCGGTGACCGTTTTAATTATAGACTATTGACTCTGTTTAGCCACTCAAATCTACTTCGTTTTAATGTCCATAAAGAATTATTAGTCCAATATGAATACTTGTGACAATGCAGTTTTTTTTATTCGGTGCAGGCTAACGGTCTGGCCATATGAAGTGGCCCGGTTTGCGTGTGGTATATTCGCTTTCTTGTTTATGCTTCAGTTGGCGCGGGAGCCAAACTCCCAAATCCCGCCAAAGCCAGGGCTACTTTATGATGGCTTGTTGGCCTTAGTTTTTATTTCTTGAAAAAGTCTTTGACTATTTTATTATCGAAATCAATAGCAGAACTTATAATCGGTACCGTATCATTTCTAAATAGAATCATATTACCCTTGATACTATCTTTATGAAATTCATAGCGTTTGCCCTTTTTACTTTTGAAAACTAGCAACATTTGGTTATTAACCATTTCATTACGTACTCCGATTGAGTCAAGAAATTCAGATGCGATTCCAGGATACCACGTTATGTCGGCTACTATTTCATTGTAGTCTTCTTCAGAATATTCTTTTTGCATTTTTTCGATTTGCTTATCACTAGCAGCCTGTCGGACTTAGCTGGAAAGCCAAATTTAATTAGCTTTAGGCCATGAAACGCTTTATTAGTGCAGATAGAGAACAGACAATGTTAATGCCATATGACTTAAGAGACTGGTTACCAGAAAGCCATTTGGCACGATTTGTAGTTGAAATAGTAGACAAGCTTAATTTTAATGATATTTATAGCCAGTATAAAGGTGTTGGTTCTACACCATACGATCCTAAAATGCTTTTGTCACTGATTTTTTATGGCTATTCTACTGGCATTTTCAGTTCTCGAAAAATAGAAAACGCCACCTATGATTCAGTTGCCTTTCGTTTTATAGCAGGGAATCATCATCCTGATCATGATACGATATCAACTTTTCGGAAGCGTTTTCTTACTGAAATCAAGGGCTGGTTTAAAGAAATATTGCTCATAGGCAAGGAATTGGGAGTTGTAAAAATGGGGAACATCCACATTGACGGCACCAAGGTTCAGGCGAATGCATCCAAGCATAAGGCCATGAGTTATGAGTACATGAAAAAGCTTGAAAAGCAACTTGAAGAAGAAATTTCGAAGCTATTGGATATTGCTGACAAACAAGATGAACAAGATAGAAAGGTTGAGCTCGATATTCCTGAGGAGATCCAGCGCAGAAAAGACCGTATTCAAAAAATTAAAGAAGCCCAGGAGGTTGTAAAAATGCGCGCTGAAGAACGCTACCAAAAAGAAAAGGAGGAATATGACCGGAAAATGCAAAAACGGGAGGATCACGAGAAGCGAACCGGTAAGAAGCCTCGCGGCAGATCTCCTAAAGCGCCCAATGATAAGCCTAATGAGAAAGACCAGTATAATTTTACCGATCCACAATCACGCATCATGAAGACCCAAGGTGGTTTTAACCAGTGTTATAATGGGCAAGCTGCCGTTAATGAAGATATGCTAATTGTAGGTGCCTATTGCAATAATCATGTCAATGATAAGCAGGAATATATTCCGACTATTGATTCAGTGCCACAAAGACTTGGAAAAATAACAAATGCTGTTGCCGACACTGGCTATTTCAGCGAAACTAATATTGAGCAATGCGAAAAAAGAAATATAAAGCCGATAATTTCTACCGCACGTGAAAAACACAATAGTTATCTGGAAGAAGTGTTAAGCACTGAATGTGAAAAAGAAGAAGCCAGCAGCCCGGTAGAGAAAATGAATCAAATATTAAAAAGTAAAGAAGGGAGACAGCTTTATAAAAAACGGAAACAAACAGTTGAACCGGTATTTGGCATCATAAAGGAAGTTTTAGGGTTCAGGCGTTTTTCCCTGAGAGGGGAATTTGAAACGGATTGTGAATGGTCGTTAGTATGTATTGGATACAATCTTAAAAGAATGTTCAAACTTGCAATGCAATAATATGTAAAACGATATGGCTAAATGACAAAAAAGTGGAAATAATGATGGGGTTTTAACCTAAACCAAAAATTATTCGCCAATAATCAAAAACTGGCCATCCTAAAATAGCCAGTCGAAGATAATGCTGGAATTGATGATTTCTTAAAGTCCGACAGGCTGCTAGGCATCAGAAAAACAACACAAGACTCATAGGATATAAATTGAACTAGCTACGATTTAATCTGACAGTTAGGAATTAACTAAATTTGATTTGGACAACAAATTACTTGTTAACCCCTAAAACTGTCAGACATGAATACAGAAGCAAAATTAATCAAAACCAAACTAGGTTTATTGGAATTAGCCAAGCATTTAGGTAATGTCTCAAAGGCATGTAAGATTTTTGGCTACAGCAGGGATAGTTTCTACCGGTTTAAAGAATTATACGAAGAAGGCGGTGAATTAGCCCTGGCCGAAGTGTGCCGGATGAAACCCAATGTAAAAAATCGGATGGATCCGGTTATTGAAACAGCTATTGTTGAACTGGCTATTGAGAACCCTGCTTTAGGTCAGGTAAGGGTATCCAATGAGCTAAAAAAGATTGGTCATATTGTTTCCCAGGCAGGAGTCAGATGTGTTTGGATTCGCCACAATTTGGAAACATTTCAAAAGCGTTTGAAAGCTCTGGAGGAAAAAGTGGCAAAGGAACACCTCATACTAACAGAATCACAACTACAGGCGCTGGAGAAAGCTAAGGAAGAGAAGCAAGCACATGGGGAAATTGAAACCTATCACCCGGGATATCTTGGTTCTCAGGACACCTATTATGTGGGTACTATAAAAGGTGTTGGCAGGATCTATCAACAAACCTTTATTGATACCTATGCCAAGGTAGCTCATGTGAAAATCTATGATCGTAAAAACGCACTGGTGGCTGCAGACATACTCAATGACCGGGTGATTCCATTTTACGATGAGTATAACATACCGTTACTTCGGATTTTAACGGATCGTGGTACAGAATACTGTGGGGCCAGAGAGCATCACGAGTATCAGCTATATTTAGCGCTGGAGGATATTGATCATACCAGAACAAAAGCCAGACATCCGCAAACCAATGGAATATGTGAACGCTTTCATAAAACAATACAGAATGAGTTTTATGCCATAGCTTTTCGAAAGAAGATCTATAACACATTGGAGGAGCTACAAACCGATATTGACCTCTGGATCAACGAGTATAATAATGTAAGAACGCATTCCGGCAAGAACTGCAACGGCAGAACGCCAATGCAAACATTTTTAGAGGATTTGCATCTGACAAAGGAGAAGATGCTGGACACTCACTATCAAAATGTTGTATCTTTACAGGTGTCAGGTGAAGCGGAAGCAGGCCCTGCTGAGAAGCAACCTGCCAGGAATAACCCGACTGACTGGGATGGTCAATGGGACTTGCAAAACAGGAAGTCCCTTTCCGGAGATTCATCCCATGAAAAGATGCCTTAAAAAATCTCCAATTGTCAGATCAAGTCTTAGCTACTACATATAAATGTGCTATTCGTATTAGCTATTTGATTTTCTTCTTTTGTACTTTCTTTTCCGACTGGAACACTGTTTTTTAATCCATTGCCCTTTCCACTTGGATTACATGCTGCTAAAATCAAACTTAGTCCTATTAAGATCTTTTTCATTATGTCCTGCTAATCTTGATTTATAAAAACCTATTTAAATATTAAAGGTTTATTGCTTTGGTTAATATGATCAATTAAGGCCAACGTCTTGCCGCATGAAGTGGGCCGTTGCGTGGTACATTCGCTTTCCTGATGTTGCCACCGCCCGCGCGGGAGCTAAACCTCCCAAACCCAGACTCCGCCAGGCCTGCTTTATTGCGGTTTGTTGTGTGCCTGTGCTTTATTTTTATTCAGCATGTTGTCCATCTTGTATTATAAATAGATTGGCGTTAATTTGCTGAATTGTATCTATTTTACCAAAGGTTAAGCTATGGGTATTTTTCATTTCTTTTGTCTTGTCATGAAACATAAAACCATACCTAACGATTCCCATAAAATATTCTTTTCTTGCCAATTCATAAAACACACGGTAATAATTTTTAGCATCAATTTCAATTATATATCCTTTTTCAAGGAGTCTATGGGTTGAATTATAATCTTCAGAATTTAATTGTTTAAGATTCATCGAATCTAGTGAGCAATATATAATATCTTCCAAACCGTCACTGGTAACTGATTTCTCAGAGAAGTTATTTATTAAAGATTCATAGTTTGTGATTATTTCTGAATTAGCCATAGAAATAATATCCTTATCTTCAATAAGTTCACACCTTATCTTTTTCTCAAATCTATCAAAGCACGATGACAGCAACACTGATTGAATTAAAATGATAATATAGATTGCTGTTATTTTAATATTCATATTATTCCTGATGATTTTATTTAATTGAAAATCAACAAACACACTTGCCTTTGGTTGCATGGCACACAACGGACGCGGGTATGATGCGTAGCTTGTGTTGCGCCTGCGGCAAGCTATGCATTATGACCCATTGTTACAGGGCGTATTTTTCTATTTCCTCTTCATTAATTTCATGAATCTTCATAGGAAATTGGTTTCTAACCTTTCGTATTTCTTCGTATTCCAATTCTAAATAGTCAGCAATTTTAAAGACAGCCTTTGAGTATTCATTTCTAAGCTCGAAATAAGCAGTCTGAATTTCAAAAAGTTGATTAATATATGTCTCATAATTTAGGTGCTTATTAAAAGACACCCTTAAAACCGCATTATTATTCTTTTTGATGAGGCTCTTTAAAGTCCCTTTAAAATTTTCTTTTTGCACACTGTCTTTATTAATAATTAAAGTTTCAGCTGTGATTTGAATGATTATATTTTGCTGATTAGGCCTAGCCTTTATTGGAGGAGGTGGTGGTAATGGCATACCATTAATTGAATCTATGGGAGGTAGAAGTGTTCCTATGTTTTTTATTACGCTATTACTGTCAATAGTAGCATAACCAATTGAGTTTAGTTGTGCTTTTCTTAATTCTATTTTTATTGTATTTAACTCGCTAACATTAATATCCCTGTCAATAAATAGTTGGCATTTTGTTTTCCAATTGTTTTTAGTCAGTGCCAAATACGAAGTGTCATTTAATTCATGTAATTCACCATTGAAATACATCACCAATTCACCATTCTTATAGTCTGCGAATAAAGAATTTTGATAGTTATAGCCTGTACCTTTATAATTCAATTCTAATCGGGGCAATTCTATTGAAGTTCTTTTCTTTGAGTTGAAATAACCAACAATATTCTCATATGTATTTCTCTCGAAGATATGCGTTGGGGTTACACTATCAATGTCATAAATCTCGAGTATGTCACCTTCTATTTTAATAATGGATTTATAAATCTGGTCAATTCCATTCACGTAGAAAGTGTCATTCTGAATGTGATATAAATTTTCACGCTTATGATTATTTGTTGTCATTTTGAAGGAAAAGTCTTCAATTTTAAGGATTGTCGGATTTTCAAAATTATCTTTTTCAATCCAGTCTCCTTGTATTTTTCCTTTATTGTTCTGGCAAGAACTGAGGATAATAAAGAATAGAATACAAATTATTAACAGTCGATTCATTTAGGTTTTGTTTATTTTATGCCCTGTAACGTCTCGCCGTATGATGCGTGCCGTTTGCGTAAGTTGTTTATCTTCTATTTTGTGCTTTTGTTGGCGCGTGAGTTTTACCTTCCCAATCCCACCAATGCAAGGCATGCATTATGACGGTTTGTTGTACCCAGTGCGGTTTTACCTATTAATAAGGGATTATAAAATTCAGGAACAGGTATTTCATTTTTCAGGTTCTCTATTTTCTGGTTTGAAGTGCATTTTCTGCTATTTTTTTGTCCTGATTTCCCTTTTTTCATGTACTTTATTGTTAAAAACAGGCCTGAAAACACCTCAATTTACCGAGTAAACATACCAATCCCATGGCTTTTCAGGCTGCTGCTGTTTTAGGTTTATCATTTATTTTTTTAGGGTTAAACCGGCTCATGTAAACACGTTCTCCGTCTTTATTCAAATAGGTAGAATACAAATAAATTTTCTCAACCTGGCAATGTTTACAAACTTTCGGGTTTTCAGGTGCTTCTTCTACCCCCTGCTGCTGTGGTTCCTCAAGAGGTGGCAAAGCACTTAATTTCTCTTTTAACAACCCTTTACTTCTGGCAGAATAGAGCCCATAATACCGCACTAACCGAAAATAGGGCAATGGAACATGCTGCAATAAGCGTGGAAAAAACTCCCGGTAATGCAGCGTCAGTTCCTTGACAATGGGTTGACCGTAAAAATCCACATCTTTGTAATCCTTGTATTTAAACGTGATGTATGCTCCTGATAGATTGGTGATTTTGTACTCACTTAAACAGGCCCGCTTGGAGTAGCGACCAATATACCGGATGACCAAAGCCGGAATGTCCATCGACTCTTCAAAATTGATGCGCCAGTGCTTATCATTGATCCGCTAGACCAGGCGCATAAAGTCCATCCGGTGCGCAAAATCATGAGCCAATGCCTGGTCGTCAAACCTTTTGATTAATTGATCCTCAAACTTATTCCTGAATTTTTTTTGTATAAACTTATAATTAATGTAATCACCTTTGATACTTTGGATCTCACCTGACGCATTCTGCCCTCCCCAGGACACAATCATATGAATGTGAACATGTTGGTTTCTTTTTCTCCCCGAAGGTATGTAAGACATTGATTATGTCAGGCGTTATCTGGTATTTGGCCTTCAGCCAGTCCTTGATCGATTCAGCTGCCGTTTTAAATAAAAGGTCTAGCAAGTCCCATTTATTCGCTTTTATCAGGGGATGCAGTCCGTGTGGCAATGTAAAAGTAACATGACGGTGGGCAATCGGTAACATCTCTTCTTTAAGCTTATTGGCCCAAACCAGGGTATCCTTCCAACTGCACCTGGGGCAAAAGCGATGCTTGCAACTGTGATACACCTGCGTGATATCGCCACATTCCGGACAAACATAGTGGTCAACTCCAATGGCTTCTGTTTGACACACCCGCATGGCAGCCACCGCCTTGTATTGTTCCGGGGTAATATATTCTGTGGGGCATTTAACGTAGGAGTCCCAGTGTGCATTGAAAAAATCTGCCAGTCGAAAGCGTTTTTCCTCCTTGACTGACTCAATACCCCGCTGACAGTGATCTGTACACATGGCCCTATTCCAAATGTTTACTCTTCTTGTCGTATATCACCCTTAAAAAGCATGTCTTCAATTTGCTCCTGGCTGTAATCCGTGAACGTTAAATCAATCGTCGATCCACATCGGGGACACTCTGGCTCAGGAACAAATTCAATATCTCCGTTAGACTTTAAATACACATCCTTATAATCAAAGTTAAACAGATTTAAGCAATTTGTACAGGTAAATTCAATGCCATTGGGCATATTTCTGCGTTTAGCTGCCATTTTTTTGCGGAAATTATCTGAAAACTTTCCCATAACTATCGAGTTTTTATTGGGTTATGCGTTAGCATTGGGTACAACGGATTGGCCATATGAAGTGGCCCGATTTGCGTGTGGTATATTCGCTTTCTTGATTTTGCAAATGTTCGCGCGGGAGCTGAACTTCTAAAACTCGCCAAAGCCAGGGCTACTTTATGATGGCTTGTTGTGCGTTCGTTTTTATTCTGTTTGTTTTAATTTATTCAATGTATCCAAAAGCCAATCTTCATTAACTATTTTGGTAGCTTTATTCTTTTCAATTTGTTTTTCGAGATACGGAATGAAATCTTTGTCATTCAATTCTCCTATTGATTCTAATATTAAAGAACCGTACTCATCAATATTTTCAAGTTCTTTTTTCAAAACACTTTTTATTCTATGATCTTTTCGTTGGGATAAACCTGCAATAGCTTCAAAACTTACACTTTCATCCTTATCTGAGATTCTTTTCCACAATGCATTTCTTATTTTTTCATTGTCTATTTCAAGTTGACTTCCTAATCCAAAAGTAGCCCAATCCCTAATGCTAGTTTTTTTATCATTTGACAATAGGATTAATGTATCAATTGCTTTCTCTTTCTCAACTGTACAGAGTGTAAAAACTACCCCCTGTTTAATGTCGTAACTTTTATGTCCACTGAATGAACAAAGTAAATCAATCTGGTTTTTAGTGAGTTTTTCATTATTATGACCAATTGCGTATAAAATGGCGCTTACGACATCAATGCTAGTTTCATTTTTTAACAACTCGAAAAATGTATGAATTATCTCTCTTTTATGTAATCTAGGAAAACCAAATTGTGCTAGTACATTTACTCCAATTATTCTTTCTTTTACCGAACTTGATTTTGTTAATAGAATACTCCTCTCATATATATCTTCAGTTTTTCTCTTTCGAAGTTCTTGAACATAGTTCCAATAGTTTTTCTCTGACTTATTCGTCAAGAGCCTTGTGAATATCTTGTCTGTAGAGTAATTATTTAATTTATTCACGTTTGTTTTTTGAATGACGCACAACGTACTGCCGCATGAAGTGGGCCGTTGCGTGATACATTCGCTTTCCTGATGTTGCCACCGCCCGCGCGGGAGCTAAACCTCCCATACCCAGCCTCCGCCAGGCCTGCTTTATTGCGGCTTGTTGTGCAGCGGTGTATTATTTTTGTTTTGTGTATGCTTGTCCAAGATGGGTATCAGTTCCGTACTTAAGATCTTGTCCGCTTTGATTTTTTGTTTTTAGAAGCCATTCAATTTATGGTTCCTGCCGTCATGACTAATGCTGTCCGAAAACACTGTTTTAAACGACGTTTTGCTTTATATTTTATTTTTTCAGATCCCTTAGAACACAACTTTAACAAGAGAAGTGAGACAAATCGCGAACCCATACAAAGGCTGTTGTTATTGGGTTTGCATTCCCGCTTTAAACTTTGGTCATTGGATTTTTCCTGGTCTTGCCTGACCTGTCATTTAATCTGTGTCCGGGAAATGCATGAATCAATTAAAAAAGCCCTTAGAATAGCTGGTTTGCTTTATTGATGAATACTGCTGCACAACGTACTGCCGCATGAAGTGGGCCGTTGCGTGATACATTCACTTTCCTGATGTTGCCACCGCCCGCGCGGGAACCAACCTCCCAAACCCAGACTCCGCCAGGCCTGCTATATTGCGGCTTGTTGTGCAGCGGTTCTTTATTTTCGTTTGTACTTATCTAATTTGTAATATATATTCCCGTGCTACAGATCTAGTCTGCTTTGAGGTTTAATTTTTAAAAGCCTTCAAGGTATTAATCCTGCCGTTATATCGAATGCTGTCCAAAAACACTGTTTTAAACGTCGTTTTGCTTTATATTTTATTGTCCCACTTCCCTACGCACAGAACTTTAACAAGAGAAGCCAGATAAGCAACGAACACCTACAAACGCTGTTGTTGGTGACGTTTTCTTTCCCGCTATAAATTTTGATCATTGGGTCTTTCCTGGTCTTGCCTAACCTGTCATTTAATCAGTGTCCAGGAATTATGAATCAGTTAAGAAAATCCTCAAAATAGCTGGTTGGTTTGGTTTAATACTGCTGCACAACGTCTTGCCGCATGAAGTGTGCCGCTGCGTGTGGTATATTCGCTTTCTTAATTTCGCCTTGGCTCGCGCGGGAGCTAAACTTCCAAAACCTACCTCGGCAAGGCATTCTTTATTGCGGTTTGTTGAACTAAATCCCTGCGGGATAGTGCCCTTCAAATGTAACATTATTATCCTATTATTTCGAATACTCATAACTGGAATTATTAACAATAAAATTTACCGTTATGAGAAAGAAAACATCATTAACCATTGTGGAACAAGCCATTGCTTACGTTCCTGAGTTTGCTTCTGTGGTAACCAAAATGAGTCACCAGGTAACGCTTCGCGGACAGAGCCCGAGTACTTTTAACAACTACATCAGACGCATTGCCCTGTTTGTGATACACTTTAAGCAACTGCCCGAAAGCCTTTGCGAGGAGGAGATTAATGAATACCTGGTGGCCCTGGCGCGTGACCCCAAGTCTCCTTCGCGCAGCAGTTTTAAGCACATGGTCTATGGCTTAAGGTATTATTACCGCCTGCTGGGTATGAATAAAAAAGCCATTGCCTTGCCTTCCTTAAAGCACCAGACTAAACTGCCGGTTATTCTGAATCAAAAGGAGTTAAAGGAGCTTTTTGCAGCGCCGACCTTGCTTAAACAGTGTATTTTACTCACCCTCACTTATTCGGCCGGATTGCGCGGGCAAGAAGTCATCAACTTGAAGATTGCGGATGTCGATTTTGAGCGGATGACCATTCACATCCGGCAATCCAAGTACAAGAAAGACCGCATTGTGCCGCTTTCAAAAGTAATGGCCTCCGGACTAAAAAAATACCTGGCGGCTGAAAATCCGCACATTTGGCTTTTCAATGGCAAGGAGGCCAACGGTCAATACAGTGTGCGTGGCTTGTCGTGGGTGATGCGCGAAAACCTCAAAAAACCTCCATCTCCAAGGCGGTCAACCTCCATTCGCTGCGCCACAGTTATGCCACCCACCTGTTGGAACAAGGCCTCAATATTGTAACGCTCAAAGAACTGTTGGGACATGCTGAGATTACCACCACCATGATTTACCTGCACGTAGCCCAGTGTCCGCACATTAAACCACACAGTCCGCTGGACGCGCTCTATCACCGCAGCTAAACCATGCGCAGCAATTTAGAATTGGCCGCTATTATTAAACGTTTTGGCCAACAGTACATCGAAAAGTATCATCCTTCGCCCGATAAAATGAAAGTGCTGTTCGATGTCTTGCAGTGCCGTACGTCGGTGCTTGGCGGCCACGAGGAACACTGCGATAGCTGTTCCCAGGTGCGCTACAGCTATAACAGCTGTGGAAACCGTCATTGCCCCAAGTGTCTGGCCTCCAGACAAGCCCTGTGGGTGGAAAAGCTAATGGCCCAAACGCTGCCCGTGAAGCATTATCACATTATTTTTACCGTGCCTCACCAGCTCAATGCCATTTGTTTGTTTAACCCCAGCCTCTATTACAAAATACTGTTTGCCGCAGTAGCGCATACATTGCACAGTTTTGGATACACCCACTACGGCGTGGAGAGCGGGGCTGTTTGTATGCTGCATACCTGGGGACAAAACCTCAGCCTGCATCCCCACATCCATTGCCTGGTACCGGCTGCAGGATACACCCTTAAAGGTACCTGGAAACCCATCGGGAAATACGAGCATTTTCTCTATCCCGTACAGCAACTAAGCGATGCGTTTAAAGGCAAATGTTTGGATGGACTGAAAAGGGCGCTGCGTAAAGCGGATGCCTTAAACGGATTCCATACGCACCTGCAAGCGGCCTATAAAAAGAAATGGGTCGTACATTGCGAGCCCTCCATGGCCAGTGCCGAGCATGTAATCAGGTACCTGGGACAGTACACCCACCGGGTGGCCATCAGTAATGATCGCATATTGGCCATCAGCGATACACATGTGACCTTTATGGCCAAAGATTACCGCGATAAAGCTCAAAAGAAACCGGTGAGTCTGACGGGCGTTGAGTTTTTACACCGCTTCTGTCAGCATATTTTGCCCAAACGGTTTGTAAAGATACGCCGCTATGGCATTTACAACCACACCACCAAACGAAACCTGCAGCTCCGGTTTGTGCCGGATGAATCGGAGGTGGAAAAGAAGCTGTCGGGTAAAAGGGAGGTCGAAACCACACCGGAGCGCATCAAACGGCTCACCGGCTTTGACATTGGAAAATGCCCTAAATGCAAAGATGGACGCCTGCACATAGTAAGGGAATTGCCTCGTATCCGCTCCCCAGGCCAACACGTGGGGCGATTGCTTGCTGCTTTTTTACAATAGATTGATTTTATGCTCATTTAATCTTCATTGGCTTGAGGACTGGCAGGCTACTGCCCAAACTCTCCCAAATTACGTTGTTTTCACCCCAAAATGGCAGGTCAATCGCGACAAAAACAGTATATTGACGTACCCAAACAATAAAATCACACCTTGGGGTATCCCCAGAAAACAATCAAAACATTCAATAAGTGCATAGAAGGCTGCGGCCACGACAGCCGGGATGTAGCTCAACATGGACTCATCGCTGGGTCTTGCAGACCGCTCAGAGTCCTATTTATTGGCACCCGTTTTATTATTTTTTAATCAGCAAAACGAACTTTTGTCTTTCGATTGATCCAACCGTCAATCATATACTCCTCTCCTTCATAAAAATCAATAAACACTTCATCCGCATGCATGAAGTAGTATGAGTATAATTTGATCATTCGTTCTGCTTGTTCTGTGCATTTTGAATCAATATTCTTTGCCTTTTCAAACATATCAACTGCAAGGCAATATATCATGCTTCGTTCTATTTCATTTTCTCCTGTCGAGTTTTCCTTTGAATATTTCGCATAACTTGTATATGCAGTTCCAATTAACATGTATGCAAAACAATATGTGCTATCAATTTTTAATATTTGCTCTGCGCATTCTCGACTTTTCTCAAATTGTCTTTGTTGAATATATGAATATGATTCTTTTACTAAAGAATTAACTTCTAATGAATCCGTTGTCTGACTGCGTGAAACAATACAAAATGCCAATAAAAACACTGATAAATAAAGTCTAATAAAGATATGTGTTTTCATTTCTACTGTCTTTAATCACATAATTTGGTTTACCAATACCTTGTTGGAATTTGGTCATTAATGGGTGCACCGGGTAGCTTACGCCCCCTAAGAACCGTGCATGCGAGTTTCCCAGCACACGGCTCAAGCACTTTTAAGGCTCCTCGGCGAAGAGTTACCCAGCTGTTTGTAATTAGCATTATTTCTACCTACGAATGTAGTATTTTGCCTGCATTGTTTTGCAAGATCTTCTCTCCATTTTGTGCGCTGATAAAAATACTTATCGAATTCAGGTAAGAAGGGATTGGCTTTACTTTTGACTTTCACATGGTACACGATCGGTATCACAGATAATTTGTAGAGGCGATGATTAACAACACCTTTACCAGTCTGCGCCTGATCGGTAAAATTGTTATTTTCAAAGTATCTGTGAAATATCCACCACCGGTTTTTATTGCCATGCTGATATTTCGCCCATCGTCTTACTTGCCACCATAAGAATGTTTCCAGTCGGTAAAAGGTAAGCTTCGAACAAATGCCTTTATGATAGTTTGACCAACCCCGAATAACAGGGTTGAGTATTCTGATAAGGGCATGTGCAGGAATGCCACGGTTGGCTTTACAGATTGCCTTTATTTTGTTTTTGAATGATTGAACCGATGTTTTTGATGGCCGGATGATCAGCTTGCCCTTATATTTGCGAACATTCTGAGATAGAAAGTCAAAGCCATCGTTAATAGGTGTGATTTTTGATTTCTCAGCCGATAGGGTAAGCCCTCTCTCTTTCAGGAACTCAATGACAAATGGTTTAATCTCATTTTCAATGATCCCCTTGCTTTTGGCAGTAATCACAAAATCATCAGCGTATCTCACGAAGTTGACTTTCTTGGCGTGCCATCGTGGAAACTGTTTTGTTATAGCAGCTTCCATTCCGTCCAATACCATATTCATTAACAGTGGCGAAATGGTTCCTCCTTGTGGTGTACCTTTATGGGTTGGAAACAATTGTTTCTTTTCGATAAATCCGGCTTTGAGCCATTTAGCGAGAATGGATTTGTTTGTTGGAATATTGTCCAATAGCCATTCATGGCTGATTTCATCAAAGCAGGCTTTTATATCCGCTTCAAATATCCATTCTGCCGAGACTTTCCTGCAAAGCATCAGAAAGCATTGCGCTATGGCATCGTTGCATCCACGGCGGGGTCTGAATCCATAAGAGTTCGGATCAGCGGTGGTTTCTGCGAAAGGCTCAAGTGCTAATGCATGTAGTGTTTGCATAGCTCTGTCCTTCATGGTTGGGATACTTAGCGGTCGTTTCTTTCCATTCTTTTTAGAAATGTAAACCCGTCGCAATGGTTTTGGAGAGTAATTTCTGGTTGTCAATCCTTTGGCTTGATGAAGCTTAGTGTGCCCATCCCGCCAAATATCACCATCCACGCCGGCAGTCTTTCCGCCTTTGTTAGTGGTGACTCTGAAAACAGCCAGTAATTTTGCAAAAAATGATTTACTTAGAAGATACATCAGAGCTTTAGCTTTGGCCCATTGCTTCTTCTGAACAGCTTTAGCAATTCTGCGTTGTAGCCTGTTCACCTTTTGAATAACCTGACGCCATTGTATGGTTTCCCAGGTATTACATCGGGATGGGAGTGCACACGATGAAGTTCTGTTCTCGCTCATTTGCTTTCTTCCATAAGCAGGTTCTACAATGTTTTTTGCCATAAAGTACCAGATGGAGGTGGGCCGATTTTCATCGGTGATCATGTTGCCAAAGCTCAATCACTATCCAACCCATTACAGGAAGGCATTCGCTTGTTCCATCCTCTCTGTTCGATGATTCCCGATGCCTTACGGTTACGGTTTTAACCGCCTGCTGGCGGTGAGAACATCGAGCTTACACGTTCCGCATAAATGACAGATTCTGTGAATTTAGGTTCATCCTGTCTGCCGGCTGATCTACATTCCCGTATGGTCTGCGTTAAACGACCATAGCCTGTCAGCCTACTATTTTGGTCTAAAGCGTATCATTCTCTTTTTACTCAGGATGTGTTTATCTTATAGGTCCTTCATGAATACTTCGTATTTCGCTTCTACGCTCTGTCGGCAGTTACGGACATTCAAATGTTTTAACCATGTTCACTCATCCAAGCCCTAAATCGGCATTGAGACTCCGAAGACCATCCACCTCGCGGTTTCCTGCCCTGCTATGGGGTATGCAACCCAGCATTTGGTACTGTTTCTTAGGGGCTTCACCCGATAATGGCTGCACCATACATCAGATGCCCTAATAGGATACTACTGGAGAAACAGTAGGTTTTATCAATCTTTAATTTATGATTGTAAAACAATCATTTATGCGACCTCGTGTCGCAACAACGTTAAGTATATGCAAAGTAGGCGATTGCGGGCTTCAAACTTATCAAACCGCTAAAAAGTTGAAACGGGCTACAACCCTTGAATTTACTACAGTTACGCCTATTTTGTATATACATTGTTGGGCAACGTATTTAGTTCTTTACATTAAATTTTGAATTTTTTATCACTCTCAGAAGAGTTTCTTTGTCATAGTCATTATTATAATTCATTGTGATTAACAAACTTTGATTTTCAAAGAGTCTATCCCAAATCATTTGATTTACTAAAATTTCATCGCTTTGTGGGGCGTACAATTTAATTTTCATTGTCAGAAATATATAGCTATCAATTGTATCTTGTCCAATTTGATAATCATATTTTATTCCTTCAGCATCATAAGCCTCCAAAACCATATTTATCTTTGATTTTTGTATTTCATCATATCTTAGCACATCAGAATCCCGAAGTAAATTACAATTGGCAAATAATTGATTGAAGTCGTTTTTCTTAATTGCTAAAACGTTTCTATGTCCAAGCTTTAACTCCTCACCTGTTGACTTTTCAATCATATCTTTACCATCCTTGTCAATTTTATCAATTTGGTCTTTTGATAATACTTTCCAATTTTCTGGCATCTCTACATTCCAAGATGTTTGTTCACTTACTGATATTATTCTCGTTTCAGATTTCGTTTTTACAGTCTGATGACAAGAAGTTAATATCAATATTGCTGAAAAAATCACAATTGTCAATTTCATGTATTTTTTTCTTTTATATGTTGCCCAACGTACTGCCGCATGAAGTGGGCCGTTGCGTGATACATTCGCTTTCCTGATGTTGCCACCGCCCGCGCGGGAGCCAAACTCCCAAACCCAGACTCCGCCAGGCCTGCTTTATTGCGGCTTGTTGTGCAGCGGTTCTTTATTATTTTGTTTGTACTCGTCTAGTAGTTTGGTGGTGTTCAATATCTACAGACCTTGTCCGCTTTGAGGTTTAATTTTTAAAAGCCTTCAAGGTATTAATCCTGCCGTTATATGGAATCCTGTCCAAAAATACTGTGTTAAACGTCGTTTTGCTTTATATTTTATTGTCCCACTTCGCTACGCACAGAACTTTAACAAGAGAAGCCAGATAAGCAACGAACACCTACAAACGCTGTTGTTGGTGACGTTTACTTTCCCGCTTTTAAATTTTGGTCATTGGACTGTTATGATTATACCTACCCCTTCGCTTAATCCGTGTCCGGGAAATATGAATCAGTTAAAAAAATCCTCAAAATAGCTGTTTGGTTTGGTTTAATACTGCTGCACAACGGCCTGCCGCATGGAGTGTAAGGGAATTTGACCTTACTTACCTTTCAAATTGAGGGAAGCCGAAGCGTTGGGTTGGGTTTTATATTTTCATTTTCTTAAAGTCAAATCAACGATTTGGCGTTGTTCGCCGAAGCTGCAAACCTGCCAGGTTGCTCTGAATCCCTTATACTTTATTGCGGTTTGTTGAACTAAATCCCTGCGGGATAGTGCCCTTCAAATGTAACATTATTATCCTATTATTTCGAATACTCATAACTGGAATTATTAACAATAAAATTTACCGTTATGAGAAAGAAAACATCATTAACCATTGTGGAACAAGCCATTGCTTACGTTCCTGAGTTTGCTTCTGTGGTAACCAAAATGAGTCACCAGGTAACGCTTCGCGGACAGAGCCCGAGTACTTTTAACAACTACATCAGACGCATTGCCCTGTTTGTGATACACTTTAAGCAACTGCCCGAAAGCCTTTGCGAGGAGGAGATTAATGAATACCTGGTGGCCCTGGCGCGTGACCCCAAGTCTCCTTCGCGCAGCAGTTTTAAGCACATGGTCTATGGCTTAAGGTATTATTACCGCCTGCTGGGTATGAATAAAAAAGCCATTGCCTTGCCTTCCTTAAAGCACCAGACTAAACTGCCGGTTATTCTGAATCAAAAGGAGTTAAAGGAGCTTTTTGCAGCGCCGACCTTGCTTAAACAGTGTATTTTACTCACCCTCACTTATTCGGCCGGATTGCGCGGGCAAGAAGTCATCAACTTGAAGATTGCGGATGTCGATTTTGAGCGGATGACCATTCACATCCGGCAATCCAAGTACAAGAAAGACCGCATTGTGCCGCTTTCAAAAGTAATGGCCTCCGGACTAAAAAAATACCTGGCGGCTGAAAATCCGCACATTTGGCTTTTCAATGGCAAGGAGGCCAACGGTCAATACAGTGTGCGTGGCTTGTCGTGGGTGATGCGCGAAAACCTCAAAAAAACCTCCATCTCCAAGGCGGTCAACCTCCATTCGCTGCGCCACAGTTATGCCACCCACCTGTTGGAACAAGGCCTCAATATTGTAACGCTCAAAGAACTGTTGGGACATGCTGAGATTACCACCACCATGATTTACCTGCACGTAGCCCAGTGTCCGCACATTAAACCACACAGTCCGCTGGACGCGCTCTATCACCGCAGCTAAACCATGCGCAGCAATTTAGAATTGGCCGCTATTATTAAACGTTTTGGCCAACAGTACATCGAAAAGTATCATCCTTCGCCCGATAAAATGAAAGTGCTGTTCGATGTCTTGCAGTGCCGTACGTCGGTGCTTGGCGGCCACGAGGAACACTGCGATAGCTGTTCCCAGGTGCGCTACAGCTATAACAGCTGTGGAAACCGTCATTGCCCCAAGTGTCTGGCCTCCAGACAAGCCCTGTGGGTGGAAAAGCTAATGGCCCAAACGCTGCCCGTGAAGCATTATCACATTATTTTTACCGTGCCTCACCAGCTCAATGCCATTTGTTTGTTTAACCCCAGCCTCTATTACAAAATACTGTTTGCCGCAGTAGCGCATACATTGCACAGTTTTGGATACACCCACTACGGCGTGGAGAGCGGGGCTGTTTGTATGCTGCATACCTGGGGACAAAACCTCAGCCTGCATCCCCACATCCATTGCCTGGTACCGGCTGCAGGATACACCCTTAAAGGTACTTATGGAAACCCATCGGGAAATACGAGCATTTTCTCTATCCCGTACAGCAACTAAGCGATGCGTTTAAAGGCAAATGTTTGGATGGACTGAAAAGGGCGCTGCGTAAAGCGGATGCCTTAAACGGATTCCATACGCACCTGCAAGCGGCCTATAAAAAGAAATGGGTCGTACATTGCGAGCCCTCCATGGCCAGTGCCGAGCATGTAATCAGGTACCTGGGACAGTACACCCACCGGGTGGCCATCAGTAATGATCGCATATTGGCCATCAGCGATACACATGTGACCTTTATGGCCAAAGATTACCGCGATAAAGCTCAAAAGAAACCGGTGAGTCTGACGGGCGTTGAGTTTTTACACCGCTTCTGTCAGCATATTTTGCCCAAACGGTTTGTAAAGATACGCCGCTATGGCATTTACAACCACACCACCAAACGAAACCTGCAGCTCCGGTTTGTGCCGGATGAATCGGAGGTGGAAAAGAAGCTGTCGGGTAAAAGGGAGGTCGAAACCACACCGGAGCGCATCAAACGGCTCACCGGCTTTGACATTGGAAAATGCCCTAAATGCAAAGATGGACGCCTGCACATAGTAAGGGAATTGCCTCGTATCCGCTCCCCAGGCCAACACGTGGGGCGATTGCTTGCTGCTTTTTTACAATAGATTGATTTTATGCTCATTTAATCTTCATTGGCTTGAGGACTGGCAGGCTACTGCCCAAACTCTCCCAAATTACGTTGTTTTCACCCCAAAATGGCAGGTCAATCGCGACAAAAACAGTATATTGACGTACCCAAACAATAAAATCACACCTTGGGGTATCCCCAGAAAACAATCAAAACATTCAATAAGTGCATAGAAGGCTGCGGCCACGACAGCCGGGATGTAGCTCAACATGGACTCATCGCTGGGTCTTGCAGACCGCTCAGAGTCCTATTTATTGTAGCCAGTTATTATTCTTCTAATCGAACCATATACATTCTTTCTGCATCTTTCTTTGCTAAAATAGGATTGTCATCCTTGTCATAGACTTGAGGTAATAGTATTACCAAACTTTTGAATTTCGCTTTTTTAGCTCCTTTTAAAAGTTTTTTCTCTTTTGATAAGTCAATGTCAATCTTAAAGTCTTTTAATTCAAACAATTTATAATTCTCTTGATTTCCTAACCAATACAAAACCAAGTAATCTTTCAGTGAAACATTCGAAAAATTAGCCGTATTAAATTCAATTGTAATCTTAGATTGTTGTGATAAACTATTCTGGTTATGACGTGATATGATTTCATTGTCAATTGAAATAATATATTTAGGTCCATTAATATTTACAATATATTTGTCTGACACCATTTTCGTATCTTTCATTATTATAAATCCAAACTCATGATAATTAAAACCTAAGTGAAATTTATTTCCATTAAATACCTTAATAGTCCTATCAAATCCGAATGTATATCCCTCTTCTTCTGAAATATTTGTAATAATCTCAAATTCATATTGTTTATTCATTTCTAAATCAGTTCCTTCTTCAATTCTCATTTGAAAGTTAGTACTGTCAATTTGCTCAATATAAAATTTAATCTGTGCAGTTAGATTTGCACTCATCAAAATTGCACTTAATAAGATTACTATTTTTTTCATTCTCATTATGTTATTGGGTTGTTTTTAATTGGCTACAACGTTAATTGCATGGAGCTGTGCGGCCGTTGTTCAATTGAGAACGAGATTTCCTGTTTATAAATAGTTCGCTGCTTTTAACTGAATACTCTGTTTAAAGGAAGGCCGTATGCGCTATGCATAGTGTTGTACGGATGTGCTTTATTATTTTATTTATTAGGGTTTCAATTTTTTGCATGATCTTTAACGTTGTGAAAATAATCATTTTGTTTTCCCCTTTTTATTTTATTTCCCATTTTCAGTCTCGTTTTCGAGTGTTTTTTGATGCCTTCACCACCTTTCAGCCTCTGTTTAACCTTTTTTTCACTACCGAACATACTGATCCCATGACAATTCAGGCAACCTGTTCTATCGGCAACTTCATTTTTTGCAACAGCGCTCTTTTATAGACAATGACTTGACTGCGGTTTCGCTTCTTTACGGTGGTATACAGGTAAACCTTATTGACATGACAATGAGAACAAACCAAGGGATTTTCCACTTCCTGCAGCTCTGACTCCTGTTCCGGATGAGCTTCTTTTATTATTTCGGCTTCACTTCCTTCCCGGTAAAGATACTCCTGCGGAATAGTGCTTCTGTTGGCATACAAACCATAATAACGCACCAATCTGAAGTTTTTCAAGGGAACATGTTGCAACAAACGGGGGAAAAAGTCCCGATAGTGCAGCTCCAGTTCCTGTTCAAGCGGTTTGCCATCAAGACCCTTGTGTTTGTAATCTTTGTAACGGAAACGAATGCTTTCCCCTTCCATGCCTGTAATCTTGTATTCACTCAGGCAGGCACGCTTGGAGTAACGCCCGATGTAACGGATCACCTGAGTGGGAATATCCATGGGTAATTCCAAATGTAGGATCCAGCGTTTTTTCCGGATCCGCTGCAGAAAACGCGTATAGCTTTGAAGATCCGCAAAGGAGTGCTGCAAAAGACCGCTATCATACAAGGCGGTCAGCTGTTTTTCAAACAATTCACGGAATTTATCCTTTAAGAAGTTGTAATCCACATAAAGCCCCTTGAGCGCTTTCAGGCGATGGGTATCCGGATCAATACCACCCCAGGAGACGATCATGTGAACGTGACAATGGTAGTCTTTGGTTTCCCCATAGGTATGCAACACGGTAATGATCCCCGGTTTTAAATGGTGTTTATGCCACATCCAATCCTTAAACAGTTGACTGGAGGTGCGCATCAAAATATCCAATAACTCTTTGTTATTCCTCTTTATCAGGCCGTTCAACTGATGGGGCAGCGTCACTACAACATGACGGTGCGGTAAGGACAACATGCTGTCTTTTAGTTTATCAGCCCATTTCACCGTATCCTGCCAGCTGCAGGTGGGGCAAAATCGGTTCTTGCAACTGTGATACACCGGAGTAATTTCCCCGCAATCCGGACACGCGTAATGATCGACACCATAAGCTTCCGTTCGGCAACAACGCAGCGCATTCACCGCTTTGTATTGCTCGGGGCTAATGAAATGTGCAGGCGATAATTTGTAAGAATCCCACCATCGATCAAAAAAGGTCGCCAGGCGAAAGTGTTTTTCGTCTTTCCAGGCTGCAGCCATCGATGGTAAAGCGGGTGTACACATGGTTATAAATCCTTCACTTCTCTTGCAATCTCATAAGCTTCCATGGCGCCTTCCATGAGTACTTCGGTGTTATTATCCGTCGCACCATAGATAGTGTCGCGGGCATCTACCTTAATATAAGCGAATTTTGAAAACAGTTCATCAACATTTTGATTAAATTTTGCATTGGCATCTGCGGTGGGAAATCCATCTTCATCATAGAAAAAGCCAAACTGATCGTACTGGTTAAAGGCTTTAAACTCTTCTTTATTTAAAATGATTTCTTCCATGGGGTTTGGTGTTTGGGGGTTATGCTTGCATTACGTACAACGTTAAGTGTATGGTGTCGTAAGGGATTGCGGGCTTCAAACCTATCAAGTTACCACTCAAAATTGAAGCGGGCGATGCCGCTCGAAAACCTCTGAAACCCTTATGCACTATACACATTGTTGTGCTGTCGTGCTTTATTATTTATTTCTTTCTCACAATATACATACAATATTTTGTCTCCGATTTGTGCCCAGATTCTTTATCCTCGTAATTGTAAATCAAAGAAGAATTATTTAATATTTCATAGTCAATTCCCGAATTATCAATCGTGTCTTTGAGAATCGGCACCTTTTTTCCTGTGTCTTGAATGCATATGCAAATCAGTCCGTTTTTATTTATCTGTTTTACAATTTTATCAATCAGGTCAGTCTCTCGTTTTATGTCTCGTTTCTCAAAATGAAACATTGAGTCAAGCAGCACAATATTAAATTCTTGG
This sequence comes from uncultured Marinilabiliaceae bacterium, assembly GCA_942490535.1. GTDB lineage: Bacteria > Bacteroidota > Bacteroidia > Bacteroidales > Marinilabiliaceae > JAEINY01. The sequence goes on from CALNXQ010000004.1 coordinate 692,722, forward strand.
TAATTGTCAAATGTGTAAATATCTCCGACTAATCCAGTTACATTTAATCCTTCGCTAACTGAAATTGAATTCATTTGGTCGATACCAACTTTGGAATTATCAATCCCTGTTACATTGTATCCAAGTCTGGCTAAGGAAATCGAATCTCGACCTTGTCCACAACCTAAATCAAGTAGTTTTCCTTTTGGTTCATGTTTTCTAAAAAAATCAATTAGTTCGGTATATGGTTCTCCGAATAAATCTTGTGTCTTGTAATATGTATCGTAATCTGCCATTTAAATCATCCGATATTTGTTAATTGTAGCTGTCTCCTTGCATGCAGCACAACGGTTGGCGGTAAGAAATCGTTGCGCATTTCGAAGCGAAACCCTATCAAGCCGCTAACTCGTTTGTAAAAAGTTATGTCGCTCAAATATACCACTATCTGCGCAATGTTTTTTACCGCGTGTTGTGTTGCGTTATTAATTCATTTGGTATCTTCATATCCGATTTTGTAATCTTAGTTTTTTTCTCAATTATCTCAATCAAGTCGTAAAATCCCACGAGATATAAATTACATCGTATTTTCGTGTCATGAGACTTAATCAATAATTCTTGGGCTCCTTTTTTATACACCACATTTATAATGCTTTTCCAGTCAATGAATTTCTTTGTTCCAATCATGGATGTTTTGGTTATTCCTTGTTTTGAAATCTCGACTCTCATTATCTGACACAAAGCAATCACTATTAATCCAGTTCCACTTAAAATCCCGAAAATACCTAACTGAGAACCGAAATCATCTTTGTTGTAATTAACTAATCCGTAAACCAAAACTAATAATCCAGGCGTAAATCCAATCCACCCAACAATCCCAAATATTTTAGGCAATCTAAAAATCAGTTTATCGTTTTTACGCTTTGGTTTTGCCTTTGATTTCTCATAAGCACTATTAATAATTGTATGTATTAATCCAGCTGACATTTTATTTTTAATTAAGCTTCTCCATTTACGGAAAATTCAGAGCATTTCTTATTTGTCAAATCAATTTTAATCTGATAAAAGCAAGAGCCACCATCTAAAACAAAAATCCAATTTTTCTTCAAATCACTTTTTTGTCCATAAGGTTTACAAACAGCGTTTATAAAAACTATTTTATTTCCGTTGTCATCTATGTATCCGACATATTGGCGATAATAATCAGTGCTATTATACTTTAATAATTTTCCGTATTGTTTGACAATTTTTGGGTCTCTGTTTTGCTCTAATGAATCAATGTAGTTTTTTGACAATTGTTTTGCGAGTCCAATCTCCTCAATTGTTGGAGTGAATTTTACTAAAGTTGAATCAATCGAAATCCAGAGAGATGAATTATCATTTTGCCAATCAAATAAAAAGTCATTTTTATCTGTCTGCGAAAATCCCAAGATTGGAATTATTAGAGCAATTATTAATATCCCTATTTTCATAATGGTACGGTCGTTTTTTTTAATGCAACACAACGTCTTGCCGCATGAAGTGTGCCGCTGCGTGTGGCATATTCGCTTTCTTAATTTTGCCATTGCTCGCGCGGGAGCTTAACTCCCAAAACCCAGCCTCGGAAAGGCATTCTTTATTGCGGTTTGTTAGGCACTGGCTTTTATTACTTAAATACTGCATTATCTAAAACGAATCCAGCAATATATGCCAGAGTAGCATAGATTGTATAAACTTTTAAAAATGTGTCTATGTTAAAAATTTCAGGCATATCTATCTTATAGCCTGTGTTTTTATCCAATTGCTGCTTTTTATATATAAAATACGCCATCATAAACACTGGTGTCATTATTAAATATAATCCAATATTGGCAGCACTATGTTTAAATGCTTCTAAGAAATTATATGACTCAGAATTAAACAATGGAGATAACAAAGTAACTCCAATGATTAGGACTGTAATAGCAATTGCAACTACTAGTCTATATAATTTCCAGTATAAATTTACTAATTCAATCATTTCGTATTTCTTACTTATTTTGTTAAGTTATTCTTTGTGATAGCTTGATATTCAGTGACTATTTCTTTAATTCAATGCGAATTAGTTCACCGTCACTAATCGTTACATGTAATTGCCCAATATGTGTAGTTCTAAACTTTATTCTATTCTTATTTATTATTCTAGTTTCAAAGCAAATATCTCCAAACGATTCTATTAAAAGTCTTTCTACCTCTGATTCATAGTTTTCTTTGTTCAGCATTTTTAATATGAATCGGTTATCTTTCAACCACTCAATTTGTCCTTGAATTGTATCATTCTCATTATACAAAGTGTAATTCGAATCTGAAATCGATATTCTGGCATCCTTTTGGTTACTTGGGCTATAATCTATTAGATACAAACCATTTTTAAGATGTGGGTTCTGACTAAAGACACTACTTACAAAAAATATTAAAAAGAAAATTAATAGGGTTCTCATGTTGTTTTTTTCGCTGGTGCCTAACGTACTGCCGCATGAAGTGGGCCGTTGCGTGATACATTCGCTTTCCTGATGTTGCCACCGCCCGCGCGAGAGCAAAACTCCCAAACCCAGACTCGGCCAGGCCTGCTTTATTGCGGCTTGTTGAACTAAATCCCTGCGGGATAGTGCCCTTCAAATGTAACATTATTATCCTATTATTTCGAATACTCATAACTGGAATTATTAACAATAAAATTTACCGTTATGAGAAAGAAAACATCATTAACCATTGTGGAACAAGCCATTGCTTACGTTCCTGAGTTTGCTTCTGTGGTAACCAAAATGAGTCACAAGGTAACGCTTCGCGGACAGAGCCCGAGTACTTTTAACAACTACATCAGACGCATTGCCCTGTTTGTGATACACTTTAAGCAACTGCCCGAAAGCCTTTGCGAGGAGGAGATTAATGAATACCTGGTGGCCCTGGCGCGTGACCCCAAGTCTCCTTCGCGCAGCAGTTTTAAGCACATGGTCTATGGCTTAAGGTATTATTACCGCCTGCTGGGTATGAATAAAAAAGCCATTGCCTTGCCTTCCTTAAAGCACCAGACTAAACTGCCGGTTATTCTGAATCAAAAGGAGTTAAAGGAGCTTTTTGCAGCGCCGACCTTGCTTAAACAGTGTATTTTACTCACCCTCACTTATTCGGCCGGATTGCGCGGGCAAGAAGTCATCAACTTGAAGATTGCGGATGTCGATTTTGAGCGGATGACCATTCACATCCGGCAATCCAAGTACAAGAAAGACCGCATTGTGCCGCTTTCAAAAGTAATGGCCTCCGGACTAAAAAAATACCTGGCGGCTGAAAATCCGCACATTTGGCTTTTCAATGGCAAGGAGGCCAACGGTCAATACAGTGTGCGTGGCTTGTCGTGGGTGATGCGCGAAAACCTCAAAAAAACCTCCATCTCCAAGGCGGTCAACCTCCATTCGCTGCGCCACAGTTATGCCACCCACCTGTTGGAACAAGGCCTCAATATTGTAACGCTCAAAGAACTGTTGGGACATGCTGAGATTACCACCACCATGATTTACCTGCACGTAGCCCAGTGTCCGCACATTAAACCACACAGTCCGCTGGACGCGCTCTATCACCGCAGCTAAACCATGCGCAGCAATTTAGAATTGGCCGCTATTATTAAACGTTTTGGCCAACAGTACATCGAAAAGTATCATCCTTCGCCCGATAAAATGAAAGTGCTGTTCGATGTCTTGCAGTGCCGTACGTCGGTGCTTGGCGGCCACGAGGAACACTGCGATAGCTGTTCCCAGGTGCGCTACAGCTATAACAGCTGTGGAAACCGTCATTGCCCCAAGTGTCTGGCCTCCAGACAAGCCCTGTGGGTGGAAAAGCTAATGGCCCAAACGCTGCCCGTGAAGCATTATCACATTATTTTTACCGTGCCTCACCAGCTCAATGCCATTTGTTTGTTTAACCCCAGCCTCTATTACAAAATACTGTTTGCCGCAGTAGCGCATACATTGCACAGTTTTGGATACACCCACTACGGCGTGGAGAGCGGGGCTGTTTGTATGCTGCATACCTGGGGACAAAACCTCAGCCTGCATCCCCACATCCATTGCCTGGTACCGGCTGCAGGATACACCCTTAAAGGTACCTGGAAACCCATCGGGAAATACGAGCATTTTCTCTATCCCGTACAGCAACTAAGCGATGCGTTTAAAGGCAAATGTTTGGATGGACTGAAAAGGGCGCTGCGTAAAGCGGATGCCTTAAACGGATTCCATACGCACCTGCAAGCGGCCTATAAAAAGAAATGGGTCGTACATTGCGAGCCCTCCATGGCCAGTGCCGAGCATGTAATCAGGTACCTGGGACAGTACACCCACCGGGTGGCCATCAGTAATGATCGCATATTGGCCATCAGCGATACACATGTGACCTTTATGGCCAAAGATTACCGCGATAAAGCTCAAAAGAAACCGGTGAGTCTGACGGGCGTTGAGTTTTTACACCGCTTCTGTCAGCATATTTTGCCCAAACGGTTTGTAAAGATACGCCGCTATGGCATTTACAACCACACCACCAAACGAAACCTGCAGCTCCGGTTTGTGCCGGATGAATCGGAGGTGGAAAAGAAGCTGTCGGGTAAAAGGGAGGTCGAAACCACACCGGAGCGCATCAAACGGCTCACCGGCTTTGACATTGGAAAATGCCCTAAATGCAAAGATGGACGCCTGCACATAGTAAGGGAATTGCCTCGTATCCGCTCCCCAGGCCAACACGTGGGGCGATTGCTTGCTGCTTTTTTACAATAGATTGATTTTATGCTCATTTAATCTTCATTGGCTTGAGGACTGGCAGGCTACTGCCCAAACTCTCCCAAATTACGTTGTTTTCACCCCAAAATGGCAGGTCAATCGCGACAAAAACAGTATATTGACGTACCCAAACAATAAAATCACACCTTGGGGTATCCCCAGAAAACAATCAAAACATTCAATAAGTGCATAGAAGGCTGCGGCCACGACAGCCGGGATGTAGCTCAACATGGACTCATCGCTGGGTCTTGCAGACCGCTCAGAGTCCTATTTATTGTGCAGCGGTGATTTATTTTCGTTTGTACTTATCTAATTTGTAATATATGTTCCCGCGCTACAGATCTAGTCCGCTTTGAGGTTTAATTTTTAAAAGCCTTCAAGGTATTAATCCTGCCGTTGTATCGAATGCTGTCCAAAAACACTTATTTAAACGTCGTTTTGCTTTATATTTTATTGTCCCACTTCCCTACGCAAACGGCTTTAACAGGAAATCTGTGCTAAATAACGAACCGAAACAAATGCTGTTGTTTGTAGCGTTTACTTTCCCACTTTCAAATTTTGTTCATTGGACTTTTCCTGGTTATACCTACCCAGTCACTTAATCCGTGTCAGGGAAATATGAATCAATTAAGAAAATCCTCAAAATAGCTGTTTGGTTTGGTTTAATACTGCTGCACAACGGTTGGTGGTATGAATTGATTGGCATTTCATAGCACTTCCGTATCAATTTACAGTAAACATAAATAAAAGAATGAACCTACGCAAACCACTGACTGCCAATTTATTTATACCACGTGTTATGCGGTCGCTTTTTTTGTTTTTATCTGTTTTTTCAATTCATCCGATATGTTTGTCCAAGTCGTCCTATAAGTCAATAATAATCTACAATTACAGTCAGTCTCAATAATCCTAGTAATTTGCTTGTACCAAGCAATGTAATCCCACTCTCTTGGTTTAGGAGAATAAAGATAATTTTCCTTTTCATCCCAATGAACTTCAGTTGCTGTTCTGTAAATCAGAGCGAACTTTTCTCTTTTAGGTTTTATAAATAGTCGCTCTTTAGAATCAATGCCGATTTCAATAATCTCGTCTACTTTAAATCCTTGTGTCTTTATTTTAATCTGGTCGAATATGAGTCTTCCGATATAGGTTTTTATTTTGGGGGATTTAAATCGATAATATTCATTCCAGTAGCTAATCATTCTACTTTCTGTTTGCTGCCAATATTTCGGATTTTCCAGTACATACCTTTTATAATTCTCTAATTGTGAATCATCCAATTGATTATCCAAGACCGCCAGAATTTCAAAAACATACTCGCCTAGCAATTGGAAAGTGAATGGGGTAATCCAATAAAAATTAAGTCCTTTTAGGTTTTCTAATCTTTTTTGTCTTAAATATCCATTGTGATGTCTAAGGTAGATACAGTTTAAAATTGCTTGTTGCTTTTCCGTTAAAGTCTTTTCGTTTTTTTGGCTTGGCTCATTAAAATAAAGTCTAATAGGTATTTTTAATTCTTCGGATTCAAGTATTGTTGAGTAAATGTTCTCATGAATCAAATCGCTAACCATGTGAGTGTTTCCATCGCATAATTTAATCCTGTTTTCATCAAACGGAATTATATCAAGTACGACATTTAAATCACTCTCCAAACTTTTCGGGAAAGCTATTTTAAGTCGCTCTTTATAGTCCACAAATTTATCTTTCTTAAACCAATTTTTCATATGTGTACTGCTCTCCTAAAGTGCCGCATAACGTCTTGCCGCATGAAGTGTGCCGCTGCGTGTGGTATATTCGCTTTCTTAATTGCGCCTTTGCTCGCGCGGGAGCCAAACTCCCAAACCCAGCCTCGGCAAGGCATTCTTTATTGCGGTTTGTTGTAGAGCGTTTTATTTATTTTAAAAACTGTACGAATACATTGCTAAGGTACCTATTGTATAGCTGATGATGTTAACAATCACAGTTCTTGTAATTATATTTCTTTTGGAATAATCCTTCTTGAGCATCAAGTAATTTATTACCCCTTCAATAATGATTGTCAGAACAAAAGCAACAAAATAGAATATTGCCAATGCTTTTATTCCATCATTACCATTAACTTCATTGTCGCTTACCCAAGGAAACCATACTACTAACCACCATCCACCGTTTAGTTTCATTGACCCAATTATTCCTATTATTCCGCTAACAAGATTTGAGACAACAACAGCTTTATATATTTTTATATTTTTCCAATCTCTTTTTAATAAGTAACTCAGGCCCAAAGATTCAATTAGAATAATTACTATCATAAAAATCCAACCTTGAGGAAGGAATGCATAAATTCCAAAACTTACATTTAATAGTATCATTCAGTTCGTTTTAACTCTAATTGAAAAGTATTTTAAAAACTATATTTTTATATGAATACGTACCAATGAAATCCATATTTCGGCTTTGGGGGAATGCTCTACAACGTCTTGCCGCATGAAGTGGGCCGTTGCGTGATACATTCACTTTCCTGATGTTGCCACCGCCCGCGCGGGAGCTAAACTCCCAAACCCAAACTCAGCCAGGCATACTTTATTGCGGCTTGTTGAACTAAATCCCTGCGGGATAGTGCCCTTCAAATGTAACATTATTATCCTATTATTTCGAATACTCATAACTGGAATTATTAACAATAAAATTTACCGTTATGAGAAAGAAAACATCATTAACCATTGTGGAACAAGCCATTGCTTACGTTCCTGAGTTTGCTTCTGTGGTAACCAAAATGAGTCACCAGGTAACGCTTCGCGGACAGAGCCCGAGTACTTTTAACAACTACATCAGACGCATTGCCCTGTTTGTGATACACTTTAAGCAACTGCCCGAAAGCCTTTGCGAGGAGGAGATTAATGAATACCTGGTGGCCCTGGCGCGTGACCCCAAGTCTCCTTCGCGCAGCAGTTTTAAGCACATGGTCTATGGCTTAAGGTATTATTACCGCCTGCTGGGTATGAATAAAAAAGCCATTGCCTTGCCTTCCTTAAAGCACCAGACTAAACTGCCGGTTATTCTGAATCAAAAGGAGTTAAAGGAGCTTTTTGCAGCGCCGACCTTGCTTAAACAGTGTATTTTACTCACCCTCACTTATTCGGCCGGATTGCGCGGGCAAGAAGTCATCAACTTGAAGATTGCGGATGTCGATTTTGAGCGGATGACCATTCACATCCGGCAATCCAAGTACAAGAAAGACCGCATTGTGCCGCTTTCAAAAGTAATGGCCTCCGGACTAAAAAAATACCTGGCGGCTGAAAATCCGCACATTTGGCTTTTCAATGGCAAGGAGGCCAACGGTCAATACAGTGTGCGTGGCTTGTCGTGGGTGATGCGCGAAAACCTCAAAAAAACCTCCATCTCCAAGGCGGTCAACCTCCATTCGCTGCGCCACAGTTATGCCACCCACCTGTTGGAACAAGGCCTCAATATTGTAACGCTCAAAGAACTGTTGGGACATGCTGAGATTACCACCACCATGATTTACCTGCACGTAGCCCAGTGTCCGCACATTAAACCACACAGTCCGCTGGACGCGCTCTATCACCGCAGCTAAACCATGCGCAGCAATTTAGAATTGGCCGCTATTATTAAACGTTTTGGCCAACAGTACATCGAAAAGTATCATCCTTCGCCCGATAAAATGAAAGTGCTGTTCGATGTCTTGCAGTGCCGTACGTCGGTGCTTGGCGGCCACGAGGAACACTGCGATAGCTGTTCCCAGGTGCGCTACAGCTATAACAGCTGTGGAAACCGTCATTGCCCCAAGTGTCTGGCCTCCAGACAAGCCCTGTGGGTGGAAAAGCTAATGGCCCAAACGCTGCCCGTGAAGCATTATCACATTATTTTTACCGTGCCTCACCAGCTCAATGCCATTTGTTTGTTTAACCCCAGCCTCTATTACAAAATACTGTTTGCCGCAGTAGCGCATACATTGCACAGTTTTGGATACACCCACTACGGCGTGGAGAGCGGGGCTGTTTGTATGCTGCATACCTGGGGACAAAACCTCAGCCTGCATCCCCACATCCATTGCCTGGTACCGGCTGCAGGATACACCCTTAAAGGTACCTGGAAACCCATCGGGAAATACGAGCATTTTCTCTATCCCGTACAGCAACTAAGCGATGCGTTTAAAGGCAAATGTTTGGATGGACTGAAAAGGGCGCTGCGTAAAGCGGATGCCTTAAACGGATTCCATACGCACCTGCAAGCGGCCTATAAAAAGAAATGGGTCGTACATTGCGAGCCCTCCATGGCCAGTGCCGAGCATGTAATCAGGTACCTGGGACAGTACACCCACCGGGTGGCCATCAGTAATGATCGCATATTGGCCATCAGCGATACACATGTGACCTTTATGGCCAAAGATTACCGCGATAAAGCTCAAAAGAAACCGGTGAGTCTGACGGGCGTTGAGTTTTTACACCGCTTCTGTCAGCATATTTTGCCCAAACGGTTTGTAAAGATACGCCGCTATGGCATTTACAACCACACCACCAAACGAAACCTGCAGCTCCGGTTTGTGCCGGATGAATCGGAGGTGGAAAAGAAGCTGTCGGGTAAAAGGGAGGTCGAAACCACACCGGAGCGCATCAAACGGCTCACCGGCTTTGACATTGGAAAATGCCCTAAATGCAAAGATGGACGCCTGCACATAGTAAGGGAATTGCCTCGTATCCGCTCCCCAGGCCAACACGTGGGGCGATTGCTTGCTGCTTTTTTACAATAGATTGATTTTATGCTCATTTAATCTTCATTGGCTTGAGGACTGGCAGGCTACTGCCCAAACTCTCCCAAATTACGTTGTTTTCACCCCAAAATGGCAGGTCAATCGCGACAAAAACAGTATATTGACGTACCCAAACAATAAAATCACACCTTGGGGTATCCCCAGAAAACAATCAAAACATTCAATAAGTGCATAGAAGGCTGCGGCCACGACAGCCGGGATGTAGCTCAACATGGACTCATCGCTGGGTCTTGCAGACCGCTCAGAGTCCTATTTATTAGGCCCAGTATTATATTTCTATTATTGTATTTATACCTGCACTGTAGTAAGCTGTAGAGACACTGTTTTCCTTTATAACGGTCCTGTTGCAAATCGTAAAGGTATCGTTTTTCTTAATGTCGGTCCTGTTGCAGGTCGTAGAGATATTGTTTTTCTTTATAACAGTTCTGTCGCAAGTTGTAGAGACACTGTTTTTCTTTATGTCAGTCCTGTTGCAGACCGTAGAGATACTGTTTTTATTTATAATGATCCTGTCACAAGTCGTAGAGATACTGTTTTTCTTTTTGTTGGTTTTGTTCATTCGTAATGAACAGTGTCCTCTAGGGTATGTTTTTGTTATTGATTATTGGGCCTAACGTCTTGCCGCATGAAGTGGGCCGTTGCGTGATACATTCGCTTTCCTGATGTTGCCACCGCCCGCGCGGGAGCTAAACCTCCCAAACCCAGACTCCGCCAGGCCTGCTTTATTGCGGCTTGTTGTGCAGCGGTGTATTATTTTTGTTTTGTGTATGCTTGTCCAAGATGTGTATCAGTTCCCGTACTCAAGATCTTGTCCGCTTTGAGTTTTTGTTTTTAGAAGCCATTCAATTTATGGTTCCTGCCGTCATGACTAATGCTGTCCGAAAACACTGTTTTAAACGACGTTTTGCTTTATATTTTATTTTTCCCAGATCCCTTAGAACACAACTTTAACAAGAGAAGTGAGACAAATCGCGAACCCTTACAAATGCTGTTGTATTTTGGGTTTGCATTCCCGCTTTAAAATTTGGTTATTGGGTGTTTCCTGCTCTTGCACACCCAGTCGCTTATGCTGAATCCGGGAAATGCGAATCAATTATAAAAGTCCTCAGAATAGCTGGTTTGCTTTATTGAATACTGCTGCACAACGGTCTGGCCATATGAAGTGGCCTGATTTGCGTGTGGTATATTCGCTTTCTTGTTTGTGCCTCAGCTGGCGCGGGAGCTAAACTTCCAAATCCCGCCAAAGCCAGGGCTACTTTATGATGGCTTGTTAGCAGTTGTTATTTCTTTTTATCTATTTCAATATATAAATCCAAATCTTCAAGTTTACCATTAAAAGATTCTTGATCAGTCAATCTGTCCCATATTTCGGAATTGAAAAGTTCCTCAGGTAGTTTTTTCTTAAATATATAGTATGGTTCTATATTCTTACCAAATTTATCTACCCTATTATGATACCCTCTTTTTTTACTGGTATCTAGAATGTCAATGTATTCAATTCTATTCTTTAATTTGCGGACTCCTTCAAACTCTTGTCCGCCAATCATGATTAGTTGATTTTTGTATTCTATTATAAAATGGTCTCCTTCGTCGTTATAACTTTTAATTTTAATGTATCGATCAATATTTATTTCTTTAACCCTTACAATTCCAGTTTCTATAGCAAGGAACTTTTCTTTTAAAAATTTAGGAATCCTAATTAAATCCTTAATCTCTGAAATAAGTAAAAGGATCATAATTAATGACACTAATGAAATGGCAATAATTATCCATAATTTAGGGTAATTAAATATTATCAAGACAAAAAGAAGAAGAGAAACAACTTTAATGAATATTGATTTCCGAGTTTTAGAGAAGTATGATGCTGTTTCATCTATTTCTTTACTAAGGATTCTTTTATCCTTGTCAGATAATGTTCTTTCGTAATCTCTAATCAATTGTCAAGGTTTTATTTAGTAACTGCTAACGGATTGGCCATATGAAGTGACCCGATTTGCGTGTGGTATATTCGCTTTCTTGATTTTGCAAATGTTCGCGCGGGAGCTGAACTTCTAAAACTCGCCAAAGCCAGGGCTACTTTATGATGGCTTGTTGTGCGTTCGTTTTTATTCTGTTTGTTTTAATTTATTCAATGTATCCAAAAGCCAATCTTCATTAACTATTTTGGTAGCTTTATTCTTTTCAATTTGTTTTTCGAGATACGGAATGAAATCTTTGTCATTCAATTCTCCTATTGATTCTAATATTAAAGAACCGTACTCATCAATATTTTCAAGTTCTTTTTTCAAAACACTTTTTATTCTATGATCTTTTCGTTGGGATAAACCTGCAATAGCTTCAAACCTTACACTTTCATCCTTATCTGAGATTCTTTTCCACAATGCATTTCTTATTTTTTCATTGTCTATTTCAAGTTGACTTCCTAATCCAAAAGTAGCCCAATCCCTAATGCTAGTTTTTTTATCATTTGACAATAGGATTAATGTATCAATTGCTTTCTCTTTCTCAATTGTACAGAGTGCAAAAACTACCCCCTGTTTAATGTCGTTACTTTTATGTCCACTGAATGAACAAAGTAAATCAATCTGGTTTTTAGTGAGTTTTTCATTATTATGACCAATTGCGTATAAAATGGCGCTTACGACATCAATGCTAGTTTCATTTTTTAACAACTCGAAAAATGTATGAATTATCTCTCTTTTATGTAATCTAGGAAAACCAAATTGTGCTAGTACATTTACTCCAATTATTCTTTCTTTTACCGAACTTGATTTTGTTAATAGAATACTCCTCTCATATATATCTTCAGTTTTTCTCTTTCGAAGTTCTTGAACATAGTTCCAATAGTTTTTCTCTGACTTATTCGTCAAGAGCCTTGTGAATATCTTGTCTGTAGAGTAATTATTTAATTTATTCACGTTTGTTTTTTGAATGACGCACAACGGCCTGCCGTATGATGCGTAGCTTGTGTTGCGCCTGCGGCAAGCTATGCATTATTACGGTTTGTTGAACTAAATCCCTGCGGGATAGTGCCCTTCAAATGTAACATTATTATCCTATTATTTCGAATACTCATAACTGGAATTATTAACAATAAAATTTACCGTTATGAGAAAGAAAACATCATTAACCATTGTGGAACAAGCCATTGCTTACGTTCCTGAGTTTGCTTCTGTGGTAACCAAAATGAGTCACCAGGTAACGCTTCGCGGACAGAGCCCGAGTACTTTTAACAACTACATCAGACGCATTGCCCTGTTTGTGATACACTTTAAGCAACTGCCCGAAAGCCTTTGCGAGGAGGAGATTAATGAATACCTGGTGGCCCTGGCGCGTGACCCCAAGTCTCCTTCGCGCAGCAGTTTTAAGCACATGGTCTATGGCTTAAGGTATTATTACCGCCTGCTGGGTATGAATAAAAAAGCCATTGCCTTGCCTTCCTTAAAGCACCAGACTAAACTGCCGGTTATTCTGAATCAAAAGGAGTTAAAGGAGCTTTTTGCAGCGCCGACCTTGCTTAAACAGTGTATTTTACTCACCCTCACTTATTCGGCCGGATTGCGCGGGCAAGAAGTCATCAACTTGAAGATTGCGGATGTCGATTTTGAGCGGATGACCATTCACATCCGGCAATCCAAGTACAAGAAAGACCGCATTGTGCCGCTTTCAAAAGTAATGGCCTCCGGACTAAAAAAATACCTGGCGGCTGAAAATCCGCACATTTGGCTTTTCAATGGCAAGGAGGCCAACGGTCAATACAGTGTGCGTGGCTTGTCGTGGGTGATGCGCGAAAACCTCAAAAAAACCTCCATCTCCAAGGCGGTCAACCTCCATTCGCTGCGCCACAGTTATGCCACCCACCTGTTGGAACAAGGCCTCAATATTGTAACGCTCAAAGAACTGTTGGGACATGCTGAGATTACCACCACCATGATTTACCTGCACGTAGCCCAGTGTCCGCACATTAAACCACACAGTCCGCTGGACGCGCTCTATCACCGCAGCTAAACCATGCGCAGCAATTTAGAATTGGCCGCTATTATTAAACGTTTTGGCCAACAGTACATCGAAAAGTATCATCCTTCGCCCGATAAAATGAAAGTGCTGTTCGATGTCTTGCAGTGCCGTACGTCGGTGCTTGGCGGCCACGAGGAACACTGCGATAGCTGTTCCCAGGTGCGCTACAGCTATAACAGCTGTGGAAACCGTCATTGCCCCAAGTGTCTGGCCTCCAGACAAGCCCTGTGGGTGGAAAAGCTAATGGCCCAAACGCTGCCCGTGAAGCATTATCACATTATTTTTACCGTGCCTCACCAGCTCAATGCCATTTGTTTGTTTAACCCCAGCCTCTATTACAAAATACTGTTTGCCGCAGTAGCGCATACATTGCACAGTTTTGGATACACCCACTACGGCGTGGAGAGCGGGGCTGTTTGTATGCTGCATACCATGGGGACAAAACCTCAGCCTGCATCCCCACATCCATTGCCTGGTACCGGCTGCAGGATACACCCTTAAAGGTACCTGGAAACCCATCGGGAAATACGAGCATTTTCTCTATCCCGTACAGCAACTAAGCGATGCGTTTAAAGGCAAATGTTTGGATGGACTGAAAAGGGCGCTGCGTAAAGCGGATGCCTTAAACGGATTCCATACGCACCTGCAAGCGGCCTATAAAAAGAAATGGGTCGTACATTGCGAGCCCTCCATGGCCAGTGCCGAGCATGTAATCAGGTACCTGGGACAGTACACCCACCGGGTGGCCATCAGTAATGATCGCATATTGGCCATCAGCGATACACATGTGACCTTTATGGCCAAAGATTACCGCGATAAAGCTCAAAAGAAACCGGTGAGTCTGACGGGCGTTGAGTTTTTACACCGCTTCTGTCAGCATATTTTGCCCAAACGGTTTGTAAAGATACGCCGCTATGGCATTTACAACCACACCACCAAACGAAACCTGCAGCTCCGGTTTGTGCCGGATGAATCGGAGGTGGAAAAGAAGCTGTCGGGTAAAAGGGAGGTCGAAACCACACCGGAGCGCATCAAACGGCTCACCGGCTTTGACATTGGAAAATGCCCTAAATGCAAAGATGGACGCCTGCACATAGTAAGGGAATTGCCTCGTATCCGCTCCCCAGGCCAACACGTGGGGCGATTGCTTGCTGCTTTTTTACAATAGATTGATTTTATGCTCATTTAATCTTCATTGGCTTGAGGACTGGCAGGCTACTGCCCAAACTCTCCCAAATTACGTTGTTTTCACCCCAAAATGGCAGGTCAATCGCGACAAAAACAGTATATTGACGTACCCAAACAATAAAATCACACCTTGGGGTATCCCCAGAAAACAATCAAAACATTCAATAAGTGCATAGAAGGCTGCGGCCACGACAGCCGGGATGTAGCTCAACATGGACTCATCGCTGGGTCTTGCAGACCGCTCAGAGTCCTATTTATTGGCATTAGTTATTCTTTTCAAATAATATGTTTTTCACTGTTCCCTCTGCAGCAACTTTAAAGGAAGTTACTTCGCCTTTCTTGTTTTTAAGAAAAGAATACTTTGTTCTCCTGTTTGCTCCAAATACATTTTCTTCTCCCTCATGGAGGATAATATCTTCATTATTTGGATAATTCAGGATTAGTTGATTGTCAGATATGCTTAGCTTGTATGTAACATCAAGTTCTTTTGAGTAATAACTACCAACATATTGAGCTAAATTATAGTCTGGCTTTTTGCATAGTTTTATGCGTTCGAAATAAAAGATAGCTCCTCCAAAGTCAACCTGTAAATCTATATCTGAAGTTTTTGGTATCTGAAAAGAATATGTGACGGAAGAATTGTTGATACGACAAAAATTATTAAGACTTTGAGAAGTGAGGGGCGTTGAATGATTACCAAAACTACTAATTGCTTTTAAGGTATCATTTTCAGTAAAAATACTCATTCTTAAATCACTATTAAGCTCCTGATAAGTCCCAACAAACTTTTTAAAATTCTGCTTTATTGGTTGCTTGCTCACTTTTTCCTTTTCAATATCCTCTAACTTATCGATAAACAAATCTAGTATCTCATATGAAGTATATACAGCATTAATATGTTCTGAATTTGTATAAGCAATGACAGCTAAATTTAATTCAGGTACACAAATAAACTGCGAACGCATACCTAAACCTCGACCACTGTGATTATAAGTAGTGTAGCCGTTATATGGTGAAACAAACATGCCTCTTGCATGAGACATTAGCTCACCATTATTAAGTGTATCTTGATGAGTAACAAAGTCTTTTAAGTATGAGAATTTGTGTTGCGAATTTAAAAATACTTGCGACCAAATTGATAAATTTCTAATTGAACTACCCATTTCGCCTGCACCAACGCACAAAGTAAGGGACTTAGGTTGTCTGTATGTGCCATTTTCTTTGTAATATGGATAAGCTCTATTTTTTATTATTGCTCTAAGGTCATTTTTGTAAAAAGATTGCTCCATGCCTAAAGGAGTAAATAACTCATTGTTTGCAAATTCATGAAGTTCCTGACCGGATATTCTCTCAACAAGTAAGGCGAGTAACACATAATTTGTATTTGAATACAATACTTTGTCTCCTGGACGATTATTTACCCCTTTTTGTTGAAACATAAGTTCTTGAATCATTTCGTTTGTATAGCCTTGATGCTCATAATCAAATCCTTTTAAGTCTAGTAATACATTATGATTTCTAATTCCGCTAGTGTGATTTAGTAAATGTTTAATCTTAATGGTGTCTCTAAGCTGTGCTAACTCAGGGATATATTCCCGTACATCATCATTCACTGAGAGTTTCCCTTGAGCTTCAAGCACACCGATACATGCAGATGTAAATTGTTTGGTAACAGAAGCTAACCCAAACACTGTAGAATCATTAAAGGGAATATTATACTCCAAATTCATACATCCTGCACTATTGTGATATATCAGTTTATCACCTTTAACTATTCCAACAGTAATTCCGGGAGCAGATTGTGATTCGATTTTTACTTTAAGTAGTGAATCAATTTTATGGGAGAAGTCTGTTTGTCCAAAAGATATGATACTCACTAAGAGTAATAAAATACTTAGGATTCTTTTCATTTATGGGTTTTTAAATTAATGCCAACGTACTGCCGCATGAAGTGGGCCGTTGCGTGATACATTCGCTTTCCTGATGTTGCCACCGCCCGCGCGGGAGCCAAACTCCCAAACCCAGACTCCGCCAGGCCTGCTTTATTGCGGCTTGTTGTGCAGCGGTTCTTTATTATTTTGTTTGTACTCGTCTAGTAGTTTGGTGGTGTTCAATATCTACAGACCTTGTCCGCTTTGAGGTTTAATTTTTAAAAGCCTTCAAGGTATTAATCCTGCCGTTATATGGAATGCTGTCCAAAAATACTGTGTTAAACGTCGTTTTGCTTTATATTTTATTGTCCCACTTCGCTACGCACAGAACTTTAACAAGAGAAGCCAGATAAGCAACGAACACCTACAAACGCTGTTATTGGTGACGTTTACTTTCCCGCTTTTAAATTTTGGTCATTGGACTGTTCCTGGTTATACCTACCCCTTCGCTTAATCCGTGTCCGGGAAATATGAATCAGTTAAAAAAATCCTCAAAATAGCTGTTTGGTTTGGTTTAATACTGCTGCACAACGTCTTGCCGCATGAAGTGTGCCGCTGCGTGTGGTATATTCGCTTTCTTAATTTCACCTTGTGCCCGCGCGGGAGCTGAACCACCAAAGCTAGGCTCGGCAAGGCATGCTTTATTGCGGTTTGTTGTACGCAGCTATTTATTTATTGTAGTATATTCCTTTGATTCTTGTAAGAGCATTTCATACTCCTTGATTAAATTCTTTAACCCGTCAATACTGGGTTTTTCATTTCTCTGAAAGTTAACCATCATCGGTGCTGTTACAATCAATTGCATTAATAGATGTTGATCTTTTAATGAAACTTCATACTTATTAATTAGTTGCTTATTCGCTTCATGATTGGAAATACGTTTTTTATAATCAGATTCAAGTCTATTAAACAGTTCTTTTGTTGATTCTCTTAATATTGAATCATTCAATTGACTTAATAGATTATTCGCTGAAGACCAATATTGTTGATTAATTCTGTGATATTGATTATAGGAATCAAGACTATCATTTTTAATACTATTCATCTCCTTGATTCTGGAATCTAGTTCTCGAAGACTGTTATTCTTTTCCAACGCTTCAGAATAAAGATTAGATATTACATTTGATTTATACCTACTTGAATACTTCCCTATTTCATCAATAATTTTTGTCTCTTGGAAGATTTCTGGTGTTTGATTTATAGGAGGTTGTATTTGCGGTTGTTCTTTCCTCCTATTAGAACAGCTTATTATTAAGAATACAATAAATATTGACAGAGTAATTTTTTTCATGTTGTTAGGTTTTTAAGTTGCGTACAACGGTCTGGCCATATGAAGTGGCCCGATTTGCGTGTGGTATATTCGCATTCTTGATTTTGCCTCAGTTGGCGCGGGAGCTAAACTTCCAAATCTCGCCAAAGCCAGGGCTACTTTATGATGGCTTGTTGTACGCTGGCATTTTATATTGGTCCATTAATTGAAAAGTCTTCAATCCTATTTTCATTAAAATTATGGTTCATCCGTAAAATGAGTAGTTTTTGGAAAAAAAACTGATATTCATTACTTTGTTTGTCAACCACAACATCCAAAGTTATATGAACACCAGTTTATTATTTCATTCGTTTGGTTTAGTCAACCAAGAAGTAATCAGTACCGAATATAAAAAAGGAAATATCTACGTCAAAGTTAAAACCAAAGCTGATAAACTCAAATGCCCTGTATGCAAAAGTTTTGATATTATAAAGTCAGGGACGAAGGATCGAGAATTTCGAACTATTCCTATCGGGCATCACAAAGTCTTTATACAGCTTTCTATTCAGCGCATCGAATGTAAAGAGTGCAGGGTTATTCGACAAGAGCATTTACCATTTACTGAAAATAAAAAAAGCTTCACACGCGCCTTTGCCCGGCATGTCATCGCTTTATCAAGAATCGGTACAATTCGAGATGTAGCATTACATCTTGGTGTTAGTTGGGACTTGGTTAAAGACATTCAAAATACCTACTTAAAAAAGCATTATTCCTCTCCTGCGTTAAAGGGTGTGAAATGTATTGCTATTGATGAATTTGCTGTCAAAAAGGGCCATAAATATATGACGGTTGTATTGGATCTTGCAACTGGTGTTGTTCTTCATGTTGGTAAGGGTAAAGGAAGTGATGCGTTAACTGATTTTTGGAAACGCGTCAAAAGGAACAAGGTTAATATTGAAGCTGTAGCTATTGATATGTCACCGGCATATATCTCTTCTGTGATCAATAACTTACCTAATGCACAGATTGTTTTTGATCATTTTCATGTTGTAAAAATGATGAACGATTCAATATCAAAACTTAGACGCCAATTATATCGTCAGGAAAAAGAACTGAACAAAAAGGAACTGCTGAAAGGATCCAGGTGGCTATTATTAAAAAATAGCGTCAATCTGAATGATGAGCGAAACGAAAAAGAAAAGCTACAAGAACTTTTGGAAATAAATGAACCCCTTGCAATTGCCTACTACCTCAAAGAAGAATTGAAGCTTTTGTGGCAACAAAAAACAAAGGAACTTGCTCAGCAATTCATGGGTAAATGGGTCGCAAAAGCAATGGCTTCAGGTGTTTTTCGTCTCCGTAAATTTGCGGACACTCTTTTAGCTCATCGGTCAGGTATATTTGCCTGGTATGATTATCCAATTTCGACAGGCCCACTGGAAGGCCTAAACAACAAAATCAAAACAATGAAACGGCAAGCATATGGTTATAGAGATATGGAGTTTTTTAAGCTCAAAATATTCAGCTTGCATGAGAAAACCTATGCATTAGTCGGATGAACCAAAATTATACACCACAAGAAAAACAGAAGTTCCACCTCCTAATATTCTATCAATTTCTTTATCTGGACTATCTAATTTATCTTTTATAAGAACAAATTGAACCCAAAGGCACTTCTCATTCTTATTGCTTTTAAAACCAATATATTGCCGCTTATATTTTTCTAAATTCTGTATAATTTCAGGTGTATTTTCTTCAATATAATCATCTTCAGTTCTATAATTAACTAATAAATTATATAAACACCTTTCAAAAGTCTCAATTTTTGATTCTTCAGGTGTCCAAGCTGAAATTGAATCACCACTAAGATACTTTAAAAACCACAAAGGTTTAACATTGAATCGTCCTGACTTGTCGGGACTTAAATCAAAAATAAAATTCTCTTGAAATACTGTTCCTTGAAAATTACTTCCCTTAATAAGTATTGATTTGTTTAGCACCTTTGCTTCTTCATTCGCCCCTTGTCCTCGAATACATAAAGAATTAGAAGTCAGCAATAAATAGAAGAGTATTTGTAAAATCTTATTCATCGTATTAATTCTACAACTGTGCTTTTTCTGCTGGCGTACAACTAGTCGATAGACGGAGTATTATTTATATCCCCCATATAGCCCTAGTCTGTTTTAATATATAATCTATTTTTTTGTGACCTTGTACAGCTTCGCCTCCTCAGTCACAACAATAGTTGCGCTAGACCAGCTAAAATGATAGAGTTATGTTTTAATGCTGCATATAGCATGTCTTCCCTTTTATCGCTGAATTCACAACGCTCCACGCTTACTCTCTCCCTCCAAAATTCCTACCACTGGAAATTACAAGAACATGCCTTCTTTACTGACTATAAAAAAAACTATTATTTTTCATACATCCAAGTCATCAAGCGGACTTTTTAACTTTGAGATATCCCTTTTGGAGACATAGGTATATATTTCAGTGGTTTTCTTACTGGTATGCCCAAGCAACATTTGAATATTACGGATATCCATGCCTGAATCATGTAAATGGGTCGCAAATGAATGGCGTAACATATGCGGCGTCACCCGCCTGTCTATTCCCGCTTTCAACACAGCTCTTTTAACCATCTTTTGCACACTGCTGGTGCTATATCTACCGCCTCGCTGCCCTTCAAACAAATAGGTATTGGGTTGCTCCTGGCGCAAGTAACTAAGGAGTAAATCCTTGATCTTCTCCGATAAAGTCACAATACGATCCTTGTTCCCTTTACCGCTTTTGATGATGATTATATTACTCCCGAAATTAATATCTTCCACCTTAAGATTCACCAGCTCACCACACCGTATTCCGGTCGAATACAATAAAAAAAGCATACACTTGTGTTTGATGTAAATGTCAACCTTAAGAAGCGCAATGATCTCCTCCTTTTCCAGAATCTTAGGGATTTTCCTCGTTTTTGCAGGCCGTGGTAGCTGATAGGCATTAAACTCCCTTTCTGTCAATGATAACAAAAAGCGTTTTACGGCACTCACTACAATGTTTTGTGCCGATGGGGAATAACTTAATTCTTCTCGTAAGAAAAACAGATAATCTCTAATTTCAGAATCCGATATATCTGCCATTTGCTTCCCCTCATAATAGTCCTTCATTTTTCTGATCTGACTGGCATAATTGTCAATTGTCCGCCTGGCTGCTCCTTGTAATGTCATCACCTTTATAAAACTCTTGACTTCATCATCCTGTTTGTAGTTATTTCTTCTTGAATGCACCAGAACCTTCTCATTATGCTTGACCCTGAACCTAATCCGGCAACCCTGCTCCTGAAAATAGTGGCTAATCTTTGTTTTCTTGTTGGCATACCCAGGCACCATCCAAAAACATCTTTTCGGTTCAAATAAAGCTCCTATCTCAATCAAAAAGTCAACCCACACTTTTTTATAGGGAACAGGTAACTTCAAATACGTCTTATCATTGACGATCACAATGCTTACTATAGAAGAGCTATCAACGGCTTGAAGACTAAAATTATGATCGCTCTGTAAAGCCGCTGCTTTTTCTTTGTTGGTAAACGACTTAGAATATAAATACATGGGATTAATATAAGCGATGCCATTTAAATCCTTTTTGATTTTTTGAAGGTCAGCGTCACGCCAACGGATATAATAGCAGGTGTATTGACGACTGTAATACACATAACTCAAGTCCTTTAATCGCTGCTCAATAATATCATTCGCATAAAAAAAGAGTTTTACTAAAGCTGTTTGCTTATGCATAAAGCCATTTAGAAAAATCACAGGTCTAATCATCGTTGTAATTATTAACTGCATCCTAACGATTTGGAGCTATTTTAGCCAAAAACAATAAAAAAAAGACAAAGTCAAAATTTAGCCGTACATTTAAACGTCTATTAAACGTCTAACGATACTTTTAATGCGATGCCGGATTGTCTTCACTGCCACGAGACCTTCGAAGGAAGAAGCGATAAGAAATACTGTTCACCATACTGCAAGTCCGCTTATCACTACCAACAAAATAAAATCAAGGATGCTGCTTTATTTGTCAAAATAGACCGGCAACTGAGGCTCAACCGGCGCCTACTAAAGATCTACAACAAAGCAGGTAAAGCAACTATTCGTAAGGAAACCCTCTTGTCTGACGGTTTTAACCCAAAGTACTTTACCCATTATTGGAAAAATCAAAATGGGAACATTTACCTCTTTTGCTATGAATATGGTTTTATGGAAAAGAAGGAGGAACGGGCTATCAAATATGTACTGGTTAAATGGCAACCCTACATGAAATAGCATCGCTAGTTTGGGGAAACGCAAATGTTGTAGATCGTCCATAAAATATTGTTTATATAGCGAATGATCTATCCCGTGATTGAGCGAAGCGAAACCTCCTATGTAGTCCAATATATATCGGGACGTAATACAGATTAAGTGTTGTGGAATACCATATTGCAAATTAAATGGTTTCCCCGTAGGGGATGCAGAATCATTTATAAACCTCTTATATCCAATACCATTTAGAGATTAAACAATTGAAATAAATCACGTCGTATCGGAAGCAGCATTTCTTCTCCCTATGAATAGGGAGACACAGAGGGTAAGAAACCCATATCAATTAGCGGTAATTCGTGTCATTTGCGGTTAAATAAACAGGTGATAATCTGAGTAGCCGATGAACCATTTTGTCCCAAGTAAAGAATATACACTCCATAGGCAGATTCCGCGTAGCGGATTAAATGTTGTAGAATACCATGTCAAATTAAACAGTTTCCCCGTAGGGGATGCAGAAACATTTATAAACCTCTTATATCCAATACCATTTAGAGATTAAACAATTGAAATAAATCACGTCGTATCGGAAGCAGCATTTCTTCTCCCGATGAATAGGGAGACACAGAGGGGAAGAAACCCATATCAATTAGCGGTAATTCGTGTCATTTGCGGTTAAATAAACAGGTGATAATCTGAGTAGCCGATGAACCATTTTGTCCCAAGTAAAGAATATACACTCCATAGACAGATTCCGCGTAGCGGATTAAATGTTGTAGAATACCATGTTGCAAATTAAACAGTTTCCCCGTAGGGGATGCAGAAACATTTATAAACCTCTTATATCCAATACCATTTAGAAATTAAACCATTGAAATAAATCACGTCGTATCGGAAGCAGCATTTCTTCTCCCTATGAATAGGGAGACACAGAGGGTAAGAAACCCATATCAATTAGCGGTAATTCGTGTCATTTGCGGTTAAATAAACAGGTGATAATCTGAGTAGCCGATGAACCATTTTGTCCCAAGTAAAGAATATACACTCCATAGGCAGATTCCGCGTAGCGGATTAAATGTTGTAGAATACCATGTCAAATTAAACAGTTTCCCCGTAGGGGATGCAGAAACATTTATAAACCTCCTATATCCAATACCATTTAGAGATTAAACCATTGAAATAAATCACGTCGTATCGGAAGCAGCATTTCTTCTCCCTATGAATAGGGAGACACAGAGGGTAAGAAACCCATATCAATTAGCGGTAATTCGTGTCATTTGCGGTTAAAATAACAGGTGATAATCTGAGTAACCAATGAACCATTTTGTCCCAAGTAAAGAATATACACTCCATAGACAGATTCCGCGTAGCGGATTAAATGTTGTAGAATACCATGTTGCAAATTAAACAGTTTCCCCGTAGGGGATGCAGAAACATTTATAAACCTCCTATATCCAATACCATTTAGAAATTAAACCATTGAAATAAATCACGTCGTATCGGAAGCAGCATTTCTTCTCCCTATGAATAGGGAGACACAGAGGGTAAGAAACCCATATCAATTAGCGGTAATTCGTGTCATTTGCGGTTAAAATAACAGGTGATAATCTGAGTAACCAATGAACCATTTTGTCCGGAGTACAGAATTCACAGTCCATAGGCAGATTCCGCGTAGCGGATTTTTTCCGCTATTCAAATCCTGGGTAAAAGTAGTAATGAAGCGGTATTAAAGCGTACCTAAAGCATGGTAAACTCATATTAAAGTCACAATTAGTTCAGAGTTAATTCATAGTATATTCAATTAATTGTGTATTAACCTTGAACTTTCTACGTACTATTTCCGATTTTAATACCTGTTAAATATTCACCAAGCCCTATCCGGCCTCCCTTTTGCCAGACTAAAAACCAGACGTATCTCTTCCAGGTGGATTGTACGTTAAAAAGTGTATCTCCACGCTGTGGCCATTGTTATAGCAGATTACAGGCTTTAAAATGAAGTGCCTTTTTCGGATAAACAGGATCCTATTACGCATCAAAGAACACCAACCATAAGTGGATTAAAAATCAGCGAAGCTAAAACCTGCGGTGCACCAAGATGAAAAGAAAGAATTCCCTGGAAGCTCGCGTGTTAATGAAAACGACCTAAGGGACCGTAATAATCGGATTTACTACTAAATGCTTACTCCCCCAACTGCCCCGCAATGAAACCGGTGGTCCAGGCGGCCTGTAAATTATACCCCCCGGTGATGGCATCAATATCCAACACTTCGCCGGCAAAATAGAGATTCGGGCAAACTTTACTTTGCATGGTATTCAAATCGATGCTCTTCAGACTCACGCCACCACAGGTCACAAATTCATCACGGAATTTAGAAATACCTTTAACGGCATACACATCATTGGTGAGTAGATTAATGAGTTTATGCAGTCCTTTTTTACCCAGCTCCCCCCATTTCTTGCGGGGAGGCAAGTCACCTTTATCCAGCAAGAACAACCACAGGCGTTCGGATAAACCATAGGGTTTTATGTTAGCCAACAATTTATTGGGATGTTCACTGATGATGCGTTCCAATACCTCCATCACCACATTATTATTCTGCTCGTGGGTCCAATTCACCTGCACCTTGAAGTCATAGCCCATTTCATGGACCAGCCGAGCACCAAAGGCCGACACTTTTAAAATGGCCGGTCCGCTCATGCCCCAGTGCGTGACTAACAAAGGGCCTTCTGCTTTGATCTTCGTCCCCTGAATGATTACTAAAACCGGATCCACCACCACGCCCATCAACTGGGTGATGGCTTCCTGGGGCATATTAAATGTAAATAAGGAGGGTACCGGCGGTTCAATCTGGTGGTTTAATGCTTCCAGCCAATCCAAGCCACTTCGCTGGGGTGATCCGCCTGTGGTGACAATCACTTTATCGCACAGAAGCGGTGCCGCTTCATCCGTCTGAAAAGATAATTCCAACTGATCGCCCCGTTGTTTAATCGTTTTTACCCCCATGCCGCTGCGAATCTCTAGGTCCAGCCGGCGAGCCTCTCGTAAGAAACAATCAATGATGCTTTGCGAATCTTGTGACACCGGAAAAACACATTGATCTTCCTGAATAACCAGAGGCACCCCCCGTGCTTCGAACCACGCCATGGTATGCTTGGTATTAAACACGTGAAAAGGTTTTTTCAACTGACGCCCTCCCCGGGGATAGGCTTTACACAACTCCGGGATGGAGGTGCAGCCATTGGTGACGTTACACCTTCCGCCACCCGAGATTTTAACCTTGGCCAGGAGTTTACGCGATTTTTCAAGAATAACCACAGTGGCTTCCGGATAGTTTTCTTTCGCTGCGATGGCCGCAAAAAATCCAGCTGCCCCACCTCCAATTATTCCAATCTTCATAAACTCCAACGCTTTAGTAATAGTCCTCATTGATACAATCGATCACACATCTGCCACAACCGGAGTATTCACTCAAACCGTCCGCCGCTTCGTCCCGATAGATGTGACCGGCAAAATTAATCAATTATGGCCATTTAGGAAGCAGATTAAGTGTCATGCCACAAAAAACACCAGAAAAGGGTATCCCCCTATTTATAATCCTTGCCCTAACCTGGACGAGCCAGAACCAAATAATGAATATCGATCAACAAATGAAGAACGCCGAATTCTTAAATCACCTATCGTTAATCACTATTCATCATTCCGGTGAGTCTAAAAACCATATCCCACCAAATAATACAAGAATACCCGCAGTAAGAGACTAAGTAACCGTAATCCCTTCATCAAAGGAGCCTGTATATTCCGCCCTCGTCCTGTTAAATACATCTTCGTCCTGGAGGTACCCCGAGTCGTCCTGTCAGCCATCCGGACTGTCCTGCTGATGCAGATAGGCAAACTGGCGCCAGTTGGGAGCGTCCTGGGTATTATTTTGCCACCCTGGCCAACAGGATGGCGTCCTGGCGCACGACCACCTGTCCTGGCGGGACTTTCGGACAGTCTGCCTGCCCACATCCCCCGTTCACGTAACATTTGTATGTTTTCTTTTATCGTTAAACTTTGCACCTTAACCTTTTGCCTCTTACCTTCAAACGATACACTTCGCACTAGGCACTTTAAGCAGTGCTCCTCTCCTCCACAATAAAGTATTAAATTACCCCTCCCACCCCTTTCTTATCAAACAATAATGCTGTAACTTTAATCGTTATTAATGAAGGAAATACCTATTCAGCGTATCACCTCAAACGCTCTGTACCATTTAAACGAACCATTATGAAAAGCATCAGCCGGTCATCCACGCTTCTTCTTTCCCTGGTATGGCTCCTTACCTTACCAGTTCTTTCACACGCACAAGCCGTTGTAGCTACTCTTGAAAAAACCTTCTCTGGTATTAATCGGATTGAAATAGAAGGCGATTACTGTGATGTAGAAGTAAGCGGCTCGGCCACGAGCGAAGTGCGTTTTAAAGGTGAAATACGCTCTGCCGACCACTATTACCTCAACATTCACACCAGCGAGAATGGTGGCCTGCTAAAAATATGGGTAGATCACCCCAAAAGTAATCCGGGCCGTACCGCAGGAGACTTAATTTTGACGGTACCGAACCGCGCGGCCGTGGAGATTACCAATGCCAATGGTTCACTTGTTCTGGAAAACATGTCAGGCAATGCATACAATCTCACCTCCACCCTTGGTAAAATTACCGCGCGCAATATTTCAGCCAATCTGACGATCCAATCCACATCAGGCAGTGTGCAAGTTTCCGGCATAAAGGGGGATGTGAAATCCATCAACCGCATGGGCGAACAAACCTTCACCGACCTCACCGGCCAGCTGACAGCAGAAGCGGAAAACGGGCGCATCATGGCCAAAAGCGTGACTGGCAAAGTACTGCTGAATACCACTCGCGGCCAGCAGGAGATCAGTAATGTCAACGGTCCCGTGGTTGTGGAAGCCAAAAAAGGTAAAGTGGTTCTCAATGCCATCACCGGTAACACCAAAGCGACCACTGAATCGGGCTCCATTGAACTTAACCAGGTAACAGGTACGCTCCAACTGGTAAGTGTCACCGGCAGCCAAAGCGGAAAAAGTGTTCGGCTCACCGGCGATTCGTCCTTTGAAGCGTCATCGGGCTCCATTAACATGCAATTGACCAATGCCAAGGAGAAATTGAGTTTTTACCTCACCGCGACCTCCGGCCATTTAAAAGCCAAGGGCTCCATCGGGCGTCGTAACCTGGTCATTGACAACGGTGGCATTAAAATTACTGGTAAGACGGCTTCGGGCAGTCAAACCTATTTTTAATCTGACGTAATCCTCTCGGTGAAAGCTAATGTCACTAAGATAAGGCTAAAGGCCTTTAACAATAAAACAGGAAAGAGCGAAGCTGCTGACTGATTCATTAGACGAAAAAGCATGTTTCGAACACTCAAAGGCAGTGCCCCAAGCTTAAATGCTTCAGTCCGTACCCCCCTTTAATCCTGAAAACTTACACTGAATTTCGGCTGGCATTGATATTTCCAAAGAGGGAGCGCATCACCATGGCTTCGTAATCGGCTAAATACTGATCTTTTCCGTCTGCCTGGGCCTTTTGTATTTCCATCAAGGCATATTGCTGGATGGTGAGCAGCGGCAATACCACTTTTTCGCGCAAACGGATACTCATGCGACTGCGTGCATTATCTTCCAGTAACTCCTTATAACCCGATACCTTTAGCACCATCTCTTTGCTAACCAGGAATTCGTTGTGAATCATTTGCCAAAAGGCACCAAACTTAGGATCATCGGCCATGTAGCGGGTAATGGAAAAATTGGTTTTACTCATGCTCTGCATACTATTGGCAATTAAGGCCTGGAAAAACACAGAGGACTGAAACAAGTCTTTACACGCTTGCAATTGCCCTTTATTTTCCATCGCTTTCAGAGCCGACCCCAAACCATAGAATCCGGGTACATTCTGTTTCAACTGACTCCAGGCCCCCACAAACGGAATGGCCCGTAAATCTTCAAACTTCAACTGCTGATCACTGCCCCGCTTGGATGGCCGGCTGCCAATATTGGCCAACCCATAATATTTTAAGGTACTGCGTTCCTCCAAAAAGGGCACAAAGAGCGGATGGTCTTTTAAAGCCTGGTACTTCTGCAGACTCCAGGTGGATAGCTCATCCAGCACATTCCGTTGTTGCGGATCCAAATGGGCTGCCTGCTTATTAAAAAGGTTATTCTCAATCCCGGCAGCCAACAGGTGCCCTAAATTATGCACCGCTGCTTCCTTAATGCCATAATGCGAACTAATGGTCTGCCCCTGCACCGTCATTTGAATTTGGCGGCTATCAATGGTTTTGCCCAGAGCCGAATAAAAAAGATGCGCATTACCACCTCCTCTTGCCGGTGGTCCCCCACGCCCATCAAAAAAAATCACTTCCACCTGGTGGGCGCGCGATACTTTTGTGATTTCCTCTTTAGCCCTGTAAATGGACCAGTTGGCTGTAAAATAACCGCCATCCTTGGTCCCATCCGAAAATCCCAACATGACCGTTTGCTGCCGCCCCCGCTGCTTAAGGTGTTGCACATAGGCCGCATCAGCGTAGATAAGGTGCATGGAATCTCCGGCTACTTGTAAATCATCAATGGTTTCAAACAGCGGCACGACATCCAGTATAAGAGGCGCCTTTCCCCATGCGCAGAGCCGGGCCAGCGCATACACTTTCGCCATATCCACCGGTCCGCGACAGTTGCTGATGATGTAGCGGTGAGCCCCTTTTTCGCCATTGTTCAGCTGAATCTCCCGGATGACGCCAAAGCTTTCCAGGGTATCTTTCACCAGGGAATCGGCATATTCATCCAGATTAATTTGCCCCTCCAGATTTAAAAGTAAGTTGATTTGCTCCTCTTCCCCACGCTGCTGCCAATCAGCCGGCAATAAATGGGGATTTTTCAGCAAAACTTCCTGAAAGGCATTGGCAATCACCCGGCTGTCCTGCCGTATGTCGATACCAGCAAAGTAGAAACCAAACAATTGCACCTTTCGCCTGAAAGATTGCACTTTATCCAGGAACAAGCCCTGATGCTCCTGCACGAGCAAACGTTCCAGTTCGATGAGCTGCTGCCGAAAATACTGCAGATCCACATTCTTTTCACCATTGGCATGGGTCAGTTCATCATAAAACAGATGATCCAGTTCGTTAATAATGTCGTACACTCCCACAAAACTCAAGCGCCGTTTCAAGTCTTTTATTTCCTGATGATAGCAACTGCTTAATGTATACCGCAAGCGTTGTGCTACTTTCCGGGTGGTATCCACTGTTACAAAGGGATTGCCATCCCGGTCACCGCCGGGCCAGAATCCCAGGGTAATTAATTGGCTGCTATCACCCAGGTCGCTGATTAAGTTTTCCGATAAGCGATCCAGGAGCTCCCCAACGGCCGGATAAAAAATATTTCCCAAATACCAGGTTAACGCCATGGCTTCATCATAGGCCGTGGGTTTCTGTTTCCGGTAAAAGGGCGTCTTGCCAAGTTGTTGGAGCAAATCACGGGTCAAAGCAATATCCCCGCTTCTGATGGCCTCCGTCAAATCCGTGGAGATGGCCAGCACCCGGCCCGGATAAAACTGGGTGGGATGCGCGGTTAAGACCACCCGAATGCCGAAACCCGCGATCAGTTCTTTCAACTGAGATTCCAATTTGCGATTCTTCACCTTCTCTTTAATGCGGGTCCAATTGTCGGTAATGCGATGAATTTTTGTGTATGCTGCTTCCTCCAGCGCATCAATCAAAACAATCTGCCGTTCCACATACTGAATCACCTTAAACAGAAACGAAATACGCTCTTCTTCCGAAAAACCCGGTTTATGTTCTTCAAAAAAACCGTTGACAATGGCTTCGGGTGATTGTTCCTGTTCATAGCCCTTAACACAGGCATCCTGTAAAAAAGGCAACAGCAATCCGGCTTGCTCCACAGCATCCAGCGGCAAGGTCAAAAACAGACTATTATACAACTGATATTTTAATTCAACCAGCTCCCGGAACGATTTTCCAATTTTATCACTCATAATTCCACTCATTTTAATTGAAAACAGATGGAAGGTAGAGATGTTTCAGCCAGCCGCAAATAATGACCAGCGGAAGGCCTGTGCCACCTGCTTATTCCATGTAAATATGGCCAATAAAACATTGATTTACCGTAAAAAATTAATTCAATCAACAGGAGACAACCGTTTTTATAAGCGCTACGAGGTAACCCCAATTTTTAGGCTTGAAAAGTTACTACAATACAAATTGCCGGCGGCAACTTTTGAGCAGCGGATTAAATGCTGCAGAATAGGATGTTGATAAAAGAATACTTTCCCTGCAAGGGATATAGAACTGTTTACCGCCCAACAGCGATGGATAATCAACAAAAAAATGCATCACAAGAGCATTTCGCCACGAAGGGATCACATTAATAAGCTGAATTCACTCGACCCGCTCGGTTTTCTTTTGCATCACCTTGTTGAGGATAACATTTGGCTTGTACTCCCTGGTGGTCTTAACCGGTGTTGGGTTTGATTTGTTGGGTTTGAAGAACTGGAGGGAATTTTTGAGCCGCTCAGCCACCCGCTTTAAATGATCGGAGGTGTTAGCAATCTTTTCAGAGGCTGACGCATTATTTTGCGTCACCTGGTTTAACTGTTGCAAGGCGTGGTTGACTTGATCAATGCCACTTCGTTGCTCGGCGCTGGCCGCGGATATTTCAGCGATTAATTCGGCCGATGAACGCAGATGTGGCAACACCTGGTTGAACAGCTGGGCAGAGGTATGAACCACCACCTGACTCTCACTGGAGAGCTGGCTAATGTCATCCGCTGCTTGCCGGCTTTTCTCGGCTAATTTTCTGATTTCGGCTGCCACAACGGCAAATCCGCGTCCGGCCTCACCAGCTCGCGAGGCCTCTACGGCGGCATTCAACGCCAGAATATTTGTTTGAGTAGCAATGTCGTTGATGATCTGTGTTTTTTCGCCAATACCCTTAATAGCCGTATTTATGTCGGACGAGAGTTGATACAACTGGGCCAGATGATTCATATTCTCAGCCGCAAGCAAATGGCTTTTATCGGCATTCAGAGCATTCCCTCCCACCATAGCAGCGATTTCTTCCATGGTACTGGACAGCTCTTCACTGGATGCAGCTTGTTCACTGGAGTCTTTTGCCAAATGTTGCGTGTGGGTGGTCAATTGCACTCCGGAATGGAGCAATTCATCTGAACTTCTGTTGATTTCTTTGATCAAATGCTTCAGAACAAAGGCCAGTTTCTGAATACTGGAAGACAAACTGCCCAATTCGGTTTTACCGGTCTGTAGGTTCTTTACATTCTTAATGTTAAGATCACCTTCTGCAATCTTATTCAGCTGACTCACCGCTTCCAATAAGGGTAATTGAACAATCTGCCGAATAAAATAAAAAACGAACAATCCAATCAGCAGAGCCGCTGGTACTGTCCACACCATTTGAATCAAACCAAACTGCCCCACAATAAAATACAAAACTGAAACACAATAGATGATTATAACAGTCAGAAGTGAAATAATAAAAAGAACTGATTTTTTAAACAGCCACCGAAGAACGAGATAGGCAAAAGGCAAAACAGCTGTCATTAAACCCGAAAAGATCAACAACTCATGCATACATCAGAAATTAATAGAATTTGAAACTCATTTAGTACTCAATGATCTTAAAGATAAGGGATTCAACAAAACACTACTAAAATCTGCTGAATAAAATGATATTCTGATGGCCTGACAAACGGTTTTACACATCCCCGTTAGGTGATGTTTTTATCCCTTCAGCCACTCCTATAATTGTATTCATCCTCAAAAAACACACTTTAATGGAATAAGTGGTCAACCTGATATTGGAATTCCTCTTATCCTGGTTCATTGCTCTTTAAGTATCTCTATGGTTTCATCCCCTGTACCTAACAAAATGGCTATCCATTGGGTGCGTTCATTTTGTTCCAGCATAATTTTAATAGTGATCGTCAGTGGTACGGATAAAAACATGCCAACCGTTCCAAAAATATATCCCCAGATAATCAGAGACAAGAAAACAACCAATGTTGATAAACCCAATCCTTTTCCCATTACCCGAGGTTCAATCACGCTCCCCATCACCACATTTACCAGCAGATAACCAATACCCGTCCAAATCATCCCCCCCACACCCAACTGCAGCAAAGCCAAAAGAACAGTAGGTATTGCGGCTATAATGGATCCAATACTGGGGATGTAGTTTAAAAAAAATGCTATTACCCCCCATAAAATAGCATACTCGACACCCACCATAAGCAGCCAGATCCAGATAAAAAGACCAGTAAGTAAGCTTATTACCGTTTTTATGGAGAGGTAGTGCCGAATACTTTTACCGATCCTATCAAGATGTTTTAAGGAGTTCCCATGGATTTTCTCAACAAGGCGGGTTTTATTTATAAACGTTTTAGTTTCCAGCAACATAAAAATGGTGATCAACAAAATTAGAAAGGAGTCGGACATGATGCGCCCAACCTCACTCAAGGCCCGTGTTGTAAAACTTAGTATTTTACCCGGATCAATCAGATCCAATAATTGACGTCTATTGATATTGGCACCTGTATTATTTAGATCATCAATGATGGACATCAGCATTTGGCGTAAGTTATCTTCATACTTGGGGGCATCTTTCATAAAAGCGGAAATAGAATTTCCGATAATACCTCCAAACAGAAATAAAATCAAACCAACACTGACTAATACTATTAATATGGCCAAACTGAATGGAATTTTTTTCTTCTCTAACCACAATATGGGTTGTGTGCAAATGATACTAATAAACATTGCCAGTGTAACCGGCAATATTAAGGATCGGGCAGTCATAACACCTGCTATGATCACAATGATTGCAGCAAGTTGCAGGGTCAACGATGTTTTTAACGCCTTCATTAGTGATGTTTTTTTGTGTGATAGAATTGAAACACAGTATTAATACCCAAAAGATACTGAAATTTAGGTTCTATAAGGGATTCATTCCACTTGGTCTTATTCTAAACAATTAATGGTAAAGCACCTGGTAATCTCTGCAGAGACAAGATTCTTCCCCAAAAGGTATAGGCTTATTCCAGGTCCTCTAGAATTCAACCCCATTTCCGGTTGTGCTATGGTATAGTACATGCCTGAAAATGAAGCGCCTTTTCTTGATAAAACAGATCCTGTAAGGATCGAATACAATCACTTCCGCAGGTCAGAATAAACGCCGGTAAAAAACCACGGTGACACAAAATGATTGATAAAACATTTAACTTATTACCAGTGGCAAATGCAGAGATACAATCAAAGCGTGATTTTCTCATCCCTTATTTTGATTGGTAGACCGTATTACATCTCCATTAAATCGACAATCAAGCCCGTCCAACCTGTTTGATGGGAGGCTCCCAGGCCTTTGCCGGTAGCTCCATGAAAATACTCGTAAAACAAAAGATGGTCCTGGAAATGTGGTGATTTCTGAAAAAGGTCACTCTCCCCAAAGACCGGGCGATACCCCTTTTCATCTTTAGTGAACAGGGCCACCAATCGCCGGGCCATTTTGTGAGCAATGCTCTTGAGGGAATGTGTCTGACCAGATCCGGTGGGATATTCCACCTGGAAATCATCTCCATAATAGCGATGAAAAACCAGCAATGATTTGATGAGCATATAATTAATGGGGAACCAAATGGGCCCCCGCCAATTGGAGTTACCGCCAAACAAATCACTATCTGACTCACCGGGTACATAGGAAATACACAACCGCTGACCACTGCCGATGTAACAATAGGAATACAAATGATGATGGGCCGACATGGACCGCACCCCATAATCGGATAAAAACTCGGCCTCTGAAACCATCTTGCGGATCAGGCATTTCATGCGGTGGCCTCTCAGAAGAGATAACAGATGCGTCTGGCCAACACCTTGTATTTCCCAATGGGAGACCAACTTGGCCAGATCGGGCCGGTATTTTAAAAACCAGTTTAAGCGTTTCGTAAACGCCGGCAATTGATTTAAGGTAGCAGCATCCAGCACTTCCACGGCAAACAAGGGAATGAGCCCAACGATGGAGCGGATCTTTAACTGCTCATTGCCCAGACCGGGAATGTGCAACACATCATAAAAAAAGGCATCTTCCTCATCCCAAAGAGCGATGTCCTCGCCTCCCACATTGTTCATGGCGCCGGCAATGAGCAGAAAGTGTTCGAAAAACTTGGTCCCCAGGTCTTCATACACATCATTATGGAGGGCCAATTCCAAGGCGATGCGCATCATGTTCAGGCAGTACATGGCCATCCAACTGGTGGCATCGGCTTGCTCCAGGCGGCCACCACCGGGTAATGGCGCACTGCGGTCGAATACCCCGATGTTATCCAATCCCAGAAACCCCCCCTGAAAGATATTCCGGTTATCCTGATCTTTTCGATTGACCCACCAGGTGAAATTAATGAGTAGCTTATGAAAGATCGCCTCCAGGAATTTGCGGTCCCCGGTGCCCGTTTTTTGCTTTTCCAGGGTGTAGACTTCCCAGGCAGCCCAGGCATGCACCGGCGGATTCACATCACTAAAATTCCACTCATAGGCCGGCAACTGACCATTGGGATGCATGTACCACTCCCGTGTTAATAAAATCAGCTGTTGCCTGGCAAAAGCCGGATCAATGCGGGCCAACGGGATGCAATGAAAAGCGAGGTCCCAGGCAGCGTACCAGGGGTATTCCCAGGTATCGGGCATGGAGATGATATCAGCATTATTCAGATGCATCCATTCATTATTACGTCCCCTCTGGCGTTGCTCAGGAGGGGCCGGCATGGCCGGATCCCCTTTTAACCATTGGGGCACATCAAAGTAATAGAATTGCTTGGACCACAACATACCGGCATAGGCCTGACGTTGAATCAAGCGGGTATCCTCACGCGTTAAATTTTCCTGCATCGAATTGTAAAACGCATCGGCCTCTTCCCGACACATCCGCAATGTTTCATTGAATTGATCAAAAGGCTGCGTCATGGGCTGATGACTTAGGCGAAAGCACAATTCCCTTTCTTCGCCCGGCTCGCACTCAATGACGTACTGAATAGCCGCCTTGGTCCCGCTGTGCAGGCGATTCACCACATGCGTCTGCTGATTGACAACGTATTCATTAATGGCATCCTTATAGGAGGATCGTTGACTGTTATAGTTGTATAGTTTCTGGGTATTGGTTTCATTCTCACAAAACAACAACTGACCATCTGGTTGTTGCGCATAAAAGAAATAAGGATCAGCTCCCAGCCGTTCATCCTCCACCAGAATGGTTAAACCATCCTGAGCACGTAATTGCGGTTGATAAGCATCGTATCCCCACCGCCAGGTATTTCGAAACCAAAGCTGAGGCAGGGCATGTAAAACTGCCTTCTGCTTGCCCCGGTTGATCATTGTCAGCCGAATCAGCAGATCTTCGGCCTCCGCCTTTCCATATTCCATAAACAGGTCAAAGTAGGCATCCTCGCGAAACACACCCGTATCTTCCAATTCAAACTCCGCTTCTTGTTTGGTGCGTGTGGCATTTTCATCTATTAAAGTCTGATAAGGAAAGGCCTGATGCGGGTATTTGTAAAGCATCTTCATATAGGCATGCGAGGGCAGGTTATCCAGGTAATAATAATACTCTTTTACATCTTCCCCATGATTCCCTTGGGCACCTGTCAAACCAAACATGCGTTCTTTGAGAAATGGGTCCTGCCCATTCCAAAACGCCCAGGAAAAACAAAGAAACTGATTTTGATCACTGATCCCGCCTATTCCCTCTTCGCCCCAGCGATAGGCATAACTGCGCGCTTTGTCATGACTCAGGTAGGACCAGGCATCGCCATCGGCACTGTAATCTTCACGCACGGTTCCCCATTGGCGCTCGGCCAGGTAAGGGCCCCATTTAGACCATGCTGAACCAGACGTTTCCTTTTCTTTGATACGCCCTTGTTCGGTGGTCATCCTGCCGAATTTTGAGTTTTTCATGCGGCTGTAGGTTATGAAGTGACGTATTAAGATACTGATGTCCCTCCAAAAGCGCAACTCAATGATCCCATTAGATCACTGAATGTCCGGCATAAAATTATTGGAATCTGGTAAAAATTTAATTCAAACATTAATAACTGTTGGCATAACCTCTACGAGGTAGTTCGTTTTACGAGGTTGAGAATTGTCTCCACTAAACAATTGCCGACGTCAACTTCCGCGTAGCAGATTAAGTGTTGCAAATTAGCTGTCGCCAATTGAATATTTTCCCTGTCGGGGATATAGAATTGTTTAAGGGGCAATAGAGGTTTGAAATACAAGCTTCCTCCTGATCCTATTTTATGAGTGGGCATGACCATGAAAATCGCTTTTAACCTTCAACCACCTTGTGGTTTAATTTGAATAGCCCCGAATGAAATGCGGGGTTTAAGCGAAAAGCGAATGGATTTAGTATCTTTACAATTCTTATCTCTTGAACCATACTATGTCAGCCATCTATCTGGATTATAACGCCACCACGCCTATTGCACCCGAAGTACGTAAAGCCATGTATCCCTTTCTGGATCATCTGTTTGGTAACCCTTCCAGCAGTAATCAGCCCGGACAGGAAGCCAAACGGGCCATTGAACAAGCACGGGAGCAGGTGGCGCACCTGTTGGGCTGTACCGCTTCCGAAGTGGTCTTTACCAGTGGCGGTACAGAGTCAAATAACCAGGCCATTAAAGGTGTAGCCGCTGCACTCAAACACAAAGGACGACACCTCATCACCTCATCGGTGGAACATCCGGCGGTAACGCAGGTATGCAACTACCTGGAGCAACACGGCTACCAGGTCACTTATCTGCCTGTGGATAAATGGGGTAAGGTGGCTATCACAGATGTGGAAGCCGCCATTCGGCCCGATACGATTTTGATCTCCATCATGCATGCCAATAATGAGGTGGGCACCCTTCAAGCCCTCTCTGAAATCTCCAAACTGGCCCATCAGCATGGTATTTTAGTGCATACGGATGCTTCGCAATCGGTTGGTAAAGTAGCCACTAAAACCCAACTCCTGGGGGTGGATCTATTGACCATTGCCGGTCATAAATTGTATGCTCCCAAGGGTATTGGTGCTTTATACATCAAGTCAGGCACGCCCGTTGAAAACCTGATGCATGGCGCCGGACAGGAGTCGGGCAGACGACCGGGTACGGAGAATGTGATGCACATAGTTGGCTTGGGAAAGGCTTGTGAATTGGCCGCTTCCAATCTACAAGAAAAGCAAACCCAGTTATTGGAAGTTCGCCAGCAGCTGATGGCAGAATTGAAAAAACAGGTGACCGGCCAACTCATTATCCACACCCCCCTGGAAAATAGTTTACCCAATACTTTAAGTATAGCCTTTGAAGGAATTACGGCCCATGACCTGGCAACCGCCGTCAATGCACAGGTTATCATTGCCACCGGATCAGCGTGTCATTCAGGCAGCACCAAAATATCGTCGGTGCTGCAAGCCATGGGCATTGATGAAGCGACCGGAAGAAGTACCGTCCGTTTATCGGTGGGAAAAGACAGCACCCGGGAAGACGTGAAGAATGCAGCGTATTATCTGGGCCAGGCCATCCGGGAAATCAGGGACCGAAAGTGTTGATAAAGAATACCGGTCAAGGCGTTTTGTCTTAATCATCGTCAGGATGCAAAGCCGCCAGGAAAACGTTTTATTAATTGGCCCCCATGCGTGTCAACATTTCCCGCACCTTTTTTTGATCTACCTGCCGGTCGAAGGAATAGGTTTTAAAGGTTTCTTCAGAAAGGGTCATGCACAGATCGGCACATGAAAGAAAATGTTGTGCTTCACCGCGAACCTCCTTTTCTATACAAATCTCACCAGATACGATGAAAAAGCGAGCCAGCGTGTCCAGGTATTCGGCATTCATTTCCCTGGCCAACAGTCTATCTCTCAAAGCGTCAGGTGACATATTCAGAAAGGCACCATATTGCGTGTCTGTGAGTTGCTCCGTTTTACGAACGACCTGATCATAGGCCTTTTCAATATCCTGCTCTTGCAACAGTTTCAGCATGCGGGCAATGAATTTAACCAGATCTTGAATAATGCGGAGGATGTAGTCACGTTCGATCATATTGTTATATTATTAAGTTCATCCAATTGTAAAAGTAATAATTCTATCAATAGTTCTTTAACCGCTGTACAGAAAACACCGTCCGTTTTCACTCTGGAAGAAAATTTTAATCCTGACACGGTTCTCTCCATTGGGATCTTTTATCTTTGCATCCAAATCATTCACTCCTGAATCATTCATGAATAAACTGGAACAACTGATGCTGGATCGATGGGACTCGGGCGAGTTTTCGCAAGTAGCGAAGGACGCATGTCATTCGCCCGATGCCATTGCCGAGTTATTCGAACTCAACACACATGAAAATCCCAAAGTGGCCTGGCGATCAGCCTATGTCATTGACATGGTGCATGACCTTTATCCACAAATGGTGACGCCTTACCTGCAATTCATGGCCACCACCGTTCCGGATGTTGCCAACCACAGCATCAAACGACACTATCTACGCATTCTGGCACAGCATGATTTATCGGAACTGGCTGATGGCAAATTGGTAGACAGTTGTTTTGAATGGTTGCTGACCAGGGACATCCCCATCGCTGTGAAGGCGCACTGCATGACCATTTTATTCAACCTCACTCAAACCTATCCGGAATTGGCCCCTGAATTAAAAACGGTACTGGAACAACTGATCCCTTATGGCAGTGCGGGAGAAAAGAACCGGGCTAAGAAGATATTAGGGCAAATGCAGAAATTGAAGTTGATATAAGTAGGCAGTCACAAGACTCAAGTATCAAGACATAGGTTTCAAGATTCAAGGCAGAACAGGATATTTCTGAGTTGATCCTTAACAATTATACACTAATCATTTCACGAGACCTATTCTTCCATCAGTTTTTTATGGACCGCATCCTTATAGGACTTACCGATGGGAATGTATTTGTTGACACCTTCTAACTTCAGTTGATTCCCATAGATGGCCAACACTTTTTCCAGGTTCACGATGTACGATTTGTGCACTCTGAAAAACTGCTGTTCGGGCAGGTTGGTTTCCAACTTACGCAGAGATTCCAGGGAAACAATTTTCTCCTCCTTACAATAATAGGCGACGTACTCCCGCAATCCTTCAATGTAAAGGATATCCTTGTATTTGAGGCGATAAATCTTATGATCGGCCTTCACCATCATAAAATCTTTCATCTTTTCCTCTTTCACCGGCTCGGGCGCGACGATGATGGGCGGTACCGATTGAATGGCCAGTCGATCCCCGATCTTGGAAATGGTTTGCATGAAACGTTCAAATGCAAAAGGTTTCACCAGGTAATCCAACACATCCAATTCGTAGCCTTCAATGGCATATTCCATGTAGGCCGTGGTTAAAACCACCAGCGGTTTCTGGCGCAACGTTTTCAGAAAATCAATACCGGTAATATCGGGCATCTGAATATCCAGAAACATCACATCCACCTTGTTTTGTTGCAATAAGGGCAAAGCCTCCAAAGGAGATTTAAAACTGCCCAGTAATTCCAGATGTGAAAATTTGCCGATAAAATCCTGTAATAAGGCGCGAGCCGGAAATTCATCGTCCACTATGATGCAGGATACTTTCATGATAACTGTATTTTTAGGATGACCGAAAACTCTTTATCTCGTTCGCTAATTCGAATCTCATGGGCGTTGGGATACAGATGATTCAAACGTCGCTTCACATTTTCATTGCCGATGCCACTGTGAATACCGGCGGTTGTTTTGGAGGCCGGCACACTGTTTCGGATTTCAAAGATCAACAAATTGGCTTCATTCACCAGCGTCAGCCAGACCCACCCATTTTCAGTATCTTCTACTTTGCTGTGTTTAAAGCTATTCTCCACAAAAGGAATTAATAACATGGGTTCAATCATCAGGTTGCAATCCACCCGGTCAATGTCAATGTGCAAATTTGGAATCCCTTCGATTTTAACGCGCTGAAATTCGATGAAATTTTTAATGTAATCCACTTCCTTATCTAAGGTCACCTTTTTCTCCTCCGATTCATACAACACATACCGCAACATGGCTGAAAGCTTTAGAATCATTTCCGGCGTCTTCACCGAATGCAGCATCGCCAACGAATAGATATTATTCAGAGCATTAAACAGGAAATGAGGATTCATCTGCGATTTGAGAAACTTCATTTCATTCACCAGGTTCTGATTAATAAGTGCCAACTCATGCTGCTTACGTCCGCGCGACTCGGCAATCACCCAAAATAAAGTACTGATAAATAGCATCCCCAGCGAAGCAAACAGTCCCATCTGTATGTGTCGGCCAATAAAAAAGGGCGGTTCATCCCGGGGCTTTTCCGGGATAACAATCAGATCCTTATTCTCCGAAATAAAACGATCCTCCTGAATGGCTTCAATCCATTCCTTATCGCTTCGGCCAAAACGTCTCCTGCCGGAATCGTGCATCCAGCCATCTGTCAATTGATAGAAGATACCCGAACACAGCATTAATAAAACAATCCCCATGACATATTTGGCATACGTATTCTTCGCCATGTATTTGGGAAGCAACCAAAACACATTGACATAAAATACCAGAGCATTAATGAACAGGGTACGGCCTGAAAAGAGTATGGCACTGTTGGTATCCATGATCATAGATGGGCCATAAAACAACACCAGACTATAGCCGAACCACAAGATAAAATGCAAAAAGACTTCCTTATATTTATTACGTGACAACTGCATCAAACCAAAATCCATCCTATTGTTTTATTTTATTCTTCGTAAAGGGCCATCAAAAAGCATCCACGCACCCAATCGCCCCTCTCTTTTTAGGTAAAGGTAAGTGCAAAAGTAATGCTTCCGCTGTTTCTGCAGGTCCTTTTCAACAAACATTCCATTTTATTCAATCAACGACCAGTATTCTTCATTATCAATAAAGTCATCTATTAATAGTGATTTATCAGCAGATGGTTGAATAGTTTTCATGCCGTGAATAAAAGCATCTACATTCGTCAGTGTAAAAAATACATGATGTGATGAGCCTTGTATCGGTAACTAAACATATAAAAATTCAAACAAGTGAAATCACATCACTAAACAGCTAAAACAACAACTATGGAACCCAGTCGCCCCCCTCCTGCACAGCTTATTCTCTCCTATATAAATCGAGAAGGATCCCTGATAAAAAAAACTCCCAACCAGGACAAGCCAGAACCAAATAATGAATATCGATCAACAAATGAAGAAGGCCGAATTCTTAAATCACAAAGCGTGAATCAATATTCATCATTCCAATAAGTCCAAACACAATATCCCGCCAACTAATACAAGAATATCAGCAGTAAAACACGAATACCCAGTTAAACTTTCCGTAATCAGCCAGCTGACAGCCCTCCCGTCCTCAAAACAAACAGGCTCGCCCAAGGCCAAGCACAAGTGTTTCCCTTATCTATATCATCTCTTCCACATCCTTTCATTGAATTTCAATCAACAATTGATTCCCTGCCATTCGTAATTTCCAATAAAAATTCTTTTATCGTCAAACCGCCCATACCGCTTGAAAACACCTATCTCTATCTAAAACCCATTCCAATTTACGGTAGTGAATACAAATGGATATGATGGGAAAGACTTGACAAAACGATAAAATTTTACGAAGATTAAACTACCGTTAATAATAAATGAGATTCGGCCCAAACATAATAAATAAGCGTTTAATCTTTTAACATCTAATACTATGAAAATCACGAATTTAAAAGGCACTTTTGAATTACGCAACGGAGTAGCAATGCCTTATCTGGGTTTAGGTGTGTTTAAATCAAAAAATGGTGCCGAAGTGGAAAATGCAGTGAAACATGCCCTGGATACCGGCTATAAACACATTGATACGGCCGCCATCTATAAAAATGAAGAGGGCGTGGGAAAGGCCATCAAAAACCATGCGGTGCCACGCGAGGAACTTTTCATTACCAGCAAAGTGTGGAATAGCGATCAAGGATATGACTCCACGATCAAGGCGTTTGAGGCTTCTTTAAAACGTTTACAGACCAACTATCTGGATTTATACCTGATTCACTGGCCGGTCAAGGAAAAGTACAATGATACGTGGAAAGCCCTGGAAACATTATACAACGAAGGACGCGTGAAAGCCATCGGGGTAAGTAATTTCATGAAGCACCACCTGCTGGATATCATCCAACATTGCACCATTGATCCCATGGTGAATCAAGTGGAATGTCATCCCTTTTTGGTACAGCAGGATCTGTATGATTTTTGTGAAGAATATCAAATTCAATACGAAGCCTGGAGTCCACTGATGCAGGGTAAACTCTTCCACAACGAGGAGTTAATTATGTTGTCCCACAAATACAAGAAAACAGTGGCTCAAATTGTGTTGCGCTGGCACCTGCAAAAAGGAGTGGTGGCCATCCCTAAAAGTGTTCAGCAGGATCGCATTGAGGAGAATGCCCATTTATTCGATTTTGAATTGTTACCACGCGACATGGCCCTTATCAATGCCCTGGACGAAGGGAAGCGCGTGGGGCCTGATCCGGATCATTTTGACTTTTAATTCACTTTCGAGAAGTAAAGCAAACAATGCAATGAGATAACGAAAAGCCAAACAACTAATTATGGTTTCACCTTTATGCTTCATTTTTAAGAACCTGCTACTTACTAAAAGAAAATAGCGTAACCCAAGGATACAACATAGTTCTTAGTTTTCATATTGAAACCATTCATTTCCGCCACTTCATAAACATCCGTCAATGATTGGTAATAATTTAGAAAAAGGTATTGATTATTAAAACGATAGTTTACTTCTAATACAGAACTGACAATAAATGATTCAGCAATATCTAAATCAATCTTCTCATATTCTTCATCCACAATATCACCGTTAATCTGATTGAACGGAGGTTCATCTTTTAACTTACTATTACTCTTCTCCCAATAATTGATCTTCATTCTGGATATCATATTTAGAGCCGGTGCAAATCCAACTTTCACCGCAAATCGTCTAGATAAAGGGACATCTAACAAAATGGGTAATTCAATATAATCCAAACAATATTTAACTCGATCCTTTTCATTGGCTCCTCCACCTGATGAATTAATTGAAATGATATTGGGATTCTCACGTTCGAATGTGGATCCTTTAGGAGAATAAAGCAATTCTGTTTGAAAACCAATGTATTCATTAAAAGCATAATTAACAAATACGCCACCCCCTATTCCAAGCCTTGCGGACTGACTATAGGGATAATATAACGCATCCTCACCCCATGGGCCAATTTCAGAATTAAAAGTACCGATTGCAAACCCACTTTTAAGTCCAAAATGCCACTCCTGGGCACTAATCTTAAATGGCACTCCCCAAAGTATAAAGCAGAGTACTAAAAACAACTTGTAATTCATAATAAACAAAATCAAAAAATGAGCCGCGAAAATAATCATAAAAATCAATCTTACACTAAAGGGAATGATTCAGTGAGGTCATCCATTCTCATAATTACCGTTATTTTCTCTAATTTCGCCGGCTCTCTTCAATGAATGTTTCGCCATGATAGGGCCAATCAGTTCATTGATAATGGTGGCGCCCATGATGGTGGTCAGCAGCAGTTCTGAAAAGGGCTTAAACACCTCCATCTGATACACATTTAACACCAATCCGATGACAATACCAGCCTGCGGAATGAGCCCCCCGGCAGTATACTTTTTTATGGGCTCATCAGCTTTGGCAGTGCGCGCGCCCCACCAGCATCCTAAATACTTTCCTGCTATTCTCAATAACACAAATAGAAGAATTAATGGCAGAGCGTGCGGAATGCTATACACATTCAAATGTAATCCACTCAGCAGAAAAAAGAACAGGAAGATTAAATCTTCCGTATACCGTTCAATGATTTTGAAGATGCGATTCTGATATTTACTCCCGTTTACAATGACAATGCCCATCATCATGGCGGCTAATATTTCATCGATGTGTAATAGCTCACACACGCCCACGCAAATAATAATCAATGACGCGATCACTACAATCCATTGCCCTTCCGCCTTTTTAGGCAGTAAGTGAAACGCCAGCATCATCATCCCCCCCATTAGGGCCCCGCAGCCCATTCCAACGCCAATTTGGTACAGTGTTGTG
Source organism: uncultured Marinilabiliaceae bacterium (assembly GCA_942490535.1). Classification (GTDB taxonomy): domain Bacteria; phylum Bacteroidota; class Bacteroidia; order Bacteroidales; family Marinilabiliaceae; genus JAEINY01. The sequence goes on from CALNXQ010000004.1 coordinate 737,162, forward strand.
GTGAAAGCAGAAAGGAATCCGGTATGGCTACCGGTAAAAAAAGCCTCAATATTAATGACCACACTAAATAAAATTACACCAAAGGTATCATCCAGCGAAACAACGCCCAGAATTGTATCAGTCACTTTGCCACGAGCCTTATACTCATGAATGACCGCCAGGGTGGCCGCCGGCGCAGTAGGACTGGCCAAAGCTCCCAATTGTAAGGCTAACAACAGTAAGATGAGGAGCTCAATGGATAGTTGCTCCTGAAACATGAGGCCGAACACAGTAATCCCAATAACGATCAAAATAAAAGGAAAGATGCTGGCCCACACTGTGATGTGCACAATCTCCTTTTCATGCCTTTTCATGCGTGACCATTTTAATGCCCCGCCTACCTCAAAGGCAATAAATGCCAGACAAACCTTTAGTAAAGGTTCAGTGGTAACCACAAAATCAACATTGATAAATGGAAGCGTATATGGACTCAATACAATCCCTGTTCCGATGTAACCGAGGATGCGCGGCAGTCGCACTTGATGGCATAGCCAGCCGGCCAGGTATCCGGCAACCAGTAAAAAGCCGAGTTCTAAGAGGATGTTCACAACATTAAGCCTGTTTTTGTCTCATTAAATTACAACTAATAATTGTGTAAAACCACTTAAAAAAAATAGCAACGGGTACCGTCCAGAATAAATAGTACCTGTGAACGGTTAACGCCTGCATCTGAGTATTGAGAACACACGTTAGTAAGCAAACATGTGCATCTGACGACTGGGATTACTCTTTTGCATTTAAGCGGATCCTTTTGAGCATCAGGAACACTTGTTTGTACTTTTAAAGTAATTATTCAGATCATTCCTGTGGCAAACCGCTATGAAAAGCAGCGCATAAAACGAAACGGCTTTGACCGGTAATTTCCTTGGATTCACTGAGCCCGGTAGCTCAATGCAATTTCTTAATAATCGGATTAAACGCTTTAGAAGCCACAATAACCCGCTCCCCAAGGGTGTATTTTTTCACTTCCCGTTCATCCGCCACCACCTTGACCAGTTCATTACCAATGAGGATGGAGAGAATATAGATGACATCTTGTTTCTCCATATTAATGATTTCTCCCACGAACTGAAATTTGCCACTCACCTCTTTGTGGCTAAATACTTCGGCTGGTGAACCCGTTTGAATGATTTTACCCTGCTCTAAGACCAACATGGTATCCGATATTTTTAATATCTCTGATACATCGTGACTGATGAGTATGGTGGTGAGCTGATATTCGCGGTGCACCTGCAAAATGTAATGCTGCAGCTTGAGGCGCATCTCATGATCCAGAGCGGAGAGAGGTTCATCCAGCATCAATATATCGGGCCGCTGAACCAAAGCTCGTGCCAGGGCCACCCGTTGTTTTTGTCCGCCGGATAAGGTGCCCGGTTTGCGGTGTTGCAATTCGCCCAACTCCACCAACTCCACCAGATGGGTAATCAGCGCCTTATCTTTTCCATGGCCCGACGCGAACAGGAGGTTTTCATACACCGTCATATTGGGAAACAAGGCGTAATCCTGAAAGACAAAACCGACTTTACGCTTTTGTGGTTTAAGGTGAATACCATTGGCAGAATCTAACCAGGTGGATCCATTAACTTTAATCAGACCCATATCGGGTTGCATCAAACCCGCTAATATGCGAAGCACACTTGTTTTGCCAGCCCCGGATTTACCATACAGCGTGACAAACTGCCCCCTTGTGAGTTGCTGATTTACGCTCAGCAACAACTCCCCGGAAGGCCCACTCAATGATTTCTCAAAATGCAGTTCAATCATTGCCAGAAACGTTTAAGATATCCGCCATTCACAAGATAAACCGTCAGCAAAATGGCAAAAGTCACCGCAAAAAGAATGAGCGAATACACATTGGCAGCTCCATAATTCAGCGCTTCTACCTCATCGTAAATGGCAATGGAGGCCACCTTGGTTTTCCCGGGCATGTTACCACCAATCATCAGCACCACGCCAAATTCACCCACGGTATGAGCAAAGGTCAGGACGATACCGGTCAACAGAGCCGGTTTAATATTGGGTAATAATACTTTTATAAGCGTCGTGACCGGTGATTTACCCATCACATAAGCCGCCTCCCGCAAGGAGGATGGCAAATTGCTTAAGCCCGACTGAATGGGATGCACCATAAAGGGCAAACTATATATCACCGAAGCCACCACCAATCCTTCAAATGAAAAAAGCAAGTGCAAACCCAAGACCTCCTGGAGCCAGTTGCCAAACACATTGTTGGGACTAAACGCCACCAGTAAGTAAAATCCCAATACCGTTGGCGGCAGCACCAGTGGCATGCTCACCAGGGTTTCAATCACCGGTTTGATGCGCTGTTTGGAATAGGCCAGCCACCAGGCCAAGGGAATGGCCACGACCAGGAGCACCAGGGTAGATACCAGGGACAGCTTCAAGGTTAATAAAAGGGGTTGCCAGTCGATCATTCCGATACCATTATTTCGTTTGTCTTAATCATCGCGGTAACCTCAGAGCCTACCGTTAATGTCAGTTGCGCCACCGCATTGGCCGTAATTACCGATACAATCTCACCCGCTGGCGTGTTCACCACCACGCGACTTAATAGCTCACCCGCTTCAATGGCCTGGACAGTGCCCGGAATCCGGTTCTGAAGACTTATTTGGTGCTCTTTCCCTTTGCCAATAATCACTTCGGTCTCTTTAAAAATCACGTTTATTTCGTTGCCTGGTTCTAAATAAGGCGCCGATTCAGGGGTGTCAATCACAATGGCCGTGAGCGGAATGTGAGCCACCACCACCCGCACCAGGGACAAACTGCCTTTGATGGTAATGGTTTCTATTTGACCTGTTAATACATTCATGATTAATTTATTGCGTAACCATATTGGGTGAGTATACTCTGCCCTTGCTCTCCAAACAGAAATGCCTTAAACAGCCGGGCTTTATCCAGCTTTTCAGGGTGCTGATTCACCATCACCACACCTTGTTCAATGGGTGAATACAATGAGGGATCTATTTCGATCCACCGACCCTTCCCCATTACATCGGGTGATAAAACCACTGACTTAGCCGTAAAACCCATTGCGGCAGCTCCTGACAGAATGAATTGACTGGTTTGCGAAATGCTTTCGCCATACACCAGCTTATCCTTTAGTGCATCATATTGACCGATATTCGTAATAACTTCCTGGGCCGCTCTGCCATAGGGAGCCGTTTTCGGATTGGCCATGGCAATGCGTTGAATGGCCTTGGCCGTTAATATATCCAAAGACGGTTGACCAGCATCGGTAGCAGACCAGAGCACTAACTTCCCATAGGCATAGACCTCCGGGGCTGCCACGGTTAATCCCTGCACATATAACGTTTCCGGATATTTCATGTCGGCCGACACAAACAGATCAAAGGGTGCACCTTGGGCTATTTGGGCCGTTAATTTGCCCGATGAAGCCACCACAATTTCGCAGGCAATGCCGGTTTGAGCCGCGAAAGCTTCCACCAGCGCGTTCATGGCAAAGCGCATGTTGGCAGCGGTGGCAATGGTTAGCTTTTCAGAGTGTGAACCACGACATCCCCAAACGATAACGAGTAACCCGAAGAAGACACCTGACTTTATATTTCGTTTTCCCATTCAGTTCCTAATAATTAATCCGGTGTATTGCCCGGAGACCAAATATAGTATTTTCACTTTGATGTGACTCCACCTGTCCATCGGAACCTGACAATTGTTACCTGTCATATTTGATTAAAATAGTAGTTTAGCCCTTTCAATACTTTTTGTTTAAATCAGATTAAAAATACCATGAAGAAACTACATTACATTGGAATGGCCATTTTAGCCATTTCGTGGTTAAGCACTTCGGCTCAAAGTGTGTTTGACCAGGTGAATGATCCCTATTTCGGTGAAACCTGCACCAGCATCCTGGTGGGTAAACAAGCCTCTACCGATGGCTCGGTGATCACCAGTCATACCTGCGACGGCCGCTACCGTACCTGGTTATCCATTGAGAAAGGAGAAACCTTTAAAAACGATACCACGACTGCGATCTATAAGGGTACTTTGAAAACAGAAACCCGCTGGGACCGCCGTCAAATGGAAAAAGTCGGTGAAATTCCACAGGCCGAAGAGACGTATTCGTTTTTAAATACCGCCTATCCTTGTTTGAATGAGAAACAGCTGGCCATTGGTGAAACCACAATCGTGGGTCCCAAAGAGTTGGTGAATGAGAATGGCCTGTTCCTGATTGAAGAACTGGAGCGCATTGCCTTGCAGCGCTGTTCAACGGCGCGGGATGCCATTCAGCTCATTGGTCAACTCATCAAAGAATACGGTTATGGCGACTGGGGCGAATGCATCACCATTGCCGATAAAAAAGAAGTGTGGCAATTGGAGATTTTTGGTGAAGGACCGGACAAAATTGGTGGTGTATGGGCGGCTCAACGCATCCCCGATGATCACGTAGGTGTATCAGCCAACATCTCCCGCATTGGTGAAATCAACCTAAAAGATAAAGAACACTTCATGGCCTCGCACAACGTGTTTGACGTGGCTAAAAAACTGAAGCGTTGGGATGGCAAGCAACCTTTCAAATTCTGGAAAGCCTATGGTAAGGTGGATAAACCCTTCATGATTCGTGAATATTTCATTCTGAATGCCCTGGCACCCTCCTTGAAGCTGGAATTTGAAGCCGATGAATTACCTTTCTCAGTGAAGCCCGATCAAAAAGTATCGGTGCATGATGTGATCGCCCTGTACCGCGAAACCTACGAGGGTACTAAATACGACATGACGCAGAACCTGAAGGTGATCAAGAAGAAATACGACGATAACAAAGAAGTGATTGGTCAGGATACCCTGATCTCTCCCATTGCCAATCCCTGGATGGGCGGCAACGAACGTAATACTTACAATTATTTGAAAGAAGGTACTGTTGAATTTCAACGGACCGTTGCTGTATCGTGGTGTTCCTATTCACACATCATCCAATTGCGCGATTGGTTACCCGATGAGATTGGTGGTATTGCCTGGTTTTCTTTTGATAATCCCGGACAAAGCCCCCGTATTCCCATCTATTCAGGTACTACCGAATTACCAGAGAGTTTCAGCTTCTGTGGCCAGAAACGCTACCGCGAAGATGCCGCCATCTGGAGTTATCGCAAAGCCAATAAACTGGCAACCCTGGCTTGGCAGGATACCAAAAAAGAGGTACTGGGTGAAGTGGCCTATTTCGAAGAAAAAGCCACGATAGAGAATAAATTTCTGGAAGAGCGCATCGCTGCCTTGCTGAAAGAAGGTAAAAAAGAGGAAGCTCAAAAGCTCCTGAACCAATATACCCGCGACTTTACCGGTGCCACCATGTTGCGCTGGAAAGAACTGGAAGAGAAATACTGGGGTAAATTTGGCCTGGGATTTTAATGGTAGATAGTCAGTGGTCAGTAAATTTAAGTCAGTAGGTACTACTAACCTTTCGCTTCTGTCTGCTGGCAAATAACCAGATACTACTTCAATGAAAAAAGCACTGCTCAATGGATTGGGCAGTGCTTTTTTAGCATACACCTTGCATCAAAAATGCATACACCTCTAATTGATGAGTTCTTTCAAACGACTTACCGGTATTATTTCTTTGATGGTGGCCTGGTATATTTCCCCATTGGGATCGTAGTAAATATTCTGCGTTCCTGCCACTATACCAACAACATTTCCGAAATCATCCATAATGGGTGCCCCACTGGATCCTTTGGCGAATTCAGCAGAGATGCTCTGTCGGATTTTGGTCGTTCCGGGTTTCATATAGTGGCGATTAATTTGTCCGCTTGTATAAGTATAAAAGCGATGATCGGGATGACTGATCAGATGAATAGACGCTCCAGGTGCTTTTTGTTTGCCAAGGGCCAAGGGATGTAATTTCACATCTCCCGGATCGATTCGAAAGATAGCCAGGTCATCGTGTTTACTAGCCGCCAATACCGCTTTCACCGGATAGATTTTTTGCTCCGAATCCATCACAAAATAGGTGATATATTCATTGGGGCTTGACGGATCATAGGATTTAAACACATGGTAGTTGGTCGCGCAAATACCATCACCGGATATCACGAACGCCGATGCCGTACTAATATGATTCTCGGGACAATGCCCACATTTATGGACTTTACCCATCATCAACACCCCTTTACGGAAAGAGGAATAAAACGCCTCGTTACCTACTCTGTCAGTTTCAGGTTTCTGAGATGGTACTGCACACGTCTTATTCGCTAATTGCTCCTTGTAAGTATCTGCTGCTGTCACCTCATGCTCCATCATGTATTCTGTAACTTTCTGTTCGAATACCTTCAACCATTCAGTATCATTAATTGGAACTGATTCGATTGGAGGTGAACCGATGGGCGAAGTTGTCGATTTCTGTATTTCTGGCACTTTACATCGGTTGAAGATCCCCATTAGGCCGACCAGTAATAATACTATTATTCCCTTATTCATGTCAATCCATTTACAAGAAAGGTCTTGTTTCCAATAACAAACAAGACCTTGCATCATACTACAATAAATTCTTTAAATAACCTTCGGTTTGCTCATCGGAAGGACGAGGTGCATCAATGGTCACAATATTACCTTCTTTATCAAATAACATAAAACGCGGAATGGCGTTAATACTATACGCTTTTGCCACATCGGAATCAAAGGCTTTATCGGCCATAATCTGGACCCCTTTCAAATCTTCCTCCGTCACATATTTTTCCCATTTACTGCGATCTTTTGCATTATCCACTGATATACTTAAGAACGTTACCGGTTGTCCATGAAACTTCTTTTCCAGCTCTTTTAAGGCTGGTATCTGTCCCTTACAAGGCCCGCACCAGGTAGCCCATACATCCACATACACCAGCTTACCTTTATAATCGGATAATTTGTGCTCTTGCCCATTCACATCGGTACCTGCAAAGTCAAAAGCAGGTGCACCGGCCTCAAACTTCCTAATAGTCAACTCGAAGGCTTTTACCCTTTCTTTAAGATAATCGGATATCAGATAGGGCTCAATCATTTTTTTATAGTTCAGATAACTCTCATCATAAGACTTAAACGAATTTATATTCTCCACACCATAATACCCTTTTAACAGGTCATGGTGAACCTGCTTCAAGGCCACCTGGTGATAGTCGGAGCGTTCTGTTTTCTCAGGTGACGACAATACACCATACATGGAATACAAGCGAATGTATTCGTAACCGTTGGGTAGTTCCAATAGACGCTCGGATTGAGGAGCTCGCTCTGTCAGCAAATAATCGTAATAATCCGGGTAATCTTTACGTTCCGGATGCACGCCTCGGGGGGTGTAAATCATCATTAAAGCGGCACTGTTCATATCCACTTCCACCATCAGTTTCATCAAATCATCAAACACCGAGTCACCGGTATTCACTTTTTGTTTGAACTGATTGGCCTGATTCACCAGCCCTGGTAATAAGGGAAAAAAGGAAGTATAGTCTAAAATGTTATACCTAAATCCATGTGAATAGGTAAAAACACTATCCACCTGATTATTCCATTCTGAAAGCAATTGGTTCTTATCACAGTTGGTGTGCACCAGTGCATAATCACCATCCTGCAGGGCTATTTCCACCTCGGTACCGTTCTCCAGATAAAACCGTTTGAGGTCATGATCTTGCTTGACTTTCACCAGGGCCTGATCCCATACTACATTAACCACATACAAACCGGGCTCTTCAACGGCGTAATTGAACCCAAATCGCCCTTCCGCCCCAAATTTAGTAACCGCCACTTTGGTTGTCTTCCCGTGTTCCACCTTGCATAAATGAATTTCTTTTCCGGCTTTATCACCTGTGTACTTTCCTTTAATAAGTGCGAAACGCGTTTCTTTTTGGCCACATGAGCTTACCAATAAAGCACACAACGCCATTGCTGTGATGAATTTCATCCAGTTATTCATATAATGATATTTAAAAGTGAAAGAATCGGCGGTTGGACACCACCGATCCATTTATGTTTATTTCTTAACCACTAAATCCACGATTTTTCCACACACATGCTCATATGCCGTTTCGATACTACCATCCATATTGACGAAATAGATGGATCCATTCTGTACTCCCGTATGATCATAGGCAGCTACGACGAATTGGTCATCAAATTTTGAATAGCCCTCTTGCGTATAATCCAGATAGATATATGAGATACTCTGACCAGCTGGCAATTCTGCGATCAAGGCAGGGGTATCAGCCGGAGCATCGTAATTGTATCGGTAGATTTTATTTTCAGATGTGAAATAAAAGTAACGCTCCGAGTAGGAATTGATGAATTTAGTCTCATCTGTAACCAATGCTGAAGCAACGAAAGTTTCCTTTTGAATCAGGCTATATACATTGGTCCAGGTGGAGAAATCCATTTTCGAATTGAATACACACTCTGTAACCACACCTGCATGATCCTTTACAAATATGTGGGTATCCACACCACCGCCGTACATATTGCCACCCGGTTCTGCTGCCATAAAATAACATTTACCGGGTAATACCAAAGGCTCACCATCCATTTCAACCGTGGCGATTGCACCCCACTGACCAGGGGCGTATACTGTACCGGGATCAGTACCATGCAGAAACGATAATGCAAAGCTCACCTGATCCACATAATCCGTTTTTTCAGGCACATCCGGCACATTAACACCGATGTATGGCTTGTAATCTCCAAAGGCCATTCCGCCGGTAAAGTAATAGTTACCATTAATGATGGTATAAATATCTCTATCAGGACGAGTAAAGAAGTTCACTTCCATGGATTCACCAACATTCTCCTCGTGAAAACATTTTACGGCAGGCCACTTATAATCCAGGTTATCCAGATCCATTACAGCTCCATAATCCGGCCCTTCACTGGCGAAAATAACCAAATCCGTCCAAATGCCATTTTTAATACTTTCCATTTGATAAGGGTTTCCTTTCAAGCGTGTTCCCGTCAGTGTCTCATATAAATCCGGTATGGTTTTGCCATTCTCACGCACCAAAAACAACTCACTGTCGCTCTCCTTCTCACATAAAAAGAAATAGCCATACTGATAAGCATTCTGAACGCGTATCTCAAACTTTTCACGATGCTCCACACCCGTATTGATATTGGTTACTTTATACACGGCAAACAAATCTTTGTAAGGAATACGGTAGTCTGCTACGAATTCCAGATTCTTATCTGTGGAGATAACAATCTCAACGTTTTCGCGTTTGTTCTCACCTTCACTTAATTCCCAATGGTTGACGGACCATTCATAGGCGTAATCACCGCTAACCTCCATCTTAAAGTGAACCTCAGGTGCAATGCGCAAAGTATCCTCAAACTTGGTGATACTATAGAAGTCCTCAATTCCTTTAATTTCCTGCACTTCATTCAAATCCAGGTATTCGTAAGTACCATCGTCTTTTAAACAACCACCCAAAGCGACCAGAAAGATGAGTCCTAAAAATTTATGTGTTTTCATGTCAAATCCATTTAAGCATTAACGATTCTCAAAATACAAGCGGTTACCTTCGGCATCATAGGTCGGATTCTCCTCGAACCAACGGCGTGTCTCCTTCACATACACATCTCCCGCCGCATAAGGCTCCGGATACCAGGTAGGTGAATCAACACCAGCTATTTCAATGTACTTCTTACATTTCAAGGGATGATAAGGTCCTCCATAATAGTGAAGGTAATTGCCCTTCCAAAAGGGAGGCGCTTCATTTAAATTATCCGTGATATTCACAATAAAATTTTGCTTTGACTCAATACCCTTCTGAAAATCATCAGAAGGCACCAGAGCCAGCATTAACCGACAGGTTTTATGCTGCAAAGAAGGATCACGTTTCAGTTTTAGCTCAAACTTGATTTCTGTTTCGCCTTTCGCGAAGAGGTAACGCTCCGGCAAGGCCTCATAGTGTTTTCCACTTTCAGCCGTGGTAGCAGTGTCAACTGCCATCACCTGGTAATAGCGATCTTCTTCAGCTGGGATCCCCATCAGGCGAAGATTCACTTTCATCAACTCAGTGATTTGTTCATCGGGTAAAAACATGAAGTTGACGTACAGACTATCAGGCTGATTATCTGGCAACCTGAAGTTCAAAGCGTTGTAATTGGTATCGTACAACATTTTTTCGTTTTCCTGGCAAGCCGTCAACGCTACTACCAGACCAACAATTATTAGATATAGTGAGAATTTCATTTTTTTGTCGTTTAATTCGTTACTCTTCCACCAAATTGTAATTCATCGGCCGGCAAAGGCAAGGTGTACTGCTTATCCGTCATGCTTATATTACTTCCATCGGCCCCTACAATAGATGGATAGTTCATCCGCTTGTAAAAATAAAACAGTTGCCCCTCACCATAGAACTCGCGTTCATATTCACGAGCCACAGCCTGTAAGAACGCCACTTCATCGGCTGCCTCATCCAACAAGGCCGTGCGACGTTCCGTTTTCATCTCATTCAGCACTGCAATTCCCTCCGACAGGTTGGTCTGGGCTTTACATTCGGCCAGTATTAAATATAGTTCCGGTAACTTGATCAAAGCCACTACCGGATCCTGGTACATTGCTTCATCCTTTTCTTCCTTAGGCCGATTGTATTTCATCATGAAGCGCTTATCACCACTACTGGTAGAAACTGTTTCAAACCAATATTTAAAGCGAATGTCGTCCCCATCGTACCAGTCGGCTGAACGATCAGCGCACACGAGCTGACTGAGATCATTATCCATGTTATCCTCGAAATAGCTGCGGGCGATTTCGCCTACTTTGGTATGATACAAGCCCATCACCATTTCACGATAAAACACAAAATCTCTGTTTCCCAATACATCTGCCGGTTCCATCCATTCAAAACGCTCCGACTGAATCACTTCTGCGGCATAGGCCCCTGCATTCTCATAGTCCTTCTGGTAAAGATACACTCTGGCCAGTAAGGCGGCAGTCGCATAATAATTCAAACGATTCTCGCGATACCTTTTGTTATCATCTGTTTCATGGCGTACCTCATCCTCAGCCATCAAATCATAAGCGGCCTTCAAATCGTCGATAACAGAACCCAATGCCTCTGTGGTAGTGGCCTGTTCGGTTACTTCGATCTTATATTCTTTCACATAGGGAATACCTAGAAACTCGGGATCACTTACATAAGGGGCATTAAATAAACGCAGCAGATCAAAATGCAAGAGCGCCCGAATGGCCAGAGCCTCTCCTTTCATCAGGTTATAATTGTTACCGGAAAATCGCTGCGGATCGTCCGCATCCATATGCTCAATGATGTTGTTGCAATTGGCAATGACATTATAGACCTTATTCCATACACTACTAATAACGGCTTCACTGACTTCCGTATCATAATTATAAAACGCCAGATCGATATAAGAATGGCCGCTTGGGATGAAATAATTCTGAGCTAATACATCCAGAAAACTCATGGTCAATTTGTCGCCATATAAATCACTCTCTCCCAACATCAGGTAGAGGCCGTTCAAAGCATCCTGATATCCATCCTGTGATGAAAACATGTCCACCTGGTCCACTTCTGATTTAGGCTTCACATCCATCCAGTCCTGACAAGCGGTCAGGACCATTGTTGCTATAAATAATATTAATAAATTTTGTTTCATAGCCGGTTTGTTAAAAGTTGGTTTGTAATGAGAATGAAACCGATCGGGCAAAGGGATAGGACAAGCCCCGTTCTTGCTTCACCGTGGAAATGCGGAAAATATCACTCATGTAAACGGAGAGCTTCATGTGTCGAACACCTATTTTCTTGACCAAATCCGGATTTAAAGTATAGGACACCCGGGCCGAAGCCAGTGATAAGGTGTTTTCATCTTCAACAAAGCGTGAAGAAGCCCGGGTAATAGATTTGTCAGCAATACTTTTATAGGGTGACACATCGCCTTCTTTGGTCCAACGTTCTTCAAGTACCCGTCTGTCAACATTGTATTTCAGATTCGCATTTTCGACCCGGTCAATAACAGTGTGATTATACACCTGCCCACCCAAACGGTAATTAAAAGATAAGTTGAAGCTAAAGTTCCCCACGTCGGTATTGGTACCGAAATAACCTTCAAACTGGGGTTGCGCTTCACCCACCACCACCTGATCGCGGGCATCCCACACCAGAGTGCTGTTACCAAACCGATCGAGGAATACTTCTTTACCAGACACCGGATCAATCCCCAAAGACCGAACAGCATAAATGGCATATATGGATTCACCTTCATTGAACTGCAAGACCGGAGCCGCACTTACTAATCCGGACGCATCAGTGATACGATCTGTATTGGCTGCGTCTTCCTTATTCTTTTCCACCTCTTTATTCTGATTGTCAGCGACTGTTTTATTATATTCGTTCAAAGCATCCGATATCTTTTGGATTTCATTACTATTGTGCCGAACATTGCCGAAGAAATTCACAAACACCTGCTTTTGGGTATTCTTATAGGCCGTCACGCTTAGGTTTAACTCAACTCCATTGTTTAACACATCACCCATATTGGAAGTAAAGCTTGAAAAGCCAATGGAAGGAGCAATGGTCACCTGAGTCAATAAGTCCTTCGTGGAATCGTGGTAGTAGTTACCAGATACCATTAATCGGTTCTGGAAAAGTGTCAAATCCAAGCCAGCATTGCCCTTCATTGTAGTTTGCCACTTCAAATCATCATTCCCTAATGCTTTAATATATGCACCATTGCTAAAACGATAATGACGATCGGTAAAGTAATTGTAGGTGGTTAAAGCCTGATAGGCATAAAAGTTATCGCCCCCCGTCTCTCCAATATTGGCACGAATACGCGCTTCATTCACCACCTTATTACTCTTGAAAAATGCTTCGTTGTGCAGGTTCCAACCTAAACCCGCCGACCAGAAAGGGGCCGTGCGTTGTTTCTTTCCGAACTTGGAGGAGCCATCAATACGTAAGGACAAATCGGCTAACAAACGGTTATCGTAGTTATAATTTAAATTTGAAAATGCACCCGCCAACCGGCTTGTTTCTTCATAACCACCTGGTGTCGTTCCTTCTTTAAACTGTGCCGCAAAGCTGACATGACTTAAGCGATCATTGGCAAACCCTTCAGCTGTATAATCTTCAAAATTGACCTGGTGTTCCTGAATATTTCCGCCAATCACCGCATTCACAAAATGCTTATTCACCTGCTTAAAATAACTTAACACCAGGTTACCATCCATCATGAACATCTCCCGATCACCCATATAGTAACTCCCTCTTAAGTTGAAATCTTCTTCATCTGTAGTAAGAAATTCAATGGATTCCGGCGATTTAAAGGCCTCCATCTTATCATTTTGAATCTGAAATGAGACATTCCCCTTCAAGCGTAATCCCTCCAGCAACATCCAATCAATGGAGAAGTTATTGGTTACATTGGTGTATTTACTTTCATCGAAATTATCCAGGTTAGTGGCATCATATAGAGGCGAGTACTGTTTTGGAGTCCCGTATGCATCATTAGTTGCCAGGGTTTGATAGTATTGTCCACTCTCGTCCTTTAGTTTATAATAAGGATTTAAACGAGCATATTGAGAGAAACTGCCATAAGGTGATTCCGGGGCTACTACCCTGGACACCGAAAGATGATTCTTGAAAATAATGGATTTATACCGATAAGATAACATGCTCCCCAAGGCATAACGCTTTCGCCCGGATCCTTTCATCACCCCTTTCTCATCGTTAATATTACCCTCCAGGGCATAGCGGATCACATCATCTCCTCCTTCGAGAAACAAAGAGTGTTTTTGAGAAAAAGCATTTGCAACCGGCTGAGTTAACCAATCGGTATTGACGCCTGAACGGACAGCCTGTAAATTTTGACTATACAAATTATCCAGTCTGAGCTGATCTTGGTATCCGCCATCATTACCGACCGGAAAAGTGCTCGTATACAAACCGGCTAAACGCTCTGCTTCCAGTTTCTCTTCCGCATTTAATAAATCATAATCTGATAAATCAGGGGCTGACACGGTGCCATCAAACGTATAATTCACACGCAAACGTCCTTTTTCGGGGGCTTTGGTTTCAATGACAACCACGCCGTTGGAAGCCCTGGATCCATAAATAGCTGTGGCACTGGCATCCTTTAAGATGGTGACACTGGCGATGCGGTTGATATCCAAATCATAGATCTTCTCGATGGATACTTCAAAGCCATCCAGAATAAAAGTAGGTTGATTGGGATTACTGCGGATCTCGCTCTCCGACAAACCGGGGAAACTGGCCTTCCCCCGTATCTCAATCTCCGGCATCTTATTGGGGTTAGATCCAAATTCATTATTGTCCATGATCTTAAAAGAAGGATCAAAGACCTGCAAGGCCTGCAACACGTTGCTATTACTGACCGCCTGCAGTTTTTCTGAACTAATGGTAGTCGCTGCTCCTGTAAAACTCTCTTTGGTTTGATTGTAATACCCGGTGACCACCACATCTTCGATTTCACTCACCGCAGTCTTTAATTGCACATTAATTTCAGTCCGGCCATCGATGGCCATCACCGCTTTTTCGAATCCAATAAAGGTAAACATAAGGGTCCCTTTCCCATCCGGTACATTTATTGAATAAGTACCATCGCCACTGGTAATGGTACCGGTGTTGTACTCCACCAAAATGATATTTACACCTGGCACCGGTAGCCCCGTCTCATCAGTTACCACACCGGTAATCACCACTTTTTGCTGCTGGTTACTTAGCGGCGCCGGTTTAATAATAATCACATTGTCCTGCACCTCATAAGTCAATCCGCTATTTAGTAAGCACTGGTTCAAAACAGCTTGTACCGATACATCATCCGCTTCAATGGAAATGGGCTGGATGGCAGAAATGTCTTCGTCGTTGTAAATGAATGTAAATTCACTTTGGGACTTAATGGCTTTAAACACGTCCTTCACCGAAGCCCTTCTCACATCGAGTTTAAGTTTCGTTTCCTGGCTATAGCCAGATGCCGACACCTGCCACAGCACCACGAATAGCAAAAAAAAAGAAAGCTTCATAATCAGCCAAATTTTGGGTGTACCCCTCCCGTCCGGGTACAATAATTCCCGATTTTTTTTCATAGATTTGTAATTGATAGGTTACTATTAACTCATAGCGCGTGAGCTATGACAAGCAGGAAGTGTTCCAGCACTTCCTGCTTTTTTATAGATGTTTGATTATTCTTACCTCAGATCCCTCGATCTCAAACGTTACTTTTTGCGTTAATGCCAGCATGTTCAGGATAGTCCTTAAATCCTCATAGCGCTGTACATCCACACTAAAATGCAAATCCTTCACTTTATTATCATTGTAAACAACGCTTACCCCATACCATCGACTCAATGCTTGCATAATGTTATCCAATGTGGCTCCCTCGAAGACAAAACGTCCTTCTTTCCAGGCTACATATGGATAAACATCCACAGAACTTACCTGAATTTTCTCACTTTCTATCGCATATTCCAATATTTGCCCCGGCTCCATCATACGTTCACGTCCCTCGGCTGTGCGCCATAGCACACGACCTTCCACGAGTACCGATTGTTGATAGCGATCGCTGGGATAGGCTTTGACATTAAAAGAAGTACCTAAAACTTGCAGGTTATTTATGCCACAGATATCAACAATAAATGGACGGGTTTCGTCCCTGGTCACTTGAAAATAGGCCTCCCCTTCAATATAAATGTCTCTTCGGTCACCGGCAAATGGTTGCTGAAAGATGGCTTTACTGCCGGCATTCATCCACAACTGCGAGCCATCGGATAGGACAAAATGAAACTCTGATCGTTCGGGCACTTCTATTTCCATCTTCACCGGCTCAACCGTTGTATCGGCCAGGTAAGCCAGCGAACCGTTTTTGACTTCAGCTACAATTTGTTTGTTTTTACTGATACTAGTGGTCACTGAATCCTGCAAAAGAATGGATTCACCATCATCAATAGATAATAAGGCATTGAATCCACCCGGTGTAATCACTTGCGTCTGGCTTAGCTGAACCGGCTGTCGCCCGTGCGACCAGAGATAAAATAGAGAACCAACAGCTAAAACAAGAACGGCGATAGCTGCCACTCCAGCCATGCGACGTATCCACCTTTTTGATGATAGTTGAGGCGCAAGACGACGCTCAATCCGTTCCCAGCCCTTTTTCTGATCAAATTGTTGCATCTCTTTCAAATCCTCTTGCACCTGCCGATCATCCATCAATCGAGTAAACCATTGCTGACGCTGGTCTGATTTTGACAACCAATCTGTCAGGGCCTGTTTCTGCTCTGCGCTGATCGTGCCTCTTAACTTGTACCAGATGAGCTTATATATCCTAAATTGATCCATAGAATTTTGTGCATTTAATAAGTTGACACACTCATTTTGCAATTAGGTGACAAGGCCGTAAAAAAAAATATTTTTTTTACAAGTGGAAGATCAATACCAAGGAAAACAATTGTTTTAAATCCTCACGTAATATCTTTTTGGCCCGCTGTTTATGTGTTTTAACTGAATTAACAGAAATGGAAAGACGTTGGGCTATTTCCTCTTCGCGCAACTGCGACAAATAACTTAGCTTAAATACTTCCTGCATCTTGGGTGGCAGCTTCTCAATGGTCTGCATGATTTCGCGATACACCTCAGACTTTATCATGCGTAAGCTTTCATCTTCCTCCCAGGTATTATCCACTTGAGCCAACTCATGTGCCTGAAAAACAGCTTGAGTTTTTCGTTGGCGCAGCGTATTTAAACAATGGTTCCTAACGGTTGCATACAAATAACCGCCCAGTTTCTCGGCCTGCTGAATGTCCGATTTTCCTTCCCAAATCCGAATGAAGGTCTCTTGCACAGCATCCTCTGCTTCCTGATGGTCTTTGAGATACCCATATGCAAAGAAGCATAAGCTTTTATAATAAAGGTTGTAAAGTACTTTATACTCCCCTATCCTTCGATGCTTCAAAAACATCTCTGCCACTTCAATTTCTCTTTCCTGGTACAATGGTGTTTGGTTAAAAGGTTAATCCAATCCATCCGACAGTTCCCTTTACCAATAGATTAGAGCTGCCAAAATAAAAACATTTTTTAGACAAAAAAAAATGAAGTGAAAGAAATAGCCTTCTGAAACCTTATTTTCAAAAGAAATCCTTGGCAAATAATTTCTACTTGTAAGCTTGGATTATGCAGGTAGCACAACCCAAAGAGTTAGTTTCACAAAACCAATGATTAATCCCGAAGAGATAATTCCCAAAAGCTTCAACAATACTTCGAAAGCCGATCCAGCTCAGCTTTGTTTAAGATGCGCAATTGATTATTACTGGTATCAATCAAATGGCTCTGCCGGAATTCGGTCATCAACCGGCTCACCGATTCTTTGGTGGTTCCAATCCATACCGATATGTCCTGCCGGCTGAGTTTAACCGGTACTTCCTGACCTTGCTCCAGACTAAAGAGCTGCTGCAGCTTCACCAGCAAACCGGCCAGTCGTCCGCGCACATTGATTTGCGACAGTTCCAGCATGGCATTCTGGGCTTCTTTCAATTCGAAGCACGACAGTTTTAAAACAGCCATAGCCAGCTCCTGATCATTGGCAATGGCTTTGTTGAGATCCGCTGCCGAGACCGGACACAATACGCTGGGGGTTAGACTAAGACAGGCGGTGGCTTCGGGTTCATGGGCAACAATGGAATGATAAGCGATCAGATCGCCCACTTTTGCCAGGCGAACAATGTATTGCTTGCCATTGGAACCGGTCCGGTAAATCTTCAGAATCCCTTCCATCACCAAATAAGCTTTATCCATAAAGGTATCTTGGGGGTAGACTTCAGTCCCCTGCTCATATTTTACCCCTTCAGAAGGTGCCTTCAGTTCAATCATGCTATTGGCAGCAAGCATTTGATAAAAACTTGGTGATCCCATACTGTACTTTTTAAATGCGCTTATGAACAACAATTCATACAAAGATAAATCATCCAATCAAAAACAAGCTATTTTTTAATGATGACATTGCGCACGCCCTGTGCATCGTCCTATTTATGCGATGGACGATACCTAAGCACACAAGAACATGTTAATCCAAATAGAAAATTTGTCCACAGATGACACAGATTAGCAAGGATTACCTCTCTTAACAACAAGTCCATTAAAAATTCACCGCAAAGACGCAAAGCTTCCTTTTTATTCTCTGCCTCGCTGCGACTACTATATAACTCTTTTAAAACTACATAATATCATCAGGCTACTCATTAATACCTAAAGTTAGCTCTTCTTTTGTTAGCCGATCAAAGCTTGAGGACTCTGCGAGGTATCTCGTTATAGAGGATTATACCAATAGAATAACAAAATGATTGATAAAGCATTTTGTTATTCTATTGGTAAATGCCGATACACAATCAAAGAGTGATTCTTTATCGCTCATTTAGATTGGTAAACGGTATTAAATATTGTTTATCACAGTCAATGGCCTAGGACCAATGCCTCGCAGCACATTAAGCGCTGTAATATAGTCTGTTGCCAACTGAATCCTTTCCCCGTAGGAGATATAAAATGACTTGCCACACAACAGTGATTTTAAGCTTGCTTTAATTAACAAAGCGTTTCTTTTTATTGCTTGTTGAAGGGAATTCACTATTTTTGAACAAGGCCATGAACTTCAGCCGAATCTTGGAAATACACAAAGGTAGTTGTAGGTATTTCCGTCTTTCTATTCTCTAACATCATCTGTTGTCAGAGAACATTGATGCGGTTATGGAGAAGTTGTCCCAATTAAAAACGTACTATTCAAGAAACGAAACCATATGAAGAACTCCGTCTTTTTAATCCTATTTACGACCTTATTGATTACCTCATGCCATCAAAAGGATACTTACAAAGAGTCTGAAGCATTTGCAGATTTGACAATGGAAGAGGAAATAATGCCAATAACACGTCAACAAGAAAATGCCCCCCCTCCTCCACCAACGCCACAGCTGGACAACAAAAAAGTTGTCAAGAAAAAATTAATTAAAGATGGTCGAATAGGATTAAAAGTCTCTGATTTGGAATTAACTAAAGTAAAAGTTGATTCAATAGTTAAAAAACACGATGCCTATTATTCTAATGAAAATCTGAATAATTCAGATTGGGAATCTTCCTATAATTTGACAATTAGAATACCTTCTTCAAATTTCGAGACTTTTATTCGAGCGATTGAAATTGGCAATGGAGAAATACTATACAAAGAAATAGATGCACGAGATGTTACAGCCGATTTTATTGACCTGGAAACAAGACTTCAAAACAAACGTGCGTATCTAAAAAGGTATCAAGAGTTATTAAAAAAGGCTATAAATGTAAAAGAAATCCTTGAAGTTGAAGAAAAGTTACGCCGACTAGAAGAAGAAATTGAAAGTACTACTGGAAGGTTAAAATATTTAAGTGATTTAGTTGACTATAGCACACTTAGATTAAACATATACAAGCAAAAAGATTATAAATACAATCCTGAAAAAAGAGATAAATTCTCTGAAAGAATAAAACAATCACTATCTAAAGGGTGGTTTGGATTCATTGACTTTTTATTACTCCTGATAAAAATTTGGCCATTCTGGATTATCGCTATTCTTATCATTTATTTCATACGAAAAATCAGAAGGAAGAAAAAACAAAAT
Source organism: uncultured Marinilabiliaceae bacterium (assembly GCA_942490535.1). Classification (GTDB taxonomy): domain Bacteria; phylum Bacteroidota; class Bacteroidia; order Bacteroidales; family Marinilabiliaceae; genus JAEINY01. The sequence continues at coordinate 756,804 of CALNXQ010000004.1, forward strand.
AAATAACCGGGCACCACAAATCGCAATTAAGTAGCTCTCTTCAGCGTTTGTTATTGGTCCTTTGTTCCAGCTGGAACAGAAGTCAAACAAAAAATAAATAAAACACGCGAAATGGGTCCGCGTCATACGAAAGGCCGTTATATCGCATGAAAGAAAGGATGCCTCAATACTTAGCATTTTATTTAGATGATTTTTACACTTGAGTTCAATGAAAAATACTTTAGGATTGGTTTTTATGATTTCGCTGTTTGTAATGGCTTGTACAGAACGGCCTAAAAATAGCAAAAAAGATAATGTGAATCTTCTTTCAATCATTGACACCGTTGTTCAACAGCCATCAAAAAAAGACACCATTCTTTTAAAGTCATTGAACGATTGTGTTGACTATTATAACCTTAATGGCTTTTATCCCAATGAGTTCATTAATACTTTACAAATAAATGAATTACACACGCCTTGGCATACGCTACAATTTCTGGATTTGAATAAGGAAAATACTTTTTTTATAGTGTATTCTTACTGCATTGAAGACGAAGAAGGTAAAATCGAAATGATATCGTGCGATTCATTGGGTAAAGTTCACAGCAATATGATTCTGTCACAGATATACCAGAATATTACTGTTGAAAAAACAGGAAGCAATTTATATCGAGTGTATGGTAATAATCCAGCTGAAACTTTCGGAATATCCGATAATCTCAATACAAATGATTCCGATTTTGATTTTGATTTCAATGTGAGAATTAATAAAATGGACAGTGTGATTATAAGTAAATCAGAGCCGAAAAATCGATTTGCTAAATTGATTAATGCCTATGAAAACAACGTAGAGGTGGATTTAAAAATCGAAGCAACTATTTTTGGAGGGTTGAAGCAGAATGAATTTGTAACAGCTTATTATGAAAACAAAATAGTTTGTAAGACTGATCGTTTTATAATTTTGGGAGTTAAAAAAGTGATTGAAGAAGGCGGATTGGTCAATTATCTCACATTGAATAGTTATACTCTTGATGGAAGGTTAATTTCACAAACTGACGAATTAGTATATCACAATGACGAATGGAGTGGTAGTGAATTTGAAATCGCGGTAGATACCACAAGTCTGAATATTATAATTAAAGAAACAAGAAGCGAATATGGATTAATGGAAGATACTGTAGGTAATATTCAGGTACAAGATATTCAGGATTCAACCGTCATAAGGTATGAATTCACTTACGATTCCGAGGGGAAAATACACCGCGATAAATAGGAAAACCTGATCAAAAAACACAACACACCATAATCAAAAACATAGCAGCCCTGGCTTTGGAGGCCTTTTATAAGCATAGCTCGCGCACGAACAAAGGGATAAACAAGAAAGCGAATAAACCACACTCAGTCGCCATCACATGCTTGGCAGGGTAATTTCATGCAGCCAGCTATTACATTAATTAGAAAAGGAAATTGGGAATGGATATTCTGGTATCATTCTCTTTCAATTCAAACGAATTCTAGTTGTTGTTACATTATATAATGATTTACTCGGACATTAAAATTGTAGTGGGTGCAGTACTTGAAAACGTCAAATAAGAATTAATAAAAGCAACGAAATGACTAATTGGAAGATCATCATGACATTTACATACCCTCATGAAGCACACCTTGTTCAAGGGTACTTAGAGTCGGAAGGTATTACTACAATGATAAAAGATGAGTTGACAGCTCAGGTAAATAATTTCTACTCGAATGCAATAGGAGGTGTGAAAATTCTGGTCCGGGAAACGGATTACAATAGTGGACTTGATCTGCTTCAAAAAGGAGGATTCATAAATTACAATCCCTCAAAGGCAGAAATAAACTTTATCGAAGTTGACAATTCAACAAACCTGAATACTTGTCCATATTGTAAATCTGATAACATTGGAGAAAAAAAAGAACCGAACATTCTCGTAATTATTGGCTATTTTCTTTTGGGAGCGTTTTTTCCAATTTTCAAAAAATCATATACGTGTTTTGATTGCCATAAAGAGTGGAAATACAAGAAGTAAAGGAAAATGCTTTACAACGCACCGTATTAAATCAACCCTAAACTGAGCATGGTCTTTGAAGCTTAATACACACCACAAAAACCAGATATAAATAGTGGGACCAATATACTCAACCGTGCTTATTCTAAACTAAACAATCGAAACTACCAAACCTCACCACCTACATGTCACATCAAGATGCTTCCGTAAAGTCCATCTTTTTTGCCCTATTAGCTAACCTGGGCATTGCCATTACCAAAACCGTGGCCGCCGTATTAACCGGGTCCGGATCCATGCTGGCAGAATCCATTCACTCCTACGCCGATTGCGGAAACCAGGGATTATTATTTCTGGGCTTACGAGCCACCAGGAAAAATCCCAATGCAGAACATCCGCTGGGATACGGCAAGGAAATCTATTTCTGGTCCTTCATTGTGGCGCTGATCTTATTTAGCATGGGTGGTTTATTCTCCATCTATGAAGGCATCCATAAAATCAGTTCGCACGAAGGCTTGAAAAACCCCCTCATTGCCATTGTTGTTTTGGCGGTGAGCATGGTGCTTGAATCCGCCTCACTCTATGGGTGCCTGGTGCAAATCAATAAAGTCAGGGGCGATGCCTCTCTTTGGTCGTGGTTTAAGAACAGTCGCCAAAGTGAATTGGTCGTGGTGCTGGGCGAAGACCTTGCCGCCTTACTGGGCCTCTCCTTTGCACTTGTGTCGGTGATTCTCGCTATGGTGACCAGCAATCCTGTTTTTGATGCGGTGGGTAGTATTGGTATCGGCCTTTTGCTGATCGTCATTTCCGTTTTTATAGCGGTGAAAGTAAAAGGTTTACTGATTGGACAAAGTTCTGATCCGGCAACGCAAATTCAAATAGAGGGATTCCTGCAAAAAAGGCCTGAAATTGACCAACTTCTTAATCTGATCACGCTGCAAATGGGGCCGCAAATCATGGTGGCCATAAAAGCAAAAATGACTCCTGTGGAATCGGTGGATCAACTCATTAAAAATATAAATACCTGCGAACTGGAACTAAAAAAGGAAAACCCGGCCATCCGGTGGATTTTCTTTGAACCAGATAGTCAGGCATAATGAAAAAATTAAATAGCCAACCACTCATTCAAACAAAATGAACTACGAAAAACTAAACTGGGACTCCGAATTTTTTCAATTCAATGTATGCCGGTTAATGAGCGCCATCCAGGAACCGGCTCAATTGGAAGAGATTGATTCGCTCATGACGAAAAATGATTATAAACTGGCCTATTATTCCTCGCTGGATCCTTTCAACCTCAAGCTCCTGGAAAACGAAGCCCTGGATGTTAAGCTGGTGGATAAAAAGACCACGTATGCCAAACGCATCAATCCACAGCTGGAGATGGATCCAGCCATCACCCTCTATCCAGACCGCGTTCCGGAGCAAAAGCTCTTAGACCTAGCCATCCAGAGTGGCATCTATTCCAGATACCATGTGGATAAAAATATACCCTCCGAAAAGTTTGAAGAGATGTATTGTGTATGGATGGTCAAATCGACACAAAAAATGATGGCGAAGCACGTGCTGGTGCAACGGAATAATGATGACATAGTGGGCTTCGTCACTTTAGCCGAGAAAGGTGAGCGTGCCAACATAGGCCTGATAGCTGTTGATCCGCTGCATCGCCAGCAAGGCATTGGCAAAACGCTATTGACCACTGCTGAAAGTTGGTTTGCCACTGCGGGATATGCATCCATTAATGTGATCACACAAGGTGATAATATTCCTGCCTGTAAACTGTATGAAAGCTGCGGCTATAGCGTTGAATCAGTAGAATACTTTTACCACATCTGGAAAAAGTAATTAATCCTCAGATAATTTAACAAGACACCATGCTAGTCACCATGAAAATTAATGCCTTAAAAGAAACATTAATACATCAGAACGCGAATTTTGAGATCATCCAACATGATATACTCGTTAAATCAAAAACGGATGCGTTAGGCTATTTCCGAATCGCAGAAACGGCTCCCACTTTAATTATTAAAACGGAGGCAGACTACTATGCCTTGATTCTTTCAGGCGAAAGAGACAAAGTAGATTTTGACATGCTCAAGACCTTACTGGGTTGTCAAAAAATTGGAATGGCTAACAAAGCGGAAATCGTTACCAAATTCAATATCGAACCAGGTCAGGTTCCGCTCATCGGTCATAATTTACCGTGCATTATTGACAACCGGATATTTAAACACCACTATGTTTATGGAGGCACGGGGGATTGGTATTATACCTTAAAGATTAATCCGGAAGATTTGGTCAAAGCGAACAAGGTTGTTTTAACATTTGATTAAAGAGATTTAAACGAAACCAAGCGCATGACATTGTGATAAATCACTAGGATATAAAAGATAAATGGCATTAAAAAAAGGATTCTTAACAGTCACCCCACCAATACTGGATCTATCCCCCAAAAAAATCAGTATCGGCATAGCACTTGGTTTGTGCTATGCGTTTGCATTCTACGCCTTTTTGGATGGTATTCGGGAGGTTTTCAGATTATTCACGATTAATGAATATCAGGATTTAATGCTTCTGACGCCTGAGCAAAGGCAGTTCTATAACCGCTTTTATGCCTTTCTCTCGGTTATCTTTGGGCAATCGGGATGCTTTACCTTCTGGTTAGATCGACCCAAAAGTTTTTTTGACAAGCGTAATCACCGGAAAACAACCATCGTCAATGACCAACGCGTGCTGAATTGGTATTTTCTTCATTGGTTCGCCAAACTAACCATTGTCATCATTACGTTTTACAGTGCCTTTTATGAAAATGGAAGCAATACCTTAAGCTTTTACCCCGACTACAAATATGTCTTTGTTCTGATTCTTGTGGTTCTCTATTTGCAAACATGGACGACCATACGATTCACTTTTAAAGAGAAAAGCGGAAAATGGCTATTTGCTTCAGCCATCCTTCTATCTCTGGTGGCATATGGATTATCATTTGTAAGTATCATAGATCATAAAGCCATTAACGAATCCGTATTAAGCAAAAATATATTTCACACGTATGACCTCCACCTACCGGAATCAGCCTATACTGAAAACCAGAATAACCGCTCAATGGTGGAGCAAATTTATGTAGCCAACTTCTGCGAAAACTCACCACGTAAGAGATCGATGATTATAATTGATAATGAAAAAATTGAATTTCATGACCTGGAATCGCGCATTATCGAGACCCTATCAGAGCGAAAGGAGTATGAGCGTCACCGAATTGTCTATGAACTTTTTATAGAACGTTCAACGAAAATGACCTTCGTAACTAAACTCAACCAAACATTAGCTGAGGCTGGTGTATACCGCATATCCTATGCCGTTTCCCCTGAAACTACCACCTCCCAAAAGTACCATTTTCAAGGCCATACATTTCCCTTCCACTTACCCATGTGGAAGGGAGCACTATTTGATCCCCAACGGATGTTAAACCTCTTCTCCAGCATTCCTAATTGCATAAAAATTCAACAAACTGAATCTGGTCAATTAATAATACGCAATACCCCGGTTGAAGCAAGCCAATTAAGCACTGTTTTAAAACAATTAATACAAGCCGAACCGGATCACTTCATTCAATATTTCATCAATGCAGATACTGAATTCTTAGACTATATAAAAGTGCTTGCTGCCACAAGAATAGCGGTTGATGAATTAAGACAAGACTATTCATTAGCTACTTTTTCGAAAACGTATGACAATCTGGACAGTCATCAACAGCTGGAAGTCAGGATAAAGTACCCCTTTAGGATCGTTGAATTAACCCGGGAGATGCTGAATACTTCATTACTAAATAACGGAGCCAAAGGAACTCTGAAGAGTGCAAACTTTTACTATATTTAACCCGGATTGGATGCCGGAAAATGGCGCTGTCATCCTATGGTGATCACACATGGTCTGTCAATTTAAACGAAAGAATATACCGATGGAAGCATACAAAATAGAATTGATCGAATCAGCTGTTGTTTTGATAGCCTATGTGATCATCAAACTGGCCATCACCAAATCGGTGGACAAGGTGGCCATTAAGTTTACCTATCAAAAGCCCCGTGTGAAGATTATTAAAAAGCTGATTAATTTCTTCCTCTTTTTAATCAACCTGGGATTTCTGCTGTTCATCTGGGGCGTTGATCAACGGGAACTGATTTTTTTCATTTCCTCCTTGCTAACCATCTTGGGGATTGCTTTTTTTGCGCAATGGTCCATCATTTCCAACATTACAGCGACATTGATTCTGTTTTTCAATCACCCCGCCAAAATTGGTGATACCATTTGTGTGCAGGACAAGGATTACCCCATTGAAGGCCGCATCCATGACATTGGTGTATTCTTCGTCACCATCAAAACAGCTGAAGGCGATAAGATCACCATCCCCAGCAACATCTTCATGCAAAAGATGGTTAAACGCAAAGCCGATACCACGCCCCCACCCAAATCCTGATACAACAAATAATCAGACTGACAGAACTGCTGCTACTTATTTTTGGTATTCATCCTTGATAAACTGCTCAATCTGCTTGCGCAATTCACCACTGGCCAGGTGCGCATAAATCATGGCCGGCAAGGTCAAAATCAAAACAGATAAGAGGCGATAGGTTACAGATGGAATAAAAGGAGCCATTGCAAAAGTGGTTTTTCCGTTACGCTCCGTTATTTTAACCCACACGCCCACAAATTTATTCTTATTGACACAGACCACGGGCTGCCCAATCATCCCTTTGGCATAATCCACCGTGTAAGGGGTGTTCTCAAAATATTCAGTGGTCTTTTGGTGAAATACTTCGTTAGTGAGCGACAGTATTTTGTCTATTTTAATAATTGCCATCTTTCTTTTACATTAAAACGAATAAAGGCATGAAACCGGTCTTTCATTTCATGCCTTCCCTATCTTTTTATGATCTAAAAACTACTCCTTTAAAACCATATCAATACACATAACGGCAGCCAAAATCAGTTGACGTACCGGGCTGTTGGCAGGTACCTGATCGGATATTTGAAGCATGTAGTTATCGGCTGAGGTAAACAATTCTTTACCCAATCCCGACCACTTTTTACTGACATGGGCCAATTCAATCTCGTCTTTGAGAAATTTGAAATTCCAGCTGGTCCATTTACCTTTGAGGGTACACACGTGGTTTTCTGCCGCATCCAACACATTGAACTTACCCCCAATGGAAAAGATCTGTTGCCGGAAGATTCCGATCAACTGATTGTCCTGATCCAATACTTCTACTACTGATCGGAACCACGACACACCTCGACGAATGGTCACTACAGTATCTCCTGAGGCTGTTTTCACTTCAATATTAAACGGTGTCATACGCTTATAATCGGAGAAGCGCAATAACTTAGTAAAAAAGCCCAGATTCGGCTCACGACAGGTCATGATCAGTTCCTGACTTTCCGGATCCAATACATCAAAGTTATTGGCAGCTTTGAACATGCCCACATGCTCTTTGATGAAGAAAAGGTTGCGATTTAAAACGGCATTCATAGTATTTCTATGTTTTAATTGAGCCGCAAAAGTGCCTTTTTATTCCGAAAGGAAAAAACAGAATTGATATTCGTGGTGACGTAATTGATATTCGTTTTTGGAGTATCTGAAAAGGAAGGACCGGCAGAACAGGTCAGGATAAACAAATAATACAAAAAACCACATGTATAGAAACGATTTCCTATACATGTGGTGATCCCAATTTCGATTAAAAATGAGCTTAAATAGAATCCACCTTCTGCTCCAGTTCTTTCAATCCGGAGACATCACTCAACGCATTGGCAATTAAGAAAGAGATAGCTGTCCCCACACCTGCTCCAATGAGCGCATAGAGATACACGATGGGCCGACCTGCGCCCTGAGAGATTGTTCCCACAATGGCACCTGCAAACTCCCCCACAATCCACAACAAGACAAAAAGGATAATATATGGTACCTTTTTACGCCCCTTTTGCTCAAGCATCAGCCCAATCTTCTTACTTAAAAAAATAATCAAAAAAACTTCTAACATAACTAATCCATTTATATTCTACATGTTCTGGCGTCAAATAACCACCCCGTCTTAATAACTGGTTCCTTTCCAGGCACCCCAGGTGCCGTCACTATTCTTTAGTCTGAAATTTAATCCATCCACTTGCTTGATCAATTCCTTTTCGGCATTGTATATGTCTTCCATCGTCATTGTGGTATATGCATCTTCCCGATCGGGATTGGCTTCTGAATCATTCAGCGTATAGCTCACTTTCACATCAGTAACACCGGTCAGCTCGCCGGTCTTATAATGATACAACGTTTGCTTATAAGCCGACAACCAGCCTTTTTCATTGTACTCGCAAGAGATCTCCATTCCGGGGATTTCATCCATTGACTGTTTACCGGTTGCCAAACGCCCGGCCTCATCCAATTCAACATCAGTTTGAGACAGGGAAGTCTTGGATCCGCCTTTCCTATAAAAACTCGTTTCTTCCTTCTTAAGAATCACCTGATTCCCATTTTTCTCAATGGTGATGACACTGCTAAATTTCAACTCCGGTTTTGAGTTTTTCCGGGGTTGTGGCTGGTAGGATTCACTTGTAATAACCATGGTGTTTTCATCGGGATAAACAAACGAATGTCTACTGATTTCATAAGTATATAACAAGGCCGCATCTCTGGCACCAGACTTATGAATTTCGGCCACCACCGCAAATTCTTTAAATCGCCCCTGTTCGTCAAAGGTTTTTTTGTTTATGTACCACACATATTGATCTAGTGTATTTTTTGTTCGATCACACCCGGAGGTCTTAGTCTCATTTATTAACAATTCAGCCAGCGTATTTTCAGGATAGGCAATGCGCTCATAGCCATTGCTAAAACGCATGGGTGAAATAGAACAGTAATTAAAAAAGATGGACCCGTCATTGGCTTTCCCAATCCAGAAAGGGCTCATTTGACCAGTGTTCTGCGATAAGACATCCCCCATCTTTTTCACGATTTGCTTCTTATCCGTATCAGACATGGAGCTGTTAAAAAGTTGAGCTTCCAGCGTGCTTGTCCATCCACACAACAAATTTATTACTATTACATTAATCCATAATTTGTTTCTCATTTCGTTGACTTTTTATGCCCTGACAGGCGGGCCCGCCCATTATCTGGTTAATCAATCGAGTCGTCGGCCTCTTTTATCAATGTAAAACCATTGATCACTATCCAAGCGTGTATGCTCGCCCTCAGCAACCCTTTCACAATGAAAAGCTACTTTTGCTTTCCCATTCTCAAATGGAAATGCACAGGCAAATTGGGGCTTAATAATGATTTCCCCTCTCCCATTGGCGTAACCGATTTTATCGTTTTGTCGGATGCGAAAGAGGCCCTCACATATAGGATCCGGACCATTATCGAACCAAACCACTTCGAACAATTCCCTTTCATGCCCATCAATGGCCACACAACCGCCCCCCTGCTTCAAAACAACGGCATGCGTGACAAATGTATCAGTATAACAGTAATAGTACTTACCCAGGGGTATAATGGTATCCCCTTTCAAATTAACATATCCGCTTTTAACGCCTACCTCATCAAAAGGACCATCATGTATCTTAATCAAAACATGTGATTCGGGCTCACAAGCGAACAAAAAGAAAGTAAAAAGCAGGAATGCATGGGGTAGTTGATAAGATCGTATGTACATGGGGGAATGGGTTATGAAAGGCGTCACATCAAGATTTGGCTTATTGATTCAATGTTCGGTTAAAACGGATCCAATGTCCTTTTTGAATCCCATGCTCCACGCAAAAACCGGCATTCACTTCAAGCACATACCGGGCCGGGGCATCAGACTGTATGGACCATTCGATTAAAGGTTTATTATTCTCCCGAATGGTCACAATCTCAAAGTCAGCATTAATGAACAGGAGATCCAGAGGGATAAAGGTATGCTTCATCCAAAAGGAGCGCATCTCATCGCGATCAAAAATAAACAACATGCCCATGTTATCAGGCATGGATTGGCGATACATAAGCCCCATCTCGCGGCTGGCTTCATTCCCGGCAATCTCAATATCAATGGATGTCAGGGTATCGCTACCAGCTGGTGTGATAAACACCAGCTCCCCATGCTTCGTGAACGCATAATTATAATCCTCACTCTGCTCGGGTGTCATCAGGTAGTTAAGCATCGTATAACCGGCTACACTCAAGAGCGCTACAATGAAAATAAACCACTTTCCAACGATGTTTTTTTTTCCGGGTGTCTTCTTTTTATTCATTATTATACATTTGAGAGCCTACTCGTTGTTGACATAAATATAATCATTCAAAGCAACTTTCCAATTTCATAACTGATCCATTCACCAGATTGCCCTAGCAGATCAAGGGTAGCCATACTTTGGCCTTCGGAATCAACTCTGCTTACCATCGCCAAACACCTTCCTTCTTTGGCTTATCCATCACTTTGTTGTAACAAGCTATTTTATATCATTTAATTAAATAGCTTGATACAACCAACACGACAACTCCGAATCAATAACGTAGACAGAAGATAAATTGGTTCTTATACCAAATGGATTATCAAAAAAGAGCATGATAAAGTACGATTTAATTCAATACAGCACACCTACTCTGCCTGTAACGCCAATCTTCTATGCTTGAAAAGCATCATTATCGAGTTTGACTCGTCAGTCAATTTCGATGCAATTTTGGTCAGTTTGCCTTTCGTCAGATGCAAATCCTCTAAAAATATAACTGCCATGATTTTAAACTCTTTGTCGTAACTTAAATTCGCACTCATATTGCAAAACTACGCCTATAAGGCTTATTTGTTTGTCCGGTCAATTGTAGCAGTTTCACTACCTGCAATAGTGAAAAAACTAAACCAAATAGTCAGACAACATTGGCCTATCGAGAATAATTTGCCCTGCTCTTTGGATGTAATCTTCAAAGAATACATTTTTTTTAAAAAGACCTTTCTGCTTTGAATTTCAACATTATCAACAAAGTGGCTTTGGTTATTTTAGAAAAAGACAGCTTTGAAAGATTGTCTAAGCCAATGAAAATGGCCAAAGCTGCACTAAACGATGAGTATAGACCTAAATTATTATAAACTGAAAGGCAATTTCCCTGGAGTCCATATTGCTACCTACGCTAATTATTCTTTTTTTTGTATCTTTCTGCAAACCAAACCATAAGGATAGCACTCTTATATGCGTCAATTATCTAATATACACCATTATATAGTATTTATATTTATTCTTTATTTCATTCCTATACTTTCCGCTGATAGCCAGGTAAAAGAATCGAAAGTTAAGGCAGTCTATCTATATCAGTTAGCGCAAAAAATCAACTGGCCTAATGAAAAAGAATTAACAACTTTTCGCATTGGCCTGTTAACTAACGATTCAGCCCTCGTATCAAGCAGTAGAGAAATTGCTACATCTTCATTGCTTAAAAAAAAGAACATTACTATTATTCCGCTACAAATTAGCAGTGATTTTAATAATCTCCAGATTCTGTTTATTGATGAAATATATGCTAATCGAGTACCGTATATTGCAGATCAAATAAGTGATAACAAAACACTATTCATTACTTATAATAGTGCAGATCAACTGTTTTTTGATATTAATGTATTCAGACGTATTGGAACACAGACACTATCTTTTGAAGTGAACCTGGCAAATCTTCGCAATGATGGCTTTACCTATAGTTCAGACATCTTGGTATTAGGTGGATCACTAGTTGATTTAAAAACTATTTATAAAGAATCCATTGCAAAATTGGATTCTCAAAACCAAATTCTTAACACCCTTTATGAACAAGTCGAATTGCTAAATATTGAAAAAAAAGCCTTTCAGAGTATAGTGAAGCAATTAAGGTATAAAACAGATAGCTTATCAAGTGATATTAGATTAAAGAAAAGCCATTTGAATGAGCTTTCAAATTATACAGAACATCAAAATATCATATTAGCAAATCGAGAATCAGAAATTATTCATCAGACCAGCCTACTCTCAAAATTGAGTGATAATATCTCTGCACAGGAAAATGAATTAGCCAACTCTGAGCAGCGTCTTATTTATCTCAATGAAGAAATTGAAACCAAAAAGCTACTTATTGATAATCAAAAAGAGGAATTATCGACACAACTTGATTTGATTTCAATTCAACAGAATCAGCTATCTACACAACGTAGATTTCTAATAGTCTCTTTTATTTTGGCATTTACCTTTATCATTGCAATCATTGCAGTAGTAATTGCATTGCGTCTAAAGCAAAAACTAAGTAAACGACTGAAATCGCTAGTGGATAAAAAAACCAAGGAATTGGAAATAAGCCGGCAGTATTACCGTTCGCTAATTGAATATTCACCCGTTTCCTTATTTGAGTTTGACATCACCCACCTAAGAAACCACTTAGATTTTCTTAAAAAAGATCAAAACAATCAAACTTACCGAAAAGAAAATCGAGATGAAGATATAATTGAGGCGTTATCACAAATGAAGTTGCTGAATCAAAACCAAACAGCAAAATTATTTACCGGTGAATTTCAATCTATCCGAAAAGAAGAAATTATCCAAAACATCATTGAAGAAAATTCTAGCGAATCCATATTGATTGATTTACAAGCCATTGATCAAAAAGACCGAACACACCGTACGGAACTTCAAGTAATCAATGCAAATGGAGAATATAAAAATGCAATTGTTAGCTGGATTTTATTGCCAGATGAAAGCGGCGTTGAACTTAACCGATTGTTAATTGCGCTACTTGATGTCACCCAGATGAAGCAGTATGAACGGGCCCTTCAACAACACAGAGAAGAACTGGAATCGCTTGTTATAAAACGAACGCAAAAAATATCTGATTTGAATGCAGAGCTTTCATCTGCAAATAATTCGCTAAATATTAAAAATGAAAATTTATTTAAGCAAAATGCATTACTTGAAAAGCAAAAAGATGAAATTTTCGATTTGAATAAACAAATTGTTAAGGCAAACACAGAACTAACTATTCAAAAAGAAGAAATAGAACGCACCTACCTGGAGCTTAAGGAGACTCAATTACAACTTATTGAATCTGAAAAAATGGCTTCATTAGGGATGCTTACAGCAGGAGTTGCGCACGAAATAAACAATCCCATCAATTTTATAAGCGCAGGCGGACAAGCCTTAGGCATGATGTTAAATGACATTAAATTACATATTGATGAGCTATCAGATGAGTACAAATCGACGAACATAACGCTACCTCCTCTAGATACCTTTTTTGATACTATTAACAAGGAAGATTATTTTAATCATTCAGAATCCTTGATAGAGAATATCTATAATGGTATTGAAAGAACTACTGCTATTATTAATAGTTTAAATACCTATTCCCATGATTCAACGGATACCTTTGAGCAATATCCGTTAGCCAGTGCAATTGATAACGCCCTGATAATACTTCAAGGAGAATATAAATATAAAGTCGTTATTACCCGAAACTATATCGATAGTCCAAGTATTGATTGTTGGCCGGGAAAATTAAATCAAGTCTTTGTAAACATCATTTCAAATGCCATTCAGGCCATCACGGCAACTGGACATGTGACCATAACGATGCAATTAATTTCCAATGGAACGGAGGTGAAAATAGTAATTAGTGATGATGGTCAGGGAATGAGTGAATCCACCCTTAAAAAGATATTTGATCCATTTTTCACTACTAAACAAGTTGGGCACGGAACAGGCCTTGGACTTTATATTACTTACAGTATCATTTTACAACACAAAGGCACGATAAATTTGGAATCCACTCTTGGAAAAGGAACGGATGTCATCATTATTTTACCCCTTAAGCAGGAATAGATAATTACACTTTCTCAACATATTTTGAAATGATTCCAAGCACATCCTCCCGCTTCCACGGCTTAGCAATGAAACAATCCACAAGTCCCACATCAATACTCATGTCTCTAATCTCAGTCTCCAAATAAGCTGAAAGTAATATGCAAGGCGTGTGAGGCTTTGACTTTTTAATCTCTGTGAAAAAATCCAAACCATTCATCTCCGGCATTTTAAAATCAGAGATGACAATTGAAATTTCTTCCTTTTGAAGAATTTCTAAGCCTTCCATTGCAGATTGAGCCAAAAACAAGTTATAGTGCTGCCTAAAATTAAACTTAAACAACTGTAAATTAATTGGTTCATCATCTACATACAAAAGATTTTTCTTCGTCATAGGATTAATATTTGCTAGTAAAACTATATTTTTTATCCTTAATCCAATACAAATACACTATTTATTTAGTTTTGTTTTCATTATTAGTCACCTTATACCAACTGAAAGACTGAATATTCAATTGATTATTAAAGCATAGAAAATGGAAAGTATCATTTCGCTTATAAAAGCACGCAGAAGTTGTCGTAAATTTAACAATCAACTACCTACCGCGGACCAAGTCAAAACTTTAGAAAAAGCGGCTCTATTAGCCCCAACTTCCAAAAACAACCGACCCTGGCACTTCATATTTATTACTGACACAAAAACTATTGATTTATTATCAGGCGTTAAGCCACATGGAGCAACCTTCCTGAAGCATGCCCCTTTAGCTATTGTCATTATTGCTGATCCCGAAAAAAGCGACGTTTGGATAGAAGATACAGCTATTGCCGCGTGCTATTTACAACTTACCGCCGAAGATATCGGCTTAGGTAGTTGTTGGATACAAATTCGCCAACGAATGTACGACGATCAAACAAGTGCATCTGATAAAATTAAACAACTACTGCAGGTTCCATCTACATTTGAAGTGACTTCCATTATTGCAATTGGTACCAAAGAGAAAGAAAGGTCAGCCTACACTGACGAAGATCTTTTAATAGAAAGAATCCATAATAATAGCTTTCAATTCTAATGACAATTTGGCAGACACTAATGCTTGGCACAATACATGATGCATGTACTTAGTCGCATATTTAAATTAATGAAACTATGAATGAATTAATCATTACACTTGAAGATGGCAAAAAAGTAAATGCCGAATATAAAGGTCATATCATGACTACTGATCAGCCTGAAAGAAGTGGCGGAGATAACAGCAGCCCCGCTCCCTTTGATCTATTTCTAGCCTCAATAGGTACCTGTGCAGGCATCTATGTGAAATCGTTTTGTGAACAACGTGGTATTAATACAACTGGCATTCGGATTATTCAATCGATGGATTATGATCCCCAAAAGAGTCTGATCTCTCAAATCAACCTGGATATTCAGGTTCCTGAAGATTTCCCTGAAAAATACAAGGCTGCCATGATTAAGACTGCAGAATTGTGTGCTGTAAAAAGACATCTGGAAAATCCACCTGTATTTAACACCAGCATTAGTCAAAAATAATTAAGAAATAGAAAGGGCGTTATTATTACACTAATGGCGCCCTTCATTAATAATGCTGCTTACCACAGCATCTTTTAAATTTCCATCCACTTCCGCAAGGACATAATTCATTTCTTCCAATGCATAATTTGCGACCATTACGATTTCTATTTTTCATATCCTGATTGAAAATCTCTTCCAACAACTTATATAATTGCGGATGATTCTTAGCCAGTAGTTTCGGACGTTCAAAGAAATATTCACTGATCACAGAGAAAAACTCAGCTCGGTTTGTAGCACCGTAGGGATTAATATCCGATATTCCTTCATAAATATCATCAATCTTTTTATTAATCAAGTCAATCCACGGAATAGCATATTGCTTTTCCATCAATAATGCCGGAACCCCATCCACTGCCCCATCAGATTTGTCAATGAGATGTACAAATTCATGAATGGCCGTATTCTTTTTATCTGACTCATTGGCAAATCCATGAGTTAATGCGGGCTTAGAAAGAATCATTTTTCCTTCCATTAATCCACTCCCCACCATACCCAATATATTCGTATCTTCTCCAGAAGTCTCAAACTTATCGTTAAAGGATGCAGGATATAATAATACCTCACCTAGATTTTGATAGCGCCAATGCGGAAAGGCAAAGATTGGAATAACAGCACTGGAAGCCACCAACAATCGGTCACTATCCTCTACCTGAATACTGATTCCTGTAATGCGACAATTAGCCAGAAATTCCAGCACTTTAAATTCAAATAATGCTTTCTCTTCAGGAGATAAGCTATTATAAAAACTTACATTATTTACAAGAATAGTTCGCCACTCAGCCTTCATTTTTCCTTTGGGTTTGATCCATCTATTGTTGGATTTTAAGGATTTAAAACTGAGCCACCCAATAGCAATTGCAACGAGGGATAAAATTAGATACATTTATTTTTGATTATGAATGAAAAATAGGCAACAACAAGTATTTTTTAATGCCTCCACGTCATTTGATTCGCAACTCAAATAGGTTCAAAGTAAAAAAATAATATTTGATACAAAGTTCAGCTCCTACATTTGAATGAAACTCAAAATATGATTCCATAGTTCTCTTTACCCAAATGATCCACTCGATACTAATTGTAACTCGATTGAAAAAGCATAATTATCAAATTATTGCTCCAAGTACTCCATTCAAAAGAGATTACTGCTCTATTTTAACTTTTCACAAACATTTTTCTCCACGTAAATATCTCCTCACATTATTTAAAACAGAAAGACCCGTTAATCCCAAATGGATTAACGGGTCTCTTTGTGCCCAGAACAAGACTCGAACTTGCACGACCTAACGGTCACCAGCCCCTCAAGCTGGCGTGTCTACCAATTTCACCATCTGGGCAATAATAAACTGTCGTCACAGTCATAGAGCGAAAAACGGGATTCGAACCCGCGACCCCGACCTTGGCAAGGTCGTGCTCTACCAACTGAGCTATTTTCGCGTTTGCGTTGACAAAAGTATAAAAAATCCCCATTCCATCAATGGTTCAGAGTTATTTTTTATAGAATTATTTCTTTATTATTGATAATTAGGGTGTTTAATTCAATAAGGTCTTTAGGTTCCATTCTATTAGTTAGAAATGAATGTACATGCCGACTAATCAGACCAAAATTCACTATTAATTATGCACATAACGATGCATATAACAACGCTTCAAACTCTTCAGCTATTTTGAGCGCGCTGCATTAACTAACTCATGACGAACAGCAGATTTACTTTCAATAATACTATAGAACTCATTAATATACTTCAAACACTTCTGCTTCTCCTTTAGTTCCAAAAAATCAAAATCAATGAATAAATCTATCATTTCAGTCTTTGCCTCAATAAATTTAGTGATTGGTATCTCTAAATCATCAATTGGTTTCTTATACCCCCGATAAACTCGTTGCTGCACATTAACCGCATCCACTTGCGGAGATGGTTTTGCATAAGGCGCATTTACAAGACCAGACCAATCAAAATCATAAGGTACTGCAATTGGCGGCGAATGAGTTTCTTTTTTCAACAAGATGATGTTGTGTAATTTTGGAACAGACCAATCGGTATTACCAATCATGTATTGAAAGAGCGACAACTCGGCCATTTTAAAATAATCGGTATGTAATTGATGGATGTTTGCCACGTTCATCTCCTCCATTCCATTCCGCAAGGCAAGATCTCCTACATCTTCGATAAAAAATGCCAACTTCCGTAATGCATTATTTTCATCTCCCGTATCGACATAAGTAATGTTTACTAAGCGCACTTTAAAACTAATTTCTGAAATCAGATTATAAGCTCTATAAGCAAGATATTCCTTAACAGTACAAGCCTGTAATCGGTCGCTCTTATCTTGACAATGCGTCACCAATTTCAACTTATCCTGACCTTCAAACACTGTATTTCGAACACTTTCTGTTTTAAAATTAAATTTAAGAGGCGGAAAATCACAATTCTCACATTTCAATCGAAAATTACCTCTAGTCTTTAGCTTAACATCTAAAATAACAGTGTCTTTTCCATCAATATATTTCACTACGGCCTCATAGTAAGATCGTTCCAGATTACGATCTTTTTTTAGCTCTTTAAAGTTAGCTTCCACAATCATAGTCAGAGGTTCATCTGATAAAAAAAGTGGTTTCACAGTCACTTGATCTTGCTGATTTAGGCTATCTTGTGCAGTGGCTGCAATTTCTCCCCCAAAAGCAAAAAGTAACAATAGTAAAATAAATCTCAAGGTTTTAATCATCATCAGTATCCACATGTCGGTGCAGAATTTCAAAATCTGGTAGATTTATATTATTAGCGCGGGCTGTAAAATAGATGGTTATATTGGACACATCTTTCAAAAAATCAACATGACCAATTTCGACTTTATGAATATCTAAACCTGTTCTATTTTTCAAGTCGTCAATTAATTCAGAACGATGTTCTGGTCTGAGCAACTCAATTTTTTCATAAACAATTGTTTTCCGCTGTTCACCTTTATTCATCCATAAGCGTTCCATAGCCCAACTCATTAAAATAAAAACAGCGTTGGCAATCACTAATTCCGGAAAAAAATAAGCTTTATGAGCAACCCCATTAATTACCGATACTGCAATTATCAGAAACAAATAGGTCATTTCCCGAATTGGAATGGTTGTCGTGCGGTATCGAATGATACCAAAAATGGCAAATAATCCCAGCGCAAATCCAAGTTCCAGTTTAACAGCAGCTAAAAAGAAACACATGAAAAACACTGTAATACTAATCAGCACATAAGTAAACACATACTCTTTACGACGAGCTGAGGGAAAATATATTCCCCACACAATGGTTACCAGAACAGCCAGGTTTAGTCCTAAGCGTATGAGTAATTCGAACAAAACAGGAGAGTGCGATAATTCTAAATCCATTTCTATTTGGTTTTTAGATACCAAAAGCAAAATTGGAATTGACTTCAGACATTAAGCTATTCAATTTGCGCAAACGTGGTTTAAACCGATTGTATTTTGCATCTTCATTCAAAGCCACTGTTCCTACACAATACTTACTCAATGACATTGGCAAAACGCCATGTTCTTTCATGGTACGTGCAAACCTTGAGTATATTTCATCCCTGTCTCTTTTTATTTCAACTACTGAGCAATTAGGAAGAGTGAAGAAATGGCCTTCTTTTTCAAATTCAATACCTAAGTCAATTGTAATTCGCTCGCAAGCATCATTGTTAACGAAAGTAATACGATTAAACTTAGTATTTAGTTGTGGAATAAGATTAGAAACCTGGTAGGGAGAAGCATCTTCTACGAAAGACTGCAAGCCTCCATCGAGGTTAAAGTTAAGATTATCAATAGCTAAACGACTCTTATGAGTACGCCCTTTTTCCTTACGTTTTACCTCTAAAAACATATCTCCTGATTCCTCATATTGGCGGTAGCGTACTTTGAAACGTCTTTTTTTACCATTGTGATGATCGCGGAACATATTAAAATCAGGTGTATCAAAATAGGTAGTGGAATAGGAAAGCATCCGTTTCTGATCAATCTCTAACACCTTGTAATCATCAACTATACTATTAAGGCAATTCTTCAACACAGAAGGGGAAACTAAAAACTTGGTATCTAGCCTATTCAATAGTTTTACAGCATCCATTTCGTGCAACTGAATTGTATCAAACAAATTGATTATTTCGACTAACCTTTTCATATTACTACCTCCTGCTACTTCCATATGGTTATTCATTTCTACATCTCTAAGCTCAGTGCAACATCTTGAAATATCAACATTTACCTTCTACAATCACCATAGATGATCTATCTTTTCAGGCGTGCAAAGAAACCCAACCTTTGCCCTGTATAAAAATGACAATCCTCATATTTTTCGCATATGCTTACAAATTGGAATTAATTTAAGATTATTCGCCTAATTTTTATAATCATACCCCTTTAAAATAAAGGGATACACAAGAATAATAATCCTAAATCACAATCCCTTAAAACATGTTAATTTTATTTAATCAAATAAAAATAAGCACGATTTAAGATTGTCATTTTTTCGCAATACTTTCAATTTGACTTTAGAGCTTCGTTCAGCTAACTACGTTCTTAAGTAATACATCAAAAAACCATCCAAAGCTCTTAATATACTTCTTTTCAATAGATTAAAAATATCACAAGAACTTTTTTTCGTTCGAATCCGAACAGTAAAGGAGTTAATAGCGAACAGCTCTTGATTTGGCAGAATTTTTTTGCGATTTTTCAAGGTTTACAATAAACTTTATTGCAAAATTATCGTAAGTTTATCTTGATTAGCCTTAAAATAAACTAATATACATATGGCCGGTATAATAAACACTCTATTTAGAGGAAGATATCCCTCTACTGAAAAATACGAAGCAGGTATCAAGCAACTTAATTCTAATTATAAACGATTCATTGAATATGAATCATCTCCAGCCTACAAACGCTACCTGGAATTAGATCACTTGGTTCATTCTGGTGATTTTATCAAGCAAGTGGAGAAGCTTAAAAACGAAAGATTTAGAGACACAAAAGAGTTTCATGCATACCGCGACTTTCTATCCTTAAAAAAAGCTAAAGATTTAAAACGTTATTTTAAAACACTAGACTCTGATTTAATCTCACGTTTTGAAGAAGTAAGTGAGTCACCTGAATTTCTCGAATTTACAAACCTGAGTCAACTTGTAGATAGCACGGAATTTCAAGAAGCCCGGAATGAGAAAGATTTCAAGAAAAGTGATTTCTTTGAGAAATGGAAACGTTTTAAAAAATTAAAGACTAATCGAAGTATTCGTTTTCATGAAAAATTCCGTAGATCATATGACTTTGAAAATTATAATCTTTTAAAAGACTCAGACCGACTTAAAAACTACCTTGAACAGGAAAAGTATATTAATTCAGAGGCATTTCAAAGTTTTAAGAAAGATCTAGAAGACACTCATCGTTTCAAGAAATCTAAGGAACATGGTTTGTTGTCAGAATACGAAGAGATAAAAAAAACACCTGAATTTAACTGGCATTCAAAAATAACTGTAAAAAATTCTTTCACAGAATTAAACAAATGGCAACTTACTTTTGAAGATGACTTTGATGGTACAAAACTTGACAATAATAAATGGATTACGGGTTATTATTGGGGAAAGGCACTATTAAATGATGTGTATGTATTAGCTAATGAGCGCCAATTTTTCCAAGATGAAAATATCGAATTAAGAGATAGTGTTGCGCGTCTGGTTACTAAAGAAGAAAAAGCGAAAGGAAAAGTTTGGGATGCTGAACGGGGGTTTATGCCGGCGGATTTCAATTATACTTCTGCCATAATTAGTACCGGGCAAAGTTTTAGACAGTTGTATGGAAAATTTGAGGCCAAAGTCAGAGTTAATCCTGCAAATCCTTTAAACCATGCCTTTTGGATGGTTTCTGAGAAATTAGCACCTCAAATAGATATTTTTCGATTTAGTAGTAAAGAAAGTGGTTTTAATGCCGGTTGCCATTCTCTGAGCAAAGACCAAACTGCCGAATACTTATCAAAGCATGTGAATGGGGTTTCATTTTCGAAAGATTATTACATCTATTCGCTCGAATGGACAAAAGATAAACTAACATGGTTTATAAATGGTGTGAAGGTTCATGAACAAACGCAGAAAGTTCCCCAAGATGCCATGTATATCGTCTTCAGTTCGCATTTATTAGAGCAAGCTGAAAACATAAAATTACCTGCTTCAATGGAAATAGACTGGATAAAGTGTTATCAGGAGAAATAGAAAGTTTTAATCAAAAAAAGAGGTTGTTCAAGCATGAACAACCTCTTTTTTATTCCTATTCAGGAATAGAAAAACGTTTCCAAAATTCAGGATTACTTTCTTTATCTACAAAATATCGTCGGGTATTAGTCAGCTTATCACCTTTTGAAGAAGTGTCGTAAACAATCCATTTTAATTCTGATTTATTAACCGCATCGTCACCGGGAGCATGTTGAGAGTATACCATTTTGCTCAGTGCATAACCAGTTTCAAATTTGCGGTAGTCTACAACAACAGTATATTCATAGGTTTGCGACTCCGACTTTTCCTGATACGCAGAACGACCCGCATGATAATAACCACCACTAATGCCATTGATTTGGACCCTCACAATAGCATGGTCATTTTGATTTACATACAAGAGACCTTTGTAGGCTTTAATGCGCACATCACCAGTACCAACAATATCCGGTTTTTCCATTTCAAATGAGATGACCCAAATAGAATCGCCCTTGATTTCAATCTCCTCTTTTAAATCCAATTTAAACCGATCCACAACATCTGCATCCAACACATTGCCCCTGACTCTGACAATATCGAAGTCGAGCAATTCCTGAATGCGCATCAGTCCACTTTGAAGTGGCACAGCCTCAAAATTGCGCCTAATCTCTTCAACCTTATAATTTCTATTTTCAAAGGCTCCGCTATACGAACGCTCGCCATATCCATTGACATCTGAGAAATAAATAGCTGCTTCCGTCTTTTGAGATGCGTCATGAGTTTGTTCAAAATACACTTTCGCATTATATGCCTTCGTGTAATTATCTGAAATCAGATTTGCTGCTGACTTTACAATACCATATAAACGCTTGGATTCTGCTTTTACATCTACCTGACCAATGCCGTAAGCTTGAGGCAATAACTTTATTGTAAGCGGCGTTAACAACTGAAGCTCATTTACTGTTAATTCCTTGGGGCGATAACCAACAGCCGAAATCTGTACTTTGAAATCCGCAAATTCATCGCTTACTGACAAGGAAAACGCTCCATTAAAATCACTGGCAGTTCCTAAATAGGTGCCAATGACCCCGAGATTTGCAAACTCAACAGGCGCGTTATTCTCTGCATCGATGACTTGACCTGAAATCAATATATTTTGTGCCTGAATTCCTGATACCAAAACTAAAAGTAAGGATATCCAGATCCATCCTAAAGTCAATCTTAATTTATATACTTGCATGGCAATCTTTTTTATATTTTTGATAAAATTAGAAAACCATTTTAAAACGCAGATACTATGTCCAGGAAAATATTAGGAATAATCGCTATTGGCCTTCTTTTCAATGCGTGCGTTGTTTCAAAGAAGAAATATGAGGCCCTGCTCTCTGAAAAAACGCAGATTTCCAAAGAACTGAACAATACAGAAAAGGAGAATATGTCACTGCAAAAAGAATTATCCCAGGCCATCGGTGATTTTGAGAAAATGAAATATGACTTTTCAAAGAGCAATGCACTCAAATCGGATGAGATTTCTGATTTGATGGTTCAAGTCACGCAATTAAAGGATAATACCGAAAGCTTAAATGAAAAATTAGACGAAACCATTCATCAGTTTAAAGCAAAAGAAAAGGCCAACTATGAAGTCGGTGAAGAGTTAAGCTCAGCCCGAACTGATCTCTTGAAATTAAAACGAGACACAGCCAGCCTTCAGTATACGTTAAAACTAGCCAGAGAGCGCAATGACCAAATGCAAAAAGAAATCATGGCCTCTCAACAAAAGCTGACTGCCTCTGGCAACAAGACTTTGCAAGCTCAAAAAGAATTGGAAGCTCAAACCAAAAAGATGAAAGAATTTGAAATGCAATTAGTGAAAAACGAGCAAACGCTGAATGAAATCTCTGAAAACTTTATTGAATTGCGAAAAGCCCTGCTTTCGGCGAAATCATCCAACCAAGCCATTGATCCAAATAAAAACAAGCAGATAGATAAAATAGCGCGCTTGCTCGGTCATTATTAATCCACATATTTCTCATAAATCATTCACCATACGGCTCTTCAAATGAAGAGCCGTTTTTTGTTTCAAATTCTTCGAAGGAGCGTGATTCACGAAAAAAAGCACCTAACTTCTTTTCCACCCAAACTGACTATTGGTATTGTCTACTAGGCAACCCTACATCTAGCTTTAAACAGGAGCGCCACAATAGTAGATTACCTATGATATATTCCACCTTTAGTGTGGCAAAAAACATTGAAGATAAGCATGTTGATTAATATCATCGTCGGGCAGATAGAATGATGTACCAACCCAAAGTGATTAACAATGATCCGAACTGCAGTATATCACTGAACAGGTACCGGCAACGGCTTCCATTATCTAAAATACATGAAGCTTAAGATGGCTACTGTCACCACCATGTAGATGACCGTCAGAGGCAAGCCGATTTTGAAGAAATCTTTAAAATTGTAGCCTCCCGGCCCGTAAACCATCAAATTGGTTTGATAGCCAATTGGGGTAATAAAGTTCGCTGCAGCAGCAAATGAAACCACTAAAGCAAAGGGCGTTGGATCTAATCCCAGATTTTTAGCCGCTGTTAATGATATTGGAAAGAGAATAGCTACTGCGGCTTTATTTGTAATGTAGGCGGCTAATAAGGATGTAATCAAAAATATCCCAAAGAGCAAAGAAACCCGGCCGAAAGGCAGAAAGACCGATATAACAAAATTAGCGATCATACCTGCAACGCCTGTCTTGATCATGGCCGTCCCTAAAGCCAGCGACAACGCAATGATGACCCCCAGGTTGTAATCAATATTTTTGGGTAGATCTTTGGCATTAACAACCTTCAGAAGGTTAATCATACCCAACACGATAAGTAGCCCTAAAAACAGGGGAACCAGCTTAATAGCCGCCAAAAAGATGGCC
Source organism: uncultured Marinilabiliaceae bacterium (assembly GCA_942490535.1). Classification (GTDB taxonomy): domain Bacteria; phylum Bacteroidota; class Bacteroidia; order Bacteroidales; family Marinilabiliaceae; genus JAEINY01. The sequence goes on from CALNXQ010000004.1 coordinate 781,372, forward strand.
ATCAATGTACCGCCGAACAACAACCAAATCTTATACTTTTCAGGTTTGCGTAATTCCCTTACCTGCGAGATTAAATAGAAATCAATTTCGCCCTGTATCCGACTCATGAAATTCTCGCCAGCCAACAATAGCAAAACATCACCTGCCTTAAGCTTCACATCGTCCAGCTTTCCTACAATACGTTCTCCATTCCGGTGGATTGCCAGCAGTGCAGAATCGTATTTCCCTCTGAAATAAATCTCCTTGATTTGCTTTGTAATCAAAGTACTATTGTGCGAAATAACAATTTCAACGACTTGTGAGCGCTTCAGTTTAGACATCATCCCCACCGATGGCAATGTTAAACCATTACTATCGGATAAAAGATTGGCAATATTGGTATGATCACCGGCGAAACGCAGGAGATCACCTTCCCGGATCAAAAATTCCTGATCAATGACCTGAAAAGTATGCTTACCACGACGAATCTCCACCAATAACAAGCCATGCGAGCTCTTCAAATCCGCTTCTTTCAGCGAGAGCCCTATGAGGTTTGAATTTTTACGTATTTCAGCTTCTACCAGGTATTTTCGATCACAATCGGTGAAATTATCCATGGCTGACTTACGGTCGGGCAACAATCTATAACTAAAAAAATAAAGGTACGCGAAACCAATGACCAACAACGGAAATCCTACCCAAAAGAAATCAAACATTTCCAGGGGTTTCATATTGGGTATGATGGTTTGATCCACTACCATACCGTTAACAATTAAATTAGTCGAAGTTCCGATTAAGGTCACACAGCCGCCTAAAATAGCTGCATAGGACAGCGGTATTAGCAGTTTGGAGGGTGAAATGTTATTGCGCTTGCTCCATTGATGCACATAAGGCATCATCACCGCCACCAGAGGTGTGTTATTGAGAAAAGCAGAGAATCCACCCACCCATAACATCATGCGGGCTAAAAATCCTTTATAGGATGACGAGCGTGGAAATATGCGTGCAAAGAAAATCTCAATTACCGATGTCTGGCGAATGGCATCACCCAACAATAAAAGCATGATAATCACAGCAATTTGTTCATTGGCAAAGCCTGACAAGATTTCTTTGGGCGTTAATATACCACCTACTCCCAACACCATAACGGCAATGAAGAAAGTAAAGGCAGCCCCCATCAATTCCTTATACAAGGAAATGAGAATAAAGGCAATCACCAAAAAAACTAAAACTACATCAAAATACTCCATATGTCAGGGGTCGGATATTTGTGCTATTTTTGCAGGGCAATACCCTATGAATCCAAACAAAAATAGAAATTAATTTGTAATAAACGGATATCATTTTGGCGGGTGTCGCCTAACAGTAACAAAAACACTTTTTTAAAGCACGATAAAATTATGGATCACCACAAAACGGGTATTGAATTATTAGCTCCGGCCAAGAATTTGAAATGCGGGAAAGTCGCTATCGATCATGGTGCGGATGCCGTATATATTGGTGGTCCGGGTTTTGGAGCGCGTAAAATGGCAGGTAATTCTCTGGAGGATATCGGCCAATTAATTGCGTATGCCCATTTATTTAAAGCCAAGGTCTATATCACCTTAAATACCTTACTTTTTGATCACGAACTGGAGGAGGCCAACAAATTAATTCATAACTACTATGAGCTAGGGGCTGATGCCGTGATTATTCAAGACATGGGACTACTGGAAACCCAACTCCCTCCCATGGCCATTCATGCCAGTACCCAAACCGATAACCGGGATCCCGAAAAAGTAAAATTTCTGGAGGACGTCGGCTTTGAGCAAGTCGTTTTGGCACGAGAGTTATCGCTGGATCAAATAAAAAGCATACGCGCCCAATCGAAGGTCAGGCTGGAATATTTTATTCATGGTGCTCTATGTGTGTGCTACAGCGGACAATGTTACATGAGCGCGGCCATCAACAACAGAAGTGCCAACCGGGGTGAATGCGGCCAACCCTGTCGCCTCAAATATTCACTGAAGGATAGTACTGGTGAGGTGCTTTACCGGGATAAGCATCTTTTATCCTTGAAAGATTTGAATCTGTCTGATCACCTGGAAAGTCTTATCGACGCCGGTGTGACCTCTTTTAAAATTGAAGGGCGTTTGAAGGATGAGGATTACGTGGCTAACGTTACCATGCACTATCGGGGGCTGTTGGACAGCATTATCAATCGCCGCAACGACCTTATAAAAGACTCTTCCGGGTATATTCAGGTAGCCTTATCACCGAATCCGGAGAAAAGTTTTAACCGCGGATTTACCGGTTACTTTGTCAATGGTCGTGAAAAGGGCATTTGGTCCATCGACACTCCAAAATCATTGGGAGAAAAAATCGGCAAAGTGATTACTGTAGAAAAAGAGCACTTTACCATTCAAACAAGCCGTCCGCTCAAAAACGGCGATGGTCTTTGTTATTTCACTAAGAAAAAGGAACTCGCCGGCATCGGCGTGAACAGAGTGGAAGGCAATAAGATTTATCCCAATCAGATGCACTCCCTTTACCCGGGGGCCACACTCTTCCGAAACTTCGACATGGCGTTTCAGAATGCAATCAAAAAGGATCAGACGCAGCGTAAAATTAATGTCAATATTAACCTGATTGAGAAGGATCACCAATTTCCGGTTGAGATGTGGGATGATGATCACATTCATACCGATTATAGCGATAGTAGCTTAAACCCCTCCCCAGCTACCAATGCAGAGGTTGCTTTTATTCAAATAAAGAAGCAGCTTTCTAAATTGGGCAACACCCCTTTTCATCCTCAAAAAGTGGATATTCACTTTAATCAGGATTGGTTTTTTCCGGCAGCCGGACTCAATGCATTGCGTCGTGAATTGGTGGAGCGGCACTCGGCACGCAGAATACAATCCTTTCGCCCGGCCGATGTGACATTTGTCCCCAATGCGGTTCCGTTTCCATCAAAAACAATGGATTACAGTGGCAACATTATCAACCAAAAAGCCAAACAGTTCTATGAGCGTCATGGTGTGACTCAAATGGAATGGGGCTTTGAAAAGAGCAGTCAACGTCCCTCCGATCAGGTGATGACCACCAAACATTGCTTGTTGTTTATGGCAGATAAGTGTTTAAAAGATCATCCGGAGTATAGATCGAAACTTCCGATTTCCCTTTATAATGATAAGGATGAGTATCAATTAAAATTTGATTGTAAAAGATGTGAAATGCAAATTTGGCGGAAGAAATAGAATCTACATCAATTGTTTAATGTTTCATTATAATTGATGCCGCCACTGGGACCCTAAGGCGATTCTCCATTTGAGCAACAGACTGACTGGCATGCATTAACACCAGACTTTTTAATGCATACAACTTTCTCGTTAACGTTAAAATGTCAGCGGTTAACGTATACGGATGAGCGGGAAACTTATACCGATGAGTGATTTGCGTTTTCGGGTGAATTTTAAGGATATTCGGACACAACTAAATGCTAAAATAGCACCCTTTTTCACAAACGAGTGACCGGGAAACTTATCCCAGTCACTCGTTAACGTTAACCGATGAGCTGTAAACGTTAACAGGAGGTTCGTTAATGTTCCCCGGTGATGATTTTACAATTACCGATAACTGGTAAGCACAAATTATTCACCAATCAGCGTTAACAGATGTATGCATGAAACAGAACTATAAATCAAGTGAAAATTGAACGCCTGCTTTGATCCAGCGGCCAGGCTGAGTTAAATTTCCTAAGTCCTGATAGTTTTCATCCAACAAATTAGTGGCTTCCACATAGATTCTAAATTTCTTTTCTACCCAGGAAAGCTTTGTATCCACGGTAACAAACGAATCATACGCCACGGTAGCAAAACTGTGCTTTCCATCTACATCCTTTCCCAAATACGATTCAAACGTCCCATTTCTGTCTTGATACAATACATTCCAGGTCATCTGCAACTTTGCAACAAGATCATGGTGCACCCTAAGATTCGCTTTGTGCTTTAAGTAGTCCAGGATGTATTTGGACTCATAACCGGGAATGCTCTTGTGGTCCTGATCCAACCAGGCATAACTGGCTTCAATGGAATATATGAAACATTCAGGGTGGATTAAACGCCGCATATCCACCTTCAACTGCGCTTCAATACCCCAGGTATTTACATTCCCTAGGTTACGGGCTTTATTTCGGGTTTCCCCTTCATACTTTCCCCAATCAATCAGATCCTTACCATGGCGATAAAAACCACCGCCCTGACCTGCGAACGCACCGCTTCTTAACTTAAAGCCCCCCTCGTAGGAAGTGGCCTCCTCCGGCCGAAGATGTACGTTGCCCACGTCCGTTGGACTGCTGTAAAAAAGATCGGTAAATGTAGGCATGCGCAGTGATTTGTTCAGCGATCCATACATCTGCCATCCACCCGAAAGGCGATAACTCACATCAAACCCCGGAAAAAAATCGTACTTCCAATCTAAGCCTGAATTAGCATTCATTAAAATCCCGCCTGATACGGATAAGCGATCGTAGCTGTAGGTGTGTTCCACAAATAGCGACGCATTGGATCGTCCGTAATGTTTTGTAAACTCAGCATCCTCACCGGGAACCGGTTTGGATTCCAACATGTCATTCCCCAGCTTATTACTCCACACATTCTCGCTTTTCAATTCGCCTCCAATGGAAGTATTACCGGCTGCCCACGGAATTACCATGTTTAGATTACTGCCATACACATCGGTTAAGTGATAATTATGACCTTGATATGGATAGAAAGTACCATCTACGAAAAAGCCTGCAGTTTCCGTACCTCTCACAAAATGTCCTTCAATATTTTTACTGTAATAACTACCATCTTCCCTGAAAAGCTCAAAGCGATCGTGGTGACGGCGCCAATAAATCGAGGGTGTAATGCGGACTTTCGTACCGGAACTCATTTTTACCGCCGCAAAGGTTGTTCTGTTTTGCCCGTACTGATCGGGGTATAACGGCGAATAAAAGGTATTGGCGCCAAAACTTTTATCGGTATGCCCTATTTGTAAGGATAATTGCTCGTTGTCAAAATTCAATTGGCCCTGGTAAAACAAATTGAGGGTTTCATAATCCGAATTACGCGTGTATCCGTCACTTTTCCCATAACTGGCTGCCACATAATTCCGATAATTACCGGCATTCAATGTATTATTTACAGATCCGTTTAGCAGGCCGTGCTCACCTGCCGATACAGATCCTGAAATATTATTCACTGTTTTACTTCCGGTAATGAAGTTGATTGCACCGCTAAAGGCATTGGGCCCATAAATGCGCGCTCCAGGTCCTTCCAACACTTCGATGCGTTCAATACTTTGTAAATCTACCGGTAAATTTAAATTCAGATGACCAGATTGCGGATCGGTTACATTAACGCCATTCAACAGAATCATCACCTGATCAAAGGAACCACCCCGCATGCTGATATCTGCCTGCACACCATTGGCACCCCGCTGTCTGACATCCACATTGACCAGGTAATTCAGCAGATCCTGAACACTGGTCACTGGTAAGGCTTCAATCTCTCTGCGTGGAATAACGTGTATGACCCGCCCTACTTCAGAGTACAAAGCGGGTGCCCGACGGGCCGATACCTGGACTTCTTCAATATTGATTTTTTTGGTTACACTTGCCGTGTCCGTCTGAGCTTTTGCTTGCTGAACTCCCCATACTCCGACATAGGCAGCTAAAAGAGTTCCAATTTTCAAAGGTGCATGCATGCTTATGAACAAGGCCAGAGATTGCCTCATCCAACGCTTAAAACAAATCATTGTATTTAGATTCAAATTGTGCTTCAACATCCTATCGTTATTTAGATTTAATAAAATTAGAGCGCAAAAATAGTACATTTATCCTAACTCAAAACAGTTCATCGCCCACTATTAGTACAGTTTAGATTTTAAAAGCCGTTCTATTTTCGTTAATTTAGCCTCGTTAACCAACTTTAAATATGAATAGACAATTATTTATCAATACAATAGCAAGTATTTTGGTGTTTACAGCAGCATTAACCAACTTACTTGCTCAAACCGATGAAGAATCCGGTTTTGGACGTAAAGAGGATCTTGAGATTGCGGCACAGGCTATTAAAACACTTAAGATTACTAACAAACATGGTAGCATTTCCATCATTGGCTGGGATCGCGACACCATCGCGGTGGAGACATTAATCAATGTCAATTCACCCGGTCCCAATGCGGCGGATGAAGTGTTGGATTTTATTTCCATTCAAAGAGCAAACCTGGGAGACCAACTTTTATTTCGCACGCAATTTGATGAAGAGTTCTTCTCCAATTATCCGTTTTCGATCAGTTATACGATCCATGCCCCTAAGTACATGAATCTGGACCTGACCAATAGCATTGGAAACATTGTTATCCACGAAATAAATGGCCAACTTAATCTTAACCAGGAATATGGAACCTTACACCTCACTCAATTGGGTGCGCCTGAAAGCATTAAGCATCAACTGAAATTAAGATTTGTGGAAGGCAAAATCGAAGGGGCCGGTGATCTGGTACCGTTACTATCCAATTCCACATTGTCACTGCACAACATCTCCACCTTTAAAGGACAAACAGAGTATTCTCTTTTAGACCTTGATAACTGCCAATCCATTCAGCTGCAATCGACGACCGATCGAATTACCATTAATCAGGTGGATAGCTTGTCATTAAAGGGCATACAAGTATTGGCCAAGGTAAATGGCTTGGCACACTATGGTTTTTTTGAAATTAAGCAAGGCCACCTTGCATTGAAGGCGAATGATCAGTTGCAACGCCTCTCCATTGGCAACCAATCTACGCATACAACGATTGGTCTTCCCTTTAACCTTACATACCTTTTAAATGGTGAAGTGACTGATGGACAATTTTCCCATCCTCAAAAAAACCAACTGCAATTGATCAAGGAAGAGGAGAAAATCTCTTTTTCTGGGAAAGTGGGACCTTCTCCGGAAGCCTCCGCTCAGATTGTCGTATTTAGTAATAGTTCAGAATTAATCTTTCAAACGTATTAATATGTCAGCATCCGATCGTTTATTTAAGCTCAGAAGCACATTAGCTAGTTTAGCTGTTGATGCATATGTTATAACGGGAGCCGATCCCCATTTAAGTGAATATTTGGCTGAACATTGGAAATTCAGAGAATACATGTCCGGTTTTACAGGATCAGCCGGAACAATTGTCATCACTGGCGAAGAAGCTGGGTTATGGACGGACTCCCGCTATTTTTTGCAGGCCGAACAAGAACTGAAGGATTCGGGTATTGACTTGTACCGTATGGGAGAGCCCGGCACTCCTGATTATAAGGATTGGCTTATTTCCAAGCTCTCTCCTGGTAGTGTGACTGGTGTCAATGGAAAAACCCTGTCATTGGATGAATACCGTAACCTATCTGCCAAATTGAAGAAAGCAGATATCCGTTTGGATATAAAACTATTTATTGAAGAGGATGTTTGGGAAGGTCGCATGCCTGTTCCAGAGGATGAGATATTTGAGCTTTCTACGGACTATGCCGGGCTTTCAAGAAGTGAAAAAACGGCCTTAGTACGTAAGGAGATGAAAAAGAATGAGGCCACCCATTATGTCGTGGGGGCTTTGGATGAAATCGCCTGGATTTTGAATTTAAGAGGCTCAGACGTGGATTTCAATCCGGTCTTTCATGCCTACCTGGTTATTTCGCAAAATAATGTGAATCTGTTTGTTGATCCTCATAAGTTAACGGCGGCTATTGGCAAGCAATTAGCCAAGGAAAACGTTAAAGTTTTTCTGTATGATGATTTCTATGACTACTTAAAAGATATTCCAACACTTTCCAAGGTTTATATTGATCCCCTGCGAACCAATAGTATCATCTATAACTTCCTGCCGTCACAAAGCACCAAAGTAGAAAAAACCGGTATCATTACAAGGTTAAAAGGTCAAAAGAATGAGACCGAAGTCAACAACTTTAGAAAAGTGATGGTGAAAGATGGCATTGCAATGGTGAAATTTTTGCATTGGTTATCAAAAGCGGTTGACCAAAGCCAGTTGACAGAATTATCAGTAACTCACAAATTGAGAGAGTTTCGAGAAAAACAAGAAGGTTATAAAGGTGATTCCTTTAATGCCATCAGTGGATATGGGCCCAATGGAGCACTTCCTCATTATGCTGTTTCAGAAGCATCCGCCCTTCCTCTCCAACCTAAAGGCTTGTTTTTGATTGATTCAGGTGGTCAATATTTCGAAGGAACGACAGATATTACCAGAACCATCGCCTTAGGGCCATTGACTGACGAAGAAAAACAGGATTTCACGCTTGTTTTGAAAGGACATATTGGACTGGCCACCGCGAAATTTCCCCATGGAACGCGCGGGGTCCATTTGGACATCTTAGCCCGACAGGCCCTTTGGAATGAAGGCTTGAATTATGGACATGGAACAGGCCATGGTATCGGTTATTTTCTTAACGTACATGAGGGGCCCCAAAGCATCCGTCCCCAAGATAATGGAGTTGTCATTGAAGAAGGCATGATCACTTCCAATGAACCCGGCCTTTACCGGTCTGGTAAGCATGGCATCCGCATTGAAAACTTAATCTTAACCGTTAAAGACCAGCAAACAGCGTTTGGAGATTTCCTGAAATTTGAAACTCTTACGCTGTGTCCCATTGATATTAATGCGATAGATGAAAAATTGTTGACGTCTTTCGAAAAAAAGTGGTTAAATACCTATCATCAGGAAGTATTTAGGGCACTAGAAGGAGGTTTGAGTGCTGAGGAAAAAGAATGGTTAAGTAATAGTACAAAAAATCTTTAGAACCAAATGATTTCAATCTGTACTCCTGTTTATAATGTCGTTGTGATTGATCTGGTCAAGAAATTGACTACTCAATCGATTCAGGAAAATATAAAAATTGAAATATTGGTTTTTGATGATGGATCAGATCTAACCATTAAAAATAAGAATCGCAGCATTGAACAATTACCCAATGTCATCTATTATGAGTCTGAAATAAATAAAGGATGTGCTGCCATTCGAAATCAAATGGTCAAAGTAGCCCGATATGACAATCTTCTTTTTATTGATAGTGATTCAGATATTGGCAATCATTACCTGAGAAATTACCTGGCCATATTAAATCAGCATGTAATTACATGCGGCGGTCGTATTCATCCGGAGAAACTACCTTCCTTTGAATATTCATTGCGCTGGGCTGTTGGTAAAAACCGTGAGGACTATAATGCGTCTCAACGTTTAAAAGTTCCAAACAAGAGCTTTATGTCCAATAACTTTCTTGTTAAAAGATCTTTTTTCGAAAAAATCACCTTCGACGAAGAAATTAAGAGATCAGGTCACGAGGATACTATGATGGGAATAAGAATGGAAGAAAAAAACATAACTATTCATCACATTGATAATCCCGTTATACACATAGGGCTTGAAACCAATGCTGATTTTTTGTTAAAAACCCAGCAACGTCTTGAATCACTAGCTTACATATATGCCAGAGACAAGAATACCAGTTTGATGCGAAAAAGAATTACGCTGCTTAGATATTTCAACCTTGTCCATCAATTTAAACTCGTAAATTTGCTGGCTCTATTTTTTGATTTGATGCAAAAAAATATGGAAAAGAATCTAACATCATTGAAACCTAGCATTTTAGTGTACGACTTCTATAAAATTGGCTATTTTTCGAAAACTACGAATCAATTATCAAAAACAACGTATTAGATAGGCCTCAAACACGCTTCAGAAAAAGATTATACTATCCTTAAGGTGAGGATACTATGGTACCAAAAACAATATTAGAAATGTATAAAGACGAAATGATATGAAATTACGTTTAAGCCTCTTGTTTATATTTTCTTTTACTCTGTTTGTAAATGCAAGCTTTGCTCAATCCCATCAAATTAAGGTGACTGTTGAAGGATTAAAAGATACGTCACTCATTTTAGGGTATTATTTCAACAAACAAATTTTTGTCCAGGATACAGCTTACGCAACAGCCCATTCAAACACATATGTTTTTAAGGGGGATGAACCGTTAAAACAAGGTGTGTATGTCGTGTATTTACCCGACAAAAGCTATTTTGATTTATTGATTGGTGAGGATCAAATATTTGACATTACCACACCTCCAACAGATTTTGTTCAACATCTAAAAATTACCGGGAGCTCAGAATCACAATCATTTTTGGACTATCAGCGGTTTTTATCGGAAAAGCAAAAGGAAGCAAAAGTGATTCAAGAGAAAATGCAAGCCTCAAAGGATGACAAAACTAAGACTGAAAAGTACCGACAGGAATTACTGAAGTTATCAAAAGAGGTAGAGACATTTTGGTCCACTATTTATGCAAAGCATCCCAATACTTTTTTAGCCGCTTTCTTAAAAGCACTTCAAGAAGTAGAAGTACCCATGTTTGAAGCTCCGGCAGGCAGTCAAAACCCGGATTCTGTAATCCAACGTAAGCGATATCAATACTACAAAGATCATTACTTTGACAACATCGATTTAACAGATGAACGGTTATTGAGAACACCCTTTTTTACTGACAAATTAGAGCGTTTTTTTACTCAAACCTTGGTTCAGATACCAGACACCTTATCAAAAGAAGCGCATAAAGTAATTGCCAAATCTGAACCCAATGAAGATATGTATAAGTACCTGGTTCAATATTTATTCAACATGGCCAATGACAGCAAGGTAATGGGAATGGATGCGATGATGGTGAATTTGGGTGAAACTTATTATTTGTCCGGTAAAGCTACTTGGGCTGATTCTACTTTTTTAAGTAAGCTAGAGGAGCGTGTTATCAAATTAAAGCCAAATTTATTAGGCAATGTAGCACCTGATTTTAAGATGCCATCTTATACAGGAGAGTTTTATCGATTAAGTGAAATTCATGCGCCATTGACTATCTTGATCTTCTGGGAACCCGATTGCGGCCATTGCAAGAAAGAAGTACCTAAACTCAAAGAAGAAGTTTGGGACAAATATGCAGATAAAGGGATCAAAATTGTTGCCGTTTATACTCATGTAGACATTGATCCCTGGAAAGAATTTATTAGTGAGCATGCACTTGAAGAGTGGATTAATGTCTACGATCCCTACAATCGCACAAATTTTAGAAATAACTATGACATTTATAGTACACCAGTGGTTTACATTTTAGATAGCGCTAAAAAAATACTGGCCAAGCGCATTGGGGCAGAACAAATTCCCGGCTTTTTAGACCATTACTTTAAATTTAACTGATAATGAGATTACTTTTCTTTATAAGTGTATTTTTCAACTTTATTTTTTCCTCGTGTAATTTTGAAGAAAAAGTACTCCCACCCCCACAAATTTTTCTTGACAATGAAGATGGGATATTTGATATGGATCGATCGAATACGTTAACAATTATCCCCAAAATTACATATGATTATGAATCCAATCATGAATGGGTATATACAAAACGTAAGGAAATCATTCTAAAGGAAAAAGACCTTGAATTTAAAGATAGCACCTATGGTTCTTACAATTTTACCTTTTCAGTAACAAATCCTACAGCCAGTGATAGGGTAAGTGTTCAAATTAATGTATATGACATCGTTAATTTTGAAGACTTTCTGTTCGACGAAAAAAAAGAATATTCCAAAGAAGGGCCATTTGATTTTAAGTATGTACAATTTCCAATTAAAGCTAATTCTAATGAAAAAACAGACTGGCAGGGATTTGCGATGAGCAAGGTCGCTAAGTATCCTGGAAAAGATAAAGAAACAAGTCAGTATTGTCCACAATCCATGAATGAAAATGATACTTCTAAAATATTTTCAGTCTATAAGCATGTCGATAACGTCGATTTAAGAATTCTATTAACAGATAATAAAGCATCTGGTCATCGTATTAAATCAATTGATGTCAATAACACCTACGAGGCCTATTACCGCATGTATACAGAGAATCTGTTTGACCGGAAAAAGGATACTGACTATCTTAAATTAGTCATCCACGGATATGACGCAGGCGGTTTAAAAACCAATTTTATCGAACACTATCTCGCTAATTATCAATTTAGTGAAAAAGAGAAGGAAAAACGTTTTGTGCAATCCAAATGGACAACCATTAATTTGGAAGAATTAGGTCCTGTAAATTCTCTATCCTTTGAGATTTTATCATCAAAAGAGTTGACAGATAATAATTTATCCCTCTCCTATTTTTGCCTGGACAATTTAAAAGTGATGGATTAATTCCAACTTTAATTAGCGCACAAAAAAGCCTCTAATCCCTAATGTGGAATAGAGGCTTCATTTATTTTAATGCTGCTCTTTAATTGGGCAGAAACAATACCTTTTTACGAATTACCTGCTCTCCTTTTTGAAAGGCAACGATATACATTCCAGCAGGTAGGCTAGGCAAATTAACTTCATTTTTAGTTGTGACAACTGAGGAGTAAACAACCTGTCCGTTGAGATTAATCAACGAGATCAGCTCGATATCAGGAATTATTGTACTATAAGTAAAGTGATTATTCCGAATTGGATTAGGTGTAATGGTAACATTATCAGGCTCCCAAATTTGCTCTTTAACATTAACCGTATATTCGATGTCGCTGGCCAGGACATCTATCCAAAACATTCCATTATCACCCGACGGATGGAGATCGTTAAACATCTTCCACTCGCCTTTATCGCGAATATAAGCTCGGTTTAAACGGTGCCCCCCCTCTTTAGGTACAATGTTATAGAGGGCAAAAGTATCTACAGGAGCACCATCATACATCAGCTCCACACCTACAAAAAAGCTTCCTTCAATTGTAACCGGTGGATAGAATGTAAATAGCTTTTCTTTACCTGACTCTAACGAACCAATACTAATATTATTCTTTTCAGCTAAAAGGCGATCTGGCAAGCCTGACTTTCCATCCCAAAACTTAAGATTAATAGTTTGATTTGATGCAGGTGTCGATTTTCCAGGAAAAAGATAAACACCGTGAATATTAGCAAATTGCATTTCGTAAAAAAATTGTGAATAGGCATCAAATCCCTTACCATTATGCCCCGACCAAGAGCCGTTAAAGTTCTCTGCATACTTTAGGATGACTTTTGAGTTACCGTCAATGTGAGAAATACGTTCTATATTAATATTTTCGTAATAATCACTTCCACCAATTGCCAATATGCCGGTACTATTCGGGTCTAACCAGTGTGCCACCTGCCCATCATCACGCTCTAGATGATCCCAATATTTATTAAACCTTGCAAATTGATCGTTCACCGGATTAGAGCAGGTGGCCTCACCACCAGATAGGCTTCCAATTAGTAAACCATTTGAACTGAACAACCCACAACCAGAGGAACCACCTTCAGTAGTGCCTTTTTCCCATCTTTGGATGAGCCAATGCGCATCTTTTACAAATGGCTTACGATCCACCGTCGTCAAATTACTGGTGATGGCAAGGGGTGACTCATTGTCGATGGCGATTTTTTTTACATCTCCTGAGGGATGGTGAATGCTATAAACTGGGCCTGTAATGGTCGTACTGCGGTCCCAGCCGGCCCAATAAGGCTGATAGCTAGCCGGCGGGTACTCCTGCATCTCCAATAAAGCAAAATCTAAAGTATCTGCTATTGCCAGCATTGTAGCTCCTGAGGTGGTTTGATTCATCTGGCTTATCGTCGAACCATTGCATTCATTTTTTTCATAATTAAACAAAAAAACCACATTTTCGCGATCTCTTGCCCAATGAAAACAATGAGCAGCGGTCAATAGATATGGCTTGCCATCATTGTTGGTATTATTAACCATTGTTCCGGAACACAATTCGGTTCCATCAATAATTAATTTACATACTGCTCTCCTCTCCTGATCATATTTCAATCCTTCACAGGCAATATCCACATTGCAACTCCCACTCAATTTCAAACGCCCACTTTTAACAATTTCATTTACGCCTAAAAAATCATGATTGATCGCACTAATTGTTAATTCATGCTCCTCTTTATTTCGCGTTTTACTTTGTAATTCAACGATGATTTCATCTCCAGTTACAGGAGCAATGGCAAATAATCCAGATGGCTTGTTATTATCAGATGTAAAAGCGCCCAATACCTGAGTCTTTTTAACGTTATAAATAAAGAGCTTAGCACCCTCCATTAATTTAAAATGATCAAATATAAGATTAAGACTTTTGGCTCCTTCTGATTTAATAGCTAAGCGCCATATGGATTTTCCTCCGCTGCAATCCTCCCAGGAACCTGAATTTTGAGGTGTCAGGTTCACGAAAAATGGATGTGCAAAGCGCAACGGAATTTTATCGGACTCAGAAACCGATGGTGATAAACTTGGCATGGCTTTGGGCAGGTCTGGCAATGAATACACTTCAATGCTTCCTGAAATATTACTTGGATTTCCAGGCGACTGAAGCTGAGCACTTGCATTAATACCAATAAAAATTAGTAAAACAATCAGCAGAAATTCAATCCTGACTTTATTACTGAAATTTGTTCCTACATATGTCATATCACAACTTGTTCAATTAAAGGTATAGCTATCTTTTAAAAATCGGCCACCTTCATATTTTTATTGTTGCTCAAAATACTCACTTTTTTTTGAATGGCGTACTACAAGCTTTTTCCCTTTTTCCATCGCGTGCCGGACCGTAACGTATCTCTTTAAGCGTCCTATCCGTCCCATTTTATCATGAACCAATGCCCACGCCATAAAAAGACTGGTGGTTACAATGGAAAGCAAAAGTATCCCTAACTCGAATTCATTTACTCTAAACTCTATTGGTATAGCAAAAAACAACAATATGGAAATCAAACCCCTGGGAGCAATAAAAAACTGCGGGAAATAATTTTTTCGGAATACAAGCTTAAATATTATCCACCGAAAACCAAATAGTCCAACCAGAAAATAGAGCGTTAGCCAGAGTATTTGTGGTGTAAATACGCCAGCCAAAGTAATAGATAATCCCAGGATGAAAAAGAAAAAAGTACGCACCACAAAGGAACTCTCGCGCGTTAAAAGCTTAAAATCTTTCAAATCGCTACTCACCTTGTCCTCAAGCAAATACTTTCGCAATATTCCCCTGAAAAAAAGCAAGCGATTCTCTAATACTAAACCAAAAACCAAAATCATCAATAAAGATGATAAATGAAATATTTTCCCAATGGCATAAAAGAGAATCAGTACTGCAAAAAAAAGAAACATTTTTACGTCCGACCGTATTTTTTGAAATACAAAAATCATCGTATAAGATAATGCAACGCTTAACAGCAAAGTGCCTCCAATATTGGTAATCACATTCAGACCGATCATAGTGGCTCCTTGAGTATCTAAATTCTCGACCAAAAGGTAAAAAAACATGATCCCTAAAATGTCAGAAATGGTACTTTCATAGATGAGAAATTCCCGTTTATCATGCTCTAATCCACTTATACTTGGTATTACAATAGCACTGCTCGTTATGGATAAAGGGATGGCATATAAAACCGCAGTTAACCAATCCAGATTACCAATGAAATACTGGATTCCTAAAGCCAGGAAAAAAGTATTAAAAAATAACGAAAGAAGAGCAATGACTGAAGATTGGGCAATCAGCCTGTATTTTTTCCGCCTCAGTTCCAGGTCAAGTGCCGCCTCTAAGACAATTAAAATCAAACCCACTATACCCAATATCTCCAATGGCAGAAACCATTCCTCCTCCTGGAAAGAGATACCAGCCAGCTCCTTGACCAAATAACCAGACGCTATCAAGAGAATAACACTGGGAACATTGGTTTTTCGGGCAACAAAGTTAAAAAGATATGAAGCTATTATTATAGTAGCAGCACCAATTAATAAATGATAAGCGCTTATTCCATCCATATAAAGCAATTCCGTTTAGCGAAAGATAAAAAAAAAATGCCACAGATAATTCCTGTGGCATTTTTTATAGTATGAGTATTATCGTATCTATTCGTATATTTTACAAGTGGCTTCTCCACTCAAAACAGCTAATCCATTTTCAGCCAGTGCTTTCATTTCATCTTCACCTGGATAAACTTTGAATGGAGCAATCCATCCCACCATATCCTTGATGTAGGCACAAACCGTTTTATCGTGAGCAATACCACCAGTAATGATGATACCATCAATCTCACCTTTCAATACTGCAGCACATCCGCCGATTGTTTTTCCAATCTGATATGCCATAGCATTTAAAATTAGCAAATTGTGAGGATCTCCCTCCAAAGCTTTTTTCTCAACTTCATGGGCCTGATTAGTGCCCAAGTGAGCTACCATACCACCTTTACCATTTACAATCTTACGCATTTCTTCGTAAGAGTATTTTCCACTGTAACAGGCATCTATCAATGCGCCTGTTGGCAATGTACCAGCACGCTCTGGTGAAAATGGACCATAACCATCTAATGCATTATTGACATCGATAATACGCCCTTTCAGGTGTGCTCCTACGGAAATACCACCCCCCAGGTGAGCGACGATCACATTTATATCTTCGTATTTACGCTCGATTTCTTTAGCATAGTTCTTTGCTACTGCTTTTTGGTTCAGCGCATGGAAAATAGAACGACGTGGCATATCCGGATGCCCTGTAATACGGGCAACATCTTGCAGCTCATCCACTACAACAGGATCGGCAATAAATGCACGTGCATTTGGGATATTCTTAGCAATATCATCAGCAATTAAACCACCCAGGTTACTGGCATGTTGGCCTAAAACACCTTTTTTCAGATCAGCCGTTAATGCTGCATTCATTTCGTAAACACCAGATTCGATAGGTTTTACCATTCCTCCGCGACCAACAATTGCATCGAAATCTTGAATATCAATATCTGCTTGAACTAACTCGTTCAAAATCACTTCTTTTCTGAAAGAAAACTGACTGGCAATGTCCTCAAATTGAGCCATTTGCTCAGCTGAGTGTCTTAATGTTTTCAGGAAAATCGACTCACAGCCCTGGTATACAGCAATTTTTGTTGAAGTCGATCCAGGATTAATTACTAAAATTTTAAAACAATCCATCATTTGTTCATTTATGGGATTTCTCTATTTATTGAATGAATTCAATATTACAACTCTGAATAGGATTTAGCTAGGATCCTAAAACAGCTAATAAAATACTATTGTACTTCGATTCTTCTGAATCACTGCGTGATGTTAATACGATTGGCGCGGATGCACCTAATATCACAGAGGCAACTTTCGCTTTTGCAAAGAATACCAAAGTTTTATAAAGTACATTACCTACTTCAATATCGGGCATTAACAACAAATCAGTATCGCCAGCAACTTCACTGCGGATACCTTTGTGCTTAGCACTTTCAAAACTAACTGCATTATCAAAGGCCAATGGACCGTCAATTAAACAGTTTTTAATTTGATCGCGCTGATTCATTTTAGACAGTAAGGCGGCATCCAAAGTTGCTTGCATGCTTTCATTTACCATCTCAATGGCACCTAATACGGCTACTTTTGGTTTGGGGATTCCCATTTTATTCATGTAACCTACCGAATTATTGATAATGCCAATTTTATCCTGTAGGTTAGGGGCAATGTTCATTGCCACATCGGTGACAGCTATCAGCTTGTGATAGGTATCCACCTCAAACAGTGCAAAATGGGACAGTAAATTACCGGTTCGCAATCCCCAATCTTTATTCAATACCCCTTTCAACAACACCGGCGTTGCCACCTTACCTTTCATCAAAATATCAGCTTTATGGTCATGTACCATGCGTACCGCCAATTCCACTGCCTTTGCAGGATCCACTTCATGAATGAAAGTAGCACCGCTAAAATCATAGCCTTTTTCGTCGATGATTTTTTCGGTTTCAGGCCGGGAGCCGATTAATATCGGCTCAATTATCCCGGCTTGATATGCATTGTGTACAGCATCTAAGGAGTGATCATCCTGAGATACTGCCAGGGCTAACTTCTTCTTAACCTTATTCTTCTCAATAAGAGCCTGAAGATCTGAGAGCTTTTTAAACATATCGAAATTAATTATAAATCTCTATATTGACTAACGGTTCGAAAGTTCTTCCACGATCGCTTTTGTATCCAATGCAATCACCAACTCTTCATTTGTAGGAACCACCATTACTTTAACAGGGGCACCTGCTTTGCTGATAACTGCTTCTTCGCCACGCAATCCTTTGTTTAATGATTCATCTAAATCAATCCCCAGGAATTCCATTTCTTGACAAACTCCTGAGCGTGTTGAATCACCATTCTCACCAATACCACCGGTAAAAATCAGGATGTCTACACCACCCATGGCGGCTGCATACGAACCAATGTATTTTTTAATGCGATAATCATAGATTTCAAGTCCTAACAGTGCACTGCTATTGCCCTCTTTGGCTGCACTTTCAATTTCGCGCATATCCGATGAAATACCTGTTAATCCAAGCATTCCACTGTGCTTATTAAACAAGGTACTGGCCGAGCGTGTTCCAATTAGCTCTTTGTCCATGATGTAAGTAGCAGCCCCTAAATCCAAATCACCAGCACGTGTTCCCATGACTAAACCTTCTAGCGGAGTAAAACCCATGGAAGTATCTACTGATTCCCCATTTTTAATGGCCGCAATAGAAGCACCATTACCCAAGTGACACGAAATAATTCGCTGTGTGCCATAATCTACACCTAAAATCTCACATGCACGAGCGGATACATAACGGTGACTGGTACCATGGAAACCATAACGACGAATACCATATTTCTTATACAAGGAAGATGGGATGGCATACATATAAGCTTTCTTCGGCATGGTTTGATGAAAAGCCGTATCAAATACACCAACCTGAGGTACGCTTGGTAACAATTGGCTAATGGCTTCGATCCCTTTCAAGTTCGGTGGATTGTGAAGTGGTGCCAATTCGATGCACTCTTCCATTTTGCGAATTACCTCGTTGGTAATAAACACACTGGAATTGAATTCCTCACCGCCGTGTACCACGCGATGTCCTACCGCATCAATTTCCTCCAAATTCTTAATACAACCGTGACGTTCGCTTACCAAAACCCCAACAATGTAGTCAATACCGGATTGGTGATCTAAAATCTCACCTTCCAATAATACTTTCTCATTGCCTGTTTTCTGATGCTTCAGGAAAGAACCTTTCAGGCCAATTTTTTCCACAACACCTGCTGCCATAACTGACCAATCTTCATTGGTCATGTTGAATAATTGATATTTGATGGATGAACTACCGCAGTTCAGTACTAATATTTTCATTTCTATTCTTTTTTCGATGTCAATGGACACACACAACTCTTGTGCAGTCATTTAATTCAAATTTGCACTAACTAAAATGGTAAAAAGAAATTCACCAGATCCAATTAGAACTTAGGCACTACTTCATCCTCTAAATGAATATTGCCCTCCTGATCATAGCGGTAAAAACCGACCCCAGCGTGACGTCCATAGCGTTTCGCACGTACCAGCCGACGGATTAACGGAGACGGGGCAAATTTTTGATTTCCAAACTCTTCATGCAAATTCTCCATCCATTTCACCACTTTCTCCAACCCAATTATATCGGCAGATTTGAAAGGGCCTAAGCGCATGCCTAAACCAACCTCCATGGTTTTATCAATATTTTGCATGGATGCAACACCTTCCATTAATGTGGCACAGGCCTCATTCAACAGTGTTACATACAGGCGTACACTCACTAAACCAGCTGATTCTTCTACCGGAATCACATCCCGATTTATGAGCTTTACAAAGGTGCATACTTTTTCATAAACAGCTTCCGATGTGTATAACCCTTTTACAACCTCAATAATACGCGCCTCAGGAGAGGTTACAAAGAAGTGCAAACTGACACAGCGATCACGAAATTTTAATTCCGAAGCTAATTCGGTGATCACAATCGTAGTCGCATTCGTTGCAATAATAGCCTCACGGTCCAAAACTGCTTCCAGCTTTTTAAATACTTCTTTTCGGGCATCAATGCTTCGCTCCCCAGTCTTCTCATCAGAACGAATGGCTTCAATGACAAAATCACATTCGGCCAAATCATTGTAATCAGTCGTACCTTTAATACGGCTCATGATTGCCCTTTTTTCGCTAAGCGTCAAACCCCATCCTTCAATGCGGCTATCCAGCTCCTTGCCAATATTCTCAAGGGCATTATCAATCTTTTCATCACTTAATTCAATGAAGACCACTTCCATGCCATGCCAGCTGGCAATACGGGCAATATTTTGCCCCTCTTTTCCGCAACCAACAACACCAACTTTAGAAAACAAGGTTTTCACCCTTTTCTTTTGACTCAGCGCATACGATTCGATGGGTTCTACAAGAATTTCAGCCATTTATGTTTAGTTTTAATGTATTACTTTCTTTTGATTGTTTGCTTCTCAACAGAGCACTTTTCTTGGGTTCTTGGATATTAACCAGAAGAATCCAAAAAACAAAAGAGCCGGAAAAGCCGGCTCAAAAATTATTATAATCCGCCAGCCTGATTGGCTGTAATGGCTACTAAATTAACAATATCACTAACCGAACATCCTCGTGACAAGTCATTTATTGGAGCTGCCATACCTTGTAACACCGGTCCGATTGCTTCGGCACCTGCCATACGTTGAACCAGTTTATAGGCAATATTCCCAGTTTCAAGTGTTGGGAAAACCAAAACATTGGCATATCCGGCGATGTCACTTCCGGGTGCTTTTTTCTGCCCGATTTCAGGAATAATAGCCGCATCCGATTGAATTTCACCTTCAATTTTCAAATCAGGTGCCATTTCTTTGGCGATTCTTGTAGCATTCACCACTTTATCTACCATTTCATGCTTTGCACTTCCTTTAGTGGAGAAGCTCAACATGGCAATCCGTGGTTCAAAACCAGCAAGAGCCTGTGTTGTACGTCCAGTAGCAACGGCAATTTCGGCCAATTCTTCAGCAGTAGGATTTGGATGAACAGCACAATCAGCAAACACCATCATTCCATCTTCACCAAATTTCTTATCTTTCAAGATCATGATGAAAGCCCCAGAAACGACACTGATACCAGGTGCTGTTTTCACATATTGAAACGCAGGACGCAAAACATCGCCCGTTGCATTATCAGCACCCGCTACCTCACCATCAGCATCACCTGCCTTAATCATCATCACAGCTAAATACAACGGATCTTTGATCAGCGATAAGGCATCTTCTTTAGTTAATCCCTTTTTCTTACGAATCTCCACCATCATGTCGGCATAAGCCTCCATTTTATCATGGTTTTCCGGATCAACCACACAAGCTTTGGAGATAGCCTTCAACTCCAGACGACTCGCCTCTTCCTGGACTTTGGCAGGATTACCAATTAAAATAACATCGGCAAAATCCTCTTCCAGAATAATGTCGGCGGCACGAAGTGTTCTCTCTTCCAAGCCTTCAGGTAATACAATTCTTTTTTTGTTACCTCTAGCCTTTTGTTTAAGCTGTTCAATGAATTCCATTTTCTTTAAAAAAAGTAAAAAAGTTTATAATTCAACGTTGCAGTGCAAATTTACTGTGAAATTCGCATATATCACATGTCTTTTATCATTTTTATAAAATGTTACAAAACAGAAAAAAAAGGTCTTATTTCTTTCGTGTTTTTTAACACTATCAATTTATAAGTAATCGTCTGAACAAATCTAACAACTCAACGTTTTTATAGTAGTTGTTAAAGACATATTGGATGATCAACTTACAATTAGTAACCCATTAAAAAAGGTTCCTTTTAACCATTTTAAACATTTCAATTATGAGTTTTCCTTCTGAACTATTCGACCAACTGTTTACCGAATATCGAAACTTGAACCCTTCGGTTAAAAAGATTCACCAATTATTCGAAAATACAGGGGAAGAATTAATCAATGATCACATCGCATTTCGCACATTGAACTTTCCTGAGATCAGTATTGATAAATTAGCCCAGCCCTTTATTGAAAACGGTTACAAAGAAAAAGGAAATTATTGTTTTGAGGAAAAAAAACTGACCGCAAAACATTACGAGCTACCAAATATTCCATCGGCACCAAAAATATTCATCAGTCAACTCATGGTAGACCAGCTATCTGAACAATCTCAAAAACTGACAAATAAGTTCTACCAGATCCTAAAATCGAGTATAAACCTTGATACAAGCTTACTATTTGGAGGAAATTTCTGGGGCACCCCGGAATATCCCATCTATGAACAATTGCTACAGGAATCTGAGTATGCTGCCTGGTTTTATGTATTTGGATTTAGAGCTAACCACTTTACCGTAAATACTAATTACCTGGAGCGTTTTGATTCGTTAGAAGCCGTAAATGAGTTTCTGAAAAACAATGACTATCAGCTCAATACTTCTGGTGGTGAAATAAAGGGAACTCCGGCCCAATATCTGGAACAATCCAGCACATTAGCAGATATTGTACCTATTCAATTTACTGATAAAGAACATCTTATTCCAGCTTGCTACTATGAATTTGCACGGCGCTACCCATTGCCTACTGGCGAATTATTTAATGGTTTTATAGCCAGTTCAGCGGATAAAATATTTGAAAGTACAAATTTCAGAGATAACCGATAATCAGCATCTCAGTATCGGCTTATAAAGATGGAATGATAACGGCCTGAATTACCGCAATCATTCCATTATTTAAATCTTCATTAACTATTATCGAATGGGGGGTGTTCCTTTCTTAGATTTAACCACTACCACGCCATTTTTAGCTCGTTCACCATATAAGTCCATGGCTTTTTTCCCTTTAATGACCCGAACCGACTCTACATTATAATCATGTATTACGGCATAATCTTCAATGATCACATTGTCAATCACGAACAATGGACGCTCTTCCAACATATTAAAGGTCTTTAACTGATTGGCTAATATCCGGTCGCTTTCAGATAATCGAAACTTTACAGGAACGGACATTTGCGTATTTACCTCCTGTTTATTCAATGTTCCTGGTTTCCATGGACCTGATTGTTCCACATATGCTTTAACAGCCGCATCCAACAATGGATTAACACTTTTGTGAATAACTACATTTGTAATGGTTCCATCAGCTGTGACTACAAAGTTTACCCACACATCCCCTTCAATCGCTTGCAAACGGGCATCTGTTGGATAGGCAATTTCTTTAAGAAAGAAGGCAGACAAGTTGTTTTTTGCACCTTTTAACCGCGGCATCTTTTCCACCACAGAATGAATTGAATCTTCACTAGAACCCCATACATTCAGAGCCCAAAGATTCACATTAGACATCAATCCACAGAATAATAAAAGGAATACTAATTTATAGGATTTCATGATCATGGTTTTAAGTTTCATTTAACATTCACAAAAACTATACCACAATAAAAAACCTGAGTTAAAACTCAGGTTATTATTTTTAACGTTCTATTTCAATATAATTAGGCGCTTATTTTCGCCCTTGATTTCTCATTTTCTCAATTTTATTCAACACATCTTTTAAGCTATCCTCCCGACTTTGAGCTGATCTTTTCCGTTCTTCTGCCTGAGCAGCGGTTTGTTCAGGAACGGTTGATCTGGAATCTCCTTTTCTGGACCGAATTTCAAAGCTGGCTCCCGGATAAACACGTGGTTCAACCGTTTCCTCCAGCTCTTCAAAAGTTGCAAAATCAAGGTTATTTAATAGTTCCTTGAAGAATTTAACTTTATCATCTTCAACCTTTACCTTGTAATTTTTCATGATTTATTTAATAAGTCTGTATTTCTATCGGAAAACTAAACGTGAATACAAAATAATAATAATTTCAGACAAAGTCCAATCTTTCTGATGAATAGTGAAAATTTATATCATATTGATTACTAACAATTCTTGAGGGCATTGTTTGATTTAGGTCTATACTACGTATTCTCATGTAATTCCCACTACCAACGTAATGCGCTTAAAAAGACAAACTGACACTCTATAAACCAATTGTAAATTCATCTCTATCCTGCCATACGGGAAATTTTTGTCTAAATGCATGTAAAGCATTCAAGTCTAATTCTATTGACCCCACGCATTCCTCATAGGGCTCACACTCAAGCATAGCAGTACCTTTGGGACCAATCACCACTGAATCACCGGCATATTGATTGGATTGATCCTTTCCCACCCGATTCACACCAATGACATAGCACTGATTTTCAATGGCCCTAGCCTTTAGCAATGTTTGCCACACATCTCTTCTGGAATCCGGCCAATTGGCTACATATACTAATACGTCATAATCATCCGTATTCCGACTCCAAACCGGGAATCGTAAATCATAACAAATAAGTGGCTTGATACGCGTCTCATTCAGCTTAAATGACACCCTCTCCTCTCCCTGCACATAATGTGCATGCTCTCCTCCCATCCGGAAGAGATGCCTTTTATCATAGGTCACAATCGATCCATCCGGCTGAAATACATATAATCGATTGCGATACCCATTTTCAGTGCTCAGAACGACACTTCCCATTATAGCCACATTCATCCAGGCCGCTTTGGCAGCCATCCATTTCATAACTATTCCATTTGCTTGCTCAGCTACATTTTCAGGACTCATGGTAAATCCGCAATGAAACATCTCGGGTAAAACAACCAACTCACAATCGGCTGGAACTCGTTCCAATAACAGATCCAATTTTTTAAGGTTCCCAGAAGTATCCTCCCAAACTATATCTTGCTGAACGACACTGACTTTCAACTTATCCATAAATCTTACAATTAACATTCTTAAACAGACTGAAATATCTGTACAAAATACAACACACAATGTTGATTTGTTATTTTTTTAACTTTTTTGACTCTTTTTGTTATTTCTCCTTTTTTATAAACAAAAAGAATCTAATTTTGCGCCTTCTTTAAAAGCAGACTATGAAAACGACCAATCAAATTTACGGAAAAAACATCAAACGCATTGTCTTTGATTACTTGCTCATAGTAGTGGGAGCATTTATTTTAGCAGCAGGATTCGTACTATTTATAAATCCTTATAATATTGTACCAGGTGGGGTATATGGTATTGGAATTGTTACACACCATTTGTTTCCGGCCATAGGAGTTGGTACAGTGGGTATAATTCTAAACATCCCCTTAACTCTCTTGGGAATTAAAGTATTAGGACCAAATTTTGGCTTTAAAACAGTTCTCGGAATGGTCTTAACGACTGTATTCATGGACTTTGTTTTGACTCCCATAATTGGTGAAAGTGACCCATTAGGACTACAGAATGACCTCCTTTTATCTTCCGTGTTTGGAGGCATTATCATCGGATTTGGGCTAGGATTAATTTTCAAAGCAAAAGCTACCTCTGGAGGTTCGGATATTATTGCCATGATTGGTAACAAATACACAAAAATTTCAGTGGGTCAGTTCCTGGTGATTGTGGACTCTATTATCGTTTTGTTGGGTTTGATTGTATTCAAAGACTGGAAAATCCCACTTTATTCATGGATCGTTATTTTTGTAACCGGAAAAGTGATTGATATTACACTGGATGGAATTAACTATGAGCGCGCTCTGATCATTGTATCTGATAAGCACGAAGAAATTAAAGATCGCATTTTAAATAGCATCAATCGAGGTGGCACCTATTTAAGCGGCGAAGGGATGTATAGCGGAGAACAAAAACGTATCATTTTCACAGTTATTACACGACGTGAATTGTCTACACTAGAAGCGATGATAAGTCAAATTGATCCGGATGCTTTTCTGACCATTATGGATACCCATGAAATTTTGGGTCAAGGCTTTAAATCATTGAAAGAAAAAATTAACTAGAGAATAAGTCCCGTACTCTTAATATCAGTAGTAATAAGGCTTGACGAATATACCCGTCAAGCCTTTTTCTTTACCTCCGAACCTACTACCTTTACAAGCAAACCGACATATCATATGAAAAGGATTGCTTTAATCGCCTTGACCCTTCAACTTTTTAGCTTTAATCCTCTTTTTGCTCAAAGAGATTCTACCTATCGCAAGGAGGGCTTTACCTTTGGTTTGCTCCCGGCAATTTCATTCGATGCTGATCTGGGGTTCCAATACGGTGGGTTGGTCAATTTATATTGGTACGGCGATGGCTCTGATTATCCAAATTATGAACACTCTTTATACATGGAAGCATCCCAATATACCGGTGGTTCCACGTTGCTTCGATTGTATTATGACTCTCCCAAAGTTACCGGGAAGATCAGAACGACCGCAGACATCACCTGGTTTCGCGATTTAGCAATGGATTTTTATGGATTTAACGGCTACCAGACCCAATACAATGCCACATGGGAAGATGAGCAGACAGAAGACTATGTCTCCCGGGTGTTTTATCGTCACCACCGGGAGATGTTCAGAATATTAACAAATTTCAAAGGTCCTATTGGGCAAAGCTCCACCTTTAAATGGATGGGGGGTTTGGTATTTTTTGATTTTAATATTCACTCCGTGGATATTAATCGGCTCAACAAACGTAAAGATGATAAAGATAAATTACCGGATATAGATGGTTTATATGACAAGTATGTGGAGTGGTCGATTATTTCAGCTAAGGAAAAGAATGGCGGACGACAGGCTTATCTCAAAGCAGGTTTGTCCTATGATACGCGTGATCGTGAGGTAAATGCCTCCAAAGGAATCTGGACGGAGTTGTTTCTGACACACACGCCCACCTTCTTTTCCAGTCATAAACAGCAATTCACACGTTTAACACTTTTTCACCGGCAATATTTTTCCTTAACACCAAAACGTAATCTCATTTTTGCCTATCGCCTGGGATGGCAACATAAATTATCAGGACACATTCCTTTCTACTTATTACCACACATGGCCTCCAGCGTATTAACATCAGCCACTTCACAAGGACTTGGAGGTTCAAAGTCCTTACGTGGAATCAATCGCAACCGGGTTGTGGGCGATGGTTTTGTGTTAAGTAACATGGAACTGCGATGGAAAATGTGGCGGACAAAACTATTTAAGCAAGATTTCTACCTGGCTTCCATCTATTTTGCCGACATGGGGCTAATCACCCAGAATCATTCCATATCAACAGAAAACGTTCCGGCGGACATTTATTATAACTATTTTAAAAACGGGAAGGACAAACCTCACTGGAGTTTTGGGTTGGGCTTGAAAGCCGCATTAAACGAAAATTTTGTTCTATCAACTGATTATGGAATTGCAATTGATAATCAGGATGGAACCTCAGGACTCTATATATCACTCAACTACCTTTTTTAAACATGTATCTTAAAACATAGCCAGTAGCATGGCAATCAAATAACCCAGGTAATTACCGATGGCATATCCAATCAATCCAATGGTCAAGCCAGGAAAGATTACTTCCCGGTTATTGAGTGAACCTGCCACCACCGGCACAAACGGAGGACTGCAAATAAGTGCAGTAGAGGTGATAATGGCAATATCTGCATCAATACTTTTCATTTTCGCCAATAGAATGTGAAGGAATAGACTTGAAAATACAACAAAGGTAATATAGCCAAATATCAATGGATTGACATTTGACAAACCCCTAATATCAACCTTAGAGGCCACCACAATACTAAAAATAAGTATGAGATACATGCCTACATCAAAAGATCCTTCTACTTGATTAACTGTTTTAAACGAGGAACCAATAATCCCTAACCCCGTAATAACAAAGATAAACACGACCATTTTCAATGATTCAGGCAGCATTAGCATCAGAACACCTCCAATACCAACAATACCAACGGAATATCCCAGATTAATTAACACACCTTTAAAACGCCCTTTATCCTTCCAAAATTGCTTAAGCTCATTGGCATTCAGCGCCTCATGTTCATGAAAAACAGACTTTTCAAAAGCTGGTAAAAACAAGCGAAAGAACTGTTGTCCTACACCCATTAACAAAAATAAATACACCGCTCCAACGGCCATGTCATAAGAATGAACCGCCAAGTATATTTTTTCATCCACATCCAGAATGAGTTTTAATGATGCCAGGTTTGGCGTACCTCCGCTATATACCCCAACCAGCAGTCCACCGATCTTATCAAAACCAGCTATTTGAGGCCCTCCAAAAATAAAAAAACCAGTTACAACGCTCCCCACTACAGCCAACAATGCAAACAATAAAGAATACAAAGGTTTAACCGCCAGTTTTCCCCAGGATTTCACATCTGATGAGAACAGCATTAACGGAATGGCTAAGGGAATAACAATGGACATTATTATTTCCTGCAAATTGGCATACAACTCGCTGGACACGCCTAACTGACCAAGTATAAGCCCCAATAAATAGGCCCAAACCACTGATCCAATTCGACTTAAAAACTGAAACCTACTGCACAAATACAGCAATAACAGTGGTGCAAACAGATACACCACGGTTAGTATTAAACTATTCAACATCCTACCCTAAACTAGGGTACAAACCTACTTATTTCAGTTAATTATTCCTAACAAGATCTGTAACAAGATCCTCTATCTCAGTACGAACAACATCAAACGATTCCGTAAAATGATTGACCATCACACAGAACGCAAATTGCTCTCCACTGGCAGCGGTAAAATAACCTGCATATCCTAATACTCCGTTCATCGATCCACTCTTTCCGATAACAGCTCCTTTCATCCCATTTTCCTTCCAAATACCTCTCAAAGTACCATCTATTCCACCTATTGACAGTGTTTGCTTAAATACCTCCACCTGTTCTGAGTGATACATATACATCAAGGTTTCTACCAGATCCTTGCAACTGCATGCATTAAACGGGGACAAGCCAGAACCATCGTAAAATGTACCTGAAAAGTCATTTATATTTTCACTCCAAAAACGATTTAAAGCCAAACACCCAGAATCCCAGCTCCCCTCTTTTTCCCGTACCTTTCCCAGCTCCATCAAGAGGTGGTCGGCGAACAGATTCATACTTTTTTTATTAATGACCGCAATAATGTCTGAGAGTTTTGGTGATTGATGCATTGCAACCAAATTCATCGCATCAGACACAACAGGTTTCTCCGAAAATTTAACCGTTCCATCGATGCGGATGCCTTTATTCTGCAAATAGGTCTTAAGTTCTGCGCCAAACACCCTACCAGGATATGGAACTGCGCCTTTAATGTTGAATGCCTCGCGACCAGCCGGAATACTTCCTTGTACCGTCCAATTTTCCTGTCCTGCCACCCCATATATATATGCACTGTCCTTATTGTTAGAGCTCGCTAACACTTCACAGTTAAAACTTACTTTAACGTCCGGTAGACATGTCACAACCTGACAAGGAGCTCCAATTTTTGAAGGGGATTTAAGTGTAAGAACGAAAGTGTTTTCTTTATAGGTTAATGCATTGGGAACGGCTCCATAATAATTAGCCATATCCTCCCAATTTCGCTTGGATGGATAGCCAGGTCCCACCAAATAAGTTTGATCAATAAGGATATCTCCATTCAACTCATTCAATCCTCTTTTCTTTATTCCTTGATAGATAGCCTCAAAAAAAGTCTCAATCTTAGCGCTGGGAAAACGCTTCGATCCAAGTGTGGGATCGCCTCCCCCCTGGAGGTATAGATGATGCTTGCCACCTTCAGCTTCAGACAACACATAAGCCTTCGTTTCAAATGTATAACCTTCACCTAAAATTTCGAGACTTGCGCCCGTTGTAAATAACTTGGTCAACGAAGCCGGCGTCATCCTTTTGTTCTCATCTTTACTGAGAACCACATTCCCAGTGCCCAATTCAACCACATAGGCGCCAATGGTGCCATGTTTCGAAAATTCATTTATTAGGGGCGCTTCATATTGGAGTTTGGAAGTTTTTGTATCATGATTTACTCCACATGAAGTTGAAACTACTAGTATTAAAACCAGAAAATACCAATAACACCTCATTGCTCAGCTCCCCCTATTTGTTTCGTCAACTTCCGATACTCTCTCTTTCGAACTGACAGGTCCTGATAATATATTGTTGCCTCTTGTATTTCTGCCCGATACAAACTATTATTCATTTTCGAATAAATTTCATAACTATTATAGGCCCATTTTGCAGCCGACTCAAAATCTCCTTTTTGTTCAAATGAGAAAGCAATATTATGAGCCGCTCGGGCTTGATCAATCGGCTTGCCATTTTCATAAATAAAACCCCACAGCTTTTCGGCCTCCTCCCAATCTTTGGCGTTGATCCAATCGGTCGCACTCAAAAAGTAGGCATTCCCTGAAGTATACAATTTACGTTTCGCATTTTCCCAGTACGGTGCAATATTATCGGCGAACTTCCACCCCATATAATCTGCCAAATTAAGGGTTCCCTCCTTTATTCCCGGAAAAGTTTGTAATGAATTTTGTGTTGATGCACCAAATCCATCCCAATACAAGGTATCAGTTTGAATTTTTTCATATATAACCTGTTCATGCACCGCATCATAGAGTTGCCAATACGTCACCCCACTGATGTCCAGTGTCGAATAATATTCAGAATAACCGACTTCTTCCACCTTTACAAAACTTTTATGCGAATAGGCCCCAATAGCCAGAACCGCCTGCGCATTGTGTCTTTCACATATCTCATGCACTTGCTGCTTGCTCAATGGATTTAATGGTTTACCCAAAAATTCCTTATTATAGTTGGTAGTATCCACATAGACGGTATCAAAGAATTTCCTCATGAGCAATTCGTTGGACAAACTATTTAATATAGTATCCGGAAATTCATCTACCATAATGGAGTCAAAGACCAATAAAGTACCCCCCAGTAAAGCCACATGAATGGAAGTATCCCGAAAAGGATAACTATTATTTACCAATACAATGGATGCAATATCTGGCGGAACAGAATATTGAGCTGGCTTAAGAACTTCAATTTCAACAATTTTATAATTGGAGACGCATGCTGTCATAAATAGAACTGCCAAAAACACTAATAATGACTTGAATATGTTCATTGATATTGTATTAGAAGGAATAAATAGGCGATCTATTCACCTTTCTATATTTATAAATTATAGATACATCTCAAATTAAAAAATGCTAATTCAAGGCGGCCATCAAAATGTGAGACACATCCTCTTTTTGAAGTTTTCTAAACATGCCAATAGGTCCAAATTTACATGCCCCTTCGGCCATTGTCTCAATTTTATCACCAGCAATATCAACGTCCGCGAGGGTAGCTGGCATGCCCAGTTCATTAAAAAATGTGCGTGTAGCAGCAATGCCTAACCTGGCAGCTTGAATGTCATCAGCATGAACAACCTGCCATACATTCCGGGCATATTGAGCTAATTTTGGGGCCGTTTTTTCATCTAAAACATACTCCATCCATACCGGAAACAAAATAGCTAAACCAGCCCCATGTGTTAAATCATAAATAGCACTTACTTCGTGTTCAATACCATGGGTCGCCCAATCACCAAATTGTTTGCCCGTTCCGGTAAGCCCATTTAAAGCCAGGCTGGAAGCCCACATCAAATTCGCACGTGCCTCATAATTAGCTGGTTCATTCACCACTAGAGGCCCGTACTTAATACATGTTTTAAGAATTCCCTCCGCTATTGCATCCTGCACAAAGGTCCCCTGGTCTAAAGTAAAATATTGCTCAAAAATATGGCTCATTATATCCACCGCACCCGCAGCACTTTGCCATTTATTAACGGTGAAGGTATAGGATGGATCCAGAACGGAAAACTTTGGTCTCAGCGAATCATCACCTGTCGCCCTTTTCTCTGCTGTCTCCTCATTGGATATAACGCAATTCCCATTCATCTCACTTCCGGTTGCAGCCAGTGTCAATATAGATCCCACGGGTAAAGGATTGGTAATTTTCGCCTTTCGGATAAAAAAATCCCATGCATCACCTTCATAGGGAACAGCACAAGCGATGGCTTTGATGCAATCAATCACACTTCCTCCACCAATGCCCAATATAAAATCAACACTGTTTTCACGACACAATTTTACGCCCTCCCGCACACTGTCAATCCTTGGGTTGGGTTGAATTCCGCCTAATTCAATAAAAGGTATGTCAGCCTTAGTGAGCAGTTTACAAACCGTATCGTATAATCCATTATTCTTAATCGATCCACCACCATAGGCTAAAAGCACCTTGCTTCCATGTTTTTTTATTTCCTGTGCAACTTCAAAAACTCTGTTCTTACCAAACAGAATGCGGGTGGAAGCATCATAATTGAAATTTCTCATAGTTGGATATTTTAACTTATCTTCACAAAAACAATACCACATTTTACTTATCGTAAAAAATTAAAAGTACTAAAAATAAAAAAGGGTGGTCAAAAACCACCCTTTTCAATGAAAATATTTTAAGCTTACATATTCATTCCACCACACACATGAATGGTTTGTCCAGTCACATAACTAGATAGGTCAGAACCTAAGAACACACAAATATCGGCTACATCGTCAGGAGTTCCACCACGTTTCAATGGAATTTTAGATTCCCACTCCGTTTTTACCTCTTCCGGCAACACACCAGTCATTTCGGTTATAATAAAACCAGGTGCAATAGCATTGCTACGAATACCACGAGAGCCTAATTCTTTGGCAATGGATTTGGTGAATCCGATCATCCCAGCTTTCGACGCCGCATAGTTTGATTGTCCGGCATTACCACTTACACCCACCACGGAGCTCATGTTAATGATCGAACCAGAACGCTGCTTCAACATGGTACGCTGAGCCGCTTTAGTAAAGTTAAATACCGATTTCAAGTTGACATTAATAACCGCATCCCACTGATCTTCAGTCATACGCATTAATAACGTATCTTTAGTGATACCGGCATTATTTACTAATATATCGATGCGACCAAAATCGTTTACAATCTCGTCAACTACTTTTTGAGTATCTTCAAAGTTGCTGGCATCCGAAGCATATCCCTTTGCTTTAATACCAAAAGCTTCCAACTCCTTCACAGTAGCTTCCGCTACTTCATTTATAACCAAGTCAGTAAATGCTACATTACAGCCCTGTTTCGCGAAACGAATGGCAATCGACTTTCCAATACCTCTGGCGGCACCAGTCACAATAGCAGTTTTTCCTTCCAGTAATTTCATAATGTCAATAATTTTATAATTATCAAAACAATCCTGCTGATTATCCCAAAATCAACTTTGGAATAAAGCCAACTGTTCGATCTGATTTTAATAAATTGATTGATCTCCTTTAATCGACCTTTCAAACTGAAAGTTCAAAGCGATCTTACATTTTTAAATGACGCAACAAAAATAAAACAATTCTCATCTTTTGCACCATCTTTTACTTAAAATAACAATATCGAATCAATCGCGATTTGATTCCAAAACCTCTTTCAGGCTTGAAAAAAACACCGCAGCTTTCGACGGGATAAACAGGTCTGTAATCTGATTGGTAAAATTGGATGGTTCCGGATTCACTTCAATAATATAGGCCCCTTTCCGTTTCGCTTCATATGGCATATTGGCAGCTGGCATAACTTCTCCCAAGGCCCCCACTATTAGCATGACATCGCAAGTACGCGCGGCCTTCAGACTTTCTTCATAGGCTTGCTCGGGAATTCCCTCGCCAAAAAATACAAAATCAGGTTTGGTCAACGCCCCACATTCCGCGCACATCACTGGCAGATGCTGTAAATCCAGTTCTGAAACCAATGTACGATGCTGACAAACCGTACATTTCTTCATTTTGGAATTCCCGTGAAACTCAAATACCTTTTTGCTTCCTGCATCCTGATGTAAATTATCGATATTTTGCGTGATCACTCCATTTAATTTGTTCCTTTTTTCCAGTTCAGCCAAAAAATAATGGGCCATATTGGGTGTAGCCTTATTAAAATGAGAATAAAATATTTCGCGGATCACCAACCAGGATTCTTTCGGATGCCGATAAAAAAAATCTAATTCCAAGGATCGGGGATCGTACTTATTCCATATTCCGTTTTTACCCCTGAAAGGCGGTATACCACTTTCTACTGAGATCCCAGCTCCTGTAAATGCCACAATATGATTGGCCTGTTCAATTCTTTTTAACGCTTGTTTAATTATTTGACTATCGATCATTTGCAATAAATAAAGAAATTCCATCACAAAATTAGCACTTTGCATATCATCTGCCCCTTATTATTGCTAAAAAATATGCACTGCGCATATGCACGTAATGGTTATTTTTCTATATTTGAACCATTAGGATCTTTAAAAATGGTATTGAGCGAATCAATAATATTAAGTTAGCAGCGTTGTAATAAAAGTAAAAACCACTCTTGATCCATTATGCGGATAAAAGTGGTTTTAAAAACGGAATTTCTAACAATTCACATACATCTTAAAAGCCAAAGCACAAACGTGTGTTTTGGCTTTTTGCTTTTTCACTTCTGATATTATTTTTTTAAGGCGTCAACCATGGTTGAACCCAGGTCTGCTGGTGATTCGACGACATGAATGCCACACGCTTTCATAATTTGCATTTTCGCGGCAGCTGTATCGTCCTTTCCACCAATAATTGCCCCCGCATGCCCCATTCGACGACCTTTGGGAGCCGTTTGTCCGGCAATAAATCCAACAACCGGCTTTCGATTATTAGCCTTTATCCATTGTGCAGCTTCGGTTTCCATATTACCACCTATCTCACCAATCATGATAATACCTTCGGTTTCCGGATCGTTCATCAAGAGCTGAACAGCCTCTTTGGTCGTGGTACCAATCACCGGATCACCGCCAATACCAATGCAGGTACTTTGTCCCAGTCCCATTTTTGTCAATTGATCAACCGCCTCATACGTCAATGTACCGGAGCGACTCACTACCCCAATGGTGCCTTTTTGATGAATGAAACCTGGCATAATTCCAATTTTTGCTTCCCCCGGCGTGATCACTCCCGGGCAATTGGGCCCTACCAACGTCACACTTTTGCCTTCCATGAACTTCTTAACCTTCACCATATCCGCTGTGGGAATACCTTCGGTGATTGCCACAATCACTTTGATACCAGCCTCTGCCGCTTCCATGATGGCATCGGCGGCAAATGCCGGCGGTACAAAGATGACCGATACATCGGCATGAGTTTTAGCAACAGCATCAGCAACCGTATTGAAAATTGGCAAATGCAGGTGTTCCCCTCCTCCTTTTCCCGGAGTAACACCACCCACTACATTGGTTCCATATTCAATCATTTGAGTGGCGTGAAAGGTCCCTTCACTTCCGGTAAAGCCTTGTATAATAACTTTTGAATCTTTATTAACTAAAACACTCATAGATCTAAGATTTAATTATCAGGGTAAATTTTCTCTCATATCAAATTGATTATTTCATCTTAACAATCAATTTCTTTAATAATAAATAACCGTTATCTCACCACATTGTTTTGAAACCACGTGGATAATTAATATACCCTTAACCTGGATACTTGTTAATGCCCCTACTTTTAGGCCAAGAAAAACCTGAAATAATGACCTGGAAAGATTTAAAACTATCGCAAAAATTAAATGTGAGCTTTGGCCTGTTTTTATGCATTCTTATTTTATTTGGTGGATTCGCCATTGTTGAGCTCATCGGAATCAAGCAAAAAGCTCAAAGTCTGGCCGAAGTGCAACTTCCGGCTTTAACCCTGGCCAACACTATGGAACGCAACTGGCAAAATGCGGCTTTCAACTTTCGCTCATTTGGCTATAGTAAAGATGAAAAGTACTATGAGGAGGGTATAACAGATTTGGCGAACGCTAAGGATGCCTTGCAAACGCTCACACAGCGATTGATAAATGCAACACCCGAAGATGCCGAAAAACTAGCATTGTTGGAAAATGAATTAACACATTTCCAAAACAAAGCCACGCAAACACAACAATCTCTTCTGGAACTGTTGAATGCCTACGCGCTTATGGACTCGGCCAGTGACATCTTAAAAACCAAGTGTGAGACCTATCTGGATTTACAAGGAAAAAAGTTGAAGAAAGATGTAGATGCCAATAAGGACAAATTCATTATTAAGCGACGCGTGGATAAAATGGACCTGATGAGTGATGTGATCGATGTGATTGATGATTTGAATGCACTGACCTATCGGGCTGAAGTGGAGAATAATCCAGATTTGTTGATAGATGCAGAAAAAGGCTTCCTGCGCATAGGTCAGAATGTGAGTACCATTCGCCCCATGACAACCAAAGCTTATGACATTGCAACACTCAATACAATTATTGACGCAGCTGGCGATTATCAAAGATCCCTGTCTCAATTGATTCAAAACTGGAACATCAACCGGCAGTTAACCTCCAACACCACCATCGCCAAGGGGATGCAGTTAATTGAAGCCCTCACCCATAATCAAACCCGGCAAGCAAAGGCCTTAGCCATCAAAAATGCATCGCTCTCTCAATCCAGTCAAACACTAATGGTTTGGGGCCTGGTGAGCGTATTGATCATTAGTGTCATTCTATCCCGGTTTCTGACCAACACCCTCTCAAAACCCATCCTTAATTTGGTAGGACACGCCCAGGCTTTGGCTAAAGGGCATATCACAGCAATTCCCCATTTAGCCGGAAAAGGCGAAACAGCCATTTTAACTCAATCCCTAAAGCAAAGTGGTGAAAAACTATCAGAAGTGGTGCATCAACTTCAGAAAATGTCAAAACACTTAAACAACCTGGGAAGCCGACTCAGTGACAAATCATCTAAACTGACTGATTCAAGTACTGTTCAAGCCAGTAATGCGGAAGAAATTTCTGCCTCCATGGAAGAGATGAATGCCTTATCCTCTCAAACTTGCACCAATGCCGGCGAAACGGCTACCATTGTAACCCATTCTTCCAAAACCATGCAGACAGAGATTAGACAAACAAAGGAAGGCCTGCAGATAATGAATCATTTGATCGAAAAAGCAAAAACCATTCATGACATCTCAACCCAAACCTACATATTAAGTGTGAATGCCTCCATAGAAGCGGCCAAAGCCGGAGATGCAGGACGCGGATTTTCTGTGGTTGCAAAAGGAATCCGTGATTTGGCTGAGCACTCTAAAACGCTGGCGGAGGAAATTGGTATTCTTTCCAACGAAGGGATTAACGTATCAACAGTGGCCTTTCAAAATTTGGCATTCATTGAAGATGAAATTGCACGCAGTGTGCATTTGGTCACTAACATTGCAGAATCAGCTTTGGAGCAGCAATCAGAAGCCACACAAATCACCGCTGCCATACAGCAATTAAACCAATCCACCC
Organism: uncultured Marinilabiliaceae bacterium; assembly: GCA_942490535.1. Taxonomy (GTDB): domain Bacteria; phylum Bacteroidota; class Bacteroidia; order Bacteroidales; family Marinilabiliaceae; genus JAEINY01. Next base: position 818,481 of record CALNXQ010000004.1, read on the forward strand.
AAAAGACAGCACACATGGCTGAAGAAATTGCCTTGGAAGCGAAAACCATTGAATCGGATGCAGCCGATTTGCAACGCATCATTAATTTCTTTAAAATCGACAACAGCACCCAGACGCCAATGACAAAAACACCGGACACCATCAGTTATTTACCGCATTTTAAACAAACGTCTATAACAATAGCTCATCCTGTAAATCACCCAAAAATTTCCACCGAAGCTTTGATGGTGGAAGAATACGAGCATTTTTAGAAATGAGACTTAACATAAAAGGCTTCAGGAATATATGTCATTCCTGAAGCCTTTATGCTGTATGGCCTGATTAATGGGTTTTGTCAATTAAAACTTATACACCATGGCATTAATATTCATACCGGCACCCACTGAAGCAAAAACAATGGTATCTCCTTTATCTATTTGATGGCCTACCATTTCCCCTTTCATGATCAGATCAAGCAAAGTGGGAACGGTAGCTACCGATGAATTTCCCAATTTGGCAATGGTCATGGGCATCACATCCTGAGGCGTATCTTTGATGTCATACAAGGAATATAAACGATCCAGAATCGCATCATCCATTTTACCATTGGCCTGGTGGATGAGGACTTTCTTAATGTCGCTCAAATGCACTTTACTCTTCTCTAAAGCCGCCATAATGGATTTTGGTACTGTTTCCAATGCATATTGATACAAGCGACGGCCATTCATTTTCAGATACAATTCTTTATCGGTATCCGCGCCAATTTTGTAAGACGATCCCATGAACAGCATCTGGGAATACAACAAGGTATCGGAACGCGTTTTATGCGCTAATATACCAATGGGCTCTTCACTTTCAACCGCTTCCAACACCACGGCTCCGGCACCATCGGCATAAATCATGCTATCAATATCATGCGGATCCGAAATCCGGGATAACACATCGGCACCAATCACCAATATTTTTTTGGCATCGCCTGACCGTAAATAATAATCGGCCTGGATAACTGCCTGCAACCAGCCCGGGCAACCAAAAGGCAAATCGTATGCCACCGTCTCCGGATTTTCAATACCCAATTTATGCTTTACGCGTGCTGCCAAAGTGGGAACAATATCGGTGCGGTGATTATCATCCGTGACATCACCAAAGTTATGAGCTACTATAATGTAATCTAACTCTTCCTTGTTAATCTTTGCACTTTCAATGGCATTACAAGCAGCCAGGTGTGCAATGTCAGACGTTACCAGGTCTTTGGAAACATGTCGGCGTTCAGTGATGGTCGTTATTTCCTGAAATTTATTGATAATTTCCTCATTCGCCTTGGTTAATTTTTTACCGTCTTTACCATAAAACTCATTGGCTAAAAAATCTTCATTCCTGACACATTCAGTCGGGATGTAACTTCCCGTTCCTGTAATAACACTGTAAAGGTTTCTGCTCATATTTCAATCATCTTATATTCATCCTGTAGTTACCTAATCCCCGATGAATAACTTGTGGTTCTAAAGTTGTAAAAGTAGTAAAAGTTTACTGATACTGAAGTTAAGTAACGCCTGAATGATGGCTTTGTTGTATAATTGGGGTTTTCTTTTTCGTCTTGTACTACTGCCGGATTATCACCTCAAACAAATAACAATCTATGCCTTAGGTAGAATAATTGGCACATCTATTACTAAGTTATTTGCAGTTCCATTTCGTACTGATCCACCACATTTGTAAATCCAGCTTGTTGAAGGGCATTCACTTTATGGGAAAGTAACGCATCTACATTGTTGATTTTAATGGCATCTGTAAGTGCACTCATGCCGCTAAATAAATTGGTCCAGGCCGAATCAGCGGAAGCCAGCACATCCCATTGAGCAATGCTGTCCAAGGCCCCATTAATCACAAAATAGGACTGCGGATGTTGACCATCCATGACCTGATAATACCGGTAGTCACCCGCTTTTAATGAATAGTGCTGATGATCCCAGGCGTAGGACTTCTGATTAGGTAAAGTACCCCAATCCAAATCGGGAAAGGTCACCTCCCGAATACTAATAGCCTTAAGAGGCATGGTTGATAAATGGCCGCTGTAACATTTTAAATGTTTACTTACTTCAAAACCGACTCCCTTATAAGCCTTAATGGCTGTTTCATTCAAGGTAATCACTTCCAGTACACTTTTCGTCATGCCCTTTTCCTTCAGATCCGCCAGGGCAAAATCATACAATGCTTTCACCAGGTGGCGTCCCCGGTATTCGGGTATAACACCTGTCCCTGCATTATAGGCCATTTTTTCACCGTGTCGCTCATCGATCCCATGTAAGATAAATGCCACTAACTGATCCTTATCAAACATCCCATAGGATAAATCGTACCGCACTTTTGAAGCTTGCCATCGCTTTTTAAAATAACTCCGATCAGTGGGCAAAGCCACAAAATAATTGGCAAAGGCTTTGTAAAAGCAATCAATAATAACATCAATGGAAAGATGGGAAAGATTTGTTACAATCATAGAGACTCGGCGTTTGCGTATAAAAAAACAGCTGAATATACTAAAACCTGACTTAATTTAATAATTGTTCGAATCAAGTTTTTCTATTAGGGATCACTTTTCTGTGCACGAATCCATTGCACACTTCAATTTGGCAGATCTCTGGAAAAGCAGACCCTTGTTGAAACAATCCCTGCCACATCTTGTTCATGTATCATAATGAACAATCAAATTGACTGACATGGATTTTAAAGGCAAACAAATCACAAAAAATTATACGCAAATCATTAACGGCACACCCGAAGAGATATTCCCATTGCTGTGTCCGGCGCGTGAAAAGGAATGGATCGATGGTTGGGAAGCCAATATTGTCTATTCACAATCGGGGCTGATTGAGAAGAATTGTGTTTTTACCACGCCCGCTCCTGACGGTAACCAAACGGTATGGCACGTGGTAGATCACGATCCGGAAAAACATGGTGTTGAATTTGTGCGGGTCACACCCAACGAGCAAGTGGTACGCATTACACTGTGCCTGATGGATAATCACAATGGTACTTGTAGTTTGAACGTGGCTTATCAATACACGGCCTTAAACGAGGCTCAAAATACCTATTTGATGGAAGGCCTGAATGATGAATTTCAACACGCCATGATTTATTGGGAACGCGCTTTGAACTACTTCATCGCTACCGGTAAGATGTTGAAGAAATAAGTATATCGGGTTTTCGATTCAAGTATCTGAATTCACCCTTCACCCAAGAATACCAAAGCTGACACCTACCCTTTCGGCAGTTCAATCTCCCGAAGGGGTTTATAAACTCCAGTTCTCATTCGGCGCCCACCAACTCCATCAGCATCGTTTTGCGCGAACGGTTGTCAATGTTTCGTACCGCTATGCCCAAAGCCTTTCGGGTTCCCACAAAGATGGCCATCTTCTTTGCCCGTGTCAGTGCGGTATAAATGAGGTTTTGATACAACATATTGAAATGCTGCAACCCCACCGGGATGATCACCACATCAAATTCACTGCCTTGTGATTTATGAATAGTGATGGCATAGGCCAGATCCAAATCCAGCAGATCTTGTTTTTCGTAGTGCACATGCCGGGTAGTGCCGTTGGTTACATAGGCTACCTCCAGTGCATTTGCCTGCGTATCAATGGCCGAAATACGACCGATATCGCCATTAAAAACTTCCAGATCATAGTTATTACGCCGTTGAATCACGCGGTCACCCAGGCGGAACAAGCGTTCCCCCATCACCAACTCGGGCTTATTCGCGGCTGCCGGATTACTGGTGGCTTGCACCAACAGGTTCAAATGGCGTGTCCCCATGGTGCCCACCGTCATGGGCGATAAGATTTGCACCTCCTTATCGGCCCCCAATTTCTGAGCGATGGTTTGGGCATAGAGCCGCACAATCATGTCAGAGGCCACAAAACCATAACGCAACGACGACCAGGGATGGACGTCCTTAAGCACCTTTTGTAAAGCCGCGGCATGACTCTCCGATTTCAACAAGGATTGTATGTCGGCATGCAAAAAATCCTGCGGTATATTGAACACATAGGAACGGGTACCCTTATTGCGCATCTCTTCTATTTCCGCTTCAGAGGTTTCCTTGACGTAAAAATCCGCCTCTCTCAACACGGATTTATAGGTATCCGACAATCCCTCCCCGGCTTTCTCCCGCACAAAGGCCAAACCTTCATTCTCAACCACACCCTTCATGGTTTGTGTGATCTTTTTAATAAACTGCGATTGATCTTTGGTGGCTTCTTCTGAATCAATAAACAAACAATCGGTTCCTTCCTCCCACACCGCAGGGCGATGAATGGGTGATTCCATTTTAGGGATGATCCGCCGGTTGATCTGGTGGGCAAATTTGATGATGTGACTTTCCTGTGCCTGACGAAACACTTTGCGCAGGTGAAAACACGGTACTTTTTGACTATCGATTAAATCCTTCAACACATTACCGGCGCCAACCGAGGGTAGCTGATCCGGATCGCCAATAAACAACACCTGGGCCGACAGCGGAATAGCCTTCAACAAAGAGGCACTGATGGAGATATCCAGCATGGAACACTCGTCAATGATCACCACATCGGTCTCCAGGGGATCGTCTTCATTTTTCTTGAACTGTCCGGTTTGGGGTTGCCACACCAGCAGCCGGTGAATGGTCGAGGCCTCCATACCAATCACTTCCGCCATGCGTTGGGCGGCCCGTCCGGTGGGTGCCGCCAGGGTTAACTTTTTACCCATGGCTTGCAGTAATTTCACCAAGGCACGGGTCGTAGTAGTTTTTCCACATCCGGGACCACCTGTTAATATGGAGAAGGACTGCTGACAGATACCTGACACAGCCGCGTATTGCTCCTCGCTCAGGGGAAATTCCTGTTGCTCATTAAAACGGCTCAACCAACTTTCCACCCGTTTGGCATCCACATGGATCGAACGCTGCAAAAAGCGATGAACGATTTCTGCGGTGTGCAGCTCATCATAATAAAGGGATTTAGAGTAGTGGCATTTCACCGCTTCCCCTCTCACTTGTCGCAAACGCACCATCAGGTCCTTATCTTGCTCCATGGCCAGCACTTCCTGCACCACCAAATCGCCGTAACCAGCTTTCAACAGCTGGTTTACGTCTTCCTGAATACAGGCCATCTCCAGGTAACAATGCCCTTGCTCCCTGCTGGCTGCCAATACATGACTGATGGCCGCCCGTATGCGTTGGGGACTATCCTCGGCCAGGCCCATGCTCAAGGCAATCTTATCGGCTGAAAAGAAACCAATGCCATATATATCCTTGGACAGCTGATAGGGATTCTCCTTGACAATACGAATGGCATCATTGCCGTAGGTCTTAAAGATCTTCACTGCAAAGAGCGTACTCACTCCATATTCCTGCAGGAAAAGCATCACATTCCGAATCTCCCGGTGTTCGGTCCACGACTCGGTAATCTGATCCAGTTTCGTTTTGGCAATGCCCGACACTTCCGTCAGGCGTTCCATATGGTGCTCAAACACCTCCATGGTTTCATCGCCAAAATGCTTCACAATGCGTTTGGCAATTTTTGGTCCCACGCCATAGATCAATCCCGATCCTATGTATTTCTCCAGGGCCGATACACTGGCCGGTTTACATTCGATGGTATTCTGCGCTTTGAACTGATCCCCAAATTTAGGATGCGACGTCCATTCGCCTTCAAAAATCATGGTGGCCCCGGCAAATACGTTGGCCTGATGCACGGTCACGGTTTTCACTTCCGTGGGCCGGTCAATGGGATTGACCCGTAAGACCGTCCAGCCATTTTCCGGATTGTGATAGGTGATGCGTTGTATGATGCCTTTAAACTGCTCCATGATTCTGCAAAAATAGAAGGATTATGGAAAGATGCATTCCCAAAGCAAGCCTATTTAGAATTTCCATCCTTTACTTTTTATTTATCTTAGCCGTGCTAATGATTATGACAAGGCCAATACATGTAAAAATAAATACAATTCTATATGGAAAAATTTAAAAGAGCACTCAATGAATCAGCCGCTTTCCGGTGGGGCATCTTAATACTGGTGGGTTTTATCCTATCGGTCAACTACTATTTTTACGATGCTTTCTCCACCCTGAAGGATCAACTCAAGGTGGCCTATAATTTTTCAAATACCGATTACGGCCTCTTTGTTTCCTTTTATTCCATCCCCAATACCTTTCTGTTGATGGCGGTGATTGGCGGGGTGATCCTGGATAAATTGGGCATCCGGCGCACAGGCTTCATGTTTATCTTTTTCATGGCCTTTGGAGCTCTCCTGACGGCTTATGGGGCTTCCGATTATTACAGTGCCGGCGGCTTAGGGTATGACGCCATGAATGCCTTTTGGCCGGGCTACTCCCCCCAATTGAAAATGATGTTACTGGGGCGTTTCTTCTATGGGCTGGGTGCTGAAACTTCCATTGTGGTGGTTAGTAAAATATTGGTAAAATGGTTCAAAGGAAAAAACCTGGCTTTGGCCTTTGGGCTAAAAGTAGGCTTTGGTCGCTTAGGCACCGTAGCGGCACTTAATATATCACCCGTGTTGTCGCAAAGCAGTGGCATCACCACCGCCATCTGGCTGGCAGCCGTTCTGACCGGAACCGGCTTACTGGCTTTCATTATTTACATGCTGTATGATGCCAAGCTCGATCGTCAAATTGAATACAAATCACCAGCTAGTTCTGCTACCAACAAGTTTTCGTTTAGCGATATGGGTAGCTTCCTGAAAAATCCAGCTTTCATTTACATTGCCTTGCTGTGTTTAACCTTTTACTCGGCCGTATTTCCATTTTTGGCTTTTGCACCCGATTTCTTCTCCGATAAATTTGGGTTTACCGATATTCAAAGTGGGCGGATTACATCACTACTTCCTTTTGCTACGGCTTTCTTCACCCCTTTCTTTGGTTGGTTGATCGATCGCAAAGGCCGTAGCGCCACCGCCATGATTTTCGGGTCAATGGCACTGCTGGCCGTTCACCTGATCTTTAGCTTGACTTCGATGTCCCCTTATTTCCCAATGATTTTGCTGGGTATTGCCTTTTCATTGGTGCCGGCGGCCCTGTGGCCCAGCATGGTGAAATTGGTGGATGAAAAGCAAATTGGCACCGCCTATGGCATGATGTACTCCATCCAGAATCTGGGCCTGTGGGGCTTCCCCTTATTGGCCGGTTACATTTTGGATGTGACCAATCCGGGCAATCCTGAAGTATCGGATTACTCCGTGACCATCTTTATGTTCGCAGCACTGGGATTGGTTGGTTTAGTCTTTGCTTTGTTGCTCAAGCGAGTGGATAAACGGAAGGGATATGGCGTGGATTTGCCGATGAATAAAAAATAAGCGTCTGCCATTAGCTACTACAAAAGCCCGGTTCTATATGGAGCCGGGCTTTGTTATTACCCTAAATGTACATTCGGAAAAAGAGCATTGCTCATTCACCGATTATTATTAATGCGAATCAAGAATTGAATGCCTTTCCGGGGTTTAATTGTCAAATATACATTTACCAACGGTTGCTATTGTTGCCAGAAAGGAAACAGCCCTGAAAAGGCATACGGATTAACTTAAGTACTCTATTTTCTTAATGCTACTAATATTGCAGACAATAAGCCGGGTGCGTTGTATCTTTTGGCCTGTAAGGCCAGCGGGTAAAAGCAACGGGTGAAGCCGGGCGAAACCCGGTGAACAAGCAGTGGCCTGCCTGAGGACTGACAGCCCGATACGTAAATAGCGTACGATCATTCATAACACATGGCACCTGTAGGCCTTTCAGGCCTTTTTAAAGGATCCCAATTACATAGGGTTACACTGCGCTTCACCCCATGCTTTTACCTTGTGGGGTTTCACCCCGGAAAAAATGGGTGCGTTGTATCTTTTGGCCTGTAAGGCCAGCGGGTAAAAGCAACGGGTGAAGCCGGGCGAAACCCGGTGAACAAGCAGTGGCATGCCATAGGGCTGACAGCCCGATACGTAAATAGCGTAAGATCATTCATAACACAATGCCACCTGTAGGCCTTTCAGGCCTTTTTAAAAGATCCCAATTACATAGGGTTACACTGCGCTTCACCCCATGCTTTTACCTTGTGGGGTTTCACCCCGGAAAAAATGGGTGCGTTGTATCTTTTGGCCTGTAAGGCCAGCGGGTAAAAGCACCGGGTGAAGCCGGGCGAAACCCGGTGAACAAGCAGTGGCATGCCATAGGGCTGACAGCCCGATACGTAAATAGCGTAAGATCATTCATAACACAATGCCACCTGTAGGCCTTTCAGGCCTTTTTAAAAGATCCCAATTACATAGGGTTACACTGTGCTTCACCCCATGCTTTTACCTTGTGGGGTTTCACCCCGGAAAAAATGGGTGCGTTGTATCTTTTGGCCTGTAAGACCAGCGGGTAAAAGCACCGGGTGAAGCCGAGCGAAACCCGGTGAACAAGCAGTGGCACGCCTGAGGGCTGACAGCCCGATACGTAAATAGCGTACGATCATTCATAACACAATGCCACCTGTAGGCCTTTCAGGCCTTTTTAAAAGATCCCAATTACATAGGGTTACACTGCGCTTCACCCCATGCTTTTACCTTGTGGGGTTTCACCCCGAAAAAAATGGGTGCGTTGCATCTTTTGGCCTGTAAGACCAGCGGGTGAAGCGGCGCAAAACCCGGTGAACAAGCAGTGGCATGCCTGAGGGCTGACAGCCCGATACGTAAATAGCGTACGATCATTCATAACACATGCCACCTGTAGGCCTTTCAGGCCTTTTTAAAAGATCCCAATTACATAGGGTTACACAGCGCTTCACCCCATGCTCTTACCTTGTGGGATTTCACCCCGGAAAAATGGATGTGTTGTATCTTTTGGCCTGTAAGGCCAGCGGGTAAAAGCAACGGGTGAAGCCGAGCGAAACCCGGTGAACAAGCAGTGGCCTGCCTGAGGACTGACAGCCCGATACGTAAATAGCGTACGATCATTTATAACACATGGCACCTGATGGCCTTTCAGGCCTTTTTAAAAGATCCCAATTACATAGGGTTACACTGCGCTTCACCCCATGCTTTTGCCTTGTGGGGTTTCACCCCATTCATTTTCTTAAGTTGGAGCGTTTGCCTGCAAAAAACTTTTTAACTCCTAAAAACATGACAAGTATCATGAGTATCGCATTTTAGGATTCAATAACTTTAAGTAATAGTTAACTATCAGAGGGCCGGATGATCAACTGCTGAGTGCATTGAAGTACCCGTTTGGCATCCCAGGCCACTGTTAGTAGTCACTTTAAAACCAGTAAATATGACAAACGAAGAATTTTATGTGCAGCTATTGCCTGAGGCCAAATTATTGAAAGAAGAGTCCATTAAAACACCTTACATGCCAGTGGGCGTTTATTTGCAGGAAGCAGAAGATTTACGACGCTGGGCCCTCAAGGACAAAAACCAACTGGTCAGTGCCGGCCTGTCGGAAACCATCTTTGATGACATCAATGTGGCAGCCGGAGCCGTGCGCGAAGCCCAATCCATCTGGATGGAAGATTTGAAAGCCCGTAAGGATGCCGAGCAACAATGGACTGAGGAAGCACCCAAAGCGTTTGATTTGCGCGATCAGCTGGTACATACCTTCCGCTATGCCTACCGGGAGCAGGCCGATATTTTAGAACGGGTGCAATCCATTGCCGAAGGGAGCGGTTATGCCGATATGATTCAGGATTTGAATGACCTGGCTGTATTGGGCCGCCGAAACCCCGAACCCCTGTTGCAAATTAATTGCGACATCGCCATCCTGGATGAATCGGCGCAATTATCCGCTACTATGGCCGATATACGGGCCATGGCCAACGGCGAAAAGCGCGATGTGAACGAAAGTCTGCACCTGCGCAATGCCATGTATACTTTGCTCAAGCAGAAAGTGGACCGCATCCGTGATTGTGGCAAATACCTCTTTTGGCGCAATGAAAAACGCCTGATTGGCTATACCAGCGAATATAACCGCAAGCAAAATAATTGATAAAAACGCACCAAGCCATGTGAAGGGCGGCCTGCCAAGAATGAATCCCATCGATTCGCCACTTGCCGGTCGCCCATTCATGTCTGACTACTTGAAGGCAGAAATCCCTCTGAAAAGCCCGCCAGGACAGTTATTCCACCGCCAGGACGGCGCCAGACCCGGCAGGACGGCTAAAAAATGGACAGGACGGTCACAACCTTCTACAGGACGGTCACGATCTGCGGCAGGACGCTCTTCATACGCCACAGGACGGGTGCATATGTGGCAGGACGGGTGGATATATCAACAGGACGAGTTGAGAATGAACAGGGTAATCTCGATATTATATAAGAAATAAGGTATCTGACAATTTCTGATTTGCAAAATCATTCAATTATATTGATTGTAATCCTTCTAAAACTTTAAGATACCGGTGCAGTTAAAATTTTAATGGTAGCACAGCACTAATTGATACAAAACAAGACCAAATCAATGAAATTTGGCCTTGTTAGATTATAGTTGAGCTTTTCTCAGCTGTGTTAACCCACTTCCAAAAATTGCTTCACAATGCTTTCTACCACCTGCGGCTGATCGTCATACACGACATGCTCAGCAAAAGGCACATTCATAAAGGATGCCTCTTTCAAATGCTCTTTCAATGCAACCAGGCTATTGAGTGATACCAAAAAATCATTTTCACCCCGGATGAGTAACACTTTAGCGTCAATTTCTTTAACCTGATCATCAGGATGCCCTGTTTCTGTACGGTCGAGCCACATAGTCACCACCGATTGTGTAAACATTTCAAAATTAGCTTCCGGATTTATTTGCTGGTAGCGTTCGAAGTTGCTCGAAAATATTTCTTTAGCACCTTCAGATGTAATGGTTTTAAGTATTTCTTCGGCCTCCGCTACATCCTGATTACACCAGGAAGATCCCATCGTAATCAATTTTTCGACCGTTATTTTTTTACTTGCTGCCATTCGATACCCCACAATCCCTCCATCACTAAAACCGATAATCGACAGACGGCTTATCTTTAATTGGGTCAGCATGGCTTCCACATCTGATTGGATCTGTGCGTAAGTCAGTGGTTCGTTTCCAAGGGTTGATTTCCCATGCCCCCGACTATCGATGCCAATGATTCGAAAATCATCCGTCAGATAGGAAACCATTGAATTGAGGTCCTCAATATCCCCAAAACCGCCATGCAAGAGTAACAGAACCGGTTTGTCCGGATGACCCCTTTCTTCATAATAGATGTTTGCACCGTTTACCTGAAGATACTGGCCATTTTTGTGATTAAATGTGCTCATATGATTTTTTTTATTTTTACCAGGAAGCTGAAGTCAACAAAAATAACGATTCCACACCATATACCCACAGATCCCTTGAAATTGACTCACGTATTATCAACTATAAAATTTACCTGGTGGTTACTACCTAACCTGGAGGAGTCGGACCCCAATTATGAATAGCGATCAATAAAGTAAGAACGCCGAATTCTTAAATCACCAATCGTTAATCATCATTCTAATGAGTCCAAAAACAATATCCTGCCAAAAATGACACATCTTCCAACAGTAAGACACTAACCTGGAGGAGCCGGAACCAAACAGGCATTTCTATTAAGAAACCAATCCATCAATGGCTCGATACAATATTAACTTGAAGTACAGCTTGCTTAAAAACAAACGACAAATCTCACAAATGCACACAAATAAATGAACTGCTTTGCAGTTCTCATTGGTGATAATTTGAGCCATTTGTGGTTCCAGATGTCTGCGTAGCAGAAAGGATTTATCACGTATTAATTTGTAGATCGATATTAAAATTCTGCCAAAAAACACACGAGTATCAATGTAAGATACAAACCAGTGATGTGCGTGCATTTATACCTCTACGAGGCATGCCATTATTGAGAGTTGACGATTTTCTACAAAAAAAAATTGCCTGCGGCACATTCCGCGTAGCGCATTAAGTATTGTCCAATACAATGCCCCATCCAGCCTACTCCACCCCATTGCGCCAATTTTCCTTATTCAACAACTCGCCGGCTTTGGTGTAATGTTTCCATTTGCCATGACGGAGGCCATTTTTGTAGCGGCCTTCTATCTTCACCTGACCATTGCGGTAGTAATAGGTGGCCTCGCCGTCAAACAGGCCATCATCGGTGGTAAGTTGGGCTTTAAGGCGACCATTGGAATAGAATTCTTTGTAGTCCCCATCCAGCACATCATCGTCGAATTGCACTTCAGCTTTCACCGTGTGGGCCGCATCGTCGTAATAAAAGAGGGCGGTCCCATCTACCAGGCCATCGTCATAGGTGACGGCTGATTGGATGTGCCCGGAGGGGTAATAGCTGCGCCAAAGGCCTTGCAACACACTGTCGCGCATCTCTCCTTCGTGAATGATGATGCTATCCTGCACGCGCTCGGGATGGGTTACCCAATAATCGATGTGCCCTTCCCCATAGGGAAAGCATGCATTGGTATCGATTTTAAACTTCAACGCGCGAAACGCTTCCACAAACAGCTCCTCAGCTGATTTCTGCATTTCTTCCAACTCTTCATACAAGCGGGTGTTTTCATCGTGATGGGCCAGCACCTGGGTTTCAAACAGATTACCGGTGGCTTTCAATTGCCAGCCGATGTTGGAAAAATTGACCAGCAAGTCGCGGTTGCGTTGCAGGTCTTTGCGTGTTTCCGAATCGCTGTAGTAATACAGGTGCTGATACACTTTGGGCATCTGCACAAATACCGACAGATTTCCTTCGTTTCCAAACTGTTTCATAAAATCGGAGAATCCGGGATGACGAGCCAGCGTGTTACCCACCAGGTAATCATCGACCATGCCCATGAGGGAATTCACCGAATTACTAAACACGATGTAATCGTCCAGAAAGGTGAAATAGGGTTTCTCCATGCCTGTCATCAAGGAACCCACAAAGAGTTTGAAAAAGCCTTTCATGTTGAGCAGGAAAATGGAGTGGTTGCGATACTCGATTTGATCAAACCGCACCGGCGTCCGCCTTTTGATGTGTTTCAGAAGAATATCCATGTTTTCACGGGCCAGATCAATGTCGTTGGCTTTCATGGCAAACAACACATCCAATTCACGCGCATTGGTTTCAGGCTGCAGCTTGGCCAACGCAAACTCCCCATCGAGCCAGGCGAAGAGTAATGTATCAAAATTCACACCCAGCCATTTCTCCGAGAGGCGCAATCCGTTTTCGTATTCGGCAAATTCATCGGGATCAACGGTTTGATACTGCAGCATAAAATCGTTGTAGAACCGGTTGAAATCATCGATATTAATGTCAATCAAAATGGCCGTATTGGAAGGCAGAATGTGATGGGCTTCCATTTCCCCCGGATCGGCCTTCACCAAGGCATCCACCAGCGAAGGAATGGTGTCGTAATGATTACTGTAGCCTGCTAATTCAATGTTTTTATCCTGTAAATTGGCCACCATGGCCGAATAACCCATCACCTCACTCACCCGCTTGAGGCTTGTTTTCAATTCGGGCGAAAAAGCACCGGCAAAATCATCCAGCAGATTAAAATTGAGGTAAAACTTCACCATTCCATCCCCATTTTGCTGCTGCACCTGGGTAAACTTATCCACTGCAAATGACGCCCCGGATTCCAGGGTGCGAATGGACTGATCCACCAAAGTGGCCGATAAACTACCCACCAATAGATTTTCTTTGATGGCCAGATGGATGACCTCATGGGGTTTCCCATAGGTTAAGGTGTATACTGCCACACTGTCCACCTGATGGGTTGCCAGATCAAAATTAAACATACCGGCCAGCTTGGGTAAAACAGCGAGTTTCCCATATTTACCAATGTTAACGGCAAACAATATGTCATAATCACGATCAGATGTCATTTGAAATGCCACAGTCAAAGGTCGATTCTGAAAGACTTGCCGGATCAAGACATTTTCAGCCATGAGGCTATCAAAACGCATCATGTTGGTTTCATACGCCTCCAGGTAATTGCCTTCCAGCAGGCGATCCCACAGTGCACTCTCCTTCACCTCACGCCATCCTTTGGTGAGATTACTGGTTTCGATCACCATCACCGCATCGCGCGAAACAGCTTGTAAGGGTTCCATGCGATCGACTTTCACAAACAAGAGATAAACCCAGAAAGTGAGGATTCCAACAACAATCAAGGCCAATAAAACAAGAACGGATTTGAGTATTTTTTTCATGGGTGGCTATCAGATAAGGTTCTATTTGCTAATTAACACATTTTTTCCTTTCCTAGGACCTGTTTATCAGGATAACATGAGCACAAAAAAATACCCTGATCATTTTCCAACGATCAGGGTAGGGCTTCTTTCATTTATACGTCTATTGCACCGTTAAACGGTCTTCAATCATTCGATTATTATATTGCTGAACCAGGGCTTTAGCATAGGTTTCTATTTCGGGGATATTCGACTTACCCAGCAGATTATTCTTTAATAGCGGATCTTCGTTGTAATTAAAGATACTCATCACTTCTTTCCCATTGAAATAAATCACATAATCATCCTTAGCGATTTGATAGGCACCATTGGTGTAATTAATAATGAAACGGTCACTCTGCGGATTCAAAAGGTCATTACCAAAGGCCAGGTAAGACTGATCATAGCCCAAATAGCTCAGTACGGTGGGCATGATATCGATTTGCTGGGCTAATTTTTCATCCCGCCCCTGCAAGGTGGAATCGCCGGGGGCATAAAAAATAAGCGGTACCGCAAACTTATTCAGGGTGGTTTTTGATGCTTCAAAATGAGAGGCCGAACTATGATCAGCAGTGATCACAAAAATAGTATTTTCATACCACGGCATTGTTTTGGCGGTGGCAAAGAAATTCCGCAGGGCATTATCGGTGTATCCGATACACTGGTGCACGGGTAAAGTACCTTTGGGAAATACATCGGTATACTTTTCAGGTACTTTAAATGGATGGTGCGACGACACTGAAAAAAGCGTTGTGTAAAAGGGCTCCTTCATCTTATTCATCTCACGGGCATAGAACTGAAAGAACGGTTCGTCCCAGATGCCCCATATACCATCGTAATCATCATCGTTATTGTATTCATCCTTCCCCATGTACTTCTGAAAACCGGCCACTTTCGCAAAGGACTGAAAGCCCATGGAGCCATTGGGGGCCCCGTGAAAAAAGGCTGATTCATAGCCTTCGGGGGTCAATAAGTTGGCCAGGGAATTCACTTTATTGCCTGAGTATTCAGACACCACATAGGGCAACACCAACGCTGGAATACTGGCAATCACCGAAGGCATGGCATCAATGGATTTTCGGCCATTGGCAAAGGTATTGGGAAAAATCAAGGCCTGTTGACTCAACGAATCCAGAAAAGGGGTGTACCCTTTATAGTTGCCATTATCTAAATGTGCATTAACCGAGCCTACAAATTCCCGGTTGAAACTCTCCAACATAAAGATGACCACGTTCTTTTGTTTCTTGCCGGTGGTTGCCTGCGCCTTTTTGACCGGACTATACACCTTGTTCAATGCCTCTGCCGAGTCAAAAAAATCGTAGTTCGTAAAGCTCTTCTTGCCCCAGGTACGGATGATGCAAAACGGTGTATTTAATACCAACGCCATTTCATCGGGTGAATCCACGTATTTACCGGCATTAGACATGGTAATGGGACGCGTTGAATGACGGTAACCACCACGCATGCCCACAATAGTGAATCCTGAGAATACCACCAAGGCGATCAGAGATGCCAATCCATATAACCACTTATTGGAAAGTGCTATTCGCCGGGGTTTATAAATGGAATACGTGTAACTCAAAGCCCATACCAACCCAATGAACAATACCAGAACATACCAGTAATCCAGGATAAACTGCCCCCACAGAGAGCCCATGTTTTCCTCATTCTTCAGAATATCCAATACATTATAGGTGGTCCGCTTTAAGATGAACCGGTAGTAGATTAAATCGGTGGCATTAAAGGCAAATCCAATGGCATTTATCACTACAAACCACCATTTCAAAAACGTCTGATAGCCTTTTCCAAATTTAAAAGGCAAGGGCAACAAAAAGAAAATAAAATAGAGCGCATTTAAATAGAGAATGGCACTCAGATCAAACTTGAGTCCCCCGGCCATGATGGTAAGAAAACGGCCACCGTCCACATTTGGAAAGAGGTCACCATTAAACAGAAAAAAAAGGATTCGGAACACACTGTAAAAAGCCATTATCAGTAAGAAGCGATACAGCAAAACACCATATTCATGTGCTTCTTTATTGGGAGGAGTCAAACGCCACATAAAAAAATCTTTACAATAAAATCGCGTAAAGATAGCAATTAATCAGGATAGAGGAATTTGGCACTGTTTTTTAACACTCGTTGACAGACAAAAAAAAGGTCTACTTGGCTAAAGTATAACCAGTAAACCTTTCCTTGCATATTAAAAACCCAGTTCGTTAAACAAGTACAATGTTATTTGATTTACATTTCTGACGCATCTCCTCAGGCCAGATGCTGGCTTGAATTTCGCCAATGTGCGCCTTTCTCAGAAAGAACATGCACAAACGGGACTGACCGATTCCGCCTCCAATGGAAAGGGGCAATCCTCCTTCCAATAAACGTTTATGGAAATAAAGCTCTTTGCGGTCGGTACATCCTTCCATCTCCAATTGACGCTCCAATGCTTCCGGACTCACCCGGATACCCATGGATGAAATTTCGAATGAACGCTCCAGAATTGGGTTCCAAAGCAGGATATCGCCATTTAAACCTTTGTAACCATTCACCGTTGATGTACTCCAGTCATCGTAATCGGGGGCCCGCCCATCGTGCTTCTCGCCATCAGCCAATTGACTTCCAATCCCTATCAGGAAAACCGCGCCATACTCTTTTGTAATGGCATCTTCCCGTTCTTTGGAGGATAAGTCCGGATATTGTTTTTGTAAATCTTCCGCATGGATGAAGGTGATGTTTTCCGGCAATAGCGGTTTAATATTTGGATACCGCTCATATACCACAAATTCAGTTCGCTTCATCACTTCATACAATTTCGAAACCACGTGTTTCAGGAAATCCAAATTGTATTGATCCGCTGAGATATGACGTTCCCAATCCCATTGATCCACATAGAGCGAGTGAATGTTATCCAACTCTTCATCGGGACGGATGGCATTCATATCGGTATACAACCCATAGCCACATTCAATGTCGTAATCGGCCAACATCAAGCGTTTCCATTTAGCCAAACTGTGTACCACTTCGGCCTGAGCATCACCCAGGTGCTTCACCGGAAATGAAACAGGCCGTTCGGTACCATTCAAATCATCATTAATACCGGTCCCTTTCATCACAAACAAAGGGGCCGTTACTCTTCGCAACCGTAATTCAGCTGCCAATGCCGCCTGAAAATGATCTTTCACCACTAAAATGGCATGTTCCGTTTGCTTGAGATCCAGCAACGGTTGATATCTTTTAGGTATAAATAATTTAGAAGTCATTTGATTTAATTTGTGTTAATCTGGTAGCAAATATACAGCATAAACTATTAATCGAAAACTTTACAGTGGTTTTTTCTTTCTGATTTTCTATTTTGATACATGATTTTTATCAGACTGTAAGCAGATGTCCATCCTGACCTAACGAATTTAAAGTCCCGCGCTCCTACCAAAATTGGTCAGTTGCCGTCAAAATCCTACTTTTGCCACATCAAATTTTAGGACAATGGCGTCTTTAAACGGAAATATTACAAAGCTTTACCTCATTAAAATAGCCAAATGGTTCATGTTAACCATGCCTATTTTAATGCTCTTTTACCATGATCTGGGCTTTACGGTGGAAGAATCCTTTCAGTTAAAAGCCATCTACAGCATTGCCATAGTCTTATTTGAAATTCCTTCGGGCTATGCCGCTGATGTATTGGGGCGTAAGCGCACGCTCATCTTCGGAAGCATCATGGGCACCTTAGGATTTGCCATCTATTCCTTTTATTCCGGGTTTTATGCTTTCCTGGCAGCTGAACTGATTTTAGGGATTGGCCAAAGTTTCATCAGCGGGGCCGATTCAGCCATGTTGTACGATAGCCTGAAAGCACAAAACCGTCAGAAAGATTACCTGAAGCTGGAGGGGCGAAATTTCTCTGTGGGTAACTTCAGCGAAGCCATTGCCGGCTTTGCGGGTGGCGCACTGGCTGAGATCAGCTTACGCATGCCCTTCTTTTTCCAAACCGGCATTGCTTTTATTGCGATACCGGCAGCCATTTTATTGGTGGAACCACAAGTGTATACACGGACGCAGAAAGCCACCTGGAAGGACATCTTCAACGTGGTGAGATATGCCATGATTGAAAATAAAAGCTTGCGGTATAACATCATCTACTCCTCCATCATTGGTTCAGCTACCTTAACCATGGCATGGATCTTCCCATTATACCTCGCTGAAATCAATTTTAGTGAAATACACATTGGTGCTACCAGTACGGTACTGAATTTAATTGTGGGCCTGACCACCTTAGCGGCCTATAAAATCGAACGGCGACTGGCTCCCAAATTTACCATCTGGGGCTTTACCCTGGTCATTACCGGTGCTTTTATTGCCGCCGGATTCCTGCATTCCATTTATGTTCTCCCGGTACTCATGGTCTTCTATTTTTCGCGGGGTATCGCCACACCTGTCTTAAAAGATTACATCAATCGTATCACCTCCTCTGAGATGCGAGCCACTGTGTTATCTATCCGTAGTTTGATCATTCGGGCGAACTTTTCCGTCCTGGCTCCCCTATTTGGATACATGACTGACCGCTTATCGTTGAGTCAGGCATTCATGATCATTGGGGGTATTTTCATGGTGTTGACAGGCTCATGTATCATTTTATTTTTGAGATCACTTGAAAAGCAGAAAAAAAAGGAACAAGAATTACAAGAGTCGATGGGCTAATTAAAGATCAATGTGCCGGGGTAATATTTTCACAATAATTACTATTTTCGCAGTTCGAAAAAGGAAATGGTGTCTTCCTACTGAACCGCCTTCAAAGGCTGATGACGCCTGTTTAAAAATATGGAAGAGGTATATCTTTTAAACAGCAATCAGCATGATTCAAAAACACAGTAACGTAATGCTTTCAATGCGGGAGTTAATTTTAAAAAAACTACCCACCTTTCAGGGTATCTTAACGTGGACTTTACTAAGTAGTCTGATAGCCCTCTGCGTGGGTGCTTCCAGTGCACTCTTTCTGGCCTCTTTGCATTGGGCCACTGATTTCAGGGAAGCGCATAAGCTCATTATCCTGGCTCTACCCCTTGTGGGCTTATTAATTGGTTTGTTTTTTTACTGGTGGGGCAAGGACATTGAAGCGGGCAACAACCTGATCATCGATAACATTCATAAACCCAAGAAAATTATCCCCTTTAAAATGGCCCCTTTCATCTTGATTGGAACCGTCTTGACCCATCTGTTTGGGGGATCGGCCGGACGTGAGGGAACAGCCATTCAAATGGGAGGCGCCATTGCAGACCAGTTCACCCATTTTTTTAGACTAAGCAAGCGCAGCCGGCAAATTATTCTGGTGGCCGGAATGAGTGCCGGGTTTGGTTCTGTCTTTGGAACGCCGCTGGCCGGAGCCATCTTTGGCTTGGAAGTCTACCGCATTGGCAAATTAAAATACGATGCCATTTTTGCCGCCTTTGTATCTTCGGTATTGGCTGATTTCGTCACCACAAGCCTGGGCATTCATCACACCCACTACGTGATCGACCTGGTACCACACATGAACGTAACGCATTTGCTCATTTCTATTGTGGCCGGCATCTGTTTTGGAATTGCAGCTACGAGCTTTTCAAAGCTCACCCATCAAATCAATGGCTGGGGCAAGCAACTGATCAAACAACCGTATTTACGTCCTGTCTTTGGCGGTATCATAATAGTTGGAGCCGTTTATCTATTGGGTACTCACCGCTACATTGGATTGGGCGTTCCTACCATTGTGGAGTCCTTCTCGGTACAGCAACCCGGTTACGATTTTGCCTTAAAGATACTTTTAACGGCCATTACATTGGGTATGGGATTTAAGGGCGGTGAAGTAACCCCTTTGTTCTTCATCGGAGCTACCTTGGGAAGTGCCCTGTCATTTGTATTGCCGTTACCCGTTGGATTGTTAGCAGGCATGGGATTCGTCGCTGTTTTTGCAGGCGCTTCCAATACTCCCTTAGCCTCCAGCATTATGGCCATTGAATTATTTGGCGTTGAATGCGGGGCGTATGTAGCCATTGCGTGCGTTGTGTCATACCTGGTTTCGGGACACAGCGGCATCTACGGATCACAAATGATTGGTGAACCAAAAATTTTCAGCAAGATAAATGACACCGGCAAGCGCTTGAAAGAGCTATAGCGAGGGGATAAAAACGAAAAGCAGCCTTTCTATAAAGACTGCTTTTGTATATCTATATCACCACTTTGTATTGGTTATTCATCCGGCAACGGATAAGAATAAATGGTGACTCAATTGATGATACCTACCATTAAATTCAGTATCAAGCCATACTAGTAACTTTTTTACGTCCTGGCTGGATAACCAGCCAAATGATTTCTCCAATTCTTTCCGGAATAAAACCGGATTTTCTGCCAAGGCCCTTAGGACAGATTTTTGGTGTTCCAGCATACCCTTTCATTTTTAATTCTTACTTAAATTACGCAATTCATTAAAAAAAAGAAAGGGCAAAACGATTCATTTTTGACGAAATGGCCGTTCGTGTTTATAAATGAAATATTACTATTCTCTAAGTCCTTGTTCCAGATATTCGTACTGCCAATTCTCAAAAAGAAATCCATCTTCGGGAATGGTTACAGGTTCCAGATCCACCAGATTCTGATGAGCCAGAGCCTCGCCACCAAGAAATTTGTAGGGCGCCTTGGCAATCCCTGCTTCCACCCCATATTGTTTATGTTTTAACGACAGCAGGGCGCTTCCTGGAGAGGAGGTTTTGCCATCCGTTAGTAATAACCCTTTATAGCACACTTCGCCATTCCGAATTTCCCTCAAATACCCTTTCTCCGTAATCCGACTCTCGGGCTGACACAACACTTCGGCCAGTCGTTTGCGGTAACCCGCTTTCTGAAACCGGTATTTAAAGAAAAAGGAGCAATAATTAATGCCGATCTCTAACTGATGGATTCGGGCATATTCGATGAGTTCCAGAGCGGTCAATTCTGACTCCAATACAATGGGCCGTTCGGCTGGCAAATAGGTGTAATCGCGGGTGGCCAGCTTTGCTACATTGAAGGGTGTTAACCGAAGCTGGTGCAGGTTCAGATTACTCACCCCGGCTTCGATCATTTCCGGCAACAGATTTATCAACCGTTCCTTCTCTTCGGGGACTGCCGGAATTTCGATGGTAATGGTATCAATGATGCCCTGGGCTAGTTTCACCTTGTCCAAACGGTAAGCTGTGGCTCCAATGTCAAACCGTATTTCGTTTAATCCGGCAGCTGCCAGTTGCTCCATTTTATCGCGGTCCGCCGGGATGCCATTGGTGTACATCCAGATGTGAATATCCGGCGAACAGTACTTTCGTACAGCCTTTAAATAGGCCAAAGTGCGGTCAAAATAGAGCAAGGGTTCACCCCCGCTGAAACTGACGCCCTGAAACTTAAAATGATTGACATATTCCGCGTAAGCCTCCGGTGTATCAAAGGTTAATTGCTGTGAAGTCGGCTGATCATCTTTGGATTGGTCAGTAGGACAATAAAAACAGGAGGCATTGCATTTTCCCGTAATAAATAAACAGCTCCATAACCCTTCTCCACACCTTTGACAGCCCTTAGAGATGTGATGGTAAAAGGGTTTAGTCCCCTTGAAAAGTGTATCCTTACTGCCCGCTTCCAACAACTGGGTACGTTTTTCGAGCAACTCAAAGGCATTGTATGGATTTATCCATTTCAAAGCCGGATAAGCTGAATAGAGTTGTTTATTGTCATTAACAAGCCCATTCAGGTAATGATAAAATGGTGACATGGCATGTATCATAAAATGAATAAAATGGTAATCAACGTATACAAATGCGCACGTTAATAAACATAATGTAAACGTTTCGCACAGGAAAAACCCCCACAATGAATGGTTCAACTTCTGAAAACTGAATAGAGGATTCTCTTACAGCTCTGAAAACACATAAAGGCACATCAACAATCGGTTGTTGTCGAAGGAAGACTTTATGGTAGATAAAATAGATTGATGTGTTTTCATCGGCTGTAAAAGTAACGTATTACCGGATATATCCAACGCTAAAAAGCCAAAACACGCAGTAGTGTGTTTTGGCTTAATGATTAACCAATTATAGGGACAAATGGTCTGTTTTATGCTTTTTAATACGTAGATTTCAATTTATCTTCAAACATTTTTTTAAACTTCTTCACTTTAGGATTGACAACCATGCGGCAATAAGGCTGATTTGGATTATTGGCAAAATAATCCTGGTGATAATTCTCGGCTTCATAAAACCGGTCAAAAGCCGTCACTTCGGTGACGATGGGAGTATCAAAAGCCCCCTGTTTATTCAATTCCGCAATGATCAATTCGGCCTTTCTCTTTTGCTCCTCGGAATGATAAAAGATGGCCGATCGGTATTGCGTGCCCACATCTGCCCCCTGACGGTTGAGCGTTGTGGGATCATGGGTGGCAAAAAATACTTCCAGTAGGTCTTCAAAACTGACTACTTGCGCATCATAGGTGATTTGCACCACTTCGGCATGACCGGTCAGACCTGAACATACTTCTTTATAAGTGGGATTATTAACCTTTCCACCACTGTAACCGGAAACAACCTTATCCACCCCTTCCATTTGGGCATAAACAGCTTCGGTACACCAAAAACAACCACCTCCAAAGGTGGCCACCGCTTTATCTTGTGCATTCATACAATACGAATTCAATAAAAGAAAACTAACAACTATATATTTAATGATTGTGTTCATAACTCTTTTCTCAAGAAACATCCGAAATTGGGTTTTGTTTAGGCCTGTTGAAAGGCTTTTTGTAATTTTATGACCTTAAAATTTATGCTATGAGCGGATATCCTCCATTGGCCGAACGCATGAGGCCTCAAAACCTGGATCAATACATCGGCCAACACCACTTGGTGGGCCAGGGCGCTGTATTGCGTAAAATGATTGACCGGGGGGTGATATCATCCATCATTCTGTGGGGGCCCCCGGGAGTTGGCAAAACCACGCTGGCCCGCATCATCAGTAAACAGCTGGACCGGCCTTTTTTCGTCTTGTCAGCCATCAGCTCCGGCGTAAAAGACGTGCGGGAAGCCATTGATAAAGCGCGTAAATCGCGGTTCTTTAGCTCCCCTTCACCCATACTGTTTATTGATGAGATTCACCGTTTCAGCAAATCGCAACAGGATAGTCTACTTGGTGCAGTGGAAGAAGGGGTGGTCACCCTGATTGGTGCCACCACTGAAAATCCGTCTTTTGAAGTGATCTCTCCCCTCCACTCACGGTGCCAGGTATACGTGCTCAAATCGCTTGAGAAAGCAGATCTGCTGGATCTGATGAACCGGTGTTTAACACAGGATACCGTTCTGAAAAACAAAAATATTGAAGTCAAAGAGCACCAGGCCCTTTTACGCTTTTCAGGTGGTGATGCCCGGAAGTTGCTTAATATACTGGAACTGGTGACCAATGCAGAGATCAGTGCGGAGAAGATAGAGATTGACGATGCCATGGTCACGGCCCATTTACAACAGAATCCGGCTCAATATGACAAAAATGGCGAGATGCATTACGACATCATCTCGGCCTTCATTAAATCGATCCGGGGCAGCGATCCCGATGCGGCAGTTTATTGGCTGGCCCGCATGGTGGAAGGGGGTGAAGATCCCAAGTTCATTGCCCGCCGCTTAATCATATCCGCTTCGGAAGATATTGGCCTGGCCAATCCCAATGCGTTATTGCTGGCCACCAACTGTTTTGAAGCCATTCGCATGGTGGGTTGGCCCGAGGCACGCATCATCCTTTCGCAAGCCACCATTTATCTGGCCACCAGCCCCAAGAGCAACTCGGCTTACATGGCCATCAACGATGCACAGGCGCTGGTCAAAGAAACCGGAAATTTACCCGTACCTTTGCATTTGCGCAATGCCCCCACAAAATTGATGAAAGAATTGAATTATGGCAAAGCGTATAAGTATTCGCACAGCTATGCCAATAACTTTGTGGAACAGGATTACATGCCAGAGGAAGTAAAACTGAAACGCCTGTATACGCCTCAAAATAATGCACAGGAAATTAAAGTGAACGAACGCCTGAATCACCTTTGGACAAACAGATATAAAAAATAAGACCATGGATATTACAAAAATCAAACGCATCAAACATACCGATAGTGGCAACTTCTTTTTGCTGGCTGGCCCCTGTGCCATTGAAGGCGAAGAAATGGCCCTGCGCATTGCCGAACGCGTGGTAGAAATCACCAATAAACTCGAGATCCCTTACATTTTCAAAGGTTCCTACCGCAAAGCGAACCGGTCCCGCATCGATTCATTTACTGGTATCGGCGATGAAAAAGCACTGAAGATTTTACGAAAAGTCAGTGAGACCTTCGATGTGCCTACAGTGACCGACATCCACTCCGCTGAAGAAGCCGCCATGGCAGCCGAATATGTGGATGTATTGCAGATTCCGGCTTTTATGTGTCGTCAGACAGATTTATTGGTAGCAGCAGCCAATACCGGCAAAGTGGTGAACATTAAAAAAGGTCAGTTCCTTAGCCCTGAATCCATGACTTTTGCTGTCAATAAAGTGAAAGACAGTGGCAATGATCAGGTTATTTTAACCGATCGGGGAACGACGTTTGGCTATCACGACTTAATTGTGGATTATCGTGGCATTCCCGCCATGCAGCAATTTGGGGTACCTGTGGTATTGGATATCACTCACTCCCTGCAGCAGCCCAACCAGGCATCCGGTGTCACCGGTGGTAAACCTGAATTGATTGAAACCATAGCCCGGGCAGGGATCGCTGTTGGAGCAGATGGCTTGTTCATTGAAACCCATTTCGATCCGGCCAATGCCAAATCGGATGGTGCCAACATGCTGCACCTGGATCATTTGGAGAAATTAATGACCCGCCTGGTGCAAATCCGCCAAACCATTCATACATTTTAACGAGGATCATTATTACTTGTCATATTACGCTAAAAGCTGTCACTCAAAAGGCAGCTTTTTGTGTTTCATGTCATTGGGGAAACAATCCGATGCATCAAACTATCCGGATACAAATAAAAGGTTATAAAATCGAATACTATTTTAACTATATTTAAAGCCAAATCCTTTATTGACCACTATTTTTTGGCTTTATTTCAAATATTGTGAGAGTGCAATTACTTGACACTCGCTTCAATCAATTACCTTAAAATCATTTTATTCTATGACAAAAAAGAGAATTTACCATGTCATATGGCTGATGACTTTTCTCATCGGATTTTCACATCTACAGGGACAAACGCTGAAACGGCAAGCTTCGTTAGGCATTGCCATGAAACAATTACCCGACTCCCTTAAAAAGGAGTATAACCTCCCCTTAGACAGAGGTGTCTACCTTGCCAATATTGCACCTCAGGCAACAGCATCGAATATTGGCATTGAACCCGGATCACTTCTGTTGAGCTTAAATGGCATTGCAGTGAACAGCTCAAGGGATGTGCTGGCCATTTCCAAAACCTTAAAGGAAGGTGAAACAGTGGAGATGACCTACTTATTCGAAGGGCAGGAATATACTAAAACAGGCACGGCTACCCCGCGTCACAAAGAGGAATATGAAGGTGCTGAAGTTGAATATGGCCAAGTGATGTATGCCAACAATCAACTGCGCTCGATCCTTTACAGACCCATGAATGTTCAACATCCCCCTGTGATCTATTTCCTGCAAGGCTACACGTGTGGATCAATTGATTTTGTATCATACCCCGATTACTCGCTTAAGAAACTTATTAACGACTGGGTGGATGAAGGATTTGCTGTTTACCGGGTGGAGAAACCGGGCGTTGGAGACAGCGATTGTGACCAAGGCTGTGATCAGATTGATTTTAAGGAAGAATTAACAGCCTTTATGGAGGGCTATAAAACCTTAAAAAACAACCTTGCCATTGATACCTCCAATATATTTCTGTTTGGCCATTCCATGGGTGGGATCATCGCCCCTTTGCTGGCCAAAGATTTTCAACCAAGGGGTGTGATTACCTATGGAACGTTCATTAATAGCTGGTTTGAATACATGATTGAGCTGCCGCGTAGTCAAGGCTATTTCTTTAACCAGGCTCCTCAGGATATTGAAGCGCAGGTGCGCAATACTATTCCTTTCATGTATAATATGCTGGTAGCGAAAAAATCAGTTGAGAACATCCTTAATGATGAGCATTGTCAGCGTTACATCGAAAACAACGGACTGCTCGAATCGTTCAAAGCAGGGCAATACCTGAACCGGCATATTTCATTTTGGCAGACACTCAACGATGTTCAACCAGTTAAGGCCTGGTTACAAGTCAAAAGTCATGTACTTGCCTTACATGGCGAATTTGATATACAGGCTCTGAATGCGCAAGCAGCAATGGCGATCGCCCAGACGGTAAATAGTAATAACCCCGGGAAAGCTACCTTCCAGCTGATCGAGCAAGCTGATCATAGTTTTGTCCGCTTTAACTCGATGGATGAAAACATACAAGCATTGACAAATCAGACTTACTATTCTTATAGCAAAAATAATTACCACGATGGCGTGGCCAAAGCTACCATTGAATGGATCAAAGCTAATCTGAACCTATAGGTATAATGGATTAGAAAACGGATGTTGCTATTAGCAATCTACAGGATAAGAAGGGATGACGAAATACCGTTCATCCCTTTTATTTTTATCGTTAACAGATAGCTCGTAAACGTTTCCCTGTGATATTTTTACGTCAACGGCTCACGTTTTAACGTTGCCGGGTGAGCTGTAAAAACTGACAGGTCTCCGGTTAACGTTGCCCGTCCCTCGATTAAAAGAAGATTTCCATAACCGGACAGGATGATACAAAAATTGACATAAGCCCCCCGCATTGTGAGGAGGATCTAAAGAAAAAAAGGTTGCCTCATAAATGAGACAACCTTACTTTTTCATGGTGCTGAACTACTTACTTCTTATAGTACGTTAATGCTTCCGGCATGTAGGCTTTCAAATCATTGATACGAGTCTGGTCAGCCGGGTGCGTACTCAAAAACTCCGGTGGCTTCTGCCCGCCCATTTGTGACATACGTGTCCAGAAAGGGATAGCTGCCTCCGGGTTATAACCTGCCAGGGCCATGAAAATCAAGCCCATTTTATCAGCCTCTGTTTCATGTAAGCGGCTATAGGGTAACATCAATCCAACTTGTGCCCCCATGCCAAAAGCAGTCATATATATCGCCTTTGTCTCTTCCGGCTTTTCATCAATGGCGACCGCTAAAGCGGTACCTAAGCCCTGCACTGCCATCTGCTGGCTCATACGCTCATTTCCATGTTTGGCAATGGCATGAGCGATTTCATGACCCATCACCACAGCCAGTCCCTCTTCATCCTGCGTTAAGGGTAGAATACCGGTGTAAAACACTACTTTACCACCAGGCATACACCAGGCGTTGGGTGTTTCGTCGTCCACTAAGTTAAATTCCCACTCAAAGCCGTTAATCTGATTGGACCATCCTTTCTCTGTCATAAATTTCTCAACGGCCTTGGCAATTTTATCTCCACAACGTTTCACCATTTCAGTTTGTTCCTTATTGGTGGATAGCTTATTTTCCTTTAAAAACTGATCGTAATTGGAGAAACTCATCGCCATCATTTCGCTATCCGAAACAAGACTTACTTGTTTTCGCCCCGTAATCGGCACCGTAGAACAGGATACAACCACTGCCAGACACAAGATGGTACTTGCTCCCAACAACCACTTTTTCATACTTTTTTGCATAGATTATTAAGTTAAAATTAGTTTCTATTGAAGCACTCAAAATTAGTATCATTTTCGCGAACTATTTCTATTTTTGCCAGCCTAACTGATGTAAAAAACTAGCATACTAGCCGACACTGCTTTATGAACGCATTACTTAAAAACCATTTCAAGCTCCATTTTGTTGTTTTGCTCTATGGCTTTACAGCTATTTTAGGAAAACTCATCACTTTACCAGCTCCGGAAATGGTTTGGTATCGGATGTTTATCGCTTTTTCAGTGTTGGGAGTTTACATTTATTTTAAGAAAATTCCTTTAAACATTGGCTACAAGCCCATTCTTAAGATGATGAGTGTTGGCTTTGTTGTAGCCTTTCACTGGATTACCTTTTTCCACGCCGTAAAAATCTCCAATGTATCGGTGACCTTAGGTTGTTTAGCCTCCACCACACTTTTTACCAGTTTTTTGGAACCCTTCTTTTTTCGCAAGAAGATAAAGTGGCTGGAAGTTTTCATCGGTGTACTCATCATCAGCGGACTCTATCTGATCTTTCAGTTTGAACTGGATTATTGGGAAGGTATCCTCACCGCTTTGGTTTCTGCTTTTTTAGCCGGGTTATTTACAGTGCTCAATAAGTTTTTCATCGAAGAACACCATCCAGTGACCATTAGTTTTTTTGAGATGCTGAGTGGCTTCCTGGGCATCACCCTCTTCCTCACGCTCTCCGGCACATTCAACGTCGGATTAATGCCACCGACTCAATTAGATATCCTGTTTATCGTCATTCTTGGAGTTGTTTGTACTGCCTATGCTTTTGTGGTGGCCGTTGATGTGATGAAAATTTTATCGGCTTATACAGTTGTGCTGGCCATCAACATGGAACCAGTGTACGGCATTTTATTGGCCTGGGTGATCTTTAAGCAATCTGAATTTATGTCAGGGGGCTTTTACCTGGGGACAGTCATTATTCTAGCTGCTGTATTTCTGCATCCTATTTTATTGCGTATTGGAAGATCAAAGACGGCAGCTTCAATCAACAGTTAATTGACATAAAAATTGGTGGAGGGTCTGAACAGTTCTTTGAAGTCGCCTTTCTGCCCCCATCTGTATTTCAAGATCAGATACCGGTATCTCAAAATTTGAAAAAAGTTGATCAAAGTCCTCGTGATGCTCCGTCACAACCCCAGCTATGCCGATGACATATTTACCGGCTGCTTTAGCCATCCGGGCAATGGCACCTGGTCCTTTCCCCATACTGGTTTGCTGATCGATGCATCCTTCACCGGTAATCACCACATCAGCCCAATGGATCATGGATTGGTAATCTAACAAGCGATTGAAATAGTCAAACCCTCTTGTAATCCTTCCTTTTGCAAAAGCATACAAAGGTAAACCAGCACCCCCAGCCGCCCCGAGTCCAGCAACCGTTTTGAGTCCCTTTCCACTGGATTTTTGCAAGTGATCCACCCATTTTTCCATGGCCGCTTCCAATTGGAGTAATTGATCAGAGGACGCCCCTTTTTGCGGTCCAAAAACCTTAACGGCCCCTTGGCTACCTAAAATTTGATTGGAAACATCGGTTACCAGATTCACCCGAATGGAATGAAGAAGCCTGTTGAAATGTCCTACATCGATGGATTGGGAATGAATTAATGAATTAACCAACAAGGCAGAGCGGCCTAGATCCGGTGTTGGGCTTAAGGCTTGTACTATTCCGGTTCCCCCGTCTACCGTAGCACTTCCACCCAAAAATAAAGTGATTTCCTGACACCCTTTATGCAAGGCATCCATGATCAGTTCACCGGTTCCATAGGTGTTGGTTCGAAAAGGATCGAGCTGATCGGATTCTAAATGCACTAACCCACTAGCCGATGCCAATTCAATAAAGGCCTGATTTCCCAATATCAAATAATCACATGCAATTGAACGGCCCAAAGGATCGTGGACAGGCACCTGAACACTTTTGATGTTTGGAAGCGCTTTGAGCAATTCCAACGAGCCTTCACCCCCATCGGCCAGGAGAGATGTCTGGCAAATCAATCCGCTACTTTTCCTTAATTCGCTAAAAATGATCTGACCGACCTGAGCCGAAGTGAAAGTTCCTTTAAACGAATCAGGGCAAATGAACACTTTCATAAAATTCGTTGAAAATACAACTTACAAGTGATCCAATTAATTACCTGTTCCACAAAGCCTTTAGGGTTGTGCCCGGAAAAAAAGGATTGGTAATGATGGCATCGTAATCGCGGTAAAATTCTTTCTTCAGCGAGATGAAATGCTTCTTGACCTCTTGCTTTTCACCGGCCTTATACCATTCAATGGCACACGTTTTCTCCAACACATCACCAATATAAACGGCATTCAAGCCTTGATCATACTCCAGATTATACCACACATCCTGATGGCCAGTAATGAGCTTACCCACTTTTTTTGGCAGTTTATACAACAAGGGAGTTAAGTTCTCAAATTTGAGTCTATTGCCAGACAAGTCAATAGTATCAATACTGTTACAATCAGAAAAATCAATGTCAATGTAATGAATGCGATTATTATCCACATCCAACTTCTTAAGGTTTGTCAACTTATTAGTGAATCCGATCGAATCCAAGCGATTCTCACTAATAACAATCGTTTCTAATTTCGAATCCTTCACCAAAATGGGTTTAAATGAAGAAATGACGTTATGCCCCACATCTAAATACCTTAATCCTTCGAGGTTAGCCAATGAAAGGCTAAAGTCCTTCAGTATATTATGAGATAAGTCGATGGTTTCAACCTGTGCGCCAAAAGGTTGATCCAGCTGGAAACCACCAATCATATTATGAGATAGGTCTACTTTACTTAAATGAGTAAAACGATTAAACAGGTCCGGCACATACCCTCTTAAATGATTATTGGACAGATCCAGTTGGGTAACATTACCATCTACATCAAACTGCACACCCTTCAGCCCACTGAAGTAACGCGGCATGCGCTTCCCACGCCGTATTTGATCCCAGCCGGCATTACTATACCATTTGTCTCCTTGCATTTCATAATACAACTGGCTCAATGCTTCCACCTGTTCTTTGGGCACATTCACATTGAGATACGCTTCATACGAGTAGGTTAAACCGGGCAATTGAGGATGGGATATGACACATTCCAATAGGCCCTGATCAGACTTATTGGCCACATACTGGTTAGCCAGACCGGACTTTTTTAACGCACCATTCATGTACCACTCATGATGCAAACTATCAATACGGGCCACCAAGGAATAAACATACTGATTTGCATTCACTTTGGACCATCTCAAAAGTCCATGAGAAGTTTGATGAGCATATGAAAATGTACTGGCCAACTTGCCATACGCCTCATTTATATGTAATAAATAGTCCGGTGTCAAACAATTATTATCAATCAGCAGGGCATCCAGATGCACATTATCAGCCAGCACCAGATTGGTTTTATGAATTAAATTATGATTTAACTGAAGGGAAGATAAATAAGGACTCCAGGATAAATTCAAATCCAACTCCTTGATTTTATTATGACTCAAATTCAAGGCATTTAAAAGCGAGCACCCTTTCAGATCTAGATAAACCTGTTCTATAAGGTTATTGGAAGCATTCAGGTCATTAAAAAACCAACACTCGTTTATATCCAATTTTAACAACGCAATGCTGTTATGCGAAAAATCCAGCTTCTTTAAATTACCACTATTGGAAAAATCGGCTACAAAGAAAAAGAGATCGTTCCAAGAAATATCAAATGACTCCAGGTTGAAGAAACCGTCAAACTCAATATCCAGCTGCACCAGGTGATTATGACTTAAATTAACCTGCTCCAGAGAATAACACATGGTCAATTCATTATCAAAATATCTCAATTCATTATAACTGATATCCAACTCTTTTAAATCAAACATCTTTTCAAATGAAAAAGAAATGGAAAACAGTCGATTATGCGATAACTTTAGCGTCTCTAAATTTTTCATCTGTCCTATTGGAGTCGAAATATAAGAGATCCTATTATGACTCAAATCCAGATGCTTTAAAAATTTGCAACTATCCAGATTTAAAGTAAACTGTCTAAACTCATTCTGGTCTAACTTTAAATAACGTAAGCGCGGACAAGCGTTCAGTTTACTTTCAATACTACTCAGTTTGTTCTGTCCCAGATCGAGAAAAACCAATTGCTCATTATTGATCAAATTGTAGTTAAATCGCGAAATATGATTCCCTCTCAAGTTTAATACCCGTAAGGATTGAAAGAGGTAAAAATTTACTTCCAGATCGGATAAGCGATTGAAACTCAGATCCAGCACTTTTAATTTCCAGCCATTTATTTTTAAATCACTAAATGATTTTAATTGGTTATTGCTCACATCAAGGTGCTCCAACTTATCATTGGCCCTTAAATCCAACTTGAACTCATCTAGTCCATTATTGGATACATCCAAATACTTCAAATCACGGCAATTGAACAACTTAATATGAATATTTTGCAATTGATTATTGTTCAGTGCCAAATATTGAAGTAAGTGCTGATTTAACAAATCCACTTCAAAATCAGTCAATCGATTATTGGATACATCGATGACTTCCAGACTCGGACAATGAAATAATTTTGCATGAAACTCCGTCAGCTGATTATTATTGACCTTCAATTCTTTCAATTCCCAATTACGTTTGAATTCAATCCGGCAATTTTCAATTTTATTATGACTGATATTCAGTTTTTGCAACGCCGGGCAAGCTGAAAAATTATGCTCAAACCGGGTCAGCAAATTATTCGATAGATCCAATTCAGTAAGCTTCTTACATCCTTCAATAGAGGTATTAAATTCCTTCAGATAGTTATTAGATAACACTAGTGTTTCAAGATCCTTATGGTACTTGAACTGCTGACTAAAAGACGTTAGTTTATTATTTCCTAAAAATAAGCGTTTTAATTTTTGATTGGCATTCAAATTGGGTTTGAACGACTCCAATACATTGTTCGATAAATTAAGTATTTCCAATTCATTACAATTGGACAGATTCACCTCAAAATGATGTAGGTGATTCCCCCATAAATCCAGTTCTCTAAGTTGACAGAGATTTTCCATACGTAGGTTGAGCCGGCTTATTCTGTTTGAATTAAACAAAAGTCGCTCAATGGCTGGATTGTCATTGAAAGAGCCATTTATTTCTTCTAACTTATTAAAAGATAAATCTACAATGCGCAGGTTCTGACACCCTCTAAGATTCGGGCTAAACTGTGATAATTGATTGGATGAAATATACAGTCCTGTCAAACGCTTACAGCTGGATAAATCCAACCGAAACTCTGACAGTCGATTATAATTCAATGCCAGCCTTTCGAGGTGGCGACATCCAGATACATTTGGTTCAAAATGGGCCATTTGATTATCCGACAAATTGAGTTCCCGAAGATCTGGAAAAACGGATAAATCAACCGTAAATGAATCAATCTTATTGTGATCAAGAAATAAGGTATGCAGTTTTGAAGGTTGAGAAACAGCCGGATTAAATGCTTTAATTTGATTATAACCCAAGAGTAAAACTTCAAGGTTTCTCAGAATATTAAAATCAAAATCAATGGCTGTTAACTTATTCTTAAGTAAATTAATTCGCTTCACCTGATTGCTACTGGCAAAAGTAAAATTGGTTTGAGATAACCTGTTTCCTGCTAGTTCAATCTCACTTAAAAATGGCAGCTGCTCAAAATTAACGTCCAGGTATTGCAGCTTATTTTCGCTGACATTAATCACTTTTAACGGTCCATTCTTTGAAAAAACCAGCTGACAAGTATCCAATTTGTTATTCGCTAAATCAACCTGCTGAAGGTAAATCAGGAAGGACAAATCGGCCTGCAACTTAGACCGATCCAAAGCATTACGCAGCTTCAACCGGATAATGTGTCCTTTCGAGTCAAGCTGAATAAAATTCTGATCCGGAAGACCATCGTTATCCTTATCCAATTCTGGCAATATAGCCAATAGCTTTATAAAGCTATTATCGGTAGTTTTTGCACATAAATTTCCCGTGTAGAGGAAACTCAGCATCATCAACCACATGATTCCAAAACGTGACATATTGGGATTAATACACTTATCAGATTGCACCATTAACATTTGTTAACAAAACTAACGCTTTTATCTCAATCTGCAAAGAAAGGAGCCCAAACTATTAAAAATGGCCAGTTTTTTCCTGTAAAATAGATCAAATTATCAGTCTTGTTAAAAGCTATTCCATTGAGAGGCCCAGCATGCGGATAATTTTGTCGGTCGATGAGAGAACTAAAATCAATGCGCTTCATAACTTTCCCTGTCTTTTCATCAATCACAATCACATGATCCCGTCCCAACACATTGGCCCATATTGCACCCTCTATAAACTCCAATTCATTGATAAATGAAACGACACCTTTGTCATCATACACTATTAATTCCCTTTCCACAGTAAGATCAGTGCCATTGAGAAAATAGATGTATTCACTCCCATCACTAGCTACCAGCAAATCACCTTTGGATGTAAGTCCCCATCCCTCACGCTTGTAAGGTAATTGCCGGGACATATTGAGCGCAAAATCAAAAACCTGAATTTTCCCATTCTTCCAGGTAAGTTGCCAAAGACTATCATTCAAAACAGCTAATCCTTCTCCAAAGAGATTTGGATCAATATCGACCTGAGCAAGGATCTCGCCTGTTTTGGGATCCAATTTACTGAGTTTGGAACGGCCTAATAATCCGGTAGATTCATAGAGCACCTGATCCCGATAGACCAATCCTTGCGTAAATGAACTGGTATCATGTGGTAGAAACAGCACACTCATTGGAATAAGCGTTGAAGGAATAATATCAGATACTTTAAATAGCCGGTCTTCTATATAATACTCCTGCTTACCACAATACACTTTCAAAGACATATTATGGACACCTGGCTGAAACTGCTTTGAAATAATTTGTATTTGGTTGCCTTTTATGGAAAGATGGACAGAATCATCACTTTTTACACTACTCACAGAATCAATCAATGAGCTTTTTCGAGCTAGACTATAGATTACAGTATCCGAATCCGAAATCTGTATTATTCGATTATTGGGCATCCGATGATGAGATATCAATCGGATGCCGCATCCCGAAAAGTTGATTAATACGAGTATAAAAATAACGTTGCGTACCAATGTGATTAATTTTGGTTTCTGGCGCGTGCAATATTCGTTAACGCTTGCTTAAGAACATGTTGAGGACTAGCCACATTCATTCGCAAAAATCCATTTCCTTCTTCGCCAAATGATAATCCATCATTTAAACCAACTCCTGCTTTATGAATCATAAAATGCTTCAATTCCCTTTGACTCATGCCCCACGCTTTAAAATTCATCCAGACCAAATAAGTGGCTTCCGGCTTAAAAAATGAAATATCTGGAATCTCTGCTTGAACAAACTGTTCCACAAACGATATATTTGCTTCCAGATAGCTAAGCAATTCAGTCAACCACTCTTTGCCCTCATTGTAGGCTGATTCCAGAGCCACTCCACTAAAGATATGTCCCATGTGCAATTGAAGCCCATTCTGCTTTTTGCGATAAGCAGCCATTAATTGAGGATTGGCCCCAACTACATATGAGGTGCTAAAACCCGCAATATTAAAGGTTTTGGATGGAGCCATAAAAGTTAAACAGTTCTGAGCTGCCTGATCACTTAAGGTCGCAAAAGGAATGTGCTGATGACCGAAAAGAGTCAAGTCCGCATGAATCTCATCCGTTAAAACCAGGACTTTGTGTTTTAAACATATCTCATTCACTTTCAGCAATTCCTCTTTGGTCCATACGCGTCCGGTGGGATTGTGAGGACTACAAAACATGAGCATGGTATTCTCTGGTTTTGACGCCAGTTCTTCCAGCTGCTCAAAGTTAATATGATATTTACCTTCTATTTCCATCAAAGGATTTTTAACGACTTTTCGATCGTTTTCAGAAATTACAGAATAAAAGGGTGGATAAATGGGTGGCTGAATAATAATACCGTCACCTGGTTTGCTCAATGCCAATACTGACATTACTAATGCCGGCACAACGCCCGGCGAATATTCAATCCAACTTTTTTCGATGGCCCATTGATGTTTATATTGAACCCAGTCCACAATACTTTGTGCAAAGCCATCTTTACGAATGGTATAACCATATATTTCATGAGCAGCGCGCTCCTGAATGGCTTTTTGAACCAATGGAGGTGCTTCAAAGTCCATATCAGCCACCCACAAGGGAATCACTTCATTGGTTCCAAAATTCTTTTCTCTTAAATCCAGTTTATACGCATTTGTGCCCGCGCGATTAATCACCTTATCAAAATCGTACATACAACTCTTTTATTTTCTATTTGGTACAAAAAAAGGGCGAAAAGCCCTTTAAATTATATGGTAAAGTATAATGCTCTTAGTTAATCACAATATTAACCATCTTTTGGCTCTTATTTCCAACTTTATCTTCCATATCAAAGGTAATAGTATAACTACCACCCAAACAAGCCGCCTCAATATTTTGGCCAAATAATTGAGCTTTGGTGATAGTCTCTCCACCCTTTGTTCCTATAATAGCAAGATTATCTACATTCCCATTTTCTGCCGGTAACCATGGCGAACCAATTCCTTTCAATTGAGTTTTGGGTGCGTTATCATTATACTTAATGCTCACCGCACAACTTTTTAGACCGGAAGCATCCTTAAATGTCACATCCAAAGGCAAAGCACTACCTTTGTAATAGGTCTTGTTATCAAAAGGATCTTTCAACTCTACTGTTGGACCTTCTGTATCTGGTGTCTCATCATCTTTTCCACAACTTGTAAAAGATATCATTAGAACAAGCGCAAAGAATAAAAGTAGATTTGTATGGTTCTTCATAGATTTATTTTTTACAAATATAATTGTTTCAGGTAATCAGAACACAAATTAGCAATTGAATATTCCTGATATACATAAATTAAAAGAAATCATAACGAAACGAAAGCACTTAGTCACTTCTATTCTCATATACAACACAAATGCTTTCGATTTTTTTCATTTGACAATACACCAATCCAATTGCGGATTATTTTAAATTCTCCCAATACCATTGAATGGCTTCTTTTAAACCATCACGAATATTATGTTTCGGATTATAACCCAGTAATTCTCGAGCCTTATCAATAGACGCTAAACTATGAGGTATATCACCAGCCCGTTCCGGACCATATTTAATTTCCACGGTACCTATCTCAGCATCAAAATCACTCAGAAAATTTCGCAAATGACCTGTCAGTTCGTTCAATGTAGTTCGCTCGCCAAAAGCCACATTATAAACAGTATTTATTGCCTCCTGGGTTTCCACGGTTGCGGCTAATTGATTTGCCTGCACGACGTTTTCAATGTAGGTGAAATCGCGCGAAAAAGTGCCATCGCCGTTTATCTGAGGTGATTCTTTGGCCATTAGTGCTTTTACAAATTTAGGTATCACAGCTGCATAGGCGCCATCCGGATCCTGCCGACGTCCAAATACATTGAAGTATCTCAAACCAATAATTTGCATATCATATAATTTTGCAAATACATCGGCATACAATTCATTGACATATTTGGTAATGGCATAGGGAGAAAGTGGTTTACCAATGACATCTTCCACCTTGGGCAAATTCTTACTATCACCATAGGTTGAGGAGCTTGCTGCATACACCACCCGTTTGACACCGGCATCACGAGCCGCTACCAACATATTAATGAACCCGGACACGTTGACATCATTGGATGTAATGGGATCTTTAATGGAACGCGGTACTGATCCTAAAGCCGCCTGATGAAGCACAACTGTAACGCCATCGACTGCTGCCCGGCAAGTTTCTAAATCACGAATATCTCCTTCAATGAGGTGAAATTGAGGATTAACGAGAAATGGTTCAACATTAATCCGCTTTCCTGTTGAAAAATTATCCAGGCAACGTACCTTATTATTTTGCGTCAATAAGGTTTCAACTAAATTAGAGCCAATAAAACCAGCTCCACCGGTCACCAATACGGTTTGATTTTCAAGTTTTCTCACGATACAATCATTTGAGCTATAAATGTAATAAACCCTTAATTAACTATACATATACCATCAGGATTAAATTTATGAATAATCCAAAAGTTCTGATGAACGCATAAAAAAAAGCGACTGGTATCCCAGTCGCTTTTCAAGATACGTATTTTTCTTTACTTATTTCGCATAGCTTATTGCGCGCGTCTCACGGATAACTGTAATCTTCACCTGACCCGGATAGGTCATCTCGGTTTGAATCTTACGGGCAATGTCGTATGACAATTCTTCAGCTTCCTTATCAGTGGTTTTCTCAGCTCCCACAATGACACGCAATTCACGGCCCGCCTGAATCGCATAGGTCTTCATTACGCCAGGATATGATAACGCCAATGATTCCAGATCTTTCAAGCGTTTGATATACGCCTCAATGACCTCGCGACGTGCACCCGGACGCGCCCCTGAAATGG
The DNA here is from genome assembly GCA_942490535.1 of uncultured Marinilabiliaceae bacterium. GTDB lineage: Bacteria > Bacteroidota > Bacteroidia > Bacteroidales > Marinilabiliaceae > JAEINY01. The sequence goes on from CALNXQ010000004.1 coordinate 856,908, forward strand.
CGTCACACACCTGAACAATCGGTGCAATCATGGTATTCATTTCCACTTCATCGTGGTGAGCTCCAATGGCATTACAAATATCTGGTTTCTCTTTGTACTTCTCAGCCAATTTCATACCCAGGATAGCATGCGGCAATTCTGGCTCCTCATCGGATACTTTACCAATATCATGTAACAAACCGGCACGTTTGGCTTTTTTCGGGTTCAACCCCAGCTCAGTGGCCATGATGGCACACAGATTAGCCGTTTCACGGGAGTGTTGTAGCAGGTTTTGACCATAGGAAGAACGGTATTTCATTTTACCAACCAATTTAATTAATTCGGGATGCAATCCATGAATTCCCAAATCAATAGTGGTTCGTTTACCTGTTTCAATGATCTCTTCCTCTACTTGTTTCTTCACTTTATTCACCACCTCTTCAATGCGAGCAGGGTGGATACGTCCGTCTGTTACTAACTGGTGCAAGGCTAAACGGGCAATTTCACGACGCATTGGATCAAAGGCGGAAAGCACAATGGCCTCAGGTGTATCATCAACGATAATCTCAACACCTGTAGCAGCTTCCAACGCACGAATATTACGTCCTTCGCGACCGATAATCCGACCCTTCATCTCATCCGAATCGATGTGGAAAATCGTTACTGAATTTTCAATAGCCGTCTCCGTAGCCACACGCTGAACAGTCTGCAAAACAATTCGTTTCGCTTCCTTATTTGCATTAATCTTAGCTTCATCCATGATATCATTGATGTATGACATCGCTTCTGTTTTTGCTTCGGCCTTCATACTTTCCATCAGCATCTCTTTGGCTTCATCGCCAGACATGCCGGAAATGGCCTCCAACTGCTCCACTTGTTGCTTATGCATGCGATCCACTTCCTCACCTTTTTTATCCACCAATTCTAATTGTTTGGTCAGGTTGGAACGGATGGCTTCATTTTCTTTCACCTTGCGCTGAATTTCTTCAAATTTCTGAGAAAAAGTCGTCTCTTTTTGCTTCAACTTATTTTCAGCATTCAGAATGCGGGCATTGCGGGCATTAATTTCTTTCTCATGCTCACTTTTCAAGTGCAAGAACTTTTCTTTAGCTTGAAGGATCTTATCTTTTTTTATGACCTCGGCTTCGGCCTCAGCATCGCGGACCACTCGTTCACTTCTGGATTTCAGGGCCTTTGATATTAACAGCCATGTTATGAGGCCTCCCACCAGAAATGCAACAACTCCAATTATTACTATTTCCATTTTATTCACGTTTATATATATAACAAATCCGCATCATTACGCCATTACCTGATGCTCTCATCAGCTAATTGACAAACAATGCGGGCTAACTTCAAAATGCTACTTAGCAGCTACTTACAAGACTATATCACTATTTTCTGATAGAATGTCATCCAATTGATCATTCAATTCCTGAACGGCCTCAATAAAGGGTGAAACATCATGACGGTTTTCTAATTCCAGCATTTTAATTACGAATTGCAATGCCGCCATCGCTAAAAAATCCTGAACATCCTTGTCAGAATAGCGTTGCTTATATTGTAAAACCTTATCATTAATCAGCTTGGCAGCCAAACGAATACGCTCCTCATCATTCCGATCGATCCGCAAGGGATAATATCGGTCCGCTACATTGACACGTATGGATAGTTTGTCGTCCATCTAATTAGTTTAACGGTTTAAAAGCGCTATACACTTGTCTATTTCCCGCACAATTTGGTTGATCCTTTTTTTGGTATCGCCCGATTCCGATGAACCCAGCACCAAATCTTTCGTTAATTTTAAATTGTTGAACCGTTCCTCCAGATCACCATAAGCTCTGGATGTTTCTTCCAACTGGCCTGCCAACCGTTCCTTCTCCTCTTCCAATAGCTTCACTTCGGCTTTCATGGCTTTGTAGTGTTCTACAAGCCGGCAAATTTTTCCTCTAAGTTCAACAATTAATATGTTATTTGGATCTGTCATGGCCAAATTTTTCATTACAAAGTTAACATTGGTTTTAAAAAATAAAAAAAAACCTTTAACTCTTTTCATGGTTATTATTTCAAATAGGTTAGTATCTGAAATTTGAGTAAGCATTTTTTTATATAACTATGCAAAACGGCCATTTGATTTTTTTTAGGTTAATTTGCCCAAAATTATAAACGTGGAGAGAAGGTTTAAGATGGAAGACTGGCTGCCAACATCAGCCAAAGAAGTGGAACGCAGAGGTTGGGATAGTCTGGATGTGATATTGTTTACAGGTGATGCATACATTGATCATCCTTCCTTTGGATCAGCTGTAGTAGGACGTTTATTGGAAGCACATGGCTTAAAAGTGGCCATCGTTCCCCAACCCAACTGGCGCGATGACCTGCGGGATTTTAAAAAACTGGGCCAACCTAATTTATTTTTTGGTGTAACATCGGGCGCGATGGATTCCATGGTTAACCATTATACGGCCAACCGTCGCAGACGTTCCGATGATGCTTATACCCCGGATGGCCGATCCGGTGCCCGACCTGATTATGCCACCATTGAATACAGTCGCATTCTTAAACAACTCTATCCTGATGTACCAGTTGTGATTGGTGGTATTGAAGCCTCTTTGCGTAGAGTGACCCACTATGACTATTGGCAAGATCAGTTAAAACCGGCGGTATTAGCCGAGTCCAATGCGGATTTACTGGTATATGGTATGGGTGAACAGCCACTTCTGGAAATTATTCGACTATTAGAAAGAGGTGTACCGGTATCATCCTTAAAGACCATTGCCCAAACCGCCTTTTTGCAAGATAAAGAGGACGAGTTGCCCAAAAATAAGAACTGGAAAGATCTGGAACTTTTTTCGCATGAAGAGTGCTTAAAAGATAAGCTAAAATATGCCCGCAACTTTCGCCATGTTGAAGAAGAATCCAATCGGTGGAATGCGGCCCGTATGACCCAGGATGTGGGTGATAAGCGCATCGTCATCAATCCGCCTTTTCCGCCCATGACAAGCGGGGAATTGGATGATTCCTTTGATCTTCCGTACACGCGACTGCCGCATCCGCGCTATGTGGCCAAGGGTACCATTCCGGCCTTTGAGATGATCAAATTTTCGGTAAACATGCATCGTGGCTGTTTTGGGGGTTGTAGTTTTTGTACTATTTCGGCGCACCAGGGAAAATTTATCGCCTCCCGTTCCAAAGAAAGTATTTTAAAGGAAGTGGAAGCCATTACCCACATGCCTGATTTTAAAGGCTACATTTCCGATTTGGGTGGTCCCAGTGCCAACATGTACAAAATGGAAGGTAAAAATTTAAAGATCTGTCAGCGGTGTACCCGACCGTCCTGCATCTTCCCAAATATCTGTACCAACCTGAATACGGATCACTCTGCCATGATCGAAATCTACCGCAGTGCAGACAAGGTTCCGGGCATCAAAAAAACATTTATCGGAAGTGGCGTCCGCTATGATATGCTATACAATAACATGGCTTCTTCGCAAGAGAAAGAAAGCCATCAAACATACATGACCGAATTGGTCTCCAAACATGTTTCAGGCCGCTTAAAAGTAGCACCTGAACATACTTCAGATCAGGTTTTGAATGTGATGCGAAAGCCCACCTTTAAATTGTTCCATAAATTTAAAGCTGATTTTGAACGCATCAACCGGGAGAAGAAGCTGAATCAGCAGATCATCCCCTATTTCATTTCCAGCCACCCCGGTAGTCAGGAGGAAGACATGGCTAAATTAGCTTGCGAGACGCGTGAATTGGATTTTAAACTGGAACAAGTTCAGGATTTCACTCCTACTCCCATGACAGTAGCCACCGTGGTATATTATTCAGGTTACCACCCCTATACACTTGAAAAAATGTATACAGCCCGATCGAAAGATGAAAAATTGCTCCAGCGCATGTACTTCTTTTGGTACAAACCTGAATACCGGAAACAGATTGAAAGCCGATTGGCAAAGATCAAACGCATGGATTTGCTTAAAAAATTGTTCCCTTCCAAGGAACGGAAAGATCAGGAACCAACCTCCAAGAAGCGAATCAATAAGACGAAGTCGAACATTAAATCCAAACCCAAATTTAAACGATGAAAAAACTCTATTTTGCATTGCTGGGCATCGCGTTCACAGCTTGTGCCGAGCTGACCACGCTCATGGAAACCTATGACATTGATTTACCACTCACTGAATATGAAGTATCCAGCGGCCTCAAAGAAGCATTGCGCGTTGGTACCGATTCTGCAGCGACCCGCTTGGGAGCCTTAAATGGGTATTATGGAGATGAGTTGGTAAAAATTTTACTTCCTGAGGAAGCCAACATCATTGTTGATAATATATCCAGAATACCGGGGGGAAATAAATTGGTGGAAGATGTGGTAATGCGCATCAATCGCGCAGCTGAAGATGCTGCCAAAGAAGCTGGGCCTGTGTTTTGGGGAGCCATTAAAAACATGACAATCAGTGATGCTTTTGCCATCCTTAATGGCAGTGAAAAAGCCGCCACCGATTACCTACATAAACAAACCTATGATAACTTGTTTAAACTCTATAATCCCAAAATTCAAACATCTTTGGACAAAGAGATTGTGGCTGGTATTTCTACCAATGAATCCTGGGAATCATTAACCGGGAAATGGAATAGGATAGCTGAATCACCTTTGGGGCAGTTTGCCGATTTAGAAGCTGTCAAAACCGACCTGGATGCGTACCTGACCGAAAAAGCGTTGGATGGTTTGTTCGTAAAAATAGCGCAACAAGAAAAACTGATTCGTGAAGATCCGATGGCCCGCGTCAATGATATTCTGAAGCGGGTATTTGGGAGTTAACGAAAAATATAACACAGACCTTAAGGCTTTAAAAACCTTAAGGTCGCCTCTGTTAGTATAACCTTCCCTGCCAGGTATCCCGTTCCTTCATGCGTTTCTCCACACGTCCCACAAACTCAAAGTTTTTCAATCCCCATCTAGGGGCAATCAACAAATCATGAGGGGCCTGGCTTATGAAACGCTCCATTACAATTGCTGGATTGAGCACCTCCAGAAAATCAACGACTAACTCAACAAATTCGTCGCATTCATAGAGTTTAAAATAGTCTGGTGAAGTCTCATACATGTGTTCGAACTGACTGCCTTTCACAATTTGCAATTGATGTAATTTCAGAAAATTGATGGGTAATTTGGAAACCACATGGGCATGATTAATCAACTCCTGACGGTCTTCCCCGGGTAATCCCAATATTAAATGGAGGCCAACAGGAATCCCACGTTCAGCAATGCGCTGAGTAGCATCAATCGTTTCAATGAAAGAATGTCCCCGATTAACCAGCTGCAGTGTTTTATCAAGCGTAGACTCGGCTCCCAATTCAATAGCGACATAATACTTATCTTGCCAACGAGCCAGGTGTTCCAATAAATCATCTGAGACACAGTCAGGGCGGGTTCCCAATACGATCCCTTGAACTTTAGGATGATCCAAGGCCTCTTGGTATTTATCCAACAATGCTTTTGTCTCCCCATAGGTATTGCTATAGGCCTGAAAGTAGGCTAAATATTGCTGAGTTTGATATTTGGGTCTGAAAAAAGAAACGCCCTTTTCAATCTGGCCGACAATGCTTAATTCGGGGCCACAATAGGCTGGATTAAAGGTACTGTTGTTACAAAAAGCACAGCCTCCCTCTCCTTTTGTACCATCTCTATTTGGACAAGTAAAACCAGCATTAACCGATACTTTTTGCACCCGTTCGCCAAAGGTGCGTTTGATGTACGTACTATAATCGTTATATCTTTTATCGTGTCCCCAGGGATATTCCATTGTTCTTAGTTTTCGCGGGGCAAAGATAAAAACTCTGTGGAAAGAAGCGTGTTTTAGGTTAAATGTTTGCCAAAATGTACTTTAAAAGAAAAGCCATACTAAAAATCATAACCATCAAATCGCTTCATTGCAATATGAAACGCCTTAGATAATTGAAGATGGATGAATTCATCTTCAGCATATTTTTGATTCATTTCAAACTCAAGGCCTACATATTTATCCACTTCCAATTTTCGAAAATAAGCCACATGACCATCCGTTTTGCCCAGGTATGGATAATTAAAACGCGTTCGAAAGCCAGGAATCTGTTTTTTAATTTCATCCTTCCATATTTTTGCAAAAGCGGCTTCCAGGGGACGTCCCGGATGATACAAAATGCCAAAATCGGTATGCCGCACTTCTCCGCTTAATACAGGAGTAAAAGAATGCACCGAAACATGCACTACTTTTTCCTGTTGGCTCCATAACGCCTCTACTTCCCTGGCAAACTGAAGCCGAAAGGGATGGTAATACCCGACTAAAATCTCCTTTCGGACCACAGGCGGTAATGGTTTGGTAAACTCTGAAAGGAGGCTTCTCCGATGTAGCGACCGGTTTAAATCAACAAGCAACCTGGATACCGTAGCACACTGACTATAGGTGATTTGATCATTTTTAAAACAACTGAACAACTCCAGGGCTCCAAGGTCATATCCCCGGTGTGTTTTCAAGATCTCTTGCGCACCATGAAAAAATGGCGCATATTGAGAGGGAATTTGATTTCCCCCATGTTCACAACTCAACAGATACTTAAATGGCCGATTCATATCTAAACATTTGATTGCCTTTCAACGCATCAATTAGCTGTTCATATACTACCTTCAAGCGATCCTTTGAGGTATCAGAACCGATAGCTCGCAGTATTCGGGTGGCCAGCGTTCCTTCCCGTAAAATCATTTCAATAACCAATTGATCAGCATGCGGTAAGCGTGCCTTTACAGCATTAAAAATGACTTGCCAGATGGCTCCCGCCTTGACCTCCGGCTCTGCTATTCCCCACAAGCGAAGGTAATTTGTGTCCGTTACCAAAGCCGCTTCTCCATTTTTAATAACAGCCAGAAATACAGCTGACAACTGATTTGTTTCAAATGCATCAGCCGATATTAACAATTGTTTTTTCGTTTGAATTAGCCACTTTAGTGTTTCAATGATGAATTGGGCAATAGCTATATCCACCAGGGGCGACTCCTGCAAATCAAGCACGCGGATTTCAATGGCTCCCCGGTCAAATCGGGCAATGGCACCACGGCTGTTTAAAAAGTGCTTGTCTAATATCCCTTCGCTATCAAAGGGTTTAATATCCCGGATGATGGGATCGAATACTACCCTCCGATACTGCTGATGCGAATACACAGCCTCCGGAATAATACTGCCGGCAATGGAGGGAATCTGCTTTTGATTATGCCGATAAGTTTCCATCCGTGCATCCAAATAGCCGGTCACTTTTCCATCCAAAACAGGAGTACTGGCCGATAAGGCTGGCATAATGGGCATCAACACCCGAATGGCGGCATGCAACAAACCAAATTCCTCATCATTGGCAAAGGGCAAATTAATGTGCATACTTTGCAGGTTAGACCATCCGTGCCCGCGACAATCAAAAATGCGATTATACAAGCTGTATATTTCATTATGCTCGTGAGGCCATATTCGGGTTTCATTAAATGGATTCATCCAGGGATGAGCACCCGTTGGCATCAAAATGGCATTATGAGGTTCCAGAAGTTGGTTGATTTGCTTTATGTTCTCATGAAACTGTTCCGATAATCCTTGTAAGCTATTTACCGGTCCATTGGTTTTTAGCTCCACCACATGGGTTACTAACTCATTGGACCAGGCAATAGCACCATTTTCAAAATCAGCAGTTATTTCACCGCTGACTTTTTTCAATAGCTCATCACAAATGGGGACAATATTCAAGGATTGCCGATCAACAATCATGTATTCCAGTTCAATACCTGTAACTTGAAACAATGAATAAGCAGGTTTGCTCATACAGTTGATATTTGCGAAATTAAATAGGAAATGATCTTATCATACAGCTGATCTTTTAACGAGAGATCTTCCACATCCGCATCCACATTTGGATTATCATTAATTTCGATGATATAAGACTGTCCATTGATCTCTTTTATGTCTACACCAAATAACCCATTACCAATTAAGCGTGTTGCTTTGAGGGCCTGTTCAGCAATGAATCCCGGGATATCTTCAACTGGTACATTCTCGAACCCACCCGACACATCGGCTGCATTTTCACTACTCCAATTGTAAATCTGCCAATGGTCTTTAGCCATGTAATATTTACACCCAAAAATGATCTCATTATTGAGAATCCCGATGCGCCAGTCAAAATCCGTTGGCATGAATGCTTGGACCAATAATAAATCAGATTGCTTCAACATGAGTTTTGATTTTTCCATCAATTCCTCATGGCTCTCCACCTTTTCCACACCCATTGAAAATGATGAATCCGGTAACTTTAGCACACACGGAAACCCAATTTCCTGCTCCACCATTTTCAGGTTACGAGTACTTACAATAGCCGTTTTGGGGATGGGAATTTTTGCTACGTTAAGCACTTCCGTCAAATACACTTTATTGGCACATTTTAAAATAGCCTCCGGGGTATCCAGAACAGCCAATCCTTCAGCTTGGGCGCGTCGGGCAAAGCGATAGGTATAATGATTCACCGAAGTGGTTTCGCGAATAAACAAGGCATCGTACTCATTTAATCGGTTGTAATCGTCGCGTGTAATAAAATCGACATAACACCCCAAACGCTTGGCCGCCTGCTCAAATTTCACCAAAGCTTCCTGGTCAGATGGAGGGGCCTTTTCATCCGGATTCACCAGAATGGCCAGATCATAGAGATACTTCTCATCCTTAGGTTTATTATACCTTTTTTGACCAAAATATTTCTGGGCAAACTCATTCACATACGGAAAGTGATGTTCAGGTATTTCTTTAAACGGAATGGGGCGAACAGATTTTAACTCCCACTTTTTACCTTTTACAAAGCGGGCTCTGATAAAGGGTGCCTGAAATAGCTTTTGTAACTCATGGGCTAACTTATTGTAATGTTTGGCCACATTTCGGCCAAAATAGATACTCAAAACAAATTCCTCCCCCTTCAGTGGCTTCAAACTCTTTTGAATAAGTGCATCCAACTCCTCTGAAACCGTTTTAATGATCGTGCTACCCTTCAGGTCTAAAATGTTCTTGACCGATGGAATTACTTTTTGGCCACGCGCTTCAGCAAGTAGAGAGACGTAATAGCCTTTGGTTTGATAAGCATAGTCATTACACAAGTTAAATACCCGTACATTTTTACTTTTTCCAAATTCGGGTTGTTCGATGTATTGAACTGACGAAATAATCTCTAGATCACCTGATTCCAACTTCCAACTAGTTGGATTATTCACAACAATAATTTTTCTCATTTCTTTTTTTGAGAAGTAATAATCAATAAATTAGCATCATATGTTACAATGCCGAGCATAATGGCATTTATCAAACGTCGCACCTCCACTTCGTAGTAATGACTATTGCTGAGTGGATTTCCTTTATAGGGATCGGCTACAAAAACCTTCGCATTTTCCATCCCACATAACACCACAAAATGGCCCATGGGTTCTCCTTTGAGGTCATTAAATACGGATTGGTTTTTGGAATTGGTATATTCGCGCATCGAACCATACAGATAGGTAGCACTTAACCCTACTAATACCGGAACATTTTTCTCAAAATAATGATTCAGTAGAGCCGGGGTCAGATCATCAAAATTCAATTGCCCGCCCTTTTTCAAGTAATGTTGAAAAGCGCGCGTCTCCTCCTTAAACTTAATTCCCTTTTTGTATTTCAACTGAGCTTCCAACTTATCAATAATCACTTCATTGGATAAATTGGCCCAGCTTGGATCCAGCAACTTCAGATTATAGGAATGCACAGTCGCCTGGAAACCACGGGATATTGCATCTAAACCCAGCATTACGGCTAATGTACCGCCATCCTCCAGGAAACGGACTGATTGGATGACTTCATCCAATTCAACCGGACAGTTGAAATACCGGTAAACGGCATGAAGAGACGTTGGGCCGCAAGTGGTGTCATCCGGTTGCGGCAGCATTTGAAGATTATTTAAAAGTTTCATCGAAACCTGGTATCATGTTGTTCCTTTTTAATCTCTAAACAGCAATATAACGTTTCATTAAACAAATATCAATCACAAGGATAGACACCCTTTTCTGAGTTCGATATTTTTCTGTAATTTGTGCTGTAAATGAACAACTTTTTTTGATCCGTTGATCTCCGAAATATTAAAATGTCATAAAATAGTTTATTCTTTTTTCAGCAGAGAAATCAACCCTTTTCTATCCACTATTTTAACACTTTTTCCCTTGGCGCAAATAAACCCTTCATGGTGTAAATCACGCATGGTTCGCCCCAATGAGGGACGCGTGACACCAAACATATTGGCCAACTCTTCCTGGCTCTTGGACAAGATTATTTCGCCATCCAAGGGGCCGGCTAATTGGAGCAGATAATGTGCCAGTTTTCCCCGAATGGTTTGAAAGGATAAGAATCGAATTTTATCCGAAAGAAACTGAGCACGGTTGGAAATGATATTCATAAAATTATTCAGAAATGGCACACTTCGTTGCAACAGCAATATCATCGATTCTTTGGGCAAATTAAATATTTCCACTTCATTATTGGCTATAATATTCACCGGACACGTATTATTTTGCCCAAAAATAAAGGCGATGGCCAATGGCTTGGGAGGTTCAATATCTTCAATTTTAATCGACTTACCGGAAAAGTCCATCATCTCTCCCTTCACGCTCCCTTTCAACATGATCATGAGCGATTGACAGGTATCCCCACTTTGGGCGATCAGTTGTCCTTTGGTATATTTTTTAATCTGATACGGTAAGTCTCTTAATAGCTTAGTCAATTCATCGGGAGTCACTCCTTTAAACAGGGGACATTTCGAAAGCACTTCCATATTTAGGTAATTTTGCACCAAATTAAGAATTATTTTCGTTTTTGTAACATTTGTTACAACTCTCCTGCACCAACTCCCTTACTTTTGCTCATGTTAAAACGAACGAAACAACTATTAAAGATACATCACATGGAACGAGAAATTGTAAAAATAGATGAGGATTTGTGCAACGGATGCGGTGTTTGCATTCCTTCTTGTCACGAGGGAGCCTTACAAATCATTGATGGAAAAGCCCGATTGATCTCCGACCTGATGTGCGACGGCTTAGGTGCTTGTTTGAACCATTGTCCGCAAGACGCCATGACCATTGAAAAGCGTGAGGCGGAACCTTATGACGAAGTAAAAGTCATTACGCTCATGGTGGAAAAAGGGAAAAACACGGTGGTGGCTCACTTAAAGCACTTGAAAGATCACAATGAAACAGTCTTTTTAAAGCAAGCGGTGCAGTATTTGAAAGAAAATCAAGATAGCATTGAGTTTAGCATCGACAAGGTGATCCGGGAAGTACATAAACCAAAAGTATCTATCATGAGTAACCCGCAAGGTGTAGGATGTCCGGGGTCACAACCCAAAACCATTGAACGACCAACAGTCATGACACCAATGGGTGGTTGCCCGGGCTCTCAGGCACGCACCATTGATCGCGTGGATGCTAACCAATCTGAAACTACAGGAAATGGTGATGCACCTTCTGAGTTACGTCAATGGCCGGTACAGATGCACCTGGTGAATCCAATGGCGCCCTATTTCAGAGATGCAGATATGGTTTTAGCCGCCGACTGTGTAGCTTTTGCAATGGGTAATTTTCATAGTAAGTTTCTGAAAGGACGCAGCTTGGGCATTGCCTGCCCCAAACTGGACAATGGACAGGAAACCTACGTACAGAAACTAATCCAATTGATTGACCATGCTAAAATCAATACCCTGACAGTTGCCATTATGCAAGTACCTTGTTGTGGCGGTTTGCTACAAACAGCAAAAATGGCTGTGGCGCAAGCTTCACGAAAAATCCCATTGAAATTGGCAGTCGTCTCCATCGAAGGCGAAATTTTAAAAGAAGAGTGGATTTAATGAAATAATGCGATTAACTTACTATCAACAATTTAAACACTTAATAAAACCAATAACCATGAGTATGTTTTGTTACCAATGTCAAGAGGCTTCTAAAGGAACCGGTTGTTCAATCAAAGGTGTATGTGGAAAAACACCGGATGTAGCCAATCTGCAAGATTTATTATTATACACAGCCAAAGGTGTGGCTATTTATAATCAACTGGCTGCAGAAAAGGGTTTGGATACCAGTAAAGCGGATAAATATCTGTTAGATTCATTATTTATCACCATTACCAATGCCAACTTTGACGAAGCTAAAATTGTTGCCAAAATAAAAGACGGTTACACCTTACAGGATGAGCAAAAAGCTCAGATAGGTGAAACGGGTCCGCTTCATGACTCTACAATATATAGAGGAAAGGATGTAAACGACATGCTTTCTAAAAGCTTATTAATTGGGATTCTTTCCATCGAAAACGAAGACATCCGCTCACTGAAAGAACTATTGACTTATGGTGTAAAAGGTATGGCAGCATACGGGGAGCATGCCTGGAACCTGGGTTACTTCAGTAAAGACATCTATGCTTTTGTCACCAAAGCAATGGTTGCCACGACTAAAACAGACATTTCTGCGGATGACTTAGTAGGATTGGTGTTGGAGTGCGGTAAATTTGGTGTGGATGTGATGGCCTTGTTGGATAAAGCCAATACGGAGTCATTTGGTCATCCCGAAGTAAGTAAGGTGAACCTAGGGGTTAAAAACAATCCAGCGATTTTGGTGAGTGGGCATGATTTACGGGACCTGAAAGAGCTTTTGATCCAAACGGAAGGAACCGGAGTAGATGTTTACACGCACAGTGAAATGTTGCCCGCCCATTACTACCCTGAATTCAAGAAATTTGAACATTTTGTTGGAAACTATGGCAATGCCTGGTGGAATCAAACTGCTGAATTTGAAACATTCAACGGTCCGGTGTTATTTACCACCAACTGTATCGTTCCTCCAAAAACATCTTATCAGGATCGCATATACACGACGGGAGCCTCTGGTTTTGATGGCTGTCCGCACATTGCTGATCGTGTAAATGATCAACCCAAAGATTTCTCAGTAATCATTGAACATGCCAAAAAATGTGCTGCACCTACTGAAATTGAAACAGGTGAAATCGTTGGCGGATTTGCCCACAATCAGGTTTTACAATTGGCGGATAAAGTTGTGGATGCTGTTAAATCAGGAGCCATCCGGAAATTTGTGGTTATGGCAGGTTGCGACGGACGGATGAACGACCGTAATTACTATACTGACTTTGCCAATGAACTACCTGAAGATACAGTGATCTTAACCGCAGGTTGTGCCAAATACCGGTATAACAAATTGCCTTTGGGTGATATCGGTGGTATTCCTCGTGTATTGGATGCCGGACAGTGTAACGACTCCTACAGTTTAGCGGTTACCGCCTTGAAGTTAAAAGAGGTATTTGGTCTGGACGATATCAATGACCTACCAATTGTTTATAACATTGCCTGGTACGAGCAAAAAGCAGTAATTGTATTGTTAGCATTACTGAGCCTGGGTGTGAAAAACATTCACCTTGGACCTACATTACCTGCCTTCTTGTCTCCTAATGTAGCCAACATTTTAATTGAGACCTTTGGTATCGGCGGTATTTCTACTGTTGATGAAGATATCAAAACAATGATCAACAGTTAATTCCCTCAGTTATCGGACAGTGTTCATTATTGACATACAAAAAAAACAGATTATCCTGCATCTCAAAAAATGAGATGCAGGATTTCGCACACAAAATTGAATTAAATCTTTCGTTTCTAATGCATCATTAACTCTAAATCCTTTTTTATGAGTAAAAAAATCTTCGATTTTTTAAAACCTCCGGAAAGGTGGAAAGTCCCGGTTATTCTGGCTTTCGGCATTTTCTTCGGGCTGGGGTTTTATGTGTTCTATGTGTCCAGAGCTCACTCCTATCTTTCGGATGACCCCAAGACATGTGTTAACTGTCACATCATGGCTCCCCAATTTGCCACCTGGAATCACAGCGCTCACCGCGAGGTAGCCTCCTGTGTCGATTGTCATGTCCCGCACAACAATGTGCTTAACAAATACTATTTCAAGGCAAAGGATGGTCTAAGGCATGCCTCTGTTTTCACCATGCGCGCTGAACCACAAGTAATTTTCATCAAAGAAGAAGGTGCTGAAGTGGTACAGCAAAATTGTGTGCGTTGTCATACCCATTTGATCACTGATGATAAACTATTAGCTGCAAAACCCGATGTGCATATGAACATTGATGATCGCAAATGCTGGGAGTGCCATCGGGAAACACCACACGGGCGAGTGAACAGTCTATCCAGTGTGCCCCATGCACGGGTGCCGGTACCCGAAAGTCCACTTCCGGATTGGATTAAAGAACTAAATGAATAAAACCTAATTCCATCAATATGAAACCAATCAGAGAGCAAATTAAAGACAAACCCTGGCTAGGCTGGGGCCTATTTTTAGTCACCATAGTAGTCGTGTTCCTTTTAGGCCTGCTTGCATCGTCCGTTATTGAACGTCGGGCAGAAGCAGTTTTTGCATATACCCCACAAGTAAAACATGAGCCTACAGAACCCAGAAATGAAGTTTGGGGAAAAAATTTCCCAAGGGAGTACCAATCCTACATGAAAACCAAAGACACCTTGTTTGCCAGTAAATACAACGGAAGTGCCATGATCGATATGCTGGAAGTTGATCCGAGACTGGTGGTGCTTTGGGCCGGTTATGGTTTTTCAAAAGACTATAATCAAGGACGCGGTCACATGCATGCGGTAGAAGACATTCAAAAAACACTCCGCACCGGTGCCCCAGTAGATGGTAAAAAAAGCCCGATGCCCAATACCTGTTGGACCTGTAAAAGCCCGGACGTGCCACGCCTGATGAAGGAAATGGGACCTGCCGAATTTTACAAAGGTACCTGGGAAGAAAAAGGAGCAGAAGTGATGAATAACATCGGTTGTGCCGATTGCCATGATTCCCAAACCATGAATCTGAAAATAACCCGCCCTGCATTAGTGGAAGCATTCCAACGCATGGGAAAAGACATTAACGAAGCCTCTCACCAGGAAATGCGTTCACTGGTTTGTGCTCAGTGTCACGTAGAATATTATTTCGACAAGAAGAAAATTGAAGGCGTCCCTTATCTGACTTTCCCTTGGGACAAAGGTATGGATGTAGATGCCATGGAAACCTATTACGACGAAATAGGGTTCAGCGACTGGACGCACAAGCTCAGCAAAGCCCCTATGCTTAAAGCGCAACACCCGGGATATGAAGTTTACCTCACTGGTATTCATGCTAAACGCGGAGTTTCTTGTGCCGATTGCCACATGCCTTATAAAAGCGAAGGTGGGCAAAAATTCACTGACCACCACATTCAAAGTCCGTTGAATAACGTGGCAAATTCATGTCAGGTGTGTCACCGCGAGGAAACGACCAGATTGGTGCAGGATGTCTACGATCGTCAGGATAAAATCATTGAAAACCGGGATAAACTGGAAGAGTTAATTGTACGCGCTCACGTGGAAGCCAAATTTGCATGGGACAATGGCGCCACCGATGATCAAATGAAAGACATCTTAATGGATATTCGCCATGCACAGTGGCGTTGGGATTATGCAGCGGCCAGTCATGGTGGTTCGTTCCACTCGCCGGTAGAAATCGGTCGCGTCATCTCAACAGGTATCACTACCGCTCAGGAAGGTCGTTTGAAATTAGCACGTTTATTAGCTTCCATGGGACATCTGGAGGAAATTCCTTATCCGGATATTGAAACCAAAGCAAAAGCTCAAGCTTATATTGGCCTGGATAAAGAAAAATTACAGGAGGAGAAAAATGAATTTCTGAAAACAGTTGTTCCCCAATGGAAAGAAGAAGCTGAAAAGCGTGAAGCCACCTATACAGTAACGACCAATTAATCCCTATTCATGAAAATGAAATCAGTTTTTATAATTGGCTGTACCCTGCTGATGGGTACAGCTGCTTTTTCGCAAGTCCAAATTTCGGCTGAACTGCGCCCCCGGACCGAATACAATCATGGCTATAAATCTTTGGCCACTGAAGATCAAAATCCATCCTTTCTGACAACTCAGCGGACACGACTCAACCTCGACTATAAAAACGAGGTGTTTGTGGCAAAAGTAGTTTTTCAGGATGTTCGTTTGTGGGGAAGCGAAAGTCAGTTGACAACCAATGGCAATAATGTCTCCTACCTGCATCAAGCCTGGGCTGAATGGTTTATGGCCACTAACTGGAGCCTGAAAGCCGGGCGTCAGGAAGTAGCCTATGATGACCATCGTATTTTTGGTAATGTGGGTTGGGCTCAGCAAGCACGGGCACATGACATGGCCATCTTGAAATATACGGGGGATATCAGTGCCCATTTGGGCGTTGCCTATCACAATTCTAATATAAACAACAGCCTTTACACCGGCCCAGACGCTTATAAGGCACTTCAATTTATATGGCTGAACAGAAAAACAGATTCCTATTCCGGTAGTTTTCTCTTTCTCAACAATGGGGTCCCCTATTGGAAAGATCAAACCCAAACAGAGCAAGGCATACGCTATAGTCAAACAGTGGGTGGACACCTAAAAACAAACATTGAAGGTTTTACCCTTGCGGGAAACCTCTATTTCCAGTTTGGGAAAGATGCAGGTGGAAATGACCTGTCAGCCCTGAACTTCTCCATTGATGCCATGTATAAAGCCAGTGATAAATCAAATTTAGGAGCTGGCTATGAATTACTCTCAGGTACTGCCTATAACGAGACTGATAAGAACAAATCCTTCACCCCATTTTATGGTACCAACCATAAATTTAATGGTTTCATGGATTACTTCTATGTAGGCAATCATTCCAATAGTGTTGGATTGCACGATGTATACCTAAAAGGAGATCTTAAACCCGGGAAAGTTAAGTTCAATGCAGCTTTGCACTTCTTCAGTGCACATAAGGACATTAATGCTGATGTTAGTAAATCGTTAGGAACGGAATTGGATTTCTGGTGTGGATACGATCATAAAGGAATGGTAAATCTGGACTTTGGTTACTCCCACATGTTTGCCTCCGATGGACTGGAAACTCTCAAGGGGGGGGATAAAGGATCAACCCACAATTGGGCATGGGTAATGCTCACTTTCAAACCCACTTTATACAAACAATAAAACAAACTTTTGTTGTTCATCCCGAATTGAGGAATATCAATTCGGGATTTTTTTTCCAATCTGAAATTATCAATCGCCAACTAAAGATGTTGTACATTTGTTTTCTTGTGAAACTCTTCATAGCATTTCACTTGTTGTAGTAAGCAAGAAAAATTGAGTTACCAACGAATTTGTAATCGACTAAATTGACAGATGAACTATTCCGAAATCAGGAAATTTGTAGCACCTGAATTTTTATTCGGGAAAGATAGCCGTTTATTGGCGGGCCGGTATTTTCAAAATTATCAGATTCGCCGGTTATTGATCGTCACTGATGCAGTGATAAGTACTATGCCGTGGTATAACGAAATATTAGTTGAACTCCATCAATCCGGGCTCAAGTATTCCGTTTTTAAGGACATCAGTCCAAACCCAAGAGATGAAGAAGTAATGCATGGCACGGAGATCTATCAATCGCAGGCCTGCGAAGGTATTTTAGCCATTGGGGGCGGTAGTGTGATGGATTGCGCCAAAGGCATCGGCATTGTTTGCTCCAATGGCAGTCACATCTTGAAGTTTGAAGGGGTTGATCAGATCGCCATGCCCACTCCGCCCATTATATGCATTCCAACAACGGCTGGAACGTCGGCAGATGTCTCACAATTTGCCATTATTCGCAACTCCCAAAAGCTGATAAAAATTGCCATTATCAGCAAAATGATCGTACCGGACCTGGCTTTAATTGATCCCATTGTGACCCAAACCATGGATCCTTATCTCACAGCTTGTACAGGCATTGATGCCCTCACACATGCCATAGAAGCCTTTGTATCAACCGGGCATTCCATCATTACAGATAGTCGTGCGCTGACAGCCATAGGGCTGATCGTTGAATATTTACCCAAAGTATTAAGGGATTTGACAGATACAGACGCCCGATACCACATGATGATGGGTAGTTTGGAAGCGGGCCTGGCCTTTTCCAATGCCAGCTTGGGTGCTGTTCATGCCATGGCCCATAGCTTGGGCGGGTATTACGATTTAGCACATGGGGAATGCAACTCTATTTTACTGCACCATACCATCAATTTTAATTTTAAATCCGCCGAGAACCGTTACGAAAAGATCATACCTTACTTTTCAGACTATCTGACCCATCCAACTGGCAACATGCGAAAGGATATTGTGAGTGCCATTCACACCTTCACAGCCAGACAAGGCATTAAAAGCGGATTTGGCGATAAAGGTGTAAGCAGTGACTTGTTACCTCATTTGGCAAAAAATGCCTTGAATGATCCTTGCATCATTACTAACCCACGAGATGTCATCCAACGCGATTTAGAGGTAATTCTGGAGGAGGCTATGTAAGCATATGGATAAAAATAAGCTACGAAATAAAATCATTGGCCTGGGTGAGCACTCCACCCGTAAATCCTATTACCCAGAATTACGCAAGAAAATAGACGAACTCGAACTCTATCAAAAAGTATTTGATCGCATTGATGATGGCGTGATGATTATTAATGCGCGCAACAGTCAGCTGCTCTATTTTAACAAGGCTTTGCAAAATATCTTCCCGAATATCAAAATACACTCTACCCTCAAATCATTTATTCACGATAGGGGGTTAATAACGCAAATTGAGCGACAACAAATACCGGATAAAACCATACTGAGCATTACTCATTCCGGAAGCCAGCCTCAAACCTATGAAATTTCTTTTACGGATATTAAAGATTTCTCAGCTGAATATTATGTGGGGATTTTCAGAAATATAACCCAATACATTAGTCTGAACAATGAGCTAAAAATTAAAAACAGCGAAATCCAGGCTCAGAACGAGGAGTATCTGACCATTAATGAAGAGCTACATGAACGCAACTCAGAAATCTATGAATTGTATGAGAAGTTATTAGTCGCAAAAGAAAAAGCAGAAGAATCGGATCGGCTCAAAACAGCATTTCTTCAAAATATGTCGCATGAAGTACGCACCCCACTTAATGCTGTGATTGGCTTTTCGGAGTTATTAAAGTACAATGGCGTGGATCCGGATGAGCAAACTACTTATATTGATACTATTATGCAATCCGGGGCTCAACTTCAATCCATCATTGACAATATCATACACCTATCCACCATTGAAGCAGGACAGGAAAAAGTGAATATATCCACCGTTCACATAGCTAATTTTCTGACTACTTTACATCAAATTCATGCCCCAAATTTTGAGAGCAAACAAATTGATTTTAAAATCTGCGACACTAAAGACTTGGCTCATTTATCCATACACACGGACGAAACAAAGCTCTTTCAAATTATCTCTAATCTGCTTAACAATGCGTTGAAATTTACGCCTAAAGGCGAAGTGAAATTGCATTGCTGCATTTCAAATCATGAAATAATTTTTAAGGTTGAAGACAATGGCATTGGTATTGAGCAAAAAAACTTAAAACAGATCTTCAATCGTTTTTATAAAATACGCGAGCCACACAACCTAAACGTGGAAGGTACAGGACTGGGCTTAAGTATTACCAAAGCCTACCTGGAAATGTTGAACGGTACTATTTCCGTCACCTCTGAACCTGGCAAAGGAACCACTTTTACCATTTCAATACCCATTGATCAATTTACTGAGTATTGACTTTACTTCTTAACACATGTATTCCTCTAAATTTGCGTTAGAAAAATCCATTCATTTTTTTCGAACCAAAATTCAATTTGACCGTACACAAGCCCGACGAAGAATTTGAGACGAGGGGGAAGATGATTAAATTAGCCGAAAAACTACATCAACGATTTTTAAAACAAATCCATTTTAATTCCAATAAATTTTCAACACCGGATACAGTGTATTTATTTACACTCCATCTGGCTATAGTGACGGTTAGCCTTAGCTGCATAACCAACCATTTGCTTAATTTGCCATTTCAGGTGAAAATTTTGGCCTGGATTTCAGAGGGAATCCTTTTTTACCTCTTTTACCTGGCACGATTCAAACAGCTATTTACGCTATCCAAACAGTTGTTCTTTGGGTTGGTAGTAATAGCCATGAATCTGCTTTGGTTTTACACAGAAGGTAGTGCCGGAGCCACCATTTTTATAATGAATGCTCTCCTTCCGTTAATCGCCCTTTACTCCTCCAATCGACAAACCATTTACATGGTAGCCTTTATAGTATTGAATATTCTGGCATTACAGGTACTGGAAATATTCGCCCCTCAGCTCATTCAAAAATACCCCTCTCCGCTCCACCGTTCCATCGATGTACTTACGATCTCCTTCTTTTTTCTGGTATTTGAAGTGCCGGTTCTATTCTATGTCAATCAATTAATGCACGATAGCATCCATAAGGCAGAACAATCAGATGCCGCCAAAACTTCCTACATCACCAATTTAAGTCATGAAATCCGGACGCCGATGAATGCCATTCTGGGATTCTCAGAACTCCTTTCAGACCCGGATCTGGAGCGCCCCGAGCACGATCGCTATTTAGCCATTGTGAATCAAAACGGGCGCCAGCTGCTAAACTTACTCAACAACATCATTAACATTTCCAAGTTAGAGGCAAACATTACCAATGTGTCAATTTCCGAATTTCATCCTCTGGAAATCATCAACCAGATTAATGATACATTACTTCCCTATTTTCAATCACATGATGAAATCCAATTGAAAACAACGCCACCGCCTTCAAGCAATCAGATGATAAAGAGCGATCCTAATTTACTTTATCAGATCATCATCAATTTAACCTTTAATGCGGTCAAATTCACACCCAAAGGCTATGTTGAAATTGGATATACCATGGAGCAGGATGCCATCATTTTCTTTGTGAAAGACAGTGGCATTGGCATTCCGAAAGACCAGCAATCAACCATTTTTGAACGCCATCAACAAGTTACAGCAAGCAATGGCTTGTCTCCGATTCAAGGATCCGGACTGGGTCTGGCCATCTGCAAAGGATTGACGGCTCTACTGGGCGGTTCTATTTGGTTTGACTCCACTCCCAATGAAGGCACGCAATTTTACGTTAAACTTCCATTCATTGTTAAAAGCTAATCATTTAGAAGCATACACCTGAAGCAAATTATGGTGTGTCATAAATTTTCTACCTAAAAAAAGAGTCGTTTCATCAAGCAAATTAATACACCTGTAATTGATTTTGCAAAAAATCCATCTGGCTTTGTAAATTTATGTTTTACTAGACGAAATGGAAACACTACACACACACATCAAGAATATTATTGACCATTTGATTCCGAAAGAACTGTCATTTGATGAACGCTTCTTTTTTAAGACACTTGGTTTATCCATGCTTGTTTCACTGGTCGCCTCCATATTTAATATACTGCTTGGCCTTGATCATTCGCTCATCATTTTTACAGGAATGGCGTTTTTCTTGTTTGCCTTCCTATTTTGGGCGGCTCGTTACAGGCGTTTTTTCAAGGCTATCCGCTTTATTTTTTTACTGGTTACCGTTATTATTCTGAATGGCCTTTGGTTATTGAATGCCGGCTCGAAAGGTCCCACCCTATTGATTTTTCAAGCTCTTTTTGCCTTGGGTCTCTTCATCACGCCCAGTCGTTTTTACATCCCTATCGCGGTACTCTTTGGATTAAACATTACCCTTTTGTTTGGACTGGAACTCTACTATCCGGACTTGATTATCCCCTATACCAATCCAATTAGTCGTTTGACGGATATCTATGTCATTACTGTTATATTCTTTTTGTGTGAGATTCCGTTAATCTACTATGCACACAATAGCTTCATGACGGAAAAAACGAGAGCTCAGGAATCGGACAAAATGAAAACCTCTTTTCTGGCAAATATGAGTCATGAGATCCGTACGCCTATGAATGCGATTCTTGGCTTTTCGGAACTTTTACGTGATGATGATATTTCCCGCAAAGAAAAATACCAATACCTGGATATCATCAAGGAAAATGGAAACATTCTATTGGACCTATTGGGGAATATACTCAACCTGTCCAAACTGGAGGCCGACCTCATGGAGAAAAAAGAAGGCCCGGTGCAGGTTTATCCTTTCATGGAACAGATGAAATTTTCCTTTGAGAAACAAGTCAATCTCGAAAAAGTCCGCATCGTGACCGAATACCCCATAGGCTATAAAGACATTTGTATCTATAGCGACGAGCTGATCCTCTATCAAGTGTTTTCAAACCTATTGAATAACGCCATCAAATTCACAACACGCGGTCAAATCACCATTGGCTTTTTTGTGGATGAAACCCGACCCGCCATTACATTTTTTGTAAGAGATACAGGTCTCGGCATTACCCCTGAAAAGGTATCGTTGATTTTTGAACGCTTTCGCCAGGGAGATGAAACACTGCGTCGAAGCCATCAAGGAGTGGGTCTTGGCCTCACTATTTCAAAAGGATTGATGGCCGTATTGGGAGGCACCATGTGGGTGGAATCAAAAATCAATAAAGGATCGACATTTTATTTCTGTCAGCCCTTAAAAAAAGTAGCCGTGCCTCAAATTGCACTGAAAAGCCCGGGAATGAATTAAAAAATAAGGGATGACCTAAATTAGGCCATCCCGTTTTACTTTCCATATCACTATTGTCCGGCCAACAATTCTATATCCCCTGCTGGAACAATATCCAATCTGCAACATCACATTCTACGACACTTAATGCGCTACACGGAATTTGCCATTGGTTAGTGCAGAGGATATTCCATCCCCGCAAACGGAATAACTTGTGGAGGTAATACAAACATTCATCTACCAGAGATTTTACTTCTCAATCTCACTCCTTTCATCCGCCTTAAGCGTTTTCCCTACGATGGTAGCCACAGTAGCATCCCCC
Source organism: uncultured Marinilabiliaceae bacterium (assembly GCA_942490535.1). Classification (GTDB taxonomy): domain Bacteria; phylum Bacteroidota; class Bacteroidia; order Bacteroidales; family Marinilabiliaceae; genus JAEINY01. The sequence goes on from CALNXQ010000004.1 coordinate 879,833, forward strand.
GTTACATTAACCACGGTGCGCATCATGTCCAAAATACGATCGACGGGCAGAATGATACCGATCCAGGCTGGATTTAAGCCTACGGAACTCAGCACAATCATGAGCATCACCAAACCGGCGCTGGGAATGGCGGCCGATCCAATACTTGCCAGGGTGGCGGTTAAAACGATGGTCAGTTGCTGCACAAAGTCCAGCTCTACCATGTGCATCTGGGCCAAAAACATCACGGCCACGGCCTGGTAAAGACTGGTGCCATCCATGTTCACCGTGGCACCGATGGGCAATACAAAACTGGATACTTTGGGATCGACTTTCAAATTATCTTCCACACATTCCAATGTAACCGGCAAGGTGGCGGCACTGGAGCTGGTGGAAAAAGCCAACAGCTGTGCGGGGCTAATGCCCTTCAAAAATTCCCGAAAGGTTAATCCGGAAACAAAAAATTTCATAATAAGGGGATAGATGACAAAAGCCATCAGTACTAAACCTGCTGCAACACAGAGGGAGTACCAGGTTAATCCTTTGAAGAGTTCAAAAATCTTAGCCGGATTATCACCGGCCATCTCAGACACCAACCCGGCCAGCAGTGCAAAAACAAAGAACGGGGCTCCTTTCATGATGATGTCAACCATGCTCAGAAAGACTTCCGACAAGCCATTAACCACTTCAATCACCGGTTTCGATTTATCGGCCGGCACAAAGAGAATGGCAATGCCAAAGAGGATGGCAAAAAAGATTATCTTCAACATACTGCCATTATCGGCTAAGGCCCCAAAAATGTTATCCGGCACCATGTCTTCCACAAATTGCAAGGGGCCACTTTGGGTTTGTGCTTCCGCTTTTTTTAAACGTTCCTGAATCCCTTCATCGGTTTCGAAGCCACTGCGCTTAGCCACTTCAGCTACCAACTCTCGATGGGCTTCATCCCCAGTAATATTGATGTCATCGTGCAAGGCATGCCCTTCACTTTGCGCCCACAGTTCATAGGTGATCCGATTCTCCATGCGCACCTCATCGGCCATCCACTCACCGGGTTTAACTACGTTTACAATGAGCAATCCCAAGGATATGGCCACTACAGTTGTCGTTAAATAAATCAGCAAGGTGCGCAATCCTAATTTACCCAGGTTTTTGGGATCCCCCAGGCCAATAATCCCCCCAATAATGGAAAATAACACCAATGGAACGGCAATCAATTTAAGCAGGTTAATAAAAATTCGTCCCCAGGGCGCAATCCAGGAACCGGTGAAACTACTCCATCCGAAAAATCCGGATAAAACCGCCCAAATGATACCTAGCAATAAACCAATGATAATTTTCCAATGCAATGAGAGTTTCTTCATATCGATGCGTTCGCTTATTTGTTAAAGACACCTAATATATATAAAAATTTGGTATGCTTTTTTTTTCACAAACGCTGAAAAGGGGGATGATTGTTCCAATTGGTGGATCGCGTAGCTGGTGACAAGGTCAATTGACCATTGGGTAGAAAAAATGACTCAACTACATGGTCGTTACCCCTTCGGGCAGAAATTTTGACCCAATGACAGGGACGATGGCCCATTTTTTTGAAAAAAAACACGATTGTGCATGTGCAATGGAGCTTCCGGCCCCAAAAATGGATCAACAACCTGGTACATCGCTCACTCTTTTGAAAAGAAAGCCCATCGACCGTGTAGATGACCTGTCTACCGAAAAAGTCAAGCCATCTACCAGGTATTATTGGAAATAGTTCAGAAATTACCGATACATCTTATTCAGATAAAGCTGATCGACCAACACCATGGCGGCCATGGCTTCCACAATGGGCACCGCGCGCGGCAATACACAGGGATCGTGACGTCCTTGCGTGGTGGATACCACCTCTTGGCCTTCCTTAGTCACCGTATGTTGCTCTTTTAGGATGGTGGCAATGGGTTTAAAAGCCACATTGAAGTAGATATCCTCCCCATTGGAAATACCCCCTTGAATGCCTCCGGACCGATTGGTACGGGTGCGTACCGTTTCACCTTCCATGAAATACTCATCGTTGTGCTGGGATCCTTTTAATTCAGTAGATCCAAAACCCAAACCATATTCAAATCCCTTCACCGCATTGATGCCCAGCATGGCGCTACCCAGTTCGGCATGTAACTTACCAAAAACCGGTTCGCCCAAGCCGACCGGCGCCCCTTTAACCACACAACTAATGACACCGCCCACCGAGTCTTTATCGCGTCGTACCTCATCAATGTACTGAATCATCTTTTCAGCTGTCTCCGGATCGGGACAACGCACGATGTTTTCTTCCGTTTTAGACAGATCCAGTTCCCCGTAGGATTTTTCCAGTTTCAACGTTCCTACGCTGGAGGTAAAAGCCTGTATGGTGACCCCATGTTGTTTAAGTATCAACTTCGCAAAAGCACCGGCCACCACGCGCGCTATGGTTTCACGGGCGGATGAACGACCGCCTCCCCGGTAATCGCGGATACCATATTTATGCTGATAGGTATAATCGGCATGAGACGGGCGGTACACATCTTTTATATTGCCATAATCTTTCGAACGCTGATCTTTATTCCAGATGACAAAACCAATGGGTGTCCCCGTTGCTTTGCCTTCAAACACGCCGGACAGTAACTCCACCTGGTCCGCTTCATCACGCGGCGTGGTAATGGCTGACTGGCCGGGTCGACGGCGGTTCAATTCCGATTGGAGAAAATCCATGTCGATTTCCAATCCGGGCATTACCCCTTCAATCACACCACCAACAGCTTTACCATGCGATTCACCAAACGAGGTTAACTTAAAAAGCGTTCCAAACGAATTACCTGACATAGGAAGATATTTAGTTGAAATATTTTTAATCTGTAGTTATATGGACGATAAAAGTACTGTTTTATAAGTAATCTCCCAAAAGATGACGGAGAAGGTTTCATGAAAGAAGGTGCCGGCACAAATGAAATGTGGCAAGTGTAAAGTTGCAGCTTAAACGGTTAAAGTTACACCTTATAGCACTGACGTTAATAGTTACAAGTTGGATGATTCAAAATTGAAACACGAAACTTATAACTTGCGCCAGAGAACCACTGCCTCTCATAAATGAAAAAAGGAGGCTCTCGAAAGGCCTCCTCTATATCGTTTGGTTGGTTGAATTACCCACAAGAGCAACCGCCACCGCAGCCACCTTCGTTGGAACCACAACCGGTACCACAAGCATCCATTAACTCATCTTCTGAAGCTTCACGGATTTCAATGATCTCCCCTTTGAAGAACAAGTTATCACCAGCCAATGGGTGATTGAAGTCCATTTTAACGTTTTCGTCAGTTACTTCCAAAACGATCCCCATCAAACGGTTTCCGTGTGCATCCTGCATAGGAACCTGGTTACCTTCGGTCAATAACTCTTCGTCTATCTTACCATCTACTTCGAAAATATTCTTAGGAATTTCTACAACAGCACTTGGATTCACTTCACCGTATGCGTCAGTTGCTTTTAACTCGAAATCGAAAGCATCGCCTTTTTTAAAGCCTTCCAATTTGTTTTCGAACATCTCAAGCATTTTACCGGCACCGAATACAAACTCCAAAGGACTTGCAGCATCCGTTTTTTCTACCACTTCACCATCAGTACCATTAATTCTTAACTCGTAGGAAAGGGTTACGTGCTTATTTCTTCCTATTTCCATAGTTCACTTAGTTTATTGTGTTATATCACTTTGTTTTATTCCAAAAGGTTTATTCTCAACTCAAAAGTTTGAATAAACCAGGTACAAAGAAAGGCAGTTTTTCAAAACCTGCCAATCAATTGTACTAAAAAGACAGAAAAAGCCGAAAAAAGTTCACGACTCCACAAAAATTTTTAGGCCTTGAATGATGTATAAAAAATTCAGCCCCTTTCAGGGTGGTGCTTAAATACTGCCCATAGCATGGCTTTTGAACCTATAAACCATGGCGACTCTGCGTCGTTGCGGTAACCAACCTTACCGATCCAGCCACATTTTAAAACTTTTCACCCGCTCCCGGCTCACCACCAGCTCCTCTCCTTTCTCCTGGCCCATGGCCTTCACTTTAAGACGCGAGGAACCATAGGCCACCATGTCCTGAATAGCCTGCAGGCTGATTAAAAATTTTCGGCTGATGCGGTAAAACTCCTGGGGATCGCACTGCACTTCGATCTGTTCCAGCGTATGATCAATGGCATAGTTGCGTCCTTCGCGGGTACGCAGATAGGTGGCCTTATCCAGACTGTAGAAAAAACTCACCTCTACTGTTGGAATCATTTTCAGGTGATCGCCCACTTTAACCAGGTAGCGCTCTTTATAGTGTTGTTTGCTCAGCATCTGAGAAGCACTTTGCAAGGCCATTTTCAGGGTCTCCTCTACCGAAGAAGTTCCTGTTCCCTGAAATTTTGTGATGGCTCCTTCCAACTCCACTTCATCAATGGGTTTGAGCAGGTAATCAATGCTGTTTACTTTAAAGGCCTTCACTGCATATTGATCGTAGGCCGTTGTGAATACCACCGGAAAACGGAATTCCGCTCTGTCGAAGATTTCAAAACTCAAGCCATCGCCCAGCTGGATATCAAAAAAAGCCAAATCGGGATGCGGATGGCTCTTCAGCCATTGGATGGTTTGTGTCACCGAGTCGCAGGTACCCACAATGTGCACCTGATGGTCCAGTTCCGTTAGGAGATTGCCCAAACGTTCAGCAGCCAATGGCTCATCTTCTACAATTAATACACGCATACTATAAATGGATCAATGGAAGGGTTACAGAATATGTTTTATCCGTTTGCTCAATGTGCACGTCTTTGCCGGTCAGGTATTGATACCGCTCACTCAAATTTTGAATGCCAATGCCAGATGGGGGTTCATTGATTGATTTTGGCTGATACGTGTTGGTAACCGTCAACTGGTTTTCGCCAATGGTAAGCTCCAAGGCCAGCGGCTGATCGCTGGAAATAATGTTGTGTTTGAAACAATTCTCCACCAGCATCTGCACTGACAGGGGCATCACCAGCGCCCGGTCATCCACATCATCAGGCAACACAGCCGTAAAGTTGGTACCAAAACGAATCTGCTGCAAATAGATGTACCGGCGCAGAATGGCCAACTCCTCATTAACCGTGATGAGTTCCTTATCTTTCAATTGCAAGATATCGCGATAAAAGCGGGAAAGCTCGGCAGTAAACTTTTTGGCCGCCCCGGCATCCTTATCGATGAGCGAGGTTAAAACATTGAGACTGTTGAACAGGAAATGGGGGTTTACTTGTGTTTTCAGCGCTTCATATTGCAAAACCAAAGCTTCGCGTTTCAATTGCTCCCGATGCACTACCTCGATGCGCCACTGCATTAAAAAGGAACGGGCATAAAACCACAAGGCAATAAAATAGAAGATGCCATACTCCATCCAAATTATGGGCATCATGTGTCCTTTGAAGTAATGATACGAAATGCCACTGATGAAACCGTACCAAAACACATTGGTGATGATGATCACCAATGTACATCCAATGGTACTGGTTGTAAAGGCCACCAATGAACTGCGCAGAGGTGCATGCACCCAATCAATCCATTTGCGTTCAAAAAAATCAAAGGCATAGCCATTTAAAAATAAACCATAACCCAAGGTAGTACTATACCCGGCATTGTAGGCGATCTCACCCCAAGTCAGTTTGTCAATGGGACTAAAAATAACTAGAAATCCCAAGCCAATCACATTCGATATAACACCGAACGAAATCAGTTTATAAACAGTGGCTCTTCTTTGTAGTTTTGGGGTCGATTCCATTAGCAATGATTAAAATAAGAACGAAGATAATGAATTATGATTGGCATTTGTATAAACCGATAATGCCGGAGTTAAGTTCTTGCTGGCTGAACTTAACTCCGGGATCCGGGAACGTGTTATTGTTCCGACTGACATTTCTCCAGCATCTCCCGGTTGTGTTTCTCCCCCCACTGGGGCAGTAACGCGTTTTCAACCCTATTAGAGGTAAACAATTCATCGGCCCTTTTAAAATGCGCTAGTGCTTTTGCGGAACCTCCGCCAAACATTTTAGGGGTATGTATTACATTGTTACCACGACAGTAATGAATGCGTGGATTAGCGGCATTCAAACCTTCTGCTTTGGCCAGCGCCTCAGCCGACAGAGATGAGTACTTAAATCCGCGTGATGCACTGGTGATGCGCATACTATAAATCAAGGCCTGTAAGACATACACTTCCGATTCGTCGTCCTTTTTTCTGATTAATTGATCCATGACGGCTTGCGCTTTATCCAATACTGCATCAGTGGAATCTGCATCTTGTATAAAAAAGGTAGCATGAGTGTAGGCGTATGCAGCGTAATAATAGGGCAACCACTCGTTTTGCTCCTTTTCGCCAATACGGTAGAAAAGACCCGCAATTTGATCAAGCTCAGAGACACTCTTAGCTTTAAAAATCTTGTCGATAGAAGTTTTCATGGTTTCGGTATAAGTGCTTGCTGAAGCACACAGACTGCTAACGACTAAAATAATGGTAAATAACGTTTTCATTGTTTTAACGATTTAGGATGTAACTTAATTGATTGATATAAATACGCCCAGAAACAGGAACTGCTTCACATCGGGATGCATGGGCACCAATTTATCCGGACTGTTGCCATCCATGGACGGCACCGTCCGGTAACCCAGGTGTTGCGTTTGCCCCAAGACATTATTCATGGCCAGGTGGATGATGGTAAAATGATTGCCCAGATGTGTGAGGTAACTCAGGTTCAGGCTTAGATCGTGATACATGGGTGACCGCCGGTTCATGAATTGGGCATCCCCCGGCTGATGATAGGGTTTCCCGGAAGCTGTCACCCAGGTGGCGCCCACTTGTGTATTGATGGCCCCGAAAAAATACTTGGCCACAGCTGAAAAGGTATGTTCGGCAATATAATTAGGTGTGACTTTCGATGGATAGTCTTTGTATTGACGCTTTGAGTCGATGTACGAATAAGACAACCAATAATCGGTGCGTTTAAAAGTTTCCCGGTCGCGGTAAAACACGTCCACCCCTTGGGCATAGCCTTCTCCTCCATTTGAATAATTGGGCACAAAAGGATTATCACTCGCCTGATAACTGACCAGATTATCGTATTTTTTGTAGTAAGCCTCTGTACGGAACAAGCGCTTTTGAATATCGCCCGTTTGAAACCCCAGGATGTAATGGGTGGCTTTCTCAAAATTAAACTGAGAGGAAAACTTCAGGTAATCATTCACCGGATTTTGAAAAAACTGACCATAGGCTGCCGACAATTGACTATTCTTGCCAGTTTTGTAAGCCATGGATATGCGAGGGGAGAAATTCGCCCGCTTCATATACGACGAATACTCATACCGCACTCCCGGACGGAAGGCAAATTTGGCCGACAATTTTATCTCCGGTTCCACAAAAAAAGATGCTACATGATCTTCGACTTCTCCCGACCAACGCCTGGCCCCTTTCAGCGCCTTATAATCCTGATTATACTTTGTGAAGGCATCGGAAACCCCATAGGTTAGTACAATTCCTTCTTTCACATCGTGCACAAATGCCACACGTCCTTCGATGTTTAATTCATTTTCGGTGGAATGGTGTGTGCCGGCAATGGTTCGATCCTGATCGTAGGTAATGGCGACTCCACTCCGAAAAGCAGTCTTCTCACCCAGGGACATTTTATAGGTTCCATTCCAATACGTGTTCCCGCCTTCGCTGTCGATGTAAACCGATTCGTCGCTCCCATCAGAGGTATTAAACGATTGAAGGCCGTAATCACCGGTGGCGAACATCTTAAAAATTCCCCCGTTCTTAAAGCGCTGTCGATGCATAAGGTTCACATTAGCCGCTTCCACCGGCTTCACCCATTCCAGGCGGTTATTCACCAAGCCGTAATAAGGAGCCAAATTGGTATAGCTCACGCCCGCCGACGTGGAGCGATCTTCCCCGCACCAGGTGTGGTTGGCCTCAAGTCCGATACTCATCAACGACAAACCAGTGACTTCCTCTACGGCAATATCTGTGGATTCAAGAATCAGCACCGACGACAAGGCCTGTCCATATTCGGCTGAATACCCCCCCGTGCTAAATACGGTCCCACTGAACAAGGAAGGCGAGAACCGGCCGCGAGTGGGTAAATCCGGCACTTTGGAATAATAGGGTTTGGCAGCCAAAAGACCATCGACGTATACTTTGGTTTCGGCGGCTTCCCCACCCCGTACCAGTAAGCGGCCATCATCTGCAGCGGCTTGTGTACCCGGCAGAGTTTTCAGAGCCGCGTTGATATCGCCCATGGAACCGGCAGTGGTATAAATATCCATGGGTTCCAGCACCGAGGCCCGGCTTTTGTCCCCGGCATTGAAACTACCGGCGGTAATGGTAACGGCGTTCAGACTGGTAACACTTTCTTTTAAACGGATGGATAAGTTAGCTAACAGTTGATTCTCCAAGGGTACTGTTTGAGTGGTATAACCAATATAACTAACCACTAAGGTTTTCTCCCGGGCTGCTTCGGCTTCAAACTCGAATTTGCCTTCAGCATCCGTGATGGTTCCATCATACGTCCCTTCGATAAACAGATTGACACCTACTAAAGGTTCGCCATCCATGGCTTGCACCAAACCGGCAATGCGATCCTGAGCCGCCAGCGTAGCCGAAGATAGTACTGAACAGGCGATGATGAGGAATTGATTTAGTTTCATTATGATTAAGTATTAATTACAAATGCAAAATTGACTTATTCAGCTGTGTGAGGCTTTGCCGTCTTTGCTGATTGACGATTCAAATATCTCCTCACTTTGCGTGGTTTCTAAAAAAAGGACGACGACTTGTCAATTAATCCGGATGAATGGTAAAAACGGAACAGCTCTCGTTGCCTTTGTCAATAATTCCTCTCATTTGAAAAGCTTCCAGCAAGCTGCAAGAACCCCTCCTTTGAATAGAAATCCTTCCTGCAACGAGCAGGGAGTATTTCCCTGGCAAGATTTCATTCCGTTTTTTTATCCCTGCACAAATCGCTAATTTCACAGGCTGTAAAAAAGAATTGAAATGAAAGATAAAGTCATTATAATTACGGGTGCTTCTTCAGGCATTGGCCTGGCCTGTGCCCGTGAATTTGCCCGCCGTGGGGCGCACTTAGCATTGGCTGCCCGTAGCCTTGATAAATTAAAGGAAGTGGAAGCTGAACTTCAAAAAGCCGGCAACCAGGTGATCTCCATCCAAACAGATGTGAGTCAGGAAGCCGATTGTAAACACATGGTGGACCAAACACTGAAGGCTTTTGGACGCATCGACATTCTAATTAACAATGCCGGTATTTCCATGCGTGCTTTATTCAAGGATGTGGATCTATCGGTGCTCAAGCAATTGATGGATGTTAATTTTTGGGGGACGGTTTATTGTACCAAATATGCCTTGCCTCACTTATTGACGCAAAAAGGATCGGTCGTGGGTGTATCTTCCATTGCCGGTTATGTGGGTTTACCGGGCCGCACGGGTTATTCATCGTCGAAATTTGCCATGCACGGTTTCCTGGAGGCCTTACGTGTTGAAAATCTCAAAACCGGCTTACATGTGCTCATCGCCGCACCGGGTTTTACCGCCTCCAATGTACGTAAAGCAGCACTAACGGCAGATGGTAGTAATCAAGGCGAAACACCGCGGCAGGAAGAAAAAATGATGACTGCTGAAGAAGTGGCCACTCACCTGGCCAAAGCCATCCTCAAACGGAAACGCACTTTAATCTTAACCTTTGTGGAGGGGAAAGTAACGGTTTTCTTAAAGAAATTCTTACCGGGTTTGCTGGAAAAACTCACCTATAACCACATGGCTAAGGAGCCTGATTCACCTTTTAACTAACGCCTGGTATGATTGAAAACAAAACATCTTTCAGGGTGCGCTATGCGGAGACCGATCAGATGGGCATTGTGAATAATGCCAATTACCCCACTTATTATGAAATCGGACGGACCGAATTGTTTCGTGCCTTGGGTTTATCCTATAAAATAATCGAATCAGCTGGTATCATCTTACCCTTATCTGATTTATTTGTTAAATATCACCGCCCTGCTTTATATGATGATCTGTTAACCATTAAAACATGCATCAAGGAGTGGCCGGCCAGTCGCATCCGATTTGATTACTACATCTATAATGAAGCGGAGCAATTAGTGAACGAAGGTTACACTACGCTCGCTTATCTGGATGCCAAAACCCGACGTCCTATACGCATTCCCCCCATGGTGGTGGAACTGCTTCAACCGTATTTTCAATAAAAAAATGCCGGCTGATGATTCAGTCGGCATTTTCTTTATATCCTTATCCGTGGTGTTAAGCCACTGCTAAATATTCCGTTACTAACCAGCTCACAAAAGCAATAACCACTAACACTACAATAGAACCACCGGCTATTTTGTTGATCCAGAACAGACGTCGAAGGTTTATTTTTCTGCGGAACATACTGACCAAACCACTGAGTGTAAACCACCACAAGGAAGCTCCTGTAAATATGCCAAGTACCAGGATCACCTGCTCCAATCCACTATGATCGGTTTGCACCACCCGAAAGGCCGTAAACAAAGCCATCAATAAAAAAACGGCCAGGGGATTAGAAACGGTTAACAAGAAGGTGGAGAAAAAATCCTGTGCCAGACTCCGGTTACGTTTCTTTTGCTTGCGCAACTGGACGGCGGGATTGGTATAAAAAATCCGCAAGCCCATCCCAATTAAGATAACGGCTCCAATAATCTGGATGTACAAAATCTGAGTCTCAATAAAACCAATGATAAAAGAAAGACTGAAACCGGCTATAATAGCATAGATGGTATCTGACATGGCGGCACCTAAACCGGAAATAAAACCTGATAAACGACCTTTATTTAACGTTCGCTGAATACATAATACTCCAATCGGTCCCAACGGAATAGAAGCCAACAACCCAATTACAATCGCACTCAATATGAAACTCAAACTCATTATCAACATTTTTCAGGCCTTTCAATGGTACATGTTCAGTATGCTTCCTTTAACTCATAAGATAAGCATGAATCGTACGATTGTCATCCCTTTTTATCAACTTTTCCAAACGTCGGCCAAAATTATAAAAACCTTTCGATATTTAAGGTTGTTATTAAGATTAATAAATTAGAAAATTTTGATAAGTGAGCTCCATTTAGTTAAGACTATTTTAACATTTATTTCATGGCTTAACACAAATTTAACACTCGCTTAAAATAGACTCAATACACCTCTGAATACGACTCACTATGTTTGCGGCACGAAAAAGAAACACAAATACAAATTCTGATGGAAAACATTTATTTCATTTTAGTCATTGTGTTGTTTGCCCTGGCCATATCCGATCTTGTGGTTGGAGTCAGCAACGACGCAGTCAACTTTCTTAACTCGGCCATTGGTGCCAAAGCCGCACCTTTCAAAGTGATTATGGTCGTCGCTGCCCTGGGTATTTTATTTGGAGCCACGTTCTCCAGTGGGATGATGGAAGTAGCCCGTAAGGGGATATTCAATCCACAGTATTTCTACTTCTCGGAGATCATGATTATTTTCCTCGCGGTTATGATCACCGATGTGATACTGCTGGATTTGTTTAACACTTTTGGAATGCCTACTTCCACAACGGTATCCATCGTCTTCGAATTACTCGGTGCCGCCGTGGCTGTTTCCATTATTAAGGCCCTCAACAATCCGGAGATACCCATCAGTGAATACATCAATACGGCAAAAGCATTGGCCATTATATCAGGTATTCTTTTATCTGTAGTGGTCTCCTTTTCCACTGGGGCCATTGTGCAGTTTTTTACACGTCTGCTATTTTCATTTAATTATAACAAGCGATTAACCTATTTAGGTGCTCTTTGGGGAGGACTTGCCATTTCAGCCATTACCTACTTTATCCTGATCAAAGGGGCTAAAGGCGCTTCTTTCATGGACAGTGCTACCAAGGACTGGATTAAAGGAAACGGCTTCCTGATATTGGTATACAGCTTTATTGGCTGGACCGTTTTGCTGCAGATCGCTAAAATGATCTTTAAAATTGACATTTTAAAAATTATTGTTTTAGCCGGCACCTTCGCCTTAGCAATGGCTTTTGCCGGGAACGATTTGGTAAACTTCATCGGGGTACCGCTGGCCGGTTTTGAATCCTTTAAAGTATTAAATGCCACACCCGGAGCCTCACCAGACAACCTATTAATGGTATCCATGGCCGGGAAGGTAAAGACCGATACTTACATGTTGATCATTGCAGGTATTATCATGGTCGTCACTTTATGGACCTCCAAAAAGGCCCGTGGCGTGGTTAAAACATCCCTTGATTTAAGTCGTCAGCAAGAAGGAGATGAGCGTTTCGGTTCCAGTTACTTTGCACGTTCCATTGTACGGGCCTCCATTACCTTATCCAACGGCATTTCGGCGGTGGTGCCGGTTCGTCTGCGCAATTCCATCGGTCGTCAATTCGATTCCTCCGTGTACGAAGAGCAGCGTCAAAAATTGGGCGAAGAAGCCCCTACTTTTGATATGATCCGGGCCTCTGTGAACCTGGTTGTCGCCAGTATCCTGATTTCCATTGCAACCAACATGAAATTGCCGCTTTCTACTACTTATGTGACCTTCATGGTGGCCATGGGTAGCTCATTGGCCGATCGTGCCTGGGGACGTGAAAGTGCAGTGTATCGTATTACCGGTGTATTATCTGTCATTGGCGGTTGGTTCTTTACAGCATTCTCAGCCTTTACGGCGGCTTTCGTATTGGCGCTGATCATTAGCTGGGGCGGTCCGATTGCCATATTAGGCTTAGTGATACTGGCAGCTTATGTCATTTATCGCACACACACCGTGCATAAAAAACAGAAAAGCCAGGAAACTGAAATTAAAGATATCGAAATAGAGGAAGTGAACGGTGAAATTTTGGCCGAAAAAGTCCTTGAAAAATGTAAAGATAGTGTGTCGCACACCTTAGAAAAAGTTGCTGCGCTGTACAATCAAACCATTGAAGATTTCGAAGCCGAAAACCGAAAAGGTCTGAAAGCGATCACGAAAGATGTGGAAGCACTTAATAAGAAAACAAAGAAACTTAAGAGTAACGTTTATACCACTGTCCGGAAACTACAGGAGCAATCCATTGATTCCAGTCTGTATTACGTACAGGTATTAGATTATTTGCGTGAAACAGCACATTGCTTAACGTACATCGCTGATCCTTGTTTTGCACACATCGACAACAATCATAAAGTTTTTAAACCGGAACAATTCGAAGATTTAAATAACCTGAAAGTTGCGGTTACAGGTCTTCTAGCCACCGTAACTAAAATGATTACCTCCGGTGATTATGCAGGTATTGATGCGCTGTTGGAAAAACAACAGGGGGTATTGGAAACCATCCGGGTCAATCGAAAAGCGCAATTAAAACGCATTAAAAACGAAAAAGCCGGTACGAAGGTAAGTATGTTGTATCTCAACATACTTCATGAAACTCAAAACATGCTCTTGCACTTGATCAATCTGGCCAAAGCACAACGTGACTTCGTCGATTATCACACAAAATAGAATTATCATGGCGGGAAGGAACTGGGAACTCCTTCCTGCCTTTATTTTCGTAACACACACTATTATTTCGTAACTTTCAGATTGGCGTTTCAATCGCCGATATAAAGGGCGTGACATTATAAAATACAGGAATTTAAACGGGAAGAAATCATGCTAAAGAATTTATTATCTGCGATCATAGCAATCGCACTATTTACAGGGATAAATGCTCAGGAAAAAGAAGCGTTTAAACCACATGGCAAAGTGGAAGGTCGAATATTTACCAATTTCAATGCCGATGTAACCGGTGATGGGGATGCCAAAGGCTTTGAACTTAAAAGAGCCTACCTGGGGTATCAATATCAAATTACACCTGAGATCAAGGCAGCCGTAAAACTGGATGTGGGTGGCAGCGAGTTCATTTTAAACGATGCGGAAGCTCAATATGCGTATTTTAAAACAGCAGCCGTTTACTATGAAAAAGACAATTGGTTCGTAGCCTTTGGTCTGCACGATACTTACCAATTCAAGGTACAGGAAAAATTATGGGGTAAACGCTATGTATTACCTTCCATGCTGGATCAGCAAAAATTTGACTTCAGTGCCGATATTGGGGCTTCTGCCGCTTATCATTTTGAGAATGTATCGCTGGATTTTTCGTTATTTAATGGCGAAGGGTATAAACAGTTGCAGCAGGATGATGCCTTTAGAGGTAGCATAGGAGTAACCGGTTATTTGTTGGATAAAAAAATTATTCTGCGCGGTTACAGTGATTACTCATCGCGAGACGTACACTTAGCTTCTTATACCGCTTTTGCCGGACTCGATATGGATAAGTGGTCCCTGGGTGCTGAATATACTATCCAGAAAAACTACATCTATACGGACGGTCATGACCGCAATGCCTACTCGCTCTTTGGTCAGTACAACTTTACTCCAAGATTTGGCATTTGGGCCCGTATTGATGGCATTACTTCTGATTTCACGTCTTCAGAGGATGCTGATTACATTCATAAAGTACAAGGGATAGATGGTACTTACTTTTATCCGGGATTGGAATACATCATTGTGCCAAAACACCTAAAAGCATCCTTCAATTACCATCACCACGTAGATGATACCGCTGCAAAAGACGAAGATGGTCAAATTTATTTCAACCTGGAGATACGGTTCTAACAGAACAAAATTCCAAAAAAAAAGGTCTTTGAAATCCGTTTCAAAGACCTTTTTTTATTCGTTGACTAAACTATTCAGTTGAAAAGTACAATCCACCTTATTACAGAATTTTCGGTGCCAGAAAGAATCCCATTCACCCACCGCCATCAATTAGAAAACGGTTTATGAAGTTTTACTGTATTTAGAATTTAGGCAACGGTTCTTTATAAGCGGTTTGAAGTAAAGATCCCTTCCTTAGAACTTTTTGAACTCACCATTAAGAGTAACGGCCCTTTTCCCTTTCAGTCCGAAACAAAATATTCTATAACATATAAATCCCCAATAGTAGGTATTGCGAGGATTCCTGATTTTTTCCACTTTTGCAGTCGTGATAAAGCAAACAGGAACATATAACACATGGATGAAAGCAATAAGTATCGTATTTATTACGATCTTCTCACTGCTGGTTATCAATAATGCCCTGTTTAACCACACACACCAAACCGAATCGGGTAAGCTGGTTCATCATGCTCACCCTTTTAGTAAAAGTACCCATCACCACAGTAATGGTGAGATCTGCTATTACGACCATCTGCAGCTATTAACCAGTCAGGATCTGCCTGCGCTACTCCCTGCCGTCTATCGCGTTCTGGAGAGTACACTTACTGTTATTGAGGCGAATATCTTCTGCACGGAGGTCATTGGTCATGCACAGGGCAGGGCGCCTCCTTGCTGTTAATCCGCATTTTTCATATAACACATTAGCCTATTCTTGTTCCAAGGAAGAATCCTCCTTGCTTGATTGGTCTACCTGTAAATGTAATTCGTCCGTTACGGATTCGTAATGGCTGTGCTATGGTATGACCATTGGACTGGCCTATACAGAGCTGTATTATCACACACAATAAACCATAATTTTCTGAATCATCTAAAATGAGACTACTAACAGTTGCATTATTAGCTTTGACGTTTGTATTCGTTTCAAACGCATCTTACTCACAATCGGCACCTCCCAAACCCTTGTGCAGCATCCATGGAACCATCACGGCCGAGGGAGCCGTGCTTCCTTTCGCCACCGTATCCATTAAATCGACTACCCTGGGCACTGCCTCCGGTGCGGATGGCGACTATGAACTCTATCAGGTACCCGCTGGGGAATACATTGTTCGGGTCCAGGCACTGGGTTATAAACCTCTGGAAAAAGCTGTGGTTTTCCAATCAGGAACACCTGTTCAACTCAATGTGGAGTTGGAAAGTGACGTGTTAGGTCTGGAGCAAATAGTGGTTACCGCCGACCGGAATGAACGAAAGCGCTCCGAAGCATCAACCATTGTGAACACATTATCGCCCAAACTTCTTGAGAATACACAAGCTGTAACCATTAGCGAAGGTCTGGCCTACTGTCCGGGCTTGCGCATGGAAAACAACTGTCAAAACTGTGGGTTCACGCAGCTCAGAATGAACGGACTGGAAGGCCCCTATTCCCAGATTTTAGTGAATAGCCGTCCCATTTTCAGCGGTCTGGCTGGCGTTTACGGACTGGAACTCATCCCGGCCAATATGATTGATCGCATTGAAGTTATCCGAGGGGGTGGTTCGGCACTCTATGGCAGCAACGCCATTGCCGGTACTGTCAATTTAATTACCAAAGATCCCATTAGCAACAGCTATGAAGTGAAAATGCAGCACAACTCAATTGGTGTAGGTACCGGATCAGTAGCGTCTGATTATGCCATTAACTTCAACACTTCACTGGTATCAGAGGACAAAAACACCGGGATTGCTTTGTTTGGCTTTAACCGCGAGAAGGAGCCGTACGATGCCAATGGTGACGGTTTTTCGGAAGCTTCTGACCTGGAGAATCTCACTTTTGGAGCCCGCCTGTTCCACCGCCCCGGATACAGAAGTAAACTAACGGCTGACTTTTTTCGCATCAATGAAAAAAGACGTGGCGGTAACAAATTTGATTCCCCGCATCACGAGGCCGATGTTTCGGAAGCAGTGAGCCATAAAATTACCACAGGCGCCTTAACGTATGAACGCTTCGTGGGCACCGGCAGTCATTGGTCCGTGTATGGATCGACCCAGCACATTGGGCGCGACTCCTATTACGGCGCCAATCAATCCTTAAAAGACTATGGCTACACCGAAGGTCTGACCTTTAATATAGGAACGCAATTCAAAAGTGATTTTGGCAATAATACCCTTTTGGGCGGGGTGGAGTTAGTGAGTGACCAATTGGAGGACACCAAACTGGGCGCTCCTGATTTCGAGAAGCCCATTGCTTCGGCGGAGGGACCAAAATTTGAACATACCCCAAATACCACAGTAGCCGATCAGGCCAGTAATATTTTGGGTTTCTTTGCGCAATACGATCGTACCCTGGGCCCCCTAAAAGCATCGGTAGGTTTTCGGTTTGATCACTACGACATTTCTGATAAGGAAAACGGAACCGGCGATAATTCCGGAAGTGTATTCAGCCCCAGAGTCAACTTGCTTTGGACAGTCAATTCAAATTTGCAATGGCGGGCCAGTTATTCTCAAGGCTATAGAGCGCCGCAAATATTCGATGAAGACTTGCATATTTTGACCTCTGGATCGAGACGTGTCATTCATGAAAATGATCCCAATCTGAAGCAGGAAACCAGTCACAGCTGGATGTCCTCCCTGGATTTCAACAAAAAAATGGGTCTTTGGAACATTGGTTTCTTAACTGAGGCGTTTTATACTCAATTGAACAATCCCTTCTTCAACGAACCGGGAGAAGTAGATGAAAATGGCACCATCGTGTATACCCGAATCAATGCCGAAGGAGCACAAGTACAAGGGGTGAACCTGGAATTAACCGTATCTCCCCTGAAAGCCTTAAATTTTAAAGGTGGATATACTATTCAAAGCAGCCGTTACAGTGAAGCGCAAGCTCCCTTTAACGAGCGCCGATTCTTCAGAACACCGGATCAATATGGATTTTTCACCCTTGACTGGGATGCCAACGAGCGCATTTGCCTCATCTTAAATGGCACCTATACCGGAGAGATGTTAGTTCCTTATTTGGAAGAAGAATTAAGAACCTCCCCTACTTTTATGGACATGGGTATCAAAGCAGAATATGCCTTTAATCTGAGCGGCCTGCCATTCAAACTATTCGGGGGTGTGAAAAACATGTTTAATGCCTATCAGGATGATTTTGACAGCGGTATGGATCGTGATCCAGCCTACATGTATGGACCAACCGCTCCGCGTACCGTTTACTTTGGAATAAAACTGAGTAATCTGTTGTAAGAACATGCACATACTCACTGTTTAGTCCATATATTTCAAACAACCGACACGCCTGCATGGGGTGTCGGTTTTGTTTTTTTAGTGTCTTACTCGTGATATTTTTGTATTATTTGGCAGGATATTGTTTTTGGACTAACTGGAATGATGAATAGTGATTAACGATTTGAAATTTAAGAATTCAGCGTTCGTCATTTGTTGATCGATATTCATTATTTGATTCTGGCTCATCCAGGTTAGGGAATAAGCATGGAACGCATCTAAGTCTAACATGGTGTCAGTTAAAGCTACACATGGTCTCATTCCAAACCACACGTGATTTCATTTCAAACCACACGTGGTTTCATCCCAAACCACACGTGATTTCTTTCCAAATCACACGTGGTTTCGTTTCAAACCAGGCGTGATTTCATTTCAAACCACACGTAGTTTCGTTTCAAACCAGGCGTGGTTTTTATTACAATCAAATTACAACTCAACACTTCGCTGGAAAAGCCCTCTGGGGAATCCATAGGGATAGCTTGTTTTTTCAGTGGAATCCTGATAAACCGAATCCCTGGATAGATTTCTGCCAAGCCCCCTTTTAACAGATGGAAGTGAATCCTGCGGATCATGTAAAGGGAGTCTGGAAACCTGCGTTTCCAGCGGAAAAAAATGGCCCTCTTCCCTGCCGTTGCTGCACCATTGGAGAATGATCAAAAGCAGGATGAAGAAGAGCCATTTCATGTTTATCAACTTAAATCTATTTCTTAATCTGTCTCAAATACACATTGCCACTGATGGTTTCCAGCGCCATCTCACGCCCCCCGCCATTGAGTGTGGCATCCACCTCGGCCCCAACGATCTTATTTTTCAGAGGTCCTGAAAACTGTAAATCCAAATCACTGTAAATATCACCCGATATGGTTTTGGCACGAATATCCGCTTTTGTGTGATTGGCTACCGTGAGATCAATGAACCCGCTTATTGTCTTGTAATGGATGCTCCCCAATTCGCCGATAGCAGTAATGTTGCCTGAAATGGTTGTGACCTTTACATCGGCACCTTTGGGCACTTTTATCTGACCATACACATCCACTTCATTACGGTCCTTCTTTTGGGGTTTAAAATCGCTGGATAGTTGAATTCGATCGTTCTGCTGATTAAAAGTAACCTGATAGGCATCGTTATCGGCATTATTATTCACATTCACACGGAGGTGCAATTCCACCTGGTCACTGTCCCAGGCTTCGATGGTGATGGAGTCCAGAATGGGAAGATCAATTTCAATGGCTTCGCCTTTCCACTGATAGGTTTGCTTATGTACTTTTTGCGCCCACATGGACGTCATAAAAGCACAAGCGCTGAGTAGGATCACTATCTTTTTCATACTGTTTCGTTAACGTTTAGATACACTGATGGCTGTTCAGGTTACTCACCTAAATCCATTTTTCAATAAACAACTTGATTTTTATTGCAATAGATTACCAAGTGAATCTATTGCGACTAACGGGCTGGTCTTATCTTTTTCGCAGATACACGTTGCCACTGATGGATTCCATGGAAATTTTCACGCCACCATTGTTGATCAGGCCTTTAGTGGTACCACCGATCCCTGAATGAATGACATCCAATTCATCGGCACGGGTATCTTTTGATTTCTTCTTTTCGAAGGCAATATCAAAATTGGTGTAAATTTCGCCACTGATGGTTTTCAAGGCTAATTCGGCCGGGGTATTTCCGGGTAAGGCCACATCTATGTCCCCGCTAATAGCGGATATAGACGTTGGGTTAGTCTGGTTAACTGCCGTAAATGAACCTTCAATATCGCCACTGATGGAATGAAACATAACCGGTCCGGAGAGGTCTGAGAACGTAATATCTGCCGAAAGGGTTTTCACATCAACGGCCGATTTTAAGCCGTGTATCTCCACATCATCGTGTGCCATGGGATTGCTATAATCGATGGTAATCGCCATTTGTTTGGGTACATAAAAAATGTAATCCGCTTCCTTTGACTGCGGCGAGGCACCATAAAACAGTAACTTATCACCGGCCTCCTTCATCTCCAATCCCAAGCCGGTATTGTCCACATTATTATTGAAGATGGGCTTCAGACCTTCGGCCCGTTTATCCGGCTTCTCATAATTCAACACTTCCACTTTCAAAGCATCTGTATCACTTTGTTTAAGGATAATCTTACCCAATACCTGCTCAATTCGAACCGATTTAGCAGAACTGTTCTTACTAAACGTTAAAGGTTCTCCCTTTTTATCTTGTGCCATCAGCACACTGCAAAAAAAAGTAATGCTTACTATTAATGATATGTATTTCATGATTTCTATTTTTAAAATTTAAAAGATTTTGTACTATCCGGCCGGGATATACATTACTGATACTTCTTACCTAAATCCAGAACTAATACTGTTTTAAAACCTGATTATCAATTTCATGATGAATGAAAGTCCTCAATTCATCCGTCCAAACATTATGACCTAAATCCTCAAAGTATTGAACATGCGCCTTTATGTCATGATCTCTCAATATCTCATCCACCAGTTCTACGCTGGCATCTAATCCAAAATCATCATCTCGTGAAACAAACAGATGTAATTTACCTGCCAAAGCATCCTGATAGGCTTCACAATAGTTTGAAAGCTTCAACCCGATATCGTAATGTTTCCAATGACTGGCTACTTTGTGATTAATAATCCCGGTTGCTCTGTCAAACAGGTAAGCCGGAGTTCCTCCCTCCGATTTGGGACTAAAAGAAGCTTCCCAGGTTCTCACCTGTCCATATTCATCAACCACATGTTCAAGTTCTACTAATAAGCGCGTTTTCTCCCCTTTCAATAGATCTGTTGAATCAGATTTATCGGCATAGTAGAAGTTCGCCTCTTGTTTATAAATGTTACACGCCCCCATTGTTCTAAAATCCAATGGATCGGGAGAGGCCGCAAAAGCACCATTAAACAAGTTGGGGTAGCTAACCTGAAGCCACACTGAAGTCCAGGCACCTGACGATTGCCCCATCAAAAACCGCGATTGAGCACCTGGCAACACCCGCCACTGATTTTCAACAAAGGGAATAAACTCTTGAGTAAAAGCCTTTCCCCAAGGGCCATTGTTATCAGAGTCTGCAAAATGATGATAGCCCTGAAAAAACTCGCCATTGCAAAACACAAATATCTTGGCTGCTCCAACTTTGTTAATCCCATATCTATTAATCTGGCCGTCACCATAGGTGATGGCCGCATGACTGGAACCAAAACCCGGAAATACATAGACAACAGGGTATTTTTTGTTCTGATTCGCGAAATATTCCGATGGCAACACCACAGCCGCTTCAATACACATCTCGCGTCCCCAAAAGTCGCTTAACAACTCACTTTGATAACGCACTTCCTTTATATTGGCAGTCGCATTGAAACACCATCCTTCAAATTGATTATTAACCGCCACCTCGAGTTCAACTTTTTGACCAGATGTGAAGGTTTGTTTTTGTTTGCGCGAATAACTATTTCCCTGGACAACGAATGATGACCTTTTCAGAGTATCAGCATCAAATATCACCCTATAGGCATACTCTCCTTCTAAATCAGAAATAGCAGTTAACCATTCATCATCGAATTTGCTAATGTAAATGGTATCTTTAGGATTCCAATCACAAATATTGTAGGTATATACCGGTTGGAGTCTATTGGGATCCACACCATAAACCAGTTGAGCTGAAGTATCCTTATCGAATAAAAAAATCAGTTTACCCCGAACCGTTTCGCCCAATGAAGTCTCATCCAATTTGACCTTCACCAATAAAGCGCAATGATCAGGCTTTTGACACGAAAAAATAAAAAGGATGGATAGTAACCATACGTATGTGAAAAACCTGAAAAAGATCATGTCCCTTGTTTTAAATTAAATCAGAATATCAAGCGCTTTTTGCGCTTCAGCTTGCACTGTTTCATGCACCTGGTCATTATCTATAAACTGCTCAACGACAGGCATCACATTTTTATCTTTAAGAGCCACCAACGATTGAATCAGTACAATTTGAATGAGCGGTTCCGTTTGTTGTTCCAGCGATTGAATCAATCCCTGGCGTACACCGGCATTTTGCCCATGTTGCAACAAGGCATTGGCAGCGGCCAGCCGTACGTTGACATTTTCATCCGTGTTAAGTGTATTGAAGAGGGCTGATAGGATATTGTCATCAAACTGATGAATATCCTCGGTGAAATAAACAGCTTTTAAACGCTCGCTTGGCGAATCCTGACGCAACATGGCAAACATCAAGAGTTGCCGCATATCATCCATCTCGCTTTGCAATTCCACTACCTGGTTGCTGTTCGTTTCCGGATTCGTATTGGTCAACAAAAACATACCCGATAAGGCCCCTGTCACAAAAATAAGAACGGCCGCGGCCACCTGACGCCAGTTCAAATGGATTTGAATGGTAATGGGCGCCTTCTTCAGCAGTTGTTTCTCGTGCTTAATCATTTGCGCCACGTTTACATCTAGTGCTTGGGGCGGTTCAACCAGCGGAATGGTGGTCATCAGGTTCATTAACTGTTGCGTCCGTCTCAATTCTTCCAGGCAGGTATCACATGCTTCCAGATGTTTCTCAAACAGGGCATTATCCGCTTTCGATAAGGTGCCATCCAGAAATTCCAGTAATCGATTATTTATATCCGAACAATTCATGGCTTTGGGTTTACGCTAATTCAAAATAATACTTCCTTAATTTCTCCATGGCCCGATGCGCCCGGACTTTAATGGCAGCTACCGTTAACCCGGTAATGGCGGCAACTTCATCGTATTTCAAGCCCTGAAAACGGTGCAGTGCGATGATCTCCCGGTCTACTCCAGAAAGCCGGTTAACACATTGATGTAACAAGCGATACTGTTCTTCCTTATCCTCATTGCCTTCATCCGCCATTTGCATCATTGCTTCGTTCAATTCCATGAGATGCCGGTCAGTATTCTGCCATTCCCGATTCATCACATTCCTGGCAATGGTAAAAATCCAGGTTCTAAAGGAATGCCCCTTTAAAAAGGATTGCCGGTATTTTAAGATGCGGTAAAAAACCTGCTGTGTATGATCCAATGCATCCGTTTCATCCACCCCCATGCGCAGATAGAAGTTGTACAAATAGGTTTTATAACGGGTAAACAAAATGCTCAAGGCATCCAGATTTCCTGCCTTAACCTGCAGCATTATGTCCTCATCAGTGGGCTGAGCCATTTTTTAAAGTTTACTTTGAATATCCGAAGAATCCTAAAAGGTTACATCGTCGATGGAGTTTTTTTTACATCAGCCGTCTTTTTTCTCTTGCACACCTTTCTAAACAACTGAATGAATGCGCTAAAACGAATTTAATATTCCCTTCACATCTACGTAATATGGTCTTTACGCCCTTGCTATACATTTGATCAAAACTTAAATCATGAAAAAGAAAAATGTAATGGTAAAAAGCAGTATTATCGCTTTGGTTGGCCTGCTTCTGACAGGTGTACTCGTGGCTCAGGAACCACTCATTGTGGAAAAAGATATCGCGATCGAACCCACAGAAAACGTGGCACAAAAAGTAGATCAGCTCGTAGAATGGCTCGTAGACAATACGAATGGGCAAATTCAATTTCGGAATTGTCAATCTAATAAAATTACCATTGAAGGCGACATGCCCCTTCTCCTGGAAAAATCCCCCTTTGCGCTATCCTCTCAATTCAATGGTAACATTGCCTATCGTCTGGATATTGCCGTTACCGCTGACCAAATCAATCTCCATTTCCATGATCTCTATCACCATTCGCAATATTCCATTAACGGTTGGGACTTTGACATGGGATTGTTACAAACTGATTTCAAAGCCTCAAAACAGCCGGTTTTAAGTAATTTTGATTACCTCAGCGAAGATTACGCCCGAGTAGACCGGTTTAAATCCGATGAACAAATGGCCCAGCTGGTATGCAAAAAGACTCTTGATACCATTGACCAAACCATCAATCAAATTCAGTAGCTCATTTCTTTTAGCCCCCCAAAAAAGGTGGAAACAATTCTGTGTTCCACCTTTTTTATATCTATTATTTCTTCTTTCCATTGACGTGATGCGGAATGGTAAATACAAATTTACTCCCTTCTCCCGCTTCACTTTCGGCCCAAATTTGCCCCTGATGGCGCTCAATAAATTCACGACACAGGATTAAGCCCAGGCCGGATCCCTTCTCACCGTGAGTCCCTTCTTTACTTCCCTGTTTCTCACCAATCTGAAAGAGATTTCTCAGCCGTTCGGTGCCAATACCAATTCCATTATCGTTTATAGTCACGACCAGGGTAGATTTTTCCCGAGCCACAGAAATGTCAATCTGCCCCTCTTCATTCACGTATTTTATGGCATTACTCAATACATTTCTGAAAACAGTAGCAATCATATCCTTGTCAAATACGGCTTCGGTTTCTGTTTGAATATCGGTGTTAATGGACACTTTTTTTTCCGATAAGGAGTGCTTCATCAATTCAATACCCGAATCGATGATGAGCTGCAAGTCATTGTTTTGCGGATTAAAACTAATCTCTTTGCGTTGCGACTTCGCCCATAGCAGCAGATTATCCAATAACTTATAGGTGTGCTCAGTGGAAATCCGCAAGGTATTTAAAAAGCGACGCACCTCCTCCTGGCTAAACTCATTCAAATCTTCCGTTAATAATTCAAGGATGGAATTTGAAGTGCCCAGAGGTCCCCGCAAATCATGGGCGATGATTGAGAAGAAACGGTCTTTGGTCGCATTCAATTCCTTGAGCTGATCACGCACCGCTTCCAGTTCCTCCTTTTGCTCTTGCAGAATCAAATTCTTGCTGGATATTTCCTTTGTGCGATCCGACACTTTCTGCTCCAAGGTATTGAATAAACGAGCATTGCCCAATGAAACCGCTAGTTGCGTACACAATATGGTTAATATACTCACCCGCTCCCGATTAAAAACCCTGGCGGCCAAATTATTTTCCAGGTAAAGGACACCGGTAATTTTTGATTGGGCGAGGATGGGAAGTACAATGATTGATTTTACATTGTTCTCCTTGATGTAAGGATCTTTGCGATAATTGCCGTCATTTTCCGCATCCGCCAGAATCATCATTTGCTTGGTTCGCTCTACCAACTTAATTATGGACACGGGCATGAGCGTCTCCCATGAATCTTCCGGCCCAAGTTTAATAGTGATACTGTTTTGTCTGACAGTTCCAACTGCTTCCAGCGTCAGTTGGTCGTCTGCATCATCTTTTAATAAAAACACCCCCCGCTGAGCGCCGGCTTGTTCCAAAATGATCTTTAAAGTCTTTTTAATCAATCTGGATAAAACAATCTCTCCCGATATGGTTTTCGCAGCATCTAAAATAGTTGCTAAATCAATATCATCGGCTACCGTTGAAGTAGCGGGATGACTGGTTCGGGAAGTAGAAACATGGGTGGCTTTGGCAATGGCATCGGGATACAAAATATACTCGCCATAATGGTTCATCAAAAAATTAGCTTTTCCCTTACTTCCCCAAATGTCATATAATTTGTAGGCCTTACTAAGATTTAATTGGGCCAATTCAAAGTTCTTCACTTCGATCCAGAACTTACCAAATAACTCTCTGGCCAAGGCTTCCATCTGGATATTACTCTGACCAAAAGCATTCTCTGAAGCCTTGGTATAGTGTTCAATCGCCCTAAGTGCCATTCCCCGAACACGGCTCAATTCTGCTTCCACCAGATGATAATAAGCCGAAAAATTCATGTGTGCGTAATTCATCCATGTTTTCAGGCGTTTTTGATTGGAGGCCACCACACGCAGAGATTTGCGCCGTTCCAATGCACTCTGCGCTGAAAAATCAACCAGGTAAACCAATGATTCAAAACAGTAATAGACCGGGAGAACCACCAAACCACTAGATGATTTAATGTATTTCTTGGACTCCGCAAGCATTTCTCTTACCTCCTCATATTTCTCAAAATGAAAAGCAATGGTAATCTTATTCAGATAAATCATAAACAGGGAAGTATCATCCTTCTCCTTCTGATGATAAGGGATCATCGCTTTTTCATTATAAATTTCCCCAATTAATTGATCCGGAGCAATTGTGCCATGCTGAAAATTATGCACCATTTGTTGAATCAGATTCAACTGACTGAAGACGATTTCCTGATGATATTGCGACAAATTCTTGGAGAAATGCTGAATTTTAGTTTGAATGTCCTTCAATTGATAACCCGCCCTAAAACCATAACTCGCCCAGGCCACAATGGCACTTTGCATGGTTTCAAAATCACCCACCTCCTGAGCTTTATGATAGCAATTAAAGAAATCATTTATCACATCGTCCATGTCTTCTTTCCAGGGACGTACACCTACATTAAAAATATAGAATGCTTGTGGCCAATGTTCTTTATCCTCCAACCGGTCAAAAAGGCGCATGCCTACCTGACTCAATTGATACGCCTGATCCGTATTGCGAAACAGCGCATTACTCAACAACGAGTACGTCACAATACCAACGGGTGAAATGGACGCCACACCATGCTTGAGGGTAAGCCTTACCAGTTTGAAAACGATGAGCATTAGCAAATTGGGATTGGCCCGATACAATATACTGATCAAGCTACCCATGACTTTCATGGCTTTCAGTAAAGCTGGATCAGTCATGATTGGAAGTTCATCCAGGTTATTTTGATGTTTATTCAATAACCAACGAGTTTTCATCACAAAATATAAAACATGATGCAATCCAGGTTTTGCAGGTAAATCTATCCCCAAGCGCTTTAACAACACAAGCGCTTCGTGAATAGCCTTCTGTTGCTGATTTTGTGCAATGAGCGCTTTAATACGAATGGTACTTATTTTAGCTTTATCCAGTAATTCAGTGGAATGCAGTTGCAACACCTGAAGAAGATGATCCATATTACCATACTCCCCACAATAAGCAGCCGACTCGGCCGCATTCAGATGCAACTCATAGGCCAACTGGTAATGCGTCTCCCAATCGTCATCAGTTAAAAGTGTCAAGCCCCGATTGGCGTAATCATACGCAATTTTATAAGCTCCAGACTTCAGGGCTTTTCGACAAGCTTTCTTATTTAATCTGGAAATTATTAATCGTTCATCGGGTTCAATTTCATTGATGGCTTTATTAAAATGCCCCAGAATGTTAAACAGATTCTCGCCGATGCTATCCTCTGAATATCCGTTTAACAATAACCGACCAATACGCAAATGATTACGTGCCTTTGCTTCTGCATTAAGGTGACTGTAAACGGCATGTTTTATTTTATCATGTACAAATCCATAATTTACAATGGCGTCACTATCTTCAAATTCGGGAACCTTGTCAAACGGAAAAATAAAGCGCTCATCCACCGCCTCTTTTAATATTTTATCTATTATTGGCAAAGGTTTATGCGTAAAACGACTCAAGGTGTGCCGGTCAAACCGCGATCCAAAGCAGGAAACCAGCTTCAATGTCTCTTGTGTTTCCGCATGCAATGCTTCCAAACGCTGACTGATTATATCAACAACATTATCAGTTACTTTTGTTTGCTTAATCACATCGTAATTAAAGGCCCACTGTCCTCTTGCAGTATCAAAGGAGACCATTTTCTGAGGAAAAAGATCACTGAGAAACTCAATCAGAAAAAATGGATTCCCATTTGTTTTTTGAATAGAAATGGCAGCCAGCTTATTAACGTCAGACTTTGCACATGCAAAAGAATCCCCAATCAAAGTCCGGACATCCTGCACATTAAGCACCTCTACTTTAATCTCAACCTGGTGTATTTTACTTTTCTCCAGGTGATGCAGCACGGGAAGCAGCGGATGTCCCAGCGTAATCTCGTTATCCCGATAGGACAACACCAGCATCAGGGGATGATTCGTACTATTGCCAATCAGCAAATCAATGATTTCAAGGGATGCAGAATCGGCCCATTGCAGGTCATCTAACAACAAAACGACCGGATGCTTTTCATTGGCAAACACTTGAATGAAGCTCATAAAAGTCAATACAAAACGATTATGGGCTTCAGTAAGTGGTAACTCTTGCGGTACAGGCTGTTTACCGATGATTAATTCCATTTGGGGAATAACCTCAAGTATTAAATGGGCATTTCCTTTAAGTGCATTCAAAAGACTTTTGCGCCATCTGGTTATCTCCTCATCAGTGCATGCCAATACATGATCTATGACTTTCGAGTAAGCCTGAATAAAGGCTGCATAGGGAATATTTTTATCAAATTGCTCAAATTTGCCGGTTAAAAAATACCCATTCCGGATTTGCACCAATGGTTGTAGTTGATTGACCAGGGATGTTTTTCCAATTCCCGAATACCCCTTCACAATTGCCACGCAAGTTTCCCCTTTGCTAGCCCGTTCAAAACAGTTTTTGAGCTGATTCGTTTCTTTTTCTCTTGCATAGAGCTTTTCAGGTATCTTAAATCGCTTCACAATATCCTGTCGCCCTACGGTATAATCATCAAAGCTCAGATCAGCTTCCAGATGTTCTATACAGGCTTCCAAATCTTTAATAATCCCATAGCTACTTTGATAACGATCATCCGGTGATTTAGAAAGAAGTTTCATAACTACATCGGAGAGGGATTTGGGAACCAGTAAATTTTTAAGGTACAATTCTACGGCTTGCCGGGCCACGTGACAGTGAATCCATTCCCTTGGATTGGTCGCCTTAAAAGGAATTTGTCCCGATAATAATTCATATAAAATGATACCTAAGGAATAGAAATCACTCCGATGATCAACCGGTCGATTCACCCGACCCGTTTGCTCCGGGGAAATATAAGCATAAGTACCCTCCAAATGGCGCAGATTATTTAAGTCCGGTTCCTCTGCTGATATTTCAGAGGCCAATCCGAAATCAATTAACTTTAACTTTTCTTTGTCTTTACTGAAAACAATATTGGAGGGATTGAGATCTTTATGGACGATATTTTGTTCATGGACAACCGTTAAAGCCTGACAAACCTGAACCGCCAGCTGAAGTACTTCAATCAATTCTTCCTTAATGGTAACGGGTGCCATTTGATGAATATAATCCTTCAAAGTGACACCTCCAAAATCCTCAAATACAATGGCCAGGCTATTATTATGCTTTATCAGATCAATGGATTGTATGATATTTTCGGACCGCAAGGACTTCACCAGGTTGTATTCAGTCTTAAAACGTTCCATTTTTTGAGCATCGGCATACTCCTCCCTTAGCACCTTCAGAATAAAGGATTGATTATCTTCATCAACAGCTCTATATACCAATGTTCTATCATTTCTTGATAACTCTTCCTTTATTATGTACTCGTTTATTCTATCCATACCGTTATCTATTCAAATGCCCCGCCACTACCGCTTCTTCATTAGCAAACGGCGTCGAAATCTTAAAAATATATGCGAACCCAATCCAGATAATCCAATTATAAATACCATAGGGCAGATATCCAAAAAGGCCCTCAAAAGGCATCTCAAATACATAAAACCGATCCACATAAGGGACACTATATACCCAATAACCCGGGACACTGGTATGGAAAGGGTGATGAGATGCACTGGAAAAATTGACTGTTTCATGAATTAACCCTATGATTAATTCAGCAAGACCAATCAGTGCCAAAGGCGTCCAATTGCCATCCCGTGCAATGGGCCTAAAAGGGGTCCATAAACCAATTCTATCAAATGCTATGCTTAAAATGATCACCGGGCCAAGCCACAACATGGGAAATAGCATATTGGGAAAATAGGTGATCAGAAAAATAGATAAAACACTAATAATTAAAGCACTAATCTGAATCGATTTAGACAAAACTATTTTAGGGCCAAAGGAGTACCGATTACCTAAGCTTTTAAAAGAATTTAGCAACATATAACCTTCAAAAGCAAACGGAACCAAAACACCCCCCCCCACAATCGCATAGATATAAAATGCCAGAGTAGAGATTCGGGCGGCTTCCGGATAAAACCAATTCACATTAACAAAGAAACTTAAATACTCAAAATACCCCCATGCGAAAGCCGAGCACACTGCCATCCACAATAAATCCCAGGGCTTATCACCTAATATCGAATGTCCATTGGTGCGTTTATATACCCAACCGTCAGTGGCAAATACGATGCCCCAGATAATGGGTATAAATCCAAGGTTTATAACGAACGTAGCCGACTCAATATGTCCAAATAGAAAAACAGCATCAATGGATGAAACCATTAGTCCCACCCAAAACCACCAGGGGAACTTTCCGTCAATACTGGTGGATGCTGTTTTGTCAGGCCGTTTAAAACCAAACCACCAGGGATAAACATACAGCAACACGACAAAAGCAATGGGAAACAGTAATGCAATAAACACAGGCCAGCTAAAGCCTGGTTTGGATTCAACCTCGATGGGTGGAAAAAAGAATAAATGACTTGGAAACACACCTTTATAATACACCAAAGCACCAACAAGTGGCACAATCAAGATTGAAATAATAGTTAATATTACAAGTACTCGTTTAGTTTGCTTCGACATAGCTGGCAGGTTTTACTTCGCTGGTAAGAGGCTCTGTATTAATATTCTTTTTTAGTGCTTCCAGGAATAGTTCTAAAAACGCTTGTAAGTTGAGTGTTGGTTCACATAAATGCAGCCATACTTTCAAAGCAAGCATCAAACCCTTTAGCTTTGACATTCGGGTATACACATAAAAAGCGGTTGTATTTCGTAATTGTTTTTTATATGTAACCAACCACTCACGTTCATTCTCAAACTGCACGCCATTCCATCCCCTTAGACCAATTATCCCACAAAACACAGAATAGCGCCGTTGCATAAAGTAATATCCTTTTCCTTCGGGTGAATAATAATCCTTCAGAATATCCGAAATCAGCCAACCTGTCCGGGTATTTAATTGATACACATGAGGAATGACAATTGAATCAATATTTCCAAGCATATCTGTACCAGGCGCAAATGCATCAATCAATCTTTGGACCTCTGCGCTTGATAGTTGCTTTTTATTCTTAATGGTTTCAAACAAACACTCACCGGCCGAACTGGCAATATCGCCCAACCAAGTGGCACAAAAAGCATTATTTTCCACATGCGGAAACAAAAATCGAAGCCACATCAACCCTTTAGGCAAAGGCGCTACGGGCATGGGATAATTAGAGGCATCCATACCGGCTAATACATGCCCCATGTCGCAATATAAATGATCAGGTAAAATAATCTCCTGGTTATCATTTTGATAAATCTCCGGAACCGTCCCTGCCTGTGGATTTAACCAATCACCGGGACGCACAAGAACCTCACGTTTCAAATGAGAAGGTTCCAGATTTGATCCGGACCTTTCGACCAAGGCGTAACGCTTTTCGGGATAAAAAGCCATTGCATCAGGAACAAGTTTAACGAGGTATCGGTTTGAAACTTTTGCTGCTCCCCGAATCAATTGAGAGTTCCAACCATAGAGATCGTAAAAAATCTTTCGGACATGTGACAAAACTTCTTTCGTATCATGATTTTGCTGCTTGTAATACCACTCCTCCTGTCGCAACAGCTCCAGAAATTTAGCCAGATTAATGGCATACTTTTTCACCTCTGAAGGCTCAAAGTGTGTATTAATAGGTTGATACAGTTTTCCCATAAAATTGGATAAAATATTATTATCATCAGACTTAATTCCGTCCTCAATTTTGCCCAACTAAAAATAGCAGTTTTTAATAACTTTTTAACATTTCAGAACAAATTCTTCCCCATACACCCCAGATCTATGGAAAAAGCAGTCTATTTTCATGAAAAACAGGACACCTATTAGTATCTGGCTATGATTACATAACATGTACATCATAACGCTTTCTGCCGTTCTTATACAGAAATAATATAAATAATTGTCACCCGGAATAAGTTTTTTGATTTTATAGTTTTCTAAATTAGCGTATACTTGTATGCATATTGAATAATGACTCGCTTATGTTAGAATTTAAAGATTATTTCGACGAAAAGAAATGCTATTTAGCACAACTTATCAAAATGGCCAAAGCCGATGAGCAACTCAATATGGCTGAAAACATGTGGCTTAACTTCGTCACGGTGAGCATGGGAATTACACCTGGTGAACTCAATGAAATAGCCCAAAATTTAGAGAAATTTCATTTTTCAGCGCCTATTGATGAAAAAGAACGATTTTTCATGTTTTTCAGATTGATACAATTGATGAAGGTTGATTTACATATCAATGAAAAAGAATTGGAACTCTGCCGTGAAATGGGCCTAAAGCTCCATATTTCCGGGGAAAAAGTGGACAAAGCATTGGCTTTTGTAAAAGACAATGAGCGAAATCTTATCGCTTTTGAAGATGTTTGTACCTTATTGAAATAGCAAAAAAAAGGGAAGTAACGTTTTACTCCCCTTTTTTCATAGGCACCTATACAAAAAATTAAAACTCCTCTTCCATTCCTCCACTATCATTGCCGCTGTTTCCGTTGCGACGCTTTTGTATAAAATTGTTGATTCGATAACTCACGGTAAAACTAATAACCGGGGCACTGCGACTGTGTTTATTATAATTGTAAAAATCCGGTTCTTGGGTTATGGTTTCATGTTTGGCGGTACCTAACAAATCACGCGCCTGAACCGTGGCAGACATTTGACGATCCATAAAATCCATCCGAAAGGCGGCATTTAAAGTATAGTATCCTTTTGATTCGCCCTGCGAAGTTATGGATGGACTGTCATAATTTCCATTAAATTGTAACTGCGACCGTTTAGTTAACTTAAAGGTATTATTCACCCGACTACTCCAATTAAAAGAGCTGCGTTCAAAGGATTCTTCGCTCTTCACTCCCTCTATCCGGTAATCATACATATCACCCATGAGATTTACTTCCCACCACTTAAACAAAGGTACATTATACATGGCTTCTACGCCTAATGCATAATCCGTTCCCACATTGGCCACAGAACTCAATAAAATACCTTCTGCATACACACTTTTAATACGCTCCACCTTGTTATGTGTCACGCGATAATAACCTTCCAGAGACAGTTGTCCTTTATCCCATTGTTTCAAATAGCCCAATTCCAATGCATCGATGAATTCCGGATTTAGATCCGGATTTCCCTGCCGCACATTGTACATGTCTTCCCATGTAATAAAAGGCTCCAGATAATACCCCCTGGGGCGATCAATACGACGCGAATAACTAGCCATCACCTGATGATCTTTTGGAAGTTTATATGATAAGTGCAAGGTAGGGAAATAATCGAGGCGATCAATCGTAAAACGTTCATTTTCTTTAGCAGATGTAATTTCCCGGTACGTATATTCACCCCTTAATCCAACCTGGTATCCAAAATTCCCAAGATTACCATTATAGGTCGTATATAAACCATAAATATTCCTGTTATAGT
Source organism: uncultured Marinilabiliaceae bacterium (assembly GCA_942490535.1). Classification (GTDB taxonomy): domain Bacteria; phylum Bacteroidota; class Bacteroidia; order Bacteroidales; family Marinilabiliaceae; genus JAEINY01. Next base: position 913,197 of record CALNXQ010000004.1, read on the forward strand.
GCGTATTATTACTCTTTTCAGATTGCAGAATGAAATCTTGCTGATTAACATTATATCTATACAACTCGGTGATATCATCACTTTCATCAGTGCGTCCCTGAAATCCGGCTTCAAATCGATCACTTTCTCCTACTGGTTTGGTATAATCCAATCGTAACTCCCACCTTCCTGAGGGTCCCTTTTCGGTTGTTTTAGAACCATCATTAATAACACCAGTCGCATCTTTCAGCACATTTTTCGAAAACTCATCACCATCCCGGTATCGATAGTTTACTTGCGCACTCAACTCATGCCCTTTTTGCGCAAATTTATGTTGATAATTACCTGTTACCGAAACGTATCCACCGCCTCTTTCGGAATCATTTAGACTTAACTCCTTTAACAGATAATCACCCGGTATTTTTGTCGTTGTATAATCCAAATGGGAATTACTCTCCATTTGATAGTTACCGTATCTTAATCCCACTGAGAAAAAATCACGTTGGGTGATGTCCCAATCAAAGCCGGTACGAAATCCGCCTCCGTTATGGCTACGCTCATTCTCTCCCTTGGCTAATATTACAGTGGTCGTATCGTTTTTTACCGTTCGCCTTTCACTGAAACTGTCACCCGGAAAGGGACGATTATTGTAATCACCTCCGATGTAAAAATTAGTGGATTTCTGACGCCAGTTCAATAAGAAATCACCACCATAACTACCAAACGAACCACCTTTCAAATTGACCAATCCTTGCACTCCCTGTGTACGGTTCTTTTTAGTGATGATGTTAATGATCCCACCTGTTCCGTCAGGCTGGTATTTAGCCGATGGATTGGTAATAATCTCAATATTTTCAATGGTTGAGGCCGGTGTCTGTCGCAAAGCATCACTAGGTTCCAAAACCGTGGGTTTACCGTCAATCAAAACCGTAAAACCAGTACTTCCCCGCAATGATACATTTCCTTCAATATCGACTCGTACCGAAGGCACATTCTCCAACACCTCAATGGCCGATAAAGAAGCCGAAGTCATCTGTTTTCCGACCGAAACTACCTTTTTATCAATTTTAAACTCCACTGATTGACGCTCGGCCACGACTTCCACTTCCTCCAATGAAGTGCGGCCTGCACCCAGTTTTATTTCCCCAAGGTCAACCATGGTACGGCTGTGTTCAATAATGATGTCATCGAAACGATTATCTGCATATCCCATAAACGAAACCACAATATAAAATGAACCAGGCTGAAGTCCTTTGATTCTAAACTCTCCATTTTGATCACTTATGGTGCCGGTCACCACAGAATTATCAACACTGCTATAAACGGCGACAGTAGCATATTCAACCGGTTGTTTGGATTTTCTATCGTAAACCTTTCCCTTAACAACGCCCTCTTTATCTGGTTCAACAGGTTTATTACCAGATACATTTGGCATAACAAGAAACTGAACCATCACCATAACTGTAACCAATACCTTTTTTAGCATATTACCTTTTCCTAGTTTATCCATAACATCAGACGTCATTTATCAAGTAATCCATCACTCTACTTAAACAATAGTTACAGAAAAATGTGCGATTCTTTTTTAATACCTCTTTAGCTGGGGATTATAAATTCTGAAAAAACGAACTTCACGCTTCATTCCTGTTCTACTCAGTTTTTTTTACCTTCGTTGCCTCAAACTAATATACACCATGACTCTGTCACAAGAAGAACTAAAACGCTTTGCACGTCACACCATCTTACCTGAAATTGGGCTTGAAGGTCAAATAAAATTGAAGCAAGCCTCCGTCCTTATAATCGGAACCGGTGGACTTGGATCACCCATTGCCTTATATCTGGCGGCCTCCGGTATTGGTCGCATGGGTTTAGTTGATTTTGATGTGGTGGATGAAAGCAACCTCCAACGTCAGATCATCCATGGAACTTCCAACGTGGGCATGAGTAAGCTGAAATCGGCTGCTGAACGCATTCGTGAGATTAATCCATTCGTACAGTTGGATCTCTACAATGAAAAACTGACAAGGCACAATGCATTGGATATTATAGGAAAATATGATGTAATCACCGATGGTACAGACAATTTTCAAACCCGATATCTGGTCAATGATGCATGTGTATTAACCGGAAAACCAAATGTTTTTGGTTCCATCCGCCAGTTTGAAGGTCAAGCCAGTGTGTATGGGACTGAACAAGGACCCTGTTACCGTTGTTTATTTCCCGAGCCTCCGGCACCAGGCAGTGTGCCTTCGTGTGCGGAAGCTGGTGTAATGGGTGTTTTACCGGGTGTTATCGGGACTTTACAAGCAACCGAAGTAATAAAACTGATTCTGAATATCGGCGAACCGCTTATTGGACGATTACTAAGCTATGACGCGCTTAGAATGTCATTTAAGGAAGTGAAATTCATGAAAGATCCGGATTGTCCCGTTTGTGGGAAACACCCAAGCATCACTGAATTAATTGACTATGATGAATTTTGTGGAATGAATAACCAAGCTAAAATAGACATGCAGGAGAACATAACAGCCAAAGAGTTAAAAGCATTGATGGAGAAAGCGGCCGATCTGGTATTGATTGATGTTCGCGAACCCTATGAGTTAAGCATGGGATGTATTCAAGGAGCTACAAATATCCCCATGGGACAGGTGCCGCATCACACAGATCAGATTCCAAGAGATAAAAGTGTCATTATCTATTGCCATTCCGGAATGCGCAGTTACAATGTGCAGCAGTATTTGAAACAGAATGGCTATACTAACATCTCAAACCTGGAGGGTGGCATTGAAGCGTGGCTAACCCAAAGCAATTAATTGATGCTATCACTTGTTGATAGCCTGCTTTTAAATGGCGACAGGAGAATGCTTGTATTTTGGACCTGAATGCTTTGAATAAATTGGCTATCTTTGTATGACAATCCATTCATTGACCTACTTAAAATGAGATACACGCTTACACTATTGTTAATACTGGCCGCTTTGACCAATGCTTTTGGCCAGGGACTAAAAGTGGGCCAAAAAGCACCGGAGATTATTCAGAATACCCTCACCGGAGAGGAGCTGAAACTATCTTCGTTGCAAGGTAAAATTGTTTTGATTGATTTCTGGGCCTCCTGGTGTGCTCCATGCCGTAAAGAAAACGTACATGTGGTCAGTGCCTATCAAAAATTCAAAGATGCCGCGTTTAAAAACGGAAATGGATTTACCATTTTCAGTGTGTCCATGGATGTGAAACAAGACGCCTGGGAAAAAGCCATTCGGGACGATCAATTGGAATGGCCCTATCACGTGAGTGATCTAAAAGGATGGCGTAATGCAGCAGCCAAAGAATATGAAGTACGTGGAATTCCTGCTAATTTCCTCATTGACGGCGAAGGTACTATTATTGCCATCAACCTAAGGGGTGCCAACCTCGAATCAAAACTGCGTAAACTGGAAAAGAAAGACTGGTTTCCTTTTCTTTAAAATGACTTTTTAATTTTAAGTGGTGGCTTTAGCAGGCCTTACCTCCTTTTTTTTGTATCCTTTATCATCTTGCTGCCTGAAGCGTAAGGGTTTTATCCTGGTCTCCTTTTCCAAATTACACGGAGCCAAAGCGCTATATTTCTCCCCAAAAGTAAAAGAATATAGAGACACAGTTTGGTGAATACTTCCGTGAATACTTCCATAGATCCTTTTCATTCGTTGTCAGAGTCAGTTGGTCAATTGCTAGATGAAGGCTGTTGGCTGTCAGATGTAATTCTTTCATTGTGATTGTCGATTCCTGAGCTGATAGATCCTTTTCATTTATTTTCTGTATCAATTAGCCCATTGTTAGATTGAGGTTTTTGACTGTCTGGTGAAATTCTTTCATGGTGATTGTCGACTAGTGAGCTGACAGATGCATTTCGTTAATTGTCTGCGTCAATTAGTCCAATGTATCATTGAAGTCGTTAGTTGTCCGATGCTTTTTCTGATTGTCCATATACCTGAATGTAATCCACTGGTTCATCGAGACTTTATCGGATCTTATTGGGACTATTTTGTGTATTAACAAACCTACCAACTCCCGTTCATAAACACGTCCACACCACAGGCCGACACACTTACAATTTAGGCTGAAATATCAGTGCACTCGCCTGTTACATGGGCACTAAAACCACTCTAAGACAACCATTTTAAAAAACCAACACATTCAACTCCCATTACATGTATTCCTGAACCTCCTTGAGCTGTTATAAAGGCTCATGCATTTCCAATAAATAAATTTGCGTCACAACCCATTCTGTGACTCTCCCGACCTATGAACTGCATTCGTTTAAATACAAAATTCTACCATAAATCAATTCTCCAATTATTTCCCTTTAAAAAGTATTGACCTCATTATTGAAATGGTCTATTTTAACGCTCATTAGATCGCTAAATAAAGGCGCCCCTAGTCTACACCTACTTACGGATGGCATTTTCCCCTATCGGAAAAAGATAGCATCTAAAGCGTTACTCTGTGACGGTGCTAAATTAAGCACAACTGAATGACGCCATTGCATTAGTATTCTATCGTAAAGAAAATACCGAACATTAAAAACGTATTTATGAAAACTCAAAAAGTAATTCTTGCTATTTTTAGTGTATTAATAGGCTGCTCCTTATATGCACAGGATGAATGGGAACCCAGAAAACACATTACCGGATATATTAATTCCATCATGGAATATTCGGATCAAGATAATCTTAGAGAAGACTTTGGCATTGGGCTATCAGAAGTAGGGCTGCTAGTCAGTTATCAACCTTTGGAAGACCTGGAACTCAAAGCCACTATTGTATATACCCACTACACCTTTCATGTCAGCCAATTATTGGTGGAGGGATATGGTATGTACCGTTTCAATGATGGCTTGCGACTCGGAGTAGGCCGCTTTTTAACCCCGCTCAGTCCCATCAATCAATATTTCTACGCCCCGTTAAATCCAAGTGGTGTAGTACCCATGCTCGTTTCCCATCACTTTTTATTTCCCCAAAGCATCAGTGGATTTCAGCTGACTGGGGAATTTGAAGCGAGCTCGTCATTCAAATGGGGATATAGCGCTTCCATTGGCAGTTACGCCTATATCAATCACTTTGAAGGCGGAATCATAGGTCTTCAAGCCCAGGAGGACTCACATCCATCATTTGGTTATTACGATACAGAGGCTGATAAAATCAACAACTATTTATGTGGTACCGGACGTCTCTATGGAATCATTAATGATGCTCTTACGTTCGGTGCCAACTATTTTACCGGAGATGCACAACAAGTCACACAGGCTGACGATGGATCGTTTATTTATTATCCATCTACTAAATATACATATGGCTTTGATGTGCATTTAAATACTGGCAATTTTAAAATCAATGGTGAGTTCTGGGGTGGACAGCAAGAAACTACCTCTGAGACTGATAAAGCTCTGGGTACTCATATAAAAAATGAATACGAAGCCTATTATGGCGAAATAATATATGACATGGACATCGTAAAACCATTTATCAGATGGGATTATATTAAAGACATAACCGTAAATGGGGTTGGATTACCAACTGATGCTGCCACTATCGGAATAGCCATTCGTCCCCGCTTTGAAACCTTATTAAAATTAGAATATAAACGCATTATGGGCACTCGAATTACAGATATACCAAATAAGATCTCTGAAGATCATGATTACAACTATGCCCAGTTCTCATTTGTTGTTTCGTTCTAGTTAATCCTTGTATAACATTAAATTTCAACAATATGAAACGCTATATCATATTAACAGCCATCTTATTATCATCCTGGATACTACCTGCCCAAACCTACAAAGTGATTGTGAACGCCAGCAATACCACTACAACCATTTCCAAAAGTGATTTATCAAAGCATTTCCTGAAGAAAACAAAAAAATGGGACAATGGAGATAAGATAGTACCGGTAGATCAAAGTGCTAATTCAACAGTTCGCAAAGATTTCTCAACTGCCATTCATAACAAATCTGTCAGTGCAATAAAAAGCTATTGGCAGCAGTATGTTTTTGCAGGATCAGGTACGCCTCCCATGGAGAAAAAAAGTGACGATGAAGTGATTGAATATGTAAAGAGTAACACCGGTGCTATAGGCTATGTTGCAACCGGCACCAATACTGCAGGCGTTAAAGAGGTAACTATCAATTAAAATAGTAGATTATGTTTTCTAACCTAAAAATTAAACACAAGATCTTGTTGTTTCCAGTGTTGTTTACACTGGTCATTCTCATTGTTTTTTTAATCTTCCAAATATCAAACAACAGATCCCAAAAACTCCTTAAAAATATTGAGGAAGGCTATGTACCATATCTGGACATCGCTAATAAACTGGGTTATGAACTCATTAATCTGCAACGCGAATTCCAGGATGCAGTGGCTGCTGCTGATGAGGAAAAACTGGCTGATACGGAATCAAAATACTTATACATTCAGGCTTATTTGGATACTGCCTCGCTTAATATCATAGGGACCAATAACAATGATATTAAGGAATTATCGGCTCAATTTGACACTTATTACAAACTGGCTACAAATACTTCAGCTGCAATGATACGTGGTGAATTTACAGAAGAATTAAGTACTGATATAACGAACATGGTAGACGCCTTTAATACGATAAAAGGCGATCTAAATAATCTGATCTCTGTAAGCAAACAAGAGACAAAAAATGCCTTTTCAGAAACCAGTGATAATTCGAATCAATCATTCAGAAACATTCTTATTATACTGGGACTTAGCCTAGTGCTATTTCTTATAATATCGTTTCTTATTTCGACTTCACTCAACAAATCGATTCAGGTCATTCGAGATCGATTGATTCATTTATCAGATGGTGATTTCTATACCCATGATAGCACTTCTGAAAAAATGGCGAATGATGAAATTGGTGAAATGATGGCTGCCACCAACGAACTCATTAACAAACTACAAGTTGTAATTAGGGATGTACAAAGAGGCATTGAATCCATGACCACAGCTAGTAGTGAAACAAGTAAAACGTCTGAACAATTGTCTTCCAGTGCCAATGAACAAGCATCATCGGTGGAAGAAATTGCCGCTACAGTGGAGGAGATTTCGGCTAATATTAAACAAAATAGTGAAAACGCTCAAAAAACAGGAAATATTTCAAAAGATGCAAATACTGGCATCATACAAGTAACCGAGCAATCTCAAAAGGCTGTCGATGCCAATAAAACCATTTTAGATAAAATTGGAATCATCAATGACATCGCTTTCCAAACAAATATATTAGCATTGAATGCGAGTGTTGAAGCAGCTCGCGCCGGTGAGCATGGGAAAGGATTTGCGGTAGTAGCCAGCGAAGTTCGTAAGCTAGCAGAAACCAGCAGGGCAGCAGCTGAAGAAATTGTGTCCCTTAGCCAGGAGAGTTTCGACGCCGTTTCCCAAGCGGTTCAGGTGATGACGAATACAACTACCAATGTGGGAAAAACTACATCTCTGGTTCAGGAAATTATAGCCGCCAGTATGGAGCAATCTACAGGAACGGATCAGGTCAATAATGCCATTCAGCAATTGAATGCTCTTACACAACAGAATGCGGCTGCATCAGAGCAATTATCAGGTCATGCTATGGAATTAGCTGAACAAGCAAAAACTTTACAAAAACTCATTGCATTCTTTAAATTTGAGAGATAACCTCATTTCCAGACGAAAACATGAGTTCTTCCGTGCCATCTTTCTGAACGTAAGCTTGCTCAACAAATGAACTAGCACAGGACGAAACAATCCTTTGTCTCTCTGCATTGGATGGTTCATCAGGAAAAAGCTGTCCGACCTATTCTGCTTTATTGTGATGAAATTGTGCCATGATCCTTTTGAATATTTACAATGCTTTAATCAAAAATTGTGAAGATGAATTCAGGATAAAGATGAATCCTCCATTCAATTTATAGCATATAAAATTTAATTTCCAGATAATTTTGGATTCTGGCCGTTTTCTTCCTAAACCAGGCGAGAACAGAAGTTTTTCAGGGGCATCGAAAAACAACTTATCAATGGTTCCAAACCAATTAAGTAAATGAATCATTTGATGCCCGATTGGTTCCATCAACAATATTGAAAAAACAGTCGCCCAAGCTTCCTCAAATTATTCTTACCTTTGAAAGCTGGAACGATGTGGAGAAAATAGAGAAGCTTTAAATAAGTTGAATCTTCAAAAATCTCCTAAAAAACACAATGCATGAAACTCAAAAAACTAATACCTGAACTGGCTTCCAATATTATCGATGCCGGTTTTGATAAGGAACCTAAAGAAATACAAACCATTACCATCCCAAAAATCAAGTCGGGTGCTGACCTGTTTGTGATCGCCCCAGAGGGAGCAGGCAAATCGACAGCATTGGTGATGGGCGTGATTCAACAACTGAAAGCCCCTTTTGAAGAAGCACCACGTGCCTTGATCATTACCACCTCCAAAGAAAAAGCCTATGAATTGGAAGAACTCTTTGAATTATTGGGTAAACGCACTAAGCTCCGTACTTTTGTCGCTTTTGACAAGGGCATTCTGCAATATCAAAAGGACATGATTTACGAGGGTTTAGACGTATTAATCACGACTCCCCGCCGACTGACAGAACTGGTTAATGTGAGTGGAGTGCCCATGCCCAAACTTAAGATGATAGTGGTTGATGATTGTGAAGAATTCGTACAACATACCCTTTTTCCAATAATCTATCGCTTTGCGGAAGGCACTAAGAACCCACAATTCTTGCTATTTGCCAATTCATGGCACTCTAAATTTGATGAATTTACAGAGCGTTTCATGAAAAGTCCGATTATTATCGAACAGGAATAAGGCAGAAATAGAAACACTTAAGATAACTTCAAAAACCCTTGCGAAAAATTTCGCGAGGGTTTTTTTGTATTTTGATGAAGATCCCTACCTTTGTTCGTAAATTAACGAACAAAAATGAAATTTGAAGAAGCCTTATCAACTGAACAAATAAAAATGGCACGTTATGCCAAGGCACTAGGCCATCCGGTCCGCATTTTTGTGCTGGAAACTCTGGCTCATCAATCCTGTTGTTATAGTGGTGATCTCACGGAGCTATTGCCAATCGCCAAATCAACTTTGTCTCAGCATTTGAAAGAGTTGAAAGAGGCTGGTCTGATTCAGGGGGAAATAGAAGCTCCACGAATTAAGTACTGCATTAATAAAGCCAATTGGTTAGAAGCAAAAACGTTATTTAAAGAACTTTTAGAGATATAAAAAAATTTAACCCAATAGTTCGTTGTTTTGCGAACTACGAAACAAACTAAATCATTGAATTATGGACATTAAAGTATTAGGAACAGGATGTACCAAGTGCAAAAATCTGGAAAATCTGACACGTGAAGTCGTATCTAAAAATGGGATCGATGCGACAGTTACCAAAGTAGAGGACATCATGGAAATCATGAAATTTGGTGTGATGACGACACCAGCCTTAGTGGTGGATGGACAGGTAGTGGTGAAAGGTAAAGTACCTTCGGAAGAAGAGATCAAAAACCTATTAATAAAATAAATCAACCTCCATGAAAAAGATATTACCCCTATTGCTCCTGGGTGCAGCATTCACGTTTACGCAATGCACCAGTTCAACTGCTGGCCAAACCAATGCCCGGTCAACTGACAATTGCACGAAATCGAAGACCGAACCATCAGCTTGTTGTCCTAACACAAAATCAACAACCGATTGCTCTCAAGACACTGCCACTGGCGAAGTAACCGCCTATTACTTTCATGCCACCCGCCGTTGCGCTACCTGCGAAGCAGTTGAGAAAGTCACTAAAGAGGCCTTGCAAGAATATTATGGTGACAAAATTACATTTCAATCCATCAACCGGGAAAATGAAACTGAACTCACACAGAAATTTAATGTCAGCGGCCAATCATTACTCATTGTAAAAGGGACAACAGTCGTAAACCTAACCAATGATGCCTTTTTAAATGCCCGCACGAACCCGGACAAGCTGAAAAGCAAAATAAAGGCCACCATTGATGAATTGATATAATCTTAATGGAAGTATTACAAAATTTTCTGGAGAATTCTCAGTTCCCTATCCTTTCGGCATTTATACTGGGACTTATGACTGCCATAAGTCCCTGCCCATTGGCCACTAATATTACCGCCATTGGTTTTATCAGTAAGGATATTGACAACCAACAAAAAGTCTTCCTTAATGGTCTGGTGTACACCTTGGGCAGAGGGATTGCTTATACAGCCATTGGTTTGATCTTCTTTTTCGCCGCCAGTCAGATTAATATTTCCGGCGTGCTGCAAGAGTGGGGTGAAAAGATACTTGGGCCCTTGCTAATCCTCATCGGATTATTCATGCTAGGCCTGTTGAAACTCAATATTCCGGGCTTCGGTTCGCTGGTTGAAAAAATGGAAAGCCGATCAAACAAAGGCTTCCGGGGAGTATTGTTATTAGGCATCGTATTTGCACTCGCCTTTTGTCCTTACAGTGGGGTACTGTATTTTGGCATGCTCATTCCCATGACTGTCAGCAGTGCCAGTGGCCTTTACTTGCCAATTGTTTTTGCACTGGCAACCGGTATTCCAGTGATCATTTTTGCCTGGCTCCTGGCGTTTAGTCTAGGTTCCATCGGAAACCTATATAATAAGATGAAGAATTTCGAAGTTTGGTTCCGTCGTGTGGTTGCTGTACTTTTTTTGGGAGTCGGCATCTACTACATCATCATCTTATTTTTTTAGTTTTTAAATCAAAAGTTCGTGTTATTGACATCAAAAGAAAGCCACATGAGAGAACGCGTCATTGCTATCAATAAAAAAGGGAACGGTTGGCTGTTACCAATCATTCTATTACCACTTTGGATTTATCTCTATTTAAATCTGCAGTCACTTTCAGATTTAATTGTCGATGATCTATTAGGCATGACTAAAGGCCAACATCTCACAGAAACCCTTCGCTTTTTTATTTACGAGGTACCTAAAGTTTTGCTTTTATTAGTGCTGATCATCTTTGGCGTGGGCATCATACGCACTTATTTTTCACCGGATAAAACACGACAAATGCTGGAAGGTAAATCCCTGTTTACTGGGAATGTACTTGCTTCCATTTTAGGAATAGTGACCCCCTTCTGCTCGTGTTCAGCCATTCCACTATTTCTTGGTTTTGTGGAGGCCGGTATACCCTTGGGCGTTACCCTTTCCTTTTTAATTGCCGCACCCATGATTAACGAAGTAGCCTTAGTGTTATTGGTAGGGTTGTTTGGTTGGAAAGTAGCACTCATTTATGTAGGTACAGGCTTAAGTATTGCCATTGGAGCTGGCTGGCTCATTGGCAAATTGAAGCTGGAAAAATATGTGGCCGAGTGGGTCTACCAGGTGAAAGCTAATCAAGAGCAAGATGATGAAGAAAGGCCTTCTTTTCAGCAACGCATTAAAAGTGGATTCGAAGCCGTCAAAGAAATCGTGGGGAAAATCTGGGTGTACATTATTTTGGGAATAGCCATTGGCGCCGGTGCACACGGATACGTACCGGAAGATTTCCTGGGAGCTCTATTGGGTCGGGATAGTTGGTATGGTGTACCGCTGGCCATACTATTGGGCATCCCCATGTATTCCAATGCAGCAGGTATAATTCCCATCGTCAGTGTATTGATTGAGAAGGGCGTCTCTCTGGGCACTGCAATAGCCTTCATGATGTCAGTCATAGCCCTCTCCTTACCGGAAATCATTATTTTAAAAAAAGTGCTTAAATGGCAATTGATCGCGATCTTTATTGGAATCGTTGCAGCAGGCATTTTCATTGTCGGCTTTATCTTTAATCACCTTCTTTGATTGGACTAATCGATTATTCGGCAGAAAGATCTAAGATATTCCATACCTGAACAAAAGTGAATTCTCAGTTCAAGAGTCAGATCCTTTTTGATAACTAAGGTTACGTTTTTAGTTACCATCAAGCATCTGACTTATACATTATCAAAAAAACAACCCTTTTCATTGCATCACACGTTATCCCATCCGGTTCCTAAAATAGAGTAAAGCGCTCACATGTTGCTGCACATAACGCCGAAACTCTCTTAAATAAACATCCTCTTTGGGTTGTTCAATCGAAAAAGGCCCCACCTCTGACTGATCATCTTTCACCATAAAAGTGGCGTGAAATTTGGCCTCATTTTGTGCTAAATCCCCATAAATACTGCAATAGGCTTCATTGATGCCCACTTCCACTGTAAATTCATCGATTAACTTTGCCATGTTTTTAATCATTTGTTTGGTCATAAATTAATCATTCATTTCAGAATTCAAAAATTTTCTGATCTAAATGAATTCACGGTGAATAATTCTACGCTTATCTCCATGCGTAAAATCCATTTTTTAATTCTAGCACTCACCCTTGACTTTATCATTTATTAGAATTAATTTATTGCTTCTTTCGATAAGGGTAAACAGGTTGAATAGTGGTAAGATACAAAGGCATTATGCCATCTAAACTTTTTATAAAGTTAGATGCGTGATAATGGAGTGCATTCTAAAAAGTAGAAATAACCATTAAAAACCTGGCGCATGAAAAGTTTTGATTTCATTGGTAAGAGACGATTTGTTGAGTTGTTTTCATCCTCCATTAAATTTAAAATCAATGTGACGCTCATTGCCGTACTCATTGTCGTTTTTTCCATTCTCACCATACTTATTTACCGAACTACGTCTAACAACATCCATCGGGAAACGGATATAACGATGCAAAGTCACGTGAACGATCTGCATACCATTCTGGAAAATCATGTCCGATCACGGCAAAGTGCCGTTAACATGGCGCTTAAAATAGCACATAACCTATTCTACACCAACCAAAAATTAATTGAAACAGATGTGCTGATGGAAGTTCCTGGTATCAATCAACTGACCAAGGAAGAAAAGACCTACCAGATACCGGTTTGGAAAATGAATGATCAACCCGTTTATAACCATTTTGATTTAGTGGATAATATTAAATCCCAATCGGTGGAGACCGCCACTATCTTTCAAAAAATTGATGACGGTTACCTTCGCATTTCCACCAATGTGATGAAAACAGATGGCAGCCGGGCAGTTGGCACTTTTATTCCCAATGAATCCGTGGTGATACGTACCATTGAGTTGGGTAAAACCTATTATGGGCGGGCCTTCGTGGTGAACGACTGGTACCTCACAGCCTATGAGCCCATCAAGATTGGGAATGACATCAAAGGCATCTTGTATGTGGGTGTCAAGGAAAAGGATTATGCCTTTCTGAAGGAGACGTTTAATCGTAAAAAATACTATCAGCATGGCTATCCTTTTTTAATCAGTGAGAAAGGTGATTTTATTATCCATCCCAGCAAAGAAGGAGAAAACTTTGCTCACGCCCAATTTTTCAAACAACTCACTAAGGCCGATTCCACCCAATATAAATCTGAATACCTCTGGCCGGAAGGTGCGGAAGGAAAAGATAAAATCCAATACTTCAGGTATTTTGAACCCTATCATTGTTATGTATCTACCTCCATGTATAAAAGTGACATGTATGCCGGTCTGAACCGCCTCCTGGTTTTTATGGTCATCGCGATGCTATTGAGTGCTGCGGTGATTTACGGAGTCATAAGTATGTTTCTTACGCCCATAATCAATCAATTGGTGAAAATGTCACAATACGCGCAAAAGGTAGCCAACGGTAATCTGGCAATTGACATTAACACAAACCGAAGTGATGAATTAGGCACTTTAGCAGAGGCACTGAAAGCCATGATCTTTAAACTTAAAGAAGTGGTTACTAAAATCGTTGCAGGCGCCCATCAATTAAATACCACAGGTGTGCAATTTAGCAGTGTTGCACAGGATGTATCTCAGGGGGCTACAGAACAAGCATCCGCTTTTGAAGAAGTATCCTCCACCATGGAAGAAATTGCCTCCAATATCAATCAAAACACGGAACATGCCCGGGAAACAGAAGCCATCACTACAACTGTTGTAAAAGAAGTGAAAAATGTAAATGAGCAAGCTCAGCATGCATTAGAGGCCAATAGAGCCATTTCGAAAAAAATCCATGTGATTAATGAAATTGCTTTCCAAACTAATATATTATCCCTCAATGCTGCCATTGAAGCAGCGAAGGCCGGTGAAAGCGGGCGCGGATTTAACGTTGTAGCGGCAGAAGTACGCAAATTGGCCGAGAAGAGCCAATTGGCAGCCAATGAAATAATAAAACTGGTGAAAGAAAGTGTACAGATGACCACCAATGCCAGTAACAACCTGGAAAAATTAATTCCATCCATTGATAAATCCGGACAACTGGTGCAGTATATAGCTGCTGCAGGGATGGAACTAGATGCCGGCGTCAATCAAGTGAATGATGCTATTCAGCAACTCAATGTCACCACCACCCAAAATGCCGCAGGCAGCGAACAATTAGCCGCCGGGGCTAAAGACCTGACTGATCAATCAGAAAAGCTGATAGGCCTGGTGGATTTCTTCACAACAGATCAACAAGAAGAGTTGGCCACAGCGATTCCGTCCAACGCCTCTCGTGGCGAGTCAACCACCACTTATGTCAGTAACCCGATCATTCCTAAACCTCAAACTCAACACGAACAAAAAATCAATTTGGATGCATCAGAGTACGATGCCTTTTAATGGTTGAGTTGAGTCATTGAAAACACCGGCAGTCAGATTGACCTGTCGGTGTTTTTTTATGATTCATTCATGACAAAAGCTAAGCAATGGATTTCGCGCATTCATTACATTCCCCTATTTTTGCTGGTCTTAAAAACAAGCATGCAAAACGATAAACGAAATGTTAGTCCCGGCCCCAATGGAACCTTGATTGGTGACTATGGTGAACACCTGAAGCCACCCGCAGGATGGTCTTTTCTGCCGGCTGGCGATGCCGGTATTACCCGGAAAGTGACTGCCCGGGGAGCGTATTGGCGCGTTCAGGTGAAAAAGGGACGACGAATCACCTCCAAAGGCATTTGGGCTCCCACTGCTACTATCATTCAGGCGAAAAACGAGGTAGCTACGGTGCGCTCCACGGATACCTATGAAAAAAAACGTCAGTACGAATTGCAGCGGCGTCAGAAAAAACAAGACGCCTATGAAGTGGAGTTCTGCACTGCTGTTGAAACATTTTTAAATTTTCACGACTTACATAAGCCGGCTGAAAAAGTGATGGCACAAGCCATTACCCTTCATGCGATTCCAGTGGGTAGCGGCACGGTAGCACGTACCTCCATGATTCCCGTTGAAGCACGCGCGGCCAAAGCGGTCATCGCGTGGATGCGGCATCAAACAACAGCGTATGATCATTTACACATTCCCCGCATTAAAGGCGAGAGACGCGCGGTGCGCCGCTTATTGGCCGAACAGTCGGTAGCCTTATTACGAAAATACAGACGGGGAGAACCCGTAGAACGCAGCTGCCCGTTGCAAAAAGCCCTGATTAAAAAAGCGGTAGAACTCAAAAAGAAGATCGTAGACGGCGATCAGTAGCCTGTAATTCGGAAATTCAAAGCCCATATTAACAAAATGGATCAACCCATGAGGGGTAATAATAATGGTAGCACAGAATGCCCCAAGCATAAAAACAGATGCACAACACAGCATATGAGATGAAACTCTCAACGAATTGGCCAGCTCAAGTCTCTGTGAGCCGGAAATAAGTTTTACTACAAGATCTCTGTATAACGAAAAAACAAAAAATTGATGAATCCTACTTGTCCCTGCGGTTCGAACCTGCCATACCAAACCTGTTGCGAACCCATCATCACTGGTACCCGGCCAGCTGAAACAGCGGAGGTTTTAATGCGTTCGAGATACACCGCATTTACCCAAGCCAACGTGGACTATTTATTGCGCAGTCACCATTCGCGAACGCGCCCTACACGCCAGCGGAAAAGCATTCAACAATGGGCGCAGTCGGTGCAATGGATGGGATTAGTGGTGCTGAAAAGTGAAGACGGCCAGCCCTCAGATACCACCGGCATGGTTGAATTCAGAGCTTTGTACCTGGAGAATGGCCAGATGCAACAAATACATGAACGATCATCCTTTGAGCGTGAACAGGGAAAGTGGGTGTATGTAATGGGGGAACAATACTAACGTAAAACAATCATCGTAAAAAGGATATTCTCCTTCTATCGCCTGATCCCCCATTCTTATGACATAACACATTTTTGAACAGGCCCATTTTCATTATCTTGCCATTCAGTAAATGACTCCAAAAAAGTATTTCTACGATGAAAAAAAATTACGTTTTTGCCCTTCTGTTAATGGTGTTGACCATTTCGGCTCAGGCACAGTATGACAACTATTTTACCGACGCCACCATGCGATTAGACTACAATCATGTGGGGAATTCAAGTGAAGAGCACTTTGCTTTTGATCAGATGGTAAACGATGGCGCATGGGCCGGTAGTAAGACCGTTTTAATGGACGAGTTACGGTTAGGCAAATATTTCTTCGAAGTGAAGGATGCCGAAACAGGGACTCTGCTGTATTCAAGAGGTTTTTCCAGCATTTATGGAGAATGGGAAACCACTCCGGAGGCCCACACTGAATGGGGTAGTTTTCAGGAGTCGTTACGTTTTCCCTGGCCCAAAAAGGAAGTGCATGTGATCCTCTCCAAACGCAACATTAAAAATGGTTTCGACCCGGTGTGGACTTACCAGGTCAACCCGAAACATTATCGAGCCTTTCCTTCGGCGATCCAGAACCACTACAATACCTTTGATGTGGTAGTGAATGGGCAACCCGAACAGCAGGTAGACATTGTTGTATTGGGCGAGGGCTATGCCGAAGCGGACATGGCGAAATTCAGAAAAGATGCCCAACGCTTTGCAGAAGTGCTTTTAAACACGGAACCTTTTGCAGCGTTTAAAACGAAGTTTTCCATCCGGGCAGTAGAAACCCCCTCTCCCGATTCCGGTGTAAACCATCCGCATCAGGACATCCATACCCGCTCAGCCCTTTCTGTTACCTATGGAGCCTTTGATTCGGAGCGTTATGCCTTAGGGTTTGATAACAAAACCATCCGTGATGCAGCAGCTGCCGTACCTTACGAATTCACCGCCATATTGATGAATGATTCCATCTATGGTGGTGGCGGCATTTATAATTTATACATCACCGCTGCTGTCAACAATGCCTTTCAAGAGTATTTATTTGTCCATGAATTCGGCCATCACTTTGCTGATTTAGCCGATGAATATTACACTTCAGCCACGGCCTATGAGATGGATGCCAAACACCTGGAGCCCTGGGAGCTGAACGTTACAGCCAATGCCAATGCGGAAACCATTAAATGGAAAGACATTGTAACACCAGGTACCCCTATTCCCACCCCCTGGGAAAAAGAAACCTATGATGCGCACAGCATCGCCACTCAGAAAAAGCGCGTTGAAATGCGCAAAGCTAAGGTGGATGAAAAAGTTATGGAAGACTTCTTTATCCAAAAACGGACTTGGGACGATGAACTCTTGGCAAATATGACCTACAGCGGTCAGGTGGGGGCTTTTGAAGGTGCCCAATACAAGTCAACCGGTTTGTACCGAAGCGCTGCCAACTGCATCATGTTTACCCGTCATGCGCATTTTTGCCCGGCTTGCCAGCGGGCCATCACACTGATCATTGATCAATACACGAAATAAAAAATAACCCGTCTATTTAGAATCCATAACGGCTGCCAGGATACTGGCAGCCGTTTTATTTTAGTGTCACACGGCGGATTTGCCAGCATTAATTAGTGGATAATTGGGAACCGACTCGTGCGGGTTAAGGTGCCAAGAAGCAAAAACACCCATCATCTATAGATCGAATAAACGTCACCAGAACTACTTTAATCATTAAAAAACAGTAGTTGGTCATGGATTCCAATCCTTTAACCATAATCATTATAGAAATAGGTAATAATGATCTTCATGTAATGTAGCTTTATGTAAGGTATTGCTAGTCGAGGAACCGCCGGCTGGTCATCAACCGACCTTGTTTGGACACGCGGATGGGAAGAGGAGGCCGGCGGTGAAGGCGCAATATAGAAACTATAATTGATTTGTGAAATGAGTTACCAAAGTGATTATGAAACATGGAAAGACGAAATTGCCGCGTTGGCCATTAAAAATGTACTGCTACCCGATACCCCCATTGATGTCGTAGCGGCTGATGCGGAATCCCTGCAAGTTGAAGCCCTTAAAGATAAGGAGGCGTTATTGGCTGCCGGTTTGGATTGGACGAAAGTCGAAAACCTACGAAGCCGGGCCGGGGCCTTGCGTTACTGTCAGGCGGTATGGATGAGCGAGTACCGCGCCCAGCAGGAAGCTCAGAAAGAATGGCAGGAGCAGTCCGCTGTCGCCTATGCCTTGCGCGATGAGTTATTGCATCACTTCAGCTTTGCTTACCGCAATGTCCCTGATGTCAAGCAAAAAGTGATGCGCATCCGCGAAGGTAACGGGCACAAAGACATGATTCAAGACTTGGTGGAATTAGCGGTTTTAGGCGAAAAAAATCCACAACCATTGGCCCTCATCAATTTCGACACCACCTTGCAGGAGAAAGCCAGAACCACTTCACATGACCTGTCGGAACTTTTGGCGGCCTCCAATGGCTCCCGAGAAGATAGTAGCGCCAATAAAATTAGCCGTGACAAAGCCTACACCTTACTTATTGAAGATATGCGCCAAATACGGGAAATTGGCCAATATGTGTTTTGGCGTACTCCCGAACGCAAAGAAAAGTATGTCAACAGCTATAAGCGCAGGTAGCTCAAAACCCTTAATTTTACTATCCCGCGGCGTTTTTCACCCCTTCTCCGCGGGTTTTTTCTATCCCTCCGGTCCCTGCTTCCACTTCTCCACCAATAATTGAGACTTCTTCCGTCTTTTCTTCCGGTTCTCTGCTCCCCGGAAGCCGCTCTCCAGCATTTTGGTGCCATTTTCCACTAACTTCAATCCGATGGAGATTATAATTGCACTGCAATTGTGTTTTGCTGATCATAAACGCATGGCAACCAACTTCCAAATAACTATTTTAGCCCCGCGAACATGTGCCTTAAAAGCATTCATCTGAAATAAATGACGACCGAAAAACAACGCATTATTAAAATTAGTGACCTGCTGCATAAAGCATCCACCCAAGTCAGCATTCTTCGAAATATTGCGTGGCCGAATACCGTAAAGGAAGAATTTTTTAATAACAATGCACAAAAACTGCCGTCGGTCAGTTATCCGTCCTATGACCCCCAACTTGTTTTACAACAAATTAAAACGGTGCGAGAACTGATTGGCCGTGCTGATTCAACGATTAATGCCTGGGCCTCCAGGATCGCCAATAAAATTGAAAGCAGTGCTCTGTTGCTTAGTACCCGGGGCAGTGCTGATTTTTTCAGGCACTCCAACAGCCTGTTCGGTAAACCCAGCGATCCCTTGCAAAATGGATCAAGTACCATTATTGACCTGGCTTGTCATTTCGATCACCAATTTAATGGCTTCCAACACATTGATCTGGGATTACCGCCACAAGCCACCATCCTGGCAACTTCTATGGCCGGGCATATTGAACAGGCTGTAAAAAGTATGTTCGGTGATCTGGCTCCCGAAGTCGTGTTAGATCCTTCCTTAACATCCAATGCATTGGCCGGCCGCAGGCGGATCTCCATTCGCCCCACAGCACGTTTCACCGATAAAAATGTGGATCAATTAATACACCATGAAGCTTATATACATGTGGCCACTTCGCTGAATGGACACCTCCAGCCGCATTTAAAAATCCTGGGAAATGGTCATGCCGGTACTACCACGACGCAGGAAGGGCTTGCGGTATTTGCCGAATTTATTACCGGAAGTATTGATTTAGATCGCATCAGCCGCCTTTCGGACCGGGTGATTGCCATACAAATGGCCATTGATGGGGCTGACTTTATTGACATCTACCGGTTCTATCTGGAGAAAACCAATAACCGGGACCAATCCTTCCAAAATGCCAAACGCGTTTTTAGAGGCGGATTACTCACCGGGAAAGCCCCGTTCACAAAAGACATTGTCTATCTGGAAGGACTCCTCAATGTCCATAATTTCCTGAGAGAAGCCCTGAATAAAGGCAAACTGGATCATTTGGACCTTCTTTTCTGCGGCAAGCTGGATATTTCGGATCTACCGGCTTTAAAACAACTATTTGAAATGGAGCTGGTGGCAAAGTCTACCTTCTTACCGCCCTGGATCCGCGATAAACGTTTTCTTTTATCGTATTTGAGTTACGCTTCTTTTCTTAATAAAATTGATGCGGAGAAATCCAAAGCCTATTATGAAGCCATGTTCGAATAATTCGAGAAAACCGGCAAGAGGCCTATCAGCCTTTTCCAGTGAGGCTGAATTTGTGAAGGGCTGAAGCCTTCATGAAATCGGGACTTTTCGCTCTCTGCCCGGAAGGGCAGGGCATCACCAGAATCACCCAAAAACAGGCAGGGCTTTAGCCCTTTCATTGAATTTCTCAAAAATGAACGCTAACTTGAATAGACTCATCAAAAATTCATTTTATGCCATTTCTAAGAATTGGGGTTCATCTTGTCTGGACCACCAAGGACCGACTTCCATTATTAACCAAAAATATTCGCCAGCACGTTTTTGATCACATCAGAAAATATAGCGCAAGCAAATCCATTCACATAAATCTCATCAATGGCCATAATGAACATGTTCATGCACTGGTGAGCTTACAAGCTGATCAAAACATAGCCACAATCATGAATCTTCTTAAAGGCGAAAGTTCCCACTGGATCAATCAAAAGCAGCTTACTTCCATACATTTTGGATGGCAGGATGAATACTTCGCAGCATCGGTCAGTCATTCACAGATTGATAAGGTACAAAACTACATACGCAAACAAGAGAAACACCATGCAGTTAGAACCTGGGAAGAGGAGTATCAGGAGTTTTTCACAAAGTACAAATTTGCAAAGGGCTGAAGCCCTTACAGCAACCGTACGGTCCACTCCCTGCCCTGAAGGGCAGGGTATTGACCCGTCTGTTACCACTGCAATTACTCCGACCTTCAGGTCGGGTATCCTCAGAGTCACCCATAAACAATAGGGTTTTAGCTCTCCCACCAAATTTCTCCTAAGGAACTGCTGCTTATACTACCAAACAGAACCGCTAATCTCCCCTCCCAACAAACAGAGAAATTATCCCATCCTGCCATTGCCTCAATTATGCTACCATTCACACCAGAATCCGTCAACATAATTATCAACCCAAAAAAAAAGCCATTCATAGGGATTTTTTTACTTTTAGCTTCAAATAAAATTTACTATGCGTCACTGGAAGTTTTTATGCATTGCGGTCTACCTCCTTCTATCTGCAGTTTCAAATGCTCAATATTACAGTTCGGGATCCGATCCGGCCAGTATCCAATGGAACCAGATAAAGTCCCCGTATTTCAAAGTGGTTTTTCCCGATGAGTTTGAACGGGAAGCCCGTCGTTTTACAGCAATCCTGGATTCATTATATGTACATGGCGGATACTCACTGAATCATACCCCTAAACCCATTCCGGTACTGATGCATTCGCGCGATGCCTATTCCAACGGCTTTGTCTCCTGGGCTCCCAAACGCATGGAAATCTACACAACGCCCCATCAGGACCTTTTTGCCCAGGATTGGCTGGAACAGCTGGCCATTCATGAATTCCGGCATGTGGTGCAAATTGATAAGCTGAATCAGGGATTTACCCGGGGACTGAGCTATGTCTTCGGACAACAAGCCATTGGTGCGGTGCTGGGATTATATGCCCCCATGTGGTTTTTAGAAGGAGATGCCACTTTAACCGAAACGCTGCTCTCCCCGTCCGGCCGTGGACGTAAACCGGAGTTTGAACAGCAATTGCGGGCCCAGCTATTGGAAAAAGGAAGTTATCACTACGACAAAGCCTATTTTGGATCCTACAATGATTACATTCCCAATCATTACAACATGGGCTATTTACTAGTGGCCGGTGCCCGTCATACCTATGGTGCAGATGTTTGGGAACGCGCCTTGAGCGAAACAGGACGACATGCTTATGGAGCATCACCCCCTTTAATCGAGGTATCAAAGAAGTGACCGGCATGAACAAAGTGCCGCTTTACAACACGGTGTTCAACCAATGGCAGGAGGATTGGAAGAAACAGGATCAGGCCCTCACTCATTCGGCATACACAGCGCTCACACCACGTGATACAAACTATAAAAGCTACAGCTGGCCAACTCCCATGGATGAAAACAGCATTCTGGCAGAGGTATCCGGCCCCGGTGAAATCAGCCGATTTGTAGAAGTCAACACCAGTACTGGCGAAGAAAAAACACTGCTCATTCCCGGAACTCGTGAACGGGAACCCTTCTCATTCAATGCCGGAAAATTAGTCTGGACTGAATTGGAGCCTCACCCAAGATGGGAGAACCAGATGTTTTCAGTCATCCGGATAAAAGACTTAAAAAGCGGCAAGCAAAAGAAAATCACCACTCGCAGTCGCTACTTTGCCCCTGCCCTATCGCCCGATGGCAAAATCATCGCCACTGTTCATGTATCAGCTCAAAATGATTATGCCATCCATCTGCTCAATGCTGAAAATGGCCATCTCATTAAATCCATTGAAACGCCCAACAATCAGTTTCCGATGACGCCTTCCTGGCATCCGGACGGACAGCAGTTGGTATTGGTTTTACTGGGAGATGAAGGCAAACACATCACCCTGCTGAATACAGACCTTTCCACCTGGACCTCCATCACCCCGCCCGACTTTGCCCAAATTCGATTACCCAAATTCGATGGTGATGACATCCTGTTTTGCGGATCGTGGACAGGCATTGAGAACATTTACCGCATCTCGAAAGAAGGTAAAAACCTGGAACAGCTTACTTCCAGTCGTTTTGGAGCTGCCATGGTCATGCCCTCTCGTACTCCTGGCGAACTTATTTACAGCAACTATACTTCAGATGGCTATGTGTTGGTGTCGGCCTCCGCAAAAGAACTCCAGCCTCAGGCCTTCGCGCCGCAAGCCTTACCTGTAGAAGTGAAATTAAAAAAAATGCAGGCCGAAGAGAAAACAGCACCAGATTTTAAAGGTCTAACAGGTGATGAATATACCGTGAAAAAATACTCCAAATGGAATCTGTTTAACTTCCACAGTTGGGCTCCCGCTTTTGTAAATATTGATGAGGGAACCATTGCACCGGGTGTTTCTGCCCTTTCTCAAAATTTGCTCAACACTACATTTTTAACCGTGGGGTTTGATGGTGATAGCCAAAACAGCCGGGAACGGTATTATGCCAATCTGTCCTATACAGGATGGTGGCCTGTTTTTGATGTGGAAATGAAGTTTGGTGATGACCAACAACGAGCTGATGATAATCTTTACGTTAATGATAGAGATACTTTCCAAATTAAAAACGTACAACGTGAGTATTTTTCTACTTTAGAGGGAGGGGTTAAAATACCCTTTAATTTGTCGCGGGGAAAGTACTTTAGACGAATTGAACCGGGTGTTCGGGCTACTTCCCAAAAACGATCAGGATATGCCTATGATCAAATCTTTTGGACACATGAAAATGGCAGTTGGAAAGAATTAGAAACGATCACTAAGCAAGCTGAAAGTTTCGACATAACCTCTCTAGAATACCGGCTATTCACTTACAACTTAAAACGTACGTCACAACGTGACGTCACAACCCGTTGGGGGCAGGTTATTGAATTAAACTACCGGCACACGCCAGTCGGCTCCAGTGATTATGGATCAATAATAGGAATGCACTCACGGCTTTACTTTCCGGGTATTGGCCGCCACCATGCCATCCGCCTGGATAACGATTATCACCGGAAAGAACGCGGTGATAAATACAAATCAGAAAATGAACTGAATTACTATTTAGGCCTGTCCGATTTCGTCAAATTCCCCCGTGGTGTGAATGGGAACACCAATGATGAACTGTATTCTTTCAAAGGAGATTATATTTTGCCGCTGTACAATCCCGATTGGAATGTGCCAGGTGTGCTCTATCTAAAACGCATCACCCTGAATGTATTCTATGATTACTCACTATCAGTCATGAACCGGCAAAATAGCACCACTTCCCAATGGACACGTTATGAAACCACCTTCCAGTCCATGGGCAGTGAGATTCGAGGTGAATTACATCCTTTCCGGTTTGTATTTCCAATCACTGCCGGCTATCGCTATCTTCATTTGCCGGAGACGAAAAATCACTTCCATGAGTTCTTGCTGTCTTTGAATTTATCCGGATTCTCAGTGAATCAATGAGGCATTTAAGAAACCATTCTCTATGCATTTATTCTATAGAGAACGGTTCTATCAAAGATAAAAGCCCATTGACTAAATGCAGTCAATGGGCTTTTGGTTTTATTTAATTACAATTTAAGGTCTCTACATGGGTTCATTACTAACCAACCCCTTGGCTAACTCAATCACCGTAATTTCCGGAGGCATACCCACCCGTGCCGGCATCCCTAAAAAGCCTAACCCACGATTCACATACAAAAACTGATTTTCCCTTTTATACAATCCCGACCACTGTTTGAATTTATATTTAGCCGGACTCCATTGGAAATTCTTGTATTCAATTCCAAACTGCATCCCATGGGTATGGCCTGCTAACATCAGGTCATAATCGGTTTTACCGACCACTTCCGCATCCCAATGATCCGGATCATGCGACAATAATAACTTGAATGGAACTTCTTCAACACCCTTTCCAGCTTTGGCTAAATCACCATATTGAGGAAACGGTGGATGCCCCCAATTCTCAACACCAACAACGGCCAACTGATCCCCATTGCGTTCAATCACCGTAGAAGCATTATTCAGAATTTGAAAACCTAAACGCTCGTGCGCATCAATAATACCTTTTAAGTTGACTTCTTTTTCAGCTACTGAATTCCAGTGAGAGTAGTCTCCGTAATCGTGATTACCCATAATGGAGAACTTACCCAAAGGAGCCTTTAGCTTACCAAATACCCGCTCCCATCCCAATGTCTCTTCATAAAAGTTATTGACCAAATCACCGGTAAAACAGATCACATCCGGCTTCTCTGCATTGATAATCTCCACAAAAGCAGTCTCACATCTCCTTGTAATTAGAGTTTAAGCTACCCAGGTGAATATCTGATATCTGAACAATTTTCAAACCATCAAAAGCATCCGGTAAGTTGGGAAATGTGAGTTTGGTATATTTCGTACTGAAATTGAATCGTCCTTTCATCACACCAAATAAAAGTGACATTGGGCAAAAGGTGCACTGGCCATCATGATGCCTATCTGACTCAGGAACTTTTTACGGGTAATCTTCGGGTAACGGCCATCGTTCATGGTTTTAAACTTTCCTTCCGGTGTAAACTTGGCTCTTCACTTTAATCCACCCTGTGGGTCAATCGATACCCTACCACATAAAAGAATTTGGGCAAGGTAAATAAGTAAATAACTGGTTAACAACCATTGAAACTGTACATAGACAGCCGGACCCGTAGCAGCGGGTATAATGGCCAGATAAACGACAAATAACACGATAAATATGGATGGAATACTATAAAACAGAATGATCCAAAGGGAAAAGTAAAATGGGAAGGTGATTCGTCACGTTGTTTATGGATCAACTTATACAAAAATAGTCTACCAACAGACTAAACAACGCCAATCCAATAAATGCTTCAACTGTGTACTTCATATCCCAACATTTAGCCCAACACTACAATTTCTATTCCTGAAATTGTTGGGTTCTGCGGCAATTCCCGATAAAGGTTCAATTTTCAAGAGAATCGCACACTTTTTAAGTCTTTTTAGTATTTCAATCTCCTCTCTACCAACCAGCAATTTTCACGATTTCATATCCTCCTAAACGTTAACAACGGTTCAGGTTATTCGTTCAACGGTTCAGGTGGAATATCTGACGGATGAGGATGCGCACCTGCAAAAAGTTTCCAGCTCATGTATTTTTGCAGAAAATAAACTACAAAACAATGAGTCGAAAAAGAATATTTAACCATCTCCTAAACCGGGCCCTGGTACTAATTGGAATCATACTTTTATCAGCTTGTTCTGAAAAAGCAGATCAAAAAGAGAAAATAACATTGGTTAAAACCACCACAGTAAAAGCCTGGGTAAAAGATGAACCCATCCCCTACCCCGGAAAAATTAAAGCAGCGGCCGATGTGAAGCTGGCGTTCCGTGTGGCGGGTCCCATTCATCGATTCACTGTGGAAGAAGGTCAATTCGTTCGAAAAGGGCAGGTGATTGCTGAAATAGACCCCCGTGATTATGAGCTACAGTTGGCGGCCACCAAAGCCGAATACACACAGATAAAAGCGGAGGCCGAACGTGTCATTGAACTACACAAGCGCAACAGCGCGTCTACCAATGATTACGACAAAGCCCGGTATCCGGATTAAACCGCATGCAGGCTAAACTCGATGCCCATCAAAATGCGTTAACAGATAGCCGCCTGATCGCGCCATTTGACGGTTACATTCAGGAAAAGTTCTTTGATGCACACGAAACCGTTAGTGCCGGTTTACCCATTGTAAGCATGATCAACACGTCATGGTATGAAGTAGAAATTGACATTCCAGCCACTGATTTTGTGCGTAAAGACCAATTCAAGGCCTTTCGCTGTCAAACAGATGTCTATCCGGGTCAACGCTCCCCTTGGAGTTATTGGAGATCACACATAAATCAAACCTCAACCAGCTGTATAAAATGCGCCTGAAATTGCATAAACAGGAAGCATTCAGCCTGGCTGCCGGAATGAGTGTGAATGTGACCATCGATTTTCACAGCAATATGAATCAGCTTTACTATCCATCCCATTTATCGGCTGTAACGTAATGATCAATCATACGTCTATATCTTTCAGCCACAAACCGGCACCTTATCAAACATGAAGTTCAAATTCAGGAGCTTTTAAAAGATGGATCTGCCGTTGTCAAAGGGCAAATACAAGTGGGCGACCAAGTGGTTTCGGCGGGTGTTCATACGCTGAAAGAGGGTCAAAAAGTAGCCCTGTTAAAA
>CALNXQ010000005.1:0-725000 GCA_942490535.1 uncultured Marinilabiliaceae bacterium
ATAATTATCGATGGTTGAATTCAAATTCACCAACGAAATGTAATCATTATTGGTCACTGGGATCCCGGCACAATAATTAGAGATGATGATTTCATCAGAGATACCATCCATTAAAGTCGCATCAGAAGCTGTTACTGTCACCGGCCCACCTGACGCAGTAAAAACCAAATCAGTAAATGCCGCCTGACCACTCACCGTTGCAACGGGCGTATAACTCATGCCCAAAGCTCCTGAATTGGATAAGGTAAGCACTGATGTATAATCGCTATCGATGTTACCATTAGTATCTGTCCCTGCCACCGTCGGCTGTGTTGTTAAACTGGCTCCCTGGTTAGCAAATGAAGAAGGTGCTTGCACAAACCGAAGCTCTGTCGCATCTATTTGGATCACATTTTTGGTATCTCCACTCTCTATACTTGGCGGCGTCACCAGAGCTGAACCATCGTAAGCGACGATACCATCGGTATGTAACTGGAATTCTAACCGCTGATTATCCACTGTCGACTCCAGTGAAGAATTCAACCAAATACGTAATTCATAAGTCTCATTCGTCCCATCTTCTACTACAATCATGGAATCGGTTGAGAATTCGATGGAACTCGCATTAATCGTCCCATTTAATTTTGCACCTGCCATTCCTCCTAAATCCGGGCCATACAGTGAAGCTCCTGCAATCACCGAAGACCAGTCTGCCAACTGATTATTATCACCAGGGGTAAATACCATCTGATGAAAAACGGTAGCCCGACCATCTGATGTACCCAAATCAGAAATGGCCATGTCCATAACCATAACTTCCTCTGCCTCTGTATCCACTATGGAAGATAAAAAATCCGCTTCGCTCCCAGCACCAGCTGAAAACTGTGAATCTTCATCATACGTACCGGTGATTGCTATATTATCCAAACATAATCCGGGGTTCTGAGCAGAACCACTGGCATTCAGCCACATGAATTTTAATACGGGAGTGGTACCTACATAAGCACTGATGTCAATATCTAGTTTCTGCCATGTGGTTTGATCAACCAAAGCCCCCCCTACCTGAACACCATCCAGGTAAACTACACCGTAATCATTGCCGGCCACACCGTCAACTTTATAGAAAAAGGATAAGGTAGATGATTTAAAATCCCTTAAATCAATCTGATGTTCCAACCAGATGGTAGCCGCATCAGCTACACTATACCCTGCCGAGGTCCCTGCATCTGCCGTCACATAGCCAGCCTCAGTACCTTGATAGGCTTCTGCTTTACCTCTCGCCCATTGGTTGGTCGTAGATGCACCAAATGTCCAGCCGGAAACATCATTTTCCCAATCTTCAAAGAAACGGACATTATCGGGTGTGGTGGCACTGGCACTCAAAGCAGATGAATAAATGTATCCACTCTTGTGCCAGACTTTATAATAATAAGTTCTGTTGGTTTGTAAGGGTTGGTGAGTGTATGAACTACCTGTTCCGACATGTAAAACAGTTCCACCTCCTGGCAGTACATCACCTGCCAAATACTCTTCACCCTTCACCGGATCACCAAAAGCACCGGCATCGAATGAATAAGCAATAATCACCTCATCTAACTGTGCATGATTGGTCCATGCCAGATTATTCACCAAGGTATTGTAGTTTTCAGCTGTAAAAGCCTGAACCGGAAAGATGGTTCCGTCTAAGGTGACATCATCAATGCAAAAACCTGGTGTGGAACCCTCGAACCACCCACACATATTTCGAAAGGAAATGTTTGACACGCCGCCTACATAACTATCAAGTGTTACACTCTCACTTTTCCAGGTGGTCTGGTTCCACAATTGATTCATGACACGTGTCGCATCAATATATACTTGTCCGTAGGCACCACTCCATTGGGCACCACCATGCTTCCAGTTAAAGGTCATTGTAGCAGTTTGAAACCCCTTTAAGTTTACTGGAATGGTCATATCCACATCATAACCTTCAGTACTATATAAATCGGCTGTAATTCCTCCATCTGTGGATACATATGCCGATTTTGAACCTGAGCTAAAATCAGCTCGTCCAATGTACCAGGAGTAATCCGGACTTAAACCTAAATTGAGCATCTACATTCCCCTCAAAATCATCGGTGAATGGCAAGGTGACAGGTAATGCACTACTGGTAGATAAACCCGTGGAGTAAGCATTAGAAACATCTTTTGACCATGCCTTGTAATAAGCTACCGCACTGGTCACGTCATTATGCAAATAACTAGCGGCACTTCCGGAATAAATAATCTGACCTCCTCCAGATAAGAAATCACCAACGTTATAAGAATTCCCTCCCACTGGATCCCCAATGGTTGGATCAGCTGAGTAGGCTATGATTATATCATCATCAGCGGTATTTTTCGTCCAGTTCAACTGAATATCATCAATTCCCACTACTCCGGCTGTAATATCTTGAACGCGGGCGATGCTACTGCCATCAATTCGGATGTCATCCACACAAAAACCGGGGTTTGCACTATTCACAGCCCAGTTAATGATCCACCTAAATTGAATAGAGATGGTTTGCCCTGAATAAGCACTCAAATCAATCACCGCATTCGTCCAGTTAGTTTGCATCTGATACTCCTGACTGGCACTAACCAAACTTCCATTAACATAAACCTCACCATAGGCATCACCCGGTGCCCCAACCGCTTTATAGAAAAAAGATAGCTCTACACTTTTCAAAGCAGCCGGTATGGCAATGCCTGTTTTACTCATTGTTATAGTACCTGATTGCCAGGAATCATAAGACGCTGTTGCACCATTATCCATCGTATGGTAAGCCGAATAACTACCCCGATAAGCGGAGGCTGTTCCTCGTGCCCATTTGTTGTTACCCCAGCCATTGGCACCCAAAAGCCAGCCATTAGTGCCACTTTCAAAATCAGTATATTCAACGGTTGAAGTTCCTGTTGTAGTCCCTGAAGTCTCCACCCCAAAATAAGAGTATTCAGGCGTTGCATCCAATGACCACAATTTATAGTAATAGTCTGTTCCCTGATCCAAACTGGTATGTGCATATGAAGTAGAACTTCCTGAGTAGATAACTGTACCTCCACCTGGGATCGCATCACTTACATTATAAGTATTGCCATTTACCGGGTCGCCAAACACAGCATCTGCAGACACGGCCAACAATACATTATTACTATTGGCATTCAAATCCCAATCCAGGTCTATCTGACTTGCCTCAGCCGATGTGACTGTAAAATTAGAAGCTTCCAACACATCACTGCCATCAACTGACACATTATCGATGTACCAGTTATTTCCCCGATCGTTCGTCATCACAAACGCAATGTAAACATCGCTGCCGCTATAGGCACTTAAATCAATGATACGTTGCGTGTAAACGTCCTCAGGTATATCTTCTTCAATGTAAGTAATAAGATCGGTAAAATCGGTATGCGTCGATTGCGAAGATGTTGAAACTTTAATGGCATAACTTGAGTTCCTTGAATCTCTGCGCGTCCGTTGCTCATCAAATGTCAACACATTATAACCAGCCTTTAAACGAATCAACGGTGTTACCAACCAATCCTCGGCCAATCCACCGCTTACATTTTCATTCTCAACAAAAGCAGCACTGCTTTGTGATTTCCAATCCTGAGCGGTTCCCAATCCATTCGTTCCTCGAAAAGAGACCCAATCAGTTGGTGGCACTACTGCTGCATCAAAGTTTTCAGTAAATGGTAACGCG
The DNA here is from genome assembly GCA_942490535.1 of uncultured Marinilabiliaceae bacterium. Taxonomy (GTDB): domain Bacteria; phylum Bacteroidota; class Bacteroidia; order Bacteroidales; family Marinilabiliaceae; genus JAEINY01. Next base: position 3,702 of record CALNXQ010000005.1, read on the forward strand.
GCCCCTTGCCCCAATGCATTAATTAGCCCCGACAAAAGAAGCCCGAAAATAAAAACAACCTTTGTAATTCTCTGTTTCATTATTTATTCCTATTTGTTTCCTACACATCTTATACACAGGCATCTACCTACCAATTTATCTCCAATCAATTCCCTATTCATCATCTCAATTCGAGAAATTAATTACCCCTTGTACGTCATATACACCAAAAGGTTATTGCAAAACACAGGTGAAACAACTCTAACCCAATAAAATGTAACACTATACATAATCCCATGATAATATTAAAAACATGACTAATACCTGAATCATCTTTAGTATTTACAGCACTTGATGGTGAACTGCAAAAATGCCATCCACCCTTTCCTATCACTAGATACTACCGCAGTAAACGTCAGTAATACTCACTCAAGAAAGTATAATACCACAAAAAGTCTCTCTACTTACCAAACTCTAAACCATTGTTAAAGCCAGACAGTTTGCAAAAGTGTTATTGAGAACTTGAGTTACCCAATATCTTAAACTAATGCCCATACTAAACAACATGATGATAAATTAGATCCATGGAAATAACGCCTTTTATAGCACAATAAGCACCTTGTAATGCTTGGCAGGCGCCAACACTACAAACCACACCAATAGTCCAGGAAAACGTCCCTATTGATTTTTTTCAATTATTGAGATATTGCTAATATCAACAACAGGACTCACTTAAATATTTGTTTCAAAAAAAATCCCAGATCGGGGAGGCTATCTCAAAGTCGAACGTATTTATTTTATTAAACAAACACCTTTTGTTCGCATGACCGCTCGATACAATTAACTTTAACACTTTCTGATGCTTCCGCTGATCCACGCTCTTCAGTACCAATTGCAACTTCAGATTTTTTAAAGTGAAGTGTAAAACGACTATTATTTATACCCTTAATGGTTCAAATAAATAACTATAGACTGTATACAAGTCAACAAAGTCACCTTTTAGTTTATTTTCCAGCAGTAATTCATTTCCAGACTCAAGGGTAAAACTAGATACGAAATTGCAGAAGACAGAATTATAGTCAAATAAAAAGGACGATTACTTCATAAATTAAAGAAATATCTAGTGTCCTTGTATTTTGCAAGGATCTCAACTCTTAAAAAGTTCCTAAAATATCGAACAAAAAACCTGCTGTACATTACATACAGCAGGTTAAAAATTAGTTTTATATAATTCTAGGTATTATCGAATCACCACTTTCACTACATGTGGTTCACTGTTTTTAGCAGAGATCTTTACTAAATACGTACCTGATGCTAAATTAGCCGGAATTGTATGCCATCCGCTTGCACCGTACTCATTTACTAATTGGCTCACACCGTTGATCGAAACTAATTCAATGCTCACTTTACCAGCCCGTGTATGCTCTAATAAGTTTTCGAATACCATAAGCTGATTGTCTCTGTAATAAGCATGAATACTAATTCCATCATTTCTAACAGGTGTATCAATTCCAGTAGAGATTGATACATCAAAATAAAGCGCAAATCGATCTTCAACGCTACCTTGTTGAGCTGTAAAAGTATATTCAGATGTTGTGCGTAAGTCTAATTTATCTCCCGTTACCCCATCTTCCAGGTAAACCATCAAATTCGGTTCAAAATTTTCAAGACCGGATACATTAAGCCTCAACTCTCCAGCCCCTTTAGCAGGTATATTAATTCCCAATGGCACCCGTTGCCCTTTCACCTGAATGGGCAACACATTAATAACCGCACTTTGCTCATCTTTCACTGAATAAATGTAAGGTACTGCCTCTTTATTATCGAAACGCTTTTCTGAATCAAAACGATGTAACATCAAATGATCCATTTTCACGAAATGCCACAACGGCCTCATCATTGGCCCTCCCATTTGTTAATTGCAAACGTAACAAGTCAAGCTCACCAACGGAAGCGGATTTTAGCGCGGACCTGGCACCATCATGGACACGATTCGCCTGCTTCATCACAATATTCCCTGCGTTTCTCGTTTCACCCAAAAAGCCTGCATGGGGGCTATTATTCCCTTATAATCTGCAGGTGTAGCAATTCCCGACAGGGTATTATAAGTAGCAAGCGAGCGGCTATTTTGATCAGCTCCAGTGCGTACATATACCGAACCGGTAGTATGTTCAAAATCAGTATTGGACATCTCCTGCTTCCGTAATTGATAATAAGACGCATAGGGATTGGCCACCAACTGCCAGCCATCAATCAGTGTCATTTGCAAATCAGTAGTATTGAGTTCACCCGTATAAGATACCGGTGTTGTGTTACGAAAAATTGCACTATAACCTTTCAAAGGTTGTGTGACTATCTGATCTGCAAGACCTGAACTCCAATTCCGATTAAAATCATATACATAGACATTGGGTGGATCAATCATCTTTCCCCAACTACTGAGTTGAAATTCCATAGTGCCATGGCCTATGTACCAATATCGGCGGGCATCATATGTCCACTGTATAGTCACGTCACCTGTAATTGAACCATGATTAATAAACGAGGCAGGTTCGGCATTGGTATTTTCCAATTTCAAACTATTAGCGGGTGCGATGAACGCTCCCCAAACGGTAAAATGACCGCCTGGCTTTACAGTTAATGTACCAGAAGTAATGGTCACATTATTAACGTGAGCTATTTCAGTTCCACTAATCACAGCATCATGAGGTGTGCCAGCCACAATGGTAACATCCGTAGTCTGGTTAGGCACAATGCCATCCGTCCAGTTACCGGCAGTAAACCAGTCATTGCTCACATCCCCTTGCCAGGTATGAGGTGGCAATAATGGAAATGCAATGTTTACTTCATCCACAGAGCTACAGTCCCCATTGGCAATTGTCCATCGTAACACATATGTCGATCCGTTGGTTCCATTGAAAAGGGTTGTTGGGTTGGCAGGGTTCACAAACGACCCCCCAGATCCACTCACTATAGTCCATAAGCCAACACCTAGCGTTGCAGAATTTCCCTGCAGCGTAGCTTGTGACAATCCCTGCAGACTCTGGTCAGCCCCTGCATCTGCCACTGTAGGTGCAGCAAACACTTCAACCTGCGTCACATCGACCACCCCGACTTTGGTGCCATTATCATATGTGAAGCCAGTTAACACATAGACACCCGTTTTAGTGGTTGGTAATGCATAGGGGGAACCAGTTAAAGTTAAGCTAGGTTGATCCACGTTATCTATGGAATATGAGATAACATAATTAAGAGGTGTTGGCACTGTTGTTACAATCTCCAATGGAATACCTGAAGTCAGATCACAAACAGCAGCCGTTGGATTGAGGCGTACTTTGGGTTTATTGGTATTCACGGTAGCCGTTGTAAAATCAATCCCTCCATCTGAAACGGTTACACGAAAATTGATTACAACTGTTCCTATATTATCGTTACCCGTAGCTGTGGATGGCAACTCCTGCCATTCTGCACCATCATATTGAGTGACACGTATATCAGCTAATCCATGTTCGGTCATAACCGGCGAGATGTCGCTGGCTGCATCCCAACCCAACTTGACAATTGCTTCTCCACCACCAGGCGTACGTAATGTCCAGTATTCATGACTATTAACAGCTGTTAATGGAAAACTAAAGTCTGCTGAAGTCGGATTAGGTCGATGGTATTCCGCTGTCCAGAATTTAGTTCCGGTACGTGTTGCTGAAACAACCAGCTTATTCCCTGATTCACCATCAGCACCTACAGGAAATCTGAATGTATCACCCTGGTTCATTTTCTTAGTTAATGGCCCATTCACATAGGATGTGGATTTTCCGCCATCAGGTGTCACACAGTTAGTAGCTGTGTTGCTTATTGTCAAACTATTAACTGAACTAGTTGAGATAACTCCATTGGTAAGCTTCAACAACCCGGTTAATTCAACGGCATTATCCAAAACTAATCCGTTGGTGTTATTTACCTCAAGATTATTCAAGGCATTTACACCCGTGAAGTTTCCAATAACTTGTTCTGTAGAACCAACAAAAGAAACTGTTGCTGAAGAACCTGATCCACTTACAAAGTTTCCACTTTGAAGCTCGAAACCTCCTTCAACATATAAAGCCTTGTTATACACACTATTGTCCACAACCGGTCCATTAATCAAGAATTGATGACAGATGGTTAAATCCTCATTTGGTAAAACCCGACGACCGGAACCGGTAAATATCAAATTGGCCGCATTGTTATAAAGATCAGCCAGAATCGCGTAATCACTCGTACCACCATACTCTAATGTGGAGTTATTGGCACAGCCCAAGAATTTTGAGTATCGACCTTCAGGTAACTGTCCATCTTCTAAATACAGGGTTCCCGATCCGGATACCTCTCCCAAATTATGACCATAATAGTTGGCATCTACCTTTAACTTACCTAATGTGTTAATGGTAGTTCGGTAAGCTTGTGCAAAATTAGCATCCAGTGTTACTTCATGATCAATGATCACAATAAATCCATTAGGTCCTCCTGCAGGACAAGCATATGTATCCCCTCCTGTTTGAACCCAATTAGTTTCATCAGACCAATGTCCATTATTAAGGCTGGTATATTGCGGAACCTTAGTCGGGAAAGCCGTTTCGATGCCAGCCGTATACTCCCCTGTCAAATTATTGGTCCTGGAAAAATAGAAAGTTATTGTATTGGTGGCTTCATTAACATTATTGGTTTTACTCCAAATGGTTTCCGGCGCATTCTCAAATAAACGAGCTGCGAAATAATTCGCCTCATCACCTTGTACATCCCCTTCCACATAAGTTAATTCTAGACTTCCATCAAAACCATTCAAACCTGTACTTTCGACAGCCCAGTAATAATTCAGCACATTAGCCGCATCAATTTGAGCAGGGTGCTTATCATTAACCGGGTTGAAACGAATGGAAGCCACATTATCACTGGCAGTTACATCCACAACAGCAGGTGTGTATTTTCCAGCAACTCCTAAAGGTAATGTAAACGTTGAGGCTCCCATTGAAATTACCTTCTCAACACCTTGATTACTGAAAACGCCGTTGGTCGTAATCATAGTACTGGTGCCAAAACTTCCTGAAACGGAACTACTCTGACCTAATGATAACAGGTATTTGTTAATATTGAAAACCCCCTGCGTCAAAACGAGCTCATCCTTAAGCGTTACATTACTTAGCATTGTAACGCCGTTAATATTGTTCAATTCAAGTCTGCCAAATGTTCCGGTACCGGAAAGCTCCTGAGCATTGGTACCATTCAAAATAATACCTATGCCATCCTCATTATAATTGGCATTATTAACCACATCACCATACACATTAATTGCATAAGTATCCGCCTCTAATGTACCCTGGGATAAGGTTAAATCATTATTCACAATAATATTCTTGCTCAATGTTAAGCTGTTAAAGGGCTGCACAACCAAATCATAGAAAGATACGGCTGATGAACCGGTGAGCGTTTGAACTGTACCATCAAACGTAGTGATGTTTTTATAATAGTTATAAACACCAGAGTTATTGAAGTTACCACCAATGGTTACATTCACATTAAAATCTACGTTCGCATCCAGAATACTATTTCCATTATTGATAGTAAGATCTCCCTCTAATGATAACGGACTAATAAGCAGTTTCACAGTAGCAGCAGAGACATTTCCATTAATGGTTAAATCATTCAGTGCTACGTTGGCATCCAATAAGTAATTTTGAGTTCCAACCCCTGGATTTGAGAAGTTAATTTCTCCTCCCGTCACATTAGCACTTTCAGGTCGTAAATACAGATCGCCATAAGTCGTTCCACCTCCACCACGCAGAATGTTCAGGGTTCCACCTGACATATTAAAAGCACTACCTGCATTCAAAATCTCCAGCTTCGCATTGGTAGTTAAGGCATTTCGTCCATTAATAGTAACTGATCCACCTGATTGACTATACTTTAAAATACCAGCTGTTGAAGCCGGGTTACGACGAATTTGACCATTCACGTTAAGTTGTCCCCCTTGGACTTCTATTTCAGATGCTCCACCTCCTGAATACTCGATATCATTATTCCTGTCTCGAGAAGAATCTCCAATATAAAGACGTCCACTGATTAAAGCGAGTTTTCCATTTAGATACATGTCATAATCGTCACTGTTGCCATAACACATGACAAAATCATCAGGTGTATCAATATACAAACCGGCAGTTTGCGGGATGGTAAAACTATTATTCGTATTTAAGTAAACGGTACCACTCCGTTGATATTTAAACGTACCATTGACCAGGGTCAGCCATTCATTGGACTCATAATTAACAGTTCCTGCAATGTCCATTGTCAATGAGGTAGCCTGAGAATTTCCTTTTTTCACTGTAATTGTTTCAATACGCGTATAAGGTGTACCAGTGACATTCGTAATGGAAGCGTTATTATCACCAAAGAAAATCAAAGGAATATCTGTAAAATCACATCCCCGGTAGCCATTATTACCACCGCCGGGTGCAGAGGCATTATTTATTAAACTCCCTCCAATCGAAATACTTTGATTGGTAGCACTTCCATAAACTCCGATTCCGGCTTGTTCGGCCACCTTCAAATCACCATGAATAATGAAATCCTGAGCCAAGTTGTTATTTCCATAATAAATAAGAGCACCTCCTTGCAAATCAAAATCACCCTTGATAGTAATCGTTTTAGCAATTCGTGTCCTCGGATTATTTGGATAGTTTGAATTCCAGGTTGGACAATACCACGAACCTGAATGTTGGCCTTTAGCTATAAGATCACCTAAAATAACAACATCGTTATTGGGGAAAATAATATTGGATCCCCCCAAAGGAGAAATCATCAGGTTTCCATATTCTGTTACACCATTGGGTAACCAATATGTTGTACCTCCGGTAGAATTGTTAGTATATAATTCGGTAGAACCTAAATTCGTATTAAACTCTGAAAAGTCACCTCCAGGAAACTCAAAGGTACTTCCACTATTATCATTAATGGATACTCTTATCAAACCGTTTCCGTTGGGATGAGACATCACCATTCCAAAATCACTACCTGGGTTATAGGTAATATCAAGTACACCACCTTGTTCTATTTGTAAGCTGGCACTGTAGTGAGGGTCTCTGTTAGGTGTTCTACTATTTCTTAGAAAACTAACAGTATGTCCACTACCAATAATCACAATATCACCGGCACCGGGAATCCGGCTTGCAGCAGATCCGGTATGTCCGGTTGATGACCAGGTTGAAGCTCTATTCCAAAGATCAGAAGCCCGACTGTAAAATTTCTCAGGTGTTCCAAAGGCGGAGACCAAACCAGCCGTATAATCTCCATCAATAAAATCCGCACTTTGTGTAGGCGTTGTCCAATCAGAAATGGTATTATTGGTTTCATCCACATCAGCAGTCGAACCATAATTCCAGGTATAGTTAGCCACATCATAGACAGCCGGACGATAATTCGATTCTGAACCAGTTACATCACCTTGATTATACTCAAACAAATGAGTTACTTTACCAGCATATCCGGTAAACCCAGTCGATTTAACCCGCCAGAAATACGATAGCGCCTCATTGTCTGTCGTTGTGGTAGGGTGTTCATAATTCACCGGTATAACAGTGATGCTTCCATAGGAAGATGGAGCAGCACTAAAACCAATAGTTGCTGGTGTATAATTACTAACCCCTACCGGAAAAACTTGTGCGGGAATAGCACTATAATCGAAAGTAACCCCACCATCACCAGCATTTCCAGCTAACTTAATGTAACGATTAAGTCCTGCACCAACAATGGTTGCATTCGTTTTAAATGTCAGGTTATTCGTGCCTATATCCAGGAGCCTGTCTTGTACAAACTCTAGCTTTTCGGTAATAATCGTATTGGCTTTCAGCGTAAAATTACCACTGTTATTATTTAATTTTAGATACCTGAATTCACCGGTTCCGTCACCATCAATACTTTGTGGGGATGTACCGACTAAACTAATGCGCCCATCTACTGTTCCAAGCAGACGACCGGCATTGTAAACATGTCCGCGAACCATGATATTTTTTTCATCACTATTCAAATCACCGTTTCGGATGATTAAGGAGTCCTGCACATCTATGGTTCCAGTAGTTCCGGCCAACAATAACTCATTTGACGTCTTATCAACTACCAGCTTATGCAGCAACAAATTAGTCGGAACATCCATGGTTAACTTCTGCTGTTCAGCACCATTAAAGATGGTCCGGTTCGTGCCCGTAGTATAGCTTGTTCCATTGGCAATGGTGAAATCACCCCCAATGGATAAATCAAATCCATTGGCATTTAAATCACCAGTCTTAAGGTTAATATCACCAACAACTGATAAATGCCCATTCACATCCGGTAATTTACTGTCCAATCTTACTTGTGACGTACTTGCCGGATTCCGATCAATGACCAGACTACCAAGTGGAGCAGCTGATCGAATACTAAACACATCAGCTCCTTTTTGGGGAGCAATCTCAATAGCACCGCCAGTCACACTAATATTTTTAGCTGCAGAAAAGACATCTACTGCATATCCATTTGCGCCACATACATCCAGTATCCGGATGGTACCACCAGCCATACTGAAAATATTATCGTTGTTATTTATGTTCAAGGTACCTTTTGCGCCATCCAGTCCTGCATATGAATAAGTTAGATTCAGGCTGGCATTCACCAGGTCAGCCACAGAGCTAACACCAGAAGAGTGACGTTGCAGTCGGCCACGTAATTCCACCGTACCACCGGTTTGTGTATACGAGGCCAATCCATTAGCTCCCCCAGCAGCTCTGAACTGCTTGGCATCAACGGTTCCTCCATTTACCAAAAACTCTCCTGAAGCCATGTCCCAGGTAATAAAACCACCTGATTCACGGGTAGAAAAATATCCATCGTTGATTTGCAGTTTACCATAAATGGAAAATGAGCTGGCTTGCGTTCCTTTATTTACTCCATTGACAATTCCAGTTCCTCCGGATACACCATAGGCGGCATTCACCTCCTGGTAATCATCAGCTGTAGCTAATACTACTACATCAGGACCATCCAACACCAGAGCGGCATTAACAGGAATATAAAAATCACTATTCGGATTTCCTGTATTACCACCTTCAGACAATGAAGGAATAACTGTCAAGCCTTGTAACACCAATGTTCCGGTACGAATCCAAAGTGCTTTCCGTAAATCAGGATTGGCTCCACCTCCTTCTCCACCATAGGAGTTTTGCCCAAAGAGACGGAAATTATTATACGCCGATGAATAAACAGTTAGTTTGAACGTTTGGTCATTACCTTTATCAAGTACAATATTATAAAAATCGGTTTGATTATTACATGTCAGCGTATTGTCAGATGCCCCTCTGAAATAAACCGTAGCAGCTCCATTGGATGGAAACGCGTTATAAACCGGATAAGCTTGATTGGTGAATCGTACGGTACCATTATTTGTGAAATTACCATTGACAACTACACGGTGCGTTTGCTTGTCGTAATAATCAATAAACGGTGCCGTTCCGCCGGATACATCATTAGCAACCGTATTACCTGTACCCACCGTAAATGAAGCCCCGGAATCAACGGTCACATCACCTGCAATAGATAACTGGCGGCGTGTAGATGAACCATCGTTAATCCGATAAGTACCTTGTTTGACATGGAAGTCACCATTAATCGTTAAATTACTCAATTGCGTAGCAACAATACCAGATGCATTTAACACCAAATGATTGTATTCACTTTGAGTAACAGGTAATGTAAAGCTGGTACCATTGTTATACTCTACGGTACCACCATCGGCCGTGATAAAATAATTATCTGTAGCGGATGGAAAATGAGCGGAAGCCAGTTTTAACGTACCTTGTCCACTCAATACACTTAATACGTTTGTAAATTGATGGGTCGATAAATTAAGGAAGCCACCAGGTTTAATAGCTACATCCAGGTTGGCTGTTGAAACATCTCCGGTTAAATCCACAGTTCGTCCACTCAGGATAATTATCCGGGCATCATCATCTGGAATATCGGTTGCTGTCTGAGTGGTTCCGCCGGGATCATGTGTCCAGGTAGAAATGGTATGCCAATCACCTGACCGGTACGAATAGTAGGTTTTAATTTCTTTTTTCTCTTTTGCTGTCCAAACACCGTTAAGATCGGTTAAACCGGAAGCACTCATCGGATTAACACCAATATTACTGGCTCCTGCCGGTGTTTGCCAGATACCTCCCGAATACCAGGTCGGCTCATATCGGGCTTGCACGCCACCAGTTCCCACTTCACTCATATCATAAGTTAAGGAGATATCTGCATTCGATATGGTTAAGCCAGTCTCTGACACTTCCCAATATTTATTCAGGTCTTTTGCTTCGGCAGCTGGCGGCCCCGGTGCTATTCCACTGACAGGTCTCACAGCTATAGAACCGGTACCTGAACAGCTAATCGATGAGATTTCATACGGTGTATAATTATTGCCCGTTCCAACAGGGTATACCATCTGGAAATCACTGGCCGCATTACCTTCCTTGATTATTTGACCACTGCCATCAATGACCAACATATTGGATGAGGAGTAGGTTCCTGCAATTGTAGCCCCATCTGAAATAGTAAGATTATGATCGCCCTGAATCACCTTTACTCCGGACATATTCATGGCACCTGCAACAATTACATCACCTTGTAAGGTTTTATCCCCTCCATTTGATACGCTTAAGTTATTATAAGTAAACGCTCCTATATTTTGATTAGCAGTCCCATTCAAAACCAGATTGGCACTTCCGGCACTAAAAGTAGTGGGAGTGAAATCGCCTCCCACAGACAAGGTATGAGCCTGACCTCCAGCAGTCATTTCAATTCTCCCAATCCCTGTAACATCTCCTTCAACGGTTAAAGCACGAATAGTTGCATTATTACCTATTCGCAAGGTTCCGTCTACAACAAGATTATCAATTGCATAACTACCATTGGGCCGATTTGTATTCAAAGTAACAATATGCCCTGCTCTAATAGAAACAGTATTAACATTTGCAACAGATCCTGGATCATCTCTTGTCGTTTCCCAATTTGTACCATTAAACATCTCCCATGTGGCATTGTTTGGCCAATTATTTGAAGATCTTGACCTAAAATCGCCATCTACAGGAGGTGGAGTCCCTGTAATTACCACATCATCAATATTCCAACCATCACGTACTTGACTATAATCAGAATACATTGAAAACTTCAATACGACTTGTGAACTTCTGTCAGCTACAGATGAGATATCGAGCACATGTTTCGTCCAGCCTCCTTCAGTCCCATCAAAAGTCTCAAAAGTAGTAAAAGTACTTCCGCCGTTATTTGAAACCTCAACATACCCATAATCATACCCGGACTCAAAACTAGAGTAACTCCAAAAAATCAAATTAACAGAAGCATGGCTGCTGCAATCAATATTGACGGTTTGAGCATAATTACTATTTTTCGTAAGATCATTGCTATAATTGCCATTTCTAGCTGTCCCCAATACTGAACCAAGGCTATAGCTCCCGACTGTACCAGATGTATTTCTAAAAAAATTACCTTGAAGATCCCAACTTTTATCAGACTCAAAATTATCAGACCAAATAACCGTTGTCTGCGATTTCAAACCTGTTGACAACAACAAAGCTACGAGTGATAACCAAAATATATTCTTTAACATATCAAACATTTACCGTTTCATTGAAAAACTGTGCAAAAAAAACAATAACACACCAAACAAACAACTGTTTTTGACTATTTTAATATTTTATTCCATGAAAGGATAATCACTCCACCAAGATGCAATCATGAAACACTTCAAAGTTGCTCCAAGATGATCCTTACTTAAGAAGCGCTTTATTTATTACTTGCCTGAAAAGAAAAAATCCCAAAACTAAAACATGAAAAACATGTATCAGATATTAGGACTATAATAAAGCGATCAGTATATAAACCGTTAACCTTTCTTACGCAAAGCCTTCCACTCCGCCACACAACAAATCTTCCCTACCAATGTCGGACATTTCTCACGCAGAATGGCATCGACATCACCCGGACGTGCTAAGGCACCAAAGAGCTCTTCGGGAAAAGACAAGTCGGATAATTCTAATTCGGTATCTACATTACGCAAGCCAAAAGTGACCACATGAATCTCTTCGAACCCAGGCATAATAGAATGCGATCCTTTCACATAACTAAAAGCCCCTAAACGATCTTCGGCAACAACCGGTAATACATGAAAGGCCCGCTCTACCTGTGGCAATAACAACTGTCTGAATTCACGGCCCGATATTCCCAACACCATGGATAACACAATGCCCCCGGAAATAATAATTTCACCAGGCTTGTAACGCTGATAATTAAAATGGATCGGATGCGTATTCTTAAAATAAGTGGCCCAAAACAGGTTTTCACTTTTACCTACCGGACGCACAAAGGGATGCAATATCAAATCACCCGCTTGGAAATCATCAATTTTATTCTCCAGGGAAATGCCACGGGCCCTTGCCAGTATCTGCTCTTTAAAATGATGGTTCTTATGGATCTCGACAACCTCCAGATCCAAGGGCTCCTGTGGCTCAAACTTAGGAAACAATGAAACGCGCTCTAAGGAAAACACCGCTTCCCCTTTTTGATTGAACAAGACATGATCGGAGCAAACCACCGTATGCTTGCCATTTGAGGTGGCTTTGGCCTCCGTTATTTTTATGCCGCACGAGAATGTATCACCTGCAAATGCAGGACTTAGATAGAGGGCATTGCGGACTTCCAGATGCAAGAGCGATGAATGGACAAAATTCTCAACCCCCAAACTGAGTGTAAGATTCAACAAGAAACCATATGGTAAAAACATCTCGTGAAATCCCAATCGACCGGCAAACTCCCGGCTATTCTCAGGGTAGGAAGAGGTCGGCATTAAACCGCTCCACAAACTATGGACGGATTCATCGACAGTAATGTTAAATTGACTGATTATTTCCTGACCTACGAAAACTTTTTCCAGATCGAGGCCATAGTTGACTTTTCTGTTTGGTTTTATATATCCCTTCATCAGCTTCTTTTCTGAAGAAGCAAAAGTAAGTTTTTATCGCACACCAAAGCCACGTCAAATCAATACCTCCACAAGAAAATATCCCCTTGCTTTCAATCGCCTCACAATGACAACAGAATGCTTTCAAATCTTAAAAAGATACTGCCATTCAACGCGAAACATTAAGACTCGGTACAGAAAAAAAGTTATCCGGTCCAAACGCCGGGAATGACAGCGTTACAATATTCACACTTCCCTTTTACAATGTGATTTTCTGTTATCAGATAGCCCGAGCGATCAATTAGTTTGGAGGAACACTGATGACAGAAGGTATGCTGAGCCTCATGACCAACGACATTGCCAATGTAGACATAATTCATTCCGGCCTGCCGTGCTATTTCATAAACTCTATCCAGAATAGACACGGGCGTTGTTTTTGCCTCCACTAAGCGATAAGTTGGCGAAAACCGACTAAAATGCAGAGGAACATTCTTAAATCCATGATCGACCAACCAGTGACACATTTGCTGAATCATTTTATCATCATCGGTGTACCCCGGAATAATCAGGTTCGTAATTTCCAACCACACCTCTGACTCATTGAGGGTGGTCAGGGTATGCAAAACAGGCTTGAGTGTAGCTCCATTAAGCGATTGATAAAGTTCGTTGCGAAAACATTTTAAATCTATGTTGGCGGCATCCATATACTGACACAATTCTTGTAACGGCGTCTTTTGAATGTACCCGGCAGACACCATCACATTTCGAATGCCTGATAACCGGGCCAACCTCGCCGTATCCACCATGTACTCAAAATAAACGGTCGGATCGGTATAGGTATATGATATGGAGGCGCAAGCTTTCCGTTGGGCGAGAGCCACAACTTCATCCGGCATCAACCTGGAACTTGGAAAATCATCCGGACTACTTTGTGATATTTGCCAGTTTTGACAATTCAGGCACGCCAGGTTACAGCCAGCTGTGGCGATGGAGAGAGAAGCCGAAGCAGGTAAGAAATGATTCAATGGTTTCTTTTCAATGGGATCCAAATGAACCGCACAGGGATTACCATAGGCTAAAGAATAAAGCACGCCTTCGATATTCTTTCGGGTACGACATTTACCCGATTCGCCCTCTTTTACCAAACAAGCATGTGGGCACAACAGGCATTTTAGACCTTCTGGTTGGTTTCGATAATAACGGGCGCGTATCATTTCCTGTATATGGATTAACGATGACAAATTTACATTCCCAGTTCAACAGCTTCTGGTATTATCTCGTGACTCACTGCTTTCCGATACCCTTCAATGGTGATTTCCCCATTGTGCTTCAGTTCTACTATGGAATAACTGCTATTCTCAGCCCCCGATCCATCAACCATGGCTTTTTGTGTGATGTAATGAATACCATTAATCTGGTGATAATCGCCTTCATGCTTGTGACCTTGAAAAACGATTTGAACCTTACTTGAATCTTCCAGTAAAGCACGCACTTCCCGTGCATTTTTTACATACAGCTCACCTTCGCCATCCATCAGCTGATGCGAGAAGACAACAACCGGCAAAGGACTGCTGGCTAAAGTCTGCTTCAACCAGATTAATTGAAATTTCGGGATGGCTGTATCGTACCATTTATAGTTCCCATTATCGTATGGCACTTCATCCTCCCGAAAACAGGCATCCAATACAACAAACCGATAACCTCCCGCTTCAAACCAAAAAAACGTTTGATCCGGTGTTATTCCTGAATTTTGAACCAATGATTGAAACTCCATTTTAGAAAGACTATCCAGGTCGTGGTTGCCCAACACGTGATAGCGTGGCCCGTTAAATTGGGCAAACTGGGCTTCAATTTCCTTTAAGTAGCTTTGCGTTTGACGTTTTTCAGCAGGTTCATTTTGATCTTTAAAATCACCGGTTTCAATCACAAAATCTAAAGCCTGTTGATTGAAGAGCGTGATGGCTTCACTTAACTTTTGCGTGCCCTCACTAAAATAACGGCCCCACTTAACGGGTGCCAGTGCATAATGAATATCGGTGACCCATCCAAACCGAATGGGGCCCTGCGCACAACTGGTTAACCCAGGCAAAAAAGCCGTTCCGGCAATGGTCCATGCCGAAACCTTCAGAAACGATCGTCTATCTATCTTCATGGATTAATTGTCTTTGTTGGAAATTATAAGCGCCTCAAAAACGGAAATATCGGCATCCCGCCAGCCATCCCATCCCAAGTGCGCTTTATCTTTAGAACAGTGCCCCAGAAATTCCTCCACAGTCCAACCGGTTTTCACAGCGACCTGCGGCAGAAAAACCCCATGATGCCCCTCTTTCTCAATAAAAATACCGTGTTGCCCCAGAATAATTTCATCGATGGACTCAATTTTCCGGTGGGGCGTTAATACTGAAATCTCGTAACGTAAATGCGGCAGCTCCTCTTTTTTAATGGGCTCAAAGCGCTGATCACGCGTAGCGGCAGCCAGAGCCATCTCTTTAATCAGTTGTCCCAAAGGTACTGAAGAGGCAAATCGACCAATGCATCCCCGAAGCTGATTCTCATAATAGATGGAAACGAAGGCGCCGGACTGGGTGTGTTTCAAAATGGGTAAATCTTCGTTAATGGTTGGCTTTTCATAGTTAAAATAACCCAGCAATTCATTGCTCACCAAATCCAACAGCATCTCTTTCTCTTCCTTTGTAAGCTGAAAAGAAGGTAAGGCTGCATCCCGAACAGCAATGGCATGGTAGCCTACCACACCATGTTTTTCCCCTTGAGCCACATCGCCTGAATTGCGATATAACAAATGTTCAAAAAGAAGATCGGAACGCGATTCTGTCATGTATAGCAACGTCATAACTGCTGTCCACCCGCACAAACCCGTCAATAACCCCTCCGGAGCATGTTGTTTCAATCCTTGTAGACGTTCAAAAAGCAACCGGGGATTATTTTTCAGAATCACGTCTGCAGTTTGATGATCCTCCCGTACGGCATCCTCGTATCCGGGATAATGGGAAAAATCAGTACTGATCACGAAGAGATTTCCAGGGCGAAAATACGGTTGCAAGGCATTAGCGATCAAGCGACACTCATTGACATCATGCGTCCCTAAAACGATGGGAATAATTTTAAACGTATCCTTCAGCTGAACCTGTAAAAAAGGTAATTGAACCTCCAGGCTATGTTCGGCACTGTGCGCTTCGGGATGGAATGAAATCAACTCACATGCCTGTTTCAACTGTTGAGAGATGTCAGCATTAACCTGAATCTCCCCCAAAGGTGTTTGGTACCAACCCTTTTCATACACGGAGGCCCCCTCAAAAGCCACGCTATGACTGGATCCCACCAAAAAAACATGTTCGACCTTACAGGCTCGCTCCAATTGTTTATAGGCGGCGGCGGCTACCTCACCTGAAAACAAATATCCCGCATGCGGAACAATGAGCGCTAGAATCGGATGTGTCTCATCCGATAAAGACGCATTATCCATCATCCGACCTATCTGTTCTCTTAAAACTACCCCATTTCCCGCATAAAATCGGCCTGCTACAACCGGTTTACGTATTAAGAACTCTTCCATTTGACTTTTCATTAAAATACCACCACTACCCTATCTATCCAAAATTGCCCAAAAAACAGAGACAACTGTCCAGTTCCTAATTACCCTCATCCTTCCTCACCTATAAAGTTACACTTTTTTTAGCCTTAAGGATATTTTTTTTACCCCTACTAACCGAACTCACTACAAACGGATTAAAGCCCACACAACCTACTAATGGCGGATATTCAATCCCTTTTTTTTCATTCATAATTTGCATTCAAAGAAAAAGCCCCTATCTTTGCAGCGCAATTGAGAAAAACAGGTACGACTCAGTAGCTCAGCTGGTAGAGCACATCCCTTTTAAGGATGGGGTCCAGGGTTCGAACCCCTGCTGAGTCACCACTAAAAAGCTTCGGATTTTCCGGAGCTTTTTTTGTTTTATCACCTTCCAATTAGAAGTATCGGATCAATTCATATTGTTGGGGAATTGATTTTTTCATGCATAAATCTTTGCCACCCGATAGAGAAAAAAGGAGATATCTCTCACACCTCTCAGAGTGGCTCTAAAGGCATTCAGCTTCGCATTAAAAGATTCCGCAGAAGCGTTGGTACTGCGATTGTCAAAGAAATTCAAAATCCCTTCATAATGAAAATGAATAGAGTTTACACTGTGTATAAAGTACTGCACAATAATTCTACAACAAGACATTTCAACAACCTATCTTTCAAGCCCTAACACATCCTACATACACTGTAAACACAACCTTCAGTGTCAACAAATCGCACCTACAAGGTAAATTAAACCAGATAAGGCAGACAGAAGAAATAACGAATCAAACTGAAAGAGTGAGTCAACCTCCTATATTAAACCGTATCAAAGTCGCATTAAACTCACGTTTTAGTTTCTTTATTCTATCTAATAAATAGGTTTACTTCCTATAAACAGAACTATAACTCCATAAACAATTAATTAAAACACCAGAAGCATCATATAGCATACTGCTGCCTTCCTGCCGCATCAAGCCACACTATTTTTCCTATCTTTGAAAGAACTTAACTGATATCTTTTGAAAGCAAGCTGTATATTCATATTATTCATGCTAATCTATTTGAATGGACTCTCACAGGAAAACCTGGAAGTAAAAGCCATCAAATTCAAAGGCAATAAGTCTTTTACAGCTTCTGAATTAAAAGAGTACATTTCTCTCACGCCAACCTCCTTTATCAAGCGCAAAATTCTAAAACAAGAACCATCCCGGTATTCACATGAATTACATCAGGATGATATTTCACGGTTACAACAATTCTATCAAAAGGAAGGCTATCTGAATGTTGTTTTTCACCCCTCCTCAACTATCATTACGCCCAAAAACAGAGTGAAAATTGTGATTAACCTCACTGAAGATGATCCCATTAAAGTGTCTGAAGTCAATTACATGGTAGATTCCACACTATCACTCCACGAAACACTTCCACCTAAAGATCAAAAAAGTATCCTCCTTCAAAAGCATCTAAAGCCCAATTCCATTTTTCGGGACGAATGGGTCTTTCAGGATCAACTGTTAATCACCAATGCATTTAATGATAACGGATACGCCTACTCCAAGGCAGACTACACCATAAAAGTAGATACAGCAACCCACCAGGCCTCTATCAACTGGCAAATACAACGCCAGCGCCTAACACACTTCGGACCGGTTGTGGTAACCGGTAACGAAAGAGTGCCGGCAAAGAGCATCTTGAAGCAGCTCACCTTTACAAGGGGTGATATTTGGTCGAAAGAAAAAGTAGATCGGTCTCAAAAACAAATCTATAACCTGGGAATGTTTCGCGTAGCCTCCATCAAAACGGTAATGAATAAGGACCAACGTGACACCCTACCCATTCAGATTCTCATTAAGGAAGCACCCAAGTGGACCACACGCTTTGGGGTTGGCTATGGACGCGAAGATGAATTCAGGGCATTCACTGACCTACAATACCTGGGCTTTTTAACAAACACTGGTCGTGTTAACTTTTATGCCAAACACTCCAGTCTGGAACCCTATAACATCTCACTCCGTTTCACACAGCCAGCTTTTATTTTCCCGATGAATACACTATCCATCTATCCCTTTATCACAAAAGAAAATGAGCGCGGTTACAGTTTGTCAAAAAAAGGATGGAACTTATCCTTCTTACAAAACTTCTCAGAACAACTTAACACAAATATCGGTTACTTCTTTGAGGATGTAAAATTAGACACCATCAACCTGACAGATTTGGATCCTACCCTTTCGGATGGACCACTCTATCAAAAATCAGGTATTGCACTGGGAGGGATCTATAAAACAGCTGATCCCAAACTGGATCCGGTTCAAGGCTATTCTGTAGCCATGAATATCAAAACCAATGGGATGTATTTGACCCGCGAAATGCCCTTTTACAGAATACTTGTGGAATTCAAAAACTACCAAGCCCTTCGCCAAGGCGTAATTCTGGCCTTCAAGTTGAAATCCGGAAGTGTAAAGTCAACAGATCCAAACAGTGGCGTTCCCATCGACGAGCGTTTTTTCGCTGGAGGAAGCCACTCCGTCAGAGGTTGGTCACGAAGCGACCTAGGCCCCAAAGACGAGAAGGGCGATCCGCTAGGTGGGAATAGCTTGCTGGAAGGGAGTGTCGAGGCCAGAATATCAATAGCCAGATGGGGTACTTTTGTGCTATTTACCGATGCCGGAAACGTTTGGAAACAGTCCTTTACCATGCATTTAGACGACTTACACTATGCCGCCGGGCTTGGCATACGCATAAAAACGCCCATTGGACCAGCCGGATTGGATTTTGCTCGTCCGATATTCGAACACACCAAGAGATGGCAGTTGCATTTTAACATTGGCCATCCTTTTTAACACTAATTATGCTGAAGAGAAGTTTAAAATTCACCGGCTATTTGATAGGAAGCATTCTTTTGCTTTTATTCCTGCTGATGGCCTTCACACAAACTTCAACCTTCAGGCGGATTGTCAAAGAACAGCTTATTCAAATTGCAAATAACCAACTGCATGGCGAACTGAACATCGAAGTATTAGAAGGTAACTTATTCAATCGTCTATCCTTACACCAGCTGACATTTACCTCATCAGACAGTCTCATCTTGAGTCTTACAGACCTCACATTGGAATATGATTTAAAAACCATTCTAAACAACCAAATTACCATTGATTCCATCCATCTAATACACCCCCTCATCAACCTATGGCAGGAAAAAGATAGTACCTGGAATATTCAACACCTGATTGCCAAGAGAACAGATACAATAGTAACAACGCAAAAAAAATTCCCGTTTGTCATCGTAGCAAATCATGTTAAAATTGATCAGGGCCAATTAGATATTCGTTCTTTTTCCAATCATATCCCTAAACAAATCAGCAACTTCAACCTGGAAGCTTCCGGGCGCTATCAAACGGATTCTGTCTCTATTCACCTGCAACACCTCGCACTGGAAAGTCATACTCCATCCCTTCATATTCGCCAACTGAGTACTCTGTTTTATCAAGGAGGTTCCTGCATGGGCATTGATAGCTTAACGATTCGCACGGGTCAATCATCCTTCTCCGCAGAGGGACGCTACCAAGCCCTGACCGACATATCTACTCATCTAAATGTTAATCCGCTGGCACAGGAAGAATTTCAATTATTTATTCCGCAATTAAAACTCGCGACCTCCCCCATCATCGAAACACACTTTAAATCTAAAGGAGACAGCATCGAATGTTCAATACAGCTGCAAAGTGATCAGGAAAAACTAACCATTAATGCTTCTATTTATGCCCTGTGGGAGGCTTTAAAAGACAACAACACACCAGCTCCTTTTTTTGCAACGGCCCAATTGGCAGACATCCGTCCTGAAAATTGGATTCAACTTCCCGAAACTCACAGTCAACTAAATGGAATAATTAAAATTAAAGGAGCGAACCTCCTCAACTATAAAATGCCATTATCAATCAGTGCAATGCTGGACCAATCCTCATACCACAGCCACCTGTTTGATTCATTGCGCATAAAGGCTCAAATGATCAATGACAGTATTTTCTTCTCCGGTCAAATACGATCAAAAATAGGACGCTCTACCCTCATCGGAAACATTAAAAACATATCCGCTATCCCCCATTATAATGGAACACTAACCGGAGACAGTATTTTGCCCCATTTAATCTTCCCTGAAATAGAAGGAACCTGCCTCAACACGCGGATAGAAATAACCGGAAAAGGTTTCACTCCCCAAGACCGCCAAATTAATGCGCATCTGACCTTAACACATTCTAATATATACCACATTCCAATAGATTCTGCCCGTCTTCAGGTTGGATTACTCCATAACATCGTCCATTTAGATACTTTTGACATTTCGCTTCCGGGAGGAGTGACGCATGGAAATGGGAAATACAACCTTACATCCAACGACCTCAACGCCGATGTATTAACCACTCTTGATTCCATCACCTTTGTTAACCATTACCTGACTTCAAATATTGCATTCACAGCCTTAGAAAGTTCAATGCGAACGTCAGGTCAACCCGACTCCCTATCCATTGAAGGGACTCTAACCGGGAATAAAGTTATTGGCTACGGCACTACCGTTCAAAACCTGACATCCCATTTTAGGGGTACCCTGAAAAACGAAAAATACGACTTTAAAGGATCCATCCAGGCTATGCAACTGGCATATAACCAGCTTCACCTGGATACACTGACCTCCATCATTCACCTGAATAACGATTTTCTATCCGCTCATACTAAGATCGAATGGGCAGATACATTACGGGCGACGATTCAATCCAACGTACAACTGAAGGATACCCTCACTATTTCCATTCCTCAATTCGAGCTAAACACACTTATTTCTGAATTCTACTCACCGGATACCGCGCAAAACTTACAGCTATTTGACAACACCATGACCATTCATAATTTCCAGCTCAAGGATGCCTTAAATCCAAATTTTAATCTGAGTGCCAATGGCCATGTATCCATGGCGCAAACGGAACAGTTTGTTTTAAACATCACTGATTTTAACCTCTGGCAACTGAACAAACTCCTTGATTTACCAGATTCCATTGGTGGATATCTCTCAACCAACTTAACGCTTGCAGGACAATCAACATCACCGGAATTATCTGGTACCATTCAAATTGATCAACCCCGTTATGGTGCAGTAACCTTCTCGGCCATGCAAAGTCAACTCAATTATAGCAATCAAAGGGGCGAAATGCAACTGAACATTCCCGGGCTAGATGCTGGCTTTTTAGCAACCCTTTCGGCGCCCTTTCAGGCCTGTTTCGATTCAACCGGCTTTACTTTTGAACCGCCTGATACATTTGAAGCACAACTTAAGATCGACTCTTTAAACATCGCAAAGCCGCTCAACAAACACGCCACACGTATTGATGCGGAAGGTGTTCTGTCAATGGATATAAAGGCTTCAGGGACCATTGAAAACCCACTCTTCCTTGGAAATATTCATTTGACTAATGGCAAATTTGCAGATCCTAAATATGGCATCTACTATGATCGGGCTAAAGCAGACATTAACTTTTATGAAAATAAAATAAGCATCGATACATTTGTGGTGAAACGTGAAAAAGGATTCTTCAGTGCCACTGGAAATCTGGAATTTGATTCTACACTCATAAAGGGAAAGATTATCAGTTCTACCCTCATTGCCAATGCTGATCGATTCTTTTTGACACGGCACAAAAATTATGAACTCGAAATCGATGCCAAAACCTATCTAAAAACAGGAAATAACAAGCCTAAATTTGGCGGTAAAATCAATGTGCGGCAATCCGACTTCTACTTGCCTGCCTTTATTGCTTCCGCCGGAACAAATGAGGAGGAAGACGATACCCCATTGCTCGTACAGGCCCTATCAGCCAACCTTGACAGTACCTCAAACACCGATATCGAGATCAGAAAACGCAGAAAAGAACAACATGAGGCGTCAGATTTCATGAACAACCTGACTGGTCGCCTGAAACTGGAATTTCCGCGTAACACCTGGTTAAAAAGTGAAGACATGAAACTGGAAATATGGGGCGATTTGGAAATTGTAAAAACCAGTCCATATTTTGAACTGTTTGGAGAAGTAGGCATCAACCGGGGACATTACATTTTATATGGAAAAAAATTGACCATCAAAGAAGGCCAAATCGTGTTCCAGGGTGGCGAAGATATCGATCCCTTGCTTAACTTCTCTGCTCAATATGTGTACCGGGGTGCCGATCGGGAGAAACGGGAACTGGAAATGAATGTCTCCGGCAAGTTATCTGCCCCTGTGATTAAATTTAACCTGGATGACACCGAATTACCTGAGGCCGATGCCGTTTCCATCCTCATCTTTGGAAAAACCATGGACGAGATGAGTTTTGCGGGCCAAAACAGTTTGGTGGGCTCCATGGGATCAAACATGGTTGCTCAAGTAGTTACATCGCAGTTAAGCAAGACCTTAGGCACGCGCTTTAACCTGGATATGATTGAGGTAAACGCGACAGAGAATTGGTCCAGTGCCGCATTTGTGGTTGGAAAATACATTACCAATGATCTCTTTGTCATCTACCAACGTGGTTTTGGTGAATCAGAAGATGATGAGATCACACCTGAAACAGTTACGCTGGAATATGAAATTAAACGAATTATTTTCGTTAGATTACAAAGTGGAAATTCGAAATCTTCCGGTTTAGATGTAATTTTGAAATTCGAGCCTCCCAAAGAAGATTAATAATTGAGATTGAAAAGAAGACTATCATGATAAATGCACAAGAAATAAAACACCAGCACCGTCAAATTTGCCAGGCATTGGCCGATAAACGTATCAAAGACAGTTTGGATCACATTCTGAATCTGGTGAAAACATCGCATGATGGCGATTTGATTGATGCCCAATACAACCTTGAGTTCACCTATAAAAACATACTCAAATATACGGTGGAAGGGATTTCTGATCCCGAACGCCAAACCGTGTACAATCATCTGATTAAAGATGTTTATAGCCTGGCCGATAAAACCGCTGATACCTTGTTGTCTAAATATGGTTCCGGCGAACTATTCGACCTTCGTCGCGATTTGAAAGATAACACTCTCAGCCAGGGCATCGATGACTACATATCAACTTTGGCCGGCGTGGAACTGAAGAAAATGGTGGATCCCGCTGCTGAAAATGACGAAGAATTGCAAAACCTTCGACTAGTCATTTTTCAATTGATATGGATAAAGCCATCCCATGTGGCTACCGACATGGATCAGCTTAAATCGCTCTTTAAAAATCAACAAGTACCCTGGTATGATAAAGCCATGTTCGTTTCGGCGCTGACCCTTTCGTTGACACATTGTTTTTCGACGGAATACATTCAACTCTTGATGGATTTAGTGAAGCACCCCCACGAACAGGTAAATGCGCGCGCTGCTACTGGATTACTGCTGGCCTTATTCAAATACGACGCCAGACTATCCCTCTATCCCGATCTGTTTACGCGCTTTTTTCTCTTGCTGGAAGAAAAAGGGATGCAAACCCTCATTCAAAGCATCACCATTCAGCTCATTCGAACGCGGGAAACAGAACGCATCTCACAAAAATTAAATGATGAGATTTTACCCGAAGTAGTGAAAATGCATCCCAAATTAAAAGACAAGCTGGATTTGGAAAACCTGCTGGGTGAAGGAATGCATGAAGACAAAAACCCAGAATGGGAGGATTTTTTCAAAGATTCACCCACCCTGATGAGCAAACTGGAAGAACTCACCCAATGGCAACTGGAAGGAGCCGATGTGTTCTTATCAACTTTCAAAATGCTCAAGCACTTTTCGTTTTTCAACCAGATTCCCAATTGGCTGATCCCTTTTTACCCCTCCCATCCGGCTGTTAACAAAGCGCTGGAACATGAAGATGATGTTTTTAAGAATACATCCCTGCTAGAAAGTTTAAGTGAATCACGCTTCCTCTGCAATTCGGATAAATTCTCACTCATCCTGAGTGTACCACACATGCCAGCCATGCAAAAGGACCTGATGGGGCAAATGTTTTCTGCCGAATTACAACAGATGGCCGACATTGAGAAAGACGAAAAAGCCCTGCAAGCCCACCAACAAAAACTGGTTATTTCTAACCAATTCATCCAGGATCTGTATCGCTTACTGCGGGTGCATCCTTACAAACATCAATTTGAAGATTTCTTTAACCAACGAATGGACTTCCATAATAAATGGTTCTTCAAGCAAAGTCTGGCCGACCACTCTTCCTTGCGGGAAATTGGGGAGTATTATTTTAAGAAGAACTACTTTGAAGATGCCTTGGAAATCTTCCACCTGATACATTCCAAACAGCCTGGATCAAAAGAGATCATCCAAAAAATTGCCTATGCCCATCAGCATCTTGAGAATTATGAGTCAGCACTAAACTTCTACCTTCAAGCTGACTTGATAGATGCCCAAAGCACCTGGATTAAGAAAAAAATTGCCCTTTGCTACCACCACCTGAAAAACATGGATAAAGCTTTGCAATTCTATAAAGAAGCGGAAAGTCTGGCCCCCGACAATCTACATACCCAAGCCTCTATTGGCCATTGCTTATTGGAAGTAAAAGATTTTGAACAAGCCCTGAAGTATTATTTCAAAGTGGAATACCTCGATCCGGCTCATAAGAAAGCATGGCGCCCCATTGCCTGGTGTTCATTTATTCTGGGAAAATTTGACCAGGCTGAAAAGTACTATCACAAATTACTGGTGGCGGAAAAAAATAAACACGATTTGATGAACCTGGGACATGTACTCTGGTGTAAAAAAGACCGCAAAGAGGCCCTTTCTTATTACCAAAAAAGCATCCGACAACCCGATCATTCCATCGAAGAATTCATGGAAACATTTAATGAAGACATCACTTACCTGAAAGCACAAGGCATTGATTCAGCGGACATCCCCATTATGTTAGATCAGGTACGATATGCGCTGGAAAACTAATGGACATAGAAAAGAAAAATCATTTACTGAACACAAAAATTAACACCTGAATCTTGGCCAAAAAGAAGATAACCTGGGAATTATACAGTTATGGGATATACAGTCGCTGGGAGCGTACTTCGAAAGCCTTACCGCGCTTATTGGACATCACCGACCGCATTCCGGTTCAACCGGACATTGAATTTGGATACATTCTGAAAATCACTGGTGCCAAGGGGAAAAAACTGGATTTCTGCATTGATCATCCTCCATTTAACGACGACAAAGGCCAGCTGGCTCCTCCTTTTGAAGGTGAATATTACATTAACAGCAATAATTACGATTTCTTTCTAGGAGATACCGTTTGGGAACCCTACGAAGACAAAGAAGGTACCTGGACCCTTTCAACCTGGATGGATGGAAAATTGTTGGCAGAAAAAAAGCTAATCTTGTATATTGAGTAGTAAAGTATCGAATCGCCCTTTTTACTTTTTATCTAATTCATGAAAATCATTATTAGTACCATGATAAAAGCTAAAAGCGTTACTATCAATGCAATTTCAATAACGGAATATATAAATATCTTACGTTTTAACTTAACAGTTATATCCTGATCCTTCTTAAACATCTTACTCCTCCTTACTATTAAAGCAGCAAATTTAATGTTCCAATAAGATTCCATGTTACTGATTAACATTCATTAACCCAAAATTGACTTTTTTTAAGTTTACCGAAATTCAACAATGATCCTGAACTAGGCAATATCAGCCACAATTACTACATAGTTTTTCCCATAAACTTTAGCACACTTAGGACAAGTTGTATACCACATGTAGCACTTATTAACAACCAATCCTTTTTCCATTACAAAAGCATCAAAATCACCACTCCACTTATCCGTATCCTTATATGGTCCTTCATATACTTTACTCACATACTTTCCGCTTAAAGTGATGTTATTAGCTTCAGGCACGTCCCGATCTACTGCCAGATAAACATCCATATTCCATTTGGACGTATGATCCGAAAGACATAAATAGTCCGGTATGATGGCATCAGCCTTTCGGACCATTTTGTCTAAGCGTTGCATTACAAGTCCAAAATTGACTGGCATGTAAAACAATGTCAGCACCTGATCTTTTATAAATCGCTTATTATCCCATTCAACCATATGCTCATCCCAAACAGTAGGATCAAATTTAGGACAGCAACCTGTTTCGGGTATTTCCGATTGTTGGTTCATTGCATCTTCGGTGTTAAATTTCACGAATGATAGGACATAAATCCACTTTTGTCAAGGCAATGAACCAACAATTTTAATTTTTAGATTTTAAATAATTTGGCTGACTCCATTAAACGTTCTGCTTGGTTACTTAACTCTTCAGCAGTACTTGCTAATTCTTCAGTTGAAGCCGCATTGGCTTGTGTGGTTGCATTAAAAACCTGAGTAGCCTGTGTAACTTGAACAATGTTCTGAGCCTGCTCCAAAGAGGCCAAATTGACATCCTCAATCTCCGCATTCAGTGTATTTAAAAGCGGCACTATTTCATCCACTGCCTGACCGGACTTGTTGGTTAGTAGGCTACTTTGCTTAATTTTATCGGTAATTTTTTGCGTCGAATTACCTGTATTCTCACTTAACTTTTGAACCTCACGTGCCACGACAGCAAACCCCTTCCCATGTTCACCAGCCCGGGCCGCTTCTACAGCAGCATTTAAGGACAGCATCTTAATGTTTTTTGCAATAATATTGA
This sequence comes from uncultured Marinilabiliaceae bacterium, assembly GCA_942490535.1. Lineage (GTDB taxonomy): Bacteria > Bacteroidota > Bacteroidia > Bacteroidales > Marinilabiliaceae > JAEINY01. The sequence goes on from CALNXQ010000005.1 coordinate 30,964, forward strand.
TTTCCTTAATTAAATCAGCTACTTCCTCCTGGGCCACGTTGGCCAACTTGGCATTTTCATGCAACTCATTTATGTATCTTACAATCACCTTACTTGCTAAACTCACTTCCTGACTCTTGGCGGTATTTTGCTGCACACTGGCTGCCATTTCTTCCATGTTACTGCTCACCTGCTCACCCACACTAGCCTGCTCTGTACTCGATGAACTGAGGGCTTGACTACTGCTGCTCAATTGCTGAGAGGCATTGGTAATCATTTCACTTCCTACCTGAATTTCTTTTATGAAAAAATGCAGTTTCTCAACCATCATTTTGAAACTATCCGCCAGAATACCCACTTCGGTTTTTGCCTCTACGGAAATAACCTGTGTCAAATCCCCTTCAGCGATTTTCTGACTCACGTCACTTAATTGCATTAATGGTTTCACATTACGATTGATAAGGCTACGCATTAATACGATGTAAAGTAATATCCCAATCAGAATAATAGGTACCATCCAGTAGATAGCCGTAATTACATTAGCAAATACATATTTGGCATGAACTTTTGATTGCATTTGCCAGGGCGTTTGATGCTCATTCAGATGAATGGGATGTGTAATACACCCTACCATTCCTTCAAACCAGTTATCCATATCTCCATTTTGAAGGCGTTGTAATCGCAGTTCATAATCAGGACAATCCAGCTCCAATGATTTGCCAATCAAATCACTATTCTTATTGTGAGTGAGGTAATGACCTTTGCTATCCACCAAGGCCACTGATGAATTCCCCTCATAAGTACTTGCTTCGCTACTTTTTTGATATAACATTTTAATATCTAAATCACATGCTGCTATCCCCACAAACTTATTATTCAAAATAAGGGGAAAACTGATGGTGATGATATCATGTTCCTTCCCATTGATTTCATATTTATATGGATCCGTCACAATAGATTTTAAAGTTTTCTTAGGTGTCTGATAATACAGCATGGTCTCATAACCATATAAAACAGTAGTTTCATGTCGATTGACATATGGAAGAAAACGTCCTGATTGATCATGATAAGGCGCATCCTTAAAAAGATCATCTTTTCCATCAAAACACTGAGGCTCAAAACCCACACAAACAGCCATTACCTCCTCATTCTGGGCTAACAAACCCTCTAAATAACGAACGATATAATCCCGATCTACCTGATGATTCTTTTCATTTGACTGGAGATAAAATAAAATGGTATGTGAAAAATCCTCCACAAATTGATAATGGTCTGAAATATAATCCTCAATCTTAAGCGCCTCATTTTCCATTGACAAGTCGCCATAAATCATGCTACTATACATGACTTCTTTTTGAAAGAAGTAGAAGACAACACTTAATATAAGCAAGATTGAACTTATAAAAATTAATATGGAATTTCTAATGATAATTCCTGACAGTTTTTTACGCTTTATGTTTTCCATTAAAAAGTTCTATTATAATAACACTATTCACGAAAGACTTCTCCTGAAAAGTCTATAAATCCTACATTGACCGCAATTCTACGACACAAATACTAGAAGGTTATATTAATATGTAAACATTTATTAGGCCTTTATACTTGCTTTTTATTAGCTTTTCATAACCCATTACCGTTCATTCATTTCAAATACGCAAACCCCTACCTATTTAGAAACATATTAACATTTTTTAATATCAAACTAAGCATTTGGAATGATTCAACTCCACCAATAACCAGTCTCCTTCGTAAAATGTCATAAATTTTATGACAGAAAAGCATGGCTTATTTGAAGGCGAACACGTAGCCACATCGAATTAAATTGCCTTATGCTTCACAATAAACTTTTTAATTATATTTACAGAAACCAAATTCTATGAACTTAACTCTTTTAGGTGTCATTATCATTGGCGCAGTTCTGTTAGCCATTGTCTCAGCCTTTATATTCAGTAAGAGTTTCAGGCAAGATGTGATTCACGGACAGGGCAAAGCGAAAATTGGTGATATGATATCTGTGGAAGGTGTCATTATTGTCGTAATCATTGTTGTAATGGTAGGTGCCTTGGTCTACTTGGTCAACACTCAACAAATCCCTGCCGACCAAAATCAAATAACACTTGCATCCGCTATTGATAAACTGAAAAGTGATAAATCGATTAGCTTTAAATTATATGAGGAAAACGGGCGCCACTTTGTAAAGGCCGAAGACAGGATGCTTGGTGAAATCCACGCAGATATAAACCATAAATTAAAAGTCTTCAAAGATAGTCATGACGCGCAAAAATGGTTAACCGGAGCGGACAGCTCCAAGTTAGGGTACATCACTTTAGAAATGAATCGCCATCTGAATTTATGGAAAGCCCATAATGGAATATTCTACCGGCTTCATCAACCTTATCGTGTGGGAAAAACCGAATTATGGTTTAAGATCGACAGCATTTATAACACCCACATTTCAGGCAAGACTTTTTACCATTACCAATTGAGTTTTGGACAAGGCGAAAGCGAAAACAATGTCACATGGCCCGTTCAGGAAAAATTCGATAAGACAACCAATGGCGAAATCGACGAAAGTGCCAACCAACGATTTCTATCCAAAGTAGAATGGGAAAGTAATTACTATGTCGCATTGGGGATAGGCCAACCAGCATATGACAGTATCTCCAATTCATTTCCAGGCGTAGAAAAATTAAACATGTTAGTGCTCGAAGGTCGTATTGAATAAGGCTCTACAAGACGTACCTGATCATTTCTGATTCAAATAGATTACAAAAACTTCTTTTTATCTCTCATCAGTGTTCTTTTCCTTATTTTTGCACGCGATATACTTGAATAAATTTAATAACCCAACAACACTTACTCTTGGTTGCTAACGGTTTATGGGAAAACATTAACGAGATTGAACAAACATTTCAAGTAGTAGTAATTGCTCAATGAAATCATGGAAAAATTGTCATGGAAATAAGTGAAGTTGAACATCGCCACCTACTCAATAAAATTAAGAAACTTGAGCTGGAAAACGAAAAATTAAAAGTCAATGAGGAAAAATACCGATTACTCATTGATGATTCAAGTGATCCGATTTTTTCATTTTCAGCAGGTGGACAATACAATTATGTGAATAAACGATTCGCTCAGGGTGTGGGGAAAAAGCAGGACTTCATCATTGGAAGAACCATATGGGATGTATTCGATAAAGAAGAAGCCGACAAACGATATAGCGTCCTAAAAAAAGCATTCGAATCCGGCCAAAAGGAAGTTTTTGAAGTACGGGTTCCAACCCCGGATGGTGATTCCTATTACATTACCACCATCACGCCCCAAAAAGACCATTCGGGCAATGTGATAACAGTACTTTGTATTTCCAAAGATATAACAACACGAAAAAGAGCTGAAATCAAATTAAAGAAATCGGAACAACAACTTCGTATCGCCAATGCTACGAAAGACAAATTCTTCTCCATTATTGCCCATGATTTAAAGAATCCATTCAACTCGATTATTGGTTTCTCGAAACTTCTTTTGGGCGAACTACACAATTCCACAAATACTAAAATAAGCGAATTTGCGCATGCGATTCATGCCTCTGGTAAAAATGCATACCGACTATTGGAAAATTTATTGGAATGGTCAAGGGCTCAAACCGGAGCCATCAAATATGATCCACAAGTCTTCTTTATTGACCAACTAATTGGAGATACAATTACACTGTGCAGTCACCATGCGGAAGCCAAAAAGATTTGCATCGACCTACAGATCCCAAATTTATTGGAAGCATACGCTGACAAAAACATGATTCACACAGTGGTCCGAAATTTATTAACCAATGCGATAAAATTCACCAACCCACAGGGTCAAATAACCATTACTGGTGCAAAAAATAAAGATACAATTAGCATCACTATCCTTGATAACGGCATCGGCATGAGTCCCAAAATCCTTCAAGGACTTTTTAATACCGACGAAAAAAGTTCAATGCCTGGCACCGAAAATGAACTTGGCACAGGTCTGGGATTAATTTTATGCAACGAATTCATAGAAAAACATGGCGGCACAATTGAAGTGCAGAGCGAACCGGGAAGAGGCAGTAAATTTTGGTTTACACTACCAACACAAAATCCACCATCCTGACCACACCATTTATATTGAAACCAATTAGTGAGAAATATATTTATCTAACAGGTGATGCAATTGCTCTTTATTGAAAGGTTTCATGACATAATCCTTAATTAGCTCAGCTTCTAATGCTGAATCAATGCGGTCATTCCGGTCATAACCCGACAATATAATACAAGGCAATTGACTACTTTGACTTTTAACTTTTTGAATAAACTCAAGACCATCCATACCCGGCATCTTCATATCACTAATTACAAATCGGATGTCGTCGTTTTTCTCAAGAAGTTCTAACCCCCCCTGCCCAGAATTAGCAATTAATACGTCAAATGATCTCTTAAAAGTTAATTGAAATAAAGTCAAATTAATCTCTTCATCATCTACATATAGTATTTTGGGTAGCACGTCCATTTAGCCAATTTTTTTATTAATGGGTAATGTTATAATAACATCTGTTCCCTGATTTAGTTCTGAAAAATACTGAATCGAACCTTGATGTTCATTTACTATTTTATAAACAATGGATAATCCCATGCCAACACCTTGACCCGGTTCTTTAGTAGTAAAAAACGGATCATAAATCCGATCCAGGATTTCTTTGCTAATCCCTTTTCCGGTATCCGATATTTTTATTTCCAATTTAGTATCATTTATCACATCCGTTGTAATACTCAATTCACCCTCCTTTTGAATTGCCTGAACGGAATTCATGATGATATTCAAAAAAACCTGGTGCAGGTTTTCGTCATTCCCTTCCAAAACAAACTGCTTTTGAGTAAAATGCTTCTGCACTTTACATTTTCCCTTTATTTCATGATTAAGTATCAACAGTGTATTGTTGATGATTTCATGAATATTACATTCCCGGATCACATGAGAATCTTTCCGGCTAAACATATTGAGACTTTTCACAATTGCAGAAGAGCGCTGCACCCCAATATTCATTTTCTCAATGATGGATTGAATCTCAATAAACAACTCCTTTTGAAGTGCTCCATCATCAATGGATTGCTCAAGTGCATAGAGTCCCGATTGAATAAAATTAAGCGGATTATTAATTTCATGTGCAATACCAGCTGTTAATATCCCCAACGAAGCCAGTTTTTCCGACTGCACCATTTGCATTTGTGCCTGTTTCAGTTCGGCCAGAGCTATATCCAGCTCCATTTTTTGTTCAGTCAATTTTTCATTGGTGGTCTTAAGTTCTTCATTGGTATCAAAAAGCTGCTCGTTCTGCACCCTCAATTCTTCATTTAATGTACCAATTTCATCGGTGCGTTCTTTAACCAACTCTTCCAGATTCTCCTGATGTTTGCGTAATTCTGATTCAATTTTTCGCAGCCGCGTCACATCAGTCATTGTTAATAAAACACGTGAATAGACTTCGTTATTAGTGGATACATCCAGCCAAGTAATGAGCACATCGAGCCGCCTTTTCCTTTTATCAAAACGCACCGCTTCATAACTACTTCTTGTTTTATTGAGATATAAAGCTTTAAACTCATTCTCGAGTCCGGATAGGGCACCGCCATTAAAAAGCTCCTCATAAAATTCAGCCAGCTCCTCCACCGTCTGAACCTGATACAACTCAAGGGAAGCACTATTGAGGTTTATAAACACAATTTCACGGAAACAGGCAATGGTAAATTCAGGATTTGAACGGACAAAACGATCATAGTCCATTTCTGTTTTAAAATTTTTCGAATCAATAAAAGCTTTCACCCGTGTAAAATCAACTTCCCATATTGGAACCGGAGCCAAATTAAACAGCGACAAATATTGTTCACTTTTTATCTGCAACTCTCTGGTCCGGATGTTAACCTTTTCTTCCAGTTCCCGATTGTGTTTCCTTTTCAGCAAAAATAAACGCGACAAGGCAAAGGCCGCTAAAAGCAGAGCAGAAGCTAATCCCACTAACAAATATAAATAACGTCTTTGGCTAGAGAGAGATTGCTGCTGTTGACTCAATACCACATTTTTTTGACCAATTTCTGTTTTTAAGGTGTCCGATTCAAATTTAAGAATGTCAATGCTTCGTCGAAGCTCAGCCAGTTCATTTAATTTAGTATCAATATCAGCGTAAATAACACGTAACTCTTCATCCTTAATGCGCAATTCCCCGGTTTTCTGATCCAACAGGCCTTGTTCCAATAAAATCTGAATATTCAAAGCCTTCAGAGCCTGGGTATAGGAATTAATATCGTTTTTGTATTGATTAATTTCGGCTTCTTTCTGCTGAATAATGTCATCCTTTTCCAGAAGCAGGGATTCTTTTCGAGCCAGTTCCTCGGTGGTACGACTAAATTGTTCCCTACTTTCCTTTAATTGCTGTTCAAAGCGCTCATAGGCTTTTTTGATATCAACCACACCTCCCCCATTCAATAATATGTTGGGTTTCACATCAAATCCTGCTAACATCAGATTGGACATATTGACCTTAAAAGCAACTTTGTCTTCTTCATCAACAATATTTATCATCACGAACAACTGGTCCTCATAATTATCAGTGATTAATAAGATGTTGTTTTCCCGAACCACCTTAAATAAATCGATCAAGTCGTCGGGATCGTTAATATTATAATACAAGGCCTGGCATCCTGCTATTTCAGCTTCCGATTTAATCCGTCTCACCGAAATGGATTTTCCCTGTACTTTAACAATCTTAGTGGCTTTAGTCAATACTTTATATACAGCTTCATCATCGGCATAACAACCGATAATGAACTCGCCTTTAATGGGCCGGGGCCACTCCACATTTTCACAAAAATGAATGATAAGGGACGCTTTAATTTCCTGGGGTGAAACTTGTGCTTTTAAAGGAGGCACATAATTTAGCAGCAGGATCATCAAAACGATCCTGAACAAATCATAAACCCACGGTGATTGACCTCTAATTGGATAGTTGCTAAAATTCATATTTTATCCCGAAAAAAAATCGTCTCGAAAAATCCAATAAGCCTTCATCGGCAAATTGATTTAAGGTGGTAACCGGATGGTAAATATCCCGACCGGTAACATTGGTGACATTCAAATTGAACTGAAGCCCTTTGGCCAGCATATCTTTGATTATAAAACCAGAGCTGATTTCAGTATAGGGTGGGGTCTCTTTTCCTAAGCGCGCTTCTTTCTCATAATCATATTCCGTTTGCATGGATGATACATAGCGGCCACGAACAAATACCGAATAGTGCCTTAAAAATGAATAGGACAGTTTAAAATAACCTAAAAAATCAGGTGAATAAGCCACATCCACATTGTTAATCCCAGCGGTCACATCTTCTGAGTTTTGATAGGTTCCACTGATGCTCAAATTGACGTTTTTAATTGGGTAGAAACTCAACGAAGCCTCCACCCCATGGGTTAATATTTCACCTCTATTGGAGGAATAATAAACCGTTGAATTATCATCCAGCGTAATAAAATATTGAGAAATCAGATTTTTCAACTCATTGCGAAAACCACTAAAGTGCAAGGACAATTTAGACCCAATCAGACCATTATAGTTAAGTTCATAAGTCCTTATTTTGGACGGTATCAATTGCGGATAATCAAAGGATTCATCGGTAGCCGTTGAAAAAAGGATATCGGCAATAATTCCCAACGGTGGATTTCGAATCGCCTCACCATACAGCAGTTTAAAAATATGATTCTCATTCAATAAATAGATGACAGATAAACTTGGAATTAAATACATGTCTTTAAATTCGTAAGTTTCGGTATGTAACTCACGCCCTTCACTAATAAACGGACCACCCCCGGAAGCCTGGTATTTATAGGGCTCCATCCGTTGGGCCCGGAGCCCGCCCGTGATTTGAAATTGATCTGAAAAAGCATAATCAAACTGAGTAAACAGGGAATTCTCAATCATCCGCGAATCAATGGCCAAACGGGTTAAATGCAGTGCAAAGGAACGTCCCCAGGCCGCCGACAATTCTGCCGGATTGGTGGCATAATACACATTGCGATGAAAGAGACCAAAGGTCACATCCAGCTTTTCAGAAGGTTTAATAAATGAGAGCAATTCCACTTCATAGGCATCGGCATTATAGCCAAAGGACATGTAGGAGTCTTTCTCATTTAAAAAATAAAAGGCCAAGGCATTTGTGTTTAGATAACTAAATTTACCCATGAGTCGCAACTTATCGGTGAACGCATGCTCATAGGATGCCATGACGTCAGAGCTATGGCGTTTAGTTGGCGAGTACTGAACCGTTGGCTGAACCAAAAATCCCCCCCGTTCGCTTTCGGTATGTGACATGTCTGCCGTAAAACCCCGGTATTTCATGGTCATGTTAAAATAAGCACCTTTGTCTTTTAACATCCCATCTGTTGTGGATTCGGGCGTCAGGCCCCACTTGGTCAACTGATCCGGATTACTCATCATGTCCTTATACGGCCGGTTCATCCCGTTAGTATTAAATCCGGAGGCCGTCAATCCCACGTTCATTTCATTGGCATGAATGGCTGCCCGCACAGTGCCGCTCCGAAACTGGTCCGATCCATACAGCACCGATGCCGAATGTTTAGACGACGCCGTAATATCATTGGTGATAATATTAATAACCCCAAAGAAGGCCCCACTTCCATACATGACCGACATGGGCCCCCGGACCACTTCAATGCGATCGATGGCATCGACCGGCACTCCAACTTTTGTCAATAAATACTCATTATACACCCCTTCCACCTGATTCACTCCGTTGACCAGGATAATCACATTATCCGAGCTACTATATCCCCGAATGCCTATATTGATCCGCCCTCTTACGTGGTACCCGTTCCACAAGTATAAACCAGGCACCTGGTTCAGAATTTCCTGTAAATTGAGGTATCCATATTTTTCAATCTCCTTGCGCGTGATCACAATCACACTGGCAGGAATATGGTTGATACTGCGCTCCGTTTTTTGGGCGGCCACCACTTTTAAATTGAGGACCTCTTCCAACGATAAACTCCAAATATCAAGGCTATCCCCCGTAGCTCTATTTGACTGACTCCTCAATTCAACAGGAGTTATCAGACAAACAGCGATACAGATAAATGAAATCATAAATCTCATGACTTATACCATTTTTGCCTATTCAATTTACTAACTTTATATCACTTATAAAATCAATATTAGGATAGAATAGGGAAGAAGTCAAGTTAATTGCATGACATCTGTTGAAGATAGAAGGAATCTACCAAGAACATTCACGTTTCGCACGGGCGCATAATTGCCTGCATCTGCAAAGTGGTATTGACAAAGGGATATCCATTAACACTGTTAAAATGTACTGTCTCTTACCCAAAGGCAACTGTCGCGATACAACCTCAAAAAGTAAACCCGTTTTTTAAATGATAATATGGCCCATTCAAACGCATCCATCATTGAAATCTTCTGTGGTACGTTATGGGAAGCTGAAATGATTAAGACTCTGCTTAAAGAGGCTGCCATTGAAAGCTTCCTAAAAAACACAATCCTCAACTCCTATGCTTATGAGCCCATCCAATCGGAAGGGGTGCAAGTGATGATCAGGAGTACGGATGCGGCAGAAGCGCACTTAATTATTAAGGCGTATTTCAAAAACAGGTAGGCAGACCTGTAATACAAGACGGGAAGGAATTTTCCCAGAGAAGAAAAAAAAACCTGCGAAGATAAATCGTCGCAGGCTTATAACTGATCTTATACATTAAAGCGGAAATGCATGATATCCCCATCCTGCACCACATACTCTTTTCCTTCAACACTCATCTTACCGGCTTCTTTACAAGCCAATTCAGATTTATATTTCACAAAATCATCAAACTTAATCACCTCCGCCCGAATGAATCCTTTCTCAAAATCCGAGTGAATCACTCCGGCTGCCTGTGGGGCCACATAACCTTTGTGATAGGTCCAGGCACGCACTTCTTTCACCCCGGCCGTAAAGTAAGTTTGCAATTCCAACAGCTTATAAGCCGAACGAATCAATTTCGCCACACCGGATTCGGTTAATCCCATGTCTTCCAAAAACTCCTGCCGCTCTTCGAAGGATTCCAACTCGGCTATTTCCGATTCCGTTTTGGCAGCAATCACCAACACCTCGGCATTTTCATCCTTCACCATCTCTTTTATGGCTTCCACATGCTCATTGCCCTCCAACACCGAATTCTCATCCACGTTGCACACATACAGCACCGGCTTATTGGTTAACAGGAATAAATCCTTCACCGCTTCTGCTTCCAGCTCATTCAACTCCACAGTACGGGCTGATTTACCACTCTCCAAAGCCGCCTTATAACGGTGCAGTACTTCGACCACCCGTTTGGCATTTTGATCTTTGGAGGCTTTGGCCGCTTTTTCCGATTTCTGCAAACGTGCGTCAACGGTCTCCAGATCTTTAAACTGAAGCTCCATGTCAATCACCTCTTTGTCGCGCACCGGATTCACACTGCCATCTACGTGTGTTACGTTTTCATCATCGAAACAACGCAAAACGTGAATAATGGCATCTGTCTCACGGATGTTAGCCAGGAATTTATTTCCTAATCCTTCCCCTTTGCTGGCTCCTTTTACCAAGCCCGCAATATCTACAATCTCCACGGTAGTAGGCACTACCCTTTGCGGTTTTACCAACTCTTCCAGTTTAATCAAACGCTCATCCGGCACGGTAATCACACCAACGTTTGGTTCGATGGTACAAAAAGGAAAATTCGCCGATTGTGCCCTGGCATTTGATAAACAATTGAACAATGTTGACTTACCTACATTTGGTAAACCCACGATTCCGCACTGTAAACCCATATATACTTTCTATTTAGCTTTCAAAAAAATCAGGTGCAAAAGTACGGTATTTTTTTATCTCATTGATAGTTTAAGCTGTAGAAATGTCCGCCACAGTTGAAAAAGAGACTCCAAAACACGCCCTGCTAACGAAAGCACGGCCCCATTTAAGGTGGTCGCCAACCATCCACAATTCAACAGGCGCCCACTCTAATAATTGAAATACCCCGATTGTTTTGCAGAGCCCCACCCTCTGTTTACAGAGTCCCCCTGCATATGTATAGCTTGCCCCGTCATAATGTATTAGTCCCCGGTGCATATGATACCACGCCCCCGGTGGGGACACATTAAATATACAGGGGCAGTCTATAAATATACAGGGGGAAGGTACATTTCTGAATGGGCAGCCCCGGATTATAGGTGGGTAGCGCTATAAAACAAGCGGGACGGCCATACATCCATCCGGGCACACCCTGCTGCCTAACAAAAAGAGAATATGGCAGCATTATTACCCACAATCCTTTAAACCTTTCTACCTTTAAGCAGTCAAAGCATGAACATGTATTTTTAGAACCCTATGAGTAAACAGCTGGGCGAGGATCAGGGAATTATAGATTTGATTCCGCAAGAGAAAGAAAAAGCATTCAAACGGATGGTGTCAGAATATAAAGAACGGCTGTATTGGCACATCCGGAAAATGGTAATTTCGCACGATGACACTGATGACGTACTTCAGAATACCTTCTTGAAGGTGTGGCAACACATGGATCAATTCCGTGGGGAAGCGACCTTGTATACATGGATCTATCGCATCGCCACCAATGAGACCCTCACGTTTTTACAGGCCAAACAAAAAAAAGAACTTAAAACGATCAATGCGCCCATCCTCCCGGCCCATCAAATACTGGAAAATGACAGCTGGTTTGAGGGCCATGAGATTCAACAAAAACTACAGGCCTGCCTGATGCAGCTGCCCGAAAGACAACGCCTCGTCTTTAATATGAAATATTTTGAGGAGATGAAATACACCCAAATCGCCGAGATACTGGAAGTGACTGTTGGCTCCTTAAAAGCCTCTTATCATCACGCCGTGAAAAAAATTGAATCCCTGCTGACCGAGTAGTGACTCATTTTTTTTTGCACCTCCCCATTAAACCTTTTGACTTTTCTCACATCCAATACAAAGCGCACAAGATTAAAAACCATGAAAGAAGAAGATAAGCTGTTACATCAATTTGAACCTCTAAAGGGAAACCAGCCCTTCAAAGTACCCGACCGGTATTTCGAAACCTTTGATGAACGCATGGAGCAAGTGGTGAAACGGCACGATACGCCCACCAGCCAATTGATTATTCAAATGATTAAACCATGGGCCATTGTGGCTGCATTGTTTACGCTGATTGCCATCGTATACAACGTGTTCAATCCCTACACCACCTCCCGTGATCCATTGGCTCAGGTTTCCGATACGGAAGCGCTATTCCCGGCGCTCTTGTTTGAGCTCACCGAATATGACCTGGTCACTTATGTGGTCAATGAAGATATTTCCATGTCCACAGACGCAATACCAGAAGACGAATTAGCCGGTATTTCGCCGGATGACATTGACGATTTAATTCTTTTTTAAATTCCATCACCATGAAACAAATCACCATCATCTTTGCATTAATACTCTCGGTGAGCTGCCTGCAAGCCCAGACTAAAAAGGAAGATAAGCTGGAGAATGTACGCTCCCAGAAAATTGCTTTTCTCACTCAAAAAATGAATTTATCACCCAATGAGGCCCAGGTATTTTGGCCGGTTTACAATGAATTCACAACTCAAAAAGAAGCGTTAAATAAAAAGAAACGGGATGTAATGGCCGAACTGCGCCAAAAATGGGAAAATGCCACGGATAGCCAAAAAGAAGCCGTTGCCGATCAGCTCATTGCCTTCCGGATGGAAGAAGCCCGGTTGGATGAAACTTACCATGCCCAATTTAAAAAGGTTTTACCCATTGATAAAGTATTAAAACTCTATCAGGCCGAATTGCAATTTAAAAATCACCTGATGAAACAAATCAGAAACTCATCCAAAGAGCGCACTCCCCGGGCTGACAGACCGGACCGAGCAAACAAAGCATCTAATTCAAACTAATCATTTCACTATATGAGAAAGTTACTGCTGGTACTGCTCACTGTTTTAATTACAGTGACGGCCTTTGGCCAAAAGAAGAACTCCCCGGAGGCAAGGGCTGAAGTAAAATCAAAAGAAATGCAAACAGTTCTTGGTTTCGATGAGACTACCTATCAAAAGGTGTATGCCATCCAATTGAATCAATTAAAACAGCAAAAAGAACTGAAAGCTAAAGTTGGCGAAGACAAAGAGGCCCTAAAGAATGGCAAGCGTGAGATTTCAGTAAAGACGAACAAGGAACTGGCTGAAGTCATTGGCAAAGAGAACCTGAAAAAATGGAAACAACACGTGAAAGAAAATAAGAAGCAGCAGTAAACATTTTACGGCCTGTTTCCCAGTGAACCACGAAGGATTTTTTTTAAAATAGCAAAAGGGGCATCATCGCGGATGCCCCTTTTCTTATTTTATGTGTTGATCTGTTATCAATACAGATTTAAACCAATTGATCGTTTAATCCTGGATGGACTTAAATTCATCAAACTGGCCTTCCTGCAAAAATTGGATACTCTTCTCAATCTCTTTGTACATGATTTTGTCTATGTCTACGAAGCTCACATACTCACGGAATTGTTCCAGGAATTTTTCCAGGTAAGGCGATGTTTTAGCCGGACGGCGGAAATCAATGGCCTGCGCTGCATTGAACAACTCAATGGCCAATACACGTTCCACATTGTCTGCAATTTTCAAGGCTTTAGTGGCTGCATTTCCGCCCATACTTACATGGTCTTCCTGCTCATTGGAAGAGGGAATACTATCCACCGACGATGGAGTCGCCATCTGTTTGTTCAAACTCACGATAGAGGCTGCTGCGTACTGCGGAATCATGAAACCACTGTTCAAGCCCGGATCGGCTACCAGGAATTCAGGCAATCCCCGCTCACCGGAAATCAAACGGTAGGTACGACGCTCCGAGATGCTCCCGATTTCACTCATGGCGATGGATAAAAAGTCCATGGCTAAGGCCAATGGCTCACCGTGAAAGTTACCACCCGACAAAATCAAATCATCTTCCGGAAACACAATGGGATTATCGGTTACGGAATTAATCTCGGTTAACACAACGCTGGCCACATAGTTAATGGCATCTTTAATGGCGCCATGCACCTGGGGTACACAACGGAATGAATAGGGATCCTGAACATGCTTTTTCGTACGGGTAATCAATTCACTGCCCTCAAGGATGGTGCGCACATTTTTGGCCGTTTCCAACTGCCCTTTATGCGGACGGATAACATGTAATTGGTGAAAGAAAGGCTCAATACGACCATCATAGGCATCCAATGAAGTGGCTGCAATAATGTCGGCATATTTAGACAAACGGAAGGCTTTCAGCAAGGTATAAACCGCATGTGAACTCATAAATTGAGTCCCATTCAATAAAGCCAGACCTTCTTTGGCTTCCAGCTTAATGGGCTCCCAATTATTTTCTTTCAATACATCCGCAGCCTCGCGTAACTCGCCTTTGTAATGCACATCGCCATGCCCCAACAATGGTAAAAACAAGTGGGCTAACGGCGCTAAATCACCCGATGCCCCTAACGATCCTTGTTCAAACACGATGGGATACACCCCATTGTTAAAGAAGTCGATCAAGCGGTTTACGGTCTTTAGTTGCACGCCGGATTTTCCCAAACTCAAGGCATGTATTTTAAGCAGTAGCATTAATTTCACCACATCGCGTGGCACTTCACGGCCCACACCACAAGCATGACTCATCACCAGGTTTTCCTGCAATTTGCTTAATTCATCCTTGGAAATGGAGATATTACACAAGGAACCAAAACCCGTGTTGATGCCATAAACCGGCCCATCGTGATTGGCCACCTTATTATCCAGATACTTTTTGCAAATCTGAATCAGTTCCACCGATTCCTCAGAAAGTGCTAATTGGAAATTTTCATTTAAAATGGCCTCAATCACTTCATACGAGAGAGGTTTAGGGGAGATGTAATGGATTTTTCCCATGACTATTATTGTTTTATTGTTACTTCAATTTAGGAAACAATTGATCTGGTGAGCAACTGTTCCATTCACACATACACGCGGTTCAATTGCAGGCACCAATCCTGCCGGATGAGTTAAAAAACACACCGTCGCAGCATCACACTACAATGATCCAATCACTAAAAAATATAATAAAGTAACTCAGGGGAAACGGATGTCTCCACCAAAGGAAGTGTCGTAAGAGGTACTATTTTTAAAAATTCGGCCCATAAAAAAGCGGGTAAAGTAATTAAGTTACTCCACCCGCAATGATACGTATATTTCCTTAAATAATGTGGATGATTTTTATCAACTCTTCTACACTAACCGAAGACTGCTCGCCGGATTCCATATTTTTCAGGGTCACCACCTGCTCTTGTCGTTCTTTCTCCCCAATCAAAATTACAAACGGAATTTCATTTTTATTGGCATAGTTCATCTGCTTTTTCATTTTAGCGTCATCGGGATATAACTCTGAATTGATGCCGGCAGCTCTTACCGCCTTCAATACTTCAAGCGCATATAACTCATCCTCACCACCAAAATTTATAAACAAGGCCTGGGTACGCACCCCATCTTTCTTTGGAAACAGATCCAATTGGTTCATCACATCATAGATGCGATCAGCTCCAAATGAGATACCCACACCGGATACATCTTTCAGACCAAAGATACCGGTCAGGTCATCGTAACGCCCGCCACCAGTAATACTTCCAATGGCCACATCTTTGGCCTTCACTTCGAAAATAGCGCCTGTATAATAATTTAATCCCCTGGCCAGGGTCAAATCCAATTCAACTTCCACATCCAGGTTCAAGGCTTTTAAATAAACAAATACTTTTTCCAGTTCCTCAATCCCTTTCATACCTACTTCGGAATTGGCCAATACTGCCTTCAACTGCACTAACTTTTCATCATTCGTGCCACTTAAATTAATGATGGGCTGCAACGTATCGATGGCTTCCTGAGAAAGGCCTTTAGCAACCAGCTCTTCATTCACCTTATCAAGACCAATTTTGTCCAGCTTGTCAATGGCTACCGTGATATCAATAATTTTATCGGCTGCACCTAATATTTCGGCAATACCCGCCAATACTTTCCGGTTATTCAGTTTCAATACCACATTGATGTTCAGCTTGTGGTACACTTCATCCACTATTTGTATGAGTTCTACTTCATTCAGTAGGGAATTACTACCTACAACATCCACATCGCACTGAAAAAATTCACGGTATCGCCCTTTCTGAGGTCGGTCGGCACGCCATACCGGCTGTATTTGGTAACGTTTAAACGGGAATGTAATCTCATTCTGATGCTGCACCACAAACCGGGCAAACGGCACCGTCAAATCATAACGCAACCCTTTCTCACTGATCTGACTCATTACTTTATTGGAATGCTTCTCAGCCAACAACTGCTCATCTGCCTTTTTCAAATAATCACCGGAATTCAGAATTTTAAACAGTAACTTGTCACCTTCTTCCCCATATTTACCCATCAAAGTAGATAAATTTTCCATGGCCGGAGTTTCAATGGGTAGATAACCATATTTTTGAAAAACAGATCGAACGGTATCGAATATATAATTGCGCTTCACCATTTCCACCGGTGAGAAATCTCTGGTTCCTTTTGGAATGCCTGGTTTTTGAGCCATAAAGTGTAAAATTGAAATGATCCGACTTAAAAAATCTTGTAATATTCAGCAAAAACAGCCGCAAAGTTACCAATTTATTTCAAACAGCTGGCGAATAGTTTTTTGACAAATGCAGGGATTTTAGTAATTATGCAGTGTAGTACTGAAACCATTAAAACAGTTCGCATATGTCACAAGCAGAAACCGTATTAGCAACTCTAACGCAAGCAGGAAAACCTTTAAAAGCCGGTGAAATTTCCGAGATAAGTGGTTTGGACAAAAAAGAAGTTGAAAAAGCTATGAAAGAATTAAAGGCTGAAGAAAAAATTGTTTCCCCCAAACGGTGCTTTTGGGAACCCAAAAAGTAAATGACGATTGAAAGATCGTTCAAATCCACGCCATTAACGCTCCCCATCTGCGATTAATTGGCATGGATTTAAGTATTATTAAGATTATAAAGATTCTGCTAGTAACCACTCCATGTAATGTCGGGCCTTTTCTTTCTCAGATTCATCAGGTGCCCAAGGCGCAAAATTTTTATCATCCGTAACGTTATAGGGCCCGTCTTTCACTTCATAGGCCACAGTACCTTCTTCCAGCGAAATAACTGAGTGGTAGCAGCCAGGCGGGATTTCAATCCCAAAATTACCTTCGCGCGGATCCAAAATTGTGTGTTGAATAATGGTCCCTTCTTCGGAAAAAAGAACAACCAATAATCGTCCTTTTAAGACCAGAAAAACTTCTCGTTTATCTGGATTCTCATGTTTATGCGGCCTCACATAGCTCCCAGGTTGAATGGCATTTAACATGCGGTGCAAGGTATCCTCCATGTGCTGATGAAAGTTGTAATTCTTGCGCTTTCGATCGCTACATTCAGCATCAATTACCAGCTGATCCAGCAAACTACTATTTATTAATTTCATATAATTAGGCTTTATTGATTTGGATAAAACTTTTCTCTAAAAAATTAAACAAACGGCCCTCAACACCTTAAAAATTCTTTCATTACCATCATATTCAAAGGATACCTAATTAGGTGAAGGCCATATTGCAAATGAATTTACTCAAAATTATTTAATTCCTAAAATACGCCTCTTCATCAAGGATTGCTACTTTTTGGTCAAAGGTTTAGTAACCAACTTTTTTTTACGCGTATATGCTAACGTTCCCAAATTAACCTGAACCAAACAATGGAAAGAAAAGTATTAATTGCAGTTGATGATGAAATCATCTGTAATCGGTTTGAAAAAAATCTAACACCCCACATCCCGAATTTAAAAACCACATCCGTTAAAAACGGCATTGAAGCATGCAAATCGGCATTATGTCTTCGGCCAGATTTAATTATCGCAGATTGGGACCTATCGGGCATGAGTGGATTAACCGTCCTTCAGCGCTTAAAAAAGAACGATCTTACCAAAGATATTCCCATCATTATGCTCTCGGCAGATTCAGATCCTGAAAAACTGACAATGGCCTTAAAGGCGGGAGCCATCAATTTTCTTTCGCGATCCATTCCAGCCACTGAGATACTGGCACGTGTGCAATCAGCACTTTCCTTATCACAGACGCTTCGCGAGCTACAAAACGAACACCACAAGTTACAATTGGCAAATCATCGCAATGAAACCATACTAAATGCCATCTTGCCAAATCCCATCTTGTCGCAACTGAAAAAACATGGGGTTATTCCACCACGATTGTACAAAAACACAGTTGTTCTGTTTGTTGACATGGTTGATTTCACACCCAAAACCAGTGAACTGGCCCCACGCCTGCTTTTACGGGAACTAAACGACCTTTTTACAGGCTTTGACCGCATCATTGAAGCCCATCAATGCACCCGTATAAAAACAATTGGAGATGCTTACATGGCGGTATGCGGCATGTTTGATGCGCCGGATAATACCGCCCACCAGGCAGCATCAGCAGCCATTAAAATTCGCCAATACCTCACCCATCGAAATTTGACCAACAGCATTCAATGGGAATTAAAAATTGGATTGTATTGTGGAGATGTAATGGGCAGCTCGGTGAGCCCTACCAATTTATCCTTTGATATTTTTGGCGAAACCGTAAATATGGCTTCGCGCTTTCAGGAGCTGTGTGAACCGATGCAAATTAATGTTTCTGAAAAACTAAAATTACATCTAGAGCATCAGTTTAAGTTCATTGGCCGGACAGCCCGAACAGTCAAAGGGAAAGGGGTGATGCCCATGTACTATTTACACCAACCATTGGCAGATAAAGGCACTCAAAAAAAGAACAGCTTCCCTATGGAAGCTGCCCAATTCGAATTGTGCTAAATAAGCACCTTAGTCTTTAATCAACTTTTTGTACTTGATTCGATGAGGCGTTGTATCACCCAGACGCCTCTTCTTATTTTCTTCATATTCTGAATAAGAGCCTTCGAAATAATAAATTTTTGATTCTCCTTCGAAAGCAAGAATATGGGTTGCCACACGATCCAGGAACCAGCGGTCGTGAGAAATAACCACCGCACAACCAGCAAAATCTTCCAAACCTTCCTCTAAAGCACGAAGGGTATTGACATCAATGTCGTTGGTCGGTTCATCCAGCAGAAGCACGTTTCCTTCTTCCTTTAAAGCCATGGCCAGGTGCAAGCGATTACGCTCCCCACCAGATAAAACTTCACATTTTTTCTGTTGATCAGCACCGGCAAAGTTAAAACGAGACAAATAAGCACGGGCATTGATTTCCTTACCACCCATTTTAATAAGCTCGTCACCTTGAGAAATGACATCATAGACCGTTTTGCCAGGAATAATATCATCATGTGACTGGTCAACATAGGCTACTTTTACAGTTTCACCCACTTCAAACGTTCCTCTATTGGCTTGTTCCAATCCCATGATCAAGCGGAAAAGGGTCGTTTTACCGGCACCATTAGGACCAATAACCCCCACAATGCCATTCTTTGGCAAGACGAAATTCAGATCTTCGAAAAGTAATTTCTCTTCAAATCCTTTCGCGACATCCTGGGCTTCAATTACTTTATCACCTAAACGAGGACCATTGGGAATAAAAATTTCCAATTTCTCTTCCTTCTCCTTTACACCCTCTTTCATGAGGCTGTCATAGGCACTCAAACGCGCTTTGGATTTGGCATGACGCGCTTTGGGAGCCATGCGCACCCATTCCAGCTCACGCTCCAATGTTTTCCGACGCTTAGAAGCTTGTTTTTCCTCCGTTGCCATTCGTTTGGTCTTCTGATCTAACCATGAAGAGTAGTTACCCTGCCATGGAATCCCTTCTCCGCGATCTAACTCCAGAATCCAGCCAGCCACATTATCCAGGAAGTAGCGGTCGTGGGTAATACCAATGACAGTTCCTTTATATTGCTGCAAGTGTTGCTCCAGCCATTGAACTGATTCAGCATCCAGGTGGTTAGTTGGCTCATCCAATAACAAAATATCAGGCTCCTGAAGTAACAAACGACACAAGGCTACCCGACGACGTTCCCCCCCGGATAGTACTTTCACAACTTGATCTTCAGGCGGACAACGTAAGGCATCCATAGCCCGTTCAAGCTTGGTATCCAAATTCCAGGCATCGTACTGGTCAATTTTTTCCTGCAACTGCGCTTGTTCATCCATTAATGCCTGCATCTTATCAGGATCTTCCAACACCTCCGGATCACCAAAACGCTCATTTACGGCTTCGTAAGCTTTGAGTACATCAACAACCTCTTGAACGCCTTCTTCCACAACTTGGCGAACCGTTTTAGATTCATCCAATTGAGGCTCCTGTTCCAGATAACCTACCGAATATCCGGGAGAAAACACGACATCCCCTTCAAAATTCTTTTCTACACCGGCAATAATTTTCAATAGGGTAGACTTACCGGAACCATTGAGTCCGATAATTCCGATTTTGGCACCGTAGAAAAAGGATAAATAAATATTATTCAGCACCTTCTTTTGGGGAGGAAACGTTTTACTAACCCCCACCATGCTAAAAATGACTTTCTTATCGTCTGACATATATAGTTTAAATTAACAATTTAGGCGTTAACGCGAACCCATTTTCTTTAAATCACTCTCCAATAAGCCATCAGGATTCTTTTTACTGACCATATGGTAGTCGAAATAATAAAATTTAGAATCCCCGGCTCCAATCAAAATCTTATAACAGCGTGCATGATATTTTGTCCCTTCCGGCCCAACTTTGTGCATGAACACCACATTGGGATCTTTGCTTTCAATCGCTTTCATGACTTCATCCTGCGATACAATTTTCAGATCGTAAGGATAATATTTCTGTATTTTTTGCTGTGTATTTAGTGTTTTTGGTAAATCTTCTTTTACCAACAATAAGGTCTTGTCCTTCAAGCTCTGAACGTTTTTATTGTAGTGTTTAAAAACGTTGGCTTTGATTAAATCGGGTTGTTTATGCATCAAATTAACATGATCCTGAATGAAGCGAATAAACGCATCCATTTTATAGGCATAGCTATCATCCTCTACTCGTAAATAGGATAATGGGATGGAACACAAATCAGGTAATTCCTTAACTTCTCGATCAGCCTCGCCCAATAAAAGACTCAAAAAGTTATATCGCGCTTTAGTTTTATCCGCATCAAAAGTTACAATGGTAGACACCAAAAATGAATACGACGGATCGCTCTTTTTTTCCTCAAACTCCTGATCGGTGATGAACTCAAATTCAGTGACATTCCAAACATGTTTCATCACTTCCTTTATCTTGAAATTAAAATCGCTCATTGGATTGGGATCCATAACGACCAGCGTTTTTGACTTGAAAAACGCATCATAATCTTCCTTGGTAGGAAGATGTTCTCTGGCGCTCATCGCCGTGCTCATTAATAATAAGCCAACTAATAATCCAAAAGTCCTTTTCATGATCATTTTATTTTAATTGAAAATATCGTTTCCTGTTAGCGGGACATATGAGTACTTCAATCAATGCCTAACTCCATTTATTTTCAATTTGGTTTTTTAGCTAATTGCAAAGTTATTTCAAAATACGAAAAACTACTTATCTAATCTGATAATATTCGAGCCACTGAATACAAAGTTGAAATTCAATCTACGCATGCCATTAAATTCCTAATTATGAATCAGATTACAAGCAATCAACCATTCACACACCCTCATTTTAGAGAGGTATCATTTATAATTAGCGAAACAACCCATTGTATGACATTTTTTTTCTGAAAGAAAAGATTTAAGTTTACGTCAAAGGATTTTTTTTGTATTTTAAAGATTGATTCAAAATCTGCTTTTACTATGAAATTACTGAACAGGTTTCTTTCCCTATTTATATATGTTCGCGAGGAGAAAATTGAAATTGAAGATCAAACCAAAGTGCTTATTAGTAATTTGATTAACTTCTTTTTATTTATTATTGTTTTCCTGGAAGGCATGTATTCGCTGATTATCGATGAGCCTTTTTACGCGGGTCCACTACTGGGATTCAGCTTAATTTTTGCCTTTCATTTTCTATATCTCGGGCGGAAGTCCCATTCACAAGGTGTCCGAAATTCGTTTGTCTTCTTCTCGCTATTAACCCTCTTATTTTTTGTCATTTTTGGAGGTAAATCAGGTCTTAACATTATTTGGACTGCACTATTTCCACCATTTATCATTTCGCTTTTAGGCAAAAAAAAAGGTTCCCAGTTATCATTCGCTTTTTGGGGTGTTTTACTACTTTCATTGTTTGTTCTCAACAATTACATTCCAAGGGCATTCTCATATAATCTGGAGCAGAAGATAACCTTCGCGTTGTTCTACCTCATTTTTTTAGTTACTACTTATGCGCTCTATCATGTGTTCTCAGAGATTGTTTTATCCAAGGAACGGTTAATGCTGGATTCACAAAATTTTAGTAAAACACAGGAAGAACTTATCTCAAAACTGTCGCACCAAATACGGACCCCTTTAAGTAACATAACCGGTATAATAGACATCCTTGAAAAAACGCCGCTATCGGATGATCAAAGAGATTATATCAATACTATTCATGCTTCTTCCAATAACCTGGTGAATGTAGTGAATAGCATGGTGGCGGCGACCAAAACAAGTTTTAGCCAGATTCCGGAAGAAGAGATTAGTTTTAATCTCTATGGCACGCTGAATAACACTATAAAACTATTTCAGGATAGTCAGGAAAAGAAAAAATTCAGCCTTTCCCTGTCCGCAGACATCCCCTCAAATCTGATTGGTAATAGCATTAAAATCAAACAAATTTTCCTAAATCTGCTCAACAGCATATTAAAATACAACAAGGCAGAATTGAAAACTGTGACGATTGAGGTCAGTAAAAAAGAAAGCATGCCCGGAATCATTAACTTAAATTTTAAAATATTAAGTAATACAGTTATTCCATTACCACAAGAGGAGCTTGCCAAGGACGAATCGCTCTATTCACCCGAAATTATTCGCCTGAATACCAAGAAATACATTAACATCCTGGATCTGGGAATTACTCAAAAAATCATTGAAATGGATGGAAATTCCCTAAATATCATTCCGGGTTCAGTCAATACCATATTTGAGTTTTCGGCCAGCTTTAAGGAGAGTACTAAAAGTCAGTCCATCTCAAATATCAAGGAACCTGCCAAACAAACTGAAAGTTACTATAAACCCAAGGTGGATATCATCAATTCCAACATTCTTTTGGTTGAAGATAACTTCAGTAACCAACAAATTATTATTCTCTACATTAAAAATGAAGTCCATAAAATTGAAGTTGCTTTCAATGGCAAAGAAGCGTTGGATAAATTTGGAAAAGCGAAATATGATCTCATCCTGATGGATGTTCAAATGCCCATCATGGATGGTTTTAAGGCAACTCAAAAGATCAGGGAAATTGAAAAAAGTACTGGCACACACACACCTATTATTGCAGTGACAGCCAATGCTTTTCCGGAAGACAAAGAAAAATGCCTGGCTTCGGGGATGGATGATTACATTAGTAAACCCTTTCAACCAGAGGATTTAATTCGAAAGATTAAGCAGCATTTAAGCTAAGTTAAATTGGCTTTCAAAATAAGTAGCGTCACTCCTCAAGTAGTGGCGCTTTTTTACTTCTGATCTGATACTGAGAGAACGGTCTATAAGATTTCACGTACCTTATCCAGAACGAAGGTATTAAGATATGGAATGGATTTCTATAGTTTCATTCCCATTAAAAGAATATCATCGACTTGCTCATATTCAGATCCCATCCATTCTTCCATTTTTTGGTGCAAGATAGCTTTTTGATCCTCGATGGGTAATTTATGAATATTTAAGAGCAAATGGCGGAATCGACGATACTTGAACTTTTTACCCTCTGGTCCACCAAATTGGTCGGCATATCCATCTGAAAAGAGGTAGATAATATCATTTTTACGGATGGTGACCTCCTGTTTCGAAAATAGGGTTTTGTTATTCTCATCAACATATCCAATGGGAAAGCGATCTCCTTTATAAGTGATAATTTCGTTATCACGGATCAAATAAAGCGGATTATAAGCACCAGCAAATTCCATGATCCCTCTATCCGTATTAATAACAATCAGAGCCATATCCATGCCATCATTAACTTCCTGTTTATTCATGGATCGTTCATTTCCATTCTTCTTGAAGGTATTAACAATCTCTCTATTCAACTGATCCATGATACGGGCCGGACACTCTTTCCCTTGAATCTCCACAATATTTTTCAATAAATCGTATCCAATAATGGACATAAATGCCCCCGGAACACCATGCCCGGTACAATCTACAGCAGCCACAAAAATTTTATTTTTATTGCGGTAAATCCAGTAAAAATCACCACTTACTATATCCTTTGGCCGGAAATACACAAAAGATTCCGGAATGATATTTTTCACCATCTCTTCCGATGGAATCATTGCTTCCTGTATACGCTTAGCATAACTGATGCTATCTGTCAAACTTTGATTGATCTTTGACAAGGCTTCCTTTTGTGCCTCAATCTTCTTCTTATCCAATGCCTTATCCTGAAGAGCCTTATATGCCTTTCGATAATTACGAATGCGATAATTAATCAGCATCTGAATCAAAAATATAACAAAGATAATATAGAATGCATACGCATAATTTGACATCCAGAGCGGCGGCTCAACTTTGATCACAAGCTCGGTCCAATTATCACTCCAGACAAAGTCACTATTAGCGCCTTTTACTTTTAATGTATATGTCCCAGGACTCAAATTGGAGATGTTGATAAAATTATCATAAGTGATTGGAGTCACCTTTTCTTCATCATCATACCCATCGATAAAAACTTTAAAGCTGTTCCGCTGCGGGTTAGTAAATTCCATGGCAGCAAACTCAATACGTATCATGGAATTCCGTTTATACCGAATTTCAACAGTATCCATATCGTGTTGAGAACTATACTCCAGTAATCCTTTACGAAATACTTTCAAAGCGGTCACTAATACTTGCGGCTGGTACCCATTTTCATGATTGGAATCCGATTTGATGATGGTTAATCCTTTATCACCGCCAAAAAAAAGTTCATTCTCTTTGTTTTTGCAGGAAGCCCCGACATTTAGATTATAGTTAGAGATCCCATCATTCAAGCTGTAATTAAATCCTTCTTTTTCAAATTCCAGTTTCGTGATGCCTCGTCCGGAGCTCATCCAAATTCGATTAACGGAATCAACTTCAAGTGCATAAACCTTGCTCT
Source organism: uncultured Marinilabiliaceae bacterium (assembly GCA_942490535.1). Lineage (GTDB taxonomy): Bacteria > Bacteroidota > Bacteroidia > Bacteroidales > Marinilabiliaceae > JAEINY01. The sequence continues at coordinate 56,280 of CALNXQ010000005.1, forward strand.
TCATCAACTCGTTAGTATTCTCCCAAAAACCAATCTTTCGATTTTTTTTATCATAATAAGACAATCCCGATTGAGTTCCAATTATCACCTTATTGTCTTTATCTTCAGCAAATGCAAGAACGATATTATGGCTAATCTGAAGAGGTTCTGTAGCTGTATTTCGAATTCTTAAGAAAAAACCTTCGGCCGGATTATAAACATTAATGCCATCATTCGTGCCGATCCATAACCACCCATCGGAATCCTCAAAAATTGTATTTACTTCATCGTGACAAAGACTGGTCTGATTTTGAGCATCTGCAAAATAGCTTGTTATTTCACGACCATTAAACCGGTAAAGACCAAATTTAGTGGCTATCCAAATATTCCCTAGTTGATCTTCCAATAAATCATTAATCGGATTTTCTTTTAACAGGGTTTTGAACTCAAGACTTCCTGTATAATCAAACTCTTCCAGGTAATTCCAGTTTTGATTAAGGAAATACAAGCCATCAGTTGTACCAAACCACATTTTTCCATTTTGATCCTTTAATATGGAAAGAACAGCAGGATCATAAAGATCTGTATACTCTGGGTTGATTCGATACTGCTTATGCAAATCACGCTTACGATCAATGCGGTACACACCTTGCTTGTCAGTGCCTAACCAAATCGTATTGTCTTGATCCACATAGACGGATTCAAAATCATATGAATCTAAACTATATGGTAAATTTGAAAATTCTGAGATAGATGAAAAACGTGGAGGCTTCCGATCTATTTGTATCAGTCCATCATGCTTAGTACCTGCCCATAGTATGCCACTTCTATCTAACAATAAACTACTAACTTCCGTTATATTTACAGTTACAGCACCTGCTAAAACCAATGGCCTATAATTAACATAAGGAAAATCTGAAATCATAATCCCTTTGCTAGTGCCAATAAATAAGCGATTGTTTTCACCACGCAACAAACAATTAACCATTGTATTTTTAGATCCATCATCCAGGGATGGAATAGGACGTCCTTGTCCCTGACCATAATCATATTGCCATAACCCACTTGAAGTACCTACAAGAAGTAAACTATCATTTTCATTTATTAACCCCGTAATCTCTTTATTGGATGTTTCGACCGCCTGTGTAAAGCGCTTAAAAGATTTTGTTGACAAATCGAAATGATGAATCCCATCTTTAGAACCCACCCACAGACAATTATCGCCGGCAACTATTGGATAAGATACGTTTATTCCCGCCTTATAAACACTTGAATAATGACCAAAGATTTCATAATCACTCAGATCATCCTTTATCCGTATTACAAAATTGCGGGTTTTAACCCAAACGTTATCCCCAAGGGCTAATAGTCCGAATACGCCTTTCTCCGGAACATCTTTAAAAACATCAGATTGACTGTCCAGATTAATAAAAGTACCTGTTTTCTTATTCCAAATGGCAATTCCACTGTTTCGAGTACCCACCCAAATATTATTATCTGATGATTCAGTGATCGCCTGAATGTAGTTACCTGCAATGGTAGATGTATCCATCGGATGATGACGGAAAACAGAAAAATCATAACCATCGTAGCGATTGAGCCCATCGGTAGTGCCGACCCAAATAAACCCACGACTATCTTGATAAAGAGCTGTTACCTGGCTGTTGGATAATCCTTCATTAATGGAAAATTGCTTTGTTCTTCCACCCCCAAACTCTGCAAAACATTGCTCTCCTCCACATATCAACATGAAAGCAATCAACAACAAAAGGAAATACCGACCCTGATATTTTCTTTCCATAAAAAGACATCCCCATTCCATCATGAATGCTAAAATAGTAAAAAACCAATGATGTTTTAAATTAAGCAATTATTTTCAGAAAAGTATAATGACATGGAATGAATCATAAGGCTTATCTATAACTTTTTCGTGTCATTCTAACATTTAGACCCGCTCCGCCTAAAAATCCCATTCATATACTAACTTCGATCTAAAACCCCAATAATTCTACAAGAAAAAAAAAGACAGCTGAGGCTGCCTTTATGATAATTTTATTTACTATTTGTTACTCCTTATAATTTACTTTCGACATGAACCATTCTAAATTTTGGGATTTAGGACGTTCAATTGGCAAACCGTATAATCTATCCCAAACCAATTGAGTCAGCACACCCAACGCTCTGGAAACACCAAAAAGCACCGTGTAAATTGGAAATTCAGTAATCCCATAACTGGACAACAAGGATCCACTGATGGCATCAACATTGGGCCATGGATTCTTGATTTTACCTTTTGTGGCCAATACATCTGGAACTACTTTATATATTTTATCCACTAATTGAATCAGCTGTGCGTCGGGCTTATATTTTTTTGCGAAGTCCAATTGAACAGTAAATCGTGGATCCGTTTTTCTCAATACTGCATGTCCATATCCTGGGATCACTTGCCCTTTATCCAATGTATCAAAAGCATAAGCCCTAATTTGCTCTTCAGTAGGATTTTCTACACCAATTTCACGACACATTTTATTAATCCAATGCATTACATCCTGATTGGCCATGCCATGCAAGGGACCGGCTAAGCCATTCATCCCGGCCGAGAAGCTATAATAGGGATTTGATAATGCTGAGCCAACCAAGTGTGTGGCGTGAGCCGATACATTACCACCTTCGTGATCCGCATGAATAACCATGTACAACCGCATTAAACGACGTACTTCCTCACTGTCATACCCCATCATATGGGCCAGGTTACCAGCCCAATCCAAGTTGGGATTGATATCAATATAGGTTTCGTTGTGAAATACACGTCGATAAATATAGGCTGCAATAACTGGTAAACGAGAAATCAAGTCCATGACCCCTTCATAAGTAGGATCCCAATAATCTCTTTTATCCATTCCAGCCAAATAAGCCTTACGAAAATGAGATTCCGTGGACATGGCTAGAATAGCAGTATTAAACTGTATCATGGGGTGGGCATCCTTAGGCAAAGCATTAATTACATCATAAACATGAGAAGGAATCCCTTGTGCTCTTTGGACCCATTGATGACTAATAAAGTTAACGTCTTCCTTTGACGGTAATTCTCCGGTGAGCATCAGATAAAAAAGACCCTCAGGTAATGGTTCGCCGTCCGGATTTATTTTTGGTAACTTCTCACGTAACTCAGGAATAGAATAGCCTCTAAACCGAATCCCTTCCTCAGGATCTAACTTAGAAGTACAGGTTAACAAAGAAACAACTCCTTTCATACCAGATAAAACCTGGTTCAATTTCACATCCTGTATAGTCTGTTCTCCATATTCTTTATTAAGTTTTCGAACCAGTTCCGCCTTAGGACGGCCAATTTCAATGAGACGTTGTTTTATGTAATCCATAGCTTTAGATTTATAACTTTATGTGTGAAGCTGATGTATAGTACAATGATGTGCAATTAAACTATAACTTCTCTAAAAATATTTTTCTTTTTAACAGACACACCCTACAATTTGTTTTCAATCACGGATTGAATGAATTACATAAAAAAAGGGAATACATAAATGCATTCCCTTCAAATTAAAGTAAAGAAAAATTACTTTCTTGTTACTTTTTCATAACCATATACGGCGGCTTCTCCCAATTCCTCTTCGATACGAAGCAATTGGTTGTATTTAGCCATACGATCAGAACGGCTCAAAGAACCAGTCTTAATTTGACCACTATTGGTTGCAACAGCAATATCAGCAATGGTGGAATCTTCTGTTTCACCGGAACGGTGAGAAGTTACAGAAGTATATCCAGCACGATGCGCCATTTCAATAGCATTTAATGTTTCAGTTAAAGTACCAATTTGGTTAACTTTAATAAGAATAGAGTTAGCTGCACCTAATTCGATACCTTTTTTCAAGTAATCAACATTAGTTACAAACAAATCATCTCCTACCAACTGGCACTTATCGCCTATAGCCGCATTTAATGCCACCCATCCGTCCCAATCATTTTCGTCCATACCATCTTCGATGGAGTCAATCGGGTACTTCTCAACTAACTCAGCCATATAAGCAGCTTGCTCTTGAGAGCTACGCTTAACGCCATTTGGTTCAAAGATGCCATAATCATATACACCTTCTTTAAAGAATTCTGATGAAGCACAATCCATTGCAATTGAAACATCTCCACCATCTTCTTTACGACCAGCCTTATAACCAGCATTTTTAATAGCTGTAAGAATGCACTCAATAGCTTCTTCAGTACCCCCTAACATGGGAGCGAAACCACCTTCATCACCAACGGCAGTCGAAAGACCTTTACCCTTTAATACTTTTGAAAGAGCATGAAATACCTCAGCACCCATACGTAATCCTTCACGGAAACTTTTAGCACCAACCGGACGGATCATGAACTCTTGAAAGGCGATCGTAGCATCTGAGTGAGACCCCCCGTTAATGATATTCATCATTGGAACAGGTAATGTTTTAGCATTAGTACCACCAATATAGCGGTATAATGGCATACCCAGGAACTCAGCAGCAGCGCGCGCTACAGCCAAAGAAACACCTAAAATGGCATTTGCACCCAATTTACTTTTTGTTTTAGTACCATCCAATTCCAACATTTTGTGGTCGATGGCTACTTGCTCCAAGGTGCTCATTCCTACTAACGCAGGAGCGATGATTTCGTTTACGTTTTCAACAGCTTTCAAAACACCTTTACCAAGGTAACGGCCTTTATCACCATCACGTAATTCCAGAGCTTCGTGTTCACCTGTAGAGGCTCCTGATGGTACAGCAGCACGTCCTACAAATCCACTTTCTAATGTTACTTCCACTTCTACAGTGGGATTGCCGCGAGAATCAAGAATTTCGCGAGCATGAATGTTAGCAATTTGTCCCATAATCGAAACTATTTATGTAATAATCGAAATTCAAAAAAAAAGGAATAAAGCCAATGGCTGTTATCCCCCCTATCTTCAACAAAAAGAAAAAGGAAAAACGCATAGTCTTTCCTTTTCTTTTACAGGCTTACTCTTTTGAGTCTGCTTCAGTATTATCGGCAGCTTTTTCAGCTGTATTGTTAGCTGGAGTTTCAACAGCACTAGCAGTTGATTTACTACGACCACGACGAGTTCTTTTAGCACCTGCAGCTGGTTTCTTAGCTTCAAGCATATTCTCATTGTAATCTACTAACTCGATATAGCACATTTCGGCATTATCACCAATACGGTTTCCTAATTTCAAAATACGCGTATATCCACCTGGACGATCTGCTACTTTTTCAGCTACATCAGTAAAAAGTTCTTTTACTGCGAATTTATTCTGAAGGTAACTAAATACTGTTCTTTGAGCGTGTACTTTCTCCTCTACCGTATTCAAACTTTTTGTTTTGGTAATAAGAGGCTCTACATAGATGCGCAAAGCTTTGGCTTTAGCAACCGTTGTTTTGATTCTTTTATGAAGAATCAAAGAAGCCGCCATATTAGACAACATCGCCTCACGATGTGCCTTTTTACGACCTAAATGATTAAATTTCTTTCTATGTCTCATCGCTTTTATTCCTTGTCTAATTTATACTTCTGAGTATCCATTCCAAAAGTAAGTCCCATGTTCAGCAGGAGATCATCCAACTCGGTTAAAGACTTCTTACCAAAGTTACGGAACTTCAACAGATCGTTGCGATTGAAAGTTACCAGCTCACCAAGTGTTTCCACATCGGCAGCTTTCAAACAATTCAATGCACGCACTGATAAATCCATATCCACTAACTTGGTTTTGAGAAGCTGACGCATGTGCAAAACTTCTTCATCAAACTCTTCATTTCCAAATTTTTCATCTGAATCAAGAGTAATCTTTTCATCTGAGAAAAGCATGAAGTGATAAATCAAAATTTTTGCTGCTTCTTTCAAGGCATCCTTCGGATGAATAGATCCATCAGTCGCAATTTCCAACACTAATTTTTCGTAATCCGTTTTCTGCTCTACACGATAATTCTCAACCGCGAATTTAACGTTACGAACTGGTGTAAAAATTGAATCAATGGCTATTACCCCAAATTCACCCTCAACCGGCTTATTTTCCTCAGCTGGTACATAACCTCTACCTTTGTTGATGGTCAAAACCATTTGCAGGTTAACTTCCGGATTCATCTTTGCAATTACCAATTCAGGATTCAACACTTCGAAACCTGTCATGAATTGATTTAAATCACCGGCAGTAAACTCATTTTTACCTGTAATGCTCACAGTTACTTTTTCCTGCTCAGCATCTTCTACAAGCTTATTAAAACGAACCTGTTTAAGATTAAGAACGATTTCAGTGACATCATTAATGACTCCAGGAACGCTGGAAAATTCATGATCCACACCTTCAATCTTGACAGTAGTAATTGCATACCCCTCTAAAGAGGACAACAAAATTCTTCTTAGGGCATTTCCAACGGTAATACCATATCCTGGCTCTAAGGGACGAAATTCGAATTTGCCGAATTTGTCGTCGGCTTCGAGCATGATAACTTTGTCTGGTTTTTGGAATGCTAATATTGCCATAAGAATTAATTATTTAGAATACAATTCAACTATCAACTGTTCTTTGATATTTTCAGGAATATCCGTTCTTTCAGGCATTGTTAAAAACTTACCTGTCAATGTGTTTTGATCCCATTCTAACCAGGAATACTTATGCACACTTGTATTAGTCAGCGATGATGTAATTACTTCCAACGATTTTGACTTTTCACGAACACTAACAAGCATACCAGGTTTTACCTGAAATGATGCAATGTTCACTATACCCCCATCTACCGTAATATGGCGGTGAGATACAAGCTGTCTGGCAGCTGCTCTTGTCGGAGCGATTCCCAAGCGATAAACAACGTTATCCAAACGAGACTCTAAAAGACCTAGCAATTCCTCACCTGTAATACCCTTACTACGTGAAGCTTTCGCAAATAAATTACGGAATTGCTTTTCCAATACACCATAAGTGTATTTAGCCTTTTGCTTTTCTTTCAACTGCAAACCGTATTCACTTGTCTTTCTACGACGATTTGCACCATGTTGCCCAGGAGGAAAGTTTCTTCTTTCGAAGTTCTTATCCGGGCCATAAATCGCTTCACCGAATTTACGGGCGATTCTAGTTTTTGGACCTATATATCTAGCCATTCTTCTAAATTTTTGATTTTAAATTTTTGATTTTAAATGATGAATATGGCAGCCGCTAGATTATAGAGAGGAGGTAATAATCATATAACCATGTCATTATTCAAAATTTTCAACCAAAAACTTATGGTTAATAACTAGTCGAGTAATTAAACTCTTCTTCGTTTTGGTGGACGACAACCATTATGTGGCAATGGAGTAACATCAACAATTTCAGTTACTTCAATACCTGTTGAATGGATAGAACGAATCGCTGATTCACGACCGTTACCAGGTCCCTTTACATATACTTTCACTTTTCTCAACCCCAAGTCAAATGCAACTTTTCCACAATCTTGGGCAGCCATTTGTGCAGCATAAGGAGTGTTCTTTTTAGAACCTCTAAATCCCATTTTACCTGCACTTGACCAGGAAATCACCTGACCATTTTGATTGGTCAATGAAACGATGATGTTGTTAAAAGACGAATGGATATGAGCTTGTCCCTGTGCCTCAACTTTTACGACTCTCTTTTTTTGAGATCCTGACTTCTTTGCCATATCTTACTTATTATTTAGTGGCTTTCTTTTTGTTAGCAACAGTTTTCTTCTTACCTTTTCGGGTACGAGCGTTGTTTTTGGTACCTTGTCCACGTAATGGTAAGCCCACACGGTGACGAATACCACGGTAACAACCAATATCCATCAATCGCTTGATGTTTAACTGTACTTCTGAACGCAATTCACCTTCAATCTTATAATTGTTCGAAATTTGCTCCCGTACAGCCTTAATTTGCTCATCCGTCCAGTCTTTAACTTTGACATTTACGTCAACGCCAATTTCATTAAGAATTTCTTGTGCACGGCTGCGACCTACTCCGTAGATATAAGTCAAAGCAATTTCGCCTCGTTTGTTGGAGGGTATATCAACCCCAGCAATTCTAGCCATAATACTTTATTTTATCCTTGACGTTGTTTAAACTTGGGATTCTTCTTATTAATCACATATAAGCGCCCTTTCCGCTTTACGATTTTGCAGTCGGCACTTCGCTTTTTTATAGATGCTCTAACCTTCATGATCGGTCTTCTAAATTATTTGTATCTGTATGATATTCTACCTTTCGTCAAATCATACGGAGACATCTCTACTTTTACCCTGTCCCCGGGGAGGATCTTAATATAATGCATCCTCATTTTCCCTGAAATGTGAGCTGTAATGACGTGTCCGTTCTCCAATTCCACACGAAACATGGCATTGGACAGGGCTTCGATTATTGTACCGTCTTGTTCTATAGAGGGTTGTTTCGCCATAATATTATAACTTTTTATTTTTCAGACTGCAAAGTTAATACTTCTTCTACAAATTTAAAACTAGATAGTATATCTGCTTCCCCTTTTCTCACAGCAATAGTGTGTTCAAAGTGAGCAGAAACCTTCTTATCAGCAGTTCTGATGGTCCATCCATCATTTTCCTGTACGATTTGACGACGTCCCAAATTAATCATCGGCTCTATGGCCAAAACCATACCCGATTTCAATTTAATGCCATTTCCTCGCTTACCATAATTAGGTACTTCCGGCGCTTCGTGTAAGTTCTTACCAATACCATGACCAACCATCTCACGTACGACTGAATACCCTAGGTCCTCAGTATAACTTTGAACAGCATGACCAATATCTCCCAAGCGATTATTCTCAACTGCTTGTTCAATTCCTTTATAAAGTGATTCTTTCGTTGCTTGCAATAGTTTGCGAATCTCAGGATCTACTTCCCCTACTTCAAATGTATAGGCAGAATCTCCATAAAATCCATTTAGTAAAACACCACAATCAACAGACACCACATCACCTTCTTGTAAAGGCTTGGTATTAGGTATTCCATGAACCACATGTTCATTAACAGAAGTACATAAGGTATTCGGAAAACCCTGATAGTTTAAAAAGGCAGGAGTACCTCCATTATCTCTAATGAAGGCCTCTGCAATTTTATCTAGTTCTAACGTAGAAACACCTGGCTTAATAGCCTTTGCAACTTCGCCATGAGCACGAGCTACCAAAAGGTTGCTGATCCTCATTAATTCAATTTCTTCGTCAGTCTTTAAATAAATCATGAAAAATTTGTTCCCTCAATTAATAAACTGCAGCACCACCAGCCGATCGTCCCATTATTCTACCGGATTTCATCAATCCGTCATAATGCCTCATTAATAAGTGACTCTCAATTTGCTGCAGAGTATCCAATACAACACCTACTAAAATTAGAAGTGAAGTACCACCATAAAACTGAGCAAAACTTTGATCCACTCCGGCCATCATGGCAAAAGAAGGCAAAATAGCAACCATTGCTAAGAATACCGATCCTGGTAATGTAATTTTCGACATTACAGAATCTAAAAACTCAACAGTTTTTCTTCCCGGTTTAATACCTGGAATAAATCCACCATTGCGCTTCATATCCTCAGCCATCTGAGTAGGATTAATAGTGATCGCTGTATAAAAATAGGTAAATGCAATAATCAATAGGGCAAAAATCAAATTATAAGCCCATCCTGTAAAGTCGGCAAAGATAGCAGCAAAACCAGTTGCGGTTTCACTGTCTACAAACCCCGCAAAAGTTACAGGAATAAACATGATTGCTTGCGCAAAAATGATAGGCATAACACCAGCAGCATTCACTTTTAATGGAATGTACTGGCGAACACCGCCATATTGCTTATTACCTACAATTCTTTTAGCATATTGAACAGGTATACGACGAGTACCCTGAACCAAAAGAATGGTACCAACAAAAACAAAGAACAATACAACAAATTCGATGAGTAACATAACTAAACCACCGCTTCCACTTGAAGCTTCCATTCTTGACAAAAATTCTGCGAAAAATGAATGTGGTAACCTGGCAATAATACCAATCATTATGATTAAAGAGATTCCATTACCAATTCCCTTATCGGTAATTTTTTCTCCTAACCACATGACAAACATGGATCCTGCAGCCAATATGATCGTACTTACTACAGTAAACGACCAACCAGTTTGAATGATAGCATTCCCTGATGTATTAGCTAAGTTGGCAAGATATCCTGGCGCTTGCACAAGTAAAATAATAACAGTCAAATAACGAGTGATCTGATTGATCTTTCTGCGGCCACTTTCCCCTTCCCTTTGTAACCGTTGAAAGTACGGAACAGCAATACCCATCAACTGAATCACAATGGATGCAGAAATGTAAGGCATAATACCCAATGCAAAAATGGACGCTTGTGAAAAGGCTCCTCCTGAAAACATATTTAACAGGCCTAATACCCCTTTACTAGTTTGTTCACTTAATGCACCAAGTTGTTCCGGATCAACCCCGGGTAATACAACGAATGACCCAAGTCGATAAATCAACAATAGACCTAACGTTGTAATGATTCGGGATTTCAAATCCTCAATTTTCCAGATGTTGCGGATGGTTTCGAATAGTCTCATTCAATTACAATTTTTCTGCGGTTCCTTGAGCGGCTTCAATGGCTTCGATCGCCGATTTTGAGAAAGCATGTGCCTTAACTTCTAATTTAGAAGTTAAAGTTCCATTGCCCAAAATCTTTACCAAGTCATTTCTTCCTACCAAACCAGCTTCCTTCAAAGACTCGGGATCGATCGTACTTAGGCCTTTTTTCTCAGCCAAAGTTTGAAGCATCTCGATATTTATAGCTTTGTATTCAATCCGGTTAATATTCTTGAATCCGAATTTAGGAACACGTCTCTGCAAAGGCATCTGACCTCCCTCAAATCCAAATTTTCTGGAGTAACCGGATCTGGATTTGGCTCCTTTATGACCACGTGTGGAAGTTCCACCGTGACCTGAACCTTGTCCGCGACCGATACGCTTTTGGGATTTCGTTGATCCTTTAGCAGGTCTTAAGTTATTCAAGTTCATAATAATTTCCTCTAATTCGTTTGACCAAATTATCTTACTACTGTTACTAAATGCAATACTTTAGCAACCATTCCTTCAATCTGAGGGGTGGCTTCGTGCTCAACGGTAGCTTGCATTTTTCTCAGGCCTAGGGCTGCCAACGTATTTTTTTGTCTGGTGGTAGCCCCAATTTTACTCTTAATTTGAGTGACTTTAATTTTAGCCATTTGTTTACTCCTTATCCGTTAAATACTTTATCCATAGACACGCCCCTATGTTGGGCTACTGTATGGGCATCACGCAATTCAGTTAAAGCTTCGATAGTAGCTTTTACCAAGTTGTGTGAGTTTGAAGATCCTTTGGACTTCGCCAATACGTCAGTTACACCAACACTTTCCAGAACGGCACGCATCGCACCACCAGCTTTAACCCCGGTACCGTGAGATGCAGGCTTCATAAATACACTAGCCCCTCCAAAACGAGCTAATTGCTCGTGAGGAATAGTTCCATTGATAATTGGTACTTTAACTAGATTCTTTTTAGCAGCTTCAACACCTTTAGCAATGGCAGTGGTTACTTCACCGGCTTTTCCAAGCCCCCAACCAACAACGCCGTTCTCATTTCCAACCACGACAATGGCAGAAAAACTAAAGGTTCTACCACCTTTGGTTACTTTAGTTACCCTGTTGATAGCAACCAAGCGATCTTTCAATTCAAGATCGTTATTGTTTCTGATTCTCTTGTTATTTCCAGCCATCGTTGTTAGAATTTAAGCCCGGCCTCTCTGGCGGCATCGGCTAATTGTTTAACTCTACCATGATACAGATATCCATTTCTGTCGAATACAACTGCAGATACACCGGCCTTTGTAGCAACCTCAGCAATGCTTTTACCAACCATCGCTGCAATTTCACTCTTTGTTCCTGTTTGCTCTGCAATTTCTTTATTCATTGATGAAGATGCGGCCAAAGTTGTTCCGGTTACATCATCAATCAATTGTACAGAAATCTGCTTGTTGCTTCTAAAAACTGTCATACGAGGACAATCAGCTGTTCCGCTGATATTCTTGCGTACGCGCAATTTAATTTTGCGTCTTCTTTCTATTTTTGAAAAAGCCATAACTCCTAAATTTAAATTACATTAAACTTTTGCAGATTTTCCGGCCTTACGGCGAACTTCTTCACCTTTGAATCGAACACCTTTACCTTTATAAGGCTCTGGCTTTCTCATCGACCGAATCTTGGCACATACTTGACCAAGCAATTGCTTATCTGCAGATTCAAGCGTAATAATAGGATTGCTCTTTCTATCAGTAACAGCTTCTACTTTAATCTCAGAAGGCAACAATAATTGAATAGGGTGAGAGAAACCTAACGCTAACTCAAGTAATTGACCTTGGTTAGTGGCACGATAACCTACTCCTACTAATTCCAGTTGTTTTTTGTATCCTTCAGAAACACCAACTATCATGTTATTTACCAATGAACGGTATAAACCATGCATTGAACGATGTGGTTTCTCATCACTAGGACGCTCAAATGTTACAACTCCCTCTTCTACTTTTACTGTAATATCAGAGTTCACTTCCTGAGTTAATTCCCCTTTAGGGCCTTTAACGGTTACAGTATTGTCTTTTACAGTTACAGTCACGCCTGAAGGTATGCTGATGGGTGCTTTTCCTATCCTTGACATAATTTATCCTCCTTCATTAATAAATGTAACACAATACTTCACCACCGATCTTATGCGTACGAGCCTCTTTATCTGTCATTACGCCACGAGACGTGGACATAATGGCAATACCCAACCCGTTAAGTACGCGTGGAATATTACGATACCCTGTATAAGAACGTAAACCTGGAGTACTCACTCTTTTCAGAGCTTTGATAGCAGGCACTTTTGACTGCGGATCATATTTCAACGCAATCTTAATAACACCTTGTTTATCATCATCCATGAATTTGTAATTCAGAATGTACCCCTTTTCAAAGAGAATCTTGGTCATCTCTTTTTTAAGGTTGGAGGCAGGCGCCTCTACAACCCTATGACCCGCCTGAATGGCGTTCCTGATACGTGTCAGGAAATCTGCTATTGGATCTGTCATTTTATAACGATTAAATTGATCCCGCTATACGGGACAATATTTAACACTTCCTTACCAACTTGCTTTTTTAATGCCTGGGATTAAACCAGCTGAGGCCATTTCACGGAATTGAATCCTTGAAAGACCAAACTGACGCATGTATCCTTTCGGACGACCGGTAATTTTACAACGGTTGTGCATACGTACAGGAGAAGCATTACGTGGAAGCTTTTGCAAGCCCACGTAATCTCCTTCAGCCAATAATCTGGCACGTTTTTCAGCATATTTGGCAACCAGTTTAGCCCTTTTTACTTCACGGGCCTTCATTGATTCCTTAGCCATATAACTAGTTCTTTTTAACGTTTTTAAATGGTAAGCCAAACTCTTTCAATAGAGCAAAAGCTTCCTCATCGGTTTTTCCCGAAGTCACAAAGGTAATATTCATACCCAATATCTTGCTAATGCTATCGATATTTAATTCAGGAAAAATGATTTGTTCTTCAATACCTAAGGTATAGTTACCACGTCCATCAAGCTTACTGTTAATGCCTTTGAAGTCACGAATCCGCGGCAAAGCCACACGAATCAAACGCTCCAAAAACTCATACATGTTCTCACGACGTAAGGTCACACGCACCCCAATTGGCATTTTTTTACGAAGCTTAAAGTTCGAAATATCTTTCTTTGAAAGAGTAGGAACTGCTTTTTGACCAGTAATGGTACTTAACTCCTTAATCGCAGTTTCAATCATTTTTTTGTCAGCAACAGCTGAACCCAAACCTTGATTGATAACGATTTTTTCCAACTTAGGAACTTGCATGATCGACTTGTAGCCAAATTCTTTCATCAAATTTGGTACAATTTGTTCCCTATACTGTGTTTGAATACTAGGTGTATAACTCATTACTTAATCTCCTCCCCTGACTTTTTAGAAAAACGAACTAATTTCCCGTTTTCATTCAACCGACGACCAATACGAGTTGGTTTACCAGTTGAAGCATCCTTCAAATTCAGATTTGAAATATGGATGGGAGCTTCCTTTTTAATAATGCCGCCTTGCGGATTTTCAGCATTAGGCTTGGTGTGCTTACTCACCATGTTAACACCTTCTACGATGGCTCTTTGCTTATCTGGAAAAACTTGTAATACTTTTCCTTCTTCGCCTTTGCCAACACCGGCATTAACAATTACTATATCGCCTTTTTTAATATGCAATTTACCCATTGTTCTAATCTCTTTGATGATTAAAGTACTTCAGGCGCCAAAGACACGATCTTCATAAAACCGTCCCTTAACTCACGGGCAACAGGTCCGAAAATACGGGTTCCTCTCATCTCACCGGCAGTGTTCAATAACACACATGCGTTTTGATCAAAGCGGATGTAAGAACCATCCTGACGTCTGACTTCTTTTTTGGTGCGTACAACTACGGCCTTACTTACAGTACCTTTTTTCATATCACTTGAAGGTACGGCACTTTTCACAGTTACCACAATACGGTCACCAACACCAGCATAACGTCTGCCGGTTCCACCTAGAACACGGATACATAATACTTCTTTGGCTCCACTATTATCGGCAACTAAAAGTCTAGATTCTTGTTGTATCATAATTACTTAGCTCTTTCGATAATTTCAACTAATCTCCAACGTTTAGTCTTACTCGTGGGACGTGTTTCCATAATGCGAACAGTATCCCCTTCATTGCAAGTGTTGTCTTCATCGTGCGCGTGAAATTTCTTAGTCTTTTTCACGAACTTACCGTAGATGGGGTGCTTTTCGCGAACCTCTACAGCCACAACGATGGACTTTTCCATTTTGCTGCTGGCCACAACACCAATACGCTCTTTTCTAAGATTTCTATCCATCTGTAAAATTATTTTTCAGTTTGTTGCTTTTGACTCAAGATTGTCATCAAGCGCGCAATGTTTCTTCGGGTATGTCTAATCTTCAACGGATTCTCCAAAGGAGAAGTCACATGATTCAGCTCCAATTGCTGCAATTGAGTCTTTTCAGCATCAATACGCTCTACAATCTCACTGATACTTAATTCTTTGATTTCTGCTACTTTCATCATTAAGCATTTGTAGATTCAACAAAATCCCTTCTCACAACAAATTTAGTAGTAATCGGCAACTTTTGCGCAGCAAGGCGCATTGCTTCTTTAGCTACTTCGTAGGATACTCCTTCGCATTCAAATAACATACGTCCTGGAGTAACAGGAGCCACAAAGCCTTCCGGGCTACCTTTACCTTTACCCATCCTTACTTCGGCGGGTTTCTTAGTAATGGGTTTATCCGGAAATACTCTGATCCAAATCTGACCCTGACGTTGCATATAGCGTGTCAAAGCGACCCTGGCAGCCTCAATCTGACGACCAGTGAGCCACTTCGTTTCCAGGGCTTTTATTCCAAAAGTTCCGAATGCAAGTTCATGCCCACGTTGAGCATTCCCTTTCATTCGCCCTTTTTGCATTCTTCTAAATTTAACTTTCTTTGGTTGTAACATCGTTCCTAATCAGTTAGTGTGAAAGGGATGATTACCTCTTATTACTACTTCTTCTTCTTGGACCTCTACCGCTTGGGCGCTGGCCGCCTTTCTCCTTTGCATTGAAGGCTGGTGATAAATCGGGCTTGCCGTAAATTTCACCTTTACAGATCCAGACTTTGATACCGATCAACCCTGTTTTAGTAAGGGCTTCTACGGCTGCATAATCGATGTCCGCACGCAATGTATGCAAAGGTGTACGACCTTCTTTGTACATTTCGCTACGCGCCATCTCAGCACCGTTCAATCGTCCGGAAACCTGAATTTTGATACCTTCTGCACCCATACGCATGGTAGAAGCAATAGCCATTTTAACGGCACGACGATAAGCAATACGTCCTTCCACCTGACGAGCGATGTTGTTACCAACAATAATGGCATCCAACTCTGGTCGTTTAACCTCGAAGATATTAATTTGCACCTCTTTATCGGTGATTTTTTTCAGCTCTTCTTTTAGCTTGTCAACTTCCTGACCTCCCTTACCAATGATGATACCTGGACGAGCAGTAAACACTGTGATGGTTACTAACTTCAAGGTTCTCTCAATGATAATACGTGAAATACTGGCTTTAGCTAAACGAGCGTTAAGGTACTTTCGTATTTTGGAGTCTTCCAACAGCTTGTCGCCATAGTTTTTTCCTCCATACCAGTTGGAATCCCATCCTTTGATGATTCCTAACCTGTTACTAATTGGATTAACTTTTTGTCCCATCTAACTATTAGTTTTCTTGATTTTCATTAGATACTTTGCTATCAACACGCAAGGTCACGTGGTTCGATCTTTTGCGGATACGGTGCGCACGACCTTGTGGGGCCGGACGTAGACGCTTCAAAATGCGTCCTGAATCCACAGCGATTTCTTTCACGTAAAGGTTTGCGTCTTCAATGCGGACACCTTCGTTTTTCTCTTTCCAATTAGCAATCGCAGAAAGTAACAGTTTTTCTACTCTTCGTGAAGCTTCTTTTGAAGAAAACTTCAACATATCAAGAGCAAGGTTCACCTCTTTCCCACGGATCATGTCGGCAACAAGACGCATTTTCCGAGGTGAAGTAGGTACATTGCGAAGCATCGCGAAGTAATCTACCTTCTTAGCTTCTTTGATTTTTTCAGCTCTTATTCTTTTTCTTGCACCCATTTTTTACTGTTTAAAGAATTTAATAGTTTCGGGCATTACCTCTTTTTATTTCCTCCATGCCCACGATAGGTGCGCGTGGGAGCAAATTCGCCTAACTTATGCCCTACCATGTTTTCGGTTACATAAACCGGGATAAACTTATTACCGTTATGTACGGCAATGGTGTGACCTACAAAATCTGGTGAAATCATAGATGCACGAGCCCAAGTTTTGATCACCGATTTCTTACCCGCCTCATTCATGGTCGAAACCTTCTTATCCAGCTTAAAGTCGATAAATGGGCCTTTTTTTAATGATCTGCTCATAATTCGTTCAAATTAACCGGTTATTTTTTCCTTCTTTCTAGAATGTACTTAGATGATCCTTTCTTAGGTTGGCGGGTTTTGTAACCTTTAGCCAATACTCCTGTACGTGATCTTGGGTGACCACCAGAAGAACGACCTTCACCACCACCCATTGGGTGATCAACAGGGTTCATTGCTACACCACGCACTCGAGGACGACGTCCTAACCAACGGCTACGACCAGCTTTACCTGAACGTTCCAATGCGTGATCAGAGTTACCAACGGCGCCTAATGTAGCGCGACAAGTAACCAGAACCATTCTAGTTTCACCAGAAGGTAATTTTACCACGGCGTATTTTCCATCACGAGCAGCTAGCTGCGCAAATGTACCGGCACTTCTTGCCATGATTCCACCTTGACCAGGACGCAACTCAATGTTGTGAATGATCGATCCCAGTGGAATTTCACTTAAAGGCAAGCTATTACCGATTTCAGGTGCAACCCCTGTACCTGAAGCAATCTCTTGCCCAACCTGCAACCCATTAGGTGCAAGAATGTACCTTTTTTCTCCATCTGCATAAGCAAGTAACGCAATACGCGAACTACGGTTCGGATCGTACTGAATTGACTCTACTATAGCATTAACACCGTCTTTATTACGCTTAAAGTCGATTACCCTGTATCTCCTTTTGTGACCGCCACCAATGTAGCGCATGGTCATTTTTCCGGAGTTATTACGACCTCCGGATTTTTTCAACGGCCTCAACAAGGACTTTTCTGGTGTGCTTGAGGTAATCGTATCAAACGCACCAATAATCTTGTGTCTCTGCCCCGGTGTAGTGGGCTTTAGTTTTCTTACTGCCATTTTTATTAGATATTGCTATAAAAATCTATCTTATCTCCATCTGCCAACGTGATCATGGCTTTTTTGAAAGAATTTGTTCTACCAACAATGACTCCACTCTTGGTGTAACGTGATTTTTCTTTTCCACTATAAACCATAGTATTGACAGTTGCAACCGAAACATTGTACAATTCCTCTACCGCTTTTTTGATTTGAAGCTTATTCGCTCCTTTATCAACAACAAAGCCGTAACGGTTCAATGATTCACCTTGCGCTGTCATTTTTTCGGTTACAATGGGTTTAATTATAACTTTCATGACGAGTCTCCTTATGCATTAAACAGTTTACCCAATTCTTCTACAGAACTCTCAACCAACACCAAGCTTTTCGCTTTCATGATGTCGTATGTATTCAGTTCTGACAATGTTGTAACTTCAGCTCGCTCGATATTACGAGAGGCTAAGTATACATTGTCATTGGCTTGACTAAGTACAACCAATGATCTTTTTCCTGTTAATTCCAGGTTTTTGCAGATAGCTGCAAATTGTTTCGTTTTTGGTGCTTCAAAATTGAAATCTTCCAAAACAACGATCGATTGATTTTGAGCCTTATAAGCCAACGCCGATTTACGAGCTAACTGCTTAAGCTTTCTGTTTAGCTTAAAGGTATAGTTACGTGGACGCGGACCAAACACACGGCCACCCCCTTTAAACAAAGGAGACTTGATGCTTCCCGCACGTGCAGTACCAGTACCTTTTTGCTTCTTAATCTTCCGGGTACTACCTGTTATTTCCGCACGTTCTTTAGACTTATGAGTCCCTTGACGATTGTTAGCCAAGTATTGTTTTACATCAAGGTAAATGGCATGATCGCTGGGCTCAATTCCGAAAACAGCTTCAGGTAATGTCACCTTTCTGCCGGTCTCTTTTCCTTCTATTGTTAATACGTTCAGTTCCATTACTTTTCAATAATTAGATATGAGCCTTTTGCTCCCGGAACAGAACCTTTAACCAATATCAGGTTGTTCTCAGGAATTACTTTAATCACTTTAAGGTTTCCAACCTTAACCTTGTCACCGCCGGTACGTCCAGCCATGCGCATACCCTTGAATACTCTTGCAGGATACGATGCTGCCCCAACAGATCCAGGAGCCCGAAGGCGGTTGTGCTGACCGTGTGTAGCATCACCTACACCTGCAAAACCATGACGTTTTACGACACCCTGAAATCCTTTACCTTTGGAGATTCCAGATACATCAACAAAAGAGTTTTCAGCAAAAAAATCCACCCCGATCACATCACCTAATTTGAACTCTTGCTCAAATTCTTTGAACTCAACGATTTTTCTTTTTGCAGTAACACCGGCCTTTTTTAGGTGACCTAAAACAGGCTTTGTTGTGTTTTTCTCTCTTTTGTCATCAAACGCCAACTGTATAGCCTCGTAACCATCGGTTTCCACAGTTTTAACCTGTGTCACGACGCAAGGGCCAGCTTCAATAACAGTGCATGGAATGTTTTTTCCATCGGCACTGAAAACGGAAGTCATTCCGATTTTTTTTCCAATTAGTCCTGGCATTGTTTAAACATTTAGATTATCACACTTTAATTTCAACTTCGACACCACTTGGCAATTCAAGCTTCATCAAAGCATCGATCGTTTTAGCTGTAGAGCTATAAATATCGATCAATCGCTTGTACGATGATAATTGAAATTGCTCACGTGATTTCTTATTCACAAATGTGGAGCGCAGCACAGTAAAAATACGTTTGTGCGTAGGCAACGGAATAGGACCGCTCACTACAGCACCAGTGCTTTTTACTGTCTTTACGATCTTTTCGGCAGATTTGTCTACCAAATTGTGATCGTAAGATTTCAGTTTTATTCTAATTTTCTGACTCATAATGGAGAACAAATACTTATAATAATTCTACCTTACCTTTTGCTTCTTTCACTACTTCAATAGCGATCTGACGTGGTACATCAGCGAATTGCAAGAATTCCATTGATGAAGTGGCACGACCTGATGAAATTGTACGTAACACAGTTACATATCCAAACATTTCAGCCAATGGCACCTTAGCTTTCACAACACGTGCTCCGGCTTTAGATTCCATACCTTCAACCTGACCACGACGTTTATTAAAGTCACCAATGATATCACCCATATATTCTTCAGGTGTTACCACCTCTACACGCATGATAGGCTCTAAAAGTGTTGGCTTAGCTTTCGCACAACCAGACTTAAATCCTTGACGAGCACAAATTTCAAACGACAACTGATCAGAATCGACAGCGTGGAATGAACCATCAAATAACTCAACTTTCAAATCTTCAACCTGGAAACCAGCCAAAACACCATTCAACATGGCTTCTTTGAAACCTTTTTCGACAGATGGAATAAATTCTTTAGGTACATTACCACCTTTAATTGAGTTAATAAACTGCAAACCAGTCTTACCTTCATCAACAGGACCCATACGGAACTGGATATCGGCAAATTTACCACGACCACCAGACTGCTTTTTGAACACTTCACGTAGCTCAACATTACCTCTAATGGCCTCTTTGTAATTAACCTGTGGTTTTCCTTGGTTACACTCTACTTTAAATTCTCGCTTTAAACGATCAATTAAAACCTCCAAGTGCAATTCACCCATACCACTGATTACTGTCTGACCAGATTCCTCATCAGTCTGAACGCGGAATGTTGGATCTTCTTCAGCTAATTTACTAAGAGCGATCCCCATTTTATCCATATCCTTTTGGCTCAAAGGCTCTACAGCCACACCAATTACAGGATCAGGGAAATCCATAGATTCTAATACAATTGGATGTTTCTCATCACACAAAGTATCACCCGTACGGATATCTTTAAAACCAACAGCAGCACCAATATCACCAGCAGCAATAATATCACGAGGCAATTGCTTGTTTGATTTCATCTGATACAAACGTGCAATACGTTCTTTTTTATCGCTACGCGTATTTAAAACGTATGAACCAGCATCGATTTTTCCAGAATACACACGAATGAATGCCAAACGTCCAACAAATGGATCCGTTGCAATTTTAAATGCCAAAGCAGCCAATGGCTGATCTTCATCCATTTCGTATGAAACAGGCTCTTCCGTTTTTGGATTGATTCCTTCAATAACACCAATATCAGTAGGACTTGGCAAAAATTGAACAACGGCATCCAAAAGACGCTGAACACCTTTATTCTTGAAAGAAGAACCACAAAACATTGGAGTGATAGTCTGGGCAATTGTAGCCTTACGAATCACTGCCAACAATTCCTCTCTAGTAATCGATTCAGGATCGTCGAAATAACGCTCCAATAAAGCATCATCATGCTCAGCTACTGCTTCGATCAACTTTCCTCTCCACTCTTCAGCTTCATCTTTCAGATCAGCAGGGATCTCAACATACTCGAAAGTTGAACCCAGCTGCGCATCATCATGCCAGATGATAGCTCTATTTTCAATCAGATCAACAACGCCTTGAAATGTTTCTTCAGCACCAATTGGAATTACCAACGGTACAGGATTAGCTCCCAACATTTCTCGCACCTGACGCACTACGTCGTAAAAATTAGCACCAGAACGGTCCATTTTATTAACGAAGCCGATACGTGGCACATTGTATTTATTAGCCTGTCTCCAAACTGTCTCAGACTGAGGCTCTACACCACCAACTGCACAAAACAAAGCTACAGCACCGTCCAGAATACGCAATGAACGCTCCACCTCTACAGTAAAGTCAACGTGACCTGGAGTATCGATGATGTTAATTTTATTCTCTACTCCTTCGTATATCCAGTTAGTAGTTACAGCTGCTGAAGTAATGGTAATACCACGCTCCTGCTCCTGCTCCATCCAGTCCATTGTAGCCGCACCATCGTGCACCTCACCAATTTTGTGAGTGATCCCGGTATAAAACAAGATACGTTCCGTAGTCGTTGTTTTACCAGCATCAATATGGGCCATAATCCCAATGTTTCTGGTCTTTTTAAGATCTGCCTTTCCCATGACAATAACTCCTTATTATTCTGATTAAAATCTAAAGTGAGCGAAAGCACGGTTAGCTTCAGCCATTTTATGCATGTCTTCTTTCTTCTTGAAGGCTCCACCTTCCATGTTGTATGCCGCAACAATTTCAGCAGAAAGCTTCTCTGCCATTGACTTTCCACTACGCTTACGCGAGAACAAAATCAAGTGCTTCATGCCGATAGACCCCTTACGAGATGGACGAATTTCAGTTGGTACCTGAAAAGTAGCTCCACCCACTCGACGGCTTTTAACCTCTACCGAAGGTGTAATATTTTCTAATGCTTTTTTGAAAAATTCCAACTGACCTTTTCCTTCTTTCTCAGCTTTGTCAGCCAAACGATCCATTGCTTCGTAGAAAATCTTGAAGGCAATCGACTTCTTTCCATCAAACATCAAGTTGTTTACAAATTGCGTAACCAACTTATCGTTGAATCTTGGATCCGGAAGAAGGATCCTCTTTTTTGGTTTACTCTTTCTCATCTTCTCTTTTGTTTACTTTGTTATTTTCGCTTGGCTGTCAATACAGTCTTCAACACTCCAGGTGTTTACTCAACCCGTCAACTAACCAAATAAACAACGCACGTCAATTATTACTTTTTCGCAGCCTTAGGTCTCTTAGTACCATATTTAGAACGACGCTGCGTACGTCCATCTACTCCTGATGCATCTAAAGCACCACGCACCAAGTGATAACGCACCCCTGGTAAATCCTTCACCCTACCACCGCGTACTAACACGATCGAGTGCTCTTGCAGGTTGTGTCCTTCTCCTGGAATATAGGCATTCACCTCTTTACCATTAGTCAAACGCACCCTTGCTACCTTTCTCATCGCTGAGTTCGGCTTCTTTGGTGTAGTAGTATACACCCTCACACACACGCCTCGTCTTTGAGGACATGAGTTCAATGCAGGAGATTTACTTTTCTCCGCCTGCTTGCTTCGTCCTTTACGAACTAACTGTTGAATTGTTGGCATAAAATATAATTATATTAAACTAATATAGTTTCTTTCATTATCGGCCTGCAAAGGTATACTTTTACCCTTAAAAACCCTACTGATTTTCAACTCTTTTGACCATTTTACACAAAAAAGCGCTGCAAAAGTACTAATTTTCAATTAAAAACTTTCTATCCATTCACTATTTTTTATTGCACATGCTCAATTTTTCTCCCTATAAAACAATTTGTTAACCTCCATTAACATTTTATTTGAACGCTTCTACACCTATAGAAACATCTACACACCTGAAAAGCCATAACAACATCATACTTTTGCATTTACTCCTCCATTTGTTTTTCCTGAAGGAGTTTATCTTCAAAATGAGTAAAATACACTATATAAATCGACAATAAAATGACAAAACAATTCGTAGCTCTTGGAGCTATCACCATCTTATTTCACCTCAATGTCTTTTCACAATCAGCGGTTGAAAAAGGCATACAGACCATCAACAAAAATGCACTACAAAGTCAATTAACTTTTTTCTCCTCTGACTGGTTTGAAGGCCGCGAAGCAACCACAACGGGAGCCTATATGGCGGCAGATTATCTCGCTTCCCTGTTTCAACAGGAGGGACTATTGCCGGCAGGAGCAGATAGTACCTTTTTCCAGGAAGTTCCACTAATCATCTATGAAAAAAGTGAAGACGGCCACATAACCCTAAAAAATAAAAATCATTCCCAATCATTTAAGCCACATCACGACTATCTACCTCCTTTGGTTGCCTCCACCAATGAAATGGAAGCTCCTGTATTTTGGGGTGGCTTTGGATTCAATGCTCCAAATTTTAAAGAGTTCTCTGCCAAGCACGCCACCGATAAAATTATGGTACGTTTAAAAGGCCTACCGATCCGGCACCCACAATCATCCTATTTCAATGACCTAAATGAAAAATCAGAACCATCTCTGAACACTATTAAATACGATATGGCAAAAGAAGCCGGTGTCATTGCAATTATTGAGTACGATTTGAATGATCCTTTTCTTACCGCTAACACACTTCCTTCTCCCATTCAAACGACACAAGCCGCCTCTGAAAAGGAATTAACAAAAAGGAGTTCGGGGATCTACCAGAAGTATTTGCAATTGCCCTACGCTGTCAATTCGAAGATCCCAACTTATAAAGTATCCAAATCCATCATGCAGTCACTTGTCCCGGATTTTGACAACCAATTAAAACAGTATTTGACCAGTATTGTAAAAGCAAAACCACAATCTCTTCCGCTGACTGCCGAAACAATTCAATTAAGTGTCACATCAAAAAGTACGTTTAAAACCTGCAGAAATGTTATCGCCCGTATAGAAGGGAGTGAGTATCCGGATGAGATTATTGTTGTTGGCGCTCATTACGATCACTTGGGAGCATATGATGGCTATATCTGGAATGGAGCGGATGACAACGGTTCGGGGGCGATTGGCTTAACAGCCATTGCCAAAGCATTTATGGCGACAGGTGTGCAACCTAAACGAACTGTTATTTTTGCCAATTGGACAGCCGAAGAAAGAGGACTACTGGGATCTCAGTATTTTGTGGATCATTTTACCGATATCGACAAAGTAAAATACTACCATAATTATGACATGATTGGCCGAAGTTATGATCCTGCTAAACCTGATTCCGCAGTATCTTTATTATACACCGAATCCTGGTCTCAAGCAGAAACACTTTCCGACAAATTTAACCAGATGTATAACCTGGGCTTAAAAATAAACTTCAGCCCCTGGGACAATCCTGTTGGCGGCAGTGACAATGCCCACTTTGCCCGAAAAGGGATCCCCATCATGTGGTTTCACACTGGTGGCCATCCGGAATACCATATGCCAGGTGATCATGTGGATAAAATTGACTGGCAGAAGTTTGAGGGGATTGTTAAAAACAGCTTCCTAACCTTATGGGAGTTGGCCAATGAATAAAAGAAAAAGGGCAAGCTCTGTTATCAGTTTGCCTGCCCTTTCTCTACTTAAAACTGAAAAAACAAGCCCTTACTAAAGGGCACTGCAATCTCCAATTAGCTTAGCCACTTCGGCTGCAAATTTCAACTGATCCTCCGCTGAATTATACTTCTCTGACATCTCTTTGTTCAGCTTTTCTACTTTGGCAGCCAACTTCTGACTTTCCTCCATAAAAGAGGCGTCGCCTTGCAATGCCTTCATAGCCATCTCTTGTGCCTCGCACTGGATAGCAGCCACTTTTTTGGCATCACTTTCAATAGAACCGCAACTAGTCAAAAACAGAGCAACAACCATGGTTGCAACTAACGATTTCATTAGATTTTTCATTTTATACTTTTTAATGACACCACTAATTTCAATTAACTTAAATTAACTCTAGTCTTCTTTCACACACCTTATGGATAATCCTTTCATTTTATTTGATATAGTTAATGATACCTCATCCTCATCTGTATGATTATGAACAAACCACAAAGCATCACCACTATAATTGCTATAATCTGTAGAAGCCCAATAAGCAGCTCGAACCCCTTCTCCCCAATAAGATCCATTCTCCTCCCGAATCCCTCCAGGTAAAACTGAAAAACCAGTAGTATTAGTAGCCAAATTAGGGGCTTCCCAATACTCCACACCTTTACCCATTAACTTATGAGCAGTCGGCTCTGGTTTAGCCCAATAATAGCCTAATTCATCTAGAAGAATTTGCCAATCCTGCTCAGAAGGAACCCTCCATCCTTTTGGTGCTATGTTATTACTATTTGAGGCAGCGTACCAATTATAAAGTAACCCAAGCTTTTCCCAGTCTTTTTTTTGAGGCTCAAAATAACAGTAACCTGCTAAATAGCTTTTATATGCGCTACTCCACCGATCCCAATCCTCTACAAAAAACACATTATCACCTGTTCTGTAATGCTTAACACGTAAGTTTTCTGCCATCCACCATTGATTACCAATTTTTACCGTTTTATACACATTACCGTCAATATCGGCTACTGTACTATATTGTATTCCAGCACCACCGCCACCAGTATTGTCATCGGACAAAGTGGTAAATCTTATCACATCATTACTATACACAACCTTAAGTCCTACACCACAGTACAAACGACAATAATATGTTGTTGCAGGCTTCAAATCTTTTAACTCAACATTAACTTCCTCAACATTAGAAGCTGTTATAATCTCATAATCTCCATTTTGCAATGTAGGAGTCATAGATGTCGAACTATAGCATACTCCATTGAACATAAATCCCAAATTCTGCCCCCCAGTATCAATTTCTCCATGTACAACTGCAGAATTAGAGGTTATCAAATCAACTCCTGTTGTATGTACATCAATTCTTGAAAAATCGGGTCCCATTTCCTCAGAACTTTCATCTTGACCACATCCCAACAATAAAACACAGGAGATTAGCATAACACCTCCTTTTTCTATAATCTTTTTCATTTAATTAGTATCAATCTTACTAAAACTTGAAAAAACTTTATCAAACTGCGAAACACTTTTTGTTGAGCCTATAAAATTTTCTGAATAAAACTTTAGCGGACCACTATACGTACCCGTAATCTTATCACCTGAATCAGTATAAAAAGCAAACTCCAATGAATAATTACTTCCGTTCTCTTTTACCTTTACAGTACCGGCATCCACTTTAAATGCTGCATCAGCATCTTCTGTTGAAAAATCCATGTTAACTACAACTCCTCCAACATCAAATGTAAATGCCTCCTCAGAATAATAATCGTATTCATATGTGCCCAGTGCCAAACCATCACTTTCTGGCGAATAAAGCCCTAGAATAATCATATGCCCTTTCCCCGAAAAATCAGCGTCCCACTCCGAAACAGACAACTTAAGCCCATCTGATGCTAATATTACAAACATCCCATGAACCCCATCGCTCCATTCACCTGCAGATTCAATAATCCCTTTTGACAACGAATAACTCTTACCATCCACCTTAAAACTCCCCCTGCTTTTTTCGTCATCATCTTTACTACACCCACTAAATATTAATCCTACAAAAAGGACACTTACAATTAACGTAGTTAAGTTTTTCATTTTGATTGATTATTTGATTGATTAAAACTATTTACTATTTCACCCGGCATTCCTCGCCTATTTTAATAAATGCTTCTCTCATGCGCTTGGCAGCCAATACACCGTCGGTGTGCACTTCTACATTAGAAACAAAACGTTGCGGATCGCCATTTTTATAAGGTTTAATGAGCTTGTTCTTTCCTCGCATTCCAACGCGAACCCCAATATGCTTACCAGATACATAAACATGCACCAGATTCTTATCAATATCCGTGGAGTTCCACTCATACACCCATTCGTTGTACTTTCCTTTAGAGTCTGAGTTTACGTTGGTGTAATTAACTTTACACGCCCGAATATTAAACTCAAACTTTTGATCATACTCATCTGTATCGAGAGTTATTATCTGAATATTTTTCTCAAGATAATCCAATGCCTCCTGCTGTGAATTAAAACCATGTTTCACATTAGCCATTTTAGTGTTCAAAAACTTAATGGCAGCTATAAAACTCTTTGCGTTACCGGCCTCATCAAAATAGAAGCGCGCTTCATTATCATAACTTTGAGGTGTATCTTCTTTCCGATGCTCCACATATTTCAGTTTTCCGGTGGATACATCAACATACATTTCTTTACCAGACACATCAATCTGCAGATCACAAGCATTAATATCTTGCGGATACAACTTTAAAACCTCATTTACATCAGCTTTTTCTGTTAAAGTCTTGCGAGTTAAAACCATCACATTATCCTGAACAGGATCAACCACCACCCTTTGTTCGTAAATTTTATCACCCAGCTTGAGTTTTCCAAAGGCTGTTTGCAGCCAACTTACAGCTTGACTATTACTGCTAAACTCCTCTGGTAAAAACACATCCTTATCGATCACATACGAAAGACCATGTACAATATCCCTGGCTTGTTCAATAGAATTCGCATAAATAACTGCTTTATTGGCGAAAGACTGCATTTCACCATTTTCTTCGACCTTCACAAATCGTTTATCGTCCTTCAACTGCAACACAACTTCAACACGCTTTCCACTCACATGAATAAATGGTCGGGGTTCCAAATCAACCCAGTATACTTCTTCCTTTCGTTCTTTCAGCTCCTCCTTTTCATTCGTATGGATGGTCAGCAATGAAAGTATGTGCCTATTTGAACCGCTCAGGGTTAACTTTTGCTCATATTTATCGTTGTCGATTTTATTGACTCCCACGTTACATTTGACATAAT
Organism: uncultured Marinilabiliaceae bacterium; assembly: GCA_942490535.1. Taxonomy (GTDB): domain Bacteria; phylum Bacteroidota; class Bacteroidia; order Bacteroidales; family Marinilabiliaceae; genus JAEINY01. The sequence continues at coordinate 84,449 of CALNXQ010000005.1, forward strand.
CCAACGCATCATTAATACCAGTAATAGTACGTCGAACCTCTTTAACTTTAGGCACTGTATAGCGAATTGCATGTATCAAATTCCTAGCCTGCTCCAGGTCATCAACAAAAATTTCGAGTGAATTAGCGTAATCTTGCGTCTCTTCATTGGAGGCAATACCGATATACTTTAAGTTATCTCGTGTTTCAACTTCTATACTCAATTGATTGCCAGATATTTTTAACATTGCTTTAGAAATATCCACATCCATCAAATGAAAATTCATTTCATCAAGCTGATCACCCCCCTTATTATCCGAATAATTCCTTTTCAGTTGAACCAGATAATTTTCAGCAGATGATTGACACTCCTGAGCATATACAACACCATCACGTGTAGCTGCTGTAACATGTTTATCAATCCAATCCAATGCCTCGCTGGTTGATTGCCATAGTTCAATACTATTTCTACTCTCGGGAATTTTTAATTTTATTGTCTCGATTATTGAACGGGCTTTTTCAATTTTATCCGTGAACAACGAAATCTCATTTAAGTATGCTTTTATTTGATCACCTTCATATTCTACCATGAATTTCTGCGCCAACTGCGTTCTTAGATAAATCGTTACATAATTGCCAGTCGGCTTGAACTGTAATGCCTTTTCATCAATGTCGGCCAAATGAAGAACATACTTAAATTCTACAGACTTCCCCTTTTTATCAATTTTTTGAATCAATACTTCCAATTGCCCCTTCTTACTGTCAATCCAATTAAAATTTTGTATTACGGTCTCGCTCCCTGCAGTTAGCTCACCTGCATATGAACTTAACCATTCAACTGACTCATTAGCCCAAACACCGACGGAACAAATAACGATCAGAAACAATACAACCACTTTAGCCATTTGCTTACTCATTAGATTTAAAATCAATAAAAAAAGAAAAGGCTCCGAGAGAAGTACCCATTGCTTCTCCCAACAACCTTTTAAAAACTCAACTTATTAATCCAGCGTAAACGTTACACCAATTCGTGTAATCCAGGGATCATAGCCAGTTGGAGTTCCAAAACGCAGTCCTGACTCCCCAAATATTTTCATATTATCCAATTGATATTCGAAACCCAAAAAATCAAGATCCACACCGATTCCACTTTCACTTGCCCCATTGCCCCATAAGTGTGTAAAATCTAATTTTGCAGCTACATAAAAACGGAAATCATCAAAATCAACAAACTCAGGAAGAAAATTCACACCACCGCCTAATACAAATGCATTTACATCGCCAAATGCCAAATCAACAGAAGGCACCAACCGAAATTCCTCATTTAAATAGTGATAATAACGGGCATTAAAACCTACCATTGAATAACCATAATCAGATATAACAGTTAAGCCCCCCCCAATTTCTTTATCCTGGGCATTAAGATTCACAAATGAGAACGGAATTAGAAATCCAATAATAAATAATCGAAATATTAAATTCATAGTTCGTATAATTAAGTTTTGGCCATTTATTTAGCCTTCATTCATTATAAACCTATGAATATAATACCACTACACAAGCAGCAAACCTACAAGAAGGGGAATTGACCCAACAAAAAGAGATTTTGATCCAACAAAGACTTTGTGTTAATTGACGCTGAAATCGAGATTAAAACGCATTTCGCCTGGCTCTGATCGAAAAGAATAATCCCCACCCAATTCCTTACATTTTAAATCAATTAGTTTTAATCCGAACGAACTACTTTTTCGCATAATCGATTCATGATCAAAACCAACACCATTATCACAATAGCTAAAACCAACAGTTCCTGGAAAATGAGGTTGAATAGTGAGGTTTATCTTTGGCATTCCAACTTCAGACGGCAAACCATGAACACAGGAATTCGTTACCAGCTCATTTAATATCAAAGCCAATGAAAGAGCAACCTCCACCTTAAAGTTCATATTTCCATTAAGTGAACAGTTGAACTTAACCTCCTGCTTACCTAAGGCAAACAAGACACTCTCGACCAGCTCCGGAAACAAGTCTTTAATATCTACCACGCTACTTTGATTACCATATAAACGTCGATGAATCAGCTCAATGGTTTGAATACGTAGCTGACTTTCTTCCAACACCTTCTTCACACCCACATCCTCAATCCGATTACTCTGAAGACTTAACATGGCTACAATGGATTGCAGGTTGTTTTTAATTCGGTGATTCTGCTCCCTCAGCAGGATCGCATTTTTATTCTTCAGCTTTTTATTACGCTTATTCAAACGAAAATAAACCAGAAAGAAAAAAACACAAATAACAAGTAAAAAGAGAGAACCAATGAGAAACCGGGTTTTCGTTATACTCAAGGCTTGCTCTGCACCAAGCAAGGCTTGTTGGGCCTTGATCTCTTCATCCTTTTTATCTGATTGGTATTTTTCCCGGAGATTGGTAATTTCATTGTGCTTTTCCAAATCAAGGTATTCTTCTTTTAGTTTCTGTATTTGCTTTTGGTTATAAAACGCACTTCTATAATCTCCCCTTAACGTATCTATCACCATCAGGCCTTCAAGTCCTGTAATGCTCTCGGATTTAGCATTCATCTGATTAGCCAAATCATAAGCCTGTTCGTAATAAACCTGGGCCTTGTCAAAGTTTTTGTATTTCACATATACATTACCAATATTTGCATATAAAGATGAGATCTTTAAAGTGTCTTTCAGTGACTCAAATATCGGCTTTGCTTTCAATAAATAAACGATAGCACTATCAGGCATTTGCTTAACCAAAAAGGAAGCTGCTATATTATTAAATGAGGAACAAATTAAATTGTTATTACCTATTTCTTGTTTAATCGCTAATGATTTTTTATGAAAAAACAGACCGCTATCAGGTCTTGAAGAATAGGTATAGGATAATCCTATAACATTGTAGGTATTTGCTAAAAGTGTCTTTTTACCCGTAGCTCTAACAATTTCGACTAATTGCTTTCCCAATTCTATACTCCTTTGATACTCTTTCTGATAAAAAGCATTAATACTTAATGACTGTAATGCCAATTGCTTACCATATTCATAATTTATTATTTCACTTATTCGAAGGGATTTATACTCGAAAAATACGGAGGAATCAAGTTGTCCCATTTTTCTATACGTATAAGCATAGCCATGATAAGCATTAGCAATCAAGGACGAATCATTATATGCATTTTCAATTACTTTAGTGTAGTACTTGAGGGCATTTTTATAATCGTATAGGCGGTTACACAAATTTGCTTTTCTATTAAATAGATCTGCTTCCGATTGTTCCAGATATTTATGCGATTGACGTAGCAAAAGTTTATCAATAAATACCATGCTGCTATCGTAATGCAATAAATCATCATAAATATCACATAATAATAGATTGATCATAGCATCCGGCTTACCAATTGTATTGTCAAGGTCCAATTGTAAGGGCCGCAGCAAATCAAGAGCCTCTTGAGGTTGTTCATTTTTCTGGTAGAGCTGGCTTACTCGAAACTGACACCAAAATCGGGCTTCATCAGACAAGGAATTTAGCTTAGACAAACGCTTAAATACATCAATTTCATCCGCAGAGTTGGGCCATTTTTTTACAATCTGCATAATCTGCAGCCAGTCCTGCGCTTTCAAGCTTTGCTCAACTGCAAAAACATCCTTCTTATCAATATCAGCTGCTGTTAGATGATGCGTGGTTAAACACATGAATGCTGTAAAGAGTAAAATGATAAATAATAGCTTTTTCATAAGTTAGTTTGATTTATAGGTTTGGTTAATAATATTATTGGGTATACAAGAGCATTTTTTTACTGCCAATATCGAATAGTATCCACAAGAAAAATAATTCCCCTTCTTCCAATGTTTATAAGCAGCAGAGCTATTCTATATTCGACTCATTTCATATCACTCATTCTTAAGATGAATGATCCTCGTGCATGACTCTATTCACACTTAGTTCTTAAAACACCAATGGTTTCCATCAAACGCTTCTTATAGGTATCACCCAGTGGTAAAGCTTTTTTACAAATCACAACAACTGTCCCATTTACAGAGTCAATAAAATGATAGTTAATGATGTGTTTGCGACTAATTCGCACAAAAACATCCCTGTCTAACTGCTTTTCCACAGTACCAAGATTTGTGGCAATTAACTCCTTACCATTTGTCATTACAATAGAGACATAATTCCCATCCGCCTCAAAATAAATGATTTCATCTATCAGCAGCCGCTTATAGGTATTTCCATCTGGAATAAATAAAGAGTCATTACAGAAATTTGATTTAACCGTTTGCTCATAACCAATCTTAACTTTATCCTTCTTCCCCAACATTAATTCAACATTAGTAATCAAATCAACTAATCGAATCGGTTTAGATAAATACACAATACTTTCAAAATTCTTCATTAATTCAGTTAAGGAAGAATGTCCGTAAGCTGTTAAAAAGATAATCGGCACAAAACTATTCTGACGCAAACAACGGGCGACTTCCACACCATCCATTCCCACCCCCAAATCTATATCACAGATAACAAGCTCCGGCTTATTAGCTACCGCCCAGTCAAGGGCCTCAATACCCTTATTGATTAATCTAGCACCAACATAACCATGCCGGGCTAACTTTTCAACAATATCAGAGCCAACTAACAAATCATCTTCTACAACCAGAATGTTATTAGCATGCATACAATGTCATATTAAATTACACTACAATACATCTAAAAATATCATAATCTAAGCTAAAACGACATATAATTTGACGAAACAATAAACCACTTAAATAAATCCATATTATTACTTTTGGACTTAATAGCGATTATCAGCATTATAAACGAATAACAAAACACCACCAATTGTACTTTTATCGAAGCCTCAGCAATCTTCCGAACGATATAGTTGCTTCCATATCAGCATCACAGATTAGGAGACCAAATATGTATAAACGACAAAAAATTTGACGAATAATATACGACGAAAGACTTCTAAAAGTGAATATAACCCCTCAGACGCTTTTAAAAATAAACACTATGTTTTACAAGGCAATCCTACTAATATTTAACATTTATCACTCCTGAATTTGAACAACAATTAGTCAAATACATTTATTCGGCACATCCCGATCAAACTACAATAACAAACCTTATATATTAACGCACTACGACGTGATTAGTCTAATTTATGCCCCTGATTAACGCGATTAAGCCTTCTCCTTACTGTATACAGTGTCCTTGCAAGAAGCAAGAAAATTATCCGGTAAATTCAACACAGATCATGTTTTAGGATTAAAAGTAAACATCAATCCCTGGGACAATCCTGTTGGCGGCAGTGACAATGCCCACTTTGCCCGAAAAGGGATCCCCATCATGTGGTTTCACACTGGTGGCCATCCGGAATACCATATGCCAGGTGATCATGTGGATAAAATTGACTGGCAGAAATTTGAAGGCATCGTTAAAACCAGTTTTTTGACCTTATGGGAACTGGCTAACGAATAAGCTGGGCAGACCACAAACAATATCGACTTTAGCCTTGAAAAAGTCGAATATTTTGAACTGTTAATTATACCAAATGAGGGAATTAAGCAAAAAAATTCCCTCATTTTCATTTTATCCTTATATTTGCCGGCTGTAAAAAAAGAATGAAAATCCGTTAACTATTCTGAGAGCCTTTACCTCAAGAGGATAAGGGCAACTAATACCAGGGTAACGGACACTAAATACTTTTAACAAAAACAGAATCAAACATGAAGCGTGACTCTATCCTGTTGCACTTTATAAGATTCAAAACTTAAAACAATTGTCATATGAAAGCATTTGTATTTCCGGGTCAAGGCGCCCAGTACGTAGGAATGGGCAAAGACCTATATGAAAACTCAGCTTTGGCGAAAGAATTGTTTGAAAAAGCCAATGATATCTTAGGTTTCCGCATCACGGACTTAATGTTCGAAGGAACGGATGAAGACCTGAAACAAACCAAAGTAACCCAGCCGGCTATTTTTCTTCACTCGGTGATTTTAGCCAAAACATTGGGCGAAACTTTCCAGCCAGAAATGACTGCCGGTCACTCCTTAGGTGAATTCTCAGCTTTAGTTGCTGCCGGAGCCATGAACTTTGAAGATGGGCTGAAGTTAGTATCACAACGCGCTCAAGCCATGCAAAAAGCCTGCGAAGTGGAGCCATCAACCATGGCCGCTATCGTTGGATTGGAAGATGCTGTAGTTGAAGAGGTATGTGCCAACATCACTGATGTGGTGGTACCTGCTAACTACAATTGCCCGGGCCAATTGGTGATCTCCGGATCCATTGCCGGTATTGATAAAGCCTGTGAAATCTTAACCGAAAAAGGTGCTAAACGTGCTTTGAAACTACCTGTTGGCGGTGCTTTCCACTCACCATTGATGGAACCTGCCCGCACCGAATTGGCTGCAGCCATTGAAAACACCGTCTTCAACAAGCCCGTTTGCCCGGTTTACCAAAATGTGAATGCACAAGCGGTTACTGAACCAGAAGAAATCAAGAAAAACCTGGTGGCTCAGTTAACGGCACCGGTAAAGTGGACCCAAACGGCTCAAAACATGATTGCAGATGGCGCTTCTTCATTTACAGAAGTTGGTCCGGGTAAAGTGTTGCAAGGCCTGGTTAAAAAGGTTGACCGCCAAATGGAAACCGCTGGATATAGCACTTACCAAGGGTAATTGATAAGGTAAAAGAATAAAGTGAAAAGGCAAAAGTGGGGGAGCACTTTTGCCTTTTCTTATCTAGGATACTTGCCGGCTAATGCATTTATTAATCATCCAGCGTACTCAAATCTCCCTCATCTTCGCCCAAAGCACGTGCCTTCAGAACACGTCGCATAACTTTACCACTTCGCGTCTTGGGCAGGCTATCTGCAAAAATCACTTCTTCAGGCCGGGCAATGGGCCCCATCATTTCAGCCACATGATTCATCAGCTCCTTCTCCAGCTCTTTGGTGCCAGTTCGCCCTTCCCGGAGGATGGCATAAATATGAATACCACTACCCTTCAGAACATGGGGTAGGGCAATTGCAGCCGCCTCCGCCACAGCCGGATGACTTACCAGTGCGCTTTCCACTTCGGCAGTACCCAAACGGTAGCCACTCACTTTAATCACATCATCACTTCGCCCGATGATCCAGTAATAACCATCTTCATCTTTTTTGGCGGAATCCCCGGCATGGTAATACTTTTTATCCGCAAATTTTTGCCAATAGGTTTCGTCATACCGCTCCGGATCATTCATGATGGTTCGTGCCATACCCGGCCATGGCTTTTTAATGACCAAAGCCCCCACTTCATTGGGTGACACATCCTGTCCCCGTTCATCCACAATACCCACCTCATGGCCAAAGAACGGCAAGGTAGCCGACCCCGGTTTTAGCGGTGTAATGGGCAAGGGTGTAATGACAAATCCTCCCGTTTCCGTTTGCCACCAGGTATCCATGATGGGACATTTCTCCCGTCCCACTACTTTATGGTACCAACGCCAGGCTTCCGGATTGATGGGTTCCCCTACCGAGCCCAACAAACGCAGTGAACTAATGTCGTGCCGGTTCACCCAGGACTCGCCATACCGCATTAATCCGCGGATAGCTGTAGGAGATGTATACAATATGGTAATTCCATACTTATCAATCATGCGCCACCAACGATCGGGATACGGATGATTGGGAGCCCCTTCGTACATAAAAATAGTAGAGCCATTGATCAGGGGCCCATATACCATGTAACTGTGCCCGGTAATCCATCCCGGATCCGCAGCACACCACCAGCGATCTTCCGGTATCACATCAAACACCATGCGATGCGTGGCTGAGGTATACACGCTGTATCCTCCATGCGTATGAACCAACCCCTTGGGCTTACCCGTTGAACCGGATGTATATAATAAAAAGAGCATATCCTCCGCATCCATCTCCTCAGTGGCACACTTATGGCCGGCTATGGGCAGGCTCTTCAAATCGTGATACCAATAATCCCGGTCATTCTCCATATGGACTTCTTCACCGGTCCGCTTCACAGTAATACAGACTTCCATGGTGGGAGATAATTCCATGGCTTTATTCACAATGGCCTTTAAAGGCGTTGGTTTGCCGCGACGAAAACCACCATCGGCTGTGATCACTACCCGGCTTTTGGCGTCATTGATACGCTCGGCCAATGACTCGTGGCTAAATCCGCCATACACCACACTATGCGCCGCCCCAATCTTAGCACATGCCAGCATGGCAAAGATCTGTTCGGGTATCTGTGGCATGTAAATGGTGACAATGTCCCCTTTATGCACCCCCATAGCCTTGAGGATATTGGCAAATTCACATACTTCCCGATTCAGGGCGTGGTAAGAAAAAGTGCGTAAGTCGCCGGGTTCACCTTCCCAGATGAGGGCCAGCTTATTGCGATTGGCCGTTTTCAAGTGACGGTCAATGGCGTTTTGAATGATGTTGGTTTTGCCCCCCACAAACCATTTATAAAAGGGATGATTGGAATCGTCCAGCACCTTGTCCCATGGTTGATACCAATCTAACAACTGCGCTTCTTTCTCCCAGAACTTTTCCCGATCCTGAATGGATTTGGCATACAAGTCTTCATAAGATTTTACTGTGGCATTATCCACTACTTCTTTCGGGGGGTAATAAAAATCATTGGAATCCTTCATAACATTTGAGGTTTGAATTAGCGATCCTAAAATTCACATTCAGATTTCCATCAAGTTATGAAGAGGAATTTTCAATTTCAAGATAAAAGAGCTATTGGTCTGAAATAATTGACCAACATGTTCACTCCACTCCATCTATACGAGCGATGCATTGAATTATTAAAATGAAAAATCCCCAACCAAACAGGCCGGGGATTGTCATTATAATGAACTACGTAATTTTATTCTTGAGCTGGTTTCTCATTCCAAACTATAACCGCCTTTTGCTGCCTTCCATCCATTAAAATAGATAAGGCTTCATCAAATTCCACATGGGTAAAGTATTTGGTTTTTCGAATCAGTCGTTGCTGTTTCAACAAATCCATGTTCACAAATTCATTGGTGGCCCCATCGTGCACACTGAAATACCCCACATTCATCGACGTTACATTGTGGAAAAAATGAGATCCCAAGGAAGCATCCAGCGGGAAGTTAGGCAAGCCCATCTCTACAATGATACGGGCATGTGAGATTTGCGACCAATACACCGGGATACCCGTGAATCTATCCCGTGTACCCCAACGGCCCGGGCCAATCAAGACGTATTCTTTGTGCGCCTGTTCAAAGTACTTATTGATCTCATCCATTTCAGCGGCCATCTCTTCCGTTTTGGTACGCTCAAACAGATCAATATTCATGAACACCACATCCTTCACATGATCCAGCTTTCCATTTCCCATTCCTTTCAAGGACTGAAGTACCATCCGGTCCTTGTCCACTTCATCGAAATTAATGGCCGCATGATTTTCAATGCGAATAAGGGGTTTGATTTGCAATAAATACAAGGTGGGCAAATCGCGCCGTCCCTTGTCCAGATCCACCGCAAACTCAATTTCTACAGGTGCGCCCATGGCTTCTTTAAAGAAACGTATGAGCATCTCCAGCGTCTTGGCCAGTGGCAGGTAATCGTATTTTAAGATATTGGCAAAATTAACCACCCGTGGTCCCCGCTTGGAGAAATCATTGGTCAGTCGATCGTAATTATAATCGTACACCGATGCGCAATGCTTGAGGTTCCCATCTTCCTCAGCTTCCTTGATACTTAACTTGAGTAATGCGGCATCTTCCCCGCCAGTGGCCAAATCCAGATCGGGATTTTCCAGATTCAGGGCATAAAAATGCGTCTGCGAATCTTTAATTTGATCCTGAAGCGCATTCAATTCCAGCTTGGGAAATTTCGGACAAAAGCGCAAGGCTTTCTCCCCGCCTACCACATACTTACCCAAACCGACACCCAGTACCGCAAACCCATCCTCCGGTTTCATGTAGGAAAAGGGATAATAGTTATAGGATTGCGCCACACCACTAAAATGCGGATAGAACCGGTCGCCACTACGCTGACCAATCACTTCCTGGATGATGACTGCCATCTTCTCTTCTTCAATCTTGTAATTGACCGCTTCAAAATAGGCTTTGGCCGGATCGCTGAACATGGAGGCATATACCAGCTTCACCGCCGTACTCAGCTGCTTGAAACGCTCTTCGGGATCGGGATGGTTATTGGGGACCATATAGGTGGCATACACCCCCGCAAAAGGCTGCAACAAGCTATCTTCAAACAATCCGGATGAGCGCACCGCCAGCGGCTGATCCATGGCTTCCACATACTGACGCAGGTTGGCATTCACCTCATCACTGAGTTCCGAATTTAAAAAGAGGGCTTTGATCTCCTCGTACTTCTTCTCGACAAACGCGAGGTTATACAGGTTATTCTTTTCGATGAAACGGGTAAATTCACCGGCTCCAATGATGGTTGTGGCGGGAATACGAATGTTGATCTCCGGTACAATTTTATCGAAATCGATGTTCTCGATGAAATTACTCAGAAAGGCCACTCCACGACCTTTGCCCCCAAAGGATCCTTCACCAATGCGCACAATGTAACGGCTACTTTTAATCATGGCCGGATCAAACATCACTACCCGACCGCGTAAACGCTCCAGACGCACCTCTTCAAAAGCATCCAAAATGGCCTGCCTCAGTTTTGTGGAGCTATCAAAATCCTCGATCCGATAGGGACGCAGTCGTTTGGCAATGGAAATCTCACCACGGGCCATGAGCCAGGTAGAGATGCCGTTGCGCCGGGCATGATAAAGCAACGACTCGGGCGAAATCTCTTTGATACATTCTTCAAACTCTTTCATGTTACGTGCTACCGCGACCTTGGCCCCACGACTATTCTTAAACACGAAATTACCGAATCCCAGCTTTTGATGAATAAAGTTGTATATATCCAGGGAGAGGCTGTCGGAATTCTTATCGATAAAATCAGCATCAATCTCATGGGCCTTAATGGCATTCGCCGGATCGGACGACTGCAACAGGGTAGGGATGATGGTTTTGGTTTTCACGTATTTGATCAGCTCCACCCCGGCATTTTCATTCTCCACCCCATCTTTGTGATACTTCACATCCGAGATAACACAAATGAGGTTATCCAGGTACTGATCCACCACTTGAACCGCATCTTCATAATTGCTCACCAATAAAATTTTGGGACGCACCCGCATCTTCATGATCTTATGCTGCTGATCAGAGGTCTCTTCGGCCAGGATGGCTTGCGTTTGCCGCATGATGATGGAATAGAGCATGGGCAGATAGCGGGTATAGTATTTCTGCGAATCTTCCACCAACAAAATGACGCGTACATCCCCCACTTTGGTATCACTCTCCACATTCATTTTATCCTCCACGTATTTGATCATCGCCAAAAACACGCGGGAGTCCCCATTCCAGACAAATACCCGTTCAATGTTACCAATGTTTCCACTGGCTTCGTCGAAAAACTTCAGATCGGCATTGTTATTTACCATCAACAGAATGGGCAGGTCGGGCTTCAGGGCTTTGAGCCGTTCACTCATGGTGAGCGGCAGGCGTTTATCCAATCCGGCCATGAGAATGATCATCTCAAATTCACGCTCCTGCATCAGTTCCTCGGCCTCTTCCACCGTAGCCACACCGGTAATACGGGGTGCTGTAAACAGATTTAACTGCAAGTATTCGCCAAAAATCTTATCAAAGAAGCGACCTTCGCGCACAATGCTGTAAGAGTCGTAGTGGTTGGCAATGAGCAGTACCTCCCGTACTTTAAAGGCCATTAACTCCTGAAAGATATCGCGATCGGTCCGTTGCCGGTTATATATTTGTGATAGTTCTATTTGATTCGTGTCCTCCATGTTCACCCTATTTTTAAGAAGAGCCAAAGTTCTGATTATTTACCAATAGAACAAATAAACGGGATAATGTTTGATTGAAAAATGATGGATGGAAGGTTTGGCGGATACTCACTTGGGAACAAAGATAGGGATGGAGAAAAAGAAATAAAATGGAAATAGATGGAGATAGGCCCGGACGGCTTAGCGCTTGCTGGAAATGCAAAATCCTGCCAGATGAATAAAACCTGTCAGGATTAAATGCGATTTATCTAGCTAACTAATTCGCACTGATTTCCTCATGCCCATGTATCCCCTTCGGTCGGGAAAATTTACTCTCCGGTCGCAAGGTGAGCACTTCCGGTCGGCCAGGTACCTGCTCCGGTCGCTGAGGTACCCGCTCCGGTCGGTGGGGTGAGCCCTTCCGGTCGCCATGGGAGGGCTTCCGGTCGCCATGGGAGGGCTTCCGGTCGGTAAAAATGGCAGTCAATTGGTGACCGGAAGTATTCGTTAGTATACCGAAAAGTAATACACTAACCTCTAGCTGCTAGTGGCTAGTGGCTAGTGGCTAATAGCTATTTTCTCAAAGCACCCCTTTTGTACTGGGCAACTGATCGCTATACGGATCCTTGCGGATGGCCGCCCGGATGGCACGTGCCAGAGCTTTGAAGATGCCTTCAATCTTGTGGTGTTCATTTTGCCCTTCGGCTTTGATGTTTAAATTACAGGCGGCCGCATCGGAGAAGCTCTTGAAGAAATGCATGAACATCTCGGTGGGCATGTCTCCAATTTTCTCCCGCTTGAAATCCGCGTCCCAAACCAGCCACGACCGGCCGCCAAAATCGATGGCTACCTGGCAGAGGCAATCATCCATGGGCAGACAGAAACCGTAGCGTTCGATGCCCCGCTTATCGCCCAGGGCTTTCTTGAGTGTTTCGCCCAGCACAATGGCGGTGTCTTCAATAGTGTGATGCTCGTCCACGTGCAAATCGCCTTCAACTTTCACCTTGAGGTCGCAGCCCGAATGACGTCCGATCTGTTCCAACATGTGATCGAAAAAATACAGTCCGGTTTGGATGTCACATTTACCGGTGCCATCCAGATCAATGGCCACCTCAATGCTGGTTTCGGAAGTAGAACGCCTGACCGAAGCGGTGCGTTCCGTTTTGAAGAGAAAGGTGGCAATCTCCGACCATTGGGTGGTGGTCAATGCACATGTGGATTCCAATTCCTTTCGCAAGGTCTGTTCACTGGTTAAGAACAGGGCTTTACAGCCCAGGTTCAGGGCCAGCTCCACATCCGTTACACGATCACCGATCACAAAGGAATTCGCCAGATCGTAATCCTCCGAAAAATATTGCGTCAACAAACCTGTTCGAGGCTTCCGGGTTGGGGCATTCTCCTCTGGAAAGGAACGGTCCACGTGAATGGCCTCAAAAGTGATTCCTTCATTCTCCAGCGTTTTCAACATTTTATTCTGCGCCGGCCAAAAGGTCTCTTCCGGGAAGGAAGCCGTTCCCAATCCATCCTGATTGGTGACCATCACCAGCTCGTAATCCAGCTGTGCGGCAATCTTTGATAAATTTTGAAAGACGCCGGGATAAAATTCCAGCTTCTCCAGACTGTCCACCTGGAAATCCACAGGTGGTTCTATTATTAGGGTTCCATCGCGATCGATGAATAAGACTTTCTTTTTCATTATAAAAACTTTTACCGCAAAACTGCAAAGAAACCTTCTCTGTGGCTCTGCGCGCGTTTTACTTTTGCACATTCACGTTCAGCCATTCCTTCAAATCCTGCGTCCAGGAAAAAGTAGGTGAGTCGGGATTGAAACCAAAACCATGACCGCCTTTGGCCAGAATAACCTGCTTCACCGGAACGCCATGTTCTTTTAGTGCATCGGTGTAACGAATTGTATTTTCAACAGAAACCGCCGGATCATCCTGGGCATGCAAAATGAATGTTGGGGGTGTTTTGCGGGTCACCTGGTGCTCCATTGAATAAAGACGTACCAGGCCGGTATCGGGCGCTGCTCCCAACAAGGCTTCTTTAGAACCTGAATGGGTTAAACCCTCCTCCATGGAAATTACCGGATACATTAATATGGAAAAATCGGGTCGCACCTGATCAGGCAACACATCATCAACAAAAGGATTTCGGAATAAATTGGAAGCCGAAGCTGCCAGGTGTCCCCCTGCTGAAAATCCCATTACCCCGATTTTATCCACATCGATGTGGTATTCTTTCGCCTGCTCCCGCACGAGTTGAATGGCTCTTTGCAGATCCATCAAGGGCGCTATCGTGGCATTGTCACACAGGCGTTCATCGGGTAAGCGATACTTCAGCACAAAGGCATGAATGCCAAGCGTCGTGAGCCATTGGGCCACCAGCGAACCTTCGTGTTCATAGGCTTCAACCCGGTAACCACCGCCCGGACAGATAATCACAGCGGGCAGGGGTCCCTTCAGATCGCTGCTGTAGGCCCATAGCTCCGGTTCCGTCACGCCGGAGAGAATTTTGGCACCGCCCCATTCCGAAATAGAGCGTTCTTCAACTACCTGATGTGTTTTATTTCCCGGCGCCGGACCGACCCATAACTGAATGATCTGTTGAGCCATGATGCTGTTTAATCCCATAACAAATGCAAAAACCATTAATCCGAAACCTTTCATCTATTATTTATTTGAGGCATACATTCGCAGTGCCTCCAGCAATAAGCTATTCTCTGCCGGACTCCCCACCGTCATGCGTAAACAACCTTCACATAAGGACACTGTTGAGCGATCGCGAATGATGATCTTTTTTTCCACCAGAAAATTATAAATTTCTTTGGGACCATCGGTCTTTACCAGGATAAAGTTTGCATCCGATGGGTAGACTTTCTGTACAAAAGAGAACTTCTTCAGTTCGTCCGCCAACAATCCCCGCTCACTCACCAACTTCTCAATGGAATAATTCACCTGCTTTTCAGAAGCCAACAGCTCCAATGCTTTTTGCTGTGTTAACACATTGATGTTATATGGATATTTGATTTTACTCAATACGCCTATCAATTCCGGTGCAGCAAAGGCCATGCCCAGACGAATCCCGGCCATGCCCCAGGCTTTGGAAAAGGTTTGCAAAATCACCAGGTTGGGAAATTCATCCAAACGATTAAGGAAACTCTGACCCGGGGCAAAGTCAATGTAGGCTTCATCTAACACGACAATGCCTTCAAATTGATTCAGCAGCAATTCTATATCGGCTGAACCCAGACAGTTTCCGGTGGGATTATTGGGACTGCATAAAAACAGCAGTTTGGTCCGATCGTCCACCGCTTTTAACAGGGCCGGCACATCCAATTGAAACGTATCGGTTAACAACACCTTGCGTATTTCCACATTGTTGATATCGGCCGCCACCTGGTACATGCCATAGGTGGGATCGATGGAGACCACATTATCGACGGCCGGTTCACAAAAAGCACGAAACAAAAGGTCGATGGGTTCATCGCTGCCGTTACCCAGAAAAATATGTGCTGCAGCCACCCCCTTTAAAGTGGCGATTTTCTCCTTCACCTTACGCTGATACGGATCGGGATAGCGATTGTAAGGCTCATTAAATGGATTCTCATTGGCATCCAGTAATACAGCCGACTCTCCCGTGTATTCGTCACGGGCGGAGGAGTAGGGCTTCAGTCCTTTTATGGTGGGTCGTAGTAATTGATTAAGTAGTTTCATGGGAAAAAAGTATCAAGATTATTCAAACAGATGCACACAATAAATTTTTATTCAGGATTGAAATAAATAGAAATACATGGATATAAGGCCGTGTATCACAAATCATCATTATTAACTTACCCTTAATAATTAATCCTTCAGCATTTGTAAACGGACGGTTACCGCATTGCGGTGCGCTTCCAGCTGCTCGGCTGATGCCATGGTTTCAATGGCAGGTCCCAGCTTCTGCAATCCTTGAGCCGACAATTTCTGAAAGGTGATCTTTTTCAGGAAACTATCCAGGCTTACCCCGCTGTAGGCTGCCGCATAGCCGTTGGTGGGCAGGGTGTGGTTAGTCCCCGAGGCATAATCACCGGCACTTTCAGGCGAGTAGTTACCCAGGAAAATAGAGCCGGCATTGGTAATCCGATTCCCGATCGCTTCGGCATCATCCATGGAAATAATTAAGTGCTCCGGCGCATATTGATTGGTGAGACGAATCATATCATCCACCTCTTTAAGAATGATGAGACGACTGTTGGCCAAGGCCTTTTCGGCGATTTCCTGACGTGGCAATTGAGCCAGCTGAGCCTCTACCTCTTGTTCTACATTAGCCACCAAGGCTTCACTATTGGCTACCAGTATCACCTGACTATCTACACCATGTTCGGCTTGCGATAATAAATCCGCCGCCACAAAAGCCGGCACTGCACTCTCATCGGCCATCACCAACACCTCCGATGGTCCGGCCGGCATGTCGATGGCGACGTCCTTCAAACTGACCAGTTGCTTGGCTGCGGTCACAAACCGGTTCCCCGGACCAAAAATTTTAGATACGGCAGGTACTGTTTCAGTTCCATACGCCATGGCACCAATGGCCTGGATACCGCCGATTTTAAAAATACGATTCACTCCCACCAGGGAAGCAGCGTATAAAATGGCCGGATTGACTACCCCATCTTTACCCACAGGCGTACAGAGCACAATTTCATTACACCCGGCAAGCTGAGCGGGTATGCCCAACATCAACACCGTTGAGAAAAGTGGTGCCGTTCCACCCGGAATGTACAATCCCACTTTCTCAATGGGCACACTTTTCTGCCAGCACATCACTCCCGGCATGGTTTCCACTTTTTGCTGAGCCGTCCGTTGCGTTTCGTGAAACCGCTCAATGTTCTGCTTGGCCATCAGGATAGCTGATTTCAGATCGGCCGGAACATTTGCACAAGCCACCTCAATTTCAGATGCGGTAACTTCCATTTGCTCCAGGTCTGCACCGTCAAACAAACGGGTGTATTTCAGAACAGCACCATCCCCGTTTCGCTGCACATCATCCAGCACTTTGCCGGCTGTATCGAACAGGTCTTCCAGTCCATTATCCGGCCGGGTTAATAATGCCGACCATTCGCTTTGAGAAGGATATACTATTTTATTCATGATTTCTGTATTAATGATTAGAGGATCATTTTTTCAATGGGGACCACGAGAATACCTTCCGCTCCCATCTCTTTTAACTGACCTATGATTTCCCAGAATTTATTCTCCTGAATCACCGAGTGCACCGAACTCCATCCTTTATCCGCCAATGGCAAGACGGTTGGACTTTTCATACCTGGCAAAATTTGAACGATGGCATCAATTTTATCATTGGGCACATTCATTAAAATGTATTTGTTGGAATTGGCCGCCTGTACGGCATTAATGCGGAAAATCAGTTCATCCAACAACTGTTGCTTTTCAGCGGACAAATTAGAACTGGCCACCAGTAAAGCTTCCGACCGCATCACCAATTCCACTTCCTTGAGACGATTGGCAACCAAGGTACTACCTGAACTCACAATGTCAAAGATGGCATCAGCCAACCCAATACCAGGCGCTATCTCCACGGAGCCGGCGATTTCATGAATATCAGCCTGAATACCTTGATCGATGAAATACTTTTCCAGGATCACCGGATAGGAAGTCGCCACTTTTTTCCCTCTGAAATAATCCAAGCCAGTGTATTCTTCAGCCTTGGGAATCGCCAACGACAAGCGACACTTACTAAAACCCAGTCGCTTGGAAATGGTCAGGTCGAAATTTTTCTCACACATTTCATTTTCACCTACGATACCAATATCTGCCACGTCATCGGCAACGGTTTGCGGGATGTCATCATCCCGCAGGAACAAGACCTCAATGGGGAAATTAGGTGATGAAGCCACCAACTTGCCACTACCCACGTTAAATTTAATGCCGGCTTCTTTCAGTAATTTCATGGAGTCTTCGTTGAGACGTCCTTTCTTTTGCAATGCAATTCTAAGTTTAGTTTCCATTATCATGATTTGATTAATATCCATAAAAAAAGGCTTACCCTGTTGGATAAGCCTCTATATATTCTGTGTTAAAATTCAGACAATAGTATTCCAGCTCATCCCGGGAGGATCAATATGATGATGATGGATATGATGCTGTTTCTGAAAATTCATGTTCGTTAGCTTAAAAATTATCAACAAAAAAAAGGCTTGCCATTTCTGGTAAGCCTCGATCAATATTGTATACACACATCAATCACCGCCTACCGCAGAGCAGAAAACAAATGATGGTGATGATGTATAAAACTTTGCATTTTTTTTGACCTTTAATTCGATACAAATGTAAGCGTAAAAACAACAAATACAAACGAAATATCAAATAAATCCAATTAATTATAAGCTACTGCGTTTTGATGTCCCTTTTTATCCCGCGCAAAACGGGCATACTTCTGATCCGAACCCTTGATGTGATTCACCAACCAGTCCTTTAAAAAGTTGGTTACTTCAAGTGATAATATCATTTTTCCTTCCTTCAATTTGGTATGAAATGATTCGGCTTTTTCAATAAACAAGTCGTGCTGTTTTTTGTGCATGTCGTATTCGGGAAACACCAACCGTCGCATGTAAGCCTCTTCGCGTGTAAAATGTGTCTTAGTGTAGTCAATAAGTCCCATGATGAGTTCCTGCAAGCGCAGTTTCGGTGAATTATCCATTATTCCCTGGTAAAAGCTATCCAGTAAAGCAAACAATTGTTTGTGCTCATTATCAATTTCAACATTGTTCACTGAAAGATCATCTGTCCACATAAGCATTTTAAAAGTTTATTAAGAAAGATGCAAAATTAGGAACATTCACGAGTCTTCAATTAATTAAGTGTTAATTTACCTAAATAAGCAATGAAAAAACGCTACTCTTGTGAGGCGGTAGAAACCTGACATCTTTTGAACACAAATTTTGATTCTGTATCAGTTTACTGTAATTTCGGTGCAAATATTCAACTATTATGCAACTTATAAAACACATCCCCAACTTCCTCACTTCACTCAATGTGTTATGCGGCACATTGGCAGTATTTTTTGCTGTATCGGGATTCCCCCAATGGTCGATCTGGCTCATTTTTGCCGGTGCTTTATTTGATTTCGCCGATGGTTTTGCAGCCCGCGCTTTAAAGGCTTACAGTGAAATTGGGAAAGAACTGGATTCCTTAGCCGACCTGATCAGTTTTGGACTTGCTCCGGCAGCCATTTGGTCTGCCATCATGAAGTATCAGTTAAGCGGCAGCTTCACCACTCCCTTTTTCGAACTGACCGTTATTCAACAGATGTGGGTGTTGTTTCCATTTGTACTGGTCGCATTCGCGGCCTTGCGGTTGGCTAAATTCAATGTGGATACGCGTCAAACAGAGAACTTCCTGGGATTAACCACTACAGCAACCGGTATATTCACTGCCGCTTTGGCCTATTCATTTATTGATACACCGGAATGGTTCACCTGGCTCAATCCAATTGTAATTTGTATTACCATTGCTTTTTTTAGCATGATGCTGGTGAGTGAAGTACCCATGTCATCCTTAAAGTTTAAGAACCTGAAATGGCAAGAAAATAAGGAACGGTATATTCTCTTAGTATTAGCCATTGTCTTTAGCATTATATTAGGTGTTGGAGGTATCGCAGCTTTGATTTTATATTATGTGATTGTATCCGTTGCTAAATGGGTATTGAAAATTAAAAGTTAAGCCCCTAACCATATTATAGCATAAAAAAATAGGTTCCAGCTGGAACCTATTTTTTTAGATGTATTTTTAAGA
Organism: uncultured Marinilabiliaceae bacterium; assembly: GCA_942490535.1. Lineage (GTDB taxonomy): Bacteria > Bacteroidota > Bacteroidia > Bacteroidales > Marinilabiliaceae > JAEINY01. The sequence continues at coordinate 104,090 of CALNXQ010000005.1, forward strand.
TCTATTCTTCCAATTTCTGAATATCTCCGGGTTCCTGTGCTAACTTCTTATGAAACACTTTTAAGGCCCATTTAACGGAGTAGTAACTCACCACCACACTCATCGGAAGTGTCAAATACCATATTATTTCGTGCAAATATTTCATAATTTATAAATCTTTAGTGCTGGTACAATTTTGTGTTTCTTAATAAATATGAATGTCGTCCGAATCCATTTCATCTTCATCAATTTTATTACTGTTTATGGCCCGCCAGGCATACCAAATATAAGCCACTACAAACGGAATCATCAAAGAACTGTAGCTCATTGCCGTCAGGGTAAAATGACTGGATGAAGCATTTTCAATGGTTAACGAACTTTGCAGGTCAAAGGTAGATGGATAAAAAGCCGTATTGTTGAACCCTGCAACCAGCAGTAAACTCAACACGGTAATTACGGTACCGGCGCCAGCCGACCAGATTCCTTTGGTACTATCCTTCACCAGGCTACTGATAATGCCAAACAACACAGCCAACACACCCAAAAGGAACATCACCAGGAGAACCGGCATTTCAATCAAATTATTAAAATACTTGTAGGGCTCCATAAAAACCTCTTTCGTTTCGGGATTTACAGCAAAACCATCACGGAACATTAACCAAATTACAAAGGTTAAAAAGAAGAATACAAAAGGTACCGCATTATACAATAAATGCTTTTTAGCACGCGTAAAGATATCATCATGCTCAATACTGTTCATGAAATAGAGTAATCCCAATACCCGGGCCAAAAAGAAAACAGCTAATCCCAGTGATAAATTATGGAGATTAAGAGCAGCTTCCAGCCCATGCGATGGTGTTTCCCATTGTGATTGGTTCATATCATTCACTGTAAAAGCAGATCCAGTGAAAAAAGTAGCTACTGCTGTTCCAATCAGGATGGTACCAATTAAGCCATTAATAAACAAAAAAGCTTCGTATCCTCTGGGACCAAACAGATTATTGGGTCGGGACCGGAATTCATAGGCGATGGCTTGCAATACAAACGCAAACAAAATAATCATCCACACCCAATAAGCACCTCCGAAGCTGGTGCTGTAAAACAAGGGAAAGGAAGCGAAAAAAGCGCCCCCAAAGGTGACTAAAGTGGTAAAAGTAAATTCCCATTTTCGCCCCAATGTATTAATAATCATCGTGCGTTCCACACCTGTTTTGCCAATGGTGTTGATCAGGGTCTGACCACCTTGTACGAACATCAAAAACACGAGGATGGCCCCCAACAAAGAGACCAATACCCACCAGTATTGTTGAAGTGCTAAATGTGATAGAGTTTCAAACATTATTTTTTCCTCCTACTTTAGGTCCATTTTGGATTTGTTTCGTCATGATCCGAACTTCGGCAATGGCTAAGGCCACAAACGTAATGGTGAACGCCCAAAAAGTAATCATGACGGAACTGCTGTCTATTTTGGATACGGCGGTCATGGTGGGCATCAAATCCTGAATCACCCAAGGTTGACGTCCCATTTCAGATACAATCCACCCGGCCTGACTGGCAATGTAAGCCAATGGAATGGTCCATAAAGCAGTATACAAAATGATACGTTTATTCTCAATCTTGTTGTGCAAGGTGAACCACAATAGCACAACAAACAACAACAAGAAGTGACCACCAAGTATAACCATGATGTGAAATGCATAAAACGACATGGATATCGGTGGTACTATTTTAAAGGCGTTTAATTCCAATTGATGCGGGTCAGGATCATAATAATTTCCATATCCGAAATAATTAAAATAGGTTTCAATCCATTCTTTATCATCAAACTTGGCACGCAAAGCTGCCAACTCCGGAGATTTATTCTTTTTGGCCGCCTTATAGGCCTTTAACACCTGCTGCGCCTCGTAACCGCGGCGTATTTTTTCTTTGTACGACATGATGCCGTGCATCTCATTTCCCAATACCAGATCTTTAATACCAGGCACAAACGCATCTACCTTTAAAAAGGCCAGATAGGATAGCATGTTTGGTATTTCGATCTTCACCAAAAACTCTTGTTCCGAGTCCCGATGAAAGGGATCATCATGAGGGCGGGCAAATAAACCGACAGCCACCAGAGGCGCATTGGTCTGTCCATCGTACAATGATTCCATGGCAGCAAATTTCATTGGCTGCGTTTTGGCAACATCACGTGCACTACTGTCCCCTGTACCCATTAACAAAATGGATGAGATAATTCCAAAAACAGAACCTACAATAATACTGCGCTTAGCAAACAAAACATGTTGCTTTTTTATTAAAAACCAACTACTGATGCCTACCACAAAAATAGCCGCTAATACATAGCCTGAAGTTGTCGTATGCAGAAATTTAGTCACTGCTGAATCGGAAAAGAGCACCGCCCAAAAATCGACCATCTCATTACGTGCAGTGTCGGGATTAAACTTCATACCCACCGGATTCTGCATCCAGGCATTAGCTACCAATATCCACAATGCGGATAAATTGGTCCCAATAGCCGTTAACCAAGTGGCGGTAAGGTGAAAGCGCTTGCTCACTTTGCCCCAGCCAAAAAACATGACAGCCACAAAAGTACTTTCCAGAAAAAAGGCCATGATTCCTTCGATGGCCAGTGGTGCGCCAAAAATGTCACCGACAAACCAGGAATAATTCGACCAGTTGGTCCCAAACTGAAACTCCAGAATCAGTCCGGTGGCCACACCGATGGCGAAGTTGATCCCGAAAATTTTCATCCAGAACTTAGTAATTCGCTTCCATTCCAAATCACCCGTTCTAACATAAATGGTCTCCATAAAGGCAATAATTACAGCCAGACCAAGGGTAAGGGGAACAAAGAGCCAATGAAACATGGCCGTCAGGGCAAATTGCGCCCGTGACCAGTTGATCAGCGTTACATCAATATTCTCTAACATTATGGTTGTATTTTTAGTGTGTGATTAATTCCTCCAAAACATGTTGCGCCCGTTCTTCATCCGTCGTATACTTATTTTTTAAAGTATCTCTGAAAAAGAATAGTTTAAATACTGCGAACATAATAAATAATTTTAACAAAATTATTATCCACATGGTACGTCCCCATGAACTCATATTCATGAAGCCTTCCACGTAAAACAGATACACTTTATTTATCAAATTCATAAATCATTCTATAAGTTTCATCCCTCCCTATACAAAAGCTTGCGCCAAGATAACAAACAATTCAAGAACCTAAATACTCAATTAGTATGTTTTAAATCATCATTTCGCAATTGCCGCAAACTTTCTGCAATAGTAGACAAACACTTAGCTTCTTTTGTTTACAAAAAAAATCACTTCGCAAAAAAAAGACTTTTATATCTGATTACAAATAAGTTCCACTACCAAAAAGCGACCACACTGATTAATTAAGTAAAGAATTACTTAAACAAATTTGGCAGTTCAGAAATTTTTGTTCACCTTTATTCTGCAATTAGGTAATTGTTTGCCTCTTTATTTTAATTAATAAACTTGTATTGATTGTCAGTTGCATAAACAGATTTTATTAACTAAATTATGTGAGGATTTGGAAAACACAAACGTTAAACACCCAAACATTTGTGTTGAATCCAAAACCAAACGTTAAACAAAAACCCAACAAGATGACCGCAGAACAATTCAACCATCGACTTTTGGGGCTTCAACAGAGAATGTTTAGCTACGCCCTTACATTGACAACTAACGAAGAGGATGCGAATGATCTTCTTCAGGAAACGAACTACCGGGCCCTCTCATCACGCGAAAAATTTGTGATGAACACCAATTTTTCTGCCTGGATGCATACCATTATGCGCAATTCGTTTATTAATAACTACCGAAGGCGCTACAAAATGCGTCAAGCTCCTATGCTGGTGGATGAAGTAAACTACTTGTCCAACATGTACTACACAAATGACACACCCGATCGTTTGCATTACACAGGCGAGATCAGAACACATATGAACAGCCTGGATAATGATTTTAAGCAACCCTTAACCATGCACATGGAAGGCTACAAATACAAAGAGATTGCTGAAAAACTGGACATGCCAATTGGTACGGTGAAAAGCCGCATCTTTTTTGGACGAAAAAAATTACAACAATTGATTGAATAGTATGATACATTTTAAAGATGATAATTAATCGGGATGATACGTTGTTACATCCCGATTTTTTTTACCCAAAAAAGCAGCTTCAACCAAAGGATGAAGCTGCTTTTACTAGTATCACACAAGAGTATATTAGCTCTTTTTCAACTCCTTCACAGCTTTACCTGCTTCTTTAATGATGGAATTAATGGAAATATCCTCCCCTAATCCTTCCTGCATCCAGGCATTGGGTGTCAGCGTACCTATTCGGTACAAACGCTCAACTTCAGGAGCAAAATCAGCCGTTTGTAAATATTGCTCCACCTGAAATTGAATCAAATGACCAAATGCATAATTGGACAGGTATATCGGACTGTTCACCATGTGTGAATAAATGGCTAAAATCGGTTCATCCTGAATACCAAAAACAGGTGCATAAAACTCATTCCAAATTTCTATGGCCATCGCCACTACTGCTACATTTAATTCAGAAGCAGTGGCGTTCGGATTGTTATACATCCATTTCCACATGCGCTGATCTAACAATGACACACCCATGATTTCATACGTCGACCAGAAATTATCCAGGGTTTGCAAAGCCACTTTTTGTGGATTTTTGTTATCAATGCCTAACAATTCCAAATCACGTTTCTGGAAAATAAATGCCAACGCTTCTGTAAATGCAGTGTTTGGCACTCCATTGAGCATGTAATAATCCACATCATACAAAGAAATGGTCTGCTCTACATTGTGTCCGAACTCATGGATCGCAATGTTATAGCCCTTGTAGTCCATACCCGATTCCGGGATGCGCGTGCGCAAGTGTGCTGTTTCACCTTTCATGGATGCACCCCAGGCATGACCTGAACCACGCGCCGGATCCACATCGATACGTGCCGCCAGGTAATCGGCCTTTTGCTGTGTAAAACCAAGTTTTAACAACAGATTAGGTAAATCCGCTTTTAATGCCGTCGCATTAGGATAGCGTTTCTGGGTGATGGCATTCAAACTTTCTTCGTTAATACTGCTGCGGGCTTTAAACCCATCGTACCAGATGTCCCAGGGTTTCAAACCTCTGCCCAAACGCATTTTGATCAATTCGCCTACTTTCTTCAACTCACTGGAAGACATAAACTTCTTAAACAACTTTTCAGCATCGGCTTGTGTTATTTCCATGCCGCCTTCAAAAGATCGCTTAATGGCTGTATTCAGTGGCGTATACTCATCCATAGCCTTCATGGCATGGAAATTATTCAATATTTGCTGATAACGGGCATTGGGCTCCGGTGAAGCTTCTACTTGCTGACCATCTTTATACACAATATTTGTATAAGGATCCCATTTGTAATCGCCGTTATTGATAACTTTTTCAGGAATGGTTTGCGTGATGATCCGCTTCATCACTTCGTAAACCAGGGCTTGCTCATCTAAGCCTTCGACTCCTTTACTATAATTGGATTTAATTTCGTCCCTCAGGTTCCAGTGCGATAACAACACCATATCTTTCGGGAAAAACGTGTTGTTGCTGCCATCGGTCAGATTACCCATGAAGATATTATAGTTCGCGATATACATTTCAGAAGCCGAACTCACCTCCGAAGCATTCTGTAACAATTCAGCAGGAATGCGGGCCGTAAACATATCACCTAAACGGGCAAAAGCCCATTCCTGACGAGTCCAGTCTTTGCCCATCTTTTCCTTTTCTTTCAATGAGTAATACGGAAAATTAAGGGCGATAGTGAATGCCAGTTTATTACGGTATAAATCCTCAATTAAATGCGCACCTGCACTGAAACCGCCAAAGGCTTCATCGATGGGTAAAATTTCCCCCATGGGTTCATGCAACGGCTTTTGAAGATCAAGCCCTATCTTGTTAAAATGACCATTTAAAATTTCAAAATTGCGACTCACTTTTTCAAACACCTGGGAACGTTTTTGTTCGTCAGCAATGAACTGGTTCATACAAAAAGATTTGAACTCTTCTTCCGACCCGTTGGTATTACGCCATAACGATGCCGCATGATTAACACCGCGTTCAGCACGAACTTTGATGGACTCACCATACTGACTCACCAATTCCTTCACGGTTGATTTAACGGTTACCTTAGAAATATTGGGTACCTCTTGGCTTTGCTCCGTATCACATTGCTTCTGACAACATGCTGAGAACAAAATGGCAATACCCAACACTAAAAACAATTTCTTCATGATTTTCAAATTTGGATTGAACTAACTATGCTTTTTTCAAAAATATAGAAATAAAAAATGCCAATGAAGGATTTTCGGCAGGTTTAGGAATATTACTCTGAAATGCAAATTACCATTAAGGTTCCTTTGGTTCAGAATAAACTCCCCAAATCCGACACATAACAATTACACCGATTCCTTTTTCCACCTTCCTTTGTTGAACAGATACAGCGATAACAGGGTCATGCTTGCTTCAGCGATGATAATGGAATAAAAAACACCTGTTTCCCGAAAACCTAATGAAATAGCCAATACATAGGCCAATGGAATTTCCACCATCCAAAAGGCAAAAATATTGATGCGCGTTGGTGTGCGGGTATCCCCTGCACCATTAAAGGCCTGCACCATCACCATCCCCAATCCGTAAAACACGAAACCATAAGCAATGATTTGTAAACATTCCACTCCATATTTAATCACTTCAGTATCCTCGGTAAAAAATCGGATAAACCAATCGGGGAATAGAATAAACAAAACGCTCAAACTACCCAGGAAAATCATATTAATGCGTGCCACACCCCAAACCGCTTTTTCAGCACGGGCAGAATGACCGGCGCCGAGATTTTGTCCTACCAGTGCTGCTGCGGCATTACTTAATCCCCATGATGGCAATAACGAGAATATTATCACGCGGATCCCAATGGTGTAGCCAGCCAAAACATCACTTCCAAAAGCTGAAATGATACGCACCATGAAAACCCAACTGGATGTCGCAATCATGGACTGAGCAATTCCGCCAAGAGAGATTTTTACCAAATGAGAGATGCGCTGCCATTCTATCCCTATTGGAAGGTGCTTCAAGGAGATCCGGCCTTTCCCACTCCACATCACGTAAAATTGATACACCACCGCCACGCCGCGTCCAATTGTGGTAGCTATCGCAGCACCGGTAATCCCTAGTTCAGGGAATGGGCCAATACCAAAAATCAAGAGCGGATCCAGAATAATATTCAACCCATTGGCCATCCATAAAACACGCATAGCAATGGCAGCATCACCGGCTCCCCGGAATATAGCGTTATTGATGAAAAGCAGCATAATCACCAGGTTACCGCCAAACATGACTGAGGTGTAACCATTGAACTCTTCTACAATCACAGGAGAAGCTCCCATTAATCGCAGCAAGTCTTTTGCCCAAAAGATACCCGGAAGTGCAATTACTAAAGAGATAAAAATTCCGGTAAAAATAGCTTGCAGACCTTCTTTTGAAGCTTCTTCCGGCTTTTTCTCACCAATTCGTCGCGACACCAGGGCGGTAGTCGCCATACTCAGACCAAAGGCTATGGCATAAATAATGGTTAGTACACTTTCTGTGATGCCCACAGTAGCCACAGCATCAGCACCAAGTTTACCAACAAAATAGATATCAACCACGGCAAAGATGGATTCCATCACCATCTCCAAAACCATAGGAATAGCGAGTAATAATACGGCTTTTCCCAGAGGAATCTGGGTGTAATCTTGCGAGGAACCGGCCAGCGCTTCTTTTATGTCCTTAATTAGTGTCATCAAGGACCACTTTTGTGGTTGAAAAGGTATATTTGAAGATAACGATTTCTTAGTCATTGTGTTTTCGTTTCTGTTTGATTCGACTTCGGTAAGCAGTTACATTTCTCATTGAAAATGAATTTGTTTTCAATAAACTAGACGGTACGCACACAGCGTAATCAGTAATGATTTCACAAGTATTCATGATAAATCCTCCTAAAATTAATGGAATTAATAAATGATAATTAAAACGATAAATGCAAAGACAATGGCAACCGGAAGGGATCTAACAGAAAACTATCAGACCAACGGTGACTGGGGATGGTATATATTTCATAGTCATCATAATACACAAAAGAAAGCTATTTTTTCTGAAATAGCAAATGGAAATCTCCCTGCTCATTAAAAAAAATTGTACTTTGGTAATACCAAATAATAAGCTTATGAAACCATTAGCGCTTCTAATCTTCAGCAGTTTTCTACTTCTACACGGATGTGAAACACCCAAGCAAGCCACTGATTTGTTTCATTTTCAGATGGAAGGTAGCCAACCGCGTCACCCGTTGAAAACCAACTATAAGGAACTGGTTTACCTACCAGTTTATGCCGACGTGTATCATGTGGACCAATCGCGTCTATTTCCGCTAACAGCTACCATTAGTTTGCGAAACACCAGCCTTTCTGATTCTTTGTTCATCTATAAACTAAACTATTACAACACCAAGGGCACCATCTTGAAGGAGTTCCTGAAAACAGACAGAATGCTGAGCCTGGCACCCTTGGAAACATATGATCTGGTGATTAACAATAAGCAATATCAAGGGGGAACCGGCGCCAACTTTATTGTGGAGTGGGGCCGAACAAATGGAAATGCTGAATTGTTGGTACAGGCAGTTATGGTTAGCACCAGTGGCCAACAAGGCTTATCCTTTATTACGGAAGGCCATGTAACTCACTCAGAATAGCCGGATGACAAAACAAACTAATACTCACATTTTATAATCAACAATGCAAAATCAATCGAATACCATTGCCATTTTAAGCTATGTCTGGTTTATTGGCTGGATTATTGCTTTTATCATGCGCCAGAATGAAAGACCCCAAAGTGAACTGAGTCGTTTTCACTTGCGCCAGTCCTTTGGAATCTTGACAATCTCCTTTGCCTATTCATTTGTAGCCTGGATATTGCATTTTATGCATCTGAGTTTCATTAGTAACTTACTGGGATTGGGTATTTTCATCCTTTGGCTAATTGGCCTGATGAGTGCCGTACAAAGTCAATTTAAACCCATCCCATTTATTGGTGATTGGTTTGAGGAGAATTTTACGTTTATCAGATGACCAAAATAACACAATCTTATTTATAAGGCGATTCTTTAAGAATCGCCTTTTTTATTGACCTCCACAACTTAATATTGTCACTATTATTTAATATAATTGTATAACTTTATTAACACAATAATTACATGAAGAAGTACTATTTACTATCACTAGTTTGTTTAGGTTCCTGGCAAGTATTTGGTCAACTGAAACAATTTGACCTTAAAACATATAAACAACCTGAGCTAAACCGGTTTCAGCTGGATTTTAACCTGTCACAGAACAATAATTCAAGTGTCCCCTCCAACGATTCCTATGAAGAACTTGAAGGCATAAAGAAAAAGTCATCCTTCAGTTTTAACGGGCAAGGCGTGTTTTCATGGTACCGCAACAGCGCCAATTACCAGGGACAAACGCGGAGCACCTTGTCATTCCATCCACATACAGAAAAAGTAAAATTCGAAAATAATGATCGAGATGATACCAAATTCAAACGAAACCAGCTTTCATTCTCCTTGAATAGCGAAAACTTCTTTTACGATTCAAACAATTGGTTTATTGCACCTGAAATAGACCTTGACTATTCTTCTAATAAATTAGATGGTGAAAGTTTAAGCGGTAATAGTACAAATGAATATGACAATTCTTGGCACAATTATGATAATATAAAGAGGGTTGGTGCGAATATTAAAGCATCATTTTCAGCTGGAAAAGGTCGCATTGAGCGTGTGGAAGATGCGCGTCAGGTTCTACATATTTTGGATGCCTTAAATGAGGATGGTCGTCTGAAAAGAATTCCTTCCAACGAGGAAATAATACAAATTGCCCAACGAGTATCTGAAGTAAAAAACGAACGTTTTTTCGATTTTCGCCATAAACAGATGTATGAAATCCGTGAAATGGATGCCATTCTGAAAGAGATGGATTTAATCAATGAAGATGATGCCCTTTATTACACTAACCTTTACGACATGTGGCAACATGGTGCCAACGAAGAACGCCTGGCCGGGGAACGATTTTCAATTGGATTATCACCCTTATATAACCGCTTTGATTCAGAATCTGACGGACACTATCATTACGAGGGTATTCAAAAGTACCTGGCCATCATTGGATTTATCCGCTTTGAATATGAGAATCCCATCAATCAGAAGTGGCAATCATCCATATTCTCTGAAATTAGTTATGGTTCTATAAAAGGGGAAACAGAATCATCCTCCGATGATTCCCAAAATAACAATTTCCACAACAACACATTTACCTCTGAAATCAATTGCAACAATATTAACGCTGATCTTGGTTATACCATTGGTTTTTATCCTAATACAAGAACATATGCCTCCGCCAATGCAATGTTAACGTATAAAACATTTAATGGTGAAATAGAAGAAGATATATATAGTAATGATTTTGACTATAAAGACATTCAAGGACAATTAAAAATTGAATTACATTACTATATCTCTCCCCAGGTAAGATTAAAATGTACAACCGGAACTCTATATTCCTCTACTGAATCACAGGAATTACCCTATTACATCAATAACTTGGGATATTCGCCAAACAAATGGACTAACTACTTTGAACTGAATTTAAGATTTAGTGTGTTTTAAGATGAAAAAACATTACCTCAGGTCTTCCAAAATCAATGGAAGATCTGAATTATATTGCTACAAAAGAAAGCTGTTCCACCAACCCATCTACCACATCAATACATTGCTTACATGCAGCCAGTTTCTCCATTCGAATGGTGCGGCATAAAGCCGACCCAATAGTTGCTTCAAATTCCTTAGTGAGCTGTTCTTGTTTCTTCGAATCTCCATCAAACAACATCAGTGCCCCGTGCAATGCGCCACAAATCCCTTTCGGTGCACGACCACTTCCCATTCCTCTCAAATCACTTGCTCTTAGTGTTGAAATACCATTTATTTCACTCCATTTATAAACTATGGCTTGTGCACAATTGAATAAATATTTAGGATGATGATAATATTCTGATGCTTTCATGCCATTGAACAATTTACTTTTTTTTTGGAGCCGACTAGAAATTAGAGTTACAGAAACCGTTCACACCACAGATCAAACCTTTGAATTTGATTTTCACCGTGTCTCGCCATGGACTTCCTGATTTTAGTTAACTTTTTAGGCATAGTCAAATCATGACTTTTACTAAAAAACTTATCGGCAAAACAGATGATCTCTTCTTCAATGGAAACTGGCAACATTTCCCGATGGGGAATAGGTAAGTTTTGAGTTTCAATTTCCAGCAACGAAAGCCCGGTTCCTGTATGCCGTTCACACACTAAAGCATGCTTTGGATAACCTTCCTTCTCTAACAACTCACGTCCCAGATAGCCATGACAGATATAAGGGGCATCGCCAAGGCAATACAAGTCCGGCGCATTGGTCAGATAGATACCAATATCATGCAACATGGCTGCTTCAGCGATAAACTGCAAGTCAGCCTTCAGGTCCGGATGTGCAGTGGCAATGTCAAGCGCTTTATCACGAACAGCTTTGCTGTGTTCCACCAAAACAGTCCATAGTTTACTATTGGGCTGATAGTATTTTTCAAGTATCTTATTTGGATTCATAGATGCCATTAGTGGTTGCAAAAATAGAAAGACATTCCAGCCAAACAAAAATATACTGAATTAGAATCGATTAATAGTAAATATTCACATACACTGTCAGAATACAATACATTTTATCTCTTACCTTAGGTATGAAGCAGAAATTAACCAATATAACCTAAGTGCTCAAAATTTAACTTTTTTTTGCATTCCCAAGCACCATATAGCGCAATGCTTATCTAACCTCCATTTAAACAGCAGATCTCACTACTAGCATTCAACCCTATGAAAAGCACTCCTTTCTTACTGAACTGATAAACATTTTTATATAAATTCGCCGCCCACAGTAAACCACCCTAAGGAATATGAATAAGATTGATCAAAAGATACAGGCTGCCTTTTCGTGGAACGTTGATAAAGCGTTCAGGCTATTGTATGATCAATTTTATAATGAGCTTGCCGTAAAAGGGCTTTCTATCATTGGTGATTACGCAGCAGTAGAAGATATCATTCAAAGCTTATTTCTTAAAATCTACAAGGAGCAACGTTATAAATACATTCAGGATTTTGAAGGCTATCTGAAATTAAGTGTTCGCAACGAATGCTTTAATTACCTGAAGCAAAAACGGTCTGAATCGCTGGATGAATCACTCGCTTACTTTGAAGAAGACACAACCGATCCCCGAATTGAGGAAATAAAAGAAAACCTGCATCTGTTACCTCCCAAATGTCGGGAAATCTTTGAAAAAATAGTGTTCGACGAATTTACTTACGAAAGTGTGGCGAATGATAGTAAGGTAAGCATCAACACTGTGAAAACACAAATGAAAAGAGCCTATAAAATCCTACGCGAAAACGTCAGTTCATTTTTTTTTACAACTTTTTTTTAATGCTTGTCACCCTACTTGGGTGTCCCACTTGTCCTTGGGAAAAACAAACATTAAATGAGTCGATCACGCTTAATTGATCTGTATATAAAAAACCATCAAACCACTCTTTCCAATCAGGAAAAAGATGAGTTTGATCAGCTGCGATTTATGCACTCCAGCTATTTTCAATGGCTTCAATCCTTAAGCAAGGATGCGGCTTTACTTGAACAACTAAAATTGATTGATCGGAATGCGGCTTTTCAAAAAACGATCAACCAATTAAAAACCCCCAACAAAGGCATTACCAGTCTGTTGCTGAAAGTAGCTTGTAGCATTGCCATTTTAGTCACGGGAATAACCATCTATTTTTACCGCACACTTGAACCTTCAGCCCCTTTGGCGCAAGCCCAACTCTCCACGGTTCAAAACTCAGCCCAACTGATCACCAGTGATCAAGTGTATGAACTGAGTCAAATTAAAGGTGAGGAAATTGATGGGAAAGATTTCAAACTGGTAAAAAATGAAAACAATCACCTCTCCTACAAAAAACTCGCCGACACCACCATCTATCACACGGTAAAAACAGCCACCTGCAACCAATACAGTGTGGTATTGTCCGATGGCTCAAAAATTCACATCAACAGTAACAGTAAAATCCGTTACCCGGTCACTTTTTCGGCACACAAACGTGAGATTTTTGTGGAAGGAGAAGTGTATTGCGACATCGCGAAGGATAAGATCCCCTTTATTATTCACACCTCCGATAATCGGGAAATTTTCGTGTTAGGGACCCAATTCAACGTGCGCGCCTATAAAGACGAAGGCTATACGGAAGTAACGTTAGTAGAAGGCAAAGTACGGGTGAGTGATGCCAATAACGTATGCACCTTAAAACCCAATCAACAAGTAGTGATCACAGATCAATTTGAAGTAAAAACCGTTGAAAGTACCTATTATGCCTCCTGGATCCATCCCATCATACGATTTCACAACATGAAACTGGGACGGGTTATGAACAGTTTTGAACAGCTGTATGGTGTAAAGTTCCAATTTGAGAATCCTTCCATTCAAGATAAATTAATTGCCGGAGGGATTGTGAAAGCTCAATCATTGAAAGCCAATCTTCACATTCTGGCAGAGAGTTGTAACCTTAAATTCATCGAACAATCAGGTAGATACATAATAAAAGAATCACTGGGCAATTGAGACCTGCCCCAGTGATTCTTCCTTAACTAGTATAAATAATAGTTTATGATCAAATTTAAGAAAAATTTTCGAACCCGTAAGTGGTCGGTCTACTTACTTTTTATCCTTCTTGTTTCACACCAGGCTTTTGCGGATACGAAAGGTGAGAAAATCACCATCAATGCCCGAAATGTGAGCTTGTATGAAGCATTCAAAACATTGGAAACCAATTACACTTACATTATCGCCTACGACCAAAGTCAGGTAAAAGATAATGTAGTGGTGGATGTGTATTTAACCGATGCAGATATTGAAAACGTCATGGATGAATTATTGAAGGCGACTCCCTTCACTTATAAAATCTACGACAAACACATTGTCATAAAAAAAGAAAACAAATCAAATCACACTGATGAGGATGAAAAAATAACAGTTACCGGAAAAGTAACAGATGAAAAAGGAGAGGCCATTCCCTTTTGCAACGTCTATGTGGAGAACACCACCATCGGCACAGTGAGTGACATGGATGGGGTTTATTCACTGACATACCACAAAGCCCCTTTTAATTTGGTATTCAGTTGCATCGGGTACAAAAATTCCATTAATAAGATCACCGCATCAACCACTATCAATCCGCAATTAGCCATGGAAGGCGTGGATGTGGAAGAGGTGGTTGTAACCGGATATCAGAAAATAGACCGGAAACTATTTACTGGTTCGGCTGCAAAATTGACGGCCGAAGAAACCAAAATAGCAGGGGTAACTGATATTGGTCGCATGCTGGAAGGAAAAGCAGCGGGTGTAACGGTTCAAAACGTTTCGGGCACCTTTGGGGCAGCTCCCAAGATTCGTGTACGGGGTTCTTCCTCCATATATGGCGACACCAAACCTTTATGGGTAGTGGATGGCGTTGTGTTGGAGGATGTCATTGACGTTTCACCGGATCAGTTATCATCAGGCGATGTATCCACACTGATCAGTAGCTCGGTAGCGGGCCTAAATGCCGAAGATATTGAATCCTCCCAAATTTTAAAAGATGCTTCAGCCACGGCCCTGTATGGTGCACGTGCCATGAATGGTGTGTTGGTAATTACTACAAAACGAGGGCGATCGGGTAAAGTCTCTGTGAATATGAATTCAGAATTTACGGTGAAACTAAAACCCACCTATGCCGATTATGACATCCTCAATTCACAAGATCAAATGTCGGTCTTCCGTGAAATGGAGCGGAAAGAATGGCTTAACCATGCAGAAGTAATGCGGGCCAAAGACGCAGGTGTGTACTGGCAAATGTACGATGCCGTGAACCGTTACAATTCTCGAAACGACAGCTATAGTCTGGAGAATACACCGGCTGCACGGGCAGATTATCTACGCACTTACGAATATGCCAATACCGATTGGTTCGATTTGTTGTTTAAGAACAGCTTGATGCAAAACCACTCCTTAAGTTTTAGTGGTGGCTCAGAAACCAGTAAATTCTATGTATCAACTTCCATTTTAAACGATGAAGGATGGACCATTGCCGACAAAGTAAATCGCTATACCATAAATATGCGGGGCGATTTTGATTTGTCTAAGAAGCTCACAGTGGGCATCCAAACAAAAGGGAGCATTCGTGACCAAAAAGCACCGGGCACTTTCTCGCGCGAAGCCAATGTGGTGAGCGGTGATTACAGTCGTGAATTTGATATCAATCCCTTCTCCTATGCTTTAAATACAACGCGCACACTAACGCCGTATGAAGAGGACGGTTCTTTTCGCTACAACCGGATGAACCATAACACCTTTAACATACTAGATGAATTCAATAATAATTGGATTGATTTGAATGTATTGGATTTAAGCATTCAGGGTGATTTGGATTATAAAATCAACAAAAACATCGACTACAAATTTGTTGGGAGCTTGCGTCGGGTAAAATCAACGACAGAACACAAAATCACCGGCGACAGTAATGTGTCAGGCGCTTACCGGGCCAATGAAGATGCTATTGTGGCAGATGATAACAAGTACTTGTGGCATAACCCCGAAATGCCCAATGAACAACCATATGTTGTATTGCCCGAAGGGGGTTTCTACAGTCGTGAAGATAACATGCTGATCAATTACTACTTCCGAAATGTATTAAACTTTAACTATACACTTCGGGAAAATCATGTGATGAATGTGATGGCTGGGCAGGAACTAAAGTATGCTGACCGTAAATATGCAGCCTTCGATGGGTATGGTATTCAATACGATCAGGGAAACACCGTATTTACTGATCCAAATATCATTGCCCGCAGCGTTCAATCCGGGTTCCCATATTTCGGAATCAGCGATAACTACGATCGGTTTTTGGCTTTCTTTGCCAACGGAGCCTATACTTATAAGGGAAAATACACCTTTAACGGCACCTATCGCCTGGATGGTAGCAACCGCTTGGGAAAAAGTAAAACAGCCCGTTGGTTAGGCACCTGGAACGTGAGTGGTAAATGGAATGCCAAAGAAGAAGCCTTTCTATCGGATGTGGAGTTTTTGTCGACATTGCAGTTGCGTGCTACCTATGGTTTAACCGCTTCCATGGGACCCGCCACCAACTCAAAAGCCATCTACCGCAGTGAAATTACCATTGTCCCATTTCCCGATGAAGTACAAAATGGATTACGGGTGGCAAGCCTTGAAAATTCAGAACTCACCTGGGAGAAACAATATGAGTTAAATGTGGGATTAGATGTGGGGTTTTTCAACAACCGCATCAGCATCCAATCGGACGTGTACCGTCGCAACGCCTTTGATCTGATAGCCGTCGTGCGGACTTCAGGAATTGGTGGCGAAAGAAGTAAACTGGCTAACTATGCCGACATGGAATCCCATGGCGTGGAATTCAGTTTAAGTACCCGAAATATCGCCAAAGGTCCTTTGGAATGGACTACCAGCGCTACTTTCGCTTACAATGAAAATGAAATCACTAACCTAAAATCCAGTCCTTACCTTATCAGTCTGACGAAGGCTGAAGGTGGGCCCATCTTAGGTGGTCCTGTACGCGGCCTATATTCCATACCTTTTGCAGGCCTGGATGAGCGGGGCTTACCAACGTTCTACGACAAAGATGGAATAGTCACACAAGACGTCTATTTTCAGGATAACAATGTGGATCACCTCAAATACGAAGGTAGTATCGATCCTAAAATATCCGGTGGATTCGGTAACCGATTCAAATATAAAAACCTTTCGCTAAACGTTTTCATGACCTATCAGTTTGGAAATGTGATCCGCCTCTACCCCAGTTTTCACGCCAAGTATTCCGATTTAGATGCCATGCCTAAAGACATGCTCAACCGCTGGCTAACGGCTGGTGATGAAAAGGTGACCAACATCCCCGTCATCCCTTCAAAACGCATCTATGACGAAATCGGCCGTAGCTTAGAAGCCACTTACAATGCCTATAACTACAGCGACCAACGAGTGGCTAAAGGCGATTTTATCCGCTTAAAAGAGGTAAGCGTCACCTACGATATTCCGAAATCCCTGATTGAGAAAATCGGTGTCGCCGGCGCCAGTCTCAAGCTGCAGGGCACCAACCTGTGTCTTTTGTATGCCGATAAAAAATTGAATGGTCAGGATCCTGAATTCTTCGGGACCGGAGGAGTAGCCTTGCCTGTGCCTAAACAATACACTCTTAACCTCAAGTTAAATTTCTAATCCTGATGATGATGTCAAAAAAAATATTACTATCACTGATCGTTTTGACGGCTGTTCTAACGGGTTGTAATAATTACCTTGAAAAGGTCCCGGATAATCGCACGATTATTGATACACCGGAGAAAGTAGGCCAATTATTGGTGTATGCATACCCCTCTGTGAATCACCATTTGTTTTGCTATTCCATGTCGGACAATGCGACTGACAAAGGAAAAAGTAAAGACAAAAAAGAAACCAACAAAAACGCCTACTTCTGGGAGGACTTTATTCAAACCGATCAGGATAGCCCTGATCACTTCTGGAACGGATGCTACAGCGCCATTAAACAGGCCAACCATGCACTGGCAGTAATGGAACCACTGATTAAAGATGGTGTGGTGCCCGAAGATTATGCCGCTTACTACGGTGAGGCACTCTTATGCCGGGCCTATTGTCATTTCATGCTCGTTAATCTATGGAGTCCAACATATAATCCGGCCACGGCCGATACGGACCTGGGCATACCTTATGTAAAGGCACCTGAAACCGTTGTGATTGGCGAATACGAGCGGGGAACAGTGGCTGAGGTTTACAAGCAAATCGAAAGTGATCTTCAAATCGGATTAACCTATTTAGATGAGAATGCTTTCGAAAAACAAAAGTTGCATTGGAACATCAAGTCGGCCAATACATTTGCCGCCCGCTTTTATTCCCTGAAAGGTGATTTTGAAAAAGTTTTGGTGCATACCAATGGGGTTTTTTCGACCCATCCATCCAGATGGTTGCGCGATCTCAACCATACCTATAACATGTTGGACATAAAGGAACGCATGCAGCTTTGGGGCCGCACAACCGAAAAATGCAACTTCCTCATTACGCCTCAATATTCCAATTGGTTTACGTATTTCTTCGGCACCTATCAATATGCCATGAGCTACGATTTTTACAACCAGGTATTTAAAAATCCATTCTGTGGAGGCGAATGGATCTGGGATATTTATGGGGTGGCACCCGATTATCACCTCGTCAAATGGGGATATCACACCGAAAAAGACGGGCTAAATAGTGAAGTGGGGTATTACATGATTATGAATGTCATTTTCGATGCCGAAGAGGCTCTGTTTCTGAAAATGGAAGCCAATGCGATGTTGGGTAATTACAGCGCCGTCAGAGATGATTTGGATACTTATTTGTTCTTCCGTCTTAAAGCTTACAATCCGCTTATCAACAAAGTAACCGAAGAGAATCTGGCTAAAAAGTATGCAGAGGTGAAAGCCAATTTCCAGCTCAACCCGTTCTATGAGATCCCTGAGACGGCACGTACCTATCTGAACTGCTTGTACGATCTGCGACGTAAGGAATTCTATTATACCGGCATGCGCTGGTTTGATATCCGACGTTTCCGCACACAGGTGACTCACTATTTAGCCACTGAACCAGAACTGGTACTTGCACCTGATGATCTGCGAAGACAATTGCAGATACCAACCAGCGCCCTTTCGTATGACATTGAAGCTAACCCAAGATAAGAAAACAAAGAATGAAACAGATACTAAAATATACCCTGTTCATGGCTTTTGCAGTCGCCCTTTCATCTTGTCAAAAAGAGGATGATTTGCGATCGGAGTCCGTTATTTCAGTGGTGGAGACACATGAAAGCGAGTTTGATACTTGGTTATTTGAGACCTTTACCAAACCCTATAATATGGAGATTAAGTGGAAGTGGGACGACGGTGAAGTCGATAACAACTTCCATGTAATACCTCCTCAAAAGGAAAAAGCCGAAGCCTTTATGAAAGCGCTGTATAAAATTTGGATTGAACCCTACGAAGCAGAAGGGGGAACCGAGTTTATTAAGACCTATGCGCCCAAGCTGATTTATCTGGTAGGTACGCCACAATATAATACAGATGGCACCATGACGGTGGGTTTAGCCGAGGGAGGCCGTAAAGTAACGGTGTTCGATGTGGATCGCTTTGACAATACCAACCTGGATCAGATGACCCATTCGTTCCATACCCTGCATCATGAATTTGCGCACATCCTGCATCAGAAAGTCCTTTTCTCCACCGACTTTAAAATGATGAGCCAGGGATTATATACAGGTGCCTGGTACAACAACGATACGTTTACCGCCAATGCCTATGGATTCATTACACCCTATGCCATGTCCAAAGATGTGGAGGACTGGGTCGAGATTGTTGCCACCATCTTAACAGAAGTGCAGCATTCCAATGAACCCATAGAGTACATTGTACCGGAGTTGGACGAAAATGGCTTTCTGGTCGTAGATGAAACGGGAAAACTGCGCACATTCAAACAATGGCACTCACAGTTCTCCCATAAGATCACCATGCTTGGTATCTGGGAACAAAAAAGTGGAACAAAAATAATTTATACCCAGCATCCCAATGGTCCTCAAGGACAGCAAAAGTTACTGCAAAAGATTGACATGGTACTCAGCTACTACAATGGGGTCTGGGAAATGGACCTGATGCGGCTGCAAAAACGAATTGAAAGAGCCACGCAGGCGTTAATAGAAGAAAACGCTCCTGTGGAAGAATAAACGATCATCGTTTATTAGAAATAAATGAACACCTGATTTATTTTGAAAATTACCAGCCGAAGAACGGTTGGTAATCTTCAAAAATCTGGAAACAATTATCTAAAGTGGAACCGTCACCGGTTTTTCAAAAACAGAGGACTTCACACCCCATGGTGAAGCTGTTCAAGAGGATCAGGTAATCGGATCAACGAAAAAAAATAACAGATGAAACAATTTACAATCATTCAATTAATACTATTGGTGATGTTGCTTGGCGCTTGTAACCGGTCGGACTTTGAGCATAAGTTTGACCAGTTACCGGATGAGCGCCTCCAAACGAACATCAGTAACCTGAAGCAAATCTTAATCGGTGCCGAACATGGCTGGTTAATGACCTACTTCATGGGCGACGATATCGAGTATGCCATTTACAGCATTGCCCGTTTCAATGACAACCAGACCGTTGGTTTATTAAGTGCCGAAATTGAGGAGGAAACAGTCAGTGAATATACCATTCTGGCCGAAGCAGATCTGGAACTGGTATTCAATACCTACAACTCAAATCTGACCGCCTATGCCCGGCCGAATCAAATGCGTCCGAATGGATATGGAACCGACATTGAATTTAATGTTGTATCGGTTCAGGCAGACCGCATTGAGTTAGAAGGAAAGGTATACAAAGGCAAAATATATTTGCGCAAAGCCAGCGAAGCCGAAAATGACCTGTCTATTCTTCCTATCAACGTGGAGCGTTTAAACAAACAACGCACCGCCCGATACATGGCATTAACCATCACCAAAGGCTTGGGAGCTACTGCTGATCATCCTAAACAGATAGGCATGGATTGCTCCACCTATGCACGGGTTGCTGAAGTGAGTTTCAATCACGAGGGTGCCTTTACTCAAACCCGGAAAAATATTTTCTTCACCCATGACGGTTTTGGACTAAGCTCACCGGTTGAGATCGGAAAGGATTCCATTCAATACTTCAAATACAATGAAGCAGAAGAACGCTATGAACTGGATCACCCCACAATGGAAGGTTACCTTAATTGCGCTAAGCTACCAGTTTATTTCGTAGCGGGGATGTACGATGAGTTAATGGATCATTTCAGCATGAAGCTCACCCGTGCAAGTGGAAAAATGTGGGATACTTACATCGCCATGAAAAAAGCGAATATGAATATCAAATCATTTGTGGTAACCACCGATTATAAACGTCGCATTCCCTTATTTGATGAAGATGGCAATCCGGTCATAGACGACGGTAACATGCACGACTATGAACTGGGGGATCACTTAGGAGAGGGTTTTCTATTTAGTTTCCATGCCTACGAACAGTTCTATTTCTACTATGTCCCCATGGAGGTTCAAAAAATTGAAGAAGACCGCGTTCGTTTCATCCGCAAAGAAGGTGAATTTTGCACCGAAGATAAAACCGATCCGACCATCGGCACCACCATCAAAAACAGTCCTGAATTTCAGGCTTTCGTCAATTATCTCTGCAATGAAGAAGGATGGCTGATTCAAAAAACACAGGAGTACGGCATCATTGATTTTGACTTTTACTCATTAGAAAATCCCGATAATTATTTCTATTCCCGTTTGTATTAATCCAGTGGCCGGGAGCTTTCCCGGCCCAAATTTCACCCTTAACAAATACACTATGAAAAATGTAATTACTTTAGTATTGCTATCATGCACACTGTTCTTAAATGCTCAAAATTATTCGTTTGAGAAAATTACTTCGTTAGAGGATCAAAACCTGGAAGAAGCATCAGACTTAATCACCTTTAAAAATAAATTGTATTTTTTAGCTACAGAATACTCAGAAGATTACAGTACGGCAACCATCCATTTGTGCCATGTAAACAGTGATAACACGGCCACAAAACTAACGCCAATATGCACTGAAGGAACCGGTAGTTATACCTGGACGAAATTTGTGGCTGGAGATAAGTTATTCTTCACAAAAAAAGATCATACTGGAAATGAATTATGGTACACTGAAGATGGTGTTACTTTCAACCAGGTAGTAGACATCTTTGCTGGAATTGAGCATAGCAATCCATCGAATTTTTGTGTATTCAACAACGATCTTTACTTTAACGCTTATAATGATGAAAAGGGATCAGAATTGTATCGTTGTAATTTAAATACCCTTGAAGTAACTTGTATAGATTTGGCAACAAACGAAAACTCCAGTTATGCACAACAACCATGTGTTTACAATAACAAATTATACTTTTCTGCCTATGACGAAACCAATGGCTTAGAGTTATGGAGTTATGATGGCACGAATGCACCCTCAATAGTTTCTGATTTTGTAGCAGGTGTCAGTGGTTTATCTCCGAAAGATTTAATTGTTTTCAATAACGTACTATATTTTACGGGTACAACTGCAGCTACCGGATTTGAATTGTTTAAGTTCGATGGCAAAAGCATTACTCTGGTAAAAGATAATTACCCAGGAGCAAAAGATGCAAATGTTACTTCAAAAACCATTATTGGCGATAAATTATATTTCTCAGCCTATGTGGATGATAAAACACAACTATGTGCATTCGATGGTACCAATGTTGAACAAATTACTCTTGGTTCATCAGCAACACCTGATCCACAATATTTAACTGCTTTTGATGGACATCTATTTGGGCAAGCTCACAGCTCAGAAACAGGTAAGGAACTTTTCTATTTGGTTGATGGGAAGATGACTATGTTGGATGTCGAAACAGCAAGAATTTTCCCGACAGGTGCCCCAAAAAGTTCATTACCTACAAGCTTAACTGTGAGCGATAACAAATTATACTTTATTGCCAAAGTAAGCCGTAAATGGAATATCTTTGAAATATCAGCCAGTAGTTCTACTCCAGTTTTAGCACCTCAAAAAGTCACCATCTTTTCTGTTTCACCTAATCCGGCAACCGACATCATCAACATCAACCTGGAAAATGGCACCTTACAGGGTATGGTAACCATTTTTGACATCAGTGGTCAACAAGTTATTTCACAAGCCATTGAAGCTAATAACAACCAGGTAAATATTTCGTCTTTGGTTAAAGGTATCTACATCGTCTCATTCAACAATGGTACTGAAACCTTCATGCAAAAAGTCAGAATCCAATAAGCATTTGAACACCCAATAAATAGGACCAAAAAAAAGACGCGATTGAGGAAGCTTAATCGCGTCTTTTTTTTTACATATTTACTACTTATGTCGGCTCCGTAATTCCCGGGCCAGATCCTCTATCCGATATCCCTTATAGGTTAATAACACAACCAGGTGATACAATAAATCCGCTCCTTCATACAGAAAGTTCTCGTCGTCATTTGCCATGGCACCAATGATGGTTTCTACCGCTTCCTCACCCACTTTCTGAGTGATGGTACGCGTTCCTTTTTGGAATAAGGAAGTGGTGTAGGATTTCTCCGGCATCTCCACCTTACGCTGATCAATGAAATCCTGGAGTGTTTTCAAAAATTGAATATCGTCCACTTTGTTTTCTTCCTGCCAACACGTATCTGTTCCCTTGTGACATGTTGGGCCCACCGGATTCACTTTAATCAGTAATGAATCCTCATCACAATCCACGGCGATGGATACCACATTCAAAAAGTTACCAGACTCTTCCCCTTTGGTCCAGAGGCGTTGCTTGGTGCGGCTAAAGAACGTCACTTTACCTTCCTTTTGGGTCTTTTCATACGCCTCCTGGTTCATGAATCCCAACATTAATACCTTACTGGTGGTAGCGTCCTGTATAATGGCCGGGACTAATCCGTTTCCTAGTTTATCGAAATTTATGGTCATTTTTTTATGCTTTTAGCTATTAGCCATTGGCTGCTAGCGATGGTTTGATTTTTTTAAAAAGCTGTTAGCTACTAGCTTCTAGCTTTTAGCCGTTAGGTAATGACTAATGGCTTCTCAACTTACTCATGAATCCTTGTTGCATCATCCCTTCTTCTTCAAGGAGGTGCATCAACTCTTTGATTTTATCTTCTGAAACCAGATCAAGTTGTTTTACTATTTCACACTGTGTGTCTAGCTCAAAACAACTACCTAAAGCGATCTCAATAAATCGATGGTAATCTTTATCACTATTCCGACTACTTCCTTCAGCAATATTAGAAGGAATAGAAACAGCTGAACGATTCATTTGAGACACCAAATTATATTTTTCACTACTAGGAAAAAGCTTCGTCATCGAATAAGTCAGCTTCACAATTTCTATCCCTTGCTGCCAGATCTTTAAGCTCTTGTACTTTTTCATGGTGAATATGTTTGGTGTTAGAATGATCAATGGATGTTAATCGCTGTTAGCTTTTAGCCGTTAGCTATTAGCTGCTAGTGGCTAGTGGCTAAAGGCTAATAGCTAACGGCTAGTAACTAAATCCTCACCTCAATCCCCTCCTGATCCAAATACCTTTTCAACTGCGGAATGGGTATCTCTTTGAAATGAAAAATACTGGCGGCTAAACCGGCATCGGCTTTCCCTAAAGTGAATACATCCTTGAAATGTTCCATAGCTCCAGCACCTCCCGAGGCAATGATGGGAATGGTTAGTTCGTCGCTCAATTTGGCCAACGCCTCATTGGCAAATCCTTGCTTCACACCATCGTGATCCATACTGGTGAACAGGATCTCACCGGCCCCACGTTGCTCCGCTTCACGCGCCCAGGAGAAAAGTCGCTTATCGGTAGGAATGCGTCCTCCATTAACCGTCACGACCCAGTCATCGCCCAGCTGCTGCTTGGCATCAATGGCGGCCACCACAAACTGACTTCCGAAGTTCTTTGCCAGATCATTGATCAACTGCGGATTTCGCACTGCAGATGAATTAACAGAGATTTTGTCCGCCCCGGCATTGAGCAAAGCATCCGCATCTCTTAACTCACTGATGCCACCGCCTACCGTAAACGGAATATTTATATTCCGGGCAATACGCTTCACCAGATCTACAAAGGTTTTACGTCCTTCATGTGTGGCGGTGATATCTAAAAACACCAATTCATCGGCGCCTTGTTCGGCATACAGGGCCCCTAATTCAACCGGGTCACCCACTTCTTTTATTTCAACAAATTTGACACCCTTCACGGTTTGTCCGTTTTTGATGTCGAGGCATGGTATAATCCGTTTTGCGAGCATGGTTTAGTGTTTTGTATTTAGTTTTTGGTCAGTAGTCAGTGGTAAACTAATATATTGCAATTTCATTACTTTAAGCTTTCTCCACTAGGAAAAACTCTTTATCATTACGAATCGATAGGATATTAACGCCTCTGTTCACTATTGGACAATCTTCTAATAAGAGAAGAAAGCATCTTAGCAATGATTTCGTATTCACTGTCCATTTCTCTAAAAACACTTTCCTGAATAAATCTAACCCGAAAGGAAATTTCCAATTGCGTTTGACATTCATAAACTGAACCTTGCGCAATTTGAAGAAATCTCATAAAATCCTTTGTATGATTGCGGCCATACCCTTCAGCAATATTTGATGGGATAGACACCGCACTTCTTCGAAGCTGAGAGGTCAAACCAAACTCTTCCTTCTTAGGAAAATCAGAAGTAACTTCATACACTTGAACAGACATGTCCATGCTCTTTTGCCAAACTTGAAGATCTCTAAATGTGTTCATTATTTCAACTTATTATATCCCATTAAAGAATCCCATATGTGCTCAAACTATTCTCTAATCACTAATGCTGGAGGTCCACTGTCTACTGACCTCCAACCACTGACTATGTTCTATAAAAACCGCTTCAACTCCTTCAGGTCAA
The DNA here is from genome assembly GCA_942490535.1 of uncultured Marinilabiliaceae bacterium. Taxonomy (GTDB): domain Bacteria; phylum Bacteroidota; class Bacteroidia; order Bacteroidales; family Marinilabiliaceae; genus JAEINY01. The sequence goes on from CALNXQ010000005.1 coordinate 129,841, forward strand.
TCCGCCCTTCATAAATGGCTTTTCCAAAAATGACGGCCGGCACATTGGCCTCCACCAGTTGTTCGATGTCTTTAATGCCACTCACACCTCCGCTGGCCACCAGGTATAAGCCCGGTATCTCGGATAAAATCTCTTTGTACAGTTCGGTGGCTGTTCCTTGTAACATACCATCCTTACTGATATCGGTACAGATCACTTTGCGAATCCCCTTTTGATGATACTGCTGAATGAAGGGAATGAGCTTTTGATCCGTCTCTTCCATCCATCCGGTGACGGCAATCTTTCCATCTTTGGCATCCGCTCCCAGAATGATCTTTTCACTGCCATAGGTTTCAATCCAGCTTTCAAATTCATCGGGATGCTTAACAGCAATACTACCACCCGTCACCATCCGGGCACCACATTCGAATGCCACCCGTAAATCGTCCGAAGTCTTCAGTCCACCACCGAAATCAATGATCAAATTGGTTTTACCGGCGATCTTCTCCAACGTTTTGTAGTTAATGATGTGCCCGGCCTTGGCACCGTCCAAATCCACCAAATGCAACCGCTGGATACCATGATCTTCAAACTGACGCGCCACTTCCAGAGGATCTTCATTGTAGATGGTTTTACTGGCATAATCGCCCTGGCTCAAACGCACACATTTGCCTTCGATGATATCGATGGCCGGAATAATATCGATCTTTCCCATTCGTGTTTTATAGTTTTAAAAAGTTAGTCAGGATGCGTTCCCCAACTGGTCCGCTCTTCTCGGGGTGAAACTGCGTGGCAAAAAAGTTATCCTTTTGCAAGGCCGAACTATAGGGTAAAATATAGTCTGTTGTGGCAGCCGCATCGGGGCCTTGTGCCACATAAAAGCTGTGCACAAAATAAACAAACTCGCCCTCCAGTGACGCATCGAACAGATCACTCTTCAGATCATAGATCCGGTTCCATCCCATGTGTGGTATTTTGATGTTCTGAGGATTGGGTTCCGGCAATTGAAACTTACGTACTTTCTCATCAAAGATATTCAGACAATCGACATGCCCTTCTTCCGAGAAGCTACACATTAACTGCATCCCCAAACAGATGCCCAATACCGGTTGTTTCAATCCCTGAACCACGGTATCCAATCCGGTCTCGCGTAAATAATTCATGGTCGAACTGGCCTCTCCAACACCTGGAAAAATAACCTTATCGGCTTTTATGATCTTCTCCGGATCAGCTGTGATCTCAGCTTCATAACCCAATCGATGCAAAGCATTATCCACCGAACGAATGTTGCCGGCGTTGTATTTGATGATGACGATATTCATAGTTTTTAGTGCTTGGTGCTTAGTTCCAGGTGCGCTCAGAACTGCGCGTAATAAGTTTTTATTAGAATTGTAAGTGCTGTCAGATATAACGAGTTCTATATGTTCTGTCTGGATATGGAATAAACCAACCGCTTACCTCACTGTATGCCAATTTCTATGCACGAGTAACTAAGCATTAATTCCGTTCTATTCCACTTCCTCCCCAATGCGATCCACCAAACTCTCAAACTCATCTTCATTAAAAAGACGCGTCAGAAAAATGATTTTACCTTCTTTATTGATGAGCACATTACGGGTAACGCCCGACTTTTTATCCGCAAAGAGACCAAAGATATCCGCTCCCGGATCCAGCGCCAATGGATACGTTACTTTCATCTGCCTGGCGAAGGCTTCAACCTTCTTCAAAGGTTCATCCCGATCCACACCAATCACCACCACTCCTTTATCTTTGTAGGCTTGCCAGATGTCTTTTTCAATGTGTGGCATCTCTTTGCGACACACACTGCACCAACTGGCTGTGAATTGTAACATCACCACCTGACCGCGCAGATCGGATAACTTTTGTGTAGTGCCGTCGATGAGCGTCATGGTAAAATCAGGTGCAAGTTCACCTACCTTAACAAGGTAACCACGATCATCGGCTTGTTTGGTTTGGCTATGTATTGTTCCTACAACCAGGAAAACTAGTATCGGTAATAAAATCTTAAGTTTCTTCATTATTATTTTAGTGCTTAGTATTACAAGTATAAAAGGAATCAATTTAAGTGCACCACTCTGAGGGTTTCATCTGTTTAATAATTAGTGCCTAGAAGTATTAGTGCTTTGTGCCTAGTTTAACTTTCAAGCTATTGATTAATCCATTGATCAGCTTTTCAATTTCCACTGACGTTGCCATGAGTGCCTGAAATTTTTCGCTCTCCAGGAAGCTTAAATTTTGCGCTATTTCTATTTGCGTTTGCATTTCAAATAATGAATCCCTGGCAATATTTAGAAATCGAATAAACTCGTTCAACGAATTCCGCCCAAAGCCTTCGGCAATGTTAGATGGAATAGAAACCGAGGCGCGTCTAATTTGATTGGTTAGTCCAAACTTTTCCGAATCCGGAAAACACTCCGTTTCCTTATATATTTGGGTCACTAATTCCATTGATTTCTGCCATGACTTAATTTCTCTATACGATTTCATAACAACCAGCATTAAACAATTTTCAAGAATGATTCACTAAGCACGAAAACAACGCACCATGCACTCCTATTATGCAAAAATGATCGTCTTATTCTTATAAACCAATGTCTTTCGATCCACATGAGCCCGCACAGCGCGCGATAACACCAGTTTCTCAATGTCCTTGCCTTTCTGTACCAAACTCTCCACCGAATCGTGATGCGAAATACGAATGGTATCCTGATCAATGATCGGCCCGGCATCCAGTTCGGAAGTCACATAATGCCCGGTGGCACCGATGATCTTCACGCCTCTTGAATGGGCCGCATGATAGGGTTTCGCCCCGGCAAAAGCAGGGAGGAACGAGTGGTGAATATTGATGATCCGGTTGGGATAGCGCTCAATAAAATCCGACGACAAGATCTGCATGTAGCGGGCCAGCACAATGAAATCAATGGCATAAGCCTCCAGCAAACGGTTCTGTTCCGCTTCCACTTGTTCCTTCGTCTCTTTGGTCACTGGTAAATAATGATAGGGGATGCCAAACTGATTGGCCACCTTCTCCAGCTCTTTGTGATTACTAATGATCAAAGGGATTTCCACTTTCAATTCACCGGCCTGATGACGGGCCAACAGATCAAAGAGACAGTGGGAAGCCCGACTGACAAAGAGCGCCATCCTAGATGTTTGATCCGACAGCTTCAAGGACCAAATCATGGACATGGGTGTCGCAATCGCCGCCTGAAAAGTCGCTTTAATTTCATCCACACTCAATAAAAAACCCGCCAGATCCCATTCCACACGCATAAAAAAACGCTTTTCCCCTTGATCGGTATGTTGATCCAAGGCCAATACATTCCCATTATAACGGTGGATGAAATCGGTTACTTTTGCTACAATTCCCCGTTGATCGGGACAATGGATTCGGATAATCGCTGTATTTCTCATGCTGTCTTAACAAATGGTGATACTCATGAATGAAGCCCTAAAAATAACGATTCAAAAGATAGGAAGCCCTAAGTTTTATCATTTATCACTTATTACGCATCATTTTCACAAAACTGGAAATACTCGCAGCAGAAGCTCCTTCCCCATCCAATTGCTTCACAAAAGCACTGCCGACAATGGCCCCCGATGCATATTCACAGGCTGTGGAATAGGTTTCATGATCGCTGATCCCAAAACCAATCAAACAGGGATTCTGTAATTGCAAGGCCTGAACCCGTTTAAAGTAGTCTATCTGATCGGTGGTCATGCCTTTCTTCGTCCCGGTGGTCGCAGCTGAAGATACCATGTAAATAAATCCATTGCTATGCGAATCGATTAAGCGAATGCGCGCTTCTGTGGTTTGCGGGGTGATCAGGAAGATATTAGCCAAACCGGATGTTTCAAATAAAGACTTATATTTCTCGCAATACTCATCAAATGGCAGATCAGGAAGGATAACACCATCGACACCTACCTCCCGGCACTTCTTTATAAATCGTTCCACCCCATATTTAAAGACCGGATTGTAATACCCCATCAGTACAATGGGAATGTGAATGGTTTCACGTACCTGGGCCAGTTGCTCAAACAATTTATTCAACGACATGCCGTTTCGCAGAGCTTGTTCACTGCTCTTTTGAATGGTAGGCCCATCCGCCAGTGGATCGGAAAAAGGCATCCCAATTTCAACCAGATCCACCCCTTCCGTTTGCAATGCTGTTAATACCGGTACCGTATCTTCCAGGTTCGGAAAACCAGCTGTGTAGTAAACGGAGAGTATATTTTTCTTCTCTTGGAAGAGTTGTTTCAGTCTGTTCATGTTTCAATGTATTAATGTGAGCCTTAAGATTAGCCTTTAGCTATTAGCCCTTAGCCTTTAGCTATTAGCCCTTAGCCTTTAGCTAGTGGCTAGTGGCTAGCAGCTCTTTTCAAAATCCAAATCGTTCACGATAAGTGGCCATATCTTTATCACCACGTCCCGACAAGGTGATCACCACCGTATCTTCTTTTTTAAAGGTCATCTTTTTCAAAGCCGCTAAGGCATGTGCTGATTCCAGAGCCGGTATGATGCCTTCCAGTTGCGTCAGCTCCAAAGCTGCTTCCAAAGCTTCTGCATCGGTTGCCGAAAGAAACAAAGCCCGACCCGTGTCAAACAAATGAGCATGTTGCGGCCCGATACCCGGATAATCCAATCCTGCAGAGATGGAATAGGGTTCCGTGATTTGTCCGTCTTCACTTTGCATCAAAAAGGTTTTGCTACCATGGATGATACCCACATCACCTTTAGCAATGGTTGCAGCAGTTTCACCGGAGTCCACCCCCAAGCCCGAGGCTTCCACGGCGACCAGCTTCACGGCCTCCTCATCCAAAAAGTGATAAAATGCACCGGCTGCATTACTGCCGCCTCCAATACAAGCGATGACATAATCAGGTAAATCCTTACCCGTTTTCTCCGGTACTTGTACTTTCATCTCTTCACTGATGACCGACTGAAGGCGCGCCACCATATCAGGATAAGGATGTGGTCCCACCACCGATCCCACAATGTAAAAGGTATCCTCGGGATTGCAGATCCAGTCGCGCATGGCTTCGTTAGTGGCATCTTTCAAGGTTTTATTGCCCGAAGTAGCCGCCACCACTTCAGCCCCCAGCATCCGCATGCGGGCCACATTGGGTGCTTGTCGCTGAATGTCCAGTTCACCCATATACACCACACATTTCAATCCCATCAGGGCGCAAGCGGTGGCTGTAGCCACGCCATGCTGCCCCGCACCTGTTTCCGCAATGATACGGGTCTTGCCCATGTGCCTGGCAATCAGAATTTGGCCCAGGGAATTATTAATCTTATGCGCCCCTGTATGATTGAGATCTTCACGCTTCAGATACACATTGGTTTGATACTTCTCTGATAGCCGTTTGGCCAGATAAAGCGGTGACGGACGCCCTACATAATCTTTTAATAAAGCACGGTATTCGGTTTGAAACGTATCTGAATAAATAATGTCCAGATACACCGATTTGAGCTGCTCAATATTGGGATACAGCATTTCCGGTATGTAAGCCCCTCCAAAACGGCCATACATTCCTTTCTCATCGGCTTGATATTTATTTGACTGACTCATATTTCGAAATTTCTTTTAATAACATTTTCTATTTCTTATCCAATTCCCCTGGGAAAAGAGCTAGCTTTCGTATTCCACCCTCATTTGCATAAGCTGCAGAGCCAATCAGACATTGCACAACGCCATTTTTTATCCGCATCAAAGGGTCAATACACTGAGCAGGTTCATCCAACCTTTGTGCAACCCTATTTTTACGCTGCACCGACCTATCCTGACACTGCACCATGCTATTTCTCATCCGCATCAAAGGGTCAACACACTGTGCAGGACCATCCAACATTTGTGCAACCCTATTTTTACGCTGCACCGACCTATCCTGACACTGCACCATGCTATTTCTCATCCGCATCAAAGGGTCAACACACTGTGCAGGACCATCCAACATTTGTGCAACCCTATTTTTACTCTGCACCGACCTATCCTGGCACTGCATCGACCTATCCGGATACTGCACCATGCGATTTCCCATCCGCATCAAGGGGTCAATACACTGTGCAGGACCATCCAACATTTGTGCAAAGCTATTTTTGTACTTCGCCGACCATCCCAACGGTTTAAAAGCAGGGAAGTATTCACATGGTTTAGCACTTAACTTCCGTTCCCCTTTCATTAAAAGGAATGCTGCCCTTCAGAACGCACCCGCTCCATAAAGCTTTTCAGTCGCTCAACATCTTTTAGTCCCGGTTCCGTTTCGAACTTACTGTTCACATCAATCCCTTTCAGATTCAATCCTTCCAACTGAAGGATATCGTCCACATCTTCCGGACCAATGCCCCCACTCAGAAACACCGAGCGGGCGTTGTTATAGTTTTTCAGGAGTTGCCAATTGAATTTATGCCCGCTACCGCCATAGGCTTTAGTTGCCGTATCAAACAAAAAGTAATCGCAATAATCCTCATACCTGCGGGTCTGCGCAAACTCAAATTGATCATCTACCCGAAAGACTTTCATGATGCGCGCACCTGTCTGTTTCATTAAAAAACACAGTTCAGGTGATTCATCGCCGTGCAGTTGTAAAATATCCAATCCAAAACGAATGCGTGCTTCATCCATCTCACGCTCCGGTGCATTAACAAAGACGCCTACTTTTTTTACCGAAGCAGGAATGGCAGCTATGGTCTCTTGCATTAACTGCTCACCAACGTACCGGGGAGAAGGCTTGTAAAAAATGAAGCCCAGGTAATCCGGCCGGAGCGCCACCAAGTCTTCAATATTCCTGGCCTGACGCATACCACACACTTTAATCTCCGGAATACATCCCATGATTTATGAATTAACGGGTGTTTGTTTGATCTGTTGAAAAAAGTTTTTTGCCGCTTGTCCGGGATTATCCGTTTTCATGAAATTTTCACCAATCAAATAACCATCAAACCCATTTTTACGCAGGAAGAACACATCTTCAGGGGCATGGATACCACTTTCAGATACCTTGAGTTTATTCTTGGGTAACTGGGCAGCCAAACGAATGGAATGATCCAGATTCACCTCAAATGTTTTTAAGTTCCGGTTATTGATGCCTACTACATCCACAAAGGCATTCACCCGATCCAGCTCCGCTTCATCGTGCAACTCCATCAACACTTCCATGCCCAGGTAATTGGCCATAGCACCCAACTCTTTGGCCTGATCCACTTCCAAAGCGGCCGCTATTAAGAGGATGGCCGACGCCCCAATGGCTTTGGCTTCATAAATCTGATAGGGATCGATGATGAAATCCTTTCGCAGGATGGGTATGGTAGTCACATCACGGGCGGCCGTCAAATCGTCGGCATGTCCGCCAAAAAAATGTGAATCGGTGAGCACGGACAAGGCCGATGCACCAGCTGCTTCGTAGCCTTTGACCACATCCGTCACTTTTACCTGGTCATTGATGATGCCTTTGGAAGGAGATTGCCGCTTGAATTCTGCAATCACCCCCGCTTTGTCCGGATTGGACAGAAATCCTTTCAGCGAAGGAACCGCTTCATTGAAATGGCGGTAATACATCAACTCCTTAAGGGACACACGCGCTTTGGCGGCTTCCACTTCGGTGCGTTTATGGGCGATTATTTTATCGAGAATGGTCATCTTCTAAATCTTTAGAGGCAAATTCCTCAATTATATAATTGAACTCCTTCAGAGTTCTTCTTTCAAAGCTTATTATCACCCCGGGTTTCACCCGGGGCTAGTGATGTGAAATCCTTTCAGGATCTATATTCATTCGTGTAACAATTTTCCTTTATTGGGCCTCCAACAATTTAGCCAATACCATCCCGGCTTTACCCGACAGCAGTGAATCTTTGGCGGCATCCAGACTTTGTTCCAGGCTCCATTGCGGATGATAACACTGTAATGCCATGGCGGCATTGGTGATCACCACACTGTTTTGCGCGTCGGTACCATCGCCCGTCAATACCGTTTTAAATATCCTGGCGGATGCTTCCACAGTTGCACCCCCGGCTATCTGTTCCGGTTGCACCATTTTCAGATTTAAATCACCCGGCGCATACAACTGCTCTCCACCATTTGAAATGGCTTTGAAATTTCCGGTGAGGGATACTTCGTCATAACCATCCAATGAATGAATAATGGTATAATTCTTATCCGTTTGCTGGTAGATGTAATTGTACAAACGCGCTAACTCCAGACTAAAGACCCCCACCAACTGATTCTGTGGAAAGGACGGATTCACCATGGGGCCTAACATGTTGAAAAAGGTTTTCAAGCCCAATTCCCTCCGAATGGGTCCTACCGCTTTCATGGCCGGGTGAAACAAAGGGGCGTGGAAGAAACAAATACCTGCCTGATCCAATTGACGACGCAATAAATCCACATCATTTGTAAACTGATACCCCAGGTATTCCATCACATTGGATGATCCACACGAGGATGACACCCCGTAATTCCCATGCTTGGCCACATTTGCTCCGGCACCGGCCACCACAAAGGATGCCAGGGTGGATATGTTAAAGGTATCCTTACCATCGCCACCCGTACCGCAGACATCAATGGTATTGAAGTCACTGAGGTCGACCCGCAGACACAATTCCAACAAGGCATCACGAAACCCTGACAACTCCTCCACCGTCACCGGTCGCATCATGTATACCGTTAAAAAAGCCACCACTTCCGATTGATTGTAGCTCTCCCGGGCAATGTTAATCAACACTTCGCGCGCCTCTACCCGCGACAGTGTTTTATGATTGAGTAATTCTTTTAATATGGATTTGATCATTGTTTTCTTTTTAGTGCTTTGTAAAAAGTGCTTCGTCCCTGATCCTTAGTCCGGCTATAAACCACTGACTACTGACTACATTTTTACCTCAAAATCCAATTCTTAATCATCTGCTTACCCTGCTCCGTTAACACCGATTCGGGATGAAACTGGACGCCTCTCACGTCATATTCCTTGTGCAGTAAACCCATGATTTGCCCTTCCGCATCACGTGCCGTAATAATGAGTTCAGCCGGCAGATCCTCCTCATTCACCACCCAGCTGTGGTAGCGTCCGGCAATAAAAGTATCGGCAATGCCATCAAACAGGTATTCTTCACGGGTGCATACGGTTACCGGCGTGCCAACCCCATGGTAGACTTTATTAAGGTTGCGGATGCTGCCCCCAAATACTTCGGCAATGGCCTGACAGCCCAGGCACACACCCAGAATACTTTTCTCTGCCCCATACGTCTTGATCAATGCCTTGAGAATACCTGCTTCATCCGGCACACCCGGACCTGGCGACAAGATTATTTTATCGTATTTGGCCACTTCTTCCAATGTGATTTCATCGTTGCGAAACACATCCACCTTGTCATCCACTATCTCTTCTACATAATGAACCAGGTTATAGGTAAATGAATCGTAATTATCGAGAACTAATATTTTCATGATTATAGTATTTCAAGTTTAATGTTACAGATTATAAGTTTGGCGTTTCAGGTTTAATGTTTCAAGTTACGGGTTTGTTGGGTCAATTAATAGTCTGATGTTCATCGTCCGAAGTCCGATTTAAAACTTCGGATTCAGGACTTCGTTCTTAGGACTGCCATTTCCTCAAAACTCCGTTGCAATCTCAATGGCTCTTTTCAAAGCGCCCAATTTATTATTCACTTCAGCCAATTCGTTTTCTTCTTTGGATTCGCTCACCACACCGGCGCCTGCCTGACAAAAGAGCGTATTGTTCTTACTGAGGAAGGAACGAATCATGATGGCTTGATTAAAGCTGCCGTCGAACCCGATGTTACCAATACAGCCGCCATAATACCCGCGATTTTGTTTTTCGATGGAATCAATCAATTGCATGGCTTTGAATTTGGGTGCACCCGACAAGGTTCCGGCCGGAAACGTATCGGCCATCACGCGCGATGGTATGGAGCCTGCCTGCAACTGACCACTCACATCGGATACCAGATGCAGGACGTGGGAGTAATACTGCACTTCCTTGTAAGTATTCACTTTTACCTTTTCGCAATTGCGGCTCAAATCATTGCGCGCCAAATCCACCAGCATCACATGTTCAGCATTCTCTTTGGGATCAGCACTCAGTTGCAAGGCCAGTTCGCGGTCTTTCTCATCATCACCGGTCCGCTTAAATGTACCGGCTATGGGGTTAATGGTTGCTTCCCCCTTATCGATCACCAGTTGCGCTTCGGGTGAAGAACCAAATATCTTATAGTTTCCATAGTCAAAATAAAACAGGTAAGGCGAAGGATTGATGTTACGCAAGGCCCGGTACACATTGAATTCATCCCCAGAAAAACCACGGCTGAACTGACGGGATAAAACAATCTGAAACACGTCGCCCCGGAAACAATGTTCTTTCCCTTTGGTCACCATTTGCATGTATTCCTCATCCGTCAGGTTGGACACTTCTTCACCTTGCGGCTCAAATTGAAAGGTGGGGATGGTGCGGTTATAAAAGGTATCAATCAAAGCCGGGGCATTGGAAGATTCATTTTCCTGCAGGTTTTCAATCAGGTAAAGTTGATTGGAGAAGTGATTAAAGGCGATGATGTACTTGTAAAACGTATAACGCAACTCCGGAATACTGTGCGCTTCCTTCTTCTCCGCCTTAAAGGTGATGGTTTCAAAATATTGAACGGCATCAAAGGTCGAATAACCAAATAATCCGTTGATCTTTATGGGACAATCACTGTTATCCACTTCAAAACTTTTTATGAATTGATCCAACAGATCAGGCACTGTTTGATCATTACTGATGGCAATAACCTCCGGCTCTTTATTGGCTGCCCCGATCAGTACCTGCCCTTTGTCGGCCATAAATTCGTAAGCCGGATCGAAGCAGATAAACGACAACGAGTTGTTGCTGCCATGGTAATCGCTACTCTCCAGCAAAATGGTGTTGGGATAGACATCGCGCAGCTTCAGATACAGGCTGACGGGGGTAGTAATATCGGCGACATTGGCCGGAATACGGGTAGAAATACTATTGATCTTTATTGATTTCATGGTCTGGTATATTTCAAATTTGAGCAAAAAAAAAGAAGGCTTGCCGGGGAGTCCCGGCAAGCCTTCTTGTAATGTCGTTTATAGATATACGGCTATGGCCCTCAACTCCCTGTTGAAAGATTTAAATGATGCCAATGCCAATTATTTGTCGTTAATAGATTCATCGTCTTGTTTATGAACGTTGCAAATATTTAGAATTAATTTTTAAATATCCAAATGTGAATGTTAAGTTTTTGTGATAATGTGTAGTTTTACACATCAATTATCTGAAAAGTTATAATAACCATGACCCCTTATCGCTTTAAAAAGAATGCACAAAAGTATGGTCTCATAGTTCTTTCGATTATCTTTTTGACACCCAAGCTTATTTTCCTCTTTCATTCAGGCGAAACCACTACTGGTAATTTGAGCCACTACAATGAACAATCCGGAAAAACTTCAACCTCTTCCTCTGGTTCTACTTACTTTGTACCGGTGATTGAATTTAATGTCAACAATAAAAAATATGCCTTTGAGGCAGCTGATTGGTATTTCGGCGATGACATAAAAAACATCCCAATCCTATATGATCCTATTGATCCCGCAAATGCCAATATAAAAACACTAACAGGTGTATTCTTTATGCGCACCCTATGTTTAGTCCTTGCGGCTGTAGGTTGGATGGGTTTGACTAGTCTGTTTTTGAAAGATTAAACCACCCTTTTTTCATCACACACTCACTCAAACAAAAGTATTACCTGAAAACCAAAGATCTTCCTTAACCAAAATTATACAAATGTCAATTTTCGAGCACTTTATTCCCATAAAGAGAAAATAGTTTTGGTAAGTGCGCCAAGTAGACTTGTCTTCTGGAGACAGTTAATCGTTCTCTTATACCTGCAAAGCTTCTATGCAGTTTATAAAATGGGCGTTTAATCGTGCAAAGAAGTGTCCATCGAATGAAAAGTCCGCGCTTTGTCGTGCGAATGGCCCGCTAATAAAAATAATCTTTCGCCAACACCTGTATATTTGTTGCTACCCTCAATCACCATTCAAACCTGGCGTCTAGTGTACTTAGTTGGATAATCTCAAAACCTGAATAATGAAAACAAACAAAGGGCCATCCCGTTGGACAGCCCCTCGTCATAGTTAATAATAAACATCCAAAAATTATTTCTTCACAAATCGTGTGGTCACCACTTTTTCTTCGGAGCGAATGGTGATGAAGTACATACCTGCTGCCAATTGTGACACATCAATGCTGCGTTCGCCATTGGTATTGGCATTTAACACGACGTTACCGGCACTGTTGCGGACGGTTACCTGAACCTGATCCCCCACAAAGTTAATGAACAATTGGTCTTCAACCGGAACCGGATAGATACGCAGGTCAGCACCCTCAGCTTTGTATTTCAATGGCTCTGCAACAACAGAAGACTTCACCGAAGCCGCAGTACCCGTAGCAGCCACCTTCACGGTATAATCTTCCACTTCACCATAACTGAAGGCCTCACAAGCGGTGGCGTAAGCATTCCACTTCATGGAAACGCGCATCCGTGTGGTTCCCGGTTGAGCAGTGGTTGGCACAGTAAAGTTATAGGATAAGGTGGCATTGCTGTTGGATGCCCCTTCGGCCACTTTCTCAGCATCTTCGAAGGTACCGTTTTGGTTGTAATCAATCCAAACGCGGTAATACTCATTGTAGGTTGTGGAAGCAAACCCACAGCTAAGATAAATGGTCTGTGCGGATCCCTGAGCAAGCGTTGCGGTCAAATTGGTAAAATCACCATAACCACCGTTTGCCACAGTCGCATTGTTGATTTCATTCAACTGTACCAGATCCAGGTATTCGTAATTCACATTATTACCTTTCGAACTGCAATAACTCACCACAGGATTAGTGGTTACGGATTGAGCCGCTGTGTACGCACTGTTGCCGGCACTGTTTTTAGCACTCACCTTGTATTCATAAGGGCTGTTTGGCGACGCATTGCCATAGCTATAAGTGGTTGCGGTGGTATTAAACGTGGTCCAGGCACCGGCAGCCGGCCTCACTTGTACATCGTAGGAAGTAGCACCCACAGATGCATTCCATGCGAAATCAAAGGCATTGGTGCCCACGGTTCCAATTTGCAATCCGGCAGGTATTGCTGGCGGATTGATGGTTCCTTGCGAAATCACCACGGTATAATCCTCTACTTCACCATAACTGAAGGCTTCACATGGTGTTGGAGCCGCATTGTATTTCATGGTCACGCGCATCCGGGTGGTTACATCCAATCCGGCAGGCAGCGTAAACTGACCGGACACGGCTGCGGTACCGGAGGCAGTATAGACTTGTTCACCGGCATCTTCAAAATCCTTATCGTTGTTGAAATCAATCCAGATACTGTAATGCTCGGTGTAAGTGGAGCTCTTGAATCCAGGCGTCAAGACCACATCCACCACTGCACCTGCGGCTAAGTTCGCTTGCTTGGAAGTATAGTCTGAATACCCCGTTCCGGCGGTGTTATTGGTCAGATCGCCAATCTCTACCCCGGCCAGCCACTCGTAACTGAAGTCATTGCCTTTGGATGCACAATAGGCTTTATCCGGCGTGGTCACATTTCCAATGGCTGAATACGCACTGGTACCTAAGCTATTTTGAGCATTGACTCTAAACTCATAAGTTGTTAATGCCACAGCGGTCACATTTGTGGAAGTACTAGTCACGCTGGTTGTGGTCCAGGCACCGCCTGAAATCCGCACCTGTACATTATAAGTAGTAGCAAACTGAGCGGCATTCCAGCTTAGGGTAAACTGAGTGGGAGCGACATTCGAGGCCACTAAACCTGTTGGTGTAACCGGTACTTGCTGTTGAACGGTTGTCAATGCCTGATCGGCATTCAAACGGCCACTCCCCAGTTTTCCGGCATAGGCGCTGTTCAAATTGTCGATGGGATCGGTGTTGTTCACCAATTTATTCCAGATATCCGCAGCACTAATCTGCACGCCTTGACGCGCTGCCTGAGAAGCCACCAAAGCGGCTACACCAGACACATGCGGACAAGCCATGGACGTACCTGACATACTCTGCGAACCGCCGCCATTACGGGTACTGATGATGCTACTTCCAGGAGCGGCTATATCCACCCAGGTGCCGTAATTGGAGAAGGATGATTTCTTATCCTTATGGTCAGTAGATGCCACTGCCATAACAGCACTGTAATAGCCCGGATACCAATGTAAATTTCCATTGCTGTCCGAACCATCATTACCTGCAGCAAAAATCACAATCCCTCCATTTACCGGTGATCCCTGTCCCCCGGCATTGGCAATAAAATAATCAATGGCATCCTGCTGAGCCTGCCCCATGCTGGATGCTTGTTGAGTATATCCCCAGCTATTCTGCGAAATAACCGCGCCATTATCGGCGGCATACACAAATGCATCGGTAAAACCACCGTTACCGGTATCGGTAAACACCTGGCACGACATTAAGCGAGCCCCATCATTATTTCCTGATCCACCAGCAATACCTGCTACCGTTTCGCCATTATTAGTTTCAGCAGCTACTGTACCAGCCACATGTGTGCCATGCGAATGGCCCACAATGGTTCCTGAATTATTGGCGAAGTTGTAACCATTCACATCATCCACATAGCCATTGTTATCATCATCCACGCCATTGCCGGCAATTTCGCCGCTATTCACCCAGAAATTTCCCATTAAATCGGGATGGTCGGGGTCAATACCACCATCAATGATGGCAACAACAACATTAGCATGTCCGGTTTCCTTTTGCCAGGCTTGTAACAAGCTAATGTCAGCGCCTGCTGTACCGCCGGTTTGGCCGGTATTGTTGTAATGCCATTGCGTGTTAAAACCCGGATCGTTAGTCCCCGAAATACCCAATGGCGACTCCTCGGCCACATCCCCGATGAGTGCGGCTTCCTTAACGGCTTCGGCAATCTCTACTTCCGGCAGATTCTGATACTTGTTAAGGATGTAATTTAACTCCTGTTGCGATGAATACTCAATTTCATACCACAAATGCAAGCCAAATGCTTTGTGCTTTTCTTCATGAATACCGGCCGGGCGAAAGACCCGTTTCATGTTAACCGCCTCAAATTGGCTATTCAAGGCATCGAATTGTTGAATCCCGGTAGCAACGACAACCGGACCGGCAGATTTCAACAAATTAGCCTGTTGAATTTTTTCCGTTACTTGTTCAGCCACCTGGTTTTGTTCGGGCATAAACTTCACCCGGATAACGCCCTCATAGACGCCATTGCTGGTTACTTTTAGATTTTGCGCATAGGCGCTCAGTGCGATGCACATCGCTAGTGTTAGTAAAAGTGTTCTCATAATAAACTAAAGTTTGATTTATCGAAAAAAAGTTATCGCTTTCCGATGGTTAGTTCGTGGTAGGAACACCTAACAAACTCTTGAGATACCACCATTTATGCATTGAGCATGGCGATTTGACCAAGCTCAATGATGGTCCAATGCCGAAAAACGTAGTACGCTTTTCACCACTGCATCCCGCTTTAGTGTATTATTTTAATTGGCCAGGCTTCTTTAAAATGATTTATTAAGAAATAAGGTAATAAGGTCCTTGTTAATAGTTAATCAAACACTACTCAGGGTGACTCTTAAGCAAGCATGTCTTTTGAGTATCCTTTACCCCTATTTCATGTTTTAAACCTTTGTAGATGAATTCACAGAAAGTCTACATAACCTTATTGACCAGCAATCTAAATTTTTAATAAAGAGCTTTCTGAATACTTAGAAAAGAATAGACAATCACTTATAAACTCGACAATCCCCATTCCCCTTATACGAAAAAACCGCTTCGAACGAATTCGAAGCGGTTTTTATATGCTAACTCAAACTCAAAAACTATTTTACTTCCCACACATCACCGGCGTGAATCAAATCATTAAAGGATTTAATTTTAGAAAGGGCTTGTACTTCTTCCAGCTGTTGCTCTACGCACTGGTCGTATACAGGAGCTTTCACTGAGCGAATCACACCCATGGCCACCGGATAATTGGGATACTCCATATCGGCTAATTTAAGGTGCATGGAAATATCCTCACAATGTGCATCGTGCACCAGGATATTAGCGAGAGTCACCCCATTTTCACCTAAGGTCACTACCTTCAGGTTTAACCCATCCAGCATCAATCCTTTTTCTTTGTTTTTACCAAACAACATGGGTTCCCCATGCTCTAATTTGATGGTGCGGTCATCGGCAAACTCTTTGTCTGTAATGGCATTGTGTGTCTTATCATTATAGATAACACAGTTCTGCAATACTTCCACAATAGAGGTTCCTTCGTGTTGTGCGGCTTCTTTCAACACCATTTGCTGGTGTTTCAAATCTTTATCCACCGAACGGGCAAAAAACTGACCGCGGGCTCCGATACACAATTCTCCCGGACGGAAAGGTGATTCCACTGTACCAAAAGGCGATGTTTTAGAGATAAAACCACGCTTGGAAGTGGGTGAATACTGTCCTTTAGTCAAACCATAAATCTGGTTGTTAAAAAGGATCACATTCAAATCGATGTTACGACGGATAGTATGAATAAAGTGGTTACCACCAATGGCCAATGCATCACCATCACCTGTAATCTGCCATACTTTAAGTCGTGGATTGGCCACCTTTACACCCGATGCCACTACTGATCCACGCCCATGAATGGTGTGAAAACCATAGGTATCCATGTAATAGGGAAAACGAGAAGAACATCCGATACCCGAGATAACGGCCACTTCTTCTTTTTTGTAATTCAAATCGGCCATTACTTTCTGTACCGAATTCAAAATGGCATGGTCACCACATCCGGGACACCATCTGACACTCTGATCACTTTTATAATCAACAAATGTTAATTTATCCTGTTCAGCCATTTTACTATTCCTCCAACAAGGTTTTGAAATGTTCTTTTAACTCCACCACGGTAAATGGTAATCCCTGTACTTTATTAAAACGGGTGTACTCCAAATCAGGGAAATTCATCCGCAGATAATCGGCAAACTGTCCGTTATTCAACTCGCACACGACTAATTTCTTATAACGCTTTAAAATGTCGTAGCTGTTTTTCGGAAGTGGCTTAATATAATTGAAATGAGCCAATGCCACTTTGTGTCCTTCGTTGTGCAACTCATCCACAGCTGTGTACAGGTGACCATAAGTACCACCCCAACCGATTACCAGAACATCGGCATCTTCATCGCCCAACAATTCCAATTCAGGGATAAAATTAGCAACCCGCTGCACTTTTTCCTCACGTATATTGACCATTCTCTCATGGTTCAAAGCATCGTGTGATACAGCACCCGTTTTCTCATCTTTTTCCAATCCACCAATACGGTGTTGTAATCCAGGCGTACCAGGCATGGCCCATGTACGCGCTAATTTCTCAGCATCACGCGCATACGGTTTCCAATCGGCATCTTCCGTTGGTGCATAAGGCACTTTAATGGCAGGCCACTCTTCCAGATTAGGCAACAACCAAGGCTGTGTACCATTGGCCAGGAATCCATCGGTTAATAAAATCACCGGCGTCATGTGCTCCACAGCGACTTTAGCGGCATAAAAGGCATAATCGAAACAGTTGGTTGGTGAGCTGGCAGCAATAACTACCACCGGACTCTCCCCGTTACGACCATACAAAGCTTGCATTAAATCAGACTGCTCCGTTTTGGTTGGTAGTCCGGTGGAAGGTCCACCGCGCTGCACATTCACAACGACCAAAGGAAGTTCCGCAATAACAGCTAGACCAATGGCTTCTCCTTTCAGTGCCAAACCAGGCCCGGATGTAGTTGTAATAGCCAGATTACCGGCAAAACTAGCACCGATAGCTGTACAGATACCAGCGATTTCGTCTTCAGCCTGAAATACTTTTACGCCTAAATCCTTACGGGCACTTAATTCCTGAAGAATTTCAGTGGCCGGAGTAATCGGATATGAGCCTAAAAACAACGGCAAACCACTTTTTTCAGCAGCCGCCAAAAATCCCCAGGCAGTTGCCACGTTACCACTCAAGTTACGGTATTTACCTTTCTTGATGTCGGCCGGATGAATGTGGTACGAAGGGGTTAACGCCTGTATGATGTTGCCATAGTTATAACCATCCTCCAAGACCTTCAGGTTGGCATCAACAATAAGTTGGTTCTTGGCAAATTTCTTTTTGATATACTCCTGTGTGTGCGTCAATGGACGAT
This sequence comes from uncultured Marinilabiliaceae bacterium, assembly GCA_942490535.1. Taxonomy (GTDB): domain Bacteria; phylum Bacteroidota; class Bacteroidia; order Bacteroidales; family Marinilabiliaceae; genus JAEINY01. The sequence goes on from CALNXQ010000005.1 coordinate 148,059, forward strand.
CAAACACCCAATAAACCAATCCTAAAGCATACATGTTCTTGCTGCGAAGAATACTCTTATTGTCAAGACCAGTATCTTTTAGACTCTCTTTAGTAAGAGTTGTGATTGGTGCTTTCACAATGTTAAAATCGCCAAGTTTATCCTCCACGATAGGATCATTGGTTTCATAACCCGCTTTGAGAAGGTTCTTTTCATCAAAACTATCGACGTCGATAATGATGGAACCACCTGGTTTCATCCATTTGGCATTCGCTTTTAGAGCAGCGGGATTCATTGCCACTAATACATCACAGTAGTCACCTGGTGTGAAGACTTCAGTATGTCCAAAATGTACCTGGAATCCTGATACTCCCCCCACGGTTCCCTGTGGTGCCCGAATTTCCGACGGATAATCGGGGAATGTTGAAATGTCATTTCCAAAGATGGCAGACGTGTAAGAAAATAACGTACCGGTTAATTGCATTCCGTCACCGGAATCACCAGAAAATCTTACAACGACTTCCTCTCGTTCAATTACTTTTGACCTTTTACCCATGATTGACAAGGTTCTGATTTGTATCTGTTTATTAAAACAAAGTTAAGCAATACAATAAGAAGGAAATCCATGATTAAGAATTATTTAACCTCAATCATGTATTTCCTTCTAAGACGGAGTAAAGGTAGAAATATGCCCTCCACACAAACTTGACTTTTGTCATGTTTAGCACCTATATAACGTGTGTTTTAAAACACATTTTGAGCAATTGAAACATAGTAAAATGATTTTTCATCGATCTGTAACTTTTAACCAGTAGAATTCGTGCTTTCTTGAAATGAGGATTGTATTTTTGTATTATTTAAAACCAATTTAAATAATCATTTTAAGTAATTACCCCTTTGTCAATAAGGGAAGCATTAAATTTGTAAACTCAATAATACAACGAAATAGAAATTCATGGCACTAATAAAAGAAGTTAGAGGTTTTACGCCAAAAATTGGTAAAAACGCATATTTAGCGGAAAATGCAACTATCATTGGCGATGTAGAAATAGGCGATGATTGCAGCATCTGGTTTAACGCTGTTCTTCGAGGGGATGTCAATTCCATCCGTATTGGTAATAAAGTAAACATTCAGGATGGGTCCGTATTACATACGCTTTATCAAAAATCAACCGTCGAGATTGGAGATAATGTGTCCATCGGGCACAATGTAACCATTCATGGAGCAAAGATTGAGGACAATGTTTTGGTGGGTATTGGCGCAACTGTTCTGGATCATGTAGTAATCGGATCTAATTCAATTATCGCCGCAAATTCACTTGTTTTGACAGGTACAATCGTAGAGCCCAATAGCGTTTATGCAGGTGTACCAGCTAAAAAGGTCAAAGAGATTGAGCCAAACCAGACCAAGGAAATGATTCATAAAATCGCCAATAACTATTTGATGTATTCCGGCTGGTATAAGGATGAACCGAAATAGCTCTTTGCCAGTGGTTATTAGCTGTTAGCTTCTGGCTAATGGCTAATAGCTAAAGGCTAAAGGCTAAAGGCTAAAGGCTAAAGTTACAAAACGAGATGCTCTACGCTCAACTCCCCGTTAAAGAAGATACCTGCCGTTTGTTCAAATTTTTCAACACTCTCAGTCGTATAAAACTTAACATTTCCCCCTTTTCGACATTTCACTTCCATTTCCGGATGACGATGGAGATAATCTTTTAAGCTTTGCCCTACAATATGGCCCTGCTCCACTAACTGAACAGAGGCAGGAAGGTATTTTCTGATTTTTTCCAATAACAAAGGATAATGAGTACAACCTAAGATAAGCGTATCGATTAACGGATCTTTGGCGAGCAAATTGTCAATGTTCTTTTTCACAAAATAATCCGCTCCTTCACTCCGAAACTCATTGTTTTCAACCAATGGTACCCACATGGGACACGCTTCCTGAGAAACCTTTATGGTGGGAAAAAGCTTTTCTATTTCCAATGGATAAGATTGGGACAAAACAGTTCCAACCGTCCCAAAAACGCCAATGTGCTTAGACACACTCAAACGGTCAATGCTTTCAACACTGGGCCGAATAACGCCTAATACCCGACGTTCCGGATCGATGTGGGGTAAATCTTTTTGTTGAATGGATCGAAGGGCCTTAGCAGATGCAGTATTACAAGCTAAAATCACCAAATGAGCGCCCATGGAAAACAGCTTCTGAACGGCTTGTAAGGTATATTCATAAACGACCTCAAACGAACGCGTGCCATAAGGTGTACGGGCATTGTCTCCTAAATAGATATAATCATAGTCCGGCAGACAGTCAACGATCTTATTTAAGACCGTTAACCCCCCATATCCGGAATCAAATACAGCAATCGGACCTTTTTGCATCTGCTTCATTAGAATCTAAAGAATGGTTTTAAATATACGCAAAAGGGTGACTCAATGAGTCACCCTTTACTATGATTAGTTCAAAAATTTCTGTTATTGAGCGATCAGTTTCGCTTTTACTAAAGGTGCACAATCAACACTTGCTGTTGAATGATATAGCACTACCTGCGAACTGATGTCAAAAATGTAGATTAACCCATGCTCCTGACCTACTTCAGCAATAGCTGTTTGCACTTTCTGAATAATGGGTTGCAATAATTGCTGTTCTTTTTGACCCAATGACTGACGCGCCATTTGGCTATACTGCTGAATACGTTGATCAGTATCCTGCATGTCCTTTTCTTTAGTGGCACGAATCAAATCAGGCAAAGAATCTCTTTGAGCCATATAATCAGTATACTTCTTTTCAAGTTCAGCACGCATCACATTTAATTGTTCTTCCAACTTAGTGGCCTCTGTTTGTAACGCTTTATCAGCAGTTACCTTTTCAGGCAATTCAGCCACCATTTTTTGAATATCAATATGACCAAACTTCAGGTCCTGAGCCTCGATGTTACTAACCAACACAAGGGCAATAATTACAAGAATTGATTTTATAAATTTCATATTACTTTTTTTTCAGGTTTACATTAATTACTGTATTCCAAGCTTGACCTTAATCAATGGCGCTACATCAACACTTTTTTCTGAGTGATAAAGCGGCATACCAGAAGACAATTCAAATATATACAAAAAACCTTCTTCGTCACCCACTTCCTGAATGGCAGCCTTCAATTTTTGAATAATAGGTGCTTTCAACTCATTTTCTTTAGCTTGTAATTGCTGTTGTGCCAACAAATAAAAATTTTGAGCTTTTTGGCCCAATTCACCTAATTCCTGCTCTTTTGCTGCCCTTTGTTCTGGCGTCATTGCCTGAGCATTCTGTTGATATTCGGTCTGTTTCGTCCGCAACTCTTCCTGTATAGCCGCTAATTGATCCTCTTTTGTCTTAAATTCTGTCTCCAATTGCGTTTCTACCAATTTTAAATCAGGCATAACACTCATTAGTTCAGCACTATTTACATGACCAAATTTCATGGATTGTTGCGCAAAAGTGAGCGTGCTACAAAGTATTAAAAACAGGAGTAAAGGGTATAGTTTATTCATAACCAAAAATTTAGAACTATTCTAGTTTGTTTTATAACCAAGTTTAACCAACACGTCATCAGAAATATCAAACTTGGCATCTACATACATGATTCCCATGCCAGAAGCTTTATCAAAAACAGCTCCATAACCTTTTTCAGCAGCCACATCAGAAATAGCTTTAAAAACTTCATCCTGAATAGGCTTGATTAAAGTTTCACGCCTTTTAAAGAGCTCTCCTTCAGGACCAAAATAGGTTTGCTGTAACTGTTTGGCTTGCTTCTCTCTATCTACAATTTCATTCTCTCTTTTGACTTTCATTTCATTGGAGAGAAATACATTTTCAGTTTGATAGGTTTGATACAATTGGGCCACCTGCTGAAACTGAACTTCAATATCTTTTTGCCATTTTTGAGACAATTGATTCAATTGCTCATTAGCAGCTTCATAAGCCGGTATGTTTTTCAGAATGTATTCTGAATCTACAAACGCGTACTTTTGAGCAAATGCGAAATTGCTCACAAACAACAGTATTATAAACAGATATTTTTTCATAGTGTACTAATTTTAGTGAATACAACGATTCACACAAAAATCAAACCAAAACACTAAATCTTTCTTTTTTAGAAACTTTGACCAATCACAAAGTGGAACTGTGAACCACCAGCATTAGGTCGATAATTACTATCATCAAATCCATATCCCCAGTCAATTCCCATCAAACCAAAAATAGGTAGGAAAATACGCAATCCAACACCTGCAGAACGTTTCAACTCAAATGGATTATAATCCTTATACTCCTTCCACGCGTTCCCTGCCTCTGCAAAAGCTAGCGCAAAAACAGTCGCCGATGGTTGTAGTGCTATGGCATATCTCAATTCCAAGGTAAGTTTATTATAAATATTTCCATCATAGGCATTTCCTGCATACGGCGTTAAGGAATTATTCTCATAACCTCTCACCCCAATGGTTTCACTACCATACATACTATAGCCGGACATGCCATCACCGCCTACCTGAAATTTTCCAAAGGGTGATTGTAAATCTTTATTGTAATAACCTAAAAATCCCATTTCATACTTTCCATGCATCACCAACTTTTGATTCGCAGAAAGAGATTTGAAAAGTGCACCTTTAAAATTCCATTTATGGTATTCAATCTTTTGATACTTTTCTTCTTCCGATGCCTTCGACCAATCCTTATCCGAAAAGATGACCAAGGTGGGGTGAACTCTAATCCCAAAGAAAAGTCAGATCCATTTCTGGTATAGATCGGATTATCGATGGATCGTCTACTCAACATAACTTTAAAACTCAAGTTGTGAGACTGACCATTCTGCATAATAAAATAGTTCCAGTCTTTCAAATCATAGTTCTGATAACTGACCTCGGTATAGATGCTAAAGAAATCATCAGGCCAGCGAAGTCGCTTTCCAAAACCAACGGATGCTCCCCACACTTTCATGTGTTGATCCGGGTCACCTTGTGGTATTTGGTTATAACCTCCATAGCCTCCACCATAAGAGCTACCACCATAGGCATAACTTGGGTTATTGTAATAGCTACCACTTACACTGGTTTGTATTGAACGATATATAGAGACCGAGAGTGAGTTAGGCTTCTTTCCTCCGAGCCATGGCTCAGTAAATGACAAGCTATAGGATTGATAATACTTACCATTTGTTTGTGCACGTAGGGCAAGTGTTTGCCCATCACCAGTTGGTAACGGTCTCCAAGCCTCCTTATTAAACATATTACGCATGGAGAAGTTGGTAAACTTCAGCCCTAAGGAACCGACAAACATACCGGCCCCCCAACCGCCAGACAATTCAATCTGGTCATTGGCTTTTTCTTCCAGGTTATATTCCAGGTCAACAGTACCCGATTCCTGATTTGGTAATGGTACAGGATTAATTTTCTCCGGATCAAAATGTCCCAACTGGGCTAACTCACGTACCGTACGAATCAATTCTGATTTACTAAACAGCTGACCGGGTTTAGTACGAATCTCACGTCGAACTACATGCTCATGAGTTTTGGTATTACCGCGAATAATCACATTGTTGATGGTGGCCTGCTGACCTTCGAAAATTCGCATTTCCAAATCAATCGTATCACCAACAATGCGCGCTTCTACCGGATTAATATTAGAAAATAAATACCCGTTATCCATATAAAGATTACTCACCGCATCTTCATCAGACATCAAGCGCTCTTCCAAATACTTTTGGTTATACACATCACCATTGCTGATTCGCAATTGATGCGACAGATACTCTGACGGATAAACACTATTTCCCACCCATGTAATATCACCAAAATAAAATTTATTTCCTTCTTCAAGTTGAATGGTGATGTCAACCGTGTTATCATCATTTCGTGTCACTTCCTGTTTTACGATGCGGGCATCCCGGTACCCCTGCTCGTTGTATTTATCAATAACAGCGAGCAAATCTTCATCATACTTTTCAGTGATGAATTTCTTAGTCCGGAAAAAGTTCAGGATTTTCCCTTTAGCATTCGTTTTCTTCATGGTTCGATTCAACTTACCATCAGTAAGTATCTCATTCCCTTCGAATATCAAAGAACGAACTTTAACCTTATCCTTTTTATCAACATGTATATCCAAATACACATGATTCGGTTTTGACGAATCATCCTTTTGAATAATATTAACCTCTACATTATAAAATCCTTTATCTACGAAATAGTCAGCAATGTATTTTTCGGCCCGATCAACTAAATAAGGAGTTACCTGAGAACCTCGCATCATAGCTACCTTCTCTTCTACGGCTTCTATTTCACTTTTCTTCAATCCGAAAAAAGTCATGTCAGACAAGCGGGGACGTTCCTGAAGAAAAATCTCCAAATAGGCTTTACGTCCTTCAATTTTTTTTGCGATAATCTTCACATCCGAAAATAGTCCTTGCTTCCAGTAACCACGGATAGCACTTGAAATTTCATCGCCTGGTATTTGAATGACTTGTCCTATTTTAATACCACTCATGTTTACCAATATTTTGGAATCCAGATTCTCAACACCTGTTACAGTAATATCAGCAATTTCATATTTGCGAGCAGTACCTGAATATGAAATATTCGGAACATTATCCTGGGCAATTGTAGTTACAAAGGAGTATATAAATAGAAAGACTAATAAAAACGTAAATCGTTTATTTATTCCCATAAAACTCTAATAGTTTGTTTGTTCATTTTCACAATTGAATTCCTTTCTATTACTCATCTGCGTACAGATCAAACTCAATTGCAAACATTACTATTTCTTAATTTGTTCACCGGTCTTACCAAAACGTCTTTCACGGCTTTGATAATCCAATAATGCCCGATAATAATCTTCTCTCCTGAAATCGGGCCATAAAATATCGCAGAAATATAGCTCAGAATATGCTAATTGCCAAAGCAAAAAATTACTAATTCTATGTTCTCCACTGGTTCGGATCATTAATTCAGGATCAGGAATACCCGCAGTGGACAGATAGTTCCCTATCAATCCATCACTAATATCCCTTACATCCAACTTATTATCCTTCACATCAGAGGCTATATTTTTTACCGCTTCTATTATCTCCCACCTTGAGCTATAACTTAAAGCCAAAGTAAGCGTTAATCCGGTATTACCAGAAGTCTTTTGAATACAATCATCCAATTTTGCTTGCACACTCTTGGGCAATGTTTCCCTGCAACCAATCGCATTTAACTTGACATTGTTTTTTAAAAGGGTCTTTGTTTCGGAACTAATTGTAGTTACCAACAAAGCCATCAAGGCATCCACCTCCGTTTTGGGGCGGCTCCAATTTTCGGTACTAAAAGCATACAGTGTCAAATATTTCACTCCTAATTCAGCAGACGCTTCCGTTACATCACGAACAGCGGTGACCCCATGTTTGTGTCCAAACATTCTGGAATTTCCACGCTGCTTTGCCCATCGTCCATTACCATCCATTATAATGGCCACATGCTCAGGCAATCTCTCTGTTATCAGTTGGTCTTTTATGGACATACTATTCAACTGTGCTTTACTTTTAATAACCTCCTTTACATTCTGTCTTGCGCTTCAGCAAATTGAAGGTCACAAATACTCCTGCAAATGAATACCAATCATTATTATGTGTCAACCTACTCTCTTCAAATTCATACGGATCTGCAGGATTAATTGCTCCAGGTCCTACATAATCCAAATCATCAACAAACGTTTTACGAAAAGTCCACTCGGCACCAACACGTATCCATTTGTTGATTTTATACTTCACTCCGACACCGAACGGCAAAGATAATATAAAAACCGGTTTAGCCGCAGCATTTTGATCATCTGTGTCAATTCGGTTATATAAAGTAGTAGCTAATCCCATGGAAATATATGGGGTAAAATTAGTTGTGGAAATAAACGGGTGATCATAAGATAAGAAATTTATTTCTACCTGAGCGGCAATATCACCGATACTGCGACCAAAAGAATACTTACTCGCATAGTCAGCATTTTCTTTATATAACAAATTATTACCGGGATACTCTCCACTTATGCGACCATAGGTAGCAGAGGCTTTAAACGCAATTCGATCGGTAAACACATACCGTGCGAGTCCTCCAATGGCAGGATGAGGCTTGTAAAATTGCTTGCCCGGATTTAAGTCCCCAAAATAATAGGATGTTCCAATAAAACCACCAAGTTCCAGCCGATCCTGTGCATACACCTGACCTCTTTCGAATAGCATATTCAATCCGCCTATGATTAAAATAATCATTGCCGTTTGACGCCAAAATGGTGCACTAATATTGCGAAGAGTTAAGGTTGACACGATCCAAGCTTTATCAATAGCCACAAATGTAATATTTAATATTAAAAATCCATGAAGGTTAAGCACTGACGAGCCCCCTCAATAAAGACAGGAGATAAGCCGTAACATTTCATCATCACCCGCACCAGCTTTCCCCCCAATAAATAATCGGTATTTGTGAAAAAATATTGCTTTCAAGTATGGAATAAGAACTTTAATTACGTCTGTCAACGCCCCACATTAGCTTGTTTCGCAGAGTTGTATAGAAAGAATGATCGACTAAATCAATGACACGAACTTTAAACCCGGCCTTTTTAACCTTTAAGTGTATACTTTTCTGAAAAACAGCACTCCGAGAATCAAGAGAAGCCAGAAATTGATTATCTCTTCCTTCCACCTTAAGTGTTATTTCCACATCATTGGGAACAATCAATGGACGTACTGTCAAATTGTGAGGTGCAATTGGCGTAATGACAAAGCTATTGGAATCAGGGTGTACAATAGGACCTCCTACACTTAGAGAATAAGCCGTTGATCCGGTGGGTGTAGCAATAATTAAACCATCCGCCCAATAGGAGTTTAAAAACTCATCATTGATATAGGTATGAATACTAATCATGGCACTACTATCCCGTTTGGTAATAGCTAACTCGTTGAGTGCAAAATTACGTTCTCCAAAAAGATGATCATCCGTATGAAGCTCCAACAAATCCAGCTCCCGGTATCTGAAATTACCTTCAAAAATATCAATCATAATTGAATCAATGGCCTCCTGCGAAATATCCGCCAAAAAGCCCAATCGACCACTGTTAATTCCTACAATAGGAATGCCCGCATCGCGCACATAAGTGACGGTTTCTAAAAAGGTACCATCGCCACCAATACTAAACACCATATCGACGTCCTTAATTTCATCAGCCTGAACAAAAAAACCTGAGACTTCAGGCTTCATCTTGACGGTAGTCAGCAAAAACTCATAAAAGGGTTTGAAGATGATCACTTCTACATTGTTATCCTTTAAAATCTTGAATAACCCTGCACAGGAATCATAAAACACTTCGCCAAATCGTTTACCAAAGACAGCTATTCTCATATTACCTATAAATATCCCGCAAATTAAACAAGTAGATGCTTATAATACGAGGTTAAGATGAACAAAAAAACCATGTTGCCCAAATTTATTAGCTGCATAATTAAAACTCACTACTCTATCGTAAAAAGTGACCAAATCAATCCCTACTCCATAACCATATTGCCAGTCATTTAACAGGTCGTTGGAGGCCACTGGATTGCTTTTATAGACATACCCTATATCCCCAAACACTTTCAGATAAAACGCATAGTGAAATTTAGAAAACTGGCTTAATGGTACAAAACCCAACTGTTTTATACGGGGTTCAATTAAAGTAAATAACACTTTATTCTGGTAAAGTACACTCCGGGTTCCATCCAATACATATAACTCATAACCATTAATAAAACCATCATATCCAATGCCCCGCTTTATCACATAGGGCAGTGCCTTGCTGGTTGAAACCTGACCATTTAATACAGTACCCCAATTCCAACGGCTGGAAAATTTAAAGTGCTTGTGCAATTGAGCCGACACATTGAAATCATCCAGATCTGAATTCCATATCCCAAAACCTGTTTTAGCTAAATTAAGAGTGAACAGGTTACCTTTTAAAGGGTATACTTTAGAATCACGCGTATCATATCTATATAGATAAGATAGCTCCATAAACTGTAACCAATCATGGCCAGATGTTAAATAGTCAGGATTAAGTGACACAACCGTATCTTTCACATTATACTCATTATAGCCCATGGTCAATCGGTGCTTTTGAGATAAATCAGACCGAAAGGAATAAAAGACCTGGGTCTTAAAGATATATTGAGCAACTCCATCCATCAACTTTAAGTCAATAGGCCTGTTGAAGTAGGTGGCATAAGGCAGTTGATTGAAGGCATTAAAGTTAATCATAAAGCCCCAACCGGTTTTCCGGCGATACTCCGGCGATTGGAAAGAGAGACTAAACAGGTTAGAATAACCCGTTCGAATCTTAAACTTCAACACTTCATTGCGACCACGAAAATTTACTTTTTTAATGTAAATTCCATAGTTTACTCTGGACCAGCTTCCATTTTCCAGAAATGCACTAAAATTACGATCGGCATGTTCAAAAATAGGAAAGACCCACCAGTACCAGCGCTCTTCCACACTTACATGTATCACAACCGTATCATCCTGCTGAAGGCTATACGAAATGGACACAAAATTAAAAAGCGATGTATTGAGCAAATTTTCACGACTGCGCTTTATGGCCATGCCCAAGCGATTAACAAACACTGTTTCGCCTTTCTTAAAAATCAGTTGATTGAAAATAACTCTCGCTTTGGTAATCTTATTTCCGGAAATGAGAATCTGACTAACTACCACATATCGATCCGTCTGCTTCGAGCGTTCCTTATCAGGCTCATCTTTCCCAAGATCATCTCCTACGGCGACAGCAAAGGTATTAATGATCAAACATAGAAAAACGAATATAAGAAACATGGGTCGTATCATACCCATCTAGTGTTGATTATATATTCAGAAATCGCATCAGCGCATCGTAGTTCTTTTTGGCCGTATCATCGTATTCGTTATCGCCGGCATAAGTTGTCTTCACCTGGTAACCATAGCGATCAAAGGCATTGAGCACAGGCTGCAAATCTGTCCGGTTTAATTTGATGGTCACATTCAAGCGCTCGTTACTCACTTGCGTCACATACAGGCTCCATATCTTGGCATCGGCATCTTCGACAATTCGGGACACTTCAGACATCGAATAATCACGTGGCAGAAACTCCAATTCAATGATACCACCAGGCGTATGAGCTGCAATAAGGTCCGCAAAGGCATGTAAAAGGTCACTTTGGGTAACCAGTCCCTGATACTCCTTATTATCATTCAACACCGGCACCACCGTTAGTTTCAAGCGGGCAGACAACTCAATTACATCATATATATGCTGATGTTGATATACATATGGACGCGCCAGGGACAAGGCATGATTGCCCAGCGGCTCATCGGCCCGGTTTAAATCATAGATGTCTATGTCAGAAATGAGCCCCAAAAACGCTTTGTTATTCACAATGGGTAAATGGGATACCCGAAACACTTCCATCCAGTTCAGCGCATCTAAGCCTGAATCAGAAGTTTTAAGCGAAGGCACCACATCAGATATTAATTCTTTAGCTAACATAGACTAATTTTGGAAATACTTTATAATTTTGCCCGACCATTAAAACCGTTCTCGAATCAGGTTGTTTGAATAATAAATATACTTTCAAACATTTAAACAATCAAATGGAAGTATGGTTTATTTAGGTTTTTTAACCAATGATTATTAGCCGTTCATCAATTAATGAAAGCATGACTAAGTTAAGTGTAAATATAAATAAGATTGCGACACTTCGAAATTCCAGGGGTGGCAATACACCTGATCTGTTAAAAGTAGCTGTTGACGTTCAGAAATTTGGTGGTGAAGGCATCACCGTTCATCCCCGTCCGGATGAGCGTCACATTCGTTATCAGGATGTGTATGACCTTCGTCCGGTGATTCAAACAGAGTTCAACATTGAAGGTTATCCCTCCAAAGAATTTATTGATTTGGTGAAGAAATCACGTCCTCACCAGGTAACCCTAGTTCCGGATCCGCCGGAAGCACTGACTTCCAATGCAGGATGGGATACCATTAAACATTTAACGTTTTTGCAGGATGTAATTGGCGAATTCAGTGATGCAGGCATCCGCACTTCTATTTTCATCGATACCGACTTGGAAAACATTGCCAATGCGGTAAAAACCAATACCGACCGCATTGAGTTGTACACCGAGCCGTATGCTGCAAATTACGATAAAGACCGGGACGCTGCCATTGCGCCATTTGTAGAAGCGGCTAACCTGGCCAATAAAATTGGGCTCAAGATTAATGCCGGTCATGATTTAAACTTGCAAAACCTGAAGTTTTTCAATGCCCAAATTCCTTTTCTGAAAGAAGTATCCATTGGTCATGCACTGATTAGTGATGCCTTATACCTGGGATTGGAAAAAACCATTCGCCTCTACAAAGAGCTATTGATAAAATAAAAAAGAGTGCAGTTATTCTCCAGAGAATATGGAAGCAAAGGGCCTACGCTGGTCATTATTCATGGGCTCTACGGGGCGTCGGACAATTGGGTGTCCGTGGTACGCCAATTAGAGCAGGATTACCATGTGTACCTGATCGATCAGCGTAACCATGGCCAATCGCCTCATGACACTGCACATACATATGTCGATATGGCGGCCGACCTCCTGGCATTTTTCACTACTCACAATATTGAAAAAGCACATGTGGTGGGCCACTCCATGGGCGGCAAAACCGCTATGTATTTTGCCTTGACGCAGCCCCAGTTAATTGACAAACTTGTTATTCTGGACATCGCACCCAAATCCTATGCTTCGTTCAGCAACTATGCCCAAATCACTAACAACCACCTGCTGATTATTGAATCCATGATGAAGGTGGATTTCAGTTCGGTAAAAAGCCGCCAGGAGGTGGATACCCAATTGAAACAACAACTTCCGGATAAACCATTGCGTCAGTTTCTCCTCAAGAATGTGGAACGAAAAAAAGATGGAACCTACAATTGGCGCCTCAACCTGAAAGCGATACATGCCAATCTGGATAAAATAATGGATGGGCTATCCGAACAGGATCATTTGCCGGTGCAGCTGCCAACGGTTTTTATCCGGGGTGAACAATCGGGTTATGTCATGGACGAAGACATGTTGCTGGCGCGCAAATTTTTCCCCGGAGCGGAGCTGGTGACCATTCCCAAGGCGGGCCATTGGTTGCATGCCGAACAGCCCGAGTTACTGATAAAGACCCTGGCGTATTTTCTACTGGATTAAAACACCCGTTCCACCATTTCGGGATTCAACAGCGGTTCCCCTTTAAAGCGCAAAAACAACTGAGCCGTGGCGATCACATCCTTTTCGCAATAATGGGCAATGCGCTGCACATCTTTCTCCTCGTAAAATACCTGTGCCACCTGACTGCCATCAATGTCATCTTTTGGGGACGGAATATTAAAAATAGTGGTTAACAGATTGAGTGAGGTGTAATGTTTGTAATCGCCAAATTTCCACATGTCCATGGTATCTAAAAACTTCACTTCCCATGGCTTTTTACCGGCCACATCCAAAATTTCGGGCAATTTAATGCCATGAATGAGCATGCGGCGGGCGATGTAGGGAAAATCAAATTCACGGGCATTGTGGCCACAGATATTTTTTTTGACATCACTGGCAAAAGCACTCAACATCTGCCCAAACTCCTGCAACAACCCCGCTTCATCCTCGCCGGCAAAGGATTTGACCCGAAACATGCGATGCCCGTTTTTATGGGATACAATCCCCACTGAAATGCACACAATCTTCCCAAACTCGGCATAGATCCCCGCCCGCTGATAGACATCCTCAGCGGTTTGTTCCTCAGTACGGAAATAGGTCGACTTCTTATCCCAAAGCTTTTGCAGGTCGTCACTCACCTGATCAAAGGTTGCTTCCTGGGGCACCGTTTCGATGTCCAGGAACATGATGTCTTCAACACGGATTTGGTTCAGCATATGCGTGCGGTTTGAGGGTTAATTAAAACATGACAAATTGCGTTCTATGAACCGCGTGAGCGTTTCGATGGCAATGTGATTATTTCCTCCTTGGGGGACAATCAAATCGGCATAACGCTTAGTGGGCTCAATAAACTGCAGGTGCATGGGTTTTACGGTTTCCTGGTAACGGTTTAACACTTTACTGACGGTACGGCCCCGCTCTTCAATGTCGCGCTGAATAACCCGGGCCAACCGATCATCCGGCTCAGCATCCACAAATACTTTGAGATCCATGAGCTCCCGCAACTTTTCATTACCCAATATCAGGATCCCTTCCACAATCACCACATCGCGGGGCACAATCTGAATGGTCTCCTCACTGCGGGTACAAGTCAAATAAGAATAAACGGGTTGCTGGATGGGCTCATTCTGCTTCAACTGTTTCAGGTGCTCAATGAGCAATTCAAATTCTATGGCATCGGGATGGTCAAAATTGATCTTCTGACGTTCCTCCAGGGGGATATTTTTACTGTCCTTGTAGTACGAATCCTGCGGCAATACGGCCACTTCATCTTTGGGCAACTGCTCAATAATCTTTCGCACGACCGTTGTTTTACCCGATCCGGTACCTCCGGCTATTCCTATTACCAACATGTTATCGCTTTTATGCTATTTTTGTGTGTACAAATATTCAACAAATTATTAAATTTTTTCGGGTATGATTAAACACATTGTCCTCTTTAAACTAAAAAACTTTCCGGACCAAACAGCCAAGGCACAGAAAATGGACGAAATAAAAGCGGCGTTAATGGGATTAGCAGACAAAGTAGAGGTTCTGAAAGCCATTGAAGTAGGCCTCAATAGCAATCCCAATGAAAAATTTGACGTGGCCCTCACCACTACTTTCAACTCCATGGACGACTTGCACACCTACGCCGGGCATCCGGATCATGTAGCGGCCGGGGCCATCATCCGCGAAGTGATGGAAGAGCGGGCTTGTGTGGATTATGAGTTTTAGGAACGGTAAAAATAAAATATAAAAAGCACCACTGATGATGGTGCTTTTGTTGTTTTCAGCAAAATTCGAATCCACACAGGCCAAACACCTCACAAAATAAGAGGAAGAGCTTATTGAAAGGATAATCGTCCTCCCTTTTAAATGGAATCGGCTAACTATTTACACCCGGACAGGAGCAAAAGATCTGCAATGCTTCTTCTTTTTACTCGAAGGGCTCTCGCTTTATGAGCTTATCCTCAAAAAAAAGGAGGTGAACCTGGTTGAAATTGGGAAGCATGCTGGCTCATCAGCAGCTACGCCTGGCAAAAAGCCAGATACTTCTCACTTTCGCCGGAATGTACTAATAAATATGGCCGACTTTCTTCAAAAAAGGGAGATAAACGCGTCATTTTACCAGACGTTCGAGTGATTTTGCCCCATACATGGAATCAATTGCGAGCTCATACAGGCACCCGGTGGAAGCTTTATCTGGGTTTACACCATGAAGGTGAGCTAAAGCAACAAACCCAGAGTTGACACCCCGGGTTACATTTCACCATATGAACAGGCTAGTTTTCTTCCATCACTTCACCTTTGCGTTTACCCCTTGGAAACCGGTTGCGAAGCTCCCGGGTTGCTTCCTCGGCACCAGGCTGCCCCATGCCGGCAGCATTTTTCAGCACTTTGTAAATGGAAAGAGCAGATGAATATGCCTCACTACCTGCCAGTGTCATGGTATCATTTAACAGATTACTGATTCGCTCCAGCGGAGTGATAACACTGTGTAATGATTTCACGGCTTCAAAATCTACTTTTGATTCCGGAATATCAATGAAATTAGGAATGTAATCGGGATACACCGCTCCATATTCCAAGGCCTTATCAACAAAGGCGATGGATTAATCGCCCATTTTTGGCAGCTCCCGCCGGTCCTCCGGGGAAAGAGTGATTAATTTGGGTCCAATACGCCCACCAAAGTATTGATGGCATGTTTCACTTGCGTGTACTCCTCTTGGGTTAGCAGAAACGAAATCCTGTTTTCCATAATTAAACGTGTTTATGGGTTAAAAATTTAGTTCGGATAACTTATACACAAAAAAAGTTAGTGAATATTTTTTTATGGGTGAAGAGGGAATGTGAATTTCGTGAAGAATTTTAGTATCGAGATCGATCCCATTGCGGTATGTAGCAAGTATCTAATTATCACTCACCGCTCTACAAAGGCACATATTAACTCACAGCCATTCTGTGCGATATGGTTACCTTGGGCTGAATTAAGCTACTACTTTATGATGGATCCGAATATGATAATGCAGTATAAAACGGCAAAAAAGACACCTTTCCTCCCGCAGCCATCGCGGTACTGAGACCATCGGCACAAAAAAAAGCACCGCTGGTTAAACGGTGCTTGGTGGTTTTTATGGTTGTTCAAATCACTGAACAAATACTATATACTATCTGAATAATAAGCAATGGGTAAGTCGCGTAAATTGTAACCATTGGCCATTACTTCGCCATAGGCCCCGGCCGAACGGATGGTAATCAGATCTCCACGTTTGGTCTCAGGCAAGGCAATGGCTTTCCCAAAACAGTCGCTGGACTCACAAATGGGTCCCACTACATCATATTTCTCAATTTCACCAGAGGATGTGAGGTTCTCCACTTTATGAAAAGCCTGGTAAAGAGCAGGACGAATCAGATCATTCATTCCGGCATCGATGATGGCAAATTTGGTGTTCACCCCATTTTTTATATAGAGCACCTTGCTCATTAAAGCACCACTTTGAGCCACCATGGAACGTCCCAATTCAAAATGCAATTCTTGTCCGGGTTTCAGCTCCAAAAATTCATCGAACAATTTGAAGAAGCCTTTAAAATCAGGAATGGCACCTTCATCAGGCTGTTCGTAATCGATGCCCAAACCACCACCGACATTAATCACCTCCGGAAATATCTGTCGGGTAATGAACCATTTCTGAATGTCATTCACACGCAGACACAGATCTTTAAAAGAGTCGAGGTCCATGATCTGCGAACCGATGTGAAAATGTAATCCCAGCAGCTTCACAGACTTCAGGTCTTTTAAAACAGCCAGCACATTCTCCAGATCCCATAGATTAATACCGAACTTATTCTCTTCTAAACCAGTCGTGATGTAATGGTGTGTATTGGCATTCACATTGGGATTGATGCGCAGGGCCACATTGGCCATTTTGCCTTTTAAACCCGCCAATTCATTAATAATCTCAAGTTCCGGAATGGATTCCACATTGAAACAGGCAATGTCATTATCCAATCCAATATTTATCTCGCGATCCGATTTACCTACTCCGGCATACACCACACCCGAAGGATCAAATCCACACTCTAAAGCCTTCTTTACTTCATTACCACTCACACAATCGGCGCCAAATCCTTTTGCTTTGATAGCTTTCAACATGCGTTCATTAGCGTTGGCCTTAACGGCATAATGCACTTTATAGCCATATTGACCAGCTTCGCATCTCACATACTCCAAGGTCTGCTCCAACAAGGCCATGTCATAATAATAATATGGTGTTGGCAGACTTTTTAATACCTCCACAGGAAAGTTAAAACTCATCGCTTGTTCCCTAATTAAACAGTTTTTGACTCAACAGATTCAACGCCGCTTTTTTATCTTCGGCATTGATTAGCAAGGATACATTGTAATTGCTTCCGCCATAGGAAATCATCCGAATGGGAATCTCCTTCACGGCATCAAATATCTTATGGGCATACCCTTTGTTTTCAGCCACCAAATCACCCACCACACACACAATGACCTGGTCACGATCCACGTCCACGGTCCCGTATTTTTTCAGATTATCTACAATGTCATTGAGGTGGCGATCATCATCAATGGTTACCGACACTCCCACCTCGGAAGTAGTGATCATATCAATGGGCGTTTTGTAACTTTCAAATATCTCAAAGACCTTTCGCAGGAAACCATAGGCCAGTAACATGCGTCCCGACTTAATTTTAATGGCGGTGATACCATCCTTGGCAGCAATGGCCGCGATGCGGTGTTTCTCCTGGTGCGAACAAATGAGTGTGCCCTCTGCCTGCGGTTCCATGGTATTGAGTAAACGTACCGGCACATTGGCCAGCTTAGCCGGCAACACACTGGTAGGGTGTAATATTTTAGCGCCAAAATAAGCTAACTCAGCGGCCTCATCAAAGGACAATTCTTTAATGGAATGCGTCCCCTCCACGTAGCGAGGGTCGTTGTTATGCATGCCATCAATATCGGTCCAGATTTGGATTTCGTCAGCCCCACTGGCAGCACCGATCAACGAAGCCGAATAGTCGCTCCCGCCACGCTGCAGATTGTCAATTTCTCCAAAGGCATTGCGACATATGTAACCTTGCGTGATGAAAATACCAATCTCCGGATATTGATCCAATATTTGATTCAGATTTTCTTTAACATAAGTCATGTCCGGCTCATTGTTTTTATCAATGCGCATGTAATCCAGAGCCGGCAACAACACGGAGTTTTTACCAATTTCCTGCAAGTGATAATGAAACATGGCCGTGGAAATCAACTCTCCCTGGGCTAAAATAGCCTTCTCTTCGAAAACCGTAAACATATCCTTGGTAAAGGATTTGATATATTCAAAATGAGAATGAATCAACTGCAATCCTTTTTCCTTGTATTTTTGCGTTTGATAGAGAGCATCCACTTCATCTTCATATTTCTTCTCCAGTTGATTAATGACCTCATTGGCCCCATCGTGGTTCTGCTTATATAAATAGTTGGTGATCTCTACCAGACTATTGGTTGTACCGGCCATTGCCGATAACACCACTATTTTTCGATGCTGATCAGAAATCAAGTCGGCCACCTCTTTCATGCGTTGTGCCGATCCTACTGATGTTCCACCAAATTTCAGTACTCTCATGTCTATTCTACTTTAAGGTATTGCTTGTATTACATCCTATTCAAATGCAAAATTAAAAGAAAAGTGCTCAAAAAAATCACAATCCTTAAAATTTATTTTACCCTAACTTCTAATTATTAACTAATTACACATAAACCCCAGGTATTCAAACGTAATTTTAACGTTTTGTTATATTTTTAACTTTTAAGGCCCGATTAAAAAATAACCCGGACAGTGTAATCCGGGTTATTGAACGATTTCAGGTTACATTTCTAGATATAGACTTCCAAAACTTTTGTTTTCTCAGCTGGCTTCAGAATAATCGTGCGCAATTCAGCAGGCACAAGCACTGTTTCCCCCGTATTCACCCGTTCCGTCTTTCCATCGCCATACTCAATGTCAAAACTACCCTCAGAACACATGTAAATCAGGAATGAATCCAAGGCGTAAAAATCCTTTCGTATCGCCTGATCAAACTCCAGCACATTTGTTTTGAAGTATTCACACTTCACAACTTCGGCTGTTTCATTAGTCACCGTGTTGTATTCGGTTTTTAACCCCTCGTAATATTTATAATCGATGGCATCCAATGCTTGCTCCGTATGCAATTCACGGGTATTCCCCTGTTCATCTTTCCGGTCAAAGTCGTAAATGCGATAGGTTACATCCGATGTTTGTTGAATTTCTGCCAATAGGATACCTTTACCAATGGCATGCACCCGACCAGCCGGGATAAAAAACACATCGCCAGGTTCCACTTTGTGCGAAGCCAAAATCTCGACGAGCGTGTTTTCTTTCAAATGTTTCAAGTATGTTTGTTTATTCACATCTTTACTGAAACCGGAAATTAATGAAGCCCCGTCATCAGCTTGCATCACGTACCACATTTCCGTTTTGCCAAATGAATTGTGGCGCTCTTCAGCTAATTTATCATCGGGATGCACTTGGATGGACAGCACATCATTGGCATCGATAAACTTGATCAACAATGGGAATTCATTACCATATTGTTGATATATTTTATCACCAACCAGGTCGCCCATGTATATTTCAAGAATCTCATTTAAGGTATTACCTTTCAAAAATCCATTTTCCACGATGGATACGTTTCCTGGAACACCGGAAATTTCCCAACTTTCACCGGCATTGGGTAGTGGCGAAAAATCTTTTCCCAAGGCCGTTTTTAACTTTTCACCGCCCCATATTTTATCTTTCAGGATAGGCGTAAATTTGATTGGATATAATACACTCATAGCAGTTAATATTTGCTACAAATATACTGACAATCAAATCAACTATAAATGTAACGATTGTTCAAAAACGTTAACATTTATGGTTCTTCACAAATTCTTTTGTTTTTAATTGAGGCCCATTACCTTTGTAGCAAATTGCAAAAAATGGAAATTCTTAAGGCCAACTTTTTAACAAGTAGTTCTAAAACGGATCAATGTCCGAAACCAGACAAACCCGAATATGCCTTTATCGGACGCTCCAACGTCGGAAAGTCCTCGCTGATAAATATGCTGTGCAAGCGAAAAGCATTGGCCAAAGTTTCATCGACTCCGGGAAAAACGCAGCTCATCAATCATTTTAAAATTGATGATATCTGGTACCTGGTTGACCTCCCGGGTTTTGGATATGCCAAAGTATCCAAAACCTTGCGTGAAAAATTTGGGATCCTTATCACCGACTATATTTCCAGCCGCGAAAACATGATGTGCTTGTTTATATTGGTAGACGCGCGCCACCCCATGCAAAAAAACGATTTTGAGTTTATGAATGCCATGGTAGCCAATGGCGTTCCGATCGCCCTCGTTTTTACGAAAACAGATAAGCTCAACAAAACGCAATACGCCACCAATATGAAGCAATACGAGCAAGAGTTGTTAAAACATTGGGAGACGTTACCACCAATCTTTTATACCTCTGCAGAAAAGGGTTGGGGACGAGAAGAGATCCTTGATTTCATTGACAAAACAAATAAAGAATGGTAAATTCTACATTCTAAGTTAGTTACAATTTTTAAGACTATTTAGATTGAATTTTATGGAGTTAGGCACTGTTAAGAAATTATGAATTTCTTAACTTTGCATCACAATACACAATCAAAAATCTGATAAACAACACATTAAATGCCACCCAAAGCACCAATCAAAATTTTTTCGGGTACCACGACACGTTACCTGGCAGAAAAAATTAGCCTGTGTTCAGGCCGCGAGTTAGGAAGCATTAACTGTTTACGTTTTAGCGATGGCGAATTTGCTACTGCTTACGAAGAAACGGTTCGAGGTTCTCATCTGTTTTTAATTCAATCCACATTTCCTCCGGCAGATAACCTGTTGGAATTATTAATGATGATTGATGCCGCCAAAAGAGCATCCGCCTACAAAATTGTAGCGGTCATGCCATATTTTGGTTATGCCCGTCAGGATCGGAAAGATCAGCCACGGGTATCGATCGGTGCTAAGCTAGTTGCTGACATGTTGTCAACCGCTGGAGTGGATCGTGTGATCACAATGGATTTGCATGCGGATCAGATTCAGGGATTCTTTAATATTCCTGTGGATCATTTGTACGCATCGTCCATCTTTGTGCCACACATCAAGCACATGAATTTGGAAGATTTGGTGATTGCCTCTCCGGATGTGGGTGGAACCAAAAGAGCCAACACGTACGCCAAATTCCTGGAAACACAGATGGTTATCTGCCACAAGCACCGCGCGAAAGCAAATGTTATCGATGAAATGCGGATAATTGGTGATGTAAATGGTAAAAACGTAATCATCGTGGATGACATGGTGGATACAGCCGGGACATTAACCAAAGCTGCGGACATGATGCTGGAGGCCGGCGCTAAAAGTGTAAGAGCTTTTACAACCCATGCCGTCTTATCAGGACCTGCATATGAGCGCATTGAAAATTCAGGATTAACTGAATTGTACGTGACCGACTCTATTCCGTTAAAACAGCAGTCTGAAAAGATTAAAGTATTATCGGCAGCCCAATTATTTGCGGACACTATTGAAAAAGTTTATAATTATCAATCAATAAGCAATCAATTTTTGCTGTAAAAGCGTTAACTTTGCAGCCGCTTTAAAGCAAGCGTGTGATGGGAAATTAAGCCACACATAATGAACTTAATTTTGAGTAGCACTTAAAAATTTAATTATGCAAACTATTGAAATTAAAGGTACTTCGCGTACCGAGATTGGCAAAAAGTCAACTAAAGCCTTGCGTAACTCAGGTAACGTACCATGTGTTATCTACGGTGGAGAAGAAAACATTCATTTCTATGCTCCCGTAAATGAATTCCGCAAATTGATCTTTACCCCAAATATTTACATTATCAATGTAAACATTGAAGGAAAAGTTTATCCTGCCATTATTCAGGATACACAATTCCACCCGGTAAATGATAGCTTGTTACACATTGACTTCTTGCAAATCAAAGAAGACAAGCCTGTTGTAATTGAAATCCCTGTAAAATTAAATGGTTTTGCAGAAGGTGTAAAAGCCGGTGGTAAATTACAATTGGAGAAACGTAAATTGAAAGTGAAAGGTCTTGCAAAACACTTGCCTGATGTACTGAATATTGACATTACTAAAGTTGGTCTTGGTAAAACAATTCAGGTTGGCGCATTAGCTTACGAAAACCTTGAATTACTGAATGCTAAGAACGCTGTAGTTGTAGCTGTAAGGCTTACCAGAGCTGCACGTGCTGCTGCTCAGCAAGGCTAATCAAGATATTTTTAGTTGGGGACCTCCATATTATTCAATATGGGGGTTTTTCCATTTTTATTACAATTGTTGTTAACCTATTGGAAGCCATTAATCCATGATCAAACAATTTATTAACTTGCTGCGATCAAAGAATGCGTCTTCTGCAAACAAGAATGTACCAGAAATGAAATACCTGATTGTAGGCTTAGGAAATATTGGAGCTGAATATGAGCACACGCGCCATAACATCGGATTTGATGTGTTAGATGCGATGGTCGAGGAAAAGGAAATTTCCTTCAAAGATCAGCGATATGGTGCGGTGGCTGAATACAAATTTAAAGGCCGCATTTTTATCTTACTCAAACCAAATACCTACGTTAACTTGAGTGGTCGCGCGGTAAATTACTGGCTGCAAAAGGAAAAAATTCCTTTGGAGAATCTATTAGTCATTGTGGATGACCTGGCGCTGCCGTTTGGCTCCCTGCGTCTGAAGCCCAAAGGGGGTGATGCCGGTCACAATGGACTCAAAAACATACAGGCCATGATCAATACATCCGACTATTCCAGATTACGATTTGGCATCGGAAATGATTTTTCACAAGGTCAACAAGTAGATTATGTGTTGGGTCAATGGTCAGATGATGAAAAGATCATTCTTAAAGAACGAATCAAAACATCCATCGGCATCATTAAATCATTTGCCACCATAGGTGTGGCGCGAACCATGAATCAATTCAATAAAAAATAACGCATGGCAGTAGGAGATAGCGTTCGTATTGATAAGTTTCTATGGGCGGTACGACTTTTTAAAACCCGCAGTATATCAGCTGAAGCCTGTAAAAAGAATCGCATCAGCATTGGCGGTCAATGGGTCAAATCATCTCGATTAGTTAAGGTTGGTGAAGTGTTTGAAGTACGCGTGCCACCAATTACACGCTCCTATGAAATAGTAGATCTGGCAGAGAAACGGATGGGAGCCAAACTTGTTCCTGACTTTATAAAAGATGTGACCACCGCCGATCAGCTGGAAACATTAGAACTCGCCAAAATGGCACTTAACCTTTCAAGACCTCGCGGCATGGGGCGCCCTACCAAAAAGGACCGACGGGATTTAGACCGGTTGCAGGAAGGCGATTGGGAAGATGCAGAAGAGAACATGGATTAGGTCTAAGGCTAAATTTAAAAATAGCACAGCACCTAGAGATAATTTTCACTGAATTGATTTAAAAATAAATACAATGATTATAGCCAGGCAAAAAAAACAAGAAAACATCATTGAATATGTATTGTACATGTGGCAGGTAGAAGACTTGATTCGTGCCAATAAACTGGACATGTCAAGCATTGAAGCGAACATCATTAAGGCCTATAATCAACCAGAAGATACAATGGCAGAGATTACTGAGTGGTGGAGTAACCTGGTGGAGATGATGACGCTTGAAAACAAACAGACCAAAGGGCATCTTCAAATCAATATCAATACAGTTTCAGACATCAACCAGCTTCACCAAAAACTGATAAAGCATCCAAATGAGATTGCTTATCATCATCAGTTCAACAGTATTGCCCCCTTCCTCAAGGAGTTTGATGCGAAATCAGGTAATGCCTTGTCCAATGACATTGAACTATGTTTCACAGCCATATATAGCTCTTTTCTACTTAAACTAAAGGGCCAGGAACTATCAAAAGGCACACAGCAAGCCATTGAATCCATCAGTAAATTCCTCAAGCTATTGGCCTTAAAATATCATAAAGAGCAGGCAGGAGAACTTGATTTGGATTAAAATGAATACTTAGGGAAGGGGCGATCTAATCTGACACGATTTTCGCCTTCCCAAAAACCAATACCGATGACGTGCCACCCAGGCATAAGTCATATCGAGCATAGCCTGCGGAAAAAGCTGCAACAAGGCTTTCGCTAAATTATATCCACCTCCTAATGTGCCTAATATAACCAACACAGCTTTAGCACCGGTATAAAACAATCCATTACGGATAACCACCAATTCATCAACCATTTTAAGATGCTCGATGACTTGCGTTTGATTGGGAAATAATTTACCAAAGTCTTGCTGAGTAACAAAAACCAATCGCTTCTTTTTATTTACAAAAGAAAGCCATTTCACAAGTACCGAGCACATATTGCACCAATCATCATACAACACTATTAACGGAACCGGTTTCATAATTGCACTCTTAATTAAAATTTCAACTAATCCACTTCACTAACAAGGTTGTTGTCATTTTGAACATCCTTCCACAAGGCACATTTTCTTTCGCCACATCGCACATCCATAAATGATTCTTCTTGAAGTGGTCCACATTGATAAGCAAATCCATTTTTGGGAAAAACACCAAAAATGAAATCTTTATCAGAAACAGCTGTGTAAAATAATTCTGTTGTCTTTCGTGTCATCGCATATCCCTATCTAAATATTTGGAAATATAATTTCACAAGGATTATTACATATTAATCACCTATTAGCAAATCTTTAAATTCCAGTAATTTGATGAAAAAAAGGGTAGCATTAAATAAACACCACCCGTTCAAAAAAGTTCAATTGTTGTTTATTTTATCAGAACTACATCTACTCTGCGATTGATACTCCCCAAGTCATCTGATGAGGAATCCCTATGCGGGAAAAGTAATTCAGTATCTCCTTTGGGATACAAAACAAAACGTTCCCTATCTAACCCAAGCTCATCCACAAAAAAAGCCATGACCATCTCACATCGTTTACGACTCAAGTCCATACTCAAATCAGCATCCCCTGGTTTATCTGTAAACCCAAATATATCCGCTTTCCAGCTCGGGTTTTTAACCATTGCCAAAGCCACCGTGGCCAGGTCCACTTGAGCTTCCATATCCAATTGGCTGGTGGCCTTATCAAAAAAGACTGAAGTCACATTCTCTGTACCGTATATGCGTTTGATGGTGTGAATAATAGTCACCGAATCAGTGCGAATGACGGGATTATCAGCCATGTATTGAACACGCTGTTCCACTTCCCTGATCTCATTGGTCAACGGATCATACTTTGCTTTTCCCAACAAGGTAAAGCCATAATTACGATAAGTCCATTTGGAGTGTCGTTTATTTTTACGTCCAATTTTATAGGAAATATTAATGTTGGAATTCCAATATCGATCATTATTCGAACCAACCAGTACATTATCCAGCTTATCTTCAAGCGAAAAACGCATGGACGATTCAAAACCAATATCAAAACTCCGATTAATGCGGTATTCAATGCCAAATCCTACGGGAACCACCAACTCTTTTGCACGTGTAATTTTTTTATAGGGATCCTCCCGATCATATCCCTTTACCACGTATCCATCATCTGCATTAGCCTCCCATATATCCCGATAATGAACCACCGCATCGGTTTCTTTGTAATGAACACGTGATCTAAAAGCTGTTAATCCAACACCCACCTTGAGGTAAAAGTCCCATTTATCATTGATGGGGCCTGGCAATGCCAATAGCTGATTGATATAGGTTCGATTATTTATTGAAAAATCTAATAGATCGCCTTCATTGTAGACTAAACCCTTACTGGTAAAGAAGTCACCCATCATAAATTGCAAATCGAAGGCCCATACTGGATAAATTTGTTTGGCCAGTGTAATACTAGGGCCAAATTTCCACTTTTCAGGAAGTAATGAATAATCGGCCAAATCACTATACATGATCAAAGGGCCATAGCCAATTGAAACCGACCATGTATTGAAAGCTTTTTCGCTGGAGAAACGCATGTGTTCCTCAATGATCCGTTCATCCGTTTTCCGTTGCCCCCATATATTTGATAAACAACCAAACAGAAACAAGAAACACACTATGTGATAGAAGTATCGCATCCTGTCTATTCTACAATCATCATTAAATCAACCCGCCGATTTACCATGTGAAGGCCACGCGGCTTCAGCTTCTGAGTATCGGAAAGTAACTCACTCTCCCCCTTGGGATCAATTTGGAACCGATTTTCATCGATCCCATAATCATACACCAGTACATTTCTTACCGCATCACACCGGCGCTGACTAAGTTTGATATTATAATCGTCGGAGCCCCGATCATCGCAATAACCAACGATCCGAATCCGTACCGATGGATTATCCAGCATCACTTTGGCAACCCTGGAAATAGAACGATGAGATTTACGTGATAAATTAGCCCGATCAAAATCGAAAAATACGGACGCAGAAACGCCATCTTCATAAATAACGGTTTCACGAAAAATGGTAGATGTATCTGTAACGACTGAATCCAGAGCAGCAATAATCTCAATTTCCTTTTTCAGGGAATCCAATTTCTGAGCCAATGGATCGAATTGTCTTTTCTGCTTGTAAGCCAAATTGAAATCCTTATAAGTCCAGGCGGCATGACGTTTATCCTTCTTACCTATTTTATAAGTCACATTAAACGAAGTGTACATGTAGCTGTCATTATCGGCGCCGGTCATATTAACATCCAGATTATCGCCGCTCATGCGTCGCATCAAAACCTCAGTTCCCACATCGAAACTTTTATTAATACGGTACTTGACCCCTAACCCAAAGGGAATCACCACTTCGTTCTCCTTTTTGAGTTGCTTTTCCGGATCCTTCCGATCATATCCCATCACCAGGTAGTCATCCTCCTCCCAGTCCTCCAATCGGCCATACCCCGGTTGATGGGCATATACATGCTTGACTTGCAAGTATTGATCTTTTAAGACAAGCTCTCCATTCATGGAGCCATCGACCAGCATTTGCTGGCGACTGCGGAAGTAAACCAAACCAAATCCCAACTTCCCATAGATATTCCATCGATCACTTATAGGACCAAAAATGGCAAATTGGTTAAATGAGAAAGTTAAATTGACCGTAAAATCCATTAATTCACCACTGAAATACCGGTCGTTTTTAGTCCCGTACATGTCCGCCATCATAAACTGAGCATCGATACCCCAGGGTCTATTAAACTGCTTACTTACCATGATAGAAGGGCCAAAACGCCAATTATCCTTGGGAAAAAAAGTATAATCAATTACATCAACATAATAAATCACCGGACCATAGCCAAGCGTGACTGCCCAAGTGTTGTATTTATTACCTTTTCGGTAAACCTGTTCTTCATCCAGATTGGCAAAATCAATTTGAGCTTGTGCATAATGCGCACTCAAATTCAGGAGAAAAACAATTACGAATGTAAAAAACCTATTCATAAACAATATTTTAGCCTAAAGTAAAGCTATGCAATTTAGAGCTTTAAATAAAACGCACTCTGACATTTTTTTATCAACGACAGTTTTTCATAGACGAAAACCATTGCCATAAAAAAAGCCCTACCGGCATGGTAGGGCTTTTGGGGCACCAATAAAAGGGATTACACTTGCCCTCTTACTTTACTTTAATACTTTTCCAATCCTTTCTTTAACCAATTAATGTAGTCATTAATATCGGGATCGTAGGCTTTAGGTTCGTTTAACAGCTGTTCCTCCGCATCCAAAAGTACATAATAAGGTTGTCCTTGCTGTTGAAAACGCTCCAACTGAAAATCAGCCCATTTCTGACCTACCGTTCTAATTTTTTTGCCTGACGTCTTGGAGATATATGGTTCCTCCAAATCTTTTCGAAGATCAACATACAACGAAACTAAAATATAATCATTGGTTAACAAGCCTTTCACCGTTTGATCAGACCAAACCATATTTTCCATTTTACGACAATTCACACATGCTTTACCTGTAAAGTCAATTAACAAAGGCTTATTCACTTTCTTAGCATACGCCAAAGCTTTATCATAATCTTCAAATGCTGGAATTCCTTGTGGCCCAGGATGCATACCTTCTGGTAAGTTAAAGCTATGCCCACCGGATGTACCAGTGCCTCTATATCCGACACCATTAGGCGATTCAGCATAATCACTTCCGGGAGGAAAAGCACTGATCAACTTCAAAGGAGCTCCCCACAAACCAGGAATCATATATATGGTAAAGGCTAAAACTGTCAAACCAAGCATTAATCGCGAAACAGGAAGATATTCCATAGGCGAATCATGCGGCAAACGAATTTTACCTAATAGATAAAACCCTAACGCCCCAAAAATTGAAATCCAAATCGCAATGAATACTTCGCGCTCCAGCACATGCAAATCCCAAACCATGTCAGTATTGGAAAGGAATTTGAAGGCAAAGGCCAATTCTAAAAACCCTAAAACCACTTTGACCGAGTTCAACCACCCACCAGACTTTGGCAGCGAATTAAGAAATCCCGGGAAAGCCGCAAATAATGCAAATGGTAAGGCTAAGGCCGTAGAAAAACCAAGCATCCCAATAATAGGCCCCATAAAACCTCCACTGGCTGATTGCACTAACAAACTTCCTACAATAGGACCAGTACAGCTAAACGATACCAACGCCAATGTGAAAGCCATAAAGAAAATACCGATAATACCTCCCTTATCAGATTTTTTATCTGCAAAAGTCACCCAAGAATTAGGCATTACGATTTCAAAAGCACCAAAAAATGAAATAGCAAAGACAACCAAGAGCACAAAGAAAAAGAGGTTAAACCATGGACTGGTTGCCATCTCATTAAGCACCTCTGGGCCAAATATCCTGGCTACGGCAGCACCTAGAATCACATATATTACAATAATAGAAATTCCATATAGGATAGCATTCCGAATTCCGGCAGCTTTATTTTCACTTTGCTTTGTGAAAAAACTGACAGTCATCGGGATCATCGGAAACACACAAGGCGTTAACAGGGCTGCAAGGCCTCCTGCAAATGCTAACCAAAATATGCCCCAATAAGATTTATCATCCTCCTTATGAGCTTGATTAGCAGCACTCGTATCAGCTTTAACATCCGCGTCTGAAACGACTTCTGCTGTGCCAGTAACAATTTCTTCAGTCCCTTTTTCAGTTGATTTAGACACTCCAGCAGAACCACTTACAGTCAATTCAAAATCAACCATTTCGGGTGGCATGCAAGTTTCATCATTACAGATCATGGATTCAATATATCCTTTCACAATAACGTCACCTTGGCCTTTCAGCTCAACAATTTGTTTAAACTTTGCAGTACCATTAAACCATGCCAACTCTGCCTCAAAAGTTTCATCAAAATGCTTTTCAGGAGCAGGTTCTTCCAAGATTCCTTCCACTTTGGAATAATCTACACTTTCTTCTAAAGAAATTGAAGTTGGCACTGCCGTATTCTCAGGCAAATTGGAGGAATATATATGCCATCCCTCGTCCAATGTAGCCTCACAAATAATCTCAACCTTGTTGCCATCCAGCTTATTCGTCGAAAACTTCCAACTGATATGCTGTTCCATCTGAGCCATTAAAGAGCTCATCATGGCAAAGATGAGAACAAGCGTAGTTAATGTCTTTTTCATATCCATTCAAATTGTTTGTATCAAAAAACTAAATATCTAAATCCTTAACTATGCGCAAAGTTATAAATTTATATCGTTTTCTATCTTCCATTGCAGGGGAGACATGTTCGGATTTGACGCCAGAACTAAGAATTTCATACTATAAATTCCAACACTTCGGCCAACATTCCATTAAATATCTTCCCCCTTTCCTACATCAAGACACGTAAAAACAAAAAGAGGGTGACACTAGTGACGTTTTTTTTAACATGACTAAAATCACTCTTGAAAAGATAGCAAAAAAAAAGGTTGACCTTAACTAAGGTCAACCTCTCTATTTTTAATATCTACGATCTTGAACTCTAAAAATCCTAATGAGTCGGAAGGTATCACCTTAAGCCCATGCGTATACCGAAATTTCCATTTCAAAATCTCAGAAGGAAAACCTTGTTTGAGATACGCATATACATAAGGATGCACCTTCAGGAGCAATTTCTTCATTTTATGGTCTTGCACTGCACTTCTGACAGCAGCTTCAACTGAATCGGTCCACATCAAAGAGGGTGTGGTCTTACCAGTTCCCTGGCAAGTGGGGCATTTCTCGTCCGTATTGATATCCATTTCAGGTCTTACACGTTGGCGGGTAATCTGCATTAAACCAAACTTACTCAACGGTAGTATATTATGCTTGGTTCGATCAGACGCCATGGCCTGTTTCATTTTTTCGAAAACCTTTTGACGATTTTCATTATTCTGCATATCAATAAAGTCGACAACAATAATGCCTCCCATATCCCGTAATCGTAACTGACGAGCGATTTCATCCGCGGCAGCCAGGTTCACCTCTAACGCATTATTTTCCTGGTTAGAGGCCGATTTTGATCGATTACCACTATTAACATCAATAACATGCAGTGCTTCGGTATGTTCAATAATAAGGTAAGCACCGCTTTTGAAAGAAACGGTTTTGCCGAACGAAGCCTTTATTTGCCGCTCAATATGGAACTGGTCAAACAAAGGAGCCGTGCCTCTGTAATGCTTTACAATGTTTTGACGATCGGGAGCAATGAGTCCCACATAGTCTTTTATTTCCTGATAAACCTCTTCAGAGTTAACATAAATCGCATTGAACGAAGGATTTAATATATCCCTGATCAAAGCTGACGTACGTCCAATCTCACCAATGACTAAACCGGGAGGTTTCACCTCTTTAATTCGAGCGGTGTTATCTTCCCAGCGTCTCACCAGCGTTCGAAGCTCCTTATCCAATTCTGCAACGCGCTTCCCTTCGGCAACGGTCCGGATAATCACTCCAAAGTTTTTAGGTTTAATACTCAGCAATAATTGCTTCAACCGATTCCGTTCTTCGGCGGAGGCTATTTTTTGACTTACTGAGACTTTATCAGAAAATGGCAGAAGCACTATATTTCTTCCGGCAATCGATAATTCTGATGTTAATCGCGGACCTTTCGTTGAAATAGGTTCCTTGGCTACTTGAACCAAGACATTTTGACCTGCTGTAAGAACTTCGGAAATAGTACCATTTTTATTGATATCCGGTTCCGATTTAATTTTGTGCAATGCCACCACTCCCTTTTTATTGGAAGCAACATTCAGAAACTTATTGAGGGTTCGAAATTGAGGTCCAAGATCTAAGTAATGCAAAAATGCATCTTTTTCGTACCCTACATCCACAAAAGCAGCATTCAAACCAGGCATAATTTTCTTTACCCGCCCCAAATACACATCTCCTACAGTGAACTGAATATTACTTTTCTCCTTACGGAGTTCAACCAACCTTTTATCTTCCAATAATCCTATTGAAAGATGATCGGGAGTAACATCTACAAATAGTTCTACATTCACTATGTGTTCGCAATTTTTATTTCAAAGAACGAATTGTATATAAATACAAACAACGAACAGAAAGTAGTCGATACTTTCTGTTCGTTTAATTCATTCAGACGTTAAGAATTACTTCTTCTTATGTCTGTTTTTTCTTAATCTCTTCTTACGCTTATGCGTAGCCATCTTATGTCTCTTACGCTTTTTTCCGCTTGGCATAGCTTAACGATTTAAATGGTGTATAATTACTTTACGTTATTTTTAACCTTAGTTACGAAGCTTTTTGAAGGCTTGAACGAAGGAATAAAGTGTTCTGGAATAATAATAGTAGTATTCTTAGAAATATTTCTGGCAGTTTTCTCAGCTCTTTTCTTTACTACAAATGATCCGAATCCCCTCAGGTAGACATTTTTACCCTTAACTAAGGATCCTTTAACAGTGTCCATGAAAGCCTCAACAGTCTTCTGAACTGTAACCTTCTCAATACCAGTATTCTTAGAAATTTCGTTAACGATATCAGCCTTTGTCATTTTCTCTTAAAATTATTTAATTATCAATTATTTACAGCTAAATCTCTAAAATTCAGACTGCAAAGATATATGAAATCTCAACAAAAAAAAACAAAACCATTATTTTTGCATAAAATTTTAATAATGATTGATTTCAGCAAACGATTATTGAATTGGTACCACTCCAATGGCAGGTCACTTCCCTGGCGCCAAACAACTGATCCTTATCACATTTGGATCTCCGAGATCATCCTTCAACAAACACAGGTCAAACAAGGGCTTGACTATTATGAGCGCTTCATTAATCGGTTTCCTAACATCGAAAAGCTGGCTATGGCCCATGAAGATGAAGTATTGAAACTCTGGCAAGGGCTAGGGTATTACTCCAGGGCCCGAAATTTACATGCGGCTGCCAAAACCATCCTGAAAGAATACAATGGTCAATTTCCCAATACCTATAAGGACATTATCTCTCTCAAAGGCATTGGTCCATACACAGCCGCTGCTGTTTCGTCCTTTGCATTTAATCTGCCTCATGCGGTGGTGGACGGCAATGTATTTCGTTTCTTGTCGCGTTTATTTGGCATCTCCATCCCCATTGACTCAACGGCAGGCAAAACCCACTTTCATAGCCTGGCTCAGAGGTTAATAAACCAAGAGGATCCGGCAACGCACAATCAAGCCATTATGGAGATGGGAGCGTTACAGTGCAAACCCTTTTTTCCCGGGTGCTCAGAATGTCCATTCGCTAATGATTGTGTAGCTTTTTCAACCGGGCGTGTGGAGGACTTTCCGGTGAAAGAAAAACGCACAAAACAACGCCATCGCTATTTTTCATATCTTTATCATTGTGAAAATAACACTCTTGCCATTAGTAAAAGAAAAGGCAATGACATTTGGAAAAACCTATACGAGATGCCACTGATCGAAAGCTCAAAACCCTTGACACTCAAACAACTCAAAACAAACTTTCAGCCGACACCAAACACATTGAAGTTGCTGGATGAAAAAAAGCACATCCTAAGCCATCAGATAATCCATACACGATTCTACCAATCGTCAGCCCTTCCTGAATCAACGGATAACAACCAGGAATGGCAGTGCATTCCACTTGAAGAATTAAAGCGCTATGCATTTCCTCAACTCATTGTAAACTTCCTTACTGCACAGGGCTTGACCATTGACCACAAATGAACACTTTTGATTTACCCGTAAAGTTTTGTAATTTTAAATCTTCAATTATAAACGAAATACAGCATGTC
Source organism: uncultured Marinilabiliaceae bacterium (assembly GCA_942490535.1). Classification (GTDB taxonomy): domain Bacteria; phylum Bacteroidota; class Bacteroidia; order Bacteroidales; family Marinilabiliaceae; genus JAEINY01. Next base: position 181,594 of record CALNXQ010000005.1, read on the forward strand.
GGTTAATAAAGTAATACTCGTAGGAAACGTTGGGAAAGACCCGGATGTAAGATATTTAGATAACAATGTAGCGGTTGCCAACTTCACCCTGGCCACAACAGAACGTGGTTACACTGGTCGGGATGGACAAACCATTCCGGATCGGACAGAGTGGCATAACATTGTTGTTTGGAGAGGCTTGGCTCAAGTGGTTGAGAAATTCGTAAAAAAAGGAACACAGCTCTTTATTGAGGGGAAGATACGTACCCGATCCTACGATGACAAGGATGGTATAAAACGGTACGTGACTGAAATTTTCGCCGATAACATTCAATTTTTGGGCCGTAAGTCAGATACAGCGGCAAATGGTGGCGCAGAAGGAAGTTATCAGCAACAACCGGATCAACCGACACTACCAGCTGCACCATCACAACCTGTTGCTAACAATAATGATGACTTTCTTGGTGGCGACGACACCGATGATCTGCCATTCTAATGAATTGTCTGCGTTAAACTAAATTATTTTTGATTGGAAACGGATCATTTTCTCTTATCGGTAAGTAGCATCTTTCAGGATATTGATTTTTTACCCATCACAGTGGGTATTGTCATTAGTGTTATCGTCAACATCCTTTTACTGCTCATGTCGGCTTTAATTTCCGGCTCAGAGGTGGCCTATTTTTCTTTGGAACCCAAGGATGTAAACGAGCTTAAAGCACATACAACCAGAAGAAATCGACTGGTTCTGAAATTACTAAAAGACAAAGAGCGACTATTGGCAACCATACTTATTGGCAACAATTTTGTCAATGTTGGTATCGTAATACTTACCTCTTTTGTAGCTAATAATCTGATTGATTTTGGCATCAATGCAACCATAAAATTTGTATTTGAAATTGTTTTTATCACTGCTTTGATCTTGTTTTTTGGTGAGATACTGCCCAAGGTATATGCTTCTCAATCACCGAAAAAGTTTGCAGAAGTCATGGCATATCCTCTTTTAGCGCTCACACGCTTGTTGAAACCACTGAGTCTTCTTTTGGTGCGATCCACTAAAATCGTCAACAAACGTATGACCCGAAAAATCGGGGGACTTTCAATGGATGATATTTCGCATGCGCTGGAACTGACCGGAAGCGACATCTCCGAAGAAAAAGAAATTTTGGAAGGCATCGTTAAGTTTGGCAACATCGATGTCGCTGAAATCATGACGGCTCGTGTAGACGTGATTGATGTGGAGATCAAAAGTGATTATAACAAGCTCTTGCAAACCATCATTGAATCGGGATATTCACGTATTCCTGTATTTGAAGAAACACCGGATAATGTAAAAGGCATTCTTTATGTAAAGGATCTGCTACCGCACCTGAGTGAAGAAAATGATTTTATCTGGCAAAGCCTGATCCGGGAAGCCTATTATGTGCCCGAAACGAAAATGATCAACGACCTGATGGCCGAATTTCAAAGTGAAAAAATTCACATGGCCATTGTGGTGGATGAGTATGGCGGCACTTCCGGCATTGTAACCTTGGAAGATATTTTGGAAGAAATTGTAGGTGATATCAGTGACGAGTTGGACGAAGAAGATGATTTCTATTCTAAATTACCGGATGGCTCGTGGGTTTTCGAAGGTAAAACAAATCTTAACGATTTTCACAAAGTAACTGAAACGGACGAAGATACTTTTAAAAATGTAAGAGGGGATGCCGAATCACTGGGCGGATTAATATTAGAGCTCAGAGGTGAAATACCGGCCAAACACGAAATCATTGAATTCAAGAACTTCCAATTCACCATTATGGCTGCTGATAACAGGCGCGTTAAAAAGGTGAAATTTGATTTTAAAAAGAAGAAGTAGCAGATCATGAACCAACCATTAATATCAAAAAGAATACTCCTTTCCATTTGCCTGATGACTATTATTAGCATTGGATGTCAGCGCAATTACACCCCGAAACCCAGAGGATACTTTCGCATTTCACTGCCTGAGAAAGAATACCAATCATTTGATACAACCTTTCCCTACAAATTCGATTACCCCACCTACGCTAAAATTGCAAATGATAGCTCCAATAATGCCGAAGCCTATTGGGTTAATCTGGAGTTCCCGCAATTTAATGGGAAAGTACACATGAGTTACAAAACCATTCACAACAATCTTTTTGAATTATTAGAAGACAGCCGCAGCCTGGCTTACAAGCATACCATCAAAGCCGATGCCATTAACGAAAAATTATTCTTTGACGAGACTAAAAATGTGTTTGGCATTCTCTACAACATTGAAGGAGATGCAGCTTCATCAGTCCAATTTTTTGCAACTGACAGCACCCAGCACTTTCTTAGGGGATCATTGTATTTTAATTCGATTCCAAACAAAGACAGCCTGGCCCCAGTAGTTACATTTGTCAGGGAAGACATCATTCGATTGATGGAGTCCTTGGAGTGGAAATAAACTACTAACGCCAATAACTTCTCAATCTATCTTTCATCCAGAATCTTTTTATTGATTTGATCTTCATATGCCCATTGAACGAGTCATAAATCCAAGCGACCAGCACCAAGCAGGCGTCTGGCGAGTTACCGAATCGCTTGATGAACTCAAGCAACTAATTTCGTTATCACCCCAGGATAGAGAGAAAGTTAACAGCTTTCGACTGGAGAAACGAAAACGAGAATGGTTGGCCTGCCGTATCTTATTACAGCATTTAATTGGCAAGTATCCTCAAATTGAATACAAGAAAAGCGGAAAACCCTATTTGGCCGATCACTCCTATTATATCAGTCTGTCTCATACGGATGGTTTTGTAGCGGCTACCGTTTCCACAGAGCCTACTGCACTAGATATTGAGATCACTTCGCAACGCATTGAAAAGGTGGCACAAAGATACATGCACGACAGGGAGTGGGCCTTTGTTGAAACCGAGCAAACACTTTCTTACCTGACTCTCATTTGGTCAGCTAAAGAAACATTATTTAAGCTTTACGACGAATCAATGGTGGTATTCAAAGACCACTTTCGAATTGAACCGTTTCAACTCTGCACAGAGGGTCAATTTCAAGCCTCCTGCTTTTTTTATAACGAACCGGTTAATCTACAACTGGATTATTTACATTTACCTGAATTTGTGTTAGTCTACCATCTATTCAATGCTGTCAAGTCATGATCTACGAATCCATTCTAAAGAAATACAAAACAAAAGAAAAACAGCTGGCTCTTTTAATTGATCCGGATAAATTCCCGGATAATCAATTTAAACAACTGGAAAAGATATTGACATCCATTACACCGGATGTATTATTGGTTGGGGGGAGTCTGGTGAGCAATCACACCGATGAATTTGTTCTAAATCTTAAAAAATCCATCGATCTTCCCATCACTCTTTATCCCGGAAGCTCTACCCAATTTACACCAAGTGCCGATGCCATCTTATTTTTATCCCTGATATCCGGCAGAAATCCTGAATTCCTGATCAGTCATCACGTTAGCGTGGCTCCTCTCATCAAAAAAGCGGGACTCGAGAGCATTCCCACGGGATATATGCTTGTGGATGGCGGATGTCAAACATCGGTCCAGTACATTAGCCAAACTCAACCCATTCCATCCCATAAAGATGACATTGCCATTGCTACAGCTTTAGCGGGTCAATATCTAGGCCTAAAAATGATTTACATGGATGCCGGTAGCGGCGCTAAAAATCCCGTTCCTGCTTCCATGATACAAGGTGTCAAAGCACAACTGGATATTCCATTGCTTATCGGCGGCGGGTTAAATACCACTGAAAAAATTGAAACTGCATGTGCGGCTGGTGCCGATATGGTTGTTGTTGGAAATGCACTGGAAAAAGACCTCTCCCTGCTCACTGAATTCTACCAAATGGTAAAATCTTGCTAGGGAGCTACTCCATTTAAGATACCTCCTTCACATCCATTCGGGAATGGAATCTCCAGAAACGATGAAATAGTAGGTGCAACATCAGTCATAGGTACCGGTTCAAATACATTCTGTCGCGATACTTTCCAGCCGTAAAATACCAATGGTAATTTGGAAGATGTCCAATGACGGTACACCAGCGAACCATCTTCCTGCTCTTCATTCCATCCCGGCTGCAACCGAATCAGGATATCTCCTGATCGCTTGGGATGATAATTGAGTTTCAAACTCTGTAGTGCCGCCAAATCCGAAGCGGCTGACATGAGTTCTGAAGCCGGCATGGCATAGGCTACACCTTCCACTTGCATTAAAAAGCGAGCCGATTCATCCAGAATGGATTCAATGGCTATTTTAGATTGTTCCAGCAATTCATGATTCAAGTAGACTTGACCGTCATGATAAGCTTTTACCCACCGTCCCTGACCATGTATGGCCATCAAATAAAGATTTAATAACGAAGCCGCTTTGGTGCCATTAAACACCCCACTTGGCATATTTCCTCTTTTATAATCCTCGGCCGTTCGAATGGGAGAAGAGATACCTGTTAAAACCAATAAGGTTTTCTCCAGGCCCACTTGTTCATCAATCACATATACTAAATCCGCAATCTCCCGATCCAATCGCAACAACATATCTTCTGTCTCGGCCTCAAAAGCAGAAGCTTCTTTACGAAAAATACTTTTTGAAGTAAATTGAAGCGTCAATACATCCGGAACATCATCTTTACCCAGTTGACTATTAATAATATGATTCACCGCGAGATCACGTACCAACTTATTCCCATAGGGAGAATTAATAACAGGCGCATATGGTCGCTTCCCCTTCCCCTTCCCCTTTTTTAAATCATAATAAAAGGTATGATCCCCAGGAAGAGCTTCAGTGAAATATTTAAGTTGATGGTATTCACGTAAGTCTTTTAAGGGGCCCCACTCACGCTCACTATATACATCCGGCAATTGCTTTGTGTTAAAATCAGTTAACCATTCGGGTGCTGATTTATCCAACGTATCTCTCAACACCTCAAACCGCCCGTTTGTTTCATTCATACAAATAACCTCATCAGGTGCGTGACCTCCAGCCCAAACCAAACAATCAGCATTGAGCCCTATGGCAGACACATTTGAAGCACCATTGTGCATCCATTTTAACTCATCCACTAGTGTGGAGGTTAACAACTGATCCGTTCCCGGCATTAACTCAACCGTATCATTCCTGCTCAATGAATTGACACCAAGGGTGGCATCCACCTCTACCCCACGTAGGCGATCATACCATTTATCGGAGATGATGCCATGAGTAGCCGCGTATGCTCCACTGAAAAAAGTGGACAAATGACTTCCCGCATAAACCGATCCGGCCGGATAGTAGGCATGTCGATAAAAGGATCCGCCATTCATCAAACGATTAAAACCATCATCCGTGAACTTATCCCGAAAAGCAATAAGCTGATCAGTACTCAACTCATCAACCTGGATAAACACCACTAAACGTGGTCGCTGCGATATTATACGACGCTGCGCCATCGTTGAAATGGAACCGAAAAACAAAAGAAAATACAGTAGAAAATATTGAATACTATTCATGCCCGCTAATTTTACCGGGCCAAATATAACAATAGAACAGGCGATCACGAAATCACCAACCAGGAAGAAACGATTTAATCGCGCTTTTTATAACGGATCACATCCACATTCTCGACATACATAATACCGCCACAACCAGATTTATCAAAGAGCTTCGACACAATTTCAGCGAAATCATAAATACGCTCTTCCCGATCGACCATCTCTAAAATAATCGGAACCTCCTCTGATAACGTAAATACTTTAACACTGTGCACAATGCTATCTGCCCCATAAGACATGAATCCCTTGGTAACCGTAACGCCTGCCAGTTTATACTTCTTCGCGGCAAACACAATGGCTTCGTACAATGGACGCTGATACACACGGTCGCTTTCTCCGGTAATAATTTTTAGCTTCTTCGCATCTCCTTCAAGTATCATAATTGTGCAAGGTTTAATTTAATAGCATGAATCAAATTACGCATAAAACCTTATAAATTCAACCTCTATTTGATAAGCATCCAAAAACTTCAACTTTTTACTTCATTTCAAAAAAAGCCACCTGCCTCCCCACAAAGCAATTATTACCCCTAAAAGTTGCTGATTAACTTTTCCAAATTTTAAGGCCTGCAAATAGCCTGCCACAGGTCATATTTGAGCCCATTTAACTTGTATGTTATCTAAATATTACTAATTTTACAAAAACCCAATTTACCTTTTATTAATAACTCTAAAATGACGATTTATGAAAGTGTATCAAGCTGATCAAATAAAAAACTTAGCGCTGCTTGGTAGTAGCGGCTCGGGTAAAACCACTCTCGCAGAAACAATGCTATTTGAGGGTGGGGTTATTAGCCGTCGAGGCGACATTGATAGCAAAAATACAGTATCGGATTATCACCGAGTGGAACATGAATATGGCTACTCGGTTTTTTCATCGGTATTATTTACCGAATACCTGGGAAAGAAGCTTAATTTCATTGATTGCCCAGGATCAGATGACTTTATTACAGGTGCCATCACATCCCTTAATGTGACTGACACCGCCCTGATGCTTTTAAATACAACGCAGGGTGTAGAAGTTGGAACTGAAAACCTCTTCCGGTATACCGAACAATACAAGAAACCGGTCATCTTTGTAATGAATCACCTGGACAGCGAGAAAGCCAATTATGAGCAAACCCTTGAAAATGCTCAGGAATCATTTGGCAGTAAGGTGGTGGTAATTCAATATCCTGTTACCGTTGGTCCAGACTTCAATGCCCTTGTTGATGTCTTGAAAATGAAAATGTACCAATGGGGACCGGACGGAGGTGAACCAAAAATTTTAGACATCCCTGCGTCAGAGAAAGAGAAAGCGGATGAATTGCACAATGCATTGGTAGAAGCTGCCGCTGAAAATGACGAATCTTTAATGGAATTATTCTTCGAAGAAGGCACTTTAAACGAAGACCAGATGCGGCAGGGCATCAAAAAAGGATTAATTGCCAGAGATTTATTTCCTGTATTCTGCGTATCAGCAAAAAAAGATATGGGTGCCCGTCGTTTGATGGAATTTGTAGGCAATGTGGTACCAAACGTAATGGAGATGCCATTACCCAAAACCAAAGATGACGAAGCCATAACGTGCGATCCAAATGGCCCCACATCCATTTTTGTCTTTAAAACATCCATCGAACCCCACTTGGGTGAAGTATCCTTTTTTAAGGTGATGTCTGGCAAAATTCAAGAAGGCATGGATCTCATCAACAAAAATAAAGAAGCCAAGGAGCGCATCGCTCAACTTTATTGCGTAGCAGCCAATAACCGGCATAAAGTTTCAGAACTTGTTGCTGGAGATATCGGTGCCACTGTCAAACTGAAAGAAACGCACACCGGACATACTCTAAGTGCCAAAGGGTGTGATTTCGTATTTAATCCCATTGCTTATCCCAACCCCAAATACCGCACAGCCATCAGAGCTGTCAATGACAATGACGATGAAAAACTAGGCGAAGCGCTTCAACGCATGCACGAAGAAGATCCCACTTTGATCATCGAATACTCGAAAGAACTCAAGCAAATACTCGTGCACGGACAAGGTGAATTTCACCTCAACACCATGAAATGGCGAATTGAAAACAATGACAAAATTGAAGTTGAATTCAAAAATCCACGCATTCCCTATCGCGAAACAATTACCAAAGTGGCTCGTGCCGATTACCGCCATAAAAAGCAATCGGGAGGTTCAGGTCAATTTGGAGAGGTTCACATGATTATTGAACCGTATTACGAAGGCATGGAAACGCCTGCCACCATGAAAGTAGAAGGACAAGAAGTAAAACTCAATGTAAGAGATACTGAGGTTGTTAATCTTCCCTGGGGTGGAAAACTGGTTTACAACAATTGCATTGTCGGTGGCTCGATAGACAACCGCTTCATGCCAGCCATCCTCAAAGGCATCATGGAACGAATGGAAGAAGGACCTCTAACCGGATCCTATGCCAGAGATATTCGTGTATTTGTGTACGATGGTAAAATGCACGCTGTTGATTCCAACGAAATATCCTTTAAATTAGCCGGCCGAAATGCATTTAGCACAGCCTTTAAAAATGCAGGTCCTAAAATTCTGGAGCCCGTCTATAATGTGGAAGTTAAGGTTCCCAGCGATCGCATGGGCGATGTGATGAGTGATCTTCAAGGTCGTCGCGCCTTGATCGAAGGCATGTCCAGCGAAAAAGGCTTTGAAGTCATCAAAGCCAAAGTACCACTGAAAGAGATGAACAAATATTCAACATCCTTAAGTAGTATTACCGGAGGGCGGGCCTTCTACACCATGTCCTTTGCCAAATACGATAAAGTGCCACCAGAAATCCAGGAAGCACTGCTCGCTTCGTATGAAAAAGAGCAAGCGGAAGCTGTATAAGATATAGACATAAAAAAGAGGGTGATCGAAATTATTTCAGCGCCCTCTTTTTTTAATCTCCTTTCAGAAGGAAACGCTATATTCAATAAATATCCGCATAAAAAAGGTGATCACTTAAGTAATCACCTATTATATAAATTCCAATATCCATTAAATTCCAATGGTCATTCGCTCTTCCATCTCCCTCATAAAATACTCCATTTCATCAGTGAATCGATCAAAACTTTGCTCAAAGAAGGATTCCATGCTAATTTTGGACCCATCGCTAAACTCAAGCAGTAATCCTATATCCCAATAGGACTCCATTGTATCAACTTCTTTAAAGTAAGCGACAGCGTGTACTTTAGCAATTATACCACCCTCTACATACTTTAATTTAAAAACCGCATTATCATTGATGGCAGCAGCCAATTGCTCCATCAAATCCTGTTCCTCTGTTGCTGATAAGATTTGCCCGGATTCACTTTCTTCTTCAACCTTGTCAATTATTGGAAAAAGTTTTTCGGCGTCTACCAGCCCCACTATTTCAATTCCATTTAGCCGAAAATAGGTATCTATACTCTCCCAGGGATAATCACTATTCAAATCATCTGTTACAAGCATCTCCAACAAATGCTCTAATAGCACTTTTTCCCCATTCTTTATTTTATAATGCCAACGAGCCCGATTATCCTTTCTCCCCAATTCAGCTGTAAAGGAAAACGGCAGCGGATTAAACGTAATGGCAATATCATCAAAACGACCATCACGCGAGAAAGAGTTAATAATATTACTGGTTGCTACCAATTCATCATCCACCTGCATGGAAAAATATAGCTCCTGTATCATTTCATCCATCACAAGTCCAGCTCCCAGATCTTTTCCATAGCCTGGGAAATTACCCGTAAATACTTTAAATCCATACAAACGAATGGTTGCATTATTGTTATTCGCGCCAAATACCGAAGGAAATTTATAACTAATTTCATCTCCTTCTGTGGATACTCGTTCAAAGTCATTTAGTACAGAATTCCATTCCCAGACACCCTTCCCCTCGTTCCACATGGCAGAAAAAACACCTTCCTCATTATAAGCCACACTTTTCAAGACTTCGAATGACTGATCAACCGGTTTTTCATTGCCCATTGCATCGCCAATACCTACCAAAGCCCCGAATAGTCTATTTTGAGGTGCTAACGGCTGACTACTTAGCATTTTCATCATTTCTACACCCGCAAGGGCAAAGGATGTATTGGATAAGTCACGCAAGTCGTTGATTGATTTCAAGCCTTCATTTTCCAGATTCTGCTTATCCTGTTCCACCCCCAAATCACTATATGACTCAAAAGTCTCATCTTTACTACACGCCCCAAAAACCATTATTCCCGCAGCCATCAGCCACAAAAATTTTGATACATACTTCATGATAAAACTGTTTAATTCTTATTTCCCCTTAAATACAAAATGCAGGCTAAGTTGCTCCCTTCGTTATATGAGACAATAGTACTCTAACCTACACGTACGAGCGATACGAGAAAAGAAGCAGAAAGTTTTTTCTGTAACTGGATAAAGCAGGCCCTATCCTACCCTTTAAGCCAATGAATCCTAAATCACCCTACACCTGCTACACTCCCATAGAAGAACAAGACACCGGACCGGTCGACCCAGGATCATATCCTTCATTAGCCGATCATCACATACTCAGTAGGTCAAGAATCAGTAAAACTACCTTAAAAGAGAAAGGCCACCCTCTCGCGAAGATGACCTTTCATCAAACAGTAACAACCCTTATTAAATATCTAACAAATAACGATGCACGTTTTTAGCAGCTTCTCGTCCTTTGGCAATGGCCGTTACTACCAGGCTGGCACCTGATGCAGCATCACCAGCAGCAAACACTTTAGATTGACTGGTTTGATAACCATCATCCACTCTTATATTACCACGACTATCCAGTTCCAACGCCAATTCCTTAACCAATCCTTCATGCACGGGCGACACAAAACCCATGGATAATAAAACCAATTCAGCATCAACCAAGTGAGAAGTCTCCGGTTTTTCGTTCATGATCCACTGCCTATTTTCACCTTTCGACCATTCCACCTCAACCAGCTCCACCTGCTTCACCTTGCCATTTTCACCAATAAATCGTTTCGTATTTAAGCTCCACCTGCGCTCACAACCTTCCTGATGGGAAGTGGACGTTTTGAGGACATTGGGCCAATAAGGCCAGGGATTCCCAGCCCCGCGTTTTTGGGGTGGTTGCGGTAATATTTCAATCTGCGTCACCGATTTTGCTTTTTGACGATTGGACGTACCCACACAGTCGCTTCCTGTATCACCACCACCAATCACTAATACCTCTTTTCCCTGAGCCAGCAAACGTTCACCATTGGTGAAAACCTCACCCCGATTAACCTTATTCTGCTGCTTCAGGAAATCCATGGCAAAATGAACACCTTCCAGCTCGCGTCCTTCCACCGGCAGATCACGTGGCTTCATAGCTCCAATGGCCAATACCACTGCATCATATGATGCCATCAGCTCTTTACCAGACAAATTCTCCCCAATGGCAGCATTGGTTTTAAATTCGATGCCTTCTTGTTCGAACATTTGCAGGCGCCGATCAATTACTTTTTTATTGAGTTTGAAATCCGGAATACCATAGCGCAACAAACCACCAATGGCATCATCTTTTTCGAAAACCGTCACCTGATGGCCAGCTTGATTCAACAAATCTGCCACGGAGAGTCCGGCAGGTCCGGAACCCACAACCGCCACTGTCTTTCCGGTTCGTTGCTGAGGAATTCGGGGCACAACATACCCCAAGTCAAATGCTTTTTCCACCACCGATGCTTCATTCTCACGTATGGTCACCGCCTCTTCATGGATGGCCAGCACACAGGACTTCTCACATGGATTAGGACAAATACGTCCGGTAAACTCAGGAAAGCTATTGGTCGAATGCAAAATTTCACTGGCCAGTTTCCAGTTTCCTTTATAGACGGCATCCTGCCATTCGGGAATTTTACTCCCCACAGGACAAGCCCAATGACAAAATGGGATACCACAATCCATGCACCGGGAAGCCTGCTGTTTACGATCAGTTTCGTTGAGCGTTTGCTCCACTTCACCATAGTCGTCAATGCGCTCGGCGATGGGACGATTTCCACCATCCTTGCGAGCTATATAAATAAATCCTTTAGGATCAGCCATAATCTTACTATTTAAATAAAGAAAACGGGCGTGGCTCCGTTGAGCCTACCAACACTCATTCTCAATGGTTCCCGACTTTCCTTTAATAACTCACTCTATTATTCTCTAATATAAGGCGCATCTTCCGTCTCCCTTAATTTGCGCTCCAGCTCTTTGATTTTCTGCTCCTCCATTACCTTTTTGTACTCAAATGGAATCACCTTTATAAATTTGGGCAGATATTTGGTCCAGTTAACAAGAATCTCCTGTGCTTTCAGACTATTGGTATGCAACAAATGTTTGTTCAGCATAAACTGCAATTCCTTCACATCAGCATGATCTTCCACAGGCGATAAATCTACCAGCCCTTTATTACAGTAATATTCAAAGCTGCCATCTTCATCCAACACATAGGCAATCCCGCCACTCATACCGGCGGCAAAGTTTCGACCCGTTTTACCCAACACCGCTACACGTCCACCAGTCATGTACTCACAGCAATGATCTCCAACGCCTTCCACAACCGCATAAGCCCCAGAATTCCGAACCGCAAAGCGCTCACCGGCGACACCACGTACATACAAATATCCGCTGGTAGCGCCGTAAAGCACCGTATTACCAATAATGATGTTCTCTTCAGGTACAAAGGTTGAACCATTGGGTGGCACCACAATGACTTTACCACCAGACAAACCTTTACCCAGATAATCATTGGCATCCCCTTCGAGACGAAAACTAACTCCTTTAACCAAAAACGCACCGAAACTCTGCCCGGCAGACCCCTGAAAGGTGCAGTTGATAGTATTTTTTGGCAAACCTTCTTCACCATATTGCTTAGAGACTTCACCAGAAAGCATGGCACCCACCGTCCGATCTGTATTGACGATATCGCTGGCCACCCAAACTCTCTCTTTATTGTTCAGAGCTGTTTGTGATTCTTTAATCAACTTTCGATCCAGCACGTCCTCAATTTTATGGTCTTGATCGGTCATCTTACGCAATGGATACCTTTTGCCCTCCTCAGGGAAATAGATCAGTTTACTCAGATCAATACCCTTGGTTTTCCAGTTACCAACTGCTCTATTTTGCTCTAAAAGATCGGAACGACCAATAATTTCATCCAAAGAACGCACACCCAATTGTGCGAGATACTCTCGTACTTCCTGTGCAATAAAATTGAAGTAATTGACCACATATTTATAGCGCCCGATAAATCGCTTCCGCAACGCTTCATCCTGAGTGGCGATCCCAGCGGGACAAGTATTCAGGTGACACTTGCGCATCATCACACACCCCAGCGTTACCAGGGCCGATGTGGCAAACCCAAACTCTTCGCCGCCCAACATGGCCATTTTAATCACATCCAAACCGGTCTTTAGCTGACCATCTGTTTGAATCTTCACCCGACCCCGCAAGTTATTCATCACTAAAGTCTGCTGCGTCTCTGCCAAACCGATTTCAACCGGTAGACCGGCATGCTTGATGGAACTGGTTGGGCTAGCGCCCGTCCCACCTTCGGTACCACTGATCACAATCAGATCGGCATGCGCCTTGGCCACACCAGCCGCTACCGTACCGACTCCATTTTCCGAAACCAGCTTCACACTGATTTTGGCTCTGGGATTGGTACTTTTCAAATCGAAAATCAACTGCGCCAAATCCTCAATCGAATAGATGTCGTGGTGAGGCGGTGGAGATATCAACGTAATACCAGGGGTTGAATTTCGAAGCTTAGCAATAATTTTATCGACTTTAAACCCGGGCAACTGACCACCTTCACCAGGTTTCGCTCCCTGGGCAATTTTTATCTGTAACTCATCCGCATTAACCAGGTAATTGTTCGTAACCCCAAAACGACCACTGGCAATCTGCTTAATGGAACTGCGGGCATCACTGTGAAAACGCCCCGAATCTTCACCTCCCTCACCGGTATTACTTCGGCCACCCACGCTATTCATCGCTCTGGCCAATGCTTCATGCGCTTCTTTAGAGATGGAACCATAGGACATGGCACCTGTCACAAAGCGCTTCATGATACTAGATACCGGCTCCACTTCATTAATATCAATAGCTGTCCCAAATTTGGGTGTTAGGAAGCCTCGTATAAATAAAGGGGTCTGATTATCGGCATTCACCCGCTGACTAAACTCCTTATACTTTTCGTAATCATTTTCAGCCGTTGCCCACTGAAGCAATCCAACTGTTTCAGGATTCCAACCGTGCTTTTCCCCGTATTTCCGGAATGCAAAACTCCCTTTACTATCAAACGGATTCTGCATGAAAGCGGGTTGGTAGGCCTTATTATGATCTAAGATACTTTCTTTCGCAATTTCTTCGAACCCGACACCCCCAATTTTAGTAGGTGTACCGGTGAAGTATTTATTGATGACCTGATCGGAAATACCAACCGCTTCGAAAACCTGTCCGCCATGATAACTCCGCAAGGTACTGATGCCCATTTTAGATAAAATCTTGAGCAAGCCCTTATCAACCGCTTTAATATAGTTTTCACGCGCCTCCACATAAGGTATGGTGACCGTTCCCTTTTCCACCAATTCATCAATGGTAGCAAAACACACATACGGATTAATCACACTGGCCCCATATCCCAATAACAAGGCAAAATGCATCACCTCACGAGCTTCACCCGTTTCAACAATCAAACCTACCTGCATTCGCTTCTTCGCTTTGATCAGGTGGTGATGCGTGGCTGATACCGCTAACAACGAAGGGATGGGCGCATTCTTCTCATCCACCATTTTATCGGTTAAGATGAGATAATTATTCCCATCGTCCACCGCCTTTTCAGCCATTTTACAAATATTCTCCAATGCAGCTTCCAGCCCTTTGCCACCTTCCGCAACAGGGAAAGTCATTGGAATAGTTACATGCGTAAACTCCTCGCGATGAAAATCCTTGATTTTACCTAGGTCGGTATTAGTCATGATGGGACTTTCAAACTTAATGGAGCGACATTGAGAGGGTTCTTCGCTCAATAAATTTTTAGACACCGAACCGATGTAATTCGTCAATGCCATCACCAGCCCCTCACGTATCGGATCAATGGGGGGATTGGTAACTTGTGCAAACAACTGCCTGAAATATGAGAACAAACGCTGTGGTTTTTCTGAAAAAGCGGCAATAGGCGTATCATTCCCCATGGACCCTATGGGCTCTCCACCCGTATTAGCCATTGGTGCGATAATGTGCTCAAAGTCTTCTTTATTATATCCGAAAATCTTGAGATAATTTTCGTACATATCCCCCAAATTGGAGGGCACACGTTGCTGCACCTCAATCTCACGCATCCGGATCCGATTTTCCTTCAACCAGTTGGCATAGGGGTGGCGCTTCGATAATTGAGCTTTGATCTCTTCATCAGGAATGATAATTCCCAACTGCGTATCTACCAGCAACAATTTACCGGGTTTCAAACGGCCCTTTTCTTTGATGGCTTCTGCCGGGAATGTTTGCACTCCAACCTCTGATCCCATGACGATCATGTCATTTTTCGTGATGACATAACGCGAAGGCCGCAAACCATTCCGGTCTAAGGTACCTCCAATGTACCGGCCATCTGAAAAGACAATGGAAGCAGGCCCATCCCAGGGTTCCATGATGGTAGAATGATATTCATAATAGGCTTTTAAACTTTTAGGAATGGGGTTTTTACTATTCCACGATTCCGGAATTAACATACTCAAGGCATGCGGTAATTCGCGACCCGTCATGAACAGAAACTCCAATACATTATCCAGCGAAGCGGAATCACTCATATTGGGTTCAATGACCGGAAACAGCTTCTTCAAATCATCCCCAAACAAATCAGATTCCAACAAGCTCTCACGTGCTTCCATCCACAAACGATTGCCTTTAATTGTGTTGATTTCACCATTATGGGCCATAATTCGGAAGGGTTGTGCCAAATCCCAGGTTGGAAACGTATTGGTACTAAAGCGCGAGTGCACCAAAGCAATTGCACTCTTCATACGCACATCCTTGAAGTCAAGAAAATACTGCCCCAATTGTTCCGGCGTCAACATGCCTTTATATATAAAGATCTTGGACGAAAAACTAGGCAAATAAAAAGCTTCTTTCTCTACCAGGTCTGAATTACGAATTTCATTTTCCGCCTGCTTCCGCACCAGGTAGAGTTTCCGCTCGAGGTTATCCTGCTCGAAATTACCCTTCACAAACACTTGCCGAATACGGGGCTCGGTGCGTTTAGCAATTTCACCAATCACATCGCTGTCAACGGGGACATCTCTGTAACCGATTAACTCCAGGCCTTCTTCTACCATGTATTTATTAAGCGTTTCCTGACAAAGTAACGCTTCACTTTCATCCACTGGTAAAAACAATAAACCGGTTCCATATTTCCCACTGGCCGGTAATTGGAATCCAAAAGTGGCAAAAAATTCATGTGGTATCTGCATCAGAATACCGGCACCATCTCCTGACTTGTTATCTGAACTCTCCGCCCCCCGGTGCGTCATATTGGTTAGCACCTCCAAGCCTCGTTTTATAATTTCATTCGACTGTTGCCCCTTAATTTGGGCCACGAAACCAATGCCACAGTTGTCATGTTCATTGGCCGGGTCATACAACCCTTGAGGTTTTGGAAATCTTTTCTGCATCATATCTTGTGATTAAAGGAGAAATAACTCTACCAGGATTCTTAATCATGAAACCCAAAAGGAATGAATAAAAATTCTAAGCTCATCAGTAAATCACATTACCATATGTAAGCCCGCCTATGCATTTACTTAGAATTCGGAAGCAAAAATAGCTATATACTTGCTTTTTTGCAAGAAACCCCAATCCAAAAATAACTTTTATTTGACATTCAACAGGTTTTTTAGATGACCAATGTCATGTTTACAAAACACCATGACACCACTTACGCCTCTTTTTCACTGTTTTAACCAATTTCAAGCCACCTAACCAGACAACTTCCAGATGGAATTTTTTCAACCTACAATATGTTTACCTAAACATAGGTATTTGCAAAATTGACAATTTACAACACACCCCACCCATTTCACACCCCATTCACACAAAAAAAAGAAAATTCCTAAAAGCCCCCCTTAAAAACAACGCGTTAATCAACTATTTTAATACTTTTCACCAATTAACCCCCTAAAAAATTAGGAGACCTGGTGTTTTTTATCATATATTTGCACCACACCCCTCATTCAACAGGGGTAAAAAATTAAGAAAGTACTTTTTTATCGTTGACACCCCCAATCAACAACACCCAGTACCAATTTATAATTATTAACTACTATCATTATGAAAAGAATTTTTCTGCTTTTAGGATTGGGTTTGACATTTTACACAAATGCACAGGATAAAAAGTCAAACTTTGAGGTAGGTGCCGATATGGTATCGAGATATGTTTGGAGAGGTACAGACTTTGGAAGCTCTCCGGCTATTCAACCAGGCTTAACCTATAGTCATGGTTCATTTTCAATGGGAGCCTGGGGCAGTTACAGCACCAATAGCGATTCGGGTGCGGATGAAGGCGACTTGTTTGCATCTTACGCGCTGCCCACCGGTACAGAACTACTGGTGACAGATTATTTTTTTCCGGCCGAAGGAGTTGATTACTTTGATTACGACAATCACTTCCTGGAATTTGGCATCCACCAAAGCATCAAAAACTTTTACATCGCAGGTTATTACATGGCTGTAAATGGAGCTGACGACATCTATTTCGAAGGGGGTTTTGAAAAAAGCAATGTGGCCGTTTTTCTAGGCGCCGGTAATGAAGCCTACACGCCTGAAGACGAAGGTAAATTCAACCTCTGTAACGTGGTACTGACCATCACAAAGGAGTTACAAGTATCGCAAGAATTTGCATTGCCTGTGTTTGGATCACTCATCTATAATCCATCGGCCAAAGGCATTCACATGGTAGTGGGCATCACCTTATAAACGAATCTGAATACCAAAAGAAAATCATCCGGGGAATCTATTGTTCCAACTAATAGTTTAAACCTTTATCGCCATTGTTTATACTCCCCGGATGATTTCACCTTAAAAAAAAACCAGAAAAGAAATCATAAAACACAATCACCATGAAGAAAATTGAAGCCATCATTCGATTGACACGTTTCGAGGCCGTGAAGCAAGCCCTGGCCGAACAGGACATTACTTTTTTCTCCTATTGGGATGTCCGGGGTACTGGCATGGCTCGGGAAGGCCATTTATATCGGGGAACAGTATATGACACCAGTATCATTGAACGCCGCCTGCTCTCCATCATCGTCCGCGATGAAAACATGGACAAAACCATACAAGCCATTATTGGAGCAGCCAGCACTGGTGAAGTTGGAGATGGACGCATCTTCATCACAGAAATAGAGAATACATTCCAAATCAGAACCGGCGAATCGGGACCTGAAACACTTTATAGTAAAAACATATAAAAATTGAAACTATGGACGCAAAAGCAATAGATACAATTTGGGTATTACTGGCAACTGTATTGGTGTTTTTCATGCAGGCTGGTTTTGCCATGGTGGAAGCAGGATTTACCCGGGCCAAAAATGTAGGTAACATTATCATGAAAAACTTCATGGATTTCTCCATAGGCTCATTGGTCTTCTGGCTGGTGGGTTTCAGCATCATGTTTGGCGATGATGTGGGCGGATTTATAGGTACTGCCAATTTCTTTTTCACCAAAAGCTATGGAAACGGCATTCCGGATATGGCCGTGTTGATTTTCCAAACGGTGTTTGCGGCAACAGCCGCCACCATCGTTTCCGGTGCCATGGCCGAACGCACTAAATTCAGCACTTACCTCATATTCTCACTGGTGATTACAGCGGTCATCTACCCCATCAGTGGCCATTGGGTGTGGGGTGGTGGCTGGTTATCCGAAATAGGCTTCCATGACTTTGCCGGATCCACAGTGGTCCATTCGGTAGGTGGATGGGCCGCTTTAGCAGGAGCCATGATTATAGGGCCACG
This sequence comes from uncultured Marinilabiliaceae bacterium, assembly GCA_942490535.1. Classification (GTDB taxonomy): domain Bacteria; phylum Bacteroidota; class Bacteroidia; order Bacteroidales; family Marinilabiliaceae; genus JAEINY01. Next base: position 200,122 of record CALNXQ010000005.1, read on the forward strand.
CATTGGAAAATACAATGGCAAAGCCAAGGCCATTCTGGGGCACAACATGGTTTTGGGTGCACTGGGCGTCTTCATCCTGTGGTTAGGCTGGTTCGGTTTCAACCCGGGATCCACCCTTGCCGCTTCGGGCGATAATGTATACGCCATCGCCAGCATCTTCATCACCACCAACCTGGCTGCGGCTGCCGGATCAATGGCAACCATGTTTGTGACCTGGAAAAAATACGGAAAACCCGACCTCAGTATGACCCTCAATGGTGCTCTGGCTGGTTTAGTAGCCATCACTGCCGGAGGCGACATTGTTTCGCCCGGAGGCGCAGTCATCATAGGCCTCATTGCAGGTGTGACGGTGGTATTTGGCATTGAAATTTTGGATCAGAAACTCAAAATAGATGATCCGGTGGGCGCCATCACTGTGCATGGCATCAATGGTGCACTGGGCACACTCCTGGTAGGTTTATTCGCCACCGAGGGCGGCTTGTTCTATGGGGGTGGATTTCAGCTGTTGGGCATTCAGGCTCTTGGAGTAGCAGCCGTGGGTGCCTGGGCCTTTACCATGGCTTACATTTTATTCACCGTACTGAAGAAAACCGTGGGGTTGCGTGTTTCTGAACAAGAAGAGCGGGAAGGCTTAGACATTCACGAACACGGACAGAGTTCTTACAACTACTAAACCATTTTTTATCTACCATCTGATTTAAGGGAAAAGTGCGGGATCCAAGATTGGGTTCCGCACTTTCTATCTACTTTATTTTCCGAAAAACTCCGAATGAATGGCTTGTATGGCCAAATCGCGATCATCGGCAGCCACCACAAAATAACTGGCTACGGTGGAGGCACCCGACACAATCATGCGCACATTAATGCCATCGCGGGCCACGGCCATAAACATACGGCCGGCTACACCTGGTTTTTCCAACAAACCTTCACCTACCACCGCAATGGTAGAGATATTCTCGATGGCTGACAATTCGGTTATGGCCGATAACTCCAATGCCTCCACAATCTGATATGCCTGCTTGATATCTTTAGCCGACAGCAATAAATTGATGGCAATTTGACTGGTGACAACCGATTTAATATTAATCCCTGCCTTGTCAATGGCCCCGGTTACCTTGGCCAGGATACCCCGTTTTTTACCAATGCCCGCACCGCGTAATTTTAAAATACAGAAGTCATCGCTGTAAGTCACACTTTTTATAATGTCTTCGGTAATGATTTCCGATGCCTGCACAATGGTGCGTGGCTCCACCGATCCATTAAACGTATCGATGTTGCCAATGTGAATGGGAATCCCCACTTCCTGTAGGGGTTCAACTGTGCGGGGATGCAAAATACTGGCACCAAAGTAAGATAACTCAGCCGCTTCGATGTAGGATAAATGCGTAATCCGTCGCGGTGCTTTCACCAATTTAGGATCAGCACTCATAAAACCGTCCACATCTTTCCACACATCCAGTGACTCGGCCTCCAGACAGCGTGCCAGGGCTGCCGCCGAATAATCGCTCCCGCCCCGTCCCAGCAATGTCACTTTTCCTTCGGGTGACACCCCATAAAAACCAGGCACCACAAACACTTTATCGGCCGCCAGTCGTTTCTGCACGCCTGGGGCAGCTGCCTCATAGTCGACAGTCGCATTACCAAACTCCCCATCGGTCACCAGAGGCATCTCTTCCGGCAAAGCTTCTTCCGCATCAATGCCGTTACTTTTTAAAATAGAGGCCAAAATAAGTGAACTCAAACGCTCGCCATAACTCAGGATCACATCCTCCACAAATTCGGGAACTGCCCCAATGTAGTGCACCCCGGTGAGGTAACGCTCCAATTCAGTAATGCGTTTCTCCACTTCATGCAAAGTTTGCTGAGCCCATTCCGTTTGTTGGAAATTCTCTCGAATCACCTCCTCTTTCATCTCCAGTAAAAACCGGACCAGGGTCTTTATTTTAGACTCATCACTTTTCACCTCTTCCATGGATTGAATCAGGTGATTGGTAATGCCATAGAAGGCCGACACCACAATCACCATGGGACGATCATAAGCTCTAATAACATTGACCAATTTTTGAATATCTTCTTTTTTCTTGAGGTTGGATCCGCCAAATTTGGCTACAATTTTCTTCATTTTTTATACAACACTTAAGCGACCTAGGGTCCAAAATTATAGGAAATCTGTTTATGAAGCACCCGTTATAGCAGTTCTGAAATGTACTTACGGTGCGGAAGTACAATTTTTAATTAGCAGCCCCCAAGGGCATTCGTTTATGAAGTATGGTCATCCTGACTAAGTGTTTAAATTCATTATCTCCCAATAGCGGGAATCAGGTTTTGGCACCTCGTTAAAAAACTCAACCGGTTGCCAGAAGTTCACAGAGCCTGTCTCTCCCTTCTTCTGAATAAACTCAAACACTCCAAAAATACCCTGTGGTTGTTTTGAAGCCTTGCAAAACTAGCGCAATGCATTGAATTTACCAAATCCAGACGCAGCCATTCCCCAATCCGGCATGACTGACCATGGACGACGATCCACTTTTTATAGAAAATAAGCCATCGACAGTGACCATAGGCCTTCCTGACAAAAAATTGACACACTTCCACCCGTCAAAACCACTTTTTTTTGAAAAAAACAGGCATTGCACACGGACAATGACCTTTCCGGCGCAGAAAATCGCTGATCGTCCTTGTCGATGGGACGTTTTTTCAAAAAGATACCCTTCCGCAGTCGTCAATAGGGTATCCTGCGAAAAAAGTAAGCCATTGTCCAGGTGCAAATCCCTTCCCCCAATAAAAAAGACAATGAGACGATACACGACTACTTCCTTTCATATATTTTCACAACACCAGGAGTCCGCTGAACAAATAAGCTAACGAAACAACAGGTAAAATTTCAGCAGGTTTTATATCTTGTGGTGTTGTTTTCGCGCTTGCAGAGACGATTCATCCGTTCTCCCGCCAAAACACTTGGTGTAAGCAGGCCTAAAAGGCAAACCAAACCGTTAACCCCTATTTAACCGCAACAATGAATACATCAAAACCGCAACGTTTATTATCGCTCGATACCCTACGTGGTTTCGACATGCTTTGGATCATTGGTGGCAACCACCTGTTTTATGCCCTGAGCGAAGTCTCCGGCTGGGGCTGGGCCGAGTGGGTCAGCCGGCAACTGGATCATGTGGAATGGGAAGGCTTTCATGCCTTCGATCTGGTATTCCCTTTGTTCATGTTCATTTCGGGAGTGGCCATCCCCTTTTCGCTCATGAGCAAAGTGACCAAGGGAGTACCTAAGAAAACCCTGATGGCAAAGGTTCTTAAACGCGTTTTCATCCTGTTTTTATTCGGCTTGATTTACAACGATGCCCTCTCCTTTGACTTTGCCAACCTGCGCGTGGCCAGCGTTCTGGGGCAAATTGGATGCGCCTACCTACTGGCGACACTGATTGTATTAAATACGTCATCGTTCAAGGCGCGTCTGATCTGGTTTTTTGGCATCCTCATTGGTTATGCCGGCTTGCAATACCTGATTCCGGTACCCGGCTTTGGTGCCGGCCACTTCACACCGGAAGGCAGTATAAATGGCTGGATCGATCAACTCTTGTTACCGGGCCGGCTTTATGGGGGCACCTTCGATCCCGAAGGCCTCTTATGCATCGTTTCGGCCGCCGCCATCACCCTTTTAGGATCCATGGCCGGAGAAGTGTTACGCGCCAAAGAACAAACCCCCTATGGCAAAACACTGATTCTGGGTCTTGCCGGCGTGGGGATGATTTTACTGGGGATACTATTGGGACAATGGTACCCCATTATCAAAAGCCTCTGGACGTCCACCTTTAATCTATTAACAGGGGGGATTAGCTTACTGCTACTGGCTTTGTTCTACCTGGTGATTGATGTGTGGGGTTACCATAAATGGACTTTCTTTTTCCGGGTGATCGGACTCAATTCCATCACCATTTACCTGGCCGTAAGGATGGTGAAATTCAAAGCCACTTCAGATTTTTTCCTGGGCGGAATAGCGGCATTGACTGGCTCATTTGAACCTGTAGTATTGTTTGCCGGAATGATCGCTTTGGAGTGGTTACTTCTGTATTTCCTGTATAAAAAAGAGATTTTCCTGAAGGTATAGCAAATTAAGATACCTATTGAAAAAGGGGCACTTTACGATTTGGAATGTCCCTTTTTTTTAGATCACTTTTGAAATATCTGTGGAAAGAGGTAAAGCATGAAAGAAGCTACACCGTTTCCTTTTTCCTGAAAAACATAGAGCCTATAGATCCAATGCCGAGAGCAAACACAAATCCGGCAAAGAAACCAACCCAATCCATATCCATTACCTCTGATCGCACGGACGAAAGTAAATAGATGATAATGGCCGCCAGAATCAACGCAAGCGACATGACTATTTGTAAACTTTTTTTCATCAGGTTTAGGTTTAAATTAAAGGCTCCTTCACAATTAGTGGTTGGCACTATTTCAAAATACTAAAATTCATCCCTTTCAGGGTTGTGATAGATGGTGTCATTAATCCCTGGGTTCCACCCAGGGTTATTAACACTAAACCACTTGGTGGTTGTAAAGAAATAATCCTGAAAGGATTGAATATTAATAGCCACGGGTGAAACCCGTGGTAGAATCAATAAATGCATTACAACCCGGAATGGGTTGAATAGACCAACTTTTAACTATGATAGAACCAAATTAAATATTGGTATCAACAGCCTTCCTGCACTCCAAATACTTTCTCCAGCTTTTTCTTACTAGCCCCACGGGAAATAACGATTATGTAATGCCCTTCCCCGATGACAAAAGTATCCGCCGGATCTTTTAACAGCTTGCCATCTTCAACCAAACCAATGAGAATCACATTCTGGTTCTTTTTCAAGTCCACAAAAGCGTCAAAATAGGTTTTGCCCACATAGGGATTCCCATTCACCACCTTAAATTGTTGGATATCCTGATCCTCATCCAGCACACTGGTAGAGATCAAATCCTCAGTAAATTCGGCCACATGCGGCTCAAACAGATAACTGGCAACCAGTCGGGAAGCCACTTCCTCGCGCGCTACAACGTGGGAAACGCCAGTATTTTCAAGGGTTTCCTTCAGCTCATGATTATTGCAATTCACAATGATCTTCAATGCCGGAAATGCCTTCTTCAGGTTCAAGACAAACACCAGCGTTTCGGTATCTTCACTGAAGTTGATAAAAACGGCTTTACTTTGGTTGATATTAACTTTATCGTAGGCCGGAATATTGTTGTAATCCGCAAAAAGCACAAAACAGTGATCCTCGGGATATAGATCCTTAATGAGTTCCAGGTCATTTTTTGAATTGGTGACAAAGGCAATTTTATGGCCCGCATTAAATATCTGATCAGCTACCTGACGACCGAAATCACTCCAGCCGATGATGACGTAGTGGTCTTCGAACTTAGTGCCGAAGAATCCATTTTTCTTTTTTTCCATATATGTATTAATTCTGCTGGTTACTTCGCCAATGACATATCCCAAAACGCCCAAACTCCCCAGGATGATGAAGAGCCCGACAATTTTACCCGGCATGGTCACCGGATAAAAATCCCCATACCCCACGGTGGTCAGCGTCACTACCGCATACCACAAGGCATCGGTCATGGAGTGGATGTTGGCATTGGGCGCACCACGCTCCATTATACTCACCAGGTAAATCAGGCAGAGGTAAATAATGACACCTATAACAAGACTTGCTTTTTTCTTCATGGATCAGTGCTTTTATCGTTTTCTAAAGAGTATCGGCTGAACAGATTTCCAGTGCTTCATTTTCCCACTTGACGACCTCAGGCAGATGGGAAATCAGCGATTTAAAGGCCTCTGCCTTCGCCGCATTACAACTACTCAGCTCCACGTAACACCATCCACTCTCTGTAAAGGTGTGCAGAGCCAGGTGCGACTCGGCCAATAACCAAAAGGCTGTAAAGCCATTCAAAGGAAACCGGTGAGCGGTATAATCCAAAATCTTGAAGCCGGCCTTCAACAAGCTGTCCTCAAACACAAGCTTGAGTTGTTCTTCGTCAACCTTCTGAATCCAACCTTTCAGATTGAAGACTTTCGGTGGGAGTATTTTTGGTGTGATTGTGTTCATCATTAAAATCTAAATTCAGTAGTCGCAAAACAAAAAAACAGTTCAATCCGATAAAATATCGAATTACGAACCTTGATTAACGCTATTTGAAAGTTATGAATGAGAATTAGTTTGAGCAGTGGATATGCTTTTTACAAAAATGGCTATTAATTCATTATTTTCTGCTTTTGCTTTCATGATTATATTTTTGTCTTTATGTAAGCCACATCTATGGATGATTTTCAAATTGATGTATATTTCTCTTAATTCTTTCAAAATAATTTTCATCTTGTGGATAAAGTCCCTTTTGATTCAGCACTCTGAGCTTCTCCATAATTTAAAGAAACTGAAGTCCCGGATCGTACCAATTGACCAGCCAGATGATTTCCTGCTTTTGTATTTGTTGTTTCATTCACAATATCAACAATCATCACAGAAAATGAAATGAGCCGTTCCTCAAGGTCATACTTTTTCATTGGTCTGGCTTTAAGTTAATAAAGTCTAAACTCTTTATTCCATCTAATATCGAATGATGAATTTCAATCAACGAATTTAGAACTAACCTAGGCTGAAAACTTCTACATTAATGATTCGTTAATCATCATTCGTTATTCCTCACTTGTCAGTACAAATCCCAATTGCCATTCAGGTAATACTTATACAAAACCGGATCATGAATGCGGTTGATCTTAATCGAATCCGCTTGGCCCGGATACACATCTTTTCCAAACGAAGTAATCAGCTGCATGGCTTCATTATTGATCCATTGCGTTTGAACATGGTCAAAGGTCAGCTTTTGCAAAGCCTTTTTCAAGTCAAAATCATCGCTACTTTTAATACCCATACTCCAACCCCATTCGCCCAGAGTAATCACATGATTGTGCAAGGGGATGGTTTGAAAGCCACCGGAACGCATGGTTTGCACGATGCACTTAAACGCATCGGTGGCAAAATACGGACTTCCCGCCTGAGTGATGATGATGCCGCCAGGCCGCAAATGCTTGTAGGCTGTCCGATAAAACTCCTGTGAATAGAGTCGCCCTAACTCAATAGTCCGCGGATCGGGCAAATCCACAATGATCACATCGTAAAAATGCTTATTCTCGCTCAGATAATGATAGCCATCGGCATTAATCACCTCCACTTTTTCGTGATGCAGTGCATTTTCATTGAGCTTCGTGATCAGCGGATGCTCCAGGCCCAACCTGGTCATAGCAGGATCTAAATCCACCAGAGTGATTTTATCCGTCGCCTCATATTTTAAGAGCTCTCGTACAGCACACCCATCTCCACCACCCAATACCAATACTTCTTTGGGATGTGGATGCAAGGTCATTGCCGGATGCACCAACGGTTCATGGTACATCATCTCATCCATGGTACACAATTGCTGATTACCATTGAGGTATAACCAAAAATCATGTTTCCATTGTGTGATGACGATGCGTTGATACTTGCTCTGCTCGGCATAAACGATTTTATCTTTGTACTTAATTTGTTCGCCATACTTCACAATGGGATCAGAGACGAAGACACCAATACAGATCACAACAGAGATCGCCACAATAAATACTTTAATGCGGGTTTGGTAAACGGGTGCAATAATATCCTTCAGGAGAATAAAAACGCCAATGGCCACCACAAAATTAACGGCTCCCAAAAAGAAAGGCAGATACGTCAAGCCTAAAAAGGGCAACCCAATGATCACAAAAAAGACGCCCCCCAACAGACTCCCATAGTAATCCTTCTCAAGCACGTTGGAAATGTTCACACGCAGACTCTCGTATTCATCATTAATGCGCATCACCAGTGGAATTTCCATGCCAATCAAGGTCCCGATCATGATGGAAAAGCCATAAATCAGCACCGCTAATGAGCCGGTGAAGGCCGAAGCCGTATACACCACCATGGGCGCAAAGGAGACCACCAAGGAGAGGATGAACTCCAGAACTAAAAACTTCTCCGTCAAATGAACCTTAAAGGATTTGCTGATGCGGCTTCCCAACCCCATGGAGAACATCATCGTTGAAACGATCATGGTCCATTGCAGGATGGAATCTCCCAGGAAATAAGTGGCCAGTGTGGAGAGTAAATATTCGGCCACGATACCACTAAAACCAGTGGCAAAGATCGCAGCCAGCAATATGGCAGAGTATTTATTACGAATTTTAAACATGAACAAAAGCGCTAAACACAGAGACACGGAGATACAGGTTTGTCCACTGCGTCTCCGTGCCTCCGTGTTATGATTATATAATTACAGACACCAGGTAATTAGAACCGAACCACCAATGTAAGCAAAGGCTTCAATGATGGCAGCTCCCACATTCGGGTGTTCCTGATTAACGATTTCATCGGTCAAACGCTGACCCGGCAACAGAATTTTATCAGTCAAAAAGCGCATGACCGGCAATAAGATGATTCCTAATACCAATTCGAATCCTGCTTCCGCAAAAGTAGGACCCCAGCCCTCAAAATCACCGGAAATACCGAACCGAATCAAATTGGCAATGGCAATTAAAGCCCCAGCAAAACCAACGCCTACCGCCACATTATCACGCTCGATGTGATCGTGCACATCATAAGGGGTAATGAATTGGTACACCGCTGCTGTGATAAACAGGGCCAACTGACCAACGGCCCAAAAGACCACCGCCGTTAAGATGCCGCTCGCCCAACCGCCCAACACGGTCTCACCCGAGACGGCACCAAAAATGATCAAACCGGAAGCCACCGATACAGCCCCTTCAATAACGCCCGTCCCGGCATTCCGATCTTCAATGATTTCTTTTTTTACACAGAATTTGCGTAGAATCACTTTATCATTGAGCCAAATGGACAAGTTCAGCAGGATGATGGCCAGAACGCCATACATCAGAATGTCAATGATGTCATTCACCAAACCACGCGAGGGCCCCACAATGGCACTTCCAATGGCCAACAACAACCCAATAAAATAACCAACATGCGCAAACGAAAATGCCAGGTTATCTTTTTCCACCAGCTCTTCTTTCACGCTAAAACCACGGTTCACCAATTGGTAAGTTAACTTACCCAGGTAAAAAATCACAAACCCTACCGCAATGTAAACCACTGCATCGTAGAGGATGGTTGAAATATCTGATAATGTCATAATAAATCGTTTTTCAGGGTTAGGGTATTATTTACCAGATCCGCCACTACGGCCTCTTGATGATGAACTGCTGTATCGCGATGAGCTGCGGGTCTTTTTACTGCCATAACTCGAGCCGGAAGAGTAGCTACGCGAGCTGCTGGAACTGGCCGAACGGGATACCTGACTCCGCACATTACTTTTAAAAGTAGACGGCTTGGATCCCCAGGTACTGGATTGCCCTTTTCCGGAAGCCGTATAAGATTTGGTGCCATACGTGTTATTGCCCCCTGAGCCATAATAGGGTCGTGACCCATAATAACCACCCCGGTAATCATTGTAATAATCCCTGCGGACCGGATTCGACATCATGTTAAACATGGAGGACATAAAGGCATACCTGCCATAAAACTCCCAAAAGGAGGACCCATTCCGCTCTTGCCACTGCCCATATTTAGGATTACCCACATAGTTGCTATACCCGGCCGGACTGGCCACCTTATTAAGTTGACCATCCTTCTTGGAGACAATTTCCATCCCCATGTTATCCACATGTGTGGCAAAAAAAGCATCGGTTACTTTTTCCCAACCGGTCAGATTGCGGAGGATGGTATCTGGTTTTTCCACCACCACATTGTATTGATGGTAATATCCGCCATCCCGCGAGTCCATATCGGTTAATATGATCGTAAAATTGTCTTCGCCAGATAATGATTGGATCAATTTATCCACCGGTGATTTTTCCCAGGTCTCCATCGACGACCGGGAACTATCCACTGAAGTATTCCGACAGCTACTACAGGTTTTAAAAAAGACAAAACCGATAATAACAATGATAATAATTTTAGCTATTCCGTTGTTCATAAGTACCGTTAATTAGGTATGATTACTTGGTCTCTTCTGCGGGTAAAATGTTGGAGATTTCAAACTCCTGAACACGGCGGCCCACGGATGCTTCAAATTCCTTTTCGTCCCACTGCTCAATGCAGATCTGGTGCTCACCCGACTCATCCTCATAATCCCACGAGCGGAATTCTTCCCAATTATCGCCCTTGGCTATATCGTGAAAATAACCCGGTGCTTCCTTCTCCTGGTAATAAGTCACCCCCTTATAGACAATCTTCTTGGGCGCTTTCTGCTGCTCGATTAACTCATCAAGCAAATCCTCATCAATGGCGCGCACCTTTACCTTATTCATGAAGGCCAGGCTCAACTCATCATCCTCTTCGAGGGATAAATAACACACCTGAGAGCCATTGTTTACCTTAAATTCCCGGGTGAAATAGTTATCCCCCCAATCGTATTCATAAATGGCCTCTACCACCCAGGTCGATAAGTCATACTCAAAAATAAAACCAACATCCAGGTCGTGAACCCGGATGTTGGTGCTATCGTAATGAGCTTCTTGTTTTTTCTTGAAGAAATCAAATATACCCATCGTTATTCTTCCGTCTTAGTTTTCAATTTAGCTTTCAACTCTTCCAATGAATTGGACGCTTTCACATTTTTACTGGACAATACGGCATCAATCTCATCATCGATGCTGCGGTTTTCCATACTGATTTCACCGTAAGCCTCTGCCAGGGCTTCCTGCTGGGCCACCTTTTCCTTCATTTTTTCCAACATGGAAACCGTACCGGAACTATCGATGCCACTCAATTGCTTGTTGATTTTCTGGGTGGCGCTGCTCACGCGGGCTCGCGCTTTTAAGGTACGCAACTCATTTTCATAGCTGGAAATGGAACTTTTCAGTTTCTTCACGTTCTTATCCAAGGTGGCAATGCTGTTCTCAAAACGCACCACTTCTTCCTGAGCACGAGTGGCCGCTTCCAAAGCTTCCTCTTTACGACTCAAGGCTTCAGTAGCCAGACGATCGGCTTCTGCCACATCCAACTCGCCTTTTTCAGCTTTCTGAATTAATAAAATGGCTTTTTGCTCGTAGTTTGTAGCCTGTGCTTTACTATCGTTCAAGTCCTTTTTACTGCGGATCGCCATGGCTTTCACCTCAGCTAAAGCCTGTAAACTTTTATCCAAATCCACCTTTAAATCACGGATGCCTTGTTCGGTCATCTTGATCGGATCTTCTAATTTATCTACCAGGGAATGCGCTTCTGCTTTTCCCACGCGAAATATTCTATCGAAAATACCCATATGTTGTGTTCTTTTTTATGCTTTTGAAAATTCAATTAACTCTTCGGAATACTCCGACAATATCAATTTAAGGGAATTTAAACTGGCCTCCAGCTCATTTTGATCCAGATTCTCCAATTGCAGCGTGTCGCGGAAAATCACTTTTTTACCCGTTTCATCCAGGCTAAAAGCACCATGCACCACTTCCCTGTTTTTCTTTAATAAAGATACAAAAATCTCCTCAGTCCCTTTCTCCATCTCAAACAACAAACCTTCAATGATCAAAAAGGAATCTTCACAATCGATGATCACGTTGCTAATGCCATCATCTTCCTTTTCAACAACAAACAATTCTTCAGCTGCATCTTCTGATACAATACTATATTCAAGGTCAAGCAAGTACTCTTTCACCTTGTTGAAATATTCACTCATATTCTTTAGATTTTATAGAGATTTATATACAGATTTAGTATTGATGTTTACGTGAAATAAACACCTCGGCAGTCAATCAATATGGGACAACCAAATATATGAAAAGTTTAGCAAGATCAAAAGTCGATTAGCAATGATCGAAAATGATGGAATTCTTTTTACAGTTTCACCAGTAGTCCTGCTATATCAAAAATAAAAGAGGCGCTTGTCTAGAACACAAGGCCTCTTTCTTACTTAGGATAAAAATAAATAACCAATCGGGATTGCAATACCGATCAGCAGTAATAGCAAGCGCCGGAGTCCCTTTTTTCCTTTCAAGGGCAGCATAATAATTCCTGAAACAGCCAGGAAAATTAATGCTCCGGCGAACAGATCTGCTACTACTGTCCAGCCAGTTACTTTATTATAATGCAACTTATTGATGTAATAGTACAACCAGCGTTTTTCATGCCGTTCATATTCAGTGAAACCCGTATCTGCATTATAAACCCCGATGCCACCATCAAACAATAATCGCAAATGGACCTCATCCAACCTGCCGGTTCTCTCAATAGCTGGTACATCCGACAATGTTTGCCACAGCAATTTCAGGGCTTCTTCATTGAGACCTTTGGTAAGCGTCAAATGCTTATGGGTAGTGGAATAAGATGGATTTTTACCGTTCATGTGATTGAGCAGAATACCCGATAAACCATACACCATTGCCACTCCAATCATCAACAAGCCCACATCGCGGTGTAACTGGCGCATCCATTTGCGCATGGAGGCCCTATTGAACGAGGTCATAATCCTGGCCATCGATATAGTAAATGGAATAATAGTCCTTCCCGTTGGACTTCATCCACTCCCTCATTTGGGTAATGTTATTGTTTTCGGCCGCACAGGTTTCTGCGCTTCCATCTTCTTTCACCTTCTTCTCCTGAAGAGCTTCCGCCCATTGATTAATATACTCTTCGGTCAGCCGTCGCTCCTTTAAAATGCCTTTTACCCGAATGGTTTTACCCGTTAATTCACGGTTAAATCCATTAATCGCACCGCCTGCTTCTATCCGAATGGTTTCATTACCTGTCGCATCTATTAAAAAACACCGCTTACCGGCATGCTTACATGTGTGTGATACCACTGCTGTGAGTTCTACTTCTTTATCTCTCATTTGTACTGCCTGATGCAATAAAGAGTCAATACTGAAAAATGAGCTGGACTTACTCACTTGGTTGTCATTGGCACAAACGGTTTCCTGTTTTTGGCCTGTGCCGTTACAAGCTGTCAAAACAGCTATGAAAGCTAACATCAATAAATGTTTCATTCTAAATAATTGTATTGGTAATTAATATTTACTTGCGATAAAATAAGAGGGCCACAAAACCAAATATTCCGGTTACTAACACCCAACCTACTCCTGTTAGAAAAGGGATCTCATGGCGTTGCTTCCAATGGAGGATAGCCCAGACGAAAGCGAGTATCACGGAGACCATTAAACTCAACGGAGAACTTGCTATTACTTGAGGGTAGACAAAGGCTGTATGCGGATGCTCTATTTCAATTCGAAAGGGGATAGCCCATTGAGATAACTGACCCCAAAGGTCCGTTTCAGCCTTTTGGAACACCTCATCAACCCGCTCCAGCGTCTGGCTGTTCAAGGCTATGCTTTGATGTCCCTTTCCTGAAGTGATGTGCACATTCCAGTAGAGCATATTCGCCATGATCATGATATTTTCAGCCTGAAAATCATAGTGTAGAGGCAGCGGATGCAAATGATAAGAGGAAGACTCTACCATGTACATCTGTTGCTGATCATCAAACAGAAAACCGTAAAAACGCCGGTCCGGCACTTCTACCATTGAAAAATGTAAGGCATTCACTTGGGCACCAATACCCGTATTGATCACAAAGGGTTTACCATTCACTTGTTTTACATGAAAGACCTGTCCATTTGCATCTTTAATGAAATAACCTTCATCGTAAGCCTTACGTGCAGTGGGAATCCCAGCCACCCACCGGGCGGGAAACTGAAAACCGGCCCTTTCCAGAGCTACTTGAAACCGCAAGCTCTTTTCATAATTTACGGTATTGGTTGCTGCATCGATAAACTCCAGGCGACCGGAACATCGAAATACATCAGCGGGGACCTCCAACTTTACACGACCCGACATGGATTCGTACATGGGATACAAAGCCATCACCGGTCGATCTACATCACGCGGCTTCAGGCGAAAATTGAAACTCCTTTTGCGGATCTGATCCACTGAAACTGGCACGCCATGAATGGAATCCGGCATGCGACCATCCGCTACCAGTTGCCGGTACTGAAACAATGGCAGTATGGAGTCAAAAGCGGCTTCCGGGTATAGCTTTCCCAGTTCATCTTCACGTACAATATCCTGCTGTCCCATGCGGGTATAAGTGAATTGCCGAATCACGGAACTATAGTAGGTAAAGGCATAGCGTGAGACAGACTCACTACCCATCTTTATCAATTGCGGCAATAAATAGGATAGTAAAAATGTGGTTATGACGATGAGCACCCATCGCATCCATTTAATATTAGTCATCTGAATTAGTTTTGGTACATTGGATAGTTTATTTCTGAGCACAACGCTTCATTACTGCACCCCCTGCCGAAACCGCGCCACGGAATAAAAAACAAACAGGCCACTCAGGCTATCGACAACGATTAAAACAGGTAAAAAGAAACGGTAGCCGCCGGACGGCACAGACAGAAAATGCAGGTATATCACTATAATTGCCACTGCACCATTCAAAACGCGTTGCAACCACACGGGTTCAATGCAAATCCAGGTAGTGAGCAAGTAGCCTGTTAGCCCTGCCAATAGGGCCGGTGTCAAGGCTTGCGACCAGGCCCACAGCATTTCCGGCGCCACTTTAAAATGTATCACCCCTGTAACCACTAAAGTCACACACAAATTGATAAATATTAAACTCCCCAGTCCAAACAGCAGCATGGCCCAAACCGACTTGAGATGCGGCATGGGTAAATGAAGGGTAAGCTTAAATCGTCGTTTCAGCATCTCTGGCACAAACTGCCCCAATGCAATCAATACGCCACCTATTAAGGGTAAAAATTTCACGTATTCAATCAGTACCAAATCTTTTTGAATAATCATATCCCAGAGGTGCACCGCACCGGCAAAGCGAAAACTACGATTCATCTTAACCAGTGTAAAAATGGCTGTCGCCACATAGATCATTGCGACCAGCAAGAGCAGCCAGCGCACTTTGATCCATTCCTTATAAAGAATTGCTTTTGTCATTAAATTATTTCGCTAATGTGACAATTTGATTAGTGTGATTCGACTTGTTGTTCATGAACCAATTCCTTAGAGTCCACCGAAACGTAAACCAAACCACATTGAACGTTTTACTTTCTTCTACTATTAACTTTTCTCAATACTTCCCCGTCAACCCGATGAAAGCCTCTTCCAGGGTCAAGGGATTCATGCGGAAGTCATCCACCGGATGCGCGACCGACACCAGCGCCTTTACCTCTTCGGGGGGCAAAAAGGAGTAGGTTTCCCATCGGCTACCAATGTGATCAGTACTCCATAATTCCTGATGATGAACGGGCGAAAGACCGGGGCCTAAGAGGAAGGAATACTTCCGGAAATTCCTCATGATGTGATCCGTTTTCGCATGCAGAAGGATACGCCCGTAATCCAGAATAATACATTCATCCACCAACTGCTCCATGTCCTGGATGATGTGACTGGTAAGGAAGATGGTCTTATCGCCCGAGGCGGCGAACTCCCGTAAGTAATCCACAAATAAATGGCGATATCCGGGATCGAGCCCCATGCTGAAATCATCCAAAATCAATAATTCAGGATCCTGGGCCAATAACAACCCTAAGGCCACTTGCGAGCGCTGCCCGCAGGACATGCTGCTGAGTTTTTGTGTTGGCAGCACCTGCAGCTTTTTCAACAGCTCATAGTAGGCCTCGCGCTTCCAGTTTTTAAAAAAGTTGGAATAATACTTTTCGATTTGCTGCACAGTAA
This sequence comes from uncultured Marinilabiliaceae bacterium, assembly GCA_942490535.1. Taxonomy (GTDB): domain Bacteria; phylum Bacteroidota; class Bacteroidia; order Bacteroidales; family Marinilabiliaceae; genus JAEINY01. The sequence goes on from CALNXQ010000005.1 coordinate 215,901, forward strand.
AAAAATCATGCTGTACATGACCTTCCAGCAAAAGCCCGATTTTACTTTTTGTTTGGGGCGACAACTGCTCCATCTCCTCGCCAAATAAACGGCAGGTACCCGCTACCGGCTTTAAGAAACCATTCAGAATATTGATAATGGTCGTTTTCCCGGTTCCGTTTTTCCCCAGCAGCCCCAACACCCGGCCCCGCTGCACCTCAAAATTGAGGTTTTCGTAGATACAGCGCTCCCCATAATAATGGGTGACGTTCTCACATTGTATAATTGGTTGCATTTGATATTTTTTATTGTATTGATCTAAAAAAAGAAACCTACTGATCCCTCCCAAAAGTGATTTGACCGATCGGTGTTACTCGTTATCTCGTAATTAAGCCCCAGGTGGATGGCCAAATTTTGTTTCACGGGCATGATGAGCGAAAGACCAGCCTTTGCCCGGTACAAATCCAGTTTTTTAGTGTTAAAATCAGGCAACACCAAGGAGCGCGTCACCACATATCTGGCATCACCATCAGAGGTAGACAACAGCTGCTGGTCAGCGCTGATGATTTTCTGCACCTGCCCTTGTAAACGCATACCCCAGGTGGCTTTATCAGTGAATTTTTGTCCCTGCAGGATCAGGTGGCCTGCGCCATTTTTAAAACGCGTGAAAAAAGTCCCTTTTTGGTACAACTCCGCTTCGGTTTGAAAGCCACCTCCCGCTTCAGCCGACAACAAATACCCTTGGGTATTATAAGTGGTTAGCAATGCCAGGGTACAATTCAGTTCTTCCCGTGAATATTTCGGCAGTCTGGATAGCAGTTGACGATCGCTTTCACGTGATTCATGATCCACCACCACTACTTTGTAAAGGTATTCAGTCCCTCTCCCATGGAGGTAATTCACATGGGCTTTGAATGCATAGGTGAATTTTTCAAAGGCCATCCGGTATCCCCCTTCTGCTTGCAGAGCTTTCTTGGCGTACACGCCATAGGTGTAATTACTGTGCAGAAACGCGTTGGAAAATCCCCTGTACTGCCCCGTCAGGTAAAGACCCGTTGGCGCCTGTGGAATCCATTGAAAAGCAAGGTTGAAACCGGCTCCATGATACGCTACGCCATAGGTGTATTCTGCACCAGACAAAATATCACTGTAAAAGCCCAATCCGTTCAGCACATAAAAATTGGTAAGAGCCCTGCCATCGTCCTTGTAATTGCGTACCGAGGCATACTGACGGTAACGGTTGTATTCTGCAGAGAGACCAAATAGATGTTTCCCAATGCGGCGCGCCCACCCCAAACCGATTGTAAAATCAGATACCTTAATGCTAGCCCGTGGATCCTTCTGTCGATAGGAACCATAAGCCCGATAGGACAGGTTCAGATGGAAAGCGTGGGCCCCCAATTGGCGCGATGCACCGCCCCACAAGTGATATTGCTCCCCATAGGTGGTACCGCCAAGCGTATCGGCCAGAATGTAAGGGCCCGTCTTATCCAGGTCGGTAACATTGCTCCATTTAATTCCAGTTGTTGTGTGGTGGGAATAGGTAAGTCCACCCAGCAAATCAAATGCCCCATCACGTTTGTAGCCGGCAGCCAGAGCCCCATACTGTTGCTCCCCCTCGCCATCTTGCAGAAGATGAAAAGAACGGTGATCGCTACCCGTATAACCCAGCCTCACGGTTGACAATGCCGGCAATGGCTTTAGACTTAACAATGCCGGGTTGGATTGATACCCGGACAGGAAATTGATTTGCGGGTGATGCCATGGCCGGATACGGGCAACAATTGAATCACCTGCCACAGCTAAACAGGAAATAAATAAAAGCAATAGAATGGAAAAGACTTTCACGGATAAACGTTCATTTCATGATCAGAACTGCTGCAGTCCATCGTATGGGATAACTGCAGCCGTCCACCTGTTATTGAAATACTTTGGGTTGTGGCTCCACCGTGGACAAAAAGTCATTGGCCGAATCATTGGTATCGGCATACACCACGCGTCCCTCAGCTGTTGTTGTCTTAACCTTTCGGCGGACACATTTACCGTAACGGCTGGCATCGCCATCGCCGCAATTGATATAGGATAGATCCAGCCGCGGGGAAAAGGCTTTGCTTTGATAGTTGGATGGCGTACTGCATTCCACGGCATCCAACACCCACTCGTTAGGCACTTTATAACGGCTTATCTCATTTCCCGATATACTGGTATATTCATACTTATAATTGGTCAGATAGGCCTCCATGCTAACCTCAGGTTTAAAAAGTAAATAAGACTTATAGCCCCGATTGTGAGGTGTCCAGATCGAAGCTGAATAAGAGAAGTGACGAATCAGGTTGGGCACTTCCGGCACATCTACATCCAGGCGGTGATTATCGAACCATTCAAAATCAGCAATCGTTAGGTCATATGAATTGGAGTTCACCTCTTTGTGATTCATGCCCACATCGGCTAAAACAAGGCTCCTGCCAGGCTGCACCGGGTACTCCTTTCCGGACCCCGGAATGGTATAAATAGTAGCTACCACCGCAAACGCATCCACCCATTCAGCATGAGCATTCAAGGCTGTGGCCGTGGAATGATCCGACTCACACACCGACAAGCCATCGGCATACAGCACCTTATCAGAGTTATTGTACAATTCGAAATATTTATCCTTGTAATAGGATTTGCCTTCCGGTGTTTGAGAGCCGGTGAAGTAAAGTTCCTTGAAGACCCAACCGGTGGCCTCTTCCACAATGAACAATTCAATTTGCAGGCTCATATTTCCCTTTTCAACAATGCGATTTTCTTCTTGACCACGAACAATGGTTGCCCCTTCCACATTGGCCTTCCGGTATACTTTTCCGGCCACCAGAATAGTATAAATCCCATCTTCCAGCGTAACCGAAATCCTGTTGTCCACAACCGGCGCCGTTACCGTGGTGGCTGTATTAATGTTTTCAAAAGTTACCTGCAATTCACCAAGATCTGCACCTATCAGTTTTTCGGGCAATAAAAAGGTGACTTCGGTCTGTGTCATGGGAATCGGATCCTCATCCTGACAACCGGGTAACAAAAGACCTAAGGTGAGTACCCACAGGAGTAGAAAATACATGTGCTTCATCGTTTAATATATTTAAAGTTTAATATTTGCTTCCATTCCGAAATAAGGACGCGAGGTGGGCCTCACCACCTGGTTGGCACGGTTCGTATAGGGTTTGTGATAGTCAAACAGGTTCTGCACAAAGAACGAAACACGCAGGTGTGCGCCAATTTCCTTGGACACCTTCAGGTCAACCGTGAGCCCCAACGGTTCAGTAACAGTCTGGTCTTGCCGACTGTGTGCGTTGTAAACCAGGTAGTTTAACACCGGATCTGTCGCATCCGCCTGAGTAAATGGCAGGCGTTCACCGGTTGGCGTGAGGTAGGCCAGCGGTGTGCCATCCGGTTGTTCATAGCGATTCCGTTTAAACCAGACGGACTGAAATGAAACACTGGTCAGCAAACGCAAAGCCGGCAAGTGTGTATCCAAGCGGACATTGGTATTCAACCATTCATCAGTGGTGTTATCATTAAAGGGCCACTGATAAACCCCGGTATAAGGATAGGGTTCGTTGTTCAGGTAGATGCCCGGACGCTCATATCCGAATCCCCCATCTTTCTGTTGGGTTTTAAAATAAGCGCCATTGATGGTTACTGACGTTTGTAAGGCCTTCAGCGGGGCCAGTGCCACTTGGTACTCAATGCCTTTTTTATTGAGGTGCCGGGTATTACTCCACTGAGTATAGCTGTTTAAAATGGTTTTATCGTGATAGGCAAAAGCCGCCAAAGCAGGCGGGCCGGTCAGGTCGGTGGAGGACACAGAGCTTTCATCGTAATCGCGGTATGTGAGCGAACGGAACAACGCCTGCCGGCTGAAACCATTGGTCATTTCTTCCTGAAAGAAGGTCACATCCATCTTATGAGTCCCCCATGAAACGGATAAACCAATTTCCTTTTTCAGGTTGCGTGCCGCTGTCAGATTATAATTGGTCACATCCTGTTTGATGGTGTACACATACAGGCGACGCCAATCAGCCGACACGTTGGAGTAGTAGTTCAACTCATAGAGGTCATCATAAACCGGTTCGGGATAAACCATGCTCATGGTCGGTGTTTTGGTATGCCAGCCATAGCCTCCCGTGATGGCCAGCCGCAGATCGGATGCTGACTGCATGGCCAATGCAGGAAAGTTCCACCGCACATTGAAGCGTGGATCGGGGTACACCTCGCCCCGCATCTGATAGGCCTGCGCCAAACCGGCCATCACCTGAAAGCGCACACCTGCCCTCACTTCGAGCCGGTGCCGCTTGAAACGTCTGCTCATCTGATCCTCCAGATAAATGGCCACATCCTGCAGAGCGGGGATCCGGCTCAAATCCCGGGGGCGTGACATCGACTGGTTGGGATAGATGGGATGCGCCTTGTCCATTTGAATGCCGGCTCCCTGGTTTTTATCATAGCGATAATCCATTCCGGCTTTAAACTTGTGTTGCCACCGGGTAGTTTGCCAGTCGGCCCCGGCACACAGGCTAAGGAAAGCATACCGGGGCTGCCCTTCTATTTCCAGCGATGCATTATAATTCGATGGCAAATAGATGCCATCCCCTTTTTTGGTTTCTTCTGCCAGGGGCAGCGCCGTAGGACCGGTTAACTGCACGTTTCTTTCCCGCTTCAGCACATCATACCCTTGCGTATAGCCCGCTTCCATTTTGAGCATGCGCAACCATCCATCTGTAAAGTCCACCTGCTGACTCAGTGACAGGATCAGCTTTCGATAAACCGATTCGTAAAGGTCTTTCTGCCCGTGGTTCAACTCCGGATCCTGACGGGTGGCATCCATATTAAAAGCATAATTGCCCGAGGCTTTCAAGGTGTGATGCCAGCGGGCGTGCAGCCATTTTTTATGATAACGCACAGAAGAGCTCAGGCGCTGGTAGGTTTCCAGCGGATTGGCGGGTGTTTTATAATGGTGCAGGTAATCAACACCGGCGTTGATAACACCTCCTTTGCCAGGCAACAGAACGCCTTTTTCAAGAGCCACCAGCTTACTCTTTAAGTCGGTTTTTAAACGTCCCTGCCAGGCGGTGGCCCCCGTTTTACGGGTAATGATGACCACCCCCGAGCTTAAATCGCCATGCTCCACCGAGGGAATGCCCCGAATGATTTCCACCGATTCAATCTGATCCGTACTGATCTGCCGCATGTCCAGACCATTGTTCTGATTCAGGCGATACCGGCCCTCCGACTCGCCACTCAAGCCATTTATAGCCTGCATATTTACATCATTGCTCAGCGCCATGCCATCTACAATCACGGCCGTTCCCAAGGCTGTATTATCAATTGCCTGATAAGCGCCCGGCGCCTGCCGCAACGTAATGGGATTGACCTCAGACAGATTGGGTGCGACACTCACCATACCGGGCAGTAAGGTGAGGAGATCAGTAAATGAAGAAGGCTGCAAATGTTGCATGGCCATCACCCGGATTTTGGAAGCCGTCTCCAGTCCCTTTTTCTCTTCAGCGATGACCGATACTTCGGCAATGGATAAACTGTGGGGTTGCAGGCAAAAAGAAGCCACGGTCTGCACATCGATCACCATTAAGGTGTCAATGGTGATGAATCCAATGCAGGATACCTGAATGCGGTAAACGCCCACCTCCGGCAGGCTAAAGGCAAAACAACCAGCTTCATCCGATACGGTTCCACGTCCCAGTTCAGGCACTACCACATTAGCATACCCGATGGCTTGCTGCGTGTCACAGTGCAGGAGCCGACCGGTCATAGACACCGTTTGACTAACACACCAGCCATACATGAGCAGGCAGATCCCGATACTGAATATTTTTTTGTACCCCATTGTATTTGCTATCGCGAAGCAAAGATAGATGGGGGTTGAGCGAGGATCAATCGCCACTAATGGTGGTTTAATTATGATTACTTTTAGGGGTGATGTGCACTGCAAATCCGGCAGTGATCCAACTTACTCCTAAATGCTTCAACTCTTTAAATCCCGACTACAATACAACAAGCACACATCCATTCACTATTTCCGACTAACTATTCATAGCGATAGCTTAAACAAACTTATCGAACCGGCGGCCTCAATACTCAAAAAACCCATTAGTAGGGCAGTGCCTGTCATTCCCCACCCCATTTTGAATAACCCCACCTGTATTTCATGCGCTCCCCACTGTGCTTAAGTCCTTCCCCACCTGATTCCACTACTTCCCCACCTCATATGAATAGTCCCCCACCACAGAGCCAATAACCCCCACCGGAGTTAACCTATTAAAATAAGATGGGGAGGGCAGCTCCCTGAAGGGGGAAGCAATCATTTACCAAGGGGGGCTACCGAAAAAAGGAAAGGATCCTGCCATTCAATTGAGATGAGTAGTACATGGAGGTGAGCAGCGGCAGACAGGCCGCCACATTGAAGCCAGCCGCCACCGTATCTGCACCAAAAGCTATTGCTGTCGTAATTTCTGTTCCCGGCGGTATTGACTGGCATAGGCGCGGGCTTTTCCGGGCTGATTCCGGAAAACAAACCGCCCGTAATGCCGCACTTCATCCACCACTTCCTTTAAAAGGGTAAACGCCTTATCCCGGATCACCTTTTCGTTATTTCTACAGCATCGATAAGTCGTGGCGGTGGCATAAACACCTGCCAGCCGATCGGCCATAGCAGCCGCCTGATCCAGCCGGCTCACATCAAAGCCAATGGCTCTCAGCGGCTCCTGACGGGCTTTCCCCAGCACATCTAAACTACTCAAGCCCTGAATGACCTGGGCATGTGATTGCTTTCGCTTTAAGGCTGACAACCGCATCAGCAGCGCCTCATCCTCCCTATAGGCGAAAGTCATTTGATGGAGTAAATCAGTATAAAATGCATGCATCTCTTGGGCGGCTGTTTTCCAGGCTTGCATGGCTGCCTGCCGTTGATTGGCATGCTCCTGCCACACCAGTTCGGCTTCGCGTAACAATTCTTTACGATGCCAAAGCTCAGTGGCCAGGAGCTCTGACATTCCAGCCTGGGTTAATTGGGATACATCCAACAGTAGCCGGGTATACAACCTGTCGGCTTCATGCAGGTAAATCCCAACCGGTATGCGGCAGGTCTTTAGCTGATCAAACGCTATATGCTTCAGCTCAGCCAGCGTTACTTTTAAGTCGATCGGTGTTATCATATCTTCAGTGCTTTACTTCGTCTCCTGTCAGCTGATGACCGCTTATTAAATGTATCATTGAGCCGCTGCAAGGCATCGCGCAAGGGCCAATGCAATACCAGAAGCCCTTTGGATCGATTGAACCCGATCACCTGGCAGCTGATGATCTCGTGATGAACCAACCGCTTCATGGCTGATTGAATGCGGGACGCGTTGACTCCGTATTGCTGTTCACAAGCGACCAATTGCCCCCGGCACTTTCTTTCCACCAGAAAATCAGGGCCCTGATGGCCATTGTGAAGGACAAGTACATCCACCGTTTTTCCCAATAACTGCCGCATCTCCTCGGATAAGGGCACGGCATGCTCATTGACATCACTCACTTGTGGCTCTTGCCGGGCATTGTTACCTTCAAAAAGCACATCTATAAAATGTCCTTCCGATTTATTCTGAATGGTGTTCATGTGACACCTTGAAAATGGTAACATGGCGGTGATGGATCCGCACGACCAATTGAAATGATACCCCAGCTCCACCAAAAAATTACTTTGAATCCGATCCAGTACAATGCCTCGGTAAGTCTGCATCCGGTTCAGGGGCTGATGTTGAAATTGAGGGATGGAGGCATCCAGCTTAATGGAAAGGGGCGCTTTGATGAAATGATCCACACACGCATAAAAGCGGCGTTTTTTCAGATGGGGCAGCACAATCTGCCAATAAGCTTTATGCGGATAGATCCACGGCATTTTTTTATAGGGCACAAAGGCATGAAACTGATGCACACGGACAAAAATACCGTTTCGTCCCATGGTCTTTAGCGTAAACGGAAGGTCCTTTCCTGTGGCCATCAGTTTCTCAAACGTCTGTGCGCGTTGATCAATAGCGCGTGATGCCACCTCTCCTTTTATTTTTTTCTTTAAGATATCAGGCCAGTTGAAATGCATGGTGGTTAGGTTTACAAAAATGAATAGCTACGGGTTAAAAGACTATCTCTAATTTACTAAATTGTGATGAAAAAAAGAATCGTTACTTCAGATAAAATACCCTGACCTAAACATGTTTAGGTCATTTTAAACAATACGCTCCTATTCGCGGGGGCCGGCATCCGCTGTCGTCACCGCGTAATATCTATCTTTGAAACAGACATTATAAACACACCTCATATGAAAAAAAATCAACTCCTGGTGGCGTTGGGATTCATGCTGTTCAGCACGGTTCACGGCCAACAAAATGCCAACCATGTGCCGTTGGACATCAAGCAATCCAGCCAGCGCCAACACATCCGCATTCCCAACATTGAAGGCTATCAAACCCTGAAAGGGGACTTTCACATACACACGGTTTTTTCCGATGGCCTGGTTTGGCCTACTGTCCGGGTGAAAGAATGCTGGGCAGAAGGTCTGGATGTGATGGCCATTACGGACCACCTCGAATACCAGCCGCACCGCAAGCTGATGAAACAGGATCACAACAGCTCCTACGACCTGGCCATACAGGAGGCTCAAAAACTCAATATACTCCTCATAAAAGCATCGGAGATTACCCGCAGCATGCCGCCCGGCCATTTGAATGCCTTTTTTATTGAAGATGCCAATGCCCTGGATCATAAAAAGCCGGAAAAGGCTTTTGAAGCCGTGCAGGCACAAAACGGACTGATGATCTGGAACCATCCGGGGTGGAAAGCGCAGCAAAAAGACACCTGCCTGATATATGACATTCATCGGCAACTCATCAAAGAGGGCCGTCTGCATGGCATGGAGGTGATGAACTACAATGAGTGGTATCCGGTGGTGTTGCAATGGTGCATCGATCACCAGCTGGCGGTATTTGCCAACAGCGATATTCACGATGTGAACGGCTATATCTATGACCTGGAACGGGCGCATCGTCCCATGACCTTGCTATTCGCCAAAGAAAGAAGCTTCACAGGCGTGCGCGAGGCCATCGAATCGGCCCGTACCATTGCCTGGTTCGATCAGCAGCTGGCCGGTCCGGAGGCGTTATTAACACAGCTATTCCATGCATCGGTGGCGTTAACACCCGCTTTTTACAGCGATGAAGAGAAGCACTATGTGGAACTGAAAAACAACAGTGACCTGCAATTTTCGTTTGTGAATGAGACACCCGAAAACGGGGCGCCGGATAAATTTCTGTTGAAACCGGGCAAAACCATTGTGTTAGCCATCCAAAAAGACGCCACAGCCTTCAAGGTCAAACTTGACAATTGCCACATTGGGATGTTTAAAAACCTACACCTCGATTTAATGCAGTAGCAGAAAATAATAAAAGCCTGCAGTTGATGCTGCAGGCTTTTCTTTTATATTTTTCAAGAATACGAAAGTTCAATTTCTAGGATTTGGGCTTAAACAGACCGGGTGTATCAGTCCCCGTATCCAACACGAATTTAAATGCGCCATTGGCTTGCTTCTTCCATATGGAGACATAATTGCCGTATTTCACTTTTCCATCGGCCGGCACGAGTTTCCAATTTCCCATGGTGTACCCCAGGTCGCCCGAAGCAGCCAGCTCAGCCCGCAGAGGCACCCAGGTAATGGTAAAAGACGAATCATCAAACTGACCAAAAGCCTCTTTCATCTGCTCAATTCCCCATATGGGAAAACGCTTTTCCTGCAATTTAATCACATTCTCATCGGCATAGGCCAAAAAGGCCGCCTTCATGCCTTGGGTTTCACACATGGCAGAGAAAGCCAGATCGGTATCAAGCAAGACTTGTGTATCATTGAATGTATTGGATGGATTACAGGCCGTCATAAGAATGCAAATTAGAAAGATGAAATTTTTCACTGTCCGCGGTTTTGACTAAGGTAATGAATTATTTATGCCGTTCCAAACCAACTTCAGCAAAGGTTTGATAGTTTTCATCCTGCAACAGACGCACCCATTCCCGGGCCAGATAAGGTGCCATTAGGCCACCACGCGACCCCAGACCATTAAATAGACCCACCTGCGGGTACTGTTTCAAAAAACCGATTACAGGACGCCGATCCGCTAGCGTTGGCCGTATGCCGGTAATCTGTCTTTTAATGACTAAGGCCGCATCGGAAATAGCACTCCATTTACTTAATAGCTCCGCCTTCTTTTCAGCGCTTGGGGATAAATCCTCCCAATGGTGGGCATAAGTAGCACCAATCTTAAAGTGGCCATTTCCTACCGGCATCACAAAAACCCCTCTGCTCACGAGATGATCCGATTTCCAGCGGGGAATTTCCACATCCAACAATTCACCCTTGGTATTTCTAAACTTCAGGTGCTGGAAAAAAGAACTGCCGGCATCCCAGGCACCGCGGCAAAAAATTACTTTGCGCGCGCGGATCCCCTTCCAAGCCACAGCCTGTTGATCAACCACCAGGTCTTCATCCCGAAAAACAGCATCCACCAACAGGCCTTCGTTCTTCAAAAAAAGACGGTACGCATTCAGCAAGGTGGTCATATCCAAACGGGCAGCCTGCGTAATAAGTCCCACCCCAAAGGGCGCCTTTATCAGGGGAGGCCATACATCCGTGGCAGCTGACAAGGAGGCATACGCCGATAAATCGTGTTTGGCAATTTGGTGCTGCCAAAAAACCGGATCCTCACTGCCCAAAAGTTTAAGAATAGGTTTGGGATGAAAACACGGCATCTTTAAAAAAACTTCCAACTCCCGATAGGTGTTAACCGCAAACGGGAAAAAGACATCAGCCTGCCAGGTTTTCACCATGCGTTTTATCACAATGGGATTAATTAATCCGGCAGCGGCGCGGGAGGCTGCTCCCTCCTGCACGTGATCCACAACCAGATGCTTAATGCCGGCTTTATGCATCTGATAAGATAAAAGGGTGCCCGCTAATCCCTGGCCAATAATTAAATAGTCCGTAGTGAACGCGTGCGTCATGAAATGTTCTAAATGGTGTAATATCCCTATGGGAATAAAAATACGGCACATTTGTTCAATTATCTGTCACAAAATTTCAATTGGGTTGATTCGGAGTGAGCTATATTTCCGTCTTTAAATTAAAAGCCTGAAATTGGAAAGGAATTGAGGAAAAAGGGAAAAGGAGAATGGAAAAAGTTATACAGAGTGAAATCCTGAATTTCAAGAAAACGCCTCCAAAACAATTGAAAACAGACTTAGAATTCATCTAAAATATGCTTTATGAAAAAAATCTCACAATTATTAAAAATAATGCTACTCGTGCTGGCCACAACCTTCATGAGTTGTCAGGCGCCAGCTAAAAAAACAAGCGATAAAAAAGTTGGTAAACACTATGTGTGGATGGGTGAAGGTAAAGATCATGAGACCCAGGAGTTGGAGAAAATGTTCATCCGATTGAAGGAAACCGGCTTCGATGGTATCATGTACCAATGTGCGCTGGAAAAATATCCGGCCGCCATAGAATTAGCTCATAAACACGGATTGGAACTTCACGCCTGGCAAACCATCATGCGCCATTACAATGATTCCTTACTGACCCATCATGCCGACTGGTACACCATTAGCCGCGAAGGTAAATCAACAGCTACCAACCCACCTTATGTGGATTATTACAAATGGTTGTGCCCCACAAAACAACCGGTGAGAGAGTACCTGGTGAACTTCGTTCAGGACATCGCCGTGATTCCAGACATTGATGGTGTTCACCTGGATTACATCCGTCATTCTGACGTGATTCTCCCCAGTGAATTATGGGAAAAATATGACCTGGTGATGGATAAAGAATATCCTGAATTTGATTTTTGCTACTGTGAGGATTGCGTGAAACGCTTTCAGGCCGAACAAGGCATTGATGCCGGGACACTGGGTGATCAGGCCCCCGACAACAACGAATGGCGACAATTCAGATATGACATGATCACTGAAGTGGTGGATCAGCTTACTAAAGCCGTACATGAAAAAGGGACCAAAATTACCGCTGCTGTTTTCCCTACACCAACCATCGCTTCAAAACTGGTGCGCCAGGAATGGAACAAATGGCGTCTGGATGCTTATTACCCTATGAACTACAACAGCTTTTATGAAGAAGACGCCACCTGGGTAGAAGGCGCCTGTTCAGAAGGCACGCAAGCCTTGAATGGGAGTGCTCCACTTTACAGTGGTTTATTTGTTCCGGCCCTGAATCCTGCTGACTTAAAAACGGCTATTCAAGGTTCAAAAAAAGGTGGTGCTGCCGGGATATGCGTGTTTACGCCCTATGACCTGAAAGATGAACACTGGAAAGTGCTCAAGGAAGAAATTGCAGCCTGGAATTAACCACATGCGAAAAGATGAAAGTGAAAAGTGAATACGCTTCGCAGAATTGAAAAGTCCGCGCACTTTAATGAACTGATGGGAAATAATAGAATCTAAAATAAAACTCAAAACCAATGAAACTATTTGTTGCTATGCTGGCCGGCATCCTGCTTTTGGCAGGATGTCAGTATTCATCCGAAAAAAAAGAATGGAATCTGATTCCTTATCCGGTGGAACTAACTGAAGGATCGGGTGACTTTGATTTATCCGCCAACCTGAAGCATGCCATATTCATTGGCGATGCCGATGAGGCATTGGCGACCTACCTGATCAATACTGTCAAAACGGAGCAGGGATTAACGTTGTCAACCTGTGAGCAGGGTAAAATCCGGTTCGAAATAAACAGCGAACTGGCACTTCCTAAAGAAGGCTATCTGTTAACTGCTTCGTCCGAAGGCGTGACCATTGCAGCCCCTGATCGCGCCGGTCTATTCTATGGGATACAAACATTGCGTCAGCTTATCCAAGTGGATAAAAAAGGCCAGGCCATCATTCCTGCTGTCACCATAAAAGATTACCCGCGCTTTGCCTGGCGAGGTATGCATTTCGATGTCTCGCGTCACGTCTTCAGTGTGGATGAAGTTAAGCAGTTCATCGATTACCTGGCCATGAACAAGCTCAACACCATGCATTGGCATTTGGTTGATGATCAGGGCTGGCGACTGGAAATTAAGAAATATCCCAAACTGACAGAGGTGGGTGCCTGGCGACCAACAGTGGGATTTGATGCCAACCAGCAAAAAGGTTTAAACACGGATGATGGCCAACCCTATGGTGGATTTTACACCCAGGAACAAGTGAAAGCTATTGTGGCTTATGCTGCTGAGCGCCACATCACCATTGTTCCGGAAATAGAGCTCCCGGGTCACTCGGCCGCTGCTTTGGTGGCTTATCCGGAATACTATTGCGACAATGCCGGTGATCTGGAAATCTGGACACAGGCGGGTGTTTCTGCAGGTGTGTATTGCGCCGGTGAAGAAACGACCTTTCAGTTTTTAGAAGATGTGTTGGCAGAAACCATGGCGTTGTTTCCATCTGAATTCATCCACATTGGAGGTGATGAAACACCTAAGGATACCTGGCTGGCGTGCCCCAAATGCAAAAAACGCATGAAAGATGTGAATGCCCATGACGAACATGAATTGCAAAGTTATTTTGTAAGTCGCATCGAAAAATACTTAAGCAGTAACGGTCGTCGGTTGATTGGTTGGGATGAGATATTGGATGGTGGACTAGCCCCCAATGCAGCTGTGATGTCCTGGCGGGGTGTAGCCGGTGGTGTAAAAGCGGCTGAAGCAGGACACGATGTGGTAATGACCCCGATGTTTCCTTACTATTTTAACCATGTCCAAAACCATGTTCCCAACGCACCCGGTCATCCTGGCATCACTACCTTGAGAGATGTGTATACCTTTCCCTCCATTCCGGAAGACATCTCGCCGGAAAACCGGAAACACATCATTGGCCTACAAGCGAATATCTGGACCGAATACACGCCTAAATTCGAACACATTGAATACAATATATTCCCACGTCTTTTTGCCATAAGTGAAGTGGCCTGGAGTCCGCAAATCAAAGCATGGGAAGATTTCTACGCCCGTGTACAGCACCAGTTTCCAGTACTGGAGAAACGTGGCGTGCATTATGGTGAGATCAGTTACCATGTAGGCATCAACGTCAAGCCTAATTATGAAACCAAATCAGCTGAAATTGAATTCATAGCTGAACGGCCTCAGCCGGTTTATTATACCACTGATGGCAGCGAGCCAACGCAGGCATCAGCTGTTTATAATGGCACATTCGTGCTGCGTCAAAATGCGCACATTAAAGCCTGTCAGTTCAAACCGGATGGTACAACGACAAATATTTCGGAGAAAGAGATCAACTTTCACAAGGCTTTTGGGAAACCATACGTCTTGAAATACGATCATGCACCTCAGTATGACGGGGGCAGTAAATTTGGATTAACCAATGGCTTCCTGGGCGTGTGGATTGGTGTGGAAGAGAAGCCGGTGGATGTGACCATTGATTTGGGTGGGGAAACGGAAATCACCAAAATCAATTCCCGCTTTAAAAACCAACCGATGTCGTGGGTCTTTGGTCCTAAAGCCATTACTTATACTGTATCAACAGATGGAAAAAACTTCAAAGAAGTAGCGACTTTCACCCCGGGCGTGACTGAAAGTGACGTCAACGAAATTGTGACCTATCCGGCTGAGTTCCCTACCGAAAAAGTGCGTTACGTGCGTATCCTGGCAGAGAGTGTTGGCGTTTGCCCGCAGTGGCATCCGGCGGCTGGCGGCAAGGCGTGGATATTTGCCGATGAGATTATTGTTGAATAAATAATGTTGACCAGACCAATTAAGCGCTCCTTGCTCGGGAGCGCTTTTTTTTTTACCCTATTTTGAGAAGTGGGAAAAAAGCTTTAGACTTGTGGTTACTAAAGCGTTTTAGTCATGAAGAAAGTTTCTCTGGAAGTTATTGCAAAACAAGCCGAAGTATCTATAACTACCGCCTCCATGGTACTGAATGGGAAAGGCGATCAGCATAAGATCAATAAGGCCACCCAGGATAAAATTTTGAAAATTGCCAAGGCACTAAATTACCGCCCCAACATCTCTGCACGGAATTTATCACGCGGAAAAACCATGACCATTGGACTGGTGGTGCCCAACATTGCTGACAGCTACTACAGCAATATAGCCTTGCATCTGGAGCAAGAATTAGCCGATTCGGAATACCATCTATTACTTGGAAGTAGTCTGGAAGTTCCTGCAAAGGAAGAGGAACTGGTAAATGCATTTCTCGACCGACAAGTAGACGCCCTATTAATCGCAACAACACAGCAAAACCAGGAATTATTAGAAAAGGTGAATGCCAATGGCACACCTGTGGTATTGTTCGACCGACATTATCCGGACTCGGAACTGTCCCATGTCATTGTTGATAATTATGCAGGGATCAAAAAACTGGTGAATCACCTGTATCGAAATGGACATAAGGCCGTCGGCTATATTGGTCTGGATTTAAACTTACATGCTATTCATGAGCGACAACGGGGATACATTGAAAATTACCAGCACCGTTTCAACATGCAAACCAATTACATGCGTGTCATTGAGTATACTAATTACGCTGAAGCTTGTCATCAGGCCGTCAGGGAGCTGTTGACTTTGGGGGCAAAGGCCATTATCTTCGAAACACATTACCTGACCCTGCATGGCATAAAACAGTTGGTGGAATCGAAAGTGAAATATCCCGAAGAAGTATCGGTTGCTAGTTTTGGTGATCATGAGGTCTTTTCCATTTTCTCACCACACATCACAGCCATTGAGCAACCCGTTGAACGCATCGCCAAAGAGTGCTTAACAGCTGTTTTTGAAATGATGAGTACGCGTGGCACTGAAAAAGTACTACAGATCAAACTGGAACCTGAGTTGATAATCCGAAATTCATAATAGTGTAGATATGAACACATCTTTTAGAATAATAAGCTGGTTGATGGTACTCCTGGCAGGAGGGAATCTCTTAATAGGTCAGGAAGTAGCTGACAAGCATCAACAAATTGAACTGGGTAACCGGGCCAAATCTTTTATAGAAGGATATTCCAGCGATAATGGCAATGGCCTTTTTCAATACCACTCGCTATTTGGTGCTGTAACACCATCTCTATTAGTTAGGTCGGAAAGTTCACCAATCGAATGGCAATCCGCCATTATTCCAATTACTTACAGCGAACAATTTGCAGAATTTATGTGGTTAGCCAGTGCTGATGCTGCCGAATCAGCACCTGAATTCTTTTTTTACATCAACCAACTAAAGCGTTTTAGCTATTCACAAAGAAAAGCCTCTAGTTGGGAACTAAGTGGAGAAGAAGGCTCTATACTAAAATACTACCATATCAAAACAGATCAACACGGAGACACCCATGGATACATGTACTTGAAAATACCAATTACATGGTTAAAACCAGGTCAACCAGTTGTTTTTAGGCTGGAAGGAAATCAACAAGGGGGTAATGCCTGGTTACAGGTCTATCGGGAGAAAAGCGTATGCGACTTTCTTTATAACAAATCCACCAAAGAAAGCTGGATGGAAATGAGTGTGGAAAACAATCAACTTCAGCTTTCCACATCATCTAATCTTGCTAATCAGAATGTTCAAATCACCATTGGGAGCAAGGTAATTAAAACACAATTAAACGGGACTAATAAAGTCTTGGCAATAAGTAAGGATGCATCAGAAGAAAAAAATACCTGGAGTGTACAATTTGAGAATAACCAGGTTTTCTCAGGCATGCTTTTAAATCAGTCAGAATCATTTTATGCACTGTCCCATGATGGCACCATCAAACACATTCGCTCCACTATAGAGAATAATAAATGGACAGTACAAGCAGAATCAACATATCAACCTGAAATGGTCCGAAAAGTACTTGAGCTGTCGATTTCAAACTTAGCGAATGGCACCATTTGTTTAATGAACTCAAGCCATCAGGATATTGCATGGATGGATGATGTGGAGAAATGCATCCTTGAACGCGATACCATGCTCATTACACCAATGATAAAAGATGGCCTGGCAAAAGCCCAATATAGCTTTGACATTGAAGACGCTTTAATGGTGGAAGAATATCTTCAGAGACATCCTGAGAGGAAAACAGACTTGATAACACTCATTGATCAGGGAAAAATTACCGTTGGTGCAACCTATATTCAACCCTATGAAGAAATGTATTCGGGGGAAGCATTGGCCAGGCAATTTTATCACGGAAAGAAATGGTTGAAACAAGAACTCAATGGATATAATGCAAACACCTATTGGAATGTGGATGTTCCAGGCCGAACCCTGCAAATGCCACAATTAATGGCCAAAGCAGGAGTGGATAAGCTGATCATCAGCCGCCACGCCAAAGGAGTCTTCCATTGGCAGGCACCGGACGGATCAAATGTCAAAACCTATTCGTCTGGTCATTATAGCCTGGATTACAATGGACTCAACCGTGATTTTTTGGATGCAGCGGCTCACATTGCTAAAGCGGCTCTCTTCTGGAAGGAAGGCTACAACGAAATCGATTCAACAAATGCTGTGATGCCAATTTTTTCCGATTGGGACATGAGTCCCGCCAAAGATTATTCTGAATTAATTGATAAATGGCATTTGATTAAATACATCGAAAACCCAAAACGACAGTTACAACCCCTTCAACTCCCAAAAATAGAACTCACATCCACAAGTGATTTTATTGACCGTATCGCCTCCAATAGTGAAACCTTGCAAGTGATTCAAGGCGAAAGGCCAGCCCTGTGGCTATACATACATGGCCCCTCGCATCAGAAAGCAGTAAAAGCGAGCCGGGAAGGTGACCGGTCTTTGGTGAATGCTGAAAAATTCAGCGTATTTGATGCTTTAACCAGAGGATCGTTTGTCGACTATCCCTCCCAAGAATTGGATGCCGCGTGGAGATCTAAGATATATCCCGATCATGGCTGGGGCGGTAAAAATGGTGACGTAACCGATGCTATTTTTGAAGCAAAATACCAGGAGGCCTTACAAAACAGTCAGAAATTAACTGAAAAAGCCATTACAAATATTGCCAGGCGAGTAAAGGTTAAAAAGAAAGGCAAACCCATCCTGTTGTTTAACGGTTTGAATTGGAAGCGTAGTGCACCGGCTCATATAAATATGAATTTTGAAGCCGGAGAAACAACTGGAATCGTAATTCAGGATGCCAAAGGCAATAATGTGCCCGTTCAAATAATTACATCCAACTATTATCCGTCCGGTTCCTTAAGATCAGTCACCTTTGAAATCCTGGCAGAAGTGCCTGCCATGGGCTATTCGACCTATTATCTACTAACATCGATGAAGGCTTCAGAACCTAAAAAAACGACATTAAACCAGCACATCGAAACGCCATTTTATCACATCCAATTAAAAAATGGGGGCATTGAAAGTATTATTGATAAAAAATCAGGACAGGAACTGATCAACGCAAAAAACTTCTTAGCCGGCGAAGTATTTACCATGCAATCTGAAGGCAACGGAGCAGGTGAGTTTGTACAAGTACAACAACCATCCTTTGAAGGATTTGATAAAGTAAGTAATCATAACCCGGAATGGGAATTGATCGCTGATGGAGCGATATTTACAGAATTCAAACTTAGGCAACCACTTAAACAGGCAACTATAGAAACAAAACTGAAAATATATAAACAATTACCTCAAATTAATTTCAATGTAGACCTATTAAATTGGACCGGTGAATTATACCGTGAATTTAGATTGTCCTTTCCTGTTGCATCTCAATTGAAACAAGTAGCCTACGAAGTCCCATTTGGAATACTTCGGGTAGGGCAGGATGAAATGGAAGGAGCAGCCGGAGGTGAGGCTGACGGCATGATCTACGATACCCCTTGTCAATCAATTCATCCCAGAGGTATTACCAATTGGATAGGTGCATATAATGATGACATCACAATGATCCTCTCCTCTTCGGTTGCCGCTGCAGACTACGTGGATGTTTATGAAACGAATAATATAAATCTGCAACCCATCCTATTGGCCTCCCGTCACAGTTGTCATTGGGAAGGCAATCCCTATCCACAAACGGGAAATCATCATTTTGAGTTCATCTTATCTTCTACTTCCGATGGACTAACAGCAGCCAATCGGATTGGGATCGCCAACAATGAACCAATCTTGGTCGTTACAAATCCAGAGCCATCTATAAAAGCGAATCTACCGGAGGAATTATCGTTCATGAGTCTAACTGATAAAAACACAATCATATCTTCCATCAAAAAAGCAGAAAACGCTGATAAAGTCATCGTCCGTTTATACAATACGACGAATAGTAGCCTGAACGTAAATCTTGAATGTTTCAGAAATATTAATAAGGTTCAAAGAACCAATCTCATTGAAGAACCAATTGAGAACCTATCCCACCAGAAGAATTCGGTTATTCTCCCACTTGGTAAATATGAGATCGAAACCATCGAATTGGAATTATAAAAAAAGGGCTGCATTAAAAATGCAGCCCCTTCGCTTTCTTAATCAAATATAAGATTAATACCCAGCCTCATATTGAGATACCGGGCTGTATGCATCGCCATTAGTGTATTCAAATTGTCAGTCACAAAGTATAATTGCAATGGACCGCCCCGAAGAGCGATACCGGCACCCAAATTAGCAAAGGCATTTTTCATCATCGAATAGGTAACTACAGTAGATAATGCTTTGCCTGGCGACACTCCAGCCGCCAATGTGAACTCAGGCGTCCATTTACCATCCACAAAATAATTTCGCGATACAGCGCCAAAATTTAACCAGTTGCGGTGTTGATAATCAGCCGTCAGATTAAAACTTCCTTGCAGTCCGGTGCGATAGGTAATGGATTCATCTGATACACGAAACGTATTCTGAAGAGAATCCCCAAGCTCTTCCCAATAGTTGGCAGAACTGGTACTTTCACCCTTTATTTGATCCGACATGTCAACTCCGGAATATGCAAAAGTTCCATCAGAATAGAATCGTCGGGTACGGGTTTTCCAATTGATGTAACCCATATCATTAACTGCAGCACCGAGTGTTAAGTGATTGAATAATCGCCAGGTCACGCCTAAATCAATTGCCATTCCACGACTCTCATTGGTAAACAAGTCACCTCGATCAATGGTCTCATCATATTGAATAGATTTCACAAAGCCATCCTCATCATACTCGATCTCTACCGGCAATGAAGTTAATATAGACGCCTTTGAGCGTACTTCCATGGTTCCATCCTCAAAGGTTTCGATTCCCACATTAAAGTTGTCTGTTTTGATATTTGCCATTCCAAACAAGTATTTAAAACGCGCCCCAATTGTAATATCTTCAGTTATTGGCGTAGAGAATCCAAATGCCATTTCAGTATAATCAATCCCATTCAAAGACAGATCCGACATGCTATGATTGATGGGTTTATCATTTTCGTAATCCCAATTACCATAACGTAAATCCAGAATCGAAGAAGGATAATTAAACCTGCCTTTAAATTTATGAATCATATCAAACGTAAAATAAGTATTGCCAGCATACATTCCGAAACCTAATATTTGAATGGCAGCTTCGGAGGCGATGAGATTATTGTCCTGTAACTGACCGGCCACATGATCCAAATCTACTATTAATGAATCGGATTGATCACCTGTGCCTTTGCGAATTATATCCGACCAGGAAAACCCGGAATTGGATCCATTAACCTTAATACTACCTAAAGCTGGCAATGCAAAATAACTTCCTTTAGTAGGCCTAATAGCCGGATTCAACTGTGTTGTTTGAGGTACTCCCTTAAGAAAAAGGAAAGCGTTATCCTGACCATAACTTAACATCACCAGAATAGAAAATAAAGCAGTAATATATAATCGTTTCATTTCTTAAAATTTCAATGTTTATCAATCCTTCTTCTAATACTTCAACTGTCCCTTCAACGTGATTTGCATTGAAATTTGATTGGTTGCTAACAAAATTACGGATGTATTTTTTTCATAATCCGAAGTAACAATCCTTATACGAATAAATAACTGATCCGCCTTTTGCAACTTATCAATCTGACTATCGGTTAATTCAATCGTTTCGGTATGCTGTGTCGTTTTTGTCACAATACCTTCTGAGTCAACTTCTGCTCCTACTAATAAATTGGTTTCAATAGTCTCGGTTACCTGATCTGTCTCTGCATCATAAATATCAATAAACGCTTCAGCATCCATTGGAAAGCCATTTTCACTTTCAACAATGAGTTTAGCTTTTTCTAATTTACTCAGTACATCATTTTCAGATAGATCCAAGGTATCGATGTCCATCATGCTATTAATCATCAAATCCATTGGTAACTCAATGGAATATCCCACATAAATACGATCCGTATCATCCAACTCGACTTCCTCTGATAATTCCCCACCTGGATTCAATACCAGTTCTCCCTGATAATAAAGCTGCTCGGGTAATTGGTCCATAAATAACTGAATATTTGAATTGGATTTATCCAAAGTAGTGGAATCAATTACACAAGTCTTGAGTGGATCACTAGCTGACATTTGGATAAATGGTGTGGCCAGATCCATTCTGTCTCCAGCTTCAGTTTCACCGCTAAAATCAGACGAAATAATGCCTCTGAATGGTGTAGAGTTATTCGAAATAAGATGTAGTCGAGGATCAGCAAAAGTAATCCCTTCCGGGAATTCATTGAATACATCAAGATCCAAGTCATATACATCCTCATCAATAGTAACCAAAGTTTCACTTATGCTTCCTCTAACACGAAATAATTCAAAATCACCAATTTCCATAGATAATGATCCAATATCATTTGGATAAAACTCCATTTTTTCAGCAGGCGTAATTGTAATCTCAACAGGTAATTTATTATTATTTAATCCAACCTCGTCGTTTGAAAATACAAAACGCTCCGATTGATTGCCACTTAATTGCGTGTATATGGTTTTACCTCCATCCGCCTGATTAATTGTTGGAAAAAACATGATGATATTCACAGGAATTACAAAATTAATCCCTGTCAAATTAATCGAATAGGAAATCGTCATTTTGCTTATAGCGGCATTTGGAATAGAAAAATTCAATGTTTCAGATCCTGCGATACTTTCCGAAGCATTAAAGCCTGTGAAAGGAACCGGTACAGCTATCGAAGCAGCTGTTACTTCAAAAAAATCATTTACCCCAAGATAACTTAGTGAATCATTGTTTTGATATAGCAGTATGCGCTCATTGCCCTGCTCATCCATATAGTATTTCACATTATCCGTGTCTTCAGAAAGAATATCTCTCATACTTAGCTCTGCATACCCAAGTGGCAATGCTATACCCGGTGAAATACTTATGTCATCTGATAATTTGTCGGTATCGAACTCATCTCCAATACATCCTCCCAGCAAAAGAACTGCCAGAAAATAACCCCAATATTTTTTCATACTTCCCTAACTTAATCCGTTTAGCCGTGTGTTACGGGGCTTTTAGCTGTAGGGTTACACCATTATCAGATGGAGTATTTGTTACAAACCGTCGAAAACTAAAAATCAAATCCCTTTAAGACGCAATTCTTGTTTTACTTAATTGCTAATCTTGCCATTTCAGCAAAAGAGTCACTAATACAATATTAAGTATAGTCTATAAAGATTGATTTAATAGTCTAAAGTGAATATTTAAAGAAGGATCCGTCATCGATATGTAACAATCAACCAGCATGCCTGCTTCTATATCTAATCAGAAATAGATATGCCCAATTAAATCGCCCTTAATTCCGGCAATTAAATAATAAGCTAACCCTATTAATAATCACTAGTTACTATAAGAATTACTTGCTATTAGAACAAATACCAACGAGGAGCTATAATCCCTCTTTAGGCCATAAAAAAAGCCGGATAAACCGGCTTTCTAATACTATTCAAACATATTTCGCATTCGACTGAAAAAATTCTCACTTTCACCTTTAGTTGGTTTAAAACTTTCAGATTCCTGAAGTTTCTCAACAATTTTCCGATCGTCTTTGGATAATTCTTTCGGAATAAAAACCTGAATATTGACTAAAAGATCACCTTTCCCATAACTATTCACTTCCGGCAAACCTTTACCGCGTAATCGCAGAATTTTTCCTGGTTGAGTACCCGGTTCCACTTTTACTTTCACTTTGCCATCAACAGTTGGAATCTCAACAGGCTTACCAAGAATTGCATCAGGTACACTAATATGCAGATTATAAATCAAATTATTTCCATCGCGAATTAATTCCGGATGTTTCTCTTCTTCAATCAAGACCAACAAATCACCATTA
Source organism: uncultured Marinilabiliaceae bacterium (assembly GCA_942490535.1). GTDB lineage: Bacteria > Bacteroidota > Bacteroidia > Bacteroidales > Marinilabiliaceae > JAEINY01. The sequence goes on from CALNXQ010000005.1 coordinate 239,179, forward strand.
ATACCGCCACGACGCGCTGCATTTCCCTTTCCGGAAACAGATAACTGCATTCCTTCTTCGACGCCAGCAGGAATATTCAACGAAATGATTTCATCATCACGAATAATTCCTTCACCGGCACAAGGGGCACATTTGTTAGTAATTATTTTTCCTTCTCCACCGCACGTTGGACAAGTCGAGGCGGTCTGCATCTGTCCCAATATAGTATTTGAAATACGAGTAACCTGACCAGACCCATGACAGGTCGAACAGTTACTATAGGAGGATCCATTGGCAGCACCTGAACCACTACAATGACTACACTCTACGTATTTTTTAACTTTAATTTTTTTCTCCGCACCGTTGGCTATTTCCTGAAGGTTAAGCTTCACCTTCACGCGTAAATTAGATCCTTTATTCACACGTCGTCCGCCACGCGAGGACCCCCCGCCAAAACCACCGAATCCACTAAAACCGCCAAAACCACCACCAAAGATATCTCCAAAGTGCGAGAAAATATCATCCATAGACATTCCTCCACCTCCGAAGCCACCGCTGGAAGCACCACCAATACCAGCATGACCAAATTGATCATAACGTTGGCGCTTTTCCGCATTAGAAAGCACTTCATATGCTTCGGCTGCTTCCTTAAATTTTTCTTCAGCAGCTTTATCGCCCGGATTTTTATCCGGGTGAAATTGTATCGCTTTCTTTCGATAAGCTTTCTTTATCTCCTCCTGCGAAGCGTTTTTCGTAACTTCCAGTACTTCGTAATAATCTCTTTTCGACATGACTTTTGGTGTTTATTCCCCAACAACTACTTTCGAGAAGCGAATTACCTTTTCCTGTAAAGTATATCCTTTCTCAATACAATCAATTACTTTGCCCTTCATTTCTTCAGTGGGAGCAGGTATTTTAGTGACTGCTTCGTGCAAGTCAGTATCAAACTCTTTTTCCTTAGCTTCAATTTCCTTCACTCCTTTTTGAGTCAGAAAATCTTTGAATTTATTATGAATAAGCTTTATTCCCTCCAAAACTGCCTCTGTATCTTTTGCTTCATCCATGTGTGCCAAAGCCCTGTCAAAATCATCGACTACCGGTAAGAGACTAAGAATAATGGATTCTCCAGCCGTTTTCATTAACTCCATCTTTTCTTTTAAAGTACGTTTCCGGTAATTGTCGTACTCTGCAGATAAGCGCAAGTATTTATCGTTGACATCAGCCAACTTTTCTTTTAACGAAGCTAACTCATCCTGAACAGGTTCCTCTGTTGTCACTTCTTTCTCTTCCCCTTCAGCTATATTTTCAGCAGCTTCATCATTTACAACAGTTTCTTGAACCTCTTGCTCAGCACCTTTTGTCTCCTCTTTAGCCTCCTGCTTTTTAGATGTCTTTTTGACCATATATGTTTGTTTTTGCTCGTTTTATTATCCGTTAAAAATCCTTGCTAATAAACACCATTTCATCCAGATCGTGATACTTTATCAGCCGTCAAATTTATACAATTTTTTTGCCAAGCTCGTTAATTTGGACAAATTGACAGTTTGACAGAAATAAACAACCACTAAGCTGATAAAATGACAAAAGGCAGTCCGGTCAACTGCCTAAACTGCCTTAGTAAATCTTCTATACTTACGCTACTTGATCAAACGCTTCAACGCATTATGCAATTCAACACCTCTTAAATTTTTCGCTACAATAATCCCATCTCCATTTATAAGAAAATTGGCTGGAATACCATTCACATTATACATTCGGGCAGGTCTACTTTGCCATCCGGCTAAATCACTCACATGGTGTTCCCATATTAGATTATCTGCAGCAATAGCTTGTTGCCAGGCCTGTTGCTGTTTATCCAGTGAAACACCGAAAACCGTAAACCCTTTTCCTTCCGTAAAAGATTTATCTTTAAATGACTCATAGGCGGAAACCACATTGGGATTTTCTCTACGGCATGGACCACACCAACTGGCCCAAAAATCAATTAAGACCATCTGCCCTTTTAACTCAGACAGAGCAATTGTCTTTCCTTCCGGATTCTTCAGCTTGATATCGGGCGCTTTTTGACCAATTTCAATACCTTCCTGAACCTGTCCAAAGACACTCATGGAAAAAACAACCAGGAAAAGAAACAATGAGTTAAACTTTAAATGTGTAAAAATGCTCATAATACTTTTTTAAGGACAGATGCACTAATACCGTGCCAAAAATGCAAGCGATTTTTCGATTTTCGCCAATGAACTGTCTTTAGCCAAAATACGACCAGAGCCATCAATTAGCAGATTAACAGGTCTATCTACATCAAAAGTTCGGGCAATGGGGCCATCAATACCTAGAAAATCACAAATGTGCATAAAATGGACGGTCTCATCTTGTTGAATCGCCAATTCTAATGGATACTGAAAACGATCCAATGAAATGCTGACCACCTCCAGGTCTTGTCCTTTATGGAACTGAACATTCTGATAGTTTGAATGAATCTGGTTGAGTTGATAATTATTCATTCGAGACGGGGCATCATAGGAGGCCCAAAAATTAAGTATCACCATTTTACCTTTAAGGGAATCCAACTCAAAGGACTCACCCTGAAGAAGTGTTGTTTGAATGACAGGTGCCCGATCGCCAATCTTTAGTCCAATGGCTGGAACCTGTGAATCATTCATAAAGGATAAAAATCCTAATCCCACAAAAATAGTAGCTAATATGAATTTTAGCTGCTTCATATGTATGTATTTTGATTAAATAAATCGAGTGTAAAGTTTCAAAAAAAACGTGCAGTATGTTGTTTTTTTAGATGAACATGCAGTAATATCTGATTAGCGATTCAATTGCGGGTACAAATTTATGCTGCAAAACAGAGAAACACAAATCCTTGTCTATAGGATAATTAGAATATATTTTTATATTGTGTCTTGCATTTTATTAATCCCTCATCACCAACTATTTAACCCCAGCGAAGAAACATCTTTTAGGAGCCTATAAGTGTTAATAACCTTAAAATATGTGAAAAAATGAAACCTTGAAGGGCGCTATACTCGTAGATTTCGAAAAAAAAAATGAACGGTCGTGCTAAATGAAGCTATTTATGTTGCCACTATTTTCTTCATAAACATCAAATTAAATCAAAATCTACATCTCAGAAAAGGGGCCTAAAAAAATGAAAAGACTCCAACAAGTGGAGTCCCTTTATACATAGCTTTGATAAGCTATTCAACCATATTTGATGAAACAGATATTCTTTTAGGCATTGACCCTTTTAATGCGGGCTCCTAAGTTTCGCAGGCGCTCATCAATGTTTTGATACCCTCGATCAATCTGCTCAATATTTTGAATCACACTCTTACCTTTAGCTGATAAAGCTGCGATTAACAAAGCCACTCCTGCCCGAATATCCGGTGAAGTCATTACGGCTCCACGCAGCGAATTATCTTTATTTAAACCAATTACGGTAGCTCTATGCGGATCACATAAAATGATTTGCGCTCCCATATCAATCAACTTGTCCACGAAGAAAAGACGACTTTCAAACATTTTCTGATGTATCAAAACACTGCCTTTTGCTTGTGTCGCAACCACTAAAAACACACTCAGTAAATCAGGGGTTAATCCCGGCCATGGAGCATCGGCAATGGTCATGATGGAGCCATCTATAAATGTCTCTATCTCATATTTTTCCTGAGCAGGAATAAAAATATCATCGCCTTGTACTCGTAAATCTATTCCCATCCGTTGAAACGAAAGAGGAATGATTCCCAGATGTTCCATCCCCACATTTTTGATGGTGATTTCAGAACCAGTCATGGCGGCCATACCGATAAAGCTGCCCACTTCAATCATATCCGGCAAAATCGTGTGTTCACAACCATTTAAAGTATCAACACCTTCAATGGTAAGCAGGTTAGAGCCCACTCCGGTCACTTGAGCACCCATCGAAATCATCATCTTACTCAACTGCTGCAAATAGGGTTCACAGGCAGCATTGTAGATAGTCGTAGTTCCGGGAGTTAAAACCGCAGCCATTAAAATGTTAGCCGTACCTGTCACCGATGCTTCATCCAGCAACATATAGGTGCCTCTCATTTCAGATGCTTCAACGGTATAGAAAATATCTTTCTCGTCGAAATTAAATTTAGCCCCTAATTTTTCGAAACCGATAAAATGCGTATCCAATCGACGACGCCCAATTTTATCACCTCCCGGCTTGGGGAAATAAGCTTTCCCATAACGCGCTAACAAGGGGCCCATAATCATAATAGAACCGCGTAAAGAAGATGCCTTTTGCTTAAATTGGGTAGTTTGCAGAAACTCCAGATTAATCTCTGTCGCTTGAAACTCACAGGTATTTCGATCGATGCGATTAATTTGAACCCCCATTTGACCCAAGAGTTCAATCAGGTTATTCACATCCAGGATATCTGGAATGTTGTGAATGATTATTTTTTCGCTCGTCAGAAGAACGGCACAAATAACTTGTAAAGCCTCATTTTTGGCTCCTTGAGGTGTAATTTCACCTGATAGGCGATAGCCGCCTTCGATTTCAAAACTATTCATTAAAATGCGAATTTGAGTCGCCTAAAATTTATCTATTTTTTATCGCCTACCTTTTTAGGGATGCGCTTTTTTTGTCGGGCTCGCTGCTGTGTTTCTTTAAAATCAGGAATTTTAAGATTTTCATCCACCGCTAATTTCCCCTTTGACAAACGGTCAATATCATTAATGATACGGTCATCAGTGGCTGAATCTTTATTCCACAAAAACAATGATTTCTTCATGTGATTGGCAATCAACAAGACTAACTGCTTGCGCTCCTCTTCATCTTCAATTTCAATGGCCTTTTCAATCATCTCCTGAACGAGTTGACCATAATGCATGAATCGAATCCGGCTATTTCGATAGGGTACTTTCTCCGGACGTCGATACAATATCTCAGGTTCCGGCAACTCATACGGAAAATCAATATCTAACTTGAAATCGGCCATGATGGCCAAATGATCCCAAAGTTTATGTTTAAAATCACTGACATCACGGAGATGTGGGAACATGTTGCCCATTATGCCAATTATGGCCTTGGCGCATTTCACGCGCTCTTCACGGTCCTCAATTGCAACGGCATGATCAACCATTTTTTGAATGTGGCGACCATATTCGGGCAAGACCAATTTGGTACGATTAGAATTGTAGTCCATCAATAGTAATTAAGCTTTCACTTTTATTAACCCTAAGAGGTTGGATGTTCTGTGGGAATTATATTCAAAATCCCTACGTGGTAGGTTACACTATTCGAATTATTAGAAAGGTAACTGTATGCCGCAAAACTAAGGCAAAATTTTTAGTTTGGCAAATTTGAGTAATAATTGTTTTTGCCCTGCATTTTGAAACATAACAGTTGCCTTTTTATTAGGTGTGTCACCCTCCAGATTAATAACCTCTCCCCTGCCAAACCGCTCATGCTCAACCTTCATTCCTACGGATATTTCACCGGAAGTGGCATTGGCGTAATTGAGGTTCACTTTGGGTTTGGAATCCGAGGCACTATAATTCAAATCGACTTTGGGACGAGCCCCTTGACCAGACAATGATTTGAACGATCGACCGGGAACCGACCTGTCTGAAACCGGCTTATTGAACGATGGTGCTCCCTGAGGCTGAGAGATGATATCTTCGGCATTGACATCCAGGAAATTTTGATCAATGTCCCCGATAAAACGACTGGGACGGCTATAGGTTACTTCACCATACTTAAACCGTGACCGGGCAAAGGTGATTGTGGCATTTTCTTCAGCCCGCGTAACGGCAACGTAGAACAGACGCCGTTCTTCTTCCAGTCCCTTTTCACTGTCAATGGTCTGAAGTGAAGGAAACAAGCCCTCTTCCACCCCCACGATGTAAACGTTTTTAAACTCAAGTCCCTTGGCGGAGTGAATCGTCATTAAGGTCACTTTATCAATATCATCTCCCTTTTCAGTATCCTGATCGGTGAGCAGGGCCACATCTTCCAGGAAATTCACCAGGTTCGGATTTTGACCTTCCTCCAGTTTGGTGGCGGTAAACTCCTTGATACCATTCAACAATTCATCCACGTTATCCATCCTTCCTTGTCCTTCAATGGATTTATCCTCATGCAAATCCCGCATGATACCACTGGCAGAGGTGATTTCGGCAGCCAATTCATAGGCCGAAATTTGTTGCAACTGAGCGGTAAAACGTGCAATCATTACAGCAAACGCATTCAACTTCTTTAAAGCCCCTGCATTCAAACCAGTTTGAGTCACACTGGGATTAATGATAATGTCCCACATGCTACGCCCCGTTGCATTGGCAGCCGCTTCCAGGCGATCCACCGTTGTTTTACCGATACCACGCGTAGGATAATTAATCACCCGTTTCAGGGCTTCCTGATCGGCCGGATTCACCGTTAGCCTAAAATAGGCCAACACATCCTTAATCTCTTTCCGCTGATAAAAGGAAAGACCGCCATATATTTTATAGGGTAAATTCTTTTTTCGAAGGGCCTCCTCCATTACCCTTGACTGGGCATTGGTGCGATAGAGAATGGCAAAATCTTTAAATTCCTTATGCTCCCGCATGCGTTTTTCAAAGATGTCATTCACCACAATAAAACCCTCCTCCACATCGGAATAAGCTTTGATCACACGAATGGGTTGCCCCACTGAATTGGCCGAAAACACATTCTTCTGAATCTGCTTCTGATTCTTTGAAATAATACTGTTGGCCGCATTCACAATGGTTTGTGTAGACCGGTAGTTCTGCTCCAGTTTAAACAAATTATAGCCCGGATAATCATTTCTGAAATTCAGGATGTTTTCAATCTTAGCCCCCCTGAAACTATAGATACTTTGGGCATCATCACCCACCACACAAATGTTTTTGTGCAGTTCGGCCAGTTTTTTAATAATGAGGTATTGCGAGAAGTTGGTATCCTGATACTCATCTACCATAACGTAGTCAAACTGACTCTGGTACTTTTTCAAGATTTCCGGATGATCCCGAAACAGGATGTTCGTATTGAGTAACAAATCATCAAAATCCATAACCCCCGACTTGTAACAGTCGCGCATGTAGCGGGCATAAATTTCATACACCAGCGGCCTTTGTGCGGCTTTATCCGTACTGGTGCGATTGGTATCCCGCGCGTAGGCCACTGGGGTCACCAAATCATTCTTGGCCGATGAAATACACGATAACACAGCCCCGGGCTTATAGGCTTTATCGTTTAATTTCATGCCTTTTACAATACTTTTAATCAGATTTTTTGAATCCGTGGAATCATAAATGGTAAAGGACGAAGGATACCCCAATACTTTGGATTCATAACGCAAAATACGCGCAAAAATGGAGTGAAACGTACCCATCCACAGATTATTGGCCACATCGGCTCCTACCACATCCGCAATCCGTTCCTTCATTTCCCGGGCCGCCTTATTGGTAAAGGTAAGCGATAAAATTCGATACGGTTTTACCCCTTGCTGCAAGAGGTGCGCAATGCGATAGGTCAACACCCGGGTTTTTCCCGATCCTGCCCCGGCAATCACCAATGCGGGTCCTTCCGTTTGTTCTACTGCTGCGCGTTGAGCGTCATTGAGTCCTTCCAGATAATCTTGCACAATACCTCGCTTCTTTGTTTGATTTATGAAACACTTTTGCAAAAATATAAGTTCATTTTAGATTCCGGCCGAAAGATGTCAGTAAATTTTAAGTCAGCCCCATTTTAACTCCTCTCAAATAGTTATCGCTTAAGAGGGTCTGAAACACCCCTTTGAACGCATGTAATAATCACTACCGTTTCATCGTTATAAAGAATTATTATAAATTTGAAGTCAGAAGCGACTGCCTTCTGTTTATTAAAAGATAATTGGTACACACGATGAAAACGGCCACGCTACTCATATTATTTAGTCTATTCACATCTATTTCTGCCTTTGCCCAGATCATTACGGCACCCGGAGCTTTGCGCACGGAAATAACCCAATATCCTGATGCCACTCCGGAGGATCAAGATCAACTTTTCTATTTTGAAACCATTGGCAATGCCCAACTAAGCATGACACCCATGGGCGGTGCGAGTTATACCTTTCAATGGTATAAATTCAATGCGGCCACTCAAGAGTTTGACCTCTTGTTACAGACGGATAATGGAATGACCTCCTCACTCACCATCTCCGAAGCCAATGGCTATCGCGTTACGGTAGATGATGGGAACAGTATCGCCCAAAACTATTATTGCTGGGCCTTTCAACTTGATCAGGCAGATTTAGACATCCAATTTAGTGGTGATAACCAATGTAAAGAACTCACGATTGAAGTAGCTAACGGATTAACCTATTACAACCACAAAGGGGATAATGCTGCTATTGTCGCTGATCATGCTGCACAATACAGTTGGAGCTCCGATCCCTCTGGTCCCATAAATAGCCTAACCGACCGGTCCAATACCATTGAAGCCCCCTATCCTGATACCGAATACACGGTTAACCTCACCAATTCAGCCTTTGGAAGTCTAACAATAACTAAAGAGTACACAGCTCAGGCTGTAAACGCCGAATACGAGGCCATAATAAAATCTGCGGCAGATAATGAAGGCCAGGTAAATGGAACAACAGGATCGGCTCCAATGAGAGTAACTTTTAAACCAAAAACAAAAAGCAATACCGAGTATTACGTTTGGAATTATGACTATGACTTTGGCGATAATTATTTCAGTCAAGATTCTGTTGAGACTCATACCTATCAAGATATTGGATCCTTTGACGCCACTCTCAGTATCAAACATCCAGTTTCGGGCTGCACCGACACCCACACCAAAACCTTTGAGATAACCGATTTTACAGTTTTGATACCCGATGCCTTTACCCCCTTCAGTAGCCCCGGTCAAAACGATGAATTCAAGGTGCACTTCAATTCAGTGAAAACCTTCTCCATGATTATCTACAACCGCTGGGGGCGAAAAGTCTTTCAAACCACTAAGCCAGAACAAGGATGGGATGGCCGCATTGGTGGGCGAAAAGCCGAGCCCGGTGTGTATTTCTACCAGGTGGATGCCACGGGTTATAATGGCGAAACACCCATCAGCAAAAGTGGGCCGGTGCACCTAATCATTATGAATAATTAACGGTTTAGCGGGTTAAATCCAGAATGGGTTAAACACGAATAGTCAGGGGTGAGAAAATATGTCTGCATCCCTTTGCGTTTTCTATATTCAGCTTCATGTTACTCTTAATTTTTTTTGTAAACGAACTAGCTGTTGAGAAGACGGGAACCTGGCCAGGAGCATCCGAAAGGTGAGTAAAAGTGCATTTAACCATAACCCATTTTTGCCTGACTTTGTGTCACTTTTATGGGTCTCTGCAGTGCTTTTGCCACCCTCTGCACCGCTTTCGAACCTCTGTGCAATGCTTTTGCCTGACATTGTGGCACTTTTACACCTCTGTGCAGTGCTTTTGAGGGTCTGTGCAGTGCTTTTGGATGATTTTGCAGCACTCGTAATGCCCCGGTCATCGCCCCCCTTACATATTTCGCCGGTATTGGCCGCCTACTTCATACAAGGCCTGCGTAATCTGACCCAATGAACAGACTTTCACCGCTTCCATTAAATGAGTGAATAAATTGTCGCCCACCATGGCAGCCGCTTTCAGCTCGGCCAAAACACCACTGGCTTCTGATTGATGCAGGTGATGAAATGCCTGCAGGTGGCTCAGCTGATTCTGTTTCTCTTCCGGCGTGCTCCGAATCACCTCCTGTGGAATAATGGTGGGTGAACCAGCTTTGGACAGAAAGGTATTTACCCCCATGATGGGCAGCTCACCTTTATTTTTCAGATGTTCATAATGTAAGGATTCATCCTGTATTTTACTGCGCTGATAGTTGGTTTCCATGGCGCCCAACACTCCGCCCCGCTCGTTCAGCCGGTCAAATTCTACCATCACGGCTTCTTCCACCAAATCCGTTAACTCTTCAATGATAAAAGCTCCTTGCAAAGGATTCTGATTCTTCGCCAAGCCCAATTCATGGTTGATGATCATCTGAATGGCCAGGGCCCGACGCACCGATTCCTCCGTGGGGGTTGTGATGGCTTCATCGTAGGCATTGGTGTGTAAAGAATTACAATTGTCGTAAATGGCATACAAGGCCTGCAACGTGGTGCGAATATCGTTGAACTCAATCTCCTGGGCATGCAACGATCGTCCTGAGGTTTGAATGTGGTACTTCAATTTTTGAGACCGTTCATTGGCACCATATTTATACTTCATCGTTTTGGCCCAGATGAGCCGGGCCACCCGTCCAATGACTGAAAACTCCGGATCAATGCCATTGGAAAAGAAAAACGACAAGTTGGGTGCAAAATCATCAATGTGCATGCCCCGCGACAAATAATATTCCACATACGTAAACCCATTGGCCAGGGTAAAGGCCAGCTGCGTCACCGGATTGGCACCCGCTTCGGCAATGTGGTAGCCCGACACTGACACCGAATAAAAATTACGGATGTACTGATCAATGAAATAAGCCTGTACATCGCCCATAAGCTTCAGCGAAAAATCACTGGAAAAGATACAGGTATTCTGTGCCTGATCTTCCTTCAGGATATCCGCTTGCACCGTCCCGCGCACGGTTGACAGGGTATCCTTTTTGATCTGTTCATACACCGCTTTAGGTAACACCTCATCGCCGGAGATCCCCAACAACAAGAGCCCCAATCCATCATTACCTGCCGGCAATTCGCCAATATAAGCCGGTAAATTCATGTTGGCCGATGCATATTTCTGCTGCATTCGGACTTTCACATCCTCCTCCAACCCATTTCGCCGGATGTATTTCTCACATTGCTGATCAATGGCGGCATTGAGAAAAAATGCCATCACAATGGGAGCCGGTCCGTTAATGGTCATACTCACCGACGTGGATGCTTCACACAAATCAAACCCGGAATACAATTTTTTAGCATCATCTACCGTGGCCACGGACACCCCTGAATTACCGATTTTCCCATAAATATCGGGTCGCCGGTCGGGGTTCTCACCATACAGAGTCACCGAGTCAAAGGCCGTGGAGAGCCGTTTGGCATTCTGATCCTGTGCCAAATAATGAAAGCGTTTGTTGGTGCGTTCGGGCGATCCTTCACCGGCAAACATGCGGGTAGGATCTTCATGCTCACGTTTAAACGGAAACACGCCAGCAGCAAAAGGAAACTCACCGGGCAGGTTCTCCTTTAACTGCCACCTCAGCACATCTTCCCAATTTTTATAACGGGGCAAGGCAATTTTAGGAATGCTAAGATGGGATAAGGATCGAAAGGTTGTTTCCACCTGAATCTCGCGATGGCGCACTTTAAACGTATAGTGATCACCAGAAAATAATTTTCGTTTGTCACTCCATTCTTCCAGCAATTTCAGGTTCTCCGGCTTTAACTGCTCTTTATAAGCATCCGCCAATTTCTGAAGCGCCTCCAGTGCCGGAGCATTATCACCAAGTGCCGGCATGGTTTCATAGACGGCATGTAATTTTCCGGCCAGAAGTGATTGGGCCTCCACTTGTTGATTATAGTGCCGCACCGTATCTGCCACTTCGCCCAGGTAACGACCACGCTCACCGGGGATAATGGGATTGAGTGCTGCACTTTCAAAGATGAAGGAAGACGTTTTTTGGAACCGTTGTGGATACTCAGCCCCCAATTGACTTCTTAAAACGTGATAAAACCGGTTGATGCCTTCATCGAAAAATAAAGACGCCTGGGTTAAAAACACCGGCATCGCCTCCACCGGTTCGGTCCAGCGCATGTGATTACGTTGAAACTGTTTTTTCACATCGCGCAGGGCATCTTGTGCTCCCCGTTTATCCGATTTATTGATGAGTACAAAATCGGCGAAGTCCAACATGTCAATCTTTTCCAGTTGACTGGGAGCGCCAAACTCAGGCGTCATCACGTACAGGGCGATGTCGCAATGATCGGTGATCTGCGTATCCGATTGACCAATGCCGGAAGTCTCCAATAAAATGAGATCAAAATCAGCCGCTTTCAAAACATCCACCGAATCATCAATGTGACCCGACAGGGATAAATTCACGCCCCGCGTGGCCATGGAACGCATATATACATTGGGATGTTGAATGCTGTTCATGCGGATGCGATCACCCAACAACGCACCGCCCGTGCGGCGTTTACTGGGATCCACCGAGATAATTCCAATGCTCAGTTCCGGATCATCCAATAAAAAACGGCGCACCACCTCATCGACCAAGGATGATTTACCAGCCCCACCGGTCCCGGTAATGCCAATCACCGGAATCGCCTTTTTTATCACCGTCGCTTTCAACCTGGCTTTAACCGACGAAGCAGCCTTCGCATTATTTTCCAACATGGATATCACACGGGCAATGGTCTCCGGTTGATCGTGGGCCGGTAACTGATCCACCACCCCCAATTCTTCCCATGGATTAAAATCCGATAGTTGAAGCACCTCGTTCACCATGCCTTGCAAACCCATTTCACGGCCGTCATCTGGCGAGTAGAGGCGTGTTATGCCATATTGGTGCAAAGCTTCTATTTCCTCCGGCAGAATCACCCCACCACCCCCACCAAATAGCTTAATGTGTCCCCCTCCTTTTTCGTTCAATAAATCCTTCATGTATCTGAAATACTCCAGATGCCCCCCTTGATATGACGAAACGGCTATGGCCTGCACATCCTCCTGAATGGCACAATCCACGATTTCCTGGACCGAGCGATTATGTCCCAGGTGAATAACCTCAGCACCTGAAAACTGCATGATGCGTCGCATGATATTAATAGCTGCATCATGTCCGTCAAAAAGAGAAGCCGCAGTGACAATTCGAATTTTGTGAGTAGGGCGATAGGGAGTTTGGTTCAGCATAAAAAGTGGATTTAGGGATCACGTCAAGTATAAAACATAAAGGTGCAAACAAGATATTGGTATTCCCACAGATAAACAAACACTTCCGCCTGGATTACAAGCCCAGACTAGCAGCCATCAACTCGGCAATATCCATATTTCGCACCGCCTCTTCCTGGTTGGCCATTTTAAGCCCATCCGTCAGCATGGTCATGCAAAATGGACACGCCGTGGCCACAATGGACGCCTGGGTATGGAGGACATCTTCCGTGCGCTCGGCATAAATCTCTTTATCACCGGACTCGGCTTCCTTAAACATCTGCGCACCGCCAGCCCCGCAACACAAGGCAAAACTACCGGAGCGCTTCATCTCGGTCAGATGGGCTCCTATTTGACTGAGCACCTTGCGGGGTGCCTGATAGATCCCATTTCCCCGCCCCAGGTAACACGGATCGTGATAAGTGATGCGCTGATCCTTAAAAATCGATTTGCTAATATCCAGCTTTCCCTGCTCAATCAATGCTTCTAAAAAGGTGGTATAATGCATCACTTGGTAATGGCCCCCCAACTCAGGATATTCATTTTTCAAGATATTAAAGCAGTGGGGACAGGTGCAGATGATCTTCTTCACCCCATACCCATTCAAAATTTCAATGTTCTGCAGGGCCTGCATTTGAAACAACATCTCGTTACCGGCGCGTTTGGCCGGATCGCCGGTGCAGGACTCTTCGGTACCCAATACGGCGTAATCAATTTGAGCATGGTTGAGAATTTTGGCAAATGAGCGGGTTACTTTTTGATAACGTTTGTCAAAAGCACCGGCACAGCCTACCCAATACAGGTATTCGGGTTGATGCCCCTTTGCTTTTTCATCGGCCATAACAGGCACTTTAATTGAAGTCATTTGGTGTAGATTTTTTCAACTGATTAGGCAATTGGAATAACGATTAGTTATTAACCATTGATGAACTTAGTATTCGATGGTCATCACTCCCTGATCGTCATTCATATATGTATTAATAGCTTAAACTGGCAAAATATGAGTCCTCTAAAAAAACTATTCCTGCGTCCAGTTCAGGCGATCCTGAGGCGAAAACTTCCAGGGAGCCCCATTATTTTCAATATTGGCAAACATCACATTCCACCCTTCCGGAGCCTTGCCTTCTTCCAACACCAGGTAGCGCCGCATGTCCATAATCAAATTGGGATGACTGATGTTTAACGGGCACTCCTGGGCACAAGCGTTACAGGTGGTACAGGCCCACAACTCCTCATGGGTAATGTAATCACTCACCAGTGACAATTCATCGTGATACTTGGGCGCTTGCGATAAAAACGGACCCTTCTCCAGCATGCGACTGCGCAAATCCACAAAAATTTTGCGGGGACTGAGCTCCTTACCGGTAATATTTGCCGGACAAACTTCCGTACATCGGCCACATTGGGTGCAAGTCAGCGCATTTAAATAATTGAGGCTGGTGACATCTTCCACATCTTTCACCCCAAACCGGCCTTGCTCCTCCGGTTCCTCAACCTGAAACGCATCACCCGACAACATCAGCTTTACTTCTTTGGTGACATGGGGCATGGCCGGTAAATAAGTCAACGGTTTCAGGCTACTGAGAAAGACATTGGGCAGGGACATGAACACATGAAAATGCTTTGAATACGGCAGGTAATTAGCAAACATAAAAATGAGAATTACATGTACCCACCAGAAAAAATGAAACCCTTGCTCAGCCATTTGCCCGTTCCCCTCAATCCAGCCGGCTAAAATGGTGGAAACCGGATACCATCCTTCGGTTTGTGCTTGGTGCCAAAGCAGGTCATAGGTGTTTATCCCCAAAAGAGACACCATCAAAAACACGATAAAAAGCAGTGCGATATTGGCATCTTGTTTATTCTGGCGCGTTAGCTCAATGCCATAAAAGCGCTTGATGTGAAAAATCAGTCGCCGTGCTAAAAAGAAGGCCACACCCAGTAAAACGATAAACGCAAATACATCGCCACTGGCCATTGTGAAATTATAAACGGCTCCTAGCCCTGAGAAAGAGCGGTACTGGCCAGATAAGCCATCGATGACCAACTCCAGTGTGCCAATGGTAATCACCAGGAAACCCCAAAATACCAACGCATGAATAAACCCTACTACCGGTTTTCGCAATATTTTGCTCTGACCAAGGGCAACTTTCAGCGTTAACAGCATACGTTGCTGCCACAAACCATCAAAGGGAACCGCTTTCGTTACCTTGAAGCACTTCTGTATTTCAAGACTGGTTCGATACAATAATCCTATCGCGACGACTAATAGAAGGAAAAAAATAATCTGGACTACCATGGTTACAAGAGATTCATAAATGTTAGCATCAAGACGCGAGATCAATTTATTTCAGATGTTCCTTGAAAGCGGCGGTCAGTTGCGGGATAACTTTAAAGGCATCACCTACAATACCGTAATCAGCCACATCAAAAATAGGGGCATCCGGATCGGTATTAATGGCCACCAAGCATTTGGATCCACTCACACCAGCCACGTGTTGAATGGCACCTGAAATGCCAATGGCAAAATAAATAGTGGGCGCAATAATTTTACCCGTTTGTCCCACGTGCTCATCGGGCGATCGCCAACCGTCGTCCGCTACAGGTCGGCTGCAGGACAAGGCCGCGCCTAGCGTTGCGGCCAACTCTTCGAGCATGGGCCAGTTTTCACCACCTTTCATGCCACGACCGCCACTCACAACAATGTCAGCATCCACCAGATTCACGCCATCCTCATTCAGCAAACGACTAACCAGTTGCAAACGCGAAGTCGTTCGTTCCACCTGAGGTTGAAAAGGCTGAATGGTGAGATCCACCGGATTTTCATGCATTCCATAGGCATTGATGATGAGAGAAATGATTTTCCGGTCGCTATTCACTTGCACCGTGGCCAATGCTTTACCCGAAAAGGCACGCTTAGTTACCCTGAACGGATCATAAGACACCGGCAATTCCATAACTTCAGGCACAAAACCGGCCTTTAAGCGGACCGACAAGCGTGGTCCCAATGCTTTACCCAGGTTGTTGTCAGGAAACAGGATCACCTGAGCCTCTTCTTGCAAAACGGCCTGTTCAATAATTTGGGTGTACACCCCGTTAAAACGCGTGTTAAACATCGCATCCCCGACTTTTAGTATTTTGGTCATCCCGTAGGTTCCCAATGGCCTTAGGTGCGCATCATCGATCTCCCCAATGACAATTCCAATCACGGACAGGTCCATCTGTTGAGCCAGTTGCCAGGCATAGGAAGTCAGCTCAAAACTTTGTTTCTTAATCTGACCATTCACATTTTGTATGTAGACGAGTATAGACATTCTTTATAGTGCTTAATGAATTGTGCCGTGCGCCTTGATTCAGATCAATGCACGAAGCACTCTTTAAATTACTTTTGCTTCTTTACTGAGTAACTCCACCAAGAGATCCACCTGATCAGCCTCCACCAGCTTCACCTTGTTTTTAGTCGGGGGCATTTTATAACTCACAAACGTGACAAGCGGTTCACTATCGATGGGTGTAATCACCTCCAAGGGTTTGCTGCGCGCTGTCATGATGCCGCGCATATTGGGTATTTTGGGCACTTTGGCAAATCCTTTCTGAACAATCAGAACAGCCATTCCTTCCACTGCAACTTCCTCTTTACCATTGGCTACATCCCGCTGAATAAGGGGGTGCTCTTTTTCAAAACGAATACCAGAAACCGAGGAGATGGACGGCACGTCTAACAATTCGGCCAACATCCCACCCACCGAAGCATCATTGTAATCACCCGACTCTATGCCGCAAACGACGAAGCCAAAGCTTTCCGTTTGAATGAAAGTGGCCAATTGGGTCGCGGTGTAAAACGCATCTTTGGGATCGGCATCAACTCGAATTGCTTTGTCGGCACCGATGGCCAAACATTTTCGCAAAGTGGGCTCCGTCAGCGCCAATCCTACATTGACAACCCATACTTCAGACACATGGGCTTGTGGATCCTCCTTTAATTCTACTGCCCGAGTCAACGCTAATTCGTCCCAGGGATTAATCACCCATTGCACGCCCATGTCATCAAAGGTGGTGGAATTATCCCTGAACTTCACTTTTGTCGTGGTATCAGGAACGTTACTTATGCACACTAATAATTTCATTTCGTAGATTTTTGATTTCGGAAGTCAACAAACGGAGTTGGATTTCCATTTAATTAAAAGGAGTCCGGCGCTGGTGGTCTTGTCAGGGCTGTATCCGGCTTCCTTTTCCCTTATCCCTTTTACTTTCTCCTCTAACCTATTTCCTTGTTAAATATCCCCATTGGCAATGGCCCGTGAAATCACCATTTTCTGGATCTCAGAGGTCCCTTCATATATTTGTGTCAGTTTGGCATCCCGCATCAAGCGTTCCACATGGTATTCCTTCACATACCCATATCCTCCGTGAATCTGAACGGCTTCGGTGGTTACTTGCATAGCCATATCAGCCGTAAATTGCTTAGCCATGGCACTGGCAATGCCATAGGGTTGTCCCTGGTCTTTTAACCACGCCGCCTTCAGACACAAGAAACGCGCCGCTTCGATTTGGGTAGCCATGTCGGATAATTTAAAAGCAATGGCCTGATGATTGATAATCTCCGTCCCAAATGTTTTCCGCTCTTTTGCATATTTCACGGCTAACTCATAGGCTCCGGAGGCTATGCCCAAAGCCTGGGAAGCTATCCCGATGCGTCCGCCTTCCAGGGTTTTCATGGCAAACTTAAACCCGAAGCCATCTTCTCCGATGCGATTTTCCTTGGGCACTTTCACATCAGTAAAATGCACCGAATGGGTATCTGAACTGCGCATCCCCATCTTGTTTTCATGTGGCCCCAGTGTTATGCCATCGGCATGACGATCAACAATAAAGGCATTAATCCCGCGATGGCCTTTAGCCCGCTCCGTCTGGGCAATGAGAATATAAGTAGATGCGGTATGTCCGCTGGTAATCCAGTTCTTCACGCCATTCACCAGGTAGTGATCACCTTTATTAATGGCCGTCGTTTGCTGCGAGGTGGCATCTGAACCAGCACCCGGCTCCGACAAGAGAAAAGCGCCTATTTTATCCCCCCGCGCCAAGGGCTTGAGGTATTCCTGCTTTTGTGCTTCTGTGCCGTATTTTTCCAAACCATAACACACCAGGGAATTATTCACCGAAATAATAACCCCCACCGATGAATCCACCTTGGATAATTCTTCCATGGCCAATACATAGGACACTGTATCCATCCCCCCACCATCATACTCCGGTGCGACCAGCATGCCTAAAAAGCCCAACTCTGCCAAGGTATGGACGTGCCGGGTGGGATATATGGCTTTCTCATCTCTTTCAATCACATCCTGAATTAACTCTCTTTGGGCATAATCACGGGCAGCTTGCCGGATCATCAATTGCTCTTCTGTAAATTGAAAATTCATATTTTAGGTTTTTAGTGCATTGTGATGTGTGCCTGATGCATTGAAACTGGATCTACTTTTTCATTCTAGGTGCTGATATGAAAACCACTAGGCAGATCTCAGGGACACTTTTTTAATACCAGGGACACTACTGTTTTATCATTTCCACCCATATTAACCGTCAAACCATAGGGTTTATCGGCTGGAATATTGATTTGGGCCTCACCGGCCTTTCCCGTTAATTGTTGCCAGATGGTGACACATTGATGCACCCCCGTTGCCCCGGTGGGATGCCCCCAACCGATGAGTCCCCCGGTGGTATTGAATGGAATCCGACCTGTTCTGGAGGTATGGCCCTCCGCCACAAATTGAGCGCCCTTTCCTTTTTCTGCAAAACCAATGGCTTCCACGGCCATCAGACCAGCAATGGTGAAGCAATCGTGTGTTTCCACTGTAGCCAGTTGCTGAGAAGTGATCCCTGCCATCTCCAAAGCTTTTTCAACAGCTACCTGGGTAGCCGAAAGCACCAAAGGATCGTCCGGAGCTTTGGTAAGGTCATCCTCCGCCTGTCCAAAACCCACAATCTCCACTGCTTCCGTCAATGGAATCCCTACGCACTTCAGTCCTTCTTCAGAAACCACTGCAATGGCCGACGCACCATCGGATATTTTAGAGCAATCAAATACATTCAGATGGTCCACAAATTTATTGGGATTAGGGGGAGTCATGCCGGTTTCTATCAGTTCCGGATTGGCATTCTCATACTCCTGTGCGGTGGGACACAAACGTGCATTTTCAATGCAGTTGGCATACCATCTGGCCATGCCCTCCCGGGTATAGGTCTCCCCATAGGCCTTGGCATATTCACCGGCCCGGTCACTGAACTCACCTGGAAAAAAATAAGCATGGCCTTCTTTGCGTTTTTCACGCCAACCGGCCAGTGAAAGATGATCGGCCCCATACAAAGAATTGACACTGTTCTGCACTTCCACTCCCAAAACCAAAACCACTTCCGCAGCTCCCGACAAGACGGATTTAATGCCGGTTACCATGGCCAATCCGCCGGAGGCACATGCGCCTTCGACCCGCACGGCGGGTTTAAAACGTAGGGCCTCATCTATCGATGGCATAAAAGCCCCCAAATGAGCTTGATTATTAAAACGCGACGCCATAAAATTCCCCACCACACTTTCATCTACCTGTTGTCCACCCCCAATTTGACGAAGCGTGGCTTTACCGGCTTCTGTCATATAAAAATCAATCCCCGGCCGCTCCTTGAGGGGATGAAATTCCTTCCGTCCCCGACCTAACGATACGGTATTATATCCGGCTACCAGAAACAATCGCTTTTGCATAAATCCCATTTTTAGAGGTAATTATTAACGGGTCCGTACAAATGATAAAACCCCTGTTGCATGACCGTATTGACCGCATCAGTTGACGGGGCAACCCCCTCATCGACCAATTGCAAGGCCATCTGTTTCATCATTTTCATGTATTCCTGCGTCAGGAGCCCACCCGGACTGGTCTCTGCTAATAGTTGCGTAAAAAACTCATCCAAATGCTGTTGGGTATATTTGGACCGGCTTAATTGCTTCCAGGTATATCCCTTGGCATGAACATCGAGGTATTCATATACTTTTTCATGAATTGGTACCATGTCAATGTATTTCCCCAAATTAGAATCAAATATTGAAACGGCCTGTCCATTCACATATTTGAAAATTCCATCCTTTTGAGACCCATCAGCCTGCTGTCCGCCTTTTACGCCCTTCAACAACCAATCATTCAATAAGGGGCTACTCCATTCCTTATCCAGATGCTCGCTCATCACCTTCAGGATAAACTGGCACACATCGATTCCCACATAATCGATGAGTTGAAAAATACCCATGGGACGCACCAAAAGGTCGCGTGTAATAATGTCCACGGCCACAATGGCATCCGTTAAGTACAGTTCCGGCATAAGGCGGTTCACCAATTGACCGGCATACAAGATGTCACGCATAAAAAAGCCATTGCCGATAAACCCGGCCACATCATTAGAGGGTACTACCGTTTTGTGCATCTCCTTTCCAAAACCATTCACCAGGCGCAGCAAATCCGGATTTCCATTCTTTGTTTCAATCACTTCTATGAGCTTTTGCACCGCGGGAGGGTTATAAAAATGACACCCGATGATGTTACCACCCAATTCAGCTTTCTCGTCCAACACATGAATGGGAATGGAACTGGTGTTGGTTAAAAACCAGGGGTCATTGGGATTATGGGATTTAATATCGCGGAGCACCTCTGCCTTAATGGATTCATTTTCCACAATGGCTTCAAAAATCAAGGTCGATTGGTAGGCGGCCTCCCTGGAAATGGCGGGCTTCACCAACGCCAAAGCCTCGAACACAAAAGTTTCAATCACATCTTTGTTATCGATGAGATGCGGCCGATTGTTAAAGGCTTTGCGCAACCACACGATGTTGGATTCAGCCCACTTTTGAACCTGTACTTTAAGATAAGTATTCAATTGATCCAGTTGATCATAGGATTGATCAATGGCATGAATGACAAAAGTCTTACCGGCAAACTGGGGCAGGTGTTTCATCTTTGCCGCATGTAACACATTGAGCAACAAAATACCACTGCCCATCTTACCGGCAGCACCCAATACGCTAATGTGTTGAAATCGTTCCAAATTGATCATGGTATGAGGTTTTATTATAAAGTAAAAAGGTTAATGGGAAATGGATGAAGGCATAAGCTGAAAGGGAAAAGTAAAGGCATCACCATAGGGGGGGCCGTTTTTCCAGGAAAGCCACCATCCCTTCTTGTGCTTCGCCGTTAAAGAGATGGGCAAACTCCTCGGTCTCCCGGTCACATCCGGCCTTGAGTCCTCTCTCCTGCCCGGCCTGTACGACCCGCTTGAGTGCTTTGATGGCACTGGGCCCTTTGGCAGCAATTAACTCCGCAGTTTTCAAGGCCTCATTCATTAACTCCGTGGCAGGATATACTTGTTGAACCAGTCCCATGCGATGTGCCTCCGACGCTTCAAACATGGCGGCTGTCATCAGGAAATAACGGGCGTTGTTCAAGCCAATGGCACGGGGCAAACGCCAGGTTCCACAAAAACCAGGAATGAGGCCCAGATTTATTTCCGGTGCGCTGAACTTAGCCTTATCGGAAGCCAGCAGAAAATCACAAGCCAGCGCCAATTCCAATCCACCCCCCAGGGCAAATCCATTCACAGCTCCCATCACCACCTGGGGTAATTGTTCCAGCCGACTGAAGGTTTGATGTCCCACACGGGAAAAAATAGCAGCTTCCGTTGAACTCTTACCTTTCATCTCTGCAATATCAGCCCCTGCCACAAAGGCTTTGCCTTCACCGGTTAAGATGAGTACCTGGATTTTCTCAGAGTGCTCCAATTGCTCCAATAAAACATTGAGTTCAGTAAACACCTGGCTGTTGAGGGCATTTAATGCATGGGGTCGGGAAAACGTAATGACAGCAGTGGCATTGTTTTCGAAGTACTTGAGATGTTGCATAAGTTCGCTTCAAATGTGTGTTATTCAAGTTAAGACAACAAAATGAAGAATTCAAGGTGCCTGCGAATTAAACCTTACAAAGGATGCAACCTCGCCATTCTAACAAAAAAAATCACGGCTATACGTCCCGATGGCAGGCCTTGACTCGACTCATTTAGAGTCCGACTGTAAACAGCTGATTATTTCACCATGTTTTCTCAACGGGTAAGGCAAGCCCCTCTTGTTTTTATGTTGACAACTAATCCGGCAACCTTAACCGCTCGCGTTTTTACGTTGACAATTATGCCCGCAAGCTTAACCGCTCTTGTTTTTGCGCTAACAACTCACCCGGCGACCTTAAGCGCTTTTGTTTTTACGCGGACAATTAGGCCCGCAACCTAAACCACACTTGTTTTTGCACTGACAATCAATCCCGCAACTATTTCTGCTCTTGTTTAAAGATTAGCAACTGCGCTGGATACGCTAACAAGGGGTTTGTTGACGCAGAAAAATCACTGCGCTGAATAACCCAATTCTTCAATGGCAGTAATGATCTGTGAGCGGTGCATGATGGAAGTATCCACCGTGATGATAGCTGATCCGCTTTCATGATCGGCAATCACGGAGAATACACCCTTCTCCATTTTCAGGCCTTTCTCAATGGTCCGTTCACAGCCCTCACAAGTCATCCCATCCACTTTTAATTCCAGGCTTACGGCATTAACATCCGATGAGAGAGTTTGATTTTCATTCTTTACTTTAGTCTGGCAAGCAAGAACAACAGCCCATAATGTGAAAAGAATCCCTATTTTTTTCATGTTAAAATGGATTTATAAAATTTTCTGCCTCAAAGAACCTGATCCAAAAACATCAATACCATCACCCATAAATAAAAGGTATTGAATTGAATAAACGTCTGTTTCAAACGAATGGGGCTGTGATCCATCAGTAATTTATAGGTCATCCGCAGTGACCAACCCATCATAAATAAGGCTGATAAAACCACCATCCAACTCAACCACAAATGGTGTATCAACTCAAATACCGGTAAAAGCAGTACACTCAAGAACGTGGCCAGAAACCAAACCAGGTTAATTTGATTGATGCGGTTCTTTGACATGACACTGGTGATGGTGGGAAAACCAGCCATTCTATATTCCTCTCCATATTTGAGGACCAACAACCAGAAGTGCGGCATCTGCCCCAAAAAGAAAAACAAGGCTAAAAAATGCAAGCGTACATCCATGACCGATCCACCAGCCGCCACCCAACCCACGATGGGTGGAATGGCGCCCACAATGGCTCCCGGAAAAATGGAAAATGCCGACCAACGTTTCAAAGGCGTATAGATACCATTATAGCATAGCACGCCCATCCACCCCCAAAAGAGAGCACTCCCTCCAAAGGGATAAAGGCATAGGGTACCGGCTACCAGAAATATTCCTAAAATGAGCAAGGCCATCAAACGGGTAAATACCTGAACCGGTAGTGGTCGTTGCGAAGTCCGCGTCATGAGCCGGTCCCACTTCAGCTCCTGCACCTGGTTCAACGCCGAAGCACCAGCAGACAAAAAAAAGATTCCCAGGGAAGCCCATAAGCCTTGATAAGACAATTGTTGTTCAAAAAGAATGAATCCGGTATAGGTCGTCAGCGCGATGGGCAGGGAAATGGAAAACTTCCCAAACGTGCTGATGTATTTCCAGATGGCCTGCTTCATAGTGATTCGTTATTTCTCCAATGCTTTGAAGTAGTCGATCAGTTGACTCAGTTCTTCATCGGTGACCTGATCTTTATAGGAGAGCATTAAACCGGTAGCATAGCCTTTCACCACATCAGCAGCCGGTTCGTAAATCGATTGCCGCACGTAGGCCGAATCGACCGTTACTTCGCGCTCTTCTCCCGCTGTCAGAACGACTTGCGTACTACCCCACAAACCTTTGTAGGAGGGCCCCACCAACTTGGATCCATCGGTGGTATGGCAGGCATTGCAGCCATACTTGCGGGTCACGGCTAAACCCGCCAAACGCTTACCCACTTCAACCGATGGCGGCACCACGAGTGAGGTATCCACATACCAGCTTTCAAACTGATCCTTTGGCAACACCACCACCGCCGTATTCATGTAGGAATGGCGTAAACCACAATATTCAGCACAAAACACATGGTACTCTCCTGCTTTACCAGCCTCAAACCAGATGCTTCCTTTCTTGCCGGGTACCATGTCCTTTTTGATGCGGAATGCGGGGATGTACATGCTGTGAATCACATCCTGCGCCACCAAATTAATTTCCACCGGCTCCCCAAGGGGCACATAGAGGGTATCGGTCATGCGTCCATTCTCATACTGAAAGACAAAACTCCACATGCGGGCAATGCTCTTAATTTGAAAGGCATCTGCCGGAGGATCGGTTTGCCATTTCCAACCACTCCACCCATATTGAAACATGAGTATCACAATGATGGTGGGGATCACTGTCCAGATGATCTCCAGGGAAGTACTTCCTTCGATTTGGGAAGCTTCAGGATGCTTACTTTTCCGGTATCGGATAATAAAAACAACCATGACAATGGTAATGACCACTAAAAAAAATAGCGCCACACCAAAGATCAGAACAAAAGTAGCATCTACCTGATCAACAAAATTCGAAGCCTTTGCTGTAATATTTTCCTCCATGATTTATCTGTAGTTATAATCCAGAAACGTTACAAACATCACCAAACCCAAAAGCAGGAAGATAGCAGCCACCATAATTCGCAGTATCAAATTATCAAATTTCAGGTGCATGAAAAAAGTGAGGACCAGGATACCTTTAACGGCCGCTATACTTAGGGCAATAAAAACCGTCAAACTAGCCAGCTCAATACTGGTTACTGCCACCGACATAAAAGTCAGGCAGATCAGCACCAACAATATGAGTCCATACATTTTATGCGGAACAACGTGCGCGCTTTGTTTTTTTTCCATGTCATCAATTATTTAATTAGACACTTATCCCTTGTTTACACCTCAGGTAATCAGATAAAACAAGGGAAACAGGAATATCCAGATCAAATCCACCAAGTGCCAGTAAAGTCCTGAGTTATCCAATAGAACCGGATTTTTGGCCGACAAACTGTTATCATTCACCCGATAGGTCACAATGGTAATCAAAACAAATCCAACTATAATGTGCAAGGCATGCAAACCCGTCATGAAATAATAGAGGCCAAAAAACAGCACATCCCCTTGACCTAGTTGCCACAAGTCCATACTGCCAGGAAAAAGGCCATGGTCAATTTTACCCTTCCACTCAAAATATTTATTGACCATAAACATAAAGGCAAAAAACAAAGTAGTGAGTAATAAAAGTAAGGTGAGCTGCTTATTGCCCCGCCGGATGGCAGTAGAAGCCATGGCCATGGTGGCACTGCTCATCAATAGAATAATGGTATTTAAGGTACCCACTGTCACACTTAATTCTTCAGCCGCTAAATGAAATGCCACCGGGTTGAGGTAACGGTAAACGGCATACACAATAAACAGCCCCGAAAAAAGGAGCAGCTCTGTAAAAATAAATAACCACATCCCCAATTTAGAGGCTTCATCGTCGCGATGGAGAAGTGGGTTTGGAATCGAAATACTTAAACTCATAGTGTTAGAAATTTATCTGTAATCGTATGGACTTTTTGTTACAACCGGTATCTCATCAAAATTTTCAAGCGTGGGGGGCGAGGCTATTTGCCATTCAAGGGTGCGTCCTCCCCAAGGATTATCAAGTGCTTTGGGTCCTACATAAGCAGCCCGAACCAAATTCACCAGTATAATAATCAAGCCGGTCACCATCACCCAGGAACCTATGGTGGAAATCACATTAGGCCCATGGAATATTTCCACATAGTCATAATAGCGGCGGGGCATGCCGGCCATCCCCAAGAAAAACATGGGCAAATACAAGGTACAGAAACCAATGAAAAAAAAGACCCACCCCGTCAGGGCTATGCCTTTATCATACATACGTCCCCAAATTTTCGGAAACCAATAATGAATCGCCCCCATAAAGGCAAATCCCACCCCTCCAAAGACGATGAAATGAAAATGCGCCACCACAAAAGCTGTATCGTGCAAATGTACATTGGTAGCCAATGCTCCTAAAGCCAGACCGGATAATCCACCAATCATAAAGATAAATAAGAAAGACGCGGCCCAGTAAAAGGGCGGTTCTAATTGGATGGAGGCCTTGTGCAAGGTGGCAACCCAATTAAACACTTTGATGGCACTGGGGATGGCCACTAAAAAAGTGAGAATGGAAAAGGTATAGAGCGCCGTACCACTCATGCCGGACGTAAACATATGGTGGCCCCACACAAAATACCCCACAAAGGCAATGGCCAATGTGGAGATCACGATGGCTTTATAACCGAAAATTGATTTATTGGCAAAAGTTGGAATGATCTCGGAGATCACGCCCATGGCGGGTAAAATCATAATGTAAACCGCCGGATGGGAATAAATCCAGAAGAGATGTTGATACAAGATGGGATCGCCGCCCAAGGCCGGATCAAAAAATCCAATTTGTAACACCCGTTCACCCACAATCATCAATAAAGTAATACCAATAATAGGAGTGGCTAATATTTGAATCCAACCGGTTCCATAGAGTGTCCAGGGAAACAATGGCATGCGGAACCAGGTCATGCCGGGAGCCCGCATGCGATGAATGGTGACTATGAAATTAATGCCCGTTAGGATGGAGGAAAAACCTAAGATAAATGCCCCAATGACCGCAGGTAACATGTTCGTGGTGGTTTTAAAACTATAGGGCGCATAGAAGGTCCAGCCAGTATCCGGAGGCCCCCCACTCATGAATAAGGACGAAAGGGCCACGCCTGCTCCAATGACATAAATCCACCAGGACAACAGGTTGAGTTTGGGAAACGCCACGTCTTTGGCTCCAATCATAATGGGTAACAGGAAATTTCCGAAAATAGCCGGTAATCCGGGCACCACCACTAAAAATATCATGATCACCCCATGCAAGGTGAAAATGGCATTGTAAGCTTGCGGATCCATTACTGTTTTACCTGGCGCTAACAATTCTAATTTCATGGCCAGCCCTAACAGGACACCTGTTAGAAAAAAACTGACAATGGAAAAAAGGTATAATAAACCAATGCGTTTGTGATCGGTGGATAAGATCCAGGCAAAAATGCCCTTATGCCTTCCCGGCTCATCTCTGAAACTGAGCTGTTTCTTTTCCGTTTGTTGGTTTGACATAGGATAAAGGATTGGTTCGTATCGATTAGGTTTTCTTTTGTCGCGGTTTCACGGTTAAGACAACAAATACCAGAATACCGATGAATAAAATTAAGATACCTGCCACCTTCGTAATGTTCAACACATAACCCTGGCCGACTGGATCGTAACTGTAACAAAATTGCAGAATGCGATTTACTGTTGGCCCTGGTATGCCTTTGGAGGCTTCAATAACAGCCAGCTTAAATTCAAATGGTAAAAAATAAGTACCAATGAGATAACGGGTGATTTTACCTTCAGGACTCAATAAGATTAATCCTGCAGTGTGAATAAAGTCGGTGCCGGTTCGCTTATAACTAAAGCCGGTGGCATGAGTTAACCGGGCCACATTCAAACTATCAGCTGTAAAGAACAACCAGCCCTTTTCGAGGCCTTCTTTCTCCACTAGCATGGAATAATTATTGCGCTTCTTCAACGCCAGATCCGATGTTTCAGTATAGTCAAAACTAATGGTGACGATTTGATAATCCGTTCCCAATTTAAGGTCTGAACTATTCACTACCTCGGCTATACCGTCCATCAAAGGAGTGCAGATACCCGGGCAGCGGTAATACACAAAATTCAGTACGGTTGGTTTATTGATGACATCGGCAAGTAGGATGGAATCCCCATGAATATCAAACAGCACTACATCCCCTGGAATGAGCGTATCCAAATGCTCTACAATCCCAATCTTATCGGGATTCTGAGCATTCCCAATTAGATAAAAGATTCCAAATAAGATGATGGTTAAAAGGCGTTTCATAGATTGGTTTGGCGTTTCAATTTGTTAAAATATAAAAAAGTAATTAAATACTCAATACTCCTCTATAACTATTTTCAGCACCCTCGCCACACAAAGCATTCCTCAACTCTAAAAGTTTTACCGACAAAACCTTTTAAGTCATCTTTTATAACAATAAGCAAAGTATTTGGTTGTGAGCTAAGAAGAATAATTAGCTTCGGTTGACTTGAACATATATTAAAAAAAGGAAGTAAGTGAAGAAGAGCTCAAATCATTCTTCTTCACTTTACAGCCTGAATTGCCTAATTAGATTTTGTAACAACTACACCGCTACTTCGGCTGCAGGAGCAATCAATTCCTTTCTTACCGGCTCATTGGCCAGTAATTCTTCCAAATGGGGATGCATTCTAAACTCCTCACTAACGATACGATATTCCTCCTTAGCATCCAGGTGCTTTTTGAAATTCGTGCGAATGGACCGGATCATCGTGTTCTTCTCTGTATAACGAGAAGACACAAAATCAAAAACATCTACTTTATAACCTTGCTGCTCCATAAGTAGTCCACGCAACGAATCTGAGATCATCATAATGGTTTTGTCACGAAAAGCCTTGTGGCGCAACACAGCTTTCAATCGCTGATTTTTCATGGTAATGGTATTCTGGCAACACGATACCGAGAGCACAATACGCGCCTGATGCCGCACCCCCAAATACATGGTTTTATCCGTAGCGGTATCACAGGCATGTAGTGAATACACCACGTCTACCTTTTGATCCATGCAGAAATCATTGATGTCACAACCATAAAAATGCATGTGCTCGAAATTCAACCGTCTGGCCAATTCACGATTGTTATTCATCAACCGCTCATTGTAATCAATGCAATGAATTTCTACGTCGCGTTTCCCAATGGTTTGATAGTAATAATAAATCAAAAAACTCAGGTAGCAATTTCCTGCCCCGCTGTCAACCAAAATAATTTTTCTCTTTTGGGAAACTTTACGCAACTCAGCGTGCAGGATCTCCAGATACGCAATGATCTGCTCAATCTTAACCTTATTATCCAATGAGATAAACTCGTTTCTTCCTTGTAATTTTATGATCTGAAAGAGATCACTTAGAATCTCTCTTTCTTCTTTATTAATAAGCATGCTAATTCCTTTTGAGTGTAAACTCATGAGGTAATTGTTGCTTGAAAAAGATTATAAGAAAATAGTATGTAGAAAAAAGATCACTATGCAATTGCCGGATACACATTAAACTTACAAATAATCCAATTACAACAATTCAACCTCATGAAATGATATACGAGATAAATTGATTATGTAGAAGATTACTTTGCGACTAGTTACTGGATACATTTAACCCAACAAAAAGCATTTCAGCTAAATTTCTTCTACATTATATGTAATTTAGATTATTTGTTCCCAAGCCATTATCCTAGCGGTAACGTATGGGGCGGTTTTCCGGCGTTTCTATTTTAAATTCATTGCAAAACTAAACAATAAGTTTTGAAATTCAAAAACGATAATGATAGAATTACAGCACTAATAAAAAACGCTACTCCCAAAGGAAGCAGCGCTATATTTATGATGATATAATGAGAGTCTTAGTCTTTCAACCAACCAATAATGGTTTGGCGACCTCTTACCTTTTGCTCCAGCTCTACATCAATACGCGTCCCGAGAGGTAAATAGAGATCCACCCTTGAGCCAAATTTGATGAATCCCATCTCCTGCCCCTGATTAATTCCTGTTTCCTCTTTGGCATAACATACGATTCTACGGGCTAATGCACCAGCGACTTGTCTCAATAAGATTTGCGTACCTTTTTTATTTTCTAAAACAACGGTTGTACGTTCGTTTTCAGTGGATGACTTAGGCAAATAAGCAGCTTGAAAACGGCCATTATGATGACGAAAATACTTTACAATCCCTTTAATGGGGTACCAATTGATATGAACGTTAAAAGGACTCATAAAAACAGATACTTGGATACATCGCGTTTTTAGATACTCCGTCTCCTCCACTTCTTCTATCACGACCACTTTACCATCAGCCGGACAAACAATGGCGCCATCTTGAATGAGAGCCTCGCGCTTAGGACTCCGAAAAAAATTCAAAACCACAAAGAAAAAGATGGCAGACGCAAGTACTGTGAACTGCACCACATCGATGTTGGTTAGAAAATAAATACCTGCATTAAGCGCAAGCAAAACTGTTAGCACAAGGATTAGGGTACCATACCCTTCTTTATGAATTGTCATATTTATAGCTTATAATTTATCCAAATAAAACAAATAAGGCATATACCATGGGAGCAGAAAACAACACTGCATCAAAGCGATCTAATACTCCCCCATGTCCTGGCAAAATGGATCCGGAATCCTTAATGTCGACATTGCGTTTCAGCATGGATTCCACCAAATCACCGATGGTTCCAAACACTGAAACCACGATCCCGGCTAACAACCAAACCCACAACTGAGAAATATCCGTTAGCATATAAATGATCCAAGCGGCTGCAAATGTAAATAATATCCCGCCAATAAATCCTTCCCATGTTTTTTTGGGTGATATCCGCTCATACAATTTATGCTTGCCGATACTGACCCCAACCACATAGGCTCCCGTATCATTACACCATACCAGCGCAAAGAAGCCAAGCAACAAAGCACTGTTGAATTCGCCATTGGCACAACCAAACAAATATAGAAAAGTAAGTGGTAATGACACATACACCGGCACCAGTAAAGTAAGTGCAATGCGCTGAAATGGATGTTCTCCTCCCTTAAACAGCTCATGAACAAAAGGCAACCAGACTAAAGGCATCAATAGTACGTACCACTTCGCTGTAATAAGGCCCTGGGTATTTAAAAAGACTAAAATCTGAAACGATAACCCCAGTAGCAAGGACGCCAACAAATTAACTTTATCATACTTACGTTCCAACATTTTCTTCAATTCCATCATACCCAGGATGGCAACCAACAGGCAAACACCAAAGAATACAATAGGATCAAACAAAATGGATCCGATGATGGTAATGATAAATAAAACGCCGGTAAGCGTACGTTGAATTAAATTCTTCATTGATCAGCTTTAGTTTGCAAAGTTAATATATCCCTTCAATATATAAAATCAACAAATCGTATCATCTTCTGAAGAAGATGATACTCCCCTATAAAAGAACAACGGACCGATCCATTTCTGGAATCGGCCCGTTGTATCATTTATCAAATGCTTTTTCAACATCTTAAATAGTCGATGCTACATACATTTGTATATTCATTAAATGACTTATTAGTCATTATTCTCTTCCTGCAAAGGAGTTGAAGAGGCATCAGTATCTTCAAATTTTACATCTGGCTGATTTTCTCCGTTTCCATTTTCTTCCTGAATGAAATGACCTGTAAAAAGTCGCTTCCCAAAAATCTTCTCCAGATCTTCACTGAAAATAACTTCTTTTTCTAAAAGACGCTCAGCTAAAACAGAGTGCTTCTCATGATTCTCAACCAATATCTTCTTGGCCCGCTGATACTGCTCATCAATGATGCGGGTAACTTCTTTGTCAATCAACTCAGCCGTTTTTTCACTGTACGGCTTATTGAATGAGTATTCCGATTGACCTGATGAATCATAGAAACTAACATTCCCCACTGCCGGACTCATGCCAAAGAATGAAACCATAGCATAGGCCTGTTTTGTGACTTTCTCCAAATCATTTAAAGCACCGGTACTAATACGTCCAAACATAATCTCTTCAGCCGCACGTCCACCCAAAGCCGAACACATTTCATCCAGTATTTGCTGTGTCGTTGTTAACTGACGTTCTTCCGGCAAATACCAGGCAGCACCCAAGGCTTTTCCACGCGGCACAATGGTGACTTTCACCAAGGGATGCGCGTGTTCCAGCAACCAGCTAATGGCGGCGTGCCCAGCTTCGTGATAAGCTACCGCTTTACGCTCATCATGCGATATGATTTTATTTTTCTTTTCCAAACCACCCACAATCCGATCAACAGCATCCAGAAAATCATCTTTCTCAACGATCTTTTTATCCTTACGTGCAGCAATCAAAGCCGCTTCATTACACACATTGGCGATATCGGCACCTGAAAAACCAGGTGTTTGTTTGGCCAGGAAGTCGCTCTTCACATCTTCAGCCAAGCGCAACGGACGTAAATGTACTTCAAAGATGGCCTTACGCTCAATCAAGTCTGGTAATTCCACATGAATCTGACGATCGAAACGACCGGCACGCATCAACGCGCGATCCAGAATATCCGCACGGTTAGTCGCTGCTAAAATAATAACCCCACTGTTGGTCGCAAAACCATCCATCTCGGTCAGCAACTGGTTCAAGGTATTCTCACGCTCATCGTTGGCACCCATATTAGGACTTTTGCCTCGGGCCCGACCAATGGCATCAATCTCATCGATGAAAATGATACAAGGAGCTTTTTCTTTGGCTTTCTTAAATAAGTCACGTACCCGGCTGGCACCTACTCCCACAAACATCTCTACGAAATCAGAACCAGACATGCTGAAGAAAGGGACATTCGCTTCCCCCGCCACCGCTTTTGCCAATAGGGTTTTACCTGTTCCTGGAGGCCCTACTAATAGGGCTCCTTTAGGGATCTTACCTCCCAGTTGTGTATATTTTTCAGGTCTTTTCAGAAACTCTACAATCTCTTCCAATTCCACTTTCGCTTCTACTAATCCGGCAACGTCGGTAAAATTGACATTAATGCTGGATTCCTTATCAAACATTTTAGCCCGTGATTTACCTACATTGAAAATATTACCGGCACCACCACCGCCACCTTGTCCGCCCATACGACGAAAGATGAAAATCCACAACACCACGATGAACAGCAAAGGCCACATGTAGGCAAAAAAGTCACCAAAGAAATTAGTGCGATCTTCATTGGTATAATCAAAGTTATTGCCGGTCTCTTTTTGCGCCGCTTCGATGTGACGAATAAAATCTTCCTCAGACAAATACTTCACCTTAAAATGTGGTCCGCCTTCCTGAGGTCCGTTAAAGCTTTCTTTGATTAAGTCTTTATACTTATCTAACTGATCAGTTTTAATGGTTATTTCAGCAACACCCTCGTTTCGAATAACGGTAATTTTTTCGATGTCACCTTCTTTCAAAAGCCGTTCCTTAAACTGCGTATAAGAAATACTATGCGGACCTTGTCCAAAATCAAATGTACTGACAGCAATAAGTGCGGCGGCAATTAAAGCATAAGCCCAATACAAATTGAACTTTGGAAGTTTGGGTTTGTTACTCTCGCCCCCAGGCATATTTGGTTTTTCGTTTGCCATCTGTTTTTAGCCTAAAATATTAAAACAAGTTTTCTATATTGGTTCGTTTGGCATCAGCCCATAACGCTTCCAGATTATAGAACGCTCTTTCACTTCGTTGGAATACATGTACAACGACATCAAAATAATCCAGTAAAATCCATTGCGCATTCTCTCGTCCTTCCGTATGGTTGGGCCTTTCCCCCAGCTTTTCCCGAACGTATTTATCGACCGATTCAGCCACAGAGTCCACATGTGTGTTACTTTCTCCACTGCAAATAACAAAATATTGACATATTGTATTGTCTAATTCGGTAAGATCAAGGATTACAATATCTGTGCCTTTCTTTTCCTGTAATCCTTCAACAACGGCATCAGCTAATTGTTTTGGCGAGTATACTTCTTCTTTCATTCTTAATTTTTACTTTTCGCGTCATCAAATAATATTGGTGCAGATTATCAATAAAATCCACACATAACGCTATTTTCATCCTCATTTGGCATTTCCAAAAAAACAAAGAATAACGCTATTTTTGCTCAAAGATACTACTTTTAGATAGATATAATCATCTATTTTTGCCAATTGAAAGGGAGGACCTGTCATCCTGACATTTTAGCACAAAACCTGAAAACATGGCGCATTACAATGAATCACCGACCGTGATGATCTTAGACGAAACTCCATCCACCAATACTGAGTTGAAGAATCAGATCAAGACCAAAAAACTGGCTGAGTTTTCAATGGTTGTCACTGAACATCAGACAGCGGGCCGGGGTCAGCAGGGCAATTCATGGGAAAGCGAGAAGGGCGCCAACCTGACTTTTAGTGTTTTATTACGCCCCTCTTTTCTGGAGCCACACTTACAGTTTTACTTATCAAAAATTGTATCCCTGGCCATTATCGATGTTTTGCACTTGCATCACATTCAGGCCACCATCAAATGGCCCAACGACATTTATATTAACGATAAAAAGATAGCCGGTATCCTCATCGAAAGCTCCTTAACGGGCGCACAAATGGATTCAACAGTGATCGGGATTGGGCTGAATGTCAACCAGTGCGACTTCCTTTCCGATGCGCCGAATCCCATCTCCTTAAAGCAAATAACCGGTTTATCGTACAATCTGGAAAGCTTGCTCAAACAACTTGTCGAAGCCCTTATTTCCCGTTATCGTATACTGCAGGAAGGACTTTTCACGGCGATTGATGAACGTTATTTTCAACAGCTCTACAGAAAGACAGGGACGCATTCCTACAAAGATCAAAACGGTCCTTTTTTGGCGACGCTTAGCAAAGTGAATCCCGATGGGATTTTAACGCTGCTTGATGTGGAGGGCCAAGAGCGCCAATACGCTTTTAAAGAAGTGGAGTTCCTTATTTAGAGAATGGACTCATACCCTTCATACCATAGGCATCAGTTGGTTCGCGCTGCACTTTAAATCTCAACAGCACTACTAGTATTGATGCGCTGCAATGCCATCAGCCAAAGTTTCCAGGAATTTTTTCACCGGATTACTAGCCATCATTTTTACCATTGGATTCATATCCGCTTTGATGGTTAATTTCATCCGAGTGTCATTTTCGCCCGCTTCTTTTAGTTGAATCCACAAAAAGAAATTAAACGGCACTTTTCCCTCACCCGTAAACTTAATGGTTTTAGAGGCTTCCTTCTCCACAATCCGAAGTCCTACTTCACCCAGCGGATCCACTGTAAAACGGCAACTGTCCCCATCGGACTGCCAATTGGTAATTTTATCTTTAGGAATCACTTCGCCAAAATGATTGAAATCGGAAAGAAAATTATAGATGCGCTCCTGCGGGGAGGCAATCTTTTTTACGGAACTTTCAAACGTTGTCATATCTCACACAAAAAAAAGAGCAAGTCCATTCAGACCTGCTCATATATCATCAATCACTCTCAATTATTTCTTCCAGCTGGCCGGATCCTTGCGCCACTCTTCCAAAGTGGCCACATTATCCGAAGACACATCCCCTGAATTAACCGCCACCTCAATCAACTCCTGATAAGAGCTTAAAGTTGTTAATTCCACGTTCGCTTTGGCAAAGCTTTCAGCAGCCACATTGAATCCATAAGTGAAGATAGCCATCATTCCCATGACTTCACATCCCCCGTTACGAATGGCTTCCACAGCTTTCAAGCTACTACCACCGGTAGAGATCAGATCTTCGATCACCACCACCTTCTGACCTGGTTTTAAATCCCCTTCAATGAGGTTTTCCAACCCATGGCCCTTAGGTGCAGAACGCACATAAACAAAGGGCTTTCCTAATGCATCTGCGACCAGAGCACCTTGGGCGATCGCACCTGTTGCCACTCCCGCAATAACATCCACATCACCGTACTTCTCAAGCACTAAACGTGCAAATTGAAGTTTAATGAAGTTTCTAACTTCCGGGTAAGATAACGTCTTCCGATTGTCGCAATAGATGGGAGAAATCCAACCCGACGCCCAGGTAAACGGGTTTGCAGGTTGCAATTTTATTGCCTTTATTTGTAGCAACTGTTTGGCTACAATTTCTGCTAATTTTTCCATACCACAAATGTATAAAGTTTTTTTCAAGGACAGAACTCTTTTTTTAACTGATAAAATAGAGCGTGATCTGTTTCCTGATTTTAATGCACTGCACAAATATACTACTCAGGCAGAGCTTTCCCAATTCATCGACCGATTTGAGCAAAACGAACAATTGCAAGTAGGTTTTATATATGGACGAAAACTCGAATTTATTCTGCGGGAAGTGAAATTGTGTTTCACCTTTCTGAGGGCGGCAGGCGGCCTTGTTTTTAACGACAAAGGCCAATTTTTAGCGATTCATCGACTGGGTGTTTATGATTTACCCAAAGGCAAGTGTGAAAAAGGCGAAAGCATCCGGCAAACAGCTATTCGTGAAGTGGAAGAGGAATGCGGCATCCATGACCTCACCATAAATCGAAAATTAATCTCGACGTTTCATACATACCGCCTGAACGACGTTTCCATATTAAAAGAAACGGTGTGGTATGAGATGCATTATGAAGGCCATGAAGCACTCAAACCGCAACTGGAAGAAAATATAAAAAATGCCGAATGGCTGACCACAGTTCAAGCTGCAAATGTCGTAGCAAACACCTATCCTTCTATTATTGAGGTTTTAAAAAAGGGAAATTTGATTACATAATCGACCTACGGATGCATTTACGCCATGACCATCCCCTCATATAAGTGCGCCTATAAACTTTCTTTTCAATTAATATCTAGTAAATATACTACCCTACCGGAAAATTTCCGTGAATCACCAATTTCGTATTTTCTCATCGCATGAAAATTTTTGACGTATGAAAAATGTAAGCCTGTTGCTACAGATACGATAATTTTCCCTTAATTTAGTAGCAACTTTAATTCCGAATACGAAATGTCATTTTCAGAACACACTTTTGGCGAACATAAAAATCAAATGCGGTCCGAAGCATTGGAAAAAGAAGTGCAACGTTTGCGCTCGATTTCAAGGCGCCAGTCATACAAAATCAGCAGTCTCCGACGCACACTGTATTTCGCCATTTTCGCGTTTGTTGCTCTGATCAGCATTCTGTTCATAAAAGGACTCATTCAACTTTCCGCTAAAACAAAAACACCAGCCACTGATATATCCCAATTGCGACAAGCCATCATCGATTCCTTAGAGCGTCAAAAGCCACAAGAGGACACCATTGATCGGTATGTGTATGCGGCGCACCCTGCTGCCATTCGAAAAGAAGATTTCAAAGGCATTCTGTTCAGTATTCAGATTGGCGCCTACACCGGAATTGATCTGGAACCCTATAAAGACCACCTGATGGGCATCAAACAAGATACTTATGATGGCATTCATCAATTTACATTGGGAGAATTTGTAGATTATACCGAGGCCTCAGAATTTTTAAATACCGTCCGGCAAATGGGGTTTCAAGATGCCTTTATCATGTCCTTTAAAAACGGCATCCGCATCAAAACACCAGATGCCATCGCCATCCAACAACAGGAAACCAGCCTTCCGACTATCCGGCAAAGCGATTCTGCCCAGGTGCCCAAGCAGTAAAAAAACTCCTTCTGCAGAAAACAACAGCGATTTCATCCACTAAAATATAGATGAGATCCATCTGCGTAAAGCGCCTTGCATTTGCGTAATAAGAATTCCCCACTAATCAAGCGAAACCCTTTATTTTACTATCCCGCGGCATTTTCCACCCCTTCTCTGACATCTTTTTACATCCCGCTGGCAATTTGTAGTAGTTCGGCACCATTTAGTACCGTTTCTCCGGTAATTTCCCCGGGTTCTTCAGCAATTTCATGCCCTTCTCCGGCCACCTGGTGATGTCCTCCACCAATTTGAGCCTGTTCATCCGCAATAGAAGCGGGGTAACGGCCCCTTAGCCAGGTCTATCTATTACTTTGTTTCTTCCAATACGATTTTGCGTTCATGTAAGACCGATCGGATGTAGGTAATGATTTTCCACCGCTCATCAGGTAAAACCTGGGCCCCATGCGCTCCCATAACGCCCCATCCCACGGTAATCACATAGAAAATTTCACCATCCGGATTCCCTTTGATTTTATCCGACAATAATGAAGCAGGCGGATAGGGAAACTTTTTAGACGTATACAGGAACCCTTGCCCATCACCATTTTCACCATGGCAATTGGTGCAATAGATGCCAAATAAACGCTGCCCCTCTGGCAAAACAGAGGCATCACCGGCATAGGGATTCTCAATCATTTCACCGGCCCAGGTGCGATTGGCGGGTGTTTTTTCAAAGTCGTAAGGCATCATCTCCCGCGGAATGGTATGTTCCGGTGGCAGCTTTTTTGGTAAACGAATGAACGATTTTGGGAAGCGGTGTGGCAAGGAAAAAAAAAGTAAGCGCACGACTCTGTTTGAACGGTAACAATTGAAAATATGCCTTATCTTACAGGTTTCATTTATTTGGAGTTTTTAACTGTTTAAGCTATTGTTTAATAATTGATAATGGAGGAGTATCGTTTATTTTTTAGAGTACTGATCACGCTGGGTGTGGCAGTTGTGTTATCCACTTCGATCAGGTGGTTAATAAAAGTGTTCATTACCCGTTATGCCAAGAAGGTGGCTGCAGATGCCACTTCTTTTTCATTTCTTAAAAATTCGGCAGGTTTCATCATCTATACTGCTGCGGTGGTATACATTGTTTTACAAGTTCCCAGTTTAAAAAACATTGGGGCTGCTTTGTTTGCCGGTGCCGGAATTTTGGCGGCCATCATTGGTTTTGCGGCTCAAAAGGCGTTTGCCAATATTATCGGAGGTATTTTTATATTGATCTTTCGCCCCTTCAGGGTGGGAGATACCATTTATATTGGCACCCAATACAAGGGTATTGTGGAGGAAATTACCCTGCGTCACATTGTGATTCGCAATTATGAGCACCGACGCATTATCATTCCCAATGGGATCATCAGTGAGGAAACCATTGTCAATAGTTCCATTGCCGATGAGAAAATTAGAAAGCACATTGAGTTTAGCATTGGCTATGATTCAGATATCGACAAAGCCATTGCCATCATCCGGGAAGAGGCCGAAGGACATGACTTAACGCTTGATAAACGCACGGACGAGCAAAAGGAAAGTGGGGCTCACAAAGTCGCCATCCGGGTGGTGTCGCTGGGCGAATATTTTATCTTGCTCCGGGCTTATGTGTGGGCCGCTAATACCGATGATGCGTTTTTCATTCAATGTGATATGAATTACAATGTAAAAAAACGATTTGATCAGGTGGGCATTGAAATCCCCTTCCCTTATCGGAATGTGATTGTGAAAAAGGGGGGCGAAATGCTTGAAAAAGCTCAGCAATAATTTGGTGTCACTAAGGATGCGAGTCCTTAAACGAAGATTTATAAGTAGTAATTTGTATAAAGATGTGTCGTCTTTAGTGTAATTAAATGATAAATGAAGGTAGCAATTATCTACAATCAAGATCAAACGGGAGTAATTAATACGTTTGGCATGCAGAATAAGGAGTTTTATTCTGAGAAGAATGTTCGTCATGTGGCAGAGTGCTTGGAGCAAGCCGGTCATAATGTGCGGGTATTGGATGGCAATATGTATATAATTGAGCGTTTGCATCATTTCATGCCACGCGTGATGGATGGTGAACAGATGGGCATGGTGTTTAACATGGCCTATGGGATTCAGGGCGAAAGCCGGTATACGCACATTCCCTCCATGCTGGAGATGTTAGGATTGCCGTATGTGGGATCCAATCCTTCGGGGCATGCCTTGGCGTTGGATAAGGTGATGACAAAAATAGTGTGGCAAAATCAAGGTTTGCCTACTCCTGATTTCTGGGTGTTTAATTCGGCCCAGGATGATTTCTCCGGGGTGCGTTACCCGGTTATTGTGAAGCCCAAAATGGAAAGTGTGTCCTTTGGACTGAAAGTGGTTTATAATGAAGCTGATCTGCAGGAAGCCGTTCATTTTATTGTGACGGAGTTTCAGCAGCAAGCGTTAGTAGAGCAGTTCATCCGGGGCCGTGAGTTTTGTGTGGGTATCCTGGGGAACAACCCGGTGGAAACCTTTCCGGTTCTGGAAATTGATTTGGAAGGCGATCCGGATGCGATCCAAACGGTGGATGACAAAAAACAAAAGCCAAAACGAAAAATTTGTCCCGCTCAGTTATCTGATGAGCTTGCGCAAGCCATGCAAAAGTACAGTGTGGATGCTTTCAATGCCTTAGGATTAAGAGATTTTGCCAGGGTGGATATTCGATTGGATGAGAATAATAACATCTATCTGCTGGAGATCAACTCCATGGCCAGTTTGGGTGTTTCGGGTTCCTATCCGGCTGCTGCGAAAGTAGCAGGTTATGATTTTGCAAAGCTGGTGAACCGCATGTTGGATGTGGCCACAGTGCGTTATTTCAGTACTTCGTTCCAGTTGGATCAGGTTTCCGGTGATAAGAAGATTAAGTTGCCGTTGCATAGCCGGATGCGCACCTTTATTCGCAGTCGCCAGGAACAGGGTGAAGCTTTGCTGGAAAAAATGGTGAACATGGATACCTATGTGCGCAATGTGGATGGGTTAACCCGGTGTAATAACCTGATTAAACAC
This sequence comes from uncultured Marinilabiliaceae bacterium, assembly GCA_942490535.1. Taxonomy (GTDB): domain Bacteria; phylum Bacteroidota; class Bacteroidia; order Bacteroidales; family Marinilabiliaceae; genus JAEINY01. The sequence goes on from CALNXQ010000005.1 coordinate 279,431, forward strand.
GAGCTGACGCAATTAGGCTTTACCAATGAAGTATTTCCACAGCATGAAGTGGGTAATATGTTTTATTACTCCAATTCGTTTGAGGCTGAGGTGGATTGGCTCTTGCTTTTGAACATCGATGATGTCCAGAAATTATCGGATCAGGAGTCGTATTTCAGTACGGAGCATAAATTATACGGCACAGGCGTCTGGGAGAATAAAGGGGGTGTAGTAACCACATTGCTGGCCTTGCAGGCTCTTCGCTATGGCAAGTTGCTTCGAAAGCAGCGCATTGGTATCTTGGTCACAACGGATTCGAGTATCAATGGAAAGTTCTCGCGCACTATATTGAATGAAAAAGCGCGTAAGGCATCGCGCATATTAAGTTTTCATGGGGGTAATATCGAAGGCAGTATTGTGGCTTCCCGGTCTGGATCGGCCCATTATAATTACGATATTAAGCTGTTGGATCCGTCTGCGGAGAACGTGGCCAGTGTGTCGGCTTATTTTTATAAGGTATTATCCGCTATCATTGAAATATCTAAGAATAATCCGGAGTTGGTGGTGGCACCTCACAACACACAGTTCACGTCCAATATCTTCAAAGGGTATGCCGGCGGATCAGCTAAGATTAGCGTTCGGTTTAATTGTAAGAATGATTTTGATGCCATTGACAAGAAGATACGGAAACTGACTACGTCTTCCAGGGAGCAATTGAAATTGTTCAAGAGTCACATGGAAGGTGGTGTGTCGCGCTTGCCAATGCAGGAATCAGAAGCTAATGAGCCTTTGTGGGAAGCCATCCGGAACATATCAACCACCATTGATGTGCGCACCACCAAGGAGCACCGTTGGAGTTCATCGGATATCTGTAACATCACTTATAGTTGCCCGAAGTTGGATGGGTTTGGCCCCATTGGCGGGTATGATCAGAAACGCTCTGAATACATCATGCGGCACAGTCTTGCCGACCGGGCTTTAATGTTGGCCTTATTATTAAAAGAAAGACCATAAAAAAAAGCGGGGAATACCCGCTTTTTTTATCCTGTTTGCCGGCCCAGCAGCCAATAGCTACTCACCCGTTTGATGAAGGAGTCGGGGTCCTCTGTGAAAATCTTGCCCATCAATTGCCAGGTTTCTTCATGCAGGTGCTGACGTTCCAGATTCAGCACGTCGGTTAATCGTTTCTTGTCAGCCAGAGGTAATAAATCATCGGGCATGGACTTTATAATTTTAATCTCTTCCACCAGATTGTGGTCATCTCCGATTAAATCAGTGGCTTCCTTTAATGCTTTGGAGTAGTTGTTGAAATAATCCGGCCACACTTCCTCCACCAATTGCATCTGATACAACAAATATTTGGTGCATTTGCGCAAATTATGCAAGGATTTATCAGTTAATTCCTGTTGAGCTCTTTCAATGTGGTTCAGACAATTCTGATAGATGTGTTTAACGCCTAACTCAATGGTGTGTGGCCCCAGGCGACTCAGGTTGTATAATTGTACATCGCGGTAGGATTGGTCCAGTTCACGTTGAATTTTTTCCAGTATTTTGTTGTCCACCAGATGTTGGTATTCCAGTTCCTTTTTATCATTCAGGTGATTGATGAATTGGATAAAGCGGCTTTCGGGAATCAGGAGTTCTTCGGACTCAAACCGTTCGGCTAAATCACAGATGATGACGTGATAATCCCGAAGATTGGAAAGGGAGCGCGATAGATCTCTGAATTTGCGATTTTCGCTATGGTACAAATCTTCTCCGATATCCCAGCGTATTAGGCGCATGATGGCTCTAATGCGTTTAAAACTCTTGCGAATTTCATGGACGGATATATCGATCGTATCAGGAATTTCTGCCTGATGGGTGATGTAATTAAACTGTTCCTGAAAATTCCGGACCACACCATCCCTTAATTCTTCATATGTTTCAATGGCAAACCTAAACATAGCTTCATTGTTTTGGAACTATAACTTACTAATTATTTTAACTAAAATCAAGATCCCTTTTATATGGTCTGAATATTTTCTAAATTAAGGGCATAAATAGTGTCTCCTATTACCTTATACAGTATGAAAACACTGGAGTTGACAAATGACTACCGGATTCATCATTTTCTGAAAGAACGCAGTAATGCGTTTGTGGTGGAGAGCTCCGATCAATTATATGTGGTCGATTCAGGTCGGCAAAATGACGTTGAAACGGTCCTTCAGTCCATCGTGGATCTGCAGGCTGAGACGAAAAAAAATGCCCACTGGTTAATATTGACGCATACACATTACGACCATAGTGGCGGTGCAGCCATGTTAAAGAAGGAGTTGGGTCTAAAAGTGGTGGTTGGAAAGGCTGAAGTGCGTTTTCTCAAAAATGGATTTACCCCTTTGCCGGAAGGAACCAATTTATTTACCGATTGGGTATCTGATTTAGGCCGACAGATGTCGGGCAAGGGATTTGACTATCCACCGGTGCGAGCCAATAAAGCATTGTCTCATGAATGGGCGGTGGACCCGGCTATTCGTGTGATCCTGACGCCGGGTCATACCCAGGGCTCCATGAGTGTTATTGTGAATGATGAGGTGGCTATTGTGGGCGATACGCTTTCGGGTTTGGATCCGTCTCATGTCTTGCCGCCCTACGCCGATGATATTAATGAACTGTTGAAGAGTTGGGGATTATTATTGGCTACCCCTTGTCATTCCTTTTTGCCCGGTCATGGAAATGTGATTAAAAGAGCTGAATTGGATGAAGAATATAATAAATTTGTGTCATTTAAAACGGAGAAGGAGTGATTCTTAATTCATCGTTAGTAAGAATTACGAGTCTGTTTACTAAGCTTTCTTTAAGCCTATGACGCAAGAATTATATCAGATGGCAATGAAATTTGCCGGTGAAAAACACCACGACCAAAAAATGCCAGGTCATACTGCCAATTACTTATTGCATGTTTCCAATGTGGCCATGGAAATTTTGATGGCACATCATCATTCGAAAAACTTTGATTTAAACTATTCTATTCAGGTGGCTATCTTGCACGACGTATTGGAAGATACACCTACGTCTTTTGAGGAAGTAAGGAGTACTTTTGGTGCGGAGGTGGCGTTTGGCGTATTGGCACTGACCAAGGATGTTCGGTTGCCATGCAAGGAAGCCATGATGCAGGATAGTCTGAATCGCATTAACCAACTTCAAAATGAAGTAGGAATCGTTAAAATCGCCGATCGGATAACTAATTTGCAAAGTCCGCCTGATTATTGGACAGAAGATAAGAAGAGAAAATATCTGAAGGAAGCAATGCTTATTTCTTCAACATTAGCGGGTAAAAATGATTTCTTAAATAATCGCCTGGATCAAAAGATCAGAGACTACACTAAATATTTGGTAGACTAATAAAGGAAAGTAAGTAAAATATGAGTAAAGCTCTTTTTCTCGATCAGAATTTTCAAGGCGAAGACTTCAGTAGTGCTGTTTTGCCGCTTGGGGAGTATGATAATTGTACGTTTTTGAATTGTCAGTTTGCCAATGCCAATTTATCTGATAATAGCTTCGCCGAGTGTGAATTTGTAGATTGTGATTTGTCCAACGCAGTGATTAAGAATGCATCTTTCCGCGACGTTACTTTTAAAAAATGCAAGCTCTTGGGATGGCAGTTTGACGAGTGTCATGCTTTTTTGCTATCGTTTCAGTTTGATCATTGCATACTTAATTATGCCTCCTTTTATCAGTTAAAACTTAAAAAAATTCTTTTTGAAAATTGTCAGTTAGTAGAGGTTGATTTTACGGAGAGTGATTTAAGTCAGGCCCGGTTTCTGAATTGTGACCTGAATGGCGCCGTGTTTAATCGTACACAATTGGAGAAAGCCGATTTGCGAACAGCGCATCATTACTCCATTGATCCGGATCTTAACGCGGTGAAAAAAGCACGATTTAGTTTGATTGGTGTCGCCGGATTGCTTGATAAATATGGTATCAATATTGAATGATGGGCTTTTTTATGTATCTTTTGGAAGATTTAAAAATGCATCAAACCATTTATCTTACAAGCTTGTTTAATTGATAGTAAAAGCATAACGATTATGGGAAGAACCATTAGTATCTTGGGTTGCGGCTGGTTAGGTGAGCCATTGGCTGATTTTCTCATGGAGAAAAACTGGCAAGTCAAGGGCACTACTACAACCACTTCTAAGCTATGGGCGTTACGAATTAAAGGTATTGAGGCCTATCATATTAAGTTGGGTGAAGTGACTTTGCCAGATGGGTTGTCTGATTTCTTAAACAGCGAATATTTGATTGTGAATATTCCACCCAGCAAAGGAATGCGTGAAGGAGCCTTGTATTTACCATTCATAAAAGCCATAGAAGCCTCGCCGGTAAAAAAAGTGATCCTGATCAGTACGACCTCTGTCTATCCCAATTCCCATGGGGAGGTAATAGAGGGGATGGCCGATACTACAAAGTCATTAGTGGGTATAGAGCAGGTCTTTCTGGATAGTGCTTCTTTCGAAACAACAGTGATTCGTTTTGGTGGGTTGATTGGATATGATCGCCAGCCTTGCCGGTTTATTCAAAGAGCACATAAAGTATCCGGTCCCGAAACACCAGTTAATATGATCCATCGGGACGATTGTATTGGTATTATTGATGCCATTCTCGAAAAAGAAGCATGGGGAGAAATTTTCAACGGTGTAGCTGATACGCATCCTTCTAAACGGGAGTTTTATACGGCTGCCTGTAAGGCTATGGACGAGGAGCCTCCTTTGTTTGATGAATTACATACCGGAGCCTATAAGATTGTTAGCAACAAAAAGCTGAAAACAGAATTGGGATATAGTTTTATTCATCCCGATTTATTGAAATTGTTTGCACAATGAACTAAAGGTGTGTCAACTCATGACTCACGATCACAATAAGACCAGTTTCTCCATGAACCCTATGGAGAAACTTTTTCATGCTACTGACCATGCCGCGGATAAGCGGATCTGGCATGAATATTAGACTTTCTTCCCGACTTTTGTAATAAGCGGATCTGGCGGTCCGTTACCTCTGCTTTTCTTGAGCGATTGAAGTTTCTGTTTTTATAAACCATTGAGGAGGATAGAAAGATGAAAGCATTTTTAGTTAAAGCCGATACCCGAGGACATGCCAATCATGGCTGGCTCCATGCTTATCACTCGTTTAGTTTTGCCAACTATTACGATCCCGAACGCATTCATTTTGGCGTGTTGCGTGTATTGAATGATGACACGATAGAGCCGGGAATGGGATTTGGTGAACATCCTCATGACAATATGGAAATCATTACCATTCCCTTGGAGGGAGACCTGGAACATAAAGATAGTATGGGTAATAATGGTATTATTCGTCATGGTGATGTGCAGGTAATGAGTGCCGGTTCGGGCGTTTTCCACAGTGAGTTTAATGCGAACCAGGATCAGCAGGTGAAATTATTGCAAATCTGGGTTTTTCCGAATAAGAAAAATGTAGAACCCCGGTATGATCAAATTTCCATTCGTGACCTGTATAAGAAAGATGAACTCTATCAGATTTTATCACCCGATCCGGATGATGAAGGGGTGTGGATTCATCAGGAGGCCTGGTTCTTCATGGGTGATTTAAGTGCCGATACAAAACTTACATATGCATTACGAGGGAATCGTCATGGCGTGTATCTTTTTGTTCTGGAGGGATCTGTTCAGGTGGATGGTCAGGTGTTAAACCGGCGCGATGCCTTGGGAATCAAAGAAGCTGCGGAGATTCCTATTCAAGCGAATGCTCAGGCAAAGATACTGCTTATGGAAGTACCCCTGAATATAGATAATTGAAATAGTGAACTGTCACAAGATTGTATAAACCGGCTATCTGAGTTCAGATAGCCGGTTTTTGCATGGCATTAATGTGATAATCATTGTTCGGATATTGATTATTTTCACTAATATTGAGTGTGTCATTCATCTTTAACCCACACTTATGCATCGTTTTTTTATTCATTTATCAATTGTTCTTCTTCTTTGTGCTTGTCATTCCAAAACTGAAATGGACGGAATCGGTTATAATGGCACAGGAGCTTATGAAGCAGAAGAGGAAATCATGCCGATCACCCGGCAAGAAGCCCTGAAGCCACCCCCACCTCCTTTGGTCGAAATGGATGCCCCTGCAAGTAATGTTACTAAGAAAATTATTAAGGATGGACGGATGGCCTTGAAGGTGCAGGCCTTGACGGCATCTAAACAATATGTTGATTCGTTGGTGCAACGGTTTGATGCCTACTATAGCCGGGAGGATCTTCACAAATCCAGGTTTGAAGACACTTATTCGCTGACCATTCGCATCCCGTTTACCCATTTTGAAACCTTTATTGCCAGGTTGGAATCACGAATCGGCGAAGTGCAGTATAAAAACCTTGAAGCTCGCGATGTAACGGCCGAATTCATCGACCTGGAGACGCGGTTGTCCAATAAACGGAGTTACCTGATCCGGTATAAAGAGCTGTTGAAAAAAGCACAAACGGTAAAAGATATTCTCACCATTGAAAATGAAATCCGGAAAATAGAAGAAGAGATCGATAGTTCCGAAGGGCGCCTGAAATATCTCAGTGATCAGGTTAAGTATAGTACATTACAGCTGGATTTGAATCAGGAAAAAGAGTATGTGTACATTCCTAAAAAGGCCGATCGTTTCATGGAGCGTGTTAAGGAATCGTTCTCCGGCGGCTGGCAGGGGTTTATCAGTTTTACTTTGCTGTTAGTGCGCTTATGGCCGTTTCTCATCGTGTTGGCCCTCCTTGTATTTTGGTGGAAGCGTCGCCGAACCCGGCGCAAGGCTTTAAAAGCCACTGAAAAGAAGGACTAATATTCATCAATCATGGTTGCCAATCTAAAACCCTGAACATGAAAAAACAACTATTAAAGGATTTGGTCGATCTGGAACGCGCTTCAGTGATTACTCCTGATATTGCTGCCCACATTAAACACTTCTACGCCCAGAAAGAAGCGCAGTCAGGCAATCGCTTGTTAACCATATTCGGGGTGTTGGGCGCTTGTTTGGTAGGCCTCGGTATTCTTTTAATTATTGCACACAACTGGGATGATTTGAGCCGTTCTTTGAAGACCGCGCTGGCTTTTCTGCCACTGCTGGTTGCACAGGGCATTGCTTTGTATGTCATCCTAAAGAAAATGGAGAGTAATCCCTGGCGAGAAAGCGTTGCTACTTTCTTATTTTTTGCCATCGGTGCCTGTATTTCACTGGTGAGCCAGATCTATCACATCCCCGGTAACTTGAGTTCATTCTTGTTAACCTGGGCGCTGTTAAGCCTTCCGGTCGTTTATCTGTTACGGTCTTCTATGGTATCGTTACTTTATATCGGATGGATTACCTGGTTTGTTAGTGAAACGGAGTATTGGTCGCACGGCTTGGTGTCGGGGCATTTTTATTGGTTATTGTTGCTTTTGATGTTGCCGCGTTACATTCAATTATTGCTGAAACAACCTGAAGGTAACTTCACCTCTTTTCATCACTGGTTTGTGGTTTTGTCCGTCACCATTTCATTGGGTATTTTTGGAAAATCAGCTGAGGAATGGCTGTTTCCGGCCTATATGAGTTTGTTTGGTATCTTTAATGTGCTGGGCCAGTTTTCGGTGTTTACGCGCATGAAGCGGCGGAATAATGCCTACTTAATTATTGGTTCGGTGGGTACCCTGGTGCTCTTGCTGATCACCAGTTTTGATTGGTTGTGGGTCGACGTTTTTGGTGAGGAAAGAGCTTTATACTATTCGGTTTCTTCACCTGAGTTTGTTGCCTTTTTTATAACAACGGCTGGTGCCTTGTTTTTATTGGTTCGAAAATACCAATTGAAGAAGCAGTTGCTGGGTAATCCCATGGAAATCGTATTTATTGTTTTTGCAGTGTTGTTTCTGATTGCTCATTTCACAGCCATTATTCCATTGATATTGGTTAATTTGATGACCTTTCTGATTGGGGTGTACTACATCCGGTATGGGTCGCGTGAAAATCATTTGGGGTTGCTCAACTTTGGATTGCTTATCATCACGGCATTGGTTATCTGTCGGTTTTTTGATACAGACATTAGTTTTGTGTGGAGAGGCTTATTATTTATCACGGTTGGGGTAGGATTTTTCCTGGCTAATTCACGCATGCTTAAAAAAAGAAAGAACGATGAATAAGAAATATATACTTCTCATTTTATTTGTGGCCGTTGCCTTGCTTCAATTGTGGGTGCCGACCCAGATGATCTGGAAAAGTGAAGCGGTGTTGAAAGAAGGCAAAATATTTCGCTTTAAAACAGCGCCGATTGATCCGGTGGATCCCTTTCGTGGTAAATATGTCACATTGACCTTTGAGGTGGATGCTGCCATTTCAACCCCAGATACCTTGTGGGAGAAGGATGAGTGGGCGTATGTGATGCTAGGCTCCAATTCGGAAGGTTTTGCTGAAATTGAATCCATCCATAAAACGCGGCCGGAAAATACGTCTGATTATTTTAAAACGACGGTTCGATACACGGGAAAGCGTAAAAGTGGATCCAACGTGCATCTGCGTTTCCCTTTTGACCGCTATTACATGGAAGAGTCTAAAGCTTATGAAGCTGAACTGGCCGTGCGTGAATCGGCGCAGGATAGTTCACAGGTAGCATACGCATTGGTGAGTATCAAAGATGGCGATGCCAGGCTGGTGGATGTGATCGTGAATGAAGTGCCTCTAAAAGAGTGGGTGGAACAATTGATGGAGGAAACGGAATAAACAGGTATTAAAAATTTTGAGTCATTAAATACTTGAAAGGAACGGAGTGTTAAGGAGTATCTGCTGCTTTAAAAAGGAGGCGTTTTTTTATAGATGTTTCGGATAAAAGGGAGCCGCTTCCTATTCCGATAGTCAGATCTTTTGCTTTTTTGTGAGATGGGATCACTTTTTTCCCAGATAACCTCTCTTTTTCATTCGATAGCCTCATAAAAAGAGAGAAGTATCTCCCCAAAAGTGAGGATCGGCTCCCTTTTATTTAGAAAATGCTCTTTTGAAGTGAGCTTTTTCTAACTTTTGGGGAGCTCTTTCTCATAAAAACTGAGCTGTTTCTATCAAAAAGGGAAGCTGTTTATATTTTGAATGAATTTTTTTTTGTTTCAGGTGAGAGCATTCCTGTTGACTGTTAGGTTGTCCTCACTATAGCGGAGGATTATCAGGTTGAAAGGGAGAATAATGGGATGAAATTAGTGATAGCGTCTTTGCAATTATTGCCGGTTGTCGTAGTAACCGTGACGCACTTCGTTGCAATAGCGGGAAATGTATCGAAATGCTTTGTAATTGCCTAATTCACCCGCTTTCTGCCAGTCTTTGCAAGCGTTTTCTTTCAGTCCGATGTTGTATTGTGCCACTGCCCGGTTAAAATACGCATAAACATCCTCAGGGTCTTTTTCCACAGCCTTGTTAAAATCATTGATGGCATCCAGAAAATCTTCATTTGAAAATTTAATGGTACCGCGTATGGAATAGACGCCTGCTAAATTCGGATTGAGGTAAATGGCCTGGTTGATGTCCTTGCTGGCCATTTCGGTATTGTTAAAATACTGCAGCACCAAACGGGCACGTTCGTAGTAAGCATCGGCAAACAGCGAATCGTTAAGCATCGCTCTGGCGTATTGTTCCAAAGCCCAACGGGTATCCTTATTCTTATTAAATTTCAGTTTCGTTAGTTCTACAATCGCCGGTGTGAAATCAGCTGTGCGTGATAAGCATAATTCCAGGTTAACTTGTGCCTCCAGTAGATTGTTGTTTGCCAGGTTAACCAGTGCTTTAAAGTAAAAGGCGTAATGGCAATTGGCGTTTTTGGAGATGGCGGTTTGAAAATCTTCCCGACTACCCACTGAATTTTTATAGCGGAAGCGGGTATAGCCTCTGAGGCTATAGGCGGCGGCATCATCCGGACATTTTTTGAGGTGACGACTGATGGATTTAGCCGACTCCATGTAATTCCCGCTTAAATATTGGATGATGGATTGACTGAGACTGCTGTTAAGGTGAACGCTTTGTTCGGGGGCGTTGGGTAATTCGTTGAGGCGTTTATTTATGGAGAGCCAGCTGGTGTCATTGAGTAAATGCGAATTATAGATAATTTTCTGGGGGGCATTAGAAAGGCCGTTAACAATGCCTGTTAATTCGCCTTTTTGATTAATAACCGGTGCGCCGTGCGACCGTGTGCCATACGCGGCATTGATTAACCCGCAGCGGTAAATAAAAGGGAAGTAGTTGATTTCACCAATTCGGGCCAAAGATGTCCCATCTTCGGTTTCCTGTTCATGGGTGAAAACCAATAATTCTTCAAATTCCTTATATGATTGTTTGGCTGGTATCAGGTAGGGGAAGCTTTTTTGTCGGGTTTGTTGAATCTTTATCAGTGTCAGGTTACTGTGTGGATGTGTCGCAATGATCCGCTCTATTTTATACTCACGCCCATTACGGATTGTGATCATGGCCGAATCCGCCATTTCCAGAATAGCGCCCATGGTGATGGCCAGGCCGTCGGGACTAATAATAAAGCCGGAGCCAATACCCGTTGGTTCACCTTCGGTGTTGTATCCCGTAATCTCAAAAACCGCTTTCTCGGTATTTTCAATGGTCTGCATCAGGCTTTGACCCAATAGAAGATAGGGGCAACAAAATAGAAGAGCAAATATAATGGGATAGGCTAATCGCATGTCTGATAAATTATTGGTGTAAAAATAAGAAAAAAAGGAAAAGGGGTTTCGATTTTTTGAGGGAACCACCTAAAATGAAGACATAAAAAAAGCCTGATCGTTTGATCAGGCTTTTTGCAAGGGTGAAAGACCGGGTTCGAACCGGCGACCTCTGGAACCACAATCCAGCGCTCTAACCAACTGAGCTACAATCACCATTTTGTTGTTTTGCGATGCAAAGATAGTATTTGTCTTTTAATATTTGCAAGAGTATTGAAAAAAAAACGAAACTTTTTTTTCCTTTGTACTTGTTGATATAGCTAGGATATGAAGTTTTTTATTGAGAATCAGGAAGTAGACCGTCAGGTAGAAAGTGTCATAAAAAAAGTGCGATTGCGCATGAATGGGGAAACTTCTCATCAAATGAAGCAGCGCGGCATTGTTTATGGTACTAATTATGGCACGGGCATACCCCATTTAAAAGAAATCGCTGAGCAATTGCCATCGGATTTTGATCTGGCAGAACGTTTGTGGTATCGTGAAATAAGGGAAACGATGATTTTGGCAGCTATGATTGTCCCACTTGAGGAAATGACGCAAGCAAGGTGTCGGGAGTGGGTGTCATTAATTACGAACATGGATCTGGTGGAGCGAACCACTCCATTTCTATTTGGACAGTTGCCTCAGGCCTCTGTTTTCGCTAAGGAGTGGATAAATAGTCAGCAGCCCTGGTTGGTTCATTTAGGGTGCTTCACCTTGGGTTGGAATATTCAATATAGCGAGGCCTACACCGCCCGCGATTTAGATGATTTTCTGAATTTAGTGGCAGCATGGAAAGGGGATTCCATGGAGGCCTACGCCAAATCCATTTCCTTTACCATTCGAAAATTTGTTCGGCTTATTAAAGGAAGTACGCCGGTTTTGGATCAATTTCTCCATAAATTAATGAACTCGGATCTTAAACCATTATTAATAATGAGTGAAGAGATTCGGACGGAGTTGGAATTTGTAAGTGATTTGTAGTTTTTAGCCTGGTGTGTGTATGAAAAAGAGGGGGTGACTGATCTAATTTGAAAGCTATTGGTTGCGGGTTGTTTATTCAATTTACTTGCATTGAAACGGACTTTAAAAATCCGCTATTGAGTAGATATTTTACTTATATTTGCGCCCGGGCACTGATATTTAAGTATGTAAATATTTAGGGAAGCACAGGTAATAATTAATAAACCTGAACATCAATGAGTAAGTTGGAATCGTATTTCGATAAATATCGGAAGAATACAATTGGTTGGGATGCTAAGTTGCAGACACCCTATGGAGAGAAACCGCTGGTTTATGCCGATTGGATTGCGAGTGGGCGTTTATATGGCCCCATTGAAGACCTGATGAAAGAACGGATTGGGCCAATGGTCGCCAATACACATTCAGAGTCAAGTGATACAGGGATGATCATGACCAATATTTATAAGTTGGCGCATCAAACCATTAAGGAGCATGTGAATGCCGGTAGTGATGACATCATTATTTCGGCTGGTTTTGGCATGACCAATGTTGTTAACAAATTACAGCGTATTTTGGGCATGCGTGTACCCGAGCAGGCAAAGCGATATTGCCATGTTCCGCCCGAGCACCGTCCGGTGGTGTTTATTACTCACTTAGAGCACCATTCTAATCATACTTCCTGGTTAGAAACCAATGCAGACGTAGTTGTATTGGAGCCCGACGACCAGTTGTTGGTGAACCCTGATTCGCTTCGAAAAGAAATTAAGAAATATGAAAACCGAACCCTGAAAATTGGGTCCTTTAGTGCCTGCTCGAATGTAACGGGTGTTCGTGTGCCTTATTACGAATTGGCGCGCATCATGCATGAACATGGTGGTTTTTGTTTCGTCGATTTTGCAGCCTCAGCCCCTTACGACCCCATTGATATGCATCCAGAGGATGCAAAAGAAAGTTTAGATGCTATTTTCTTCTCACCGCATAAATTTCTGGGTGGTCCTGGTAGTTCCGGGGTGATGGTGTTTAATCGTTCCTTATACCATAATACAGCGCCTGATTGTTCCGGTGGAGGAACGGTCGACTGGACTAATCGATGGGGGAAATACCGGTACATTGATGATATTGAAGCGCGCGAAGATGGCGGAACACCTGGATTTTTGCAAGCCATCAAATCCGCTTTGGTCATCAAGTTGAAGGAAGAAATGGGTAGCCAGAATATAAGGGCGCGTGAAGAAGAGATTGTATCCAAAATATTTCAAGAATTCCGTTCAATTCCCGGAATGAATATCTTGGCAGATAATGTGGAAGAACGTTTGGGGGCCATTTCGTTTTATCTTTCAGGGATTCATTTTAACCTGGTTGTGCGCTTGCTGAATGATCATTTTGGCATCCAGGTGCGCGGAGGGTGCTCTTGCGCAGGTACTTATGGTCATTATCTGTTACATGTAGATTATTATACATCCAATAAAATTACCAGTAAGATTGATAAGGGCGATCTGTCCGAAAAACCCGGATGGATCCGTTTATCCATTCATCCTACCATGACGGATGAAGAAGTGGATTACATTATTCAAGGGATTCGTGCGGTGGCTGAAAATGTAGAAGAGATGGAGAAGGATTACGTGTACTCAGCTTGCCGGAACGAATATTATCATAAAGATCATCCGGCTAAAAAACCGCAGGATTATCATTCGTGGTTTCAATTTTAGGATAATTAAAATATTCGTCTATTTTTGTGGTGAACCCAGTAGGGTTCACCATTTTTTTAGGTGAAAATAGAAAATTCTATGACGTTACACGAGGTCAATGATAACCGCACAAGGAAGGCATTTTTAGAAGTTGTGAATTTGATTTATGACGGGGATTCGGCATATGTGCGTCCGCTTGATTTGTCTATTGAGGAGGTCTTTGACCCGTCTAAAAATAGTTTCTTTTCACATGGGGAAGCGACTCGCTATATTCTTCAGGATGGAGATGCTGTGGTTGGTCGCGTGGCTGTATTTATCAATCATAAAAAGGCCAATGGTTATGATCAGCCCACTGGTGGTATGGGTTTTTTTGAATGTATTAACGATCAAAAAGCTGCTTGTGCATTATTTGATATCGCTGTCAAATGGTTGTCCGAGCGGGGCATGGAAGCGATGGATGGGCCCATTAATTTTGGTGAGAATGATAATTTCTGGGGCTTGCTGGTGGAAGGATTTTCGCAGCCTGGTTTTGGGATGCAGTATAATCCGCCTTACTACCGTGACTTTTTTGAGTATTATGGATTTGAAAAGTACTATGAGCAGGTAACCAATCATCTGGATTTGAAAAAACCATTTCCGGAACGGTTTTGGAAGATTGCCGGTTGGGTGGTTCAAAAGGATGGATTTCATTTCAAACATTTTTCATGGCACAAAGCGGATCAGTTTATAAAGGATTTTGAGACGATTTATAATGATGCCTGGAAATTTCATGAGAATTTTACTCCCATTGATATTGGTGTTTTGAAAAATACCATGAAAAAGGCGAAAGCATTTATGTATCCGGAGTTGATTTGGTATGCCTATCATCAAAACGACCCCATCGGTTTTATTGTGATGTTTCCGGATATCAATCAAATTATCAAATATTTTAACGGCAAATTAACGCTGTGGAACAAATTACGATTTATTTGGCTGAAGTGGAGTAAAACCATGACGCGTACACGGGTGGTTATTTTGGGAGTACGTCCCAAGTACCAGCGCTCCGGTATTGAATCTGGCTTATTCTGGCAGTTGAAGGGAGTAATGGAGAAATTTCCACACATTCAGGAAATGGAACTTTCATGGGTTGGTGATTTTAATCCTAAGATGCGGGCCTTGCAGGAATCGCTGGGAGCTACCTTTGGGAAAAGACATATCACGTTTCGCTATTTGTTTGATCAAGAGAAGCGTGGTGCTGTAAAAGCGGCTACAATTCCGCTGGATACAAAATATCAGGATGGATTAATTGGTTAAGGGAGTACGCTGGAGTGGCACATTTTTGAATTCTAAGTGATTAAATTATTTAAATCTTTTGCGGATTAAAAATTTATAATTTACCTTTGCAGCCTGTTAAAAGAGGATAATTTTAAGAAATATAAAAAAATACGACAATGAAACAGGGAATTCATCCGGATAATTACAGGTTAGTAGCATTTACTGACATGTCAAACGGGGATACGTTCATTACTCGTTCTACTGTTCAGACTAAAGACGCTGTTGAAATCGATGGAGTTGAGTATCCACAAGTGAAAATTGAGATCTCAAGCTCTTCACATCCTTTCTACACAGGTAAGATGAAGTTAGTAGATACTGCAGGACGTGTTGATAAGTTTATGAGCAGATATCAAAAGCATTTTGAAGGACGTAAGAAGTAATTACTTCCAAAGAGATAGAAAATAAGCTTCGGTTGTTCCGAGGCTTTTTTTTTATAATAAAATTTACCAGCCATGAATTTAGTTCTTTTTGATAATGAACAACGAGAGTCGTTGTTTCCGCTAACATTCACCAGGCCACAAGCTGCAATACGTTCCGGTATTCTAACCATAAAAGAGAAGTGGGAATGGAATTTAGGAGTAACGGGGAGTTATTTGACAACGCCTGCTGTTGCTTTTAAGTATCCACTTGAGGTCACTTCAGATACCCTTTATATTGCGGGAAATATTCTACCTACCCCTGATTTGGTTGAGGCTGTGCAATCTTTGCAGCCCAATGAGGGATTGGTAAGAGCTGGGCAATTAATTGCCATCCGGGCGAATGAATCGGCTTGTCAAAAAATTCAAAATAAAGATTTTAAGGATTGGCAATTGCGTGTATGGGACGGGCATCTTAATCAGGTGTCGTATGCTCATCAGTTATTGCCCATTAATAAAAAGGAAATCGAAACTGATTTTCAATTGCTAACCTGTAAAAGGCAGTCTCAGGAAATTAGCGAGACGGTAACAATTGTGGGTGAGCATAAAAATCCTGATTATCGAAGCCGTATTTTTATTGAACCTGGTGCCGAAGTCGAGTATGCCTGGTTAAATCCGCAGGACGGTCCCATCTATATTGGTACGGATGCCAAAGTGCAGGAAGGCTCCATGTTACGTGGTCCAATTGCCTTGTGTGACTCGGCTCAAATAAATATGGGTGCTAAAATTTATGGTGGATCCACCATCGGACCCTGGTCTAAAGTCGGTGGTGAAATGTGCAACGCAATTATTTTAGGCTACTCGAATAAAGTGCATGACGGCTATCTGGGCGATTCAGTGTTGGGCGAGTGGTGTAATTTGGGAGCAGATACCAATACATCTAATCTGAAAAATGATTATGCAGAAGTCAAATTATGGGATTATACCTGTGATCGGTTTCAAAAAACAGGATTGCAGTTTTGTGGTTTAATAATGGGCGACTATTCTCGTTGTGCCATTAATACATCCTTTAATTCAGGTACTATTGTTGGTGTTGGGTCTAATATTTTTGGGAGTGGTTTCCCGCGTAATTTTGTACCCTCTTTCGTAATTGGAGGACCGCAAGGGTATAAGAACAATGCACCAGCGGTTGTTAAGCGTACTGCTATGATGGCTATGAAACGACGAAATGTTGAATTTGGTCAGGCAGATGAGGTTATTATTGATGAGGTTTTCGGAGTAACCCAAAAGTACCGGACTTCTTTAAAATAGTTTTTGGCACGCTCATTGACAACTAAGAGGTAGTTGTTTTTTTTAGTCATGATTCAGACAAATTGTCATGTCTGATGAGTAAACGATGTTAATTCATTATGGATAATAAAAGGTTTGATTTAGATAAGGTATTGATGTCAGACGTGTTTGAATCGGATGCAGAGTTTATTCCTATTGTAGCCGATGAGGATGAACAAAACGTCAGTGAATTTGAGGTGCCTGACATTTTGCCTATACTACCTTTACGCAATACTGTTCTTTTTCCCGGAGTTATCATTCCTATTTCGTTGGGGCGGGAGAAATCACTGCAACTCGTTAAAGATATACAAAAATCGAAAGGCGTTTTTGGAGCTGTTGCTCAGCTTGATGTGAAGGTGGAGGATCCTTTGAAAGAGGATTTATATGAAGTGGGTACAGTAGCTAAGGTCATCAAAGTGTTGGAGATGCCGGATAACTCCACTTCGGTCATTATTCAGGGGAAGCGTCGTTTTCGTCTGGATGAGTTGATTACCGATGATCCTTACCACCAAGCGAAAGTGACTGCTTTGGACGATATTCAGCCCATAGAGGAAAAGAAAGGTGAGTTTGATGCCATTATTAGTTCAGTAAAGGATCTTTCTTTGAGGGTTATCAAAGGTTCATCAAATGTGCCGCCGGAGGCTTCCTTTGCCGTTCGGAATATTGAAAATACTGGTTTCCTGATCAATTTTGTATCTTCCAATACGGAGCTAAAGGTTAAGGATAAGCAACGCTTATTAGAGTGTGATGATCTGTTGGAACGTGGTATGTTTTTGTTGGAACACCTGGCGCGTGAAGTGCAAATGGTGGAACTGAAAAATGATATTCAAAGCAAGGTAAAACTCGATATTGATCAGCAGCAGCGTGAATACATGTTGCAACAGCAGATTAAAACCATTCAGGATGAACTGGGTAATAGTCCCATTGAACAGGAGGTTCGTGAGCTTAAAGAACGGGCTGAAAAGAAAAAATGGTCCAAAGAAGTGGGAGAGCTGTTCAAAAAGGAATTGGATAAATTGCAACGGTTGAATCCTGCTGCCGGCGAATACTCTGTTCAACACAACTATTTGCAGACGCTCATTGATCTGCCCTGGAATGAATTTACTAAAGATATTTATGACCTTAAAAGGGCCGAACGCATCTTGAATCGTGATCATTATGGTTTGGATAATGTCAAGGAGCGAATTCTAGAGCATTTGGCTGTGCTAAAGCTAAAAGGTGAATTAAAATCACCGATCATCTGTTTATATGGCCCTCCAGGAGTCGGAAAAACCTCTCTTGGAAAATCGGTGGCTGAAGCACTGGGACGCAAGTACGTGCGGATGTCATTAGGAGGGGTGCATGATGAAGCAGAAATACGCGGTCATCGCAAAACATATATTGGAGCCATGCCTGGTCGAATCATTCAAAGCATAAAAAAAGCTGGTGCGTCCAATCCTGTTTTTATTTTGGATGAAATTGATAAGATCAGTAATAGTTTCCATGGTGATCCGGCCTCTGCTTTGTTAGAAGTGCTCGATCCGGAGCAAAATGGAACGTTTCATGATAATTTCCTGGAAGTAGATTTTGACTTATCCAATGTGATGTTTGTGGCAACTGCCAATACATTAGGTAATATTGCCCA
The DNA here is from genome assembly GCA_942490535.1 of uncultured Marinilabiliaceae bacterium. Lineage (GTDB taxonomy): Bacteria > Bacteroidota > Bacteroidia > Bacteroidales > Marinilabiliaceae > JAEINY01. The sequence goes on from CALNXQ010000005.1 coordinate 297,399, forward strand.
GCCTCTCTTAGACCGTATGGAGCTAATTGATGTGAGTGGTTACATATTGGATGAAAAAGTAGAGATTGCCAGGCGTCATCTGTTGTCGCAACAAATGGAGAATCATGGTATTCCTAAAGGGGCTATTTCTATTAGCAAAAATGTGCTGGGTTATATTGTCGAGCATTATACACGTGAATCAGGGGTTCGAGAACTGAATAAGGTATTGGCCAAACTCTGTCGCAAACTGGCTCTTAAATTAGCCATGGACGAAGAGTTCAAGAAGAATCTGACGGTGAAGGATGCGGTGGCTTTTTTAGGAGTGGAACGATTCTCCAAGGATAAATGGCAAGATAATGAAACGCCAGGTGTGGTTACCGGTTTAGCCTGGACAGCCGTAGGTGGTGAGATTCTTTTTGTAGAAACCAGTTTGAGTAAAGGAAAAGGAAAACTGACCCTTACCGGAAATCTGGGAGATGTAATGAAGGAATCTGCAGTTTTGGCGTTGGAGTACTTAAGAGCAAATGCGGAAAATTTTGGTATTTCAGATGAGGCATTTGATGAGTGGAATGTGCATGTTCACGTGCCGGAAGGAGCTATTCCGAAGGATGGACCTTCAGCAGGTGTAACGATGGTTACTTCGCTGGCATCTGCTTTTACTCAGCGTAAAGTCAGAGAGCGATTAGCGATGACTGGTGAGATTACCTTACGTGGAAAGGTTTTGCCGGTTGGTGGTATTAAAGAGAAGATTTTGGCGGCTAAGCGGGCTGGTATTAAGAATATTATCTTATCATCTGAAAATCGAAAAGATATTGATGATATCAAAGATGTTTACCTGGAAGGGTTGGACTTTCATTTTGTCAAGCAAATATCTGAAGTGCTAGAAATTGCCCTTCTGAAAGAGAAAGTAAAAAAGGCATTGAACGTATAAAACTAAGGGTCGGCATTTGCCGACCCTTTTTTATACATATACAAATTTTAAAGCTCTCTGCCCACTTCTGATTTGATCATTAAAGTAATAAGCTTCAAATTGGTTGATAAGCGTGTTCATAGCAGGCTCTATCCGAGAAAGGGTTTTCCTTACCAGACATTTGGGAATGTGCTTGTAGTAAGCCTGTGCAATGGCTCCAGTGATAGATGCAACGGTATTGGAAGCCCCCCCCATAGCAATGGCTTTTCGTAAAGCATCTTCGAAGTTTGAAGATTCAAAAAAAGCAATGAGGGCTAACGGAACTGGTGTGTTATGTCTTTGAGAAATGGTTTGGGCGTGATTTTTATAGTTGGTATGATCGATCTTGTTGTCCCACTGATCACTCAGGAAGCGACCAATTTGTTCCTTACTATGTCCCTCTTTGGCAAGGAAAATGCAGCCTGCCACCAGTTGTGTACCTTTAATCTTAGGTTCTGAAGCGTGGGTGACGTAGGTAGCTTTATGAGCTTCTTCAAGGGCTTCCTCCAGAGAATGCGCGGAGTATCCAATAGGGCTTATGCGCCGTGCAGCACCATCCCCCACACTATCGTATTCGGAATGATGTTTGTCTGAAATTGCCCACTCCAGAAAAGCTTGTTTGTATCCCGCTTTAGGGAATTGGCGCACCCATTCCCTGAGCGCAGTTTCATATGGTTTGTGGTTTAATACGGCATCTGCCATGGCTAAAGTTAGAATCGTATCGTCAGTATAAGCAGATGAAGGTTTAAGTAGTTGAATTTCCTTTACTGGCATGGGGGATTCAATGAATGCCGAGCCAATAATATCTCCTATTATCGCGCCTCTCATGTGGTGTGGTTAAAAGTTTATTAAAAGTTAGTTTTGGGTTAACAAACAGAAAAAAAAGATACAAAATTTTTCTCTAAAAAGAATAATTGTTTTTGGTTAAATGGTTTAATATAATGCCTAAAGTGTCTAATTCGATGATTAGAATACCGAAATAATTGATGAATCACATTAACGTTTTTTCTCGTCATTAAGTATATCAAAAGCTTTGCGAATGATTGAATTTTTTAGTGTTTTTTTCTAAAATTTTCAATAAATTAGTGAAAAAGGGATAAGCTGCATGAATGATAAATTGAAATATTTCCTTTGGGTCATAGTCAGTGTGGTTTCTGTGGCGCTATTGTGGTATTATAAATCAATTGTCCTTTTTTTGGTGGTGTCGGTTGTTTTATCTTTGATTGCCCGCCCTGTTTTTGATGCATTCAGACGCATAAAGATTCGAAAGTGGCATCCTTCGAATGCGTTGGCTGCTTTTTTAACAACCCTGACGCTGTGGATTATTGTTATTGCTTTTTTGCGCTTAAGCATTCCTTTTATTATTCGGGAAATTCAGTTTCTTTCCAATGTTGATCTGGACTTGGTGTTTAAGCGTATTGAAAAATTACAGGAGTCGTTGGTGATTCCCTTTGCCCATTCTGAATTTGGAAAAGCAGGCGTACTTCTTATACAAGAGCAATTAAAAGATGCGGTTTTGAATTTGTTTGATTTTTCCAGATTAAGTGATTTGGTCGCTTCTTTTGCCGGTTTTTTGGGTAATCTCTTCATTTTTGCGTTTTCTGTCACCTTCATTACTTTTTTCTTTTTAAAAGAAGAATGGCTTATTATCGAAGGGTTACTTCTTTTTATTCCTGTTTATTATGAAGAAGGATTAAGGCATATGCTTAATTCTATAAAGACCTTGTTGCGTCGCTATTTTATAGGAATTGTTCTGCAAATTACGCTTATCAGTGTTTTTGTAACCAGTGGTTTTGTAATTGTTGGTGTAGGGTTCGAACATGCCATTATAATTGGTTTGTTTTCCGGTTTTATAAATGTTATTCCTTATTTGGGACCTCTTATAGGTGGCTTTTTCGGCGTGTCAGTTGGACTGATTCTGTATGTCCAGCAAACTGTCCCGCCTGAGTTTTTTAGTTTTATGGGAGGTATTGTGCTGGTATTTGTGATTGTTCAGTTGCTGGATAACATGGTGTTTCAGCCTTATATCTTTTCTTCCAGTGTAAGGGCACATCCTCTTGAAATATTTTTGGTGATTCTGATGGCTGGATATTTTGCTGGCATCATGGGCATGTTTCTTGCCATTCCGGTATATACGATTATCCGTGTTGTAGCGCGAGAATTCTTTTACAACTATAAGTTGGTGAAAAAACTTACAGAAAAATTAAGGGAATAAGAGATTGCAATATCTTTTGTATTATATTTATGCCAGTCAAAACAATCATTGCATCAGTTTGTTAAGAATATTTGAAATTGTAATTGTTAAAAAACACCAAAAAGAGTAAAGAAATTACAAGTATTTGTGGGCATTGAAAGGCGGGGTATGACTTAATCTGGAGAAAACTATTTTGAAATGAATAGACCTTTATCACCTTCCCTCACTTCGGGATCATTCTTGTTGAGAATATTTTTAATCATTCTTGTTGCGATAAGTGCATTTGCAGTTGATGCAAATGCTAAAAAGAAGAAAAAAGGCAAAGTTGAAGCTGATGTGAAAATTGGGGAGCGTCTTTATTATGGGCTCCTCCCGATGGGTGCAGACGCGAAAGCTTGTGCCTCCTGTCATACCTATTATACGGCAGATTCAATTAATTGGAATCCTTCGGTTCTTGAAATGGCTCAAACAGCTGCTGAAATGGATTTGGCGACTTTTAAGAGTCATTTGACCAAGCCCTCCGGTGGCATTCGGGAAAAGGTCCATGTGAATTATGATATGACCGATGAGCAGGTGTTTCACCTACATGGTTATTTGCAGAAGCTAGCCCAATCAGGTGTGCCTTCTCAAAGACCATCTATCAATACCATTCTTGTTTTTTTGTTAATTGGAGTCCTTATGGCTGCAGCTTTACTGGATTTATTGGTGACGAAGAAAATACGGTATAAAGCGGTTCATGTTTTAATCCTTTTATTAGGGATTGGTTATCAATTGACAGTTATTGTAGAAGAGGCGACTGACTTGGGACGAAGTCAGAATTATCGGCCCGATCAACCCATCAAATTTTCCCATCAAATACATGCTGGTAATAATAAGATTGACTGTTTGTATTGTCATTCCAATGCCGATGAAGGAAAATCAGCCGGAATACCAAGTGCCGGTTTATGTATGAATTGTCACATGGTAGTTCGAAATGGCACTAACTCCGGGCAGTTTGAAATTGCTAAGGTAGTGGGGCATTTTGAGAACAGCTCAGATATTGAATGGGTGCGCATTCATAATTTACCTGATCATGTCTTTTTCAGTCATGCTCAACATGTGAAGGTTGGTGGTTTGGATTGTACCGAATGTCATGGTCAGGTAAACGAGATGCACATTCTCAAACAGCAGAATGATTTGTCCATGGGATGGTGTCTGGACTGCCACAAGAAAACAAATGTCAAGTTTTTGGAGAACGGGTACTATGACACTTTTCAAGCCTTGCATAAAGATCTGGAGCTGGGCGTACGAGATAGCATCCAAGCTGCTGATATTGGCGCCAATGACTGCATGAAATGTCACCATTAATAATCAATTGCCTATTTTGAAACATGAAAAGGCGTTCTTTTCATGTCTACCGAACCGATAGTAAAATCAGTAACCAATGAAAGAATACTGGAAACGTATTGAAGATTTACATCCTGAAACAAAACAGGTGGTGAAAGAGAAATCTTCATTTCTTCTTTCTGATGGCCATGAACCCTCCTCCAATTCACGCCGTGATTTTTTAAAATATTTTGGGTTTAGTATTGCCTCAGCTGCGGTTTTGGCAGGTTGTGAGAAACCAGTCAAGAAAGCCATCCCTTTGTTAATTCAACCTGAAGAAATAAAACCGGGTACCGCCAATTATTATGCGTCTGCTTGTTATGATGGAAATGAGTTGGTACCAGTTCTGGTCAAAGTAAGAGATGGCCGCCCCATTAAAATTGAAGGTAATGATCTTTGTAAGCTGACCGGAGGTACAACATCTGCCCGGGTCCAGGCTTCGTTGCTTAATCTGTATGATGAATCCAGGCCTGATCAACCACGTTTAAAAGGAGAACCTGTTTCCTGGGATAAAGTGGATGAAACCTTGATTCAAGGATTGACGGAGTGGGATCGCACCAAGCAGTTTGTGATACTGACACCAACTATTCTCAGTCCTTCTACCATTCAGTTATTGAGCGAAATAAAGCAGAAGTATCCGTTTGTTGTTCACGAAACGTTTGATGCCATCTCCTATGCAGCCTTGCGTGAAGCGTATCAAATGTCTTTCGGACAAGCGATCATACCAGGTTTCCGGTTTGATAAGGCGCATTTAGTGGTCGGATTTAACGCTGATTTTTTGGGTACCTGGTTGCAACCGATCGCTTTTGCACGTCAATATGCGGCTGCAAGAAAACTGTCTGAAGGTCAAACAAAAATGATGCGACACGTACAGTTTGAAGCCAATATGTCTCTTACAGGTTCCAATGCTGATGAGCGAATTCCTGTATCTGTTTCGGAAGAAGGCTATTATCTGGCCTCGTTGTACCTATTAGTAAGTGGCGAGAGTAAAGCGGATGCGCCTGATTCCATTCAGAAAATTGCCAAAGAATTAATCAACGCTAAAGGACAATCATTAGTCGTTTCTGGTTCAAATGATTTGAATATCCAAACCTTAGTCTGTGCGATTAATCAGCAATTAAACAATATCGGAAAGACAATCCTGGTTAATGAAGCGGTTCATCTGTATCAGGGGAGTGATAAATTATACGAGGATTTAATCAAACGGATGGAATCCGATAAAATTGGGGCTGTTATTTTTTGGCAAACCAATCCGGTGTATCATGCGCCGCTGCAAGGCCGGCTGGTAGAAGCTATTAAAAAGATCGCTCTGACTATTTCCATATCGGCCCAACAAGATGAAACATCTCAGTTGTGTGACTATGTACTACCAGCGAATCATTATCTGGAAAGTTGGGACGATGCAGCAATGGTTTCCGGTGTGCATGTGTTGATTCAGCCTGCCATCCGGCCACTTTTTAATACCCGCCAGGCTCAGGATAACTTTCTGAAATGGGCGCAGATCCAAGGTAATTATTACGACTACATGAAGCTTCACTGGAAAGAGACGATTTATAACATGTCTTTAGCCAAAGGGCGACAGTTTGAGGCCTTTTGGAAGACCTCCTTACGCGATGGTTTGGTGTCAGATGAATCGAAACAGAAGTCACCTGCTGCCAATTATCTGAATCCGGATGTGAATGGCATTATTACATCATTTTCCACTCTAACCACTAGCCAGGCACCTGAACTGGTTTTGTATCAAAATGTGCCCATTGGTGATGGTTCGCAGGCAAATAATCCCTGGTTGCAAGAATTACCCGATCCGGTAAGCCGCGTGTGTTGGGATAATTATCTGGCTGTGGCGCCTGCTTTCGCTGCGCTGAGAGGGTGGTCGCAAGGGGATGTTGTAACAATCAATGATTTGGAATTGCCGGTGTTGGTTCAGCCCGGAATGGCCCGCAATACCTTGGCGGTAGCGGTGGGTTATGGACGTTGGTCTGCCGGAAAAGTGGGGACTGGCTTAGGGCATAACGTCATGCCTTGGGTGACGTTTAAAGAGGGGTTTCGGTCCTACTCCATTGATGCGGTGGAAGCTGTTGCAACAGGTTCGACCTATGAGTTGGCTGCCACTCAATCGCATCATTCCATGGAAGGACGGGCCTTAGTGCGTGAAACAACGTTGGAAGAGTTTCTGGATAATCCGGCATCGGGCAATGAGATGCATCACGAAATTGAAGAGCTGCATACCACCTTGTATAACGAGCACGAATACAAAGGCCATCATTGGGGGATGTCCATTGATTTAAACTCCTGTATTGGCTGCAATGCCTGCGTGGTAGCTTGTTCTGCGGAGAACAATGTACCCGTTGTAGGCCGTAATGAAGTGCGTCGTTCACATGAAATGCACTGGATACGGATCGACCGGTATTATGCCGGTGATGCTGATAATCCGGAGGTGGTGCGTCAACCGGTGATGTGCCAGCACTGTGACAATGCACCCTGCGAAAATGTGTGTCCGGTAGCAGCAACCAACCACAGCTCAGAAGGTATTAACCAGATGGCTTATAACCGGTGTATTGGTACCCGTTATTGTAACAATAACTGTCCTTACAAAGTGCGTCGATTCAACTGGTTTGATTATACAGGTGCCGATTCCCTACCCAATAACCGGGTGGATGTGGCTGGTATGACCTTGGATCTGAAACGTATGGTCTTAAATCCGGATGTAACAGTTCGGGCCAAAGGGGTTATTGAAAAATGCTCGTTTTGCGTGCAGCGCATTCAGGATCGGAAATTAAATGCCAAAAAAGAAGGCCGGCCCTTAAGAGATGGAGAGATTAAAACGGCGTGTCAGCAAACATGTCCGGCAGATGCCATTGTGTTTGGTGACATGAACGATCCCAACAGCAAAATTTCAAAGCATTTGGAGCAAGCTCGCCGCTATGGTTTGTTGGAAGAGTTACACACCTTGCCATCGGTGGTTTATTTATCGAAAGTAAGAAATAAAGACCAACATAAAACCCTAAGCTGATGTACGTATCGCCAGTAAGAGAGCCGTTAATAAGCGGTGAAAAAAGCTATGAAAAGGTTACCCGGGATATTTATTCGCCCATGGCCGGCAAGCCGGGTAAGGTATGGTATGCCGGTCTTACGTTGGCAGTGATTGCCTTATTGTTTGGATTGTTCGCCATTTTCATCACTGTATGGAAAGGCATTGGTACCTGGGGACTCAACCGAACCATCGGTTGGGGATGGGGCATCACTAATTTCGTGTGGTGGGTGGGTATTGGTCATGCCGGCACCTTTATTTCTGCTATTTTGCTGTTATTTCGTCAAAAATGGCGGACTTCCATCAACCGGAGTGCTGAAGCCATGACCATATTTGCCGTGATGTGCGCCGGGCTGTTTCCGTTGATTCACATGGGACGCTTACCATTGGCCTTCTTTATCTTTCCCTACCCCAATACGCGTGACGTATGGGTAAATTTCAACTCGCCTCTGCTTTGGGATGTTTTTGCCATTTCTACCTACTTTTTGGTATCCCTGCTGTTTTGGTACATGGGTTTGATTCCGGATATCGGTACTATTCGCGATCGCTTGGTGCCGGGTATTAAAAAGAAGATTTACAGTTTTCTGAGTTTTGGATGGACCGGATCGGCCCGCCATTGGGCCCGTCATGAATCCATGAGTTTGATTTTGGCCGGACTGGCGGCACCCTTGGTGTTGTCGGTACATACCATTGTGAGTTTTGACTTTGCCACTTCGGTGATTCCCGGATGGCACACCACCATCTTTCCTCCGTATTTTGTGTCCGGGGCCATTTTCTCTGGTTTTGCCATGGTGTTGACACTGATGATCATCACTCGTAAAGCCTTGCACCTGGAAGATTACATCACCAAAAGTCATGTGGAATCGATGAATAAAATCATCATTACCACCGGTTCTATTGTGGGAATTGCCTATATCACCGAATTGTTCATGGCCTGGTATTCAGGGGTGATCTACGAGAAATTTGCCTTCTGGAACCGGGCCTTTGGGCCTTATTGGTGGGCCTATTGGATCATGATGACCTGTAACGTGATTACACCTCAGTTGTTCTGGTTCAAGAAAATTCGCCGGAGCCTGACCATCACCTTCATCATTTCCATTTTTGTGAACATCGGGATGTGGTTCGAACGGTTTGTGATCATTGTGACCTCGCTGCATCGCGACTTTTTACCATCCAGTTGGAGTATGTATAAACCCACTTGGGTGGAGGTGGGTATTTACCTGGGAACGTTTGGTCTGTTTTTTACCATGTTCTTTTTGTTCATTCGCTTCTTCCCGGTGATTGCCATTGCCGAAGTAAAAAGTGTGTTGAAAAGTTCGGCGGAAAAATTTGTAAAGAAAACGTGATGCCGGAGCAATCTTTAAGTGAATCTCTAATAACTCAATAACCATGAAACAAAAAACATATGTTTCGGGCTATTTCAATGACGATAAAGATTTGATTGTAGCCATCAAAGCCCTACAGGCAAGGGATGTTGTCATTGCGGATGTGCGTACACCCTTTCCGGTACATGGACTGGATACGGTACTTCAATTGCGGCGATCAAGATTGCCTAAAGCCGGCTTTGTGGCGGGGGCTATTGGCCTTTGTGTCGGCTTTGGTTTCCAGGCCTGGGTATTCACCGTGGGGTGGCCGCTTAATTTTGGGGGAAAGCCCTATTTGTCGGTGCCTTCTTTCATTCCCGTCACCTTTGAAGTAACTGTGTTATTCGCCGCATTGGCTTTGGTTTTTGGTTTTTTAATACGCAGTGGATTGGGACCCGGAGCACCCACTGAAATATTTGATGAAGAAGTGACCAACGATCGTTTTCAAATTCTTTTAGCGGCCAACGCCACCAAAAAGGAGAGTTCACAGCAATTGCTGCAGGAAGTGGGCGCACTTGGGATTCGAATTCATGAACTTAAATCTTAACCGATCATGATGTACCAATCATTTGATTTTACACAAAAAATAAAATCCAGGGTCATTATTTTGATGGTGGTAGGTGCCATATTGGCAGCTGTGGGCATCGTTTTAAACCTGGATCACGCACATCGTATCTGGGCCAATGTGCTGCTCAATGGATTTTTCTTTACTGCCATTGCATTGGGCGCCGTTTTTTTCGTCGTGGTGCATGTACTGGGCGAATCAGGTTGGCACACGGCCATTCAGCGCATTCCCGAGGCAATGGGCCAGTTTATTCCCTTTGGCGGGGTGATTTTACTGCTTGTTGCCGTATTGGGCATGCATGATATCTACCATTGGAGTCATACCGAGCATCTGGATAAAATTCTGGAAGGGAAAAAGGGATATTTGAACCCACCCTTTTTCCTCATTCGGACGGTTGTTTACCTCACGGTTTGGACCTTGTTGATGCGAAAGTTACGACACCTCTCGCTGGCTTCGGATCAATCGGATGATTTAAAATTATTTTCGCGCAGTCGCATTTGGGCCGGCATCTTCATTGTGGTGTTTGCCGTTACAAGCTCCACCTCTGCCTGGGATTGGATCATGTCCATAGATGCCCATTGGTTTAGCACCTTGTTTGGCTGGTACATCTTTTCCGGTTTCTTTGTGTCTTCGGTAGCCATTATTATTGTCCTGTTGTATCTATTGCGCCGCATGGGCTACATGGAACATGTCAATGATGAGCACTTTCATGATTTGGGCAAGTACCTCTTTGGATTTAGTATTTTCTGGGCTTACTTGTGGGTATCGCAATACCTGTTAATTTGGTACAGTAACATTCCCGAAGAGACCGTCTATTTTGTGAAACGCCAGGAAGATTTTTCCATCCTCTTTTTTGTGAATGTGGTCGTTAACTTTGGTGCGCCCTTGCTGATGCTCATGTCACGTGGATCAAAACGCTATCTGCCCTGGCTGGTCGTGACGGCTTTGGTCGTTTTTGCGGGACACTGGATTGATCTCTACGTCGCCATTATGCCGGGTGCTGTAGGTGAACCTCATTTCGGCGTGCTGGAAATTGGTCTGACATTGCTGTGCCTGGGTTTCTTTTTATGGGTCTTCTTCCGGAGTTTTGCGAAAGCCCCGGTGGTACCTGAGAATCATCCTTATTTTAAAGAGAGCTTTGAATATGATAACATTCGATAAACCCGGAACGCGTATGAAACCATTTAAATTGATGTTAGTTGGAGTGACGCTTCTGTTGGTGCAAAATTCCTGTGATGACAATCGAAATCATCCGGGCTACAGCTATTTCCCCGATATGGAACAATCGCAAGCCTATGAAACGTATACGCCCAATCCCGTTTATGCGGATGGAAAAAGCAACCAGCTGCCACCGGAACATACCATTCCGCGGGAGATGATGCCTTACGACTTTGAAAAAACACCCGCCAATCGCACCTGGGCCGGTGAAATGATTGAGAATCCCTATGCCGGTGATGCCTCTGTTTTGCCAGAGGGGCAGCGTTTATTTGGCATCTATTGCACCAATTGCCATGGTGAAAATGGTGATGGGCAAGGGTTCCTGTATACGTCTAAAAAGTTTCCCTATCCGCCTGCTTCATTATTGTCGGATAAAATAAAAGGGAATCCGGATGGTGAAATTTTCCATGTGATTACCGTGGGATGGGGCGTTATGGGAGCGCATGGGGCCCAGGTTTTACCTGATGAGCGGTGGAAAATCATTACCTACATCCGATCGGTCTTACATGAACGGAAAATCGTATTAGAAGAAACAAAGTGATAAATAGACCTGACTAACGGGCCGTTACCATCACAGAAGAAAGGTATTCCTCTAATGATTACCTCCAGAGTGATGGCGTCATTTTTCTTTTCAGACCCTCCAACGAGAATTGAAAACCAGGTGGTATTCAGATTCAATCCTGTACAAAATAAGGCACCATATGATCCGATAATGTGTTCCTTTTCATTGGACATCAAACCTGCTCAATAAGCCACTGAATAACCAGTACTATTTCCTCTCCAAAGGAATATGCACATTGAATGAGCTGCCATCGGTTCGGGGATTCACATTCACGATGGCACAAGCAGCGTATAATACCTGTGGATTACCCTCCTCATCAAGGAGCAACTGAGGACGCTCCAGCCGGGACACCTTCAAGGTATCTCCACCCACCAGGACAACTTCTTTTTTCATAAAGAAAGGGTCAACCGGTTTTGTCCAGCGAATACCATCCACTGATTCCATGATGGCCAAACCGGGTTTTCCTTCCGTTATCTTACCTGAGAAATCCTTAAATACAACATAGAATTTCTCATGCCCTTTATGATACCACACGTAAGGATCCTCAGCAGAGGCAATCTTACCATCAGCCATTTTAACATCAAATACAAACTCATCAGAGATGGTAAAGGGACCAAGAGGTGAATCCGATAGGGCAACACCGTGCACGCCTCTCCAGTTTGGTTTGTAAAAATTGCCTTTAAAATAGAGTAGATACTTGCCATCTGAAGGACGCTGCACCACGGATGGATTCACCACAATGATATTATCCGGTTTAGGAGCTATACCCTCCGGCGAAGGCTCCACAATATCATTGGGCTTAACCCGTGTACGCGGCGCTAAAAGAGGCACGTCGGACCTTTGAAATTCACCGGCCATTAAGTGTTCAAAACTATCAAATTCAATAACACCAATCCTTTGATATTGCTGAACACGATTGCGCCGATTGACATGTTCGCCTTTCGAGCCCTTGGGTTGAACACCTGGATCTTTTGATCCCACATAATATAAATAGTATTTGCCATTAAACCTTTTCACATGAGGATTATGTACCATTTGGGCATCCCAGGCCACTGAATCGCCGTCCAACACACTCCCATGTAATACAATCTTTTGGAATTTATAGTCCTTATGCGGAAAGTCCGAAACCGCGTAGGCAATTTTTGAATGCAGTACCCATGAATCGGTGAAAGCCGGAAGTGAATCACCGCACTCCCAAGTGGCATATAACATGTGATACCTGCCATCTCCTCCTTTAACCACACTGCCACCCCATACAAATCGAGCCGGATCATTCAATACTGCAGGACCGGTTAGCAGATCACCACTCACTGTAGCCTCTACAGGAAGGGCCTTAATTTTCAACAAAGGCTTATTGGGCATTTTACAGCCCACAATCATGACCATCGTGCATGCAAATAGTATTCGTTTCCTCATCACCTGAATTAAAGCTTTCATGAAATAGCACGAACTTATTACTCCCACTTGCAAAGTTACTTATACTAAACATCGGATCTTTCGCCAAATGATCCGATGTCTTTATTTATGTTTTTCAGCTAATCAATGACTATCCACGCCAAACAACATACGAAAAGCGTGCATCACCGTCTTGAAGATCTCATCGGTATATTCTTTCACGGCTTTGGGACTGCCGGGTAAGGCATAAATCAGCGTTTGAGAAGCCACTCCGGCGACACTCCGGCTCAGCAAAGCTCCGGGTTTCTCCGTGCCGTATTTCACCCGGATCAATTCCATGATCCCCGGCATCTCTTTGTCAATGATTTTACGCACCGCTTCGGGCGTTACATCATTGGGCCCAATGCCTGTCCCACCGGTGGTGAACACCAAGTCGGTGCCGGTACTTACCGCACTAATAAGCGCCCCTTCCAACATGCGGCTATCATCAGGCAGAATCACATTGTTAATCTCCACAGGATAGTTATTCGCCTGAAAAAAGTCATTAATCAACTTTGTCAACAAAGGTCCACTCTTATCTTCGTACACCCCATTAAAAGCCCGGTCACTCATGGTGATTACCAGGCATCGGAACACTTTCGGCGAATAGGTAAAGGTTTGTCCGGCTTGCAGGGTCCCTGGTTTTACCACGCGGGCAAAGATGCCCTCTTTGGGCATGACACAATTCCCCACTTCCTTGAAGATGTTACAATTATCACCGTGGCATTTTTTGCCGATCTGGGTAATCTCCAGCTCCACTTGTTCGCTCACGAGCCTGTCAAAGGGACGCAACTTAAATAACTCCATACCCGTGGTAGTAATATTCTCGGCAAATTCACCATACTGAATGGACCGTCCGGCTTCCTCACTGAACTTCTCGATACTTTCTGTAGCCAGGAGGCTTACCTGGCGGTGCCAGGGCCCTGAATGAGCATCCCCCACAACCCCATTTTCATTCAAGGTGATCTGTGCCTGATGGGTTTTAATGGTTCCTTTCTTCTGGGAGGTATTAACGGAGCGTATGTCTAGTTTCATGGTCTTTTATTTTATGACTGGTACATGTGAATAGTGCGCTGAAGCTCCAGGTGGAAACCTGAAGTTGGGTACACTCTATTTTAGTATTGTTTCTGTATTAATGGGCTTAAGACTACCAGCTGAAGCCTTTAGTTACTGCTTGGTCTTTTCAATTAAGCGCACCGCTTCGATGTGCATTTCCTTATCAACGGCTTTACACATGTCGTAAATTGTTAACAAGGCGATGCTCACACCGGTTAAGGCTTCCATCTCCACACCTGTTTCGCCGTTGCATTTCACTTCAGAAGTCACGCGCACGCCATTCTCTTTTAACTGGCAATTGATGGACACCTTCGTTAGTAATAAGGTGTGACAAAGTGGGATGAGTTCGTGGGTACGCTTGGCGGCCTGAATGCCGGCTATTTCAGCCACTGTTAACACGTCTCCTTTCTTCATGTTGTTCTCTCTGATGAGATCAATGGTCCCCTCATGCAAGCGGATGAAGCCGGTGGCTTGTGCCATGCGTTGCTGACGTGGCTTGTCCCCCACATCTACCATGCGGGCTTTCCCTTCGTCGTCGATATGTGTTAATTTATCAGTCATGGTTACTATCTATTGGGTATTATGCGTTGGATAATTCAGTTTCTCCGGAAGCTTTTCTTATCATCATTCTTTTCTTTAGAGAAATATATTGAAATAAATGGAGATATCACTCAGGCCACTCCAATTAAATCTGCAATGTGAAATAATCATCCGCTGTGGACGCTCCGTTATTCCATTCCTCCGTATTTTCGTGGCACCCCTTCTAACCACCAATTTGATTAAAGCGGCCCGATTTATTCTTCGAACCGGATTTTGGTTTACTATTGACGGCTTTCGTCATGGCTTTTAGTCCTCCGAGCTCCCTCACCTGAAATCCCGTTTCATTAAACAAGCAAGGTTTAAAGGAACCATCTGCAGTGAGACGAATGCGGTTACACGTAGTACAATTACCTCCTTCACCCCTCTCAATCTGGGAGAAGGTACCATCTTCCAGATTCATCTGATGAATAAACCGTACGAACAACCCTTTGTCTTCACAAAATTTCTTCACAGTCAGGGCATCGGGCTCATCAGAAGAGTGACGCACCACACAATTTATCTTTACCGGCGTCAATCCGGCAGCCAAAGCAGCATCAATGCCATCAAATACCTTTTGAATGTCACCACCACGTGTGATGTATTCAAACTTTTGTGGATCCATGGTATCCAGGCTAATGTTCACCCGCTGCAAGCCGGCTTTCTTCAAATCCATGGCATAGCGCTCCAACAGAATCCCATTGGTCGTCATGGCCAGATCTTCGATTCCCGGCAAGGCTGCAATCATCTCCACCAACTTCACAATGTCTTTACGCACCAAGGGTTCTCCGCCCGTTAAACGGACTTTGGTAATCCCTTGCTCAATACCGGTTTCCACCAAGGTCCTGATTTCCTCAAAGGTGAGAATCGCGTCATGCGGCATCAGTTGCACCCCTTCTTCGGGCATGCAATACCGACAACGCAGATTACAACGGTCGGTCACGGAGATTCGAAGATAATTAATCTCTCTGTTATAAGGGTCTAACATACACTTCCTGATGAGTTAATAACTGATTGATTCCAATGGGGATCTCCAATAAGGCATCGGCGGCAGCTAAGCTATGCATGTGGGCCGATCCATGATAAGAGAGAAGTTCAACATTGCCCTCGCCATTTATTTTCACCGGCAACAACTCAAACCGGTCACTTCTTTTACGTAGGTAATCCACGGCCATTTGAGTATTGATCCTTAACGGCCGATAGACACTGCCCATTAAGCGGTTAATCAATAATCGCCCACACTCTTCAAACTGCACATAGGTCGACACAGGGTTACCCGGCAAGCCCAACACGTAGGTTTTATCTTTGGATGCAAACAAAGTGTGTTTCCCAGGCTTAGCAGCCACTGTGGAAATATGAATATCGAACCCCAAGTCCTTCAAAATAGCCGGCACAAAATCGTAATCACCAACGGATACTCCTCCCGTGATCAGCACCACATCCTGTTCGTCAGTGGCCCGATGAATCAACTCTTTCAGTGCGTCAAAATCATCTCTGCCAATGCCGTAATAGTGGCCGGACAGCCCCAGTTCGGTGAGACGCATCAGCAGTTGATGCCCGTTACTATTAAAAATCATGCCTGGCTGCCGGGCTGCCCCCGGCTCCAGCAACTCACTGCCCGTTGAAATAATGCCAATGCCCGGTTGCCTATGAACCACGACTTCATTCACGCCGGCTCCGGCTAAAATAGCGATGTGATGCGATTGCAAGCTGGTTCCCTTTGGAAGTAGCAGATCACCCGGCCGAAGATCCTCCCCTTTCAGGCTAATATTGGTATTGGTAGTTTCTTTAATGAATAGAATGAATTGACCGGGCTGCTCTTCCACATGCTCAATCATGATAACTGTGTCGGCACCTTCCGGCACTGGAGCCCCCGTCATGATGCGGGCACATTCGCCCGCTTGAATGGTTTTGGTTGAAAAGGTACCCGCCGGAATGTGATCAATCACTTTTAGTGGACCGGGTAAATCCGCTTTTCGACAGGCGAACCCATCCATGGCCGACCGGTTAAAAGGCGGCATAAACACATTGGACAACACCTCTTGGGCCAGTACGTGAAAGAGTGCGTCATCAAACCGTTTGCCCACCACACCGATTGGTTGTGTGATGGCTTCAATCAATTGCTTCGCTGCTTCAATGGTCATCATCTGTTCCAACTATTTTGACTCCACCGGATAGAGGGTGGATTAATGAGTGTTTGATTTTTTGATTCCACCAGGGTATAATTAAAATCCCAGCGACATTGTTTACCGGTCATGCCATCACTGACGAAAAACGCACAGCCCGGCTGGATATATTGCCCGAATGCAGCCGATTCACACACCACCAATTGATCATCCGGAAGCACATTACGCAGCCACCGGATCACTTCCTTCAGGTAGTAATCATCCCTTACCTGGGCATAAACCACCTGGGTGGCGCCCGCCTTCAATAAGCGACCACTGTCCTTGGACGAGTTGCTGTTTTGCTCCTCGCCAATGATCCAATTGACCCCATCACCGGCTTTCACCGCCACATCGTCATTCAACACATGCATGTGAGAGGAAATTTTTAAGCCCATCACACGATTCGATTGGGATAATTCACGAATGAATTGCTCCGCCAGGAAAGTCTTCCCCACGTTACGTCCACTACCGGCAATCAACACCAGGCGTGGACAATGCATTTTAATGTTAGAATCAATCACCATACAAAAAGCCTGATCTCCAGGAATACAGAGATCAGGCCTATCTTATTACAGATAAATGCAAAACTAATCTCTCCTTTCCAAATTGAGGTGTTACCCTCACGGGAGGCACATCTGTTTCCGGATGTACCCATCGGCCCTGCAATCCTGGCACTTGCTTTAGATTGGTAGGCTCGGAGAACTATTTAATACAACTACTAACTTAATCGTTTCTTACTGATTTAGCAACCACCGGCTACCCTTTTCTTTTTAGGCCGCTTGGTGATGACTGGCTTGTCGGCTTCGGGCGCATTCTCAGTCGCTGCCTCATTGGTGCTTCCGCCCAATGCCGCTCCGGCACCAATGCGGAAGTCGTATTTGGCGAACTCATCATCCGGACTCGTGGAAGCAGGCTTTTGAGGATTCATGATGGTCTCTGCCCAAAAGTTCAAACCGCCCTGCAACACGTAATTGTTGATATATCCCAATTGCCGGCTGATCATCCAGGCCTCATTGGCCGTGGTGGACCCATTGGAATAAAATACATTCATCTTCACATCCTGATTCAGAATATCCTCATTCTCCACCGACAATAAATCAGCAATGGGAATATTGATCGCCCCGGGCAAATGAAACTTATCAAAGGCATCTTTATCCCGCACATCAATTAATTGCAAAGAAGGGTCTTTCTGAACCACCATATCCGCCACCTCATCGGGGTGCATGAATTGGATGCCTTCTTTGACTTCCTCCAACAGTTGAACTGCAGATAACTTATATGGTCGAGTCGTGTTCTCGGGCACTGCTGCAATGATAATTCCCAGGGGAATAATGGCCATTGCTATTTTCAATCTCATATTCATAACACACGCTTTAAAAATTCAACTTTCACTTTCACCAATTGATTTTTCCTTTCCACTTTTCCCTTTCTCCACAGGCCTTAATACTCTTCACGGGGAAACTTGCGTTCCGCCCATTCACCCACAAAGAACATTCCAAAGGCCGCTAAAATCAACACTAAACCAAATACACCACGCGACATACCCAACAGTTCATTAATGGTGGGTGTACCCATGTTCCCGGCATAAAACAACTCCTCGACCATCGGAAATCCTTCAGTGAATAGCAACACGCCAATGATCAAACCACCAATGAATGACAATGCATCCAATTTACCGATGGACACGGCACAAAATGCGGTTCCCGGACAAAAACCACCCAGGATAAACCCGCCTCCCATCACAGCACCCCCAACAATGGCGGACCACAAGAACGTTGGATTAATGTAAATAAGGCTCAAATCGATCCATCCAAACAAACTGAAGAACAACAAACCGAGCATGGCCACCACAGCAGCCGTAAAGAATACTTTTAATACCGTTGTGTCATAGCCGTAGAACATGCCGGCCAGCTTACGCGACGATGAAAAGCCACTACGCTCCAGCACAAAACCAAATCCAATACCCACAATGAAGGCCAACAACAAATTGGTATTTTGTGAAATTATATCATATACTACTAAAGGTCCCATATCATCTGCTTTACTAAATCCATAATTTTCGTGCGAAATAAGCCAGCGCGAAGGCTGTTCCAAAAATAAATGCCATCGTTATAAAACCACCCAATGACAATACGGCCATTCCACTCAAGGCCGATCCACTGGTACATCCACGTCCCAGCTGTGAACCAAAGCCAAATAAAACACCACCAATGGCTGCGAAAATCAAACGCGTCCGACTCGTGATCTTTGGACTGTGCTCTACTTTAAACTTCAATCGGCCCGCCATGGCACCGGAAATGAATCCACCTACCAATACGCCCATCATCTCCCAAACTAACCAATCTTTCAACGGACCTCCCTTGTGGGACTCTTTGTAATTTTGATAAAATGGTGTGGTGGCCACATGCGTCGGTGCAACAGTCTCCACCGATGCCACTACCACGCTCTTCACGGCTCCACTGGCTCCCAAACCTCGTCCGGAGACGAAAAAGGCCAGCAACAGTACCAATCCCAACAGTACGCCTCCCAGGTAGGGATTCATGTACTTTTTACTACGGTCTTCACTCTTCATATCTTGTGTGTTTTTAATATAACCAACGGCTCATTTGGCCGGCATAGGCAATGATAAAGCGGAATGCAAAACCACCTACCAGCACTAAAACAGGAGCCACCATGTATGGAATTTTCTTATTTCTCAATTCTAATATTTCCAATGTCGCCGGAATCATCAGACCAAAGCCCACAACCAACACCCAGAAAGGTGCAGTGAACGCGCCTCCTAAAAACATGTTGGCAGCATCAATCTGCACTTGCGTGCTGGCGCGGAAGCCCATGAACATGTGAACAATCAAAAAGAGCTCAATGGCAATGAGTAACAAATCAATTTTGGCAAACACATGCCGCTCTTCCTTTGATTTGGACAACACAATCACGGCCGCGGCCCCTGTCGATAATCCGGACGTGAGGAACAATGGTCCCAATATAGAGGTGTTCCATAAAGGTCGTGCATTGAATGCAGACAATAAGATACCGGTATAGATCCCCAGAATAACAGCCAGGATAACCATCGCCCAAGCCATTGGGGTTTTATAGGCTTTAATGACGTCCAAGGCTTCGTCGATGAACTTAAACTTCCAATCCCATTTCGGAAAGAGCGACTTAATGTTCAGCGCGGCCCAAACCATGGATAATGGTGTTACTAA
Organism: uncultured Marinilabiliaceae bacterium; assembly: GCA_942490535.1. Taxonomy (GTDB): domain Bacteria; phylum Bacteroidota; class Bacteroidia; order Bacteroidales; family Marinilabiliaceae; genus JAEINY01. The sequence goes on from CALNXQ010000005.1 coordinate 317,060, forward strand.
CATGAGTGTCCAGGCTCCCCAACTCATGGGTGACTCCAACTTAATGGCTGTATACAGCCGCCAGAAGTAAAGCTTATGCTTCAGATCAAGAAATAGAAACACTAAACCTAACACCAACATGACCGGCACAAATATCGGTGCCAACTTAGTTGCTGTGGGATACAAGTCTTCCTTTCCCTTAATCGTAAAATAGCCTGCAAAAAACATGATACCAGCCGCCAGACCTCCCAAAAAGAGATAGGCCGGGATATGCCATTCCCAGATATGTAATTGCGGATCAATCATGGGATTCATGCGTCCGCTGACAATTAATTCTTCTCTCATCTTGCTTATCGCTTTGAAGGGTTTATATCAAAAAGTACAATTGCGGTTTCGTCCCGGCTTCAGGTATCAGCGTTTTATACTTCCGCTTTTTCACCACTTGACTCACATCCGAATTGGGATCGTCCAGGTCACCAAAGTACATGCACTTGGTTGGACAAACGGCCACACAAGCGGGATCCTGTCCCTGCTTCACCCGGTGATCGCAAAACGTACATTTATCCACATACCCTTCGGGGTGTCCGTAACGGGCATCGTAAGGGCAGGACGCCACACAGGCACCACATCCGATGCATTTATGCTTGTCTACTTTCACAATACCTCCGTCACTGTAATGACTGGCACCGGTGGGACAACAGCGCACACAAGGTGAATTATCACAGTGGTTACAGCGTTCCGACCGAAACTCCAATTCGAGCTGCGGATAGGTCCCATCGGTCACTTCCACCACCCAATCGCGGCAGTACCCGATGGGCACATTATTTTCGGTTTGGCAAGCCACCACGCAGTCGCTACACCCCACACATTTTTTTGTATCTACGGCCATTGCGTATCTCATAGCTCACTCTCCTTTATGCTTTTTCAAACTTGAACGTTACAAAATTACCGCGCATCCCGGTTCCACCCATGATGGGATCCACCATGACATTGGTAATCATCTCCGCGTCACTGGCTCCGCGACCAAAAGCGCGCGTTAACTTGCGATTGTTATGACCAAAGCCGTGTACCATATACGCAGAATCCCACCGAATCCGCTCCGTCACTCTCACTTTGATGGGAAAAGAGGATACGATGCCATCCTGATTCTGCAGGTAAATCTCTTTCCCATTCTGCAGTCCCCACTCTTTCGCTACCTTAGGATTCACCCACACCGTATTCTCGTCCATTAAATCCGTGAGGTTCGGATTATTTGCCGTACGTGAAAAAGTGTGCATTGGGGCGCGACCATAGATCAATCGATAATACCCTTGAGGCGGCTCGGGATGTTGCGTAAACTTCGGCATGGGATCAAAGCCATTCTCTTCCAGGGCTGTTGAATACAATTCAATTTTACCGGTATTGGTTTCGAATTCAATGGCTTCCCCTTCCTTATAATAGAGATCATCATAAGGGCGTTGCATCTTTTTCACACCAATACGTTGCATCTCTTCCAGTGAAGAACCTACTTTTTTCAACTGCCAGTCCAATTCTTCTTCAATGCTATCGAATGGAAAATAATCCCCCACTCCCATGCGTTCTGACAGTTGTTTAGCCATCCACCAGGCCGGTTTTGAGTTATATTTAGGTGACATGGCCGGCATACGCAAAGAGATGGTTGGCTCTCTGTGTTGGGTCACACGCAAAGAATCGTAGCGTTCCAGGTAAGTACATTCCGGTAACACCACATCAGCATAGCCCGTAATTTCCATCGGCATGGTATCTACCACCACCATCAGATCCAGGTTTTCGATGGCCTTTAAAGTATTTGGCCGATTGGGCAATGTTTCAATCAGGTTGGTTCCATTCACAATCCAGGCTTTAATAGAACAATCCATAGTAGCCGATGGAATAGTGGCATCACACACCCCATTCGCCAAAGCCAGATCTGCTAATTCATACTTGCCGCCCATGGCATCGCGCCAGGTACGCTTGGGTTGTGGATAGGGCGGATGCGGGATGCCCGGCACTTTCGCTTTGTCCGGGATATAAAACCCACCACGACGCCCCCAGGAACCGAGCAATGCATTCAACATAGCAACTGCACGTAACCGTTGCGTATCATCGCCATACCAGGTTACATGTCGTCCAGGATGAACAATCACTGCGGGCGAAGCATTGGCCATTTCACGAGCGGTTTCCCGTATCACCTGTGGTTTAATAGTGGTGATTCCATAGGCCCATTCCGGGGTCATATTCCTGACATGGGCCTTGAGCTGATCGAATCCATACGTATACTGGTCGACATATTTTTTATCGTAACGCTCTTCATAGATTAACACATGCATCCAGGCCAACAACAGCGCAAGATCAGTTGATGGCTTAATGGGCAACCAGAATTTAGACTTACTGGCCGCTGTGGAAAAACGTGGATCAACGGTTATAATGGTAGCACCTTTATCAATGGCATCTGACATCTCCTGCACGTGCCCATTGTGCATATTCTCACCAATGTGCGACCCAATCAACACCATGCATTTGGTATCCCGAATATCGGTAGGCTCAGGCGAACTCAAACCCGCACCATAGGTAGCGATAAAGCCTACTTCACGCGGTCCGCGACACTGTGCATAAGAGGGAGCTGTGATGTTTTGAGATCCAAGAGCATTTAGCAGATTCCCAAAATAAGTACCTCCGGATCCATGTGTAAACAAAGCCAAACACTCCGGCCCATGTTCATCGATCACTTTTTTCATTTTGCGTGAAATGAAATCAAAAGCTTCATCCCAGGTAGCATCTTTGAAGTACTGATTACCGTCTTTATCCTGTATTCGAATCAGCGGATTCTTCAATCGATCTTCATCATGATACATTCCAACTCCACCGGTACCCCGCGGACAGAATCGGCCATTACTATTGGGATCATCATCGTTCCCGATTATCTTCTGAATATTGCCGTCCTCATTTTTATACGTCCAGCCTGCACATTTCCAAAAACAAACCTCACAGTAAGTGGGGGTTCTGTTTAATTCTGATGCCAGCTTCCAAGGTCCTTTAGGAACCTCAGCATGAAGTTGATTTTGCTTAGCAAACAACAATTTTGTTCCAATCACCGCACCGGCAGTACTTAGCGTTGATATCTTTAAAAAATCCCTCCTGCTTGTACCCATTGTTAAAACCACTTAAATGTTCAATTACGAAGATACAAAAATATATAAATAACTGGATGTGTCTATTTACTACTATTAAGACTGAATTTAATTAAGAGCTTTACACCTCACTTATCTACTTGTATTTCTTTTTCTTACATTTTCTCACAGCGATAGTCACAACAATTATTTATATTGAAACCAAATAAGAAACACTTCCCTATCAGCCTATCTAATGAACGTACTTATTAAATATTGCCATCTTAGCATTATGGATAAAAATGAAATAACCGGAATTGTCCTCGCAGGCGGATTAAGCAGCCGCATGGGAACTGACAAAGGCTTACTGCTCTACAAGGGGAAGCGCATGGTGGAATACGCAATTGATATCCTGAAATTGCATTGCAATGAAATCCTGATAAGCACTAACAATTCAGCATATAAGGATCTGGGCTATCCTCTAATACCTGATACATACAAAAACAAAGGACCATTAGGGGGCATACATGCTGCATTAAGGGCTTCAAAAAACAGGTATAATCTATTCTTATCTTGTGATATGCCACATATAAATACAGAGGCCATTGAGGTACTGATTCAAAATATAAACCCTAACGTCTGGGGGTTAATCCCTAAATATGGGGAGACAATTGAACCGATGTGCGGTATATATTCGCAACAATTGATTACGGAGATTGAGGAAAGGCTTCAGCAAGGGAATTTAAAGTTGAGACAATTCATTCTTGAGCAACCCATCGAATTTGTAGATTTCAAAAAATTAGTATTGAAATACAATAATCTATTTTCGAACATGAATTCCAAAAGTGATCTGATGCATTAAATAACGGTTCGAGAATATCACAATAATCAATTCAATTGGATCAAGGTTTCACAACCTGCTTTTCAACCACCGAAATTCCTTTCATTACCCTTGGTAATCCAACGACATCTACGAGGCTAAACAGGGCATGATACAACTGCGATGGTGATGCTCCTTGCTGGAGACAAACCACCAATAAATCCTCAAACTTCGACTGGTCATCATGCAATAAAGAAGTAGTCAACCGTACCAAATTAATAGTGGCTATATCCAGCGGTCCAACGGCATGCATGTGATCCAGTATTTTCTCATGCGTTAATTTATTTTTTATGGCACTCATTATTGTTTCTGTTTTGCTCTGTCTTCACTTACGTATCGCAGGCGGATGATTGTTAGTTAATCAAATATATAAAAACGCAATCAGTCCAATCTAAAAGTTACATCAAGAATTGATTTTCTTCCACGAAACGAGATCGTGCTCTTTCTAAAATCCCTAATTGTAGCGATTGATAAGCTTTCATGTATAAAGTAATTTTGTCAGCAAATAAGTGGCAATTTACTTGAATACAAAACAGTCAAACATATTTACTTAAAAACATGAAAAAGGGAATACTTTTTTTATTGGGGTTAGCATTGCCATTAATGGTAAGCGCACAGGAACAAAATGTGAACGGTGCGGGACGCATCATGAAAAATTTGGATGATCAGAAAGTGGTGATTGGTGGCTACGGTCAGATTGATTATAACCAACCCATAGGTGGCGACACACGCCAAAATGGAAAGCTGGACGTACATCGTATGGTAATGTTATTTGGGTACCAATTTAACAAACGAACCAAGGTGGTTACTGAATTGGAGTTTGAACACGTCAAAGAAGTATATGTTGAGCAGGCCTTTGTAAATTATGAAATTTCACCTGCACTAAACATCTCAGGTGGATTAATGCTGATTCCAATGGGAATTATCAATGAATACCATGAACCAACTACCTATAATGGAGTGGAACGACCAAATGTAGATAGTTATATTGTACCAACTACATGGCGCGAAATTGGGGCTGGTATTAATGGAAACCTGCCTAATGCTGCCTTAAGATATCAGCTATATATTGTAAACGGATTTAATGGCTATGCAAAGGGCGCTGGCGTTTTAGGTGGTAGCAAAGGGATCCGAAGCGGCCGTCAGAAAGGTGCTGAATCCTATATCAGTTCACCCAACTTATCAGCTAAAATTGACTATTATGGCATTCAGGGTTTAAAACTGGGACTATCTGGTTACTTTGGAAAAACTCAGTCGGAACTATACAATGGGCTGGATAAAAATGATGATGCCGCCAAAACAAAGGCTGACTCATCGGTTGTGGGCATGGCGATGATTGGATTGGATGCCCGCTACCGCATGAATAATTTTCAGGCAAGAGGTCAATTCATTTACAACAATCTTTCCAACACCAAAGGTTATAATGAATTTACAGGAAAAGATTTGGGATCTGCTATGTTAGGTGCCTACGCAGAGGTAGCTTATGATTTCAAATTTACGGAGACGACATTGACTCCATTTGTACGCTACGAGCATTATAATACGCATCACAAAACAGATGGCATTGAAGCAAAGGACGCTTACAAAGTCAATGAGTTCATTGCAGGTTTAGGATATAAAGTAGCAGATGGGGTGGTTTTCAAAGCAGACATGCAATTCAGAAAACCTGAGTCAGCTGACGAATATTCAAAGATATTTAACATGGGCATTGGTTTTTGGTTTTAATCCATAATAATATCTATCAGGAAACTGGTCTGTTGGTGTATGCCCCAACAGACCACTTTCTGTATCTAAAACAAATGGGAGGGGAAGATGATGAAGATTTTATTGATTTCGTTAGGGCTTCTGCTATTTAGCAGCGCTCAGGCTTATAATCCAAAATACGAGAAAAAATTAAAGAAAGAATTATCAAGCGTTTTCGAAAATTACGATCATAGTAAATGTGAGCTTATTCGAGCCATTGTAGATTCAACTAGTAATATCACTTCTGAGATATATTCAATCAACGGTAATGCCGAAAACAAACTGGGCTATTTTGCCGTCTCTCAAGGGAATGGCCGGTTTGAAACTTTTGACTTTCTGGTGATTTACGATCTGAATAAACAGATCCAAAAAGTGAAGATATTGTTATATTGCTCTACATACGGTTATGAAATCGGCAGCAAACGCTGGTTACAACAGTTCAAGGAACACGATGTACATCACCACTTTAAATACAACGATGACATCCAAGGCATCAGCGGTGCAACCGTCAGCGGCCGAGGGTTGACCGAAGGGATCAATCGCCTCAATGTGCTTATGGAGGGCCTATAGAGGCGCAGTTGAAAAAGACACTTCATATGAACGGTCATAAAATATGCCGGACACTCTGAACGCTGATTATTTATCCAGACGGCTAGCCACCTATGGCATAAACAGAAGCAACTCGGATATAGACAGAAGTCCTTGCAAAAAAATCCATGGCTCAGCGGAGCCGCTTCGTACCGCGTTCGACACACCTTCGGGGTAACTCCGCTCTTAGCGGAATTGATCCGAAGCAATTAGGGTCCCAGTTCAAATCATACAGTGAGCAGACATTTGGAAACAATGCTCTTGACTTACAATTAAATGATAAAGATTGACTCCGTGACTTTGCAAAAAAGAAATAAACTACAAATAGGCATGTCAAGCATCCATCACAAAATGCACAATGATGCCTTTATCTATCATTCTGCTACTTCATTGGTCTAAGCTTTATCAATTAAGTTTTCATCGCTACACTCAACCTCAAAGCGTCCTGCAATAAATCGAACCTTCCAGCAAAGCTTTTTTTCATCCTTCCATATTTTCGCTCCTTATGGCGAGGGTATTCATCTTTTTTTTGACGAACGCACAAAACTTATTTACTAAACACCAAACACCACGAGTTAGATTCAATTCATTTTGGGGATTTTTAATTATGTTTGTAGTAATAAAATGTTAAAAATTGTCATATCCACCATATATTTAGGTTGTAGGGGGCAAAAAATTACCGTGGATGAAAAATAATTGGTTCCGTATATCTTCAATAATTGTGCTCTTCACCTTATTGAATCAAGCACTTTCATATGCTCAAACAACTCCTTCGGCAACAATTGAAGGGGATACGGCTGTATGCGAAAAGGGAGAAATCCATTTAAAAATTAAATTTCAAGGAAAGTCTCCTTTTGGTTTTATCTATAAAAATCAAAAAGGGGATCAGTGGATACGAACCAAACCCATCTTTGAAAATCAATTGGTAGATGGTTTTTTCATCGAAACACTGGGGGTTTCTCAAACCGATCAATTTGAGTTAGTGGAGTTTTTTGATGGAAATATGCCACTTGGCGATTGGGTTTCGGGAAAAGGTTACAAAACCGTGTCGGGTGGTGCTGATATACGCGTGGATAGAACCCCTGTACCGAAAGCGGGAGGTAATGTTATAGAATGTGGCTACTCCTATGCGCTGCAAGCCCTTCCACAAGAGGCCTCCAATGAAACCTTCTGGGATGATGTCGTAAATGGGAACTTTAATGACCCTACGAATCCCAATGCTTTATTTACCGCTTATACTGCTGGTAATCATATACTTACATTCAATGAAAAAAGCGGAACCTGTATTGGTCAGGATCAAGTGCAAATAACCTTACAAGGATCACCAACATCTACCATTAGCGGTGAAACAACAATTTGCTCTACAGATGGTAATGAATACACCTTGCCTATAATAGTGTCTCTTGAAGGGACTGGGCCATTCAAATATACCATTTCAAATGGAACTGATTACAATGAGCTTTTTTCCAATCAACCTGCAGGAATTAAAACTTTTGAAATACCTGTAACGGGCAAAAGCGAATACAAACTGATTAAATTATCCGACATCAATAACTGTACAGCTAATGACGAGGGCATGACAGGAATTGGAATTGTAAATGACAATAAACCCAACACCTTTGCAGGAGATGATGCTGTTGTTTGTGGTGATCCAAAGAATTATCAATTACGGGGTTCCAACAATCCGCATGAAGTGCGCAGCTGGTCGACAGGAACCGAGGCAATCACTTTCGATGAGATTAATAATAACACGACAAAAATATCTACATCCGAATATGGACGCTATACGATTACATGGAGTGAAACAAACTTAGGTTGCACAGCCACTGACAAAATTGAACTTAAATTCAATCCAAAACCAACATTAACGTTATCACAGTCTGAAGTTAATATTTGTGAAGGATCAAGTACAAATATGCAATTTACTACTGAAGCAGCGACGTATAGTTACCCCTTATACCTCGAATACACTTTCGATACTTCTAATCGCACTGTGAGTGTAGATCCATCAACCACATCTATCGATCTGGAACCTACAAATACTACTGACTATTACTTAACAAAACTTAAAGACACTGATGGCTGTTCATCCGATATCACTGATAAGTTCTCCGTTGTAGTTCATTCAGTTCCGGTAGCGAATGCAGGAGATGATAAATCAGATTGTAGCAATACAGTGCAATTAGAGGCTCAGATAACAGATGGCAACCGTGGCTTTTGGAGTTCAGAATTCAACTTTTTTAATGATAGTACTAATCCACAATCCACATTTACACTTCCTCCGGATTATAATCAGAAAGCAACAGAAGATTTTGAATTGACCTGGACTGAAATTAATGGCCAAAACAAAAATTGTACGGACCAGAAAAGTATCACTATAACACTAGATCAACAACCAGAAGGTATTAAGGCGATAAAAGATACTACGCTGTACCACAATGTCAACTCGGTTCTTGTTCATGGACTTTCCAAAAACAACATGCATGAAGAAATGAATACCATTTGGGAATCAGAAAGCACAGGGATAAAGATTAGTAATCCATCATTTACCGAAACGACGATATCCGACATAGAAAAAGGAAGCCATGTATTAATATGGAAAGTTGAAAATGGCACATGCGCAGTTGTAACGGATTCTATTACTATTATTTATACTGGACTAAAAGCCCCCAATGGTTTTTCACCCGATGGAGATGGCATTAATGATGTTTTCAGAATAGGTGGCTCAGAACAAATTAATAATCATGAATTTATAGTATTTAACATCAATGGGGAAGTGGTCTATAGCACGACTAAGTTAACACCTCAAGGTTGGGATGGAGTTGGTTTTGATGGTCCATTACAAGATGGCACCTACTATTACATCTTTAAAGGAGATGGCATAAATCCTATAAAAGAATACCTAGTGATTAAAAGTAAATAAACATAAATGAAGAAAGCAGGATTATTCATCTTAGTGCTTGTGAGTATAGCCATTGATGGCATTGCCCAAAAAGATGTGGTGATGAGTCAATACATGCACAACCGCTACACTATTAATCCGGCCTTTGCTGGCAACCGCGAAACACTATCTCTTTTTGGAACTTTTCGTAAAAAATGGGCAGGGGTGAATAAGTCTCCACACGCACAATACGTCTCGGGTCACGCGCCATTAAAAAATGAAAACGTAGCTCTCGGATTAGAAATATACAACCAACAGGTAGCTGTTACAGGACAGACTGGAATTTCTTTTTCTTATACCTACAGACTACAATTGGATAATGATCAAAAACTGGCCTTTTCCTTGTCAGGTGGAGCCGCATTTAGATATTCAAACTGGTCTGATGTTAAAACCTTAAATGATTTTAAGACGGATCCTATATTTAGCACTAATGAAAGCAATATTGCTCCCCTGATAGGCTTTGGAGCTGCCTGGTACAGCAACAAGTACTTTGCAGGCTTTTCCATCCCTAGCTTCTTCTATTACGATACGTACGTTGAAGAAAAGAGCAGCTTTGCATTGGATAAAGCCAATTACCTGTTCACCGGAGGCTACTTATTTGAGTTAGCAGACAGATGGGATATACAACCAACTTTTCTGGCTAGAATCAATCCATCTGAATCTACCATTGTGGATGTGAATGCGACCGTTATTTATGATAATATGCTCTGGCTGGGAGCCTCCTACCGAACCACAAATGAATACGTGGCGATGGTCGGCTATCAAATCACACCGCAATTGAGATTTTCCTATAGTTTTGACTATACTGCCGGAGATATTGCCACCTATAATAACGGGACACACGAAATAGCTTTACAATTTGACTTTGGTTTCAGAGTGAACACCCCTAATCCAAAATTCTTTTAAACAGAATCTCTATGCAAAAGAGTTATTTACTTTTCTTACTCCTTTTCTCTTGTTTCTGTTTTCCGTTTCAGGCTCAGGATATAAAAATCTCACCCATACAAGTAAATGGAACGCACAGTAGCGAAATAGCCCCCTATTTCAGAGACTCAGTCATACTTTTCGCATCTAATCGAAAAAATAGCTTTCTGCTGAATTATTTCGACGAAAACAAAAACTACCTCTATCACATTTACCAGTCAAGACTCAAGGCCGATAGCACCTGGACCAAACCAGAACCTTACCAACCAGAATTCTTTTCGCCTTTCAACACCGGATCAGTGACCTTTTCAATAGATGACAGTTTGGTATTCGTCACCCAAAACCATTACGATTCCTACAAAAGAAGCCGAGGCAGTAAGAATGGAAACTTAATGGGCATTTACATGGCCAAAAAAAATAACCGCGGCTGGTCACGTAAAGAAAACTTGTCAATTAACTCTAAACGGGATTATAATACAGGCCATCCCGCTTTGTCAAATGATGGTCGATATTTATTTTTTGTCTCCGACAAACCCGATGGACTGGGTAAAACGGACATCTATGTATCCGAATTCTCCAATGGAGAATGGGGTGAACCGAAAAATATGGGAAATCAAATCAACACCAGTGAAACCGAAGTTTTCCCTTATTTTCATTCCAGCGGCAAATTGTTTTTTGCGTCCAATGGACATGGTGGCGCGGGTGGGCTGGACCTGTTTTACGTGGTAAAAACGGCATCGGGCTGGAGCAATCCCATAGCCTTTGATGCTTCCATCAATTCCCCGGCAGACGAATTCAGTTGCTACATCAGCGATGATGAACAATGGGGTTTTTTTGCCTCCAACCGCAATCATGTAGATAACCTTTACCGATTCGATCGTCTCTTCCCAACCTTTGCAGAGTGTACTGAACAAGTAGAAGATAATTATTGTTTTACCCTGGAAGAAGATGGCCCCATTGAAGTCGATACCTTACCCTATGTATACAAATGGGATTTTGGCGACGGACAAACTGCTCGCGGTGGCGAAGTGATTGACCATTGTTTTCCCGGCCCGGGAACGTATCGTATTAAATTAGACTTGATAGATACATTAATAAATGTTGAGATGCTGTCAGTGGCAGATTATGATATTGAACTGGAGCGTACCCAACAAATTTTCATCTCTTCAAAAGACACCATCTCTGTTGGAGAAACCATTCATTTTGATTTGACCAGGTCCTACTTTGCAGATTTTAAACCGGAATCCTTTTACTGGGATATGAGCGATGGCACAAAGATGAAAGGTGAAACAATTTTGCATATCTTTCGAACAAAAGGAAAATACCGGATCAAATGTGGTGCAACTTCAGCTGAAACACCACAATCCCAACTGTGTTCATTCAAAGAAATTATAGTAATCGATTAATCATGAAAAAAAATATATTACCCCTTTTCGTCTTTATACTGCTGTGTGCCATCTCAAGTGCTCAACCCGTACCCGGCGTGGATGAAAATATTCCAAACCTGGTGACATTCGGAAGTAAGGGCGAAACCGGTTGGGGCGATGATAACTTTGTGCAAATCATCTTTTTTGCCGTACCGGAAGATTATGCCGCACCGGTTTATATTCGCGTTTTTGACCCTGATGTGGGTGGTGACAACGATGAACAAAAAGGCGAATGGGACACCCGCATGCGTTATAGCGTTTACGGCGGAGAAGGCTCTTGCTCATCACCAGATGCAAAAAAGGGGAATAAGGACGGCGATTACTTAAGTGGCACCATGCTTGCGTCAAAATCCTTTGGGGCAGATGAGCGCTACGATATGCAGTGGTATACATTTGGTCCGATCAATCCTAACGAGGGCGAGTATTTACCGGAGTATGGTGGGTATATCTTTAAAATAGTTATTGAAGGGATGTCTGGCGACGACGGAAACCTCTATCGCCTATTTTTAAGTTCTGAAAGTGATCGGAACCATAAAGCGGAAGGGGCCTTTGCCTACTATTTCAAATACAAGTTCAGAATGCACGATGACAGAAATGAAATCTCACATATCTATCCATTTATTGATGACAAAGTTATCTCCATCAAACAAACAAATTTTGACTGGGACAACGATGGCTATATAAAAATCATTTCATGTGCACGCAAAGGTGAGTACGTAAAAACATCAAATGATGATGTGTGGAACACCAGTACTCATAAAATATTGGAAGGCGAAAAAAACACCTCCCTAGATATCCAGATGATAAAAAATAGAGCTGCAGACATAAAAAGTAATAATGTAGTTATATTTTTGGAAAATCAATACGGTGAATTATTGCCATTCTATAGTGTCCCCATTGGTGGCGTACCCAAATATAGTGGGAAGATTAAACTGACTCCAAAAAAATAAACAATGCCAAAAGCTGTGATTAAATCAACTGTTCGATATTCATTTCTGATCATTGGCCTGCTTGCGCTAACCTTAAGCGTAACCGGACAGTCCTTTGATTTTAAAAACTTCGACAGTTCTGTTGGCCTGCCTCAGAACTATATCTACAGCTTGGCACAGGGAGAAAAAGGGTTTGTGTGGATAGGCACCTCTGAGGGTTTGGTCAGGTACGATGGGTTTGATTTCGTCACCTATACCACGCGCGATTCACTAGCGAATGATTTCGTAAATGAGTTACTCGTTAGTAAAGATGGCACCTTATGGATTGGCCATAACAATGGAGACTTGTCGTATCAGATCAATGAGCAATTCTATAAAATAGAATTAGATGATACAACCTCCCCCATTAATGATCTATGTGAAGATGAGGCTGGCAATATTTGGGCTGTTGAACAAAACAGTGGCCTCATCAGAATTGACAAAAATCTCAATGTAACCACCTTCTTTGATCGGAAAAAATTTGGTCCACACCACTATTACTCCATTGCTTCCATTTCACCTACTAAGCTGTTGGTTGGCACCATGGATGGCTTATTGCTATTCGAGTTTGACGACACCTTCGAGAACGTAAAAATTGAAGAAATCACCAAAATTCCTTATACGACTATTGAAACCATTGTTCCTCGCATAAATAATCCCAATGAGTTTTGGATTGGTACACAAGATGAAGGATTCTACAAATATTCCTTCAATACCGAGACGTCTGATCACATTACCGATAATCGACTTTGTTTACTATTCAATATTCAACGAGAACGAATTGTAGATATTTACGAAGAAACGGATGGCCATTTATTACTCGCTACCTGGGGTCATGGTGTTATCAAGTTGTTTTACAATCCAGCTACCGATGAATACTCTGAGTCACTCAACTTTTCAACGGTAAACGGACTTAAAGTGGATTACCTGAAAGACATCATGTGTGACCGGGAAGGAAACTATTGGTTTGGCACCTATGGTGGTGGGGTGGCAGCTTTAATTCGCGACTATTTCATTTTCTATAACCTGGAGGAACTGGGTTTTAAAAATCAAAAAGTCTATTCGGTTTTAAAAACAGATAACGAATTATGGTTAGGCCTGGGCAAAGGATTAATGAAAGCAGACCCGTATTGTTTTACAGACTTTGAATATTACGATTCAGCGCTTGGTATTCCAGATGATAAAGTAACGGGCCTTTATAACGATCAAGAGGACCGCGTGTGGGTGGCCACAGAAAACAGCGGTCTGTTTTACCGAAACAAAGGGGAACTAAAATTTAAATCCTATCAATACACTTCCACCATATCCGGAAAAAAAATCAATGATATTGAAGGTATTGACAATGCTATTTACATAGCCTCCCAGGAAGGACTCTACATTGTGGATACGAAAAGCAAGAGCACTGAGCTATACAATATGGCAAAAGGACTCCCCCACAACAGCATCAATTTTGTGTACCGCGATAAAACAGGCAACATTTGGATAGGGCCAAAAAACAGTGGTGTTTGCAAAGTTGACAGCATCAACATTGAAGTGCATCGACTCATTCAGGGAGCCGTAAACATTGTTGACATGATCGAAGATAACGATGGTAATAAGTGGCTTGCAACAGATAACCGCGGAATTATCAAGTTTTCAGAAGATTCATTAGTTAATATAACTGTTCAGGAAGGGTTAAAGAAAAATTACTGTTACAGCCTTAATATTGATCGCCAAAACAGGTTGTGGATTGGTCATCACCCAGGGTTAAGTTCCTATGATTTAAATACAGGCCAAATTCGCACCTATGGATACGAAAATAATATGGGTGGTGAATTTAACCAGCTTATTACTGATGAGCGCAATAAGCTATGGTTTGCATCCAGCGATGGGGTCATCAACTACCTACCCGAAAATGATCACAAAAATTTAGTGGCTCCACTGATTAATTTCACTTCTGTAAAAGTGAATGGCAAAAGCGTAAGTGCTGACCTGCCTATTGTTTTACCCTATCCATATGGGAGGAATTACAAACTTGAATTTAAATATCGGGCCATTAGTTTCGAAAACCCGGAGGGTGTCACTTACCAAACTAAGTTAGAACGAAAAAACCAGGAATTAGAATCGGAATGGATAGATAAGGGTATTATAAACATCGGTATTTTTGAATATTTACCACATGGCGACTACCAGCTTAAAATAAGAGCATTTAATGCCGATGGAGTAGCCACTACCTCACCTCTGACAGCTTCCATCTCCATTGAGAAACCATTCTGGTTTACACTATGGTTCCTCCTTATTATGGCTGCAATTATTATTCTCCTTATTTATTCTTTAATAAAATTCAGAGAGCGAAAATTGCGCCATCAGAAACAATTATTGCAAAAAGAAGTGGCCTCTCAAACCGTTATGCTCCGGCAGCAAAAAGCAGAAATCGAACGAAAAAATCAAGATATTACGGACAGTATTAACTACGCAAAAAAGATTCAATCCTCCATTTTACCTCCACTGAAGGAACTTCGGGATGCATTACCGGAATCCTTTGTGTTTTTTAAACCGCGTGATATTGTGAGTGGTGATTTTTATTGGTTTAATCGTGTAAAAGATAAATTTGTTATCTGTTGTGCCGATTGTACAGGGCATGGAGTTCCGGGTGCTTTCATGTCGATGATTGGCACCACCATATTAAATGATATTTTCCGTATTCCTCATATCAATTCGCCAGCAGATATGCTTGAAAAGCTGGATGAAGAAATCAAAATACTGCTTCAGAAAAATCAAAGTGGCGAAACCAGGGATGGCATGGATATCTCCGTCATTGAAATAGACTTAAAAACACGGCGGGTCCGACTGGCCTCTGCCAAACGGCCGGTATTTTTATACATTAACAAAGAACTATCGATCTATAAAGGCAATAGACGTAGTATTGGTGATAGTCTGGCAGATGGACACAGTGCGTTTGTGAACATTGAATACAATTGCTCTAAAGGTGATCTCATTTATATGTTTTCAGATGGATATACCGATCAATTTGGTGGTCCACTAGGTAAGAAATTCATGAAAGTAGGCATTCGAAACTTAATTGAAGAGATTCATGATAAGCCCATTACTGAACAATACAAAATAGTTGAATCCAACTTTGAAAACTGGCGAGGCAAACTAGAACAGATTGATGATGTGCTCTTTATGGGCATTAAGTTATAAGATACTTTCCTTCTAAATAAAAACAGTTGTACCATTGGTATAACTGTTTTTTTTGTAAAAAAACATGACGAAAACATGTTACTTTTTTTGATTTTCGGTATTAACAGGTAGAAATGAAAATTTAGACAATGAACTACCTAAATGTTAAATCTATGAACCTTCGAGAGGAAATGCTACGCAAAATGGTAAGTAAGGGAGCTTTAGCCTGGACCGACATTGAATTAACAAAAAAGAAGAAAAACAAAGTACTGACTCAAATCAAGAGAACACTAGAGCTATTGGCGACTCCCAAAGAGGAAAACCAGGTCAAAATTGAAATTGTCAGAGAATGTTGCCGAAGTATACGGAATCAATATCCCACATATGCTCCTGAAGTCGATTTAATCATCAGACAATTCGAGCACCACTTACGCTTTGACAACATGGCTGTATTACCCTTCAAACAACTGGATAACCTGACCTACCGAATATTTTTAAAACAATCGCTCATGGTCAGCTAAAAGCAAAGCAACGCTGCATTAAGAGGTAATTAACAAGAGATTCATCGAAAGAGGAGTCTCTTTATTGTTTAGAAAAACACCTCTTCTTTCCAATTCAATTTGTATTTTTATAATCCTAAGCTAAGAAAGATCTGAACGTAACCGTCTCCACAATGACGCATAGTTTTTTATGATAAATCTTTGAAGTTTTGTATCCATATTTTCTATAAAAAGGATGCACTATGATTTTTAATTTCACTGACCATACACGGTTCTACTTTTTCCGAGAACCTGTAGATATGCGTAAAGGAATCCATTCGCTCTATCACCTGGTTAAAACTTCGGGCAAGCAGGATGCGCTCAATGGAGATGGTTATGTATTCCTTGGCAGGACGCGTAAATCAATCAAGGTTCTACGCTGGCAAAAGGAAGGATTTGTTCTTTATAATAAGAAGCTGGAACTAGGATGTTATTCCTTGCCACAACAAGTAAGTGATGAGGCCTTTTTTTGAGTTTGAGCGCGGCATACTTGATCAAATAGTTAATGCCATAAACCACAAAAGTAGCTCCAATGAACTGCGACTAAAAGCACAGTTAACGCTCTGATAATAAATAATAAAAGATGCAAAAACAGCAGGGGTTTTTCTTGGTGAAGTCATGCTGTTTTTGTATCTTTAGGTCATGACAGACAAGGAGTTAGTAGTCTTTTTACAATCGCAAAATGCTAAATTAATTGGCACCATACAATCTTTATCTCAAACCATAGAGGAGCTGACAAATGAGTTAGCTGCCTTAAAAGAAGCCATTCTGGAGAAAGATAAAGGTGCTGAAAAGCTGAAGCGCTTAACAACCATAAACCTTCCTAAAAAGACCGAAAAACGTCAAAATGCCACTTCTGTTTCAGAAAACAAGCCACAGGCTCCCATCCCCAAGGAAAGAGGTAATAATGGGGCGAAACGGAAAGTATATGATAACATCGAAGAGTTTGTAGATGAAGTATTACCCTCGGATGCCAGCTTTGATGAAAAGGCTGCGGTTTACCTCTTTCATCGCGATGTGATAAGGTATGAGTATATTCCACCGCGTCTGATTAAACATATCTATCGCTGTAAAAAATACAGAATGGGTGATGACTTTTTTGAAGGCAAAGCTCCTATAGCACCTTTCCAGAATTCTAATTTTGACAGCTCATTACTGGCACATCTGATTCAACAAAGATATGTGTACGGCTTGCCTGTTGAACGCATCATGAAATATCTAAACGAGATGGGAATTGACATTCCTAAGGCAACTACCCATGGACTAATTGAAAAATCAGCAGAGTTGCTTGATAGGTTAATGCCAGTACTCAAGGATACTATTTTGGAGGATGCTTATATTCATTTTGACGAAACCTATCATACTATATTAGGAGGTGATAAGGGGAGTCGCAAAGGCTACTTCTGGAGTGCATTTTCTCATCAAAACAACTTAATCCAGTTCATATACGAGAATGGCTCACGAAGCAAGACGGTGTTTACAAACTATCTGCCGAAGGATTATAAGGGTGCTGTGCAAACCGATGGATACAGTTCATATAAAGCTTTAGAAGGATGGGACTACCCAAAGGCAATACGTTTAGGCTGTGTTCAGCACTGCAAAAGAAAATTTATAGAGATTCAGGAGCAACCCCAAGCTCAAGAGATTATTGACCTGTACAATCAATTTTATAGCATCCGTAAGAAGAAGCCAAAAGAAAAGTGGAAAGAAGCTTCGCTGAAAGTATACAGGGAGTTGGAAAGGAAACTCAGAGATATAGAACGAGATCCCCAAGTATTGCCAAACCATATTTTATGCAAAGCAGCTGCATACGGCCTTAATGAATTAGAGTCCATTTATAATATCATTAAATCTACCCAATACGACCTGGACAACAATATCATTGAACGGCCAATGCGTTATATCAGCATCAGTCGGCGAAACTCATTATTCTGCGGCTCCAATGCCGGGGCAATGAGAACTGCTACACTATATTCTCTGGCTATTTCATGCAGATTGAACAATGTCAATACATTTTCCTATTTCAAGGACGTGATACAGCGATTAGCTGAATGTCCCAGAATGACCAACGAACAACTTCGTAATCTACTCCCTGACAAATGGGCTCAATAAAAATATAAAATCACCCCATCAAATTAAGCGATCAATTTGATGGGGTGTTTTTTTGTTAGGGCAATCCGGAGACCTTTACATCTGAACCATGTCCGAGAAAGAATTCCTTATTCAACTAATCGATAAAGTCATATGGCCAGTCAGCCTGTTTATCGTTATACTCCTGATTCGAAAACCAATACAAAATTTAATCCCGCAACTGACAAAGGCCAAATTTAAGGATCTGGAATTTGAATTTGACAAAACCGTGAAAACCATCGCGGCCGATGTGGAGCAAGCCTTGCCTGTAAGTAAAAAATGGAAGAATGACTTATACATGCTAACCGCCAGTTCGCCGACGATGGCAATTTTGGAAGCCTGGAAAATTATTGAAGAAAAATCCATTCGGCTATTGGAGCACCATGTCCAAGGAGTGATCTATGACCCCAGCAAAAAATACAAGAAAATAGGCGAAGAATTACAGGAACATCAACTCATCGATGTTGCCAAAAAGAAAATTTTTGATGATTTAAGAATCCTGCGAAACAAAGTAGCACATGCCCCAAAGTTTGAGGTTTATCAAAATCAAGCCGTCAGTTATGTGACCAGTGCGGTTGCTTTTGTTGATTATCTGGAAGACATCTCCAAACACGAGCAGAAAGCTGGCGCACTAAGCAATTAGAAAATTTTCTATTAACAGCTCATTCTACTTATTATAATAAGTATGAATTGATTATCAATTTTATTAGATTTGTTAGAATAGTTTCAATTATTAATCTTAAAACTAAAAAAATGGAATCAACAGAAGGTATTTATGCAGCCATGGCAGGAATGATGATGTTTTCGTCAATCATAGGTATAATCATGCTTATCATTTACTGGGTGATCTTTACCAAGGCCGGACAGCCGGGTTGGGCAGGTATAATCCCCTTTTACAACCTTTATATCTTGACAAAAATCATTGGTAAACCAGGGATTTGGGTCCTTTGGATGATACTTCCAATTGTAAACGTAATTTTTCTAATCTGGACCTTTAATCTACTATCTAAAAGCTTTGGAAAAGGAGTTGGGTTCACATTGGGTTTAATCTTTCTATTTCCAATATTTGGAGCTATCCTTGCCTTCGGATCAGCTAAATACGTCGGCCCAGCAGGAGCCAATTAATCATACTATACGGAGCGATGATTTGAGGAGTAAATCACTTCATCCAATTAAAATACAAAAAGAGAGATCAATGTAATCTCTCTTTTTTTGGTTAGTTTATTAAGGATTACAAAAGCAACGTTCAGATTGTGTGTGAAAATAGGTACTCCATCAGAAAGGGGACTGCGATTTAAATGGTAATGTCCTACTTAAACCTTTAGTCGCCCTTAGCATTAATTCTATGAATAAAACCACAGCCCCTTTCTAAACCCATGAGAAACTATTCACATTTGTCAATAGCTAAATACGCTTTCGCATTCATCTATATAGACACCCGGATTTCAAAAAAGGGTGACAAATCAGCTATATATATCTGAAATATTTTCTCAAACCACTTTTAAGTCATTGTTATGTTATCATTTGCAACAATTGCAATCTGACTGTTTTATATTACTTTTGTCGTTTTACAAGTGCTATGGGAAGAGAACGACATCCACATATCGGCATCTTTGGCCGTCGGAACAATGGTAAAAGTTCCATTATCAACAAACTGGCCGGTCAGGATATTGCTATTGTATCGGATACGGCAGGAACCACCACCGATCCGGTTAAAAAATCATTCGAGATAACCGGCTTTGGACCGGTGGTTCTCATTGATACAGCTGGCATTGATGATGTGGGCGAACTGGGTCAAAAACGAATTGATAAAACCCTTCAAGCCATTCGCCTGGTGGACATGGCCATTTTGGTCACTACCAATAACCAACTGGATGTGTTTGAACGAAACTTAATGGCCGCCTTTGAAAAGCAAGAAACACCATACATCATTGTTCACAACAAAAGCGACTTAATTCAATTGCAGGAAACAGCGCTGCAAACCTATTCTGCCACTGCGGCCCAAGCCATTCTTTCATTCAACACACTCAATGGCGACAGTGAACAGCTCATTCAAACCATCAAACAAACCATCCCTGAATCGGCCTATACCAATCCATCCCTGCTGGGAGATTTAATTGGTTATGGCGACATTGTTTTGTTGATAACGCCAATTGATATTGAAGCGCCGGAAGGCCGTTTAATCCTGCCTCAGGTGCAAGCCATCCGGGACATTCTGGATAATGACGCCATCTGCGTGGTGCTAAAGGAAAAGGAAGTTGATACCTTTTTGAAGAAAACAGCCATTAAACCGGCTTTAGCCATTACCGATAGCCAGATCTTTCTAAAGGCCGATGCTTCTATACCCAAGGATATCCCTCTCACTTCCTTTAGTATTATTTTGGCACACTTCAAGGGAAATTTTGCCAGTTACATCGACGGGACGCCCAAAATTGATGCGCTCAAATCCGGTGATCGGGTATTATTGTTGGAATCCTGTACCCACCATGTCTCCTGTGATGACATTGGCCGGGTAAAAATCCCCAGATGGCTTTCCAATTACTGTGGGAAAGAATTACATTACGATGTAGTCTCCGGCCTGGATAAAGTGGAGCGCCCCATCACTGATTATGCTTTAGTAATTCAATGCGGCGGTTGCATGATTACCCGTAAACAATTGCACAATCGTCTGGATGCCGCCATCGAAGCCGGTGTACCAGTGACCAATTATGGCATGGCAATTGCTTATGTGCATGGCATCTATCACCGCGCTGTGGCCCCATTTATGGGCCATCAGGGAACGGGTGTAATAGATTATCTATAACATCTTCATTTATTTGTATATTTGTGAAGATTAATTTAGTATCGGAAGTATGATTTGTAATGCGGGAGATAAGGCCGCCGTGGTCTTTGGTAGAGAACGAGTTTCTTACACTAATTTAGCACAAAAGATAGCCACTTTTAGTGTGCTATACAGCGATGTAACGACCAACCGGACAGCCATCTATTCAGAAAACCAGGTGGGATGGATTTATGCCTTCTATTCTGGCTGGTACAACGGGGCAACGGTGGTTCCCATTGATTTTATGTCAACGGTGGATGAAGTGGCCTACATCCTGAAAGATAGCTTTCCGGAAGTCATTTTCGTCTCAGCAGATAAACAGCAGACCCTCAAGAAGGCCATTACTGCGGCCGGTATTGAAACCCGTATCATTGTGATTGAAGAAGCAGATGCCCGGGAGCATAGCAACATCCAACTGCCGCCGCTTCAACCCAGTGAAGATGCAACGGCAGTTATCATCTATACATCCGGCACGACCGGAAGTCCCAAAGGCGTGATGCTGTCCTATCAGAACTTAATGGCCAATGTGGAGGCTGTATCCAATCAAATCAAAATCTACAGAGCTGATCAAGTGGTGTTGATGCTGCTACCGATGCATCACATCTTCCCATTGATGGGCACCATGATTGCGCCGTTATTTGTTGGTGCCACCATTGCGTTGTCGCCCACCATGGCTTCTGAAGATATTATCAAAACGCTGCAGGATAATAAAGTCTCTATTATCATTGGTGTGCCAAGACTTTACTCGGCCATCCGCAAAGGCATCAAAGATAAAATTAACAAAAGTGCTGTGGCCAAGCTGCTATTTAGCGTCGCTCAAAAAGTCAACTCTCAATCGTTTTCCAGGTTTATCTTTAAGTCGGTGCATCAGAAATTTGGCGGTGCCGTTCAATTTATGGTGTGCGGGGGAGCTGCCCTGGATACTGAAGTGGGCAGCGATTACAAGACCTTAGGTTTTGAAGTATTAGAAGGGTTTGGCATGACCGAAGCCGCACCCATGATCACTTTTACGCGCCCGGGAAGAGTCCGTGTGGGCAGTCCGGGGGAAATATTACCGGGAGCCACCGTTGAGATTCGCGAAGGGGAAGTGGTGGTGAAAGGGCCCAATGTGATGCAAGGTTATTTCAACCGGCCTGAAGAGACGGCAGATGTACTGAAAGACGGCTGGTTGTACACCGGTGATTTGGGCCACCTGACAGATGATGGCTACCTTTACATCACCGGCCGAAAGAAAGAAATCATTGTCCTATCCAGTGGAAAAAACATTAACCCGGCGGAGATTGAATTCAAGCTGGAGAACATGGCTGCATTTATAAAAGATGTAGGCGTGTATGCCGAAAAAGATCAACTACGGGCCATCATTGTGCCCAATATGATGGAATTTCCGGGTATGGATTTGGAGCAAATCGAAAAGCACCTCAAGTGGGAACTGATTGACAAATACAACCAAGGTGTATCGCCCTACAAAAAAATAATGTTCTTCACCGTTTATACCGAGGAGTTGCCACGCACCCGCCTGGGCAAATTGCAGCGTTTTAAGCTGGCTGAACTGGGCACGATCAGTCCGGCAAAAGCACAGGAAAAATACGAAGTAATAGAATTACAGGAATACCATATTCTGAAAGATTACATCGAGAAAGAGAAGCATTGCGTGGTGCATCCAAGCCACCATCTGGAGATGGATTTGGGACTGGATTCACTGGACAAAGTGAGCCTGCAAGTATTCATTCAATCCACCTTTGGGGTTGATTTAGAGGTTGACAAATTAGTTGGTTTTAGCTCTATCCTCAAACTCAGCGAGTACATCTCCGAGAAACGTACCCGCATGGAAGTGGAGAAAATAAACTGGACCAAAATTCTGAAAGAAAAGGTCAACCTGCCACTTCCTCGCACCTGGTTTACAGGCGCGCTTTTCGTGAAATTCTCCAAGTTTTTCTTCCATCTTTATTTCCGGTTGAAAGGAAAAGGCATCACCAACATACCGGATGGTCCTTGTATCATTGCACCGAACCATCAAAGTTTCTTCGATGGCTTATTTGTGGCTTCCTTTTTAAAGAATGCCACCATCCGAAATACCTATTTCTACGCCAAGGAGAAGCACATCCGGGCCCGGTGGATGAAATTCTTTGCCAATCGGCACCACATCATCATCATGGATTTAAATAAAGATTTGAAAGAATCCATTCAAAAGATGGGCGAAGCCTTGAAAAAACAAAAAAACCTGATCATTTTCCCCGAAGGCACACGTACGCTGGATGGGACCTTGGGTGAATTCAAAAAAACGTTTGCGATCCTGAGTCGCGAATTAAACGTGCCCATTGTGCCGGTATCCATTAAAGGCGCCTTTGATGCATTGCCTAAAGGTGCCAAAATTCCGAAGCCCTTTCGTAAAGTAAGCGTTGAGTTTCTGGAACCGGTTTATCCCGGCAACAGCACCTACGAAAAATTGGCCAATCGGGTGTATCAAAGCATCAATGTAAATCAGCAAGTCCGGTAAAAAGAGGTAGCCATTTGGCCAGAAGGGCTTATTTCCACTTGAAAACGCTCCTGCAAAATGCAGGAGGCTTTTGTAGAAACAAATAACCTGCCGGCAGCCATTCCTGACTGTGACCCCTTACAAAGCCCATCCTTCCGCTTTTTATTATCTTTGCTGAAAATCATTTCATCGTGAATCGCGTCGATCGTATTTCAGCTATACTCATCCACCTGCAGAGCAAACCTGTCGTCACGGCCGGCGAACTCGCTGCACGTTTCGACGTCAGCAACCGAACCATCTACCGCGATCTAAAAGCTCTGGATGAAGCGGGCGTGCCCATAGGCGGTGAAGCCGGAAAGGGGTATTACCTGGTAGAAGGCTTTCACCTACCTCCCATCATGTTCTCACGCGATGAGGCCGGGGCCTTTTTACTGGCCGGTAAATTGATGGATAAACACTCCGATACGGGCATCAGGGGCGACTTTAACTCAGGCCTCTTTAAAATACGATCTGTTCTTCGACACACCGATAAAGAATTCCTCCATACGCTGGAGAAAGACATTACCGTGTTCCGGCACGAAAAGTTAAAACAGGACGATTTCCCCGATGACTTTCTGCCCATGGTGATGCAGGCCCTGGCAGAAAACCGGTTGATGGAGCTCACCTACCGGGGCGCTTATTCAGGACAGACTACCAACCGGACCATAAAACCCCTGTCCCTGGTGTATTACAGTGGCGGCTGGCACCTCATGGCTAAATGCCGCCTGCGGAATGATTACCGCGATTTCCGCCTGGACCGTATGAAAGCAGCCAAACTCACCGGGGATCATTTTACCAAAGAGAAATGGGATGTCAACCAGTTTTTTGCTGATCGCATGAAACAGGAAAATCTGCAATTGGTTCGCTTACGCTTCAAAAAGGACCTATACAGTCTGGTTTCGAAAACGCGCTACTATTTTGGTTACGTGGCTGAAAAAGATCTGGGGGATGAAGTGGAAATGGACTTTTGGGTGAACACGCTTGACTATTTAGCTGGTTGGTTACTGTCATTAGAGAATGGCGTTACGGTAGATGAACCAGCAGAATTACGACACATCATGGTGGATAAAATTCGAAAAATAGCAGCGCACTACAATATTTAGTCACATTTCTTTTTCCTGTTGACATAGGGTTGTCACTATCGGCTCTTAGCTTTGTTGAGTCACAAAAAATAAAAGCTATGGAGTTTAAAAGAGTAAAGCCACAAACCGTTTTCAGTGAAACGATGACCACCACCTTACGCCAAATCGTTCAGTACGTGGGCACCACACCTGCTCGCCTGCTCAGCGAAGCCATTGAAGCCGGTTTTGAACCATGCGCACCTCAAATATGGCTATACGAAGGAGCCACCGGTAATCCCGATGAAGCCTTCCAATTAACCATCGCCATTCCGGTGGAAGACAACGATCAGGCACATCCTAAACTTCACAAACTGGAGGCGTTTTACTGTGCCGAAAAAGAGGTCCAAGGCAGCTGGGAACAGTTCGTTTCTATTTATCCCGAACTTATAGGTCATTTAATGTGTCAAAAAAAGGAATTATCCAATGTATGCCGCGAAGTGTACCACGAAGTTGATTTCGATCAACCAGCTAACAATCGGACAGCCATTCAAATTGGCCTCAAAGAAAATTAACCATGAAATACTAAGCGAAAAAAAATGCAATCAACTGATGCAAGATATCAACAATGGAAAATTTAATAATCAATAAATCGATCGTACTGAATACCGATGCAACGACCTTATGGAGGGTCCTGACCACTTCGGCATACACAAAAAAATACATGTTTAACTGTACGGTTAAGAGTAGTTGGGAACCGGGCTGTTGCATTGAATGGAGTGGCCATTATCAAGGCTATGATGCTTACCAGAAAGGCACGATAGTGGAAATAGATCCCCTCTACAAACTGGTATATACCACCTTTGATCCAAACGTTGGCCTTCCGGATGTATCGGAAAACTATCTCACGGTGACTTATGAATTAAAGCCGGTGCCGGAAGGTATTGAGCTGTTGCTGTCAACTTCGGGATTTAACGGAAACCAACAACGCTGCGAACATACTGCAGCCGGATGGGACCAGGTCATTAACAACCTCTCTAAACTGTTTTAAATGGATACCAACATGGAACCTTCCAACTTAATCTCGTATTGTGGGCTCTATTGCGGGGCCTGCACCAGATTCAAAAAATCAAAATGCCCCGGCTGCGAGCAGAACACGAAAGCTTCCTGGTGCAAAATACGCACCTGCTGCATTGAAAAAAACATAGCATCCTGCGCGCAATGTGATGAATTTACTGATGTAAAAGTCTGCAGGAAATTCACCAATCCGGTTTCAAAACTGTTTGAATTTGTATTCCGATCGGACCGAAGAAAAGGCATTGAACACATCCGGCAAAAGGGCCCGGAAGCCTTCGCACAGTTTATGTCTTCAAAAGGATGGGTGAGTATAAAAAAGAATTACAGAAACTAGACACAGTCGGCTAGGGATGAATAAATGAGAGGGTAAAATGAAAGGAAGATCCTCTTCCCACAGATGATTCCACCCAAATTTCACCACCCATCAATTCCACCAGTTTTTTGCAAATGGACAAACCTAAGCCCGTACCTCTTTGCTTGCCAAACCCTTCATGCTCGGCCTGCAAGAAACGATCGAAGATGCGACCCATGTATTCCGGTGGGATACCAATTCCGGTATCCTTCACCAGAAAACTCAGTTTCTCATTGGAATAGGAATACCCGAACTGAACCGATCCTTTTAAGGTAAATTTCAGTGCATTTGAAATGAGGTTCGTCAGAATCTGTTTAACTTTAGCTTCATCGCCAATGATTAAATGATATGTCTCCTGCTCAGGATAGAAATGAAGAAGTTCATTTTGATTTTGAGACGTCATCGGCTGAAAGAAAATCGTCAATTCCTTCAATAAGCCGGGTAAATGAATGGCATTTTTACGCAAGGTGACCTGCCCTGTTTCAATGCGCGATATTTCCAGTATATCATTGATAATGTTCAGCAACTGATAGCCACTGCTCAATATAACGTCCAGATATGTAAAGCGGTCCATGGGACTCAGAGTGACATCCCTTAGCAACTCGGCAAATCCAATAATGCCATTCATCGGGGTGCGAATTTCATGACTCATGTTGGCCAAAAAAGCAGACTTTAACCGATCACTCTCTTCCGCTTTCTCTTTGGCGATGCGCAACTGTTTGTTGGAAGCCCGAAGTTCTGCTTCCACCTTATTGCGCTCCCTTAAATCGCGGATAACCGCCAGGTAATAATCGGCATGCGGTCGCTTTGAATTCATCTCAATGGGAATCACGGTGCCATTTTTATCCACAATGTCGCGTTCAAAAATAACCGATTGCCCCTTATTCAGTAAATCGAAACGTAAAGGACGTTCCGCCAAGGTTTCTTGGGAAAATAAGATACTGATGTGCTGATTAATGATTTCATCATAAGCATAACCTGTCAGGTTTAAAAACCCTTGATTTGCTTCAATGATTTCCCCTTTCAAATTGCCGATCAAAATGCCATCTGCAGCATTTTCAATAACCTCCCGATACTTGGACTCACTGTTGATTAATTTTTGTTCAGCCTCCTTTCGTTCAGTAATATCCCGAATGGCTGAAACACGCACCTGCTTCCCGTTAAAGATATAATTGCGTCCCCTGATATCGGCATGAAACGTTGATCCATCCTGACGAATAATAACCGCTTCATAGGATTCGGGGCTATCACTTTTCATCTTTTGTTTCACACACTCCCAATAATCAGGATGTACAAAGGCGAAGATAGGCTTACCTATCAATTCCTCATACTTAAAACCCAGAAGCTGACAACCACTTTGATTCGCTTCTATACAAAACCCATTCAGAGAAATAAAAATGCCATCCAGCGTGGCTTCCGATAGAGCTTTAATCCGCTCATCACTTTCCATCAAAGAAGGTATACGCTCTACTCTATTCAACTGAGCAACTTTGTCTTCAAGTATGTGAATGCGGGATAACAACTCATCATATGTAGGCTTCTGCTCCATACACGGCAATCGGTATTTAACGTATGACTAAAATCATCAAGATTCCTTATAAATATAAGTGATTCTTTTGGTAAATTCCAATGCGCCATCATGAATCAGATAGAACAAAATAATAAAGTCACTTCTTAAAAAAAGAGACGGAATCTTTTAAGCCAACAAAAAATCAATTTCATCGCTTAAGGTTCCTAACTTTTCATTGGTGGGAATCCATTGCCCTCGTTCAATAAGGTATTTCTTGAGTAGTAAGAAGTAGGTGAGTGGGAATTCATCTTGTTGCCATTTCTGCTCGTAATTGAGCAAACCTGTTTTTTTTATAAATCCATCCAGCTCGCGAATAATTAAAGAATAAAATTCCACAAAATTAACGACGCTATCAATCGCCACAGCAGCCGTTGATTCATCAAAGAAATCTTCATAGCGGATGATTTTTACCCGCAAGGAATGACCATCTTCAGTGGACAGCACCCATTTAATGCCACACTGCTCACAGTACCAATCAATCCAACACATGTTCTCCTCATCCCATAGATGAGAGGGTTCAAAAATCATACTGGCCAATCCTTTCAGCAGATCCAACAACGGATTACTCACATTGGTCACTTCAAAATCAACCACTTCATCATTCAGTCCGAATAATCCCCTGGCAACTCCTGGTTTATCCAGTTGATATTTAAACGAAAGAATCTGGTTCATTCCGTCAGCATCATCTGATGTCTCCAGTGAGAAATTAAATCCCCTCATTGAGTTGCTATTCACGAGTAATAAATTGTTACTATAATACAGTTAGTATAAATATTTCAACGATAAATATAGGAAAGAAGTTTGAAAAACAAAGAAGACGATCCAAATAATTTATTTTAATCTTTTGATTTAAGGTCATTTAAGCTATACCCTTGCTGTACCAATGCCTCAGGTTTCATAAGGGTTTGCAGCTTTTCAGGAGCGATTAAACGAAGTGTTTGATTGGCTTCAAATACAGTTACCGCATTCTGCTTCATAAAATGGGCCAGTTCAGCGGCTTTATGGTAGCCGATGTAGGGCGTAATTGCTGTCACCACGGCAGGATTGGCATATTCATGGGGCTCCTTCAGCTCTTTTTTTTGAATGGAGAGCCCTTGAAACAATTTACTTAGCAAAGTTTGGTTAGCCGAAATAAGCAATTTCATACTTTCCAATAAAGCATGGCCAATCATGGGCACGTAGGCATTCAGATCCAGACATCCCTGACCACATAGATTACTGATCAAAACATCATTGGAGTATACTTTATGAGCTACACTAATGACGTATTCCGGAATGACCGGATTCACTTTTCCCGGCATAATGGAACTACCTACTTGTTGTTGAGGGATCAAAACCTCCTGGTAACGGGAGAAATCAGATCCTAAAAGTCGTAGATCATTCACCATTTTCTCCAGGTTAACGGCATGCGCTTTTAAAATGGCATGCACCTCCACAAAACTATCCAAATTTGCCGTCGTGTCACACAGATTTTCGCTACGCGTAAGCGGCAAACCCGTCAAATGCTGCAATTCAGTGACTACCTGCATGACAAAATACCGGGGGATACTTAATCCAGTACCGGTAGCACCCCCGCCAAGATTCACTTCTTTAATGCGCTCAAAACATTTGGAGACACGCCACCAATCGCGTGACAAGGCATTATTATAAGTACTAAACAAGCGATCATAAGTAGAGGGAACAGCGGCCTGCAATTGTGTATATGACTGACGGATGACATTTCTATACCGCGATTCTATCTTTTCCACCTGCAAACGTAATCCGTTGATAGCTTGTTCCAAATCTTCCAACAATCGCATGGAGGCCACCTTCAAAGCTGTTGGCACCACGTCATTGGTCGATTGATAGACATTGGCATGTTCGAACGGATCAATGCGTCCATAATGGCCTGGCTGATCATTTAATTGCCGCAGAGCTAAATTACTGATGATCTCATTGACATTCATATTAATGGAGGTACCCGCCCCGCCCTGAACAGCCGGCACTATGAATTGATCGAAATGTTTTGCCGCCGCCACTTGCCGGGCAGCCTGTACTAGACCTTGTGTGATTTCATCAGAAATGAATTGAACCGGCAGCTCTTGTTCCGGAAAACGCTCTAAAGCGGCTTGTCTGAACTTTTCATAGGTATAATAGCAGGCCAGCTTAACCTGCCCCATGGCCTGGTACCATTCTATATGAAAAGGCGTGGTATCCGGAAAATTATCCTTTGCCCGCAAAGAATGAATGCCATATAAGGCATCGTCTGGTAATTGCAATTCCCCTAAAAAGTCCTGCTCCGTTCTCATCTGTCGTTAATTTAAGCCATGGGGCGTGCGTAGGCTTTGACATCATCGGCTGTAATGGTATCCTGACCCAGGATAATCAATCGTTCAATGACATTTCGAAACTCACGAATATTACCGGTCCAGTTGATGTCTTTCAATTCTTCTACAGCAGAATCATCGAATGATTTCTGGGGCATACCCAACTCTTCACAAATGATTTTTTTAAAATGATCTGTTAACAAAGGAATGTCCTCCTTCCGATCATTGAGGGCTGGAACATGTATCAAAATAACACTCAAACGGTGATACAAATCCTCGCGAAAGTGAGATTTTTCGATCTCCTCCTTCAAACTTTTATTCGTTGCTGCCAAAACACGAACATCTACTTTTATATCTTTATCACTCCCCACCCGGCTAATGATGTTTTCCTGTAAGGCGCGCAACACTTTTGCCTGGGCCGCCAGACTCATGTCACCAATCTCATCTAAAAAAATAGTGCCCCCATTGGCTTGTTCGAACTTGCCTTT
This sequence comes from uncultured Marinilabiliaceae bacterium, assembly GCA_942490535.1. Classification (GTDB taxonomy): domain Bacteria; phylum Bacteroidota; class Bacteroidia; order Bacteroidales; family Marinilabiliaceae; genus JAEINY01. The sequence continues at coordinate 347,635 of CALNXQ010000005.1, forward strand.
CCGCTGTTTATGGGCCGATGTAAAGGCCCCTTTCTCATGACCGAACAACTCACTCTCTATTAACTCGGATGGAATAGCTGCACAGTTCACTTCGACAAAGGGACTATTGGCCCGGTTACTTTTCTCATGTAACCAGCGAGCTACCAATTCTTTTCCGGTACCGTTACCACCCGTAATCAAAACCCGTGCATCTGTGGGAGCCACTTTATCAATGATTTCCTTCACCTTTGCAATAGGTTCCGATTCCCCAACCATTTCATAGGTCTTGCTTACTTTGCGCTTCAGAACCTTTGTTTCCGTCACCAAATCCTTCTTCTCCACCGCATTTCGAACCGTAACCAGCAAACGATTTAAATCCAAAGGCTTCTCAATAAAATCGTAGGCCCCTTTCTTGATGGCTTCCACCGCGGTATCAATATTCCCATGACCGGAAATCATGATGATGGGCGTTTCCTGACCTGTTGCACTAATGGCTTCCAATACTTCCATACCATCCATATTGGGCATTTTGATATCGCACAACACCACATCATACTTATCTGCTTTGAACTTCTCCACGCCCTCTTCACCGTGTTCAGCCAATTCAACCGAATGATCTTCGTACTCCAGGATATCTTTCAGTGTATTACGAATACTTCGCTGATCGTCAATTACTAAAATTTTTGCCATAAGATGATTCAAATTGATTGGTTAATAATTGGTGAATGGCACCTTCCTTGAGAGCAAAGGCACATTGCCAAACATTGGTAATTTTAAATTCACGCAGGATGAAGGTAATAAAAATGCTGGCCAAAACAATCATTTCCACCCGGTGCAGATCCATGCGCTCCATTTGCATCCGTTGGATCATGGTGGATTTTAAGAAGCGCTGATGCAGCTCCTCAATGTAATCAAATGGTATTTTATAGCTGGTTAATTTCAATACATCTAAATGAGGATGGTGCTGCGCGGCGATCATACCGGCCACGGTATCAAATGAACCGGAAGAGCCTATTAAAGTCTGCGGCTGATATTTCATCATGGCTTCATACAGCAACGCCAGCTTTGGCTTGATGTACGCTTCGACCGCCTCAATCTCACTTTGCTTAATAGGATCGGATGGTTCAAATTGATCCAATAGACGGGCAATTCCCAAATCGAAACTGTGCATCCAAAGGACTCCCTCCCGATTGGCAATAATAAATTCATTGGATCCCCCACCGATATCCAATATCAATACATTCTTATCAGAAATAGGTACTACTTGCTTGACCCCATCAAATATCAACTGAGCCTCTCTTTTCCCATCAATTACCTGAATATCCAGACCGAGCTCCTGTTTCACCCGGTCAACAAATTCCTGACCATTGACGGCACTTCGAATAGCAGAAGTGGCAATGCACATGACCTTGCCAACCTGATACTCTTTCATGGTTTGCTGGTGCATCTTAAGGGCCTGTATTCCCCGCTCCATGGCCTCAGGTAAAAGGATACCGCTGTTGATACCTCCTTTTCCCAATTTGGCAGGATATTTAGTTTCTAACACTATATGATAAGACTGATCACCCGTTTTATCTGCAATGAGTAAGTTAAAGGTGTTCGTTCCAAGGTCGATAATCGCAATACGCATAAAAAATCTACTATTTTCGATTGTCAAATGTATTAAAAAAACTAAATACGTGTTGTAGAATCAGCTTTAGAGGCATCATTTTCATCCTTCTCAAAAGGTGACTTGGCTCAAACCGTGATTCACATAAAAAAGCCGGATTCTCACCCGGCTTTTCATATCTTATTTTTTAGAATAGAGAAACCACTTCCAAAGCTCTTTATAGGAGACTTTTTTACCATACATCAGAATTCCGGTGCGATAGATGCGGCCGGCAAACCAGGTAGTAAACACAAAAGAGCCTGCCAATAAGGTCATGGACAAAGCAATCTCCCAAACGGGCGGCTGAAAAGGAATGCGGGCCATCATCACGATGGGTGACGTAAACGGAATCATGGAAAACCAAAAGGCGATATCTCCATCCGGATTACGCATGGCAGCCATGGCCACATATATGGATAAGATGAGCGGCATCATCACCGGCATGACAAATTGCTGACTATCCGTCTCACTATCTAAAGCCGCGCCAAGGGCAGCAAATAAACCTGCATACAATAAATACCCCCCCAGAAAATAAAAGACAAAGGCCACCAAACTTCCAATTAGATCTAAACCTTTGGTTTTATCGAGAATTTTCTTGAACGTTTGTGCAAACTCAGCTGTTTGATCCTGATCTCCAACACCATTAACACCCTGCACCATTTCAATTTGTCCATCCATGCGCGTAGGCATTTCTTCATTTCCAAAAAATACCGTCTTTACACCGAGGATAATTACTAAGGTAAATACAACCCACAATAAAAACTGTGTCAACGCCACCATCGCAATACCAATTATTTTTCCCATCATCAACTGGAAAGGACGTATGGACGAAACAATCACTTCTACAATGCGATTCGTTTTTTCTTCAATAACCCCACGCATCACTTGTGTACCATACATCAGCACAAAGAAATAAACCAACATGGCAAAAACAATGGCGGCAATCATGGTGACTTCTGCAAAACTCTCTTTTTGAGAGCCGTCATCCCCCAGTGTAATAATGCTCACATCCACGTTTACATTATGAATGTTTTTAATAATTTCATCCAATCCATCGATCTGATAACTATTTAGCCTTTCTTGTTCAATAAACTTCTCCAATTGTCTGGAAATATATTGCTTTACATCAATAGTAATCTGCACATCAGAATAAATGGTTGCGCTTCCTTCCGGACTTTGAAGATCACCTGAGATCACCAGATAAGCATCATATCCTTCTTGCTGATAATTCGCTTCAATATCAGTCTGATTAGTACCTGCTAACCATGAAAACTTATAATACTCTGTATCCTCAATCGTATTCAGGTATTTTCCACTGTGATCCACCACAGCGATCTTCTTGTCTGCCTGATCCTCCATGGATGCAAACCAGGCAGGTAGCACCATCATGGCGGCAAACAATAAGGGTCCCACAAAACTCATGATCACAAAACTCTTCTTGCGTACTCGTGTCAGGTATTCACGCTGTATAATTAATGATATTTTACTCATGACAACTATTTTACAGGTTGAGATTGGTTATTGCTGTGTTCTACTACTTTAATGAAGATATCATTCATGGAAGGCAATACTTCTTTGAGTCCATGGATTTCAATGTCATTCAATAAACTACCCAACAAGTGGTTGATAGATCCATCTGCGCCCATGGTAATTTGAGCGGAATGATGGTTATTAATGGCTTCCAACTTTTCCAGATGATAATGCTGCGTCAATTTTTGAGTTATCACATCGGGATTACCTGAAAAATCAAGCTGCACCAAATTATCTTTATAGGTTTGACGTACCTCTTCAATAGGCCCGTGTAAAATAGATTTTGACTTATTAATGAGGGTAATGTGATCACATAATTCTTCCACCGAACCCATATTATGCGTACTAAACAAGATCGTAGCACCATTCTTTTTCAGATCCAGAATTTCTTGCTTTAACAAGTTGGCATTAATGGGGTCGAAACCACTGAAGGGCTCATCAAATATAAGCAGCTGGGGATCGTGTAACACCGTCACAATAAACTGAATTTTCTGCTGCATCCCCTTTGAAAGCTCTTCCACTTTCTTATCCCACCAACTCTGCAACTCAAACTTCTCAAACCAATATTTCAGTTTTTTTAGCGCGTCTTGCTTGGATAAACCTTTGAGTCGGGCCAGGTAAAGCGCCTGCTCCCCCACCTTCATCTTTTTATACAATCCACGTTCCTCCGGCAAATAACCAATGCGGGTTACATCGTCGGGTTGCAGTTTTCGACCATTGAAAAGAACTTCACCGGAATCCGGCCCGGTGATTTGATTGATAATCCGAATTAAAGTCGTTTTACCGGCTCCGTTGGGACCCAACAAACCGTAAATGCTGTTTTCAGGCACTTGAATACTCACGTGGTCCAGTGCCAAATGTTTGGCATATTGTTTAACCACTTGTTTAGCCTCCAAAAAAATCATAAGCTATATCGTTTTCGTTAAGGACAAATCGAAAGTGTGAAGTTAGGATTTTTTAAGAAAGGTCATAATAAAACACAGCCATATTGACAAGGCTGTGCTTTCCTATTAATTCCTTATGCGGTTAAAACCATCCGGCTCCCAAGTCAGCTCTGAAGGGCCAGGGAATAGCAGCCAGAATGATCACCAATCCCACTACATTGTACCAAAAAAGTCTTTTATGACTTTTATAATTGGAATAAACCTTCGCTTTTAAATGGCCAATGGTTATCAGCAAAGTGCCAATAAGCATCATCACAGGATGTTCCATAGTAAAGAATCGGAGCAGGGAGCTCTTCATCGTATCGGCATCAAAAAAAACTTTAGAACTTATGAAAAACAAGGCAAGGCCTACCATCCATTGAAGATGCAACAACACCGTGGATACATTGGAAATCCGGCGATGGGTCACATCAAATTTTCGTTGACGTTGCCATCCAATGAAACTCTGCCCAATCACAATTAAAATAAACAGCAGTACCACGTACCGAAGACCGCTATGAGAATGTAGTAAAGCTTTGTACATAAATTTTCGTTTATCAATTAACAGAAAGTGTAACAAAAAGGTTTTACCAGGAACAAACAAAACACGTGCGCGCCCTGTTTGATTAATGAATTAAAACTCTAGTATTATGTCGTTCACATTAGATATTAACCAATTCGCTCCCGCTTTTAATTTACCCGCTACAGATGGTAAATACTATTCATTAGATGATTTTAACTCCAGGTATCTGGTCCTGTTTTTTACCTGCAACCACTGTCCTTATGTGATCGGTTCAGACGAAGTGACCCGTAAAACGGCGATAAAATATCAACCCAAAGAGGTCACGTTTGTAGCCATTAATTCCAATAGTAAACATACTTACGCCGAAGATGATTTTCCCCATATGGTGCAACGCATGGAAACACACCAATTTCCCTGGGTATATCTGTATGATGAGTCACAGGAAGTAGCCCTCGCATATGGTGCACTGAGAACACCTCATTTCTTTGTGCTTGATGAGCAACGAAAATTAGTATACACCGGTCGAGGTCTGGATTCTCCACGCGATACCTCAAGAATGACAGAGAACACCCTGGATTTAGTATTGCATGCCTTAACAACCAACCAGACATTGCCTGTTTCCAAAACCAATCCCATCGGCTGCAATGTGAAATGGGATGGCAAAGATGCCCATTGGATGCCGGCGGATGCCTGTGATTTAATCTAATGGATACTTATTTCTGAGCTGCTCAAACAATTAAATGAAAAATTATTTTCGATTTTTCGAAGTCATTTGTTTGCATTTTTGAGCTAAAAGAATTTACTTTGAATCGCAAAGTACTATGACATGAAAAACGAACACTCCTCATTGGAAGATATAAAGGCGATCCGTCAGATGATGGAAGAGTCTTCCAAATTTTTATCCTTAAGTGGCTTGTCCGGCGTTGCAGCAGGTGTATTTGCCTTGTTAGGTGCTGCTGTAGCCCATTTTTTCATATTGGATCAAGGCGGTAATTTGTATAACGAATTCATGGTCGCACTAAAGGGAGCCAATACTTCATTTGTAAGAATGGGTTTATTCATTGATGCTTTGGCGGTATTGATTCTGGCAGTGACATCGGCCTGGTACCTAAGCTGGCGCCATGCGCGCAACAATGGCCATCGCTTCTGGACCCATACAGCCCGCAAAATGGCCTGGAACATGTTCTTTGTATTAGCTGTAGGAGGCCTGTTCAGTTTTATCCTGGCCTGGCAGGAGAACATCCGGTTAGTTGCTTCCACCATGTTAATTTTTTATGGAATGGCCTTACTGATGACTTCCCGGTATACCCAGCGCGACATTAAATATTTAGGTTACACTGAAATAGGACTCGGATTATTGGCAGGCATTTTCCTGAATTACGGTTTACTTTTCTGGTCATTAGGATTTGGGGTATTTCACATTGTGTATGGGGTAGCCATGTATTTTAAATACGAGCGATGAAGGATATAATTGCCGGATTGGATAAAAACTTCGAGAACCGTGTGCGGCTTGGCATCATGTCAGCACTCATGGTGAACGATTCGCTCGACTTCAATACGCTGAAAGAGCTATTGGGCGTGACGGACGGCAATTTGGCCAGTCACCTGAAAGCACTGGAAAAGCATTTATTGGTAAGTGTTTCCAAACAATTTGTGGGCCGAAAACCCAACACCACCTATAGTGCCACACAAAAGGGGAAAGATGCATTTACCAGCCATCTGGCAGCCTTGGAAAAGCTATTGGGCAAGGCGTAATTTTTTTTATACCTCTACTTTGAAATTCAAAGTACTTTACATAGATAAAACTAAACAATAGAATCATGGAACTAAAAATGAACATTAATGAACCGGGCCAATGGCATCAATCCCTGACATTTAAAATGATACTAATTGGAGTGATGGTATTGGTGCTGCTGATCCCTTTGGGCATGGTTAAATCGGTCATTACCGAACGGGAAGAAACGGAACAACAAGTAGATCAGGAAATGATGCAGCAATGGGGAGGTCCACAAATGCTATCAGGCCCCATATTACATGTGCCCATCACTTACTATATTAAAGCCGATGATGAGAAGATCAAAACAAGCCACAGATGGTTACACATCATGCCTGAAGACCTGAACATAACCGGCCATGTTTCCCCCGAAATACGTTATCGGGGCATCTACAAAAAAGTACTGTACAACTCAGAGCTGAGCATCACCGGTAGCTTCGGCGATCTCACCCTGGTAACCTCAAATGCCCATACCGTGGACTGGAACAATGCCTATCTCACCCTGGCCGTATCCGATAACCGGGGCATCAAAGGAAATGTGGTTATCAATTGGATGGGCACCGACCAGAAACCTGAGGCCGGATTGATCACCACAGACTTGGCGTCCTCGGGGATGTCCATTAAAGTACCTTTGAACGCAGGCCTCTTATCCACTGCGAAAGCTTTTGACATCAGCCTGAATATAAGCGGATCCAATGGACTCACCATTAATCCCATCGGTAAAAAAACAGATATACAAATCCAATCCAGCTGGCAGGACCCCAACTTCATTGGTTCCTTTTTACCTACCGAACGGTCGATTTCCGAGGCCGGTTTTACAGCACACTGGACAGTCACTAATCTAAACCGCAACTTTCCACAGTATTGGGAGGGCCGTAGCTACTCCATCGATGAACATCAACTGGGCGTTGATCTCTTCGTACCTGTAAATCACTATCAAAAATCCATTCGATCGGCAAAATATGGCATTCTTATCATTACTCTTACACTGCTTGTATTTCTTTTTACTGAGCTTGTTAAAAAGAAACGCATTCAGCTCTTCCAGTATTTTCTGGTGGGCCTGGCATTGGTTCTGTTTTTTTCAATACTCACGGCCTTAAGCGAACACCTTGGCTTTTCCTGGGCCTATCTCATTGCATCCCTGGGCATCGTCACCATGGTGACCCTCTACTCCTATGGCATTTTGAAGGACCGGATACAAGCCATCTGGATATTTATTTCTCTATCCATTCTGTATGCCTTCCTTTTTGTGCTCCTCCAACTGAACGACTTTGCCTTCCTGGCCGGCAACATAGGTCTATTTATTGCACTGGGGGCCATCATGAAAGCATCCTCTAAAATTAAAACCAGTCACCTTTTTAATACACACCTTGAATCTTAAAACCAGTTAAACATGAAAGAACAAAAACTTCATAAAATCGGCACCTGGACAGCCGGAATCTCTTTTGCCATTGGGACCATGTTTTTAATTACTTTTTTAATCACCAATGCCATGCAGATAGCCGTCATCGCGCTGTATTATGTCATTACGGCAGCCATTGTTAACTTACTGCTCTTATCCACGATCAGTGGCGTTGCCCTCTGGCACAAATACCACTGGAAAGACTATCTCAAAACAGCCTCCATTATGTTGGCCAACATCCCTGTAGTGGCAGTATATTTTGCAATTTTTATGAGTATTGGATTCTATTAGTAGGATCAAAAATACTTCATCGCTATTTTTAACTCCGGGGCAGGAGTTCCACTGATTCCCAATTCAGGCTCCTGCCCCTTTTTCTACCCCAAAATTGAAACCGTAAAATCATAAACCAAAAGACATGAAAATTGACATCATCATTGCATACGTTCAAAGGTATGAATTTGGCCACGAGCGGGATTTTGTACCTCCTATAACAGGCATCCACCTGGCCTCCCTGACTCCCCAAAAACATACAGTTAAAGTATATCATCAACAAGTAGATGCCATTGATTTCGATACAGATGCCGATTTAATTGCCATAACCTTTTTTAGCGGGTTTGCCAATGAAGCCTATCGACTAGCAGCCGAATTCAGAAAGCGAAAGAAAACAGTTATTGCTGGCGGACCTCATGTTACATTTAGCATTGAAGAATCCATGCCGCATTTTGATGCCATTGTTATAGGAGAAGCCGAATCCATTTGGACAGCTGTACTGAATGATTATGAAAACGGCCATCTAAAACCTACTTACGAGGGTGTACCCACTGATCTTAAAAATATTCCAACTCCAAGATATGATTTACTATCCAACCGTTTCTTCATCAAAAAGGTCATTCAGGCCACCCGAGGCTGCCCTTACGCCTGTTCGTTTTGTTCGGTTCCGTTAATCAATCCAGGATTCCGGAAACGACCTGTTGAAGAGGTTATAAGAGATATCGCTTTTGATAACTTCAAACATTGGTGGCAGCGAAAAATAGTTTGGTTCTGGGATGATAATTTAACCATTGACCGCACCTACATTAAAACCCTGCTAACACAACTAAAACCATTGAAGAAATGGTGGTTAACACAGGCCAGCGTCGATATTGCAAAAGATGATGAGTTATTAAAACAAATGAAAGAGTCCGGCTGCATTGGCGTTTTTCTGGGCCTTGAAACATTTGGTGAAGACTCCATTCTGGATGCCAACAAAAAACAAAATCGCGTATCGGAATACAAACGTGCCATTAAAAAATTGCATCAACATGGAATTGCCGTTATGGCCGGCCTTATTGCTGGATTCGATCACGATACCTACAAAAGCATCACCAATATGTCGATGGACATCATGAAACTTGGGATTGACGTGCCCTTCTTGAGCATTATGACGCCCTTTGTGGGAACGGAGGTATATAATCAGTTGAAGGCCGAAAACAGAATCATAAATAAAAGAGGCTGGGAATTTTACAATGGCTACAACGTCACCTATAAACCGCATAATTTAACTCCTGAAGCGCTGCTGAAGGCCCATCGCGAGTTATGGGGAAAAGCCTTCTCTCTTAAAAACGCCTTCCGGCGAATAATTAGAAGTGCTTTTTATCTGAGAAGTGGGGCCTTCCTGCTGACCCTATTTATGAATGGATTCTACGGCCTTAAAAGATTGAGGAATAATTTCCCTGTTGATATGAGCAAGAAAAATACGCCTTAGCCGCAAAGCTGTTATTAACACATGCCCTTTCAGAAAGAGAGAATGACCTCAAAGTAAATTCATCACAACCAATCATCCCCTTAACTCTCCTGAATATAATAATTCTTTATACATTTGTTTTTCGATTTATAGCAAAGCTTTGAAATGACCAACCCATTAAAGCCATGAAGCCTTACCTCTTAATAGTCCTATTGGTTCTGCAAACTGCTTTCGCTTCCGCTCAAAACACCAAAGAAATTTGGAAGTTGTACAACCAAAAACAATATACCGAAGCCATTGAACAGGGTTTAAAAGCATTAAAACACCACACGAATAACGGGGAGATTAACCTGGCTGTCGGCAAAAGCTATGTGGCTGCGAGACAATTTGAGAATGCCCTGTTTCATCTCAAAAAAGGCACTCATCCGGCCCACGTGGACTGGGTGAGAGCGTGGGCTTATAACTACATGGGTGTATGCTATTGGGGCCTGAATGACATTGCTAATGCCAGGTTGAATTTTAATGCATGCATTGCTCTCAAGGCCACCAAAAACTCAGTAGCGGATGCCCAACAGCAACTAAAACAGCTTGAAATAAAAGATTATCTGGCTGCTTGGATCACCCGTGAGACGGATCACCTCATTTTTCATTTTCAGGATACCATGGCCATTGAAAACCTCAACAGCTATATGAAAGGCCGGGAAGCAGCCTATGAAAAAATCAACTGCTTTTTTACGACCAGGCTACCCAAAAAAATAGATTACTACATCTGGTCCAAACCTGATGAGGCCAAAAAATTACTGGGCAAAGATCTGGGATGGGCCACCTCTAAAACGTGTACCATTCACTCCGGCATTCACCAAACAAAAGGTCATGAAATCACTCATATTCTGAGTCACTATGGCATACAACCCACCCATCGGTCGGACTTCATTAATGAGGGCATAGCCGTCTATTTTGATCAAACCACTCGTCATCGCATGCGAGCGGCTAAAAAACATTTAAATGGCCAGCAAATGGATATACTAGCCCATTGGGAAAATCCTAAAAAGGAAAACTTCCAATACAATTATTCCGTTGGGGGTGCTTTTGTAGAGTGGCTCTTTAAAAATGGGACACCAGACCAAATGAAAGCGCTCTTAAAAGATCAATCCGTGAAATCAGCTCAAAAGATATATCCCGATTTTCACCATCTCGTGATGGCCTTTCAGACCGAACTCATAGGCCGGCAAAAAACAGCTTCAACACGAGCCCAACAGCCCTAAATCACCGGGAATACCCTCTCCGGTTGTTGGATGAGGACATCCTGTTGCCGGGTGATAGGTTCCGGTCGCTTTGGGGGCCCTTGCGGTCGTTGGGTTATTCTTTCCGGTTGCGGGGTAGCTATTCCGGTCGCCCGGTTAGTGCTTCCGGTCGGAGGACTAGCTTCTCCGGTCGCCGGATGAGTGCTTCCGGTCGGTCAAAGAGGGGGTATTCCGTAATCCGAAGCACCTAAATCGCACCCACCCGCTCTTGAACCATGTCATTTCCTAAAGTCAGTAACGAATTTAGTTTTAAAAGCGAAGTTATTGTATTTTTGCAACCTACTCAGAAAGAGTGTCAATACTCTAAATTACAATATATATGCAAAAGAAAATTCTCCTTTTAGGATCAGGTGAGTTGGGTAAAGAATTTGTGATTGCGGCACAACGATTGGGACAAACAGTTGTGGCAGTAGATAGTTACAGGAATGCACCGGCCATGCAGGTGGCAGACGCGTGTGAAGTTATCAACATGCTGGATGGGGATGCATTAGACCAGGTGGTCGCCACGCATCAGCCGGATATCATTGTTCCGGAAATAGAAGCCATCCGCACTGAACGCTTTTACGCTTACGAAAAACAAGGCATTCAGGTGGTGCCCAGTGCCAAAGCGGCCAATTTCACCATGGATCGGCGCGCCATCCGGGATTTAGCGGCCCAAGACCTGGGCATTCGAACCGCTGAATACCGCTATGCCACGTCGCTGGAAGAGATGTATGAAGCGGTGGAGACAGTGGGCATGCCTTGCGTGGTGAAGCCGCTGATGTCAAGCTCCGGCAAGGGTCAATCGGTTGTTAAAACCCAAGCCGACATTCAAACAGCCTGGGAAATTGCCGGTGCTAAAGGACGCGGTGATGCTGGCGAAGTGATCGTGGAAGCCTTTGTGAATTTCACGTCCGAAATCACGCTGCTCACCGTCACTCAAAAAAATGGGGAGACCTTATTCTGTCCTTCCATTGGACATGTGCAAGAACGCGGCGACTATCAGCAAAGCTGGCAACCGGCCCTCATTTCTGAAGCACATGAAAAAGAGGCCTGTGAAATTGCGGATAAAGTCACCCGTGCACTAGGTGGAGCTGGCATCTGGGGCGTTGAATTTTTTATTTGTGAAGACGGCGTTGTGTTCTCGGAATTATCACCCCGTCCGCATGACACAGGTATGGTAACGCTGGCCGGCACCCAAAACTTCAATGAGTTTGAATTGCATTGCCGGGCCGTATTGGGTTTACCCATTCCTGAAATCACCCTGGAACGTACTGGTGCCAGTGCAGTTATTTTATCACACATTGAAGTGGAAAACCCATCTTACACCGGCGTGGAAAAGGCTGCCGCATATCCTAAATCGGATCTGCGCCTGTTTGGAAAGTCAACCGCCCGTCCGTATCGCCGCATGGGCGTGATGCTAGCTTATGATCAGGTAGGTGCGGAAGTCATGCACATTGTTGAACGTGCTAAAGAAATGGCAGCTCACGTGAAAGTGGAAAAATAATACGTCTTTGAAGAAAAGTGTAGTCTCCGGTCGCTGTAGCAGTACCGGAGATTTTTTTTTGCTACCTATGATAGTAATTATAATCTTTTAAAAGGGTGCTCAGAAAATCCTTGCCTGGCATTTTGGTCTCCACGTTCATCTTCTTCAACACCACTTCCTTGGTTTTTATAACTAAGGGGTGAGGCGCTCCAATGGAGGTATAGGAACTATCTTTCGCCGCTAGCAGCAACACTTCTTTGATGGTTTGCATATCCCCATCCGAAAGTTTTTGTACCTCCGGATAGCTCGGTACATAATCGTCTTTCAAATCCATGTAAATGGTATCATTCAGGTGGCTTTTGCCATCCAATTTTAAAACGGTTGTATTAGCTGCTAAATCACCTAAGCGCTGCCCCTTCCCGTTGATGACAATGGTCAATAAAGCAACCAAGCCCTGGCTGATGGCAATGTCTATCAAACGAAACAGCCAACGAATAAAACAGGATCCAAAGGTCAACTCGCTCCCATCTTTCTTCACCACACGCAGTTTCATAATCATTTTACCGAAACTCTGTCCGCTAAAAAAAAGCTCACAAAGCAAGTGGTAAAAAAGTACAGGCAGTAAAAGGAGTATCAAAAGCCAGTTAAAGGAATCCCCGGTGGTACCGATGATTAATGAGACAATAATGGCGTAACAAAAAGTAAAAAATCCATCTAAAAAAAAGGCGATAATACGATCGCCAACACTGGCCAGCTGAAATTCAATATCGACGTTTTGTGTGGTTTCAACGGTCAAACTTTCCATAGGGTTCGGTTCTATTTATCCGGTGATTATATCTATTGATCAAAAGTACAAAAATAAGTTTTTTATGTGTAAAAAAATTCATTTATTCGCGTTACCCTTTGTGGCAGGTCTATGAAAGAAATAACCTTTATAAATCGAAATAAATCGCGTTGGGAGAAATTTGAGCTACAACTCAAAAGTCCATCGCACATTGATCCGGATGAACTCGCTGACCAATTCATTCAACTCACCGATGATTTGAGCTATGCGCGCACCTATTATCCGCGTTCGCGTACCTTCATGTACCTGAATAATCTGACGCAAAAAACCCATCAGGAAATCTACCGTAACAAACGCGAAAAAGGAAGCCGCTTTATCAGTTTTTTCACCCGGGAGTTACCTTTCGTATTACGCGATGCACGCCCCAGTTTCTTTTTATCATTGGCCATTTTTATCGTATTTGCACTTTTGGGAGCGGTATCCGCCATCACCGACGATAACTTTGTGCGGGCCATTTTAGGCGATCAATATGTGAATGCCACACTCGACAGTATTGAGAAAGGGGACCCCATGGCGGTATATGGCAACATGAGCGAAATGCCCATGTTTTTGCTCATTACCATCAATAACATCAAAGTATCCTTCATGACGTTTCTATCCGGGTTGTTAAGTCCGCTGGGGACGTTTTACTTTTTGTTTGAAAACGGAGTAATGGTGGGCAGTTTCCAGGCCTTCTTTTATCAAAAAAATTTACTGGGGATCAGCACAATGGCCATCATGATTCATGGTACCCTTGAACTATCCGCCATTGTTTTGGCCGGAGGTGCCGGTATCATCATGGGGAAAAACCTCATCTTTCCGGGCACATACCCGCGTTTGGATGCTTTTATTAAAGGCACCAAAGATGGCGCTAAAATTATGCTTGGTCTGATCCCTGTATTTATTGTGGCCGGTTTCCTCGAAGGCTTTGTGACCCGCTATTACAATTCGATGGCCAATTGGCTCAACATACTTATTATCTTTGCCTCATTGGCATTTATTGTGTGGTATTTTTTCATTTATCCCGAAAAAGTCTACCGTCGTACAAAACTAAATCGATCCCATGAACATAATCAGTAAGCCAGCTGTCGTACTGGATGAACAGCGTAACTTCAGTGATGTCATTAATGCTACGTTTGCATTTGTCAAGCAGGAATTCAAACCCTTATTCAAAACCATAGCCCTCTACACCTTTGCGCCTCTTCTAGGCTTAGCGGTGGCCTTTATGTTTTATTTTAAGGGTTCATTCGAAATGATCCTCTCCGGTGAATTGGGAGCTAATAATCAATTTAATCTGCCTTGGGGATGGTACTCGCTGCTGGTATTTTTTGCATTCGCTACGCAAATCGTTTTATCCGGCTTAATCTACGAATACATGCTACTTTACAAAACCCAGGGCCGGGGTAACTTTTCACCGGCTGATGTGGGGCGTAAACTGATGAAAGACATATGGGCATTGGCGGGCTATAGCCTCCTGACCTTTTTGTTAATTGGCGTAGCGGCGGCGATTATCGGCGTTCTAATCGGGCTATTTTCAACCATCAGTGGTTTCCTAGTGGTTCCACTCGTGATCATATTGTTTGTGGGCCTCATTTTCATTATGATTCCTCTATCGCTTCTATTTGCGGTGAAAATTTTTGAAGATAAAAACTATGGTACCACCATAAGCCGGTGCTTCAAACTCACCAAAAACAATTGGTGGCGCACCTTTGGATTGATTTTCGTAATGAACATGATTGTTAGTACCATGGGGGCCATTTTCATCATGCCTCTCTATGTGTATTTCTTTTTTATGGCCATTACAGGTGTACAAAGCGGTGAAATAGAACAATTCAACCAAGGCTTGTCCTTATTCCTCTCCATATTTGGAGTGTTCGGATCTACCTGGCTGTACAGTACGTTGCTGCTTGCCATAGGCTTTCAATACACCAATTTAAAAGAAGAAAAAGATAACGACTCGATCCTTAACCGCATTGAAAAAATATCCGAGACACCGGCTGATGAAATGGTTTAAAACACTCCTTGTTTTTACATTCATTATTTGTTCTGTGCCTTCGCACGGAGAGGAACAGTATGCCGCTAAAGCAGATAGCCTGATGGTTTGGGATCAGTCCAAAGTGGATCTGCGCCTGCCGGCTGCGGAGAACATCAGTGCTTACCGACAAGATCCCGATTATCAATACGACCTGGTTCAGGAACCGCAATCCTGGATGAGGCGGCTCCTGCGATGGCTGCTCAGTCACATATCACTGACAGAAGGCTCCTGGTCGGTGATGGGCTGGATGCTCATTGCCATTGCCGCCATCGCCTTGATCTTTCTCATCTTAAAACTATTGGGAGTCCCGATAAAAGGACTCTTTATCTTTTCAAAGTCAACCAATGTAACCGATTTGTCCTTTTCGGCCGCTCAGATCCATATTGATGACCAAAACCTGGAGAAAAAACTGCATACCTTCGTTGATGCCGAAGCCTACCGCGAAGCCACACGAATTCTGTTCATTATCTTATTGAAACAATTGAATACCATGAAACTCATCAAATGGAATACCTGGAAAACAGACCGTGAGTATTACTATGAGTTAACAGATCAGGAACTAAAATCAACATTTTTACAGCTCATCCGAAATTATGAGTTCATTTGGTTTGGTCAGTTCAGCCTGGGAAAAGAACAGTTTAAAACCGTTCAACTTCAATTTGAAGCATTCACAAACCATTTGGTCCAACAAAATAGCAGGCGTTAAAGATGGCATCAAAACGAAACATACATTGGTCCTTTTATGTGGTTCCTTCGCTAGTCATAGCTTTAGCGATCGTCATGGCGTATGCTCCCAGGGAAATTGACTGGTCACTGAGTTACTCCAAGAAAGATAAAATACCCTTTGGCAATAGCCTTCTATTTGATCAATTACCAGTCCTTTTTGGCGAGGATGAAAAGGTGGTGACCTGCCATTCAGAATTCACCTCTTTTCTGGAAGAAGTCATCCCGGAAGCCACCAATTACATTGTTATCAACAAAGCATACCAACCACAAAACCGGGAGCTGGATAAGCTATTAGAGGTCGCTGCAGCAGGAAATTCCATTTTTATTGCCGCCCAGGATTTATCCGACAACTTATTGGATACATTCCATTTAAAGATCAATGAGATGGACTTACTTCAGCTCAAGCGGCTGGATTCTGTGAGTTTTAATTTCACCAATCGCCAACTCAAAACCCCATTGGGCTATTGGTATAAAAAAGCCATCAGCAACCATTACTTTACCAGTTACGACACTTTAAAAACGACTGTTTTAGGCATTAATGATACCGGGAAAACCAACTTCATCCGCCTCCGGCTGGGTGCCGGAGAAGTGTTCATCAATTTGAATCCACTGGCTTTTACCAATTATAACATGCTGGTTCAGGATAACTATGCCTACATCTTCAAGTGCCTTTCCTACTTACCCAGGCAGGCTACTGTTTGGGATGAACATTACAAACCCAAACCCTTTGAAACGGTCTCTAAACTCATTTACATTCTTAATAACCGTCCCTTGCGCTATGCCTGGTATTTGTTATTAATTGGAACAGCCCTCTTTTATAGTTTCGAAATGGGCCGCAAACAACGCAAAATACCAATTATTCGTCCGCCGGAAAACAGCACCGTTAGTTTCGTAAAAACCATTGGCCGACTCTATTTCAGCCGACGGAATCATTTAGACATTGCCAAAAAACGGTATACCTATTTTCTGGAGTTTGTCAGGTCGCGCTATTACATCAACACAACAGCAGAACCCGATGAATTACACCAGCAACTTTCTGAAAAATCAGGCATTTCCATTCGTACAGTGAAGCAGCTGTTTGAATTAGGGAGCAGCTTGCACCATATTAAACGGTTATCAGAAGAAGATCTGGAACAGTTTAACAAGAAAATTGAATACTTTTACGAACATTGCAGATAAAAACTCATAATATGGATTCACAAAGTCCTTTTGAAACACGCTTACCACTGGAAGAACTCAATCATGCGGCCTTTCGCATTCGAAATGAAATTAATAAAGTCATTGTTGGCCAGGAAAAAGTAGTGGACATGCTACTGACAGCCATTATTGCCAATGGCCATGTATTAATTGAAGGCGTTCCGGGAGTGGCCAAAACCATGCTGGCCAAACTGCTTTCAAAATCCATCTCCACCGATTTTTCAAGAATCCAGTTTACGCCTGACCTCATGCCCTCTGACGTATTGGGAACCACCATCTTTAATAGCGGGACTTCGGCCTTTGAATTCAATAAAGGCCCCATCTTCTCCAACCTGGTGTTGATTGATGAGATTAACCGGGCCCCGGCCAAGACTCAAGCCGCCTTGTTCGAAGTGATGGAGGAGCGGCAAGTCACCACCGATGGTGTCACGCGGTTGATGCAATCACCCTTTCTGGTATTCGCCACGCAAAACCCGGTGGAGCACGAAGGCACCTACCGCCTACCCGAAGCGCAATTGGACCGTTTTATCTTTAAGATAGAAATTGACTATCCAACTTTAGACCAGGAAGTAGGGATTCTGATGAATGCGCAGAAACGGGAAGAAAAAGACGAGTTAGCCATGATCAATGCCGTGGTAACCGCTGAAGAGATCATCAAATACCAGGAGATGGCCAAAAAAGTACTGGTGGAAGATGACTTACTGCGATACATAGCCGTGATTATTGATAAAACACGGAGCAGTAGCGCCTTGTTTTTAGGTGGTAGCCCACGTGCATCACTCGCTGTACTCAACGCATCCAAAGCGTTTGCAGCCCTGGAAGGCCGCGATTTTGTGACACCGGACGACATCAAACAAGTCATCATTCCGGTTCTTCAGCACCGGGTCATTCTAACACCTGAAAAAGAGATGGAAGGCATTCGCCCCGAAATTGTGGTGCGTCAAATCATTGACTCGGTAGAGGTGCCCCGCTAATCCATGCGATTATTATTGTAACTCATCATCTTTATCCGACGGCTTTGGGGTCGTCGGGAAAGCGAAATCTCAACTATGCCGACAAAACGGAAGACATTATTTCTTTCATCCCGATTCTACTATAGCATAGGGGCATTGGTGGTACTGCTGGCCATGGGTCAGTTTGGCGCCTTCCTGTTCCACCTCTCCCTCATCCTGCTTGCAGCATGGCTATTGGCTGTGTTCACAGATGCCACTTTACTCTTTTTTCAAAAAGATGGCGAGATTACCGGCCATCGGGAGATCGATGAACGTTTTTCCAATGGGGATGATAATGAAATTCGAATTACGCTTCAGAATCACTACCCATTCCCGGTCACTTTAAAAATCATTGACGAGGTACCCATTCAATTTCAATACCGTGATTTTTGCCGCCATGTGAGGTTAAAAGCCGGGGCCGTTGAATACTTCACCTATCAGCTAAGGCCGGTGCAACGAGGCGAATATCATTTTGGCGCGCTGAATGTCTTTACCATTTCGCCCTTGGGCTTATTACACCGTCGTTTCCGTTTCTCTGCGGATGTGATGGCTAAAGTGTATCCTTCCTTCAAAGAGATGAAGAAGTTTGAGATGATGGCGATCTCCAACCGCTTAACCGAAGTAGGCATAAAAAAAGTGAGACGGGTCGGCCATCAGATGGAATTTGATCAGATCCGTGAATACATCAAAGGCGATGATTACCGCACCATCAACTGGAAAGCCACTGCACGTAAAGGTAGTGTAATGGTGAACCAGTACCAGGAAGAGCGGTCGCAACAAGTGATTTCGGTGATCGACATGGGCCGTTCCATGAAAATGCCCTTTTCCGGTATGACCCTCCTGGATTATGCCATCAACACCTCCTTGGTGCTTTCCAAAATTGCCATGCTGAAACAGGACAAAGCCGGGTTGATAACCTTCAATAATGAAGTGCGTTCCATCGTGCCGCCCCAACGTAACGGAAAGCACATGCAAACCATTATGGAAACGCTTTACAACCAGACCACCAGCTTTGAAGAGCACAACATGCGGGCATTGTATACCATGGTGCGACGCCGCATTCATCACCGTAGCCTGATTGTACTTTACACCAATTTTGAGAGCATTAGCGCTGCCCATCATCAGATCGCTTTATTGCAAAAACTGGCTCAGGATCACCTGGTGATGGTGGTTTTCTTTGAAAATACCGAATTGTATAAATTAACCAAAGAACGCGCAACGGATATTGAAGGCATTTATGTAAAAACCATTGCCGAAAAATTTGCCTTCGATAAAAAATTAATCGTGAAAGAACTGGAGCGCTATGGCATCTTCTCGGTGTTAACAGAACCAGGCAAACTAACCATAGAAACCATTAACAAATACCTCGAACTAAAATCCAGGGGCTTGATTTAAAATTCAGGCAAAAAACACGCCTCATCACTACTAAAACCACACGTCATTTAGTCCAAAACCACGTGTGGTTTGCCCTGAAATCACACGTCATTTCAGTTAAAACCATGTGTGACCTGTTCCTCTAACACACGTCATGTGTTGCCATCTCACAGGTCATTAGTGCGAACGATACACGTGGCCCTGCCTGAAATCAGACTATACATCTTTAGGCTGAATACTAAAGTCCTTCCAACGATCACTCATTTTTATTGAAAAATTTCGCTAATTGACATGCGTGTTAATAGTCACTAAATTGTCATACTTAAAGAAAGATTAACAATTCACTAATTTCGGCTTAATTTAGAACAGTGGTTGTTGATTTAGATTTGCTACAGGATTTATTAATGACTAAAACTGTGGGGTATGCAACAAATAGGCACAGCTTTCAAACAACTTCCGGAGAGTGTAATGGTAAACGATCTCCTGGATCAGGGACTCATGGCATTAATGTCACGCCAGCAATGGAGTGCAGAGACTTTTTACTTATCAGGTTATGAAACATTGACCTTTAATCGCAACCTGGATTTTGCCCTGGAAACCGTGCTGAGTTCGGTCGTACCCTTTGAAAAAGAACTGCTCATCATTAGTAATGACGCGACGAACCTTAAAATAATTAACCTGTGCGAAAAACACCTGGTGAATTACCGAATTGTTGCTATGCCAGCTAACGAAGAAGAGTGGAATACCCTGAAAAGCACTTTAACTAACTACCGCAAATTCTCCCATGTATTGGTATCAGGAGATGTATCTTCGGACTGCAACCGATCTCACTTGCTCCAATTGGGATCCTATCTTGAGAATTCGCGTATTGGATTTATCCTGCATTGCAATCATCAACCAATGATCTTATCAGATGTGAGGGCAATTGGTGTGGATTATATGATTTGCAATGGCTTGGGATGTACCGTTAGTTCACTCGTGCTGGCAAAACGCAGTCGATTGGTGCAAGCAGAAGGAACATCGCGTAACTCCATGTTTGATTTATATGGCTACTGGCAAAAATCGTTACACCGGCGAAAAGCGGGCATTGAACCCATGGCAGTGTAAAAACAGATACCATAAGCGTGTGCCAGGAATGGCATTATCAGTAAATGTTGATTGATACAAAAAAGATTAAGGCAGGAAAATGGATTTCCTGCCTTAATCTTTTTTTAACATCCCCTTATTCGTTGCATTAACTTCTTCTCCCCTTAACGTGTGATTATTTTTATCAGCTTAAAATTGCCATAGAAATCAATGGCAATTCAAATGAAGCAAAAAGAAATCCAAACATCACCAAAAAGAAACATTGAGGCAGTTGTAATTTCCGATATCCATTTGGGAACCTATGGCTGTAAAGCCAACCAACTGGTGGCTTACCTGAGAACAGTTTCTCCGGATGTGTTAGTTCTCAATGGCGATATCATCGATGTGTGGCAATTCAGTAAATCGTATTTCCCCAAAAGCCACTTCAAAGTCATTCGACAAATATTAAAATTAATGGAAAACGGTACGAAGGTGTATTACCTGGCTGGTAACCATGATGAAGTATTACGCCGTTTCGTAGGGCTCTCTCTGGGCAATTTAATGTTGGAGAATAAGGTCGTTCTGGAACTGGATGGTAAAAAGACCTGGATATTCCACGGCGATGTGTTTGACGTGGTGATGCACCATTCGAAATGGCTGGCCAAATTGGGCGCAGTGGGCTATGGCCTGCTCACTCTCATCAACCGGCTGGTCAATGCATTGCTGCTGTTGCTGGGTCACCGAAAAATATCCTTATCCCGTGATGTTAAAAAAGCCGTCAAAGGCAAAAAAAGCATTACCACCCGGTTCGAAAAAACAGTATCCCAATTAGCCATCCAGAAAGGCTACGAATATGCCATCTGCGGGCACATTCACTGGCCCGAGAAGAAACAGTTAAGTTCTGAACACGGAAATGTGACCTACTTAAACAGCGGTGATTGGGTCGAAAACATGACCGCCCTTGAATACCGGGATAAGGATTGGCACCTGGTGTATTGTGATCGCTATGAAACACTGGAAGATGAAACAGATGATCAGCCGGTCACCGAAGACTTGCTCCTTCCCAGGGAAAAAATCCTTTTCAAAACTATGTTTAAAGATGTGATAGCCAGTTAAACTGTATAACCATGAAAATACTTTACGCCATTCAAGGAACCGGCAACGGACATGTGGCCCGTGCTTTTGATATCATTCCTGAACTTAGAAAATACGGTCAGGTAGACTTAGTATTAAGCGGCAATCAATGCGACATTGAGCTGCCCTGGGAAATCAAATACCGATATAAAGGCATGAGTTTTATCTTTGGCAAAAAAGGTGGTGTAGACTTGTGGGCGACTATCAAAAATATGGATCCGTGGCGGTTTATAAAGGAAATGACTGCCGTACCGGTGGGGGATTACGATGTGGTATTAAACGACTTTGAACCGGTTGTAGCCTGGGCGTGCCTGCTAAGAGGGGTCGACTGCACAGGCTTGAGTCACCAAAGTGCCGTTTTGCACCCCGATGCACCGCTGCCTGACAAGGTGGACCTCTTGGGCAGACTGATTCTGAAGTATTATGCCCCGGTCAAAAAATCCTATGGCTTTCATTTTAAAAAGCTCGGTAAGCAAATATCGACACCGGTCATTCGCCGCGATGTCCGTGAATCAGAAATCACTAACAAGGGTCATTACACAGTCTATCTGCCGGCCTATGATGATGCCACCATTTGCCGGGTATTGTCCCAATTCCCACAAGTGAAGTGGCAGGTCTTTTCGAAGCACAACAAACAGCCGTTTATCACAGATAACGTGGAAGTATATTCTGTTGATAAAAATAGTTTTACTAAAAGTATGGTTGCCGCCACTGGTATTTTATGTACAGCTGGTTTTGAAACACCTGCGGAAGCCTTATTCCTGGGTAAGAAACTGTGCGTCATGCCCATGAAAGGGCAATACGAGCAACAGTGTAATGCAGCTCTGCTCAGCGAAATGGGTGTTGTTGTTATAGATGATATCACAAGAGCCATTGACCAGATCAGTCAATGGCTGGCAACACCGGAACAGATAACCGTGTATTATCCGGATACTACCGCTCAACTAATAGATGAAGTACTTTACAACAGTCTGGAAGAAGCACATACAGGATTAACGCCCTCCTTCAGTAACTATTCGATGTAATCTGCGTCCTACTATTGCATCTGCTTATTGTTAATTCAATTGATCAGATTTAACTCGTATATAAATCCAATTATTCCCTGTTAGTAAATAGAATAATTGAAATTGAATGTTCGTTTCAAACATCATTCATTGACCCAATTTTTATATTATTTTTAGCGCAGATAATTATTCACAAATGGAATTAATTTCAAATCATAAATTGGAATCTGCCGGTCTCCACGTACCGGGCAATACCATCATCCGAAAGGCTCTGTTTAGTTATTTAAAAGTGGATAAAATGAACCACTTGTGCGATCAGGATATGTTGGCACACAGTGGCGTGGAGTTCATTGAAGAAGTATTTCAAAAACTCAACATTCATTTTGAAATCCCAGATGGCGAATTGAAACACCTGCCTGTCACCGGCCCATATATTATCATGGCCAATCATCCCTTCGGTTTCCTGGATGGCCTGGTGATGCTAAACGTCATGGCACAAATAAATCCGGATTTTAGAGTATTGGCTAATTTTTTCTTAAAGCAGTTTGGCCCTATCAGTCCATTCTTTATAGAATTGAATCCCTTTGCTTCCAAAAACAAACAAAACATGCGGGGCATGAAGGAAGCCTACACTCACTTAAAGCAAGGATTTCCGCTGGGTATTTTTCCGGCGGGAGAAGTCGCAACCATGCAAAAAGGACTGGGAAAAATAGAAGACAAAGTATGGGATCCGGGAGCTGTCAAGTTTATGGTAAATGCCAATGTGCCCATCATCCCCATGTACTTTTATGGTTCCAACAGTCTAAAATTTCATTTGCTGGGAAAAATACATCCGTATTTACGAACCCTCTCCATTCCATCGGAGTTTTTCAAAAAAGAAAACCAAACCATTCGTTTGCGCATTGGGAAGCCCATCCTGCCCGGTGAACTGAGTGATTTTAACAACTATGACCGCGCCGGCCGCTATTTGCGAACCTGCCTCTATGCCTTGGGTTCAAAAGTCGATGTGAAAAAGTTCTTCAGGGTTAATCTCCATAAAATTAAACAACCGGAAACCATCATTGATCCCATTCCGGCTGAAGATATTAAACGGGAACTGGAAAAGTTAAAGGCAAAAGACGGCTTATTACTGACCAAGTCCAGCTTCGAAGTATATCTGGGCCAAGTCCCGCAAATCCCACAAATTCTGCGCGAATTAGGCCGATTACGAGAAGTAACCTTCCGACAGGTGGGTGAAGGCACCAACAAAAAGATGGATGTGGATGAATACGATATCTATTACCAACACCTGTTTGTGTGGGATAAAAAAGAAGATCGAATTATCGGGGCCTACCGGCTGGGGCAAGGCGATCAGATTATCGAACGCTATTCCAAACGGGGCTTTTACGTGACCAGCTTGTTCGATCTGGACGATCAAATGGTCCCCATCCTAAATCGCACATTGGAATTAGGCCGCTCATTTGTGACCAAAGAATTTCAACAAAAACCATTACCGCTGTTTCTGCTTTGGCAGGGCATATTGGCTTTTCTTTCCAAAAACAGCCACTACCGTTACCTGATGGGACCTGTGAGCATCAGTAATGATTTCACGCGTTTCTCAAAAGATGTATTAATAGCGTTTATAAAAAAGCACTACTACAATGCGGAGATGGCCAGCATGGTGTATCCCCGGAAAGAATTCAAGGTGAAAACGAATAGTGATGACATTGATGTGGTATTGGAGCGCCATGCCAATGATCTGCGAAAACTGGATCAATTCATTTCCGGAATTGAGCCCGGCTATTTGAAAATACCCGTTCTGTTGAAACAGTACATCAAACAAAATGCGCACATCATCGGCTTTAATGTTGATCCCAAATTTAACAACTGTCTGGATGGGTTAATGATTGCCGATATCAAAGAGATGCCGGAAGGGACATTTGATTTTCTCTATCGCACATAGCGCACAACAACGAATGTCAAAAAAATATAACCGCCGGATGTCTCCTCAACAATGACATCCGGCGGTTTTCATATCCTTTAAACGCTGACGCGCTCAGGCATCAGCCGCCATCCTGGATCCAATTACAAAATGGTATCAATTAATTCCACAGGACGGGCAATAACAGCCTTTTCACCATTGATTACGATGGGCCGTTCAAGTAACTGCGGGTATTCCAGCATGGCCAAAATCCATTCTTCGTCGGATAACTCCTTATCTGCGAATTCGGTTTTATAAACCTCTTCACCCTTACGAATGACGTCCAGCGGATGCAGGTCCAATTTCTCCAGTATTTCGCTTAGCTCATCCGGTGTTAAAGGCTCGTCCAGATATTTGATCACTTCCGGTTCAATCCCCTTATCTTCCAGATATTTTAAACCAGCTCTGCTCTTAGAGCAACGTGGATTATGCAATATTTCTATCATGACACAAATTTTAATCTTTACTAAATACTTCCTGGGCCCCAAATTCCATCAGGTAAGCCTTGATGAATCCATCAATGTCGCCATCCAGTACGGCGGATACATTTGAGGTTTCATGCCCGGTACGTACATCTTTCACTAATTTATAGGGCTGTAGGACATACGAACGGATTTGCGATCCCCATTCAATTTTCATCTTTTGCCCTTCAATCTTATTCTGTGCTTCCAGGCGCTTACGCAACTCGATCTCGTACAATTGCGATTTCAAAATGCGCATGGCATTCTCTTTATTGCCCAACTGAGAACGCGATTCGGTATTTTCAATGACAATACCTGAAGGTGCGTGACGCAGACGTACTCCTGTTTCCACTTTATTTACATTCTGTCC
This sequence comes from uncultured Marinilabiliaceae bacterium, assembly GCA_942490535.1. Taxonomy (GTDB): domain Bacteria; phylum Bacteroidota; class Bacteroidia; order Bacteroidales; family Marinilabiliaceae; genus JAEINY01. The sequence continues at coordinate 373,047 of CALNXQ010000005.1, forward strand.
ACCCGCACCACCCGAACGAAAGGTCTCCCAGGTAATTTCCGACGGATTAATTTCAATCTCAATGGTATCATCAATCAGTGGTATGACATACACCGAGGTAAAAGACGTCATGCGCTTGTTGGCCGCATTAAAGGGTGACAAGCGCACTAAGCGATGCACGCCATTTTCACTTTTCAGGAAACCAAAGGCAAAATCGCCTTCAAACTGCAGCGATACGGTTTTAATTCCCGCATCATCACCCGGCTGATAATTGACTTCCTTCACTTTATAGCCATGGGCTTCGCCCCAACGCAGATACATCCGCATGAGCATTTCAGCCCAGTCCTGACTTTCCGTACCCCCGGCGCCGGCATTAATTTTCAACACCGCACCCATCTTATCCTCTTCGCGACGCAACATGTTTTTGAGCTCCACTTTTTCAATCAACTCCAGCGTTAATTGATATTGCTCCTCCACATCGCCTTCCTCCGCATCACCGGATTTGTGAAAATCATACAAAATTTGCAAATCATCCACCGCCGTCTTGACCTCTTCATAGTCATTGACCCAGCTTTTGAGTTCGCGTAAGCTCTTCATCTGCACCTCTGCTTTTTTGGCATCGTCCCAAAAGTCGGGTGCCTGAGAACGCAGATCTTCTTCTTCTATTTGGATTTTTTTACGATCGATGTCAAAGATACCCCCTTAGCGCATGCTCGCGCCCAGCTACATCTTTTAATTGGTCTTGTGAAATCATAGTTTAATTCGTTTAAGACACAAAGGTATAAAATTGAAGGTAGTTGCCAATAAAGAGACAGGCACATTGTTACATTTAACCATAACGTACTTTTGCATGACATTGTGGCGCTTTTAACCCTTGCGCAGTGCTTTTATAGCTTTGTGCACCGTCTTTACCTGACATTGTGGCGCTTTTAGACCTTTCTGCAGTGCTCCGGAGCCTTTGCGCAGTGCCTTTACGCCTTTCTGCAGTGCTTCGGATTGATTTTGCAACGGTTCTTAGGCGGTCTGAAGGCGATGCAGGGCATTAAAAGAATGCTGTAAAAAGACCTGCACAAACAGGTCTTTTTATGCACTTTAATAAATGGCTTGAGCTACTTTCCGGGTACTATGGGTAGCCATCATGGTGTAAAAATGAAGAATGGGCACTTTGTGTGCCATGAGTTCCCTGGCTTGCTGAATACACCACTCCACGCCCACTTGCTTCACAGCTTCATCATCCTTGCATTTGCGCAATTCTTTGGCAAAGGCTTCGGGAATATCCACATGAAAGATTTTGGGCAGCACATTCAATTGGTTTTTCACCGTAATGGGTTTCAATCCCGGAACAATGGGAACATTTATTCCCATGGCCCGGCATTTATCTACAAACTCAAAGTACTTCGTGTTATCGAAAAACATTTGGGTGACGATGTATTCGGCTCCGGCATCTACTTTTTGTTTCAACCAATAAAGATCGGAATCCATATTAGGGGCTTCCTCATGTTTTTCGGGATACCCGGCCACACCATAACTAAATGGTGTTTCGAATGCATCCATTAGAGTCCCATCAAGGAACTTACCCTGGTTTTGATCATTGATCTGGTGAATCAGGTAAATGGCATAATTATTACCTTCCTCTTCAGGCCTAAAGAAACGGTTGGATTGTGAATTATCACCCCGCAATACCAACACATCATGAATGCCCAGGAAATTCAGATCAATCAAAGCATATTCGGTCTCGCTTTTGGTAAATCCACTGCAGATAATGTGTGGAACCACGTTAATCCCGTACTTGTGCTGGATGGATGCCGCCACCGCCACAGTACCTGGTCGTTTACGAGTCACACGGCGTTCAAACAATCCCTTTTCCAGGTCTTTATAAACCACCTCATCACGATGTGAGGTAATATTTATATACAGGGGATTAAATTCTTTCAACAGGTCAATATTTTTAAAGACCCGGTCAATATCATTGCCTTTCAATGGTGGCAATAGTTCAAAAGAAAAACCGGTTTCTTTTGAATTGTTAATAAGTTCGGCAACGGTCATCTGGTAGTGTTTTGGTGGTGGATTTTACGGCAAGGCACATCGGGTAATAACCCGATGTGCCCCCATTGTTTTATTCTGAATTGAACGCTACTTGTATCCTAAATTGAGGGGAATCCATTTCTCCACATCTTCAATGGTGGTTCCCTTCCGTTTGGCAATATCTTCCACCTGATCTTTCATGATTTTTCCAACTCCAAAATAGATGGCATCGGGATGAGCCAGGTAAATACCACTCACCGATGCATTGGGATACATGCTATAGTGCTCGGTTAAAGTAATGCCGGCGTTCTCTTCAGCCTGCAACAGATCGAATAGCTGACGCTTTTCACTGTGATCAGGACACGCCGGATAACCCAATGCCGGACGAATGCCCCGGTAACGCTCACGGATGAAATTCTCCGTATCAAACTCCTCTTCCGGCGCATATCCCCAAAACTCTTTACGTACGCGGAAATGCAACAACTCAGCAAATGCTTCGGCCAGGCGATCAGCCAGCGACTTCAGCAGGATACTGCTGTAATCGTCATGATCTGCCTCAAATTGTTCAATCCATTTCTCAATGCCCAATCCGGCAGTCACTGCAAAACCGCCAATGTGATCAAAGCGCTTACTGCCTTTGGGAGCTACATAATCACTTAAGCAATGAAAGATTTCCTTGCCCGGTTTATCTTGTTGTTCGCGAATAAAGTGAAAGGTTTCCAACACTTCCTGACGCGACTCATCGGTATATACTTCGATGTCATCTCCAACACTATTGGCCGGGAAAATACCAAATACGGCATTGGCCTGCAGCATTTTTTCACGTTCAATGCGATCCAGCATCTGCACCGAATCAGCATATAGCTTTAAGGCTTCTTCCGCCTTGGCAATGGCTTCTTCAGTTTTGAAACGCTCCATCCATTTGGCCTTGGAGGCAGCATCCTGCACCTGTTCAATACCTTTGTAATTACCGGTTAATCGCCAGGCCTGAAAGAAGAAGGTCCAATCAATGAACTTTCTAATTTCACAAATGGAATAATCCTGTAATACTTTCAAACCAGTTTCTGATGGAAGTTGTAAAATAGTACTCTTCCAATCAATTGCATGCTTTTTGTTTTGGGCTTCTTCAAGTGATAACATCTTTATCTCCTTTTTAGAACTGTTTCTATCGCGTAATCCCTGGTATTCGCTTTTCACTCCCTTCACAAAGTTATCCTTCTCTTTCTTGGAAAGCAAGGCACTCACCACCTGAACACTCTTAGAGGCATCCTTCACATGTACCACCGCATTGGTGTATTCAGGCTCAATCTTAACTGCCGTATGAATTTTAGAGGTGGTGGCACCGCCAATCATTAAGGGCAAATCCAACCCTCTTTTTTGCATTTCTTTGGCTACACTCACCATCTCCTCCAACGAAGGCGTAATCAGTCCACTCAAGCCAATGATATCCACCTTGTGCTCAATGGCAGCCTGCAATATTTTCTCAGTCGGCACCATGACCCCCAGGTCAATCACCTCGTAATTATTACAAGCCAGAATCACGCCCACAATGTTTTTACCAATGTCATGTACATCACCCTTTACAGTGGCCATCAATATTTTTCCGGCCGAGGTACCTCCCGAACCGGCAGCTTCTTTTTCGGCTTCAATAAAAGGTTGTAGAAAAGAGACGGCTTTTTTCATCACCCGGGCGGTTTTCACTACTTGAGGTAAGAACATTTTTCCGGATCCGAATAAATCGCCAACAATATCCATGCCCTTCATCAAGGGTTGTTCAATGATGTCCAATGAAAATTCATAATTCTGACGTGCTTCGGCTAAATCTTCTTCTAAAAAATCAGGAATCCCCTTGATGAGACAATAGGCCAATCGATCGTCCAGATTTTTTTCACGCCAGGCGAGACGGTCATCCACTTTTCCTTCCGCTTTCTGATCTTTCACTTTTTCAGCATATTCAATCAGTCGCTCGGTGGCATCCTCCCGCCGATTTAAGATGACGTCTTCCACCCGCTCCAACAGATCTTTGGGAATATCATCATAAATTTGAAGCATGGCCGGATTGACAATACCCATGTCCATCCCTACTTGAATGGCATGGTACAAAAAGGCCGAATGCATGGCTTCGCGCACTAAATCATTTCCACGGAACGAAAAAGACAGATTACTCACCCCTCCACTGACCTTCGCATAGGGTAAGTTCGCTTTAATCCACCGGGTGGCATTGATGAAATCCACCGCGTAATTATTATGCTCTTCGATGCCGGTGGCAATGGCTAAAATATTCGGATCGAAAATGATGTCTTCAGGCGGAAAATTAATTTTTTCGGTTAATAAGCGGTAAGCCCGCTCACATATTTCGATGCGGCGCTGATAGGTATCGGCCTGACCCGTTTCGTCAAAGGCCATCACCACCACCGCTGCCCCATATTCTTTAATTTTGGTGGCCTGCTCTAAAAATTGTGCTTCCCCCTCTTTCAAGCTGATGGAGTTCACTACTGCTTTACCTTGCAAACATTTCAGACCAGCTTCCAGTACGTCCCATTTAGAACTATCCACCATCACAGGCAAGCGGGCAATATCCGGTTCAGAAGCCATCATGTTCAAAAAGGTCACCATCTCTTTTTTCGCATCCAGCATGGCATCATCCATATTCACATCGATGATTTGAGCTCCCCCTTCCACTTGATCACGGGCAATGGTTAGTGCTTCTTCATATTTTTCCTCCCGGATTAAACGGGCAAACTTACGCGAACCGGCTACATTGGTGCGTTCCCCAACGTTAATGAAATTGAACTCTTTGGTGAAAGAGAGTGCTTCCAATCCACTCAAGCGAGTAACGTGCTCATTTTTTGCCTCTTTGTGCACCTTGGCCTGCTCGATCATTTTGGCAAACTCGCGAATGTGATCCGGCGTGGTGCCACAACAGCCACCCAAAATATTCACTAAACCATTATCCAGGTATTCTTTCACCTGGGGCGCCATTTGCAGCGGTGTTTCATCGTATTCACCAAACTGATTGGGCAAACCGGCGTTGGGATAAGCACTGATTTTGAAAGGGGCTTTACGTCCTAATTCTTCGATATAAGGCTGTAAATCCTTGGCTCCAAAGGAGCAGTTTAAACCAATGGACAAGAGGTCGACATGCGAAACTGCATTTAGGAAAGCCTCCATGGTTTGACCCGACAAGGTGCGTCCACTGGCATCGGCTACCGTAGCGGACACCATCACCGGCATTTTCTCTATGCCTCGTACCTTAAGCTCCTCATTGATGGCAAAAAGAGCCGCTTTGGCATTTAAGGTATCAAAGATGGTCTCCACCAGGAAGAGATCGACACCGCCATCCAGCAGTCCTTTCACTTGCTCGCGGTAGGCATCTTTCAAATCATCAAAGGTAATGGCGCGATAGCCGGGATTATTCACATCAGGTGACAGAGAAGCGGTTTTATTGGTAGGCCCGATGGCTCCGGCAACAAAACGCGGTTTTTCTGCTGAATGCATCATCTCAGCTGCTTCTCGTGCCAATTGGGCCGACTGCACATTCAATTCATACACCACACTTTCAGCAGCGTAATCAGCTTGTGAAACGGAAGTGGCATTGAATGTATTGGTTTCAATGATGTCAGAACCGGCTTCCAGATACTGCAGGTGAATCCCCTTAATAATTTCCGGTTGGGTAATGGATAATAAATCATTATTGCCCTTTAGAGAAGATGGGTGATCTTTAAAACGTTCCCCACGGAAATCTTCCTCTTCCAGCTTGTGGTTCTGGATGAGACTTCCCATGGCTCCATCGAGCAATAATACTCGCTCTTTAACGACCTTATATAATAATTCGGTGCGCGTCATATGCAATAACAGTTAAAATTATGTGGTTAATGTTTGCTGTGTTTTTACACTTCAACTCCGGAGAGCAGGTAAAGAATGTTTTGCTTCAACAAATAACACATCATCAATCGTGATGGTTGCAAGCTGAATTTACAAAATTAACACATTTTTATCCAAAAAGCTGAACTTTAAAGAACTGGTTGGATTATTTTCAGAGTTATTGATTTACGGACACTAAGAAATAAGCCACTATAGCCGGAAGAGTACTTGCTGTGTGCAGGAGATGCCTCCCGGCTTCGCCTAATTCCTTCTGATTAAAGCAACATGGAAAAAAACAGGCTCCCAATAGAAAAGTAGATAAACATCCCAATGATGTCATTCAGTGTTGTGACAAAGGGGCCGGTAGCGACTGCCGGATCGATCTTTAATTTTTTGAGCAATAAGGGTACAAACGTACCGAACAGACTGGCAAAAATAACCACCGAGAATAATGCTGAACTCACTGTAGCCGTTAACGCCAAACTCGCACCATCGAATTTATTGTAAATAAAGATAAGGAGAGATAGAATTGTTGCATTCATTAAAGCGATCAATAATTCCTTGAGAAGTTTTCCCCAGGTGGTATCTAAACCAAGCGATCCACTGGCCAGAGATTGGACTATAATAGCAGATGATTGAATCCCCACATTACCACCCATCGCACCAATCAAACCAATAAAAAAGGCTAATTGGGGATACATATCAATAATGGGTTCAAAACCACCAACTACACGAGCTCCTAAAATACCCCCCACTAAACCGATCAGTAACCATGGAATACGTGCCCGGGTGTGAATCCATACGTTATCTGACAGCTCCACATCTTCGGTGATACCGGATGCTAACTGGTAATCCTTCTCTGCTTCTTCACGAATCACATCCACCACATCATCGATGGTAATGCGTCCCACCAGTCGGCCCACGGAATCAATGACCGGTAAGGCTACCAGGTCATACTTGTCCATGATGTTACTGACCTCTTCACTCTCCACATCCACCTTTACAGAGATCACGTCTTCGTTATAAATATCTTTTACAGTGATATCCACCGGACTTAACAACATCCGTTTCAAGGATAAGGTGCCCTTTAAAATACCATCATTATCTACTACATACACATAATATACCTCATCGACCTCTTCGGCCTGGCGCCGCATACTACGCAAACAAGTGGGGATCGACCAATTCTCCTTAACTTTGATCAGCTCTTTGGCCATCAAACCACCGGCCGTATCCTCATCGTAGGCCAACAGGTCGGCAATATCACCGGCTGCGGAGACATCCTCAATGTGGGAGAGGACTTCCTGCTGTCGGTCATCATCCAATTCACCCAATACATCAGCCGCATCATCCGAATCCATCTTGTCGATGAATCGTTTGGCAATGACTTCACTGGGCAGACTCACCAAAAACTTCTTCCGGTCGTCTTCTTCCAGCTCGGTTAACACATCAGCCGCCGTATCATCATCCATTAAAAAATAGAGGAACTTGGCTTCATCAATGGTTAACTCTTCATAGATCTCTGCAATATCGGCAGGGTGCAACTCATTCAGGAGAGCTGAAATAGATTCTTCATCCTTCCCGGCAATAAGTGAACGCAAGTTCTCAATATACTCCCTTGTCAATTCAAAATTTACCATAATGCAGAGGTATTACTAATGCTACTCGTTTTGTTTTCTTGGGTTTTCCTGCACCAAACGGGTGAGTTCAATAAAATCCTGGACACTCATTTGCTCCGGTCGGCGCGTCAGAAAATCATGGTCACCAATGGCCTCGCGATCAAAATCAATGGCCTTAAGGGAATTGCGAATGGCCTTACGGCGCTGATTAAAAACGGCTTTCACAACCCGGACAAAGAGTTTTTCGTCACACCCAATCGTTTCTACATCATTGCGCACCAACCGGATGACCGCTGATTTCACCTTTGGAGGAGGCGTAAATACGTGCTCATGAACCGTAAAAAGATACTCAATATCGTAGAATGCCTGCAGCAAAACACTTAAGATGCCATAGGTTTTGGAGCCTGGTCCGGCAGCCAGTCGTTCAGCCACTTCCTTTTGAATCATGCCCACCACTTGTGGAATCAGATTCCGATGCTCAAACACTCTAAAAAAGATAGGTCCGGTGATATTATAGGGGAAATTCCCGATCAAGGAGAACGGTTCCGTATACAATTGGGTTAAATCCAACTTTAGAAAATCACCAAAGATAATGCCCGATTGCAACTCCGGGAAATGTTCTTTCAAATAATCCACAGACTCCGTATCAATTTCAATCACCCGAAAATCAATTTCCGGTCGTTGCACCAAATAACGAGTGAGTACGCCCATCCCCGGCCCTACCTCCAACACCTTTTTAGGCGTATCGGTCAGGCTCTCCACAATCTGTTGCGCAATGTTCTGATCATTGAGAAAGTGCTGCCCCAGATGTTTTTTCGCTTTTACCCGTGTCATATTTGAAATATCTAATGATTCAACCTCACTGGCAATGTTCTTTACGTCCAGTCATTTTGTTTGGCCTCGGACAAACAAATTGCTATCTTTCGGCGCTTTTTCAGGCCGCAAAGGTATAAATTCAAAAGCTTAAAGCGGACATTAAGGTACTTAATTTTTAAAAATCACCCCATTTTGAAGAAAATACTCACCCGTATTGTTCAATTTGTTTTATTCCCGGCACTGGGATTATTCATTATCTGGCAGTTATATAGAGAGCAAAAAGTCAGCGACATTGTGGACGTCCTGAGAAACGACTTCAACTACAGCTGGATATGGTTATCGGCCATACTGGCTATTTTCAGTCACTTAAGCCGGGCCATGCGTTGGCAAATGCTCATCGAATCGGCCGAAAAGAAAACCCGGCTGAGCAATACCTTTTGGGCGGTAATGACGGGCTATTTAGCCAATTATGCCTTACCCCGTCTGGGCGAAGTGTCCAGATGTGGGGTATTAAGTAAATATGAAAACATTTCTTTCACACGCGTTGTAGGTACCGTTGTTGCTGAACGCCTGATTGACGTGCTGATGCTGATGCTGATTGTGGCCACAGTCTTTGCCATTCAATTTGATTTCCTCAAAGACTTCATTTTTACTACCCTAAATATTGAGGATATCGCTTCCCTCTTTAAATCTCCTTTCACCTATCTTTTCCTTGTCCTACTCATGATCGCCCTGTGGCTTTTAAAACGAAATATCCACAAAATTGCCCTCTTCAAAAAACTAAAAGGCCTAACGGCGAAATTTATAGAAGGACTGGTCTCCATCAAAAATGTAAAAAACAAACCACTATTTCTCTTTCATACCCTATTCATCTGGACGATGTATTTCCTGATGATTTATGTATGTTTTTTCAGTATGGAAGAAACCTCACACTTAACGTTGGGAGCCGGCATTACCATCTTATTCACCGGCAGTCTGGGCATGTTGGCACCTGTACAGGGCGGCATCGGCCCCTGGCACTTTATGGTAATCGCCACCTTAAAACTGTACGGTGTACCTGCTGATTCAGCAAATATATTTGCATTAGTTGCTCATGCGGCACAAACAGGTATGATCATCGTGACTGGCTTATTGGCATTTATTATCTTGCCAATTATTAACAAACCTAAAAATGCAAATACAAAAGAAGCCGTTCAATTATCTTAACCTGATATTCGTACTCCTTGCGCTGGCAACTTATGTTTACATTTTTCGACGACTGATCCGATTTGACAATTGGCAATCATTTACCATACTCTTTGATCATATACTTCGTAGTGGCATTCTATTAGCAGCTCTATTCGTCTTCTGGGTGGTCAACCTATCGACTGAAGTGAAGAAATGGCAACTGCTCATGCGACCGTATTACTGCATTTCCTTCAAAGCAGGATTACAGCAAATATTGGCCGGAACGGTAACAGCCATTCTGTCTCCGGGTCGTATCGCTGAACCTGGTGGCCGCATGTCACTTTTACCCCCCGAACACCGAGGAACAGCATTGCTCACCACCTCACTGGGAGGTTTTCTTCAGACCGCCATCATCTCTTTCATTGGCATATTCTGTATTTCCTACACGGGCTACGCAATGAATCTGTCCATCTTTACCCATTGGTCCCTTATCACGTATTATCTAATTTTCGCAATACTTTTTGTCACCCTTCTAATCTCCTTCTATCTATTGAGAAATCGTTTTCCCTTTCTTCAAAAAGTCAAAGGCCATTTGATTCAATTGAAAAAACTGAAACTTACACTCACCCTGCAAATCATAGGGTGGACCATTCTTCGATACAGCATCTACCACATTCAGTTTTACCTGTGGCTGAAATTCTTTGATTACCCCATTACCCTTTTGCAATTCACACACTTAGCTCCCATTTACTTTTACATCATAACCATAATTCCTTCTTTTTTACTGGCTGATGTCGGCATTCGCGGCACAGTTTCCCTGTTTATTTTCAGCCCCACACCTCACCAAGAACCTTTTATACTAGCTACTATCCTATGCTTATGGCTCCTAAACGTAGCTGCTCCAGCACTGATGGGAAGCATAATTTTAGTTAAACATAAACGGCATTTAACCCATTCCGTTTAAAATAAAAAAGTAAAAAGAAAGATAACGGTTTACCTTTTTTAGAATTCTGTGTATCTTTAAAAGCCATTTTATTCATTAAACAGATCAAATACATCAAGATGGAACAATATATACTTGATTTGATTAAAGAGAACAACAGGGTAATTATCCCCAATTTTGGTGCATTCATTGTAGCTAAAGAAAAGGGCTTTACCATCTTGTTTAACAATTTTCTGAGCTTTAATGATGGTCTGTTGGTGGATCATGTGATGACAAAGGAGAAGGTTGATAAAGATACAGCGACTGCACAAGTGGATGCTTATGTTGACAAGCTAAAGGAAACATTGGATTCAACCGGATTATACTCCATACCTGGACTTGGTACTTTCACTAAAGACACCAATGGCATTTTACGCTTTGCCCAATCGGAAGATATTAATACGGATGCTGTTCCGAAAGCTGCAAAAGAAGAAGATTTATTGGACATCTTAGGCCAGGAAGAAGAAGTACCTAAACCCGTTGAACCGGAAATGGTGAAACCCGAAGTTAAAAAAACAGAGGAACCCGCTGCCATTGTAACGCCAAAGAAATCGGAGGTGGAACTTCCAAAGTCAGAAAAGAAAGAGACTGTTATTGTAAAGCCACCGGTTCAGGAAAAAACCAAAGAAAAGAAACCTGCCGAGGAGCCTAAACCTAGCACCTCCAGTAGCTATCAGTACAATGATAACGAAAACAAGAATAAATCCATTCTCATCTTCGTTATATCAATTGCGGCACTGGTTATAATTATTGGTGGCTATTTTATCTTTTTCCACGGTAAAAATAATACACCAGAAAAGACTGTGGCGAAAAATGAATTGGTTAAACCCGTTATAAAGAAAGAACCTGCAGCAGCAGAATCTACCAAGGTCACTCAAGCCATAGAACAAGCAGATGCAGGCATTGTAGCTGGTCCTTCCATTAAAAAAACGGAAGACAAACCAACAACTTCAACACCGGCTACCAAAGCAACTACCGCAACGGCTAAACCACATCACATCATTGTGGGGAGTTTCAAAGATGCAGCCAATGCAGAGCGCTTTGTGGAACGGTTGAAAAGTCAAGGTTTCGCCGACAGCAAAACCCTTCCCCGAGGCAACATGACTTTAGTAAGCATTGAATCCTTTGCCAAAATACGCGAAGCTGAAGCTAAACAAGAAGAGATTCTGAATCAAAAGAAAATGGAAAGCTGGATTTTAACCCGGAAATAAATCATTCAAAACAATATACTAGCCAAATGTCTGACCAGGCATTTGGCTTTTTTATTTATGGGACAAACTTTCTTCATTGTCATTGCCGCAATCACTATCATTACGTGTATTATTTATTACGCGCAAATCGGGAAATGGTATTCCACCTGGAAGAAAACACCTGACTTTTCACCTTCCTCCTGTGATCCAACTGCCAAACCAACCATTACAGTGTTGATTCCTTTCCGGGATGAAAGCTCAAACCTGGTTGCGCTATTGCATTCCCTGGCCATTCAAAAAGCAAGCCATTGGGATGTGATATTGATTGATGATCACTCTACAGATGATAGCCTGGCTGTTATTAAGGCCCATCGAAACCTGTTTTCAGTAAACGTGAGCGTTGTCCCCAATAATGGAGAAGGTAAAAAAGCAGCACTATTAACCGGTGCCCAAACCGCCACTGGTGATTATCTGTTAATGACTGATGCCGATTGCTCGGTGCCCGACTCATGGATCTCAACCTATCAACAATGGATAAAAAAGGAAGGATCGGAACTGATCATTGGTCCCGTCTTTTTGACCGGACTACCTACTTTTTTTAACAGGTACCAGAAACGTGATTTTCTTGCTCTGCAAATAAGCGGTGCATCTGCCACTCTGGGGCAGCGTCCCATCATGAGCAATGGAGCCAACTTAGCCTGCCAACGTGACCTGTTTTTAACAGCCAATCTCAAAACTGAGTTTGCTTCAGGCGATGACATGTTTTTACTGGAATGGATGAAACAACAGAAAAGAACTATCTCCTTTCTGAAAACACCATCGGCACTAGTCCTTACCGCCACCGAAAAAAACTGGTCGGACTTTCTTAACCAGCGAGCCCGCTGGGCCTCTAAAGCGAAAGGGTATAAGGATAAGGACATTTTAACCATTGGTGTTTTAATTGCCACAACCAATGCCTTACTTACCCTTTGTTTAATTATGAGTACCATCTATCCACTCCTGGCAATTGTTTGGATATCCCTATTTTTAATGAAGACACTCGCTGATTTTCAGCTCTTACGTCTTGGCTCCGCCTTTTATTCCTATCGGGATCGTTTATTCGAATTCTTTCTTTCACAGTTCTTTTATCCCTTTTACATACTCACCACCCTTGCCTATCCACGATTCAGGACTGTGAGATGGAAGAAAAGAGCCATCTGACAAGAATTTATATAAGGAGCCTTATGACCTGCCTTTAGACAGAGTTAACTTATCATTTACATTGACTTTATTAACATCTTATTTGACCGTCTTATTTTTGCCAGCACTTGGGAAACAACTTAAATAAGATTTTTTAGTGAAGTTAAAAAGCAAACTGTCGCTATGGTTTTCAGTGCTGTCCTGTGGTGCTGTGCTATTGACACTGATCATAGGCATTACCTACTTGAATTACAAAGAACGCATTGAGTCCGTCAGCCAAAAAACAAATGAACTACGTTTCAATATCCTGAAACAGAAGAATAGCATTAATAACTTTCTGACTTTTGAAACCGTCAGTGCTCCATTCTTTGAAACAGGGCACAGTGGGATTCTCGATGAAAAAATGACCATTGATGAAAGCATCGTATCTTCCCTTCAATATTTAAAGCAGAATTGCCAGGAAACGGAAACCTTATGCACGCTTCTCTATGCATTAGAGACTGAGCTGGCGCAACAGGATAGCCTCTTCTGCAGTCTGGTAAAAATCATATGGCACAGGGGTTATAAAGACTATGGCACGGTTGGTGAGATGCGCCACTATGCCCATCAGCTGGAAGCCTGCCCTGAAGTGGATAAATCACTCTTGCTCAACCTGAGGAGACGGGAGAAAGATTATATCATTCGTCATGAGCTTCAATATTTAAACCACTTCAATACCATTGCTGCAGAAATAAGCCACCAGATTCAACATACTGTTGTGAATCCAGATTTAAAAAAGCAGCTACATACAACGTTAACTAATTATTCAGATTGCTTCCAGAATCTGGTGACGATGGACTCAAAATCAGGCCTACATGACAATTCTGGTCTCAAAGGCGAATTGGTCGCTTTAGCCACCCATACCGATGCCCAATTAATGGTGGTTCAGGACATTATATCGAAAGAACGTGCACATTCCTATTCCAGTTTACAAACAAAATACCTGGTCTTTTCCCTGCTATTGTCGCTCTTTTGCCTGTGGGCTGGCACTTTTTTGGCCCGGCAAATGACTAAACCGCTCACACAACTGGTGCACCTGATGGAGAACATTTCATTGGCTGGCTTTTCGAAACTTCCTACTATCCAGGAACAACGATCGTCCCATGAAATCAACATCCTCTATCGAAGCTTCAACCATCTTCTGGGTGAATTGTCCATCCATGAAGAGGAACGGAATCTACTGATTAAACAACTGGTTAATAACGAAGAACGGTATCGCACGTTATCAGACAAATTACCACAAAGCGTATTTGAGACTGGTCGGAAAGGTCAGATCAAGTACGCCAATACCAGTTGGAAGAAGCACTTTGGCTATACACAGACCGATGTGAGCAATGGTTTAAATTTGATGAATACCATCATCCGCCCAAAGAAAAAGGAAATAATGGGACCAGATGTACGAAACAATGAAGTAGTGGCTCTGCGAAAGGATGGTAGCTGGTTCCCCGCCCTGTTGTATACCGACCGAATTGTGGAAAATGGCATAAAAAAAGGTATGCGGGGCGTGATCATTGACATTTCGGAGCGCCATAATTACATCAAGCTTTTGAAAGCCGAACGAAAAAATGCGCTGGCGGCCGATGAACTTAAATCGGCATTTCTGGCTAATATCTCACATGAAGTGCGCACGCCTTTAAATGCCATCATGGGCTTTACCACCATCTTAAAAAATGAAATCGCACCCTCAGCAGAAATTACGGACTACTTCCAAATCATCGAAAACAACACCCAGCAACTCTTACACCTGTTTGACGACATAATGGAGTTTTCGCGCATCAAATCGAATCAGCTATTCCTTCAAAAAAACCCACTGAATGTAGCTGATTTAATGCAAGCGCTTCAAAACATCACTGATCATTTGCAAAGCAGCTACCATCGGCCCAACATCAAATACACCTTTGACATACCCACATTCCACATGGAAATCGTAACGGACGAAAGACGCCTCCATACCATCTTCAGACACCTGCTTCACAATGCCATAAAATTCACCGAAGCAGGGGAAATATGCATTCGCGCCCGGATCCATAATGCCCGATTAATTTTCTCCGTATCTGATACGGGTATCGGTATTTCTGCCGATCAACAGCTCTTCATCTTTGAACCTTTCCGTCAGGCAGATAATAGTCTCACCCGCTCGTTTGAAGGTACAGGAATGGGGTTGGCCTTATGCAAAGGATTGGTAACCATGATGGGTGGTCAAATATGGGTGAAATCAAAACCCGGCGAAGGGTCCACATTTTTCTTTAGTCTGCCAGGCTCACAAAATGAGCGCAAAAACAATTGTCAGCAGCACCGCTATGAAGCAGAGCTCATTTCATGAATTGCCGTAAAAGATTAAGATATGGGTCAGTCAAGAGCATCGGCATCGGTTGTGGCCAGCTGTGCAGGCATATTCTTTGACGTTTTGGCACCCAGCTCCTTTATCTTCTCGGCTTTTGAAATGAGATTACCACGCCCCAGACTAAGTTTATTCATGGCACTGCCGTAATGCCCCTGCACCACTTCCAATGATTTACCCACTTTATCGAGGTCATTCACAAAACCGACTAACTTGTCATAGAGAATACCACTCTGACGAGCAATCTCCAAGGCGTTCTTATTCTGATTATCCTGTCGCCAGATGGAAGAGATGGTACGCAGAGTAGCTAATAAGGTGGACGGACTTACCGGCACGATTTTCCGCTCCCAGGCAAAGCCGAACAATTCACTGTCTCCCTCCACCGCCGCGGCGAAAGAGGCTTCAACAGGCACAAACATCAATACAAAATCAGGCGTATTCAAGGCCTGAGCCGTAGCATAGCTTTTATCATGCAAGGTGCGGATGTGCAGGCGCATACTTTCCAGGTGCCCTTTCAATGCCACCTGCTGATCTTCTTTAGTTGTCGCATTGACATACCGTTCATAGGCTACCAGTGACAATTTCGAATCAATAATCAAATGCTTCTGATCGGGCAAATAAATAATCACATCCGGACGTATGGCTGCTCCCTCGCCATTGGTCATGGCCACTTCCCGGTCATATTCACGCCCTTTGGTCAAGCCTGACTGTTCCAGGATACGCTCTAAAATCAGTTCACCCCAATTTCCCATTTTCTTCACATCACCTTTCAGCGCCCGTGTTAAATTGCCGGCCTCCTCACTGATGCGCTGGTTCAAATCATACAGACGTTTCACTTCGGCCTGCAGGTTCAATTTATCACGCAATTCCTTTTCATAGGTTTCAGATACCTTTTGCTCAAAAGAGGCAATTCGTTCCTTAAAAGGCGTTAACACATCGGTTAATCGGCGGTTTTGAGTCTCCGACATCTCCTGGCTCCGGTTGGAGAGAATACGGTTTGCAATGTTTTCGAATTCACCGGACAACTGCTGCTGAAGCTGTTCCAATTCCGTCTTCTTATCCTTAGTCAATTGCTCCAGATGGCTATTCTCCGATTCCAGAGTAGCGATGCGATACCCCCGATCCTCTGCCAATTGCCGGTATTGCTCCAACGTTTTTGCGCCCTCAGTTAAGGCTACTCTTTGATCTTCCACCTTCTGCAAAAAGGTCTCCAATTGAGTTTGCTGATGGCTGACCTGTGCCGCTAATTCGCTTCGCTTTTTATACCCTAAGAACCAAACCCCTATACCACCAGCCAAAACACCTACTACTAAGAATAACCATTGTTCCATCATAAATTCCCTTTACTCAATTATTGAACGCTCTGATCCGTCGGTAAAAATAACATTTCCCCAAGGACTGACCAATCCTAAAAAAGATCGTCAGCACAATCATCCGCCCATAAAAAAACCCCAAGTAGAGACTTGAGGTTTTCATCAATAAGTACTGATCCGTACCTGTTTATTTCTTTGCATTCTTTTCTTTAATCTTAACCGGGCGCGAGCGATCGGGTAACAAGAGGTTTAATATGACCCCCACAAGCGAGGCCAGGCCAATGCCAGCTAAGGAGAAATTACCTAAGTTAATGACCGCACCTCCAACACCAATGGTTAGAATAAGCGACACAATCACTTGATTACGTGTTTTGGTTAAATCCGCTTTGGAATCTACTAAAGCACGAATCCCTACACTGGCAATCATACCAAACAACAGTAACATGATACCACCCAATACCGCCTGCGGAATGGACTTCAACACACCACTTATTTTACCCACCAGAGAAAACACAATGGCTGTGATAGCTGATATACGCAAGATTTTAGGATCCGTGATTTTTGTTAATGAAATAGCACCGGTCACCTCTGAGTAAGTGGTGTTTGGCACACTCCCAATCATGGCTGCAAAAGACGTCGCGATCCCATCACCCAACAATGTGCGGTGTAAACCAGGCTTCTTGACGAAATTTTTCTCTGCAACAGCGCCAATGGCATACATGTCGCCAACGTGTTCGATCAATGGGGCAACCGCTACCGGAATCATATAAACAATGGCTTTCCAGCTCCACACAGGCATCGTAAAGGCAGGTAAGGCAAACCAATCGGCCTCAACAACGGGTGTAAAATCAATCTTACCCATAAAAAAGGCCACCAGATAACCCATTACTATGCCCAGAAAAATGGGAATCAATTTAATCAACCCTTTGGCAAAAACCACTACAATTACGGCCGTGAGTAGAGAAACTATGGCAATCACCCAATCTGTTTTAGCCATATCAACACCAACCGTAGCCAGCGACAATCCAATCACCATGATCACAGGACCAACCACTACCGAAGGAAAAATACGCTCAATAAAACCTAATCCCCAAAGCTTTATAAGGCCGGACATGAGACCATAGACCAGGCCCACCGCTATCAGACCCGATAGTGTACCCGCCAATCCAAATAATTTGGTGGCTTCCAGAATAGGCGCAATAAAAGCAAAGCTACTGCCCAGGAAAACAGGTACCTTTCCTTTGGTAATCAAGTGAAAAATCAGGGTACCCACACCGGCTGAAAAAAGCGCTATGGAAGGATCCAGCCCCACCAGCAAAGGCACAAGTACAGTAGCTCCGAAAGCCACGAATAAAAATTGAATTCCAATAATAATCTGCTTGGAAGGATGCATTGAAGATGTAGAATGCTTCATGATAACAAGTCTGTTTCTAATGATTTTGGCCACGAAATTAATCATTCAAACGGGAAATAGAAAATCGTGTGCCTCAGTAACTCTACTGTACAAAATAAGAGAAGGCCCCCTCAGCGTTTGTGCTTACAGGTAAAAAATAGTAGGTTTGTTAAACAAGAATATTCTATTATGCAAAAGTCGCTCACAAATCCCAATGCCGGTTTTGGCACGTTAGCCGTCTTCATGACCGCTGTCTCCACCATTCTGGGAGCTATCCTCTTTCTGCGTTTTGGCTATGCCCTGGCACACGTCGGCCTGGGTGGCTTACTGGCCATCATTGTCATCGGACACATTGTGACCATACCAACGGCTTTAGCAGTGGCTGAAATTGCCACTAATCAGCGCGTACAAGGAGGAGGAGCCTATTTCATCATCTCCCGGTCCTTTGGTTTAAATATTGGTGGAGCGATTGGAATCACCTTGTTTCTATCCCAAGCGGTGAGCGTCGCCTTTTATATCATCGCCTTCGGAGAAGCTTTTGACCCGCTCATCCCACTGTTGCCGTTTGACATCGATCCCTACTGGCTCAAGAAGGGCATTATCTTTACCGCAATGGCCATCCTTTCGATCGTTGTCCTTATCCGGGGCGCCAACGTTGGTATGAAAGCTCTATATGGCGTGGTAGCCCTACTGTTTATATCCATCGGCTTCTTCTTATTTGGCCATTCGCCCAACGGCGATCGCCCCCTTGAATTAACAGCTAAGGTGGCCAATCCCGATAATTTCTTTTATGTCTTCACCATCATCTTCCCGGCCTTTACCGGTATCGCAGCCGGACTAGGCCTTTCCGGCGACTTACGTGATCCCAAGACTGCCATTCCCCGGGGTACCATAATGGCCACCATTGTAGGGATGATCGTATACATTCTGGTAGCTTTTAAACTGGCCGCCTCGTTCACCCCGGAGGAAATGGCGAATGACCAGCTCATCATGACCCAGGCGGCTGTTTGGGGCCCCATCATCCCCATCGGATTGGCGGCGGCCACCCTCTCCTCAGCCATTGGATCTATCCTGGTGGCACCACGTACCCTTCAGGCCATTGGATTCGATACCATCTTGCCTTTTCAGAATTTAAACAGCTGGATATCCCGTGGCCGTCAAAAGGACAATGAACCCATTAATGGAAGTATCATCACCATTGCCATAGCTTTTTTCTTTGTGGTGATCGGTGATGTGAACTTCGTCGCACAAATCATCTCTATGTTTTTTATGGTCACCTATGGCGCTATCTGCCTGATCTCCTTTCTGGAGCATTTCGCCGCTGACCCGTCCTACCGGCCCACCTTCAAATACAACAAGTGGATCTTTTCACTGATTGGAGCCCTCCTTTCCTTTTGGCTGATGTTTAAAATGAACTGGCAATATGCAGCCCTTTCGGTACTCATCATGGGTTTTATCTATTACCTGATTACCAAAGCCAAGCCGGAACGCCAGGGACTGGAAAAGTTATTCAAAGGAGTGATGTTCCAAATCAGCCGGCAAATCCAAATCTTCGTGCAGCGGGCCAATAAAGATGAAGTCGAAACCGATTGGCGCCCCTTTGCCATATGCGTCTCCGAGGACTCCTTCAAACGTCAATCAGCCTTTGATCTGCTGCGTTGGCTTTCCTTCAAACACGGTTTCGGAACCTACATTCACTTCATTAAAGGATTCTTGACCAAAGAAACCTATGATGAATCGCAAGAAGTACTGTCACGTCTGATCAAACAAGCTCAGGGCAGCCGCAGCCGGGTCTATTTAGATACCATTATCAGTCCGTCATACACCTCCGCCATTGCCCAGGTGATTCAACTGAGCGGCATTAGCGGAAAAGGCAACAACCTGATTCTATTTGAATTCTCCCGGTCCAATTCCGAGGCCTTGCGTCAGGCATTTGACAACTATAAATTATTTGAAGCCACTGGTTTCGATGTGTGTATCCTGAATACTTCGTACAAAGGATTTGGTTACCACCGGGAAATCCATGTGTGGATTAGTGCCGATGATTTTCACAATGCCAACCTCATGATTTTGCTGGCCTATATTGTGTCGGGTCACCCCAATTGGCATAATTGCGTCATTAAGATCTTTGCCATCTTCCCGGAAAATCAAATCGACAAACAAAGAAGTCGTTTAATGGATTTGATTAAGGAAGGCCGTTTGCCGATATCACCGTCCAACATCACATTTATACCTTACAGCAGCACCCAGACGGCACAATCCATTATTCTGGAAAACAGCATGGATTCGGATTTAACCGTAGTTGGATTCACCCCCAAGCAGTTTGAAGAAGGCGAAGAAATGTTTGTGAATTACGGAGATATGGGCAATATATTGTTCGTTAATACTTTTAATAAAAAAGCTATTGAGTAGCGCGTTTAAAAGCTCTGTAAAAAAATACTATTTTTAAGCTGTAAAACACACACATGGCAAAGAAGAAAGTAATTGATAAACCATCAATAAAAAATGTATTGTCCCCTATTGACGGCTTTTTGGAGCAGCATAAAAACATTGCCCTTGGGGCTATTCTGATCCTCTTTACGCTGTTCTCTTTCCTGTTGTTTAACCTTCGGGTGAGTGAAGGCGGCGACGACAGCACCTATATCATCCGCGCCGTTAATTTTATAAATGAAGGCACCTATCCCTCCTTCCAAGGGCCACTCTACCCCATGATCATCTCGTTAGTGGTGGCTCTCTTCGGTATCAAGCTGGGGGTGCTTAAGTTCACATCACTGGTATTCATGCTTGGTTCCATGTGGTTATTCTACCGAACCTTTGCCGGACGTATCCGCTATACCATTCTATTTGGCACTCTGTGCATCCTGGCGGTGAGCAGCTACTTCATTTATTTCACCAGCCAAACCTATTCCGAAGCGCTGTTTCTGTTCCTCCAGGTGCCTGTTTTCCTTTTTC
Organism: uncultured Marinilabiliaceae bacterium; assembly: GCA_942490535.1. Taxonomy (GTDB): domain Bacteria; phylum Bacteroidota; class Bacteroidia; order Bacteroidales; family Marinilabiliaceae; genus JAEINY01. The sequence continues at coordinate 393,906 of CALNXQ010000005.1, forward strand.
TGTTTAATGATCTGGATCGGCGTTCAGAGGCGACCAACGGCATTCGGGCCTATTCTTACATCATCCTAACAGCCGCCTTCATTGTGTTGGGCTACTTAACACGCACCGTTGGAATCGGAGCACTATTGGCTGCCACCCTGTTCTATCTGTTTCTTCAACAGTATAAAAAAGCCGGTGCCTTAGTCATTAGTTTCCTGGTGATCCTTATCCCCTTAGTGCTCATCAAGCTCGCCATCTGGGACAATGGCATCATGGATGGTGGCCAGGCCTCCACACTGATGTATAAGCATCCCTATGATCTGGCCCAAGGGCAAGAAACCGTCACTGGGTTTATGACGCGATTTGTGGATAACTCCAACCTATACTTATCCAAACACTTCCTGAAAATAGTTGGGCTCCGGGGCGATGCAGCCAAATCGGTCAATGGCTTCTACACCTTTCTTTTGTATGGCCTGTTCGTGTTTGGTCTGGTAAGAGCCTTTAAGAACAACCGCTACCTGCTGTTCACCGGCATCTATGTGGCCGTCATGTTGGGCATCACTTTCGTCGCTTTGCAAAAGCTATGGGATCAATACCGCTTGATCATCCCCTTCCTGCCTTTTATGCTCGTCATTACTTTATATGCGCTCACGGAACTCACCCAAATGACCAAAACAAAAGTAGCCGGATATATTCTAATCGCCCTTTTTCTCATGGCTACATTTGGTTCCATTGGCCAATCCCTGGGCAAAGTCGACTTGATCACCCTGCGCAGTAACTTTAAGGGCGATCGCTTTAAAGGCTATTCGCCCGATTGGGAGCATTACCTGAAAATGACCGAATATGTCGGTGAACATCTGCCTGAAGAAGCTCTGGCTGCCTGTCGCAAACCAAATATGGCCCGCATTTACGCCGATGGTAAGAAATTCTACGGTGTTTACCGTTTCGACACACAGGATGCCGATTCCTTATTGATGCGCCTGAAAGAACGCCACGTGACGCATGTGATCATGGCCAGCCTGCGTAAAAATCCGGCGGTCAAAGATGGCCAAACCATCAATACCATTCAACGCTATCTGTACTGGATGACGCGTAAATACCCTGACTTATTGGAATTACAACATCAAATCGGGACCGATGCGAAGGATGAACCGGCTTATTTGTTCCGTATTAAGTATGAAGTAGCCGATTCTCAGGCCTTACAGGCACCCAATCAGGACCCGAACATGTAACTATTATACAGCCATTACATATCCCAAATACAATTCACTTGTCGATGAAAGCAAATCCGGAGAGAAAGAACTATTTTGAGTCACGTGCCGAAAATTGGATTAAATACCGAAGGAAACGATCTTATTATTGGGATTCCATTACCCGCTACTGCAACTATTTTATCCATGAAGAGAGTTCGGTACTGGAGGTGGGCTGTGGCTCCGGCGAGTTACTGGCAGCTGTCAATGGAAAAGAAAAAACAGGCATTGACTTTTGCGAACCCATACTGAATCAAGCTAAAACACGCTTCCCGGATATCCGCTTTGAACTCATGGATGCCGAAGCCATCCACCTGAACCAAACCTACGATGTGATTATACTCTCCAACCTGGTGGGTGTGTTGGATGATATTGAACATGTGTTTAATCAACTCAAGGCAGTTTGCCATGAGAAAACACGCATCATTGTCACCTATTACAGCCGTCTGTGGGAACCCATCATCAAACTGGCCGAGTGGTTGGGCATCAAACATAAAACACCGGAACAAAACTGGTTGTCCACGGCCGATTTAGCCAACCTCTTGTACCTCTCCGACTTTGACGTGTACAAGCACAACCGGAGCATGTTCATCCCTTACAAGATCCCTCTGATTTCTGCTTTTTTCAACCGTTTTCTGTCGCGCATGCCCCTGCTCAACAGCTTAAGTTTAAATCAATTTGTTTTTGCCCGTCCCTTCCCGCCACGGTTATCCGACGCGGAAGTGAACAATCGCTACTCCGTGTCAGTGGTGGTGCCGGCCCGTAATGAGAGCGGCAACATCGAAGCCGCCATTCAACGCACGCCGGAGATGGGGCGGTTTACGGAATTGATCTTTGTGGAAGGTAACTCCACCGACGATACCTGGGAGACCATCCAGCGGATGCAAGCGAAGTATCAGGACCAGCGCCGCATCAAAATCATGCAGCAAGAAGGTAAAGGTAAGGGAGATGCGGTGCGCAAAGGCTACGCAGCGGCCGAAGGAGACATCCTGATGATTCTGGACGCCGACCTGACGGTGACACCTGAGGACCTGCCCAAGTTTTACCGGGCCATCACACGCGGAAAAGGTGAATTCATCAATGGGGTCCGACTGGTGTATCCCATGGAGAAAAATGCCATGCGCACCCTCAATACCATGGGCAACCATTTCTTCAGTAGCGTGTTTAGCTGGTTATTGGAGCGCCCCATAAAAGATTCGTTGTGCGGCACCAAGGTGATGTTTCGAACCGATTACCTGAAGCTGGCCGCCAACCGGAAATTCTTCGGCGAGTTCGATCCCTTTGGTGACTTTGATTTGCTCTTTGGAGCGTACAAGCTGAACTTGAAAATGGTGGATTTACCCATTCGTTACCGTGAGCGTAAGTATGGCGATACCAACATTTCGCGTTTTAGTCACGGCTTTATTTTATTACGCATGGCGGCTTTTGCGGCGGGTAAGATTAAGTTTTGGTAAGCCTCATTTGACCAGGGACTGTATTCTTTATTTGGTGGAGTGCCGTATTTTTTGAATTTTTACACCTTAAACTGAAGGGACAGATGGAAAAATTAGCAATATTTCCCGGGTCGTTCGATCCGTTTACCGTTGGACATGAGGATGTTGTTAGACGTGGATTAAGCCTTTTTGAAAACATTGTGATTGCAGTGGGCTTCAATGCCAACAAAAAGGATCATTTCCCGCTGGATGACCGTATGCAGTGGATCCGCGATGTATTTGCCAATGACTCCAGGGTAACAGTGGAAAAATACGAAGGCTTAACCGTTGATTTTGCCAAAGAAATTGGCGCAACACATATCCTTCGAGGCATCCGCACATCAGCCGATTTTGAGTACGAACGTGCCATTGCCCAGGTGAATAAAGCCATGAGCGGTATTGATTCCGTCTTCCTGCTCACCACGCCGGAACATACTCCGGTAAACAGTTCCATTGTGCGTGATATTTTGAAACATGGCGGCGATGCCAGTATGTTTCTGCCTGATAAGATTAAAATAAACATTGAAAAATCATCTTTGTAATAAATGAACAGGCAATTACTGATTGGTCTTTTATGTGCTTTAAGCAGTTTTTCGGTGTGGGGCGCTATACCTGTTGACACAGTTATCATTAAAGGGTATGCCAAAGAATATGCCGGCATTCACCTCATTCTGCAAACCATCGGTAATCCTATTTCAGCGGAGAAACGCAACCTGGCTTCTTTTCAGGTGGATGATAAAGGTAATTTCTACCACGCCTTTCCGGTTTCCGAAATCACTTCGGCCACCCTGGATGTGGGGCGTTTTCGGGGCACCATTTATTTTGAGCCGGGTAAATCCTATGAATTGGTGCTGCCTCCCTTTGAGCCGCGGTCGGATGCCGATCGCTTTAATCCCTTCTTTGAACCCGAAGATGTGGTAATTGGCATTGCCAATGAGGAGGCTCAAAAACTCAACAGTGTGATTCGTAATTTTCAGGATGCGTTCACCACCCGTTATGATGCCCATGCGTTTCAAATCTTTACATCGGAAGATAAACAAAAAGCCGAGGCCATCATTCATGAACTGGATAGCCTCTATCCAGCTCCACAGGGGACTTATTTTCAGACCTACAAACGGTATACTTATGGCCAGCTGGAGTTTCTGTCGCACAAACGTCAGAAAAAAACCGTCATGAACAAGTTCTTCGCCAGCGACTCGGTACATGCCCAGGTGCCGGCCTATTGGGATACCTTTAACCTCATGTTCAAGGATTTTTTCACCTACTACTTCCCCACCAAAAGTGGGCGTAGCCTGCGTAATGCCTTTCGTGAAGGGGGTAACTTTGATACTTTATCAGCCGTTCTTTCCCACGACCCGCTTTTTGCCGGGGCCGAATTCCGGGAAACAGTGCTGTTGAAAGGCATGTATGACGCTTTCTATTCGGGGCGTTACGAAGACCAGCGCCTCATCGATCTCTTTCACGATGCGGCTGAAAATGGATGTAATAACACCATCAGATCACTGGCCTATGGCTTGCATAAAAAAGTAAACTGGTTACGCATTGGATCCGAAGCACCCGGTTTTACCCTGTACCGCATTAATGGCAATGAAAAAACACTGAGTGATTTCAAGGGACACTTCGTCTATCTGAACTTTATGCACACCGATAATCATGCCTGCATGAAGGATCTGCAGATGCTGGATATCATCTCTAAAAAGATGAAACGCGAAGTACGTATTGTGACCATCATCATGGATGAGAATCCCGGGAAAGCGCAAAAAATTATTAAAGACAATAAATATAAGTGGGAGTTTCTGCATTACCTGGCACAAGCCGACATTGCATTGGATTATAACATCAAAGCCTTACCCACTTATTTCCTCATCGACCCGGAAGGTATTTTGCGGCTCTCACCAGCCCCTTCCCCTGAGGAAGATTTCGCGCCGCTCTTTATGGAAGCCGTTCGCAGCTATCGCAATGATCAATTGCGCAAGAACCGGCCCAAAGAGAAATCGATATACGACTTGTAGAAACTACCTTCTTCTATTTCGGTACCCGTGAGGTTCACGAAAGATGGCCTTTAGTCAAAGATAAATGCCAGCTTGCCGGAGCACGGCAAGGTATCGCTATGTTTTTAGATTCAGTCACTTTCGATCGTGCATAGTGTCTGCTGCCACTACAGCACAGAACATTAAGGCTGGTAAAATAGAAGGTTATAGATTAAATCACTTCCCTGTAAAAGATATGAGCTGTTTGCCGGACAACAAGGACACTCCGGTGCACAAACTATTGAATTCCAATTCAGGAATGCTTAAATTGAGGACACACCTTAATAATAAAGCACATGAAAACAGGAACAATTTTTACACTTCTCCTTCTTATCGCCTGCACCCTTAGCAGCTCGGCTCAGACAGCCGAATCCTTTTACCTGGCCAAATCAGTCCCTGGCACACTTGACAAAGTGGTACTGACTGTCAAGGCCGAACTGAAAAATCATGGCTTCGGTATTATCACCGAAATAGACATGCAAAAAAGTCTGAAAGAGAAACTGGATGTGGATATCCCGGCCTATCACATCTATGGCGTTTGCAATGTAAAGCTGGCCCATCAACTGCTGCAACAGGAAGAAAACATTGGCGTGATTCTCCCCTGCAAAATGATTATAAAGCAAATAAACGATACCACCGTCGAAGTGGTCTTTATTGATCCGGAGCAATTGATTGACATCACCGGTAATAATGAATTAACAGCTATTGGGAAGCAGGTAAAAGAGGCTTTTGAAAAAGTACTTGCTTCATTGTAACAGTGGTTTGTCAGAAAAAAGTTGACATCGTTAGTGGACATTGTAAAAACAATATTGTAACTTTTTATTAGAGTTAATAAAAATGTGGAAACATCTTTATCGCCCGATGAAATGGCTGAGGTCGATGTCCCACCAGTACAAATCTTAAATGTTTTTATACAATGTATTTGAAATACTCAACCCGAAACAATCCGCTTACACAGGAAGCAGATGAATGCATGGCACAGATTCAGGATGTGGAAACCCTGTCAGAAGAAGATCTGGTTCAGGAGATCGTGGTGCCGGGAGGTGTGACCAACACACAGGTACAAGCGGTAGTCACCGCGATGAAAGAGGCCATCCTGAAAAAACTGGGGCAAGGCTACGGCATTCGCACTGCGTTGGTCCATTATTTCCCAACCATTTCAGGTGTATTCACCGATGAAGATGATACGTTTGATCCAGCGCGGCATACGGTAAACATTAAAACCACCCCCACGAGGATGGTCAAGGAAGCAGCGAAGCACATTTCGTTACAGAAAGTTACTTCAACCAAGCGCATCCCGGTTATCAACAGGTTCATGGACACCGCCACTGACACACGTGACAACCTGATTACCCCGGGTTTAGTAGCCGAAATAAAAGGAGAGTTGTTGAAACTGGATCCTTCCGATCTTAGCCAGGGTGTGTTTCTGATCGATGCGCAAAAGAATACCCATCGCTGTGAGAAGTATATTCGAAACACCGCCACTAATCTCATGTTCTATGTGCCCGCTAATCTGCCTGAAGGGCCAATTGAGCTACGGGTCCGCATCAAGCTGGAAAATGATAGTACCATTCGTGAGGGCATTTTCCACAAAACATTGACAGTGGGTACGCAGCAACAATAGGCGTATGAACATCTGCTGAGCTCTGAGATTTTTTAAATATGAGTTTCCAATATCTAAAAACCGGTTCTGCCGGTTTTTTTTTGTATCCATCTCCCCCATTCTCACTATTTAACATAGAAAGCTAGCGGCTGTGAGACCTTCGCACAGCCGCTGTGAAACATTCTAACAGCCGCTGTGAAGAAGTCTCACAGCGGCTGTAAAAAGTAGTAACAGGCGCTGGGGCAAAAAACCACAAAACCGGCCTCCATTTTCCGGCAATAATCATGGGTTTCAGAGATACCTATACGCTCCTCCCAACATACAATACAATCGCTATTGTAAGTACTTTAGTTTAATTAAAAAGTGCCTTATATTTACTTTTTAGCCCTAAAACCTGGCAATAAAGTAAATATAACAAATACTTATTTTTATTTTTAGATCAAATAAAATGAGAATTCCTTTATGTAATAAATTTGGATATAAGGGAATTAGAAAAAGAGTTCTCTAACCATACTTTGGCAACTATAAAAAACAAACACCCTGCATGTATAATATAGAATTTGAGAATTGATTTTGTCTGAGATACCATCTAGACTCCATGATTACAACAGACTAAAAGAGTAATTATCAAGCTTAATTTCTACACTTGATATTGTTTTGAATCTAAATCTTAATTGGTGGAGGAAATAAATAAAAAGGTATGATAAATACGATAGGAAAAATAACTGAAAGGTCAAAAAGACTGCTGTTGAGTAGTTTAATTTCGATAATTTTTATTGTTGTTACGGCATTTTTCGGATTGATAAATGGAGCAAACGAATTTTGTTTTTTATTCCACTTGATTCCCTTTGCTGTTGAATTTAGTGGTGGTTCGATTCTAATTACAATTGCATATTATATAGTTTTGTTTGCAATAATCGGGCTGATTGTCTTTGGATTTATAAAGCCATCTAAAGAAAAATTAGAAAGTAATTAACATTAACTAGGTTGCCAATAAAGCGCCAGACCGAAGCTGATTTTGGGAGTTAGGCCTTCTTGCGAGCAAATATGAAATTAATACAGTAAATATACTACCTGTATCGGCATACATCATACGACAAGAGGCTGGCAAAAAATCTATATACTTGAGTCTTGAAATTGATTTAGATGGATAAAATTACAGAATTAAAAAAAACAAAATGGCGAACCAGACATTATCGAGATGCATTTGGCAATAGGCATAGAAAGAAAGAAGAGTATATAGCGAATCGCATCGTAAAGTGCATTTCACCGGGTCCTAGATTTGGGCATTTTGTAATTGATATTATAATATTTCAGATACTATTGATAACCATCTGGTTTGTGTTAGGTTTGCTTTTCATGTTATATTCATCAAACCAAACTATTACTCGCACAATTGAATATTTCGAAAGCATAATAGGTTTAGTGTTTTATCCTCTCTACTATATTATTTTTGAATATATATGGCAAAGAACGCCAGGAAAGTTTTTAACAAAGTCACTTGTAATTGATGAATATGGAAACAAACCAACATTAAGAGCAATAGTATTGCGATCCTTAATTAGAGTTGTTCCTTTTGAGACTTTTTCATGTTTAGAGGATAAGTATAAACGAAGTTATGGTTGGCATGACAAATGGTCGAATACATGGGTTGTCACAGAGAATGAACTGAAAGAGTTGAAAAGATTACAATTAGAACAAAACAGTTTCAAAAACTAAAACATCTGTTGTTTGCAAAAAATAATAAAGAATGCCTGCTGAGTCAGATTTGGAATATATCTGTCGGGCGAGCAAAGGCAAAAGCAAGAAAGCGAATGTACCACACGCAACGGCCCACTTCATGCGGCAAGACGTTGGGCGAGCATTCATAACAAACCACCAGCATTAAATAAAATACATGAAGATTGTAACTTGGAATTGTAATGGTGCATTAAGGAAGAAGTTTGAGAACCTCAAAAGCTTTAATGCTGATATTTGCATTATCCAGGAATGTGAAAATCCAGAACAATCAAATCATACAGAATTCAGACGATGGGCGACGAATCATCTTTGGATTGGAGATAATAAAAATAAAGGGCTTGGCATATTTGGTCGGAATAATATCGAATTGAACGCTCTTGAATGGACAAATGCATATAAAGACCACAGCGTGAAATATTTTCTACCCTGTAGAGTTAATAATGACTTTGATTTATTGGGTGTTTGGGCTCATGGCAATAATTCACCAAATTTTGGATATATCGGACAATTATGGAAGTATCTTCAAGTAAATAAGTCAAAACTCAATAAAACTATAATCGCGGGAGATCTAAATAGTAACGCTATATGGGATCAATGGGATCGTTGGTGGAATCATTCAGATGTGATTCGAGAATTAAAAGGAGTTAGTATTGAAAGTCTTTACCATATAAATAGTGGAGAACAACAAGGTAAAGAATCTAATCCAACTTTCTATCTTCAACGCAAATTAGAAAAGGCATATCATATTGACTACATATTTGGTTCTCAAGAATTTCAAAATGACTTGAAAGAATTGAAGATTGGTAAAGTTGAATTTAAGTTAGAAATAAGTGATCATATGCCAATGATTTGTGAATTTTAAAAATAAAAGAACGATGCACCAACAAATCGCAATAAAGTAGGCCTTGCCGAGCCGGATTTTTGCGCGCGAGCAAAAAAAACGACTATACAACACGCAGCGGCCCATTTCATGCGGCAAAACATTGGCAAACATTACAAAAAAATTACTTCTAGAAAAAAATAGTGAATTTGTGATTTTGTACCCTTTTCTGCGGATAATATAAAAAACGATTAAAATTCAAGAAGTGGAAAAGGATAAGTTTATTGCTGTTATTGAGGATAATCAAAATCTGATTTATAAGATTTGCTATTCTTATTGCTCGAATCCTGAAGATATAAAGGATTTGCAACAAGAGATATTAATACAATTATGGAATTCATTTTCAAAATTTGACGGACGCGTTAAAATATCAACATGGATATACCGAATTGCATTGTATACCGCAATATCGTTTTATCGTAAAGATTGTAAACAAAATAACAATAAAGTAGCACTTGATACATCTAGTATACCCCTTGCCACTTCTGAGTTGGACTCTGATTTTAAGGAGAATATTGAAATGCTCTATCAACTTATTGAATGTTTAAATGATTTAGACAAAGCTTTGATTTTGTTGTATTTGGACGATATTAGTTATAAGGGCATTGCTGATATTCTTGGTATTTCAGAAACCAATGTAGCTACAAAGATTAATCGTATAAAGAAAAAACTTAAGAAACGATTTAGTAACATTTAAAACTAAAGTTATGGAATTAGACGATTTTAAAGGAGTGTGGGCTCAATTTGACAAAAAGCTATCTGAAAATACTGAACTTAATATGGAACTACTGATTCATAATAAGTTGAATAGTTCTAAAAGTGAATTACAAAAGCTGTATAACTTGGCAATACGCGAAATAATAATCGGCATTATAGTTATTGTATATCTTATCATTAATTCATTTCATTATTTAGAAGAACCTGAGTTTTATATACCAGGATTTATTTCAGTATCTATATTTATGGTTTATCTTTTGTTTTCGATAATAACAGTGAAAAGATTCCTAAGTATAGATTATATAGGGTCGCCCGTTGTCAAATTGCGAAAAGACATTTTAAAATTAAATATGTGGATTAAAAGAACTAGAAAATATGAATACTTTTTATTGCCAATTTTACTTTTTTCATTCATCCCCATAGCATACAAATCCATTCTCGATTTAAATATTTACAATGACATCAAAGGATTTACATTGGAGGCGTTAATCCTGTTAGTATTTGCCCTTGGGGGTACTGTGTTGATGAATCACTACTTTATTGATAGAAAAATTAATAATGCAAATAGAATATTGGAAGAATTAGATAAATTTGAGCAAGAAGAATAAAAACGTTTGCTAATCGAATAGGTGGCTGACAGCCGATTGACTGCCAGTGCACCTTTCAAAACACCTTACTTACGGGTCGTGTGAATCGGCATTATGAAGTGTGATATGGTTCCCACATCATCAGCATTGCACACAATCTATCAGTTTCTTTGTAGGTCACTAAAAAACCCGATCATTACTGATCGGGCTATACTCCTATTGCTAATAACGTTTTATACCGATTACCAATCAAAACGATTGATAAAAATATCAATCTATGATTGTGTACCGGCATCTACCATTGCCATAAGCAAAATGCTTTATCAATCATTTTGTTATACAATTGGTATTATACGGTCTTCGAATACTGTCCCTTCCCTTGTTTCAGGGCGGGATCAAAGGCCATGGCGATGTTACGGATCACAAATCGGCCCTGTCCTTTTACAAGCACCTCATCGTTTTCAAGTGTCAGTAAACCATCGGCCATGAAGGGCGCCAGCTTTTCTTCATCCAGCTGAATGGCACTGTATACCTCTTCCACAGTCCCTTTAAAATCGGCGGCTACCTGTTTGAAGTCCACATAGTAATTACACATCACTTCATTAATCACCTGACGTACCATCTGCTCCTGCCGGGATAGCTGATAACCGCGCACCACGGCACGCCCATCCTTTTGCACGCGATCCATGTAAGCTTTGATGGTTTTCTCGTTCTGGCTATAGGCATTGAACAACTGACTGATGGACGAAGTCCCGAACCCATACACCTGACCGGTTGTTTCGCGGGTACAGTAACCTTGAAAGTTACGGTGTAATTTCTTATCGCGTAAGGCGATGGCAAATTCATCCCCGGGTTTGGCAAAATGGTCCATGCCAATGGCTACATAACCGGCATCAACAGCCATGTTGTATGCATCTTCGAGCATGGTTATCTTTTCATCCGCAGTGGGTAAGCCGTATTGTTCCAACATGCGCTGACGCGGAATAACCGCTGGGATATGCGCATAGGAGAACGTCACCAAACGATCGGGATTGGCATCCAGGGCTTCAGCTACGGTTTCGCGAAAACCGGCTTCGGTCTGAAAAGGTAAACCATACACCAAGTCCAGGTTAATACCGGAGAAACCAATCTTCTTCAGATAGGCGATCATCTCCTTCACCGGCACTTTGGCAGGTCGCCGGTTAATGGCCGTGAGTACTTCTTTTTTGAAATCCTGTATACCAAGACTAATGCGGTTAAAACCCATGTCGCGTAATTCATCCACCAGGTCATAATCCAGATAGGCCGGACTACATTCCATGGCCATCTCGTAATGATCGGCAAAATTGAAGTTGGCTTTGATGCTATCCGTTACCTTGCGAATCAACCTGGCTGATATGGCATTAGGCGTGCCACCGCCCCAGTGAACCTGTGTTAACTGACGATCCTTGGAAATATCCCTGGAGACCAGTTCAATCTCTTGAATGAGCACGTCGATATACTGTTCAATGATGCTTTGCCCCATTCCCGTATATGTGGTACATCCACAAAAGGTACACAGTTGCGGACAAAAAGGAATGTGCACGTATACCGATACATTCTCAGGTGTCTCCTGGTTGGAAACGATGACACTTTTCTGGTAAGCTTCATTGCCATACGCCTCATGGAAGAAAGTAGCCGGTGGATAACTGGTATAACGTGGGCCTGCAATATTGTATTTATCTAATAGGTTTCTGTCGAATTTCAGCATGGTGTTAATTTTGAGTTCGTAGTCCGGAGTCCGCACTCCGTACTATTAGGTAAACAGGCTAAGGGATGTTTTGATCAGTTTGATAATGATTAATTTTTAGCTTCTTTTCCAATCCACTGATTTCACCCAGTCAATGACAAACTGCACATTCTCCACCGGTAAGTCCGGTAGGATACCGTGTCCCAGGTTGAAGATCCACTTTTGGTTCTCCCGTCCAAAAGGCAGGTACGTCTTATTGAGTTCGGCTTCGATGGTGGCTTGATCGGCATACAACAGACGCGGATCCAGGTTACCTTGTAAACCCACTTCAGGATCTACAATCTCACGGGCATGTTTCAATGACATGCGCCAGTCGATGCCTACAAAGTCAGCCACATCCTTAGTTACAGCAGAGATCCCATGTCCCAGGTCTTTGGGGAAATAAATGGTTGGTACTCCTTTATCCCGCACCGCATTTAATATCTTTTTAGAGGCCGGCAGAATCATGTCCAGATAGAGCTCTTCCGGCAATAAACCACCATATGTTTCAAACAACTGAAAAGCTTCTACACCATGTTCAGCTTGCTTCAGTGCATATTCAATGGATACTTCGGTCAATGCGTCGATAATTTTCTGACTGGTCTTGCGATCCTTATACAGAAATTCGGTGGCATTTTTAAAGGTAATGTCGCGCACATTATCGCGAAACATGAAACAAAAAGTTGTTAACAATCCCCCACAAAAACCGATTAATGGCGTAGTGGCCGGACGTGTTTTGATAATCTCATCAATGGCCGCATACACATGATCTAATTTGGTCATGTCACGGGTCAACTGTTTCAACGGATCATCAAAAGTGTGCAAGGGGGCACCAAACACAGGTCCTTCGTTGGTAAACTTCAACGACATACCCAATGCTTCAGGCACTACTAGTATATCGGAAAACAAGATGGCCGCATCCACTCCTAAATCATGAATAGGCATTAGCGTGACCTGAGCTGCCAATTCAGGGTTTTCCATCATCTCCGAAAAGGTATGATGCTCTTTCAGTGCACGGTAATTAGGCAACACACGACCTGCCTGACGCATAAACCATACCGGTGGTCGTGAAGTTGATTTTCCTTGAATCGTATCTGTGAATAGTGATTGCATAGTGAGCAAATAAAAAGGTAAAGGGAATAAGTAATAAGGTGAAAGCGAAAAGGAAGGAGGTAAAAGCTAAATCACATCATGCGCTGCCTTTACCTCTATCATATTTTCATTTACTTCAGTGCTTCCAGCGCTTTCCTATTACCAGCGATTAACTTCGAAATATCTTCATCGGTGTGGGCCATGGAGATGAACAAGCACTCAAACTGAGAGGGTGCAATGTACAAACCGCTTTCCAATGCACTTTTGAAGTAAGTGGCATATTTGCCGGTATCAGCTGTCATGGCTTCTTCAAAAGAAGTCACTTGCGGAGCACTCGTGAAGAAAGCCGTCATCATAGAACCCACCCGGTTCAGAACCACAGACACACCCACCTCTTTGGCATTATTACGCAAGCCTGCTTCCACACAAGCCGCTTTTTTCTCCAGATCGTCATAGGCATTGGGTGTTTCATCCAGCTTTTTCAAAGCGGTTAATCCAGCCGCCATGGCCAAAGGGTTACCACTTAAAGTACCGGCCTGATAAACTGGTCCCAGTGGCGCCAACATGTCCATAATCTCCTTGCGCCCCCCATAAGCACCTACAGGCAAGCCACCACCGATAATCTTACCCAGGGTGGTTAAGTCGGGCATGACATTGAAGTATTCCTGTGCGCCCCCCTTGGCAAGCCGGAAACCAGTGATCACCTCATCAAAAACCAATAACGCACCATGAGCTGTTGATAACTCGCGTAATCCTTCCAGGAATCCCTTTTGCGGAGGTACCACGCCCATGTTACCAGCTACGGGCTCCACAATGATAGCGGCAATCTGATCTTTATGCTTTTCGAAGAGTGCTTTGACGGACTCCAAATTGTTGTAATCGGCTGTTAAGGTATCTTTTGCGGTGCTCTTGGTGACACCCGGACTATCGGGCAATCCCAGAGTAATGGCACCTGAACCTGCTTTTATCAAAAAGCTATCGCCATGTCCGTGGTAACAACCTGCGAACTTAATAATCAACTCCCGACCAGTAAAGCCACGTGCCAAACGGATGGCGCTCATGGTGGCTTCCGTACCGGAATTCACCATACGCACCTTTTCAATGGAAGGTACCATTTTCACAATTTGCTGTGCCATCTCGGTTTCAATGAGCGTTGGTGCACCATAACTGGTACCGTTGGCGGCTGCCTGGGCTACGGCTGCCAGCACCTCATCATGGGCATGCCCTAAAATGAGGGGTCCCCATGAGGCTACAAAATCGGTATATTGATTATCATCAATGTCCCAAATGGTGGTGCCTTTGGCTTTTTGAATAAACAGGGGATCAATGCCCACACTCTTGAAGGCACGCACCGGCGAGTTAACCCCTCCCGGAATGACTTCTTTGGCTTGTTTAAAGGCGTTTATGCTGTTGTTGACTTTCATTGTTTCGTCTTTTTCCTAACACAGGGTTTAGCTCAGCCGTACCCTGTACTTTTATATGTCGCCCTTGCGGGGCATTTTTTCTTTTATTTCTTATTTAATATATCTGCAGCATCCAGAGCATGATAAGTGATAATGATATCGGCACCGGCCCGTTTAATGGAAGTCAATATTTCCATCATAACCCGGTTTTCATCAATCCAGTCGTTGGCACCCGCTGCTTTCACCATGCTGAACTCACCACTCACATTATAAGCAGCTGTTGGCATTTTGAATTCGTTCTTCACGCGGTAGATCACATCCAGGTAACTCAAGGCAGGCTTCACCATCACAATGTCGGCCCCTTCGAAAATATCTTCTTCTACCTCACGCATGGCTTCATCACTGTTGGCCGGATTCATCTGGTAGGTACTGCGGTCACCGAATTGTGGTGCACTCTCAGCTGCTTCGCGGAACGGACCATAAAAGCCGGAGGCATATTTCGCTGCATAGGACATGATTGGAATTTTATAAAATCCCGCTTTATCCAGAGCTTCGCGAATGGCGCCTACACGTCCGTCCATCATGTCGCTGGGGGCAATGACATCGGCACCTGCTTCGGCCAATGAAACAGCCTGAGCGGCTAATGTTTTTAAGGTAGAATCGTTATCCACATCGTTGTCGATAATGGTACCGCAATGACCATGGGTGGTGTATTCACAGTTACACACATCGGCAATCAAGTGAATGTCTTCAATCTCCGCCTTAATGGCCCGCATTGCACGTTGCACAATACCATCGTGCTGACAAGCCACATGGCCATGTTCATCCTTGTGCTCCGGAATCCCAAATAAAAGAATGCTTTTCACACCTTTGGACACAGCGCGCTTACATTCTTCCACCAATACATCTACCGACATTTGGTAATTACCCGGCATGGAGCTAATGGGTTTCTTCACATCTTGACCGGGACAAACAAATAGGGGATATACTAAATCATCAACACGCAAATGAGTTTCTGTCACCATGTTGCGCAAAATCTTATTGTATCGTAATCTTCTAAGTCGGGTATCAGGAAATGCCATAATAAATAGATTTAAATGGTTTAACGATATATGGGTGTTAATTTTGATTTCAATGCAAGTAATAAACCTTCGTAGGTAGAGCGATAGGCTTCCACAACGGGCACAATTCCCGTGTCTACCATAGCTTTTGTGGTGACGGGCCCAATGGATGCAAACTGAACGCCTGCATGCAGGTGCGAACTGTAATTATTCATATAGCCATGAAAACAGGAAGGACTGGTACAAACCACCATGACCTGTTTGTCGCTTTGCAAATGCTTGATGGTTTCCGGAGATGACTGATCGACAAGCGCTGTTTGATAGATGTTGATTCGTTGAAAGTCACATAAAGGACTCAAGCCTTCTTCCAATGTATCTTCAGCCAAAGCACCTAAAAGAGCAATCCATTTCTCTTCGGGATGAAAGCGTGCATGCTTCAACTCCTTTACCAGGTCGGATGCCGTTTTGCCATAAGAGACCCACCAGGGTTTAATGCCTCTTTTTTCTAACGCCAGTGCAGTTTTCTTACCGATACAGATGAAACTTTTATCCAATACTTCAGCCGGACACAGTTGTGAAAACAAATAATCCACCCCTCGTTTACTGGTTAGAATAAGACGCCGGCTTTTAAAGATGGTTTGTTTATCACGATCTGTAAGCGCAATGGATTCCGTTTCAATCATCACATCACTCAGCACTTCGAGGCCTGACGTCTCCAAACCTACTTTTAACACATCATGCGCTCCATGTGGATGCGTGAGGATGATAAGGGGTTGATGATTTAGGGTCATGATCAGCGATTAAATTGTCTGACATGCTCCAATATTTCTTTACCTCCCTGCGCTTCCAATTGTCTGGCCAGGCTTCGCCCAATGCGTTCTGCATCTTCAGCAGCACCTTGCTCTGTACCTCTTAATTCTTTCGATCCATCCGGCATGGCCACCAGTCCAAGCAGACTGAGTTGACCATTGGTAATGGTGGCATGGGCCCCGATGGGTATTTGACAGCCCCCTTCCAATTCATTTAGAAAGCTCCGTTCAGCTGTAATTTGCAGGTAAGTTTCCTGGCAATGCAAGGCTTTTACAACTTTATCAATCACCTCATCGTGTTCACGAATCTCAATAGCAATGGCCCCCTGCCCGCAGGCGGAAACTAAATAATCGGCTTCAAACAATTCAGTGATACGCTCTTCCATACCCAAACGAATAAGTCCGGCACCGGCCATCACCATGGCATCACAATAACCATCATCCATCTTCTGAAGACGTGTATTCACATTTCCACGGATATCGATGACCTGCACATCAGGATTAATACGATGAACTTGTGCTTTTCGACGCAGGCTGGAAGTCGCTACTTTATGCGCCTTGGTCATCTCCTCCAGCTTCAAGCCCTCCCGGCTCACCCAGGCATCTTTGTATTCGGCCCGGCTCAGGATGGCTCCTAACTGGGCACCTTCCGGAAATATTGTGGGCATATCCTTCAGACTATGAACAGCCATATCCACTTCACCATTGAAAAGTGACACCTCCAGCTCCTTGGTGAACAAACCCTTATCGCCAATTTTTGATAAGGCTACATCCAGTATTTTATCCCCCTTGGTAGAGATAATAACCAGTTCAAAGGATTGTTGAGGAAAGGCTTGTTCCAGTTTTGTTTTTACTAAGTTGGCTTGATACAGGGCTAATTGACTGCCACGGGTCCCGATTCGGATGGAAGATTTTGTCATAGAATACCAGAACTAGAGTAAGGGATAAGGCCTAACTTATCACGATTTATAAATTAAGAGCTGAAGTTAAAAAATTCTTCGATTACTTTTACTTTTTCAGGATCACGACCTTCATTGGTTACCTGACGAATTTGTTTGATCATCATCCGGGTGAGTTTGGAGCTCAGATGTTGACCATATTCTGATATTTTCTGATGATCATCTTCGTCCCCTTTGATCTTTTTATAATTACGCGCCTCTTCCTGATTAATGTTTTTGAAAATAGAGGTGATGGTCGTGATGGCAGAGCTCATGCGACGGACATTCATCCAATCGTCAAATTCAGTCAGCACCTCATCAATGATGGCTTCTGCTTCATCCAGTTTCCCTTTTCGTTTTTCAAAGTTGGTTTTCACCACCTCTTCCATTTGATCCAGATCATATAGGGTAATACCTTCAATCTGTTTCACCAAAGGATCCACATTGCGCGGGTTGCACAAATCCATGACCATCAATGGTCGATAGTCACGAGCAGCCATAATATCCAGGGCCAATTCATGGGTCAACAAGGCCCGTTGCGCACCTGTTGAATAAATAACTAAATCGGTTTCTATGAGTTGTTGTGTATAGTCCTCAAATGGAAAGGCCTTACCACCAATACGATCAGCCAATTGCTCGGCTTTTCCGGCAGTACGGTTGGTCACCCAAATGTCTTTACACTTCTTTTTTGAAAGGTTGAGTGCCACGATGGAACCGGTTTCACCTGTTCCCACGGTCAATGCTTTTGAATGTGCCAGACACCCCAGCTTTTTACCGGCCAACTCCACGGCTGCAGAACTTACCGAAACAGCCCCGCGATTCAAATGGGTTCGCGTTCTCACCTGCTTACCGGCTTCGAACGCCTTATGTACCATGCGTGTAATTTCAGGGCCCACCATAGCGGTATTATCCACCCAGCTAAAAGCCTCCTTAATTTGAGATACAATCTGGTACTCCCCTAAAATGAGTGAATCTAAACCAGTAGCCACCCGAAATAGATGACGTGCGGCATCAAGACCTACATTGGAGTAAAGATATTTCTTTACGGAGTCCGACTTTTTAAAATACGCTACATAAGCATCTGTAACTTCTTCGAGATAAGCATTTGCATCGGCAATCAAGGCACTATCTGCTTCAAAATATAGCTCTGTGCGGTTACAAGTACTCAATGCAAAGATACCTGACACATCGCATTTGTGGCTCAGGTATTCATATAACCCCGCTATTTCTGCTTTGGAAATAACCAGTTGTTCTCTGATCTCTAAAAGTGCTGTCTGGTGACTTATGCCAATTAAACCAACCATATGTTCTGTGTCCGGATAATGATGTGTGCGTTCGATAAAGCTATTTCGGTAACTTTCTACTCAAAAATAAAGATCAAATCTGTAGTAAATCTGTAGAATTGGAAAATTCTACTCCTCCCGCTGCTACTTTTTTCAAAATTCATTGTTTTTGGCTTGATAGCTATTGAATAAGACTACCTCTGATTTTAATCATTCTCTGATACGTCCAAAGACCACTTGAATTGTCTATAGAATGTACTAATCGAAAAGCCATGAGACGCGTATTTATTATTTTGTCATTAATCTATCTGTTCACCCATGTGAATGCACAAGAAGAAACCATTGAACATGATTACGCTGGAAGTATCATTTTGAACTGGGCACCCTTATCATCGTTTGATACGTATCCACGCATCCGCTTAGGCGCTGAGATAGGGGTATCACAACGCATTAGCATCGGCACCGACATCGGCTTTAATCTATCTAACTACCAACGCGGCAGTTACAACAATAGCTGGAACGACCGATCCTATCGAATATTTGAAGTGCGTCCGGAGATCAAATTCTTCTTTAACGACAAATACCGCGCACGTTGGTATAGTGCTGTTGAATTCTATTATAACTACCTGGAAGAAGATCTGGAAGAGGATCATTTCTACCGGGACAAGGGTGAGATACGCATCGATTACGATAAGGCCACGTACCAACGCTCGAAGTTTGGTGCGCATTATAAATTTGGTGTCAGTCTCCGAATGGGCTCGCGCATGGTATTTGATCCCTATGTGGGTATTGGGTTTCGATTTCTTGAACGAGAATACGTTGACGTAGAAAATCCAGCCATTGATCCGGATGGTAGTACCGATTGGGATGAATGGCTCTGGAGCGATGCCCGCCGTTACGAAGGAAACTTCTGGGGAATGAACCTGGCCGGGGGTTTCAGACTGGGGATTTATCTGTCGAAATAAATAGATCATCCCAGCTTCTCAATCCGAAGCTGGGAATTTTTTGTTCTATTGCCACTTAAATCCTAAACCCAGATTAAGTTTGATCAATTCCATCTCCGCACAGTGCCAGGCATCGTGTTTAAATAACCAGGACAAAATCTCATACTTTGTTTTCGCAATGGGATGACTCAGCGATGTTGCTTCCGCTGGCAAATCCAATTCTTCATCAGATAGCGCAGCCAGCTTTTGTTGGCAAATTGTATGCACCAAATTGAGCTCTCTTACTAATTGCGATGGCTCCATCAAATCTTCAGGTAACACGCGTTCTTTAGATCCCAAACCAATGCAGTATTTTCGATAAATGGGAAGAGAGAGCTGCTTTAGAATGGACTCATCCGGTCCTGAAATCATACTTATTCCCTGAAGGTTAGTGGCAATGACCAGATGACCCACTTGCCACGCAATGTTTGACTGGGGCATACCTGCCTTTTCAAACCATTTATCGCTTGGCACTTGATCTAAAAAAGTCTGTATCACGTGACGGCTTTGCTGAAACTGGTCCTGTAAAAATTGAATTCGTGTACTCATGATTAATAACGATTATGTGATAACACAAAGCTAGATCGAAAAGACAACCTTCCACAGAGGCTACTATGCCAACATAAGGTGGCATACGTGCCATATCTCACGCCATCCGAAAAATTCCATTAGTTTCGTAATTCAAAGTTATAACTAATGAAAGTAGTCATTCTGGTTTTTGATGATTGTTCCTTATTTGCCGTTTCAGGAATGGTTTCCTTACTCAATAATGCCAACCAATTATACACGGGTAAACCAACGGATTATTTCGAGGTTGAATTACTGAGCACCACCTCCTCAAAGCAAGTTACCTGCAGTTTTAACATGCCCGTTACGTGCCACTCCACCATGAATGATTACACCCGCGTTCCGGACCTGGTAATTGTTCCAGGCATCGAAAGCATCATACCTAAAAAACTGGATCAATTAAAACACGTCAGCCAATGGATCTCCCTCATGCATGCAAAAGGAGTACGCATCACTGGTTCCTGCACAGGTAATTTCATCATTGCCCAAGCGGGCATCCTGGATGGTAAAATGGCAACAACGCATTGGAAAGCAACTGAACTTTTCAAACAGTGCTTCCCCAAGGTGACAGTATGTGACGAAAAAATACTCATTGATCAGGGATCCATAATCATGGGAGGGGGCACATTATCTTTCCAGAACATGATGATGTATCTGGTGGAAAAGCAGATGGGAAAAGACACTGCCATTGCACTTTCAAAGTTTATGCTCCTGGACATGAAAAAAGATCCGCAATCGGCTTATGCGGCATTTAACAGTCAGAAAAACCATGCAGACGTGGCCATCTTAAGGGCTCAAAACCTCATTGAAGATAAGCCCTCCAACAGATGGAACATCGAAACTTTAGCCCATCAAGTGGCCATTAGTGTCCGTCACTTCAACCGGCGCTTTAAAAACGCCACAGGTCAGGCTCCGGCTGAGTATATCAGACGTGTAAAAATTGAAACCGCTAAACACTTTTTAGAAAGCAGCCAATTAACTTTTGAAGAAATTGTGCAGAAAGTGGGATATGAAGATGTCAGCTCCTTCCGAAAACAATTTACGAAGCTGGTTGGTATTACTCCCATCCAATATCGACACAAATACAATTGACAGTTTATCCGCTAATTAGTAAAATTGCTAATCCAGTACAGGATTTTTGACACATTAAAATTCGAACATATGGCATACGATGAACATTTAGCCGATCGGTTAAGAAATGCATTGAAAGACAAAAACACCCCCTATATCGAAAAGAAAATGATGGGCGGCCTGTGTTTTATGGTAGATGATAAGATGTGCGTGGGCGTTGTAAAAAACAATCTCATGGCCCGTATTGATCCTGGCACCTATGAACAAGTCCTGACACTTTCTGGCTGTCGACCGATGGATTTTACCGGACGTCCCATGAAAGGATTTGTCTTCGTTACACCAGATGGTGTGGATTTAGACGAAGAGCTGGAAGCCTGGGTTCAGCGGTGTTTGGATTATAATCCGAAAGCGAAATCGAGCAAGAAGAAATAGTACCTTAGCCGCAAACTGATAAAACTATTGACCAATGATTGAATTGCTTGAAGACGTATTAACCTTCTACCAGATTGACAAACAAAATTTTGAAGACATTACCTTACGAAAACTCACACTCACGGAAAAAGTGCGTTACAATACCGTGCAAGCAAATTTTCTAATACCCACTGTGTCACCTTTTTCTTTTTTTAACCGAAAACCGGAAGCAGAAGGATATTATCGGGTACTGGAACAGGCTGATGGCACTTGCCACTTTTTTTATATGGAGATTATCATGTATGAAGGGACATTGAAAGACATTCGAGAACTGGATGCCTACACCATTTAACTATAAAAAAACAGCTTAATCCAGAAAGATTAAGCTGCCTGTTATTTGGAGGACACCTAACTTACGGCATCTTATACATAAACGCGTTGATATTCATTCCGGCTCCCACAGAGGTCATCATCACATAATCGCCACTATTTAATTCGTGCCCTTCCAGCTGACCTTTACAAATCAAATCAAACAAGGTGGGAACGGTGGCCACACTACTGTTTCCCAAAGTCCGAATGGTCATGGGCATGACACTGTAATCGGCATCGCGCAAACCATATAAACGAAAAAACCGTTTCAAAATAGCTTCATCCATTTTTGAATTGGCCTGGTGAATCAACACCTTTTTCACATCCTTGAGGGTCAGTCCATTTACATCCAGGCATTCTTTTGCCAAAGTAGGCACATTGGTCAGTGCATAATTATAAAGACGACGACCGTACATTTTTAAAAAGAGGTTACCCCCCTTTAACTCCGGGTTATAAGGCTCACCCATGTGCAACAGATCCATGTGCTCGACGGTATCCGTCTGAGCAGCATGCCTGAGCATTCCAACCGGCTCAGCACTTTCACGCGCTTCTAAGAGAACCGCTCCGGCACCATCTGCAAAAATCATCGAATCCCGGTCATGCGGTTCCATAGAACGACTCAAAGTATCCGCCCCAATTACCAAGGCACTTTTGGCATCGCCCGATTTGATGTAATAATTCGCCTGAATCATGGCTTGTGTCCATCCCGGACAGCCAAAAAGAGTGTCGTAAGCAATGGTCTTCGGATTCTTAATTCCCAACTTATGTTTCACCCGGGAAGCCATAGTTGGCAACACATCCGGATAATTAGACCCATGCCGCATATCGCCCAAATTATGAGCCACAATGATATAATCCAATTGTTCGGGATCAAAACCGGCATCTTCTATAGCTGCCTTACCGGCAAAGGTTGCCAAATCAGAGGTCATATGTTTTTTCTCAGCACAACGACGCTCGGCAATATCAGTAATCTGTTCAAACTTCTCAACGATCTCCTGCCCCGGTAAATCAATGGGTGTACCATCTTCATTAAAGAATCGATTGTTGATAAAATCAGCATTCGAAACTACCACAGGAGGAATGTAACTACCCGTACCGGTAGCTACGGCATAAATCCCAGCCTTAGATTCCATTTATTACTTTTTAGCTATATCAAACTTTACTTCAATCATCGAAAAACTTCAATTCCAAAGAATTTCCGTCAAACTCCCCATATGAGAAGTGCTGCACCCAATCACCCAGATAAACTAATTGACAGCCAGGTCCCACATCGACCTTGCGTGCCACATGCCGGTGACCAAATACAAAATAATCGACTGATTGATATTCTTGTTGTTGTAATACTTCTTTTGCGTATAATACAGAGAACTCCTTGTCATCACCTAAATAATTAACACCATGTGATTTCAAGTTTTTCTCACGGCTTTTTCGGGACCAAAAAGAGGCCATGCCAATTCCGAAATTCGGATGTAGACGCGCAAACAGCCATTGTGCAAACCCATTTGTAAAGACCGCTTTCAAAAAATTATAGTGCGGGTCATAATTCCCCAGCCCATCACCATGCGCCAGGTAAAACGTTTTTCCTTCCAGGATTTTAACCAATGGTTCGCGATACAAATGAATACCGCACTCGGTTGTCAGATAATCAAATAACCAAATGTCATGATTACCGGTAAAGAAATGTACAGGGATTCCGGCATCCGTTAATTCCGTTAGTTTACCTAAAAAACGGGTATAACCTCGGGGAACAACCTGCTTGTATTCAAACCAGAAATCAAAGATATCACCCATCAAATAGATCTCAGCAGCCGATTCTTTAATTTCATCCAGCCACCGGACAAAACGTTTTTCATGTGCCCTGTGATCTTTTATGCCAGGTGCCCCCAAATGCACATCTGACGCAAAATATATTCTTTTTCCTGTTTCCAAACTTAAACTGGTTATGTAAACCTGGATTCCCTTAATAATCGGACAAAGATATCAGAATTTTCAAGGATATTCCAAATAAAAAAGACAAGGACTATTTACGTTCGACTCAGTGAATTATAAAGTCGAATAGTACCATAATAAAAACGCTAAGTGATCGACAAGAAACAGCACTCAATAGACTAATAACGAAAAAGCCATGACTCATTAGCCATGGCTTTTATGTATTTACAATTCACTTTTTAACAAATCCGGGTCATTAGCTAATCGCCAAATATTTAAAAAACCCAGCTTTACCACTTTATACATTTTATCATAACATACCCGATCCAACTCATCATCGGGCGTATGATAGTCCTCATGCAAACCGGTAATCATACACGTCACCGGAATGTCTTTATTGGCAAAAGACATGTGATCACTTCCCCCACGGGGTTTTTCCTGGGCTCTGTAATTGAGTTCCAAGCCAAGATCATACTGCTCAATATGCTCCTCACTGATTGTTTTTAAAGACTCAAAAGCTTTCGTATACGTATACGCACATTTCACCCCGGCCGTATCCTTCACATTGCGTGAAATCATGTCAAAATTCGCATAGTACTTTATCTGCTCAATTGGTACGGTTGGCGTATTGGTGTAATAACGCGAACCAATAAGCCCCTTCTCCTCACCGGTCCAGGCCGCAAAAATGATCGATTTATCGGGTTTCACGCCGGTTGCCATAATGGCCTTGGCAATACTCATGATGCCCACCGTCCCGGAACCATTATCATCCGCACCATTATAGGTATAACCGTTTTTAACACCCAAATGGTCATAATGTGCACCCACAACGATGTATTCATTCGTATTTTTTCCTTCAATCACACCCACCACATTGCGGGCTTTGACGATACGCGATTGAACTGAGGTTTTAAGATGTACACTTCTATTTAGGAGCACTGCTTTTTGACTGACTAATTGAGCCGCTTTTTGCTCGTATGCTTTTAAATCAATAGCGCTTCCTTCCAGTAGTTTGCTTACTGCCCTGCGGGATACGGAAATCGCTGTTAAGCGATCAGAAAATTCATCGCCAGGCGCTCTCAATCGCAAGTATGGTTCGGTAGGCTTGGGTCCCTCGTATTGATCCCGTTGATAATGAAAAGGCACATTATCGGCCCAATACAGCACATCATCCTCATCCGGTGACACTTCTATTATGGCCAATGCTCCTTTTTCCTTGGCCATGTCATCTTTTTTATTGCGAATGGCCCACATGCCGTAGCGTTCCTGCGGGACATATTTTGAATAGGCCGGCGATGTTTCATCTTTATGACCGGGAACACCAGTCAACCGAAGAATCACTTTACCTGTTACATCAACGCCCTTAAAATCATCATATCCTTGTTGCGCATCACTGTATCCATACCCTACAAAGACAACCGGAGCACTACATTCCAAACCATGACTACTCACATTCACACTAAAATCCGTATGGTATCCCAAATGGAAGATGCGCTCTCCATGTTTACTGTTTTCGATGATGGAAAACTGTTGCGCTTCCCCTTCCGTATATTCAACCAGAGCCAGATTTTGAAAAAAAGTTTTTTCCTGGTAGGCCTCTTTGCCATTCATCCGTTCATCACGCGACGGATAAATCCACTCTTCATCGCCGCCAGGCTGGAGTCCATACACCCGAAACATACTGGCAATGTAGTCTGCCGCCATATAGGCGCCGCGTTCAGCTGTACCACGTCCTTCCATCCAATCGGAAGCCAAATAATCCAGTTGACCCCGCAATACGTCTTTATTAATGGCATTCAATCCTTTTTCAACATCAGATTGGGCATACATGGAGCCCAGGCAAAGAAAAAATGCCCATACCGGTAAGATTTTTTTAATCATTGAAACTACTTTTAAGGTTAAATTTGCGCATGATAAATGTATAATAATTTTTACTATTCTAAAATTAACAGCTATGCATTCGCCCATAGTAACCACAAGAAACGGCCTACCTTTTCACATATTCAACCTTTCTGCCTATCTTGCTGTTAAATTGATGTAACAATTCATCAATAAAATACTTCACACATTTATGAAGGGAGTTATACTGGTAAATATGGGTGGCCCTCAATCAATTGAAGAGATGCGCCTGTTCTTGAAAAATATGTTTAGCGATAAATACATATTGCCGCTACCCGGCGGACTCCGACAGTTTGTAGCCTCTATGATTGCCAAAAAAAGGCATCCTGCATCCTGGGAGAAATACCAGCTCATAGGCGGTACTCCGATTATCAAACACACTGAAGCGACCGGGAAGGCACTTCAACAAGCAGCCAACCTGCCGGTATATACTGCCTATTCCTATACACCGCCGTTCATTGGCGATGTCATGCAAAAAATGAATCGGGAAGGCATTGACGAGTTCATTGTCTTAACCATGTATCCCCAGGCCAGTGATACCACCACCACTTCAGTATTTTCAGATGTTACCAAAGCAACAAAAAAATTACCCCCGGTGACCATTCGGAAGATCTGTGACTACAGCATGCATCCGGCCTTTTTGAATTACTGGAAAACATTGATTGAAGAGCACCTTGAACGTGAGGGCCTAAAAGACCCGCTCCTGTTATTCACCGCGCACGCCATTCCACTCTATGGGGTAAAGAAAGGGGATAAATATCCGGATACCGTTCGACACATGGCCAAACGGCTGGCTGACCTATTGGATCGACGATACGAGGTTGCTTTCCAATCCCGCGTGGGGCCGGTTAAATGGGTGGGACCAGACACCGATGATCATCTGGAAGAATTGGTGGCCGGTGGTGAAAAAAATGTCGTCCTCATACCGGTGAGTTTCACCACCGAATGTTTAGAAACCACCTATGACCTCAACATTAAATTAGTAGACATCTATAAATCGGATGAACGCATGGCGCATATCTCAAGGGTCCAAATTCCCTCGGCTCATCCTCTTTTTATTGAATCACTGAAATGTATTATCAATGAATAATTCACATTACGACATCGTAATCATTGGCGCTGGTGTTACAGGATTAACGTTGGCGCATCACCTCCACAAAAAGAATAAGTCTTTCATCGTTCTCGAAAAAAATGATCGCCCTGGGGGGGTGGTCAATACCCGGGAGAAAGACGGTTTTGTCTACGAATCAGGCCCTAATTCAGGGGTTATCGGTCAGCCCGAAGTCGTTGCGCTCTTTGATGATCTGGGCGATGCCATTTCGCTGGAAAAAGGCAACGATCTGGTGAAGATCCGTTATGTGCTAAAAGGGGGCGAGTGGCATGCATTGCCATCCAATCCTAAAGTCGCCATCACAACGCCGTTATTCTCTTTAAAAGATAAGTTACGCGTGTTAGGTGAGCCCTTCCGCTCAGCGGGCACCAATCCCGATGAGTCATTGGCCGATATGGTCACCCGCCGGTTGGGAAAGAGTTTTCTGGACTATGCCATTGATCCTTTTATTTTAGGTGTTTATGCCGGCGACCCCGCTATGCTTATCCCCCGCTATGCCTTGCCAAAGCTTTATAACCTGGAACAGGATTACGGCAGCTTCATCAAAGGGGCCATGAAAAAGCGTAAGGAGCCCAAGAGCGATCTGGAGAAAAGAACCGATCGAGCGGTCTTCTCCTTTGAAGGAGGCTTAACTTCCCTGACCAATGCCTTGTTTCAAAGCGCCGGGCCTCAAAATTTCTTGTTTGATTCGCATAATACCGTTGTCACCCCCACCGAAGAAGGCTATTTCAAGATCCAATTTTCCAATGGGGAGAGCGAACAAACCCTAACCGCGAATAAAGTCATCAGCACGGTTGGGGCCATCGGATTAGAGACCATGCTTCCCTTTATTGAAGACGCCCACATGGCCCATCTAACGAACCTGAAATATGCCCGGGTAGTAGAAATTGCATTGGGCTTCAATCATTGGGAAGGACGCCCCCTGGATGGTTTTGGCGGTTTAATCCCACACAAGGAAAACAGAGATCTGCTGGGCGTGCTGTTCATGTCGTCTCTATTCAAAAACAGAGCCCCGCAAGGCGGCGCCTTACTTTCAGTGTTCATGGGAGGCATTCGCAATGAGTCTCTTTGCGATCTGGATGATGCCGCTCTAATGGCCGTTTTGGAGCGAGAATTTAAAGACCTCATGAAACTGCCAGACTTCAACCCCCAATTGATAGACATCAAGCGCTATTCCCATGCCATTCCGCAATACGCCATTAACACCGGCGACCGGTTAACGGCCATTGAGAAGGTGCAAAATGAATTCCCGGGGCTCATTATTGCCGGGAATCTGAGAGACGGCATTGGCATGGCCGATCGCATTAAACAAGCCACTGTCATTGCTAAAGCATTATAACCATGCGAAACGCCATTTTAACGCTTCACATTATTTCAAGCATTTTAGCTTTGGCGGTCACTTTGGTCATTGTGATACGGGCATTCCTGGGGCTCCTCCACAAAGTAAAGCTATCCCCAAAGGATGTGAAATTTCCCTTAATGGTCACTTTACTGCTCTATTTCCAACTGCTTTTGGGATCTATCCTATATGTACTGTACATTATTGATTACAGCAAAGGGGAAATCGACATGCTGGCCGAAGCTTCCACAGGCAGTCGCTTTTGGGCCGTTGAACACTTTATCCTGATGGTATTTACATTGGTGGTGGCACACATTGGCTGGATCTTTGCCCGCAACGGAAAAACACCCCAGCTCATTTTTAAAAAGAACATTCTCTACTTTGGCGTGGCCTGCATCATGATTTTCATCTCCATGACCATGAATGTGGTGCGACATGCCTTATAAAATTGAGATATCAACAAAAACAATCAATTAGCGACTTGATCAGGAAGAACACACGAAGAAAATGAAAATACTTTTAGTAGAAGATGAACTGGAACTGGCGCAAAGCATCCGTAACTTTTTAGATACAGAAGGACACACCTGCGAACATGCAGCCAATTTGGGCATGGCTATGCATTTGTTGGATTCAGCCTTTGATATTATTATTCTCGACTTAAACCTGCCCGATGGCAATGGCCTGGATGTCCTTCGAAAAGTAAAAGGTAAAGGCACGAATACCGGAATCATCATCGTTTCGGCCCGTGACAGCCTGGATAATAAAATTGAAGGCCTGGAATTAGGCGCTGACGACTACCTGACCAAGCCCTTTCAAATGCCGGAATTAAATGCCCGGTTAAAATCATTGATTCGCCGGGTGCATTTCAAAGGGGAAGAAGAAATTATCTACAATGAATTAAAAGTTGTTCCCAGTCAAATTTTAACCACGGTGAATAACAAACCCGTGGATCTGACCAAACGCGAATTTGATCTGTTACTCTATTTCATTGCCAATAAAAACAGGGTACTCACCAAGACCGCCATTGGCGAGCACATGTCGAAAGATTTTATGGATTATGGCTATACTGATGATTTTATCTACACCCACATTAAAAACCTCCGCAAAAAACTGCTTAAAGCTGATTGTGGCGACTACATTCGCAATGTGTATGGGGTGGGGTATAAATTTACGGATGCAGATTAGACACCCGATAAACAAGTGAAAAGGAAAAATATAAAAGGAAAAAAAAGGGACCGATTGGATGATAGAAAAGCATCTGACACCTTACTACCAACGATCGATTAACAGCCCACCTCTTACAAGTATATTCTGACTCAATTCATTCTACCGACTACATGAAACTACTCACCAAAACCGGACTTAACTTTATCTCTGCCAGCGTTTTCTTTTTTCTTTTCGGAAGCCTGGGCGGCTATTATTTCATCCGGTATGCGGTGAATAATTTTTTAAATAAGGAACTATTAGATGCCCGTCAGTTAGTGGACAACATGACCTTTGAAGATTTACAGCACACCCAATTAACCTATGCCGACATCCAGGTCACCATGGCAGATGAAAATACCCCACTGCTGGAACCCACATTTAGTGATACCGTAATGTACAATTCATCTGCCAACAATTATGAATTTTTCCGCAAGCTGAGCTATGGCAAAACGGACGGCCACACCCATTACCAACTAAGCATTTTAAGGCCCTCTACGCCTTCCGACTTATTGGTCATGAAATTTACACTGATGCTGACGGTTTTCCCCATACTGTTTTTTTTAATCTTGTACCTGGTCAACCGGCAAACTACCAAATCCTCCCTTTCGGTTTTTTACGATACCATCAGGAAACTTAGAACCTTTGATGTGAATAAAGACAATCGGCTCGATCTGATGACTTCCGATGTGGATGAAATTGAACAGCTCAACGAGGTGTTTAACAGCATGGAAACAAAAATTAAACAGGATTTTGAGCGCCTGAAGGAATATACTGAAAATACTTCCCATGAATTACAGACCCCTTTGGCCATCATCACGTCCAAACTGGACGAACTCATTCAATCCCCTAACCTCACGGAGGAACAAATCAAACTCATTGCCGGTCTGATGGAGACAACCGGGCGATTATCAAAAATCAATCAGGCACTCATCTTCTTGGCAAAGCTGGACAATCGCATCTTCAGCAATGAAGAAGAGGTAGATCTCATGCAAGTGATTCAGGAGCAAATAGAATTATTGGAACCACTCATCGAAGATAAAAATCTGGCCATAAACATGACAGATAGCGAACCCATACGCATTAAAATGAATCGCTCTCTGGCCCACACCCTGATCCAAAACCTTCTGAAAAATGCCATTCGCCATAATGTTTCAAATGGCTATATCAACATCAGCTATGCCAATCAGCAACTGGAAATTCGCAACAGCGGTGAAGCCCTAGAAGTGCATCCGGATGAACTGTTTCGCCGGTTCCGGAAAAACAGTACGCATCCGCAATCATTGGGCATTGGCTTATCTGTTGTTAAACGAATTTGCGACATTTCCAACATCACCATCAACTATCTGCAAAAGGCCGATGACCACCGTTTTATTTTACGGTTTAAAACAGAAAAGCAGTAACCTCCGCTATTCATAAAAACTGCCGGAGAACGGCCTCAAAACACCGGAGAGAGGCCAAAACCTGCTGGAGAAGCACGCACTTATTCGAGAGAACGCAAAAAAATAGCCGGAGGGACGTAAAAAAATCCCGGAGAGGGGGTCAAAACCTCTGCGGGATAGTAAATTCAGGGCATCTAACCACTTCGCCTAATAGGAAAGCAAGGCCTTCCGCAGATCATCAAAGCGATCCTCGTAATCCAACATCGCCAGACGAATCACTTCATGGGCTTCCTCCGCATTATACACATGCGTTATTTCCGATTCATGACTTAATCCAGGCATATCCTTATACGTCAAAAAATAATGCTTCAGGCGTTTAATCACCAGCTCTGGTAAGTCAGTAATATCTTTAAATTCCCCATACACCACATCCCCTTTTAATACGGAAATGATTTTATCATCGGCAGCGTTGCCATCCAACATTCTGAACCCACCAATGGGAATGGCTTTTGCAATAATGTCACCATGGGGAATATCCTTTTCGGTTAACACCAGAATATCCAAGGGATCACCATCCCCTTTTATATCTTTCTTGCCAGATTTCTCAGCACAATAGTTACCCACTTTATTGCCACAATACGTTTGAGGAATAAAACCATAGGGGGCCGGTACAACATTTGAATATTTTTGCGGACGATCAATGCGCAAGTAGCCACTCACTTTATCAATTTCATATTTGATCGTATCAGTAGGTACCACTTCAATAAAACAAGTTACTATATCCGGGGTTTCATCACCAATATCAATTCCATGCCAGGGATGCGATTTATACCTCAATCCCATCAAACGGCCAATTGGATCCATTAAACTGTTTGCAGTCATGTCGATTTGTCTTTTATTTCTCATTAAGCCTAATTATCAGTTTGGTTAATTTATTAAGATGTTCGGGCAGGTACCGCCATAAGGGTTCGTTTTAGGCGCGCCGAAAGTACACCAATAACATGTAACAAGCAAACAAGATATTTGTTGATAAATAGATCAAGCGCCCCAATTAGATCGGTCCAGACTTCGATACTGCACCGCTTCAGCCACATGATGCGACTGGATAGCCTCCGAACCCTCCAGATCAGCGATGGTGCGGGAAACTTTTAAGATGCGGTCATAGGCCCTTGCAGATAAATCAAGCTTTTCCATGGCTGTTTTCAAAATTTGCATGCCCGATTCATCCGGCGTGCCGAATTTGGCCAACATGCGGCTATTCATCTGGGCATTGCAATGGACCTGCTCAGCTGCCTTAAAACGCTCATTTTGGATCTGCCGTGCCCGCACTACTCGCTCCCGCACCAAGATGCTTTTCTCAGCCGCAGGGGCCTCGGCCAGTTTATTAAAGGGCACCGGCACCACTTCAATGTGCAGGTCAATCCGATCCAGAAGTGGCCCTGAAATCCGGCTCAGGTACTTTTGCACGACGCCCGGACTGCACACACATTTTTTTTCGGGATGATTGAAGTAACCGCAAGGGCATGGATTCATACTGGAAACCAGCATAAAACTGGCCGGATAATCAATGGTAAAGCGGGCGCGTGAAATACTGATGCGGCGATCTTCCAGTGGCTGACGCATCACTTCCAGCACGGTTCGTTTAAACTCGGGTAATTCATCCAGAAAAAGGACGCCGTTGTGCGCCAGTGAAATCTCTCCGGGCTGCGGAAAGGATCCACCACCGACGAGTGCTACATCAGAGATCGTATGATGCGGAGATCGAAAAGGTCGTTGGGTAATTAGCGAAACATTATTCCCTGTTTTCCCGGCAACGGAATGGATTTTAGTGGTCTCCAATGCTTCGTCCAATGACAAGGGTGGCAAAATAGAAGCCAGTCGTTTGGCCAACATGGATTTGCCGGCTCCCGGAGGGCCTATCATAATCAGGTTATGACCGCCGGCAGCAGCAATTTCCAGGGCCCGCTTCACACTTTCCTGCCCTTTCACTTCGGAAAAATCGAAATCAACGTTTTGCGTGCCTTTTTCAAATTCTTCTTCTGTATTAATGATGACCGGACTGACGCCATTTCCACTGTCCAGGAAACGAACCACCTGCTTGATGTTTTCAAAACCAAAAACCTGTATCCCTTTCACAACTGCAGCTTCGCGTGCATTCTGAAGGGGTAAAATGCAGCCCTTGAAACCCTCTTCACGGGCCCGGATAGCCATGGGCAAGACCCCTTTAACAGGTTGCAAGCTACCATCCAGAGAGAGTTCTCCCATGATGATATAATCCTTCAATAAAGCAGTGGATATTTGTGTGGATCCAGCCAAGATACCGATAGCCAAAGGTAAATCATAGGCCGATCCCTCTTTCCGGATATCAGCAGGTGCCATGTTAATGACAATCTTAAAACCAGGCCAGTTGAAACCGTTTACTTTCAAGGCCGACTCCACCCGCTGATGACTCTCTTTGACGGCATTATCGGGCAAGCCCACCATGGCAAAGCGAATCCCTTTCGAGACATTTACTTCAATAGTGATTGTATAGGCATCAATTCCGCTGACCGCAGATCCAAAGGTTTTTACAAGCATAACAACAGTGATTTATAGGTAAGTTATAAAAAACCACTGTTAAAAGCTATACGCCCGAAGCAATCCTCACAAATAACTACCAGAGATGGAAGCCATTCAACTGACTGAAATAGATAATCAAGACCATGGTAGAAATGACAAGTGCCGACAAAGAATAAAGCAAGACGCGACGAACAAGCAGAATTTTATTGTGCGTCTCTAGATTATGCTGAATTTTTTTTCGCTGCACATAAGACAATCGCTTCCACTTGAAGTTATAGGAGTTGTCTTTTTTAGTGAGCGAATCCACAGCAATCAAACCTTTGTCAAAAAAGGAGCTATCTGAGCTGTGCAGCAAGGAATAAGAAAAGTCTTTATACCAGAAGGCATAGGTCAACTTTTTTAAAGATGATATCAAGCGTTCCATAATTACTACCTTTAAATTAACCCGTCCTCTCAAAACCAATTGAAAGATAGTAACTACAAGCTCATTACGCCAGCACTTTTCCTTCAATGTACTGAATTAATACATGAATGACCTTAATATGTATTTCTTGGATGCGATCGGAATACCCGGTATGAGGCACACGAATCTCCACATCGCAATAATCCTTCATTTCACCGCCTGTTTTTCCGGTCAGAGCCACTACTTTCATTCCTTTCTTACGGGCTTCTTTGGCCGCATTCAACACATTGACAGAGTTACCACTGGTGCTGATGGCCACCAACACATCACCGGTTTTACCTACTGCTTCCACATAGCGCGAAAAAATGTAATCAAAACCATAATCATTTCCCACACAGGTAATATGGGTCGGATCAGAAATGGCAATGGCCGCCATTCCGGGTCGGTTATCCCGAAAACGTCCGGTTAATTCCTCCGCAAAATGCATGGCATCACTCATGGATCCCCCATTTCCACACGAAATCACTTTACCACCCTCTGATATGGCCTGTGCCATTAAATCACCGGCACTTTGAATCTTGTCCCAATTGGATGCATCATTCATGAAACGGGTCAAGACCTGTTGGGCCTCTTCAAAACTGTGTAGGATATCCTCGCGTGTCATAGTCAAATTTTAGGGAGGTAAAAGTACAACGGCTTTTTAAAAGTTAAAATTTTTTTTACTTAATTGACTGCTTATCTTTAAAGCCCGCACACCCCCATTGAAATTAGATGTAATGAACCCATTAAAAAAACAACTCCATACCATCATTTTTGAAGCCGATACGAAAGCCGGTCGTTGGTTTGATATCGCCCTCATAGCCTTTATTCTAATCAGCATTATCATTGTGATGCTGGAAAGCAATCCGGACTTATCTCCCCAATTCCAAGGCTGGCTGACCCTGGCCGAGTGGAGCGTAACAATATTATTCTCGGTGGAATACCTCCTGCGCATATGGATAACCAAACACTCCCGGCGCTACATTTTCTCTTTCTTTGGCATCATTGATTTGCTGGCCATTTTACCGGCTTTTATTGGTTTACTATTCACAGGCACCCAGATGCTCATTGTTTTACGATCCCTTCGCCTGATCCGTATCTTCCGGGTTTTAAAACTCACCCGATATGTAAAAGAAGCCTCTATTCTATGGTCCGCTCTCGTTGCCGGACGCAATAAAATTGGGGTCTTCCTGTTTGCTGTACTGATCCTGATCACCATTTTGGGCACAGTGATGTACATTATTGAGAATCCATACAACCCCGGTTTTAAAAGCATCCCGGCCAGTATCTATTGGGCCGTTGTAACCTTAACAACCGTGGGTTATGGCGATATCGCCCCCATCACCACCTTGGGGCAATTAGTAGCAGGAATGATCATGATTATAGGTTATGCCATTATTGCCGTTCCCACGGGCATTGTCACCAGTGAGCTGGCCAAGGAAATACGCCACATCTCGCTGAATACTTACGTCTGCCCCTCCTGTTTTAGAGGCGGCCACGAGGATGAAGCCACTTTTTGCAAGTTTTGCGGCACCCGTCTGAAGGATTAAATTCCTGCATAAGGCCGTTTCAATATTACTTGTTATCTTTGCACTATTAGCAGGCAGGCTTTGCCATTAACCGATGCAACATGAAGTTTACATTTACCAAAGTAGCCAGGCACCGCACTTTCCAACATACCCCCATCTATTATGATGAGGCCAAAGAGGAACGGCAGGAGCGAATCAGACAGGCCAAAGAGGAGTTGGGAATATTAAGTGAGGAGGAAAAAGAGACTGGATATAAAGATCGTATCCGCGGGGGTATGCGCCGACGCATCAAGCCACACTACGAAATATCCAGGAGCATTAAGAAGCGGTCTAATTTAAGATTGATTGTTATTTTGATTGCCTTGATGATTCTGGGTTTTTACCTGATTCAGGAAGGTATGAAATGGTTAACAGATTTTTTAGGATAGTAACAGAAGCTGGGGAAGCGATTACTAATCAGTAGAAAAAGGGAAGGGGAACATGTCAAATATTATTCAGTTATTGCCCGATTCAGTGGCCAATCAAATTGCAGCTGGAGAGGTGATACAACGGCCTGCATCGGTAATTAAAGAGTTAATGGAAAATGCAGTGGATGCAGGTGCTACTGAAATTCATGTGGTGACAAAAGAAGCAGGTAAAAATCTGATTCAGGTCATTGACAATGGTAGCGGCATGACTGAAACTGATGCCCGCATGGCTTTTGAACGGCATGCTACCTCCAAAATTAAAAAAGCTGAAGATTTATTTGCACTCCGCACCATGGGCTTTCGTGGTGAAGCCCTTGCATCAATTGCAGCCATAGCGCAGGTGGAGCTCAAAACCCGCCAAAAAGAAGCTGAACTGGGCGTTCACATTTGCATCGCCGGCTCTGCTGTTGAATCGCAGGAAGCCGTGCAGTGCTCGCCAGGAAGTCAATTCATCATCAAAAATTTATTTTATAATGTGCCGGCTCGTCGTCGTTTTTTAAAACAGAACTCCACAGAGCTACGTCACATCATCAACGAATTTCAACGGGTTGCTTTGGCCAATCCTCAGATTGCCATGAGCCTCACCCATAACGACGTGCCCTTGTTTCACTTGCCCAATGGCAACATCCGTCAGCGCGTCGTGAACATGATGGGCAAACAGATGGGCAATCAACTGATTCCAGTGGATACGGATGCGGTGATGGTGAAAATCACCGGATTCATCGGCAAACCCGAATCAGCACGCAAAACATCGGGGGACCAGTTTTTCTTTGTAAACAATCGCTTCATGAAGCATCCATATCTGCATCGCTCGGTAATGGAAGCCTATGACAATATTTTGCATCCCGAAACAGTACCCGCCTACTTTTTATGCCTGGAAGTGGATCCTCAAATCGTAGATGTGAATATCCACCCCACAAAGACAGAAATAAAATTCGAGAACGAGCGGGCTATCTGGCAAATACTCAATGCTGCCATCCGGGAAAGTCTGGGTAAATTTAACATGATGCCGTCCATCGATTTTGACACGGCCGACCTCATTAACATACCGGTAACCAAGTCAGCAGGCGAATTGGTGGAGCCAACCATTGAGGTGAACCCCTACTATAATCCCTTTGAAGAAGAGAGTCGTCAACAGGCTGCACGTTCCTATGGAGGTGGTTCGGTATCTTTACCCTCAAAAGGATTTGGCAATGACCAATCCACCGACAACTGGGATTCGTTATACAATGGATTTGAATCGTCTCAGAATGATTTCTTCTCCACTGATCAACCCATCCAACCACCCCTGGAAGAAGAACCACAACCGGTTCAGCAAACCATTTTATCCTCCGGATTCAATGAAAACAGCCATCAGGGAGGTCGTTTTTTCCAGCTGAAAAACAAATACATCCTCACATCGGTTAAATCCGGTTTAATGATGATTGACCAGAAACGCGCCCATGAACGCATCGTATTCGAAGGCTTCATGCGCTCACTGCAAAACGGTGCTTCCTTATCACAAAAAAGCCTGTTCCCGGAAGAACTCCATTTTGGCCCGGCTGAAACCGAAATGGTACGCGAATTAGTGCCGGATTTAATGATTTTAGGGCTTGAACTAAAAGAACAGGAAAATGGTACTTTCCTGGCTCAATCCACGCCGGCCGGCTTAGAAAATTCATCGGCGGCCCAACTGCTGGATGGCATCTTATGTGATTTCCGCGACGGAGAAGTGGATGCCGAGCGCCAAATATGTGAGCAAATTGCCAGTTCCATGGCTAAACGCGCGGCGATTCCCTATGGTAAAGCACTAGGTCCACAGGAAATGAGTGAACTCTTTGATCAACTTTTTGCCTGCCAGGTGCCCAATTATTCGCCATCAGGAAAGCTGATCATCTCTATTTTGGATAATGAGGAAATGGACAAACGCTTTATTTAAGCTGTCACATTGACAGATTTTAAAAATATTGATTTCAGCATGACACGTTTTTGCGGCATTCCTGCCGCAATTTCTTTCTTTTATCTAGCTGAACCGATTTGGCATTGAAGTTGTTAAAATAGGGTTCAGTAGCACTAATGCCTTCAAATTGGAGCCCTCCGGCAAAACCCGCTGATTCATTTCTTCAGGTTGCATAACACTCCGGGAATACCAACTTGATATAAAAAAATAAACGAGATGAATTATCGTCCTTCACCTTTTGCAGGGTTACCTCCAATCACAAAAAACTTACTGATTATAAACGCCCTGTTTTTTCTGGCCACATTGGCTTTTTCTAATGCAACAGGCATTGATTTGGTTGATTACCTGGGGTTGCACATGCCCATGTCAGAGCGATTCTTCCCGCATCAAATCATTACTTACATGTTTATGCATGGTGATTTTGGGCATATCTTTTTTAACATGTTTGCGGTTTTCATGTTTGGTCGAACATTAGAAGCTGAATGGGGGCCTAAAAAGTTCATAACCTTTTATGTGGTCACAGGTGTTGGTGCGGCAATTGTTCAACTCATAGTCAATTATATTACCATCGCTGTAATAGAATCCAAATTAACACCTCAACAAATTCAGACTGTCTATACCGAGGGATTGAGCGTGCTGGACCGCAGTATGAACTACACCAATTCCCTAATGGCCCAATTAAACTTATCCATTAACACAGCTACCATCGGAGCTTCAGGGGCCGTTTTCGGCATCTTAATGGGATTCGGAATGATGTACCCGGATGCCCGATTAATGCTCTTATTCCCACCCATCCCCATTAAGGGTAAATACATCGCTGTATTGGCCTTACTCATGGGAATCTATTTTGATTACCGGGGTAACGTGGCTCACTTTGCGCACTTGGGGGGAATGATTTTCGCTTTTTTTATGATCCGTTATTGGCGAAAAAAGGGGAATTATTAATAATTTAGTTCTATCATTTTTCTTTAAATAACTAGCTGCCCTCACATGAGCATCATTGATGAAATAAAGCAATCGTACCGTCAAGGTGGTGTATTAACCAAATTGATCTACATCAACATTGCCGTTTTTGTAATCATCCGTTTATTACAATCTTTTATCCCCATAATGGAATGGCTATCGGTGCCATCATTGCCCAAGGCGCTGCTATTTCAACCATGGACAGTGTTCACCTACATGTTTGTGCACTACGATTTCCTACACATTATATTTAATCTCATCTATCTGTATTGGTTTGGCCGTATTTTCCTGGAGTTCTTCAATCCCCGTCAATTACTTGGGGTTTACTTATTGGGAGGTCTGTCAGGGGCTCTTCTTTATTTAGCGGCTTATAATTTCATTCCGGTGTTGTATCAGCATTTTCCATCTTCAATCTTGCTGGGTGCATCGGCATCGGTGATGGCTATTTTATTTGCCGTGGCCAGATATATGCCCGATCATCGTATTTACCTCATGTTTTTCGGCCCGGTAAAACTGCAATACATCGCCCTCGTGGCTTTTATTCTTGATCTGATCAGCATTCCAACACTTGAAAATACCGGGGGCCATATTGCCCATATGGGCGGTGCCTTGTTTGGTTTTCTTTACGGCGGAAGCATTGCTAAAGGGACGGACATCACACTCGGCTTCAACCGGTTTATGGACAACCTGGCGAGTATCTTCTCCCGAAAATCAAAGATGAGGGTCACTCATAAACGCCCTATTTCAGACCTGCAATACAACACAAAAAAAGTAAACACCCAGCGGGAAATCGATCGTATCCTGGAAAAAATTAAAGCCAGCGGCTACGACAGTCTAACCAAAGACGAGAAAAAAACCTTATTTGAAGCCAGCAAAGATTAACTTTATCCGTTAACCCAACGTTTTGAGAAAATTCTTTCGTTCCATATTTGCCCTCATTAGCCTAGTTACAGCAGGTACCTTGTTACTTTCAGTAGCAACGGCCTTTGTGAATCCTTACCATGCCTGGATATTGGCTTTCATGGGTTTTGGATTCCCCGTATTGTGGATTCTGAACCTGATCCTTTTGGTCGTTTGGGCCTTAAAAAAACGCTGGCAACTACTCATTCCTCTTGTCGCTCTCCTATTGACATACGGCCATTGGCAAAATGTTTTTCAATGGAAAGGTAAAACTGAATCGGATCTTAGCAGCTTGAACAAGCCATTATCGGTCATGTCGTTTAATGTGCGCATGCTGGATTACTACAATTGGACGGGCCAAAAGAACGTGCACGAGAAAATATTTGACTTCATCCGCAAAGAAAACCCGGATGTCGTTTGCCTGCAGGAATTCTATACCGACATGAAAAACAAAACATTCAGTGAGCACCATGTATTGGCACGGCTGAATCAGTACAAATACAAGCACATTGAATACAAAGCGGGTAAACGTGGACA
The DNA here is from genome assembly GCA_942490535.1 of uncultured Marinilabiliaceae bacterium. Taxonomy (GTDB): domain Bacteria; phylum Bacteroidota; class Bacteroidia; order Bacteroidales; family Marinilabiliaceae; genus JAEINY01. The sequence goes on from CALNXQ010000005.1 coordinate 434,097, forward strand.
GCGCAACTTCGGACTGGTCACCTTTAGCAAATACCCCATCCTGGAAAAACAGAGCTTAAAGTTTGAACACACCAGTAATTTCAGTATTCAAACAGATGTCAATGTAAAAGGCACACGCATTCGCATCTTCAACAATCATCTGGAATCGATTCGCTTCAATAATGAACAGCTCAACTTTCTGGATAGCCTCAACCATAAAAATGAGCAAGAACGCCGCGAAGGCGTAAAAGCCATTACCGGTAAAATGCGCAATGCCTTTAAACACCGGGCCAACCAGGCCGAAACCATTGGTCGCCACATTGCCAATTCAGCCTATCCGGCCATTGTTTGCGGTGATTTTAATGACACGCCTGTTTCGTATGTATATCGAAAAATGCGGGGCCACTTAAAGGATGCCTTTGTGGAATCGGGGAAAGGTTTTGGCGGAACTTACAATGGTCAACTACCATCCTTTCGCATTGATTTCATTTTTCACGATAAAGCCTTCGACTCCTATAATTTCCAGAAAATGGATGTGGATTATTCCGATCATTTCCCCATCATGACCGTGATTGATCTGAAATAACCATTTTCAAATTCGGCCCCTATCTATTACTAGTGTATCCTCAACTTCACTCCCACACTAAAAAACAGATAGTGATGCTTCTGAAAGTACTCCTGATAGGTCACACCAACAGAGGGCGACAAATGAAAACTCCCCTTTTGCCAGATGCGATAATCCCCCATTAATTTAAACTCCTGCCGATACCGGGTATCCTCTGATTTTTTGGCTGTCCACCGATAGGCGGAAGAAATATTAATCCGATTCTGCCAAAGAGTCAGATCAAATCCTGTAGAACTCTCAAAATAGGTGGTTTTAGGCTCTAACAAAGTAGTAAAACCAATGCCGTAATTCAACTTCAAATTTTGAATCGGAATGCGCAACATCAACACTTGCCAGTCCAGTGATTTTAGGGTGCCTGTATAATCATGCAACAAGGAATACCGAAAATCGGTGGCAAACAAACCCCAGTTACCTCTTAAGGAGGGATTAAATGCTAACTCACTGAGGTTGGTGCTATACTCCAAACCGGCTTCCAGGGAGGTCAGGTTCGGAATGCGATCGGCTTTCTGCAGAACTGATTTCTGAGCCTCTACAGTTGCAAAAGCCACACCTTGAGCCACGCCTTGCACAATCCCCAGAAACAGGTCTGCCAGCAGGGCATCACCAAAACTCTGATCATTGGAACTGCACCGGGCTGCGGACCCACCGGAAGAGCGCGTTCCGGCAGTTACGCCTGAGTTCTTGCTGTCAGCACTGGCCTGCATTTTGATCTCCGCAACCTGTGCATAACTTACTAGGTGCAGGAGCAGTAATAATCCGATAAAGAGAAAAGATTTAACGAACCAACTCAGACTACCAATCATCATTATCATCCTCCTCCAACTGAATTCCTTCTCTTCCAATAATCGATGTAACCATACTGGAGATAATCAGCTTCTGCTCACTGCTCAAATCCTCCTTTATCCACACATAGGAACTCGTGTATCCACCAACAATGCAATTATTCCACACAAACTGCATATTCGATACTTCTATCTCCTGCCCATTTTGATCACGCGCCCTGATTGCTGAATTTTCATCGGCAATATTCCAGCTAAACATCCAGGTATTATCAGGATTCACACTCGGAACAATGCTTCCCTTAACGGTATGCACATATTCACTGATGTGTTCAAACTCAATATCCTCGTCACCGATACCGTATCCTTTACGTTTCACTTCCTCAATCAAGGAAACTTTAGCCGAAGATCCATCGGGCGCATTTTGTGTAAAGGTGCTTGTTTTATGAGCCTCCATGTTTTTACTAATAGATGGAAAAAACACACTTCCTCCTCCTTTAGTGCCACTTCGCTTAATCTTTTTCGCATAATACCCCCCAAAAGAGATATTCTTTCCTTAGGCATCCACCCATCAAGACCTTTAACTTTCAAGTGCGCACCATCCACCTGCTCATCCGAAGCCACAGGATTCTGACTCACAGCCACATTTCCAACCGTCCATAAAGCTCCACACAACAAGCAAAAAATAAATAATTGTTTCATCATCTCTCAAATTTCTGTTAATAAAAAGACAGAGGCCTGGTATCTGATTGATAAACCACAGGGGTATCAAACAAGCACTTTAATAAACATCTGATTGAGTCCTTAGTTTAATGTAGCTCTGCGCATCCAGGCAACGGATCAAGGATTCTATTATTTTTAATGGTAGAGTAATATGAGGCCTCCTTACTCAAACAAACATGCTTAAACTATTTGCTTTCCTATATGAGGACAATTCCACATGCCTTCACACTTACTTCCTGGCAAAAAAAATTCGGATCCATTAAAAGGCAGCCAAAGGAGGCATCAGCATTTCTTTCATAGCTCCTTCAAAAAACCTACTTTTGCACATCACAATAAATAAAAACTCAGTGCCTTTTTGTCTCTGTGTTGATTTGTCCTGTATCGGGATACTTTCATCCTGCTACTAACTAATAATAGTATGAAACAATATTTGGATCTCCTGCAAAGGGTGTTGGATGAAGGTGTAAAAAAAGAAGATCGTACCGGAACGGGTACTTTGAGTGTATTTGGTCACCAGATGCGCTTTGATTTGAGTGAAGGATTCCCCTTGCTCACCACCAAAAAACTCCACCTGAAATCCATTATTCATGAATTACTGTGGTTTCTGAAAGGCAGTACCAATGTAAAATACCTGCAGGATAACGGGGTTCGCATCTGGAACGAATGGGCCAAAGAAGATGGCGAGTTGGGCCCTATCTATGGCTACCAATGGCGCTCCTGGCCCGATTATAAAGGCGGTCACATTGATCAGATCGCTCAGGTGATCGAGAGCATTAAAAACAACCCGGATTCACGCCGTCATTTGGTGAGTGCCTGGAATGTGGGAGCCATTGACGACATGCAATTGCCGCCATGTCACATTCTCTTTCAGTTTTATGTAGCTGAAGGCAAATTGAGCTGCCAGCTGTATCAGCGCAGTGCCGACATCTTCTTAGGCGTCCCTTTTAACATTGCCTCCTACGCCCTTTTGCTGATGATGGTGGCACAAGCCACCGGCTTGCAACCAGGTACTTTTGTCCATACACTGGGGGATGCCCACATTTACCTGAATCACCTGGAGCAAGTGAAGCTACAGCTGACACGCGAGCCCATGGCTTTACCTCAAATGGAGATTAACCCGGAGCGTAAAACCATTGACGACTTTGAGTTTGACGATTTCCAACTAAAGAATTACGAATCGCATCCGCACATCAAAGGCGCGATTTCCATATAATGGGCGCAACATGCTAAGCGGTAGGTAAGCCATTAGCACTTGCACCTTTTTACTTTTGCCCTTTTACATTCATCTTTTGACTTAAGCATATGACCTTAGCAATGATCGTGGCCATCGATGCCAACAACGGAATTGGAAAGAACAATGACCAACTGGCCTATATCTCAGCCGACCTGAAACGTTTCAAAGCGCTCACCACCGGTCATACCATTCTGATGGGTCGTAAAACCTTTGAAGCACTGCCCAAAGGTGCCTTACCCAACCGGCGCAATGTGGTGATCACCCGTCAGGCTGACTTTTCAGCACCCAACGTGGATGTGGCCGATTCATTGGCAGCAGCGCTAAAGCTTTGTGCCAGCGACGAAAAAGTATTTGTGATTGGCGGCGGTGAAATTTATAAAGCCTTCCTGCCGGAAACGAAAGAGCTTTACCTGACAGTCATCGATCATGCTTTTGAGGGAGCAGATGTCCATTTTCCAGAAATAAATCCTCAGGAATGGACAATTTCCAACGAAGAAGGGCCATTCACCGATGATAAAACCGGGCTTCAATACCGATATCAGAATTTAAGGCGAAGCTAACATGGTGCAACCCTGACAGGACGGGCCACGGACTTTATACAATTACAAACTGGCTTCCCGTATCGGCATAACTCACCGGCCCGAAAACCGTTTGTTTGAATAAGCGAATGGCCTCATCGCCGGTACAGTGATTCAAAGCCCAATGCTGCACATCAAATGTTGTTAAACCCGATAATACGTGTTCAATCTCCTCTTCCGATTGACCGGCTAAATGCAAGCCCCCAATTACCAGCTGAAAGCAGTTAAACCCCAATTGCTGTTGAACATGGTGCAAGATATTCACAATACCTGTATGGGCACAGCCACAAAGAACAACCGGTTCTTTGTCTTCTTTCAGCACCACGATCAGCTCATCTTCAAAGCGGTCATGAACCAGCTCATTAGCTTGTTTGGTAAGCAAACGGGGATTGCTCACTTCATAACCGGGTACCAACTGAATATTGGGCAACACATGCAGACCTGGCTCCAATTCAAGGGAGGCATCCACAAAAACAAAACGGTGCTTAAAGCGCTGCCACTCTTCCCGCCAGGGAATCCCATTGGGTTTCACCATCTTCAGCGAACTGGAAAAACGCTCCTTAAAGGCCTGCCGATGGAGGTACACTTTGGCATGCGCATTAACTTCAAAGAAATGAAGCAAGCCGCCGGCATGATCATAATGCCCATGACTCAACACCATGGCATCCACTTGCGCCAAATCAATCTCCAATTTAAGGGCATTTTCAATGAATTTTCCGGACTGCCCGGCATCAAATAAATAAGATCCGGTGACGGTTTGGATGTGAAACGATAAGCCATGTTCACATTTCAGGTTCATCCCCGAAGCCCGGTTTTCAATTAAGGTGGTGATTTGTGCCATGCGTTTGAAGTGTAAGCCTAATGTAAACCCTAAAGATAATCATTAATGGAGCTTGCGGCCTATTATTTGAATCCAAATTAAGCGTTAAAAAAATAAATGCCCGCATCAGTAATAATTTTCAGAAATAACTGCTATTCTTATAACCGAATGATATTAATCCTAACAAATAAAAGAACACAATGAAGAAATTAAACTTAATCGCCGTACTGGTCCTTTTTGCGATCACCTCCTTCGGCCAGAATTCACTGCTTTGAAAGGTCACAGGTAAGGGCATTGAACAACCCTCCTACTTGTTTGGCACCATTCACGCCATTTGTCCCGATGATTTCTTTTTACCGGAAAAACTGGAAGAAATCATTCAAACCAGCAGTCATCTCTACCTGGAGATTGACATGACCGATTCACTGTTCATGCAAAAAATGCAGCTGGGCATGATGAATCCCCGGATGAAAAACATCAAAGCCGATCTTTCCCCTGAGCATCAAAAACAGATTGACGAAACTCTGAAAAAAATTATTGGGGCTGGATTGGACCACTTGGGAGCGATGAAACCCTGGGCGCTGTCAGCCATGATTGCCATTAAAACAGGGTTAGATTGCCCCACAGAGGCCAGCTATGAGCTGGAACTAATTAAACTGGCAAAAACCCATGAAAAACCGGTGAAGGGCCTGGAGACCATTGAAGATCAACTGGCCCTGTTTGATGGTATCGACTATCAAAAACAACTGGAGTGGCTGGTGGAAACGGTTACCGAAGCCGATGAAAACAAAGCCCTCCTGGCCCAACTGATTGCCGCCTACAAAAAACAGGATGTAAACGCCCTTTACACCCTGATGCTGGAGCAAGATGAAATGGAGGAATTTGCTGAACAATTATTGGATCAGCGCAATGAGAACTGGATTCCGGTGATGAGCAAGGCCATGACCAGTGACTCCAATCTATTTGCCTTTGGCGCCGGCCACCTGGGCGGTGAAAAAGGCGTCCTTAACTTGTTGAAGAAGGCGGGCTATACAGTGGAAGCCGTGAAGTAACAAACATCAATACCTCCGGTCGGAAATTGACCTCCTGTTTTTCCGACCGGAGCAACTCACCCGGCGACCGGAAAGGGTACCTGACCGACCGGAAGTACATTCCCTTGCGACCGGAGAGCATCACCCGGCGACCGGAAAGGCCCCCCAACCGACCGGAGCCACTCACTCAGCGACCGGAAAGGGTACCTGACCAACCGGAAGCACAAACCACCTAACCGGAGAAACGGAACCAGCGACAATACGGAGCCAATCGATGACCGGAAGGCTTTTTAGGCCTTCCAACCGTATTTCCATTTTATCATTTCTGATACTCTATGCAACTTGTGTATCTTTGCAGCTGAAAAATTGATAGACCAATATGTTTGAACCAACGCTTTTTGCCGATATCATTTTACCCATTCCGTTGCCTAAGCTTTTTACTTATTCCATACCGGATGAATTAAGGGCACAGGTCGCCATTGGCAAACGGGTGGTGATCCCCTTTGGGCAAAAGAAGGTGTATTCCGGCCTGGTTCAGAACATTCATCACGAGAAGCCGGAAGCCTATGAAACCAAACCCATCCTATCGGTGCTGGACAGCGAACCGGTGGTGAATACAGTACAGCTCAAATTTTGGGACTGGCTGGCCGACTATTACCAATGCACGCTAGGCGAAGTGTACAAAGCGGCCTTACCGTCCGGTCTGAAAATGGAGAGCGAAACCAAGGTGATTTACAATGCCGATTTTGAAGCTGAAAAACCCCTTTCCTCCCGCGAGAATCAGGTACTGGACATTGTAGCCAACAAAAAAGTTTGCTCCATCCAGGAGATCAACCAGCTATCGGGCCTGAAAAACAGCTTGCCGGTGGTGAAACGCTTATTGGATCTCAATGCCCTTTTTGTCAATGAGAAACTGAAAGAAGCCTACAAGCCCAAGACCGAGAAAATGCTGCAGATTCATCCCGATTATCGCAGCGATGAAAAACTGGAGTCTGCCTTCCATCAACTGGAGCGCGCCCCTAAGCAACAAACCGTTTTAATGACACTCATCGCCGAAGCCGGCGGATTAAGCAAAGCTATGGAGGGCATTGCTGTCAATAAGGCCCAACTCACCAAAAAAGCCAATACCTCGGCGACGGTCATCACGGAGTTAATCCACAAACACATCCTGCAGCAAACAGATCAGGCGGTGGACCGATTGGATCTGGAAGAGATGGATGTGGCCCATGCCCATCCACTGACAGAGGTCCAAAAAACAGCCCTGGCGGAAATCAACCATTGCTTCCTGAAAAAGGATGTAACCCTGCTGCATGGTGTCACCTCAGGTGGAAAAACAGAGATCTACATCCATCTGATCAATCAATGCCTGGCAGAAGGCAAGCAAGTGTTGTATTTATTGCCGGAAATAGCGTTGACGACTCAAATCACCAGCCGCCTCAAAAAACATTTTGGCAACCGCATGGGCATTTACCACAGTAAATTCCCCGATGCTGAACGGGTGGAAGTATGGCATAACCTGCAAGAACAAAAAAATTATGAAATCATTGTGGGCGTGCGCTCATCGATATTTCTGCCCTTCTCTAACCTGGGCCTGATCATTGTGGATGAAGAGCACGAGAATACCTACAAGCAATTTGATCCGGCACCGCGCTACCATGCCCGTGACTCGGCTGTGGTATTGGCAAAACTATTTGGGGCTAAAGTATTGTTGGGAACCGCCACGCCATCGGTGGAAACCTACTACAATGTGCAACAGAAGAAATATGCCCTGGTGGAACTGTTTCAACGGTACGAAGGCATCAAAATGCCCCAGATCATTGCGGTGGATGTGAAAGAGGCCCGTCGTAAAAAGCAGATGCATTCGCACTTTTCACCGGCACTTCTGGAACATGTTGAAAAAGCCCTGCAAAATAACGAACAGGTAATCCTGTTCCAAAACAGGCGGGGCTTTAGCCCCTTCATTGAGTGTAATCAATGTGCCTGGGTGGCTAAATGCGAGAATTGTGATGTGAGCATGACCTATCACAAACACCTCAATCAGCTGGTGTGTCACTATTGCAACCACGCGGCCCAATTGCCAACCATCTGTCCGGCTTGTCACAGCCCGGCCATTGAAACCCGTGGCTTCGGCACTGAAAAGATTGAAGAAGAAATGGCCCTCATTTATCCCGACTATAAGGTGGCGCGCATGGATCTGGACACGGCCCGCAGCCGGAAAAGTTATGAACGCATCATTGCTGATTTCGAACAAGGAAAAATTCAAATCCTCATTGGTACGCAGATGATCTCCAAGGGGCTGGATTTCGACAACGTGAGTCTGGTGGGTATTCTCAATGCCGACAACATGCTCAATTATCCCGACTTCCGGGCCTTTGAACGCAGTTACCAACTCATGACCCAGGTGAGTGGGCGCGCCGGCCGTAAAAACAAACAGGGCCTGGTGATTCTGCAGACCTCCAATCCACAGCACCCTGTCATTCTGGATGTGATCAATAACAATTTTCACAATCACCTGGCCGCTCAATTGGAGGAACGGCATTTGTATAAATATCCGCCTTTCTACCGCTTGATTAACATCACCATCAAACACAAGGAGGTGCATACCAATAACAAAGCGGCCCAATTACTGGCTCAACAGCTCACAGTGCTCTTTGGCGACCGGGTATTGGGCCCCCAGGCGCCGCCGGTGAATCGCATTCAAAACTTGTTCATTAAAAAAATCATGATTAAGGTGGAGAAAAAAGCATCACCCCTTAAGATCAAACTCCTGCTTCGCGAAGCTATTTTTGCACTTCAGGCACAGAATGCATTTCGGTCGGTGGTTTTTCAAATTGATGTGGACCCGATGTAATACCAATAGGTTTTCAGGTAGAATAAAGTGGGGAATGATTTTAAAGTTCGTTGTTCTTCAGTTGCTAATTGAAATTCAGTGTTCAACAACTGGATTCAGGGTGTCCCGGTAGGGTCATATCCACCCTCGCTCATTTTTTCCTATCTTTGGCCCCAAATCTTTTTTGACATGACTAAAAGTGACCTTGCTCAATTATTCGATTCTTTTCAGGGAATGCACATTTTGGTAATTGGTGATGTAATGATTGATTCATACCTGTGGGGAAAAGTCAACCGGATTTCACCAGAGGCCCCGGTGCCGATTATTTCCACTACCGGCCGGGAAAACCGTTTGGGCGGCGCTGCCAACGTAGCGCTTAACATTCAATCATTGGGTGCCACACCCATCCTTTGCTCCATTGTTGGAACCGATGAAGCAGGTGATATCTTCAAACAATTGTTAATCGACAATCAGCTTCCATCTGAGGGCATTGTAGCTTCATCCAAACGAAAAACAACGGTCAAGACCCGCATTATCAGTCAAAATCAACATCTGTTAAGGGTGGATGAAGAAGAAAGCCATCCAGTAGAAGAAGCGCTGGAAACAAAGCTTAAAACACACTTCGCGTCCCTGTTGGATAATTATAAAATCGATGCCATTATTTTCGAAGATTACGACAAAGGGGCCATTACACCAGGACTGATTCAGTATACCGTGAACTTGGCCAACGAAAAAGGCATCCCAACCCTGGTAGATCCCAAAAAGCGAAATTTCATGGACTATTCGGGTGTCACCTTCTTCAAACCCAATTTTAAGGAATTTATAGAAGGGCTAAAATTGGAGTTTTCAGTGACGGATCAAGATGAGATTTTGGCGGCAGCGAAAGATTTTCAAAAGGCCCAAAAAACAGATATCCTCATGGTGACCATGGCCGAAAAAGGAGTGTTTATCCGCAATGGTGCCTCGTATCACTTTATTCCAGCTGAAATCAGGGACATTGCCGATGTATCAGGGGCAGGCGACACCGTTATCAGCGTCAGCGCCTTATGCCTGGCCGCCGGTCTGCCACCGCAACATGTGGCCCGTATCGCCAACATGGCAGGCGGACTGGTCTGTGAGCATCCGGGGGTAGTACCCATTAATAAAAAAGTATTATTGGATGAGTGCCTATCGAAAGTGGTGCATTCATAATCAGTGAATAACAGCACTTTTTATTTTTATCAACAGGTCTACTTAATATTTTTAAGAAAAGATTAACTTTGGCTTTCAGAAATAATTTGCCATTTTGTAGCACTTTACTTCGACAAATTAAAAATATACCGAACTATGGCTAAAATCATTGCTTTAGCGAATCAAAAAGGAGGGGTTGGCAAAACAACCACAGCCATTAACCTGGCAGCAAGCTTGGCAGTACTGGAATACAAAGTACTGATCGTAGATGCCGACCCGCAGGCGAACGCTACTTCCGGTCTCGGTTTTGATCTGAAAGAAATAGAAAACAGTATCTACGAATGTATTGTTGACGGAATTGATCCCAAAACGGCAGTACTGCAGTCCGAAATTGAACAATTACATGTATTGCCCTCCCACATCGATTTAGTTGGTGCTGAAATTGAGATGCTCAACTTACCGAATCGTGAAAAGGTATTAGGTCATGTGTTGGATCAGGTAAAAGACGACTACGATTTTGTACTCATTGACTGTTCACCATCTCTAGGATTAATTACGGTTAATTCACTCACTGCCGCTGATTCCGTAATCATTCCGGTACAGTGCGAATACTTTGCCCTGGAGGGTCTGGGTAAACTTTTAAATACCATCAAGATCATTCAAAGCCGTTTGAATCCGGAACTGGAAATTGAAGGCTTCTTACTAACCATGTATGACTCGCGCTTAAACCTATCGAACCAAGTGGTGGAAGAGGTGCAGAAGCATTTTCAGGATATGGTGTTTGAAACCCTGGTGTCGCGTAACATTAAGCTGAGTGAAGCACCCAGTTATGGCAAAGCGGTGGTGATGTATGATGCTACCTCCAAGGGTGCCATTAACTACCTGAACCTGGCACGTGAATTACTGAAAAAGAACAACCTGAATCCAAAAGGTAAGAAATAGTTTCTAATTTAATCAACGGATACGATACAATGGCAAGAAAGAATGCTTTAGGGCGTGGTTTGGGAGCGCTAATTGATAACGCAGATGAGGTAACTAAAGGCAAACCGGCAGCATCCATCAATGAAATAGAAATTTCAAAGATTGACGCTAATCCATGGCAGCCCAGGACCAAATTTGACGAAGAGCGCCTGAATGAACTGGCCATCTCCATCAAAGAGATTGGTATCATTCAACCCTTGACCCTCCGAAAAGTTGATGGAGACCGCTATCAGTTGATTGCCGGGGAACGCCGTTTCAGAGCTGCTAAAATAGCGGGTCTCAACAGAGTTCCAGCCTATGTAAGAACAGCCGATGATGATACCATGCTGGAGATGGCATTGGTTGAAAACATTCAACGTGAGGATTTGGATCCCGTTGAAGTGGCCATCAGTTACCAACGCTTAATTGAAGAATGTAAACTCACCCAGGAGAGCTTATCGGACCGGGTGGGAAAGAAGCGATCGACCATCTCCAACTACCTGCGTTTATTAAAGTTACCCGCTGAAATCCAATTAGGTCTGGTTGAAAAGCAAATCAGTATGGGACACGCCCGTGCCATCATTAGTGTGGAAGATACGGCCACCCAATTGATGATTTTTGAGCAAACCATCAAATACGATTTCTCCGTTCGTAAGGTAGAAGAGTTAGTTCGTGAATTAAGTGCCGATAAAAAAGCCAACAAAAAAGAAAAAGCCAAACCCACCTTGCCGGAAGAGTATCAGGAATTAAAATCTCATTTATCCACTTTCTTTAAAACAAACATCCAATTTTCGAGATCGGATAATGGAAAAGGAAAAATTGTGATACCCTTCAGATCAGATGATGAATTAGAAAAAATCATCAGCGTTTTAGACAATAAAGGCTGAAATGTTGATTGAAATACAACTGCATTGACCAATAAGATAATACATTTTAGGGGGCTGGTTTTGCTATGCGCAATGATTGGGATGCTATCTCAAGTTCATGGCCAGGTACGTGACACCGTTGACTTTGCCAATGATAGTGCATTGATAATGCCTAAGGCATTGCCACCCATCAAAATTCATTCGCCACATAAAGCCTCCTTTTATGCGGCCATTTTGCCGGGATTAGGACAGGCCTACAATAAAAAATATTGGAAAATTCCGCTTTTGTATGCCGGTATTGGCGGAATGGCGTATGGTATCCAGTTCAACTCCAAGCAATATAAAAACTACCGCTCTGCCTACCGCGATTTAGTTATTGGCGATCCTGGAAATACCAGTTACATGGAATATGCGCAAATCTATTTTCGCGATCCCAATGTATCGCCGGAGGTGGCTATGAAGGATAATGGTTTCAGATCATCGCTCGAGAGTAAAAAAGATTACTACCGCCGTTATCGCGATTTAAGTTACATGGGTATGGTAGGTATCTATATCCTTCAAATTGTGGATGCGGCCGTAGACGCCCATTTCTACAATTTTGACGTGGGGGATGATTTATCCATGCAAGTGGAGCCGGCCATGATGGCGCCCGCTCCAGGTGAATTTGCGGGTGTGGGATTACAATTAAAATTCAAGTTTTAAATTCGTGTATGAAATTACATAAGGGATTGATAGGTGGAATGCTCATTTTGATGAGCTTAACAACTAAAGCACAAACAGTTATTCCGGATTCCATTCCAGATCATACGCCGCAACACTTTGATGCGTGCTTAGATTCACTGGTGAACCTTTGGTATGTGAATGGTTCAGCAACCAATCTGGTATTGGACTCACTTCCTGCGCCAGACGCATCGCCCATTGGCAAATTACCGGATTCGGTCTATATCCAGCGTATCGCAGATATCAACTCCCCCATTCCCTATACCTATAATGATAAAGTAAAAGCCTACATCGAGCTGTATACGATGAAACGGCGTGACCAGATGCAAACCATGCTCGGCCTGTCGGAATACTACTTCCCCATGTTCGAAGAAGAGTTAGATGCCCGGAATATTCCGCTTGAATTAAAGTATCTCCCCATCATTGAATCGGCCCTAAATCCCCGTGCATTTTCAAGAGCCGGTGCCTCGGGCTTGTGGCAATTTATGTATTACACCGGCAAACAATACGGTCTGGACATCAATTCCTATATTGACGAACGCCGTGATCCATACAAATCCACCGTGGCGGCGGCTGAATTTTTAAATGATCTGTATGCCATCTATCAGGATTGGTTCTTAGTCATTGCCGCTTACAACTGCGGCCCGGGAAATGTGAATAAGGCCATCCGCCGGTCAGGTGGGCAACGTGATTTCTGGAAAATCTACTACCACTTACCACGGGAGACAAGAGGCTATGTACCGGCCTTTATTGCCGCTACCTATGCCTTTACGTATGCTCGGGAGCATAATCTGTATGCCGCTCCCAATCAATTACCGGTGATAACCGATACGATATTGATCAACAAACCGCTGCACTTCGAACAAATAGCAGCCATGCTGGACATAAAAGTCAGTTACCTGAGAGATCTCAATCCACAGTATCGACTGGATATCGTCCCCTCGCAAAAAGAAGCCTATCCTTTGCGCTTAACATTTGATCATGCCACTAGCTTTGCCGCTTCAGAGGATACCATTTATGCCTATCAGCGGGCAAAATATTTCACCGAGGGTAAACTTGTGGCGAAACCGGTTTATTCCACTTACACGCCAGAGATGCCGAAAGGTAAGGCGAAGGTGTATTATACCGTTAAATCGGGAGATGCGGTAGGACTGATTGCTGATTGGTACGACGTACGAACTTCAGACCTCAAGTATTGGAACAACATCAACCGTAACCTCATTAAAGTTGGTCAGAAACTCGTGGTGTTCGTGCCTAAAAATAAGGAATCTCATTACTCAAAGATTAACACCCTGAGTTATGCGGAAAAACAACGCATGAACGGCAAAACAGTGCCCACCACAACAGTTGCCCAAAATAAGAAGGAACCCGTAAAAGAAGATCCAAATTATTTGTATTATACCGTCAGAAAAGGTGATAACTTGTGGACAATTGCTCAGAAATACAATGGGGTTTCGAATGAGGATATCATGCAACTCAATAATATATCGGATGCCAGCCGTATTTCTCCGGGTCAAAAGCTTAAAATTAAACCTCGATCATAGCAGACAATATCAATATTTGACTTTTACAATTTCTCCCTAATGGTTTTAGCGGAGAAATTTTTTATTTTAAGGGATTCGTTACAATTGCATTCATGAGATCATCGCTGAAAGCCTGGCTATACTACCTTATCATTGCTGGTATCGTATTGGTGCTACACCAATGGGTGCCGGTCAGGATTGATCTGTCGCAACTAAATTGGGAAACCCGTCAGGAATCTTTTATCGCTACTGTAGATTCAATTGAACTATTACCTCCCGTAACGCCACCATTAGACACCATCTTTGCGGCTGATACCCTTTTAAAAACAACACGGGCGGATTCTATTCCAAAGGATACAATCGTCAGGCTATCTTATTTATCCGCTCACCCAGTTTTTTTGGCAGATTTAAAAACGCTGCATCAAAAGTTATCAAAAATAAAGGATAGCGCACAGGTGATACGCATTTTACACATCGGCGATTCACAGATAGAAGGCGACCGCATCACCCGCTATCTGCGCGAATATTTCCAGGGAAAATTTGGAGGCAGTGGCCCCGGATTGACCACCGTTTATGATCCTTCCCGGATCAACCCATCCATCTGGTTAACCAATGACGGGGATTGGCACTTGCGATCCGTCTTTGACCGAAAACATCATTTGGCAGATCAAACCTACGGTGTTATGGGAGTTGTAGCCGAACTGTCAAGAAAAGAAAAAGGAAGCATTAAAATAAGTCGTTCCCCCTGGGCAGAGCCGCATGCTGCCAATTACCAAAAAATAAGACTCTTTGTGGCACCTCACACCGATACTTTAAGAATCATTGGTGACATAAAAAAAAGGATTGTGCTCAGCGACACCCTACTCCCCTCAAAAGCACTGACGGAGATAAACTGGGAATTTTCACAACTATCCCCCACGCTAAAAATGAATTTTGAGAGCAATGACGTGGTTCGCATATTGGGATGTGCACTGGATAGCACGACCGGTATCGCAGTGGATAACATTGCCCTGCGTGGCCAAAACACCCCGCTGTTGCACCGCACCGATGGCGAGATTTTTGAAGCCATGGCCGAACAGCTGAATGTAGGCATGATCATTTTCCAATTTGGGACGAACATGATTCCCACGGTTGCCAGCAATTATTCCTTTTATAAAAAAATACTCGACCGGCAATTTGATTTACTCAAAACATTTCTGCCCAATATACCCGTATTAGTGATTGGCATAGGCGATGCCGCCCACCTGTATGAAGGCCAGCTCAAATCCTATGATCACCTGCCACAAATCCGGGATGCGCAAAAGCAGGTAGCCTTAACGCATGGCTTTGCTTTTTTCGATTTGTATGACGCCATGGGCGGTAAAGGCTCTATTATTAAATGGGCCGATGAAGATCCGCCACGCGCACTCAGTGATTACATTCATTTGACAAAGCTTGGCGGAAAAGACGCAGCAGAACTTATTTGGACACCCCTGACGGAGCAATTCTCAGAATTTGAAAAAGCTCCGGTTCCAACACTCGATGTAACCTTGTTAAGTGATAGTTTGCTATGGAACAAATAATCACCTTCATCAATCAGCAGTCAGATTTATTCCTGTTTACCCAAGCGGGCTTCTGGGTATTCTTCGGCGTAGTGTTAGGTATCCACTCATTTATATATAAGAAACGGGTAGCGCGAAGTACATTTTTATTTCTGGCCAGTCTGTTTTTTTATTTCAAAACAGGAGGATACTTCTTTACCCTCCTTATTATATCTACTTTGACGGATTATACCATTGGTCTGTCTTTAGGCCGCGTTACCCGGAAAATTTACCGAAAAGGCATATTAATGTTAAGTCTGGTCATCAACCTGGGATTGCTGGGATATTTCAAATACACTTACTTTATCATTGAAATACTGGAAAAAATATCCTTCACCAGCATTGAGCGAAAAGATTTTGCGGCCGTTTTGTTCAACCATATACTGGGTACCAAATTTGACATTTCATCCATCACGTTACCGGTTGGGATATCCTTTTTTACATTCCAAACCATTAGCTACACTATCGATGTGTACCGAAGACAGGTCAAACCAGTTACCAACATCATCGATTTTGGTTTTTATGTCTCCTTCTTCCCCCAATTAATTGCCGGTCCCATTGTTCGGGCAAAGACCTTCATTCCACAAATCTATCAGACAGTCATTTTGTCAGAACGATGGATATGGCGAGCCATTCTGCTCATCATGGGAGGCTTATTCAAGAAGATGGTGATCTCAGACTACCTCTCCGTCAACCTGGTAGATCGTGTCTTTGAGCATCCGATCACCTACTCCGGCTTTGAAGTAGTGATGGCCATTTATGGCTATGCCTTGCAAATTTATTGCGACTTTTCAGGCTATACCGACATTGCTTTAGGTGCCGCTTTACTCCTGGGATTTCGTTTACCAACGAACTTCAATTTTCCCTACAAGGCTATCTCCATCCAGGATTTCTGGCGGCGCTGGCACATTAGTCTTTCTTCCTGGCTACGTGATTACCTTTACATTCCACTGGGAGGAAGCCGTAAAGGAGCGATCCGGACGAGCATCAATTTACTCCTCACCATGCTATTGGGGGGCTTATGGCATGGCGCATCGCTAAAATTTATCATCTGGGGCGGATTGCATGGAATTGCCCTCATTGTTAACAAAGGCCTCTCATTATTCATCGGGCGTCGACGATCTATCCCTTTAAAAATAGTGGGTTGGTTTGTGACCTTTCACTTTGTCATCATTGCCTGGATTATTTTTCGGGTGGACTCCCTGGAGAATGCTGAAATTATGATGGATCGCATCGCATGGTCATTTCTGGCCATTGACCCACGCACCATTATTGCCAGTCACCCCTATTTGTATAGCTTGATAGCCCTTGGTTTCACCATGCATTTTTTACCTTTGAAATTCACCCGTGCAATTAAACTCCGATTTCTGGCCAGCCCAGCCTGGTTGAAAATCATTATTACATCCTTCGGCCTATACATCATCATTTTACTACACCAATCCGACTTACAACCTTTTATTTACTTCCGATTTTAAAGCGAATGTAAACGCAGACAATTGATTGAGACGCCAGAGTACGGTCATTAGTACACTAATGAGGGTTATAATTTTTTGAAAAAAACTATTTTCGCCCATTTACCAGTTGTCAGCATTTGTTTTATTGGGTATATTTATCGTGTAATTTACAACCCATGATTCGATTTTTACTGGTTGGGCTCTTACTATTGTTGGTAAACAGTACAAAAGCTCAATATTTTCATTTCAAACAATATTCACTGGAGGAAGGCCTCCCCCAATCCGAAGTGTTAGCTATGGCTGAAGATCAGTTTGGTTACATATGGCTGGGAACAAACGGAGGCGGTTTAAGTCGTTTTAATGGAAAGACATTTGAAGTATTTACACGAAAAGACGGGCTCTCTGATAATATTATTTTAGGTCTGCATCATGACGAGAACTATAACCTGTGGATTGGATCACCCAAAGGACTAGTAAAATATAACGGTACAGAGTTTATTCCTGTTTTTAAATCCGACACAACCACCTTTGCTGATGACATGACCTTTTGCGAAACCAGTGGCTCACTCTGGCTACTAGCTAACCTGGTATCGGGCAAACGAAAACTATACCGCATTACCGAATCCGGATTGGAAGATTTTTCGCAAAGCCACAGCCAGGAATTAGAAGCAGACAATTACATTTTCAACATCACTCCCAATCAAAAACAAGGCCTTCTCATTTCGACCTACAAAGCACTTTACAACTACCCCAACAAAACCTTAACGGATTTTTCGTCTCAACTAAAACTACCCAAAGACTACCGACAATACAGAACCTTTTTAATTGATCGCAACCAAACACTTTGGATGAATATCATAAACCAGGAAAAAGAAACCCGGCTAATCCTGGCTAAACCCAATAAAGGTTACAAATTTATAGATCTCCCTAAAGGGGTTAATCCGCAAGTTATTCATTCCATCAACGAGGATCGGGATGGGGGTATCTGGCTCATGCTCTATGAGGGTGGGGTATTGCATCTGACCAATGGCCAATGGCGAACCTACAACAAGGAAAGTGGCTTGGGTGCTGAGATGGTTATGGCTATGCTTCAGGATGCAGAAGGCAACATCTGGCTAGGCACATCAGGGGCCGGCCTTCAACGCTACAGCAATGATTTGTTTGTGTCATTTGATGATCGCAGCGGACTCACCGATAACATCATCCGCACCATCTTTCAAGATTCCCGGGCCAAATACTATTTTGCAGATGCAGAGGGCGGATTCAATGTCTTCGACGGCGATAATCTGGTGGCTTATCCCAAAAATAAACTGGCTCCGATGCGTGCCATTAAGGACTTCTTTGAAATCAAACCGGGTCACATTTTAATGGCCACGCTGAATGGCCTGTGGGAATTTAATGGTGTTGACTTGAAAAAAGTCAATGCGCAATATGGCTGGAAACACCAGATTCCAATCAGTAATATTAAATTAAAACAAGACACCTTGTTTTTTGGCACCTATCACCACGGACTCATTAAAAGCAGTAAAGGGCAGGCGACTTTCTATAATACGGCCACCTGCAACATGACCACCAACCAACTAAATCACCTCCTGATAGACTCGAAGCACAGAATCTGGATGTCAACCATGCAGGGAGTAATGCTCTACGAGAATGGTCAAATCACAAACTTTGTTGAAGGCCAGGAACTCAATGACTCTTATATCATACAAGCTGCCGAAGATAGAGCCGGCAACATCTGGTTTTCGACCTATACCGGTGGATTACTAAGGTATGACGGTCAAAAATGGGAATCGTTTGACACTTCGGATGGCATCTCTTCCGACAATATCTATTCGGTTATTGCAGATGATGATGGCAACATCTGGGCTGGAGCTCAAAATGGAATTGATAAAGTGCACCTGGATGACCAGGGAAACATTCTTTCCATTGTCAGTTTCGATCGGCACGATGGATTCGTAGGGATTGAAAACAATAGTGCGGCCAATTTCAAAGACAAGGATGGCAACCTCTGGTTTGGCACAGTGAACGGTGTGATGCGCTACAATCCCTCTGAAAAGCGTACCAACTTCCTGCCACCTTATGTCTACATTCGGGATATTCGATTGGGATATACAAAACCAGATTGGCTCCTGCCCCAAAACGCAGAACTGTATGACTCGATTGTACCTTGGTTTCACATCCCGAACCGATTGGACTTATCCCACACTCAAAACCACATCTCTTTCACCTTTGATGCGCTTTGCTACACGGTACCGGAAAAAATCCAATACCGATGGAAACTTGAACCCATCGAACAGGAATGGATTCAAGGTCAAACCAATCAAGTGGCTTACCCATCCTTGCCCCCAGGTGCTTATACCTTCCGGGTGAAAGCCGCCAATAATAGTGGCATATGGAATGATGAAGATGTGACCTATGAGTTCTCTATTCATCCGGCCTGGTATCAAACGTTTTGGCTGCGCGGTGCTATCATTGCACTGCTGATTGCGTTGTTGTATATATTAATCCGCACCTGGCAAAACCGGACCAGTACCATGAAGTTTGAGATGGAAACGGTGGTGGCTGCAAAAACAAAAGAGATACGCCTGCAGAAAATTGAGATTGAAGATAAAAACAGACTTCTGGAAAAGCAAAAAGAGAAAATTACCGTCCAGGCCAACTCGATCGCCAATGCCTTATCCGATCTGGAAAAGCTCACTGAGATTGGAAAGAATTTAACGGCCAACTTATCGGCCGACCGCATTTTTGACCTGGTGTACCGTGCGGTTCAAAATGTGATGGACATCAACTTGTTTGGATTTGGGCTATATAATGCGGAAACCAACTCTTTGGATTTTCAAAACGTCATCCTTAACGGGGAACGCATGTCCTTTACCACTTTTTCACTGGATGATACACAGCGCCTGTCCATTCATTGTTTAATCAATGACAAGGAGGTTTTCATCAACAACTTCGATGAGGAATATAAAAAATACGTGCAGGAAATCAGACCGGTTCCCGGCGATATCGACAGTCAATCCATCATCTATATCCCCCTAAAAGTTTCGGCCAGTCCATTCGGCGTGATTACCGTCCAAAATGAAAATAAGAAGGCCTATTCAGGCTACCATCTCAACTTTATCCGTAACATCGCCAATTATGCAAGTATAGCCCTGGAAAACGCCCGGGCTTTCAAACAATTGGATGATCAACGCTTATCCCTGGAAAAGGCCAATAGAAGCATCAGTATTCAAAACGAAGAAATGGAAAGCCAGACTCAAAAACTGGCCCAATTGAACGATGAAAATCTTCATCTTTTATCCCTGTTTACCAATGAATTGGAGCGCCCGCTCACCTCAAGCGTTACCCTGATGAGTTCATTAAAAAATCAGATAACCCATCTAAACGATGAACAAAAAGAGGCCCTGGATCAAGTCACAGAGGCCCTGTGGCAAATCAAAGAAATTGTTAACCAGGTGGGCGAAATAAAACGCCTGGAGTCCGAACCGTTTGATGTGACATATGAAGCCGTTGAGATCAATGAAAAACTCCATGAACTGACCATCCAGTATGAAGATTTCTTGCAAAAGAAGCACATTGAGTTAATTTGGGAAACCCAGCCAACTACGATTTTATCGGATCCCATTTTGATTGAAAAAATTCTGATTAACTTAATCTCCAACGCTATTAAATTCACGTATACGAATTCTCAAATTACGCTATCGATCCGTCAGGAAGTCAATAAAGTGGTTATCGGCATTAAAGATGAGGGACCCGGCATTTCAGTGGAAGAGCAGACCCGCTTGTTTACTAAATTCCAAAAGCTAAGCGCGCAACCCACTGGTGATGAAGTATCCTCCGGATTGGGTTTGTACATCGTGAAAAAATACGTGGATCGCTTACAGGGTAACATTTGGTGCGAAAGCCAACCGGATCGGGGAGCTACCTTCTACATTGCTTTACCACGGTAATACTTTGGCAAACTATTTGTAATCATTCTTGACAAATTAAAATAGGTAAGAAAATGCTTACATCTCCATTATTTTTAATACTCATCGCCTTTATGCTTATAAGCTGGGTGGTCAGTTCGCGTCTCAAGTCGAAATTTAAGGCTTATTCGCAGATCCCTGTGAATTATGGACTCACCGGGCGGGACGTGGCAGAAAAAATGTTGCGCCAAAATGGCCTGGGTAATGTGCAAATTGTAGCTGTCCCCGGTCAGCTAACAGATCACTACAATCCGGCCACACGCACTGTCAACCTGAGTCCGGAAGTGTATCATGGCCAAAGTGTGGCGGCAGCAGCCGTCGCTGCCCATGAAACCGGGCATGCCATTCAACATGCCCATAGCTATGCTTTTTTAGAGTTTCGTTCGGCATTAGTGCCCTTGCAGAACATCAGTGCCAAAGTGATTAATTTCATCTTTATTGGGATGATGCTGGGATCGTTCATGCTGCCGGGAATAATCCCCTTTAATCTGGCCATACAAGTGATTATTGCCTGTTACACGATTTTCACCCTGTTTGCATTCATTACCCTACCGGTGGAGATTGACGCCAGCCGAAGAGCTCTGGCTTGGCTAAATACGGCCGGCATTACAACGCATGAGACCCACCCTAAAGCCAAAGATGCTTTGAACTGGGCCGCTTATACCTATGTAGTGGCCGCATTGTCTTCGCTGGTCACACTGCTTTACTGGGTTATGGTATTAATGGGGAACGACGATTAAACGTTTCTATCTTATACATTAAGAGAGTGTCCGAAGATGATGTTTCATTGACAGGCACTCTCTTTTTATGTTTCTGAGTTTGCTGGGTTTTGGGCACTATCCATCCATAGATGTTGCCAGGAAAATCACCTTTGGCGGGACCATGATATAGGAGGGTTGTATTTACTGCATAACCGGCTTTGGTAGTGGGCTGCCAAAATAGCAGGTACCTTGCAGGGAAACAACCTCCACAGGGAGTGACATCATGCAACTTGCAGGAACACTTACTCCATTAAGATTTCTTTCCTGCAACTTGCAGGAGCATTTCCTCACTCCGGATTATTCTCGGGCACCCTACAGCAGACTTTACCCAAGTGAATGTTCAAAGCCTCACTCACGCTCCCCTTTCCCTGGCCAGATTAGTGGCTTCAGAGCACAAAAAAAACCGCTGCATTACTTAGAAAACAGCGGCTAAAATATTTTTCAGAAATGAATGCCTCTAATACAATTCATCCAGTTTTTCAGTCAGACGATTGCCAAACAAGTTCTTTCCAATGATCTCACCATCTTTGGAGATCAAGTAATTCGCCGGTAACTGACGAATGTTATAAAGACGTGCCGCATAGGATTCCGTGTATCTTAAATCACTCACATTAATCCAGGGCAATTCATCCTGCTTAATGGCATTTTCCCACAGCACCTTGCTCCGATCCAGCGACACCTGGTAAATCTCAAAGCCACTCTTATTGTATTTGCTGTATAGCTTCTTCAGGTGATTATTTTCCTTACGCGATGGTTCATCCCAGGAGGCCCAGAAAGAAAGTAAAACCACTTTACCTTTCAAGGAAGACAGTTTCACCTTATCGCCAGTGATATCATTTTCTTCAATATCCGGAAAACCGCTGGCCTCAGCATTACTCAACATGACTTCGGTCAACTTGGCTTGTTGTTGTTTGGTTTTTACTTTTAGCACAAAGTCATACAAATGCTTCGCCCGGTCCGATTCAGGATAAAACAGATTCAGACTGGTTCCTAAGGTCGCAAAGTAAACCTGGTCTTGTTTATCCATCACATTCATCACGTATGAATTATCATTCAAACGCTGAAAAAGGGCATAATAACCGGCAAACGAACGTGGATTCTCCATGATAAATTCACCCACAAAATCCTTATGCTCTTGTATTAAATTCTGATACTGCGTTTCCAATTGTTTGGCGGTCTCATTATCCTTTTTATCTAATTTCTTATAATCTTTAATGAGCTTATCAATGCCATCATTCAATTTCCGCAAACGACGATTTAAAATCTGTACATACACCGATCCAATTGAATTCTTCAACTCATATGAATCTTCCAAATGCTTCCCGTTGGCATTAATGACAATGGTCTCTGTCGTGTCAGCTAATAAGGTAATGTAGTTTTGTTCACTCAATTTCAAGAGGAAAAAAGTCGGTTCCGTCAAGCGCTCACCCGAAAATTCAAAGTTGCCTTTCGCATTCAGCTGAGTGGAATCGATGGTGACCACTTGATTTAAATCCATACGCTGAAGATAAACGGTGGTACCCTCGGCATTTTCAATTCTACCTTCTACTGTATATCCATTTTTAGTGGTACAGGCGCTGGCCAGTAATACAATTAAAAAAATAAAAAAACTTTGCTTCATTCTCATTTCAAAATTATTTCTAAAGACTTAGGATATTGGGCTAATCTCACTTATTTCGCTCAAATATAGGATTAATTTTTCATTATCAATGAGAGGGCATTCAGGGCTTCCGTCACCTCCGTGGTGCGCTTCTGAATAATCCCTGCCGAATCCACTACCCAAAACAATGGTTGATGGGTTATTCCCAATTGGTTCACGATGGGCGATGCCATCCCTTCTAAATCGGCCAGATGCACAAAGGGAAGCCGATCATCACGTATGGCGCTTTTCCAGGCAGCAGCATCTGTATCCAGCGAAATCATCATCATCTCCAATCCTTGTTGACGGAGGGTGCGCGTCAGGTGCCACAGATCGCCTGTCACCAAGCGGGAGGCATCGGAGGTCGATGACCAAGCCACAATCAAGGTATTTCGATCTTGGTATCCGGCGTAGGATATCTTTTCGCCCCAGGCATTAGGCAGTTCAAAAACAGGCATCTTGTTACCGGCAGAAGTGCGATCAACCATTCGCTTCAACTGCCGCAGGGAATCCACCCGCTGATGAAAATCAACAACCGGTTGATAATCCGGGTAGCGTTGCATTAATACACTATCGGTGGAATAATAAAAAGATGCATCTTGCAGGGGGTCAAACAAGGAATGGTTACCGGCTTGCTGATACAAAATGGCCAGCTGAACCAGTGATTGGGAATGACTTCGATAAAGGTCCTCTAACTTTGTCCGGCAATTGGTTTTCAGATGGGTAATCTGGTCCAGTAACGAATCCTTCACATGATAAAACCGATCGGTCGGCAGCGAATCCGAAAAAGCAGCCGTTACCGTTGTGATCTCCGTTGTCAATTGCGCTACCTGTATCTCTATTTCCTGTAGAGCTTTGGCTTCAGCCGATCCAACAATACGAACCGGGGAATTAGTTCCTTTAATGGCAATACGGGCGGGTGCGCCATCACTCAATACCAATCGGAGTCGAGGTTGCCCATCCACCACCAACTGATAAAATCCAGCCGGCACACTGTCTGTGGTGAATTCCCACAAGCCGTTTTTAGTGACCACAGCCGTATCAAAGGCCTCAAAATGGCTGGTCAAATACTGCAAATGGATGGATGAAACGTCCGGTTTATCCAATTCAACCAGGAGGTAAGGCGGGATTTGACGTTTCTGAGTACAGCCCAGTAAAACAATCAGTCCAATGAGGGAAAAGTAATTTTTCATATAAATTGCCGTTTGAACAAAAATAAGAAAATCCAAAGGATCCGGGCACACGCCATCCCTGTTCATTTGAATTAAAACGGTCCAAGAACACCAGAGACATGGCACATCCCTCAAAAGCAAGCCTGAAAAGTGCTCATTTTTTTCTATTTTTGCGCAAAAGCAGACTGTGAAGGTACATTCGGATTTATCTACATTTAAAGCTCATAATGCAGTGGTCACCATTGGCATGTTTGATGGGGTCCATACCGGTCACCGTCAATTGCTCAGTCAACTGATACAAAAAGCAAAGAATCTGGATGGAGAAGCCGTGGTAATTACATTCTGGCCACATCCCCGCATGGTATTGCAGCAGGATGCCGATAAATTGCGCTTTTTAACATCCCCTGAAGAACGGACCAAACGATTTAGCCAACTGGGCATCGATCATTTGCTACTCATTCCCTTTACGCCCGAATTGGCCAACCTTACAGCTGAAGAATTCATCAAACAATTCCTGGTAGATCAGATAGGCATTAAACACTTACTCGTCGGTTTCAACCATCGATTTGGAAAAGGGCGCCTACACAGCTTTGAAGAATACCAGGCGTTCGCTGCCCAACATGGTTTTACCATTTCCATGGTAGAGGCTGTTTTAACAGAAGGACTCCAGACCAGTTCATCGGATATCCGTCTGCATCTGCTGAAAGGTGACATACCCAATGCCAACAAAATTCTGGGGTATCATTTTACAGTCACCGGCCGTGTGGTGGGAGGGCAACAACTGGGACGACGCATTGGCTATCCCACTGCGAACATTCATGTGGAGGAACCCTACAAACTTATTCCACCCGATGGCGTGTATGCCTGTTTCATCCGCACAGAAGGCAAGCAATACGGTGGGATGTTAAACATTGGTTACCGCCCCACCATCAGTCACAATGTGGACCATCGCTCCCTGGAAGTGCATATTTTTGACTTTAATCACGACATCTATTCAGAAGAAGTTGAAGTGGAATTTGTGACCCGGGTACGCGATGAGCAAAAGTTTGTGAACCTGGAAGCGCTAAAACAACAATTGAAAACCGACGAGCAACAAATACGTCAGCTACTGGCAAATTACAAGGCTGATACCCATTAAGGTCCTTCATTCGGTATCAGCCACAGCACCAAAAATCTAAAAAGGATAAGCCTTTAATAGGTAAAGGTTAAACCTTTCCATCAATAGGCTTAAACCCTGCCATGAAAAAGGTTAAACCCTGCGCCCAAAAAGGTTAAACCTTTTTTGCACAATTGTTTTACCTTTTATCTTGCCAAAATCCATAATGGTTTCATACTTTTGTAAGTAAATTAAAAAATCGTAGTACAATGTCAGAAACGATAACAAATCAGGTTGATTATAAAATCCATGACATCACATTAGCTGATTATGGACGGAAAGAGATTGAGATAGCTGAGAAAGAGATGCCGGGTTTAATGGCCCTTCGTGAAAAATATGGTCAGGAAAAACCATTGAAAGGCGCCCGGGTGATGGGCTCTTTACACATGACCATTCAAACAGCTGTTTTAATTGAGACATTGGTGGAGTTAGGTGCAGATGTCAGATGGTGTAGTTGTAACATATACAGTACGCAGGATCATGCGGCAGCAGCCATTGCTCAAGCAGGAGTTCCTGTTTTTGCCTGGAAAGGTGAAACACTAGAAGAATATTGGTGGTGTACCGAACGTGCCCTGGACTTCGGCAACGGTTTGGGACCTGACATGATTGTAGACGATGGTGGAGATGCTACACTTTTCATCCACAAAGGAGCCCAGGCATTAACCGATAAATCCATCCTGGAGGCAGATTACAGCCACGAAGGTGAAGATTTCCGTGAATTGATGGCCTTGGTGAAAAAAACTTTTGAAGCAGATCCACAACGCTGGACCAATGTGGCCAAAGGCATTAAAGGCATCAGCGAAGAGACCACCACTGGTGTACACCGTTTGTACCAGATGATGGAACGCGGCGAGTTGTTATTCCCTGCCATCAACGTGAATGATTCGGTGACCAAGTCGAAATTTGACAACCTGTATGGCTGTCGCGAAAGTTTGGCTGATGGTATCAAACGCGGAACCGATGTGATGGTGGCTGGAAAAACCGTTATCATCTGTGGTTACGGGGATGTGGGGAAAGGCTGTGCGCAAAGCATGCGTGGCTTTGGAGCGCGTGTGATTGTGACTGAGATTGATCCGATTTGTGCCTTACAGGCAGCCATGGAAGGATATGAAGTAACAACCCTTGAAAGCACATTGGCCGAAGGTGATATTTATGTGACCACTACCGGTAACAAAGACATCATCACTGTAGAGCACATGGAGCAAATGAAAGATCAAACCATCGTGTGTAACATTGGCCACTTCGATAATGAGATTCAGGTGGAGAAACTGGAGAAATATCCGGGTATCAAAGAAATCAATATCAAACCACAGGTAGATCATTTCATTTTCCCTGACGGACATGGTATTATTCTGTTGTCACGCGGTCGTTTGGTAAACCTAGGAAATGCAACAGGGCATCCGAGTTTTGTGATGAGTAATTCATTCACCAACCAGACTCTGGCACAGCTGGAGCTTTGGAAAAACGATTACCAGGTGGGTGTTTACACGCTACCGAAGCATTTGGACGAAGAGGTAGCCCGCTTGCACCTGGCCAAATTAGGCGTTAAATTAACGACTTTAACACCTGAACAAGCCGCTTATTTGGGAATCAAAGCAGAAGGTCCTTACAAGCCGGAACACTACCGTTACTAGAAATAAAGTTAGCAGCATAAAAAAACGGCTCATCGCCTGGATGGGCCGTTTTTTTTCTCGCTTTTTTTTAATTCCAAATCCGCAAGAAATAGCCACTTACACTTGTTTTGTACTTCTTTAAGGGCCATGTGGCAGGTCCTTTTGTTACACTGCCATATTCTGTGATGATTAAAAATTCGGACCCACACTCCGGACATTTCAAGGTAAAATCCTCCTTGTCCATTCGTTCCACAAAGAAATAACCCGACTTCTCATGTACATGGGTACACATGAGATCAAAGGCATAATACTCCTCAGGTGAGGAGCGAAAAACAGCCACTCCATTGATACCAATTCGGAGATTCAATCCATCGGGTTCGACAATAAACGTATTGGATCCTGAATATTCCGGATCATCCAGATTGATCTGTGCAGTAAAACGCACATTCGGTATAATATCCAAACTGTCATTTTTACAACTCCCTGCTAATACAAGCATCACACTCGCCACAACTAATTTCCACATGCTACCTTGCTTTACTTCGTTCAAACGTTTATCCCCCGTCAAATAGTATCACGCCTCACTCCAAAAATAATAGATCCTGCTGAAAAGTAGACAGAAATAGAAGAATAAAGAAAAAAGTTCAAAAATATTTTGACTTTCATCTACCGAAAGTTAATTTTAGAGATTAAATAAAAAGTAATCATGGACGATTTTGGTGATATTTTATATGTTCTGGCCATGTTGGCAGCCTTGGTATTTAGTGTGATTAAAAAATCCAACCAAGCCAAAAAACGGCCGTCAGTACCCATGGATACTGAACCGGATCCCTTTGAACCAATGGAGGAAGAACCCATCATTCAGGATTTACGCGACTTGTTCAAGCCCCGGCAACCAAGGCCACAACCTGCGACCGAGCCTTCGGTGCAGAAAACCGAGCCGGTAACCGGACGTCAAACAATCATTTCTCGAATTCCACACAGACTGACGAAACCATTAGAAGTTATTGATCTCGATGAAACATCAGCACCCACTGATTTATTCGAAGAAGGGATTGATTTACGTCAGGCGGTCATTTACTCTGAAATCTTAAAACGCCCTTATCAATAATTATTTTGTAAATAGATTTATTTTATCATTTAAACAGCTATTTACTCTCTTTGAATTCACTTTAAACTTTCATATATTTGCGTTAAAGAGTTCCGGACTTAGCGGGATTCTTTTATTTTTTGGACTAATCCATAAATAATTACAGGAGGAATAAGATGTCAAGTATTAAATATATTACAGAGGCTGGATTAAAGAAATTAAAAGAAGAAATTCATCAGTTGGAAACCTTCGAGCGCCCTTCCATTTCAAAACAAATTGCTGAAGCGCGAGATAAAGGTGACCTGTCGGAAAATGCCGAATATGATGCAGCCAAGGAAGCTCAAGGTTTATTAGAGATGCGTATTGCAAAGCTCAAAGATACCCTCGCTAACAGCCGGATAATAGACGAATCAAAAATTGACACGTCGAAGGTTCAGTTGCTTAATAAGGTGAAGATTAAAAACCTTAAGAATGCAGCGACGATGACTTATACGCTGGTGCCCGAAAGTGAAGCTGACTTGAAAGCCGGTAAAATCTCAATCTCTACCCCAATTGCCAAAGGCTTACTTGGCAAAGTTGTGGGCGACCAGGTAGAGATAAAAGTACCATCCGGTATGATGACGTTTGAAATCATTGACATCTCTCTCTAAGTCATAATCGTAAAGTATAAACCATGGCCACCATTTTCACCAAAATAGTCAACGGAGAAATCCCTTCTTATAAAATTGCAGAAGACGACAAGTATTATGCCTTTTTAGATATCCATCCCTTAGCCAAAGGACATTTATTGGTGATCCCGAAACAAGAAACGGACTATCTGTTTGATCTGGAAGATGACTTATTAGCTGGCATGACTGTTTTTGCCAAGAAGATTGCTGTGGCCATGAAAAAAGCGATTTCCTGCCAACGCATTGGTGTTGTTGTTTTGGGACTGGAAGTGCCGCATGCCCATATTCATCTGATTCCCATGCAAAGTGAGGCAGATGTTAATTTCACCAATCCAAAATTAAAACTTACTAACGATGAGTTTGCGGCGATTGCTGATCGCATTCGACAAGAACTCTAACAACATAACCTGGTACCAGGTAAAAAAAGAGCTGCTTGAATCAAGCAGCTCTTTTTTTATCTATTTATTTTTGAGTCGTCCTGGATTTTTATTGATAAATTCCTTCCAGCTTTTTACGCCGCTCCCCACATTCAACTTCTGATTCTGAAGGA
Organism: uncultured Marinilabiliaceae bacterium; assembly: GCA_942490535.1. Lineage (GTDB taxonomy): Bacteria > Bacteroidota > Bacteroidia > Bacteroidales > Marinilabiliaceae > JAEINY01. The sequence continues at coordinate 463,589 of CALNXQ010000005.1, forward strand.
AATGACAATAGGCAGCAGCCAAACCATCAGTTGCATCCAGATACGCGGGCATCTCTTTTAGTTTGAGCAGATGCTGTAACAGTAGCGCCACCTGTTCCTTTGAGGCGCGCCCATTCCCCGTAATAGCTTGCTTGATGCGCAACGGGGCATATTCAAAAATAGGCATCGAACGAGATAACGCAGCTGCCATGGCGACCCCTTGTGCCCTGCCCAATTTTAGCATCGATTGCACATTTTTTCCATAAAAAGGTGCTTCAATAGCCAACTCATCCGGATGATAACTATCTATCAATTGCACCACCCGTTCAAAAATCTTTTGAAGCTTAAGGTAATGATCCCCGTATTTATGCAGCTCCAGTACTCCAAGGGCCATCATTTCAGCTTTATTATTGGTCACTTTAAGTAACCCATACCCCATGACGGTAGTACCGGGATCAATTCCTAATATGATGCGGTCTTTATTCAATTCAACTCCATTTCTTTCAAAATGGAACTAAAATGCAAGCATTTTTCCCCAAAGGAACCCTTCAAATTATCCATCAAGATATTGGCATACTTGTTAATAATTTCCAATTCTTCCGGATTGGCGCAACGCATCATACAGGAAAAATTTGTGGAATCCTGATGTACAACAGCCATCAGCTCAAACAGCTCAATGCGAAGATCAGGTAATAACTCGGAAAACGTGGGAATAAAGTTTCGCTGCATCCACTCTTTCCAATCAGAAATACTATTGTTTTCAACTGAAAACGTGGTATTAAAAATGAACATATATAAAATATCACAGGATGATGGCAAGTGAAACCATCATCCCCGGTTGAAATAAATTACTTAATGATATCGAATCCAGTATATGGCACCAAAACGTCGGGAATACGGATGCCATCAGCAGTTTGATTATTCTCCAACAACGCTGCCATGATGCGTGGCAACGCCAGCGCACTCCCATTTAAGGTATGAGCCAATTGGGTTTTCTTTTCACCATCATCCTTAAACCGTAACTTCAAACGATTGGCCTGGTAACTTTCAAAGTTGGATACCGAACTCACTTCCAACCAACGTTCCTGAGCAGCTGAATACACCTCAAAATCATAAGTTAAGGCAGAAGTAAAACTGATATCACCACCACACAAACGCAGTTTACGCCATGGCAACTCCAACTTTTCAACCAACGACTGCACATGTGCTACCATCTGCTCCAATACTTCATAAGATTGGTCAGGGTGTGCCACTTGAACAATCTCCACTTTATCGAATTGATGCAGGCGGTTTAAGCCTCGTACGTGCGCTCCCCAAGATCCAGCCTCACGACGGAAACAAGCCGAATAAGCACAGTTTTTTACAGGCAGTTCAGACCCTTTTAAAATGACATCGCGATAGATATTGGTCACCGGCACCTCTGCGGTTGGTATCAAATACAAATTATCAGCAGTAGCATGATACATCTGCCCTTCCTTATCGGGTAACTGACCCGTTCCAAAGCCGGAAGCTTCATTCACCAAAAGTGGCGGTAGTACTTCCAAATATCCGGCCTTATCAGCCTCATCCAAAAAGAAATTAATCAAAGCACGTTGCAGGCGAGCCCCTTTACCTTTATACACCGGAAAGCCGGCACCTGTAATCTTTGTACCCAATTCAAAATCAATCAGGTCATATTTCTTAATTAAATCCCAATGCGGAACAGCATCATGCAGTTGAGGCATTTCACCGCCTTCTGCCACAATTTCATTATCATCCTCACCCTTACCGGCTGTTACCGATACGTGTGGTAAATTTGGCAACAACACCAACTGCTCCTGCAAAGCAGAGGTAATATCCTCCATTTTAACAGTCAACTCTTTAATCTGCTCTTTTATTTCACCGGTCCGAGCTTTCGCCTGATTGGCCTCTTCCGCTTTCCCCGTCTTAAATAATTGTCCAATTTCTTTGGAAAGATTATTCATCTCCGACTGAAGTGATTCGAGCTCAATTTGGGTTTGACGTCGGTTGATATCAAAGGTGATAATCTCCTCAACGATAGTAGTTGCATCAAAGTTTTTAGTCTTCAGTCTCTGGATGACTTCATCCTTATTGTCCTGAATGAATTTTAGCGTCAACATGTGCCTTCTATTAATATAGGGTAAAAAAAAACTCCTGAAATCATTACGAAAGTAACAAAATCAGGAGATTTTATAGTGTTTTCAATGATCTTATTCAGCTGCGTAAGGCTTTACTGATACATAAGACCTGTCATTTCTTTTCTTACGAAATTCGACAGTACCGTTAATCAAAGCAAATAAGGTGTGATCTTTACCGATTCCCACATTATCACCTGGGTGATGCTGCGTTCCACGTTGTCTCACAAGAATATTACCTGCTTTGGCTGTTTGACCGCCAAAAATTTTCACTCCAAGTCGTTTACTTTCTGATTCTCTACCGTTCTTGGAACTACCGACGCCTTTTTTATGTGCCATCTTATTTTAATTTTTTTGAGTTATCAACCTTGGATTTCTTCAATCTGAATTTGAGTAAAGAACTGACGATGTCCGTTTTTCTTCTTGTAACCTTTACGTCTTTTCTTTTTAAATACGATTACTTTATCGCCTTTTACATGCGACAAAACTTTCGCAGTTACTTTTGCACCTTCCAATACCGGAGCGCCAATCTTAACGTCTCCTTCATGTTCAGTCAAAAGTACTTTCTCGAACTCAACAGTGTCACCTTCGTTGGCACTCAAACGGTGCACAAAAATTTTTCTCTCTTTTTCTACTTTGAACTGCTGTCCAGCAATATCAACAATTGCGTACATGTCACCAATATTTTATGGTTTGCTCCCGGAGGTGGACTCGGCTAAAAGTCTCTTGTTCTACCCCACGGAATTCAATGGAGTGCAAAAGTAGAAAAAAAATATTTTTCCCACAAACAAAATCACACTCACTTGGGTTGAAAATTAGTTTTTTAGCCAGAAACGAACAAATCATGAGCCGGATTATTTCAGTCTGAAAAATCTGATTCTTGGAAAGTATTCACTATATTTGTTTACAAGGTGTTATTTTAAAGAAATAGCAGGACACACATTTTTAATCCATTGCTCCTTGTTCAGGGAAAGCAGAAGATGTAACAGGCGATTATGAGCAAAAATAAGATCAAGCTTAACATTCTTGGTTTATCATACAGTCAGACACAGTCTGGTGCTTATGCACTGGTATTATCAGAGGAAGAAGGCGAACGTCGTATCCCCATTATCATAGGTGGCGTTGAGGCTCAATCGATAGCCATTAAACTGGAGGGACTGGAACCGCCGCGCCCCCTGACACATGATCTGTTTCTGAATTTTTCCAAGACTTTTGGCATTGAAATTACCGAAGTCATCATATACAAACTGGAAGAAGGTATTTTCTATTCCGAACTGGTTTGCAAAAAAGACGACGAAATCGTAAACATCGATTCGCGCACTTCGGATGCGGTGGCCTTAGCACTGCGCTTCAGCTGCCCAATTTACACCTACGAAGAAATCATTGACAAAGCAGGAATTGTACTGGACTTCGATAAAAAAGAAGAAGAGGAAAAAGCCACGTTAACTTCTCGACCAGACAGTACAAAATACAGCAGTAAAACAGTCGATGAATTAAAAAAACTACTTCAGGAAGCCATTGAGGACGAAGACTATGAGAGAGCTTCCAACATCCGCGACGAGATAAATTCGAGGGAATAGTTTTAATAAATTATGAATACTATTCTTCATGTGCTTTGCAGATTGAACTAATTTCTGCAATATTGTACCGCTATATTTTTAACAGACACACATGAAGAAACTTATTCTAACCTTATCTGCCATAATAGCCGGACAGCTTATTATGGCTCAGGCTCCTGATACCGTCCAACAATTAGTCAGCACCGCACCATCCGGATTTAGCTTTTTAAATATATTGAGAGGCATGCTTGGCATGGTTGTCATCGTGGCCATTGCCTGGTTATTTAGTACCAATCGTAAAGCCATCTCCTGGAAAGTTGTAGCGACCGGGCTCGCCATCCAATTAGTATTAGCCTTATCCATTCTGTATGTGCCCTTTGTACAGTACTTCTTTGACTTCATCGGAAAAATATTTGTTAAGGTATTGGGCTTCACTGAGGCTGGAACAGGATTTCTATTTAAAAGCTTCGGAAGTGGTGTGATTGAATCACCCCTGATTAACTTTGCCATCACCATTTTACCAACCATAATATTTTTCTCAGCACTTACCAGTGTATTATTCTATTTTGGAATCATCCAAAAAGTAGTATACGTGCTAGCCCTGGCCCTGACAAAATTGCTTCGCCTTTCCGGTGCCGAAAGTTTATCTGTGGCTGGTAATATCTTTTTAGGACAAACCGAGTCGCCCTTAATGATAAAAGCCTATTTGGAAAAAATGAATCGATCCGAGATACTTTTGGTCATGGCCGGTGGGATGGCCACACTAGCCGGCGGTGTTCTGGCCGTTTATATAAAAGTATTGGGCGGAGGTGATCCGGCACAGGAATTAATCTACGCCAAACACCTTTTAGCAGCCTCTATCATGGCTGCACCAGGCGTGGTTGTCATCTCCAAGATATTAATTCCTCAAACAGAAACCATTCAAAAAGATGTTGAAGTCAGCAAAGAACGAATCGGTAAAAATGTATTGGATGCGATTTCTAACGGAACAACTGAAGGTATTAAACTGGCAATTAACGTAGCCGGTATGCTTTTGGTATTCATCGCCTTTATTGCGATGATTAATTACATTTTCCTGAAAATTGGAGACTGGACCACGCTGAACGAATCCATTACCAGCCTGACGGGAGGTGAATACAAAGAACTATCCTTGCAATTCATCTTAGGTTATGCCTTTGCGCCCATTATGTGGTTGATAGGCGTTCCTGCCCAAGACATTGATCTGGTTGGTCGTGTATTAGGAGAGAAATTAATCATGACTGAATTCATTGGTTACGTGAGTCTTGCTGATTTAAAAGAAGCAAGTGCCTTCACCAGTAATAAATCCATTATCATGGCCACCTACATCTTGTGCGGATTTGCCAATTTTGCATCTATCGGCATTCAGATTGGAGGCATTGGATCACTGGCGCCAAAAAAACGTGTCCTATTATCACAGTTCGGGATGCGCGCCCTATTGGCTGGAACACTAGCCTCACTTTTATCAGCCACTATTGTTGGAATGATATTAGGTTAAAAAAATAAATAGCAAAATTAGAAAAGGGAGGACTCTTGCTGAGCCATCCCTTTCTATATAAATTTCTTACAAAATTCTCAAACCCTTCCTATACACCTCTCACATTAACGGATGCAGGCTTTTGAACAATCAGTTGTAAACCACTGCTGGTTTTTGCAACTGCGATAATATTGAGCTCTTTATTAACTTGAAAGCCTTTCGGCACATTAATCACTAACTCCCCTTTTTTAGAAGATAATTGTTTTAATGGGGTCAGATTTTTATGATAATATTTCCCTTCCACTAACTTACCTTCATAGAACTCCACCGACTTAATGCGCTCTGCACCATCACCGGTTAATGACAATTTCAAACTATAGGTACTGTTGGCCTTAATATTATCTACTTTTTGGATACTAATGGTTGGCACGGGTCGCGTTTTTCCCAAATTGGTATATTCGATGAGTCCGACACCCGCTAATCCATTTTTATACGGATACTCCGCAGTGATATTTCCGTCTCTATCGTATCTCTTACAGATTCCATCCAACCGTCCATTGACATAAGGTTGCTCTTTATATACTTTACCGGTAGAATGATAAGTAAGTCGCACGCCTTCTTTCTTATTGTTATTATAATACAATTTTTCAGCAAGCGCCCCGGATTTGGTATACCTCACACTTTCACCATGACGCACATACGTACCTTCCGGTGTTTTTTTCATTCCTACTTCCCATTCAACAGGCGAGTTGGGATCATCATTAAAGTGTTTTGATTTTACAATGGTACTGTCATTTTTCGCTTGTCCATGAGACACCACTTTTTTTTGCGGGCCAAAAAATTGGCACCCCGATAGTCCAATCAACACGACCAGACTAAGCATTAAAACTTGTTTCATAATAAAATTAATTGGGATAGTTTTTATTAGGGATATAAAAAAGGCTGTCAGCAAAATAGTTGACAGCCCTAAAATGTCTTATACAAAGCTTACAAAATAGCATCCAATTTTGAAGCCAGGATTGTTTTTGGAACTGCTCCAACTTGTTTATCAACTACTTCACCATTCTTAAAGAACAGGATTGTAGGAATATTACGAATACCAAACTTCACAGATGTTCCAGGGTTACTATCTACATCCATTTTAGTAATCACGGCTTTATCGCCGTACTCTTCTGCCAATTCTTTTACAATAGGCGTCACCATGCGACATGGTCCACACCATTCAGCCCAGAAATCAACCAATACAGGTTTATCTGAATTCAATACTACCTCTTCAAAATTGGCATCAGTAACTTCGATCAACATAGCAAATCTTTTTTACTTAAATAATATTAATATTTTCAACTAATTATCGAGAGTGCCCGAACAAAGGTATCAAAAAAACCTTCGACACATCCAAATTTACACTTTTTTTCATATTAGCGTGAAGGATTTCAAAGAGTTCCTTCAAATAATTATCCCAGACTCATCGATATTTCGGGGTGTTCCTCAATGTATTTAATAAAGTCATCCGTGAGGTTCAACCGCATAGTGCGCGACAAAAGTTGTACCGAGTTTTTTGTCTCAGCGTCAAAAATTACGAATTTCAAGATGACTTTTCCTTCTTCTGATTGCGAAATATCAGCCAACTCTGTAACCAATTCAGAGGTGATGGCCGAAATGGGCACTTTCAATGTCACCGATGTCACCAGATTGTCCCGCAATTCGCTCAAAAAGGAAATGTGATGAATCTTCACCTCCATCTCCTCCTGGTTATATCGCTTGGGTTGGACCTTTCCTTTAATCATCAAAAAGAATCCTTCCTGCAAAAAAGGCAGATGGTCGGTGTAATCGGTTCCAAAGAAAGCAAATTCAAAGGATCCGGAATAATCCTCCATGGTCATGATCGCAAAAGGATTCCCCTTTTTCGTCGTCCCCATACGAACTCCAACCACCATACCTCCCATGGATACATCCCTTCCTTTAAGGGCATCCAGATTTTCCAGATTCTTGAGGGGGGTGCTGATAAAATTATTTAACTCCAAGCGGTAATCATCCAGAGGATGAGCGGACAAATAAATCCCAATGTATTCCTTCTCTTTATTAAGCGCTTCAATGGTAGAAAACTTTTCACAGAAGGGAATGTCCGGCTTTTTAATTTCTATTCCTCCATCCAATGCACCAAAGAGGGAGTTTTGAGTACTTGCCTTATCCAGTTGATATTTATTCCCATACCGAATAATATTCTCAATGAACACGGTATCCTCATTGGGTAGCGACGCAAAAAACTGGGCCCGGTGATAATTACCCACATTGTCAAATGCCCCGGCATAGGCCAAAGCCTCCAGGTTCTTTTTATTCACGGTGGTTAAGGGGAGACGTTCCACAAAATCAAAAATATCCTTAAAGGGGCCGTTTTTATCCCGTTCATTGATAATGGCCTCTACGGCACCTTCACCAACGCCTTTTATACCAGCCATTCCAAACCGTATCGCCCCTTCTTTATTTACGGTGAACTTCCGATAACTTTCATTTACATCCGGTCCCAACACAGCCATTCCCATGTTGCGACACTCTTCCATAAAGTTGGTGATCTTGGTAATATCACTCAGGTTGCGACTGAGTACACCCGCCATGAATTCAGCCGGATAATGCGCTTTCAGATACCCCGTCTGATACGCTATGTATGCATAACACACGGAGTGCGACTTGTTAAAGGCATAACTGGCAAAGGCTTCCCAATCGCCCCAAATCTTATCAATTAAGTCTGCGGGTTTTTTCGGTGAATCTTTACACCCGGCCATGAATTCCTCTCCTTCGAGGCATCCTTTGATAAACTTCTCCTTGAGTTTATCCATCATGGCAATGATTTTCTTACCCATGGCCTTCCGCAAGGAATCTGAATCGCCCCGGGTAAAACCACCCAAGGCCCGCGACTGAAGCATCACCTGCTCCTGATACACGGTAATCCCATAGGTATCTTTCAGGTATGGCTCCATCATGGGGTGATCATATTCAATCTCTTCCCGTCCATGTTTACGGGCAATAAAGGAGGGGATGTATTCCATCGGGCCGGGCCGATAGAGCGCGTTCATGGCCACCAGATCTTCAAAGCGGTTAGGCTGGAGCGCCCGCAAGTGCTTTTTCATCCCCGGTGATTCAAACTGGAAGATCGCAGTGGTTTCTCCCCGACTAAATAATTGAAAGGTCGTTTCATCTTCAAGAGGTACCGTGTTTATATCTATATCAATGCCTTTAGAAAGTTTGATATTACCCAGTACCTCCTTAATAATGGACAAGGTCTTCAAGCCCAGGAAGTCCATCTTCAACAAGCCAATATCCTCCACAAAACGACCATCGTATTGGGTGGTCAGCAAATCCTCACCCTTGGTTGGCATAACGGGTAGGTGCTGATCCAATGGATTCTTACCAATCAGAATTCCACAGGCATGCACCCCCGTTTGTCGCACAGAACCTTCCAGCGCTTCGGCCAACTTAATGGTTTTGGCAATAAGCGGGTTGGGCGAATCTTTCTCTTTCAGTAACTCCGGCTCTTCCTTGTAAGCTTTTTTAAAGTTCATTTTCGGTGCTTCCGGCACCATTTTAGCCAGGCGGTTGGCTTCAGATAAATCCAGGCGTAGTACCCTTGCCACATCTTTGATGGAACTCTTGGTGGCCATGGTTCCAAAAGTACAGATGTGTGCCACCTTATCCTGCCCATACTTTTCAGTCACGTAGTCCAATACCGCCTGACGGCCGTCATCATCAAAGTCGATATCCACATCGGGCATGGACACACGATCGGGATTCAAAAAACGCTCAAACAGCAAGTCATACTTGATAGGATCCACATTGGTAATCCCTGTACAATAAGCTACCGCAGCACCAGCCGCCGACCCCCGCCCAGGTCCTACCAATACGCCATTATCTTTGGCCCAGTTAATAAAATCCTGCGTGATGAGGAAGTAACCAGGGAATCCCATATTTATAATGGTCTCCAACTCAAAATTAATCCGTTCCAGGTAATCTGGTGGGATGGGATCACCATATCGTTTTTTTGCACCTTCAATGGTTAAGTGGCGTAAATAATCAGCCTCTGAATCAAAACCTTCCGGCAAAGGAAAATCGGGCATAATCGGTGCAGAGTCCAATTCATAAAACTCCACCTTTTCAGCTATTTCGGCTGTATTAGCAAGGGCTTCCGGCACATCGGCAAACAATTCATTCATTTCCTGAGTGGTCTTAAACCACTCTTCACGGGTATAGCGCATCCGGGTGGGATCATCATAATCCCGGCCGGTACTCAAACACACCAACACATCGTGGGCTTCGGCATCTTCACGACTCACAAAGTGACTGTCATTGGTGGCAATGATTTTAACATCTAATTCTTGGGCGAGTTCCCGAATCACTTTATTCACCTTCACTTGATTTTCCCATACATCAGCTCGCAGGCGAGGATCATCCGTTTTGTGCCGCTGCATTTCCAGGTAATAATCATCGCCAAAGATATTCTTATACCACAAAATGGTTTCTTTTGCTTTTTCAAAATTACCATTCATAATGTGCTGCGACACCTCGCCACCCAAACACGCACTACTGGCAATCATGCCTTCGTGATACTTCTCCAACAACTCTTTGTCGATCCGGGGTTTATAATACATCCCTTCGGTATGGGCGATGGAGGTCAATTTTATCAGGTTGCGGTAACCTATTTCATTCTTTGCTAATAAGATCAGGTGATGACCCGAGGCATCGGTTTTATCATCCTTACGCAAATGGCCACGACGAGCCACATAGGCCTCTACCCCCAAAATGGGTTTGATCTCAGCCTTTTTACAGGCCACATGAAACTCTTTGATGCCGAACATCCCCCCATGATCTGTCAGTGCCACGGCAGGCATGCCATCCTCCTTGGCCTTGGCGGCAATGGCAGCTGTTTTGGCAGCACCATCCAGAATGGAATATTGAGAGTGCACATGCAAATGCACAAACGGCATTTTATCTGCCTTAGCCGCCGCTTGAGCCAACTTCTTCTCTTCCTCCTCAATGGATATATCGTGAAATTCATTGACCTTGAAAGACTCAAACTCAATGCCGGCGGGTTGAATGACATCCGGATTATTTTGTCGAAAAGCTTCGATGGCCTGATCCGTCATTTGCAAACGCTGCCCTGAGATACCACCTACCCGAATCAACTCCAGGAAGCAGCGTGTAGTAGCTTCCACATCAGCTGCCGCATTGTGCGCCTCCTGAAAAGGCACCCCAAACAGCTTCAGATGCAATTCCGTCAGTGTCGGCCATTTTAATCCGCCCCGTTTATTGACAATGGCACAAAACTCCGTACTTTCAATTTTGGTACACAATTGAGGAGCGCTGGTCATGATCTCCTCCATCTCGCACCTCAATAGCTCACACCCCACAATATTGATATCAAACTCTATGTTGTGACCAATCACAAATTTTGATTGCTTGACATCGGCTATAAAGTCTTCCAATGCTTCCCGCAATGGAATCCCTTGCTCCCTTGCAATTTCGGTGGTAATACCATGTACATTCACCACTTCATCGGGAATGGTATAGCCTTCGGGAAAGATCACATGATTTTTGGCAAACAATAAATTCCCCTGTAAATCGTGACATTGCCAAGCCAACTGTACCATTCGGGGCCAATTATCAAAATCATTCAGAGGTGCTTTCCACTTTTTGGGTAAACCTGTGGTTTCGGTATCAAAGACTAAAAACATTCAACAGCGGATTATAATAAAACGGATGGGCAAAGTTATCATTATTGCCTAAAAGAGAACGTCCATTAATCAAATTGGTTCCCACCCGCTAAAAGGAATGCATCACTATGAATTGGAAATGATATTTTTAAGCTTTTAATTTATTATTCAGCAAATAACCTGTATATTTGCAGCCGCGAATTTTTATAATCGTAGGTTGTTTAACAAATTAATTTAAAGTCAAAATGGCTGTAAAAATTAGATTAGCAAGACACGGACGCAAAAGGTATGCTTACTACCACATAGTGGTAGCTGATAGCAGGGCGCCACGAGATGGCAGGTTTATTGAAAGAATTGGCTCGTACAATCCTAACACGAATCCTGCTACTATCGACCTTAACTTTGACAAAGCCTTAACATGGCTTGGCAATGGTGCCCAACCTACAGATACTTGTAGAGCAATTTTGTCCTACAAGGGCGTGATGATGAAAAAACACTTGTTAGAAGGTGTTAAAAAAGGTGCTTTCGATGAGGCTGAAGCTGAACGTCGTTTCAATGCTTGGGTAGCTGAGAAAGAAGGTAAAGTACAAGCTAAAAAAGACCAGCTAGCTGGTATTGAGGCAAGTGCTGCTAAAGAGCGTTTGGAGCAAGAGACTAGGAAAAATCAGGAAAGAGCTGATGCTATTGCCAAACAAAAAGCTGATTTAGCTGCTGAAGCTGAAGCTGCTGCAAAAGCCGCTGCTGCTGAAGCTGCCGGAGAAGAGACTGCCGAAGAAGCTACTGAAGAGCCTCAGGGAGAGTAATCCTACTCTGCATCTTTTTTCAAAAGATATGAGCCGTTCCATTTTGGAGCGGCTTTTTCTTTTTTGTAAACCTTAAGAACTCGCACATACTACTAGCCTGTTCACACTTCCAGGAAACATTTTTTGCATTTACAAGTGATCCGTTAACCTTGCCCGGTAAACTTTTAATGTTAACTGCTCAACGGGCAACGCAAAAGTCAGACAGTTTAATGTGATTTCCTGTCAATTTAACATTAAGCTCTGCTATTTTAAAATTAAGAAATGCCTGGAACACGCTGCCGGATGAAGTTTTAACGCGAAAAGCTGATTGGTATGTACTAACAAGTCACTGGTGTGTGTTATCAGAATGGTATGGTTGAGTAAGATAACAAAGCGAAAATCAACTGCCATATTTTGAAATATATTTGTTAAATTGCTTGAATGATCACGCTAAAAGGACACACCGGCACCTATATACTCAACCAAAGCCAGGGAAGCAAAGGCAAATTTGGTGGTATCATCAAAGGCCATCGGGAAGAAGATCAACTCTTGGTCTCTGCAAAAAAACTCAAACAAAATATTGCTGATCAACAGGAAGTACTGCAACGACTTCTTTCCATTGACCATCCATCCCTGGCTAAAAATATAGAAATTATACAGGAGCAGGAACACGTCTATGTAATTCGTCAATATTATGCAGGTACAGATCTGAAAACCATCTTAAACAAGGGATCGATTTATCGCCGCGTTAAAACCAATCTGTTTATCGATATGGCCATCCGAATACTGGAAGGTCTGGCCGTTCTTCACCGCGCGAGCATTATTCACCGCGACATAAAACCGGCTAATATTATTATACCCCATGAAGCAGATGAGTTACCAGATGAGTGGCGTGGTAAAAATGCGGTGTTGATCGATTTTGAGCAAGCTTCGCTGTTACCATGTCCCACTCAACGCCTGCCGTTTGCCCTGGTCTATAGTCCGCCTGAGCAGTTATTAAACAAGGGGCATCTGACCAATCTCACCTCCGATTTATTTGCATTAGCAATTACCTTGTATGAGTGCATCGCCGGGAAACCGCCTTACCAGGATTGCAATGCTGAAATTTTACTAAATTTACAACTCACCTATCCCATTAAAAAACCACCCCGAATGGACGAGACGTTGTTTAACATATTGGATAAAGCCACTCAAAAGGCCTCTTTTCCTAAACCACCTCGTCTATTGCCGACACCACAAATTGAAAGCATTTTGAAAGAAGGCACCCTTAACAGATACCAACAAGCAGACGAAATGAAGATCGATTTGGAAAAGTATCTCCAACTACAACCACTAACTAAACCTCTGGCATGGTATCAACGCCTGCTAAGTAAACGATCGGCTCACTAACACCTGAAACCATGAAAAAAGTAACACAACTTATCATTGCCTACCTCATTATACTGCATGGCACCCTCTTTGCGCAAGACGGTCATTACTGGTCGGAACAATATGGCACTAAATCGATGCTCTTAGGCGGTTCTGTGATAGGAAGTGTGGAGGATTTAGGCGCAGTTTTTTACAATCCCTCCCGATTGGGTGTTATTAAAGATCCCACTTTTTTGATCAGTGCGAAAGTCTATCAACTCCAAAATCTTCGAATTGAAGATGCCCTTGGCAATAATAAAGATCTTAAAAGTAAGGATTTTGGGGGAGTCCCGTCGTTGGTGGCTGGTACGTTTTCGATTAAATGGTTACCAACTCATCAATTTGCCTATGCGTTTCTCACCCGGGATAACATAGACAACTCATTCACGACCCGCGAAGGGACTACAGGAGATATTTTTCCTGATCTCCCGGGCGAAGAACTTTTTGAAGGCAACATCACTGTGGGAAAACAATTAAGAGAGGAGTGGATCGGTGCCAGCTGGGCACATGCCCCTTCTTCCCGGGTTAGTTTTGGTTTATCTGGCTTTTTCACCAATCTACGCCAAAGTGAAACATCCGAAATGAACCTCTATCTGTTGGATGCACAAAATGGAGTAAGCACGCTCACGAAAGTCAATAACTACTCCTTCAAACACTATGGAATTATCTGGAAAGCTGGATTATCACTGGATTTTGACGCCTTCCGGGCAGGGATCACCGTCACCACACCCAAGATTGAGCTAAAGGGAGACGGCTCCACCACTTATGAGGAAATCTATACCGGGCTGGCATCAGATACGGAAAACAAAAACAGATACACGACCAACTATCAATCCGGTCTGGATGCTATCCATCAGTCACCCTGGAGCTTTGGTTTTGGCATGGGGTACACTATTAAAAAACTAAACCTGCATGCCAGTGCTGAATATTATACTGCCGTGAATCGCTATGCACAACTCCAGACAGGCTTGTTTGAAAGCCAAAGTTCCGGCGAGGTCTTGCAAACCACTATGTATTCCGAACGCTCTTCTGTTTTTAATTACGGGGTAGGAATGGAATTACTATTAAAGGAAGGAATTTATGGTTACGCCAGTGTGGCCATTGACAATTCCGCACTTGTTCCGCAGGGAAGCATTATAGATAAAGGCACTAAAATGATGCACTGGGCCGGTGGCATATTATACAAAACAAAATTTGCCGATATCACTGCAGGAGCAACCTACGCAGCAATGGACCGCCATTTACAAAGGCCTCTTAATTTTCCACAAAAAAGTGGTGAGGTGGTCTTTGATGATAATCAATTCGCAACCGCACATTGGTCCAGATGGCGATTTATACTGGGTATCTCCATCCCATTTCTGGAGCAAAAGGCAAAGGATCTGGAGAAAAACTTACTTGGCAAGCACTAAGTATTTGTCAACTCAGAAATATTCCTGAGAACACAATTAGAAAACCAAGGACAAAGCCCACGTAAACTTGCGAAGGAGAGTGGGCTTTGAGCTGCAAACGAGCCACACCCAACAAACCTGAAGCTAGGATAATCACCGAAAAGAGCAGCCACAAATCCAGTCCAAAACGAAAGGACAGTGCCATCATTGCGCCAGCCAGACCACCGATCCCAATCATGTGCATGCTGATTTTCCAGAAGAACGTAATGATCAATGCTACATAAATGGCCATCAAAGTAGCCAGCATAAACCCCTCAATGAAAGAGGGTACAATGGGAATGCGCCGTAAAAAGAAGTAACCTAAGAAATAAAAGAGGCCACTAAAAAAAACAGGCAACAGACGCTCTCTGCGTCCCTCCATATACACACTCTTAATCACTTTAAACATTAAAAAGAGGGGAATCAGACTTAATGGCAAGATGCAGGTGCTCAAAAACACCACTAAATACACAATGCGTTGATGATCCACCGGTAGAAAGGAATAATGACCACCTACATTGAAAATTAGAAACAAACCTAAAGTGGGAATCAGCAAGGGATGCAACAGGGAAGATAATACCCGAGAAATACCTCTCATTCTATTTTATATATTATAACCGGTCGAAGAGTTGCTTCAACCGGCATTTAGCCAATACTAATTTTACAATTCTTTTCGCAAACGGGCAACGGGAATATTAAGCTGCTCCCTATATTTAGCGACCGTGCGCCGGGCAATATTATACGATTTCTCCTTTAATATTTGCGCCAGCTTATCATCGGTCAGCGGTTTCTTTTTATCCTCCGCACCGATGCACTCTTCCAAAATCATCTTTATCTCGCGCGTACTCACTTCTTCACCGGAATCCGTTTGCATCCCTTCCGAAAAGAAATATTTCAAGGCAAAAATCCCAAAATGTGTTTGAATGTATTTACTGTTGGACACCCTTGAAATGGTGGATATGTCCAGGTTTGTCTTATCCGCGATATCTTTCAGAATCATGGGCCGCAAGCGCATCTCATCGCCTTCAATAAAATACTCGCGCTGATAGTCCAGGATGGCTTCCATCACCAACATTAAGGTATTCTGACGTTGTTTGATGGCATCAATAAACCATTTGGCAGAGTCCAGTTTTTGCTTGACAAACATAACGGCGTCCTTTTTATCCTGGGACTGATTCTTTTTGTTGGTGCTGTAATCCTCCAACATATCCGCATATGTATTGCTGATACGCAACTCAGGTACATTGCGATTATTCAGCGTCAATTGAAATTTATCGTCATCTTCGAGTTCCAGAATAAAATCGGGAATAATGTGCTGCACCGTTTTAGTCATGGGATTACTATAAGAACTACCCGGCTTTGGATTAAGTTTTAAAATCTCGCCAAGGGCATCTTTCAGCTCGTCCTCCTGAATGTGCAGACGTTTGGTAATCTTATCGTAATGCTTACGGGTAAACTCATCGAAGTGATAACGCAATACCTGAAAGGCGTTTTCCACATCCGGAATCGACCGATCCTTTCGTTTCATCTGTAACAGAAGACATTCCTGGAGATCACGTGCTCCCACACCAGGTGGGTCAAAATCCTGAACAATCTCCAATATATCCAATGCTTCCCGTTCATCAATCTCAATATTCTGAGAGAACGCCAGATCATCAATGATTTCATCGACCTCACGCCGCAAATAACCGTCCTCATCAATATTTCCAATGATATATTCGGCAATCATACGTTGATGCTCACTGATCATCCGTAATCCTAATTGAGAAATTAAATGCTCATGAAACGTAGCTCCGGTTGAAAATGGTATGTCTTCGTGTTTATCGTCTTTAGAGAAATTACGCGATTGCAATTTATAGGCCGGAATATCTTCATCGCGAATGTAATCATCAATGGAGAGCTCATCCCGCTCCGATTCCTTTTCACGTACTTCCGGTTCATCTTTGTCAGGGTCCTGCTGCTCACGCTCCAACTCCAACACCGGATTCTCCTCCAACTCCTTTTTTATGCGCTGCTCTAACTGAGCGGTCGGAACTTCCAACAGCTTGATCACCTGTATTTGTAGAGGTGATAGTTTTTGAAGCAGCTTTTGCTGTAAACTTTGCTTTAACATTCCCTAATTACTTAATGCAAACTTCCTGTATATTTCTGATATCTGCAAATTCAATTCTCACTACAAATCCAAGAAATAGTTTGAAACATGCCTTTCAACAAAATTAAGATTTATTCAGCAAAAGCAGTATTACAAGCCAACTTTTTGCCCGCTTACGTAAAAGAAAAGCCGGAATCTTGAGGAAACCGGCTTTTTCGATCATATAATGAGGTATTTGTTAAAATTCAGCAGTTTTCGGTGCACGTGGGAATGGGATCACATCACGGATATTACCCATACCGGTTACAAAAAGCATCAAACGTTCAAAACCCAATCCAAACCCACTGTGAGGAACTGATCCAAAACGGCGCGTATCCAGGTACCACCACATTTCTTCCTGAGGAATATCCATTTCTTTCATCCGGTTCGTCAGCTTTTCATAGCTTTCTTCACGCTGGGAACCCCCAATAATTTCGCCAATCTGTGGAAACAACACATCCATGGCCCGAACCGTTTGTCCATCCGCATTCAATTTCATGTAAAAGGCCTTGATATCTTTCGGATAATCGGTTAAGATCACCGGTTTCATAAAGTGTTTCTCCACCAGGTAACGCTCATGTTCCGACTGCAAATCACTGCCAAAACCATCAATTGGATACTTAAACTTACCTTTTTTATTGGGCTTCGAGTTTTTCAGAATATCGATGGCCTCCGTATAAGTCAAGCGAATGAAATCATTATCCTTCACAAAACGCAACTTTTCGATCAACTCCATTGACCGTTCACCCGCCTTTTTATCTTTCTCCTCTTCCAGCAAACGGTTACTTAAAAACTCCAGATCATCCTTGCAATTGGTCAATGCATAATTGATCAAATACTTCAGAAATTCCTCCGCCAGATCCATATTGTCATCCAGATCATAGAATGCCATCTCTGGTTCGATCATCCAGAATTCAGCGAGGTGACGAGACGTGTTGGAATTCTCAGCACGGAAAGTGGGGCCAAAGGTATAAATCTCACCCATTGCCAATGCAGCTAACTCCCCTTCCAACTGACCGGACACCGTCAGGTTAGTCGCCTTACCAAAAAAGTCCTCCGAATAATCAATATGCCCTTCTTCTGTACGTGGCGGGTTAGTCATATCTAAAGTGGTTACTTTAAACATTTCACCAGCGCCCTCGGCATCTGAAGAAGTAATAATGGGTGTGTGTATATTAACAAACCCTTTTTTAGTGTAAAATTCATGCACGGCAAAAATCATGGCGTGACGAATACGCGCAATGGCACCAAAGGTATTGGTACGGTACCGCAAATGAGCAATCTCCCTTAAAAACTCAAGACTGTGTTTTTTGGGCTGAAGCGGATATTTCTCCGGATCACAATCACCTAATATTTCTATTTCCCGGGCCAAAATTTCAACTTTCTGCCCACTTCCCTGAGATTCATTGATCTCGCCGGTGATTGAAATAGCTGAACCGGTTGTAATCCGTTTCAACAAAGCTTCATCAAAGGCAGGTACATCAACAACAATTTGTAAATTATGGATACATGACCCGTCGTTTAATGCCACAAAATTGACGTGCTTATTCCCACGCTTTGTCCTTACCCAGCCTTTCACATTGACTTGTTTGCCGTATTCATCCGACGACAGCAGATCTGAAATTTTAATCCGACGTATCTGTTCCATGTTAAAAATCTTTATTTACAGAATTGCAAAATTAATGATTTGTTTTTATTGTGAGTGGATTCACTTAATAAATGAAGGTGATTTCATGAATAATTAGCATCAACTGCAATAAAAAAGGTGGCCAAACTGACCACCTTCTCAATATCGTATCGTTAAACTAACTACTTTTTAATGAAGCGGTCCATTTTCGTATCATAATTAATATAGTATTTCCCTTTTTCCAGTCCGCCTACTTTCACATTATCACCATACCCTTTAAATACAATGCCACCATACTCGTCATATATTTCATACATAGTAGGCGCTGAAAAATTGATCACATCATCCACTCGGGCTGGCGAAAAAGTAACCTCGGGTTTAACCGAAATGCTTTTTATCTCTTCGGAGTAACGAGGCTTGTTGCGATAATCGACCTGCTTAATGCGGAATTTATTCTCGCCACTGTGCAATCGCACTGGAGCTGTATAGTTATTCGGACCGGATGTACCAATGCCTTGGATTTCTCCCACTTTCACCCATTTGTTCCATCGGAATTGTTCAACTATAAAAGGTAATTGTCCCGATTCCTTTTGAGCTGACCATAGAATTTTATCGTTCTCCACACTGAGTTTATCGATGCTAAAAGTAGCCCGCGGGTTTAAAACTTCTGGATTCAACACCTTTGGTGCACAATCATCTTTGTACCGAATAGTTACGGTCAACGGTGTACCAACGGTAAAATCATAGACTCCCAAATCAATTTCGAAAGCACTGGAGTTGATTTCATCCGTTGTTGTGAGCCCATTAACGGTTACTTCGTAAATACAAAAACCGACACCTGTTGCAGCAAATGGATTTTTTACGTATAAATTATCGCCCTGAAAGGTACCCCTTAGCACCATTTCACCTGCATTTACCGTGACTAAGCAAATGACAGCCGCAACGAATGAAAATAATATTCTTTTCATGAAGGTTAGATTCTATATTATATTTTGCGTGATGCAATTTAAAAAAACATAATCATCATTGCAAAAAATTCATTCCCACTTATTAAGAAAAATCCATAATTCGCACATATTCTTTGACCAAAAAGAGATTCCTTATTGTGGATCAATCCAGTCACCGTGTTCTTTAATGAGATCGATAAGCGCTTCAACTGCCTCCGCACCAGGTAAATTTCGCTTTATTAACATCCTGTTTTTAAACAAACTAACCTTATCCGGACCGGAACCAATATAACCATAATCGGCATCAGCCATCTCCCCAACCCCATTCACAATACACCCCATTACGCCAATCTTTAATCCTTTAAGATGCGAAGTGCGTAATTTTATTTGTTTTGTAGTTTCTTGCAAATTAAACAGGGTTCGACCGCAGCCCGGACAGGAAATAAATTCCGTTTTGGTAAAACGAACACGTGAAGCCTGAAGTATACCAAAGGCAGTTTGAGAAACTATACCGGGAGACAGAGGCCCCTCATTCATCAAGCATAAACCATCTGCGAACCCATCCAATAACAATAATCCGGCATCTGCTGCTGATTTAATTTGAAAATCTTCGGCCTCATCCTCGCCATATGCATTTACAAGTACGACCGGATGTGTTAAATGATGCTGGTTCAATTTAAAAATGCAAGCCCGTTGCTCTACCGGCCTGTTTATATGCTCAGAGCTTAATAAAATTACAACCTGAGAATGCAATGCCAACCTATTCAGAACTCCTGCAGTCAACTCCGAATAAGTTAATTGAAGAAAAAGAGGTTGATCCACTACTTCCTGCTCTAAAAACTGACCTGTAGTTAAAACCGGAAAGATGTTTTTGGGATTCGAAAGCGTTTTCCACGCTTCATAGCCCGTAAGATATTTCTGATCCGTTAACAAATCGGCGGGATTAATTTCCGGCAACCAATAAAAATCTGGTACTTGTTCGTATGAAACGTGATCCGACAGACCAATTACCACCGGCACCTGGTCACCTCCTATGGAAAGTACTGCATGCGTTTTTCGGCGATTGAATTCATAAGGTGTGAAATCCATAACGGGAACTGCTGGAATTTCGATATGATGGCTTCGCTTACCAATGTAATCGACTAATTTTTTGGCCACCGGCACTTCTTTCTCAGGCTCTTCCGTCAGCGACACGCGAATGGTGTCGCCCAATCCATCGGCCAAAAGCGCCCCTGAACCCACTGCCGATTTGATTCGTCCCTCATCTTCACTGCCGGCCTCTGTAACCCCCAGATGAAGTGGATAATTCATCCCCTCCGCCTTCATGGCGCTCACCAACAAACGTACCGTATGCACCATGATGCGCGTGTTGCTGGCCTTTATACTCAACACAATGGCGTTAAAGTCATAGGACCGGCAAATGCGAAGGTACTCCATGCAGGCTTCTACCATACCTTGCGGGGTATCCCCATATTTACTCATGATGCGATCAGACAGTGACCCATGATTGGTGCCTACTCGAATGGCTGTACCATGTATCTGACATGTATCGAGAAAAGGAATCAGCTTTTGCTTAACCAGTTCCAATTCCTCCTGGTACGCCTCATCCGTATAATCAATAAGATCAAACTTTTTAGCACCACCGGCAAAATTTCCGGGATTGATACGGACCTTTTCAATTAATTGAGCCGCAATTTCGGCAGCATTGGGATTAAAGTGAATATCAGCGACCAGTGGAGAGGTATACCCTTTATCGGTCAGGATCTGTTTAATGGGCCCAAGGCTGCGTGCCTCCCGGCGTCCTTGCGTGGTGATGCGAACAATATCAGCACCCGCATCCAGTATTCGAATTACCTGATCAGCTGTCGCCTGAACATCCAGGGTATTGGTTGTAGTCATCGACTGAATTTGAATGGGAGACTGACCACCGATAATTTTGTTACCAACCTTTACTTCACATGTATGATTACGACGATAATTAAAGAGATCGTCACAGAAACTATTTTGACTCACCACTCACCAATTTGGATTGATTACGCTTTGACTTCATTGCACGATCCTTCACCTAAGAATCTCGACAAATGTAAGAAATTGCCTCTCGTTTTCATGAAACATAGCCCCACTAAAATGAAATCAGCACATTAATTTTTTTTGAAATCAAACGGAAGTGGATGGGTAAAGAAGAATGTTGTTCCCATGCCGACTTCTGATTCAACCCAAATAGTACCACCTAAAATCTCTACGAAGGATTTGGAGATGGAAAGCCCTAATCCAGCACCGCCATATTTTTTAGCAACTTCTGATTCCCCCTGATCAAACCGGTCAAATATTTTTCGATGCAAAGAGCGCTTAATCCCAATACCCGTATCTTTAACATGCATGAGCACATGATCGTGACGCACCACATAGCCAATCTCGACATAACCTTTACTGGTAAATTTTAAAGAGTTGCCGACTAAATTAATGAGAATCTGTTTAAACTTAGATTTTTTTGTTTTTAGCAAAACACTTTGATGATCAGCTGGCGTTTTTGAAATCAGGCTGACATTGATCATTTTAGCCTTGGGCTGAAAAAAAGTAATGATTTCACTAATTGTACTATTAACATCCACCGTTTCCGTTTCCGTGACTGTGCGACCAGATTCAATTTCAGCCAGGCTGATAATATCATTCACAATGGATAAAAGCTGCTCCCCACTTTTTATTATAATGGATGAATACGCACTGGCTAATTCGCCAGGCAGAGTAGGGTCTGTCATCATATCGGCAAAACCAATGATCCCATTCAACGGCGTTCGAATTTCGTGAGACATATTCTGCAGAAAAGCGGTTTTCATCCGTTCACTCTCCTCAGCTGCATTTTTAGCAATCGCCAGATTATCATTAATCTGTTCAATTTCTTTATTACGCTCCAAAAGTTCCAGGTTCAGCTGCCGGTACTCAGTATTCTTGAGCCGCAAAATTTCCTCATTTTCACGCAATCGCTTTTCATTTTCAATGCGAAGGGTCAAGTCACTGAACCCGGTCATCACCTTATTACCAAAGACTTTTATGGAAAGCTCCATTTGTAATTGCCGTCCATCCTTGGTTGTCATGCTATAGATACGGGGAGCTGGTTCCTCCTCACTCCGTTTTGAATAACTTATATCAGAGGTCCACATATCAACCGATTTCTGACGATAGGCATCATCCGGAAATACTTTATAAGACCACACGTCAATGTTTGGTATTTCGGATAATGAATATCCAAATGTATCCACAAATTTCTGATTGATCTGAATGATTTTTCCATCATTATCCGAGATGCGGATAGGGATGGGCAAAAAATCAAGCGTTTGAGTCAAATCTTCTTTTGTTTTCTCTAATTCTCTGGTCTTTTCCTGCGACTTCATGACATTATGCTCCATGTAGTAACGCGATTGACCGATCATAAATAGCAAGGGAGAGGTTAAAAAAGCAAGGGTTAAAATACTACTGGCCCAGAAAAAAATCGACTCATTAAAATTGATTATCCCCGGATCAGCTTCTACCCACCTGGAAATATGAGCAATGGCAATAAGCAATAGAAATAAGGACAAGACGGCAAGAAGCAATAATCCCATCCGTTTGCCATAAAAAACAGTGAGAATAATGGGGGGAATCACCAAAATGACTTCCCAGCCCCCTGCGAGCCCAAGTTTTAGCGCACCGATAAGCCCCAATACTCCACCAATTAAAACAATGATGGCAATTTTCACCGGAAAGGACAAAGCATTTCTGCCCAAAAAGAGCCCCCATAATACTGCAACAATCAGTGTCTGAAATAAAAACAAATTGGTCCATCCCATGTGAACCATCCGAAAAAGGGAAGCCCCCAAGGTGGGAATACTGAGTATAGCAAATGCAAGCAGCGCTTTATTCAAAATGCGTTCCTTGACGGCTAAAACCTGAGGATTGTCAATAAATCTCATCTCTTCTTTATCGACTCTTTGGACATAAAACAATATTTATTACCCTTAAAAATAATGAAATCAATGCTTAATAACAACTGCTTTCCCGAACCTTCCGATAATTTCAAGAAATCATTCTTTATTTCATAGCGTTTAATGGGGTCATACAGGTTTTAATAATCCTGAACACCTGTTACTACTTCTGACATAAGGTCTGATTTTGAAAAATTAATACCTTTATGGCACAAAAGGATTGTACTATGTCTATAGCTGTAGAGGCTGTCACCAAACTATATGGCCACCAAAAGGCCCTTGATACCGTTTCATTCGATATAAAAACCGGTGAAATTGTCGGCTACCTGGGCCCCAACGGAGCAGGAAAATCAACCATGATGAAGATCATTACCGGTTTTTTACCCCAAACCCATGGAACCGTTCAGGTGTGTGGCATTGACACCCGGGAAGACTCGGATGCTTTTCGTCGTAAAATAGGCTATTTGCCGGAACATAATCCACTGTATCCGGAAATGTACATTAAGGAGTATTTGAACATGGTGGCCGGAATGTATCATTTATCCAACAAACGGGCTCGCATCGAAGAGATGATTGAACTGACCGGATTGGGATATGAGCAACACAAGCAGATCGGCGCTTTATCAAAAGGCTATCGCCAACGCGTGGGTCTGGCACAGGCCTTGATTCATGATCCGGAAGTATTGATTTTAGACGAACCGACGACAGGCCTGGATCCCAACCAAATTGTGGAAGTCCGCAACCTCATCAAATCAATTGGTCGCGAGAAAACGGTGATGCTGAGCACTCACATCATGCAAGAGGTAGAGGCTATTTGCGAAAGGGTGATCATTAGCAACAAAGGACATATTGTTGCGGATCAAAAAGCGCATGAACTGACCGGTATTAAAAACAATCAGTCCATTGTGGAAATTGAATTTGAAACGCCACCGGATCTCCTAAAACTAGAGCGCATTGCTGGGGTAATATCGGTTGAAATGACCCCCAAGGGATTCATTCAATTATCGTCAGAATCGGATGTTGATATCCGTAAAGAAGTATTCCGATATGCTGTATCCGAAGGACTGGTACTTCTATCAATGAGCCGAAAAGAACAAGGCCTGGAAGAAATTTTCCATGCCTTAACGCATTCGTGAAACTTATATCAGAGAAAAGAATATTCCCATTTTGCGCTTTCTTGAGCTGTAAACTAAGGAGCCAAACGTGAAATCGTCCATCCGTTTCCATCTTTATTATATTGAAAACGGTCATGCAATCGGCTGGCCCGTCCCTGCCAAAATTCAATCCGGTGCGGTAAAACGTGATAACCGCCCCAATGATTGGGTCGAGGAATTAGTTGATTGGCATATTTTTCTGTTATTTCATCATATTGTTGCTGTAAATCAACTGCATCATCAATGGGTGAACTTTGCTGTGAAACCCACGCGCCAATGCGACTTTCACGGGGCCGTGACTGAAAATAGGCGTCCGATTCTTCAGGTGTCGCTTTTTCAATGCATCCTTCAATTCGCACCTGACGCTCCAACTCCGGCCAAAAAAAATTAAGCGCTACATAAGGTTGTTTTCCCATATCCTGTCCCTTGGCACTTTCATAATTGGTAAAAAAAGTAAAACCCCAATCAGATGTATCCTTTAATAACACAATCCGACTGGCCGGAAACCCCATCTCATTAACCGTCGCCAGATTCATGGCGGTAGGTTCATGACAACCTGAATCCAGTGCGTCCTTCATCCACTTTTTAAACTGTTCAATGGGATTTGCTACTAAATCCTCGCGCCGCAGCACCGCTTTAGTATATTCCTTCCGTATTCCTGATAACTCTTGCATAACAACAAATCTATTCCAATATACCACTTCAACATTTCTGACTCTTCGTTGTTCAATTACTTCAACACACAATTGAAATTAGAAACAAATACTATCATGAAAATATATACTAAAACCGGCGATCGCGGCCAAACTGGATTATTTGGCGGCATTAGAGTGGATAAAGATGATTTAAGGGTAGATACCTATGGTACTTTTGATGAAGTCAACTCGTTTTTAGGCCTATTAAGAACAAAACTTGCTTCAGATCATCACTGGCAAAACAACCTCCACCGCATACAGATTGAATTGATGAATACGATGTCTCACCTGGCGACACCTGTCGATAAAAAAGCATTTAATAAACTCCCTTTACCAGAGGGCATGGATAGCTTCTGCGAAAAATGGATGGATGAAGTAGAAAGTAATTTAAGCAGTCAATCAGATTACTTTCTGTTACCTGGGGGAAACGAAATAGCAGCGTTATGCCATGTAGTAAGAAGCCAGATCAGAAGAGGTGAGCGAAAAATGATTTCCCTCCACAAGCAAGCGCCGATAGAGCGCTCTATATTACTATTTATTAACCGTTTGTCAGATCTGTTTTTTAGTCTCTCCAGAGCTGCACTGGAGGAAGCTAATTTACCCGAAGAACGGTGGCGCGCCTTTTTGTATCAGCGGGAGGAAAAATAAAAGCAAGACACCTGGCAAAAAAGAGCATGCAAAAGAATCCATTTTAGAAATAGTTCCTTTTGCATGCTTTGTATGTGTATTATCATGATTGACTAATCTTACATCTGATCATGATTCTTAAATATTGCCACTCCTTCGAGTCCTTCAGAATTGGACCATCCCCGAAACATGCCGGTTGAATTCATCTCCAACACCACATTGCCATACTTATCCACCGCAATAACGCCTCCATTGCCATGCGCATTGGTTAATTTTCCATTGACCACTTCACCGGCAGCCGCATCCAGCGACAAGCCTTTATACGCCATTAAAGCAGATATATCATGCGCCACTGTATAGCGGATGAAATACTCCCCATGGCCGGTAGCCGACACCGCGCAGGTATGATTATTGGCATAGGTACCGGCCCCAATAATGGGGACATCCCCCACGCGACCATACCGTTTGTTATTCATACCCCCGGTAGAAGTCGCCGCTGCCAGGTTACCTTCTTTATCCAACGCAACGCACCCTACGGTGCCATTTTTACCTGCTTTTTGAAGGGCTCGTTGCAAGGTCATCCATCGTTTTTCCGTATAGAAATAAGTGCTGTCTACCATCACCATTCCCTGTTCAGCGGCGAATTGAGAAGCCCCTTTGCCAATCATTAATACATGCGGTGATTTTTCCATCACCAAACGGGCCGCACTAATGGGGTTTTTAATATCCCCCACACCCGCCACGGCTCCGGCATTCAAGTCACGGCCATCCATAATGGCAGCATCCAATTCATTGCGCCCATCATGTGTAAAAACAGATCCTTTCCCCGCATTAAATAAGGGATTATCTTCCAGTTGTCGAACCACCATTTCCACGACATCCAGACTGCTTTTCCCTTCGGCCAGGGCCAGTTTTCCAATTTCAAGGGCTTCTTTCAACCCCTGTTCATAAAGGGCGATGTCAGCCTCCGAAAAATCCTTGCGATCCATGTTCCCTGCACCTCCATGCAGGGCAATGGCCCATTTTCCCTTCACAGGTGTTTGGGGCCCACACTGACAGCCGCAAATGATAGCCGCCAGCGCAATAAATAAATAGACTTTCTTCATAGGTTTTGATTTAATAGCTCATATTAAAGCTAAAGATATATGAATCAATTAATATAAATCGTGATATTTTATACTAAATAGTTTGGCGGGTTAAATATTGATTCCCATCAAACGGAGAAAATTACTTTTTAAGCACTCAGCCCATTTTCTCGCCACTTTGTTGGTACATCCGCGCTGAAACTACCGCCAGGACGGGTCCAGGAGCGCCAGGACGGCTAAAAAGCGTCCGGGAGAGGTGGATCCCCTGCCAGGAGGACTTTAAAGTGGACAGGACAGCCTCACGTATTGCCAGGACGACTCTCCACACAAGCAGGACGGCTCATACAAGCGCCAGGGCAATTAAAACATCAACAGGAGGGGATGAAAATGCAGCAGGGCCAGAATCAGATCGAAGAGAGAGAGAGAGAGAAAGGAACATTAAACTTTAAACATAATTTCCCAGAGTACATACATATTATTTTTCCATTACAGGCAATCGATTCTATTCCATTATTAATTTTTGGGTATAAAAAAAGCTGCCCCGAATGAGACAGCTTTTAAAATATAGGTAGAACTTATTTCTAGATATTTGGATTAACATAGTGGTAATGCGAACCAAAACGCTCAAAAGCGGCCTTATCCAACATTTCCTGGTGATCAGGGTGAGCCACTGAGATAATCAGCTTCGCACGATCCTGCAATGTACGACCGTACAAATTAACAGCCCCATTTTCAGTTACGAACCAATGCATATTAGAACGGGTAGTTACCACACCGGATCCTTCGATCAAGGTAGGTGCAATCTTTGACAAACCTTTAGCTGTTACCGAAGGCATGGCAATAATAGGTACACCACCTTTTGAGTAACCAGCACCACGGATGAAGTCAATCTGACCACCCACACCCGAATAATGCTTGATACCAATTGAATCGGCACAAACCTGACCGGTAATATCAATGGCCAATGCAGAATTGATAGCCGTCAACTTGTCATTTTGGCGAATGATGTTTACGCTGTTGGTGTGGCGTACATCCATCATGGCCACCATTGGGTTATCATCAATAAAATCATAAAGCTTTTGAGAACCCATCAAGAAAGAGGCGACCATCTTACCTTGGTCAATCTGCTTGCGCTTACCATTAACCACACCAGCTTCAACCAAAGGAAGAATACCATCGGCAAACATTTCGGTGTGCACCCCTAAATCTTTGTGGTTACCTAATTGTGCCAATACCGCGTTTGGAATACCACCAATACCCATTTGCAAACAAGCACCGTCTTCAATTAACTCAGCTACATTCCTACCAATAGCAGTATCCATTTCAGTCAATTCGCCCATGTCATGGGTATACAGCGGGCTATCATCTTCTACAAAATAATCCACTTCACTCATGTGGAAAATGGCATCTCCCCAGGCACGTGGCACATTTGGATTAACCGCTGCGATTACTACATCGGCACACTCCATAGCCGCTTTGGTGGCATCCACAGATGTACCTAATGACATGAAACCATGCTTGTCCGGAGGTGAACACATGATCATGGCCACATTCACCTTCAGGTAACCTTCACGCATTAATTTTTGCGTCTCACTCAGGAAAACAGGAATATAATCAGCATACCCGGCTTGCGTTTGCTTACGTAAGTTACCGCCCACAAAAAACTGCTCAGATACGAAGACACCTTCAAATTCAGGATCTGCAAAGTCAACCTTATCCTCAATATGGATGTGTTGAACCTTCACGTCAAAAAACTCCTTATTACGTCCACGTTCAACCATGGCTTTAATAAGTATATGCGGTGTAACTGCAACACTACTCAAGTGAATACGATCACCTGTCTTAATAACTTTCACGGCCTCGGCGGCGCTTATAGCTTTGTAACCCATCTCCTTATTATTTATAGATATTTTTCTCTATTCAATGGCTGCAAATGTATAAAATTTAGATTCGCTGACAACCTCTACAGCCAGATTCTTAAGAAATAACCCCGTATTTAAAACAAATCTGAAATGAAACATTTTTTAACGAATCAAATTGATACAACAACCAGCATTTATCTTACTATTCGCTTATAAATCTTTGTACTTTATCCATCATCAGTGTTTCCTTAATAATTCCAGCTGGCAACCGATGCTCCAGATGGTCAAACACCACATGATTGAGGTCGCTTTGATCCTGAATATGGTCATTTTCTTTAATCAAAAAATCAATGGTATCTTTCATGAAAACAGTTGTATCCTTGGCTCCAAAAACAAAAAAATGATTCTTTGTTACAGCGGATAGTTCGGGCACGCGAATGACCTGATCAAGTTGCTTCTTAGCAATGGCCGGATTAAACAGCAGCGCTTTTACATTTTGAAGCTGCGCAATGACAAACCCTATTTTACCTCCCAATGAAGAGCCGATGATCAAATCTGGATTCACTTCACAAGCCATCTCTTCAATGCTTTCAAAAGATGTATTTGAATAATCATAAACCGGTTTATAAATGGTTACCGGCTCAGGGAAGGCATCCCGGATCATGCGTTCTTTTTCATCACTCAGTCCCTTGGATTCAAGTCCATGTAAATACAATATCACCATCTTAGTTCCATTTTTACACAATCTCACTTTTAATAAAGCAAGAATACACAAAGATAGTATGTTTTATTTCCTTTCGAAAAATAGAAAACCCAAAGAAAGATCATAAAAAGTAGATCAAATAAATTCTATTTTTGCCTTTCAATTCATTCTCGTGTGTTATATTTTCCTTTATCAAAGATGTATCCAATGAAAAAAACAGCTACACTTGTCTTACTCGTTGTACTAAGCTTCAATTTATTTTCGCAAACCGAATTTTCAGAATACTTCGAAACAAAGAGTTTACGGGTCGATTTTTACCTGTTTGGGAATAATCAGGAAACAAAAGGAACAGTAGCTCAATTAAAAGAAGAGCCTTTCTGGGGTGGTCCATCCAAACTTCTTATCGAACCTTATGATCAGGGTACTTACCGGGTGCAGGTCTTTGACAAAGAGAGCAAAAAACTACTTCTATCCAAAGGTTTTAATCCCTTGTTCCAGGAGTGGCAGACAACAACGGAAGCCCTGGAAACCACAAAAATGTATTACCACGCCTGTCAAATCCCATATCCAAAAAAAGAGGTGATCTTTAAGGTGGATCGGCGCGCCTGGGAGGGAAATTTTGAGAATGTAATTACGAAAACCATTGATCCCACAAATTATTTCATACAGAAAGATCGCGCCACACAATTTGACATTAGCAACTTGTTGGTGAATGGCCAATCTGAGGAAAAAATTGACATTGCTATTTTAGCAGAAGGATATACCAAAGCGGAAATGGGTAAATTCATGGCAGACGCCAACCGCATGATCAACTACCTATTCACCATTTCACCCTTTGACCGGTTCAAGGATCAATTTAATATCTATGCCATTCACTCCGCATCAGAAGAATCTGGAACAGACATTCCGGGTGAACACATCTATAAAAACACCATCCTTAATTCGACCTTTTACACTTTTGATTCACCGCGTTACCTCACTACTTCCGACATGGGTGCCGTAGCCGATGTGGCTTCACTAGTACCCTACGATCAAGTATATGTACTGGTCAATTCACCGATTTATGGCGGCGGTGGATTCTATAACTACTTAAATCTAACTTCCGTGGATCATGCTCTATCTGAAAAGGTATTTGTCCATGAATTTGGACATGGATTTGTGGGATTGGCGGATGAGTACTATACTTCTTCCACATCCTATAACGAATTCTACAATCTGGAAATCGAACCCTGGGAGGCCAATATCACCACATTAAAAGATTTCGACAGGAAATGGAAAAAAATGGTGCCTAAAAACACACCTATTCCGACTCCACGAACCCGGGAATATTCAAATACCGTGGGTGTTTTTGAAGGTGGTGGATACAGTGCAAAGGATATTTACAGTCCGGTTCAGGACTGCCGCATGAAATCCAATGAACCGGAAGGCTTTTGCCCGGTTTGTGAAGATATGATTGAAACAGTGATTCGGTTCCTGACAGAGAAGTAAATGATGCTATCTTTATTCATCGGGTGATTAAGAAAAATGGTTTTAATCACCCGATGAATAGATAGACTAGATTATTCTGCCAAATCAGATTCATATCCAGCCTTGAGAAAAGCCTCGGCTAGATGCAAATCAAAAGGCGTGGTAATTTTAATATTCTCCCGATTACCTGCTACCAGGTGAATGGTATAGCCGGCGGCTTCCACAACCGAAGCATCATCTGTAAAGAACGGTTGATACGGTTGCTCATAGGCTTTCAGGAGCAAGTCGGAATGAAACACCTGTGGAGTCTGCACCAATTTAATGGTAGAGCGATCCAAGGCGATACTGGCTTCATCCGTTACCTGGCGCACCGATTCAAAGGCATCTAACACAGGGATGGCATTGCCCAGTGCTTCGGCATGATGGTAACAACGTTTCAGTGAATCAGGTGATACAAAAGGGCGTACACCATCATGAATCCCAATGAGACAAGGTGACTCTACAAGATCCAATCCATTTTTTACACTCTGAAAACGGGTCGCTCCACCGGTGGTAACCTGGTGTGGAATGGCAAAAACATGATCAATGCACAACTGTTTCCAATACTTGATTTGTTGATCTGGTAAAACCACAATGAGTCGAAGAGAGGCATCAAATTCATAAAAGGTCCGAAGGGTATGCATCAAGACGGGTTCGTCTCCAATTTGCAAAAATTGTTTGGGAATCTCACTGCCCATGCGGGTACCACTTCCACCCGCTACAATAACCGCATACTTAATCATCCATAAAATATTATTCAATCCGACGTTTTCTGTCTGCTCCAAATTTACAGTGTACCACCATTACAAGCAACCCTTTCCACCCACCAATTATTATTTTTTTGATGTCCTAAAGATTATTTCTATTTTATTGCTCCAATAAATGATTAATAAAGCAACAAAAAAATAGAAGCCGATGATCAATCCCCTCATTTTTGACTTTCTGAACCAACTAAAAGAAAACAATACGCGCGAATGGTTTACAGAACATAAACCGGAATATCTAATGGCCAAAGAAGCCTTTGAAACCACGGTGACACAATTCATTACAATTGTTAAAGAGATCGATCCATCTGTAGGTGATCAGGTAGCCAAAGATTGCATCTTTCGTATCTATAAGGACACCCGCTTTTCGAAAGATAAAACGCCTTACAAAACAAACATGGGTGCATTCGTAGCAAAAGGAGGACGAAAAAGCACTCTGGCTGGTTACTACCTGCACCTGGAGCCCAACGCATCCATGATTGCGGGTGGCATTTACTGTCCGCAATCCGATGTATTAAAAGCAGTGAGAAAGGAGATTTATCATTTCCCGGAAGAGTTTAAAAAAATCCTTTTTAATACCGAATTCAAGGAAGTTTTCCCCCAGATGTATGAGGATAAATTAAAAATGGCCCCCAAGGGATTTCCAAAAGATTTTGAAGACATTGAATTGCTAAAATACAAATCTTACACTGTTTTACATTCACCTGCAGATGCCGAATTAGTAGCTGAAGATGCTGAATCACATATTAAAAGAGTCGTAAAAGTACTGGAGCCTTTTAATTCGTTTATTAACCGTGGGATAACTGAAGAAGAGGAAGAGATAAAACTATAAAATCATTGCCAGAAATTCATATGGTAATTGAACCCCATTACTTATCTTCAACAAAAAAACATGAAGTTATATATTGACCCAACGGGTGGCATGGCCGGTGATATGTTTGCAGCTGCCCTCATCTCTGCCGGAGCAGATAAGACCCAAATGATCGACGCTATGCTGCAAGCGGCGGAAAAATTAGGTCCGGCCTCTGTATCTGATTCGCTCACTGCGGACGGGGCTATGCGCTTACATATAAAAGTAGATCATAAACACGGACATCTATCCGGGCATGCAGCCTGGCATTTATTGGATGATCTCTTTAATGAGCTTAAGATTACAGAGCCCTACCGATCGTTTGGATTTAAAGCCTTGCAAATTTTAGTAGATGCTGAAATTAAAGCACATAAAGAAAATACTTTTTTAACGGATCACATGCATGGGCATACTCATAATCATGACCATCACCACGGTGATCAGGCACATGCTCATCCAAAAGAGGAAGCTTATTTGCACGAAGCGCAAGATATATTGATTGATATTGCAGGTGCCACCATGGGTTTGCAGTTATTAGGTGCTCCGGTAAAGGCTCACTTACTGGCTAAGGTCAGTTTAGGCGGGGGACACATCACTTTTTCACATGGCCATTTGCCAGTTCCTGCACCGGCGACTAAAAATATCTTCGAAACATTTCATCTACCAGGCATTGCCGGACCTATCGAAACGGAATTATGTACCCCAACGGGATCGGCAATCTTAGCAGCCCTTGAAGCCACCTTGCTGGAAGGCGAGGCAGGCTCTCCACTAAAAGAAGGGAATTCTAGGGGTGGAAAAGATTTACCCATTCCACCGCTTAAAATTATATTAAGCAACTAATTATCGAATACTAATGAAAAACGGCAACCTCCAATGGAAGTTGCCGTTTCTATTTCTTAATCGGTATTCATTAAATGTAGACATTACCGATTTTGATCAGCTTAGGAATGTTCAACAGCTTAATCTTACGGCCATTTAGTTCAATCAACTTATCTGATTTAAATTCAGACAATAAACGGATCACTGATTCAGTGGCAGTACCTACCATATTGGCCAACTCTTCACGGGTCAGTGAAATCTGCAAAGTACTATCCTCATCCAAATCAAAGGTATCCATCAGAAGTAATAATACTTCCGCCAACCGTTCACGCACAGTCTTCTGAGCAATATCCGTTAAAAACTTATTAGACTCACCCAGTTCCCGACACGTTAACTTCATCAAAGACATGGCAAATTCCGGATTGACCTTAATCAACTGTGTTAAAATTTCGCCCGGTAGATAACACAACACCGCATCATTTACTACCTTGGCAGTTGTACAGGCCAATTCATCACTAATGGTGGATCTAAAACCTATCAGATCACCATCTTTCGCAAACCGAATGATCTGCTCTTTACCATCAAAACCAGTTTTGTAGATCTTCAAAATCCCCTTTATCACAATGTAAGTACCATTAATACGGCTCCCTTCATGATAGAGAATATTACCCCGTTTATGCAGGGTGCAGCTCATGGATTGATTCAAAGATTCCAACTCCTCTTCCGATAAACCTTTAAAGATATCGTAGGTGAGAAGATTAATTTCATCACCAAAAGGAACGCTTTGGATATTTTTCATAACTTGAACTACTACTAAAAGGATTAAAACGTGACAAATGTCATTATATGGCAACAAAGATATAAAAACAGTTTATATTAGCATTAAGATTAGATTATCTAAATAGTTCGATACATGAAAACTTCAGTAAACGTCAAGTGGACAGGTAATATGTCCTGGGAAACAGAATTGTTCGGTCACAAGTTGATAATGGATGCCGGAAAAGAAAATGGTGGGGACGATACAGGCACCCGGCCAAAGGTATTAATGTTAACTGCATTGGCGGGTTGTACCGGCATGGATGTGGTTTCCGTTCTAAAAAAAATGAGGGTGGAAATTGAAGATTTACAGATCATTGTGGAAGGAGACCTAACAGAAGAACACCCTAAATATTACGAGCGGATGCATGTCATTTATCAATTCAAAGGGAAAAATTTACCCATGGAAAAATTGGAAAAAGCCGTTAACCTATCAGAAGAGAAATATTGCGGGGTATCGGCCTTGTACAAAAAAGCCATCCCGGTCACAACTGAAATTCGGGTTGTGGAATAGCCTTCTGTATGTTTTTAAACATATATTAACAAGTCATTTTTTTATCAAAAAAAAGCCCCGCATAATCATGCAGGGCTTTCGTATTTTCATACAGACGAATTATTTAATAACCTATAATCATCTGATTATCTATTCGTTTTAATGGGCAGAGCGAAATTGCTCCAGGAAGCGCACATCGTTTTCAAAGAACAACCGAATGTCCTTAATCTGGTACTTCAACATGGTGATCCGTTCAATTCCCATTCCGAAAGCAAATCCAGTGTATGCCTCACTATCGATGTGGTTACTCTCCAAAACTGCAGGATCCACCATACCACATCCTAAAATCTCAACCCATCCGGTATACTTACACACATTACATCCATTACCCCCACAAAGGGTACAAGAAATATCCATTTCAGCCGAGGGCTCAGTGAATGGAAAATAAGAAGGTCGTAACCTGATTTTCGTATCCTGACCAAACATCTCTTTAGAGAAATAAAGCAGCGTCTGCTTCAAATCGGCAAATGAGACATTCTTATCAATAAACAACCCTTCTACCTGGTGAAAAATACAGTGTGCTCGTGCCGAAATGGCTTCATTACGGAATACTCGCCCTGGAAAAATCGAACGGATGGGCGGCTGTTGTTTTTCCATCACACGCACTTGTACCGAAGATGTATGTGTTCTCAACAACACATCCGGATTGGTAGCAATGAAAAACGTATCCTGCATATCGCGTGCCGGGTGTTCCGGTGGAAAGTTCAAGGCTTCAAACACGTGATGATCGTCTTCAATCTCAGGTCCTTCTGCAATAGTAAAACCTAGTCGACCGAAAATCTCAGCAATCTCATTTTTCACTACCGATAAGGGATGACGACTTCCCAAAGGAGCAGACGTACCTGGCAAAGTTAAATCCAATCCCACCTGCCCCTGCGCAGCACCGGCAAACTCTTCTTTTATTTGATTAATCTTATCCTGAGCTTTATTCTTGAGAATATTTAACTCTTTTCCAACTTCCCGCTTTTGCTCATTGGCAATGGTTTTGAACTCATCAAATAATTTGGAAACCTGTCCTTTCTTACTCAAATATTTAATCCTAAGTTGCTCCGCTTCTTCAGCAGATGCAGCCTTAAGTTCTTTAATTTCTTCAACGAGTTGATTGATTTTGTCTAACATGATATCTCAATTTTCGTTCTGGTCGCGACCTGCAAATTTAATAAATCCATTGGGATAGACGTGGTTTAAATGGAGATTAATGAGTGCTTCACTCAAAAATCAGCCCTATCCACTTGTAAAAAACAGTGGATTGCAAATATTGTATTGATCAAATGAGTGAAAATAAATCCCTCAAGAAATTTATGAACCCGCAATGTATTTATTCACACTAATCCGGCACACTATTTTTCCAATATCTCAATGGTCTTAATACGAATTTCCTGCACCGGCCGATCTACTGAATACGTTTCCACAGCAGCCATTCGATCGACAATATCCATCCCTTTGGTAACCTGACCAAATACGGTATAGTCCCCATCCAGGTAAGGAGCGCCGCCAATTGTTTTATAGATCTGCCGTTGTTCCCGGGAATATTTGATTCCTTTTTCCTTCTCCAGATCATCCAACTCCGCATCACTAAAAATTCGTCCCGAAACAATGTAAAACTGAGAGCCGTCACTGCGGTTTTTCTTATTGCGATCTTCCGGTAATTTCGATGCGGCGATCATGCCCCTTTTATGAAACAAGCCTGGAATAATTTTCATCGGTAAAGTATAGCCTGGTCCTTTCCAACCCACCACATCATCTTTCTTCGCATACTTCGTATCAGAGGCGCCCGTTTGCACCAGAAAATCTTTGATCACGCGATGCACCAGCAGACTATCATAAAATTGATCGCTCACCAGCTTGATGAAATTATCCCGATACCTCGGTGTTTGATCAAAGAGCTGAATTTCGATATTACCCATGTTGGTAATGATTCGAAAACCCTTGACTTTAGTATGTGAAATATAGACTTTGTTGGTCTTGGTTCGCAGATCATAAACCGCTTTAGACTTCTGAGATTGCCTGGAAAGCAATTGACTGATCGATTTTGCTTGCAAAATGATTGTATCCTCTCCTTTCTGTTGAACGATACCTGCCAGGCGATGATTTTGAGAAAAAGCTGGTTTGCCAAATCTGAAAGGATCGCTAGTCGTCACATAGCCAATGGAATCTGATTCAAATCGATTGACAACCCTACCATTCTGAACAAATAACTTAGCCCCCGTCCTAAAAAGCTGATACAAGGAGTCGGGTCTAAAGTCGGCTTCCTTCAGCTGAAGAAAATTCGGATTCTTACGGGATACTTTCAACAGTAGTAGATTATGATCCAAATCATAGGCTACGAATCCTGATACCGATGTGAAATCATCCGTATCCATAGGAGCTGCTTTAAGCTTATAGGCCCCTTTCACCCAATCGAGGTTGGTGATTACTAAATCTTCTGCAATGTAAAAGCCATACCCCTTATTTAATGGACGTGTGTAATAATCAAAGGTTCGTAAGCTCACAATGGCTTTGACATTACTTTGATAAGTGGCATTAAAAGAAGATGCAGTATCAGAGCTTGCGCTATTGGTACGAGGCGTATTCCGGCAAGCGGCACTAAGCAACAGTACAAAAGAAAGAAGCAGCAAGAAACGTCCCATAATTTTTTAAAGTTTAACAATTTCCACTATTATTGTCACATCTTCCAAAGGGCGATTTTGTTTATCGGTTTTCATAACAGCGATTTTATTGAGAACAGACAATCCTTCTACAACCTCACCAAAGACGGTATACTCCCCATCCAACTCAGGTGTGCCACCAATGGTGGTATAGGTTTGTCGCTGCTCTGGGGAAAACTCCTTCTTATTTGAAATACTATAATGGAAATCTATTTTTTCCTTAATCTCCCTCAACAACTTATTAAATGCTTTGGGATCTTCCGTTTTCAGTCGAGCCAACTCCTCTTTATGCGGCAAATAGTATTGCTTTTTGAGTTCAATTTTAATGGGATTATTTGTCGCCTTCTCAATCAGATCCAACTCTTCATTGGAATATTTTTTCCCCTTCACAATGTAAAACTGGGAAATATCTGACATCTTAAAATGATTCACCGCTTCAGGCTGACGCGGCGCACAAACAGCCCCTCTTTTATGAAAACAATGCTCATTAAATTCCGAATCAATGTTAATGGCCTTGCCATATCCAATAGCCTTGCCGGCAGGGGCATTCCGGGAATCGGAAGAACCACCCTGAATCACAAAATTATTCACAACCCGGTAAAAAAGTGTCCCATCAAAATGCGCCTTTCCAACTAGTTCCAGAAAATGATCGCGATGCCTGGGCGTTTCATTATACAGTTTGATTTTCATCGTACCTACATTGGTAACAACGTTCACATGAAAAACAGGTTCCTGGGCCCACACACCCAAACCCATACCCAGCATAAAAATCGCGACACTAAACTTCCACATAATCATTCGTTTTTAAATAGTAATACCGATTACTAATCAAATGCGACTTGCGTGCGTTACACTTCTGAAGCCCCTTTGATTAGGTATCGGCATATACCAACGCCATTTTAAATTCAGATGGCATCAATCACCGCCGGAAAAGGATATTGCGGAAGTGATTAACCCGTTCTATTAGCAACCAGCCTAGTTGACGGTCACTTTTAAAATGCGTACATCTTCCAATGGACGATCATTGGGATCGCATTGAACAGCTGCAATTTCATCTACAATTTCAAGGCCTTCAACCACTTCACCAAAAACAGTATAGTTGGTATCCAGATGCGGCACACCACCTAGTGTACGATAGATTTCCTTCACTTCTTCCGGTATTTCAAAAGCGGGAAGATTAGCGGCTTCAGCTTCTACCTTTTCCATGATCTCCGTTTGAAGCGCCATCATTGCTTCCTGATTACCGGCCTGCTGTAAAACAGCCAAGGTATCTCGGTAATTTTCCAATAATTTATAGAAAACACCTTGCTTACCCATGTCTTTCACACGTGCTTCCACCTTGGCAAGATCTTCATCAGAAAATGTTTTTCCTTGTACAATATAGAATTGTGATCCGGATGAGCGACGTTCCGGATTGACATTATCACCAGTACGAGCAGCCGCTAAAGCACCTTTTTTATGAAACAACTTTGGAAAGTCAATTTCAGCCGGAATGGTATAGTCCGGACCACCATTACCCAATTGTTGCCCTGGCTCCGCATTTTTTGAATCCGGATCGCCTCCCTGAATCATAAAATCCTTAATCACGCGGTGAAACAGTACTGAATCCAAATACCCCTCTTTGGCTAATTTCAAAAAGTTATCGCGGTGTTCGGGCGTTTCATCATACAGTTTGATTTTAATATCACCCCTGGTTGTTTCAAGAACCACCAAACCTTTATTGCCCGACATTTGGCAGCTTGCCAATAAGGCCAGAACTACAAGACTTAAAAATAGTTGTTTCATTTGTTCAAAATTAATTATCTAATTCTTTAGTATAAGAAGTTTCGAATTCCACCTTATCGAAATATTCAAGGATTCCCTTTTTAACCAATTGTGTTTGATAAGAAGGCATCATGGATTTCATGTCTTTCGTTTTTTCGAAAATGGGCCATCCCTGACTATCCACACCTGTCTCCTTCACATACCCATGCCCTGCCAAAATGCGGCACCGTGCCAGGTTAATTAAATCCATTTTTTCATTGCGGCTGTAGCCTCTAAAGCCTTGCCCCAGCTCTTGAATGCCCATCACAAAAAGGATAAACTCATAATCAGCAGTCACTTTAAACTGCTTACTCAGCTTAATAATCAAGGCATCCCAAGCTAACTCAAATTCTTGTCCCGTCATTTCCATAAGTTTCAAAAGTACCAAATCCAATAGGAAGACCCAAATTCAGAGTGGGCCCAACCATTTGGTTTGGAAGAGAAACATCAAATTAAATGAAAAGTTTGCTATCGAATGACTAACAGAATCAAAAATATTCCTATTTTCGCTGAAGCTAATGGGTTGTTAGCTCAGTTGGTTTAGAGCATTACCTTGACAGGGTAGGGGTCACTGGTTCGAATCCAGTACAGCCCACTATAAAGCAGTAACTATTGTTGCTGCTTTTTTTGTATAAAAAAACCCCGACCTATATTAGGCCGGAGTCTCCGTAAATTTATTTAACTCTCATCTATCTGTACGTCTGACTGCCACTGCTGGTATTGCCACTTACTTTAATCGGTCCGCGTTCAATCACCAGATTCTTTCGGCCTGAACTACCCTTGGCATTTAAACTACCCGATGAAGCGGATAAATTGAAGCTCAACTCCTCAGTCTCATTGACCAAATCCATTGTTACACTCCCGGAGGAGGCTTTGAATGAAGAAGGGCCTGTCAATTTAATACTTGTCCCTTTTTGACTACCACTGGAACTGGATAAATCAATGGCACCGGTAATTCGATCCAAACTAATACTACCAGATGTGGAACTACCACGAACATCACCGGTTACATCAGAAATTTTTAAACTTCCTGAAGAGGATTGTGCCCACAAATTACCATCAATCTTCTCAATGGATTGACTTCCCGAAGTTGAAGACAAATCAGCATTTCCACCTACTTCATTTACTTTTAAGCTGCCTGATGAAACCTTGGTTTTTACATTCCCTTTAATTGCGTTAATGCGCTGTGAGCCGGAGGATGATTCGGCACGCAAATCACCACTGATGCCTTCAATCGTCAAACTACCTGAAGATGCTCTGACTGTTAGATCGGAAGCAATATTACGCGCCTGAATACTTCCCGAAGAAGCCACCAACTTCACGTTACTTTGCCCGATTTCTTCCACCCGCATGCTTCCGCTTGAGTTTTCAACCGAAACATCGGTATTTTTTGGCACTTTAAAAGCCAGTTTGCCTTTCACATTACCCCGAATATTATTGGGGCGATCCAACCACACACGCAATGTATTTCCATTTACATTATGGCGAATTTTAATCTCATACTTTTCAGATGCCAACACCTCGCCTTTGAAGTGAACATCTGTTCCGGTAGTTCCCAAGACTTCAACCGTGCAAAAAGAACCTTCTACCTCAATGGCCGTCACATTTGAAAACGACTCTTCAACACTGGAAACAGGTTCCTGTGCCCGGGTTGTACATGAAAACAAAAGGGCAATAACGAATACATGCAGAATGGAACTCCATCGTAAAACTGCTTTTTTCATAACTATGGGTTTAAATGTTTTATTTAAGAACGTTATCTATTGTCAATTTGGATGATTTCACAATTGAATCAATAAGACGCCCTGATCTTCCCATAAGTTACAAACAAAATTAAATTTCAACAGCATTATTAATTAGCTCACTGGCCAACTCATGCAAATTAACGCCCGACAGGTTCCCGGAGGTCATTATTAACAGGTTGGTCTCCGTTAACGACTGTTGCTTCAATAATGACACAAGTGCCTCTGACGATGTAAAAACCTGCAAATCATCCCGCCCAAAAGCCCGATGTACTTCTTCACCGCTGACAGCTGGTAATTTCTTGTGGGCAATCACTTTCGGATCAAAATAAACCCATGCCTGATCAGGCGCATCCATCGTATGAGCATACTGAGGCATGAATTCCTTATTCAGACTACTAAAGGTATGCAATTCCATAACTGCCACGAGTTTCCGATTGGGGAACTGCTGCTTCACCGCGTCAGTGGTCGCTTTCAACTTAGAGGGCGAATGGGCAAAATCGAGATAGATATTGCTTTGTTCATTTTTTGCCAACAACTGTAAACGCTTGGCTGCTCCTTTAAAACCCATCATGGCATTGAGGAAATCATCAGCTTCAATGCCGAGCTGCCCGCATACCAGGAGGGCTCCATTCATGTTCTGCAAATTATGATCGCCAAACACTTGCATGGGATATTCGGCCGTTCCGTATTTCACAACACATTGCCCATTGCGATTTTCACAAGGTAAAATATCATATGCCTGAACATGCAAGGAGTTATTTTTCGCCTTAGCAATAGATGCCAGCACAGCATCTTGCTCAAACCAGATTAAGGACCCATCCGGCTCCATTTT
The DNA here is from genome assembly GCA_942490535.1 of uncultured Marinilabiliaceae bacterium. Classification (GTDB taxonomy): domain Bacteria; phylum Bacteroidota; class Bacteroidia; order Bacteroidales; family Marinilabiliaceae; genus JAEINY01. Next base: position 505,207 of record CALNXQ010000005.1, read on the forward strand.
ATCGGCAAAAATTTCAAACTGACTCACATAATTTTCCCAGGTTGGAAACACATTCATATGATCCCAGGCCACGCCGGTCAGCATGGCTACGTGGGGGCGATACCAATGAAATTTAGGTGTCAGGTCGATGGGTGATGACAGGTATTCATCCCCTTCGAAGACAGCTATGGGTGCCTCTTGGGTCAATTTCACCATGGTATCAAAGCCATCCAGCTGCGCCCCCACCATGTAGTCGAAATCCATGTTCAATGTTTTCAACACATGCATCACCATGGCAGTGGTCGTGGTTTTACCGTGGCTTCCGCCAATGACCACTCTGGTTTTATCCTTGGTTTGCTCATACAAATATTCCGGATAAGAGTAAATTTTCAACCCCATTTCCTGCGCTTTCACCAATTCCGGATTATCGGGACGGGCATGCATCCCCAGAATAATGGCATCCAGATCCCCGGAAATAAGTTCGGGTTGCCAGCCCATTTGCTGTGGCAGCAAACCCTGCTTCTCTAACCGGGACCTTGAAGGTTCAAAAATCTCATCATCTGATCCTGTCACGTTAAAACCTTTCAAATGCAGTGCGATGGCAAGATTATGCATGGCACTCCCCCCAATTGCTATAAAATGAACCCTCATATCGGTATATAATTTAAACTAATGACTATTTTTGGCGTTCTTAATTAAAAAGACGGAACCAGCATGCGTTGCCAGATGCTTGCCTTCCGCAATCAACCTGTGAAGTAAATTAAAATTTGTGATTATATGAAGCTTTTCAAAATTGAGAGCGGCAACTTTATGGCCGATGGGGGCGCCATATTTGGAGTGATACCTAAACTGATGTGGTCGAAATTTTATCCGGCTGATGACAATAACTATTGCAACCTCAGCATGCGCTGCCTGTTGATTGACACCGGCGATCGCCGCATCCTCATTGATACGGGAGTGGGTGATAAACAAAGTGAGAAATTCTTTTCGTATCATCACTTGAACGGCGATGATTCACTGGCCCGATCCTTAACAAACGTAGGTTATCAACACGAAGACATTACGGATGTGGTCCTAACCCATCTGCATTTCGACCACTGTGGGGGCTGTGTCAATTACGATGCCAATCAAAATCCTGTTTTAGCATTCCCCAATGCCACCTATTGGGTGGGTAAAACGCAATGGGATAATTATAAAATGCCAAATATCCGCGAAGGAGCCGTCTATTTCAAAGAAAACATGATGCCGGTGTTTGACGCAGGCCGGTTGAAAACCATCGACACCGAAGGAGAGTGGATCCCCGGTATTGAGATGCGCATCTTCAACGGTCATACCGCCGGACAATTGGTGCCGGTGATCCAGACACCCAAAGGTAAACTAGCCTATATGGGCGATTTAATTCCCGTGATGGCCAGCATTCCTTTAGCCTGGGTTTCGGCTTACGATACGGATCCGCTCTTGTCCATTGAAGAGAAACGTGCGTTTTTAAGAGAAGCGGCAGACCATAATTATACGCTCTTTTTTGAGCATGATCTATACCATGAATGCTGCACTGTGGAAAATACGGAGAAAGGCATCCGCATGAATGCCACATTTACTTTAGAAGCATTGGTGAACCAGCCAGCCACTGTATAAGATCAACCAGGTAAGGCCCGGCCAGACAAACAGTCAAGCACCCGCTGACCATCAAATCGATGACCAACGGGTGTTTGATTTTTGGTAATTGCAGAATCAAAAACACCCGCCATCCGATTTGAAGCAGCACCAGCAAGAATAAGGGCAGGGCATGTCCATTGACCGCTTTGGCCTTTGCAACCTGTCCGGCAAAAAGATGCCCCCAGCCGGTGGTTAATCCGCAAGAGGGGCAGGGATGACGCTGATCGCCAATAAACGGGCAAGCCACTGAAAGTATACCGGTACCAATGATCAGGGGATAGAGTAATACCAGGAGAAGGACGCCTATGGCCAGAAACTGAAAAATACGGATATCCTGTCTGTGCAAACTATTTTTAGCCTTTTGCATGAAGACCTTCAGGTTTTGAAAACCTGAAGGTCTGAGTTAATAACAAACCTATTTTCTTAATTCTTCTAAACTATCTGTGTGCACTTCCACAGTGATGGAAAAACCATCCACCAGCTCCCGGATCTCTTTTTCAATCTCCATGATTTTTTCCTCCAAATCCCGAAACTCTTCTTCTGAGATATTCTCCCGGGGAATGCGAATCAACACCCGCTTTTCAGACGTTTCCACTTTGATGGATTGAATGCCACTGAGCACTTCACTGACGATACGCTCAGCCACTTCACCGGCTCTGAGGGCTTCCTCCCGGATACGAGCTTTTTCCTCCGCCGACAGTACATGCTCTTCCAATTGAATGTGGATATCCGTATTTTCCAACTCCCGGGCCAGATGCTCCAAATGTTCCTCCAGTTTTTCTTCGATGTGCTCTTCGGCATGCTCTGAAAAATTGGAAATAAAGCTGGTCCAAACACCGGCAATGATCAATGCCGAGGCGCCCAGAATGATGGCCACCACCGCCACACTGTTTTGCGTGCGGTACTCATTACCTTTCGCCAAACCGATAATGGCAAATATCAATCCCAACACGGCTGGAACATAAGCAATCACGCCTACACAAGGAATCAAGGCCAGAACAAACGCAAAGATGGCTAATACTAATCCGGAAATGGCTAATACATTTGAAGACTTGGGGTAATTGGAAACATCCATAACTTAAACTGATTAATGAGACTATAAAATTAACAAATCGATGGATGAAACGCACCTGACCATTCAATTATTTTAGTTTCGGGCCGACCGTCTGCTAAATGGAGCCACATGGAGTGCAATAGCGAGAAGGACTCATTCAGGGAAAAATTTCAACCGAATTAAAGGATCTTTACAGGTCGTTTTCGCAATTCATCGGGTTTATTTCGCAACTCGTCGATTTATTGTTGAGTCACAACACCAACTCCATTACTTTAGCATCAAACATTAAAAACGCATCACCATGGAAAATAAAAAATGCAATAAACGCGGTACGGCAGGTCTATTTTTAATCATCGTTGGACTGGTTATCCTGGCCGGTAATTTAGGTTGGATTCCCTACAATATTTATGACGTTATCTGGAGCTGGCCCATGATTTTAGTCGGCCTCGGACTGTTCAACCTCATCAAACGCGAATACACCGCCAGTATTATTTTTTTGGCCGTTGGCGGTTACTTTTTAATACCCGACTTGTTTCCCTATCTGGATACCGACTACATCTTTAAACTGTGGCCCGTTTTGATTATACTGGCCGGTGTGCTTTTCTTCTTCCGCAAACGCACGCCTTCAAATTTTCATGAGTCGAAAGCAAACGATAACGATGTCATCGACGAAGTGAATGTATTTGGCGGTGGCGTATCACAAATTCATTCCCAGAATTTTAAAGGAGGAAAAATAACTGCTGTCTTTGGGGGCAGTGAAATAAGCATGGAACACTGCAAGCTGTCTGATCAAGGGGCCGTAATCGACCTGGTGGCTATTTTTGGCGGCACTCAAATCATTGTGCCCCGCGACTGGAACGTAAGGACAGAGGTCAGTTCCATCTTTGGTGGATTCAGCGATAAGCGCACCTTCATGAGTGAGGTCTCCCACGATCCTTCCAAAACATTAACCATAAAAGGCATCACCATTTTTGGAGGTGGTGAATTAAAAAGCTTCTGATGCAGCCTTTTTCCGGAAACAGTGTCTCTTATCAATCAGGAAGGCTGGAACCATGTCGTACAGCCTCCTTTTAACAAAATTATAACCCATGAACCATCCCATTGCATCGGAACGCATTACATTTAAACTGTATACTATTGCATGGATCATTTTGGCGCTGATCCACAGTGCCATTCTATATTGGAGTTATCAAATCCCATTCGTTCCGGCGCTCATCGACGGCCTGGTCTTTAATACCCTGATGTACTTTCTGGGCCTGAGTATCTGGTTTCCGGTATTGTACATCGACACCCAAAAAAGCTGGATCAACACCCTCGCACAGCTCCTGACATCCGGCATTGTACTGGTGGCCTTTTGGCTCTTCGCCGGAAAGTTATTAGTGGGGCTTTTTGTAGATGAAGCCATTCAGGAACAACTGTTCGCGCTAAAAAAGATGACCACACGCGGCATTGTGGGCGGTTTACTGTTTATTCTTTATGTGTTGATCTATTACATGCTGATGTTTTACAACGAAATTCAAAAAAGAGCCAGTCAACAGGAAACCATGAACAGACTACTACGCGAAACCGAACTAAAGGCGCTCAAGGCGCAATTGAACCCCCATTTTTTATTCAACAGTCTGAACAGTATTAGTTCACTCACCATTACCGATCCGGATGCCGCCCGTGAGATGATTAATAAATTATCAGATTTCCTGAGGTATTCCCTCAAAAAGAATGAAAACACCTTATTACCCTTGCGGGAAGAGCTGAAAAACATGTCGCGCTATCTGGAAATTGAGAAAGTACGCTTTGGGGATCGGCTCCTGTGTGAATCATCCGTCCCTGCAACCTGCAAGGACCTGCAACTGCCGGTGCTCATCCTTCAACCCTTGTATGAAAATGCCGTGAAACATGGGGTTTATGAAAGCATTGAGCCAGTCACCATCCGCACGTTTTGCCGCTGTGTGGAAAATGAATTGGAGATCAGCGTCATCAACAATTACGATGAAGATAGCAAAAGCCATAAAGGGGAAGGCATTGGTTTGGAAAACATCGTCAACCGCTTGAAGAACATTTATCACCGCGATGATTTAGTAACGATTTCCCGCGAAAACGGACATTTCGAAGTGGCTGTGCGCATTCCGCAAAATCAACCCAACGCGTTTCAACCCCTGGTTGGAACTAATTAAAATAGTCGCATGACAGAATTGTATACCGCCCTGATTATTGATGATGAGCAACCGGCTCGCAACATTATTGCCGCCTATCTGAAAAAATGGGAACAAATTAAAGTGGTGGGCCAATGCAGCAATGGTTTTGAAGCGTTAAAAGCCATCCGCGACCACCAACCCCAACTTTTGTTTTTAGATGTTCAGATGCCCAAAATAACCGGCCTTGAACTGCTGGAGGTACTGGACACCCCCGTTCATGTCATCTTTACCACAGCCTATGATCAATATGCCCTCAAAGCATTTGAACTGAATGCGGTTGATTACCTGTTGAAACCATTTACGGAGAAACGCTTCGGAGAGGCCATTAACAAAGTCATTCAGAAAATTAAAAGTGGTGACTCCGGGAATAATCAGCTGGCCGAATCTGTTCAGGCAGCCCTGGAAGAAACCCTACCGCGCATTGTGGTGAAAAAAGGCACCAAACTGGAAGTGATCGGCCTGGAGGCTATCCTCTACCTGGAAGCACAGGAAGATTATGTGATGATCCACACCGAGACAGGCCATTTTCTGAAATCAAAAACCATGAAGTATTTTGAAGATCATCTGCCCAATCAGTTTATTCGCATCCACCGCAGCTACATCCTGAATGTGGAAAAGATTCAACGGCTGGAGCCCTACGACAAAGACACTTACCTGGCCGTCCTCAATACCGGACAAAAAATTAAAGTCAGTCGCACAGGCTATAAAAAGCTGCGTCAGCAAATGGAATTCTAGCTGCTGAAAGGAGTTCCCGCCGCTTGGCGCAGCGCATTACAGTCTGGCAATAAGTACAAGTCAATGGGCGCAGCTCCATGGCAGAAGTGCAATAAGCCCAAACTGTGGTGCTGAGTCCAAAACAAAATGGAAATAAGCCCAAACTGCCGTGCTGAGTCTTTTGCAACTTTGAAATAAACCCAAACCGCCGTGCGGAGTTTTTTGCAACCTTGAAATAGCCTCAAACCAGCGGGCGCAAATAGTAACAAGTAATACCGGACTATCGCTTTACTAAAAAAATGCAGGCCCATTAGCAAAGGGCTATAAAAATTGGCATACAGATTGCTAATACCCCTTGCATTCATTTATCACCTCAAAATAAATGGAAAAGAATTTTGACCTTATCTTCAAAAAACTGATTTTTGGATGTTTTTGGTCAATTTTTTCGACCTGAGATAAGCAGGTTTCTTTTTTGAAACCTTTTTGACTAACAAAAATGCAAATGCGATGACAGATAATGGATATTTAAGCCTGGTTGAGAAGGCATTGCAAGATCATGCAGAACGAAAAGCCTTTAGTGACTTTAAAGGCGATACCATCACCTATGCACAAGTAGGTGAACGCATTTATGGCCTTCACCAGTTATTCGATAAACTAGGGATTAAAAAGGGAGATAAAATAGCCGTCATTGGTCGCAACATGACCAGCTGGGCCGTGACCTACCTGGGTGTCATCACCTATGGTGCGGTGATTGTGCCGATCCTCCCCGACTTCAACTCCAACGACATACACCACATCATCAATCATTCCGAAACGAAGCTGCTGTTTAGCTCTGATTTACTATTTGATAAAATTGATGAAACAAAGATCCCGCATATTAAAGGCATCATCTCCATTAACCGCTGCGAGGTACTGGCCGATGCCAACGGTCACTTTGCGTCGGCAGTCAAAGAGGTACAACCCTACCTGAAAGGAAGCGGCGAACTGTTCCAGGCGGGGCAACTCAAATTCCCCTCCATTGAAGCTGAAGATGTGGCAGTGCTCTCGTATACGTCGGGCACTTCCGGCTTTTCAAAAGGGGTTTTACTGCCCCACCGCAGCATCTGGTCGAACATCGCCTACTCAAGCGAACATCTGGTATTGACACCTGGCGAACGCGTGGTCTCGTTTTTACCGCTGGCGCATGCTTACGGCTGTCTGTTCGAATTTCTTTGGCCTTTTGTGATGGGATGTCACATTACGTTTTTAACGCGTACACCCTCACCCCAAATCATCACCGAAGCTTTCCGCCAGGTGAAACCGCATATTATCCTATCGGTCCCGTTAATTTTGGAGAAAATCTTCAAAAAGCGGGTACAGCCCGAACTGGAAGAACCTAAAATAAAGACCTTACTGAAGATTCCCGGGCTCAATAAAATCGTTCACAACAAGGTGAAAAAGAAATTGATTGACGTATTTGGCGGTGAATTCCGTGAAATGATCATTGGGGGCGCAGCCTTAAATAAGGATGTAGAACTATTTTTGCGTAAAATCGGTTTCCCGTTTACCATCGGTTATGGCATGACCGAATGTGGGCCGCTGATCAGTTATGCCCCCTGGAACAAAGCACGTACCCGTTCAGCCGGCGCATTGGTCGATCGCATGGCGGTGAAAATTGATTCCCCGGATCCCTATAACACCGTTGGCGAAATTTTGGTGAAAGGTGAAAATACCATGTTGGGTTATTATAAAAACCAACAGGCCACCGATGAGATTTTTGATGCCGAAGGCTGGTTACACACCGGCGATCTGGGTGTTATTGATGCCGACAATTTCATCTACATTAAAGGGCGCAGTAAAAACATGCTGCTGGGGGCCTCCGGCCAGAACATTTATCCCGAGGAAATTGAAGCCAAATTTAATTCCATGGAATATGTGCAGGAATGTTTGGTCAGAGATCAGGATGGCAAACTTGAAGTACTGGTTTATCCCGACTACGAAGCAACCGATGCGAAAGGCTGGAGCCAGAAGCAGATTGAAGAACAGCTGCAGGAAATTCGCAAGCAAGCCAATGCTGAAATGCCGGCTTACATGAATGTGCAAATCATTACACTATTCCCGGAGGAATTTGAGAAAACGCCCAAGAAGAGTATTAAGCGGTATAAATACGTGAAATAAAAGCCAGCACTCATCCGATGACTAAGGGTATCTTCGCTGGTCATCGGATGAGTAATACCTCAGCTTATTTCCCGATAAGCGTAACAAGCTTTGCCTCCAAGGCCTCCATACTCTCTTTGTCGTAGCCCGATTTAAAATAAACCAATTCTCCTTTGTGAAATATTAAATTAGTGGGCAAATGCTGCGGTTTGCGACCGGGTTTAAAATTTGGATCAGGATTCACTTGAAACAGGTAATTCATCAGTTTTTTCTGATCGTAGAGCTGAAAGTAGATAAACTCATGCTTTTGCAAATCCATCCATTCCACTACTTTGTCTTTTTCTTCACCATTTATCCCCAGAAACAATACACCATCCTGCTCATATTTATCCACCAATTTATTTAGTTGTGGTATTTCACGGGCACAGGGCGGACACCAGGTGGCCCATAAATTGATTACCAGCGTTTCGGCTTCTTTTTCATCGGCTAAAAATTCATCCAAAGCCAATAGCTCGCGTACCGGCTCATCCATCGACTTCAAATCGCGGTATATGCTATCTTTTCGCCATTCAGTGATGCCATTATTGCTCGCCAAAAGGGCGATAAATGCTATCGCTATGAGATACGGAATCCATCTGTTCATACCAATGCCCGTTTTAAAATTCTATTATGCAGCAATCCTAATATCACTGTGATGTAAACAGCAACAGACAGCAGTTGTGGCCACTCCATCAAGGAATCATTGATGATGGCCCGGAAACTATGCAGCGGTAGAAATTCCATCACCTCCAAATCCCAGTTATTCACACTCTGCGAAACAATCCACCCTTCGAGCAACCAATAAAAGAGAAGGGGCAGTAAAACCAGGTGACCCGGTTTTAAATACGCCAGTAGCGCGGCAATATTTCCAACGGCAAATAAAAAAAGAAGTTGGGCCACCAAACTATTATAGTCACTTGATAACAGCAATTGCCACGGCATCACACCAAAGAACAGGCCGGCAATGGAATTCACTAAAAAGTTAATCCATGCAAAAGCCAGAAGGTAGATGCCGACCTGAAACTGACCGTAACTAAACAACGATGACCGAGAGGCACCGAAGGCTAATATACTCTTGTAAAAGCCAGATTGAATCAGGTACACAAAATGCTGAACCATCCACAGGACAAATAAGAATCCGGTCAGGGATGAGTTCATGGTTTGGTTGGAAGCATATGCCGCCAATTCATCACCTCTGAAATGATCATTACTTCCTGACCAAAAGGTTAACAAAGCGGGGAAAAACAATACCACTCCCAGTGCCATAAAGGGAATCCAGAGGCGCGGACTGCGGATAAAAAAACTTTCTATTTTAAAATAATGTCTCATAAATAATGGTTTAGTGAATTGAAGTGTTAAGAACCGGATCGAACAGATGCACAATCTCTTTCTTTTCAGCTTCGTTCATTGTTTGGAGTTGTGAGCGTTGTACCTGACGCATCAATTGTCCATTTTCCATGATGATGATTTGCGCCTCGTCATTTCCCAGTTCCCCCAGGATATGGGTCGAACACAAAATCAACTTCTCCTTACCGAGCTCTTCCGTAATGAGCTGACGGAGCTTCTCCATACCAAGTGGATCCAAGCCGTTAAAAGGTTCATCCCATAGAAAAATCCGGGGATCACCCAGTAATGAAGTGATCAGCGAAAGGCGTTTGGTCATACCAACCGATAAAGCTTTAAACTTTTTAGGTCGCGCATCGCTCAGCTCCCACCATTCCAGCCAGTGATTCACCTCCTCCACACTCACCTGTTTCTGTAAGCGGGCGATTTCCAGTATTTGACCTACCGTCAGATGGGGGTCTGTGTGAAAGGGCTCCATGGAAATCCCCAATTGTTGGCGGTACACATCCGCATCAGCACAGCCATTCAGACTGATGGCACCCGCAGCCGGCCGGAGAAATCCGCCAATGCAATTGAACAAGGTTGATTTACCGGAACCATTAGCACCGGCAAAAACATACAATCCGGCCTTCTCCGTTTCAAATGAAAAACGATCCAGAACCGTTTGCCGGCCAAAAGCGTGAGTGACTTGATTAATTGTTAACATGAGCCGTACTGTTTTCTTTAAATTGAACTTCTAATGTTTCTTCCCACTCCAAATCCTGAACGGCCCTGCCAGGCAGCGGTTCCTGCTTGAGCATGCCACAGGCAGACCAAAATTCAGCGTTATAAGGATAATTGGTTTCATAGGAATTTTCATGTCGATCCAATTGCTCTTTTACACGAATGCGCTCCCTTTGCTGACGTTCGGTAATGACATTGGTCACGACCAATAGCTCCTCGCCCCATTGCTTGGCTTCAATTTCGCGCTCTCCTTGCGAGTTTCGCTTGTCATTAAATATCACAAGCTCTCCTTCGGGGGAAATGCTTCCTTTAATGTATTTCAAATAATACTTTCCGTTAATCTTTTGGAAGCTTTGCTCTTCCTGCAGATAATACCCATTCGGCAGTGAAAATTTATGAAGTGGATTCCCCTCTAAACACCGCACATCATGTGTTAACTTAACAATGCTCATGTCGGCTGAATTAATATAGATAAGCCCCCCTATTTCAATGTTCTTGTTTTTAGATCCCTGTTCATCTTTTCCATAGTTGTAGCTAATTTCATATACTTTCGCAGAATCCATCCACATGGCACCCTCTAACTCGAAACGGAAGCCATCATTTTCTAAAACCTGATTATAAAAAAAACTCTCCGCATAGGACCGAATTAAGTTACGCTGATAACAATTGTAAAACAGGTTTTGATGCCCGTCACATACCAACTCCCCCCACCTTTTAAAAGCTTCTGCGGCCATCGGATTTTCAGGGGTAAGATAGTTTCGGCTCTTACGGATCTGCTCCAACTTAATTTTTGTAGAGGTAACCGGCATGTTGATTCCTTTATCTTCGATGTACAGCGCTGCTTCAATTAAATGCATAAAACAGGTATCACGCATCCCTGTTTTCCGGTAAAAAGCCTCCATCTGGCATTTGCGACGGTGATAATTACGTTTTATCTTTTTGGCAGCTTCCCTTACGAGCTCCTCCGCTGTGTTTCCATTTGGCAGAACCAATACTTCATTCAGGTTATAGGGTTTAGGCCGCAAATAAATCACGAGTTGGCTAGTGTCTCCTGCGGGTATCACCACGCTGGTATCGGCATATCCCAGACAGGAGAATTCCAGCTTTAATCCGGCTAATACTTTGGGGACATTCACCTGGAACTCACCTACCGCATTAGAGATGGAGCCGGTGCCCCAATCGCGTTGCAGGATGTGCGTAAACGGCAGTTCGTCATTGGAAAGGAGGTCAATCACTTTTCCGCCCATCTGAATGGTTTGCTTCCCGGGATGTGTCACCACCAGGTTTTGACCGTCCACTGAAATATCCAGGTGACTGAGGTAAGACAAGCGTTTTAAACACCCTCCCAGAGACAATGAATCGCAGTGGCAATCCACAACCTCCTTCAGGTTGACTAAATCGGAACTGTAGCAAAGCTCCAGCTGGTGTTTGGTGGCCTGTTGCTCCAAAACAGCTAATACCGTCACCTCTTGTGCGAGTACCCATTGAGGTAACAGCAACACTAAAAAAAGTAGCTTCTTCATAAATTGGGTTTTAGCTTAGTTCTTTACTTCTGCAGTATTCGTACTGTTTTCTTCAAACTGCACGTCCAGGGATTCTTCCCACTCCAGATCTTCTATGGCTTTACCAGGCAGTGGTTCCTGTTTGAGCATGCCATAGGTGGACCAGAACTGGGGGTTATAGGGATAATTGGTTTCATAGGAATTTTCATGACGATCCAACTGTTCCTTTAAGCGAATGCGCTCGTGTTGCTGACGTTCGGTAATCACATTGGTGACCACAAGCAGTAATTCCGCCCATTGACGAGATTTTATCTTTTTGTCTTTATCTGCGGCATCCGGCTTTTCGTAGATGAACATTTTAGAATTGGGGTGTGATAATCCTTTCACATATTTCAAGTAGTATTTACCGTTAATTTTCTGATAACTATACTCTGAATTAGCCATGTATCCATCTCTTAATCCCAAATGTCGATTGGGATGTCCTTCAAAAAATTGCATCATATGCTGGAACTTAACAACCGCATGATCGGCTGAGTTGATATAGATGTATCCCCCATCAAAAAAATCAGTTTGTTTAGATACTTGTGTTACTTGTGCAGGTACCCAATCATAGATGTATTTAATCTTATATACTTTTATGGTATCCATCCACATAGCCCCTTCAAACTCATATTTAAATTTGTCATATTGTGTTAGTGGCTGATACCACCAGTCACTTTTATAATTGCGCACCGGGTTATTATATGCTTTATAAAACAAATTCCGATGCCCGCCCCAGACCATCGTTTCAATGCGCTTACTGGCCCACTTATAGATCGAATCTTGTGGAATTAAATAATTCCGACTTTTGCGCACTTCTTCCAATTTTATTTTAGTGGTAATTGATGGCATGTTGATTCCTTTATCCTCCACTAATAGAGCGGCCTCCATCAATTGCACAAACCGATCATCGCGTATCCCCGTGCGGCGGTAAAAAGCTTCCATCTGGCACGTCTTACGGTGATAGTTACGCTTGATATTTTTAGCTGCTTCGCGTACCAGCTCTTCTGCAGTATTGCCGTTAGGCAACACCAACACTTCATTCAAATTATAAGGTTTGGGACGCAGCTTGATGACCAGTTGCGTGCTATCACCAACAGGTATCACCACGCTGGTATCGGCATAGCCCATGCTGGAGAACTCCAGCTTTAAGCCGGCTAATACTTTGGGCACATTCACCTGGAACGCCCCCACCGTATTGGAGATGGAGCCGGTACCCCAATCGCGTTGCAGAATGTGCGCAAACGGCAGTTCCTCGCCGGAAAGCAAGTCAATCACTTTCCCGCCCATCTGAATGGTTTGCTTCCCGGGGTGCGTCACCACCAGATTTTGACCGTCCACTGAAATATCCAGGTGACTGAGATAGGATAAGCGTTTTAAACACGCTTCCAGGGACAACGAATCACAGTTGCAATCCACAGCCTCCTTCAGATTGACTAAATCGGAACTGTAACACAACTCCAGTTGATGTTTGGTGGCCAGTGCTTCTAAAGTTGACAAAACGGATTTTTGCTGTGCTGTGATACAGATGGGCCACAGCAGCAGCCAAACAAAGATTGATCTCATAAGGTTAATGTGAAGGTTTGATGATCATGACTGAGATTTAACTGTAAGGTTAAGGCCACCACCCGCAAGGCCTCTTTGGCCGTGGCATGAGACAGCGTTCCTGTAAAGCGTAAATCACCGATGCGACCGGGTTGTAGTTGAATGGTCACACCATAGTGCTCCTGCAGCTCTTGTGCCACTTCCCGCAATGGGGTCTCTTTAAATACCAACTGTTGAGTGGCCCAGGAAGAAGCATTGAGGTGCGGCTGATCGGATTTGGTTAATGCGCCATTGGTATAAACCGCTTCTTGCCCCGGCTCTAATAGCACGTGTGCACCAAACCATCCTTTTTTTGAATACGAAACACGTCCTTCATCCAAAAACAATGCTTCCTGACCTCCTTCCTTCGCAACCAAGGTAAAGCGCGTACCCAACACCTTGGTTTGTGTATGCCGGGTAGTGATCACAAATGGCTTTTCGGCATTGTGACGCACATCAAAATAAGCCTTTCCGGCCAACTCAATGGGGCGGATATTACCTTGAAAAGTCACCGGATATTTAATTGTTGCTCCTTCGGCTAAAGTCACCCGGGTACTATCGGGTAAATAAATAGTTTGTTGCTGCTCAGCCACCAATTGCTGATAAGAAGCCTCTGGCGACCATCGACTAAACACGGCCAAAACACCAAAGGCAACAAGCAAGATCGCTGCCACTTGAGACACACGTCGAATGAACAAACGCCGGTGCATCCGCCGGTGGACTTTGAATAAGGCCGCCTCCACAGGGGGTTGAAATGAGGTCGAATCGGAGTGAGTGATCTCCCAAACGCGTTCAAAACTTTGAAAGAATTGCTCATGGTCGCTATATAACTTGCGCCATTCAAGCAATTGATGGACATCCGATTCAGAAATGGAACCTTCACAATAAGCGATCATCAAATCAATGGGGGCATTCGATAGCATGGTCTTTTTTCTATATAGAGAAATGCCAAAACCAATACCCCTAAAGGTTTTACTTTTTTTCCGTGATATCCGGTAAAAATATTGTTCTATCAACGCTGGTTGACAGTTTGTATAAGTTCTGGGAGGTAATCCGTTTTTTGAGGTAAATATTATCTACAAGAGTAAAATATCTATGGCAAATACTGCGTAGAGTTCTCACGCCTTGACAAGCTAATAAAAGGGACGATAACTTGTTAGGTACACTTTCTGCAGAGAAGAAATTTCTCCTCCATTATTCAAGGAAGAGTACCGCGAAGAATGAGTGGGGAGGTGGTTATTTGTTTAAAAACAATTTCAATGGATGCAGGCTGCATTGCTCAACAAAGAATACCTCCCTGCACATTGCAGAGACCCTCACTCACCGAAGGAAACGCTCCCGCACCTGGCAGGAGGTCTTACTTGCCTGAGAAATCAATGCTGCACCCTGCAGGAGGATTCACTTCAGGCAGGAATAGCTTTTTAGTGACAAGGGGAAGCTTTCTATAGATTAGCAAAAAACAATACTAACGGCAGATGATGTATATGAGGGTGTAGCTCGTCCCGTAGTTTTCGGATCGCAATGGTCATCTGATTTTCCACCGTTTTAACCGATACTCCCAGATACTCCGCAATTTCCACATTGGTCAATCCTTCCTGACGACGCATTAAAAAAATGTGCCGGCACTTATCCGGTAAATTCTCAATAGCTATCTGAATAAAAGGCCGGAGTGTTTCCCATTGGTGATGATCGCTTGTTGATAACTCTTCAGGGGGATGTAATGCGTACTGAGCTTCCAAGGCCTGTTGCGATTTATGTTTCTTGATCAACCATAAACTTTCATTGTAAACCGCGCGAAACAAATACCCTTTCACATGGGTGGGTTGATCAACTCTTTTTCGTTTCTCCCACAAACGCACAAACACATTCTGAACAGCCTCTTCAGCCAGCGTTTCATTCCCTGACAAAGTCAATGCAAACCGACACAAATGCGTATAATATTTCCGGAAGAGTCGATCAAAAGCCGCTTGATCGCCTTGCTTTAGCAACGTGAAATAGGATTGATCGTTGGGGTTTAAGGCCATAAGACAATACGTGATTGCCCTTCAAAATTAGCATAAAAACGATAAGATGCAATAATATGATTTCAGCCCCTCCGAGATAACATTTAACACGTCACATGAAACATACCGATGACCGGTTCTGTGGTATGATTCCAGGCGGCTATTGCTTCGGGTGTTGCCATCAGTTCAACCACACAACCTTTGGCATTAAAAAAGGATTGAGCTTCCTCTGAAATCGATAACCGACCTTCCTGCCCGTTTCCAATAATCAATTTGGTGGCCCCTTCCTGGAACAAAGAGCGGGCCTCTTCCAATGATACAATGTGACAAGTTCCGTAGATGTCTTTAGATAATTTTTTCTTACGTTTTTGGATGACCCCGTCCAACCCGATAAATACATCATGATCATATTGATGATGGGCAATGTTTATGCTTCCAAAATGAGTATCATTAATCATGGGTTTCATAGTGACTGTTTTTCGTACAGAACGTATTGCAATAATAAGTCATAAGACATCAAGTGGCAAGTATTTTGAAACCTCAAAATCCAACTTTCACATACAACAGTGGCGTAAATCCCACCGACTCTGAATTGATGTAAACCGTATTGACCTGATCAATGGGCACCTTTGTAAAACTGGAATACTTTACGTTTTCAGCATCCAACACATTAAGGAGGGAGAAGCCTGCTTCGCCTCTGAACTTTTTACACCATAGTTTATAAGTGAGCGACACATCCACCCGGTTGTAATCCGGCTCGGTAAATTCCTGATTAATGGCGTCAGTATATAATGGAAACCCCGAACCATATACATAGTTGGCTGAAAAGTGCCAATGCTTCAGGTTGATTAATCCGGCCAGCTTAAATTCGTGCCGCTGATCCTGGGGTGCCCGACGATACAGACCGTCCCGGAAATACGAAAAGAACTCTTCGGTTTTCCCCAATGAATAGGAAGCCCAGACTGAATGCTGCCTAATGTCCTGTTTAATATAAAAATCAAGACCATAACTACGGCTTACGCCTTCATATATTGATTCCGGAATACGCCGATCACGGATGTATCGTGTCAACCCTTCATTTTCCTTAAAAAAGGCATCCACACTGGCCGTGAACTTGTCGCGCGACCACGCTGCCCCTGCCACCCAATGCATGGCTGACATAACCGGGATCTGTTCATCATCGGCAATGGTCCAGCTGTACCGGTAATTACCACTTTCATCCACAACCGAACTTTTCACGAGAAATTGATGATACAGCCCCCAGGCCAGATTAAATTTAAGATAACCCAGCGTACGAATAGATAATGAGACCCGGGGATCAATGGTTCCCTTTTTAATGTTTTGGGCATAGTTAAACCGGAGCCCTCCTGTCAGCTTGACATTAACCCCCAATGAAAGTTGATCCTGAGTGAACAAGTACAAGCGATTGGCCTTCTCCTGCATATCCACAAACACAATATCAAAAGTATCCTCCACCAGGCGAATACTATTCTGTGTGATCCCTATCCCAGCCTGCAATTGGTGCGTATCTGTCAGCCGCCACTCATTTTTCGCTTCGGTGCTGAACTCTTCCACATCCGTATCAGCATGTTCATCTACTTTAGATCGGATTCGTCCATTCCACCGATTCTCCACTCTCCGGTTCAAATCATAGGTGCTCTTCAGAGCCGAATAGCTCATCTTAAGATGAGTGCGGGCCCCACGGCTCCAGTTTTTTCCATAATAAACGGTGGCTCCGGATTGTGTATTACCCTCTTGCGAGGATTGAAAAACAACGTTATTATTCACGTTGCGCTGAGCATCATAGGAAAACTGATCCTTCGCCCCCAAAAAGCTGATGTAAAAAAGATCGCCATTATCGCCATGTAAGGCATACTTCAGGTTGATATCGCGGAATTCGTAATCGGGATAAACAACGGCCTCTGTTTGTCCCCGGCCACTACCTTGAGCGCTAAATAGATTTAAATCTTCGCCGTCAAAAAGTTTATAATACGTTTTACGAAAGGCCATAACCAGGGACGACTTTTTAAACAGCGGCAATTCAGCCATCCCATTCACCGTTTGATTATTGACAAAAAAGTTAAAACCGGATTGTTGTGTGCTTCCATTTTTCCCGGTGATATTCACAATGCCACCCACCACATCTTCATGCGTCACATCGTATCCGCCCTTGAATATGTTCACATTCTTGGCCAGATAAGGATTGACGGCACTGATGTTATCATTGAAATTTTTTAGCCCCCAAATGGTAAATCCATCGAAAAAGACCCGACTGGTTCCTTCGGGACTGCCCCAAATGATCAGGTCATTGGGTTGTTCACCGGCGGCTAAAACACCGGGTTGCAAACGCAGCAAATTAAACACAGAGTTATCTCCATTTCCCGGCAGGTAATTGGCAATGTAAGGATTTAACTTGGTCAGCCCGGGCGATTCCCCCACCTGGGCCGATTTCTCCACAATGTTATTCTTCACAATGATTTCCGGAAGACCAACCATGGCAGGTGTTAGATAAACCTTTTGATGCAAGCCGGCATAAAGAATCGTATCCAGCACATAACAACCTAAATGAGACGCTTTGACATGAAACACACTGTCGGTGTTGGAGCTATAACTAAACGCCCCTTTTAAATCGGTGATGGTTCCAAAATCATTGATGAGCACATGCGAAAAGGGAAGCACTTCTTGCATTCCGGTTTCCATAATTTGTCCGGAAAGATGATATGTGACCGGCTCCATGACTTTGGCAAAAATAATGAAGACCTCACCGCTTGTTTCATAGTCCAGCGGCAGGTCTTTGAGTAAATGGGCAATAACTTCCTGCTTTGTATGGAATGTCCGGTGAACAGTGAGTTTATATTGAGACAGTAACTGATCGTTAAATGAAAACTGAAAATCGTATTTCTCTCCCAAGCCAATCAATACTTCATTAAGCGGGTGATTGGTGTATTCCACTTCATAGTTTTGAGCAAAACCAACAGAAGTAGATACTGCAATAAAAATAAGTATTCCGGCTAATCGAGTCACTTGATGGCTTGTTTGCTTACATAGAATCCCGATGACGTGGCTTTATATTCCAGCCCTAACGACCGGCAAATCATTTTAACAACCGCTTCAGCAGAACGATCCCGTGTAAAATTTCCACTATAAAGATAATCGAGATTTTCATTGGTGGTGATACGGACCCCATATTGCCGTTCAATTTCCTCAAAAACAAGCATTAAAGGGGTGTGCGTAAAAATAAACATGTCATTCATCCAACCGATGGTGTGATCGGAATCGACCTGCTCATTCAATGCAATGGAACCATCGCGTTGTACCACCGCTTGTTTATTGGCAGTAATTTCTGCCGTTTGACCACTCACAACAGCTACCACTTTAACTTTACCGGTATAACAAGTCACCTTATACTCGCCTTTCCGGGAGTAAATATTAAAACTCGTCCCCAATACAATGGTTCGTCCATGCGAGGAAACCACTTCAAATTGTTTCCCTTTCATGACTTTAAAAAACGCTTCTCCTTCAAACTGCACCTCTCTGCTAAAGCGCCACCAAAAGGGCTTATACTTAATCACTGAACTGGCATTTAGCTCCACACCTGATCCATCCGGAAGGATGGCTGCCAGATGCTGCCCGGCCGGTGCCGAAACAGTGGTGGTATAAAACCTCATAAATGCTGCAGTGGATAGGAACAGTACTAAAACGGCTGCAGCCATACTCAGCCAATTGATTTGTATCCGTCCGGTTTTTGCCTGAACAGGCCGCTGTGTTTCCATTTTTTCCGATAACTGAGCCCACACCTCCTCTCGCGACCGGGAATAGTTCATGTCAATACCGGGGAAAGCGTGTGGTAAATCTTCCGGTGCCTGATGGTTTATATGTGAATTTATATTTTTCATGAGTTCCCCAGTGCTTTGCGCAGATGCTTCAATGCTTGCGTCATTCGTTTCTCAATGGATTTGACACTTAATTGTAAGCGATCTGCTATTTCCTGATACTTCAATTCATCCATCCGACTCATGAGAAAAACAATACGCTGCCCCTCGGGCAATTCATGTAAGGCTCTCTCATATTGGCTTTTTAGCTCTTTGTAGCGCAATTCATCTTCAGGGGAGTGGTGGTCCTCTTGATGATCCACTTGCATGGCAAAATTCTGCTCTACTTTCTGATGCCGGTGTTTACTGATGAACAAATCGCCAGCCATTTTATAGAGTAGGCCGATGAGCTCTTTGGCGGGTTTATTGAGTTGCTTTTCCCACAACTTCATAAAACACTCCTGAGCAATATCCGTGGCCAGTTCTTCATCACCCGAGCGATAATAAATATAATTTCGCAAGGGATCAAAATGTTCATCAAACAGCGTTTTAAAATCTTCCCGTTTCAAGCTATTAAATTGTGATGGTGATGACTGATTTAAAGGTACAAAAGAAAATCAGCTTGTTCCAGCTTCTAGAGTGCTCAGACTCCAATTAAAGGTGACCGGTATCAAGTGGGAATGTCCGGGAAAGCATTCCCTCCCCGGACATCCGACTTGTAACGGGATGTTACTAGCTATTCTGCTGCATTTGATGGCGTTGTTGCCGGCGCTCCCGAATGCGTTTGCCAATCTCCATCTCCTTAGTACCTTCTGAAGTGGTCATGGTGGCTACCCGGTCACATTCCCCGTTGCCATAATCAATGGTGGCAAAGGCGGCTCCGTTTTTAGTTAAGGTCACTTCACCGCTAACGATAAACCGACAATCACCGCGCTTCACTAAAGCATTCTTAATTTCTCTGCGGTAGATGTTTCCATCCGAATCCTCACAATTGGTATAACCGGTAATCTCCATCACATCATCATCAGGATTCAAAGGGGTATCCAAACCGGCTATCCAGATCCTTGTCATTTCTGCTGTACGTGCCAGTATAGTACCATCAGAAAAAGTGAACAACATATCCCGGCTGATATTCACGATGCGCTCTGTTTGATTATCACCTGTGAAGGTTTTTACAATGGTTCCGCTAATCCCGACCTCATCAATGCTGAAGTTCTGAAAAGTCACAGTGCGGGTAGCACCATCCACCCGTGGTGAATCAGATAGCACGATTTGAATAATTCCGCTAATAATACGTCCATTTTCCAGTTCTGTGGATTCTCCGTAATTCAGCGTAATGGTTTTGGGGAAACCACCCTCAGCTGATTCAATACTGATCAAGGGGCATTGTTGCAAGCGGTAACGGTATTTATACCGGTTGCGTAAACCATCAGCTTTTAAACCATCAGCTGAGACTTCTACGGTCATGGAAGTATAGGCTTCGACACTTCCCGAGAAAAGATCGACTTCGTAATCGGCTGCTTCCATCACATCATCAGCCGAAGCTTCTGTTGTTACAACAGACTCTACTGTCACGCTCATGTCAGGATCCATGTAATTAACTTCCGGAGTAATTCCATCTTCTTTATTACAGGCGGTAAAAATGACCAACATACTGACGGCGGCTCCTAAAAATACTCTTTTCATGACTTTGTTTTTTAGTTTATATTCAGTTTAATTAGCGTCAAGTCTAATTTAAAACTTGGGAGAGATGGCGTTTTTCACAACCCCTCTTTCGCCTTTACATGAACATACCGCATCAAGTCTCCTTCACCCTACCCAATTTTTTAAAAAAACTTCCACAAATTATCAAACCTCCCACTATTCAACCGTTATGGGGACATCTCCAAATTTTATCCACCGAATAACAGGCATATTTTTCGCATCCTTCATCAATAATCCGTGCATTAAGAAAGGAATATCCTTATATTTATAATTGGAAGTTTATTAATCACAGCCAATTCCTATATCATGAAAAGTCATCTTCTATTTCTTGTGCTTGTTGTGCTATCCACAGCAACTTTTGGTCAAAACACCATCTCATCTAAAGACTCTGCCAAACTGGCAAAGCTCGAAAATTATGTTTCAAAAGCCGAAGCCAAAATGGCCGTTGCGGAGAAAAAAATGGCCTATGCCGACTCGTTAATCGCATCGGGCACAGCCATGATTGAAGAGAATGATGCGCAGTTAGATGAGCTCTCCGATGAAATGAAAGAATTGGACGCCACTTACAAAGCTGAGCGCAAGCCGCTGGAAAAAGGCACCAAATCGAAAGACAAAGCCGACGCGAAACAAGCCTCTACTGAACTAAAGGCATTTGATACAAAATACAAAGCCGACACCAAAGTTTTAACCACAAAAGAAAAAGCACTTCTCAAACAAATGGCTAAAGGCGAATCAGACTTAACCAAAGGTAAGACTGCTAAAAAAACAGCTAAAACAGCCGTAAAAGAAGCTCAAAAGGCATTGGATGAAGCTCAAAAAAACCTGGACGAAGGCAAGGCTGAAATAGAAGACGTGCCGGATGAAAAGAAAAGCAAAAAGAAATAATACATCAATGGCTGCTGAGACTAACAAGCAGCCATTGATGTATTAGGCAACCGCTATTCGTTCAGCCATCTCCGCAACTGAGGTACTAATGTCTCAGCCTCTTTCAATCCCATGTTATACAATTGATCCAGCTTTTCAGGCTTATTTTCAATGCGGGATACGTTCATTAACCCTTGGGGACGAATTATAAATACCGCTCCTTCTTTTTCGAGCCGTTCTAACTCATCAATAGCTGCATTATAGCGTGCGGCGCGGGTAAGAATAGCATCTACTAATTGAGGATATTTGCGATAGAGTGCTTTGATGATCCAACCGTGCTTGATAGCTTGCTTCCGATATCCCTTATTCCGGGTTAAAACCACTACAGCCTTCGCATACCCATCGCTAAAAGCTTGCTGAAAAGGAATGGACGCCGTCAATCCACCATCCATAAACAACTCATTTTGGTAAGTGGCCATGTGAGACACAAACGGTAGACTGGAGGAAGCCGTGATCGCTTGCATCAGATCGGGTTTGGTCAGCTGTTTTTTAGAAGCAAAATGTGTTTCGCCGGTTAAAACATGGGTCATACCAATTTTAAATTCGCTTTCCGATTCAAAGAAAGTGTTGTAATCAAAAGGCACCAGCTTATCAGGTACTTCCCCATACACAAAATCCCAATCAAATAAATTCCCCTTGCGAATCAGGTTGCGAAAACTCATGTAGCGGGGATCAGCTGTATATTTTAGGTTGACTTCTTTATTTCGTCCAAATTGTTTGGAAGCATAGGAAATACCATAGGCAGCTCCGGCCGAAACACCAACGCAATAGGGAAACTCGATGTGATGTTTTAAAAAGGCATCCACTACACCGGAAGTGTACATGCCACGGAATCCACCTCCTTCTAATACTAATGCCGCTTGATTGGTCGTCATTCAATCACAAATTAATTTCGTGCAAAGGTATTAATCTGCCCTATACAATTTAATTGCCTGTTTATAATTTTCAGCACCTCGTTTCGTCATGTCATTGATAAAACCCGATAACTCCGGATGAAACTGATCAATCCAGGACACCAAACCGTCGCGTCTTTCGGTCCATTTTTCCCAATTAGCACCTGGACTATCGATTTCTTCAATGCCCGTAATGCGTCCATTTGTAAGCGTCAACTTACTTCGGGTAGTTAAGGGACTATTCTCCAGAAATTCAAAACGCATTGATGTACCAGAAACAGTGACCCAAGCCGTTGACTTCTCCTCAGATAATTCAGTGATCTCATAAGTCGTCTGAAAAGTTGAGTCCCACTGGAAAAACGTATAATAATCCTGGCGTGAATAGGGCATCACATAATCACCGGCGATAAGGGTCAAGGTATCGCCAATACTTTCTGCTATCAATTTATAATTACCGGTATTAAATCCTGTATAAAATTGCGACACAATGGACTTGGGTGAGTTGGTACAAGCAGATAATATAAATATCATCACACTAAAAACAAGCCAAAAGATTCGATTCATGCTGAAGTATTAAATGAGTAGCAATTAGTCCGTCTGTTTATCTCCTGAGTTCACGGTAAAAACCACATCCACTGGCTCCCAGCACTCAATTTTGTTATTTTCAGGAGCCAAAACATGAACAATGCTGGTCAAAGAATGATTTAAATACACTAAAAGTCTGTCTTAAGAAAAATCCCCCACCACAGTATCTGCAATGAGGGACCTTTCATCCCAAACGTCAAATCTAGAGTAATCAGCTGTAAAAATTACTCTTCTTTCACCCCTGCCTCCACCTGTTCGGTTATCACTTTTGTCGGTCCATAAATCACATACTCGGTATAAAACGCTTCATTTTTCCCCTTCCAGATCATTTTACCCACCTCACACACTTCACTGATGAGTTTATACAAGTCATTGGCCAGGTGTTTCCGCTGCACTGTTTTTTCCTTTCGCAGCGAAACCGCGGCAGCTTGTTCATCAATGGCCGAATCCAACTGATTCCGCTTCGTCATAATGGAATTCAGGTTCACCTGCGTCACCTGACGTTTCTTCAACTCTTCTAATCGTGGTTGCGCAATCTGGATCACATGCAACGCGTACTGCACCAAGCCAGTATCGGACATTTCAGTGGTGCCATTAAATTTAAACAACCCATATTCCATGGACTTGGGGCCATATACCAAACGGGCCCGGTTGCGTAAATCATTAATATCCGACTCCAACTCCTCCCTTATTAACCGTTTCTCATTGGTTTTCACCTTTTGATTACTTTCATAAAAGTCATCCGAAGGAAAATCTTTCACCTGTGAGGTGATCATTCCTACTTTATCGCGGATGGCACCATCATAGCCATAACCGGCAAATAAATCCGAATCGCGGTCAAAGCTTCGTAATATTTTATCAGCTCGCTGAGCCAATTCGGGGATGGAGAAATTAAAATTAGTGGTGATTTTCATCATGATCAGCTTTCAGGTGAATAGTAAATTCAAGTTAAAACTTATTTTCAACTTTAGGCATCATTTTTTTACTTGACATTTAAAATAGTTATCCGTATATGATTAGCGTCTCCGGAAGCCCTCCGTCGCGCGGATTTCCCTGCCTGCGCCATCTCTACAGACTTCTCTTAATTTCAACCAGTAAGACGACATCCTCGGCGGCTAAAACATGATAAAAAGGGGGCTTATCATGCCTTTTCAGCACATTAACAAAAAAATTAACTGTCTATCTCTATAAATAGTTATATTTGATACCTCATACCTTTCATCCCATTATCTGTATTGCACACTATTTACACATCTCTATTGATAAAATGGATGGAAACGTGTTGAATAATACGGACCAAACTATCGAAACGAGTAGATAAGTGATCGGTACTGGAATTCAAAGAAGCGAATGAACCGTCCAACGACTGGAACAAGCTGTTCAAGGGCTTTCTTTTCTTAACCAAGCTCTCGGAAATCACACCTCATGCACAAGCTAACTAAAAAAGAGCTTCGATAGTGTGAATGAGTCGCTCGGAAGCGCCAAAAAATGCCCCCAGGGTGTAATAAAAGGAAATAGATCACACAAAACAGCGCTTTTCAAATCGCTCCAAAGGAGAGAATACATGGTATCTGAAACCGGATGGCTATGAAATGCGGTAGCGAAAAGTCCGAAAATAGAATACCTCTTACAAAAGGAGGCATTCGCACATTATGAGTATTAAATATTTCAAATTCACACTTATGACGTTTTTAAATACGGCACGTTTTACCATCATCACCTTGATTTTCATCACCAGCCACCTTTCAATAATGAGTCAAGAGGAAGCCATCAAACAGCTTAACCAGACTTTGATTCCCTTAAAAACCGTGGAAGCCTCCAATGGATTCGACGATCTGCAGCCACTGAAGGAAGCTTTGAAGGATGCCCAAATAGTAGCCTTGGGCGAAGCCACGCATGGCACATCGGAGTTTTTTAAAGCCAAGCACCGCATGCTTGAATTCCTGGTTACAGAGATGGGCTACCGGGCCATTGTGATGGAAGACTCCTATGCCAATGCCATGGCCATAAACAGATATGTGTTAGGCGAATCAGCCCGACTGGATAGCCTTATGATGTTTAACCTGATGTGGCCTTGGGCAACTGAAGAAGTAAAGAGTATGATTGAATGGATGCGGGCTTATAATCAAACGGTTCCCAAAAATGATAAAGTGTACTTTTTGGGGTGTGACATGCAATATTTTCAAGCTTCCCTGGCATCCCTGGTCGATTATCTGATGAAAAGAGATCTGGTAACGCCTGTATTAACTGCAAATATTGAAAAAACACACGCCTTCTCGCTAAGCCAGTCCACTAAAGCAGAAAAAAAAGAGATGGCCAAAATCATGGAAGCCATTACATTGGATGTGAACGAATCATTGAAGATGTTACCTGTCGCTTCCTCCATAGACGAGCAACTGATCCAATACAATGTCAGAATACTGGAACAATGTGCTGACTTTATGAAGATGCAGGTACCCTGGAGTTCGCTGAAAAGAGACCGTTACATGGCAGAAAATGTAAGCAAACTAAGCCATGTATTACAGCTAAAACTAGTTGTTTGGGCACACAATATGCATATTGCCAAAGGCAGTGGAGAATACAAAAAGAAAACAATGGGTATGCACTTAAGTGAACAATGGGGTGAAAAATACTATGCACTGGGTTTTGGCTTTGATCAGGGTCAATTTACAGCTAGCAATAGCCAAACAAGGAGCCTCGAAGTATTTAATGCGCCGCCAACCAGATCCGATGCCTCCGATGCATTTTTTGCCCAGGCCAATCATCCCAACTTTATTATTGACTTTGGTAAAATCAATGAAAAAACGGATTTAGCTCCTTTCATTGATAACAAAACCGTTTCCCGTACCATTGGAGGTAGTTATAACCCAGAACAAGACTCCTCCCGTTTTTATTACAAACAAGTTTTAAGTAAGCAATATGATGGTTTGATTTTTATCCGTACCACAACCGCCTCCAAAATTTTCGATTATCAACTCTTCTGGAAATGGTATCATGAAAACCAGGCGAAGGCAGCCGACACAGCCACTTCAATGGTGAACAACTAAACCAGAAACACTTCCCTGGCCCCAACATTCCAGGGAAGTGTTCACTCTGGCTACATCTGATTCCCAAAAAATAAATGATATAGGGTTTTTAACTTCCAAACATGAACCGCAAACCAAAAATAAATCCTCCCGGCTCCAACATTTTTATGCGTTGCCTGGCATCCTCATCCAGCTCAAGTTCTGAATCTTTCAATGCATAATTTGTAGCGGAAAGACAAAAGGCATAGCCCACACTCCAAACCAGTTTAGATCGATGGCCGATCAAATAATTGCGGGAGAGCAATACATTTATGGTACTTAGTGCTTTGAAATCAATCCCGAGGGATTGTTCCTGCGGATGAGTGGTCGTACTGAGTTTCAGTTCATGATTTTCAATTCCCGTTGCAAACGAATATCCCACACTCAGTCCGGTTTTATTGTCTATGGAGTGTGGATAAAAGGTCAAACCGGTGCCATAGCGCATGCCCCATCCACCCCATCCGGCATTGCCATAGAGGGCAACGGCTTTGGACAAGGGTTTTTCAACACCTACGCCAACGCCGTAATCATTCAGTCCGAATCCAAGCCCATAATACAAAAAGACAGGTTTCTCATGCTGACTATCCTGAGCGAATAAGGAGGAAGAAAGACAACTCTCTCCTATTATAAATAGAATGACAACAAAATAAATCCGGGTGCCTGGGCAAATCATCTTCCACATGAATAAAAAATATTCGTTTAAGACATGCGTAACTGCAGGTGATATCTTTTGCATTAATGTCAGATAAAATTAAAAAAGGTTGCACAAACAGCCCTGCACTTGAACATCCCCTCCCCTTTTGAACGCCTATTTTGCAGCTTCATGCACCAAAAAAGCTACTTCCTGCACGCCTTTAAAAAAAAGGATCAACACCCCTCTATTTTTGTCGATAATTCTTCGTGTGCAAATAGTCTAATGAAAACATACAAACAACATTTAATCATGAAACGACAAACCATAGCTATGGTATCACTCCTGGTGATGATCGGATTAAGCCTGGTGGGGTGCAGCCCCAAAGAAATGGATACAGCAGTGAAACCGCGTTATGTAAAGGTGATGCAACCCGGACATACCGACCTCCGCAAAGCCTACGTCTTCAATGGCCAGTTAAAAGAGGTACGCGAAGTAAATGTGGCGTTTAAAGTAGGGGGCCAGGTGCTGGAGATTATGGTGAATGAAGGCGATTATGTGCAGGAAGGTCAAACCATTGCCCGCATGGATAAACGTGATTACAAAATACGTTTGCAAAGTGCTACTGCTCAATTCAACCAGTTAAAAGGGGAATATGAGCGCTACCAACAACTGTATGACAAGAAAAAATTACCGGTTAATACACTGGAAAAACTCAAGGCCGGTTACCTGGCGGCCGAAAGTGCGTACCAGGCCGCTACAAATGCGTTGAATGATACGGAATTGAAGGCGCCGTTTACCGGTTACATCTATCACAAAACCGTGGATAAATTCGAAAATGTAGGTCCTGGGCAAGCCATTGTCACCCTCATCGATGTAAGCCATCTGGAGGTTCATTTTAGTCTGTCGGAAAGCCAGGTTCAGGTGGCCAGTGAGTTTGAGCAGATCACTTGCGATGTGCCCAATGCCGATGTATTCAACATTCAGGCTGAGTTTCTGTCCATCAACGAGAAATCGAACGGGAATGATCTGTTTGATGTGCGTCTGATGATTGCCAATCCCCAAAAGGGACGGTTAAAGCCCGGTATGTCTACGCAGGTAAGGATTGTTATGCCGCAAAATGCCAATGCCATGATGAAGGTACCGGTCGAATCGATCTTTTACAAATCCAATCATCCGCATGTATGGATCTACAATGCCACCAACGCCACGGTGAAGAGCCGGAAGGTAACTGTCGCAGACCTGACACAAGAAGGTTTTGTCGCCGTATCCAATGGCTTGAAACAGGACGATCAGATCGTGACGGCCGGCGTTCATAGCCTGGCAGAAAATCAATCCGTGAAAATTCTGAACAACAAAAAATTATAATTGACTGTACAATGCTCGATAAAATATTATCACAAAAAGCGTTTCTCAGCTTTGTCTTTATTGCACTGATCATGGGCGGTATCCTCTCCTTTTCTTCCATGGGGAAATTGGAGGATCCGGAAATACCTGTGAAAGCAGCAGTCATCATGACCCCTTACCCCGGGGCGACCGCTCAGGAAGTAGAAAAAGAAGTCACCGATGTGTTGGAGAAAGCGGTTCAGCGCCTGGAAAACATTGATTACATCGAATCACGGTCGTTACCAGGCTTATCGGAGATCACCATCCACATTAAGTCCGGGACCAAAACAGCGGAGATGCCCCAATTGTGGGATCATTTGCGCCGGAAGGTCCATGACGTGAAAAGCAGTTTGCCCAGAGGTGCGTATGCCCCCATCGTCAATGATGACTTTGGAGATGTATCGGGTATCTTTCTGGCCATCTCCAACGATGGATACGGCTACTACGAATTTCAGGAATATGTAGACCTGGTGAAGCAGGAACTACAACTGGTACCCGGTGTGAAACGCATTGAAGTGTTTGGCAAACAAACGGAGGTGATCAATATCCGCTTTGACAATGAGTATTTTGCCTCGCTGGGCATCAATCCCATGCTGATCTTTCAATCCTTCAATGATCAGGGGATCATTGCCGATGCCGGTAGCTTTACCAGCGGCAGTGAACGCATCCGCATCAACATCGGCAATAAATTCCAGGACCTGGAAGAGATTCGAAACTTCGAAGTGAAACTCCCCAACGGCGGCCGTTACCGCTTGGGGCAAGTGGCTACCATCACCCGGGAATTTAACCAGCCGGTACGCCAAAAACTCAAGTACAATGGACGTGAAGCCATCAGTTTGGCCGTGTCCATGGAAAAAGGTGGCAATGTGCTGGTGTTGGGCGAAGCCATTGAAAAGCGGTTGGACGAATTACAAGCCAACTTACCGGCCGGTATTGAATGTCATCCGGTATTCTATCAGCATAAAAATGTGGATGAATCCATCAATAACTTCGTCATCAACCTCATCGAATCGGTGGTGATTGTGATTGCCGTCCTACTCTTAGCCATGGGGCTCCGGGCCGGACTGTTAATTGCCAGCGGGCTGGTGTTCACCATTCTGGGAACGTTCATTGTGATGCGCGGAATGGACATTGAACTGCACCGGGTATCGTTGGCTGCCATTATCATTGCCATGGGTATGTTGGTAGATAACGCCATTGTAGTGGCCGATGGAATTTTAGTGGATCTGGAGCGGGGCATGAAGCGTAAAAAAGCATTTGTCGACACGGCTAAGAAGATGGCCTTCCCCTTATTGGGTGCTACCTTGGTGGCCATTCTGGCATTCATGCCATTGGCCTTTAATCCAACGGGGGCGGGCGAATTCCTGAAGCCACTCTTCTTTGTGTTGGCCATTTCTTTGTTTTTAAGCTGGTTGCTGGCCATGATTCAAACCCCTTTCATGGCGGAATACTTTTATAAGAAAGGAAAAAAGAAAAAGAATACTTCTGAGAACACCGATGCATCCCAGGGTAAGTTCTACCAATGGTTTGGTCGTGCCATCCGCTATGCGCTCTGGCACAAATCCTTCTTCACCATCGGCACAGTAGTGATCCTGGTTGTTTCCTTTTGGGCCTTCCAATTCGTGAAAAAGGACTTTTTCCCGGGATCCAGTTACGATCAGTTCATCCTCGAATACCGCTTGCCGGAAGGAACGGACATTACAGCCGTGGAGAACGATCTGGACCAGGTGCAACAGGAATTAATGACCTGGGACAATATTAATATGGTGGTGACTGCCCTGGGCAATACCCCGGCCAGATATACGCTGATGCGTCCCATGAATGGTTTAAGCCAGAGTTACGGCGAATTGATCATTTCAGTGAAGGATAAGGAGCAGGCCGCAGCAGACAGACAACGTCTGCAGCAATATGTGGATGAAAACTTCCCGCAGGGATTTGCCCGGGTAAGAGAGTACTTTGCCATTGGCGGTGATTTTAAAATTGAAGCTAAGTTTGCCGGACCGGACGATCGGGTATTAAAGCAATTGGTGGAGCAAGCCAAAACCATCATGCACAATGAGCCGCTGGCAGCGTTTGTCACCGACGACTGGAAAAACCAGGTGAAAGTGTTATCGCCCGCCTACTCGCAAGAACAAGCCCGCGAATTAATGGTCAGCCGTAAAGATGTGGCTACCGCCCTGGCCATCGCCTCTTCAGGCTATCCGGTAGGCGCTTTTTACGATGGTGAATACCAGATACCGGTGTTATTGAAGCTGAACAAATCCATTGAGAAAGATATCAATCAATTATCAGCTATCCCAGTGTGGTCGGGCTTACCCAACAGCGTCCCCTTAAGCCAGTTGGTGGATTCCATAGGGGTGCGATGGGAACATAACATCATCCGGCGCTACGATGGACAACGGGCCATGAAAGCCATGTGTGATCCCCTTATAGGATACACTTCCAATGATTTAATGCCCCTGATCAAAGAGAAGATTGATGCCATTCCTTTACCCGAGGGCTATTCCCTGGCCTGGTTGGGCGAGATAAAAAGCAGTAAACAAGCCAATGAAGGCTTGGCGGAAAACATGCCACTGGCCTTTCTGCTGATGATCATCATTGTGATTGGCCTGTTCAATAATTTCAAACAACCGGTCATTATCTTCCTGCTGATGCCCCTGGCATTTATTGGGGTGATTATAGGATTTCTGATCACAGGTATCCATTTTGGATTCTTTTCTATCATTGGAACACTGGGACTCATGGGTATGATGATTAAAAACGCAGTCGTCTTGTTGGATGAAATCAACATCCAGGTAAAAGAGGGAAAAGAACGTCTGGTGGCCGTGATCGATTCTACCATCTCCAGGGTACGCCCGGTAATGATGGCTTCATTAACAACCATTCTGGGCATGTTACCCCTTATGTGGGACGACATGTTTAAAAGTATGGCTGTAGCCATTATGTTTGGCCTACTTATCGGTACCATCATCACCTTGATTGTCGTACCGGTTTTGTATACTGTTTTCTACAAAGTTAAAACCCGATCCTTGCACGACACCATTGGATCAGATGATCAATAGTACATTCTAATTAGCGCCTGACTTAATAAAAACGTCATTCGTCAGGCGCTGAATAAATGCATAGATAGATTTTTTTCATGATTAGATTAAGTTAGGTTAGCCCCGGCCAGTCATTCATACCTCTCAACATTGAATTCTTCATAGCTGGCCGGGGACAACTTAAACCACAAGGAACACATAAATACGATGATTAACATGAAACTCAGCATAATCACATTTGGCCTTTTGCTTTCCATTGGCGGACATGCCCAACAGTATCTCTCCCTCCAGGAAAGCCGGCAAATGGCCTTGGATTATAACAAGTCACTCAAATCGGCCGACCTGCGGTGGAAACAGGCCCAATCGCAACAGAAAGAAGCGCGTACGGCCTATTTGCCAAACATTGACGGAACGGCCACAGCTACCTACATGCCGGGGATGGATAACATAGACATTCCGGGTTTCCACTTGCCTACAGCGGATGCGGATGGCACCATCACCGGTGAAAGTAATGTGTATTTTCCGGGCATGTCATTGGAGACAGAAGATTTAACCATTTACCAGGCTCAGGTGGGGATGCAGATTCCCATTTATGCGGGAGGCCAAATCCGTTATGCCAATAAAATGGCCGATAAAGGTGTGGAGATGGCCGGTCAGGCCTACCAGCTGGAAACGGAACAGGTTATTTTTAATACCGATCAGGCCTATTGGCGATTGGTGGCTTTTAAAGAGAATCTGGTAGTGGCCCACAAATATGTGGAGATGTTGGACTCCCTGGAAGCCCAATTAAAAGACATGTATGAACTGGGACTAACACCGAGGAGTGAACAATTGAAAGTGACGGTACAAAAAAACCAGGCTCAACTGAACTTGCTGAGAGCCGAAAACGGCTTTAAAATTTTAAAGATGAATTTGTGCCAGCTCATTGGATTGGATTTACAAACCCCCATTGAAGTGACCGACCCACTCAATGCCCATCCAGAATTGCCGGGCATGGCCGAAGGCATTCAGTTGGCCCTGGGCAACCGAAATGAATTAAAGATGCTCGGCGGACAAGTGGACATTGCCGAATATCAGAAAAAAAGTATTTCGGGTGCGTACATGCCACGTCTGGGAGCCCAGGTGAGTTATGGGTACAATGAAATTGCGAACCTGACGGATGGCCAGTGGAACACGACAGCGGCCGCTCAGCTTTCCATTCCATTGGTGCATTGGCGCGAAAAGAAGCACAAAGTCAATGTGGCCCAATTCAAAAAACAACAGGCTGAGCTGAAACTGGAAGAAAGTAAAGAGTTCATCCAGTTGGAAGTGCAACAATACATGATTCAGGTGCGTGAAGCTTATGAAGCGATCCTGCTGGCTCAAAAAAGTAAAGTTGAAGCCGAAGAAAGTCTGGAAGAGGTAACTGCCAGTTTCGAAGTGGGCTTGAACACCACCACCGATCTGCTAAATGCACAAGCGGCCTGGCAAAATACACACGCCAGTTTGCTGGAAGCGATCGCGACGTTTGAAATTTCTAAAACGGCCTATTACAAAGGCATTGGCGAATTGGCCCGGCAATAGATTCTGCTGCAGAATGAAAGAGGCAAGTAACAAGTTTCAGTATACAAGTATCAAGATGGTGTTCATAGGTTGTTTGGAATAATGACTATTGATTAACGATATATGATTTTAGAATTCACCCATTTTCTTCGTTAATCGATAGTCATTATATAGGGAACGGGTTCAGGATCGGCCAGCTTAGGTCCATCTATGAACCAGTAATAAACCAGACGCAGTGACTGGTTTCAAAAATGAAACGGAGTCACTACCTTTAAGCAGCATAAAGGAGGAAAGAGATGAAAGGCCCCATATTATTCACAAATTACAAATCACGACTCTTGTTTGAGTTATTGATTGGCATTGTGTTCAATCTGATTGTGTCCAACACATTATTCAGAAATGAACCACGGGAGTGGAAAGGGTATGTCTTTGCCGTTTTCATTTTGGTTTTTATCAGCGAGGGCATTTTCATCTTTAATAAACTCATTAGCTATAAATACCCGTGGCACGTAAAAACACAACGGAGGGTCATCCTGCTGATTATTTTTACCATGATTTGGTTTTTTGTGGCCATAGAAGTCTCCCACTTATTTAAACCCTGGATTGATCCGGGCAGACGACTGGATCCGGCAGCTTACAACATCTCTATCATCCTGGTGGTATTATTTGTTTCCAATTACGTGATTCTTTTAATCACCTATAATTACCATCAGAGTTTAAGTTTTTTTCTTTTGGAAAATGAACAACTCAAACAGGAAAAGCTCAAGATGGATTACATGGCCTTGCAGGATCAGATCAACCCCCATTTTCTGTTCAATAACCTGAGTACCCTCATCGCCATCATTCGGTCCGACCCCAAAGCAGCGATCCGATATGCCGAAAATTTTTCGGATGTGTACCGGTATGTGCTGCAAAGCAAAGATAATGTGTCCCTGAAACTGGAGGATGAGTTAGTGTTTATAAAAGCTTATCTGGCACTACACCAGGAACGGCTGGCCGGAGGGTTGGTGGTAGAGATGACCATTGACAATCAATTGTTGAAGCATCACCTGCCACCACTCAGTCTTCAATTTGTGGTGGAGAACGCTGTCAAGCATAATATTGCCACGGTACAAACGCCCCTTTTAATTCGCATCTACACGAAAGAGGATCGAATCATTGTATCCAACAGCTTAAACCAGAAACGATCGACCTATTCGACCCATACCGGATTAACCAACCTGCAGAAGCGCTATGGTTTCTTAACCGATGCCCAATTAACCATTGACAAAACAGAAGAATCATTCACTGTTGAATTACCATTAATAAATTTTGACCATGGATATCAATGTCCTCATAGTAGAAGATGAGCCGCATTCCGGCAATATGTTGAAAGAGATGGTGGCCAACCTCCGTCCTGAATGGAAAATTGAGGCCTTGTTGCAAAGCATAAGTGAAACTGTTGAATGGCTTCAGCAACACGAACAACCGGCCATTATTTTCATGGATATTGAATTGGCAGATGGCAACTGTTTTTCCATTTTTGACCAGATACATGTGGATAGCGGTATCATTTTTACCACGGCCTATAATGAATTTGCACTAAAAGCCTTTCAACTCAACAGCATTGATTACCTGCTCAAACCCATCAAAGAAGTTGATTTGCTGCGTTCCATCGAAAAGGTGGAAAACGCCATTGAAAGAATCACCAACAATGTGCGGCCAGACATTGATTACCGGCACTTAGCCTCCACGATTCTCAATTCCAAACAAGATTACCGGCAACGCTTTATCATCTCCAAACGGGAATCGTTCTTTAAGCTGTCGGTGGTGGAGATTGCCTATTTCTATTTTGATAACCGGGTCACTTTTGCTGTCACCTACGATAACAAACAACATGTACTCAATCAAGCCCTCGATAAAATAGAACAGGAGCTGGATCCGAAAACCTTTTTCCGCACCAACCGGCAATCCATTGTGAATGTAGAAGCCATCGACCGCTTTGAAACCTATTTCAGTGGCAAGCTGGTGGTGAAGCTTATTCACAATTTGAACGATAAAATCATCATCAGCCGGGCCAAGGCGACTTTGTTTAAGGAGTGGCTGAATCAGTAGTGATTGATTTTTCAACTTGGACGGGTTCGGTGTCGTTGTCCGGATAAGAATTATGTCCCCGCTACCGCACGATTTTTCGCGTGGCGCTATGTCTTCCTATTTCGCTACCATAACCCCACCCAATTTCCCAGGTTCACCACTATAATCTTTAGCACTGATATACACATAATCCTCCGGATAAAACACCAAACCTTATTCCACTGGAATACTGTGGATGTAGTTAATCTTTTCATCAATGACCTTGATACTCTATAGCTCTATTGGTTTGCTATCATGCCTCCAGAATTGAAATTTACTAATAGTGGATGATTTTGCTCCGGCTATTTCAAACTGCTCCAACAACCACTCTTTTCTTCTTTCGCGTGGATTATCTTTTATGGCTTTTACAATGGCCTTATTGGTAAATCGTTTGAAATCGCCTAACAACAATTCTGGTTTTTGGCCTTTAGCACTTCTGAATGTCAAATGAACATGATTAGTCATAATGCACCAAGGATAATGAGGGTAAGAAAAAACCCGGCACCAATCGGTACCGGGTTCTTTGTATCACATTTAAAGATGCTTGCTCCGCATTGTTAGTTACAAACTAATTTTTAGTAACGACGAAGTTGAAAACTTCGCTGAGCCGCAGTTTCGTCATCATTTGATGTGACTACGGCTATCGGGGGGCTTTTTATACGCATTAATACCTTAAAGTCTTTGTATTCCCATAATTATTCCAAAAACGAATCAACTCCACCTGATCGTTATTCTTGACACGATAAAAAAGCGTGATTTGTTTACACACCACACAACGCCTAACATCTTTCTTGTTGGTGGGCGTAAAATTTACTATTCCACTTTTCAAGTCACTGATTATCTTCTCAACGGAAGCAACAAACCTCATCGCCTCTTTTTCCGACCAATGCTCCAGCAAATAATCAACATTACTGGCGAAATCCAACTTTGCTTTTTCCGACCATTTTACCGTTCTCATTTAAACAGGTGGGGATACTTTGTTTTCATTTCCGACATCACCTCTTCATGCGTATAAGTATTGCCTTTTTCAAAATCCTGAAGTCCTTCCTCCACAGTATGCATTTCCTCAGGTGACAATTTATACTGTTTTTCGTTTTGTTGCTCCATACGTAAAACCTGTGAAAGCTTAAGAATAATACGCTCATCTTTTAGCTTGAGAAATTCCTCGATAAACTGAATTTTTAATGCTTGAATATCCATTTATACATTGTTTTACCCACACAAAGTTAATGATTTATAGCTGAGATGTCATCAACTAACATGAATGGATTAACTATTCATGTGGCATTTTGGGCTGACATGACTGGCGACCTTGTCAGGTTTCATCCTGTCATTGGTGCGGTACATGATAGTGATACATTCAAACTACCCTCGCATTATTAATCCAGGCAAATCTTAAAAACCACTCAGGACACACTCCTTTTAATACCATTTGTATTACCAGATGATTGATAAATCGTTTTGGTTTGTAATCGGTATAACTCTTCCCCCAAAGGTGGAAGCGAACCACACAAACTGAAACATCCCATAAAAACGGCGAACTACTCCACACCAGATAACTACCCACAAAACCTCCAAACCTCACACTCCTTCCACCCTCGGGGGAAGGGAGGGATGGGGGCAAAAAAAAACCGGCACCAACCGGCACCGGGTTCTTAGTATTCCCATTCAAATATCCTTACTCCGTAATGTTAGTTACAATCTAACTTTTAGAGTAAGTCGAAGTTAAAAACTTCGCCCAGCGCCGCGATCATTTGATATGACTACGGCGAGCGGGGGCTGAACCGCAGCGCTTATTGGATGCTGCTACGGCGAGCTGGGCATTAGTTAAAAATTCAAAATAATTATTGATTTTCAATTCACTACAAACATCTAATTTATCTTTAATATTTCCAACGGCTTAATATCGTTATTATACTTTCCTATATTTTTTATATAAACAAAAAATAAGCTACCACCCTTTTTTAGTATTACAAAACAAGAAGGTGCATTATTGTACTCTGATCTAATATTTAGATGAACTTCATTCTCATGATTAAGCAAAGTAACTCTATCGAAAGCACCACTATAGGAAATATAATCTTTGTTTTTTGTGATTTTAATAAAATTCTCCTCACCAAGCAAACAAACTCTAGTGGAATTATTGAATAATAAACACTCATCTTGAGCAACTTTAATGGTAGGATTAGTACCAGCTTCAAACTCGGCAAAAGATTCCTTTACTATTGCATTCGATATAGTTTCCATATTAATATTAGACACTTCTATATCATTACAGTGCATTACCTCCCATATAAACACTCTAAACTTGTTTCTATAGTCATATACATAGGTCCAACCTTCCTCATTCCTCCCTGATGAAAAAACATTCTTTACCTCTACTTCATCTGCATTCCTTAATAAATTATGGTATCGATCAGGATTTTCAACTGTCGGTATATATAAACAATCAATCCTACTTAAGAAACTCCAAAATAAAGGCATTGTAAATATTAGAACTAAGACTGCAAATCCTAACAACACAAAACCTTTTAATCTTTTTACTTTAATCATATCAAAATAGTTAAATCACATAAAATAATCATAACAACGGCGATAGAACAGGAATAAGCTCCGGCTGTAAGACCATTACTCCAATCAATACAACTCCCGTTACATTTGGTTTGTAAGAAAGTCCAACGCCAAATTTCCTCCCATCTAAAGATATTGGCATACTTGCTCCGAGAGAAGCACCATTTACCAAACTATAACCACTATTCATGCCAGCAAATGACATCGAATAACCTAAATTATTTGGATCAACAGTGGCCGTACCAGTTAGCAAATACCCTAGTGACAGAGAAACATCTTTACCATTTGTTGTTGTTATATTGATCGGCCCTTTACCTTTTGTTTTGGATGTATAATAACTAAATTTAAAGTCTCCAATATAAGTATTAGTTGTTTTTGACCTTTGATTCTTTACTGTATATCTAAACAAATCTTCAATACCCAGCGAGACACCCCCCCCGTTCGAAACTGTATTATTCATCACAGCATCAACAATGGCAGGAGATGCATCTTGTATAATCCTACCGCTTCCATGGACATTATCAGCCTCACTTAAAAATCCACGGCCAACCCGACTTCTAAGCCTTAACTGCATAGCTCCAATTGAGTTATTGACAATGCCATTTGCGTCAATCTGTTTAAAATTAGAGGTGTTAATTTGGGCATCTTGATATCCCGCATAGGCAAAGTAGCCTTTTTGCTGATTATAACCTCCACCAAAATTTCCAGAAGACGGAAACCAATCCGTTTTATCTGCCCATTTAGCAAATTTATCCGCGCCATCCCAAAACTCATTCCAAACATGCACTGGATTCAACCAATCATACCAGGCATAACCTGTTGGATAGGTATACAAAAACGGATTATTCAAACAATAGGCATACCTGTTAAAGCTCATCGCCATACCCGGTGTCTGGATAAAAGAATCGGAGTAATTCTCTCCCAGTTCAACGGTCAGCAGCTGATCAATTCCTTCTCCATAAAAAATCCAATGGCTCTGGTCTGGTCGTCCTTTCATTAAGCCAGGGACGCCACCGTTTTAGCTGGCACAAAATAAATTAATTGTTAACTACCAAACAACAGTTGCCCTGATTAATTAACATTAAAATATCACAATTAAAATAACCCCGCCTCCCGTCCACTAACGCCAGGGCCATAAAGGACCCAGGCTGTAAAACAAAAAAAAAACGGCACCCCACAGGGCACCGCTCACATTCCTTCAATCGAGAACGATTCACTCCTCTACTTCCTCCTCTCCTTTCTTTGTGGCTTTGTGCAAATCCACAATGATGCGGGCCGCTTTGTAGGTTTGATACACCTGGGGCTGACTGTGCTGAAACAGGAGCATCAGCTTATCCACCCGGTCTTTCAACAACTGATTCAGCTCCGTGACCAGCTCGGCGATGCGGGCGGTGGCCTGCGACCGGGTAACGATGGCCGAACGTGGAGAGGCGATCACAGCGGCAAAATCATCACTCTCTTTTTTCAGGTTGGTGATGGCTTCGGGCAAAACGCCATAATCACTGAGGTTACCATTGAGCTGGGCAGCCAGAGCATGGATGTTCAGGCAGGTGGTTATCAGCTTCTCGGCACTCATGTGCTGCAACTGCGAAGGCGACACTGAGGCCTTTCGCTGCAAATCGGGCTGGTTGTTATCAATGGCATACACATACACGGCGGCGGCTACTTGCACGGTGGCCTGGATCATTTCGGCCTCTTCCTTCTGCTTTAACTCACCCGATCCGGTGGCATGACCTTCCTGTATCATTTGCACTTCTGACAACTCACTGAGCAGCGCGTTGAAGATGGTACAGGCATCGCCCAACACGGCGTTGGCAGACAATGTGGTTGCATGCGTTTGAAAGGTATGGGCTACCGCATGAAACATGGCTTTCTGATTTCGCTGGGTTTGATTCATAATGGTTTGATTTTAAAATTGTCCAATGAAATTACAGGTTAATCAAACACCCACTGCACATACACACGTCAAATTTGACAAAATAACTTATTTCTTACATTATCGTGTCACCACTAATGATTAACATATAACAACAACCCCAAAGCCATTATCACTGTGAGGTACATGAGCAGGTTGGGCTCCACAAAGAACCGTTGGCAACGACCGCCGTGAAGCGCGCAAGAGCCGAACTTCGCTTCGCGGGTAACAGCAACGGCCTGCCAGTAAACGGCCATTGAAAGGCGCTCTTCTCATTCGATTGCGAACCATCCGCAAAGAGGCTGCAGCCAGGCAGAAATGGATCAGGGGCTGCACAAGAACGGTCCGCGTCGATGAAAAAAGGCTGTGCATCAACCTAAGAGGCGTCCGTGTGAAGTCAAATGACGAGGTAGACCGTCCCAATTTCAATAACCTTCTCACCAGATACGTCCGGGTGAACCGGAGCAAGCTCCCGGCCATCCCAAACATGATGGGGGTCCATTGAAATAGTGTGGGCGTCAATACCAAACCGGTGCGGGTCAGCAAGAGACATCTCCGCGGTAACACGAGCAGTCCGGGTGGTGCCAGCACTTGCGCCCGGGACACCCCTCGGTAATAGCAAGGTACAGTTCAGGCTATCACCAACCAACGCCCTTCAACACCCGCATCACCCCATAAAAAGCTGTCAAAGTAAAAATGATGGTCGCGCCGGAAGGGAGGTCAAAATAATAAGCTATGAATAATCCGGCCATGCTACCCACCACACTAATAATAACGGACCACACCATCACTTTTTTGAAGTTGCGGGCAAACAGATTGGCGGTGGAAGGGGGAATGGTGAAGAGTGACAACACCAGGATGATACCCATTACTTTTATGGAAAGTACAATAGAGATGGCAATAAAAATGGCCACCAC
Organism: uncultured Marinilabiliaceae bacterium; assembly: GCA_942490535.1. Classification (GTDB taxonomy): domain Bacteria; phylum Bacteroidota; class Bacteroidia; order Bacteroidales; family Marinilabiliaceae; genus JAEINY01. The sequence goes on from CALNXQ010000005.1 coordinate 545,270, forward strand.
CATGCGGATCATCTGTACCGGCAAGCCGGATACTTTGGCAAATTCGGCATCGAAAGCGGTGTAGACAATGGGTTCGTAAAATAAATTCAAAGCCACCAGCAATACGATGGAAAGTCCGCCTAACCAGAACAGGTCGGTGAACCGTACGGTAAGGATATCTCCAAAAAGAAAGCCCATCAGGTTAGGCGTATAGCCTGGTGTTAAAAAGACGAATACGATGCCAATGGCCATCCCCAACGACCACAAAATGGCAATGGCACTGTCCTCGCGCAATCCGGCTTTCTGACTACTCCATTCAATGCCCAATGCGGACAAAACAGCGAAGACGGCAGCGCCCAGAAAAGGGGGCCATCCCATGTAATAAGCCAGACCCATGCCGCCAAAGGAAGCATGGGTGATGCCACCGCTGATAAATACCGATCGACGGGCCACAATGTAAGATCCCACTATACCGGCCACGATGGAAGTGAGCACAGCTGCCAGCAAGGCATTGCGAAAAAAAGAAAAGCCGAAAAGACTCAGGATTTCACTCATCATTCATGGTGTTTCACAACCCGGTGAGGCACTGTACCGTGGGTTAGTATCTCAACAGGACAATTATAGGACTGTAGAATTTCGTTGGATATTTTATTGGTGGGGTGGTAATGCAAACCGCCGTTTACACACGCAATGGTCTTCACCATGGCCGAGATGGTGCCCACATCGTGCGACACCAGCAAAACGCCCATCTCCTTATTCAAATTGCTTAACAAATTGTATAGATCCTGCTCAAAAGACTTGTCCACATAGGTATTGGGCTCATCCAGAATAAGCAGATTGGGTTGGCTGATCAGTGCACGGCTCAAAAACACCCGTTGCATCTGCCCACCGGATAATTCACCAATGGGTGCTTTCCGTTTATTGGTTAATCCCACAAAATGGAGCAATTCCTCCACCCGGCGATGATCAGTCGTCGTCGGTTTTTTCCACCACCTGGAGGAGGCATATCGCCCCGATAAAACCACCTCTTCCACTGTAATGGGAAAGCGTTTATCAATGGTATTGATTTGCGGCAGATAGCCAATGCGCAGGGAGCGATCACGGGTCACTACCCCTTCCATGGGTTGAATCAATCCCAGAATCACCTTCAGGAGGGTGGTTTTACCGCCGCCATTGGGGCCAATGATGCCCACAAAATCCAAAGGCTTCACCGACAGATTCACCCCTTTCAGGATGGGCTGATTCTCGTAACCCGCTACTACGTCCTTAAGTTGAAGGAGTGTTTGCATGATTTAATTGTTTGTTTGAAGGTGGGCGATGAAGCGATTCATTTCCTCCAGCCAATTTTCCGACAACGGATTTACTTGTACGGTTTGAGCCCCAATCTCAGCAGCAATAACAGCTGCATTTTTACGGTCAAACTCCTGCTGAATGTAAATGGTCTTGATACCCTTTTCCCGGGCCTGTTCAATGGTTTGCTTGAGGCGGGCCGGAGTGGGCGTTTTTCCTTCAAATTCAATGGTCATCTGCTCGAAACCATAAGCCCGTGCCAAATAGGTATAAGCCGGATGAAAAATCATGAACGTCAAGCCGGGATGCACCTCTTTTAATTGATACAGTTGTTCATCCAAACCTTGTACGTCACTGACAAGTCCTTCATAGTTGGATTCAATCAGGTCTTTGTGCGCAGGGAAGAGTGCCAGTAAGGCTTTCCTCAAATTGGAAATGACCACTTTCATCTCGGCGGGAGACGTCCAAATGTGGGGATCCACCCCAGCGGAACACACATGATCATGGTCGCCATGGTGATGGTGGTGTTCCCCTTGAATAACAGGTATGCCTTCAGACAGATCAAACCAACGCATCGAGGTATTGGCCGACTCAAACTTTTCGGACCAGGTAGCTTCAAAACCCAAATGCCCCATCTTCAGATAAGCAATGGACTGCGACAAGTTTTTTAGCTGACCGGGCGTAGGTGCATAGGTGGCATGTCCGGCCCCAGGTGGAATTATCACGTTCACCTCTACACTATCGCCCATCAGGCGCTCCACAAAGTATTTTTGAGGGGCAATACTGACGGAGATAATGGGTTTACTGTTTTTCTTAACCGGTCCGGCACATCCCATTAATAACAAGAGAACAGAAACAATTATACTCGCTTTATATCTCATCTGATATTCCTTAATTCTGTTATATTTCTAACTATTTCACTTATTTATTACACCGCTGACAGGTTCCTTCAATGATGGTACTTTGCGATTGCACACGAAAGCCCGCCGGCAACTGACAAGAAGGCAGGGGTGAATTGGGTAAACACACTACTTTATCGCACATGAGGCAATGAAAATGAGGATGCGCGGTGCCCTTCTCCGGATTCACAAACACATATTTAGTGGTCTGATCTTCCAGAATTATTTTATGGATTAATTTTTTTTCGTCGAACAACTTCAGCGTTCGATAAAGCGTCACCCGATCCACCGGCCCCTGCAACTTATCTTCCAGTTCCCTGGGTGATAAAGCTACTTCGCTTTCAAACAACAAGGTGAGAACATCCTCCCGTATGGCTGTTTTACTCAGTCCAAATCGCTTTAAATAATCTGAAGAATGGAATGTCATATTTCTGCAACTTTGTTGCAAAAATAACGCTAAGGAAGTGAAAATGCAACAGCGCTGCAAAAATAAAAGAGAGAATAGTCCTTTTTACACATGCTGACCAAAGAGCTGAAAGACACTTTCCACATATGTTTTAGAAACAGGCACTTCTAAAGCAGGTAAGGTATCCAGTTTAATGCGTAAACCCGTCTTTTCCCGTTCAATGATTTTCACCTTCTGGAAATTAACCATATAGGACCGGTGACAACGCACCACATCCATCGCACGAAGGGACTCCTCCATATTCTTTAGTGTATTGCGCAATAGAAAATGTTTTTGATGCTGGTGATCGCTATAATAAATGGTCACATAATTATCGGCCCCCTTCAGATACAGCAAATCATCGTTCTTGATGGAGAAACGCATCACACCTTTCTCATCTCTAAACAGAACCATACCCTTTGTCTCCGGCATCTTTTCCTGCTCTTCGGTGAGGGCATCAAGTTTCATCTTTTTATCCTGCCATGAAAAATACAACCACAATACCGAGTAGGGTAACAATAAAACCAGTGCTGTATTTTGCATGGAAACTTTAAACGCTTCCAGAGCAGGCCGGGGATCCTTTAATATAAAAAGTTCATACAAGGTGTAAAACAAGGACATACTCACAATCTCCACGGCGATCCATAACAGATAATTTCCCAAGGGGATAACACGTCCTTTTTTGCCCCATTGATACATGATGATGCGGCTGATCACAACAACCAAAACGCCGGTTAATATAACCAAACTCGAAAAGACAAACAGCTCTAAGCGGGAGATGTTGAACCAGGTGGTGACGCCAAAGGGCGAATAAACATTAATGAACAACAAAGCAAAACCTGCGGTAAAGAGAATGAGCCGAATACTATTCCGCTTCTCCAACAAGTAGGATGGTATGGGCTTGCTAAAATCCATGGTCACAAAATTGAACAATAAAATTACAAATTATCAATTATTCCTGAATAAATATTCGAATTTGATATTTTTCGTTCGCAATTTTTCATCCCTCACTGTTAAATTTCACCCCTAAATAACCCCATTAGGCCCAAAACCAAGGCAGGTATCACATTAAATTGCAATCGGTTCAGAAGTTGATTTGGTTTGTAGAGTCAAAAGCACAAGTGATTCATTTAGCATCATACAGCAACAACGACTTATGCATTACACTCAGTTATATCAATTCTTGAAGACCCAATTTTCGCCGGGAATAGCCACACTCATTCCCGGGGAAAAGGATCTTCTGTTAAAAAATGAGTCGTTTCACTCTACTGCTGAATGTCAAGATTATTTCCAAGGTCATGCCACTCAAACCGATTCCTTCAGCATTGAAAACCAAGCCGGCAATCCAAATGTCGATTTCACTTACCCGGTGTTCTATCCATCACATCAAACAAAAAATAATAAGTGCATCATTTTGTTGCATGGCCTCAATGAACGCAGCTGGAATAAATATCTGCCCTGGGGGTATCAGCTGGCTCAAAACACAGGACGGCCGGTAGTTCTATTCCCCATTGCCTACCACATGAACCGATCACCCCATGACTGGAGCGACCCCCGTGCAATGATACCTTTTGTCCGGCAACGGAAAGAAATACAAATTTCTACATCCGATTTAACGGTAGCCAATGTGGCCTTGAGTCAACGCTTAACGGATCAACCGGAACGTTTTTTTCTATCCGGCTACCAGGCTGCTTTAGACATTCTGAAATTAACCGCTCACATTCAATGCGGCTTGCACCCGTCCTTTGATAAAGATACACAGGTTGATTTTTTTGCCTACTCCATTGGCACTTTTCTGGCACAAAATTTAATACTGGCTCATGGGGAGGATCAGTTGGCCCAATCTAAATTTTTCTTTTTCTGTGGGGGCAGCACATTTGCAGAAATGAAAGGAACGTCGAAATACATCATGGACAGTGTGGCCTTTGATCGACTGATCCATCATTATACTCATGAACTGGTCAAGGAATCTGAAAAATCGGGTTACTTAAAGCACATCCTGCAAGAAACAGCGTTAGGTCAAGCCTTTTCTTCCATGATATCCATGGAGACCCTCAAAAGAAGAGGTCAGAATTATTTCAGTTTATTCCGCGATCGCATGGCAGCAGTCACCTTAAGTAAAGACCGGGTTATCTTGCCCGAGGCAATAAAAAAAACATTACAGGGAATTCGTCTTGAAGAATGGGATTTTGAATTTAACTATTCCCACGAGAACCCTTTTCCTATACTTTCTAATAAATTGGTTAATAAGGTCAATGAGGCTTTTGATAGAGTTTTCATTCAGGCGTCTATGCTTTTTACACACTAACGTTGAGAAGACCTTAAAGAAAAAAGGGGGCTGGTTTAACGAAACCAACTCCCTTTTTTTATATGCTTGTATTGTAATCTTATCCTAGAAATTCAACCACCTGGTTAAACACATTCTCACCCGTGAATCCAAATTTCTCATCCAATACCGTGTAAGGGGCGGAATAACCAAAATGGTTTAGGCCCCATACTTTACCATTGAATCCAACCAAACCTTCTAAGGTTACTGACAAACCAGCTGTCATACCAAAACGAGGTGTTGCGGCAGGCAGAACAGTTTCCTGGTAAGCTGCCTCCTGATTACGGAACAGACCTTCAGAAATGACAGACACAATCTGTACTTTCAGTCCTTTGCGTTGGCGTAATAATTGAGCGCCTTCCACCAAGGTACCTACCTCAGAACCTGAAGCTAACAATACCACATCCGGTTGTTCACTGTCTTTTTCAACAATGTAAGCACCTTTCTCAGCAGCTAAGGCTTTCTCATAGGTACTACCAGGTAAATTGGCAATGTTTTGACGCGAGAAGATCATACCTGTAGGCGTTTTGGTATTCTCCAAAGCCATCTTCCATGCCACAGTAGTTTCATTGGCATCCGCCGGACGCACTACTAACGTACTGTTATCGCCATCGTGATTTTTTAGCTTCTCCATCAACCGGATCTGAGCTTCCTGCTCAATGGGTTGGTGAGTCGGACCATCTTCCCCAACACGGAAAGCATCATGCGTCCATACATATTTCACCGGTAATTGCATCAAAGCAGCCATACGAATAGCTGGTTTCATGTAATCAGAGAACACAAAGAAAGTACCACACACAGGAATCACTCCCCCGTGCAATGCCATACCATTAGCCACAGCTGCCATGGTTAACTCAGCCACGCCCATTTGAAGAAAAGCGCCTGAGAAATCACCTTTTTTGAAGATGGTCGTTTTGTTCAGGAAGCCATCTGTTTTATCGGAATTGGCCAAATCGGCTGACATCACAATCATGTTACCCACATTCTCGGCAAAATATCCAAGAGCGGTGGCTGAAGCAGCACGCGTGGCCGTACCCGCTTTCTGCTCAATTTTACTAAAATCAAGAGCAGGTGCTTCATTATTAATGTAGCCATTCAGTGTCGCTGCCAATTGAGGATTCTGCTTTTCCCATTCCGCTTGCTCTGCTTTTTTAGCAGCTGCAAACTTGATTTTTTGAGCATTTACCTCCGCATAGGCATCCGCTACTGCAGGGAAAATAATAAATGGATTGGCAGGATCACCCCCCAAATTTTTAATGGTAGCGTCGGTTGACGCACCGGCAGCACTAAGAGGCTGACCATGGGTTGAAACTTGTTTCTCGAACGAAGCACCATCTGCAGTCACAGCACCTTTACCCATTATTGTTTTACCAATAATCAGGAATGGCTTTTCTGTTTCAGCGATAGCCGCATCCAATGCCTGACGAATCTGATCCTGATCGTTTCCATCAATGGTCATGGTAGCCCATCCCCATGCTTCATATTTTTTAGCAGTATCCTCAACGGTTACATCACCGGTTGTTGTGGATAACTGAATGTCATTTGAATCAAAGAACATAACCAGGTTACTCATTCCCAAATGACCCGCCAAACGACCGGTTCCTTGCGAAATCTCTTCCTGAATACCCCCGTCCGAAATGAATGTAAAGATGTTGTGGCTCATCCAATCTCCAAAACGAGCTGCTAAGAAGCGCTCTGTAATAGCAGCTCCCAAAGCCATTGTATGTCCTTGTCCCAATGGACCCGACGTATTTTCAACTCCTCTGGCAAAATCCACTTCCGGGTGACCCGCGGTAGGGCTGCCCCATTGTCTGAAATTAGCCAGTTCCTCCATCGTATAGGCACCGGTCAAAGCTAATGCCGAATACAACATCGGAGACATGTGTCCCGGATCGAGGAAAAACCGGTCGCGATTAAACCAGGTTCTGTCTGTCGGATCATAGTTCAGATACTCTGAAAACAGAACATGAATAAAATCGGCTCCACCCATTGCCCCTCCAGGGTGACCTGATTTTGCTTTTTCAACCATGGCCGCTGATAACACTCTGATGTTGTCTGCTGCTTGCTTTGAAATGTTTTTGTCCATTGCGCTTTTAAAATTTATAGGTTTCTACTGATTCAACAGCAGAACTTTCTTCAAACTGAGCGCAAAAATACACATTTTTCCATAGCAGATAAATTTTTTTGAGGTTGTGAATCAGACAGGTGACATAAATCAGTTTGCCAAACACCCATTCTCAAAAACCAATCGCCGCTTTTAAATTGCCTGATTACCTGAAGACCCAAGGTGTGAATCGCTTCCTATTCAACGATTATTATTACCTTTGATCCTCTGATTCCTACTTCGGTAAAGCAAGTTATCTTGTCATTGAAGGACGAATAGTAAACCCCACAAATCAACTTATTCAATTGAAACGAACTCCATCTTAAAAGACAGATGTAGATGAAACTAATTGCAGATAATAAAATTCCCTATTTACAAGGAGCGTTTGAACCGGTGGCCACAGTGGAATACATTCCGGGTGCGACCATCAACCATTCCCATTTAAAGGATGCTGATGCCCTAATTACGCGCACCCGCACCCAATGTAACGAAGCCTTGTTGAAAAACTCCACCGTTAAAATGATCGCTTCCGCCACCATTGGCTATGATCACATCGATACCCAATTTTGTGAAATGAATCACATTGAGTGGACCAATGCACCGGGATGTAATTCAGGGTCAGTCAAACAATACATCGCTGCCGTACTCGGACTTTTAGTGGAAGAGAAGGTGTGGACACTCAAAGGGAAACGAATTGCTATTGTAGGGGTAGGTAATGTGGGCTCTAAAGTTTCCGCTCTTTGCAAAGCCTTAGGCATGGAGGTGTTTGAGATTGATCCGCCACGAGCAAAGTCCGAAACAAACAAAACTTTTCACAGGCTGCAGGATGTGGTTGATAAAGTAGACATCATCACGTTTCACACCCCACTCACCCGAGAAGGGGTTGATAAAACTTTTCATCTCTGTGATGCAGTGCTGTTAAAAAAGATGAAGCCAGGCTGTGTCGTCATTAATACCTCGCGCGGTGAAGTCGTGGACGGAGAGGCTTTAAAACAGGCTTTAATCCAACAGGAAATTCAATTGGCTGTGCTGGATGTTTGGGAACAAGAGCCCGATTTGGATCTCGAGCTATTGGATCAGGTCTGGATCGCTACACCTCACATTGCCGGTTATTCACAAGATGGGAAAGCCAAAGGCACACAAATGAGCGTGCAAGCCATCAGTAAAAAATTCAATCTTGGACTGGATGATTGGCAACCTGGTAATCTGCCGCGACCGCAATATCCGGAACTCATCATTGATTGCAAGCGGATGACCAACGATGAAATCGCTGCCAATGCCTTTTTACACACTTATGATTTAAGGGCTGATGACCAACGATTAAGAAACTCACCAGACACCTTCGAAAAACAAAGAGGAGATTATCCTGTTAGAAGAGAATTCAATGCTTATCACATTCAACTTGAAAATAGCATTCAGCAACATAAACAGTTGATTCAAGCGGTAGGATTTAAACATGTAACGATGATATAAACGCTATATACCATGCATAAAAAAGCTGATATTGGATTAATTGGGTTAGCCGTAATGGGTGAAAACCTGGTATTAAATATGGAAAGTAAAGGTTATACCGTAGCTGTATATAACCGCACTGTAGATAAAGTTGATAAATTTATTAATGGCCGTGGAAAAGACAAAAACTTCATCGGTGCACATAGCATTGAGGAGCTGGTGGCTGCCTTGGAACGCCCCCGAAAAGTCATGCTACTGGTCAAAGCCGGTGCTCCGGTAGATGCCTTTATTGAGCAACTTCTTCCTCATCTGGAAGCAGGTGACATCATCATTGACGGCGGTAATTCACATTTTCCGGACTCGGAGCGTCGCACCCAATACCTGGAAAGTAAAGGTCTTTTGTTTGTTGGTTCCGGTGTATCGGGTGGCGAAGAAGGTGCCTTAACCGGCCCATCCCTTATGCCTGGTGGTTCTAAAGAAGCCTGGCCACACATTAAAGATATTTTCCAAACCATCTCAGCCAAAGTAGAAGATGGCACGCCCTGCTGCGATTGGGTAGGTGAAAACGGAGCCGGCCATTTTGTGAAGATGGTTCACAATGGCATTGAATATGGCGACATGCAACTCATCACAGAAGCCTATCATTTGCTGAAAGAAATTGGTGGTTTCTCACATGATGAAATGCATGCCATTTTTGAAGAATGGAACAAAGGTGATTTGGACAGCTACCTGATAGAAATTACCCGTGACATCTTAGGTTATAAAGATGAAAATGGCGAACCATTGGTGGAAAAAATTCTGGATGCAGCCGGTCAAAAAGGAACTGGCAAATGGACTGCCATCTCAGCTTTGGATTTGGGTGTACCTTTAACCTTAATTGGTGAAGCGGTTTTTGCCCGTTGCCTCTCGTCGCAAAAAGAAGAGCGGGTGGAAGCAGCCAAATCAATTGACGGCCCTCAAATTCAAGTAAGCGCCAATAAAAAACAGTTTGTTGAAGATGTTAAACATGCCTTGTTCGCATCTAAAATTGTTTCGTATGCCCAAGGCTATGTATTGATGCGTGAAGCAGCGAAAGAATATGGTTGGGATTTGAACTACGGTGGTATTGCGTTAATGTGGCGTGGAGGATGCATCATTCGCTCGGTTCTCCTGGGTAAGATCAAAGACGCCTTTGATACCAATTCAAAACTGACCAATTTGATGCTGGATCCTTACTTCAAAGATAAATTACAAGAAGCTTCTGCAGGATGGCGTCGCATTGTTGGACAAGCGGTGATGAACGGTATTCCGGTACCCGCATTCTCTTCGGCCCTTTCCTATTTCGACGGTTACCGGACCGCTCAGCTACCAGCCAATTTATTGCAAGCTCAACGGGACTATTTTGGCGCACATACTTACGAACGCGTGGATAAAAAACGTGGTGAATTCTTTCATACCAATTGGACCGGCCGCGGTGGGGATACGGCATCAACAACTTATCAGGTTTAACAACCATTCATAGGAATATCAAAGGACTCATGCTCACAACGCTTATACTTTGATATCTATTTGTTATTTTAAACACTTCAGGTTGACTTTTAGAAATAAACCGTTTATGTTTGGGGCGAATTTAAATGAACACAACAAACCAAATTTATTATCCCATTGAGCAGGGCTCCCCTAATCCTAATCCCGGAGCCCTTTTTTACTCTAAATGGATACCCAAGGGATAACGCATAAAAAACTCCCCAACAGTAATGTTGGGGAGTTTTTCATTAAATAGCGCTCAATCGCTACACAGTTTGTAAAGTCGACAATTTATGTTCTTTCACAAATTCTTTCAATACTTCCGTCAGGTTAGGATGGCCAATTTCCTGCAAGTCGTAATGCACACGGGTATTGGGCTTATCAATTTTCACAATACGGTTCAAATCAATCGGTGTGCCAATGATCACTGAATCGCATGGCACTGCATCAATAGTGGCTTGTAAATCCTTAATTTGCTCATCGCCATATCCCATGGCAGGTAATAAAGTTCCCACATTCGGATAGATGCGGAATGTTTCTGCCAATTTACCTACTGCGTAATCTCTTGGATCAATGATTTCCTTTGCTCCAAACTTTTTGGCAGCCACAATACCAGCACCAAGTTTCATTTCACCATGAGTTAAAGTCGGTCCATCCTCAACCACTAAAACACGCTTTCCTTTAATAACCGAGATATCATCCACACGGATTGGCGAAGCTCCATCAATAACCGTGGCTTTTGGATTAGCCATTTCAATGTTTGCCCTCAATTGGTTGATATCATCGGGAGCCGCACTATCCATTTTGTTAATAACAATAACATCAGCCATGCGCAGATTGACCTCACCCGGATAATAACTCAATTCATGATTCACCCGGTGTGGATCAGCAACCGTAATATGTAAGTCGGGTTTATAAAATGGGAAGTCATTATTGCCACCATCCCATAAAATAACATCACAACCATCCGGATCATTCTCCGCTTCGCGTACAATGGCTTCATAATCGACTCCGGCATAAATCACATTTCCACGCACCACATGTGGTTCATACTCTTCCATCTCTTCGATGGTACATTTGTGAAACGCTAAATCTTCAACCGTTGCAAAACGCTGTACCCGTTGCTTCACCAAATCACCATAGGGCATAGGATGACGAATGGCCACTACTTTTAAGCCTTGATTCATCAACAATTCTATCACCTTACGAGACGTCTGACTTTTACCACATCCGGTACGTGTAGCACACACAGCAATCACCGGCTTGGTACTTTTAATCATGGTTTGATCGGGTCCCAGCAAGAGGAATGAAGCACCGGCAGCATTCACTATTGCCGAAACGGCCATTACTTTTGAATAGGGCACATCGCTGTAAGAGAATACACATACTTCCGCTTTCTTATCCTTAATCAACTGCGGCAATTCACTTTCTGCATAAATGGGTATACCTTGCGGATAAAGTGATCCGGCCAATTCGGCAGGATATTTACGACCATCAATGTCCGGAATCTGAGCAGCCGTAAAGGCGACGATTTCATAATCTTTGTTTTCCCTGAAAAAAGTGTTGAAGTTGTGGAAATCTCTTCCAGCGGCACCAATAATAATGGCTTTTTTCATACAATTTATTTATTTGGTTGGTTAATAATAAACAGATCGGTGTTCATTCGATCTGTTGTGATAAAAGGTATAACCTAAAAGTAATGGATCAGATTGAAAAAAAGATTGTTTTATGATAAAAAGACAATTAAAAGCAATCATGTTAAGCAACAGCTTTTTATAATTTGAAATGACCATTTAAAATGTTATTTTTATAAGTTTGTGATATGAATTTTCTGGCACATCTATATTTATCGGGAAGTGATCCTTTGATTCAAATTGGCAATTTCATTGGGGATCATGTGAAGGGACGTCAGTACGAAAGATACTCGCCGGACATTCAAAGAGGGATTTTACTGCATCGAAAAATTGACCATTTCACCGATCAACATGCCATCGTTAAAACAAGCTGTGCTCATTTAAGTGAGAAATACGGGCGATACGCCGGTATTATTATCGATGTATTTTACGATCACTTCCTCGCCCAAAACTGGGAAGACTACCATGAGGACACCTTAAAAGACTTTGTCTCGGGAGTGCATCGTCTGTTACTGTACAATTACTTCAAGTTACCGCGTGGTGTGAAGCGGTTTCTTCCGTTTCTGATCAAAAGTAGAAGACTAGAGACATATGCCAGCTTTCAAGGCATTGAACGGGCATTGAAAATCATGTCCGACTATTCCTCACTGCCCGATCATACCCATTGGGCCATGAAGCAATTGGAAGAGCATTACTCTACCTTAGATATGGAATTTAAAAACTTTTTTAATGAAGTACGTGCAATGGCTAAACACGAATTACTTATAAGCACACCGGTTTAGTTGCCTTCATCATCCTGTCTTTACCATTTAAATCCTGGCGACAAATCACCGAATGATACCCCAAATCAGTTAACAGCGTCCTCATCTCTTCAGCCAAATACTCATTGATCTCAAAGAACAGTACCCCTCCCTCATTCAAAAGGGTTAGTCCCAACTGAGCAATGGTCCGATAGAAAATCAAGGGATCCTGATCATCCACAAAGAGTGCCGAATGAGGTTCATGGTCCAATACATTGTCCTCCATCATGGCTTTCTCCAACTCGCGCACATAGGGTGGATTACTCACGATGCACGAATAGAAATCCCTTAGACCTTCCGACTCAACTTTAAAGACATCTTGCAAGGAGAATTGCACATTCACATCAAGTTGCCGACCATTTTCCTTCGCGATCGCCAACGCCTGAGGGGAGAAATCCCATGCATGCACCACTGCATCCGGGCAATTTGATTTTAATGCCAACGCAATGCAACCACTACCTGTCCCAATATCCAGTATGGTGGTTTTATCTACAGAAGGGTCCTTTAATATCCAGTCTACCAATTCTTCTGTTTCTGGCCGCGGAATTAGCACACCCGGCCGCACCTTAAAGGTCATCCCATAAAATTCAGTTGAACCGATGATGTATTGAATGGGTTCATGCTGTTTCAGGCGACCTGTAATCTCAGTTAGCAAATGCTCTTGTTCAGTTGATAAAGGCGTGTCACCTTTTAGCATCAGATCAGTGGCTGAAAATCCAAATAAATCTTCAAATATCAACCGAATAAACTGACGGATTTCAGTTAAAGGGTAGTCGTTTCTGAGATCAGACTGAAAGGATTGCGTGAATGTGTGAACAGTTGTACCGGCCATTTTTTGTATCTTGAAGCGCAAAATTACGAAACAATAATGAATCCACCGATCGAAGCTAAAAAATACATGCAACGCTGCCTGCAGCTGGCATCTATGGCTGAAGGGAAAACTTATCCCAACCCCATGGTAGGCAGTGTCATTGTGCATAAGGGGAAAATCATCGGAGAAGGCTATCATTGTAAAGCAGGTGAGCCACATGCCGAGGTGAATGCCGTTCGTTCAGTTAAAAATGAGCACTTATTAAAAGACGCTACTCTTTACGTTAACCTGGAGCCCTGTGCGCATTTCGGCAAAACACCACCCTGCTCTAAACTCATTATCGAGAAAAAAATTCCCCGAGTAGTCATTGGTTGCGTCGACAGCTTTTCAGAAGTAGCCGGCAAAGGCATTGAGATGATGCGCCAGGCAGGCATTGAGGTTACAGTTGGTGTTTTGGAGCAGGAGAGCCGGGAGCTCAACCGCCGCTTTTTCACCTTCCATACGCACAAACGCCCATATATCCATTTAAAATGGGCGCAAACACTGGATGGTTTTATCGATATCGATCGGAGCACCGATCATTTTGGGCAGCCCACCTGGATCACCAATGAATGGGCCCGACGCGCTGTGCATCGCCAACGCAGTACTGAGCAGGCCATTTTAGTGGGAACACATACGGCTGAGAAAGACAATCCGTCACTCACCCTACGGGAGTGGACCGGAGCACAACCCTTGCGGCTCTTAATTGATCGACAATGCCGTTTAGATAAAACCTATCATTTACTCGATGGAATGACACCAACTTTGGTCTTAAATGAAATAAAAAACGAACTACAACCGGGTCTTGAATATTATAAAGCAGATTTTTCAAATGGCCTGCAGGAAGAAATTATAAACCTTCTCTACCAAAGGAACATACAATCTTTGATTGTTGAAGGAGGGCACAAAACCATTCAGCGCTTTATTGACAAAAACCTTTGGGATGAAGCACACATTTACACCGGAAAAAAATGGTTTCACCAAGGTATTGAAGCCCCAAAATTAACAGGGAAATTAACCCATCAAGAAAAATTTGACGATAGTGAACTATTCGTTTATCGTAATAATTTGTAAATTACCTCTATAATTATTGTCGCTATCATCATGGAGATCTTTACCCACATAGCCCCTTTTTTAAAAACCATTCTCATTGCGGCCTATGCCATCAGCATATTGGTAGTAATTATTCTTATCATGCTGGAAAACAGGAGTCCACTCAAGGCTATCTCCTGGATTTTAGTACTAATGTTACTACCTGGACTGGGTATCATATTTTATGTGTTTTTTGGCCAGAACCTACGCAAAGAAAAAATCATCGCCCGGAAGGGATTAAAAAACCACGATCTCCTATCATCTATTGCGCATTCGCAAAACCATAAACTATCAGAAGGCAATTTAATTGAAAGCCCGGAAGTAGATGGAAATTTACGCTTGGTACAGATGTTACTGAATAACTCCTCATCAATCATCACGGTTGGGAATAAAGTAAAAGTTCTGAACAATGGGAAGGAAACGTTTGACTGCATCAAGCAGGCGTTAAAGGAAGCTGAAAAATTCATTCACCTGGAATATTACATTATTGACAATGATACGATTGGCAATGAAATAATAGACATCCTCAAGGAAAAATGCCAAAGTGGCGTTGAAGTACGAATAATTGTGGATGATGTAGGTAGCTGGGAATTAAAACGATCTTTTTTTCGGGATTTAGAATCCTATGGTATTGAAATAAAATCTTTTTTACAAGTCCGTTTTCCATTATTCACCAGTAAAGTTAACTACCGCAACCACCGGAAAATAATTGTGATTGATGGGGAAATTGGGTTTTTGGGAGGCATCAACATTGCCGATCGTTATTTGAAAGGGGACTCCAAATACGGCATATGGCGCGACATGCACCTTCAAATTGATGGAGATGCCGTGAACGCCATTCAAACTGTTTTCTTGACAGACTGGTATTTTGTTAGCCAGAAAGACATTGCGGACCCCTACTATTTTCCGGTAAAACAACCCGATGGGGATAAAATGGTGCAAATTACGGCATCCGGTCCTGATTCAGATTACCCCGGCATCATGATGGGTTTTTTTCAAGCCATTGCCTCGGCTACTAAATACGTCTATATTGCCACACCATATTTTATGCCTAGCGAGGGGGTGCTATTGGCCATAACAGCTGCTGCTTTAGGCGGCATTGATATCCGCATTCTGGTGCCTGAAAAGAGCGATGCTTACTTCACCCAACTTTGCACTAAATCATATATCCGGGAGATGTTGGAAGCAGGGGTGAAATTTTACTTCTATCAAAAGGGATTTTTACACAGTAAGATGATGGTAGTGGATGATCAGGTATGCACCATTGGCACCACTAACATGGATTTCCGAAGCTTTGAACAAAATTTTGAAGTGAATGCATTCATTTTTGATGCAGAGACAGCCATTGAAGTACGGGACATCTACCTCAACGACCTCAAGGATTCCCGAATGATTGTGTTGAAGGAATGGAAGAAACGACCCCGTTGGCAGAAAGCCAAAGAGTCGTTCGCCCGTTTATTCAGTCCTTTATTATAATGTGGATTTAACCGCTCCCCCATCCAATGCATAAACCTGCCCGGTAACAAATTCTGACAAAGGTGATAACAACCAGGTAGCCAGACTACCCAAATAGTGTGGTTTACCAAAATGACCAACCGGAATGTTTTCGATGAATTGCTGGCGCGTTTCAGCGAAACTATCTCCTGTTAACAGACTCTTTTTTTCAATCAAACGGCTAATGGCTGCTGTATCATGCGATCCTGGCGCAATAATATTGAAGGTGATGTGATGCCCGGTAATTTCCTGCGAAACCGTTTTCATCATCCCAACCACCGCCAAACGCAATGAAGTGCTGAGGACCAGATTTTCATAAGGCTGTTTCACCGATGAACTTTCAATAAACACCACCCGTCCATAATTCCGTTTCTTGAAATATGGCAGCAATTTTTGCGTCAGTTCCACTTTCCAGCGCAGAATACTTCGATAGGCATCATCCCAATCCGAAAGGCGCGTTTCTTCGAATGATTTGGCCGGTGGGCCTCCCGCATTTACCAGGACACCGGATATTTTTTCAGCTTCGGCTAAAGTCACAGCCTGATTAATGATTGCTGAATCTGTAATGTCACCCTGCAAAGCGATGAACCGGTCACCATAGGTATTTTGAAGTTGTGTTAGCCCGGCCTGCTGACGCGCTACGCCAATCACACGGGCGCCATCGGCGAGCAAGTGTTCTGCTGTCGCACGCCCAAAACCAGCCGTTACCCCGCACACCAAAAAGGTTTTGTCTTTTAATTGTAAATCCATTTATTCAGAGTTTGATTATAGGACAATCTGAACACGATGAAAGTTCTAAACAGGTTTAAATCCAATATTTGCCATTGCTTTTATTCATCTACAATAGCTCCTATTTCAGTACTTATTACTACCGTTTCATAATAAATTAATCCCTTAGCGGCTAAATAGTAATTATATTTGCTTTAAACGCCACATCAAAACAATATGACATTACTGCAATTACTCAACCTCATTCTACTTAACCTGGTCGCACTCATGGCGCTCAGCTATTTCTGGAGTTTTTATACTTATAAACTCTTCAAACCGTTTGCCTGGTTAGATGCTCAAAAAAAAAGCCAGCTGCCAAAAATTATTTTAAAGCTCGAACGAAAATTTAAGGATAAAAACCGCTATTACAGCCTGTGGTTGCAACTCCAACGCATCCAAAAGAACAACATCCCCGGTGACTTGGCCGAATTGGGTGTTTATAAAGGCGAAACAGCGAAACTCATTCACCACCTCATACCAGACCGTGACTTTTTTCTATTCGATAGCTTTAGTGGACTTCCCAAACAAGTCATTCGGGAGGATTGCGATGGAGCGGTGCGTCCGCAAACGGTGAAATTTGATAATACGACTCCCTTAGAAGTAGTCAAGTACATTAAAGGCAATGATCGCATTATCATTAAAGAAGGGATTTTCCCTGAAACCACTTCCGGACTGGAAGACCGAACGTTTGCCTTTGTACACATCGATGCTGATCTCTACCAATCAACCCTTGATGCGCTCCATTTTTTCTATCCCCGCCTTTCACCGGGCGGCATGATATTGGTTCATGACTATAACCACAATTGGGAAGGTGTAGAAAAGGCCATTGACGAATTCTCTGAAACGATTCCGGAAAGTTTTGCTGAGCTACCGGACATGTATGGATCAGCACTGCTCATCAAAAATAAAAACCGGTAAGACATGCGACCTCTACTCTTCGTCATCTTACTCCTATCAACCTGGACTATTTATAGTCAGGATAACGTACAAAAAAAGAATGCCCGGCCCAAAATTGGCCTGGTATTAAGTGGTGGAGGCGCAAAGGGATTGGCCCACATTGGCGTATTAAAAGTTTTGGAGGAAGCCGGCATTCGCCCGGATTACATCACCGGAACCAGCATGGGTAGTATCATTGGAGGTCTCTATGCCAGCGGATATTCGGCTACAGAACTGGATTCCATTGTACGTAGAGCCGATTGGGCCATTTTGCTCAGTGATCAGGTTCCCTTATCAGATGTAGTACCCGAAGAAAAAAATGACTACAATCGATTTCAGTTGGAATTCGATATTAACAAAAAAGGGTTATCCCTTCCGGCTGGTGTGGTGCGCGGACAGCGTATCTCAGAGTACCTTTCAGAATTAACCTGGCACGTAGCCGATGTGAAAGATTTTGATCAGCTACCCATCCCGTTCCGATGCGTAGCAGCGGATTTATTAACCGGCGAAACCCACGTTTTTAAAAGTGGTGATTTAACCACTGCCATGCGCGCCAGCATGGCAATCCCTTCAGTATTTACGCCCGTTGAAATCGGTGACAAATATTTGGTGGATGGTGGTGTGTTGGATAATTTTCCGGTAAAAGAGTGCATAAAGATGGGTGCGGACATCATCATTGGTGTTAATGTGGGATTTAAAGATTATCCCACCAAGGAGGATATGAATTCCTTGACGAAAGTGCTACTCACCTCCTCTTCCATTGGCAGTCACCCGGCACTTGTGGAAGCTATTAGATTGACAGATTACATCATATCTCCGGATTTAGCACCCTATACCACTTCCAGTTTCTTTGACGGACCAAAAATCATTGAACGCGGTGAAATTGCTGCCCGGCAACAAATGGAGCGATTTCAACACCTGGCAGATTCCATCAATAACTTCGGTCCAATGCCTGTTACTCCGCAAAGGACTCAACCCAATGAAATCATTATAAGCGATATTCAGATTATTAATCGGGAACACATCTCCAGAAAATTTTTCATCGGTCATGTTGGTTTCGACGTGGGGGACACGGTTTCGGTAGAACAGGTTAACAATGGTATTCGAAGTTTGATTGGTACCCGGTTTTACGAAAAAATAACCTATGAATTAATCCCCTACGAGGAAGGTTTTGCCATTGTTTTCAACACATTGGAAACGAAATCGGCCAAAGCAAAATTCTCTATCCACTATGATAATGAATTAAAAGCCGGTATTATCGCCAACTTAACCCTCCGCAATATCCTCACCAAAAACAGTCGATTGTCATTAACTGCCGACATTTCAGAAGCACCACGGATCTATAGTAACTTGCTTACTTTTTTAGGCGAAAAGCAAACTACTGGCTTTTATCTGGACGCTTACCTTGAAGACACCCCGCTCCCCATATATAGTGATAGAGGTAAGAAATTTGGCACCTTCGGTTACCAACAGACCTACATTGGAGGAGGTTTAAATTTTTCCACCGGTAGCTCTGTTCAAATCAATGCGGGATTAAAGTGGAAGACCATGGCATTAAATCAGGAATCCGGATTCAATGAGATATTCGATTTTGGAGCTAAACAATTTGGGAATGGTCTCCTGCAAAGCGAACTAGTATTTGAAAGCAACACTCTAAACCAACGCTTTTTTGCTACCAAAGGGCATCACTTAAAAATTAGTGGTGTATACAACCTCAACGCCTATGAAATATACCGTGGTGTGGATTCCATAAAATACATGGTTGATCCCTACATTTCCATTGCTGAAAAAAATTATGCCTTTGCGCAAGGGTCCTATTTAAAAATGATACCTCTCAATAAAACCTTTAGCTTAATGGTAAAGGGTGAAGCTGGTTTGTATACGAAAGATCCCCTCTTCCTGAATTTAGTCTTTCTGGGAGGAACGGCCTACAATGCAGCCGTGAATGACATTCCTTTTGTAGGCCTGAACTATCGCGAAAAACTGGTTGAAAACTATACTTTGGCACAAAGCATCTTGAACATCAATATCAGCAATATTTTCTATGCCCACATAATTGCCAACGGAATCTACTCCCTACCCTTTGGCTCTGAAAATTATAATCCTGACGAAAATCCATTTATTCTGGATCAAAAAGAGTTTATTCTCGGTTATGGCGTCGCCATCTCCATGAATAGCATCATTGGACCAATAACTTTAGGTTTCGGAAGTAATCAAAGGGATCACCGCTTACGTACTTATATTAATATTGGATTCCCTTTCAATTAAATTGCCATCCTTACGAATTTCTCTTAACTTTTGCTAAAAGCAGAGCTATGATGAAACAGGAACACAAATTGTATTCCAACGGAGCATTGACGATTGTTTGGAAACCAAACAAATGCATTCATTCAGCCAAATGCGTGAGGGGACTACCAGCTGTTTTCGATACGTCAACAAGCCCCTGGATCCACGCTCAGGGAGCCAACTCACAGACCATCATCAAGCAGATTAATCAATGTCCAAGTGGTGCTTTATCTTATTTATTAAATGATACTGAGATGGAAAAGAAAGTCGAATCAAACACCCCTTTTAAAGTGGAAGCGCTTAAAAACGGTCCTTATCTTATCAAAGGCACAATAATTTTAAAAACTACAGACGGTAAAGAAGAGAAAATGGAAAACCCTGCTCTCTGCAGATGTGGCGGATCCAAAAACAAACCCTTCTGCGATGGCAGCCACAAGCAAAATGGGTTTGAAGGGTAGATGGCAGGATAATGGAAAAAATCAGATCGACGCATCAATAAATGCGCGAAATGAGTTCACCCAGGAGTCTAATTGAAAATGAAGCTTGAAAAATAATTTAAGCCCCACCAAACACAGTTTATTGCCTTGGATAAATTTTCAAGGGTCACAAAACTAAAAGTGGGGTGTTGGTAAGTTTTTCAAAAGATGAAAAACATTATTATTGACCTTGGAGCCTATTTACAGGTCGACAAAAAAGGATTGCATGCCTTTGTGAAATTTTGCAAGACACTAAAAAACAAAAATGATCACTTGCTACGTTTTTAAGTGGGTCAAAAATGAAATTTTCGAGCTTGGTGCGTTTTTCCA
Source organism: uncultured Marinilabiliaceae bacterium (assembly GCA_942490535.1). Lineage (GTDB taxonomy): Bacteria > Bacteroidota > Bacteroidia > Bacteroidales > Marinilabiliaceae > JAEINY01. The sequence continues at coordinate 565,937 of CALNXQ010000005.1, forward strand.
ACCAATAAAAAACGTTTGTTTGGCATGAAATATTTCTTCAAGCTACTGCCCACCGCAGAAACATACCATTCCATTTTCTCCGCTTATAACCAACACACAAAGAAACCAGATAAAAAGAACACAACAAATAATTGGAATTCGATTATCAGTGCTACTGACGTCAAATCGAACTCCTTTCCTTATCTACACTGCTTTCATTAAGTACCTAATCGCTGCAGCTTTTTATTCATTCTGCGCAATTTGAAGGTCTCGAAATAACGGATAATACGTCGTAAGACATCTAAATAAAGAGCTACATACAATAGCCCTGTTGACAACCAAATTACGAGCGTATTAAACAAGGGAGTGGGAATCACCAAACCCATCATGCGTTTTTCAGGCGCGTAAAAATGCGCCCGCCCCCAATTGGAAGTAGGCAATTTAAACACCGGATGCTTTTTTTGCACGATGGCTTGATCGGTAACAAGAATCTGTTTCAACTCCCGCTTATTGAGCACCAACTCTTCCACTGCCTCATTCTGATAGGTCTCCTTGAAACGTAAAAAAGCTTCCTTGGAACCATACTGATTGATCATCGCAGTATACAGACTATCCTTTTGCCGCTTACTAGTGCGGTACAAGGCCTGATTAGCCAGCTTTAAATGATTCAATAAGGAATCCGTTTGCTGGTAAGCAGCAGCATCATATGTTTTCAATCGGCTTAAGAACCGGCTCATGTGCGGGAAATAACTAACCTGTCTTTCGGTGATGTAATTCAATTCGTTAAATAATAATTGAGAGCTCTCCCTTAGCTCTTCATCATGCTTATTTTTCAAATAATACTGGCACGTCTCATTCAGTTTTTTCAACTCCGGAATTAGCAAGCTACTTCGATATGAAGCTTCACTCATGGCCTGTTCAGTAGCGAAAAAATGCTTTTCAAAGGCATTGTTTTTAAACTGATTTACGGCCAAACCTTCATAGGCCCATCGGGAAATCATTAAATCCCCAATTCGCGGTACATATTCGTCCGAAGCGATGGATTTATGCAGCTTATCAAAATTCACAATCACACCACTAAACAGGAGTTGAGGCACTAATATGAGGGGTATCATAATGTAGATAGCCACTACTGAGTTTAGCCCACTACTGATATTCAGTCCCAATAAATTAGCAAAACAAGCAGCACTAAAAAGAATAAACCAATAACTAAAGGTCAATCCCTGAACTTCCAGTATATGATTCCCAATCAGTACAAAACTTAAGGTCTGTATGGCTGATATAATAAAAAGAATCACAATTTTACTGTTCAAAAAACCGGAACGACTCAAATTTAAAAAGGACTCCCGCTGCAAGAGCCGTCGGTCCTTAATGATTTCCTCCGCACTCACATTTAATCCCATGAAAAGGGAAACCACCACACACATGAACAGATAAGCCGGTAAATTCACATTCTTCCCAAAAAGATAAAGCGAGGCATCGGCATCCGTACCGCTGATGTATTTGGTAAAGAAACCCAGCATCATGGCTAAAATGGGAGCTTCCAAAAGATTGATGGTTAAATATTGATGATCCTTTAACTTGGAGAGGGCATCGCGCAGAAAATAAATTTTGAACTGCTCCCATCGTCCCGGAATGTTATACAGGTTGGGTGGCAATTTTTCCCGCTTATCATTCTGTCGCTTTTCTTTCCACTCAAATTTCTTCTCAAAATTTTCAATGTAATGCTCGTACCACTCTTCAGGCGTTACTTTCCGCTGACGTACAAATTTACCATCGGGATTCACCTGGCGTGCTTCAATAATTCGCAGGGGTTGTTCGGTTTTCACATTACCACACACGTAACACTCACGCTCTTCCGGATTCACATAATGCCCCATCTTTTTAAAATAGGCAATGGCATCCATGGGGTTTCCGTTGTAAATAATGCGGCCCCCTTTATCAATAATTAGCAGCTTATCAATGAGTTTATAAAGATCGCTACTGGGTTGGTGAATGTTAATAATGACCAACTTTCCTTTTAAAGCCTGACGTTTCAACAACACCATCACCTTTTCCGAATCCATGGATGAGAGGCCCGAAGTAGGCTCATCTACAAATAATACAGACGGTTCGCGGATCAATTCCAAGGCTATGTTTAAGCGCTTCCGCTGGCCTCCGCTTAGTATTTTATTGAGGGGTGATCCTACCACCAAATCACGCGCTTCCACCAAATCAAAATCATGAATGGCTTTATCCACCAACTTCATAATCTCTCCTTTGGAAAAATCACTAAAACAAAGACGTGCGTTATAATAGAGATTCTCAAAAACGGTAAGCTCCTCTTTCAATAAATCATCCTGTGGTACATATCCGATAACCCCTTGTAAAGCCTCCCGTTCACGATGCAGATCGTATCCATTAATATGAATCCAGCCGTGGGCCAATTTAAGGTTCCCATTCAGTACATTCAGCAGTGTGGACTTACCAGTTCCACTGCCACCTAACACACCAACTAATTGTCCGGAGCGACCAGTGAAGCTAAACGGATGTATCCCGGTCTCCTCGTCATTGAATTTGTAAGATACATCCAGCGCCCGATAAACGATTCGCTCCTTGTCAATGCGAGCAATGAATTTCTCCGCTACAGAGCCGTAATAAACAGGCGCCATTCGCGAGGTGGTAATCACCGATCCGGGAGGAAAAGGTACTGCCCGGTTTTGCTCAATGATATGACCATTCAAATAGAGGTTGCGCTCACCGGAGTAGCGAAACACAAATATATTTGGACTTTTTATGTGCAATACCCACACAAAAATCTGCTGTTTGGGATTGTAAATGTGCTTAATATCCGGATCCGGCTTTTCCTGTTGACCACTAATGAGCAACAGCCGCTCTTTTTGATTGACCTCTAAGGGAAAATACAATACAAACTTACGGAGATTATCGTAATCATCCGGATCCAGCTTTATACCATTCGCCAAGGCATCTGTAAAGAGACGTTCTTCATCGGATACCCGACCATCGCGAATGATGTAATTGAGCATGATAGAAACCAGTATAAATTTAGTTTCCACTTCCAATTCCTGATTAAGTTCATTGCAGATGGTCAACAGCTTATTCATGTTGTAGGTCGATTGCTCTTCCCGTGCCGTCTTATCACTACTGTAAGTGTTCTTATGATACTTACTCAAATAGAAATCATAACGTTCCAAAGCGCGGTCCACATACTCGCTATTCATGTTACGCGCCAGAAAGGTTTTGATTTCATGATGCCCCTCTCCTGTTTTTTGCTCTTCCCGAATATCAGTCAAAAGAGCAAAAATCTGCATAAGTGCATCCAACAATAGTTCACTCATCAAATGGTTATTTTGGTTGCTGCTGAAAGATAATTATTTTTTCCAACAGATGGGCAGGCAATCGAGTAGGTAGGGGGATTACTCCCCCGCCCTCTCACACCACCGTACGTACTCTCGTATACGGCGATTTCAAGTTAATTTTGTAACAGAGCATATTTATTCGACATATTAAACAAACCTAAATCTTCAAACCATTTAAGGCTCATCGCTTGATGAACTTGTGGACATGCCGACTTGCGCCACCAGCCCTTACCCGAAAGGGCTAAAATCCAACTTTGCCAATTTGGAACGCCTAAACTTTTTAAAAAGCGCTTAAGCGTAATGGCTCGTTTGCATTGCTTTAGACGGTAACATCGTAATTTTCGACGAATCCATGCATCTAGGTTACGCAAAAGACTTTTACATTTAGCGATGTGAAAATAATTCAACCACCCTCTAAGTACGGGGATCAATTCAGAAACTACTTTCTCAAAATTCACCCCTCGATTCCTCTTGGTTAGTTCTCTTACCTTCTTCTTTAAGCGCACTACACTTTGATTTGCTATGGTAATCATACCAAAATCAAGTATGGTATAACCTAAAAATTTTGTCTCGCTGCTTTTGCATACCTGACTTTTCTGTTCATTTACTTTTAGTTTAAGTTTGTGGGTGAGATATGAACAAACAGATTCCTTTACTCTCTCGCCTGCTCTTTGGCTGCGAACAAAAATGCTGAAATCGTCCGCATACCGAACAAAGTAATGTCCTCGCTTTTCAAGTTCCTTATCCAATTCATCTAAAACAATGTTAGACAAGAGTGGAGAAAGCGGACTTCCTTGCGGTGTTCCTTTCAGGCGTTGATGAACTAATCCACCAACCATGACGCCACTTTGTAAGTATTTGCGTATTAGCTTTAGAAGTTGCTTGTCTTTGAGAAGCTTTGACAGACGATGCATCAACCTATCATGGTTAACTTCATCAAAGAAGCTCTTCATATCCATGTCAACAACTACATTTCGACCGTCGGACACGTAACTACAAGCTCGTACAATGGCTTGCTGTGCATTACGCTTCGGACGAAATCCGTAGCTATGATCTGAAAATACTTGTTCGTAAATGGGGGTCAGAACCTGAGAAATGGCCTGTTGGATAATCCTGTCTTTTACGGTTGGAATTCCCAACTGACGTACACCACCATTGGGCTTAGGTATTTCTACTGTTTTTACTGCCGAGGGAAGGTATTCGCCCCGAAGTATCTGGTTTACTAACTCGTCTCCTTCTTTTGAAAACCAGTCAGCGAAATTTCCGACGGGAACATTATCTACTCCCGCTACGCCCTTGTTCCTTTTCACCCTCTTGTAGGCTCTATTCAAATTGTGAGCGGAGCATACAATGCCGATTAACTCTTCTGTAAAGACTCGTCCTTGATTCGTCTCTTTGTCTGCTTGTTCCGTCAATGTTGTTCTCGCTCCGTTTACGTCTTCACGATTTCCAAATTGACCAATAGCCTCCTGCTTATGCTCTATGAACATATCACGCTGGTAAGCTATTTGTTGCTGGTACTCCATAGATAAAAGTCTTGTCCGACTGCTTCTTTAATTAATTGATTCAGACCTTCTCTCTGCTTAAAAAAAAAAAAACAGAAATACTATGTCTTCTGCTGACTTCTCAAAACCCTTAGCTGATCGTCTCCGATCAGTTTGTTACTTAATGCAACGCGTTATGAGATCTCTCGGGATAAGGTAACATACTTTCGTCACGTCCTACTTGATTTACTCTAAGTGGTTACGGTTGACTTTTGGGCCTTCCCAATCCATAGCTCGGTTGCCCACCACTAGTAAGCCTTATATCAAGTTCCTGTCCGTTAAAACGGTGACTTTGCTGATGGCTTCCTTCAGATTTGGAGTCGCCTCCAACACCCTTGCCAATTGCTAGTTCTTCCTGTCAACTCGGCGAACTCAAGAACTTCTCATCTTGATAGCATATTACCATGCCCGACATACTAAAAAAGGGGATGTCATTGACATCCCCTAAAGTATGATATTTTAGGCCCGATTAAGCTACAAACTTCTCGCGTAACTTTGCCACATTATTTTTGATCGCCTGTAACTGATCTTCCGAAATACTTCCGGCATCAACACTGTTATAGATATCGTGTAAAATTTTCAAGTCGTCCATCACAGATTTCACATCTTCATTGGTAGCATGTTGCTCCAACAAATCCATCATCTTATTTAATGGCTCTTTTTGCTCCATGATAATTTTCACCATCTCCTTGTTGTTGAAGGTATCTTCAGAGATATGAGTAGAAATGTAAAGCGCTTCGGTCCAACTGCCAGCTAAAACCAGCATCGAAACGGCAGTCCGATCATTTTTATTTAAATACTCATAAGTATCATAAAATGAATCCGTAATTATTTTCACCAGTTGATCTTTATTCTCCAGATTCTGCTCAATCTCTGTCAACAAATTCTCTTTTAAAGCAGCAGTGATGTCCAATTTTTCAATTAAATGCGTGGAAGCATTCATAAAATCAACTGTCTCTTGCTTTTGATTATAGGTACTGGCATAACTCAAATCAGCACTGTAAATTCCAAGGTTTAATGCCTGACTTTTTTCAGTGAAATATTTATCCACATTAGTAACCGGGTTAGACAATGACAAGATAAAAGCAGCTTCGATGCGATTTAACATCTCGGTTACTTCAAACGAAGTAGGAAGCGGGTAAACAAATTCCCTTACTTCTTTTTCTACGTTTTCTTTTTTAATATCAGGCGTTTTGCTTTCTTTCTTTGACTTACCCTGGCTATTGCAAGAAGCTAAAATAATTGTTCCGGCAATGAACAAAGCAGCGAACTGTAAGGTGCGTTTCATGTTTCTAAGGTCTTAATTATTTCCACAAATATAGGAGATTTTAAAAATAATTCGATTTGTCATGTTTTATTTTTATAACAATGTCTATTTATGCAAGTAAGAATAAGACATAAAAGTCTTTTTTAATCACTGTTAATAGCGCAAAGATCTCATTTGAATCTTTGCTTTCGAACAAAAATAACAAAGGAAATGTTTGAATCCAATATATTACAAAAAGGTATCCAAACATTTATAGATCATAACCAACTCTAAGCATGAGCTCCAACCAAACCAAGGGATTACTTCTCGCGACCACAACGGCCTTTTTATGGGGATTTTTGGCTATCGCCTTAAAGATAACTTTAAACCATTTCGATCCTTATACCATCGTTTGGTTTCGGTTCACACTCGCATTTTTAGTGTTATTGGTTTTTTACGGTTTCAAAAAACCGGACTACTTGAAAATATTTCGCAAGCCTCCCCTTCTATTGATAGTCGCCGCGATACTACTAGGAGCCAACTATATTGGATTTATGCAAGGGGTCAACTACGCAGGTCCTGGTGCGACACAGGTCATTATACAGGCTGGTCCCATAACATTAGGCGTCATTGGATTTCTTTTTTTCAAAGAGAAAGTAACCTGGTTACGAGGCATTGGATTTGGTATTGCCGCTGTTGGCTTCGGCTTTTTTTACTACCAACAACTAAAGGAATTTGTGTCTAATTCAGAGGCTTTAAACGCGGGTGTACTTTGGACGCTATTTGCAGCATGGTCGTGGACCGGATATGCCGTGTTAAGTAAAATACTCGTCCGGAAATGGCCGGCTCAACAACTGAATTTAATCATCTATGGATTACCTGCCTTACTATTCATTCCATTTGCTGATATTTCAGCCCTCTTGCAACCACATGCCTGGTGGGTATGGGTGCTTATGATCTTTTTGGGATTAAACACAGTGGTAGCCTATGGATCACTTACTGCTTCCTTTAAATATGCCGATGCCAATAAAATCAGTATCATCATCACCATGAACCCCATTATTACTTTTATACTACTGGAAATACTTATCCATTTTGAGGCCAACTGGTTTCCATTGTCTTCTTTCCCCCCATTGGCCTATGCCGGGGCTTTACTCGTTTTGTTGGGAGCCATATTGGCAGTTGGCAAGACCGGAAAAAAGAAAAGCGGTAAGAGTTAATTACCGCGCCTTCTGATCAGTGTGATTCCATATTCCTTCTCTACAAACTGAAAGTATTGATACAACTGAAAATTAAAATCCAGTCCATAATCCACACTGGAATCATATGGAATATCGGTTTCATAAAAACTGCCATACCGTAGTGGATTTTGATGACGGATGTTCCATTCGACACAATATTGAATGTTCCAATTGCGGTAATATTCCTTGGAATAATAGGATTTTGGGTAGGGTTGGGTGGCCAAAAAGGAATCAAACCCGGGATCAAATACGATCAACTCATATTCAATACTGTCTTCTGTTTCGGTAGCGATTTCAATACCTGACTGCTCCGGAGCAGCCACCGGTTTTGTTGACTGACAGGCACTCAAAAGGCCAGCCAATAGGACGACGCAAAAAAAGATTGTTTTCATGGCTCTACATAGGTTTGGTGACACCTATAAGATGCAGCAAAAAACATTCCAATTCAATACTTTATACAAAAAAACCGAAGATTCTAAAATCTCCGGTTTCTCAATACTATTTGAATGATAAGTAGCAGTTTAAACAGCTACATTATTTTCACGCAATGCATCGTTTAATGAGGTCTTCTTATCTGTCGATTCTTTACGCTTCCCAATAATCAATGCTGCAGGTACCTGATAATCGCCTGCCGGAAATTTCTTAGTATACGAGCCAGGAATAACTACCGAGCGTGGCGGCACATAGCCATTGTAAATTACAGGTTCATCACCGGTGACATCAATAATTTTTGTAGAACCTGTTAAAACCACATTGGCTCCTAACACCGCTTCTTTTCCGACCCGACAACCTTCCACTACGATGCATCGGGAACCGATAAAAGCATCATCCTCAATAATAACCGGAGCTGCCTGTATGGGCTCCAAGACACCTCCAATACCAACACCACCACTCAAATGCACATTCTTACCAATCTGGGCACAACTACCCACTGTGGCCCAGGTATCCACCATGGTTCCGGATTCCACATAAGCACCAATATTCACATACGATGGCATCATGACTACACCACTCTGCAAATAAGCACCATATCGTGCTACTGCGTGAGGAACTACTCGAACACCTAGCTCCTTATAGTTTTTCTTTAACGCAATTTTATCATGAAATTCAAAAGGTCCCACTTCAATGGTTTCCATTTTTTGAGTGGGGAAATATAGAATTACAGCTTTCTTCACCCATTCATTTACCATCCACTCATCACCAATTGGTTCAGCCACCCTGATTTCACCTTTATCCAATAGCTCAATAACTGACTTAATAGCTTCAACAGTATCGGCATTATTTAGTAGAGATCGATCCTCCCATGCGTTTTCAATCTGATTTTTCAAATCGCTCATAAGTGATAAATTTTAATTTTAACAACAAAAATACGCGTAAAAAATAAGTTTTCCAGTAAAAATAAGACTTTCACCTCCTAATTTAACTAATTCATTAGAACCCGTTAAATCTTAAAATTCAGTTAAAGGAATGTTAAAATGATAACAGGGAAACCATAATAAAACTATATTCACAATCAGTAATCAAATACTTAAACCTGAATTTGCAGTATATATCGCCCTATAATAGGAAAATGATAAAAAAGCTAACACTATATACCTTTTTATCAGCCTTTGCTTGGATTGACAGTCAAAGCCAGAATACTTCTCAAATTTGGCTAAAAGCCCAAATTGTTAGTCCATTGGACAGTCTACCAATTCCTTTTGCACAAATTGTCAGCTATAAAAACCTTGTTGCCTATGCTGCTGATTCAACCGGACGATTTAACATATCTTTTCCAGCTGATGACAGCATCAAAATTGTAGCTCTGGGGTTTGAATCGTCTGTTTTTAAATTAACAAATTCGATATCTAATACGGGGGATATTATCAATTTTCCTTTGGAAAAAACTAACTATCTAATTGCGCAGGTAGATATTCTGAACAACAGTATTTATAACAAATATAGGAATGAACTCGTCGAAGCCCATACCAGGGCACAGGAGATGAACTTAAATATGCCTGCCGACATAAAAATTTACAAGCCAGGTGAATTGCCAAAGAGAGATTATCCATTATTTGACAATAAACCGACCATAATGGGTAGCATATTTAATCCTTACAATTTTATGAAATATAACTTTTCTAAAAAAGAAAAAATCAAACGAAAACTACTGACAAAATTTTACGCAGAAAGAAACATTGTAAAAACCAATCGCAAAATGATTGAAATGGCGTCTGGTTTGAGGGGTAGTAAACTGGAAAAATTTATCATCTATTGCAATAGATACCTTCAACTGAGTACTGTTGATACTGAAGCTATAGCAATTGGAAAAATACAATTACTCCATGGTCGATTCCTGGAATCTGAAAAAATGCGCAGTGAGTATTCCTCCGACCCCAAAGAGAGTAAAAATTGAATTATACCAAAGCTTTTATGATTAAAAAAACTACACTATTCGTTTATTTGCTCAGCCAAACAATAGTGTTTTGCTTTAGTCAAAGTGACAAGCAAGTTTGGCTAAAGGGTCAAGTGATAAATGCAGCTGATAGTATGCCTGTTCCCTTCGCACAGATTGCCAGCTATAAAAAACTACTGATGTATGCAGCTGATTCTATCGGAGAATTTACAATTATGCTACCACTTAATGACAGTATTAAAATTTTAGCTTTAGGCTTTGAACCTGTGGTAGTCACGATTTGCGATTCCTTTTCCAATACAGAAAAACCAGTTCTTTTTCCAATGGTTAAAATCTCCTATCAGATACAACAAGTCGACATCAACGCCTACTCGACCTATAGGAAATACAACGAAGATTTGAAGACCATGCATACCAAGGCTCAGGAAATGGATTTAAAATTGCCCGCTGACATTATTATGGGAAAAGGTAGTGAAATACCGGCACCCATTCGACCTGTATTTGCGCAAAAACCGCCCATTGCAGCAGTATTTTGGAATCCGTTCAGTTATGCCACCTATTACCTTTCAAAACAAGAAAAAGAAAAACGTCAACTTGTAAAATTATTCCATAAAGATAAAGTCCGGCAATTGTTAACACCTGATATAATGCAAGAAGTATCAGGTTTAGAAGGAGAGAAACTACAACAATTTATGATTTACTGTAATGTAAATATTCAATTGACCGACAAAGATACCTACACTTCTGTGAGAAGTAAGGTGATGGAATTATATATGGATTTCCTTAATAAAGAAAACAAATGATGAAAATAGTTCTCAAATGGCCGGCTAATCAAAAATACAGCCTCTTTCTTTTTATCTTAATTATATCTCTTTCATTATCAAACAATCTCTTATCTCAACATAATAACAAAACAGAACGCTGGATAACTGGTGAAATTGTAAGCGAACCAACAGGAATCCCAATTCCATTTTCTTATATCGTCAACAATCGGACCGGAGTTGGCAAAGAAACCAACGGGACAGGGCAGTTTAAAATGCACATTCAACCCGGTGATTCCATACATTTTAGGTGTATGGGGTATGTGGATACAATTTGGGTAGCTTCAGTCAGTGACTTAGCAAATGATACACTAAAGCTTATCACAAAACAAAAAACCTATGCCTTAAATGAGGTGGATGTCATCTGGTTTCGATCCTACGCCTCATTCAAATATCGAGTGGCAAATTTGAAGGTGGAAACGGATCAACCTATTAAACTGAATCTCAATATTAATTTTAAAGAATTAGCGGCCCTAAAAAAAGCGGAATCAGGTTCCTTTGGTTTTAGTTTTAGTAGTGGCAATGGCATTTCAATAAGTCAAAAACAATATGATGATCTAAGAAAAAAAGAACAGCTTTTGGCGCGCTACAACCAATTGACTTCGCGGGAAAATCTAAAAGATTTAACCCAACTAGAGGGCCCAAAACTCGACTCCTTTATTGTATTTTTAAGATCTAAACATAAAATAAATCCTAACCTACCAGATTATGAAATATTAACCCATATTCAAATGGTTTATGAAAATTTTCTGGCAATGAATACGGACAGCATTCCCTAGTAAACAAAATAAATCAACCCTATTTTCGAACCTCTCACTCCCCTAGAAACGACAAAAAATATAAATACTAACACAAGATGCGATATACCAGTGAGTATCAGCAGTCATTTAAGAACACACAACACTACATTTAGAACTCCATATTTCGAACTGCATAAATTAAGGCAAACTCGAATGCAAAATCAGTAAGTATTTAGTGCTATAAAATTACAATTAGTAATTTATTTCATTTTTTTTCAGATAATTTTTTGGTGTTTCGAAAATGAATCCTACATTTGCTAACGTAAAAAGCAGAAAAAAAGACATTATGAATTTCAATTTATCACTCATTCTCAACATTATTATTATTCTCGTGGTCATTACCTAGGGAAGTGAGAATGCTGTATAGATAACGAAACAAAATATTCTAAGAGCCTTTCTCACTTCCCAAAGAGAAAGGCTCTTTTTTTATGCAAAACCATAACCATAGAAACCAAATGAAAATCACTTTACGAAGCGCAACCACCACCCAAGGCCGACGAATGGCAGGAGCTCGCAGCTTATGGCGCGCCAATGGCATGAAGGAATCTCATTTTGGAAAACCCGTCATCGCGGTGGTCAACTCCTTCACGCAGTTTGTGCCTGGGCATGTCCATCTACATGAAATTGGTCAAATGGTGAAACACCGCATCGAAGCGAAAGGAGGCTTTGCCGCTGAGTTTAACACGATTGCCATAGACGATGGCATTGCCATGGGACACGATGGTATGTTATATTCCTTACCATCACGCGATATCATAGCCGACAGTGTGGAGTACATGGCCAACGCCCATAAAGTGGATGCTCTGGTATGTATCAGCAATTGCGACAAAATAACACCCGGTATGTTAATGGCAGCCATGCGCTTAAACATTCCAACCGTATTTGTTTCGGGAGGACCAATGGAAGCTGGTAAATCAGGTGATAAAGCCCTGGATTTAGTGGATGCCATGGTCATGGCAGCCGATGATTCTGTTTCTGATGAAGAAGTGGCAGATGTGGAACGCAGTGCTTGCCCCACTTGTGGATCTTGTTCCGGCATGTTCACCGCCAATTCCATGAATTGCCTGAACGAAGCCCTTGGCTTGGCATTACCCGGAAACGGCACCATTGTGGCAACCCATGTGAATCGTAAACGCTTGTTTGAAAAAGCGGCCGATCTGATTGTTGACATCACCAACAGGTATTATGAAGAGGGAGATACGTCGGTATTGCCGCGCTCGATTGCCACTTATGAAGCATTCAAAAATGCCATGACTTTAGACATCGCCATGGGCGGTTCCACCAATACGGTTTTACACATTCTGGCCATTGCCCATGAAGCAGGCGTTGAATTCACCATGAAAGACATTGATGAGTTATCACGAAAAACACCTGTACTGTGCAAAGTAGCACCCAACTCACATTACCACATTGAGGATGTGAACCGCGCAGGAGGAATCATGGGTATTTTATCAGAGTTGAATCGTGGCGGCTTATTAAATACCACTGTCAGTCGGGTGGATTACCCATCATTGAAAGAAGCACTTTCTGCCTATGATGTGATCCAACCATCAGCGACTGCTCATGCCAAAGAAATCTATTCCAGCGCTCCGGCAGGATTGTTCAACCTGACCATGGGATCACAACAAGCCCAGTACGCCGAATTGGATCTCGATCGTGAAAAAGGCTGTATCCGAAGTATTCAACATGCTTTTTCACAGGATGGTGGTTTAGGTGTACTGTTTGGCAATTTGGCTGAAAAGGGATGCATTGTAAAAACGGCTGGTGTGGATGAATCCATCTTCCGTTTTGAAGGCACAGCCCGCGTGTATGAATCCCAGGATGAAGCCATTGAAGGCATCTTATCCGACGAGGTAAAAGCTGGTGATGTTGTGATCATCCGCTACGAAGGACCTAAAGGAGGACCTGGCATGCAGGAAATGCTGTATCCCACTTCTTACCTGAAATCTAAACACTTGGGCAAAGCATGTGCCCTGCTGACCGATGGTCGTTTTTCCGGAGGGACTTCCGGATTATCCATTGGACATGCCTCACCTGAGGCAGCAGCAGGTGGTACCATTGCCCTGGTGAAAAATGGAGATCCAATCACCATTGATATACCTAATCGAAAAATTGAACTCGGTGTCACTGATGAAGTATTGACACAACGCAGACAAGAGGAAGAGCAGAAAGGCCCAAAAGCTTTTCAACCAGGAGAACGGGAACGTGTCGTCTCCAAAGCTCTTCAAGCCTACTCTCAGCTAGTGAGTTCAGCAGACAAAGGCGCCATACGAATTATTGATTAATAGAAGCGTGTAGAAGATGGCTTCATGGGAATACTATATCCCTATGCAAATTCTACATGTTTGTTTTTCAGTTCATTAGTAAATGATATACCATCTGTCATGAAGTGACAGCGCTGACTTTATCACATAAAAACCATTTAAATCCTTTGCGATGGAAACAGTCATGCAACAGACACGAAAGGAGACTCAAAAGATGAAAAAAAGAAGGATGACAGGCTCACAGGCAGTCATGGAATCACTACTAAACGAGGGTGTTGACCTGATGTTTGGTTACCCCGGCGGTGCGATCATGCCAGTATACGACGCCTTGTATGATTACCAGGACAGAATACATCACGTTTTGGTTCGTCATGAACAAGGAGCTGTACATGCAGCTCAGGGATATGCCCGGGTCACCGGTAAAGTAGGTGTCTGTCTGGTCACTTCTGGCCCTGGTGCCACCAATACCATTACTGGTATTGCAGATGCGCAGATTGATTCTACTCCATTGGTCATTATCAGCGGCCAGGTTGCATCACCATTGTTAGGAACAGATGCTTTCCAGGAAACCGATGTGGTCGGTATCAGCCAACCCATCACCAAATGGAATTACCAGGTGAAACGTGCCGAAGAGATTCCGGAGGCGATTGCCCGTGCTTTTTACATTGCCAGAACGGGACGTCCGGGGCCAGTCCTAATTGACATAACAAAGGATGCACAATTTACCCAATTCGATTACGAATATAAACCGGTCAATCATGTGCGAAGCTACAAACCGGTAACCAAGGTAAAAAAAGACCAGATCGCTGAAGCAGCCCGACTGATTAACCTAACAAAAAAGCCGATGGCCCTGATTGGTCAGGGTGTCGTACTGGGAAATGCAGAGACGGAATTAATGTCCTTTCTGGAAAAAACACAGATACCTGCCGCCTGGACCCTGCTGGGATTATCAGCTGTGCCAACGGATCATCATTTAAATGTGGGAATGTTAGGCATGCATGGTCATTACGGCCCAAATGTGAAAACCAACGAAAGTGACCTGATCATAGCTATCGGGATGCGTTTCGATGATCGGGTAACCGGCAACGTTCAAAAATATGCCACCAATGCCAAAGTGGTACATCTGGAGATTGATCCCGCCGAAATCAACAAAATCATTTATGCCGATGTACCTGTTTTGGGTGATGTGAAGGAGTCTCTTCCGATGTTAACTGAAATGGTAAGTGCTAATAATCATGAGAGCTGGCTGAATGAATTCAAAGCCTGTTACAAGATAGAAGACCAAAAAGTCATCCAACCGGAAATCCATCCTACCAAAGAAGGATTAACCATGGGTGAGGTCATCCGAAAAGTATCTGAAGCTCATGATGACAATGCGATTATGGTAACGGATGTAGGTCAGCACCAGATGATGGCATCGCGTTACTTCAAATTCAAACAAACCCGAAGCGTAGTCACTTCAGGCGGTTTAGGAACCATGGGTTTTGGCTTACCTGCCGCCATTGGAGCTAAAATGGGAAAACCCGATCGTCCGGTTTGTTTATTTGTGGGTGATGGTGGATTCCAGATGAACATTCAGGAGTTAGGTACCATTTTCCAGACCAAAGTACCGGTGAAGATCATCTTGTTGAACAACGATTTCCTGGGAATGGTACGCCAGTGGCAGGAATTGTTCTTTGACAAAAGATACGCGTCCACGGAAATGATGAATCCTGATTTTATAACCATCGCCAAAGGATATGACATTAAAGCTGAAGTGGTATCCAAACGCGAAGATCTGGATGCTGCCATCCGTCGCATGACCGATTATGAAGGTGCCTATTTATTAGAAGTCAAAGTGGAGAAGGAAGGAAATGTATTTCCCATGGTGCCATCGGGAGCATCTGTTTCAGATGTACGATTGGAGTAATTCAGGATTTTATTATAACCCATTTTAATAATAAACAGACAAAAGTATTCAGATTCAATTTATTCTAGTGTCTTGATACTTTCATCTTGAAACATAAAATCATGAAACAAGAATTCACACTTTCCATATATTCAGAAAATCACGTGGGGTTACTCAACCAGATTACCTCGGTGTTTACGCGCCGACACATCAACATTGAGAGCTTAACCACTTCTGAATCGGCTATTTCAGGCATACACAAATTTACCATTGTGGTCTTTACCTCGCGTGAGCAGGTAGATAAACTGTTGCTGCAAATCGAGAAGAAAATAGATGTCATCAAAGCCTTTGTTTTCACTACGGACGAAATCATCCACCAGGAGATTGCTCTGTACAAAGTAGCCACTGAAGCATTACTCAACAGCAATGAAATTGAACGGTTGGTACGTCAATATGGGGCGCGCATCCTGGAAGTCACTCCTGAATATACCGTCATTGAGAAAACCGGGCATAAGAGTGAAACACAGGAATTGTTCGAAAAGCTGGATCTCTTTGGGGTCACTCAGTTTGTCAGATCAGGAAGGGTGGCTGTTACAAAACTCAAAGAGGAGTTGCTATCCAATTACTTGAAAAAATTAGAAACAGAAAAATCACTATTAGACTAACGCATAAATTAATCAAATTTTATCATGGCAAAAATTAATTTCGGAGGAGTAGAAGAGAATGTTGTTACCAGGGAAGAGTTCCCATTGGCAAAAGCAGTTGATACATTAAAAGACGAAACCATCGCCATCATTGGTTATGGTGTACAAGGCCCGGGTCAATCCCTGAACCTGCGCGACAATGGTTTCAACGTCATCATCGGACAACGCAAAAACAGCGCCAGCTGGGATAAAGCAGTAGCTGATGGCTGGGTACCAGGCGAAACCTTATTCGACATCGAAGAAGCTCTTGACAAAGGTACCATCATTCAGTATTTGCTTTCTGATGCCGGACAAATAGCTGTTTGGCCCACCGTAAAAAAATACTTAACCCCGGGTAAAGCCTTGTATTTCTCACATGGTTTTGGCGTGACTTATAAAGAACGCACCGGCATTATACCACCAGCTGATGTGGATGTGATCCTGGTAGCCCCCAAAGGATCAGGTACCAGCTTACGTCGTATGTTCGTAGAAGGCCGAGGCCTCAACTCCAGTTTTGCCATCTTCCAGGATGCCACTGGCAAAGCCTGGGAACGTGTGATCGCACTTGGTATTGGTGTGGGATCAGGTTACCTGTTCGAAACGGATTTTCAACGTGAAGTAACCAGTGATTTAACAGGCGAGCGTGGCACCTTGATGGGCGCCATCCAAGGGATTTTCGCAGCTCAATACGAAGTGTTGCGTGCCAATGGTCACTCCCCGTCTGAAGCCTTCAACGAAACAGTGGAAGAATTAACCCAAAGCTTAATGCCTTTGGTAGCTGAAAACGGTATGGACTGGATGTATGCCAACTGCTCAACCACTGCTCAACGTGGTGCTTTGGATTGGTGGAAAAAATTCCGTGATGCCTCTAAACCAGTGTTCGAAGAGCTGTACAGTGAAGTCGCTAAAGGAAACGAAGCGCAACGCTCCATCGACTCCAACAGTCAGGCTGACTACCGGGTTAAACTGGATGCCGAACTCAAAGAACTTCAGGAATCTGAAATGTGGCAAGCTGGAGCCGCTGTCCGTCAGTTGAGACCGGAAAACCAGAAATAAAACCAAAATTAGTAGGGAGAAAGCAGCGGCCATTGCTTTCTCCCGACTCTGAAATAACTCCAAGGGGATAGGGAACAGAGTCAATCCTTAAAATCGAATATCATGAGTAATAAAGTACATATTTTTGATACCACCTTAAGAGATGGTGAGCAGGTGCCCGGTTGCCAGTTAAATACTATTGAAAAAATAGAAGTAGCCCGCCAGCTCGAGAAGCTCGGGGTCGATATCATCGAAGCCGGGTTCCCCATTTCCAGTCCCGGTGATTTCAACTCAGTGGTAGAGATCTCTAAAGCCGTTGAACGCCCTGTTATCTGTGCCCTGACACGCGCTGTTAAAAAAGATATTGAGGTGGCCGCCGATGCTTTGAAGCATGCCAAACGCGGACGCATCCATACCGGAATTGGCACATCCTATTACCACATTAACTATAAATTGAAATCCAACCAGGATGAAATTATAAAGCGCGCCGTTGAAGCCGTAAAATATGCCCGACGCTTTGTGGACGATGTGGAATTCTACGCCGAAGATGCCGGTCGCACGGAAAATGAATACCTGGCCCGTGTGGTGGAAGCGGTAATCAAAGCCGGAGCCACCGTTATTAATATCCCGGACACAACAGGCTATTGCCTGCCTGCCGAGTACGGCGAGAAAATTGCTTACCTCGTGAATAATGTGCCCAATGTGGATAAAGCCATTTTATCAACACACTGTCACAACGATTTGGGCATGGCCACAGCAAATACTTTAGCGGGTATTTCAAACGGCGCCCGTCAGGTAGAAGTCACCATCAATGGCTTGGGCGAACGCGCCGGTAATACCTCTTTGGAAGAAGTGGTAATGGCCATTCAGTGCCATAAAGACTTGGATTTCGAAACGGGCATTGATTCCACACAGATCATGAAAACCAGTCGATTGGTTTCCACATTGATGCGCATGCCGGTACAGGCTAATAAAGCGATTGTGGGTCGTAACGCCTTTTCGCACTCATCCGGCATTCATCAGGATGGCGTGTTGAAAAACCGTGAGAATTACGAAATCATTGATCCGGCCTCAGTAGGCGTGAAGGAATCCAGCATTGTGCTGACCGCCAGAAGTGGTCGCGCCGCCCTGAAACACCGTTTACATGTATTGGGTTATTCTTTTGAAGGTCAAGAACTGGATGATGTCTATCAAAAATTCCTAAACCTGGCCGACAGTAAAAAAGATGTGGGTGATGAAGATCTGGAAGCCTTGGCCGGCACCGAACGGGCCAAGGAGGACCGGGCCATCAAATTGGAAACCCTTCAGGTCATTTGTGGTAGCACCACCGTTCCTACTGCTACTGTGGCAGTGAGTTTCGATGGTGATGTATTTACTGAAACAGCCTCTGGCAATGGTCCCATCGATGCCGCCTTTACCGCAGTTAAAAACCTGGTAAAACGAAAAGTACATCTGGAGGAATTCCTGATTCAAGCCATCACCCGTGGTAGCGATGATCTGGGTAAGGTGCATGTGCAGCTGGAACACAAAGGACAAACCTACTATGGCTTCGCGGCCAATGTGGACATCATCACCGCCTCAGTGGAAGCCTTTCTGGATGCCATCTCGAAAATAGGTTAGTTAATTATTAATGGTTAATACTGAAATATTAGTCATTTATACTTAAACATTAAAAACTAAGCAATTGACTGGAACAACATTATTTGATAAGATATGGGACAGCCACGTGGTATCATCCATTGAAGATGGGCCCAATGTCCTTTACATCGACCGTCATTTCATCCATGAAGTAACGAGTCCACAAGCCTTTAATGGCTTAAAAGAAAGAGGCGCCAAAGTGGCCCGTCCGGATCAGGTTATCGCCACACCTGATCATAACATCCCAACCATTGACCAACACCTGACCATTCACGATGAGTTGTCGCGCCACCAGGTAGAGACCCTTAAGAAGAATTGTGAAGAAAATGGCATTACCATGTATGGCTTAAATCATCCTTACAATGGTATTGTTCACGTGGTTGGTCCTGAATTAGGCATCACACAACCCGGTATGACCATTGTGTGTGGAGATAGCCATACCTCTACACACGGTGCCTTTGGCAGCATCGCTTTTGGTATTGGCACCAGCGAAGTGGAGATGACATTGGCCACCCAGTGCATCATGCAGCCCAAACCGAAAAGCATGCGCATTAACATTGAAGGCGATTTGGGCAAAGGCGTAACTTCAAAGGACATCATCCTATATATTATCGCCAAGATTTCAACAGGTGGTGGAACAGGTTACTTTGTGGAATTTGCCGGTTCAGCCATTCGCAGCCTTTCCATGGAAGCCCGCATGACGGTGTGTAACATGAGCATTGAAATGGGAGCTCGTGGAGGGATGATTGCACCCGATGAAGTAACATTTGAATACATCAAAGGACGTGAACAGGCCCCCAAAGGAGAACAATGGGACAAGGCTGTGGCATACTGGAAATCCTTATGCACCGAAGCGGATGCCCAATTCGATAAAGAGTTGCACTTTGATGCCGCCAATATTGAGCCCATGATCACTTATGGGACCAATCCCGGGATGGGGACCAAAGTATGTGGATCTATCCCTACTCTGGCCGACATCGACGCCAGCTCACAAACCACCTTCCGCAAATCAATGGATTACATGGGATTTGAGCCCGGTGATATATTGGAAGGAAAGCCGGTGGACTATGTCTTTGTAGGAAGTTGTACCAATGGCCGCATTGAAGATTTAAGAGCTTTTGCCGAAGCGGTAAAAGGCAAGCAGAAAGCTGATAACATCACCGCCTGGATTGTACCCGGAAGTAAGCAAGTGGAGAAACAAGCCATCGCCGAAGGATTGAAAGAAGCATTGGAAGCAGCAGGATTTGAACTGCGTCAGCCGGGATGTTCAGCTTGCTTAGCCATGAACGATGATAAAATTCCGGAAGGCAAATACGCGGTTTCCACTTCCAACCGGAATTTTGAAGGTCGACAAGGTCCTGGTTCCCGCACGCTATTGGCCAGTCCATTAACGGCGGCTGCGGCAGCCATCACCGGTGTCATCACCGATCCCCGGTCTATCAATTAATTAAAAAAGGAACAAAGATATGTCTATAGATAAATTTGTAACCCTGAATTCAACGGTGGTGCCTTTACCCATAGAAAATGTGGATACGGATCAGATCATCCCCGCACGTTTCTTAAAAGCCACCACCAAAGAAGGTTTCGGTGATAATCTGTTTTTTGATTGGCGCTATGATAAAGCAGGCCAACCCAAAGCGGACTTTGTGTTGAATAACCCAAACTATTCGGGTCAGATCATTGTAGCCGGTAAGAACTTTGGCAGCGGTTCCAGTCGCGAACATGCTGCCTGGGCCATCGCCGGATATGGTTTTAAAGCCGTAGTATCTAGTTTTTTTGCCGACATCTTCAGAGGCAATTCATTAAATAACGGCGTTCTACCGGTGCAGGTCTCGGATGCCTTTCTGGCCAAAATATTCAGTGCCGTGGAAGCAGATGCCAACACTCAGGTAACCATCGATCTGGAAAATCAAACCATCACCATTGTGCCTACCGGAGAATCGGAGTGCTTTGAAATCAACTCCTATAAAAAGAGTTGTTTGATCAACGGATATGATGACATCGATTATTTAATCAGTCTGAAAGATAAAATTGAAGCCTGGGAAAAACAGGCTGTACGATTTTCATAACCTCCTAAATTGTGATTTTTCCTTTATGCCAAAAAGCCGTTAGCCTCTTTGCCAGGGCTAACGGTGGCCGGGCAATTCAAAACAAAGCGAAAGAAAAATGTGAAAGGGAGATGAACACAAAGTAACAGGCAAAAGGTAAAAGTAAACGGCTTGGCACTTCACCATGCGAGCCCTGCTTATTAAGCTCACTGGAAAGAAAAGAAAGAAAAGAGCATGAAAGTTGAACTCATGGATACCACTTTGCGTGATGGCGAACAGACTACCGGCGTTTCATTTAATGAATCGGAGAAACTGGCCATCGCTCATATTTTACTCGAAGAGGTAAAGGTTGACCGCATTGAGGTAGCCTCAGCACGTGTGTCGGATGGCGAATTCAAAGCGGTTAAAAAGATCACAGAATGGGCCGCCAGGAAAGGTTTCCTGCACAAAGTCGAAGTACTTGGTTTTGTGGATGGCACCACTTCATTGGAATGGATTAAGGAGGCCGGAGCTTGCGTCATTAACCTGCTTACCAAAGGATCACTCAAACATGTAAAAGGACAACTGCGCAAAACGCCGCAGGAGCATGTAAATGACATCAAGGCCACCATTCAATCGGCCATAGAGATGGGCATTGAAGTCAATATCTATCTGGAAGATTGGTCCAATGGCATGATTGATTCGCCCGACTATGTGTTCTTTCTGGTTGACAACTTACGTGATCAAGCGATCAAACGCTTCATGTTGCCCGATACCCTGGGCATCTTGAATCCTGATCAGGTGAAAGAATTCTGCTCCACCATGGTGGACCGGTACCCGGAGCTTCATTTTGATTTCCATGCGCATAACGATTATGATTTTGCAGTCGCCAATGTGCATGCGGCAGCTAAAACGGGTATCAAAGGCATTCACACCACGGTGAACGGACTGGGTGAACGCGCCGGCAATGCGCCCCTGGCCAGTGTCATTGGCATTTTACATGATCACTTGAAAATGGAGACCAATCTGGATGAATCCAAACTCAACCGCATCAGCAATATGGTGGAGAGCTTTTCGGGTATTCGCATTCCCACCAACAAGCCCTTAACCGGGGACCATGTCTTCACCCAATGCAGTGGTGTACACGCCGATGGCGACAACAAAAACAACCTTTATTTCAATAAGCTCATGCCCGAACGCTTTGGCCGGGTGCGTGAATATGCCCTGGGTAAAACGTCGGGCAAAGCCAATATCCTTAAAAACCTGGAGGAATTGGGCATTGAATTGACCCCCGCTGAGATGCGAAAAGTTACCAAACGGGTGATTGAATTGGGTGATAAAAAAGAATCGGTGACCAAAGTAGACTTGCCCTATATCATCTCCGATGTGCTCAAGAGTTCAGCCATCACCGAAAAAATTAAACTCAAGAACTACAGCCTGTCATTGACACAGGGCTTAAAACCGGTAGCTACGTTAAGTTTGCGGATAAACAAGGAAGTCTATCAGCAAACAGCGGTGGGCGATGGTCAGTACGATGCCTTTATGAAAGCGATCTGGCGCATCTACGACCAACTGAACAAACCCCACCCCACCCTGACCGATTATTACGTGACCATTCCACCGGGGGGAAAAACAGACGCTCTGGTTGAGGCCGTAATCACCTGGAAATACAAAGGAAAAGAGTTTAAAACAAGAGGGCTGGATGCCGACCAAACCGAAGCCGCCATTAAAGGAACGGTTAAAATGCTCAACCTCATCGAAAACGGTATTAATGTAAGTGCTTAGTAGATGCGGCACAGGGCCTGATAAACCAAGCACAAGGCACGTTCATAATAAGTAAGAAATAGTTAAAAGCATAAAATATGAAACTGAATATTGCAGTATTACCCGGTGATGGCATCGGACCGGAAATAGTAGACCAGGCACAAAAAGTAATGAACGCGGTTTGCGCCAAGTTTAATCATGAGGTGGTTTATACCAATGCCTTGGTGGGTGCCATTGCCATTGACCAGACCGGTGATCCCTATCCGGAAGCTACGCACGACATCTGTATGCAGTCCGACGCTGTTCTATTTGGGGCCATTGGCGATCCTAAATTTGACAACGATCCCAAAGCCAAAGTGCGGCCTGAGCAAGGATTATTGCGCATGCGTCAGAAACTGGGATTATATGCCAACTTACGTCCGGTGACCACCTTTAAATCGCTGGCTCATAAATCACCATTGAAAACCGAGTTAGTGGATGGTGCTGATTTTATGTGTATCCGCGAACTAACCGGAGGCATCTATTTTGGTCGTCCGCAAGGCCGGTCCGAAGATGGCAATACCGCTTACGACAGTTGTGTGTATACCCGTGAAGAGATTGAACGCATCTGCCGCCTGGCCTTTGAATATGCCGGTAAGCGCCGCAAGAAACTAACCATCGTGGATAAAGCCAATGTATTGGCCACCTCGCGCTTATGGCGTGAAACAGCCCAGGCGCTGGAACCTGAATACGCTGACATCGAAGTGGAATACATGTTTGTGGATAATGCAGCCATGCAATTAATTCAAGGCCCCAAGCGCTTTGATGTAATGGTGACCGAGAACATGTTTGGGGATATCCTGACGGATGAAGCCAGCGTCATTACCGGGTCATTGGGACTCTTGCCATCGGCTTCCATTGGTGTGCACACCTCTGTATTCGAACCCATTCACGGATCCTATCCGCAAGCCGCCGGTAAAAATATTGCCAATCCCCTGGCTACCGTCCTTTCGGCCGCCATGTTATTCGAATATGCCTTTGATTTGAAGGCTGAAGGTGCTGTCATTCGCCAAGCGGTTGAGAAATCCATCGAAGCACACATCGTCACAGAAGATTTAGCCGAAGGCGGCAAGGCCTACTCCACTTCAGAGGTGGGCGACTGGATTGTAAACTACATTCGGGAAAATTAACGGAAAGACCATTAGAAGATATCATTGAGTCGGAAAGGTCCGGGAGGGAAGGAACGCACGCCTTTTCTTCCGGCTTTTCATAAAATGCCCAACAACGAACAATCAACAACCATGAAAACGGAAACCACCACCGGCGAAAGTGACACCAGTTGCTACTATCCCACAATCAAAGACATTGTCCGCGCCAAACAAACACTCAATAGCGTGCTCGAATCAACTCCCCTGATGCGAAACCGCAATCTGAGCGAAACATTTGGCGCCAACATCTATCTGAAACGAGAAGACCTGCAGCAGGTACGTTCCTATAAAATACGAGGAGCCTACAACAAAATAAAAAGCCTTACCGAAGCCCAGTGCCAGCAAGGCATTGTGTGTGCCAGTGCCGGTAACCACGCCCAGGGGGTGGCCTACTCCTGTCAGAAACTGGGAATTCAGGGCATCATTTACATGCCCAGCACCACGCCCCGCCAAAAAGTAAAGCAAGTGAAGATGTTTGGTGGTGAGTGGGTAGAAGTCAAACTCACCGGAGACACCTTTGATGATGCCTACGCAGCAGCCATGGAAGAATGCACAAAAGCCTGCAAAACCTTCATTCATCCCTTCGACGACCCCAAAGTCATTGAAGGACAAGCCACCGTGGGACTCGAAATATTTGAACAAGCCAATGGTCCCATCGACTATATTTTTGCACCCATTGGCGGTGGAGGTTTAATTTCCGGTTTAGGCAGCTACTATAAACAGATGAGTCCGCACACGAAAATTATTGGCGTGGAGCCTGCAGGGGCACCCGCCATGAAAACGGCTTTGGAGCAAGGTCATGTAGTGGAACTTCAGGAGATCGATAAGTTTGTGGATGGGGCTGCCGTGCAACGGGTGGGCGACATGACTTTTAATATCTGTCAAAAAGTAATTGATGACTTAGTATTAGTACCGGAAGGAAAAATATGCACCAAAATATTAGAGCTTTATAACTACGATGCCATTGTGGTTGAACCGGCAGGAGCGCTGAGTATTGCCGCCCTGGATTATTATGCCGATGCCATCAAAGGCAAAAATGTGGTCTGTATCCTCAGCGGCAGTAATAACGACATCACCCGCACCGAAGAAATCAAGGAACGGTCGCTTTTGTTTGAGGGTTTAAAGCATTATTTCATCGTTCGCTTTCCGCAGCGCGCCGGCGCTTTACGCGATTTTGTAGACCGGGTGCTGGGACCCGATGATGACATCACCCATTTTGAGTACCGGAAGAAAACCAGCCGGGAAAAAGGACCGGCGCTCATTGGTATTGAACTGCAAGATCCCAAGGATTTTGAGGGCCTGTTGCAACGGATGAATGAAAATGGCTTTGTCACCGAATACCTCAATGAGCAACCGGACTTGTTTCAGTATTTGATTTGAAAAATGCATAATCCTTAAGGTTTCCAAAACCTTAAGGATATGAACCACATCAGGCGAAGGTCTGAGATAAATCTTAAGAATCCAGGGTAAAGTCAACACACAGGAGAGCGGTCGCTCAACAGAGTGGAGACTGCCCGTTCAACACACAGGAGAACGGTCGGTCAACAGGGAGGAGACTGCCCGTTCAACAGTAAGGAGAGCGGTCAGTCAACAGCCACAATGGGGTGAAGGTAAAACACCTTTACGCCTGTTCATCCACCAATGATGTCATTACTTAAAAAACAGGTAAGCCAGTAAAATAGAAGCCACAATACCCGCAAAATCAGCAATCAAGCCACAACCCACGGCATGACGGGTGCGTTTGATGCCCACTGATCCAAAGTAGACGGCCAGAATGTAAAAAGTTGTATCGGTAGCCCCCTGAACGGTGCTGGCCACGCGGCCCACAAAGGAGTCCACACCATAGGTTTGCATGGCATCAATCATCATCCCCCGGGCGCCGCTTCCGCTAAGGGGCTTCATTAAAGCAGTGGGTAAGGCTTCCACGAATTGGGTATCCAAACCCAATGACACAAACACGAACCGAATGCCATCAATGAGAAAATTCATACTCCCCGATTCCCGAAAAACACCAATGGCGACTAAAATGGCCACCAGAAACGGAATAATCTTGATGGCAATCTGAAAGCCTTCCTTGGCTCCTTCAATAAACGCATCGTACACATTCACTTTTTTGCGCAGGGCCATCAGGATAAAGACAATGATGATGGAGAAAAGAATAAGATTGGCCCCCACCAGGGAGACCACCCGAATCTCTTCACGCGAGAGGGTGCTTAACCAATAAATCATCCCCCCAATAAACGCTGAAAAAGCCCCCAGGTAAGCCAGGATGACCCGATCCCACAGCTTTATGCCTTGCACCACAGCCACTGAGATGAGCCCCACCACGGTACTAAAATAGGTCGCCAACAAAATGGGCAGAAAGATATCGGCGGGGTTCGCGGCTCCCATCTCGGCGCGATACACCATGATGCTCACCGGTATGATGGTCAGGCCACTGGTGTTCAGGACCAGAAACATAATCTGGGCATTGGAAGCGGTCTCCTTATTGGGATTGACGCTCTGCAGCTCCTTCATGGCTTTCAAGCCCATGGGAGTCGCCGCATTATCCAGCCCCAGCATATTCGCCGCAATGTTCATCATCATACTACCGTAGGCAGGATGGTTCTTGGGAAGCTCCGGAAATAACCTGGAAAAAAATGGTCCGATCAGGCGGGACATCAAATTGACCATCCCACCCTTTTCGCCAATGCGCATGATACCCAACCAAAGGGATAATACGCCGGTTAGATAAAGTGAAATCTCAAAGCCTGTTTTTGCATTGTCAAAGGTAGCCCCTATCATATTGGGGAACACGTCCATATCGCCAAATACGATGAGACGAATGAGTCCCACCACAAAAGCAATCAGGAAAAATGCTATCCACAGGTAATTGAGGGCCATGCGCGCAAAAGGAGATTAAAAAATAGTGTCTGCGGTTTCGCTAAAGGCAGGTGCCCAAATCCTCAGGTTATCCACTTTGATGGCACTTATAGAAGACCCAAATCCGACTTGTCCGGCCAAAAAAGGTTCCTGGGTTGATTCTAAAATCAGTGCATCGTTAAAATACACTTTCAAGGTTTTAGCAGATACTAAGCGCTCCACCCGGATGCTATTCCAATCATCATGACTCCAAACCACACCTTCACTCAGGGGTTCTTCCACCCGAAGGGGTTTGTCACCATCCAACGTAAATACATTGTGTGTTTTACGATCTGCCTTGGAAGCGATCTGTGCATAGGAATAATGATGCTTGTCTTGTACCCCAAAGAAAATACAGAAATCCAACAGATTAAAATCTTTGCCGTTCTGCACCACATTCATCTCCAGAATGAAGTCTTCAAACTCATAGCCTTTTAGCACAGCCAAAATAGATGGGCCGCCATGTTCGTTTTCAGCATTTCCAACACCGTTGCATTTCAATGATTTACCGGGTCGGCCCACTTTGCTGATCAACCATTGCGAGGGATCCGAAAACTCATAGCTGCGTAAAGCCTTATCGTTACTAAAGCCATCATTGACAACAATCTTAAAGTTTTTTGGAATATCCTTCTGAGCGAAGGTGACCGTAAAAAATAGGGCAAGAATAAATCCAGTTAAGGTGAAATGACGAATCATATCTATTATAGTGTAAATGGTTGAAGTATATTAACAGTCAAATATAGAGAGCGAAAAATTCGTATGCAAATGAGGTGATCCCCTTTAGAGGATCTATTTGTGCGGATTTTTCAATTCTTCGATGGAGCGTTTCAATTTATACTCATCGTGGGGAGCTCCAAACTCTTTACAAGAGATCTGATCAACAGGTACTTTCCAGATTTTCACATTTTTCACCGCCGGATCATTGTACTTAAACGCCATATCGGAATAATTGGCCATTAAAATATTCAGTGCCTCCCGCTTCTGCTCCAGATCCTCCACAAAGGACACCTGCCCCGTGGCAATCACACTTTTCGATTTCATGCGGTAACTACAGGCCACCTCCGGATGCTGAAACACCATTTCATGATCGGTTGAAAAGGTGACGCAAATGTTATTATTATTAT
This sequence comes from uncultured Marinilabiliaceae bacterium, assembly GCA_942490535.1. Taxonomy (GTDB): domain Bacteria; phylum Bacteroidota; class Bacteroidia; order Bacteroidales; family Marinilabiliaceae; genus JAEINY01. The sequence continues at coordinate 593,833 of CALNXQ010000005.1, forward strand.
TCAGGATATCAATAATGCGCCCGGTTGGCGCCGAGTGCAGATAGATAACGTTGTCTTTGAATCCAAAGTTCATGGGCAACACATAGGGCTTATTGCTTTCATCGACGACACCCACAAAACAGATGTCACATTTATGAATAATGGCCTCAATAACTTCCGGATCGTTGTGCTGTAATGTTTGCATGGTGTTGTAATATTTATGTTTTCTATTGTATTTCTATTTAATTTACATCTGTGATAAGGGGCTAAACAATGGTGCGTCCTCCCAACTCCCGGCTAATGTGCGCCAATACTTGCTGCCAGGTGGTTAACTCCTGCATCAGCTCCATCAACCCATCCATTTGACCGGCTTCTTCCATCTTGCGAAAGGCCTGTCGTTTCTCCTCCAATACCACCTTCACCTTTTTCCACTTCAATTCAGCCACCACTTTGGGTACCAGGTCATGCAACACCTCCTCTTCGTGCGTCACCACCCCAAACTTGGCATGAATCTTACTCAATACATGTTCACGGCCCACCAAATCAGAGGCTAGCTGACTCAACTCCACATCCTGGTTATTCACAAAAAACTTAAGTGCCACGATGCCTTCATTTTCTGAAACCTCATCGTAACGCTCCATCATTTTATTGTAAACCGGATTCACACTCAACAAATCATCTTGCTTTAATTCATTGATGATGTATCGGCCCACCGTAATACCAGTGGCTGTTTCCTCTTTATTGGCGGGATCTTTCAACACCACCTCCCCATGTTTCACCAGGAAACGCAATACTTCCCGCTCTTCCAGTTCAAAGGGATTTTGGATGACTTCCCGGGCCGCATACTCAGCTGCTTGCTGCAAATCGGCCGGTGTGGGCCGGTATTGGTTGCTATTGTAACTGCCTTGTTGGCTTTGCTTTTGCAGTTTGCCAATCTCCCCATTCAACACCTGTTCTTCCACCTTCAGCAAATTGCTGCACTCCTTCACATATACCGAGCGGATGATGGAATCGGGAATGGTTGAAATGGTGCGCACAATATCCTGAATCAGCTGCGCCCGTTTGATGGGATCATTCTTGGCATCTTCCAGCAGTAAGGCCGTTTTGAACTTGATAAAATCCGTTTGATGGGTATCGATGTATTGAACCAGCTCATCGCCGGTACGCGCCTTGGCAAAACTATCGGGATCTTCGCCTTCAGGCAACAACAGCACTTTTACGTTCATACCTTCGGCCAGCACCAGGTCAATCCCCCGCAACGAGGCCTTGATACCCGCCGGATCCCCATCATATATAATGGTAACATTTTTGGTAAAACGGGCAATAAGGCGGATTTGGTCCACCGTTAAGGCCGTCCCCGAGGAGGCCACCACATTGTGAATGCCCGACTGATGAAACGACAGTACATCGGTATACCCTTCCACCAGGTAACAGCGATCTTGCCGCGATATCTCCTGCTTGGCCTGAAAGATCCCATAGAGCACCCGGCTCTTGTGGTAAATCTGCGACTCGGGCGAGTTCATGTATTTGGCCGTCTTGGCATCCGACTTTAAAATACGTCCTCCAAAGGCAATCACTTTCCCGGCCAGACTGTGGATGGGGAACATGACCCGTCCGCGAAACCGGTCGGCTTTATAATCATCCCGAACAATGGAGAGACCTGTCTTCTCCAAATATTCAAGTTTATAACCTTGTTTTTGAGCATCCACGGTTAAGGCATCCCGACGCTCGGGCGAATAGCCCAACTCAAATTTGGAAATGATGTCATCCCGAAAACCGCGGCTCCTAAAGTAACTGAGCCCAACAGATTTGCCTTCATCGGTCTCATGCAGATTACGCACAAAAAACTTATTGGCATACTCACTGAGCACGAGCATACTTTCCCGCTCATTCTTCTTTTTGAGTTGCTCGGGCGAGACTTCCTCTTCCTCAATGTGAATATTAAATTTCTTACCCAGGTATTTGATGGCATCCACAAAGGAAACCTGATCGTGATCCATCAAAAAGTTAACGGCATTCCCTCCTTTTCCGCACCCAAAACATTTAAAGATCCCCTTATGCGGCGAAACAATAAAAGAGGGTGTCTTCTCATTGTGAAACGGACAGTTACCAATGTAATTGATTCCCCTTCGCTTCAGGCTCACAAACTCCGAAACAACGTCAACAATCTGACTGTTCGCAGTTTCCATCACCCGTTCTATCGTCCCGTGATCAATCATTCAGTGAATAAATTACATGTGTTATTGAAAGACCTACAAAGATAAAAAATAAAAGGTAGTACAGCCCATGATGCTTTGTTAACTCAAAACTCCTATTTTTGTTAGATAAGGATGCTGTGATGGCAATAAAACACATCTTAAAGTGTTAACTATTTATACCCAATACCTTTAACCGAAAACTGGTAGAAGAACTCAAGCGATGAAGAAAATGGTCATATTAACGGGTGCCGGCATGAGTGCTGAGAGCGGCATCAAAACCTTCCGCGAGATGGGTGGTATCTGGGAACAATACGATGTGACGGAGGTGGCCAGCCCGGAAGGATGGCACAAACACCCCCAAGTGGTGCTTGATTTCTACAACCAACGGCGCAAACAGCTTTTTGAATCCAAACCCAATGCCGGTCATTATGGTTTGGTAGAACTGGAAAAACGATTCGAGGTGCAAATCATTACTCAAAATGTAGATGATCTGCATGAACGGGCGGGCAGCTCGAAGATTCTGCACCTCCATGGTGAACTGAAAAAAGTACGAAGCACGGCCGATGCATCATTGATTTATGAAATGGATCACTGGAAACTGAAGCTGGGTGACACCTGCGAAAAAGGCGCTCAACTCCGGCCGCATATCGTCTGGTTTGGTGAAATGGTAACCGCCATTGAAGAAGCCATTCCACTGGCAGCTTCAGCCGCCATTTTTGTGGTCATCGGCACCTCATTGAATGTTTACCCTGCGGCAAGCCTCTTAAATTACATCCCGCCTCACATACCCATTTATCTGATTGACCCGGCCGAACCGGCCTTCAGGCCTTCTGAACAAATTACTCACATAAAAGAAACAGCCAGCAAAGGCGTTCAAACCTTAACCCAATTACTCCTTAATCACTAATCCATCATGCGTCATACATGTATCTTTTTCATACTTCTTTTTGTCACTTCAATTACTAATGCGTTGAATGCCCAGGATTTCGTGGCAGGGCCTTTGGCAGGCATGTCTTTTTCACAGGTAGATGGCGATTTCCATGCGGGATTTCATAAGCCAGGCATTAATATCGGTGGCTTTGTGTACCGCCCCATCTCCGAAACGTGGGACATTCAAATGGAGATAGCCTACACCCAAAAAGGAAGTCGCAAGAAACCGGATTATGACATCAATGATTACACCGATTACGAGATTAATCTCCAATACATACAGATACCCCTATTAGCCAAGTTTCACTATAAAATGTTTTCGGCAGAGGCGGGTGTATCCATTGGCTCCTTATTGGCCAGCGAAGAATTATGGGAAGGCTCTGCTCTTGAAACGGATGGTGTGGTTCCTTTTAAAGACATCGAATACGCGACCCTGTTTGGTGTTAATTATCACATCAACAAACGCCTTTGGGTCAATGCCCGCTGGTCCTACTCCATCAACCGCATACGTATTCCTTATAATGGCGAAATCCCCATTTACGAACCCAAGAAGCATTGGCTCAGTCGGAAAACAGGTCAATACAATAACAACGTCATCATCTCGGTGTACTTCGCACTGAATACCATCTTATAGATAGGTGCATCCCACGGTGGCAATGCTCACCTTTGCATAAGGCACCCGATTCAAGGGTTGAATACAAGCCTCCAGGGTGGCCCCGGTAGTGGTCACATCATCAATCAATAGGAGGTGACAGCCCATATATTTTTCAGGATCGTGCAACCCAAACAGCCCTTCTACATTTTCCCAGCGCTCAAACCGTCCTTTACTGGTCTGTGATGCTGTATGCTTCAGACGATGAAGATTAGTGCAATCCACTGGTATATTTAGCCGCTCACTCACCCCATTGGCAATAACTTCACTTTGATTATACCCGCGGATTTTATATTTCCTGGGATGTAATGGTACCGGAACAATGACATCGAACTGAGGGTAGGTACTCGTCTTAATCAGGCTTCCCAATTTTCGGCCCAACTCCTGACCAATATGAGTGTAACCTTCATATTTTAACGCATGCAGCAATTGTTGCAAGGTTTCACCCTTTCGGTAATAGAATAAGGCGCATGCCGTTTCTATCCGAACCCTTCCCCATAACAGCTGGCCTAACAAATTATCAGCGGGATTACTTTCAAAGCCTGTGCGGGGTAATTTTCGAAAACACGTCTTACAAATAGCTTTTTCGCTTTCGTGCAGCGGATTGCCACACGCTTCGCATAGGCGCGGAAAAAAAAGCTCAACAAAAGCAGATGCATAGCTTTGTATTTCTTTCATGAATAGTTTCATCTAAATAAGTTAATCAACTTATCTTAAAACATCAAGAATCATTCATTTAACAATCTGTTAACGCACTCATAAATTGACCTTAACGATCAGGTAACATACCGCCTATACATTTGCACTATCACAATTAAGAAAACTAAAAACATAAAATATGAAAACTCAAGTATTAGTTATTGCACTGGTTTTATTTGTAGGATTAAACAGCTTTAAATCGGATAAAAAAGCTTCTGAAGCAGCAACCACTGAATCAACAATGCTTAACAACAGCATTACAGGTTTGGTAATTGACAATTCAACTGGCGAAGCATTGGCGGGAGTTGAAATCAGCATCGAAGGTACTCAACTAAAAACCTACACTGATTTCGATGGGAAGTTTGCATTTGAAAGTATTCAGCCCGGCGATTACAAGGTTTGCACCAAATACATTTCTTATGAAATGAAGGAATCACAACCTATTAAGGTGAATCGCAATGAAATGCACACCCTTAACCTGGAACTTAAAACAGCAAACGAATAAAAACAGTTATATCATTACCGAATGAAGCCGCTCTGTTCATGGGCGGCTTTTTTATGCACTGATTTTCATATCAATCATAAGAACAAAGCGAAAGCCTTTTGAGCATTTCCTCTTTGTGAATTTTGTGTTATATTTACATTATCAAATTTCACACAGGATTTTTGAGATTCACTTCACAGGATTGTTTGGGAGGCTTTTGATGAACATAAAAAAAAAGGCCTATGAAAAAGTTAGTATTAGTTGCAGCATTAGTTGGTCTGACCATATGGGCACAGGCACAACTTGTACAAAAGGAAGATGGTAAATACTACGATCAAAAGGATCAGTTATATACCGGAACCTACATTGAATATTTCCCCTCCGGCAACAAACGCATCGAAATGAAAGTAGTGGATGGTGAAAAGCACGGTGTTACCACGCTCTATTTCGACAATCAACAAAAGCAGGAAGAACGTTCATTCAAGCAAAATGCAATGGATGGAACATGGATTACCTGGCACGAAAACGGTACCAAAGTAGGAGAAGCCAATTACAAAAACGGGAAGAAAGACGGGAAATGGCTGATCTGGGATGAAAACGGTACCCTGCGTTATGAAATGTATTATGCCGATGGTAAAAAAACAGGGACCTGGTCAATTTTTAGCGACAGCGGTGAGCTTTTAAGCAAACGAGACTACTAATTTCTATTAGTATTGAGAACCATAAAGGGGTGGAAAATAATTCCATCCCTTCTTATTTATATCAAATTCAAATTATTGATGCTCAGCTGGAATTAAGCCACTTTTTAGTAATTTTCTAATCCAAAATAACAGACCTATGAAACGCAGAGACTTTATCAGAAAAGGGGTTGGAGTTGGATTATTAAGTGGTGCTTTTCCACTTTTTGGCGGGCTCGATAATGTGTACGGTCGCCCTGCTAGTGGCGACTATGATTTAGCTGCTATACGAGGCGGGGAACCTGCTGAAATGTTCGACAGAGCCATTGAAGCCATGGGAGGCATCTCAAAATATGTATCGCGCGGCCAAAAAGTATTGGTAAAACCAAATATTGGTTGGGATGCTCCACCGGAAAGAGCCGCCAACACTAATCCGGATGTCGTACGACGCATTGTGGAGCAATGCAAAGATGCCGGTGCCAGTGAAGTGTATGTATTCGACAATACCTGTAACAAATGGGATCGCTGTTACAAAAACAGTGGCATCGAAGACATGGTAAAGAAAGCAGGTGGAAAAATGGTTCCCGGAAACACAGAATCTTTCTATAAAGAGGTGACGATTCCCAATGGAGTAAGTTTAAAAACGGCCAAAGTACATAAACTGGTTCTTGAATCGGATGTATTTATCAACGTACCTGTTTTGAAACATCACAGCAGCACGCGAATCTCTCTGGCCATGAAAAATCTGATGGGTGTGGTCTGGGATCGTAAATTTTACCACTCCAATGATTTGAACCAGTGTATCGCCGACTTTCTGTTATTCAAAAAACCTGACCTGAATATCATTGATGGGTATAACATGATGACTAAAAATGGTCCTCGAGGTGTTTCAGTAGCCGATGTCGTTAACCTCAAAGCGTTAATTGCATCTGCTGATATTGTGGCGGCGGATGCCGCAGCTACAAAAATGTTTGGCATGCAACCTTCAGAAATTGGCCACATTCAAATTGCCCATGATATGAAGCTGGGTAATATGAATCTGGAAGAACTGACCATTAGCAGACAAAAGATCGCTTAACAATGAATTATAAACTTTTAAAACGAACGCGAGTGATCGTATCACTGGTGTTCGTTATAGCCACATTTTCTATTTTCCTGGATATTTATGAAGTACTGCCCAACCCTGTGATTAATGCGGTCACCTGGTTACAATTCATGCCTTCAATATTAGATTTTGTAGAAGTTACAGCCGTAGCATCTATCGGGTTTATCATTGTTTTGATCCTGTCATTACTTATGGGACGCATTTATTGCAGCACCATCTGTCCCTTAGGGATTCTTCAGGATGGATTTGCGTTTATCGCAAAACGACGTTCGAAAAAGAAATTCATTTACAAGAAAAAAAAACCACAAACCCTCTTACGCTATACACTCTTAGCACTAGCCCTCATTGCACTATTCGCCTCCTTTTCCATTATTATTACACTGTTGGATCCCTATAGCAACGCCGCACGCTTCTTTACATATTTAATGCGCCCAATCTTAATATTGGGAAATAATGCGTTGGCTCTAGCACTGCAGCATTGGGAAATCTATACACTTAACCCGGTAAAATTAATTCTGGCACCGTGGTCCATTTTTGTACTAACGGCGTCTTTCTTCCTGATCATCGCTTACTTATCCTATAAACGTGGCCGCTTGTTTTGCAATACCATCTGCCCGGTAGGTACTTTCCTTGGGCTGATTTCGAAATTGTCGTGGTTGAAAATTGGTTTTGACAGCGATAAATGCACCAAATGTGGCCATTGCATTGGCGTTTGCAAAAGTGAATGCATTGACATTAAACAGATGACAGTGGATCACTCCCGCTGCGTGGATTGCTTTAATTGTCTCGCCATTTGTCCGGAGTCAGCCTTATCACTGGGAAAGTTTAAAAAAACAGAATCCAACAAAGCTAAATCCGCCACATCAGACCACTCCCGCAGAGGCGTTCTGGCGACTGGCCTTGCACTCATCACCAGCCAGGCAGTACTAGCAGACATCAAGAAAAAAACCAATTCAACAACTGACAAGCTCATTCTAAACAAGAAGGATTTTGCTGTTGCACCTCCGGGAGCGATCGGCATTAATCGCTTTAATGCTATTTGCACCGCTTGTGGTTTATGCGTGACGGCTTGTCCCACACAAGTACTTCAACCAGCAGTTGCTGAATATGGCTTAAAAGGATTTATGCAACCCCACATGGATTACGGTTCGGGATACTGCAATTTTGATTGCCGGGGATGTACGCAAATCTGTCCCACAGGAGCTCTCTTACCGATTTCCATCGAAGAAAAACAAATCACCCAGTTGGGGAAAGCTATTTTCGTAAAAGAGAATTGTGTGGTCTATACCGATGGTACTGATTGTGGAGCCTGTTCTGAACATTGCCCCACGAAAGCAGTTAACATGGTGCCCTATGAAGGCAAGTTATTAATTCCTGAAGTGAATCAGGACATTTGCATTGGTTGTGGGGCTTGCGAACATCCTTGTCCAGTGGATAAACCCTACAAAGCTATTTATGTAAATGGGAATGCCATTCATCAGGCCGCTCAGAAACCTAAAGAAGAAGAAAGCACAAGCCAACCAGTAGAGGAGGATTTTCCTTTTTAAAAATAATAATGCTATAATAAGGACAAAAACCCCGGATTTGCATCCGGGGTTTGTATTTATCATTCCATAGTAAGTATTATCCAAAGAATGAGAAGGCAACGGTTAAGCCAGCCATTACAACTGAAACCATTGTCATCAATTTGATTAAGATGTTTAAAGATGGACCGGAAGTATCCTTAAACGGATCACCTACGGTATCTCCCACAACACCAGCTTTATGTGCTTCACTGCCTTTTCCACCATGGTGTCCTTTTTCAATGTACTTTTTAGCATTATCCCAGGCACCTCCGGCATTATTAAGCATGACAGCCAAAGTAAACCCAGTGGTCAATCCACCTACTAATAAACCAACAACGCCAGCCACACCCAACAAAACACCAATCAAAACCGGTACAATGATCGCTAATAATGAAGGTACTAGCATCTCGCGCTGAGCACCTTTAGTGGATATTTCTACACACTTGGCATATTCAGGTGTTCCGGTTCCTTCCATAATACCAGGAATCTCTCTAAACTGACGGCGCACTTCATCAACCATAGCTCCAGCCGCACGACCAACAGCTTTCATGGTCATGGCACAGAATACAAAGGCCATCATAGATCCCACAAAGATGCCACCCAATATCATAGGGTTAAATAATGACAAATCATAGGCATAAACAAAATCACGAATATTCGCGGTAGCTAACTGAACAGCCTGCTGCCCTTCACCAATAGAAGGCATTACATCGGTGTAAAACAAAGTATCACCAACTTGTCTGAATCCTTCAACAGATGCATTGGCCATTTTACCTAGCCACAAGCGCACCTCTTCCATATAAGCGGCCAATAACGCCATCGCTGTTAAAGCGGCAGAACCAATGGCAAAACCTTTACCTGTAGCAGCGGTTGTATTACCCAACATATCTAAAGCATCGGTACGTTCGCGCACTTCAGCTGGTAAATCCGACATCTCAGCATTTCCTCCAGCATTATCAGCAATGGGGCCAAATGCATCTGTAGCCAAAGTAATTCCCAATGTAGACAGCATACCTACTGCGGCAAAACCAATACCATAAACACCTTCAGAGAAGTTGGTAAAACCACCGGCGAAGCCAAACGCACAGATAATACCAATCACAATGGTCACAACTGGTAGCCAGGTACTATACATTCCAACGGCAATCCCATCAATAATAGTCGTAGCTGGTCCCTGCAAGGCTTGCTTAGCAATGCCTTGAGTAGGTTTATATTCATCCGAAGTGTAATATTCTGTTCCTTGCCCGATAATTACACCCGCAAATAAACCGGCAATAACAGATCCAAAAACACCCCAGCTGACCCAATCAAAATAAGCCATTCCGGCCATGGCAATCAAAATCAAGACAGAACTACCGCCAGTACCAATAAGCAGAGCATTCAACAAGTTTTTCTGTGTAGCAGATTCCTTGGTACGCACCATAAAAATTCCTAAAATGGAAAGGATAATTCCAATGGCTGCCACTATCATTGGTGCCATCACTCTTTGAGCCTGAGCTTCGGGTAATAAACCAGGCAAAGCTGCACCCAATGCTGCTGTAGCCAAAATTGATCCACAATAGGATTCATAAAGATCAGCCCCCATTCCGGCCACATCACCCACATTATCACCTACATTATCAGCAATTGTAGCAGGGTTACGTGGATCATCCTCCGGAATACCAGCTTCTACTTTACCTACCAGGTCAGCTCCCACATCAGCTGCTTTCGTATAAATACCTCCACCAACACGGGCAAACAAAGCCTGCGTGGAAGCACCCATCCCAAACGTCAACATGGTTGCGGTAATTTCAATGAGTTTATGATGCTCGCTCGTACCTTCATGAACAAAGGTTAAACCAAACATATCCAAACCGCTTTGTAAATGTTCAGGTGTAAAAATAACACTGTTTAAAAACCAGTACCACAAAGCAATGTCCAACAAACCAAACCCAACAACAACGAGTCCCATTACGGCACCACTCCGAAAGGCAATTTGTAAGCCCTGATTGAGAGAAGTGGCGGCACCATGTGCTGTGCGAGCCGATGCAAAAGTTGCGGTTTTCATACCCAAGAAACCACAAAGACCGGAAAAAAATCCGCCAGTTAAAAAGGCAATGGGTACAAAAGGATTCTGTACGCCCATATAGGCCAATACAGCCAGCAATATAACGAGAACAAGAAATACTTTTCCCACCACTGCATATTGCCGTTTTAAATAAGCCATTGCGCCATCACGCACGTGCTGGGCAATTTCCTTCATCCGATCGGTTCCTTCCGATTTCTTCATCAACTGCTTGAAGAATACCCAAGCAAATACAAGGGCAATCACAGAAGAAATTGGAATGAACCAAAAAATAGAATTAATCATAGAATTTGGTATTAGTTAATAAATGAAAATTGGGTTGTTACTATTCGAGGACGCCCTACAAGTTAGAGCTAATAAATATAGTTCGGTATAACAAATGGCTTTAAGGACCGGCCAAAAAAATGGTGAGACAGAGTATAAAATCCGCACAAAAACGACAAGGGTATTCAGTATGGTAAAAATGCATGGTTAAAATTGATAAGATATAATCCTGTCCTATAAAATTATACAAGCACCCCTCTTCAATCTACACAACAATACTAAGATAAGGATTCCGAAATCAAAATTTAAACCGATTGAATAAAATTCTCCGTTTTGATGATAGAAATCACCATCCAGCAAAGATATTGATACCAAATTCTCCTGCTTTGATCCGATTTTGATGAAAGGGGAAAGCATAAAAAGGTTCAATGACCATGGCACCAAAGAGGTTGATCCGATAAGCCAGGCCAGCACTAAAAACAGGAATTCGCTTACGTGAACTAGTGGTTGACAGGCTCCAAGTTGGGTAACTATCCTTATTCCAGCTTAGTCCACCATCCAGGAAAAAAGCCATCTCCGAGAATAAAAATTGAGAACGAATCCAGGCAATTTCCTTTGGGCCCGTAAAGGGAATTCGCCACTCCAAATTGGTTACCAGCATTCGTGACCCAATCAATTGATTCATACTAATTGTAGAAGGATCAATCGTTTCATCACCATAAAAATCGCCCAAATCATACCCCCTCACAAACCATGGGGATCCCAGAAAAAGTTGATTCAAACGGTCACTATCCGCATCGGAACCATATCTTCCATAGTGGTAAATTCGAAAAGCCAGGCTATAAGGCTTTAAGAAGAAATAACGCCTATAATCAATTAGCAAAGTGTGCATATCAAGCTTATGCAGGTACTTTTCCATTTGGATACGAAGTCGTTTACCTTCCACAGGTGAGGCCAAACCCATTTTGGCATTATCAATCACAAATGCAGCATCAACGATAGCTGTACCAAAACCTGGTGGAGCTGGCAATCTTTCCTTTTTGCCGGAATAGATACTGCTGTAGTTATTGATATCCTTTATTTTCTCAATTCGGTAATTATAAATTGCATAGGCCACTCCCAACTCAATACGCCGGGTTTTATTAACCGGTAAAAACGTAAAGAGTGATACCTTATCCTCATATGTACGTCTAAACGTATAATTTAATGTTTGCAGCACATCACCATCTGGCAGTGTGTCTGACTCATATGAATAGGAACCAGATCGATAAGGAATGTGAGAAAGGCCAGCACCAAATTTAATACGGTTCTTTTTATTAACATAAGCCACCTGACCACCAAAATCATAAATTTCGCCATTGATACTAATAGCCGTATACAGCATATTTTGTCCGAGAATATCACTGAACATTGCCTCTACACTCCCTGCCATACCGGTTCCAAAACGCCCGGTCATAACACCGACAGAAGCATTTCCGAGATAATCGAGTTTGAATTTGGGTTCAATGTGATCCGTATAAAAACTATCGATAGGTTGTTTTAATGGTCGACGATTAAAATATAAGTTAGTCTCCACTTGTGATGGAATGGAAGAATAAGGCATGAGTCTGGAAGCCGTTGGCTGAAATTGATGCTGATATACCGGCTTGACATTACGCTTAATGTAACTGAGTGTAGTTTGATATATCTTAAACTGCCCATCCCATAACATAGAATAACACAAGGTATCACCTGCAACGGAGAGTGCCGGGGAGTATTCTGTCATTCCAATAATACCAGTAGGATAGTCAGTGACTTGAAATAACTCATTGCTTTTTAGATTAATTGCATACAAATTTCGCCTGCCATCACGATCGGATAAAAATAAAATTTTCTCGCCTCCTTGGGGAACGATCGGATTGAGATTCTTGGCGTCATCAAAAGTTCTTAATATTACATTCGTTCCTGTATTTATATTTAATAGTCCAATGTTGTAATAAACATTTGTTTGCTGACTCTGGGTAACCACAGGCTGGTCTGTCACATAAACAATGGCTTTAGAATCGGGTGTCCAGGCAGGTTGCATGCACGAATACCTATTTTGTGTCAAATTTTCAACTTGGCGCGATTGACGATTATAAACATATATATCGGATACCCCCTCTTTTAAACCAGCAAATGCAATGAATTCTCCGCTGGGTGACCACGCCGGCCAACTAATCTCATCCACATCTTCGATTTTGATCTCTTTAACTATTGCTTTCTTCTTAACATCGAAAACAAAACACTCAGATTGTCCTTTTTTAAAAGCGATGAAAGCAAAAAATCGACTATCCGGGGACCAGCTTCCGGAAGTTTCGATAAAATTCAATGCATCGATCTCATCGTGGCTGGTAGCAGTATATATACGAGAGAGAACTTCACCATTATGGGTGTCTGCCATGAAGAGATCAATATCGTATAAATCCCTCTCAGAGAGAAAAACGATGTATTTCCCATTAGGACTCAATGAAGGATTCAAATTATACCGACCACCATTCTTCTTTGAGATTAGAGGTTTACCTATAATCGAGAAAGTAGAATCATTGACCGTTTTCAAAAGATGCGCGGCCAATGTTTCTTTCCACAGTATCGAAAGGGAATCCGTGGATAGCATTAATACATCCCCAATCGCTTGTTCATAACCTGTAGCAGCTGCCGCTTTAAACAAGCGTGGAATATATTGCTCGCCATACTTATAACTGATGAAGGCCCAAAAGGCATGCCCATAACGATAAGGGGAATAGCGATAACTCATGGTCATCTGCTTGAGCGTTGGAAACTGATCATGAATAAGTGCATCGCGCATCCATAAAGCCGTTTGACTATTCACACTTCCCAATGATAAAAACTCAGCCATCCCTTCGATCATCCATAATGGGATATTGTTTATGGCAGCGAGACTGATCTCCACATCCTTGGTTAGAATATGGTATTGAAACGCATGTACTAATTCATGCCCTAAAACGTGATCGGTTTGATGATGACTAAAAGTAACAGGCAATACCACACGTCGTTTCATTCCTTCAGTCACACCACCAGTTCCTACTTCAATACGACTGTGTATGGTATTTGTTTGCTGAAAATCGGCATGATTAGAGTAAATGATCAGAGGATTGCGCGTATCAAACGTATCAATCAAAACTTGCTGATGGTAATAGTACCACTTTTCAGCTAAACCCGCCAATTGATTAACCCGTTCAGGACTATCAAAGTAGTGATAAATATCAAAATGAGGGGTTTTATACAACTCGAAATCAAACTGTTCATAGGAAGGCTTATTTTGGCCAAAATATTGAGCAGTAACCGGATTACTCCCAAGCGCTAGAAGCAGGAATAATATGGTTAAAGTTAGTTTCATGCCAATTAGAAAAACGGTTCAACCTAAATTATACGCTCAATGATACGATAAGTTTTGAATTTATGATTTTTGACAGACTTTTGAAAGTGGCACACAAAAAAAGCGACCTTATCAGAGTCGCTTAAAATATTATTATAGAGCTAAAATTAGCTGGCTTTTAATTTAGCCATATTAGCATGTTCAAGTTTATGACGTGCATAATCGAGACTAATGAGCAATTCCTGATGATCCTCAGAAGGGGCTGTAAACATAGAATCAATCATAATCGTTTCACAAATAGATCTTAATCCACGGGCTCCCAACTTAAACTCAACTGCCTTATCAACGATGTATTCCAATACATCATCTTCAAATTTAAGGTTGATCCCATCAATTTCAAACAGCTTTTCATATTGTTTGATAATAGAATTTTTAGGTTCTGTCAGGATACGACGTAGGATTTCCCGATTAAGCGGTTGTAAGAATGTTAACACTGGCAGACGACCGATAATCTCAGGAATTAATCCAAAAGATTTCAAATCCTGAGGAGCCACATATTGAAGCAGGTTTTCAACATCCAGCTTTTCTTTGGATTTGCTGGCCATGTAACCAACCACTTTGGTATTTAAACGTTGAGCTATTTTACGCTCAATACCATCAAAGGCACCACCACAAACAAACAAGATATTTTTAGTATTGACCGGAATCATTTTCTGCTCCGGATGCTTGCGACCACCCTGAGGCGGTACGTTCACAATCGAACCTTCCAACAGCTTCAATAGGCCTTGCTGAACACCTTCACCAGACACATCACGGGTAATAGAAGGATTATCGCTCTTACGGGCAATTTTATCGATTTCATCAATGAAAACAATTCCCTTTTCGGCAGCTTCCACATTGTAATCGGCAGCTTGAAGGAGTCGGGTCAAAATACTTTCGATATCTTCTCCCACATACCCGGCTTCAGTTAACACCGTAGCATCGACAATGGTAAATGGTACGTGCAACATTTTAGCAATAGTCCTTGCTAGCAAGGTTTTACCTGTACCCGTTTCACCAACAAGGATAATATTCGATTTTTCAATCTCAACCTCATCCCCATTATTTTTTTGCATCAAGCGCTTGTAGTGATTATAAACCGCTACAGACAGGAACTTCTTAGCCTCCTCCTGACCAATGACGTATTGATCAAGAAATGCTTTAATTTCTAGTGGTTTGAGCAGAGTAATAGCATCTACATCAAACGAACTCTTCTTTTTGAACTCTTCGTCTAATATGGAGTGAGCCTGTTCGATACAACTGTCACAAATGTGACCTGAAATACCGGCAATTAACAGGTTCGTGTCTTTTCTATCGCGTCCGCAAAATGAACATTTATCCATAAACTATCAATATATAAAACGAATGCAGAGCCAACCTAAATAAGGCTGATTCTGCATCGTATATCTCAATTCGATTCTCTATTTATCTTTTTGTCGTACCAGCACTTCATCAATCATACCATAGTCTTTGGCTTCTTCAGCCGTCATCCAATAATCACGGTCAGAGTCTTTCTCTACCTTTTTAAAACTATTACCTGAATGATCGGCAATAATGGTATAAAGCTCTTTACGCAACTTTAATATCTCACGGGCTGTAATTTCAATATCTGAAGCCTGCCCCTGAGCACCACCCATTGGCTGGTGAATCATAATACGTGAGTGCTTCAATGCAGTACGTTTCCCCTTTGTTCCGGCGGTTAATAAAACAGCACCCATGGAGGCTGCCATACCAGTACAAATGGTAGCCACATCTGATGAAATGTATTGCATCGTATCGTAAATACCTAATCCGGCATGTACTGAACCTCCGGGACTATTGAAGTAAATCGAAATGTCTTTCGAAGGGTCGGTTGATTCCAGATAAAGCAATTGCGCCTGAATCACATTCGCTACATAATCATCAATGGGCAATCCCAAAAAGATAATGCGGTCCATCATCAGACGAGAGAATACATCCATGCTGGCTACATTCAGTTGTCTTTCCTCAATAATTGTCGGCGAGATATAACTATTAGTAACAGATGTATATTTATCAAGCACCAGGCTATTGATGCCCAAATGTTTTGTGGCGTATTTTTGGAAATCTTTCGGATCAATCATGTTCAGAAATTTTCTTGTTTTAACGCTAATTTAGTAATTAAATAGCCTGGATGAATAGATTCTTTAGTTTTTTTCAAATAATTTATTAAAATCTTCACGAGAAATCTCTTTCTCCTCGATCTTAACAGCCTCTTTAATAAAATCCATTACTTTATGATTCACGGCTCCTTCTGCCATTTGACGACGCTGCTCTTCTTGTTGAATCATTTCTTTGGCGTAGTTCTCCAAATGCTCATCTGGTACGTTACTCAAACCATATTGCATGAATTGAATACGAGCTGATTTCTTAGCATAATCTAAAATGTCCGCTTCTTCAATCTGAATTTCGTTTGACTTGATCAAGTGGTTTTTAATCAATTGCCATTTCAAATCTTCCAACATAGCCGGCATTTCATTATCCAGATTGGCCGCATCAAATTTCTCATTGTCACGGTTCGTAGCAACGACCCATCTCTTCAAGAATGCTTCAGGAAAATCAACACTAACTTTGTTCATCAACTTTTCTTTTGCATCAACAGAGAAACGATACTCCGTTTCCATGGCCAAATTATTAGCGAAGTCTTCTTTTACGCGAGCATTAAATTCTTCTTCAGAGTTGATCTGACCTTCTCCAAATGCTTTATCAAACAATTCCTGATTAATCTCCGCATTTTTAAAAGAAGTAATCTCCGATATTGTAAATTTGAAATTCCCTTTCAATTCTGCAGCTTTTTCTTTAGAAACTTTCAGAATGTATGAAATTTCTGTTTCATTAGGGAAAGCGATCGATGGATTGAATACAACAGCCTCTCCAACTTTAGCACCCATTAATTTCTTCTTCTCATCTTCATCTTTAATGATGTTTAATGAGATAACAGCATCTTCAGTAAAAACACCTCCTTCGACGATGTTACCTTCCTCATCTAGTTGATTGAAGATTCCTTTTACCATGGCCTTATCTTCAACTTCTTCAACTTTTTCAGAGGTTCCATAACGACCCGCCAAGGCATCTGCTTGATCTTTCACCATCTCATCAGTAATCGTTACTGAATAATAAGGTAATTTTTCACGCTTAGAGAGTTTCAAATCGATTTCAGGAGACAAGGCTAAATCAAAGATAAATTCAAATGAATCCGCCACATCAAAGTCAATCAATTGCTGCTTTTCTGATGGAAGTGGCTCACCTAATAAATCAAGGTTATTTTCAGTAATAAATTGATGAAGGTTTTCCGAAACTAATTTATTCACTTCTTCGGCCAAAACAGCTTTGCCATACATTTTTTTCACAACACCAGCAGGCACTTTTCCCGGACGGAAACCAGGCATATTTACCTTCTTACGATAATCTTTCAAGACATCGTCCACCTTTTTCTCGTAATCTACTTTGTCAACAGTTAATGTAATAACTGCATTTAGTGCATCAATGTTTTCCTTTGAAATATTCATCTGTTTTGATTTAAAAGTGAACTTACCCTGTTTTGCGATTTATTGCGGGCAAAGCCTATCATTTTACTTCACTATTATACAACCTAAAAAAACCGCCTTACTATCGATCGGAATCGTAAGTTAAGGCGGTTTTTAATTCAGTGCGGATGAAGGGACTCGAACCCCCACGCCTCTCGGCACTAGATCCTAAGTCTAGCGCGGCTACCAATTACGCCACATCCGCATTTCGTGTTTCGCGGTGCAAAGATATATTTTTTTTCATTCGCGAAAAACTTTTTTCAAAAAAAATTACTCCGGCGTAAACTCCCGACGCCGCAACTCAAAATCATCACCCAGATAAAGACGCTTAACATCAGCATCTTCAGCCAACTCTTCAGCAGTTCCAGCCTTTAAAATTTTTCCTTCAAATAATAAATAAGCTCGATCTGTAATTGCCAAAGTCTCGTGCACATTGTGGTCGGTAATTAAAATACCAATGTTTTTAAACTTCAGCTTGGCAACAATTTCCTGAATATCCCTTACCGCAATTGGATCCACACCTGCAAAGGGCTCATCCAGCAGGATAAACTTCGGATTAATGGCTAAGGCTCTTGCGATTTCAGTTCGTCGACGTTCCCCGCCTGACAGCTGTATTCCCAAACTTTTACGGATGTGATTCAAACTGAACTCTTCCAATAACTCTTCCAGACGCTGCTTTTGATAGTCTTTGGGAAAATTAGTCATCTCCAGTACCGACCGGATATTATCCTCGACGCTCATTTTACGAAACACGCTGGCCTCCTGAGCCAGATATCCAATCCCTTTTTGAGCCCTGCGATAAACCGGAAAATCAGTGATCTTTTCATCATTGAGATAAATATCACCACTATTAGGAGCAATAAGCCCGACAATCATATAAAAAGAGGTGGTTTTTCCAGCTCCATTCGGACCTAGTAGCCCGACAATTTCTCCTTGCCGTAATTCAACCGAAACTCCTTTTACAACCGTTCTGCTTTTATACTTTTTAATAAGGGTATCAGTATGTAAAACTAATTCATGATCTTCCATAAAACGCGCCATTAATTATTTTCTAAAGCTCTGTTCTTTTCAAGTCGTTTGGTAATAATAATCCCTGATTCATAAAGAAGGATCAATGGGAAGCAAACCAAAATCTGACTTATTACATCGGGAGGAGTAATAACTGCTGCCAAAACTAAAGCAATTACAATACTGTGCTTTCTATATTTAATCAAAAAACCTGAGGAAACCAACCCTACTTTCGCCAGGAAATATATCAATATAGGTAATTCAAATATAATACCACCAGCTAGCACAATCGACGTAATCGTACTTATATAGGAGCCAATATTAACAATATTCTCAACTCTAGCACTAACTTGATAATTCCCCAAAAAATGAATTGATAGGGGAGTAATGATATAATAAGCAAATAATATACCCACTGAAAATAAGATCGAAGCAAAAAAGATAGCCCCCCGTGAGTGCTTAACCTCACTATCATAAAGAGCTGGTCGTATAAATCGCCAAAATTCCCAAAATATATAAGGAAAGGCTACCACAATACCCGTTACAAATGAAACTAATATGTGCGTAGTAAACTGTCCAGACATATTGATATTCTGAAAACTCAAGGGAACCTGATTAATGCACAAAACGGGCATATCGATCTTCTGAGCGAGTTCGCACAGCATTCGATTCGTGAAAAATAGCGGATCTGACGGGGCTAAAATAATAACATCAAAAACTATTTCCTTAAACACAAAAGCCAAAATCGCTACGACAAAAATACTCGAAAATGCACGTAATAAATGCCATCTAAGAATCTCCAGATGATCTAAAAACGACATTTCCTTAGTTCCGTTATCTTTCATATAAGTTTCTAAAACAATAAAATTAGAAAACAAAAGTACTCCTCCAGGCACATATAAAATGTTAAAAAAGCTTAAACTGAAAATGTCAAAACCGCCGTTGATGAGTGTGATGCGAATATAATATACCAAATCTGTTTTACAAATCTTTTGGTAATCCCATCTTTGTTTTCTACCTTCATAGTATCAGGATAAATTTTCTGGAATAAGATCAGGAACAGAGCTAAAAAAAACAACTACCTTTTTACACTAAACGTTAAAAATATCACGTTTTCTTAAAAGGATCATTATTTTTGTTCTATTCAGAATCTATGAATAAAAAACCTTTCACCTGTTTATTCGTAAATAGGTAGAAGTATTTGTAATAGGGAAAATAGTTATGGCAAAACAGGTTGATCTGAGTGCTAGTTTAAAACAGCACTTTGGGTTTGATACCTTCAAGGGGAATCAAGAGGAGGTTATCCAAAACGTTCTAAAGGGAAACGACACGTTCGTTCTAATGCCGACCGGAGGCGGGAAATCCCTTTGCTACCAGTTACCGGCATTAATTTTACCTGGTACAGCAATCATTATTTCACCATTGATTGCACTCATGAAAAATCAAGTTGATGCCATGCGAAACTTTAGTGAGGATGATGGCATAGCCAACTTCCTAAATTCCTCATTAACTAAAGCTGCAATCAACCAGGTGAAACAAGACATTTTGGACGGCAAGACCAAATTGCTCTACGTGGCTCCTGAATCTTTAACCAAGGAAGAAAACATTAATTTCCTAAAACAAATAGACGTTAGTTTCTACGCAGTTGATGAAGCGCACTGTATTTCTGAATGGGGACATGATTTCCGCCCGGAATATCGACGCATAAGACCCATCATTAACGAAATTGGTGAATCACCTGTCATTGCACTAACCGCTACTGCAACACCAAAAGTACAACACGACATACAGAAGAATCTAGGCATGTTGGATGCCATGGTATTCAAATCATCCTTTAACCGACCCAATCTATTTTACGAGGTACGTCCAAAGATGAATACCTCCAAAGAAATCATTAAACTTCTTAAAGCTAACATTGGTAAATCAGCTATCATCTATTGCCTAAGTCGTAAAAAGGTGGAAGAATTAGCTGAAACGTTAGTTGTAAACGGACTCAAAGCACTTCCCTACCATGCGGGTATGGATGCCACAACACGTGCAGGAAACCAGGATAAATTTCTGATGGAAGAAGCAGACATTATTGTAGCTACCATCGCTTTTGGAATGGGAATTGATAAACCAGATGTACGAATCGTTATTCATTATGACATACCGAAAAGTCTGGAGGGATACTATCAAGAAACTGGACGAGCAGGACGTGACGGTGGCGAAGGCCGATGCATTGCATTCTACAGTTACAAAGACATTCAGAAACTTGAAAAATTCATGCAGGGCAAACCGCTGGCAGAGCAAGAAATCGGCAAGCAACTTCTGCTTGAGACTGTTTCTTATGCAGAATCATCTGTCTGCCGAAGAAAAACACTGCTTCACTATTTCGGCGAAAAGTATCAGGAAGAGAACTGTGAAACCTGTGACAATTGTGTTAACCCCAAGGAACAATTCGAAGCTAAAGACAATGTTGTCAAACTTTTAAAAGCAGTACTTGAGTTAAAAGAACGCTTCAAATCGGACCACATCATTAATGTACTTACCGGCAACAATACATCAACGATTAAGTCATACAACCATGATGAATTAGACATTTTTGAAAGCGGTAATGAACACGATGAGAAGTATTGGAACGCTGTCGTTCGGCAATCCCTTGTAAATGGCTTTATCATTAAAGATATTGAAACATACGGGCTTCTAAGAGTCAGCAAAAAAGGTCATGAATTCATCAATCATCCTCATTCCATCATGATGACAAAAGATCATGACTTTGATACCGTTGAGGAAGAAACTGTAACAGGAGGCACTGCAGCTTTGGACAATCAATTATTTTCCATGCTAAAGGATATGCGGAAAACGATTTCTAAGAAATTGAATCTGCCCCCTTTTGTTATATTCCAGGATCCATCACTGGAAGCCATGGCCACTTACTATCCCATTAACATGGATGAACTTCAGAACATGCCTGGGGTTGGAACCGGGAAAGCAAAACGTTTTGGGAAAGAATTCCTTGCGTTGATAAACCGACATGTTGAAGAAAATGAGATTGATCGCCCCATGGACATGGTGGTTAAAACGGTTGCCAACAAGTCAAAACTTAAAATCAGCATTATTCAAAGTATTGATCGAAAAATGTCGCTTGACGATATTGCTGCATCTAAAGGCATTGAAATGGTTGAGTTAATCAAAGAATTAGAATCCATTGTATATTCAGGCACACGGGTAAACATCGACTATTACATTGACGAAGTAATGGATGAAGATCACAAAGACGACATTTTCTACTACTTTAAAGAAGAAGCTGAAACTGACGACATCCATACTGCACTTGAAGAATTAGGCGAAGATGTCTATTCGGAAGAAGACATTCGAATGGTTCGAATAAAGTTTATCTCTGAGGTAGGAAACTAAATACACTAAAACCAATTATAGGAAAGGCTGTCTAACGACCGCCTTTTCTTGTTTAAAAACGGTATTGAATTTGAATTTTTCCTTCAGTCTTTTCATATCCAGATATTTCATTCCACCCGGAACTAATGGATTCCTTTCCCTTATAGTAAGAATGCGCTAGTCGAAACCAGACTTTTAGATCTCTGGTTAGACTCCATTTGGCATTAACAATGATACGGGATCCTTGATCCATAAAAGCAGGAATCGTAAATGCATAGAGTACATCAGGTTCATACATGTAAATACGACTATTATAATCCTCTATATCAAAATACACATACCTTACTCCCAAAGAAAGCTTCGTATATGGAAGGAATTTGAAGTCCTGATAAAACAACCACCCATTTGTTGTAAAATCCTTATCTCTACGATAAATAGAGTGCTCCGCTTGGGTTTGCAACCTACACTTATCAGAGAGTTTAAAATTATAGTAAACCCGAATATTATCCTTTTGATAAGATGAAATTGAATAAACCTGTCCTTCTACTTGATTTGAGTTAATAGACTTTTGCGTTGATTTATAACGCAAATAAAAATTACAGTTCTTATTTAAAGAATAGTCAGCTTGAATAAAAAACTCAAACCCATCAGAAGGAGCATAGACATTATACCTCAACCAGTCATACTCAAAGATATCCCCATAGGCAGTTATTAATACCTTACGGTGTGGACGAAAACGAATGGAACCAAAATAACCTGACTCTCCATTAATGATTGAAGATTCAGAAAAGGGATTGGCTAATATCGCAGAATATTGAGTAGCATAATTTCGATAAGCCAATGAGAGTACTACATCAGAACCTGCTTGATAAGTCAAACCCTGATAAAATGCGGAATGTTTCCATTGCTGATAGGCCAACTCCCCAAAAAGCGTTAACCGACTTAGAAATAAACTATACGAAAACCAAACCGTGGTTTGATCCTCATCAGCAAGCCGATATAAATCCTTTAAGTGATCACTTCTCTTAATTGGATAATTTAGATTCCAATTGACATAACCGGACTCCACATGAAAAAGGTGATGCCGATAGCCGAATCGACCACCTAACACCAACTCTTTAACACTATTTTGAGCCTCCAACTCACCATCAGTACGGTGGTAGCCATCTTCCTTTAATGATAAAATATGTACTGCATTTGTCATTGAATCAATCTCGATGGTAGCATCACGTGCCTTATAGGACACAAATGGTGAAAAAGAAAATTTTTCATAATGTAAGTCTGCGGCGACACCTCTCAAAAATGAAACTTCGTTGGTTGAGGTATATTTATAAATGCCCTTAGGCCGCCGTCTTAACTGACTCGTTTCGGACGATTTCGAGAAAGCCATATCGGTCCACATTCCAACGCCTTGTCCAAATGAAGCTTTGAAATCTCCAATTATAATTTTATGCACCCATTTAACCGGCTTATTAAACTGAATAAAACCAGAACTAAAATCAGTTACTGAAATGGAATGAGAGAAGTATTCTTCTCCTGGATCTTTTTCCAAAGTAAAACCTGTTTCCACCTTATCATTAATATTAAACTGACCTTTTAGCAAAACTCTATCCTTACTACCTTTATATATTGCAGAGGTCGAATCATTTACCTCAACAAAGCCCTTTGCATTCTGAAAAACAGTTTGATACCTCCCAAACACATTACCAGCAAAATGCAACCGAACATCTGTTACCGGAACATCACCCACATATACAAATTGAATCAGATACTGAATTACAAATTCGTCCAAACCCTCTACAGCTTGTAACTCATAAATTGTTTGCATGGCACCATTTGAATATATATAGTACAGTATGTTTTCGATTTGATAATCCGTCAGGAAAAACAAGGTTTCCAACTCTTCCTTCGTTGCTGAATTGAGATTAATTGGATGTATTGAAAGATGAACCAAATCATCAATCAACTCCTCATAGTTTACTTCCATTGTTTGCCGCTCTGCAATAGACTCAAGCATATCAGAGATGATTTTCCGGATTGACTCATCACTTTGGGCCACGCCCACAGTAACCAATCCCAATAGAACCAACGACAGACAAAAGGCCTTCATAGTTATTAATTCTTATTTTGAATTTCCAATGAAAAAAGAGAGTCCAAATGAAGAGGTCAGTCCCAGGGGCGCGTGATTAGCGAAAGCCACATCAATGACGATGAAATTATAACGAAAGCCACCTCCAAAAGCAAACGTCGCAGGCTTTGCGCTCAGCCCAGTTCTGAGAAATAATTGATTTTTAAAATTAAACTGAACACCCGTTTTGTAAATTGGGGCACGATCCGACTCTTTTTCCAACTCCACCAAAATAAGTACATGCGGGTCCGCAGACCACTGAATACCTAAACAAAACGAGGATGGCAGATAGAAGACCGAATCATAGTACCGAATAGTCCCCTGCTCCGGATTTTGAACAAATGCAGCCAAATGAATAGAAGAGGTAGGCTGAATGAGGATACCTATAGACGAATAGAAAGCATCAACTAACTCTGCACCTTCAATTTGATGAGTCAGATAATTGAATTGAAGACCAGCCGAAACCTTACTCCCAAAAGACCGACTAAAACTAAATGCATATCTACTTAACAGACTTTTCTCAAAACCACTTTGCAACACAAGTCCTGTCAGCACACCTAATTTTCTGGGATAATTAACAGTTGCCATTCGTAAACTCAATTCAGACAACTGAAACTTCCGCTGATAACTGATCCCAGCAGATAGTTCCGTTTGCAGGGCTAGGTTTGCAACATTGGTCAAAGCCGCCCAATTGGAAGGATCAATACTCTTGACACCTCCGAGCGCCACATTAGCAGGCCCTACACTATTTATATCTTGTCCCCAGCAAGTAGATGAGGCGATAAAAATAAATACACCAGTAAAAACAGGGAATAAAAACCTCATAATAATTGGAGTTAACTGCCAGTTTATTATAAAGTTATTAGACAAATAAAAAGAAGTCAATATTGACTAATTGAAGGAATTTTAATATATAATAAAACTGCCGATGTTGGATCGGCAGTTTTCAATATAGGTGTTTTTAAAGCCAAACGTACCTTAAGTATTAGTTGGTTTTAAAATCAAATTTAACAGTTGCCAATTCTTCATTTGCTTTGGAAATCTTATCGGACAAAGATGCTTTATAAGCTTTCACTGTCTCATATACCACCGCATCACCAGTCCCCAAAATTTGAGCAGCCAGAATACCAGCATTCTGAGCCCCATCTAATCCAACTGTAGCTACAGGAATACCCGGAGGCATTTGCAGGATCGATAAAATAGAATCCCATCCATCAATTGAAATAGAAGCTTTAATAGGTACTCCAATAACAGGCAGTGGGGTCAGTGCAGCGATTACTCCGGGCAAATGGGCGGCACCACCTGCTCCTGCAATAATCACACGAATCCCCCTATCATATGCCTCTTTTGCAAAATCCAAGACCTGATCAGGCGTGCGATGGGCCGACAAAGCATTCACCTCAAAAGGAATTTTAAACTCATTCAAGATCTTGGCAGCTTTTTCCATCACCCCTAAATCAGAGGTGCTACCCATAATGATACTAACTTTTGGTTGCATAATGTTGATTTATTAGAATTATAGAATCTTAAAGTTCAATTTATGACATATTGTGAAGCCAAAACTAATAAGTTACAAATAAAAACGGATGATATTTCGTATTTTTTATACTTTTGCAGCTCGAAACGGGTAAATTGTATTAACGGGCAAAACATCTTCACCTAGTAATTGGTTAATATAGAGTTATTAATAATCAATCCACCGGTGTTTTGCCAACAAAAAGTGAATAAGGGATGAGTCGTGTAAAACTATTGGACAGAGAATTTGAATTATCCATTCCGGAAGAAAAGATTTTAACAGCTGTTGACCAAATAGCTGAAAAAATGAATCGCGATTTGGAAGGAAAGAATCCTTTAATGATTTGCGTATTGAACGGCTCATTCATGTTTGCATCAGACTTGATGAAACGTATTAATGTGCCATGCGAAATTAGCTTCGTTAAACTATCTTCTTATGAAGGCACTGGCACGACAGGTAAAATCAAACAACTCATTGGTTTAAACGAAGATATTAAAGGTCGGACTGTGGTTCTTCTGGAAGATATCGTCGACACTGGTTTAACAATTGCCAATACAGTGAAACAGGTTTCTGAAATGGGACCAGCTGAAGTGAAAGTAGCGACCATGCTATTTAAACCAGATGCTTGCAAAAGAGAAGTGACGCTTGATTACGTAGGATTAGAAATCCCTAATGATTTTATTGTTGGGTATGGTTTGGATTATGACGGATACGGGCGTAACTTAAAGAATATTTATACGGTTGTAGAGTAACACCCGATCACCATTGTTTAAATTTTAATAGAAAGAGACACATGCTCAATGTTGTAATTTTCGGACCTCCCGGATCTGGAAAAGGTACGCAAAGTCAGAAAATCATTGAGAAATATGGTTTAACCCATATTTCAACCGGTGATTTATTGAGACGCGAGATACATACAAATACCCACTTGGGGGTAATAGCCAAGAGTTACATTGACAAAGGGGAATTGGTACCAGATGACACCATCATTGAAATGTTGGATCATTATCTGGACAACAATCCAATTGACAAGGGGATTATTTTTGATGGTTTTCCACGCACCGTCTTTCAAGCGGAAGCTTTTCAACAAATGCTGGAAGACTATAATACACAACTCACAGTGATGTTAAACCTGGAGGTCGATCGTCAGGAGTTAATTGAACGCCTACTAAAACGCGGTGAAACTTCCGGTCGTTCAGACGATAACCTGGAAACCATCACCAAGCGATTAAAAGTATATGAAGATCGCACCAGTCCGGTTATTTCTTTCTACAAGGAGATCAAATTATACCAAGCGATAAAGGGAATGGGCAGTGTGGAAGATATTTTTCAACGCATTTGCACCACCCTGGATAAATATACGCAACAATAATTTTACAATAGCATCAAGGCCACGATAATGACACTATTGTCGTGGCTTTATATTTAAAAACTTACAGACATGGCCGGTTCCAATTTTGTTGATTATGTAAAGATTTTCTGTCGATCAGGAAAAGGAGGCGCAGGATCTGCTCACCTCAGACGCGAGAAGAGTGAAGCCAAAGGAGGACCTGATGGTGGTGATGGTGGTCGTGGTGGTCATGTCATTATGCGAGGTAATTCCAACTTCTGGACCCTGCTGCATCTTAAATATAAACGCCATATTTTCGCCGGCCATGGTGGATCCGGTGGAAAACAAGGTTCCTTCGGTGCCGATGGAGAAGATGTTATTATTGAGGTACCATTAGGAACAGTGGCTAAAGATGCGGAAACCGGTGAAATATTGTTCGAAATCACCCACCATGATCAGGAACTGATTTTAATAAAAGGCGGAAGAGGCGGTCGTGGAAACATGCATTTTAAATCACCTACCAATCAAACACCCCGCTATGCCCAACCCGGTGAATTAAGCGTTGAACGCGCGGTCATTTTGGAGCTAAAAGTATTAGCTGACGTTGGATTAGTAGGCTTCCCCAACGCCGGAAAATCGACTTTACTCTCTGTTGTTTCTGCTGCGAAGCCCGAAATAGCCGACTATCCGTTTACAACCCTGGTCCCCAATTTGGGCATCGTTGAATACCGTGATCACAAATCATTTGTCATGGCTGACATCCCCGGTATCATTGAGGGGGCAAGCGAAGGCAAGGGATTAGGACTTCGTTTTTTACGCCACATTGAACGCAACTCGATTCTGCTCTTTTTAATCCCGGCGGATGCTGATGACATCAACAAAGAATACCACATCCTGCTCAATGAGCTAAAAGTTTACAATCCTGAGCTTCTGGACAAAAGTCGTTTACTGGCAATTTCAAAATCTGACATGCTGGATGATGAACTGACAGAGGAAATAGAAAAGAACTTACCGGATGTACCCCATGTTTTCATATCTTCGGTGGCCAATCAAGGCATTACCGAACTAAAAGATATGATATGGGCGGAAATAATAGCTTCCAACCCGGACCAGCAGAGCGTTTAACAACTTATCAAAAAAGACACCACGAAGGACAGGAAAACCTGTCCAGACTGAAGCGTAAAATCCGGCTCATTAGCTGGATTCGCTTAGCTGCATTCATTGGTGCCTTTTCCTTGCCTTTTTTTTTCACAGAACCCTGGAGCAGTCCGTTTCTAATGCTGTTCGGTGGCCTGATCAGTCTTTTTGCAGCATTGGTTTACCATGCCCTTAAACTGGGATCCCAGCGAAACTATCACCAGAAAAGACTTAATCTGCTTCAGATTGAATTAAAAGGCCTAAAAAACAAATGGCAAGACCTTCCAGATGGCCATCAATACATTGATGCAGACCATGACTTTGTGCATGATTTGGATTTGTTTGGCAAAGGCTCCCTGTTTCAATTCATCAACCGCACTTCCACTAAACGGGGAGAAACTAAACTGGCTGAAAAACTGAAATCCCAGGCCCTCAGTCACCGCTGCATCACCAACAGACAGGAAGCCATTGCAGAGCTAGCCGCCAATCCAGAATTCAGGGAACACTTTTACGCCCTAGGGGCCATTGCCGAGGACGAGAACAAGAAAAACAGAGCAGTACGGCCCGAAGAAAAACCTGATTTAACATTCATCCATCCCATTTGGAAAGGGATCATAGTCGCCTTTCCGTTTCTGTTTATTGCGTCGATTGTTACAGCATTGCTGCAAATTACTTCAGAAACACTCCCTGTTTGGTTGTTTTTAACCGGTCTTGGCATATCCGCCATACATGTAAAACAGGTCAATACAGTCCACCACAAAATTTCTGCTTTAGGCAACTACCTGAAACGCTACGGGCAACTCCTCCTTCTGGTTGAGCAGACATCGTTTAAGTCGGCTTTGCTGGTCGGGTTAAAATCACAATTGCTCTGCCAAACGGATCAGGCCTCGTGTATTGTGAAAAAATTAGGTACCCTGTTAAACCTGTTTGATCAGCGCTTAAACATGCTGCTCGGCGTCATTCTGAATAGCATGTTCCTCAGTGACCTGCTGATTTGCCTTGGCATTCGCAAGTGGTATTCTAAATATGGGGAGCAACTTACACAGTGGTTTTTTGTTTTGGAAGAGATAGAGGCGCTTAATAGTTTCGCCACCTTTACCTATAATTACCCCCAATACGTCTTTCCTGAAGTAGACGATCAAACCGTGCTGGAAGCCCACGCCCTGGGACATCCGTTAATTCCTCTGTCGGAGCGCATTTCCAATGACTTTTTCATCAATCAGGACAAACACATTGGGGTCATTACCGGAGCCAATATGGCTGGCAAGAGCACCTTTCTGCGCACCATCGGTGTCAATCTGGTGCTGGCAGGAAACGGCGCCGCGGTGGCCGCCAAGGCGTTCAAATACCGCCCCATGCGGTTTATGACCAATATGCGCGCGATCGACAATCTATTGAAACATGAATCCTACTTCTTTTCCGAACTAAAACGTCTGCAAATGATTGTGGAAGCTTTAGAAAAGAAAGGCGAGCTGTTTTTTATCCTCGATGAGATTTTGAAAGGTACCAACTCCCACGATAAAACCACAGGTTCCATGGCCCTGGTTAAACGCTTGATGGAGCTCAATGGCTATGGCTTAGTGGCCACCCATGATTTGGAATTGGGGGCGTTGGCCAAACAATATCCCGGGCGTATCTTCAACAATTGTTTCGAAGTCTCCTTTGAAGGTGATAACCTCAACTTCGATTACAAACTACGCGACGGAATCACGCAAAGCCACAATGCTTCATTCCTCATGCGTAAAATGAAGCTCATCCCATAAGTTTTAGCCGGCATACGTCAGCGGTTCAGGATCCAGTTCTGACGAAAGCCTCCAAACCGCAGCGAAGAGCTACCGGAACCCGGCGAAATGAGATCCACCTGGGCGGAAGGCCCCAAAAATGTGTAAGGATGCATTTCGCGAGGGTCAACATACATTTCGCCTTGGTTGAACGTCACTCGCAGTGATCCGGTCCAATTTCGCCCTGGAAATACGCGTGTCGCCTCCACCGGGTATCTGTTCGCCCCATCCGCAAGCATTTCGCTCCTCCCGGCCAGCTTTTCGACACGGACGGAAGCGTCTCGCCGGATAAAAAAAGGACCGCGCTGCGGTAGGATACCCTCCAGCCCTCCGTCTTCCTATCTCGCCGGCTTCCAACCCGCTTCGTTGTTAACAAACAGAGACCCCGGAAAATTTCACTGCAATACGCCCTTAGAAATTAACCACTAAGACAAAAACCACCATTGTTGATAAAGAAATTACCGTAGCTTTCACCTTTTCGTTATATTTGGGAGGTTTTTTCAAAAAACAGGGAGGACTTCACTTTTCCAATAACTTTATTTAGTATTAGAATATGCAGAGTAGTCAAAACACCCAGAACTATTCAGAAGATGCTATCCGTACGCTGGACTGGAAAGAACACATCCGCAAGCGTCCTGGTATGTATATCGGTAAATTAGGCGATGGCGCCTATGCTGATGACGGAATATATGTGCTGTTGAAGGAGGTGATGGATAATTCCATCGATGAATACATGATGGGCAACGGTAGAAAAATTGATGTGACTGTTGAAGAAGGGCGTGTGACCGTTCGGGATTACGGACGCGGCATTCCGCTTGGCAAAGTCATTGATGTGGCATCAAAAATGAACACCGGGGCTAAGTATGACTCCAAAGCGTTTAAGAAATCCGTAGGATTGAACGGCGTTGGTATTAAGGCAGTCAATGCCCTGAGTATCGACTTTACTGTTGAAGCCTTTCGCGAAGGACAATCCAAACGTGTTGAATTCAGTTGCGGCGAGGTGGTTACTGAGCACGAACTGAGAGATACCAATGAAGGTAACGGAACCTTCATTGAGTTTCTACCAGACAGCAACATCTTTGGAAGTTTTACTTTTCAGGACGAATACATTGAGGCTCTTTTAAAAAATTACACCTATTTGAATAAAGGGCTGGCCATTAACTTCAATGGAAAAACATTCCAAAGTAAAAATGGATTGCTGGATTTGCTGAACGAAAACATGTCGGCTCCGGAGCTATACCCCATTATTCATCTGGTGGGCGAAGACCTGGAGATTGCCATCACCCATGGCAACCAATATGGGGAGGAGTATTACACCTTTGTGAACGGACAGCATACCACACAAGGCGGTACACACCTGATTGCGTTTCGCGAAGCCATCGTGAAAACCATCCGTGATTATTACAATAAGAATTTTGACATCTCCGATATCCGTACCGGTATTATTGCGGCCGTGAGTATCAAAATAGAAGAACCTGTTTTCGAATCGCAAACGAAAACCAAGCTGGGTTCCAAAGATGTAGGCCCCAATGGTCCGTCCGTCAGAAACTTCATGATGGATTTCGTCACGGAGAAACTGGACAACTATCTGCACAAAAATCAGGAAAGTGCGGATAGTCTATACCGAAAAATTATAGAGTCCGAGAAAGAGCGTAAAGCCATCTCCGGCATCAAGAAACTGGCGCGTGAGCGGGCTAAAAAAGTGAGCCTGCACAATAAAAAATTACGCGATTGCCGGGTTCATTATACCGACAAACACGAGTTGAAACTGGAGAGTTCGCTGTTCATTACCGAGGGAGACTCGGCCAGTGGTTCCATCACCAAGGCGCGAAGCGTGAATACACAAGCGGTGTTCAGCTTAAAGGGAAAGCCGTTAAACACCTACGGATTGACGCGTAAAGTGGTGTATGAAAACGAAGAGTTTAACTTATTACAGGCCGCTCTCGACATTGAAGAAGGCTTGGAAACTCTGCGCTACAACCACGTGATTATCGCTACCGATGCCGATGTGGATGGCATGCACATTCGTTTGCTGCTCATTACTTTCTTTCTGCAGTTTTTCCCCGAATTGGTGAAAAATGGACACCTTTATATTCTTCAAACCCCACTGTTCAGGGTTCGGAATAAGAAGAAAACCATTTATTGCTACTCGGATGAAGAGCGACAAATGGCCATTAAAAAATTAGGGGTTAAACCGGAAATTACGCGATTTAAAGGACTGGGTGAGATTTCCCCGGATGAGTTCAAACACTTTATTGGGGGTGACATGCGTCTCGAACCGGTGCGCCTTAAACGGGAAGTATCCATTCAGGACCTACTGGAGTTTTACATGGGTAAAAATACCCCCGACCGGCAGAATTTCATTATTGACAACCTGGTAGTTGAAGAAGATCTGGTGGATTAATTAAGTAAATTTGGTATAGCGGCATGAGTATCGACGAAAACAACAATATAGAATTAAACGGTAACGATCAACCGGAGGAAAAGGAAAACCACGCGGCTGAAGCACTTCCCGTATGGGATTTGGAGGGCACCAAGGTGACCCACCTGTCCGGGATGTACAAGCAATGGTTTTTAGATTACGCTTCTTATGTAATTTTGGAACGCGCCGTACCCTACATCAATGATGGTTTAAAACCTGTGCAACGCCGTATCCTGCACGCCATGCGCCGGATGGACGATGGCCGTTACAATAAGGTAGCCAACATCATCGGTTTTACCATGCAGTTTCACCCCCATGGCGATGCTTCTATTGGGGATGCCTTGGTGCAGTTGGGACAAAAAAACCTCTTAATTGATTGCCAGGGTAATTGGGGAAATGTATTTACCGGTGATAGCGCGGCAGCTGCCCGATACATTGAAGCCCGCCTGACAAAATTTGCGCAGGAGGTTGTGTTTAATCCCAAAACCACCGAATGGAAACAATCCTATGATGGCCGTAATCAGGAACCGGTTACACTGCCTGTTAAATTTCCATTATTACTGGCGCAAGGGGTGGAAGGTATTGCGGTTGGGTTAGCCTCTAAACTGCTGCCTCATAACTTTAATGAGCTGTTGGATGCCTCCATGGCCTACCTGAGAGGGGAAGAGTTTGAGTTGTATCCCGACTTTCCCACCGGTGGCATGATGGATGCCTCCCGCTATAATGATGGACTGAGAGGTGGAGCTGTTAAGGTGAGAGCGAAAATCAGTAAGGTTGACAGCAAAACACTGATCATTTCAGATATTCCATTTGGACGCAATACCACTTCATTGATTGAATCCATTTTGAAAGCCAACGAAAAAGGCAAAATCAAGATTAAAAAGATTGATGATAATACTGCTGAAAATGTGGAAATACTGGTGTATCTGCATCCAGGCGCCTCGCCGGATAAAACTATCGACGCCCTCTATGCATTTACCGACTGTGAATTATCTATTTCACCCAATGCCTGTGTCATCAAAGACCAAAAGCCATATTTCATCGGTGTTAGTCAGATACTAAGAGAAAACACCGACTACACCGTTCATCTGTTAACCCGTGAACTGGAAATACGAAAAGGTGAATTGGAAGATTCCTGGCATTTTTCTTCATTGGAACGCATCTTTATTGAGAATAAAATATACCAACGCATTGAAGAATGCGAAACCTGGGAGGCGATCATCCAAACCATCGATCATGGACTGGAACCCTTTAAACCAGCCTTACGCCGTGAAGTTACCCGCGATGACATCGCCAAACTAACCGAATTAAAGATTAAGCGGATCTCCAGGTTCGATGCCAAGAAAGCTGACGAATACATTGCTTCTCTCGAAGAAGAGATGGAGCAAATTGATTATCACCTGGAAAACATCATTCCTTATTCGCTGGATTACTTCAAACGCATCAAGAAAACATATGGCAAGGATCATCCAAGGATGACTGAAATACGCAGCTTTGCCAACATTGAAGCAACCAAAGTCGTGGTGAAGAATGAGAAATTATTCATCAACCGCGAAGATGGATTCATCGGTACTTCATTGAAGAAAGATGAATACGTATGTGATTGCTCCGACATTGATGATGTGATCCTCTTCTATAAAGATGGTCGCTACATCATCACCAAAGTGCAGGATAAAGCCTTTGTGGGGAAAGATATTATTCACATTGCCGTTTTCAAGAAAAATGACAAGCGTACCATTTATAATGCTGTTTATCTCGATGGGGAAAGCGGTAATACGTATATGAAACGCTTTGCCGTAACCGGTATCACACGTGATAAAGAGTACATTGTGACCCAAGGCACACCGGGCTCAAAGCTCTACTATTTCAGTGCCAACCCCAATGGTGAGTCGGAAATACTGAAGATCATGCTCAAGCCCAAAGCACGTATTCGCAATGTGGTGTTTGATGAAGATTTAGGTCAGTTGGCCATCAAAGGACGTAGTGCCATGGGGAATATCCTCACCAAGCATGACATCCATAAAATTGTATTTCGCCGGAAAGGGGAATCTACTCTGGGCGGCCGGAAAATCTTTTTTGAACCTGAAACGCTGCGCCTGAATGCTGATAACCGGGGTAAGTTCCTGGGTGAATTCCATGGAGGTGATCAAATATTAGTGGTCACAAAGAATGGGGAATATTTCCAGACCAGCTATGATTTGAGTAATCATTACGAGGATAACATTCTAATCATTGAAAAATACGATCCCAAC
The DNA here is from genome assembly GCA_942490535.1 of uncultured Marinilabiliaceae bacterium. GTDB lineage: Bacteria > Bacteroidota > Bacteroidia > Bacteroidales > Marinilabiliaceae > JAEINY01. The sequence goes on from CALNXQ010000005.1 coordinate 628,345, forward strand.
ACCGTTTGGTCCGCCGTGTATTTTGATGCCGAGCAGGATTTTTACTACGTGAAGCGCTTCCAGATAGAGCCATGCACCAAAATTCAGCGTTTTATCGGAGATCATGCGAAATCACACCTGGTGAAAATGATGCATGTAGATTACCCGCGTCTGGAGGTTAAGTTTGGCGGCGATGATAAACTGAAAGAAAAGCTCATTGTAGAAGTGGCAGAGTTTATCGGAGTGAAGAGCTATAAAGCAAAAGGCAAACGTTTAACGACGCTTCAGGTGGCCAGGATTCATGAGTTAGAGCCCATCATAACGGATGAGCCAAAGCTTGAAAATGAGCAGGTGGAAGAACATCATGAAGCTAATGATGATAAAAACCAGATGGAACTGGAATTTTAAAACCCATAAATCCCGTCCTCACCGACGGGATTTATTGACATTACGCTTCGGCTATTCCGAAGCATTGAGTGTAGCCCTTGATATATTGTAAAATGGAGATTAAGCGAATATTTCTGATCGGATTTATGGGAAGTGGCAAATCTACGCTCGGTCGACGCCTGTCAACGGAGATGGGATGGCCCTTTGCAGACCTGGATGATCTGTTTGAAAAGAAATATCAGACCACCATTGAGAATTATTTTAAAACATTGGGTGAAGAGGCCTTTCGAAAAGCGGAGCAACAGGTTCTCCAGGATGTAATACACGAAGATAAAATCATTATTGCCACTGGTGGCGGCACCCCTTGTTTCTACGATAACATGGAGGTGATGAATGCCCACGGATTAACCATCTACTTAAAACTATCGGTAAACACACTGGCCCAGCGATTGGGTGGAAAACGGCAAGTTCGTCCTTTGGTAAAGGGCAAATCCGGCGAAGAGCTGGTTGATTTTATCACTGACAAACTAGCCGAGCGCGAACTTCATTATGAAAAAGCCAATGTGGTGGTAGATGCAGAAGTACTGGGCGTGGAAGGGTATGTTCAAATCATAGAAGCATCTGGTTCGATGATGGACTAAAAGGATGATCCGGTTATCGAAAAAACAGCTATCTTCCCGTTCCTAAATAGTACTATGATGAAACTCCCCAATGCCCAGGACATAGAAGCTGCATACGCGCGCATCCAACCATTCATTCATCAAACACCGGTTTTAACCAGTGAAAGTATCAATGCGATAACTGGTGTTCAGCTATACTTCAAATGTGAGAATTTGCAGAAGGTAGGGGCGTTCAAGTTTCGGGGCGCTACCAATGCGGTGCTCTCGTTAACCGAAACACAACGCGCCACAGGTGTTGCGACGCATTCATCCGGCAATCATGCCGCAGCACTGGCATTAGCGGCCCGTCAAAATGGCATCCCGGCTTACATTGTGATGCCTGATAATGCGCCTGCCATTAAAAAAAAGGCCGTGGCCGGCTATGGGGCTCACATTACATTTTGCAAACCTACACTGGCCCATCGGGAAGCTACCTTGAAAAAGGTAATTGAAGAAACCGGTGCCACATTGGTTCATCCCTACAATCAATGGGAAGTCATCTGTGGACAAGGAACCGCTTCGCTAGAACTCATGAATCAGGCCCGTAACCTGGATATCATCATGACGCCTGTAGGTGGAGGCGGGTTATTAAGTGGTACCTTAAGTTATATCAAGGACCAATTTCCGACCCTGGAAGTGATTGCGGCCGAACCCAAAGGAGCCGATGATGCCTATCAATCCTGGCAGCAAGGTCACTTTATTCCGTGTACCGATCCCGATACCATTGCCGACGGTCTGCGTACTTCATTGGGCTCACTCACCTATGAAATCATCCGGTCGAAAATAGATGCCATCTATACTGTAGAAGAAACTAGCATTGTCAATGCCATGCGCCTGGTGTGGGAACGCATGAAGATCATTATTGAACCTTCTTCAGCTGTTCCATTAGCCGCGGTGATGGAAAATTTAGAGCACTTCAAGGGTAAGAAAGTGGGAATTATCCTGAGTGGCGGAAATGTAGATCTGGGCCATTTGCCTTTCGAATAAACCAATTACCAATGCTTCAGGAGTGAAACGAAGAAAGGCCTGCCGCAATGGACAGACCTTTCGGGGGTCGTAATAAAGCAAATAATTGAGATTGCTTCAATTAAAAACACACAGTTTCTAAAGGCTATTATGAGAATCTATGTAATTCGCCAGTTCATATATTCGAGTTGGACTATGCACCGCTACAGGCAATAACCGAACACCGGTTTTCTTCTGCAGGATCATAAAAATCCGTATCAAAGTATGGGAGGAGAGGTTTAAATCATCTCTCAAATCGGTTTTGAGGGATAGTTTCTTACGATCAATCCCATAAAATGTCAATGCGTGATAAATCTTGTTTACGATCTCTCTATTCATGGTATTCATATTTGTTCGATAGGACTAATTCAATCTCTGTGCCGAAAAATAAAAAGGTTACCGTTTTTAAGATTCTTTATCATTTATACATAATATTTTGTAAGATTACGCCTATACACATCCTTTCAAGCTTCAGCTCGTCGCATATTCAAAATTAATTACCTCAATGAATGATACTTGCCACTCCAAAACACAAATAAATAAAAGTCAAGTCATATTCCAATTGAACTCTTGGGTTTTAAGTCTTACCTTTTTTAGAGTGTATTCTAATTAGAGGTAATAATTAAAATCAATGCTATGAAACGAACTGCATTTTCAATTTTCATTGCCATGATGGTGATCTCAGGGTTTGGACAGCCAGCCTCACAAATGATAGGTGAAGCGCATCCGGGCAGCAAATACAATGATCAGACCTTTGCAATAGAAAAAGTGTACCTTTTCATTGAAGATACCTTGATCAATGGAGCCGTGGAAGTGAATCACATTCTCATCCTCACCTCCACTGACGTCAAAGTAGACAAAAAAACAAAACTGGTGAAAGGCAGCGGCTCGTACCTGAAGTTTATCCTTTCGCCCGAACACAATAGCATCACCAATGAGTATGAATTGGCTCCACTGACGCCTACCAAATCATTTGCGTTTGGCGAATTTTTATCCGATTCGCCCACCATGCCCATCTCCATCTTCCAAAGTGGCAAATTGATCCTCAGTGAGAAGGATAATCTCATCTCTCTTAAACTCGATGGTCACCTCCTCTCCCCCAATGCGAGCCAGGCCATGTATCTCCTAAGTAAATACCAGGGCGAATGCGAACAGGTCATGACGTTGGATGGCAAATAAAATTGAAAGCTACTTTCTTTGATCTCGCCACCGATCGCACTTACTCGCAAGAAACAGTCAATCGACGTAATTTATTTTTTTGTATTTTTCTGAACTAAATCGAAAAGAAGATGAGTCAGAAAACCCGTTTATATGATGCCTTTGGCGAGTTGATGTATGTACTCGCCATGGCCGATGGTGTCATTCAACCCGAAGAAAAAGAGGCCTTAATTCGAATATTAGAGAACCATCCCTTTGGTAAGGAAGTAGTGTGGTCGTTTAATTACGAAATCGAGAAAAAACATGATGTGGAAGAAGTGTACCAGCGTGTTTTAAACATTTGTCATGAGAATGGACCCGATCCTGAATATAAAATGCTCCTGGAATTAATGCAAGAAGTATCCCGTGCCAGTGCCGGCATCGACGCTTCGGAACAAAAAGTGATCGATCGTTTTACACACGAACTAACCAACCGCTTTAAAGACGATATCGCCAGAATCAATCAGAACTAGCTAAAACATGGGCCCACTGGAATCTTATACCAATAAGAAAAAAGTAATACGGATCTGAGCTAAAAGTTATTTTAAATCTATACTCCCGACCCATTACAGTGTTCTATAATTCGTCGGGAGTAATTGGTTCTCTAGCTCCTCTCCAATTTTATCTCTATCAAGGTATTTACAATGGCATAAATAAAAACAGCCACCAACTTGGCAGTTTGATTGTCGGCATCAAAACGCGGAGAGACTTCGGCAATATCAATGCTGCGCACTTTTCCGGTACGAATAATCTGCTTCATCATGGACAGCACCATGTCCGGATCCAATCCAAAGGGCTGAACAGCGGATACACCCGGGGCATGGGCCGCATTCAACACATCGGTACATAAAGTCAGATAGAGGTGCTCCTGATCATTCATGAACTGGTATAAATCGGTCATCACAACAGGATAGCCCTCCGGATTAATATCGCGGGCCAGAATGTATTTGGCGCCAATGGCATCGGCCTTTTTAAACAGACTACGTGTGTTGCTGTAGGTCTGCGGCCCAATACAGAGATAGGCATATGGGCGATCCTCAGCCTGACAAATATGGTGAATCTGATTAAACATAGTCCCGGATGAGCCACCATTGTCAAAGGGACGCAAATCGAGATGCGCATCAAAGTTAATGATTCCCGGTGCCTGCTTAGGTCTTCCAGTGGTATCAAAATGGTGCTTGATGCCGTTAAAATGGCCCAATGCTATTTCATGGCCTCCACCTAACAAAATGGGAAACAATCCGGCATTTAGAATCATGTGAACAGCGTGGGCCAATTCAGCTTGGGCTGCCTCCAGGTTCTTATCTTTACACACGATGTTACCGGCATCGTAAATGCACGCCTCGGGTAAAAAATTAGCCGGCCAATTGGCTAATTCACGGCGAATGGTCCGTGGTCCTTTGTGGGCCCCCGGCCGGCCCAGGTTGCGAATCACTCCTTCGTCACAACAAAAGCCCAGAAAGCAGACATGGAGGGTGGCTGGATCGATGGTGAAGGATTCCATCTCTCTCAAATCAATGCACTCAATCACTTGGTGCCAACGAAAGGCATCCGGATCTTCAGTACTATCAATACGGCCGGTCCAAATCTCTTTGCCAACTGTTTTATAGCGTTCAAACATGATCATTCCTTTTTAGCGACTACAAAGATCTGCTTTGTTGTGGTCTCTTTTATTGATTTTTTGCACTTTTGGATACTATTACAGAATTATAATCCGGATAGTCCCATGAACCAACTTCATCAACAACTCAACTTCCTCACGGAGATCGATCAACTTAAGACCATTACCCGTCAAACGCTTTTGATGAATGGTGAAAAGCAGGAGAATGATGCAGAGCACTCCTGGCATCTGGCCATGGCGGTCATGATTTTGCAAGAGCATGGCAATGATCACCAAATTGATCTGGCTAAAGTCATCCGAATGGTGCTCATTCATGACATTGTGGAGATCGATGCGGGCGATACTTATGCCTACGATGAAGCGGCGCACCATGATAAAGCAGCGCGCGAGCTGAAAGCGGCCGATCGGATATTTGGTCTTTTACCGGCAGATCAGGCACAGGAAATGAAAGACCTCTGGCTGGAATTTGAAGCCACACAAACGCCTGAAGCCAAGCTCGCCAACGCCTTGGATCGGTTTATGCCCATGTGGCACAATTATAAAACCAAAGGAAAGCAATGGCAGAAACATGGGGTGACAGAACAAATGGTTTTGAAGCGCAACCGGAGTATCGAAGAGGGCTCTGCGGCGCTCTGGGCCTTTGCCAAAGAAATGGTGGCTGATGCAGTGGAAAAAGGATACCTGCAAAAAGAAACCCGACAGTAATCTGCCGGGTCTCAATGGTTATATAAACAAATCGGAACGTGAAGTCTCAGTCAATCAATACCTATCCTGAATGGTATAAGATACGGTTATTTCATTGTGATAGAAGGGAGTGCCTTTGAGTTCAAAGTTTTTACTAATTGAATGCCCATCGTCATCACAAGCGTGATAGGTGTTGCAATAAAACCCAGGCCATCCTGTTTCGGGACTCAATACAAATGAATACTGATCGCGTGTGTTCCAGAAGATCGTAATCTGGAATATCTGCTCATTGTTGTAAGGTTCATAAATATAGCCTCGTGTACCGGCTGCATGCACACTGGCCCGGTCAAAGCCAACGCGCTGACCGTTGATCAGAACCTTACCGTTCATAAATTCCACCGGATTATTATTCTTATCCCGAACAAACACTTGAACTTCCTTATCATTGTAATCATTTTGCTCGATCTTAACCTTCACTTTCAATAAACTAGGATCCATAATATCCACATCACTCAAGGCTGATTTGGAACAGCCGGTGAGTGCAAATACCCCAAGTAATAATAATACAGTAAGTCTCATCTTTACATCTTTTAGTTCATTTACAGAGGTGCTGTAAACCTTGCCTTGGATCCGATGCAAAATTTGTTTCTGTATTGTTATGACAAATGATCAGGAGCTTGCACGTAAGTCAAGGTGCAAACTTTTTTATCGACCCTGATTTAATCCTGATTGAAGCGAATCAATTCATGAACTATTTTGTTTGGTAGGTGAATCGTAAGCCACTCATTTTGTAACTTTGAAACTTCAATCTATTAACATCCACATGATAAAAATTAAAAAAAGATACGCAATTACCGGTGCCATCGTAACGGTACTCTTCCTGGTCCTGTTTTTCCTATCCACATTCATCCGCCATTATGTCACCAAAAACAGTGTAGAATTACTGGGACGGAAGGTTGAGTTGGGGGCTTTACACATTAACTATCTAAAAGTAGCGGTTCGCGTTCATGATTTGATGGTTTATGAAGCCAATGCCACCGACACTTTTGCCGGGTTCAAAGAGTTCTACCTCAACTTTGATCCCTGGAATTTAGTGAATAACGAATATGCTGTGTCGGCCATTTCACTGGATAGCTTGTATGTGAAGATTGAACAAGATGGTGATCGGTTTAACTTCAGCGATTTGATCCCTCCAACCGATAGTGCCACCGTCGATTCTACTGTTCAGGAAACAACTGATGTGGTTCAATTTAGTGTGGAAAACATCCGAATAGCGCGGGGTAAGATCGATTTTTATGACAAAGCCATTGATAACCGCCTGTTGTTTGATGATCTTAATCTGAATCTACCCGTCATTGCCTGGAACAGCGAACAATCGGAAGTGGGTGCTGAATTTCAGTTTGGCGAACGCGGGACCGTATTTGTAGGTGCTGACGTCAACCACTCCATTGGCAGGTACACCATTAACCTGAAAACTGAGGATCTGGAACTACATCCGATTTCCAATTACCTAAAGGCGTCTTTAAATACGGGTGGTATTTCCGGATTACTGCATGCCAACCTGTTTATTAACGGTGACATGGAGCAAGTGGCTGACATTGTAGTATCAGGAACAACACATCTGGACACTTTTAAATTGTGGACACCTGAGGGCAACAACATTCTTACCTTTGATCAGCTAGCCGCATCCTTTGACTCCATTGACCTGGGCCGATCTTACTTCAGTTTAAATACCATTGCGTTGAAGCGTCCCATTTTAGTAGCCCGATTAGATAAGGATATGAGTAACATCGAACGCTTGCTTTTGCCCCTTATGGCAGAAACAGTAGACTCCACCGAACAGATGGATACCCTTGCAGATTCAGCAATAGTGCGGTATAAATTAGATTCCCTGCTCATTCGTAATGGCTTCGTGGCCTTCCATGACAACACGTTGAATCGCGCCTTTCAATACGATTTCAAAGAAATGAATGTGACACTCACGGATTTAATGCCGGACAATGATTCTATTCCCATTAAGTTTGCCGTGAACATGAATGATCAGGGACAACTGAATGGGCAAACATCCTTTAGTATGGTTGATCCATTTCACATTCATCTGAACGCCGAATTGGATCGCTTGCGACTGATGAGTTTTTCGCCTTACACGGAATATTACATTGCCAGACCCATCACGCAGGGTGATTTCAACTATGAACTGTCCATTGCCATGACTAAAAAAGAAATGGTGAACGGAAATACCATCCGCATCAATGAACTGGAGTTTGGTAATAAAACCGGGGATACGACGGCTACCAATGCGCCCATCCGGCTCGGACTCTACCTCTTGAAAGATCCCCAGGATGTGATTGCCATTGATATGCCGGTGACCGGTGATCCCTCTGAACCTGACTTTAGTGTGCGTAAAATCATCTGGAAATCATTCATGAACCTGTTGATTAAAACAGCAGCTTCTCCGTTCAATGCATTGGGCAGTCTGGTGGGTACCCGTCCTGAAGACTTAGAATCAATACCCTTGGCCTATGCCCAGGATTCACTGGCGCATAATCAAAAACAAACGCTCACCAAGATTGGAGAGATCTTAACCAAAAAGCCTGAGCTATTCTTTGAGCTGGTTCAGGAGACCCATACCGAAGAGGAAAAAGCACACCTGGCGGTCTATTTGTCCAAACAAAAGATGTTGACGGATAAAATGCCCTTGCGTCAGGCAGAGGATTCTCTTAAACTGAAAGAAGCACTTGCTCAGCTGAGTGATAATGATGAAAAGTTCCTCCGCTATTTAAACCAACAAGTGGCAGGAGCCGATACACTGGGCGTGATGAAGGCCAGTCAGCAATTCATTGGCGCGTCGCTGCTTAATCAGCAGTTTAAAGCCTTATTGATTCAGCGTAATCAATTGGTGAGTGCGTTTTTGAGGAATGAAATGCAAGTGGATTCGACGTCCTTTGAAGTGCGGACAGCTGATTTACGAAACATCCCGGAGGAACTCAAATCACCTAACTTCAGAGTGGAAGTATCCATCAAGTAAACAAGCCAACAAGAGTTTATAAACTGAACAAAGCTGCATGTCCCTTCGGATACTGCAGCTTTTGTTTGTTAAGGGAAGATGAAAGTCCTGCCTGTATAGTAGTTAACAGCCTCATGAAAAACACGAAGCTCGCCATGGAGTACCTGTATAGTATCATGACGAAGGCGATAACCGCCAAGATAGGCCAGACTGTTGTCATGACCGATACGATCATCCTCAAGACAGTCCCGGCTGATGATGAGATAGACTGTGTGACCTTCATGACGAACCGGAAGATCATCATGGAGCACTGTGTTTCGTCAATGAAGGCCTGAGTTAGAAAAAAAATGAACATGGAGAAGAGCTAGTCGGTGTAAGAACCAAAATATACAGTGTGTAGTACGGCCTTATTGACCAGTGGCACTCAAACAGTGGGATGTGTCCATCAAATGACGGTCTTTGCAATAGTAAAGGCTCTGTCATAATTAGAACTTAAGATGTACTAAAAATTCAACCCATTCAGGGTTGGGCTTACCTATTGCTAATACCATGGGTTGTGACCCATGGCTAATATTGTTGAAGCGCCTTGCGGTTACCAGGCAACAGAACAATCCAGAAAGGATTGAACAACAATAACCACGGGTAAAATCCGTGGTTTTAACAAGGCAAAATAAAGAACTCTGGAGGAGTTCAACCCTTAATTAGGACCGAGTCATCGTAAAAAAGCAAGGGCTGCTCAAATCTCCCCCTTGAAACAGCCCTTGACTTACCCAATCAACAAAAAATTTATCAAGCTTGTATGCATTCATTAGAATAATTACCGCTGGTCTAATGCGACATAGGGTGAACGTTCAATCACATTTTTATAGGCCGGACGTATGATGCGTTTACTGGAGAATGTAACCTCTTCGATGCGGTGTGCGCACCATCCGGCAATGCGGGCCACGGCAAAGATGGGCGTATACAGCTCCTTGGGAATCTGTAAACAATCATACACAAACCCGCTGTAGAAATCAACGTTGGCACAAATCACCTTGGCATTGGCTCCTTTGAAGCGGTAGAATACTTCGGGGGCCAAACGTTCAATAAGCGCATATAACTTAAACTCATCCAATCGCCCTTTCTCAATAGCCAAAGCTTTGGCTTTCTCTTTCAATAGCACACAGCGCGGATCGGACAGAGTATAGATGGCATGACCAATGCCATAGATCTTACCTGTATTATCAAAGGCCTTTTTATTCAAAATGGTCAACAGGTAATCGGCCACTTCTTGCTCATCGGTCCAGTCTTTCACATTGACTTTGATGTTTTCCATCATGTCCATCACTTTCAGGTTGGCGCCGCCGTGCAAACCACCTTTCAGGGAACCCAGAGCGGCTGCAATGGCCGAATAAGTATCTGTTTGAGCTGAACTTACCACGCGGGTGGTAAAGGAAGAGTTGTTGCCCCCGCCGTGTTCAGCATGGGTGACCAGACATAAATCAAGCAAATCAGCTTCGAGCCTGGTATAGGTATCCCCTTTGAGCATGTAGAGAAAGTTCTCGGCAGCACTGAGCTCCGGTTGCGGATGTCGGATGACCAATGACTTGCGCTGGTAAGAGTGACGCATCCCGAAATAGGAATAAGCCACGATCACCGGGAATTTGGCAATCAAACTAATGGATTGATGAATCAAATTCTCAGGCGAATAGTCTTCGGCCTTCTCATCGGCGGTATAAAGTCCCAGAACAGAGCGGGCCAACATGTTCATGATGTCACGGCCGCGCAAGGAAAGAATCATGTTCTTTGAAAAGAAAGGCGGTAATTCCCGTTCTTCAGCCAACAGAGACGAGAAACTGTTTAACTCATCCCCTTGTGGCAGGCGGCCACTCAACAACAGGAAAGCCGTCTCTTCAAAACCATGGCGGCCATCGTCCTGAAAGCCCTTAGCCAGATCTTGCAATTCAACCCCGCGGTAAAACAGTTGACCATGGCAAGGAATCAACTTATCGTCTTTTTTAGTATAGCCCACCACATCGCCGATGGTGGTTAGCCCCACCAATACTCCGGTGAAATCTGCATTGCGCAGACCACGCTTGACATTGTATTGATCAAACAGTGCTTTGTCAATGTCACTGGATTCGACGGCCGTTTGGGCCAGGTTTTCGAATATTGCCATGTTCTAATTGATTTACGTGGTTAATGTTTTTATTGCCGTGGTCACCTTCTCAAAGTCAAAACCGTCAATGACCAATTGCATCTTGGTTTTGATCTGATCGGTACACAAATTGCCGATGCTTCCTTCGTGTGTGTGGTGCACACTCAAATCGGCCTCAAATTCTCCGTTTTCAATCTGTTCCCCAATGATGCGGTAAGCATCCCGGAAAGCCACGCCCTGAAGGACGAGTTTATTCACTTCTTCAACGCTAAATGCATATTTGTATTTGGCATCCGTCATCACGTTACTGGCCACCTTCATGTGCTCAATGGCAAATGCGGTAATTTCCAAGCAGTCCATCAACTCTTCAAAAGCTGGTACATATACCTCTTTAATGAGTTGTAAATCCCTGAAATACCCCGATGGTAAGTTGGCTGTGATCATGCCAATGGTTTCCGGTAAAGCTTGTATCTTATTGCACTTGGCCCGGATTAATTCAAACACATCCGGATTCTTTTTGTGAGGCATGATGCTGGAGCCGGTGGTTAATTCATCTGGTAACTGCACGAAACCAAAATTCTGACTCATGTACAAACAACCATCTACGGCCAATTTACCAACGGTCTGTGCAACAGAAGCCAGGGCGTATGCCACTGCCTTTTCGGTCTTCCCGCGTCCCATTTGGGCATACACAACATTATAGTTGAGGTCATCAAAACCTAATAATTGAGTCGTCAAGGTCCGATCCAATGGGAAAGAAGAGCCATAACCGGCAGCGGCACCCAGGGGATTCTGGTTAGCCATTTTCCAGGCCGCCTGCACAAACAGCAAATCGTCTGCTAAACTTTCAGCATAGGCACCAAACCATAACCCAAAGGACGATGGCATAGCCACCTGTAAATGGGTATAACCAGGAATCAGTTTATCTTTATGTGCTTCACTTTTCTGCTGAAGCACTTCGAAAAGGTCTTCAACAACAGTGACTAATCTGGCCAATCGATCACGGGTAAATAATTTAAGATCTAACAATACCTGGTCATTACGCGACCGGCCACTGTGCACTTTCTTACCGACGTCACCCAATTGGCGAGTTAGCATCAGCTCCACTTGTGAATGCACATCTTCAATGCCTTCTTCAATTACAAAATCTCCGGCTTGCGCTTGTTTGTAGAGTTGTTTCAAAGTCTGTAATAACAGTTGCAGTTCATCCGTCTCCAATAAACCCACTTTCTCCAACATGGTAATGTGTGCCATGGTTCCCATCACATCAAAAGGTGCCAGATAGAGATCCATTTCGCGATCGCGACCCACCGTGAATGCTTCTATCTTCTTATTAACCGATATGCCTTTATCCCAAAGTTTCATTTCTCGCTCGATGTATTAAGGAAATAAAAAGTGAAGTAATGAAGAATTGTAATCATCTGTTAGATCCTTGCTTCCAATTCACACAAATATATTCACTTCCTATTTCAAATTAAAATATAAAATCAATTTCAATGACTTTTGTCAGTTATTTTTAATGGGTATAAACAAAAATAAAGACAAAAGCTTTTAGCCGTTAGCAACAAGCTAGTGGCTAGTGGCTAGTGGCTAGTGGCTAGTGGCTAGTGGCTTCTTCAAAGCCTTAACGCATCCAACAGATCATAATAGGTACTAATGCCCTCTTCGATTTCTGACAAAAAGATGAATTCATCAGGTGTATGCGAACGGGCGGAATCACCCGGTCCCATCTTCAATGTGGTGAAATTCATTACCGCCTGATCAGAGGTGGTAGGTGAACCATAATAAGAAATACCACGCTCCAACCCGCGTTTTACCACCGGATGATCCAACGCTATGGAAGAACTGTTCAAACGAAAAGACCGTGGTTTCACATCACATTTCACATGTTGGCGAATGATATTACAACAGGCTTCATTGGAGTAACATTCATTCACACGCACATCAACAACAAACGTACAGGTATCGGGCACCACATTGTGCTGACTGCCGGATTGAATCTGCGTCACCGTCATCTTGACCGGACCGAGGTGAGGAGATATCTTAGGAAAGGAAAATGTTTTGAACCATTGAATATCATCCAAAGCTTCATAGATGGCATTGATTCCTTCATCACGTGCCGCATGACCGGTTTTACCATGCGCTTCACAATCCAACACCAACAATCCCTTTTCGGCCACCGCCATTTGCATCCGGGTGGGTTCCCCCACTATGGCTAAATCAATCTGACCCAACCGATTCAGAATTGAAGCCACGCCATTGGCACCGGATATCTCTTCTTCAGCCGTAGCGGCAAAGACGAGATTATAGGGTTGCTCCTTTTCTTTCAACATCAAAAAAGCAGCCATCAAAGCCACCAATGGCCCACCGGCATCATTGCTACCCAAACCAATTAACCGATCATTTTCTACCAGCGCACCAAAAGGATCATACTGCCATTTATCCGATGGCCGCACCGTATCCAGATGCGAGTTAAGCAAAATGGTCGGCTTGGCAGGATCAGGTTTGGCAGCCCAGGTCCAGATATTATTATTTAACCTTTCCACCACCTGATTTTTACTGCACAAATAAGCCTCCATCCAATCCGATACCTTTCCTTCATTTTTGCTGAAAGACTCTGTTTGAATGAGTTGTATAAGGAGATTAATAGCTTCAGTAATTAATGGATCTCTATCTTGCATCATGTGCTTTTGAAGGTTTTCCCGTTTACCATTGTTCAACTCAACATCAACCGGGTACCACCAGTGCCCCCATTTCGAATACTCTCCGTATTGGTGATGATTACTTCCGTTACGCCATTCATCAAGGCATTGAAACCATTATCCAACTTCGGAATCATACCTTCAGATATGACACCTGTCTCTTTGTACTCATTATAAGCAGGACGATCTAAAACCCGAATCACGGAATTGTCATTGGCCGGATCCTCTAACACTCCTCTTTTCTCAAAACAATAGATCAGCTGAACGCGAAACGACCTTGCAAAAGCACAAGCCATTTCAGACGCCATGGTATCTGCATTGGTATTTAGCAACTGCCCCTTTCCATCATGCGTCAGTGGCGCGATGACCGGAACCACCCCGTTGCGAATCAATTCCTCCACCAGCTTCGTATTGACCGAAGTGACATCACCAGCATAGCCGTAATCGATTTGATCCACCGGTCGTTTTACAGCACGGATCAGATCCAGATCGGCTCCGGTAAGTCCCATGGCTTGTGAATTACGTGCCTGTAATTGGGCCACGATGGTTTTATTCACTAATCCGCCATACACCATGGTCACTACTTCCAACATTGCCTGATCGGTAATGCGTCGTCCCTCTACCATTTTGGATTCAAGCCCTAACCGGTTGGCCATGGCCGTGGCGGAACGCCCGCCTCCATGCACCAATATTTTATGGCCTGCAATTTTCGAAAAGTCATCCAAGAGAGCCGCCAGACTTTCGGGCTCTTCCACTACTTTTCCACCTACTTTCACTATCGTCAACCGATCAAACATGATTGTTTATTTTAAAGACTCCAACATGCGCTTAATCACCACCTGAGCCGATACCTCACGATTGGCTGCTTCATCAATCACAATGCTATCCGGACTATCAATCACTGCATCGGTCACAATCATGTTCCGACGCACCGGCAAACAATGCATAAACTTAGCGCTATTCGTTAAGGCCATTTTCTCTTCATCAACGGTCCAGCTTTTATCCTGACTCAGAATTTTACCATATTCAGTATAAGAAGCCCAGTTTTTGGCATAAATAAAGTCAGCTCCTTCAAAGGCCTTTTTCTGATCGTATTCCACGGTCACGCCTTCCATAAATTCAGGGGCTAATTCATACCCTTTGGGATGGGTCACCACAAATTCCACATTCCCTTCCTTCATCCACTCCACAAAAGAATTGGGCACAGCTTGCGGTAAGGCACGTGGGTGAGGGGCCCAGGTTAAAACCACCTTAGGCTTCTCTTTTTTCTTGAACTCTTCAATGGTAAAAAGATCGGCAAAGGCTTGCAGCGGATGACGCGTGGCCGATTCCATACTAATCACCGGCACCCCGGCGAATTCAATGAACTGATTCAATATTTGCTCTTCGTAATCCGCTTTTTTATCTTCAAAGGAAGCGAATGAACGCACCGCAATGATATCACAATAACGACCGATCACAGGAACTGCTTCACGCAAATGCTCCGGTTTATCACCATCCATCACCACACCAAACTCCGTTTCCAGCTGCCAGCCATCTTTATTAACATCCAGCACAATCACATTCATGCCCAGATTCATGGCCGCCTTCTGAGTACTGAGGCGTGTCCGTAGGCTGGAATTAAAAAAGATCAGGATAATGGTCTTGTTTTTACCCAACTGATCCCAGGCATAGGGATTCTTTTTCACTTCAGCAGCTTCAGCCAGGGCCTGTTTCAGGTCACCTATGTCATTGACGGTCAAAAATCGTTTCATCTGTATTGTCGTTATCGTTTTTAATACTACCTCTTCGTAAATTAGCTCTATTTATCTTCTTTTCCCAATTAAGCAGGCCGGACTTGTCCATCTCCTTTGACGATCCATTTATAACTGGTTAATTCTTTTAAACCCATGGGTCCCCGCGCATGTAATTTTTGGGTACTAATCCCAATTTCAGCTCCCAATCCAAATTGAGCACCATCGGTAAAAGCCGTGCTCGCGTTAAGATAAACAGCTGCCGCATCGACTTCCTCTAAAAAGCGGTTGATCACTTTTTCATCCTTGGCCAGAATGGCTTCACTGTGTTTAGAACTATATTGATAGATGTGATCCAATGCCTCATCCAAATTATCAACCGTTTTAATGGCCAACTTCAGTGCCAGAAATTCAGTACCAAAGTCCTCTTTCGAAGCCGGATTCAATAATTCCTTGGGATAAAGACCATTCAATTGCTCAAACGCCCGTCGATCGGCAAAGAGCTCCACTTTTTGCTTGGCCAAAGGCAATAACAAGACTGGCAGATCACTTAAGCGACTCTTATGCATAATCAAACAATCCAAAGCATTGCAAACACTGACGCGACGCGTCTTAGCGTTACAAACCACGGCTTGCCCCATCTCCAGATCGGCCGATTCATCAAAATACGTATGTACAATGCCAGCACCCGTTTCAATCACAGGTATTTTGGCTTGATCGCGCACCGAAGCAATCAGATTTTGGGAGCCTCTGGGAATCAATACATCTACATAGCCAACGGCACCCATCAATTCAACAGCTGCTTGCCGATCAGTCGGCAATAACTGGACAATATCCGCATTTAAGCCATGTTCAAACAGCACTGTTCGGATAATGCGCACCAGCTCTGTATTACTATTGATAGCATCACTCCCTCCTTTCAGTACGCAGGCATTACCAGAGCGCAAACAAAGTGCAAACACATCCACTGTCACATTGGGGCGTGACTCATAAATAACCCCAATCACCCCCAGTGGAACACGTTTCTTTTCCAGTTGTAAGCCATTGTCTAAAGTGCGCTTTTCAAGCACCTCGCCAATGGGGGAACTCAACTCTGCCACACTGAGCAAATCCCGGGCGATCCCTTCCAATCGGTCGGGCGTTAGTTTTAACCGATCGTATCGCGGATCTTCTGAAGGCATTTGGCTTAAGTCACGGGCATTGGCATCCAATATCCTATCAGACTCCACTAATATTGCTTTGCTCAAGGTCTTCAGGACGGCTCTGGTCTGCTCCGCACTTACTGACGCCAAAGAACGTGCGGCCAATTTTACATTTTCAAAATAATCGCGATACATCATAGTCATGGTTTTAGTATAATGTAATTTTACTCACTCAACGACATCCGGAAAAAGAAACAAGTAATCGTAGTGAACCAGAGGCTTGTATTTCCCATCAAACCGATGCTTCTCAGCAACTTCCTTGTTATAAGCTGCTTTTCCAATGCCAATCAGTTGTCCCTTTTCATTTCGAATGCGTAAAAGGTCGCCCTTCTTAAATTCTCCCTGAATCCAGGTCACTCCAGCTAACAATAAGCTGGTAGCACATGGAGAATAAAGAACCTGTTGGGCACCTTTATTAATAGTGATCTCTGCTTTTGCAAAACCTTCGGAATAAGCCATCCATTTCTTAATGGCGGGTCGCGGTTCATCAGCCACAAAATGAGTATGCTCATACTCTTGTGCATTGTGGACCAATTGAGTCAATACATTAGGAGAGGTCCCATTGGCAATGTGCACATGAATCCCTGAAGCGGCTGTCTTCTGTGCTATCCGACATTTAGTTAACATCCCACCACGCCCAAAATCCGATGTGCCGGTTGAAATGTATTGCGACAAATCTGTCTGACCATTTTGCACCGTTCGAATGACTTTGGAACCAGGCACCTTCGGATCACCATTGTAGATACCATCCACATTACTCAAAATCATCAAGGCTTCACACCCCATCATACTGGCCATCAAACCAGATAGCTCATCGTTATCGGTAAACATCAAGGCGGTAACGGACACAGCATCGTTCTCATTCACGATGGGCAACACGTTATTCTCCCATAGAGCCGACACACAATTTTTCATGTTGAGGTAATGCTCTCGTGTTCGAAAATCCTCCTTGGTCACTAATACTTGTGCAACCGGAATCTGATGACTGGCAAACAAATCCATATAACGATTTATCAGCTTCACCTGACCTACAGACGACAAGAGTTGACGCATGGATACCGGATCCATTTTCTTATTCACATCAATCAAACCACGTCCGGAAGCCACAGCACCAGACGAAACCAAAATGACCTTCTTCCCGGCTTTATGCAACCGGGCAATTTCATCCACTAACAGAGCCATTCGGGATTCATCCAGACCTCCCTGAGCTTCTGCCAAAACATTTGAGCCAATTTTTATGGTTATTTTTTTATACACGTATCCCAATTAACGGCTGATGATAATATCTACTAATTCAACTTTTAATAAGCGATAGAGGGGAGTGACTTTGTTAAACAGCTTAACCAAATTGTCACCACGTCTTTAAACCTATTTGTTGTTCTCAATTTTATTGAAAGAAGTCAATAAGCCCTTAATGAGCGCAGAGCTAAACCCCTGGTGTTCCATCTCATTAAGTCCGGAAATGGTGACACCACGTGGGGTGGTTACTTTATCTATTTCATCTTCGGGATGCGTTCCTTTTTGAATGAGTAAATCAGCTGCGCCTTTGATGGTTTGGGCCGAAATCTGCAAGGCCAATTTAGCCCCAAAACCAATTTCTATCCCGCCTTGAGTAGCAGCCCGAATGAAACGCATGGCATAGGCAATACCGCAGGCAGCAAGCACGGTACTGGCGGCCATAAGCTCTTCCGGAATAATGAGGGCTTGCCCCATTTGGCTGAACAAATCCAGCACTAACTGTTCCTGATCAGCAGTGGCATTATAAGAAGATATACACGTCATGGATTCACCGATTTCAATCGCCGTGTTGGGCATGGCTCTAAAAATGGGAAACCCTGATCCACAATAGGCTTCTATTTGGCTGGATGATATTCCGGTAGCTAATGAAACCAGAATGGTACCAGGTTTAAAAGAGGAAGCCATTTCTTTTACGACCTCTTCTAACTGATAGGGTTTAACACCTAGGAAAACCAAATCAGCATCCCTGACGGCAGACCTATTATTATCCGTAACCCTTACCCCTCGAGAAGAAAAATCACTCAGAAGCTTCACCCGACGCCTGGTAATTGTGATTTGCGCGGGTTTAAATAATTCGTTTGCCATTAAACCACCGGCGATGGCTGTACCCAAATTTCCACCACCGATGATGGCAATAGTATTAACTTTCATGCAGCTTGTTTTTGGATTGCTTTTGTTTCGACTTATAAGCCAAAGAGTCTTTTAGCTTATAAATTTAAACAATTTGTTCCAAATCTCCTGCTAAAAGCTTATTTTTCTACCGCTTGCTCCAAGTCAATTTTAATATGACCCCAATTCTCACCCGATTTAATGCGATAAAGTTGCATCTCACTAATGCCAAATTGCTTAGCAATGAGCTTCAGGCGGGTCTTGCGATTCGGATCAAAAATTTTCTTTTTCAAGCGGATCACTTGCGTGGCAGTCAGTTTATGGCCCTCTTGTGTCTTCCGCCCCTTTTGTTTTTCCCTGGCTTCTAACACCGTCGGGTTTTTCTGCTGATGAGCGAACATTTCGTCTTTGTCGGCCCATTTTAGATTAACCACGTAGTTGTTGCTCTTGTTGTAATCCAAGTGGATTACATACTGTTGATCATCAGCATCCTTGGGGAGGAAATATTCCGCCACCAATTTATGCACGTAAAACGTCTTTGACTTGCCAAATGGTCTCAAGGGGAGCGTTGGATACCCTCTGAGTTTGCCCCCTCTAATGAAGGAGCCATTTTCCATGGAGTCAGTAAAACTGATGATTCTACCGTAATTCGAGATCCCATAACGCTTTTTTAATGCGCCCTCCTCGAATTCGATTTCTTTCCATTCTTCGTTCCAGTACGACCTTAACATTTTCCTACAGTATAACAAATTAAGTACTATTCACAGCATCGTGCAAACTACTCAACATATAGTCAGCATGATCCTGTAAAAGGGTCATTGGAGGTAATAACCTTATTGTATTGGTGCCGGAAACTCCTGTAAAAATACGATTTTCATTTAACAAATGCCTCCTTAAAACACTAATATTTTCATGATACTCAATACCTAACATTAACCCAACTCCCCGTAACTCTTTGAAAACGTGCGATTCTTTAAGCTTTTTTAATAAATAATCACCCATTAATCTCGAATGTTCAATCAAATTTTCGGCTTCCATCACCTCTAAAACAGCCAAGGAGGCGGCACAAGCCAGGTAATTTCCGCCAAAAGTGGTTCCTAAAAGGCCGTTTTTGGCTTCAAATTGCGGCGCAATTAACAAGCCACCCACCGGAAAACCATTTCCCATTCCTTTTGCAACAGTAATTAAGTCAGGTTGCACATTGGCATATTGAAACGCAAAGAACTTTCCAGAACGCCCATATCCCGATTGAATCTCATCAAGAATTAAAACCGTCCCATACTTTGTACAAATCCTTTTTAACGCCTGAAGAAAATCAGCATCCGGCACATGAATACCACCGATCCCCTGAATCCCTTCAATAATCACCGCCGCTACATCTTTATGCCGCAGTTCCTCTTCCACCCTATCAATAACATTGAAAGGCAAAATCGTAATTTCATGATTCGCATTGAAAGGGGCAATTATCCGCTGATTATCAGTGGCTGCTACGGCTCCTGAAGTACGTCCATGAAAACCCTTTTCAAACGCAATAACCTTACTTCTGCCGGTATGAAAAGACGCTAACTTAAGCGCATTTTCATTGGCTTCAGCGCCTGAGTTACAAAGAAAAAGTTGATAATCGGGCAATTCTGACAACTCCCCAAGCTTAGCAGCTAATTCCTGCTGCATGGGATTTTGAACGGAGTTACTATAAAAACCGATTTTTTTAATCTGATCCGTCAGTCGCTCCACATAGTGCGGATGACTATGTCCAATGGAGATAACAGCATGCCCCCCATAAAAATCCAGGTATTTATTACCCTTATCATCCCATATAAAACACCCTTCGCCTTTAACAGGGGTTATATCGAAAAGTGAATAAACATCAAATAGTTTCATTATTAATACCCTCTCTTTCGTCAAAACTGAAAGAAGTAAAGTCAGGAAAACCGATAATTACTTCAAATCAATTTCAACCAGTGAATCTAATAAGTAATGCTATAGTGTATATTAGATCGGATAGACCCCTTTAACCGAATGGCATAATCAATACCTCTAAACGGGTGGTTTCCTTTTTAAGCGAATCTTATTTAGCTGGGATGTAAGTACCATGAGCCGTTGCCCATGGTACTTAAATGCAGTGATCTTCACACAAAGAAGAAGAATGAACACCTAAATTTAAACCAAATAAATAAACAACCTCTGGCTAAAATGCCACAGGTTTTAGGCGAAGACCAGTTGCTTCATCCAAACCAAATAAAAGATTCATATTTTGTATCGCTTGTCCGGATGCTCCCTTTAGGAGATTATCTATCAGACTTACGATGTGCAATTTCGTACCGTACTTTTTTACAAACAGTATAGCTTTGTTTGTATTCACTACTTGTTTCAGATCCGGATTCTTTGTGGCCATCACCACAAAAGGATGACCTTTGTAATAATCCATAAACAACTCATTAGCCATCTCTTCAGATAAATCACAATCCAGGTATACTGATGCCATTATTCCGCGGGGGTAATTACCACGCATGGGTATGAAATTGATGGCATCCTCAAAATCAGGCTGCAACTGCACTACTGTTTCACCTATCTCGCCCAGATGCTGGTGCGTAAACGACTTATAAACAGATACATTATTGTTTCGCCAACTGAAATGCGTGGTATCACTGGCTGCCTGCCCGGCACCTGTTGAACCCGTTATCGCATGCACATGCACTTCACTCAATTTGCGAATAGCCGCCAATGGCAAAAGAGCCAATTGAATAGCGGTTGCAAAACAACCAGGATTAGCAATCCGATTACTTTGTTTAATCAGACCTCGGTTGCACTCCGGCAATCCATAGACAAAACCCTCCGCGGCATGGGCTAAGCGAAAATCATGACTCAGGTCAATGATTTTCCCCTTATAAGTGGATGGCAAACCATGCACAAAGTCTTTTGAACGACCATGTCCCATACATAAAAACAGAACATCAGCTTGATTCAGATCAGGTTCAGTATCAAAAACAAGATCCGTATCACCAATTAAGTCGGTATGCACATCACTCACCTGCAATCCACCCTGGCTATTACTCTGTACAAAACAGATTTCAGCCTGTGGATGATGCAGCAACAAACGAATGAGCTCACCTGCAGTATATCCTGCACCTCCTATGATACCAACTTTAATCATTGCGCTTATTTATATCTAGTTGCCCTTTATTCACGGCATTAAATATTTTGAGCGGTGTTGCCAAAATGGTCGTAAATCCTTCCACATCCTGAGCGGTCCATGCTTTATTCATTTCACCGTACTCCCCAAAGGCACTGTTCATCAAATCATGATCTGATTCAATTCCCACGACTTCAAAACGGTAGGGTTTCAACTTAATTATGACTTTACCACTTACATTTTGCTGCGAATTCTCGAGGAACTTTTCAATGTCACGCATGACAGGCTCCAGGTATTGCGACTCATGTAAAAACATACCGTACCAATTAGCTAACTGCTCTTTCCAATGCATCTGCCACTTGGTCAACACGTGTTTCTCCAACACATGGTGTGCTTTGATAATGAGTAATGGTGCCGCTGCTTCAAAACCCACCCGACCTTTAATGCCAATAATGGTATCGCCCACATGCATGTCACGTCCAATGGCATAAGGAGCACCCAATGCTTCAATTTTTTTGATGGCATCAATGGGGTTACTAAACACTTCCCCATCGACAGACTTGATTTCACCGGTAACAAATTCAAGTACCACAGTTTGCTCCGCCTCTTTTTGAAGTTGACTGGGATAAGCCGCTTCGGGCAACGTTTGATTGGAAGTAAGGGTTTCTTTGCCGCCTACACTGGTTCCCCACAAACCTTTGTTAATAGAATATTCCATCTTGGACCAATCACGCACAACGCCACGCTCTTTGAGGTAATTGATTTCAGCCTCACGTGAAAGTTTCAAATCACGAATAGGTGCAATAATCTCAATATCCGGCGCCAATACCTGGAAGGTCAGGTCAAATCGAATTTGATCGTTTCCGGCTCCGGTACTTCCATGCGCAATGTATTTCGCGCCGATTTGACGCGCATAATCTACTATGGCCAAAGCTTGAAATATCCGCTCCGAGGAAACTGACAAAGGATAAGTATTGTTTTTTAACACGTTACCGTAGATCATATAACGGATACAGCGTCGGTAATAATTTTCAGTCACATCCAGGGTGGCATGCTGCTTCACACCAAGTTCATAAGCTTTACCCTCAATATCTGTTAATTCATGCTCTGAAAAACCGCCGGTATTGGCAATGGCCGAATAAATCTCCAGCCCCTTTTCTTCTGCCAGATACTTCACACAAAACGAAGTATCCAACCCGCCACTGTACGCTAAAACAACTTTTTCCTTCATTATATTCTATTTAATCGTTTTGGAGATCCCACTTAAAACAAAGCCGTTAGTTTGCTCCAACTATTATTAGACGATGCGTTATTCATCTTTTTTTTTCCTTTGAACAAGGTCTGTTTCAGGTTCGCCAGGCGTTCTGCCACCTTCCCATTCTTCCTGGCGACATCCTGACGCTTTTGTTCCCATACCGGATCAAACAACATGCCTGTACATAAACAGTGCTTACGATCGGTACGAACCAGTATGTCATAATTCACACAACTTTGGCACCCCTTCCAGAAATGATCATCATCGGTTAACTCCGAAAATGTAACGGGCCGATAACCAAGTTCAGAATTAATTTTCATAACCGCCAGTCCTGTCGTTAAGCCAAATATTTTAGCCTGCGGAAATCGTGTACGAGATAATTCAAACGCTTTTCCTTTAATAGCTTTCGCCAGTCCATGTCCCCGGAACTGATCCGCAACGATTAAACCTGAGTTGGCAACAAACTTCTCGTGACCCCATGTTTCGATGTAACAAAAACCGGCAAATGTCTCCCCCTGTAAAGCGATGATCGCCTTACGCTCCTCTATTTTTCTTAAAATGTACTCCGGACTTCGTTTAGCAATACCGGTTCCGCGCACTCTGGCGGCATCCGCAATGGTTTCCAAAATCACATCCACATAAGCAATGTGCTCATCGGTAGCTACGAAAATGTTGAATTCACTCATGCTTTATTCGATCAAAGCGTTATAATATTTTCTCCTTCAGGCCGGGCATGAACAATGACAAAGCATTGATCACATCCATCTTAGAGACGCCTTCACGACTGATCAATAAGATCGTATCGTCGCCGGCAATGGTTCCTAATATTTCATACGGGCCATGACTATCAATCACCGATGCAATGCCGTTGGCAAAGCCGGGCCGTGTTTTCATAATGGCCATCTGACCCGAAAACTCAATGGACTCTACCCCACTCACCGGAAATTCTTCATGACTATTTTCTTCTTCCTGCTTAACCCCCGTCTCCGGAATCACGTAACGGTATCCGGTTTCAGGGTCGGGCACTTTTGCCACTTTCAGATATTTCAGGTCTCTTGATAAAGTGGCCTGTGTAATTTGGTACCCTTCACTATCGAGCAATGCCAGGAGATCCTCCTGTGAACTGACCTTGCGTGAGCTAATCAGTTGCTTTATCGCCATTAATCGTTGTGCTTTTATCTTCATTCTTCTTTGGTGTATATTTATTCATTGGCGATGCAAAAATATTCAATAAATATTAATCTCAAAGTAATTTATTGTAAAAAAAATGTATTTTTGCATGACAGTAATTATTCAAAACCTAATAAAAAGAGGTCTGGAAGTGACTATTTTCGGCATAAATACGAGATCTACATACAGTTTACCCTCCCTGTTATTTTTATTCATTTTTTCATTCTTTTCCCGTAATTTTCCTTTTTCTATCTATAAAGGTATAAAAAAAGGGAATACATGTATAAAAATGTGGTCTACCAACTCAAAAGGAATCTATAAAAATGTTAAAAGAGTAAAAAGCTGTATAAATATTTATTCACTATTGCCGAAACCAATACGGATATAATAAATCAACAATAACATGAAGAAGAACGTCAAAAAGGTAGTTATTCTGGGTTCTGGGGCGCTGAAGATTGGCGAAGCAGGCGAATTTGACTATTCAGGCTCACAGGCCTTGAAAGCATTAAAGGAAGAAGGTATTGAAACGGTTTTGATCAATCCCAACATTGCTACCGTGCAGACCTCCGAAGGGATTGCAGATAAAATCTACTATTTGCCGGTGACTCCATACTTTGTGGAAGAAGTCATCAAAAAGGAAAATCCGGAAGGAATATTACTGGCTTTTGGCGGTCAGACCGCATTGAACTGCGGTACTGAATTATATCTGAATGGCATCCTTGAAAAGTACAATGTGGAAGTATTGGGAACTCCGGTACAAGCCATCATTAATACGGAAGACCGGGAGATATTTGCCAACAAACTAAAAGAGATTGATGTAAAAACACCCATCAGTATTGCGGTTACATCCATTGAAGATGCCTTAAAAGCATCGGATGAAATTGGCTTCCCGATAATCGTGCGTGCTGCCTACACCTTGGGAGGAATGGGTTCCGGTTTTTGTAATTCCCGCGAAGAATTAATTGCACGTGCTGAAAACGCCTTTTCATACTCTAACCAGATACTGGTTGAAGAATCCTTAAAAGGTTGGAAAGAGGTAGAGTACGAAGTAGTACGTGATGCTTATAACAACTGCATCACGGTTTGTAACATGGAGAACTTTGATCCACTGGGTATCCATACCGGAGAAAGTATTGTGGTGGCTCCCTCACAAACCTTATCCAATACCGAATACCATAAATTACGTGAATTAGCCATCAAGATCATCCGACACATTGGGGTAGTTGGTGAATGTAACGTACAATATACACTGGACCCCAATTCGGAAGATTATCGTGTGATTGAAGTCAATGCGCGACTTTCACGCTCCAGTGCCCTGGCCTCCAAAGCCACTGGTTATCCCTTGGCTTTTATTGCCGCCAAACTGGGATTGGGTTACAGTTTACATGAACTGAAAAACTCAGTCACAAAAACAACAACTGCGTTCTTCGAGCCCGCACTGGATTATGTGGTGTGTAAAATACCACGCTGGGATTTAGGTAAATTTACTGGCGTCTCCAAACAACTGGGCTCCAGCATGAAAAGCGTGGGTGAAATCATGGCCATCGGCCGTACCTTTGAGGAAGCCATGCAAAAAGGTCTGCGTATGGTAGGCCAGGGAATGCATGGTTTTGTGGGTAACCAACCCTTGAAATTTGAAAGCCTGAAAGAAGAATTGGCAGCTCCTACAGATCAGCGCGTCTTTGCCATTTCCGAAGCATTGCAGAACGGAATGTCGATAGATGAAATCCATGACCTCACCAAAATTGACAAATGGTTTTTGGAGAAACTAAAAAACATCACAGATCACCAAACTTTACTGGAGCAATACAACGCACTCATTCAATTACCGGAAGATGCGCTGCTAAGGGCTAAGAAGATGGGATTCTCCGATTTCCAGATTGCCCGCATGGTATTGAAGACGCCGTCAAATGACATGGAAAGCGGACTGTTAGCCGTTCGTCAGTTCCGAAAAGAGCACGGCATTTTGCCTGTGGTGAAACAAATTGACACCATGGCGGGTGAATTCCCAGCCCAAATCAACTACTTATATCTGACCTACAGCGGCACCGAGCATGACATCGACTTTGAAAACGATGGTAAATCAGTGATAGTATTAGGCTCAGGAGCTTACCGCATCGGTTCTTCGGTTGAATTTGACTGGTGTAGCGTCAATGCCTTGAACACAGTGAATGCTCAAGATTACCGGTCCATCATGATCAACTACAACCCGGAAACGGTAAGTACGGATTATGATATGTGCAGCCGCTTGTATTTTGATGAGTTATCACAAGAGCGGGTAATGGACATTATCGATCTGGAAACGCCTAAAGGCGTCATTGTATCGGTGGGAGGACAAATCCCCAACAACCTGGCCATGAAACTACATCGTCAGAATGTGCCAATCCTGGGTACTTCTCCGGAAGATATTGACCGGGCCGAGAACCGTCAGAAATTCTCATCTCTGTTAGATGAGTTAAAAGTGGATCAACCCCGTTGGAGCGAATTAACTTCCATCGAAGACATCTTCACCTTTGTGGATGAAGTAGGCTTCCCGGTATTGGTGCGCCCATCGTATGTATTATCCGGTGCGGCGATGAATGTGGTATCCAATAAAGATGAGTTGGAACACTTCCTGACACTGGCTGCCAATGTATCCAAAGAATTCCCGGTGGTAGTATCCGAATTTATTGAACAAGCCAAAGAGATTGAGATCGATGCAGTAGCCGACAAAGGGGAAGTGGTGGCCTATGCCATCAGCGAGCACATTGAGTTTGCCGGGGTACACTCCGGTGATGCCACCATCGTATTCCCACCTCAGAAATTATACGTCGAAACAATCCGTCGGGTCAAACGCATTGCCAAAGAAATTGCCAAAGGCTTGAATATCTCTGGTCCTTTCAACATGCAGTTACTGGCTAAGGACAATGACATCAAAGTGATTGAGTGCAATTTACGGGCTTCACGGAGTTTCCCGTTTGTGTCCAAGGTTTTAAAGGTAAACCTCATCGACATCGCCACCCGCGTGATGCTGGGCTTACCAGTTGAGAAACCCAAGAAAAACTTGTTCGAACTGGATTACGTGGGTATCAAAGCCCCCCAATTCTCCTTTGCCCGGCTTCAAAAAGCCGACCCTGTGTTAGGCGTGGACATGTCTTCGACCGGTGAAGTAGGCTGTATCGGCGAAAATTACTACGACGCAGTATTACAAGCCATGTTGGCTGTGGGCTATAACATTCCGAAAAAGAATATTCTGATCTCCTCCGGACCGGCACGTTCCAAACTGGAATTACTGCAAAGTGCCCGTATGTTGAAAGACCGGGGATATAACCTGTTTGCCACTGGCGGAACCCATAAGTTCTTCGCAGAGAATGGTGTAGAAACAACACTATTATATTGGCCTAATGAAGACCAAAAGCCAAATACGATAGATTACATCCGTGAGAAAAAGATTGACCTGGTAATTAACATTCCTAAAAACCTGACGGAATCAGAGTTGAAAAACGGATATCACATTCGTCGGGATGCCATTGATTTCAACATTCCGCTGATCACCAATGCCCGCTTAGCAAGCGCATTTATCTATTCCTTCTGTAAAATGAGTATAGATCAAATCAGCATCAAAAGTTGGGATGAATATAAATAGAGACGACAAATCTTAGATTTCAATAAGACTACTACAGATTAAAACTGAAAACCCCGCAACCGGCCCTAAAGCTGGTGCGGGGTTTTTATGCATCAAAGTATTACTCTGCAGACCTTAAGGCTTATATGACACCAGCACCTACCTATAATTCAGCATCCACCTAATCGGCTTCAATCTCATTTTTACTACCTGCTCCGAAAACGAGATGAATGCTTTAAATCTGCCTGAAACACTAAATGCAGAAAAATCTGAGATGAAATAGACTCAGGGTAGTATCTTCAACGAAGGGTATGACCATATCATCATTACTTTATACTGATAAGGCAACTAAAATGGCCCAAATGGATACAAAAACGGTGTCATAAAATGAAAAGAAAGAACTCCAAAAGAGCTCCCTCTTTCATAATAAAGGCCGATCTACCGGAAAAACCAAAACTATGCGCTGCCAAAAGAGCGCTATTTACTCATCTCGAGCAATAAAAAAGATCTTCCAGGTACCAGCACACCATCCTTGTGGAGCGATACTATTTCTTTGGTCAAAACATTCACTCCCGATGAGATATCGCCTAAAACTTCGGCTTTAAACGGGCCTAAATCCACGATCTTTTCTTCAGGATTCTTATTCATTAGTAACATCACTACTTTCTCATCATCATATCTGAAAAGCGTATAGATCCCGGACGTAAAAGCCGGTGCAAAATGCTTCAACTGTCCTATATGAATCACAGGCGTTTCTTTGCGCCAGTTCAATAGGGTTTTCACAAAAAACTGGGCCTCCTGCTGATCCTCCGTCAATCCCTTACCTGTAAACGCATTGACTACATCGCCTGCCCAACCACCCGGATAATCCGACCGGATAACACCATGCGCATCCGATCCCGGATTGGTCATTAGTATTTCGGTACCATAGTAAATTTGAGGAATGCCACGCGTCACAGCAATGTAAGCCATCCCCATTTTAAAGAGATCTAAATCCTCTTTGATCTGCGTATAAAATCGACTCATGTCGTGATTATCCGGAAAAGTTACTAACTGAGTGGGATCGGCATATACAAAGTCGTTGGCCAATGTGCTGTACAGTTTAATTAATCCCTTTCCCCATTGGCTGTCATCTTCATTTAAAGCATCCACTAAGGCCTTTTGCAATGGAAAGTCAAAGACCCCAGGCATCCAGGATTGATACCCGTCCGCATTTTGCTTTCCTTTTTGCCAGTAAGCCACAATGGTTGGATTGACAGACCACTCTTCACCTACAATGCTAAAATTTGGATACTCCTGCATCACCCGACGGGTCCATTCCGCCATGAAATTTTTATCCGGATAAGGATATGTATCCATGCGGATGCCACTCAAATGGGCATACTCCACCCACCAGATGGAATTATAAATCAGGTAATCGGCCAGTAATCCATTGCGCTGGTTCAAGTCCGGCATGGACTCCACGAACCATCCATCCGCATGCATCTGTTTATCATACTCAGAAGCATAGGGATCCTGGTTGGTTTCACGCATGTGAGTGGTTGGTTTCCAGCCATCCTGGTAATTAAGCCAGTCGTCCGTTGGCAAATCATTCATCCACCAATGCTCTGAACCGCAATGATTCAAAATCATATCAATGATCAGTTTAACACCTTTTTCCCGGGCCACCTGAGCCAACTTCACATAGTCATCGTTAGTCCCATAACGGGCATCAATCTTATAAAAATCCGTGATGGCATAACCGTGGTATGAAGTACTGGTCATGTTATTCTCCATCACCGGATTTAACCACAGGGCGGTATACCCCATTTCTGCAATGTAATCCAGATGCTGAATGATACCGGCAATATCACCACCATGGCGTCCATCCGGATCCTGACGATTCGCCTGTTCAGTCATCGCCGGCATGTTATCATTGGCTACATCCCCATTGGCAAACCGATCCGGTGTAATGAGATACATCACGTCCGAAGTATTGTAGCCTTCCCGTTGAGCAGATCCTTCTGCGCGCTCAAACAACTGATAGGAGTACTTCAAGACGCTCTTCCCTTTCTTTGTGAAGTTCAGGTCAAACGATCCCGGTTTCACATCTTTATCGAGCTTCAGGTAAAGAAACAGGTAATTGGGTGACTTCACCAGAACACTACGTTCCAATGTCACACCAGGATAATTCACGGCGGGTTTGAGCTCGGAAATATTCTCTCCGTACACCAGTAATTGAAGGTTTGAATCTTCCATCCCAACCCACCAGAAGGCTGGCTCCACGCGATCGAGCTTTACTTTTGCCCCAATAGTGACAGTCACTAAGAGAGCCATAAATAGCAGTTGTAATTTCAAAAGTCCTTTTTGCATAGATGTATCATTTATGATTTATACTTAATCTTCATTCAACATGAACTCCAACGGAATGTGGAGCCGCTCTTTCCAGGCATCCTCTGTATGTGCAGCTCCCTCAAATTTGTCGGACGTGAAATTTATCCCTTTTTGATATCCTCTTTTAAGCATCATCGCATCCACTTTCAGCTGATAGGGTTCATAGAGCGAATCCAGAGTCGCCGTGCCATAATCAAAATAAATTTTGTGGGATTGTGCATTTGGTAAATTATCAGCTATATATTTCAACGCGATACCATCGATTGCCGGCCAGTGTGTCGACATGCAAATGGCCCCTCCAAAAACCCCGGGATACTCACAGATGGCATAGCAGCTGATTAATCCCCCCATACTAGAGCCCATTATAAAGGTATTCTCTTGCCCCCGTAATGTGCTATAAGTCGAATCGATAAAAGGTTTCAGCTCCCTGACCAGAAAGCGGAGGTAATTATCAGCCAATAATCCATTTTCGAATAGTTGGGGATGCACATCGCTATGCTTAGCTTTCAAGATCTTTTTTTGTTTGGATTTGGAGACATAATCCCAGGCTCGTTGCGGGAAGTACTCAGCATGCCGCTTATCGCCATTATTCCAGATGCCGACGACAATACAATCCCTTATTTTGTCTTCCTGTAACAGGCGTGTCATCACCTCATCAACACCCCATTCCTGCTTATTCCAGGTGGTAGAAGCATCAAATAACATTTGTCCGTCGTGCATATAGAGCACAGCATACGTCGTTTCATCCGAATAGCCTTTCGGCAGCCAGACATCTACGTTGCGCGCATCCACATAACGGGACTCAAAACCAGCATGACGGATCACTGTTCCTGCCATCACCTTAACATCTTGTGACAAGGAGAGGGCGAAAAAAGAGAACCAGAGAAAAATCGTTATCATCCATTGCATAGCCAAACAGTTTAATGTTAGTTAGATCCATAGTTTATGATGATGAGATGACAATTTCATCATCCCCATTCACAAAGTCAAATAAAACGAGCTTCTCCCTGAGCTGCAAACAATCCGGACGGACAGCCATTTTTTCAGGACGTATGGCTATTGGCCCCAATCCGGTAAACCACCCTGTTTAATGGCTCTTGGTCCGCTCACAAGGGTGATCCATCCTCAAAACAAGACGTATCAATTGAATATTTTGTAATTTGCTCTCCATTCTGTGAATAGAATAAACTATGCAAATACTATCATCCCAAACTGGTTTCGCAGCGCGCGTGATAAATAACAGACTGTTTCAACACCTGACCTACTGGGTAGCCTTTGTTATTTTCTTTGCCTTTGCATGGGGCACCCACGATGACAATTATTTAAAAACCATGGAAATAGAGCTGATTAACTTACCGGTTAAAGTAGCCCTGGTATATGGCGTCATCTATCTTTTGTTTCCGCGTTATCTCTACACGGGGAAAATAGGCCGGTTTATCACCATATTTCTGGGCTTTCTATTCATGGCTTCTGCTTTGCAGCGGGTGACTGATAACCTCATTATTGTGGATACCTTTTTCCCCGAATGGGATAAAGCACCCACCTTCAACATTGTGCAGCTGGTGAGGAGCGCCATTAATCTCGGGGCAGTACTGGCGATCCCCATGACCGTTAAGCTGATGGAACACTTATCGGAAGTAAAACAACGGGAACAGACCCTGGCAAAAGATAAACTGGAAGCTGAACTGGTTTTTTTGAAGAATCAGGTCCAACCTCATTTTCTGTTCAATACCCTCAACAGCCTCTACTCCCTGATCCTGAAAAAATCGGACCAATCCTTAGAAGTAGTGCTCAAGTTATCAGATTTGCTGCGCTACATGCTCTATGAAACCAATGCCTCACAGGTTGATGTGAGCAAGGAAGTGGAAAGCATTAAAAGTTACCTGGAGCTGGAGAAGATCCGCTACGGACAGCGCATCGAATTAAGTTTCAATGCCTGGGGTAATGTATCCGGGAAGACCATCGCGCCTATGATCATTCTCCCCTTTATCGAAAACAGTTTTAAACACAGCACCAAAGGATTTGATGGCACCGCCTGGATCACTATTGAGTTGGGAGTAAAAGAAAATCACCTCATCCTGAAAATTGAAAATAGCAGGCCGGCAACAATGAGTGTGGACCCTCCCCAAACAGGTGGCATAGGCCTACCGAACGTGCAACGTCGCCTGGCCTTGTTATATCCTCATGAACATGAATTGAAGGTGGAATCAACGGCTGATTCTTACCTGGTTGTATTAAAAATTGCCTTAAAAAATAAATGGTGATGAGAGTAAAATGCCTCATTGTAGATGATGAAGACCTGGCCATTGATGTTGTGGCCGAATACATCAAGCGCATTGATTACCTGGAGCTGGCGGGCACTTGCAAAAGTGCAGTGGAGGCTTTGGCCATACTGAACCAACAATCCATCGATCTGTTATTTCTCGACATTCAGATGCCCGGCCTAACCGGTCTGCAGCTCATTCGTAATCTAAGCTCACGGCCCGAAGTCATCTTCACAACCGCTTATTCCGAATATGCCCTGGAAGGTTTTGAACTGGAGGCCCTGGATTACCTCATTAAACCCATCCCCTTTGACCGGTTCATCAAGGCGATCAACCGCTATTTTAAACGCCATCAACAAACCTTACAGATACCTGAGCAACGCACCTTGGATGCCTTCAAAGACAGTTTCATTTTTGTGAAATCAGATAAGGTAATGGTAAAGGTGGTTTTGAGCGACATTACCCACATCGAGAGCCTCCGCAACTATGTCTCCATCTATTTAAAAGAAGGCAAGGAGATCAAAACCTTAAACACCATCAGTAACATTGAAGAGAAATTGCCGGAAACCCATTTTTTGCGCATTCACCGTTCCTACATCATAGCCATCGACAAAATTGAGAGTTTTACCTCTGCCAGTGTTAAAATTGCCGGTCAGTATATTCCCATTGGCAGGAATTATAAAGAGCAGGTAAGAGAGGTGCTGGAGCAACGGAGCATTGAATAATTGTTGTACTCGCAGAGCTGCCAGGTCGCCGAGAATAAGCATTGCACCTCTGAACCTGGCATATAATCAAACCATTCGGATTCCCCTTCAAAGGATTTTCAATCCCGTAGAGTGTTTCATCCACCACCCTTTCAGGCTCCGAAAGCGGTGAAAAACTAAAAGTTATATCGGCTTTTGTTAGCATGTTAATGGGTGAGTACTCTGCGAGAATTCATCGTAGCCACTCAATAATTATCAATAATCAATCGCAAATCGCGCCTGAATTTCATATTCCAGTTTCAATTTCTGAAACTCCATGTCCACCTCATACGATTTATCCATTGCAGAGCTCTGTACCCGCATCATGGTATTGGCTTCCATGCGGGAAGGATAATACCCCCGGTTGATCTCCTGCACATAAATGGCCTTTCCGGCTCCTTGCCCAATGGCTTCCATCAGGTCATTGGCCTTTTCTTTGGCCGCTTTCACAGCATTAATCTTCACCTGGCGCCGGTACTCTTCAATCTTGGAATGATCCAATCGGGCGACCGATATATTAGAAATTCCCAACTGCTCCAGGCTCATGAAAATCTGTCCCACTGTTTTACCAGTGTGCGCCAATACTTCATACTCCTTTGAGGTACGGATACCCGTCTTCTTAATCCAGTGGTCCTGAAAATTACTGGCTAAATCGATCACTGCCACATCCTTTTTCAGATCCAACCCAATCTTTTCAAGGGCATTCAACATTTTTCGCTCCAATGCTTCCATGGACTCCTTGGCCTTATTGTCCTTTTCATCAATGATGACCTTCAGATAAATCAAATCCGGCACAAGCTCCATCTCTGCCCGTCCGGTCACTTCCACATAAGGTTGATCGATAAAATTTTTAGTGCCCACCTGGGCCGTAAGCGGCGAAATAATAGCCACCAGTAATGCGAATACTAAGTACTTCTTCATAATTATATCATATTATTAGATGTTAGACAATAGGCTGAAAATGCCATTCTACAATACTTCATCCACTGCGCAAAATCGGTTGCAGGTAAGATACGATTGAAGAAAATAGTGCGTCCTATTAAAAAACAAAATACCTCGAAGAGGCTATACAAATCGTTTAATTTATCTGCGGAAAATAGAACACTGCGAGTGCACTAATAACCACCATACCGACCCATAAATGCAAACACCGTGCTAAGGTTGCCTGGTTATTCCGCCTTTCTTCCAATAAACTCCACAATGGCGGCTTCACCGGCATGATTATCACCTTCATCAAGGGTAATTAGCTGCTCCTGGTTGCGCAGAATGGTCAATCCGGCCAACTCCTTTTCCAGTTCATCAGCTGAAAACAGCCAGTCTTCATTTTTGGGCCCTCCACTATCATATTGCAATTGCTGTTTGGTAAATCCCGTCACAAAAAAATACCCTCCCGGCTTTAAGCCTTTCCGAAGATTTTGATACACCTGATGCCTCACTTCAGCAGGCAAATGCAAGAAGATACAGGCAATTACATCATAAGTGTTAGCTTTGGGCTGGTAGCCTTCCACTGCACCCAGGTCATAGTTCAGTGTCACCCCCTGCTTTTCTGCCAGAGCAAAGGCTTTCTTTTGCGCTTCATCA
The DNA here is from genome assembly GCA_942490535.1 of uncultured Marinilabiliaceae bacterium. Classification (GTDB taxonomy): domain Bacteria; phylum Bacteroidota; class Bacteroidia; order Bacteroidales; family Marinilabiliaceae; genus JAEINY01. Next base: position 662,908 of record CALNXQ010000005.1, read on the forward strand.
CTGTAATCCATGGCTGTAACTTGCCAGCCCAAGAAGGCTGCATAAACCGCATTACGTCCTTCACCTTCACCGGGAAGCAGCAAGCAACCTGGTTTCAACGACTCAATAAAGGCCTTAAAATGAGCATTGGGTTGCAACCCATAATAGTAAGTATCTCCCTGAAACCGCTGATTCCACATGTCTTTCATAGTACCCAAAGGTATTGGTGCTACAATCAAAGATACGGAATGAGGATGAATATTGACAGGTAACTTCCCTTCTAAAAAAATCAGTTTCATCCAGATAATGCATCGATTTATTCCAGTTCTATTAGAATTCAACCCCATTCCGGGTTGTGCTATTATTACGATGTCCTCATCCACGGGTACTCACCCGCGGCCAGTATTGTACCACCACTTCATGGCTAGTGTTATTGAATAGTACATGCGTAAAAAAGAAAGAAAGGACTACTGCGGAGTTCTATTTTCAAAAATAACTACTTATCTCCCGGAAGAACCAAAATTAGATGTCCCCATTGATTTTATCCCCCAAAAATGAAAAGACGAAGAGTGATAGGTATTATCTTTGGGAGATGAACATGATTGAGGTAATCAAACAAAAATTTCCGGTGTTAATGGAACCGGCTTTACTGGCCGAGATGGAGCGCTATTGCACCACCAAATCCATTGATGCCGGCCAAAACTTTATTGAAATTGGGGATGAAGTGGTACAGATGCCCTTGCTATTAAGCGGCAGCCTAAAAGTAGTACGTGAAGACAACGAAGGCAATGAACTACTGCTCTATTACCTCAATGGCGGCGATACCTGTGCCTCTACCCTGTCGTGCTGCATGGACCGGGCCAAAAGCGAAGTGCGGGCCACGGTAATTGAAAAAGTCACCTCCATCATGGTACCCATCCGGTGCATGGAAGAGTGGATGGCCAAATATAGCAGTTGGCGCAGTTTCATTATGCTATCCTACCGCATTCGTTTTGAGGAATTGCTGCATACCATCGACAGCATCGCCTTTAAAAAGATGGATGAACGTCTGGAACAATACCTGATTCAACTATCGGAAGAAAAAAAAACGACCCTATTATCGGGGACACATCAGGAAATTGCGGATGACCTGCACACCTCCCGCGAAGTGATTTCCAGACTCTTAAAACAGATGGAGAAGCTGGGTAAGATTAAACTCTCCAGAAATAAAATCGAAATCATCCACCTTATGTGACAATAGGCACAAAACAGCTTTTTTTGCCGTATTAGTTTTGCTGCCACAAAAAACAGAAACTAATTAGACTTACTAAGATGGATTTAAGAAATGCTGTTGTCATTGACGTCAGAACAATTGAAGAATTTCAAATGGGTAACGTTCCCGGATCAATCAATATTCCATTGGATACCATTCCACACCGTTTATCAGAAATCAAACAATTGGAAGCACCTTTAATTATCTGTTGCGAATCGGGTGGACGCAGCTATGCAGCCTGTGGCTATCTGAGTCAGAATGGCATCTCCAATTTATACGATGGTGGTCCCTGGACAGTCGTTAATGCACATTTAAAAAACAACTAACCAGTCTTACAGCATCAAAACACGACACATGGGATTATTTGATAAACTTTTTGGAAAGAAGAAACTACAGGTATTGGAAGCACTGGAACAAGGTGCCCGGATTATCGATGTCCGCACGCCACAGGAATTTAAATATGGAAACGTGGCCGGATCCATTAACATGCCGGTGGAGCGTCTGAATGACACCGCCATTAAAAAACTGAAGAAGCTCAACGCCCCCCTGGTGGTTTGTTGTGCGTCAGGTATGCGCAGTGCCTCGGCCAAAGGCGTGCTGATGCAAAATGGCATTACCGAAGTATACAATGCCGGCAGTTGGCATAAACTGGATCGCTGGATCAATAACTAATCGTCTATCGTGCCTGGTCATTTGTACATCGTTCCCCTCAGGGCAATTAATAGCCAGTGTACCTCATCCTTCAAATAGAATCACAACGAGAATGAAACGAATTATAATCATCGGCGGATTATCTGCCGGCCCCTCTGCTGCGGCCAAAGCGCGCCGTGAAAATGAAGACGCAGAAATACTCCTGTTCGAAAAAACAAGTCACATCAGTTACGCCACCTGCGGCATTCCCTATGCCTTATCAGGAGTGATTAATCACCGTAAAAAACTAATTGTGGTGGAGTCGGAATTGCTGCGCACGCGCTTCAATGTAGAGATGCACCTGGAAGAAGAAGTGCTGGAGATACTGCCCGAAGCCCACAAAGTCATCACCTCCAAAGGGGAATATACCTATGACAAACTGGTGTATACAGCCGGTGCCCATACGTTTATCCCCCCGGTTAAAAACATCCAGCTGGCTACCAACTGGTCGCCCTGCCGCAGCCTGGCCGATTACGACAAGATGATGAAAGAAGCCATTCCGGCCACCGCCAAACACATTACCGTGATGGGTGCCGGACTCATTGGTGTGGAAGTGGCCGAAAACCTGCGTGAGTTGGGTAAGGAAGTGACTTTGATTGAAGGAGGTGCCCAGGTACTGCCCATGTGGGAAGCCAAATTCAGCCACTTCGCCCGTCAAACCATGCAGCACCATGGCATCCAGGTGATCACCAACACCTTTGTGAAAGAGGTCCGGTTGCAAGGGACGCAAATAACGGAAGTGATGATTTCCGATACCGAATCCATCAAGACCGATTACGTATTGATGAGCGTGGGCATCCGGCCCAATACAGAATTATTAACCGCCAAAGGAGCTGAACACATTGCCAATGGCGCCCTGAAGGTAAATGAGCGCATGGAAACCTCCTTACCCGATATTTATGCAGCCGGCGATTGTGCCAGTATCAAAAATATTCAAACCGGTGAATATGATTACCTGCCTTTAGGGACGCACTCCAACAAAGGGGGACGCACGGCCGGACAAAATGCCGCCGGTGGAACGGATACTTTTGCCGGTGGGTATAAAACAGCCATCGTGAAAGTGTTTGAAAAGACTTTGGCGCGTACGGGGATGAACCCGGCCTTTATGAATCAGAAAGGCATTGCCTTTAAAACCAACTTAATTCTGGCTGGGGCCACACCGGGTTATTATCCCAATCAGAAAGAAATGATCATTGAAACCTATTATGCACCACAAGACGGGACCATCCTGGGGTGTGAGATCTTCGGTGAGCATGGCGTGGATAAACGCATCGACGTGATGAGTACCGCCATTTATGCCAAACTGAAAATATCCGATCTTCCCAAATTAGACCTGGCTTATGCACCCCCTTTCTCACCGGCCAAGGACCCGGTGGTGGTATCGGGTTATGTGTCCTCCAATGCCTTGCATGCCAACTACAGCGAAGTGAGTGTGGAAGAGCTTAAAGCGATCATTGCCAGGGAAGATAGCGCGGATTACCAGCTACTGGATGTACGTACGCCCGGCGAGATTTGCACCCTTGGTAAGATTGAAGGCGCCCTGGAAATACCGGTAGATACCTTGCGTAACAACCTGCATCAGCTGGATAAAAACAAAACCACCTATGTGTATTGTGCCAAAGGATTGCGCGGTTACCTGGCCTTCCTCATTCTGCAACAAAATGGCTTTGAGAAATTACATAACCTTTCAGGGGGGTATACCATCTGGAGCATGGTGAACTAAGCATCAGGTAAGAATTCACAGTTCATAAGCAGATTCCGCGTAGCGGATGAAGTGTCGTAGAATGCGGTGTTGCAAATTGGATCTTTTACCCCTTCGGGGTCATGCATTCGTGTTAATTGGCGCCATTTGCGGTTAAATAATCCGTGATAATCTGAGTTATCTGTGGACAAGTATATCAAAATAACACGCCACCCATCCCATTCACGGGCGGCGCATGGGAACCTCTGCTGCCAACCACCTTCTGATTGCGCCTCTTCTTTCATCACTTATTGTCCCGGGGTTCCACCCCGGGCTATTCTTATTTTACCCCTTCGGGGTCATGCATTCGCGTTAATTGGCGCCATTTGCGGTTGAAAAAACTGTGATAATCAGAGTAATCTGTGGATCCTTTTGTCCGAAGTACAGGGGACATAGACTGATGTAGCCCACTTGCTAAATACACCTTTGCAATAACCCTCTTGTGATTTTAATCATCATCCTCACATCCCATTAACCATCTTAACATTTACTATCTTGCACCATAAAATATAAAATTCATTTTAAACCATATTCTGGAAAATTATGAAATCACTCTATTATCTAATTGTAATGGCTCTCGTTTTAGGTTGCAACGAAGGGAGTATCCCTTCAAAGAATCCGTTTCTGACCGAATTAAATGCGCCGGTTGATTACGCCAATGTATCGGCCAATGACATCAAGGAATATGCCGATATCACCCTGAATCAGGCTTCCCAGGCCTTCGAAAAAATCAGGCAAACAGAAGCCCCGACTTTCAATTCGGTCTTTGCCGCCATGGATGACATCATCAATGCGATGAACATCGCCTCCAACAATTGTTTTATGATGTATTGGGTATCACCCGATTCCCTGTCGCGCGCCAATGGCCTGGCAGCCTATCAATTGCTGGATTCGTTATCCACCGCCGTCTATTCCGACAAAGCCCTGTTCAACCAAATGGTGCGGGTGAAAGCTTCGGATGAATATGCACAATTGAAAGAAAACCGCCAACGCCTGGTGGATGACCTGATCCTAAGCTTCGAGCAATCGGGGGTGAACCTGGAAACAGATAAACGGGAGCAATACCTGGCACTGACCAAAGAAATCAGCCAGCATACGTCGGATTACTCCAATAACATGAACAGTGCGGCCGAGGTGTTGGTGCTGGATGAAGCCGGCGCCGAAGGACTGCCTGAGAACTTTAAGAACACTTACCGGGTGGCTGAAAACCGTTACGAAATACCCGTGATGAATGCCACCAACGGACCCGTGATGAGTAATGCTCAAGTGGAAGCAACCCGTAAAGCGTATTATTTGAAGTTTACCAACCGGGCCGCCGACACCAACCTGGCCATTCTGGATCAGTTGGTGCAAAAACGTCATGCCCTGGCCAACATCATGGGATACGAGAGCTATGCCACCTATAACCTCTATCCTAAAATGGCCAAAGATCCCCAAACGGTCTGGGCCTTTATCAACGACCTGGCCGACCGCGCCAAAGGGAAAGCCAAAACAGACGTGGCCGTGTTGAGTTCGTTAAAAAAGAAAGAGGGCCATACAAGTCCTTTACAAGTATGGGACATCTCCTACTACACCAATCAAATCTTAAAAACCCAATACCAGGTAGACCACGAAGCCCTCAGAGCTTACCTGCCCATTGAACAGTGTCTGAAAGGGGTGCTGGACATCTATTCCGAGTTATTCAACCTGACATTCACCAAAGTAGCCGACGCATCGGTGTGGCATGAAGATGTGGACATGTATGAAGTCTTTGAAGGAGAACAGTTAGTCGGCCGTTTCTACTTAGACCTCTTCCCAAGACCCAACAAAGAATCCTGGTTTTATGGCGTTGGCTTAAAAGCCGGTAAAATGACGGAAGCAGGACTCGAAGTACCCACTAACATGCTGCTGGGTAACTTTACCAGTCCCACCGAGACCTTGCCATCCCTGTTGAGCTTTAAAGAACTCAATACCTTGTTTCACGAGTTTGGCCACATCATTGATGGATTGACCTATACCGGTGAATTTGCCTTGCAAGCCAGTTCGAAGACCGACTTCATTGAGTCCATGTCCCAGATTTTTGAGAACTGGACCATGAATTATGAGATGCTTAGCTCCTTTGCCAAACATTACGAAACGGGTGAAGTACTCCCCAAAGAGTTGTTCGACAACATGGTGAAAGCTAAAAATGTATCCTCCGGGTATTACGCACTGTCGTCGCTGCGCAACTGTTTTTACGACATGAACCTCTACGATAAATACAATCCCGGGGAAGCTCTGGATACCGATGAGCTGTGGAAAAAGATTGATGCCGAGATGGGCGTCATGTCCATCTATGTGGACGGCACCCATCCCCAGGCCAGCTGGATTCACATCAACACACACCCGGTGTATTACTACGGCTATTTATGGTCTGAAGTCTATGCCCAGGACATGTTTACCGAATTTGAGAAAAATGGCCTCACCGATCCCGCTACCGGCAAACGCTTTCGGGAACTGATTCTGGCCAACGGTCAGCAAAAGGATATCATGGCTGCTGTGGAGACCTTCTTGGGTCGTCCGTCCAACAATGAAGCCTACATTAAGAGTCTGGGATTGAATTAATCCATTCACAATAAAGTGATCCGTCAGGGGTGATATGCCCCTGGCGGATTCTTATTTACAGACCATCTTCCCATTGACCTACTGACCCAATGAGGTTTCTCCGGGAGATGAGTAGTTAGTATTGAAAATTGAACTTCACAGGCGTTCTTTCATCTTGCAACACCCCAGGTTTTTACTGGTGTTTATCCCGGCCTGCGGCAGTTATTTGATGCTTATGGGATCCATTTCATCAAGAAAGGGCCATTCCTTTTCAGGCATATACTGTTTAATATCACCAACCACGAAGTGGTGATACAATAATGGCCCGGGGTGATAACCCGGGGATGATGATGGGATAATAGCACAGCCCGGAAGCGGGTTGAATTCTAATGGAACTGGAATAAATCGACGCATCTCCCGGATGAACCTAAAAATAAATGGTTATCTCACCGGACTTGCCCCCTTCGGCAGGACCAGGTGAGGACTGATTCCGGGCCATCAGGTTGACCTTGGAAAACCGATGGCTCAGCGGCCTTGAAAAAAAACTAACAATTATCCAAAATCTTATTGATTATTAAATTTTTACTTCTTAACTTTTATTATACGTTATCATTACCCATAAAACGATCATATTATGGCCAAAGTAAGGTCTAATATATTCACCAAAGGCCTCAGTGGGACTGTTGGTGGTTCTATGGTGTTTCGCAGTTATGGCGAGGAAACGGTAGTTGCCGTAGCCCCCACTATAACCAGGGAACCAACGGATAAACAAAAAGTAGTTCGCGAACGCTTCTTGCTGGCTACCATCTATGCCAAAGCGGCATTGAAGGATGACAGCATACGGGAACAGTATCAGAACAAAGCTGATACCACCCATGCTAAGAACAGCTACCTGGTAGCTGTGACCGACTTTTTCCATGCACCTGAAATCAATGAGATTAACCTCAGTGAATACACGGGTGCTGTAGGAAGTATAATTAAAGTGCGTGCCTACGATGATTTTAAGGTGGATGCCGTGAAGGTGGAAATCTATAATCCCGAAGGCACATTGGTGGAGCAGGGTACTGCCCTGCCAATGGAAACCGGATTACACTGGTTGTATACCGCTACCCAGGATAATCCACAGGTCACCGGCTCGCGCGTTGTGATTAAAGCAACCGACCTGCCGGGTAATATTGCAGAAGATGAAAGACTATTAAATTAAATTTGTTTAACCCGGGTAATGGTAATGAGCGCCCCGACATGGTCACATGTCGGGGTATTTTTGTGCCCTGTTGCAACACCCTGAACATCCGCCGGCACCGCCTGCCCCTACGCCTGTTCCGATAGATCCCTCTCCCATTCTTCAATATGGCCGGTCCGGCCGGGCCTCTCCGCATCTGGCAGGCCTCTCCCTGTCTGCCAATGCCGGGTTAAAGTTGCATCAAAGTCGGGTCAAAGTCGGGTTAAAGTGCACTTAAGCCCTATTTGACTTGACTTTAACAAGAGTAATGTATAACTTACATAAACATTACCATTACAGCAACTCTATCGCATAATGCATAGCACATTGTTTACTGACTATAACCGGAAACCGAAGTACCTATAACCTGAGACTTGTAACCTGAAGCCCCTAACCTATGCCCCGCACTAAAAACCGACTCCTCCGGGATTTCTCCGGCACCATCGACGATCTGATTTTTTACCAGGTCGATGGCCACACCTACGTACGCACCCGCCCGGTAGCCTACCGCGACCGGCAATCGCCCGCCCAACTGACCCAACGGCAGCGGCTGAAGGTGGTCAACCGCTTCCTGGCGCCCTTCAAAAAAGTATTGCGCCAGACCTTTAAGCTGAGCGGCAGCGAAGGCCAGGCCTACCAAAATGCATCGTCCTATAACCTGAAACATGGCCTCACGGGTACCTATCCGGCGCAGGCCATTGATAAAAGCCAGGCGCGCCTGAGCATGGGCCCCATCGGCTTACCGGCACAGGTCACCATCCAACGGGTCAGCCAGGGCTTCCTCATGGAGTGGGATACGGCGCTCACCCATGCACACAGCGCCCCCGACGATACCTTTATCTTCTTTGCCACCCATCCCTATTACGACCAGGGCTACTACCACATGACCGGCGTACGGCGTCACCAGGGCCGCTTTCTCTGGGACAGCAACTTGTTTGAGGGGCACTGCCCGCCCGATGTGTGGATCGCCTTCCGCAATGCGGCCGAGACGGCGGTGAGCGAGAGTTGGTATGTGGCGCTGGATGGGTAAAGTGCCGTGGTTGACCACCGTATATGGAAAAAAACGCCTGCAAAGGATTACTTTGAGGCTATCTTCCCGGAGCAATACTTCGACCGCTCTCATCGCGAAAACAAAAGCCGTATGAAATTCAGAAGTTTCAGCATCCACCTGGCATTCTATTTGAATCAGACGCCATTCTAAAGCAGTGGAGAAATAATCATCGTGCAGGCTTGTGCCTTAAGCCCCAGGCAAACACATTTAAACCACATTCGTGGTTTTTATAAATCCTGAAGGAATTTAACGTGAATAGCCCTTTAGAAAGTGCAGTGGGGAATTGCACCTAACCAGGTGCCAGTGTTGATACATTACGATAAGAGCCGGTGAAACCAAAATAAAGTGCTAATTATTATCATCGTCCCTTACTTTTGCCGAAAATGGATATTTTTTTTGCCGGGTAAAAGGTATTTTTAGCGGCAGTAGCAAAAACAAGACCAACCATGACCGAGACCAAACAAATAGACAAATAACATAATAGGTGTTCATAAATCACCTATTTGGTGTTTTATAGACACCTTCAACCAGATACAAATGAAATGTATAGACCATGGTCTATTCAAAAACGTTACCTGCAAGCTTAAAGACGCATACTACATAAAACTAACAATATGAAATTACATAAAGCAAGAGTACAAAATTATCGGAGTATTATTGATACTGGAGAATTTGAGATTGAAGCATTGAAAACTATCATGGTAGGACCCAATGAAGCTGGTAAAACAGTTATTCTTCAAGCACTTCAACAATTAAATAAACCATCTGATATTAGTGGTTTTGATACTTTACGTGATTATCCACGTTCTTTGTATAATGACATTTCCACTAAAAAAGTTGACCCAAGCGATGTTACTGTTGTAACGGGATATTTTCAACTTGATAAAGAGGATATTGAATTATTGCCAATTGAATTTAAAGATTGTGTCTACATCAAGTATACCAACATTGATAATAAGAAATATCACAAATTAGAAAACGCTCCATCTAAAATCTACTTTAAAGATGTAAAGAATGATTTTGCTCGTCTGGTTGCTCATTTAGATAAGCAGTATATAATTGACAACCCAGAGGACGAAACAAAAAAACCGAGTGTCTTATATGGTGAAATTACTTCTGGATGGTCTGAATACAAATTAATTTCTGATGATATTACCATAAAATTAAAAACATTTTTAGATTCTCATTTTGCACTTATTGATGAAGAGAATATAAAAGAAGAAGAGCGTCATGAGAAATTACTCAAGCAAATTTGTTTTAATGAAAAAATTAATGAGGTTTTAGAAATTCTTAGTTCAAGAACCCCTGTGTTTATACTTTTTAATAATTACTTTAAAGTAAAACCATCCATTCATCTTGAACACCTTGCTCAAAGAACTGAAAAAAATATTTTAGATGATGAATATTACGATTATGGGAATTTATGTTTACTAAAGCTTTTAGGGTTTACTGCGAGAGAACTTGCAAACTTGGGAAATACTCAAAGTCCTAATATTAATGACACTAAAGCTTTGAGAGAATATAAAGACAAACTTGATAGTCGAAGTTATCAATTAAATGCTGCTAGTGTAAGACTTTCAGATGAAATTAGGACTGTTTGGATGCCAAATCCAGATAGACCAGAGGCTGATAAATTAAAAGTTACTGCAGATGGTCAATATCTTAAAGTTGTTGTTGAAGATGATTTGGGTGTGGATATTGAACTCGACCAACGCTCAGAAGGTTTTCAATGGCTTGTTTCTTTTTTTGTTGTGTTCTTTGCTGAAGCGATGGATAAACATAAAAATGCAATACTATTATTAGATGAACCAGGCATGAGTTTACATGGTTTAAAACAAAGAGATTTTAGAGGCACAATTTCAAGACTTGCAGAAAAAAACCAAACAATTTATACCACTCATTCACCATTCTTAGTAGGACCAGATGAATTGGATATAGTTAAGGTTGTTGAATTAAAAAGCAGAAGAGAAGGAACAAAAGTACATACCACAATTTCATCAAGCGACCCAGCTGGATTATTACCTTTACAAGAGGCTTTCGGTTATGATTTGGCACAAAGTCTTTTTACTCAGAAGCGTAATTTGATTTTAGAAGGCATAACAGATTACTGGTACTTAGAAGCTACTTCTCAATTACTTAAAGAGGCTAAAATTGAAAAATTGAATGATAAAATAGCTTTAGTTTTTGCAAATTCTGCAGGAAAGGTTGTTTATTATGCAACAATTCTTTTTGCTCATAATTTAAAAGTTGCAGCACTTTTAGACTCTGATGCTGCAGGAGACCAAGCTGCTCAACAAGAGAATTTAGTTCATACATTAGGTAATAAAAATATTCTTAGAACAAAGGATTTTACTAATGGCACTATTAAACCTGAGATTGAAGATTTGTTAAAAGAAACTTTAATAGTAATAGCTAAGGACTTATATGGCAAGGATGTTACGTCAATAGCTACTTCTCAACCAAATCGTTCAATCATTGACATTTTCTCAAACGAAATTTCTGATTTTTCTAAATATAAAATGGCAAAAGCATATGTGAAATGGTCTAGGAACAATAAAGCAAGCGATTTAACAGATGCCGAAATAGAGAATTGGAAAGGATTAATTCAGAAAGTAAATAAAGCCCTAAAATAATATGTCAGAATTTTTTACGCCATCTATCGTTGCAGCTTTAACAGCTTTGGTTTTATCATTAATAACTTTATTTCAGTTTTTTAGAAATCAAAGATTTCAACAAGAGCAACTAGATAAATCCAATAACAGAAACTTAACAGGGAAACTTTATGATTTAAGATTAGAATATTATCCTAAAGCTTTTGATATTACTGACAATATAATCAAAGAAAAAGGTAATAAATATGATTTGGAAAAGCTTAAAATTGCAAAAGAAGAACTTATTAAATGGAAGTGTGGTGTAGTTAATATAATAATTTCGGTGGAGTGCCGTGATAGTTATTTTATTCTTAGAGATTTATTAATGAAAAATCCAGCAGAGCAAGATGCTTATTCTCAGAAACAAATTGAGAATATTGAAGAGGCAAAAAGAAATTTTAGAAAGGAATTAAGAAGAGATTTTGGATTTCTATATCGAGAAGAGAAAGAGAGACGAAATAAAGCCAGCAGGTAACACGCGGTATAAAACATTGGGGTTTAAGTGGTTATGCAAACATTCTACCACGCATCAAGTTCGGTGTGCAACTTGACAGGAAAGTAGCCCGCAATCCCCAACGATTTCATACCGCCATCGTTGGCACCAATTAATACATTACACACATGGAAATTCATAAGTATAACATATCTGACATTGAAGAGAAAGAATTATGGGAGGAAGCATGCGTAATCTTTGACACGTCATCAATATTAAATTTTTATGATTATTCAGAAGAAACAATTGATGATATTGTCGGTACTATTTTCGATAAACTAAAAAATAGGCTTTGGATTCCTTTTAACGTCAGGTATGAGTATATAAACAATAGGCATAAACCAATAAACAGTGCCGTAAATAAATATGAAGGTTTGAAAAATAACCTGAAAAATATTACAAACAATTTCAATCAAATAGAAAATCAGTTAAAGTTTTCAGACAAACATCCAATAGTAGATTCTGAATTAGTATCAAATTATAAAAAAGAATTAGATTTATTCAAAAGTAAGTTTGAAAAGGAGATTTCTCAAAAAATAAAAGAACTTAACAGCTATTCTGAGAATGATAAGATTCTTAATCTAATTAAAGAGTGGTTTATACTTGGAGCTCCAATGAAATATAGTCAAATAACCGAAATTATTAAAGAAGGAGAATTTCGTTATAGACATTCTATTCCACCTGGATATAAAGACGATAACAATAAAATTGGATTTCAAAAGTTCGGAGATTTAATAATCTGGAAACAAATATTGGAATATGTTTCAGATAATAAGAAACCAGTATTATTTGTTGTTGATGATTTTAAGGAAGACTGGTGGGTACTTGATAAAAATCGAAAACCAATTTCACCAAGACCTGAACTTATTGATGAAATAGAAGAGATTTCAGACCTGAAGTTTTGGATGTATTCGACACAAGAATTTATTGAAAAATCAAAAGTGTTTTTCAATACTAATCTAAAGGATGATTCTATAGAGGAAATAAAGAGTGTTTATGTTTCAAAATTCAATAAATATGTAGCAGGTATTAAAATATCAGCTAATAGAGAAGAAGAAGAACCATGGAGACTTCAACGATTACGAGATGTAGTTGAGTTTATAAAGAAAAACTCTGAAGTAGTTGGATTAAAGGAATTAAGAGACCATAAAGGAATCCTTACTGTTACATGGGAAATTGAACCTCATGCAGCAGATAAAGCCTTGCTAGAACTAGCATGGATTCAAGAAGGAGAAATCGAAGATAATGTAAACCATACAATTGAATAACTGGTGCCAACAAGCCATCATAAAGTAGCCCTGGCTTTGGTGGGGATTGGGAGTTTTGCTCCCGCGCGAGCCTTAGCACAAACAAGAAAGCGAATATACCACACGTAAATCGGGCCACTTCATATGGCCGAACCGTTGTATGCCATATAAAAAAGATTAGTACCCATGAGAATTTCAGAGATAACAATCAAAAATTATAAGCGATTTACAGACTTTAAAATAAAAGATTTACCCAGTTCAGCTAAGTTGGTTTTAGTAATTGGACCAAATGGCAGTGGGAAATCTTCACTTTTTGATTCATTTTATTTTTGGTATAATTTAAGAGGCTTAGGGACACTAAAATCAAATGAATCTTTTCATTTAAAAGACATTTCAAATAAATCACCCAATAGCTGGTATGAAAATCTAGTTGATATTAAGTTGCACGATATAGATAATCCCTCTCAAAAAAATTTAAGGGGAAAATTCTATTTTAGAACTGCTTATAGAAATGAAACTGATTTTACCATAACGCAGTTAAAGAAACAAGCTGACCCGACAGATTTTAAATTTAATACCTTATCTGAAAACGATGTAACGGTCTCCGACAATTATCAACGCTTAATTTCGCAGACACTTTCGGGCGTTTATAACAAAAAAAATGATAACAAATCAGTTGAAGATTTAAGAGAAGAATTAATAGGAAGAATAAGAGATTCAGTAAATCACATTTTTGATGACCTGATTCTTAGTTCTATTGGAGACCCATTGGGTAATGGTAGTTTCTATTTTGATAAAGGAACTTCTAAAGAATTTCATTATAAAAATCTTTCAAGTGGAGAGAAATCTGTTTTTGATATTATACTTGATATGATTATTAAATCTACAAGTTTTCCAGATAGTGTATTTTGCATTGATGAACCTGAGGCGCATATTCATACTCGCTTACAAGCATCATTACTTGAGGAAATATATAATCTAATACCTGAAACCTCGCAATTATGGCTTACTACTCATTCAATTGGTATGTTAAATAAGGCTAGAGAACTAGAACAGCAATTTCCAGGTAGTGTTATATTTTTAGATTTTGATAATCTTGATTTAGACGAGCAAGTAGTTATTTCACCAAGTAGTATTGATAAACCATTGTGGAAAAAATTCACAGAACTTGCGTTAGCAGACTTTTCAAAATTGATTTCACCAGCACGGATTGTTTTTTGTGAGGGAACATCTAAAGGTAGAAAATATAAAGATTTTGATGCTCAGGTGTTTGCTAGAATATTTGACTCTAAATATCCTGACACTTCATTTATTTCAATTGGCTCGGCTACAGAATTCGAGAATGCTGATAATGCAAGTATTCAGGTCGTTACAAAACTACTTAATAATTCAGAAGTTATTAAGCTAATTGATAGAGATGATAAATCTGTTGGAGAAATCGAAGAGTTAACATCAAAAAACATAAAAGTTCTAAAGAAAAGACATATTGAAAGTTATCTTTTGGATGATGAAATTATTAGAAAGCTTTGTATTAAATATGGCAAGGAAGATAAGTATGAAGAATGTATTAACGCAAAGCAGGAAAAGATTCAAGAGAGCATAATTAGAAATAATCCGACTGATGATGTAAAGTCTGCATCTGGAAATATTTATGTAGAACTAAAAAGGATATTACAATTAAATGGTTGTGGAAATACAAAAGACGCATTTTTTAGAGATACAATTGTTCCATTAATAACACCAGAGACAAGTATTTATAAAGAATTAGAGAATGAAATATTTGAATAAATACGGCATACAATCGAGTAGACGGGCGTGAGCCATTATAGACTCAAGTTGCGCCTCTCACACCATCCGCCTGCTGGCGGATACGGGTCTCGTACTGGGCGGTTCACCAAGTTGTGGGGAATAACGAATCACGTTTTATGGGAGTGATTTGTTGGTAGATTTCACTTAGAGGTAGATACCCTCGTTGCTTCAAGCGTTTAACGGTGATAGTTGTTCCTAAAATTGGACTTTGTGCAATTGCGGGGCAACTTAAACTGTTGACAATTTTTAGATAACTGATATGGCAAATTACGATACCTATTACGAAACAGAAGCCTTATTTGGAGAAGCATATGCTGAGTTGATTGACTGTAACTACTCAGGTAGTTTATACTCTTGATGACTTCTGTTTTAGGATTGAACCTTTCACGCTAAGATCACAAAATCAAAGAAACGCAAAAAGCGCTAAGGATCCGTAATAAGCTCATTGCGACTTTTGCGATAATCTTTGCGAAATTTGCGCGAAACATATATAATCCTGAAAAAAAACGTTACAAAACCCATTGGGTAACCTGAGTAGTTACCAAATGAGGCAAAATTTAAGATCAAAAAACACCGTATTATGAAGCATAGAACTTTGAAAATAAACGAAAAGGAAGTAGCGTGGGATAGTTGGTCGAAAGCTGAAGATATAGCACATAATAGAAAAAGAATAATTGATGATGAACACATCAATAAATTGTATTGCGATATATATGAAATTCCACCGGGAAAAGCCAATTGGCCACATCATTATCATACTTGCAACGAGGAAGTTTTCTATATTATTGAGGGCCATGGAGAAGTACTAACTGAAAGTGAAGTATTAAAAGTTAAGTCGGGCGACGTTTTAAGATTTCCGGCTGGTGAAAAGGGAGTACATCAATTAAAGAATACATCAGATAGTGTAACACTAAAATATTTAGACGTTGGAACATCAAACATTCCTGATGTAGTATTTATGCCGGCAGATAATAAAATGGAATTATTTTTAGGTGAATCTGGACAAGATAAAATGTATGCATATAAAGATTTGTAAAATAACGCTGCGCGAGGGTTTAAGTAGAAAAGCCAGCAGCTAACAAACCGCCATAAAACAACCCTGGCAGAGTAGGGGTTTGGAGGTTTGGAAGCCCGCTCGGACAAACGCAAAGGTTACGAGAATTGGCATCCCGCACCGGGCCATTTCATGTGGCAAGACGTTGTAAGCCATTACGATTAATCTCTCTAACTAACGCGCAAATTAAAAGAAATAGCAGAAATTAAAACTATATCTTAGCCACAAAAAAAATACAAATTGAAGTTGAAACATGTGGAAGAATTCTGTCCAATGGACAAAAATGATTGGAGAAAGTGGCTTAAACTAAACCATACTAAGAAAGAAGCTGTTTGGCTTATCCTATATAAGAAGAAGTCTCCTGACCACAACTTAAGTTGGTCTGAGTCAGTTGATGAAGCATTATGTTTTGGGTGGATTGACAGTACAAAAAAAACAATAGACTCTGAGAAGTATAAACAATACTTCAGCAAACGAAACCCTATAAGTAATTGGTCTAAGATAAATAAGAATAAAGTGGAAAACTTAATAGACCAAGAACTTATGGAAAAGGAAGGATACAAAAGCATTGAAATTGCAAAAGAAAATGGTTCTTGGACAATTTTAGATGAAGTTGAAGCGCTAATAGTTCCGGAGGATTTAAAAGAAGAATTGGCACATCACGAAAGTTCAATGGAATATTTTGATAGTCTCAGTAAGTCAGATAAAAAGATTCTATTGCATTGGGTTGTATCAGCTAAAAGAAAAGAGACACGACAAAAAAGAATTTCAGAAATCAGAGAAAATGCAAGTAGCAAACTAAAACCAAAACAATTTAGATGAAATTAAAACGGCTTACCATCGAATAGGTGGCTGACAGCCGATTGACCACCAGTGCACCTTTCACTATTTATCCCATAAGGCGGGACCATCCACCAGCAGGCGGCTACGGGTGCTACGTCCATTCCTTTAAATCCATATGTCCACTGACATTTCAATGTAAGGAACATATACGGCGGTTCACCAAGTTGTGGGAAATATTGAATCACGTCTAACAGGCGTGATTTGTTGGTAGATTTCACTTAGAGGTAAATACCCTCTTTGTTTCAAACGTTTAACGGTGATAGCAGTTCCTAAAATGGGACTTTGTGCAACAGCCCATGCGCCTTCCGCCAAAAGCGGAACAGGCTATTCGTGTGCGACCCCATGCATAGGCCATCCCTTGTTCCATGCCCAAACGGTTAAGAATAAGTTGTATTTTTAAACTCTTTCAACAACTTCGGGTGTGGGTGCGTTGCTGCTCATGTAGGGCACACACAAGTGGTCATAAACCGTTGCGCAGATAGGAGTATATTTGAACGAAATAACATTTAATCAACGGCTTAGCAGTTTAATAAGATAGTACTTCGAAGCGCGCAACGTTTCATTTCACAGACAGTTAGGGTTTATTTTCCCCTGAAACCAATGGAAATTTAAATCGAACAGTTACCTTTGATAGTATCATATGATATTATCAAAATTGCAACATTATGAAACCTCCATACGAAATAACAAATTCTATACTTAAACTTATTTCATCTATATCTGAAAAGATAGGAGAAATAAAGTCAGCACGATTAATAAAGCCACCAACAGAATTACGCAAGAAAAATCGAATTAAAACTATTCAATCGTCATTAGAAATAGAAGGTAATACATTAACAATTGAACAGATTACTGACCTGATAAATAATAGGCGAGTACTAGCACCCCAAAAAGATATTCTTGAAGTTAAAAATGCCATTTCATTATATTCAAAACTAAATGAATTTGACGTATATTCCTTAGAGTCGCTTTGTAACGCTCATTCAATATTAATGAAAGGGCTTATTGACCAAGCAGGAGAATTGAGAAGATCCAGTGTTGGTATTGTGAAAGGTGATGAAGTAGCACATGTTGCACCTCCTGGTGATTTAGTCTACTATTTGCTAAAAGACTTATTCGATTATCTTAAAAATGATGATGACTTAATATTGGTAAAAAGTTGTGTCTTTCATTATGAATTTGAATTCATTCATCCATTTGTTGATGGGAATGGTAGAATGGGAAGATTATGGCAAACACTAATTTTGAAAGAATATTCTCCAGTATTTGAATTTCTTCCAATGGAAACTCTAATAAAAGAAAGACAAAGCGATTATTATAATGTGTTAGGAAGGTCAGATAGCCAAGGTAGTTCAACCATCTTTATTGAATATATGCTTTCAATAATAAATGATGCATTGGAAGAGTTATTAAATAGCCAAAATGTAAACTTTACTGGCATAGATCGAATTAATGCATACAAATTAATAATTGGAGAAGAATATTTTACCAGACAAGATTATTTAAGACATAACAAAGAAATTTCATCTGCTACAGCAAGTAGAGACCTGAAAGAAGCTGTTGATAGTGGAATCTTGCTAAAGACAGGTGACAAAAGAATGACTAAGTATAAATATAAATAAACTAATTCCAATCGAGTAGACGGACGTGAGCCATTATAAACTCACGTTGCGCCTCTCACACCATCCGCCAACAGGCGGATACGGGTCTCGTACTGGGCGGTTCACCAAGTTGTGGGGAATAACGAATCACGTTTTATGGGATTGATTTGTTGGTAGATTTCACTTAGAGGTAAATACCCTCTTTGCTTCAAACGATTAAGTGTAATGGTCGTTCCTAAAATAGGACTCTGAGCAGCCTGCGGGGCAGCTTAAACAGTTGACAAACTTTAGATAAATGACATGACAGATTACGATACCTATTACGAAACAGAAGCCTTATTTGGAGAAGCATATGCTGAGTTGATTGATTTTTTTAAACAATATGAGCCCAAGGGTAAACTGATTGATTTAGGCTGTGGACAAGGTCGGGATTCAATTTCCTTAGCCGGCCTTGGATACGAGGTGACAGGAATTGATAATTCCAAGGTCGGCATTGACCAAATGAACTCAATTTCAATAAGAGAAGGGTTAAAATTAACCGGCTTAGTCGGGGACATTTACGCATTTGACAATTACCCGGATTTTGACATTGTTTTGCTTGATTCAATGTTACACTTTGAGAAACGAGACAAACAAAAAGAGACTGCGTTAATTGATAAGATTGCAAATCGGATAAATAAAAACGGACTGATTTGTATTTGCATTCAGGACACAGGAAAAAAAGTAAAGATTCTTAAAGACACGATTGATAATTCTGGAATTGATTTTGACATATTAAATGATTCTTCGTTGATTTACAAATATGAGGATAAAGAATCTGGACATAAATCAGAGACTAAATATTGTATGTATATTATAAAGAAAAAATAAAGCACGACAGACCAACAATGCAGATACTAAACAGGCGTGACAGTAGTAAATTCAAAGGTTATAGTCCGCTTGCAAATTGTAACGGCGCGACAGTAAAGAGCCACGCAAACTACTACTAATCATACAATTTACCATTGCCGCCATTGCGTGAATCCCAATAGGACAAATGAACAGACTGGACAGACTAACAAGCATACTCCTACAACTTCAATCTAAACGACTGACAACTGCTCGTGAAATAGCGAAACGATTTGAAGTTACCAACAGAACCATTTACAGAGATATTCAAACATTAAGACTGGCCGGTGTTCCAATTGGCGAAGCCGAAGGAAAGGGCTATTTCTTAGTGGAAGACTATCGGTTGCCACCGGTAATGTTCACTATGGAAGAAGCGAGAGCTATGGTAACCACAAGTAAAATCTTAAACTACCATACCGAAGATTCTCTAAAACAAAATTACGAATCTGCCCTTTTAAAAATAAAAGCTGTTTTATCCCACCAGGACAAAGACAAATTGGAATTTTTAAATTCAAGAATCGGGTTTCAAAAACCTTGGGCACCGACCAGTTTGTATTTAGACCGTATCCAGCATTCAATTACAGAAAGTGAAAAACTGAAAATAAAATACCAGGCAAGAGGGGAAGAGCAAATAACAGAACGCATCATCCACCCGTGTGCAGTATATTTCAGTGGTGCTGTTTGGACAACGATTGCCTTTTGTGAGTTACGACAAGAAATAAGAGAGTTTCGCCTTGACAGAATAAAAGAACTCAAATTACAACACACTCATTTCAAACCCGACAAGGCTTTCAGCATTGAACACTATTTAGAGGAACGTTCAAAAAGACTATTTTAAACCCCTGACAAAGGGCTGTCCTATGTGCCATTTATCTTTGCTTCAAATTCAAACAAAAATGAATATAAAAGCACTTTTACTCCTCGTCGTTGCTTCCCTTTCAGGACGGGTAAGCGAGGCACAAACACCAGAACGAATGACCGCAAAACAAATCACAATCAGAGACAAACAAGTTGAAATCAATTATTTTCAACAAGGCCAAGGCGACACAACCATTCTGTTTTTGCACGGTTGGTGTATTGACGGAACGTATTGGAAAAATCAAGTAGAATACTTTTCTGAAAATTACACTGTTTACGCCATTGACCTGCCGGGCTTTGGCAAATCAAAAGCCCAAAGAAGCAACTGGACAATTGAAGAATATGCCAAGGATGTAACAGCATTTATTGACACTCTGAACCTTAAGAATGTGGTAATCATTGGACATTCTATGGCAGGCGAAATTATGTTACAAACAGCATTAACCAACAATCCAAAAATAGCAGGCATTGTAGGCGTTGACAATTTCAAGCTCATTGACGTTGAATTTACGCCAGAACAAATGAAAGAAATGACTGATTTTCTTCCAAGACTTGAAACGGATTTTAAAAATGCAGCACCTGTCTATGCCGATTTAATGCTTTTTCACCCCACAACTTCAGAGGAAGTGAAAGACAGAGTAAAAACTGATTTTGCAAATAGCGATTCTGTTATTGGCTATGGAACACTTATGAACCACATCCAATACACCTCTACCGACGCACAAAGACTGGAACAGCTTAATTATAAGTTATTCTTAATAAACAGTGACGGTTTTCCAACCAACGAAACCGGGCTTAATACTCATTGTAAAACTAGTTTTCAAGTGGAAACCATCGCTGCCACCGGACATTATCCCATGATAGAAAAGCCGACCGAATTTAATTTAATATTGGAAAAAGTACTGACACAAATGAAATAAACGGGTGCTAACGGAGTGACGGGATTGTAATCCCGCCACTGCCCCTCTCAATCCATACGTCTGTTGGCGGATAGGGGTCTCGTACTGGCCGTTCATTCAGTAACCATGTGGCTGCTCTTTACACCAATAACACCTGTGTCCTGATTTAAACCAAAGCCAGATCTGACTATGCGAGCGCTTCTTTATGACATTAGGAACAACCTCATCGCCTGACCCGAGTTGATTTTGGGATTCAGCCCTTTATCCATCAACTGACGGATTCTAAAGTACGCCATGTAAATGTCATAACGGCATCCGTATTGCCAATGTGTTTTTTTATCTTGGTCATACAAAGGATGAAACACTTAGGCTTCCAAACCGTTTTAAATAATAGAATACACCATTGGCCGGTCAATAATTCCATATCCCCTACGGGGAAAACACGTAATTTGCAACAGATACGTCTGCAACACTCCATCCGCTACGAGGGGTCTTTGTTTGCTGAAGGGGAACAGGAATTAACCCTGATCGTAAAAGAACACTACAGTGGATAGAATAGGCATACCTTTATCCGTTAACACATGATATGCATAGACCATAGCCTATTCAAAAAAAGTTACGGATTTGATTAAACAAAGTAACATTGGCAACTTTGTTTTAAGATTCACCCTTAAATAATCTGGTAGCCAATTTAATCTGTTCCTGATTCCCGAGAATATAAGCGATGTCATTACTCTGGAATTTTGTTTCAGGTAAAGGATGTTCGATAATCTCTTCCCCTCTTTTTAGAGCAATAAGGGTGACTCCTGTTATTTTTCGCAAATCCACCTCAATTATTGATTTACCCACAGCAAAAGAATCATCATCCAGGATAATGGTAGATACAGTTACATCCGAAAACTCATCCAATATTGATAACTGATTCAGAGTATCCTTTTTCATAAAAACACCAAGAGTCAAGCTCCTTATGCTTTTTAAAACAGTATTCATCTCCCGTTGTGAAAATTGTCGTTTAACCAGTATCCGTTTAAATAAATCAATTGCAATTTCAAGTTTTTCAGGAAAGACCTGATTAACTCCCAATTTATATAATTGATCGACATTCTCGATATTCTTTGCTCTAACGAGAATATACCCTGTTTTATTTATTCTTCTCACTTTCTCAATGATTGCCATTGCAGGAATGATACTACCTACTGAGATTACAATTATTTCAGCCGAATCAACGTGGGCTTTCATTAATATTGGTTCATTTACGGCATCACCATAAACAACAGTCTCTCCTTGTTCAATCCGTTCTTTTGCAATTATGGGATCAAATATGATAGAAGCATGAGGCATATTATTATACTTCGCCATGAATGACAATTTTAGAGCACATGTATCTTTCCCAATAATCACAATATGATTTTTAAGGTTCGCAATCACAACTTCTTTAAGGGGGAATAGTCCATTAACTAAAAAATTTGGTAGTGGTAGTTTCAACAGGGTATTGGCAATAGGAATAGAAAGGTTCATCAAAAATGGTGTTAAAGCCATGGTTATGACAGCAACGGAAAGAAATAACTGATAATAGGAGTTGGACAAAATGCCGTTACTGAATCCAATTTTTGCCAGGATAAAGGAAAATTCTCCAACCTGACTTAATGCGAGCCCCACCACCACCGTTCCACGGAAAGTATGACCAAGTACAAAACCCGTTCCACTAGCAATTATGGTTTTCAATACAAGCACCATCAGAACACTTGCAAGCACCAGTTGATAGTTATTGATAAGAAAGGATACATCGAGCAACATCCCAATGGAAACAAAGAAAAAACTGGTAAACGTATCCTTAAACGTTATAAGACTGCCAAAAGCATTATGGCTGTATTCTGATTCGGAAATCATTAATCCCGCCAAAAAAGCACCAAATGCCAGCGACATACCCAATTTAGAAGTCAACAATGCTATAGCGAGACAAATCAGAAAAATACTCATCATGAATAGCTCCTGATTTTTAGTCATGGCGATTACTTGTAATAATTTTGGTATAACCCATTTATTCCCCATGTAAACCACGCCAATGATAACAATCGTCTTCAATACAATTAAGACAATTTCATTTCCAATAGCGACAGAACTATCGCCAAGAATATTGGTAAACAGCAATAAAGGCACTAACAACAAGTCTTGAAAAATCAGAATGCCTAATACGGTACGCCCATAATTAGAAGTAAGCTCGGAGCGTTCTTGTAATAGTTTTAAAACCAGAGCCGAACTGCTTAAGGCAGCTAGAAAACCAATAAAAACACCCTCCTTCCAATTCAAGTCAAAGAAAAATGCAACAACATAAAAAACGAAAGCAGTGATAAAAACCTGTATAAATCCGCCAAAAAATACGATTCTTCGTATTTTCAACAAGTGCTTAAGCGAAAACTCCATGCCTATTGTAAACAAAAGAAGAATAACCCCAATTTCAGCCATCAGCTCTATTTCATGTAAGCCTTTGATCAAAGAAAGCACGTGTGGACCGGCAATGATGCCCGTTATAAGATATCCAACAACTGTAGGGATCTTAATCTTTGTGAAAATAAGATTGACAATGGTAGATAACGCAAAAATTATGACAATATCCTTAAGGACTGTTAACTCCATTTGAGATTATTTGTATGTACAAAACTATTTTTCGAAATAAATGCGAATCACTATTGCCTCCGGGAAAACACTTTTAAGTGCGGGTAAAAAGCCATTATTTCAATTTAAACAGGAACAAACCTCTCTTTTGGCTGTCGGGAATCCCAATAATATTGTTGATGTAATCCACCTTCTTTGCCATCTCACCTCGCTGAATGTACCCTTCGCCATAGGGCATACACGCTTGCCAGGAGCCTGACTGAATGCACTTATCCCAATCACTTACTCTAACAATGGTATGGCTGCCGGTAAAAATCAAGCAATGCTGATAATTGCGGGCTGTTTTCAATGATTCAGCCGCATTTTCTTTGGTGAGGATAATGACCGTATCGGCCTGCATCGATGCCAGTTGCCGTATTTTGGAGATGGGACGGTTCGCATCAAGCGTCACATTCTCAAAAGAGATGACATCCGCTAAAAATGTTCTCAGCATGTCGGCATTGGATTGCCCATTGGCACCTATGCCAATAGCGAGCAATATGACGAGTGTAATGGTGTGTTTCATACCTCTGCTTTTATTGGTTCATTAACTATAAGACTGATGGGTCGGGTAGATCCGTCCAAATAATACTGCTGCAATCCTTTGGAAACAAGCTTAAATTAAGGCTTTTTTTTCAATTTGTCACCCCCGGCCGAAGGAAGTCAGGACAGCATAGCCTGAGATAGGTTGCTACAGTAATTGTGGATGGCTTACACCCCTGGGGACGTGGCCACAGCGAGGTATTCTACCGCTTATGATGCCTTCATCTGATAAAGCACATGGTACTCCGCCAATACCATGGATCAGGTATCTCCAGGTAACGGAACCCCAAACATTTATCAAGTGATAATAGTCTATTTATGAATGAACAAATACACTAAAGATTTTGTATATTTAGAAAAGAGTACAACTTAATACTTACCACTTATGGTACAAGGGCATAAAAAGCTTAAAAAAGAGCTTGGATTATTTGATGTATTTGCCATTAGTACCGGGGCCATGTTTAGCTCTGGATTCTTTTTACTTCCCGGCATTGCCTCCCACTACACGGGACCCTCCGTATTTTTAGCCTATCTGCTGGCCGGCGTGCTCATTTTACCATCTATGTTCAGTATTGCCGAGATCTCCACGGCCCTGCCCCGATCCGGAGGGGCCTACTTTTTCCTGGATCGCAGTTTAGGCCCCTTAATGGGTACCATTGGCGGATTAGGGACCTACTTTGCACTGATGTTTAAAACAGCCTTTGCCATTATTGGTATTGGGGCGTATGCCGCTATTTTCTGGAATGTACCGGTAAAAACAGTGGCCCTGGTGGCCACGCTTCTGTTTATGATTCTGAACCTCATCGGCGCCAAAAAAACATCGGGCTTGCAAAAAATATTTGTGACCTTTCTCCTGGTGGTGTTGGCCGCCTTTATAATCGATGGACTTTATTACATTTTTAGCGATCCCAATTTTTCATTCTCCTCCCCGTCCAATCACTTATCACCATTTCTGACCAATGGATTTGAAGGCCTGCTCACAACAGCTGGCTTCGTATTTGTCTCTTACCTGGGACTCACCCAAATTGCCAGTGTGGCCGAAGAAATTAAAAACCCGGAACGCAATATCCCCCTGGGGATGATCCTCTCTCTGATTGTGACGGCCCTCATTTATGTGTTAGGTGTTTTTATCATGGTGGTGGTCATTGAACCGGACGCCTTTTCCAAGGAATTAGCTCCGGCAGCGGCGGCTGTATCCCAAACCCTCAACTGGGTCCCCGGCAACCTGGCTGTGATTTTAATGACCGGCGCAGCTCTGGCAGCCTTTGCTTCAACCGGTAATGCGGGCCTTTTATCATCGTCGAGATATCCGTTTGCCATGGGACGTGACAAACTCTTTCCCGCTCTATTTTCCAGATTGGCGACCAACGGCACACCGGTGTATGCCATCTTACTAACAACCGCCTTTATAATGCTATTTATACTGGTGTTGTCTGAGGAGGGCATTGTGAAACTGGCCAGCACCTTTCAGTTGCTGATTTTCATGGTTATTAATTTCTCGGTTATTGTGTTTCGCAGCAGTAAAATAGAATCCTACGACCCGGGATATCACACGCCTTTATACCCCTGGATGCAGATTGCCGGCATCCTCATTTCAGGGGTGCTGATTATCTACCTGGGTTGGATGCCGATCCTCTTCAGTTCCGGGATTATACTGCTGGGAATACTCTGGTACCATTTTCATGCCCGCGCCAAAGTTGTGCGTGAAGGGGCCATCTTCCATTGGTTTGCTCTCCTGGGGAAATATCAATACGATGAGCTGGAGAATGAATTTATGACCATCCTGAAGGAAAAAGGTTTGAGACAGGGTGATCCCTTCGACGAAACCATTATCAATGCCCGCATCAGCATACTGGACAAACAAATCACACTGAGCAAACTACTGGATACGATTTCGGCCGGGTATGCCATCGAATTGAATGTACCAAAGAAAAGCATTGCCCCCCTGTTCCTTCATTCCATTGATAACAATCCTTTGCTACCCCATACTAACATTCTGATTCTGTATGCTAAACACCGCCATATAAGCCGCCCTTCCATGCACCTGGTTGTATCGCGCAAAGGCATCGTTAATACGCTGGCCGGCAACGCCAATAAAACCAACAACACATTTAACATCTGCTTCTTCCTGGTGAATCATGAAACAGAAACCAAGCAGCAGCTAAGGATGCTTTCCCGCCTGGTAGATATTGTGGAGCAGGAGAAATTTGTACAACAATTTACAGGACTCAGCAACCACCGGGAGATGAAGGAGTTCTTGCTGCAAAACGAACGGTTTATCACGGTAAAATTATTGAATGAAACCCGGCAAGCCGCCATGATCGGTGAGCCATTAAAAGCGATTCAATTCCCTAAAGGGGTGTTGGTGGCTTTAATTGAGCGTGAAAACAACACCTTTGTTCCCAATGGATCAACGATCCTGTTGGAAAACGATATTCTGACAATCATTGGCGATTCCAAATCCATCGCTAAATTATTTAATGAATATATCCTTACACAGAGTAATAAGTTTAACTAGTGCAACGGTTTCATGGCAGTCCCCTCAAACGAGCAGATAACGGATAAGTATGCTGAACCCAAAGCCCTTTCAGATCCTGCCTGGCTGCTGCGCTTTTTAGAGATAAGGGATAATTCATCAACTACCCTAAAAATCCATTTAAGAACACTTAAAACGAAGTAGCATCATGCCAATAGATTTTGCAATAGCAATTATGGGTGTGGCCATTGGCTTTCGATTCGTAAACAAAGCTGCGTCGTATTTATTACGCGGCTCAAAACTGAGTTTCCATCTGTCGTATGTATTGCCAATTCTTGAATTCCTTGCCTGGAGCACGCTCTTTATTTTGGTGGTCAAGTGGGTCGCAGAGCATCCTAACAGCAACATAAGCATTGCTTTGGGGACTATATTTTTATTTGTAATGGTCCCCTTGTTTTATTATGTCCGCGAATTTCTAATTGGGATATCCCTGAAAATAAGATTCCACCTCTTACCCGGTTTAATTCTTGTGCAGGATACATCAAAAAGGGAGATTGTAAAAACAGGCGCCTTCAGCATCACTTTAAAAAACAGAAACAACCAGATCACCACCGTAGCCTACAGCAAAATAAATCCGGAATGGATTCCCCAACCAGGAGGCCATCCCCACCTGATGCGCCGTTTATTAATGTTTCAAGTCCCCTCCTCGGGAAACATTGAGCGGCAAAAGAGCAAGCTATTGCAACTGATCTCCGATTCGCCCTGGCATGTCGCATCAATGGCTCCCGCCATCGAAAATACAATCCGGCATAACGGCACCCTGAAAATTCAAGTGGTTGTGTATGTGCTGCGCCATAAGGACGCAAAAAAGATTAAGACCATGATAGGAAGCGTTATTCAGAAGAGCAGTTTAAACTAGCGTCTTTGGCAAACTGCTTACCCATGTGCATCATTTTACAATGGTGCCGGTCCTTTGACAGTGCACCTGGCAGCTTATTTCACAACGGTTAACTTGGCCGGATCGAACGTACTTAGATCTATGGGAGCCTCATACAAGGCCTGGTGGAGTTCGGTGAGCATTTCTTTTAAAGGGATGTGCTCAGGCACTTGAGAAAAGTCGATTTTAGCAATGGCCTCGGGTGTGGCAAAGACGCCCGGCACCCAGTGATTGGGTGTTTTTAATTCCTTATAGCGGTAGCGGGCAAAATCCAATAAATCGTAACATTTCCAAAGCTTGCGCCAATGGAGCAGCAGGGGGATGTCCAAATCAGAGGAATGCTTTAAATCGTAGCCTTCGTAAGCGGCATAGGGATCCTCGCCAAGCATCTGATCCAGTCCTCTTTGGGCTGCCTGATCCGCTTCATCCAAAGGTATTGTGGTTGGAAACAAGCCGTTCATCTCGTCAAAATGAGCAGCCTCGGTCATGCCAAAGGATAAGGTATGAATTTGGGGATGACTCAAACAAAACCGGGCATTCCATTGTATGGGCGTAGCATGTGGAATGGCTTTCCTGATCTTGTCAGGGGCTTTGTACAATTGACCGCCCTTGTCGTTGGGAGAGATGATAAAAACGCCCAGATCTTTCTCGTGAGCCAGCGCGATGGCCGCTTCGTTACGCTGATAGAAATAATAATAATGCAGATTAACGAATTCAAATAAATCAGTGGAGATAGCCTGATTGATAGTGTCCAGCGACCCGTGGGTACTAAAACCAACGTGCCTGATAATGCCTTCCTCCTTCATTTTGAGCAGCTCCTCCACGGCTCCTCCTGTTTGACAGGCAGCGTGCAAAAGGGCATGGGTGTTAATGCCATGCCAGGCATAAAAATCAAAATAATCTGTTTGGAGCGTCTTTAATTGCTCCTCCACCAACCGGCGTGTGTCCGCCGCAGTGAGCGGATTACCTTTAGTCATTAAATAATAGGACGACCGGTCAATGTTCAGTTCCTGGTTCAGAGTGCGTCCGAAAGCTGTTTCACTCTTGATGTAACCATATGCCGTTTCAAAATGATTAATCCCACTTTTCAGGGCTAAATCCACCATCTGGTTACAATGCTCCTGGGTACCCCGGGGAATCTCCTGGCGTGGCTGGTCCCACCCCTGCTGAAACCGCATGCCGCCTAATGTAATGACACTAATCTTCTTGTTTGTTTTCCCGAATCGTCTGTACTCCATTATTTTCTTTTCTATAGCTATCTGTGAGGGCTGGGCAAAAGTAGTTCAAAATAAAACACCCCTCTGAAATTTTTGTTTCAGAGGGGTGATGCTATGCCCATAGGCATTACTCCATTATTTCTTCACCAGTTTACAATGTTTACCATTTAGGCTGACGATGTAGGTTCCCGTTGCTATTTTGCTAATATCTACATAAGCCTTATTCACGACCCGTTGTGTAAGTTCCACTTTACCTGTCAGAGTAATAATCTGCAGTAAGACGGGCACTTCACCCGCTTCGATGGTAAAACCATTGGTGGCAGGATTGGGGAAAAGCCTCATCTGACCCCTTGTTTCCTGGCTTACCAGGGTAGCCACAGCAGTTGTAAAACTGACTACATTACCATAACTGGTACCGGCCTCATTGGTGGCATAGGCCCTGAGGTAGTAAGTGGTATTTGCTGACAGACCTGTTACCGTTGAAACAAATGCACCTGTCCCTGACACCGTACCTTCATCCGTTGCATTATCAGCTATGGTTGGCAGACCGGTTGTATTCCACACAATACCATAAGCCGATGCATGAGGCACACCCAAATTAAGGATGTTGCCATTACCGGTGGCATCAGTAGCTGATATACTTGTAGCTGGCTGGGTCGTTACAGCAGGGATCACAGCACTGGTAGTAAAGGTTAAATCACTCCCATAGGTGGTTCCGGCGCCATTAATACCAACTACCCGATAATGATAAGTGGTATAAGGAGTCAGGTTGCTCAAAACAACATTCACAGCCGTGTTGCCGGTAGCTGTTACCGGACTTTGCGAGGCATTCACAGTAGTACCATAACTGGTTGTTAAACCATATTCAAACGTCACAGCAGTACTGGCATGGTTGGCATTGACGGTTCCGTGCAAAGTGCCAGACGTGGCACTTATGTTTGTGGCAGCACCGGTAGTAACATCCGCAGCGGAAGCAAAAACTGGTGTGCCTGAATTGAGACCTTCTGGTGTCCAGTTACTAACCATTTTAGGTGAGGCATCTTCTGAAACAACCGTAGAATAAAAATTAGCACTGGCATCTTCACTGTCAGAATCCAGATTCCAGATACGACCATCCTCTTCATACTGATCATTATAGATATAGTAATTCTGGCTTTCATGCTTCCAGTAAGGAAATTCGTTCAAAAGACCCAGATACACGTACACCCCATTTTGATTCACAGGATTGCTAATGCCCGATAAAAAGAGGTTTTCAGGAATAATCCCCTGGCCTTTAATCGAAAAACTAAAGAGTGTCTCATCTTCATCATTGCTAGCAATGGTTAATAGCGCTGTTTTTGTACCTACCGTAGCAGGATCAAAAGTAACCACAAAGGTGCTTGAACCAGAAGCCGCAATATTTGGTGACGGTGGTACTGCAATGCTAAAGTCCGCCGCGTCAGTACCACTTATGCTGACGTATGGCGATGATCCCGTTAAAAGAAGATCCGCATTACCCGGATTCTCAATCGTAAACGTTCGTGAGCGCGAACCGGATGCGATCGCCAATACTCCAAAATTCGTATGATCCTGGAAAGATGGTGTATTATCTTCACCGTTTATCGAAATACCATTGCCTTGAATATTAATCTCTGGTACAGGGATACCTTGTGTGATGATTGGTGTACCTGCAATTGTGGGGTTGTTTTCATTGTATCTCACCCAGCCTTCCAGACCAACAGGCGAAGGATTGTCAACCTCTCTTGCAAAGAGGTAATCCAGATCAGTAGCATCTGTATCCACATCAATATCCCATGACCGCACACCTTCATTGTCATGATTTAGAATGTAATAATTTTCCGTTTCGTGTTTCCAGTACTCAAAATTATGCATCACCCCTTGATGAAGATATCGGCCATTTGCAGCCGAAGGAGTCGTAATACCCGAAAGCGATATATCTGCCGGTGTAAAACCATAACCATGTATGGTAAACGTGTAAGAAGCTTCATCCGCATCTGTATTACTAATCGTTACGATAGCATGACGTTCACCTGCTGCCGAAGGATTAAAGGTAATCACAAAAGTAGTATTTAGTCCACCTGCAACTGCAGTAGCTGGCATTGTTGTTACTTCAAAGTCAGATGCATTAACACCACTGATCAGGGCACTATTTACAGTTAACTCAGCGTTTCCCGTGTTGTGAATGGTAAAAGTACGGGTTCCAGAGCCTACATTCACATCAACCGATCCAAATTTAGTGTGATCAATAAACGCCGGAGTATCATGGCCCTTTATTATTTCAACTAAATTCCCCTTCAAACTTATTTCAGGAGCGCCTTCTTCACTAACACTAATCGTACTTGCCGGATAGGTATAAGTAGACCAATTAGTAATTCCAACAGGTGTTATTGCAAATGAAGGTGCATCTGAATAAAAAATGACATCTACATCATCCTTATCATCATCAATGTTCCAATAACGCTGGCCATCAAACTCATCATTGTAGATGTAATAGGTTGTCCCACTAACTTCACGCGTCCAATAACTGTACTCATATAATTTATCTACCTGCTCCAGATAAGTACCGTTGGCATCTGAAGGTTGGACAATACCTGAAACTACCAGGTTTGCTGAAAAAGCCACTATGGAACCGGTTATCATTAAACAAAAAGTCAGGAAATATTTCCATTTATTAGGGTAATAAGTTTTCATCCGATAAAATTTCTGGTTACTAAAATATCGGTATTTCTACCGATGATTAGATTCAAAATGCATGATACAGAAGTGTGATTAATTGCGTGATGGATAAATACCAGTCACACAAATAATATAGTTCACTGCAATAACAGGTTGAACAACACTAATGGGCAGGTTTCCTCCGGAATTCTCAACTGATACTATTCCGTTCAGTTCCACTTGCCCGGAACCGGTGTTTAAGGTTACATCAGGCTCTGAAGTATTATACATCACAGTACCCGTGGCCGCTCTTGCCGTAGTGGTAGATGCTAAGGTGGTAGCCCCATTTTTTCCCGCCACAGAAGTCGTTCCAATGGAAGAACTGGCTTTTACGACAACTTGGGCCGAGTTCTCACTTAATTGTGCCGCATGGTTGTGAGACGGCATATTTTGTGACATAACTTTTACATTTTCACGCCCTACCTTATCCCCTAATCGATAAGTATTAAGCCCTGGTCCTTGTCCACTTTGAATGGGTGCACGCCCCCTAAAATCGGGTAAGGCAAAGGTGGTGCGCCCATCGCCCCCATACATAGTTCCCAAAATTGAGAATAGAGCTTGATATTGGTTTATTTGTAACACCTGCCCTTGGCAAAGCATCCAGTCTCTTGGGGCAAAGTTACCGGCAAATATTTTGATTTCACCCATCATACCCTCTTGCGCCTTAGCCGCAGTAGTATTTATCATTAATAAGCCAGCCAGAATAACCAGACTAAATATGCCTTTGCGAAGAATGTGATTTTTCATTTTAATAGATTTTAAATGATTATGGTAACTATTTGAATAAACTTAAACCAAGGCAAGAGAGCAAGCTATTTCTATTACTGTCTTAACACCCTCAAAAATATGACAATTATGAACACCACCTAATCTTTTGGCAATTAATGATTCACAAACAGATAGAAGTTCATCTTCCGCAATCATTGTCCCTACGCAATAATCGGCCTCATTTAATATTTGTATTTTTACACCATGAACAAGCAATTGACGAATCTATCAAAGTTGGTTACGGAGCATATCCAGTCATTGGATCCCTATGCGGATGTCATCCTTCTTTTTCCCAATGCGGAAGGGGCCAATGAAGAACCACAAGTGTATGTACTGACCCCAGGTAAAGTGGATTATAGCCTGGAAAACCAATACCTCAGTGCCCGCTATCAGGTGGAGTTAAAATCCGGTCAATCATTTTCGCTATACATCTATAACAAAGAAGAGTGGCATAAACAATTCATCGATACACCAATCTATCAAAAGGTAGCCACTGAGGGCATTCACCTATAGAGACCACTTTGTTTATAGTCCTGAAGATATCACCCCAAGCATGGAAACAGCATGATCGTAGTAGCAGATAAGGTTTTCGAATCCATAACGGTTTCATCGGCGAATTTTGTAGACCGGGAGTTTTATGAATGTACCTTTAAAAACTGTGATCTTTCCAATTTGAATCTTTCAAATGCGAAATTTTTTAACACCACTTTCATTGATTGTAATCTTGCCAATACCAATCTGTCATCTGCGCAAATCAGAGATTGTCAATTCAAGGCTTGTAAACTGATTGGCATTGGCATCAGCAGAGCCAATTTTGCATTTGCGGCCAATTTCTATGAATGCGATCTGCAGTATGCTGAATTTATGGACCTGAACTTAAAAAAGATAATCCTGGAACAATGCCATTGCAAAGGGATCAGGTTTATGAGTTGTAACCTCAGGAATGCCCGCTTTACCGGTTGCAGTTTCAGTGAGGCTATTTTTAGCAATTGCGACTTGCAGGAAGCTGCATTTACCAATGCTTATCACCTCATCATAGATCCTTCAGCCAACAAAATAAAAAAAACCACCATCGATTTAGAGACTGCTGCAAACATAGCCAGTCAATTTGGGTTCACAGTGAATTAAACCAATACACCCTTTTATCTATACTGAGTCTGGTAACACTGTTGGCACTTGAGACACAATAAACACCTGGTATGGCTATCCGTTTGGCAGACCAGGAGAATACAAAAAATATAACACAAAGCAGCATGCGAAACCTAGTGGCAATCGGCTTATTAGTACTATCCCTATTCAAACTACAAGCACAGGCGCTTGAAAATAGCTTTCTGAACAACCTTCCCCAGGACAGCCTGATGTTTATGTTGTACTTTGATCAGGAGCGACTTGGCAACGATAGCTTGCTGAATACCTTGAAAGAAGAACTTTCCTGCGGATTGGAAGACCTGTTTCCCCACTGCCAGGAGCTTTGCTTCTATGCTCAAAACCGGGAATTGTACCATTGCTATACCGTCCATTTCCGCATCAAGGATCGGATTTCTCAGGAAAAAGTACGAGCTATTCTGGAACAGATGAACTTTAAGGTGACCGGGTTTACCAGTCGCTCGTTGATGCTGGATGGCGGTGCCAACAGGTATGCCTTTCTATACAACGACGATCATTCCTCCACGCTGAAGATCTACTCTCAAAACAACCTGGTGAATAAGGCACTCCGGGAGCAACATCAGCAATTGTATTCCAAATTATGGGACCACGATGAACAGGAAACTAATTCCATCGTGGAAAACCAATTGGACTCTTTGGTCCGCTTGGATTCTCTGAATAGTAAAGCCTACTTTGAGGAACTGCTAAGAGCCCATCAATTGCAAATTGATAAAGGGGAATCCATTGTAGACATTCAGTCTCCCCTAAAATATGATGCACATCAAAAAGAGGTGGTGGCAAATAAAGCCCTTGTGCTCTATGTCAATCCCCAAATGATTGAAGGGATACCTTATCATCTGATCAATGCATTTAACTACGATTCCTATAATCATATCGATTGGTTCACAAAACTGGGAATGAGCTTCACTATGCATGATCGGGTGTGGCTGGGTGCCTCGGTGGAGCAAGACCAGCTTTGCATTGAAGCGCTGTTTCAAAATGATAAAACCAGGCAGCAGTATTACAAAAAGCTGGACAAGGACCTCTTAAAATATCTGCCTGCCACTGCACCGGAATCCTATTGGATGTACAACATGGATATGGGGGTATTGAAAGAACATCTGCTAAAGAATTTTAGTTTCTATGATATGGATGACCAGGTGAGAGCTCTTATCAAGCTGGCATTAATTGCCATTGACGATGATGTTTTCAGAGCTGTGGGCAATGGATTTATTTGTATAAGCGGGGAATCCAAAGGAAATGATGTCCCGGATTTTAAACTGGCCTTCAAGATGCCCAACGCCCATAAAGGGCAACAGCTAATGGATGTATTATGTGATGATTTAAACCTCTTTAAGCGCAGGAGCGATAATACCTTTATTTCCAAAAAATCAGATAAACCCATCTACCTGTGCATGGAGCAGGATGTCTGGATTTTAGGTACAGCTCCCTTTGATACATTAAAACAGCAAAATCACCTTAAGGATATTCATCAATACTATCCCCTGTTAACTAATAAAACCCTGGTACAGTATATCAACATTAACCAAGCCAACTTTGCCTCAAAAGAGTTGCCTTTTAACAGCATGGAGTTAACCACCAAGCGACTGAATAAAAAGAGTGTTAAAACGACTATTAGGGTAAATAGAAACCAGACTAAAAATTAAAAGACGGGAGTTAAACCATAAATGAATTGCACAACATTGACAAACGTTTCGAGTAGATGCCGGACAAATTTGAAGGATCTGCTCCTGGTCGGGCTTTACTAATCAATAAAATTTTGTTGTTCGTCACAATTCAGCATTGAGTCGACCGAATTAAGGAATTGTTTTAATAATTTTACGCCCATTAATTTTAATGATCCAATTTTTTTAAACGAATAGCAATGGAAACTAATTGTCCAGGCACTCCGCAATGTCCCATCTTCAATGGCATTCTGGAAAACAAAGCGATGACTGCTAAATCCTACCGCATCCAATTTTGCGAAGCCGATAAGACCAAATGGAGTAATTGCAAACGGTATATGACCAA
Source organism: uncultured Marinilabiliaceae bacterium (assembly GCA_942490535.1). Lineage (GTDB taxonomy): Bacteria > Bacteroidota > Bacteroidia > Bacteroidales > Marinilabiliaceae > JAEINY01. The sequence goes on from CALNXQ010000005.1 coordinate 698,236, forward strand.
GCAACAATTCGGTACATGTCCAGCTGATTTATTACCCAATTCCAGCTTATCCTTAGAGCAAATCGGAATTAAGTATAGCCTAGTTTAACGATTGATAAGCAGAAAGCTTCCAGACCTGTCAACGCATCAGAAATCCCTTTGACAAGCCTAACAACACCAAAAATAAAAGATCAGTTTACATGCATCCGCCCTGTTTGGGTGCATTTTTGGATGCCCGCATCAACACGCAAAGCCGAGCTAAAGGCTCCCAAAGACATTCAATAATTCTATATATTTGATCCAGTAATACCGATAATTAATCATTGGATCATCATGAACAAGATTCTTGTTGTAGATATTGAAACCACAGGCTTTCTAAATCAGGGTGGAAGCATTGTAGAAATAGGCATTGTAGCATTATGTCTGGAAACGGGACAAACGGAGATCATTTTCGATTCCTTATTAAGAGAAAATATACTCACGGCCAAACACCGTGAAGAACCCATGGGATGGATATTCCGAAATTCAGATCTCACCCCCGAAGCAGTCAGAGATGCACCACCGGCCAGCGAAGTATTGACAAAAGTTCAACACATAATCGATCAATATCCCTTGGGCTGCACAGCCTATAACAAGCAATTTGATTTTGGTTTCCTAACGGACAGGGGACTTATCATAAAGGAACTGCCTTGTCCGATGTTATTGGCTACAGATATCTGCCAGTTGCCAAACAAGCATGGTTATAAGAATTACAAATGGCCATCGGTGGAGGAAGCCTGGAGACATTTCTTTCCAGCCATTACTTATAACGAATGCCACAGAGGAGCTGATGACGCCAAACACGAGGCTTTAATTGTGTATGAGTTATATAAGCTGGGGGTATTTAAGTTAAATTAAGGGATCCATGCACCGAAAAATGCTAACTCGCCATCAATCTCCCAACAATATTCATTGATCCCAACACTATCAATGCATTCAACTTTTCAATATGATCCGAGAAATTGAATCCATCTAAAAACCTCATATACAAAAAAAGGAAGTAACAATCGTTACTTCCTTTTTGGGGGTGGGCCCACCTGCCCCGAATGAATTCGGGGTGAACCTGACCCCTAATACAATAAAGAACTAACTAAACTTATCGACAATTTTTTTTCCTGCAAGTTCATCTGTTCTTAGCAGATTATAGTAATTTCTGTTGCGCATTCTTTTTAAATAGTTTTCAGCTTTTCTTGCTTGTTGCAAACTATCAAAGGCTACAAAATGATAAATAATCCAATCATCAGCTTTTGCTGTATACTTCGTAGCGCCATAGTGCCGGGTAAGATGTAGTCTCAAACGTTCTACAACAGGTAATTCTGTTGACCCAATGTAAAATCGGTCGAGTTTATTACTATAGAGTATATAACAGAAGGCTTGCATTCACATAAATTACTAATAATTTTAACCGTATTCAATTTGACTTTTTAGGAAATGACCAGATTGTAAAAATTCGTAAGCCAAATTAGTGGATTTAGTATTGATAGAGTTCAATTGTTGCAACAGAAGAAGACCTGCGAATTAGATAAACTAAATCCCTCGAAAAAAGTCATATACAAAAAAAGGAAGTAACAATCGTTACTTCCTTTTTGAGGGTGGGCCCACCTGGGCTTGAACCAGGGACCCCCTGATTATGAGTCAGGTGCTCTAACCAGCTGAGCTATAGGCCCGCAAATTTTCATTTGCTTTCAGCGAATGCAAAAGTAACTAAGAAATTTTTATTATCAAATACCAATGGCATTATTTTAACCGCCAAATATCATTTTTCTTAGCTTAACCACCCTTCTGCGAGTGTAAGAGATAGCTATTCAGTCAGATATATTGTTAATAAAAAGATGGTATAAACGATCAATTTTTTCGGCCAATTGATGGTCTAGCTGAGTAATGGCTTTCTTTTGGTGAGTAAAAAGATCAATTCTAAGAAAACAATAGTCAAATAAACATACATCCGGATGGTGATTCAACGATTCAGCTTCTGCTGCCAATTGATTAATGAATAGAACGGCCGCTTTAAAATCCGAAAACTTTAGGATTTTAAATAATTTTCCATTGTCGATGCCCCAGTTTTCCATGGTTCAAATGATATAAAACTATAACTCATATAGAGCTTGTTAGTTCAATTTGAAAGGAAAATAAGAAAGAAATAATCAAACGATTTCCATACATTTATAGATGAATTTCCTAAAACCTGAACCATGTCTGTTATAAGCTCTGTAAAAGCCATCTTCCGTAGCATTCAGCAAAGCGTGCAACCCATCATTAAATGGAGCCAAGCCATTACCTGGCCTCAATTCGTCTGGCGCTTCAACCAATGGTTTATCTGGACAATCATCAGCAGCACCGGGGCCATCGCCGGAATACTCATGCTAAGAATGGGTTGGGGCAGTGCCATCGATGCACTCATAGGTGCTATCATTGGCGCATTATTACTCTTCGCCACCTGGAAAGCCATTCAATTATTAACGATGCTCCTTCGAAAAACCCTTAACCAACGAACCGCTTTTATCCTTGCGGCCATTGTTGTCTTTACCTTACTCATACTGGGTTCACTAGAAACCGACTGGCACCTTGGTGCAGCCTTTATGTTGCTGATTGCCCTTTTAAGCTCCATCCTATCCTGGCTGTTTTACAGTGATTTTAAACAATTAACCTTATTTCGAAAAATTAGCATCATAAGCGGCTTGATTCTTAGTTTATCTGGCATTACCGGATCATTGATCTGGCTCTTTCACCCCGGTAACAGCGATGATGTACTCAAAGTTAATCTCAGCGGATATCCAACCATAGAGCCGCTCACACTTCCCAACCCGTCTCTTCCTGGCAACTACACGGTTAATTACTTAACCTATGGAAGCGGCACGGATCGCCGGGCCGCCTTTTCAGACAGTATTTCCATTCGTACGGATAGTGTTAATGCCAAACCCTTTGTGACCGAAATGAGCGGCAAATTAAAATATTTCCGCCACCTGTACTTTGGTTTTGACCGTACGCAGTGGCCCCTCAACGCAAGAGTCTGGTATCCCTTGGGGGATGGCTCATTTCCATTAGTTTTGATTGTACATGGTAACCATTCCATGCGTGAATATTCCGATCCGGGTTACGAATACCTGGGACGCCTTTTAGCCAGTCGCGGATATATCCTGGCATCCATTGATGAGAATTTCCTGAATGGGGATTGGGCCGCCTATTACAACAACGAAAACGACGCCCGTGGATGGCTGTTACTGGAACATCTGAAACGTTGGCAACAATGGAATACTGATAGCGAGAATCCTTTCTTTGGCAAGGTGAACATGGATCAAATTGCACTGATCGGGCATTCCCGCGGTGGCGAGGCGGTGGCGGTAGCTGCTGCATTTAATACACTGCATCACTACCCCGATGATGCCCGCATTACTTTTGATTACCATTTCAACATCAAAAGTGTCGTTGCCATCGCCCCTATTGACGGACAATACAAACCTTCTAACATATCCACCCCTCTTAAAAATGTAAACTACCTGGTGCTGCAGGGGTCTCATGATGCAGATGTATCCTTTTTCTCGGGTGATCGTCAGTACAAGCGTATTCAATTTACGGATAGCGCCAGATATATGAAGAGCTCCATTTATGCCTATCGGGCTAACCACGGCCAGTTTAACTCTGTATGGGGAAACCGGGATTATGGTTTACCCTACGGTTTGCTACTGAATACAAAGCCTCTCTTACCTGGTGATTCCCAACAACAGATTGCTAAAGTCTATATCAGTGCCTTTCTGGATGCCACCATCCGTGGCAAGGAAGAATATCGCGCCCTGTTTCGCGACTATCGAAAAGGCGCACATTGGCTACCTGATACCTATTTTATCAACCGCTATGAGGATGCACAGACACATCTTTTAGTTGATTATGAAGAAGACATTGATGTTACATCCACAGCCTGGCAGGGAGCCGCTATTCAAGGACATAACCTGGCCACCTGGCGTGAAGAGGATCTAGGCTTTCGCAATGGCAAAACAGATCGGCAAAATAAAGCGGTTGTTTTAGGATGGGATTATACCGCTAAAAAGAAAACAGATTCACTAACTGTGGAAGTATCCAATGATACCATTGCCAGCTATCACATACAATTTCCGTCCAGGGAGCACTTCATTCCAGACTCTATCCACACAATTACCTTTGCTTTGGCTGAAATGGATGAGAAACCGAAACAGCCACTTGATCTGGATGCAAAAAATAAAACCAATAATAAGGAGGTAGCTAAACAAGACGATAATCAGAAAAAAGAAGAGAAGGATGAAGATCGTGAACCACTTCATTTCTCAATCGTATTAAGTGATCAGCAAGGACAGGAAATTAAATTAAGCCTAAAGGACCTCATGCCCTTAATGCCTCCTATGAAGGCAAAATTTACCCGCTTGGACTACCTGGAAGAAAATTATAAGAAAGAGAGCGAACCCATCTTACAAACCTTTGAAATCTCTGAGCAAATCATTGCACTTATGAATCCGGCCTTTAAGTTGCAGCAATTAAGGTCTTTTCAGTTGCGCTTTGATGGGTCAGACAAAGGGGTAATTGCCCTGGATGAAATTGGGGTGCGGTAAGTAATGCACCTCAACCATAGAAGTTTCAACGGACATAGCTTGTTCTAAAACCATTTGCATTAAGATCGTTCTTAAAAATAGGTACTATGAATACAATGATTCTAATGGCCGGAATACTGGCCGCCATGGCCACTCTAGGTCATTTTACAATGGGGATTAAACTATACCTGAAGCCTTTGCTCGCTTCTGATTTGGACCATATCCCTAAAAAAGTGATGCATGCCGTATTTCATTACATTTCGGTATACATGACACTGTCAGCTTGGATGTTGATTATGATAGGCATCAGGGGAGATAGCTGCCGGTTCGATCCCACGTTGGTGTTATCTTTCATTGGCATGAATTACGCCTTGTTTGCAATTGTCCAGATCTTCCTCGCGTTGACGTCAGGAATGAAGGGCGCCCTTATAAAGATGTTCCAATGGGTATTTTGGATTCTAATTGCAGTGCTTACATTTATGGTCATTCCTGCGGCAGCATAACTGAAGCTTTGCCTGCGGAGTAAACATTGAAAAAGGGTGTCCTTATTCAGACACCCTGTTGTATCACCTCAGCGTTTGGCTAAGAGTATATTGGCATAGAACTGAAGCCCAATGGTTCCCCCGATAAAGAGGAAAGAGAACAATCCCCAATCGTGGGTTAACAGTTCATTAATCAAAGCGATCATCCCCACAAAAGCTAAACCCATGGCATAGATTCTCATCTTTTTCCGGTGTTTCTCCCAGGTCATCAAACCAGCGGCGGCAGCGGCAATGGCCATAAACAGAAAATAAATGGATGGAAACGTTGGGAAAGACTCCTGAAAATAAAGGCGTGACACGCCACACATCAAGGAAAGCCCCAGTAGCGATCCAACCCACTTAGAAGTGCTGCGTTCCAATTGCGACAAGGCATATTTCCCAAAGGGATGCAGTTGCAATGCAAAATTGGCCAGCGGGGTCAGAAACCACGACGAAAAAGCGAAAATCAGATAGATGAATAAAAAAGGCTGAATAAAAGGCTCTAACTCCGGATTTTTATGGGCCATCCGATTCAAAAACTGGTATAAAAAGTAAATCCCTACCACCAGAAACATCTGCACCCGACCGGGCAATTTAGCCAGGGCAAAATTCAGATTCATGAGCCATCGATACAAAAAGAACTTGGCTTTGATGGCTAACTTGATCCCTTCGATGGCTAACTCATTGCCTGGGTTTAAAGCCAGTGCCTGTTTAAAATGCGTCAACGCCTCCTTGTGTTTACCTTGCTGCAACAAACTATAGCCTAAAAAAGCAAACGTCTGGTCATTCTCCGGATCTTCTGCCAGAGAATCATTAAAAACAGCATTCGCTTCCTCCTTACGTCCAAGTTTAGTTAGCGCATCGCCTTTGGCATTTAAGCAGCTCTCATTGGCTGGATCATATTCCAAACCCGTATTAGCAGTGTGCAAGGCCATTTCAAATTCTCTGAAATAAACCTGAATACGACTTAACATACCATAATAAGCCGGTATGGTGGGATCGATACTCAACGCGCGCTCAATGGCTGCTTTGGATTTATCGGGAGCTTCCTTTTCAAACTCCAGCACCGCCAGCGCATAAAAAAGATTGGACCGGTCCGGATCCTCTGAAATGGCCAGATGCAACTCGTGCTCTGCTTCCTCCAAATGCGCCAGTTCAATCAAATTCAGAATCAATAAATATTTGGCATCCGCGTCATTGGGATGAACCCCCAAATAAGACCGAATCATATTTGCCGACTCCGCATGTCGGTTTTGTTGAAAGAGTTGTTCAGCTCTTGTTAGTTCGTACATCCCTATTTCTTATTGATGAAGTCCAGAATATCATTGTATAGACCGCTCTCGTTGGAGTAGACCGCATAGTTACGAGCCGTCTTCAGCCATTCCGTCACCGCCACAGGTTTATGTAACTTCACGGCAGCAGCGAGATCACCCGTTTCAATATTGATGGTGGCATTCTTTTCGAAAGCCTCTTCCAGCTTCTCCTCCACACAACTGTCAATGGCCGCCTGAATATCCGCGCCTGAATAGTTTTTGGTTTGCTTGACAATTTTGCTCAGGTTAAGCTTACCGGTGGGTTTATCTTTGAGGTGAATCTGAAAGATGGATTCACGACTTTCGTCATCCGGTGGCGGAATAAAAATCAAACGGTCAAAGCGACCGGGACGCATAATGGCCGGATCGAGATGCCAGGGCACATTGGTGGCCCCAATGATCAGTACCCCTTCATTATTGCTGCTGAGTCCATCCATCTCCGCCAGCAGTTGATTCACCAAAGACTTACCGGCACTATTCCGCAACTCATTACGTTTGCCGGCCAGGGCATCTATTTCATCAATGAATAAAACACAAGGTGTATGCAGACGGGCCGATTCAAATAATTCGTTCAGTATTTTCTCACTCTCCCCATGCCACTGACTCAACACCTGATTAATACTGACATTGATAAAGCGTGCATTCATCTCACCGGCTGTGGCCTTGGCAATATAGGTTTTTCCACATCCCGGAGGACCGTACAATAAAATACCACCACCACTTTTCTTGCCATAGGCTTTGTACAATTCGGGATGCTTCAGCGGCTTCAAAATCTTCAGATCAATCTGTTTTTTGACGTAAGCCATGCCACCCACATCGGCAAAGGTAATGTCGCATACTTCGGTAAAAGGATCATCCTCTTCATAGTCACTATGACCGGGATCATCCACCTTATCGCGAAAAACCATATCCAGCTCCTCATGGGCATATTCGGGATAGTGGCTTAGCAAGTGCCGGTAATGCCGGCGAGCCTCGTCCATCGCCCCATCTTTATAAAGTGACAAACAGTAATAAAGGAGTGAACTGGGATTTTCATCCCCCAAACTATTTTCAAGCAGAACAATGGCCGCCGAATAATTTTCGGTGGAATAATAACACTGTCCCAGCAATCCACTGATCGCCCCATTCCCGGGCGCTAACTTCAAGCCTTCTTTCAAATGTCCGATGGCCTCGTCAAAAGCTTCTTTTTGAATTAACAACGTTGAAATATGAAGGCGCAAGGGAATGTTTTCCGGTGAGAACTTCAGCGCTTCTAAAAGCCCGTTAATATCTTGCATCTGATTTTATTCTTTAGCGTATATGAGGCCACGAACATACTAAATAACACAAGCTTTAGCAAATAGATAACACCCCTAAAACAAGATGCGCATGCAACACATCGTTAAATAATGAATAAGGGTCAACCCATGAAAGATGCCACCTGCTTTCTCAAAGAAGGTAAGCAGTTCGCCCAGGTTGAATTAAGTTGAGGAATTTCAAGACAGATCGTTGGTACACCACCATCAATGTGTGACACCAAAGTTCCCAGCTCAGCCATTTCATCAAATCCCAATGAAATATTGAATGTTGAGCAAGCCAGTGAAATAAGCCAGACAGGATAAAAAAAAGGAGGATAATCCATCCTCCTTTATGTTATATCTATTGGTATGATTTATTAAGACCTCATGGCCTTATAGGCATTTATCAAACCATTTGTTGAAGCATCGTGCGAAGTTACCTTCTCATCATTTGTCAATTCAGGTAAGATGGCATTGGCCAATTGCTTACCAAGCTCTACTCCCCATTGATCAAAGCTATAAATGTTCCAGATTACTCCCTGAACAAAAATCTTATGCTCATACATAGCGATTAATGCACCAAGCGTCCTGGGATTTAATTCATTCATCAAAAATGAATTGGTAGGTATATTCCCCTTAAACACTTTATAAGGCAGTAAAGCAGCGATTTCTGCATCTGATTTACCGGCTGCTTTCAATTCCGCTGTAACCTGTGCTTCCGTTTTACCAACCATCATGGCTTCCGTTTGAGCAAAGAAATTAGCTAACAATTTTGGATGGTGATCACTTAAAGGATTATGGCTGTTTGCAGTGGCCATAAAGTCACAAGGAATCAGCTTAGTACCTTGGTGAATTAATTGATAAAAAGCGTGTTGCCCATTTGTCCCCGGCTCGCCCCAAAGAATAGGTCCGGTTTGGTAATCTACCTCTTCACCATTCCGATCCACATACTTCCCGTTACTTTCCATATTGCCCTGCTGGAAATAAGCAGAAAAACGGTGCATGTACTGGTCGTATGGGAGAATGGCTTCACTTTCGGCACCAAAGAAGTTGTTATACCAAATTCCTATAAGCGCTAATATAACCGGTGTATTTTTAGAAAATTCAGCATTTCTGAAATGCAGATCCATGGCGTGGGCACCTTCCAGCAGCTTGATGTAGTTGTCGAAACCAATACCACAGGCAATACTTAAACCAATGGCCGACCACAACGAATAACGACCGCCCACCCAATTCCAAAACTCAAACATATTTGCCGTGTCAATACCAAAAGCGGCCACCGCATTGGCATTGGTTGATAAGGCCACAAAATGACTGGCTACGTGCTGCTCGTCTTTGACGGCTTGCAAAAACCATGTCTTAGCCGAGTTGGCATTGGTCATTGTTTCCTGCGTGGTAAACGTTTTGGAGGCTATAATAAACAACGTGGTTTCCGGATTAACCTTTTTAAGGGTCTCGGCGATGTGAGTCCCATCCACATTGGAAACAAAATGCAGATTAATATTTTCCTTTTGGTAGGGTTTTAATGCTTCGGTTACCATCAGTGGCCCAAGATCAGAACCGCCAATACCGATGTTCACAATATCGCTGATCGCTTTGCCCGAATAACCTTTCCACTCCCCTGAGATAATTTTCTCAGAAAACTCTTTCATCTGCGCCAAAACGCGGTTGACATCAGGCATAACGTCCTTTCCATCGACCAGGATAGGCGTATTACTGCGGTTTCGTAAAGCCACATGCAGTACCGGGCGACCTTCTGTCACATTAATTTCTTCTCCGGAAAACTGGCTTTCAATAGCACTTTTCAAACCACAGTCATCAGCCAGTTGAAGGAGAAGATCCATCACCTTATCATCCACCCGGTTCTTGGAATAATCCAAAAGTATTTCTTCAAAACGAAGTGAGTACTTATTAAAACGCTCACTATCCTTTGCAAAAAGATCTTTCATCTGCGTGCCTTCAAAAGATGCGAAATAATCTTCGAGATCTTTCCACGCTTTTGTGGTTGTTGGATTTACACTTGGTAACATGCTCTTTTGTTTTATTGTTATAATGGTAATAAGGTTGAATAATAATTGCGGGCGTGCAGCACTAGATGATGGCGTCGTGTACTAGTTGTACCAGGCTCTTTTGTCATCCGGATATTTTTTCAATAGCCTTAACGTAAAGGCTATTGAAAACAGAAATTTGCTTAACGTAAATGCTCGGTTAAGAGCCGTATTTCAATGGCCGGTGATATACGTTCGTAGATGATGTTATAAACTGCCTCAGTGATGGGCATGTTCACTTTGTACTTGTCATTGATGGCTTTAATACTGCGCACGGCATAGTAGCCTTCGGCAATCATCAGCATCTCCAATTGAGCCGACTTCACCGAATACCCTTTCCCAATCATGGTTCCAAAGGTACGGTTACGACTAAATTGCGAATAACAAGTTACCAACAAGTCACCTAAATAAGCTGAACTTTTAATGTCACGCGTAATGGGATGAACCGTATCCACGAATCGTTTGATCTCCTGGATACCATTGGAAATCAACACAGCCTGAAAGTTATCGCCATAGCCTAAGCCATGACAAATACCGGAGGCAATAGCCATGATATTTTTAAGCACCGCTGAATACTCCGTACCATAAATGTCATCCGACACACAGGTTTGGATGTAGGAACAATCCAAAAAGGAAGCAAACATCCGGGCATTCTTGATATCCTGACTGGCAATGGTCAGATAGGATAAGCGCTCCAGGGCTACTTCCTCCGCATGACAAGGCCCTGAAATAACCCCAATAGAGGTAGTGGGCACATCATATACCTTGTGGAAATACTGTCCGATGATCATGTTTTCATCCGGCACCAAACCTTTAATGGCTGAAACAATAAACTTATCCTGCAAGGACACATTTAAGGTAGACAGGGCGGATTTGAGAAAAGCCGACGGAATGGCAAAAATCAACACATCCGATTCATTCACCACCTCATTAATGTCATCAGAGAACACGATGCGATCGGTATCGAATTCCACGCTGGATAAATAATTGGGATTGTGACTTTTCAGCTGAAAAGCATCAATGTGCTCTTGATCTCTGAAGTGCCAGTTGATGGATGTAACATTGTTTAAAAGCATTTTTGCAATGGCTGTAGCCCAGCTACCGCTTCCTATGATGCCAATCTTTGATGTCTCATCCATTTGCATTGTCTTTGAAATTAGAAGGGATATTATAAGTAAATAAAACAAAAAAGGCAATTAGCCTTTTTTGTCTTTGTGTTAAATTATCTTTTTTTAGGCTAACCAGGCTTTTACATCATCCTGCGAGGGATTCACCAAGCCCATTTTGTGCTTCTTATTCAAGCCACAAATCTGCTGGTGTAATTTACCGGGGTTCAGCTCTTTTAAAGTCTCTACTTTGGTGTAGCCTGCTTTGTGTATAACGGGAATCCACTCTTTGGCAATACCCAAATCCATGAATTTCTCATCACTGTCTTTCTCGGCTTTCTTCTCCGGACGCATTTGCGGAAAGAACAACACATCCTGAATGGATGGCGAGTTGGTCATCATCATACACAAACGGTCAATACCAATACCCATACCCGATGTAGGCGGCATACCATACTCTAAGGCACGCACAAAGTCCTGATCGATGAACATGGCCTCATCATCACCCTTTTCAGATAAACGCATTTGCTCTTCGAAACGCTCTTTCTGATCGATGGGGTGGTTCAACTCCGAATAGGCATTGGCAATCTCTTTCCCATTCACCATTAATTCAAAACGCTCCGTCAATTCCGGATTGTCGCGGTGACGCTTGGCCAAAGGCGACATCTCTACCGGATAATCAGTAATAAACGTCGGTTGTATATAGTTATGCTCACATTTTTCGCCAAAGATCTCGTCAATCAGCTTGCCTTTTCCCATGGACTCATCCACCTCAATCTCCAACTCTCCACACACTTCGCGCAATTGCACTTCGTTCATGCCATTCACATCGAAACCGGTGTGTTCCTTAATGGCATCCAAAATGGAAATACGCTTGTAAGGCCGCTTAAAGTCAATGGTTTTATCACCCACCTGAAGCTCTGTTTTACCGTGCAGATCAAGGGCTACTTTTTCCACCATCTCTTCGGTGTACTCCATCATCCACTTGTAATCTTTATAAGCCACGTAAATTTCCATCACTGTAAACTCCGGATTGTGCGTCCGGTCCATGCCTTCGTTACGGAAATCCTTGGCAAATTCATACACCCCTTCGAAACCGCCCACGATCAAACGCTTCAGATAAAGCTCGTTGGCAATACGCAGGTACAAAGGCATATTTAAGGAATTGTGATGCGTGATAAACGGACGTGCCGCCGCTCCTCCGGGAATGGATTGCAAAATGGGTGTCTCCACTTCCAGGTAACCGGATTTATTGAAAAATTCGCGCATGCTATTCATCAACTTGGTCCGCTTCACAAAGGTATCCTTCACATGATCGTTCACGATCAAATCCACATAGCGCATGCGGTAACGTTGTTCCGGATCGGTAAAGGCATCGTACGATTTACCATCTTTCTCCTTTACAATGGGTAAGGGACGCAGTGATTTGGTCAGTACTTTCAATTCTTTCACGTGAACCGAAATCTCACCCGTTTGAGTCATGAAAACGTGGCCCCGAATCCCAATGATGTCACCGATATCCAATAACTTTTTGAAAACGGTATTGTACATGGTCTTATCATCTCCCTCACAAATATCATCGCGACGCAGGTAAACCTGGATACGGCCCTGTTTATCCTTTATCTCAGCAAACGAAGCACTACCCATGATGCGACGGCTCATAATACGGCCGGCCAAACAAATGTCCTGAAGATTGCCTTCTTCCGGATCAAACTGTTTCTTCACATCGCTTGAGTAATGGGTTACTTTATATTCTTCAGCAGGATAGGCGTTTATTCCCAATTTCTCTAATTCCTGCAAGCTGTTTCGCCTGATAATCTCTTGTTCGCTAAGCTCCAACGTACTCATTCGTTCTAATTGTTATATTGAAATACAAAAGCAACTGCTTTTTTCGGCCACTGCCTGACTCACAGAAAGTGCCCGATGCAATTATACACCCCAAATATTAGGGCAAAAATCGATGCAAAGATAATGGATTTCGTGAAAATAGAGAGCCCTGCTTGATTAACTTCATGGAATCAGACCATTATTCCCCGTGAACTCGTATTTTTGCATGACCTTATAGAACATAAAAAATGGATTTTACGACAATTGATACCCTCTTATTCGATTTAGGCGGTGTGGTGCTGAACATTGCTCCGCAAAACACCATTGACGCCTTTTTAAAATTGGGTTTAACCGATATTCAGGACCAGATCACCCATGGCCATCACACTGGCTTATTCAAAGCCTTTGAACAAGGTGCTGTGACAGAAAGCGATTTTCTTTCTCAAATAAAAGAGGAAATCTCAAGCCCGGTGGATGATCAACAGATCATTGAAGCCTGGAATGCCATGCTTCTGGACCTGCCCGCCCCGCGCGTGCACATTATTGAAACACTGAAAAAAAACCATAACGTGTACCTGTTAAGTAACACCAACAGTCTTCACCGCTCGTGCTTCGACACCGCAGCCAAGGGTTACGCCAGCCTTTCCCAATTATTTCACCAGGTGTATTATTCCTACGAGCTAAAGATTAGCAAACCCGATGCCCGGGCCTTTGAAAAAGTGATTGAAGCCAGTGGTCTGCAGCCGGCCAGCACTTTATTTTTGGATGACTCCCCGCAAAACATTGAAACGGCCAAAGCGCTGGGATTCCAAACCGTGCTCATATCACCCGCCTATGGCATGGAACAGGTGTTTGAAACGGAAGTAGACTGAAAAAGGGCTTCAGCATAAGGAAGGAGCCCTTCCAAACTAAAGAAGACACCTCCGGTAAACCTAAAACCCAAGTCAGTAGGTTTAAATCTGCGGACAAAAGTTGTACTGAACCCGAAAAAACTTGTACTGGATAGGATGAAAGGTGTACTGACCCCGATGATAAGTCTACTGACCTTGATAAAAGGTGTACTGAAGGGGATGACGAGCCTACTGACCTTGAAAAAAAGTGTACTGACCGGAGTGACAAACCTACTGAATAGGGTGGCAGGTCTACTGACCAGGAAAAAACTTGTACTGACCAGGATGACAGGTCTACTGACTAAGGGGGAAGGTGTACTGAAGGGGCTTTGACTTCTACTTCGGCAAAGGGAACGATCGATTTTGCCGAAAATGGATATTTTTTTTGATACGCTTTGAGAGTGTTCATAACTCTGTGTCAAGCCAAAGTATAAAAAATATATTTTCGCAATATGACAAAAGAATTTGATTACACTCAATTTAAAGAAGAAGCCATCCGTGGCATAAAGGAAGGAAAAAGTTTTAGTGGAGAAGACAATGTAATGTTGCCTATGATCAAGGATTTGCTAGAAAGTGCCATGAAGGCAGAATTAGATATCCATATGGAATCGGAACGAGCCCAAGATGGTCAGAGTCCAGCAAACAGAAAAAATGGAAAAACTACTAAGACTATAAAAAGTGCCTACGGATCCTTCAGTCTCGATACTCCGCGAGATAGGAACAGTACTTTTTCACCTCAGATAGTTGAAAAACAACAAACGTTTTTAGGAGATGCTTTACAAGACAATATCATTTCCATGTATAGCAAAGGTCTTAGCTATAAAGACATCCAAGATCATTTTGAATCTTTATATGGCACTAAAATTTCCAAAGGGAAATTAACCGAAATCACCGACAGGATATTACCAGAGTTAGAAACCTGGAAAAATCGCCAATTAGAGCCTATATATTCTATTGTATGGTTAGATGCCCTACACTATAGTGTACGCGAAAATAATATGACAGTAAAAAAGGCTGTTTATGTTATTCTTGGGTATGATATGTATGGTAAGAAAGATATTTTAGGGTTGTATATAGGAGCCAGTGAGAGCTCTAAATTTTGGTTAAGTGTTTTAGAGGATCTCCAGAATCGAGGCGTACAAGATATTTTAATTGCTTGTATGGATAACTTAAGTGGTTTTACCCAAGCTGTAGAATCGATTTATCCACTAACAGACATACAACTGTGTGTTATTCATCAAATTCGAAATAGTATGAAGTATGTCTCCCATAAAAATTCTAAGTTCGTAATGGCAGACTTAAAGAATATTTATAAAGCTCCAAATTTGGATGCAGCATCTAAAGCTATGGACGAATTTGAATCTAATTGGAATGATAAATATCCCCTGATTGTTAAATCGTGGAGGAATAATTGGCTACACTTGACTCGATTTTTTGATTACTCAAAAGATATAAGGCGAATCATGTATACCACAAATATAATTGAAGGTTTTAATAGGCAATTAAGGAAATACACGAAAACAAAAGGTGCTTTTGCGGGCGACAATGCATTAATGAAACTATTGTATGTGGCCTCCATGAATATTAGCGAAAAATGGACAGTTAAACCCGCTAATTGGGGACTAGTACAACAACAATTAATAATAAAATTTGAAGAAAGATGTGGGGTATCCTATTAAAGAAGAGATAGTCACCTCAATATCAAAAGCAAAAATAAGTTATTTTACGAACCCGTCAAGGGTATATAAACGGCTTCGTTCCTCGCCGCCCCTGACAGAACCCTAAAATAACCTGGTAATGCTATTGAAATTGAGATTCAAAAAAAATATTAACAAGTAAAACGGCTCTGACACAGAATTATGAACATACCCTACGCTTTGCCTAATTTCGAGACCTGCTTAAGTTTGATAAAAAATGGTCTGGCAACGAAAAATACGTCCCCTTATCCCTTCCATCCAAATAACAGCCGGAGCTTCTCTTGTTGGAAGCAATGGATAACTAAAAATGCATCCAAATATAGACCATCCATTGACCGGTCTCTCCACAAAAGCTGTTATTAAGCATATTTCTAATTTGTGATAGAATAGATAATATTGCACCTCATTTTTAAATTTTCGATATGCGGAGCGCCATTCACTTTATAATTCTAGTGCTATTGAGTTTGGGAGAACTCGGAGCAACGGCACCAAGCGATGTTTTAATCAGCAGGTGGAACGACTACACAAAAACAAAAACAGTGGCTGAAGCAAAGGCATTTATCGACCCCATGCATTTTGCCAGTATTTATGGTTTTGTTCAGCCAGGGTCGGATTTAATCAGTAATATGACAGCTGTTTCTGAGGAAGTATATGGTAATTGCGGTCGTGTTTTTCTAAAAATATTTGAATTTCAAACCTGGATTGCCTTTAAAAAGCTCAATGGAAATTGGGTTATGTCAATGGATGAAAACGAACTACTCGACCATTTGACTTCAAACTGGCTAAAGACAAAAGTAGGAAGTGTAACTTACGTCAGCAGTTCGCCTTTAAGCAAAGAAACCATTAAAGAGGCGGAACTTTTTTCATTGGAAAACGACAGACTAAGGAAGGAATTTGGCATTGAATTGAATGACTTCAAATATTATTATGCCCAACTTGGTGCTGAAGCGGAAAATGTGGTTGGCGAAATGGATAAGGGGGCCGGGAAAGCCCGTTACAGAGCTATAAAAGCAGTGGAAACCGTGAGCCACGTGCACGAATTAGCCCATATTTACGCCTTTGAATTTGGAAGCGGTAATCCTTTTATCGACGAAGGGGTGGCCACAACCTTTGGCAACAAAAACATGACCAAAAGTGCGAAAAAAGCAACCCACGTTTTAGATTTAATGGGGAACGATGGTTACGAAAAATACTTAGATCCCCCCACTTTTGTAGAAGCCAACATGAAACGCAAAAATGTTTATGCACTGGCTCAATTAACCCTAAAGTATTGGAAAGAAAAATATGGAATGGAAAAAATAAAGGACCTTTTGGCGGTTCAAAAAAATCCGGAAATTGACATTTTAAATTACATCGAAAATCACTTTGAACAGAGAGATATAACCAACCAGGCCCTGCGCGAAATGCTGAAGAATACTAGCAATGACACTGTAACCAACTAGTGTTGAACAGTCACACAACGATATGGGTGTAGTTCATGCATCACCCCTCGGAACGAAATGAAAAAGGGACCCCGTAAAACGATGTCCCTTTATTTATATTCGTTGGTGAACTATTTCTGTACCATCAACCACACGCCTTCCCGCTCACCGGAACGACGGGCGGCCCGTAATGCCGCATAAGCTTCCTTTTTATCATGAAATCCCATATAGGAAACTTTATAAAATTCATTGTTGGGCCCGTTCGGACGCTCTAGCACGCGTGCTTGTAAACCTTCTTTCTCCAGTTGACTCTTATAGGATTCGGCCATGGCCCGATCCTGAAAACTACCGGCAATTAAAAAATAACGATCTGCGGGCTTGGGAGGCTCTGGCTTTTGAACTGCTTCCATTTTGGCTTGCGCCAGTTTAGCCGAATCAATGGTACTGGTATCCTTTTCCACTTTCTTTTGAACAACAGTCTTTTTAACCGGTTTTTGTGGCTCATTGGCTTGCTTGTTTTTACAAGCTGAATAACTCACTAAAAACGTTAAAATAACCAGGGAATGAACTATTTTCCTCATAAATACTGGTTTAATTTCTGTTTTTGACGGCAGAACCATCCTTATTTTTTTTATTATCGAATGGTTAAAAGTAATGTTTATGTTCCGACTCTCCAATTTTAATCGTTCAAAACTAAAAAATCGCCTGCGCCAAAAACGGTCTGTTTAAACCATTTATTACAGCTCGCTCACCCCGATAAGGAAGCAAAAAGGAGTTAAACGACATATTTGTAGCCCACCCCTTTTATGGTTTTAATATTATCCTGCCCAATTTTTTCGCGCAATTTTCGGATGTGGACATCAATGGTCCGGTCGCCAACGATGATGTTATCCCCCCACACGGCATTATAAATTTCATCGCGGGTAAACACCTTTTCAGGCTTGGAAACCAGGAGAACCAGCAGTTCAAATTCCTTTTTGGGCAGCACCAATTCTTCCCCGTTGTTGATGATGAGATAGCGCTCCCGATCAATGGTCAATCCCCCAATGGAAACATTACTGCTGTCGGCTGAAGCCCCTTCCGCATCCATTGAATGGTAGCGTTTCAGCAAAGCACGGGCACGGGAAATAAACACCTTAGGTTTGATGGGTTTCGTGATGTAATCATCTGCGCCAGCTTCAAAACCGGCAATTTGCGAATAATCTTCGCCGCGCGCCGTAAGAAAAGCAATAATAGTATTTTTTAAGGCCGGTATCTTTTTTAACTCTTCACAGGTTTCAATGCCGTCCATTCCGGGCATCATCACATCCAATATGATTAATTCGGGAAGCTCTTTAGTCGCAATTTTAATGGCTTCCTCTCCATTATTCGCGGTAAAAACAGGAAATCCTTCCTTTTTCAAATTATAACTGATGAACTCCAGAATATCCGGCTCGTCATCCACCAATAGAATTTTGTGTTTTTCTAATTCCATTACTAAAAATATTTGTTGCGAAAGTAGCGGTATTGTTTAATAAACAGTTAAAGAGATATTATGTTTGTGTAAAGCCTGTGTTAAGGGGCCTTTTCCAGGGTAAACGTAAAGGACGTCCCTTTACCCGCTGTGCTGCTCACATTGATGCGTTGCTTATGGGCTTCAATGATATGCTTCACAATGGCCAGTCCCAAGCCGGTACCTCCCTGTTCGCGGCTCCGGCTTTTATCGGCCCGGTAGAAGCGTTCAAAAATTCGGGGCAGATCCTTTTCGGCAATCCCAATACCGTTATCTTTTACTTCAATGAGGATACGGTTATCCATGTCATAAAAATTAACCTCCGTGGCTCCGTTCTTTTTCCCATAATTAATGGCGTTGACCACCAGGTTGCTCACCACTTGAAACATGCGCTTTTTATCGGCCAGCACCGTCGTCGCGCGATCCACGCTTTTACCCAACTTGAGTTTAATGTCCTTTTCATTGGCGCGCACTTCCTGCAAATCAAACACGTCGTCAATGAGTTGATACAGATTAAATGGTTCAGGCTCCAGTTCCAATTCACCCGATTCCAGTTTAGAAATGGTTAGCAGATCTTCAATGATGGAAATCATGCGGTCAATACTCTTCTCGGTCCGCTTGAGATACAACATATTGATATTAGGATCATCCAATCCGCCATCTAACAGTGTGAGGATGTATCCCTGGATATTAAAGATGGGCGTTTTCAGTTCGTGGGAAACATCCCCCAAAAACTCCTTCCGGTATTTTTCCATCTGCTTCAATTGCAATATCTCCTGGGTCTTATCTTCCATCCAACTGGCGACCTCCCGGTTAACCGTTGAAAAAATATCATCTGTGTGAGGCTGATGTTCCAAACCTTTGGTGGGTTTAAAACCGTGTATGGTCTTATAGATGGGTTTTATCTTCGCATAGATAAACGAATTGATAAAATAATTCACCAAGGAGTAGGACAAGGCAAAAAAAACAGGGATGGAAATAGCCAATGAATAATATAAACTTGGGCTAAAATAATTAACCACGAAAAACAAAATTGCCAAGACCAAAAAACCCAGTGATACAAAACCAGCAATTTTTTGGGGTTCCAATGCCTTCATATGTTGAAAAAATAATTTTATTGACTAACTTGATTTGAGGCAAAGTTAGCTGAAAAAGAGACACCTGATGTAACCCAATGAACATTCCGGCATGTTAAGTCAATATTAAATTGGTTAAGTATTAGCATTTTGCAAGTTATTGCATCTGTCCCAAACAATCCGACATGGTTGATAACGTAAAATTAACATTGAGGAGTATCTACACATGCATCTGTGCGCTTAACTTTGTCCGGGAATAGAAAAAAGTAGGAGCAGGCATGATTACAATGTGGCAGGTCGCACGTCATCAATTATTTCTATCCCCAATTCATGGTTGATTTAAAACATAAATTGTAGATTAGCTACACCATATTGGCACCGTAATAGTATTGAATATGACATTTATCTGGATTGCAGTTATCTTATTAGGTCTTTTTGCCATCGTTGATTTGGTGATTGGAATAACCAATGATGCCGTCAACTTCTTACAAGCTGCGATCGGATCCAGAACGGCTCGTCGAAGAGTCATTTACTGGGTTGCTGCCGGTGGCTTATTAATTGGCTGTTTCCTATCGGCCGGCATGATGGAAGTGGCCCGCAGAGGTGTCATCTATCCATCCAGCTTTGATTTCACTGAGATCCTGGTGGTATTTCTGGCAGTGATGTTAACCGACATGGTATTGGTGGACAGTTTTAACACCCTCGGTTTCCCCACTTCCACCACCATTGCCGTAGTGTTTGAGTTATTGGGCGGGGCCATGGCCTTGTCACTGATCAAAAAAGGTCAGGCCAACCTGGAAGGCATTGAAGTGGAGCAACTCATCAACACCGATCGGGCCTTTGTGATTTTAGCGGGGATCTTACTCTCCATCTTCCTGGCATTTGTGGTGGGTATCGTCGTGCAATTTTTCACCCGTGTCATCTTTACCTTCCATTATAAACGGCGGTTCAAATTCTTGTTTTCTTTTGTAGGAGGCTTGTCCATCACGGCCATTGTTTTTTTAATTGCAAAAAAGGTGTTAGGTGGGGCGACTGTTCTCGACGACACCTGGATATTCTATCTGAACAATTACTTACCCGAAATACTAATGGGGGTATTTGCTTTTACCTCATTTATTTTTCTCTTTCTCGGCCTTTCCTTCGACCTGGATATTCCCCGCATGGTAGTCATCTTTGGTACCTTTGCGTTGGCCATGTCCTTTGCAGCCAACGACCTGGTTAATTTTATCGGACTGCCCCTGGCGGCCCTTGAAAGTTTTAAAGTATTCCTGAATTCAGGATTAGCTGATCCCAGTCATTTACCCATGGATTTCCTGAACGATACGGTCCTCCGGAAAGGCACGCTCTCGGATGCTACCTATCTGATCATCTCTGTGATCTCAGCTGGTGTCATGATTATTACGATGTTTTATTCCAGGAAAGCTAAAGGTGTTACGGAGACCGAAGTGTACCTTGGTCGGCAATCATCCGGCTTCGAACGCTTCGAACCTTCCTACATGTCGCGGGTGATTGTACGGAATTTTTTAGCGTTTCATACCTCCCTAATTAGCGCCCTGCCTAAACCCATCGTATCTTTTTTCGACTCCCGCTATCGCCGCTCAGATACTCCCGAAAGTGGCAAGACTGTAGATGGGGTCATTTTCTTTGATACCGTGCGGGCATCGGTCAATCTGGTTGTTGCCAGCGTACTTATTTCGGTAGGCACCTATATGCGTTTCCCCTTATCCACCACATTGGTGGTATTCATGGTGGCCATGGGATCTTCTCTGGCCGATCAGGCCTGGGGTCGAGAAAGTGCGGTATATAGAGTTTCCGGCGTATTATCAATTTTAGGCGGCTGGTTCTTTACCGCTTGCATCGCCTTTATCGGGGCCTTTATCTTTACCTATATAATATGGTATGGCGGATGGATGGCGACCGTAGTGTTGACCCTACTGGTAGGATTTGCATTGTACAAGTCGACTCTTTACTACCGCCGTAAACAAGAAGAGCGCAAAAGTTTAAACCAGGAATTCCAGAATGACTTTGTGAATAGCCTCGATTACCTACGGGAGGAAGGGGGAGAACAAATTCGCCGGAACGTACAGGAGAGTGCAAAAATTTATTTCCTGGCCGTTCAGGGATTCATTGATAATGATGCGCGTCGTTTGCACGAAGCGACCATTAAAGCCGATATGCTGGAGAAATATGCCCGCAATGGTAAATCACAACTCCTCTTCTCCTTTACCAAAGTTTCGGAAGAAGGGATTGACACCGGCCATCATTTTGTGCAGGCCTTTGATTACCTCACCGAATTGGTCGGCTGCCTTAAAAATCTGGCGCAACCACTATATGAGCACATTGAAAATCACCACAAAGGGGTAACCGATTCGCAACGCCAGGATTTACAGGATTTGCTGGACGAAGTAACGGGCTACTTTAACCACTTTATTCACATCGAGAAAGAACAAAAGTTTGACTTAATGCAGGAGATGGTAGCCAAGCAAAATTTCCTGCTGGGCTTTTTAGATGATCTTCGTAAGCACCAAATCAAACGGATCAAGACAGGGGAAGGACGCACACGCGTGAGTATTATCTACATGGATATTATTTCTGAAACCAAAAATGTCCTGCTCTATTCCGTCAATCTACTGAAAGCTCATCGGGATTTCGTCGTTTCGACCCGCCGGGCCACATCCCCTGACACAGACTTACCCTTGTAACATCTGGTAATAAAGTATAAAGATCAACAAATCCTTTGCGACATCGATTGATGTCCCAAAGGATTTATTGTATCGCTTTGTTTATCTACATCCTAACCATCTGCACTTTCCTATTATATTAACACAAAGTTATTCCAATGTTAAGCAGTAAAGCGAACGTCCCTCAGTGATTCTCCCCTAATAGCACCTAACAACCTGCCTAATTGAATCTTGAACGAATCTTCGCCTTAACACATACTTAAAATTGAATTAATTCTCTCTTATCGCTCATGCTTTGTGAGTGCTCTACATTTGCCTCTGTAAAACAATTGATTTTAAAGAGGAAAATGAAAAGACATTTCGTAACAATTCTGATTCTGGTTTTTGCAGGTCTTACACAGGGATACGCACAACAAGGAATCTTGAAAGGAAAAATTACCGATAAAAAGACAGGTGAGGAGTTGGTTGGAGCAGCCATTGTAGTGGAAGGAACCACAACAGGTACCATTACGAATTTCATGGGTGACTATGAGATGCCACCCCTGGAGGCCGGCACCTATACATTCAGATGTCAATACATCTCCTACGAGCCTCAGTTTAAAGAAGGAATTGTAATCAAAGCCGATGGCGAAACGATCCTGAACTTTGAAATGGGCGAATCGGAACTGGATCTGGAAGAAGTCACTGTGGTGGCCAAAGCTAATCGCACATCCGAGAATTTTCTAATGATGGAGCAGAAAAAGGCGGCCGTCAGCAAAGAAACCATTGGTGCGCAGCAACTATCGGTACAAGGCGTGTCCGATGCAGCGTCAGCAGCCACAAAAATAACAGGCGTTACCAAACAGGAAGGTGATCAAACCCTCAATGTGAGAGGGCTGGGCGATCGTTACAACACAACCACCCTGAATGGATTACCCCTACCCAGTAACCACGCTGAATTTAAAAACATTAATCTGGAACTGTTCTCCACAGATATCATCGAGTTTATTGGTGTGGAAAAAGTATTTACTGCACCCCTTTATGCCGATGTAGCCGGAGCTAACGTGGACATCGTGTCGAAAAAACAAAACGGCAATCCATTTTTCCAGATAAAGATCAAATCAGGTACAAACTCCAACCTGTCCAACGCCGACAAATTCCTGCTACAAGATGGACCGGGCATTATGGGTTGGAACAATTTCAATAAACCCACTGATCTCAACGTGTATAGTTTTGAAAACGCCTGGAATCCCCAAACAAAAAACAACGTTCCTGCCCTTGGTTTAGCAATTAATGGCGGTACCTCATTCACCCTTGGCGAAGGGCAACTTCATGTGTTTGCCACAGCCTCCTTTGATAATGAATATGGTTACAGCGAACAAATACAGCGCCGGGTGAACGGGAGCGATGATAACCGCCTGGATTTGGCTGGTGAGGGGTTCAATTACAACACCCAATCCACCGGGTTGATTAACCTGAACTATTCCCGAAAAAATACGGAACTATTCTTGAATTCAATGGTCTTGCATTCGTCTGCACAAGATTTAAAGCAACTGCATGGATACATCATTGATGTGGTTGGAGACCCCTCTCAGGAAGAAGCTTTTCTGCGCCGTTCAGACTTTGAACGCAACCTGGTCATGGTAAATCAATTATTAGGTAAACACACCCTAAGTGATAGCTGGGACCTTCGTTGGGGAGTTGCTTATAACACTGTCGCCAATGTGCTGCCCGACCGACGCAATAACATCCTGGTACAGGAATCAAATGGGGTGTATTATCCCTCTACCAATGATAATGCCAACAACCACCGTTACTTTCATACGCTTGACGAAAACGAACTAGCCGCTAACATCACCCTATCTAAAACATTTGGGGCTGGTTTAACAGCCGATGCATCCTACAGAGGGAAAGTATCTGTTGGCTATTCAGGACGCTATAAATCGCGTGATTTTGAAGCGTATCAATACAACCATAGTCTGGATAAATCCCGGGTGCAGGCCATTGATCCTGAAAATATCGATGCGTATTTCAACAACGAAAGACTGCAGGACGGTTATTTTGAATTGCACACCTTCTTTGGAACGCTAAACATTCCGTCCTCTTACAGTGGAACACTTAGCAATCAGGCTGCCTTTGCGTCCATAGAGTATGCATTAACACCAAAATTACTGGCTGTTTTAGGAGTACGTTTCGAAAATGTCTATCAGGACATCAAATACAAAACATCACTACAAAATGGGGAAAACTCATTCAACGAAAGCAATGTATTTCCAAGTTTATCTTTCAAGTACACCCTCAACGAAAAGAACAATTTGCGATTCTCCTCAAGTATGAGTTACACCTTACCCCAGTTTAAAGAAACTGCTCCCTTCTTATTTGAAGGTATCACAGAAGCCACCGAAGGAAACCCCTATCTGTATCCTTCCAAAGTATACAACGCCGAATTGAAATGGGAACTCTTTCCGCAAATGGGTCAACTCATCTCTGTGGCAGCCTTTGGAAAATACATCCAGGATCCGATTAACAAATTTGTAAAAGCATCGGCTTCCAATGATTTTACTTATGCCAACACCGGTGATTGGGGATATGTGATCGGTAGTGAACTGGAATTAAAAAAGCCCTTGTTGGAAACAGCCAATAATAAGTTAGTGGCCAATGCTAACTTGTCGCTGATGATGACAAAACAGGAACTTAATAACACAAAAGTAAACACCGAATCCAATGGAAGTATTAACGCCTCCTTTGGTACTGAAGAAGAGGAATTGCAAGGTGCTGCACCCATGTTAGCCAATGCTGGCATCAGTTACATTCACAATTGGGGCAACGAAAGTAAAAGCATAACATCTACACTGGTCTACGGTTATACATCCGATCGCCTAAATCTGATTGGATATGCCGGCTTGGGAAACCAGATTGATAAGCAAGTCAGTAACCTGGATCTGGTCATTAAAGGCAAATTCAATCACCTGGGTATAGATTTCTCAGCCATGAATTTACTGAACCCCAACATCGATCGCGTTCAAGAGAATGCTAACAGGGATCATGTGGTTATGCGTTACAAGCGTGGAGTCAAATTCTCATTAGGTTTATCATACACATTTTAAAAAATACAATTAAACTACACTAAATTATCTGAAATGAAAAAGTTACTTTTATCTATGGTGGCTGTATCAGCCTTAATCTTTACAGGTTGTAACAAAGATGATGAAGAAAAAGGAAATACATTTGTAGTAGATCCATTCAACTTTAAAGGAACCATTCCTGAAGGCGACAACATCGTCCTCGATGCCGCCACAACTTACAAACTTTCAGGAGAGCTTAAAGTAGAAAATGGTGCATCATTAACCATCCCGGCCGGTACAATCATTGAAGCAAGCACACCATCAACAGAAAATCCCAATGTGCGTTACATTGCTGTTGCCCAGGGAGGAAAAATTAATATCAACGGTACAAAAGAAGCACCGGTGGTGATGACTGCAGATAAAAAAGAATCCAGCGCCTGGGGAGGATTGGTCATTTGCGGCCATGCCCCAACCAATAAAGGAGGTAGCAACGGCGCCACTGCATCTGCTGAAGTATCCGGATTAACCTATGGCGGTTCAAAAGTGGAGGACAACTCAGGTATGATTACTTATTTACGTCTGGAGTATACCGGATATAAATATACGGAAACAAAAGAGTTTAATGGTCTGTCCTTATTCGGAGTTGGTAACGGTACCAAGATCGAATACGTGAGCTCTTACAAAGGTGGCGATGATGGTATCGAATTCTTTGGTGGTTCAGTAAACGCTAAATACCTGGTATCCATTAATAGCGAAGATGACGGCATCGATTTCGCGGACGGATGGGTTGGTACTGGTGAGTTTTGGTACGTAAAAGACGCTGTTAAATCGGGCATCGAAGGTTCCAATAACGGTGACAAAGGTGATGCAGATTACCCAATGACCAACGCTACCTTGAAAAACCTGACCATCATTGGCATGGGTGAAAAGCCTTGGTACTTGAAAGAAGGAGCAGGCAAACAAACCATCGATAATGTGGTAATTGGCGGTTTGAAAGCCAACAAGGCACAGGCCTATTTCTTTGCCGATGAAACGACAAAAGACAAACCTGCCAACGATCGCATCGCAGCCGGTGATATCAAAATCACAAACGTCGCTTTCGTAGATATGGGTGAAGGCAATGATCTTAAATCATCAACTGGCATTTCTATGACAGAAAATGCCACCGCTACGGGTGCCGGTAACGGTAAAGATGCACCAGCCTGGGCCAGCGGATGGTCGATGCCTCAATAATTTTAAAGAATAGAGTTTCAAAGCCTCGCCATGTGCGGGGCTATTTTTTTATATGCTTACTGATAGTAAGAGACAACCAATGATCTAAATTTTAAAATGCACCCTACTGGATCTGAATATAAATGTAAACCCCATTGTATTAGATCTATTCCGAAATTATTTGGGAGGCTCTTTACCCCAACTCTTCGCCTTAAAAACACATCTAAGTAAATAATTTTGAATCATTGCGCGCTATATAACGAAAATACATGCCCGAATACAAAAATACCTCCTAAAAAAGGCTGTAAAAGTCCATTTTCATAGTTGCTTTCCCTACTTCATAAGCTTTGTCATCGCCGAGCAACTCACATACTCCATCCAAACAAAATCACCTTTCATTGCACGAAGCACAGCATTTATTGGCAGGTAACACCTACCTTCCCACTCGGCATCCGGTCTTCCCTGACGCGAACCGTGCCGTCCATTTATACCGCACAGGCAATCTTTCCATCATCACACCCTTGCATAGCAATCACACAGGCATCCATCATGGCCTCACTATTCGTCCTACGCGTTTCCCTGT
>CALNXQ010000005.1:735000-1457500 GCA_942490535.1 uncultured Marinilabiliaceae bacterium
ATTGCCGAAACAATATTGGTTTGGGCTAATTCCCGTTCGCTCGCCGCTACTTAGGAAATCACTTTTGTTTTCTCTTCCTCCGGGTACTTAGATGTTTCAGTTCCCCGGGTTTGCTTCCATTGCTGGATACTATGTCTTCAACATAGTGGGTTGTCCCATTCGGAAATCTACGGATTAATAGTTATTTGCACTTCCCCGTAGCTTATCGCAGCTTATCACGTCCTTCATCGCCTCTGAGAGCCTAGGCATTCCCCGTACGCCCTTATTTACTTTCTTTTTACACCGTAATTGGTGTTTATGATTTTGATTTGTTTGCCAATATGTCAATGATCGTTTTGCTGCTAATTCAGCTTGTGCTTCAGTCAGTCTTTCAATACCGATGAACCTTCTTTTCACTAAAAATGTGGATAAGTACATTTACGTATCCTAATTATGTCTTTTCTAAAGCTCCTTTTTTTAGTCTTTAGCTAAAAAAGTGGAGAATAACGGAGTCGAACCGTTGACCTCCTGCGTGCAAGGCAGGCGCTCTAGCCAGCTGAGCTAATCCCCCATTTTTCAGTGAGCAGTGAACATGAAACAGTTATCAATGCTGGTAACTGTTAACGAAACTACTGTCAACTGTTTTTGGTAGTCCCGGGCAGATTTGAACTGCCGACCCCTACATTATCAGTGTAGTGCTCTAACCAACTGAGCTACGGGACTGTGCAGTGTCGCATCCTTCCCGTAACTGGGATGTGCTTTACTGATGTTGGATGAGTACAGGTAAAAGATACATCCTAAAAAGGATAAAACATCTCTCCAGAAAGGAGGTGTTCCAGCCACACCTTCCGGTACGGCTACCTTGTTACGACTTAACCCTAGTTACCAGATTTACCCTAGGCCGCTCCTTACGGTTACAGACTTCAGGTACCCCCGGCTTCCATGGTTTGACGGGCGGTGTGTACAAGGCCCGGGAACGTATTCACCGCATCATGGCTGATATGCGATTACTAGCGAATCCAGCTTCACGAAGTCGGGTTGCAGACTTCGATCCGAACTGAGACCGGTTTTGGAGATTCGCATCTTGTCACCAAGTAGCTGCCCTCTGTACCGGCCATTGTAACACGTGTGTAGCCCTGGACGTAAGGGCCGTGCTGATTTGACGTCATCCACACCTTCCTCGCGGTTTACACCGGCAGTCTTGTTAGAGTGCCCACCATTATGTGCTGGTAACTAACAACGTGGGTTGCGCTCGTTATGGGACTTAACCCGACACCTCACGGCACGAGCTGACGACAACCATGCAGCACCTTGAAGAGTGTCCGAAGAAAAACCTATCTCTAAGTCTGTCACTCCCCATTTAAGTCCAGGTAAGGTTCCTCGCGTATCATCGAATTAAACCACATGTTCCTCCGCTTGTGCGGGCCCCCGTCAATTCCTTTGAGTTTCATTGTTGCCAACGTACTCCCCAGGTGGATTACTTAATGCTTTCGCTTTGTCGCTTACGGTGTATTGCAAACAACTAGTAATCATCGTTTACGGCGTGGACTACCAGGGTATCTAATCCTGTTCGATACCCACGCTTTCGTGCCTCAGCGTCAGTTACAGTTTAGTAAGCTGCCTTCGCAATCGGTGTTCTGTGATATATCTAAGCATTTCACCGCTACACATCACATTCCGCCTACCTCAAATGTACTCAAGATTAACAGTATCAAAGGCAATTTTACGGTTGAGCCGCAAACTTTCACCCCTGACTTAATAATCCGCCTACGCACCCTTTAAACCCAATGAATCCGGATAACGCTTGCATCCTCCGTATTACCGCGGCTGCT
The DNA here is from genome assembly GCA_942490535.1 of uncultured Marinilabiliaceae bacterium. Taxonomy (GTDB): domain Bacteria; phylum Bacteroidota; class Bacteroidia; order Bacteroidales; family Marinilabiliaceae; genus JAEINY01. The sequence continues at coordinate 736,812 of CALNXQ010000005.1, forward strand.
GGCACGGAGTTAGCCGATGCTTATTCGTATGGTACCGGCAAATATCTACACGTAGACATATTTCTTCCCATACAAAAGAAGTTTACAACCCATAGGGCAGTCTTCCTTCACGCGACATGGCTGGTTCAGGCTTGCGCCCATTGACCAATATTCCTCACTGCTGCCTCCCGTAGGAGTCTGGTCCGTGTCTCAGTACCAGTGTGGGGGACCTTCCTCTCAGAACCCCTAGACATCGTCGACTTGGTGAGCCGTTACCTCACCAACTATCTAATGTCACGCATGCCCATCTTATACCACCGGAGTTTTAATTATAAATAAATGCTTATTCATAATGTTATGCGGTATTAATCCGAATTTCTTCGGGCTATCCCCCGGTATAAGGTAGGTTGCATACGCGTTACGCACCCGTGCGCCGGTCGTCAGCGGTCCGAAAACCCTGTTACCCCTCGACTTGCATGTGTTAGGCCTGTCGCTAGCGTTCATCCTGAGCCAGGATCAAACTCTTCGTTGTATAAAAAATCTTAAATACTTTCAAGATCCCTTATCCTTCTTGACTTTAGGACTTCTCTTTTACCTTCTAATTCATTATATAATTAGGTACTTATCCAATATTTTCAAAGATCGTTTGTCAACTTCTTCAAGTTAACATCTTAGTGTAGATACATCCAGAATCGAACTGAATCTTTTAACCATTATATCTGCATCATGCTTTTATTCCTGTCGCAACACTCATTAGCGAAGCGGCTGCAAAGGTAAGTGATTTTCTTGTTTCCAACCAAATCATTTTTGAAGTTTTTTTTGATTAAATTTTCAATGTTGTTTCCGATTAAATCCTACTCTCCAAATCCCTTTGTCAATACTTTTTCTTTCTCACCGCAACCCTTGTTGCAAGTGACTTTCGCTGCTCTGAAAGCGGCTGCAAAACTAGCATTTCCTTTTCAAACCACCAAATCTTTCTTGAAGTTTTTTTCGTTCCTTTTTCCGGCTCCCGGTTCGCCTTGCCAACCTGCTTTTAAAAACAATCGTTTCTTCTCAAAAGTTCGTTTCAGTATTTCAAAAACATCAAAGCCTCGTGGGCTTTTCAGCGTGCCTTTCCGTTCAAAGCGGGTGCAAAATAACGGTTACTTTTTTACATTTCCTAATGGTTGGGGGAAGTTTTATTTCACAAATGAGACACCTAGTTGTTAATCAGAGGAATTAATTTCAGGAACACCTGCAACTCTATCTAAGAGCCCAGCAATACATCGTAATATTTCACTCTGAGCTAATACAAAATAACTACACGCTTTCTAAATACATAAAGAGTAAGACCGCAACACTCTATTCCGTTTAAAAATGAACAGATAAACTCACTTCATAATAAGCTCCATTTCGAAGTGGCAACAAAGTATTAACACCTTTTGTAGTGAATTCAGGGTATCGTACATCTGAATTTAAGATGTTCTGTCCACTTAAAGCCAACTTAAGCTGATAATCTCCATGAATCAAAGCAGCAAAATCATAGGCTACTTTAAAAGATAACAAGCTATGCGCATCAGCCTCCGGGTTCCATTCCTTTACCTCAGGATTAACTAATGATACGGAATGTGGTTTTCCAAAGTAGCTGTTATAAACCCCAATATCTATTGCTTTCCTACTATAAATGAAACCTCCCTTAACCATTATATTTGGATGTAATGCCGCATTGGTCAAATTATCGTCATTTTTATTCTCTTGATAATTTCCAGATAGTAGAACTAGAAAATTCTTACCTAAATGAAGTTTACTTTCATATTCAATGCCCCAAAATTGATGCTTTAAACCATTGACATATTGAACTCCTATATCACTATAAGGTGTTCGGAAAATAATATCCTTCATTTGACTATAGTATCCAGTTAGGCTCAATTGGTATTTTAAGTGGTTGAAAAATAACTGAGCTTCCCATGTTGTGATGAGTTCAGGCTTTAATTCATGATTTCCCAACAACTGAGGAATACGAAAAGAAGTCTCAAGTGGGTAGGGTTTCCGAAATGCCTGACCGTATAACAGTTTCACCCCTGCTTCATTGGTGATATTTTGAATAAGACCAAAGCGAGGAGAGTAATTATGCGTACTATTTTCTACATGTGCATCAGACAAGTCTTTACTTTTTAACCTAACTTTATTATATTGAAGGCCCACAATTGCTTTTAAAGTAGAATTAATGTAATAATCTCCCTGCACATAGAACGCCATATAACTTTGAGATCCATCAAAAAAGTAATCGCTCATATGCTCCTGTTGTCCATATATACCACCAATCACCAAATTTAAGTTAGCCAATGGAGCCCACAGAAAACTCACTTCGCCCATCGCATCACTCGCCTCCATCACTTTGCCATAATCCGTATGCCAGGTATGCCGGTTGGAGGTCAAATTGACTTTAATGGTTGCATGATCAGCTATGGATTGGGAAAAACCAAAATCCGTAAAATATGAAGTATGTTGCTCCTTATCTCCCCAATCCTCAGACCAGCTATTATCAACACCTCCCAGCGAGTATGGCTTATAATCAAGTAAGCCCAAATTAAAACTGAAACCTTTATACTTAGCATTAGCAAATACCCCAGATCCCTTCTCCCAAAAGTTCTGTTTATTATTAACACCCAGGTAATCTACAAATTCAAATTTTGGCCCATCCGTAGAGTAATTTTTAAAACCTACAGTCACATTAAAATCATCTTTCTTCACAAATGCATGCGCGTTAGCCTCACGTGTGCCAAAAGACCCCGCTTTCACTTCACCACCCACAACGGAGTTGTCATCGCCAAATTCACGGGTTATTAAATTCACAACACCTGAATAGGCACATGAACCATACAATACAGAACCAGGACCACGAATGATTTCGATGCGATCAATGGCATTAACAGGAAAAGTAGTTAGCAACGCGGCATTCAATCCTCCTGAAATAGGATCACGAATAGGGCGACCATTAATTAAAAACAACGTGTGATTATTATACGGTGTAAAAGACTGCCCACGAAAATCCACACTGTTCTTGGTTAAAATATTTGCAGACAAAAATGAAGCGCTTACGACACGATTGAGTATATCCCCTAAATTGGATTCAGCAAAACTCTCTATTTCTTTTCTAGAAATGACCGATACAATACCTGGCGCTTCAGTAATGCTTTCTGACGTTTTGGAAGCAATGGTCACTTCCAAGGACATCAATTCTTCCAAGGACATCTCCAATAAAGACCGGATATCGTTTTCTTGCGCAGTCATGATGGTTGTTTGAACAAATAACGCAAACAACACAAACAATCTAATTTTCCGTCTTATGTGTATTATTAAAATCTCACACCGATTCATGAAGTACTCGCTTCTAAAACATTTGAATTAAAAGTAAGGAAAAATGATCATTAACAAAATAATCAGCTAACATTTGTAAAAGAATATCTCAAGAAAAATTAAAAAAAGCCGGAAACGATGAACGTCTCCGGCTTGGAACTATAAGGAGTAATCAAATCTCCAATTATTTTCTGTGCAATGCATCAGCCCCAATGGTTCCAACTAACTCTGACAAGTAAACATCTGATTTAGCATGTGCCAACATCTCCTGAACTTTATTCAGACGCTGCTGAATATCCATTTTTTCAATCAATATTGCATTCTCCGGATTAGCCATGAAAGTACTCAAGTACTCCACTTGCTTCTGGTAGAAAGCTACATCCTTCTGTTGCTTCAACTTCAAACGTTCTTGGTACCAGTCTGTATTTACTACTACATCACGGTCGAAGTATTTACGCAATTCAGGATCGCTGATTTCTTTTCCTTCGTAATGACCGTGCGCCATAATATGAAGCAAAATCTGAAGCGGTGGAATGGCCCCTTTCACACTATCCTCTTCGAAATATCGTAAAGCCACTTTTTTCTGAGCATCAACAATGTTGTTAATACCATCCACAAAATCTTCCATTCCCTGTAATTCAGGCTTTAACATCCGTTCATTAAATACAGCCAAAGGCTCATCAAACAGACGGTTCATACATCTAAAGGCGAAGTTTTCAGTAATGCGATATCCTAAACGGCTGGCCAGAACTTTTTGTCCGTTGTACTCAAAGTCTTCCAGTTTTTCAAGTGATCCGTTCTGAATTAATAATTTAGGATCACGATCTTCCGGCACCAAACGCGACCAGATTTCAGGAATCAAAATACTGATATCATGATCGAAACGGTTCTCTGATCCCACATAACCAGCAGCTGAACTAAATCCTTGGTATTCGGTCAGGATATACGACAACAAGGCATTATTCAGATCCGTAGTAGGCACCAACATATTAAAAGGACCTTTTGTTAAAGCACCTTCAGAACCAGCTCCGGTAGTAGATGGCGATTTACCCGTCAAACTACAAACAAAATCCATGAACAACTCAGGCAATTCCTGATAATGAATCGGATTATAAACGCTTAATGGTAAAATGCCCGCAGCTTTATCCGATGGGTTATTGCGACGTCCTGGTAAAACGGCGTTTACCACGTCCACCACTGGTTCATCGGCATTAATCTTACGATGCAAACGCACACCCACTTCGCCTAAATAACTGTCCTGAGTTTCTTCTTTGAAAATGTTACGCTCCAGGTAACGTGGGTTATTTGTTGGCGATCCATCAACAATACGTGTATGCGAAGGTACAACGAAATAGCCATCTTTTTCGCTCTCAACCACTTTAGTAATTAAGTCTTTTACCGGCTGCGTATATTTATCAAAATTGATAGCATCCTCAAACAACTCAATAGCATCCTGCTTTTTCAGTGGCTCATAGTTGGTCAAAAAAGTACCATCAGTCACAATGTCTTGCTCTGCCCCTTTATCGTAACCACGTATAATGGCTTCATCCGGACGCTGGAACAAGTGACTTTCGCAGTTTGTCACCACTTTCAAACTCCTGTTCTTATACTCTGGATTCAGGTTTTTAAGCTGACTGGCAGGCAATACAATGGAAGCAGTAATATCATCTTCCATCTGAATTTTCTGACTAGGAACAAAGTCCGAACGCAGTTTATGCAACAACCAGTTTCCATCCGGATTAAATCCAATCCGCACGTAACTCGCAGTCACCTTATTATTTTTATACTGAAGTGTTGTTCCCTGACGGCCATTCACTACCTCAACAGACATGTAATCCTTCCAGTTACCTTGTTCGTGGTCATTGCGATACAAACGCTTCACAAATAACACCAACGAACGAATGTGATCCGGAATATTTTTCAGGAATGTATTGTATTCTTCACTGTACTGATCAGATGGCGTAAGCAACTTTACAGCTGATCCCAATGTGCGTTGCGCACTCAGGAATGGACGCGAAGGCTCAGCATCATGACGCACCGTCTTCCAACGGTTAGAGAAGTCATAATTAATGATTTCATCCGCCTTTTTAAAGTCTTCATCCAAATCCACAATGTTAAACGTTCCATACTGAATGGCGTTTTGCATGGATTTAGAAATCTCCGATTTACCTCCCCCAGAAACCGTACATGGTTTGTGACAGAACATCCCTTCAGGTTGCGTATTAATGATACGCCACATGGGCTGTGTGGGGTGTTTAGCCAGCTGAAACTTATGACCAGATGGGTGTACATAAATTTTGTCAGGAGACAATTTCAGGAAGTACTCCTTACCATTTAATGTCCATTTCACCTTGCTGTTATCGATGTCGATATCAGCATATTCAGGAATATAAACAATATCCGGATACTTGCGGTCAATGGCATAATTCTCTGGGAAGATTTCAATGCGATCACCTAACAACTTCTTAGCTTCTTCAAACGAATAGGCATGATCCATTTTAGCCGAGAAGATCTCACCAAACACATTATCACTCATAATACCACGCGGATAGGCAATGGCACCACCGGCATGCTCTTCTTCCACTAATCCATAAAGGTTAGCCGAATAACTGATCTGTGTTTTAATCTCCTTTTTAGAGTAACCGTAATAGTTATCACCAATTAACGTGACCACTACTCCTCGATCGTCCCGACAGGTCACTTTGAAGGCACCGCCCTCATTATATAATTCGTTTTCGTCTTTCCAACACATGCCATCATTACGCTGACGCTCCGTAGCCTCATCGTAATGTGGAAGCCCGATCTCTTTTTTCTTAAGATGCACCAATTGAGGGGCCAGAATAACACATCCGGTATGACCTGTCCAATGCTCCACATCTAATGCCGCATCGTTTTCAGCTAAATTGTGATCGCCGGCATTACCAAAAATGTTCTCTACGAAATCAAGGTTACTCACTAAGGAACCAGGCGCAAAAAAGCGCACTTCCAGGCTCTTCTCAGTCATGACTCCTTTAACTTCAGGACAAACAGTTGGGCGCAATAACAATGACACCATCACTTTTGCCTGTTCACCTTGATTAGATGTGAAAGGTAACAACTTAAGTTCCTCAGAAGGGTTTACCGCCGCATGCAACATATGAGCAAAAGCGATTTTTGGCACTTCTTTTTTATCTAAAGGCACCGGAAGATCACCTTCTACGATATGAAAAGTCCCTTTTGTAGTTCTTTTATCGTGTACCGGGTTATTCAAAATCCCTTGTTTCACTCGATAAGAGCTCACCAAGTCACTTTTGAAGGCGTCACCATTAGGCGGTAGACTAACTTCACGGGCTAAACCTTTTTGATTTAATACAAAAGTGTTATTTGGCAAGCGGTAAGACTTGTCAAATTTAACCTCTTTCAAATAATCATTTAAAAAGTTTTGAATCCTTGTATCTGCTGGCGAAAGGTGATCTGATAATAAACGAGATTTCTCACGAAAACTGTTAATCAAACCTTCGGTCAAAGACAGAAACTTGGCATTTGAAAATTTCGTCTTTGCATCACTGTCGTCATAAAACAATGGTTGACCTAAAGCAGCAAGCTGCAAGTTGATGTATTGGATCATATCCTTGCGATCCTTCTTGCTCGGCTTTAGTTTGCTAATCGCATCCTGTTTCATATGGCGTAAGTAGTTTTAAAATTTCAGTTTCAAATTTAATCAATTAAGTGTGCATTCAATAACATTTTGATACGTTGGAAATGTTAATAATACTAAATTAAAGAAAAAATCCACGATTTACATAATGATTGCATCCATTTGTAAGTCAATCGCAACCCATTGTTATGATAAAATAGACCTGGGTAAATTTCCGGTTTTGAACCAGATAGATATCGGTTTTATTTAGAACCGAAAAATCGGGTGGAAGAGCCAATGCCAGAAAATGACCCAATTGCATTGTTGAAAAATTTCTTTAAAAAAATTTTCCACCATGATGAAATCCACATAAGTTTGAGTGAAATCCATAAAAAAGAGCCATTTTTACCCCTGAAAATGGAGCCCCTGATGCTGCTCCCACCCAAATAAAAAGAACTCTTTTATAGAAATGATGGAGATTGAAAAGAAATACCTGATCAAAGATGGAAAGAAAATGGTGCTAACCCCCTCATTTTTGAAGCTATTCTCCTCCATTGAGGAATTAGTACGAGATGTGGCACAGAATGGGCACCTCATCCGCCAGGGCTATCTCACCCTTCAAACTGCTGAGCTCTTACGCCAAAAACTGGACGTAAATCCATCATTTACGCCCAAGGAGGCCCGTTTGCGGGAGAAAAACCATCTTTACACCTTCACCCTAAAAGGCGAAGGCGATGTGGAACGTAAAGAACTGGAAGTTTCACTGTCAAAAGAACTCTTTGAATCCTATTGGCCGGAAACCGAAAACCGAAGAATCGAAAAGATAAGACTTGAAAAACCCTATGAAGGCCATGTGGCGGAATTTGATGTGTACATCAACCGCTTGCTAATTGTTGCGGAGATAGAACTTCCTAGTTTAGCGATGGCCACAGATCTGGAGCCATTGGGTGAAGATATCACTACCGATAGCAGATACAAGAATAAAAACCTGGCACAATAAAAAAAGCACCCGCAGAACCAGGTGCTTTTCACGTCCGCTTAAAAGCGGATTTTTATATAGATGCCTACTCTATTCGTTATTGAATACTTTGCTGATACTCGTTCCATAATTCCTGGACACTGCAACCCACTATTTCCTGGCAAGCCTTTTCCCAACTCCATGGTTTCATGGTGATGCAAGACTCATTTAACAAATAAGCAAACGCCGGCTTTTTTGTATCTTCAATCCACTGGATGAAAAATCCACCGGTTGTATAACCATCGTTCCAATGGCCTCCTTTGATCTTTTTCCGATCCACGTGCAAACCGGCCACAATGCGTGTATAATCCGCCAGACTTTCAATAAAACCGAAGTGATCATCTCCCTTTTGATAAGTCCCGGCTCCCTGCGGATTATTCTGATAACCATGCGTTAACTCATGCGTCATTACGCCCTGCAACTCATACTTCACTTTATCAATACCGCCTTGTTTGTTAATGTTAACGATGTGATTAGGATTCATATAAATGATAATACCGCCTGGCACTTTCCCCAGAGCTGCAATGGGCGTTTCTTCACTAATCTCAAAGATAAATTCAGTGAACTGGGGTGCTTCCTGTGGACACTTATAAATCAGATCAGCCACCACAATGGTTTGCGCACGCATGTACTCTTCCACTTTATTATCAGTCGCCGCTTCGATCAATTTAATCCCTTCATGATTTTTGTCCACTTTGATGGAATACTTCACATGGGGATACACAAATTCAGACCAGCAAGTCTCTGTATCCATTACGAATACATCCTTAATAATTTCTGTATCGGTCACCCCATTGCCGGATGCAATGAGCGTAATGTCATACACCCCACCTTTGGCATACTGATGCTCAGGTGCCTTCTCGGTACTGGATTTTTCGTCGCCGAAATGCCATTCAAAACCCGCGGCATTTTTGGATAGGTTTTCAATCTGCACCACCTCGCCCAACAATACTTTAGACCGGTTCACTTTAAATTGTGCAATCGGTAACACTTTCTCGCTTTTCACTCCAAACAGAAGAATGTCGGCCACTTGCAAAATCTCCCCGGAATGATTGGTCATATCCATACGGTAGTGGCGGAATTCTTTCTTATTTTCGAATGAATAAGTCTTCGTTTGTCCACGACCAGAAAAAGATTGGTTGGATTGCTCATCCAGCACTACCCAGGTCTCACCATCCATCGATCCTTTTAGGGTCCAGTTTTTAGGATCACGCTCCGGAGCATCATCGGCCGAAGTCAGGGTATACTTAGAAACGGTATAATACTCGTAACTTTTCAGCTGTACCCAACTGGATGCATTAAACGTCAGGAATTTGGTGGTCGCATCATTATCCAACACATTAATGGCCTGCTCAGCCACCGGCGAATCACCGTACTGTGCTTCGGCCCCTCCAGCATCGGCAAAGATATTCACCAGTTGAACAACGGGCTTAGTGGGCTCGTTTGTAAGTGCAGGTTTTGCCTCCTCATTTGTTGAACGCGCCCCCATCGAAATGGTGAGCAATAATAGTAATCCGGTATTAAAAAAACGTCTCATAAATTGATTTTATCTGATTATTCGTCACTCCTTATTGTTCCAATAAAAAGATCGGTGAAACAGCAAATACCCTACCTTACACGTCAATTATTTGGACTTACACAAGTGTCACAACGCAATACTACGGTCCTAAAAATAATATGGCCAATCTTTATAGCGACGCCTCCCTGAAGCTTAGAGATGCCTTCCAAAGACATAGACGCGTCGCCGAAGCCTATAGAGGCATCGCTGCGGCCCGCGAAGGAATCTCCCAAAGATGTAGCGACCCTGTTTTAGGTTATAGAGATACCGCTATTGCCTGCGGAGGCATCATTTTAAGCTTAAAAGGTATCGTTTTAAGTCATAGCGACACCTCTGTAAGATGTAGCTTTAACTTTTTATCGCATCTGACCGCAGTTATAAAGAGCATCACCAGCTTGAACAGAGGAGACCACAGGCCCGATGTAACGGGTGGCGATTACAATGTTATCAGCATAGCGCTTCATGGTCTGAGGAAAATCTTCAGTGGTGCGGTGTAAATTAAGATGAACCGTGAGTGGTTTCAGGTCTTCAATATCGCGAAAGCGCATATGGGTGGCCCTGGATTGCAGTATCCCGTTGATCCAGAAACGTGCTTCGCCATCACTTTTACCCGGTGTATTTAAATACAGCCCCACTTCATAACAGTTCCACTCATCGAAATGAATGTATTGGTAGGGATCTGAATAAATGGAGAACCGATAGGGCTTGGATCCCACCGGGGGATTTGTAACCTTTATTTCACCCAAGGTTGCTTGCGCTTCATCGGCGCCGGGGTTATAGCTGTATAAATGGCCAAACCACAAAAATTTATCATTGGCCACCTCTTTAGCAGAAGGCCCCCAACCCACAAACTGACAAGATGCACCGTACCAATTGGTGCCATCGCAGGGAATATTAGTACCGGAAGGCCCTTGTTCATTATAAATACCAAATCCTTTTACCCCTACACCCGCATAAGTCTCTGTGGGCGGCTGAACCCCATAATAGGGATGAAAGCTTTTATCGAATTTAAAATACATGCGCACAAAGTAGGCGTTACGTTCACCTTCATGAGCCGATTCCGGGATGGGATAGCGACACGTAGGCCCGTTATAACCTTCCACCCAACTGTGCTCAGCGGCATAAGAACTGTTGTAACCCTGTCCGGAAATGACTTTCACATGCTGCTTATAGCGGTCCTCTTCCGTCTTAATGGTCACTACACCCGATTCAAAATTTTCTGCCGCTAATACATAAGGATTTTGCTGAATCCCTTGATCATTGGCATAGCCGGCTGCCAGGCCTAGGTTTATACCAGCTTCCAGCCCCTCCTTAAAATGAGGGGGAACAGGCGTGGTGGTGTCTTTTTGACAGGCTCCTAAAAACAGACTACCTCCATATAGTAACCACATATACAAACTTCGCATCACATCTATTTTAAAATCTAAACGGTTAAAAAGCAACGAATATTGTCAGGTTTATTCGCTGGAATTCACATACTATGCACATGCCACATTCCCGGAAGGCCTAAGGAACAAATAATCTCACTACCTTTGCAGCATACCTAATTTAAGAAAAACATCCTCGTAAATAGAAACACATGATTGAAAAAGAAACATGCCGTTCGGTAGGTGAAATTGTAAAAACACATGGTATCCAAGGCGAATTAACATTGCGCTTGTTCGATGGCTTAACCATTGAAAGTATCAATACCGCGTTTTTATTCCTGGATATTGATGGAGGCCTGGTACCATTCTTTTTAGAGGAAGCCCGGGAAAAAAATCAAAATGATGTATTAATCAAATTAGAAGGATTGGCTGATGAAAAAATGGCCGCCCGTTATAACAACAGCACCGTTTTTGTACCTGGAATAGCGGAAGAGAATGCTGGCCCCGAACAATTTTCCATGTATCAACTCATCGGCTACATGGCCTACGATGTTACCCTGGGTGAACTGGGCGAAATCACCGGCATCCTGGATATTGCCAAAAATCCATTGTTCGAAATAAAAAGCGGTGAAGCCGAATTTCTCATTCCCATCACCGATGATTTTATACAAGGGATGGATGATAAAAAAAGAGAGATCCTGTTTGATCTCCCTGAAGGTCTTATTGAGTTGGACTAAAACGTCCGTTTTTCCATGACTCCGATGAGCTCCCGCCACTCCTGAACTATAGGGGTGGCCGCGCCTGTCGGTTTATGCACACCCACCATAACAGACCGACACACCGCCTTTACGGTGCCAACAGCGGCATCGATCAATTGATGTTCCATCTTCAAACTCTTGTTGCCTATATGCACAATGGCTGTTTGCACCGCCACCTGATCGTGCAACAATACAGGCACAGCAAAATCAGTCGCATTGGAGGCAATAATAAGCGTATCGTCGCCTTTAAACAAGCGATCACCAAATACCTGACGCAGGTAATGCATGCGTCCCAGGTCAAAAAATTCCTGAATGGTGGCATTGTTCACGTGCCCCATCATATCAATGTCGTTAAACCGGATTTGTACCGGTATGGTATGATTAAAAGTGAGTGTATCCCCTGCCATAATTATTCTCTTATAATGGTTACTTGTCCACCTACACCCAATTTAATAATACTGGATGGAGCCGGATTTTGCATTTCCTGCTGCCGAAAGGAAACAATGTAATCCACACCCTGCTTAATGGCCTCCGAGATTTCGGCAAAATTTTGAGGAAAGGATTCTCCACTCACATTGGCAGAGGTTGAAACCAACGGTTTTTTAAAACGTGTACAAAGCTGTTGCGAAAAGGCTTCGGAGGTGATCCGGATACCAATGCTGCCATCTTCGGCAATCAGGTTCTCAGCTAAATTCTTAGCCCCGCCGTAAATAATGGTAAGTGGCTTATCGGTCAGTTCCACCAGATCGTAGGCCACATCGGGAATTTCATCAATATACCCCGGTAATTTGCCGGCATTATCCAATAACACTAACATGCTCTTGGAATCGTTTCGTTGTTTTAAATCGTAAACACGCTGAACGGCTTCCTTATTTGTTGCATCACAGCCAATTCCCCAGATGGTATCCGTGGGATACAATATCAGTCCGCCTTCACGAAGCACTTCCACCGCCTTTTTTAAATCCTCATGCATAAGTCAAAAAAATTTCAGCAAGCAAGATAAGAAATCCATCCACAACCTGAAAATGAGTTTCATTGGGGAGTCGCTACCTGATGCTTCCAGCACCCTGGAAATGACAGATCTGTTTCCTGGAACAATTACGGATAGATTCAGCGATTTCCGTCCCCGGCAATTGTAATCTTTTTTATAGCTTTGAAGCTTTCAAATAAATCAGACATGACACGTTTTAAATTCGCTATATCGACTTTTCTCCTCATCTGCGTGGTACAAGTTGCATCTTACGCACAAGATGACTGGTCCACCCGAAAAGAAGTTGGTTTTTCAGGTGGAGTCACCTTTTCCACCCTTTCCACCTATGATCAAAATGAAAGCAAACGCATTGCCGGAAGTTTTGTACAAGGTTATCACGCCGGACTTTTTTATAAATATGTAGGTGAAAAAAACATTGGGGTTATCCTGGAAGCCTCCTGGGATCAGTTAGGCTATAAAATGGTCAATGGCGACCTGGTTCAGTTGGATTACCTATCCACTCCCCTCTTATCGCATTTTTACATTGGGCATAAACCCTCACATATTTTCATCAACCTGGGGCCAGAGATGTCCTTTTTACTCAATGAAAGCGGCACTTCTGAATTTGGAGCCGTGGAACGAAAATCTGTTTTTGGCTTATGTGGCGGTCTGGGCTACAACAAAGCATTTAAGAAGAGTAAAATCGGCATTGAATACCGGTATCATTTTGCGGTTACCAGTAATAATAAAACAGAAGGTACGCAGGCAGAACGCAGAAATACCTGGATGGGCATCAGCCTGCTCTATAGTTTTGGTTTGAAATAAGATCGATAGTTCAAATTATCATCACTTCTCTTTCATGTTTCATGTGGAACATTTGCAACATCCATCAATGTTTCGTCATTGTTTCACCCCAATAAAGAATAACATAACTTCATCGGATTAAGCGTTTCAACCTCCTCGTTTGCAGAAGATTTTTCGTAAAAAAACCCGATCAGTTTTCTGACCGGGCTATTTCTTTTATCAAATGAGCGGAATGCGCTATTGTTCTTTACTTTTTTCAATGCGTTCGATGAATTCATCAAACAAAAATTCCGTATCCGTCGGCCCACTGGAAGCTTCCGGGTGGAACTGAGTGGAGAAAAACGGCTTTGTTTTATGCTGAATACCCTCGTTGGTTTTATCGTTGATGTTAATAAACAACGGTTCCCACTCCTCACTCAAGGAGGCATTATCAAGGGCAAACCCATGATTCTGACTGGTAATGTAACAAGTATCTGTACCCACTTTAATCACCGGGTGGTTGTGCGCACGGTGACCGTATTTCAATTTATAGGTGGATGCACCCGAGGCAATTCCCAACAGCTGATTGCCGAGGCAAATGCCAAAAATAGGCTTTCCTATTTCCATGGCTTTCTGAATATGCCCAACAGTAACGTTGCACATCTGCGGATCACCCGGTCCATTGGACAGCATGACGCCATCGTACTCTTCCTGCGTAAAGTCGTAATCCCAGGGAACCCGAATCACGGTGGTATCCCGTTTCAGCAAACAGCGCAGGATATTGTATTTAGCACCGGTATCGACCAAAACGACTTTGTGCTTCCCATTCCCATATACCTTTTTCTCTTTGATGCTCACGTTTGCCACCAGGTTATCCGAATTGGGATCATGGAAATCAATGGGTTGATCTTCTACTTCAATTTTTCCCAGCATGGCTCCCTTTTCACGCAATACTTTGGTTAACGCCCGTGTATCCACATCGAAGATGCCAGGTACCTCATTTTGGATTAACCATTCACGCAAGCTATTCTCCGCATTCCAATGGCTGTATTCAAACGAATAATCAGAAATCACTAATCCAGAAATGTGAATGCGATCTGACTCGTAAAATTTAGGAATACCATTTTCTTTATCATCCTTAGGCACGCCATAATTTCCTATTAAGGGATAGGTCGATACCAATATTTGTCCTTCATAGGAAGGATCGGTTAAACTTTCAGGGTATCCGGTCATGGCAGTATTAAAAACTACCTCACCAGCCACTGATTTGTGACATCCAAATGATTTCCCTTCGAAGACCGTTCCGTCTTCCAACACCAATTTGATCTTTTTTAATTCAGGCATACCTTCTGTTGATTAACCCTTTACATTCAATATTGCAGAAAAAATGCATTTACCCCAAATAAAGAATAAATGCATGCATATAACTTTTCATTATGCCCGACAAAGGTAATAATTATTTACTTACAATGCGAAAAAAATAGTGACAGATGCATATTATATACAATTTTAGCATTTTGTTTGTATATATATGCATAAAACACCACTGACGTAAGCTCCTAATTCACCCTATCGATGGGAACATATGCCTCTAATCACCAGAAAACCAACTTACCGGTTCTTGGCAATTAAAGCAGCAACCACAGCTGCTCTTAAACCACCATCGATATTCACGACTGTGAGATTTGGCGAACAACTGGCTAACATACTGGTCAAGGCTGCCTCTTTGGCCCGGAAGCCATAGCCAATGGAAGTGGGCACACCAATCACCGGCAGCGGCACTAATGAAGCTACAAAGGGAGCCAGGGCCCCTTCCATCCCTGCCACTACAATCACCGCTGACACATCTTGTTCCATTCCGGTTTTAACAGCCTCCAGTACACGCGTGGGATGGGCAATACCCCGATCTTCGAACACCACCGGCCGAACACCCACCGCCTTTAAAATCACTTCGCATTCATAAGTCACGGGATGATCGGCCGACCCTGCACTGATCACCAATACGGCTCCTTTGGCCTCCGGCATTTCACCAATCACGGTGGCATTCACCGACCACAAAACAGGAAAACGGTCTTTAAAATGCAGATCCAGCTCTTTATAAAAAGGACTGCGCGAAACGACCACCCGGGGATGTTCCTCAAGGATTTTCTCCGTTAGTTCAATGGTCTGCTCCAATGTTTTATACTCGCCATAGATGATTTCAGGAATATTAGTACGCATGCCCCGGTTGATATCAAGGATGTAGCGACTGGCGGTTTCCATCCAATCCAGTGAGAAATGACGGCGGGCTTCATCTTTCGTTAAATGCCCCTGTTGTATGTTATCAAAAAGTTCGTCAAAAGTCATTATAATCGCGTTTAGTGCTAAGTGAAAAGTACATAAGGTCAACCAGTATTACCACAAAATCCTAGCTGCTGACCATTATTTTTTTATACGCTTATCGTATTCGTTGGGACGGGAACGCTTCATATCGATGGTCACGAAGAGACAGACTTCACCTCCAATATCAATAAGCTGCTGACGAAAAGATTCCTCCACTACAGCTAGGTAACTCTCGGGTTTGGAGAGTTCGATACGAAGGTGATCGGCATCATCGATACGGCAACGCACGTGAAAATCCCCCGTTTTTTCCACAAAGAGGTGTTCAATTCTACGAATGGTTGAAATGCGCTCGGGGGTTAACAGATGTGTGTAATTAATGCGGGTAGCCAAACAACTCTCCAGATCGGCCAATAAAGGGTCAGCACCAAATGAAATGGCCAGCTCTTTGGTTTCCCATGATGTAATTCCCAATTCGGCCAAAGGTGATAAAACATTGTACTCATCCAAAGCCTGTTTCCCCGGCCGGTAATTGCTCAAATCACTGGCTGTAGTACCATCGAAAATTGGCAGTCCATCCTGGGGCACTTGAGAAAGAATGTGCTTTTTACAATGGTAGCAGCGCTTCACAGGATTCTCAACCACCACTAGACCAGGTGTCACATCAATCACTTCCAGTTTATCCGAGCCTAAATTGCGGGCCTGGATCAGCATTTCCTCAGCTGACGCCCGGTTAAACCCGTTATCCACCCATATGGGAATAATTCCGGCACCTGCCTGCATGGCGGCCCCCAACACGGCACTGCTATCAAAACCACCTGAAAACAATAAGTAACCTTTAGTGTGTGATTGAAACCAATTAATTAGTGCTTGTTTTTTATCCATCTTCTTATCGTGTAATTGATGTTTTGAAGATAAATAAAAATTGGGAGACCACAGAAAGCAAAAAACGGCCTCCCAAATGCTTGAGAGACCGTTTGTGAACTATTTAAATTAAACCTATAATTTAACGCTACAGTTTAAATGTAATATGTAATGTAGGATCAGATTTACTAACAAAAGTAAAGTAACCATTAGCTTCTTGTACTATGTAAAGCCCTTCAGGATCACACAAAAATGTATCATACAGAAATTGCAAATACTCGTTTGTTTCATAGGCAGGCTTGAACCATGAACGATCTGCCGGTATACGTGTCGTAGCATCAGTATTATCATAAGAAATTAAATCCTGAGCTACTACTGTAATCGCAATATCGCGTTGACCATCCCACATATTGGTTCCATCCTGAGCAGGATTAGTTTGCACTAATACTTGCCCCCATGCATTATACAATTGGAAACTAACAAAACTAGGAAGATCTTTACGTATTCCTTCAACAACGCGTTGTAATTTAGGAGAAAAGTTTCTGCTTAAGAATCCTATCTGACCAGCTACGAAACTAGCAATTCCATTCATAGTAAAAGGAGGAGCATTATCGTACAAAATTGCACCGGCACCGCTTATCACCTCATCTTTAGTGATAACAAACATATCATCCGCTTCATTAAGCACAAACTCTCTTATAAAAACACCACCTAAATCCAATGGCTCATTTAAAGTTACCGTTCCATTTCCATTAATGGCTACTATTGTTGTGAACGTTCCTAGACCACCATTCATCGGTCCAAAGAAAGATGCTTCGTCATTATAAATATTGAAACTAAACTTAAAACCGTAAGGTAAACCATTCACTCTCAGATTACGGAAATAAGACTTCTCCGGATCATTAGCCAGTTTGGTTCTCACTTTATGGATAACCTGCTGCTCCTTCAAATATGTTGCGGTTGTCTCATCTGCACGCTTGAGAGTTAAATATGAAATCCCTTCCGTTTTAGAAGCCCGACTAATAAACTTGTATTCCCCATCAGCCTCACTCTCCAGTTCCCATCGAAAATCGGCATACTTAGTCTGATCCATTAAGTACCCCAATACACAATACGTATCAAAAGTCAGATCAAACTGTTGTGAATACCGCATCTTGTAGTTAGATTCCTTATTAAGATAATCTTCAAATACAGATTCTATTTCTACACGATTATCATTATTAAAATGAAAGACCATGGTGGTATGCATTGTACTATCGTTATAATAATATTCCGATAGCCATCCATATTCATTTCCAACCAGATCAGATTTTATTCTTGAAATCTCTGAATTAGTTCTATCTTCAGGTGATTGGTCAAATACACTTTCTACTTCATTTTTCTGACAAGCACCCAAAAACATCAACAGGGGAAGAATATATATATAAAGATGTTTTTTCATAATTGTTTATTTTTTGTTATGTAACAAGCTATTCCAAATTTGCCTCAATTTCAGCAATACGAGCTTGATAAGCTGCTCTGACTGCATCCATATCAATTCCTATACTTGTCATGTACTTCTTCTGAATACTCAACTTCTCATTTAAAATTGGCCTACCTTCATGTTCTTTCTCAAAAAGATTATATAATTCTTGATCAGAAGCAATGATATAGGTAGAAAACAGTTCAACAAAATCTTCCTGCGGATTCATAGTGCCATAGGGACTCACCATACCTCTGCGTAAAGCCTCCTCTGGAGTAACCGTACGCCAGCCTGTTAATGTGTAACTGTCGGGCGTTACTTTCCTATACTCATTGGGTAAGCCAAAACGCTGATGAATCACATGGCCATACTCATGATAGGCGGTGTGCATCTGCATATTAATCCATCCAATATTCTCTGAATCAAATTGGTTTACTTCTGTAAAACGAATTAAGGTACCACCTTCAGCCTGTCCTAAAATTCTTGTACCATCTAATTTCATGGCTGGCGAACCTACATACACCAATAACTTGGGAAATGTGAGTGACACAAACTCCTGCGAAGCACCTGCCAGCATAGGTTCCGCCCACATATCCAGCACCAACTGGCTCATGGGCACCACTAACTCTTCTTTAACAGGCGTGATGTAATACCAATCGGCAGGAAGCAAATTTTTAACGTATAGGTACTCAACGCGTGTATTGTACCCCTTAAACATCTCAGCCAATTGAAGGTCAATTTCAGAGGATTCTCGAGGTGGGAACAAGTTTTCCCCCGATGAAGTTACTTGATCATCTTCGCTACATCCTATAAATGTTGTAAGAATGGAAAGTAGAACTAGATATTTTAATGCTTTCATAATCTTTTCTTATTTATTTGGTTGCATACCTGTTTTAATGGCATAGTTTGGAATTTGATAATCCTTGTTAGGAGCAATTTCAGATAGCTTTATCTCTGAACCATCTACCAACAAATGAACCACATCAATACCATACCTTTTAATATCAAACCAACGTAAACCTCTCTGTAAATTATGAACCCGACGCTCAAAAAGCAGATAATTTGTCCATGCCTGCATATCATCTTCTACACTATAGAATTCTTTAAGCTTCTCAGTTGTTAACAGTGCAGGATTATAACCTTCATATACATTCCTTCCAATAACCTCCAATAAACTTTTGGCTCTAACATAATTTCCTTGACGTATATATCCTTCAGCCGTGTAAAGAATAGCTTCAGATAAAGGGAACAAATCCGTAGCTGATGATTCCACAGAACCAGGCTGGTACACAAAAAAGCTAATTGGAACAAAAACATTACCTGTTCTTATATAGCTACTTAACAATCTATTATCAACACGAAGTCCAAATGGATTCTTTTGCAGATACAATTGTAATATACCGGTTTGTTCTAATTCATTGGTTGTACATTGGTAAATATAACTAAAAGTAGTCCAGGTACGCGAATTTTGCACCATTCCAACTTCCGAATTATCGATATTGACCGGACCATATTTGTCAGAACCGTACTCCTTCCACGCTCTCATGCTATTAACACCTCCATATTCAGCAATGGCCAACTCGCCAAAAGCAATAGCCTTTGCCACATCTTCTTCATTTTTGTTTCTGAATGTGTAAAAGCGAGCGGCATAACTATAGATAGACGGGAATGTGAAACGGTATTTATTTTTATTTACCAGTGAGTGATCGGCTTCCAACAAGGCTAATCCTTCAAGTAGGTCTTTTTCAGCATTAATATAAACCTGTTCTACAGACTCTCGCTTATAATTAACCGATAACTCTTTTTCGGGAAGATACACATAAGGTACCCCAAAATCAGAACCTGCTGTTGATGCATCATAGTGCTTGGCAAACAAGTTAACCAGCATAAAATGACAATATGACCGCATTATCAGAACCTCTCCCCTGATAGCATTTGCTTTAGCAATTTCATCAGGTGTTAACGAAAGCTTATCCAAAGCTTCCAAGGCATGGTTTAACTGAGAAATCGAACCATATGAGGCCGTCCAGTACTCAGCGGGTGAATCCTGATGCGTCTGACTCCTAAAATCGCGACTCCATGTGTATAAGTCTTCAATAATATCAGCTGTGGAATACACATTAGATGCGGCAGTTACATTATCCGTACTAAAATCTGTAAAGCGGTGACTTCTTGAATTCTGATAGCTTCCAACGATTGTAGCTTCTACTTTCTCCAAAGAGTTTATTTCTAACCTCTCATCGGGCGCTACATCCAGAAACTCATTACAACCGGTAAAAAGCAAACTCATTACAGGAGCAAGAGCTATATATAATAGTAATTTCTTCATGTTTTATCTATTAAAAACCAACTTTTAAACTAAACGTATATTGTCCCATAATTGGCATACTTGTACCACCAGACCAAACAAACTCAGGATCTTCACCTGATAACTTATCAGGATCAGCTAACCATAAAATGGCCAGGTTAGTGCCCTGAACACCGATAGAGGCATTATTAACTCCAACTTTCTGAACCCAGCTCTTAGGCAGATCATAATTTAATGAAACATTCTTCAAACGAACAAAGGAAGCGTCTGCTAACCAATAATCTGACATTCCATACAATTGATATGCCGTTTTAATATCACCTGCACCAGGACGGTTCATCTCATCCTTATCCATAATGGCAGGAATATTAGTAATAGCCTCATCACCCTGTACTCGCCACCTGTTCTTTAAGTGGGAAGTTAATGCTTCACCATCAGTATAGTAATAATCAAAATCCTGCATTACGCGTTTTACATGACCAAACTGTCCTGAAATTAATACTGACAAGGTTATCCCTTTGTATTTGAATGAGTTGTGCAATCCAACATGAGTGGTTGGCTCCAGGTTACCACTATATTCAAAATCTGAGAAATCACTTGTTTGCACAGCTAAGTATCTTACTTTTTCATTGTTTCTATCATAAAAAGTCGGAACACCAGAATCATCCAAACCGGCAAAACGAGATGAATAAACCCCCCTGATTGGCCCATTTAAGATTGGCTTTCCATAAATACTTGTCGCCGGACCTACCCATCCTGTTTCTAACAGATCGGTGATCTTACTCTCATTGTACGAATAAGTTACAGAAACATCCCATTTGAATCCGGATGTTTGAATAGGAGTACCTGATAAAGCCAATTCATATCCATGTGTATCCATACTGGCAACATTCCCCCATTTGGTTGCTTGTCCACCAACACCATTGGTCTCATATCGACCTATCAAATCAAATGCATTTCTCTGGTAGTAGTTAGCAGTTAATGAAAGACGATTTCTGAAAATAGCCGCATCAACACCTATGTTTAGCTCATACTGCTTTTCCCACGTTAGGTCGCTATTTTCCAATTCAGAAATATCGATGCCCAATTGGGATGCACTTGGATGGAATGGTCGGAATGGCGCATATGATTGAGCTAGCACAGTCGAGTTAGAAGCCGGTCCACGCTGTGCCACGAGCGAATATCCAACTCTCAAATTCAACTGATCTAACCATTCCTGACTTTTAAGAAAGTTTTCTTCTTGCATAGCCCATTTACCACTAATACTCCAGGATGGCATCCAACGAGCAGCCCTTGATTTACCCAACCGGTTAGAACCTTCGTACCTGAATGTCCCGTTAACAGTATATCGTCCAAGGTATGAGTATCCTCCATTGAACATGGTGGCTGTAAAGCGTTCAAATGTGTTTTCTAACCCGTAATTAGCTTTACCTTCCATCTCCAGTTTCTCAAGATAATTGGGTGAAGGCTTGGATAAGTTACCCATATCATAGAAATGGCCATAACCACTATGCCATGAATTACCACGATCAATGTAGCGAACTTCAGTACCCAACAAAGTTGTAAAGGAATGATTATCACCCAACTTTGGATTCCAATTTATATTAGCATTAAAATAATAGTTCTCCATCTTGTCGTTGTACTCCTCGTAGATACCCCCTTGAGGTAAAACACTATATTTAATTCCTGTTGTCTCTCCTGGTCTTTCGTATAGTAATCTATTATCATTCCGAATCAACTCTGAATCATTGGGACGAGTACCTGCCCTGTAAGCATTTGCTTCATTGGAATTTTCATGTACCTTACGCCCCGTTTCAGCATGAAAAAAGCGAGCAGCTACGCGGGCATTTACTGATAACTGACTAGTAAAATCATAATCAAAAATAGCCTTGAATGACATATCCTGTACTTTAACGCCCAAACTATTCTTATCCAACTCATCAATAATATTGAAGTCTACATAATTCCGTCTAAAATACTCTAAATCTCCACTCTCATCATAAGCGCGGATATTGCGACTAGTAGACATAGCATACAAAAACGGATTATTATCAAAGCTCCGTTCGATACGACCAGTATATCTATTAACACCACCTACGTCATCTGAACTATTTGATAAGCCAGATAGGGTCTGATCACGATAACTTAGGTCTGCCTGAGTAGTTATCTTAAACTTATCTGTAATATTGAATGTTCCTTTCATCAGTGCAGTGTAGCGATCCACCTTATCTGCGATGGTCCATCCTGCATCATTCAGATATCCAATAGAGGTATAGAATGACGATTTTTCTCCACCTCCGGAAATACTAACCGTATGTTGCTGTTGAACACCTGTCTTAAACAACTCCTTAAACCAATTGGTGTTAGCCGTTTCATACTTTCTCAGGAAGGCTTCCATTTCGGTATTACCGGCACCCCAGTTCAATTTATTATCAGCAATTAGGCTGTACATTTTTCCATAGGCTCCATGGTTAATAGCTCCTTGAGTACTAGCCACATTAATCCATCCTTTTTCATGCAGTTCTCTGTTAATAGACATTTGATCGACGGAATTCAGGATGTTATAATCTTCGTATCTTGGAATGGGACGAACAGTCACATTAGTAGAGTAATTAACTCGTAAACTGCCTTTTTTACCAGTTTTTGTAGTAATCAACACAACTCCATTCATGGCGCGAGCACCATAGATAGCAGTCGCAGAACCATCTGATAAAATCTGAACATCAGCCACATCATCCATGTTCAAACCAGCTACACCGGAACTAATCAATGTATTCAAGTCGCCTGAAACAAGATCGTCCATGGATACTTCTTTGGCATCTTCCAATACAATACCGTCTACTACCCATAATGGCTTTTGCACACCGTAAATAGAAGACGATCCACGAACACGAATCTTAGGAGCTGTTCCAAATGTACTTGAAACGTTCTGCACAGACACACCAGCAACGCGCCCTTCAAGGGATTTAGTAATATCAGCTTCACCACCCAATTTAATATCGTCCATCTTAACCCTGGTAGCAGCACCAGTAAACAATTTACGATCGACTTTCTGATAGCCCGTAACCACGACTTCCTCAATATCCGTCAATTCAGATTTCAATTGAACTTTAACATCGGTAAGATTGGTAATATCAATCTCCTGACTCACCATTCCAATAAAGGAAACAACTAAAATATTACTCCCTTCCGGTACTTTCAATTGAAAATCACCATCCAGTCCGGTAGCAGTACCAATTTGCGTACCTTTAAACATAACGGTTACTCCAGGCAAAGTTGCACCGGTTTCATCAACTACCACACCCGTAATGGTGCGTTGCTGCTGTTGCCCCACTGAAACAGAAGGTGCAGCTTGTGGCTTAACGATAATGTACTCATCTTTGAACTCATAAGTTAACGAGCGACCATCCAGAACAATACTGAAAAGATACTCTAACTCCATACTGCCATTGGGCACATTTATCTGATCGGCTTTGTTCAGGCGATCGTTGTTGTAGATAACTGTTAAACCGGTTTGCTGCTTGACTTCATTAAACAACTCCTCAACAGTTAGGTTAGATTTCCGAACGGTCACTTTTTTCTGTGTGAAGGCAAATGTTGATACATTAAAAATCAACAATATTCCCACCAGCATCACCATTCGCGAAGGGATGTAGTTTTCCCATTGCCCATTCAGCGAGTGAATGAGCCTACCATAAGATAGCTTCTTCATAGGTAATTGGTATAATTAAAAAAACAAACTGAGCTAAAACACTCTTTTATATCTCGGTAACGACTATTTTCGAATCAAACCTTGAAAATTTAACATTGGTTGTTTTCTCTACTACTTTCAGAAAATAATCAATATCGTACTCTTTTTTTACCATTCCTGAAAACCGTTGTTCAGCAGCATGGTCATTGGAAAAAACAAATTCAACATCAAACCACCTGTTCAACCGAAGAGTCATTTCCTGAAGAGTCACATCTTTAAATTCATAAATACCATTCCTCCAAGATGTATACAGATTCACATCCACCTCCTGGATATTGACACTTCCACCTTGAATATGCTGCACCAGTTGTTGACCTGGCATCAAATGGTGCCACTTTTCATCAATTGTTACGTCCACTTTACCTTCAACGAGGGTTACGTGACTGACCGCTTCACCGGCATATCCACACACATTAAATTGAGTACCGGTAACGCGTACCTGCGATTGCATGGTTTCAATAAAAAATGGATTGGAAACATCTGAGCTAACCACAAAATATGCTTCTCCTTCCAATTTAACTTGACGCTTACCCCTTTCAAAGAAATTTGGGAATGTTAATTTGGAACCTGCATTAATCCATACTTTAGTCCCATCCGATAACTCCACATAATAATCCTGACCATTGGGCACACTCAAGGTATTCCATTCCTGCACGCTTTCTTCAACAAGTGATGCGGCGTCACTGTTCAGGCGTAACTCCTTATCTGTACCGACTACACTTACCCCATTTTCAACCAAGGACAAATCCGTTTGGGATAAATTATAGCACTTACCACCTTTGGTAAATACAACCTGCTCCATGGGAAGTTGTGGCGCTTTATTAATCTCTTCATATTGGGCCATAGATACATTCTCCCATTGACTCCAGCGATTCATCAAATGCCATCCTCCCATTAGCACAACCAAAGCCAATACAGCGGCACTAATTTGATGTATAAAATCCAACCGTAGTCTATGTTTGGTGGATGAAATAGAATCAACAGCCATCCGTTTCTTTATAACAGCAAATGACACACCTTTTTCATCCTCATCAGCCTGTAACCAATTTTGCTGCAACAGCTCTTCCACTTTGGGATCGCTCTGAAAACCATCAACAAACTGTTCCAACCGTTCCAGCTCATCTCCTGTAACGCGTTCACTGCTGACGATCTTTTGAATTGAATGCTGTATGTTATTCTTTTTCTCCATTTACACTAACTAATACGATTGGGAAATAAAGTTCCGTGATTCGGAACGAAAGATTTTTTAACCTTTTTTGGTTATTTTTTAACGCAAACCAACAACAGGCTCTATAAGAAGAAAATACAAGTGGCCAGTTTTACTAAACCCTCTCTTAAAAAAAGAAGTGCTTTTCGCATTTGCGTATCAACGGTGTTCTCGCTAATATTCATTTCAAGGGCTATTTGACTGTAAGTCTTACCCTGAAGACGACTTAATTCAAATACTTTTCTTCGCTTATGAGGAAGCGAATTGATGAGTTCATTAATAACGTGATCTGTTTCGCGGAAATTCACAATTTTTTCAACATCATTTTCCGCGATTGAAAGTTCATGGATCGCTTGCTCCAGATACTTCTTTTGCTGCAGCACCTTGCGAAGATGATCATGAATTTCATTCTTGGTGATGGTATAAAGGTAAGATTTGAAGGATTTTGAAAGATCTATTTGCTCACGCCGATCCCATATTTTAAGAAATACCTCTTGGACAATTTCTTCGCAATCCGTATCATTGGCCAAAGTTAATTTTACAAAATGATAAAGTTTAGATTGATACAAATTAAAAATTTGTTCGAACGCCATTACATTTCCACCTTTTAGCTGTTCTACTAAAAACCCGTCATCCCGATCATGTGAAACGTTAAGCGTCCTATTACTCTTCATACCTAAACTATCAACAATGCTGTGAAGTGAGTATCTGAAAAAGATACCTTGTAAAATCACAAATACTACAAATCTTAATACTCGTTTTCGCCTTTCGCCCTACATAAAACAATATCTTTAAAGATTAAGTATAGGTCATACTTTAATCTGCGTCAATATTAATACTTTTTAACAAAAATACAAAATAGTAAGCATCTTTCACATTGAAACCTTAAGACCATACTCACCTTCCATTTCGTCGCTCATATCCATCATTTGGTTACAATTCCACTCCAGCAGTGGTAATGATCCTTTCACAAAAAACACTATATCCAATAAAAAAGGGCCCTTTTCAATTAAGGGCCCTTTTCTATATCACATTATAAATAATTAATCTTTTTGAGGAACAGCACTAAATCGATTACGAATGCGTACTGCCAGGTTATACATAACCGGCGCCATAATTAATGTCAATACAGTGGAAGTTGTTAACCCGAAAATAACGGTCCAAGCCATCGGTGACCAGAAATCGGCATTTTCACCCCCAAAATAAATGTGTGGATTAAACTCTGCCAGCAATCCAAAGAAATCAAAATTAAGTCCAACCGCCATCGGAATTAATCCAAGCACGGTGGTGATCGCCGTTAGTAACACTGGTCGCAAACGCGTTTTACCGGCACGTACCACACTATCCACCTCATCCTCGCGTGTTAAACGACCATGCTCACCTAAACCAAGGGCTTCTTTCTTTTGATTACGGACCAAATCCACATAATCAATTAATACTATTCCGTTATTCACAACAATACCAGCCAGAGACACAATTCCTACACCCGTCATCAGAATCACAAAATCCATTTGGAAAGAGCCTAACCCCATGAAGACACCAATGGTACTTAAACCTACAGTACCGATGATGATCAATGGTTTTGCCCCTGAGTTAAATTGCGTAATCAATATCATTGCAATCAAAGCAATTGCTAACAATAATGCTCCGACCAGAAAGTCTGATGTTTCTTTCTGATTTTCCTGTTCACCAGTCATTTCCCAACGGTAATTGGCAGGCATTTGATACTCATCTAAAAGTTGACCAATCCGCACATTAATCTCATTGGCATTATATCCCTCCACAATATTGGAACTTAAAGTAATCACCCGACTATTATCTACCCTATTAATTTTCTCATAACTG
This sequence comes from uncultured Marinilabiliaceae bacterium, assembly GCA_942490535.1. Taxonomy (GTDB): domain Bacteria; phylum Bacteroidota; class Bacteroidia; order Bacteroidales; family Marinilabiliaceae; genus JAEINY01. The sequence continues at coordinate 763,956 of CALNXQ010000005.1, forward strand.
GATACATACTCATAATCCGCCACCGAAGCAATAGGAATGTGAAAGCTTTTCCCATTTTTCTCCACCTTTAATTTTAAGTTCATCAAGGTGGATACATCATAGCGGAACTCATCCTTCAACCGCAGCATGATTTCATATTCATCCTCGCCATCTTTGTACTTGCTAATTTCTTTTCCATACAAAGCGGTGCGCAAACCCATGGATACATCACGGGTAGAAAGCCCCATCCGGCGCACTTTATCGCGATCAATAAATAGCTGCATCTCCGGCTTGTTGGTATTCAAGTCCAGCTCCAGATTTTCAATCCCCGGGATTCGATCCTCATCAATAATGCGCTTTATATCTGTGGTCAAATCGATCAAATGCTGATAATCATCACCTGAAACTTCAATGTTCACCGGTTTACCCACGGGCGGTCCGTTTTCTTCTTTTTCGATAAAGATTTTGGCTCCGATAAAACCATTATAGTTGGCGTTCAATTGCTTCATGATTTCGCTGGTACTAATTCCTTCGCGAAACTGATAATCCAAGAAAGTGATCGTTGTCAAAGATTTGTTGGGGGAACGACCCGATTCAAACAATCCTCCTTTACCATTACCCACACTCACGCCCACCGATTTTACGATGTGCATGTATGGTTCTAAGGTACTATAAAGAATATCTTCCGCACTTTTCGTCACCTCATCGGTTATCTCAATATCAGTCCCTAAGGGCAACTCCATGGTCATGTATATGGTACGCGGCTCATTCCCAGGAAAGAAAATAACATTGGGTTTCATCATCCCAAAAAAGACCAGTGAAAAGAAAAACAAAACCACACTGGAAAGCAACAACACTTTACTGGTGCTACGCCCCAAGGATTTTCGCAAGGTGCGCTCATACTGGTTTTCCAACATGGGTAAAAAGCTATGTTGAAACCAAACAGCAGCAGGTTTAAGCATAAATATATTCAGTGTGGTTAAAAAGAGTGGAAGCAGTAAGATATTAGCAAATCCAATGGATATTAAATTCATATCATTAATAATGATCTCTATTTTCCCAGTCAACCTTACCAGATGAATCAATAATCCTAACGCCCCGACACTTCCGGTAATAGTGAATAGTTTACGATTATTCTTCTTCTCCTTCACATCCTCCAACTTCATAAAACGAGATGCAAAAACCGGGTTCAGAACCAAAGCCACAAACAAAGATGAAGACAATACAATGATTAAGGTGATGGGTAAAAACCGCATGAACTTCCCCACAATACCAGGCCAAAAAATTAATGGCAAAAAGGCTGCTAAGGTCGTTGCAGTGGAAGAAATAATTGGAATAGCAATTTCACTGGTTCCATTTTTAACCGCTTTTTCTTTCTTGACCCCATGCTCCATCATCCGATACACATTCTCAATGACCACAATGGCATTATCCACCAACATCCCCAGCGCCAGCACCAGACTAAATAACACCATAGTATTAATAGTATAACCAATTTGCTGCAGCACCAACATGGAAATAATCATGGATAACGGAATAGCTAATCCCGAGAAGATGGCATTACGTAATCCCATAAACAAATAGAGCACAAGCATCACCAGGATCATACCCATCAAAATACTATTCTCCAGGTTGCTGATTTGATCGCGAATGGACACCGACTGGTCATCGGTTACCGTAATTTTCAGATCCTTTGGTAAGGTGTTGCTCTCCTGCCGCTTATGGATGATCTCAAATATTTTATCCGTGGCGTCCAAAAGATTTTCACCACTTTTCTTAACAACAGAAAGGGTTACTACCGGTTGATGATTCAAACGCGAAATGGAACTTTTCTCAGCAAATCCATCAATCACTTCAGCCACATCCTTCAAATACACTGCCCGGCCATCAATCTCCTTCACAATGGTATTGCGAATTTGATCCATGTTGGTATAATCCGCCTGGATGCGAATGGATCGACGTGTCCCATCCACAATCACTTCACCGGCCCCCATGGTGATGTTCTCAGCCTGAATAGCAAATTCTATATCATAAAACGTCATGTCATAAGCCGCCAACCGGTGCGGATCGGCATGAATCTTAATCTCCCGTTCATCGACCCCACGGATATCTGCTTCCCTTACTTCGCGTAAAGTTTCGAACTCATCCTGCAGATCTTCGGCAAACTTTTTAAGCTCATAGACACTATAATCACCCGACAAATTGATGTTCAACACCGGAAACTCAGAAAAGTCAATGTCATCCACAATAGGATCGTCCATTAAATCATCCGGCAATTCCCGCTTGGCCTTGTCCACTTTATCCTTGACGTCCAACTTGGCCTGTTCAACTTCCACTTCGGCTTCAAACTCCACCACAATTAAACTCATATCCTGAAAGGAGTTGGATGACATCCGTTTCACGCCATTCAAATCCTTCAGCTCCTTTTCGATGGGGCGAGTAATGAGGTTTTCAATATCCAATGGACTATTTCCCGGGTGAGGCGTACTAACCATGATATAAGGCACGACTATTTCAGGAAATAACTCCCGTTGCATGCCACGATACGACCATATGCCGGCAACCAATAAAAAGGCCGTCAGGATATAAATCGTATTTTTATTGGCGATGGCCCAAAAAGTCGGTTTGAACTTTCTGGCAGAAACCTTCTCTTTCGGTTTTATATTTTCTTGCATTCGTTCAGCTTTTATAAGATTGATTTAGCAATCATTAAAGATTAATCACTGATCCATCTACTACTTGTGCATACCCTTTGGTAATCAACTGATCACCGGCAGCCAATCCTTCCAACACTTGTGTCTGATTATTATCCTTAATGCCAGATTTGATATACTGCTTCTTTGCCACCCATTTATTATCTTCTTTCACAGCAGTAAAAATAAACTCACCGGTAAAATCTTTCTTTACCAGGATGGAAGGCACCACAATGGCATCAGGAGCCGAAAAGGTATTGATTTTTAATACCGCCAGCATGTTTGGCTTAATCTCATTGTTCCCATTATCCAAATTTACGCGGATGCGGAATGTACGTGTACCGGGATCGATCACAGAAGATATTCTGAAGATACTGCCTTTTATCGTCTTGGAAATAACCGGAAATTCGATACTGACAGCCTCCCCGGCATGAACTTTCTGCAAATACGTTTCAGACACATCGGCAGTGATGTATACTTGATCAATGTTTACCAGGCGGGCGAATGGTGCAGCCGGATTAGCCATCTCCCCTTGCTTCTGAATAATTTCATCCACAACGCCATTAATGGGTGCTTTCACTACGGCCATATCCAATTGAGCCTGGAGACCTTCCAGCTTTTGTTGCATGGATTCTTTATCCGATTTAGCCTTCAAAAACTCCATTTCAGAACCAATATTTTGCTCCCATAAATTCGTCTGACGCTTAAAAGTGGTAGTTGCCAATTCCAGGTTAATTTTCACTTCGGCAATACTGCGCTCAATGGCTTCTGTATTTAACCGCGCTAAAACCTGTCCTTTCTGAACCCGATCACCTTCTTTGGCAATGATGGAAACAATTTTTCCGGAAGTCTCCGGACTTACAACTATGTTTTTATCCGCTTCCACTTGACCGCTCACATCTACAAAATGCTCAAACAACTGCTTTTCAATGGGTGTCACCACAACGGGAATGATGCCTTCCGTGGAACCCGTTTGCAACTCATCTTCCAGTTTGGTGATTTTCTTTTTTAAATCACTCAACTCTGTTTTATACTGTTTCAACTCCTCTTCTTTCTGTTTGCGTGCATCTTCGGTTGTTGCTGAGCAAGCCACCATTAATGCAATAAGAGGAATCATTACTAACTTCTTCATGATATGCGGTTTATTAGTTTTCATTTTTAATATATTCCATTAGAATTGGTTAATCGCTTTCTGATATTGAATATGCGCCTTCAACAAACTCACTGTTGAAGTAATAAACTTAATCTGCGACTGAATGTATTGTCCTTCATTTTGAGAGAGCTCAGTACTTGACGAAAGTCCATTGGTGAATTTAATACGTGTTTTATCATAGATGCGAAAAGCAATGGCTTCCCCTTCCTTATCATTCTGATAAACCGATTTTGCATTTTCGAAATTTGATTTAGCAACCATCAGACTTTGACGTAATTGTTGTTCTAATTGTTGTTTTTCATTCTGCACCTTTAAGTACTTTATCTTCTCCTGTTTCACTTTAGAAAGTCGTTGACCAGACGAAAAAATAGGAACACTCAATGATAGGCCCCACATAGAAGAAATTACTTTAAGTGTATTATCAAGCTCTGGTCCTGTGCGAGAATATGTATAATTATAAAAGGCATTCAACTTTGGGAAGTATTGATATTTCTCGTTGCGTAATATTAATCTTTGCGCTTCTTCCTGAGTTTCCATTATAGAATAATCAATATGAGAATAGACACTAAAATCTTTGGCATTTGTATTTAACACCTCCACAGGACTCAATAAAGTCTCAATACTATCCTCCAATAGAATGGATTGATCAATATTAATACCCATTGCATACTTTAAAACAGCTTCAGTGATCACCAACTGCCGCTCTGCTTCCAAAACAAGGTTTTTCTGTGTATTCACCATCAAGCGAACCTGATCTACATCGGTTTGCTCTCTAAAACCATTCTGAAAGTATGATTGAGTCTCTGTCAAAGTTTTTTGGTTAACCATTAAATTCTCTTGAAACGTAACCAAGTTTTTCTTAGCAATTAAAGCCAGATAATATGCTTCAGCTACAGCTTCGCGAACAGCAATTTCAGTCTTAACCTTATTTTTCCTACTTAAATTGACATATACTTTACTAGCTCTCACACCTAAAAAGTAGGTTCCATCAAACAGCAATTGCTTTACATCACCACCAACATTCCAATTATATTTAGTACCCATCTTAAACTCCTGTCCATCTATGACGATACTTGGAATATCTATTTGATCGGTAAACTGACTTGATCCATCAACCTGAGGCATCCCAATTGCCAAGTATTCCCATACTTTTTTTTCAGCTGCTTCAATATCGTAATCGGCACTTTTACTTTGAAAGGCATTTACCGTCGCATAATCCAATGCTTCCTGAAAAGTGAAAGACATAACTCCATCTTTCTCTTGCGCTATCAATTGTAATGGCCACAAGAAACCGATAAGCAGTAGTCCGTAAATTAACTTCTTCATCATGTTTGAGTGTTTGTTTTATGGTTGTTTATTTATTATCACAAAATAATCGCCTTACTTCTTCCAACCCTTCAGGTGTACACGTACCAAAAAAATGGTAGGTATTGACTTGCTCAAAGGTTTGCCTCTCGGCAATTTCCAATTCACTAAAAAGTTCGTTGGCCGGGTCAAAAATAAAAACATGAAACCCAACGAGCATCTTAGAGATGATATGAGAATTCAGGTCGGCTCGATAGAATCCTTCCCGTTTACCCTGCTCCAGGTTAGCCAAATTGGCCTCATAAATCGCTTTCCGCTTCCAATCATTAATACTTTGCAGGATGGACGGATAGTACTTTCGTAAATCAAACAGAAAGGTCGGCTTGCAATTCACAAATTTGGAATCCAGCTTTTGCCAATACACCTGATGTTGTTCGATGGCATTTAGTGACTCATCATAAAATACCGAAATAAACTCCTCCATAAAGCCCCGGATGTAATCAACCACTTCTTCCACCAATTCACCCTTATCTTTCACATGTTGATAAAGGGTCTTCTTGGACATCCCTATTTCCCGGGCAATATCATCCATACTCACACTTTTGATCCCATAACGGTAAAACAATTCAAAAGTGCGTTCAATAATTAATTGGCGCTTTTGTTCCATGGCTGCAAAAATAGAAAACTTTTACACGAAGGAAACTATTTACGGTATTAAAGTTTCCTAAGTTTTTTTCTCTATAGACCAATGAATAGGTTTAGTCCATCACCAACCAAATTATATAGATCATTGATACAATAACTGTGATGAATCAAAAATAATTCAGTTCTTTATCCGTTATTTTTCTATAATTGATAACATGAGAACGGTAGTCTATGTCTTGTTAGGTCTGTTTATTTTTGTCGCATCCACAGAAGTAATCGGACAGGAGAAAAAAAAATACAAACGCAATAAGGGCACTTCGCAGCGGGAAATGCGCAAAAGGCAGGAAGAAGCCAACAAACGCAATCCCAACACCAATGCATTTAACCCGATACAATCCATGGGTGCACGTCAGAATGATGCCCGTGACGATTTATTGTGGCACAGTGAATCCGCCAATACCGTTTACGATAAAGCCGGTAATATCAGCTTAACTTCACCTTCGCGATATGGCGTCAAACCTGGCTTAGAACTGTCATCCACCCTGCCCCTCAACTATTGGGTACCCAACCTATTCATCAAAAAAAGATGGTTGAACACCAATTGGTACCTGGCCACCAGACATGGTTTATACTCCGGAACACCCGGCTTTACCTGGGCGCAGAAAAAGGGTTATGAAACCATCGCTGACACCACCTGGGCTGTTCCCTTTATCCTGACCGCCCGCAACGAAATAATGCTGAGCCACTTAATTTCGAAAAATAATACCTGTAGTCGGGAACAGCCCTATGTGATAATCACTTTAGGTCTTGGTGCCGATTTTGGCATTGCATTTGGTGATAATGACCTCGAGGAAATTAATGAACACTTTTTAGCCAATCGCAGTGCACCATTAAGCGGCAAGGGATTTTTGACCTATGCCAAACTCAGAGCTGATTGGCAAATCAACAGTTATTTAATGCTGGGAGGGGCCTTCAGATATTACTATGGTGATTTTACCGGTCAACATGCATTTGAACAACAAACCGATTTACAAACATTTATTGTACCAGCTCTATCTGTTTCCATCGGCTACAATCTATCCTATGCCAATTATAATCTAACTAATCGAATGGCCATCATTCCTTCCTTTGATTTAACCTGGCATTTCGGACGCCGGCAAGGACGCGAAAAAGGATTGTTCAAATCAAAAATGTTTTAGAGTTTCCCACTTCTCATTAAAGAGGCAATACCGTTCCAAAACCTGAATTACTTTTTGATTAAAGTGCCCATTAAGGCCGGACTCCAAGAGTGACTCAGGGGTAATCTTGTTCAAATACGTCTTAAAAACCACTCAAGTCTCACAATATCAGCAATTGCACTGCTCAATATCTGTAAAAGCATCTACATTTGTGTCATTCCTTATTTGTATCACCAACAAAATAAATGCACAATGAGTCAAAAAATAAATACCAGATACGTACTGCCGGTATTGATGTCTTTTTTCGTGATGAGTTTCATCGACCTGGTGGGTACGGGTGTTGATGAACTCAAACAAAGTTCCGAAACACCAGCGTATATTCTCCAACTCATTCCTTTCGTAGCCTTTATCTGGTTTTTCTTTTTATCCGTACCGGTAGGCATCTGGCAGGATAAAATTGGCAAACGAAAAGCATTAAGTATCGGTATCCTGATTACCACCATTGGACTCTTCATTCCATTACTGGGAAATACCTTACCAGTTATCCTAACCGCCTTTTCATTGTTAGGCATTGGAAACACCATTCTTCAGGTAGCTGCCAACCCATTAATGGTAGATGTGGTACCTTCCGAAAAATCTTCCAGTTTTTTGAGTTTTGCCCAGTTCATGAAATCCATCGGATCGATGATCGGGCCTTACGTAGCAGCTGTCGTTGGACCCAAACTAGCCATTCTATTTGGCGTAGAAACAGGCGAATGGCGCTTTGGTCTGTACCTGTTTGCTGTGGTATCGATCATCGCCTTCCTCTGGCTATCGGCCATACATATTGAAGAATCAAAAGTTGAGGGAAATCGGGCCTCTTTGGGCTCTTGTCTGAAATTATTAGGCAACCGATTTGTACTGATGATGGTGTTTGGGATCTTCCTGGTAGTGGGAATCGATGTGGCCATGAACTCCAACATTGGTGCTTTTCTCACGCAAAAATTAGGTATCAACGAAGAGACAGCCAAGTATGGTAAATCCATGTATTTCTTTGCCAAGATGATTGGCACATTTGCAGGCGCCCTCCTGCTCACCAAAATCAAAGCTCGATCCTTTCTCATCGGTTCAGCGGCTTTTGCCATGATCTCTTTACTCGCCCTAACAATGACACCCAATGCCGTATCGGCCTGGTTAATCATTGCCTTGATCAGCTTGGGCATATCCAACATATTCCCACTGATCTTCTCCATCTCAGTGGCCCAGCTGCCTCAACGGGCCAATGAAATATCAGGCTTGATGATGATGGCCATTTGCGGTGGCGCTATCATTCCCTTCCTGGTGGGTATTGCCATGGAAAACTGGTTGTCGGGAGGTATTCTGGTACTGGTAGCAGGAGCCGTCTATTTATTAGGCCTTGGTCTAGCAGCACCCAAAACAAACTAAAAATCCAAATAATGAACTCTTAAATGCCGGTATTCCATCAGGTCTGTTTGGTGCAACTCTCGTATTTGTTTACCTTTAGACGCCTTCAAAAGGCAAAAACCAAAAAATACCAGTGTTTAATATTTAATCAAAGAATTACATGAAAAAGGAAGTAGCAATTGGCATTGACATCGGCGGAACAAATACCGTGATTGGTGTTGTGGATCGTGAAGGAAACCTGATCGCCGAGGCGCATACGCCAACCTTAACCAATACAGATATAAAAAACTATCTGGATGTACTAACCGCTAAAATCAACGAAACCGTCTTTGAATTAGATGGCGATGTGGAAGTGAAAGGGATTGGCGTGGGTGCTCCAAGTAGTAATTATTATACCGGTGAAATTGTAGGTGCTTCGAATCTGGGATGGGGCGAAATAGTTCCTTTTGTGAAATTACTTCAAGAGCATTATGACTATCCGGCCATCGTCTTAACCAATGATGCCAACTCGGCTGCTGTAGGTGAATTGATGTATGGAGGTGCCAGAGGAATGGACAACTTTATCATGCTAACACTGGGAACAGGTGTGGGCAGTGGTATTGTGGTGAATGGTCAATTGGTACTGGGACACGATGGTTTTGCCGGTGAACTGGGTCACGTCATTACCGATGTGGGTGGTCGTGAGTGCGGGTGCGGTCGCAAAGGTTGCTTAGAGACTTATGCATCGGCGACCGGTATTTGCCGCACCGTATCGGAACTGATCGCTACCACAAAAATACCAAGTGACTTGCGCAAAGTACCGTCTGGTAATTTCACTTCAAAGATGATCTACGACGCCGCTGTAAAAGGGGATGCGTTAGCGTTAGAGGCCTTTGAACTTACCGGAAAAATGCTGGGACGCGCCATTGCTGACTTTGTCGCTTTCTCCAGTCCGGAAGCCGTATTCTTGTTTGGTGGACTTGCTCAGGCGGGCGATTACATTTTCAAGCCAACTAAAAAATACATGGAAGAGAACATGTGTTTCCTGTACAGCAATAAAGTAAAATTACTGCCTTCGGAATTGGATGGTGCGAAGATTGCCGTTTTAGGAGCCAGCGCCGTGGTGTGGAAAGAACTTGAAAAATAAAAATACCAGAGGTGTGCTTCGGTGCACCTCTATTCAGCCGCTTCCAAATCAACCACCACCCATCTGGTAGCGCAATGAAACATCCGAAACGATTACGACACCCTGCTGGGTACTATCTGAACCAACCCAATATATATATAACAAGGCATCTTCCTTGCTCCCGAACAAATAATGAATTAACTTATTAAACCTCAAAAGAATTGAGGTAAACGGAACGCATTGACTCATTCAAGCGAAGCGATTGTTATACCCTCTGCTTTACTCTAAAAAAACACTGGATATTAAATAAACACGACATTATGCGTAGTACACATTTAATGGTTTTTGCACTTGCAGTCAGTCTGCTGATGGCCTGCCAGCCATCCCATAAAAGGGCGAAAGAGAAGTTAATCGATTATGTGGACCCCTTCATCGGAACCGGTGGCCATGGGCACGTTTTTCCCGGTGCCACCACACCTTTTGGCATGGTTCAGCTGAGCCCGGTCAATGGGGTATCAGGTTGGGATTGGGTATCAGGCTACCACAGCTCCTCCACCGAAATTACCGGCTTTGCACACATGTGCCTGAGTGGAACAGGCATTGGCGATCTGGCCGACATCATGATTATCCCCACCACCAAACCCATTGTTTCGGATACCACCGCAGCCGGCCGAAATTTCATTGCGCCCTATAAAAGCAGCTTCTCACACGAGGATGAAGCCGCCAGCCCGGGGTATTACATGGTAAAATTAAACGACAGTGGCATCCGGGCCGAATTAACTGCGGCGCCCCGGACCGGCTTTCACCAATACACCTTCGATCAGGCCGGTGAGGCCGCCATCATCATCGACCTGGCCCATGCCATTAACTGGGATGCGCCTACAGATACTTATATCAAACAAGAATCGCCCACTTCATTTGTAGGGTACCGTAAATCACGAGGATGGGCCAATGAGCAATGGGTCTTTTTTGCCATCGAAACGGAACAACCCGTGAAAGGCTTCTCCATCGTGGAAGGCGGCCAAATCAGCGACGGCAATCAAGTGTTTGGGAAAGATGCCCGCGCAATACTATCCTTTAATGTCACTGCCGATCAGCCCTTAAAACTAAAAGTAGGACTATCCTCGGCCAGTATCGATGGGGCAAAGAAAAGCACGCAACAAGAAATAACCCATTGGGATTTTGCGCAGGCCAGACAAGCGGCTGCTGAGATGTGGGAAAAAGAACTACAGAAAATAGAGGTTAAAACAGCTGATGAATCCCACAAAACCATCTTCTACACAGCCCTATATCACAGCATGATTGCTCCTGCGCTACACACCGACTTAAACGGAGAATATAAAGGTTTAAACGGGAAAGTAAATAAGGCAGAAGGATTTGAACGTTACACCATTTTCTCCTTGTGGGATACCTTCCGGGCCAACCATCCATTGTTCACCATTACACAACCGGATAGAGTGCATGATTTCATCCATTCCTTCATGGCCATTTATCGCGAAGGCGGCTTACTCCCTGTTTGGGAGCTGGCGGGCAACGAAACCAATTGTATGATTGGTTACCATGCCATCCCGGTGATTACTGATGCCTGGCAAAAAGGGTTGATCACCGACATCCCCGGCGAAGAACTACTGGCGGCCATGGTAAAAAGTGCCATGCAGGATGAGCATGGATTAAAACAACTGCGCGAATATGGCTACATTCCGGCCGAGTTGGAAAACGAATCGGTTTCCAAAGCTCTGGAATATGCGTACGACGATTGGTGTATTGCCACCATGGCCAAATCAATTGGGAATACTGAAACGTATGAAACATTCATTAAACGGGCCGGCTTCTACAAAAATCATTTTGATGCAGCCACCGGGTTTATGCGCGGTAAACATGCCAATGGTGAATGGAAAGAAGCGTTCGACCCCCTATTCACCAAGCACCGAAAAGATGAGTACACCGAAGGAAACGCCTGGCAATACTCGTGGTTTGCGCCACATGACATCAATGGATTGGTACAATTGCATGGTTCGCCGGACGCCTTTGTGACTAAATTAGATTCTTTATTCACCATTGAAGAAGGTTTGAAAGGCGATCATGCCTCCCCGGACATTACCGGTTTAATTGGTCAGTATGCCCATGGGAATGAACCCAGTCACCACGTGGCTTACATGTACAACTACGTAGGTATGCCGTGGAAAGCAGCTGAAAAAACCCGACAAATCATGACCAGCATGTACACCGACAAAACCGACGGCTTATGTGGTAACGAGGATTGTGGACAAATGTCGGCCTGGTACGTCATGTCGGCAATGGGCTTTTATCCTGTCAATCCGGCGGATGGAAACTACATCCTGGGCAGTCCACTGTTTGATGAAACCACTATTCATTTGTCAGACGGCCAATCATTCCGGATAATTGCGAAAAATAACAGTGCCACCAACATCTACATACAAAGTGCTACCTTAAATGGCAAAGCGCTGGATCAGTCCTGGTTTACCCATGCTGACTTAATGAAAGGTGGCACACTGGAAATAGTGATGGGACCTCAGCCAAATAAAAACTGGGGCCTCCACAGCCTGCCACCATCCATGACCAAGTAAAACATCAGGCAGAAAAAGAAAAGATCATTCCCATGAATACTATCCCAAACCCCAGGCTGAAGCCTGGGGTTAAACCCACCCACCAAAAACCCAATATCCACCGTTAGAAATTGAATCTATACCGGTATAGATTCAATTTGAACCGTCCATTTATAATCTATACAGACTTGGAATGTTAATAAAAGGACCGTCGCTAATGGTTAGAACCCCGTTTTATGATGAAATGAATCCACCCATGAATAATTGAAAGTACCGGATGCGTGAAGGGCTTTTCGAGTTTAGGATAATTGCAGCGCTTGAAATAAGAAACGTAGATAATGCAAAAAAGGTCCGACCTGGTCGAACCTTTTTTCATCTGGATTTTATCTGATTTAAGGGAAAGGGTATTTTTTTCTCGCCTTAAATATAGTCAAAATTACTTATCATCAAACTAAATGTTAAAAAAAACATCATCTTCAATTAACATGAAAACAAAGTGATTATCGAAGAAATAGTTGATAGATGCTCAATACCCTGTCACTAAACCGGGTATTCTGTTAAAATATGTAAACGCCTTAGCAGCCACCCATCCCTAAAAGGAGGTGATTTCGAAGAAATAACTAAAAAAGAAATTGAATGAAAAAATGCATTTTTTTCAATAAAATTGAAAGATGGCATCACAAAAAAGGAAAAACCACCATTACACCCCTATACTATTCCTCATAAGGAAATTTGATATCCTTAATCATCACTTGTAAAGTAGTAATGCCGTTATAGAAATTCTCTTCCACCGAATAACAAATATCAAATGGACTATTGGATTTTATTTTTTCCAGAGCATGCCCCATGGAAAATGCAATTCCTTGTTTAATAGCTGCCGAGTGTTCTTCTATTAACTCCACCTTTAAGTGATCACGGTCCTTACCTACATTCTTACTGGTACCATAATCAAAGACACGCTCCGATGCAAAAACAGGCCGCATATTTCCGGGTCCAAAGGGACGAAACTGTTTAAGGATTCGATAAAACTTCGGATTGATAGCTTTTAAATGCAGCAAAGAGTCAATCTCAATTTGCGGAATTAATTGTTCGGGCAATATATGGTCTTCCACATATTTTTCAAAGCGCTCCATAAAAACGGGAATATTCTCCACCTTCATGGTGAGTCCGGCAGCATACATGTGCCCGCCGAAATTCTCCAGCAAGTCACTGCATGAATCAATGGCCTTATACAAGTCAAATCCTTCCACAGAACGAGCACTGCCTGTAGCCAATCCCTGCGATTGGGTGAGAATCACCGTTGGCCGGTAAAAGGTCTCGGTTAAACGAGACGCCACAATACCAATCACGCCTTTGTGCCAATCAGGATTGTACAAAACGGTGGATTTCCGGCTCAGTAATTGCGGATTACTGCTAATGAGCTCATGGGCTTCCTGTGTAATGTTACGGTCCAAATCTTTACGCGTCTCATTACTCACATTGATGTCTTCACTCATTTTGCAGGCCTGCACCGCATCGCGACTCACCAATAAATCCACCGCATCACTACCGGCATCAATCCGTCCGGCGGCGTTAATGCGTGGCCCTATTTTAAACACGATGTCACTGATTGTAATTTCGCGCCCTTCCATGCCGGCAATCTTGATGATGGATTTAAGACCGGTTCCCGGATTGGCATTCAGTTTTTGAAGACCATAATAGGCCATGATGCGATTCTCACCAACGATGGGTACAATATCAGAGGCAATGCTGACCGCCACCAAATCCAGGAGATCATATAATTCAGATTCTTTATAATCCTTGTAACGGCAGAAACCCTGCATCAACTTAAACCCGACGCCACAGCCCGAAAGATTCTTATCAGGATAGGTACAATCTTTACGCTTCGGATCCAGACAAGCCGCTGAAACGGGTAAGGTATCACCGGGTGTATGGTGATCACAGATGATGAATTCTACACCTTTTTCGCGGGCATACTCCATCTTCTCCACTGCTTTAATGCCACAATCAAGCGCTATGACCAATTGACAACCAGTGGCAGCAGCATGGTCAATCCCTTTTAAGGAGATGCCGTACCCTTCTTCGTAGCGGTTGGGAATGTAATAATCCAGATTATCGTAATGCAAAGACAAAAAAGAATAGACCAAAGCCACACTGGTAGTCCCATCCACATCGTAATCACCGTATATCATAATACGTTCACCTGCTTCAAAAGCCTTGTCGATGCGATGAATGGCCTTCTCCATATCCTTCATCAGGAAGGGATTGTGCAAATCGGTTAACTTGGGACGAAAAAAAGCCTTGGCCTCATCATAATTAGTCACACCACGCTGCACCAATAAATTAGCCAGCACGTGATTAATATTTAAGACCTCCGATAAATGATCAATTGTCCCCTGATCACCTTCGGGTTTAACACTCCACCTTTTTTCCATCACACAGTTTTGCCGTATTTACGAGCCTAAATTTTTCTAAAAAAATCCTTAAAACAAAAACGTATTAATAAATTGTTGATAAATTCTAAGAGGTATTTTGATTAAATCATACTTATCAACGACCAGTTCATAACTTTATATCCAAACTAAAAATCTTAATCATATTCTGAAGCAACTTGCTTTTGACCTCGGCCATATCCAGACCTGCACCCAATTCCTTTTCCATGGAGGTAACACCTTTATCCACAAAACCGCAAGGATTAATGTGGTTAAAATAAGATAAATTGGTGTTCACGTTCAGGGCGAAACCGTGCATGGATACATAGCGGCTGGCTTTTACACCAATGGCGCAAATTTTTCGCGCTTTACCAGGTACTTGCGTATCCAGCCACACGCCGGTAGCACCTTCCAGCCGCTCGCCAACAATGCCATACTCACCAATGGTTTGTATGATGGCTTCTTCCAGCTGATGAATGTAACTTTTCACCTTCAGGTCCATATCTTCCAGGTCAAAAATCGGATAGCCCACAATCTGCCCCGGCCCATGATAGGTAATATCACCACCGCGATTGATTTTATAAAAAGTAGCGTCAATGGATTTCAAAAACGGCTCGTTAATCAACAAATTGTTCTGGGTACCACTTTTCCCCAGGGTATAAACATGGGGATGCTCCACAAACAGAAGTTGATTAATGATTTGTTTCAATTCATCTGCGTGCTCCCGATTATGCAATTTGATATCCACTACGCCTTTAAAAAGTGTTTCCTGCAGATCCCACACTTCCTTATAATCTTTCAAACCCAGGTCTTGAAATATAGTAGTTGCTTGTTTCATGCTTACTTCCTCAATGCGTTAATATGCTCTTCTGCGTGATAAGAAGAACGCACCAGCGGTCCGCTTTCCACATATTTGAATCCCTTTTCAAGACCCACTTGTTTATATTTTTCAAACTGCTCCGGCGTAACATACTCCGATACGGGTAAATGATCCTTTGAGGGACACAGATACTGGCCAATGGTCATCACAGTAACACCGGCAGCGAGCAAATCATCCATCGCCTGAAAGACTTCCTCTTCCGTTTCACCCAATCCCAGCATAATGCCAGATTTAGCTACCATACCGCCATCAGCAATGTATTTCAACACTTTCAAGCTTAAGTCATACTTCGCTTTAGTACGAATGACCGGTGTTAACCGTCTCACCGTTTCCAAATTATGAGAGATCACTTCTGGTTTGGCATCCATCACTTGTTGAATCAGGTGATGCAAACCATTGAAATCGGGAATTAACACTTCCATGGAAGTATCCGGGTTGAGCTCCTTGGTTTTTTCTATGGTAGAAGCCCAGATAGCAGCACCACCGTCTTCCAGATCATCGCGATCTACAGAGGTAATAACGGCGTGACGCAATTTCATGATCTGAATGGATCGGGCAATCCGCAGCGGCTCTTTATTGTCAACCGGGTTTGGTTTTCCCGTTTTCACATTGCAAAACTTACATGCGCGGGTACAAATATCGCCCAAAATCATAAATGTGGCTGTACCATTGGCCCAGCACTCTGCTGCATTGGGACATTTTCCACTGGTACATATGGTGTGCAATTTATGGTCACGAATGGTATTATGCATCCATTTGTAGTCAGCTGTATTCGGCAATTGGATTTTCAGCCAATCGGGTTTGGATACTTTGCTTCTTATTTTAACCATGATTCTTAATACTTTATTATAGTTGCCCTAGAGGAGCACAATGATACTTAAAATAATTGGTCTATAAAATGAGTAATACCTGCTGAACAGTATTTACCTTCAATACTACACTCAAACATGAAAACTGAAACAATGTTCAGGACAATAACTCTAAAACAGCTGTTATCGATGCGTGATTCTGACAATTTATCTCTTCTGCAAGAATCCGACTTAAAAGATGGCATATCAAACCCATAACCACAAACATATCATCGACACTTTTCTGAGATAAATCAATGAAAACCTGCCCACCGATTACTATCTTGCACCCTAATTAAAACAAGTAGCTTGTTAGAAATAACGAGGCATTAAAAACAACAACGGATGAGAAAGAGTCTTTTTTTTATTATTGGAGCCACTGTTTTGCTTTCGTCCTGTCAGGGGAAAAAAACAGATAACCAATCGGGAGAAAATCCACTTATGACAGCTTACACAACTCCTTACAATGTTCCTCCATTTGAGGATATCAAACCGGAACATTACCTGCCTGCCTTTGAAAAGGCGATGGCAGATCACAAAGCCGAAGTGGCAGCAATAATCAGTAACCAGGAAACAGCCACATTCGAGAACACAATTGTTGCACTGGATAACGCGGGCCAATTGCTATCTGAAGTTTCCTCGGTATACTTTAGCTTAAAATCAGCACATGGTGTAGATGGCATCATGGCCATTTCATCTGAAGTATCTCAAAAACTAAGTGCTCACGGTGATGACATTAGTTTGAACCCGGAACTTTTCGAAAGGGTAAAAACCGTTTACGAGCAAAAAGAGGCACTAAACTTAACCACTGAGCAAAATATGCTTTTGGATAAAACATATAAGGGTTTTGTGCGAAGCGGTGTTAACCTGCCAGAGGATAAAAAAGTTATTCTTCGTGAAATCAATGCGCGCTCTTCAGAGTTGGCCAATCAATTCAATAAAAACTTATTGGCCGAGACCAACAGCTTTAAATTGGTGATTGAAGATGAAAAAGAATTAGCTGGGCTTCCTGAATCAGTAATTGCAGCAGCAGCTGAAACAGCAAGTGAAATGAATATGACTGGAAAATGGGTATTTACTACGCAAAAACCAAGCATGCTTCCTTTCATCCAATATGCCGAAAACCGCGATTTGCGTGAAAAGCTATACAAAGGCTATTACATGCGTGGTAACAACAACGATTCTTTGGACAACAAAGGATTAATCTCTGAGATGGTACAGTTACGGGTAAAGAAGGCTAACCTCTTAGGATATGACAGCTATGCCGACTATGTATTGGAGGAACGCATGGCTAAAAAGCCTGAAAAGGTATATGAGTTATTAGAAAACCTATGGTCGAAAGCTCTACCGGTGGCTAAAAAAGAACGCGCTGAAATGCAAATAATTATTGACCGTGAAGGCGGCAATTTTAAATTGGAATCATGGGACTGGTGGTACTATGCAGAGAAAGTGCGCAAGGAGAAATATGACCTCGATGAAAACCAAGTACGTCCCTATTTCAAATTACAAAATGTCCGTGAAGGTGCCTTCGAGGTTGCTACAAAATTGTGGGGTCTTCAATTTGAAGAAATCACAGGCGAATTCCCTAAACCCCATCCTGACGCTGAAGTGTTTAAAGTAACTGAAGCCGATGGTTCACACAAAGGTATCCTGTACATGGATTGGCATCCACGTCCAACTAAAAGTCAGGGCGCATGGTGCGGTGCATTCCGCAAACAATCACGTCGCAATGGTGAAAACGTTCCGCCGGTGGTGACGATTGTGTGTAACTTCACTAAGCCGGTAGGTGATCAGCCAGCACTTTTAAGTTTTGATGAAGCATCAACGCTGTTTCATGAATTCGGTCATGGCCTGCACCAGTTGCTTTCTGATAACAACTATTCAGCAATTTCCGGCACGTCTGTACCGCGTGATTTTGTGGAATTACCATCTCAAGTGATGGAAAACTGGGCTGGAGATCCGGAAGTAATGAAAACATATGCACATCACTACCAAACAGGAGAAGCTATTCCTGATGAGTTGGTAACTAAATTAAAAAATAGTGGGCAATTCAATCAAGGTTTTGCTACAGTTGAATACCTGGCGGCTTCTCTCTTAGACATGAATTACCATGTACAAACAGAAGTCAAAGATATTGATGTGGAAAAATTCGAAAACGATTACTTAACTAGCATTGGTTTAATACCCGAAATCAAAGCGCGTTATCGCTCAACGTATTTCAAGCATATCTTTGGTGGAGGCTATATGGCTGGCTATTACAGCTACATATGGGCTGGTGTTTTAGACGCAGACGCGTTTGAGGCCTTTAAAGAAACCAGTTTATACGATCAAACGACAGCCAAATCATTTCGTGAAAACATCCTGGAAAGAGGAGGTAGTGATGATGCCATGGAAATGTACAAACGATTCAGAGGACGCGAACCTGAAATTTCAGCCTTACTAAAACAGCGTGGATTACAATAATCGTTGAATAAAGCGATATCAGGAAAGGCAGGCCGCAATGGTCTGCCTTTTTTTAGCAACTCAGCTATCAAAACAGACTATCTTATCTCCAACAAGATTAGTCAGAAAGACGGATTTGATTATTTCAATAGTAACCTTGACATGATCAAGATTTGACGACTTAAAAAAATTCTCTGCAATTTGCGATCCAGCCAAATCATAGTATTATGGACTATCCAGCTTCGTATTTGGTTCACATTGAAGTTAAACTACCATATTATTTGTAACCCTTCGGCCTAATACGTATTGCCCAGCCAACTATGGCAAGCTAGTTTTGAGGCAAAAACTATGCGTATCATTGAATCAAGTTTTAGAAAGCTGTATCAGGAATATCTTAAATTCGGCTTAACAGTTCATGACTATTGTGCCAATCAGGATTTTGCAGGTTCACATTCTATCGCTGGCAAAAGATTTTAAGGGAAAAGGAGGATCCCCAAGAGTTTGTTCCCCTATTGATGGAGCAGCAACCAATAGCTAATTCAGTTACGCACCTTACTGTTCCAGAGGGGCACAATAGGTCAATGACAGAAGAGAATAACTTGGAGTTTACTTTTCCCAACGGTACAAGATTACAGCTCAAAGGTCACATCGATCCGGTATTACTAAAAACTCTTGTTCACTTATATTTATTGTAGTCTATGTTTCACTTACAAGGGAAGCTACAATACTTCCTTTACCCGGTGTATACTCCGGTGATACAGACCCCACCTCACTGGTGATATGGACCCCCCTCATGAAAATGGTCAAAGAACGTGATGGACTGACAATATTACCGTTTTTTTCTTAAACTTTCACCTCTTAGCTCAGCCCGGTGTGAAGTATGCACTAAGCGATCCAGTATGGCATCGGCAATGGTCTCTTCTCCAATTACGTCGTACCAGTTGGCGACTGGCAGTTGACTGGCTATGATAACAGGCTTTTTCCCATGGCGGTCTTCAATAATTTCTAACAGATCCATGCGTTGTTGCTGCTCCAGGTAGGTCAGTCCGAAGTCGTCCATTATAATAACATCTGTCTTAGCCAGTTTATCAAATAGTCGGGTGATAGAGCCTTCCAGCCGTGCCATTTTGGTTTTTAGCATCAGCTTTTGCACATTGAAATAGGCCACCTTGTAGCCCTGTGCACAGGCCTGGTGTCCCAATGCCGACGCAAAGAAACTCTTGCCGCATCCGGATGCTCCTGTAATCAAGACAGATTCTCCCTTGGTGATATAATGCCCGGCAGCCAGTGAAGTGACCAGTTCCTTGTCCAGTCCTCTTGCCGCATCGGTATAGAGCTCCTCGATGGAGGCCTGATACCGGAAGCCGGCATTCTTTCTTAAGCGATCAAAACGTTTGTTCTTTCGCTCTTCCTGTTCAGCCTGGAGGAGTAGCTCCAGGCCTTCCGAGAAAGATAGTTCATGATGCCTGCGTGTTTCCAGCAGGGCTGACCAGCTGCGACACATGCCTTGCAGGCGCAATTCGGTTAGTTGTGATTCAATCTGTTTCATGAGAAATTAATTTTCAATTGTGTTTGCTCAAAATAAGCTTTCCCCCGGATGTTCTGATGTTGGGGCAATGACTCCGGGGAACTGTTTTTCTGGGTTTCTGCCATGTTATTTTTAAGAATATTTTCAATGAACCGATAGTTGTAACACTGGTTCTCAATGGCTACGTGACAGGCCTTGTCAAACTTATCAGCGTCATTATTACGCTGCAACCTGAGTAGCCCATCACACGTCCGGTACTGCTGCTCAGGGTAGCGATTCTGCTGGAACAGCAGAACAAAGAGTTGTCGCTGGATACACCGTTTCGATTTGCGCCAGTCATTTAGGTGGTTTTGCGCCACCCGTTTCGGTTTGATTTGCGCCATTGAAGCGTAACACTTTCGGTTCGATTTGTGCCACTTTGGAAGATCAGTTATAAACTGCTATATCGCGACAAAAAAGCGATATGGCCCACACAATTGATCCGATGGATATAAAACAAATCATCACCTTACATTTAGATGGTGTCAGCAATCGAAAAATAGCGGAAACACTTGGTATTGCACGGAACACCATCAACACTTACATGCAGTTAATCAAGGCCTGTGATCAGCCCTTGGCATCACTGCTTGAGCACAGCAATCAGGCATTAAGAGAACTTTTTCCTACAAAAACCACGATTGATAATGCGCGTTACGATGCCTTAATGCAATTCTTTGAAAAGGTAAATGAGGCTCGTAATCATCCTGGTTTTACCTTTCAATACCATTACCATGAGTACACTAAAGGAGCTGGTAACCCCTACAGCTATACCCAGTTTATGGAACACTATCATCGCAAGTATGATAAAATAAAAGGCTCCATGAAACTGGAACATGAAGCAGGTAAGGAGGTCTTTATTGATTATGCCGGCAAGCACCTTTACCTGACCGATAAGGAGACCGGGGAGCAACTTCCAGTAGAGGTATTTGTGGCCATTTTACCCAATAGCCAATACACCTATGTAGAGGCTTGTATGAGCCAGAAACGGGAGGATCTGCTAAGTTGCATGGGACATGCATTATCGTTCTACGGGGGTGTACCTAAGGCCATTGTATCCGATAATTTAAAATCGGCCGTTACACGTGCAAGTAAGTATGAACCGGTAATTAACCGCAGTTTTAAAGATTTCGCACGCCATCACAGCTGTGTGATAAACCCAACGCGCGGCTATGCTCCACAAGATAAAGCCCTGGTTGAAAATGCTGTTCAGCTGGCTTATCAGCGCATCTATTATCCCATGCGCAACATGACGTTTTTTACATTAGATGAGCTTAATAAAGAAATCAGGCGCCTTCTTGAGGCGTACAACGACATGCTATTTAGCCGCAAGGACGCCAGTCGTAAAGAGCTCTTTCAATCCGTTGAGAGACAATACCTGAAGCCTCTTCCCACCTGCTCATTTGAGCTTAAAGACTACTGTCGTGCCAAGGTTCAGAAAATGGGCTATGTATACTTTTCGCCCGATAAGAGCTATTACAGCGTCCCTTATCGTTACATCGGCAAAAATACTCAGATACAATACACTGCCTCTTCTGTGGAGGTGTATTACAACCACGAGCGCATAGCACTGCATAAACGTAATCCTTCAAAAGGGATCTATATTACCAATAAAGAACATCTGAATAGTTCACACAAACACAAATTAATTTGGCTTCACATTGTTCAAAGCTTCTGATACATTAATGACGTAGTCAGCCAGCTTTTCACACTCGGAAAACAGATCATTAAAGATTATACCTGCCTCGTAGGAGTATTTTCCATTTTTAATGTTATCCAGGTGTTCATTTTTAAGCTGATTGCGATAGTTGTTAATTTCCATTTCCAGACTTTTCGCTTTTGAAATGTTGACTACATCAATAACATCATCCAGGTTTTCTGTCATCATTAATAAAGATTCATCGACCAGATCAAACATCAATTCCAGCTTATTAAGAATCTCTTCAGAGAACTGAATTTTATCGGTTTTCATGCGGTTGATGGTACGTGCCAGATTGTAGTTGCTGTCGCCAATGCTCTCCAAATCGTCTACCAATTCCAGCATGGCACGGGAGCGTTTGCGACCCAGGTCACTTAATTTACCTTGATTCACTTGCGTCAGGTAGTTGGCAATTTCAACTTCAACGTTATCACAAATACCTTCGTATTTTTCAATGCGACTATACAGCTTATTGTATTTTTTGTCCTTTGGCTCCACCATTAGTTTTCGCACCAATCCAAACATCTTCTTGGTATGTTTACCAAAGAAATGCAGTTCTTTTCGAGCTTGCAATAACGATAATTCAGATGTGGATAACATGCCCGTGGTGATAAATTTCAAGCGGAATTCTTCTTCTTCTGTTTCGTGCGCTGGTACCATCTTTACCACCACCTTCTTAAAGAGCGGTACAAACCAGATGAATATTAAAACATTGATAATATTAAATGAGGTATGGAAAATGGATAGCGCAGTCGGTATAACAGCTGGATTCTGAGAGGGTGACATCCCATTGTGGCGGGTCACTATACTATCCACTGCATCCACAAAGAAGGGGAAAATAGTCAACATCCAGGCGACGCCAAGCATATTAAAGAGGAAGTGGACTCGTGCAGCCCGTTTAGCTGATACATTACCTACAGCTGCTGCAATGTTAGCCGTAATTGTGGTTCCGATGTTTTCACCCATCACCATGGCCGCAGCCAACTCAAAGGATATCCATCCCTGGTTGCACATCACAAAAGTGAGGGCCATCGTAGCACTGGACGATTGAATAACCACTGTGAGTAAGGTGCCAATTAGCAGAAAAATGAGGGTTGACCCAAATCCTAAATTGGTATAATGTTGCAAAAAGCTTAACACCTCCGGGTTCTGGTTAATATCGGGAACTGAATCTTTCATGTTCTCTAACCCTAAAAATAATAAGGCAAAACCAACTAAGAATTCACCCCAGGAGCGGCGTGTTGTTGATTTAGAGAAGATTAATGGCAGGCCTAAGCCAATCATTGGTAATGCATAAGCGCTAATTTTCACCTTAAAACCCAATAAGGTGATTAACCAACCGGTAACGGTAGTTCCGATATTGGCCCCCATGATAACGCCAATGGACTGTACCAAAGACATCAAACCTGCATTGACAAAGCTGACAACCATCACTGTTGTAGCTGATGAGGATTGAATGATAGTAGTTACCAGAAATCCGGTTAATACCCCCAAAAACCTGGTGGAAGTCATGGCAGATAATATCTTACGCATACGTCCTCCTGCCACCTTTTGTAAGGCTTCACTCATCATCTTCATCCCGAACAGGAACATTCCCAGGGATCCCACCAATGTTAAAAAATCAAATAATGAATAATTCATAATTGTAATGTGTTCAAAAGCAACTTAAATTGTTGTGCTGTATTTAGATTTCGCTATAAATGACCAGGTTGATTTTCGCGGGTCAAAGATGTAAATTTTTCATTTTAATAACCTTGTTTTAATGCATAATTAATGCAAAAAAATATAGAATAGTGGAACTTAAGGCTGATTAGTACTATATTTATGGGAAATGCTTTACCGCCCCAGCGACGTGTTTTTCGTTTTTTTAGTAATTATTAATCTGCAGTTTTTTAAATGTTCACGAATTTGAACTTGAACCCCCCATTAAATTGATTTAGTACTCCTTTTTTTGCATGTAGGGTATTACCGAGTGTATTGTTAATATAGAAACTGAATATAAAAGGCAATTCAATGAAAACGTTTCGATTTGTTTACCTGGTAGCAATTTTGATTTTGGCAGGATGTGGAAAGCATTCGAAAAGTGATCCGGTTCAATATGTGGATCCGATGATTGGCACCGATGCACACGGGCACACTTTTCCCGGCGCTACAACTCCCTTTGGCATGGTTCAGTTAAGTCCTGATACCGGGACGGAAGGATGGGACTGGTGTAGCGGTTATCATTATTCGGATAGCTCCATCATGGGATTTTCGCATACGCATTTAAGCGGTACTGGTGGTGCCGACTTGGGTGATATTCTGGTGATGCCCTATGTGGGAGATATTCATTGGGATGCCGGTACAAAAGAGAATTCGGACAGTGGGTATCGGTCGCGATTTTCACGCGCCACAGAAATAGCACAAGCCGGTTATTATGAAGTCCATTTGGATGATTATGGAATTCGAGCAGAGCTAACTGCTACTCCACGTACCGGAATTCATCGTTATTTGTTTCCCAATAGTCAGGATGCCCGTATCATCGTTGACTTACAACATGGCATCTCTGATTCTCCTAAATCTTGTTGGATACAAGTAAACGGAAATAATGAGATTGTTGGTTTGCGACGATCGCAGGGATGGGCGGCCGATCAGTATGTCTATTTCGTCGCCCAGTTTTCAAAAGCGTTTAAGTCCTATCACCTTTCAGTGGATAGTCATTTGGTGAGTGATCAGGATAAAGTAACTGGAAAGTATGCCAAAGTAATTCTGGATTTTGCTACCGCTGATCAGGAGGAGATCATGGTAAAAGTTGGAATTTCTGCTGTTGATGAGCAAGGTGCCCGCAATAACTTAATGCAGGAAGCATCCCACTGGAGTTTTCATAAATACAAAGAAGCATCCCGCGAGATGTGGTCAGAGCAATTATCTAAAATAGAAGTGGAAGGAGGTAGTGAGGAGCAAAAAGCGGTTTTTTATACCTCACTTTATCATGCAAGTATTGCACCCAATCTCTTCTCGGATGTGGATGGTCGCTATAGAGGGATGGATAAGCAAATTCACCAAACAGATGCCCACAATATGTACCACATCTTCTCGCTATGGGATACCTTTAGGGCAACGCATCCCCTATTTACTTTGTTGGCTCCAGAGAAAAACCAGGAATTTATTCAAACCATGCTCACGCAGCATGAGCAACATGGCTTGTTGCCGGTTTGGGAATTGGCAGGCAATGAAACGGGCACCATGATTGGTTATCATTCCATTCCTGTTATCTGGGATGCCTGGCAAAAAGAACATCGGAATTTTGATGCGGAGAAAGCTTTTGAAGCCATGAAGAAATCTGCCAATAGGGATCACATTGGTTTGGCAGATTATAAGAAATTAGGGTTTATTCCCATGGAGCGCGAAGGTAATAGTGTTTCTAAAATAGTGGAGTACGCTTATGATGATTGGTGCATTGCACAAATGGCGAAAGCGTTAGGTAAGATGGAAGATTATGAGGTCTTTTCCAGACGCGCTCAATATTATAAAAATGTATTTGATGCGGAGCTTGGTTTCATGCGTGGTCGTGCCGCTAATGGTGAATGGCGCACACCGTTTAATCCGATTGAGAGTAGTATACTCGGTTCGGGTGATTTTACCGAAGGCAATTCCTGGCATTACACCTTTTTTGCACCGCATGACATGAATGCGTTGATGGAATTGTATGGTGGAGATCAGGCATTTGTAGCGAAAATAGATGAGCTGTTTAGCCTCGATCCGATTCGTACCAATGACCACGCCCATGATATTTCTGGCTTATTGGGACAGTATGCACAAGGCAACGAACCTTCGCACCATGTGGCTTATTTGTATAACTATGCAGGTCAGCCCTGGAAGACACAGGAAAAAGTGACGCTGATAATGGATTCATTATACACGGCTCAACCCGACGGTTTGTGTGGTAACGAAGATTGTGGTCAGATGTCGGCCTGGTATGCCTTCTCAGCCATGGGATTTTATCCGGTTACACCCGGAGATGGCAAATACTCAATTGGTTCGCCCATCTTCGATAAAGTCACTTTGAATCTGGTGAATGGAAAGACCTTTTCAATTGTGGCCAAGCATGTGAGTTCAAAAAATATTTACATTCAATCTGCCACGTTGAATGGGACTGTTTATACTAAAAGTTACCTGACGCATCAAACCATAGAAGAGGGAGGTGAACTGGTTTTTGAGATGGGTGATCAGCCAAATATGAAGTTTGGAGCCTCTCCTGAAGATCGCCCGGTTAACAACGCTAATCCTTCGGAATGGAACATCAAGCCCCTGGAGGAAACCGTGGTTTTTATTCCATATGCCAATGATGATTTAGTGCTGTTTGGAAAGCACAAAGCAGTGACTTTAAACAGTCATTCTAAGGCAGCTAAAATCCACTATACGCTCGATGGGTCGGAACCCAATGAAAACTCGCAATTGTACAAGTATCCTATCATACTGAAGAAATCCACAACGGTGAGGGCGAAAGGCTTTGTAGAAGGGATGAAGACCAGTGAAGAATTTAAACGGGATTATATCCGTGCTATTTTCAATGAAAATGAGACTGCTTGTCCCGTGATTAATCTTACCTGGCCTCCTGCCGGAAACTATCAATCCATGGGTGAAATTACCTTACTGAACGGACTATTGGGATCTGATAATTTTCACGATGGTCGATGGCTCGGATTCAATACCGACCTGGAAGCAACCATTCAGCTGTGTGGTAAAGAAAGTATAAAACGGGTATCCGTTGGTTTTTTGCAGAATACCGGTTCCTGGATTTTCCTACCCGAGTCGCTCGAAGTCTCAGTTTCTATGGATGGAAATTCATTCAAAACAGTCAGTATAGTACCTAACCCCTTTACTTCTAATCAGCATGAGGTGATGCGGGTAGAGTTTTCCACAGCGCCGATAAATGCAATGGCTAAATATATAAAAGTGAAAGCCTTGGGCGTACCTCAGTTGCCGGATTGGCATCCGGGTGCAGGTAATCGTCCCTGGATTTTCTCAGACGAAATAATCATTGAACGCTAAAACGAATAATTTATGCACAAAATAGTAAGTAGTTTTTTCATAGTCCTGTTAGTTGTTCTGGTGTTTGGTTGTTCTTCGGACAAACAGCAACCAGAACGACTAACTTCTTTCGTCAATCCGTTCATGGGAACCGATGGTCCGGGCAATACCTATCCGGGTGCTACTGTTCCCTTTGGGATGGTACAGTTGAGTCCGGACATTGGTTTATCGGGGTGGGACCGGATTGCAGGGTACTATTATCCGGATACCATCATAACCGGTTTTAGCCACATGCATTTGACCGGTACTGGAGCTGGTGACTTGTACGATATCTTGCTCACACCGATTAATTCTAGAGCCACAGCAATGCTCAAAGACAATGGCTTTCGGCCTTACAGTCGTTTTTCACATGATGAAGAACATGCTGAACCAGGCTATTACCAGGTGATGCTGCAGGATTTTGGTATTAATTCCGAACTTACTGCCACTGAGCGTACAGGGATTCATCAATATACTTTTCCACAGGATGAGCAATCTGGTTTTATTATCGATTTGGGGTATTCACTCAATTGGGATGGACCTACCGACACTTATTTGAAAGTAGAAGATAATAAAACCATTGTAGGTTACCGTTTTTCAAGCGGATGGGCACCCGATCAACGCGTCTTTTTTGTGGCACGTTTCTCCAAGCCTTTTGAGTTGGCAGAATTGTATGCTGCCAATGAATTAATGGAGGGCAACGAAGTTAAAAACAAACAAACCAAAGTAAAAGTGGTGTTTGCAACGGAAGCCTCAGAAAAAGTGATGGTGAAATTGGGTGTGTCGTCGGCTAGCATTGAAGGAGCCCGTAAGAGTGTGGACATAGAAGTTCCCCATTGGGATTTCGAAAAAGCACGTTTGGCTGCTTCTGACATGTGGGAGCAAGAACTTTCTAAGATTAGAATCAAATCCTCTAATTTGGAGTGGAAACAAACTTTTTACACCGGTTTATATCAATCCATGCTCGCTCCTACCCTCTTGAGCGATCCTGATGGCATGTATAAAGGGGCTGATGGGAATTATCACAAAGCGGAGGGCTATAAAAAATACGATACTTTTTCGCTGTGGGATACCTTTCGAGCGGCTCATCCGCTTTATACCATCATGCATCCGGGTAGGGTACAGGACATGATTCATTCCATGATGAGCCATTACCGCGAGACGGGTTTAACACCGGTGTGGTCCATGCAAGGGAATGAAACCAACATGATGATTGGTTATCATGCTATTCCCGTCATTGTAGATGCTTACCAAAAGGGACTTTTATCCGATTTTAATGTGGAGGAAGTTTTTGAAGCTTGTAAATCAAATGCCATGGATGATGCACATGGTATTAAAGAATATAGAGAACTGGGGTATGTCCCCATCTCCTTTGACCATGAAAACTGGTCCGTGTCCAAAACTTTGGAATATGCCTATGACGATTGGTGCATTGCCCAGTTGGCAAATGCTTTGGGGAAAGATGAGGAATATACCAATTTTATGAAACGCGCTGATTTCTGGCGGAATCATTACGATGAGAGCTCTACTTTTTTGCGTCCTAAATATGCTGATGGTCGTTTCCTTGAAAACTTTGTAGCAAAGGACTATACCGATCATTTTTGTGAAAGTAATGCCTGGCATTATTTCTGGTTTGTACCACATAATATTCAGGGATTGATTGATGCAACCGGTGGATACCAACCCTTTGAAGCAAAACTAGACAGCATGTTTACCTATCATCCCAATGAGGAGGATGATTTGCCCATCTTCAGCACGGGTATGATTGGTCAATATGCACATGGAAACGAGCCGAGTCATCATGTGGCTTACTTATATAATTATTTAGGTAAACCTTGGAAATCACAGGAACGTTTGCGCGAAATCATGGAAACACAATATAAACCGGTGCCCAATGGACATTGTGGGAATGAAGATTGTGGACAGATGTCATCTTGGTACATTTTTAGTTCCCTGGGTTTTTATCCGGTAAATCCGGCCGATGGTATTTATGTAATCGGCACACCCCTTTGGGAGGAAGCACAGATCCGACTTCCAAATGGTAAAACGTTCACAGTGAGTTCACAGAATAGTGAGCCCAAAAATAAGTACATTCAATCAGTTAGCCTGAATGGTGAAGCATTGCAGAAATCCTGGATTACCCATTTAGATATTTTGTCTGGGGGTACTTTGGAATTTGTAATGGGCTCTCAGCCCAATACATCGCTTTGGGTGAATAGTGACGCTTATCCTCCATCCGATCCCACAAAATAAAAAATGTAAAAGAAGTGTAAGGGTAGCCTGCAGTTTCTGCGTCTTATAGGTAGTTAGACAGCGCCCTTACTCTTCTTTAATGGTTTTGGTAAAGTTTGAGAAGAGAAAACAAATAATGATATAAATATGGTTACGAAGCAAAAACTATCCTATCTAATAGTTACGGCATTGGCGGCTGTTTTAACATTTGGTTGTCAAAAACAAAATTCCACCCCTTTGGTAAATAAAGTCTTTATTCACCAAGGATGGTCCTTTGTACAGGCCGATCAAGGTAAAAAAATGCCTGCCAAAGTTCCGGGTGTGGTGCATACCGATCTATTAAACAATGGGGTTATTGGCGATCCTTTTTACCGAAGCAATGAAGAGGAACAGCAGTGGATTAATGAAAAAGATTGGATTTATGAAACTTATTTCCACATTGATACCAATCAAAAAGCGGCCGATCAACTCAATCTGGTTTTTGAAGGTCTGGATACACATGCTAAAGTATTTGTGAATGATGAGGAAGTGTTGCAGGCGGATAACATGTTCCGCACCTGGCGTATTAATATTGCAGATGCTGTTACAGAGGGCGAGAATCATCTGAAGGTCTATTTTCGTTCACCACAGGCCTATAACAAAGAGCAGGCCGATAAACTAGCGTACAGTTTACCGGAAGATGAGCGTGTGCATTCCCGAAAAGCACCTTACCATTTTGGATGGGATTGGGGACCAAAGTTTCTGACTGCCGGTATTTGGCGTCCGGTGTATATTGAAAGTTATTCTACAGCTAAGATTGAAAATGTGTTTCTGGTTCAGCAGGAATTGAATGATCAAAAGGCCACATTAAGGGCTGAAGTCAATGTACATGCTACTAAGAATGGCAAAGCAACGGTTAAAGTTTCCAGTCTTGATAATAGTTTTAAATCCGTTGAATTAGCAGTTCAATTGGAGGAGGGATTTCAATCCACGCACATAGAATTTGAAATTGATCAGCCGGAACGGTGGTGGAGCAAGGGGCTTGGTGAAGCGCATTTATATCCGGTCTCCATCGAATTAATGACAGACAACGGTACTGATATAGTAGAGGAGCGTGTTGGACTGCGCACGGTTGAGCTGGTTCAGGAAGATGATGAGTTTGGGCGGAGCTTCTTTTTTAGATTGAACGGTGTTCCTGTCTTTGCGAAAGGGGCTAATTACATTCCATTGGAAAGTTTTCTGCCGCGTGTGGAAGACGCAGATTATGTTCGTACCATAAAGGATGCGGTAAAGGCGAATTTCAATATGTTGCGTGTTTGGGGTGGTGGTATCTACGAAAATAAGAAATTCTATGACCTGTGTGATGAGAATGGCATTATGGTATGGCAGGATTTCATGTTTGCTTGTGCCATGTATCCGGGGGATGAAGCTTTCATGACTACTGTCAGAGAAGAGGCCGTTCAAAATGTGGAACGCTTGCGCAATCACCCATCTCTTGTTTTATGGTGTGGAAATAATGAAATATACAACGGTTGGCAAGATTGGGGCTGGCAAAAATCAAGAGGTTATTCTTCTGAAGATTCTGCAAAAATCTATAATGATTATGACCGCTTATTTCATAAGTTATTGCCTGAAGTTTTGGCCGAAAAAGATCCCACACGTGGTTACTGGCCATCCTCTCCTTCTTACGGTTGGGGGCACAAAGAGTCTACAACCACCGGCGATAATCACTACTGGGGTGTTTGGTGGGGCAAAGAGCCTTTTGAAATGTATAAAAAGAAGGTGAGTCGTTTCATGAGTGAGTTTGGTTTTCAATCGTTTCCTGACATGAATGCAGTTGAGCGCTTCGCGAAACCTGAAGATTATGATCTTGCATCAAAAGTGATGCGTACACATCAGAAACACCCAATCGGAAATCAGACCATTGAGGAATACATGTTGCGTGATTATCGTCAACCAAATAATTTTGAGTCTTTTGTGTATGTGAGCCAAGTGTTGCAGGCGGAAGGTATGATGACCGGAATTGCCGCACATCGCCAAGCCATGCCATATAGCATGGGAACTTTATATTGGCAGTTTAACGACTGCTGGCCGGTGGTTTCCTGGGCCAGCGTGGATTATTATGGCCATTGGAAAGCCATGCATTATTTCGTGCGCAAAGCCTATTCTAACTTATTTCTGAGTACTGATCAGGTAGATGATCAGCTCACTATCTACCTGGTTTCCGATTTACTAAATGAAACGACAGGGAGCTTACAATTAACCTTGATGGATTTCGAAGGAAACGTGTTGAATGAAACTTCCAGGGAAATGACTGCCAAAGGAAATATCAGCACAATAGTTTATAATGAAAATATTTCGACCATTCTGAAAGGTGCCGATGTTAATAATGTGGTGCTCAAAGTGGAACTGATGAATAACGGTAATGTATTGGCTGACAACCTTCATTATTTCACAAAACCGAAGGATCTTAACCTAGTACAGCCAAGCATTACTACAAACATTGAGAAAGCAGCGAATGGTTACATGGTCACTTTGAATAGCAATCAATTAGCTAAAAATATCTATTTGAATGCTAAAGGTATTGACGGTTGGTGGAGTAACAATTATTTCGATTTGTTACCCAACAGTGAAGTAGTGGTTTACTTTGAAACAACAAATACTGGCAGTGACTTAGCAACTCAATTAAGCATCCAATCATTATTTGATAGTTATCAATAATTTTAAAAACATCTGATCTCAAAAGATCAGATGTTTTTTTTAACCAAAATCTTTAGAATGACGCTACAACCAGTTGATCTCATCATTATCTTCGGATACCTTGTTCTTACCGTGTTTATCGGTTTTATCATTTCTAAAAAAGCCTCCAAAAACTTAGATAGCTATTTTCTTGGTGGTAAAACCATTCCCTGGTATATGCTGGGTTTATCCAATGCCTCCGGTATGTTTGATATTACCGGCACCATGTGGATGGTGGCCATCATGTTTATTTATGGCATTAAGAGTGTTTTCATACCATGGCTTTGGCCGGTTTGGAACCAGGTTATTTTGATGGTTTTTCTGGCTGTTTGGATGCGTCGTTCGAATGTATTAACGGGTGCGGAGTGGTTAAAAACCCGTTTTGGAGATTCAAAAGGAACGCAGCTATCACATATCAGTGTGGTTGTTTTTGCTTTAGTGGCAGTGGTTGGTTTTATTGCTTATTCCTTTGAGGGGATTGGGAAATTTGCCATCATGTTTTTGCCCTGGGATTTATCCACTACTATTCTGGGTTTACACATACCCTCCGAGCGGATATATGCCCTAATTATTATGGGAATAACCACTTTGTATGTGGTCAAAGGGGGGATGTATAGTGTTGTAATGACAGAAGTGTTGCAATTTCTGGTCATGACGGTTTCGTGCATATTAATTGGCATCATTGCCATTAAGCTGGTAACACCGGAACAATTGCAGGCAGTCGTACCTCATGGTTGGGATAACTTATGGTTTGGCTGGAAACTGGATCTTGATTGGACTACTTTTCCTGAACAAGTGAATAAGGCGCTCAACGCTAAGATAGGTACCGATGGATACGAACTGTTTTCCGTATTTATGATGATTGTTATTTTCAGGGGTATTCTGGTGAGTATTGCCGGTCCTGTACCCGGTTATGACATGCAACGTGTATTGGCGACAAAAACACCAAAGGAATCGGCTATGATGAGTGGATTTGTGTCGCTGGTGTTGTTCATTCCCCGCTATTTTATGATTGCCGGTTTAGCCGTTATTGCCATTGTTTATTTTGAACCCCAACAACTTTTGGCCAACGGTGAGCTGGATTTTGAAAAAATTCTGCCTTTTGCGTTAAAGAATTTTATTCCGGCTGGTGTTTTAGGGATTATCCTGGCCGGATTAATTGCTGCGTTTATGTCTACGTTTGCTGCCAATGTGAATGCAGGACCAGCTTACATTGTGAACGATATCTATAAAAAGTTCATTAATCCCAATGCGTCCAATCAAACTTATGTGCGAATGAGTTACCTGGCTTCGCTTTTGGTAGTTGTAGTCGGAATCAGCTTTGGTTTTTGGGTTACCTCCATCAATGATATCTTGCAATGGCTCACGGCTGCCTTATTTGGAGGGTATGCGGCCTCTAATTTCCTGAAGTGGATTTGGTGGCGGTTTAATGGTTACGGCTATTTCTGGGGCATGATTGCAGGTTTAATGGCCTCTTTATTAGTGCCTCAATTATTTCCTGATTTATCTGTGATCCTGGCATTTCCCATTATCATTCTGCCGCTTTCTACCGTTGGGTCAGTATTGGGATGTTTGCTTACGCCCGCTGATGATGAACAGGTACTGAAGTCTTTTTATGAAACTGTGCGCCCATGGGGTTTTTGGAAGCCCATTGAAAAACTTGTAAAGCAGGATAACCCCTCTTTTATATCTAATCAATCCTTTAAACGCGATATGCTGAATACTGCTATTGGTGTGATCTGGCAAATGGCATTGATTGTTTTTCCCATCTACCTGGTGATTCGGGAGTATAGAAATGCAATTGTAGCCCTTGTTATTATTGTGATTACCTCTTATGTGTTAAAAGTGAATTGGTTAAATAAGTTGGAAAACGACTAAGATTGTAATTATCAAATTCAACATATTTTGAAGAATGGAAGCATCAAAATTCGATAAGCAAGTTGGGAAGCTTTTTAAAGAATATAATAAGCTAATTTCCAGAAGCAATAAAAAACAGAAAAATGGAAATGGGATTTATGACCGTTATAAATTTCCCATCGTCACAAGGGATCACACCCCACCCTTTTGGCGTTATGATTTGAATGCAGATACCAACCCTCATTTGATGACTCGCTTGGGTATTAATACAACCTTTAATGCGGGTGCTATAAAGTTAGATGGTAAATATTTGATCGTCTTAAGAGTAGAAGGTTTCGATGTGAAATCATTTTTTGCAGTGGCGGAAAGTCCTAATGGTATTGATCATTTCAAGTTTTGGGATCATCCCATAGTGATGCCCGTGACGAACGACCCCGAAATGAATGTGTATGATATGCGACTAACGCAGCATGAAGATGGTTGGATTTATGGATTGTTTTGTGCCGAGCGTAAAGACCTTTCAAAGCCGGAAGATAGCTCTGCTGCATTAGCGAGTTGTGGCATCGCCCGAACCAGGGATTTGAAGAATTGGGAACGATTACCTGATCTTAAATCCAGGGCCTCACAACAACGAAATTGCGTGTTGCATCCAGAATATGTAAATGGTAAATACATGGTTTATACCCGTCCTCAAATGGGTTTTATTGATACCGGGGATAGTGGTATTTGCGCTGGGTTTACCGATTCTATGGAAAAGGCAATCATCGATGAAGAAATGATGATTGACCCCCGTACTTATCATACAGTGAGAGAGGTGAAAAATGGCCAAGGCCCAGCTCCATTAAAAACCGCGCAGGGTTGGTTACATTTAGCACATGGGGTTCGTCGTACGGCTGCCGGCTTGCGCTATACGTTATACTGCTTCTTAACCGATCTCAATCAGCCTGAAAAGGTGATCAAACGGCCGGGTGGTCATTTTATTGAACCTCTGGAAGACGAAAGGGTTGGTGATGTGTCAAATGTCACTTTTTCCAATGGCTGGATTTTGGATGAGGATGGTAAAGTATTCATTTACTATGCTTCTTCTGATACTCGCATGCATGTGGCTACGACTTCTCTTGATAAGCTGTTAGACTATGTCTTAAATACGCCCGAGGATGCTGGAAGCACAAATGCTTGTGCAAAACAACGGGATGAAATGATCACAAATAACCTGGAGATTTTAAGGAACCAATTTCCAGATATTGCCTATTAATAAATGAAAACTCCTCGGTTGATAAATCGGGGAGTTTGGATGTTTTTTGCAAAAAAATAGCCTCTATCTCATAATCAAAAAAAGTACTAAAAAGACTTAAAAATCAGAAAATTGCAATGATCAAAAAGAGGGTCAGTAAGAAAACCTGAAGGATCAGAAAACGAACTGGTATGTCAATCTTTTGGATATTAACGGCCAGAAGGCCAAAAATTTTCATCATCATAGGGCATATATATTAGTTAATGAATAGGCATCAAATAGCATTCCAAAATTTATCATAGTAACTGTATGATGTAATTGATTGTGAAAGGTTGCGTGTGGCAACTCTTTTTCTGGACCTATAAAGTTAGTTTTTATTGATTCCAAAATCAATAGGTTAATATGCTTTTAGAACCCCAAAATGATTTAATTAATCATTTCTTAAACCATAGTTACATACCGTTTGATTTTGAAATTACCCTACCATTAAATCGTAAAAAAAATGAGTATGGAGGGAGGATTTTGATAGGATATCATTTTGAAGAAAGTTAAATTGGCCGTATATGAATGTTAGAAAATGAGCTTGGCATTTGTTCATAGGCATGTGTAAATCTAGTTCCTGCCACCTCTGTAGCGTTTTCTTTTTCGTTGTTCTATTTTTTTATTTCCGTATTGAGGATTACTCAACAGTTCATCAAGCATCGAATTTAGCTTTTGGCTTTGTTCTTCGGAACAAATTGCTCTTATTTGAGTAATGTGGGAAATTGAGATTTGTTTCATTTGAGCATGATGATGACCTATAGCATTGGCTATTTCGCTAAGCGTCAAGGTATCCTTAGAATTCTCTATTATAGTTCGGATCATTTCTCCTCGTAACGAATCTAATTGAATCAAATGAAAGGATATTGTCTGGCGGTATCTGTTTTCTAATGATTGAGCTCTTTCTTTTTGTTGATTATTAAAATCAAGTCGTTTGCAAAGACCTCGTCCAATGAAGTTTTGCTCATTTGAAGATGAGTATTTCACTGTGTATGCGGGCACCTGAGGCGTTATAAATTGAGTAATCAGAAAATATGCTCCCAAGCCCGCCAGAGTACCAATGATGAGTACGATTAGTGTTATCAGAATGCGCTTGTTCATAATCAGATCAATTCGTTTAATACATCTATTTCGTTAGGTTCAACAGTCATTTCGAAAAATAGAAAATCACTGTTATCTGTTTCCAAAGAATAGCTTGTGGTTGGAAAAAAAGTGTAGGGTATAACTAAACCAGTAATGATTCCCGCCATTAGCAGAATGACAGCCAGCTTGGGTTTTAAAATAGTATAGAGGCGTGACTCCTGGTGAAGGTTTTTTTCGATGGCCGCCTCCAGACGAGTGGTGAAAAAAGGTGCAATTTTTTCATTTTTCTCTACTTCTATTAATTGATCAACGGACTGAAGTTGGTTCCAGCTATGCAAGCAGTTATCGCAAGACAGCAGATGTGTACGTATGACTTGTGAAAAATCACTTTCTGTTGTATAGTGAGCAAGTTGCTTTTGTACTTCTTTACATCTCATCGTTTCGGCTGTGTTTAATGATGTACTTTTTCATATTCGACCGCGCCCTATAGATCAGTGTATCCACTGTAGCGATTGGAATTACCATAATTTCAGAAATTTCCTTGTTTGTCAGTTCTTTATATTTGCTCAAAACAAAGGCAACCCGCTGTTTTTTTGCCAATGAAGATATGGCCTTCTTAAGCAATTTTTTCCTTTCCAGACGAATTATATTTTCGTCGGTCGAATGGTTTGATGTGGCCAGGTTCCAATTCTCCTTCTCCTGCATAAAATCAAGTGAAATTTTGAATTTATTGAATCGCTCACGTTGAATGTGTTTCAATGATTTGGTAACAGTAATCCGATATAACCAGGTTGAAAATGTCGATTGCCCCCGAAATTTCGGGAGCGATCGAAACACTTCTATAAATACTTCCTGGCTTACATCACTGGCATCGTCAGGATCATGTGTAAAACCCATGCAAATAGTAAAAACTTTCTGCTGATAACGTTCAGTTAAAAGTCGGAAGGCATTTTTATTACCTTCTAAAAAATGCGTGACAAGTAGCTGATCTGTTAGTGGAACCATAGTTGAGTGAATGCTCAATAAAAGTACAAATTAGTTATTTGAACCTCTCCTACAGTTACCATTTCTTTGGCGCAGATGTTTTCTTTGTCCGTTTGTGTTGTTGTTAAAATTGTCACAAACGCCGTCATTATTGGCATCTACGAAGTTTCGCCCTTGTCCCCTACCTTGTCCGTTGCCACGGCCAGTGCCTTGTCTGTTTCGTTGTCCTTGCCTGCCATTCCCATTTTCATAATTGTCGCAGGTGCCATTGTTATTTTTATCCACAAAATTAGCTCCATTGTTTTGTTGTGAATTGGTGGTTTGTGTCACTTGCGTTTCTGTTGATTTTTTGGCATCTGTATTTTGGGCATCCATGTTTTGACTTGATGCGGCTAAGAGCATTATACCCATTATTACAATCATCATTTTTTTCATCTTTACTTGTTTTAAAGTTTATAACTCTTAGATCCTCGTAGATGGATTAAACTTTCAAATTTTTTCAAAATAAATGAAGATGCCCTTTAATAGTTTTTAAGCAAGCTGATTATGGGTCGTAAAAAGGGGACGTATTAACTAAAAAAGAAGGATGGGTGTTTGAAATTAGGATCGAAATGTCTTTATTTGTACACATCAATATGAAACAAATCGCAGTTCATATCATTACTCCAAAGTTCGCTCAA
This sequence comes from uncultured Marinilabiliaceae bacterium, assembly GCA_942490535.1. GTDB lineage: Bacteria > Bacteroidota > Bacteroidia > Bacteroidales > Marinilabiliaceae > JAEINY01. The sequence continues at coordinate 801,729 of CALNXQ010000005.1, forward strand.
CCACATGAGACGAAAACATACCAATCAGGAATGATGGGTAAGATGTGCATGATGACTAAATAGTTGTCACGACGCATCGTATCTAACCACACAACCAATTATAAGAATACAGATTCCGATGCGCCGCTGGAAAGTGCTGAATGTTGATGTATGACATTAACCATAAAAACAGTTTTAAAAATGGCAAATTATCAATTTGAAACATTGCAATTGCACGCGGGACAAGAAGTGGATCAAACAACTCTTTCCAGAGCAGTGCCGATTTATCAAACCAGTTCATATCTTTTTAAAGATGCGCAACATGCAGCCAATTTATTTAGTTTAAAAGAGTTTGGTAATATTTATACGCGTATTCAAAATCCCACCACTGATGTTTTTGAAAAACGTCTTGCTGCCTTGGAAGGGGGTGTTGGAGCCTTGGCTGTTTCATCCGGACAAGCAGCTCAGTTCATTGCTTTAACTAATTTTTTGGAGGCTGGTGATAATTTTGTATCGACTTCTTATTTGTATGGAGGGACTTACAATCAATTTAAAGTACAGTTTAAGCGTTTAGGAATTCAGGTTAAATTTGTAGAAGGTGATGAACCTGCACTTTTTGAGGCGGCCATTGATGAAAACACAAAGGCCATTTATATTGAAACAATTGGAAATCCTCGATTCAATATACCTGATTTTGAAAAAATCGCTCAAATTGCTCAAAAGCACGAGATTCCGCTTGTTGTAGATAATACGTTTGGTGCAGGAGGTTATCTGTTCCGTCCTCTCGAACATGGAGCCAATGTGGTGGTTGAATCGGCCACTAAATGGATTGGTGGGCACGGTACTTCTATTGGTGGCGTTATCGTTGATGGTGGAAACTTCAATTGGGGAAATGGTAAATTTCCATTATTTACCGAACCTTCGGAGGGCTATCATGGCTTAAAATTCTGGGAAGTTTTTGGTGCGAACAGTCAATTTGGTAATATTGCCTTTATTATCCGGGCCCGGGTGGAAGGTTTACGTGATTATGGGTCAGCTCTGAGTCCATTCAATGCCTTTTTGTTGATTCAGGGATTGGAAACCTTATCATTACGAGTGGATCGTCATGTAGAGAATGCACAGAAGATTGCTGAATGGCTGGAGGTGCACCCGCAGGTTGAATATGTGAACTATCCCGGTCTAAAATCAAGTGCCTACCATGAATTGGCGCAAAGATATTTGAAACGTGGTTTTGGAGGCGTTATGAGCTTTAAACTTAAGGGCGGGACTGCTGAGGCTGATAAGTTTATTGATAGCCTTCAATTGGTGAGTCATTTGGCAAATATCGGTGACGCGAAGACATTGATTATTCATCCGGCATCCACTACCCATGAACAACTTTCGGAAACAGAGCAAAAGGCTTCGGGTGTGGAGCCTGGTTTATTAAGATTATCAGTAGGCATTGAACATTTCGAAGATATAAAAGCGGATTTAGTACAATCCTTTGCTCAGATTTGATAAATCTAATACATGTTAAAAGGCAAGTTTCAATATTAAAAGGATATGATTACAAAGTTCTTTTTCTGCAACTTGTCTTTCATTATTCTTTTAATCGTAGAATTCCTGTTATTTTTGTAACGCAAACATTTTCCATTGAATGGCCTAAGATGCCTATCACAGCATGGCAGGCCAAGTATTTCTTAAAAAGGAGTGCTTAAAAACCAAATTTGGTACTATGAGACAAAAATTAAACATTGGCTTGTTCGGTTTTGGAGTAGTCGGGCAAGGATTATACGATGTGCTTAAAACGAGTCCTGCTTTTGATGCCGAGATCACCAAAATCTGTGTAAAAAATAAAAAGAAAAGAACATTAGAAGAATCTCTTTTCTGTTATGATGCAGATGCCATTCTCAATGATCCGTCTATTAATACAGTGGTTGAACTCATTGATAATGCCGATGAAGCGTATATCATCGTTAAGCGCGCACTTCAGGGCGGTAAGAATGTAGTTTCAGCGAATAAAAAGATGCTGGCTGAAAATATGACCGAGATGATTCAGTTGCAAAAGGAGCATAATGTTTCGTTGTTATATGAAGCGTCTGCTTGTGGCAGTATTCCCGTAATCCGTAATCTGGAGGAGTATTACGATAACGATTTGATGTTATCGGTGACCGGAATTCTCAATGGTTCTTCCAATTACATTCTATCCAAAATATTTGACCATAATCAATCCTACCACCAGGCTCTAAAAGAGGCACAGAATCTTGGCTTTGCTGAAAGTGATCCTTCCTTTGATGTGGAAGGTTACGATTCGCTCTTTAAACTGATCATTCTTACCTTGCACAGTTTTGGAACCATTGTGAAACCTGAAAATGTGTTGACTTATGGCATCTCAAATATCAATGATTTCGACATTCAATACTCGCGTGAAAAAGGACGCAAAATCAAATTAGTGGGACAGGTAGAGCGGATTGGGGAGAAGAAAATTTCCTTATTTGTGCTGCCTCGCTTTGTGGGGCGTGACAAATATATATACAATGTAGAAGATGAATTTAATGGGGTGGTGATTAAAGGAAAAGCCTACGATAAGCAGTTTATGTTTGGAAAGGGCGCTGGCGGTCATCCTACCGGTTCAGCTGTATTGTCCGACATTACGGCATTGGCTCATCACTATAAGTATGAGTATAAGAAGATGAACTATTCCGGTGGCTTTACCTACAATCAAGATGGTACGATGGAGGTGTATTTACGCTACTCCAATCCAGATGTGCTGGAATATTTTGATTTTGATGTAATTTCAGAGCAGTATAGTGGACCTGATTATAATTATAAGATTGGTTCTATCAAATTATCTAATTTGATTAAGATCAAAGACAAACTAAGAGATTTAGATATATTCCTGGCTGCTACCGGGCGGTCATTGAATTATTAAGAAAAAAAAGGGGATCTGAGAAGATCCCTTTATTTTTTCAGTGCTTCGGCACCACCTACAATTTCAAGAATTTCTGTTGTAATTGCACCCTGTCTGGCCTTATTATACATCAGTTGCAAGTCACTCAGCATATCGGTAGCGTTATCAGTGGCTTTGTGCATGGAGGTCATGCGCGCGCCATGTTCCGATGCCAATGATTCTAAAATAACGCGATAAAACATCGTTTTTAATGCTTTGGGGATAATGGTTTTGATAAAAGTGGGTTTATCCGGTTCGATGATATAGTTGGGCATGCCTTTTCCATTGCTGGCATATTCCGGTAACTGTAAGGGTAAAAACTGCTCCGCCTGAACCATTTGAACCGCCGCGTTCACAAATTCATTATAGACTAATACAATGCGATCATATTTTTGAGTTACAAAATCATTCATCAACTCATTGGCAATGTTTACAACAGCCTCAAAACTGAGATGACTGTATACCTCATTAAAATCCTTTGCAACCGGGAATCCGTGTATTCTTAAAAGTTTTTGAGCCTGTTTACCGACGGCATAAATATCCAGATCTCCATTTTTAAATTGTGCATGAAATTGGGAGCGAATTATCTTTTCTGTTTCCTTGACTACGTTGGTGTTAAAGGCACCACACAATCCACGATTCGATGAAAGTACTACGATTAAGACTTTGTTGGGATCACGCTCTTCTGACCATTCGAATTCAATATCTTCTTCCAAAGTATTGGTCAGATCATAAATAATACCTGCCAATCGTTCCACATATGGCCGGATGTGGGTGATGTCATCCTGAGCTTTTTTGAATTTGGCCGCCGATACCATTTTCATGGCACTGGTTACCTGACGGGTAGTCCTAACCGAATTTATCCGAATACGTATGTCTTTCAGATTGGCCATAGTATCAATTTAGGCTTTGATAATAAATTGGTTGGCAACGTCTTTGGCAACTTCTTTCAAGCGCTTGGTGATGTCATCGTTAAATTCACCTTTTGCCAAATCTTTTAGAACATCGGGATATCGCACACTTAAGGTGTCAATATATTCTGTTTCCCAGGCTTTAACTGACTCAACAGGGACATCTTTTAATAAACCTTGTGTACCACAGTATATCACAGCTACCTGTTCTTCCACTTTAACCGGTTTGTATTGAGGTTGTTTCAGTAATTCCACATTTTTACGCCCTTTATTCAGCACCATCATCGTAGCTGGATCCAGATCCGAACCAAATTTTGAAAAGGCTTCTAATTCACGGTATTGCGCCTGATCTAATTTCAGTGTACCCGCCACTTTCTTCATGGGTTTTATCTGCGCACTTCCCCCTACTCTGGAGACTGAAATACCAACATTAATAGCTGGTCGTACACCCGAGTTGAAAAGGTTACTTTCCAGGAAGATTTGTCCATCCGTAATGGAAATTACGTTGGTTGGAATGTAGGCGGATACATCTCCTGCTTGTGTTTCGATAATGGGTAATGCGGTAAGTGAACCTCCACCTTTTACGATACTTTTTAAGGATTCAGGCAGATCGTTCATTTGAGCGGCAATCTCATCAGATTCAATGACCTTAGCTGCTCGTTCAAGCAATCGACTGTGCAAGTAAAATACATCACCAGGATATGCTTCCCGACCCGGTGGACGTCGTAATAATAAACTCACTTCCCGGTAGGAAACAGCCTGCTTGGATAAATCATCATAGATAATCAGAGCGGATCGCCCCGTATCTCTAAAAAACTCACCAATGGCAGTACCTGAAAAGGGTGCATAAAATTGCATGGCGGATGGATGAGCAGCCGTGGCCGACACTACAATGGTATACTCCATGGCATTGTGCTTTTCCAGCGTATTGACAATTTGAGCTACTGTGCTGGCTTTCTGACCAATGGCTACGTAAATGCAATATACCGGTTCGCCTGCTTCAAAAAAGGAACGCTGGTTGATGATGGTATCAATACCGATAGCTGTCTTTCCTGTTTGGCGATCACCAATGATTAATTCACGTTGGCCACGTCCGATAGGTGTCATGGCGTCAATCGCTTTTAAGCCGGTTTGAAGAGGTTGCTTCACCGGCTGGCGATAAATTACCTGGGGTGCTTTTCGTTCCAGCGGCATTTCATAGGTCGTCCCGGAAATGGGACCTTTGCCATCTATGGGTTCACCCATGGCATCGATAACACGCCCTAATAAACCATCGCCCGCCTGGATGGAGGCTATACGACCAGTACGTTTAACTAAATCTCCTTCTTTTACATCCTGGGAGGATCCAAACAGCACTACCCCAACGTTATCTTGCTCCAGATTTAGGACCACACCCATACATGATTCCAACTCCACTAATTCGTTAGACTTTACATTCATTAAGCCATATACACGGGCAATCCCATCGCCTACTTGCAGCACTGTACCTACTTCTTCAAGGTCGGTAGCAGATTGGAAACCTGCAATTTGTTTTTTTAATAAATCCGATACTTCAGCCGGTTTTATTGTATCCATCGAATAAGAGTTTAGTTAAACGTTTAGCTGAGCAATTCTTTTTTAATTTGTTTCAGTTTAGAACTGATACTGGCATCCACCATTTTTCCATCCACCGTTAGAATAAAACCACCTAACAATTCGGGTTTGATTTTAACAGATAATTCAATGGGTGCTCTAAATTGCTCTTTTAAAAATGATTTCAGTTGTTCAATGTGGGGATGATCCATTGCCACTGCGGTGTATAAAGCCACTTCTTTAATTCCCTTATTATCTTTAAATAAAGATATAAAATGGCGATTGATGTCAGTTAATAGTTCTTCCCGGTTATTGTCAACTAATAAATCAAGGAGGTGCATGGTCGAGTGGGCAATTTTCCCCTCGAGTAATTCATGGAACATCTGCTTTTTCTTTCCAGGTTTGATAACCGGACTAATAAGTATTTCCATAAAGCCTATCGGTTCTTTGCAGAATTGCTGCAGAAGCGCTACATCATTATGAACCTGCTCCAGATTATCCTGTTCAATAGCCAGCTTAAATAAAGCTTTGGCGTATCTATTAGCTATTAGGCTTCTATTCATAAGCAATTTCTGTTCCCAGAACCTCCTTTAATTAAAATTTACCTCTTGCAGATATCTGTCAATTACTTCTTTCTGCTTGTCGGTACTTTTTAGTTCTTCTTCCAAGAGCTTACCGGCGATATCGACTGATAATTCAGCAACTTTTCGCTTAAATTCCAGAATGGCTTCATTTTTTTCGCGCACAATTTGAAGTCGGGCACTTTCAATAATTTTGTCCGCTTCAGTTTGAGCTTTTAATTTAGCTTCACCCAGAATATTTTGTTTTAATTCCCTGGCTTCTTTGATTAGACTATCGCGTTCTTTTTTTGCTTCCTCAATCATCTGCGTCTTTGTCACCTCCAGATTTTTCACTTCTGATCTGGCTTTTTCTGCGGCAACAAGTGCATATTCAATGGTTTCTTCGCGAATTTTGAGGGCATGTAGGATGGGTTTCCAGGCATATTTTGCCAAAATGAAAACCAACATCACAAACGTGATAAGGGACCAAAAGACGAGCCCGGGATCAGGTGTTAATAATCCCATAAGTTCCTAGTTTTATCCTTTCATCAGAACTACTACAATGGCAAACAAGGCGGCACCTTCAATTAAGGCGGCAGCGATAATCATCGCAGTTTGAATTTTAGAACTAATTTCCGGTTGACGTCCCATCGCTTCCATGGCAGCCTGAGCAATACGACCAATTCCAATACCTGCTCCGATAATAATTAAGCCTAATCCAATTGTGGTCAATGATAAACCTTCCATATTGTTTTATTTAAGTTCAGTTAACTATGTATTAATGATGTTCGTCTTCGATTAATGCCATTCCAATAAAAAGGGCTGTTAACAAGGTAAATATGTAAGCTTGAAGAACTGCAACCAGTAGTTCGAGCAGAAATATCATTATGGCCATTATTATGGAAACGGGTGCAATAGCCAGTGATTTCATAATAAAAATTAATGAGAATAAACTCAGGATAATAATGTGACCGGCAGTGATGTTTGCTAAGAGCCTGATCATTAAAGCAAACGGCTTTGTGAATATCCCAATAAACTCAACTGGTACTAAGAATATTTTTACCCATCCTGGAATGCCTGGTGCCACAAATATGTGTTTCCAATAGGTTTTGCTGCCATTTATATTGGTTACTACAAAAGTGATGAGAGCCAATAACATGGTGAGGGATATGTTACCTGTCAGGTTACTACCTCCAGGAAAAAAAGGGATGATTCCAATTAGATTGTTTATCCAAATGAAGAAAAACAATGTTAATAGATACGGCATGAAGCGATCTGCTTTTTCTTTTCCAATTTGAGAAATTGCTATATCATCGCGCACAAAAAGAATGAGGGGTTCCAAAAAGGATTGCAATCCACGTGGTGTTTTGGGTTTCCCTTTATACTTTTTAGCAGCAGCTAAAAACAAAGATATAATGATGAGCACGCTGAGCCACATCGAAGCCACATTTCTTGTAATTGAAAAGTCCCAAGGTTTTTCGTTTAAAATCTGATGGTTATCATCGTATTGGATAAGACCAGCCGCATCAGTAATATATATTTTTTCATGGAGTAGTTTAAAGTAGGTGTTTCCTTTCTTCATACTGGTATTGCCATGATCAAATACAGAAGACATAAAAGTGTAAAGATGTCCATCATAAATTAATATGATGGGTAAGGGGATAGAAATGTGATGCAACTCTTCATTAGCATCTGTATATGAAAAAACATGCCAGCTATGTGCATCACCAATATGGTGTGCAATCATCTCCAAAGGATCGAATTCCGTGGATAGATTGGTCTGTTCTTCATTAGCTATTGTAAACTGTGATAAGCATACAAGTAACAATGCTATGAGCGTTTGTCTTAGATACTGCATGAATTTGGGTTAGGAATAATTCAACAACTTCTAAAAGACTATTTCAGGTTCAATAATCGAACTTTCAGAATTAAATCTGTTATTAAAAATGAAAAATAGTTTATTAAAAACAATAGTACCACTCTTTTGTTTTCGGCATCCATTGGATTTAAATAAAAAAACAAAAAGAATAGGATAAACGCAAACTTTAGGCCCATTAATATTAAAAAGATGAGAGCTTCAGAATTGTTAATCCGTTTTTGAATGAAAAGGAATAAAAAATGAAAAAGAAGATAAAGTCCTGTTAGAAAGCCTGTAGCCAGGATTATCTTCTTTTCATCAACATGTATCCAGTCTTTAAGTGTCCACTCAATAACAATGAGAGTCAGTGCCACCGACACATATTGAAAAGGGATCTTCAGATCCATTAGTGTCATTTTTTAGTATCGTCCGATGCATTTGGCGCACCTTGTGATGTTTTTCCACCCATGTCACATGAACCGGTAAAGATCGCTCCAGGTTCAATGGAAAGTTTACTGGTTTTGATGTCACCGGTTAATTTACTGGAAGCTTTTAATGAAAGGAGTTCGTTTACTACTAACTTACCATCAAAGCCTCCATAAATGTCGCAATTGGTGCATTTAACTTCACCTTTAACGATACCAGTTGTCCAGATAATAACTCGTCCTTTTGAAAGTATATTACCTTCAATAGTGCCATCGATGCGAATATCGCCATTGGCCTCGATATCTCCCTTGATTTTACTTCCCGGACCAATCAGGTTTTTTAATTTGCTTTCAGGTTCCACGTTTTTAGCCATGTTATTTAGTTCTTTTATTTTCTTCCAACAAATATAAATAAATTACAACAGCAATATAATAAAAATCATATTGAGATAAGTTCCTTCAGTTTCTGCAATTGCCGTTCCTTATTTACATGTCTCAAATTCCTGGCTGTTTTTGTGTAATAGGTATGTTGAGAAATGAATTCAAATTGCATTTTGTTCCAATCCGTCAGAGAAAGGTTTCTGCCATGGGCATTTAACTCTTTGAATAAGTTTTCTGAGACAGGAATAAAATCAGCGCGTCCCAGGTAGTCTAGATCTGCATCTTTGATAATTTTTTCCAAAAAATTGCGCGGTTTTTTATTTGTGCGTGTTACATCAATCAACTCCACAATTTGGTCAATCTGATAATCTGCATAGTTGTATTGAGGTAGAATTTCTTTTGTAAAATGAATGCTATTATCTTCGTGGTGGTCATATTCAATTAGAAACCCGCTGTCGTGTAATAATGCAGCTGTTTTAAGTAGCAATAGATCTTCTTCACTGACACCCTCGCCGCGGGCTAATATTTCAACACGGGTGATGACATCCTCTGTATGTGCTTTGTTGTGATAGTAGATCACATCGTTGAGTTCGGTTTCATATTTGGTTAATACATATTCTTCCAAATCTGTAAATCGAATGTGTTGAAGCCGAGTATAGAAAATGCGGTTTGGCTCTAATCCTGCTTCATTCATTGATAATTCAGGTTTAATCCCCTTCACAAAGTACATATCTGTCTCACCTTTATACTTGATCGGCATTTTTCCACGGTACTCACACGTGAAAAACTCTTTAATTAATTGGTAAGTAATGCCTGTAATATTTATTTCACCGGCAATGCCAGAGCTTTCCATGCGTGAGGCAATGTTTACAGTATCTCCCCAAATGTCAAAAGATAGCTTTTTTTGACCTATCACACCTGATATCACGGGGCCGGTGTGGATGCCAATTCGCAGCTCCCAAAAACCAAAATCTTCATCCCTGTTTTCCTGTGATTTTTTCATGAATTGCTGCATCAGGATAGCAGCCAGCACCACTTCAATGGGATTTGTTCTGTTTTTATTTGGTATCCCACCAGCGCACATATAGGCATCTCCAATGGTTTTTATTTTTTCGATACCAAATTTTTCCGCCAGTTCGTCGAAATGAAAAAAGAAGCGGTCTAACTCATCAATGAGTGCTTCCGGATTTAGATGTTCTACAATTCTTGTAAAGCCTTGTATATCGGCAAATAAAACAGTTACTTTCTTGTATTTTCGGGACCTGATCCGGGCTTGATCTCGAACGGTAGATGCATCTTCACCACTTTTTTCAACTTCAGCCGATTGTTTGATGCGAAGGGCTTTCTTTAACTCGTATTCAATGCGTTTGCGTATCACACTTAATCGGCGATTAAAAAATACCAGCATGAGAACCAGTAGAATAATGCTTATAAGTAGAATAAGTAGCAAATTAAACCAGGTCTTATTTTTGAGGGGAACATCAACCTTGATTTTTGATTCAATTATATGGCCGTTAACCAACTTGAGTTGAAGAATGTATTGGTCATCAGACAGGTCAAAGTATGCAATGCTGTTTCGGGTAGTCCAATCACTCCAGTTCGAATATTGGGGCAAGAGCCGATAGCGAACTTGGATGGGCTGGTTAGAATTGGATTGCCAATAGATAGAAAAAGAAGGCGATTTGATATTAATTCCCTCTTTATCGTTTGTTTGAATTAGATGAATGGTTTGGTCATGTTCAAGTCTAATGGTTATGGAATCATGAAATTGAGAATAACAGTGTTGAGAAATTGAAAAAAGCAGTGAAATCACCCCGATTAGTAGTAATTCTTTGATGATAAATTGATACCTGGAGTGGTTATTTTTTGCAGATCCCTTCAACATAAATCATATTCAAATCACGTAACCCTTGATATTAGTTTCAAAAGTACTATATTTATTCCTCAATTGCAGAACAATCATTGAAGGTTTTTATGGAGACACCGAAAAACAGCATTCTCGTTCCTTATGACTTTACAGAAGTAGCTGATTTTGCTATTCAACATGCTATTATCCTCAGCAAAGTGTTGGACGCCAATGTTCAACTTCTTCATATTGTAAAGAAGGAAACGATGATTACGGAGGTCAATACCCGTTTATCAGATCAAGCCCAAAAGATTAAAGACAAATGGGGCGTTATGCCTAACATCATTACCCGGGAGGGTTCAATTTTTAAAACCATTAATCAAGTGGTGGAAGAATTGAATTGTATGCTTGTGGTTATGGGCACCCATGGAATGAAAGGTCTTCAGAAATTGACCGGTAGCTGGGCACTTAAGGTTATTGTCGGATCAAAAATTCCTTATTTGGTAGTGCAATCAGCTCCGCAGGAAGATAATTATTCTAAAATTGTATTCCCGGTTGATTATAAATCAGAAAATAAAGAGAAGTTAAAATGGGTCGAGTTTATGGGTAAATTCTTTAAATCGAAGACCTTTATTTTTACTTCAGCCACAAAAGAAGGTATTGTGGATAGTCGGACCAAAGCTAACGTTGTTTTTAGTAAGAAGTTTCTTGAAGAAAAGAAAATTGATTACGAATTGGCGTTGGCTGAAGGAAAAACATCTTTCTCTCAGGAAACTATACAATATTCTGAATCTATTAAAGCGAATCTTGTATTAGTCATGACTACGCGGGATATCGCCTTTCATGATTATGTACTGGGGGCTTATGAGCAGTATATTATTGCTAATAGCGCTAAGATTCCGGTATTAGTGATTAATCCACGTACAGACTTAATGAAGTATGGTTATGGCGGTTTTGGGTGATGGAAATACCAATTTATATTTCAAGGCGACTGTTTAAGTCGCCTTTTTATTTGGTCATTTATTGGTAGTTTAAAATACTTTTGTGTCATTCTACGTTTAACTAAAAATGAAAGTTCAGATGGATTTGGTATTTGCTACGAACAATGAAAATAAATTGAAGGAAATTCAACAGCTATTGGGTAGCTCTATTAATATATTAAGTTTAAGAGCGCTTGGTTGTTTTGATGAAGTACCTGAAACGGGGGATACTTTGGAAGCGAATGCTTTGCAGAAGGCGCGATACATTTATAATCGATATGGTAAGAATTGCTTTGCTGATGATACGGGTCTTGAAGTGGATGCTTTAAATGGTGCTCCTGGTGTTTTTTCAGCAAGGTATGCAGGTGAAGAAAAAAATGCCCAAATGAATATGGACAAACTTCTTTTGGAACTTCGCAATGTAGGAGACCGAAAAGCAAAATTTAGGACAGTGGTGGCTCTAATTATCGATGGTGAAGAATATCTGTTCTCCGGTGAAGTACAAGGTAATATTTTAAAGTCACGTCAAGGAGCGGAAGGATTTGGATACGATCCAATTTTTCAACCCACTGGTTATACTATGTCATTTGCTCAGATGGGTATGGCGGAAAAAAATGCAATCAGTCACCGCGGAAGGGCAGTTAGTAAATTAATTGGGTACTTAAAGAATAATATATAATGAATAGCAAGATTGTATTAGGAGCTGTTTTTTTGCTTTGTCACATGGTTGTATTTTCGCAGCTAAACAGAAACGGTTGGCGGGATCATTTTTCATATAATGAATGCCTTGCTGTCGCCAGTGGCGAAAAGTTTGTTTTTGCTGCAACAGATGTGGCGGTTATTATATACGAGAAATCTACGGAATCGATAAGTCGTTTTAATAAAACAAATGGATTATCGGATGTAGGTATTACAGCAATTTCAGTTCTTGATAATAATGCATTTATTATTGGTTATGCAAATGGCAATATTGATTATATTCGTGATAATACAGTCATAAATATTCCAGATCTGAAAAATAAAAACATTCAAGGGAGTAAAAAAATTAATGCTTTTACGCAGCATGAGAATTTGGTTTATTGTAGTTTGGATTTTGGCATATTGGTGTTGAATATTGAAAAATTAGAAATTGCTGACACCTACTATTTAGGTGATGGTAATCAGAATTTTATCATCAACTACGTGGGGATTAATGATGGTTACATTTATGCCGCTAGTGGTCAAGGATTGTTCCGGGCCGAATTGGGCAATCCTTCGTTGGGGTATTTTGGCTCTTGGAGTGAAATCTCCGGCCAAACCGATGCTTTTTTTGCGGTTGATTTTATTGGAGAGCAATTAATATATATACGGAAATCATCCAGCAAAAAATACATCGTAGCCATCGGGAATCAGGGTGAATGGACAGAAAAGTTGTCGCTTTCATCTTTTCGAAACCTCTTTACGCAGGATGATTTTATCTATATATCTGAAAGTAATAAACTTGTTACATACAACGCTTCTTTTGAGAACATAGAATCGGTTAGTTCATATGCTTTCGATTCTCAGTCAAATGTTATACCTAATATATCAATGGTAAGTTTAAGTGAGAGTGAAAACACATTTTATTTTGCAGATAAGACTTTAGGTTTTATTAAAAAAACCTTACCGGTAGATATAAAATTGGTCCCCAATGGTCCTAGATCTAATAAGTGTTTTGCCTTGCATGCTACTCCAAATGGAATATATTCTCTGGCTGGCGGGTTAACTTCTGATTATAATAATTTAAATCGTAATGTCGAGTTTTCGTTATATCGTGATCAGCAATGGAGTTATTTTCGAAGTAATAAACAGGGGGATGAAAAATATTGGCGTGATTTGATAAGAATTTGTTCCGACCCTTTAAATCCAACAAGAGTTTATATGTCTTCATGGGGATCTGGGATCTTTGAGGTCAAGGGGATAGATATTTTGGAAAACTTTGATCAGCACAATAGTGGTTTACAGAATATTGACTGGGCGGGGCCTAATTATGTCAGGGTTGGAGGGATTGCTGCTGATAGTGAAGGGAATATATGGATGTCAAACAGTGAAGTAGCAAATGGTATTGTTGTTATGGGGTCAGAAGGGACTTGGTATCAGTTCAACTATGAGACATTAAATAATTTGCATAGTACTGATCAGTTTTTAATAACAAAGGATGATTTGATTTGGATTATTATTCCGCGAAATGAAAAGGGTATCGTAGTTATTAATCCTAATAGAACCCCACTGGATCAAAGTGATGACATTTATCGCGGACCGATCTCGGCTGATGCTGAGAATGATCCTCGTAATGGAGGTTTATTAAAACTATGGGATGAAAAGGGCGAAACTATAACCAGTACAATTTTTTGTATGGCTGAAGATAAAGATGGCTACATCTGGTTAGGTACTGATCGGGGAGTTGTGGTGTATTATCGTCCCTGGAGTATTTTTGATGATACAAAACCCATTGCTAGTCGAATAAAAGTGCCTTTTAATGATGGGACTAATTCGGCAGCTTATTTATTAGATAAAAGTAAAGTGACAAGTATTGCTGTAGATGGCGCCAACAGAAAGTGGATCGGTACCGTAGGGGCCGGTATTCATTTGGTTTCTGAAGATGGTACCAAAACCATTCATACTTTTAATAAGGAGAACAGTCCTCTACCTTCTGATAATATATTGAGTATTGCTATTTTGGGATCGACGGGTGAAGTTTTTATAGGAACGGATAAAGGGATCGTTTCGTATAAAGGAAATGCCAGTGAACCATCAAAATCCTTTGATAAGGTTTATGCTTATCCAAATCCTGTAAAACCTGATTTTACAGGACCCATTACAATCACTGGCTTAGTTTTGAATAGTAATGTTAAAATTACAAATGTGAGTGGAAAGCTTGTTTATGAAACTCGATCGTTGGGTGGCCAGGTTCAGTGGGATGGGGAAAATTTTGGGGGTGAAAAAGTGCAATCAGGTGTTTATATTGTTTATGTTTCTTCGGAAGATGGAAGTGAAGTAAAAACGACAAAAATCCTCGTGGTCAGGTAAACCCATTTATGATGTAATTCATTTACCGTTTTTTTTGGTCATCTCATTGGTCAGGTATAGTTTTGCTACTGGGTAAATAAATATCAGAAAGGATATTTGAGTGGCCTTAAAACTAACTGATGTTACTATGAGAAACGGTAGAGTTATTATCCTGATTGTTATTGGTGTAATTATTTTAATTGGTGCTGTTATTCTCATCAATAGGGTTAAGCGCTATGAGAATAATGAACCTTTAAAGGCGATACCTACTGATGCTGCACTTATTGTAAAGACCGAAAGTTTACGGAGTGTATATAACATCTTGAATGACGATGTAGATTTTAAGACGGAGTTAACTTATTTTGAGATTTTAAAAAAAGTATTGAATTTCGTTGAGGAAGTTGATTCCTTACCTGATTTGAATACCGATATTATTCAAAAATTATGTGATAGGCCATTTTATGTCTCTTTGCATCCACAAGGTAAAGATGATGTAAAAGCACTTTTTCTATCAGAATTTCCCAATAAAAGTCAGGAACTGGAATTTCAGAGTAGTCTTCAGCACTTAGGTAAGATAAACTATCAAATTTCTGAGCGCAAGTATAACACGATTACCGTTTATACATTAAAGAGGAGAGAGGCGCAACAAAGTTTTTCCATTGTGATTTACCGAGGCATTGTCTTGGGAAGCACCTCTCATTTGCTGATTGAATCTGCCATTCGTCAATTGCAATCTGCTCAAAGTTTACTTGATGATACTGGTTTTATTCAAGTTCAGAAAACCGCAAGTGCTGCTGCCCAGATGAACATTTATTTCAATTTTTCGAACTCGCCTAAAGTTTTAAAACCCCTTATTTCAGATTCGTTTAAAAAGACTAGTCAAAAACTAAAGGAGCAATCGGGATGGGGAGAATTGGATTTGGATATTAAATCAGATGAGCTGATTTTGAATGGTTTTTTCACTGGTAATACTAAAGGTGTATACAGCTATCTGTTAACGAATGCCCAACCCAGGCGAGCATCCATTCAGTCTGTTCTTCCCTCTGATACGCGTTCTTTTATTTCTTTTGCTTTTGAGGATGGCGCAGATCTAAAACAGAGATTGTTAGCTTTTTATGAGGGGAATTCTCTTTTATCAAATTACAACCTGGTGTTAGATAAGTTTCCAAAATGTGCAGGAATTGCTGTTCAAGATTTGTTGTTTGAGCAGTTGAAAGGAGAAATGGCGATTGCCTATACAGATTTTAACCATTTACAGCCTGATAATAATGGTTTTTTAGTTATGGAAGTGAAGAGTGCTTCTATTGCTAAGGAAAAGTTAGTGGCCGCCTTGGGTGAGCTCAATGGGAATGGAGCCTTATCTCCCAAAACGATATATACGCTAGATGAAGAGACCTCTTACCCAATTTATGTAGGTTTTCGAGATAATTTGGTGTCCCATCTTTTTCAATCGTTCTTACCGAAGGTGCCTGATCAGTTTTTTACATTTGTAGATAATTATCTTGTATTTTCCAATACTGTTCAACAGCTGGAAAGTTTTATTTATGCTAATGTTCTACGGAAAACATTGGCTAATAAAAAAATATTTTCAGACTATAGAAATCACTTTTCGGCCCGGGAGAATTTATTTGTTTTTTGCGAAACAGGACAATTAGCCTCCTTTTTATCCGGTTCATTTGCGCCTCTTTTTTCGAGTTTATCAGAGAAGCAAAAAGAAGCGCTTAATGGATTTTATGGAACAGGGCTTCAATTTAGTGGTACCGGTAACATGATTTATGCTACAATCGTTATGGATTTTAAACCGGAACGAGCTTCTGAACCTCGAACTATCTGGCAGAGTTTACTGGATTCTACAGCAGTTATAAAGCCGGTATTAGTGGAAAATCATTACACTAAAGAAAAGGAAGTGTTAATTCAAGATGGCAACAATAACCTTTACCTGATCAATAATAAAGGTAGAGTTTTGTGGAAGAAAGTATTAGATGGTCCCATCCTAAGTGAGGTGAATCAAATTGATTATTATCGCAATAACAAGTGGCAGTACCTCTTCAATACCAAAAGTCGCATGTATCTGTTGGATCGCAATGGGAATCATGTTGCTAAGTACCCTGTAAAGTTGTCTTCTGAAGCGACCAATGGTTTATCTGTATTTGACTATGATCAGGGTAGGAATTATCGAATCTTCCTGGCAACAGCAAATAAAAGGATTGATGTATTTGATAAAACAGGTAATCGAATACCTGGTTGGAGCTTTTCTAAAACGGAAGGAACAGTGTCATTGCCTATACAACACTTTAGATATAGTGACAAGGATTACATTGTCTTTTCTGATGATCGAAAAAACTACATTCTTAATCGGAAAGGTGAAGAGCGTGTGACAATTAATTCTCCTTTTATTCGTAATAATCAAAGCGCGTTTTATCTTGAAGGACAGAATTCTTCCAATGCTTTTTTAGTTACTACCAGTGAAAGATGTGAATTGGTTAAAATTGCATTAAAGGATGGAACGGTTCAAAAGGCTGAATTGGAAGACATACAAGGAATGCATGCGATGATTGCCTATGACGCAGGAGCCCAATTGCATTATGTGGTATCTACCCCACATACCCTGTCTTTGTTTAATCATAAAGGCCAACTGATTTACTCACGTCAGTTTGATAAGGAGATTCTACTAAATACCGATGTATATCAGTTTTCAACCAATAATCATAAAGTAGGAGTTGTGGAGAAAACAGGAGGTCGTATTTATTTAATTAATAATGATGGTAAAAATTATAAAGCCTTTCCTTTAGTGGGATGCTCTCGGTTTAGTATCGGTTTTCTAAAGACTTCATCCACCCGGTTTAATTTGATCGTTGGCGGCTCTAATAATTACCTCTATAACTACAGAGTCGAGTAAAGGATTGACTTATATACAGAAAAGAATTGTAGTTCCCATGTTTAATTTTGGGTAGTACCCTGTTGTTTTTTTATTTATTATCGCAATTATTTGTATCATTATCAATAAATTGATGCGATCCGTGTAAATAATAGTGAATTTGGGCGGGTTAGATTATACCTTTATTTTCGGCCCAAAAGTTATGTCATGATGAAACGTGTTGCATTTTGGTTTTTAGCAGTTTTTCTATTTCAAACAGGATTTAGTCAATCACCTGCCGATTATGTGGATCCATTTATAGGAACTTCAAATTTCGGCGCGACTTATCCAGGAGCAGTGGTTCCTTGGGGAATGATTTCGGTTGTGCCTTTTAATGTGTCACCGCACAAAGGCAATGAATACTCCAACACCAATGATTGGTGCAGTAATCCCTATGTAAATAATAACAATTGGCTTACTGGTTTTACGCATGTAAACTTAAGTGGCGTAGGTTGTCCTGATTTTGGAAGTATCATAGTAATGCCTACATCTGGTGAATTGAATGTGGATGTGAATGAATATGGAACGACTTTTTCAAATCAAACGGCAAAACCCGGCTATTATTCGGCTTTTTTAGATCGATATGCGATAAAAGCAGAGATGTCGTCCACCTTACGGTCAGGCATTAGCCGATACACTTTTCCCAAAGGGCAGGCCAATATTATGCTCGATTTAGGTCATGGTCTGACCAATGAAACGGGCGGTATGCTAAAAATGGTTTCGGAAACAGAAATAGAAGGATATAAACTATTAGGCTCGTTTTGCTATCGGCCGCAAGCGGTCATGCCTGTTTATTTTGTAGTGAAGGTAAGTAAGCCTTCTCAAAGTAAAGGGTATTGGAAATTCCATACCAAGTTACCCGGACATCGGCATAACTGGAGTTCTACCAGTGATACCTATAAATTGTACACCAAGTATCAAAAGGAGTTAGCGGGTGAAAAAATTGGTGCTTTTTTCAGTTTTGATGCCCAAGATGGTGAGGTAATTGAAGTTAAGGTGGGGGTTAGTTATGTGAGTATTGAAAATGCACGTGAAAATTTGGAGGTAGAACAGGAAGGGCTAGGTTTTGATGAAATTGCCAGGAATGCATTTTCAGATTGGAATGAGCAGCTATCTAAAATTGAAGTGGAAGGCGGTACTAAAGCTGATAAAACAAAGTTCTATACGGCACTTTATCATGTTTTATTGCACCCAAATATTTTGCAGGATGCGAATGGTATGTATCCGGCTATGGAATCGGCCAATATTCTTAATACCAATGGTAGAAATCGATTTACCGTGTTTTCTCTCTGGGATACTTACCGGACAGTCCATCCGTTTATGTCACTGGTTTATCCCGAACAACAATTAGATATGGTGCATACCATCATTGATATGTATAAAGAGAGTGGTTGGTTACCAAAATGGGAATTGTATGGCCGTGAAATGCATGTCATGGAGGGTGATCCTGCACAAGTGGTGCTGTCAGATACCTATTTACGAGGGTTAACTGATTTTGATGTGGAGACCGCTTTTGAAGCCATGCTAAAGCATGCAGAGACACCTGAAGATGAAAACCTCATTCGTCATGGCAATGACTTTTATAAAGAAAATCATTATATCCCTTTTCTGGAGCCTTTTGATAATTCTGTTTCGCAGGCGCTTGAATTGTATGTAGCAGATTATAATTTTGCTCAATTGGCATTGGCGCTTGATAAAAAGGACGAATACAAAAAGGCTTACAATCGGTCGTTGGGTTATAAGAAATACTTCGATAAGAAATATAATTTATTGAGACCGCTTCAGTCAGATGGTTTGTTTATGCCTGATTTTAATCCCACTCAAGGTGAAAATTTTCAGCCTGTTCATGGATTTCATGAAGGTTCTTCCTGGCAGTATTCATTTGCTGTGCCTCATGACATAAAAGGCCTGATGCGTTTAATGGGCAACAAGACTACCTTCGTCAATCAGTTGAACAAATGTTTTAATGACAGCTTGTTTGACATGGGTAATGAACCGGATATGGGCTATCCGTACTTATATAACTATGTATCTGGTTCAGAATGGCGTACGCAACGACAAGTCCATGACTGTATTAACCGTTATTTTGGGACTGGTCCTGATGGGTTACCTGGGAATGATGATACCGGTACTATGTCGGCCTGGTTACTGTATAGTATGATGGGCTTTTATCCGGTTTGTCCGGGGGATATGAATTATACGCTATCAAGCCCGGTGTTTGATAAAGTGACCATTCATTTGAATCAGAAAATTTATGGCTCAGACAATATCGTTATCGAAGCTGAACGCCAGGGTGCTGATGATATTTTCATCAAACACATTGAATTAAATGGAAAACCCTATAAATATTATTTTATTGAGCATCAGGAGCTCATCAAACAGGGGCATTTGAAGTTTAAATTGGGTGCAACGGCTAAGCAATAATTTTCAAGGTAGCCTGATAATGGTATTGGGCTGCATATTTTTACGACATGAGACAGACGAAATACATTCTTTTATTCATCATTGCATCTATTATGGGATGTACAACGGGTAATGAATCGTTGGAAATAATGAGTTTCAATATTCGTTACGATAATCCATCCGATGGGCTTAATAGTTGGGATAATCGAAAGGAGTTTGTCGTTTCATTTCTATCTGATGAATTACCGGATGTAATCGGTTTTCAAGAGGTTTTAGTGCATCAGTTACGGTATCTAGGTGATCAACTTGAAGATTACACATATGTTGGATCGGGGCGCGATGATGGTATAGAATCTGGCGAGTTTGTTCCTATCTTTTATAAGAAGAATAAGTATGAGTTGTTGTCCACATCCCAGTTTTGGTTGTCAGATACACCAGAAATTCCGGGAAGTAAATGCTGGGGTGCACCTTTGCCACGTATCGTTACCTGGGCCAAGCTACGAGACAAATCCAATGGGTATATCTTTTTTGTGTTTAATGCGCATTTAAGTCATGTAAGTGAATACGCGCGTAATGAAAGTGCCGTTCTCATTCTGAAAAAAATTCATTCTTTGGCAGGTGATGCTCCTGTGGTTTTAACGGGTGATTTTAATGCCACTGCTGAAGAGAAAATGTACCATACTTTGGTTGGTCATTGGCAGGATAAATTGCCCTTATGGGATGCTCGTACCCAGTCTAAAAATCCTCCTTCTGGCGGAGCGCAAACATTTAATGGTTTTAGCGAAGAGACTGTCCCTATTGGTATCGACTTTATTTTTATGAATGGGTATTTCAATGCCATTAATTTCACTACACATGCGCTGAAACAGGAGGACATGTTTATATCTGACCATTACCCCATTCAAGCTGAATTACAGTTTAATCTGAGGCGTAATAAAAGTCAAAAGCCCATTAAAAAGTTAGCTCAATCACTAGCATCACCGATGTTTGTAACCAATCAGATTGTTTTTGAAGATAATGCGCTAATTCCCTTGCAAACTAAAAAGAGTGGCGACACCATATATTATACTGTGGATGGATCAGAACCAGACTCAGCTGACATTTTTTATGATAAACCAATTATTTTGGATCAAACGGCAACCGTTATTGCAGCTGTTTTTTCCAACAATATGCATCCCTCTAAACCAGTGGCGCGTACATTCATAAAACAACAAATTAGCGGAGTTACAATTAAGGAAATAATCCCGCTTCCTGAAGATGCCTATTTCAAAAAGGGATATGTCAATTTATTGGATCATCATATCGGAGGAGATGATTTAAAGGATGGATCGTGGACCGGATTCAATGGAACGGATGTGAATATTATATGCCAGCTTCCTCAAAGGATGAGTGTGAATCAAATCCATTTATCTGTTTTGAGCGATCCAAGTCAATGGATCATTGCTCCATCGGAAATTAAAGTGGCGATTTCAGAGAATGGCCATGAATATATTGAGTACGGCGGAATTTCAACATTTCCATCCTATAATACTTCAGAAAGGGAGCAGCTTCTTCTTTCAATTAATGGCAAAAAAACGGGCAAATTTGTTAAGATTACAATTTCCAATTCCGGGATATTACCGGTTGGTCATCCCGGAGCTGGAAATCCATCCTGGCTATTCCTTGACGAGTTATTAATCAACTAATCAGCTTCTACTGTTACCAGGTATCCACTGTGGCGACGAATATTCAGTACACGGTCTTCATCCAGCAATAGATATTGACCTTTAATGCCATTTAAGCGACCTGATACTTGGGTTTCCTTATCAAAAGTAACCGATTGAGGTGCGGATGGGAAAGTCTCAACTGGATAATTAAGTTCCCATATATCATTTGCTACGCTGGCATATTTCTTCAGTTCATGAGGAAGCAGCGCTAATGCTTTAGACTTCTCGTTTAGTAAATCAATCGCTTCGGCACGATGATCCTTGAGCATGCTCCGCCAATTAGTTTTATCGGAATAGTATTTTTTTAGAAATACTTCAATGGTACCAGCAATGTGTCGGTTGGGTGTTTCTGCAAGGATAATCCCCTTCCATGCACCTTGATCAATCCATCGGGTTGGTATTTGTGTATGACGGGTTACACCGACTTTTACACCTGATGCCACTGCTAAATAGACATAGTGCGGAATCAAACAATGTGAAACGGACCATTCCATATCACGTGCTTCACCCATTTGAGCTTTACATTTTTCAGGGTGCAGAATGCATTCTCCTGCTTGTGGCGCCGTTTGAAAGCAACTGTAGCAAAAACCTTGTCCAAAGGATTTGGATGTTTTCTTTGCGCAGGCGATGCAATTAATTTGATTCTCAAATCGAAAAGAAACATGCTTTCCTATCAGGGCATTCATATCAATGTCAAGTGCGTCTAGACTTAATTGATAACGAATTTCATTACCAATGGACGCAGTTTTCATTTTAAGTAAATTACCAGTCGCTTTCATCTTTTCGATTTATCGTTTTAGAGTTTGGGCATTTACCAATTTGAAAAGTTTATCCGATCGCCGGATTTTCATTTCAACCGGCATACTAAAGCGCTCGCCTTTTATGGTTTTCTCAACCGGATTAAGATCTACTCGCATTTCCGGTACAGTCATTTGGATAACACCTGTTGTTGGTCCAGTAATCAACACTTCATCTCCAACCTTTAATTCTTGTGTTTCCATGAGGAATTCGGCGACTTGAAGCTTGGGGAAATAATTCATTCCTTTACCAATGTAAATCTTCTTTTTGGATGCTTGTGATCCATAATTGTGACTCCATTCACCGAGTCTCTGACCCAGGTAATAGCCATCCCAGAAACCACGGTTAAAGACTTCAGCCAGACGCGCGTCCCAATCCTCAATTTTTTCTTCGTTATAGGTGCCATCAATTACTGCATGAATGGCTTCATTGTAGCACTCACATACCGTTTTGACATATTCAGCTGATCGGGCCCGGCCTTCAATTTTAAAGACACGTACTCCAGCTTGCATCATTTTATTTAAAAAGTGAATGGTTTTAAGATCTTTGGGAGACATGATGTATTCATTTTCCACATCCATTTCCATACCGGATTCTTTCTCATGTACTGTATAACCCCGGCGACAGGGTTGCAGACAGCCACCCCGGTTTGCAGAGGTGTTAAGTTGGTGCAGGCTAATGTAGCATTTACCTGAAGTCGCCATGCACAATGCACCATGTGAGAACATTTCTATTTTAATCAGTTCTCCTCTCGGGCCTCTTACATCTTCATCTATGATGGCCTGATAAATCGCACTCACTTGCTCCATGTTCAGCTCACGTGCCAGAACGACTACATCTGCAAATTTGCTATAAAACTTAAGCGTCTCAATATTAGAAATATTAACCTGAGTGGATATGTGGACTTCTACCCCCTTGGTATGTGCATAATTAATGGCGGCCTGATCTGAGGCAATAACCGCCGTTATATTTTCTTCTTTAGCGACGTCTATAATTTCACGTAGCAAAGGCAACTCTTCGTTGAAGATAACAGTATTGACTGTCAGATATGTTTTTATGTTATTCTCATTGGCTATACGAACAATCTCTTTGAGATCCTCTCGTGTAAAATTATGCGATGATCGGGATCGCATATTGAGTTGTTCAATACCAAAATAAACCGAATCTGCCCCTCCTTGAATAGCAGCCATTAATGATTCATACGAACCAACAGGCGCCATTATTTCTACATCGCTTCGTTTTAAACTTATTTTTTCCATTGATTCTAATTACCTTTTTTGATGATCGTTTGAAAGGACTTGCAAATAGGCCTTACCCTTTAAACTATCCAACTTATTTTTTGTTCCTTCCATTCGAAGGAAGCGTTTTATTCGATTGTCGTACAATTGGTAGTGGTCTTTTTCCACATAGCCAAAAGCATCTGAATAGTCAAAAAATGCAAATCCAGCCGAGGTTTTATCTAATATATTCTTACTGAACTGGAGTTCTGAATTGTGAATGTCCAGTTGTTTTAACAATGTTTGAACCATATCGGTTTGTGATCCAACCTTGGATACGATGGTATCTTTTTTAGCCAACGCTCCCCCAGTCCACAACATGGGGATTTGGTTGAAACGTTTCATGTCAATGGTGAATTTTTCGGCACCCCCTACCCCATGGTCAGCAATAAGGATAAAGAGTGTATTATCCCATAATCCTTCAGCCTTCACTTTTTCGAAGAATTCACCCAAACATTTATCGGTATAGTGAATCGAATTATGATAGTCGTTTTCATAGACGCGTTCCATTGGAACGTCAAATGGTTCATGGCTGCTTAAGGTAAAAAAGAACTTGAAATAGGGCTCGTTGGATTCTTTCATCTCCTCAAACAGCCGGTTAAAGGTATATTGATCATGAACCCCCCATTTTTCTCCTTGAAATTCGTTTGGAAAATCGTCGATTGAGATAATCTCTTCAAATCCCGCTTGCGTCACAAAGGAATTCATGTTCTTAAATTTGATATCACCTCCGTACATGTAGGATAAATCTTGATATCCATGATCCTTTAAAATTTTAGGAAGAAATGGCAGACTCTGTGTTTTGTCTGGAAATCGTATAATGGAATAGGATGGTAAAACCTGGTATCCGGTTAAGGTCGCAACCAATCCTTTATCTGAGCGGTTAGCCGCTGCATATAGGTTGGAGAAAAGAATACCTTCTGGAACCAGGTTATTAAAGTTTGGTGTCACCGGCTGGCCTCCTAAGGCTTCTATGGTATGGGCGGCAAAGCTTTCTAAAAGAATAATAACAACATTGGGCTTTTCCTTATTAAGTAACTTTGGATAGTCACCTGACTCTTGCATCATTTTTTGAAAAATAGCTTCTGCCTGAGTGTTATCCATGAACTTATAGGACTTTTTTGTTACATCCAGGCGTTTCATGGAATAAGCTAAATTCCAAAGTGGATTGATGGCCGCATGGTTCGCAAATCGATAAGTTGAAAAATAGGCAACTCCGGTATTGATGGGAGCTACACCTAAACTCCCCCGGATGGGTAAAATAAGTAGGGCTCCGGAAAATATAACGACTCCAATTTGGATCAACCAAATTTTCCACAAGAAAGGATTAGCTGACACATAAGTTTTTACTTTAACCAGTTTTCTGTAAAAAATGATGAAGGCTGCTGAAATAACTGTTAATGATAGAAAAAAAGCAAAAATCTCATACCATCTAAGGGATGCCATAACAATAGCAGGAGTTTTTAAGAAATCAATGGCTTCTCCATCCATGTGTCGTCCCCAGTAGGAGTATAGATTCGTGTCTCCTAAGAGGAATGCTGTTAAGAGTACAATTAATGGATATGATATAATTTCAAAACACGAAGTGCAAATATTTCGACGTGTCAATAGCACTAGAAATTGTGCTATAAATAGCAGAAACATCAAATATCCCGTGAAGGAAAGATCCATCCTTATCCCCACTAAAAAAGAGCTTAGAATAGATAATAATGGTGTGTCGTTTGCGTAGCTGTGATTGAAAAGTATAAAAATCAATCGGTGAACCGTAAAAAAGATCAACCAGAAAAGAAAGGATCTCAGATACTTATTTATGAATAGTTTAATCATATCCTTGTGCTAATGTTGTGCAAGTCACAAGTAATTGAATACAAATGTTCTTTGAAAGAATAATGAATTCAATACTTATGGACAAACAATAAAGATTGTGCAAAAGTAATGAGATGATTTAAAATGTAATCATGTAATCAGGAGGATCAATAAAAAAAGAATGGATTAATTGAATCTAAGCCTTTCGGGCTTCTATTTTTTCAAGAAGATACTGTTCCAAATTGGTGACCATTTTATCGATGGAGAAATTTTCCTCCACATGCTTTTTCCCTTTCAATCCCAATTCTTTCAGGTTGTTACTTTGAATTAATGAAATAATAGCTTTTTTCAAGCCGGTTGTGTCTCCAGGTTGTATAATACTGCCATGGTCGCCATCAAGCATCAATTCTGAAACCCCGTTAACTTTTGTGCTGACAGCTGGTAAACCATGGGCAAGTGCTTCCATTAATGAATTAGGCATTCCTTCATATAGGGACGGTAACACGAATAAGTCAGCACCATTTAAGAGTGAGGAAACGCTCTTTTGGAACCCAATTAAGTGAACGTTCTCCTGCAAGTGAAGACGATGTATTAAACTGTTGAGTTGGTGTTCCAATTTACCCTGACCAGCTATGAAAAAATGAACATGTGGGTATTGTTGAACAACTGATCTTGCGGCCTCGACAAGATGTTGAAATCCTTTTTGTCTGGACAATCGCCCTGTTGATAAAACAATAAATGGTTTTTTATTTTGAGGAGGTAGAAGGTTTTCAAAGTTAAAGGTGTCGTTTGAGTTTATTTGGGTATTAATACCATTATGTATCACACGCACAAAATCTTTATCCCACCAGCCATAACTGTCATATTCATTTTTAATGGAATAAGTATTTGTAATAATACCGTCACAGAAAGGTAAAAACCCCCACTTGTATTTAAAAGAGTTGTGTAGTAATTGAACTCCTTGGCGACTTAAAACAGTAACCCCACCAAGTTCTTTTGCGACGAATCCGGCCACCCTAACATCTTTATTTTGGCAACCAATGATGACATCAATAGTTTCGGCTTTAATTATTTTTCGCAGTTGAAAATATCCTGGAATACTGAAGTCCGTGTATATATTTAGCCTTATAATAGGTATTTGAAGTGTTTTTGCCCGTTCTTCCAGAAGAGAGTGTTTACGACAGCCAATTATAACAGTGTGCCCCTTATTAATTAATTCTTTGGCAGCAAGAACCATCCATTTCTCACCTCCGCCCCATTTATTTTTACCAATTGAATTAATTAACAAAAGTCTCATTTATAATTTTTCTACAAAATAAAGTGTTTAATTCAAGTTTCTAAAAGAATTTGCGACAAAGTTTACAAAATGTTATAGCCTGAACATCGAAGATAGTCTTTTCATTGCATTATCTAAAGGGATACTCTTTTGCCTGTTGTTTTATTTTTACCTTTGTATTCATTATCAGAAAGTATTGTTTATGATCATAATAACAGGAGGTGCCGGATTCATTGGAAGTAATATAGTTAGAGAGCTCAACAAATTAGGTCGCAATGATATTATCATAGTTGATAATTTGGGCCGTTCACAGAAATATCTTAATCTGAACAGACTTAAGTTTGCAGATTATATCGATAAATCTGAACTACTGGATAAATTACCCCAGCTAGAAAATGTAAGTGCCATTTTACACCAAGGAGCCTGTTCTTCCACTACTGAAACCGATGCAAATTATTTGATGCGAAACAACTATGATTATTCGAAGCAGTTGTTGCACTACAGTCAAAATCATCAGATTCCTTTTATTTATGCATCCAGTGCTTCTGTTTATGGTAATGGAGACTTTGGTTTTCGAGAGGATCCTATGTGTGAGTACCCGCTGAATGGCTATGCCTTTTCCAAATTTTTGTTTGATAATTATGTTCGGCAAAATGTGGATTTAAATAGAACCTCCTCCCAAGTCGTTGGGTTGCGTTATTTCAATGTATTCGGTTATCAGGAGAATCATAAAGGATCCATGGCTTCAGTCCCTTTTCATTTTTATAACCAGGCTAGTGAAACGAATGAAATAAGGGTCTTTGAAGGGAGTGATAATTTTGTACGCGATTTTATTTTTGTGGAAGAT
Source organism: uncultured Marinilabiliaceae bacterium (assembly GCA_942490535.1). GTDB lineage: Bacteria > Bacteroidota > Bacteroidia > Bacteroidales > Marinilabiliaceae > JAEINY01. The sequence goes on from CALNXQ010000005.1 coordinate 829,227, forward strand.
GTAGTGAAAGTTGTTCGGTTCTTTTTTGAAACTGGTAAAAGTGGCATTTTCAATTGCGGGACTGGACAGGAGCGTTCTTTTATGGATATGGCTCACATTTTTACAACTCTTCACTCGAACTGTCATATTAATACGGTTCCTTTTCCTGACCATTTAAAAGGAAAATATCAGGCTTTTACGAAAGCCGATGTGACTAAATTAAGGGAAGTTGGTTATGAGAATCCTTTTCTCTCCTTGGAAGAAGGGATGCAAGCCTATTATCTGGCTTTAAAGGAAACCAAAGGACTTTTTTAAATAGATTGCTTTTAATTTGCCATCATTAACATTATCGCCAAAATTCAATTATAGTTATCATGAAATACAATCCGGCTCAGGCGCTTTCAGTTATTATTACCACCTATAATCAACCTCAATACCTTGAATTAACGTTGTGGGGATTTCATACTCAATCAAATGCTAATTTTGAGGTAATAATTGCTGATGATGGTTCTGGAGAAGAAACTAAAAATGTGATTAGCTGGTTTCAAAACAATACGGCATTAAAAATCCAGCATGTTTGGCATGAAGACAATGGTTTTAGGAAGTGTACCATTCTGAACAAAGCCATTCTTGCTTCTGTGCACGATTATTTATTGTTCACTGATGGTGATTGTATTCCACGAAAAGATTTTATTGATGTGCATTTGAAAGAAGCTCGGAAAGGTCATTTTTTGAGTGGTGGTTATTTTAAAATGAATGGTGAGGTTTCAGGGAAAGTAACTCCCGAAGTAATTGCTCAACAAAAACCTTTTCAAAGTAGCTGGTTGCAAAAGAATGGACAGAAGTTTACCTACAAATTTCTGAAGATGACACGTCATAAATGGTTAGTGAAATTTTTGAATGCCATTACGACTGCTAAACCTACCTGGAATGGTCACAACGTCAGTGGCTGGAAAGAGGATATTATGGCGGTGAATGGTTATAATGAAGATATGATGTACGGTGGACTGGACCGTGAATTAGGTGAGCGATTGGAGAATTATGGTGTGAGTGGTGTGCAAATACGTTATTCTGCCATTGTGGTTCATTTAGATCATCCCCGACCTTACAAAAAGAAAGATTTGATGGATAAGAACCGGGCCATAAGAAAAAATGTGCGAGATAATGGGGTGAAGTTTGCTGAGAATGGATTGAATCAGCATTTGGAAGTGCAACTATAATTGGATATATATCTAAATTGTACTGAATAGTATTCAATTTTAAAATGATTTCTCTATGCATTCAAAGGTTTTTGACCAGCAATATGATGTTATTTTTATTACACATCACCTTTATTATATCCCTCAGTTTTTACCCGTTGCTAAAGAACTTCAAAAAAGGAATAAGACTTTTTTGTTTTTGTTGATGGGAAAAGATTCTCCGGAAAAGAACGATATCGCCAAAGAAGTTTGCTCTCAAAATGCATTTCCCTACCATTTCTATAATACGGGTGATCCAACGTTTAATTGCCAGTTCATGATTAATGGTGCAAATAGTTTTCCCACTATTAATCTGAAATATAAGTACTCTGCTTTAGTGGTTCATGGTATTGGAACGAAAGCCGGCTATTATACAGAGGAACAAAACAAGCATGATATACGGTTTGTGGAAGGAGCTCAACGTGTAGTAATGATTCAAAAGTTATTCCCGGACGCCAAGTGCCAACTATTCAATGTTGGCTTCGCTAAATTGGATGAAGCTTTTTCAATCTCTGACAATGCGAAACAGCAACTGATTACTTCCTTTAAGTTATCCCCTGAGAAGAAAACCATACTTTATGCCCCAACCTTTTATCCTAGTTCCATTGATAAAATGCCAACTAATTTTCCGGCAGATTTTTCAGACTATAATTTGATTATCAAGCCTCATTTTTTCTCCTTTGAGAAGAAGACTTATAAACATCACTTGCGGAAGTTTAAAAAATGGGCAGCTTACCCCAATGTTTACATGGCCAATGCTGCAGATTTTAACCTGGTTCCTTTTATGACTGTATCTGATATCATGATCTCTGATGAATCATCTGCTATTTTCGAATTTGCCGCTTTGAATAAACCGGTGATAATAAATCGGAATGTGAAGTTTAGATGGACTTATCGGTTGTTCAAATCGAAGATACGCAAACGTATGGATGCTCAAATGGATCCTTTCAAGGAGGTGGCTTCACCTGTTCACGAATATAGAAACTTAAAATCGGCCCTTGAGAAAGAACTGGAATTTCCGAAAGCAAAAGAAGCGGATCGAAAGCGTATTTGTGATCAAGTGGTAGGTATGGTTGATGGGAAAGTATCCCAACGTATTGTGGATATTATGGATTCCTTATAATAGAGTAGGTCCGGAATTACCGGACCTTTTCTTTTGTCTATTTACTCTTCCTTTAACTTCTTGACATAAATTAGCTGGCCGGTTAGCGTGTGGAGTAGTGTATTGATGGATGCATGAGCTACCTCCTCCACTTTTAGCAACGTACCTTCAGGTTCTATACCGAAATTTTTTACTCTCATAGGCGTTTCGGTTCGCTCGGGATTAATGCAATTTACGCGTATACCATCTTTCTCCCACTCTTCAGCTAATGCCTGGGTCAGGTTAACAATAGCTGATTTTGTGGACGAGTAAACCGAATAAAATGCTCGGCCTCTGGTGTAAGAACTGGATGTGTAATTTAATAAATGCCCTTGAGACGCCGCTAAATAAGGGTAGCTCTCTTTTGCCACGATGATGGCGCCTTTCATATTTATATCCAGATCATCAAAAATAGTGTCATATTCCATTTGGGCCAGAGGTTGTTTATGTAATACAGCAGCACTGTTTACTACATAATCGATTTGCCCACATTCAGCATTGACTTGTTTTAATTTTTCGCGCACGATTTCAGCATCTCTGATGTCCACATTGTTTATACTTCGACTAAAGCGGTATACCTTGGCGCCAAATTTACTGGCCAGTTGTGCCGTGGCACCACCAATTCCGTCGTTACCTCCGAAAACGACCAATACTTTGTTTTTTAACTGTTCAAAGTCTAGCGTTTTAAAAAGTTCTTTGTGACGTAGCTGGAATATCTTATCGGATATAAAAAGATCCAGATTATGGGTTATTTTAATATTTGTCTCATGCCCCTTTACTACATAAACAGGCACATGAGGTAAGTATTTGAGCACCACACCACAATCATCGGTGGCTTTAAAATGGGGATCTTTCAAGCCTTTATCATAAGCTTCCTTAATCACCGATAAACGAAAGGCTTGCGGCGTTTGTCCGTTCATCAGTCGGCTTCGGTCCGGTATCGATACAATTTCATTGTTCTCTACTTCGATAATGGTATCGGTAGCGGGTATGGCTACATCTATAGCGCTATGGGTCTTTAATGCCGAATATATTGCCCCAAGAATTTGATCGGAGACAAACGGGCGCACCGCGTCATGAAACACCAGACTGATTCTTTCATTTTGGGGTTCAGCCCAGTAGGCATTGATGGCTGACAAGCTGGAATCATTCCGTGATGCACCACCCAGAAGAATTTTTTTTACTTTATTATAGTGACCCTGGTTCACAATTTCCTCCATTTCATCAATATAGCCAGCATGCGTTACGATGGCTATTTCATCAATGTAACTTGACTCTTGAAAGGCTTCAATGGTATGCTCAATGATTCGTTTTCCTGCTACTCTGATAAATTGTTTCGGCTTGTTACTACCGAATCGCACACCACTACCGCCTGCTAATATAACCCCGATCGTCTTCATTTATGATTGTTTTATGTTCTGTCAATTTCTACCAATTGACGGCTGCTGATTTGTAGACTCACCACTTTCTCAAATCCGCAAAATTTTTTAGTATTAAATAATCATCAAATTAAGTGAAAATTTTCCATAGGCTAGGAATGAAATTATGTGTTCATGCATTTATTCAAAATTACAGGGGCGATTTTCGTGAATGTTGTTTTTCTTCATCCTTAATGTCGCGTTTACGCACTTTTAAGACGTATCCATTCCTGGGAGATATTCGAATTGTTCGCAATTAGTGGGGGTAATCAATTTCATTATCTTTGTCTGGGAATTAATTAAAGGGGGGATATTAATGCAGTATAATAAGCGAGTACGGGAAAATGGGCAAACTTCTATAGAACAAGCTCATTTAGTGATGTTGGAAATGCTTAAGGTGGTCGATGCAATTTGTCGGGCTCACCAACTTTCGTATTGGGTAGATGCAGGTACGTTACTTGGGATTGTCCGACATCAGGGCTTTATTCCATGGGATGATGACATAGATATATGCATGACTCGTGAGGACTATGAACGCTTTATACAAGTAGCGTCTGATGAATTACCAGATGATTTGTTTTTGCAAACTCATGAAGCTGATCCATCCAGAAGTAGTAAATGGTTAAAAATTCGTGACAATTATAGTACTTTTATTCAGACGTCTGAGAAGAACAGAAAGGTCAAATATCATCAAGGAATTTTTCTGGATATTTTTCCGTGTGAAATTTTAAACGAGGATTATCGAAAATCCAAGATTTTACTAAATCGTAAATTCCAACATAGCCAAAGAGATTGGATCAGAAAATGGAGGTGGATTTTTAATCAGTTTGCTACTGTTCCGGTCAAGTTGATTGGTTCAGCAAGACTAAGTGATTATATTCTTAGAAAGCATCAAGGTGATAAAAACTTTATTTCTACTGGCTTAGAGGTGAAAACCATTCATTGGTCATTTGGATATTCAACAGTTTTTCCTTTGCAAGAAATGGATTTTCTTGGCTTAAAAGTAATGGGGCCTAATGATCCACACCAGTACCTTAAAGTTATGTATGGCGATTATATGAAAATTCCTACAAAAGAGAAGCAAATTGTACATGCTTATAAAATTCTGCCATTCACCAAATGTGATCATCCTCGTGCGAAGCAATATTGATTCTTTAAGAATTATACAATCGTGTGTAAATGATTTTTTTATAAGGAGAACTCTTGTGTGATGAAATGAAATAATGGTCTTGAAATATCTTGCGGTATTATGCTCCTAGGATTATTTCCCAATCTTTCAAAATTAACTGTTTGGACAAATTTTTTATCAAAGTCTGCAAAGCTAGAAATGGATTTTTTGAGAGGGAATCTGATTTTTAATTTGTAATAGATATCCCATAACCATTCTTCAAACTCTGTAATGGAGAGGATGTTACAGTTTGATAGCGTCTTATGAATTCTGTTGATAGCTACTTCATGTGAATTTGAAGGGGTATCATTGGCTGTGATCAGGCAGTTGTAACGGATAAAGAACGGAAATGTAATGGCTACAGCCTGACCATGAGGTATGTTAAATGAACTTGTAAAGTTGTAGCTAAAAGCGTGAGGAGCGGTTGTTTTGGCTATGTCAATTGTTCTTCCGGCGTAATAAGCTCCCAGACTTAGGCTTTTCATAGCTTGAGGATCATTGTTCACAATGGCTTCTTCAATATTTGAATAAATGAGCTGAAATGCTTTTAATCCATAGCTGAATGCTTCATCATTGCAATTTTTACTCCAGATCCCTTCGATGGACTGACTCAACGCATCTATTGCTGCAGAACATTTAATTTCAAATGGGGCCTCATGGGGCAGTCTGTGATCCAATACTATGGTTTCTGGTCTGAGTCGATTGTGAGCGAGGGAGTACTTTCTATTTTCATAGTAGACCACAGCAAAATGCGTTGTTTCAGCTCCAGTTCCAGCTGTGGATGGAACCGCGATCATTGGAAGGCACTTTCCCAGCTGCAGTTCTTCATTTGTTTGAAAGAACATTTTGAAATTCTCAAGATCAGAGGCGCCGGCTTTGATGGCTTTGGCCATATCTAGCACCGAACCGCCACCAATAGCTAAGATCACATCAGCTCGAAATTTTTTTATGGCTTCAATACCACGAAGGGCATCCTCAAATTTGGGATTTGTTGAAAAGTCTGAAAAATGGCAGACCTCATATTCTTTTAACTTTTCATTGAGAGCGAAGCATTCATCAAGCCTATGGAATGACTTTTTTCCCCTGACCAGAAATATTTTTCTGCTTTTAAGCGTTTTTAAAATAGAGCTTATTTCGTCTATTGAATAATGAATGGGATCAGAATGCACCTTAGTCCTTTTTTAAGTTATCCATAAACAGCTTTTTATTCTGCAGAGGTGAAAGAGTCGGACGGCCTAAGTCTTTTCTGGCTCCTTGTTTAAGCATCACCTCAATTAAGCCAGGACCATTTTGGGTATTCAATTCATCCATGGCTATTGCCAGTGATTCCAGATTTTCAACTCTCACAGCCGTTTTGTATCCAGAAGCTTTAGCAATGGAACAAAAGTCCATATGGAAACCAACTGTTGGCTGTCCGCCAACAGAATCATGAGCGCCATTATTTAATACAATGTGCTTATAGTTTTGTGCTTGACTATTACCAATAATACCTAATGCACCCATGTGCATCAGTAAGGCTCCATCGCCATCGATGCAGTACACGTCTCTTTGTGGATTTTGTAAGGCAATCCCCAAGGCTATTTGGTTGGTGTGTCCCATTGATCCAACTGTTAAGAAATCCTTCGAATGATCATGACCTAATTTTTCCCTTATTTCAAAGAGTTCTCTTGATGCCATGCCTGTGGTGGAAACAAGAATACCATCTTCCGTTTTCTGGATGATTGTTTCAATAGCTGCCTCACGGTTTAAGGTATATTTTTCAGTTTGCTTTTTTGCCAGAGTATAGGGTTCAAAGATTCCTTTTTTCACCACAAGAGCAACGGGCCTATTCTTCTCTGTTGCCAGTTGAATGGCATCATTTATAGTGGAAGAGGCCCCAATTAGGTTATCAGGAAGTATGAAATAGTCAACATCCAGCGATTGAAGAAGACCGAGAGTTACTTTTCCTTGTTTAATGTGCTGTGGCTCATCGTGGACGCCTGGCCCACCACGCCATCCGATCATGACCAGCATCGGAATGCTATAGACTTCAGGATCGGTAAGTGATAAGAAAGGATTGACGCAATTGCCGATACCTGAATTTTGTAAATATACCAATGGAACTTTACCTGTGGCCAAATGATAGCCCGTGGCCAGTCCTACTGCTCCGCCCTCATTGGCCGCTATGATATTGTTGGAGGCATCCGTATGATCACTGATATAGCCGCATATACTCTTTAAGAGCGAATCGGGGACACCAGTGAAGAATTCAATGCCATTCTGCTTCAGAAGGTCGTAAAAATGGGCAGGATTAATCATTTTGTTCCTGGTATTAGATTTAGAATTTCTTTGATCGACATACATTGATCATTTGCTTCATAAGAGCGACTATGTGTCAGGATCGATTTAGCGACGTTCAACATAGCCGGATAAGCAGCTCGTAACATATGGTTCGCATAAATCACTACATTAACCCCTGCATGGGCGAACTCTTCCTCAGTAATATGATTGAAAGTAGATGGAACGACCACAATTGGTGTGTTTTTGTTTTTTTCTCTAAATAATTTACAAAATTCCATGATATCGCTGCCGGTCTTTTCCTTGCTGTGAATCATAATGCCATCAGCCCCTGCTTCCACATAGGCATGAGCTCTGGTTAGTGCATCATCAACTGATTTTCCTAAAATCAAACTTTCAACCCGTGCAATAATCATGAAGTCTTGAGTCACTTGTGCGTGCTTACCTGCTTTTATTTTGTTGCAGAAATCTTCAATGCTATCCTGATTTTGTTCCACTTCAGTGCCAAAAAGTGAATTCTTTTTCAAGCCGATTTTATCTTCAATAATGATGGCAGAGATCCCATGTCGCTCCAGGGTGCGAACTGTAAATGTAAAATGCTCTACTTTGCCACCGGTATCACCATCATAAATGATAGGTTTAGTTGTGCATTCAAGCGTGTCATTTAAGCCGTGCAGACGGGTGGTTATATCAACTGCTTCAATATCTGGCTTGCCTTTTGACGTAGAGTCCGTCAGACTGCTTGACCACATACCGTCAAATTCTTTTTTCTGCCCATTCACTTCAACCGTTGCATTTTCTGCAATGAGTCCGGTTAACCCACTGTGCGACTCGATAATTCTGACAATAGGTTTGGCCTGGATCAGCCTTCTTAACCGTTTCATCCTAATCTCAGGTGTAGTCCCAATGGATTTCAGGTTTTCATTAAGGTTGGTTGATGAGATACCTTTTGTATAAGGGACATCAATTAGTTTTCCACCCCATTCCGAGATTGTATCAATGACCCGTTGGCGCGTTTTCTTTTGCACACCCTCTTTCCAGTCATCGCCGTGAACAACAAAATCCGGCTTTACTTTTTTCAGGTTAGGCACATAATCTAACGTATCCTGGGGAATGACCTGGTCAACACCTTTAATGTTTTCGATCACTAATTTCCGCTGCTCATAGGACATATATGGTAATCGCTTATAGCTGGCGATGGCTTTATCAGTGAGTAAGCCAACGGTTACATGACCTAGTTTTCTGGCTTCGTTGATAATGTTTAAATGACCTGGATGAATGAGGTCCGCGCTCATTCCAATGTATACATTTGATTTCATTTCTGATTGTTTTTTCTTAAAAAAATGACATGACCTTAAATGTCAAAAGACTACCCATTAGCTTCTGAATAGTGATCATCCCTGCACTATTCCCGTTTTGTTACGAGGTGTAAAATTACCATTAATAAATCATCAAATAAAGTGTTCGGTATCGGTGGGAGCTGGGTTTATTCGCTTTACAAAGGTATTTATTAAACTAAGATTGTGATATGTATAATTGTTTTGTCAAAACTGGCTTTATGTAATGACATGTATTTCTGTTGCATAGCTTATAGGTATCGCGACACTGTACTTATTTGGACGTTATTATAAGATGATTTTGTAAATCACTGTGTAGTGCTTTATAATCTTAAAAATAGTTTGAGAACAGGTTTTTTCAGCGGCTGTTAGGATAGTCGAAAATGAATTCCTTGGATATCGATTATGAATATATGAAGCGCCTTCTTTTTACAACTTAAAGACGACAAAAACCGGATCCCAGCTATCTTTCGAAATAAACTGGCATCCGGTTTTTATGCCCTTCAGAAGTCCTGTATCAATTCATCTCCGCTTCTTTCTGGTTGCGACGCCTGGTAATGCGCGCCCGTGCCTGGGATTCAATCGCGCTGGCCCCTTCTACAATCTGATCCACCAATTCTTTGTAGTTGGGATCACCGCCAAATTCCGCCTGGTAGTACCAGCCGGGTAACAGTTTTTCAATGATGGTGATGGCTTCCTTACTAATCTCTGAGGCCGCTACATCGGCTTTACCTGCTGATGATTGGAATTTAAGTGTCAATGTTTTTTCAAACGCATCCACAGCCTGGCTCCAGGCCATAAAATTGGCTTTCTGGTTAAGTTGCTCTAGCAGCACTTGGTGATTGGGCGCATTGAGTTCTTCAATCAAACTGCGCGATAGGGCCAATTGCTTTTGATACCCTTGCTTCATCAGTGACCAGCCATGTCGGCGGATGACAGACTCAATTTGATCTGCCATTGGCCGCAGGTCCTCATTTAAAATCGAGTATTTATTGGCATTTATGCCATTTCGGAAACAGATGAACCCATTATCCTGCTGCTCGTCCAATTGCACCAACAGCTGGGTGAATTCACTGCCGGTGTTTTTCTTCAGCGCTCGTTCCAACTGGTCGCGCATAGTCGCCAGCTTTGTATGGATGGGCGTTAATACTGCCAGGGCTTCCAGTTTTTTGGCAAGCAGATTCACAATGAGCTGAAGCAATAAATAGCGCTCGTTGGTAATAAATAAGGAAAAAGCTATCTCTTTCATAATGGTTAAATTTTGGGTGTAATCTGTTTTTAGTTTTAAATAGTTCTTATAATCAAGTTCGTAAAAATTGATTTAAAAGGAAAGTGTTTTGTTACCATTTGTAGGGCTGCTTTTTTTAAAGTTTGATTACTCAGCACGGCATCTTTCTTTGAAGGTGCCATGGAGCAGGCCGGAGAATGATTATTTTTTAGGGTGCTGCCCTTTGGCAAGCTGATCGTTTATCATTTTTTGAAAACCTGCCGGTGGGTAGACTGGTCGTTTACCGGCGTTGAGGAACTTGCCGTCAAGTAAGTGGTCAAATGGTGATCATTGGAGGATTTAAAATTTGGCAAAGTGGCCGTTAATGGTTGATGGCTGTCATGCCCCATGGCAGATGGCCGGTTAACCAACTGCAATCCGTCTGCCGTTTGGCAGAAAGGGAGGCCTTGGATACATGGCATGATATAACATTGGCTATCCTCTCGCCCATCCCGGCGTCCTTCTGACAGAGAAAGCTGTAGGTATGCCAATCATCTTAAACGGTGTGTGTAATTCATTTGGATGCCCTTGAGCGTGCGATTTCTTCTTAAAAGCAGACCATACATAATTTTCACTCATTTTTCTTATTTTTGTTGCTTAAATCAAGATGAGCTCAACTCAATGAAGAAGCATAATTCCTTTATTAATGGACTGGATGCCGTATTGGCAGCGGTTAATTCGGTCCACCCCTATCTTTTAGTAGTGTTTGTTTTATGTGCCCATTTCCTGTCCATGGTCCCTTCAGGTAATGAGGAAGCCTATTTTCCGCTGGCCAAGCAGTTTGTGAATCCCCAATGGATGCCTCATTCCTTTGTGTTTAATGAATGGGCTGGGACACGTGTTTTATATCAATATGTGGCGGGCTTCATGCTCCGGTTTATGAGCTTTGAGCAATTGGCCTTTTGGGGCCGACTCTTTATTTTTCTGATTTCAGCCTATCCCCTCACCCGGATATTCAAATTATTCCGGTTCTCCAATGTGAGCTTACTTATTATTTTGGAGCTGTTTTTAATCCGTCAGGCCTGGATCGGGGGTGAATCTTTTTTTGGAAGCATTGAACCAAAATCCTTCGCTTATATTTTTGTCTTGTTTTCATTGCCTTGTTTGTTTCAAAAGCAGTATGTGAAAAGCATTTTATGGGCGGTTGGCGCCAGCTATCTCCACATACTAGCCGGCGGATGGTATGCCGTATTCGCCTTAACCTATATCCTGGTGTATGAACGTTCCATCCTGAAACCGGTCAAACTGGGTTTGCTCTATTCGCTGGCCATGTCACCTTTTTTATATTTCCTGTCGACTCATATCATCGCCAGTGGGGACATCATTAACGGAGTAAACATTGACTGGGTGTATGTCTTTTATCGCAATCCTCATCATTGTGCCCCCTTAAGCCGCCCCGATGCGCTTCAGGTGGTGCTGCCTTCGGTGATTCAGCTGCTGGTTTGCACGGTGCTGGTGATTGTACTCATGCGTAAAAAGAAAGGTAAACGGACCGATCAGCTTTTTTGGATGAATGTGGTTTTAATGGCGATGATCTGGGGTGCGGTGATAGTGTCCTTGGTGAATACATCCGGATCCATTTCCAAGTATTACTTATTCCGCATTAGCTCGGTGGCCGCCCTGTTGTTTAATATATATGTGTTTTGGTGGACCATCCGGTATTATCCGGTCTTTGCCCGTAAAGCCGGATATGTGCTGTTTTTCCTGTTTTTTATTCCTTCCTTAATTGGACGAACCAGTAGCAATGTCAAGAAAAACTACATCAAAGGCGCCGACCAGGCTTACCTCGAGTTGGTGGAACACGTGAGACATTCTACCGCCATTTCCGATGTGTTTTTAGAGCAGGTGCAGTTACCGCTCAGTTTCATGCGCATGACCGAGCGGGAGAGCTTTGTGGTGAAAAAGCTGGATCCGGGTGGTGGTGAAAAAATATATGAATGGTATATCCGCATGGAAGAAATGCTCAAAGCACGTGAGGATATTAACCATCTTGACCATATTAGAGACCAATATAAAGTGGATTATCTCATCAGCAAAGAAGCGATTCAACGAGATGATCTGCAATTAGTGTTTAGTAATAGTAAGTACTTTCTATATCGACTGGTATGAATTTAAAAAATTGTAAGATCATAAAACTCCGCCGCATCGAGGATGGTAATGACGGAACGATTTCTGTGGCTGAGGAACATCGCGATATTCCTTTCAAGACCAAACGGGTCTATTACATTTATAATTTAGATAATGCCTCTGCCTTACGCGGTAAACATGCCCACAAAGAGTTGCAGCAAGTCATCTTTTGCATGCATGGCAGCTATTCGTTGGGTTTGGATGATGGCACCAACAAGATGGATATTCGCATTGATGATCCGAGCATGGGTGTTTATCTGGGACCTGAATTATGGCACACCATGTATGATTTTTCCGATGAGTGTGTGTTAATGGTGATGGCATCTGATTATTACAATGAATCGGATTACATTCGTAATTACGATGAGTTTATCAACTACTTAAAAACTAGCAAATGATACTTTTCAATAATTTCAAAGCCCATTATCAACAATATAAGGATATTCTGGATAAAGCCTACACGCGTGTGGCGGAGTCGGGGTGGTATGTTTTAGGTAAAGAAGTGGAAAGTTTCGAGAAAGAGCTGGCCGCTTTTATTGGCACTAAATACTGTGTGGGTGTGGCCTCGGGGACCGATGCCATTCAATTGAGTTTGAAAGCTTATGGCATTGGCTGTGGCGACGAGGTGATCACCACCAATATGACCGCCTTTCCTACGATTACGGCTATTATGCAGACCGGCGCAACCCCTGTTGTAGTGGATATTGATCCGAAATCCGGATTAATTGATCCCGCTCAGATTGAAGCAAAAATCACTGCCAACACCAAGGCCATAGTGCCGGTGCATTTGTATGGGCAAAGTTGTGATTTGAATGTGATCACGCAAATTGCAGCCACGCACCAACTGGTGGTGGTGGAAGATTGTGCGCAGGCCATTGGGGCAATCTTTCAAGGTGCCCGGTGCGGCAGCATTGGACATACCGGATCTTTTTCCTTTTATCCCACCAAAAACCTGGGAGCCATGGGTGATGGAGGAGCTATTACAACGGATGATGAAGCGATCTATAATAAGCTGTTAATGCTTCGTAATTACGGGCAGAGTGTCCGCTACTACCATACTGAAGAAGGTATTAACAGTCGTTTGGACGAATTACAGGCCGCTTTCCTAAGAGAGAAGCTGGTGTTTTTGCAAGAGTGGAGTGCGCGGCGCTACGAAATTGCCAAATACTATCGTGAACATATAAAGACGGTGGAGTTTCTGGAGGAATATGCGCATGGTACGCCCGTCTATCACTTGTTTGTGGTGAAGCATCCTAAGCGCGATGCGATGCTGGAATACCTGAATGCAAATGGGGTGCAGGCACTCATTCATTATCCGGTGCCCATTGCCCGTCAGGACGCTTTCAAAGGGCAAAAAGAAGAATCTTTTGAACACACGGAATTGTTTGCCAATCAAGTGTTGAGTATCCCCATTTATCCGGAGTTGACTCAAGCGGAGATCGACAAAGTGGTGACTGTTATAAATAATTTCAATGGATAAGATCAAAGTTTCAATTGTTATTCCGGTCTATAACAGTGAGGATTCCATCGGCGCACTCGTGGATCGTCTGGATGAAACGCTGAGCACTGATTATAACCTGGAAGTGGTATTGGTCAATGATTGTTCAAAGGATAATTCCGAAGCCGTGTGTACGGATGTGGTCCAAAAGCACAAAGGCATCGTGAAATTCTTTTCGTTGGCTAAAAATGTAGGTGAACACAATGCGGTCATGGCTGGTTTGGGTCAGACCACCGGTGACTATGCAGTGATCATGGACGATGATTTTCAAAATCCGGTGAGTGAAGTGGTGAAGCTGGTTAACTATGCGGCGGATAATGATTACGATGTGGTGTATACTTATTACAGCGAGAAAAAACACCATTTCTTCCGCAATTTGGGGAGTTCATTCAACGATTGGGTCGCCACCTTCATGTTGAAGAAGCCTAAAGATCTTTATTTATCGAGTTTTAAATTGATCAATCGCTTCCTCATTGATGAAGTAATTAAATACGATTTGCCCTTTCCTTATATTGATGGTTTGATCTTGCGAACCACTCAAAACATAGGAAAGATTCAAGTGATTCATGAAGAACGGAAGGCTGGGAAATCCAATTATACCATTAAAAAACTGGTGAGTCTTTGGCTCAATATGTTTACTAATTTCTCCATCATGCCATTGAGGATCTCCGTCATTGTCGGATTTGTCTTCGCCTTGATCGGTTTTGGATTTGGCCTTTACACCTTAATTGAGAAATTCATGAATCCGGATATGCCAACTGGTTATTCATCTATGTTTACCGCGATTTCCATCTTTTCAGGTATCCAATTGATGGCCATTGGGATGTTAGGCGAGTATCTGGGGCGAATGTTTCTGTCGCAGAATAAGCGTCCTCAATATTGTATTCGTAAAAAGATCATGTAATAATATAGAACCTCGTAGGTGTAAAACTCCTACGAGGTTTTCCTTTTATTTGAACCACTCCAGGGTTTTACCTGCATTTTCGGGAGGTAACATCGGATAATCCTGGTTGAGTTGTTCCCCGGCTAAGACGCGTTCATATTTTTCAAGATATTTTTCAGCCATAATGCGGGAGTTGAAATTTTCCACGGCATATTCATGACAATACTTCTGTGAGTATTTACCTGCATCTTCCACTGCTTCGGCCAATTCGTATGATTTATTCGATAGAAACCCAACATCTTTAGAGATGAAATCAGAAATGGCTCCATAAGGTGTTGCAAATACCGGGCATCCATAAAACAAACTTTCCACAATGGCCAATCCCATGGGTTCATGCCATCTGACCGGAAAAATCAATCCTTTTGAGTTATTAAGCAGTTGGTATTTTTCTTTTCCTCCCACCATTCCATGGAAACTGACACGCGAAGATAAGGTGAATCGAAAACCCATTTTAAAATTTAAACGGTGGCCGCCTAACACTTTGAGCCGCTCCTTTTTGGTTTTTTTTATGGTGTCAATGGCTCCCTGAATATTCTTAACCCGCCATGCAGCTTTGCCCAAAAAGTGGAAATAATCCTGTTTCTTCGAAAAATCAGGTGGCATGTATTCAGACCAGTCAATGCCGTTAGTAACGTAGGAGGTTGAACCATAGCGGCTGGCATGATTTTTTGAAACGAAGATGGTGTTTTTGTCTTGTGGTTTACCTATATAGCTATTACTATGAATGGTAACTACGTAGGGTTTCGTCATTTTTTCAAGACCTGGGGGTGTCCATTGAAAATGGACGATATCTATGTGGTCGGGAATTTGATCAACAATAGCTTTGTCCTCATCAATGGAAATTACAGAACCGAACGAACAGGTTGATCCTTTGTGAACCAGATAGGTTACTTCATGGCCCATATCCACAAGTTCTTTACCAAGATGCCAGATGACACGAGGAGTACCTCCATAATATTTAACTGGTACGAGTCCTTCGTATACAAGTAGTACTTTCATGAAATCGTGTTATTCGGGTAAGGGTATAGCAATACTGTTATGGGATTACAATGGTATGATCAGCAACTATTTTGGGTGCTATATCAAGAATACACTTTCGTTCTTCCTTCAGTTTACATTTAACGCTGCCATCTTTGGTACAAGGTCGGCATGGCAAATCCACCTCCATCACTTTCATGTGCGGATTGGATGGGAAACCAAAGGCGGTTGGGCCGATGATGGCTAATCCGGGTTTTTGAAACAGATCGGCGGCATGTAAAAAACCAGTATCTCCGCTAATCACAAATGGGGAGTGCCATACCGTA
This sequence comes from uncultured Marinilabiliaceae bacterium, assembly GCA_942490535.1. GTDB lineage: Bacteria > Bacteroidota > Bacteroidia > Bacteroidales > Marinilabiliaceae > JAEINY01. The sequence continues at coordinate 844,924 of CALNXQ010000005.1, forward strand.
CAGAAACTCTCCATGAGGGAAGTCCGGCCAGCCAGATTAATGACCCGTTCCGGCGCAACGGATCGAATATCTTCGCAAAAATGATCAGAAGGTCCGCCAAGAATGACGAAGTGATGATCGGGTTTCAGTTGAATCAGTTTTTGCCAGTATTCCACCGGCCAGCGTTTCAGCTCCCAGGCTGCTGAAGGGACCAAAGTCACCCACTTAGTGCCCGCAGGGATTTGAGACAGCACTAACGCCTCAATTTTTGTTTCTACGGCTTCCGGAAAATGCCAATCCGCAAAGGGCGTGTTGAATTCGGTCACATCCCATTTATGAAGCGGACGACGAAACGAGTCTAGTGCTTTAAATGGTTTGGGCAATAAGTTAATTCCGAATTTAAACAGTAAAACACGCTTCAGGCGATCCTTATGCCGCGTTACCAGCTTGGTTTTCTTGAATAAATTACACAAAGATAGCGGACACAGAATCAGTTTCAGGATATTGGAACGGATATTACTGTGAGCATCGTATATGTAATCGTATTTTTCTTGTTTGAGTCTGTTGCCAAGTTTAATTATCCCTCCGAAACCGGCTTTGCGATCAAACTCCCAGATTTTATCGATGCGTGGATCAATCTTAACCAATGAAGCCATGTCCGCGCGAGCTATCCAGTGAATTTCTGCGTCCGGAAATTTATTTTTAAGGCCTGTTACTACCGACATGCATTGAATGATGTCGCCAATAGAACTTAACCGTATGATAAGAATTTTTTGCATGTTCAAAATTTGTGTAAAAATAGAAAATCCCGACTGATCATCGGGACTTTACTTATTTTATTCAATGGAGGACTAAAAAATACCAGGCATTAGTCACCCCTTAATGGCAGCTATTATATCTCACTAATCAGAATAACCACCTTATTGGACTCACATTCCAATACGCCGCTTTTGCACTTAAAAAAGTCTTCATGACCATCTTTCCCAATGACCCGAATATCACCTTCAGTAAGCACGGAAATGATGGGGGCATGATTTTTAAGCAGTGTGAATTTACCACTTGCACTGGGGACCGTTACCAAACCGACTGGCCCATCGTATACAATTTTATCAGGTGTCACTATTTCGCAATGCAGATCCATTATTGTCGTTTTGCTTGTTGAAGTAATTTTTCACCCTTCGCAATGGCTTGTTCAATGGTTCCTACCAGGTTAAAGGCAGCTTCGGGATATTGATCGACTTTACCATCCAAAATCATGTTAAAACCCTTAATCGTATCCTCAATGGATACAAATACACCCTCTAATCCTGTAAATTGTTCGGCTACAAAGAAAGGTTGTGAGAGGAAGCGCTGAACACGACGTGCACGGTGTACAACCAATTTATCTTCTTCCGAAAGTTCTTCCATCCCCAGGATGGCAATGATATCCTGTAATTCTTTGTAACGTTGTAAAATTTCAATGACACGTTGGGTGGTGTTATAGTGCTTTTCACCAACGATATCAGGTGATAATATTCGTGAGGTTGAATCCAGAGGATCTACAGCAGGATAGATACCCAACTCAGCAATTTTTCGACTTAATACCGTAGTGGCATCCAGGTGAGCAAATGTAGTTGCTGGCGCCGGGTCTGTTAAGTCATCCGCGGGAACATAAACTGCTTGTACGGAGGTGATGGATCCATTTTTAGTGGAGGTAATGCGCTCTTGTAAAGCCCCCATCTCGGATGATAAAGTAGGTTGATACCCTACAGCAGACGGCATCCGGCCAAGCAAGGCGGATACTTCCGATCCGGCTTGTGTAAAACGAAAAATATTATCCACAAAAAGAAGAACGTCTTTTCCTTTTCCATCTCCATCGCCGTCGCGGAAACTTTCGGCAATGGTTAATCCGGATAAGGCCACGCGGGCACGGGCGCCAGGAGGTTCGTTCATTTGTCCGAAAACCATGGTCACCTGAGAGGTATCTAATGCTTCCTTATCCACTTTGGAGAGATCCCATCCACCTTCTTCCATTGATTTTTTAAACGCGTCACCATAATTAACGATGCCGGCTTCGATCATTTCGCGCAAGAGGTCGTTTCCTTCCCGGGTGCGTTCTCCAACACCGGCAAATACCGAAAGACCATCATAACCCTTGGCAATATTGTTGATTAATTCTTGTATTAATACAGTTTTACCCACACCGGCCCCGCCAAATAAGCCAATCTTTCCTCCTTTTGCATAGGGTTCGATCAAATCAATTACTTTGATACCCGTAAAGAGAATTTCGGCTTCGGTGGAGAGTTGATCAAATTTTGGCGGATCTTTATGGATGGGGCTCCCCCCTTCCCGACTCACATTGCCGATACCATCAATGGCATCGCCTACTACATTTAATAATCGCCCTTTTACTTTAGCGCCGGGCGGCATGGTGATGGGTTGGCCTTGGTGAAGCACTTCCATGCCTCTTGTTAAGCCATCAGTGGAGTCCATGGCAATACACCGAATGGTATTTTCACCAATGTGTTGCTGACACTCTATTATGATAGAAGGTCCGTTTTCGCGCTTAATTTCCAGCGCATCCAGAATACTGGGGAGTTCCTGGTCCTGCAGGTCAAAGCTGACGTCAATCACCGGACCCACAATTTGAATGATGGTTCCAACAAGATGTTCCATAGAATTAGGTTTTAATCCCGTAAAAGGTACAATTATTTATTCAATTATCGGGATCTTTCAATCAGTTTCAGTGCAAATTGGCGGAGATCTTCTTTGATTTCCTCCTTACCGTTCACTTTATTCAGTGCTTGCATGGCTTGATTAAAATAGTACTGCATTTTTTCACGGGCCAAGTCCGCCACTCCCACTTTATTGTAAATTGCTCTGACAGCTTCTATTTTTTCATCAGCTTCAAAATTTTCTGCACACAACCAGGCATCCAATTCTTTACGCAAATCACCCGACGCCAATTGTAACGCATTAATAAGTAAGAATGTTTTCTTGTTGTTTACAATATCGCCACCGATGGCTTTCCCAAATGTTTCAATATCGCCATATACATCCAGAAAATCATCTTGCAATTGAAAGCCTAATCCAATGTTTTCACCAAACTCATATAGGAAGTTAGCTTGTTCCGCTGATGCACCACCAATAATAGCTCCCGTTTTAAGGCTTCCAGCCAGAAGAACGGCTGTTTTTAGCCGAATCATTCTTAGGTATTCTTCCACGGATACATCCTGGCGTGTTTCAAATTCCATATCATACTGTTGGCCTTCACACACTTCCAAAGCTGTTTGGTTGAATAGCGCCAAAACAGAAGGAAGGAAATCAGTACTTAGATTAGCTACATACTGGTAGGCCTTAATGAGCATGGCATCACCCGAAAGGATGGCGGTGTTGGGATCCCATTTTATATGCACGGTTGGCTGGTTACGACGCACATCGGCATTATCCATCACATCATCATGTAGTAGGGTAAAATTGTGAAATATTTCCAGTCCTAAGGCTGGATTTATAGCTGGTTTAATCTCATCATTAAAAAGATAGCACCCCGCCAGGCATAGGGTTGGACGAATGCGTTTGCCTCCGATACCAAGTACATATTCGATGGGTAAGTAAAGGCCCTCTGGTTGTTCTACAAACTGCTGTGCTGACAGCTCTTTTTCAACAATGGATTGAAGCTCTTTTAGTGTGTACATGGCATCTGCTAATTTCGAAATTTTTCTGATTGTTTATTATTGGTTTTCTTTTGGTGTTGACTTTTTTTCAATGGTTAGCTCTTCTAACTCAATGTCCTCATCTTCGTTATATATTTGCAACAAAGGTTCTTTGAATGTTTTGTTGGTGATGGCCTTTTCAAGTGTTAGTAGTAAAGCCGGTAATAAAATGAGATTTGAAAATAGTGCAATTAGAAGTGTAACTGCCACTAAAATACCTAATGCAACTGTTCCACCAAACTGAGAGACGCCAAAAATACCAAATCCAAAAAAGAGAATAATGGAGGTGTAAATCATACTTACTCCGGTTTCTTTGAGTGCTAGAACTACTGCCGCCCGAATGCTCCAATTGGTTTCTGAAAGCTCTTGTCGATATTTAGCCAAGTAGTGAATGGTATCATCCACAGAAATACCAAAAGCAATACTAAATACCAATATTGTAGATGGTTTGATGGGAATGTTGAAATAGCCCATCAAGGCAGCCGTCATTATTAGCGGAAATAGGTTAGGGATGAGACTTACCAAAACCATGCGTTTGGAGGAAAACATCCAGGCCATAAAAGATGCAATGAGGACAATTGCCAGCAAAAGACTTGTAAACAGATTTCGAACCAGATATTCCGTACCTTTAAAGAAAACCACGCTTGCCCCGGTTAATGAGGTGTCATAATTTTTTGATGGAAAAACCGAATCAATCGTACTTCTGATTTTTTCATCCAGTTCACCCATGCGGTTTGTGCCCACATCCTTCATTCTAAAACTTAAGCGTGTGCGTTGTTTCAACGAATCAACAAAGGTGTGAACAATGTCTGATTGATCTCCAGTTTCGGATTTACCAACGTATGAAAGAATGAAGTTGCGTTCTTGATTTCCTGGAATACCGTAATACTTTTCTTTCCCATTATAAAAGGCTTGTCTGGCAAATTTTACAACTTCAGTTAGAGAAAGTGGTTTTGAAATCTCGTCCAGCTTTGATAGTTCAGCCTGTAATTTATCCATTCGTTTCAAGGAACTAGCCTGAACAACTCCATTGGGTTTTTGAGTATCAATCATGATTTCCAATGGCATTAACCCATTGAAGTTTTCTTCGAAGAATTTTAAATCGATGTAAAGAGGATCATGATGTGGAATATCATCCAACATATATCCAGTCGTTTTTATTTTTGAGATGCCGAAGATTCCTAATAAAAGCATAACGCCAGCAATGCTGTAAATCACGCTTCGGTGGTGGAGTGAAATCTTTACCAGATAATTAACTGCTTTGGAAATAATCTGATTATCCAAATGTTTAATGTGACGTTCCTTGGGACCATCCAAAAAACTAAAAATGATGGGAATAAGTAGTATGGACATCACAAACACGACTAGTATATTGATGGCAGCAATGACACCAAACTCGACCAATATTTTACTGCTGGTAAAGATGAAGGTGGCAAATCCTGAGGCTGTCGTTAAATTGGTTAGAAAGGTTGCATTGCCAATTTTTCGAATAACGCGTTGTAAGGCTTTAATCTTGTTGCTATGTTTACGGTATTCCTGGTGGTATTTATTAAGTAAGAAAACACAATTAGGAATCCCAATCACGATAATTAGTGGGGGGATCATCCCTGTCAGGATCGTTATTTTATACCCAAAAAGTGCTTGAATACCAAGTGCCCAAATGACGGCGACAATAACAACAAGCATCGAAAACAGCACAACTTTAAAAGAACGAAAGAAAAGAAATATGATAACTGCAGTGATTCCAAGAGCCAGGAAAATAAACATGTTTAATTCCCCTTTGATCATTTCGGCGGTGGTTACGCGTATATAAGGAAGGCCAGAATAATGAATGTCTTTTTTTGTGCTTTGGACATAATGATCTCCAGCACTTCGAATTTCATTAATAAGTTTTACTCGTTCAGGACTATGCAAGATTTCGTTATCAAGCGTAATAGCCATTAAATAGGCATCTTTACTCTTGTTGTATAAGATATCCTCGTAGAACGGTAGGGTTTGAAAAATAGATTTTAATGAATCTAATTCTGATTGGTAATTGACGTGAGTTGGAAAGATCGGCTCAATTTCAAAAACTTTCTCTGTTGTGTTCTTTTTTAAATTATAGGCTTGCCCTGCAGAAAAGACAGATTTGACACCTTCAACTTCGAGTAATTTACTCGAAAAGTCTTGCCATGCATTAAAATCAGAGAGTTCAAAAAAATTATCGTTAGTAATGCCAATGACAACCAGATTTCCCTCGTTTCCAAATACTTCAACAAATGATTCGTATTCAATATACGTAGAATCGTCTTCAGGAAGTAATGGAGCATATTGATAGGACATTTCAATCTTGCGGGATTGAATGCCCATGAATAGTGTCAATAGAAAGAGAATGGCCAAAATGGCTATGCGATTGCGCAGAATATAGCGCGCTATTTTAATCCACATTTGTTAGTTTATTTAAAATCATGCGAAAATAAGTAAAAGGGATTCCTCACACAATAGAGTTAACTTTTCACTGAAGCTATTCCCTCTATTTCCACTAATAGATTATCTCGGCATATGTCTGATTGTACAAATGTGTAGTTGGAAGCCGGTAAACATGTTTTTACGAGATGCTCAACAGTATTGGCATCCGTTTCATGCTTTACATAGACTCGTACCATATCCAAAATATCAAGAGGTTCACCTTCAATATTATTTGATTGGAGGTTGGTTTTAGTAATCAATGACTTAATATTTTCGATAGTGTGGGTCGTTTGCGCAGAAATGTCAAGTGATTTAATTGATTCTTCACCTTCAATTGCAGCAGTTCCAGAAATAAATATCGTTTCCTGATCCAGGAGGGATACAAAATTGGCCCGTTCAAAAAAGGGAGGTCGTTTCTGTGTTTTGTTTAAAGCATCTCCTTCAAGTACCTTTTCTGAATACTTATAAGCATCTTCTTGTACCGGACTTTTTATAGGAGAGATGTTTAAGTTAGTACCGGCGATAAAATCAATGGTTATACCAGCTGTTTTGCACCCAATGCCAGTAGCGGAAGGGAAACCTTGTTTGAAAATGGCTGGATCATAATAGAAGGATCGGACTTCATTGAAAATTTGATACCGTTGTAATCTTTGACCGGCCTGCTTTTCGAGCCCTAACAGATTCTCAATGTAATTCCACTGACGCACGACATTAGAGAAATTCATCTCCTCGTTATCTAGCAGTTGTTCCGCTAAATCAAAAGCGTGTTGGACGGATAGAAGAAATTGATCAGAAGACGGAAAAGTGATGCCTCCTGAAAAAATAATCTTTTGATCGTTATGTGAAATCAATGTGTAGCTGTGCCCTTGATACTTTTTATGAGTTATTAATGTTTGCGATAAATCGTCTAGGTAAATTATTTCAATGCTAATTAGTGATCTATTGGAGGATGGTTGTGATACAAGACATTGGGCTGGGCATCTGTTTTTAAAGATAGAGTTTAGATTTTGTTCGAAAGAAAAATTGAGCTTTTCCCATTCCTCAATTGATGAAATGGCAGTAAATGCATTTATTTTTACAATTTGTTGCAGTTTTATTTTTGCTCCGATAATACTTTGTGATAGTTTTTTAGAAAATTCATTTTCCTTAGTTAATGTTGATGCCTCTGCTTGAGTAGAATAATACTTCATCATTTCAAATTTCCCGCAAGTGAATAATTAGTAACGATCGGTTCATCGCTATATTTTTTCGTCTATCGGCAAAGTTAATCGAATATCCAAGAAGTTTCGTTCTGTGTTTTCCATATTACGAATGGAGCAACTTTAAAAATTATTACTAAAAAGGAAACCAATCCTCTCAAATCCCGTACCAAGCCTTAATAAGATGTTGAATTTTTGTTAGGATGGATTATTATGAAAAAAATTTTGTTTTTATTGGGGATTCTCATGTTACCCTTAGCTGCCACCTCCCAGGTGGAGAAATTTAAATCAGTTTTCACACTAAATTTTATTCGTTATATTGGTTGGCCCGAAGAGACTAAACAAGGCGATTTTGTAATTGGGGTAGTGCGTGATAGAGAAATGGCTAGTTGGCTGGAAAAACAATCAGAAGGAAAAAAATTCGGATTTCAGAATGTTGTTATTAAGGAGTTTAAGTCTCCAGAAGAAGTTACAAATTGTCAGGTGATTTATGTGTCTTCCAATGTGAATTTTTCGAAGAGTGCTGCTACTATAGTTAATAAAGTAGGGGGCAAAAATACATTAATTATTTCCGAAAGTGAAGGGGCTACTGATTCTGGATCGATGATAAACTTTGTAATTCGGGAAGACAAGCTTAAATTTGAAATCCATAAAGCCAATGCAGCCAAGTTTGGACTTCAAATTAGTTCGAAGCTTGAAAGTATGGCCTCGGCAATCAGTTTATAATGTTATAATGATCATACTATGAAGAATATCAAACTTAATATTGCTCAAAAGTTGGGCCTCGGCTTTGGGGTGATATTGGTCTTTATCTTTGCAAATGGGATTTTGACTTTTACTAGTATTTCGAATAGCCGAAATCAAAATAAAATTTTGACAGAGGTTTATTCTCCCTCTTCTGATAAGTTAAATGAATTAGCCGGGATGGTAACTAATTCTAAAATGCTTATTCGTAATTGGGTATTTATTGATAAGCAATCTGGAACCCCTGATAAAATGAAACTTCAGGAACTCCATGAAAAAGATTTTCCGGCCTTACGTGATGATATTAAAAGTTACGTTACGGGATGGGAAGAAGGCGATGTTACTCGTGTTGATTCATTGTTTCATAGTGTTGATTCATTATTTCAAATGCAACAGTATATTATGAGTAGTCTAAGTTCATTCGATGCCTATGAAGACGCCATGGTATTATTTGAAGTGGAACCGCAAGTTCAGGAAGGGGGCGAAGTGATAAATCTGGCTGATGAGTTGATCGAAGATTTAGAGTTGCTCGCTAATAAGTATATGGAAATGAGCGATGAGGCGCTATTGAAGACGAATAGTAGCTTTTCGTTTTTAAGGTGGTTTATTGGCATAATGAGCCTAATCATCATCATTATTTCTGCAGGTACTGCTTATGTTTTGTATAAGGCCATTGTGCATCCCCTTAATAAGGGTGTTGTGTTTGCTCAGGCTATCGGCAATGGTGATCTGACAGCTAAAGTCGATGTGCAACAAGATGATGAAATAGGTGACTTGGCCAAGGCATTGGTAAATATGGCTGAAAATCTTAAAAAAACAGTAGTTTCGATTAAGCACAATGCAAATGATCTGGTTTCAAATAGTTCGCAGCTAAAATCTAGTTCGCTTCAGTTGTCCAAAGGATCCGCTGAACAGGCTGCATCGGCCGAAGAGGTTTCAACCTCTATTGAAGAGATGGTTGCGAATATTGATCAAAATACGGATAATGCCATTCAAACTGAGAAAATCACTATTGAAACAGCTAAGGATGTGAATGTGGCTGATGATCTTTCATCACAAGCTGCTAAGGTAATGAAAGAAGTTTCTGGAAAAATCAGTATTATCAGTGATATTGCCTTTCAAACGAATATTCTTGCCTTGAATGCTGCGGTAGAAGCTGCTAGAGCGGGCGAACATGGACGCGGCTTTTCAGTTGTTGCAGCTGAGGTGCGAAAGCTTGCTGAGCGAAGTAAAGCTGCTGCTGATGAGATTGTATCATTGGTAAAAATTGGTCTGAAGGTATCTACCGAAGCCGGTGATAAATCCAAAGCGTTGGTTCCTGATATTGAACAAACAACTCAATTGATTAAAGAAATATCAGCTGCAAGTATGGAGCAAAAGACAGGTGCAGAACAAATTAATCTTGCCATGCAGCAGCTTAATATGATTACACAGGAGAACGCTTCCTCTTCAGATGAGCTTACTCAAAGTTCTGATTCATTAGCAAACCTAGCTAATAATTTAAAAGCAGCGGTGAGTTATTTTAAGATTGGTGATGATGACGCTGATACAAATATTGTCGATCAAGGAAATCTGAAAGAAGCGAAAGGGAATAATACCTCTTTTGAAAAACCCATTGAAAAAAAGTCGACAGTGACAAATCCTTTTTCTAACTTTGATAAAGAAATGGATTTGGATAATTATGAGAAATTTTAATCAATATGCTATGGATAAGTTGCCTTACGACATCAAGATAGTTGACGAACAAGAAAAAGTTTCCTTTCGTTTTTCAGGTCAGCTTATTATTAACTATATTGAGAAGATAGTTGAAGAAGTGAGAGGAAGTATTAATTTAGAGAAAGACTTGGAGATTGTGATCGATAATCCTGAAGCTATCGATATCACATTCATGCAGCTTATTCTTGCATTAAAATTTACCTATAGTGATCAGAATCAGGAGATGACTATTTCATCTTCGCTTTCAGAGGAGTTGAAAACCCTCATCAAGAATTCTGGTTTTTACAATGTGCTTAATTAAAATAATAATAGATCCTTAGAATTATGGCTAAAACAGTTCTTATTGTTGATGATTCTGAAAGTATTCGAGAAGTTGTCAACTTTACACTACAGAATGAAGGGTACGATGTCTTAGTAGGAGTGGATGGCGAAGATGCCCTTCAATTTTTAGATGGTCGTAACATTGATATTGTCATTACCGACCTTCATATGCCAAACCTGGATGGCCTTGGGTTAATTCGTAAAATCAGGGAGATGGATGCTTATAAGCACATCCCGATTTTGTTCTTGACTACAGAATCTCAGGCTGCAAAAAAAATGGAAGCCAAGCAAGCTGGTGCTACTGGTTGGATTATCAAGCCATTTGTGCCTGCTAAATTGCTTAGTGCTATTTCCCGAGTGTTGCGATGAAAGATAGAATAAGAAATATTTTTATTCGCGAGACTTCAAGTGATTTAGCCCTCATTCAAGAGGAATTATTAAATAATGCGAAAGATTTTATGCCATATAAATTAGTGGAGATGATCTTTCATACTATGCATACCATAAAAGGTTCTGGCCCTATGTTTGGGTTTAACCATTTATCTGATATGGCCTTACCTGTTGAAAAGGTTTATAAGGAGCTGTACGATGGGGAGGGCTTGACAAGCAGACAATTAGTTGAGAAAACTTCAGATGTTGTTAATTTATTTCAGAAGGCAATATCGGATTGTGACGCACATGTTCCGAATACTATTGAAGAGAGAGCTTTGATGGAGTATTTTAATAATGTTTGTTTATTTAATGCTGGAAGCGATGATTGATAAATTCAAGGTTAAATTTGTAGAAGAATCGCTGGATAACATCAACGATTTGGAAGAGGCTTTATTGCTTCTTGAGAAGGATACGAAAAATCATGAAATTATTGAACGTATTTTTCGTGCCATGCACTCCCTGAAGGGAGGTGGAGCGATGTTCGGGTTTAATGATTTAAGTGAATTTACTCACCATCTTGAGACCATCTTTGATTTAGTTCGGAATGATAAGTTGCAGGTAGATAATACAATTATTTCTCTGACGTTTGAGGCTATCGATCATATAAAACATCTTTTAGATAGAGGTGATTTAGTAGATCCAGAAGAAATTAAGGAGCAAAAGGATTTTATTGCTAGAGTTCAGCTTGTTTCCGAAACAAATCAGGAAATCACTAAAGTTGTTGAGCTACCAAACGTAATTACTGATGATGGATCCAATACTTTCTTAATCAATTTCAAGCCCAATGAAGAGATTTTGAGAAATGGGACTAATCCATTTTATTTATTGGATGATCTGCATGCTATGGGTAATGCTCAAGTTTTGGCTTTTTCATCTAAGGTGCCAGGTTTAGAAGAGCTGGATCCTATAGGTAATTATGTAGAGTGGCAAATAGTTTTGAATACTTCCGAATCTGTTAACGATATTAAGGACGTATTTATTTTTGTAGAGGATGAATGTTCAATTGACATAACTAAACTTTCTGCTGGAAATTTATTGGAGAATGAGGATGTAAAGTTAATTATCTCTGAAGCCATTGATCAGCAGGAACCGCTTTTAGTAGATCAGTTAAAAGGGCTTTCGGTTCCTAAAAATACGGAGTTTACCAAATCCGAATCTAAAAAGAAAGTTCAGCTTAAGGAGCATAAGATTTCTAGTATTAGGGTTTCCTCTACTAAAATTGATGAACTTGTTAATTTGGTGAGTGAACTCGTAACCATTCAAGCTCAGTTAAATTTGTATGCAGAGAAAGATGGTAATGCAGGAATTCTTTCTTTAGCCGAGAATATTCAGAAGTTGAGTCGACAACTAAGGGATAATGCCTTTGAAATTAGTTTAATTCCGCTTCAAAGCGAATTGATGCGTTTCCAGCGTTTAGTACGTGATCTTTCAAAAGAGTTAGGTAAAGATATCGATTTTATTATTGAAGGTGGGGATATCGAATTAGACAAAAATATTATTGAACATTTGACCGATCCATTGCTTCATATTATTCGGAATTCGGTTGATCATGGCGTTGAACTTCCTGCTGAAAGAATTAAAGCTGGAAAATCGCCAAAAGGCACCATTATCTTTAAAGCTTTCTATTCTGGAGCCAGTGTAATTGTCAAGGTACTTGATGATGGTCGTGGAATTAATCCTGATCAAATAGTTAAAAAGGCTATTGCCAAAGGATTGATTGATAAGAATGTAGAGTTATCAAAAAAAGAAATATTTGATCTGGTCTTTTTAAGTGGATTTTCGACAAAAGAACAAGTTTCTGATGTGTCTGGTCGTGGTGTTGGCATGGATGTGGTAAAGAAAAAGATTGGGGAGATCAGAGGAGAGGTTTCTCTCGATTCTGAAGTGGGCAAGGGAACAACTTTAACTCTAGAATTGCCATTAACACTTTCCATTATTGACGGGCTTCTTGTTAAAGTTGCAAATAATCAGTATGTTATTCCTATAGCTAATATTGAGAAAATTCATGCTATGGATAGCGTAAAATTTGGATCAACATTTAATCATGTGGTTACTATTGAGGAAAAGCAATTTCCATATATAGATTTGCGTGAGACCTTTAATGAAACGGCCAAAAAAGACGGATCTGAGCAGTTGATTTTAGTTAAATATGAAGATCGTAAGGTCGGATTAATGGTAGATCAGGTTATTGGAGAGTATCAAACAGTGGTAAAAGCAATGGGACGCTTCCTTAAAAAACAGGAAACCATTTCTGGTGCTTCTATAATGGGTGATGGTACTATTTCCATGGTTATTGACACAAATCGCCTGATTCATCTTAATGCCATGAAAAAGTATAGGACTTCTTAAGAGTAGACATTATGAAAGAACAAATGACATCCTTGATTTCTTTTTATATTAACAAAGAAGTATTTGCTTTTGATACCTTGAAAGTTCGTAATATACTTGAATTTGGACAATATACTAATGTACCTAATGTAAAAGAGTATTTGCTTGGAGTTATCAATCTGCATGGAAATATCATTCCAATTGCTGATTTGAGAGTAATGATGGGAGTTGATGTAATCGAGAATACTCAGGACACAGCGATTATTGTTGTCTCTGATGATGGTAAAACAGACTCTTTAATAGGATTTGTGGTAGATGGAGTAAAGGAGGTATTTGATATGGATTTAGCGACCCTTCAGGAATCCGTTTTTAATGGAAATAGTGGAATCATAAATACTTTTATTGGATCCGTTTATCGGGGTGAGGATTTTATTCATGTTATCGATTTGGTCGAATGTGTTCAAGAGGTGGAAAAATAAACTAGTAATAAAATGGATCAGGAAATAAACTCATATCTCACATTTTCAGTTGCAAACAATACGTTTGGAATACATGTGGAAAAAGTTGAAGAAATTAAAGAGTACATATTGCCTAAGGTTGTGCCAGAGAGTTTGCCATTTGTTAAAGGGGTGATAGACCATCGCGATCAAGTTATTCCAGTTATTGATGCGGCACGAAAATTTAATTTGGGATCAATTGATATTACACCTCAAACATGCATTGTTGTTCTCGAAATTGAAAAACGTAAAGGAGAATTTTTTAAGATAGGAGTGCTTGTAGATAATGTTTCTGATGTGTTTGAATCAGATCCAGAAAAAGTTAGGAAGATTGAAGATGACTATAAGCCTGGATATATATCAGCGACGTATCGTACAGAGGACCTGCTGGTAATGATATTAAATGCCAATAAGGTATTTTCGGATACTGATATAGTAGCAATGGATAAGATGATCGGAGAATTACAGTGATTTATTACGATAAATAGTCATGTCGATGTTCGAGGAGAAAATGGATAATCATCTAAAGAAAGATCTGGATGCTTTTAAGGCAGAGCTATCTGAAAAAGATTTTCAGGCTTTTAGTGACTTCATTTATAACGAGTATGGTATTAAAATGCCTCCGATTAAGCGTGTGATGTTACAAGGGAGGCTTTTAAAGCGCATTCGAGAGTTGAATATGAACTCTTATACTGAGTATAAAGATTATTTCTTTAGCAAGGAAGGTCAACAAAATGAATTGTTCAATTTTCTTAATGTTGTTACAACTAATAAGACAGATTTTTTTAGAGAACCCTTGCATTTTGATTTTCTTCAAAAAGAAATATTAGCTAAGTATAACGGATCACATAATAACCTGCCTTTCAGAATATGGAGTGCAGGTTGTTCAAGTGGCGAGGAACCTTATACTATTTCAATCGTTTTAAATGAATTCAAAAGAACTACTCCCACATTCAATTTTTCTATTTTAGGCTCGGATATTTCCAACAAAGTATTGAGTGCAGCAGCAAAGGGAGTCTATAATGAATCAAAAATTGGACTGATACCTCTAGAATTTAAGAAGAGGTATTTTTTGCGTAGTAAAGATCGGACCTCACCAACAGTCAGAGTGAAGCCAGAGCTTCAGGCAAATATAGCCTTGAAGTACGTGAATTTGATGGATAGTTACTATGATGTGAATGAGAAGTTCAAAGTTATTTTCTGTCGAAATGTATTGATATATTTCGATAGGGCTACGCAGGAGCAGGTTATTAATAAATTATGCAATTATTTGGAACCTGGAGGTTATTTTTTTATTGGACATTCTGAATCCTTATCAGGAATGAATGTGCCACTAAGCCATATTAAACCTACAATATTTAGAAAAGTATAAATTAGTCCGGAATATAAATTATAAATCATGAGCAATCTATCGGATAGGCAGCTTTTACGCGAATTAAGACTACGACTGGAAGAGAGAAAAAAATTAGATGACGAACTGACTGAATTATCAAGAGATTTTCAGGGCGTAACTAAGAAGCTTAAGGAATCTGAGGCGCTTAAGAGTCATTTTATTTCCAATATCTCGAATGAAATTGTAAATCCATTTACCTCAATACTTGGGTTATCTAAAGCCATTTTATCTGTTGAGAAAAACGATTGGAAGAAAGTCGTTTCGATGGTGGCATTAATTCATAGTGAAGCCTTTAATTTGGATTTTCAGCTTCGAAATATTTTTGTAGCTGCGAAGATTGAAGCCGGTGAAATTGCTCCTAATATTACGAAAGTAAATATTCGTAGCCTTGTTCAAACGGTTATTGATTCTTTTAATATCATTTCCAGAAAGATGGGTATTGATATCGAAACCCAGTTTAACATCGAACACGGTTTTGGTAAGAATTTTTACTTTAAGACTGACTCTGAAAAACTTAAGTTGGTACTTAGTAATTTGATTAATAATGCATTAAAGTATAGTTATAAAGATAGCAAGGTTATTGTTAAGTTGTGGGTTGATGATGATGTATTAAACGCCTCAGTTCAGGATTTTGGAACTGGCATATCAGAAAAGAATCAGAAGATTATTTTTGAGCGCTTCAAACGTCTCGATTCTGGAATCAACTCTATCAACCGGGGGCATGGCCTTGGATTATCCATTACAAAAGCTCTCTTGGATGTTTTGGAAGGTAATATTGAAATTCAAAGCCAAAAGGGAGAAGGATCTACATTTACGGTCAATCTACCCGAAGCAAAAAACATAATTGAAGGTTTTAGTGGAGAAGGAAATGATATTTTCTTCGATGAAGGTGATGAGATTTTTTAAGAAGAGTTAAATGGAAAATAAGTATTTACAACATTTTCTATATCCTTCTTCATTGTTTGTCAGTAGGGAACCATATGTTATTAAAACTATACTGGGAAGCTGTGTTGGAATATGTTTATGGGATAAAAGGCTAAAGTATGGAGGGCTGAACCATTACATGTTACCTAACTGGAATGGTAATGATTTGGCGTCTCCCAAATATGGTAATATTGCCATTGATAAGCTCCTGGAACGAATGTTATATTTAGGTAGTAATATTAAAGATTTGCAAGCCAAAATTTTTGGTGGAGGAGAGTTATTAGAGGCTAGTACTGGTAATTCTACCTTAATCGGTGAGCGAAATATACGTGTGGCGCGGTTGATGTTAGAAGAAAGGAAGATCCCTATTGTAGCCTCTAGTACCGGGGGTAAAAGAGGAAGAAAGATCTTATTTTTTACCGATACTGGGGAGGTACGGCATAAATTTTTAGAAAAAAGGGTATATTAAGCGGATAATTGATAGATCAATTTGAGTAGATCGTTTGGATTAAAAAATTTGATGAATGAAAAAGAAAATTCGTGTTCTTGTAGTAGATGATTCAGCAGTAGTTAGACAAAGCTTGTCCTCTATCTTAGAATCTGATCCAGATATTGAGGTGATGGGTACTGCTGCTGATCCAATTATTGCAGTGAAAAAAATTATGAAGGAAATTCCTGATGTAATTACGCTGGACATTGAGATGCCACGGATGGACGGATTAACTTTTTTACGTAAAATAATGTCACAGCATCCAATTCCTGTAGTCGTAATTTCTAGTCTTACAACAGAAGGAACAGAAGTTGCTATGAAAGCTCTTGAATATGGTGCAAGTGAGATAATCGGAAAGCCTGCGATGAACGCTGCTCAATTTATTAATGAATCCAAGATATTGCTTTGTGATGCAGTTAAGGCTGCTTCGCAAGTGAAGCTGAAGCGTCGTCAAATTGCTACTCCTACTGTTCAAACTGTTAAACCTAAGTATTCTGCTGATGTGATGCTTGATAAGGTTACTGCCTTTAAACGCATTATTGATACTGATAAAATTATTGTTTTAGGAGCTTCTACCGGCGGTACTGAAGCTATTCGCCAGTTTTTAAAAAATTTACCGGACAAGATGCCTGGTATTGCAATTGTTCAGCATATGCCGGAGGGTTTTACGAAGTCATTCGCTAATAGCTTAAATAACATCTGCGGACTTGAGGTTAAAGAGGCTGAAAATGGCGATAAATTATATCAAGGAAGAGTTCTTATTGCACCAGGTAATAAACATATGTTGTTAAAACGTATTGGGAAAGAATATAGCGTTGATGTAAAAGAGGGCCCCTTAGTAAATAGGCATCGACCTTCAGTGGATGTATTGTTTCGTTCAGCTGCCCGATATGCCGGTAATAATGCCACCGGTATATTGTTAACAGGAATGGGTAATGATGGGGCAAAGGGTTTATTAGAATTGAAGGAATCTGGGGCCCATACTATTGCGCAAGATGAAGCTTCCTCTGTGGTTTTTGGAATGCCGAAGGAAGCTATTAAGCTTGATGCGGCTGATAAGATCTTAGCATTGGATAAAGTAGCACCTTACCTAATTTCTCAATTTGGGAAATAATTGAGACCTCTAATTGGTTAAACAGTTTGTAATTAATACTGTTTTATATGAAGAAAGTGAAAGTGAAGAATATTAGAAGTACCTATACCTTTAGAGGATTCGTCATCGGATTAGCTCTGTTTATCTTTTTTTTATTATTAGCTCTTTCAAGATTTGAAAATGTTGGAGAATATCCAACTTTTTTGAAGTTGTATATGTCCTTCCCTGGCCTTTGGTTGGCAACATTTTTACCGCTTATTTCTGGAGTAATAGGTTTTTTTGTTGCGCGTAATTTTGCTCAAGTCATAAGTAATCAAACAAAACATTTAAAACAAGAATCTAGAAGGTCTAAGTTTGTTCTTGACTTTGTTGATAATTTGAGGGAAGGGAATTTTGAAGGTGAACTTCCATTAAATGAAAGTAAAGATAAATTAGCAAAATCTTTACTTCGGTTGAGAGATTATCTGATTAAAAGTAAAAGTGATGAAGAACAGCGAAGAATTGAGGAAGAGCAACGAAATTGGGTAACACAGGGTGTGGCGCAATTTGGGGAGTTGCTGCGGAAAGAAAATGATAACATTGAAAAATTGAGTTATAATATTCTAAAGTATCTGGTGGATTATATGAAAATTAATCAGGCTGGATTCTATTTATTGAATAAGTCCAATGTTGCAGAAACTCATTTTGAATTAACAGCCTGCATTGCTTTTGAGCGAAAAAAATTTGCAGATAAGCATATTAAGTGGGCTGAAGGATTAGTTGGTCGTTGTGCACTTGAAAAAGAAACCATTTACGTGACAGATATTCCTAATAACTATGTAAATATTACTTCAGGTTTAGGCGAAGCAAATCCACGTTCATTACTTCTTGTTCCTTTAAAAACGAATGATGAGATTTTTGGTGTCATTGAAATGGCGACCTTTCAGGTTTTACAAGAGTTTGAAATTGAGCTTGTTGAAAAGACCGCCGAAAGTATCGCCTTGACAATTTCCTCAGTACAAAATAATATTCAAACGAATAAACTCTTAAAGGAAACTCAGAATCAAGCTGAGCGAATGTCACAACAAGAGGAGGAGTTACGCCAAAGTCTTGAGGAGATGCAAGCAACACAAGAGGAAAGTGATAGAAGAGAAGTGGAGATGAAAGGGATACTTGAAGCAATTGATCATGCTGCTATTAGTTCTGAATTTGAAACCGATGGTACTTTGATCTCTGTTAATCAAAATTTCTTAAAGACCTTTCGTTATAAACCTGAAGAGATAGAAGGGCAAAATATTAAAATATTTGTCTTTAAGAACGATGCAGAGGAACTCGATCAGGTATTAACGGACCTCCGTAATGGCCATAATTTTAAAGGTCGTGTTAGGAGAAGGACGAAAATGGGGGATGAAATTTTTCTTTTAACCACATATACGCCTGTAATTGATCATGAAGGTGAAATTGTCAAGATATTAAGTCTTGAGAATGATATTACTGAGCAAGTAACCATGGAAGAAGAATTAAAGCATAGTAAAGAAGAATTAGGTATTATGCTTGAGGAAGCGAAGAAAGAAATTACAGAACAATTTAAAGAAGTTGAAGCTGTTAAAATTCGCAATGAAAAGACACTGGAAGGTGCTTTGGATGCTATTCTTACTACCGATAAAGAAGGAATTGTTCAATTTTTCAATGTTGCTGCGGAAAAGCTCTGGGGATTTGATCGTAGTGAAGTCTTAGGTAATCATGTAGAATTTTTATTTTCGAAGGCTACAGTGCAAAATGATGAATTCATTTCTGCTTTCGTATCTAGCGATAAGGATAAGATAATAGGAGAACGACGAGAGGCACCGATAAAAAATAAGATAGGTGAAGAAGTGGCTGTTTTATTTTTGCTGTCAGAAGCTAAAGTTGGTGATGATCATTCCTATACGGCCTTTATCCAAAATGTTGAAGTAGAGTTATTCTAGTATTCAACTAAAAGCTTTGAGGAGATGGATGTTAAAGCGTATTTAAACGAATTAAAAGCACATACCCCTTATGATTTTAGCGATTATTCTGATAATTCAATTCATCGTAGATTGCAGAAAATTTTAAATGACCACCAGCTCACCATGGATGAGTTGGTTGAAAAGACGCGTACAGATAAGTACTTTGTTGAGCAGTTGGTTGAAGAAATAACTGTCAATACTACTGAAATGTTTCGTGATCCAGATATATGGATTGCCTTTTATCAAAAGATTTTTCCGTTGCTTAAGAATCGGCCGTCACTTAATGTTTGGCATGCCGGGTGTAGTTCAGGTCAGGAAGTTTATTCAAATGCAATCATGTTAAATGAGCTCGGACTTTTAGATCGTAGTAAAATTTATGCCACTGACTTGAATTCAAAAATGATTAATCAAGCTAAATCGGGGACGTATCGGTATCGCTTCAATAGAAAGCACATTGATACCTTTAACTCCAAACTGACTTTAAGCCCGATTGGAGAGATTTGTAAGGTTGAAATCGATAAATACTATGAGGTTTCAGAAGAAGATGATACGATGACGGTTAAGGATTTTATTAAAGAAAATCCTATATTTCTAAAGCATGATTTAGTTCAGGAAAAGCTGCCTGTTTACAATAAATTCGATATTATTTTCTGTCGTAATGTATTGATTTACTTCAACACCTCTCTTCAAACAAAAATTTTCCAATTTTTTTATGATCGTTTACATCAAGGTGGTATTCTTTTATTGGGTAATCATGAAGGCTTAACAGGTTTTTTCAAAACGAAGTTCACTAAGAATGAACCATTTTATGTTAAAAATAACGTATTCCATTTTAAATATCAATAAATGGCCTTAAATTATAGCATAACTGAATTGAAAGAACTGGCGGAACGGTTAGTAGCTATAACTAATTTGCCATATGATGAAATGACTCATTCTTTTTTTAAACGGCGATTAGCATTACTTTATGAAAACTGTTCTATTCGTAAGACACAACAGTTCATTACAATGTTAGAAGATGAACATTTTGTAGACATAGTAAATGAGCAGTTTAGTATTGCTGCTACGGAACTCTTTCGAGATCCTGGTTATTGGAGGAAATTAAGAGGGTTAATTAATGATGCCGAAATTGAGTTAAGTGTTGGCTGCAAAGTTCTGATACCTGGGATTTTATCAGGCGAGGAGTTATACAGTTTCTTGATATTAATCGAAGAATGTGGCTTATCCGGGCAATTACAAATAATTACTAGTCATAATTCTATGGAATCAATTAAGCGCATTCAAAATGGATTCATGGTTAGTCAAAAGGTTGAAACCAATAACTATAACTATAAGCGCTTTGAAGGTAGTTCTAAGTTGGAGAACTATTTTGTGAAGGAGAGTAATCAAGTTTGCTTTAAAAAAGATTTACTGAAAAGTGTCGAAATGGAGTATGGGTTTTTTCCTTCTGAACAAAAGGAGCCAAAGGCATCTATCGTTATTTTTCGGAATAAGATGTTGTATTACAATAAGGCTTACCATGACAATTTGATGGAGCATATCGATAAAAATACAAAAGCTGGAGGGATTGTATGTTTTGGGATAATGGAGAGGCTGCCAAATCATTTCTTAAAGCGGTTTGAATGTATCGATGAAAAAGAAAGTATTTATAGGAAGTATAAATTTTTGACCGATTAATTATAATAATGGAGTTACCTTATAAAGCTATAGTTATAGGAGGATCCGCAGGAAGCTTCTCTGTAGTTACGAAAATTCTGTCAAAATTACGTTCGGATTTTCCTTTGCCCATTATTTTATGCTTGCATCGTTTGAAACATGTACGTTCTGGACTAGTGGAAGGTATAAATTTAAAGTCAAAAATTGAAGTTGTAGAACCGTTTGATAAAGTTAAAATTCGTCCTGGAAAGGTATACTTAGCTCCTTCAAATTATCATTTATTTGTGGAGTATGATAGTACTTTTTCATTATCAACTGAGGAGCCTCTTAATCACAGCAGACCGGCCATTGATCATACTCTATCTTCAGCGGCATATGTGTATAGAAATAAGTTGATTGGCATACTATTAACGGGTGCGAATAAGGACGGTGCTAAAGGGATGAAAAACGTAGCTGATAAAAAAGGTTTTACTATCGTGCAAAATCCTGATACGTGTGAGGTTGATACAATGCCTAAAAGTGCTTTGAGATTATTTAAGCCAGATAGAATATACTCTCCCGAGGAGATTATATTTTTCTTGAATCAAATAACTATATAAATTAATCATGCAATCAATTAGAAGATATATTTACTTTTTAGGGTCAATCATCATTTTTTTGGTAATCTTAAAATATCTGTTATTTGATGTTTATTTACCTCTTGGTTTTTTTGTTTTTGAGGTGCTTTCATTTTTGTTTGTTCTTGGGTTGGTCTATCTTTTACTTTCTATTAATCGAAAATCAAAAGTATTGAGTAATAAATTAGAAAATAGCCTTAATTCCCAAGAATCTTTGTTTAAACAAGAAATCAGTATTCTTAGGGATAAACTAAATGAATATAAAGTGCTGGAAATTAATCGTAAAGATTTATTGACTAGTAGGGAGGTTTTGATTGAGAATATACTTCAAATTGTGGTATCCAACGATACTACTCAAGTTATAGTTGAAGCGTTGATTTCACTTTTAAAAAAGTATTTTGAAGTGGGTGTTGCAATTGGTTATGTTTTTAGTTTCGATGATCAATTGTTTAATGTACATTTTCGCTTAGGAATTGGTGAGGATTTTGCGATTGATTCAATCAAAATCGGCGAAGGTATTCATGGGCAATCTTTATTAGATAATCAACCTATTATGCTGAAGGATATACCAGAGGAATATATGGAGATTCAATCTGCAATAGGGCGTTCCAAACCCAAATTCATATATGTACTTCCGTTGGTTTTGGATGAAAAAAGAAGGTTCGTTTTAGAGATTGCCACATTTAAAAATGAAGCAATTGATCAAGTATGGAAAGAGGTAGTATTACAATTAGAACATAAATAATTGGAGATTACGTTAATATGTCAAAGTTTATTAAAACAGTAAGTCCTTATTTTTCTCTATCTATTTTAAAGGAGTATGAGCGATATGTTTTTACTCTAGGACTTATTATGGTATTATTTCTTGTTTGGTCTGGATTTATTGCATTTCAAGACACTGTTTTCTCTTTGAATGGTTTAATTAAGATTCACAGGAGCTTTTTGGTCTGGTTTGTTGATGTAATCGTTCTTTCACTTCCCCTCCTTATAGTCGGGGTTTTGAATTATAATAAAATTCGGACTCAAGAATTAATCACACAGATTAAAGTACTTCGAAAAAAAATTGAAAATAATATAGACATTGCTGAAAAAATTGGAAGCGGGCAGCTTGATGAAATAAATATTCAAAGTGAAGATAGACTTTCTGAAACGCTATTAAATTTAGGGGAAAATCTAAAGAAAACTAAGGAAAAAGAAGAGGCTTTTAATTGGATTACCAAAGGAAAGGATCAAATTTCTGATATTCTACGATCCTTTACTAAAATTAATGAACTTGCGGATTATGTCATTAGGGGGATAATTGAGTATTCCGGAGGTATTCAAGGGTCATTGTACTTGTTGGAAAACAAAAGTTTAGTTAATGTTTCTACCTATGCCTACAATCGCAAAAGATATGAAAAAGATATAC
This sequence comes from uncultured Marinilabiliaceae bacterium, assembly GCA_942490535.1. Lineage (GTDB taxonomy): Bacteria > Bacteroidota > Bacteroidia > Bacteroidales > Marinilabiliaceae > JAEINY01. The sequence continues at coordinate 867,828 of CALNXQ010000005.1, forward strand.
TTCCTATTGGACTTGGTTTAGTTGGTGAAGTTGCCTATGAAAAGGAAATGATTTATCGGACTGAAATTCCAGATGATTATTTTACCATCACTTCTGGAATATTAGGGGATCGTAAGCCTAGGAGTTTGATTATCGTACCTCTTTTGCAGGATGATATCTTGCAAGGTGTTTTTGAAATTGCCTATTTGCAGAATGAGCTGCCGGAGCATGTGCTTCTTTATGCCGAAGAATTGAGTAGTATGATTGGTCGTACTATTTATAACTTAAGGATTAACGAAAAAACGGAGTCGCTACTTCAGGAGTCGCAAGAGATGACTGTGACCTTAAAGGAGAATGAGAAGCAACTTCAGTTAAATGCTGCTGAAATGCTTCAAGCCAAAGAAGAGTTGGAGCGGTCAAATAAATTATTGGAATCCCAAATTCAAGAAGTTGAGCACGCCCAAAAGCGATTAGAAGCATTACTAACGAATGCTTCTGAGTTTATTTCAATCTATAATGAAAATCAAGAATTGATATTTGAAAGTCCATCAGTGAAACGGATTTTGGGTTATCAAGATGCCGACGATATTAAAGGAATGGATCCCGATTTGTTAACCCCAAGGGGTTATAAAACAATTAATAATTTGTTTCAGTATTTATTAGAAACACCGGGGGGGGAGCAAATCGCCCAGTATACGTATCTCAAAAAAAATGGGGAGAAACTATTTTTAGAAACACAAGGTAAAAACTTGTTACATGATCCTGCCATTCGAGGCATAATTTTCAATACACAGGATATTACTGAGAGAAAAAGAGCTGAGAAAGAGGAGCGCATGAAGAGTCGAATGCAATCCCTATCTGAGAATTCACCTGATATGATTATTCGTATTAATCCGATGGGTAAACTTGTCTATGTGAATCCACAGCTAGCACAATTTGTTGGTGTACCTTCTTCCGAGATCATTAAGAAGCGTGTTAAAGATTTAGAAGTGGATGAAAGATTCCTTCAATATATGTTAGAATCGCTATCTGAAGTTAGAGAAGAGTTAAAACAGACTATATCAGAAGTAGAAATTACCGGGCCAAATGGGACTCAAATTATGGAGATTAAGGCCATTCCTGAATTAAATGAAGAAAAGGAGCTAGAATCTGTATTGTTTGTGGCCCATGATATGACCGAATTTAAGCAGATTGAGCAGGAGATTAAAGAAAAGAATAAGAAAATTTCTGATAGTATCAATTATGCCCAACGCATTCAAACCGCCATACTTCCGGATACGGATCTGTTACAGCAATTTTTCCCACGATCGTTTATTTTCTATCGTCCTAAAGATGTTGTAAGTGGTGATTTTCCTTGGTTGTTTAAAAAGGATAACTACTTTTATATTGCAGCTGTCGATTGCACTGGTCATGGTGTTCCAGGCGCATTGCTATCTTTTATTGGTTATTTTCTGCTGAATAATATTGTTAATTCTTCGCGAAGCATGAGTGCTGCGGAAATTTTGGATGAACTGCATTTGGAAGTTCGTCGTACCTTGCGGCAAGATCAGGAAGGAGCAAATGGACGCGATGGTATGGATTTAGCACTTTGTAAAATTGATTTGGATTCCAATGAGTTGCAATTTGCAGGCGCGCACAATCCTCTGTTCTATTTGTCAGATGGTGAATTAACTGTTTATAAGGGCTCTCGCAAAGGAATCGGGGGTATTCCGTTGAGAAAGAAAATTGAAAAGGATTTTGAAAACAATGTAATTGAATATAAAAAAGGAGATAAATTCTTTATTTTCTCCGATGGATTACCCGATCAAGTGGGGGGACTTAATGGACGGAAATATCAGTCGAAAAGAATGCGCGAAGCGCTAGAAGAGGATCCAACCCATACAATGGCACATTTTGGAAGGCATTTTGCCGAAGATTTCTATGAGTGGATGGGTGATTTTAAACAAGTTGATGATGTTTTATTGATAGGAATTGAATTGTAACTATATTTACAGCTTAAAGCACTAGGTTATTATGGATAAAATAAAAGAAAATCAAGGCTTTTTAGATTTTGCATATCAGATGTATAAATCTATGAAGACCAACGAAATTAACCTGGTTTATGAGGGCGAGGTGACACAAGAAATAACCAAAACATTTACCTCATTAACCGAGAGAAGCCTGGCTAAAAGTGCCGAATCAAATACGGTACAGCGTAAAGTTTTCAACGTCATGGTTGAATGTCTTCAAAATATTAGCAAACATGCTGATTCTTTGTCCGAAGAGGAAGAAGATGAAAGAAGAGGTATTGTAATGGTTAGTCATGGCGCAGAAAGCTACAATATTATCACCGGAAATGTGATTAAGAATGAGAAAATTCCTGAGTTGCAGAAGAACTTAGAGCTGGTAAATAGTCTGGATAAAGAAGGTCTTTCTGCGTTGTATAAACAGCAGATGAAAGAGGGGCGTATTTCTGATAAGGGAGGTGCCGGGCTTGGTTTTATAGATATTGCGAAGAAAACTGGCAGCAAATTATCTTATCAATTTAAGGAGTTAACTAATGAGGTAAGCTTTTTCATTTTAACATCAACAATAAAAAGAAATTAAATCATTATAAAACATGGAAGTAATAAACATTAAGGGAACTGATGATACCCCGAATGTAATTCTTGATAAAGAAAAGGGGCATTTCGAAATTTCAGGACGATCATTGCCTGAGGATGTAAACATGTTCTATACGCCAATTTTGGATTGGATTGATGGTTATGCAGAAGGTCCTAATGATTCTACAGAATTTGTGTTTAAGTTGGAGTACTTTAATACGGCTTCTTCAAAAGTTATTCTGGATATCCTTCTTAAATTCGAAGAAATTGTTGAAAATGGTAATAAAGTCGTTATCAAGTGGCATTATCATGAAGAAGAAGAGGATATGTTAGAAGCTGGTGAGGAGTACGCTGACATTGTTGATATTCCATTCGATTATGTTGTTTATACCGACTAATTGATATTATCTCGTTCCTTCGAAACCTAAGATATGAGTGAAGAAATTCTAAAAGCGTTAATGCAACTTTTTGGTTTGATTGCCAAACAAGATGGTGGTGTCGAATCAAATGAAACAGAATATGTCAGAACGTTTTTAAAACAGCAACTTTCAGCGGATTCTGTTGAAGAATACTATGCACTTTTTCTGAAACATTCTGAAGAAAAACGAGTTTCCAGGTTATCCAGAAATAGCGAGGAGGATGAAAGTAAGGTCCAACTTACTTCCATGAAAGATTCTGTAAAAATTTTGGGTATATGTAAAAAAATTAACAAGCAGCTTAATAAGGAGCAAAAAGTTGTTGTATTGGTTAGGCTGTACGAATTGGTGAACGCCGATCGTAAGTTTACTGATCAACGCATGGCCATCATTAATACGGTGGCCGATGTTTTTAAACTTGCAAAGGAAGAAATGGCTGCCATTGAAGCATTTGTTGTAAATGATGAGATGGCTAAGCTTGATTATGATGACATTCTGATTGTTAATGATCAGTTGCCAAACTTTGCTGAAGCAAAGCACATTCAATCCGGAGCTTTAAATGGGAATATTTATATCCTACGGGTTAAAAGTGCCGGTTTATATTTTATTCGTTATACCGGAGATCAAGATCTCTTTTTGAATGGCCTTCAGATTAATAATCGTCGGATTTATCTGTTTCCGAAAGGTAGTTTTATTAAACTTCCTAAGGGAAAGCCGGTGTACTATACTGATGTGGTCGGACATTTCTTGTCAGATTCAACAGCCTCCAAAATTGCCTATGAAGTAAAGGAGGTTAAGTACCAATTTAAGTCAGGTGGAATTGGACTTCGACATATCAATATTTCGGAGGAGCAAGGACGGCTGATTGGTATTATGGGAGCTAGTGGTGCAGGGAAGACGACTCTTCTGAATGTTCTGTCAGGTATTGAATCTCCTACGTCAGGAGAAGTTCTTATCAATGGATACAATCTTCATAAGGAGCGTGAAAAAGTAGAGGGAGTTATTGGGTATATTCCTCAGGATGATCTTTTAATTGAGGAGCTAACTGTTTTTGAGAATCTTTATTACAATGCTAAGCTTTGTTTTAGAGATAAAACTGAAGAAGAAATTACCGATTTGGTTAATAGTACATTGACCAGTTTGGGGTTATTTGAGCGTAAAGATTTAAAGGTAGGGTCCCCACTGAATAAAATGATTAGTGGTGGACAAAGAAAGCGATTAAACATTGCCTTAGAGCTTATTCGTGAGCCAGGTATATTATTTGTTGATGAACCTACTTCAGGATTATCTTCTCGCGATTCAGAGAATGTCATGAATTTACTTCGTGAATTAGCTCTGAAAGGTAAGCTGATTTTTGTGGTTATTCATCAGCCCTCATCGGACATATATAAAATGTTTGATAAAATGTTCATTCTTGACACAGGTGGTTTTCCTGTGTTTTATGGAAATCCAAGTGAGTCGCTGATTTATTTCAAACGCCTGGATGCCCAGATTAATAGTGATGTCGGTGAATGTACAGCATGTGGAAACCTTAATCCGGAATTGATTTTTAATATCATCGATGCCAATGTAATTGATGAATACGGAAATTATACCAATAAGAGGAAAACCTCACCTGAAGAGTGGCATGGGTACTATAACGAAAACATTACTCTTCCAAAAATTGGAAAAGTGGAGTCTACTCCTCCTAAGTCACTGAAAATACCTTCGTGGTTTAGACAGTTTAAAATTTATACATTGCGTGATTTTTTCTCCAAAGTAAGTAATATGCAGTACATATTATTGAATCTTATGGAGGCCCCCTTGTTAGGGTTTATTTTGGCGTATCTAATCCGGTATATAGTGGATCCGGAGTCCAATGTATACATATATAGAGATAATGAAAATATACCCCCATATATTTTTATGGGTATTATTGTGTCTTTGTTTTTTGGTTTAATTGTTAGTGCTGAAGAAATTTTTAAAGATGCTAAAATACTAAAACGCGAGGCATTCCTAAACTTGAGTAGATCTAGCTATTTAGCCTCTAAGATTTTATTATTATTTACTTTGTCTGCTATCCAAATGGGTCTTTTTGTGGCAGTAGGTAACTATATTTTAGGGATTAAAGGTTTTACCTTCGAATTTTGGTTGGCCTTGTTTTCAGTATCAGCCTTCGCCAATATTCTTGGGTTAATTATATCAGCATCTTTTAATTCAATCATTACTATTTATATTCTGATCCCTTTGCTGATGATTCCCCAAATGGTATTGGGAGGGGCAATGTTTACATTTGATAAATTAAATAAAGATTTTACAAGTGTAGATAAAGTACCACTTGTCGCAGAGGTTATGCCGTCCAGATACATCTACGAAGGATTGATGGTGCATTTATTTAAGCACAATAATTTTCAAAAGAATTTATTTGATTTTGAGTTAGCTCAAAGTAAGGCTGATTATAAGCAGGTATATTATGTGCCAGAATTGGAGGAAATCCTCAACAAATGTAGGCAGCATTTTCTATTGAGTGGTGATGATGGAAATGCTCAATTTGAAGCTGATATTGCGTTACTTCAAAATGAAATTTCAAAAGAAATAAAACGGGTTGAGTCTATAGGTTTTGATAAAGTTGAGCAAATTGTCCCGGCTCAATTTACCCCTGAGTTTGCGTCTGAAATTGAAGCCTATCTTAGTGCTCTTAAAGATCATTATAATCAGGAGTTTGTAAAGGCTAATCGGATGGTTGATAAATTTATATCAACCAATGAACGAAATAATAAGGAGCGATTTAATCGAATAAAAGACGAATACTTTAATGAAACTATCTCTGAGATTGTTCGAAAAGTATTTGAGAAGAATAAGATATTGCGTGATGGAGATAAGTTGGTACAAGTTGTGGATCCCATTTATCAAGTACCTGAGCCCTCTAATTATATAGACTTTAGGACGCATTTTCTGGCACCAGTGAAATTTTTTGGTGGACGTTTTTATGATACCCTTTGGTTTAATATTACTGTTGTATGGTTATTGACAATATTCATGTATGTGGTGCTATACTATGATTTATTAAAAAAATTGCTATTTTTTTTAAGTGAATTAAAGCTAATTAAAAAGTAACTTTTTCATTGCTTACTGAGTATAATTACTTTCAACCGAAAATTAAAAATGAAGATCATGTTAAAGAAATTGACTTACCTGACATTGATACTGGCTGGACTGCAACTTTTTTCTGCTTGTTCAGGATCATCAAACAAAGGTGGAAAATCATCGGATGATGAGTTGACACTTAGTGACTCTCTGGCAAGTGATGCCCCACTAGAATTATCTGAAGAAGTTATTGGTGATGTTATTCAGAATATTTCTTCGCCTGTTGAAATGGCTAATTTAATAAAGTCTACGGGTGTTGAGTTTTCGCAAAAGATTTTAAATAGTACTGAGCAGATAGATAATTATAATACAGGTTATAAGCGTGCACTTAATTTAGGTGTATATAGCGCTGATTTAGGATATATTAATACATTTGATAAAAATACGATCGTTGTTTCTTACCTGGTTGCTATTAAAAGTCTAGCTGAAGGAATCAAAGTTGGACAATTTTTTGATTTTAATTCTCTAAAGCGAATTGCTACTAATAGCAATAATTTGGATTCGTTAATGGAGATATCTATTTCCAGTTTCAATAAAATGGATAATTACTTACGCAATCAGAACAGAAGTAATGTTTCTGCACTTATTGTTACTGGAGCTTGGATAGAAGGTTTGTATATTTCAGCTAACGTTATTGAGCAAACCAATAATGTGGATTTGATTACACGAATGGCTGAGCAGAAGGATATAATTAATATATTGATGATCATCCTAAATAACTATTCAAACGATCCTAATTTTGCTGAATTAGCCACTCGAATTGAATTGTTAAAGGATACTTATGAGGGCGTTAAGATTACAACAGAAATAGGAGAGCCTCAGACGATTGAAAAAGATGGTAAATTGATTATTATTCAAGATGAAATTAGTCATGTAGATATTTCTCCTGAACAAGTAAAGGCCATTGTCAAAGAGATTAAAGCACTAAGACAGTATGTAGTGTCCTGAATTGTATTAATATATAGACTTATATTTGTACAGCAATTCTAACCGGACCAAATTTAAAAAAAGCAACCGATGAAAAAGATATTATTTAGTTTATTGATTCTCTTTGGAGTGTTTTCATTTAACAGTTCTGCACAATGTGGGGATGATATACTGAAACAGGCATTGAAGGAGATGGGTGATAGCCAATATATCAGAGATTTCTCTGTTGAGCTTATTAAAGATAAAAAGGATACTAAAACAGGATATGTTAGGTTTTCAGTTGTTTTGAACAGCAAGACGCAGTATAAATTTAATGTAGTAAACGGACCTGGCAATCCGGAACAGGTTGTAATGCAGTTGTTTGAGGGTGAGGATTTGAAAGCAAGTAACTTGTATAAAGGAAAGCTGTATAGTGAGTTTGAATGGGTTTGTGGTAAGACAGGTGTTTACAATATTCGTTTTTCCTTTAAAGGTGGCGAAGAGGGCTGTGCTAAGTCTGTTCTTTCTCTGGTAAAGCAATTCTAAGAATATTTTTAACTATTATAGAAAGGGACATTATGGTCCCTTTTTTTGTGTTTATTTGGACATAGGTACCCTGAATTTCCGTAAACATTCGCGCTCGCACGGTAAAGGTCTCCGGATTGCCCTAACAAAAAAACACCCCATCAAATTGATCGCTTAATTTGATGGGGTGATTTTATATTTTTATTGAGCCCATTTGTCAGGGAGTAGATTACGAAGTTGTTCGTTGGTCATTCTGGGACATTCAGCTAATCGCTGTATCACGTCCTTGAAATAGGAAAATGTATTGACATTGTTCAATCTGCATGAAATAGCCAGAGAATATAGTGTAGCAGTTCTCATTGCCCCGGCATTGGAGCCGCAGAATAATGAGTTTCGCCGACTGATGCTGATATAACGCATTGGTCGTTCAATGATATTGTTGTCCAGGTCGTATTGGGTAGATTTAATGATATTATAAATGGACTCTAATTCATTAAGGCCGTATGCAGCTGCTTTGCATAAAATATGGTTTGGCAATACTTGGGGATCTCGTTCTATATCTCTGAGTTTCCTTTCCAACTCCTTGTATACTTTCAGCGAAGCTTCTTTCCACTTTTCTTTTGGCTTCTTCTTACGGATGCTATAAAATTGATTGTACAGGTCAATAATCTCTTGAGCTTGGGGTTGCTCCTGAATCTCTATAAATTTTCTTTTGCAGTGCTGAACACAGCCTAAACGTATTGCCTTTGGGTAGTCCCATCCTTCTAAAGCTTTATATGAACTGTATCCATCGGTTTGCACAGCACCCTTATAATCCTTCGGTAGATAGTTTGTAAACACCGTCTTGCTTCGTGAGCCATTCTCGTATATGAACTGGATTAAGTTGTTTTGATGAGAAAATGCACTCCAGAAGTAGCCTTTGCGACTCCCCTTATCACCTCCTAATATAGTATGATAGGTTTCGTCAAAATGAATATAAGCATCCTCCAAAATAGTATCCTTGAGTACAGGCATTAACCTATCAAGCAACTCTGCTGATTTTTCAATTAGTCCATGAGTAGTTGCCTTAGGAATGTCAATACCCATCTCGATTAGATATTTCATGATGCGTTCAACAGGCAAGCCGTACACATATCTTTGTTGAATCAGATGTGCCAGTAATGAGCTGTCAAAATTAGAATTCTGGAAAGGTGCTATAGGGGCTTTGCCTTCAAAAAAGTCATCACCCATTCTGTATTTTTTACAGCGATAGATATGTTTAATCAGACGCGGTGGAATATACTCATACCTTATCACATCGCGATGAAAGAGGTAAACCGCAGCCTTTTCATCAAAGCTGGCATCCGAGGGTAATACTTCATCTACAAACTCTTCGATGTTATCATATACTTTCCGTTTCGCCCCATTATTACCTCTTTCCTTGGGGATGGGAGCCTGTGGCTTGTTTTCTGAAACAGGAGTGGCATTTTGACGTTTTTCGGTCTTTTTAGGAAGGTTTATGGTTGTTAAGCGCTTCAGCTTTTCAGCATCTTTATCTTTCTCCAGAATGGCTTCTTTTAAGGCAGCTAACTCATTTGTCAGCTCCTCTATGGTTTGAGATAAAGATTGTATGGTGCCAATTAATTTATCATTTTGCGATTGCAAAAAGACTACTAACTCCCTGTCTGTCATGATATAAAGATACAAAAACAGCATGACTTCGCCAAGAAAAATCCTGCTATTTTTGCATCTTTTATTATTTATTATCAGAGCGTTAACTGTGCTTTTAGTCGCAGTTCATTGGAGCTACTTTTGTGGTTTATGCCATTAACTATTTGATCAAGTATGCCGCGCTCAAGCTCAAAAAAGGCCTCATCACTTACTTGTTGTGGCAAGGAATAACATCCTAGTTCCAGCTTCTTATTATAAAGAACAAATCCTTCCTTTTGCCAGCGTAGAACCTTGATTGATTTACGCGTCCTGCCAAGGAATACATAACCATCTCCATTGAGCGCATCCTGCTTGCCCGAAGTTTTAACCAGGTGATAGAGCGAATGGATTCCTTTACGCATATCTACAGGTTCTCGGAAAAAGTAGAACCGTGTATGGTCAGTGAAATTAAAAATCATAGTGCATCCTTTTTATAGAAAATATGGATACAAAACTTCAAAGATTTATCATAAAAAACTATGCGTCATTGTGGAGACGGTTACTCAGGGAGTAGATTACGTAGTTGTTCGTTGGTCATTCTGGGACATTCAGCTAATCGCTGTATCACGTCCTTGAAATAGGAAAATGTATTGACATTGTTCAATCTGCATGAAATAGCCAGAGAATATAGTGTAGCAGTTCTCATTGCCCCGTAAGCATACGGCCTGATACATATTGTCTAGTCCATATTAGTCGGCTAGTTTTGCTTCAAAAACAATGCGTATCTTCGAATCCAGTTTTAGAAGGCTTTATCAAGATTATTTATCGTCAGGTTTAACGGTCCGGGATTTTTGTACCAACCAGGATTTTGCAGTATCAACATTTTATCGTTGGCAAAAACTACTAAGGGAAAAAGAAGCGCCCAAAGAGTTTGTCCCCTTATTAATGGAACAGCAACCAATCGCGGGGGCGGCTGCCCATTTGACTGTTGCGCCGAGGGACAACTGTCCGGTGAAAGGAGTGAACGACTTGGAGTTCACGTTTCCCAACGGTACCCGATTGCAAGTCCGAGGGCATATTGATCCGGCGTTATTAAAAACGATTGTTCACCTGTATTGATTGTAGCCTATGTTTCATTTACACGGGAAGCTGCAATACTTTCTTTACCCGGCACCGGTTGATATGCGCAAGAGTTTTTATACGCTAAGTGGCATTGTTTCATCTGCTATGAAACGTAACGTGCAGGACGGTGAGGTGTTTATTTTCGTCAATCGCAATCTGACCATCATGAAGATCCTGCATCTGGAACATGGGGGTTTGGTGATCTACCACAAGAAGCTGGAGAACGGTGTTTTTAAGCTGCCAACTTTCGATGAAAACATTTTGTCGCAACCCATCGGATGGCAAGAGTTGATGGCCATTGTAAGCAATGTAAAACCCATAAGCAGGCGATTGAAAAAACGTCGAAAAAACACTTAAAAAAAAGACCTCATTTTTGGCTGTACCCCTTGATTTTACTATCTTTAGGTATCATTCACAAGGGGATAAATGAGCCAGGATTCAGCCAACGATTTATTGATTCAGCAGTTGCTTCAGGAGCGTGACGAGATGTATTGTGAACTATCACGTTTGCGCTAAGGCAGATGATGGTTATGTGGAGGCTCTTAAGGCTCAAAATAAGGAGCAGGAAGCACTTCTTCATAAAAAGGAAGAGGTGATCCAAAAACAAGCAGAGCAACTTAATAAACTGACAGACCAGCTGGCTTGGTTTCGCCGCCGGTTCTGGAAAGCCTCCAGTGAACGCTTTATTCCTTCCGATCCCAACCAACGCAAAATAGACTTTGACGGGCTGGAACTATTGCCCGAAGAAGAGGCATTGGCTGAGGAGGCCGACAAGGAGTTATTGGCTTACAAACGTAAACAGCCACAAAAGACAAAAAAGAAACCTGTACGTTTGCCCTTGCCAGAAGAGCTTCGCCGGGAAGAAGAAATTATCGAACCGGAAAGTATTGATGACAATTGGGTGCGTATTGGTGAAGAAGTAACCGAAGTATTGGAACATAAACCAGGAGAGTTGTATGTACGACGGATTATCCGACATAAGTATGCGGTTAAACAAGCTTTGCAAGAACAGGAAGAACCAGCTGTGCAGATTGCAGCACTTCCTCCTTTGCCTTTACCACGCAGCAATGCCGGGGCTTCGCTTTTAGCAGAGCTCTTAATCAATAAATATCAGCACCACTTGCCGTTTTATCGTCAGATAAGCATGTTGAAGCAAACAGGTGTCAGTTTACCGGCTTCAACCATCAACGGTTGGTTCCAGGGTAGTTGCGATTTACTCCGTGCTTTATACTTCCGATTACAAGAGTTGGTACAAGAATCCGACTACATCCAGGTAGATGAAAGTACCGTGCCGGTTGTTAACAACGAAAAGCACAAAACGGTTAAAGCCTACCTGTGGATGGTACGCTCGGTAATAAAGCCACTGGTTTACTTTCATTACGATAAAGGCTCACGGGCTCAAAAAGTAGTGGTTGAACTGTTGCAAGGTTTCCAAGGAGCTATCCAAACCGATGGTTACGAAGCCTATTCTATTTACGAACAAAAGAAAGGTGTTCTGCTGCTGGCATGCTGGGCGCATGCACGCCGTAAATTTGAAGAAAGCCTTGCTGAAGACAAAGCCGGAGCTGAATATGCTCTAGCGCAAATCGGCAAACTTTACCAGGTTGAAACCATGGCCAACGAACAAGGGTTGGATGATAAGCAAAGAGCAGAGTTGCGCAAGCGCCTGGCATATCCAATTATGTGAACTAGCTACGATTTAATCTGACAGTTAGGAATTAACTAAATTTGATTTGGACAACAAATTACTTGTTAACCCCTAAAACTGTCAGACATGAATACAGAAGCAAAATTAATCAAAACCAAACTAGGTTTATTGGAATTAGCCAAGCATTTAGGTAATGTCTCAAAGGCATGTAAGATTTTTGGCTACAGCAGGGATAGTTTCTACCGGTTTAAAGAATTATACGAAGAAGGCGGTGAATTAGCCCTGGCCGAAGTGTGCCGGATGAAACCCAATGTAAAAAATCGGATGGATCCGGTTATTGAAACAGCTATTGTTGAACTGGCTATTGAGAACCCTGCTTTAGGTCAGGTAAGGGTATCCAATGAGCTAAAAAAGATTGGTCATATTGTTTCCCAGGCAGGAGTCAGATGTGTTTGGATTCGCCACAATTTGGAAACATTTCAAAAGCGTTTGAAAGCTCTGGAGGAAAAAGTGGCAAAGGAACACCTCATACTAACAGAATCACAACTACAGGCGCTGGAGAAAGCTAAGGAAGAGAAGCAAGCACATGGGGAAATTGAAACCTATCACCCGGGATATCTTGGTTCTCAGGACACCTATTATGTGGGTACTATAAAAGGTGTTGGCAGGATCTATCAACAAACCTTTATTGATACCTAGTGGTTCTAAGAAAACTAACGAATTAGCAAAAAATGATATGAACCTATATTAATTCTATAGCTGATATAGGCTTGTTTTTCTCTTGCTTGTCGATTTTATTGAAACTAGGATGCTTTTTGCACAATTTTATTAATAATTATATTCATAATAGAGTGGATTGAGCATACCATTCCCATCAAATAATACAAGTCATTATCCCCTAAGCTGCAAATTTATTAGTGTATTCCTCCTTCTTCAATTTGAGTATCTGTCGCCCAATTTTCTTAAGGTTGTATGCACTTACCCCCAGACTTATGTATCTGTTAAAATGAAGTATTCCCCGGTCAGGACAACGATCAAGTCCTCGGTTTTCCAACTCATTAATATTGGATTCTATGGCACTGTGCTTATTCTTTAACCTTTTAAAGCCCTGGCTGCTCTCTTCGTCTTTTTCTGTTTTGGTGAGTTTCCCAAGCTTGGGTAAAACGACTTTGGGAACTTCTAGTTGAAGTAGTTCCTTGTTTTCTTTTGCCCAAAATCCTTTGTCAAAGCTCCATGAAGTCACAGTGTGTTTTGCTAGGACTCTGTCTGACAGTGCTATAACAACATCCCTATCCTGTTGGTCATTTAAAATTTGGTAATCTACAATGAGATCATATTGATCTGTGGTTATTAATAGTTTCTTGCCCAATTCAACATTGGGGCGCGACTTGCCTTTCTTTACCCACTCGGTATATGTTTCAAAGACGGAAAACAGCTTTTCTTCATGGGGTATTGTCTCTCCCTTAAGAATTCGCCTATCAACCAGTTGAATATGCTTTTCCATCAATGGCACAAAATGTTCGATCATTATCACAAGTGATAAGTCTTGCATGTCGTTTACCGGGAAATCAGGGAGGCTTTCATTGAGTTTTTTCAATAACGCTCCGGTTTTTGTCAAGTATCTTTTAGCAGCATACACCATCCTGTCCTTTTTATTCTTGCCGCCACTGGCTGATGCTTTTCCCAGTTCACGCATCAGACCCTTTATCTCATACCTCCAATTGGCCAGTTTGCGCCACTGATCAATGGTCTCATATTTTTTTAAAAATACGGATACGGCATCAAGGCATTTCCGGGCACAGTCCCAGAGCAGGTTGTAATCTGTTGGGAAATGAACATTGCTTTCTACTACAAAACTATCGGACTTTAAGCGCAATGCTGTTTTTTCTTTTTTTTTAAACACTTCACGGTGGCCAAACTCTAATATTACGGCATTGAGTTCGGTGATCATCTCATCACTAAGCGCAGATACATTGTCGTAGATATTTTGATACTCAAATTCAATTCGCTCATAGCCAAACTCACGCTCAACGCCCATCAAATAGCGCAAAGTATGGTGGTTATTAGCCAGGTTATGAACCATTTCATAGCTGATATTGAGGCATAAGCGCAATTGGGCCAATACAAAAACAATCCACAAATCTAAACCTCTTCTACCCGTATTTTTTTTCCCTGAACGGATGTGCTTGTCCAATATGTTAAATATTTTCTCATTATACTTCTTATTGCAATAGATTTCTTTCAAAGCTGCCAATAATTCATCTATGGGATTTTTGCTCTTGGGGCTGATCCAGGTTTCTTCAATGGGCTTTTGCCCAATCGATAATTGTTGTGCGAATCTATTTCTCATTTTTGAACATCTTTTGTCGTTTTAACCAAAATAGGCGAATCTCAAACTATCAACATCCTGAAATTAAGCATTTTTACACAGAAACATGATTGAGTGGACGAATAGATTCGAACAAGTTTTCAACAATAGAGACTTGAATAATAGTGAATTACATATTTTCTAAGAGGCACTACCTATGCCAAGGTAGCTCATGTGAAAATCTATGATCGTAAAAACGCACTGGTGGCTGCAGACATACTCAATGACCGGGTGATTCCATTTTACGATGAGTATAACATACCGTTACTTCGGATTTTAACGGATCGTGGTACAGAATACTGTGGGGCCAGAGAGCATCACGAGTATCAGCTATATTTAGCGCTGGAGGATATTGATCATACCAGAACAAAAGCCAGACATCCGCAAACCAATGGAATATGTGAACGCTTTCATAAAACAATACAGAATGAGTTTTATGCCATAGCTTTTCGAAAGAAGATCTATAACATATTGGAGGAGCTACAAACCGATATTGACCTTTGGATCAACGAGTATAATAATGTAAGAACGCATTCCGGCAAGAACTGCAACGGCAGAACGCCAATGCAAACATTTTTAGAGGATTTGCATCTGACAAAGGAGAAGATGCTGGACACTCACTATCAAAATGTTGTATCTTTACAGGTGTCAGGTGAAGCGGAAGCAGGCCCTGCTGAGAAGCAACCTGCCAGGAATAACCCGACTGACTGGGATGGTCAATGGGACTTGCAAAACAGGAAGTCCCTTTCCGGAGATTCATCCCATGAAAAGATGCCTTAAAAAATCTCCAATTGTCAGATCAAGTCTTAGCTACTACAAATTATGGTAGCATTTGAAAAATGGATTGTAAAATATTATCCCAAGGCATTGCCCAAAAGTAGAATGGGCAGGGCGCTGTCATATACATACAACATCTTCCACCGCTTATCGCGCTACCACCTCGATGGCCGTTACAAGATTGATAATAATCTGGCCGAAAACGCCATCAGGCCTTTGGCATTAGGTCGTAAAAACTATTTGTTTTGTGGCAACCATGATGCAGCCGAAAATGCTGCTGTCATATATTCATTGCTTGGATGCTGCAAAGCTGCAGATGTCAACCCAAGAGAATGGCTGACCGACGTATTAACCAAGATACCCGTCTACAATAATGACTACTCATTAGACTTAGCTGATCTTTTGCCCCACAACTGGAAGAACTCTTAGAATAGTGAGAATTGTCCATGGATTCTATGGACAGTTAGACACTCTCCCTTTTAAGCTCTTGTGACGTGCGAGGCCGAATGCTTACATTGCCCCGGCATTGGAGCCGCAGAATAATGAGTTTCGCCGACTGATGCTGATATAACGCATTGGCCGTTCAATGATATTGTTGTCCAGGTCGTATTGGGTAGATTTAATGATATTATAAATGGACTCTAATTCATTAAGGCCGTATGCAGCTGCTTTGCATAAAATATGGTTTGGAAATACTTGAGGATCTCGTTCTATATCTCTGAGTTTCCTTTCCAACTCCTTGTATACTTTCAGCGAAGCTTCTTTCCACTTTTCTTTTGGCTTCTTCTTACGGATGCTATAAAATTGATTGTACAGGTCAATAATCTCTTGAGCTTGGGGTTGCTCCTGAATCTCTATAAATTTTCTTTTGCAGTGCTGAACACAGCCTAAACGTATTGCCTTTGGGTAGTCCCATCCTTCTAAAGCTTTATATGAACTGTATCCATCGGTTTGCACAGCACCCTTATAATCCTTCGGCAGATAGTTTGTAAACACCGTCTTGCTTCGTGAGCCATTCTCGTATATGAACTGGATTAAGTTGTTTTGATGAGAAAATGCACTCCAGAAGTAGCCTTTGCGACTCCCCTTATCACCTCCTAATATAGTATGATAGGTTTCGTCAAAATGAATATAAGCATCCTCCAAAATAGTATCCTTGAGTACTGGCATTAACCTATCAAGCAACTCTGCTGATTTTTCAATTAGTCCATGGGTAGTTGCCTTAGGAATGTCAATTCCCATCTCGTTTAGATATTTCATGATGCGTTCAACAGGCAAGCCGTACACATATCTTTGTTGAATCAGATGTGCCAGTAATGAGCTGTCAAAATTAGAATTCTGGAAAGGTGCTATAGGAGCTTTGCCTTCAAAAAAGTCATCACCCATTCTGTATTTTTTACAGCGATAGATATGTTTAATCAGACGCGGTGGAATATACTCATACCTTATCACATCGCGATGAAAGAGGTAAACCGCAGCCTTTTCATCAAAGCTGGCATCCGAGGGTAATACTTCATCTACAAACTCTTCGATGTTATCATATACTTTCCGTTTCGCCCCATTATTACCTCTTTCCTTGGGGATGGGAGCCTGTGGCTTGTTTTCTGAAACAGAAGTGGCATTTTGACGTTTTTCGGTCTTTTTAGGAAGGTTTATGGTTGTTAAGCGCTTCAGCTTTTCAGCACCTTTATCTTTCTCCAGAATGGCTTCTTTTAAGGCAGCTAACTCATTTGTCAGCTCCTCTATGGTTTGAGATAAAGATTGTATGGTGCCAATTAATTTAGCATTTTGCGATTGTAAAAAGACTACTAACTCCTTGTCTGTCATGACCTAAAGATACAAAAACAGCATGACTTCACCAAGAAAAACCCCTGCTGTTTTTGCATCTTTTATTATTTATTATCAGAGCGTTAACTGTGCTTTTAGTCGCAGTTCATTGGAGCTACTTTTGTGGTTTATGGCATTAACTATTTGATCAAGTATGCCGCGCTCAAGCTCAAAAAAGGCCTCATCACTTACTTGTTGTGGCAAGGAATAACATCCTAGTTCCAGCTTCTTATTATAAAGAACAAATCCTTCCTTTTGCCAGCGTAGAACCTTGATTGATTTACGCGTCCTGCCAAGGAATACATAACCATCTCCATTGAGCGCATCCTGCTTGCCCGAAGTTTTAACCAGGTGATAGAGCGAATGGATTCCTTTACGCATATCTACAGGTTCTCGGAAAAAGTAGAACCGTGTATGGTCAGTGAAATTAAAAATCATAGTGCATCCTTTTTATAGAAAATATGGATACAAAACTTCAAAGATTTATCATAAAAAACTATGCGTCATTGTGGAGACGGTTACTCAGGGAGTAGATTACGTAGTTGTTCGTTGGTCATTCTGGGACATTCAGCTAATCGCTGTATCACGTCCTTGAAATAGGAAAATGTATTGACATTGTTCAATCTGCATGAAATAGCCAGAGAATATAGTGTAGCAGTTCTCATTGCCCCGGCATTGGAGCCGCAGAATAATGAGTTTCGCCGACTGATGCTGATATAACGCATTGGCCGTTCAATAATATTGTTGTCCAGGTCGTATTGGGTAGATTTAATGATATTATGCGAATCAAGAGTTAAAACACTAATGAAATAAAAGCAGCAGCTAATCTTCCAAATGCATGTATCATTAGCCCCTTAGTAGATCTAACTTTGCTCGCTTTTTGAATATCTGTTTTTTCAATTAGCCAATTAAATATAGCTTCTACTGGTTGTCGCACTCTGGATACTGCAGTTGAGTATAAATCATCAGCTGCTTTAATTCTGTGTTTTATTACATCTGCCATTCCTTTCACCCCTTTAACCGGGGCAAGCATTTCTGAATTTTGCTGATTTATCATCCTCTTATTCAAATCATTTATGAAATAGATTTTATCTCCATAAAAAGTTCTATTTTCTATTCCAGACCATGCATCTTTAAAGACTGTCACATCATTAACTGATGCTGGTGTAAATAATATTTGCTCAGGGTGCGGCAATTTACCTATTCGTCTAAAACCAAGTAAGTGTAATTTAAGTCCATAGTAATATATCCCTTTTGTTGAGCAGAAGCCTTTATCCGTTATTTCTGTAGCAACTTTACCTGTACGCTTTCCAGAGCAAGTGATAATGGGCATTGAATCTAATAAGCTCTGATCCAGACAGCAATCTTCCGGCAGATGATCTGTTAAAATAATTTCAACCAATCTGCTAAAAGCTGAATCTAGCATATTAAGCCTATTATTAAAGGCACTATAGCTTCCAAGCTTAGGAAACCAGGATTTTAAATACTCAAAAGCAAAACGATGGATATGCTTTATTTTTGTATGTCCTTCATGATGAATCGCATATAAATATATCGTCATAATCTCTTGATCGGTAAATTCTGGTTTATTATTGTTGCTAAACCTTTCACAATAGAATTGAAGTTCTTCAAACTTATCACAAATAAAAAGGTAAATACTTATTAACTTGTCGTCCTTATCCTTGGGAATCATATCTAATTGTCAATTCGAAACTGACTTCAAGATACTGATTTTCAAGGATTTAAACAACATTAAGCGCTTAGTTTTTAAGGGGTTATGTAACTATTTTCTCATATATTCTCAACTCTTGATTCGCATATATTATAAATGGACTCTAATTCATTAAGGCCGTATGCAGCTGCTTTGCATAAAATATGGTTTGGAAATACTTGAGGATCTCGTTCTATATCTCTGAGTTTCCTTTCCAACTCCTTGTATACTTTCAGCGAAGCTTCTTTCCACTTTTCTTTTGGCTTCTTCTTACGGATGATGTAAAATTGATTGTATATGTCAATAATCTCTTGAGCTTGGGGTTGCTCCTGAATCTCTAAAAATTTTCTTTTGCAGTGCTGAACACAGGCTAAACGTATTGCCTTTGGGTAGTCCCATCCTTCTAAAGCTTTATATGAACTGTATCCATCAGTTTGCACAGCACCCTTATAATCCTTCAGTAGATAGTTTGTAAACACCGTCTTGCTTCGTGAGCCATTCTCGTATATGAACTGGATTAAGTTGTTTTGATGAGAAAATGCACTCCAGAAGTAGCCTTTGCGACTCCCCTTATCACCTCCTAATATAGTATGATAGGTTTCGTCAAAATGAATATAAGCATCCTCCAAATGCTCTTTTCGTTACAAAACTGGACCGCTTTTGCAGCGGGTTTAATTACTTTTAGTCCTTTGCGGCCTATTGAAATCATTGATAACTTACTTTACAGCTTTCCTATTTAAGTTATCAACAATTCCAACAGGCCATGGTCATCATTCGATGATAAGGTTTTTTAAAAATTTCATTTTATGCTGCTTTTGTATACACCGGAGCATACAGACCCCTCCAAAACCGGAAATCACAGGGCCAAATTTGCGTCTCTTGATTTCTGCCAATCCGGCAGATAGAGACCCCCCTTAAACGTCTGTACGATCCGTCGCCGGAGCATGCAGACCCCAGGATAGTAACCTTTGTTGCTTCCGCCGGAGCATGCGAACCCCATTTGAAGTTTAATTTGATGCCCTTATCAGGAGTCAAAATCATACTCGGAACAGGGATTTTCATTGCGTCGCCGGAGCATACAGACCCCTATTAAGTAGGTTATACTCATGATATTTGGTTGATTTGAAGGTGAAAAACCTTTAAATCAGAACAAGATGGCTGGAAAACCAAAAACGATGAGTCAGATTAAACAATTATTACGCCTGCGTCAGCAGGGACACGGCAAGAAGAAAATAGCCGGAATCTTGTGTATTGGTATCAATACGGTGCGCACCTACCTGCGTAAACTGGAAGGTTTGGATGAGGATATTGAGACCTTGCTCGCTTTGGAAGATCCGGTTTTAAACGCCCGTTTTCATGCCGGTAATCCATCTTATAAAGAAGAACGTTATGGGCAGTTGAAAGATGACCTTGGGCACTACCACAAAGAGCTCAGTCGCAAGGGAGTCACCAAACAGCTTTTGTGGGAAGAATACCGGGAAGCACATCCACAAGGCTATAGCCACTCCCAGTTTTGCCACCATTTATACCAATACTCCAAGGCAAGCAAGCCCACATTGCCCCTGACACATATCGCCGGGGACAAGCTACTGATTGATTATGCAGGAGACACGATAGCTTACATCGACCCGGACACCGGTGAAGTCATCGACTGCCAGGTCTTTGTGGCCAGTTTGGCTTACTCTGATTATTGTTTCGCCATGGCGGTGAGGAGTCAAAGCGTGAATGACTTTATTTATGCCCTTTCGTGCTGCTTAAATGCCCTTGGCGGAGTGCCCAAAGCATTGGTGCCGGACAACCTGAAAGCGGCCGTCATAAAGCCTGATTTATACGAGCCCCGCATTAACCAGGCCCTCGAAGATTTTGCCAACCATTATAACACAACGGTGGTGCCGGCCCGCGTGCGCCGTCCACAGGACAAGGGGGGTGTGGAAAAACAGGTGAATATCATTTACAGCCGTATTTATGCCCGTTTGCGTAAGCGTCAGTTCTTTAGTATTCAGGAGCTGAATAAGGCCATTGCTGAAAAAGTGAAACTACATAACCAGACCCGCAAGCAAAAACTGGATTACTGCCGGGAAGAGAAGTTCCTTGCTGAAGAAAAACACCTTCTGGCGCCTCTTCCTTTACAAGCCTATGAGATGAAGCAATACCGGGCGTATAAGGCAAGTGTTAATAATCACATCTATCTGGGGCAGGATGGCCATTACTACAGCATTCCCTATACACTGATCGGACAGCAGGTAAAGGTGGTATACACACGGTCAAAAGTATCCATCTACCATAACGGACAATGCGTTGCCATGCATGCCCGCTCTTACAGCCGGGGGTGCTATACCACTGTTAAAGAACACCTCTGTTCGGCACACCAGCACTACATCAGCCGCAGTCCTGAATATTATCTGGACAAGGCCGCGAAGAAGTCAGCAACATTGCGACAACTCTTTGTTCTGCTGTTCCAGCAGAATCGCTACCCTGAGCAGCAGTACCGGACGTGTGATGGGCTACTCAGGTTGCAGCGTAATAATGACGCTGATAAGTTTGACAAGGCCTGTCACGTAGCCATTGAGAACCAGTGTTACAACTATCGGTTCATTGAAAATATTCTTAAAAATAACATGGCAGAAACCCAGAAAAACAGTTCCCCGGAGTCATTGCCCCAACATCAGAACATCCGGGGGAAAGCTTATTTTGAGCAAACACAATTGAAAATTAATTTCTCATGAAACAGATTGAATCACAACTAACCGAATTGCGCCTGCAAGGCATGTGTCGCAGCTGGTCAGCCCTGCTGGAAACACGCAGGCATCATGAACTATCTTTCTCGGAAGGCCTGGAGCTACTCCTCCAGGCTGAACAGGAAGAGCGAAAGAACAAACGTTTTGATCGCTTAAGAAAGAATGCCGGCTTCCGGTATCAGGCCTCCATCGAGGAGCTCTATACCGATGCGGCAAGAGGACTGGACAAGGAACTGGTCACTTCACTGGCTGCCGGGAATTATATCACCAAGGGAGAATCTGTCTTGATTACAGGAGCATCCGGATGCGGCAAGAGTTTCTTTGCGTCGGCATTGGGACACCAGGCCTGTGCACAGGGCTACAAGGTGGCCTATTTCAATGTGCAAAAGCTGATGCTAAAAACCAAAATGGCACGGCTGGAAGGCTCTATCACCCGACTATTTGATAAACTGGCTAAGACAGATGTTATTATAATGGACGACTTCGGACTGACCTACCTGGAGCAGCAACAACGCATGGATCTGTTAGAAATTATTGAAGACCGCCATGGGAAAAAGCCTGTTATCATAGCCAGTCAACTGCCAGTCGCCAACTGGTACGACGTAATTGGAGAAGAGACCATTGCCGATGCCATACTGGATCGCTTAGTGCATACTTCACACCGGGCTGAGCTAAGAGGTGAAAGTTTAAGAAAAAAACGGTAATATTGTCAGTCCATCACGTTCTTTGACCATTTTCATGAGGGGGGTCCATATCACCAGTGAGGTGGGGTCTGTATCACCGGAGTATACAGCTTTCTTAAAATCATAATATTCAGATGGCGTTTTCATGTTCAAGGCTGAATGTGGGGCATAGTTATTATATTCATCAATCCAACCCTGAATCTGATCGTATACAACCTGAGGGTTATCTAAGCAGTTCTCATAAACGTAATCACGCTTAAATGCGCCATTAAATGCTTCACACATACCATTGGACTGGGGTGAATACGTGGGTGTGTTACAGTTTATAATATTCCATTTCTCTAGTTGGTTGATTAGCTTTTTTTCGATGTATTCCGGGCCATTATCATGAAGGAATTCAAGTTGATTGGTTTCTACCACAAAGTTTTCACCCAAGCGCTTGAATAGAGCATCCTGCAACATCAACTCGATATCACAGGCTTGAATGTGCTTTCCTGCGTACCATGAAACGATGGATCTATCGCAGCAGTCAATAACTACAGCCACCCTTAACTTTTCGCCATTCCAGCATTTTATAGAGGTTATGTCGCTCGCCCATCTGGTATTGGGTTTTGATACCTGAATAACACCTGTATGGGGGCGCGTAACACCTCGTTTTCGATTTTGTTTAATCAGTAAGCCTGCTTCTTTCATATACCTATTAAGCATGTACTTAGTGATTTCCAAACCATAGTCCCGCTTTAATATTGCACGCACCCTTGGAACGCCATAGGTGGCTTTTTTGCCGGTTATTTTTTTAATATATCCTTGCGTCTGTTCGTCAATGCTTTTACGTTTCGGACTCGTCCGCTTTGGGTATGGTACTGGCTTATAATAAATGCTTGATTTGGCAATCCCTAATGCTTTTATTGTACGATTAATACTCACTTTGAACTCCCTGGATAACGCTTCAACTTCTTGTTTCGTTGTTGATCCATCTCTAACTTTTTTTTTAAGATCTTGATGTCTAACGTGGATTCGCCTAAGGCTTTCTTAAGTTCGTCATTCTCTCTTCTCAACATCTCCAATTCAGTCTTTGAATGAAGATCTCCATCATTTTTTATTCCCATTACCGCACCTGTTTTTGCATCTGTTCGCCATTTGTATAGTTGGCTTGCTATTAAACCATATCTTCTGCAGAACTCTGGGCAAGATAGGCCGGATGTCTCCCAGCTGTCAACTATGCAGGCCTTTTGTTCAGAACTAAGCATCTTTCTGCCATTCGATGACAATCTAGCATTTTTAATGATTTCTTCTACCATTTTGTTTCACTTTTCATGTGCTACAAAGTGGTCCAGGTTTTAAAGCAGTTAAAAACACAAAATAGTATCCTTGAGTACTGGCATTAACCTATCAAGCAACTCTGCTGATTTTTCAATTAGTCCATGAGTAGTTGCCTTAGGAATGTCAATACCCATCTCGTTTAGATATTTCATGATGCGTTCAACAGGCAAGCTGTACACATATCTTTGTTGAATCAGATAAGCCAGTAATGAGCTGTCAAAATTAGAATTCTGGAAAGGTGCTATAGGAGCTTTGCCTTCAAAAAAGTCATCACCCATTCTGTATTTTTTACAGCGATAGATATGTTTAATCAGACTGGCTATTTCGGTCTAACTGTGCCAACCTTTTCGGTCAAAATGTGCCACTTTGAAAGATGGTATAATATTACAAAAATTTAGTTATTCATTTTTTAAAATTCCTTTTCTTAATGATTCTCCTTTGAGATCGATTCGGTGTGATGAGTTGACTAATCTATCCAATATTGCATCAGCAATGGTTCCTTCTCCAATGATGTCATACCAGGCTGATACTGGTATTTGTGAAGAAACGATAGTTGATGTTTGGTTGAAGCGGTCATCTATAATGTCCATGAGTGATTCACGGGCATGATTATCAAAAGCCTGCAGGCCAAAGTCATCAAGTATCAGTAGTTGATCTTTACCAAACTTATTGAGTTCTTTGATGTATGTACCGTCTACGCGAGAGAGTTTAAGTTTAGTAAAGAGTCTGGCAGTATTGGTATATAATACTTTGTACCCCATCAAACAGGCTTGGTGGCCCAAAGCTTGTGCCAGGTAGCTTTTTCCAACACCGGAAGCACCAGTTAGGATGATGTTTTCCTTTTTGGCTATAAAATCGAGTGTTGCCAATCGGTTAAACATGTTTTTGTCCAGATTACGTGCTTCAGCATAGCTGACTTCGGCAATACTGGCTTTCTGACGGAAGGAAGCCTGATGTAATAATCGGTCAATCTTCTTGTTCTGGCGATCTTCCCACTCATGATCAGTAAGAAGTGCCAGATATTCATCCGGAGTCAGGTCGTTTAACTGATTATTTTTAACATGTTGCAAATGCAGGTTGGCCATGGCACCTAAACGCATTTGCTTGAGTTTTTCAATGGTTTGATTATTGTTCATAGTGACTTGGTGTTTAGTTATTGATAAGCACTTGCTCCGCGCAGGTTACTGTGCTGTGGAATGTGAGAGGTTGTCTTCATCATCTCCTCGGTATTAAGTTCATCTTTGTCCAGGTTGTTCTCCAGTATATTCTTAACTCGTTTATAAGAGAAGGATTCGCCCAACACAGCCCTTTTGCAGGCATTGTTTAAGCGTTCTGATCCGTAACTCCGCTGAAGTTGTATAATACCCATTGCGCATTTGTAAGCAGCTTCGGGATAATTATAGCGAGAGAACAAGCCCTCGATACAGGCCAATACATCATTGCCATGGGGTGCCGCTTTTTTTTAAAGTACTCCGGACTCCATTGGATATAGGCTTTATGAGTGCTGCTTAAATGATCCTTGTTGGTGATGTATATCCCCATGGCCGGAGAACGTTTGTGCAGTGCAATTCGATCGTGATTATAATAGACTTCTACCGTGGATTGGGTGTAATGAATCTGGGTGGATTTACCGATGTAGCGATAAGGGACACTGTAATAATTTTTATCCGGCGAGAAGTAAACATAGCCCATTTTCTGCACCTTGGCCCGTTTGTAATCCTTAATTTCATAAGGCGTTAGCGGCAAAGGTTTGAGATACTCTCTTTCAACCGACTGAAAGAGCTCTTTTCGGCTGGCCTGCTTGCGTGTAAACAAGAGATCGTTGTACGCCTCCAGCAACCGGCGGATCTCTTTATTGAGGTCATCCAGGGAAAAGAAGGTCATCTCTCTAATGGGATAAAAGATACGTTGATAAACCAATTGTACCGCATTTTCAACCAAGGCTTTATCCTGTGGTGAATAACTGCGTGTAGGATTAATCACACAGTTATAATGACGTGCAAAGTCTTTAAACGCCCGGTTAATCACCGGTTCATACTTGCTGGCCCGGGTAACGGCCGACTTCAGGTTATCCGACACAATGGCTTTAGGTACACCGCCATAAAACGCAAGGGCATTGTCCATGCAAGTGATCATGTCTTCACGTTTCTGGCTCATACTGGCTTCTGCATAGGTATACTGACTATTGGGAAGGATGGCCACAAATACTTCCACCGGTATCAGCTCGCCCGTTTCACGATCGGTGATGTACAGGTGTTTTCTGGTATAATCAATAAATACCTCTTTGCCAGCCTCGTGTTCCAGCTTCATGGAACCTTTTATTTTGGCAAATTTGCGGTGATAGTGTTCCATAAACTGGGTATAGCTGTAGGGGTTAACAGCTCCTTTCGTGTACTCATGGTAATGGTATTGAAAGGTAAAACCAGGATGCTTACGAGCCTCATTTACCTTTTCGAAGAATTGCATTAAGGCATCGTAACGCGCATTATCAATCGTGGTTTTTGTAGGAAAAAGTTCTCTTAATGCCTGATGGCTGTAATCAAGCAGTGATGCCATGGGCTGATCACAGGCCTTGATTAACTGCATGTAAGTGTTGATGGTGTTCCGTGCAATACCAAGTGTTTCCGCTATTTTTCGATTGCTGACACCATCTAAATGTAAGGTGATGATTTGTTTTATATCCATCGGATCAATTGTGTAGGCCATATCGCTTTTTTGTCGCGATATAGCAGTTTATAACTGATCTTCCAAAGTGGCACAAATCGAACCGAAAGTGTTACGCTTCAATGGCGCAAATCAAACCGAAACGGGTGGCGCAAAACCACCTAAATGACTGGCGCAAATCGAAACGGTGTATCCAATGCGTCATTGTGGAGACGGTTACCAAATTTTCAGTGGACAACCTGGAAAACCATTCGTGAGTCTTCCGCAGAAAAATATCAACTGCGAATAACTAATGTACTATACCCCGAAGCATCCTTCACCAGCTCAATTTGAGTGGTTACCCGTTCCTTTAGTGCCGGCACGTGACTAATGATGCCGATGGTGCGGTTGGTTTCATTTTGTAGTTTCTCGAGAGAGGAGAGCGCCACATCAAGGGTATTTTGATCCAATGTCCCAAAACCTTCGTCGATAAAAAGGCTGCCGATCATGGTGTTTTTACCGGCTAAATCCGATAATCCTAAGGCAAGTGACAAACTCACTAAAAAACTTTCACCTCCTGATAAGGTTTTAACCGAGCGCTCTGCATTACCATGGTAGGTATCTACGATGAAAAGTTCATCCATATTTTCCTGTTTCACATGCTTAATGAGGTAACGATCGGAGAGACGCTTCAAGTGCTCATTGGCCAGACGCATGACCTGTTGCAGCGTGAGCTCCTGGGCAAACTTCGAAAAGGTATTACCCGTGGCATCGCCGATCAGATCACTCAACTGCTTCCAGCGATGATATTCCATCTCCTGCTGCTCTTTGCCCTTAATCTTATCCGCTAATTTCCGGGTATTCTCCTGATCGCGGTGCAAGCGTTCGGTAATGATGCCTATGCGTTGCTCTTGTGCAGTGATTTGTTGATCCAGCCCGGAAATAGAGGTATTGAGTTCTGACTCACTTTGATCACTTTGCTTCTCTTTCGCCCACCCGGTGTATTGAGCGGTCAAATCATTCACTGACTGACGTATTGACGTTTGGCTATTTTTAAGGAGCTCCCATTGCTCTGTTAAGTGTTCATGCGTTTCCTCGGATAAGATATGGGCCGCCGCCCGCTCAATGGTGGGGAAACCCAGCTTGGCCAATTGGGTTCGCAATTGCTCCTGAAGCAGCTGTTGATTAGCGTGCAGCGTGGTGAATGCCTCCTTTTCTTTTACGATAGTGACTTCCAAAGCCTCCCGTCGGGCGGTCAGTTGTTTTTGCTCCAACAACCCGCTTTGAAGTTGCTCTTCACTAGACTTAAGTTGTTTGCGCGCGTGCTCTTCAGTACTTTGAACAGATTGATCTCCAAATAAATCCTGCCGCTGTTTAGTCAACGCCATCAACTGGTGTTGCAGCCCCACTAAACCTTCCTTCACTACCGCCGCCAATGCTTTCTTCTCCAAGACCTGTTTATCCAATGATTCCACGGCAACTCTAAGTCCTTCCTGTTCTTTTTCCAGCTTTTGTCTGGAATCGCGTTTATCAACAAATAACGTTAGCCGGGATTGCAAGTATTTCAATTGTTCCCATAATTCCGACGCATCCCCGCAATAATTTTTATACACAGATAGCGCTTGGTTCAATTGTTCATGCAAGGTTATGGTAGATTCTACCATTTTCAATAGACGCACAAACTCTTTATGCAAGGCAGATGCTTTCTCAACCTGACTGTAAAGCGTTAAGGCACTCTTGAGCGCCACTTCAGCGGTTTGGTGAGATGTTATAAACGCTTGAAGCGCACTTGAATCAGGAAGTGTAAACACCCATCCATGTTGACGGTTGATCTGATCCAACTGGCTTTGAAGCGTACTCTTCTGTTCCTGTAATTGAGCCTGATTCCTCCGACTATTAGCGATGGTCGATCTGGTCTGTTCAACCAAACTAACCAGTCTCAACTTCTCTTTCTCCTGCTGTTTCAACTCCTTTTCCTTATGAAGGACCATCTCCCGGCTTTGATCCAACCCGCCTTCGTAATGGGTCACATACGGATGCGTTGTTGCCCCACACAGAAAGCAAGGTTCACCGGCTTTCAACTGTTTACGGGCCTCTTCATATTTCATTTCCAGCTGCTGACGTTCCATCCGAACGCGCCATTCCTTCAATTGCGCCTCCAAAAGAATCCCTGCCTCATCCTGCAATTTCAGTGCGGATTCATTTTTTGAAAGCAACTCGGTCAATTCTGCCTCTTCCGTTTCATAGGCTTTAGCTGTTTGCAGCAGTTGCTGGTAACTCACCGACAACACCAGCACCCGCTCCAAAACCGGCCGTTGATTCACCAGTGTTTCCAACTCTCTGGTTTTACCCTCCACCTCTTGCGATTGAATCATTACTTTGGACCGATTAGCAGCTAACCACTCATCACTTTTGGCCACGGCTTCCTTAAGAATGATCAGGCGATGGGCAATGGACGGCTGCTTCTGTAAGGCTTTTTTTGTCTCTGAACCATCCATCTGTTCCACCGACTCCTGCAGCAATTGCTCACTGCTGCGTACTGTTTCATGCTGCTGTTTGAGCAGGGGCAACTCTTCCAATAACCGCTCAAAAGGAGCATGCGCATTCAAATAAACAGAAAGCGTACTTAATTCTTTCTGAACAGATTCGTAGTGCAACTGCTGCTTTTTCCGCGTAGTTTCCACTTGTTGAATACGCTCTGTCTCCTCCTTATACTGCTTCTGTTTGTCACTATATCTATTGGTTTGCTCCCGGATAGCTGTATCCAATACCCGCACTTGTTCCAACAATGGCAGGAGCTTATCCAAGGCCTGCTGCCTGGTTGTTAATGCGGTGTTAGTGCTATCCAGCTCTTTCGCATTGATAGCAATCTGTTGTTCTATCTTTTGTTGTTGCTGCCCATAATCAGCTATTTCTTTTTGCAGCAGCAACAGATCAGTTTCACCTTTTCGAGCTGCATCTATATCTGATTTAAGTGGTAATACGCGTTGATGGAGATCCATCTTTAATTTATCCGCCTCAAACGCATCCATTTTCAATTGCAACTCCTGTTGCTCAGTTTGCTTTTGCTTCAACAAAAGTTCAGTCTCTTTCAGGCGACGCAGTAAAAGTAGATGCGCATTGAGTTGTTTTGACTGCTCCTTGAGTTGAAGAACCGACACTTCCAGCTGTTTAATTTCTGCTTCCAGTTGCTGTTTGTCCGCAGCAGGTAACAACTCAATGCCTTCTAATTCGTTTTGAATGACAAGTAACCGCTGAAGTTCGGCCTTCTGCCGTTCATAGGCTGCTTTGCCAATGGTGCGATAAATAGCAGTGCCTGTAATCTTCTCCAATAACTCGCCCCTTTCATTGGCATTGGATTTCAGGAAACGGGCAAAATCGCCTTGCGACAGCAAAATACTGCGCAGGAACTGGTCAAAGTTTAACCCGATTAATTCAGCATTTTTATCCGGTACTTCGCCTTTTTTCAAATCCAACTCTACAAAATCACCCTGCTCATTCTGCATCGACAGATGCATCTCATAATCACGCAGATTACCGGTACGTGCTCTGGAAATACCCCATTGTGACAGATAGATTTTACCATTCACCTGAAATTGCACCTCTGCTTTAGCATCATCGGTATTGCGGGTAATGAGGCTCCCCAATTTAACGATGTCATTTTTAGAGACCGCTCCCGTACGAGGCGTGCGATTATACAGGGCCAGGGTGATGGCATCCAATAAAGTCGATTTACCGGCACCGGTTGGGCCGGTGATGGCGAAAAGTCCCGTTTCGGCTAAGGGGCCCATTTTAAAATCAATGAAATGGTCGCCTTTCAAGGAATTGAGATTACGGACCAGAAGTGTATGTAATTGCATGAATTAGTCGTTTTCAGTTTGATGTTGCAGATGGTCCATCAACTCAGCAAAAGTCTTAGAAATATCCTCCCGGTTCGTTACTTGCCGGGTTTCCAGCAGGCGGTCAAACACATCCGTGACGGCCATATCGGCTAACGAAGCGGTCTCCTCAGGTGCAAAACCCGGAGCATTCTGGCTATTGAACCGCAAGGAGGGGCGGATGATACGCCATCCCTGACCAGCCAAATTCATTTGCTCCACCAATTCTTCGAACTGGGCTCGCAGAGCGGGATTCATCTCTGTTTCTTCAACAGTCACTTCCGCCCAATCGTCCAATTGAGAAGCGGCCTGATACCCCTTCATTTTCATTTCCACCTCCGAAAAGGTGCCTTTAAAACTAATCAATCGCCGGAAAGCAGGTATTTCAAGCGGTGTAATGGCCGTAATCGCCGCCTCCTTCACCTCCAGGAGAATCACTTGCTTCTGGTCCTGACGTTCAGAGAAACTCAAGGGGAGGGGAGAACCGCAATAACGCACGCGTCCATCCGCATCCAATTTCTGAGGCCGGTGAATATGACCCAATGCTATGTAATCAAAGACAGGGGGAAAACTCTTCACATCCAATCCCGCCAGGTTACCAATG
Organism: uncultured Marinilabiliaceae bacterium; assembly: GCA_942490535.1. Taxonomy (GTDB): domain Bacteria; phylum Bacteroidota; class Bacteroidia; order Bacteroidales; family Marinilabiliaceae; genus JAEINY01. The sequence continues at coordinate 898,313 of CALNXQ010000005.1, forward strand.
TGTATTTCACGCTCGCTATCCGATACTCCGGCACCCTGTACATACAAATGCCCCATGGCAATCATGGGTAACTGCTTAGCAACAGCCAGGTCAGCCACCTGTTGATAATGTTTCACGATGCCCTGATTCACAGCCTGAACCCGGTCTTCATAAGATTCCCCACCATTTACCATACGAATGTCTTTATCCCTCAAAAATGGAACAGCTGCCACCACTATCCGGGGTTCACCCTGTGCGGAATACAAGGTGATAATTTCCTCTTCCAGGTTTTCACGGGCACCGCCGATGACCTTAATGTTTAATGCTTCCAATACTTTAGCGGGAGCTTCCAGTGTACTGATGTAATCATGGTTGCCCCCGGTAATCACCACTTGCCGACAGGGCGTACCGATTAAGCTCGTTAGAAACGTATAATAGAGTTTTAAAGCAGTATTAGAGGGAAATCCCACATCAAAGATATCCCCTGCAATGAGCAGCGCATCTACCTGCAAGGCATGGATCTGCCCAATCAACCAATCAAAAAAGAGACGATGTTCCTCGTCTCTGTCATTACCATGTAATCGCTGACCGATGTGCCAGTCGGATGTATGGAGTATCTTCATGCATGAATAAATTTAAAACAATGGATGTAAAGCCAATGCAATAATCCGTTTCAATGGCTAATCCTTCTATTTCACCGCCGAATTTTCCAGTTCCAGTAAAGTCTCCAAGATATTCACTGCGGTGGCCACACATTTTTCACATATCTTTCCTTTGAGTTGATGTTCATCGAAAAGCCGCAGTCCTTCAGTGGTATTCAAATCAACACCCAATAAATCGCTGCATTTCCGGGCCCCCATTTGTGCCAGAAATTGCTCATTAAAGGTTTGAATAAGTTGATTATTGCAGGCCTTCTGTTCGGTGATATCCGGGAACTTGCCGGAGGTATACAAGCCGATCACCATAAAAGCACCGGTAGCAGCACCACAAGTAGCCTGCAGCCGCCCCATACCGCCACCAAATCCGGAAGCCGTTTGCATGGCTTGTTCGTAGTTATAGCCCAATTGATCAACAAAGACCGAAATCACGGATTGGGCACAATTAAAGCCTGTTCGAAAAGCTTCCAGTGCAATTTCTTGTTTTTGGCTCATATATGAAATGATTTAAATGCAACGAAAGTTACAAAAAAAGTCATTTTATCAACTACCTGTTGAAAACTATATCGCACCTTTGAAGAATAACGGTAGCGCATTCCCAGTAAATTTGCCTTCCGTTTTACACATACCGAAATCTACACATTCAATTCAATCGTTCATCTTTCAAAGATCAGTTAGATATGGAACCCATTTTCTTGCCTAAATTACTGACGACGCTACGCGGGTACACTAAAAGTCAGTTTATGAATGATATCATGGCTGGCGTCATTGTGGGTGTGGTAGCGCTTCCGCTGGCCATAGCTTTTGCCATCGCCTCGGGGGTCAGTCCGGATAAGGGATTGATTACCGCCGTGATTGCGGGCTTTATCATCTCCGCCCTGGGCGGCAGCCGCGTTCAGATTGGCGGACCCACGGGCGCATTTGTGGTAATTGTATACGCCATCCTGAATCAATATGGATTGGACGGACTTATTATATCCACCCTACTGGCCGGGGTTATTCTGGTCACATTTGGTTTATTGCGTCTGGGCGTTATCATCCGGTATATTCCCTATCCGTTAACAGTGGGTTTTACTGCCGGTATTGCACTCATCATCTTCACATCTCAACTAAAGGAATTATTTGGTTTGCAAACGGGTGACTTACCTTCCGAATTTATTCCCAAGATCGGTGTATTGATTGCTTCAGCCAGTACCGTAAGCATTCCGGCGCTTTTAATCGGGCTACTGAGTATTGCCGTCATCATTATCTGGCAGAAATTCAAAACGAAGATACCCGGTAGTTTAGTAGCACTCGCAGTAGCCACCCTGGTGGCGCAGTTGTTCCATCTGGAGGTGGAAACCATTGGCTCCCGCTTCGGAGATATCCCATCGTCACTGCCGGCTCCTTCCTTGCCTCATGTGGACTGGTCGAATTTCACCAAATACCTGAGTCCGGCCTTTACCATCGCCATATTAGGAGCCATTGAATCCTTGTTATCAGCCGTTGTGGCCGATGGTATGATCAGCGGCCGTCACCGGTCCAATACCGAACTTATTGCCCAAGGCGTTGGTAACATTGGAAGTGCCCTGTTTGGCGGCATCCCGGCTACCGGTGCCATTGCCCGGACTGCCACCAACATAAAAAATGGCGGACGCACCCCCGTTGCCGGCATTGTACACGCCATCACCTTATTGGTCATTATGTTTTTTCTGGGTAACCTGGCCAAACAAATACCACTCAGCTGTCTGGCCGGTATCCTAGTGGTGATTGCTTATAACATGAGCGAATGGCGCTCTTTTAAGGCCATTTTAAAAGGGCCCCGCTACGATGTGTTGGTATTGCTTTCTACTTTTATTATCACCGTTGTGGTCGACTTAACCGTGGCCATACAGATCGGCATGGTATTGGCGGCCATCCTCTTTATGAAACGCATGGTTGATGCTTCCAGCCTGGAAAGTATGAAACCCACGGATGATGGTGACGATCAACCCACAGAACAATGGCCAAAAACCGTCCAGGTATTTGAATTCAGTGGGCCCCTCTTTTTTGGTGTGGCCCATAAATTCAACGATCTGCAAGCTGAAATATCCGGCCATGAAAAAACAGTTATTTTGCGTATGCGCCAGGTAAATATGATTGATGCCACCGGTTTATACCACTTAAAAACACTCATTAAAAATCTAACTCACCACAAAATAACGGTCATTCTTTCGGGTACGCATCCCAAAGTATACCCCATCCTGGAAAAGGAGGGAATTATTGATCTATTGGCGGAAGATGCGGTAATCGATAATTTTGAAGAAGCCCTGAAAATAGCAAGTGAAAAACACAGTAAATAACTGTCTTTCATAATGTGAAAGAAAACTTACCCAGGCCAGGAGTGCACAGACTCCTGGCACACTTTTCAATATTTTGTTTTATGGCTCATTGAACGCAGCTGCCACATAATCGCTCGGTCTCCTCACAGGTGACCGCTCAGTCTCTTAACAGGTGAACGGTCAGTCTCCGCACAGGCGAACGGTCGGTCTCCGCGAGGACGAACGGTCGGTCTCCGCGAGGGCGAACGCCAGTGCTTGAAGCCCATAAATACCAAACTCCCCGACAAGCCAAAGCCTGCCGGGGAGACTCAAAAAATAATTGAAATAAAAGGATTTCTTTTTCGCCAGGATCAACCTATTGCGCGATATTTTTAGGTGATAATTATTTACATGCCGCCCCAAAGTGATTTATCCAGGTTAGCTTCCACCTTACTCTCAACAGGATCCGGTAGATTGTGAAAAAAATCAATCCCTGTTTTCACTTCTAACTCATCAATGGTGATGGCATGTTGACTCACGGAAACATCGGCTGCTACGTAATCTTTTCGATGTTCAATCCAAAAAGCAATGCCATGGTATTGACCACCTTTATAATTCACCAATGCCATGTAGTAATACTTGGGCACCGGCACAATATTGTTGGGTTGTGTAAGTTCAATAATTTTATCGTCAAGGGTACCTCCCTTAACCACATATAGGGTATCCCGAAATTGATCGCTGCGACCCCAATCGCGCACAACTGTTTCAAATTTAGTCCACACATACCGATTGAAATAACTGTATTGAGGACTTATGTTGGAGTAATAAAACGTTTGCTCGTTCCCTTCCTGGCTAAAGACCCGGTCAGCCGACGCCACGATATGGCCTCTATCATAGGGGGGATAGGGATAATCGTTCCGTTGTGACAGGTGCTGCTCAGGTACTTGTGGATCATCGGCCCATAGATCCGTGCGCGCCACATTATTACCTGCCGTAACATTAAAAAAACAAAAGGCCACCCAACGGGCATGCTGTTTGGATTTAACGTACTCCAAACTGTAGTTGGACAGTACTTTCCCATTATACTCAGTGGTGTGGGCTATAAAAAGGTCATCCTCCGTAGCGCTTAATAAAGGAATCTCCATACGTTTAGAAATATCACCCAGCCCGGTATTGCCATCGCCTCTTCCGGTATCTTCACCAGGATTGTCAACCATCTCACTACCCCTGCCTTGCAGAATACGCTGGGAATAGGATTGATCCACAGTTGAAATATTCAATGTAGCAGATCGCTCTTCGCCGCCATTTTCATCCACCTGAATCCACACCGTTGCGTCGCCTTCTCCAAAACGTGGTTCAACATTTAACCAGGTAACATCCTTGCGAATGCTCCAGGCACTTTTAGCATGAATAGTGAGTTGAAAACGACCCGCATTTGCTGATATTTTCCCAGATTCAGGCTGCAAATTAAAGGTCAGCTCGCTGTTAGTAGAGTCTTTTTCATAACACCCTGCAGCAAAAATGAGCATTGATACAAGAATGATACTGACTAAAATACGATGCAATATAGAATGGTTCCTTAACATGGAGGTAATGGCATAGAATGAGGAAAATTAAATTTGCTTGACCAGATACACGATAACGGGAAGGTGATCACTATAACCGTTCAGATAGATGCCTTTGGCATGCGTCCGCCTGGGATACCCTTTAAACTGACCTTCCTGATGAATAAGAAAATCGCGGTTAAAGATTTCCGATTTCCAATAGGTCAATTGAGCGTGATCCTCGCTTAATAAGCCACGGGTTAAAATAATTTGATCAAATAAATTCCAGCTTCCTTTATAACCTAAAGAGCCTACTCCTTGTGCATAATGTTCCCAATAGGGATTAAACATCTCCGTTTCGCCCACATCTTGCTTCACGCGCTTGGCGCTCAATACTTTTTTAACACTGGCATTGGTGGGATCATCATTCAAATCACCCATTACCATTACTTTAACATCCGGAGTAAGAAGACGCAGGGAATCAATAATGCCTTTGGTGACCGCCGCGGCCTGTTCGCGCTTAATGGATTTGGCACGGCGTGAGGGCCAGTGATTAACAATGAAATGCACTTTTTCGCCGGCAATGGTTCCGGTTACCAGGAGTTGATCCCGCGTTTTAAAAGCCGTGTCACCAGGTACCACAAACGGAATGGCTTTAGAGGATTCAAGGGTAAAAAGGGAGGGGTTGTATAATAAGGCGACATCAATACCCCGTCGGTCCGGAGAATCGTAATGCACCACCTGATAATTTTTTGCAGCCAGTTCACCGGTTTGAACCAGATCTTCCAGCACCTGCCGATTTTCCACTTCAGCCAATCCAATCACAGCCGGGCCTTGTGGGCAATACTTTTGGCCCATTTGATTCAGGACATCCGCCATGTTATTGAGTTTATTTTGATACTTGGAAAAATTCCAATGCTTAGCCCCCTCGGGTGTGTATTCCTCATCAAATATACCAGGTGACTGAATGGTATCAAACAGGTTCTCCACATTGTAAAAAGCCACCCCATAAACGGCATATTTTTGTTGCTGGGCATTGACCAATAACACTGAAACGAAACACAAGAGCAGGATAAACCGGATTTTCATCATTTTATTTATAAAATTGAAAAAGAGGTAACCTGACTTGAGCAGGCTACCTCTTAAAGGACAAATTAATATTACTTAGTTTCGGTGACTTTAAAATCATCAATGAAGATACGCTGCGGCACGGTTTTTCCATTGTATTCGCGAGTAGTCGTTTTAATGGTAATGGTCGAATTTGCCTGACCTCCTGTAAAATTAGCTGAAGCCATTACAAATTCGCCAGCTTTGCCGGTTGACGTAAAGGAAATTGTTTTTTCTGCCATACCCGTCACGGCAATAATCACCGAATTATCTTCAGGGAACCATCCTTTGGCATTAAACGAAATGGTAAAAGCACCGCCGTTCGCAGATAGGTCTAATGTTTTACTTTCCATTGATCCACCCACACTTGAAGACCCCATTTTTACCGATCCGGCAGCCTGATACACTTTATTATCAGTTGTTGGAGTGATGAAATTTTCGTTTCCTGTCCACACCGTACCACTGGCATCTACAACAGTTCCTACTGAAGCACTGGCAAAATCCTCCACCAATAATACAGCACCTGTTGTACCTCCAGTGTCACCGCCGGTATCACCACCACCAGTATCACCTCCGATAATATCAATAACTTCTTCACGCTCCGTCACATCTGTATTAACATTTATTGTTACAGATAAGGATCCGGAACCAGCCTCGGACTGCATTGGCTTAACGGTTATTAACTCCCGACTATTCACAGTCAATGTTTTTGAAAAGACAGACGTTTTTTCTGCCGTTCCAGCGGTGATTTTAACAGTTACTTCACCAGCCAGAAAATAACCGGTTCTGGTTTCTGTTTTTGAGAATGCCAGGCTACCCGCTGTGGAAGTCACTTCCGCTGAATACACAGGAAATGCAGCCTTAAACTCATCTGCCCAGAAGAACTTAATACCCACATTGGATTGTACACAATTTAAGATGGCTTCTTCATTTTTATCCGCCACAATGGTCACTGCTTGCTCAGCTCCATATACAGGTGTTTCAAAGGCGGGCACAGAAAAATCTTCGGAATAAGCTTTCACGGTATATTGACCGGCTATTAATTCAATTTGATCAGGTGCCTCCGAAACAGGATTATACTGCTTAACAGCATTCCCCTGGTGGTCCAGAACATCCATTTTGAAGGTGCCCGGATCAGTAGCTGCTTTTAAGCTAAGCCCGGTATTGAGCCCATATTTAACCGACAGTGTACCGGTTTCAGAAGATACATCGTCTTTCTTCGAACAGGAGGTCATTACAGCTAATGCAATAGCAAATGACATTAATTTGTTTTTCATTCTTAGTAGGTTTAATGAATTAGAATTAAGATTTAGATATGAATTAATTGGCAGTCACGCCAAACTTAAAATTGTCTATTTGAAAAGTAGTGGAATTACTGGCTCCGCCTTTGGCTACATATTTAAAACCGATGTACTTCACACCTGTCTGAGAAGCCAGGTTCACATCTCCTGTTGGAATAAAAGTAAAGTCAGCATCACTTTGCTGGGCAAGCTTCACATCCAGTTTTGCTTTATTCGCTGTAGTCGGATTTTTGCTGTCTAAAACATATACTTCTAAAGAAGAGGTCTCTTTCCAGTAGGCTTTAGCCGTTTCAAAGGACATGATCTTATTAGCTGCTTTATCCATATCAATGGCAGGTGTAAACAACCAATATTCATAATCGGCACTCGTTCCATTGTGAGCCGATGCTTGTACATAAGTACTCGTCGTATTATCTGATTTATTAGTATAGACTTTAATCTGCCAATCACGATCACCTTGTACTCTAACGACCGACCAACCATTAATGGCAGCAGGATCAAAGTTTTTACCACTATCGAAGTTTTCGTCTACCACCGTAACGGGTGTGTCAGTTCCTCCGTTTCCAGTACCAGCATCAGTACCATCAAAATTCTGTACATCGCTTAAATCCCGAATGAGCAACTGCCAGCTGCCTTTATGATAGGATAAAATACCTGTAATATTTCCTTTCCCTGCAGGTAAGAGTTCGCTGGCAAAATTGGCAAACTGACTGGTGTAAGCAATGATGCTGCGACCATTTTCATCCACAATTTGCTGGGTGGTAGGAAAGGCAGCATCCTTATCGGCGAATGTTTCTTTACCACCATTGGTGAAACGCACATTTTTAAAGGTTGCTAATTGACTCATTCTGGATTCGTCCAATTGGTCAATTGTGATGGTATCAGACTTTGGTAAATCGCCCGGATAATGGTGTGAGAAAATATGTTTCTCAGCCAATTCTTTAGCCATGCGGCCAATTTGGTAGGTACCTGCTGTTGATAAATATTTGTAACCGATTTGCTGCAAACCACCGTATTTACCGGTAAACAACCCCTCACACTCCACAAACACCTGCTGACCCAAATGAAATTCGGCATACAAACTATTGCGGTCAACGGATAATTCAATGGCTGCTGATTCGTCCTCGATCACAATTTTTTTATACAGGTTACCCGATTCATCATTCGCCGTTACAATGCCGCTTACCACCACATGAAATCCAATGGAGTCCAATTCACCGGCAAACTGCTGCTTAAATTCAGAAAGGGTATGAGTGGCTTGGCCCTTGTACTCAGGACTTGTTAATGGTGGCATATCAAAATCACGATCATCACAGGCCGTAAACAGACCAATGACAGCAACCAATACAAATAAGATGTTATAACTTCGTTTCATTATATATGTTTTATCTCTTAGCTTCAACTTTTATTCTACTATACATGCTTAAGGATCGCCTCTAAAAACGATAACCCAGGTTCACAAAGAAATTCATGCCTTGTGCGTAATAATAACGGGGTGGAAACTTCGACGTCTCGTAATTGGTAAAATCAAAACGTCCTTGTTCATAACCACCGGTCCGCATATCTGTTTGATTGAAGATATTTTGAACCGTCACGTTAATGCTTAAGGAGTTATTATTATCGAAGTAAATCAACTTTCCAATGGAGGCATCCAGCGTAAATTTACTTCCCAACTCCTCCTGATTAGTGATCTCACGGACTTTGGCTTCAACCTCTTCGGGCGTCATGCCGCTTGTTGGAAAATTCACTGCCTGCTCCGTACGGCGGGTTGGTGAAATATCCAGGTAGGTACGATCGTAAAAATTACCATTCACATTAAAAAACCACATTTTAGGATGGAAGTAATCCACTCCTAAACTGGCAGCAATCTCGGGTGTACCGGCAATGTGAAAATTCTTCAGATAAATGGTTTCAGTCACATCTGGCGCACTCCCGTTTTCAAAACTAGCGGTCGCCATGGGGCGATTGATGTAACGGTAATCGCCTACATTACCTATGGCTGTAATGGTGATCTGGTCATTCACTTTGGCCTCAGCGCCCAACTCCACGCCCCGATATTCTTTTTTAATACCCGTCATGGCGAAGTTCATAAATGTGCGATAGGCATCATGGTAGTAGTTATCAATCTCTACCTGATTATCCAAAAGCGTATAATAAGCGGACACACGTCCTTTGAAGCGGGGCAAGTTCAGAATATAACCAAGATCCGCAGATTGAATGATTCCATTCTCCAGATCAGGAATCTCATTATCCTTAATACGTGGTGATAAATATGAATTGTAAGCAAGGGGTGCCCGGGTTTCATAGCCCCCATTAAAGGACAGGATGTGACGTCCTGTAATTTTGTAACGTCCTCCTGCCTTTACTCCAAAATCACCAAAATGATGCTCTGCACCTTTTCCATAGGAGTTATTGGGCGCCCGGCCATTTCGCATATTTCCTTCCCGATAGAAACCGGAATACGCCAACTTAGCCCCATAATAAATATCAAGATGTTTAAAGGTCAATTCATTGCGAAACCAGATATTGGCTGAGGTCACATTCATATCATAGTCATACCCGAAAACATCATCCTCGGTCACTTGCCGGTTTGGATTGTTCAGGTCATTCTGTAACAGGTCTGAATCAGCACCAAAATCCCGCTCAGCAAACTGATCAATGTCCACCCAGTGATTCCCACCCAGCAGATCTTCCACCGTTTTATAATGCATCCCCTTGGTGCTGCGAGCCTCAATACCGGCTACCCAATTGAACATCTCATTGGTACGACTTGAAAAAGTGGAATTAAACGTGAACTCCAGGTAATCATCATTGCGACCTTCCACCATATAGCGGGCACCGTGATCCGTGCCATCACGCTCGTTACGCAGATTATTTAAATGGTTGATGTAATAGAGATTATCCCAGTCAATCTGGCTAACAGAGGCATCAGAATCCCACAAATCTCCATAAAAAGCTTTCATCTCCGGTGCGGTTTGATAGCTGGGCAGGTAGCGGTAATAATCCGGACGTGGATCCTCTGCATTATACCAGTTCAACGCAGTTTTCTTGTAGCGGTTGTAACGCATCCCGAAACCGGTTTGTAAACGGCTTTTATCATTGATGCTCCATTCGTGAGAGAGAATCACCACCGGTTCAAACGATTTAGTAACCCGCGCATTACGCTTTTTACCATTTTGATAACCCCAATTGGGATTGTACAAATTATCACCGGTTAAATCATACACTTCCTGGTAGGAGGCACTGGCACTACCGCGCTCACTGGGCGAACCGAAAGTGGTCAACGATAGGCTGTGCTTGTCATTGAATACTTTTTCTATGGATACCAGGTAGGACCATGCATCATAAAACGTACCTTCAATGTATCCTTCTTTGGCATATCGGCGCGAGCCGGACACGGTAAACGCCCAACCATTATCCATTAATCCGGTGGAATACGTTCCCATCAACCGGTAATTATAGGAACGATTGGTATAACTCGTACTTATTTTACCACCACGGGCGTAGTTTCTGGCCTTCATATTGATATTCGTAGCCCCTCCCAGGTTTCCGAATGTGTAGGTTCCCATCTCCAGACCATTGACCACGTCTTTATTCTTCACGGCTTCATTCAAACCTCCCACCGTGGAATAGTAAAAGCGATTGCGTTCACCACTGTTGAAGTTAACCCCGTTTATAAAAGTGGAGAAATGCTCCTGATCGTAGCCCCTGATGCGAAAACGCAGGGGACTAAAGGTAAAACCGACATTACCAAAATATACATCATCAGACGAAACTAAGAGACCAGAAATCACCTGATCACTCTCATCATCATTATTAAATTCTGATTCATCCAACACGATAACATCATTGGAAAAACCAATCAGACTAGTGACCTGAATGTTACCCAAATCCGTTAAAACATTTTGAACCAACTGAACACTTATTGATTTGGACTCAATTTGATCTGATGAGATGATCAGCAGATCATTACCAGGTTCGCTCTGTAGTCGAAAATCACCTAACCTATCCGTTGTGGTTGAAATATTAGCCTTTTGCAACAGCACGGTCACACCTGTCATGGACTGACCTGTTTGAGAATTAACAATACGACCTGTTAATCCGGTATTTTGAGCTGTTAACGAAAAGCTAATAAACAATAACGTGAACACGTAGAGTATTAATTTCATGGATTGCTTACTTTTTCGAGTCAACTCATCTTCCCCATAAAACACACTGGAAGAGGAGCTTTTTGAATATTATTTGAAATAAGGAATTTATCGAATTAGTTAACCGAATAGGTAATCTCCATCCCTTCGTAAACAGATCCGTTTTTAAGCATTTGTTTGGATTTTAACTGACCCCAAATGCGATCTACAAATTCCGGATGATCGACGTATGGATTACGGTTATTCTGGAATTCTTCCACAAATTCATTTCGGGTCTTCTCTTTAGCACTGACCGGATCATTCGTGTGCCACTCCAGCATCATATTGATCACCCATTGATCCAATCCATACTCATTGGAACTAAAAACTTCATTGTCCCAACCGGCAATCCGATCATCGTAGCGGGTGACGAAATAAAAATAAATTCGCGCGAAGTCGCCCTTATAAGCATCAATGGGTTCAAAGACAGTCCCATTATAGCCTAACCCACTACGGGCACCACCTAATTTACAACCATTCAAAGATGTCTGGCTGGCTGTTCCCACTTCACCAAAAGGATAGTTACTACGCATACTATTTACTTTTCCATCCGTTGGTACCAGGTGAACCATATCACTGTACATGGGTGCCGCATCATTAAACCAGCTTTTTGGAACAGAATGCTCCCGGTTGTAACAGTCACCTTCGCCACTGTAGTTGCCGCATTGATTACTTCCAGGTGTGAAGTCATAGGGATTGGAACCATTGGGATTATCTGAATACATATCCCAGATAGTACCATCCGATCTTACGTCTGATTTCTTATAAATATCCCACAGGTCGCCATAGGAACGTGAATTAAAGCCTGTCGAAATAATATCACCCAGAATACTTTTCAATTCCAATCCTGTTTTCTTTGAAGCAGCCTCATAATAACCTTCATAAACATCGCCGGTCTTACTGGTTTGAAATTTTACAGTTAGAGCAGTACCTGGTGATATAGAAGGATTATCGGCAGCTAATGTTTTAATTTGCTGTTGAACGGCATTATTGGCATCTGTGTAAGTAAGAGTAATGGTGATAGGGCCACTGAAAAAATAACCAAAGCGGGTTTCTGAATCCGAATAAGATAGATTGCCATCAGGACTGGAAATGGCTACTGAATAATTCGTAAAGGAACTTTTAAAATCTTCGGAGTAAGCAACTGCAATACCAAAATTGGCCTGAGTCACTTCCAGTGAAAAACTAGTGGTTTGGTCCTTTGTTACTGTGACACTTTTCTTACCGCCATAAGTGGGGAAATTAAACTGCGGTGTGGGGCTTGCACTGGAGTATACTTCAATATCATAGGTGCCGGCTTTTAATCCAATGGAAGCCGGCAAATTAGCCAGATCAGTATAGCTCTGAACCACTTCTCCCTGGGCATTTTTTACATCTAAAACGTGGTTAAGCAACAAAGAAGCGCTGGCACTCTTCAAATCCAGATTCAGACTAACTCCACTTGTTATCTTTTGGTCTACCAGGTGCTCCTCTTTGTGACAAGAAAAAAATGAAACAAAGAGAAGGATCAGTAGCAAATGACTCGATGGCTTTCTCATTTCAACAATTGTATTAGAATTGATATGTTAGATTGTATATTTCACGGACCATCAGCTCCATAAACAGAGTTAATCAAAAGTCAGAACCATCATTCAATACATTACCAATGATTCCTTTTCACATTAAAAAACACGCCTTTTAGGAGTTGATTTTCCAGTTGTAAAATAATGTAAAATTTCAGATTAGACCAAACGGTCGGTCGCCTTATTTTTAAAACTTTACGAACTGTTAATATTCGCCCATAAATGACCTCAAAAAGTATATTATCGGAAGCAATTAGCATCAAACACAATAGATCCGACAGGTATTAATTGCATAAAATAATAACAGTTACTTAACAATACTCACAAAAAAAGGCTACTCCTGAGAATAGCCTTTTACACTTTAGCTTTTCAGCTTATATCATTTCACCCGCCTCATGCGCATTTGATCCAACATCGCACGGTTTACCTCACCATTCATATTGCCGTTGAAAGGTTCAAAAGAGAGCGTAATTTCATGCTTGCCTTGAACCAGGGAAAGCGTAACACCATTGGACCATCCCCAATTGGACCACTCATCCTTCCCCCGTTGCGGCATCACCACCACACCGGCAAAGGTTTGATTGACAAATAAACTACGAATGGCACATTTATTATCGGTATTATCTGGCCCGGATCCATTGCTATATCTAAAATCAATCCAATATGAACCCTCCTGAGGTATTGAAATGGTGAAGGACACGGTTGTATTTTTATGCTGACTCAATTCCATAAACCCAGAACCTGTATACCCTTTATAATCCAACGAAGAGACCATGTCACTTTGTTCAGCCTGAATGACCATCACTTCCCCTTCAGAAATTACATTCACTGGCTCACTAATGAACGAATAGTTTTGTGCATTAACAGCCTTCACCGAGTACTCTGATAATACATTGGATAATTCAATGTGGTACTGTGTATCGGAGACCTGGGCAATTTCCTCTCCATTTTTATAAATCAAATAGTGAGTGGCTCCTTCCACAGACTCCCAGGTTAATGTGTTTTGTGCCAAATGCGCGATGGGCGTTTCCAGTGAAAATTTGTTTTTGACAGGTACCGCCTGATGATCACCACTTGTATTTTTCTTCAGAACCATTTTTATGGTATGATATCCAGATAAAGCTGCTTTTACAAAAGGCTCTGATAGAGGTTGTCCATCCAGCAGGAACGTCTCAATATGGTCACCGCTGCCCGAAACCTCAATGTCCAACACCATATCGCGGTACTTAAAATTGGAAACCTTTAAACGATCCCCATATTTTTCAGGGACAAGGGGATTGAATCGCAGCCCATCCGGCTCGAATTCCATACCCATAAAAACACGATACACCATGGCCAGGTTACCGGCCACACTCCATAACTGTCGGTTGGAGTTAACCTCTGTATCCCGAAAATCTCCATTGTCAGCCACCATGTTCTCTTTATTGGTCAGAAATAGGGAAGCAGAGCGGTACAAACCGGCTAAACCATGCTCTAAACCACGTGTATGTTTTGTTTTAGCACAGGCCCAGTTCCAATAAGCTTGCACAAAGGGCCAGATGCCATTGTTGTGGTAAGGAGGAATACCGGGAATTTGCGGATATATACAAGGGATACCATAATCGACAATGGGTGTGTTACTGATGACCGTCCGGGCTCGTGCTGCATCTGCAATCCCAAATAAAATAGTATGGGCTTCCCCCAGTGCTTCACTTCGCGGGGAAAGGGAGAGGTGCTGACGGCCATACAAATACTGACCGTAATATCCAGCATCTTCTACCCACAACAAGGCATTAATGGCTTGCTTCACTTTGTCGGCCTCTTGCTGATACCTGGCTCCATTTTGTCCCATCAGCAGGCATAGTTCAGCCAGTATTTGATAGGTTTGAAAATGCACTGCATTGGTGCCCAGGCAACGCGACTCAAAAATATCCACTCCATTCATCCAGACGGGATAGGTCTGTTTACGCCAATCCAAAAACGAAGATTCCCCTTTGATCAGATCATTCTTGTCGTCCTTCAGTGTTTTTAAGTCATCTTCCACCGATTTCAATATAATGGGATAGATGGTCTCTAACCACGCCTGATCACCGGTTACTTTATATATTTCCCAGGCTGCCACTGCCCAGGTTGTTCGATCGGATGACACCGGCCAGGCACCACCCGTTCCGGTATCCTGAATGATGCGGTTATTCCGTACTTTACGCAGCAAACTGGTTTTAGCCATTTCCGGATCGAGATAGGCATAAGCCAAAAGAATGCTGTAACTCACATCACGTGTCCAGACACCCGGCCAGGCTTCACCGGTACGGAACGTGCCATCGGTCTCTTTATTCATCACTGTTTCATCCAGCGACATATTATATAAGGCCTCTATTAAAGGAATGTCTGACTGAAGTTGCGGATAGCCGGAAATATCATTTTGAAGCGTCCACTCCTTAGCTGTAAAATCTTCTGGATTGAAGGGATTTAAGGCTATGGATATTTCGTAAATACCATCCCCATCGGCATCCGTCAATTCTTTATCAGTACGACCGGCCAGATTATCAAAATCCCAACTGAGGGGCGATAAATTACCAGCAATGTAAATCCCTTTAAAGTCCTCTGTATAGATTTTCTCGCCCTTGAAGGTCTCAAAATATCCTTTCTCCCGGAAGGAATTCATCACCTGGCGACAATCCACTTTGATGTGAAAGGGCGTATTGGCTGAGATACTACCAACGGCTCCTTGCGATTGTTCATCCACATGCTTTTCGCCAAAAAGGAGAGTTGGCAACTGAATAGATCCATCAGAATCAGTCTTCAAAACAAAAGTATGATTCACCCCCATGGGCATTTCATTATCCTTACCGTTGATGGCCAGTTTAAATTCAATGAAGTTGGGGAACTTATCATTGGCCGGACTTTGATAATCGGAGGTCAGATGCGTGGGAGAATGCACCCGGGCGATATATCCATCCTGGATTACCCGATCCTTTTCGATGGTAAAAGCCTCGTTTTGATAAATTACGTTTTGAGAAGGCGTGTGACAGGACATGACTAAAAGGGCTATAGCCCCATACATAAAAGGATGTTTCATATTTCTAACGATCGAATAACAGCATGATATACTACCGAAGTATTTGACTTGCAAATTACTAATGTATCGCCTGAAGCGCAAATAGTAAATCACACCTCGACCACACTATCAATCAGTTAGAAAAAATAAACCAACCCACCTCTGCTTTGCAAACGTTTGAAAAAACTGCTAAATGATATTTAACTTATACCGTAAATAGGATTTTAAGAGTAATTCCATCTTGAAAAAAGTAGAGACTCGGATGCGTTGATTCATAATTTTGTAGCTATCCGCCAATTTCAACTCTTTTAGCAGACGCAAGTAATAGCGATAGGCCAGGTAAACACCCAGGCGGCATTCCATGGGCAATTGAACAATCCCTTTATAAGCTTCGGTAAAATCTGCTTCAATATCTTTGATGATCTCCCGTTTGGTAGACTCATTCAAGGATGTATGCGATAAATTGGGAAAATAGGAGCGCCCTAATCCCTCCATATCATCCTTAAAGTCACGCAAGAAATTCACTTTTTGAAAGGCCGAACCCAACCGCATGGCAAAGGGTTTTAAGCGCTCATATTCCTTCTCATTACCATTCACGAAGACCCGTAAACACATTAAACCTACCACATCTGCCGACCCATAAATGTATTGTTGATATTCTTGTAGCGTCGTGTACTCCGATTTAAACAGATCCATTTTCATGCTAGCCAAAAAATCCACCACCAAGGGTTGTAATTGATAGCGGTGCACCACTTCCTGAAAAGCGTTGATAATGGGGTTGAGGCTAATTTTCCGATCTAAAGCTTTTTGATAATCCGCTTCAAACTCGGCCAATAATTCAGACTGGTTAAAGTCCTGAAAAGTATCCACAATTTCATCCGCATAGCGCACAAACCCATAAATGGCATAAATGGCAGGACGTATAGATGGAGCCAGCAAAGCAACTCCCTTGGAAAAGGAGGTACTGTAGGTTTTAGTAATTAAAGTGCTGCAACGGTAACTGGAGGTATCAAACAACTGCTTCATCATCCATGGTATTTAATTATTAAATCACTCACTACCTTGCCGGAAATGAGAGAAGGCGGTACACCTGGCCCGGGAACGGTTAGCTGACCTGTAAAATAGAGGTTGTCCACTCTTTTACTTTTTAATTTCGGCCGTAACACATGTGTTTGAAGAAGGGTATTGGCCAATCCATAGGCATTGCCCTTGTAAGAGTTGTATTCAGACTTAAAGTCCTTTACACAGAACGATTCTGAAAATAAAACATGTGATCGGACATTTTGTTTGGTCAAATGCTCCAGGCGATCCATTATTTTATTGAAATAGCGTTCACGTATAGCAGGCGTATCTTCCAGGTCAGGAGCCAGAGGAATTAAAAAAATACCACTTTCTTTTCCTTCAGGCGCACAAATAGCGTCACTCATACTGGGGAAACTGGCATAAAACAAAGGCTCATCCGGCCATTTTTTGTGCGTGTAGATGGCTTGTGCATGCGCTTCGAAATCCACATCAAAAAAAAGCGTGTGGTGGGAAAGCTTGTCTAACTTTTTATCAAACCCCACATAAAAGAGCAGCGCAGAAGGCGCAAAGGTTTTTCGGTTCCAATAAGCCTCTGAATAGTGCCGGTATTGTACCGGTAACAAGGACTCTGTGTGGTGATAGTCAGCGCCACTTAAAAGTAGATCGCAGCTTATGGTTTCCTGCGGTGTGGTGACCGAAGAAACCGTAGATCCTTCCACAGTGATATTAAGAACGGGACTATCGTTGATGACTTTCACACCCAATTCCTGTGCTAAATGGAACATAGCATTGGCCACCTCATACATACCGCCGGTGGGATGCCAGGTACCCAACCCAAAATCAGCGAAATTCATAAAGTTGTAAAAAGCTGGTGTCGTGGAGGGCATTGCCCCTAAAAACAGCACCGGAAACTCCAGGATCTTTTGTAGATTGGGATTTTTCACCACCCGGCTCACTTGTCCTTTAATGGTGTTTACAAATTCCCCCACTTTAAAAATGGTTTTTGGTGTAATAATTTCCCACAGGCGCTCCCCTGGTTTATAAACCAGGTCTTTAACTGCAATATCATAATTGGCTGAAGCCTTGGATATAAAACCTTGCAAATGACGCGAACTGCCTGGCTCAATGGCTTCAAACGTAGATTTTATAGCCGCCAGATTATCCCCAATCCGCACGGATTCAGCCCCCTCAAAATAGACAGTATAAGCTGGATCTAAGCGTTTTAATTCATAATAATCAGAAACTTTCTTATTGAAGTCCTTAAAAAACAATTCAAATACATCGGGCATCCAATAAAAAGTAGGACCTAAGTCAAAGGTGAACCCCTCTCGTTTCAGCTGACGTGCCCGACCACCATTGGTACTATTCTTTTCCAAAACGGTCACCTCATACCCAGCCTTAGCCAGGTAACAACTGGCGGCCAGACTGGAAAAACCGGCGCCCATGATGATTACTTTACGGGATTTAGATGGGTGTTTCAAGTTGTTATCTTTTAAAATGAGGATTATATTTTGTTTTAAAAAAAAGAGTTATAATTAAACAAACAGCTGTCATCATTTTTTGTTCGCAACTATATACTATCTCTTAACTAATGATTTAATGTCATAAAAACAAACTTGACGAACAGGCTTTATTACCACCATTAAGTGTTCAATACGATAGCGATATCCATTGATAGCTGCTGTAAAACCAGAAGATATCAGATTTATAGTTACAAATCAAATTATTTATTGGACCTTGTCTATATAAGGGTGTGTATAGGTGACAACCACAGTCTCTGATTTCAATTCATGAAAGGAAAGGAAACGTCATGTGTTTTTCCCCAGAAGCCAGCTTTGCAGGCGGACTACTAATTTCAGGTATTGGCATTGCCACTGTAAGAAAAATACATCGGCCCTCCCAACTGGTATTTGCCTCCATCCCTCTTTTTTTTGGCATCCAGCAAATCACTGAAGGGCTGTTGTGGTTAACACTGCCTTATAGCGAGTATTTGCTGATTCAAAAGGTAACCACCTATCTTTTTCTGGGGATGGCCGAAGTCGTCTGGCCCATCATGATTCCCCTATCGGTGCTGTTCATGGAGAAGCATCCTCAAAAAAAGAAACTATTGCGGGTTTTCCTAGTGATTGGAATGGTGCTATCCGCATACTACAGTTTTTGCCTGATCTTTTTCCAGGTGCAACCCCAAATCATGAATTACCACATTCGATACACCACTGATTTTCCAGAAATCTTCGCCATACCAGCGTTTTTGCTCTATCTGGTGGCCACCCTTCCCCCGTTGTTTATATCCAGCATCCCGCGAACACTTTCGTTAGGGATTCTCTTAGCCTTATCCTGTTTAGTTACCGGGCTATTCTTTACCCAATACCTGACATCCGTCTGGTGTTTTTTTGCGGCCCTCATTAGTATTGTCATTTTCTGGATTATCAATGCGGCAGATAAAGCCTATAGGCTCCATAACTATGGATAGAAACAAAGCGTTTAAAGGTCGATTACATGGTGCCTGGTTTCACATAAAATTATCCCGCGCAGGATAATTATTTATGCCCATGGGGATAATACTTTTTCCCGCGCAGGATAATTAATTACGGTACGCGGGATAACTAAGCCTGCACTGAATACAACTAAAAAAGCTCCCATTGGGAGCTCTGTATCTAAACTAAAACATGGCTACCAACCATTAATTAGCCTTTACATACTTCAGCGTCGCCAACATATCACGCATTTCTTTATCGGGACGGAAATTGATTTTAGCCCCTTTAATCAAACGTGAGGAAACTTCTTCCGGAGCGCCTACACCATCACTTTTAAGAGAAAGACTAAAATGGCCTAACTTATCCAGTTTGACTGTCCGCCCTTCACTCAACTCATGGTTAATTTTTTCCAATAACTCAATAACAACTCCATACACATCGGCACGACTCATAGTGGAGTTAGCCGAAATCAACTGACACAGCTTATCAATATCTGTCACATCCTTACGAATGGCAGTGGCATAATACTTTAATGGAGCTGAAATGTCACGTGGATTCACTTTTGCTGAAGATTTGAATAATACACTCATAATAATAGAGGTTTGCGTTAAACATACTATTCAAATTCGTCGAAAAAAAGAAAATATTCAAGTTGACTTTTAAGAAATTTTGTATACATAAGAATGACATTCTCACTCATTTGCCTTTTAATAGAGAGAGCTGTACATTGATGTCCAGATAATTATTTTTAAATGCAAGATGCCATGAACAAACGAAAAACTGTCTGTATTACCTGTATAACCATTGGAATCACCCTTATCGTATCGTCATGTTTACCGGGAGGAGGCAACTATTCACCCCTTAAACCTGCTGGCTTTTTTTCCGGAATCTGGCACGGTTGGATCGCCCCTTTCTCACTCATTTTAGGCCTTTTTAAATCCAACATCAGTATTTACGAAACCTTCAATACTGGGTGGTGGTACGATTTAGGTTTCTACATCTCCATTATTGCCGGGTTTGGGAGTGTACAATTTTTTAGAAAGAAAAGAAGTTGAGTACATTTCCTGCTGATTAGTAAAAAAGGATCAGTACTTTCAATTATATAACTCATCCATTTGGGTTCACCACTCATAGGGTTAGCTGCTGCTATGCGGGTTTTATCTACCAAGCCCAGAAAGTGGTTATAAATTAAAAGTTATCTCTTCTTTTGTTAGCATGTCAAGACTTGAGGATTCTACGTGCAGTAAACTACTAAAAAAACAAAAGCCACTCTACATACGCAGAGTGGCTTTCTATATCGCGTTAGGGTCAACAGGCATTACTGCCTACTGACTAATAACTGTTCACTATGTATTACTCTTCACTTCCTTGCAACAGCAAGTTCAGAATGTCAACACCAGCTTTTGCTACTGACGTACCAGGACCAAAGATAGCCACAGCACCAGCATCATACAAATATTGATAATCCTGAGCAGGAATGACACCACCACAAATCACCATGATGTCCTCACGTCCCAGTTTTTTCAACTCGGCAATGATTTGAGGTACTAAAGTTTTGTGACCAGCTGCCAATGAAGATACACCAACTACGTGTACATCATTCTCCACAGCTTGTTTAGCGGCTTCAGCGGGCGTCTGGAACAATGGTCCCATATCCACATCAAAACCGATATCGGCATACCCGGTAGCTACCACTTTTGCACCGCGATCATGACCATCCTGACCCATTTTGGCGATCATGATACGTGGCTGACGACCTTCTTTTTCAGCAAATTCTTTTGCTAATTTTTGAGCGTTTGCAAACTCTTTGTCGTCGCCGGCTTCTGAGCTATACACTCCTGAAATTGATCTAATCACAGCGCTATATCTTCCTACAATTTTTTCACAAGCATCTGAAATCTCACCTAGTGAGGCACGTTTTTGAGCGGCATCAACAGCTAACTCCAACAAGTTACCTTCGCCTGTTTCAACCGCTTTCGTGATAGCCGCTAATGAAGCCTGTACTTCTGCCTCATTACGGTTCGCACGTAACTTAGCCAAACGCTCCACTTGCGACGTGCGTACAGCAGTATTGTCGATGTCCAAAATATCGATTGGATCTTCTTTTTCCAAACGGTATTTGTTTGTACCCACAATGGTTTGATTACGACTATCGATTTTCGCCTGCGTACGAGCCGCTGCTTCTTCGATGCGCATCTTTGGAATACCAGACTCGATGGCTGCAGCCATACCACCCAATGATTCCACTTCCTCAATTAAGGCCCAGGCTTTGTCAACCAATTCCTTGGTTAATGATTCCACATAGTAAGAACCTGCCCATGGGTCGATACCACGGCAAATCTGCGTCTCATCCTGGATGAAAATCTGAGTGTTACGTGCAATACGTGCCGAGAAATCAGTTGGTAAGGCAATGGCCTCATCCAAAGCATTGGTGTGTAACGATTGGGTGTGACCCAAGGCAGCTGCCATGGCTTCAATACAAGTACGACCAACGTTGTTAAATGGATCCTGCTCAGTCAATGACCATCCGGAAGTCTGCGAGTGCGTACGCAACGCCAAAGACTTTGGATTCTTAGGATGGAATTGTTTCACAATCTTCGCCCACAACATACGTCCGGCACGCATCTTGGCAATCTCCATGAAGTGGTTCATACCCACGGCCCAGAAGAAAGACAGACGAGGTGCAAAGGCATCAATGTCCAAGCCAGCATTAACACCGGCACGCAAATACTCTAACCCATCGGCCAAAGTGTAAGCCAACTCAATATCAGCAGTGGCACCAGCTTCTTGCATGTGGTAACCAGAGATAGAGATAGAGTTGAACTTAGGCATTTTCTGAGAAGTAAACTCGAAAATGTCCGCAATCACTTTCATGGAGAATTTTGGTGGGTAGATGTAGGTATTACGCACCATGAATTCTTTTAAGATATCATTCTGGATGGTACCAGCCATTTCTTCCAGCTTCACACCTTGCTCCAAACCAGCCACAATGTAGAACGCCAAAACTGGCAATACAGCACCGTTCATGGTCATGGATACTGACATCTTATCCAATGGAATTCCATCGAACAACACGTTCATATCCAAAATGGAGTCAATGGCCACACCAGCTTTACCCACATCACCTTCTACACGCTCATGATCGGAATCATAACCACGGTGAGTAGCTAAGTCAAATGCTACTGACAAACCTTTCTGACCGGCAGCCAGGTTACGACGGTAGAATGCATTGGATTCCTCTGCAGTAGAGAAACCGGCATACTGACGTACCGTCCATGGACGCATGGCGTACATCATGGAATAAGGCCCACGCAAATACGGTGGTAGACCAGCCGCATAATTCAGGTGTTCCATACCAGCCAAATCGTCTTTGCTATATACTGGTTTTACAGGGATACGCTCGGGAGTGACCCAATCTTTCTTAATCCCGTGTTTTTGTTCCCAGGCTTTTGCATCGGTAGCACAAACCTTGGTTTTTATATCTGTATTATTAAATTTTGGTCGCATGATAATCTAGTATCAAGATAATAGTATCAAGTATTTAACAAACCTGATACTTGTTTTTTAATGAAAAAATCATTCGCTGTATTTCCTGAATTTTAATTTCCAACTCATGAAATTCTTTTTCAGGTAAAAAGTCTAAATCAAGACATAAAATCAATTGGGTTTCCAATTCAAAGGAGGAACCACAGGCAATATCAAGAAATCTAACAAAATCTTTATTTGAACCTCTTCCTGCTCCTTCTGCAATATTAGAAGGAATGGAAACGGCTGCACGTTTCATTTGACTAACAAGTCCAAATTTTTCCTCTTCAGGAAAACAAGGAGAGGAAGAATAAATATCCTTCACAAGGTCCTTTGCTTTTTGCCAGACTATTAGTTCTTTAAAGTTGTGCATATTCTTGATACTTATGTCTTGATACTTTTATCTCTAAATAAATATTAGATATTCAGCAAAGTATTAAACCCCTGAAGCGTTTCAAGTACATTTGAACGCACATTCACAAAGTGAGTGATGCCTTTCGCTTTCAAGTCATCAGTACAAGCAGGAGCACCAGCAATAACTAATGGTGTATCTCCCAACAAGTCAAATGCTTTTGGAGCGGCATCCACATACTCGTCATCGGCACTACAAAGAACTACGATATCAGCGGCGGCTTTTTTGGCTGCTTCGACACCTTCTTCGATGGTTTTAAAACCAAGGTTATCGATGATTTCATATCCGGCACATCCAAAGAAGTTTCCAGAGAACTGAGAACGCGCTAAACGCATGGCCAGGTTACCGTAGGTCAACATGAACACTTTAGGACGCTTTCCGGATTTCTCAGTAGCTAGACGCAAGGCTTCGAAATCTTCAGAACCACGGAAAATCTCAATGGGTTGAACTTCGCACTCGCCTTCACAAACCTTCGTTTTCTCCAATTTAGCTGGATCAATGTTAGCCAAAATCTGCTCATTGATGTTTGGATACTGGTTGGTACCCAACAGGTTTTCACGACGTGTAGCAACAGCCTGACGACGTTTGTCAGCCATTTCTTTCAACATCCCCTGAATAAATCCTTCTTTCAAGGCAGCTAAATACCCACCTTTATCGTCGATTTCCACAAACAATTTCCAGGCTTCACTGGCAATACTGTCTGTTAAGGTTTCAATATAATAAGATCCACCGGCAGCATCTACAATTTTCTCAAAATGCGACTCTTCTTTCAACAATAATTGTTGGTTACGTGCAATACGCTCAGAAATAGCATCCGAAGTTTTGTACAAGGCATCATAAGGTTGAACCGTCAAGGACTGGGTTCCTCCAATAGATGCTGACATGGCTTCTGTTTGCGTACGCAACATATTTACGTTGGGGTCAAAAATCGTTTTGTTCCAATTGGTTGTTTCACTGTGAACATGCATTTTGCAAACTTCTTTACCAGTAGGCTGGTAAGCTTCCACAATTTTGGCCCACAATAAACGACCAGCTCTCAACTTAGCGATCTCCATGAAGTAGTTTCCACTAACCCCCATGTTGAATTTAATATTACCTGCTACTTCATTAACAGATAAGCCACGATCGGTTAACTGCGTCATGTATTCATTGGCCTGAGATAAGGCAAATGCCAACTCTTGTACTACTGTAGCACCAGCATTACCAAAATGTCTACCATTAACTGCAATGGTTTTGAACTCAGGAAGATTTTTACCGGCTTCCACAATCTCTTTTGCGTAATCTAAGGCCTTCTCGATGGAAGAACAAACTTTACCGCTGATTGTCAGGTTACCAATCGGATCGTAGTTAATTGATCCTTGCACCTTTGTTAAATCCCGATTTGCTTTACGCAACGCCGCTTCCAATGCTTCTACCAATTTTTTATTGCCATGTTTGGTTTCCACATTAATCTCCACGATTTCGGCCACAATGTTTTTAAGCAAAGTCTCCACATTCGCTTCAGTGATGATAGCCTCATCTTCGAATTTGAATCCTAAACTATCAATCCCTTTATTCAAGATATCCAGTGCTTTTTCATTTGTTGCCTTCACATCGTTCACAACCAAGTCCTGACGTACAAACCAGGTATTGTTGTTTGCTTTGTTACCACGTACATAAGGAAATTCACCAGGTTGGCTTTCCAGATAGCTTAATGGTTCCAGATCTTCCGACCGGTAAAAGGGCTGTACTTTAAAACCTTCATTGGTTTTCCAAACGAGCCTTTTGTCAAAGTCCGCTCCTTTCAAGTCTGCCGTGATTTTATCCATCCACTCTTGGGTAGAAATTGGAGAAAAATCACTGAATAACAGTTGATTTGTTTTATCTGCCATAATGTAACTGTTTGTTTTTTCCAAGGCGCAAAAATAAGCCTTTTGTTGATATTAAACCTAAATTTTAACTGTTTTTATAGGTGTTCTACAGCATGATAATCAACTGCATATAAAAGATGCAGTTGTATTAATTAGGTCCCTGAAATGGCAACGTTAAATAAATCAGTAGGTTTTAAAGCTTTTTTTCTTTAATCGAGCCTAAAATCGTTGTATTAAAAAGATACCGGCTATTAGAAAAATAATGCCAATAATGCGGCCCAGTGAGATGGGATGAGGGGTTAAATTAAAAAAACCATAATGATCAATAATAGCGGCTAAAATCATTTGTCCACCAATGGTAGCACCTAACATGGTTGCCACGCCAATTTTTGGAATTAGTATCACCACAGAACTCACAAAAATAGCCCCTAAAATACCTCCAAAAAAAAGATAAACAGGAATTTGCGTAATGACACTCATTTTAGGTATACCTGTACGCATAAACAGGTTGAAAAGAAGCAAGCAAAAAGTTCCTACCAAAAAATTTACAAAAGCTGCCTGAACAGGATGTTTTAAATAACCACCCAATTGTGAATTGATACTTCCTTGAATCGCCAATAAGCCACCAACAATTAGTGCTATGGAAGTTAGAATGTACTTCAAATACATAAATGACTGCTTTTGATGGCAAGATACCGCAAAAATGCGAAAGGAAAAATCCGATGCTTTGAAACACCGGATTTATCATAGACATGAATGACAACAGACTATCTATACATGTAACCTGAAAACTTTTAAACAATTGTTAATAAATCTACAATATTACCCTTAAATACTATGCGACTGTATTTTAAATAGGTATATAAACCAACATCTCCTTTTAGTATTGAGCACCTTCATTATAGATTTGCGCCTCCTCAATCTTCTCCAATGAATGGGTAAAACCATTATCCTTTTCATAGGCTTTTCTAAAATTTTCAATGGCACTATCGTAATCCTTTATAGCCATGTAATAATCACCTTTGGAATCATAAGGATAGGCCATTTCCGGAACCAACCAAACATATCGGTTAAATGCACATTCAGCTTTATCAAATTGTTCTTTCTTTAAGAAAATATAACCTCTGAATTTATACACAAAAGGCAAATTAGGCTTCAATTTCAAGCATTCATCCAAAGCCCAAATTGTTTTTTTTTCTTGTCCATCCTGATTAAAAAGCATAAACGACCACATGGCCATCAATTGTAGATTATCCGGGTACTTTTTTGTGATTTCTTTCCAATAAGCAGAGATACAGGATTGGGGATCAACTATGAGTTCACCTGCCATTTGTTTAAATATGCGTTCCCCTTTATTGAGCCGTCCAGTGTAGTGAATTATCTTATCCCAATACAACTCCCTTTTTTCGGCTTGAAAACTAAATGAACCTAATACATAGGCCATAAAAAAATCAGGATCAGCCTTCAGGGCCAAATCTGTTAACTCAAACATTCGCTGATATTCCGTTCGATAAAAGGCATCGACCGCTTGTTCATAATACTTATGAGCTGCTTCAGATTTGGTTGTAGCTTCAAAATAATAGTCTTGAGCCAAAACAAAGGTAGATAAACTCAACATCAGACTCATCAACCATGCGCTATGAAAAAAGCCCTTCCTTTTCATGCCAGAGGTATTAAGTGTTAATATGTAGGAATCAACAGAATAGAAACATGACAAAGGTAATAGAAAGGGTTACTCTCTGTCAAGAATATAAACCTTACATAAATAATAATTAAACCAATTAGGCAACTAAAATAAATAGACTCAAAACACTACTATCCAAATACTTTAATCTTCAGATTCAATATGAACAGTAGCAGTAATGTTCAGTTTTTCTTTGACCAACTGCTCATATTTGGTGGCGATTAAATGTGCCGTACTTAATTTATACTCACCAGGCAAATAAATATGAAAGGTCATTTCAGTATGATAACCATATTGATGGACCAGAAAATGGTGTGGACGTAGGTCATCATCTGACACCAAAGTGGCAATATGAATAATCTCTTTTTTGAGTGATTCTTCAATTCGTTCTCCTAACAAAATACTAATGTTCTCCTTAAGAATGGTAAAAGTGGTGTAAAATAATAATATAGAAACAACAATACCCAATATTCCATCAATCCACCAAAAGCGTTGTCCTAAAAATATTCCAACCAATATTACCAGAGAAGAAATCGCATCAGACCGGTGGTGCCAGCCATCCGCAATCATAGAACTGGAATTGGTTCGTTTTCCAATGATAATGGAATACTGAGCCATAACTTCTTTCATAACAGCAGAAATCACTGTAACCACAATGGCGAGAATTCCATAATTGACTGATTCATGATTTCTCAGCCTGATAATTGATTCCATTAGAAAATTAAAACCAATGACGGCCAATAAAAGACCAACGACCAAAGAAGCAATGATTTCCGCCCTTCCATGCCCATAAGGATGATTATCATCAGCGGGTTTAGCCGATACTTTCAAGCCAATTAAAACAGCTACTGAAGAAATACTATCACTTAAAGTATGCCAGGCATCAGCAATCAATGCCACTGAACCAGTAACAATACCAGCCCAAATCTTAATACCAAACAAACCAATATTCAAAAATATTGATCCATACGTTGCCATGATACCTGTTTTGTTATGCATCTTTTACTCTTTAAAAATCCAATTTCAACTAATCCTTAATATAAAAAAGCTCAGAAATAATACGATCAGTAATGAACCGCTTATCCTCTGACACTCTGTAATACTGATTCTCACACACAATATTGCCCTGTTCAACCTGATGCCTAATTTCGTTTTGAAAATAGCTATATAACGTAACACTCAAAACACTTTCCAATCGTTTTGAGTCAATGCCGACACGCGTTCTTAATCCCAACATCACTAATTCATTGTACCGATCACTGTCAGTCAATTTCTCTGCTTCAAAGTACGGTGCATTATTTTGTATGGAATCACAATATTTTTGAAGGTGACGAACATTCCATACCCTTTTTGTACCGTCAAACGAATGCGCAGAAGGCCCCAATCCAAGGTAATTATCTCCAGTCCAATAATTACTGTTGTGCTGAGAATGAAGATCGGGCTTGCAGAAATTAGAAATTTCATAATTTATAAAACCAGCCTCTTCCAGCTGCCTAACCAGGTATTCAAACTGTTGCACACTTTCATCTTCTTCAATTTCTTTAAATATCCCTTTGCTTAAATAGTCAAAATAAGGCGTGCCTTTTTCAAAGGTAAGGTGATACGCTGAAATATGTGTCACATCTAAATCAATTGCAGTCTTCACATTGCTTTTCCATTGGTCAAAACTCATATATGGCAATCCATAGATTAAGTCAATACTAATGTTATTAATGCTGTGGGATTTTAATATCCGGATAGCCTCTATTGCTTGTTTTGAATTATGCCGACGGTTCATTTTTCGCAAATGCTCGTCGTAAAAGCTTTGAATCCCCATGCTAACCCGATTTATACCTAACTTAACCAGATTGGATACATAAGTGTCAGTTACATCATCCGGATTAACTTCAATGGTAATCTCAAGGGGCGAAAAATTAATTGCCTTTTTTCGAAGGGCTTTAATAATTGCCGAGAGTTCATTATAGCTAAGTGTGGATGGGGTACCACCTCCAAAATATAACGTATTTACAGTATTATTTAAGAAAAATTGCGAATTAAGATCAATTTCTTTACAAATAGCTTTAATATATTCGTGCTTCAAAGATTGATCAGTTGTTTTATAAAAATCACAATAAGAGCAACGGGAATAACAAAATGGAACATGAATGTAAATGCCTGCCATATCGAAAAATGTTTCACGTGAAACACTGTAATACAGTAATTTGCCAGTGGGTTTATGAACAAGTTTTCAACAAAAGTACTACATTAATCAACAGAAAAAATAAAAAATGAACACCTTATTAAAATATCATAAAACCGTTGGTATACTCACTGCCATTACACTGCTTAGTTTATTGAATGTGGGAAATGTGGCTCCGCACAAAATTAAACTAATACCACATATAGATAAAATTGTTCATTTTACGATGTATTTTACAGCTTCATTTGTTTTGCTTTTTGAATACTACCTATACCATAAAAAGAATAAAGCCGTTCTAAAACGGCTTCCCATTATTCCCTTTATATGGGGTGGTATTATGGAAATATGTCAGCTTTATCTAACAGAATATAGAGGCGCTGAATGGTGGGATTTGGCAGCTAATACCAGTGGATTACTTTTAGGCTACTTCACATTTATGAAAGTTCGCCATAACCAGGTACTGGAGTATATAATCACGTATCCGTTTAAGAGATGTTTATAATTTGATGTAATCACCCTTATCCTTCATATTGGTAATAATTTTACCAATGGTCTCACCACTAAAAAACTCAAATAATTGTTTGCGAATAGAACTATACTGCTCATGAACAGGACAAGCATAGCCTTCAGTGTCGTTTTGTTTACAACTCTGCATACCAATCAAACAATTTGTAAAGACATCCCTTCCATCAATCACTTCAACGATATCAATCAGCGCAATTTCATCAGCAGTTCTACCCATACCAAAACCACCATGAGGTCCTTTAGTGCTGGTTAATAACTTCTGCTTGGCCAGACTCTGTAATATTTTCCCCAAAAAAGGAGTAGGAATATCCAGTTCTTTGGAAATCTGCTTGATCCCAATCTTCTTTTCTTCTCCACCATTTTGAGCCAGATAAATGACGGCACGAATGGCATACTTACACGTATTGGATAACATGATTATTAGCTTTTGTGGCTAAATTAAATAAAATCATTAAAAAACCTTTATTTCTTTTTATCATTTCTCAAGCCCCCTCATCTATCAAACAGTTAATAATACCCAAAAAAAGTCAGCTACCTTTGTTTGAATCGTGTTAATAAAACTAAAACCATTTGATATGCTGATCATTAAAGAATTTTTATAACCAGAAAAAGACGGTATAAAATAATTACCTCTATTATTTCAATGGTATCTTATTGATGCGATCCTGATGACGTCCTCCTTCAAATTTCGTATTCACAAACTTGTCAACAATGGCTTTTGCTTCTTCCTCACTCACGTATCTACCTGGTATAGTACATACATTAGCATCATTATGCAGCCTTGCCATATAAGAAATTTCTGCATTCCAGCACAATGCAGCACGAATACCCTGATGTTTATTAACAGTCATGTTAATTCCATTTCCACTGCCGCAAATAGAGAAACCTATTTCGAATTCACCTGACTCTACAGCTGCTGCCATAGGGTGGGCATAATCAGCATAATCAGTACTTTCAATGGAATGAGTACCAAAGTCTTTCACAATGTATCCGAGTTCAATTAAATAACCTTTAACAAATTCCTTGGTTGGAAATCCGGCGTGATCTGCCGCTAGAGCAATTGATTTAAAAAGCATATTTTTTTTTGCAAAGATAATAAATAAAGGCTGTGTCAGTAGTTTAAATAGAAGTGTGTAAAACCAGCTGAATAACTGTTAAAATCATGTGAAAGAAATTGAACTAAAATTTTAAAACTAATATTGGAATATTAACAAATTATTTGAATACAATGACGTCTCTGAAACAATCATGTTTAAAACAATAAAAGTTTAACCCTATTTTTTCACAGCATTAACCCACGAAATGAACCATCGCCAAGAAAGAAATTACTACTTTTGAATGTTTTTAACAGTTTGTGAAAGACTTTTGAATATTCATCATATTCAAACAATTAACAGGATTCAAACATGTTAGTTATTAGTTGAATTTTGTTATTTTTGACCCAATAAGTCGTAAACCAAGTATTTTCAAAAAAAAATACTAACCTTGCTAACAGAATAACATCATTACTATATAATTTCTAAATCTCTCTATAAATATGAATATAAAGAATAGTTGGTTGAAAAGTGGATATGTGAATGAACCGGTTCCAACTAATATCGATTTGAAAAAAGAAATTATTCGTTTGAAAGAGGAAAAGAATGCCATTATTATGGGGCATTTCTATCAAAAGAACGAGATTCAAGACATCGCAGACTTTGTTGGGGATAGTTTAGCTTTAGCACAAGAAGCAGCTAAAACGGATGCTAAAATAATTGTTTTAGCAGGTGTTCATTTCATGGGAGAAACAGCTAAAATTCTCTCGCCTCAAAAGAAAGTGTTGGTACCCGATTTAAATGCCGGCTGTTCGCTGGCCGATAGTTGTCCTCCAGAGGCTTTTGAAACGTTTGTTAAAAAACATCCCGCGCATACGGTATTAACCTATGTCAATACCACTGCTCAAATTAAAGCTTTATCCGATATTGTGGTGACCAGCACCAATGCCAAGAAGATTGTAGAAAGTTTACCTGCTGATGAAAAAATTATCTTTGGTCCGGATCGTAATCTAGGGAATTATTTAAATAGCATCTCTGGAAGGGATATGGTTTTATGGGATGGGGCTTGTCATGTGCATGAAAAATTTTCTGTTGAAAAGATTGTGGAGTTAAAGAAGGAGTATCCTGATGCCCTTGTTTTGGCCCATCCAGAGTGCAAACAACCGCTATTAGTTTTAGCTGATTTTATCGGCAGTACTGCTGCTCTGTTAAATTTTACCAAACAAAGTGAGTGTAAACAATTCATTGTAGCAACAGAAAGTGGAATTATTCATCAAATGGAAAAATATCATCCGGAAAAAGATTTTATTCCGGCCCCACCAAACGATTCTACCTGTGCCTGTAATGATTGTGAATATATGAAATTGAATACTTTAGAGAAATTATATAACTGTTTGAAATTCGAATGGCCCTCTATTGAAGTGGAAGAGGAAATCAGGAAAAAGGCTGTTAAACCCATTAACCGAATGCTTGATATTTCTAAGCAATTTGGATTATAAACAAGTTATCAACCTGTGTTATTAGAATGGAAAAGTTAGAATCCCCAATATCAATTTTGTTGGTTGAAGACAATGTACTAAATCAAAAATTGATTTTTCTAAATTTGGCTAAATACGGTTTTAAAATTGATGTGGCCAATAATGGGCAAGAAGCATTGGATAAATTGACAGGACAATCCTATGATTTGGTCCTGATGGATTTGATGATGCCGGTTATGGATGGTTTGGAAGCAACCATGCGTATTCGTGAGAAAGAAAAATCCAGTCAACAGCACATTCCAATTATTGGATTGACGGCAAATACGTATGATGCTGATCGAGAAAAGTGTATAGCCTATGGCATGGATGAGTACATGGCTAAACCCTTTGATCTGGAAGAATTTTACACCAATATTAAACAACTCAAAATCGTTTAATGGTAAGGAGATTGTATGACTTTTGATATAAGACGACCAGAGGAGAAAGAGAACGATGTAGAGCGGCAGTTGCGTCCCTTGCAATTTGATGATTTCAAAGGGCAAGCCAAAATTGTAGAGAATCTGGAAATTTTTGTGCAAGCTGCCAAAATGCGTGGCGAAGCATTGGATCATGTCTTGTTGCATGGTCCTCCTGGACTTGGAAAAACAACTCTTTCTAATATTATTGCGAATCAATTAGGTGTCGGCTTTAAAATTACCAGTGGTCCGGTTCTGGATAAACCGGGTGATTTAGCCGGAATATTGACAAGTCTTGAAGAAAATGACGTTCTCTTTATTGATGAAATTCACCGCTTAAGTTCAGTTGTCGAAGAATATTTATACAGTGCGATGGAGGATTTTCGGATTGATATCGTAATTGATAAAGGACCCGGTGCACGAAGTATTCAAATTGAGTTAAATCCATTTACATTAATAGGAGCTACCACGCGAAGTGGATTGTTAACAGCCCCATTACGTGCTCGATTTGGAATCAATTCTCACCTGGAGTATTATGATACGCCTGTTTTAAGTGGTATTATTGAAAGGTCAGCTGATATTCTAGAAGTGCGTATTCATGAAAATGCAGCAATTGAAATTGCACGGCGAAGTCGGGGCACGCCACGAATTGCCAATGCTCTTTTACGCAGAGTGCGCGACTTTGCACAAGTCAAGGGAAATGGGGTTATTGATATTGACATTACCCGTATTGCCTTAAATGCACTGAATATTGATAAGCATGGTTTGGATATTATGGATCACAAAATATTACTAACGCTCATTGATAAGTTTCAAGGGGGACCCGTAGGGGTTAATACCATTGCAACAGCTGTTGGTGAGGATTCTGGAACCATTGAAGAAGTTTATGAACCTTTTTTAATCATGGAAGGATTCATTAAGCGAACACCTCGTGGTCGAATGGTTACGCCTTTGGCATATGCTCATTTGGGAAAAGAAATCAATCTTAATCAAGGAACTCTATTTACGCTTTAATAGCTCGTGGGAAAACTTAAACGCCTGGCAGGTGATACTGTAATATACGGGACAAGTACCATTTTAGGACGACTGCTTAATTGGCTGTTAATGCCTTTTTATACGCGTCTCTTACCTATGGAAGAATATGGTGTGGTTAGCAATCTCTATGCCTATATTTCTTATTTTCTTATTTTATTGACGTTTGGTTTTGAAACGGGTTTTTTTCGTTTTGCTAAAGAGCGAAACAGTAATATAGTCCTTAAAACCTTAG
This sequence comes from uncultured Marinilabiliaceae bacterium, assembly GCA_942490535.1. Lineage (GTDB taxonomy): Bacteria > Bacteroidota > Bacteroidia > Bacteroidales > Marinilabiliaceae > JAEINY01. The sequence goes on from CALNXQ010000005.1 coordinate 931,874, forward strand.
GTACTTCCATAGCAGGTTGGAGTTTTTTATTTATTGGATTAATTTGGGTGTTTAAATCTCATATTCAATCGGGGCTGGGAGAAGACCTAATAACTGAGGAATTTATTTTATATACTGCCATAATAGTTGCTTTCGATGCCCTAATTAGCATTCCCTTTGCCGATCTTCGTTTTCGGCGGCAATCCAAAGCTTATGCCGGTTTAAGATTTCTTCAAGTGGTGATAACTGTTTTTTTTAATGTTTTCTTTCTCGTGATTTGCCCTTGGTTTGTGTCACGAGGTATTGATGTTCCTGATTTTATTTATTCGGAAGTCAATCAGGTTAAATATGTATTTATCTCCAACATAATTAGTTCGGGGATTGTCGTGATCATTCTTTCCCCTCTTTTATTTAAGGGAAAGTTTAAGTTTGATTCTGGATTATTGAAAGATACCATTCGCTATTCATATCCCATTGTTATTGTTGGGTTGTTTGGAATGGTAATTCAAAATATTGAAAAGATATTAATGCCCTATTTGTTAGAGGATGGATTGAAGCAATTAGCTATTTATTCAGCTAATTTTAAAATTGGGGTTTTGATGGCCTTGTTTATTCAATCTTTTCGCCTGGCATTTGAACCATTCTTTTTCAAAGAAGATAGGGATAAATCCTCCAAAGTTCTATATGGTAGAATTCTTAAGTACTTTGTCATTTTTGGTATGATTATTTTTGTTGGAATCCTTCAATTTATGGATGTTATTAATCTTTTGTTTCCATTTCAATACCAAAAAGGTAATAGCATAATTCCATTTATTTTATTGGGACAGCTCATGTTTGGGGTATATTATTCCCTTTCATTGTGGTATAAATTAACTGACAAAACCCATTATGGAGCTTTTATTAGTGGTTTTGGTGCGCTTGTTGTAATAATCGGCAATTTGGTAGCTGTACCCGTTTTTGGATCTATTGGTGCTGCTGTTAGTTCCTTCATTGCTTTTACTTTAATGGCTGTATCATCATATATTATTGGGCAAAAGCATTATTATATTCCTTATCCGGTTCGTGGTATTCTCAAACACGTCAGCATTGGTATTGTTGTTGTTATTATATCCCAATTAGTTATTCAGGGTGATAATCTTTTTCATATAGTGCTGAAAGGAACTATATTTGCTTGTTATTTGGGAATAGTATATTTTCTTGAAAAGAAAGAGTTTAAAACATTTATATAAAATGGTGGAAGTAAAAATTATCAATAAAGGTAAACATCAATTGCCGGCATATAGTACTAAGCATTCAGCAGGAATGGATTTAAGAGCAGATTTATCGGAGTCAATCACGCTTAAGCCATTGGAGAGAGCCCTTATTTCTACTGGTTTATATATTGAATTGCCGGAAGGGCATGAAGCCCAGATTAGGCCTCGTAGTGGGTTGGCTGCAAAACACGGGATTTCAGTTTTAAATACACCAGGTACTATTGATGCGGATTATCGGGGTGAAATAAAAGTTATACTTATTAATTTATCGAATGAACCTTTTGAAATACTAGACGGAGAGCGCATTTGTCAAATGGTTATTACTGAATACACAAAAGTGGCTTTGTGTGAAGTGGATGTTTTAGAAGAAAGTGTACGTGGCGACGGTGGTTTTGGTCATACGGGCCGTCATTAATCATTATAGCGGTATTTTTGGCCTATTAATTATAGATTAATACAATTTGCCTAACTAGGTTGTATACCTTTTACAACTTACAAGCTTGTATTATAGTCATTGAAGATTCTCTATAGAAATAAACTTGAACAGATGAGACTAACCTTTTTATCCCTTCTCTTTAGCTCCTTATTAGTTTTTAGCTGTCAGTCCGTTAAACAATCTACTCAATCATCTACCGCTGGCCATCCAGCCGTTAGTCTTGTTGAATTGGATGAATTGCAGAAACGGAAGTTCGACTATCTTTTTTATGAAGCCAGTCGTGAAAAGATGAAAGGAAATATTGAAAAAGCAGCCATGTATTTGAGCGAATGCTTAAAAATCGATCCCACATCTGGAGCATCAATGTATGAATTAGCAAATATTTTTGCGGCCAATAATGAAATAGTGAAAGCTCAGGGGTTGTTAGAGCGAGCCGTACAAATTTCGCCTGAAAACATCTGGTATAAGCTGATGCTTGCTGATCTGTATCAAAAAAACCAGATGGGCATTCAAGCTACCCAAATATATGAAAAACTTGTAATAGAAAACCCTGAAAATGAGGAATATATTTATGGTTTGGCGCAGTTGTATTTGCAGTCCAAGGAATACGATAAAGCTTTAAAGCAATTCGATGCATTAGAAGGAAAGTTGGGCCTTAATGAAATGCTCATTTTAGAAAAGGAAAAAATTCTACTTCAGCAAGGTAAAAACAAGCAAGCATTAAGTGAATTGGAAAAATTAATTGCTAAATATCCTGATGAGGCACGATATTATGGGTATGTGGCAGATTATTACTTGTTTTTAAAAGATAATGATAAGGCGAAGGAGTTTTATCATATTGTCCTGGATAAAGATCCATCTAATGCTATGGCTAATTTTAGTTTGGGAAATGTAGCATTATTAAATGCTGATACGGCCAAATTTGTCTCTTATTATGAAAATGGAATAAGTAATCCTCATGCGCCCTTTGAAGCTAAATTTCAACGTATATTGCCGTTTTTAGTGGGTCAAAATACAAGTCTGGAAAATCAATATTATTTGAATGGATTCTTTTTAAAATTAATTGATGCTCATCCACATGAGGCCAGGGCATACATTTATTATAGCAATTATAAAAAGGCTATAGGTGATAATGAAGGAGCAATTGTTGGTTTAAAAAGTGCACTAGATATTGAAAGTAGTAACGAGCTTATCTGGCAAGATTTTCTATTGTTGCATATCGATGCTCAGGATTTTAAATCGCTCTATAAATACGGTATGCAAGCCATTGAGAAATTTCCTTCCAATGCCTTTTTTTATCTGTTAACAGGTTCATCTGCTTCACAAATAGATTTGGATAGTGCAGCCATTCGAATTTTGGAAAAAGGGCTTCTGTATGCGGGAGAAAATACACAATTGAAGGCTCAGTTTTTAGCTAATCTTGGGGATGTGTACTATTCTCTTAAACAACCTGATAAAGCATTTGAATCATATGATAAATCCTTACTATTGGATGAGTTAAATATAGTAGTTCTTAATAATTATAGTTATTATTTGACACTCGAAAACAGAGAATTGGATAAAGCCGAACGGATGAGCAGTAAATGTGTGGAACTGGAACCAGGTAATTCTACTTATTTAGATACCTACGCATGGGTGTTATTTAAACGTGAGCGTTATTTCGAATCCAAATACATTATTGAACGCGCAATAGATAATGGTGGTGGCAGCAGTGATGTAATTGTAGAACACTATGGGGATATTCTGGCAAAAAATGGTGATTTGGATGGAGCTGTGATACAATGGAATAAAGCACTTGAGATGGGGAATATTAATACTTTATTACCCTTAAAAATTAGAGAAAAACAATACATTGAGCAGAGTGGTGAGTAGATATTTAGTGATTAGTTTGTTGATTTTGTTAGGGGGTGGGTGTCGGAGCAGTAAAGAGTTTTATCGAAATACTGGGACATTAAAAAATATTTCAGATACTAAGCTTATTAAATGTACTGAAGAGAAGTATATCCCTTTTGATTCTATTTTTTTTAAGAAATTTCATGCCGAAATATCTTTAAATGGTGATAAAAAGTCCTTTAAAGGAAATCTTTTTATTCAGCGGGATCAGTCCATTGTGGTTTCTATTTTTACTTTAATGAATATTGAACTAGTACGTTTCCGCTTTCAGCCTTATTTAGTAGAAATTATGGACCGTACAAAAAAGGAGTATACGAAAACCAATTATCGATTTCTTTGGAATAAGTTTATGATAGAGATGGATTATCATATGCTGGAAAGTATATTATTAAATGAATTATATACTTATCCCATTGGAGATGATTCTAAACTGGATTTAAAAAAGTATAAACATGATCGAAAGGAGGATGTGTATACATTTCAATCGATTAAGAAGGGCCGTTTTGCACGGTTGTATCGGAAAGAGAGTGTTGATGGGGTTATTTTGCATGAGTTTAGTATTTTGCCTGAAGTGTTTAAAGTAAACAAATCATACATCAAAGATTTTGGTTCTAACACAACTTTTAATATAAGTTATAGCAATTTTACTAACGTACAAACACATCTTATGCCAAGTCAGATTGAAATGGCGGGAAATAGGGATGGGTATTTTTTTGATTTAGCCATTACTTTTTCTTCTATTGACATTAGTGGTAGTAATTCCATTGGTTTTAAAGTTTCTAATAAATATAAAATAAAGAACTTATTGAATGATTAAAAGTCATTTTTTCATTTGTTTTCTTTTTGCGATTTGTTTTTGTTATGGTTTACATGGACAAGAGCTTACATCTTTGAATTCGCAAAAAGAAGATTTGTTGAAGAAGATTGAACGAGCTAATATTTTATTAAAATCATTTGATCAAAAGAAAACAAAAAGTATTACACAAATCCGATTATTTGAACATCAGATACTTGATCGTGAAAAATTAATTGCTGTTTATAATCAAGAACTGGAAGTATTGAATGTACAGATTGAACAAATTGGAAATAGCATACAACTGACCGAAGTTGAAATAAGACAATTAAAAGAGGAGTACGCTCGCTTGATACGTAAAGCTTTTGAAAATCGTAAAGTTTATAATCAATTTACTTTTTTTCTAGGGGCTGAAAGTTTTAATGCTGCTTATCGAAAATATATTTTATTGTCCGAATATAATAAGTTTCGCAAAAATCAAGGATTATTAGTCGAGAAAAAGAGAGATCAATTACAATCTCAATATGCGCAATTGGAAGTTAAGCGTGACGATAAAGCAAAACTCATTCGGAAAGTGGAATCTGAGAGAAATGAATTAAGTAAAATTAAACTTAAACATCAAAGTGATATTTCGCAGTTACAAAATAAGGAACGACAGATTAAGAGGGAACTGAAAAGACAAGAAGGCGCTTTAAAAGCCTTAGAAAAAAGTATACTTCGTCTTATTAGTGAAAGTTCTAAGAGTACAATGATTACTAAATTTAATGAGTCCCAAGGCAAGCTTTTATGGCCTGTTAAAGAAGGACTTGTAATTAGTAAATTTGGTGAACATCAGCATCCTGTTTTAAAGTATGTTAAAGTTAATAATAATGGAATTGACATAAAGTGTTCAAATTCTAATTCAGTGTTCGCCGTTTTTAAAGGTGAAGTGAGCAGAGTTGTTGGTATTCCTGGTTATAATAAAGCTGTTATTATACGACATGGTAAGTATTTAACGGTGTATGCTAATTTAAGTAACGTGGCTGTTACACCTGGAATGGTTGTAGAGCAAAACACAATCATTGGTTCAATTTATAAAGGAGAGGGCGAAAACTCAGGTGTTTTACATTTTGAACTTTGGGAGGAGAATAAAAAGATCAATCCTGAATCATGGCTATCAAAATAATTGGTTTTTTTCCATGAAAAATGGAACTCTTTTGTCCCTATATAAGTATAAAGATTAATTGTATAGACAATAAGTAAGTCTAAATATTTTGAAATAAGGATTTTCTTTATAATTTTAATGGCAGATTAATGGAACTAACTGTGGATAAATTAGTTTTTAACTCGGACACAAAGAATATAAATCTGGTTGAAAAATTGATAGATGATTTATCAAATCAATTCGGTCTTCATAGTGATGTGTATGGAAAATTACTATTAGCTGTTGTTGAGGGTGTAAATAATGCCATTGTCCATGGAAACAAGATGGATAAATCTAAAGATGTAATTATTTCTTATGCCGTAGATAAGAAAAAGGTGGAATTTACTATCAAGGACCAAGGAGATGGCTTTGATTTTTCGAATGTACCAGATCCTACTAAACCTGAGAATTTGGAAAAAACCCATGGTCGTGGCATATTTCTAATGCATCACCTGGCTGATGAAATTGATTTTGACAAGAACGGAAGTATCGTTAAAATGACTTTTAATTTGTAATTTGTGATACACATTTATACTGAAGGTGTTGAAATTCCTGATATTCAGGAAGATAAAGTGAAGTTGTGGATTTGTAATTTAGTTGAAATTTATAGTAAACGAATTGGTGATCTTTCATTGGTATTTTGTTCTGATAAATACATTTTAGAAGTCAACCGGACTTACTTACAACATGATTATTATACTGATATTATTACTTTTGATTATTGCTCGGGATCACAAGTTTCAGGTGATTTAATTATTAGTTTAGATACAGTTCTTTCTAATTCCAGAGAATTTAATTCCTCTTATAATACTGAACTACATCGTGTCATTATACATGGTGTGTTGCATTTACTAGGGTACAAGGATAAAACTCCTATTGAGGCTGAAGAAATGCGGCGTAATGAAGATCAAGCACTGAAGCTATTTGAAACAATTGCTTAGTTTTGGTGTTTAGTTTCAGTATTTCCTTTTAATACCATATTAATATGAATTTTGAATACGATATTATTGTCGTAGGAGGTGGTCATGCCGGATGTGAAGCTGCTGCTGCTGCTGCGAATATGGGTAGTCAAGTTTTGTTGATTACCATGGATATGTCGAAATTTGCTCAAATGTCTTGTAACCCAGCAATAGGGGGTATAGCAAAAGGACAGATAGTTCGAGAAATAGATGCACTTGGTGGTTATACAGGAATAATTACTGATAAAAGTACCATTCAATTTAGAATGTTAAACAGATCTAAAGGTCCAGCTATGTGGAGTCCCAGGGCTCAATGTGATCGTATGGTCTTTTCATCAGAATGGCGCAAAGTTTTAGAGGGCTTAGATAATATTTCATTTTGGCAGGATACAGTTTGTGATTTTGTTATAGAAAACAACATAATTAAGGGAGTTAGAACTAAAAATTCTGTAACCTTTCTATCCTCAGCCGTTATTTTAACAACAGGAACCTTTCTAAATGGGTTAATGCACATTGGATCAGTTCAATACGAGGGTGGTCGCGTGTCTGAGCCTAGTTCTATTGGCCTCTCTGAGACTCTTTTTTCTCATGGTTTTCAGGTGGGAAGGATGAAAACTGGTACTCCAGTGCGTATTGATGAACGTAGTATCGATTTTTCAAAATTAGAAGAGCAAAAGGGAGAGGAGGGATATTATCGGTTTAGTTACATGCCTGGATCAAATAAAATTTTAAATCAGAGAAGTTGCTATATTACTTATACAAATCAGTCAGTTCATTCAAAATTAGAAGAGGGTCTTAGTGAATCGCCAATGTATAACGGTACCATTCAAAGTTTGGGACCACGTTATTGTCCGAGTATTGAAACAAAAATAGTCACTTTTGCCGATAAGGATAGGCATCAATTATTTCTGGAGCCAGAGGGTGAGCAAACCATAGAATACTACCTTAATGGTTTCAGTTCTTCTTTACCGTTGCAAGTACAGGTGGATGCATTGAAGTTAGTACCAGGTTTAGAGAATGTTAAAGTGTTTAGGCCAGGTTATGCTATTGAGTATGATTATTTTGAACCAACGCAGTTAAAACATACCTTGGAAACTAAATCCATTCAAAATCTGTTTTTTGCTGGACAAATAAATGGGACTACTGGCTATGAAGAGGCTGGTGCGCAAGGGATTATGGCTGGAATTAATGCTCATTTAGCCATCCATGGTCAGGAATCTTTTATATTAGGACGAGATGAAGCCTATATTGGAGTATTAATTGATGATCTTGTTACTAAAGGTGTGGATGAGCCTTATCGAATGTTCACGTCGCGGGCAGAGTATCGTATTTTATTACGACAAGATGATGCTGATATTCGATTAACCCCTAAAAGTGTTAAGATAGGATTAGCTTCGAGGAAGCGCTTACAATATTTAAATGAAAAAGTGGCTTTTCAAAATTTATGTATTGATTTTGTCAATTCCTTTAGTGTCAAAAAGGAGCGAATTAATCCCTGGCTTATAGAAATGGGTACCTCACCTCTAAAGCAAGGTGTTAAGTTAATTGATTTATTAATGCGACCTCAAATATCTATCTGGGATCTAGTGAAACAGATTGATAAATTTTCTGAGTTAGTGACTGAGATTCCTACAAATCGAAGAGAAGAGATTTTGGAATCAGTAGAAATTCGTTTGAAGTATGCAGGATATATTAATAGGGAGAAGTTGATTGCAGATAAATTTCGCCGACTGGATCATGTTAAGATACGAGGTAAGTTTGATTATAGTTCCATTCGTACCATATCCACCGAAGGTCGTGAAAAATTAGCCAAGGTTGATCCTGAAACAATCGGGCAAGCCAGTCGAATTACTGGCGTTTCACCAAGTGATATTAATGTGTTATTAGTTTTGTTAGGTCGTTAGTGTTCCACGTGGAACACTTTTTTAATATTTACTAGAATGAAATTATCAGGCCACATTGTTGATGTTTTAAAGAGAGAGATTTTTCCAGGCACCCTGAATATTCAGAATGGTCAAATATCATCCATAGAACGTACAGATTCTTGTGAGGATGTATATATATTACCTGGCTTAATCGATGCCCATGTTCACATTGAAAGTAGCATGACCATCCCTTCACGTTTTTCCCAAATGGTCATTCCGTGCGGCACCGTAGCAGTGGTTAGTGATCCGCATGAAATTGCCAATGTAATGGGACGGAAAGGAGTGCAGTTTATGATTGAAGATGCCAAGCAGGTCCCTTTAAAATGTTTCTTCGGTGTGCCATCTTGTGTACCTGCCACTTCGTTTGAAACTGCTGGATGTCATATTACCCCAAGCGATGTAGATTTTCTATTTAGTAATGGGGGCTGGTTTTTGGCAGAAATGATGAATTTTCCGGGAGTTATTTATGATGATCCAGAAGTACATGCCAAACTTAAGATTGCTCATGAACGTGGTAAAAGGGTGGATGGGCATGGCCCCGGATTGATTGGGGAGCAGTTAAAAAAATACATTAGTGCAGGTATTACTAGCGATCATGAATGTTCTTCACTTGAGGAAGCTGTCGAGAAAATTGATCAAGGTATGATGATTCAGATACGAGAGGGTAGTGCCGCCCGAAATTTTGAGGCTTTATGGAGTCTGATACGTGATTACCCTGATAAAGTAATGCTTTGTACCGATGATAGTCATCCGGATTTAATCGTTCGTGAAGGGCACATTGACCGCTTGATAAGACGGGGATTGAAAAAAGGCCTATCCATTTTTAATTTGTACCAGGCTGCTCTAATTAATCCAATTCTTCATTACCAGCTTCCCATAGGTCAGCTTCAGATTGGAGACTCGGCTGATTTTATTATCGTAGATAATTTGGATGATTTCCAGGTGCAATCGACTTATATAAACGGTGATTTGGTGTCCACTGAAGGTCAAATTAATTTTGAGTTACCTGTGGTGAAACCCATTAATGCTTTTAATTGTGAACCTGTTCAAGTTCAAAAATTAGAAGTCCGGATGCCAGAGAGTTGTAAGTTTTTGCGGGTCATCGATGCATTTGACGGCGAATTATTAACAAACGAGTTTTTGTGGGATCCAAAATTAGGGGAAGGGGAGGTTGTATTGACGGATTTGAAAGCTGATATTCTAAAGGTGGTTGTTGTTAATAGGTATCAAAAATGCGATCCAGTTGTCGGGTTTATCCGTAATTTTGGAATCAAAGTGGGCGCTATTGCAGGATCTATTGCTCATGATAGTCACAATATTATTGCAATAGGTTGTGATGATTCTTCATTGGAAACTGTTATTAACTCAATTATTGAGGTAAAGGGAGGAATTGCTGCCTATAATGGAAGTGATTGCCAACGTATTAATTTACCTATAGCTGGGTTAATGACGGATATGGAAGGATTCAAAATCGCAAAACAGTATGAGGAACTCAATAAATTTGTAAGATACATGGGAGCGGGTATGAATACTCCTTTTATGACCCTGGCTTTTATGTCCTTATTAGTCATTCCGTCTCTTAAAATTGGTGATAAAGGTTTGTTTGATGTGACTACTTTTTCGTTTACCGATTTATTTGTGAGAGATAAGAGCTCTTAAGGGCGAGATTTTGGGACGCAATTATCAAATTAGTTGATTATATAAGTTCATTTAGTACCATTGTCACCCTAAAGAGCAAGTAAGTTGCTCTTTTTTTATAGTTCATTTTTAGTGCATGATTTTAAGTAAAGGACGTGCCTTGAACACTAAAATATTACTGGTAAAGTTTTCTTATTTTTATCACTAAGGCTTTGTTTATTGTAATATATGCGTATATAATTGGCTTTTATGTTTGTATTTTACTTCTTATTCCTGGTATTAATGAGCTATTATTAACTTGTGGCTTGTTATGCTATTGATGATACTAGTTTTTCTGGGTTTTTATAGTTGGGTACTAAGTGCCATATTTTCATTTTCTAATGCAATTATGAGGATTAAGTGACTTTTTAGGGTTAAATCCTAATTCGTATAGTTGTCAAAGTATCTATTTTTTAGCTGTTGTATGAAGTGGGTGAGGTGATATTTTTCAAAAAAATAGAATTTATTTTTTGTGTTAATTGATAAGATAGAACTACAATTTATTTGTAGTTTGTTTTCAATGTAGCCGAATTTCATTGTTTGAGGTGGAACTTGCCATAATTTTAGACATTTTTTTTGCTGTTGGCGGTTGTAATTGTTTTACATTCCCATTTCAATGGATGTAATAGTATAGAAAATTTATACAATAATAGGCAACCAAATATGGGAATGACTAATAAATAGATGGTGCTTCAAGCTCCCTTATTCCATTCAAATAGTAGCATATAAAGATTGCTGTAATTGTTTATTTTAACTTAAAACTATTATTCTTAACATCTGATCATGGTTAATAAATACCTGGAAAAGCTGCGTTCAAAAATTGCAGTTTTACCTGAAAACCCGGGAGTCTATCAATATTTTAGTGAAGAAGGGATTATTATTTATGTAGGAAAAGCAAAGAATTTGAGAAAACGTGTTTCTTCCTACTTTTCTAAGAGCCATGATGATGGAAAGACGCGTATACTGGTTCGGAAAATAGCCGATATACAGCACATTGTTGTCGACACTGAAGAGGATGCCTTATTACTCGAAAATAATCTTATCAAAAAATATCAACCACGGTACAATGTCTTGTTAAAGGATGATAAGTCATTTCCATGGATTGTGGTCAAAAATGAAGCGTATCCACGGGTATTTCAAACGCGTCAATTCAATCGGGATGGAAGTGTTTATTTCGGTCCCTATACATCCACTGGGATGGTACGTACATTATTGGATCTATTTAGGCAATTATATCCCTTGCGTACTTGCAAACATAACTTGTCGGTAGATAATATTAAGAAAGGTAAATTTAAGGTCTGCCTTGAATATCACATTGGAAATTGTAAGGGACCTTGTGTGGGGGAGTATGAAGAGTTAATCTACAATCAACATATTCATGCGATCAAAGACATTTTAAAGGGGAATATTGCCTCTGTGATTAAATTTATGAAGCAGTTAATGCTGGACTATGCTCATGAATTGGAGTTTGAAAAAGCTGAGGAAATCAAGCAAAAAATTAAGCTCTTGGATGCCTATCAATCCAAATCGACGATTGTTAATCCTAAAATTAACAATGTGGATGTTTTCTCAATAATTGATGATATAGGTTCATCTTATGTGAATTTTTTACGAGTGGTTAATGGGGGCATAATCCAATCGCACACGATGGAATTCAAGAAGCGGATTGGTGAGGAATCTGGTGATATTTTACTTTTAGCGATGTCGGAAATACAAGCTCGAACCAATGTACTGGCACGCGAAATTATCGTTCCATTTAAACCGGATATGACTTTTAATAATTCACAATTTTTAATTCCAAAAATAGGAGATAAGAAAAAGCTATTGGAGTTGTCAGAGCGTAATGCCAAATATTTCCGGCTCGAAAAATTGAAGCAGCAATCCATTGGCAAAAAGGAGACTCGTGAGGAGCGGTTGATAAAAACCATTCAATCGGATTTGCGTTTAAAGGAACTTCCTGTACACATAGAGTGTTTTGATAATTCAAATATACAAGGTACAACTCCGGTAGCTGCATGTGTAGTATTTAAAAACGGTAAGCCAAGTAAAAAGGATTACCGACATTTCAATATTAAAACGGTTATTGGAGCCAACGATTTTGCTTCCATGGAGGAAGTTATTTTCAGGCGATATAAGCGCTTGAAGGAAGAAGGACAATCGTTACCACAATTAATCGTTATTGATGGCGGAAAGGGGCAATTGGGATCTGCTTTGAATGCCTTGGATAAATTAGATCTAAGAGGTCATATTTCCATTATAGGAATAGCCAAGCGGTTGGAAGAAATTTTTTATCCGGGTGATCCCGTTCCATTGTATTTGGATAAAAATTCTGAGTCGCTTAAGGTCATTCAATATTTAAGAAATGAAGCACACCGCTTTGGAATCACTTTTCACCGCAATCAACGATCAAAGAATTTCATTAAATCTGAGCTTGAAAATATTCCTGGTGTAGGGGAGAAAACTATTGAGGAGCTAATGGGGCATTTTAAGACATTGAACAAAATAAAGAGCGCTACATTGGCCGATATGCAAGCCTGTATTGGAAAAGATAGGGGAATGAGAATATATTCATGGTATAATACAGGTAGGTAGATGTAAGTGATATAAAATCAACAATATAAGATGTTGTGGTTTTTCTTGAATGAAGTATCAGAAAAATAATTTTAGGGTTTTTTCGATTGATAAATGTGGATGTGGTAGTTTGTTGATAGTATTTAATTTATTGTTAATGTGGTTTGGGTCGTGTTTCGCGCCAATGAGTAATTTCGTGAGGAATGATATGTATGAGTCATAAAAATTATTTTGTGATTTAATGTGTATTTGTTGTATAATTCCTTTTTCCACCTGAAATTGGTTTTCAATTCTAAGGTTAGATTCTGTTCGGATACGCTTTTTAACTTCGTAGGTGGGACTATAGCCATAATTCCATTCCCAGCTGTTGTATTTTTCATCTGCAAGCTTTAGAATTATGGCTTGTTCTTGTGAATTCAAATGATAACTAATTGAATTTGAAAAATGCTTTAGAAGATAAGAAAAGATATGCGCTGAAAATATTTTGAAATTGCTTTCCCCAGTTAAATAGTTACTAATATTTGTGACTTCACTTCGTACGGACTTTACCGCTTTGTGTATGATAGCCAGGGGATTAGTTTTCAATACCTGGTTTAACACATCTAAATTAGAGTTAAAAAGCAATGTGCCATGGTGCATCACCCTGTTTTTATATACATGTGAGGCATTTCCTGATACTTTTTTACCTTCAATGAGAATGTCGTGTCTTTTCCCTAATTCAGCGGCTATATTATACTCTTTTAAGGCTTTGATGATAGGTTGTGTGTGCTTGGCAAAATCCACCAGTTTCCCTTTTTCTCCATTCAGAATAAAGCAAAAATTGAGGTTTCCTTCATCATGGTACACCGTACCGCCACCTGAGAGTCGGCGATGAACTGCAATATCAGATGCTTGAACAAAATCCAGATTTATCTCAGCTAACGTATTTTGATGTTTTCCTACTATAATAGAAGGTGAATTAACATAGAGAAAGAAGACATCTTCATCACTATTTCTCAGAAGATATTCTTCTGTTGCCAAATTAAATTTTGGATCCGTCGAGTTGCTAAATAGTCCTTTCATACATGCAAATTATGAATTAAAACTGTTTATCTCAGAAATTGTTTAATTCGAAATTCAGAATTTTGCAGACAAAAGGTAGAATTGATGGATTCGCTAATGGTCAATCAAAAGATATGTATTATTTTCGGCATCTGTTTGAAAAATAAAACAGTATGCGTGTAGTTATTCAAAGAGTCAAGGAAGCTTCTGTAGCAATAAATGGGGTGTGTCATTCAACTATAAATCAAGGATTAATGATACTTCTGGGCGTTGAAAATGCAGATGAAGTGGAAGATATCGAATGGTTGACTAATAAAATACTGAATTTAAGGATTTTTCCAGATGCGCAAGGGGTAATGAATAATTCGCTTCTAGATGTTGACGGTGAGGTTTTAGTAGTTAGTCAGTTTACCTTACATGCACGCACTAAGAAAGGAAATCGTCCATCTTATATTAATGCTGCTGGTCCTGATTTTGCCATTCCCATGTATGAATCATTTGTTCAGTCCCTCCAGTCACGATTGGGAAAAGTGGTGAAAACTGGAGAATTTGGTGCCAATATGCAGGTGTCGTTGGTGAACGATGGGCCGGTTACAATTGTTATGGATTCCAAACGAAAGGAATAGAAATGGAATTGCAGGAAGCACAAGTGTTAGTTGATCAGTGGATTAAAAAGTATGGTGTTCGCTATTTTAGCGAATTAACCAACATGGCTGTTTTGACCGAAGAAGTTGGGGAGTTAGCGCGCTTGATGGCCCGAACCTATGGTGATCAGTCCTTTAAAAAGGATGAGAGTCAAGCTGATTTGGGCGATGAAATGGCCGATATTTTATGGGTATTGATTTGTATTGCCAATCAAACAGGGGTCAATTTGACAGAGGCATTTACCCGGAATATGGAAAAAAAGACCTCTCGAGATAAGGATCGACACCTTAATAACGATAAATTACATAACACAGATAAATAATCGCCTATGGAAACAATTTTGGATACTTATCCTTGCACCATAAAAATCTCTGAAATGGAGCAAGTTATTGCCAGTGTTAAAAGTAATATTGGCGAATGGAAGACGGATAAAGAGATTCTGAAGTTTCTTTTTAACTGTATTGATTTAACTTCTTTAAATACTGAAGATTCTGCAGATAGTATTCGTGAGTTTGTGGAGAAGGTTAATGAGTTACAAAAGGAATATCCATTTGTGCCACAAGTGGCGGCCATGTGTGTATATTCTGTTTTTACTCCCGTATTGGCTGGTGCTTTGAAAGCTGAAGGAGTCAAAAAGGCGGTTGTTTCAGCCGGTTTTCCTTCGTCTCAGACCTTCCTGGATGTAAAGCGTCTGGAAACGGAAAGAACCATTGATTTTGGAGCGGATGAAGTGGACATAGTAATCTCGGTAGGGGAGTTTCTGGAAGGAAATTATGAGTTTGTGGGCGAGGAGATTCGTCAGATCAAAAATGTGATGAAGGAGGCCCATCTGAAAGTCATTATCGAATCCGGCGCATTGAAGGCCGAACAGGAGATTTGGACGGCTAGTCTTCTAGCCATGGAATATGGAGCTGATTTCATTAAAACATCTACCGGTAAGCAACAACCTGCTGCCACATTTGAAGCGGCTTATGTGATGTTGAATGCCATTAAAACCTTTCATGAAAAAACAGGGCGAAAGATTGGTTTTAAGCCGGCTGGTGGCATTTCAACACCTGAAGACGCTTTGGTGTATTATGGTTTAGTCAAAGAAATTTTGGGAGAAGAGTGGTTGAATAATGAATTATTCCGTATTGGAGCCAGTCGTTTGGCCAACCATTTACTAACTGAAATTAGTGGGATGGAAACCGGGGAAAAGAAAGATATTTCCTATTTTTAAAAATAAGGCCGTTGACAAACGGCCTTATTTTTTTCGTTTTATCGTAAATTCTACCAGTGTTTTTAGGGCTTCCTTGGTCTCACTTTCTTCATAGATAGCAAGGGCATCAAGCGCTTTTTCGCTATACTCTAACATGCGTTGATGCGTATATTCAATGCCGCCGTTTGTTTTCACAAAAGCGATGATTTCGTCTACCTTTTTTTCATTTTTATGATGTCGTCTGATCAGGGATAAAATGCGACGCTGTTCTTTTTTATCCACATTGTGCAACGAGTGAATAAGCGGGAGTGTTAATTTCTTCTCTTTGATGTCGTTGCCGGTGGGTTTACCGATCATCCCGTTTTTTTCATAATCAAATAGATCATCCCGAATCTGAAAGGCAATGCCCAGGTTTTCGCCAAACGCTTTCATGGCTTCCATTTTTTCATCATCAGCTTCTACCGATAGGGCACCGGCACGGGTGCAGGCAGCAATGAGAGTGGCTGTTTTCTTGCGGATGATGTCGTAATAAACCTCTTCGGTAATATCCAGTTTTCGGGATTTCTCGATTTGCAATAATTCCCCTTCGCTCATCTCTTTCACGGCATTGGAAACCACTTTTAAAACACCAATCTGATCGGTTTCCAGCGCCGTAATAAGGCCTTTGGATAGAAAGAAATCACCGACTAATACCGCTATTTTCGATTTCCACAAGGCGTTAATTGAGAAGAATCCACGTCGCTGATACGTTTCGTCCACCACATCATCATGAATGAGAGTAGCGGTATGCAGCAGTTCAATCAGGGTTGCTGAAACGTAAGTGGCATCACTTATTGTGCCATTCAATTTGGCTGCCAGAAAAACAAGCATGGGGCGCATTTGCTTTCCTTTACGACGTAGCACATAATTGGTAATGATATCAAGTAGAGGTATTTTGGTTTTGAGTTGAGACCTGAAATAGGGCTCAAACTTTTTCATCTCTTCTTTTATTGGGGTTTTAATAATATCTGTTCCCGACATAAATTAATTTCCTTTGATCTTCCCTGTGATATTCTACCGATAAAGAGAAGGTTTTTGCTCATGATGTGCTCAAATTTAGAAATTAATCGCGATTTTTTGATATTCATATTGATATAATCTAAATATTTAAATATTTTTGCATCACATTAATAGGGTTGTCTTAATATATTTATATATTTGCATTTGTAACCACCAAAGAAAGGTAATTAACAAGATGAAGATTAAAGATTTAGATACGGAAATGTTGGAACGGGCTGCCGGTATGTTAAAAGCCATAGCACATCCCATGCGCATCGCGATAATGAGCCATCTGGAAGAGGGTAAGAAGTTGACTGTTACTGAGATTCATCAACTATTAAACATTGAGCAATCCACAACCTCTCATCACTTGGGTATTTTAAAAGATAAAGGGGTGCTGGCCAGTAAACGAGATGGTAAGAATACCTATTATTTTCTGAAGCACAATAGTTTAAAGAATATTGTGGAGTGTGTCAGTAAATGCACCATTGCGAAGTAAAAAATTATCAACTGATATATGAAGGCTGATGTATAATCAGTCTTTTTTTTGTGTGAGAAAGATGGCAAAGATTAGATTGACAAAGGAGTTCAGATTCGAAATGGCTCATGCCTTATGGAATTACGACGGATTGTGTCGCAATATTCATGGACATTCCTACATTTTAGCAGTGACCGTGATCGGGGCGCCTGAAATGGATGCAAATAATCCGAAGTATGGAATGGTGATGGATTTTGGCGTATTAAAGGCGATTGTGAAAGAGGAGGTTGTAGATCGCTTAGATCATGCCATTGTAGTGAGTAAGAATGCACCCACAGAACAGCTTTTGAGCCTCCCTCAAATGAGTGAACGCCATGAGGTGGTGGATTATCAACCGACTTGCGAAAACATGCTGATTGATTTTGCCGCACGCATTAAAAAGCGCATGCCTGATAATGTGCAGCTTTTTAGTTTAAAGCTCAATGAAACGGCTACCAGTTTTGCCGAGTGGTATGCATCAGACAATGACTAAACGGTTTTAAAATCACCTTCTACCCTCATTCTTTAGGATGGGGTTTTTTTGTGCTTTATGGGAATCAATCAGCAGGCAAATTGGGAAACAGCGGTTTCTCACTCTGTATTCTGCCACAGGTTTTCTATCTTTATAAAAAAATTGAATCATGACAACAGAAGCCAGGAAGGATCTTTATTTGTTAGATGCCTACGCCTTAATATTCAGGGCCTACTACGCCTTTATCCGAAATCCGCGAATCAACTCAAAAGGGATGAATACCTCCGCCGTGTTTGGTTTTACAAATTCGTTGCTGGAGATATTAACAAAGGAAAATCCATCTCATATTGCGGTGGTCTTTGATCCTTCCGGTCCTACTTTTCGGCACGAACAGTACCCCGAATACAAAGCGAACCGGGAATCTACTCCTGAAGATATTAAATCCGCTGTGCCTTATATCAAACGTTTAATCGAAGCCATGAATATTCCCGTGATTGTGAAGGAGGGCTTTGAGGCAGATGATGTGATTGGTACCTTGGCCTGGAAGGCTTCCGATGTGGGGTTTGTCACCTATATGGTTACGCCGGATAAGGATTATGCCCAGTTGGTTCGCGATAATGTAATCATGTACAAACCGCGCAGTAAAGGTGGTGGTATCGATAAATTAGGGGTAGAAGAGGTAAAGGAGAAGTTTTCCATTACAGATCCGAGTCAGGTCATTGATATTCTGGCATTGTGGGGTGATACTGCCGATAATATTCCGGGTTGTCCGGGGGTGGGCGAAAAGCGTGCCAAAGAGATGATTACTAATTTCGGCAGTATCAAAGGTATTTATGAGCACATTGAAGAGCTCAAAGGGAAGCAAAAGGAGAACATGATCAATTTTCGTGAGCAGGTTGAATTATCCTATGATTTAGCCACCATTCGAACTGATGTGCCGGTGGATTTTGATGAAGCAGCACTCAAGATGGAGAAGCCCAACATGAATGCCATTAATGCCTTGTTTGAAGAGTTGGAGTTCCGTAATCTGGGCGCGCGTATCAATTCTATTTTTGGAAGTGCGCCGGTGCAGGGGGACTTATTTGGTGGAGGAAGTGTTGCTGAAGTAACTGCTGTGGAGGAAGTCTCGGCTCATCAATCCATTGCCGATATTCCGCATCACTACTATTTGGTGGATAATGATATGGCCATCGCCTCTTTGTGTGCTGAATTAAGTGTGCAAGAGCGCTTTTGTTTTGATACTGAAACCACATCCATTCACGCTTTGGAAGCTGAGTTGGTGGGGATGTCCTTTGCCTGGCAACCCCATGAAGCCTATTATGTACCCGTACCTGCTAATCGGGAAGAGGCTCTGGCTTTAGTTGAAAAATTCCGGGCGGTATTTGAGGCTTCTAATACGGTGAAAATTGCTCAAAACCTTAAATATGACATGTTGGTGCTTAAGAATTATGGCATTGCTGTCAAAGGGCCTTATTTTGACACCATGGTAGCGCACCATCTACTTTATCCCGGACAAAAGAGCAACATGGATTTCATGGCAGAAACCTACCTTAATTACTCACCCGTATCCATTGAATCTTTAATTGGGAAAAAAGGGAAGGGGCAAGGTCATATGCGCCAGGTGCCGGTAGACAAAGTCAAAGATTATGCAGCTGAAGATGCTGACGTTACCCTGCAGTTGATGCTTAAATTTGAAAAGGAGCTGCAGGAAAGCTCTGTGAAGCAGTTATTCGAAACCATTGAAATGCCACTGATTGAGGTGTTGGCAAACATGGAATTTGAAGGCGTAAAAGTGGATGACCGGGCGCTCCATGAATTTGCAGGAACACTGCGTGAAACCATAATTGAGCTGGAGAAACGAATTATTGATCTGGCCGGTGTTTCCTTCAACATTGGCAGTCCCAAACAAGTGGGAGAAGTTTTGTTTGATCACTTGAAGATTGATGAGAAAGCCAAGAAAACGAAGTCAGGCCAATACAGTACGAATGAAGAAACCCTCCAAAAACTAAAAGATAAGCACATCATTATACCGGAAATATTGGAGTATCGCGGTTTAATGAAGCTGTTGAATACGTACGTCGAAGCGCTGCCGAAATTAATTAATCCGGCAACCAACCGATTGCATACCAGCTATAATCAAGCAGTGGTTGTGACTGGTCGTTTAAGCAGTACCAATCCTAACCTGCAGAACATTCCCATTCGGGATGAAAATGGGAAGGAGATCCGTAAAGCATTTACTGCCACCGATGATGCACATCTGTTTCTGTCTGCGGATTATTCACAGGTGGAATTGCGCCTGATGGCTCATTTTAGTGGTGATCAGCATCTGATTGAGGCCTTTAACCGGGGAGAGGACATTCATGCGGCTACGGCTGCTAAAATATTCAAGGTGCCGTTGGAAGAAGTGACTTCTGACATGAGGCGTAAAGCTAAAACGGCCAATTTTGGTATTATTTATGGCATTTCAGCCTTTGGATTAGCCGAACGTTTAACCATCCCACGTAAAGAAGCTAAGGACATCATTGATGGCTATTTTGAAAGTTTTCCGGGGGTGAAAACCTTTATGGATAATTGCATCAGCAAAGCTAAAAAGGAGGGGTATGTGGAAACACTCTACGGACGCCGGCGGGATGTGAGTGATATCAATTCCAAAAACGGGGTGGTGCGAGGCATGGCTGAACGGAATGCCATTAATGCCCCCATTCAGGGCACTGCAGCGGATATCATCAAGCAAGCCATGGTGAACATCGGAAAACGCTTCCAAGCGGAAAATATCCAATCCAAAATGATTTTGCAGGTTCATGATGAATTGAACTTTGATGTGTTGAATAGCGAATTGGATCAGGTGAAAGCCATCGTGAAAGCGGAGATGGAGAATGCCATAAAGTTAGCTGTGCCTTTAGATGTGGAGATGGGCGTGGGACAGAATTGGCTGGAAGCGCATTAATCGATTTATATCCAAAAAAGAACCGTTCCTTTTACCAAACGATGTAAAGGGAACGGTTCTTTTTTTGCTTTAAAAATCCTTATTGATGCCGCTTATCACCCGCATGGCTAACCACGTGGCCGGTCAAAAGACCATCATATTGCGTTATATCTTTCAATAATAATTCGGCTTCATCCAACTCTTTATCTCTTTGAAGACTCACTCTAATCGCTCCTTTTTGATAATAGTAGCGTTTTGCAATTTCCATCGACATAATTTCTTGAATCTCTTCCTGGAACAGGTTCAAGTCTTTTTCCACATCCAATTTCAAGACGGCTTCCAGTTTCTCGAATTCATCGGAAGCGGCATCGTAATAATCTTCGCGTTTAGCTATTTTAATCAGGTCTTTCAGCTTATCCTGCGATAAAGACTCATACCTAAAGCCTTCCCGTTTTTTCACATAAGCTTTGAAATCATTGTATATCGCATCAGTGATCTCGAATTCTTCCGGTGAAGCAATGGTTTTGTTAGTGAGGGCAAAGTCGGTGGCGAAATCAAAAATGACCTGCTGTGCCACCAGTGCAAAGGTGATATTGGCGTATTTTTGAATCTCTACCTTTATGTCAGGCGATACCCCACCACCGTCGAATACTTTACGGCCGTTTAGGGTTTTAAATTCGGAGATGAGCGAGTCGGGAACCAATCCCACACTGCCATCTTCATTGCGGTGCGTATAATCCAGCGCCTGAATGCAGCGGCCCGAAGGGATGTAATACTTGGCCGTGGTGACTTTCAGTTTCGCATTGTAGGACAAATTACGGGTGGTTTGTACCAATCCCTTTCCAAAGGAGCGCTGCCCCACAATAACCGCTCGGTCCAGATCCTGCAAGGCGCCGGAGACAATTTCAGAAGCCGAGGCCGAACCGCGACTGATCAAGACGGCCAATGGCATTACCGTATCAATGGGTTGACGGGTGGCTTTATACACTTTGTCCCACTGGGCGACTTTACCACGCGTGCTGACCACTTCCGATCCGCGAGGCACGAACAGATTCACAATTTTCACGGCCTCATCCAGCAAACCTCCCGGGTTGGCACGTAAATCCAAAACGATGCTTTTGGCTCCTTGCTGGTCGCGTAAATCAAGGAATGCTTTCTCAATCTCACGTGAACAATCCTGGGTGAAATTATTCAGGATGATGATACCGGTTTCTTCATTGATCATGCCAAAGTAAGGTACTGGATTGATCTGAATCTTTTCACGCATCAACTCAAAGGTCATGGGCTTTTTTTCACCCGGACGATCCACTTTTATTTTTACCGGCGTATTGGCAGTCCCCTTCAATAAATTACTCACGTCAGGGGATTGTTTTTTCACCATGTCTTGTCCATCGATGGACAAAATTCGGTCACCGGCTTTGAGGCCTGCTTTGGCAGCCGGAAACCCTTCGTAAGGCTCCGCAATGATCACATAATCCTCGCGCTGGGATATCAATGAACCAATGCCGGCATATTCGCCGGTGGTCATGAACTTGAAATCTTCCATGTCCGATTCCGGAATGTAAGTGGTATAGGGGTCTAAGGACTCCAACATTTCATTGATGCCGGTCTCCACCAGTTTTTGCGGGTTGGTCTCATCCACATAGTAGCTATTCAGCTCTCTGAACAAGGTATAGAAAATGTCCAGATTCTTAATGATCTCAAAATTACGCTTGTCATCATTAAAACTATAAAGCCCGAACAGCAGCACGAATACTACGGAAATCGAGGCCATCCATTTTACCCTTTTCCTTCCATTAAAATCTTTCATATGCAATGTTTTTACCTGTCGTATGTGCAGAAGATACCAGCGTCTCTTGGTCTGCTTTCTAGGAACGGTTAATTAATCAATTGGGTTATATTCTATTTTTTACTTCAATTGTCACCACAGTAAAGACAAAGATAATATTTCCTTACTCGTTTCAAACGTGAGGCTTGTAAAATCAAGCTAGCGAAGCAACTTCACTTTCTTTTCGTATTTTAATTAGACAAATAGTCGGCCAAATAGTTGCACGCAGATTAGCAGGGGGTGATGGTCTTTTACGTATCTTATTTCCTTAAAAAGTGATTGTTAGACCAGGCTCTAAAGACTTGGCCTATGAATAAAAGCGGTGCTCCCTATGAACCATCCCCCCGTCCCAAACAGGTGAACCAACGTTTCACCTCATTTCCGGCTTCATCCGTAAGGGTTAACAGGTGACGGCCTTTGGAGGGAAATAATTCCATTTGGTGCAGGTGCACGGTTTCGCCGATAAATTCGTCATTCAGGTGCCAATAGAGGTGTTCGCTGCTGTTTCGATGCGTGGCTTTGCACACAATGCGACCAAGCTGACCGTCCAGATCGACGGGAATAAATAATTCAGCTCCCGGCTTGGGATAGATGATGGCCATGGCCGCTGCATCGGATGGAACACACCCCGGTTGGTAAGGCGGTAAGCTCTTATAAGATGGATTTTTGGATTTATAGTACCAGGCCATCACGGGTGGTAAAATCAACCAGGATTTGTGCACCATCTGGTCCACCGGATAACAATCGCTATTGACGCGGTATTTTTCATCGCCCGACAGATGCACGACTTGATGATAGGGACAGACGGGCGTCTGAACCTCTAGGGCCGGCAGGTAGGTGGTATCTGGATGGGGGCAGTCAGGAGCCGCCTGAAAGCCGGTTTCCCGGCAAATGAGGGCGGTTTTCAAATCGTCATAAGGCGTTTCGAACCAAGAGGTAGCAGGCAATGACCGGAACAATTCAAACAGTACCGGAGCAGCGGCTGAACCACCCACAATGCCGGGGCGTCCTTCACCCGATGCATTGCCCACCCACACGGCCACGGTGTATTCCGGAGTGACGCCAATGGCCCAGGCGTCGCGGTAGCCAAAACTGGTGCCCGTTTTCCAGGCAATCTTGCGGCCGGATGAAAAGTTTTCCCACCCGGTTTCTTCCTCCGGACGCTGCACATTGGTGAGCGCTTCCAGCGTAAAATGTATGCTGGAGGCCGATAAGGCCGGTTGTTGAAAAGTATAGCTTTCTGCTGAATGGCCCGATGAAGTAACGAGTGTGGGCGCTCTAAAAGCCTGTGTGTTGTATTGACTGTTGTGTTGGGTGTAGGTGGTCAGGATACGGGCCATGGAAGCATAGGCGCCGGCCAGGTCCCACAAATTGGCTTCGGCACCTCCCAATATGAGGGATAAGCCATAATGACTAGCCGGACGATTGATAGTGGAGAGCTTGATTTTCTTTAAAAGGGCACAGAATTTTTCCGTGCCATAATCATCCAGCAGACGGACGGCCGGCACGTTTAAAGAGCGGGAGAGCGCCGTATGTGCCGGCACTGCACCATCAAACTTGCGGGTGTAGTTTTTAGGCGAAAAATCAGCATAGTAAGTCGGGACATCGGGTAACAGCATTTCCGGGAGAATCACGCCATCCTGCAAAGCTGCGGCATATAAAAATGGCTTCAGGATGCTGCCCGTGCTGCGGGAGGCAGTGATCACGTCCACATCATTTCCGTGAAAGCCCTCGTAGGCTGGTGTATTGCCTACGTACGAAAGCACCTCACCCGTTTTATTGGCCACGATTAAGGCCGCCATGTTATGAATTTGATTATGCCGGTAGATACTGTGAAAATTACCCACCGTTTGTGTCGTACGTGTTTGCAGGTAAAGATCCAGGGTGGTGGCATGCTTTTGGTTGGGGGCTTCATTCATGAAACGAGTCAGTAAATGAGGGGCCAGTTGTGGCAGTGCCAGGGGTTTTTCCGGGAGTGGCTCCTCACAGGATAGCCAATATTCGGTGGTATCAATGCGATTTTTAACCAACAGTTTTTGTAATAAGCGATTGCGCTTAGCCAGTAGGCGTTCACGGTTTTTTCCCGGATGAATCAAGGCCGGTGCATTGGGTAAAACAGCCAGTAACGCCGATTCACTCCAGGAGAGTTGATGGGCCGGTCGGCCAAAGTAACGCCAGGAGGCCGCCTCAATGCCTACCACATTACCGCCAAAGGGGGCATGCGAGGCATAAATTTTCAAAATGTCAGCCTTGGAATATTGCAATTCCAGGCGGGTGGCTTGCAGGGTTTCGATCAATTTACTCCAGACAGAGCGGTTGCGACCCTGTGACAAGCGCATCACCTGCATGGTGATGGTACTGCCGCCGCTGATGACTTCACCGGAGCGTAGGTTTTGCCAAAAGGCACGCATCATGGATACCGGATTGAATCCTGGATGCCAATGGAAATACTCATCTTCAAACAACAATACCGACTGCTCAAACTTATAGGGGACGGAGTCCACCCGGGGAAAGCGCCATTGACCATCATCGGCAATGTGCGCAGCCAGTAAATCGCCAGAGCGGGAAGTGACCACCGTGCTATAGGAGGCCTGAAACAAGGGGGATGGCAGGCAAAACCAATACATAAGCCCGGCCACAATAAGAAGAAAAACCAGAACTTTCCGGCGGTATTTAGTCAACAGGCGTGGCATGAAGTGGTAAATGGTTCAAAAATTCGAGGGTGGCAGCATAAATCCCTTCAGCCTTGCTTTCGCGATTGCCGGCCACGTTCACCACCCGGATGGGATGATTTTCCATCCACCATTGTATTTTGTGCACATTGTTAATGGCCGATCGGTTGAGATCGATCAACAGGGTGGGTTTATTGTTCTGTTTGCAAAAATCAAGTGTTAAACGTGTGCCAGAGCCCATTCTTAAATCAAAAGTCAGGATGAGCGTGCCATCCGAAGCCAGCACATTCTTCATTGTACGGTGATCGTAGTTGGCATTGGAGGTTTCCGTCAAGGGATAGTGCAAGGGGATGGTGCCGTTTTCACTCAAGCGGCCTTTGGGACAAAAGCCACCGCAGGGGATGTTGTGTTGCAGGGCATAATCCAGGGCTGCCCGGTCCACACCGGTTTGTCCGCCCGAAATGATCTTTTCTATGAATGGTTCCACGTTGCTTGATTTTAGTGGGTAATATTAGTGAAAGTTTCTCAGAAAAAGATGGGTTATCACTAACATTCACCGGGTTTTTATGAACTCCGGCTGCTGTTTTGTAAGCAAATCATAATAATTGCCTGTTTGGACGCCGGCGTAGCGGCAGGGATCACCGATGCTAATCCCCAGGCCCGGAATCTTGATGGTCTGACGAACGGAAGAGGGTGCCGGGGTATCTGCGTTCTTCACTTTGCCATCCACATCTTACATTTAATCCATCTCCACTGCCACCTCGTCACCTCCTGAGTGGACCAAACAGGGCTTAACTGTCACCTCGTCAGGGTGGGTGATCGTATTGCGATCTGTGGATTACAATTAATCATCCCTTGTTAACACCTAATGACTTTTCGTGGCTGGTTAACCAGGCTTGCCGCACGCCGTATCAAATGGCGGGGGTAGAAAGGCTTCTCAGCTCGCCACCAAACACAAAAATACCTGGCTCAAATTGTCGAACCAGGTATCCTAAACACTCAAACTAATGAAAAAACCAATCTAATTGACAATGGTGCGGGCCCGGGTGTATAACTCATAGAAGTTGGGGTGGGTCAATTCAAATACTTTCATCACCTTATCCACCTTGTTGCGCAGCAGCTGATTCCCGGCTTCAATGAGCTGGTCGGCTTCATTGATGTTGGCATAGACCGTGTTGCGCACATTGCGGGCTTCCCCAATCAGGTGTTTGAATTCGTCCAGCGTGGTATTTATCTCGGTGATTTGAGAGGCTGAAATACCACAACCAGCCAATTTTTCCAGATTTGGCTGGCAGGCCTTTAGCACCGCTGCCACGTTGGATACCACGTCATACTCGCGGCCGTTGTTGATGGCCGATTTGTTAATGCGGTTGAAGTCTTTGAGTTTCTCATCACTGGTGAGGCCTCCCAATACATATAAAGCACCGGTTACAATGGGGACTTTCACGGCCAGGTCATCTCTTAATTGCTCTTTTCGCCGGGTAATGGCTTTACTGTCGTCCTGATTGTCGCCATAAATGCTTTCAATGCGCTGAATCACCTCGTCCAGTTCATTTTTAAACCCCGATACAATGGGAATGGTACTCCAGGTTGATGTATTGGTATCCATGACTGATTGAACATTGCCAAACATTCTGAAAGAGCGTTCATGTCCTTTATTGGTCTCAATAGTAGTTAAAACTATGCACTTTAGTGCATCTTGCTTTAGCTTCTAAAAAAGCTACCTTTACAATATGGTACAAAGGAGCAATGGCCATACGGTTTCTGAAATGACAGTTCATATTGTATGGTCAACTAAATATAGGTATCCAGTATTGCAAGGAGACATAAAAAAAAGATGTCGCTCAATATTAATGCAGATATGTGAAGCAGAGGATGTTTTGATCCTTAAAGGAGTAGTTTCATCCGATCATATACACATGCACATAAATTATCGTCCATCTCAAAGTGTTAGTGAGTTAGTAAAGAAACTAAAAGGTCGAAGTTCCAGAAAATTACAACAGGAATTCCCATCGCTTAGTAAAAAATATTGGGGTCGACACTTTTGGGCAATTGGTTTTGGCTGTTGGAGTTCTGGTAATATTACGGATGAAATGGTGAATGCCTATTTGGAGCATCATCGCAAACCAGAAGATCAGGATGGTTCCAATTTTATCCTTGAATAACGCACTAGGAATGACTTTCAGTCATTCTGGTCTCTCCAAACCTATGGACTTTCAGTCCATAGTGGTTAAGTCATCACTTCAGATTTTAGAGTTATTCATGATTCTCCATTCAAATTACGACCATCCTTTTTTACATTCAAGCTTGACTTTTTCAAAATTAAATATTTAGAGGGATTTTAAATAAGGCCATTGGGTTAGCCATCAGGTACGGGGATGAACTTTTTGCATGGGGATTCAAATTCCGGCCCAAAAGCCACGAATCCAAATGCATCCGCCGCACTTTCAAATTTCATGGGGTCCCGTACCCTTGTACCGTTTACTTTTATCGATGAGAAATAAATGACTAATCATTTGATAAAGCGAATTGTATGAAACAACTTTTACTATTTATGTGCCTGCTGGGCGTTTCTCCCTTGGTTGGCCAAATCAGTCTTGAAATGCGCACCGATAAGCCCATTGGCTCAGAGTTTTCGTTTGCGCTGAAAGCCTCCCAGCCCAATACGCCCATCCGGGTGAGTTTTGGCAGCCGCTCCATTGAAATGATGGTGAACACGAGCCGAACCGTTATTAACGGGATTCTTGCCGCTGACCGGGTGACGGTGCAAGGTGCGGGAGTATCTATTATTGAACTGGACTGTTCGTATCAGAAATTGTATGCTTTGGATCTCTCCGGACTTACCGGGCTTCAGGCGCTGAGTTGTCAGTATAATGATTTGCGGTTTTTAGATGTGCGGCATTGCGGGGCGTTGGAGCTGCTGCGATGCAATAATAATCAGATCAATGATTTCCTGATGGGGGGAATATCGAATTTAAAGGAGCTGAATTGTTCTACCAATCAATTGTCGCAATTGTCCCTGGGCACGAAGAATTACCTGGAGAAATTAAATTGTGGCACCAATCCTATGGAGCAGCTGGATGTACGATTTTGTCCGCGATTGGTGCAATTAATCTGTGAAAAAACCAAGCTGGAGGTACTGGATTTGTCCCATCACAACCTGTTAACCTGGCTCAACTGTAGCAGCACCAAACTCACCGCGTTGGACGTGTCGAATCAGCTGAATCTGGTTCACCTGGAATGTAGTGATATGTTAATTGATGAATTGTCGGTTACCGAAAACACTCAACTAGATTATCTGGCCTGCGGCAAGAATCCGCTGAAAAATCTGGATGTCACTCAAAACATAAATTTGACCGACTTGTATTGTTACGGCAATGAGCTCACCGATTTGAATATTTCTCAAAAAACCCGGCTCACCGATTTACTCTGTTTTGATAACCTGTTGAGCTCGTTAGATGTGAGCACTGCACCCAACCTTACCCGTTTACGTTGCTATAATAACCAATTGTCCAACATCGATGTCAGTGCTTTGACTCGTTTGCAGGATTTTCATTGCAATGCTAATAATCTGGGTTCCTTAGATGTGTCCAATAACCGCTCATTGTCGCAATTGGCGTGTGGAAATAATCAATTAAAGGTTTTAGTTCTACTTTACCACTTTTCATCTTTTGAATAACAGTAGTTTATATCTTTCTGCCGTTTACGATGCCGTTGCATAATCTGGTCAATCATTCTGTCTTCTGTCATCTCTTTGTAGAACTTAAAAACCAGAAAATCCATAATATCACGTGCCGACATTAAAGGAATATTGTCTTTTAAGAGTATCTTTTCTTTGAGTATAAAGCTGCCTATCAACATATTTAACGCTACCTGATGATGCCAGGACAGCCACTTTCTGGTCTGAAATTGATCAAGTCCAATTATTTGCTTCTGCTCTTTGAAATTGTGCTCTATAAAAAAACGTTGAGCCTGCATTTGAGCCAATGCTTGCTCTGTATATTGTGCAAGACTGGCATTTGTAAATGAGTACTTTATTTCTTCCCCGTCTTTGGTTTGTCGTTTCGAAATTACTAAAAGGCGCTCTTCCACGGAGTTATTGTTTTTATCCCAGATGTAAACCTTTTGAAAATGAAATAGCCCTTTTAGTATGCCTTTGGCCGAATGTCTGATTTTTATCTTCTGCCAAGCTGAGGCTGGAAGCGATTCCAGATACTCTTTGACCTTAATCGACTCGGTGCTGGCTTTTAGTCGTTTGGGAGCAGGGCCTTTCTGACTTTTTCGCTCAGGTAAATACAATTCCGGTTTCTCAAGATAGACTTGCTGGGTTGAATGAATATCAAGCATGTAGATGCAGCCTAATGAATTGATGCCACGAGCAAGAGCAATATCATTTCCATACAAACCGTCTCCTCCGACATAGTCAAACTTAACACCCATAGACAACTGATGCTTAATGATGTCCAACGCCAACTCGGGTTTTGTTTTAAATACTTGTTCTTCATGAGGAATTCCAGCTTCCTGACAGCGAGCCTTATCACTAATCCAGGATTTAGGAAGATAAAGCCTGGTATCAACTAAGGCTGCATGCTTTCGATTGCACAAACAACCAAAAACAGCTACTTGAGAGTTGGCGGTTTTACCCACATTTCCACAATATTGATGAGCTACTCCAACACTTTTGGTTCCTTTTTTTACCCAACCACTTTCATCAATTAACAAGCCCGTAAGTGTATCGTATGGCATCATACCACTAACATTTATGGATACTTGATCAATTACAGATCTGGCATCCCAGGTGGATTCACTTATAAAGTGCTGTAATTTATGATAGTCAGTATCTAAAGTTTCACTGATACGTTCAATGTTATTTAAGTCGCTGAGAACTATGCCTTCCACGTATTGCTGTGCTTTATCAAAATTGTTTTTGGTCCTGGTGCGAAAAGATTGCTGAAATTCCTGAAGGTAAGAACACAATCGATCAGAGAGTTGGTGAAGTGTTTTACCATAATTTTGCCTGTTGTTTAGATGACTATTTCGTTACCCATAGCTTTCGTTGTTTTACACCTCTAAGATACTAAAAATCTACAACTTAACCTGATATAAAGTTTTCTTTTTTAATCTGTTAAAGTAGAATTAGATGTATCCACTAATACCCAATTGACTTATCTCTCATGCAACGGAAATCAGTTAGCTCATCTGGATGTGCGGTCGAACAGACTATTAACTACTCTTTATTGCACATTTAATCAATTGACTTCCCTGGATCTGACCAATAATACACGGCTGGTGACACTGACTTTTTGGAATAACCGCATTCCGCTATCGGGTTTACCTGTGAAAGAATCCCGGTTCAAAACATTCGTTTGTGCACCGATGAAGGCTTTGGAAATTCATAAGTCATTTGCCCTGGGAGAAGCCATTGATTTAAGTGCGGAGTTAAGCATTCAGGGCCAAACAACTTTATACACATGGAAAACCAAAGGTGGTGAGGTATTGCAGGCTGGAGAGGTGTATGAGATCAGTAACGGAAGAACCATTTTTAAAAGTATACCTTCAGATAGCGTCTATTGCGAGATGACCAATGCGGCTTATCCTGATTTTAGTGACGCACTTACCTTTCGCACCAGTTGTACCCAAATTCAGGTATCCACAGGTACCGCCGTTGTGGATCAAAAGGCTGTAAGGGTCTATGGTCAAAGGGGTGGGATTTACATCCGCGTGCCGGAGCCCAAAACGGTTATTGTGTATGATGTCACCGGGCAGCTCGTTCATCGCAGTGAGGTCGTGGAGCAGACCCTTCAGTTACCCGTCACCCGTACGGGATTTTACCTGGTGGTGCTGCGTGACGAACATCAGGAACAGGTTCACAAAGTAGTGGTCAAGTGATTCGCGTTAATACAGATGGGGACCTAATAAAATAGAGTTTAAAGTGGAATCAACTACAGTGAAGGGTATCTCAATTTTATTGGGATGCCCTTTTTTTGCTACCTTTGCACCTGAATAGGCATTGAATGAGATGATGGAAGATCAATCGGTACGAATCAATAAATACCTCAGTGAGGTAGGGTATTGCTCACGCAGGGCAGCGGATAAATTAATTGAACAGAAGCGCGTCACCATTAATGGAAAAGTACCCGAAATGGGCACAAAAGTTAATCCCGGGGATGAAGTGAAGGTCAATGGTAAGCGTATCTCCGAACCCAAGGAGAAACCGGTTTACATTGCCTTCAATAAACCGGTTGGCATTGTTTGTACCACCGATACCAAAGTGGAAAAGGACAACATCATCGATTACATCAATTACCCCAAGCGGATATTCCCCATTGGCCGGCTTGATAAACCCAGTGAAGGACTCATTTTCCTGACCAACGACGGCGATATTGTCAATAAGATACTGCGGGCCCGTAACAATCACGAAAAGGAGTATGTGGTGACGGTGAATAAACCGATCACAGCGGAGTTTATCCGCAAAATGAGCAGTGGTGTGCCAATTCTGGATACGGTTACGCGCCAGTGCAAGGTGGAAAAGATCAATAAATTCACCTTCAAGATAGTGCTCACGCAAGGTTTGAACCGACAGATACGTCGCATGTGTGAGTTCTTGGATTACCGGGTTCTGACACTGAAACGCATTCGTATCATGAACATCACTTTGGATGTACCGGTGGGCAAATGGCGGAATATTACCGAGAAAGAACTGCGAGAGTTGAATCAATTGGTGTCGTCGTCCAATAAAACGCATAACGATACCAAGTAGACTTATCATGGTCGGAGCAAGATTCCGCTTACTTCGGGCACACACCAATCAGTTTGATGTGCCGATTCATTGGGGAGAGGAGGCAAAGCAGCTTCGGATTGTGCCGGATTTAATTTATGTCTCAAAAATTGTAGTTTTGCGCGCATGATGCAGAAGATGACGAAGGACGCGCATTATTTTGTCCAGAAGGTGCGGCAGACAGCAGGCAAAGCCATTAATCAACATGAGATGATCGGTGAGGGAGAGACGGTGATGGTGGCTGTTTCGGGTGGTAAAGACAGTTTATCCTTATTGGAAATACTTTCCATCAGACGGCATTACCTGCCCATTCATTACACGATTCATGCTGCCCACATCATTACCGAAGACGTACCTTATAAAATTGATGTCGACTGGTTACAGGCCTTCTGTGATAAGCTGGATGTGACTTTGCATCTGGTGCATACGCGCGCCAACCTGGAAACGGCCGGTAAAAAGAAGCCGTGTTTCGCCTGTTCCCGCAACCGGCGAAAAGAGTTGTTTCAGTTGACCGATCGACTGGGGATCAAAAAGCTCGCTTTGGGCCACCACCTCGATGACGCCGTGGAAACCCTGGTGATGAACATGGCCCAGCATGCCAATATTTCGTCCATTCCGGCTAATTTGGAAATGTTTGACGGTCAATTACAGGTGATCCGTCCCCTCATTCTTTTAACGGATGCCGAGATGAAACGCTATGCTAATTTGCTCGGTTTTCCTTCACTGAAGCAGGAGTGTCCTTACGAGGATCATACCATCCGGCAGAAAGCCCGCCAATTGGTGGAGCAGATGACGGAGATCAATCCCAAGGCGCGCATTAACTTGTTCAATTCCATGAAGAAGATTGACTTTGAGTATTTGCCATGATTTCGATGCGAAGGCCTAAAGGCCTGGCTTGTTTTCACACGGAATGGTGACCGGTCCGTTCCTTCTGCTTCAGCCGTTCACCTGAACCATTCTCAGAACCTTAAAAGGGAGTGATCTCATCCTTGAAGCACTTGATAATAGTCTAATAAAAAGGTCCTGCCACATGCCTCTATAGGTCGCTTCATAGCCCTGAAGATCTGCTGTGAATGGCACATTTAGAGCTTTGCCAATTGGTTCGCCATTTTGATTAACCGTGCTATTGACAGCAAAGAAGGGGCATCGTATATTTCGGGCGTTCGTTGGATTATAACAAATGGGCCAGCGCAAAAAGTAGAGTATTCACCGGAATGGTTCAAAGCGAAGTGGGAGGTATTTATTTTGTCAGAATACCTACAATTAAACCTTTTTTAAGATTGATATCACTTAAAATCAAAAAATTGGTCTACCTTTGCACGCCAATTTAATAGTGTATATGCAGGAGATTAGAAATGTGGCCATTATTGCACACGTTGACCATGGTAAAACCACCTTGGTTGACAAGATGTTAATGGCTGGTAAGTTGTTCAAAGATCACCAGGCGATGGGTGAGCTTATCATGGATAGCAATGATTTGGAACGCGAGCGTGGGATTACCATCTTGTCCAAAAACGTATCCGTGATGTGGAAAGGTGTTAAAATTAACATCATTGATACACCAGGTCACTCCGACTTTGGAGGTGAAGTTGAGCGGGTGCTGAACATGGCCGACGGCGTATTATTGTTGGTTGATGCCTTTGAAGGACCAATGCCTCAGACACGCTTTGTGTTGCAAAAGGCCATTGCCCTGGGATTAAAGCCCATTGTGGTAATCAACAAAGTGGACAAGCCCAATTGTCGCCCGGAAGAGGTGCATGAAGCTGTTTTCGACTTGATGTTTTCACTGGACGCCACTGAAGACCAGTTGGATTTTCCTTCCGTCTACGGATCTGCCAAACAGAATTGGATGTCCAATGATTGGAAAGTGAAAACTGACGATATCTCTGCTGCACTGGATGCCATTATCGAACACATTCCTGCGCCTGAAATTCTTAAGGGTACCCCTCAGTTGCAAATTACTTCGTTGGATCACTCCAAATATTTAGGACGTATTGCCATTGGTCGTTTGCACCGTGGTGAATTGAAAGTGAACCAGGATGTGAGCTTGGTAAAGCGTGATGGAAGTATTTTCCGCACCCGTATTAAAGAGCTAAATGTTTTTGACGGTTTAGGGCGTACCAAAGTAGAGCAAGTGGCCTGTGGTGAATTATGTGCCTTAGTAGGAATTGATAATTTTGACATTGGTGATACCATTGCCGATTATGAAAACCCAGAGCCATTGGAGCCCATCGCTATTGATGAGCCCACCATGAGTATGTTATTTACCATTAACAACTCACCATTTTTTGGTAAAGAAGGTAAATTTGTGACCTCGCGTCACATCAAGGACCGTTTAGATAAGGAGCTGGAGAAAAACCTGGCTTTACGTGTTGAGAATACTGACTCAGCCGATGCCTGGAACGTTTATGGACGAGGCGTATTGCATTTGTCTGTATTGATTGAAACCATGCGTCGTGAAGGATATGAATTGCAGGTTGGGCAACCACGTGTAATCATCAAAGAAGTGGTTGGCGAAAAGCATGAGCCCATCGAAGAGTTGAGCATTGATTTACCGGAGGAGCATTCGGGTAAAGCCATTGAAATGGTTTCTCAGCGTAAAGGTGAATTGACCACCATGGAGAAAAAAGGTGATCGTGTACACCTTGAATTTAACATTCCATCGCGTGGTATTATCGGGCTGCGAAGCAATATGCTGACTGCTACTCAAGGTGAAGCCATTATGGCGCATCGATTCATAGAGTTCCAGCCTTGGAAAGGGCCGATTACGAAACGCATCAATGGATCGTTGATCGTGTCAGAAACAGGAACCGCCATTGCGTATGCATTGGATAAGCTGCAAGATAGAGGTAAGTTCTTTGTATCGCCAGGCGACGAGATTTACATGGGGCAGGTAGTGGGTGAAAACAACCGTGAAGGCGATTTGACACTGAATATTACCAAAACCAAAAAGCTGAGCAATATGCGTACATCCGGTTCGGATGATAAGGTTCGCCTGGCACCACCGGTCATTTTCAGTCTGGAGGAAGCATTGGAGTATATTCAGGGCGATGAGTATGTGGAAGTAACGCCAGCCAGCATTCGTTTACGTAAAATATTCTTGTTTGAGCACGAAAGAAAACGTTTAACCAAGAAAGATTAATACAATATATAGCGAATGATGCTTGAATAGATGGTATTCATTCGCATCCTTATTAGAGGAGGTGATCGCAAAAGTGATCACCTTTTTTTAGTATGTCGGGCATGGTAATATGCTATCAAGATGAGAAGTTCTTGAGTTCGCCGAGTTGACAGGAAGAACTAGCAATTGGCAAGGGTGTTGGAGGCGACTCCAAATCTGAAGGAAGCCATCAGCAAAGTCACCGTTTTAACGGACAGGAACTTGATATAAGGCTTACTAGTGGTGGGCAACCGAGCTATGGATTGGGAAGGCCCAAAAGTCAACCGTAACCACTTAGAGTAAATCAAGTAGGACGTGACGAAAGTATGTTACCTTATCCCGAGAGATCTCATAACGCGTTGCATTAAGTAACAAACTGATCGGAGACGATCAGCTAAGGGTTTTGAGAAGTCAGCAGAAGACATAGTATTTCTGT
Source organism: uncultured Marinilabiliaceae bacterium (assembly GCA_942490535.1). Lineage (GTDB taxonomy): Bacteria > Bacteroidota > Bacteroidia > Bacteroidales > Marinilabiliaceae > JAEINY01. The sequence continues at coordinate 967,254 of CALNXQ010000005.1, forward strand.
TTTTTTTTTTTTTTTAAGCAGAGAGAAGGTCTGAATCAATTAATTAAAGAAGCAGTCGGACAAGACTTTTGTCTATGGAGTACCAGCAACAAATAGCTTACCAGCGTGATATGTTCATAGAGCATAAGCAGGAGGCTATTGGTCAATTTGGAAATCGTGAAGACGTAAACGGAGCGAGAACAACATTGACGGAACAAGCAGACAAAGAGACGAATCAAGGACGAGTCTTTACAGAAGAGTTAATCGGCATTGTATGCTCCGCTCACAATTTGAATAGAGCCTACAAGAGGGTGAAAAGGAACAAGGGCGTAGCGGGAGTAGATAATGTTCCCGTCGGAAATTTCGCTGACTGGTTTTCAAAAGAAGGAGACGAGTTAGTAAACCAGATACTTCGGGGCGAATACCTTCCCTCGGCAGTAAAAACAGTAGAAATACCTAAGCCCAATGGTGGTGTACGTCAGTTGGGAATTCCAACCGTAAAAGACAGGATTATCCAACAGGCCATTTCTCAGGTTCTGACCCCCATTTACGAACAAGTATTTTCAGATCATAGCTACGGATTTCGTCCGAAGCGTAATGCACAGCAAGCCATTGTACGAGCTTGTAGTTACGTGTCCGACGGTCGAAATGTAGTTGTTGACATGGATATGAAGAGCTTCTTTGATGAAGTTAACCATGATAGGTTGATGCATCGTCTGTCAAAGCTTCTCAAAGACAAGCAACTTCTAAAGCTAATACGCAAATACTTACAAAGTGGCGTCATGGTTGGTGGATTAGTTCATCAACGCCTGAAAGGAACACCGCAAGGAAGTCCGCTTTCTCCACTCTTGTCTAACATTGTTTTAGATGAATTGGATAAGGAACTTGAAAAGCGAGGACATTACTTTGTTCGGTATGCGGACGATTTCAGCATTTTTGTTCGCAGCCAAAGAGCAGGCGAGAGAGTAAAGGAATCTGTTTGTTCATATCTCACCCACAAACTTAAACTAAAAGTAAATGAACAGAAAAGTCAGGTATGCAAAAGCAGCGAGACAAAATTTTTAGGTTATACCATACTTGATTTTGGTATGATTACCATAGCAAATCAAAGTGTAGTGCGCTTAAAGAAGAAGGTAAGAGAACTAACCAAGAGGAATCGAGGGGTGAATTTTGAGAAAGTAGTTTCTGAATTGATCCCCGTACTTAGAGGGTGGTTGAATTATTTTCACATCGCTAAATGTAAAAGTCTTTTGCGTAACCTAGATGCATGGATTCGTCGAAAATTACGATGTTACCGTCTAAAGCAATGCAAACGAGCCATTACGCTTAAGCGCTTTTTAAAAAGTTTAGGCGTTCCAAATTGGCAAAGTTGGATTTTAGCCCTTTCGGGTAAGGGCTGGTGGCGCAAGTCGGCATGTCCACAAGTTCATCAAGCGATGAGCCTTAAATGGTTTGAAGATTTAGGTTTGTTTAATATGTCGAATAAATATGCTCTGTTACAAAATTAACTTGAAATCGCCGTATACGAGAGTACGTACGGTGGTGTGAGAGGGCGGGGGAGTAATCCCCCTACCTACTCGATTGTAATATTTAAAGGCTCGACAGCATCACGTTTGGTGTGTCGAGCCTTTCTTCTTTGGGGGGAAATAGGTTCGTTTTAAATGCTTTTTAAAAATTTGGTCACCGCCTCCCAATAGCTTTGATGATCTTCAAATTGCTCCCAGAGCGCACGCGATCCATGATTGCCTTCACTAGCAGGCAAAAATGATCTTTTGGTAGTGCCGGGTATGGCTTCGAAAATTCCTTTCCAGTACTCGTGTTCTTTTTTTGCAGAGGTAATAAAGGCCGGTATTTTGATGTGTTTGGCCGATTGGGTAATCCAGTCCTCAGCTTGCCCGAATCCTTTAAAATATTCGCCCGGAGCGAAGGCTAAAACGGCATCTGCGATAGTGGGCTCATCACCTGCAATTTTTAATACGAGGGCCGATGAGTAGGAGCTACCCCATAGGATAAGTTTTTGAGGTTGATAGGTCGCTTTTACATAGGCTATGGCAGCCAGCATATCCGGCAAAGCATCGGGGTAATGGGTGCTCAAACCTTGTTCTTTGGCTCGTTTGGCGGTTAGGTTCATAATGCCATTTACTTGCTCTCCTGATCGTTGGTCAACGGCCAGACAATTGTAACCCAGAGCATTTAACTTAGGGGCTATTTCTAAATATTCACCACGGCTCCACCCGGCCTGATGAAAAAGGATGATAAAAGGACCTTGTGAGTGGTCAGTCAGGTATAAGTCGGCACTTACTTCAAGTCCGTCTTTTGCTGTGAAAGTGATGGTTTCCTCAGCCTGTAGCAACGTTAGGCTTGAAAACAATAGTGCGAAAAGCATTAAATTTAGAAATTTCATAATTCTGGGGATTTATATACGCATAGGGGACAACTATGCGAACATAAACCCCTATTGAAACTTTTAGTATTTTTGATCTTTATGGCTTACATTAATTTTCATACGCATCAGTCAATACCAGATAAGCGGATCATTTCCATTGAAAATGTGTTTCCGCAAGACTATCTGAAAGGGAATTTTCGTTCAGACTACCTATCTGTTGGCATTCATCCCTGGTTTATTCAAGCGGATCAGGAACAACAAATGACAGTATTAAAAACTATTCTGAAGGATGAGCGCGTTGTTTGTATTGGCGAGGCGGGATTGGATAAGCGTCAGGGAGGTAATTGGATAAGGCAGGAAGCCATTTTTTCAGCGCAAATTAGTTTGTCGGAAGAGTTCAATAAACCACTTGTTATTCATTGTGTGAAAGCTTATAATGAAATTATTTCTTTGAGAAAAAAGGGACCGTCTAAAATGCCGTGGATCTTTCATGGATTCAGTAGTTCGATACCACTGATGGAACAAGCTGTAGAGGCTGGTTTTTACGTGTCTTTTGGAGCGGCTTTGTTAAAGGATAATTCCAAAGCCAGTGCTTCCTTTCGAGAAGCTCCTCTGGATCGGTGTTTTCTGGAAACAGATGAGGCTGACATTCGCATTGAAGAGATTTACCTTCGTGCAGCGAAGTTGAAGTGTTGTCATGTATCAGAAATAGAAGAACAAATGGAGTTTAATTTGAAGTTGTTGATTAAATGAAATGAGAAGTTTTTAACAAGAGTGATCAAGGGAGATGAATCCCGCATCTGCACTTTTATGAAGGCTTTTTTTCTGGCAAATACTTCAAAAATTAGGGGAATGATTCAGCGGAATGTTATAGGTCTATGAAATCTTTAAATTATAAGATTGAAATTTTTAAAAGTCAGTATAGCGATCAGGTACTAGATATTGCGAATGTTCAGTTTGGAAAGGGATATATTTCCGTTTCTGAATGGGACGAACAAGACCGGCCTATGCTTGTGGCCGTCCTGGGGGATCATGTCTTGGGATTTTGCAGCGCAAACATTGTCAGTAATGAAGACTTACCTCATGCCGAGCTTACATCTGTTCTGGTCGATGATCAGGTGGGTTGGATTAAGTCATTGGCTGTTAATCCGGACAACATGTACCAGGGAATTGGAACTGCGTTACTTGAAGCATCCATTGCTTTGTTGGAGATGACGGGAATACATCAGCTCTTTACTGAAGCCTGGCGCGATGAAGGAGGAATTCGCATTGAAAGGATGATTCTGAAGAATGGATTTATTCGGTTGGCAGAAAAAGAAAATTACTGGTATAAGGATAGTATTCAGCGCGATTATAAATGCGTTGTTTGTGGCCAACCCTGTTGTTGCAGTGCGGTTATTTATTATCGAATTTAAATTGAAGTTAAGAGTTAGATGGATATAGTTAATCTAAAATTAATGAGATGTTAGAGGAGTGGATTAATCCATTGGGAACATCGTGGGCCATATGGGGAATAACTGTTTTGAGTGCTTTTTTAGTCGGCCTCTCTAAAAGCGGATTGAAAGGTACAGCGATGGTAGCGATTCCGCTTCTGGCCTATGGATATGGCGGAAAAGCGTCGGTGGGCTTACTGTTGCCCTTTTTGATCATGGGCGATGTCATGGCGTTGATTTTCTATCATAAAAGTGGGAAAATTCAGCACATTGTCAGGCTATTTCCATGGGCCATTGCTGGTATAATTATCGCTGTATTTGTCGGTAACCAAATTAGTGACCGACAGTTTTTACACACCATTGCCATTGCCATTCTGGTTTGTTGGGTATTGATAGTTTGGAATGAAACGAAACGTTCCAAAGTTGACCTGACGCATCATCCCTTTTTTCGCAGTGCGCTGGGTTTCTCTGGAGGATTTGCTACTATGATGGGGAACGCGGCAGGACCTATCTTCAATCTTTATCTGCTTTCCATGCGATTGCCAAAGGAGAGTTACATTGGCACAGGGGCTTGGTTTTACGTGATTTTAAATGTGTTTAAGGTGCCCTTTCACATTGTGAGCTGGCAAACCATAAGCTGGCGAACAATGCAGTTGAATTTGGTGTTACTTCCTATATTGGTAGCCGGCGCTTTTTTAGGACGCTATTTAGTGCGTTTTATACCTGAAAGAGAGTATCGGTTTTTTATATTTGCTGTCATTTTGTTATCGGCTATAATGTTGTTCTTTAAATAGATTGATTTCGTTTGGGAGCTGTCGTGCCAAATGTCATATAAATTGTAAGGTGAAATGTTGTACCTTTAAACAAAAATAAAGTCTCACTAGTTAAAAGATCCGAATATGAACAATATTGATTGGGGTAGTTTATCTTTCAGTTATATGAAAACTGATTATAATGTCAGATGCTATTATCGCGATGGTAAATGGGGAGAGTTGGAAGTGCACTCTTCTGAGCAAGTAAGTATTCATATGGCTGCTACCGGCTTGCATTATGGTCAGGAGGCTTTTGAAGGTCTGAAAGCTTTTAAAGGCAAAGATGGTAAAGTACGTATGTTTCGCGTTGAAGAGAATGCCAAGCGTATGTATAATTCAGCCGTGGGAACCATGATGGCCCCTGTTCCGGAAGAATTATTCGTGAATGCTGTGAAAAAGGCAGTAGAATTGAATAAGCGATTCATTCCTCCATATGAATCTGGTGCTTCATTGTATATTCGTCCATTGCTCTTCGGATCGGGTGGTAAGGTAGGCGTAGCACCTACTGATGAGTATTTATTTTTGATTTTTGTGACGCCGGTGGGGCCTTATTTTAAAGCAGGATTCAAGCCTGTAAAAATGATGATTTCACGCGCTTATGATCGCGCTGCGCCACATGGGACAGGTCATATAAAAGTGGGTGGTAATTATGCGGCCAGTTTGCGTGCCGGTGAGGATGCGCATGATAAAGGTTATTCTACTGCCATCTTTTTGGATAGTAAAGAGAAAAAATACATCGATGAGTGTGGCCCTGCTAACTTCTTCGGTATTAAGGATAATACCTATGTTACGCCGGAATCCTCTTCTATATTACCTTCTATTACCAATAAAAGTTTATTTCAGTTGGCACAAGATATGGGTATGAAGGCAGAGCGTCGTCCCGTGGCCCTGGAAGAGCTGGATAGCTTTGAAGAAGCAGGTGCTTGTGGTACTGCTGCTGTGATCAGCCCGATCGGTCAGATTGATGATCCGGAAACAGGTAAGTCATTTGTATTTAGTAAAGATGGTGAACCAGGTCCGGTGTCAGTGAAGTTATATAATAAATTGCGAGCCATTCAATATGGTGATGAGCCAGATCCTTATGGATGGGTTACGGTTTTGGAGTAGTTTATCGTAAAATGAGATTAATAAGCTGCTGGTTTTACCGGCAGCTTTTTTGTGTTTGGGGATGAGGGAATAATATCTTACAGATACTCTTTTTCGTTCTAAAAGAGTCTTTATATTTGTGAGCATAACGGAATTGGACTACCTGATGCACCAGGTGTCTCGGTAATTGAAAAGTGGAATGACGGATAAACGAATTGAGAACCTGAATATCATTGCTGAACAATGTATTATTACACCTACTGCATTAAAACAGCTCTATCCCTTAACGGAGAAAATTATTCATACTGTATTAACGGGGCAAAATACCGTTAAGAATATTCTCAATGGGGACGATAAGCGACTGATCGTGGTGGTGGGGCCTTGTTCTATTCATGATGTAAAAGCAGCCAAGGAATATGCTCTAAAGCTAAAGGAATTGGCGGATGAATTAAGGGATTCGCTTTATCTGGTGATGCGTGTTTACTTTGAAAAGCCTCGCACCACAGTGGGTTGGCAAGGTTTGGTAAACGATCCTTATTTGGATGGAAGTTGCGAGGTAGAAGATGGCCTGAAAATGGCCCGTGAATTACTAACCTACGTGGCAGAATTGGGTTTGCCCGCAGCGGGTGAAGCGCTGGATATTGTGACACCTCAATTCATTCAGGATTTGTTTTCCTGGACCGCCATTGGCGCCCGCACCACCGAATCGCAGAGCCACCGCAACATGGCCAGTGGTTTGTCTTCCGTAGTAGGATTTAAGAATGGGACAGATGGCAATATTGAAATTGCCATTAATGCATTGGAATCAGTGGCATCCGGACATAATTTTGTGAGCATTGATCCCGATGGAAAAGTAGCTGTTATCAGAACCACCGGAAATAGTAATGCGCATGTGATTTTGAGAGGGGGGAAAACACCCAATTATACGGAAGTACATATGCAAAAGTATGAGCAGCGCTTAATGGAGGCTGGTTTTGAACCTCGCATCATGGTGGATTGCAGTCATGCTAACAGTGATAAAAAGGCGGCTAATCAAGTAAATGTATTGCGTGATATAGCTGGTCAGATTTGTAAAGGAAATCAATCTGTTATGGGTGTGATGGTGGAAAGTAATTTGCACCATGGAAAACAATCCATTCCGGCGGATTTAAGACAGTTGAAGTATGGTGTATCGGTGACTGATGAATGCATTGGCTGGGAAGCCACCGAAACGGCTTTGCGGGATTTTCGGGAGCAAGTGAAAGATGCGTTAAAGAGCAGGTAAATATGATTTGCTAAAAGCGTTTGTGTTTAAGGATATAGCCCAAGAATCGAAACCCAATTGGCACGTGCTTCCAGAGCGTGGGAAAGAAGCCAAAGTAGCGACTCATGATGTGAAATCGTTCCTTAAGTCCGGGCACAATGTTTTGCTTGGTTAGCCCACCATCCAGGAAGCGTGAAAGCGTCAAATGGGTATTGACTGTTTTAGTGGATTTTTTCAAGGCTGTTAAACACCATTCAAAATCGGCCGAAAAGCGATAGTTCAGGTTGTATAATTCAGCTACTTTAGTTGATACAATAATGGATTGATGACTAACTAACATGCCCTCTTTGAAATCCTTCCAGGTCAGATGTGCCGGTGGTTGTAAACGGCGTTCGCCAATCACCAGACCATCCTTGTCAATCATCACCGTATCGCCATAGTAAACATCGGCATATGGGAATTGATCCTGATCAAAAAGGAGCTGCAAAGTCGTGGGATCGTATATCTCATCACCCGAATTAATGAACCAAAGATAGTTTCCTGTGGCTAGTTTAATGCCTTTGTTCATCGCATCATAAAGGCCCTTATCTGATTCACTGATCCAATTGGAAATGTGATTCTCGTATGTTTTGATAATAGCCTGTGTTCCATCTGTTGAATGGCCATCTATAATGATGTATTCAATGTTAGGGTATGTTTGGCAAGCAATGCTTTCGATTGTTTTTGCCAAGGTCTCGGCACCATTGAATACAATAGTGATGATGGAAACTTTGGGCTGATTCATTTTATTTGATTCAAAGCTTTTTTATAGACTTCCAGGTATTGACCGGCCACAATTTCCTCGGTATAGCAAGACAGTGTTTTCTGACGTGCATTTTCACTCAGTTTTTCCAGATCACTTAAAAAAAGTGTTTCGTAAATACCGGTAGCTAAACTGAGTGAGTTTTTAACTTCAGCCAGGTAACCGGACTCCTGGTGAGTGATCATTTCTGGAACGCCACCAATACTAAAACCCACCACCGGCGTGCCACATGCCATGGCCTCCATCACCGTATTGGGCAAGTTGTCCTGTAAAGAGGGCAGTACATAGATATCTGCCGCGTTGTATAAATCCACAATGGTTTGGGGATCCGAAACAAAACTCATTGAGTGGGTCTTGAACGGAAATTGTTTGGCGGACTCCCTGTTCATTTTACCAAAAACCACCAATTCCGCATTTTCCTGGACTATTGGGAAGTTTTCACTTAAAGTGGCAAGCGCTTCAATAAAATAGCGCATTCCTTTGCGTGGGTCGTTTACATTAGCGGCTCCAAACAAAATGAGCTTCTTGTCATTAGGTAAGCCTAATTTAGCTCTTACTTCACGTTTGTCAAGTGGTTTGTAAAAGGTAGTATCGATGGGATTAGGAATGTTATAAAACGGCTTGTGGCGTAGCAATTTGCTCTCTTGCGACTGAGTACGTAACCATTTACTGCACGTCACAATGTGAAGAGGTGCGGGATTATATATTTTGCGTTTTCTGGCAAATAGTTGTGCCGATAAATCTTTTTTTGCCGGTTTTCTCAAGAAGGGACAGTAAGAGCAAAACTCCAGAAACTCCAGGCAGGTACCTGCATAGTGGCAACCTCCTGTGAATGACCACATGTCATGTTGGGTCCAAACAATGGGTTTGCCCAATGAAAAGAGTTTGTCCATGGTGTCCAGCGAAAGGAATCCCTGATTAATCCAGTGCAGATGAATGATGTCAGCTGCCTGCACCAAGGGGTGTTGACTAATGTCTATACCCGTGTTGGCTGGTGAAAAGGCAAATCGAACAGAGGCATTTTTTTCGTGGGGAAGGAAGCAAAGTCGCTCCCAGGCAAATCGTGCGAAAGCCTTCTGGTGGTATAGGTATCCCTGGCCGGCAGGAAATACGCCTTCCTCATGCCGCGATGCATCCTGAACCAATAAGCTGGCATCAATGCCCTGGCGTCGAAGAGCCCGGTTGAGACGATTGGCTGCCACCGCAGCACCTCCACCTGAATCCGTCTTGTTAATAAGTAGTACTTTCAATGGGTTGTTCCCTCGATTTAATTAGCGCTTAAAATTAGTAATAATAAACATTTATCAAACAGTAGGGAAGGATGAGTTGTCGTCATATAATTCTAAAATAAGTCCAAAATATAGATGTCTTTAGAAGTTTAGCAAGATTGGAAAAGTGAATAGCCGCAGGGACTCATATCTTTGTAAAGTTAACAAACCAATTATCATGACAGAGACTCAAAAAGATCATTTTGAACGTATTAATGAGGTATTGCAATACATTCATTATAACCTTCATGAAGTAATTGATCTGGAAAGCCTGGCCAGGCGTTCGAATTATTCGATTTTTCATTTTCATCGCATTATGAGCGCTTATTTGGGTGAGTCGCTGGGGGCTTACGTTCAGCGTATCCGTTTAGAACTGGCGACATCGCTACTTCGGTATTCTAAACTGGATGTGCAAGATGTGGCTTTTCAAGTGGGATATGAGAGCCCGGCAGCTTTTAATAAAGCCTTCAAACGGCGTTTTAGTGTGACTCCTACGGTATTTCGGTCTTCGAAAGCCGAATTTAAACAAAAGTATAATTTTAAAGAACGACAATTAGTTATGGATAATTTGACTACAAACCCGGTATGGAAAACGCTGGACGATACCACTGTTATATTTGTTCAACGCATTGGTAATTACCATCAGGCGGCCGAAGAGGCCTGGCAGAGTGTATGCGCATTTGCTGGTCCCAAGGGCTTGATTGAGCAGGGTGCAGATTTTTACGGAATTTCCTATGATGATCCTTCGGTGACTGCCGCTGATAAGTGCCGGTATGAAGCATGTATTGCGGTGAACCGACCTGTGGAACCGGAAGGTGAAGTGGGGGTGAAGCAGTTGAGAAAGGGTAAGTATGCTGTGTTTACACTTACCGGTTCCTATGACCTGCTGAAAATGCCTATGATTATATTTATGGGGTCTGGTGGTCTGAAAAACAAATAGAACTGGATAACAGTCCGGCGATGGAGAAGTATTTGAATTCACCAGATACAATTCCGGAGGATCAATTGATCACTGAAATTTGGATTCCGGTTCAATAAAGTGTCAAAGAAATAAACTAATGCAGGCGATGGCATTTATAAAATTAGGTCCTTGCCGGGTTCAATAACTACGTGACATCTATCCCGAATAGCTCTTTAGAAAATGCAGGGGCATTGCGAAAAGGAAAACAACCACAACGGGGTTGACGGTAAAATGCGCTTGTCCGGACATGTATCCGGTCATCAGTGCTGCGTCTCGTCGATATTAATCCAAACCATAGCGGAAACGAATAGCTATCACTAGCAACTTTGAGGCGCGTATTTGAAACGCATCCCAATCGCTCGTACGTTTTCCCAGTGACCCGTTAACGTGAAAACATGCCCCGGATAAACGTCCTGCTCACTCGTTTTTTTATCCCGGTCACCCGGAAACTTATCCCGCTCATCGGGACGATTATCCCGGTGACTAGTTTGCAAAAACGCGTGTTTTTTTCGCTTTATTTGGTGTCCTGACAACCCGAAAATACCCCCAAAAACGCCTCCCGGTCAGCCGTATTTTTATCCCGGTGACCCGTTAACGCAAAAACATGACCCGGATAAACGTCCCGGTCGCTCGTATTTTTATCCCGGTCAGCGGGAAACTTATCCTGCTCACCCGTTCACGTGTGCGGCCCGGCTGGAGGCGTTGATGAACCAACGGAAAAGGCTTGCCGGGCAAGGGATGCAATGATTTGGAGGGTGATAGATTTTCTTTTCATCTCTTAGGATAAAAGAAAGGCAAGGGCAGGGCGATCGCATTTATTAAATGGAACCCTTTGGGGTTTCATTTAATACTTGACATTGACCCCGAATTAAGCCTGTGTGAAGTGCAGCGGCATCGCGAAAAGAAAACCAAGCACCACCTGGTTGAAGGTTAAATGCGATGGACCTGCAAAACAATGGGAGAGAAGGGGATCATTCCCCTTATTCTGGCACATTGTAAGGGGGTTATTTTTTTAATAGGTTCGCTAGCGGAATAAGGTCAAATTCATTGTGTTTTTCATGGTCTAAGCTGTTGATGTACGCCTTGTTCATCATGAATAGTTTGCTGTTGATGGTATCTTGTGGATAGGTATTCGCTTCATCAAAATAGTCTTCATCCACCTGGGTGAAATTGAGCTCGCAATGCGAAAGCTCCCACTGATCGCCTTCCTCATTCATGTAGAGCAATGGAAAACCATGTGTGCGACAGATGATCGGCCGCGCATTATAAAAGCTACATTGATGATTGGTGAGGAATACACATTTTTCAGTCTCCTCATTTGGCACACTTCTTTCCAGTACCTCAGGATATTCCGCTTGAACCTGTTGTTTGATGGCTTCGAATTCAATGGGGAACACATCAAAGTTGAGGCAGCACTGATCACATCCTTTTTTGCACGCCATGTTGGACTGGTGCTGGTTCCATAAAGCCTCAGTTTGAGTATCTATTTCATTTCGTAAAGCGAGGTAATTTTCAATGTGCTGTGTGTTCATAGTGTCTTGTTTGGTGCAAAGATAGTGAGTCAGTACTGAAATTTCGCACTTTGTGGATTTAGTAAGCACATGGCATCTGATTTCGGAATACATTCATTTTACCATACAGAATGCCTCCCGATGGTCCGAAATCAGTTGGTAGGAGTCGGTCGTGGTACATCCCGTCTGAAAAACAAGTAGCGTGAGTTCTTGGATTGATTCCGCGTAGCGGATGAATTATTGTAGAATATGCGGTTGCCAATTGAACATTTTCCCCGTAGGGGATATAGAATCATTTAAAAATCCCTGATCATCTGCATTATTGCGACTTAAATAATCGGAAGAAGCATTTTATGTTCCCCAGTATCGGATGACACAGTGATCCATAAAACACGAAGATTTTTCCTGCAAAGGACGATAGCTTGCACAATTGTATTTTCTTTGTTACTCTATTTAATGTGGAGTATTTAATTTCTCACTGCTGTAAAAATGACACATACTCGGGAATGGACTAAGGAAGCGTTAATCGAGAGCTTGCAAAATGCCGGGATTAAAAGGGGCACCATCTTAAATGTGAGGGTTTCTTTGAAATCGATTGGGCGGATTCAAGGCGGTGCGAATACATTTTTGGAGGCTCTGCTGGAAACCATTGGCCCGGAAGGAACCTTGGTTGTGAATTCTTTTATCGATTGTTATTCCATTCCATTGAGTGAACAGGATGCACAAAAAATTAGTACCGATGCTTCCCCATCTTATGCCGGTGCTTTAGCCAATGCAATATTAAAGCATCCCAACTGCGTCAGAAGTAAACATCCCATACAAAAATTTGCCGCTATTGGTAAGTGGGCTCATGCATTAATGGATAAGCATACGCCGGACAGTGATGGATATGCCGTTTTTGAACAGTTGGGGCATCTGGGCGCATTGAAACTTTCCATTGGTAGAAAAGCCATTGAAATAGGGGACGTTGGTAATACGCATGCGGCCATTAAAATACTGGGTTTTTATAAGAAGAAGCCGAATAAGGGAGTCAACTACCTGGCTGATGACGGTACGGTGAAGCTTTATAAGGTGAACTGGAATGGTGGATGTAGCCGGGGATATCCCAAACTACAACCTTTGTATGAAAAGGCTGGTGTTATGAAACATGTGAAAATAGGGGAGGCAGAAGCTGTGTTGACAGATATGAAACAGACACTTCAAATTGACATGGCGCAACTGAAAGCTGATCCTTCGTTCTTCTTTTGTGAGGACCCTACTTGCAAAGATTGCCGATTGAATTGGGAGCATTCTACAGGAAATTATCTGGCGGTTAAATTTCACTCGTTAATGGCCATTATTAAAAGTAAATTGTAATTCATGCAGATACGTTTTACCAAAGAAGCAACCATCTTGTGTGAAGGATTGGGCAATGCGACTTCCATCGCGTTATATGGACCGGGATATTTTGTTTTCAATGATCGGTTCTATACCGGGGCCGATTTACAGGCTTTGGTAAGGGAGCTGTATCAGAAGAACACCCTGGCTCATCAAATTGAAAATTTCAATGGCTGCTATCAGGTCATTATTGTGGATTTTGAGAAGAGGGAAGTGCAGGTTATTCAGGATCGCTGGGGCACTTATCCGCTGTTTTATGCGACCATTGAAGGGGAGTTCGTTCTTTCAACAGATTACAAAAAACTGACGCACGCGGATTCACGATTGACGATTGAAGCCATGGCTGAAATGGTGGGGTTTGGCCATGTGATGGGCGATAAGACGCTGATTGAGGGTATCCGTGAAGTGAAACCACATCACATACATCATTTTTCTTTTAATGACCAACGGAAAATGGTCTTCAAAGAAAAGAGTTATTGGCAGTATCACCTCTCTTTTCAAAAGGCCGATTTTTCTCAGAAATCAAAAGAATTTTCCGAACTCTGGACCCAACAGATGGCGATCATTTGTCGCGGTATGCAGGAATTAAAGGGTGCTGCTTTAGTGCCCTTATCGGCTGGTCTTGATAGTCGCTTACTGGCCGCTGAAATAGACCGTCATAAGATGGCACAATACAATTTGACCTTTGGCAGTGGAGCCGATAACCTGGAAATTGATACGGCCATTAAGGTGAGCCGCAAATTAGATACGTCAATTGGGCATTATATTTTGAATATCAATCAGACCGGGTATGATAACTTAATTATTGATTCGCATCCGACCAACCGGATTACAAATGGTTATTTTGCCGAGAAGGATTTGTGGTTTCCCCAAAAGATGAAAAACGATCTTTCTTGTTTTATGCCCGGACACTCTGGTGATTTTATGGCAGGGAGTCACTTAAAATCCAAAATGAAGCTCTGGAAATCAATCGATCAGGTTATTTATTACATGGTCAGTTTCAAGAGTACACCCCTGTGTAAATATCTGTTTGATACGAATTCCATGTATAAGGAAATCATTACCGAGTCGCTGAAAAAAGAGCTAGGTAATCCGGATGATTTGATTAATGCTTTTATGCGCTGGGATTTGGAAGAGCGGCAGCGGCGTTACATTATGCGATCTGTCATTGGGGAAGAGCATCAGAATTTACCCTTGGTGATCATGCCTTTCTTTGATTATAAGATGATGGATTTTTTTGCGGACCTGCCTTTTTCGTTTCTTTTAAATACGGCATTGTATCGTGATTCGGTGGCGAAGTATATCTTAAAAGAGACCCTTCAGTTAAGTGCCATTAAAGTGAATGGACGAGAATTAAATCCCACCGTCAAGGGAATTACATACGAATATTACATTAAGTTCTGTGATTATTTTAAATTGGGACAGAAGAATACGCGCGTTTTTGATGCTGCCATTAACTGGGAACAGATGGCTGATTCCTTGGATATGCCAACCTTACTTCCCAATGAATGGATGGATCGTAACTTTTTTGCCACCAGTTACCGATTGTATTATGTGTTGTCAGAGGTGAATAAGGAACTGAAAATGGTGATCGCTCAATGAAAATAGGATTTATAGGAGATATTATTCTTTCAGATTCGGCAGTCGTTGATCGTAAGTTGATGGAGCGCTTGAATGAGAATGCTTTTAATGTCGCTAATCTGGAAGCGCCATTTATCACGCCGGACATGAAACCGGCCAGAAATGCCGGACTTCATCAGTTGACAGAGAATGTGGATTTGTTGAAGCAACTCAATGTAAAGGTCGTGTCGCTGGCAAATAATCACATGTGTGATTTTGGATCAGCAGGTTTACTGCATACAATGGATCACCTTCAAAAAAATGGGATTCACTATTTTGGAGCCGGCCGAAATCTGAAAGAGGCATTGCAGCCAGCCGAGTTGGTGGTTCAAAATCAACGATTCCGGTTTTATGGGGCCATGCAAACGTTTTTTCTGAAACGTCATTTTGCAACGAAAAAGTCTGCCGGCGTAGCTCCCTGGGAACCCGGCTATTTTAAACCCTCTGGCGAGGGTGTTACAAATGTCTTGTTTTTGCATTGGAATCAGGAATTTGAAGATTATCCCGAACCTGCCTCCAAGTACTTTGCGGAGTTGGCAACCGCACATTTTCAGTTGGTAATTGGATCACATTCGCACTGTGTTCAAGGGATTCAAACTTATCAGAAAGGTAAAATCGTTTATAGCTTGGGGAATTTCATCTTACCTCATGCGCCATATTACAATACGTTTTTAAAGCCCTATCCCGAAAAAAGCTATGAGGGATTGGTATTTAACTGGTCACCCAATGGGGCAATTGCGGATACTGTGATGACTACTTTGATTGAGCCGAATGGAGCCGTAATAAAAGCCATTCAGGAAACCAAGGTGGATGCCAATAGTGCTCTATGCAAACTTTCTGAACCGCTCCAATGGAGCTATGCACAGTATCTGGATTTCTACAGAATGAACAGAGCAGATAAGACCAGACCTGTCATGAGCCGACATAAATGGGTGAATAGTTTGCGCCTGAAGCTTTATATTCGGCTCACGGTGCTATTTCATAAGGTCGAATTGTGGGGTGCCAATGTTTTGCAAAGGTTTGGTTTGAGAGTTTTGATTCGAAGGTTTTTATCAATTTTTATTAAACGGTACCAATAGGCATGTTTCATAAGTTCCGAGCAACAGCCAAGAATACAATTTTGTATAGCCTATCTAATTTTGCAGGAAAGCTATCTGGCGTTATTTTATTGCCGCTATATACATCCAGTCTTTCGGCCGATTTATTTGGGTTGTTTGGCTTGTTTGAATTGGTGTATCAAGTCATACAGTCAGTGACCGGATTGGGGCTGAGAGGTGCTTTAATGCGCTGGTATTGGGATGACGCTTATAAAGGACAACAGAAGCAGATTTTCTTTACAGTCATAGCGACTTATTTCTTGATAAATGTGCTTGCTGCTTTGGGTTTGTATGCCGTTTTTGATTTATTGGCGGACTTTGTTTTTAAAGTGCATGTTGATATAAATCTACGCATCGTATTTATTGTTAGTACTTTTATTCGTTTAATTGTGGATGTGCTTCTACTGTTGATGCGCATTCAACATAAAGCAATCAAGCACACAAATTATCAACTCATACAGATTTTTGTTTTTGTTGGGTGTACGGCTTTGTTTTTGCCCGTTATGAAGCTGGAGATAGCCGGTATCTTTTGGGCTTTCTTGATGTCTTATGGCTTCTTATTCATTTTGTTAATCCCTTATTTAAAGTCAAATATTACCTGGCAGTTTCGGAAGGACTTGTTAAAAGAGATGATGGCCTTTGGGTTGCCATTGGCGCTTTCGAATATGGTGAATTTGGTGCTGTCTATCAGTGATCGGTTCATTATCAATTTTTTCACTACGCTTCAAAATGTGGGAAACTATACATTGGCTTTTAAAATTTCAAATATCGTTCAGCTAATGGTGGTGAATGCCTTTATGAACTCCTATACCCATGTTTATTACAAAGGAATGAGTGATGAAGATAATGCGCAATTTTTCTCACGATCATTGACTTACCTGGTGTTATTTCTTTCATTTATTAGTTTGGGGTTGGTTTTATTTATTGAAACGGTGGTAAAAGTGCTAACGCTTAATAATGCGGACTATCACGATTCCATTCCGCTGATCCCTGTATTAACCCTTGGTCTTATATTTGGAGGAATACGGTCGATGTTAACATTGCCTTTGACCAAATTTAAACAAACAAAAACCATCTCTATTATCTCTATTATCACCGGTGTTCTCAATATTGCATTGAACTTGTTGTTGGTACCATTTTGGAGCAGTATGGGGGCGGCGTTAAGCACGTTGGTCGTTCAGTTTATCTCGGCCATTGGGTTTTGGTATTTTGCCCGGCGCTTGGAGTCTAATCTTGGAAAAGCAAAAGTGATTATTTTAATTGTAGCTTTAACTATGACAATAGGTGGATTTGGATACATAGATGTGAGTGAGGTATTTATAATTGAGTTTTTGTACAAGGTTTTGCTCTTGGTTTTATGGGTGGTAGCATTGTTTATTTTGCCAATTTTTGATGAGATTGAAATTATAAGAATGCAGCAGGGTTGGAAAAAGTGGAGTCAACTTTCTAAAATTTCAGACAACTTTAAAAGCTTAAAAGAATAGAGATGAAAGGTTTTTTGACAAAAAATCAAATTGAGTATGTGATGTTTCATCTTAAGCAACACTTTGTAGCGGAGGAAGTGCTTCAGGATCGACTTGTTTTTGTGTCGGATAATAGTGCGGAACTAAAGGATCAGAAGAGCATTTTTTTTTATCTGTCAAATAAAGACTTAGATGAAATAGTATATTTGGATTATCAGCATGAAAATCTACCTGTTCTTTTTCCTGCGATTGATAAAAAGGAGTGGTGTGAATATCAGGATGGATCGTTGCTGTTTCATCACGATTTGATAAAATCAGCTTTTTATTTGTTGAGTGGATATCAGGAAAACCAACCTCAGGCTACCGATGAAATGGGGCGGTTTAAATATGAAGTATCAATTCAGAAGAAGCTCGGTATAGTCACTAAACCAATTGTTAATTACTATTTTGAAATCATTCTGGATGGGTTAGAGGCTTATTGTCAATATCACCAAATTCAATTCAAACGAAAGCGTTTGTTTGATTCTTATGGTTTCATGCTAACACATGATGTGGATCGCGTGGATTATTACCATTGGCGGGAAACAGCCTATCGCTTCATGCAGCTTTTGGGATTGAAGAAGGCCCACTATCCGCGCAAGAGGTTGGTAAGAGCTGCTTTTAATTCTATTTTTCCTACTCTTTTTGATGGTTTTAAGCGGGATCCCTGGTGGAATTTTGATTCGCTACGAAAACAAGAGTCCCAATTAGGATTATTATCCACCTGGTATTTTCTCAATAGAGATGGTTCACCACATGATGCAAAATATGGGTTTACAGAAAAACGCATCCAACACCTAATCGATTTTCTTCACAAGGAACATTGTGAAATAGGATTGCATGGGTCGATAAAAACGGCTGTGGATTCCGCCCAAATGCAAGTGGCCTATAATCAGTTACAGAAAGTTTGTGCGACGAAAATCAGAGGTGCCCGACAGCATTTTTTAAAGTTGAAATATCCGGACACACTCAAGGTTCAGCAAGAAGCTGGTCTGGAATATGACACAACATTGGGTTTTGCCGAGCATGAAGGATTTCGAAATAGTTATTGTTATCCTTTTAAACCGTTTGATTATACTACTGATACCATGTTGGATATATGGGAGTTTCCACTGGCAATGATGGATACAACTCTGTTTGGATATCGTAAATTGACGTATGTGCAGATGCTAGAATCCATGGAAAATTTAATCAGTGAAATCACAAAGTTTGGCGGACTGTTTGTTTTACTTTGGCACAATTGCAATTTTGATGAGTATCAATATCCAGGGATTAATAAATTCTATAAAAATATATTAGAGCTAATTCATTCAACCCAATTTGATTCCGTAACAGGCAGCGGTGTTTTGGATAGGTTAAATAACACTGATGAGTTAATTTACCTTAAGTAATTGTTTTATTTTGGCATCAATCGTTTGGGCTCTGGATGTAAAATTGTGTTGGCGTAATGTACGTAGCTGACCTTTTTGCGCAATCGCCTTGAGTTCTTTGGGGCTGTTTAATAACCAGTTAATTTTCTCTTTGGCTTCGTCAAACGATTTGTAAGTCACGATTTCATCATTGGGTTCGAAATAGTCTGTAATATCCGGTTTCCAATCGGTCAGCAGGCAGGTGCCCATGCCCGTTACCTCATACATGCGCATGTTGGCGGCAAAGTTGGCGGCGATATCCCCATGGATATTAAAGGCGATCTTTGAATTGGCTATTTCCTGAAACATATCCCGGCCAAAAACAGGTTGTTTTATTCGGGCAGATAATGCCTTTGATACTCTTGATGCCC
This sequence comes from uncultured Marinilabiliaceae bacterium, assembly GCA_942490535.1. Classification (GTDB taxonomy): domain Bacteria; phylum Bacteroidota; class Bacteroidia; order Bacteroidales; family Marinilabiliaceae; genus JAEINY01. Next base: position 986,111 of record CALNXQ010000005.1, read on the forward strand.
GTGGGAAGAATTCCAGTTTACTCACTTTGTTGAAACCTTCAATTTTTCGATTGAGGATGTTCAATCCACTGTTTTTAAAGAGCTGGCTGGCCAGGTAGGCCGTTTGACGAATCAACAAGCCTTTTGATGAATTCTGGTTTAAGTTAATCATTAAGTTGATGTCAATATTCTGCTGAATAAGAGACTCTAAAAACTGAATGCGTTCAGTGTGGAATTGTTGATCCAAAATGATTGAACCGGTAAAAAGAAAGTCAGGGGTTGCTGGCCCAGAGATATCGACTTCATTTAACAGACGACTGTCAAACGCATGCGGAATCACGAGACACTCCGGTAGGCCATTCGTTTCCAGTAATTCTTTAAAATAGGGTGCACAGACGGTTATTAAATCAAAAGCTTTAAATGAACTATAATATTGGGGCGAGATTGGGGAGCAGCAATTACCGATGACCAACCGGATGGATGGGACTTGTTTCCTTAATAGCTCAATGTACTCACCATTGAATGAATAACTGTCCTGCATCCAGACGACATCTGGTTGTAATTTTTTTAATTGTTGAATGACAATTTCCATTTCTGTCCCGGCCTTCTCGTCTTTCTCTTCGCACCAGCGTTTTTGAAGCGGTTGGGCATTCGCCACAATTTCATGGGCTTCATAACCCAATTGCGAAAAAGCTTCGGCATACGCATCTGACCAGGCAAACCGTTGTTTCATCAGGTGTTCATGTTGTTCAGAATAGGACTGATCCCTGATTTCAGGATGCTTGTCGTAGTAGTAGGATAAAAAGTCTTTATAATAGGATGTTATTTTAACAAGTTTCAAGGACATGATTTTATGTTTGTCATTTTAATCCCTTCAAAAATGCAAATAATATTGAAGAACTAATTCGATTATTCTACGGAACAGGCCTTCCGCTTGTTAATTTTTGTTAATTCGAAGATTAATTTGCATCTTTCTCCGTTGATCCATTGGGCATTTTATATTTTTGCAGTAATTCAGGTATATGACGAATTCGAAACAAACAACGAGCGGTAAAAAGCTTCGAAGCTCCTACATCACTACAACCATCAGCATCGCTTTGGTGCTTTTTCTATTGGGGATTATTGGGCTGTTGTCACTGAATGCACAGCGGCTTTCGACCTATGTCAAGGAAAATATTGGGTTTACCATTTTAATCAAGGATAATGCCCGCGAAGCTGAAGTGAAGCGTTTGGAAAAATTGCTGTCTACTTCTCCTTTTATCAAGCAAACTGAATATGTGGATAAGGATCGGGCAGCAGAAGAATTGAAGCAAGAGTTAGGTGAGGATTTTGTTGATTTCTTGGGATACAACCCATTGCTGTCTTCTATTGATGTGAAAGTTTTTGCGGCATATGCCAATCCGGATAGCATCGCTAAAGTGGAAGCGGTGATCATGGAATTTCCGCAAGTGAAAGAAGTGCTTTACCAAAAAAACCTCATTCACCTGGTGCATCAGAATGTACGACGTATTTCCTTGGTATTGGCAGCCTTTGCGGTCATGCTTTTGTTGATTGCAGTGGCACTGATCAATAATACCATCCGGTTATCGGTCTATTCCAAACGCTTTTTAATCCGGACCATGCAATTGGTAGGAGCTAATAAAGGGTTTATTCGTAAACCTTTTCTTTTAACAGGAATTGTACATGGTTTTGTGGGCGCTGTATTGGCCATCGTGTTATTGGCTGTGCTCATCTATTTTACCAGTAAAGAATTAGCTGGTGTGATCGGGTTTCAGAACATGGATTTGTTATTAGTGCTGTTTGCCCTGGTGATTGTATGTGGCATGTTTATCACCTTTCTATCCACTTTTTTTGCAGTGAACAAATACTTGAATTTACGTACCGACGATTTATATTTCTAATAAATAATTTGATATGGCTAAAAAGGAGACTGATCAAAAGTTTCAATTTGCTTTAGGAAAAGAGAACTATGTTTTACTCGCAATAGGATTCGCAATTATCATTCTGGGTTTTATATTAATGATTGGCGGACGCAGTGAAGATCCAAATGTGTTTAATGAAGAGATCTTTAGTTTTCGGCGCATTACTTTGGCGCCAATTATTGTTTTGTTTGGATTTCTGTTTGAGATTTTCGCCATTATGAAAAAACCCAAATCGGATAATTAATTTTTTGTCCTGAGTTATGAATATATTAGAAGCTTTAATCCTTGGAATTATCCAGGGGTTAACGGAGTTTTTGCCCGTTAGTAGCAGTGGGCATCTGGAGATAGGAAAGCAACTTTTGGGTGTTACAGCCACCGATAATCTGACTTTTACGGTGGTGGTTCATGGGGCAACAGTCATGAGTACGATAGTTGTTTTTCGGAAGACCTTGTGGAAACTGATAGCTGGTTTGTTTGCCTTTAAATGGAATGAAGAGACCCAATATATAGCGAAAATTGCCTTTTCGATGGTGCCCATTGCCATTGTGGGGTTTATGTTTAAAGACCAGGTAGAAGCCATTTTTAATTCACCTTTCATTTTAATGATTGTTGGTGGTTGTTTGATATTCACGGCTTTACTGTTGGGATTTACCTACTATAAAAAGGCAGGAGATAAAGATATTTCCTTTGGTCATGCTTTGATTATAGGAGTGGCTCAAACAATTGCGGTGTTGCCAGGCGTATCCCGTTCGGGATCAACAATCGCCACAGCCTTATTGCTGGGGAATAAGCGGGAAGAGGCAGCCAAGTTTTCATTTTTAATGGTATTGGTGCCCATTTTAGGGGAAAATGTATTGAGCCTCTTGAAGGCGGATTATTCACAGGCTACAACGGTCTCTGCCTGGCCTTTGGTTGTCGGCTTTATAGCTGCTTTTGGTGCTGGTTTATTAGCTTGTCAGTGGATGATCAACATTGTTAAGCAAGGTAAATTAATTTGGTTTGCCATTTATTGTGCCATTGTTGGATTGGTGGCATTCACAGGAAGTGTGTTTTTTTAATTGAGATAGAAGCGTGGAGCAGTTGATAGAAGAGGTAGCTGAGAAGTATAAAGCAGGCCAGGTATTGTTGATTAATAAACCCCTCGAATGGACATCCTTTGATGTGGTCAATAAAATTAGGTACTCGCTTAAGAAGTATCTGGGCATTAAAAAAATTAAAGTGGGCCATGCCGGAACATTGGATCCCTTAGCCACCGGCTTGGTGATTGTGTGTACCGGAAAAGCAACCAAAGAAATAGATCAATACCTGGGGCAGCAGAAAAGATATGTGGCTTCGGTGAGATTGGGAGCGACGACACCTACCTTAGATATGGAATCTGAACCCGATGAAGTGTTTCCTTGGGAACATATCACCAATGAACGTTTAGATGGAACCATTCAATCTTTTCAAGGAGATATAGAACAGATACCACCTGTATTTTCAGCCTTGAAGATAAATGGGCGAAAGGCTTATGAGATGGCGCGAAAAGGGTTGGAGGTGAAAATGCAACCGCGACAGGTGACCATTCATAGTATGGAAGTGTTGGAATCAGCTTTACCGGATTTTAAAGTAGATGTGACTTGCAGTAAGGGGACATACATTCGGTCATTGGCGCGTGATTTAGGAACCGCCATGGATTCTGGTGCTTTTTTAACCGGTTTGGTGCGCACTGAAATAGGTGATTTTAAACTGGATATGGCCCAATCTATAGAAACATTTGAAAAAAAGTTGATTGATCTTGCAACAAATGAGTAACCCTTCCGTATAAGGTAGGCCAATGTCGACAATAAATAATTCATTAACAGGATAAAAACAAAATTATATGAAGTTATCCAAGTTTAAATATAAACTACCGGAAGAGCTAATTGCCTTACATCCCGCTCAAAATCGTGATGAATCAAGGATGATGGTGTTGCATCGTGATACCAAGAAGATTGAGCATAAGGTTTTTAAAGATCTCATTGATTATTTTGACAATGAGGATGTAATGGTTTTTAATAACACTAAAGTTTTTCCAGCCAGGTTATATGGTAACAAGGAAAAAACAGGGGCCGAAATTGAGGTGTTTTTATTGCGTGAGTTGAACCGCGAACAACGTTTATGGGATGTATTGGTAGATCCAGCCAGGAAAATCCGGATAGGAAATAAACTGTATTTTGGCGAGGATGATTTATTGGTAGCTGAAGTTATTGATAACACTACTTCCAGAGGGCGTACCCTGCGCTTTTTGTACGATGGGTCTTATGAAGAATTCAAAAGTACATTATATGGGCTAGGTGAAACACCACTTCCAAAGTTCATTAACCGCGAGGTAACTGCTGAGGACCGCGAGCGATATCAGACCATTTTTGCCAAGGAAGAAGGTGCGGTTGCAGCGCCTACTGCTGGAATGCATTTTAGTCGTGAGTTAATGAAGCGTTTGGAGATCAAAGGGGTGGATTTTTCAGAAATTACCTTACATGTGGGCTTAGGTAACTTCCGGACCGTTGATGTGGAAGATTTAACCAAACATAAGATGGATTCAGAGCAAATTTTCATTACAGAAAAAGCAACGGAAATCATCAATAGCGGTAAGGATAAGAAGAAACGTGTGTGCGCTGTCGGTACAACCGTGATGCGCACGCTGGAAAGTTCAGTTTCGACATACGGACATGTGAAACCATTTGAAGGGTGGACCAACAAATTTATCTTCCCGCCCCACGAATTTCAAGTGGCTAATGCCATGGTTACTAACTTTCATTTACCGCTCTCCACATTAATGATGATGGTAGCGGCATTTGCCGGGTATGACTTTCTGATGGACGCTTATAAAGTAGCTGTAAAGGAGAAATATCGTTTTGGTACTTATGGGGATGCCATGTTGATTATCTAAAAATAGACGACTATCATTGATATAAGCTGATTCGAATGAATCAGCTTTTTTTTTTGCTTTCACTTTATCCTTCTTTTTTTGTACCTTGTAGTTATCACGTTATTGGAGGAAAATCTATGGTACGAATTTTTGTTCCCATCAATTTTTCGGAGTATTCGATCAACGCCCTTAATTATGCCATCACACTAGGGCAAAAAATACCTTCTGAGGTGACATTGGTTCACTGTACTGTGCCGTTGGTGGAATCGCCTGAGCCGTCCGATGTACTGTCTGATTCACTTGGCGTGCCTACATTAGTGGAACATTCAAAAGCGGTTGTTGAAGAAAAATTAAAGCAACTCATTCAAAGTATTTACGAAAGGCTTTCCGTTGAACAAAAGCGGAATTTAAGCATCGTCACTCATTTGGAAAGCGGATATCCCGAAGATGTGCTGGTGGAACTGAGCAGGACGGAAGAGCCTGATGTGATTGTGATGGGTACCAAAAGTAAAGGGGAAACCATTAAAGAGCTCCTTGGTAGTGTGACCAGCGATATTGTAAAAAATGCCAAAGTACCGGTATTGGCCGTGCCAGCCGAATCGTCTATTAACCTAGATGTGATTAGTAATGTTTTGTTTGTGACGGATTTTAGTTCATCTGATTACCGATCGTTGCATAAGTTGGTGCGCTTGATAACGCCTTTTGATACTTGTATTCATGCAGTTCATTTCACCACTTCTGTGCCTGATAAATTTGATAAGATGAAGTTGGAGGAAATGCGCTATTATTGTGATCAAACCTACCGCAATCACCAGATTAATTTTGAATGCCTTACCAGTGATAATTTTTTAGAATCTCTCGATCAGGTCATTGCTTCCAAGGGGATTAGTTTAATTGCTATGACGCGCCACAATAGGAATGTCATCTCGCAAATTTTCCACCCTAGTTTTTCACGTAAGATCTTATTTCACACCGACATTCCTCTTTTGGTTTTGCATCAGTAAGAACTTTTAATAGTAAAAGCGGGTTTCAATTAATGAAAAAAATATAATTTCGAGCAAAGACCAAAAAGCTAACGATATGGGAAAAGATAAAATGAGGATCGGAATCTTATCTGCCGGGGGCGATTGTCCGGGTATTAATGCGGCCATTCGCGGAGTAGGTAAAACTGCGATGGTGAAATATGGCATGGAGGTGATTGGCATTTCCAATGGTTTCAGTGGTTTAGTCGATAAGGAGACAGCTTTGATGACGGAATCTCAATTGTCCGGAATATTGACTCTTGGTGGCACGATATTGGGAACCTCCCGGTTTAAGCCCTTTAAACCAGCCGAAGGTGATACAGTAACCGATAAACCCCAAATTATCAAACAAAATTACGAAGAACTTGGGTTGGATGCATTGGTTTGCATTGGAGGCAATGGTACCCAGAAAACGGCTAACTTATTGGCTAAAGAAGGTCTCAATGTGGTGGGTATTCCCAAAACCATTGATAACGATGTGTGGGGAACGGATGTGACCTTTGGATTTGATTCGGCGGTTTGGATTGCCACGGATGCTATTGATCGTTTACACACCACCGCCAACTCCCATAAGCGCGTAATGGTGATTGAAGTGATGGGCCATCATGCCGGTTGGATTGCCCTTTATTCCGGAATGGCAGCCGGAGGTGATGTTATTTTATTACCTGAGTTAGATTATGATTTAGATGTAATTGCCAATTGCCTGGTTGAACGAAGTGAAAAAGGCAAGCCCTATTCCATTGTAGTGGTGGGGGAAGGGATTGAAAAACCAAAGAAAAAGACCGCTGCTGGTTATATCGGGAGGAAAATTATGAAGATGACCGGACTCGAAACCCGTGAGACAATTTTGGGGTATATTCAACGCGGGGGAAGCCCCAGTCCACAGGATCGTATTTTGGCTACACGCTATGGAGCGGTGGCAGCCGATCTCATTCATCGCCGGGAATTTGGAACCATGGTTTCCATTCAAAATGATCACGTCACCTCCATACCTTTGGATGAAGTTGGCGGTAAATTGCGGTTGTTGCAGCCGGATCATTTTCTAATTGAAAAGGGGCGTGCCATGGGCGTTTGTTTTGGCGGAAAACATTAAGTGGATTTGACTAATATTAGGATAAAGCCATCTCCCGGGAGATGGCTTTTTTAGTTCTACTTAATTGATAGGTAATTGAAAGATCATAAGTAACCGTCTCCACAATGACGCATAGTTTTTTATGATAAAACTTTGAAGTTTTGTATCCATATTATTTCACAATAAAGGATACATTATGATTTTTAATTTCACTGACGATACACGGTTCTACTTTTTTCGAGAACCTGTTGATATGCGAAAAGGAATTCATTCCCTCTATCACCTGGTAAAAACTTCAGGCAAAATGGATGCGCTTAATGGAGATGGTTATGTATTCATCGGCAGGACACGTAAATCTATCAAGGTATTACGATGGCAAAAGGAAGGATTTGTTCTTTATAATAAGAAGCTGGAACTAGGATGTTATTCCTTGCCACAACAAGTAAGTGATGAGGTCTTTTTTGAGCTTGAGCGCGGCATACTTGATCAAATAGTTAATGCCATAAACCACAAAAGTAGCTCCAATGAACTGCGACTAAAAGCACAGTTAACGCTCTGATAATAAATAATAAAAGATGCAAAAACAGCAGGATTTTTCTTGGTGAAGTCATGCTGTTTTTGTATCTTTAAGTCATGACAGACAGGGAGTTAGTAGTCATTTTGCAATCGCAAAATGCTAAATTAATTGGCACCATACAATCTTTATCTCAAACCATAGAGGAGCTGACAAATGAGTTAGCTGCATTAAAAGAAGCCATTCTGGAGAAAGATAAAGGTGCTGAAAAGCTGAAGCGCTTAACAACCATAAACCTTCCTAAAAAGACCGAAAAACGTCAAAATGCCACTTCTGTTTCAGAAAACAAGCCACAGGCTCCCATCCCCAAGGAAAGAGGTAATAATGGGGCGAAACGGAAAGTATATGATAACATCGAAGAGTTTGTAGATGAAGTATTACCCTCGGATGCCAGCTTTGATGAAAAGGCTGCGGTTTACCTCTTTCATCGCGATGTGATAAGGTATGAGTATATTCCACCGCGTCTGATTAAACATATCTATCGCTGTAAAAAATACAGAATGGGTGATGATTTTTTTGAAGGCAAAGCTCCTATAGCACCTTTCCAGAATTCTAATTTTGACAGCTCATTACTGGCACATCTGATTCAACAAAGATATGTGTACGGCTTGCCTGTTGAACGCATCATGAAATATCTAAACGAGACGGGTATTGACATTCCTAAGGCAACTACCCATGGACTAATTGAAAAATCAGCAGAGTTGCTTGATAGGTTAATGCCAGTACTCAAGGATACTATTTTGGAGGATGCTTATATTCATTTTGACGAAACCTATCATACTATATTAGGAGGTGATAAGGGGAGTCGCAAAGGCTACTTCTGGAGTGCTTTTTCTCATCAAAACAATTTAATCCAGTTCATATACGAGAATGGCTCACGAAGCAAGACGGTGTTTACAAACTATCTACCGAAGGATTATAAGGGTGCTGTGCAAACCGATGGATACAGTTCATATAAAGCTTTAGAAGGATGGGACTACCCAAAGGCAATACGTTTAGGCTGTGTTCAGCACTGCAAAAGAAAATTTATAGAGATTCAGGAGCAACCCCAAGCTCAAGAGATTATTGACCTGTACAATCAATTTTACATCATCCGTAAGAAGAAGCCAAAAGAAAAGTGGAAAGAAGCTTCGCTGAAAGTATACAAGGAGTTGGAAAGGAAACTCAGAGATATAGAACGAGATCCCCAAGTATTGCCAAACCATATTTTATGCAAAGCAGCTGCATACGGCCTTAATGAATTAGAGTCCATTTATAATATCATTAAATCTACCCAATACGACCTGGACAACAATATCATTGAACGGCCAATGCGTTATATCAGCATCAGTCGGCGAAACTCATTATTCTGCGGCTCCAATGCCGGGGCAATGAGAACTGCTACACTATATTCTCTGGCTATTTCATGCAGATTGAACAATGTCAATACATTTTCCTATTTCAAGGACGTGATACAGCGATTAGCTGAATGTCCCAGAATGACCAACGAACAACTACGTAATCTACTCCCTGACAAATGGGCTCAATAAAAATTAAAATCACCCCATCAAATTAAGCGATCAATTTGATGGGGTGTTTTTTTGTTAGGGCAATCCGGAGACCTTTACGATCATAAGCTACTTAACGGAAGTCATTTCCAAGTGATTATTTTTTATCTTTGTGGTATTAAAAATACCAATGTATGAAAGCTGAAGAAATTAAGAGTTTAAATGAGCGTTTTCGTTCATCTGAACCACAGGAGATATTGAGTTACTTTATTGAGCGTTTTGGGCCCAAAATAGCACTGGCATCTAGTCTTGGTGCCGAAGATCAGGTGTTAACGGAGATGATTGTTAAAATCAACCCGGAAACAACTATTTTCACCCTTGATACCGGGCGTTTGTTTCCTGAGACCTATGACTTAATCGATCGAACCTCCAGAAAATACAAGAAGAACCTTCAGATTTATTTTCCTGAGCATGTGAAAGTGCAGGAAATGGTGAATGAAAAGGGCATTAACTTGTTTTTCGAAAGCGTGGAAAATCGCAAAGCGTGTTGCTTCCTGCGAAAAATTGAACCCTTGCAACGGGCATTTAGCGGATTGGAGGCCTGGATTTGTGGCTTGCGTGCCGATCAGTCCATAACCCGTAAAGATATTGATGTTGTTGAGTGGGATGAGAACAATCAACTCGTGAAGATTAATCCACTGGCGTTCTGGAGTGAAGAACAACTGTGGGAGTATATCAATACGCATAAAATTCCATACAATACTTTGCACGATAAGGGGTATCCAAGCATTGGTTGTCAGCCGTGTACGCGAGCCATCGAAAAAGGCGAAGATGTGCGTGCCGGTCGTTGGTGGTGGGAGAATCCGGATACCAAGGAGTGTGGATTACATAAACGATAACAAGAGTGTATTCTTGTCATTAGCGGGGTGATTATATCAATGACATAATCACCCCGCTAATATTATAGAGCTCCCAATAACTGCACGCAAATAACCAATAATACCATGGCCACCGGATACACCGTGGCGTAGGCTATGGCCGGGGCATTGCTGTCTGACATGCTATCAACAGCAGCCAATCCAGGAGTGCTGGTCATGGAACCGGTTATGGTTCCCAATAAGGTTAAAATGTTCATGGATTTCATGAAGTAAGCAGCCACAACGGCCAAAATCATCGGTACGATGGTGAGTAATCCACCCACAGCAAACAGCTGAACGCCATATTCGTTATAGGTTTCAACTAAGGTAGCACCCGCTTTGGTACCCACAGAGGCCAAAAAGAACATTAATCCCAGTTGACGTAGTAGTTGGTTCGCAGCCCCAGACATACTCCAGATAACCGGTCCCGAACGCCCAATGCGACTCAGGATCATAGCCACTGCAAGGACACCCCCTGTTAGGCCCAGGCTAAATGTAAACGAATTACCAAATGACAAGGACATTTTACCCACTAAAATGCCTAAAACAATACCAGCTGCTACGGGAAAGAAATCTGTATCTGACAGACGTTTATCGTCATTTCCAAAAATGCGGATGACTTGTTTCATATTGGCACGACTACAGGCAACCATTACTTTGTCACCCATTTGCAAACGAATGTTTGGTGTAGGCGTGATGTCAATACCACTTCGACGGATGCGGGTTACGGTGGCCTGGTAATTGGTCCACAAATTAAAAACGCTCAATGATTTGTTGATGGCTTCCTTGTTGGTTACCAAAATAGATTGAACCTCGTGATCCGTTTTAAGCGGAATTTCCAAGTGGGTCTCAGATCCAATGAGTAAAGTTATTTTCTTTAAGGCATCTTCCGTACCGACGGCTCTTACCAGGTCTCCCTTTTGTAAGGTAGTATCCGGGCTGGGTGTAACAGCTAAATCACCATGCATTACCCGCGACACGACCGCTTGGGTCATGGAGCGAACCCTTAGCTCACCAATGGTTTTTCCGATTACGTTGTCGTTTTCTACTTTTATATGTATATGGCGAATCTCAGCGAATCCACTCGTTGTGCTTTTTTCATACTCCTTTTCTGCTTTTTTCAAATCAGAACGGATCAATTTGGGATAAAAGCGGACAAATAGAATCACACCGATGACGCCAAATGGATAGGCTACCCCATAACCAATGGATACCAGTGGTGAACTGGTGGTTTCGATGGCTGCTGCCAATCCGGGAGTGCTGGTTAATGAGCCGGTTAATAGACCAATGATAATGGGCATCTCCAACCCAAATACTAGATGGGCCGCATAGGCCAGGAGCGATGCAGAGAGAATGACTACCGTTGAAATTAAAGCCAGGCTGCGTCCATTCTTCTGAAAGGAGTCAAAAAAGCCAGGCCCAGCCTGGATACCGATAGTATAAATGAAAAGAATCAAGCCGATCTTTTCCAAAATGCTTGGAATAACCACTCCAAAATGGCCAAAGACCAGCGCCACAAAAATAATGGCTGAGATGTCAAGTGATACACCTTTGATTTTCAGATTACCAATAATAAAACCTAAGCAAATAATGACGAAAAGCGCGAAATAGCTGTTCTGAATCAGTTCCATAGTTATCGTTTTGAAAGTGCAAAGTTAAACATTAATCTGTGGTGGATGTTCATGCTTTCTTTTCGATTGGTGGAATTTAAATGAAAAAGGCCCGGAACACTCATGAGTCCCGAACCTTTAAGCACTTGCTGACTGTTGATAAGCAAGCGTGTTATGTATAATATGAATGAGATGCTAGAATGTTAATAGTCCAGATAGATGAAGAAACCCACTGAAACAGGGTAGAGCTCTGGTCCCTTATTGGTTTCAAAGAGGGATGAAAAATAATAGGAGCCGTAGAGATTGATGGCACGGTATCCCATACGGGCCATAACGCCGTATCGAAAAGTGTTTAAATTGTAATTACTGCGCTCTTTCTCTTTTTTCTTTCCACCTTCATTATAGACCACTTTAGTATGGGATTTCAATCGGACGCCTCCAATTCCTCCTGCTGAAAAATAGATAGGCGCACTTTTTCGATAGGTCGGAATTTGAAACTCCAGTAGCAGGGGCATGTTGAAATAGATGGTTGTCAATTTGTTTTTCCGCACATTGCGATCGGTGGTTTCATAGGATAGGTTACCATTCTCATCTTTTGTCAGCAAATTTTGACTGTCGTAGCGGTAGTTGTTGAATTCCAATCCTAACCCCGTAACCAGCCCAATGTTACCACGACGTTGCAAGCCAATGCTATATTGTAAAAAGTTCACCGATACACCCACGGATTTACCCTGATTGAGATCCAGATACTGATATTCCTCTGGCAAGGACAAGCTACCATCCCTGGTTACATAGCTGTTAAAACCAATGTCAACGCCTGAAAAGTGACCTTTAAAATGCTTGTGCTGACTTTTGTTTGCATAAAAATCATGGCGGCTGGATTGTTTATCCTGCCATTTTTGATGCTTCTTCTCCTGTCTTTCCTGCCATTTGTAATGTCTGTCTTCCCAATTATTAGAAATCCCAAATTCAACGGCGTTACCGTCCTCATCTTCATGAATCGTAATATCATTCCCAAAGATGGAGATGGTTTTGCCACTTTCGTTTTCAGCCTGTTTGCTGATCTCAACGGTTGTGTCCCTTTCCATGCCGGGTCTTTCAGTAACCAATTCCTGTTGTTCAATGGGCAGATCCAGTAGGTGACCGTTAGAATCAATCCATACCATCTTCCCTTCATGCAAAGCTTTGGCTTTTTCACCTGTAAATGGCCAGATATGCGTAAATATGGGGGAGATGATCTCATTTCCCTGGCGATCAATATAACCCACTTTGCCCTCTTTCAGAACGCGGGCCTGACCATCACTAAAGGACCAGATTTGCTGGTAGTCACAAGGGATGATTTCATGGCCTGCCTCGTCCACATACCCCACTTTGCCGTTTTTTAAAACACGGGCGAGCCCATCTTCAAATGCCCAAATTTGCTGGTATTCAACAGGGATAACTTGCTCACCATTTTTATTGAAATAGCCTAACTTGCCGTGCTTCATCACTTTTGCCAGGTCGTTTTCAAAGGGCCAAATCTGATCATATTCAGCAGGAATCACGATGTTTCCATCGATGTGGTACAATCCGGCTTTACCGCTTCTTAGTACCCGGATAAAGCCCTCATCATCCAGATTCCAAACCTGATTGAAGACGCAAGGTACCACCACCGTACCATCTGATTTAATAATACCCACCTGGCCATTTTTCATGACCCGGTAGAGGTCTTCTTTAATTTCCCAGTGTCGGTCGTAGTGATTCAATATCTCGGGTAGTGGATTCTGTGCCTTGGCATAGGGCATCAGAAGCAGAATCAGTATGAAAAGGGATGTTGTATGAATTAGTGTACGCATCATCAGTATCGTTACTTTAGGTGTGCAGGCTGTTTTTCAATTCCGGGTTTCCGGTGATCAGGGTGCCAAGGGTATTAGAAATTAATCAATGTCAGACCAATGGTATAGGGATACAATTCCGGTCCTTTGTTGTCTGCATAAAAGGTAGAGAAATTGTAAGTGCCGTATAACTTAATAAACCGATAACCCACACGTACCATGGCTCCATACTGGAAGGGACGCATATTGATGTCGCCACGGTTCTTGTCTTTATTTTTATCACTTCCGCTGCCATAGACCACTTTAGTGTGTGAACCGAGCTTAAACCCGCAATAGCCACCAGCAGACAAGAAGAATCGATTATTGTGATCCTGACCGGCAGGTATTTGAAATTCCAGAAGCAGTGGTATGTTGATAAACGATGCTGTGATTTTGTTCTTTTTTACATTTTTATCGGTTTCATAGCGGCCAATGGTGTTTCCGGTCACATTATCCTTTTCAATGATGTATTGACTGTCGGTTCGGTAATTATAAAAGGTCCAGCCCAGACCGGTTACCAGTCCTATGTTATTTTTATGCCGTTGCAGATCTATGCTATATTGAAGAAAGTTCAGCCCAATAGACACGGATTTGCCTTGGTTGAGATCCATAAACTCACCACCAACCGGGGGTGATGTTTTGAAATCGGAATTCATAAATCCATTGAATCCAAGGTCTACGCCGGCCCAATGGCCTTTAAATTTTTCGCGCGGAATGCGCACCATGCGAATGCGGGACCGGTTGTGATCTTCTATAATTTCAAACCGTTTATGGCCCAGTGTGATTTTAGTGATGGTATCGTTATAGTTATTCACTTCCATTTTGATACCAGGAATTTCAATGGTGGTATGATCACTGTTTTCTTCTATTTTGGCCAGGCTGCGCGACTCACTTTGAGTGGTCGTTTTCTCCTGAGCACTTGTCATCAATAAAGATGTGCTAAGGAGTAAACAAGCGAGTATTATCTGTTTAGTTTTCATGGTGAAAAATAGTTTGATTATATTTTAGTTTTTTTCTCTCCGTTAATTCAAAAGTAAGACGGTGAGCTGTTTTTAAATGTTACAGGTTATTTTGTGATTTGGGCATAAAAAATCCCCTGGCTACATTAACCAGGGGATTTAGTTATATCCATATGATTTATAGCTATTTTGCTTTGCGGCTGATTTGAATTTTATCGCCCTTTAATTGGTAGGCCACCAGATTTTGTTTGTCATCGTATTGCTTTTGAAGTTCAAGTCGGTCTTTGGATAACCAATTGACGAATTTGACCCCATTTTCAACCAGGGCAATATTAAGTGACGGATTTTGTTGCTCGGCTTCTAATTTTTGATAGATCTCAGCTAATTCCTCTCGTCGTTTCATGTTATTCATGTATTGCGGCATCATGGCGTTCAATCCCTTTTCATAGGCATTGATCGGTGACGTTTTCAATTCAGGTAGCTGGGCAGACGCTAATAATTCAAGAGGTTCATTACTCTGATAAACGTTTGGCGATTTTAGGGGTGAATCTGCTTTGGGCCTTGCCTTCTCTTTTTTCGTTTGCATGGGATCTTTAGACATCATTAGCAAACTGTCCTTCGAAAGAGGAGGTTGTTGATGGAGATTTTTCTCGACAATCTTGGCTGCTGGGCTGGCGTCACTCAATAAAAGCTGTGTGGCTTCGGTTTGTGAATGTGTTTGTGACAGGTTGGTTGGAGCGTCCATCGATAATGTATCCCGAAGGAACCAAAGTGATGACCCCATCACGAAAATGGCTGCCAGTGTGGCGGCTCGATGCAGTGTCTGCTTTTTGAAGAAAGGTAATAATACAGAGCGTTTCAGCGCTTGCTTATGGGGATACGTGAATGTTTCTTCTTTCGAAAAGTAAACTGAAGCGTATTTTTGTGCCTCTTGCTGTAAGGTTGGGTTATCCTGATAGGCCGTAATCAGTGTTTCTGATTCCTCATTTGTTAATTCTTCTTCTTGCTGCTTAATGAGCAGGTAGTCCAGTACCGGCAATTCATATGCGTCGGCAGGTTGTTTTTTTAATTGCGCTTTTCCATCAAAAAATGTGGATGATTCCGGGATCAAAGGCATATCACCCAAAAGTTCCAAATCGGCCTTTAGCTCCGGATGCTGATCAAGGAAGTACAGCAAGGACAGGCAGGTCTTCTCTTCGAGCGTACCTTCCAGGTAGTCGAGCATAAAAGCTTCGTAGTTTTCCCTATTAATAGTCATAGCCCTCCTGAATTAAACCAATACTTCTATTTTACCAATGTATTCCTTCAAAAACTTGCGAGCTCTGAAGATGTATACTTTTACTTGTGGCTCCGATAAATTCGTGATCTCCCCAATTTCTTTATAGGAATAGCCTTCGTAATCGCGCATTAAAACCACCATTTTTTGAATCTCGGGTAAGCGGTCTAAGGCTTGATGCAAAATCTCATTAATATCTGTATAGTTCTCATTGTGGGCGTGATTATTAAAATCAATTTCATCCCACTGAGCCTGTTTTTTATCTCGCCTGGTGAGATCAATCAAGGTGTGATAAGCAGTAGAAAATAAATAGCTTTTTACTTTTTGATAGTTGACACCATCGTGTTTTTTCCACAGCTTTTCATAAGTATCCTGAACGATGTCTTTCGCTTTGTCTTCATCTTTAATGTTCTTGAGGACAAAGCGATATACACCATCTGAATAATGATCAACGGTCTGGTTATATTCTTCAACAGTCATATGCAAGTCTGGTAAAAGACAACAGTGGGACGAACTGTTATTTGATAAAGTTACAGGGTTTTTGAAGAAAATAGTCAAATATGGGAATTACTACTACAACAACCGTTAATTTAATGAAGGTATAGTAACTCACATTTCTGAGTTGCGAACTACCTGAATATCAGGTAAAATAAAACGAAAAAATCACAAAAAAAGCTGCATTTTCTGATTGTATTTTGTTAATTTTAAGTCTGTTAACAAGTAAAATACAAAAACAAGCAAGATCATGCAGCAAAACAAAAATACTAAATTTAAAGGAGAGCTTACCACGATCATAAATGAAGAAAGCGGAATTGAAAGTAAACTGGAAAGTGTTATGAGTTTATTTGCCATAAAGAAACAGCTATCCGCTTTCGATTCACTCAAAAACAGAGGGCATAATTTATCTGATCTTCTGTGCTGTTTAATCTTAATGTCACTTCAGGGAGTCAGTAATGTTTTTAAGCTAACCATCCAGAAACAAGGTGTTAATAAGGATGCTTATTATTCTGCCAAGAATAATGAATACATCAACTGGCATCAGCTTTTGATACTGACAGCACATCATTTTCGATGGCTAATTAGCAACCGGCCATCTTTGCAAAAAGAAGGTATAACTGCACTTATTGCCGATGACTCACCGTTAAAAAAGACTGGCAAGAAAATGGAGAAAGTGAGTATGATACATGATCATGTGACCAATACTTATATTTTGGGCTTTAAGTTGTTAGTTCTTGGTTTCTGGGATGGCGGAAGTTTCATACCTGTCAGTTTCAGCCTTCACAGAGAAAAGGGAAGTAAGCTAAAAAAAGCAACCGATGCCCATAAACAATCCGTACGGGCTGAGCAAAAAGCAAATGTTAATTTAACCAATGCTCAACAAGCACTTGAGCGAAAACAAACGGCAGTTAACAAACACAAGGCTATTACGGAGAATACTCCAACTAGAACAAACCTGAACCGGCTTATCAATGCAGCCAATGCAGAAGAAAAAGCAATGCAAAAGGTTGCTTCCTATGAAAAGCTATTACAGGAGAAAAAAACTCAACAGGAGAAGTTAAAACAGGAACGGGATAAAATAGCAAAGACCAATCCCACCTATGGTTTAAATAGAAAGGAAAAAGCAAAACAATTCAAGAAAAAGAGAGCAGCAGGCAGCTGTGGCAGCAAGCGCGCCAAAGAAGCAGATATCAGTAAAATCGACATGCTTGTCACCATGCTAAAACAAGCCGTAAAAAAAGGATTTGTACCAGATTATGTCCTGACCGATACATGGTTTTTCTGCAAAGAACTGCTCTTAACAGTCAATGATATGGCTACAAAAGGAGTCAAACTATTATCCATGGCTAAAATGGGAAATGCCACATACACACTTGTTTCCGATGGGAAAAAGTACAATATCCATACGCTGCTTAAAATGAGAAACCGGCAAGCAAAGTACAGCCGGAAGCTTAAGGCTCACTATATTAAAATACCAGTTGTATATGCAGACATACGTGTTGACTTGTTTCTTGTAAAGTTTGGGGGCAATGGTACATGGAGGCTGCTGGTAACAAATGATTTAAGCATGACCTTCACGAAGGTAATGGAAGTATACAAATTGCGTTGGAGTATTGAAGTGTTTTTCAAGGAGTGTAAGCAATATCTACACTTGGGAGGTTCCCATTCAAGTGATTTTGATGCTCAAATTGCAGACACTACACTGTCTATGATTCAGCATATCATGCTTGTGTTTTTTAAGCGCATGAACCATCAGCAGAGCTTTGGTGAGATATTCAAGGATGTATCCGATGAGTTGATAGAAGCCACGCTCGCTGAGACAATCTGGGAAATATTTATTAAGGTAATGGTAGTTTTAGCAGAGATTATTAATGCGGATGCCATGGAAATGCAAATACAGGCGATGCGAAAACCAGAGGCGATGCACATGGTGAAGAGGCTAATATGTGAAAGAAGGGAACTCAAAAGTGTGGCATGAAAAACGCAGACTCCCCATCTGGGTCGTATGTAATTGCTACACACCTTGTTGTATTGTGATATTTTAAGTTACATAGTCCATTTGGGCAAAAATACTAGCTGATTTTAAGCATATTGCATCTCAGAATTATTAGTATAGTAACTACCTGAAACGGTTAAAAGAAAGGCTGGATTGCTTTGCGTAGCTTTTTTATGTTTTCAGTTTAAACCGCTCAAATCCAAATACCGGCGCATCACTCACCATAAAGGCATCCACTCTGGAATGCATCGGACCTTTTTTACATATGGCTAAAAAATTAGTCAGGTTTTCATTTTCCCCTTCTGCATCAATTTCTACCCGTCCATCGGGCAGATTTCTCACGTGTCCTTTAATGTTATGCTGTTTGGCCCCATCGGCCACATAATAGCGAAATCCAACTCCTTGCACACGTCCATCTACAATTACTCTGACTCGTTTCATACAACTCTATTTAAAGCGGCGAGATTCGCCTGTAAATTCCTATTTGGGCTAGATTAAATTACGGAATCTTTTCAAATTTAATAAACAAAATGCGGGAAGGGAAGAGCAAATCACTAAAAGATCTAAATTCTATGATGGTTTTTGCGTCTCTCGTTTAGAAACTCTTTCAGGATTGGTATATCAGCCGGAGACCAGTTTAAATTTTCCAGATCAGCCGGTAAAAACCATTCCACTCTTTCATGTTCGATGGCTATGGGGGTTTCATCTGCAATTGTGGCTATAAAAGGAATCAAGCGGATGGTTTTGTTTTTATAGTGATGAATAATAGGTGTTAATGATCCTGTAATTTGAATGTTAACACTCAATTCTTCTTTAATTTCCCGAATAAGACCGTCCGCGGCTGATTCATGAGCATCCACTTTCCCTCCTGGAAATTCCCATAGTCCGGCCTGTTCCATTTTATTACTTCGTCTGGCAACCAGGATTTTTCCATCTCGAACGATAATGGCACAGCTGACATCAATAGGTATATTGTGAATGTTTTTTACCATGGTAGCAAAACTACCCATTTCAAGTAATTGGTTGTGATCAGGAGTGAATTATCGAACGCGGTCAGTAAAATCCAACCCACCTTTTCTATTTGGCGCATCAAGGGTACAAATAGAAAGGTGGTGGCAGATTTACTAATAGGCTTGATTATTAATTTATGCCGGAAGAAATGTGTTTATCGATGGCCTGTTTTCCAACAATCTTGTGGAAAGAGAATTGTTCTTTTTTGAGTGCATCAAAATGAAAATAGCAAGTCGCCACTTTACAAATGCCCATTACTTCAGTATAAATGGAATTGAAAATAGGTATGGCTTCCGGAGATAATTCATTTTGTCGAATTTCGCGAGAAGTAAGTGTGATGTCCTTGAATTTTAAATCTTCATAATAGCCCAGGATACGCTCGATTAGTAAAGGGCTTACTCCTTTTTCAATAATCAGTTGTCGAATGGTTTCAGTCAAGCCTTTTTTGAATGTCGCTAATAGTTGAATGAGGTTTTTCTGATCTTTATCAAAGGTTTCATCCAGATAGGAGTTATAGCCCAGAAGATTCAGAATATCTTTTAGAAGGTTTTTATTTTCTCTGAAATCAGTTTCCAGTTGTTTTTTTAGATAATGCACATCACGCAGGGCGGGTTCCTGAATAGACATGAATAAAGCTGTAGCATGTCTTAATTCTTTATTGGGATCAATGGCCAGGAAATGGTCAATGCAATAGTCGATACGTTCATGTAGGTCAGTAACATACTCATTCGACCAATTTTGTCGAATAACGGAAAGATCCCCGATGTTTTGGTGTAAGGTGCTGCAAATGGTTTCACAGGCCAAAAGCATGGTGACATCCGGATAATGATAAACTCTTTGTGTTTGCATAATAATAGGGTATAATAAGGATTGATCAATGCAGCATCAATTTACACTGTAAAATGAAAAAAAGAGAGAACATTTGTCATTGACATTTTCAAAAGAATTCCTTAAATCGGTCTTGCGATCAGCAAATATAAGCATGTGATTCAGTGCTACTATCGGGCTTCCTTTTGATGAGGATTTTAACGCTCTTTTTAGGTTGAATAAAATTTGTTACCTTGTAATGAATTATAGATTTTTACAGGTATGAAGGTTGCAATATTTACAGGAAGTCCGCGAAAGAATGGTAATACAGCTTCATTAGCCCGGCTTTTGGCCAAAGAATTGGAACCGCTCAACATTGAGACAAAAATTTATGACCTTTATCAGCATCAAATTGATCCGTGCAGTGATTGCCGAATGTGCAAGGAAAACAATGAATTAGAGTGCATTCGACAGGATGGCATGAGCCAGCTTTATCAGCCCATGGAAGAAGCTGATGTGTTGATTTTCGGCACACCCATCTATTGGTTTAGTCCTTCTGCTCAGACCAAACTGTTAATTGATCGGTTCCGACCTTACTTTGTGAATAAAAAACTATATGGCAAAAAAGGAGCCCTTCTGTTGCCGGCAGGATCAGGTCCAATGGATTGTGATCTGACCATTGAGCAATTTAAGCGGATTTTTAAGGCCCTTGGTATTACTTACCTGGATGCAGTTACTGCCACGGCTTACAATGAAGGAGATGTCGATGAGGATTCTCACATTCATATGGTCATCCGTGATCTCGCGCAGTTGATTTCAACCAATTAGTTTCCTGCTTAAATCTTTACATGAGATTTCAATATCACCTGATTGAGGTGTTAATATTTTATTATTTTAGCGCCTTCGAGGTTCTCTGGTATAGAGTATCCGTCTAACATAACCCCAATTTTAAGATGAAGCATTTCCTCCTATTGTATTTTTGTGTTGTTTTTTTTGGTTTCAATCTGCATGCTGCTCAGTTAGTTAAGGTGGCTCATCCCAATGATTATTTTCCCTATTCAGCTGTTGATGAAAATGGTGAATCGGTAGGAATACTGATTGATTGGTGGAAATTGTGGGCTCAAAAAGCGGGCATCGATATTGAATTTGTAGCGGATACACAAGATAATTGTATACAACGGGTCGTTTCAGGTGAGGCGGATGTTTTAGCCGGATTGTATTTCAATGAGAAACGTTCGCAGTACTTGGATTTTGGTGACTTTATCATGCGTACGAAGACGGTTCTATTTCTTAAAAAAGGAAATAAACCCAAAGATATTTCTCATTTTTCATCACCCATATACGTGATTGATAATCCGGCACTTAAAGCTGACATGGAGTCTCAATTTACAGCTCTTCAAGTGAAAGAAAATGAGACGTTTCAGTCATTGTTTGAGAAAATTAGAGAGCAAAGTATTGAAGCATTTATATACGATCTCCCCAATCCCATTGCAAGATTTAAAAGTGTAGGGGCGCCAAAAGGATATTATGAGTATCGGCTCATGAAAACTGACAAGCTCAGGCCTGCTGTGAAACAAGGGAACCGGGATTTGATGGATTTGATTTTAAAGGGCTCTGCCAGGATTAATGATGCTGAACTAATTGAGTTGGCCACGAACTGGCCGGTTTTTAAGAAGGATCGCTCGCAGTTGCAATTGGTATTGTTATTTTTAATACTATTGGTACTGATGGGATTGATCTTTACCTATTTTCTGCAGCAGCAAAAGAAGAAGCGAAAAGTCGTTACCAAGCTTGATGATGGAACAGATTGGCAAATCATTATTGAAAAAGGAGAAAATGATTTTATTGAGTTTAAATCTTCCATGCGTTGGGATTATCGAGACCAGAAGCCGAATAAAGCTCTGGAGCAAGTGATTGTTAAAACGATATCAGCGTTTCTCAATACTAAAGGCGGAATGTTGTTTATTGGTGTAGATGATGATGGTAACACACTCGGGCTGGAAAATGATTATAACACCTTAAAAAAGAAAAATCGAGATGGGTTTTTATTGGCTTTGACCAGTTTGATTAATCAAAATTTAGGAAAAACGGTCCATACATTTATTACCAGTAGCATTATCTCTATAAACGATAAGGATGTCTGTATTGTATCAGTGGAGAGAAGTAATGCTCCGGTGTTTATGGGAAAAAATGGAAATGAGGAATTTTATATTCGGGCGTCAGCTTCTTCACAGCCCATGAGCATGCGGGAGACTTTTGATTACATCAAAACCCATTGGGACGAGAATTGACGTCGGCAGGTTAGTCTCTAATAAATAAGAATATAAAGGATTAGTCACTGGGGCTATTCCTTTTTTTTTTGGCAATTAATTATTCAACTAAAGTTTTAGTGAAAAAGCTTGTTCAACTAAGTTATTAGTTCTATATTTGAACTAACAACTTAGTTGAATCGAGCATGAAAGAATTAACCAAGGCAGAAGAACAAGTGATGCAACAGCTGTGGAAATTGGGCACAACCACGGTTAAAAGCATCATTGAACAGTTAGATGAACCTAAACCGGCATACAATACCATATCTACCATTGTTCGCATTTTAGAAAGCAAAGGTTTTGTGGATCATGAAAAGGTGGGTAAGGGGTATGTGTATTTTTCGGTGATCTCAAAAGAGGTTTATAAACGTTCTTTTATGAAGCGCTTTATGTCTAATTATTTTGAAAATTCATTTAAGGATCTGGTTTCCTTCTTTGCAAAGGAAGACAAAATGGATACGACTGAATTTGAAAAATTGATGAATGAAGTAAAAGATGAGCTGAGTAATGAAAAGAAATAGGTTATGAGCTCCTTAATAAATTATTTGTATGAATCTGCTGTGGTTCTGGGAACACAAACTCTATTTTATTGGTTAGTGTTACACCGTGAGAACTTGTTTCGATTTAACCGGTTTTATCTGCTGGCATCTCTATTGCTTGCTGCTTTTATACCGTTTTTAAAAATCCCTATCACGGTACCAGGCATGACATCACCGGAGCCGTTTTCAAATGTCCTGGCGACGATTACCATTTATGCCGGGGTGGCCCGATACAATGTAGTGCCTTTTGTAGAGCAAATACCTGGTTTTAAATGGATTTATCTGATTGGAGCCGGTGGTTTACTTATTCGTTTAGGGATTGGGATTATCCGAGTAGGTGCTTTATCCGGTAAGGCATCGATAACTACTTATGAAGGATATAAGGTCGCTGACTTGCCTGGTCGGTTCAACCCTTTTTCTTTCTTTATGGTCATTTTTATGAATCGGTCGCTATATTCTGATCAGGATAGGGAGCAGATTCTGTTACATGAAATGGCACATGTTCGATTCAAGCATTCCTGGGATGTGCTTCTTCTTGAAGCTGTACTTATTGTGCAATGGTTCAATCCTTTTGCCTGGTTGTTGCGGAAACAGTTAAAGGAGTTGCATGAATTTCAGGTAGATCGCAAAGTTCTATTAAGTGGAACTTCGGTTGGTCGCTATAAAGAGTTGTTATTTTTTCAGTCAACAGGTGCCCGCTTGTTGCCTGTTAATAACCTCAATCAATCATTAACGCAAAAACGATTTAAAATGATGACAAATAATAGGTCCAGTAGATATGCGTTCCTAAAGATGGGAGCTGCAATGGTATTAATTGGTGGTATGATATTCGCATTTGCAAGTGAGATCTCATTGGCAGAAAACTCGGTTACTGATAGGGGTGTGAATCAATCCACCTCTCCACAAGAGGAACAGGTTTATGAAATGGTAGATGTCCTTCCGGAGTATGTGGGTGGGCAAACTAAAATGTTTGAATTCATCAGTTCCCAACTTAAGTATCCGGAAGTGGCTAAGAAAGAAGGAAAAACAGGTAAAGTTTTTGTTTCTTTTGTAATCAACAAACAAGGAAAAGTAACAAATCCGAAAATTACCAGGAGCTCCGGTCATAAGGAGCTCGATGAGGCAGCCATCAATGTGGTGGAGCTAATGCCAGCCTGGACGCCAGGAAAGCATGAAGGAAAGGTGGTTAATGTACGGTTTGTATTACCCATCAATTTTGCCTTAAAATAGCATTTGTAGGCCTGCTTCAATGAACGGAGCAGGCCTCTGTATATACTGGCAATTACTGGCAATGTTTTGAAATGTACATCCCTGCTTCACTCATTCCTAATCTTTGAGCCTCCAACCAATCGGCTTTGGCAGCCATTTTATTTTTGCACATTAAATGACACATGCCCCGGTTAAAGAAGATATTTGCATTTTCAGGCTGAAAAGTAAGTGCTAGTGAATAATTAGAAATGGCCTCTTCATATCGTTTGAGTTGGGCTAAACAATTGGCTCTATTAAAGTAATAGGCCCAGGTTAAACTAAAGTCCTCACCATTGATTTTATTTAGGTCCACTGCCTTATTGTAGGCTGAAATGGCGGCCTCAAATTGGTTCGCCTTGTTGCGGGCATTTCCCAGATAGTACCACAGTTCGTCATCATCAGTAAATATGGCGACTGCTTTGGTTAAGTTAATAATGGCACTATCCAGCTTATTTTGCTGGGTATATGACTCATGCAGGTTGATATAGGCTGAGCGCAAGGTGGAATCGTATTCAATGGCTTTTGTTAAATGGCTTTCGGCTTCCTGATAATGTCCCTCATTGATTAGTTCCGTGGCCTTGTTATTAAGCTCCGCAGCCCGGTTGGCCATTTCCAGATTGATTTGTGAAATAGCAGTCAGTGAAAATAGAGTGTAGAGAAAAGTGAGGGTTAGTGATTTCATTACACAAGTTAAGTTAAAACCATAAAATTAGTGTAATGTCATCAAAAAAGAGACCGGATGGGGTCTCTTTTTAATGTTCTAATCAAAAATATGGTTCTAATCTTCGTCCAGATTGGTTTCCGTTAGCATCATCGGAAATTGCTTTCGGATATCTATTTGTAAAGATTTTGGCAGGTCATTATAAGGAATGTTGTATTTGCTCATCGCCAGATCATCGCGCATACTGTACATGGCGATGTACGTGGCATCGGTATAGGATACGTATTGCCCAAAGGGCGTATTGTTATCATACTGAAGCACCATGATGAGTTTATTAGTTTTTGCAAGCCGTTTTTTTAATTCGCTGATAAAATTTTGATCAGCACTTTTATTAACGGCACTGAAGTCCATTAGCTTATCTTCCGCTCGCAGCTCTTTTTGCTCATCCTCGGTGATATATTCTGCCTCAAGAGGAGGGAGCAGTTTAGGAATAGCGGCTGCATGCTGTAATAGAACTGGCACTTTATGGTCGGAAGTATAACCGGCATAAGCAATTTTCAGCATCTGGTTATTCCGAAGTACTTGGTAGATCTGATACACCTTCTTCATGGGTACGTTTTTATCAATGTTCAGATTGACAACTAATAGCGGACGATCCAATGCACTCCGGTTCGATTTGGCAGTGGTTATCAACTGTTCAAATTCATTGATACTGCCTTTAACACCATCCACTTCAAAGTAATTGATGCCAAGAATGACATTGATCACCAATTCTTGTCGTTCCAGCATTTGGTAATGGGTAATCGCGGGTAAGTTAATTTTTTGATGTGTTTCACTGAGGAAGAGCTCCAGCGAGTTTGTAAAAGCTGTTTTTCGATATTTCACCGGGTCTTCGGGAGTCCACCATATGGTTAGTAAATTCCCGGAAGTTTTAATAGGTAATTTGAGTTCTTGATTTGGCCCGGTTTGCAGTTGCAGGTAATTGGTTGTAAAATCTACTTTATAATCCCGTACGGTATTGTTATCTAAAATACTAATGGTATTCTTAGCAATCGAAATCATGGCGTATTTAGCTAAAATATCATCACTTTTCCACAGGCCCTCCAATGCTGGTTGATTCATTTTAAAGGTGATGGGAGAATAGTTCGAAAACCGTAAAGTCGGACTGCTAATGGTTAGATTGGTAAAGAGGAAAAGCAAGGCGATGGTTGCCGGTATAGGCACTAAGGCTTTCAGTTTCGCTTGGAAACCGGATTTTATTTTTGTCATCATCGTTATGCGTTTTTTTATGGATATAAGGTTGAAATTATTCACCAATTCTACTGAGCGGATACTGATCAATTGGCTCAACAGCAGGGTTTGATAATCAAATAACTCAAATCCGCTGTTCACGACTGTGTCATCGGCGATGAACTCATTGTTAATTTTAATGGCTTTTTGCACTTGCCATACCAATGGATTATACCATTGAAAAATGACCAATACCTGGGCGATTAGTAAATCGATGGAGTGGCTCTGGTAGATGTGCACCCGTTCGTGTGCCATAATCTTTTCAAACTCGGGGAGGTCAATTACTTTTTCATGTATAAATACATAGCGGAAGAATGAAAAAGGAGGAACTTCCTCGGGCATGAGGACGATTTTAATACCCAGTCGTTCAACAACCGGATATTTTAACAGTTGCCACAATAATGCGGTTACTAATACAAAAAAGCGGACTAGAAAAAATCCGACACCTACAGCATAAATCACTACTATCCATTGCAGCACGCTCCATCTTTTAGCTGTTTCACCATTATCATTTAATGATGCTATAGCTAAGTTTGTTGCGTACAAAGATCTTGTGTCGGAACGATCAAACGTTTCCCAATTTCCTTCAAAAACCGCTCTGGGTAGCCCGTTTTCATAATAAGTTGTGAAATCAGGGTCGGAGAGCGCAATGAGGCGTTCATAATAGTTTCTGAATTTCCCAATTTCCACCAATGTAGGTTCAAGCTTCTGATGGGCTTTTACTCTTAGATTGACA
Source organism: uncultured Marinilabiliaceae bacterium (assembly GCA_942490535.1). Lineage (GTDB taxonomy): Bacteria > Bacteroidota > Bacteroidia > Bacteroidales > Marinilabiliaceae > JAEINY01. The sequence goes on from CALNXQ010000005.1 coordinate 1,012,767, forward strand.
TGTACCAAAGGGATTGTCAATGACAAAAAGATGATGCCAATCAGATAGTAACGATTGAATGTGAAATAGGTCTCTTTTCGAAAAAAGAGATGGTATAACACAAAAAGAACAGACAGACATAAGCCTGATTCAATCAAGTAAAGAATGAACTTGAGCATGGAAATGGCTTCAATACTAAAAAATTAAGAGCTAATGCATGTAGTATCAGATTAAACTGAATGGAGTAAGGGTTTAGAATTCAGTGAAAAATAACTGAAAACTGACCAGGATCAGGCAATTGGTTGTTAATTTTTACAAGTGCTAAATCAACTAGGAAACGTTGACAGGCACCACAAATTAATCTTTATTTTTCTTGTTTTTCTTTATCTCCTCCAGCATTTTCATCACTTCATCTACTTCATCGAAGCTGAGGTCTTTATTTTCTGAGAAATAATTGACCACCTGTTTAAAGGAGTTGCTGAAATAATCCTTTACCAGCCTGTTAAGCTGGCTTTTTCGGTATTCTTCCCTGGATATTAACGGATAATATTGATGGGTATTACCGAAGGTGTGAAAGCCAACAATCTCTTTTTTTACAAGCACCCGCACGATGGTAGATACGGAATTGTAAGGTGGTTGAGGGTCGGGGAACTGTTGTTGGATGTCTTTTATAAATCCTTTTTCCAGATCCCAGAGGAACTGCATGATTTTTTCTTCCGCTTTTGTAAGAGTAACCATAGCAAATTGAGTTAATTGATCAGTACACCAAACTTACAACTTATTTTTAAGTTTGTCAACTTAAAAATAAGTTAAAAAACTTAAGTTTAAGTTCTGACAGGTGATTACATCGCTGTATAGCCATTTATCAGTAATACTCAGGGGGTGATTTTTTTTCGGACAAGTGATTTTATTTGATTATATTTGAGATAGTTCCCTTGAGTTGAATAAAAATGAAAAGTATGAGAGCAAATTATAATGAGGCAGACATCATGGTTATTTTTTCAGGAAGTCCCTTTGATGCGAGTATTGTTAAAGAAATTTTGGTTGATCATGGTATTAATGCCTTCACCCGAAATGAATTGATGGGTACGATTGCCCCCTGGCACGTGTCCGCCGGGGGTATCGATCCTGTGGAAGTGGAGATACTTAAAAAAGAGGCTCTCTCTAAAAATGAGTGGGTAGTTTGTATTTATGTTAGTTTGTGAAAATTTCTGTTTAACGAGTTGAGATCAATATCACCTGTTAATAGGTACGCTATGATTTTGAAATTTTTAGCCAGCTTATATCCTCGCGCTTTCGATTTAGCAGCTTGAATAATTGAGTTAAGTCCTTCCAGTATTCCATTGTTGATTTGACTATGCCACCATCCGAGAACACCATCCCAATGCCTCTTTATTGTATATGCAACTTCCTTAATAGGCTCTAATCGACTGTGAGTAGCCCAGAAATACCACTTTTGAAGTTTGAACTGGAATTCTTCAAATGAATCCGAATTGTAAATCTCCTGAAAGTTTTCACGGATGTGCATGGCCCTTATAGTTTTCAGATTGATTTTTGACATCTTCAATTCCTGGAGTATTGAAAGTTGTTTGGGAGTTAGATTGGCATTATTTTTAAGAAAAATGAATTTCGTTTTCTTCAACACATCTTGCTCCTTTACCTCCTGAATACGTACTTTGTTTACGGCATCATTGATAATCTTCATAATATGAAATTTATCAAATGTAATTTGAGCGTTTGGCAGATTGTCTTTAACGCCTTTAATAAAGGCTTTGGACATATCAGAACTCACATCAGTAATATGCTCTGATCGGCCTCCATGGGTGGTTAGAAAGTCTACAAAATCGTCAATTGTTTTACTGTCTTTCCCTTCGGTAATATAAACTACTAATAATTCTGAGATGCAATATGCTTAAAATCAGCTAGTATTTTTGCCCAAATGGACTATGTAACTTAAAATATCACAATACAACAAGGTGTGTAGCAATTACATACGACCCAGATGGGGAGTCTGCGTTTTTCATGCCACACTTTTGAGTTCCCTTCTTTCACATATTAGCCTCTTCACCATGTGCATCGCCTCTGGTTTTCGCATCGCCTGTATTTGCATTTCCATGGTATCCGCATTAATAATCTCTGCTAAAACTACCATTACCTTAATAAATATTTCCCAGATTGTCTCAGCGAGCGTGGCTTCTATCAACTCATCGGATACATCCTTGAATATCTCACCAAAGCTCTGCTGATGGTTCATGCGCTTAAAAAACACAAGCATGATATGCTGAATCATAGACAGTGTAGTGTCTGCAATTTGAGCATCAAAATCACTTGAATGGGAACCTCCCAAGTGTAGATATTGCTTACACTCCTTGAAAAACACTTCAATACTCCAACGCAATTTGTATACTTCCATTACCTTCGTGAAGGTCATGCTTAAATCATTTGTTACCAGCAGCCTCCATGTACCATTGCCCCCAAACTTTACAAGAAACAAGTCAACACGTATGTCTGCATATACAACTGGTATTTTAATATAGTGAGCCTTAAGCTTCCGGCTGTACTTTGCTTGCCGGTTTCTCATTTTAAGCAGCGTATGGATATTGTACTTTTTCCCATCGGAAACAAGTGTGTATGTGGCATTTCCCATTTTAGCCATGGATAATAGTTTGACTCCTTTTGTAGCCATATCATTGACTGTTAAGAGCAGTTCTTTGCAGAAAAACCATGTATCGGTCAGGACATAATCTGGTACAAATCCTTTTTTTACGGCTTGTTTTAGCATGGTGACAAGCATGTCGATTTTACTGATATCTGCTTCTTTGGCGCGCTTGCTGCCACAGCTGCCTGCTGCTCTCTTTTTCTTGAATTGTTTTGCTTTTTCCTTTCTATTTAAACCATAGGTGGGATTGGTCTTTGCTATTTTATCCCGTTCCTGTTTTAACTTCTCCTGTTGAGTTTTTTTCTCCTGTAATAGCTTTTCATAGGAAGCAACCTTTTGCATTGCTTTTTCTTCTGCATTGGCTGCATTGATAAGCCGGTTCAGGTTTGTTCTAGTTGGAGTATTCTCCGTAATAGCCTTGTGTTTGTTAACTGCCGTTTGTTTTCGCTCAAGTGCTTGTTGAGCATTGGTTAAATTAACATTTGCTTTTTGCTCAGCCCGTACGGATTGTTTATGGGCATCGGTTGCTTTTTTTAGCTTACTTCCCTTTTCTCTGTGAAGGCTGAAACTGACAGGTATGAAACTTCCGCCATCCCAGAAACCAAGAACTAACAACTTAAAGCCCAAAATATAAGTATTGGTCACATGATCATGTATCATACTCACTTTCTCCATTTTCTTGCCAGTCTTTTTTAACGGTGAGTCATCGGCAATAAGTGCAGTTATACCTTCTTTTTGCAAAGATGGCCGGTTGCTAATTAGCCATCGAAAATGATGTGCTGTCAGTATCAAAAGCTGATGCCAGTTGATGTATTCATTATTCTTGGCAGAATAATAAGCATCCTTATTAACACCTTGTTTCTGGATGGTTAGCTTAAAAACATTACTGACTCCCTGAAGTGACATTAAGATTAAACAGCACAGAAGATCAGATAAATTATGCCCTCTGTTTTTGAGTGAATCGAAAGCGGATAGCTGTTTCTTTATGGCAAATAAACTCATAACACTTTCCAGTTTACTTTCAATTCCGCTTTCTTCATTTATGATCGTGGTAAGCTCTCCTTTAAATTTAGTATTTTTGTTTTGCTGCATGATCTTGCTTGTTTTTGTATTTTACTTGTTAACAGACTTAAAATTAACAAAATACAATCAGAAAATGCAGCTTTTTTTGTGATTTTTTCGTTTTATTTTACCTGATATTCAGGTAGTTCGCAACTCAGAAATGTGAGTAAACTACTTTACGCGTCAATAAATTCACAAAAAGGGTAATGTAGTCATGGTGTTTAGCCTTAGATGTCTCGTCCAGACCTAACATGTTTAGATCAGATAGATCCATTTGATCTACGGCTTCGTCGATATACCTCTCCAGCATATCCCAGAGCTTATCATCACTTACGCCAGCTATTTGTGACACTTTTAACACGGGCATCGCAGTACATAACTGAAGGAGTAATGCTTCGAAGAGTAGGGTAAACCCATTCATTTTTCCTTGCCAAGGTGTTTGAATCATTCGAATGCTGTTATCCTCTCTCTTAACTCGGGGGACTCTCGCATGGAGGTAACATTCATGCTGAAAAAAATTTAGATGTCGCCATGTCTTGTTAACCGTGTCGTATGCTTTTCCTTTTCCCGTAGTCCCATCTTCAAGAGTATATTCGAATTCACTACCTCGTTCAAAGTCTATGTGAATATCAAGCTTCTGCTTCTCAACGTCAAAATCAACTGATGAGATAATCCAGGGACTGGTAATATTTAATGCTAATTCGAATAATTCTTGGGTAAACATACGCTGACTTTAATATGAAAATACGAAGCTACATAATAAATCAATTACCCATTCTTTTTTAGAAGGAACCAAAAAAGATCAGGAGTTGGCCTCCCAATTGATTGAAGCTTATAAAAGCTCCAAAAGGAGCTAGGGTGTTAAGGTTGTCTCAAAATTGCGGCTGTCTGTTCGAATGGTAATTCACAAGTTTTATTCCTACACCGGTAAATGAGTGTTTCACCTTCTTTAAACCGGTTTTTCAATAGTTCAATGGAGGAGTTTGGCGCACTTGAGCCTGCAAAAATAGTCCCCGGCATGAATTGCGCCTGCAACGTTTTCTTAAACGCAAGTGCTTGCGGGCCGCAGATGGCAATTTCTTGCCGTATGTTAGTTTGTAAGAGTGTTAATAGTGCCCACTGTGCATGGTAAGTAGGCTGGCGTTCCAGGTAATCTTGCATTTTACGGATTAATAAATTGGAGATATCTTCATAATCAGTATGCGAATTCAGTTGAGCCAGTTTAATCAGATTATTGGTCATGGTACCAACGGATGAAGGGATGACGTTATCCTGCAGGTCTGTTTTTCGGGCAATAAGTTGTTCACCGGTATCGGAAGTATAATAAAACATGCCGGTCCCATCCTGATAAAAGTGATTGATGGCATATTCTGTTATGGATTGGGCACTTTCAAGGTAGTGTGTTTTAAAGGTCGTTTCATACAAACAAATCAGTGCTTCGATGGTATGGGCATAATCATCCAGAAATCCCTCTATCCGGGAATCTTCATTTACAAAAATCCGGAACAGGTGACCATCAGCTGAAATGTGCGATTCCATTAGCTGTTTCATCGCCTGCTCAGCCAGGTTGAGATACTTTTCATGACCCATGGCCTGATACGCATCCGTCAATGCTTTGATCATTAATCCATTCCACGATAAGATAACTTTATTGTCCAAGCCTGGTCGTACCCGGGATTTGCGCTTGAGGAGCAACTTTTTTAAGGAAGCTTCTAAACTGATCTCAAAACTAGTCGTCTCAAACAGGTTGGCCTCCGCAAATTGAAGCCTGGTTTGATTAGCATGCAGAATATTTTGGGAGTGTTCCCAGTTGCCGTCGGTTTCAATATTAAAGTATTTAAAGAAAGGGTCTTCTGGTTTTAAGACCGTTTGCAATTCATCCACCGTCCAGGTGTAAAACCTGCCTTCCACACCTTCACTATCGGCATCCAGTGCCGAGTAAAACGTCCCTGGTGGGGCTGTTAGTTCCCGGTTTACAAATTTTATCGTTTCATCAACAATGCGCCGGTACAACGGATTTTGGGTGGTTTTATAGGCGTTGCTGTAAAGCGATATCAATTGGGCATTGTCATACAACATTTTTTCGAAGTGGGGTGCAAACCATCTTTCATCCACTGAATAGCGGGCAAAACCACCGCCCACCTGATCATAAATACCGCCTGATGCCATTTTATCCAGGGTGAGGTACACAAAGTTAAGAGCCTCTTCATCCTGTTTTAAAAAGCCGTAGTGGTGCAAGAAATTTAAAGCCACTGGCATGGGGAATTTAGGAGCTTTTCCCATGCCACCGTGCAGCCAGTCAAATGTTTTTTTTGAACTGGTAATAGACACTTCTAAATCCGCTGTCTCTGGAAGAACAGCGAGGTTTGGAAAATCTTGTTGCCGGATACCTTGGGTGAGCTGATCGGCCTGAGCCTTTAATTTAACTCCCTCATTCTGGTACAAGCCATGCAGTGTATGTAACAGTTCAGTCCACTGTTTTTGTGGAAAATAGGTGCCGCCCCAAACGGGCTTGCCATCGGGCAATGCAAAGCAATTCAAAGGCCATCCGCCACGGCCACTTAGCATCTGCACCGCATCCATGTATATCTTATCCACATCCGGCCGTTCTTCCCGGTCCACTTTGATGCACACAAAATGGGCATTCATGAGCTCGGCCACGGTGGAATCTTCAAAGGATTCATGCTCCATGACATGGCACCAATGGCAGGCTGAATAACCGATGCTGATCAGTAGCAGTTTATCTTCTTGTTTGGCTTTTTCAAAGGCCTCCAGGCCCCAAGGATACCAGTTCACCGGATTGTAAGCATGTTGCTGTAAATACGGACTGGATTCAGATATTAATCGGTTTGTAGGCATTGTTTTATTTTTTTTGGCACAGGGTGAATGGTCACAGCATACCAAGTGCAAAACCAATATAGAATGCAAAAGGTAAATGGCCATCTGCTTTATCACTAAGATAACAGAGGAGAGAAACTTCGGTTCATTACTTAGGTGTCTTTGGTGTGGCGCATAAAAAAACGACCTGTAGCTTGGTGGGTCCACAGATCGTTGAAATAAGGATGGCCTTAGTAAGCACGCGTTTCCGATTAGTACATCTTGATGTTGGCTAATTTAGAAATGAAGGGGTCTACTTGCAGGAAAGTATCGACAGGGATGCCTTTGTGAATGGCCCAGCGCTGGAGCCATCCCATGGATTGCTCGGAGACAATCGGATTGCCCAGTTCAAAGACTGTATCCTGCAAGGCTTCTTCCAATGTTACAATTTCGTAACCCCGTTGATGAATGACCTGAATTACTTTCTCAAAATGATCGGCATTCAATGTGTTGGCATGAAACATCAAAACCATTGGAACTTCTCGGCCCACCACAAGGTTGGCAGCAGATTCGTTAAATTCAAGATCACGGTTGATGTAATCGGCATAGGCAGTGGCGACCTTTTCTTCCAGTTCAGGGTTGCCATCGACGTTTCGATAGGCGGCCGCATAGAGCCAATCAAAATAGATGGCTATGATTGGGGCTGTTGTGTAGCCATTAGCGGCTAAAAAGTCGTCAATTTGAACCTTTTTAATGGTATCGTCACCGGTTTGTAAGTAAGGATGGCGGAAATAACGCAACGTTTGCCCATGTTTTGCCAATAAGGGGAGGAGGTATTTGTGATTGAGCAGGATGTCGTTTTGAAAAGAATCCGCTGAAACATCATTGAGAGAGCAATGTGAATAGGTGTGATTACCTAATTCCTGACCGCTCTTCAGCCACATTTCCAGAGTCTGCTGTAAGGTATCCGCATGATTGCTTTCTATTATTTTGCCTTCATTGACAAAACCCACCGATTCAACCTTGTGTTTGGTGAGCGTCGCCAATAGATTTTGGGTGATCAGGATGGCGGAATCACCGGTGGTTGGAAATACAGTGGGGAGGTCATCGAAGGTAATCACTACCTGACGTGGTTTTGTTTTAACAGTCCGCTCCTGGCAGGATGTGACGGTCCCTGCAGTGAGGACGATTAGAATCAGGTGAATTAGCGTTGAATTTTTCATTTCGATAGTTTTTTTGCTTTGAAAGAGAAATGAAGATTTCTCTTGTTTTAGAGTGCATTGAAGTTAATTATTTTGATATATATACCGAAATATTTTATGAGGAGCCCTGTTCCAAGGCAATAAAAATAGTTAACTTTCGTCCATATAATAAGGCTTGTAAATAGGAAAAAATGGTGAAAGGTACATGGTTATACATGATTGTCATTTTAACACTTTCGGGGTGTTGGAGCATCGACCCCGAGGAGGTATCAGACAGTCTCACCTGGGAGCCAAATATCTCCGTACCCTTGGGTAAGCTTTTCATTAATTATGAAGATGAATTTGATATTCCAGGTTACCCAATTTTTCCAGATGAACCGGATCGTCCCATCACCTATATTGAAAAACAGCCTTTGGATTTTGACTTGACAGATGCGGTTTCGAAAAGGGAGAACATTGTCTATATGAAATTGCGCTGCGAAACCATTAATCGATTTCCCGCTGATATTAAAGTGGAAGTGTATTATAAGATTAACGGAACGGATTCTGTCTCCATGACAAAGGAGAATCCCATTGTGGTGCCAGCTGCCGCCATCAGTGATGATGGGAAAATTACAGGTTTCGATAATGACGTAAGGGATATTCTTTTAGATGATACAGAGATAGATAATCTGGTAGACGTCAATCAGGTTATCATCTATTCAACAATTTCCAATCTATACATAACGGATGTATTTAAGAGCAATATTCAGGAGTATAGTATTGTGAGTAATTTAGGTGTTCAGGCGCAATTAATCATTAAAACCAATCCATAACTGTGAAGTCTATTTTTTTTGGTCTGGTTATATCTCTACTTCTATCTAGTTCTGTTCACGCACAGCAAAATCTCACCTTGTTTCTGATGCATGATCTGCCACAAGCCAACATCGTCAATCCTGCGGTAACGGCGCGCTGTAAAGTCAATTTTGGAATGCCGGGGCTGGCTTCCGTGCATGTCAATTATGCCAATGCCGCTTTTACGGCCAGTGAGCTTTTGGTACGTGATGGTGATTCCCTCTTTTTCCAACCGGGTGATGTCATTGATCGCATGAACAATAAGGAGCTGTTTGCTGCGGAAGTGCATTATACGCCCCTCTCATTGGGCATATGGATCAAAGAGCGTTACTTTACGTTTTCCATATCTGAAAAAGTGACCTCTTACAATACCATACCCAAGGAACTGGCTCAGCTCGGATGGTACGGAAATACCATGTTTATTGGAAAAGATGCCAAGTTTGACGGCTTACGGGTGAATGCCAGCCACTACCGGGAATACGCCATTGGCATGGCCAAGGAAAAAGAGCCGGGGTTAACCTATGGATACCGGGCCAAGTTGCTCTTTGGAAAAGGCAACGTGTATACTCCAAAAACAACCGGTCGCCTGTATACTAATCCCAACAATTATTCCTTAATGATGGAGTTGAATAGCACCATCAACACCTCTTTCCCCATTGACGTAAGAACAGATGAGGATGGTTATGTGTCTGCTATTGACCTGCAGGAGGATGTGGATTGGATGGCATACATGATGAACCACCGCAACCTGGGTATTGGATTCGATTTTGGATTTATTTACCAGATGGATGAACGCACTACCATTTCCGGAAGTATTCTGGACGTGGGTTTCATTAATTGGAAAACAGATTCCTGGTCGTTTGAGACCTTGGGTGATTATGAATATACAGGAACCGGAAATGAATCCGGATTCAATAATCCGGACTACTTTAGTGAATTGGGTGATCAGTTAGAAGAAGAATTTAAGCCGGTGCCTGTTTCCCGGAACTACACTTCCAGTTTAGTGCCTCAGATCTATTTGGGGGCCACGCGAACGCTGACCAATCACCTCAATGCCGGTGCTGTGTTGCGCAATGAGATTTATAAAAATAAATTACATCCGGCATTTACTCTATCGGCCAATACCTATAACTATAAAACACTGAATGGATCCATATCCTATTCGGCCATTAATGGGGAATACCTGAATATTGGAGCCGGGTTTGGAGTGAAGCTGGGTGCCTTCCACATGCATGCCATTACCGATGATTTGTTCGCCTTCTTTGATGTGACCAAAACACGGGGGGCTAATTTGCGATTTGGCTTTACCTTCATGCCGGGTTGTTCTCCTGATAAGATGAAGGAATCATCCAATGGTATTCAGGCTTTACCATGTTACTATAGTCCTTACAAAGGAGATAAAGTTTCCCGAAAGAAAAAGCGGCGGTAAAATTCAAAAGAACCGATCTCTTCACTGCGATTTGTAAAGAGATCGGTTCTTTATACATTAATTTATTTCTTTTGACGCCATTGCCATACGGCGAATCCAATGATCAGAAGCAGGATGAGCACCGAACTAATGGTGGCCAGCCATTGTCCGTATTGATAGGACTTAGGCTCGAAGCGGAATTCAACGGCTCTGGCTCCGGCAGGAATCATTAATCCGCGCAAGAGGTAGTTAACCCGGATGTGGTCCGTTTTTTTGCCGTCGATGTAGGCATTCCATCCTTTATTGTAGTAGATGTCGCTGAACACCGCCAGTTGATCCTGACTGGTTTCCACTTCAAACACCAATTGATCGGGACGATAGGACACTAATTCCAACAGGCCCGCTACTGAATCGCATTGGTAACCTGCTACCAGATCGGCAAAGCGTTGGTCCACCACAGCTGTTGTATGCAGGTTCACGCCTCCAATGGCAGCAATTTCTTCATCGGGCGTATTCACCAGCTTCACATCGTTTACAAACCAGGCATTGCCCATGTAATTGGGATTGAAAATAGGGGCTGTGTTGGGATTGTAAATGACGTATTTCGTGTTGAGCATATTGATAACCGGCATGTTTTCCATGGTGATCTCTAAATCACCCGGAGTAGAGCCTTGCTGTAGTTGCGAAACAAGTGTTTGCCAATCATTCTGAAGATAACGGTCAATCACATCCTGGTAACGGCGCAATTTAGCGCCATGATAGCCACCAATGGATTTGTGATGGTACGACGTGGTTACTTCAGTGAATGGATTCCGGTAAATGGAAAAGACGCGGTAATACAGATCCATGTCTTTTTTAATGGACTGATCGGCCTTGGACATTTCAAATTCCTGTTTGGCTTTGGTTTTACCAATGAAATGGTCGTTGTTTAGGTAGCGTTTGTCCACACCCCATAAATCAATGAAGATTAAAATGGCCAGTCCCCAGGTGAGGTAACGGGTTGATAATTTCCCCTGCCCATAAAACCACAATGAGGCTGATCCCAGTAAAATAAAGAAGAAAGACCGCAAGGCATCAGCTTTCAGCAATGCTTTTCGGGCAACGATCAGGTTATCTTCCAAAAGGCCGTACATCATGCCCATTTCGCCACCTTGTTGTTTTTGTTGATAAAACATGTCCATCTCTTGTTTGGACAAGAAATCGTAAAATGCAGTGGGGAAGAGGAAGAGAAGCAGACTGACGCCGCCGGTTAATCCAAAGGCAATCATGAACCATTTGGTTTCCTGCTTGAGGAGTTCCGGTTTATCGTATAAGGTTTTTAAACCCAGAAAGCCCAAAACCGGGATGGTAAATGAGGCAATGACCAGGGCCATCTCCACCGTCCTGAATTTGTTATACAAAGGGAAGTAATAGAACATGAAATCGTTGAAGAAACCAAAATTCTTACCCCAGGCCAGAAAAATGGAGAGGATGGTTGCGGCAATGAGCCACCAGCGCTCGCGTCCTTTGTAATAAAAGGCCCCGATAAAAAAGAGGAAACAGAGAATGGCACCCACATACACCGGGCCTGAGGTAAACGAGCGCCCGCCCCAGTATTGACTGTTCTGACCCACATATTCTTTCATGCGTGGATCCACTTGTGCCATGGCCGTTTCCGAACCGGCCAAAGCTTCCGATGCGCCTCCCACCACATTGGGGATCATCAAAGTCAATGTTTCATGTACCCCATAACTCCAGGCAAAAGCATAATCCTTGTCCAGGCCGCTGTGTTCTTTTTCGCCTTCAGGAGTCGATAACTCAGAAGCCCCGCGGATGGAATCTTTGCCATATTCATATGTGGTCCAGAGGTTGGAAATATTGGGTAGCAGGGCCAAAAAGGCCGCCACTGCCAATACAGCAGACGTCTGGGCAAAGGCTTTCAGGGCTTTCTCTTGAACAGCGATGATGAGTTTGGAGATGATTACTACCAATACCAGTATGAACAGGTAATAGGTGATCTGGACATGGTTATAGGCAATTTCCATCCCCAGCGCTACGGCGGTAATTATTCCGCCAATCCACCGGTTTTTATTGTAGGCATATATAATCCCCGCCATAACCGGAGCCATCAGTGCAATGGCGTAGGTTTTGGTGATGTGACCCGCAATGATAATGATGAGGTTATAGGAACCAAAGGCAAATGCAATGGCTCCGACCACGGCCAGCCAATGATCCACCTTCATGCTCAGTAAGAGTAGATAGAAGCCCAATAAATACAAAAATACAATGGCCACGGTATAATAGGGAAGACCCATGCGTGAGGCTTGATTGAAACGGCTGAATACGTTTTTTGAGGCGTCTCCTTTGATTTGGTAGGAGGGCATACCGCCAAACATAGAGTTGGTCCACATGGCACGTTCACCGGTTTCTTTTTCATGGTCAACTAATTCTTTGGCCATCCCAATGGCATGTGAATTATCCATCTGCGGGAGTTTCTTGCCTTCTAATACAGGGGAAAAGTAGGCGAAACTCAGGACTACAAATAACAGAACAGCCACCAGGTAGGGCCACAATCCTTTTAACTTGTCGATCATTGTATGTTATATTTATTATTTCGTGTGAAAATACACAATGTAATTGGATTACAAAAAAGGCCTCTGGCCGATAACGACTTTATTTTACCTTTGCAACTACGCTTACATATCCACAAAGAAGACCCATGGAATGCTTGAAATAATATATCAGGATCAATATATGGTGGCTGTTAATAAGCCCCACGGTTTATTGGTGCATCGGAGCTCCATTGCGGCCGATGCTGAAGAGTTTGCCTTACAGATGGTGCGCGATCAGATTGGAAAAACGCTGTACCCGGTGCATCGCCTGGATCGGAAGACATCGGGCATCTTGCTCTTTGCACTCAACAGCCGGGTGGCGGCCAAATTACAAACCATCCTGGAGAGTGCGGACACACACAAAAGATACATCGCGGTAGTACGCGGTTTTTTTCCCGACAGCATTGAGTTGGATTACCCTTTGACCAACGATCGTGGTAAAGTGCAGGAGGCGCAAACGCATTTTAAAGGCATAAAAACAAGTGAATTGCCCATCCCTTTTGGGAAGCATGCCACCTCCCGCTATTCATTCATTGAAGCTTATCCGAAAACCGGCCGCATGCATCAGATACGCAAACACCTGAGTCACCTTCGTCATCCTATCATCGGGGATCGGCCGCATGGATGCAACAAGCAAAATCGATTGTTTAAAGAGCGTTGGAACATGACAACCATGTTACTGCACGCCGAAGAATTCCGGTTAATGCATCCGGTTACAGATGCCGCCATGGTGTTAAAAGCAGTGCCCTCAGATGTATTTTGCATTATGCGAAAAGAGTTGAATTTAGAGTAAGTGGTATGCTCTATGTAGACGTGCGTAACACCATGGATGGTGAAACAGATGCCTGGGTGTTATATTAAAAGAAGACCAAAAAAAGCAGATCTGGAGATCTATTCTTTGTAGCGGTTAATTCTTCATAGGTAGCGCGCTACCAGTTGAATAGCGCTCGCTACGCAAAGTAAATGGCCGTTACAGTGAATCCACCTCAATTTTGGCATTCAGCATCCTATCTTGAACCTTATTTCATGGTACGGAAAAAAATCAGGGGGTGACTCTTGCCCAACGCAATGTCACCCCCTGAATATATGGTTCCGCGCCCGGCGCGATGCATTAAATCTGCTTAAACAACTCTTTCATGTCCACTTTACCGGCAATGATGCTGTGTAAGTCCGCAATTTTCACGCGCTCCTGCGCCATGGTGTCGCGGTAACGGATGGTCACGCTGTCGTCTTCCAGGGAGTCGTGGTCAATGGTCACACAGAAAGGCGTACCAATGGCATCCTGACGACGGTAACGTTTACCGATGGAATCTTTCTCATCGTACTGGCAGTTGAAATCGAATTTCAGATCATCCACAATGGCACGGGCTTTCTCAGGCAGTCCGTCTTTTTTCACCAAGGGCAGAACAGCCAGTTTGATCGGCGCCAACACCGGCGGCAAGTTCAATACCACACGGGTCTCTTTCTTGCCATCTTTGCCTTCAACCTCTTCTTCGTTATAGGCCCCGGCCATAATGCTCAGGAACATACGATCCACTCCAATGGACGTCTCAATCACATAAGGCACGTAACTCTTGTTCAATTCCGGATCGAAGTACTGGATTTTTTTACCTGAGTGCTCCTGGTGCTGCGTTAAGTCAAAGTCAGTACGGGAGTGGATCCCTTCTACTTCCTTGAAGCCAAATGGCATCTTGAACTCAATGTCAGTGGCCGCATTGGCGTAGTGAGCCAGTTTCTCATGGTCGTGGAAACGGTAGTTTTCGGCACCCATGCCCATGGCTTTGTGCCAGTTGATACGGGCTTCTTTCCAATATTCAAACCATGTCATCTCTTCACCCGGACGCACGAAAAATTGCATCTCCATCTGTTCAAATTCACGCATGCGGAAAATGAATTGACGGGCCACAATCTCGTTGCGGAAGGCTTTCCCTATTTGGGCAATACCAAAGGGTAATTTCATGCGGCCGGTTTTCTGCACATTCAGGTAATTCACAAAAATGCCCTGAGCCGTTTCCGGACGCAAATATATTTTTTGAGCCCCATCCGCGGTGGATCCCATTTCGGTGGAGAACATCAGGTTGAACTGACGCACATCGGTCCAGTTTTTAGTACCGGAGATGGGACATGCAATTTCATAATCTAAAATGATCTGACGCAAATCCTCCAGGTCATTGTTATTTAAGGCCGCCGCAAAACGGGTATGCACTTCATCAATTTTTTGCTGATTGGCCTGTACCCGCGGATTGGTGTCGCGAAACTGGGCTTCATCAAAGCTGTCTCCAAACCGTTTCGCCGCTTTGTCCACTTCTTTATTGATCTTCTCTTCAAATTTCTGGATCAGATCTTCAATCAACACATCGGCACGGTAGCGCTTTTTGCTGTCTTTGTTATCAATCAAGGGATCGTTAAAGGCATCCACGTGACCCGACGCTTTCCAGGTAGTGGGGTGCATAAAAATGGCCGAGTCCAGGCCCACTACATTATCATGCAGTTTCACCATGGAATCCCACCAATATTTCTTGATGTTGTTTTTGAGCTCTACCCCGTTCTGACCGTAATCATAAACTGCACCCAGCCCGTCGTAGATTTCGCTGGATTGAAATACAAAACCGTACTCTTTACAGTGAGCGACCAATTTCTTAAAAACGTCCTCTTGTGCCATATGTTTAAGTTGTTAAAATTTCGAATATTTATGTTGATACCGCCGGTTAAAACTTAGGTCTGTTACTTAAGTTATTTAAAACACCAATTGGTATTTGTGATGATTTTAAACCAAAGGCACAAAAATAGTTGAAATTTGATTAATAGGTAAAATTTGGAGCTACTGATTTTTAAGATGTTTTTGAAATCAGGAAAAACAGTCTAAAGTCAGTAGCAGGAAGTCCAAAACACAGAACACGTCAAAAAGGGAAACCGGCCATCCGGCTTCGTTCATGAGCAAAAACCTTTACCCCTTAACCTTAAACCTGTATTTCTATGTACCCATTGTAATTTCGATCATGGTTTAACGAACGCCGAATAATGAATCCTGAGACATAAATTCTGATTCTCTGTGCCCTTTCTGTGAGCGTCTGCTTATGAGCTATGTGTAACATACTGGCAAAGCCTGGAAGTGTATGAAACGGTGAGGAGAAGCAGGCCGTTTTCCTATTTAACAGGCTCCCCCATGTGTTCCTAAAAGTCCCTCCTGGGTTCCTAAGCGGCTGCGCTGCGCTCCTAATAGTTCTTCTTCCGTTCCTAATACTCCCGTTTCAATACCTAATGGTTGCCCATCTGTTCCTGACAGGTAACCGGCTCTTCCTAATACTCTACGGTGAAGTCCTAACGTTTACGTTTCAGTCCCTAAGTCTAATCTTGCAGCTTCCCGGGATAATCCACATTATAATGCAAGCCCCGGCTTTCCTTCCGTTTGCGGGCCATTTTGATGATGAGGTAACCCACATTAATTTTATTGCGCAGTTCACAAATGCGTTGCGACACCACGGATTTACGGAACAGGTTCTCTGTTTCCCGGTAAAGCACTTCCAGTCGGTCGTAGGCCCGGTTCAGACGGATGTTGGAGCGCACTATACCCACGTAATAACTCATGATTTGCTCCACCTCCTTATTGGTTTGGGTGATGAGTACCAGTTCTTCCGGACTGGTGGTGCCTTCAATATTCCAATCGGGGATGCGTGGGTTAAAATCAATTGCTTTGACCTTTTCAATGGCTGCCTGAGCTGCAGCGTCGGCATAGACAATGCCCTCGGTCAGGGAATTGGAGGCTAGTCGGTTGGCGCCATGTAAGCCGGTGCAGGAACATTCGCCGGCCGCATATAAATGGTTGATGGAGCTTTCGCCGTTTAAGTCCACCTTAATGCCGCCGCATAAATAGTGTGCCGCAGGGACCACCGGAATTTTATCTTTGGTGATATCAATGCCTAAGGATAAGCACTTCTTATATATATTCGGGAAATGTTCCCGGGTTTCTTCGGCTGGTTTATGGGTCACATCCAGATAGACATATTCATCGCCCCGGCTCTTGAGTTCATTGTCGATGGCCCGGGCCACAATGTCACGGGGGGCCAGACAACCCCGCTCATCGTATTTATCCATGAACTCTTTGCCATCCTGGGTGCGCAAAATACCACCATATCCCCGCATGGCCTCCGTAATCAGAAAAGATGGACGCTCTGCCGGATTGTACAAAGAAGTGGGGTGAAACTGTACGAATTCCATGTTTTCAATGATGCCCTTGGCCCTAAAAACCATGGCAATGCCATCGCCCGTGGCGATTAAAGGATTGGTCGTAGTATGGTAAACGCTGCCAATGCCTCCGGTAGCCATCATCGTTGTTTTGGCCAGAAAGGTCTCTACCTGGCTGGTTTTTTTGTTGAGCACATAAGCGCCATAACACTCAATATCGCGCATCCAGGGCTCGGTTACCTTGCCCAGGTGGTGTTGGGTGATGATTTCCACTGCAAAATGGTGTTCCATCACCGTGATGTGGGGATGGTTGCGAATTTGCTCAATCAGGGAACGTTGAATTTCCGCTCCGGTATTATCTTTATGGTGTAAAATGCGGTATTCGGAATGGCCGCCTTCGCGGTGCAGGTCATAGTGACCATTTTCTTTTTTATCAAATTGAGTGCCCCAGGAGAGTAATTGTTGAATCTGGGCGGGCGCCTGGGTCACGACTTTATAAACGGTCTCCGGCCGGCACTCTCCATCACCGGCAATGATGGTATCTTCAATGTGTTTCTCGAAGTTGTCCGGGGCATACATCACTGATGAAATACCTCCCTGGGCATAAGCCGTATTGGTTTCTTTCAACTCCGTTTTACTAACCACTGCTACTTTACCATGATCAGCTACCTTCAAGGCGAAGCTTAATCCGGCAATACCAGAACCGATGACCAGAAAATCAAATTCGTGTCTCATTGCTTTTGCTCAAATGAAGGTACAAATGTAGAAAAAAAACGCAGGGGCTACTTGACTTTGATAATTATTGAATCGAAATTGAATACACGCATTTCTTTAATTTAATCAAATCGCTAAAACATGAGAAAATTGAAATTTGTAGTGGCAACAGTTCTGTTGTCGACATGAATCTTTTATTATGGTTGTCAAAAAGAGGACATCATTGTAGAAGACGAAATCCAGGAAGTAACTGGATTAAAAAGCGCTTCTGTTGCTAACCAGGGATACATTGTCATCCTGAATGAAGGCGTAGTAATGGACGTGCCGGGAGAGGATTTTAAGCTGAAGAAAGAAAAAGTGAAGCAAAAGGCTGATCTGCTGCTGTCGAAAAAAGGAATCAAGGGGAAAGCGTTTAAACACGTTTATGGCAAAGCTGTGAAAGGTTTTGCATTGGATTTGAGCAAAGCTGAAGCACGGGAGCTGGCCAATGATGCGGACGTTTTGCGTGTGGAGCTGGATCAGGTGATTGCATTGGCGCCTCCTAAGGATAAAGGAAAACCCAGTGGAGGTGAAGAAACAGGTCAGTTGATGCCTTGGGGAATCACGCGCGTGGGTGGACCGGTAAGTGGTATTGGAAAGGTGGCCTGGATTATTGATTCAGGGATTGATCTGGATCATCCCGACTTAAATGTAGACACGCAGCGTGCGGCCGTGTTTTTGGGGCCTCGCGATACACCGGATGATCAGAACGGACATGGATCGCATGTGGCAGGGACGGTGGCAGCACTGGATAATAGTATTGGTGTGGTAGGCGTCGCTCCTGGTGCCTTGGTGGTGCCGGTACGGGTATTGGACCGGCGGGGAAGTGGAAGTACATCGGGCGTGATTGCCGGTGTTGACTATGTGGCCGCCAATGCCGGTGCAGGTGATGTGGCTAATATGAGTTTGGGAGGAGGCATCTCCATCACCTTGGACGAAGCGGTTTTGAATGCCTCTGCTCAGCTTAAATTTGTATTGGCCGCCGGCAACGAATCGGATGATGCTGATAACCATTCGCCGGCACGCATCAATGGGCCCAATATTTATACCATCTCAGCCATGGACAGCAGTGATAATTGGGCTTATTTCTCTAATTATGGGACTGCCGTTGATTATTGTGCACCGGGTTACAGCATCTATTCGACCTATAAGAATGGAGGGTACACAACCATGAGTGGTACATCTATGGCAGCGCCTCATGTGTGTGGGTTGTTATTAATCACCAATAACCTGTCAACAGATGGGTACGTGAATGGAGATCCGGACGGCGATCCTGATCCGATAGCACATAATTAATCCGTGAATGATATGAAATGGAAGGAATGTCGGAAGGCATTCCTTTTTTTATTTTCGGAATATTGGCTTTCTTTAGAAAGTAGAGATTATTTAACTCACATTTCTGAGTTGCGAACTACCTGAATATCAGGTAAAATAAAACGAAAAAATCACAAAAAAAGCTGCATTTTCTGATTGTATTTTGTTAATTTTAAGTCTGTTAACAAGTAAAATACAAAAACAAGCAAGATCATGCAGCAAAACAAAAATACTAAATTTAAAGGAGAGCTTACCACGATCATAAATGAAGAAAGCGGAATTGAAAGTAAACTGGAAAGTGTTATGAGTTTATTTGCCATAAAGAAACAGCTATCCGCTTTCGATTCACTCAAAAACAGAGGGCATAATTTATCTGATCTTCTGTGCTGTTTAATCTTAATGTCACTTCAGGGAGTCAGTAATGTTTTTAAGCTAACCATCCAGAAACAAGGTGTTAATAAGGATGCTTATTATTCTGCCAAGAATAATGAATACATCAACTGGCATCAGCTTTTGATACTGACAGCACATCATTTTCGATGGCTAATTAGCAACCGGCCATCTTTGCAAAAAGAAGGTATAACTGCACTTATTGCCGATGACTCACCGTTAAAAAAGACTGGCAAGAAAATGGAGAAAGTGAGTATGATACATGATCATGTGACCAATACTTATATTTTGGGCTTTAAGTTGTTAGTTCTTGGTTTCTGGGATGGCGGAAGTTTCATACCTGTCAGTTTCAGCCTTCACAGAGAAAAGGGAAGTAAGCTAAAAAAAGCAACCGATGCCCATAAACAATCCGTACGGGCTGAGCAAAAAGCAAATGTTAATTTAACCAATGCTCAACAAGCACTTGAGCGAAAACAAACGGCAGTTAACAAACACAAGGCTATTACGGAGAATACTCCAACTAGAACAAACCTGAACCGGCTTATCAATGCAGCCAATGCAGAAGAAAAAGCAATGCAAAAGGTTGCTTCCTATGAAAAGCTATTACAGGAGAAAAAAACTCAACAGGAGAAGTTAAAACAGGAACGGGATAAAATAGCAAAGACCAATCCCACCTATGGTTTAAATAGAAAGGAAAAAGCAAAACAATTCAAGAAAAAGAGAGCAGCAGGCAGCTGTGGCAGCAAGCGCGACAAAGAAGCAGATATCAGTAAAATCGACATGCTTGTCACCATGCTAAAACAAGCCGTAAAAAAAGGATTTGTACCAGATTATGTCCTGACCGATACATGGTTTTTCTGCAAAGAACTGCTCTTAACAGTCAATGATATGGCTACAAAAGGAGTCAAACTATTATCCATGGCTAAAATGGGAAATGCCACATACACACTTGTTTCCGATGGGAAAAAGTACAATATCCATACGCTGCTTAAAATGAGAAACCGGCAAGCAAAGTACAGCCGGAAGCTTAAGGCTCACTATATTAAAATACCAGTTGTATATGCAGACATACGTGTTGACTTGTTTCTTGTAAAGTTTGGGGGCAATGGTACATGGAGGCTGCTGGTAACAAATGATTTAAGCATGACCTTCACGAAGGTAATGGAAGTATACAAATTGCGTTGGAGTATTGAAGTGTTTTTCAAGGAGTGTAAGCAATATCTACACTTGGGAGGTTCCCATTCAAGTGATTTTGATGCTCAAATTGCAGACACTACACTGTCTATGATTCAGCATATCATGCTTGTGTTTTTTAAGCGCATGAACCATCAGCAGAGCTTTGGTGAGATATTCAAGGATGTATCCGATGAGTTGATAGAAGCCACGCTCGCTGAGACAATCTGGGAAATATTTATTAAGGTAATGGTAGTTTTAGCAGAGATTATTAATGCGGATGCCATGGAAATGCAAATACAGGCGATGCGAAAACCAGAGGCGATGCACATGGTGAAGAGGCTAATATGTGAAAGAAGGGAACTCAAAAGTGTGGCATGAAAAACGCAGACTCCCCATCTGGGTCGTATGTAATTGCTACACACCTTGTTGTATTGTGATATTTTAAGTTACATAGTCCATTTGGGCAAAAATACTAGCTGATTTTAAGCATATTGCATCTCAGAATTATTAGTTATTTAAGACTATCCATGAATTTAAGAAAGCGCCTTTTCAAAATTGTTGAACCAACGGATAATCCAAAGGATGTCAACCGGTATTTTGACATTTTCATCATGAGCCTCATCCTTTTGAATGTATTGGCCATCGTACTGGAATCAGAACCGGTTATAAGGGCTTCTTTATCCTCCTTTTTTAGAGGTTTTGAATGTTTTTCAGTGCTTGTTTTCTCAATTGAATATGTTATTCGTATTTGGACCATTGTTGAAAATCGCAGCTATCAGTCACCAGTTTTGGGGCGACTGAAGTTTGTAATAAGTCCGATGGCGATCATCGATCTTCTGGCTATCTTGCCTTTTTATCTACCTTTTGTAGGTGTTGATTTAAGGGTTTTGAGAATATTAAGATTATTCCGAATTTTTAGAATTATCAAAGTGGCCCGATATACCAAAGCTTTCACTATGGTGCGTGATGTGTTTCGCGAAAAGAAGGAAGAATTGCTTGTTATCATCGTATTCATCAGTATATTATTGGTGTTGCTTTCAACCATTATGTATTATCTGGAGGGACATTTGCAACCGGAAATATTTGGGAGTATACCACGTTCTTTGTGGTGGGGCATTATTACATTAACCACGGTTGGCTATGGAGATGCTGTTCCTGTTACCGCCTTCGGTCAGTTGTTTGGTGGGATTGTGGCGCTTTTAGGAATTGGATTTATTGCATTGCCCACAGGGATATTGGCTTCAGGGTTTTCAGAACAGATTTCAAAATACAAAGAGCGTAAAGCAAACCCGCGGGATACGGTTGTTAAAAGAGAAGAAAGCCATTTAACAT
The DNA here is from genome assembly GCA_942490535.1 of uncultured Marinilabiliaceae bacterium. GTDB lineage: Bacteria > Bacteroidota > Bacteroidia > Bacteroidales > Marinilabiliaceae > JAEINY01. Next base: position 1,034,469 of record CALNXQ010000005.1, read on the forward strand.
CCTCCCGGAGTCAGACGCATGATCGTAATTAATTATTTTATCCCTTGAATGCAACCCTCCAAAACTTCCCATGTCTTTAGTGCAGAATTAGATTAAAAACCAACGAATCATGCGAACAATGAAAAAATGGGCACTTTGTGCCATGGGATTCCTATGCTTCATTGCGAAAGGAAATGAACCATTGCCGGATCAAGTAATCCGTGGAAAGGTTTTTGATGAAGACTCCAGGATGCCATTGATTGGGGTGACCCTTTTGGTAAAAGGAAGTGATCCGATGATTGGTACCATCACAGATATAGACGGGAATTTTAATTTTGAACCCATGTCCATTGGTCGGTACCACATTGTGGCCCGGTTTTTAGGTTACGAACCGGTTGATCTGCCCAATGTTTTATTGACCTCCGGGAAAGAAGTGGTACTGAATATTGCCATGCGGGAAGCGGTAACCGGCTTACAGGAGATACAAGTTACCGGGAACAAGAAAAAGGGCGAGGCCCGAAACTCCATGGCCATGATCAGTGCACGGTCTTTTTCGGTGGAAGAGACCCAACGTTATGCAGGGGGATTGAATGATCCGGCACGTATGGCTGCCTCTTATGCCGGTGTCACCTCTGATCCCAGTGGATCCAATGAAATTATTATTCGTGGTAATTCGCCTCGCGGTTTGTTGTGGCGCATTGAAGGAGTACCGGTGGCCAATCCCAACCATTTTGCCAATGAAGGCGCTACGGGTGGACCTATAAGTATCTTAAACAGTGCCATGCTGGGCAAATCCGATTTTTTCACCAGTGCTTTCCCGGCTGAATTCGGTAATGCATCGTCCGGCGTGTTCGATATCAACTTGCGGGAAGGAAATAATCAGAAGCGGGAATATACCGTTCAGGGTGGTGCTTTGGGCTTTGATGCAGCAGCTGAAGGACCCTGGTCGAAAAACGGGGATGGTTCCTACCTGGTGAACGCCCGCTATTCCTCCTTGGCTTTGTTGAATAATATGGGTATTGAAGTGGCCGACGGGGCTATCCCGCGCTATGGTGATGCCGCTTTCAATCTGACTTTACCGGGGTGTAAAAAAGGAAAAGTGCAATTGTTCGGCTTGGGAGGATTTAGCTCCATCGAGTTTGATGAAGACGATTATAAAGAGGATTACAAAGCAGATATGTGGGTGACCGGATTAAACTATCTCTGCCCGTTGAAAGCGGATACCTATTTAAAAGGAACACTTTCCTACACCGGAACCTTTAATGAATGGTACTACGAAGAATTGAACAACCCTCTGCTGGGCTTTCAATTCAGAGGGAGTGATCGTTTTACGTATCATACATTGAGAGCGGGTGGTGAACTGACGCACAAATTCAGTCCGAAGTTAACCCTCAAGGGCGGCGCCTACTACAATCAGCAGTTTTACGATATGAAAATGAAATTGTATGATGATGAAAAGCAACAAGTGTATACGGCTTTGAACGATGATGGGTCAGCCAGTTATATGAATGGCTATGCAAGTGGTAAATGGCGGGCTAATCCAAGCTTATCGCTTACCGGCGGATTGCATGTTCAATACATGAATCTCAACAATAACTACAGTGTTGATCCGCGCTTGGGCGTGCGCTGGCAATTTAGGGATAACCAGGCTCTGACCGGAGGAATTGGTTTGCATTCCAAGATGGAAAATACCTCCATTTACCTGGCCCGAACATTATTGGATGATGGCACTACCGTGCAGTACAATAAAGATTTGGAGATGATGAAATCACTGCATTATGCCATTGGCTATGAGAACCGCTTGAGCCCAAATCTATTGTTGAAATTGGAAGCCTATTATCAATATTTATATGACATACCCGTGGAGATGGATGAGACGTCTTCCTATTCCATTGTCAATGATATGTCGGGCTATATCACCAAACGTCTGGTTAATGAGGGTACCGGCAAAAACTATGGGGTTGAGGCAACGCTTGAAAAATACTTGTCAAAAGGCTATTACTTTTTATTGACTACCTCAGTGTTTGATGCCAAATATACAGCCTATGACAAGAAAGAGCGAAATAGTCGATTTAACAATGGATATGTCTTTAACCTCACCGGTGGAAAAGAGATCGCCCTGGGGCAGGAAAAAAATAAGTTTTTGGGTATTAATCTCCGATCATCAGTAGCCGGGGGGCAATACTACTCGCCCATTGATGTGGAAGAATCGCGTGAGAAGGGATATACTATCCGGCCGGATGAAACAGCCTTCAGTAAACAACGGGATACCTATTATAAAGTTGATTTGAAACTGAGCTATCGGGTGAATCGCCATCGCAGCACGCATACCTTGGAACTGGATGTTCAGAATATAAGCAATGCCCAGGCGGTAACCTACGATGATTGGGATAATAATAAGGGAAAGATTGAGCAAGAGTATCAATGGGGCCTTTTCCCGGTGTTAAATTATCGGATTCAGTTTTAGATTGGATTCTCTTTCACCTTTCATAGAAAACCTGGGTAGTAATTGCTAGCCAATGCTAAATCCGGATTTCAAGCTATAATTTCTCTAGAACCCGCTTCAAATCCTGAATTTCACTTCGTGCCTGACGAATCAGAAAGTAACTGCCTAAAGGAATCCCAACGATTAAGAAGGCGATAATATACCAATAAAACCAGCTTGGTAGTGTTTGCTTGAAGGTGGGTAGCATGATGACAAAACCAAAGATATATAGAATCACCGTGATAGCTGTTACGGAAGTCATCAGTTGTTTGCGCAGCTTAAAATACGCTTTGATTTGCTGTTGATATTCAGAGGATACGCCTGTGATATCAATGTTTTGCATGCGTTTATAACTGTAGGTTTCTAGTATCACCCGGCTAATAAGGGCACTAATCATGATGGTTAAGCCATATCCTACCGGATTCGCAAATGGGGTGAAAGACCAGAGTGAAATGAGGATCAAAGAAGTGATGCTTAAGACGAGGATGCCTGATCTGTGTTTCCGGATGGATTTCATTTTTTGATCCTTGGCCAACCCGATTAATTTCTCCGCATTGTTCGAAGGAGTTGTATTTTTGTTTTTGGATTTGCAACAAAAAACTTGACAAAACAATGATTATACCTTCTTATAGTAGCTAAATAGCAAAAACTTGACTTTTAGCCATATGATAGGTGATTCTGGATATTTATTTGAAATGACAATGGTATTACCATCATTATTTATTTTTCTTATCCCTCTATCTGACAATAAATTTGTAGCAGAGACTGTGATACGAAGGCGTTTTTTACTAAAAAAGCGATAGATTTTTGCTTGTATATCAAAGTATGAGCTAGTACTAAGATTGTAATTAGCGCTTTCCGAATAATAGGTTGCTTTCGTATCTAAATATAGCTTTGCAGGCAAAAGCGAACGTAGTTGAATATTGGTACTCCAGCTTTTGTTTTGCACATATTGTGGTGAGTAAAAAGAATCATAGTTGTAATTGTATGTCGCAAAAAGTTTAGTGTTCTTCATCATGTTCCACTCAATATTAGTACTCAAAGATGTGTTTAGGCTTTTATCTGCATTTTTCCATGTTTGAAAGATAACACCTTCATTGTTTCTTTGTATTTCCTGGATTATTTCATTCAATCGTGTATTTATTTTTACCTCAATGGAATAGCCGATTTTTTCAATATCACTGCCTTTACTAACATGCCCTTGAGTAATCCTTGTATAGTTTATGTTTTTTCCAAGACTCAGAAAAGCACTTATATTCGTAGAATGTTTTAAATTTGGATTACCTGCTTTTAGCGTATAGTCATCTACATAAGTAAGAGCTTGATATAATTGTTGGTATGTTGGTGGTGTTATCTGATTATTGAAACGAAGCAGTATTTGCTTACGTGCCTTCATCGACAAACGATAGTTAAAATTCTGTTGTAGGTATTGGTAGTATGAGATGTTGTAATCTTCCTCATGAAGTTTTCTACCTTCACGTCGTAAAATGCCTTTTAGTTGAAGCTTAAAGTAATGACTCATATCATTTTGAGTGCGAATCAGCCGCGAAACACCCGCATTTACGGTACTCATTATGCGGCTGGCTTGTCTATTGGCCGTGTAATGGTTTAGTTTGTCCCAGGTATTGGTAGTAGCATTGAATTGTTTTCTGTTCGATGCTCCATTATTATAATTATAATTGATACTTCCATTAAAATTCCATACTAGCTTTTTCCCAATTATATTATGGCTCAGAGATAATGAGGCAAGGTAGTTATTGTCCTTTTTGTGCGAGCTGTATTGTTGTTGTAATGTACCAGATTGGTTTTGCCAACCATTATTATGATTAAATCTAGAGGAGATTTTGGCATTTATTAGAAGATATTGATTATAGCTGAAGTCAATTCTTTTATAGTATGCTGTAGAAGCATCGAATTCTTCCGTTCTGTTTTCTATTAAATCAGGTATATTCGGTTTGTTGATAAGACCAGAATAACGGTGTTGTTTATAGTTAGTTTTATTGTAATTAATGTTAATAGTCAGATGTTCTTTTCTGTCAGGAGAGTAACGAAAAAATGAGGCTGGTTTAAATAGGGTTTTCTTATCAAGGCTGGTTATTTCCCTATCGGTTTTCGTATTGTTATACCACTGTTCTTCGTTTTGGCTTTCTGTCAAAGATGTATGCTGATAATCAATTACTGGTCTAAAAGTTAATTTCTTGTATTTTTTGCTTAAATCAAGGTTAATGGCATATTTATCTTTGACACCAATACCGGCTGAAGCATAATAAATATCACGCAAATCGCCTTTAGGAATAATATTAATTACAGGTGTATAAAAGCCAAAACGCCCATTCGGTTCTGTAATAACCTCTACACGTTTGATGTTTTTAGCTGCAATGCCTGTTAAAATAAAACCTGGTTTACCACCATTATAACTGCCTATGCGCTCTCCGTTAATCAGTGTAGTAAAGCTGTTGTAACCGCCATATAGCACATTGCCATCAATATCAATTCGGAGACCGGGGATGCTTGTTATAATATCGGCCAGCGATAATTCACCAACATTACCCATCAGGTCAATATTAAGTGCAATATCACCCTCTCTATTGTAATCTACTAGGGGCTTCCATGTAACAGTGACTTCACTTAGGCTTATGGTATCAGGAGACAGATTGATGTTTAAAATGTTTGTAGGCTCCTTTAAACCAACATATAATTGTTTGGTTGAATAGCCTAAGCTACTTATTGAGAGTATAATTTTACTGCCATTAATCTTGTTTATCATGAAGCAGCCGTCATTATTGGTGATAGTACCTGAAACGTATTTCTGTGTTTGGCTATCTTGCATTATTATATTCGCATTACTGAGTGGAAGAGTTGTTAAACTATCCCACACAGTACCTTTAATGCACTTTTCTTGTGATAAACATGTATAAAAAGATATGATCACGGTTAGAAAACTACTAACTATCTTCTTGCTATACATTAGGCATATAACTAATGTCATAATGATTCCACGCAAATAGCTGAAACAGGGCAAACAGACTCACATGCTAAACAACCGGTACAAGCCCCAGTAATTATGATTGTACTTCCACCGCATGGTTCAATAGCAATTGCGTTAACAGGACATTCTAATTCACATGCTCCGCACATAGTACACAAATCAGTGTCAATGTTCGGGAAATAATTTTTGGTAGCCATAGTTATTAGTATATCAAGTTATTATGAATAAGCTTTTGTGTGTCTTCCTTAAGATATTTCATAGCTATTTCTTTTGAAACAGGCACACGAAATTTCTGATCAGGGGCCATTATTAAATTGGGTTTTAACGTTTGTATTTTAATGTATGCCTTGTGTTGATGAGGAGTTGTTTTAATGGTTAGTTTTCTTCTCGCATCCATATAAACATTTCCATGTTGGCTAGTATGTGTTGCTTTTATTTTTTTAACTGTTTTCCATTGTATTGGAGGAAGAGTTGAACTAATTAGTATACCTTTATGATATTTAACAATGGCATCATAATCTTTTAATTCTTCGAGTTTTTCAGTGTAAACTGCTTCAGAGGTTCTAACAGTATATCCACTTCTACCAACAATCATTCCTCTTGGTACAATTCCTTTTTTAAGACTACTCGCATCAAAGCCTACCTTATGGCATTTTTCTATCACCAGATCTGCAACATCAAAAATAGTGTTCTTATCATACACCGGTACTACATCAAAACCATCAGCAATCAAGATAGTTTGATTCGGCAATGGCTCATTGGGATTAAACAACTCCCCGTTGAAATAGCGATTAATAAATTGATTAAGAGCGTTTTTTAGTTCTTGGGGTGAGAATGTTATAGCTTTCTTGTTAACTGAGTAATTATTGTTGGCTATTGCATGACCCACACTTACTAGTCCAAGTGAGCTTATGCCCATTGTTTTTAGAAATATACGTCTATCCATTGTTTATTAGTTAAATATATTGGCAATGTTATGTAAATAGTACTGTTTAAAAAAGTAGGTTTTTAATTTTCATAATATGTAGTGATGTTATTAAAATGAAACGAAAAATACATTTGGCTAAAAATTAGGAATCAATGCTGCATTTATAATGCATATAAATATCATAATGCTCTTTTTATCCCTACAAATAGGGATGGGGAATAGACAGACAATAGATTAAGACTAAGAAGCCTCGCAAAACCTTTAGACCAATCCGGAGCCAAATCGAAATAGCCTCTTAAAACCCACGTTATGCTTTGGAAGAAGTTTGGCCGGAAACTTGTTATGAAAGTTGAAAGCAGACAGCTTTACGAAGCAAGGGTTTCTATTCCCAATTTGAAATACATCCACTTTTGCCGAAAATGGATATCTTTTAAACATAGCAATCACTACTTTTAGTCGCTTTGCCTGGAACATCTCACTCTGAAGAGAAGACAAATTAATGGATTTATTAAATAACAACACGACTTGCTATTTATTAGGAAGTAGCAATCTACTTTGTACTTAAAAAAATACGTTAAGACTCATATTATAGGGGCAAAACCATACGCATATGGTGACCAAAAGCATTTTGCAATCACCCCAAATTAAGTTATTCAACATACAGTAAAAAAATATGCTTTTCATGTTTGAAGAGGGCCATGTGAATAAGTATAGAATCATTAAGTGAAACCACAAAGAGTTTCACCAAACGCACGATAGCATAAGGGTAAATTTTGCCCTTAAAGAAGTTTAATCTGGTACACATCCGGAGATGAAAAAGGCAATTTTACTAAATCGAAGTATTTTGTCTGAATGGATATAGTTATTCCGGTTGATCATACAGAATGAAGTGGGCTGAATTTTCGATGTAAGCGATTTTTTTGTTGGGTAGTAGTTTGAACTGGTCGGTGATGATTTTCTCTGTTTGTTCCAGGCTAAAGAGTACTGCGGCCAAAACTAATACCGTTACTTCAATGGAAGCGATGTTTTGGCGTAAGTCGGTTTTTAGTAGATCGGTATAGCCGTAAGTATAAGTTTTGCGATCGGCTTGTTTGATCCAGTCGAAGATTACTTGCTTTTTATCTTCTTTGCGCACTATGAAGGCAGTCATTTGTTTCACCGTTCCCTGGAATTGGGCATTATCCATGCCCAGGCGGTAACCTACGATGATTGGGATAATAATAAGGGAAAGATTGAGCAAGAGTATCAATGGGGCCTTTTCCCGGTGTTAAATTATCGGATTCAGTTTTAGATTGGATTCTCTTTCACCTTTCATAGAAAACCTGGGTAGTAATTGCTAGCCAATGCTAAATCCGGATCTCTCAGATCCGGATTTCAGGCTATAATTTCTCTAGAACCCGTTTCAAATCCTGAATTTCACTTCGTGCCTGACGAATCAGAAAGTAACTACCTAAGGGAATCCCAACGATTAAGAAGGCGATAATATACCAATAAAACCAGCTTGGTAGTGTTTGCTTGAAGGTGGGTAGCATGATGACAAAACCAAAGATATATAGAATCACCGTGATAGCTGTTACGGAAGTCATCAGTTGTTTGCGCAGCTTAAAATACGCTTTTATTTGCTGTTGATATTCAGAGGATACGCCTGTGATATCAATGTTTTGCATGCGTTTATAACTGTAGGTTTCTAGTATCACCCGGCTAATAAGGGCACTAATCATGATGGTTAAGCCATATCCTACCGGATTCGCAAATGGGGTGAAAGACCAGAGTGAAATGAGGATCAAAGAAGTGATGCTTAAGACGAGGATGCCCGATCTGTGTTTCCGGATGGATTTCATTTTTTGATCCTTGGCCAACCCGATTAATTTCTCCGCATTGTTCGAAGGAGTTGTAGTTTGGTTTTGCCACAGGGCTTGTAAATCGTTAAAGTCTTTCATCTTCCAACAGTGTTTTTAGTTTTTGACGCGTGCGGTGCATTTTCACCCGGAGGTGAGTCCGCGAGATGCCTAATATTTCAGAGATGTCATCGTTTTCCAAGCCTTCCAGCATTAACAAGACCAGGTTTTTTTCCTCCGCTTTCATGTGATCCAGTGTCCGATGAACTTTTTTAATCATCTCATTAGCTTCAGCTGATTCTTCCGGGGAGTAAGCCATTTCAGGAAGTTGGTCGGGCAAAGCCGGCTGACGTTTGGTTTCCTTTAAGCATTTCATGCACGTATTAAAGGCGATTCGGTATATCCAGGCGGATAATGCCTGATGGTCTTTTAGCGTATCCAGCTTATTCCAGACGGTAATAAAAACGTCTTGGGCAGATTCAGCGGCCCAGTCATCGTTCCCGGAAGCATATCCCGCACAGAGGCGGAATACTTTGGAATAATACTCCCGATAGATGGTTTCAAATGCTTGCGGGTTGGTCATGCTTAGTTTAAGAAGGATTGGATTTGCGAAATAAGCCATTCCGGTTGATCATACATAATGAAGTGGGCTGAATTTTCTATGTAAGCGATTTTTTTGTTGGGTAGTAGTTTGAACTGGTCGGTGATGATTTTCTCTGTTTGTTCCAGGCTAAAGGGTACTGCGGCCAAAACTAATACCGGTACTTCAATGGAAGCGATGTTTTGGCGTAAGTCGGTTTTTAGTAGATCGGTATAGCCGTAAGTGTAAGTTTTGCGATCGGCTTGTTTGATCCAGTCGAAGATTACTTGCTTTTTATCTTCTTTGCGCACCATGAAGGCAGTCATTTGTTTCACCATTCCCTGGAATTGGGCATCATCCATGGCCAGTATTTGCTTGTTGTAGGGGGAGTCATGGGTAATGGTCTCAATGGGTACACCCGGCATCATTAGGTTGGCATAGCAAGGCAGGGCATCTACCAATATCACTTTGGAACAATTGGCTTTGCGGATGGCCAACTCCAGTGCAATGGTTCCGCCAATACTGTGACCGACCAGGATGGGTTTTTCATCAAAATGCGTAGTCACATAATCGTTTAGTTGCTCAATCACTGTTTGGTACCACATGGTATCAGGAGCGGCAATGCCTGTGAAACCCGGGTAAGAAATCGCGTGGCATTCGTAGATGGCTTTAAAGGGTTCTATAATGTCATTCCAAACGTCACCCGGACAACCAAAGCCTGGAAGAAAAACGATTGGGCTACCTGATCCGGTTACGGCGACCTGAATTTTGGCCTCGTTGGCAAATACTGAAGAAAAAGTAAAGCTGATTAATGCGACTGCTAAAAGTTGTTTAAGTGTTCTCATCAGGTATAGATTTTAAGTTTTTGTTTCCCTAAGGATCCAAAAGGATGAGAAGCGTTACAAAGAAAGTGAAATATTTTTAATGAAAATTACAGGTGGGGGCTATAAGGAGTTGGTATTAAGTGTGCAAGCAGGTTGTAAAACAATGTTTTTTGGAGTATGGTCTGTAAAACAATTTTACTCATCCGATGAATAGTATATGCAGAAAGTACTCATCGGATGAGTAAAGGGCTTATAGTTTCACTTTCAAGAGATGAGGGCGCTCATTGTGCAGCTTTATAATCAGCTCACCAAATAGGGTATTGGCCCAGGCAAACCAGTCGCGGGTGTATTTGGAGGCATCATCCTTATGGAAGCTCTCGTGCATAAAACCGGTACCGGCATGTGTCTGTTTCAGCATCTTCAGGCATTTGGTAATTTCCTGATCATCCACACTGGTCATGGCGCGTAGGATTATCCCCATGGGCCAGATGTTTTGCTGACCGGTATGTGGACTGCCTTGTCCTTCGGCAGCTTCCCCTTTGAGGAAATAGGGATTGTGCTCACTCAACAGGAATTGACGCGTTCGCCGATATAATTCATCGGTTGGCTGATGCGCTCCCAAATAGGCCAACGACATCAATGATGGTACATTGGCATCATCCATGAATACCTGGTTGCCGAATCCATCAACTTCATAGACATAAATCTGACCATACTGCAGGTGGTCTGATACGGCATATTGCTGTATGGCAGCATCCACTTCATCCGCAAATTCATTGCATTTCAAAGCAAAGGCAGCATCTTTCAATACCTCTTTGTGGATGGTTCCCATCTGACGCAATGATAATACGGCGAATACATTCGATGGAACTAGAAAGGGATATAGCGACGCATCATCTGAAGGGCGGAACATGGAGCAGATTAATCCGACTGGTTTGATGGGGCGTCCTAACCCCCAATGAACAGGACTGTCTAACATTTGGCCCGTTGTGCGGTTGAAGGTATAAGGAGTGGTGCCATCTTTGCGTTGTTCCGCCCTAAAAGTTTGAATAATGTATTGGGAAGCCTGATGCCAGTCCTCGTCAAAAATGGAGGAGTCATCGGTGATCGTATAATATTCATGTGCTAAGCGAACTGCGTAACAAAGCGAATCAATTTCCCATTTACGCTCATGGATGCCCGGTAGCATTTGGGTACGGTCGCTTTTCCACTTGGATATTTTGGTCACATCCTTATAAAAAGCATTGGCATAGGGATCGAGCAGGATACATTTGGTCTGTCGATGAACCAAACCTTTGATCAGTTCGCGTAATTCCTTATCTTTTTTGATGAGCGGCATGTAGGGCCACACTTGAGCTGTACTGTCGCGTAACCACATGGCATCAATGTCACCGGTGATGACAAAAGTATCCGGTTTCCCATCGATGTATTCAAAATCAACCGTGGTATCCAGGGTGTTGGGAAAGCAATTCTCAAAAAGCCAGGCCAGTTCAGGATCCGCCATATCTGACTTGATTTTTTTGATGAGCGCCTCAACACTTTTACTGGTAAAACAGCGTTTGCCGGTAACAGGACGCAGCGTTTTGTAGTCAGTAACAGAAGTAAATGCCAGGGATGGTATTGTGGCTGCTGCTCCCAGAGCCAGACCAGTTTGTTTTAGGAATGTTCTTCGTTTCATATTTCTTTTTGTTAGGTAGGGTTTCACAGAGAAAGCGCAGAGAAACGCAGAGTGTTCTAATATTCGCTCTGTGATCTCTGTGCTTTGAATAGCAAATTATTTAGTGTTTGTCATAAAAAACTCCAGTTTACCTCCCTTCATCACATCAGCATGCGAAAAGAAGGGTTCCTCCAGTTTTTGACCGTTTAAACGCATCTCCTTTACATATTTATTCTCAGCCGAATTATTATGCGCCACAATTTCAAATTGTCCCCCCGCAACAGTTATCATCGCCCGATCGACCATGGGGCGTCCGGTGGTGTAGGTGGGGTCTCCCGGGCATACCTGGTAAAAACCAAGGGCACTTAGCACATACCAGGCTGACATTTGTCCACAATCTTCATTACCAATGATACCGGCTGGTTCAGGCAGATAGAATTCACGCATGATCTGATCCAACCGCTCTTGTCCTTTATGGGGCGAGTTGGTCCAGTTATAGAGATAGGCCATGTGGTGACTCGGTTCGTTGCCATGGGCGTATTGGCCGATCAATCCGGTGATATCACCCGATGCATTTTCACCTTCAATGGCCGAGTCGGTGGTGAAAAGGGTATCCAGCATGGCTTCAAAACGATCGGTACTGCCGTATAGCTCAATTAACTGATCGTTGGCATGTGGCGTAAAGAAGCTCCATTGCCAGGCGTTACCTTCTACATAATCACTTTTCTCGTGACTGGAATAGCGGGGGCGGAAGGGTGTTACCCACGAACCATCGTAGTTTTTACCGCGCATTAAGCCTGATTCAGTGTCGAAATACTGGCGGAAGTAATTTCCTTTTTTCAGGAATTCAGTTGCCGTTTGGCTGTCGCCGGCGGCTTGGGCAATTTGTGCCACACACCAGTCAAAATACGCCATCTCCAATCCGTAAGAAACCGATTCGTGGGTGGAGTCACTTGGAACCCAACCTAACGTTTCTTTGTAATATATGTGATCGGGCATGACTTTAGCTGCAAAGGTACCTTTGAATTTTTCGGCAATATCGGGGCGCCAGGTGGCCGATTGAACCGATGCTTCCAGCCAATCGCTTAAATCAGCAGGGGCTAAACCTTTGGCAGCTGCATCGGCCAGGACTGAAACAGCCGGATACCCCACCATGGTGCCGGTATAGTTCGATACCAATGGCCATTTGGGAAGAATGCCGCCTTCCTTGTATTTCTGAACCAGTGCTTCGCTCCAGGTGGCTGCTTTCTCAGGGCGAATAATGGTCATCAGGGGATGGAAGGCCCGGAAGGTATCCCACAAGGAGAAAACGGTGTAATTGACATGACCCGCTTCGGCCTGCATGATTTTTTTATTCATACCGCGGTAACGGCCATCTGCATCCTGCCAAATGAAAGGAGCCAGCATGCTGTGATACATAGCGGTGTAAAAGTTGGTTTTCACTACCGCATCGGTTGTTTCAATTTCAATGCCTTGCAGTGCTTTTCGCCATTCATCTTGTGCTTTTGCTAGGGTTTGATTAAAATCCCATCCCGGCAATTCGGCTTCCATGTTTTGGGCAGCACCCTGGGGATCGACAGCTGATAGCGCCACTTTAACCAAAAGGGGTTGTTCAGAGGTGGCAAATTTAAAATGCACCTGCGCATCTTTGGTCGAAAAGGTGGTCTTATTAGATGGTTTTCCATCGATGAGCACATCTGCCTTTTCAAAGGATTCGGAAAATTTAATGCGATAAGCTACCAGGTGATCATGGGCCCATCCGGTGGATTTTTGAATGCCTTGCACGGTGCTGTCATCCACTATTTCAAAAGTATTCTCAGTGATGGCATTGCCCCAGTTGGCTTGCAGCACATGGGCCAGGTTCAGCATCACCCGTCGATCTGCTTTTTTTGCATATTGATAGCGGTGCATGCCCACTCGCAAGGTGGTTGTCAGTTCAGCATCTACCTCGAAGTTTTTCAGATTCACCCGGTAGTATCCCGGTGATGCCTGTTCAGTAGATTTCTCAAAATCAGCTACTGGAATAGCCGCCTCCGAATTAGAATAAGGCAGTATGCCTACATCGCCTAAATCGCCAATACCAGTGCCGCTCAAATGGGTATGGCTAAAGGCATAAATGTGCTGGTCATCGTAATGGTAGCCGCTGCTGGCATCCCAACCGTCCAGGTGGGTGTCGGGGCTTAATTGTACCATTCCAAAGGGCAATGTTGCTCCCGGGAAGGTATGACCGTGGAAACCCGTTCCGATGAATGGATTCACATAGTCCAGGGGATCTTCTTTCACCGTTGTGGTGCCGGAGCAACTCCAAAACAGGAAAGAAGCTCCCATCAGCCAGGAGGCCAGAATTTTCACTTTGTACTGCATACGTCATTAATTATAGTTGATATCAATTTATTAGTTTGATGAAACATGACTGTGTTGACAATAAAGTAACTGATTTCTAACGAAAAAGGCAATTGTTGCAGGGAGGCACTTCAACCGGATAAATTGTCCTTATGGATACCTCAAAGGATAGATTTTTATCAATTATTAATGCCTGGTAATTGAATGTAAGGTGCCTCATTTTAGTTAGATAAGGTATTGGTGCGGGCCGGATCTTAATTCTGCAATCATGGATGTGTGGAAGCATGTTTAAAGATTTAGATCGTTTTTTCCTTCTCTGGGATGAACGTCTTTAAACTATTTTTGATGGTTTGTCCACCTTTTTCAAGGGGTCTTTTTTTTCTAGGCCTCAAACAAACCATTGAACCATTTCTCATGTCACTTGTTTGATAGAAAAACCATTAAAGATGAAAAAAAGAAGTTTTTCTATACTCGCAGCGGTTTTACTCTTTGTATCCGGTACCCTTGGGGCACAAAACAAAGCAGTGGATGTATCAGGCAGCAAAATGACCTGGATCGGTAAAAAAGTGACGGGTGAGCACACGGGACACATCCATTTTAAATCAGGTGTATTGCAGTTTAGCGGGAGTGATCTTTCCGGCGGTGAATTTACCGTTGATATGACCTCTATCACTTGTACGGATTTAACGGATGAAGAATACAACATGAAGTTAGTGGGTCACTTGAAGAGTGATGATTTCTTTGGGGTGAATAATTTCAAGGAGAGTACCCTGAAATTAACGTCAGTAAAAAAAGCAGGTAATAAGTATGACGTGACAGGGGATTTAACCATAAAAGGGAAAACCAACCCGGTGGCGTTTCAGGTGGATCCATCCGGCAATAGCTTTTCTGGCACCATTGTGGTAGATCGTACCCTGTATGATTTGCGTTACGGGTCCGGTAAATTTTTTGATAACCTGGGTGACAAGATGATTTATGATGAATTTGAATTAGCCTTTGAAGTGAAAACAAAATAGAGTGAGGTAAATGTTAATTGGTTAAAAACCGTCTGACCTTTGGTGAGGCGGTTTTTTTAGCCTCTGACAGTAACGTCTGGCAGGTATCCAGTGATCCCTCCGGGCTTTGATTCCACTTACATGGAATACGGCCCGTGCTCAGATATCCGGATGTTTTGGAAGTACTTTTGGAGCTTGTGCCGCAATCGCTTCAGGCTGAATGGATGTATCACTAAGGTCTAACGCTATCTCTGCAGGTTACAGAGTTGTCTCCAAACCTTGCAGCGATACTTTTTTATCGTTTAGAGGTGTCTCTGAACCTTGCAGCGATACCTTTTTATCGTTTAGAGGTGTCTCCGGACTTTGCAACGATATCTCCCTAAGCTTCGGCGGAAGCGACAGTGAATGTGGTGATAGGGGTCGGTGATATGCAGGGAAGATTTTCTGTATTGGGCTCATGCCCAGGATACTTGTTTTGGCCTACAGGAGTAACCCCTTTGCCTATTGGCCGTACATAAGGGTTGAAAATCAAAACAAAAGACAGATGAGGCAAGATCGACGATTGGCATTGGGGTTAGCAATAGGAATGTTTTTTATATTGGGAGGTTGTCAGGATGATGCCATTCCGACCAATAACGATGATCCGGATCTGTTGATGAGTTTTGAGGAAGCGCCGCTTCATGCTATGCCCACGCGCGTTACCGATCCCAGTGGGAACAGGAATGGCTGTTTAAGTGAAGTAGCATTTAATGCGGATTATAACTATCAGATATGTAATGCTCCCAATTGTCCGGTGGAAGATGTGGTGATTGAACCATCCGATGAGGTAGCCCGTTTGGGTGAACGAAGCCTGCGCTTTTTTATGAAACCCTCGCCACTGAACGACTGGCCGGGTGATGATGCCAATCACCGGGCAGAGCTGGGACCCGATTACAACTCGTCCCTTCAGCCATTCCCTTCCGAAGGAGAGGAACGCTGGTTTGCCCTGAGTATCCACTTCCCCGAAGATTTTGTGTTTGCTCCCGAGGCCATTGAAAGTGATGTGCGGTTTGCCTTTGCCCAGTGGCAGCATGGGTCGGCTGGTGCACCCATTTTTGCCTTGGAAGTTTATGGCGATCAGATGGCATTAACCCGTCAGGAAGGAGAGAGCACAGCCAGCAAATGGGCGGGAGCTGATTTGCTAACAACGATTAAAAGGGGCACATGGATGGATATCGTGTTGCAGGTGAAATGGTCGAAATCCAAGGGATTGCTTAAAATATGGGCCAATGGTGAGGTCGTTTATAGCAATAGTGCCTTACAAACCATGTATACAAATTTAGATTACGGGGGTGCCTATAAATTTGGTATTTACTGTTGGCGCTGGAAGCGGGTAGAGGAGGTGACCAAATCATTGAATGCAGGCATTACGCATCGGGAAATATTCATCGATGAGGTCAGTCAATACAAAGGACACAACGGTTTCTCGGTCGTTGCTCCGCAATAGCGCCTGTCGGTCATTCATGAAATATTTTCCAGGTGGTTAGCGGGTCAAAGCTTGCTGCCTTTGGGATCTTATTTTTATGGACAAACGACCAAATTGGGGCTATAGTTGTATTTTAGCGCGTAAGTATAAACCGCTAAAACCATAACGATGCAAGCTGAATCACTGAATCAACAACATGCTATCACCAATCGAATTATCTTTCGTCAGTACCACCATTCTGTAGTAGCAGAAATTACCTCCGATTATGCAACTGCTCGGGTGTCTTTGTATGGGGCTCAGGTGCTAAGTTTCATTCCAAACGGACACAACGATTTGTTGTTTGTCAGTCAGAACAGTTTTTACCAGGCAGGAAAAGCCATTCGTGGTGGTATTCCTGTTTGCTGGCCTTGGTTTGGCGGCCATCCCTCTGAAAAGGATAAACCCTCTCACGGTTTTGCCCGGCTTTCTCAGTGGACGGTACTGCATTCTCAAACCGAAAATGGGAATGTGAGGCTCCAGTTGGGTTTATCAGATACCAAAGAGACACGCAGCTTCTGGCCTTTTTCTTTTGAAGCCACAATGACCATTACAGTTGGAAAAACTTTACAGGTGGCGTTGATGACCCGTAATGCCGGTACTCAAGCCTTCAGTTTGACAGGGGCATTACATACTTATTTTCGCGTGAGCGACAGTGAGCAAATTTCCATAGAAGGTTTGAACAATACCCGCTACATGGATGACGTAACTCGTAGAGAAAGCATTCAGAAGGATGGATTGCTAACGCTTAAGGGGGAGGTTGACCGGTGTTATCTGGAGACAACGCGTACCTGTATTATTGATGATCCGGAATATAAGCGTAAAATAAAGGTTGAGAAAGCCGGGAGTACAACCACTGTTGTCTGGAATCCGGGTGCCGAACTGGCTACAAAAATGCAAGATTTGGGTGATTGGGAGTATGCCTCCATGGTGTGTGTGGAGGCGGCTAATGCAATGGATGATTTAATTTATTTGAACCCAGGGCAGAGTCATGAGTTGAGTACGCGAATTAGTGTATTGTAAATCAAGTTGGTTCATTTATTTCTGCAGGCTGCTATTAACTGATGTTATGTATGGACCGTTAGTCTCATATTGTAAGCTCTTTTATGTCAAAACTTACAATTCGAAGGCGTTCACAATCAGATCATCAACTTTTACAGCAACCTGTTTGGTGAATAAAAGAAATTATTACTTTTGGTCTCAGGAAAGATATTGTAGCCATTGTAAACTCAAATCTCGTTTATTGTGAAATTGAACTTAAAACTTAAAGGAAAACTTATATTCTATATATTAGCTTCTTTCACGGTTATATATGGTATTACCTTAGGATTTATCAGTCGTGATCTGCATCAAAATGCACAAGCCGATGCCAAGGAAATCATTCAATCGAACCTGTTGGAGTCGCGAAATATTATTCAGGGGGATCTGATTCGGGTTTATGAATCAGTCACTACCCTTCGAAATATTTATGAGCGGTACGATCGGTTCAGTGTGAAAAATCGGACCGAGATGTACAGTGACATGCTGTTGAGTTCGCTGGAGAACAATGAGGCCTACTTGACCTCCTGGATGGCATGGGAGCTGACGGCTTTTGATCCGGGTTATAGTCTTAAAAATGGGCGTATTCGTCACATTTATTACCGCTTAAACAACCAAATCAGTTTACAGCATGACACCGCGGATGTGAATAATGATCATCTGACCAGTATCTATTACCAAAACAGGGAACTGAATGAAGATGATATTTGGGATCCCTACTATGATGAAGCTGCTGCTGATTTGGCGGGTATACTCATGACCACCATCTCGTGCCCCATTAAGAAAAATGGTAATTTCATGGGACTGGTGGCGGTGGATATCAGTCTGACGACCATGGAGGAAATTATCCATACCATCAATCCCTTCCAAGGTGCAAATTCCTATTTGATAGCTGCTGATACAGCTATTGTGGCCCATACCAATGATAAATTCAATGGCGATAAGATGCGGGAGCACATGGATTATGATGTGGCTTTATTTAACGATGCCTTCTCGCAAACTCACAACCGGCAGACGGCTGCTTACGGTTACCGCAACAATAGGGATGGAGAAGACTATTATGTGTTTATGGCACCCGTTGAAATACCAGGGATCCAAAAAGTGTGGACCATGGGTATTGAAGTGCCGGAACATGTATTTTTAGCCAAAGCCAATCAAATATTTTACCGCAGTATTATTGTGGGTATTATTGGGCTGATTTTGCTGTATATCGTTGTCTTTATTGTGGCGAGTCAAATTGTAAAGCCAGTCAATCAGAGTGTGGAATTTGCCCATGAGATCGCACAAGGAAATTTGAAGGCAACGCTGGAAATGAAGCAAAATGATGAAATGGGTGAGTTGGCCCGGTCGTTAACAGAGATGGTGACTAATCTGAAGGCGATCATCCTGGATGTTATTAAGAGTTCGGATGAAATTAACCGCTCGGGTAATGAGTTGTCTTCTTCCAGCAATGAGCTGTCCGGGGGGGCTTCCAACCAGGCGGCATCCTCAGAGGAGATCAGCTCCTCCATGGAAGAGATGGTGGCGACTATCCAGCAAAATGCACATAATGCACAACAAACGGAAGAGATTTCCAATAGAGCTGTGACCGGTATTAAGGAAGGATTTGAATCCGCCAAAGTAGCCCTTCACTCTATGGATGCCATTGCTGAAAAGATTGTGATCATTAAAGACATTGCTGCACAAACCAATATTCTGGCCCTTAATGCGGCAGTGGAAGCGGCACGAGCCGGTGAGCATGGACGTGGTTTTTCAGTCGTGGCTTCGGAAGTGAAGAAATTAGCCGAGCGTTCTCAAAAGGCAGCGGTGGAGATTATGGAGTTAACCAATACGGGTGTTGAGGTGTCGAACAAGTCGGGCGAGCAGTTGGCGAAAATTATTCCGGATATTGAAAAGACTGCTCTTCTGGTTCAGGAGATTACAGCCTCCAGTTTGGAGCAGCAATCCGGTGCTGAGCAGGTGAATAAAGCCATTCAGGAATTAAATGAAGTGACCCAGCAAAACAGTGAAGCGGCCCATCACTTTACCAATAGCGCGGAGCGTTTAACAGGTCTATCGGATAAGTTAAAAGAGGTAGTCGCCTTTTTTAAGTATTAGGCAAGGAACTAGATAAAAATACAATCGATTAATAAACAAACGCCGGTGCACGATCAGTTCACCGGCGTTTTTGTCTGTTCTAAAACTCGATTAAATGGCCGCTGTTTCCACTTGTTTGAAAACTCTTAGAAAATTCCCACCCCATATTTTTTCGATTTCTTCCGATGAATAGCCTCTGTTAATCAATTCCTGCGTGATGTTCGGGAATTGAGAAACATCCTGACAATCTTGCAGGGCACCCCCACCATCAAAATCGGAGCCGATGCCTACGTAATCAATGCCAACCAGTTTGACTACATGGTCAATGTGGTCCACAGCATCTGCTACTGTTGGCAGAATTGGTGGATAGTCCTGATTGATTTGATCCCATTCCGCCCAGGCCTGTTGGCGTTCGGCATCATTTTTATAGGCAAAATTGTTGTATTTAGCCCGTAACTCTTGCTTTTTAAGGTAGTTCATCGCCGTGGTGTCTTCCGGTTGAATGTAGGCGCCCAGAATACAAATTTGAAGCACACCTCCGTTTTTGGCTAAGGCCTGAATCATCTCGTCACTCATATTGCGTGGATGATTGCAGACGTCCCTTGCCGAAGAGTGGGATGCAATAACCGGCGCATTGGTGTTGGCCAATACATCAAAAAAGGCTTTGTCGGAGATGTGTGACACATCAATGAGCATGCCCAGCCGGTTCATTTCATGCACCACTTCTTTCCCAAACGGACTTAAACCATTGTGTTCCGGTCCTTTTTTATCGGTGGAAGAATCGCACAAGTCATTGTTAGAGGTATGAGCCAGGGTAATGTATCGCACCCCCCGATTGTAAAATTCCTCCACCCGGTGGATGTCCTTAGCCAATGGGAATCCATTTTCCATGCCCAGGTAGATAGCTCTTTTCCCCGCTTGACTTAATACAACAGCATCATTGGCTGAAGTGGCCAATTGCGCTTGACAGGAATAAGTATCCAGTGCTTTGTTGACCGAATCAATCATTAAATGGGATAATTCATAGGCTGTTTGGTAGTTGTCCTCAGTGCGTTCACGCTGGCTGGTAAAAAGGGCAAAAAAGATGGCATCTAACCCACCTTGTTCCATTTTAGGTAGATCCACTCGTGCTTCATTGGCGGGATGGGCTTTCCCAATGTCAAATCCCGAACGGGTAAATTTCATGGGAGTATCACAATGGGTATCAATGGTGATGGCCTTTTCATGGATGGCCAGGGCGGATTTTGTTGGTGGATCGGCTGGTTTGAATGAGAGGAGGAGGAGACCAATTAGTAATCCCAGTGGTTTAACAAAGTTCATGGTTTAAAATTTAGTTGACACTTTAAAAATAGTGGATTTATTTCGATTGACGATGCGATGAGGTTTGACAATGTTATTGTTGGGGTGATGCCATTAATCAAGCACCTATGAATTGGACAACTTGAAATCGTCAAAAGGCTTTAGTATTTTAGTCGTGCAACTAAAACCTCATACTGATGAATGCATTTCAATTTCCCGGTTACCTGGTAGAGAAGTTATCTATTGTCTCGCCAATTGTTGGTGTATATGATGCGCCAAAGCTGGATTGTTTTGATCAACTACTGGTGCCTTCAAAAGATCGTCACACATGTATGTTTGCTTTTTTTAATGCCTGGAAGAAAGGGGGTGCTTTAGAACTTTCTCAATACAATTTTGGATGTGGTGGTTGCGGATATTGGTGGTTTGGTAAAGAGGGACGTACCAGGGAACAATTTGTGCGGTTTTTAAGGGATGAGGAAGGCTTGAAGCATGCCGATCAGGACATGCGTCTATGGCTTGATCAGGAACATCCGTACATACCCCAGAATGGGTTTTTATACATGGGACCTATTAAAGAAGAAGCTTTTCCCTATTTAAAAACTGTTACTTTTTTTGTCAATGCCGATCAGTTAAGCGCTTTGATAATAGGGGCCAACTTTTTTCATCATGCAAATGAACCCACGCCTGTTTATGCCCCTTTTGGTTCCGGCTGTATGGAGTTATTGCCCTTAGCTGAAAGCGCCTTTCCGCAAGCGGTGGTGAGTGGCACGGATTTGGCCATGCGCCGCTATTTGCCTGCGCATTTATTAGGTTTTACCGTTAATTTGCCCATGTATGAGAATTTATGCAGGTTGGATGATCAAAGTTTTTTGAATAAACCGTTTCTCACGGATTTGATTAAAGCCAGAGGCGGTGAGTTATAAAAAAAGGGTAGCCAAGCGGCTACCCTGAAAGGATTATTATATCAATAATTGAGGTAATTAAATCTCAAAAATAGATGCTTCGATGCCTTCGTTTACTTTAATGGTTTCGAAAGTTACATCGAAGGATTGAGGTCCAAAGGTTTGATTCATTGTTTTTGGAAATTTAATGCCTTTTACATCCATGTACTCAGTGATCAATGTGGCCATATTTCCTTGAGGTGTCTGGGATACTTCTTTTAATTTCAAACCAGACTCCCGGCTAAAGTAAACTGTTTTTTCGCTTCCTGCCGGAGATACTACTTTCAATTTGTAGGCATCCTGACCTTCTACATCTTCCACACCAAGTAACTCAGTGGTAAAACCAAGTTCAGCGAACTGTAATTCCGGGAACAGGTAGGAGTCGTATTTCATTTTTTCCAACATGTCGCCTTCAATTTTTTGCTCACCCATTGGACTCATTACCTTGGCAGCTTCTCCATTAAAGACTTGCCTGGACACCACGTTGCCCTGCATTTTGGTTTCAACGCAGGATTGGTTTGGTTGACGCTGGTAAGATACTATTTCCATGGCCATACCCTGAATTTTCATGGTCGCATTCATGGCCACATCGTTAACGTTTTTAAGGGCTTCACAACCACCCAAAGCCTTCACGTAGTCTTCAATGACTTTATTTGCTGTTAATCCGGCGGGCAAAGGCATTGATTTTACTTCGTTTCCGTAGAAATCATACATATCTACCTGGCCATCTTTGCTGAACTTCTTCAGCGAAGTTTTAATTTTAGAAACATCGCCTACAGCCAGGATAATCGCGTTTTCCGGAGTGAGGTATTTGGCAGCCATGGCTTTTACATCTTCCGGCTTAACCGCTGCAAGTTTTTCCAGGTAGGTTTCATAGTAATCAGCTGGCAAACCATATTTCTCAATGTTCAAAGCAAAGCGGGCAACTGTTTGAGGATCTTCCAAAGAACGGGAGAATTGTCCCATCATGGAATTAATCACCAGCTGTAAGTCCTCTTTTGCAACCAACTTATCACGCAGGCGGTTCATTTCGTACAATACTTCAGTGAACGCACTATCAGTGACACTGGTTCTTACTTGAGATGAGGCTGTAAAACGACCGGCCAACTCATCACTTTGTAGACTGGAATAGGCTCCATAAGTAAAGGCTTTATCTTCACGTAAGTTTTGGAACAGGCGTGCACTGAAGGATCCACCTCCCAATACCTGATTCATCACTTTGGCTTTGATTTCATCAGTATGCCCAGGCGTTAAATTAACCGCATAAGTCAGGTTGATGGTCGATTGAGTAGCAGCATCCTTGTTGGAAACAGCAACTTTGGGAGCACTATATGACTGGGGAAATTCATAGTTGTGAGCCGGTACTTCTGCAGCCTCCCAGGATGCAAAATATTGTTTTACTTGTTTCTTGGCTTCTTTAACAGTGATATCACCCACAATAACTAAATAACCGACATTCGGACGAAAATAAGTATGGTAGTAGTTTTTGCAATCGTCAATAGTGATGGCCTCAACAGTTGCCTCGGTCATTACTTCCCCGTAAGGGTGGTTTTTGCCGTATCGCAATACAGACGCCACATTGGAAGCGATGGCTCCGGGGTCATCTTTCTGAGACTTCAGACCGGTTAATGTTTGTTTTTTGTTTTTGTCCAATTCCTCAACAGGAAAGGCGGGATTATACAACACATCAGTCATCAGGTCCAATAACTCATTGGAATGTTTTTTCAAAGAGCGTGCAAAAATTCCGCTTTGATACGTACTTAATGTGGCACCAATAAAATCGATGGAAGCATCCAGTTCTGCCTTGGAACGAGTTGTTGTTCCGGCCCGTAATAAATCACCAGTCATGCTTACATATCCGGCTTTTTCACCTTCCAATACCGGATCAATGTCCAGCGTTAAACTGTAAGATATTACAGGGACTTTATTATTTTCGACTACAAATACTTTCAAACCGTTTTTCAGTTCAAAGGTTTTGGCTTGTCCGATGTTGATTTTCGGAGCAGGACCGGCCTGTGGTGGTGTGCTCCGATCTAATTGGGCTTGTATGTTAAAAGCAAAAACAATTGCTAATAAAATCAATGCTATTTTCTTCATGATAGTTTACTTTTTCTAATCTGATCAATTGGTTAAGTGATGCGAATTAATTCTGCTGTGATTTTGGCAGATAATAAAGAACCACACGGTTGTCTTTATTTAAATATTTGTTCGCCACGCGTTGCATGTCTTCACGTGTAACGGCCAGATATTTGTCCAGTTCGCTATTTATCAGATCGGTATTGCCAAAATAGACGTAATTGGTTACCAGGTTTTCGGCTCTCGAAGCAATTTTTGTATTGGATGAGATAATCTGGTTTTCGTATTGGTTTTTTAATTTCTGAAATTCATTCTCTGAGATCATAGCGGTTTTCACCCTCTCAATCTCAGCATCCATAGCCGCTTCCAGGTCGGCACAATCAACGCCCATATTTGGTAATGCGTAAGCTAAAGCAACACTCGGATCTCTGTATGGCATTGGGAAGGCACCTGCTTCTAACGCTTTCTGCTGATCATCAACCAACGCTTTATAGAATCGGGAGCTCTTACCTTGCGACAAAAGTGTACTCAACATATCCAATGCATAATAGTCCTCTGTTCCCATGGCAGGTGTCCGGTAGGCTTGCACAATCAATGGCAACTGAACGTTATCAAAAATAGTGTCCCGTACTTCACCATTCAAAGGTGGCTCCACAATATTTGGACGTGTTATTTCTCTTTTTCCTTTTGGAATAGATGCAAAATACTTTTCAATCAGGGCTTTGGTTTCTTCTTTCTGGATGTCACCGGCAATTACTAAGGCCGCATTATTGGGCACATAGAAAGTTTCCCAGAATTCAACAAATTCCTGATCTTTGGCGGCCATAATGTGCGCTGGGTCGCCAATAGTCGTCCATTGATAAGGGTGTTTGGTGAAAGCACGTTTCATGGTTTCACTTATAAGGCTGCCATATGGACGGTTGTCGTAACTCTGTTTTTTCTCTTCAATAACAACCTTTTTTTGCGTTTGAATACCAATCGAATCTACCCGGGCGTGCATCATTCGCTCAGACTCTAACCATAAACCCAGTTCCAATTGGTTGGTGGGCATGATTTCATAGTAGTAAGTGCGATCTGTTGAGGTGTTGGCGTTCAGGGTACCACCCGCCCGTTCCACATATTTGGAGTATTCACCACGATCAATGTTTTCAGTGCCTTCGAACATCAGGTGCTCAAAGAAATGGGCAAATCCGGTACGGTCAGGACGCTCGTGTTTGGAACCCACATCATACATCACGGCGATGGTAACAATGGGTGTCGTATTATCTTCATGCAAAATAACATGAAGCCCATTGTCTAAGTCATATTCTTCAAAACTAATTTTGTTTGCCTGGGCAAACACAGTGCTAAGACCAACTGCAAAAATTGGCAAAGCAAGGGTTAAAAACAGTTTTTTCATGCTCACTATACTTTTGATTTAAGTTAATAAATTTACGAGCTGAAGCCTAGCAATTAAAGTGCCTAAGGTGTTAATTGGCAGATATAGAGTGTGTAGTTGGTGGTTTCGATTTGAAAGTGCTGTTCGAAGACGTACATATAGGCGTCCGTTATCGAACATAGTCGAGGAATTGATAATTACACTGCATTCGTATTATTTTAAAAAAGAATCTCCTTTTTGATTGGATCCTGTTATTTTTGTATGCAAATAGCATTCTATGAAGATAAAATATTTTGGCTTTGTTGTTGTTTCTATAGTATTCATATGGAGCTGTACCAACGATGACTTTTGTTTATCCAATCAAAATGCCGTGCAAGTGGGTTTGTACTCCCGAAGCGTTTCTATAGAAGAGGATACTACTTTATCGGGTATCTATGTGCAGGGCGTTGATAATTCCGATCTGCTTTTACCTTATGACAGTGCTCAGGTAAAAGAGCTTTTTCTACCGCTTGATTTTCATGGTGATTCACAATCAGGTTCAACAGGCTTTATTATTCAACAAAAAAGAAAAATAGGAGATAACGTTGACATTACCGAAGATATGATCATCTTCTATCACAGCAAGGAGTTGGTGTTTATTTCAGGAGAATGTGGCATGTTTTATAATATGATCATAGATAGTATGAGATATACAACAGAAATCATTGATACCGTTCGAATAGATTATCCGCATGTAAAATATGGAGAAAATATCAAAAATGTTAAAATATATATTCAGCCTTAGTCTTGTTTGTAATTTTTTCGTTTGTTGGGGTCAACAGGCAGAAATCGATTCACCTAAGCCAAAGGTGAGTGGTATTTCAGCAGGTATTAACCTGGCACCTTTTATTGTTCAGCTTTTTGAAAAGGAGCGTATTGGTTTGGAAGCCAATGCACGCTATGTGTTTAACCAGAAATGGCAAATGGTGGGGGAAGTCGGGTTTGAACATGTTGATTTCAAGAAGGATCAGTATCATTATAAGTCCGATGGCACATTTTTACGGGTAGGGCTGGATTATAACTTTTTTAAAGTCGAAGAGATTGGGAATAACGATAATATTTTAGCAGGGATAAGATATGGTGCCGGCTTTCAAAAGCACGAGAGCCCCTATTATCAGGTGGACGATGCTTATTGGGGAGATTACATTAATGAGATAGGATTGCCCTTGAGTTCGGTAAACTCCCATTGGGTAGAGTTTGTTTTTGGGTTACGCTCTGAAGTGATGAAGAATTTTTATATGGGATGGACGGTTCGGTTAAAACGTTTATTAGCTGTCAATTCAGAGAGTGTTCTGGAACCATATACGGTGCCTGGGTATGGGCACCGGGACAATGAAACAAATTTGTCATTTACCTATACCATCGAATACCAAATCCCATTTCATTCTAAAAAGTAAATAGCACCATGTCTGGATTCTTCTACGGTGATATGCAAGTTTCAAAATTGCCTCTTCAGGCGATTATCAATGAAATCAGAGAAGAAGTGGCCCCTCTCTTATCAAAGGGTAAAGTGGCGGATTACATTCCAGAATTGGGGAAGGAGAGGCCGGAGCAATTTGGAATGGTCGTGACTTTACTCAATGGACAAACATTTGAAACCGGACAAAGTCGGGACGATTTCTCCATCCAAAGTATTTCGAAAGTGTTTGCCCTCACTAAAGCTTTTGCCCAATGGGGTGACCAATTGTGGGTAAAAGTGGGCAAGGAGCCTTCCGGAAATCCATTTAATTCATTGGTGCAATTGGAGCATGAAGCCGGGAAGCCCCGCAATCCATTTATTAATGCAGGAGCCTTGGTGGTGGCTGATTGTATTGTATCCCGGTTTTCAGACCCAACACGTATGATCATGGATTTCATGCGTGAGATCTCGGGTAATGCTGGTTTGAAAATGGATATGAGCGTGTTTCAATCGGAGAAAGACCACGGTCATCGGAATGCAGCATTGGCTCATTTTATGAAAAGCTATGGCAACATGGAAGCAGAAGTTCAGGATGTTTTAGACTTTTATTTTGGACATTGTTCCGTGCGAATGAATTGTTTTGATCTGGCCCATGCGTTTTTGTATTTGGCCAATCATGGCAAGCATCCCATAAGCGGGAAGGTGTATTTAACCAGTAGTCAGGCAAAGCGCGTCAATTCCTTGATGCTCACATGTGGCATGTATGATGCAGCAGGTGATTTTGCCTTTCGCGTGGGACTGCCTGGGAAAAGCGGTGTTGGTGGTGGGATTGCGGCTATAATTCCGGGATATATGTCCATTGGGGTGTGGAGTCCCGGTTTGGACCGGCATGGTAATTCTCTGGCTGGAGTCAAAGCATTAGAATTGTTTACGACAAAAACGGGAATTTCAATTTTTTAAAAAGGAATGATTACTTTTCGTGTCTACAACCTAAACTTAAAGGTATGATGGCTAAAATATTCAAATTAGTTGGACAGTTTCTTTTGCGATATGGACTTGCAATTGTGTTTATTTGGCTCGGTCTGCTTAAACTGAAAAATTCTGAAGCGGATTACATGGGGGAAGTGCTGTCCAATTCATCTGTATTTGGAGGGTTGCTAAAATATGTTACACCTTATGCTTTTTCTCAAATAGTAGCTTATTTGCAAATGGCTATTGGTCTGTTGATTGCCTTGAAGCCCGTAGGACGAAAGATTTCCTTTGTCGGTAGCCTGGTGGCTGTTGTGGTTCTGTTGCTGAGCGTTACCATGTTGTTTACTTCCGGGTATGTTTGGCAAACGGGATATGGCTTTCCGGAGTTGTCGAAATTGGGTCAGAGTATATTAAAAGATGTGGTTTTATTAGGAGCAGCTGCTTGGTGTGCGGGTGATTCTGCTTAGATTAATCCTGAAATTATATGAAACAAGTTTGTGTATTTTGTGCCTCCAGCTCCAAAGTATCTGAAGTATATACGACTGAAGCCCAGGCTTTGGCAAATTCATTAGTTGCCAATAATTATGGGATTGTTTATGGAGGAGGAGCCGTTGGTTTAATGGGAACCATTGCTGATTCAGCATTGGAGGCTGGAGGTTCCGTTAAAGGCATTATCCCGCGTTTCATGGTGGAAGTGGAATGGGAACATCCGGGGGTTAAGAATATGATACATGTGGATACCATGGCGCAGCGAAAAGCGCTTTTAGTGGAGCAAGTGGATGCTGTAATCGCATTGCCCGGGGGGACAGGCACACTGGAGGAACTCTTTGAGGTTGTATCTCTTAAGAAATTAGGACTTTTTCATCAGCCAATTATACTGGTTAATACCAAGGGTTTTTTTAATCCTATATTGGAGATGATGGATAAGATGGTGCAGGAACACTTTATGAGAGAGGCACATTTACAGCTCTGGCAAGTTGTGGAAAAGGCCGATGAAGTGGTGAAAGCCATCCGGGAAGCGCCTGAATGGGACAAGGAAGCCATCCGTTTTGCAGCAGTCTAATCGGTTCTCACAATCATTTTACCTATTTTTGTAAAAAAGCGATACGAATGAGGTATTCATTAGATGCATGTCCATCTTTTCAGGAGCAAACTGTTACTCTTCAACAGACTGATGTTAAGGATAGTCTTAAGATGGAATCATCATTACGAACGCCCATCTTGGAGCCTGAGCAAGTAGTTCCTGCCTATCTGCGAAATCAAACCCTTAAAAGTGTAGGGCCTGTTAAGGCAATTAAACCGGAGTTAACAGAAATCGATTCCACGGCTTTCAATTTGAATGCAAAAGCCACGGTACCGGGAAATTACTTTTTTCAAAATAGCCTGAGTGGTTTTAAGTCTGATGATCTGGAATCAGATCTCTATCAGGATTTAATGGTGCAGGGAAAACGATCCAATTCTCGATTTGAAGATACTCAGTCATTGAGTGTTGAAGATAGTGCCTCACGCGCGGGGATGGAGGATTCTATTGTCCGGGAAAGTATTGAAGTAAGATCACAAAATGAGGTTGTGAAGGTGCGTCACACCAGTTCATTTGATGGTCATAAGGAATGGATGTCCGGATTAATCTTGTTGGCTCTGATCATTGCGGGACTCGTAAGGCTGTCGTTCTATAAGTACTTGAATGAGTTGTTTTCTGCCGTTCGGTTTCAGCAGTCAGCATCGAAACTTTACAGTACAGTGAATGTGCAAAATAACAAGCCCGTTTTTGCATTAACTGCCTTGTTTTTTTTAAGCACGGCGCTAATGGTTTTTGAATTTGTTTTAAGCTTTGGTCATGCCAATTTGCAGCTCGAGGGAATTTATCTGTTTGGAATTGTTTTAGGGGGATTACTGATTTATTTCCTGGTAAAGCAATTGATGTATCGATTTGTGGCACTAGTATTTGAAGTACAGGGGCAAACGGGTGAATACCTCTTTAATGCCGGGTTGCTAAGTCAGGTTTATGGCCTTATTTTGTTGCCCATTGTCTGTTTAGTACCCTTTGTCGATGCGGGGACCGGCACATTTTTATTGAAAATTGGGGTTGCACTCTTTTTATTTATGTATGTCATTCAATTGGTTAGGGGAGCAAAAATTATTTTGCGCACGCCGCTTTCAATATTTTATATGTTTTTGTATTTTTGTGCACTGGAAATTTTACCCTTATCCTTACTTATTAAAGTATTGATGTTTTAGGGAATTTTTAGAAGTGGCTAAAGGTTTTGTTGAATTAAAATTGAAGCAAATTGAAGATTAAGAGAATTCTGGTTTCACAGCCCAAACCCACAACACCCAAATCCCCCTATTTTGATTTGGCAGAAAAAAGTAATGTAAAGATCGATTTTAGGCCATTTATTCAAGTTGAAGCGGTACCTGCAAAAGATTTTAGGAAACAAAAGGTGAATATCTTAGATCACTCAGCTGTGATCTTTACCAGTCGCACAGCGATTGATCACTTTTTTCGCATCGCTGAAGATATGAGAGTCACTGTGCCTGATACCATGAAGTATTTCTGTATTTCGGAAGCCACTGCTTTCTATCTTCAGAAGTACATTGTTTACCGGAAACGTAAGATCTTTCATTCTACAGGTAAATTTGCTGATTTGGTGGATGTTGTGAAGAAGCACAAAGATGAGACGTTCTTGGTGCCGTTGTCGGATATTCATAAGCAAGAGATTCCTACCTTATTGAATAAATCCAAGGTGAAGTATAGCAAAGCTATTCTTTATAAAACTGTTAGTAGTGATTTGAGTGACCTGAAAGACATCGATTATGATGTGCTGGTGTTTTTTAGCCCTTCCGGAATTGCTTCATTATTGCAGAATTTCCCTGATTTTGATCAGAAGGAAACAAAGATTGCCTCGTTTGGACCAGCCACAGCCAAAGCTGTAAAAGATGCCGGATTAAGATTGGATATCCAGGCTCCCATGCCACAGGCTCCATCGATGACGATGGCCCTCGAGCAATACATTAAAAAAATTAATAAAGGAAAGTAAGCGCTCTCCTTTTATGATATAGTAAATCCTTCCTGTCGCTTGGCGGGAAGGATTGTTTTTTCAATGGCGTTGTCAGTATTGAGTATGGAAAAAAAGTTTGGCTTTCAAAAAGCCGAAAGATTATGCAGTCGAAATATTATTCAGTCGCTTTTTACTGAAGGCCAATCTTTTGTAAAGTATCCGCTGCGCGTTTCAATATTAAAATTGCCAACCGAAGTACCGGCTCCACCTGCGCAAGTTCTCATTAGTGTGACCAAAAAAAGGTTCAAGAGGGCTAATAAACGAAATTTGCTAAAGCGCAAAATAAGAGAAGCCTACCGTTTGAATAAGCATATTCTGACAGATGTTCTAAAGAAACAGGAAGATAACTATGCTATTGCGTTCATCTATTTACCCTCTGAAACAATGAAATTTGCCGACATAGAAAAGGGCATGATAAAAGCGCTTCGTAAAATAGTCGAAACGGTCACCACCATTAAGGAGCAAAGTCATGAATGAACACACTTTATTATATAAATTGTGGCATTCATTGCGGAGGGGATTAATTTTTCTATTAATTCTCCCGGTTAAGTTTTATCAATGGTTTATTTCTCCAATTATAGGGCAATCCTGTCGATATACACCAAGCTGTTCGGCGTATACCATAGAAGCTCTTCGAAAGCATGGACCGATAAAAGGTCTTTGGCTATCTATTAAGCGCATTTTGAGTTGTAACCCTTGGGGAGGGCATGGACATGATCCGGTACCGTAAAATTTTAAAGTAGTCGGTCCTTAGCCATAATTTTAGACTTGCAGTTGGGATGATGGGAGTGTCTCATTTGATGCTTTAGCCTGATTTTGGCTGCTTTTTTTTAGAATTTTTATCAACATTTCGTGAACTGTTCATGGCTCGCAAGTGTGCCGTTAAAGGATGGAACATGAGGTTGTTATACTGATTCATTCAGACTAGGATCCATATTCCTGTTAAATTACCAGTGAAATTTTAAGGTTTATGTAATAACATCATTATCAGCGGTTTTTTATTTTTTGAAAATCACTTGCTAGTGCTAAGTATTCAGTTGCTCAATATTATAATAATATTCTTCTAAAGGAATCAAAGTATAAAACTATGTTTTTGAAAGTCCAGTGTTTTATATAGCTTCGTGATCCTGTAGGCCTTTCTCGTCAGGAGAGACCAGAATCTAAACGTATTAAAATGAATTCAACAGTAGGATTAATTAGTCTTGCAGGATATCATCCTGGAGGCGTAATTGAGCAGCGCATGGTACCGGCGCTAGTAGATTTTTTGCGCAATAATGTGGAATTTCCAGGTGCATACATCGATGAAATGGAACAAACGGGGAAATTACCGGGAACCATTGAAACTAATTATGAAGGCTGGGAAAGTCAACCATGGTTTGAAGCATGGGTTAAATCATTGCCACCAAAGCAGCAAGCTGAACCATTCCGAGGCACAAAAGAACGTCGTCGGGTACCCATGGATCCCGTATCGCTAAGAGAAAGCATTAAACCACACCCTATGTTACCTTCAGATGCTGAGGTACTGGCTGGTTCAATGGCCTTATTACGATCCGGATTGGTGCAGGACGATATTGACCTGGTACTGGCGCATTCTCAGGTGCCAGATCATCCGCTTCCTCAAAATGTATCGCTTGTCCAGCATAAATTAGGCTTGAAAAAAGCAGGTGCTTATGCGGTGGATACGTGTTGTTCATCATTTGTGTCTATGATTGAAGTGGCGGTTGCGTTGGTGAAGGCAGGTATTAAAAAAAATGTACTGATTGTGTCCTCATTCATTGATAGCCATGTGGGTGATAAAACGACTTATTTCAGTCCGGATTGTGGAGATGCTGCGGTGGCAGGTATTATCTCTGCAACCGATGCGGGTTACATCAGCTCACACTCCACCAGTCATGGTGACCGGCATGATGGCATCATCTATGAACTGCGTGAGCCAATGTTATACAAAGGATTTCATACCGGTCCGGATGCACGTCAGTTAGTAACAACATTTCATAACATGGATGCTTGTAAAGAAATCGCCAAGAATGCCGAAGGTGATATGCTGGAAGTGGTAACCAAAGCATTGGGTAAGGCGGAACTGTCGGTTGATGAAATCGACTTTTTTGTGACGCATCAACCCGTGGCCTGGGCCGGTAATGCCTGGAGAAATGCCATTGGCATTCCAGAGGAGAAGTTTTATCAATCGTTTGAGAAATATGGAAACATTGCTACAGCAGCTTCAGCCACGAACCTGATTGAAGCTATTGAGCAAGGGTTTATCAAAGCTGGAGATAAGGTCATTACCGCTTCATCTGGTGCCGGAGAGAACCACATAGCCGTTATTCATCAGGTTGCTGAGCAATTAGTTACTAATGTAAAGCGATTTGCCAACGATTAATTAAGTGACAACAGTTGCCCTAAAAATTGAGCTTGTGGATTAACAATTCACAAGCTTTTTCGTATATTGGGGTAAACCATTGGATATATGAAGCGATTTTTAGTACCACTTTTATTAAGTGCATTTGCGGTTATGGTATATGCCCAAGATGCAGGGAGT
Source organism: uncultured Marinilabiliaceae bacterium (assembly GCA_942490535.1). Classification (GTDB taxonomy): domain Bacteria; phylum Bacteroidota; class Bacteroidia; order Bacteroidales; family Marinilabiliaceae; genus JAEINY01. The sequence continues at coordinate 1,067,404 of CALNXQ010000005.1, forward strand.
GTGGAAGGGATCTGGTTGACGCAGGATCGCGATTCCAGAATTGAAATTCGAAAAACAACAGCAGGCACCTTCGAAGGAGCGATTGTGTGGCTAAGGAAGCCCAGTGAGGCAGATGGTCGAGTCAAATGTGACAAGAATAATCCGGATGAGACGCTTAAAAAAAGGCAGCTGCTAGGACTTAAGTTGCTGGATGGCTTTAGATATAATCCGGATGATAAAGAGTGGGTCGACGGCACCATATACGATCCTCAAACCGGCAATACGTACAAGTGCTACATGTGGTTCGAGAAGGGTACGGATGTCCTGCATGTGAAAGGATACATTGGTATTTCAGTATTAGGCCGGAAAGTGGAGTGGGAGCGTGTGGAAGAATCCACTTAAAATACATAGCCCACATTTATATTGATATATTCTGCTACGCGGCCATGTGCTTTAAGGTGAGTTCCTACCAACAGATGTTTAGAGAAACGGTAATTTAGATAGTAATTTTGAAAAATGAGGCTCGGGGCGGAATAACCTGTGTAGAGGTAGGCCCCGATTTGCTGTCCGAAGCGAAACTCTCCCATCAAGAACTCATTTCCAAAGAGGATGCCAGTCCTCAGTTTTTCACTTATTGAAGGAGCTTCTTGTTGTTCATATTCCAATAGCATGCCATAAGTTATAGCATTCACTCTGGATAATTGATGACTGCGATTAGGATGGATGCTTATGACGATTCGGTTATTTGTGTGCGTTGTATCTTCTTTCAAGGTGAATCCCAATTCCAGACTTGTCTGTTTTTCTTTGGTGAACGGTTGAGGTACCGGAACGGCGGGTACACGATAGGGTTGCAGGGCGTGTTCCAATCCTAAGGAAACCGTTGGATAATTGATTCCCAGATTGGGCTGTTTAATGCCTCCATTGGAGAGGTGTTGAAAGGCAATAGTATTTTTTATGGCCCAGGAGGAATTGAAAAAGTAATAGGTGCTAAAGCCAATGAACAACGGGAAACTCAGATTAGAACTGTAGGTCAGGTTTTGTGGATTTGTGTTTTCATCATAGGGATGGTTGAGCCAAGCGAGACCTGTTCCGCCTTTCAGTGAAAAACGAAATTTTCCCTTGGCCTTAAAGAATGGTTCTACATAGAAAACAGCAGTAACGCCCTGACCTAAATCAGGATGGTTAAAGTCATAATAGTTGAGACCTAATCCGATTTTTGCATAACAACCACATTGAGAGTGAATTTCAGGTGTATAGAAAAGCCGGCTCAATTCCAGTTCCAGGCCTCTGGGGTGAGTTCCATTGAAGGGAGATAAGGATTTGGTATGTACCTGAAATTTCCCATATTGTCCCGAAAAAGATAGAAAATAGGGACTGTTTGTGGTCTTCTGACCAAAGCAGGCATTGGGTGAGAAGAGGATTGCCAAAACACCAATGATACGGTGTATCTGACCCCATGTGAACGACTTGGGAATCGGTTTTTGTTGATCGCTATCCATCCTCTTTTCCATCATTGCCAATTAAAGTTAAGGCGAAATATTCAGAAAATCCCGAAGTTTTTTTTCCGCTTGATGATTTAACACTAATTTTAACTGAATTCCTTAATTTGGTTAACCATGTATTTAAAAAGTATAAATCCGGCTAGCGGTGAAATTGTTAGAGAATATGAAGAGTATCATGGAGAGGAAGTAAATACAGCCATTGAAGCTTGTTATAGCACTTTCCTCACCTGGAAAACAACAGCGTTTGACCAGCGGGCACATTTATTATTGGAAGCGGCTCGGCTGTTACGTGATAAAAAGGAAGGACTCGCCTTTAACATCACTGTTGAAATGGGCAAGAACATTAAAGAGGCGAGAGCTGAAGTTGAAAAGTGCGCATTGGTTTGCGAATATTATGCCGAAAATGGGGGGAAATTCCTTCAGCAAGAGATCATTGATATGGGAGTCACCCAATCATTTGCGTCCTTTCAGCCCATTGGCCCGGTATTGGCCATCATGCCCTGGAATTTTCCCTTGTGGCAAGTTTTTCGCTTTGCAGCACCGGCTTTAATGGCTGGAAATACGTGCTTATTGAAACATGCTTCGAACGTGCCGGGTTGTGCCCTGGGCATTGAGGAAATTTTTAGTGAAGCCGGTTTTCCCAACGGGGCGTTTAAAACGTTGTTAGTGAGCAGTCGAAAGGTCGAGAAGATTATCTCTGATAAGCGCGTGAAGGCAGTTACGCTCACAGGCAGTACGCCTGCCGGTAAAGAGGTAGCGTCCATAGCAGGAAAACACCTGAAAAAATGTGTGTTGGAATTAGGAGGCAGTGACCCTTACCTGATTTTGGAAGATGCCGATCTGGACCAGGCTGTGAATGCTTGTGTGGCGGGGCGTATCCTGAACGCCGGACAAAGTTGCATCGGGGCCAAGCGCTTTATCGTGGTGGATCAGGTTTATGAGGCTTTTGCCGAACAGTTTGTTCACCGCATGCGCCAGGTAACCATGGGAGATCCGTTTAATGAAAAGTACGATATGGGTCCGCTGGCCCGGTATAATCTGCGGGAAGATTTACACATGCAAGTGGAAAAGAGCCTCAGTAAAGGGGCTAAAGTGTTGGCGGGAGGGTATATTCCGGATCATCCCGGCGCCTATTATCCGGCCACTGTATTAGGTAATGTGCAGCATGGGATGGCGGCATACCATGAGGAATTATTTGGTCCGGTGGCATCGTTAATCCGGGTGAAAGATGAGCAGGAAGGGATTAAAGTGGCCAACGATACGGTGTTTGGATTGGGAGCGGCCGTGTTTACTGCGGATCTGGACCGGGGACGACGCATTGCCGAATATGAACTGGATGCCGGATGTTGTTTTGTCAATGATTTTGTTCGGTCCGATCCACGATTGCCGTTTGGTGGCGTGAAAGAAAGTGGCTATGGGCGGGAGTTATCCCATTACGGGATGAAAGAGTTTGTGAACGTGAAAGGAATTTATATAAGATAGTTGATGGAGTATCAAAAAGCGCTTCATCGTGCAGCTGATATGTGTTCGCGACAAGAACGTTGTGTGTCTGAGATTCGAAAGAAGCTCCTTCAATGGGAGCTGTCTCCGCAAGAAGCTGAAACAGCCATTGCCTACCTGATCAAGGAAAAATTCATTGACGAAGATAGGTTTGCCGCTTTTTATGTGCGTGATAAATTCAGGTTTAATGGTTGGGGGCGTATAAAAATCAGGTGGCAGCTGCGACAAAAGGAAGTGAATAGTACCAGTATGGAGGCGGCCCTGCAAGCTCTGGATGACGACACTTATAGTGAAAAACTGGCCGAATTATTGGATACTAAAAGACGTCAGATAAAACATAAAGATGTTTGGCAAACCAAAGCAGCCCTGGTTCGCTTTGGTCAATCCAGAGGGTTTGAGCCGGATCTGGTCTATCGTCAGGTGGATCACTTGTTAAATGCTGAAAATGACTGATGGAATCATGCATTCCTCACGAATACTAAAAGAAGATCTAATCTTAACAACTATGAAGAAGACATCGGTTTATACTTTTATCATCTTGTTAATGGCCTGCTTATTGCCATTGAATGCAGCTGCCAAAAAGAAACCTGACTGGGTTAAACAACGGCCCAATGATCCGGACTTTTACATCGGCATTGGAATGACTGAAAAAAGCGGGGGTGAAATGGATTATAAACGGGAGGCTCGGAGTAAGGCCCTCCGGGAGATGAGTAGTGAAATTCAGGTCACCATATCTTCCAATTCGGTGTTGCATCAATTTGAGAACAATTTCGAATTTCGCGAGGAATATGAAGCAAAGGTTCAAACCTCGGTCGAGCAGTCGCTGGAAGGCTATGATGTTCTTACCTGGGAAGATCGAAAAGAGTACTGGGTGATGACCCGCTTGTCGAAGCTGAAATATGACCAGCGTAAGAAGCAAAAATTAGACCGTGCTAAAATGATGGCCACCGCTTATTATGACGATGCTAAAAAGGCCATGGCTCAGAATGATGCGTATGCAGCCTTGAATTACCTGGCCAAGGCTGTAATCAGTATAAAAGACCATCTGGAAGATGATTTAACCCATCGCACTGTTGATGGCACCTACAATGTGGGAACGGAACTATTTGGTGCCATTCAGGAGGTGTTTCGGCGGGTGGAGTTGGTGCCGGTGCAATCGGCCTATCAGATCCAATTCTCCAAGGATCTGGAAGTCCCCATTGGTGTGAACGCACTGTTCCGATCAGACCGGGGTGAAATGATGCCCCTGCGTAATTTTCCCCTGCAATTTTCATTCTCCAAAGGAGAGGGCATCTTAACGGCGGAAACCACCACCAACCAGGATGGATATGCACAGGTATCAGTGACCCGTCTGATTTCAAAGCGAAAAATCCAGGAAATTACGGCTGTTTTTGACATCAGCCATGTGATGAACCAGGAAACCGATGAAGAGGTCAAGAAGTTGTTGCAGGTGTTCTTCCCGGGCAAGCTGATGCCGGTCGGCCGTATCGCATTGGAGATACAGAAGTCCAAGGCCTATTTGATTATGGAAGAGAATATATTTGGAGAAGAGTCGACCAGTGGCCCTTTTTCCAATATGATCAAAACAGAATTAAACGAGAATTTCTTCACGTTTACTTCTAACCAGGAGGAGGCCGAATTTGTGGTAAAAGTGAAATCTGATTTTGTGGCCGGTGAGGAAAAGAAAGGGCAAGGCTATTCAGTGTATCTGGTCTTTGCCGATTTCTCCATATCAATTATTGAAAATGCTACACAAACCGAGATTTTTTCGGATGGATTGAATGGTATCCGCGGCATGCGACCCGGTAATTATGAGTATGCCCTGAAAGAAGCACGGAAACAAACCTTGGATCAGTTTCATAAACAGATTGAAAAAAGACTGGAACAAGTTGATATGTAAGGCATATGAAAGGAAAAGTAGGTAAGCAGTTGGGCATGGCAGGATGGGTGATGGTTTTGATGATCTTTCTTGGGGGAGGGCTCTTGGCGGATGTCAGTGGTCAGCAGAAATCAGTAAAAAAATTAGCCCCCTTGGCTTTTCACGAGGCTTTATCCCAGCATCCCAATGCGCTGATTATTGATACGCGGCCGGACTACAAATTTGAGGATTACCGGCTGAAAGACGCGGTGTTAGCCGTGTCGCAAGAGGAATTGCTAAAGGTGGTGAAGGATCAGCCAAAAGACCGGCCATTGTTTGTGTATTGTGAAATTGGCGACCGGTCTAAACGCGCTGTAAAAGTGTTGGCAGAGCAGGGATTTACCACCGTTTTTGAATTGAAAGGGGGCCTGGCCGTCTGGATGGAAGAAGGACTTGAGGTGGATACCATGTCCCTAAAGGAATACTAAGTTCTAAAAATAATGGATAGGTAGTTCGATAGATCTCCACTTTTAGGGTTCTGTAGTCAGTTAATCATTAACATTATTAGATATGAAAACCAGCAAATCTCAAATCGATGCCTTCTTTTCCGCCGGAAGTATTGCCATTGCAGGTGTGAGCCGACAGGATAAAAAGTTTGGCCGGATGGTCTACAACGACCTGAAAAAAAGCGGCTATGATGTTCTTCCCATCAATCCTAATGTGGAGGAGATTGATGGCGAACACTGTTATGCCTCTGTGCAGGCGTTACCCGAAGAGGTGGAAAGCTTGCTCATTGTCACGCCAAAAACTCAAACCGATGAAGTATTGCGCAGTGCCATCAATAAAGGGATCAAAAATATTTGGGTGCAGCAGCACGCTGATACGGATCAGACTTTAAAAGTGGCTGAAGAGTTTGATAAAGAAATTATTCATAAAAAATGCATTTTCATGTTCGCTGAACCGGTGGCCGGCTTTCATAAATTCCACCGCACCATTGTCCGGTTTCTGGGCCAATTACCTAAATAACGATGGTTGAAGTCGATGGTCCAGTCTGATCCATACTACTATCCGGGAGGGCTTGAATAAGCCTGTCCATAGGTAATGAGCCGAAAAGGAAAGCTTTTTCCAGTAACAATTTTTCCTATCCCGATGAGCCGTTAACGTTTTCCGGTGACTCGGCAGCGTTCACCAATGACTGGGATAAGTTTCCCGCTCATCGGGATAATTATCCGGCTCACCTGTTAACGTTAACAGATGACTCGTTTGCTTTTTCAGCGCGTTTTGAGTGTTCCTATTTCACAAAAAGAGGTTTAAATCAGAGTATTTTTCGCATACCGGGCACCGGGATAAGTTTCCCGATGATCCGGAAACATTTCCCGATGAGCTGTATACGTTAACGGGAGACCTGGATGTGTTACCCAGTCATCTGGAAACGTAGATTGAATCAGCCTTGGGAGCTAAATAACGGGTGTTTTCTGCAGGCATCCGTCCAATAATGTTAAAAGTGTTTTAAATAGTGGATCTAAGAAAACAAGCGATTTTATGAAAATTGATCTGTTAAAACGGAATGGGTGTCCGTTTTGATCCAGATTTTGCAATCTGAGACTATGTCATTTCTTTACCTAATATAGGTTCGTTTTTCTTCTTACTAGTCAATTTTAGTGCAACCAGGCTACTTCTGCATTTAACTGCAGAAAATTATATTCAATAAGATGGGACCAAACATACCATCCCCATCAAAAAAATCAAATCGGTACCCCCTAAGCTGCAAATTTAACAGGGCGCTCCTCGTTTTTAAACTTGAGTATCTGTCGCCCTATCTTCTTGAGATTGTATGCACTCACGCCAAGGCTTACATATCTGTTGAAATGCAATATCCCTCGGTCTGGACAACGATCAAGTCCTCTGTTTTCCAATTCATTAATATTCGATTCTATGGCACTATGCCGATTCTTTAGCCTTTTAAAGGCCCGGCTTCTCTCTTCATCTTTTTCAGTTTTGTTGAGTTTGCCAAGTTTGGGTAAAACGACTTTGGGCACTTCCAGTTGAAGTAGTTCTTTGTTTTCTTTTGCCCAAAAACCTTTGTCAAAGCTCCATGAAGCCACGGTGTGGCTGGCCAAAACTCTACCTGCTAATTCTAAAACAACATCTCGATCCTGTTGGTCATTTAAAATTTGGTAATCTACAATGAGATTATATTGATCAGTGGTTATTAATAGTTTCTTACCCAATTCAACATTGGGGCGCGACTTGCCTTTCTTCACCCATTCAGTATATGTTTCAAATACGGAAAACAGCTTTTCTTCATGCGGTATTGTTTCTCCTTTAAGAATGCGCCTATCGACCAGTTGAATATGCTTTTCCATCAATGGCACAAAGTGTTCGATCGTTATCATAAGCGATAGGTCTTGCATGTCATAGAGCGGGAAATCAGGGAGGCTTTCATTGAGTTTTTTCAATAACGCCCTGGTTTTTGTCAGGTATCTTTTGGCGGCATACTCCATTCTGTCCTTTTTATTCTTGCCTCCACTGGCTGATGCTTTTCCCAGTTCTCGCATCAGACCTTTAATCTCATATCTCCAATTGGGTAGCTTACGCCACCGATTAATAGTCTCATATTTTTTGAAAAATACGGATACGGCATCAAGGCATTTCCGGGCACAGTGCCATAGCAGGTTGTAGTCTGTTGGAAAATGAACATTGCTTTCTATCACAAAACTATCGGACTTTAAGCGCAATGCTGTTTTTTCTTTTTTTTTAAACACTTCGTTGTGCCCAAATTCTAATATTACAGCATTGAGTTCGATGATCATCTCATCACTGAGCGCAGACACATTGTCGTAGATATTTTGATACTCAATCTCTATTCGCTCATAGCCAAAGTCACGCTCAATACCCATCAAATAACGCAAAGCATGGTGGTTATTGGCCAAATTATGAACCATTTCATAACTGATATTCAGGCATAATCGCAATTGGGCCAACACAAAAACAACCCACAGATCTAAACCTTTTCTGCCAGTATTTTTCTTCCCCGACCTGATGTGCTTATCCAAGATGCTGAATATTTTCTCATTATATTCTTTGTTGCAATAGATTTCTTTCAGCGCTGCCAGTAGTTCATCTATGGCATTTTTGCTCTTGGGGTTGATCCAAGTTTCTTCAATGGGCTTTTGCCCTAGCGATAATTGTTGTGCGAATCTATTTCTCATTTCTGAACATCTTTTACCGTTTAAACCAAAATAGGCGAATCTCAAATCATTAACACCCTGAATTTAAGAATTTTTATATGGGAACACGACAAAAAGTCTGTATAGATTCGAACAAGTTATCAACAATAGTGGTCTGAATGACAATAGATTGCATGTTTTCTAAGTGGCACTAAATAGGTTTAAAAAATGGACAGGATTAACCATATTAGAAGAATGGTGGTGAGGAGAAAAGCCACCACTTGTTTGATGCGCTCTGCACGGTAATAGTCCTGAATGTTTTTGGATGCCAGCTCTATTTGCTGTGTGGAATGTCTCTTTTTAGAGGGACGTTTTTTTGTTTTGGAACGCGTCAGGCTTTTGCCCATCAGCGACTGATGATCTCTATACCGGTCCCGATTCGCCCTGTTGGTTTTCAGGGCCGCTTGGGCATCGCGCGAAAAGCCTATTCCTCCAGTCATAACGGTCAGGTTTTAGAAAGAAACGAACACGATCAGCTCTTTCAGGGTTACGATTAATTGGTCAGTGTGTTATGATAGGAGTAAAGATAGTAAAATCCACTTAAAACGAGTCTATGATTTATTATGAAGTTAAATTGGGACGTGAAAATTCACCCTCTACAAGCAAGTCACCCTCTGACTAATCCTTATTTGGATTAGTCAGAGGGTGACTATAAATAGACAGATGAACATTCTTCTGTTAGCTCATAAATTCGCTATAGGCCGGCTTTTATGACTTCTACCCACTGCCCGGGCTGACGCGCCGAGACGGTATTATTGTACATGGCCTCACAGCTCACGGCCGGCAGGTAATAACTACCGGTATAGGCGGCATTCAACATAACCACCAGCTTCTTCTGTTTGTTGGGGGATAAATCAAAATAGCTGTACACGCGATCATCGCGGATGTCCCGGTAATCGGGCTGATCCAGTTCATGAGCGGAGCGGATATCTTCCAAACGTGTATTACGGATTTCCCAACCCGAGGGGAAGATCTGTGTTAATGCCAGATTTTCCTGATGACCTAAGGTACCTGGATTCTTCACGGTGACAATGGCCATAAAGTCCGTGCCCTGTTGTAGTTTGGTCACATCGATGGCACGACCGTTCATATCGCTGTATTCAACAGTTAACTGCAAATTGGAGGTTTGTGCCGTTTGATCATCTTCCGTGGGAATTCCTTCCATTACCAGGCGGGCATAAATCACGCCGGCTGATTTGTTGGTAACAGATAGCGAGCCGGACAACTGATCCGTGTTCACCGCCGTTTGGAATACCGGTAATTGAGAATTGATTTTCTGGCTCTGCTGACCCGTGCCACTCCATTCGAAGGAGAAGTCACGGCTGGTGGTTGATGCACCCGCAAATTTACTGATGGCTAACAAACAGTAGGCGGTAGTCTGGGTGCTCATCCATTGCTTACCTGACAGTGCTGTTGACAGCTGCTGTACCACAGGTCCGGCATCATTGCGTTTATTTAGCAGGCTCATGGTTTCCAAGACCATGGCCAGGTCGCGCTCTACTGAGCCGTAGGTATAGCTGTTACCGCGTTGATTCACCGTGCTATAGGCTACGCCCTGTGTTAATTGTTCCGCCACATCGGTGTAGCCGGCCAGTGCATATGCGGCTGCCAGCCGCCATTTGGCTTGATTGGATAGACTGGACAAGTTGCGCATGCGGTTCATGGCACTCAATTCGGCTTCACCGGCCAAGGCCAATGTATACAAACGATAGGCATGGGCCAGATCGTGTCCGTTGTTGTTTGCCTGGCGTGACCATTGCCGGGCTTGTTTCTTCTGAAAATTGATCCATTTGCGCTTAAATCCCACGGGTAGGGTATAGCCTTTCTTTTCAGCCTCGAGCATGAAATGGCCGGCATAGGTGGTGCCCCAATCAGATGATTCGTAGGAGCCGGGCCAATAACTCAAACCGCCATCGGGCCGGATAAAGCCGGACAGGCGTTTGATGGCCGCTTTCACATTCTCTTCCGTTTTGGCTTTCAAGGCCTCACCATTCTCTACCACATCGGTCAGGAAGAGTTGCGGGAAAGCACCTGAAGTGGTTTGCTCCACGCAGCCATGCGGATATTGAATCAGGTATTTCAAGCGGCGACCGAAATCAATGGGCGGAATGGCAGAGATTTCTAATGTGGCTTTGTTGGTGCCAGGCATACCTGGCATTGCATATTCCAGGGTATTGCTCTTTCCGGGTTCGATGACCTGACTGATAAAAGTTGTCAGTTTTGGGTTGGGATTGCGAATGTCCAATTCGATTTCATCCATGGCTTCTTCGCCATTTGCCGAGGCGATGACTTTTACTTTGCCAATGCCAATGACCGGATTCACCTTTAAACGGAAAGTGGCTACCTGATCACCGATTTGCTGAAAGGTGAGCGTTTGCTTGCTGTCACCTTCAACTGTTAACAAGGAATTGGTTTCTATTTTAACCGATACATTTTTTACGCCTTCTTTCATGGCAAAAATAGTGACCGGTAAATCCACGGTTTCCTGGGGACCTAATACGCGAGGCAGCGTGGCCAGCACCATCAATGGATTGCGTACAGGAGTTGTTTTCTCTGCAGCACCATACGCTTTATCGGCCGAAGCGATCACCATGGTGCGCACCGAACCTACGTAGCGGGGCACGGTAAAGGTGTGGGCATTGGTTTTCCCTTTCTTCAATTGGAAAGGGCCAAAAAATTTCACCATGGGTTTAAAACGATTGGCCTGCTTGGCCCCTTTGTTACCACCCATTTCATCGTCACCCCCCAAGCTGAATATTTGCTCAATTTTGCCGCCATAGGCACCGATCACCTGGTTGTATAAATCCCAGGTTTTCACACCCAGTGCTTCGCGGGCAAAGAAATGTCCCCAAGGGTGAGGCGTTTGAAAGCGGGTTAAATCCAACAAGCCATCATCCACCACTGCCAGTGTGTAACTCATGGCTTTATCAGCGGCTTCACTGACTTTGATGGTCACTTCTTTTTCAGGGCGTAATTCTTCCGGCATCTCGATCAGTGGTTGCAGATGCGAGTTTGGATCTTCAGCCATCAACGGCAATACGCCATACATTCGGATGGGTAAATTATTGACTGTTTGATCATGGGGTTGTAATAAAGTAATGTGGACATAGGCATTGGGGGTCATTTCAGAAGTCACTTCAAAGGTGAATTCATTCATCCCTTTCTGAGGCTCGTCCCAGAAATTCTTCAATACTTTGTTGCCATTTTCAATGCTGATCAGCGCACGGCCTTTTCCAGAGGCCGGATACGTGATTGTTGCTTTTTCGCCCACCTGGTATTTCTCTTTATTGGTGGAGAAGGAGAGCATGGTGGCGGCTTGCGGATCACTGCTGGAAGGTCGGCCAGCCCATCCCGGCCAATCGACATAGACGGTTTTACCCGTGGCATGGCCATTTTTCTGATCCACCACCCGGATGAGGTAACGGCCCCACTCGGGATATTTAATCTGAAAATCAAAGTGTCCTTCGCCATTGGTGGTCGACAACTTACCACTGGTGATGAGGTTATTATTGCGTGTGCCGGTGTAGCGGGCCAGGTTATCTTCAGAGGATTCCCACCACCAACGCCAGCTGACTTTATAAATGTAGTAATCCAGATCTTTGAGGCTCATCTTTTGACCATCGGCATCCACGGTGACTACTTGAATGGTATGGGTCGTATCGGTTAGCAGCATGCCACGACGGTCACCTTTAGGCGTACTAATGCCTACAAAGACCGGATAGGGGGCGTAGGGCATGGTCACCCGGTCCACACTGAAATCTCCACTTTCCTCGAACACGCGCGTCATGAAAGATGCTTTAAGCAGGCCAGGCGCCGCATCCTGTACCTCAATGCGGGCATCAAAGGAAACCTTTCCATTTTCATCCAGCTTTCCTTCAAAAAGGGTGGATTCTTCCGAATCAAAACGGCGGGCCGGATCATCAAAAGTGAAGCCGCTATAGGCCGGAAAGGAGGTATGGGATTGGTTTAATGTTACATTGACGCTCGCTTTCAGGTTTCGGGCAATGGCCCCGTGTAACCATTTGACTTCCATTTCACCTTGAGTCGGTGTGCCGGCTGTGAGGCGTTGGGTATTGAAATCCAGTTTGATCTTCAATCGGTTGGGTTTGATGGTTTCTACTCGCAATCCTTTTTCAAAGGTGCTGCCACCGATTTTTACCCGTGCCAGCCACATACCGGTGGGGGCATCGGAATTGGTGTTAGTTTTAAAACAGTACAGATTATCCGGTGAAAGACGCTGTATTTGTTTGGTGATGGTTTGCCCGTGCGGGTTCACCAATTCAAAAACCACCGGATGATCGGTCGGTAATGTTTCGCCTTTGTTCTCTAAGATGAATGAGACAAACAAGGTATCGCCCGGGCGCCACACGCCACGTTCGCCATAGATAAAACCTTTCATGCCTTTTTGAACCACCTGGCCACTCACGTCGAAGCGACTCAGCGAAAGCGAGGAGCCATCATCCAGACGCAGGTAGCCGCGTTGTTGATCATTCTTTGCGATGAGCAGATAGGGTTTGCCGGCCACCGGGATGCGGGCCAGACCTTTTTCATCGGTACGGATTGAACCAATTACCTGATTCTGGTAGTTGTATAGTTCCACCTCCACATTGCTGATTGGGAACGTGGTGCGGATGTCGGTGACGGCCACTACGACCTCGTTATCGGTACCTTGCTTGGCAATAATGCCCAAGTCGGATGCCAGGATGTTCCGGCTCACCACTTTATTTCGGTAGTAAGAGGGGGAGCAGGGATCGTCACGTTCGTTCCACTCGTAATAATCATCGTCTTCGTAGCCATCCCAATAGCTGTTGTAATATTCACTGGGGGTATCCCAATAGGCCATGTCTGCCTCCGAAACATCTTCTGAGGGTTGAGCTGTTTCTGCAATGTCTTCGGTTGACTCTTCGTTTTCGCAGGGATAGAATGAATCGGCCTGACGCATCTTCAATTCAATGCGATAGATGGCGCCCTGCTCAGGTTGAATTAAATCGGCCAGATTCAGCGAGAACGTATTCCATTTGGTTAAATCCAGCGAACGGTCATTGTCCAGCCGGATGTTTTGCTTCTTTATCAGGCGGCCGGCACGTTTGAGCTGATAACTGCCATCCAGCTGATTCACCTGAAGAAAATGGGCCACATTGTTCTCGAATATCTTAATGATGCGCACTTCGATACTTTTCAAACTGACCGCCTTGAATGGGAATAGCAAGCCTTTGCTGTTGGGCAGGATCGTTCCTTGACCGATGAGTTGTATGGCAGGTTTGGGTGTCTCAAAGATGAGATCATAGCGCTCTTCGCTATTCACTGTATAACCCAGAATGTTCTTGATGCCTGGAGAAACAATCACCGTTTTAGTGCCGGATAGGCGACGGGAGGGGTACACCTTGACGCGGTTATTTTCGATGCTGTATTTTAGCTGTGAAAGGTTACCAATGGAAATCAATCCGTTGATGTTCTGACGGGCATCCAAAGGGTCGGAGAATGTAACTTCTACATATTGATCGGGATGCATCACTACGCGGGCATCAATCACTTTAAAATCATTCAATGAAGGAATGTCAATGGTTTCGGTGTCTTTTTTAGCCACACCAACCGCTTTCCCATCAAATGTCAGGTGGAGGGTACCGGATAATTCTTGCCGCATGACATTGCGAATTTTGAACAGGTGTGATTTTTCACTGGGGTAGTGGGTCCACTCGATTTCCAGTGCTTTACCATCTTGCTCTGCCTTCAACAAGGACTCTACCAGTTGATCTTCGATGTGATCGGCCATGTGGACGCGTCCCAAATAAGTGTTTACTTTCAGGTCATCGGCTTGATCCGGCTCCAAACCCTGAGGCTCCAGCCGGAAATTTTGCTCAATGGTTTGAAAGGTGAATTCAAATTTGTTGTCCTCATCGGGAAACAATTCTGGGAGGTCAATTTTTACCTGGTAGGTTTGTCCGGACGGTAGACGTTCTGCCGGTTGGAAAAGGAGGGTCTGCGGATCGGACCACATCAGCTGGCCTTTGATGGAGGGGCTGAATTTAATCAAGCCTGATTCCGCTTCCTGATCTGGTATCATGCCTGGCACACCTTGCGCAAAACGAATTTGCACCGCTGATTCGTTGGAGATAATACCGGAAGTAAAGGCTGCCACCTTGGCATTGTATACCACTTCCTCTTGCGTTTCTTTGGTTTCGCTGCCGCTTCGGCAGCCTGAAAGGATGGAAAGAACTAACCCGACGATCAGGGCCAGTGCGGCAATCGGTCTCTTCATAGCAATAGTTAAGATAATTTTATATAAATGTACGAAAAGTGGGGGAATCAAATTGTATAGAATATAAAGAAAATGAGGGAATCGGCTCCTTTGTTTCAAACAGCATGGGATGACCTCCTTGCATTTGGGGTGTATTGGTGCTCATGGCTGGGGAATATGTGTTTGTACGAAGGGGCTGTACCTTTCTTCTTGAGGATGCTTATTTATGTTTTACAGTCCCTTAAATGAACAGTCAGGAATACTCATCATTGAGTATAGCCAAGCTTTCATTCAAGGTTTAACTTGCATTTGATTCAAACGTGATGATAAGTGATTGGGGTATAAACTAATTCGAAACGTTATGAAACGGGTAATAGTAATTTTAATGGGATGCCTGATGGCGGTTAGTCTTTTAGCGCAGGAAGAACAATCGCGTCAGCTGAAAGAAACGAAGGTGGAACCACCACGGTTTAATAAGCCGATGGAAGAAGAGAAGGTAGAGGTGATTAAACCATCTCCTATTTGTTATTACATGCAGGAAGAGTTGGAATATCCGGAAGTGGCAGGCGGATACTACAATGAGGGTATTGTAGGGGTTGAATTTACAGTGGAACCAGATGGCTCCTTATCAGCTTTTATGGTGACAAATCCGGTATCTCCGGAATTGGATCAAGCTGTCATTAGTTGTTTGAGGGAGACCAATGGCATGTGGATTCCGGGCAAAGTTAACGGTCAATATATGGCGATGCAGAAAGTGGTGTATGTGAAATTTGATATTCCGGGTAATCCATCACATGCTGAAATGGCCACCCATTTCTATAAGAGTGGAACCGATTTATACCATCGTGCACTGGCCTGGACAGATGAAAATTCTTTGCATGCGCAACGTAGAGCTAAAAGGGGTTTCAATAGAACATTGAATACTTTGGCCCAGGCATTGAAGTATAGTCCGGACGAACCTTCAGTTATTTTTTGGCAGGCTGCTACTTATGATCAGCAAGGTAATGAAGCGATGAAGAATAAAAAAATTGAAAAATACCTGGAGATCATTAACACCACTGGATATGAAAGAGTACCAGAGGAAGAGCTTGAGTTGGCAGTTGTAATTAAAGGTAAGTAGCAGTGACGATATTAATTGAGCATTATGCAGAATTGTTCATGAATCAGCTTGACAGAGTAAACCGTCTGAATGTAAATTAAGGCGGTTTATTTTTTGGAACGATGGTACAGTCTTTTTCATACAATGATTTGATTCAGTATATTCGAACCTCGGTTACGCCTCGCAACCAGGGACGAGGTATTCATGCAGATGAAAAGATGTATCCCGACCAGGGACACTTTTCTTGCTTGTTAGGCCAGTTCTTTCACCTGTCTCTATTCCCGGATTTTAAGTTGGACTACCTATCGCCGAGTGTAAAGAATGTATTGGGTTATGAAGCCTCCGAACTCAATCAGCGGCAATTATATCAGCTCATTCATAAAGAGGATCGGGCTGTTGTGTATTTAGCGACAAAAAAAATGATTGAACTGATGGCAGCGCATCTCTCGGAGATGACACCACTAAAAACAGTTTTTTCCCTGACCTTTCGTATGTACCGGAAAGATCGATCGGTCGTTCACCTTCTCAACCACGATTGTGTTTATAAAAAGTCGGAGGATAGCACCACCTGGAAAGGACTCTCAGTTTGTACTGATATCACCAATGTGAACGCATCCAACAAAGTGGAAATGGGCGTGATGAATTATGGTGATTCTATAGACTTTCAGTTTCCGGATGAAGAGCTGAAAAACCTCGCCCACTTTTTTACTCCACGTGAACAAGAGATACTATCCTTATTGGTTGCTGGTAAAAGTAGTGCTGAAATCGGCGAACTCTTATGTATCAGTCGTCACACGGTAGATACCCATAGGCGTCACATGCTGGCCAAATCTCACCTTTGTAATACCGCTGAATTGGTGGCGTTTTCTTTGCAAAATAGTTTGATGGAGTAATACCTTATTCAAAATATTTGACGGTTTCTGGGGGTGTTAATGGGTTTTAAGATTTTCAGTTCTTGAGATATCGGTTGATGTGTTAATGAATATTAAAATTCTGTACGAATATTCCAATGAATCATCTGTTTTATGTTTATTTTAGCAGCGTTGAATAGTTCGGATTTAGTTTTGATGCCTCATCAAGGCTCCATCAAAAAGATAAATTTATGAATATGAAATACCGTACAAAACTGGTAATCTCGCTGGTTGGGACTTCTGCATTGGTCTATTTTCTTGTGTTCACGTTCTTTATCACCCGTTATCGGATGGAGTCGCTGGAAGAAAGTAAGGCCAGGTTGAATTTGGAAGTGGAGCGTCACGGATATGCCATTTTGAATGATTTAAACGTGGATATTGGTATCACCCGGGCGTTAGCGGCTGTATTTGCGGATCATGAAGCGGTTGCGGCCAATGATATTTGGAACCATATTTCCGGAAACTTAGAAAAAGTGCTGCATACCACTGACAATTTATTGACGGTATGGGGTAGTTTTGAGCTGCACGAATTTCAGCCGGGATATGATAAAGAGTATGGTCGCAAGTATATTTCAGCCTATCACGAATCGGAGCAAGTGACTTCCATCGCCTACAATGCCAGTATGGAAGGAGACGATCCATCTGATCCGCATACCCAGGTAAAGCAAAATCCGCAGGAAGAGATGGTTGAGCCCTACTGGTATTCAGTCACTGAAGAAGCACACAACAAGCAACTCATTACTTCATTTATAGCACCCATTTTGAAGGGGGGGGAATACATCGGCGTGATGGGTGTTGATATCACGCTGGAGCGTTGCCTGGCCTTTACGTCAGAAATTCAGCCTTATACCGGCAGTTATGCCTTTCTATTATCCGGTGGCGGCAAGGTCATTTCTCATCCGGATACTTCCTTTATCGACAAGCTGTATAGTGAAGTATTGCCGGAGGAAGCTCAATTGGTTGATTTCGAAAACCAGGGGCACTCGGCAGCCACTTTTTCATTGGCCTATGAAAAGGATGGTAACAAAATGTACCTTTCCTATTTTTTGATGCCTATGGGAAACTCTGCTAAACCCTGGGTATTGGCAGTGGTCACGCCCCAAAGTAGCATTATGGAAAGTGCGAACAGAACCACTTTCTATCTGGTAATTGCAGGGGTACTGGGTTTATTTTTCATTGCGGGAATCACTTTTTTGCTGGCCAGTGTTTTAACCAGGGTGATTCAGCAGGTGATTCAATTTACCCAGCAAGTGAATGAAGGCGATCTCACAGCCAGGTTAACTTTGCATCGGCAAGATGAGTTGGGAATGATGGCAAAGGCATTATCTCAAATGGTCTATTCCATTAACATGGTGGTTAAAGAAGTTCAATCCACCAGTTTAAGCATTAGTACCGCCGGTGGTTTCTTACGACGTAATTCCAAGCGCATGTCGGCTGATGCCACCCGGCAAGCCGCGACGGTGGAAGAAATTGCTTCGGCCATGGAAGAGATGGTTTCGAATATCCACAGTAACTCCGATCATGCCCGGCGTTCGGAGGGTATTGCGCAAGCTACTGAATCGAAGTTGCAGCAGAGCAGTTCCAAGACCATTGAAGCTGCTGGTGCTGTGAGGCAAATCAATGATCGCATTAGTGTGATTTCCGACATTGCCATGCAAACCAATATTTTGTCCTTGAATGCAGCGGTTGAAGCAGCGCGCGCCGGTGAGCAGGGACGGGGATTTGCAGTGGTGGCAGCCGAGGTGCGTAAGCTGGCTGAGAAAAGCCGCGATGCGGCCGAGCAAATCACCAACCTATCGGAGTTGACGGCCAGTGTCTCTCATGAGGCGGGAGAACAGATTTCACAGTTGCTGCCCGATATGAGTCTCTCCACACAATTGGCCAGAGATATTGCCACCTCCGGTTTGGAACAAGCCTCAGGTGCGGATCAGATCAATAGCTCCATTCAGGAGCTAAACCACATTACCCAATCTAATTCGACTTTTGCTGAAGAATTTGCTGCCAACGCCGGAGATTTGGCCGCTGAATCCCGGAAATTGATTAAGATGGTTAAAAGGTTTAAAGTGTAAACAAGATCCAGGTTCATCTGTTTGGTTGGTAATAGCATGTTCAATCAAACCTTTCAATGATGAAAACTGCCAGTTCCCTTGCTTTAATCCTTGGTCTTGCATTTATAACTAATTTGAATGCTCAGAATTTAAGAATACCGGCTTCTTATAGTCAATTGTATCGTGATGCAGAGGAACGTCTTTACTACCTTCAAGATAGCCTCGCTTTTTTTGCCCATTCAGAACCTGCACGTTATATATTAAAGCAATTATTGGGCAAACCAGTGGGCACCAGGACAGGGGTGTTTTTTGATTTTGGGGCCTTTAAAGGAAGTATTACCTATGGATTGATACCCTATGGAAAAGCCCCTCATCCGCTCCCGGTGTATCGCTTCAGTGATGAACTGATTGATGGTAAAATAGCCCTGCACATCACAAAAGATTTCCAATATCCGTTTGATTTTGTGGATTGGGTGGAAAATGAATACTGCACCCTGGGTTACCGCTTAATCGATGAAAAAGGAATGATCGTTTTTGATGGGGAAGTGGCATTGACTGGAAAAGGACCATTTCAGGTAGCACCCACTATTTATGAGGGGCCGTTTGTGAGCCAGGTGAAAAGTGATCGCGCGCTTGTGTGGTTTGAAACAACCGAAGCCGTTAATGCATCGGTTGAAGTCAATGGAAAAGTTTTTTCAGACAAAGGTCCCGTTACTCATCATGAAATTGAAGTAACAGGCTTAGCTCCTGGAACTAAATACAGCTATACAGTCCATTATGGAACCCTCCAGCAATCTTATCACTTAACAACAGCCCCCACGCCTGGAAGCCGGCAACCTTTTATGTTTGCTTATACTAGTGATAGCCGACATGCCACCGGTGGTGGTGAACGAAAGTTCTATGGCGCCAATGCCTATATTATGAAAAAAATGGCCGCCATTGCTCATCGGGAAGGGGCTGCTTTTATTCAGTTCACCGGGGATATGATTAATGGTTATCTGACCAGCAAAGAAGAACAGATGGTTCAATATACCAACTGGAAGAAGAGTGTGGAGCCCTTCTGGCATTATATTCCTTTCTACGTAGGTATCGGCAACCACGAGGCCCTGGGTTATACCTTTGGGGATCAGGAGCGGGGATTGGTCGCTTTTGTAGATGGTTTTCCCTTTGATACCTTTTCGGCAGAAGCGGCCTTTCAGGAAGCTTTTGTAAATCCCGTAAGCAAATTGCTGAGTGAAGATGGATCCAGATACGATCCGGATCTGGATGAGATTGACTTTCCGTCCTATCAAGAGTCTGTCTATTACTACACACATGGCAACGTGGCGATGGTGGTATTAAACAGCGATTATTGGTATGCGCCAACTCTCGCGGAGAACCCCTCCACAAGCGGTGGATTACATGGATATCTCATGGATAACCAACTGAAGTGGCTGGCTAAATCCCTAAAAAAGTTGGAGAAGGATGGGACCATTGATCATATTTTTGTGACGCACCATACGCCGGCTTTTCCCAATGGGGGGCATAGCCGGGACGATATGTGGTACGGTGGTGATAATGAGAAACGTCCCGTTATTAATGGGCAACCTGTTGATGTGGGAATTATTCAACGGCGGGACGAATATCTGAATATTTTGATTAATGAAAGTGAAAAAGTAGTGGCTATCTTAACCGGTGACGAGCATAATTACAACTGGCTCAAATTGACCGATGAAGTCCCCATCTATCCCGATGGTTATGCCTATGAAAAGTTGATTGTATCCCGCCCTCTTTATCAGATTAACAATGGTGCTTGTGGCGCCCCCTATTATGCGCAGGAAAAATTACCCTGGAGTAGTTTTACCCGGTCATTTAGTGTCGAAAATGCCGTTTGTCTGTTTTATGTCGATGGTGATCAGATCACCATGAAAGTGGTTAATCCGGATACTTTGAATGAGATTGATGTGGTCAGGTTGAGATGATAAAGGGAGGATATTCATAGCGAAGTGTAGCTTTAGAATGTTTTGACTCATCTTGATTATTTCTACCTTAGAGCTATCATAGTGAATACATTTAAAGCATTTTAGTATGAAAACAATCGGATTACTGGGGGGCCTCTCTTATCTCTCAACCATTGACTATTATAAACAAATCAATAGCATGGTCAATGCCGCATTGGGGGAACGCCATTCGGCAAAAATCATTTTAAATAGTTTAGATTATCAGGAGCTAAAAAAATATGATAATAAGGATTGGGATAGTATCAGCGGAATTTTAGGACGTGAAATTCATAAATTGGATGGCTCCGGAGTAGATTGTATTCTGGTTTGTAACAATACGCTGCACAAAGCAATTGATCGAATTTGCAACCAATGGCAAATCAAGGCAACTTTTTTTCATATTGTAGATTGTTTAGGCCATTTTGCGGTGGATCGAAAGCATCAAAAGCTCTTGCTGTTAGGCACGCGTTTCACCATGGAAGATGGTTTCTATGCCAATCGTTTAAGGGACTCGTTTGGATTGGATGTCATCACTCCTGATTCAGCGGAAAGAGAATCTATTCAGTTCATTATCATGCAGGAATTAGTGAAGGGCATCCTCTCAGAGAAATCAAAACAGTGGTTGTTGAAAACGATTGCGAATTATTCAGTGGATGGGGTGATTTTGGGGTGTACGGAGTTGCCATTGATCATTTATCAAAATGATATTGCTTTGCCCATATTAAATACGGTGGATATTCATTGTAAAAAGGCGGTTGAGTTTGCGTTATTAGGTTAGATTTAGGTTATTGGTACAATTTTTTAGCAGGACCCTGTATGAAAAACGAAATCTCCATTTATCGGCCCTACCTGAACCAGGTTTTAAGTGTATCTTTGCCTTTAAATTGAATAATTATGAAGTTTCAGGAATTTGGTCTTGATTCCAAGGTTTTAAAGAGTATTGAGAAACTGGGATTTAAGCGACCTACCGATATACAATATAAATCAATACCACCCATCTTAAAGGGAGAAGATGTGTTAGCCATTGCCCAAACTGGGACTGGTAAAACAGCTGCTTTTGCTATACCCATCTTACATCTGTTGCAAAAACGCCGATCTGCCAAACGCCCTGAAGGGATTCGGTGCATAGTGATGGTGCCCACCCATGAATTGGCCCTTCAGATTACCGAGGTGTTTAAGCAATTAGGAAAGCACACTTCCTTAATCATTACTTCTATTTTTGGCGGGGTTGAGCAAGAGTCGCAAATAGAACAGTTGGAGAAGGGGGTGGATATTTTGGTGGCCACACCGGGTCGTTTATTTGATTTGGTTAACCAGGGACACCTTAAGCTATGGCGTGCCGAGATTCTGATTCTGGATGAAGCCGACCACATGTTGGATCTGGGATTCATTAAGGACATCGAGGATCTGATTAAGTATCTGCCGAAAAAGCGACAGACGCTCTTTTTCTCCGCTACCATTAACCCGAAAATTAAAAAGTTAGCCTATTCGTTGGTGCATAAGCCCATTCGGATTCAGATTTCGCCAAAGAATCCGGTGGCACGAAATGTGACGCACTCGGTCGCATTGATTGAAATGGATGATAAGCGCTATTTTCTGGAGCGCATGGTCAATGAGCATCCGGAGAGTAAAATTCTGGTTTTCGTGCGCACTAAAGTAAGAGCTGAAAGAGTCTTGAGTGCCATGCAAAGGGTAAATATTGACAGTGTGACCATTCACAGTGATAAGGATCAGAGCGAACGTAATCAGGCCATGAAGTTGTTTAAATCGGGTGAGATTAAAATGTTAATTGCTACTGATGTGAGTGCCCGTGGGGTGGATATTCCCAATGTGGATTACGTGGTGAATTATGACTTGCCCGAAGTGGCCGAAAATTATGTGCACCGCGTGGGACGGACCGGTAGGGGAACACAGAAAGGAATTGCCGTTGCATTTTGCAGTACAGAGGAGCGCCCCCTTTTAGTAGAAATTGAGAAGTACATTGGTGAAAATATTGAAATGGTCGCCATGGAGCAAGGCGAGTATCAGGCTACACGCGAGGCAACCATTGAACAAATCGGTGACTGGAAGTACCTGATGCGGGAGGCGGAGCGAGAAGAGAAGGAATACAAAAAGAAAAAGAAGAAGAAAAAATAAATTCAATACTCCAGGGTCAATATTCCTGGAGTAGTTTTTTTACAAAAAGCTTTCAGAGTGCTTGGCGAGTGCGGCTTTTACAGAGAATTGTAATACGCGATTACCTTTATAAAATCATCTTCTTGGCGGAATGTTAGTTTATTCGTCTTAATAAAAAGGGCCATTTCATCATGATGGTCTGGTAATAGTCCTAAAAGGTCTTTCTCATTTTTGATTTTAATTGGAATTTTTTCTTCTACCCCAATGAAGTAGGTTGAAGCTTTCGATTTAAATTCTGCAGGTTTGGGTTCCTGGTAAGGCTTTGCGGGTTGGGCATCAGCTAAAAAAACATGAAATTGCTTATAAAGGGTACATTTACCTTCAGTTAGAACTTCCAGGTTCCCGGTAGTAATTTGATTTTTATCAGAGAAAATCAAATATTTAAAATGATGCCCGGCCAATTGAAACGCGGCCAATTCTTTTTGACGTGGGATGACATAATAAATTCCTTCTCGTTTCAATTCCATTTGATCGTGATAGATATTGTACCGGATCGTAAGCCCTTCTATTTTTTGAGCATTTAGCAAAATCAGCGCGCAACTATTTTCATCAAAATCCAGGTAGGGTGATCCTTTATAATTCTGATTATTATTGAGGTGTTCACCTTCTGCGAATTTCTCGAATCTGAAGTCTTCCCAAAGTTTATCAAACTCCGGTGAGATTGGTCTTTGAGACAGGGAATAAATGGTGGAAATGAAAAGTAAGAGCAGAATTAGATTTATTTTCATAACATTTGATAGAGTGGTTTATCAAATGTATGAATTCCTATCTTCAATCCCATATGAATTCTGAAAATCATAAGCTTGGTTAACGAGTTTTAATTAGATTTTCGTGTTATTTCACCTCTTCATAATCAACATATTCGCCTTCTGTGCCAGTTGAACCGGAAGGCTTGTTGCGATTTACCTGTACAGTTACTTTGCCTTCTTCCTGGCGGGCTTTTTCCTGATAATGATTGGCAGCTTGCTGCTGGCGCTGTTGCATTTTTGCAAATCCACGTTTGATTAGAAAGGGCATAAAAAGTTGCCCAATAATTTTAAACAAGTAATAGAATACAAGAAGAAAGAAAATCGTTTTTAATAAACCAACCAGCATGCTAATGTAATTTTCTACAAATATAATTGATTTGGGATAAATGACTTGCTTTTGTAGGCGTATAAAAACGGATTTGTTCGGTGCACTTATCTGGCGTACATGAGTTGTGACAGGGCTTAAAAGGTGACGCTCATAGCCATACCCAAGCCTTCTGAACCAATGGTCGGTACAGCCACCCAGTTATGTTCCTTACGTTTCTGTCGCTTAGCGTGATGTATGTAAACCAGGTTCGTCATGCCAATGCCCACAGCTGCTCCTACCATGACATCTGAAAACCAATGCATGTTGTTCATCATGCGCATGGTGCCAACGGTAGTGGCCATGCCATAGGCGGCGACACTGTACCACTGACTGATGTGCCCAAATTCTTTGTGCATGAAAGTGGCAGCCACAAAGGCCTGACTGGTATGACCTGAAGGAAAGGATTTAGTGTTTCGCCCATTGGGCCTTATGTTGGACGCTAAATTCTTGAAAGTATGACAAATAATACCGGTTAGAAACTCTGCTTTCAATAATAGTTTGGTGCTGGTCCACATGTTGTTGGCACCTTTAAGACCACTGGCTTTTAATCCATAGGTCATTGCGATAGGCCCCCATTGGATATAGTCATCCAAATGTGATTGAAATCCCGGAAATTCACTACTAACCTTTTCCTGTATGGTATGTTTGCCGATCCAGCCATGCGAATTTTCCTGATGTCCTGAATATAAACCGACGAAAATCAAAGCCCCTGGTATTGCAAATGCTTTTCGCAATTGAGTCAGGCTGCTTTCTATTGGAGAGGGGTGAGTTAGGTAGTTAAAGTCTAAAGCCCGCTTATGATGCTTAATACTCATCTGATAATTGTAATCGAGTTGGGGTTTGAACTCCTGGTTGAACAGCAAAGTATCATTATATATTGAAAATTGCTTTACTTCTTCTTTTACACCTTGTCCCCACACGGCTGTTACCATAATCAGATACATACCAATCCCACTCACTAATCGTCTCATAACCCAAATTTTTAACACTATTCATCCCCGTGGTCAGATCATCTCTGACTTTATATTTCACTGAATCCCTTAAAGTTAAATGATATTCCAGCCGGATTTTGACTGATCTTACCGAACAGGTTGGCTTTTAGTTGCAGTTATTTTCGAACGAGAGGGGATGGTTTGGTGTATGTCACTGATACATTGGTCAAAGAAAATTGAACTTTCGTGTAAGTAATGAAACGTTAAGTTCAGTAGACATTTCGAATATGAGTGGAAATAGTTCAAAAAAGCCTCAATCCATTGACCGGATTGAGGCTTATATTTCAATTAAGAGTTAGTTTATGACTCTTGTTTTAGTTCTTCCAGTGCACGTAGTAAAACATCGTCAATATCATGAATAATGGGGTAGAATCCCTCATTATCAATAATGTTTCGGGCAATGTAGGCTTTGATTTCAGTATCTATAATCTGTTTGGAGAGCTTAAACTCTGCCGCGTTATATTTGACTCCTTTGTCTTTTGCAAACTGAAGGAATTCGCTCATAATTGGCTTTTTATCCAGATGTTCTTTAATACCATCTGCCGACGCAAACTGGTCCAATTCCTTGCGGTGATTATCTGAATATTGTAATGCATATCGATAAATGATGCCATTCATGCGCAGTTTGACAAAGTAATCTGTAATCATGGATGTATCGCGTGGCACAAAGATATCTGGCATCACACCACCTCCGCCATAAACTGTACGGCCCGATTTGGTTTTATACATCAATGAATCGTTTTGCTGGATACTGTCCTGGTTAAAAAATTCACCATGCTCGTAGCGGTTGTAGATGTCGTGATAATAATCCTCAATGCCGTTATCATATGGTTTTTGGATACAACGTCCACTGGGCGTATAGTATCTGGCTACCGTTAATCGCAGGGCTGATCCATCTGGCAATGGAATTTGTTGTTGAACTAATCCTTTGCCGAAGGAACGGCGTCCGATGATAATACCCCGGTCGTTATCCTGAATAGCGCCTGCAAATATTTCACTGGCCGAAGCCGAATATTCATCAATTAAAACGATTACTTTCGAATCCTGACAAGTACCTGCGCCATTGGCATACACATCCTGGCGAGGTTGAGATTTACCCTGTGTGTAGACGATTAATTCTTTTTTAGCCAGAAATTCATTACATAAACGAATGGCTACATCCAGTAAACCGCCTGAATTACCCCGTAAATCGATAATGATTTGTTTACAGCTATTAGCTTTTAATTTAGCCAATGCAGTAAGGAATTCATGGTAAGTGGTTTGTTGAAAGCGATCAATTTTAATGTATCCGGTGATATTGTCAATCATATATCCCACATCCACACTGGTAATTGGAATACTGCCTCGCGTGATTTCAAAATCCATCAGTTCCTTTTGAGGTCGACGAAGGATACCAACTTTCACTTTAGTGCCCATCTCGCCCCGAAGTTTCTTCATCACATCGTTGGTGTTAATGCTTTTTCCGGCAATGATGGAGTCATCAACAGCAACAATGCGATCTCCCGGTAGAAGGCCCACCTTCTCAGACGGTCCTCCGGGGATGATACTGATGACCATAACAGTGTCGTTCTGCATGCTGAACTGGACGCCAATTCCGCCAAAATTTCCCTGCAGTTCCTCATTGACTTTAGCCAGGTCTTTGGCAGGGATGTAAACCGTGTGTGGATCCAGGTTTTTAAGTAATTCCGGAATTACATTTTCCTCCATTTCAGTGCGATTCACTGTGTCCACGTATTCTTCCTCAATGAGGTTGAGCATGGCTTCCAGTTTATTGGTTTGGGGATAAATTAGAAGTGGATTACCTTTCGATGAACCAACTGTTGGCATAAAGTGTCTTCCGATAAAAATGCCCAGAACCAATATAAAGGCAAATACTACCGGCAGGTAAATTTGTTTGCGGCTTTTTTGTTGTGTCATTATTTGCTGTTTATCGTTATTTCTTCTTCAATGTGAACCACGTCAATCCGGGCTCTTCTTAATAATTGGATGCCATCCTCCTGGTGGTATTTCTCTGAGAAAACAACCCGTCGAATGCCCGCCTGAATAATCAACTTAGCACATTCAATGCATGGTGAGGCGGTGACGTATAAAGTGGCTCCATCTGAACTGTTGTTAGAACGCGCTACCTTTGTAATAGCATTGGCCTCGGCATGCAGCACATAAGGTTTCGTCTTATTCTGGCAATCTTCACATTCATTTTCAAAACCTGAAGGTGTCCCATTGTAGCCATCGCTGATGATCATTTTATTTTTCACGATAATGGCGCCCACTTGACGACGTTTACAATAGGAATTTTGCGACCAGATTCTCGCCATAGCAAGATAACGCTGATCTAATAAGTATTGTTTTTCAGATGTTATGGTATTCATGTATTCGGGTTGATATGTTTACAAAAATAACAAAATAAGTGACGGACGATTGAATACATACCTTTTAATGGGAGAGAGGGGGGCGATATTTCGATTCTAAAGTGTTTTTTTGGGGAGGGAAATAAAAAAAGCCTGATAGTTTTACTATCAGGCTTTCTAGCGTACCCAGAGCCGGGATCGAACCGGCACGGGTTGCCCCACTGGTGTTTGAGACCAGCGCGTCTACCAATTCCGCCATCTGGGCAACATTCTAAAGAGATCTTTTTCGCTTTAGCGGTTGCAAATATAAGCGCATATTCCGGTTCTGCAAATAGATTTTTTAAAATGTTTTTAATATTTTCTCTTTATGCCTGCTGCTCAGTGGCTTTTTTTGCATCAATTTTTTTTACGACCGCACCATAAACGATCAAAGCAATGGCCGAAACGGTGGCAATACCAAAAAAGACGAACCAAATGTAGTGCGCGTGGTCATAGGCTGTTAATTTTTCGATCTCAGTCAGCGTTAAAGGATCCGGACAATATTTTTGCAGCAGAAATCCGGATAATCCAAATCCCAATAACGAAGAGAGGAAGGAGTGGAGGTGACTGAAGCCTAAATACAAACCCTCCTCACCCTTAGGGGCTTGCAATGAAAAGTACTCTAAAAAGCGAGGCGAAATAAATGATTCTGCTAATCCCTGAAAGGCAATTCCTACTATCATCATAAAAGCGACGGGGTGCATGTTAACGAATCCCATGGTATCACCACCGAGCATGTTACCCGCTGCCATGGCAAAGGCCGATACAGGCATGATAAACATCCCTACAGTCATGGAAAACAGTGCTGAACGTTTTCGCATTAGGGAAGTGATTAATCCCACGGTTGTGAAAACAACAAGGGGATTGACGTTGGCATACCAGCTGGGTGATGCACCTTCGCCTGCCATACGTAATACATATTTAGGCATTGTGGCATAAAGCTGGTGTTGCACCATCCAGAAACCGGTAATAATTAATATCAAAATAATTAGTCGGGCATTAGTACATACCTTGACCAATGCATTTAGAATATCTTTAAGTGATTTCCCCTCTCCCTGGCGTACAGATGGGCGAAAGAAAAAGAACACAGCCAGTAGAGCTAACGCCGTCATGGCAGCTGAGAAGAAATTGATAGTGATCAAGCCTTCATTACCCATAGCCTCACGTAAGGGCTTCACAAATGTTTTGCCCGAAAAAGCACCAATGTTAACGATGGTATAAAAAATGGAGAACCCCGTGGCTCGGGTCTTTTCGGTGGTTTCTTTGGCCACAGTACCGGTAATAACCGATTTTATAAAGCTGCCTCCTATGATAATTAACGCCATGATGGGGATAATGATGTATTTATCGTTGGATTCTTTCAGTCCTGTGAATTCGGTAGTGAATCCGTATTTGGCTAAACCGGCATTTTCCAGTACTGAGGGGAAGATGGCCAAACCAAAATATCCCAAGGTTAAAAATGAAAAAGCTACGATGAGAGATTTCTTGAAGCCGATTTTATCCGCATAGGCTCCAGTTAAGGTGGGTAAAAAATATAATAAAGCACTGAAGGTCCCTGAAATCATAGCGGCCTCAATGTCTGTAAAAGCCAGGATACGAGAAAGGTATAGGGTTATTACGATGAAAACGCCGTAATAGGCTGCTCTTTCAAGGAGCTCAACAAAATTGGCGACCCAAAAGGCCTTGGAAAAATTAAAAATGGATGATTTACTCATTTGAATGATTTTTATTATTGATTGTTTATTAAGTTATGTTTTTAATGAAGCTTGACGCCGCGCCTACATGCAAAAAATATACCATGCCTTTTCCCGCACATATGGGGGTCAGGGCTGCTATGAAGACAGTGTTTTATTGGGATACCCTATATGATTTGGGGAATTAGGTTTAAATATTAGCACGAATGAAATTGAATTTGCCGATATGTAAGAGATCAGTTGGACAGCCCATGAATAGATAAAAAAACCATTACTTTTGCGACAAAGTTTCTATTAAATGATCTATCCTACACGTGGCATTGTACTCAATCACATTAAATATGGAGAGTCTGGAATTATTGTGAATGTGTATACCGAACAATTTGGACGACAGCCGTACATGCTGAATCGTGGGCGATCAAAGAAAAGTAAGGCTCTCAGTATTCTATTACAGCCCTTAGCGCTGCTTGATATGGAAGTGTATCATCGGGAGAGGTCAAGTATTCATAGAATTAAAGATTATAGGGTCGCATTACCCTTAACCTCCATCCCTTTTAGTCAGAATAAGCGAGCGATGGCTTTTTTTCTCACAGAGCTGATGAGTAAAGTACTGCGTGAAGAGGAAGAGAATCGTCCATTGTTCGAATTTATCTATCATAGTATAGGGGTATTTGACAGTGGTTTATCTGGGGACCATAATTTTCACCTTTTCTTTTTATTTCATTTGAGCCGATTCCTCGGTTTTGGTCCCGAAGAGAAAAATAACAATGAACGGTTTTTTGATTTGCTCAATGGGCAATTTTCCAGTGTTGAACCTTCGCATGGTTCATACTTGAATGAACCTTCGAGTCAACTATGGGAAACACTTTTTCAATTAAAAGTTGATGCACTGGAGGAGTTGAGACTATCCTCAGCACAACGCTACCTGTTGCTCACGCACTTGCTAACCTACTATGCGCTGCATCTGGATGGCATGGGAGAGTTGAAGTCACTGGAGGTTTTGCGGCATTTATTTCACGAGTGAAGGTTTTATTTGTTAATAGATGCGTCGGTATATTATTTAACTAAAAATGGCTTTCCATCGCATCGCATTTTTATATTTTAATGCTTAAATTTAGTTCCGTAACATATTGTTACTGCAAATAGAAAATTCTATATGAAGGTAAGTCCCAAGTTCAATAATCTGAAGTCTAGCTATTTCAATGAAGTTAATCCCTTGATTAAAAAGTATAATGCCATAAATCTGGCGGAAGGGTTTACTGGTTTTCATTGCTCCGAGAAGCTCATAGGATTGGTGAATAAACATTTATCGGAAGGGCTTAATCAGTATGCTCCCGGTGAAGGCGAGTTCCTGTTGCGATCACGGGTAGCTGAAAAAGTGAACGATTTGTATGGGCGTCAGTATAATCCGGAAACGGAAGTGACCATTACAGCTGGTGTTTCGCAAGCTATTTATACCGCTATTTCGGCATTGGTGAAAGAAGGGGATGAGGTGATTGTATTCGAGCCGGCTGCAGAATATTACGTGCCAGCCATCGAAATGAATGGCGCACAGGCGGTATTTGTTCCCATGAAAGATCCGGATTATCACATCGATTGGGAAGAAGTGCAGAAAGTGATCTCTACACAAACCCGGATGATCATCATCAATACACCGCATAATCCAACTGGTTGGGTGATGAGTGAGATTGATATGATCCGCCTGCAACGCATCATCAATGGGACGAAGATTGTAATTATGTGTGATGAAACATTCGAGCACATCGTGTTTGATGGTGAATCTCATCAAAGTATTGCTTTGTATCCCAAGTTGGCTGAACGCAGTATCATTGTTTCTTCCTTTGGGGAGAGTTACCACGTGACGGGTTGGCAAATTGCTTGCTGCCTGGCACCAGAAGCCATTTCTCGTGAATTTCGTCGGGTGCATCAGGTGATGATGTACAGTGTGAATTCACCCTATCAGTTAGCATTGGCTGATTATTTAGAGGAAAAAGAAGAGTACAAAAAACTTGGCGCATTTTATCAACAACGCCGTGATTATTTTCTCGAGTTAATGGAGCCCAGTCGTTTTGTACCCATACCCAGTAAAGGAACTTTCTTTCAGTTGTTTAGTTTTGAAGGAATCTCCGATGAATGCGATCACGATTTTGCCTTGCGATTAATTAAGGAGCAGGGGGTGGCAACAGTGCCCATTAGTATCTTCTGCCATGAGAAGGTCAAGAAGCATGTATTGCGATTTAACTTTGCCAAACCGGATGAACTATTGAAAGAAGCCGCCAATCGGCTCAGGGCATTATAATGTTTTTGTTTTTACCAGGAAATAATTACTTTTGCCAACCGTAATTTATTAGTCCCTTAGTTCAACGGATAGAATAGCAGTTTCCTAAACTGTAGATATGGGTTCGATTCCCGTAGGGACTACTTTTCCTGTTAGATAGAAAACCAAAAACCTGTAAATTATATAATTTACAGGTTTTTGCGTTTTTAACAATGTTAAACAACACCATCTAAGACTACCCTTTTTGAGGACGATTCGGTGAGTCATCACTCTATCTAACAAGGTGTCGCGAGATTATTTGCTTATTAGTATCAGAAAGTTTTTTAGCCTAAGATTGCCAACATTGTTTTTATTGATTTTGATGTTGTTTGTGCGTTTTAACGCATGGTATAGTGACCCATTGGGGGCAATGCGTTTCAAAACCAATTAAACAACTAAAATTAGCATCATGGATCAACAACAAACATTAGGCGTACAGTTTTTTATACGCCACAAAAGTACTCGGCACGACGTGGCCATGATTTACATCCGTTAAACAGTAAATGGTGAAAGGATCGAGATTAGTACCAAGATAAATTGTCCTGTTTTTTTTGTGGGAATGTGTATGGAAAAACGAAGTAAGTATCTAACAGTTTACAGACTAATAGATACTTCACTACCAACCAGACCTAGACCATCTAACAGGATCTTTATATTCGTGCCAAATTATTACAGTCACAAGAAAAGCTTTCCAGGGTAATTCATTTGGTCAATACTGACTCATTGGCAAGTCATCAATTTTTCACTCCTTTACATGGGCACCGGCACTGGAAATGATTTTCCATTCGTTGTTTATCCTTTGGAATACGCATTGATACGAACCTTGTGTGGGAATAATGTCCCCATCATAATAATAGGCTAATTCGTTGGAGCGGAAGGATACAATAGCCACATCTTTGGTCACAACACGTATGTGCATTTCGTGCAATTTTGTATCGATGGTGCGAACCCCATCGATTATTTCTTCCAGATACTGTCGCATAACCGTCTGCCCTTTGATGATATATCCATCCATGGCAATGGCGGCATCGCGATCAATCTGGTAATAGCTAAGGTAGTCCATCAGATGAAGCGTATCACCTGGATGCATCAGCTTTTGCATCACCTGGGTGATTTCACTATTTATGTGTTGTTTTTGTACATCGGTAAGGGCGCCTTCCCGTGGTGACTGGCAGCCAGTAACCATCAGTATGATAGCTAAAAGAGAGAAAATGGTGTGTTGTTTCATATGTGGTTGATGGCTATGATTTTGTGTGTTATGCTGGTGCCATAAAGGTAACAAGTGATTCACAGAAAAACAATGGTTAGAATTTTGGGCGATGCAGATGTCTTAATATATAAGGGCCTTCGAACCATGATCTATTTAAAATATCTTTAGAGTATTCAAACAATACGGATGAAGTGACAAGTCTGTTATATTGAAACGAATTTGCATTTATCCCAAGCGTGTGCAATGCATTAGCGGGAAAAGTGAGATGTCAGGCCGACGTTTATTGAAAAAGATCCGTGAGCAAGTGGGGAAGGAGAACTAACAGCTCATCACCACGCAAGAGTCTACCACCTAAACCGGCATCGCCTTTGAAGTGGTCCTTTATTACCTCGATTTGTCAAATTGTTTGCAAAAAAGGCCACTCCGATGGACGAAGCAGCCTTGGCAAATAGATGTTGATTTTCTCGCGCTAGAATTTAAAACTTAATCCGCCAAGTACCATTCCTGGTGTTTGGTCCATAAAAGCAAACTCTGGCTCTT
Source organism: uncultured Marinilabiliaceae bacterium (assembly GCA_942490535.1). Lineage (GTDB taxonomy): Bacteria > Bacteroidota > Bacteroidia > Bacteroidales > Marinilabiliaceae > JAEINY01. The sequence goes on from CALNXQ010000005.1 coordinate 1,100,179, forward strand.
TCATGTTAAGGATATTGCGTCCGTTGACAAAAAAGGTTAATTGCTTGGTTGCCTTATAAGCGACTTTGGCATTCAACAAAAACTTACTGTCAATATTAACATCGTAATACTGATTTTCGAAGGTTTGGTCACCATAGAAATAAGCCTGGGGGAAAATCTCCCACTTTTCAGTTGGATGGTAGGTCAATGAAAAACCTCCAAAATAACTGGGAGTGGACTTATGTTCGTAACCGTTTTGGGTGTCGGTAGGCCAGGATGAAGATTCTGCATAAAAAATCTGAGAAGGTACATCTGCTGGCGTAATGGCCCCGGTAGCCAAACCATATCCCAATTGTTGCAATTTGGCTGTTGCAGCATCTGTTTGGTCAGTATTCTTTATAGCATCCATAACCATCACCTCGATTAATTTGTCTCGACTATACGCCAGATAATTATCCAGTTTAGTTTGCTGAATCGTTAGGTGCGCGTTAGCCACCAGCTTTTCAGAAATTACCCAGTCTACATTTACACTTGCCCCCAATTGCTTGGATTTTAACTCAAGACTAGTGTATTGAATATGAACTGAGTCAGGACGTACATCAGGCTCAGCACTAGCGGCGAGAATGGCCAAGGGATTCTTAATAGCCAGATTCACATAGTCAGGCATCAATGCCCCAAAACCTTCAGAGACGTTATAAAAGGCTTCAATATCAATCAACACATTTTTGGTAGGTCGTGTACGGAATCCAATTTCCACCATATCCATTGTTTTCAGGGCATGGTTTTTATCACCATCGAGTTGCATCACGCGTGGATAGGGGCGGTTCACAATGTTCCAGGTATAATTGGAATAGGTATTAACCACAAATGAAGATTGGTTGGAGCGTGAATACACGGCACGAATCAAATTATTATCATTGATTTTATAGGATCCAATAAACTGCCAGGATGCATAAATGTCTTCCGGATGATTATACTTCTCGGCACGGAGGGCAGCCACCAAACGCAATGCATCAATAGGTCGGTAGTCGATACGTGCACTACCGGCCAGGATATTGATGGGTGACTCTTGATTTAAATACCCTTTACCAACAGCAGAGATATGCTCCGTGTCGTCATAAGTCATGGATTGGTAGCTCACTCCAGGGCGAATGCCTATTTTTCCAAGGTTCCAGTCATATTCGGCCTGAACATTGAACTGTTTGTTATCCAATTCAAATCCTTCTCCCCCGGATAGGTAATCAATGGTCCCACCATTGTAGTTAGCTTGTAATGAAAAGTTTTTTACTTTAGCCCGCACATCAACATAACCTGTTGAAGCCTGTTTGGTAGAAAAGGGTGATGGTACATCCCCCATCGTAGATGTTAAAGCTTGTGAGTTTTGATAACCGGCCATCACGTTGATAGTGGTATATTCATTGGGCATGTAATCGAAGTAGGCATTGACACCCATTCGTTCCTTCGACTGATCCGGATCCGGAAAAGACGTATTTACATTGTATTCTTCTGCACCAACCATATAGGGGGGCCATAATTGGTAATTACCTTTCCACATTTGACCAATCTGTTCCCTGGTATACCAGCCGGTTCCCAATCTATCTTCCGGATTAGCAACTGGGTCTTCACCTAAACGGTAGATGCCATCCCCATTTTCATCTTCCCCGTTATAGATATACAGCTCTTCACGTTCACGATCGCGTACTTCATAGTTAGCTGTTAAACCCACATTAAATTTATCACTTACCTTTTTACGAAAAGCCACGTCACCTACATATGTACTCAGTGAACCAGCTTGCAGATTGCCAGATACCAAAGGAGAATCATCAGTCATGGTTTGGGTAATGATATTGATCACTCCTGATAAGGCGTTAGGTCCATACAGAGCACTCGCCGGACCACGAACTACTTCAATCCGATCAATGTCCTCGAAGCTTACCGGCAATGTTTCCCATAAAGTGCCGCCATGGGAGTAATTAAATACGGGACGCCCATTGATCATTACCAGAGTATTCATATTCTCCGAGTATAACAACATATTTTTAGCCGGCAGGTTGTCATTTCCCCGGATGTGCACGTCGTAGTTACCATTGGTTTTCTCGCGTACCATCAGTCCGGGAACCAAACGCAATGCCTCTTCAATGCTGGTTGCTCCGGAAGAAATAATCTGGTCATGGGAGAGAACCGTAGTGGCTAAAGGCGAATCAAAGAGGCTCTCTTCTACTTTTGACGCAGAGGTTACATTTTTATTTAATAACAACTCGTAAAGTTCTTCCAGTGAAGAGACGCCAACAAGATCAATGGCGGCCATCAGGTCTTCCAATGAAAGAGTACTTAGTTCTTCAGTGGTCATTGAAAGGATCTCCTCCTTGGTTAAATTGCTTGCGCTTCGTCCTTCCTGAGCGACGATGGAATAGCTCAATAGTAAGGATAACAGGATAATTGTAATGTATTTGATTCGTAACATTTTTTTCGACTTTAATTGGTTTTCCTTACTGGATTTCAATACCCAGGCTAATTACTTTTTGTGTGACCTTCAGATTATGGCTTTCAATAACTGAAGGGCAGATTTCATAGCGTAATTTGCCGCCAACGGTTAAAAATGAAATGGCTGCACCATACTGACACAAACCTCCCTTATCGGCCACCAAAAGAACTGGTTTGTTTTGCTGGGTATGGCTCAATGAATTCATTAGCGAACTTTTGCTCGAACCTAAGAACACAATGTGTGACTCGCCCACATCTTTGATACTTTTTGCCGAAATGATCCTGATGCTTTTGTGTCCTGACTTTTTTACACTGGCAATTTTTTCAAGTTCTGCATTAATTTCATCATCTCCCAGAATAGTAATTACCAATTCATCGCTCCCTACAGCCGCAGGCCATTCGATGTTTTTTGTGAAATTGTACAGAAATAGTGCCTTGAAGGTGGCAGTTTGCCCCTTCGCTTCACTAAACCATGTGCCAATACAAATGACAAATAGTAATAAAAGTGCTTTTTTCATTCGTTTAACTTATTTTCGTGTTGATTTATTAGACAAAAGGGTAAGAGCAAGACTATACAATTCAATCTGTTTCAAATTTTCAGCGAAAATAGGTTTATCTGTACAAAGGGCAAATTGATTATGATTAAACCTTCCCATTATCTGATAAAATAGTAGTGATAATAATTCTATTCTTGGAAGTTCTATGGATCTGGCGAATCTGTAAATAGTAACTCAGAAATGGTATTGAATATTCTGTACTAAATGAAAAAGAGCAATGATTTATAACGGGCTCGTAATCGCTAAATGTCTTAATTTATGTAAAAAACAAAGATGCTATTTTGTCTTATGAGTAGGATTAGGGAGAAGGCTAATAATTTTTAATTCCCCTTTACAAAGCACCAAAAAACCACGTAATTTACTTGTGCTAAAGTCGTCACTTATTTGGCCTATGATTTTTAGAACGCAAACGATACTCCTCTTCTGCAGTATGCTGTTGTTAATAGCGCCTGGTAGCCAGTCACAGCAGGTCACTTTTAAGCATTACGGGGTTAATGATGGCATCTCGCAAAGCGAAATTAAATGCATTTACCAGGATGTGGAGGGATATCTGTGGCTGGGAACTCAAAATGGGCTGAACAAATTCGATGGCTATGGTTTTGAGAATTTCTTTTATGATCCAACGAATCCGCAGTCGCTATCCAATAACTGGGTCTTTGATATGTGCGAAGATAGTCTGGGTAACCTTTGGCTGGGGACGAAGGAGGGACTGAACCGGTATGATAAGCCAACCGGCACTTTCTCCGTTTTTCCTCACAAATTGAACAATGCCAGCGTGCCGGATGATTTCGTGTATGGCTTACTCGCCGATGAGACATTTATTTACATCAACATTCCACCCCTTCTCTCACGGTACAATTATCGAACCGACAGCCTGGAGAGCTATACTAACACCTTGCCGTACGACGGATCTCTCCACGATATCGGTTTTCCCATTCTTAAAAGTCGTGATGGTATGATTTGGCTTGGTTCAGCGGATGGCTTAAGTGTTTTTGATCCAACAACGAAAAGTTTCCTCAATTACCATCACGAAGTAGCTAATCCGCATTCCATTTCGCACAATCACATTACGGCCCTATATGAAGATATGATTGGCAATATTTTGGTGGGAACAGAGAATGGCCTTAATTTTTACAATCCTCAGGTGAAAGGTTTTATCCGGTTTCAAGAGGAAACGACGCCTTCAAATGCATTGAGTACTAATTTCGTGCGTTCGATATTGCAGGATAGTTATGGGGTGTATTGGATTGGCACAGATGAGAGTGGCCTTAATCGTTTAGATTGGAGCTGGGATGATGGGATTTTTGAGTTGACACTGTTCCGAAGTGGTCCTAATTATGAGAATTTTATTGGCCACGACATTGTCTATTCCCTCTTTGAGGATCGATCGCACAACCTCTGGATCGGGACCATTGCCGGTTTGGATCGAACCGATTTGAAACCTAAGAAGTTTCGAAGCTATAAGAAAACGGACGACCCTCATTCCCTGAATCTGTTAGATAATATCATTGCATCGGTTTACATTGATGAACAGCAACGCTTGTGGGTGGGAAACTGGGGTAAGGGTTTAAATATTTTCAATCCGCAAACAAAAGAAATGGTGCATTACTCCTCCGAATTTGAGGGGGACCGACACATTCCCAATAACCATGTGCATGTTTTGTTTGAGGACCGTGATTCACGCCTTTGGATGGGAACCCGCAATGGTGTTAGTATCTTTAATAAGAAGAAGCAACGGTTCACCCCTTTCGAGCTACATTTTGGATTGGATAGTAGCGGGTTTTTCGTCAATAACCGGGTTTATTGCATGGCCGAGATTTCCAATGGAGAAATCTGGATTGGTACCGGCAATGGTATTATGGGGTTTGATCCAACCACACAGGCGAGTACCTTCTTTCGATCGGATGCGGATGCACCCTTTCGAATCAGCAGTAATTTGGTTTACTCCGTGTTAGAGGATCGGGATAGCTGTATCTGGATCGCCACCATGGATGGGTTGGATTGTTATCAACCCCGGAAACACCAGATGTTACATTACACCCATGACAGCCAACAGCATAATACGCTTTGTGATAATTTTACCATTTCCCTGTGCGAAGATCACCGGGGCGATATCTGGATCGGGACGAGTACCGGCGTGAACCGGTTCAACAAAAGAGACTCCGTTTTTACTTACTATTCCGTGAAGGATGGCCTGCCCAGCAACATAATCTACGACATCATTGAGGATAAGAATCAAGACCTGTGGTTTTCAACCGGCAGTGGCCTCGCCATGTTTAATGCCACCACACAGGAATTCAAATCCTATTCCATTAACGAAGGCCTGAAGGGGGTGGAGTTCAATTTGAAAGCCGTCTATCAGGCCGCTAATGGGGATGTTTATTTTGGTGGCATGGATGGTGTGATTGCGTTTCATCCCGATTCGCTGGAAGACAATCGGTTTATTCCGCCGGTGGTCATCACGTCCTTTGAAAAAGAAAGGGCCGGGCAAAAGCATAAACTAAATGTGTATACCGACCAATTGGAGCTTTCCTATAAGGACTATTCCTTCACGATTGAGTATGCAGCATTGGATTACACCAAACCTTTCAAAAATCGCTATGCCTACAAGATGGTTGGCTTGCGTGATGAGTGGGAAGAGGTAGGCAACCGGCATTTTGTCCATTTCACTAATCTGCCCAGTGGGAACTATACCTTCCTGGTGAAAGGAACCAATAACGATGGCATCTGGAACGAAGTGCCCACTCGCCTTGATATCCACATTCTACCTCCCTGGTGGCGCAGTTCATATGCCTATGGGAGCTATGTTTTGTTTGGTTTCCTTTGGGTCATTCTAATCATTCGATGGCGGGAACGTAAATTGCTAAAAGAAAAGCGCCTCCTGGAAGACGGCATCCGGCAACGCACCACTGAAATCGCTTTGCAAAAAGAGCGGGTGGAGGAGAGTGAAGCTAAACTGAAGTCCACCATCTCGTCGCTCAACGATTTGGTTTTTGTACTTGATCAGGAAGGGGTGTTTCAGGAATTCTACAACCCCGGCAACCAGGATCCCATCTATGAAGACCCCGATTTTTTCCTGCACAAACATTACACGGCTGTGGGTTTTCCGCAACGGGTGGAGGAGGCCTTACAAACCGCTTTTAAACAACTTCAAAAAAGTGATCAGGTGCAGGAGTTTGATTATTGTGTGAATCATAAAGGGATGTGCTGGTACAATGCCAAGATTAGCCCTCGCCGGAATGCACAAGGCGATTTGACCGGCATTACCATTGTGTCGCGTCACATCACCGAACGCAAGGAAGCTGAAGAGCGCATGCGTCAGCAGAAGGAGGAATTGGATGAGCTGAATGCCACCAAAGACAAGTTTTTTTCCATATTGGCCCATGACCTGAAGAATCCGTTTGCCAGTTTGTATTCGTTAAGTCAGGTAGTGGACGAAAATTACGACAGCCTGGAGGAAGAAGACAAATTGGTAGCCTTGAAACGGATGCATCAATCGGCTGAGTTGATATACAATTTGTTGGAGAACTTGCTCACCTGGTCTAAATCTCAAAGTGGCCGCATGGAGTATAGCCCATCCAAATTTGATTTTTCCGCCTTGATTCAGGAAAACATCAATTTGCATAGTATACCGGCGGAGAAGAAAGGCATTTCCTTAAGAAGCAATGTGGGTGGTGTTTTTACGGCGTATGCCGACAGGCAGATGGTCAATACCGTGTTACGTAATTTGATCAACAATGCTGTAAAGTTCACTGAATCGGGGAAAGAAGTGGAAGTGAATGTCAGGGAAGAAGGTAAATTCCTGAAAGTAGAGGTGAAGGATCAGGGCGTTGGCATAGCGGAGGCAAACCTGAAGAACCTATTCCGGATTGATGTGAAATACAAAACCACCGGTACGTCCGGTGAAAAAGGTACCGGACTGGGGCTTATCCTCTGTCACGAATTCATCCAAAAGAACAACGGCGTCATCTGGTGTGAGAGTGAATGGGGCCAGGGGACGAGTTTCTTTTTTACGGTGCCCCGTGAGATACAGCAGGACTAATTTCGCTCCATTTTTTGAAGTAGAAGTGCCAGGGGCTTCAGTAGACCTTCCTGGGAGGTCAGTAGGTTCTTCGACCTTGTCAGTAGCTATTTTTTCCGGGTCAGTAGCTTTAAAATCCCCTTCAGTAGATCTTTCATCGCAGTCAGTAGACCTTTCATCGGGTTCAGTACATCTTTTGTTAGCGGTTTTATGTCTACTGAGCTGTCTTTGCGTTTACTGGGGCGGATAAGGGGGGTACTGGAATGCAGGCAGGGTATTTTGGAGGGCTGGGAGGTTTTACATTCGAAATGATATACGAGAGTGTTCATAACTCTGTGTCAAGCCAAAGTATAAAAAATATATTTTCGCAATATGACAAAAGAATTTGATTACACTCAATTTAAAGAAGAAGCCATCCGTGGCATAAAGGAAGGAAAAAGTTTTAGTGGAGAAGACAATGTAATGTTGCCTATGATCAAGGATTTGCTAGAAAGTGCCATGAAGGCAGAATTAGATATCCATATGGAATCGGAACGAGCCCAAGATGGTCAGAGTCCAGCAAACAGAAAAAATGGAAAAACTACTAAGACTATAAAAAGTGCCTACGGATCCTTCAGTCTCGATACTCCGCGAGATAGGAACAGTACTTTTTCACCTCAGATAGTTGAAAAACAACAAACGTTTTTAGGAGATGCTTTACAAGACAATATCATTTCCATGTATAGCAAAGGTCTTAGCTATAAAGACATCCAAGATCATTTTGAATCTTTATATGGCACTAAAATTTCCAAAGGGAAATTAACCGAAATCACCGACAGGATATTACCAGAGTTAGAAACCTGGAAAAATCGCCAATTAGAGCCTATATAGTGGATCTAAGAAAACAAGCGATTTTATGAAAATTGATCTGTTAAAACGGAATGGGTGTCCGTTTTGATCCAGATTTTGCAATCTGAGCCTATGTCATTTCTTTACCTAATATAGGTTCGTTTTTCTTCTTACTAGTCAATTTTAGTGCAACTAGGCTACTTCTGCATTTAACTGCGGAAAATTATATTCAATAAGATGGAACCAAACATACCATCCCCATCAAAAAAATCAAATCGGTACCCCTTAAGCTGCAAATTTAACAGGGCGCTCCTCGTTTTTAAACTTGAGTATCTGTCGCCCTATCTTCTTGAGATTGTATGCACTCACTCCAAGACTTATGTATCTATTAAAATGCAGTATTCCTCGATCAGGACATCGATCAAGTCCTCTGTTTTCCAACTCATTGATATTAGATTCTATTGCGCTGTGCTTATTCTTTAACCTTTTAAAGGCCCGGCTGCTCTCTTCGTCTTTTTCGATTTTGTTGAGTTTCCCAAGCTTGGGTAAAATGACTTTTGGAACTTCCAGTTGAAGTAGCTTTTTGTTTTCTTGTGCCCAAAAACCTTTATCAAAACTCCATGAAGCCACGGTGTGTCTTGCCAGAACTCTATCTGCCAGCTCTATAACAACATCCCTATCCTGTTGGTCATTCAAAATTTGGTAATCTACAATGAGATCATATTGATCGGTGGTTATTAATAGTTTCTTGCCCAATTCAACATTGGGACGAGACTTGCCTTTCTTTACCCATTCGGTATATGTTTCAAATACTGAAAACAACTTTTCATCATGCGTTATTGTTTCTCCTTTAAGAATGCGCCTATCGACTAATTGAATATGCCTGTCCATCAATGCCACAAAGTGTTCGATCATTATCATAAGCGATAGGTCTTGCATGTCGTTTAGTGGGAAATCAGGGAGGCTTTCATTGAGTTTTTTCAATAACGCCCTGGTTTTTGTCAAGTATCTTTTGGCAGCATACTCCATCCTGTCCTTTTTATTCTTGCCTCCACTGGCCGATGCTTTTCCCAGTTCACGCATTAGACCTTTAATCTCATATCTCCAATTGGACAGCTTGCGCCACTGCTTAATAGTCTCATATTTTTTGAAAAATACGGATACGGCATCAAGACATTTCCGGGCACAGTCCCATAGCAGGTTGTAATCTGTTGGAAAATGAACGTTGCTTTCTACCACAAAACTATCGGACTTTAAGCGCAATGCTGTTTTTTCTTTTTTTTTAAACACTTTGCGGTGCCCAAACTCTAATATTACGACATTGAGTTCGATGATCATCTCATCACTGAGCGCAGATACATTGTCGTAGATATTTTGATACTCAAACTCTATCCGCTCATAGCCAAAATCACGCTCAATGCCCATCAGATAACGCAAAGCATGGTGGTTGTTGGCCAGATTATGAACCATTTCATAACTGATATTCAGGCATAAGCGCAATTGGGCTAACACAAAAACAACCCACAAATCTAAACCTTTTCTACCCGTATTCTTCTTCCCCGACCTGATGTACTTATCCAATATATTGAATATCTTCTCATTATACTCCTTATTGCAATAGATCTCTTTCAGGGCTGCCAATAGTTCATCTATGGCATTTTTGCTCTTGGGGTTGATCCATGTTTCTTCAATGGGCTTTTGCCCAATCGATAATTGTTGTGCGAATCTATTTCTCATTTCTGAACATCTTTTGCTGATTACACCAGAATAGGCGAATCTCAAATCATTAACACCCTGAATTTAAGAATTTTTATATGGGAACACGACAAAAAGTCTGTATAGATTCGAACAAGTTATCAACAATAGTGGTCTGAATGACAATAGATTGCATGTTTTCTAAGTGGCACTATATATTCTATTGTATGGTTAGATGCCCTACACTATAGTGTACGCGAAAATAATATGACAGTAAAAAAGGCTGTTTATGTTATTCTTGGGTATGATATGTATGGTAAGAAAGATATTTTAGGGTTGTATATAGGAGCCAGTGAGAGCTCTAAATTTTGGTTAAGTGTTTTAGAGGATCTCCAGAATCGAGGCGTACAAGATATTTTAATTGCTTGTATGGATAACTTAAGTGGTTTTACCCAAGCTGTAGAATCGATTTATCCACTAACAGACATACAACTGTGTGTTATTCATCAAATTCGAAATAGTATGAAGTATGTCTCCCATAAAAATTCTAAGTTCGTAATGGCAGACTTAAAGAATATTTATAAAGCTCCAAATTTGGATGCAGCATCTAAAGCTATGGACGAATTTGAATCTAATTGGAATGATAAATATCCCCTGATTGTTAAATCGTGGAGGAATAATTGGCTACACTTGACTCGATTTTTTGATTACTCAAAAGATATAAGGCGAATCATGTATACCACAAATATAATTGAAGGTTTTAATAGGCAATTAAGGAAATACACGAAAACAAAAGGTGCTTTTGCGGGCGACAATGCATTAATGAAACTATTGTATGTGGCCTCCATGAATATTAGCGAAAAATGGACAGTTAAACCCGCTAATTGGGGACTAGTACAACAACAATTAATAATAAAATTTGAAGAAAGATGTGGGGTATCCTATTAAAGAAGAGATAGTCACCTCAATATCAAAAGCAAAAATAAGTTATTTTACGAACCCGTCAAGGGTATATAAACGGCTTCGTTCCTCGCCGCCCCTGACAGAACCCTAAAATAACCTGGTAATGCTATTGAAATTGAGATTCAAAAAAAATATTAACAAGTAAAACGGCTCTGACACAGAATTATGAACATACCCTGATATACTAACAACGTACAGAATTGTTTTTTTGAACCGCTAAGACGTCACGACGCCAAGTTTTTTCCTTTGCGTCTGCGCGTCTCTGCGGTTTAAGGATAGCGTCCTGAAAGCAGCCGACCATGTTACACACGGAAGCTTGAATATCTGTTTTTCTTCTATAATTGATTCGGGTCCTTTTTCTTTTTGATTAAACCTTCCAACAAAGGATTCTCATACATGATCTTCTGATTCAATTCAAAGTCGTAGAGGGTGAGTTCGCGTAAACGGTAGTAGGCTACCCAGTAGGTTTCCAGCGATTGGATGTAATCGCGTTTAGCCTTCTCACGTTCCTGGAGGGAAATATTCAGATCGGTGATGCTGGTTTCACCATTTTGGAATTTTTTCAGGGCAATGAGGTAACCGTTTCCGGCCACGTTATCGGCTTCCAGGGTGGTTTCCAGCTGCGCCTTGAGCAGACTGAACTGTTCCACCTGCACAATGACGGAACGCTCAAAGTCGGCCCGGTCTTTCTCCACATCAAACACCACTAGGTCGCGCTTGCTTTCGGCCAGTTTCACACTGGAGGTGGATTTCCCCCAATCCAGGATAGGGATGGCCAATGATAAACGGACCTGTTGCTGCCGTTGTGGCTCGTCATACACGCCCCACATCTCATCGGCACTGTTGGACAGGCCGTAACTGCCACGTAAAGTAGCCGCCAGTCCATTGCTGCGTTTGGCTTTGGTCAGGTCGCGATCGGCTTCAATGAGACGTCGCTCGTATTGGGTGGCTTCTTTTCGATTCGTTAAGGCCTCCTGCAACGCGATTTGCGGATCGACTTCAAAGAGTTTCATCTCCAGCGGCATGATGAGCTCTATTTCCACGGCCTGGTCGAGTCCCACATAGGATTTGAGTTCAAAATCGGCATTTTTCAAATCCATATTGGCCTGCGTGAGGGCTTTGCGGGCGGAGAGAACGGACAGTTTGATACGGGAGAAATCATTTTCGCTGATGGTGCCCAGTTTCTGTTTCGTCTCGGCGATCTTCAGGTTATCCTGACTGTTGGCTAAGCTGTTCTCAGCCAGTTTATAATTGGTCTGTACCTTCAGGTACCGAAAGAACCGGTAGGTTGCCCCGCGGGAGATTTCTTCCAGCGACTCCACAAAAGCTTTCTGGGCTTCATCGTAAATGAGCGGTTCCGTTTTTCTGGACCACTTCATCCAATTGTAAGAGAACAGCGGTTGGGTGAAGCCGATGACAAACGGATCGCCGGAGAAACCTATGTCGTCATTGATGAGGTCCTGCACCCGGTACATGGAGGAGGAGGCATAGATGTTTGTTCCCGTTTGGGGGATGCTTTGCGACAAGGATAAATTCGCAAAGGTGTTTAAGGACGATACTTGTCGGAACTTCACACTGCCATCTTCCTGGGTGACGGGAATGGTTTTCTGCGTGTAATTGGGCAAGTCACCGTTGAGGGTTAATTGAGGCCGGAACTGGGACTGGAAATTTTTCCATCGCCAAAAATTATTCTCATACCGGTTTTGTGCATATCTCACCGATGAAGATTGATGAATGGCGAGGTCCACCACATTCTTCAGCGACAATTGAATTTTAGTTTTTCCGTTGCCGGAAGCTGCCAACGAGAGGCCGGCAAAGCCAACCAGGGCGTACCAGCGGGTCATTCGTCTCCACATATCATTCCCTCCTTTAGTTTTTCCGAATTTGAATGGATTCCTGATGTTTAAAACGCGATGTATTGGAGATGATAATTTGTGTGTTGCTGTCCAGTTCTGTTTTTATCTCCAGATAGTCATTGGTCATCAAGCCAAATTTCACTTCCTGCCGAAAGGCGGAATCATCGCGGATGACAAATACGTTTTGTTTTTTCTGTTTTCCAAAAGCTTCTCCATTGGAAATGCGCCACACGTCTTTGTGCGATTGCTCCACAATTTGAAGCGTGACTTTTTGGTTGGGTAATAATTGCGGATGGTTGCTTTGTTCCAGGCGTACATAAAAGGAGATGCGCCCTTCGGTTAAGGTGGGGTGGATGGTGCCAATGCGGCCTTCCAGCCGGGTAGTATCGAAGGCTACGTATGCTTTTCGGCCCGTTACCAACAGACTTTTATAATCATCGTCAATGGAAGCCCGCACTTTAAAGCGGGTTAAATCCGACATGTTCACCAGGCGTTTATCTGCCGCAATTTTCTCCCCTTCTTTGCCTTCTACCGATAAGATGATGCCATCGGAAGGTGCTTTGACCTGCATGCGCTCCAATAGCTCCTGCAGCTCCAATAATTCTTTCCGTTGCATTTCAATTTGAAGCAACAAACCTTGCTCTTCGGTATCCAGTTGGGCCAGCCGGATGGCATTTTTCTCCTTAATCAGTTCCAGGTCTTTCTCGGCCAGGACCAGCTCCTGTTTCGTTTTTTCTATTTTGGCGGGGGATACTCCACCGACTTCCAACAGTTGTTCCTGATCGGCCAACTCCGATTTGATGGAGGCGATGCGTAATTTTTTGACTTCCGCGTTGTAGGCCAGATCAATTTTAGCACTGCGGGCATTTAGCTTGGTTTTCTGTAAATTGTTCTCCTTCATCTCCAGCTGATCATTCAGCTTTTCAATACCGGATTGTACTTCTCGCGTATCCAGCTGAACGATGATTTCCCCTTGGGTGACCCGCTGGCCGGGTTCTTTATGTATTTTTTGGATGATGCTGGAAGCGGGACTGAGCAAGATCACTTCATTGGCCGGTTCGATGGTGCCTTCGGTCAGCACATAGGTCTCCACATTGCCCCGCTCAATGCGTGAGGTTTCAAATTCACCTTCGGTAAGTGTCGATTGCCCGGAGTGGCAACCTGAGGCAGAAATCAGCAGGAGGGCGGCCCATCCCAACAGGCCATGACAAGTGGTTCGACGTGCACGTTTCATATTCATTGATTCAAGTCAATTATCAGATGGTAAAAATAGGGAACGTGGATTCGACCAAGGGGGATGAAATGGTCAAAAAGGTGGAAGATATCGTGTTAAAATGTGAAATGTGGTAGTTTAATCCGTTCACCACCGGTGCACAAAAGGCAATAGCAAGCCACACCAGTTTCGGTAATCGAATGCCGGGGGATGGGCGTTTTTTGCGCTGCCTTAAGCGCTTTTTGCGGGAAGTAATCAGGTGGAATCGACCCTGCGGAAGGGCGAAAAGACTACTTTCTATTCCACCTGATCCAGCACCCGATGCACGGGATAGGGATAGAAGCCTGCGCCCCATTGAGGCACCAGGTAGCGGTCAAAGAAATTCCATTTGAGCAAACCGTCATCTGCTTGGGGTTCTAACAGGTAGGCTGCTACATTGGCCAAGGGCTGAGCCATGGAGATGAGAATGGTACCACCGGGAAATGATTTTTCTTCGGCTTTAAATGCCCCTTCAATGCGGTTGGTATAGTGGCCCTGGTTTAAGCGGTCCGATGGCTGGAGTGCCGTCAGGTGGAAGGTTTCCACGTGCCAGGTATGTTCTTCAGTCAGCTGTGTGAATTGAATGCCATGGGTGCGGAGCACTTCCATTATTTCAGGATCGTTCACGGTAAGGGCGTAGGCTTGTGGCAAGGCAATGGTCTTTGTGGGAACATAATCGGCAATGTAGGGGACGGTCACGGTTCGTTGGCGATCGGTCTTCGTATAGCGCTTACGGCCCGTCTCGTCGTAATACATCTCCGCCTCATAAGCCCTGATGGTAGCGGGCTCGGGTGTGGGACGTCCCTCGTATTCAAGGGCAAAAGTGGCTGCTGATGGTTTTTGACGGATCCGGGCGATGGTGCGCGCATCGGCTGCAGCGATCAGTTGTTTGATGGCATTTCGGTTCTCTACGGCATAGTCCACAATGGACCACAGTAGTTTATGACAGCCCAGGACGCGGCTCTTGTAATCGGCATACACATAGTTTTCGTTGAGGATGGCCAGCCGGTTGCGTACCCCGATGTAATTCACCATGTAACGTGGCTCAGAAGCATAGGAAATCCAGCCTTGTTCGGGTTTCATCCGGTCAACGAATTCCCCATAGAAGCAGTTGAGTGTGTTGTAATGGTTACCCAAATGCTGGTGAATTCGGGGCATCATCTCATCGCGCATGTAATGAATAAGGGTGGAATCACCATTGGGATTCATCATCCAGGTAAAAGTGATGGGTTCTTCGTGGAAGGAACCATTGGTAGTGTGACAATCCACCGTGATGGCCGGATCCCAGCGGTTTAAAATATTTTGTACGACATAGATCATCTCGGGCGATTCCAGTTTGAGGGCATCGCGGTTCAAATCCAGGTTTTGACCGTTGTAACGAATGCCTACACCATTGTCCGGCCCGTTTTGGTGGGTGCGGTTGGCGGTGCTGATTTTTTCATTACCATCGGCATTCAGGTTGGGACAGATGAGTATAATCAAATTCTCAAACACATTTTCCAGTGAGTCCGCCATTAAATCACGGGCCAGCATAAGGGAGGCTTCTTTCCCTTCCACTTCACCCGCATGGATATTGGCCTGCACATAAATCACGGCGCGGGGATCATCCTGCAGGGATTCGGGAGAATCCGGCATGGGATCGGCCAGGATCAGCAATGGAATATCCCGTCCTTCGATGGTTTGCCCGATGTTTTCCACTTTCAGGCGATCCGACTGCTGATCCAGTGCTTCAATCAGACCCATAATCTGGTCGTAGTTGGCCGTGCTTTTATAGTTGGATTGCTCTGCTACAGTTAAAGGCTGGTTTTGGGCGATGCTGCCATAAGTAAAGAGTAGAAAGGAAATAGAAAGCGAGATTATCCGATGCATGAGGAGCGGGTTTTGGTTTTGTCTGCCTAAAAATAGTCCATTCGCAGTGATAAATGATACGATAAATGTCAGTGATTCAAAAAAGTTGACTGCCTATGGCCCTAAAAGGGAGGGGTGATCCGGAGGTGAAGCACGCCTGCCGGGCACCAAGTTTACAGGTTACAGGAACGCATGTGACCTTAGGGATGGATCCACCAGAGGTGTGGTTTGGATGAAAGTCACGTGTGGTTCCGGGGCGTTTCACACGTGGTTTAAGTTCAAATGACGTGTGATAATGTGAACAGTCACGCCTGGTTTATTATTCACCCTCTTTTTGAACACATCGAATCAAATGGTGAACGACAGAAAGAGCCAATTAAAAAAGAGAATTTTTCTCTGGCGCCAAAGAGGGGCAATAATCAAAAAGACTACCTTTGGCGCACTAAAATGGGGTAGTTATGTCCGATCAGTTCAAAGTATTTGTCAGCTTATTGTTATCCATGGTCTGCTGGGCCTTTTCGTTTGTTTGGATTAAACAGGCGTTTACATCCTTTGAGCCGTTAACCATTGTCACCATGCGGTTGATGCTGAGTTCCGGCCTGATGTATGTTATCCTGAAGCTCCTGAAGCGGCTTATCCCCATGCAAATGCAGGATTTGAAATGGTTTGTCCTGTTGGCTTTCTTTGAACCCTTTCTGTATTTTATCGGGGAGAGCATCGGACTGAAGTATGTGCCATCTACCATGGGGGCTGTCATTGTCTCGACCATCCCTTTATTTGCACCTATAGTGGATCGTGTGTTTTTTAAATCCCGCTTGAGTTGGTTTAACCTGGCCGGTATTACCTTGTCGTTCCTGGGCGTGTTACTGATTATTTTTGAAGATGATTTTAGTCTGTCGGCACCCATCCATGGTATCCTGCTGGTATTTTTAGCTGTTTTTGCAGCCATGGGCTATTCCGTGGTGTTGAAAAAAATACCGCTTCACTACAATGCAGTGAGCATTATTACCTATCAGAATACCATTGGCATCTTCTTTTTTGTGCCATTATTTATAGGTTTTGAGTGGAATCATTTTATCCATACCACAATAACTAAAGAGGCGGTTTGGGCCATTATTCAGTTATCTACTTTTGCATCTGCACTGGCCTTTATCTTTTTTACCTATGGCATGCGCAAAATTGGCATTACCAAAGCCAATGTGTTTGTGAATATGATTCCAGTATTTACGGCTATTTTTGCCTGGTGGATATTGGGCGATGCCTTAACAGTGAAAAAGATAGTTGGAATCGTTATTGTGATCGGCGGCGTATTTGTGTCGCAAATAAAATGGAAGCGACATGGCGTTTGACCCGGAGAAACTGAGGCAGGAGGCCCAAAATAAGAGCAAGGAAAACAAAGCCTTTCTAACGCGATTGAGGAAGAAGAAACCCAAGGATCTGGATGATCAAACCCATCAGTTGCACCACGAAGTATTTGAATATACCGATTGCCTGACCTGTGCCAATTGCTGTAAATCCATTAGTCCCATTATCATCGATCGTGACATTGACCGGATGGCACGTCATTTGAAAATGAAGCCATCGGCTGTTATTGAGCAGTATCTGGAACTGGATGACGAGGGTGATTACGTGTACCGCACATCGCCTTGCCCGTTTCTGATGCCCGATAATTATTGCATGATTTACGAGGTGCGTCCGCGGGCCTGCCGGGAGTATCCGCATACCGACCGGAAGCGCTTTTTTCAAATTACCAACCTCACGTATCGCAATACCTTTGTATGTCCGGCTGTATTTGATGTGGTGGATAAACTAAAACCCATTTATGACAAATAAGTGTATAAGATTGGCTCATTTACACTAAAATGGTAAATTCGACGTTTTAAAGTTCGATGATCAAAAAATATCAAGGAATAGTAGCTGTTATCGTTTGGGTTTTGATAGCCGGAACATCTAATATCACGGCCCAAAGAGCCGGGGAGTATACCTATGATTTTTTGAACCTGACCAACTCTGCCCGTGTGGCGGCCCTTGGCGGTAACCAGGTGGGTATGGTGGATAATGATCTGAATTTTGTGTTTCATAACCCCGCTGCCTTGAATCCCAGCCTCAGCAACCATGCAACGTTTAATTTTGTGCCATATGTGAGTGATATACGTTATGTGTATGCCGGTTATGCGTATCATTTTGAGCAGTTGGGTACCTTTAGCCTGGGTATTCACAACATTAATTACGGCACTTTTGACCGGGCCGATGAGCAAGGGACTATTAATGGTACTTTTTCAGCTGCTGAATATGCCATTCATTTAGCCTACGCTAAAATGTTATCCCCCAAGTTAACGGCAGGATTCGCGGTTAAGCCCATTATTTCCAGTTTTGAGGAATACAAGTCCTTTGGCCTCACAGCCGATATCGGACTGATGTATAAATCGGCTGATAGCTTGTTTACTGCCGGGATTACCTTGAAAAATTTCGGCTCACAACTCTCTACGTATAATGAGACCTATGAACCAGTGCCCACTGATTTGCAAATGGGGATCTCCAAAAGATTACGGCACGCGCCCTTTCGTTTTTCCATCACCGCACAGCATTTATTGGATTGGGATACCCAATACGAAGTGAAAGATGGTAATGATGAGGTGGTGGAGGATGCCGGTAACAGTGCCAACAGCATTGACCAATTGATGCGTCACCTGGTGTTTGGGGTGGAGTTTTTGCCGGCGAAAAATTTCCACGTCGGTTTTGGGTATAACCACCGGCGCCGGAAAGAGTTGGGCATCGCATCTAAAATGTCCACCACTGGTTTTTCATGGGGCTTTGGCTTCCGGGTGTACAAATTTCATTTTGCCTATGGATCGGCTCGCTATCACCTGGCTGGTTCATCCAATCATTTTAGTATCTCTACTAATTTGGCTTCTTTCCGATAAACTTATCATTAAGTCGTTTTTTTCGGATGGCATTTATGCTTTCATTTCTTCAATTGAAGGGATTAGATTCTGACAAGAACGTATCTCTCAGTCTCAAATTACCCTCTTAATTAATTGTATTTGGGTTGAATTTAGGCCTATTAATCATCTATTAATTGGATGGTAGGCTTGGGTTAAGGCTGGCTTAACCGGCTTGATTGTACGTTTGGCATTCAATTACCAGGCTAAACTAATCCGTTCAAATTCTAAAATTTATGAAGAAATTATTCAGGGGATTATTGACACTTGCACTTGTAAGTGTCAATAGTTATGGTTGGATCCATGCCCAGCTACTGGACAAACCCGTTGATGAAATGTTTCAACTGCGGAATCATTTGGAGAAGGTGTATGCAGTCAATCCCCAGCAGCGTCTGTTGGAGCAACAAGCACAAGCGCAACTTTCACAATCCTTTGTGAATTATTCTCAACGCCTGGCACAGTCACTCATCCTTTTAAAAGGCAACACCCGTCTAATTATACCGGTGGTCATTCACAACATCTATGAAGCCCAAAGCATGGATGGTTATGTGAATGATGATCGGGTACAGGAAGCCATACAAATGTTAAATGCCGATTACAACCTGAATAATGCCTTTCGCGAATCTATTGTGGATCCCTTTAAGGCTCTTGAAAGTGATGCGGGTATTGAATTTCGTCTGGCGCAAATCGATCCGGAGGGGAACTACACCACGGGCGTAACACGCCATCAATCCTGGTTTACCTATAATGGTTCCTGGGAACATCCTGAAGTAAAGCGGATATGTTCCTGGCCACGTGACCAGTATTTAAATATCTGGGTGGTTTATAGTTCCGATGGTAGCTCCGGTTCAGCCTGGGCCTATTTGCCCTCGCAAGTGGCCAATGAATCGGGGTACGAAGATTTGGATGGGGTGGTTATTTCGGAATGGGCCTTTGGCAAAAAGACACCTGGTTATTATAGCATTCTAACCCATGAAATAGGTCATTACTTGGGATTAGAACACACCTGGGGAGAGGCAGAGCTGGGCTCATCCGGCGCTTGCGATACCGATGATGGTATTGATGATACCCCTGCTTGTAAAGGGTTTGGTGGTGAGTGTGATCCTTACTACAGCACTTGCGGAACATTGGATAATGTGCAGAATTTTATGGACTACTCCCAGTGTTCCAGTATGTTTACGCAAGGGCAGGTGACTTACATGCGCAACACCTTGAGTCAGTCAGTCTCGGACCGGAATCAGCTTTGCACCCTTGAAAACTATCAGCAAACTTTTATTTTCGATGAGCCGCGGATTACCTATGATACTCAAAAGTTCAAAGAGAGTCTGGTAAATGATGGCAGTATCTTAGAACCGGTTCAATTGGGATTGCATAATATTGAGTTTGCTTTGACTGGCCGGTTGGTAGAAGGGATTCATTACGCCCTTGCCAATGTACCAGAAGGCCTAACGGTGGCAATTACAGTGAAGAATACCAGATCCGCGCAGATAGAACTGACGGGGCAGGCCCAGGTGCATTTGGAGACGAATAGCATTGAAAATCTGGCTATCATCTTTAAGGCAGCCACATTTAGTAGTGACTTTGATCGATTAATGAACCCGGCCCAATCCTTTGCAATTCAGTTTAGCGATTTAGTGGGTATTGTCTATCATCCTTATGATGGTGTGGAGGTACCCACCTATGATGACAAGTTATGGAGTTGGTTTGTAGTACCAGATTTCTCCATGGATTACAATGCCTTTATTGATAAAGACCAGGATAATAACCTCATGCTGGATACCTATCAAAAACCAGTAGTTTGCAATGCTGGTACACGGAATATTTCCCTGCTTCAAAAGGGAACCGTGGTGGGGCCTGGCAGTGGCTGGGATCCGGCCGGTGAGTATCCGGATTTGCATGTATTGAACAGTGCGGATTACACGGTTTGGCAAGGACAAACGGCGTATGTGGGCATTCAGTTGTGGAAATCGGATAATACTGGTGAAATACACCATTTCTATGGCTACCTCGAATTGAAAGTAAATGCAGAAGGGACCGCCTATGAAGTGCTCGGAGTGGCCTATAACCCGGTCTCTGGCGAGCCCATCGTGACGGGGGTGGCAGCCAGTGAATTGATGCTAGACCAAGCGGATTGGTATGAACATGATGACAATGATGGTTCCATCATCACCTCCGGTTCCTTGCGTTTATTGTCGGATCAGTTCACGGTTGGTAAAGGAACTTATTTGGAAGAAGGGACACATTATACCTTGACCAATTTGCCGGAGGGACTTACTTTTTTAGTGTATATCGATGATGTGAATAACGCCCGGATCTACATCAGTGGTCAGGCCACGGAACATGAGTCGCTGCATTCGTGTGAGGTTGGGGTAGCTTTTACAGATGCTGTATTTCAGGGAGGTAATGCTCAGTTGGTGGGCCATTCAACCCTGGATCTATCCCTTCATTTCAGGGATGAGTATCAGATTGTTTATGATGATGTGGAGGATTTTACGGTTTCGCAACAATCCCCCTGGAAGCTCTTCAATTTGGGGTATCGGAATGCCAGTTTCGGCGTGTGGTTTGATAATGAAGCGCTGACCACTCGCTTTGAGTTGTATGAAGACGAAGGTGTTAGCTTTGAAGGGGGGCGGAATTTAGTGCCTCTGGAGGAAGGAACGGTCATTCATGGAGGAATGAATTGGGTAGCTGGCGGGAATTTTCCCAATGAGCACAACATTTCAACACCTGATTTCACCGTGTGGAATGGGAAAGAGGGCTTTGTCGGGATGCGGTTTGCCAGCGGCGATCATTATTTTTATGGTTGGGTGCACATTCAGGTGGCGGCCGATGGAAATTCATACGCGATATTAGATTATGCATTTAATGAAAATATGGATCAACCCATCCTGGCAGGTCGTCAGCAAGTTACAGCAGTGATGACGTTGGTCGATAACGTATTTGTGGAAAGCAAAACGAACGATGGTTCTTTTAATGAGGAGTTGGATGGCGAATTGTTTTTCTGTGAGTTGGCAAAAGCAAATGGAGATTTAAAAGAGGGTGTGGATTTTGTCGTTAACGGATTACCGGATGGATTAACCATGCAGATCTCGGCAACGGATTCCAGGCACTTTAAAGTGGGATTGTCCGGGCAGATGACGCAACATGAACGCAGTAATAATGCAGTGTTGGAAATTCTTTTTCAGGATGCGGCTTTTGCGGAGGGCAATCAAGCAAATGTTGTAGGTCGTCTTCAGCCATTGGAAGTCCAATGTTGGGATGCGTTGGATATGAGTTATGTAAATAATCTGGATGAAAGAGTAGATGCACTAAATACTTGGCATCCCTTTTACATGCATGGCATTCAATATGGCATTTTTTACATGGATTATGAAGAGGAGACAACCTTGCGCTTTGAAACCTATCAACAACGCATGGTCTGCAAGAATGGGACGGTTCAGGTTAAGCCCCTGGAAAAAGGTACCCTTATTGATCAAAGCAGCACTTGGGTTGCAGGAGGCGATTATCCGGATTTACATGTGGTTTATAGCTCCGATTTCACCGATTGGGCTGGTCAGATAGCCTATGCCGGTATTGAAGTGGCAGCAACGGATGGCATTTACTATGGCTGGTTGCGTTTTCATGTATCAGCTGATGGGAGTAGTTATGAATTATTGGATTATGCCATTCAAAACATACCCGGTCAAGCCATTACAGCCGGTGAAGTGGCTCAGAGTATTATTTTGCCTTCCAAGGACCGGATTTGTGATGATGCAGCTAGCAAGCAGGTATTTGAATCAGTGATCGATCTGGAACTAAATGGCGAAGCAACCTTCAGCGCAGGTCCTTTTCACGCAGGGGAACACTATATCCTTACAGGGATGCCCAATGACTTGAATGTGGTTTTTAAATCCCTTGGTGACCAGCATTGTCAGTTGGTCATATTTGGTGATACACGCGATTATATGCATGATCAGGTCATCGATTTAAAATTAGCCTTCACGAATGAGGCATTTACCGCTCATGACGCGGCCGTCATTACAGGTGCGGTTATACCCCTCCAATTAACCTTTGATGATCCCTATGAAATCAATACGAAATCCTATATGGATTTTTCGGTCAGTGAAAATTTCACATGGGAAGATTTTTATTTCATGGATAATAGCAGGGGTGGTTTATGGTTTGATTCAGATACCCGGTCTTTATTTTTAGAAGTGTATGACAATCAAGTGGTGTGTCAGCCGGGGACCCAAAATATTTTATTGTTGGCAGAAGGAACACCAATTGGTCCTGATCTGACATGGGAAAGCCAGGGGGCTGATTTCCCGGGCCAGCATCTGGCTTATGGGGCTGGTTATACCGATTTGGCAAGGCAGGAAGGATATGCTGGTATCCGGGTGTTACAAGAAGGTAAATGGCATTATGGCTGGGTGCAGCTTTCGATTAATGAAACCGGTACCCGTTTGATGACCACCGGTTATGGCATGTGTTTAAGACCCGAAACCACAATTCCGGCGGGACATAACTCACTGGCTCATTTTAGCGCCGATAAATCCATGGTGCAGCCTGGTGAGCTGATTACGTTCTCCGATCAATCCCTGACACCAGCTGATGAGTGGATCTGGTATTTCGAAGGAGCCGATCAAACCACCTCTACCAAACAGAATCCCCAGATGACCTATTCTGCCAATGGTGTTTATCGCGTGATGCTGACGGTTAACTCCATTGAAGTGAAAGGTGCCAGTGTGGTTTATGAAGATTATGTCTTCGTCGACCAATCCACAGCAACAAATGATCAGTTGGCATCTGAAAACCTCGGTTTTCAGATATATCCCAATCCTGCACAGAATTTAGTCAATGTGATTTTAACCGATACCCAAACCACCGCAACCATTCGGCTTCATAATTTAAAAGGGGGCCTCATACAAGAATGGGAGCTAATGCATATTCAAAATCCCAATACTTTACAATTGCAGCATGTGCCCACTGGATTATATCTCCTGGAAGTGATTCAGGGGGCACATAAAAAAGGCACCAGGTTAATTGTTAACTAGATGAGTCTGGTAGTTTAGTCAGTCTATTCTCGACAGAGAGGGGAAGCAACGGCTTCCCCATTTTTGTATCGGTTTATCTGGACTGATTCTCCAGTATTTGATTTTCGATGGCAGAGATACATTCTATAATCGTCACGTTGTAGGCTTCTCCCATCATTTCCAGGTAGTTTCTTGTAAAGGATTGGTAAACCTGTCGCTGTAAATCCTTTTTCTGCTGATTACCATGAATAAACAGAATCATTTGTAGCGCCGACTCATTGAGTTTATCATGCACCAAAACCAATCTGCAAAAGTCTAATAGATCTTCAGTCTGTGTTTTTAACGTATTTGAGCTAATGGTTAGTTCAAGCAAATGACTCAATAGGAGTTCAAACTGTTCCCGAAACGGATCCAGCCATGAGGATGTCAGGTGATTGAGAAAGGGGCCTTTTTGTATGAGTTGATTAATGGTTTTTAGTTCTACTAGCGTAATCGCTTGTTTGCTTAGAATCAGTTGTGCCATTGATAGAAAAGTCTGGAGGTCGATGTCAAAGGAGTCTGACAATACCAGCTGATACTGGTTTTTATCAAAAATGAGTGTAATACCTTCGATCTCACCCAGAATTTTACGCAGGCGTGAAATATTAACACCCCGGTTGTTGCGTGCACTGCTGGCATCGTGATATGGCCAGAAGGCCTGGTTGATTTCCTCAGACGTAATGCCTTTCCCAGTTTTAAAAATACTTGAAACAAGCAAGAACAGAAAGAACTCTTCCAGAAAGGATGTGAATGCACCATTAACCTCTTCGCTATTTTGGTTGTATATCCGGTATGTGCCCAGTAAATCAATGGATTGTGAAGAGATGAGAGGGTGTGCAATCGTAGAGAGAGCTTCAGTTTGTGGCAGATGGATTATTTCTTCTTCCTTCTGACGTTTTGAATAGTGATCCTGCGGATGATTCAAAATCTCACGGAGTTTTTTCTTCCGATTTTGGGCCAGGATAATCAGATACAGGATCCATGCTACGAGCATTGTTAAGAGTCCGATGATTGATTTTTCCAGCCAGGATCGGGAATCATTTTCAAGAGTGAACCCTATGGAAGCCGGTGGAAAATTAAGAGTATAGATGCCTGTTTGTTGAGATGCCATTTCCTGGGCAATGCATACTATTTCATCGGTATGGGGATTAAATGCTAAAAAAGGCGCCTTCATTTTGAGATCAGGAAAGCTAACAGGGATTCGCTTTATCGTTGCGAGAGCGGCATCCAGTTCAAGGATGAAGCAACTGTCTTCCTCCTGCTGAAAGAGATAAAACTCCTGGTTATTGGCCGGGGAAATAAAATTTTGACTCAGCAGCTGGTCCGTATTCCCAATTGAGGAGGATTGGTAGGTAGCTAACGTTTTATGAGTGAGTGAAGTGAGGTTAACTTCCAAAAGGTGGCATTTGCTCCTTGAGTGCTTTGTATTACTGCATAATATATGGAGTAGTTTATGGTTCGGACTCAAGTGATGGGTAAACACAGAATCAATTGACAGCTCTTCCTTTAAAGGGTTTATTTTCCAGATTTGTTGTTTCAGATCAAGACGATAGAAATGACCCGTGAATGCATGTGCTTTGCTGCCTATGAGAACCATTGGCGTTTTGCTTTCAATGTGATAAAAACCAATGGATTGATCTCCAGGTGGTAAACCGTTTTTTAACTTGTAATAGTGTTGCGTGAAATCACATAAGTCAAATAATACAAGTTCATCCCAGGTGCTGTTGAAGCAATACAAGGCATCTTGTTTTTGATTAAGAATCAGGTGAAATGATTCGCTTTTTAACCTTTGGATAACGGGAATTATCTTTTGCCTAAACTGATCCGCATTTACTACCGAAAGCACCTCTCCTGTAAATAGATAGAACTCCAGGTTAATGGCGCTGAAAACACCCGAAGTTATAGGGGTGGCGGAGGTTTTATAGCCTACCGACCAGTGGTTGTGAAGGTCTTCTATCCACCTAGGATTGTTTATGTTAAGGTGTTGGTTGCCAGTGAGGTCTATAATCGCATTTTGTTTGTTTTTTTCAAGGGAATAAAAGTGTTTTAAGCGTCCATCGTGGCTAAATACAGAAACATTTTTAATTGCAAAGCAGATGGATGCGGTGGGCGAAGTGGTTGTCTGGTCATCTGGACCAATGTGAAAAGATCCTTTTTGTGTGATAAAATTTTCGACCCCTTGAATGACTTTACTTTTTTTATTAAGTGTGAGTAAGAGTGTTTTTGTTGTAGGAATGTAGCTCATTTCCAGGTGTTGCCAGGCATTGCGGGTCAGGTCCTGAGGATCAAGATCGAAGGTGAGTAATTGTCCGGTAGCCTCCAGGCGCAGCGTTAAGCGTCCATTTTTACTGGGTAGAGGGTAATAAGAAAAATCCAGTAATGAATGTTTGTTTTCAAGCACCTTGAATAGGGTACCATATTCACTTTCGGGATACAGAAAAAAATAAAACTCGATCTTAAATCCGGCATCTAATCGGGCAAAATCTTTCCCTGTTAAAATTAATGCACTGTTTCGATTACTGCCGTTAAAAATCAAACCTTTGTTACAAGTTGATCCCAAGGCATTCAAATGCAAAAGTGAAGACAGTATGAGCAGGATATAGCATTTCCTGATGCACGTAGATATGCACGTAGTTTTCATAGCATTAGATTCTAATGACTGATTAGCTTTTGTTTTCCCCTAACGTGTAATTCATGGGCTATTTAGATAGTCCATGAACCTATAATGCTGCTACAACTACTTTAATGAAAGTCCAATGTTAATAAAATTTTAACAAGATCACAGTGAAATATTAAAAAATGTTAACACTTATCCATGGTGGCTGTATTCTCAAAATGCCAGCCTAGCAGGAAAGTCGTTTTTCGCATTATAGGTAAACTCCAGGGAGAATGTTGACTCAAATAGAAAAGATGTCATGGGCGATTAATGGAATTAATTGATGAATAAGCATCGTATTAGCTTCATAATAAGTGCTTATTAATGGGGGGGTAATGCATAATTAAACCCTCCCTGTGCATTTTGCAGAACCTTTCAGTAGAAACAAATTAAAAAAATCCAAATGAAAAAGTTTTATCTCTTATTAGCATTCTTAAGTGTATTGTATCAGTTTGGTGCAGCCCAGCTAATTGAACAATTGCCTGATCGTGCACCTCAACAGTCAGAGGTCATTAACACCCATCAGTTAAGAACGGTATTCACCAAAGCTGATCTTGAAAATAAGTGGGATAATATAACTCCTTTTCCCGACCAACCGGCTGCAGTTTTAAAAGGTAGTATTGGTTGTGACGCTTCACTAATTAGCGGCCGGTATGGTTGGGATCTTATTGATGTCCTAAAGGCTACTTCTGTTGACTGCCTGGATGGGTTTATGCTCAAAGATTACAGCAGTATAAAGTATGCGTTTACTTATAATAGTTTCCAAGACATGTATATGGTATTGGATGAGATTCAACGCTTAGCTGTCAATTATAATGGGGTGAATGATCAAGGATTGGGACAACTCATTTATTTTGTGAGGAGTTACTTATATTGGACCTGGACCGAGAGTGAATTAAAATTCTCAGGTGAAGATGATCCACTGTATCAAAAAATCATTTCCACCCTTTTGGTGGTTTCGCAACAAATGGCCTTGTATACCTCAAAGGATGCGAGCAATGCTCCGGTCCTAGAACAATTCTTGATTGCCATTGATTTTCAACAACCACTTTCAAATGGAGAAGAATTAACCTACCGGGGGCAGTTCTTGGAGGCTGTTGTCAAAACATTTCGTGAGATATCCTCTGCTAAACTGTTAGCCATTGAAGATATGAAGACCCGTAAGGCTTTCTTAAGTGCTTATTCCAGAATTAACTTTTTTCTGTTTCGTGGATCGTTTGTGCCTGGGCAAAGTGACGCCAAACTGGAAGCAGCCATTGCGAATAATCCGGACTTTTACGTGGAGCTAGAGCGAATTTTAAAGGATGAAGGCCTATTAAATGCAGATGAATCGTCGTTTTTAATTCGTGACTTAGCTGGTGAATTAGGACGTTTGGCAAGCATGGAGAGCCAGCGTGAAAAAGTGGAGGTGCTGGCAGAAGAGATCATTACTTTGTTACCGGAGAATAGTGAAGCGTGGTTAAGCCTTTTAGATAAGTATACAAACTCGGCTGAAGTGGATCAATTAGGTAGTTATAATTTAGAGGAGGTGAAGGCGCAAATTTACGCCGACTTGTTTCCTTATACCTACGAATTTGATGGAGGTGCATTGGTCATGAAAACAGCATTGCCCATTGAAACTGCGATGCACCAATACCATGCCGCCAAAATGGTACAGGCTCAATTTTTCCGCATGAGTCAAACAACCGATCCGGTGCCCGGAGATGTGAACGCGACATTGACCATGCAAGTGTATGCTACTCTGTCTGATTATAAAAATTATCAACCTTTTTTAACCGGAATCGGCACCAATAACGGGGGTATTTATATCGAACGGGACGCCATCTTTTATACTTATGAACGGACACCGCAGGAAAGCACGTATACTCTGGAAGAGCTTTTTCGCCACGAATATGTCCATTACCTGCAAGGCCGCTATATCTTCAATGGATACTGGGGCGAATCAGATATTTATCAAAACTACCGGGTTACCTGGTTTGAAGAAGGGCAGGCGGAATGTTGTACCTGGTCCTCACGTGAAAACGGAATGCGTATTCGCAGCAACATTGTTGGTGGTCTGGTTAATGATCAAGGTAATTACATGACTTTGAATAAAGTGCTGCACTCTACCTATGCCGATGGCTTTCAGTTTTATAAGTATGCCTGTGTGCTAATGTATTATTTATTGGAGAATGATCCACAAAAGTTAAATGAGTTTCTGGATGCTGGTAAAGCTGATAATGTGGCGCAGTGGGATCAATTGGTGAATCAGATGAGCAGCGATGTGCCATTGCAACAAGCCTACTATAATTATCTGGATGGGCTGATTGCCCAATATAAGGCGGGAGAATTAAGTGATCCGTCAACAGCTTGGGTGAAGGAAAATAGATTACTTTGTAGTGATCAGCAACAATTTATTGAGATCTTTCAAACAACTACCGGATTTGAAGTTCTGTCGGATGAATTGATTCAGCAAAGTGCCTATCCAAGAATAGCGCTTACTGTGGCGCTAACTTCGCAACCGGGTGCTGATCGTGTGGCAGCAGCCAATGAATTTAACGAACAGTTAGATCAAGCTCTGAAGCAGTTAAATGATGTAACTGTCATTAACAATTTCCTTTACACCAATGCTTACTATGGAAAATTGATTAATACAGGTTCTGCATATACTACAACCGCCGTTTTTGACGGACCCTTTAGAGCCGCAGAAACAGGATTTGATACCGATGGTGATGGGGTTGAGGATAACGCCGATGATTTTCCGGATAATTATTTAGGATATTATGATGCCAATGGTAATGGCGTGCTCGATGCGGCTGAAATGCCCGATGAAGATGGTGATGGAATGCCCGACGGATGGGAACTACGTTACAACTTAAATCCCAATAGTTCTGATGATGCTGAAAATGATGAAGATGGTGATTTCAACAGTAACTTGTTCGAGTGGCAACATGGAACGGATCCTACCGATGTGGCCAGTAATACACCGGTAGGAGATTTAGAAAATACATTTTATGTATGGGAGAGCTCCAGACAGATCAGTAACTATGCCTCAGGATTTTGGATGGGTACTGGTTGGAGACCATCCGATAAAACTTTGCCGCTGAAGAATTATACCGGCTTGAAATTAAGATGGGAAAGCTCAAAACCCATTAAAATTACCGCAGTGGATGATGTGAATTATGACCAGGATATGGACTTGTCGGCTTCGGCAGAATTTGCCACCAGCGGAGTCATTGAATTTCCGGATTTTAACATTGAGGATCATGCCAACTTTTCTTCCAACTGGTTTTATTTGTATACCTATAGCGAAGAGGAAGGTTATTTACAAGTGAAAATGACTTGGGAAACCGATGTGTTGGAAAGTAATTTAAGTAATAATGTGGTTGAAGACTATCTCATTATTGGCGATGTAGTAGCATCTGAATTAATGGTACCTACCGGCTTGTCTGCTTCGATGGATCAGTTTATAGATAAGGTGGAGTTAAGCTGGAGTGCCGTTGGAAATGCTACCGCTTATGTGGTGTTTAGAGCTGGTATAGAAGATTTTTCAGATGTAGTGGAATTGGGCGAAATTGATACTCCTGCATTTACTGATCATTCAGTGGAGATGAATGAGGATTACTTTTACAAGGTACAGGCCGTTAATGCAACAGCCAGTAGTGAAATATCCTTTGCTGTGATGGGCCGCGCCCTGCTACCTACTCCGGCAACACCGATAAACTTCCAGGCCAAGCTGGTTACTGAAAGTGCAGTTTCTGCCATTCTGAATTGGGATGCAGTACCACATGCATCCAGCTATCAGATCTACCGTTCCCTTGATCCGGTCATGGGCACTTTTGAATTGATGGCTGAAGTCTCGACTACAGAGTATATCGATCTTCTTAGCAGTAATTCTGCGGATGTATTTTACTATCAGGTAGTGGCTATGAATGCCACAGGAGAAAGTTTACCGTCGGAGGTGGTTTCTGTTACAAAAGTAGTTAGTGCTGTTTCGGACGCTTCTCAAGTGGATGAACTAACCATCGTGCAGGAAATCAACATAGAACAAACAGCTGCAATATTAACCACTCCGGCTCAAGGGTTGGTAAACATCAGAATATTTAATGTGGTTGGTGAGTGTGTTTATACAAGTCAACAAAATAAGGCTGGTGATTCATTGATACTGCCGGTGTCTACTTTACATTTGGAATCAGGGTTGTATATCATCACCATGCAAATTAATGATTCTGAATATGTTCAAAAAGTTAAACTTTAATTTCTTATCCCAATATAAAGAAGTTATTAAGTTGTTTTAGAATGAATGTTAATGGGGGACTGCATTTTTTGTAGTCCCCTTTTTTAGAAGGTTTATCAATGAATGTTTAAACGGCTAGGAGAATAAAATTCAATACTTTTCCTATCTTCAGTGCCTCAACTCGATTGAACCATTGTTTTTTAAATCAGTTACGTGAGGTTCTCCATCTCTGCATACATCATCAGGCTTACCTTCGGGATGCTACTATATCCCGTCATTTGTGACGCCCAGGTGAAAGGTATTGTGCAGAATGAACAAGGGCACCCCATTGAAGCCGTACAAATCAGTTGCATCGGGAGTACCGCTGGGACCATCTCAGATGCAAAGGGCGGATTTTTCATGACTGCTCAAGCTGGTGATGTCGTCGAGTTTAAGCACCTCAATTACGAAACTTTTTTAGTGACTGTTCAAGACTTTTCGCCCCAACGTATTGTTTTAGTTGATCGGGTGAATGCCATCGATGAGGTGCTAATCAATGCCTTTCAAACTGGTGATGTACAAATGGTGAACGCCAAATCCATTGAGCGCATCCCTGCTTTATTGGGTGAAAAAGATGTGTTGAAGTACATGGCCACCTTGCCGGGAGTGATTTCCATTAGTGCCCTGGATGCCGGTATTTATGTGCGAGGGGGAAACAGTTCTCATAATGCCTACCTGGTGAATGCCATCTCAGTAGCGGATCCGCAACACATCACTGGTATCCTCTCTACCTTTGATCCGTACGTATTAGACCATTCTATCATTTACAAAAGTGGCTATCCGGCTCAGTACAATGGTTATCTTTCTTCCTATATCAATATGCAGCCCACCCAGCAAAGCAGGTATCACTATTCAGGCGAAACCACTGTGGGACTTATCTCCTCATCGTTGAAAGCAAAACTGAAAACGGGTAAGAGTAATCCAAAGGTATTCGCTGTGTCCCTACGTAAATCGTATCTTCAATTTTTGGCAGAGGCCTACAACGGAAAGGAAGAGTATGACGAAGTACCGGCCTATGCCTTCACTGACTTCACCTTTTCAGTAAATAGTTCTTTGGGTAATAAATGGAAATGGTCTGTCTTGGGCATGACAACCTTTGATAAGCTACCATTAGAAATAGGGTCAAAGACGCAGCATGACCTAAAATGGGGTTCTCAATCGGGTGTGATGGCGCTGATGGGGGATTTGAATCCTCGACAAACAATTCAATTCAAACTGGGAGCCAATCATTATTTTTCAGATGCCAATTCGGCCTCTCGTGTTAATTTCAGTAACCAATCGGATGTGAGCACTTATTCATTATCCATGCAATACATTCATCAATTGTCAAATAGGGTCCAATTATCACTGGGCGCTAAAAACGAAATAACAAGGTATTATTATTCTCAGGAGAAGGAGGATCAGGTGGAAAGTGCGTACCATTCAAACTTGCATCGAAACTTGGCTACTGTTTATGGAAACCTGGATATTCGCTTAGCTTCTCATTTGTCTTTATCCACCGGGATGAATGGGGTATTGTACTCTGGCAACGATCAATACATTGGATTGGCACCCCGGATGAAGTTCTTGTATCAAAAAAATAATACCGGGATCTGGGTTGATTATGCAAGAACCCATCAATTTGATGAGACATTAACGGTATTTACCATTAAGAGTCCGGTGGATTTAAAGATACCCATCGGTGCGAATCAAAAACCGGCCATCAGTGATCAGTATTCGGTGGGGATGAGCCTCCAGCGGCACACACACTTTACATTTAGTACCAGCTGGTTCTACAAATATTTATCCAATATCAAGGATTTCGAAGCCGGAGACCGAACCGTTTTGGCCGTTGTTTCCAACAGTATGATAGCCGGGGAAGGTTCTGTATTGGGCTGGGAGTTGGATGGTATCTATAATTCAGCCCACTTGTATCTGCGATTGAATTATACGCTCTCCGAAGCACGGCATCGGTTTGATCAAATCAATGATGGGAAGTTGTTTCATCCGCCCTATGATAGCCGTCACAATACCATGTTGAATGCGTCTTTCAAGCTGTCGCCTTCCTGGTGTGTGAATACAATGTGGACCTATTCTTCAGGAGTGACTACTACTTTGCCCATTGGTGTTGCCGTGAGCAAAGACATCACGACCAATGTTGCCGGTATGCAATTTGTACCGGTTTATAAAGAGCGTTATAACTATCAACTGCCGGCTACGCACCGGATGGACATCAGTTTGGATTACATTCATCCAATAAATGATGATCAATTGAAATTTACCGTGGGAATTTTTAATGTGTACAATCAAGCCAATCCTAGTTTCGTCTACATTGAAGCAGAGAAAAAAGAGGAGTATTTCGTCCGATTTGTACCCAAATCAAAAGTATTGTTACCTTTTATGCCCTATTTTTCATTGACCTATCGTTTCAATAAAAAGTGATTTTAGGATGAGGAGATATCTCGTTTTATTAGGTTTGTTTCTGTTTCTGTCAGCTTGTGTCGATGATCAGGAATTGGATTTTTCAACACTAAAGGGAGATCCGGGCTATTTTATGGAGTGTTACCTGAAACCGGGAGATGTTTATAAGCTGACTGCCACAAAAATACAACCCATCTATGAAGATTATATTTTGGATTATTCGCTGGAATTTTTGGTTGCGATAGATACCATTGAATTGGTCCAAGGAATTTATAAAGAAGCCAGCTCAGGCTATATTTTTAATTATAGGCATGCTGCGAGATTTATACCTGTTCAGGATAAAACGGTTTCCTTGCGTGTTATATCGCCAGAAAATGATACTATCACTGCCACATCTACTATTCCAGACCAAGTGGCCATTGAAGCAGCCCAACTGACCGATCAGGGTGTTTCTTTTTCTTTTAAGACCACTTCTGAGGGAAGTCATAATTATTACATTACCAGTATTGACGCACATCTGACAGATACCATCGAAACCCAGTGTCTGTTTGTGGATTACGGTTATATAAATGCAGTTCAGACGGAGGATATAGAATTCGATTTGAAGACGGATGAGTATGAGCGGGTAGAAATCAATTTGAAGCGGGTGACCCGGGAAAATTTTTATTACCAGGTTTCACTCTGGAATGCCAATAAAGCGAACAGCGATAACCTGACTTTTCCATCCCCCCTGGCAGGTAACTTAATAAATGCCATGGGGATTTTTACGTGTTATACTGAAGACAGTCGAGTTTTACATGGAAAGAAATAGTTTTTTCTAAATTTGTAGATCTGAATTAATGATATTATGCAGAAGAAACTCATCATTGCCATTGACGGCCATTCATCCTGTGGTAAAAGTACAGTAGCTAAAGATTTGGCTAAGGAATTAGGATATGTTTACATTGATACGGGTGCTATGTACCGAAGCGTGACGCTGTTTGCCATGCAAAATGGTTTTGTCGGCAACGGTACTATTGATGAAAAAGCATTAGGGACTCATTTGAATGACATCAAAATCACATTTAAGTATCAACCGGAGGAGAAGAAGAACGAAACTTTTCTGAATGGGATTAGTGTGGAAGATGCCATCCGTGGGCTGGAAGTGAGTCAGAATGTGAGTGCCGTGAGTGCTTTGGGATTTGTGCGTCGCCGCTTGGTCGAATTGCAACAGGAGATGGGCATTGAAGGTGGCATTGTAATGGATGGCCGTGACATTGGAACCGTGGTTTTCCCCAAGGCAGATCTGAAACTGTTTATGACCGCTGCTCCTGAGATCCGGGCTCAACGCCGGTTTGATGAGCTGATAGCCAAAGGGGATCCGGTTAATTTTGACGAAATTCTGGAGAATGTGAAGTTCCGGGACCATCAGGATAGTACCCGCGAAGAGAGTCCGTTAATGCAGGCTGATGATGCGGTTGTGCTGGATAACAGCAACCTGACTAAAGAGGAGCAGCTGCAATGGATCATGGAAAAGTTACACGCAAGAGGGTTGTGTGAGTAGTTAATGAAGCAAGCAATGGCAAAGATAATAGTTGAGGTTGATCAGCACTCCGGTTTTTGCTTTGGTGTGGTGAAAGCGGTGGAAGCAGTCGAATCCTTATTAAGTCAAGGTGAAAAAGTGTGGTGTGTGGGTGATATTGTGCACAATGAGGCCGAAGCCAATCGGTTGAAACAAATGGGTATGTCCACGATTCAAGCATCAGATTTTGATCAGATTCAATCCGGGACGGTTCTTTTCCGTGCTCATGGGGAGCCTCCAGCATCCTATCAATTAGCGCAACAGCATGGCTTGACTTTAAAAGATGCCACTTGTCCGGTGGTATTAAAGTTGCAACAACGGGTCAAGCAGGCTTATTTGCAGCAGAAAAAGCAGGATGGTCAGATTGTTATATATGGAAAGAAAGGTCACGCTGAAGTGATTGGTTTAGTTGGTCAAACCGACAATGAAGCCATTGTGGTAGAGTCAGTAGTTGATCTGGAGAAGATTGATTTTGCGCGGCCCATGGAAGTGTTTTCGCAAACCACCAAAAGCCCTGAAGGGCTGCTGAAAATGGTAACTTTGATGCAACAAAGGGCTCAAAATGGCATTGAGGTCCGTTCGCATGATACCGTGTGTCGTCAGGTTTCGGGTCGGGTACCGCGGATCAAAACATTCGCCCAACAATATGATGCCATTGTTTTTGTGGGCGGTACGCAAAGTAGCAATGCCCGTATGTTGTATGAAGCCTGTCGGGAAGTGAATGCGTTAAGTTACTTTATCTCCGAACCGCATGAGCTGAAGCGGGATTGGTTCACAGATGGGCTTAAGTCGGTTGGTGTATGTGGGGCAACCTCAACGCCAGAGTGGCTGATGGAACAAGTAGCAGATAAAATTCGCAATATAGAGTAGTAGCAAGTGGGAAACCATACATTAAAGTTTTTATTGCCAACGTCAAATTCTCAAAAAAGTCAACATCATGTCAAAAATCAAAAAGATTGCTGTTTTAACATCCGGAGGTGATGCTCCTGGGATGAATGCCGCCATTCGTGCTGTCGTGCGTGGAGCCATCTATCATGATTTGGAAGTGATGGGCATCGTCAAAGGGTATTATGGAATGATTCACGATGATTTTATTCCAATGGAGTCTTCTTCGGTGAGTAATATCCTTCAGAACGGTGGTACCATCTTGAAATCGGCACGTAGCGAAGAATTTCGAACCGAGGAAGGTCGAAAAATGGGCTATGACAATCTTAAGAAGCATGATATTGATGGATTAGTGGTGATTGGCGGTGACGGGACTTTTACCGGAGCACGCATCTTTAGTCAGGAGTATGACATACCCATTATTGGTGTGCCTGGAACCATTGATAATGATCTCTTTGGGACGGATTCTACCATTGGTTACGATACGGCTTTAAACACCGTAGTGGAAGCTGTGGATAAAATACGGGATACAGCCACTGCGCACAGTCGTCTCTTTTTTATTGAGGTAATGGGGCGTGATGCCGGTTTCCTGGCTTTGCGAAGTGGTGTGGCTTCCGGTGCTGAAGCGGTATTGGTGCCTGAAGTGGACACCGACTTTACCAAACTGAATGCCTTTCTGGAGAACAAATATAAAAAAGAA
The DNA here is from genome assembly GCA_942490535.1 of uncultured Marinilabiliaceae bacterium. GTDB lineage: Bacteria > Bacteroidota > Bacteroidia > Bacteroidales > Marinilabiliaceae > JAEINY01. Next base: position 1,136,112 of record CALNXQ010000005.1, read on the forward strand.
AAATCCAGCAGTATTGTATTGGTGGCAGAAGGGGAGAAGATGGGCAGTACCATTGATATTGCCAATCGGGTGGGTAAAGAACATCCTGAGTACGATGTGCGGGTCACTATATTGGGCCATTTGCAAAGGGGAGGATCGCCAACGGTTTATGACCGCGTGCTGGCCAGTCAATTGGGAGTAGCAGCTGTGGATGCACTGCTCGATGATCAGAAAAGCATCATGGTGGGTCTGGTGAACAAGGAAATCGTGCACGTTCCCTTTAATCAGACACTGAAGAATAAGAAACCACTTAATCCAAGGTTGTTGAGATTGATTGAGGTGTTGTCGATCTAAATATATCCACCAACATAGTCCGAAATCCAATTGGGGGCTTAATAAACCATTAAACCTAACCATGAAAATCATACTTGAAACCATTCTAACATGAAAGTAATCGCTTTTAACGGTAGCCCGCGTCGGGGGGGTAATACAGAATTACTCATCCTAGAGGTGTTTAAAACGCTTGAAGGCCATGGTATTGAAACAGAATTATACCAATTGGGCGGAAAGATAGTACATGGTTGTACAGCTTGCGGAAAATGCCGGGATTTAGGAGATGGAAAGTGTCACATCAAAAATCCGGTACTACAAGAATGCATTGATAAAATGCGTGAAGCCGATGGCATCCTGTTGGGATCACCCGTTTACTTTTCAGATCTCACACCTGAAATGAAAGCCTTGATGGACGTGAGTGGTTATGTGTTGCGAGGGTGTGGTAATCCCCTTCAGCGGAAAGTGGGAGCCTCAGTGGTAGCTGTGCGCCGGGCAGGTGGCATACCTACCTTTGATAGTATGAACCGCTTTTTTCTGATTAATGAAATGATTATTCCCGGTTCCTCTTATTGGAACATCGGCATCGGCAAAGCGAAAGGGGATGTATTGCAGGACGAAGAGGGATTAAAGACCATGCAAACCTTGGGTGAGAACATGGCCTGGTTACTAAAGACCATTCATAAATAGATCGTTCTGATCTTTATGGGATGAAAGAAGTATTGCCTGCTGCTTTTCGGAAATGGAGTAGAATTACCAGGAAGGTTGGCATTTGATCAGTTGAATTTTGGAGTTATCTTCCTGGATCGTTGTAATAAAATCAAAACAATACAGAGACGTGTATGTTTTAATGAGGAGTATTTGAGATAAGGAATATGGGAAAAGTTGAACAAGGCATTCGTATAGTAGTGGCAATGGCCATTGGACTGTTGTATTTCATAGGTGTATTCACCGGGAGCTATGCTGAACCCCTCTTATTCCTGGCATTCTATCTTAGTTTTACAGCGTTTCGAAGATGTTGCCCATTATCTAATCTGTTTGGACGTAAAATCTGCGCTATAGAGATAGATGAATCACCCCATAGAATTGAAACGCTACCTTATGATTCTAAAGAGGAGTCTGGGAATCCATCGAATTGACCATTATTAACCTAAAATAAAAAGTCATGAAAAAAAACATTGGAAGTGTGGATAAATCCTTTCGTCTGATACTCGGATTGGCAATTGGTATTGCTGGATATTACTATCATTCCTGGTGGGGACTAATCGGAATCATTCCCATTTTAACGGCTATCATAAATTTTTGCCCGCTTTATGCGGCTTTTGGTTTTAGTACTTGCGGGCGCAGTTAAAAACATGGTTGCGTAACAGAGAAAACCTTCCGCTCAAGATAGCAGGAAGGTTTTTTGATGCAATGGCTGATTAAGACGATTCTGACTTGCTTGACCGTCGTTTATCATGCTCGGGTTCCTCCTAATTCCACACGTAGTCCCAATAAATCACCCAGTTGTTGTGCCTCGCCAAGTGCTGCTTGCATAGTGGTACATTGTTTTATGAATACCTGTTCGTGTTTAAATTTGCCTTGAAGGATGATATGGATATTATTGGACTTAATGCGGAGCGAATGATTCGCGTCTTTGGAGGATGCGGTGATTAAGCGGATGCATTCCATTTCGGTAATAGGTCGCCAACTACCACTTGAAAACAAACCAAAGTATTTACGATAGACCTTAAATCGTTTCCCATCGGTATCTAATATGGTACCACGCGTGGAAAAGCCAATGAAAAGACCCGCCGCTGCTACAAACAGACCGCTAAGGGTGAAGGTGATTATACCTGTAATGGACAGGATGTAACCGGATAAGGCTGCGATTTGGCCATATGTTTTACCTCTTGTATTGCTGATGATCATGGTGTTGTTGGATTGTCTATTAAATATAGTGGAAACAAAGCTTGAGAGCAAGGTGATAAGCCTTCTTTTTCATGCTTGGGCAAAGCATTTGATTGGAGTCATACTAAAATGAAAAATCCCGGTGGCGTGTAATGTCCAACCGGGATTTTATTTTGGGGATTAATTATTTACATCTTTTGTCTCATTGGACGCATCAAAAAGACATAAGCCCACACATAGCATAATAGCGCCAAGGTTAATCCGCTGGCAAACCCGAAATTGAAAACGGGGATTAATACCAATGTGCTGCCAATAACCGAAGCTGCACCATTAATGGCGAATCCCCAGTCAATGAGATCACCTGCTTTCTCGCTTCCTTTCACAAAAGGCATACCCATGAAAAAGCCCAGGGGGGCAATGAGTAGAGTGGTGATTAATAGGCGTACAGGTAATACTGTACCTCCAAGTGCATTGGTGAGATATGGAAAGGCGAAAATATCCAGTAAAATCCAACCGGCTATAAAAAGAAAAGGCCAGTGATTTTTAAAGCGGCAACTCATCATACTACCCAAGCCTGAACTGGCTAATAAAACAAATAGGATGGTCATAAAGGTATACGAAGAGGAACCTATGAAGAGTGTGTATTTCTGAATCAGCACCACCTCTATGGCCATAAAACCAATGCCGATCATAAAGAAATAGAACCAGCCGGCAGGTTTTAATTTTGGACCCTTTTTCAGGTAAGGTAATAGGTTGAGGGGGATGATCAGGCAAATGACGATGGCCAGGATAATTAGAATGATCACCTTCGAAAGTGGGAATCCTTGGAATTCATAGGGCAGCAAACGTGTTTTAACTTTTTCAAGATCAAAATTCTTCATCAAACCAAGCTGGGCCGTGAAGGGTTGATCATCCGAGCAAGGTGCCAGATTGGTGGACGATTCTGCTTGCTGACTTTCCCAGCCATGGAGTACAATCTGGTTGATCTGGTTGTGTTGTAATGAGTCAGCCGCCGGATAGAGGAGTCTGAAGAAGGGGTAATTCTCTGCTGTAGTTTCATAGATTCCTTCAGTAATTGTGGAAGGAGTGAGAGGCTGTTTGCTCATCAGAATTAAATGTCGGCGCATTGTTGGCAGATGGTAAACGGCCAAGTGCTGTGCGGGGTCTTTCACTCCTTCGCGTTGTAAGGCCTCCAACACTTCTGATACCATGCGGGGCACATAAAACTGGTGTTCCATCATCAGATAACCTTTTTTAGAAAGGGCCCGGAAATAGTCCTGAAAAGCTTCGGTGGTAAACAGGTAATTCTCCGCCAATGCAAATGAGCCCGAGGCTAAGGCTGCAAATGTATTGGAGCTTAAAGAGTAGATGACATCAAAATGATTGTTGTAACGACGCACATAGGAGCGGGCGTCCTCAGAAACCACCTGTACTCGGTTATCATTGTAGATCCCCCCGCTGAAGTCTTTCAGAAAACCATCGGTCATCATGTCGTTAATGTGGGGGTTGACTTCTACGGCATGCACTTCGGTCGCGCCGTCCTGAAGAGCTTGCAGCACATCACCACCGCCACCGGCACCCAGCGAAAGAAAACGACATGAATCAAATTGTTGGGTCAGGTTGGTAGCGGGTATGGAAAACTGAAAACGCATGGAGTCGGGTCGATCCCAATTACCATCAAATTTGAGGACTGGACTATTGGCGGCATCATCAATGTTTAAACCCCAGTAATCATCATTGTATTGATAGACTTTTAACCGGGCCATGGCATCCCAGTGGGTGTAAATCACTTCGGCTCGTTCTTGTTTGGGGCGCGTTAATAATTCAGCGCTATAAGGTAGACTCGTCAAGCAGGTAATGAACAATATGGCTGGTGTGATTTTCCACCAACGGGGGATGAGGATGAAAGCTGGAATCAATACTGGCAGAGCAATGATTATAGCAGCTTTGTCTGTTCCAAGGGTATTCATCATCAGGACGGCAATAATCACACCCACCGCTGCACCAATAAGGTCAGACATATAGAGTCGCGGCATATGTACATGTTCTTTCCTGAAAATGCTACTCAGCACGATCCCCCCGGTAAAGAACGAAGAGCCCAGGATGAGGATGGTAGTGATTAGCTTCAGAAGCATCCAATGATTGCTGAGCAGTTGTGTAAAATCAAGTTGCAGATGGAGTACTGCGGGAGGTCCGGCTAACATTAATAGGGCCGTGATGGACAACAACCCACCATAGTTATGGATGGCTGTCAGCTTTTTGCTCATACGCAGGGATAAGGCACCAAGACCTAGTCCCAGAATGCTAACACTGAGTATTAAAAAGGCAAACGTATAAAAGTATTCGGCAGAAAAAATCCTGGACCAGATGATTTCCATCGAAATCAGGGCCAGGGATAACAGGAACACAATAAGTGCTTTACTCATAATTTTCATAAATGTCTGGATTAAGTTAAAAACGACCTATTTCAGCAAATTACATTCCGAATTATGTATTGGTTATGATTCAGAATGATTTACAGAATAAATGCAATATTGAATACAGAACGTTTATGTTCGAAAATGAAGCACTTTATTGTTCGGTTTCGGACAAATTATCTTTCATGTCACTATCCCATAGATGACTCTTTTAAACCAGACTCTATTATCATCGTCTGTGTGCTGTAAATTTACTTACTCATATAGGTTTGCAAAGAGAAGAGCTTGAAGTGTCCCGGGCGTTCGAAACGTTTCAGATCATCCTTTTGGGTCCTTCCCTTGCTTTGTTGAAGTATATTGTAGTACCCTTTACTATGCAAAAAGTACGTATAAGTTTGATTTGGATTTTCCGGCTTTAAAGGAAAGGTCAGGGTAGTGGCATCACCCAAATTTACCTGGTTGAGGTATAGTTTATCATCTGCGCTGATGAGGTTGGTGACATCCCTTTTATGTTGATCAATGGCTGAGGAACAACTGAAGGACTGTTGCGTTGTAGCAGTATAGGGCGTAAAATCAATCCCCACCTGATCAATCTCCCAGAAGTATTTGCCCCATTCCAGTTTGACACGAAAAGTAGCGCCCATCGTTGGATCCAGGTTAACGGCCAGTACATCCTTTTTAAAACGCATTGGTCCCGTCATGCGGTAATGGTCATACCATTCCCAATGGTCAAATTTCCAGATGTAAACGGAAATGGGGATCCCGGCGTTTAAGGCCCATTGTTGCAATTCGTCGGCCTTCAGATGCTGTTGTTGCTTTTGCCATTGGTCATATTTTCGGCCCCACAGTTGATGGTATTGTCCAATGACATGATCCAGCCAAAAGCTGTTTTTGGCATTGATAACTAATTTAGCTGATGCGCAGTTTTTAGGAATGGCATATTCCAGAATAAGGCCATCACTACTCATGTTACTAATATCGCCTGAGAAGCACATGTTATCATCGTGAGCAATGAGCGTAAGGACATTCGTTCCGGTGAGTGTCAAGGCCTGAACAGGTGATTCAATACGACTGATTGCTTGTGTTTTGTGGTATTTATCTATGAGCACTTGAATATTTTTGGGGTGTTGTATACGGATGACCTCCAGAAGATTGGTATGTTGTTCTTCAAATACTTCATTACTTAGGCGCAAGTGAAATGCATTATTCGCTCGGGAAATACCGGATAACTGTAAATAGTCATGGCGTTCAATGGGGGCTTGATTGGCGCCGCTGTATATTTCGCCAATGAGTGGCATGTCAGGGGTTTCAAGGTCATAAACTAAAGGGCAATGTTTTGAAACAGAGGCAATGTTATTCGACGTGAATTGATGCACTAGCAGGCCCAATTTTATAGGATACAGGCCGGTCAATATTTGTCCGTCGGGGGCAGTAATGTGATCAATACCAGTATGTGGAATTTGTACTTCAGAATTACCTTTTGTAGTTTCTATAATTTCCAGAACATCGGCATGAATGATGAAGTGGTTGGTCGTTTGCTGAGACGGGCGAACTTTCAGAATCTGACCGGTAATAAAATTTTTTTCTTCTTGAAAGTCGGTGAGCCGATACAGATCAGATTGATAATAGACATATAGTGTAGACAGTTCGCCGGGAGCTACGTCCTCATTTGCCACGTAACAGTGTCGGTAACCGGTACAGGTGGTGAACATTATCAGTAAAACAAGAGCTACTGCCAGCTGTTTGGATAGTTTATGAAAGGATGTCATGGCGTTACTATTTAGGATTACGGTAGTAAATACCTGCTCATCAAAAGTGATTCACACTTCTGAACGGGTTTCAGTCATACACGTATTGATAAGATTCTTTCTGGATTTGCCACCTATCAACTACACAAAGGGAAGTGCATAAGGCACTTTATAGAATGAAATTTGAAACAAAAATACAGGGTAAAGGGGAGGGCTGTCAACTGTTTGTCGATTCAATTTGGCAAACAGCTACTTCGGAGTGATGGGCTGCTGATTTGGGAGGGTGGAAAATGGGTCACGTGAGTCATAGTATGACTCTGTTTTTCTATTTTTGGGTTCAATCTAAACCTCTTAAAATAGCTATTCCCATGAAAAAAATAATGATGTGGCTCCTGGTATTACCCTTGTTTGCGGCCTGTTCCAATGATGATCCCGACTCTGCTGATCCTATGCAAATAGACTTGATTACCGGCCTTGTTTTATACAATGAAACGGGTATTCCCATTATGGAGTTTGGAAATCCAAATGAAAAATTGAAGCAGTCCTCACCTGCTGAGGACAGATCTATTTATTCACCCTTTGTGGCAGTAGTCTATCCAAATCCGGCACGGCAAATAATTCATTTACAGAGTCAGGAATCCATTGCTGCCATCTGGCTTGTGAAAGGAAAGAAGTCGATATCGTTTAAAAATGAAGACTTTGAGGAATTAGTAACCGGTTATGCTTATCCTGAATCTGAGCTGGATCAGATAAGCATCTACCATGCTGCCATTTCAGGAACGACCATTACATTGGATTTATCCGCCCATGAAAAAGGTTTCTATCGTTTGTTTATCAAAACAGAGCTAGCAAATCAATATTGGACTAATATCTACGTTGATCCTGCCTTTACTGATTTTGACACGTTTATTCAGGAGCAGGGACATAAATGGTAGATGGCCAATGAAACTCTTTCATTGCAGGGGTGTGCAAGGAAGGAGTTTCAATGACTTATTGTAGGGTTTTCTACCCCTCTCTCAAAACAAAATACAAACCGGGGATGGAGCTTTGGCTTCATTTACGAAGGTTAATAAACCGGTGGTTTCATCCCGCTTGAATGACACAATGTTTTGAGTGTGTTGGTTAGCCACTAACAAATATTTCTCATCTGGCGAAATGGAGAAGTTACGAGGTCCGTCTCCATGCGTGGAGACATGACCAATCGCTGTTAAAGCCCCATCCTCCGGATTGACTGCGAAAATGGCAATGCTGTTGTGGCCCCGATTGGAGGCATAAAGAAATCGGCCATCGGCTGAGATGTGAATATCGGCGCAGCTGTTGGGCTGGTCATAGCCTTGTGGAAGAGTGGTAATGGAATTCCCCATTTGGTAATGGCCCGCTGCATCTTTCTGGATCAGGGTGACGGTACAATCCAATTCATTGACTACATACAACCATTTCTGAGTGGGATGAAAGGTTAGGTGTCTGGGTCCGGCGCCTTCCGCCATGGATAATTGAGGAGGATCAGCAGGCATCAATTTATTTTTTATCGGATCAAGGGTGGATAACCACAGGTCATTGGTCCCCAAATCTACAGCGATGACGTCATTGCAGGCCGGCACAAACCAGGCTGAGTGGGCATGCGGGCCTTGTTGACGCTCGGTAGTACCTTGTCCGGCATGTTGCTGTACATCCAACTCCTCTAATTGGCCGTCGCTTTGAGATAGCTTTAATAAGCCTACGTTGCCACCGGTATAATTGGAAGTTAATACATAACCGGCAGCATTGATGGTCACATGGCAAGGGTGTGCTCCGCCGGATGAACAGCGGCTAATTAATGTCAATGAATCCCCACCAATCTTCCACGATTCTACCGAACCCACGTTTTCATCGTTTTGTATTTCATTGACAGCAACAAGGTACTCGCCATCCTTACTTTTCGCCAGAAAAGAAGGATTTTCACTTTTGGCAACCAAGGCAACCTGACGAATTGTGCCGTCAGCCGAGAGTTCATATTTATAGATCCCCTCGCTCTCTCCTTCGGTATAAGTTCCTAAATAAAATGGATTTGTCTTATCAGTAGTCATGACTTTTTTTGATTTGGGCTGGCAGGCTGTGAAGAGCACTAACAGGTACAAGGCATATTTGACCGGCATAATTTTGGTTTTTAATGGTGATTAAAGCTGGCAAGATAAAAAGATATCCACAAATGCAATCGTTTTTTTAGAGTTGTCCATGCAATTACGCATTGACTTCCTCAAGTATAAATGGTAATTTGAATATTCTGATTAAATAATTTCTGGATGAGATGAGTGAGCTGATATTTCTAATTTACAATTTAAAAGGTAACATTATGAAGCAAACATGGAGATTTAATTGGATGGTAATGGGCTTGACACTTCTGCTGTTAATGCCTTTGGGTAGCTGTAGTAGTGATGACGATGATGATGATGCCGGCTTTATCGGCACCTGGGAACGGATGGAATCCGGGGATCAGGATGTAGAGATGAAACAAGTCCTGGTTATTACAGCGACTACCTTTGAAGTGAAGATGCAGATGGAACTGTTGGCTCAATGGCTCGATTTCATGGTCATTAAAGGCACCTATACTGCAGAGGGTGATATCATGTCCATGACGGTGACGCAAGTTGGGTTGATCAAAGAAGATTTATCGGGCTTGCAGTATTTTTCTCCCTCGGATCCCGAGTGGGATGCCATTTTGGCTGGCGAGGTGGAAATGCCGGAGTCATTTGATGCCAAGTACAGCGTGTCAGGCGATAAATTAACTATTATTTTTGATGATAATGAGGATGGCATTTATGATCCGGTGGAGGAAGGTGTGGTCTTTACGCGGGCATAAAGCATTAAAATAGATGGTTTAAAAACCGGTTATCAAGTGTCGATAATCGGTTTTTTCATTTTTTCTGGTCGACATGTCTTGATACCATGAGCAGATGGTAATGGATGCATGCAAGCCACTCTGCTTTACATCGCCTGGTGAAATCCTCAAATCCCTTTTATAGTAGATTCTTCAAACCCTCAATTGCATCATCCCTGATGACCCCAATACCATTTTTTAACAGGAGATCCGCAGTGAGACCATTGCCGGGTATCAACCGGCCCGCAAAGGTGCCATCGTACACCTGCCCCAATCCGCAGGAGGGACTGCGCGACTGCAACACCACTGTTTCTACCTCCAGAAGTTTCGCCAACGCCAATGATTTTTGAGCACCTTTCTCAAATGCCGCTGTTACATCCATCCCCTTATTGGTAATGATTCGGGTGGTGTCTCCTTCTTTTATCATCTCACAACACGGACGTGGCGTCTCCAGGCCTCCCAATACTTCGGGGCAGACCGGTATGGCCAGTCCTCTTTTTATCAACCGGATAATCGTTTCGTTTGCTGAATGCTTGCCATCGTAGCGACAATGGATGCCTGCCAAGCAAGCACTCACTAATATTAATTTGGCCATGGGTCCTGTTTTGTAGGCAAAGATAGTGAAGTTGGTTTTCGATATTCGGGAGGGTGCATATTTGTTTGACTTGGCTTTTATATGGCCCTAACTTTACCATACAAGAATGGAAGCTTCATGGAATGGATACAGAATTAAGCGAGTTGCTGTTAAACTAAACGATCATGTGTTATGAAAGAAAAATGGAGTATGAAATGGCTGGTACTGGTTTTGACAGTGTGCCTGTTGGCGTTGATGGGAAGTTGTAGCAGTGATGATAATGGAGAGGCTACACCTGATCTGACCGGTATATGGACGCTTATTGACGATGGTATGAGGCAGACTTTTGTCGTGACAGAGAATACCATTAAAGTCACCATCGAAATTGGCGTATTTGATGACTGGCTTACCTACAGGCTGGTAGAAGGGAACTGGGGTGTTGATTATTTTGACAGATTTTAAAATATTATTCATGCGACTTTTAGGTTTTCTTTCCGTTTAAAAGCCTTACATCTTTTTGAAAAGTCAGATTCACCAATCGTTTTCTTTGACCAATTATGGATATCCATAAATGTATTGCTCTCCATAGCTTTATTGATGCAAGAGTGGTCAATCTGCAGTGTCGCTGCTGATATTATCAATATTGATTGGGTAATGCCCATTAAAGCACTTTCCGAGCAGTAATATTTGTATTTTCCAAACAAGCTTTCTATAATGTCGGATACCCCAAGGTAAGCTTCTTTATATTTTGCATTTTTAGGGATGTTGTCAGACAATCTCATCATAAGTGTATCGCTAAAATCTAATCCCTTCTTGTTGAGATTGATTATCGAGATATCTTTTTTTATACCACCAATTGTTTTCTGGACAATCCCTCTGTTATGATTTTTTTCTTTATTGTTTTAATCACTGTCAGATACTGTTTATAGTCGATTATATCATCGCTATACTCTTGTATCCAATTGAATTTCTCCTCAAACATTTCTTTTGCCTCTTGAACGAGTTCCTCATCAATGTAATTACTCAAATTGGCATTTGGAGATTGTAATCGTTTTTCAACAATGGATTCAGCTATAAGAAGAAAGTTTCCTCGCTCTTGATATTGAAGTATTTTTTCAAACCATCCAATCATTTGTTCTGCATTCATATATCTTGCTTTGGCCCTTTGGCTTGGAGGACTAAGAAATGAGAGTAGTGTTTGTTTGGTTTGATGTTTACAACGGGATAGTCGCTTTAAAAAACTATCCCATTTAGTGTCAGTGGACAATATCGACTTCAAGCAGCATGCGGACAGATGGCTGACATCGTAAATGTAAGTGATTTTTTTATGCAGAGCGCAGAACTCTTCAATTCCTTTCTTAACATCGGCTCCGTGATCTGAAATTATTTCTTTGGGAATACCTGTTAGTTTTACTGTCTCAACCAAAGCATTATAAGTAACCTCCCATGTTGCCCTTGGAGTCACTGTTAGATTCAGCAAGGCAACATCTTTCATCTTAAGATTGAAACCATTTTTTCGTAAATCTTTTAATGATACTCCTAATATTGCCAAACATTTATTTTTCCCTGTAGTTATGGTATAATCCACTATATAAACCCAATCATTACGCTTTTCTTTCGGCTCATGCAACGTGTAATACCCTAAACGCAACACCCATTGTCGAATAGTAGAATAGTGAGGTGCAGGTGCATTATAAAAGTTAGCAAGTATTGAACAAATTTTTGCACAGCTTCGATACGACGTATTGCCATCAAGAAATAGCTGAGCACAAAAATTGATAAAATCGCTGCAGTAACTAAAATGCTTGGGGCTATTACATGTTCCCTTATTAAAAAGAATAGTATGAGTAGGTTTGTCAGAGTAACCCTGCATTTCTCCGGCAAAAGCTACTTCTTTTTGTTTTTTTAATTCAAGCTCCAGCTTTTTAGCTTTCTCCTTCCAGAAATTTCTACTTTTAATTAGATCCCGGATTTTAATCTTTAATTGCTTTATTACAGCCTGTTTTTCTCTGTGCTTTTGCTTCCAAGAATCACGGCTTGACTTGAAGAATTTTAATTCCTGTAAACGTATTTCGCTCAAAATATTGCAGTAATGATTATCTGCCTTCAAAGATAATATAAAAACTCAAAACTAGGATGAATTATTAGTAAGGATAAAGTTAAATAATCAACACCCCAGAAGGGAACTACACCACCAATGGTGATGACTTGCAGATTACGATTACCCGAATTGGTGTGCCCAATGAGGCATTAACCGGAAGTACCTATTACACGAAAAATGATCCGGAGTGGTTGGCCCAATTGATGAGTATAGAACAGACTGATGAAGTGATTGATTTGCTATTCTCCGTTGCCGGCGACAAGCTTACCTTAAAGGACGATCCGCAGGATGATAGACCCGAAGTGTATACCAAAAGTCAGGAAGGAGTCACTCCGGTGTATAAAGCCGATTGGGGGCAAACGTTTACGGATAGTGAAGGGGAGAAACGCATGAACCTGACAGTGGGGGCAACAAATTTTATGATGTCCATGCAGTTTAATGCACAATTGGGATGGATTACCGTGATAACCGGCGAAGGATTGATAGATGTGAATGATGAAGAAACGCTGGTTACCGTGCAGCTTACCCGTGTGGGTGTGCTTAATGATCAAACCAATGAAATAGACTATTACGAACCAGCTGATCCGGGATGGGATGATGCCTTGACCAATGGGATCCGCATGCCGGAAGTATTTACACTCAAATGGTCTGTTTCCGGGGATGAACTTACAGCAATCATCGATATGAATGGTGATGGAGTGTATGATGAAGAAGGCGAAGTGTACACAAAAGTGCTTTAAAGAAAATAGATCGGAACCCTGAGCGCCGGATGAAGTAAATTCATTCGGCTTTTCTTTATTGCGGTATGAGTTCATTCTTTTATGCGCGCTCTTCTTACTTGTATATTGGCTATTTGATGCGGCAATTCGTAAATTGATATCATTGAGGTTTGAAGTATTGATCAATAAAAACAGAAAAGATGAAGAGGACACTATTTTTTATTGTATTGCTGATGCTGGGCGCGATAGTGGCAGCACAGAACATAAAAGAAGAGAAAGTGGAAACGAGTTTTCTGGAGTATCCCCGAATCCCCGTGAAGGGTATGGATTTTAACACCATGAACATTGAATTCGCCCATGCTACCTTTGAAATCGATGAATTAAAAGTGTTGAAAGGGACTAACCTTTGTAAACCCAAAGGCGGAAGTCTTAAAGACGTACAAGCCATTGAAAACTATTACTACCAGGTGCGGTATCAGCTACCGGCCGGTCTCATTCGAATAGCCGATCCCGCCGGGAAAGTACTCTATACGTCTTATACCAACGAAGCCGACCCTACCTGGGACGAGTTTGGAAAGCAGGAGTGTTATTTCATGGAATCGATACTGAAAAGTGTTTGGGAGAAACAAAAGGATGAATACGAAACCAATTTGCAGGCGCAGGTGAGTCAGGATCTGTATGCACGCGCCCAAAGCTTTGTTAATAAAGCCGTCTCCTTTGCCTATACCCCTGAAACCATCGAAGTGTATTATGTGAAGGCCGATAAGACGCATGATTACAGTGCCATTGAACAAGCCATGAACGAGGCCGTAAAAGCTTATGCTTTGTTAAAGAATAACTATGAGGATGCCAATGGCCGGGCCGGACTGGAAAAAGCACTGGCAACCTGGGAGAAGGAATTGGCCCAGGCGGATGTGGAAAATAAAAAAGCAAAGATTAACAAGAAGGTGGCCACACATCTGCACGAAAATGCAGCTCTGGCCAATGCCTACCTCCAAAAATACGAGGAGGCTTTGAACCACATTAAGGTGGCACTGGACCTCAATGCCAACTTTACCACCAACAAAACGGTCTATCGCGAAGCCCTTCAACAGCGATTTTACGACCAGCGTAAATATTATGACATGAACCGTGACGTGGCTGTTGTGATAAAGGAAGAACAGCCTCAAGTGGTGAATCGGGGCACGGCAGCCTATGGCGAGTTGAAAGCCGACTACCAAGCCAAGGAAATGGAGGAGATGAAGGGGCAAATGATGGCCGTTAAAAAAGCGCATGAAGAAGGCGTTGCTGCCGGTTCCATCAATCCTTACCAGGAAAAGATCACGCATACCACAACTCAGGGCTACATGCTCATATTACCCTCCGTTTCCACCATGGCTTATTCATTGGAGGATATGAAAGCGGGCATGCAGAAGCTCGATGAATTCCCGGCTGAAGTGTGTGAGCTCACGCAACTTAACCAACTCATCCTGAAAAATAGTAACATCAAAACCATTCCACCTGAGATAAAAAACCTGGTGAACCTCAAGCGTCTCGATCTGAGCAAAAATCAGCTCACCGCTTTGCCCGATGAACTGGGACAGCTGAAAGAACTCAACACTTTGCTATTAAAAGGAAATGCCATCCCTCAAAGCGAAATTGATAAAATTCAAAAGGCATTGCCCAAGTGCAAGATCAAACTCTAGTTAATGATTTACCATTATTGGAAGGGTGTCATCCAGCAGGGTGGCGCCTTTTTTAGTTAATAGTAGTGAGATGATTGAAGAGATTACTTAAGAAGTAGCCGGGCACAATCCGCCCTAAATTCTTTTTAGCTGACTGCACCAACGTTGCACGTAATGCATCTGAAGCTACAATTATAGCATCCTTATGACGCGTCGATAACTTTTTTACTTGTACCGTTTCGTATAGTGTTATATGAATTTCATCAAAACAATAGAGAATAGTATTATTACGTTAATCTAATTTTTATCTTTGCACCGGTAGCAATGTACCATAGTGGTCAAGAACAATAAATTGTTTTGGAACACTAAATCTACTAACAAGTAATAAACCAGAGATGTTGCTTTATTTTTGATGTGATTCATCCGTTGATGTGAGCCGTCTGGTTGTAAAAATAAAAATATATTTAATGAGACGCATCCTTGTATTTATTATAGGTTTTTGTTTTTCATTCCTTTCATGTACTAAAGAGGAGGTCAATTCATCCATGTATGAGAATTGTCTTTATCTGAATGTGAATTGCAATGGCGTTCCGGTTAAAGGAGCAATGGTGTATACGCACCCTGAAACGAATGTTGGTAGAACCGATGCAGCAGGGGTGTATCAATTTAACGGAACAACAGCACAAATCTACTCTGTGTTTGCATATGCCCCGGCTTATGGAGGCGCTGTTAAAGTGATTGATGCCCAGCAGGGAAGTAATAGTATAGACCTGAACTTGTCTTCCTCTGTGGTACCTGATGAAATTCCTCGCATAGAATTGCTTAGTCCTGATTTGCCAGCTGAGGTTCTGTCCGGACAGACGGTACATGTCAAGGTTAAAGTACAGGATAAAAATGAAGTTGAAGATCACTTGAAGTTAATCGTATCCAGTGAAGATAAGGATGAACTTGCCGTGGGGTATGCTAATGCGGAAGGGTATTTTGAAGCTGATATTAATACTTTGTCCTCGGGAATTCATCAATTGTCTGTTCAGGTCGAGAATACAAAGGGACTTTTTAACACTGTGTTTTTCGAGCTTCATAACGATGCACCTGCGGGTTGTCAGCTTTTAAGCGCCAATAGTTCCAGAGGAACCGTTCATCTTCAATGGGAAAAATCGACGGATTCAGGTTTTGCTAAATACGAATTGTATGCTGCCGGTGATTCCAAGGGGACGATTGGGGTGAAAAAGCTAACCACGATTACGAATGCTGATGTAACGACGTACGTTGATCGCCTACCGCTGTTATATCCCGAAGTGTATTATTTTATTAAAGTGCGTAGTCAATCTGGTCTATGTACTACCAGCAATTCCTTGAAGGTGGTGAAGCCTTTTCCCGGATATCTGGACATCCTTCCGGATAAAGCCTGGTTATCCAATGACGGACATTCGCTTTTTTTATTCGAAAAGGCTGGCCAGAAACTGTTGAAAGTTAATGTCAATTCCTTGATTGTCGACCATCAGATCACATTGCCCGATGCTGTTGTGGATGGAGACGTATCTGACGATGATCAAAGCATCATTTATATGGTCACAAAAGGGGGAACTATTTACGGCTATTCCACTGAGGATTTGTCCGGAATCAGTGAAATGAGTTATGATTATCCGGTGTATAGTATGATGTGCCTGGGAAATGACCGCATCCTGTTCAGCCTTGATTCCTACTCTGGCTGGGGAAAGAGTATCCAGGTGGTGAATAGTCAACAAAAGGAAATTATTTATACTGGTGGGTATGACGAGCGCCTGGTTTTTAAGAAGATTCCGGGGAAAATGGCCGCCCTTTCGCTGACAACAAATTTAATGCCTGTTGATATGACGTATTACGAATGGGATAGGAGCGGGGTCATTACGGTGATGCAGGACGATACCCAACATGGTGATCATCCCTTGGGAAGTGGGATCTTTTCCATCTCCGAACGGGGAAATTATGTGATCACTCATTCCGATGGGGCCATTTATACAACGGATCAAAATATGACCTTCTTGGGCCAACTTTTTAGCTATAATCAGGATTACGCGATGACTATTGGTTGCTATGCCATTAACGAAGAGAGTAAGGTGGTGTATGGAGGTACCAAATATAAAGGGATGCTGGTCAAGTATGATCTCGATAATCGGAATATGCTCTCGCAGCAAGTGTTGAGAGGTTTTCCCAAATTCATACTGCCGGCTGGTGACGAAATGTTGATCATAAGCCAAACCAATACTTACCCCCGTAAAACCATTTTGGAATTTGTAGAGCGCTAAACACATGAAAAATAATAAGTTCATCATTTTTGCATGGATACTGATGAGCGGTATCTATTCCTGTACTAAAGAGAATATAAATCAGCTATCGCTTGATGTAAAATTGACCGGCAAAGTTGAATTGCATTCGCAGTTCGGTGAAAAGTTGGATAATTATGAGGCGGTGACCATCTTGTTAGACGATGCTCAAAACAAATCTGAATATGTTTTGAACGAAGAGGGGTATTATCATATTTCCGGTATAAAAACCGGGGTATATAATCTAACCATTACGGCCAATGGTTTTGTGACAAGGCAGATAAAGGGCTTGCAGTTACTGGGTGGTGATGAAACCATTTACAAAAACTATTGGTTATTCCAGCCTTCATCGGCTCTTATTTCGGAACTTCATTTTACTGCCAATGAAGCAGGGCGTTTGAGTTTAGCCGGCTATTGGAAAAATCCATTAAATAGCGCCATGAATTATTATCAACGCGTGGCGGTTTTTACCCATAACGCCGAAGATATTTCGGTGACCAATTACTCGCAGGTGCAAATCATGTACATATCGCCACAGTCTGACGGGTATTTTCAAAGGGATTATTATTTGCCGACTGAAAAGGCTCCGGTTTATTGCCTGGTATGTACATTGCCTTATAGCGGGTATGATTTAGCCGGCCACAGTCAACCTTCAAATATAGCTATCTACTATGATTTATAAGAGCCTTGTCATGAATATAAAAAAATGGATTCACACCAGTCTGCTGGCAGTTATTGGCAGTAGTTTTGTTTGGACGGCTTGTACCAAAGAGATTACGGAAGAGCAGTATGGCGCTATCCAAGGGCACATTCAAGAGGGTGAGTATTATGCGGAACTTGTCCATGAATCCTGCGAAAATGTGACGATCCGACTGGAAAGTGGCCCCTGGGTGATGGAAACGCGTAGTGGCGCAGATGGGCGTTATCAATTCAACCAAATACCCATTGGGACTTACAATCTTTCTTTTCAGAAGGAGGGGTTTGGGAAGTATATTTATTACGGATTTCAGGTGGCTGGCGGACAGCTACCCGTTCGGATGGACGACGTCTTGATGAGTGAATTGCCCACTCATCAACTTACCAAATTGACAGTAGAACCGCATGGTTATCGGTATTATGAAGATCGTTCCTACCTGGAGTTTAAAGTAAACTATGAACAGTTAACGAGCCAAAACTATTTGGTTCTGTTGAGCCAGGATTCGAATTTAAACCTGTGGAATTACGAACAGGCCAGCTTCCATTATTTTTACAGGGAATCGGGAGTTGAATCCATCAAAGCCAACTATTCCGATTATCCGGCCGGAAGTACCTGGTATATGAAGATTATTCCCTGTAATTTAAAGCTATATTATTTGCATCCAGATACCGGCAAACCGGTCTATTATTGCGCCAATGAAGACAAGGCCATCGTAACTTCGTTTGTAGTGCCGGAGCCGCAAGTTTATGAATAATGCAAGAGGTGGTGATTGAACAGGAATTGCAACGTAGAACCTGCCTGACACACAGGACATCATTACAAGGGCGCGTAAACAAGGGAGGTAATGCAACTAAATTTAAACATATGAAAAACAAGATATATTTATTTCTTTTTACCTGTGCTTTGCTCGCTGGGTGCAGTGAGGAAGTGATGGAAACCCATCTGAGAGGATCAGTGGTGGGCTTTGTAAAGCTGGTGAATGATCAAGGCAATGTACTTCAAAATGGAGAAGAGGTAGAGGTGTTCTTTAAAAATACGGATTTTACCGGGACAACCAATGAAAACGGCCGCTTTGAGTTAACGGGTATCCAACCGGGTACTTACAATCTCGAACTGACAAAAGAGGGCTATGGTGCCCATCATTATTATGGCTTGCCGGTAGTTGGCGGAAATGAAGCATTGGTGCTCAGGCAGCCAATAACCCTATATCAGCAACCAACCGTTGAATTGGAGTTTGTTTCGGTGGATAGTGATGATGAAACAATCAAAGTGAATCTGGATTTGACCGGCTCGGTTAACCATGTGTTTTCACTTTATCTGGCGGATCACCCACAAGTGTCTCCAATGGATTACAGTTACCGGGTTTCCTCCCAGTATAGCGGGTATTATGGGGATAAGCTATTTTTATCAGTGTACCATTCTGAATTGGAAAAAAAATTAATCAATGCCGAGTCGATTTACATGTTGCTCACCGTCCGAAACAGAGCGGAAGAATATATGACCTATAATCCGGAAATCAACCAAAGTAGCTATACTTCCGAAAAACAGCTGGGGAGTGTCATCAGGGTCAGATAAACTGTTGAGTAAAGCAGAGCGAACAAAGAATAGCTGAAATTATTGAAATAGATAACATGACACAAGTAATAAAGTATAGTCTGGTAGTAATGACACTTGGTGTTTTGATGATGACAGGCGCGTGTGATAAAGGGACTCCGGACGCAGGAACGGTTGCTGAAGATGGCCTGCATTCCATTCATCTTGAATATGGTCAAAACCAGGAAGGCCTATTCAATACGTTGCTGACGGATAGTGTGGTTTTTAAAGTCACCAATCGGAAAGGGAAACCGGTGAGAGGGGCGATGGTATATTTTCAAGCGCAGCAGGGTGAAACACTGTATAATTATGGAATTACTGATTCGTTGGGGCATACTTACTGTTTTTGGAATGCCGGATGTGAAGAAGGTACTCAAAAAATGACTGCTTATTTGAGTGATGCCACTGCTCATTTCATTGATTCAATAGGGGTGACCTCCCGCATTTCGGCACCGCTGAATTTTGGTAAGTCTTGCGTTCCCCGTTTGTTTAACCAGAAAAAGATAGCTTGCCTGCCTTCATCCGACCGGATTTTTATGGTGGGTGATGATGATCCCTATGTATATGTTTCCACCAATAGTGGCATTAGCTGGGACATTCATTCGCAGGTGCCCTTTGCAACTGGTTACGACGCCATCCTGCTTCAGGAAGATGGTGACCTGTTTGTGGTATCTGAAGACGGGTTTGTTTGGCGAATGAATTCTCAAGGAGGTGCCTGGCATATGTTGAAATCCGGGATGACTTCCTGTTTCACCATTTCATCAGTCAATAATGAGGTACTTATATTAAGTATATATGGGTATACTTATCGGTCGGTGGATAACGGAGACCATTGGACCCTTATTGAAGAGGGCTATTTCAATGACGTGGCTGTTCATGAGTTGTATGTGCATCCCGATGGCACCATTTACCGCCTGGATGGTTGGGATAACATTCAATATTCTAACGATTGGGGTGACACGTGGCAGAGCTTGACCTATTATCATCCGTTCCGGATGGATCCAAAAGGAAACATGTATGCCGTTCAACCCGGCTGGCATGATCGAAAAGTCTTGATTTCACGCGACAAAGGACAGACCTGGACGGACCATGTGTATTTGCCTCCTGCCCCAGATAATAAGAATGAAATCCTGCAAATGGCGCTCAAAGATGAGGATGTTTATTTGTATGGGTCTGATATGCGTTTGTATCATTTTCCAGCCAATCAGAACGTCATTTATTTCTCAGAGCTTTTGGAGGCTTATTTATATCCCGAAGCCATGTGGGTGACGCCTGATAATACGGTGGGGCTATTGAGTAATTACGATATCTACTACAGTTTGCAGTTTAAATGATCAGGACAGTTGCCCCATTGGGCTCAAGCTCCAGTTGTAATAGGGACACGTCGTGCGGAGTCGGTTCAGAGTTAATGGCAAAGGCTGGAATGAGTGCCTGATTCGGACGAGGGGTGTTTTCATCGGGTAGAATGGTTGCCTAATTTAGCGCAGGTTCCTGTTTGAGGATTTCAACGGGGCGCTGAGTCCCCTCAGGCTGGTTAATGAATGTTGGAATGGTGCCTGAGTTCACTCAGGAAGATGTTTATGGATTGGATCATTTACCCCATTTAACTCCTGTTCAAGTTCAAGAGCTGAAACGGGTCCCTGTGTTTACGCCCTCAAAAAGACAAATGCTTGAATGGATCCCTGAATGTATTCAAGGTGTATTGGTTGTGCTCTCATTTTGACAAATGACAAGGATTTGTTGATGAATACCTCAGAAGTAGTGATTATGTAAGTTAAATGATAGGCGAAGAGTAAGCATAACTTTTGGCCGTTATTTTTTAATCAGCCCATTTCTTCTTAACTTAAGTGTATAAACCATTTTTAAACCTTAAGCGATGATGAAACCAATTTTAGCCCACCTGTTAAGTAAAGAAGAGTTTTACACCCTCTCTAAACGTCTTTTGCATGCCATTGCATCAAGTGCCATACCGGCCCCCGGCAAAGATTTGTTGGTCAATCGTCTTCAGGCTCCCTTTCAGGTGTATGAAGCAGCCTTGAACCGTAGCGTCGGGAATCCGCTTACCAAAGAAGTGGAAGTGCATGATGCCTTTCGTGACCAATGTTTCCTGGGTTTCCGGACGCAGGTGGAGGCACATACTTACCATTGGGATACCTCTAAACAAGCAGCCGCTAAAGCCTTGAGAGAGGTCATCCGGCGGCATAGCTGGACCATGCAGAATAACGGTTATAAAAAACAAACAGCTCAGCAAGGCGCATTGATTCAGGAGATAGGCCGGGAGCCCGCTGCTATCCAATTACAGCTGCTAGGATTGGAGGAGTGGTTCCAGCAGTTGGTCAATGCGGGGCAAGCTTTCGAACAGATTCTGCAAAAACGGGAAATGGCCGATAGCCAGGAATCGGTCACCTTGGTAGATAGTCGCAAGGCTCTCTACAACGATTTGCAGGCTACCCTGAGCTTTCTGGAGAGCCAAATGGCCTTTGCGGCATCGGCCGAATTGCAACAACTGATTCATACCCTCAACGAAATTATTACCGGTGTGACGAGCGTCGCCAAAGCCCGTCACACACGTCGCCAAACCGAAGAAGCCGTGCGTGAATAGGACAATTTATTGTGCTTAATTTTTGGGAATCAATGGGGGAGCTGTACTTGGGTCGGCTCCCCTTGGTTTTTCCATGCCATCTGCAAACTCCGATAATAGAGTTTGCCGCACCCCCGCTTAGAATAGAGAGGGCTAAATAGAGCTGGTTCAGGTGATAGTGACTATGGTTGATTTGTGGATTATTGTGGGTTTTAATTTGAAATGCAGTTTACTCATTAATAAGTTTCCTCCTCTTTTACCAGGTGCATTGTGTCCGGTCATATTGTTTTCGCCTCATGTAAAGCTTAGTGTGTAGTGACATGGCATTCCTCCTCAGGCACATAATCCGGATCCCATTCTTCATCAAAATAGGGTTCATCAACAGTTTGTTGACCTTTGAGAATGAATTCAACCAGTGAATCCACATTCAAATGAACGTCACATTTTTTTAGGCCCTCTATCTTTTTGAGTTCAAACAAGGGTGTCAGCCCCACTTGTTCAAATAGATTATATAGGGTGGGGTAAGCGTCGAAGTCGGTATTTAAAAAAGTACTCAGGCGGTCAATCTGCCAATAGCTGATATCCTGTTTGGCCAGTCCCGATAGCCGTTCCAGTTCATTGCCCTCCGGTGTGTTATGGTGGGTCAGGAAAAGAAAAGTTCGGATGAGCAATCGATTACCTACAACCTGGCCTACAAAATATCCAATCTTAATGCCATTTACACGGTAAGTAAAAAGCAGTTTATTTCGATAGATGATGAAATCTTCTTGTTTCAGAAAAGCAAAAACTAAGTGGGTCATATTTTCACTATAGGCGAAAATATCTGAACGCTCTTCCAATCGATGTAAGGCATGTGCCTGCATGCAAATGGGCAGATGTGTTTTACTGCCTTTATAATGGTGCTTCATCCAGCTGGTTTGTAAAAAGAGCCAAGTTACATCTCCATTCAGCTGTGGATAGCCGAGTTGGAAAACCGGACGGCGATTCCCATTCAATACCACGCTACCGTAGCGGGGTTTATGTTTTTTAATTTTCACTGATAAATAAATGCCGGTGACATTGGCTTGCCGGAGGTCGATAGAAGTGTGAAAACTAATGTGCGGTTCATCCACCTGGATGTTCAGGAAAAGCAATACCCGCATGTGTTGATGAATTCTATAAATGGGATCCCCATAGTCATTCATCGCTGTTATTATTGGGGCAAAAGCTGCTTCTAACTCCTTATGACGTTCCCCATTTTTTGTGGTGGTGAGAAAACGGAGGAACGCATCAATGGCTAATAGTTTATGAATGGTGAATTTCTGAGCCGAACCCGGAAAGGAAAAAGTTTGTTTGTGATAGATGAAATGAAAGCCACCTGCCAGATCTATCAGCTCCTCTTTTGAAATACAGCTCTCCTCATGTGGTTGCGGTTGTGATAAGTGAATGCGAAGAAAATACACGGTTTCCCAATCGGCTTTGGTGAGTAATGAACATGCTTCGAGGCAACCCAGCTCCTGGCAGAGTTCAAAGAACGGTTGAAGAAACTTATTACGGGCCGTTCCATTTTTAAGGAAGCCCATTGGATTGCTGCTATTGCGTCGGTTGTTTTTTTTTCGAGTCATTGTTTCAGGGTTTAGTATCTAAAAGATACCAAATGATTTGTTGGGATTCAACCCTTGTCGGTTTTTTTTTATGAAGCGTAAGGTGCTGGCAAACCAGTTTTTCAATAAAAAATCAGAATAGAACGTCGACTTGCATGAGGATTACTTTATCTCTCCCGGATCCCTTTTTGAAAGGCTGTAAATGTCCCTGGTTAGTTGACAACAGCCGCCCTTTGGTCGTAAATTCATGGTCATTGTTTTAGAAGGTGAAAATGAACTAAAAGAGGAGGATAGATATGAGAAGAACATTACTTTTCGTCATGAGTGTCATGTTGGCAGGTCAAATTCAAGCACAGGATCATGACTTAGCCATCTCCCGATGGTTGTTACCACAAACCGGAGGCGCACTGGATGCCACAGAGACTGTGCGCTTTGAGATTGAAAATAAAGGGACGCTGGAGGAGACTGGTTTCACCGTGGCTTTTTCAGTGAATGGAGGAGTGTCATTTACGGAAGAGACCTTTGCCAGTGTCATCCCGGCCGGGCAAAAAAGAACGCATACTTTTGCGGCGACTGCTGATTTATCCATTGATGGTGCCAGTTATGTCATGGTGGGTAAAATAATTTTGGCCTCGGATCCCAACTTGACCAATAATGAAATAGAGGTCATTGTCGATAATCGCATCCCGGGTGACTTGTGTGATGAACCCATTGTGACCGGCCTCAACTATTATGAGACTTATACAGATAGCCGTGATTTTAGTTTTTTCAATAATGATTATGCCTATAATTCCAATTTTACAGCACCCAATTATTTATCGGATAAAGACATTGTATATAGTTTTCAGTCTTCGGTTACCTATTCTTGTGTGGATGTGTCGGTTCATTCCAACTGGGCCGGAAATTTTAATCCCGGGATAGCTCTTCATGTAATCACAGCCTGTCCTGAAGGAGCATTTAGTACGGTTAGCAGAGGATATGCTACTGGAACCCTGGATGCGGCTTTTACCGATGGCTTTTTATATGCTGCTCAAACGTATTATATTATCGTGTCTCAACGCTATTCCTACGATGCGACTTACGATCTGACGGTAAATCTCTATCAAATCACCGATTTTAAATCCTTTGGTTTTCAGTCGTTGACATCCAGTGCCGAGATCAATTATGACAACCATACCGTGGTGGTGACTATCCCCCAGGGAACCAATGTAACTGCACTGACCCCTGAATTTTCGACTTCTTTTTATGCCGATGCCTATATTGGTGGGGAATTGCAGACGAGTGGAAGCGGAACAGTTGATTTTACAAATGCGGTAAACTATTCGATAACTCTTAATATCAACCCATATAGCAGTCAGGAATGGACCGTGTCTGTCGTTGAAGGCATTCCAAATGCCATTGAATCATTGGAGGCGGAGGACATTACGATTTCACCTAATCCGGTCATTTCCGATTTGTTGGTTCAGGTGCCATTATTTGGTAATAATTACGTAAAAGTGAATGTGGTGAATAGCATTGGCACTATTGTGTATACGCAATCTAGCATCGCATCCGCAAACATCATTTTGCCTTTGGGGCATTTGGTACAAGGAATATATTTTGTGGTGATTGAATCGGATGGAATTCAGGTTGTGAAAAAGTTTATGAAACAATAGGCGGTTACTGTATTCTTGAAAAATAACGCAGGCAAGTCTTGAAGGACCTGCCTGTTTTTTTGATGCTGACTAACAGGCATGGAGGTTTATTCTGACATGATCAAAATAAATTCACTGAAAACTAGCCATTAATACTTATTCGTCATAACTTTAAGTGTATCATACTTGTCAACTGAACTATGTCTGCATTTACTAATCCAAAAACGTTAACCATCGACCAGCTTAACCTGGTTTATTACCGGATGGGAGTAGGTCCAGCTCTTTTAATGGTGCATGGCATAACGACGTATTCCTTTATTTGGCGGAAATTAGTTCCCCTTTTGCAAGATAAGTATGAGTTGATTCTTGTGGATTTAGCCGGATGTGGAGATGCGGATAAATCCCTAGGTGTGGATTTGTCGTTAAAACATCACGCCAAAGTATTGTGCCAGATGATTCGATTTCTAAATATCGATCGCTTACATCTGGTAGGTCATGATGTGGGAGGGGGTATTTGTCAAATCATGGCAGTGTCAGCGCCCCAATTATTCTGCAGTCTTACCCTCATCAATACCGTGGCCTACGACTTTTGGCCCGTTCAGCCCATCATTTCCATGCGCACGCCCATTATCCGGCAATTGGCCATGGCTTGTCTGGATATCGGTGCCCTGAGATTTATTGTCAGACGCGGCATGTATCACCCGGAACGGGTGACCAAAGAGTTGATGGCATTTTTTTGGCATCCACTCAAAACCAGTGAAGGGCGTAAAGCTTTTCTCTATTTTGCCCATTGCCTCAATAATAAAGATCTCCTGGAAATTTCTGATCAGATTAGTGAACTTGCAATACCCGTTTTAATAGTGCGTGGCGATGCGGATGTTTACCTCAGTCAAAGCATTGCAGAGAAGTTACATGCCAATATTCCCGGCAGTCGATATGAATTATTGTCCACTGCGGGGCATTTCATCCAGGAGGATGAGCCGGAGCAATTGGCATACATCATGTCTCATTTTATTGAACAAGCAGATGACCATCGAACAAAATAAATTAATGCAGCTGGAGCTAAGAATTCGTGAGTTGGAGTTGGAGAATAATGCTCTGAATGATCGGGTTGAGGAAATCATGTTATTTGGTTTGATTTCCGAGACGCTGGAGGAGATCAATGACCAGGATCTGTTATTGGCTTCCGTACTGGAAAAGATCTCCATTTTGAAGGGTGTTTCGTTTTGTGGATGTTACAAACTCAAGAATAATGAATTAAAAAACCTGGGCGCATATTGTGCCTTTCTTACTTTGGGGTCCTATGACGGTTTAGTGGAACCATCTGAGGTGCTAAAAGGGTTGGTTCTGAAGAATTCCATTATTCGGTTTGAGTATGCTGACCATCCCGATTACATCACTTTTAAGTCGTCCATGGCACGCTTCCTGCCACAACAAGTGGTCATTTTTTCATTTCGTACACGGAGTATCGACAATGGCATCTTCCTCTTCATGGACGATGCCAAATCCAGTAATGTATTTAACGGTGACTTGTTCTTATTGCAACAAACTATACGAATGATCACTGATAAATGGGATCGTATCAATTTGATGAATGAACTGCAGCAAATGAATCTGGTGTTGGAAGACCGTGTTTCGGAACGCACGCTGGAGTTGTCGCGCATCAATTCGCGTTTGGTACGAGAGATGCAATTGCACGAAGTAACTGACCGGCAGCTAAAAGAAAGTGAGGAAAAGTACCGGCAATTGTTTAATATGGCCAATGACGCTATTTACCTGTGGGAGTTGAATGAGGAGAACAACGTGATCGGTTGCCTTGAGTCCAATAAAACAGCCTCCCTGATGACTGGCTATTCCGGCAGTGAACTGAAGCAGATGACACCAAATGAATTGATGACGCCGGAATACAGAAGCAGAGGATTGATTGAAATAACCAAACTCAAACAGAACAATGGGTATTCGTTTAAAGTATCGCATCTAAAGCGGAACGGGGCAGAAATTCCGGTAGAGATTAGCGCACGGATGTTTATGATGAATGGAAAAAAAGTAATGCTCTCCATTGTGCGCGATATTACCGAAAGTAAAGAGTATGAACAAAAATTGATTCACGCCAAGGAAAAGGCGGAAGAAGCTGATCGCCTCAAGTCCACTTTTCTGGCCAATATGAGCCATGAGATACGAACTCCCATGAATGCGATCATCGGCTTTGGTGAAATTTTAAAACAAAATGATATCAACAACAAGGACATGCGGGTGTATACCGATATCATCTTTAAAAATAGTCTGCATCTGTTGAGTCTGATAAATGATATTGTTGACTTCTCAAAGATCGAAGCAAATCAAGTCAATATTGTGTTGGCAGAATGGAACATCAATCAAATGCTGCACGATCTTCAAATCAATGCCGTGTCGTTGCTGCATAACTACTCCAAAACGGGAATTGAACTGATGCTGGAAACGCCTCTGGATGAATCAAAAGCCACCATTCAAACCGATGGGATGAAACTGCAGCAGGTTCTCTCCAATCTAATTAGTAATGCCATTAAGTTTACCAATAAAGGATTTATTAAAATAGGGTACCGGCTAATAAATGATAATACATTGGAATTTTGTGTGATAGATAGTGGGATTGGTATTGATAAGCAGGCACATAATAGCATCTTTGAACGCTTTGTGCAGATAAAAGAAAAAAGTACTTTCAATTTGGGAGGCACCGGATTGGGTTTAGCCATCTGTCGTAATCTTGTACAGATGATGGGGGGGTATATTCGTCTGGAGTCCGATAAAGGTCAAGGGGCAGCTTTTTATTTTACACACCCATACCGAACCATTAGAAAAGGGGTGCCACCTTTACAGAAATCCCATCATTCATGATGTTAATGATCGAGCTAGTGACTGTCGTAGGACAGAGTTTTGGTAGATGATATCATGTCAGAGTATCCAATACAAATTGAGCACCTTAAACTTTACTTTTAACTGTTTAGTATGAACGGCGATCCTGATTCCTGAAGTAAAACCCAGTTTGTCTATTGGACTTTATTCGATACTAGTGTTTTATAAATAGCAATTATTAAATGTAAAGAGACAGGCGTTTGTAAATCTTCTATTCAGGAAGATATATCTGGGTACTTAACTTAATGGCTAAATAATGATCAATGTCCTTGGTTGGTGAAATTAAATGAATTTCGTACCTTGATAAGTGGGGGTATTTTCTTATTTTTGCGTGAAAGAACTAAAAGGATATAAATGAATACGTTAAAAAAGGTAAAATCAGCTTTGATATCCGTCTTCCATAAAGATGGATTGGATGAAATTATTCGAACCCTGCATGCACAAGATGTAAAAATCTATTCTACAGGTGGTACGCAAGCTTTTATTGAGAGTTTAGATGTGCCTTGTAACCGAGTGGAAGATGTGACAGGTTACCCTTCTATTTTAGGCGGACGTGTGAAAACTTTACACCCAAAAGTGTTTGGTGGTATTTTGGCGCGTCGTGAGAATGAAGGTGATGTGAAGCAGTTAGGCGAATATGACATTCCTGAAATTGACCTGGTTATTGTTGATTTGTATCCTTTTGAGTCTACCGTCGCATCGGGTGCCGCAGAACAAGATATCATTGAAAAGATTGATATTGGCGGTATTAGCTTGATTCGGGGAGCTGCAAAAAACTTTAGCGATGTAATTATCGTGCCGTCAAAAGACCAGTACGAACCCTTATTAAAACTCTTGAAGGAAAAAAATGGGGAGTCGACCATTGAAGATCGTCGCTTCTTCGCTGCAGCTGCCTTTGCGGTTTCATCTCATTACGATTCGGCCATCTTTAATTATTTCAATGAAGATAAACCAGGTAATGAGCGCATCAGCTTGAAAGATGGACAGGTGCTTCGTTACGGAGAAAATCCACATCAATCCGCTACTTTCTACAAGTTCAACAATGTCAAAGAGGGAGCGGCACTGGCCAATGCCAAGGTGTTGCAAGGGAAAGAATTATCATACAATAATTTATTGGATGCTGATGCCGCCTGGAAAGCCGCCAGTGATGCCTACCATGCCGTGATGCATATTGAAAACCGAGTGGCTGTATCAGTGATTAAGCATTTAAATCCATGTGGTTTAGCGGTAACCAATGATATTATGAAATCATTGGAACTGGCTTGGGCGGGTGACCCGATCAGTGCCTTTGGTGGTATCATTTGCTTTACCCAACAAGTAACCGGTGAGGTTGCTGAGTGGTTTGCAAAGCGTTTTGTAGAGATTATTATTGCCCCTGCATATACAGCAGAAGCATTAGAAGTCTTTGGTAAGAAGAAAAATTTGCGGGTATTGGAAACCCCTATCAAAGAAGATAAAACCGGCGAAAAACTGATTCGCTCGATTTCGGGTGGTGTATTGGTGCAGGATGAAGATGAAGGCCAGGATACAGATTTTAAAGTTGTGACCAAGCGTGAGTTTGCTGGCAACAAAATGGATTTGGCCAAATTTGGGATAACGGCTTGTAAACATCTTAAGAGTAACGCAATTGCACTAGTGACCGAAAACAAAGATGGTTCTTTCTGGTTAACAGGTGCCGGTATGGGACAGCCTAATCGTTTAGATAGCTTACGCCACCTGACCATTCCTCGTTTCAATTTGAAAGAGGGCATTGATATTGCAGATTCTGTATTGATCTCTGATGCATTCTTCCCATTCCGCGATAGTATTGAAGCCGCCAATGAATATGGCGTGAAATTCATCGTTGAGCCGGGCGGTAGCATCCGGGATGAAGAGGTTATTGAAGCTTGTAACGAGTTTGATATGGCCATGTTATTTACCGGAAGACGTCATTTTAAACACTAATAAACCGAACCGAATGGGACTCTTTTCTTTCTTGTCACAAGAAATTGCCATTGACTTGGGAACGGCCAATACCATCATCATTCACAACGATAAAATTGTGGTGGATGAACCTTCGATTGTTGCTCTTAATCGGAAGAGTGACAAGTTAGAGGCTATTGGTGAGCGGGCTCGTCAAATGCATGGCAAAACACATGATAATATTTATACCATTCGACCTTTGCGCGATGGTGTGATTGCCGACTTTAATGCGGCTGAGCAGATGATACGCGGCATGATCAAAATGATCAATAACAAAAAGCGGATGTTTACGCCGTCGTTGTCCATGGTGGTTTGTATACCATCGGGAAGTACAGAGGTGGAAATTCGTGCCGTACGTGATTCCTCTGAGCATGCAGGTGGTCGTGAAGTATTCATGATTTATGAACCTATGGCAGCCGCTTTGGGTATTGGTCTGGATGTGGAAGCCCCCGAAGGCAACATGGTGGTTGACATAGGTGGTGGTACCACAGAGATTGCTGTGATCTCACTAGGCGGGATCGTGACCAATAAGTCCATTCGCATTGCAGGTGATGACCTGACTGCTGATATCATGGAGTACATGCGTCGTCAGCACAATATTAAAGTGGGTGAACGGACGGCTGAAGAAATAAAGATTCAGGTAGGATCTGCTTTACCGGAGTTGGAAACGCCGCCAAATGATTTCATTGTACAAGGGCCAAATCAGATGACTGCTCTTCCCATTGAAGTGCCTGTATCTTATCAGGAAATCTCACATTGTCTGGAAAAATCCATTTCTAAAATTGAGACTGCTGTACTTTCAGCCTTGGAGCAAACGCCTCCTGAGCTGTACAGTGATATTGTGAAAAATGGGATATATCTGGCCGGTGGTGGCGCATTATTGCGTGGTTTGGATAAACGCTTGTCGGATAAAATCAATATTCCGTTCCACATTGCAGAAGACCCCTTGCGTGCAGTTGCCAGGGGTACTGGTATTGCATTGAAGAACCGTCACAGAGGTTTGCCTTATCTGATACGATAATACTATTCAAAAAGGTCACTGTTTTGAACAGTGGCCTTTGCTTTTAACGGGAAACATTTGATTGCTTAATGAGAAATTTCATTCGCTTTTTACTCAGACATCATTTTATCTTTTTGTTCCTCATCATTGAAATTGTTTCCCTGGTTTTGGTGTTGAACTATAATGCTTATCAAAGTTCTGTTTTTTTATCTTCTTCCAATACCTTGACCGGTGGTTTTTACAATCGCTATAACAATGCCCGTGAATATTTGATGTTGCGCCGCATTAATGAGGATTTAGCGCGTGAAAATGCCTTTTTACGCGGGCAGTTACCGGAATCGTTCCGGGCTTCAAAAGATTATTTTAACCTCGTGTATGACAGTCTGAGTCAACAACAATATGTGTATCGCGCAGCTCGTGTTATTAATAATTCAGTGAATAAGCATTTTAATTACATTACCCTGAATAAAGGGCGGAAGCATGGTATTGAAAGAGAGATGGCGGTGATTTCTTCCAAGGGAGTGGTAGGTATTGTGAACAATGTATCTGAAAATTATTCAACGGTTATATCTGTCTTGAATACTCGTTTGAAAATATCGGCCAAATTGGAAGAAACCGGCTATTTTGGTGCGCTGGAATGGGATGGACAAACCTTTGATCACGCGGTACTCAATGAAATACCCAGACATGCCACTGTGAATGTGGGTGACTTGGTTGAAACCAGCGGTTATTCGGCAATCTTTCCAGAAGGGATTCTCATCGGTACGGTTCAGGAAGTCGAAAATAATGAAGGTGAGAGTTTTTATACAATTAAAGTTAAGTTGTCCGTGGATTTTAAAGATCTGGCCTTTGTAGAAGTGATTGGTAACGCTATGCGGGAAGAACAAGTTGAATTAGAAAAGCAGACGGAAGATGATTAGTTATTTACCCAGATACATATTCAATTTTTTCTTTTTTGTACTCTTGCAGGTATTGGTGCTGAACAATATCCAATTCAGTGGTTTTGTCAATCCCTATCTGTACATTTTATTCATTCTTTCATTGCCCTTTGATATACCGGGGTGGTTGCTATTGCTGCTGGGTTTCATCACTGGTTTTTCGGTGGATGTATTCAGTAATACCCCTGGTATGCATGCCGCAGCAACGGTTTTTTTGTGTTTTTTAAGACCTTATCTGTTAAGAGCTATTGCACCACGAGATGATTACCAGCCTGGAACCATTCCCATCATGCATCAATATGGCCCCGTTTGGTATTTGAAATATGCGGCCATTTTGGTATTGGCGCATCATTTGGTATTGTTTTTTATTGAAGTGTTTTCTGTTGTGCACTTTTTTTCGACGCTTTGGCGTGCCATTGCCAGTGCGAGTTTTACGTTGATCTTGATTTTTGTAGCTCAGCTTTTTAGCATGGGAAAAAATAAAGGGAGGTAGCTGTGGGAGGTATCAATAATCGGTCATTATTGGTTGGCGCCATCATGGTTTTTGTTGGTGTGGTATTTGTGATCAAGCTATTTATTCTCCAGGTGTATGATCCTTCCTATAAGTTTTCGGCTGAGAGCAATACACGACGTAAGGTAACCCAATATCCGTCGCGTGGTTTGGTGTATGATCGCAATGGTAAACTGCTGGTTTCAAATCAGGCTGTGTATGATGTAATGGTGGTACCTCGTGAAATTGTACCGTTTGATTCCCTGGATTTTTGCAAATCCCTCGGCTTTTCGATGGACGAACTGAGGGATATGTTTGAAGAGATGCGTTTGAATATCCGGCGACGTAAAATATCTACCTATAAACCGTCCGTTTTTTTGAAACAGCTTTCCGCAGAGCAATATGGAAGGTTTCAGGAAAAATTATACAAGTTTAAGGGATTTTTTGTCCAGCGAAGGACATTAAGAAAATATGAATACCCTAGTGCCGCTCATGTATTGGGTTATGTGGGGGAGGTAAATGATGCTATTTTAAAGCAAGATGGCTATTATACGCAGGGCGATTATGCCGGTATTATGGGGATTGAACAGACCTACGAAGAAGAATTAAGAGGTAAGAAAGGGGTCAAATCGGTTTTGGTAGATGTGCATGGGCGCGAAAAAGGTGTATTTCGCAATGGACGGTTTGATACGGCTGCTATTGCCGGAAAGAACTTGACTTTGTCGCTGGATATTGAACTTCAGCAATACAGCGAGCGATTGATGCAAAATAAAATCGGAAGCATTGTGGCCATTGAACCATCCAGTGGTGAGATATTAGCATTTGTTTCTGCTCCAGGTTATGATCCATCGGTGTTAGTTGGCCGAAATCGAGGAACGGGCTTTGCCGCCTTGGCTCAGGATTCATTGAAACCACTTAATAACAGGGCGCTTCAAGGGACTTATTCACCCGGATCCGCGTTTAAATTGATTAATGCGGCTATTGCACTTCAGGAAAAGGCTATTACTGAGCAGACGTTGTTTGGTTGTGATGGACCTGTGGCAAAGCCCATCCGTTGTACCCATTATCACCGATCTCCCATTGAGGTGGCCGGGGCCATTGAAACATCTTGTAATCCGTTTTTTTATCAAGCTTTTAAGCAGACTTTGGAAGGACCAGGAGTGGATACCCGGGATGGTTATCAAAATTGGTACAATCATGTGAGAAGTTTAGGGTTTGGTGACCGGTTGGGTATTGACTTGCCCTATGAAATTAAAGGAAACGTACCGAAGATTGAATATTTTGATAGGTACTATGGCAAAACGGGCTGGCGAGCTATTACGGTTAGATCGTTAGCGATTGGTCAAGGTGAGTTATTAGTCACGCCCCTGCAAATGGCCAATCAGGCAGCGGTTATTGCCAATAGAGGGCTGTATTTCAAACCACACGTGGTTAAGGCGATTGAAAATCAATCCCCGTCCGATAGTTATTCGCAGCCTGTAATATCAACTGTGAAGCCTGAAAATTTCGAAGAAGTAGTGAAAGGAATGTACCAGGTTTATACCGGTGATATTGGGACTGCACGGTATTATCAAAATGATACAATATCGATGTGCGGAAAAACAGGGACGGTGCAAAATCCATTTGGTGAAGACCATTCCGTATTTATCGCCTTTGCTCCAAAAGATAATCCAAAAATTGCCATTGGCGTGGTGGTTGAAAATGCGGGATATGGAAGTACCTGGGCAGCTCCCATGGCCACATTGATTATGGAAAAATACTTAACCGGTGAAATACCTAATAGACATAAGTATTACGAGAAAAAAATGTTAGAAGCAGATTTTATCCATGGGAAACAGTAGTTACAATAAGGGAATCGATTGGTTCACAGTAGGGCTGTATGCGCTATTGATCATTTTTGGTTGGATAAATATTTATGCTGCAAATTTCAATCCCGACAACCCGGTTTTCTTCGACACGGGAAAGGAGTATTTCAAGCAATTGGTCTGGATCGGTCTATCGCTGGTTTTTATTGGTGTTATCTTGCTTACGGATAGTAAGTTTTTTGTGGAATTTGCATATGTTTTCTTTGGATTTACCTTGTTTTTATTGGTTGCAGTTTTACTCTTTGGCAAAGAGATCAATGGAGCTAAATCCTGGTTTGAAATAGGACCCATTCGGTTTCAACCGGCTGAGTTAACAAAAGTGGCAACGAACCTTGCCATTGCACGTGTGATAAGTCGATTTGGATTTTCATTTTCGAAAAGAATGGATTTATTCCGTGCAGGATTACTTATTCTAATGCCAATGCTCCTAATTTTATTGCAGAATGATACCGGATCCGCTTTGGTGTATGCAGTATTTATTCTAGTTTTTTATCGGGAAGGGCTATCTCCATATGTGCTGGTTTTTGGATTGATTGCAGCAATAGTAGCCATTTTAACATTAATGGTAGCCAATTCTACTATTTTCGGGATATTGATCCTAGGGATATATGCTATTCTGTTTATGAAAGGTGTGCGGCGTGAGTTACTAATTTCGTTGATCATTGGGAGTGTCACCGTCGGTTTAGCGGCACTACTTTTATATGTCATGGAAAGAAAAGTGGCATTTGAAGTTTTAATGGCTGTGGGGTTGTTGATGGCTTCCATTTATCAATTGTGGCAGGTGTACTTCAAACGGGTTCACAAATTCATTCCGACTTATCTGTTTATCTTGTGGAGTGCTTTAGTTTTAACTTTTTCGGCAGATTACTTCTTTTCTGAAGTGCTATCGCCCTATCAGTTGACCCGGATTAATGTATTATTTGGAATAGAAGAAGATCCTTTGGGAGCTGGTTATAATGTGAATCAATCTATGATTGCCATTGGATCAGGAGGATTTTCCGGAAAAGGTTTTTTGCAAGGCACGCAAACTAAATTTGATTTTGTTCCCGAACAATCAACTGATTTTATCTTCTGCACAGTTGGTGAGGAGTGGGGGTTTATTGGCTCGGTGGGAGTGGTGATTTTCTTTTTAGGATTGTTGTTGCGATTATTGTATTTGGCAGAAAAACAGCATTCCAGTTTCAGTCGAGTTTATGGTTATGGCGTTGCGGCCATTTTCTTTTTTCATTTTGCTGTGAATATGGGTATGACCATTGGTTTGGCACCCGTAATTGGTATTCCATTGCCATTTTTTAGTTATGGGGGCTCTTCCTTATGGGGATTTACGCTATTGCTGTTTGTATTTTTGAAGCTGGATACAAATCGAAATGAATTAATCCGTTAATAGCTGTTAATTTTTCGAAAAACTCTACTGTATTTGCATTGTTGTGATATAAAATGCAGCTGTGTAGTATGTTGTGCTGTATGGAATTGAAAGTTGATGGTGTTTTGAATCGTCATTTTTATTTCCTACTTTTGCAGCATATCTCCTAATGGAGAATTCACTCCGAAACTGTCGGTCATTTAATTGAAAATTTGCTTATTAGCAGCCCTCTTAGAAGGACCGGTTTTGGATTTATGTCTAATTATTCTGAGCAATATTTGCCGAATCAACAAAAGGGATTGCCTATGAAGTATCAGATTTATGCGTTGCACAATTTTCGACAAATTCCACAGATTGCCAAGCTATCAGAGGATGATCAATTTATTATTGAAGTTGTGGGTACCGTTCTCCCATTTAAAACCAATAGCTATGTTGTAAATGAATTGATTGATTGGGATCATTTTAAGAAAGATCCAATCTTTATTTTAAACTTCCCACAGAAGGGCATGCTGAACGAAGCAGACTTCAACCACATGGCAAAAGTGTTGAAAAGTGGTGCCGATAAAGCAACCATAAAGGAAGAAGCTAATAAGATACGTGAAAAATTAAACCCACATCCTGCCGGTCAGGTTGAATATAATGTACCGGAGTACCAGGGCGTTAAATTGACAGGTGTTCAGCATAAATACAATGAAACCATGTTGTTTTTCCCAACCCAGGGGCAGACTTGTCATTCTTACTGCACTTTCTGTTTTCGCTGGCCTCAATTTACCAATATGGATGAGGTGAAGTTTGCCATGAAAGAGATAGATTATGTGATTGGGT
This sequence comes from uncultured Marinilabiliaceae bacterium, assembly GCA_942490535.1. Taxonomy (GTDB): domain Bacteria; phylum Bacteroidota; class Bacteroidia; order Bacteroidales; family Marinilabiliaceae; genus JAEINY01. The sequence continues at coordinate 1,172,120 of CALNXQ010000005.1, forward strand.
ATCTCAGGGAACACACAGAAATTACAGATCTGCTAATTACAGGTGGGGATCCAATGGTGATGAAAGGCAAGATATTAGATGATTATTTGACAGCCTTGATTGATGCCGATATTCCGCATTTGAGAAACATCCGCATTGGTTCTAAAACGTTAGGATTTTGGCCTTATCGCTACCTGACAGATGAGGATGCTGATATCCTGCTTGGGGCATTTGAAAAAGTAACCAAAGCTGGCAAATCGATAGCCTTTATGGCCCACTTCAATCATTATCGTGAATTGGAAACAGAAGCTGTTCAGTTAGCCATAAAGAAAATCAGAGCAACCGGGGCGCAAATTCGTACGCAATCGCCTATTCTGAATAATATTAATGCGAAGCCTGAGGTGTGGTCAACGATGTGGCAGAAGCAAGTAGAATTAGGATTAATCCCCTATTACATGTTTATTGCCCGTGATACAGGAGCGCAGGAATATTTTGGTGTGTCGTTGGAGGATGCCTGGAATATTTTCCAGAAAGCTTATACGAAGGTAAGCGGAATTTGCCGCACTGTGCGAGGGCCAAGCATGTCTTGTACCCCAGGTAAAGTGCGTGTGGCGGGTGTTACCGAACTAAAAGGTGAAAAGGCTTTTGTGTTAGAGTTTATCCAGGGACGTAATAGTGACTGGGTCGCACGTCCGTTCTTTGCTAAATATGATCCGAACGCCCGGTGGATGGATGATTTGATACCTGCCTTCGGTCTGGAGCAGTTTTTCTTTGAAGAAGAAATGTCAGAGATGTTTTTACAATAAGCATAGATTAAAACGTATCGAAAAAGGTGCAATTGTGTTGCACCTTTTTTGTTTTTATGTGATTTGCGTACTGTCTATAAGTTGAAGGTATTGCGAAAATACTTTTTCCGCTATTGATTTACACTATAAATATTAGCTTTGTTGGTTAGAATGCTCATGCTATCATATTGGAAACATCGATTATTAAGTTGCTGGATTGGTTTTATAAACCGTTTGAAGAATATTTTTCGCGTCAGACGTTTCGTTACGCGGCATGTGGTGGTGCAAATACCATGCTTGATATAGTCCTTTATTTTGTCGCCTATAATTTTGTATTTGAGAAACAGATGGTCAATTTGGGTATTGTGACTATGAGTCCACATATTGCTGCTTTTGTTTTTGTTTTCCCCATTACTTTTACCTCAGGCTTTGTATTGTCCAAGTACATTACTTTTACCGAATCCACTTTACGGGGGCGTATCCAATTATTTAGATATGGTTTAACTGTATTGGGAAGTATTGTGTTAAACTATATTATTCTTAAGTTTTTTGTAGAGTCATTAAATTGGTATCCTACCATCTCTAAAATTGTCACAACAGGGATGGTTATTGTTTATAGCTATGTTTGTCAGAAATATTTCACTTTCCGCATGACCATTAAGGGTTGATCATATTACTTCATAGGTCGCTGCTGCTGGGCGTTGTTCTGTTTAATTTTTATTAGAGATTTTTTTCTATATTTTTCAAACCATTTATTTGGTGCGCTGTTTTAGTTTAAAACACATACATCAAATAAATGGATAAAAATTATAACCTTCCGGTTAATGGCAAGGAGCGTATCGTAATTATCGGAGCAGGTTTTGCAGGATTGAAATTAGCCAGGTATTTAAGACATTCCCCGTATCAGGTAGTTGTTATTGATAAGCGCAATTTTCATCAGTTTCAGCCACTCTTCTACCAGGTGGCCACATCTGGCATTGAACCTGGTTCCATTTCTTTTCCTATTCGTAAAATATTTCAAAAACACGATAATCTACATTTTCGACAGGCAGAATTGTGGAGTATAGATGATCGCAATCAGAATGTGGTGACCAGTTTTGGTATTTTGAGTTATGATTATTTGGTGCTAGCGGCAGGTGTAGGAACCAATTATTTTGGCTCGAAAAATATTGAGATGAATAGCTTGCCAATGAAATCTACAGCAGAGGCCATTAATTTGCGTAATCGGATACTGCAATCCTTTGAAAAAGCCATCTTAACAGAGGATAAAGCTGAGCAAGCCAGTCTTATGTCGGTAGCCATTGTTGGTGGCGGTCCAACAGGAGTGGAGTTGGCAGGTGCAATTGCTGAAATGAGAAAATATGTTTTGCCAAAAGATTATCCGGAGTTGGATTTTGGGCTGATGAAAATTTTCTTGTATGAAGCTGGAGATCGGCTGCTCAATGGCATGTCGGAAAATTCAGGTAGGATGGCGGTACGTTTTTTAGAAAAGCTTGCTGTAAATGTCATGTTAGGTACTCGAATTGATGATTATGATGGGGAACAGCTATTTCTTTCTAATGGGAAGGAAGAGTCAATACGTAATTTAATTTGGACTGCAGGGGTGGCTGGTAATCCAATTAATGGGCTCGGTAGTGACAAGTATGTGAGCGGTAAACGAATTGCTGTCGATGGTTTTAATCAAGTGATAGGAATGCGAAATATTTATGCCTTGGGCGATATGTGTTTAATGGCGGATGATGAAAAATATCCCAATGGACATCCGCAAGTCGCTCAGGTGGCGATTCAACAGGCAGTTAATTTGGGCAAAAACATGGTATCTCAAAACACATGGCGGCCGTTTAAATATTTGGATAAAGGCAGTATGGCTACAGTTGGGAGGAACATGGCAGTGGTCGATTTGCCATTTTTTCGGTTTTCTGGTGTGTTAGCGTGGATGATGTGGTTATTTATTCACTTAATGGCCTTAGTGGGCATTAAAAATCGATTTTTTATTTTCATTAACTGGGCCCAGAGTTACATCTGGCGTGATCAATCACTTCGAGTCTTGATTCGGCCATTTATGAAAAATGGAGCCACCGATATTTGAATCGTAAAAGGAGACCTTTGCAGAAGTCTCCTTTTTTATCGTTTTTTTTGCTTCAATGAACTTTGGGAAGCTCATTATTACTATAGCCTGCAAGGATTGAAGTCTCTTCAGTCGATTTCTCATCTTTAATTAAGATATGAACCATGTATTCATCCATACTGACTTGTTTATTACTCCCAGCTGGGTTAAAAGATAAGCGGTCCACTTTGACCCTGTAATAATCTTCAAGATATGATTTTAGTTCTTCATAAGTACTAAACTCTCTTGCCGTGCGCAGGCTGTCTTGTGGATCAGCTTTAGGAAAACGAAAAAGGGCCTTGGGGGTCATAGTGCTTTCGCGCATGGCATTTAAATTCTTGATCGCATCCATAAGGTTTTTGCGATCATCTTCTGCCTTTTTATCCTTGGGTGCCGGAACTACTGGCGGCTCGCTTTTGTCTGGTGGCAAAAGGCCAATTTTCTTCATATAATCTTCTGCCAAATAAGTTCTTTTTTCCGGGGCAGCTTCTTCATACGATAAAAAATCAAAGCTGTTAAACAGCTCGGTGATGAAGTCGATTTTATCCTCCGGTATTTGCACCTTGAAGTATTTCATACTGATAGTATTAAATAGTTAAAGAAAATTGGTAAGCCCCTTAACTGAAGCTGAAGTACCTATACACAAATATAATAAAAAAAGTCGTGGATTGTGCCCTAGGATGTTTATTTTTAGATAGTGTAATGTTAGATAGGGCAATTCGTTGTATGTGTTGTTGCGTAAAGGATTAAGGGGTTTTTGTCCTTAGTATATATTCTATAAATTTTCATATGGTTACGTAGAAGGTTTAAAAAGCGAAATAACCTCTTAGTATTAACCTTGATTGCTAGAAAAGACAAATAATGCGAGTCTGGTTTCTTTTTGAAAGAATTGGAGTGGATAACCAGGTTAGAATATTTAAGAAAAGTAGGAAAGAAGATGCAACGAAAAAGCCACCAAAATGGTGGCTTTTTGCTCCCCAGGTAGGACTTGAACCTACGACCTACGGATTAACAGTCCGCCGCTCTAACCAACTGAGCTACTAGGGAATATGTGTTATGTTTTAGGTGCTCCCCAGGTAGGACTTGAACCTACGACCTACGGATTAACAGTCCGCCGCTCTAACCAACTGAGCTACTAGGGAGTATTTTATTGTATCCTTTGCAGGAGCATTTCCGTTAAATGCGTTGCAAAAGTAGGAGGAATCTTCAAATTATGCAATATCTTTGTAAAAAAAAATTGAATAAAATTATCGTCCATAAAATAAGGAATTAATTATGAGCAGTGTACTGGGTTTAGGAAATGCACTTGTTGATGTGTTAGCAAGGCTGGAAGACGATCAACTATTGTCAAATCTTGATTTTCCCAAGGGAAGTATGCAACTGGTAGATGAAGCTATCGTGCAGAAAGTGGTGAGTGCAACCTCACATTTAAAAAAGGAAATGGCCAGTGGAGGATCTGCAGCCAATACCATACACGGCTTAGCCGTTTTAGGTGTAGAGACTGGCTTTATTGGAAAGATTGGGGATGATGAGTTTGGGCGTTTTTTTCGGGAAGATATGTCGCGCAACAATATAACACCTCATTTGACTGCCGGTAAGAATAAATCCGGAAGAGCTTATGCTTTGATTAGTCCTGATTCAGAGCGTACTTTTGCTACTTATTTGGGAGCTGCTATCGAATTATCAAGTGATGACTTGGCTGACCATCTGTTTGACGGATATGCTTATTTTCATATCGAAGGTTACTTGGTACAAAACAAGCCTTTGGTCGAAAAAGCCATTCAAATGGCAAAAGCCAAAGGTTTGAAAGTGAGTATTGACTTAGCCAGTTTCAATGTAGTGGAAGAGAATTTAGAGTTTTTGTCCCGCATGGTGAAAGATTATGTGGATATTGTTTTTGCCAATGAGGAAGAAGCTAAAGCGTTTACCGGGAAGGAAGGCGAGGAGGCATTGCAGCTTTTAGGTGCTCATGCTGAAATTGCAGTACTGAAATTGGGCAAAAGTGGTTCTTTAATCAAGCGTGTGGATGAGGTAGTGAAGGTGGGTGTAATTCCTGCTAAGAGTATCGATACAACAGGAGCGGGCGATTTGTATGCAGCTGGTTTTTTATATGGATTAATTCAGAAATTGGATCTCGACAAATGTGGTAAGATTGGTTCTATTTTGTCCGGTCATGTCATTGAGGTAGTTGGTCCTAAAATGGATGAATCAACCTGGAATTCGATTCGCGAGAAGATTGAACTGGAACTTAATTAGGTAGATTTTTTGAAATCTGTATCAAAGTCATTTTTAATGTTGATAGGGTCCATTACTTTTGATTAGCAATTGATGTATTATACGGTAAAAAAAGAGTCATGTACGGAAAATATCAGGATTTTCTTGTTAAGGAAATAGAGGCCATCAAAGAGTCTGGTCTGTATAAGAATGAGCGTATCATTACGACGCCGCAAGGTGCTGAAATCAATGTTCAGGGTGGAGAACCTGTATTGAACTTTTGTGCCAATAATTACCTGGGATTATCTTCTCATCCACGCGTGGTGAAAGCAGCTCAAAAAGCACTGGATACGCATGGGTATGGAATGTCTTCAGTGCGTTTCATCTGTGGTACGCAAGATATCCATAAACAACTGGAAGAAAAGATTGCTGATTTTTTTGGAATGGAAGATACCATTCTTTATGCAGCTTGTTTTGATGCCAATGGTGGGGTGTTTGAACCCTTATTCACTGCTGAAGATGCCATTATTTCTGATGCCTTGAATCATGCTTCAATCATTGATGGGGTGCGTTTGTGTAAGGCGGTCCGTTATCGTTATGAGCACGCTAATATGGCGGATTTGGAAGCCCAGTTGGTTGCATCTCAGGCGCAACGTTTCCGTATAATCGTTACGGATGGAGTATTCTCCATGGATGGGGATATTGCAAAGCTGGATCAGATTTGTGATTTGGCCGATAAATACAATGCCCTGGTCATGGTAGATGACAGTCACTCATCTGGTTTTATCGGAAAAACGGGTCGTGGCACCCATGAATATCATAATGTGATGGATCGTGTGGATATCATTACAGGTACGTTGGGTAAAGCTTTGGGTGGTGCAATGGGTGGTTATACTACTGGCAAAAAAGAAATTATTGATATTCTGCGTCAACGTTCTCGTCCCTATTTGTTCTCCAATTCATTAGCTCCTGCCATTGTTGGTGCTGCTTTGGAGATTTTTGATATGTTGAGCGAATCCACTGAATTACGCGACAAAGTAATTAGCAACGCCCAATATTTCAAAGCTAAAATACAAGATGCCGGGTTTGATATTAAACCAACGGAGTCGGCTATTATTGCCTTGATGTTATATGATGCCAAATTATCTCAGGAATTTGCCGCGCGTTTATTGGAAGAAGGCATTTATGTGATCGGGTTCTATTATCCGGTGGTTCCGAAAGAACAAGCGCGTATCCGCATACAAATCTCTGCAGCGCATGAACAAGCTCATTTAGATAAGGCCATTGAGGCGTTTATCAAAATAGGTAAAGAGCTGAAAGTGATTAAGTAGGTTTTTAAATTATAGATAGCAAAAAGGGGAGCGTAGGTTCCCCTTTTTTTATCTGATCTCTCGGCCAAAGGGGGTTAAGGCCACACTGGCCAGTTTGAAATGTTGCTTCGCAAAAGGAATGCCGATGATGGTTATGCCCAGTATAATTCCCCAAAATACATGGGTGAGAGCAATCCAGATACCTCCTAAAAGTAGCCATAGTACATTCATAAAAGTGGATAAGCATCCGGATGCCTGGGGTTTATAAACGGCTTCGCGGCCGAATGGCCAGATCGCCAGTGAACCAAGCTTAAGGGTTTGTAAGCCAAATGGAATACCCACAATGGTGAGCATTATTAGGATGCTGGCCACAAAATATTCAATGGCGATTATTAAGCCACCAAGCAACAACCAAATTAAATTACCAAGGAATGACATAGCTTTTTTGTTTCGTTTATTTCAAAAGTACACTTTTATCCTAATTTTGGGATTGAATTAATGATTTATAGTTGGAATGACACCAATGATGATAAAAGAATTTCTATGAAGAGGCATGTTTTAGTATTGTTACTTATTATAATTGGTTGTAGCGGAACCTACGGCCAGAAAAATGTTTGGATGGGCGGAAGTATCGGGTTTTCGTTGCCTAGTAATGTTGGTCGATCCGGTGAGTCGATTGGATTTAAGAATGTTGCTAAATCAGGATTTCAATTTGCTTATGCCGGACGATGGTTTTATGGTAAGAGGTTAAGTCTTGGTTGGGATGTTGGTTGGCAGTTTCAGGATGGGAAAGAGAAATTTTGGGATGTTAATAATTATGGTAATGTTACTAGTACATACAGCACGATTCATTTTTTAGCAGAAGGCAATTATTATTTTAGTCATCAAGAAATAAAACCCTATTGTGGAATAAGTTTTGGTGCATTCATGTTGTCTAATACCATGACGTTTGATTCGGCTTATACCGGTACGGATGCCGATGCCTCTGCATCCTATAAAGCGAAACAATGGAAGCCTGGGTTTAAACCTCAAGCCGGGTTGTTAATCAACCTGTCTAGAAGGACTATGTTTGACATTAAAGCCGGCTTTGTATTGATTCCTAATTTGGAAGAAACGGTGGAAACGGTTTTTGAGAATGGTTGGCCCAAAACGATCATTCAGAATCCACATGGTAATCAGCACCAGTGGGTCATTAGTATGGGATTGTTATTTTTACTTTAGTCATAAAAAAACATTTAATTTACTAGCGGTATCGCAATTTTGATTATTTTTGAATGTCGGGAAAGAATATGCTAATTAAGTTTTGACACGCGATTACTATCGTTGTGCAAGTTTAGTATGCAATAAATAGTAGTTCAATTTATCCTGGCAAAATAAATGAGTAAATTTTTTTTTGATTTTCATATTCACCCAACGATTAAACCTTTTGGACGCACTGCGGGGCATTTACTAAGGAAAGGTATTCCTGTCTCCAAAGAAGGGTTAGAGTATGGTTTTCTGGAGAAGAAATGGCCCCGATTATTTAAGCGCTTATTTCAACATCGAAGTAACTATTCGATCTGGCGGGAAGATAATCCCAATCCAATTTTAAATCCTCGCTTTGCTGAATTAGCGTTTGCGAAGTACTCGCAAAGTAATTTTACGGCTGCTGCAGACGGCCATAGTAAAGTGCTCTGTGTTTCTTTGTATCCTATTGAAAAAGAGTTTTTAAGTAAGACTTTGGATCAGCGGCTAACGGGTTGTCCCATTCTTAAAAAAATGGTGACGGGCATTGGTTCGCGTCGCATCAAGTACATTCAAAGTGATGATTATAATTACTTTCAGGATTTGGAGGGGGAGTATGAATATCTGAAAACGCTATCGATGCAATCTGCTGACAATGGTCGGAAATATACTATTGTTTCTGATTATTCCCAGTTGGAACAGTTGCTTGAAGAAGAACCCAATACTTTGGCCATTGTCATTACCATTGAAGGTGCTAATGTGCTCTATCCGTCATCTCAGATCTGTCAAGCAGATATGCCTGTTGTACTGGAAAACATAGATCGCCTGAAAGCCTGGGAGCATCCTCCTTTTCTAATTACGCTGGCACATCATTTTTATAATGGACTGGTGTCCCATGAAAAAAGTCTGGTGGACTTTGTGACAAAGTTGGGGAAGATGGATCAATCAGTTGGAAGGAATCAAAAATTATCGGAAATTGAAGGTTTCAATTACTTTACTGAAGACGGTCTTCAGGTGATTAATAGACTTTTAAGTGAGCAGAATGGTCCTCGCATATTGATTGATGTCAAGCACATTGATTATCGGGGACGGCAAGAATATTATCAATACATCGAACGGGAGTTTCAAAATGCGGTTCCGGTTGTTGTCAGTCATGGAGCAGTTGGGGTTCAGGTGGACGAGCGATGGTTCAATGAATGGTCATTGAATTTAAAGAATGAAGATATTGAAGCTGTCTGGAAAACCAAAGGTCTGATTGGGGTAGAATTGGATCAGCGGATATTGGGTTTCAACGAGCTTAAAGCGTATAAAAAGCGCATGGGGCTCCCAGTACGCAAATTGGGTGCCGCATTTAACAGTGAGTTAGTTTGGAATTCCATCCGGTATATTGCCGAGCGGTGTGCTTTCCACATCAACCGTGAGCCAGGGTGCGGACATGCTGATCCATGGGCGGGCATTTGCATTGGAAGTGATTATGATGGGTTGATAAATCCGATTAATCAATTCCCCACTTTGGAAACGTTTCCTTTATTGGAAAAACATCTTTTAAACCATATTGAAAGATGGTACCACGAAGCTCCAACTCTGTTGCATGATTTAACGATTGACTCGCCTCAGCAGTTAGTGGAGCGTATCCTGTTTGGAAATGGCATGCAGTTCCTTAAGAACAATCTCAAATTAGAATAGAATAATTTAATTAAATCAAGTCAAAATGAGAAAATTATTGATTGTGACTTGCCTGCTGGTAATGGGATCTGCCCTTCATGTGAGTGGCCAGATTTCGACCTTTAAGGCCTTGTTTCTGTATAATTTTACACAGAACATTGAGTGGCCGGGCCCGGCAGCTGGTAATGGAGATTTTGTGATTACAGTACTGGGTGATAATGACATGGTCACTGAGTTAGAGAAATTGGCAAAGGTTAAAAAAGTAGGATCCAGGAAATTACTCATTAAGAAAGTGAGTAATGTGGACGAGGTAGGGGATACGCAAATTGTCTTTCTGGCAGCGTCGAAAAGTAGTTTGATGCCTATGTTGGACTCTTATCAAAAGGGGAGGAGTACTTTAATTGTCGCTGATAAGGCGGGGTTGTGTAGCCAGGGGGCTGGCATTGCATTTACCACCATCGAGGGAAAACTTCGATTCGAAATTTGTCCCGAGCGCATTGAAGAACATGGACTGAAGGTATCTCAAAAGCTGGTGACATTGGGTAAAAAAGTTCAATAAGTAAACCGATAGAATATTGATGATGAAGCAAATTAAACATTATATAATAGTATTGACTATTGTAATCCTGGGAATGCCTGTTCAGGTGATGGCCCAGGACAATGGACCAAAGCAATTGACAAAAGAGCAAGTACTGAAGATGACGACGGAGGAGTTATCAGCCTTGCCATTGGAGGAATTGATGCAAGCAATAGATGTAGTTGGAGTGACATCGCTGGATGAGTTATATGCTTTATTGCTCAACAAAGGAGTCACATCAGCATCGAAAACAGAGGAGAGTTTGTTTGATTCACCTTTGTCGACAACAGTATTATCATATGATGAGATGATCGCATCGGGTGCCACTTCCATTGAAGAGGCCTTGCGTTTAGTACCCGGTATTATTGTTCGGGAGAAAACCAATGGGAATTATGATGTACATATTCGTGGAAACGATAATCTACCTGCCAAGAATATGATGCTGTATTCTGAAAATAGCAATACGCTGGTTATGATCGACGGTCGACCCGTATTTAATTATTCGCATGGGGGAACGCTTTGGGAAACTCTTCCGGTATCATTCGAAGATATTGACCGTATCGAAGTAGTGAGAGGCCCCTCTAGTGCCCTCTATGGACCCAATGCCGTATCGGGAGTGATTAATATTATCACCCAAGGGATCACTGCTGAATCGCCCTTGGTCACGGGTAATGCTCAAAGTGGTTCTTTAGGTACGAATATTGGTGATATTGCCTTCCGAAAAGCAATCAATGACAAAGTGAGTTTTGGTGTGACAGGTAATTATGAAGTGCGTGAACGGGAGACAGATGAAATCTTTGTCTACAATAGTGAAGGTACCTATTTTTTCGATCAGGATGACACTAAACCTGCAGCTGATGGATATTATTCATTAGATGAGGCTCGGCGATTGTATAAAAAATCATTGATGCCTGGTAAATATTTTAAATTATGGCCCGAGAAAGGTGAAAATATTTACGCCGTGTATGATATTGACGATGCGTTTACGAATCCAGGTCAAGCCAAAGAGAAAATGGGGGTGAATGGATATTTCAACTTTCAACCCAACAGTTATACCAAGTTTGCCCTGTCGGGTGGTTTTCAGAAGTCAGATGTATTGACCTCTACCATGGGTGATATGCCATCACCTTATGCCGGGAAAGTATCCAATACCGGTTATGTGAACCTAACTGGTCAAATCAAATCGTTGAACTTTCAGTTGAATTACAATGGTGGTACCACTGATTTTATGACCGGAAATGAAGGTTTTGAATTGGATATGGAACAGTTTCAAGGAACTGTCGATTATCAGTATCGTTGGAAAAAGTTGGAAGTACGTCCGGGGGTAAGTTATCAATCAATTTCCTACGATGATTCGAAACACATTTCAATGGACGGAAGAGGCTATTTAAATCAGAAAAGAGAGATTACTATTTTAGCAGGTAGTATGCGCCTGGATTACCGTCCTACTGATAATCTGCGTTTCGTAGCAGCTTTACGTGCAGAAAAGTATAACAATCCGGAGGATATTTACGGCTCCTGGCAGTTTATTGGCTCCTATAAGATTAATGATAATAACATTTTCCGGGCTGTATATTCCCGCGCTAATCAATCGGCTTTTCTGCTGAATACCTACTCTGATTATACCTGGCATATTGTGAACCGTGATTATCCGCGTGTGATTCAGTTTGACGGTGTACCGGATCATGATTTGAAGACCATGGACATGTTTGAAATAGGTTACCGGACGCGTCCGGTTAAAAATCTGTTGGTTGATGTTGAAGCTTTTTATAATGTGTCGGAAAACTATGGTGCTTTGATGCCAGGTTATTCCAATGTTCAGATCTTTAATGCAGCACAAGTGTTGCAAAAGATTGCAGCTCCAATATATAAGCCAGATTCGGTTAATATTTCCTATTATGGATTTGAAATGACATCCAAACAGATGGGAGCATCTGTTAGCATTGACTGGGTGGCCAGTGAGAAGCTGGTTGTGAAGGCTCATGCTACGGTGCAGCAAACGAAATTGGATGATTACATGGATAAGAGTCGTGATAATGTTATAGAGCATCAAGTTGGCGATGCCATCACTAGTAAAATTAATGAGCTAGGCTACCAATTGGCAAGCGGAGAACTAACTATGGATCAAATTCCTGCAGTTGTGGTGGGCGAATCCACTTCCATGCCAACGGATCTAAAAAGCGATTATACCCACAAAGCCACGCCAAGTGTTTGGGGTAGTTTATCGTTGATGTATCGTCCCATTAAGAAACTGGAGATTTATCCGCAAGCATACTTCTATGGTGAGCAAACTTTTGAAAATCAATATGGCACAGAAAAGGTTGATGCTAAATTCCTGCTGAATGCCAAAGTATCCTATAAGGTAACACCTACATTGACGTTCTTTTTAAACGGACGCAATATCTTAAATACTGATTCGCGTGAGTTTGCTTACATGGATGAGATAGGTGGTCTGTACCTGGTGGGGGCTAGTTTTAAGTTTTAAGTAGTCAGGAATATTCATGCCGATTACTTTGGGCAGTAGAGTCATCTACTGCCTTTTTTTTTGTATGGATTCGACTATTGGCGCTTTCCAATGAGGGGCTTTCGAACATGAATTGGACTGTAGATGCTTACCCTTTGCATCAGTTGGATTTTTCACCATGGTAAAAATTGACTTTTACCGTGGTAAAATTGATATTGGCATAAGGCAAGCGTTAAAGAGGTGAAGTTCTCAAAGAAGAATGGTTATTGAACGCAGGTTTGGAATAGCGAATGAGAATAGTGCAAAGCATAGGTCCAGAAGGATGGAATGCATATAAACCAGATAATGTATGGCATTAAAGTACAAAGCGGTGCGGCACCAATTACCGCAACAGGCTGATAAATATTACGCCAGGGCTTGCAACCGCCATTTGGTGACTTTGGATGATTTGGCGGCCTTGATATCCCGAAATTCATCCGCCTCCAGAGCCGATGTGGTACTAGTATTGACAGCGCTCACCGACTTGGTGCCTGCCTTGTTGGTGCAAAACAATTCAGTTCAGTTGGGCGAGTTGGGAACAGTTAGTTTGCATCTGAATAGCAAAGGTGAAGCCACTGATGAAGAAGTGAACCATCGTTCGGTAAAGGAGGTGCGTGTGCACTTCAGGGCGGGTCTGAAGTTTAAGCGGCAATTGAAGGATTTGCATTTTGAACGCATCAAAAAATAGGCGATTGTTGTCAAAAGCCTATTTAATGTGGATGCGTATTGCTTTCACAAAACCCTATTTTATGAACGATTTGTCAGCTTTCTAAAACAGGCCATGTATTTCTGCATCGACCTTGTCAATGATCATGCTCAAGTCCGCTTTGTTTTTGATAAAGTCAATGTTATTACTGTCAATAATCAACAGCTTTCCTTTTTTATAGCTTTGAATCCAGGCTTCGTAGCGTTCATTGAGTCGTTTCAGATAGTCCAGGCGAATGTTGTTTTCGTAGCTGCGGCCGCGTAACTGAATCTGGTTCACCAGCGTGGGGATGGAAGCTCGCAGGTACACCAATAAGTCGGGTGGCTGAACGAGGCTGCTCATCAATTCAAAAAGGGATTCATAATTATCAAAATCACGGCGGTTCATTAAGCCCATGTCATATAAATTGGGCGCAAAAATATAGGCATCTTCATAAATGGTTCGATCCTGAATCACCGATTTATCCATTTCGCGAATGCGCTGAACCGACGAGAAGCGACTGTTTAGGAAGTAGACCTGTAGATTAAATGCCCAACGCGGCATGTCTTCATAAAAATCGGATAGATATGGGTTTTCGTCCGCATCTTCAAAATGGGGCTCCCAGTTATAATGGTGTGCCAATAATTCCGTTAACGTTGTTTTTCCGGATCCGATGTTGCCTGCTATAGCGATGTGCATGATACGTGTGTTTTTCTGTGCGTCATTCCGATGCGTTCATCTTTATTAATTCATCCATGTATTCCCGGTTATTGGCCAGGCGCGGTACCTTATTTTGTCCGCCCAGTTTGTTTTTGCTTTTTAACCAGTGCATGAACAGACCAGGGCGCGCCACCACCAAATGGGGTTTTTCCAGTGTGATGTTCTTATAGCGTTTGGCTTCATAGTCACTATTAACGGCTTGCAGGGTTTCGTCCAATGTGGTCAGAAAGGCGTCCAAAGAAGCCGGTGCTTTTTCAAATTCAACCAGCCATTCATGCGTGCCTTGTGTTTCGGAGCCCATAAAGATGGGGGCGGCCGTGTATTCTTTAATCACCGCACCTGTTACCTCACAAGCTTTTTCCAAAGCTCTTTCCGCATTCTCAATCATCAGTTCTTCGCCAAAGGCATTCATATAATGCTTGGTACGACCGGTGATGATAATCCGGTGCGGCTTAAGCGAAGTGAAGCGGACGGTGTCACCAATCAAGTAGCGCCACAATCCACCATTGGTTGTGATCACTAATGCATATTCAACCCCGGTTTCTACATTTTCAATGGTTTTGGCCTTCGGATAGGGCTTGGCTAATTCACGCAAGGGCACAAATTCATAGAACACGCCATAATCCAGCATCAACAACATGGAGGGTACTTTTAAATCATCTTGTATGGCGAAAAATCCTTCCGAGGCATTGTAGGTTTCCAGATAGTTCATCTTATCTGTTGGAATGATCTCCTTGTATTGATTGCGGTAGGGCGTAAAGTTGATGCCGCCATGAATAAAGAGCTCCAGGTTAGGCCATACTTCCAGTAAATTCTTTTTACCTGTTTTTTCGAGCACGTGTTTGATGAGTACCATAAACCAACTGGGTACGCCCGCTAAAGAAGTGACATTTTCTTTGATAGTGGTTTCTGTGATCTTCTCCAGTTTGGCTTCCCACTCATCCATCAGGGCGATGGACTGCTCGGGCGTGCGCATGAAATGTGTCCAGAATGGCAGATTTTCAATTAAAATGGCAGAAAGATCCCCATAATAACTGTCGTTGCTAAAATTATTAATTTGATGGCTGCCACCCAGTGTGAGACATTTGCCGGAATACATTTCGGATTCGGGCCGGTTGAGGTAATAGAGTGCCAATACATCCTTTCCGCCTCTGAAGTGACAATCTTCCAGCGAGTCGTTGGTGACCGGGATAAATTTACTTTTGGCGGAGGTGGTACCGGATGATTTGGCAAACCATTTGATTTCACCTGGCCATAATAAGTTTTTTTCACCCTGGCGCAAGCGCTCAATATATGGGCGGATGCCTTCGTAGTCCTGCACCGGAATACGACTTTGAAACGTTTCATAATTATGAATACTCTCAAAGTCATATTTTTGGCCAATCTCTGTTTCGCCGGCCCGTTTTAGTAATTCGGCTAATTGGTCTTGCTGGATTTCCTCCGGTCTGGTTTTAAATTCGTCTATCTGGGATAAGCGGCGTGAATTAACCAGTGATATAATTGATCCGAGTATAGGCATACGTTTTATACTAAATATAACTGTTGGGATTAAAGATACACAATTTTGGATATCTGTAAAGAGGTTGGCCGGAGATAAGCACCGTTCCAAATTTTGCGATATAAAAAGGAGGTGTCTCGCCGGGAAGTAACTTGTCAATAATGGTGCACGTGTGCATTGCCTGTTTATTTAAGCTTTTATTATGGTATTTACGCAGGATCAATGAGATAAAAGAAATAAACAAAAAATATTTTGGTTAAACTTACTTATGATAATGAAAAAATAATTAACTTTGGTTATAACTATTTATTAACTCAGTAGTTATTTCCCGATAAAGGAGCCCGTTGTTTTAAGACAATGGGCTTTTTTGTATGTTATAGAGGACTTGTGTAATTTGAATGGTTTATTTAAACGGGCCATTATTTGGTATACTAGCAGCCTGTCGGACTTAGCTGGAAAGCCTAATTTAATTAGCTTTAGGCCATGAAACGCTTTATTAGTGCAGATAGAGAACAGACAATGTTAATGCCATATGACTTAGGAGACTGGTTACCAGAAAGCCATTTGGCACGATTTGTAGTTGAAATAGTAGACAAGCTTAATTTTAATGATATTTATAGCCAGTATAAAGGTGTTGGTTCTACACCATACGATCCTAAAATGCTTTTGTCACTGATTTTTTATGGCTATTCTACTGGCATTTTCAGTTCTCGAAAAATAGAAAACGCCACCTATGATTCAGTTGCCTTTCGTTTTATAGCAGGGAATCATCATCCTGATCATGATACGATATCAACTTTTCGGAAGCGTTTTCTTACTGAAATCAAGGGCTGGTTTAAAGAAATATTGCTTATAGGCAAGGAATTGGGAGTTGTAAAAATGGGGAACATCCACATTGACGGCACCAAGGTTCAGGCGAATGCATCCAAGCATAAGGCCATGAGTTATGAGTACATGAAAAATCTTGAAAAGCAACTTGAAGAAGAAATTTCGAAGCTATTGGATATTGCTGACAAACAAGATGAACAAGATAGAAAGGTTGAGCTCGATATTCCTGAGGAGATCCAGCGCAGAAAAGACCGTATTCAAAAAATTAAAGAAGCCCAGGAGGTTGTAAAAATGCGCGCTGAAGAACGCTACCAAAAAGAAAAGGAGGAATATGACCGGAAAATGCAAAAACGGGAGGATCACGAGAAGCGAACCGGTAAGAAGCCTCGCGGCAGATCTCCTAAAGCGCCCAATGATAAGCCTAATGAGAAAGACCAGTATAATTTTACCGATCCACAATCACGCATCATGAAGACCCAAGGTGGTTTTAACCAGTGTTATAATGGGCAAGCTGTCGTTAATGAAGATATGCTAATTGTAGGTGCCTATTGCAATAATCATGTCAATGATAAGCAGGAATATATTCCGACTATTGATTCAGTGCCACAAAGACTTGGAAAAATAACAAATGCTGTTGCCGACACTGGCTATTTCAGCGAAACTAATATTGAGCAATGCGAAAAAAGAAATATAAAACCGATAATTTCTACCGCACGTGAAAAACACAATAGTTATCTGGAAGAAGTGTTAAGCACTGAATGTGAAAAAGAAGAAGGCAGCAGCCCGGTAGAGAAAATGAATCAAATATTAAAAAGTAAAGAAGGGAGACAGCTTTATAAAAAACGGAAACAAACAGTTGAACCGGTATTTGGCATCATAAAGGAATTTTTAGGTTTCAGGCGTTTTTCCCTGAGAGGGGAATTTGAAACGGATTGTGAATGGTCGTTAGTATGTATTGGATACAATCTTAAAAGAATGTTCAAACTTGCAATGCAATAATATGTAAAACGATATGGCTAAATGACAAAAAAGTGGAAATAATGATGGGGTTTTAACCTAAACCAAAAATTATTCGCCAATAATCAAAAACTGGCCCTCCTAATATAGCCAGTCGAAGATAATGCTGGAATTGATGATTTCTTAAAGTCCGACAGGCTGCTAGGATGGGGGTGATAGGCGCAGTTTTAAGAATATGTTTTTCTTTTTTTGCATTATTAGTGCAGTTAATAGTAATCGACAGTTCACTATCTATTTCTTTTTTTATTTTTACAAGGTTTATACATCTACCAATAGATAATAGGCTATTGGAAACCTATACTTTATAAGTACTTCCGGATTATGGACGGATTAGTGATCATGTAAAACGCAGACAGATGAATTATTTTGATATAGTAATTGGTATCATATTGATCTTGGCTTTGGTTCGAGGCTTTAAAAATGGATTAGTAGTTGAGTTAGCAGCCTTGGCTGCATTGGTTTTAGGCTTGTTAGGAGCGGTTCATTTCAGTGGCATTACAGAATCCTATTTGTCGCAGTATTTGTCGTCAAATTACATTGGCATCATTGCCTTTATCATCACATTTGTGTTGATTGTGATAGGGGTTCATCTATTGGCTCGTGTGATTGATAAATTGATTCAGGCGGTGGCGCTGGGCACGCTTAATCGGATCATGGGAGCACTTTTCAGTTTATTAAAATATGCGTTTATAATAAGTGTGTTGATGGCTGTGGTTAATGGGCTGGAACGGAATTTTAAATTCTTGCCGGAAGCACAAAAAGAGAGTTCCCGACTGTATGAACCGATCGCATCCATTGCTCCCTTTGTTTTTCCCTACCTGAAGTTCGATACGGTAACTGAACAGTTCGAAGAAGCTGCAAAAGGCGTTGAAATTTAGTTGCTCCGGGTGGTCAATGTAATCTTTTCAGTGTTTGGGTGAAATTGGATAGATCTGCAAATGAGCTGTATCAGAAGATCACGAGCGAAGCAGTCAGGGCTTCAAAAGCACTGTTGATATTCTCAAGTAAGGCTTCTTTTTCAATGGGTTTAGTCACTAGGCCACTGAATCCGGAGGCCATTAATCTGGATTTTTCAGCATCGTCCAGTTCCGATGAAAGGGCAATGATTGGAGCAGTAACATCTTGTTGACGGAGTGATTGAATCAACGCATGCATATCGGTTCCGGGTAAATCAATGTCGATTAATGCCAGATCGAGGTCCGTTCGCTTGAGGAGCAATTCGCGCCCAGAAGTAACTGTGCGCGCTGAGAGCAGCATGGCCTTCGTTGGCTCCATTAACTTTCTAAGCTGTAATTGCGTTGTTCCTGTTGCATCAACCAATAGAAACAACTTGTCCTCCCACGAATAATGAGTGTGTGCTTTTTTTGCTGGCGCGTGTGTTTTTTCAGCGGGTACTTCCATTTGAAGCGGTGCTGAAGGGGTGAATGGCAAGGTAAAATAGAATTCAGAACCCGTTTCTTTCTCCGATAAAACGCCAATGGTTCCACCCATGGCTTGAATCAACCGCTTACAAATAGATAAACCAAGTCCGGTACCACCATATTTTTGGGCGGTACTTTCTTCTTCCTGTCGGAATGGATCAAAGATAACGTTGTGTTTATGCGGATCAATGCCGATACCGGTATCGCGCACATAGAATCGTATGCCCTCCGTATTGACAGTGTAGCCAAATTCAATGAACCCTTTTAAAGTAAACTTAAAGGCATTGTATAAGATATTAATAAATACCTGTCGCAGTCTGGATATATCACATTTAATTTGAATGTCAGTATGGCAATCTGGCAGGTTGAGGTAAAATTTCAGGTGGTTTTTATTGGCCAGCGGCATCTTCTTCATAAAAAGTTGATACAGCTCTTGCAATAAGGTATTTGGATTCAATAACTCTTCGCTGATAACCAATTCGCCACTTTCAATTTTAGCCAGATCAACAATGTCATTAATCAACTCCATTAAGTTTTCGGAGCTATTATTAATAATAGAGATGTATTCGCCTTTTTCCGTTTCTGAAATGGTATCTTCTTTGAGCAAATTGCTGAAGCCTACAATCGCATTGAGTGGCGTCCGGATTTCGTGGCTCATATTCGCCAGAAATGCTGATTTGAGACGATCAGCGCTAATGGCTTTTTCTTTGGCAATAACCAGTTCTTGTTCTGCTTTTTTGCGTCGTGTAAAATCACGTCCCACTAAAAGGAGCGAAGTCAGCTGGTTATTGTCGTCTGTTTCAGGTGTAATGTTCCAGTCAAAGGCACGTGCCGAACCATTGTGCACGACGTCCAGAGATAGTGGGGAAAATGACAGGTTATCAAACACTTCAGGGGTGGCATTACTTAATCCACTGACGAGTTCAGAGGGTAGGCCCACAATGTCTTTTAAATGTTTGCCCAGACAGTCTTCTGATTCCAGTTCGTAGTCTTTTAAAAAGGCCGCATTACAAAAGGATACAGCACCAGTGCGGTTAATACGGATAATGTGATCGGTGGAGTTTTCAGTCAGGGCACGAAATTTTTTTTCACTCTGTTTTAGAGCGGCTTCGTTTCGCTTACGATGGGTGATATCGTGTAAGGAAAAATAGTAATGGTACTCACCATCCAGCATGATGCGTGTGCCATATGCTTCGGTGTGGATGATTTCGTTGTTTTTATTCATTACCTGAATGTCACCCATAAAATCAATTCCCTGATCAATTTTGTGGATGGCATTCTGAAATCGATCAATGTATCGGACACCTGGAAGTATTTCCTGAAGCGATAATTGAGCAATCTCTTCCGGCGTATATCCTAATAAGCTGCAAGCTGCGCCGTTGGCATAGGAAATGCGCTCGGATGATTTAAGGATGAAAATGCCATCTACCGTTGATTCGATGATTTTTCGATAGCGTTCTTCGCTTTCCAGTAAGTTGCGTTCAGCCCGTTTAATTTGGGTAATGTCTTCCCCAATTAACAAATAATTTTTAGCGTTGGAAGCATTGGGAGCGGGAGTGCCGATGACCCGCAGAATAATTTGTTTTCCTGATTTGGACTGCATAGTGACCTCGAAGGTGGAGATCCCCTTTGACTCTATTTCAGCATAAAAAGTATTAATCGCTTCCCGGTTTTCGGCTTCGGAACTGTAAAAAAATGAAACTGGCGTGCCAACCAATTCCTCATAACTGTACTCAGACGCTGAGATAACTGTTTGATTGGCATACTCAATGATACGATTATTAATGAGCACAATGCCGATTGGGGCAGTATGTAGTATGTTTTGTAGAAATTGCTCTTTACTGGAGAGCGTTTCATTAATTTTTAAAATTTCAGCGTGTTTTCGACGAATTTCACCAGTATTTTTATGCCTTTCAAATGAACCCGCTAAAATTTCAGCCACGATACTTAACGCTTTTTTGTGGGAGATATCCCAGGTGTAGTCAGAGGTACAATGATCAAAGCCAATAAAACCCCAAAAATGGTCTTCTGATTGAATGGGGATGGCAATTAAAGCGCAAGTGCCAATTTGTTTTTTAAAAATACAAGCTCTCGATTCAGAGGTCGGCAGATTATTTGAACTGATGAATTTATCTTTGCTAAAGGTTTCCTTCCAGCCCGGTAAATCCAGGTCGTAACTCACATTTTGCAACTGATTTTGAATAGTATTGACGTCTGGTTTGCAATATTCGAACGTGTTTTTACAAAAATGTTCATCATCGCTGTTTTCAAAAAGAAAAGCCCGACTCACATTAAAATGTGTCCCCAAACGCTGTAATGCTTGTTGTATCTGATCTCTAAAGTCAAGTCCGGAAGTGAATATTTGTGAGATTTCCAGTAATAATTGTTGATTGTCAATCTGACGGCTGAGCTTCCGCTGAGAAGCTTCGTCTTCAAAGGCATTGGCGATGAGCCGCGCGGCAATTTGTAACAAGTCGGTTTCGTGGGGTAGCCACTCGCGATTGAAGCTGCACTCATCGAATCCAATAAACCCATAAAAGTGACCTTTCACCCGAAGGGGATACACTAAAATGGCTTGTATATTTTGTGCCTTCAGAGTTTGGTGTAGTTCTTCGGGAAGTTCAGCATAGATGTTAGAGGCCCTAATTTGACCTTCGTTAATGAGCATGCTCTGCCAAGTTGGGAAATCGGCATAAGCGAAATTCTGAAGGTGTTCTAGTTGAGCTTCGACATCTTCATTGCACCATTCAAAGGTATTTCTGAAACGGGTATTGTCCTCGAAGTTTTCAAAGATGTAAATCCGGCTCACATCAGCGAATTGACCAAGGGTTTTTAATACACTGTTAATTTTATCTGAAAAAGGTTGGTTGGAAACTAAGACGCTGGAGATATATAAAGGTAAGTATCCCGGCTTGAAAGAATCGGTTGGTTCCGGTTCGTGAGGGGTGATGCCCCAGACGCCTTGATACATTCTTTTCATGACGCGCTTCAGCCGTTTGTTCTCAGCCTCCAGGCGTTTTAGTTGTTGATCCTTTTCAGTTGTCATGGGTTTGATTCGTCGATCAATGCAGTGAAAATAAAATAAGCCCAGACTCTTTCGTTGTTTCCAGCGGTATAACTGCGCCTTTCTATCTTACTTTGACAAAAGTACATAAATCTTGCATCCAATAATCGTGTGTTCCTAAAAGAATTCAATGTGTTAGTGTAAAAAGTGGAACATCATTGAGTTGTGGGTTCGGTTGACAGGGGTGTTAGAAATTCCATTTTAAGCGCACGTAGTTCATCAAATAGGTGACCTTGCTATTGTCTTCTTTACCCTGAAAAACCTGCCCAAAATACGAAAGGTATAGATCGTCACGTAGGGAATATTCCAGGGATGGGCCCATGTAACCGGCGTTTACACCAGGATACCACATGCAAGCCAGGGATGTCGACAGTAATGGGGTAAGCGGATAGGAGGCTGATCCAAATAAGGAGTAGTTGGAGATGCTTAAGGTTTTAACTGATGCGTTCATTGTGTAAAAATCGAAAAAGCTGAAATCATCGTTATTGATGTTGCTGCTATACAGTATTTCTGTTTGAAGCATCAGGGAATTTTTAAAAGTGTAGTTGGCGCCTATTGAGCTGATAAAAATAGCTTCTTCACGGCGAGTTGTTGGGACCAGGTAGGTTAATTCGCCATAAAAGCCTGCTCCTTCAATCTGACCTGCCCATCCTAAACCAAACACCCAATCTTCTTCATTGTAATATCCGGCTAAGGTTTGAAAATCATAATTCCATTTGTTAAAGCGGTACCGGACAGCTGTGGATACTCTATTTTCATGATCGGCTTTTAATACCGCTTCCAGGGAGGAGGAAAAACTGGTGTAATATTGAAGACGGATGCCATCGATTCCAGGGCGCTCGGGATAGTCAAAGTCGAAATAGGAGTAGGCATTAAAAATGTCATTGGGATTCCAAATCATGGTCATGCCCCAATTGACTCTTTGTCGTCCAATCCGGACTTGCCATTTGTCTTTGGTGTAATCCAACCAAAGCCTGTCAATCATACTGTTGAGTACATAGCTATCGCCGGAAAACAAGTTCGTGGAAAGGTCTACCCAACCGTTGTCTCTACTGACTAATTCCTCGTAAAACGGGATGTTTCTAACGGTTTCTCCCCACATTAATTGATTTCGAATTTCCAAAGATGTCGTTATATGATCAGACGGAATCCATGAAAAATTGAGGCGATTATGAATAAGATTATCGAAGTAGGTTTTATTATTTAGATTTTCATGGATAAGCGATGGCATTTCAGTGATGTAGCCATTTGTTTGTATCTGCGAATGACTCCAATGAAACGTTAAAAGTAATACTAGTAGTGATAGATACCTCATGGTTATTGAATCAAGAAGTTATTTACGTTCATCGCTTTTGATCAGGCCATCCTCGATGGTGATGACTCTTCGGGCCTTTTTAACGACCCGGGCGTCGTGTGTGGAAAAGATAAAAGTGATATTTTCTTCCCGGTTGAGCTTTTCCATGATGTCCAACAGTACTTCAGTGGATTTCGAATCAAGGTTGGCAGTGGGCTCATCAGCCAATATAAACTTGGGCTTGGAGGCCAGTGCCCGTGCTACCGCTACCCGTTGTTGCTGTCCTCCCGATAATTGACGCGGCCGAATGTGGGCTTTATCCGGGATGCCAACCGCCTCCAATAATTCCGTACTACGTTGATCGCGTTGTGCTTTGGGAACTTTTTGCAGCTCCATGATGAATTCAATGTTTTCTTTGGCTGTCAGTACCGGAATCAGATTATAGGCCTGGAAGATGAAACCAATGTTTTGAAGCCGAAATTTGATGCGTTGATTGGCTGACAAATCATTTATGTTTTGCGAATCGATGGATATATTTCCTGATGTAGGATCATCTAGACCACCAAGCATATTCAGGAAAGTTGTTTTGCCTGATCCGGATGGTCCAACAATTGCTGCGAATTCGCCTTGTTCAAACTCCAATGTAATGCCATTAACTGCATGAACAGGCACTTGAGTAGCATTGTATACTTTGGTTAAATTTTCAATTTTTATGATGGACATAGCGTTTTTTTTAAAGTTAAGAATGGATTAAATGACACGAATCGCTTCGGATGGATTTAGTTTCAGGCCTTTGTAAGCCGGGTAAATGGATGCTATGATGCCGGTCAGAATGACCAGTATGGCAATTGTTACAACCATGGAAACGTCATACATGGGATACACAATGGGCGCAAATCCCCATTCGGTTAAACCTTCGCCCCAGAGACTGAGATCAATTCCATCCAGCTGCAAATACTCAGTCAGGCCAATTCCTCCTATAATGCCTGAAAATCCGCCTACAATAGACAGCATGATTGATTCCAAAACAATCATTGTAAATATCCGGCGCTTGTTCATGCCAACCGCCATGAGCATACCCAGTTCACGAACACGCTCAAGAACGACCATCAACATCGTATTTACAATGCCGAAGCCCAGGGCCAATAAGATAATGATGACCAGAAAATACTGATAAGTATTACCAATTTCAGTAAGATAGCCGAGTTCCGGAGAAACATCTTGCCAGCTTTCAGTTATTTCATCCGGGCAAAGACCCGTAATTTCATTTACGGTTAGGAGCATCTGCGCCTGATCCTCGATATGAACAACTATTTCATGAGCGGCATCCGTTGGTAGCAGGGATAACTTTTGTAAATCATTTTTCCGGACCCATACAAATGCCTCGTCAAATGAAGTGTTGATGGTTTTAAAAATTCCCGTCACGCGGAATGCCCCACCGGTTATATTTCCATCAGCATCCTGAAGTCGAAGAATAATTTTGGAACGAAGTCGCACTTTGAGTTTATCAGCGAGTTTATGACCAATGACAATTTGGTTATTTTTGTCGCTAACGAACCAATCGCCGTCAATTATTTTGTCAGGTAAATTAATAACTTGCTTTTCCTGTTGAGGATAGGCTCCAATTACAGTAATTCCGGATGACGTTTCAGCAGAAGCGATCATGGCCTGAACTTTAAGCCGTTCAGAAACGCCATTTACCCCTGGTATAGTTAGGATCTTATCGACTTTTTCCCGAGCTTGTTGGATGTACGTATTTTGATCATCCGCATTTCTGAACTGAGGATGGTGCAATTGAATGTGAGATGTTTCGGTTTCGATGCCATCGTTTAGGCGCTGCTGCATCCAGCCTGTCATAAATGTAGATGAAAATAAGCCAAACAGCATGCCTATAAACATGGCCATAATAACGACCAGGCTGCGCGTTGGATTACGCCAAATATTTCGCCACGCAATTTTTAGTACCATAGGATTAGTCTTTTAAAGCTTTAATTTCTTCGAAACGGATTAATTTGTAAAGCGGAAAGAGGGCAATTACCAGGGTCATCACAAATACAGCCAGCATTTGGCTGATAAACACTTCGGGTGCCCAGGCAAAAAACATGTAGGGTTCAAAACCGAGGTCTTGCATCCAGGCTCCACCTTGGCCGGTAATGGGGATGGGGTGGTGGAAAAAGTAACCAACCACAGGAAATGACCCGATTAGCCCTGCACCTGCTCCAACAATCCCAATGAATATGGTTTCGATAACCACCGTCAGCGCCAAGCGCCACTTTTGCATACCAATAGCTACCATCACCCCGAATTCATGTTTGCGCTCCGCCATCATCATCATAATGGTACCAAATATGCCAAACCCAATGACGATGTATAGGATGCCTTTCATCATTAAAGCGGTGGTTCGATCACTTTCAATTTGTTGCACCAAGGGAGGGAACATTTCCTCCCAACTCATCACGGTGTAGGGAGCGTTTACCTTTGATTTGAGGAGAGGCAGCACTTTTTTCATGGTCTTATTATCATCGACCATTAGTACCAGTGATGAGAGCTGTCCGGTGGCAGTATAGAAATACTGGCAGTTCGATAGCTCCATGTAAACAATGCGACGATTATATTCCGGATTGAAATGCTTGATTAATCCCCGTACCGGAAACTTGCCGGCTGCACTGACACCATGGTAGCCTTGTCCCAATAATACAAGAGTATCTCCAATACCAATTTTCATGCTTTTAGCCAATTCCGCGCCCAGAATTATTCCATCATCTTCGGGTGTCAGGTAGCTGCCGGCTACAATTTTATCGGCTATGGAGGTGATGGCTGTCTCCTTTACAGGGTCGATACCAACCACTAATGCACCTTTTGTATACTTTCCGAATGAGGCCAGTGCAAAGTCCTCCAGCCTGGGGGCGTTCATTGATAATTCAGGAAAGGTCGATAATGTTTCTTCAAGTGCAGGTGTTAGTTGAAAGGTGTTATTGATCGACTTATTCTGCCAATACGTCTTCTCTTGAATTTGAATAAAACCAGAGTAGAATTTCACCACATTATCAATCATTTTTGAATAACTGCCTTCTTGTGTGGAACCCATTAATGAAGAAAGTATAACCCCAAAGAATATAGAAGCTGCAGTGATTAGGGTTCTGCGTTTGTTGCGCCAGAGGTTGCGCCAGGCTAATTTGAATATGTTCATGACATTGTATTTTACCTGTTAGCTGGTGTTTTCGGAAGTTATTTGACCCGTTTCATATTTTGAATAGAGAAAAAACCATCGTCAATAGCAATGTTAAATGTTATATGAGTAAATTCCAGAATGGTCCGGTTGCCAGGTTCATTGGCCGGAATAATCTCATAACGTGTTGGCATAATGCGATCCCCCACATTTTTTATATGGCTGAGTGTTTCCGTATTCACCAAGTATTCGTCCTCATCGTAGTATTCGTTACGCAAAGTCATGTATCCTTTTTTTGTAACCCAACTGATGATTTTTCCCCATACTACTGGCGCATCTTCTTTGGGTTTAAGTTCAATTACCCAGCAATCATAGCCTTCCTTTTCTTCTTCTTTTAGAATGGTGTGATCATAATCGACCACAATGGATGACGCATTCACTAAATCATCGTTTGTTAAATCCGAACCCATCCAGGATTGCATCATCATGCTCGGTGGAATTTTAACCATTCTTTCTATGGAAGGCACGTAATTCCACATTTCGCGCTCACGCTTTAAAAAAACCTGGCCCTTTTCCTTAATCGGATAGTCTATATAGACAATGGAATAGTCAGTTTCTTTTGCCCATGTTTTAAATTTTAGGGTACGTTCCCATTTGGGGCGGACAATTTTCATCTCCATTTCGGCATAGTTGGATTTGCCCCGCACTAATTCATCGGTTTTTTTGATGATATCCATTGCCGTTAGTTCTTGAGCATGGCTTCCAAGGGCGATTGAAAGCAAAAATGCAAGTGTAATAATGCTCAGTTTAGTCATGGTTTTGATTTTTATGAGTTCTAAACTCGATTAATCTTTAGTTATTCGCCCTTGTAAAAGGGAGCATATTGCTGAAGCACTTTTTGTTTCATGGCCTCTAGTGGCATACTTGTAGGATCAACCACATAGTTCAGGTTAATACCATCCAGCAACGAATTCAAATAGCGCGCTTCAATCATCGGGTTTTCACAGCCCTTTGATTTGAAATAGTTGGATATAGTAGTGAATACAGGAATGGCCAGTTCCATTAGTTTTGCTTCAACTACCCTTAAAACGCTTGGTTGTAACATCATGGCAAAGTAGAGCTTCAGAAAATCAGCATTTGTTTCTAGCCATTTGAAGTTCATTTCAATCATGTATACAAATTCGCCATCTGTCATAATTCCATCTTTGTCAGGATCTACCATGTCTAATAATTCTTCCATGGTGGAGAATACCAGCGTTTTTAAGATTTCCTCTTTGCTTTGAAAGTAATTGTACACGAGGCCTTTAGATATTCTTGCTGTGTTGGCTATTTTTGCTACCGTCGCCATGTGATACCCTTCACTGGCAAATAGTTCGAGAGCTGCCGCTAATATCTGTGCCTTTTTCTCAGTTCTTATCTTCTCAAATGATTCTTTGGTTCGAGGTGCCATATATAATTTATTTTTATTGACTGACCGGTAGGTCAAAGTTAAAGGGAGGTTTTCATTTTTACAATAGTTTTCATGTTTTTTTGATGAACTTTTTTGAGTTATCTATTTTGGCTAGCAAAGAAGTTTGTTATGAGGAGGTTTATTGGTGTTCCCTATTTTGACTATTACCCAGTCGCTGACTGGGGTGTTGATTATTTTGACAGATTTTAAAATATTATTCATGCGACTTTTAGGTTTTCTTTCCGTTTAAAAGCCTTACATCTTTTTGAAAAGTCAGATTCACCAATCGTTTTCTTTGACCAATTATGGATATCCATAAATGTATTGCTCTCCATAGCTTTATTGATGCAAGAGTGGTCAATCTGCAGTGTCGCTGCTGATATTATCAATATTGATTGGGTAATGCCCATTAAAGCACTTTCCGAGCAGTAATATTTGTATTTTCCAAACAAGCTTTCTATAATGTCGGATACCCCAAGGTAAGCTTCTTTATATTTTGCATTTTTAGGGATGTTGTCAGACAATCTCATCATAAGTGTATCGCTAAAATCTAATCCCTTCTTGTTGAGATTGATTATCGAGATATCTTTTTTTATACCACCAATTGTTTTCCTGGACAATCCCTCTGTTATGATTTTTTTCTTTATTGTTTTAATCACTGTCAGATACTGTTTATAGTCGATTATATCATCGCTATACTCTTGTATCCAATTGAATTTCTCCTCAAACATTTCTTTTGCCTCTTGAACGAGTTCCTCATCAATGTAATTACTCAAATTGGCATTTGGAGATTGTAATCGTTTTTCAACAATGGATTCAGCTATAAGAAGAAAGTTTCCTCGCTCTTGATATTGAAGTATTTTTTCAAACCATCCAATCATTTGTTCTGCATTCATATATCTTGCTTTGGCCCTTTGGCTTGGAGGACTAAGAAATGAGAGTAGTGTTTGTTTGGTTTGATGTTTACAACGGGATAGTCGCTTTAAAAAACTATCCCATTTAGTGTCAGTGGACAATATCGACTTCAAGCAGCATGCGGACAGATGGCTGACATCGTAAATGTAAGTGATTTTTTTATGCAGAGCGCAGAACTCTTCAATTCCTTTCTTAACATCGGCTCCGTGATCTGAAATTATTTCTTTGGGAATACCTGTTAGTTTTACTGTCTCAACCAAAGCATTATAAGTAACCTCCCATGTTGCCCTTGGAGTCACTGTTAGATTCAGCAAGGCAACATCTTTCATCTTAAGATTGAAACCATTTTTTCGTAAATCTTTTAATGATACTCCTAATATTGCCAAACATTTATTTTTCCCTGTAGTTATGGTATAATCCACTATATAAACCCAATCATTACGCTTTTCTTTCGGCTCATGCAACGTGTAATACCCTAAACGCAACACCCATTGTCGAATAGTAGAATAGTGAGGTGCAGGTGCATTATAAAAGTTAGCAAGTATTGAACAAATTTTTGCACAGCTTCGATACGACGTATTGCCATCAAGAAATAGCTGAGCACAAAAATTGATAAAATCGCTGCAGTAACTAAAATGCTTGGGGCTATTACATGTTCCCTTATTAAAAAGAATAGTATGAGTAGGTTTGTCAGAGTAACCCTGCATTTCTCCGGCAAAAGCTACTTCTTTTTGTTTTTTTAATTCAAGCTCCAGCTTTTTAGCTTTCTCCTTCCAGAAATTTCTACTTTTAATTAGATCCCGGATTTTAATCTTTAATTGCTTTATTACAGCCTGTTTTTCTCTGTGCTTTTGCTTCCAAGAATCACGGCTTGACTTGAAGAATTTTAATTCCTGTAAACGTATTTCGCTCAAAATATTGCAGTAATGATTATCTGCCTTCAAAGATAATATAAAAACTCAAAACTAGGATGAATTATTAGTAAGGATAAAGTTAAATAATCAACACCCCAGTCGCTGACTACAAATAGGACGTTTTAATGTATTGTAGGGATGATGTTGTTGGGTTGTAATCGGCTTTAAAATAGAGTATAGTGAGTTTTTTTAAAAAAAAATTAAAAAAAGGTGTTACGTTTTCCTTTTTTCGCAATTAATATGAAGAAGGGAATTCCCCATAGGGATTCCCTAATTGTGCCAATCATGCTTTTTTTAAGATGTAATAATGCACATAAGTTGGGGCTTAACCGTTAAAACCAGATCTCATAATGCTGAACAATCGTATTGAATCTATAGGTTTAGGAGTAGAGGATAATATGTGTCTGAATGGGGTGTCAGCAAATACTAAATACCTGGGAATGAACATTAATAAAAAAGCATTGCAGCTGAAGAGGCTTACTGAGTTAATTGAGTTGCGTCAATCAGGAGGAGTTGCAAAATTGGGACGAAAAGTGGGCTTGCGAACAAGGGAGGTAAGAGAGTTGCTGGATGAAATGCGAACCATGGGCCTGGACATTCGTTTTGATCGCAATGATAAAAGCTATTATTATGCGAATGGGAAACGTCTTTTAATTCAATTACCGGTTTCAGTTGTAGAGCAGTATGTCTGGATGAGTTAATTCATCCTTTAAGTTAAAGTCGAGTCTTGGAATAAGGGTTTTTATTGTCTTCCTCTTTCAGGGGTTAGATACTTTAATTGTGTAAAGTTGGGATGAGTGAATGTATTTCATTACTTCATTAAGGTTTAGTGTGTTAGGAATATTCTTTTCAAGCTTAGCAGTTGACTCTCTTTTTAACTGATTTCCTAATTTATCCATCTGTCTATGTCTGGCCTATCATCACAACGCTGTTTTACTTGGCTGTAGAGTCTTCATTCCACTGTATTTTTCAATCGAAAGTTTCGATATCTTTGATCCATGAATGTGATTGCTGTTCAGTATTATAAAGCGCCTGTGGGCGAACTGATCTTAGGTGAGTTTGAAGGAGCGCTTTGTTTGTGCGATTGGCGCTATCGAAAGATGAGAGTAGCCATTGATCGAAGAATCCAAAAGGGATTGGCAGCTGGTTATCAGGAAAGGAGTACTCCAGTTACAGAAGCAACCATGCGCCAATTGGATAGTTATTTTCAAGGAAAACTTGAAGTATTTGATTTGCCGATGCAATTTGTTGGAACTGTTTTTCAGCAAGATGTCTGGCGTGCATTGATGACTATTCCTTATGGAACGACCGAAAGTTACCTGGGTTTATCGTGTATAATCAATAATGAAACAGCAATTCGTGCGGTGGCAAGTGCAAATGGGGCAAATGCCATTTCAATTATTGTTCCATGTCATCGTATTATAGGGAGTAATGGGGCCTTAACCGGATATGCAGGTGGATTGTTAGCGAAGAAAAGGTTGCTGCAGTTAGAATCCAAACCTAATATCCATGAACAATTGCGTCTATTTTAGCGTCATAGTATAAATACTTATTGCACACGAGTATGAAGCTATCCGTATTTTGGTTTCGAAGAGATTTGAGATTAGAAGATAACACTGCATTGAATCATGCATTATTGTCAGGAAACCCGGTGTTACCTATTTTTATTTTCGATGTGAATATTCTGGATGAATTACCTCGGTCTGATGCGCGAGTGACGTTTATTTACGATACGCTTTTGAGAATTGATGAAAAATTGAGAAAAGATGGTATTGCCATAAAAATCCTCAGAGGTGAACCTTTGCAACTTTGGAATCAATTAACCCTTGATTATGAAATTGAACAGGTGTTTATTAACAGTGATTATGAACCCTATGCCTGTGAGCGTGATGATCTGATAAAATCGCTTCTTGAGTCAAAGGGAATTGTTTTACATCAATTCAAAGATCAGGTCATCTTTGAAAAAGATGACGTGGTAAAAGATAATCTGCAGCCGTATACTGTTTTTACACCTTTTAAGAAAAAGTGGCTTAGCAAATATGGCCGCGTGGAATTCCGAAATGATCTCATTCCTAATCAAACTTCGTTTTATAGAGAAAACTCCGTGTTTCCAACTTTGAAGGAACTTGGTTTTGTGCGATCTTCTATGGAAGTTAGAAATTTTGATCTGTCTCGCGTGGATCAGTATGCTTTGCACAGAGATATTCCCAGTCTGGATGCCACGAGTTACCTGGGAACTCATTTACGATTCGGAACGGTCAGTGTTCGGCAAATCATACGTCAACTATACCCGAAACATGAAGTGTTATTAGGAGAATTGGTGTGGCGCGAATTTTTTATGCAGATTCTTTGGCATTTTCCAGAAGTGATTAATCACAGTTTCAAGCCACAATATGATCGGATTCAATGGCGGAATGATGAAAATGATTTTGCACGCTGGTGTAACGGAACAACAGGTTATCCAATGGTGGATGCAGGTATGCGCCAGTTAAATGAGACGGGTTTTATGCACAATCGTGTACGTATGGTAACGGCCAGTTTTTTGTGCAAGCATCTCTTGATTGATTGGCGATGGGGTGAAGCCTATTTTGCAGAAAAACTGTTGGATTACGAGTTGGCGTCAAATAACGGAAATTGGCAATGGGCAGCAGGGACAGGTTGTGATGCAGCACCCTATTTTAGAATATTTAATCCTACGGCCCAGCAGGTGAAATTTGATAAAGGAAGGAGTTATGTTAGAAAATGGATACCTGAATTGGACACACCTGAATACGGCGAACCGATTATTGATCATAAATATGCCAGAGAGAGAGCTTTAAGGGTTTATAAAGCGGCTGTTGGTGTCAAATAGATAACAGTATGATAATAATTGACCTCCAGGACGAACGATTTCGATTGTCGCTTGGAAAAAATAAAGTTTAATTCCACCAATTTTCCCCTTTTATACACCGTTTTTATCGGATCAATCTTTTATTTTTGGGAAAAAGATTGAAATGGAGCAAAAAGAAGGATTGGTCATTAAGTCAACAGGTAGTCGATATACGGTATTGCTAGCTGATAATACACGTGTCATTTGCCGCATACGTGGTAAATTAAGATTAGATGGCATAAAAAGTACCAATCCGGTATCTGTTGGGGATCGTGTATTCTTTGACACGGAGGGGGAAGAAGGAGTTATTTATGAAATTCAGGAACGAAAGAATTATGTGATTCGTCGGTCGTCGAACTTGTCTAAAGAGTCGCACATATTAGCCGCTAATGTGGATCAGGCGGTATTAATCGTAACCATTAATTATCCCATTACTACTCGGGTTTTTGTCGATCGTTTTATTGCTGCATCAGAAGCTTATCGTATTCCCGTCAAGTTGGTGTTTAATAAGTTAGATCGTTATGATAGAAAACATCAGCTGATTTTAGAAGAGTGGCGTGAATTGTATGAAGGCATTGGCTACCAAACATTGGCTGTGTCAGCAAAAAAGCAGGATGATCTGGAGGAAGTGAAAGCTCTCTTAAAGGATAGAGTTAGTGTTTTAAGTGGTCATTCGGGAGTTGGTAAATCCACGTTAGTCAATCGAATTGAACCAGGACTCAATTTAAAAACGGCTGAAATATCAGATGCCCATCATACCGGTAAGCATACAACTACCTTTGCGGAGATGCATCCCTTGAGTTTTGGAGGCTACATTATTGATACGCCAGGTATTCGCGGTTTTGGCTTGGTGCACATAGAGAAAGAAGAATTATACCATTTCTTTACTGAAATTTTTAAAGCAGCCGGAGATTGTAAGTTTCACAACTGTAGTCATAGCAATGAGCCGGGGTGTATGGTGAAACAGGCTGTTGAAGAAGGTCGAATTGCCTGGAGCAGATATGAAAGCTATTTAAGTATTTTGCAAAATAGCAACGAAAAGTACCGGTGATTTCGGAAAAAATATAACCAAAATCTTTTTTGAACGTATTGTTAAACTATGTTTTGGAATTCTAAGATAAGTAAAAGTTAATATGCTCATATTTAAGTAGATGTGAAGACTGATGAAGAAGGCCTTGATAATAGTCGTTATAAGTATTGTTTCTTTAGTATTGTCTAATATCTACTACTACACAGACACCTATCGATGGCAAATTAACACCCAAAAGGATGTATTACATAAACAATCTAGGATTGCTCATGATCAACTGAGGCAATACTTTAAGAAGACTCAAACAAATATTCTTCTACTGCTTTCCAGTAATGAGTTGGATGATTTATTTGTTAATAAAGGGCATTCCATTGAAGTTCAGAAACGCTTAGAGTTGCTTTTTGCCAGGTATCGTGAGCATCTGAATGTGTTGAAAGTATATGACAATGAAGGCAATTTTTTTGGTTTAAGACGCGGGCAAGGGAAAACCCTCATTTCTTCGTTTGGGAATACAGAGCCATTGGATTATTTCAGTCCTAAGATTTACATCAATCCACAAGGAAGTCGAATTAATTATGTTCAGCCGTTATACAATGACTATCAGTTGTATGGATATGTTGAATTTGACATGTCTTTACCGTCATTTTTTAATTCGGTTTTTTATAATTTT
Organism: uncultured Marinilabiliaceae bacterium; assembly: GCA_942490535.1. GTDB lineage: Bacteria > Bacteroidota > Bacteroidia > Bacteroidales > Marinilabiliaceae > JAEINY01. Next base: position 1,206,028 of record CALNXQ010000005.1, read on the forward strand.
AATCTGGAAGGATTTCATTTTCAATGGGTGATGAAGCCTAATGGAAGTGTGGTGTACAATACTTTGAGTGAGGAAACATTCTATCCGGATGTGAAATATGTAGGACAAGAACTTAAGCGGAAAAGTTGGTTTTCAAGAATACATACCATTCACATCAATAGCGAATTTGTTAAAGTATTGACTGTTTTCAGAAAGTTGGAGTTTCATGGAAGCGATTATTATCTGGCCTTTTCATTGCCTGTTCACGTTATTACGGCTTCCATCGCACGGAATGCGTTTTTAGTTGGCATGATCTCGTTATTTGTGATTTTGTTGATAGTCGCTACATATAGCTGGTATATAAAACGTAAAAATGAAGAGGAACGGCGATTGAAATTATCGGAAGAGGCCTTGCGGAAAGTGCTCTATTATTTGCCTGTAGGAGTCGTTTTAATTGATAAGTCAAACTGTATCCGACAAGTTAATAAGGCAGCCTTACAGTTGTTTGCCTATGATGATGAAGATCAATTGCTCGGTCGGTCGGCGACGGATCAGATTTTGTTTGAGAATAAAATACGCTTAGAAAAGACGACCTATTCGGCATCATCCAATAAATATGTACTTACCAATCGAAAAAACGAAGAGTCGGTCATATTACATGAGCAGATTCCGTTTTTCTTATTAAGGGAGCGTTATACCATCCAGGTCTTTGTGGAAGTTACTTCGTTGGAGGCAGAGCGAAAAAGTGAGGAGATGGCCAATAAAGCAAAATCTACTTTTATAGCCAATATAAGTCATGAGCTTCGTACCCCATTAAATGGCATCATTGGCATGACCGATATTTTGATGACCTCAGAAATGGCTCATCACGATAAAGAATTGCTCTCGGTAGTGAAGCGCTCCGCTGACACTTTGTTGGTTTTGATTAATGATATTTTGGATTTCTCAAAAATGGAAGCTGGCCGAATGGAGATTGAGACCATTCCATTTAATTTGAAAAAGGAAGTTGAAGATACCATTCAAGCCTTTTTGAGGCGTGCTCAAAAGAAACATTTAAGTTTGACCTGGTCGTGTTCGGTGGCTTTGCCTGAAAATTACCTGGGCGATCCCATTCGCATTCGTCAAGTATTTAACAATGTGTTATCCAATGCTATTAAGTTTACTGAAAAAGGGAAAGTGCATCTGGCCATCAAAGAAGTCATGGCCATTAATGGGTCGCCGGCGCTTTCATTCTCAGTGAAGGATACGGGCATTGGTATTCGAAAAGAAAAGATCAAAGCCATTTTTAATTCTTTTTCTCAGGAAGATGAAAGTACCACCCGTAAATATGGAGGCACCGGGTTGGGTGTGACAATCTCAAAGCAGTTAGTAAATCTGTTGGGAGGTGAAATATGGGTGAATAGTCCTTCCGGCTTATCCGATGATCCCGATTATCCGGGAGCTGAGTTTGTATTTACATTGCCATTCCGATCCCAAACGCATCAAAAGAATTATAATTTCAATCACATCACCTCCATGAGTAAGCTACGGGCGATTGTGATTACAGATGAACCTTTGCAAGTCCGGACCATGTTAAAAAATTTGGGATCACTTCGAATTGACTTCAAAGTGTTGCCGCCTTCCAATGAAACCATTGATATCATGCGGACGGATAATAAACACCACATGGTTATCATTGACCATCGTCCTGATTTTAGCGGGTTGGAGTTCCTGCAATTGCTCTACAATCATAAATTGCATAAGCGATTGCCCATGTTGTTGCAAAGTTCCGATTTTGAATCGTCCAACATGGCTTTGGCCAAAAAATTAGGAGCTGACGCTTATTTAAGGAAGCCGGTAAAAGTATCTGTTCTGAAGGATTTTATTTTGAAATATTTTGACGGCATTGACCGGAAAGAGTTACTGGCAACAGCCATTCCCTTTGAGCGGGAGTTAAAGGTTTTAGTGGCTGAAGATAATTTGTTAAATCAGCGGGTAGCACAGAATCTGTTTCGTAAAATTGGTTACGAGATTGATTTGGTTAACAACGGGGCTGAAGCCGTTCAAAAGGCACAGGAAAATCAATATGACATTGTGTTTATGGATGTGTTGATGCCCGAGATGGACGGTTTGGAAGCTGTTCAGAAATTGAAAAAGAAAGGAAATAACTGTCCGGTCATCGCTTTAACAGCTAGTATTGATGATGCAGAGAAAACCCGTGTCATGGATGCCGGGATGGATGATTTCATAACAAAACCTACACGTCTGGAGGATTTATCCCGGATGTTAACCAAATGGTGCTTGAAATAAAAAGGTTCATGCAAGCATGTAACCCAAGATGGCAATCTAATTTGTCAGCGTAATAAATCACTGAGGCCTGCGTTTAAAATTATGTCTTGATCAGAAGATCCAACTGGCAAGACATAATAGTTTGTTTCATGCCTTAGTATAGTTTTCATGTCGATGAGTTTTTATACCCATAAGAAAATCTGGAAGTTTTTGCTTTTAATCGGGGCTTTTGCCATCGGGACATTTACGTTGCTTTATACCCACCGATTAACTTCTGAGCTGAAAAAAGAGGAGCAAAAAAGAGCTGAATTGTGGGCTGAAGCGACCCGGCAGCTCACGGATATGGATGATGGGGATGCCTCCATCAAATTAATTTTCGAGGTTATCAGAAATAATACGACTATACCGGTCATCTTGGTGGACGATAAGGACGTTATTCTTCATTATCGGAATATTAAAATTCCCGACCAAGGCGCGGAATTAATGTTAAAAGCAGAGTTGAATCGCATGCGTGAAAGTAAAGCTCCGTTTGTGGTTGATCTGGGGAATAACGAAAAGCAATACCTCTATTACGAAGATTCCTTATTAATTAAAAAATTAGGCTGGTTTCCCATCATTCAGCTATTAATCGTCGCGTTTTTCATATCCATTGCTTACCTTGCCTTTAGTGGGGCCCGTAAGGCCGAACAAGATCAGGTTTGGGTGGGAATGTCCAAGGAAACAGCCCATCAATTAGGAACACCAACGTCTTCTATTTTGGGGTGGATTGATGTATTAAAGATGAAAGAGAGTGATTTAGAGATCGCTGAAGAGCTGGAGAAAGATGTGAAGCGCCTGCAGGTGATCACCGATCGGTTTTCTAAAATCGGATCTAAGCCGGAACTGAAATGGCAACCTGTGGAACCAATCATTCAGGATATATTGAATTATCTGGATCGTCGAACCTCGGCAGATATTACCTTTAAAACTACTAGTCAGGACGGGGGGCAGACAAAGGCCAAAGTCAATCTGGTATTGTTTCAATGGGTGATTGAAAATTTGTGCAAGAATGCCGTGGATGCCATCAAAGATAAAGGAGAAGTGAGCATCTCTTTGGCAAGTGAAGCACAAAAAGTAATTATTGATGTGATGGATACCGGTAAGGGGATTTCGCGAAATAATTTTAAAACCGTTTTTCAACCGGGTTACACCACCAAACGAAGAGGTTGGGGCTTAGGCCTGTCACTGGTGAAGCGAATTGTTGAAGGCTATCACGGTGGAAAGATATTTGTGAAGGAGAGCGAATCGGGGAAGGGAACTACGTTTCGAATTATTCTGCCTGGTGTTCAGTGACAAGCGGGTTCTTTTTTGAGGATGATTAAAAAAAAGTGGTTTTCTTTCATTGCCACTATTTATTTTTATACTTTTGCACAGTTTTTACAGAGGGAAAAGTGGATAAACTAAAGGACTATGGAATCCCATTTAAGGGATTAGGCGAAGGCAAGCATCTGTTTAGATTTGAAATAGGCGCGCCTTTCTTCGAATTATTCGAGGAGTCGTTAGTGAAGAGTGGAGATGTTGAAGCAGTTGTAGAATTGGAGAAGAGTTCAGCTCTTTTGACCATTCGTTTTAACATCAGTGGGGTCGTGGAGAGTGTGTGTGACCGCTGTTTAGATACGCTTGAATTGCCTGTTGAAAGCAACAGTCGCATGTATGTCAAGTTTGGAGAAGAATATGATGAGCCCTCAGAAGAGTTGATTGTCCTTCCTCATGATGCACATGACATTAATGTGGCCCAATTACTTTATGAGTTCATTTGCGTGAGTTTGCCCATTGGGCATGTACACCCGGATGATGAAGACGGAAATCCAACTTGCGATCCGGAAATGCTGGATAAACTTGACCAATATTTGGTGGAGGACCAGCACGAAGAAGAGCAGGAAGATGATATCGACCCTCGTTGGGAGGCGTTGAGAAATATAGTAGATAATAACAAGTAAAATAGGTTGAAAAATGGCACATCCTAAACGAAAGATCTCGAAAACGAGAAGAGACAAGAGAAGAACTCACTACAAGGCAGTAATTCCTGCACTTGGTGTATGTTCAAACTGTGGCGCTACTGTTAAGTTGCACACTGTATGCGGAGAGTGCGGTTATTACCGTGGAAAATTAGCTGTTGAAAAAGAAGTAACAGCTTAATTTATTGAATTCGCGTTCAATAAAATTTGCCTCCAGGAAACTGGGGGCAAATTTTATTTTGGGCCTATTGAAGATGAATGGACTAAAGTAAATTTGTATACTTTTAACGAATTCTTACTTTTGTAGCTGCCCCAAAAAAAATGACATCAATAATTCCGGATCAGGCCAAGGGGTAATGCCCGCATTTTGCAGGGCCTGTGGTTGGGGATCCGGTGAAAACAATAGTGGTATGAATCTCTGATTTGTTCTTCTGCGTTGATCAAAGAAGAGTAGAGACCATGTGACTTTTGATAATAAAGAAATACTCATGAAAAAAACCAATGCAGTGATAACAGCGGTTGGCGGGTATGTGCCCGACTATATCATGACCAACCAGGAGCTTAGCAAAATGGTTGATACCACCGATGAGTGGATCATGACCCGCGTAGGCATAAAAGAACGTCACATTCTGAAAGGTGAAGGCAAAGGGACTTCCGATATGGGAGTGGAAGCCATTAAAGAGATTTTCGCCAAAACCGGTATCACGCCGGATGAAATTGACATGGTGATTTGCGCCACTGTAACACCTGATCATCAGTTCCCGGCCACTGCCAATATCATTGCCGATAAGGCGGGAATTAAAAATGCCCATGGATTTGATTTGAACGGTGCTTGTTCCGGCTTTTTGTATGCTTTGGATACGGCATCGCGTTTCATTGAATCGGGTGCCAAGAAAAAAATCATCGTTGTAGGGGCTGATAAAATGTCTTCTATTGTCGATTATACCGATCGTACTACCTGTGTGTTGTTTGGTGATGCCGGTGCTGCTGTACTGCTGGAACCTACCGAGGAGGAAGTGGGTATCAAAGATCGCATTCTGCAAAGTGACGGATCCGGCCGGGTGCATCTGCACATGAAAGCAGGCGGCTCTGTTCATCCGTCAAGCCACGAAACCATCGATAAGCGCATGCATTACATCTATCAGGAAGGACAGCATGTATTTAAACACGCAGTATCCCGTATGGCCGATGTTTCAGTGGAGATCATGGAGCGCAACAATCTGAAGGCTGATGATTTGGCCTGGTTGGTGCCTCATCAAGCGAACCTTCGTATCATCGGTGCCACTGCCGATCGCATGAACCTGGATAAAAACAAGGTGATGGTGAATATTGAGCGCTACGGTAATACTACGGCGGCTACCATTCCATTGTGTTTGTGGGAGTGGGAGAAGCAATTGAAAAAAGGAGATAACATCATTTTAGCTGCATTTGGCGCCGGATTTACCTGGGGAGCCATCTACCTGAAATGGGGTTATGACGGAAAGTAGGAAGAGAATTCATCATATATAAATAAAAAGGAGGCCTAAGCCTCCTTTTTTGTTATAGTCCCAATTCATCATGTTCTAAAAAGTCTTTCACCTCCAGGAAGGCTTTTTCCATCCGCAACATCTGGTCAATAAGAAAATGCATCACCTCGGGCCAGCACGCTTGCTGGTACATGTCGCAGGGTATCTCATTGTAAACGCGGCAAACTTCCTTGTCATTGGAACCGGCGCGTGTGTAGAGATAATCCCATTTTAAGGGCATCCCGTATTCATTTTCAAAAATGGTTTTACACGACTCCAGCTTTTCATACAAGTATAAGCGCCGGTCTTCATTGCGGTGGTTAATTTCCAGGGCCACAATGGCCCGTTGGCGATCCACATCAAACCGCAGGTCTAACCCTTTGATGCCGGTTTGATCAAAGATCCAGTTTTTCTTATGCCCCTTTTGACCGGGTAATCGCTTGGTCCGATTTTCAAGTTTTTGCCAAAACAGTTGTCGTATTTCTTTTGCTTCTTCCTTTGAGAACATGATGTGCTATTTCGTTTACTCGGCGTCCGATTGATTTTTTCCGGCGTATTTTACTACTAAAAATAACAGATAGGCGGCACCCAGCCCAATCATTAAAATACTTACTACTTCCATTAACCGGGAGGTGCCGTGTATCATTCCAAAACCGGTGATGATCATTAAAATGGCGATGACTGCGAGAAATTGCTTCATGAAATTATGTTTTTACTTTTCACAACAGTAATCGTACCAATTCGGTTTAGGCTATCCGTTAAAAAGTATAACGCAAGCTGGTGATGAAGCGATTGTTGGTTACCGAGAACAGGTTCGTCGGTTTACCTTTGCTGTCATATGTGGCCAAATCATTGCCTGCACCATCCCGTTTGCCGCCATAAGCAGCTACGGTATGTAACCACTCTACGCCAAACCAGATTTTTGGTGTGGCATATACTTTTACCCGTGGTGAAATGGCAAATACGTGACCGATATCAGCACCTAAACTATAGGCCGGAATGATTTCAGCTTCCTCAGAAGCGCCCAGGTTTTGGCTGTATCCGAACATAAAACCGGGTTGTACTTTTTTACTGTTGGTATGTATGTCGGTCCATACCGAAACGGATTTCAAGGCCACATAGTCGGCCATATCCAGTGGGTTGTCCGATTTGGCTTTGCGTGCCACGCCTCCCATCATCACCAGGTTAGTCATGTTGCCACCATACAAGCCTTCGGTTTTAAAGGTAAATTTGCTGAATTGCTTTTTAAAGGAGGCCGACATGTGGAAACTCTCCACTTGAGAAGTCGTTTTATACCCCTGGTCAGTCAGGTTTGGCTTCAGTGTTTTATAACCTACTGTGAAGGCTGCAAAGAGGCCTGATTCCGTTTTGTATTTAATCTGAGCATCTACTTCGGGAACCAATGAGTTTTCCATGGCATCACCCATACCAGCATCTGCAAAATCATTTTGAGATAACAGATAAGCCACCACTTCCAGCTGATTGCTGAGTTTATAGCCCAAGCGCACTTGTGGTGTTCTATTCAGTGGATGATAAGGAGAGCCGGCGTTTAAGTTCACCGTTGACGGGAAGTTTTCAGTCAGAAAAACGGGATGCCAGGTTTGACCGGCCAATAGACTTGTCTTTTCCCAGTTTAAGCGGATAAAGGCATGGCGAATGCGAAAGTTTAAATCACGCGTCCCTGATTTACCTAAAAAGTCACCTTCCAGCATGGCGAAACTTTTTGCCCCGAATACTTCCGGTCCGGACACATGCAAGCCAAAACGACTAAAGGCCGCATCAATATCAAAACGGCCATGGTCGTTGATGTCTTCACCGTTTTTATCATATTGAGGTCTTTTCGGCCACAGGTAGATGTTGCCGTTTCGGGGGATAACGCTCTGACGGGTATCGTAGTAGGCATTTACACCCACAAATCCATGTAATTCAATTTTAAATGCTTTTTCTTGTTCCTGACCCATTACCATAGAGGTCAAGAGAAGGAGAACAAACGTGTTCAGAAGTTTTCTCATAATTGTTTGGTATACTTTTTTATAATGTTGTGTTTCTCGAAAAAAACGATGCAAAGCAACTAAAATCGTTTTAGTTGTGCAAGTTGCCGGGGCAGGAGTGTGAAAAATCATACCTATTGAAAGCGATGCGCAGATGATAGGGGGCAACTGATACGAAAAATGGGAATATGCTTTCAATTATAAGGAGCTAACGGTGGTGTATTTTGTTGGTCATGAAGCATACCGGGCCGCGGTTGTATCCGCGTACAGGTGTATTGGTGCATTCCTCATCATGTTGAGGATCGTCCCCACTGAAGTAGATACAGTCCCCACTCTGTTTGTCTATTCCCCCACCATATTTCCTGATACGCCCACTACATATCATACTTCGCCCACTGCAATTGTAACGGCCCCACCAGGTGGCGGTAACTAAAAAAGAGTGTGGAGGCTATCGTTTTGATGTGGGATATTGCATTGGATAATGGGTAGACACATATGATGGAGACGAGAGGGAGTAGAAATGGGTAGTAAGCCTACTGAAGGATGTGGGCGTATATGGATTGTTAGTGTGGTGGATGGTGGATCATTTCTTATGACAAGCCCAGTGTTTCATCTCTAACGTAGCTGGAAACAATAAGGACATAAGTAAAAAAAAAGCGTTTAAATACGGATATTTGGGTCTTAATTATTATTTTAACATCCGTAAACATTTTGACCTGCTTGTCTCACATGCAAAATTAAATCTAAACAGATGAAGAAATTCTATGATTTCCTGACTGCAAAATGGCTCATGGGAACCTTATTACTCTTTTTGGCGGCCGTGATGGGGGTGGCTACCTTTATTGAGAATGATTTTGGAACCAACGCGTCCAAAGCCTTGGTGTATAATGCCTGGTGGTTTGAGTTGGCCTTTTTCATCTTGGCCATTAATCTATTGGGTAACTTGATTAAGTATAAGACTTTTTCGAAAAAGAAAATACCGGTATTGGTATTTCACCTGGCTTTTTTACTGATTATTATTGGCGCTGGCATCACCCGATACATCGGGTATGAAGGACTGATGCACATTCGTGAGGGGGCAGCTTCCAATGCCATCCTGTCCAGTGATCAATATGTGAAAACAACTATTAACGAAGCCGGGAAGGCTCAATCCGATAAATCCAATGTGCTTTTTTCAACGGTGAGTCCCTTTGAATACAGCACCTCTTTTAGTACGTCGAAAGGCAAACTGAAAATCCGAAGCGAAGCCTACATTCCGCAGTGCATGTCACGTGCCATTGAGAAACCGGGTGGACGACCAGCTTTGCAATTGGTGTTATCGGCTACCACGGGACGCCAGGAGTTTTCATTGTTTCCCGGCGATGAAATTAATGCCGGATCGTTTCGGGTGGCCTTTGAGCCGGAAGTCGAAAATGGACAGGATGTGATTTTCCGGTTAAAGGACGGTATCGCCTATTTTAAAGGTAAGCAGCCCTCAAAAATGATGCAGATGCAATCGGGGCAGGAGCAGACTTTTGCGGCTGATTCATTGAATAAATTTTTCTCGGGAGTTTTGTATAGCATGGGGGATTTGAAAATGGTATTGACTAAGCAACTGGAGAGTGCCGTGGTAGAGCCGGTTTCAGTGCCGGGCGATCAGGGTCGCGGTTTGCCCAATGCCATTAAAATGGTGGCAGAGTTGGGCGATGTGCAGGAAACTTTTTATGTGTTTGGCCAAAAAGATGCCTTGGGCGAATCCTATTCTGCTCAGGTGGGTGGTATCAATATTTCAGCCACCTATGGAAGTAAAGTCATTGAGCTTCCTTTTTCATTGCATCTGAATAAATTTGAATTAGATCGCTATCCGGGTAGTAACAGTCCTTCCTCATATGCCAGTGAAGTGACCTTGATTGACGAGGTGGAGGGTGTTAAAGAGAATCGTCGTATTTTCATGAATAATATTTTGAATTATCGGGGCTACCGCTTTTTTCAATCCTCTTATGATACCGATGAGAAGGGAACTGTTTTATCGGTGAATCAGGATATGTGGGGTACGATCATCACATATATGGGTTATCTGTTATTAACCATCGGGATGTTTGCAGCCTTATTTGTATCCAATACCCGCTTCCGCTTTTTGATCCATCGCACCGATGAGATCTATAAGGAGAAGAAGAAGCTGATGACTGTGTTTCTTTTGTTGATTTCTTTACCTGCATTCTCCCTGGAGTTGAACCCTCCTCATGCCATCTCTGAAGAAATGGGGAATGCCTTTGGTCGCGTTTGGGTGCAGGATAATGGGGGTCGCATGGAACCTTTGAATACCCTCAATGGTGAAATTATGCGGAAAATTGTGAAGCATCATACCTTCAATGGCTGGTCGGCCGACCGGGTGGTGCTGAGCATGCTCATTGACCGCCAATATTGGAAAGAAGTGCCCATGATCACCGTGAAGCACGAGGAGTTGCGGGGCATCTTGAGTGTGACTGAACGCAAGGCCTCTTTTCAGCAGTTTTTTACACCCAATGGGGAGTATAAAATTCGTCAGTTGGTGGAAACGGCCTACCGCAAACCGGGCGCGCAGCAAAGCAAACTGGATCAGGAGGTCATTAAAATTGATGAGCAGATCAATGTGTTTTACATGACCCAGATGGGGAGTTTGATGAAAATTTTCCCCAACCCGGCGGATAGTCATAAGCCCTGGTTAGCTCCCGGTGCACGTCCCGTCGATTTCCCAAGAGAAGACAGCTTGTTTGTGCGCAACATTTTTGGCATGTATGTGGATGCCCTGGTGCAGAATAAAAATGATACTGCCGAAGAATACCTGGCCGCCATTGTGACCTATCAGACCAAGTATGGGGCTGATATTTTGCCGGGCGATACCATGAAAGAGATCGAGATTTTCTACAATGAAAGTAGTTTGTTTATGACGCTTTCGCCTTATTTCTTGCTCTTGGGTATTTTACTGTTGGTTTTTCAGCTGATCCGCCTGGTGAAACCGAAATACCAGTTTAAGTGGATCATGCGCATTGGATTTTCGTTGGTGGTCATCGCCTTTGTATTATATACTGCCGGACTAAGCATTCGCTGGTACATATCCGGACATGCGCCCTGGAGTAACGGTTATGAATCCATGCTTTACATTGGCTGGACCACCGTTTTGGCAGGTTTGATCTTTAGTAAGAGAAGCCCCATTGCCTTGTCGGTCACTTCGCTGTTTGGAGGTGTTATTCTGATGGTGGCTCACCTGAGCTGGATGAATCCGGAAATCACTAACCTTGTACCGGTCTTGAAATCCTATTGGTTGACCATTCATGTGGCCATTATTGTGGCCAGTTACGGCTTCTTAAGTTTAGGTGCTTTATTAGGCTTCCTGAATTTGGTATTAACCGGCATGAAAACCCGTCAGAATGAACGTACTTTTTCATTGACCATTGAAGAACTGTCGGGGATTGCAGAGATGGCCATGACCGTTGGACTCTACCTTTTAACTGTGGGTGCATTTCTGGGAGGCGTATGGGCCAATGAATCCTGGGGCCGTTATTGGGGCTGGGATCCCAAGGAGACCTGGTCGGCCATCACCATTCTGGTCTATGCCTTTATCCTGCACATGCGGTTTATTCCCGGAATGAAAGGATTAACCACATTTAATATTTGGGCCGTAATCAGTTTTAGTTCGGTGATCATGACTTACCTGGGAGTAAACTATTACCTGGCAGGGATGCATTCCTACGCCAAGGGTGATCCGGTGCCGATCCCAACCTGGGTGTATTACTCCATTACGGTGGTGGCAGTGGTTGTTTTCTTTGCCCTTTTCAACGAAGGAAAGCTCCGAAAAGTCACAGAAACGAAAGAATAGAAAAGAGAAACACCGCTTAGCCATTTTGTTAAGCGGTTTTTTTTATGAAAGATAATATTCATCTATTCAATTGAATGACTTATGTTTTCTTTTATCGACTAATTTTTTTTCACTTTTGTGAGAACATTTCCTGCAAAGGGCTTGTTTAGGATACAAATAAAAACTTGATACAAAATGGCAAAAATAACATTCAAAGGAAACCCGGTAAACACAGCAGGTGATCTGCCCAGAGTAGGCGCTGAAGCACCTGAATTTTCATTGATTAAAACAGATTTGAGCGAAGTATCGCTACATGATTACAAAGGAAAACGTGTGGTTTTAAACATCTTCCCAAGTGTGGATACAGGTGTTTGTGCCGCTTCAGTACGTCGTTTCAACGATGAGGCTTCTAAGCAAGCAAACACAGCGGTGCTTTGTGTATCGCGTGATTTACCTTTCGCACACGCTCGTTTCTGTGGTGCTGAAGGGCTGGAGAACGTGGTTTCTTTGTCGGAATATAAAGACGAAGTTTTCAGTCAGAATTATGGGGTGAAAATGGTAGATGGACCGTTGTCAGGTCTATTGTCTCGCGCAGTAGTTGTGATTGATGAAAATGGAAAAGTGGTGCACAGTGAGCAAGTGGATGACATTGTACACGAACCCAATTACGAAGCAGCGATTAAAGTACTTCAATAAAATTCAGATTAAAACCCCAAGCTAAAACTTGGGGTTTTTTGTGCGTTTTAAAGCGTGATTTGGCGCATTGGACTGCGGACCAGGCACTACTTCAAGCCAATTCCACTGATCTTCTTATACAGATCCAAGGCATACACATCCGTCATGCCCGATACAAAATCCAATACCGATTGCAGCTTGTTGTATAGCGGCTCGTCTGATTGAACGGTGAATTGCTCCGGGATAAAGGGCAATAGCATTTTGGAATAATAGTGGTCGGGATGAGTGACTGCACGGGTGAATTCTTCCAGTAAAGTACCCAGTATGCGAAAACCGGATAATTCGATCTCCACCACCGATTGGTGTTTGTAGATGCGTTGAAAAGCTACTTTTTTGCATGTCTCCATGGCCTCCCATTCGGGACCGGTCAGGTGGTCAATTAAGCTTTTTTTGAAGGTGCCATTAAGGATTAATTCCTGGTTGTCCCAAAAGATATCGGTGCAGATGCCCACCAGTTTTCCAATGACTTTGGCACGCAAGAAGGCCATCCGCTCATTCTTGTCAGTGACCTCAGTAAAAACGGTGTTGATTTTCTCAAATTCATGTGCTTCCAATGCCGGATCAAAGAAGCCGGTCAATAGCCGGTAGGTTTCCTCGTAGGAGAGGATTTTTAATTTGTGCGCATCTTCAATGTCCATCACCTGGTAACAGATGTCATCGGCAGCCTCCACCAGGTATACCAGTGGATGACGGGCATAGATGCCGTTGTCCGGGTCAATGCATTTCAGCCCCAGTTCGCCGGCAATGTGATGAAACATCTCTACCTCGGATTGAAAGAAGCCAAATTTTTTCATGCCTTCCACACCCGATTCGTAAGGGTATTTAATGATAGTGGCTACGGTGGTGTAGGTCATGGCAAAGCCCCCTTTTCGCCGGCCGCTGAAGGCATGGGTGAGGATGCGCAGAGCATTGGCATTTCCTTCGAAACGGGTAAAATCACTCCACTGTGAGGGGGTGAGTTGTGCTTCGTAATGTTGGCCGGCGCCATGTCTGAAAAAATTACCGATGGCGGCTTCTCCCGAGTGACCGAATGGCGGATTGCCCAAATCATGTGCCAGACAAGCGGCTGCCACCACCGAGCCAATCTCTTCCACCAGGTCCGGACGCCCCAGATTGGCATCTTTTAGTTTCTTTGCGATATTATTGCCCAACGATCGCCCCACACTGGCTACTTCCAGGCTGTGCGTTAGACGGTTGTGTACAAAAACACTGCCCGGAAGGGGAAATACCTGTGTTTTATCCTGCAACCGTCGAAAGGGAGAGGAGAAGATCAGGCGGTCGTAATCCCGTTGAAATTGGGTACGATCGTGTTTTACTTCTGTGATGTGTTCCTGTCCGGTACGTTTGGTGGAAAGCAGTTGATCCCAGGTCATGGCCGGGCTGCTTTCAGTGCAATCATTAGGGGATGCTATCATGAAATATACGATGTGATCAAATTATAAGTACTTCTACCTTTTCACTCTTACCTTTTCATTTTCTATTTGTTCTTTAATAGACCTTCGTTTGGTAATCGCGCATGGCCCGGTCAAGTTTTCGGGCGTGTCCGTTGGTCATTTTATCCAGACGATTCCAGAAACCGGGACCGTGATTCTTCTCATGCACATGGCATAGTTCGTGCAAAAGTACATAATCAATCAAAGCATCGGGCAAGCGCATCAGGTGTAAATTCAAATTGATGTTATTTACTGCCGAGCAGGAGCCCCAGCGTGATTTAAGGTTCTTTATCACCACATTATTATAGGAGATGTTCCACTGTTTGGCCAGCCAGGCCAATCGACCGGGTAAAAAGCTTTTGGCTTCCCGCCGCAACGCTTCTTCGATACCATGGCGAATCACTTCCTGCACCCGCGGATGGGTCACATGAACGGCATGGGGATAGTGGACTGTCAACAACCCGTTTTGCAGTTGTAAGCGGATGTCGGAACGGTGGTGTTGCTGAATGCGTAAGGCAAACGAGCGCGATTTAAACTCCGTCGACTCATCAAATACCGTCAGGCGCTCCTCCTTTTCCTCCATTTTTTGCAGATGCTGCCGAATCCATTCCTCCTTTTCATGGACAAAGCGAAGTCCTTCTTTGGGATCAACTCCCACCGGCAATACCAGCTGCACCCCTTCAAAGGGCTTTAGCCGGATGCTGATGCGCCGCGCTTTATTGCTGTAACGAATAGTAACGCTACCAATGCCTTCTATTTCTGTGCTGTGTTCGATGGTGTGTTTGTTTTTTGAAGGTGTAAAAATAGTAATAATTGGATAGCTATTAGCCTCATAATAGTACGTGGATCAGAATGCTTTCACTTTTCACATTAAATTTTGAAATGGATAGGGGGAGACACAAAAAGCAAGCTCTATAACGATTAGCTAATCTGATAAATACGGTGTGTGATGAAAAGTTGTTGAAAAAAAGATGCAAAAAGGGTGTTACGTTTTTGATTAAGTGCAATTAACCTTAAGTGACATGTGTTGAGTAATGTTAAATAGTAAAATAATCTAACCATGAAAATTAACCAAGAAGCCGAACGATTACAATATCTCGTTGAATTACTTCAAGAGCAACACACCGGAGCAGCCGCTCAATTGGCACAACGCATTGGCATTTCTCGCAGTAAACTGTTTGAGTTGCTGGAAGAACTCAAGGGTGCTGGTGCAAAGATTGAATACAACCGGCAGAAGAACAGTTACTATTTAGCCGATAGCTGTCGGATCAACGTGAACCAACCCATTACAATTGAACAGGTCACATGAGTGTTCAAAAGTTAAAATATTGTTAATTTGAGTTCCGTCTATTTATCTGGACGGCTCTCAGTTTATCTTCGAAACGTTTTTGTTAATAATCGGCCGAGAACAATAAAAACACCCCGATGGATACCTTGCAAGTTAAACTTTCAATAGACATTTAACTTTGTAAGTTTAATACCGCACGATGTATGATTGACATATAACAAGTGCTAACGAAGATATATGGCAATTAATACACACAAGCGGTATATTACTCCACCGGGGCGCAGGTTTGACCCTGCACAAAATTAACTGTTTTATTAATGTTTTAAAATTTTGTGAAAATGAAAAATTTAAATGAATTGGGCGTTCAGGAGATGAGTGCTCAAGAAGTGAAGAGCGAGAATGGCGGCATAGTTGTCGTTGGCGCTTGTTTAATTTGTATGACCGTAGTTGGATTGTACTTGGGTAGAGATATTTGGAAAGAGAAATAGTATAAATATAAAAACACTGTTGCTATGAGTTTTAATAATATTGATTGCGGAAATGTACAGGAATTAGACATTAAAGAGTTAAGAGAAATAGACGGTGGAATTGCACCGCTCGTATATGTTGGTGTACTTCTTATTGGTATGGCAGTTGGAGCTTACTGCAAGTCTCAATCAAATAAATAATAGGTAATATGAATTTAGATAGTATAAATGTACAAGAATTAAATTCTCAGGAATTATTAGATACAGAAGGAGGAGCCATAGGCCTTTTACTACTCTGTTTTGCTGCTGGTGTTGCTATTGGCGCATGTATGGTATAAACTAAAAAGAGGGTGCCAAAATTTTTTGGACACCCTCTTTAAAACTTATTTTAATGAAAAGAGAATACGTTTATAATGGACTTTTAGTTAATGTGCTGGCTACAGTTATTGCAGTGCCAGTTATTTTTGTGATGGTCTATGGGTATCTTTTAATGGAGGGGATAGATTCATTTTTTCCAACTTTTTTTGAATCTTTGGAAGAGCAGTTGATAAGTATTAAAGTATTATATGTAGTTTCAATCTTTTTTGGAATCGTTGTTCATGAGTTTCTCCATGGAGTCATTTTTTCCTTTTATGCAGAAAATGGATTAAAAGACGTGAATTTTGGGTTTAATGTAAAGGCTTGTGCACCATTTGCACATTGCAAATCTGCCATACGCAAAAATCAGTATATATTTGCTTTAGTAATGCCGGGATTAGTGTTGGGTATTATTCCTGCAATTTGGTCATTATTTTATTCTAATATTTTAATTTATAGTTGGAGTATCTTGTTTGTAATATCTGCCTTAGGTGATTTTCTTATATTAATTAGGATGATAGGTTTGGATCAAGAAACATTAATATTAGATCATCCGAAAAAAGTCGGTTTCATTATAGCGACCCGCTGAGAAGTATTTTTTCAATTGTTAAACAACGCATTGCAGAAAACCTAGATTTTAGAAGTTACTGGAGGCGAAAGCCTTTTTTTAAAGATGACTAGGGGCATTGGTTTTGCTGCAGGTGCGACTGTGAAATATTTAGAATCAATTGAAGTTGGCGAGATAAGGTATCGCTAATAATATCATATTAAGGGAGTCTTGAAATGTTTTGACACCCTTATTATTATCTAGTTCATCTTAACATGACGCATAATGAGACGTATCTATACGTGCTTTGAGATAATTATAATTCATACATTCTAATTGTTTTTAAGGATGTATTAGGATGATTAAAGTTTAGCCATTAATATTTAGCAAACTAACGGCTTTGAATTTAAGATAAAATATTACAGTGTAATATTCATATTAATTGATTATTACTTACTATTATTTCACCTATTCGATGATGATTAGAGAGCAAAAAACTAGAAATCTTAGGATAATTTGTTTATTGATTGTGTTGGCCCACCTGGCTAGTTTGTTTTTCGTGAGCAAAGAATATCCTGATAGCAAACATCTTTACATTGATATTGTATCACTAGTATTTAATGTGTGTTTACTAATTGTAGTTGTATTCAGGCGTAAAAGGGGATTTAAACTCAACCCGCACATATTCCTGAGCATTTCAGCTGTATTCGTGGTTCTAAAGGTTATAGATGTTTTTTATTCCTGGTTGTCTACTACTAAAACCGTAAATAATTCTTTTGATGTTATTGACTATGCCCCATTTTTAATTTTTACAACGCTTATTTTAACTTTACTTACACAAAAAAAATAAGGATTTTAAGGATTAGTTGTGGCGTTTTGTTAATGAGGTGTATAAATGTATTTAAAATGAAAATTTTCAATAAAGATGGGATCTAAAAAGAAAGTAGCATGGCGTGTTGCCGGTAGGATTATATTGGTTTTAATGGCTTATCTTTTTGTAGTCGGTGTTTTACAGTTTTTAGGAGCTATTCTGACAGGCATTGACGTGGCCAAGTTTCAAGATTTAACTTTGCAGGAAAATCTGATCATGCAGTGTTTTGGTTTTATCGGAACGTTTGGTGTGGTATTTATATTCCGACGCCATCTTGATCGCCGGTCCTTTGGATCCTTGGGATTCAGTTTTACTAACCGATGGACTGATTTGCTGGTTGGAGGCACTTTGGCAATGGTGCTAATTGGTGTCGGAACAATCGTCATCATTACTAGTGGTGATGTATCATTCACTTATAATCTCGTGGACTGGAACTCCATGGGCTATGCCTGGATGCTTTTTCTGCTGGTTGCTTTATGCGAAGAGGTGTTTGTCCGTGGTTATGTGCTCAATAATTTGTTATCAGTAACCAATCGTTATCTGGCGCTTGTGATCAGTTCGATCATTTTTATGCTCATGCACAGTCTCAATCCCAATATGAGTGGCTTGGGATGGTTAAATTTATTTTTGGCAGGTTTGCTTTTGGGCAGTGCGTATGTGTATACGCAGAACCTTTGGTTTCCCATTAGTTTACATCTGTTTTGGAATTTTATTCAGGGCAGTGTGTTGGATTACAATGTAAGTGGAATGAACATTAAATCCATCCTTTCATTCGAATTTACTTCAGCTACATTGATAAACGGGGGAGAATTTGGTTTTGAAGGATCCATCATTTGTACCCTATTATCTTTGATCGCAATCATTGGCGTACATGCTTATTTTCTTCAAAGAGAAAAGGGTAAACAAGAACGTGCGATTTAGTTTTCTGATTTGCCTGCTAATGCAATTATCTCATTAAAGCAACTTGAATGAAGGAGGGTATGGCTTCCTCATTCTGCCATTATTTTTAAGTTTACCATGAACAAACACCTGTTTCCGGCTGAAATCAGTGAGTACACTGCCGAAAGTAACTTTACATCTCATAATAAATCCTTTCGTTGGATTTATGTCGGTTTAGTAGTGGTCATTATTTTATTTTTTGTGGCTTTACCCTTGGTTTCTTTAGATATCAGCTCCCAAAGCCGGGGTTTCATTCGCACCCCACAAGAAAGTACGCAAATACAATCGTCCATTTATGGGCAGATTACACATTCCTATTTGACCGAAGGAAGGGGGGTACGAAAGGGTGATACCCTGCTGCAGATGCGCACCGACCTATTGGATGAAAAAATCATTTTAAAGAAAAAACAATGTGCCGATAACGCGACTTTCATTGCCGATCTGGCACAGCTTGCTTCCGGTTCCGGCCTCACCCAATCTCCCAAATATCAATTGGAATGGCAGCAGTATGAGGCCAGGGTAAATGAGTTGGAAATAAATTTAAAATTACTGAAGCGAGAGTTTCAGTTGGCTGAACAACTCTTCCTCCAAGAGGTGACACCGGAGATGGAGTACCTGCAAAAAAAGAATAAATACGAAGCTGCCGTTTCCCAGTTAATATTCTTCAAACAACAAAGCCAGTCAACCTGGCAGGCTGAGAAGACCCGCCTGGAGTTGGCCAATAAAGATATTCAGTCGGTCATGGCACAGTTGCAGCAGGAGAAAAGGCAGTATGTAATTACAGCCCCGGTTACGGGTACCTTGCAACAGGTGGAAGGTGTCCAGTCGGGTAGTTTTATCACGCCGGGACGAAAATTAGCACAGATATCACCCGATGATGAACTGTTAGTGGAGTGTTACCTCTCACCAGCTGATATAGGTTACATTCGCCAGGGACAAGCCGTACGTTTTCAAATGGATGCCTTTAATTATAACCAATGGGGATTGATTGAAGGGGAAGTGACGCAAGTCTCAGATGATATTGTAGTCTTGAACGATCAACCTGTCTTTAAAGTGCGCTGCAGCCTGGCGCAAAACTTCCTGGAATTGAAATCTGGTCAGCGCGGTCACCTGAAAAAAGGGATGACACTCTCCGCACGTTTCTTTCTCACGCGTCGCACGCTCTTTCAATTGCTCTTTGATAAGATGGACGATTGGTTGAACCCTAAATTAGCGAAAAGCTAAGTGTGAATAACCATCAATAATAAATGAATTTTAGACGCTGATTTCTATGATGATTATGATTTTAGTTTTTGATCAATTAATTATTATGATTCTTTTGATCTGCGGCAATCATAGAAATCATAATAATCAGTGTCCTCTCCTCACCAAATGATTCCATGAAGATTAAACAACGCGATATCACCGACTGTGGAGCAGCTTGCCTGGCTTCAGTTGCCGCTCATCATAAATTAAAATTACCAGTCGCCCGCATCCGCCAAATGGCAGGTACCGACAAGAAGGGCACCAATGTATTAGGTTTGATCCAGGCAGCCGAAAAGTTGGGTTTTACAGCCAAAGGTGTCAAAGGTGGTGTGGATGCACTACCTAAGATTCCGGTTCCGGCCATTGCACATGTTCTGGTCAAAGAAGTGCTTCATCATTATGTGGTGATTTATAAGGTCAAGGATGGTAAGGTAGAGTACATGGATCCGGGCGACGGGCAGATGCATAAAGTGCCCATAGCGGAGTTCGAGAAAGAATGGACAGGGGTGTTGGTATTGTTAGTGCCTAATGAGGACTTTACAGCGGCCAATGAGAAGGTCTCCAACTTTCAACGTTTCCTCTTTTTATTAAAACCTCACCGTAGTATCTTGGTGCAAGCACTCATTGGTGCCATTGTGTATACGGTGTTGGGCTTGTCTACCTCCATTTATATTCAAAAAATCACCGATTACGTATTGGTCGATGGCAATACCAACCTGCTCAACCTGATGAGTATGGGCATGATTGTGCTATTAGTATTTCAGGTCTTTATCGGCGCCTCCAAAACCGTTTTGATGTTGCGTACCGGGCAAAAGATCGATGCGCAATTGATTTTGGGGTACTACAAACATTTGTTAAAACTGCCGCAGCGGTTCTTTGATACTATGCGGGTAGGGGAGATCATCTCCCGCATTAACGATGCAGTCAAAATCCGTGCATTTATCAATGATACGGCTGTTTCGCTCATTGTGAATGTCTTTATCGTGTTCTTCTCGTTTACCTTGATGTTTATCTACAGCTGGAAACTGGCGTTAATTATGGCCGTAGTGATTCCCTTGTATGCATTGGTTTATTTCATAACTAACCGGCTCAATAAAAAGCGGGAACGTCAAATGATGGAACATTCGGCGGAGCTGGAGAGTCAGTTGGTGGAATCATTGAATTCGGTGAAGACCATCAAACAGTTTGGACTGGAGGATTTTGCCAATGTAAAAACCGAGATGCGTTTCATTAAATTGTTGAAAACAGTTTATCAATCAGGGATTAACTCTATTTTTTCAACCAATAGCTCTGAGTTTCTGAGTCGGATTTTTACCATTATTCTGCTGTGGATGGGCTCTTACCTGGTTATTGATCGCACTATTACACCGGGAGAACTCTTATCGTTCTATGCCATTATTGGTTATTTCACATCGCCGGCCGCCGGATTGATTGGTATGAATAAAACGGTTCAGAATGCTTTGATTGCGGCAGATCGTTTGTTCGAAATTATGGATTTGGAGCGCGAATCGGAAGAAAATAAAATTGACCTGCGCGCCGATTTGATTGGGGACATCTGCTTTGAAAAGGTCAAGTTTAGTTACGGCACCCGCGTAGATGTGTTCGAGCAATTTAGCTTGACTGTTCCCAAGGGGAAGTTGACGGCTATCATAGGAGAGAGTGGTTCAGGTAAAACCACTTTAGCTGGATTGTTGCAAAAATTATACGCTTTAAACGACGGGGCCATTTACATTGGCGATCACAACATCAATTACTTTACCAATACCAGCCTGCGCCAGGTGGTGTCCAGTGTGCCGCAGAAGCTGGATTTATTTGCAGGTAATGTGTTGGATAATATTGCAGTAGGTGAGTTTGAACCCGACATGGAACGCATATTGGCCATTTGTAAGCAATTGGGGATTCTCTCCTTTATTGAAAAACTGCCAGCCGGATTTAATAGCTATCTGGGCGAAAATGGGGCCACGCTTTCCGGCGGACAGAAACAGCGATTGGCTATTGCCCGGGCTCTGTACCGTCAACCTGAAATCCTCATTTTAGATGAGGCGACTTCATCACTCGATTCCGAATCAGAAGAATATGTGCAACAATCCATTGCCCAACTCAAAGCGCAGGGAAAAACCATCATCGTCATTGCCCATCGCCTGAGCACCGTCATGAATGCCGATAAAATTGTGGTACTGGAAGATGGAAAATTAATGGAAGAAGGAACCCATGGATCACTTTATCAACAGCAAGGCAAATATTACCGTATGTGGCAGAAACAGGTGCCTGCGTTTTTGAGTAATATTGTTTCGGAAGAAGAATTGGTGTGAATTAAGCATTTTAACTCCCTGGAAATAGATAGCAAATTTTTTTTAATGACCTTAATACACAAAGAACTCTTTCAGTTTGTAAAATCGGGAGCGTATGTGAAAGAATGTTTTACCGTTCGTAAATTCCTAAAGATACTAGTGTCTTATTTTGTCTTTGTCATACCTGTATCAATTCCATTAATCATTATACGTTTTCTTTTACCGATTTCTGATACCGTTCATGATCAAAGGACCTTTTCAGGCATGTATTTATTAACAGTCATCCTTTGGGCACCGGTTTTGGAAGAACTATCCTTCCGGTTGTTTTTAAAACCAGTAAAAATTAATCTATCCGTTGGAATCACTATTCTGGTGACTGGCGTCTTAAAAACATTGTTCTTTAAGGACAGCAGCCATCTTTATTTGCTCTTATCTATCCCCATAGCTGGAGGGATTTATTTTCTTTTCACTTCTGTACAAACTGAGTTTCGAACGAATGTTCTGACACTCATTCATGGATCAACCATTTTATTTGGTTTTTTGCACATTTACAATTATCTGGAATTAGAGATTTGGATGTTACTTGCTTTTCCGATCTTAACGGCTCCTCAGATACTAATGGGCTATATTTCTGCTTTTACGCGTTTGAAATATGGATTCGTGGCCTCTATTGGATTTCATATGGGAGTTAACGCTTTGGCATCATTGTCTTTTTTCAAAAATATGATTTTTAGGTAAGAGAAGATACTATTTTCCATTCGTCAGTAAAGTGGTGTACATCGTCTATCAACAGCACATAAAACACTATCAATGGTTACAATGTTCGAAATCGCACATCACGTACATTGTAACCGATTGACGACTTCAAGCGTCCTATTTTCGAATTGAGAATTACTGCCCAAAGGTCTGAAGAGGGCGATTCGCTTAGGAAGCAATGTTGAGAAGCAGGGGAGAACAGTACAACTGTTAGTTTTCCAGTAAATTGTCATGTTTAAATTCTCATTCTATAGTGCTTGATGCCTGTTCGAAACCGTACACTTTTGTTGTATTATTGGACAATCTGGTATTTGAAATGCTTAAACTGGATTTGTAAAGTCTAGTAAATCAAGCTAAAGCAAAAAGTGGTACAGCCCTTGTTTAAGTCAGTTTGCCCATAGAGAATCTATATATTAAAGAGTAAGCACCATGAGTCAAAGCATCATTCGCGTCAATCAATTGCACAAGTCGTATGTGACGGGTAATAACTCGTTACATGTGCTCAAAGGCATCGACATGGATATAAAACAGGGAGAAATGGTCTCGATCATGGGATCATCCGGCTCCGGTAAATCTACCATGTTAAATATCCTGGGAATCCTGGACAATTATGATCAGGGAGAATTTTATCTGGATGAAATTCTGATTCGTCAAATGAGTGAACGACGAGCCGCTGCATTTCGAAATAAGTACATCGGATTCATTTTTCAGTCTTTCAACCTGATCTCCTTTAAAAACGCCATGGAGAATGTAGCGTTACCACTCTATTACCAGGGGATTGGCCGGAAGAAAAGGAACAACATGGCCATGGAGTACCTGGAACGGCTCGGTCTAAGAGAGTGGGCCGAACATTTACCCAGTGAATTGTCCGGAGGACAGAAACAACGGGTGGCCATTGCCCGGTCGCTGATATCAAAACCTAAAGTGATTTTGGCTGATGAACCTACCGGAGCACTGGATACACAAACCTCCTATGAAGTGATGGATATCCTGCAGGAGGTGAATAATTCCGGCATTACCGTCATCATTGTGACACACGAAAATGACATTGCGGATAAAACACAACGTATTATTCGATTAAAAGATGGCCTGATCGAGTCGAACCATACCAATGTGAAAGTCGCAGAAAACCAAACGGCCGGAACTCTAATAGCCAACACTTAACACCCGTATTATGATCGATTATATACAGGAAATTTTTTCCACTTTAAAACAAAATCGGCTACGGGCAATTATGACCGGATTTAGTGTGGCATGGGGGATTTTCATGCTCATCATATTGCTGGGATCAGGAAAAGGCTTGCAGAACGGCATGGAGTTTAACTTCCGGGGGACGTCAAAAAATGCGCTTTGGATATGGAGTCGAAGCACGCAAGTGGCGTACGATGGTTTGAAAGCTGGTCGTCGCATTCAGTTTACTGATGAGGATGTAAAAGCCTTAGTCAACCATCTGGAAGATGATATTGATGATATATCCGGACGATTCCGAGTAAGGGGAGATGCAGCTATTACTTATAAAAATCAGTATGGTGATTATTCATTGGAAGGCGTGATGCCTGAGTTTCGGAAAATTCAACTGGTCGATATGGAACAAGGGCGTTACATTAATCAGTTGGACATAAAAGAATACCGAAAATCAGTGATTATTTCCGAAGCTGTTCGAAAAGCATTGTTTGTTGATGAAGAAGAATCCATTGGAAAATACATTCGCGTGGGTGGGGTTCCATTTAAAGTGGTTGGGGTCTTTACCAATCCTGAAGACCGGGAAGATAAACAAGTGTATCTGCCGTTAACAACCACTCAACGGGTTTTCAACGGAAGTAATAAACTTTCGGAGATGGCCATTGCCACCAATGCCTTGACGGTGGCAGAGAATAAACGTATTGAAGAAGAAGTGCGTGCTATTTTAGGCAAGCGCCACCGGATTTCACCTGAGGATGAAAAAGCCATGGGAATCTGGAATACACTGGAGAGCTTTAAGCAAGCTCAGGGCGTATTTGGGGGTATTCGCATGTTTGTGTGGGTGATCGGTATCATGACCATTGTAGCTGGAATTGTCGGCGTCAGTAACATCATGATCATCCTGGTGAAGGAACGCACCAAAGAGATTGGCATTCGGAAAGCCATTGGTGCCACACCCTGGTCCATTATACGGTTGGTTTTGTCGGAGTCTATTTTCATTACGTCTCTCTCCGGTTTTTTTGGCATGGTAGCCGGGATGTTATTGCTGGCTGGCGTGTCGTTTGCACTGAAAATGGCAGCGGTGGAAAGTCAGGATATCGAACGAGTCTTCTTTAATCCATCCGCTAGTTTAGCCGTTGCTTCCTGGGCTCTGGTTATTTTGGTAACAGCCGGATTAATTGCAGGTTATGTACCCGCCAGAAGAGCAGCTTCCATTCGCCCCATTGAGGCTTTACACGATGAATAGCGACTAACCTTAAATCAACACAGCTATGTTTGACAGAGATAGATGGCAAGAGATATTTAATGCCATAAAAAAAAATAAATTACGAAGTATATTAACGGCGTTTGGTGTGTTTTGGGCTATTTTTATGTTAGTCGTAATGACCGGTGCCGGTAATGGCTTAAAAAATGGTGTGTACGAAGGCGTTAAAGATTTTGCAACGAACAGTGGTTTTATGTGGGCTCAAAACACCACTAAGGCCTATGAAGGTTATAAGCGAGGTCGAAACTGGCACATCACCAACAAAGACATTGATGCCATTAAGGACCAGGTGGATGGCATAGAAGTGATTTCGCCCCGGCTGGAAGGTTGGACCTTACGGGGCGGTGAGAATGTGGTACGTGGTAAGCGCTCAGCGGCCTTTGGAGTCATGGGTGATTACCCAACCTATCGGGAAATTGATCCGTGCACCATGGTATGGGGACGTTACATCAATGATGAAGATATTCGGCTGAAGCGGAAAGTATGTATCATTGGTGAGAAAGTATATGAAGTGATGTTTGATAAGGATGAAGATCCCGTGGGGCAATACATGCGTGTAAACGGGGTCTATTTTATGGTAGCAGGCGTGTTCCGGTCCAATAATCCTCAGATCAACATTGGTGGGAATAAGAAAGAGACCATTTATTTGCCCTTTACAGCTATGCAGCAGACCTTTAACTTTGGTGATCAGGTGCATTACTATGCTTTTGTTGCTAAAGATGGCTTATTGGTGTCCGATTTGATGGATCAAATGAAACCCATTCTTCAAAAGAAGCACAAGCTGGCACCCGATGATGATGAGGCCTTTGGTCAATTTGATTTGGCCAATCAAATCAAAATGATGGCTTATATATTTCTAGGTATCAATATCCTGATTTGGGTGGTTGGTATCGGCACCTTGATTGCCGGTGCAGTTGGGATTAGTAATATTATGTTGGTGATTGTTAAGGAACGCACGAAAGAGATTGGGATTCAACGTGCCATTGGCGCCCGCCCTTGGGTGGTGATCAGTCAGATACTGACAGAATCGGTATTCTTAACCACTTTGGCCGGTTTTATAGGATTGGCTTTTGGAACTTTTATCCTCTTTTTAACGGATGCTGCCATTGATGCCTCCCGAGCCAATCTGGTCACAGAGGAAGAGACTTTCTTTCTGAATCCTGGGGTTGGCTTGCCACTGGCCCTGTCAGCACTTTCCATGCTCATTCTTGTTGGGCTCATTGCAGGCTTGGTACCTGCCATGAAGGCCGTTCGCATTAAACCCATAGAAGCTTTAAGACACGAATAATAGTTAAAACACTAAACTTTATAAAAATGAAAAAGGTATTTAAAATATTCATGATTTTAGTAGTCATTGCCCTGGTGGGATGGGTAGGATTTTATGTCTATAATCAATCCAAGCAAGATCCGGTTGTGTATGAAACTGAATCGGCTGAAGTGACCAACATCATTAAGAAAACGGTGGCAACCGGATCGGTGGTGCCGCGAAAGGAAATTGAGATTAAACCACAGGAGTCAGGGATCATTACCAATTTGTATGTGGAGCCCGGTGATGTGGTTAAACGTGGTGATCTCATCGCTAAAATTCAAATTATTCCGGAGATGGTACAGGTGAACAGTGCCGAATCACAGCTACGCATGGCTGAGATTAACCTGAAAAATGCGGAGATTGAATTCAATCGTAAGAAAGGATTGTTCGAAACAGGGGTGGTTCCCGAGTCGGAGTTTCTTGAAGAAAAGTTAAAATTTGAAACTGCCCAGGCCGAACAAGATGCTGCTGATAATCACCTGCAATTGATCAAAGAGGGGGTGACCAAGAATATGAAGGGACAAACCAATACCTTGATTCGTTCAACCATCAATGGTATGGTATTGGACGTACCGGTTGAAGAAGGTAACTCCGTGATTAAGAGTAATACGTTTAACGATGGAACCACGGTGGCCATGGTGGCAGATATGGGTGAAATGATTTTCGAAGGTAAAGTGGATGAAACCGAAGTGGGTAAAATTAAGCATGGCATGGATCTATTGCTTTCCATTGGCGCTATTGAAGAGGAAAAGTATGAAGCATTTCTGGAGTTCATTGCACCTAAGGGAGTGGAGGAGAATGGGGCCATTCAGTTTGAGATTAAAGCGGCTGTTAAATTGAAAGAAGGCCAATTCATTCGGGCCGGATACAGTGCTACTGCTGATATTGTGTTGGATCGTCGCGACAGTGTGATGGCCATAAAGGAAAAATTGATCACATTTAGTAATGACTCCGCTTTTGTGAATGTGGAAACTGCTCCGCAAGTGTTTGAGAAACGTCAGATTCAAACTGGGTTATCTGACGGTATCAAAATTGAAATATTGGAAGGTATCGCTAAAGAGGATAAATTGAAAGTGCCGAATAGCTAGTGTCAAAAAAAATGATATTTTTAATAGTTTTTTCATAGTTGAAAATGGCCCGGATTAACATCCGGGCCCCCAATTACCTGAAGTGAATCATCAAAAGGGGAGACCCTTGGTTTAAAAAACCTTAACATTATGATACGAAAAGCTTTTTTCGCCTTCGCTGCCTTGGGCCTTTTTGCAGCAGGAGTGAATGCACAGGAACAAACAACTGAACAATGGTCGCTGGAGCAGTGCATCAATTATGCGCATGAGAATAATATTACGATTAAACGGCAGAAACTGAATACTCAATACCGGGAGAATTTGCTTAATCAATCGAAACTGGATCAACTACCAAATTTGAATGCTGAGGTGAGCACATCATCACGAAATGGATTGGTTTCCGGGACTGATTCAAAAGGTGACTATTTCAGTTATGATCAGTATTCTCATTCCATAAATCCTGGTGTATACTCAAGAGCAACGATATTTGAGGGACTAGCCCAAAAGCACGAAATTCGGAAGAATAAATATATTTTATTGGCTGCTCAAAGCGATGTCGAAAAAGTTGAAAATGATATAACGGTCCAGCTTACTCAGCATTATCTGCAAGTACTGTTCAATAAAGAATTATTAAAAGTAGCTAAAGAACAGCATGAAGTTTCGAAGTTGCAGATGGAGCGCACAAAAAAATTAGTAGATGCCGGTAGTCAGGCAATGGGAAGTTTTCTGGAAATAAAATCACAGGCTGCCAAAGAAGCATTAAATGTAACGCAGCAGGAAAATAATCTTGGAATTTCGCTCCTTAATCTAGCTCAGTTACTCGATTTAGAAAATCCTATTGGTTTTGATATTCAAACGCCAGTGTTGCCTGAAATGGGAATTTTCGCTGCTGATCTGCCACGGAATATATTTACGACCTCTGTCGGTATTATGCCCGAGATAAAAAGTTCAGAATATAATGTGCAAAGTAAAGAAAGTGAGCTTTCAGAAATAAAAGGTGGATTTTATCCAAAATTGTATGCCAATGCAGGGTTGTCATCTAATGCAAATTTTTATAACAATTATGATGACGGTTCATTTAGTAGTCAGATGAAAGATAGACGGGTGTACTCACTTGGGTTTACATTACAGGTTCCTATTTTTAACAAGTTACAGGTTCGTAATAGTGTAAGTAATTCAAAAATTAGTTTATTGGATGCCAAATATCAATTGGAGTCTGATAAATTAACCTTGCGCAAAGAAATTCAACAAGCCTACGCGGACGCCTTAGCATCCTATAAAAAGTACCTGGCCAGTGAGGAAGCCGTGAATTCATTTAAGGAATCGTTCCGATATACTGAGAAGAAATTTAATGTGGGTTTGGTTAATTCTGTGGATTACAATGTGGCAAAGACTGATTTTACCAGAGCACAATCTGATTTGCTACAAGCCAAATATGAATATGTATTGCGCACTAAAATTCTTGATTTTTATAGAGGCGTACCGATTCAGTTATAATCTGATAAACTTTAATTGGTGTTTATATATTGACATCCGTGAGATCTTTTTCTCACGGGTGTTTTTTTTTGAATAATTCCCCAAGTTTTCATAGTGATAATTGAAATAAGCTGTCCAACTCATCAGTGGATGGCATGAAAGAATCTGAAAATTGTTATTTTTGTGGCATTAAATGAAAGGCATGGGTAAGATTTTATGTATTGAAACGTCTACTTCGGTATGTTCGGTAGCGTATTGTGAAAATGGGGAAGTGATTGCATCGGAAGAGTTGTATCAGGTTAATTCACATGCAACAAATCTTACTGTGTTAATTGAAATGTTGTTTGAGAAAGAGTCCTTACCAGCCCTTCAGGAGATAGATGCAGTGGCGGTTTGTAGTGGTCCGGGTTCCTACACTGGGCTTCGTATTGGCGTTTCCTCTGCCAAGGGCATTTGTTATGCGCTTAATAAACCCTTGATTGCCATTGATTCCATGGTGGCCCTTACTTATCCTGTGGCGAATTTAGGAGGAGAGAACCGGTTACCATCTACCTTGTATTGTCCATTAATGGATGCCCGTCGGATGGAGGTGTATTCGGCTTTATTCAACGAAAAAATGGATATGGTGGAGGCGATAACTGCAAAGATTGTCGATGAAACTACGTTTTCCGATGTTTTGGATAAGCATCAAGTGGTCTTTTTTGGCAATGGAGCTGCGAAATGTAAAGATGTGATCAATCACGAAAATGCTAGTTTTTTAGAGAATTGTCATCCCTTGGCCAAAAATCTGGCCCAGCCAGCTTGGGAGAAATTCCAGCGAGGACAATTTGAGGATGTCGCTTACTTTGAGCCTTTTTACCTGAAAGATTTTGTGGCTACAACCCCGAAAAAAAAGATCCTGTAATTAGAACAGATAAGTGCTGTTTCGTGTTTAATTGTCATAGCTATGTAGAATCAACAGAATGATTCCATGCTAAATTTTTAAATTATGAGGCAGATGGCACTTTGTATGATTACTTTGATGTCCTTCCTGTTTTCACTTCAAGGAAAGGAAATACCGCGATATCCGCTGACCGATCATTCTTCCTATCATCATGGGGAGGAGCTGGCTTTTTCGCTTAGTTTCGGCATTTTTACGGGAGGGATGTGTTACCTCACCGTGGAAGATACCCTATTCAATAACCAACTGGTGCATCATGTAGTGGCAAGGGGTGAAACGGTTGGCGTGGCCGATGTATTGTATAAAATACGTGATCGATATGAAAGTTACATTGACCCGCAAACCAGTTTGCCTGTGAAAGCCGTGCGTAGCATTCGGGAAGGTCGATACCGTTATTTTAATGAAGTGCTCTATGACCGGGATTCTTCACGAGTGGAGAGCAAGAAATCGGGAATGCATGCGGTGCCCGATGGAATACTGGATATTTTATCTGCTTTCTTTTATGCGCGAAATCATAAATTCAACGATGATCTTTATGAGGGAGAGGTGATTGAGTTTATGACCTATTTCTCGGATGAACTCTTTCCGCTGCGAATTCGCTATAGAGGAACAGAAGTTATAAAAACTAATTTTGGCAAGGTGGAATGCTATAAGTTTTCTCCCATTACCGAGGTTGGGCGCGCCTTTAAGACGGAAGATGATATGCAATTGTGGATTAGTAAAGATGATAATCGCATTCCAATTCGCATCAAGTTTAACTTGGCTGTTGGCTCTTTTGTGTGCGATTTAGAGACCTTCAGAGGATTAAAAAACCCATTTAGCAGTGTCAAGCAATAACCGTTTAATGCCATGATAAATGCAGTAGTTCAATAAAATAATAAATCTGTAGAGCATTATAGTTCGTTTTTATAGCATTTACATTATTTTTGCAGCGCTTTAGAAAATAATAATAATCAGAATTTCAATATTATGGCAACTACAGCTGATTTCAGAAACGGGATGTGCATTGAGTATAATGGACAATTATTTTTCATTACTCAATTTCAACATGTGAAGCCCGGTAAAGGTGCTGCTTTTGTAAGAACCAAACTTAAGAATGTTTCGACCGGAAAAGTAATTGAGAATACTTTTAATGCGGGTGTTAAAGTTACCGAGGCGCGCGTAGAGCGTCGTCCACATCAATATCTGTTCAATGATGATATGGGGTATCATTTCATGAATTCAGAAACCTTTGACCAGATACCTCTTGAAAAAGACATTATTGATTGTCCGGAGTTGTTGAAAGAAGGTATGGAAGTGGAAGTGGTTTATCATGCTGATACTGAAACTCCATTGATGGTGAATCTGCCGACACATGTTAATTTCGAGGTAACTTATACCGAGCCTGGTATGCGCGGCGATACGTCGTCAACCAATTCATTGAAACAGGCCACCGTTGAATCGGGAGCCATCATCATGGTGCCTTTGTTTATTAATACTGGGGATAAAATTAAGGTTGATACCCGCGATAAATCTTACGTGGAGCGTGTGAAAGAATAAGCAGCAGACTTTTTCTGTGAAGATCCCCGTCATTCCTGATGTAGCAGCCTTTTTTTACGGGCTGTAACGAGGTGTATGTCGGGGGTGTTTTTTATTAAATTTAGATATCATAAAAAAAAATCCGTCGACCTATTATTTTTTTAATATCTTAGTTAATTAATTATCATTCATTGTATGGTTACTCATCTCAAAAAAAAGCGGTTAAGGTTATATAAAGATCGATTAAACATCCTTCTTGATATTGCTCAAACCATCAATGAAGACCATTCAATAGACGATTTATTATCGGAGTTTGAAATTTTACTGCGGGAAGAGTTAGAGGTTGGTAAAGTGTTGGTATTTACCCTTTCCGATAACCAATGGAAGAACCTGCTTGTTTCCGGCGTGACGCCTGAAGAGGCCGGGATGATTAATGTGGAAAAAGATCTCCTGCAATACCATACCATTGAAAATATTACCATCTCTCATCCACCCAATTTAAAGGGGTTTGATGCCGTGATTCCGCTGTTTCACCGGTTTCATGCCATTGGTTATGTGCTTATTGGTGACATTGAAGAAGAGCAGCAAGGGATTAGTCCCACTATCAAACATTTGAAGTTAATTCAGATTATCTCCAATCTGATCATTGTGTTTATTGAGAATAAACGCATGCAACAAGCCTTGCTGGAGCAAGAGATTTTAAAGAAGGAGATGGAGTTGGCATCGCGTATTCAGCAACAGTTGGTGCCCAGCGATGAGCAATTACCACAAACGCCTAAATTAGATGTTCGAACGTTTTATCATCCACACATGGGTGTTGGGGGAGATTATTATGACATTTTTCGATTATCGCGTTATACCATCGGATTTTGCATGGCCGATGTGTCGGGAAAAGGTATTGCAGCAGCGATGTTGATGTCCAACTTTCAGGCGGTCATGCGGTCGTTGTTTTCTGCCGGGATAAACCTGAAGAATTTGATTCATCAGTTGAATGCACGGGTGAATGAGAGTGCTAATAATGAAAAGTTCATTACGCTTTTTATAGGGCGCTATAACCTGTTGACCCGAAAACTCTCCTATGTGAATGCCGGTCATTTGCCTCCATTGGTATTCGATAATCGTAAAAGGCAATTAGTACATCTCGAAAAGGGATGTATTGGCCTGGGGATGCTGGATATTGTGCCGTCCATTGAAGTGGGCAAAATAACGGTACCTAAGGGATCGAAGATATTGGCTTTTACCGATGGATTGGTGGAATTGGATGATGGTGACCAAGTGGAATCCGGCTCTTATGAGGTTGAGCAAATCATGTCAAATGGGGAGTCCATTGATTCTAACTTTAAGGATCTGCAAAAAGTTATTGAACATCTGCTTGAAAAAGGATCTGTGTTTGATGATATTTCCCTGATTGGGATTGAATTTAAATAATGGTTATTTTTACTATAAAATAAAAGGGAAGCTCGTTTGAACTTCCCTTTCTGCTTGTATGAAAGTATGTACTATACAGCAATGATTAAGAAATAATTCTTTTTCCCTTTTTGAACCAGAATGTATTGGTCATTTAGCAGAGCTGAGCCATTAACTGTGTGGTCAGCATCTTGAATTTTTTCCTTGTTAATGCTCAATCCACCACCTTTTATGGTACGGCGCAATTCCCCTTTGGAAGGAAAAGCTGCATCTTTTTCAGCTAATAAGTCTACCACATTCACACCTGCTTCAATGTCACTCTTGGTTACATGGAATTGAGGTACACCTTCGAAAACAGATAATAAGGTACGGCCGTCAATTTTCTTCAGGGTCTCGGTAGTTCCTTTTCCAAATAATATTTGAGACGCTTCCACTGCTGTGTCGTAGGCTTCGCGGCCGTGTACCATAACAGTCACCTCTTCGGCTAAACGCTTTTGCAGAGGGCGTAGGTGAGGCGCGTCATTTTGTTCTTTGACCAAAGCTTCCACCTCTTCTTGTGTCAGCATGGTAAATATTTTAATGTACTTCTCTGCGTCGGCATCCGATGTGTTCATCCAAAACTGGAAGAAGTGGTAAGGACTTGTTTTTTCAGGATCCAGCCACACGTTACCGGATTCTGTCTTGCCAAATTTACCCCCGTCCGCTTTAGTGATCAACGGACATGTCATGGCAAAGGCTTCCCCTCTTTCTTTGCGGCGAATCAATTCTGTACCGGTAGTGATGTTACCCCACTGATCGGACCCGCCCATTTGCAATTTGCAGTTTTTATGACGGTACAAATGCAGAAAGTCAAAACCTTGCACCAACTGGTAGGTGAATTCGGTAAAAGACATCCCTTCGCGTGATTCGGCACCCAGGCGTTTTTTCACGGAATCTTTTGACATCATGTAGTTTACCGTGATATGTTTGCCGACATCGCGGATGAATTCCAGGAAGGAGAATTCCTTCATCCAGTCATAGTTATTCACCATCTCAGCACCATTATTCAGGGCAGAGTCAAAGTCCAGGAAAAGGGATAGTTGTTGTTTCAGGCATTCTTGATTGTGGCGCAGGTCGGCTTCGCTCAATAAATTGCGTTCTGCTGATTTCCCGGATGGATCACCAATCATGCCCGTAGCGCCACCCACCAAAACAATGGGTTTGTGTCCGCAGGCCTGAAAATGTTTTAGCATCATGACACCTACCAGGTGCCCAATGTGCAATGAGTCGGCAGTAGGGTCAATGCCTACGTATGCTGAGGTCATTTCTTTATTCAGTTGCTCCTCAGTGCCCGGCATGATATCGTGAATCATGCCTCTCCAATTAAGTTCTTCTACAAAGTTCATTGCCATACTGTTTTTCAATACAATTGGATATAATCAAAGAATTAATCCAAAAAACTACAATTTGACAAAGATAATAATTGCGGGCTTACAATCCTTCGGGTGCGGATAAAACTGACAGGGTGTAAAGGTAATAAATGGCTGTGAAGGGAGGGAATGGGTTAAATGCAAAACGGTGCATCAAAAACTTTGATACACCGTCTATTCGAAATCGTTGCTGATCCATCTGGTCAGCATCTGGATTATTTTCTGAAGTCATAACTGTACATTTTTTCACCTGATGTTAGACAAACCTGATATTTTCCTGCGGGTAATTTCGAAATGTCAAATAAACCCGAGTAGGTGCTATTAGAAGGTAGTTCAGAGTTATAAACTTCCTCGCCCTTGGCATCGTTTATTTTGATGGTCAATTCATCATTCAAAAAATTCAAGTGACTGATGTAAAGTTTATCGCCGGATGTGCGGAAAAAGGTATTTGCTTTCTCGGCCTCAGCCAGTTTTTTAGCTTCTTTTTTTACCACTTTGTGATCAACTACTGAGAATGATTCTACCACTCTGGCGTTTTTGCCCGATAGGATCACTTTGTAATCACCGTTGTTGACAGATGATAGATCAAATAACTTCTGGAAAGAATTGGACGATTTAATGCGTGGACTTGCATACAGCGTTTCGCCTGCCGCATTCACAATGGTTACTTTGAACGTTTCAGAAAACGAGTTCTGGGCAGATACAATCGCGTAATCTGTTTTCAAATAGGAGTGGATAAATACATTTCCTTTTCCAAATGCCGAAACGGACACCAAGGCAGCAAAGGCAATCGGAAAAATTCGTTTAAGTACTGTTGTTTTTTTCATGTTAATACATTTAAAGTTATTATTTTTTTTAGTGTACCCCTCTTTTGTCTGGGGTACGGTGCAAATATAGATGCTTTTTCTGAATCTCATGTTAAAAAACAGGGGTGTTTTTGTTAAAATACAATAAATATCAGTTTTGACTTGTGTTTTATGGGGGTGTATGACTTGAAAACAATAAAATGGAACTATTTTGAGTGAATTAATAGGGGTGTAGATGGAAAAATATGGTTTTTAAGTGGAATTATTCTTGCAGAAGGGGTGTTTCGTTTAAATGGAAAGAATATGGAAGGACGTAATTCTTATAAATAGGAGCTTAAAGTGTTAATTTGTGTTTGAAATATTAACTTTTGATTAAGTTATTCTATCAAATTGTAATTAATTGACCGGGATATTGACAAGTGGATACAAAAAATGGCGTTGTACACGCCATTTTAAAAGTTCTTCAGTAAGGTGAAATTAGGCGATGGTTACCCGTTCTTTTAGTAGCTGCAGAGCCACGTTAAAGATACCTTCCCGATCGAAGCCACATTCGCCGTATAATTCTGTTTGGGTGCCATGCTCAATGAATTTATCCGGAATGCCCAGGCGTTTTACCTTGCATTGGTAGTCATTGTCCACCATAAATTCAATGACAGCACTTCCCAGGCCGCCAATGATTGTTCCATCTTCAATGGTGATTACTTTTTTGTGATGGGTGAATACGTCATGTAGTAATGCTTCATCCAAGGGTTTAACAAAGCGCATGTCGTAGTGAGCCACTGAATGGCCCAGGTTTTCCAGGTCTTTTATGACCAGTGCTGTTTTGATCCCCAACGGACCGATAGTCAGAAAAGCCAAGTCGCTTCCCTCATTGAGTTTACGCCCGGTCCCTATTTTTATTTCTTTCATGGGGCGGCGCCAATCCAGAAGCGAGCCATTTCCCCGGGGATAACGAATGGAGAACGGTCCCTGGTTGGGCAATTGAGCCGTGTACATCAGGTTGCGTAATTCTTCTTCATCCATGGGTGAACTAACCACCATGTTAGGGATGCTTCGGAAAAAACTCAAATCGTAGGCCCCATGATGGGTCGCCCCGTCGGCCCCCACCAGTCCACCCCGATCCAGGCAAAAGACCACGTTCAGATTTTGAAAAGCCACATCATGTACCACCTGATCATAGGCCCGTTGCATAAATGACGAGTAGATGTTGCAAAAGGGTGTATAACCGGCAATGGCCAATCCTGCCGAAAAAGTCACCGCATGTTGTTCGGCAATGCCCACATCAAAAGCCCGGTTGGGCATCTTTTCCATCATGATGTTGAGGCTACATCCTGTTGGCATGGCAGGGGTAATGCCCAGGATGGCATCGTTTTTCTCGGCTAACTCCACAATGGTATGCCCAAAAACATCCTGGAATTTGGGTGGTTTTGGATTGGTCGCTACGGCTTCCAGCTGTTTGCCGGTGGCCCTGTCAAACTTAGCACCTACCGCATGCCAGGCCGTTTGATTTTCTTCAGCGTATTTATAACCCTTCCCTTTTTTGGTAATCACATGCAGTACCTTGGGTCCGGAGATGTTTTTTAAATCCGCCAATACCTTTGTCAGATGATGGATGTCGTGCCCATCAACGGGTCCGAAATAGCGGATGTTCAGTCCTTCAAAGATATTGGTCTGTTTGGTCAGTAAGGTTTTTAACGAGTTATTGACTTTCGTGATGAACTCTTTGGAACGAGGACCGGCCAGTTTCAGCTTTTCCAAGCCCCGATACACCTCGTGACGAAATTTATTATAGGTATGTGAAGTGGCAATGTCAACCAGGTATTCACTCAAGCCTCCCACATTGGGATCAATGGCCATGTTGTTGTCGTTTAGAACCACCAGCATATTGGTATTCGCCGCTGACATGTTGTTGAGGGCTTCAAAGGCCATACCCGCTGTCATGGAACCATCGCCAATCACGGCTACCACCTGTTTGTCTTTCTCGCCTTTCAATTGTGCTGCAGTCGCAATTCCCAGCGCCGCAGAAATAGAAGTGGAGGAGTGTCCCACGCTAAAGGCATCGTACTCACTTTCAAAAATATTGGGAAACCCGCTCAGGCCTTTGAATTTGCGATTGGTATGAAAGCGATCGCGCCGGCCGGTAAGTATCTTATGGCCATAGGCCTGATGACCCACGTCCCAAATAAGTTTGTCGACCGGTGTATTGAAAACATAGTGCAAGGCCACTGTTAATTCCACAACGCCCAGGCTGGCCCCAAAGTGACCGGGATTGCATGAAACGGCATCTATTATATAATCTCTTAATTCCTGACACACCTGAGGTAAATCTTCTTCGTTGACTTTTTTCAGGTCGGCTGGAATATTAATTGAGTCCAGTAACCGGGTTTTACCGTCCTTCATAAAACTGACTGTCTAGTATAAATCGCTATTAACGATTGGATTAATTGGTATTGAGAGTGCAAAGATAATAAGATTGAAAAGAACACTGTAGCATATAGACGCATTAACTCACATTTCTATTGTGCAGACATGAATTTTTTATCATTTTATGGCACCTTCTAATACGATATTGGTTAGTAGTTTGGGAGGTCACTTAAGGTGGTGCGAGGAAGAAGGAATTGTCGTAAGCGGGAATATTGATTTCCGGAATAAACCATCCGCTACATTTCATTCCCCGATTAGTTTCCTCTTTGCTCCATGATCCGGGTAAAAACATTCGAAGGCCTTGCTAAATGAGCCGATCATCTTACTTTTTGGTGCATGAATGGCCTGATTTCTTAAAATGTTCTGATAAAATGGGAGGATGGGCTGGTATTTTATGAGGAAAGGCTTGGGTGGAGCGAATCACTTCTCACTTTTTGCCAGGTACACGTCCCTTTTTCCGAGGCTGTTCTGGTAAATTGGGAGCGGTTCGGATGAAAATGAGAGGTCTTCCGCTTGTTTTGCTCCGGTAATGAGGAGTAAAGCAAGGTGTTTCTGATGAAAAGGGAGAATGTGGGTGCAGAAAGTGAGCCCATTTGCTCTTTATATAAGGTGTCTGATCACCATGCATCTATTTTTTGAACGCAATACTAGGTGGGTTTTTATTTTTTACTAATCTTTGAAATATAAATTTGTTAAGGTATGGATAAGAAGTTGTGGAGTATTACTAAAGGACTTGTTTTTATAGGCATACTGACCGCCTGTGTGCCGCTGAAACAGTTTGAAGAGCAGCAGGACCGAAATCGCCAATTGGAGGAAGAAGCTGCCTATCTGCGCAGTGAAAATGATGCGTTAACCGTTGGTAGCCGCGAATTAACGGCTGAAGTGGAGCGATTGCGAAAAGAAGTTTCCGGCCTTAAAGAAGAAGAGGTGGCTTTGAATCGGCTTGTTCATCAGAAAGGGGCTCAGTATGACGATTTGTTAGCGAAATATAACGACGCATTAAAGCTGTTGCAAACAGGTAGTGGTGATGGGGAGTCGCGCGATTTGATGGCTTACCTGCAAAAGTTACAGGAGGACTTGCAGACACGCGAAGATGAGTTGATCGGCTCGGAACGGGAGTTAACGGATAAAAAGAAACGTTTGCAGGCCACCATCGCCGAGTTGGAAACGGCGCAGCGTCAGATGCAGGCTCAAAATGCCCGCTTAGCTGAGTTGGAACAGGCACTGAAGCAAAAAGAGGAGGCCATGCTGGCTTTGCGGCAAAGTGTGAGCGATGCCTTAACCGGTTTTTCGGGTGACGAGTTAAAAGTGCATATGAAAAACGGTAAAGTGTATGTGTCCATGGAAGAAAAACTGTTGTTTAAGTCCGGGAGTTATGAGGTGAATAGTCAAGGTGCTTCAGCGCTGAAAAAATTGGCCGGTATCCTGGAGCAAAACAAGGATGTGGATATTTTGGTGGAAGGACATACGGATAAGGTCCCTTTTAAGAGTGCGCTTTTGGTAGATAATTGGGATTTGAGTGTAAAACGTGCTACGTCGGTAGTGCGGATTATCTTATCCGGGAGCAATATTGATCCTAAGCGTATTTCAGCGGCGGGAAAAGGCGAGCATTTACCGGTGATGGATGCGAATACACCCATTGCCTTACAAAAGAACAGAAGAACAGAAATTATTCTGACGCCCCGTCTGGATAAAATTCTGAATTTACTGGAAGGGCATTAAGCCATGCGCTTTCAGGTAAAAATAGGGGAGGTGGAGGCTTTGCTAAAAGCCTTCACTCTTTTGAGGCTGGTCAATGCGGTGAAGGTGTTCCTGGCCTACCTGTGGGGGCGCATCACCCGGCGGGTGGTTGTTTGGGGGAAGCCCATTGCGGTAGCGATCGAGCCCACCAGCATATGCAATCTTCAATGTCCCGAATGTCCTACGGGAGCCAATTTATTGAAGCGTCCTCGTGGAACCATGGAAGTGGCGCATTTCCAACGGATGGTGGAGCAATTATCCGCTCATCTGCTGTATCTGAATTTATACATTCAGGGGGAACCCTTCATGCATCCTCATTTCGATAAGCTGGTTCAAATCGCCAATGCCCGGAAAATCTATACCTCTACTTCCACCAACGGGCACTTTATTGATGACTATAAAGCGGAAAGAATTGTAAAGGCCGGGTTAAAGCGAATCATCTTTTCGGTGGATGGGGCCACGCAAACGACCTATTCAACCTATCGGGTGGGTGGTCAACTGGACAAAGTCAAATCGGGCATTCGCTCTGTCGTAAAGGCCAAGCAATGCCTTAAGACACGATTTCCAATGGTTGTCATGCAATTTTTGGTGTTTCGGCACAATGAACATGAGTTGATGGCAATTCGGAAATTGGCCCATGAGCTGGGAGTGGATAAGTTGGAAATAAAGACCGCTCAATTTAATGCGTTCAGCAAAGAAGAAGTGGCTCCCCCGTCCGATAACTTGTTGAGCAGGTATAAAAACCATAAGACACAAGAGTTAAAGAATTCGATGTATAATCATTGTTGGCGGCAATGGCATTCGGCAGTCATAACGTGGGACGGTAATGTTAGTCCATGCTGTTATGATAAAGATGCTGAATATAGTTATGGTAATTTGCTACAAGCGGATGCCGAGGCTGTGTTTGGCGGAAAAACAGACCTTATATTTAAGAAAGGCATACTGCTTGATAAGACCAGAATAGTGATGTGCCGGAACTGTCCCGAGGGTCGAACCTTTTGGTCTTAATTTGTAAAATGGAAGGCAGCATGGGGTTTGCAGCGACACTTATGGCCGGTTGTTAATAGGTGTTAATAAAAAATCATAATTTTCCCGGTAAATAGTTAGGCGTACTGTGAGAAATAGTTAACTTTAGCGGGATAAGCAAGTGATAATGGGGAAAGGTAGAAGGTCTTAGTTACCTAAAACATTTTATGGGAAGCGTTACGTCATCAAGGCTGTTTAGAAGTATAGATATTTTTATTAGGAGAAGGTTGGGGCCCACCTCATTACCTTCAGGAGAGGGACTGCATTATTGGCGCGAGCGAATTTTTCATTATTTCTCTGTTGGCTTGTTGTTTATCGGGTTAATTGTATTTCTTTTTTATGAATTAACCTTCCTGCAGCATCAGCAATATGTATATGCCGCTTTTGCCGCGTTTGTGTTTCTTTCTGCGTTATCTGCAACATCCCTTCGAAATTTGCCCTTAAAGTTTCGGGTTTCCTGGATATTATTCCTGATCTATTTGATTGGGAGTTATGCTATCTTAGAAAGCAATAACTCGGCTCTGGGATATGCCTTTTTGTTTTCGTATTCGCTGAT
The DNA here is from genome assembly GCA_942490535.1 of uncultured Marinilabiliaceae bacterium. Taxonomy (GTDB): domain Bacteria; phylum Bacteroidota; class Bacteroidia; order Bacteroidales; family Marinilabiliaceae; genus JAEINY01. Next base: position 1,246,638 of record CALNXQ010000005.1, read on the forward strand.
GTCGGGTATTTTAGTTGGGCAAAAAGGCGCCTGGTGGTCTATTTTGTTGATTGTGGTAACGCTGGCTGTAACTGGAGGAGTGCTTTACTTTCCGGGATTGGAAGTGCCTTTCGAGCCCATCCTGAGTTTAAATGACTATGTGCAAATGGCCATTTCCTTTTTGGTGATTAACATGGTTACTTTATTGCCACTGGTGAGTTTGCTGAACGGGTTGATGTTTAGCCTGGAGAAGGAAAAGCGGTACCGCCGTCTGTTACGGCGTGAACATGAAGATTTAGCTTTGGCCAAGCGAAAAGCGGAAGAAAGTGACCGCTTAAAAACAGCTTTTTTGTCCAATATGTCCCATGAGATCCGGACACCGATGAATGCCATTCTAGGGTTTTCCAATCTGTTGTCGCATCCCGAAATAAATGCCGCCGAGAAAGAGGAATTTGTGAATTTGATTAAAATCAATGGTAAAAACCTGCTCACTTTAGTGGAAGATATCATTGATGTGTCGAAAATCGATAGTGGACAACTGCAAATCAAAAACGCTCCGTGTAAATTGCATCAGCTCATGATGCAGGTCTATGAATCTTTCTTCAATGACATTAAGCGCCGGGGGCTTTTTAATTTGAAGCTGTATTTGAAAGAAGGTATCAGTGATGAAGATGTCATGGTTTTAACCGACGCTCATCGCTTGCAACAGATATTAATTAACCTGGTTGGTAACGCCGTGAAGTTTACCGAACGTGGATTTGTGGAGTTTGGCTATGAGCAAAAAGATGATCAGTTCCTGAGTTTTTATGTGAAGGATACCGGAATCGGACTGCCCAAAGGAAAAGAAGATGATATTTTTGATCGCTTTTCGAAATTCAATAACGATAAGCAGCGTTTGTATGGCGGTACCGGAATCGGGTTGTCCATTGCCAAACATCTGGTTGAATTGATGGGTGGTGATATTTGGGTGGAATCCGAACCGCTGGTGGGAACGACCTTTTATTTTACACTCCCATTTCATCGCTTGGCGCCTCAAGCCAAGACGGTGGTTGAAAAGCAGGAGTCGGTCAGCGAATTTAACTGGGAAGGCAAAACTTTTCTGGTGGCAGAAGATGAGGAAGATAACTTTAGATACATTGAAGTGGCGTTGGCACTTTCAAATGCGAGTTTAATCTGGGCGCGCGATGGGAAAGAGGCCGTGGAGGTTTTTAAAAAAGTCAACAACATCGATCTGGTGTTGATGGATATTAAGATGCCTTTGATGGATGGATACAGTGCCACGCGGGAGATAAAAAACATCAGTCGCCATGTACCGGTGATTGCGCAAACGGCCTACGCCATGTCGGAAGAGAAAGAGAAGTCGAAATTGGCAGGTTGTGATGATTACATTGCCAAGCCCATTGGTTATGAGGATTTGTTGTTGACCATCAATAAATTTGTACCTGGTAACGGAAAGGCGTCTTAATTGCAAATTCCTGGATAAGCTTAAACCTTTAGTGCGATGCAGATTGTTTCTACTCACAATCCCCGAAAAACCATCATCGGGATGGTGCATGTGCAGGCCTTACCGGGGACTCCACTGAATAAATATCCCGTTAGCGAAATCATTCAGCAGGCAGTAGATGAAGCAAAAATCTACGAACAAAATGGAGTGGATGCCATTATGCTTGAAAACATGCATGACATTCCTTATTTGAACCGCAAGGTTGGACCTGAGGTTGTTGCAACGCTGACGGCCGTGTGTATGGCAGTTAAAAGTGCGGTGGACTTACCCATAGGGCTACAAATTCTGGCAGGTGCCAATCGGGAGGCCTTGGCTGTCGCTTTAGCCACTGATTTGAGTTTTATTCGGGCCGAGGCATTTGTATTTTCCCATGTAGCTGATGAGGGATTAATGGATGGTTGTGCGGGTTCGCTTTTGCGGTATCGAAAGCAAATTGGAGCAGAGCAAATTCAATTGTTTACGGATGTTCAAAAGAAGCATTCTGCGCATGCCATTACGGCTGATCTTACCATTGCCGAACAAGCCTTAGCGGCTGAATTCTTCTTAAGTGATGGACTAATTATTACCGGCGTTTCTACGGGAGCACCAGCTTCGGACGATGAACTGGTAAAGGTTAGAAAAAATGTCTCCGTTCCGCTTTTGATCGGTTCCGGTATAACAATGGATAATATTAATCAGTATTGGAGTTTAGCTGATGCATTTATTATCGGTTCCTATTTTAAGGAATCTGGTCGTTGGAACCAGCCGGTTGACGGCCTGCGCGTGAAAAGATTTATGCAGGTCATAGCTGATCTCCGAAATAAAGGATAAAAAAAATCCCGCCCAAAGCGGGATCTTGTAAGCGCATAAAAATTACACGGTTAAAACGTCTTTTTCCTTAATGGCAAACAGCTCGTCTATTTTTTTGCTGAAGCTGTCAGTTATCTTTTGAACTTCTCCTTCTGCATCTTTTTCCAAGTCTTCAGAGAGTCCGTCTTTTTTCATTTTTTTCAACTCCTCAATATTTTCGCGGCGGATGTTGCGAATGCTCACTTTGGCATCTTCGCATTCTTTTTTAACCTGCTTTACCAGGTCGCGGCGACGCTCTTCGGTCAATGGTGGTACGTTGATGCGAATCAAGTCACCATTGTTATCGGGATTCATTCCCAGGTTGGCAGCCATAATGGCTTTTTCAATGGCCCCGATGAGGGTTTTCTCCCAGGGTTGAATGGCAATGGTACGCGGATCAGGCGTGCTAACGTTAGCTACTTGGCTTAGTGGCGTCATGCTGCCATAATAATCGACCAAAACACTATCCAACATCTTTGGATTGGCTTTTCCGGCCCGGATTTTTCCAAGTTCAGTATCTAAATGCTCAATCGATTTTGACATGCGTTGTTTCGCATCGTCAAGTATCATTTCAATTTCTTCTTGCATGATCAGTAAGATTGCGTTTAAACTATTCTTTCTAACAAAAATAGGAAACTTTAGAAGAATACAAAAAAATCCGCACGCTTGTGAATATTAAAGAACTGAAGATAAGGTGTTACGAAAAGTAATCGGTAAGGTGAAATAGAAGGAGGATCCTTTGCCGTTCTCCGATTTTACCCAAATCTCACCTCCCAATAGCTCAACCATCTGTTTGGTAACAGTTAAGCCAATACCCATGCCGCCAAATTCCCGCGACATGGATTGATCCATCTGGCGAAATTTTTCAAAGATAATATCTTGGTAATCATCTGGGATACCAATGCCAGAATCTTCCACGAAAAACATATATTGGCGGACTCCGTAAGGGCGACATCCATATTTAACAAAGCCTTGACGTGTGAATTTGATGGCGTTGTCCAATAGATTGACAAATATTTTCAGTAGCAACTGGCTGTCAGAAATAATGGTTGGATAAGCTTGATCCATTTCCCATTCGGCAATAATCTCCAGATTTTCCTTATCAAACTTTTTTTGATCCGATCGTACTTTAGGTGCTAATTTGCGGAAGAAAGCATCCAGATCGATCTCCACGGGTATTATTTTGTAGTAGGATGCATTGAGACAGGTAAAGTCCAGAATGTTATCAATCAATCCTAAAAGTTGTAAGCCGTTGGACTCAATGGCTTTAATCTGTTTCATGGATTCGGGATCAAATTGGTTTTGATCCAGCACTCTGGAAAATCCGATAATGGCATTGAGAGGTGTTCTTAACTCGTGGGTCACAGAGGTTAAGAAGTTGTTTTTTATTTCATTGGATAGCTCTGCCTTTTTCTTGGCCCGGATCAGATCCTGTTCATGTTGTTTTTGTTTACTGATATCGTGCAGATTCAATACATAGTAGTCCGGTGCTCCGAAATCACCATATATTTTATGGATGTGACATTCAACCGGTACAAAGTAGCCATCTTGATGTTTAATTCGGAATTGAAGAGATTGTTTCTCTATGATCTCCGGATCATTCATCACTTCCCATAAAGTATTCACATCCTCAGCATGCACCAAACTGTATAAATCTTGGTGTTTAATGCTGTCAATAGGGTAGCCCGATAAGCTTTCTGCCGATGGACTTATAAACAGGGAATTGATGTTGCTATCCAACAATATTTGCACATACGCTGTATGTTCTGCCACCAATCGGAAATGTTCTTTCTGTGTAAAAAGCTCATCTACCAGTTTGTTATCTGGATTGTTATTTTTTAGGAATAGAAATATTCGCTCAGTGGTTTTCTCACTTATTAAGTAGCACAAAGCTTGCAAGTCTATGTAGTCCCCGGATTTTGTAATCAAGGTCATTTCGCAGGAGGCATACGAATGGCTTTCAGATAAGCGACGAATCACCCGTCTGATTTGATGAGCTGACGAAGAAGTGAGTACCCGATTCAACATGCCTCCCTTCAAATAGTTCTTAGGATACCCGGATAAGTCAATAAAAGAAGGACTCATCTCATCCAGTATGCCTTGCTTATTGACAATGGCATGTATGAACTGTTTGTTAGCTTTGGCTTGATCGGGATTTTTGGCGACTTTCTTCCTGTTTGTTTGCTCCCCTTTAAACTGTAGTAGCGGCCTTAAAATCCTCATAATGCTTTTTTAAGCACCGCAAAAATGGGAAAAAAAAATTACTTTCCAAGGTGAAAATAATTTTTATTTTCACGATAAGATTTTGTTTGTAAAAAAGTTACAGAGGCTGTGAATGATGATGTCTGGCTTTAGAAAGGCTGCCATATGACCTGTGTTGGCAAGTTCTAACTGAGCAATGTTAGGTTGTTGACTAAGATAATATTTTAGATTGTTTATAGGAATTACCGAGTCATTTCCACCATAAATAACTCCAATGGGGAATAGTGGATTTTGGAGCATGGTTTGATGGTCTTCCCGGTTCTTAATACCAGTTATTGCACATTTCATGGTTGCCTTACTAATAACTGAAGTGGACATTTTAAAATAGTGTTGCAATTTTTCATTCTCCTGTTGTTGGATGAATAATTGCAAAAGCAGTTCTCTTTTTCCCAGATCCAGAAATTTAAGTTCCCGGTTACGCTGTTTTAATTTGAGGGCTGAATCGGAAAATGGGGTGGCGCTTATTAAGCAGAGGCTTTTGATGGCTTGGGGTATTCGGGAGGCGATTTCGAGAGCTACATACCCGCCCATGGAATTACCCACTAAATGGAATGTTTCTACTTCTAATTCCGTTAATAAATCGATTAACAATATGGAGGTATCAGATATGTAAGACGGCGATGTCAGGTTTCGTATTGAACTTTCTCCAAAGCCAGGCAAATCGGGAATCAGGAGGTTGTATTGGTCGAGTAAAACCAGGTAATCATCCCAGATGTGTTGGTTCTCCAGGTAACCATGGAGTAATACAACGGTCTGTGACTTTGATTTTCCCGAAAAAAAATAGTTAACTTTAGTTGCTTTCAAATCAATTATTTACTTAAGAAAGTTTTTTTGCTTAAGATGTTCCAGTAAAGAACAAAATAAGATAAATTTGTCTGAATTATTATCTTTAAAATGTAATAAGAAATGTTAAAAATAGATTAAAAAGAAATAACAAGCAGGCTGGTTACTTAGAATTGATATAAATATAGATTTATTTCTTTATTATTGTTTGTGCATAGCGGGTTTCAAACCTACATTTGCAGGCTTTAAATAACAATTAGTTTTAAACAGATAAATAAATTTTAAAAGGATTCCTATGAGTACTATTTTTGGTTCCTCAATTGGAAGAAAGTTACTGATGAGTTTGTCAGGGCTTTTTTTGGTGATTTTCTTGATCGTTCACCTTTCCATTAACTTGTTGCTACTTGTGCCGGATGGTGGGCAGATGTTTAATGTAGCGGCTCATTTTATGGCCCTGCCATTGATTAAGTATGGTTTGCAGCCTGTGCTATTTGGTGGTTTCATTATCCACATCATTTATGCGGCAATTATTACTGCGCAAAATAATAAAGCGCGTGGTTCTGCAAAGTATGCATCAGGTAACAAAACACAGGATGTGATGTGGGCTTCAAAAAACATGTTTGTGTTAGGGCTAACTGTTTCGGCTTTCTTAGTAGTGCATTTGATTGATTTTTGGGTGCCACTGCAAATTACTCACACTGCTGAACCAATCACCATTGATGGTGTTGAAATGCACAATACTTATGCATTGGTTAATGGGGCATTAAGCGAAGTGTGGCGTGTGGCTTTGTATGTGATTGGGGCATTAGGATTGACCATTCACTTAACGCATGGTTTCTGGTCAGCGTTTCAAACACTTGGTTTGAGCAACAATATCTGGCGTAAACGTTGGACAGTCATTGGTATTGCCTTTGCCTGGATTGTAGGACTTGGTTTCGCATCCATTGCGATTTTACAATTTGCATTTTTTCAATAGTATAGCCTAAAAGTATCACACTATGATTAATTTAGATTCAAAGATACCACAAGGGCCAGTAGCCGAAAAGTGGTCTAATTATAAAGCCGGTCAAAAACTGGTGAACCCTGCTAACAAGCGTAAGCTTGATATTATTGTTGTTGGAACTGGTTTGGCAGGCGCTTCGGCAGCTGCTTCATTTGGTGAAATGGGATTTAATGTAAAAAACTTCACCATCCAGGATTCACCTCGTCGTGCGCACTCTATTGCAGCACAGGGAGGTATCAATGCGGCCAAAAACTATCCCAATGATGGTGACTCGGTTCACCGTTTATTCTACGATACTGTAAAAGGTGGTGACTACCGGGCGCGTGAGGCAAACGTACACCGTCTGGCTGAAGTAAGTAATGATATCATCGACCAATGTGTGGCACAAGGGGTTCCTTTTGCACGCGAATATGGTGGTTTATTGGATAACCGTTCCTTTGGTGGTGCGCAGGTAAGCCGTACCTTTTATGCCAAAGGACAAACAGGTCAGCAGTTATTGATTGGTGCTTACCAGGCTCTAATGCGTCAGGTAAATGCGGGCACCGTTGATTTATATACGCGTACTGAGATTGTTGACATCGTAATGGTGGACGGCAAAGCACGTGGTGTGATTGCCCGTGATTTGGTGACTGGTGAATTCCAGCGTCATTTTGCTCATGCGGTGGTATTGGCTACCGGTGGTTATGGTAATGCCTTCTTCCTGTCTACAAACGCAATGGGATCTAATGGTTCTGCAGCCATTAAAGCATACCAGAAAGGGGCCGCTTTTGCCAACCCTTGTTTTGCTCAGATTCACCCAACTTGTATTCCTGTTCATGGTGAGTTCCAGTCGAAGTTAACGTTGATGTCAGAATCCTTGCGTAACGATGGGCGTATCTGGGTACCTAAGAAGAAAGAAGATGCGGAGGCCATCCGTGCCGGTAAATTGAAGCCGACTCAGATCTCTGAAGAAAACCGGGATTATTATTTGGAGCGTCGTTACCCGGCATTTGGTAACCTGGTGCCTCGTGATGTAGCTTCACGTGCTGCGAAAGAACGTTGCGATGCTGGTTTTGGTGTCGGCGCTACTGGTTTAGCCGTGTACCTTGACTTTAAATCCGCCATTGAGCGTTTAGGTGAGGATGCCATCCGTGCCCGTTACGGAAACTTATTCCAGATGTACGAGAAGATTGTGGATGACAATCCATACGATACACCTATGATGATCTATCCTGCTATCCACTATACGATGGGTGGAATTTGGGTGGATTATGAATTGCAAACAACCGTTCCTGGTTTATTTGCTGCTGGTGAAGCCAACTTCTCCGATCACGGTGCAAATCGTTTGGGAGCTTCGGCTTTGATGCAGGGTTTGGCAGATGGCTATTTTGTACTTCCTTATACCATTCAGAACTATTTGGCTGATGATATCTCCACACCTCGCATGAATGGTGATGAGAAGGAATTCGTGGAAGCTGAAAAAGAAGCAAAAGCAAAATTTGAGAAATTACTAGCGATTAAGGGTAACCGTTCTGTTGATAGCATCCATAAAGAACTTGGATTGGTGATGTGGGATTTCGTGGGTATGGCGCGTAATAAACAAGGTTTGGAGCAAGCTATCGAGAAAATTGCAGCCATTAAGAAAGAATTCTACAGCAATGTGCGTATTCCTGGTTCAGGAGAAGGCATGAATGTGGAGTTGGAGAAAGCATCTCGTTTAGCTGACTTTATTGAAATAGGTGATTTGATGGCCCGTGATGCCCTACACCGCGAAGAATCGTGTGGCGGCCACTTCCGCGAAGAGTATCAAACCGAAGAAGGTGAAGCACTTCGTCAGGATGATAAATTTACTTACGCCGGCTGTTGGGAATATCAAGGTCCGGATAAGGCACCTATCATGCATAAAGAAGAATTGACTTTTGAAGTTGTAAAAGTTGCTCAACGTAACTACAAATAATCTCGTAGGTCATTAATGTTCACTTGTTAAACAGAGAAAAATGGAAAACAATATAAATTTGACTCTTAAGGTTTGGCGTCAGAACGGAGCTAAAGAGAAGGGTCGTTATGAAACATACAAATTAGAGAAAGTATCTACCGATAGTTCATTCCTTGAGATGATGGACATCCTGAATGAGCAGTTGGTTAACGAAGGAAATGAACCAGTCGCATTTGATCACGATTGTCGCGAAGGCATTTGTGGCATGTGTTCATTGTACATCAACGGGCGCCCTCATGGACCGGATGATGATGTAACCACCTGTCAGTTACACATGCGTAAATTCAAAAATGGTGAGACCATTACAATTGAACCATGGCGTTCAGCTGGTTTTCCGGTTATTAAGGATTTAATTGTGAACCGTAATGCATTCGATACAATCATTGCTGCTGGTGGTTATACATCGGTGAGTACTGGGGGGGTGCCGGACGCGAATGCGATTCCAATTTCAAAAATTGATGCGGACGAAGCCATGGATGCGGCCTCGTGTATTGGATGTGGTGCTTGCGTGGCCACTTGTAAAAACGGATCAGCTATGCTATTCGTTTCGGCTAAAGTCAGTCACCTGGCCTTATTGCCGCAAGGTAAAGTTGAAGCGGCGCGTCGTGCGAAGAACATGGTGGCTAAAATGGATGAGTTAGGTTTTGGTAACTGTACCAATACCGGTGCTTGTGAAGTGGAATGTCCAAAAGGCGTTTCCATTGCCAATATTGCCCGTTTGAACCGCGAATTTTTGAAAGCAAAATTGCAAGACTAAGCATGTCTATATAAATATAGGAAAGGGTCGTGTTGCACGACCCTTTTTTTATGCTGAAACGCTCAATTATGATTGCTTTGCCAACGGATTATTATCATTTTGTGAAAAAATGTAAATATTTTGCGATGCTTGTTTATTTTATCAATGCTTGTAAATTCTTTATGAACAGTGCGGTATACAGGATGAATAGCCAAGTGTATTGAGGCCTTTGAACTTATGATTTTGAGCTGTTTTCGGTAATATGCCTTGTGGTTAGACTTGCAGTTGGGCCTTATTTTTTATATTTTAGGTGCGAATAGTTCCTGTTTAAAACCTGTTAGCATGCCATATCGTCGCCTTCCAAATACTGATCAGGCCCGTTTACGGGCTTTGAATGCAGCCTTAAAAAAGGGATCTGAAATGAATCCGTTTGAACTGGCTTTTTCACAAAAGCTTTTTTTAGAGTTAAAAGGATTTCTTCCACAATACGAACAGGCTATCAATCAATACAATTTTAGTAAGGAAAGGCAAGCGAAATATGGTAAGTTGTTGGCTGATCAATTTAAGGTGACTCGTTTGTATGTGTCTCATTTTATACAAGTCCTGAATTTATGTATTATAAGAGGGGAGATCAAACCGGAAGTGCGACCTTCTTATGGATTGGATATTGATGAAAAAGCAGTGCCTGATTTAGGAACCGAACAAAATCTCATGCAGGTAGGCGAGAAGGTGATTCAAGGTGAGGAAAAACGGGCGATGATGGGAGGAACACGCATTTATAATCCCAGTATTGCCATGGTGAAGGTGAAGTATGAGAAGTTTCGGGAATATTTTAATAATCACAAAAACCTCCTTGTGACTACCCAAAAAATGCATGATCGCGTCATTGAATTGCGCAGCCGTACCGATGATATGATTGTCCAGATTTGGAATGAAATAGAAGCTAAATTTGAAGATTTAACCGGCGATGAAAAGCGCGAAAAGGCAGCAGCCTATGGCATCGTTTACCTATTGCGCAAGCACGAAAAAGAACAATTGGGTTAGTGCCTATGAACTGATAATTCGGCCCTTTGCTTTAGAAGATACATCAAGGCATATATCAATCCCAGGCTGATAATGATGCCCATTCCATCAGGTTTTATCACCTCCGTGTCCAATGGATTAACAGTAGGATCAGTGGTTTGGTAGTATTGAAAAACCATCAATGCCATGAAATTATTGGTGAAGTGAGCGATGATGGGAATCCACAAGTTTTTAGTGAATACTAACATGTAGCCCAGCATCAAACCCAGCACGAAGCGTGGTAGGAAGGTCAGAAACTGAATGTGAATGGCACTAAAGATGACCGCGGTGATAAAAATCGCCAGGTGTGCCGACTTCAACCAATCTGTTAGCTGACTTTGTAGGACCCCTCTGAATAACCATTCTTCGCCAATAGCCGGGATGATTGCCAGCATGAGGGTATTTATAAGTATATCGGTCCAATGTTCATTGGAGATAAATAATTGCGTCAACTCCTTAAGTTCTTCCTCCTTGCTACTGATCCATTGGTAGAGAACGTCCCAACTATCGGGCAAGGTGAGCTGTTGATTTAACCAGCCTAACCAGCCTATGAATGGCTGACCGAAGACCATGATTAATATCGGGAAAAGCAGTAATTGCCAATTGATTTTCCTGGTCCCCGGCATTACCGCTTTGGGGTTAGAAAAGAACAAATAGGAACAGATCCAGGAAGGAATGACAAAAATAAAGATGCTTTGAATGATCTGTGATCCCTTCATAAAGCCAATATTTTCACGCATGGATTCCAACGAAGTGGCATCCACATCAAAATGAGGACCTGCCATCAATGCCATGGTAGAAATGGAAACTAAGCCACATGTCAATATCAGGATGAGTAACAGGATAATCTTAGTAAGCGGACTTAAATGGGCATATGCTCCTCGTATCATTCAATTCTATTTTAGGCAAAAATACGAAAACTATTAGAATGGGATGGCTGTTTTGCTACATCAGGTCTCGTAAGCCCAACTTCTATTTCTGACTATTTATCAGGCCATTAATTGTTTTGTTTCTAAGTCATCTGTATTCCAAGTATATCGCTAAATTGCTTTTTGGAAGAAAGTAGGCTTTTTCAAGCAGTCGAAGTAGGCTTTACGCTAGTAGGTATATTTGCAGGTGTAAATTGCCTACTTGTTTAGCCCAGTGGGTAGGGTCAGATATAGCCTTGAATAGCAAGTAGGCTTTCTTCCAATGGCAATACCAGATATTATATCTTTAATGATATGAACCCGATGGTACAGCATTTTGAACAAAAAAAGGCGACCGTTTTGGGTCGCCTAAATAATCGGGTTGACTACGTTTTTTATGATTTTGATTTCAAAATCAGTTTATCGTATAAAAACAAGGCCACCACAGCCCCAAAAGCAATACCCGCATACAACATCCATATTTTTGATGGATTGTAATTGTGCCAAATGAAATTAGTTAATTCAGAGTCATTCATACCAGTCAATTCCATAGCTTTGTGCCAATAGTCATTCTTGCTGAATGAATCAGAAACCTCCGGAATGTTTAATCCTCGTTTTGCAATTTCTTCTTTAAGCAGGGTTAATTTACCAGAAGCTTTGTCGTAAATATCCCCTGATAAAGTTCCGGCCAATTTATGGGCTGCTGCAATTGGCAAAAAGGAGGTTCCCATATATAGTGCTTTCTTGTCAGCGGGGGCAATACTTCCCACATATTCTGTAAACTTCGGACTACTGGCCATTTCTCCTATGCTAAAGATCAGAATACCAATAATTATGAACCAACTGTTTTGAAATGCAAACATCATTCCTACTCCAATTGCTAAGACCAGGATACCACTGATCATTGCGTTCAGAGGTTTATAGCGCATAACTAAGCCGGAAATCCAGATTTGGAATAGAATGATGAAGAATGCGTCTAAACTACCTATTGTAACTGCCGTGATTGTCCCTTCTTTTGTACCAATACTTTCAGCTAACCAAGGCCAAACGCTGTGCAGTGCATTATATAGGTTGGAGGTGTCTACCCAATCATTGACAAATACCGGAAATGCGTAATATAGCTGGTTAAAGGCGGTCCAAAATGCGATCATGATTACCAGAAAAATGACATACTTCCAATCCATTAGAGTAATCCAGATGTTTTTAAGTGATTGTAAAAATACCTGCCCTAGGGGTTCATTATTTTCAGTTTTAACGCGTCCAGGCTCTTTGAAAAAGAACAAAACGAAGATGTAATTTATAGATATGGTTATCATGGAAATATAGAAGACCCAATCCCAGCTTTTCTGGTAAATAGCACCAGCGATAAACGGCCCAATAAATCCCCCAATATTGATCATCATGTAAAAAATACCAAATCCAATGGAAGAGTTTTGTGAATTGGTTGTTTTGGATATCATAGCTGAAATGATAGGCTTGAATAGTGCTCCGGCTACTGCCAGATAGATATACGATGCATAAACCATGATGTAGGTGTCAAATGTTGCCACCATCCAATAGCCTGTAACATACATGGTGTAGGATAGAAGAAGAACTTTTTTATAGCCTATTCGATCGGCAATAGCACCTGTGAACAGGGGAAGAAGATAAAGTAGCGCGGAGCCTGTTCCCATTATGGAGCCTTTCTGGGCTGCTGTAAATCCTAAGGCGCCGGTGTCTTTCGAATTAACCAGGTAAAGTGCAAAAGCCATGTAAAAACCATACCAGGCCCATCTTTCAAAAAGTTCCATTGTGTTGGAAACCCAAAATACTTTTGGAAAGCTTTTAATCGTTTCTGAAATCTTTGACATATCTATACAATTAAATTATTTTCAAACGTGCACCAAAATAGTGTGTTTGCGCCACCTTCCCTATGGGAAATGTCATTTTATTGGTTAAAAGCCGTTTTTTGGGCCGCTAAAAAGGCGGTAGCAAAAATCAGTCGAACACGATTGGTCATCTCGGTGAATTCAATCTTATCTGGGGTATCACTGATTTTGTGATAATCTGCATGCAAACCGCCAAAAAAGGCAATGATGGGGATGTTATTTTTATGAAACGCATAATGGTCCGATAGATTCAGAAAGTTGCCAAATCCCGTCTGGTTATCGTAGGCATAATCTAATTGCAGCGAATCCACCAGTGTATTGGCTTTTTTGTGCAATTCCATAAACTCGGGATGATGCCGGGTGCCAATTAAATAGATATAGTTTTTTTTGTGGGTTGAATCGCGTCTGCCAATCATGTCAATGTTGATGTTCGCCTTCAGATCAAAGGTGTGAAATTCAGGATGGTCCACGAAGTAGTGAGCGCCCAACAGTCCCTTTTCTTCGGCGGTTGTAGCCATGAACACGATGTGTTTCGACGGTACTTCGGGTAATTGGGAAAAGGCCCTGGCTAATTCCAATAAGGCGGCGGTACCAGAGGCATTATCATCGGCTCCCGGGAATAGGCGATCGCCTTCCTTGCCGAGGTGGTCATAATGAGCAGTGATGATCAGGGTTTCATGGTCCGTTGTTGTGCCTGGAAGGTAGCCAGCCACATTTTTAGTCGTGAATTCTTCTACAATCACCGGACACTGAAATGAGACCTGTGGTGTTGGTAATTGAGATAAAATTGGGGTGGAATTACGATGTAATAGACTATCAACAGATAATCCGAAAAGAGAATTCGCCAATTCTGCATGGACAGCAAAGGTTTTTGTTTGATAAGCTGAAAAGGTAGGAAGCTCTTCGAATACAGGTCTGTTTTCATTGAATTGTTTTTGTTGCCTTTTAATGGCATCAAATTGGTTTGTGTTGGTGGGATTGGCGATTATAATTGCAGCTACCCCTTTTTTCTTCAAGGTATTGGAGAGTTGATACCAGCTTCGGAGGTTTTCGACAAAAGCAAAGGCCACTTTTCCTTCTAAGTCTAATCCATCCAAATGAGTCCCATAGCCTACAAACATACATGGAGCTGTAATCATTGAATCGATTGGTGTATAGGATAAATAAACCATCTCTTCATAGTTGGTTAAACGCTGATGGTCGATGGCTAAGAAGCAATCTCCCCAATGCCATTGCCATAGGGGTAGGGGTTGAAAATAGGTGGTATCATTAAAGGGACGTAAACCGATTTCTTCAAATTGGGAGGCGATGTATTGAGCCGCTTTTGTGATTCCTGGTTGACCTGTTCCTCTTCCTTCCAGACTATCCGCGGCTAGCGTATAGACCTGTTTTCTGAGTTGCTTTTTATGAATTAAGCTGGAATACTGAGGATTATACGAAATGTCCTGACCAAGGGTGAGAATTGGAATTATTACCAGCAGAATAGTGCCCCATACTTTCATATCGAATTGGATATTAGGTGAATATTTTTCTTCAATCCGGCGTGTTTTTGGATTAAGGTGTCAAAAGTTATTCTTCCTCAACACGAAAGATACTGTTTTTTTTGAGATCGGTTTTAGGGATAATAAAAAAGCTGACTTTCGCCAGCTTGTGTACTTTTACTTCCATTTTGTAAGTATTTCTGAAATCAGGGCTTATCAACTGGACCTGTGATCAGCCCGCAAAGACAAGGCATTAGTATTTATTGCCTAAAATAATTCCATTTAATACACCATTGATAAGTGCCGATCCGATGTCTGAGGATCCATGGGGATTGAAGCTGTCTTTTTGCAAGTTGTTTCCATCATATTGCAATTGAATGGCAGATTGCGGATAATGCCCTTTCCATGCTCGTAAGTGCGTTGTTTGCAGGTCTGAAATGTTGTATTGCTCATACATGCCGTTGTGCGATTGAATGTAGAAAGCACGCGCGTTTTTCTGGTAATTAATGGATTTGAAATCTGTTTGAATGACCGGGTTTTTTAGCTTAATTGATAGTGCAGTTGATAATAACTGATGGTAATTTTTAATGGAATCTGTGGGTTGGTGGCTGTATTGAGCATGTGCAACCAACGTGGTGATTGTGAAAATCAGAATTAAACCTGGCGTACGCATATGAGGAATATTTAAAGTAAACAGTAAATCATGATTCAACTTGTTATAGTTTAAAAGTACAAAAATTATCGAATAGTTTAATTGATTTCCACTAGAAAGTGCTTATACCGTCTGGCGGACATAAGCACTTTGGACTATTAATTTATGTTACTTGTTGAATATTAGAATACTTCATAGTTGTCATCTGATGAAGCAGCTCCACTATCAACAGTGTGAGATTTTGACTTTTTTTTCGTGTCTGTTTTTGGAAGCGGATTACTGACCCAATTAATATTGGTGTCTTTGTTCGACGAATGAGCTATTTGTTGCTGTGATGCCAGTTTCCGATCGGTTATTGCCACTGGTTGTTGTTTCGTTTTTTTCTCATCCAGATTAAAATAGTTGGTGAGGTGTAATAATTGACGTGATTGTCCGGAAAGTTCTTCCGCGCCAGCTGCCAGCTCTTCGCTTCCAGCGGCATTTTGACTGGTGGTCATGTTCATTTGCTGCAACGCCTCATTGATTTGATTTACACCGGAATCCAATTCCATACCCGCGGCTGATATTTCCTGTACCAATTGACTTGTTTTATTGATGGCAGGGACTAAGGCATCGAGGTTTTCACCGGCGCTCACTGTCATGCTTACACTTTCGTTCACCAGGTCTACAATTTCGTCTGCCGCAAACTGGCTTTTTTCAGCTAATTGCCGCACTTCAGCAGCCACTACGCTAAAGCCTCTTCCGTGTTCGCCCGCCTTGGCAGCTTCAATGGAGGCATTCAGGGCCAGAATATTGGTTTGGAAGGCCAATTCCGTAATCACATTGATTTTATTGGCAATTGTTTTATTGGCTTCCAGTGCTTTTTGGGCTTTGTCATTGACCAATTGGATATCAGCAGCCACCGAGGTGGATATTTTTTCAGTCTCTGAAGCATGATCTGTATTCTGTTTGATGTTGGCAGAAATTTCTTCCATGGTGGAGGATAGTTCTTCAAGCGCCGATGCTTGTTCAGTGGCTCCCTGCGAAATATCCTGCGATGTACTATTAAATTGGATACCTGCAGCATTTAACTGATGCGCACCCGCCATAATTTCCGAAATGACCTCCCGTAATTTCTTTGACATGGTATTCAGCGCACAGGCCAGTTGACCGAGCTCATCTTTACGGGTAGTTTCATAATTCTGACTCAAGTCTCCTTTGGCTAGGGCTTGCGCTAATTTCACACCTTTGGAAATCGGAACTGTGATGCTACTGGCTGTAACCAGGCTAAACAGGATGCCTGCTAGAATGGAGAAAATCAACACAATTAATCCCATCATCGAAGCAGAGGTGATGACCCGCTGTTGTTCTGTTTTAGCATATTCTGCTAACCCGGAAGCAGCGTCAAGTACAGAAGCACCTTGTCTTTGCATTGCAAAAAGCGCTTCGCTTTGCTGTTTAATTTTATCCCCATAAACCAGGAATTTATCATGGTAACGTTTGTACTCTTGATTGGCTTGTACCAATTGATTGAGATATTGGGCATTTGGAGCCACGGATTCCATCTTTTGCAGCAAGGATGTGCAGTTATTCAGTCTGTTGAGAATGTTTTTGGCATATTGCTCATGGTATTTGCCTTTGGAGTCCGTGGGGAAAGCAATAAATTTCCAGGATTCGATTCGGAGGTTCGCGTGTGCATCCATTATAGCAATCTTAGACGTGTTTTGATGCGCATCATTGGCCAGTTCGGCCACTTTTTTACCAACGTCCACGCCAACTGCAAACCATTCATCTAATGTAGCTTTTTTGGTTGTCTCCAGATTTGCATAGTTTTCAAAGGTCTGTTCGTATAGTGTAATGTTTTCAACGATCTGTGCAAGCGATTCCTGCCTTTTGGGGAGGTCTATCTTAACCTGATTGATTTGTGTGATGGCTTCCTTCATGTTGGTGCGAGAGGCTTTTGCTACTTCATGATTCGCATATTTCATGAAATAGACCACTCGTAATCGAGCTTGTAAGAGTTCCTTCTCCGCATGGTTTAATTTTTCAACAATATTTGCTTGTCGACGGATGTTTTGGAGGCCTGTGTAGCCAATGATGCCAATAACGATGACACATGCAATAATAAACGAAAAGCCTATCGTTAAGCGGGTTTTGATGGAAAGATCATTGATTTTCATACATCGCGAGATTTAGTGTTGTGTTTTATTCTTTATTGTTCGCTTTGGAGTGATAAAAACAATCCATTTTGTCGGGAGTAAACTGAGGTGATCGGCTGCGACCGAATCACCAAACTATTTTTCAGAGTAGGAATTTTCCCGGTGATAAAAGAAGTAACAACAATTTCGGTAATACAATGCGGAAAGTCAATGTCATAATCTGTACATCCGTATGCTATATAACATTGCTAAAATCTTTACTTTTAAATTTATAATGTCTATTTTATAGAAAGACTTTGTGTTTTATCCTTTCGTCTTTTGTTTTCGATTATTGTATCGATATAATATAGAATCCCATTATAAGGCGCCAATTGTACAAAGTCTTTCGCGGAATGTGCCAGTTGATAAACCGGTTCATCTAAAACACCATCGATGTTTAGTGGCCATGAAATGGAGTGGGCCGGGACACTTTTTTTTTGCGCATAAATAGGCAGGCACACTAGCCAAAGTATGAAAAAGAGCGGTAGGCTTTTCATAAATCAGGTTAAAATAGAACAACATGTGGGACAATTTCAAGATAAAAAAATTAGACGACATATGTCTTATGGGTGTACTAAATTGAACCGATAAAAAAGTAGCAGGAGAGCTTAAAACAAAAAACAGGGAGCCTCCGCATATGCAGTGCCCCCTGTTTATCGAATTGGTGGTGAATTTTTTTACATTTTCTTTTTAGAATTCACGCTGACGTTGGATTAGTTGACTCATCAACTTGTTTCTCGAATCTTTGGCGTGTAATAGCATGTCTACGTAGCTCACAAAGATGACTTTTATATCCATTCGATTAAAATACTCTTCATACGCTTCGCGTGTAGAACCGGTAATATCGGACGTGCGAATAATAATGGCTAACTTAAGGTTGGGGCAGTAGAAATCAACGGTTTGGTTGCCAATAATAGTGTTTAATTGAACGCGACTTTTATAATTTAACTGCTTTAGAATTGGCCATACTTTCGATTGCATGGTGGTAAGCTGATCGTATTGGGCTTCTCGGATAGGAGCCTCGCTGATAGTGGATTCAATGTGTCTCATGTTCAGTGGATGTTTGATGGTTAATATTGTTTTTACTCATGCATCGTGTTGAATGCCTTTTGCTTCAAGGTTGGTTCGTTTTTTCTTCTTACCGACAGCGATAGTTGGAGCACAACAGGTAATCCTATGTACTATATTTAGCTACTGCAAAAAAAGGAAATCAACCACCCCAAGTTCGATCACTATTCTTAAAAAGTGTTTCTGTCCGAAGCGTTGGACAGTTTTCGTTCACTTCTAATATTCAGTATTTGCAACTCTTTGGATAAAGATCAGATCTAATATCTTAATCTCTGTTTGCAAGCGTAAATTAAAATTAATGCTTTAGTAAATGAAAATCAATAGCCGGAGAGGTTTATTAGCATGTTGTCGGGCATGCTGAAAAGTTTGCTTTTTTCACTTTTTTTTCTATTTTATATACTCGCAACGCAAGGCCTAATTTGACTGGGAAAAATAATTATTGTCTATCGATTACCTCCCTGAAAATCGAGCAGGAGCATACTTCCTCATTTATTCTATTATTTTTGCGTATAAATTATGATTATTTAAATTGTTTATCGCATTCTATTTTTATAGCCATCTATGAAGCAGTTTTTATTGGGTTATTTAACCCTATTGATGTTGTGTGTAAATCTGCATGGTCAAAGCTTTCAGATACAAGAATCAGTTGAAAAAGTTCCTCGCCTGGAATTGCGCTTTCTTCATCCCTCATTTGCCGATACTAAGGATCAGGCCATTCATTCTGGTATTTACGATTTATCTTTTTCCTATCCCATATCCGATCGTTGGTCGTTAGTCACATCTGTTCCATATGTGTTTGCCAATTATATTATTGATATAAATCTGCCTCCTGATTATGACGATCCATTGTTTATTTATGATTATCCCATTAGCGATAAGGGATTCGGAAATATAGGAGTAGGAGCTGTTACTAAATGGAGCTTTGAAAGTGGCGAGTTACAATGGTACAATACAATTTACTTGCCTACTTCAGGTAGCAATCGCTTTGATAGTTTCCTTTTAAAAAGAGGCGAGCTTTTAAATCTTCAGAAGTATGTTGCCAATGGGACTTCCGTCACTTCGGAGGTGGTGTTTGGTAAATACTCTTCAAAAGGATTGATCTATTCAATCAGTGGCGGTCCACAGTTTATTATTCATTCCGAGGAAATCAAAAGAGAATTGTTCTACAAGTATTCATTGGGGGCTGGCTATAATTTTGGAGCCGTTGCTTTCGTGGGTGAATGGATTGGTCGCTATCACGATAATAAGGCTTTTTATAAGTCGGAACATCACTATTGGAATACATTTAATGGGAGCATGCATTTTACACGGGGTAAATTTCGGCCGGCTATTCTTTATAGCTATGTTTTTGAAGATCGTCTGAGAGATTGGTTTTCAGTTGGCTCAGTAGGCTTCAAATTAACTTACTTATTTCTTTAACCTTATAATTATTAACAAATGAAGAAGCTAGTTTTGTTAGCGCTTGTCTTAATCTCAACTGTTCACTCTTCACAGGGTCAATTTCGGAGCGTATTGGCTCAGCCCGATTCCCTGCCACGGTTTGAATTTCGATTTTTACGTGCTTCCTTTGAAGACGTAGATAAAGAAGGCATTTTTTCCGGGGTCTACGATCTTGCTTTTATGTATCCCATTAGTCAGAATTGGGGTTTGGAAGTGTCCATTCCAGTGGCTTTTTTGAAATATGAAGTGCCTGCCCGGGATGCTTATTATCCGTATGGTGGTTATGCATATGGCGGTTATTCCGGTTATGGTGCCTACTATGATGCGCCTAAAGCCACTGAAAAAAATGACAATGGCATTGGGAATTTAATGCTTGGCATCCGGTTTCAAAAGTGGCTGACAACGACTCGGTGTTTTCAATGGCGGGGTCAGCTGTATTTGCCAACCACTTCCAAGGAGAAGTTTGATTTGGGGCAATTCATGATGCTAACCGATTTGAGCGATCTTCCAAAGTATGCGCAGGATGTTACGACAGCTTCATTTTTATTCGGGTATTACAATAATCCTCAACGAGGCGTTTTTTATTATGCCGATGGAGGCCCGCAGTTTATGTTCAGTCATGATTCAGATAGAGATTCAGAAATTTATTTGCGCTATGCTTTTGGTGGCGGTTACAATAGTGGCACTGTAGGGGTTTCGGGCGAACTTTTGGGGCTAGCCATTGTAAGTGAAGAAGTGGATGAGTTCAACGACCGCTTTTATAGTTCCTTGAACCTTGGCGTTCATTACACAAAGGGCCTTATCAAACCATCGTTGTTCTATTCCATTTATCTGAAAGACGAAATGAATGATATCGTTTCGGGTGTTTTAGGTATCAAAGTCTCCGTTTCAATTAAAAAGTAAATGAAAATGTATGATAACAACAAAGGCTGCTCAAAACGAGCAGCCTTTTATTATTATTAAGTATTGATTGTCTATTCAGTTACGGGCTGATTATCCATATGCTTACCCAAGAATGTTTCCATGGCATGGTAGAAGTCAAAACGATTCTCTTCATTACGGAAGCCATGGCCTTCATTATCCTTTACCAGGTATTCCACATCAATGCCGCGTGCTTTCATTGCCGCAACCATTTGGTCTGACTCATCTTTATTTACACGTGGATCATTGGCGCCCTGCGCCACAAATAAAGCAGCTGTAATTTTATCGGCATGGAACACAGGCGAAGCCGCTGCCAATAGCAAACTATCACTTTGGGGATTACCTACCATTTCGTATAGCATTTCACGATAAGGCTCCCAGTAAGGCGGAATGGTATTCATAAAGGTAAAGAGATTACTTACACCCACATAATCCACCCCACATTTGTAGAGGTCAGGCGTATAAGCTAAACCGGCTAAAGTGGCATAGCCACCGTAACTACCACCATAAATAGCTACGCGTTCTTTGTCGGCAATACCTTGTTCCACTAACCATTTAACTCCATCGGTAATATCATCCTGCATGGTGAGTCCCCATTGCTTAAAGGAAGCTTCCCAGAAAGCTCTTCCATAACCGGTGGAACCTCTGAAGTTCATTTGTAAAACAGCATAACCACGATTAGCCAGAAATTGTATTTCCGGATTAAATCCCCAATGGTCACGGGCCCAAGGACCTCCATGCGGATTCACTACCAAAGGCAGATTCTTTGCTTCAAGGCCCACTGGCAGAGTTAAGTAACCGTGAATGGTCATCCCGTCACGAGAAGTATATTGAATTGGTTTCATTTTAGCCATGTTGTTTTCATCCAGCCATGGACTAACATCGGTCAGGTGTTTTAACTCATCCGTCGATTTGTCATAGAAATAATACGCGCCTAATGAGCGATCGCTATAGGTCCGAATTAGGAATTTGTCCTCATCGCGGTTCGCGCTGACAAAATAGACATCATAATCAGGGAGTTCTGTTTGAACGCGGTTGTGCATTTTTTCTGCTTCAACATCGAAGAAATGGCGTCCTACTTTATCTGTGGTAAAAGTGGCTGCAGTTAACACCTTGCGTTTGCGGGAATAGCTTAAACCTTCCACATCCACATCGGGGTGTTTAAATAAAACTTCTGTTTCCGCACCGGCAGCCGGATCAAAGATGACAATTTCTGACTTGTCGCGTCCCAGGTTGGAAGAGGCATACAGCTTTTTATTATCGAATGTAAAGAAATGAGGGGCTAGTGTTTCTTTGAAATTAGTGGTTAACACTTCGCGAAACTCGTCTTGCTCTGTATCACGGTATAACAAGGTGGCATTTACCATATCTGTCACTGAAGTAGCCGCACGCAATTTACCTTCATGGTCAGTAATCCATCCGGAAATGTTACCCGGATTTTCATACAGCATTTCCATTTCGCCGGTATTGATGTTTAGGCGATACGGATCGAAGGCCTGGGGATTGCGCTTATTCATACTAATGATGACTTGCTCAGGTAAATCGGGCAGGTCATCAATAATACCAGTGCGCACATTTTCAAAGTCGGTGAAACAAATGGATTCGCTACCGTCAATGTTGACACCATATAATTTAAAGTTTTCGTTCCCGCCATCGTCTTTGATAAACAAAATACGGTTTTCATTTGCCCAGAAATAACCAGCCACATCCCGATCTGTTTCAAAGGTAATCTGAACCGTTGAGTCGGAACCAATTTTTTGAACGAAGACATTCATTCTTTTTTCATAGGGGGCTTTGAACGAAAAATGCGATCCATCCGGTGAAATTTGGAAACTGGTTTGTTCCGAATTTTTAAAGAAATCTTCCAACGGAATGAGGGGTGCTCGTTGTTCTGTTTTTTTGGCTGTGGTACAAGCTACCATTAATAGGATGGCCACTAAATAGAGGGCCAAAAGGGAGGGTTTGTGTTTCATGATAGTTAGAAATTAATGTGTGATAAAAATGTTTAGTTCTTGTAAATTACTAATTAATAGTGGTTATCACAAAGAAAAAGAGAGGTATTTCTGAAATGTGTTGACGAAAAAAATAGGTATGATATGATATTTAAGAGTGCTTTCCGACGCAACTACTGGTTTTCACTCAGCATTTGTATATCGTCATTCGTCCGTGGAATCTGGGGCTTTGTCGGATTCGTTTTTCCACACAAATCGGTCACTATAACTTTGACGTCATCAATTAAAGAGACACAATATGAAAAAGGGACTATTTTTTTATCTGTTGATAGTTATTTCGGGGCCGCTGCTGCATGCGCAGGAGTTAACACAATCCATTCGTGGGCAGGTAGTCGATGCCGTGACCGATTTCCCATTGGTAGGGGCTAATATTATCCTAATGGATACCAATCCTCCGGTGGGAACCATTACGGATGCGAATGGTTATTTCGAGCTGGAGAAAGTGCCCATTGGTCGAATCAACATTCTTATTCGGTTTATCGGCTATGAACCACGCCAATTAAACAACCTCTTGTTGTCTAGTGGTAAAGCAATGAATTTACAAGTTAAATTGGAGGAATCATTTCATCAGATGGATGAGGTCGTGGTGAAGGTTCAGGCCGATAAATCCATTCCGCGTAATGAAATGGCCATGATTAGTGCCCGCACCTTCTCTGTGGAAGAGACGGAGCGATTTGCAGGCAGTCTGGGTGATCCGGCTCGCATGGTAGCCAATTATGCAGGTGTTATGACACAAAATGATTCACGTAATGATATCATCATTCGGGGGAATTCGCCCATTGGCGTCCTGTGGCGCTTGGAAGGGATCGAAATTGCCAACCCCAATCATTTTGGAGCCTCCGGAACCACCGGTGGTCCGGTAAGTATCTTGAATAATAACCTCTTGTCTAACAGTGATTTTTTAACCGGTGCGTTTCCGGCTGAATACGGTAATGCCACTTCGGGGGCCTTTGATTTAAACATGCGCTCCGGCAATAATGCCAGGACAGAATATACGGGACAGGTAGGTTTCAATGGATTTGAGGTGGGTATTGAAGGACCCATTGGAAAGAACAATGACGAGCCCAGGGCTTCGTTTATGGCGAATTACCGACACAGCACCCTGGAGGTCATGGATAAATTGGGATTTAGTTTTGGAACAGGGTCAGCCATCCCGCAATACAAAGACTTTTCTTTTTTGGTGGATGTCCCCGGTACTAAATTTGGCCGTTTTAAAATAATCGGCCTGTGGGGGAACAGTGCCATTGAACTGGGTCATAATGACGAAGAGAATGAAGATAATTCCTATGCCTCACGGGGTACGACCGTCGATTTCGGTTCGGATTTGGCTCTGGTGGGCCTGACCCATTCTTATTTTTTCAATGAGAAACTGGGAATCAAAACGGCATTATCGGCGCAAAATACAAAGTCAACCTCGGCTTCGGATTCTTTAAAACAGAGTGGAGCTTTAATCATGCCTTATTTCAGAGGTAAAACGGATGAAAACAAGATAGGTGCATCGACCCGTTTGATTTATAAGCCGAATCGGGCCAATAACCTCAGTGCCGGACTGATTGTAGACCAGTTTTATGTCAATTTTTTGGATAGCATTTATAAATCAGAATACGGACAGTTTGTAAACGAAATTGATGTGGATGAAACCATGTGGATGGCACGCCTCTTTAGTCAATGGCAACATCGCTTTAACGAGAAATTGACAGGCTATGCAGGCGTTCATTTGCAATACTTTCCATTTAATGATGAAGTAGCCATAGAGCCCCGGGCCAGTTTACGCTATGCCTTTCACCCCAAACAAAGTTTCACTTTGGGCTATGGAAAACACAGTCAAATGCAACCTAAATCCGTTTATTTCTTCGAAACCTACGATGCGCCAAGTGATACTTA
Source organism: uncultured Marinilabiliaceae bacterium (assembly GCA_942490535.1). Lineage (GTDB taxonomy): Bacteria > Bacteroidota > Bacteroidia > Bacteroidales > Marinilabiliaceae > JAEINY01. Next base: position 1,271,181 of record CALNXQ010000005.1, read on the forward strand.
TCAGCGCACTAACGAAGCCTTGAAATATTCCCGGGCCGATCATTTTGTGTTGTGTTACGATTGGCAGATGAGTCAAGATTTTCGCTTGAAAGCGGAAACCTACTACCAACACCTATATAACATCCCCGTGAAAGCCGATTTTCCCGAGTTTTCCATGCTTAACGCCGGGGACGGGTTTGCCATTCCCAATGAGGATCACCTGATTAATGAGGGGACCGGTTATAATTACGGATTGGAACTCACCCTGGAGAAGTTTCTTTCCGATGGTTACTATTTCCTTATGACGACTTCTTTATTTGATTCGAAATATAAGGGCTATGATGGCATTGAACGAAACACCGCTTTTAATGGAAATTACGTCATGAATCTGTTAGGTGGTTATGAATTTAAAGTGGGTCTATCAAGTCTGATTACATTGGATTTAAAAACCGTATGGGCGGGGGGAGACGCTACATTCCCTTCGATATTGAACAATCGAAACTAAAGGGATCCGCTGAATATGATTGGAGTCAGGCCTATGAAAAGCGATATAATGACTATTTTCGAACCGATTTTCGTATCGGCTATAAGATAAACCGGAAGACGTTCACGCAGGAGTTTGCCGTGGATCTGCAAAACGTAACGGCTTATGAAAGTATTTACATGGAAGGATGGGATGCCGATAAGCAAGAAACGTATAAGATCTATCAAATGGGGTTTATGCCAATGTTTTTGTACCGTATACAATTTTAGGAATAGCAATGTGCAATTTTTTGATTGTTGAAAAGACCAGCAAAAAGATTATTAATAAGTGAAATAAATGGCAATAAACAATGACCGGTTCTGATAATGGAATTACCCAAATTTATAGCATAAAGTTCTTGTGGATCGCTTTGCCTTTTTTAGGCGTTTTCATATCGGCCTTATTCATGCTCGAAAACACCGCGTTGATATTTGGATCGGCCATTCGCCATTTGCTTTGTGGAGTGTTAACGACCGCTGCATTGTGGCTTGGCTGTTTGTACATTGTAACCTATTTATGGCGGAGATATCCCTGGGAGCATCATCCCATTAAGCACTTGGTGATTGAGGTCGTAGTTATTTTCACCTACACTCTGCTGCTATCCATGGGAGTCGATCAGTTAATCTATTGGTCTGGTCTTATTGTAAAGCCAGTGCATAATTTTTTTCATGAGTCCGTTACAACGGTGTTGATCACCTTTCTGATTACGGCTTTGCACGAAGCGGTTTTCTTTTATCGGCAATGGAAATTTAACTTTTCACAATCGGTTAAACTCCAAAAGCAGCAACTGGAGGCGCAGTATGAAATTCTCAAAGTACAGATGAATCCTCATTTCATGTTTAATAGCTTGAATAATCTGGTGTCTATTGTTGATGACAATCCATTGGCGGTGGATTACATCAATCAGATGTCGGCTTTTTTAAGGTATATGATAAAAAGCCGGGATCAGGAATTAGTCATGGTGGAGGAGGAGATGCACATGCTTCAAAAGTACATATACCTGCATCAAATACGCTTTGGTACTATTTTGAAGGTGGATTTGCATGTTGAGGATAATGTGATGAAGTACCGGATACCCCCGCTTGTCTTGCAGATGTTGGTTGAAAATTGTATGAAGCATAACGTGGTATCTCGCAATAAGCCCCTTCGCATTCGGATTCAGTCAACGGATCATTACATGGTGATCGAAAATAATATAAATTTCAAACATCAGCCCGAAACTACGGGACTGGGCTTGAATAACATCATCGAGCGGTATCGCTATTTTACTTCAGAAGCAGTACACATTCGGGAGTCAGAAAACGCGTTTAAAGTGGAGGTTCCCTTGATTGATCCCTCCCAATAAGGGGATTATCCAGCCTCAATACTGTAATAATACATTTATGATTAGAACCATCATTATTGAAGACGAATACCGGGCTGCTGATCGTTTAGAACGCCTGGTATTGAGCTTGGATGAGCAGATTACAATCCTCGACAAATTGGATTCGGTGGAGACCGCGGTAGAGTGGTTTACTACCAATCCACACCCCGATTTACTGTTTTTAGATATTCAGCTGGCCGATGGTTTAAGTTTCGAGATATTTGATCAGGTAAAAGTGAATAGTTTTGTCATCTTTACTACCGCCTATGACGAGTATGCCATTCGGGCCTTTGAACTAAATAGTATCGATTACCTTTTGAAACCCGTCGATATTGAAAAGCTAAATAAAAGTTTGCAAAAGTTTAAATGCTTTGCCACAACCAACACCACCCCCAATGTAAAGATGGATGATCTGATGAGGCTCCTGTCAGCAGGTGGGAAAAGCCATAAAAAGCGCTTCGTGGTTAATGTAGGCACTAGAATAAAGGCCATTGAAACAACTAATGTGGCCTGGTTTATCTCTGCTGAGAAGAATACTTTTTTAGTAGCTAAAGATGGGCATCGCTATTCCATTGATTTTTCCCTGGACCGCATTGAAGAGTTAGTATCTCCGGATGTTTTCTTCCGGATCAACCGGCAATACATCGTGGGATTTGAAGCCATTCAAAATATATCGGTTCACTCTAAAAGTCGCATTAAATTGGATTTGTACCCCGCACCCGACGAAATGGTAATGGTAAGCACCAACCGTTCCCCAAAATTCCGTGAGTGGCTGGATAAATAATCAGCTTACCTAAACGCAGATGGCTGATGGAATAGGAACGGCTTTAATTTTATGTAAATTCAAGTAAATACCTACTTCTATAAGTAATAACTCATCAAAGGCCCGGCCATCTATTGGTAGGTGAATCTTCACAGAAAAATAAAAATAGTTAGTTGATTGATGTTACAACAAGGTTATGATTGTGCAAGAACACTACGCGCTTAACAATAATTTGATAATAGGATAGCATGTTAGTGCTTTCTACTTAACATTCTTTGGTGACTTTTGCCATCGAATAAGCGTGTTATTATTCAAAACCATCAACATTTAGCAACTAAACTTTAAAAAATGAAAGCTGTAACAAAATGGACTGGATTATGCGGTGCGGCCACCTTGCTGGTTGGCCTGTCACTATTAACCACTTCTTGTGAAGAGACTGAAACCATCGAAAAAGAAGTAATCAAAGAGGTGGAGGTACGCGATACCATCACGCTTGATCCCATGAAGGATTACAAAACACCCAAGTATGTCTTTTTATTCATTGGCGATGGCATGTCAAACGCCCAGATCAATCTGGCAGAAGCCGCAATGGGCGATGGCGATATTCAGTTGAAGAGTGGCAATGTGGAATTGGGAGCACTCAACATTCGACAATTGCCAGTTTCAGGGATGCAAACGACCTACGCAGAAGATCGCTACATTACCGGTTCTGCCGCCTCTGCCACTGCTTTAGCCACCGGTTTTAAAACCACTGTAGGTACTATTTCTAAAAATGGGGAGGATACCAAAGAATTAAAAACAATGGCGGAAATGGCCAAAGAAAAAGGGATGAAAGTGGGCATTGTGTCCAGTGTGAGTATTGATCATGCCACTCCTGCCTGTTTCTATGCACACTCAGAAACAAGAAGCTATTACAATTACATTGCGGCCCAGATGGATGACAGTGGATTCGATTACTTTGGTGGAGGGTATGCCTTAGGTAATTTTGATAAATACAAAGATGTGTCCACGCCCGGAAAGAGAGTCCCCAAAGACTTTACGCCGGTTGACGTGGAAGCGGATATGAAAGCAGCTGGTTATACCATTGCGAAAAATAAAACTGAATTAAACGCCGTGCTCAAAGGTACCAAATGTTGGGCTTATTCGGATCAATACGATGGGTCTGGTGCTTTGCCCTATGATGTAGAACGTACTGATTCAGATATTTCGTTAGCTGATTTCACCAAACGCGGCATTGAGTTGTTGGATAATGAAAGCGGTTTCTTCCTCATGGTTGAAGGTGGAAAAATTGACTGGGCCTGCCATGGTAATGATGCTGTGGCTACAACCTTTGATATGATTGCATTTGATAAAGCCATTGGGGAAGCCTTGGCCTTTTATGATGCCCATCCCGATGAAACGTTGATCGTCGTCACTGGTGACCATGAGTGTGGTGGTTTGTCACTGGGTTTTGCCAATACAGGTTATGAAACGGCCTTTGATTTGCTAAAGTATCAAACCTGCTCATTCGAAGTATTTACCGCTTTGTGGTATGCGAAAGCTGATGCCGGAGAAATTAATTCCTTTCAAGATGCATTGGCTTTGGCTAAAACCAATTTTGGATTGGGGAATGCCGAGCTTCATGCCGACTTAGCCTTGTCTGAGTATGAGTTGCAACTGCTTGAAGAAGCTTTTAACCGCAGTTATGGCGTAAAAGGAACCCGTCCGGGTGAGGAAGCCTATACTTTATTTGGTGGATACGATCCCTTTACTGTTACGATTACTCACGTGTTGAACCATAAAGCCGGAATCGATTGGGCTACTTACTCTCACACCGGTTCGCCCATTCCGGTTTTTGCCAAAGGAGCTGGTGAATTAAATTTTAGTGGCTACTACGACAATACCGATGTAGCTAAGAAAATCATGAAGATAGCCGACCTTAAATAGACTGATTATTAGATTTATGTTCGTTGTAAAAGGCCTGTGCAAGCGACTTTGCACAGGCCCTTTTTGTAAATAAAAAATGCAGGAATGAAAGCATATCAAAAACGATTGAATAACTTTTTTTTAGTGGTCATTTCAGTGCTTACTGTCGCCTTGTGGTATTTGCCTACGGGATTTGAAAACCCTAACCTAATACAACATACACGTCGGGACAAAGCGCATGTACTTGCAGCCGATAATGGGGATTTGCACAATCACAGTGTCGTTGTAGTTGGCACTCAGGAGGTAACGCTGTGCCTGTTGTCGGGTCCTTTTAAGGGGGATACGGTCCAGGCTCATAATGTGCTAATGGGACAAAAAAAACTGGATAAAGTGTTTCAGGTGGGTGATAAAGTACTCGCTGTTTTAAAGTTGGATGCCACCGATCAGACGATCATCAGTGCACGGCCCGATGATATATACCGGCTTTCCATAGAGTGGATTCTGTTGGCGCTATTTGCCATCTTTTTAGTGGGTTTTGCCGGTAAAACAGGGTTTAAGGCATTGCTCTCCTTCGTATTTACCGCTGTGATGCTTTGGAAGTTGTTGATTCCTTTACTTCTTAAAGGCTACTCGCCATTGATCGCCGCTTTCCTCATCATTGTAGTTGTTACCGCGGTGATCATTCTGTTGATTAATGGCTTTTCAAAAAAAGGATGGGTAGCTCTAACGGGCTCAATCACGGGAATCGCCATCACCACCCTTTTGGCATTGGTGTTTGGCCATTATTTTGCCATTCCCGGAACGGTGCAGGAATTCTCAGAAATCCTGTTATACGTTGGCTTCGGTCACCTCAACTTGTCCTCCATCTTTATTTCCTGTATTTTCATATCGGCGGCCGGCGCAGTGATGGATGTCGCAATGGATATCGCCGCGGCCCAACATGAAGTGAGTGAAAAAAAACCAGGTATATCAGCTGCAGAACTGATCAAATCCGGATTCAATGTGGCGTATCCCGTCATTGGCACCATGACAACAACCTTGTTATTTGCTTATTCCGGTAGTTTTATGTTTGTGTTTATGGTGTTCATGGCCAAAGGAACTCCCATGGTAAGTATCTTTAATACCAATTACATCGCGGCTGAAATATTACACACACTGGTGGGGAGCTTTGGCCTGGTGTTGGTGGCACCCATTACAGCCATTGCGGGCGGGCTTATTTACCCTGTCCGTAAACGGTAAACGCGTGCTAAAAAAAGGCCTTGGGGAATACTTCGCAATCGCCTTCATTATTTTTTAGGAGAACGTTGTTTAAAGGGGCATTCAACTTAATGAAGTAGCTGCATCATCGGTAGGTTTGGAGCTGCCCTGATTGCCTTTATTGGGTAATACGTATCGGCTGCGCCGTACCGGATCATTGGAAAACACAATCGCTGCGGCATCAGAAAAATCGCCCAGTTCATTATAAATCTGATTGTATAATTCCGTCCGGTCAATGGTGGATAATTTCCGGGTGTTTTTATAGGCCTCTTGTTCTGTATTCACTCTGGTCAGTTCCTGTGCGATGTTTTGCATCTCTTGGATGATACTTTCCGATACACCACGCTGGATCAGCTCTTCTTCATATTTCTGGGTGGATTTAGCCAAACGCAACATAAACTCAATCAGTTTGGCCTGCGATTGGGTAGCCTTTTGGTAGGTTTTAAATCCAAATTCATCCTGTATGGCTTTGCGATCATTAAATTTCTTCTCTACAAAATAGCGGACCTGCGAGATTACTTCCCGGCTTCGATCTTTCAATTGCTGAAATTCAAGAGTTTTTTGCGTGATTCGCGCTTTCTCCTCCTGATCGGTGGGGCGATTAAGCGATTGATTATATAGAGTAGCAATAATTCCTTTTTTGGTCTCGTTCAAATCTGGATCAAATAGCTTAAATTTATCTAAATCTTCTTCCAGGTAGTACAACACCGTTCCGGTGAATTCGTAGAGCTCCGAATTGGAGACATTAAATTTTCTTTTTCCCATTTGAATAATAATTTGGTGTGTTTTGGCACTTGCTTAATTAAAATTAGCCCAACAATTTTTAAAAGTCAAGAATTGAAAAAAAAATAATTGATAAAATGTGAATGAATACGTGGATGGAATGTGATGCTTGCCAGGCACCAATGAGAGGTTGCGCGAAGGAGTATAATATGGCCCAGTTAATAGGCCGATGAGGCAGCCGGCTGTAAAGCCGGCAAGATTTCGGGTACGCTTTTTCAATGGCGCGCATTCACCAACGCTCTTTACAAATAGTTCATCGCAAAATGTATGAAGATGATGAAAAATAGGATATAGCTCTCCAAACATGGCACACAGCAAAGATCATGTGTAACGCAGATAAACCTTCAATGCCTGCAGATGATAAAAATGGTAGCATAGATACCGCCAATACGGGTATAGTAATACGAAAAGGGGCCATTAAAAAAAGTCATTTTCGCATAGGCGAATAAAAAAAGTTCAGTAACTGGTATCGTCTGAACAATTCTGCGGGCCCGGCTCATTTATTTCAATAATTCCTTACATTTATGAGATGGTTAAATGGTCAGTGGCTGGCACTGAGTCCTTATGGAGTAAATGAAACGATTAAAAAAGATACAACCCTGGTTAGTCCTGTTGCTGCTGTTATTAATCCCAACGGGATTATTCACCGTGTTGGAAATGACGTCGCTGAATGAGCAGGAAGAAGTCATTGAAAGCATCTATGCCAATCAATTGGACGCGGTGCTTTATTCCATCAATCAATATGCCGACGATATGGTGAACAACTGGTCCAATGATATCTATCGCCGTTTTCAGTCCGGATCAGATTTAATAGGGATGGCCCTGAATTGGCAAGAAAGTAATCCGCAGGTGGAGCATTTGAAGCTGGTGCCATGGGCCGGCGATAGTTTAGCGGTCACGCAATCGCTTGCCGGAGGAAGTGATTTGGATCTGGAAATCCAATCGCGTTTGCAGCAGAATTATTCGCCCGTCAATCGATTATTTACTTATTTAAGAGGGGGCTACCGAAAGATAGTAGGGATAGATCTGGATTATAATCAGCACTATTCCATGTTCGTGTTTGCTTTTGAGCACGAATCCAATAAATACATCGGTATCCTGGTGGTGGATGCCCGCCGGTTTATTTCCGAAGTGCTTTCGCCCCGCATGCAGGCGGTAGCCGGGGATAAATTTGTTTTGGCCGTGCGGCATCATAGCTCTGGCGACGTAGTGTTTAGCAGCGATCTCAATACCGCACCGGAAGAATTGGCCGGTGAGCAAGCCATGTGGTTGTTGCCCGACTATACCTTGGGGATTCAACCCCGTGGCATCACCATTCGCGATTTGGCCCGGCAGCGAGCTGTTCGCAACATCGGCTTAATTGTGCTTGTGGATGTACTACTGGTCATTGGGGCCTGGTTTTTCTACCGCAGTGTGCGGCGTGAATCGCGCCTGGCCAAAATTAAATCGGATTTTGTGTCCAACGTTTCCCATGAAATACGAACGCCTCTGTCACTGATCAGCATGTACGCCGAGACCCTGCAAATGGGACGCATCAAGGATGAGCACAAGCGCAACAACTATTACGATATTATCTATCGCGAAGCACAACGGCTGTCGGGTATTGTCAATAACATCCTTAATTTCTCCAGGATTGAAACGGGCCGTCGGAAATTTACTTTTTCAGATGTAGATGTGAATGAAGTGATTCAGACGGTCCTGGAAAATTACCACTACCACCTGGAGAAGCATCAATTTGAAGTAGTCACTGATTTAAGTGCTGCCCTAACAAACATACATGGCGATCGGGAAGCCATAACTGAATGTGTCATCAATTTGTTGGATAACGCGGTTAAATACAGTACGAAAGAGAAATGGTTAAACATTAAAACGGGAATAAGTGGTTCATTTGTCTACCTCCAAATCAGCGATAAAGGAGTGGGTATTCCACCCCGGGAGCAGAAGTTGATTTTTGATAAGTTTTACAGAGTCACCAAAGGGGCATTGGCACATCAAGCGAAAGGATCAGGGCTCGGATTGAGTATTGTTAGTTTTATCATGCAGGCACACAAGGGAAAAATTGAACTGGAAAGCAAGGAGCTGCAGGGCAGCGTTTTTCGCTTGTTGTTTCCCGTGAATCAGTCAACGAATACAAATCATTAATAACCAATTGGCCATGCAGCGCATATTAATAGTTGAAGACGAACCCGATATGCAATCGGGGATGAAAGATAATCTGGAGTTTGAAGGCTACGATGTGGATGTGGCATCGGATGGGCAAGAAGCCCTTGATAAAATTTTGAAAGCGTCCTACGATTTGATTTTGCTGGATGTGATGTTGCCTAAGATGAGTGGGTTTGATGTTTGCAAAAAAGTGCGCAAACACGATGTTGAAACGCCCATCATCTTTCTTACGGCGAAAGGTGAAGAGATCGATAAGGTCATCGGCCTGGAATCGGGTGGTGACGATTACATGACCAAGCCGTTTAGCTTACGGGAATTGCTGGCACGCATTAAAGCAGTATTGCGCCGGACGGCTTCAAAACCAGATGCGCCATCCACCAATCATACCATTCACATTGGTCGGCTGGCTGTAAATTTCGAGACCCTCACCGCCGAAGTCGATCAACAAGCCGTGAAGATGACGGTGAAGGAAGTCGAGATTCTTCAATACCTCCTGAAGCATAAAAATGCCACCATCAGTCGGGATAGCTTGCTGGATAATGTCTGGGGTTATGATTTCCAACCCACCACGCGCACCATTGATAATTTTATCTTAAAACTTAGGCAGAAAATCGAAGCGGATCCCAATCAGCCTAAAATTATCATTACCGTGCATGGCATGGGGTACCGGTTAATATATTGACGAATTGATACAATCAGTTGTTTCTTTTCAAATACGCATACTTTCGTGACATCTCTGTGACAACTTTTGACAACAGATGACATCTTCATGACGCTGTGGTGTTAAGCTCCCTCTAATTTTACCAATGTAAATAAAGCATGGTTTAATTAAAAAATACACAGTCATGAAAAGGTTAAGTTTTTTAATGGTAGTCGCAATGTTGGTGGTCTCTGGTTTAACCAATGTAGATGCACGAAGTAAGCAGAACAGCGACATGGAAAAATGTTGCAAGCAAGTGAAAAAGGAAGTACGCAAAGCATTGGAAGGCCCTTCTTTTGAGTATTTACTGCCCGATGCACACGAACGAATTACGCTTAAGTGTATTGTGAATGAACAGAATCAATTAATTTTTCACAAGATTGCCGGTGAAGATGAACGCTTGATTGAATACGTGAAAGAGACATTGAAGAATACAGTGATCACTGTGGATAAACGATTTGCAAAAAAGATGTTGCGGTTTGATCTGGTTTTCTTTCATGAAAAATTCTCTTAACGCCTTATATGTATATGGCATCAGCAATTCAATAAAATTATTAGAGAATTAGTTTCACAGTCATTGGGTAAATATCTATTTTAACACTGATTATTAAGTACGCATGAATACCTGGAGAGAAATAAAGCGTTTGGTAGGTGGCACGCTCCTGCTTTTAATGAGCTGTTTAGGATCTGCTACCGGACAAATCTGGCAACAGTATCTGAACCTGGAAGGGCATTGGCGATTCTCAATCGGTGATGATCCTTCCTGGAAGCATGCCGATTTCGATGATGCCGCTTGGGATTACCTCAAGGTGCCGGATGCATGGGAGAAACAAGGATACGAAGGATATAACGGGTATGCCTGGTATCGAAAAACCATTACGCTGAAAAGCTTGCCAAGCGAACAGATTTATCTTCGCATTGGGAGCATTGATGATGCGGATGAAGTGTATCTGAACGGCCATTTTGTAAATCGATCCGGCAGTTTTCCGCCTCAGGTTGAAACGGTATATGACCGTGAACGCGCTTATCGGATTCCTAAAAGCTATTGGAAACAGGGCGACAACCTGTTGGCCATTCGCGTTTATGATTTTTACAACGAAGGAGGGATTCTAAGAAATCCCGTGGCCTTATACCGGGATGGGACAGCTCAATACCTGTCTGTGGATTTATCCGGGCAATGGCATTTTACCCCCCATCAGCACGCTGTCAGGGAAGGCATTGATTTAACCCAGCCTAAATGGACAACCCTGCAAGTGCCCGGACACTGGGATACCCAGGGGTGGCCCGATCTGGATGGAACGGCGTGGTACTATGCCACATTTACCTGCCCGGAAGCAATAAAAAAGGAAGCCCTGTTTTTAGTGTTGGGACGCATTGACGATCAGGAAATCGTTTACATAAATGGGACGAAGATTGGAGACACCAAGTCATTGCGTCGACAGCTTAGTTTTTGGGACCGGACCGAAGATTACCGCTTGTTTCGCGCATATCCCATTCCGGAGGGTGTGCTGAATGACACGGGCAAGAACTCCATTTCGGTTAAAGTGAATGATTTGATGGGAGAGGGCGGTATATATGAAGGACCGGTCGGTATTATGACCAAGGGACAATTGGAAGCTTTTTACCAAATGCGAAATAGTAATCCCGAATGGATGAATTCAGTAAAGGAATGGTTATGGGATTAGAGAAGAGCAGTCATGAAAATTTATAGTCTAATAGTATACTTTTTTTTAGCCGTAGGGGGTAGCTTGCTGAGCGCTCAGAACCTGCAGAATTACATGTCGTTGGAAGGAACCTGGAAATTCTCCATCGGCGATGACATGACGTGGGCGCAGGGCGCTTATGAGGATTCGGAATGGGAAATGGTGCACGTACCCTCGGCCTGGGAGAATCAAGGATTTAATGGGTATGATGGCTATGCCTGGTACCGCAGGAGCGTGACGCTACCCTTGGAAGCAAAGGACGAAGTACTCTGGATTGAGCTCGGATTTATTGATGATGTGGATGAAGTTTATTTTAATGGCATACGCATTGGAAAGACAGGCGCCTTTCCACCCTTCTTTGAAACGGCCTATAATGCCCGTCGGCTGTATCGGATTCCCGCACACGCTATATTTTACGGGAAAGAAAATCAAATAGCCGTGCGTGTTTATGATGCCTACAATGTGGGAGGAATACACGCCGGAAACATTGGCATTCGAAAGGAACGTCATCCATTGGTTTTGGATGTCAACCTTGAGGGGCAATGGAAGTTTAGAACAGGCGATCATTCTGTTTATGCCTCAGCGGAATATAATGATCAGGCCTGGAGTGACATCCTTGTTCCTGGCACCTGGGAAGATCAGGGCTATCGCTATTATGACGGATTGGCCTGGTACCGTCGCAAAGTGGCTATTCCTGCAAGCCTCAGGGGTGAAAGTTTAGTCTTGATTGTAGGTAAGATTGATGATGTAGATGAGGTGTATGTGAACGGCGAGTTAATTGGCCAGACCGGCGAAATTAGGGCGGGCTACTTCCAATATGATCAGGCTTATAAAGCACAACGCGGTTACCTTATCCCCTCTCAATTTCTGAAGGATAGATCTGAAATATCCATTGCCATTCGTGTTTATGACGACCGGTTATCCGGCGGTATCTATGAAGGACCGGTAGGATTCATTACTCAGGAGAAGTACATTAAGTATTGGAAGAGCCGACGCAATTATAAGTAAGCTGTCCTTGCGGATCCGGCATCAATTTTTGAATAATTCAAATGCGTACATTACCTTTCGCAAAAACGATTGGTTATGCAGTTATCTCATCTTTACATTTATCCCATAAAGTCCCTTGGTTCAATCTCGCTTAAGCAGAGTAAAATTGATCGGTTTGGCTTGCAATACGACCGCCGGTGGATGCTTGTGGATGAGGATGGCCAATTTATCACACAGCGGCGACATGCTGAATTGTGTTTTTTCAATGTGCAGCCCTACGATGGAGGTTTTCGAATCACCCATCAGAAACATACCCAGTTTGCAGTGGACCTACCTTTGCATCAAACGATGGAAATAGCGCAGGAGGTTACCATTTGGAATGATCGGTTTCTGGCCCCATTAGTGGATCCGCTTATTGATGCCATGTTCAGCGAAGTAATTGGTCATTCCGTGAAACTTGTGAAAATGCCGGACGAGGGTAATCGGCAGGTGGATCCCCGCTATGCACCCAATGGTATGGTTACTGCTTTTAGCGATGGTTTTCCCTTACTAATGATCGGTCAGTCAGCCTTGGATTTTCTAAATTCAAAGCTTCAATGGCCTGTGGAGATGCTGCGCTTCCGTCCCAATTTGGTGTTTACGGGTGGAGAGCCTCATTTTGAAGATACATTGAACGTCTTTCGATTCGGACATGCCTCTTTCAACGCAGTTAAATCCTGCTCACGTTGTGTGGTCACAACCATTGATCCCCTATCTGCCCTAAGAAGTCCGGAACCTCTGCGCACACTTTCAAAATACCGCTTGCAGGATGGAAAAGTCATATTTGGCATGAATGTTTTGCCCCTTTCCGAAAGTGTTATCCAGGTGGGAGATGCCCTTTCACAATAAATCTTACGAGCCTTTAAAATAGGTGCCCTCTTATTGTTGACGCCAGTGCTATAATGCCCTAAATTAGCTAAAGGATAAGGAAAATAACAAATAGTAAAACAGCCTGAATACTCACAATTAATATCCGTTTTGTGTGCGGATGTGGCGATGTTGGTGTAGGATTAAAACGGTGAGTTATGAGACAAGATGCAATGAAACGGCTGGGTGGCTCCGGCATCAAAGTAAGCCCCATGGGTATGGGCTGTTGGGCCATTGGTGGGCCTTTTAAAGTGGGTCACTGGGAAACAAAGATACCCTTTCAAAATGCGGATAATGCCCCTTTGGGATGGGGCGATGTGAATGATAATGAATCTATTTCAGCCATTCATGCAGCCATCTATCACGGGGTTACATTTTTCGATACAGCGGATGTGTATGGTGCTGGCCATTCCGAAGAATTGTTGGGTAAAGCCCTGGTCGGACGACGGCATGAAGTTATTCTTGGAACTAAGTTCGGGTTGGAATTTAATTCTGATACAAAGGAATGGATTGGCATGAATGGGCATCCCGAATATGTGCGGCAGGCTTTGGAAAACAGTCTGCGTCGATTGAATACCGACTATATTGATGTGTATCAGTTTCATGTGGGCACATATCCTTTGAGCGATGCCCGCGCCACACGTGATGTACTGGAACAGTTGGTGAGTGAAGGGAAAATCAGAACCTATGGCTGGAGTACCGATGATATTGAGTGTGCCAAAGTTTTTGCCGAAGGTCCCAATTGTTCGGTTATTCAGCAGGAGTTGAATGTGATGACCGGTAATATTCCATTGCTTGAGTTGTGTGAAGATAATGATTTGGGAAGCATCGCGCGTTCCCCATTGGCCATGGGACTGCTATCCGGAAAGTTTGATTCAACCACTACGTTCCCTGAAAACGATGTACGGTGTAATAAAATGGCCGTGTGGAATTGGTTCACCAAAGAGGGGCATCCTAAAAAAGAGTATTTAAATAAATTGGAAAAAATGCAGAATGTATTGTGCAGCAACGGGCGTACATTGGTACAGGGAGCCATTTCCTACTTATGGGGTTTGAGTCCCATTGTGATTCCAATACCCGGATTCCGGTCTGTGCAACAGGTGGAAGAGAATTGTAAAGCCATGGTATATGGTCCGCTCACCGAGAATGAAGTGATGGATCTGGAGATTTTGGCAGGGCACAAGCACCATGATGTGCATCACCATTAAGCTACCGGTGTGGAACAGGCGAATGATTGAGAGAAATTGAGTGGTGTAGGAATAGTTTAGAGGTTGGGTTTTCTTTTTTATTCGTCTGTTTTTTTAATTGTAGATGGAAAGAGCTTGCTGATGTAGCAAGCTCTTTTCTTGTTTTATGCCATTGGGAGGACCATTTTTCGGAAGGACTTGTTTTACTGAAACAGGCTATTGACTTTGGACTATATTTTGATGTAATTAATAGAAGTATAGGAACTAAAAAAATAGATTGTGGTGGAAAAGCAAGTAACAAATACTCATAAATTGAATATGCGTGATGATGTGCCGCAATGGATCATGGATAAATGGCAGAATATCATTAACATTTTAGCGGAACTGATGAATATTCCGGCGGCGTTGATTATGAAGTTGGACGAACCTTACATGGAGGTATTTTTAGCTAGTCAGTCGGAGGGGAACCCCTATCGGCAGGGAGCACGTGATCACATGGATGGATTATATTGCGAGACAGTAATAACCTCTCAAGGGAAACTATTAGTACCGGATGCTTTGGCCGATTTGCATTGGAAGAATAATCCAGATATTAAATTAGGCATGATTTCCTATTTGGGTTATCCAATTAACTACCCCGATCATCAGCCATTCGGAACCATTTGTGTACTCGATCGAAAGGCAAATGCCTACAGCTCTACCTTTGAGCATCTGATGGTTCAGTATAAGGATATGATAGAGCTCGATCTTAAAATGTTGCAGGAATATCAGCGGCAAAAAGCGTTGTTCAGTAAGTCTGAATTTCTTTCCGTGAATTCCGCCAGCCAGGCCTTGGAACAAGTTTTTTTTAACAAGCGGCTCTTACTTAAAATCGTTAATAGTTTACCTGATTTATTTATCTGTTTAGTCAATGCCGATAGAACCATTAATTTCCATGCCGGACATTACTTCTTAAAAAGGTCACATGTGGAAGACAGCTTGATAGGTCTTTCATTAGAAGTTGTGTTTGGGAAGGCCGCCAAAAGGCTTATGAGTTGTTTTAAGACGCTTTTGGCCGGTAATAGTAAAGGCTTTGAGATCAATCATAAAAATCAATTTCATCATTATTTGGTGATGCCTTTTTCCGATCCGGCAGAAAGAGATCTGCAATACCTGGTGGTAGTAGAAGATATTACTAATCAACGGACGCTGGAGTTAGGTTTGTTGGACCGCGAGGAAAAACTAAAGGAAGCTCAAAAAATGGCTCACCTGGGACACTGGGAATTGAATTTGAAGATGAATGAATTAACCTGGTCTGACGAGGTGTATCGCATATTTGGATTGGAACCCCAGCAAATGAAAGCGACCTACAGCGATTTTTTGAGCTATGTTCATCCGGAAGATCGGGCAAGAGTAAACACGGCTTATATGTCATCTGTGTCCAAAAAGCTTCCTTATGACATTATTCACCGCCTGCAATTGAAGTCTGGTGCGATCAAATATGTGAATGAAAAATGTATGACTCAATATGATGCCAAAGGAAAACCCATTCGATCCATTGGAACCGTATTGGATATCACTGATCGTATTAAAGCAGAGAAACTGATTCAGGAAAATAACAGAGAACTTAAGCGATTGAATGAGGAATACCGAATAGCTAAAGATAGGGCTGAAGAGAGTGACCAGTTGAAAACGCGGTTTCTTCAAAATGTGTCACATGAAATAAGAACGCCCTTAAACGGGATTCAGGGTTTTTCTGAAATTCTGGCCGACAATTCACTGACTGCTGAAAATCGAAAATCGTATTCTGAAATTGTGGGAAGTAGTTGTCAGCAATTGGTACATATCATGGAGGACATCATGGAAATTTCTCAGTTAGAAACGCAAAAGGCATTTGCCATTAAGAAAGGTGTATGCATTAATGATATAATGCATGAATTATATGCCAGTAATCACTTCATCGCAAATCAAAAGAACATTCAATTGCGACTACAGAACGGTTTGAATGATGTTCAAAGTTTCACTTATACCGATGGCTACCTCTTGCACCGGGTAATGAGTATTCTAATTGAAAATGCCTTAAAGTATACCTTCAAAGGGCACATTGATTTTGGGTATTCGTTGGAGCAAACCAAACTGGAGTTTTATGTGAAAGATACTGGTATTGGTATTAGTCCTGATCAGCAAAAGAACATCTTTGACCGGTTTTATAATATAGGCGATGGTGCCACTTTTGGGGGATTGGGCATCGGGTTGTCCATTGCCAGGGAAAATACCAAGCTGTTGGGAGGCAATATCCGGGTAGAGTCGAAAGAAGGTGCCTATTCTCATTTTTTTGTAAATATTCCTTATGCACCTGTGCCCGACCAAGAGACTTTTTAATAAGAATGAGTTTGTAGTTAGCCATTCTTTAGTTAATAAAAAAGGTTGCTCTGGGAGCAACCTTTTTTAATATGAGCATGTAATATTGACTTATCCCTTCTTTTCTTTTTTATCGCAACAAGCTTTTTTTTCAGCACTGTTTTTATCACACTCTTTTTTCTTATCGCAAGCTGCTTTTTTATCGCATTCTTTTTGCTTGTCACAGCTGGCTTTTTTATCGCACTCTTTTTTCTTTTCACATTTTTCAGTTTTCACGGGCTCTTGATCCATAGCGAAAGCTGGTGCTGAAATAGCTAATGTAAACACGAAAAGCACGGAAAGAATTAAAGTCTTTTTCATAATCAATCGTTTAATGATGAATTCGTTTTTAATTTATTAATGATTCAAAAGTAGATTGAATCGATATAAAAGTAAGTTATCGGTTTGTTAATCGTTGTTAACGCGATGTTAAAATCAGACGAACGGGTCTTTTTTATAGTTAGTTTTGAAACGAATTCGCCAAATACTATTTTTACATCCTTATGACTCAATCTAAGAAACATACCTGGTGGGCCGTTGCGACTTTTGTGGCATTGGGAGCGTTGTTATATATACAAGTCAGCTATACCATGCGGGCAGCTCATTTGGCGGAGCTCAATTTTAATCACCGGGTGGTGATGGCTTTAAAAGATTCGCGGGATGAGATTGGCCGTCGGGTACCTTTGTGTGAAGACATGGATAATTATTTATGCGGCCGCACGTGTGCCATGACCGTGCGGGCCATGAAGCGAGCGGAGCTGGATAGTATTATTCGTTCCAATTTGGATATTTACAGTTTGCCATTGGATTATACGTTTGCCATTACCGACAGCATTCCGGCACCGGCTGCAAACCGCTTGTTTGCACCCCGTTGCTATCAGCAAACCTTAAACGGACTGCTGGAACAGTCCGGTATTCGCATTCGCTTGCAATTTCCGGGACGCAACCGGTTTATTCTGGCTCAAATGAGTGGTCTTTTTCTGACTTCCATCTTCATTATCCTGTTTGTGCTGGCCTCTTTTATTGCCTTATTAAAATTAATCCGCAAGAAGCAGCTACAAGTGACACGTACCACGGAGTTTGTGAATAACATGCTGCATGAGTTCCAAACTCCATTGGCCAATATACGATTGGCGACCAACTTGATTCGGAAGCGGCATACAGGTGATCAGGATAGCAAAACCGGGGAATATACGCTGGTTATTTTAAATGAGTATGAGAAGATGCAAAAGCATGTGGAAGATATCCTGAAACTTTCCTGCGATCATCCTTCTGTGTGTGAAAAGCAGGATGTAGATCTGAGGCAAATCATCGAACAAATTGCTGAAACATATACCTATCGGATTAAGGAAATGAATGGTCACTTAAGCATCCGTTTTGATTCCCAAAGTCACTTGCTTAAAAGTGTCAATGGTCGCTTGGGATTGGTGATTTCAAATCTGGTGGACAATGCCATCAAATATTCCCGCGGAAAACCGGCAATTGAAATAGCCACCGTCATTCACAAGGGGCTCATTCATCTCACCATCGCTGATCAGGGTGTTGGCATTCCATCCAAGGACCTACCTTATATTTTTGATCAATATTACCGGGTGGGGACAGGCGATGTACACAATGTTAAGGGTTTTGGTTTGGGTTTAACCTATGTAAAAAAAGTCATTGAAGAACATGGTGGAAAAATAACTGTTGTAAGTGAAGAGGGGAAAGGGACACAATTCACCATTTTATTACCATTGAATGAAGCAAAAAATTAAAATATTATTGGTGGAAGATGACATCAGTATGGGATTCCTGCTGGTTGATTTTCTGGAATCCAATGGCTTTGATGTAAAGCTATACAAAGATGGCGAAAGTGGCTTGAATGCTTTTCGGTCGGGCAGTTATGATTTTTGCATTCTGGATGTGATGCTGCCGGGCATGGATGGTTTTAGTATTGCCGAACGGATACGCTCGGAGAATAAGCAGGTGCCGATTATCTTTTTAACTGCTCGCTCCATGAAGCAGGATAAAATAAAAGGATTCCACCTGGGAGTAGATGATTACATTACCAAACCGTTTGACGAGGATGAATTGCTGTGCCGGGTGCATTCCATTCTGAATCGTATTAATTTATCCGAACCGATACCCAAATCAGCTGATGCCAGTACTTATGACATCGGTTCCTTCACCTTTGATTACACCAATCAGCTGCTGACCAAAGACTCCTATTCGAAACGGTTGACCCAAAAGGAGAGCGATGTCTTGCGTATCTTGTGCAATACCATGAACAACATTGTGAAGCGGGAGGATATTCTCATTGCCATCTGGGGCGAGAATGATTATTTCCATGGCCGCAGCCTGGATGTGTTTATTGCCAAGCTGCGCAAATACCTCAAAGAAGATGCATCCATCTCCATTGAGAACGTGCCCAAAGTGGGGTTCGTGCTCAACGCCTAATGACTAGAACGCATCGGGCAGAGTAGATTGCCTGGGGGGATACAAGAAGAAAGCAGGAACACTTTTCTTCCAGGTATTTCATTATATTTCCTTTTGAGCACAAGCGATAGTTCTTACTGACTCAACCATTGTTTAAATGCCGAAGCCTTTAAAGACGACACGATCACTTCAACTGGTGCATCGGGGGAGAGGTGTAATTTCAATTTGCTTTTTGAGTATACCATCGCCTCTTTCACGGCTTTGATGTTGACAATGAATTTTCGATTGGCTCGGAAGAAGTAGCGGGGATTCAATTTCGCCTCCAGCTGCTCCAGTGTGAAATTAGTATCAAAGGTCTGATGGCTGTGCAGGCGCATGAAAACGGCTTTACCATCGGCATAGAAAAACGCAATGTCTTCAACGGATATTGTTTTAATTTTATCTTTATAATACACCATGAATCGTTCCTGATACTCTGGTTTTTGTTGCAGTGCGATGATTTTCCCCAATTGCTGGTAGTCGATGAGCGGTTCTGTTTTATGCAGAGAGGGCTGCATCTGCTTAAATTTATTGATGGCAGCTTCCAGTTTTTCTTTACTCAATGGTTTTAATAAGTAACCAATGCTGTTTTGAGAGAAGGCCTCAATGGCATATTGATCATAGGCTGTGGTGAAGATGATGGGGATATCTACTTCTACCTGTTCAAAAATTCCAAAGCTATTGCCATCCGCAAGGTGGATGTCCAGAAAAATTAAATCGACCGTATTTTTTGATAGGAATTCAACGGTTTGCTGAACCGACTCCAGAATCTCTGCGACATGGAAATCCGGATCAATCTGCTCCAGAAAAGTCCTTAGCTTGCGGGCCGAAGGCATTTCATCTTCAACAATTAAAACGTTAGTCTTCATGGGATTTAATTAATGGGATTGTGGCGATGTAATGATCAGCTTCAATTTTAAACTCCGGCAAAGAATTACCCAAGAGACGGTATTTCTCCACCAGATTAATCTGCCCGGTTTGGGTGGATACTGTTTTTTCTGGTTTGGGTTGTATGGTGTTTTTAACAATGAGTTGATGCTGGTTACATTTTATTTCGAGGCGCAAAGGTTGCTGACGGGAGATCTGATTGTGTTTGATGGCATTCTCAACCAATACCTGTAAGGAGAGTGGCGGGATCTGCCATTTAAGACGTTCGGGAATTACTTTTAGCACATAATCAAATCCCTCTTCAAAACGAAATTTGTAGAGGTTGAGGTATTTTTCGATAAAGTCCAGCTCTTCTTTCACTGTAACCAGTTTGCGTTGGTTTATTTGCAACACATACCGATAGATGGATGAAAAATCCTGGATGAAATGATCCGCTTTCTCCACATCTTCATACATCAAAGAAGACAACACGCTTAGGTTATTGAATAAAAAATGATGATCCAGTTGTTCCTTCAAAGCTCCATATTTGGCATTGATTTGTTCTTTTTCCATTTGAGCTAGTTTTACAGCGAGCTCATTCCGCTCTTCGGCAGCCATGATCATTTCTATGATTACCAGAAACAAACTGTTCATCATGAGTGGAATGATGTATAACAGTTCCCGGTTTTCCTTCAGGGGATGTGGAGGAATTATTCCTTTTCGGATTAAAAAGGTAACCAGTGCCATGATGATAAAGGAATAGGTTGCTACCAAGGCCAGATCCATCGTAAATCGAATTCCCCAACCTTTGCTCCAGTCAAAGATTCTGTTGAACCAGGTGACGATGAAGTAAAAGATAACGACCGTCACAATGGCATTACCTAAGGCAACACCCATTTTCCCCATCACAAATGGTTGGAGCTCTTCCAATGTTTTAAACCCAAAGAAAACCATGAGTAAGAGGGATGTGACCATCATCAATACGGTGATGAAAGGAATCAGAAATATCTTATAACGATTAGATAGCATGCCTAACGATTAAGAAAATGGATAATACCTCAAATGTCAAAAACATAAACGGGATATCAAAATAGTTGCCGGTCATACTGTGCGGAGGACTGTATAACCGGCAACACAGTCGCTTATCCTTTTATCAACTTACCTGTTAATTGTAACAAATTGTACTCTGCCACTTTTGCCTTGAAAAGAGCGTCGTTGTAGTTATTGGCCACATTCAATAGATTCTGCTGGGCCGTCCGGAACTCAATGGAAGTGACGCGCCCCAGTTGAAACATTTCCTTGGTTTGATCAAAATTAAGTTTGGCTTGCTTCAAGCTGCTTTGTTGCAAATCGGCAATGCGGCGTTTGTAATCGTAATCGGTATACGCATTGGCCGCATCGCGTTCCAACTCAGCCTGGATTTGATAGGTGCGTTCCCGTTGACTCTGCAAACCCAGCTTTGCATTTTGCTCACGCGTATGCTGTTGGCGTCCGTTGAACACATTAAATTTCAGACTGACACCGGCCGAGGTGCCCAAATTTTGGTTATAAGCCAATTGGCCTGCGTCATTATCCTGCCGGTTGTAACCATATTGCCCGTAGGCTGAAAGTTTAGGGTATTTGGCCGCCTGGGTTATTTTCAGATCCATCTGTGAAATGCCTTCCTGCTGTTGTTGCGATAGTAGCGTGCTGTTGTTGAGCAGGGCTTCTGTCATTACCCGTTCGGCGGTTAAATCATCCCGGAAAGTCACCTCATCATCGATGGTATAGGTGTCACTGATGGCTGTGCCCATTACCACATTCAGATTTTTAATCGACATGAGCAATGCTTGCTCTGCTTGCAGGATGACTGTGCTGTCGCTGTTCATATCGACCTCGGCATTGAGCAGATCCAATAGATTGGCCTGTCCATAGGTTTTCTGATCCTTCGCCCGGGTATACCGATCGCGGGAAATGCGCATGGATTCCTGGGCCAGTGTCAGGTTCTGCTGCGCCCGGCAGGCTTCATAGTAATATTGCACCACCTGTAAGATGGTCAATTCCATTTGCTGACGGTACAACGTTTCTTGCAAAGTATTAGCTTGTCTGAGTTTCCGGCGGGTGTACACGTTCCCAAATCCATCGAACAAGGTATAGTCTAACCGCGCACTGGCATTGTAACTCATTGATTCAGCCCCATTGGTGGTTATCACATCATCATTCCCGTTGCCGTTTAGCTGCATTTCGGTATCGTTGTTGGAATATTCCGTACCACCGTTGATGGAGACCGATGGGAGTAACCCTGCATTACCTGCCGTATTATTATTTTCAGCTTGCTTCAGGCTATTACCGGCGATCTTCAAATCGTAATTATTCACCAGCGCTGTTTCAATGGCCTTTTGCAAGGTCATGGGGTTGCCTGTCGGCACCGCATTTTGTCCCGATACCCATCCCGTTAGGAGTCCCAGACTAGTGGCGAGGATGTATTTAAGCTTCTTCATAATTGTATTTCATTTCTTTAATTGCATTTTCTACTGATTCGGGCGTCACTTTTTCGCCTTTTAGGATGGCGTGCCATTTCACTTTAAAGCTGTTAACCATTAAGAGCATCACTGGTAAGAGGAATAATGTGGCTGTGGTGGCCATGATCATGCCATAGGCCAGTGACAGGGAAACCGGGATCAGGAATTGCGCCTGCAGGCTTGTCTCCAATACCATGGGTGCCATACCGGCCACTGTGGTCAGGGTAGTCAGCAGGATGGGGCGGAAGCGTGAAATACCGGCTTCCAACAAGGCCTCCTGGTAAGGCATTCCCCCTTTCAGATTAATGTTAAGGGCATTGATCAGGACCAGTCCGTCATTGATCATGACCCCAACCAGGGCAATCATTCCCATGGCCGACATCAAACTCAAAGCCATACCATGAATCCAGTGGCCTGCCACGACTCCGATGAAACTAAGGGGGATCATCATGTAGATTAATACTGATTGACTGACCGACCGCAGCGTCATGATCACCATGGCAAACATGAGCAAAAGCACAATGGGGATCACTACCTTTGCCGAGTTGGCCACCTTATCGGTTTCCCTTTTTTGACCATCGTATTTAGCTTTCACACCCGGGTATTTTTCATACAGCGGCAGCAATACTTCATTCTCCATTTTCTTCAGAATCTGAGGCAGGGAGGCATCCGGATTGGATTGATTGGCTTCCAGCTGCACTTCACGGTCGAAGGAGAGGTGACGGATATTAGTAACGCCATTCACCATTTTAAATGATGCCAGTTCCGATAAAGGATAGTTAGTACCATTGCCCAAGCGGATTTTCATTTCTTCCAGTTGTCCCAGTGAACGCCGGTTTTCTTCATCGTATTTCACCCACACCTTCACTTCATCTTTGCCGCGCTGCAGGCGTTGTACTTCATTTCCGAAAAAGGCTTCGCGCACCTGCGAGACGACATCCTGCAAGGTGACGCCTAAATGGTGCGCTTTATCCTTGAGTTCGATTTCAATTTCACGGCTTCCCACCGGGGAGTTATCCGATACATCGGCCAGTTCCGGCATGTTTTTCAAAGCGAGTTTCAAATCTTCCTTGGCCGCTTGCAGTTCGTTATTATCATCGCCTACCAGCGAGATGACCAGCGCCTTGCCAAAGGGATTGAAACCAGCATAACCCAAGGTTTCTGCACCTGGTATGTTGCCCACTTTTTCACGTACTTGCTGAACGACTTCGGCCGTAGCTGAGTTACGTATCTCAGCATCCAAAAGGGTGACTTCAATAGTCGCATTGTTACCGGCCCCTTTAAATTGTTGGAAAAGCTGCTTAATGATGGGTTTTCCCTCAGGTTGCAGTGGGCGCATCGCCTCATTCACTTCCCAAATGGCAGCTGATATTTTGTCCAGCTCCTTTTGAGTGACCGATTCATCGGTACCCGAAGGCATGGTGAGGCTGATGGTAAAATTATCGCCATCCACTTCGGGGAAGAAGGTCACGGGCACCAGATGGTGCGACACCATGCCGATGGAAATGATAAACAGCCCGGCGAACACCGCCAGCGAAATACTCTTGTAGTGGATGCTCTTTTCCAGTAAAGGACGGTATACTTTCTCACGTACATAGGCCAATCCTTTTTCTGACCACCCCATGAATCGGGTCCATTTTTTATCGCTGCCTTTCTGCAGTGCCTTGGAGTGCGCCATGTGTGCCGGTAGGATAATAAGGCCTTCAATCAGTGATACGAACAGGATGACGATGACAATGATGGAGACTTCCTTGAACATCTCACCCAGGCGGCCATCCAAAAAGATAAAACTGGAAAAAGCCAACATGGTGGTGAGGACTCCCGAAACAACTGCCGGGGTCACTTCAAGCGTTCCATCCACCGCAGCTTGCACCGGCGTTTTACCCATTTGCCAATGGCGGTACACATTTTCACCCACCACAATGGCATCATCCACCAATATTCCCAGCACCAGTATGAGCCCGAACAGGGATAGCATGTTAATGGTAACGGACGTGGCTGGTATGATGATGAACATTCCCAACATGGAGAAAGGAATACCAATGGCTACCCAGAAAGCGATGCGCGGATTTAAAAATAACGAGAGGAAGATCAATACCAGGATGATTCCCAACAGCCCATTATCCATCAACAGGTCGATGCGTTGATTCAAGGTGTCGCTCATGTCACGGATAATCTCAGCGGTTAATAAATCCTGCTCCGCATTGAAGGCTGTGAGGTAGGTGCTAATCTTATCGGATGCATCGATAATGTCTTCTTTAAAAGTGGTGTTGATGGTGAAGACAATGGCTTGTTTGTCATTAAATTCGATATCCGAAGGCGTATCGGCCCATTGGTCTTTTATGGTTGCCACATCTTTCAGGCGGACGATGCCCCCTTGGGCCGAGTTACGGATGACGATGTCTTCCAGTCCCTGGCTGCGATAGGCTTTATTGCGGGCGCGGATGTAAAATTCTTCCGCTCCGTCCTTGATGCTACCACCGGTCATGATGAGGTTGGCCTTTGCCACGGCACGCGACACCTCGCTGAATGTTAATTGGTACGACTCCATGGCCCGCTCATCCAGTAATATGGCGATCTCTTCATTGGGATACCCGCTGATGGTGATCTTAGACAAACCATCGATGCGTAACAAATCATGTTCAATTTCACGGGCCATCTCCTTCATTTTTTTCAAGGATACCTCCCGGCCCGGGTTGGGCGTAAGGGCAAAATTGATGGCGAAGTTCATGTCATCGTGTTTGTAGGTCACCACCGACTCCACATTCACAGGGAAGGAGGAGATTTTCTCCACTTCATTTTTTACTCTGGTCAAGGCCTCATCCATGTCGGTGCCTTTCACCATTTCGATGGTTACGGTACCCATGTTCTCGCGCGATACGGAGGTGATGCGCTCCATGTCGGATAAACCTTTGATGTTCTCTTCGATTTTCAGGATGGCTCCTTCTTCAATCTCTTCCGGCGAAGCACCCGGATAGACTATGTCCACATAAATATTGCGCTGGGGCACATTGGGGAAGAAATTCTTTTGGATTCCCGACAGGGCGATCATTCCAAACAGAAAGACCAGCACCAGAAGCAGATTCACTGCCAGGGGGAATTTTATGAAATAGGCGATTAGTTTTTTCATTCTATTTAATTTTACCGCAGAGTGTTTTGCCTGACGCCCCATGGTCTTTGTTATTGATGTTAATTTTCTGGCGTCTCAGCGCCTTTGCGGTCACCAATTATTATTTTGAAATTCGAACCGGCATGCCCTCATACCCACTTTTCACTACCGTCAACAAGACGGCTGTACCCGGAGCTAAACCACTGATGACCGCCACATCACCCTGACGCGAGAGCACATCTACTGTCTGGCGGTGCAAGTGCCCCTCTTTCACAATCCACACCCGGTTTTGATCATCCACCATTTTGCGGGGCAGGCTCATGGCATTGACAAATGGGTGCTGTTCCAGATCGGCTGTGAGAAACATGCCTTCTTTCAGGGTGCTGCCCGAAGTGCGGATGAATAGTTTCACGCTTTGGGTTTGTGCATCGATGTTGCCGCCCACACGTACCACTTCACCCGTCCATTGGCCCGGAATTTCCGTGGAGCTCAAACGGGCCGGAGTACCCACACCCACTTTATCTAATAGTGACAAAGGCACGGTTATTTCCAGGTCGTAGCGATTGGTATTGATGAGGGTACCTAATTCGGATCCCATGCGAACGGCTGTACCGGCTTCCACATTGACCGCTGTCACCACGCCGTTGAAAGGGGCCCGGATGGTATATTTACCCAGTTTCTCCTGGGCTGAAAGGATGTTGTAGTAACGGCTCAAAACACCTTTTCCGGCCAGGTAGAACTTTTCCTGCTGATCGGATGGTGTTGGTAATTTAGATAATGCTTGTGTCACATCCAGATTGGAAACATATTCCCGCCACATGGGATAGGAGCCCGGATAATCCGATTTGAGGTCGGGCAGGATGGCGGTGATCAGGGTGATGAAGTCACTCTTCTGCGCCAGTAGCGTCATCTCATATTCCTGCTGGTCAATTTCCAGCATCACATCTCCTTTGGCATAGCTGTTCCCTTCCTTAAAATGACGGGCCGAAGGCAATAGCTGTCCATCTACCTGGGCAAAGATCTCAAAACGGTCAAACGCTTTGAGTTTGCCGGTGGCCTTAAAGGCATGCTGGATAGATCCGATTTCGGGATAGATCACCTCGACCAGTGTGCCGGTCGCTTCAGGGGTACTGTTTCTGTTTTTCACTTCCTTGGCTGGCAAGGCTTTGACTACCGCAAAGGCCACCAATACCACTGCAAAGGCAATGGACAGGGAGAACAGTCTGGATTTGTTTTTTTTCAAGTTCATTGGTTCTATTTTTTGAGATTATTTATCCGTAGGTCGATGGTGCAATGATCACCCTATTTATTAGTGGTGGAAATTAGGAGTCGACGAACTTCGAAAATGGGGGAGTGAAACGGGGATTTTTGGGAGGGAAGTTTTTGGGAATTTTTGTGCTTTGTGTCAGGTCCCTTGTAGTTGGAGGTATAGATAAAAGGTGTTATTATACAGGTTTTATGTTTTATAATTTATCTTTAGGGCAGAAGCAAGAGTACCTGTCTTCTAATTGCAATTCAGGGGAGCCGGTTTTAAATGTTAGTCGAGATATGAGTAGAAATGATGAGACGTAATACCATTGAAAAGATATTGGGCACATCAATGCTTTTTTTAGTATTCATGGTATTTGCCTACATGGTACAAGAGAATATGAAAGAGACCAATGCGCTCTTTAAGAAGTATCCGCTTTTAAAATCTGATGAAAGTCTGAATGGAATCGTGGCTTCATGCGATCAGTACAAGGGAACCACACTTGTCGATTTACAGGATAGTACGCATATTGCAATTAGTGCTTGGACCGAAAAGTTCGGGGATTTCCTTTCGAATTATTTAGATGAAGGAGACACCATTGTTTATCAGCCTGGATGGGAAAAAATAGTGGTTTATAAAACTGAGACAAATGAAGTTTTAGCAGTTTCGGTCCATTTCTAGATTAGTGTTGGTGTATTTATAGTTATCGTGGATGAGAGATTACAATGCGGTGGAATACTCTAAAAGTGAAGTAGTGGGAAGTATTTAGCAAGCAGCGCACTTCCTGTATCAGGTAGCGCGCAATTATTTTCTGTAGCGCACACGCATTTCGAATAAGCGCGCGATCCCCATCATTAAGCGCGCCTTTATTTTTTGTAGCGAAGGATCATGATTGGTAAGCGAGCAGTCGGGATGCTCTGGCGAGGACTTTTCAGTGTTAAGCGAACACTTATCTCATCGTAGCGCAGACTTTACAACCCGGTAAAACTCTCGCTACAGCTTGTTATTTCCTCGCTACACCCTGTGAAGCGCCCGCTACACGATGAAAATTCCTCGCTTAGGACTGTGAAGAGCTCGCTATCCAGAAAAAACGTCCGCTACAAAACAAAATTCTCTGTCTGTTGATGTGTAAAGCAGACCAATAAAGGGTGACTTATAATTACCTTATCTCTTTACCGGTGGATTGGCTTTAATGGCACCGATTGTTATGGCCACCAAAAACACCAGGCTCAACCACGAAACCCCTTCATAAGTCCCCAAATAAGTAAGTGATGAACTAAAGAGGACAGGCCCCAATGCACTGGCAAAAACCAGCATCGACATGGCATTACCCGAGATGGCGCCCAGGTGTTTGCGCCCAAAGAAACGGGGCCAGGTAATGGACATGAGGGCCGCAAAGAGACCACCCATGATACCGGCTCCGGCAATGAGTGGATAAATGCCCCAGCCATTACTTAAGCCAATCAGGCCAACGGCTGCCGAAAATGCGCCGGTGAGCATTACAAACAACAGGATTTTTAATTTGATCCAGTCACTGATGAAATTGGCAATGAGTGAACAGGTCACAGAGATGACCGAAACCGGCAGGAAGATACCGATGGCTTCAGAACGGCTGTAATCTGCGGTATTAAAAATCGACACCACATGAAAAGTGAGCCCGGTAACAAAGAAGGAGTAGAACGAAAGGGTCAGCGTGTACATCCAGTAGGCGCGTGTGCGGCGGGCTTCCCCCAGGGTAAAAGCCACCTCGGTTTGCTCGTGGTTTTGTTTACCGTTGGCTTTGTGTGTAGTACCATCGGTGGAAAGGCCATATTTTTCCGGATTGTCTTTATAGAACAGTACAATAAGAGCGACGATGCCCAGCATGGCGATGGCCATGATTTGCCAGGTTCCTGACCAGCCATTACTTTGAATCATCCGGTCGATAAAGAGGGGTGAGGCCGAGAAGCCCAGGGATACACTTACACTGGTAAAGGCATTGATGCGTCCGCGATAGGTATCGAACCATTTCATCACCATGTTACGCGATACCATGGTTAACACTCCCTGGCCGCTGAAGCGCAACAAGAAGAAGAGGACAATCATCAGTGAAAAAGGAATGCTCCAGTGAGAAAAGCCGCTTATTTGGCTGAAGAAACTGGAGATGACATCCGATACTGAACAGAGTAATAAGGTGAGTCCCAACAACGCTGCCGAAAGTGCTCCCGTAATGGGGGCTCCCTTTTTATCATAAAGTTTGCCTGCATAAGTGAGGATGAAGGAACTTAAAAGAGTGCCAATCATGTAGGCCCAACTGAACTGATCACGGGTGAGCTGGAGGGCTTTCATCACCGGATCGGTAAAGGTGGATACGCCCACCGTTTGTCCGGGCAGACTAGCCCAAATACCTATGGTGCCGGTAATGGCGATGATATACCCGTAGAAAAATGGGAACGAGGCCGGGCGGATAAGTGGTTTTAAGAAATGCTTCATGACACAAAAGTAAGTATTGTTTCCTTGAGTCTGGTGTTTCCAAATTTGGGGTGTTGCTGAATGATGTTTTTATATTATTTATATTTGTCTTCATATCCTTTATGAAGTATTATAAACACAATGAAACGAAAAATTTTGGCTCTGCTGATTGGTTGCTGTTTACTTGGTGCCAATGTTATTGCAGGTAACAGTTCTATTATTCCACAACCACATACCATCGTTCAAGCCGATGGTCACTATCCGCTACCGGGCGTTTTTTCCATCCAAACCAGACACCAGCCTTTTATGGCTTTGATGAATGGGGCTGAGGCACAATTGAACCCGTTGTTGACCGGTAAAACCGGTAAAAAGAGTCGGATACAACTGGTGCATGATGCTTCCATCACCGGTGAAGAGGCGTATCAATTGATAATTTCGAAGAAAAAAATAGAAATCAGAGCGGCTTATCCAGCCGGTTGTTTTTATGGATTGCAATCGTTGCAGCAAATTATACAGGCTGCCATCGGCAATAGTGAAAGCACTTTGGCGTGTGTTGAAATCCGGGATGAACCCCGCTATGGGTGGCGCGGGTTGATGCTGGATGAATCGCGTCATTTCTTTGGCAAAGAGACGGTGAAGCAATTGTTGGATATGATGGCTTTGCAAAAACTAAATAAGTTTCACTGGCATCTGACGGACGAGCCGGGATGGCGCATTGAAATTAAAAAATACCCGGATTTGACACTTGTTGGCGGGAAAGGGAACTTTAGTAATCCACAAGCTGAAGCGCGTTTTTACACACAAGCCGATATCAAAGAAATTGTGCAGTATGCTGCTGACCGCTTTATTGAAGTAATTCCCGAAATCGACATGCCGGGTCACGCAACGGCCGCCAACCGTGCTTATCCCGAATTCAATGGAGGGGGGAACGAGAAGCATCCTGATTTTACTTTTCATCCCGGCAAAGAAGGAGCCTATGGTTATTTGACGGATATTTTGCGTGAAGTCGCCGGTTTGTTTCCGTCTAAATACATTCACATCGGTGGCGATGAGGTGCATTTTGGAAATGATAAGTGGGCCACCGATCCGGAGGTAAATGCCTTGATGCAACGTGAAGGCTTAGCCGATGTGAGGGCAGTGGAGCATTATTTTCTGAACCGCATGAGTGACTCTATCGCCGCTTTGAATAAAACCATGATTGGATGGGATGAAGTAACGGGTGCCGGCCTTTCCCCTGAAAATACCATGGTGATGTGGTGGCGGCATGATCAGAAACAGTTGTTGAAAGCCGCCATTGAAAACGATTATCAGGTGGTCATGTGTCCGCGCCGACCCCTTTACCTGGATTTTGTACAACAAGAGTCGCATCAGGATGGCCGGCGCTGGGGTGGTTTTTGCCCGCTGGATATGATTTATGCATTTCCGGATGTCGAAATGACCGGCGGGGATTATTATCGATCACCCAAGGTGCTGGGGGTGCAGGCCAATGTGTGGACTGAGCGGATGCACACCACCGAACGTCTGCAGTTTATGATCTTTCCGCGCTTGTCAGCGGTGGCCGAGGCAGGTTGGACGGTGGATGAAAATAAGAATTATCAGGATTTTACAGAGCGTTTAAAGGGGATGTTGGAAATTTATAAACAGGAAGGAATCACATTTTTCGATGTTCTGAATCCCAACGATCAAAATGAACTTGTTGGACCGGCCAAGAAATAGTCATTCATGAGTCATGTGATGGGGATCCAAAGTAAACACCCATTGATAAAATGGTTTTAGGAGTCAGCGTTTCATACGTATTGATCACAATTAGTATAAGGCAAGCCTATTCTCACCAGGTGCTTGCCTTATTTTTTTAGAATAATTTTCGCTGCCATTCCGGCGGATCTTTCCGCTTCCGCCGTGTACCCATGCCTTGCAGTTGGATGTCTTTGGTCACTTTCACGGGTGGAGAGTCGGAGGTAATGGTTTCGCCAATGGGTATGAGCAAGTCCTTACATTTATTCTTTGGATTTTTAATCCGGACCGAGATGGGCTCTGCTTTTTGGAGCGCTCCGGGATAAGGCTGTAATAACTCCACCACCTCCGACAGATGGAGATGGGGATTAAGCCATTTTTTTTCATCACCTTTTTTAATGATGACCGGTGAGCGCAGATGACCAATGCGCTCGGTTATTTCATTGGCAACGGTGGTGATGATGGCAAAAGAATGCACGATTTCGCCTGTGTTTCTATCCGTCCAGGTATCCCATATGCCCGCCAGTGCAAACAGGTCATTACTTTTCATGGAAATAGCAAAGGGGAAATTCAGTTTTTCTTTTTCCGGCCCTTCAATGTAAGCATTGGCCAATACCAGGCAGCGCTGCGACCGGATGGGTTTACGAAAGGAGGGCTTGTGGATGATCCCCGTTTCGCCTGAATAAGATGGATCGTTGTCTTTGTTCTGATCGCCTTCCGCACGTGCATTGAACAGATACATGGGTTTTTTAGCCCAGTTGGGCGTTAAACCAAACTGGTAACGCACCAATTCATCGGGGCGATCACTGGAAATGACATAGGCGTAATCACCCGGCGACACGTTGTAGTTTTCTTCCGCTTGAAGCGAAGATCCATTTTTTATGGCAAATTGTTGCTCAATGGCTTCTATGTTGATGACTTGTACAAAACGACCGCACATGAATTTCTGTTTTAAGCACCAGGTAAGGTACTAAAAAAATGAAGACCTTAAGGTTTCAGTTCGTAATGGAAAAACACCCCATCTAATCCAGATGAGGTGTCTTCCATGTAAAACCCGAAATTTACGCATCGGCAAAAGCCATGCGTGACATTTTTAATACGGTGGGATGAACCAGTTTTTGATAATCTTTGTAAGACATTTGAATCAATTCAGCATGTGAACAAGCATTGAAAGCAATGTTGGTGTCTTGAGTCAGTTTCTCGGCAACAAATACTTCCATGTTGTAGAGATTGCCAAAGGGGGGCATGGCACCTACTTCGCAATCGCGGAAGTTATCCTTAAATTCCGATTCGGTGGCCAGGCGCACATCTTTGGCTCCTGTGGCCTGTTTGATTGCTTTGATATCAACCTGGTACGACGCGGGCAGTACAGCCATGCATAACTTACCGTCAATTTTAATCATCACGGTTTTAGCGATTTCATTGCCGGAGATGTGTGCATAAGCAGCTGTTTTCTGCGCGGTGTAGGCCCGTGAATGCACAATCCTTTTGTAGTTGATGTGCTCACGGTTCAAAAATTCTTCTAATCGTGTTAGTGGCATAATCGAACCCTCCAAAATTAATTCCTATTCAACATTGTTTTAATTAGCATAAAGCCACTATAACGGCAGCGTCCGTTTCACTGGATCCAGTACTTCCGGTGATGAAGCTCACTGCATAACTATGAATATTGGCACCGGGTTACTGCGGGATCTGCATAGTCTCTTCCAAGTTTGGGAATGATAAAAATTTACAACAATTGACAGCTGTTGTAAAGGGCTTTTGATGGAAAAATGCAAGTGGGCGTCTTTTTTATTGAAGGGATGACCAAGAGGTTGTGTAAAAAAGAAAAACCTCGAGGCTAAAACCGCCTAAAGGTCTTTCATAACTGATTCCCCAATCACTATTTTTTTAGTATTTCCATTTGTTGGCTAAGGCTACCAATGATAGCATCACGGGTACTTCGACCAATACACCTACCACAGTGACTAAGGCTGCCGGAGATTGTAGGCCGAATAAGGCTATGGCCACCGCTACGGCCAACTCAAAAAAGTTACTGGCGCCAATCATGGCTGCCGGTGAACAAATGGCATGTGGTAATTTAAGTTTTCGTCCGCCAATCCAGGCGATGAAGAAAATGAAGTAGGTTTGAATTACCAATGGTACTGCAATGAGTAAGATGATCAATGGATTTTTAGTGATGTTGTGGCCCTGGAAGGCGAACAACAAGACTAATGTTACCAGGAGCGCCAGGATGCTTACCGGTTTAAGTTTGGGTAGAAACACTTTGGTAAACCATTCTTTGCCGTGCTTTTTAATCAGGTAATGATTGGTTATACTGCCTGCTACCAATGGAACAACCACAAAAATCAAAACAGAAGCCACAAGCGTGTCATAAGGGATGATGATGTTGGTGATGCCAAGCAATAATCCTACGATGGGAACAAAGGCCACCAGGATGATCAAATCATTCACAGATACCTGTACCAGTGTATAATTGGGATCTCCATCGGTGAGATAGGACCACACAAACACCATGGCTGTACAGGGTGCAGCCCCCAAAAGGATGGCTCCCGCAATGTATTCACCGGCCAAAGACGGATCAATGTAGGCCGCATAAATTTTCGAAAAGAAAATCCAGGCGAAGAAGGCCATGGTAAAGGGTTTAATCAACCAGTTTACAACGAGAGTCAGAACCAGGCCTTTCGGGCGCTTTCTCACATCTTTAATGCTGGTGAAATCGATTTGAAGCATCATGGGGTAAATCATCAACCAGATGAGGATGGCCACCGGGATGTTCACATTGTAAATTTCCAGTTCACTTAAAAAGCGAACGCTATCCCCAAAGAAATGGCCGATTAAAATGCCACCTCCTATGCATAGGGCCACCCACAGGGTTAGATACTTTTCAAAGAACCCGATTTGTTTCTTTTTTTGATTCATTTTATCAATGTGCTAATTTGTTAATTTGAAACTTCAACAATGTGTTAATTTGGAAATAGCATGTTTATCTGCAAGTGAACTAATTTTCAAATTTTCACATTAATTTATTTATGGCCTACAACAGTGATGCTAAAGATGCCGGTTCCGGAGTGTTTAAATTTCAGGATATCCTCTTGGGGCATGTACTTTACCAATATTTCATCGGGAATATCAATGACTTTTTCTTTTTTGATCTCCACCGATTGAAAGCCTGCTTTTTTGATGCCTTCCAGATAGGCTTCTTTTTGAATGGCTCCGGATACGCAACCGGCATACATCTCGGCTGCTTGTTGCAGGGGAGCCGGCAATTGGCCTTCCAATACAATGTCGGACACGCAGAAATGGCCGGTTTGTTTCAGGACGCGATGCATTTGGCTAAATGCTTTGTCTTTATCAGGGACGAGGTTGAGTACGCAGTTGCTGATGATCACATCATAAGTGGCATCGGGCAAGGGCATGGACTCAATATCGCCTTTTACAAAGCTAACATTGTTAAAACCTAGTTTTTTGGCATTTTGACGGGCTTTTTCCAACATGGCATCTGTGAAATCCAATCCGGTCACCTCGCCTTCTTCTCCCACCAGTGATCGGGCCACAAAACAGTCATTGCCTGCCCCACTGCCTAAATCAAGTACATGATCTCCTTTGCCAATTCCGGCAAACTGAGTGGGTAAGCCACAACCTAAGCCTAAGTCAGCATCCGCATTGTATCCATCCAGTTTTTCATAGCTTTCGGCCATCACAGAATAATCGATGGTATCACAACACCCGGTACTGCCGCAACACGAACTTTGATTTTCCTGTTTGCTTTGATTGGCAATCTGACCGTATTTATCTTGAACAAGTAATTTTAGATCTTCTGCTTTCATGCTAACAAATTTGAAAATTTGACAATTGTTGAACTAACACGTCTTCAAATTATTTATTCTTGATTTCGTTTGTATAGAACTGATAGAATCCCTCTTTTATCTCATCCCTTACCCGGTGAAACTCACTCATGATAAATTCATCGGTTCCTTCAGCATGAGAGGGATCATCAAAGCCAATGTGTAAACGATGTTTTACCTTGCCGGTGAAAGCCGGACAGGATTCATTGGCGCCGCCACATACCGTGATGACATAATCCCAGGCTTCACCCAGGTATTTTTGAACCGAGTCACTGGTATGTTGGCTGATGTCAATACCAATCTCCTGCATCACCTTAACCGCCTTGGCGTTTAGTTTACCTGAAGCTTCAGTGCCTGCGGAACATACGGTCAAATTTTTATCAAATGACTGTAAAAATCCATGAGCCATTTGACTGCGGCAGCTATTGCCGGTGCATAAAATCAATACTTTCATATTTCTTCGGTATTACAATTTGTATATTTTATTTTTTTCAATTCGTTGAAGAACTTTATACCTGCCTGATCCAGTAGCTCAATACGCTTGGGATTGAGGCAATAATTGGTTTTGGCGCCATTCACAATGCCTTGTATTAAACCGGCTTTTTTGAGTTCCATCAAATGCTGGTTGATGGTAGTGCGACCCAATGGGATAACTTCTGTGATGTCGCCACTGAAACAGGTTTGGCAATTGGCCAGGTACTGTAAGATTTGTATTCGTGCCGGGTGCCCCAATGCTTTGAAGAGCTGAGCCAGATCTTGTAATTGGGTATCGAACAATTCTGTTTTGGCTTGTGGCATATCTTTTATTTTGACGTAAAAATACGACAATAGATGACGTAAAAATACGACCAACTCATTTTTAACAATTTGTTAACATGGGTTGGAATGGTAAGATTTGCTGTAGTTGAATTTGTTTTCGGACGCTACTGACAAGTGATTTCAGTATTTAGCCCATAGTTGAATGGTGGCTGGTGAAGGAGATCTGGAAAGCGGGGAAAGTAAAAAAATATGCACCCGGATTCTCATCCCGGTGCATAGGTGATATTTTCTTAAAAAGGTTTGAAACCAATGATTTCACGCACCTCTTTGATTGTTTTTGCGGCACTGGCCTGGGCTTTCTCTTTACCCATGTTCACCACTTTCTGCAAGTAATCGGTATTGGCCGAAATATCCAGGATACGCTCGCGCAAAGGAGCCGTGAAGTTCACAATGTCTTCAGCCAGTTGTTTTTTCAAATCGCCGTAACGAATTTCACAGTTGTTGAATTTATCGGTGAAATGTTCCACGGTATCGGGTGTTGAAACCACTTCCAATAAAGTGAATAGGTTACGTACCGGCTCCGGCATCACTGAATTGGGCACCGTTGGCCCCTGATCCGTTACTGCTTTCATCACTTTTTTACGGATGGTTTTTTCATCGTCCACCAGATATAATCCATTACCTTCAGATTTCCCCATTTTACCGGATCCATCCAATCCCGGAATTTTTACCAGAGCTTCTCCATAGTTGAAGGGCTGAGGAATGGTAAAATACTCCTGATTATAGATGCGGTTGAAACGACCGGCGAATTTACGGGTCATCTCCAGATTCTGCTCCTGATCTTTTCCAACCGGTACTTTCGCCGCATGGTGAATCAAGATGTCCGCAGCCATTAAAACCGGATAGGTTAATAAGCCCGCATTAACGTTTTCGGGTTGCTTGCGCGCCTTATCTTTAAAGGACGTAGTACGTTCCAGTTCGCCCAAATAGGCATTCATATTCATCAACAGCGTCAACTCTGCGATCTCCGGTACATCACTTTGGATATAAATAGTGGCTGCTTCCGGGTCTAA
This sequence comes from uncultured Marinilabiliaceae bacterium, assembly GCA_942490535.1. Classification (GTDB taxonomy): domain Bacteria; phylum Bacteroidota; class Bacteroidia; order Bacteroidales; family Marinilabiliaceae; genus JAEINY01. The sequence goes on from CALNXQ010000005.1 coordinate 1,307,824, forward strand.
TCCACAAGCCAGGTACTCCGCCAATACTTGTTTGACGTTACCATGTAAATCGGCCGGTGAAGGATGCGTGGTTAATGAATGATAATCTGCAATAAAAAAATAACAGTTGTATTCTTTCTGCATTTTCAGAAAGTTTTTCACTGCTCCAAAATAGTTTCCTAAGTGTAACTGCCCGGTAGGGCGAATTCCGCTAACTACAGTTTCCATATGATTTCCGTCTTTTCTTTTCCGTTATTGCTTTTCGTTCCGATGTCATTCAGGAAAAACAGGTTGCCCAACGATTAACAGGATTAATGCGTTTAGCAATTGTTTGTAAAGCAGTCACAAAAATGAGAAAAATTAAGGAATCGACGGGTTAAAAATGTAAAAATATCCGCTTTAGAAGAGATCAATCACTTTTTCAGTGATCAGAGCCCAAACGATATAGCGTATCATTTTGCCTATGAACATACCGATGCTACTAGTCCAGATGTTGACCTTTAATAAACCCAATAATACCGCAATGACATCGCCAATACCCGGTAGCCAACAAAAAAAGGAGATCCATACTTCTTTACCTGCAATGCGTTGTTGTGTTTTCCGGATTTGATGCGGTTTTATTCGCAGGTATTTCTCAATCCATTCTAATTTGCCCATTCGGCCAATGGCATAGGAGCTCATGCCTCCCAGCCAATTGCCCAATGTAGCTACCGCCAGGCATCCCATGGTATTATAACCGGTGGCCATCATGGCCGACAATAAAGCCTCGCTACTAAAAGGAACAACCGTAGCTGCCAAAAATGAGGCGAGAAAGAGGCCTATATAGCCGGTTTCGAAAAGCATATCATTTGATTTTTGGCAAAAATATAGAAAATCAACCATTTCTAAGCGAAAAAATGCAGCCTGAAACAATTGTATACAAAGGGATCTAGAAAAAAATGTAAAAAAGATTGAAAATATATGGTACTTTGTATTGCATAGTACCATACAAAAGCCATATATTTGTTATACCAATAACATGGTTTTAGATAGTATTCTATAAAATGAAAAAGCAAAATTCAAGAATCGTCAAGTGGTTTGCAGTAATTAGTTTAGTGTTATTATCACTTATTGCTATCAGGGTAGATGCGGAAGAATGCCAGATGGATACACTGAAGCAGGAGACTAAAACCGAAGTAGTGCGGACTCAGCCTAATCAAACGGATGTTGAGAAACCACATGCTGAAAAGATCAGGAAGACAGAAGAATCTAAAAAAAACAAAACAAAGAAGAGGCCTCAAACTCATTCGGATGTTTTGAATCGGGGATTGGTAATGCATAAAATATCAATGATTAATATTTAGGAAAGATGATGGCAGTGACACGCAAACATATAAACGCTCTTTTATTAGCAGGAAGTTTTCTGTTCTCGGTGTTGTTGGTTTTAACCTTTACAATACAAAATGGTTTTAGTCTGCAAGGGATCGGACCAGTAACAGCTTTGATTGATATTGCCGGTCAGTCTGACCACATTTCGTTGACTTCAGTGATGGTTGGGTATGTCTTCGCCATTGCCTTTTTATTATTTCAATATAACAACTTAAGGTATTCCTGGATATATAGGGTATCACTAATAATCACACTCCTTGCAATTGCTGCCGAATTAGTACACATGGTACAGGCAGTGAGAGGAACATTCAGTGGGGGACATTTTCGGGTTGGATTGTTATTAACCTTGCTGAATACATGGATCTACTTCAAGCTAAATGGGATACAACCGATTTCTGAAAAAGGGGTAGCCGTTTATGATGATGAGAAACAATTGTTGGACAAACAAAAACCGGGAGAATGAACGTAGAGAACGCAAAAGCACAAATGAGGAAAGGGGTACTGGAGTATTGTATCCTGCTAATCCTCGCTAACAATGATGCTTATGCTTCGGATATTATTAAACGATTGAAGGAAGCTAAGATGATTGTTGTGGAGGGAACGCTGTATCCTTTATTAACCCGTTTGAAAAATGCCGGGCTATTGAGCTACAGATGGGAAGAGTCCACACAGGGACCGCCACGAAAGTATTATGCATTAACCGATGAAGGTCGTCAGTTTCTGTCCGAGTTGGATGGGTCGTGGAATGAGTTGGTGAATGCCGTTGATCTGATACACCAAACCAAATAACCTTTATTGATCATGAAAAAGACAGTTACAATAAATATTAGTGGTCGGGTATTCCACATTGATGACGATGCTTATCAACGTTTGAGTACTTACCTGGAAAAAATTGAAAGAGCTTTCAAGAGTCAGGAAAGTGGTCAAGAGATTATCTCTGATATTGAAAGTCGGGTGGCAGAGATTTTTGAGGAGAAAATCGATCGGCAAACGGGTGTGGTTACCATCCACATGGTGGAAGAAGTGATCTGCACCATGGGCGAACCCGAAGAGATAACCGAGGAACCTGGTATTGGTGAGGAGTCCACTCAGGCCATGTCCACGGCACTGGTAAAACCGCGCAAACGCTTGTATCGCGATGTTGACAACCGCATATTGGGCGGCGTGTGTGCGGGTATTGCCGCGTACCTCAATGTCGATAGTTTGTTGGTACGTATCATAGCAGTCATTCTCATATTTCTTACATCCGGCGTGATGATTCCGGTATATGCCATTCTCTGGCTAGCCTTACCACCTGCCATCACCACGGCCCAAAAGCTGGAAATGAGGGGACAGCATATCACCATCAATAATATTGAGAAATCCATTCGTGATGAATACGAAGAGATGAAGCAAAACTTCAGTAAAATGAAGGAATCCCCAACCTACAAAAAAGGTGAGAATTTCTTTCGCCGAATGACCCGGCGCGATCGGAACTTGCTGATTATTGTAGCCGTCATTCTAGGTTCGATGTTCTTGTGGAATCTCCCAGGATTCAACTTTAATTTTGTACATGCGCCGGTGGCAGCATTTACAAATCTATCACATGGATTTGGGTCCACTATGGGTCATATCTTTTTTCCCGGGGCATTACCTATTGTGCTGGTCCTCCTGGTGATCGGTTTAATATTTAAAACGGTATTTAAAATCATCCTCTACATCATCGCCTTTGTTTTGTTGGGTGCCTTGGCTTTAAAGGTATTCTTCTGGATGTTTGGTGGTTTGTGCCTTATGTGTTAACAATCTTTTATTTGATCTGAAGATGAACAAAACCTTTCATATAAACTTAAATGGATTCGCCTTCCAGATTGAGGAGGTGGCCTATGAAAAACTGCAACACTACCTGCAAACCATCGAGAGTCGGTTGGGAGGTAGCGAGGAAGCGCAAGAGATCATTGCTGATATTGAGACCCGCATAGCTGAGCTATTTCAATATAAATTCGGTTCTCCCGAAGAGATCATCACCCTGCGGGCCGTGGAAGAAATCATTGAAACCATTGGCGAACCTGCTGAAATAGTTGATGAAGAGGAGGCCGCAACGGATGCATCTTCTTCCGAAACTCAGTCGGAAACCAGTCAGGGCCCCATTTATACCGGGCGAAAAGGGCTGTTTCGCGATCCCGATGATCGGATATTGGGTGGGGTCTGTGCCGGTTTAGGGGCTTATTTTGATGTGGATCCCATTGTCTTTCGAATCATTGCTGTGGTATTAACATTTCTGTCGGTCGGAGCGGTTCCTATTATCTACATCATTCTGTGGGCAGCAATGCCAAAGGCCTTGACTTTAAGTCAGCGCATTGAAATGCGCGGAGGTGTCTCTTTCAAAACCATGGAAAATGGCATCAAGAGTGAATACCATGCGGTATCTGACAAGTTTAAATCCTTTAAGAACAAGCAAAATTATAAGAATATGCAACAACGTATGAATAAAACAGGTGATGTCATGGCCAATGCTTTGTCTCAGGTTGTGAATGTTCTGGGTATGATTTTAGGTCTGGGTATTGTGATCTGGAGTGTGTTATCCATCATGACGATGGTTGGTTTCTTTGTTTTTAAAGATGCGCTCTTTGGATTAATTCTGACCGACGGTAATTATTTTATTTCTGAATTACCCCGCCGTTTTTTATCATCAACCGATGAATTATTGGTTACAATTTCAGTGCTTCTGTTAGTAGGTATTCCTTTACTCGTCTTCCTGTATCTGGGGATGAAGCTGATATTTAAGTTCAAAACCAATGGAAAAGCCTTGGGCATGATTGGCTTAGGTTTGTGGTTGAGTGGTTTGGTGTTGGTGTTCTTTACTGGTTTAAGAGTAACTAAAAGTTTTGAAAACACGGAGACAGTAAATGAAGAGACTCTTCTGAAACCTGTTCAGGCGGAGACTATTTATTTGCAGCCAGCCAATAATTTGCCACCTGCCGGTGACCGGGATTACATTATGGATATGGAACATCTGGAGCTCTATTCGTTGGATGGTCAACTAATGATTGAAGGCCAACCGGAATTGCGTATTACCCACGGGGATGAATTCAAATTGTTTGTGGAAAAACGAGCCCGTGGCATGAATGAAGAGGAGGCCAGGCAGAATGCCATCTCCACAGAATATTTCTGGGTACAGAAAGATTCCGTATTGCTGCTCGATCGGCGGTTTACCATCGGGGAAGAGGCCTTGGTTCGCAATCAAAAAGTTTATGTCACCATTCAATTACCGGCCGGTAAAAAATTAGAAGTGAGTCCCTACCTGGACCGTTTGATTGATGATTTTTAATTTATAAACTAGTTTCTGACTGCTTTATATTATTCGAGTTTTCACATAGAATAACCCTTTAAAAATATGAAAATGAAAAATGCACTTGTCGTAATTGTAATTCTGGCCCTGGGATTCAGTCTTAATGCCCAAGACAGGCCATCAGACCGGCTATTTGAAAAGATGGCTTTAAAGCCCGGTATTACCATGTTATCCTTTTCAAAATCAATGCTAGATGCTGTGAATTTGAATTTTGATAACGATGAAAATGAGAATGAAAACAATGTAACGGGTGATTTAAATGAGGTGAAGGTTATGATTTATAACGCCCCTGAAGATGTCGAGGCAATGGACTTTAGAGGGGATGCCTTGCGATATCTGCCACTTACCAAATTCAAGGAGATTGATCCGGATGAGCACGATATTAACCATGATAATGGCTCCGTTGATATCCGTATACTTAAAAGTGGTCGTAAAATCACAGAGTGTCACGTGTTGTTTCAGGGTGAAACCAATGGCGTTTTATTATCTTTCTTCGGCGACTTTAAAGTAGAGGATGTTAAAGAGCTGGCGGAAAAAATGGATAATTATAAATAAAGACTATCAATTTAATTGGCGATGCGCATGAACGTGAGTTTATGCGCTTTTTTTTAGTATGTCGGGCATGGTAATATGCTATCAAGATGAGAAGTTCTTGAGTTCGCCGAGTTGACAGGAAGAACTAGCAATTGGCAAGGGTGTTGGAGGCGACTCCAAATCTGAAGGAAGCCATCAGCAAAGTCACCGTTTTAACGGACAGGAACTTGATATAAGGCTTACTAGTGGTGGGCAACCGAGCTATGGATTGGGAAGGCCCAAAAGTCAACCGTAACCACTTAGAGTAAATCAAGTAGGACGTGACGAAAGTATGTTACCTTATCCCGAGAGATCTCATAACGCGTTGCATTAAGTAACAAACTGATCGGAGACGATCAGCTAAGGGTTTTGAGAAGTCAGCAGAAGACATAGTATTTCTGTTTTTTTTTTTTAAGCAGAGAGAAGGTCTGAATCAATTAATTAAAGAAGCAGTCGGACAAGACTTTTGTCTATGGAGTACCAGCAACAAATAGCTTACCAGCGTGATATGTTCATAGAGCATAAGCAGGAGGCTATTGGTCAATTTGGAAATCGTGAAGACGTAAACGGAGCGAGAACAACATTGACGGAACAAGCAGACAAAGAGACGAATCAAGGACGAGTCTTTACAGAAGAGTTAATCGGCATTGTATGCTCCGCTCACAATTTGAATAGAGCCTACAAGAGGGTGAAAAGGAACAAGGGCGTAGCGGGAGTAGATAATGTTCCCGTCGGAAATTTCGCTGACTGGTTTTCAAAAGAAGGAGACGAGTTAGTAAACCAGATACTTCGGGGCGAATACCTTCCCTCGGCAGTAAAAACAGTAGAAATACCTAAGCCCAATGGTGGTGTACGTCAGTTGGGAATTCCAACCGTAAAAGACAGGATTATCCAACAGGCCATTTCTCAGGTTCTGACCCCCATTTACGAACAAGTATTTTCAGATCATAGCTACGGATTTCGTCCGAAGCGTAATGCACAGCAAGCCATTGTACGAGCTTGTAGTTACGTGTCCGACGGTCGAAATGTAGTTGTTGACATGGATATGAAGAGCTTCTTTGATGAAGTTAACCATGATAGGTTGATGCATCGTCTGTCAAAGCTTCTCAAAGACAAGCAACTTCTAAAGCTAATACGCAAATACTTACAAAGTGGCGTCATGGTTGGTGGATTAGTTCATCAACGCCTGAAAGGAACACCGCAAGGAAGTCCGCTTTCTCCACTCTTGTCTAACATTGTTTTAGATGAATTGGATAAGGAACTTGAAAAGCGAGGACATTACTTTGTTCGGTATGCGGACGATTTCAGCATTTTTGTTCGCAGCCAAAGAGCAGGCGAGAGAGTAAAGGAATCTGTTTGTTCATATCTCACCCACAAACTTAAACTAAAAGTAAATGAACAGAAAAGTCAGGTATGCAAAAGCAGCGAGACAAAATTTTTAGGTTATACCATACTTGATTTTGGTATGATTACCATAGCAAATCAAAGTGTAGTGCGCTTAAAGAAGAAGGTAAGAGAACTAACCAAGAGGAATCGAGGGGTGAATTTTGAGAAAGTAGTTTCTGAATTGATCCCCGTACTTAGAGGGTGGTTGAATTATTTTCACATCGCTAAATGTAAAAGTCTTTTGCGTAACCTAGATGCATGGATTCGTCGAAAATTACGATGTTACCGTCTAAAGCAATGCAAACGAGCCATTACGCTTAAGCGCTTTTTAAAAAGTTTAGGCGTTCCAAATTGGCAAAGTTGGATTTTAGCCCTTTCGGGTAAGGGCTGGTGGCGCAAGTCGGCATGTCCACAAGTTCATCAAGCGATGAGCCTTAAATGGTTTGAAGATTTAGGTTTGTTTAATATGTCGAATAAATATGCTCTGTTACAAAATTAACTTGAAATCGCCGTATACGAGAGTACGTACGGTGGTGTGAGAGGGCGGGGGAGTAATCCCCCTACCTACTCGATTACTCCTTCGGCTTCTGAGATTTCTTGTTGGGTAACAAGAAACTTTTGATAGTACGCCATTCGTAATTGAATAAGGTACTGATTTGCCTAAAAAGGTTAATCAAGTATTTTTAAAGTTTCACGGACAAAATCAATCTGTTTATTTTTATTTGGAGTCCAAATGTACAGATAATCAATCGTTAGTGTGTGTTGGGGTGAATTGTGGCATTACCACCTAGTAGTTATATTTGCACCGCGTTTAGGGGGTATGGCAATTGAAATTTTTAGCTTGTCAGCCTTGTGGATTTTTAGGAAAGAAGAATCTTCAAAAGACTTAAACGTACATTTTATAAGAGGAATGATATCAGTAGTTAGAGACTGATAGGGGACTAACTAAATTAATAAGCATGAAATTGCGTGACGTATCTATTCGGATTCGCCTGATGGTGGGTTTTGCCATTGTGGTGATGTGTGTGGTGATGGTTGGGATTATTGGTCGACAAGCATTATCGAGAACCAGTGAGATTGTTGAGGTAGCCAACCATTTGAAAGAAGTAGAGAATCAACTGCTAAAAGGGCGGCTGAAAGTGTTGTATTTTATGAAATATGCTGATGTGGGCGCTGCTCGTGCGGCTGCAGCCTATTTAGATTCGGCCAAAGTAGAGGTGGGAGAAGCCCAGGCTAATACAGTTTTTGAGGATCCTCGAATGGCTCAATTGCAATCTGGTATAAACATCTACAGTGAAGCGTTTAAAAACTATGTGAAGGCAGAGAAAGAACGGCAGAAAACCCGTGAGGAATGGTCTAAAGTAGGTGGGGACGTTGGAGAGATAATTTCCGGGCATACTCTGTTGAATACGATGGGGAACTTATCTGTTCAATTATTGAATGCACATAGCCAGTTACGTATTTCGGCCTGGATGTTCATAAGTAATCCTGCAGATAATAACGGCGTGGTGGATGCCACAGCAATCACCCGAATACACGAAAATATAGCGCAATGTAATCAGGTTCTTCAAAAAGTGAAACGGAAATACCAGGGAACTACTCATCAGCAAATAGTGAATGAGGCGATTGAAGGATATCATCACTATCAGTTGACACTCGAGAAGTATGTGGAGGTGTTGGAACGTGAGGGCACTTACTTAAGAAAGATGCAGACTGAAGGCGCTTTTGTAGCAAAAATATCTGACGAGGTGGTGCATAAGGTGTTTGTTCAGGAGGCGGAAACAATACACACGTCAAACTGGATGATTATTATCGTTTCAGGTATTGCCTTATTAATCGGTATGATTGTGAGCAGAGCTTTGTCCATAAGTATTATCAGACCTTTACGTAAAGGCGTGGAATTGGCAATTGGTTTATCAAAAGGTGAATTGTATCATGAGATCGATATTCAGGGGAAAAATGAAATTGGTCAGCTGGGTAGTGCCATGAAACAGATGAATCAGAAATTGCGCGAAGTCGTTGGTGACATTCTCAATGGTTCAGAGCAATTGGCTGTAGCCAGTAGTCAGGTTAATCTAACGTCGCAGGAAATGTCACAGGGAGCCAATGAACAAGCCGCTTCCTTAGAGGAAGTGTCCTCTACCATGGAGGAGATGGTGACAAATATTGAACAAAGTAGCCTTAATACACGCCATACGGTGAACCAGGTGGACGAGGCCTACAATGAAATTCAAGCGGCCGGACAGGGATCTGATAAAGCTGTACATGCCACCAAGCGCATCACTGAAAAAATTCAGATCATTACGGACATTGCCATGCAAACCAATATTTTGGCTTTGAATGCAGCTGTTGAGGCAGCACGTGCAGGTGAGCATGGCAGAGGTTTTTCAGTAGTTGCTCAGGAAGTACGTAAGTTAGCCGAGCGTTCTCAGACGGCTGCCAAAGAAATCGTTGAGTTAGCTGAAGATAGTCAGTATTGGACGCAAAAAGCCAATGTGCAACTCAATGCCGTTTTGCCGTTAATTCAGGATTCCAACAGACTGATGAAAGAGATCTCAGCTGCTACCAGCGAACAAGGCGAAGGGGTTACTCAAATCAACGCTTCCGTGCAGATGTTAAACACAACGACCCAGCAAAATGCTTCCGCCAGCGAAGAGTTGGCAGCTAATGCTGAAGAATTAAGTTCACAATCGAATCAGTTAATTAAATTGGTAGGTTATTTCAAGCTTTCCCAAAAGAGTGCCCGTACTCAAAAGGTTGAAAAAACAACGCACAGCAGCTCCACCGGAAAATCGGATATTCAATATAGTAACAATCGGGGGAGCTATAATACGCAGGTTGCAAAACAGAAAAAGGAGGTGCTGGAAGCCTACGAGGTGTACTAATCGAATGGTTTTTTTTATATCCCAATTTCATAATGTCAAAGCGCGTGAGAATTTCTCACGCGTTTTTTATGTCCATAGAAAAAGGAGCATTAATCAATTAATGCCCCTTTCACCAAAATTTATGAAAAAAAAATCGAGTTTTATTTTTGCTTGCCAAATGAAACCATAAGGGAGGCTCATGTATTGGTTAATTGCAGAAATTGAAAATCGTAACATCCTGAATGGCATGTTGCATAACATGTTTATGGGGCTTGACTTTCAAAGAGATCAGTTGTAACACGGACGATCTCTTCCATTTTTCATTCCAAATGGCAGGGCTATATTTTTGAAAAGCACTTTTAAAAGTGAAAAAAAGTCTATTTAGTGGTTCTAAGAAAACTAACGAATTAGCAAAAAATGATATGAACCTATATCAATTCTATAGCTGATATAGGTTTGTTTTTCTCTTGCTTGTCGATTTTATTGAAACTAGGATGCTTTTTGCACAATTTTATTAATAATTATATTCATAATAGAGTGGATTGAGCATACCATTCCCATCAAATAATACAAGTCATTATCCCCTAAGCTGCAAATTTATTAGTGTATTCCTCCTTCTTCAATTTGAGTATCTGTCGCCCAATTTTCTTAAGGTTGTATGCACTTACCCCCAGACTTATGTATCTGTTAAAATGAAGTATTCCCCGGTCAGGACAACGATCAAGTCCTCGGTTTTCCAACTCATTAATATTGGATTCTATGGCACTGTGCTTATTCTTTAACCTTTTAAAGCCCTGGCTGCTCTCTTCGTCTTTTTCTGTTTTGGTGAGTTTCCCAAGCTTGGGTAAAACGACTTTGGGAACTTCTAGTTGAAGTAGTTCCTTGTTTTCTTTTGCCCAAAATCCTTTGTCAAAACTCCATGAAGTCACAGTGTGTTTTGCCAGAACTCTGTCTGATAGTGCTATAACAACATCCCTATCCTGTTGGTCATTTAAAATTTGGTAATCTACAATGAGATCATATTGATCTGTGGTTATTAATAGTTTCTTGCCCAATTCAACATTGGGGCGCGACTTGCCTTTCTTTACCCACTCGGTATATGTTTCAAAGACGGAAAACAGCTTTTCTTCATGGGGTATTGTCTCTCCCTTAAGAATTCGCCTATCAACCAGTTGAATATGCTTTTCCATCAATGGCACAAAATGTTCGATCATTATCACAAGTGATAAGTCTTGCATGTCGTTTACCGGGAAATCAGGGAGGCTTTCATTGAGTTTTTTCAATAGCGCTCCGGTTTTTGTCAAGTATCTTTTAGCAGCATACACCATCCTGTCCTTTTTATTCTTGCCGCCACTGGCTGATGCTTTTCCCAGTTCACGCATCAGACCCTTTATCTCATACCTCCAATTGGCCAGTTTGCGCCACTGCTCAATGGTCTCATATTTTTTTAAAAATACGGATACGGCATCAAGGCATTTCTGGGCACAGTCCCAGAGCAGGTTGTAATCTGTTGGGAAATGAACATTGCTTTCTACTACAAAACTATCGGACTTTAAGCGCAATGCTGTTTTTTCTTTTTTTTTAAACACTTCACGGTGGCCAAACTCTAATATTACGGCATTGAGTTCGGTGATCATCTCATCACTAAGCGCAGATACATTGTCGTAGATATTTTGATACTCAAATTCAATTCGCTCATAGCCAAACTCACGCTCAACGCCCATCAAATAGCGCAAAGCATGGTGGTTATTAGCCAGGTTATGAACCATCTCATAGCTGATATTGAGGCATAAGCGCAATTGGGCCAACACAAAAACAATCCACAAATCTAAACCTCTTCTACCCGTATATTTTTTCCCTGAACGGATGTGCTTGTCCAATATGTTAAATATTTTCTCATTATACTTCTTATTGCAATAGATTTCTTTCAAAGCTGCCAATAATTCATCTATGGCATTTTTGCTCTTGGGGCTGATCCAGGTTTCTTCAATGGGCTTTTGCCCAATCGATAATTGTTGTGCGAATCTATTTCTCATTTTTGAACATCTTTTGTCGTTTAAACCAAAATAGGCGAATCTCAAACTATCAACATCCTGAAATTAAGCATTTTTACACAGAAACATGATTGAGTGGCCGAATAGATTCGAACAAGTTTTCAACAATAGAGACTTGAATAATAGTGAATTACATATTTTCTAAGAGGCACTATTTAGGATTTTTGTTTAAGGCATTTCAATAGCCTCAAATTCATGAAAATCATTAGCTCTTGTTTGATTTTTTTTGGAAGTGATCACAGTAGGTAGCATCTTGTTTTATTATGACTGGTGCTTAAAAAGGATGATATGTTGTATGATTGTTCATCCGATTTTGTACCGCTGCACAAGGAGCTGATGAACATTGATATTGAGTTGCAGGTATTGGCGGATGCTTTGAAGATGAAAGTGTCGAATACGCTGGTAAACGGATATATATACTGTTTCTGGATATTCAGATGCCCGGATTAACCGGCATTGAGTTTTTGCGGACCCTACGCCAGGCTCCTCGTGTTATTCTCACCACTGCCTATAAAGAATATGCCCTGGAAGGATACGAGCTGGACATTGTGGACTACCTGATGAAACCCATCTCCTTTGATCGTTTTGTGAAAGCGGTGAATAAATATTTTGAGATGATGCCCCGTGATTTTGAAGTGCAGCCAGGGACCTCAGCGTCTGCTTGTGAGGACTATGTCTACATTCGGGCGGGGAAGAAAATTCACAAAATACTGCTGAAGGATATTTTATACATCGAGAGTTTTAAGGATTATGTGAATATTCACGCGACGGATCGGTCCATCACGGCCCGGCAGACGCTTACTTCCATCGAGAATACCTTGCCCGAGGATCGCTTTATGCGCCTGCACCGGTCCTATGTTGTCTCCATTGATCACATCACGGGTTTTACGTCTACTACGGTGGATATAAACGGGAAAGAGCTACCCATTGGGCGTAACTACAAGCAACAAGTCTTTAAGCAGCTTAATTACCTGCCGCCAGAGGAGTAAAAGCCAACCCGGCAGATGTATTTTTTCTGCGAGCGGACACTGCCCATGTGATAGCGGGTCATTCACAGGTGCTGGCGGATAATTATTTTTTGTAGCGCGCACATGTCAACTGCAAGCGGAGGATGCTAACTGTTAAGCGGGCCATTATTTTTCGTAGCGGAGACGCATACGCAGAAAGCGGCTTCTTTTCATGCTCTGGCGGAGACTTTACATTGTTAAGCGGATAAGTAAAAAACTGTAGCGGAGTCTTTACAAGGTGGGAAACCCTCCGCTAACGGATTCTAATTGCCCGCTACCGGATCTTGATCGCCCGCCAGTAGCTGTTCATTGCGCGCTAAGCTGTTTTGATGTTTCGCGGATTCATTTTAATACCTTGCCATCCCATCATGAGCTTATCCCGATTCTTTAACGGAAAGGAGTACCGCGAAGAATGAGCGGGGAGGTGGTTATTTGTTTAAAAGCAATTTCCCTGGAGGGGACCCGCAGATGGGGTGGTTTTTTATTAGAAAAGTTAATGGCGATTTCTGAGAGACGAGAAGTGTCAGCTTTGCGTGTCAGATTTCTTCCTACCTTAGCCGCTCAAATAAAACGGCTTATGACAACCTCCAACACCTCCCCCGCATCCGGGTATCTCTATACTTTACAGGCTTTTGTTACCTGGGGACTCTTGCCCGTTTACTGGAAGTGGCTCAATCATTTGCCGGCCATGGAAATATTGGCGCATCGCATTTTTTGGTCCCTGGTGTTTGTGTTGCTCTTTTTAGCGGGGCGTGGTCAGCTCCATTTGGGGCCGATCTTTCGCAAGCGGAAAGCCTTTTGGTCGCTGGTGTTGACGGGTTGTCTGGTAGGGAGTAACTGGGGGGTTTACATCTACGCAGTGAATACCAATCACATTGTGGAAGCCAGTTTGGGCTATTATATCACGCCGCTGGTGAATGTAGCCCTGGGTATTTTGTTTCTCAAAGAACGCTTGAATCGTTTGCAGCTCATCGCTTTGTTTCTGGCCGTTGTGGCTGTGGCTTATCTCACGGTGGATTTAGGGAAGTTTCCATGGATCTCTATTTACCTGGCCATTTCCTTTGGATTATATGGCTTGATCAAAAAAATGAGTGGTGTGGAACCTTTGCCTGCACTGGCCATTGAAACATTGGTGTTGACCCCTTTTGCCTTTGGGTATATTGTGTGGGGCATGTGGACCGGCCAAGGCCATCTTTTTACAGACAGCCGATTGACTGACTTATTACTGATACTGGCCGGTGTAGTGACCACTTTGCCACTCTTTTGGTTTGGTGCGGGGGCCAAGCGCATTCCCTTATCGTCCGTGGGATTCATGCAGTACATTGCACCCACCATCATGTTGTTGCTGGGCATCTTTTTATACAATGAAATATTTCCGGTGCAAAAGCAAGTGGCGTTTGGATTCATCTGGATGGCTTTGATTTTATACAGTTATTCCGTGGTGAAGAAGTACCGTCAAAATAAACACAAGGCTTAAATAATCATGATGGAAACGAATCGTCCTCTAAAAGCCACGGCAGCACTATTTGCCGGACTCTGCATTATCGGATTTTCAGCCATCCTCATCAAATCGGCCGAAGCACCGGGATTGGTCACCGCTTTTTACCGGGTGGGTATTGGATCGGCTGTGTTGGCAATTCCCTTTTTGAGCCGCTTAAAAACCTTTCGGCAGAATTATAATGCCAAGGGAGTCCTGATGGCAGTTCTGGGTGGGGTTTGTTTTGGCATTGATACCGGACTGTGGTCCATCGGGATTGAACTGAGCAATGCCTCATTGCCCACATTAATGGCGAACCTGGCCCCGGCCTGGGTAGGCATTGGTGCACTTCTGTTATTTAAAGAAAAGCAACGGCGGGGTTTCTGGATCGGTTTGCTCATCACATTTGCCGGCATTCTTATCATGGTCAATCGAAATTTGCTGGTGGCGGATGGGCTTTCCTACGGCATTGGCCTGGGTGTGCTGGCTGGTATCTTTTATGCGGCCTATTATCTGTTTACGCAACAGGGGCGGGCGCTGATGAATACCATGACGTATTTATCCATCAGTACCTTTGCCGCGGCCGTTACTTTGGCCTTCATCATCCTGTTCACCAATTATTCCTTTGTAGGATACAGCCAAAACACCTGGTTGATATTTATCGTTTATGGAGCTGGCGTACATGTGGTGGGCTGGACCTTTATTAACTATGCGCAAGGCTATTTGAAAGCCACCACGGTTTCACCAACCTTGTTAGGACAACCGGTGATTACTGCCATTGCGGCCTTTTTTATCTTGGGCGAACTATTAACAATGTGGCAAATCACAGGGGGCATCATTGTGTTTGGAGGCATTTATATTGTGAACATGACGCGACTCAAAAGAAATTAAAAATCCTTCCCCTAATAATGAAGAAGGATTTTCGAAATTCACTGTTTATTTCGCTTCTATTGCTTTATTAATTTTGTTGTTAGAGTTTGTGAATCCGATTTGATCACCAGGATGTAAACCCCATTGGGAACATCTGACAAGTCGAGTGTGTTCTGTTGTGGCTGAAAGGCCATGACTTTAACACCTGTCGTTGTATATACAGCAACATGGCTGGCCGGCTGATTTAATGTCACGCGTCCTGAAGCTGGATTGGGATGAAAATACAGGGTATTAGCATCACTAAATTGCTTCGGCAGGGAAGTGGTTAAATCATACATCCAAAAACCCTGATTACTGGAAATGTAAAGGATGTCACCCAAAAATGCCATGGCATTGGCACTTAATCCTTCCGGTAAATTGCCAAGTTCAGTAAAGGAATCCCCGTTATTACTGCTCCGGTAAACGCCATTGTTCCACAGAGAAACTATTAAATCGCCGTTGTGATACCCTATGGATTCCAAATCCAGATTATTAATGCCGCTTGCTGTTACTTCTTCCCAGGTGTTTATATTCCAGCGCATAAGCTGGTGTTCCCAATTGTTATAGCGGATGGAAAAAAATGCTTTCCCAACGGCTGGAGTGGCGATTAACAGATTCTCATCCTGATCCATTGCCTGCAGATTACCGGTATCAATCCCGGTCATCGTCAATGTCCAATCGACCGTTCCATTATTAGCTGAAGTATATACCCGGGGGTAATATTCATTGGGCGTGGACGTGTCAAATCCCACCAGATAAGCGGTGGTTCCATCGCCTTTAACAAGTGTTGGCATGAAGGAACCGGGCAGGTTGGCGGTGATATCTGTCCAGTTGGCGCCTCCATTAGTGGAAACGTAATAGGCATCAGCAGGAGCATCAGCATAAGCAAAGAGAGTGGAGCCATTGGCACCCAGTAATTGTAAGGTCGTAGACGGCGCAGGAGGTGTCACTGTTGTCCAGCTTTGTCCGTTGTCGGTTGATTTAACGATTTGATTAGGCGTTAGATTGTCGCCCGGAAAGTCATAATAATTGCCGTAGAGCGCTGTTCCATCCGTCGCATAGCCGTTGACGTATTGGGTGGGATCAGAAGGCAGGCCAGTATTCCATTGGTCCCAGGAAGCACCGTTGTTGGAGGAGCCATATACGCCGGATATGAAGAGCGATGTGATCAGATTACTACCGGAAACAACCAGTTCGTCGAAATCAGCAACCAAGGCCCCACTGTTTCGCCGGTTAATAGCCACGCCTGCATCGGATGAGTAGTGGAGCCCTTCATCAATAAACGATGCCATGAATTCATCGCCGGTGGCATACATTCCAATAAAAAAGGGTTTACCAAGGGCCATGGTTGGCGAAAGCGGTGACCAGCTGTCACCAAAATCAGTGGAGGTGTGAAAGCCAACGGCATTGTTACCTTCAAAAACAGAAGCGTACAGTCGGTCTGAACTATTCCCGGCTACATTTATAAAGCCAATGCCATTGGTCCATACATCGGTTAGATCTGTCCAGCCGGTATTGATCAGATCGTAGCGATAAATGCTCCTGGAGCCATGCACGATCAAAAAATTATCTATTTTGATGACTTGCTCGATGTCATTACCAGGAAATGTGGGTGTAAAAGAGGTTGCTGACAACGCTGTACCATCGGTGGTCTCACCTAAAAACTCTGAAGAACCTGCGTTGTCATGAACCACATAGGCCTTTGTACCCCCGGCATAGATACTCACTTCGCTATCGGCTCCGGTCAGTGTGGCGCCTTGCGTCCAATTAGCGCCGTTATTGGTAGAGTAGTAGAGAAACCAGGTGTTCGCGTTATTATCCAGCACCACAATAATAATGCGGCTACCCACCACGGCCATGGTTTGGGCAATGTAATAGTTCGCCGGTAGATTCGTGTCATCAAAGGCAGTCCAGCTACTTCCATCGGTTGTCGTCACAATGCCATCAAACCGGTTAACGCCAACCAGGTTGGGGCCAGATGACACAAAGCCTTCTACCCGTAATCGTCCCAGAGCTGTATACAGGTTGTTATTGGTCAATACCCAGCTTTGACCGTTATTGGTACTTTTTAATACTCCACCGGCGGTGCCTGCATACCAATCAGTCCCATGTTTGATCACTGTTTCAGAAAAGGGTAGTTCCAGATCGCTACCGGTTAATTGAATCCATTGGGCGTGCATCACAAATGGTGACACCATCATAAACCATGCAATGAGTAAAATTTGTTTCATAACGTGATTGTTTTATGTGAAATGATAATTGTTAATTTGTAATCTCAGAAACGTTGAAAGGGTAGTGCACAGGAAGAAACGAAAGGTAAGTTAAATCATGAAACTGCGGAAGTCAAGTATGAGGCATGGCTATTCGGGAAGAGATGGTTACTTTGCAAAAAAAACTGGCAATGGAAGTGGAAGTAAAAGCATTTGAAAAGCTCAGCAATGCCGAATTGTATGATGTTCTGAAGCTTCGGGCAGAAGTATTTGTCGTGGAGCAAGATTGCGTTTACAACGACATCGATGGAATGGATCAGCAAGGTCTGCATGTGCTGGCAAAAGAGGATGGTAGGATCATCGGGTATACCCGTTTGTTGAAGGCCGGAACGCGTTTCGAATCGGCCTCCATTGGCCGGATGGTGGTGGATAAGGACTATCGTTTTATGGGGTATGCCCGGGAAATTATGGAGCATTCCATCGCCCATATTCATCAACAATGGAAAGCGTCTGTTATTCACATCAGCGCCCAGCAATATTTAAAGGGCTTTTATGGCAGTATCGGTTTTAAGATTGTGACAGAACCGTATCTGGAAGATGGCATTCCACATGTGGGAATGGACCTTGATGTCCTGGGAAACCAAACTTCGAAATAAGCTTATTTTACGGTATTTTTTGGCTGTGGAGGGAATCCAGATCAGCCAGTGGCCGCACAAAGGAATCGGTGAATTTATCGGATTTCAGAAGCTGCTCGCGTGCCTTTAAGGCTGCCATCTTGCCTTTGTAAGCTCCAAAAATGTAGCGTGTATAACCATCGCTACAGGGATACGTTTTAATTTCTTTGCGATCCAATCCTTTTAAGTACATAGAGGCAAAAATGGGCCGGTGCTTGAGGGCTAACACCTGGATAGTATAAAAGGGTTCTTCTTCAATTACTTTTTTGATGTTGTTATTGACAGCGTCATCTATTTTTTTTGTCTCCTTATTTAAATTGGCCAATAAGGGTTGCAATGGGGGATCCATACGAATCTCTTCGAAGGATATAAAGGGTTTACCGCGCTGATAAGTTTCCTCCTCGGGGATGTTTAAAAGGGAGGACAGAATGTGTTCTTCAGCTTTTTGCTCTTCTATTTCATATTCGTGACCGCTTTCCAGAAATAAAAGATAGGACCCATCAGTGAGGTTGGGGCGATAGTCACCCACCAGCTGATGGTCGGTTCGTCGGGTCACTAAAATACGCACTTGTGGTGATCCAATGGCGGATGCGTCGCTAATGTGTCCTTCAATAACAGCTAACTCTCCACCAGGGGATTCGTTAAAGACCACCTTGTAAAGGTCTGAACCACCATAGTTATCTGTTAAGCGTGCAGATGAGTAATAGGCTTCATGTTTATTCAGAGTAGGCACAAAAAAGAAATCATCGTCTGGCGTATTGATGGGATATCCCAAATTTACCGGAGTGGCCCAGGAGTTATCGGGATATTTTTGGGTATAAAAAACGTCCATTCGCCCCATGCTGTTATGGCCTTCGGAAGAGAAATAGAGCGTTTTACCATCGGGATGGATCATGGGGGTTTCTTCATCGAACGGGGTATTTACATGGGGGCCCAGGTTTTGTGGTTCACCCCAATTACCATTGGCATCTTTTTTAATCATATAAATATCTATGCCACCCAGGCCGCCTTCGCGATCGCTGGTGAAGTATAAGGTACTTTTATCCGCACTCAAAGAAGCATGTGTTTCGTTGGCTTCGGAATTGATGGGTGCCGGGAGCTTGCGTGGTTCCTGCCAGTTATGGTCAATAAACTCACTCATATAAAGATTCTGGCCGCCTCGGTCATTATGAAAAATGAATAATTCTTTCCCATCTGCTGAGATGGAAAGGGCCGATTCGTGATCGTTATTTTTAAAGAATATTTGCAGAGGATTGGCATTTTCCCATTCATTTTTATTGCGGGCGGTATAATATACTTTTTCAGGAAATTGACCATCCTCCAGACGGGATAGGCGCGGGGCTGGCCGGCGTGAAGTGAAATAGAGAATGTCCTGAAAGACGGTTACCAAAGGGCTGTGATCATCGTATTTGCTATTCACCTGTGGTCCGAGGTTGTAAATCGTCAA
Organism: uncultured Marinilabiliaceae bacterium; assembly: GCA_942490535.1. GTDB lineage: Bacteria > Bacteroidota > Bacteroidia > Bacteroidales > Marinilabiliaceae > JAEINY01. The sequence goes on from CALNXQ010000005.1 coordinate 1,327,100, forward strand.
ATCGGTGGGGTGAGCTAAAAACACTGACGCATTTTTACAATTGTCTATTTCGTGCTGGACGATGGCTTGTAATTCCGAATCATTTCCAGAGAGGTTTTGTTGTAAATAGTCATATATCGCCAATGCGTCTTTGGGTTTCAATAATACCTGGTAGGTTTTTCCCAAAGTGAGTTGAAAATCAATGCCCAAATCCGAAGTCCAATCCGCTTCATTCAAGAGGTCTAATCCTTTCTTTAAGGTGAGGGCTGCATTATTGGCTCCATTGGTGGTATTCAGGTAGCATAGGCCAAGGTGTAAATAGTATTCGGCCACCTGAGGGTTTTCAGCAATGAGTTCAGAAAGTGCATCTATGGCTTTGGCATAATTTTGAGCTTCGGCATAATCTAATGCTTTAGAGAAGGCATGGTTTTTTCTATCCGATGATGAGGTAATTTGTGCAAAACAAGAAAGATGCACAAATAAAAATATACAAAGGTAAATTATTCCAATCCCTGTTCTAACCATAAATAGCTATTCTCATTCGCCTTTCTCCACCTGCAAAATAAGTCAAAAAAATATAATACTCTCACTGTCAGAGTTAAAAATGTTAAGAAATATTTAATATAGATATGTGGTGATCATCAATAAATTGGTGTATATGTCAGGTAAACAGTGTTTAAGTGGTGTTTGTTTAAGTAGCTTTTTGTTTCGACCGATGAAAATATGTTATTGATGATGTGCAGGAAGTCACTTTGTTTGTCGTCTAAATGAAACAATGTCAATAATAAAATAATAAGATGAACAATAATTGGGTTCTAATTGTAGTTATTGTTTTAAGTCTGTCATCATGTAACTTTTTTGGCGGAAAAAAAAAGGAGCGATGGTCCCCTGAGCAGATGGTGGATCGTGAAACGAAGATGATGATTGAAACGCTTGATCTTACGGGTCAACAGATTCAGGAGGTGACGCGCATTAATGGTGAAATGGCCAGGGAAATGGCAACGTTTCGTAAAAGCGCCAAGGGCGATCGAGAACAAATGAGAGCTGGCATGACTGAATTGGTAAATCGGAAAGACGAAAACCTGAAAGAAGTGTTAACCGAGGAACAGTTTAAATTGTACAAGGAAAGCGAACAAGATAGAAGGCAAAAAGGCATGAGAGACGAGCCGCGCAGGAATAGAGAAGAAAGATAGCTTTAGTTTTTTCATAAAATGGTAAAAGTTTTGGTTTGAGAGGACCTGCAATTCTTTGGAGTTGCAGGTTTTTTTATGCGGGTTTAGGATTTAAATAAGTTTGGAATCGGGTGGAGATTAGTCGCATTTCATAGGCTTTGGTTCATAATCCGTTGAAAAAGCTTAATTTTGTGGTTTGAAAATATTAGGAATATGGAATCGACAAGACAGAAGAAAATATCGCGTTTGCTATTGAAGGAGATGAGTGAGGTGTTTCAGCGCGAAGCTCGTGACGTCACCATTGGCGCATTGGTTACTGTAACGGTAGTGAGAATATCTCCTGATTTAGGTCAGGCAAAGGTTTATTTAAGTATTTTTCCCGTAGATCGGGCAAAAGAGGTGCATGCCACCATTACTGAGCATACCTCTCAATTGCGTTTTGCTTTAGGAAAACGAGTAGGAAAACAATTGCGTATTATTCCGGAGCTTCGTTTTTTTGTGGATGATACCTTGGATTATGTGGAGAATATTGATCGATTGTTAAAAGAGTAAGCATGCAGTACGATCCCATTAAGCGTTCATTAGGTAAAGTATTTAATCAGTCTCCATCCCTTCGTATCTTTTTTTATAAGCTACTGGATTTATTGCTGTTGAGATCGTGGTACATTAGGCGTGCGTTGAAAAACCAGGCGCATTTAAAGGTGGGGGCAGTAAATGTGCTGGATGCCGGCAGTGGTTTTGGTCAATATGATTATTACATGTCTTCGCTAGGACCCCAATGGAACATTACCGGGGTGGATGTGAAGGAAGAGCAGATTGAAGATTGTAATCAGTTTTTTAGTCGTATTGGCCGTAGCGATCGGGTTCAGTTTCAAATGGGCGATCTGACTAAGTTTGTGCAGCCGGAGCAATATGATCTAATTTTGTCGGTGGATGTGATGGAGCATATTTTGGAGGATGAATTGGTCTTTCGAAATTTCTATGCTTCCATGAAGAAAGGGGGAACCCTTTTGATTTCCACACCCTCTGATCAGGGTGGGTCTGATACGCATGAACATGAGCATGATGAGGTACATGGCTTTATCGATGAGCATGTTCGGGATGGATACAATGCGGCGGATATTACCGAAAAGTTAGAGAAGGCGGGTTTTAGAAATATTGAAACCAAGTATACCTATGGACGTCCGGGCAGTCTCTCCTGGAAGTTGTCCATGAAGGTGCCGATCTTGATGCTGAATAAGAGCAAGCTCTTTTTTGTGATTGTACCCTTCTATTATCTATTGGTGTATCCCTTGGCCTATGTTCTGAATGTATTGGATGTGCAGGGAAAACATGAAAAAGGAACAGGTTTAATGGTGACTGCTTATAAATAATTACGGATGAATCTGGCCCTACATATTGCAAAACGTTACCTGATCGCGAAGAAATCACAAAACATCATCAACGTGATTTCGATGATTTCGGTAGTGGGTGTATTGACTGGAAGCATGGCCTTACTGGTGGTGCTGTCCGTATTTAATGGGCTGAATGGATTTATTGGTGATTTATTTGGCGCTTTTGATCCGGATTATAAAGTTGTGCCTGTTTCGGGTAAAGTGTTTTCATTGGATTCATTGGATGTAAACGCATTAAAGGAGACAGAAGGGGTGCTTTTTATTTCTGAAATTCTCGAGGATCAGGCACTACTGAAGTTTGGTCAACGACGCATGCCAGGCCAGGTCATGGGTGTGGATCACTATTTTAAACAAGTGAGTGGGGTTGATTCCATCATGGTGGATGGCCCGTTTCGACTCAAGGATGAAAATGAAAATCAGGGCGTGTTAGGGGTGATGTTGGCCGATCAGTTAAATGTGCGTTTGAATTTTGTATCCCCCTTGTCCATGCATGTGCCAAAACGTACCGGGACCGTTAATATGATGCGTCCGGAGAGTTCTTTTAATACCGAGTACATCCGGCCAGCTGGTTTTTTTGCTGTTCGGCAAAATGACTACGATGGTCAATATGTTATTGTTCAAATTGATCAGGCGCGCCGGCTTTTTGATTACGACTCCACAATGGTTTCTTCATTGGCCATTAAAGCCGATGCAACCATTGATCGTGATCGATTGCAGAAGAATATTCAGAAAATTGCAGGTAGCCGGCTGAATGTTTTGAATAAGGAGCAACAGCATGAAGAATTTTATAAAATGATGAAGGTGGAAAAGTTAATGGCCTTTCTCATTTTGTGCTTTATCATGATTATTGCAGCCTTCAACGTCATTGGAACACTGTCCATGTTAATCTATGAAAAGAAAGAAAGCATCTTTACTTTGAAAAGCATGGGAGCCAATCGGAAGTTAGTCACGCGTATTTTTCTCATCGAAGGATGGCTGATTTCATTGGTGGGTGTTTTTGTGGGGGTTCTGGTTGGAATTTTACTGGTTTGGATACAACAGTATTTTGGGATTATAAAGTTTCAGGGAGGCGGCACCTATCTGATGCCTGCTTATCCCGTCAAACTTCAACTTTTTGACATCCTGTTGGTGCTAGTAACTGTTTCCACCATTGGTTTTCTGGCTGCCTGGTACCCGGTCAGGGTCATCGTAAAACGTTATTTTTCTTCGGTAGGACTATAGTACCCGGGGTAAGTGGCGATGATTTCTTCAAATACGTTTGTAATTTCTTGAACACTATTTGCGCGTAACATTTTCGTGCGCAACGGACGAAAATCAGGCAGGGTTTTAAAACTAACCGCCAAGTGACGGCGCATGTGTAGGATGCCACGTCGTTCATCCAGCCAGGCAATAGCGCGGTGCAAGTGTTCCATTATCATCTCAATGTGCTCACGAAGGGTGGGAGGGGGCAGGCATTCGCCTGTATTCAAATAATGTTTAATTTCTCTAAATATCCAGGGACGACCAATACTTGGACGACCAATCATTAAGGCATCTACGCCATATCTATCAAGGTAGTATTTTGCTTTCAGTGGGCCTGTAATATCACCATTCCCAATAATGGGAATCACCATTCGCGGATTATTCTTGACTTCTCCAATTAATGTCCAGTCTGCCTCGCCCGTATACATCTGAGCACGGGTGCGTCCATGGATGGTTAGCGCCGCAATACCCACGTCCTGCAAACGTTCGGCCACATCCACAATAACCTTTGTATTTTCATCCCAGCCCAGACGTGTTTTAACAGTGACAGGTAATTGGACTGCCTTCACAATTTCCTCCGTCATTTTTACCATCTTCGGTATGTCACGGAGCATGCCGGATCCTGCCCCTTTGCGGGCAATCTTTTTCACCGGACAGCCAAAATTAATGTCTATTAATTCAGGTTGACTCTGTTCTGCAATTTTAGCTGCTTCCACCATGGCATCAATATCTTTTCCATACAATTGAATGCCAACCGGACGCTCTTCATCAAAAAGCATTAGTTTCTGTTTGGTCTTGCTGATATCTTGAATAAGTGCATCGGCCGAAACAAATTCAGTATACATCATATCAGCACCGTATTTCTTACAAAGTAGCCTGAACGAAGGATCCGTCACGTCCTCCATAGGGGCTAAGAGTAATGGGTGTTTTCCCAGATCTAGTGGTCCAATTTTCACAATTCTATAGTTTTGCGCAAATATAGCAGTAAAAGGGGTGATTGGAGTATCAAATGAACAGGCTGTGAATAAATCGGTTTATAACTAATCACATAAAATAGTTCAAAATGAATTATAATTTTATATTTTGCTACAATCAACTTTTGGCATGGAAAAATTTCTACTCACTTTTTGTTGTTTAATTGCAGTTTTGAGCTGTGAATTCCAGAAGGATGATTCAGCGTTAATGCCAGAACAGGCAGAAGAAAATTTGGTGAATCCGGATTCGATTGTTGTCAGGCAGCTGATTCAGCAGTCCCGCGAAGTGTTCGCAGCCAGTCAATCCAATGCCAAAGCATTTGACGATTATCTCCAGGAGGCTGAGCAATTGGCTTTGCAAAATAATTACCATCGTTTTTTGTTTGAGATTTATAACCTGATTGGTCAGCGCTTACGAAATCAGTCCTTTTATCCACAGGCCATGGATTATCACCGGAAGGCGTTGGATATTGCCGATATTCTAAATGACGTATGTTTATTGAGTGAAGTGCATAATCAGATTGGTGTCGTATATCGGCGTATTGATGAGAATAGCAAAGCGCTCGATATGCACATGAAAGCATTGCAATATGCGGAAGAGTGTGGTGAGGATTTTAACATTAGTGTGGCCTTGAATGGGATTGGTAATGTGAGTTTAAATTTGCAGCGTTATCGATCAGCCATTGAGTATTTTCGGAAAGCCAATGTAATTTCCGAACGGGGTGGGAATGTGATGGGGATGGCCATTAATGTCAATAATATTGGTGAAGCTTTCCTGAACCTGAATGAGCCAGACTCTGCCTTACATTATTTTTTTAAATCATTGGATTATAATTTAAGTATTGGATCTCGCATTGGCCAATCCATCTGCTTTAATAGTATAGGCGATGCGTATTCGTCAAAACATCAAAATCGCCTGGCGCTCGATTATTTGATGAAAGCATTGGAGATTAATCTGGAGGAAGGCGACCGGATGTATATTGCAGTGAGCTATATGCATATCGGGGAAACATATTTAAATGATAATCATTTATCCGAAGCCATCAACTATTTGTTGCTTGGGTTGGATGTAGCCAATGAAATCGGTTCGAAGTTTGTCATTGAAAAGGCCTCTAAACTCTTGGCAGAGGCATATGAACGTAAGGGAAACGCAAGCATGGCTTTGAAGTTTTTCAAACAAGGCGCGGCATATAAGGATAGCTTGATAAATGAAAAGAATATTTTTCATTTATCTACCATGGAAGCAGTTTATGACCAGCAGGCTCAACAAAACCAAATCGAACAATTGAGTCGCGAAGCCTTGGTTCAGAATGCCCGTTTAACCCGGCAGAAAGTTTGGTTGTGGAGTGCCTTTTTGATTTTGTTGGTTGTGGTAGTGATTACGGCTTTAATGATTTATCAAGGACGATTGAAGCATAAGAACCGGGCTCTCCTTTTTCAACAGCGTTTGCTGCGTTCACAAATGAATCCTCATTTTATTTTTAATGCTTTAAGTGCCATTCAGGTTTTTATTCTTGAAAATGATATGGAGAAATCCAGTCGCTTTTTATCCGATTTTGCCAAACTGATGCGGCACGTGTTGAAAAGTAGTAATTATGAGTACATTTCGCTGAAAGATGAGTTGGAAATGTTGCATTATTATATGAATTTGCAAAAATTACGGTTTATCACTCCGTTTGAATATAAGATTGAAGTGGATTCCGAATTGGATAAAAGTGAAGTATTGGTGTTACCAATGTTGGTTCAGCCATTTGTAGAAAATGCCATTGAGCATGGACTTAAGCCTTTAGGGGGAGGTGGTCTGATTTCCATTCGATTTAAGAAACGAGAAGAAAGTATATTCATCGAAGTGGATGACAATGGAATAGGAATTGATTATTCCGATCGTATTGGTAATTTAGCTGATAAGCATGAGTCGTTGGCACTGAAAATTACCAAAGAGCGTTTGGATGTATTAGAAAAGGATTCCAGAAAGAAAGCAGTTTTTGAAATCTTTGATAAAAAGAATGTGGATCCCTTTGATAGGGGTACCCTGGTAAGATTTAAGTTGCCAATTATTTATTACAATAGAAACCCTAAAATAGTGCAAGGCGATGATTAAAGTACTTATTGTGGAAGATGATTTGTATAACCAAAGGGCGGTAGAGAAAATTATCAGCGATAATTTTCCGGAGATTGAAATCATTGGTAAGGCCACCGGTGTTCAGGAAGCTTTAGGGGTTATGAATCAGCATGCACCGGATTTATTGATTTTGGATATTCATTTAATGGATGGTACTGCATTTGATTTGATTCGCCAAACCGAAAAACTAGCGTATAAGATTGTTTTCATGTCGGCTTTTCATGAGTATGCTTTAGAAGCACTTCGTTTTTCATCTGTTGACTTTATTTATAAGCCTTTTGATGTTAATGAAATGGTGGTTGCCGTTGATAAAGCCATCGATGAGTTGCAGGATGTTTCATATCAACAAAAGTTGGCGACTTTGTTTAGTAATATGGATACTAATCAGAAGGAAAAACAGTTGGTGTTGCAGGGTATGAATACTATTAAAGTCTGCCAGGTTGCACAAATTGTTTGGGGTAAGGCAATTACGGGAGGTGCAAATTTTTATTTTGACGATGGGAGTTATTTTTTCGCTATCAAGCCGTTACGCAGATATGAAGCAATTCTTGAAGGACATGGATTCTTTCGTTGTCATCCGCATTATCTGATCAACCTAAATCAGATTAAAGACATAAATGAAGATTTGATGCGCATTCGCTTGTCTAATGATGACGAAGTTTTATATGAACCACGTCGCTTTCACTCGATGAAGGAAAAAATGAGTCAACATCAGGAAGTGCAGCAGTTATTGCAATAGCAGTAGCTCAAGAGTTAATTCATTTTTAATAATTTCAAAAAATTACATCGACCCTATAACCTTTTTGACAAACAAGCAGTATTAATTGATGAATAGTCAATGTTTGTGGCTTAGTGCTATTAAAAGGGTGTGATATGATGCGTGGGTGTGGGGTTTTGATTTTCTCTCTAATTGTTAGTTTAAATTTATTTGGTCAGCTCGATCAAAAATGGCGGTATTACTATCCCGAATTTAAAGATAATGCTGAGAACGGTCTCTATTTTCGATTAGAGAACAATAATTTCATGAAAAACAATGAGTACTTTGGTGAATACACAGAAGGGTATACCTTGATGGGATACGCCATACAGCCTTCGATGATGTATTATGCAGGATCACGCTTGCGGATTAAGGCTGGTTTGCATCTGTTGCAGTTCAGTGGCGTATCGGAATTTACCGAAGTATTACCTGTCTTTTCTGTGCATGCGCAGCTCACAGATAAGCTGGATTTAATTATGGGAGGGTTAAAAGGAGATGTGCATCATCGATTAATTGAACCAATTTTTGATACCGAGCATCAATATACCCGTCCCATTGAAAATGGGTTTCAGTTTGTTTTTCAAGGTGATCATCTATGGTTGGATTCCTGGATTGATTGGGAGCAATTTATTTTTCCCGGTGATGAAAAACCTGAAAAATTTACCGCTGGTGTCAGTAGTGAATATCAATTTGCCGATACTGATTCGGACCTTAAAATATCCATCCCAATGCAGTTAGTCGCTACTCATTTGGGCGGGCAGATCAGTGATTTTTCTGAATCCATGCAATCCTTAGCAAATATTGTTTCCGGCATTAAGCTAAGTCATGACTTGGGGGATGGTTTTATCCGTCGGGTTGGTGTGGCAACTTATTTTGCCATGTATAAAGATTTGACAAAACAATCAGGGTGGAATTTTCACTCAGGTGATGCGATTTATCCGGTTGCTGAGGTGGATTATAAATATGGTAATTTCATGGCTGGCTATTGGCACGCCCGAAATTTTATGGCACCCAAGGGGAGTCATATATTTCAATCCGTATCGGACTATAAAGAAGGCTATTATTCGGAGTATCGGAATCTGTTGACAGCGAAATTCAGTTTTACTAAAACGTTTATGAAGCAGATTAAATTCAGTGCAATGGTGGAAACTTATTACGACATTCCTGCTTCCCAATTGGAGTATTCCTATGGAATTAACTTGGTTTTTACGCCTAATTTCTTCATTTCAAAAATCTCTTTTGATTAAGTCTACTTGATTTCTGTGCCCGGTTCTATCGTAAATCGCCAGGGTTTGAGTCGCCATTCGTCGGGTGCATAGTTAATGCCAATTCGTTTCGACAAAGTATGTTCTGTTATTTCTTGTAAAGGTGCTTCCAGCCATAAGCGATTAGAAGAGGTTAAGTCCTCACTGTAAAAAGATTTGTCCAGTTGGAGTTGTTTTCCAACGCGTCCGGGGCCATCAGCGGTGTTTAGTCCTCGGATTAAAACAGCCTGGGGATGGTCTTCTTTGCCGGTCACAATGTTGAGGAGCCAATGCATACCGTATATTAAATAGACATATACGCAGCCACCTTCGTGGTACATGACTTCTGTGCGTGATGTTCGTCCTTTACTGGCATGACACGCCAAGTCCTCTTCACCCTTGTAAGCCTCTGTTTCTGTGATCATCCATCTGAATGTTTTACCGTCATTAAATCGACGAACCAGAATTTTGCCTAACAAATCAGGGGCTACGACTAAGGCGTCCCGGGTATAAAATGGGCCTTGCAATCGGATGCCGGTTGTTTTAATAGTGAATTTTGTCATTGGTGAGCGCCCATGTTTTAAAGGTGCTGATTGCTTCGTAATCTAAAAGTTGTTTGGTTGGGATGTTTCGCGCAGTCAAAGGTTTTTTAATTTCGTCGTAAATAAATTGATCGTCGAACCCGATGGTGGCGGCATCGCTCTTTGTGTTGCCAAAATAAATAGTGGATAGTCGGGACCAATAAATAGCGCCAAGGCACATAGGGCAGGGTTCGCAGGAGGTGTATATGGTGCAGTCGCTCAAATCAAAGGTGTTTAAGTTTTGTGCTGCCTGGCGGATCGCATTTACCTCGGCATGAGCTGTGGGGTCGTTACCGGCTGTGACTCTATTGACCCCTGTGCTAATAATTTCATCATCTTTCACAATGACTGCGCCAAAAGGGCCACCACCATTCTTGATGTTTTCGTTAGCCAGACGTATGGCTTCCCGCATGTATTTTATATGTATCTCCTTGTTCATATGAAACTAAAATTTGAACATCGAATTTGAAAGAATTAATTGAATTTGACAACATTTGAATGGTTTTTTGTCTGGAATATTGGCATATACCAAAAATAAGCAGTACTTTTGCGGCCGATTATTGTCCGAGCCTAAAGGTATTGGTATCTAAAATTTGATCGCAAAAAGGGTGGGACCGGCTTGCTATCAATTAGGTGTTGTGCCTTTGCAAACTGTTTTAATAATAAGTCTAATTTAAACAAAGGAAGACTGTGGATACGTTAAGTTACAAAACGATTTCGGCCAACAAAGCGACTGCTAACAAAGAGTGGGTTGTTGTGGATGCTGCCGATATGGTAGTCGGTCGTTTGGCATCGAAAGTTGCCAAATTACTTCGTGGGAAGTATAAGCCGAACTACACGCCTCACGTAGATTGTGGGGATAATGTGATTATTTTGAATGCCGATAAGGTGCGGTTAACCGGAAACAAATGGAATGACCGTTTATTCTTCTATCACAGTGGATACCCAGGTGGTCGTACAGACATTACTCCTGCGGAATTAATGGCTAAAAAACCTGAGAAATTGGTTGAACGTGCGGTAAAAGGGATGTTACCTAAAAACCGTTTGGGACGTCAACTTTTCAGAAATTTATTTGTGTATGCAGGTGGTGAGCACAAACAAGAAGCTCAACAGCCTAAAGTAATCGATATTAATGCCATTAAATAACGACTATGGAAGTAATTAATGCTATTGGTAGAAGAAAAGAGGCAGTTGCTCGTATTTATTTGAGTGAAGGAAATGGAAAAATCACCATTAATAAGCGTGATTTGAGTGTGTATTTCCCTGCTGCAACTTTACAGTACATTGTGAAACAACCATTAAATGTACTGGGTGTCGCTGAAAACTACGACATCAAAATTAACCTTTATGGAGGTGGATTTAAAGGACAAGCCGAGGCGGTGCGTTTAGCAATCTCTCGTGCACTTGTTAAAATTAACGAAGAAGATAAGCCTGCTTTGAAAGCTGAGGGTTTCATGACTCGCGACTCTCGTGTTGTTGAGCGTAAGAAGCCAGGTCGTCCGAAAGCACGTAAGAGATTCCAGTTCTCTAAACGTTAATATTTGCCAAGTGTGTTTAGTATCTAAATCACTAAGACTTTTCAATTTATTGGGAAACTACTTAGGGATTGATTTAAACAGAAAGTAAACAACTTTTAAAAAAAATTAAAATGCCAAGAGTTAGTTTTGAAGAATTATTAGAGGCCGGAGTACACTTTGGTCACTTAAAGAGAAAATGGAATCCAGCCATGGCTCCTTATATTTTTATGGAGCGTAACGGGATTCACATCCTGGATCTACATAAAACAGCTGTTAAAATAGACGAAGCTGCTGCCGCACTAAAACAGATTGCAAAATCAGGCCGGAAAGTGTTGTTCGTAGCGACTAAAAAACAAGCGAAAGAAATTATTGCCGAAAAAATTGGTGCTGCTAACATGCCTTACGTTGTTGAGCGTTGGCCCGGTGGTATGCTTACTAATTTCCCCACTATTCGTAAGGCAGTAAAGAAAATGAGCTCTATCGACAAATTGGCTGGAGACCCTTCATGGAAAAACTTGTCGAAAAGAGAAAGGCTTCAAATTACTCGTCAGCGTGCTAAACTGGAAAAAACTCTGGGTAGTATTGCCGACTTGACACGTCTTCCTGCTGCTATGTTCGTTATTGACGTAATGAAAGAGCACATCGCAGTGAAAGAAGCCATTCGTTTGAATATCCCTGTTTTTGGTATTGTAGATACCAACTCTGATCCATCAAACATTGACTATGTAATTCCTGCTAACGATGACGCTACTAAGTCTATCGCATTGATTACAGATGTTATGGTGAAAGCTATGCAGGAAGGTATGAGTGAGCGTAAAGTAGAGAAAGATAGCGACGGATCTAAAGAAAAGAGAGCTGCGAAGCCTAAAAAAGCGAAAGCTAAGAAGGAAGAAGTAGCTGAAGAGGGTACTACCTCTGAAGAATCAAATGACTAATAATTTAGATTTAACTTTTTAAAAAGATATATCATGGCTATCACTGCTGCTGACGTAAGCAAATTAAGAAAAAGTACCGGTGCCGGTATGATGGATTGTAAAAAGGCATTGGTTGAAGCTGAAGGTGACTTCGATAAAGCGGTTGAAATCATCCGCAAAAAAGGTCAGGCCATTGCTAATAAGCGTGCCGACCGTGAAGCTACTGAAGGTGTTGTTTTAGCAGGTGTTACTGCTGATGCAAAACGAGGTGTAATGGTTTGCTTGAACTGTGAAACTGACTTCGTAGCGAAAAACGAAGGCTTCATCGCTTTGGTACAGTCTTTCCTTGACCTGGCTATTGAAAAAAATCCTGCTGATCTAGAGGCTTTGAAAGCTTTGGAATTGAATGGTCGTCCGGTTAGCGAAATCATTACTGAGCAAATTGGTGTGATTGGCGAGAAATTGGATTTGGCGTACTTCGATAAAGTAGAAGCTGAAACAGTTGTTGCTTACATTCATGCTGGTAACAAGTTGGCTACTTTGGTTGGTTTCAATCAGTCTGGTTTTGATGTTCAGGTTGGTAAAGATGTGGCGATGCAAGCTGCAGCTATGGCTCCTGTGGCATTGAACGAGGATGAAGTGCCTGCTGATGTGAAGGAGAAAGAGTTGGAGATTGGAAAAGAGATGGCTCGTAACGAAGGAAAACCAGAAGCAATGTTGGAAAAAATTGCAATGGGTCGTTTACAGAAATTCTACAAAGAAAGTACTTTGGTGAATCAGGCTTTTGTAAAGGATAACAAACTTTCGATCAAGCAATATCTTGATGGTGCAAGTAAAGGTTTGGAAGCTGTTGGTTTCAAGCGTTTCACTTTGAATATCTAATTGAACGTTCGTTTCAAATATATAAAAGGGGCCTTATTGGCCCCTTTTTATTTGCCCAATTGTCACAAACGGGTATCTTTAAATAAAAAATATTCCAATGAAATATAAAAGAGTCTTACTTAAATTAAGCGGTGAATCCCTGATGGGAGCGCAAGGTTATGGCATCGATGCTGAGCGGTTGAATGATTACGCCGAACAAATCAAAGCAGCTGTTGACATGGGAGTGCAAGTGGGCATTGTCATTGGCGGCGGTAATATTTTTCGTGGACTGAGCGGTGCTTCTAAAGGTTTTGATCGTTATAAGGGGGATCAAATGGGGATGATGGCCACTGTTATTAATAGTTTGGCACTGAGCTCGGCATTGGAGGCTTTAAGTGTGAAAGCGTGTGTTTTAACAGCCATTCGCATGGAACCTATTGGCGAATTGTATTCAAAACCAAAAGCAGTAGAGGCGTTAAACAATGGAGAGGTTGTGATTCTGTCGGCAGGTACTGGCAATCCCTATTTCACAACAGATACCGGTTCTTCCTTGCGTGGCATTGAAATTGAAGCCGATGTGATGTTAAAAGGAACCCGAGTTGATGGTGTGTACACAGCTGATCCCGAAAAAGATCCGACGGCCACCAAGTTTGACGAAATTACCTTTGATGAAATTTATCACCGGGGCTTAAAAATCATGGATTTAACGGCAACCACCATGTGTAAAGAGAATAATTTATCCATCGTAGTATTCGATATGGATACGAAAGGTAATCTGATTAAGGTATTGTCCGGTGAAAATATCGGTACTGTGGTCAGGAACTAGTTATTGCCCCATTACTTATCATTCAACGGGTGATTGCATCTTTGTGTAATCACCCGTTGAATGATTGTTAAATCCCTCTGCGGTCGGCTACAATCATGAGGGCTTCTTCGCGAATGATGTGCGGTGGTTCGACCCCCCGAAGCTGCAGGCTTTTTAACCAGCCGGCCACTTCACGTTCTTTTAAAGTATACAGTATTTCCCGGAATGTTTCAATTTGAGCGTCGTCATAATGATTGGCTGCCTTCCCTTTAAATGCATCCAATTCTTCATCTTCGTAATACTCCACTTTGTCGTCACTTCGAAGTAAGCTATCGCTTTCACACACTTCATGCGCGCCGCAGCAGTCGTCAGCGATGTTAACCTGAGCGCTGTTTTCGGTGGTGTTATTGCCCGAACGATGCGACACCACCAAGGCAATGATGAGTGCCAGAACTATTCCTAAAATCAAAAAAATCATGGCTCAAAATTAGTAAGAAATCCAATTGGTTAACCTTAAACAGTGTTAAAGAAATTTGGTTCTTTGTCACCCTGTCAAGAAGACTGTTAGAAAGGGAGTGGCTTAATTTTTCTTTTCCGCTTATTTATGCCATTTTTGCCGGATAACAATCTGAATATGGGAAATGGTAAGGTGATGACGGCTGAAGAGTTGCATTTTTTTGGCATCAAGGTCGTGTATAAAGAATTGGTGGATAAAGGCTATGAGGTGCTTAATGTGCGGCAGGAGATGGATGTCAATCCTCAGATATTAGCGACCAAGGACGGAAAGCGTTATTTTATTGTAGTACGAACTACTACTTATCCGGATATGGGCATTTTGCGCCCCCATGTGGCTGCCGATGTACTGAGACATGCAACAAAACACAAAGCCAGTTGTTTTTTTGCCAGTGTGGGCATTGCCAATGCCAAGGGAGAGACCGAGGAAGAGATGGGCAAGCCTGAAGTGGACGGTGAATATTATATCAATTATAAAGGTTTACAGGATTTTCCCGCATTCTAATGAATATACAAATCATCATTGAGCAGGTTAAGGCGTTTTACTTACGCCATCGGACGATTCTATTGATCGGCTTTGCGTTTCTTTTGTTGATGCAGATCTGTAGTCGAGGAGCAGAGGTGCCGTCACGGCAGGAAGCTGTGACAGCAGAGCCGCCGGCCCAATGGGGTCAGGAGGATGGGACGGTCAAGCCTTTGGGGGAGATTGAAAGGGAGCAGCAACATGAACAGCGATTACCCGGTGCGTCTTCCATGGTGGTGATGATGGTATTGGTGTTGGTATTTTATGTGGGGGTGAAAAAAGGCTGGTTTGTGAAATTGATGCCTTCTATCGTGTGGGTATCCTTGCAGGTAAAGCGCCATAAAGAATCGCACCATCGGATGTTACGGATTTTTATTTCCAATCAAACCAAAGAGAGCCGAACCTTTGTAGCACCCATTTTGGTGTTTGGATCTCCTTTTAAAAAGTCCCGGAAGTTTCGCATTAAAGGGGGCGATGGACAAGATGTATTTCCCATTACCTTAATGACAGGCATATCGCATCAGCTCACCTTGAATCTCGATCAGTTCAAAGCAAAGGCAGGCAATCTGGATGCTTATAAATGGGTCAGGGTAGAGGTCGAGTCATCAGGAGATAAAACGTCTAAGTCTTTTTGGAAACTTTTGTGGTAGTGTATTTGATTTATTTGTGTTAAGATGAGAAAGATTTCATTGGCTGAACAATGGCATAAGTATCGAAGAAGGAAGACGGTGGTGGGAATTGCCTTTGATATCCTTTTTACGGCCTTGCTTATTTCTATGTTATTTCCTGGTTCACGGCGTGTCGTGTCGTCTACCATTATCCGGTACAGTCTGTTTCAACCGCGTGAAAGTGACGAGGTGAAGTTTGTTTCCAAGGAACAGATGAGTTGGGAATTGGAGGATTTAGCCGGGAATCGGGTTTCGATGGATCAATTCTTTGGGCAACCGGTTTTTTTAAATTTCTGGGCTACCTGGTGTCCGCCATGTATTGCTGAAATGCCATCAATTCAACGCTTATATGATGAATATGGGTCCAGCATGGCCTTTGTGTTGGCAAGTCGTGAAGAAGCTGAAGTGTTAGCTGCTTTTATGGCTAAGAAGAACTATTCAATGCCGGTGTATGTGTTACGCGGAACTGTTCCCGAGGTGTTTTATTCGAGGAGTATACCGGCTTCGTTTTTGATTTCGCCCAGTGGAAAAATTGTCATGAAAAAGCAAGGAGCCGCCAAATGGGATGGGAAACGGGTGAAGGAATTGCTGGACCGCATGCTGTAAAAACTGTAAGAAATACTTAAAGCCTTGATTTTACTATCCCGCAGAAGATTTTAGCCGTTCTCTGGTGTTTTTATTGCTTCCGGCGGTCAGTGGATCCATTTCTCCGGCAATCTGCACTCCTTCTCCGGCATTTATTTGGATTCCTCCGGTCTTCTGCATGGCTTCGCAGGGATTCTATGGACCAAGTATAAAAGTTGGGTCTAAATATCACATTTTATTTTCATGCAAATATTTTTGTTAATCTAAACAGGAAAAACTTGACATCAGAAACACCTCTGAATTGTCTTCTGAATTCCTTAATTTTCGCATTAAAAGATTCTGCCGCAGCATTTGTACTTCTGCTATTGAAGAAATTGATAATGTTTTGATAGTGGGCTTCAACCGTTCTTCTGAGCACTTGAAAAGAAGGTATGTCAGAAATTTCAATCTGGTTAAACCATCTGGCCAGATGTGTCATGGCAACAGGCGCGGTCATATCGCGGCTATAAATAAGGTATAGCTGATGCGATAGGTCGTATGCCTGTTCTATATCGGGGTAATTACTAAATAGTATATTGGCTCTTTTCTCCTGCGATTCTGTCCATTTATGCATGGGCTTAAACAAGAGGTGCCGGCTTCTGATCAGTAATTGTTTCATAGTATCCCCATTCTCGAAAGTAAAAGGCTTGTACTCTTTTCCATCTTTCTTAGCCTGTTTGTGTTGTTTGTTGTCCAGGTCAATGGCATCCCATCTGTGTTTAATGCGTAACTCTTGTACGGCATCGCAAGCCAGTTTTTGAACATGAAAACGATCGATAACACGGGTGGCTTTTGGAAAACATTTTTGGACAATCAGGTTCATGCTGCCAGCCATATCCAACGTTACTTCCTTGACCATACGACGTTGGCTCCCACTGAAGTTCTCTTTTATGATTTTAATAATCTCCCCGGCCTGTGTCCCTTTAAAAATGCCCACTATCGATCTTTTTTTGCCCTTCTTCGCTTTGTTGGTCAGGATGGTGTATAGTTCCCCGTTAGATAAGGCTGTTTCATCAATGGACAAATTATAACCAATGTTTTTGGGATATACCAGGTAATCTTCGGCATGTTCCTTCTGGTTCCAGTCTCTATAATTGCTTAGTTTGTTTTTGTATTGACGCTGAAAGTTGCGCCCATTGACACCCAAATAAACTTCCAGACTTTGGCAACTTATGGCATTAGAATCGACTAATTTCTTTTAAAAAAGCAGCGTACTCATCGCTCATTCGAGTACCCTGTTCGATCACTTTCCAATCCCGACTCACCTTTGTTTTTTTGCCATCAATGATTGCTTCCCAGCGCCGTCGTCTCACCTTCAATCTCACTAGCATATTCCGGATGGGATAATCTTCGATGTACCGGGCTTCCATAAAACCACAGGACTTATAGGCGTATCCTTTGTATTCCGAGGGAATTATATTTTTTTCATCTAATGATAACTCCAGCTGTTTGTCGTAAATATCCTTTCCGCTGGAGCTGGTATGGTAGGATACAATGGTAAAATAATCCAATAGGCCTTCCGGGAGAAATAGAGCAAGTAGCTCTTGAGATAATCCTTCTTTCACTTTATTCGCTGATTCTATTTAACAGCAAAATAATCCTTTTTTTTCATGAGACCCAAATATTATGCGTGATCCGATTCTATTGGAGCTTCCGGTCATATTAACCAGTTGTAGTATAAAATAAAAAAACACCTTCCATTTGTGGAAGGTGTTTTGCAAGTTGTCTCACAAGGATTCGAACCCAGACTAGCTGGACCAAAACCAGCTGTGCTACCATTACACCATGAGACAATACCTGTTTAAAATCTCTTTCGTAAAAGAGAAGTTTGTTGTCTCACAAGGATTCGAACCCAGACTAGCTGGACCAAAACCAGCTGTGCTACCATTACACCATGAGACATTCCGGTGGCTTTTGTTTTAAAAGCGATGCAAAGATATATAGTTTTTCACGCATTGCAAGAGTTTTTTAAAAAAAATGAGTCAAAAAATGACACCGGAATGCACGGGGTTTGGTTATTCTTTTGATTTTTAAGCCAACGAGAGAATGATGTTGGCCAAACTTTTCGGGGAAGCGCGGATTAATTTGCCATTCTCTGAGTAAGTGCCATTGTTTTTTGTTTAATGAGATTATCTTTAAGGGTTTTTTAAATTGAAATAACCGATTAGCTGATATGATGACAAACAAGCGCTTGAACCTTGTTTTTGGCTGGACACTTTTTTTCGTCTCGTTTTTATTATACCTTTCCACCATGGCTCCTTCTGTAAGTCTGTGGGATTGTGGCGAATTCATTGCCTGCATCGCTAAACTGGAAGTGGGGCATCCCCCCGGAGCACCTTTCTACCTTTTATTGGGACGTTTGCTCGCCCTTTTTGCATCCGATCCGGGCGAGATTGCTTTCATGGCTAACTTGTTGTCTGTTCTGGCTTCGGCTGCCACGGTTATGTTATTGTATTTTTCAGCCCAGCATATTTTGCTGCGGATTCTTCAACCCGCGGTTGACGATCTGACGGCTTTATTGCGCACGGCAGTTCCGGCAGCTATTGGTGCCCTGGCGTTTGCCGTTTCCGATACGTTTTGGTTTTCGGCGGTAGAAGCCGAAGTGTATGCGCTCTCCTTATTTTTTACAGCCCTGTGTTTTTGGGCTATTTTGAAGTGGGAAGAGAGTCATGACAGTAAAAGTGATGGTTTCAAATGGTTGGTGCTCATTGCTTATTTGACTGGTTTGTCAGTGGGGGTTCATCTGTTGAATCTTTTAATTATTCCGGTTTTAGTTTTACTGGTTTTGTTGCAAACACGTGCCTTCTCCTGGTGGATATTACTCAAATCATTGTTAATAGGAGGTGGCATTCTGGGACTGTTGCTCTTTGGATTTATTCAGAATGGCTTATGGCTGGCCGATAAGATGGAATTGTTGGCCGTTAATGGCCTGGGTTTACCGTTTCAAACCGGACTAATCGTTTTTATCATTTTGCTCTTTGGTGGACTGTTTTATGTGGTTTTCAGGACGGCGGCAACGCGTCGCATCACGCACGGAATTGCATTGGCCTTATTGGTGTTCTTCATCGGATACGGTTCCTATGCCATGATTATCATTCGTGCCAGCGCTAATACGCCGATCAATCTCAATGATCCTTCCAATGTGTTTTCATTTGAAAGTTTTATGAATCGGGAGCAGTATGGCGATCGACCGCTGTTATATGGCCCCTATTTTAATGCCAAGGCCAGGGATTTAAAGTACAAGTCGGCCTATCGTCCGGCTGGCAAGGCCTACGAAACGTATCAGAAGGCTGATCAATACGAGTATGAAGCAGAAGGTTGTGGTTTTTTTCCCAGGTTACACAGTAATCAGCCGGTTCATTTGTATGGGTATAGCCAGTGGGCCGGAATTGACACCGAGAGCAAAACGCGTCCTTCGGTGCTGGCCAATATCCGGTTCTTTTTTAATTACCAGATGAATCACATGTATTTCCGCTATTTCATGTGGAATTTTGCAGGCCGTCAAAATGACGAACAAGGGCACGGAGATTTATTAAAGGGCAACTGGATAACCGGGATTCCTTTTATAGATGCATCTTTATTGGGTAACCGGGCGCATTTGCACAGTGTGGAGGCGAACAATGCGGCCCGGAATACTTATTTCATGCTGCCTTTGTTGTTAGGCCTTGCCGGGATCATCTTTTTGCTAGGGGCGGGTAGAGCAGGCCAGAAATACCTGGCCGTAGTCGGGTTGTTGCTGCTGGTAACCGGTCCGGCCATCGTTTTATATTTGAATCAAACACCTTATGAACCGCGGGAGCGGGATTATGCGTTTGTGGGTTCTTTTTATGCGTTTGCCATCTTCATTGCCATCGGTGCTTTTGCGGTGTCCAACTGGATGTTTCAAAAAACAAAGAGCCGATTGACGTCGGTATTAGTGTCCATTGTTTTGACATTGGCTGTACCCGGATTAATGCTTTCGCAAAATTATAATGATCACAATCGGAGGGACCGGTATTTTGCACTCAACATGGCCCGGAGCTATTTGGCGGGTTGTGCCCCCAATGCGATTTTGTTTACCTATGGCGATAACGATACCTATCCCCTTTGGTATATTCAGGAAGTGGAAGGCTATCGCACCGATGTGCGGGTCATCAATTACGGGTTGATGGGTGCGGACTGGTGCATTCGCCAGATGTATGAAGCAGTTAACCAGACGTCAGCCATGCCGCTGTCCATTTCAAGAGACCGGTATAAAACCGGTGATCTGGATAATGTGTTGCTGATGGATAAAAGTCAGGAATATGCCCACTTAAAACAAGTGGTTAATTTCATCGGGAGCAATAAAACAGAAACGAAATTACCATTGCAGAATGGTGATGAAATTGATTATTCTCCGGTTAGCAACTTTTTCCTGCCAGCGCCATCGGGCGATACACTGTTGTGGCATTGTCCCAAAAACATTCTTTATAAAAACGACATTGCGTTTTTAGATCTGTTGGCCACCAATAATTGGGAAAAACCCATCTACTTTACCATCGGTGCAGATCCGGATATTTTTCTGGGCATGGAAAATTACCTGCGTCATGAGGGAATGATTTATCAGTTATTGCCATACAGTCTGGGTGAAGCTTCAGGCCCCTTCGTGGAGACGGCGGTGTTGTACCAGTCTTTTATGAATAATGTGCAACTCGGGGAAGCCAATGCGGCTTACTACGATCATTTCTGCCGTCGTAATTTTGACATTATCAAGTATCGCGAAACCGTTAATACATTGCTGAAACATTTGTTGACAGAAGGTGAAAATGAGAAAGCACTGGCCGTGATCAAAAAGGCTAATCTGGAGATGCCTGTTGATAAAATGCCGGCAGCTGAAGGGAACCTTACCTATCTTCAGTTGATGAATTTAGCAGGAGAGACCTTGGAGGCCGAACGGCTGTCAGCCTATTTGGTGGATTTGCATCTCAACGATCTGGCTTGGTTCATTGGCTTATCACAAAGCGATCAGAATAAGATGGCCACGACCTTTCAGCTAGCGATGGAGGAAGGGAAAATACTGAGCCGTATGTGTGATACCTTTGAAAATACCACATTGAGTGAAAAATTGAAAGGTGCATATGAGCAAATGGGCTTATCGGCACTAAATTAAAAATAAGGAGATCCGGGTATGTGAAGTGAATCCGGTTTTCTGGTGCATCGAGTGGTTTAAATAATGACCTGTTCTATAAAAAATTGTATTTTTGGCAATTATCTGAAATTAGGTGGAAAATGACCTGTGCGGATTTTGTTATATCGTCTTGAAAATTAGTAATTATGAAGCAATATACTCGTTTGAATCTTATTTTCGGTTGGCTGACCTTTTTTATCTCAGCAACTGTTTATATTATGACTATTGAACCCACTGCCAGTTTCTGGGATTGCGGTGAGTTTATTTCCACGTCGTATAAATTGTTGGTGGGACACCCTCCGGGAGCGCCCTTCTTTATGATCATGGGCCGATTCTTCTCGTTATTTGCACCCGATCCGGCCAGTGTTGCTGCAATGATCAATGCGATGTCGGCATTGGCCAGTGCGTTTACCATTATGTTTTTGTTCTGGACGATTACCCACTTAGCGAAAAAGATATTTATCAGTGAAGAGGAACCTCCCATCTGGCGTACCTGGGCAGTGATGGGCAGTGGATTAGTAGGTGCCTTAGCCTATACTTTTTCCGACACCTTTTGGTTTTCAGCCGTTGAAGGTGAAGTGTATGCCATGTCATCCCTATTTACAGCCGTGGTGTTTTGGGCCATTTTGAAATGGGAAAATGTGGCAGGTCAACCTTTTGCCAATAGATGGTTGATTTTGATCGCTTACTTAATGGGGCTTTCTATTGGTGTTCACTTGTTGAACCTGTTGGCCATTCCGGCTATTGTGATGGTGTATTACTTCAAGATGTATGAAGTGAATCGCAATAATACGATCAAAGCTATTTTACTCTCCGGTGTTATACTAGGTGGGATTCTGTATGGCATCATCCCCGGTGTGGTGAAAGTAGCCAGTTGGTTCGAACTGATGTTTGTCAATGGGTTTGGTTTTGGTTTTAATTCCGGTGCACTTTTCTATACTGTTTTGTTACTGGTTGGATTAGTAGCGGGTACCTGGTATACCTACAAGAAACGCATGGTGGTATTGAACACCATCATTGTTTCCATCGCCGTTATCATGATCGGTTACTCGTCATTTGCCATGATTGTCATTCGTTCATTTGCCAATCCGCCCATGGATCAAAACTCACCAGAGGATGTATTTTCGCTGATGTCGTATTTGAATCGCGAGCAGTATGGTGATCGACCCTTATTCTTTGGACAAAACTTTAATTCTCCCTTGGATCGTGCTGCCATGCAAAATGAGCAAGGGAGTCCCATCCGCATTAAAAAAGATGGGGAGTATAAGACCGTTTATTACAAACCGGAATATAAATTCGACGATAAGACCACGACCATCTTCCCGCGGATGTATAGCCGTGAAGGGCATCACATCAGTGAATACAAACGCTGGACCAACCTGGAAGGCCGTAAAGTGAATGTGACCGATGAATATGGACGCGCCAAAATAATTGCGGTGCCTACATTTGGTGAAAACCTGAAATTTTTCTTTAGATACCAGGTAAATTATATGTATTTCCGCTATTTCATGTGGAATTTTTCCGGGCGTCAGAATGACATTCAGGGACATGGTGATCTCCACAAAGGCAACTGGATTACCGGTATTTCTTTTATCGATAAGGCCATGTATGGGGATATCGATCAATTACCGGACATTTATAAAAACAATAAGGCCCGCAACAAATATTACATGTTGCCATTGATTTTGGGAATCATAGGTTTATTATTTCAGTATCGCCGTGGCAAGGAAGGCAAGCAAAGTTTCTGGATTGTCATGCTATTGTTCTTCCTGACTGGTATGGCTATTGTGTTGTATCTGAATCAAACGCCTATGCAGCCTAGGGAACGAGATTATGCCTATGCCGGATCCTTTTACGCCTTTACCATTTGGATTGGTTTAGGGGTGCTGGCTATTGTAGATTTATTGAAGCGTTACGTTCCCGGATCAGTATCAGCGGTTCTGGCTACCTCCACTGCTTTAATTTTAGTTCCCGGTATCATGGCTTCAGAAAACTGGGACGATCACAATCGCTCTGATCGTTATGTGGCCCGTGATTTGGCCCATAATTACCTGAATAGTTGTGCGGAAGATGCCATCCTGTTTACCAATGGTGACAATGATACTTTCCCCTTGTGGTATGCTCAGGAAGTGGAAGGGGTTCGTACTGATGTGCGGGTTTGTAACTTGAGTTACCTGCAAACCGATTGGTACATCGATCAAATGAAGCGCAAGGCTTATAAGTCCGATCCTTTGCCATTTTCATTGGAGCATGATCAATATGTTACAGGTACGCGTGACATGGTATATGTGTTGGATCGCGTGAAGGGCGATGTCGATTTGAAGGAAGCTATCCGCTTTGTGGCCAGTGAAAATCCGAAGACCAAACAAGTACCGGAATATAGTGGTCGCATTGAATACATTCCATCCAAAAATTTGTATGTGAAAGCGGATAGTTTGAAGGTACTTCAGAAAGGTATGGTATCTGAATCAGCTGCTCATCTGATTGCCGATAAACTGGATATTAACCTGAATAAGGACATGATCCTGAAGAATGAGTTGATGATTCTGGATTTAATTAGTAACAATGATTGGAATCGTCCGATCTACTATGCGGTGACTGTCGGATCAGATAACTATGCCGGTTTGCAGGATTATTTCCAGCTGGAAGGATTCGCGTATCAGGTGGTACCCATTCAAACCAAGCGCAATGATGGCCAGTATGGACGGGTGGATTCAGAGAAGATGTATGACAATGTCATGCATAAATTTACGTGGGGTGGTTTTGAAAATCCCAACGTGTATTTAGATGAGAATCACTTGCGCATGGCTACCAACATCCGGAATAATTTGTCGCGTTTAGCGCAGACACTTATTGATGAAGGTAAAAATGAGAAAGCAAAAGACGTATTGGATTTAAGCATGGAAGTGCTAAATCCAAAGACTGTGCCTCATAATTATTTCAGTATTTTCCTGGCCGAAGGGTATTACCGTTTGGGTGAGATGGAGAATGGCGATGAAATTTTGAAACAACTGGCGCTGGATAACATGGCTGAAGTGAACTATTTCTCGTCGTTACCACCTTCTAAAAGAGAAGCGGTGTCACGTGAGATGGAGCGTGCCATGGCCATTTATTTCGAAGTGGTGAAAATGGCACAAAGCCAAAAGCGGGAAGAGTTGATGAAATTGTTGGAGTCTGATTACGAAAAGGTAGTTAGTCGTCTGCAATTTATGCAAGGATAGTTTTATCATGAATCTAATGGTTCAACCGCCGGCAGTGCTGCGAAGTGTATTTCCCGGTACGACCTGGCGGATAAAGAATGAGTCGAATCAAGTGTATTTGACCTTCGATGACGGACCGGTGGAGAAAGAAACGACTTGGGTGCTTGATCTGTTGGATCAATATCAGATCAAAGCTACTTTTTTCTGCGTTGGCGAGAATGTGCAGCGTCAGCCTGCTCTTTTGGAGGAGCTGGTGAACAGAGGACACAGTGTAGGGAATCATTCGTTCAATCATTTGCCGGCGTGGAAATGTTCACGCCAGCGCTATTTTGAAAATATTTTTAAGGCTGAAGATTACATTCCCAAGGGATTGTTCCGCCCGCCTCATGGGCAGTTATATCCCTGGTACATGAGTGAGTTGAAAGAAAAGTTTTCAAAAATTGTGATGTGGGATGTGCTTTCCATGGATTATGACCAACGACTCAATGCTCATGAAGTGGTTAATAATGTAGTGAAATATACACGTTCAGGATCGATCATCGTGTTTCATGATTCGAAGAAAGCATGGGATCGATTGCACCAGGCCTTGCCGGCTAGTTTGGATGCTCTCTTGAAAAAGGGATTTGATTTTAAGAAATTAGAGGAATAAATAATAAATAACGGGAAATGAAAATATTGCTATTAGGATCAGGTGGACGCGAGCATGCTTTGGCCTGGAAAATGTCTCAAAGTGAAAAACTGACTCAGCTGTTTATTGCACCGGGGAATGCAGGTACCAACCAGGTAGGTGAGAATATCAATCTGAATCCCAACGATTTTGAGGCGGTCAAATCCTTTGCATTGGCCAATACCATTGACATGATTGTCGTAGGTCCTGAAGAACCGTTGGTTCGCGGGATTAAGGATTTTGTGTTGAATGATCCGCAGATAGCGCATATCCCGGTGATTGGACCTGGTAAAGAAGGGGCCCGTTTGGAAGGGAGTAAGGAATTTGCCAAGGCATTTATGCAACGTCATAACATTCCAACAGCCGGTTATTTATCAGTGACCAACGATAATATGGAGGATGGAATTGCTTTCCTAAAAACGGTGAAAGCGCCATATGTACTTAAAGCAGATGGTTTAGCTGCCGGTAAAGGGGTATTGATTCTGGATGATTTGCAGGAAGCCGAGAATGAATTGAAAGCCATGTTGGGTGGTAAATTTGGTGATGCCGGTAATACCGTAGTGATTGAAGAGTTTCTGAAAGGCATTGAGCTTTCTGTTTTCGTGTTGACGGATGGTCATGGATATGTGGTGTTCCCTGAGGCTAAAGATTACAAGCGCATTGGCGAAGGTGATACAGGCCTGAATACCGGTGGTATGGGTGCCATTTCACCAGTTCCATTTGCCGATGAAGCGTTTATGAAGAAAGTGCATGATCGGGTGGTCGTTCCAACGGTAGAAGGATTAGCCAAAGACAATATTCCTTATAAAGGCTTTGTTTTTATTGGTCTGATGAATATGGACGGGGAGCCTTTTGTTATTGAATACAATGTACGCATGGGCGATCCGGAAACAGAGGTGGTGATTCCGCGTATTAAGTCTGATTTAGTCGATCTGTTTGAAGCAGTGGCGGCCGGAAACCTGCGTACTAAAACCTTGGAAATAGATGCGCGCAGTGCGACTACTGTCATGTTGGTATCGGGTGGTTATCCGGGAGATTATGAAAAAGGGAAAGTGATTTCCGGTTTGGACACCATTAGTAATGGCCTTGTTTTTCATGCGGGTACTGCTCAGACAGACAAAGGTGTGGTGACCAATGGAGGGCGCGTGATCGCTTTAACTTCATATGGGAATACAAAAGAAGAGGCTTTGAAGCAATCTTTTGAAAATGCCGGAAAAATCAATTACGAGGGCAAGTATTTCAGAAGTGATATCGGGTTTGACTTATAGAAATTATACGAAGCAGAATACAATAAAAAATTTAGTGAAGCTGGAATTGAATGCGTTTAGTTCCAGCATCACATCTATTTTTTGACTAACTAAAGTACATGTTACTAAAAACAGTCAATCGAAATAGTCTGGCGGCATTGGCGCTTTTACCTCTGTTCTTAATTGGATTGTGGGCCAATGCGCTGTTGTCTGTTCAGATGCCGGCGTTTCCATTCGATCAAACACCAATGCCTTTGTGGGGTTTGGTGCTGAAAGTATTAAAAGGTAATCAATTGGTGGCAGCGTCGGTCAGTTTGCTGATGGCGCTAATCATGATGCTGGGTGTTAATCGAATTGTTAACCGGTACAGCTTGTCGCAAGGTCAAACAGCTTTGCCGGGAATGGTTTACTTGCTATTGGTAAGCGGTTATCAGTTGGTTCAGAATCTACATCCGGTATGGTTTTTCTCGCCACTTTTCCTGCTGTCGATCGAGCGGCTGTTTTCTGCTCATGGACAGCGCAAACCCATGGCCTGGTGTTTTGATGCGGCGTTGTGGTTATCGGTTGGTACCCTTTTTTATGCCAAGGGTATCTTCTTTCTGCCATTTTTATGGATGACCATGTTTATTCTGCGGTTGTTCTCGTTGCGATCCATTGTGGCTTCCATCTTTGGCATCCTGCTACCTTATTTATTTGCATTTGGCTATTACTTTTTTGTGGATAAACAAGCGTGGTTTTTCGAGTTGATTTTTGAAAATTTTATTTCACCGGTGGCCTTTTTTGAGCATTCTCTTATATCTCAAGTTTATAATGGAGTGATCATCTTTTTGGTATTTATCTCTATTTTATCGGTGGTGCGCCTGTTGCCAATCATCAAAATTGTATCGCGTAAACATTATCGCATATTTATTTGGTTGATTGTTTTATCAATGGTGGCTGCTATCACCCCTTATTTCTCACTGGAGATCATTCCTGTTTTAGCCATTGGATGTGCCTTGGTAATCAGTCGGTTTTTCAATGCCATTCGTCGCACTATTTGGCAGGAATCTATGTTTGCCTTGCTTTTAATTATTACCATTATTGCCCAGATTTTTATCTAAAAACTTATGAATAGTTCAAGGCCTACATTGGCTGTTTATGGGATTCAGGATCGCATCAACAGCGACACTCCTTTTTATGTCCATGATCATGCCATTACCTTAATGGATCAGGGCAAAGTCATCAAGCATCTTACATTAGAAAGACAGACTCGGAATAAGCACGATAATCAGTTGTATCATCACATATACGATCTATTGAAGGAAGAGGGATTGATTGCCAAACGGGAGTATGATTTAGTGTTTGTGGACAATGTCGTTGGCCGGAGTTTTATCTCGTCCTGTGGGCGTTTTCGCTTCGAAGGTCCACTCAATGATTCTTTATCCACGATGCCAGAGAAAGGCAGGTGTTGGTGGTTAGACCAGGAACAGGGAGCCCATGGATTAAATCATGAGCTGGCTCATTTGGGGGCTTGCTTACCATTTTATGGAACGTTTCGGGAAAATAGTTTGCTAATTCATTTTGATGGCGGTGGTAGTCTAAGTAATTTTTCCGCCTGGACATTTCGGAATGGCCAGCTGAAATCGCTGGAGTTTCATTGGGATTTAAAATATTTATCGGGTTTTTTTAACGCCAATGCATTGGTGTTTGGAGTGATTGGAGCCAAGTATAAAGAACAAAATAGCGTACCCGGGAAAATGATGGGCTTGGCCGCATATGGCACTTATCGTGAAGAGATCGAATCCTGGTTGGTTAAAAATGAATATTTTGCCAATATCTGGGGGAATACATCTGTTTTTTTTCATGAAGCTAAAGCTCAATTTGGATGGTCTAAGGCTCATTTAAATCAAGATGATCCCTTATTACAAGATGTGGTGGCGACTTTACAGCATATTTTTCTAAGAGATTTCCTGTTAAAAGTTGAGCAACTTCAGAAAAGGACTGGTGCAGATTATTTGTATTACAGTGGAGGATCGGCCTTAAATATTGTGGCTAATACAAAATTGGTTGAAAGCACTCTGTTTAAGGATGTGTTTATTCCACCTTGTCCTGAAGATAGTGGGCTTTCATTGGGGGCTGCTTCTTACATGGAGTGGCTAAAACACGGAAGGATTGAAAAGCATGGCCCATACTTGAGCAATTGGGGTTTAAAGGCTAATCAGACAGACTATGACCAGGCGGATATTAAAATGTGTGCTGATCATCTGATACAAAACAAAGTTATTGGCATTTGTAATGGAGATGGGGAGATTGGTCCCAGGGCATTGGGTAACCGTAGTATCCTGGCTTTGGCCAATTCCAGACAGTTGGCTGATAAAGTGAGTAGGACTCATAAGAAGCGGGAATGGTATCGTCCGGTAGCTCCGGTCATGTTGGAGAGAAATGCTGTATATTATTCTGGACAGGAGAAAATTCATCATTTGGGTCGATACATGTTATTGGATTTTTTCATTGCAAAAGAGAAGCAATTCGAAATTGAAGGTGTGGTTCATGTCGATGGAACAGCTCGAATTCAGGTTATTCAAAGGCGACAGCAAAATCCGTACTTGTTTGACCTTTTAACGTACCTGGATGAATGTCATGGTGTCAAAGCACTGATCAATACCTCCTTTAATATAAAAGGCGAACCCATTGTGAATACAACTGCCGGAGCACTCAAATCTGCACGCAATATGCAACTGGATGGGATTGTTTTAAACGGGAAATTTGAAGAACTGCAGTATTAGCCGTTTGGGTTGTTTCAATTGCTGCTTTATCGGTTTTAGAGCCATTTATCGATCATGGCTTCCAGATCATCCATTTTAACAGGCTTGCCGATATAGTCGTTCATTCCCGCTTCAATGCATACTTCCCGATCGCCTTTTAGTGCATTGGCTGTCATGGCGATGATTGGCGTCGTTACATTGTTCTCACGTAATTGGCGGGTGGCATCCAATCCATTCAGAACAGGCATCTGAACATCCATAAATACAAGTTCGTAAAGAGAATCAGTATCTTCTGCGATCATCTTGACTGCCTCTTCGCCATTGGTGGCGATATGTGTTTGAAGGCCGATACGGCTCAGCATTTTTTCTGCAATTTTTTGGTTGATGATGTTATCTTCAACCAACAAGACATGCTTGTCTTTGACCCGCTCCTGGAAGGAAATACCGTCTTCAGTTCCATTTTGCCCTTTTGTTGACTTGCCCGAAAACAGTGTTTCAATGGTACTGAAAAGCTCTGTGTGTTTAATTGGTTTTTGTAAAATGCTATCTACGCCCTGGTATTCATTTCGTATTTTCCATTTGTTTTCAGATGAGAACAAGATGATTTTAACATTTTTCTGTGCTTTTTTAATATCCTTCAGGAAATTATCATCGGCCTTGCTAAATACGTGACTATCGATAATAACCAGGTTAAAATCAGAACGCTCACTAATGATGTCAAGGGCCGATTTCTCGTCATTTACCGTCTCAGATTTGATGCCCCAGTTATTTAGGGTCTTTTTAAGCAGTAATAAGTTGGTTTTGTGGTTGTCAACAATGAGAGTGTTGATGGCTCCAAATTTTTCAACATCTAAATCGTAGGCGGTTTGATTCTTATCAATGATAAAAGGCAAAGCAAAATGAAATACTGATCCTGGATTTTCGTTGGACCACATGAAATTCGGATTGGGACTTTCCACCCATATTTTTCCACCCATTAATTCAACAAGCATTTTTGAGATGCTGGTGCCTAATCCTGTACCACCAAATTTTCGTGTAGTAGAACCATCGGCTTGTGTAAACGACTCAAAAATCTTTTCAAGTTTATCTTTGGGGATGCCAATGCCGGAGTCTTCTACTGAAAAGTGCAACATAATGTGCGCTCCGACTTGCTGTTCCACTTCTACTTTCAAAACAACTTCACCTTCGGCCGTGAATTTAACGGCATTACCCATTAAATTGACTAACACCTGAATCAAACGCCCTTCATCTCCAATGAGGACAGGCGGAATGGTATCCTCAATGTCATTAAGGAGCTCAATGCCTTTCTCAAGTGATTTAAATGACATTTGATCCATCAAATAATCGATGGTTGATCGTAAATTGAAGTGGTAGGACTCAATTTTCATTTTTCCAGCCTCAATTTTTGAGAAGTCCAGAATGTCATTGATGATATTCAGTAAATTGTCGCAAGAGCGTCCGATGATGGATACAACATTTTTTTGTTCTTTGGTCAGGCGGGTTTTTGACAGCAGTTCTGTGGCTCCAATGATGCCATTCATCGGAGTCCGTATTTCATGACTCATATTGGCCAAAAACTCTGACTTGGCTTTGTTGGATTCAGCCTCTTTTTTCTGCATCTCCTTTTGAGCACTGATATCCATAAAGGCTTCCAGGAAAACATCTTTATTATCCAAGGTGATGGGGATAATGTTTTTAATGATCTCACGAGAAATATTATTTTCCTTGACTTCCAGTCGTTCCTCAAGAGAAGTGACTTTCACGCCGGAAAGCGGGTCGGTATATTCTTCTTTTTTGCTGGTGGAAAAAAATTCGTTATAGGTGTGGCCTTTTATGTGAGCGATGGATTGCTCCATCGTATCAAAACCCATGATTTTCGAGGCTGTATGATTAAGTTGGATAATCTCCTTATCCTTGTTGACAATTAAAATACCCACCGGCAGATTTTCGGTAATGGTAGTTAAGGATTGGTTCGATTCCTTAAGCGATTCAGTCAGTAATCGTTTCTCTGTAATGTCTTCTTTGATTGCTACATAGTTAGAGATGGTCTTGTCTTCACTGCAAACGGGTGATATTAACACTTTTTCCCAAAATACAGAATTATCCTTTCGTTTGTTGCTGATCTCGCCCATCCATACATTCCCTTCTTGAATGGTTTGCCACAATACCCCGGCAAATTCACTTTCATCCTCCTGAAGTTTAAAAAAGTTGGCATTCCCTTTTTCCAGGTCTTCTTTTGAGAAATCTAGTAATGATTCATAACCCTTATTCACATATTCCACATTTCCTTGTGTGTCTGTGATCATAATCGAGATCGGGCTTTGTTCTACAGCTAAAAGTAATTTTTTGTTATTCTCTTCGGCTTTCTTACGATACAATATCACGCTACGGATTTGTGAAATCAGAAAGTAGGTAAAGAATATGGAAAAAAGTGTGAAGATAATTAGAGAAGTGTATTTTAACTTGCTATACCTGGTGATGACATTAATGCTATCGTTATTTAGAATAACGAGCCGTTTGTTAATGTCATACGATACTTTATTTTCAATTTCATTGATTCGGGCGAAGGAGGCTTCGGCTTGTTTGATATAAAAACCAATTTCATTATTGAATTTCTTTTCGTCCCGCTCTGGTTGCTTCATATTGGATGAAATAACGCCCGCTATTTTGCCCGACAGTGCATACAAATCATTGATGCGTGGCGTGAGCTCCTGAACATCCTTCATTCTTCCAGTATATTGGTCGGGATAGTATTGAATGATGTTCGTAATTTCATCTTGTGACGGCAGATTGACTGACCGTTTATCATTTATTGTTCCTCCTTGATCGATCACATTGATGATTTCTTTACTTTTTTCAATGAGATCACGAATGTAGTTTTCATTGTTCACAAGCTGTTGTGGGTGTGAGATAGAAGGAAAGGATTTAAATGCAATGTTGATGTTTAGGAGGTTACGTTCAAGTAAATTTTGCAACTTTTTTTGTTGCTCTTGATTGTGAATTATCTCGCGGTATTTGATAGTGTAAGCGTGGTCGAAGTAATTTTCAATGGTTAAAATGGCTGCAATCGTCAATAGAAATACCGTCAATAGGAGGTATAACTTATTGATGATGGGCTCTTTTAAAAACTTAAATTTAAATATCGAATTGGCTTTGCTCACAGAAAATAGGTTTATATCATCGAATTGTTTAGGATATAAATTTAGAAAATTATAGGCTTTCTTTTCGAAAAACCGTATTTTCTTAGAGCATTTTCTCCAGTTTCTGAAGTGGCAAGTTTTAAAAACTCGCGGGCCAGTGTCGGTTCCTGGCTACAGGACAGGGAAGCTGCATAGACCGGAACCGCCTCGTCGAAAGCGGATATTGGTCTGATTATATCGATATGATCTTTATTTCCATTGATAAAATAGGAATTTTCCCAATTAATAATAATGTCGGCCTGGTTGTTTTGAAGGCTTTTGACTAATCCTTTTGAATCGGAAGTGAGGGCGACGACATTTTTTAGCAATTTATCGTAGATTTTATGTTTGATCAGAACCTGTTTTGTTTCATATCCGAGCGAACTGGTGGATGGATTGGCAATTATTATTGGATACCCCTTTTGAAGTAGGGTACTCAATCGCCCATCGAAGTTTAAAGGATTACCCTTTTTTACCATAAACACCAGTTGGTTGTATCCTAAAAAGACGGTATCGGTCAACTGAAAGTGGGTATTCGATTTTAAAGTATTAAAGGCTGAGCCAGAAGCGGGGATGAATAAATCACCACGATGTGAATAATTCAACAAGCCAATTAGATTTTGAGAACAATCATTCTGAATGCGAACCACACAATTATGGTTTTTTTCGAACGAGGCTTTCAGTTCCAATAAAGGAGCTACCATGGAGTTCTCACAATAGATGAGGAGTTCTTTGGATTCAGTGGTTTCAGATTGCAATTTGGAGGGCACCTTTTGGGTACAACCCCATGTGTTCAGGATAATTGACAAAAAGAGAGTATATGTTAACTTTTTTAAGGACATTGCTTAACCATTTACGGAAAGCAAGTTAGTGATTTGAAAGCCCGACGTAACTATCGTTAGTCATTAAAAAGAATTGGTTTGTCAAATACGATTATCCATTTATGAAATGCTTACGTATCCAACGCGGCACAACCACGGCACCGATGGCTAAATATGGATAATAGCTCACCAAGCGCCACGTAAAGGCCATTGCTACGCCTGTTCCGACTGGAATGAAATGAGACAGGAATTCCTTAAATACCCATTCCGCAAACCCACTTCCCCCAGGTGTTGGACTCACCAGCATCATGATCCACATCACAAGCTGTTTTCCAAAAATTAGAATATGATCATCCCAGTCCAGTAAGTGGAAGCCGAAAAAGGCTAGAATAAGTGTGTTTACAATCCAGTAGCGAGCTGTCCAGCTAATGGCAGTGGCAATAAACCCTTTCACCCAATTTTTTAAAGGCCACTTTTTAAATTCATTGGAGGTGGCTATCAGGTCTGATCCTGATTCATTGGCCTGTGGCCGCCATTTGCGAATGATGGGTAGTTTAAATACCCATAATAGTAGCCATTTTAATCCGCGTGGATTAAAGAATAAGCCATAGCTAATTAATAAGGTGTAAGCTAGTTTTACTAAATACCCGATAAACGCAAAAAGAAAAAATTGATTCTGATACCAGGGTAACCCTTCAATTATGGAATCGCCAAAAGCGAAAATGTCTGTTCGTCCAATTAGTAAGATGATCAAGGGAAAAGTAATGATGAAATAGAGTTCATCTAAAAATGACGTGACCATTACCACGGCCGTACTGCGTCCTATTTTAATACCTTCCTTATTCAGAAAAAAGATGGCCACACTAGTCCCCCCAATCGCTGAAGGCGTAATGGCGGATGTGAACTCCCAAAGCATGATGGTATTAAAGGCTTTTCGCCAGGATAGTTGATTGTTGGTTAAAAGACGGATACGCATCATGTAGCCCATATCTCGCACTGCCATCATCACGAAAGAAATGAAAAACCAAAATAGGGATTGAGCTGTAAAGGATATGGTGGATAAGACAGACGGATCAAACTCTTTATATAAAAGGTAAGCGGTGACTGCAAAACCGATGGCAATTGGCCAGACAATACGCCCTGGGCGAATGCTTTTGAGTATTTTTCCTGAATTATCTGTCATATGAGACAAATTTACGCGAATACATTCAGGGCTGAAAACTCAAATTCAACTATTTTTCTAAAAAGACCTTTAAATTTTATTCGATGAAATTAATTGTAGATGCCTTCTGAAAAACTTTATTAAGCGATGTGTGTTAGGAATAAAAACGAAATAATTATGGAAGAAATACAATCCCCTTGTATTAGCATTTGTCAATACGACAGCAATGGTATTTGCTTTGGATGCAGAAGAACAATTAATGAAGCCGGTAATTGGTCGAAATATTCAAATGAAGAGAAAGCTGTTATTGTGAAAAAACTGACTGTCAGAAGAAATGTGCAAGGAGAAGAACCTCAGGTTTTTTTAAGATAGTTAAATAGACTATACAAAAAAACCTTGCAAAATTAATTTGCAAGGTTTTTTCTGTGGAGAATAGCGGAATCGAACCGCTGACCTTTTGACTGCCAGTCAAACGCTCTAGCCAACTGAGCTAATCCCCCGTTTTGTTTAGCGAATGCAAATATAGATGATTTTTTATTGATGCCAAGAAAAAAATAAAAAAAATCATTCCTGTCTTGGTATATGATGGGCCAGTAGATTGGCAATGCATTGTTTAAGTTTGGGTTGGGATGAATCGTTTTTTTCAGTCTAACGAAAGAAAAAACTCTGTGATTTTTCAAAACGGTTAGGATTGAGTGTTAAAAGTTGAGAAAAGGGGACATCTTTCTTTAATTCGGTATTGACATTTGGCGAATGATGTGACAACTTACCTTTTTGTAATGATTTTAGATAAGGGTGCATAAGGGCTGTAAATGTAAAATCTCACAGATTTGATATGGAAATTAATTTTAAAGTTCTATTTTTATGCACTCAAAAATTGGGGAAGGGTGTAAAAACCTTTTGATTTTGAAAAAACTGATAACAAAAAGCTATCTTTAGGCACCAAAACTTTGATCTATTATGGAAGTAAAAAAGTCGCCAAAGGCAGATCTTGAAAGCAAAAAGAGCGTCTTTATGCAAATCGGTTTAGTGGCTGTTCTGGCAATGGTATTGATTGCATTTGAATGGACTACAACGGATGTAGACGTTTCTCAATTCGAGATGGTAGAAGACCTTGAAGCCGAGGAGGAAATCATGCCAATTACACGGCAGGAAGAAGTGAAACCACCACCACCACCACCACCACCAAAAGTGGCAGATGTATTGAACATCGTGGAAGATGATGTGGAGTTGGATGAAGAACTTGACATCGAAGACACTGAAATGGATCAGGACACAGAGATTGATTTCGCTGATCTGGCCATGGAAGAGGAAGAAGAAGAAGATGCACCTGTATTCTTTATTGTAGAAGACATGCCAGAGTTTCCAGGTGGCGAAACTGAGTTGCGTAAGTACATTGCACAATCAGTTAAGTATCCTGTGATTGCTCAGGAGAATGGTATTCAGGGACGTGTTTACATTTCCTTTGTAGTTAGTAAAAAAGGAGAAGTAACGGATGTTAAGGTAGCACGTGGTGTAGATCCTAACCTGGATAAAGAGGCCATTCGCGTGGTACAGGCGATGCCGAAATGGAAGCCAGGTAAGCAAAGAGGTAAGGCAGTAAAAGTTTCTTATACTGTACCTATCAACTTTGTGCTTCAGTAAGCTGATTCTTATTATAAGATACAAAAAACCCCGCATCAGCGGGGTTTTTTGTTGTGCGTAAATGAGTTATATTTGTCGCTTGTAAAAAGTAGCGCTGAATGATCGAAAGTATATCAAGTCAAAAAGAACTTGAAAGAGTTGTTTTAGTGAGTGTAAAAACACCTGATGTCTCAGAGCAACAGGTGCATGAGTATTTGGATGAATTGGCTTTTTTGGCTGAAACAGCCGGAGCTGAGCCTGTCAAGAGGTTTGTTCAGAACCTCTCCACGACGGATCCACGTACCTTTGTGGGCAGTGGTAAGCTGCAAGAGATTATTGATTTCATGAAAATTCATGAAGTAGAGACCATCATTTTTGATGATGAATTGACACCGTCTCAGTTGCGTAATCTGGAGCGGGAACTCAAATGCCTGGTGTTGGATCGGACCAATTTAATTTTGGATATCTTCGCTCGAAGAGCCCGTACGGCCCATGCCAAAACCCAGGTGGAACTAGCCCAATATCAATACTTATTACCGCGTTTGACCCGTATGTGGACACACCTTGAGCGTCAGCGTGGAGGTATTGGGATGCGTGGACCGGGTGAGAAGGAAATTGAGACGGATCGACGCATCATTCGTGATAAGATTGCCAAACTCAAGGAAGAGTTGAAAAAAATTGACCGGCAGATGATGACACAGCGTCAGAATCGGGGCAAGCTGGTTCGGGTTGCACTCGTCGGTTATACTAATGTGGGTAAAAGCACGCTCATGAATGTGTTAAGCAAATCAGAAGTGTTTGCTGAGAATAAGCTGTTTGCTACCCTGGATACTACGGTACGTAAAGTAGTCATTGAAAATGTGCCTTTTCTGTTAGCCGACACGGTGGGTTTCATCCGGAAATTACCACATCACCTGGTGGAATCGTTTAAATCCACCTTGGACGAGGTGCGGGAAGCCGATGTTTTGTTGCACGTGGTAGATGTGTCACATCCAGGCTTTGAACAGCAGATTGAAGTGGTGAATCGCACACTGGCAGAAATTGACAAACGTGAAAAGCCCAACATTCTTGTTTTTAATAAAGTAGATGCGTATTCTTATACGCATAAAGATGAAGATGATTTGGCCCCTAGGACAAAAGCCAATTTTACATTGGATGAGATGAAACAAACCTGGATGGGACAAGAAGATAAATGTGTTTTTATCTCAGCCAAGAATAAAGTGAATTTCATTGAATTCAAGAAAATGGTTTACGACGAGGTAAAGGAAATTCATGCACAACGCTTCCCCTTCAATGATTATCTCTACGAAAGTTATGATGAGGATTATGTTATAGGATAAAAAAAAGGAGCTGATCAGCTCCTTTTTTTATTCATTTAGCGTCTGACTAAAAAACGCGTCATTAACCAGATCCGAAAGCTGTATTATTTAACCAATCCCTCTTTAATCATGTATTCGGCAATCTGAACCGCATTAAGGGCTGCCCCTTTTTTAATTTGGTCTGACACGCACCAAAAAG
The DNA here is from genome assembly GCA_942490535.1 of uncultured Marinilabiliaceae bacterium. GTDB lineage: Bacteria > Bacteroidota > Bacteroidia > Bacteroidales > Marinilabiliaceae > JAEINY01. The sequence continues at coordinate 1,364,297 of CALNXQ010000005.1, forward strand.
AAAGTCCATTGGCATTGGCCAGATCGGCTCGCACACGCCCCACAAATACTTCGTCACGACCGGCTAAGAACAAAGGCATCGGGTATTCATTGTTGGCCGGCTGATCCATTAAAATAACGCCCTCTGCTGAAGCAAATGCGTGCTTAGCCTGATCGGGTGAAATGGGGTGTTGTGTTTCCACCCAAACCGACTCAGAGTGTGCTCTTAAAACCGGTACACGCACACAAGTAGCACTTACCCGTATGTCGCTGTGCATGATTTTACGCGATTCATGAAACATCTTCATCTCCTCTTTGGTGTAATCATTATCAGTGAATACATCCACGTGAGGGATCAGGTTCGAAGCCAATTGGTGCTTAAAAGCCGAGACGGTGGGCGTCTCCTCATTGGCAATCTGACGCGTCTGTAACGCCAGTTCTTCCATGCCGCTGGCACCGGCACCACTGGCGGCCTGGTAAGTGGATACATGTACCTTTGTAATGTGTGAAATATCTTCCAGAGGTTTCAAAGCAACGACCAATTGAATGGTAGTGCAGTTAGGATTGGCAATGATGTTTCGGGGGGCATTTTTACAATCTTCGGCATTTACTTCGGGCACAACCAACGGTACATCATCTTCCATGCGGAATGCACTGGAGTTATCAATCATGATGGCCCCATGTTTGGTTATGGTCTCTGCAAAATCCTTAGACGTACCGCCACCCGCTGAGGTTAAGGCAATGTCAATATCTTTAAAGTCATCGTTGTGTTGAAGTTCTTTTACCACCAATTCTTTCCCGCGAAAGGTATAGGTTTTACCGGCACTCCGTGCGGATCCAAATAAAACCAATTCATCCAACGGAAAATTACGTTCTTCCAGTACTTTCAGGAACTCTTGCCCCACAGCGCCGCTGGCACCAACGATTGCTACTCTCATGCGTTTCTCTTTTTAATTTGGTCACATGTAATTCGTCTATTCCAATGACTACAAGTAATTTTTTTGTTATTGGCTTGAAGAATTTCAGTTATAATGGTTAATACTATTTCTAATAACATTCAATTTTTGTAAATTAAATGTTGGTGGTGGTTGATGTTGCACTTACATATTAGTGCAAAAATAGGAATAATTGCAATAATCTTTTGGCCTATGAACCGCTTTTTTCTGCTTTTAATTTTGCTGCCAATCAATGCTGTAGCGCAATTTAACGAATCGTTCACCGATGATGAGATTTTTAACAATCCGACCTGGCAAGGCGCTACGGATCGCTTTATTGTAAACAGCGATCAGATGCTTCAATTGAAGGCACCCGCCGAAAAAGGGGATGCTTTTCTGTTTACGCCCTGTAAAGTTGTGGAAGCAGCGCAATGGCAAGTGAAATTACGAATGGATTTTAATCCTTCTTCCAGCAATCTATGTCGGATTTATTTGATTGCAGATGCGCCACAGGTGTCACAACTGGTCAATTGTGTGTATGTGGAGGTGGGTTCGACAGCGGATGATGTGTGCCTGTACAAAATGGAAGACGGACAGCCTCAAAAGCTGATTGACGGATTGGACGGACGAGTTGCCCTTTCTGTGGTTGAGTTACAGGTGCGCGTGCGTCGGAAGGGGAATGTTTGGTCCCTGGAAGTAAATGGTAGTGACGAATGGATCACGGAAGGAGAGGTGGAGGCTTTGTTGCCTTTTACATCTGACTATTTTGGTTTATACTGCAAGTACACCTCTACCCGGTGTGATAAATTTTTCTTTGATGACATCTTTGTTTCCGGAGAAGCTTATGTGGATCGTGATCAACCCCTGGTATCTGATTTTTCGTTGGTAAATGGGAGTCAGCTTCAAGTCCGCTTTAATGAGAAGGTAGAGCATGAAAGGGTTCAGGCATCCCAATTTCATTTGATACAGCACAATCGGTTTCCCTCCGAAATAATCCTTAAGGAGGATAGTATGACGGTTCATCTTCATTTTATTCCGGGTCTGGAGGATGTGGAAAATGAGGCGATACAGATTTCCGGCATTTCTGATTTGGCCGGTAATGTAATGGGTGATACCAGTTTTATATTTTCCTATGAGCGCATTCGTGTCGATCAACTTCAACTAACAAATGATTCCACTTTAAGCGTGGCTTTCAATAAAGCGATATCGCTTAATGCCTGGGACGAGGCAAGTGTCAGGATACAACCGGGCATTTATTCCCATCAGGTGGTTGGCAGTTTCGACAGTGAACGATTAAGGTACGATCTCCAATTGAATAAACCCTTGGCGGAGGCAGTCAACCACGTGGTCACCATTGGGCTGATTCGTGATGAACGGGGTGACACCATTCGCAGCGTATCTGACACGGTGTGGGTGTTTCATCCCAAACGATTTGATGTGGTGATTTCTGAAATAATGGCGGATCCCGCACCGTCAATGGGGCTGCCCGAGAGTGAATTTTTGGAATTGGTGAATCGCACCGATTATGCGTTGACATTTTCGGGATGGACGCTGCAGGTGAATGAAAAGCAATCTGTATTGGCCGATTTTACTATGGAAGCGCATGCCCATCTGGCACTCGTACCGAAAACTGATGAAAGCGATTGGGCGTTGCATTCCCACGTGTGGGGCATGGAAAAGTGGCCCACTTTGACCAATGAATCTTCCACGGTGGTTTTGCGTGATGAGCGGGGATGGGTCATTGATGCCCTCGATTATCACCGGGATCAGGTGCCAGGTGAGCCTTTTAAAAGGGAAGGCGGATGGAGTGCCGAACGGATGGATGTGAATCATTTATCAGCCACGGTTAATAATTGGGCCTGGTCCGCTGATCTTTCCGGTGGAACCCCCGGCCGGGAGAATTCCAAAGCAGCGATTTTGTTTGATGACATGGCTCCTGCCATTGAGTACGTCACACTGGAGGCTGATTCCATTTTAGGAGTCTACTTTTCTGAGGCCATGGACCTGACCATAGAGAAAAGTAGTTTTGAGTTTAGTGCTGAGCTTCCGGACTGGCATGTAACCCAAATCGATACCATCTTTCTCAGGTATTTGAAGGTTCAGTTTGCTGAGAACCTAAAACCCGGATACATTTATCAACTAAAAAAATGCCAATTGTACGACCTCGCTACACATCCGGTTCAACAGGAAGATCCACTTCGCTTTGGGGTTTGTGCGGAAGTGACGTCAGGTGATGTCATCATTAATGAAGTGTTGTTTAATCCCCGTCCCGATGAAGAGGATTTTGTAGAGTTGTATAATCGCTCCACAAAGGTGATTAATATAGCCGACCTGGCCTTTGCCAAAGGAGATGAAAACCAACAGCTATCACAACTGTTTCCATTTTCGGATCAAAACAGGATGTTGTTTCCCGGCGATTACCTGGTGCTGACGCCGGATAGCTTGCTTTTAATGGCGGCCTACCAGTGTGAATCACCAAAATCCATACTGGCTTTGATGCGTTTTCCTTCTTTGCCGGATGATGAAGGGGAGGTGCTCCTTACCGATCGATCGGGGGCACTCATTGATCATTTCGCGTACCGGGAACAAATGCATTTTGATCTTCTGAAAGACAAAGAGGGTGTTTCATTGGAGCGGCTCTCGCCGGATGGGGCCAGCGATGATCCGCGCAATTGGCACTCGGCTGCCTCTGCGGTGGGATATGCCACACCGACCGGTTTAAATTCTCAGGCGTTGACGGTAACTAACAAGGAAGAAAATGTGTGGATAGCACCCGAAGTGTTTTCTCCCAATGGCGATGGTAGGGACGATTTATTAACCATTGGGCTGAAAAATGTGGAACCAGATGGAATGGTCTCTATCCGCATTTATAATGGGAGCGGGCAGGAAGTTACATTTTTGGTCAATAATGAATTGATGGCCGCACAATCCGTTTATACCTGGGATGGGTTGGGGATGGATCGGGAGCAGCTCATGCCGGGAATTTATATTATATGGGTGCGTTGTTTTTATCCATCGGGAAAAGTGGTGGAGCAGAAACGGAGTTGTGTGCTGAGTGGAGGGCGTTTGTAAGGTACATTCCCCATCTTTTCAAAAAAACGATGCATCGACCATGTACTTTGTGCTTCCCGCCAAAAAAAATGACGCATCGACAAGGACCAAAGGGCATCTTTTCAAAAAAATGGACCATTGACCATGGACGATGGCGTTTCCGGCATAAAAAAAGTGGAATCTACACGGTAGATTCCACTTTTTGCGAGAATTTCTTGTCAACTACCTTGTCGGTACAGCTTCTTTTCAAAAAGTTGGACTATCGACACGGTTGATGACCGGATTATTAAAAAGGAAAAGGATCATTGAATCTCCAGGGGTTCACCATTCTCCTTTTGCTGATCGTTACAAGCTCCAATAAGTCAGGTCTTTTATTTTGTCGCGATAAATTCCTTTGACATCCACAAACACCCCGTTGTCCACCAAAATGGATTTGAAGTAAGCTTCATCCAAACCGGCATATTCATGGTGATTCACTGCCACGATAACACCGTTGTATTTGCCCTTGATTTCGGAGATGCCATAGCCATATTCATGCATCAATTCTTCTGAAGAAGCATGTGGATCAGCCACCTCTACATCGATACTGAAGGACTTCAGCTCATTGTAAACATCAGCCACCTTGGAATTTCGGATGTCGCTCACATTCTCTTTAAAGGTAGCTCCCATGATCAAGACGCGGGCGCCGTTGATTTTATTACCGTGCGAAATCATCTTTTTAACCAGGGTCTTAGCCACATAGCCACCCATGGAATCGTTGATGAAACGCCCTCCGGTAATAATCTTGGAGTGGTAACCCAACTGGTTGGCTTTGTAGGTGAGGTAATACGGATCCACCCCAATACAGTGACCACCCACTAAGCCCGGGAAGAATTTCAGGAAGTTCCATTTGGTGCCGGCTGCTTCCAGGACTTCAAAGGTGTTAATGTTCATGCGGTTGAAGATCAATGAAAGCTCATTCATCAAGGCAATGTTTACATCACGTTGAGTGTTTTCAATGATCTTGGCGGCTTCGGCTACTTTGATGCTGCTGGCTTTGTGAATACCGGCTTTGATGATGGATTCGTACACTTCGGCAATGACTTCCAGTGATTCAGCATCGCTACCCGATACAATTTTCAATATCTTAGTTAAGGTGTGTTCTTTGTCTCCCGGGTTAATACGTTCCGGGCTAAAGCCCACTTTAAAGTCGTCGTTAAATTTCAATCCCGACTCATGTTCCAGGATAGGTACGCAATCTTCTTCAGTACAGCCTGGGTAAACGGTGGATTCGAATACCACATAATCACCTTTCTTCAGGATTTTACCGACGGCTTTGGTGGCGCTCAAGAGGGGTGTCAAATCCGGTAGGTTGTGATCGTTGATGGGCGTAGGTACCGCTACTACGTGAAAATTGGCTTCTTTCAGGTCTTCTGCATGGCAGGTGTATTGAATGTCGCACCCTTCAAAGGCCGATGCTTCCAACTCGTTGCTGGGGTCAATGCCTTTTTTCATAAGCTCCACCCGGTCGGCTTTGATGTCAAATCCAATGACTGACATTTTGCGGGCAAATTCAAGGGCAATGGGTAATCCAACATATCCTAACCCAATGACGGATAATTTTTTTTGTTTGGCTAATAGTTCCTTAAGCATGATGTCGAATTTTAATGTGTTAGGTTTATATTAGTTGTTGATTTTATTTACGGTATTGTTATTCAATTGGTATTTATCACCACTCTCCGGACAGGTGGCAATGCCTTCTTCGTTGAAGTGGAGGCGATGGCCGAATTCACTCATCCAGCCAATTTGCTGCGAGGGATTGCCCACCACCAGGGCATAGGGCGGGATGTTTTTGGTAACCACAGCACCGGCACCAATAAAGGCAAATTCACCAATATCATGGCCGCATACGACAGTCGCATTGGCGCCAATGGTAGCCCCTTTTTTTACAATTGTTTTTTGATACTGGTCGCGGCGATTGACCGCACTGCGCGGATTGGTCACATTGGTAAAGACCATGCTGGGCCCCAGGAAAACATCGTCTTCGCAAATCACGCCGGTATAGATGGACACATTGTTCTGAACTTTCACATTGTTTCCCAATATAACATTGGGGGAAATGACCACGTTTTGGCCAAGGTTACAGTTGCTGCCAATTTCGCAATGGGGCATCACGTGCGAGAAATGCCAGATTTTGGTGCCTTCACCAATGGTGCAATTGGCATCAATAACAGCTGTTTCGTGTGCAAAATAGTTGGGATGATTCATGTTATTCAAAAAAGGATAAGACGGTGTCGGTAATATGGGTTAGCTGATCTCCGGTTAATTCGGTATGCATGGGCAGTGATAAAACCTCCCGGCTTAATTGTTCCGCATGCTCGAACGATTGATCCGAAGATGCATAGCTGGCAAAGGCTTCTTGCTGGTGCAAGGGAACGGGGTAGTAGACCATGGATGGAATGTCCGCCGCTTTTAAATGTGTTTGTAAGGCATCCCGTTTTCCGTTCGCTACGCGTAATGTATATTGATGGAAAATATGATCGGAGTGTTCCTGGCGATGTGGGATCGTTAATTCATCATGATTTTTAAAGGCCCCATCGTAGTAGTCCGCTACTTTTTGACGGCGCGTATTGAAGTCATCCAGGTGTTTGAGTTTGACATCTAATACAGCTGCCTGAAGGGTATCTAAGCGGGAATTGACGCCAATGATTTTATGGTAGTATTTTTTCTCCGATCCATGGTTGATGATCATGAGCATTTGAGCGGCCAGGTCATCGTTGTTGGTGAAACAGGCACCGCCATCGCCGAAACAGCCCAGGTTTTTAGATGGGAAGAAGGAAGTGCAGCCCACATCACCAATGGTTCCCAGTTTTAATGTGTCTTCGTGGAGCGTATAACTGGCACCAATGGATTGTGCGCCATCCTCAACAATATAGAGCTGGTGATCTTGTGCAATTTTGCAGATGGCTGACATATCAGCTCCTTGTCCAAAAAGATGCACCGGAATGATGGCTTTTGTTTTCGCGGTGATGGCTTTCTCTACTTCAGATGGTATCAGCGTAAACGTATGTGGATCCACATCCACTAAAACCGGTTTTAGGTGCAGTAAAGCGATGACTTCAACCGTGGCAATAAACGTAAAGGTGGAAGTAATGACTTCGTCCCCGGGTTTCAACCCCAAGGCCATTAATGCAATTTGCAAAGCATCCGTTCCGTTGGCACAGGGAATCACGTGTTTCACCTGCAGGTAATCTGCCAGGTTTTGCTGAAATACTTTTAATTGCGGGCCATTTATAAAAGCAGTGCTATCCAAAACTTGCTGCATCGCTGCATCAATATCGGACTGAAGACGTTTATATTGAGTCTGTAAATCTACCATTCTAATCTGCTCCATACCTATTTTTTATAGTCTGTTAAATTAGCAAAAATCTCAGAATCCAAAGTTCATACCGAAGGACAGGATTTGATTACCTTTCAAAAAATAGGGATTAGTGTACAATGCCTGATCAGGGCCTGAATAGGAATTGTGTTGGTATTCAGCAAAAATGAAACCATCATTGATGATTTGGTACGATGTTTTTAATCGAATATTTTGATTTTTATACCGGACTTCATTCATAAACGGTAAGCCCCGGCGTATTTCATCCTGATCCAGGTTAATTTCCGGATGGTCCTCAAAGTTCCCGTCATTAAAGATGGTCTGGTAATCTTTTCCCTTTCTTATGGTGGTGAAACTGACCAGGATGTCTAAACCTCTGATGGGCTTGTATCTTAACGCCAGGTAGAGTTCATCGGCATTATCTTTTAAGTAATGGCCCATGGTGAAGCGATTGCTTTCATAATCTACCGTCGGGATAAAATGTTGATAGGCAAAGGGGCGTATCCAGGTGTATTCCATGGTAATGGATAAGTCGGGCAAAAGATCCGTCGCCCGGCCACCGATTTTAATGGCTACATCGTTGGATTGTTCATCTTTACTAAATATGTTGGTTAAAGCAATTTCATCAATGAAAACAGAAGTGTAAAGGTGGAGGTTTTTAATTTGGCGACTGCTGATATCAAAATACATCTGCGCATTATGGCCCACCCAATTATCCCATGAGTTATAGGTGTGATCTGTCGACTTGTAAAAAAGGAAGGGGATCAGATACACCGGATTAAAATCGGTGTCGCCATACACAATGGAATTTCCAAAGGACACATGAAGTTGTTTCCAAGGCTTGATCGTAAACATATTGGATGCCATGAATTTATTGGCATATACCAGGCGTTCGCCATTGTATACCCCATAGGTACGGGAGCTGTCAATAACGCCGCTCACCAGCCATCCATGGTAATAATTAAATTCAAACCATTTGACTGGTTTCAGTTGCATGGAGATAAACCCAAACGAAGGGGCATGACCCGATTGAATGACTGGTTCGCTGTAACCATTTCCCCATTTGATGTGATCTTTATGCAGACCCAGGCTACCCCAATTCCATGCTACCGAGATGCCGCCGCGGGCTTCGGAGTAATCTTTGGCACTGCCGTCGCCTTTATATACCACACCCTGTCGGTTGGAGAGGTAGTGATCTCCTTTCTTGTCACGGGTAGGAGCCATATGTCCCAGGTAATAGGATTCATGATTATCACGAAGGCTTCCGTAAATCCCGACATTCTTTCCAATGGATCCGTAAAATTCAGCACCGCCCCATCGGTGATATTCGGTTTTGTCACCAATGTTAAAAAACTGACCGCCTATAATAGGATTTACTGTCACCTTAAATAGTGAGTCACTGTAATACAATACGTCAAAACGTTTATCGAACGCTTTGCCGATGGTTAATTCCTTATTGAAGTCTTTTAGGTAAAAAGTGACCTCCTTTTGTTGGCGACGAGTCAAGGAGGCGTGGCCATCTGCATCTTTTAAAAATTGGGCAATTGCTTTTCGGGAATAGGGCTTAATGGCCGAGTTTACTGCGATGATGTTCTTATTTGCCAGTTCATCAATGAAGTCGTAGATGGCTTCGTTGCTCACATGGTGAGGTACCTCCTGAGAAAACATCAGGGTGGGGATGAATCCTATTAAAACTAATAGGACGTACTTAAAAGGAAGCATTGCCTTCATTGCATTGGGGCTAAAAATACATTCGAATACGGTATCCTGAAAAGCAGGGGTAAAATCATAAACTATTCGAAATTAAGTAAATCTAATTTGTGTTTCAAATTTTAGGAGTTGAAAAAGAGGAGGTGATCCGATTATTTATCCGTTCATATGTGACCATTATCCCGATATATATCATAATAGAATGGCGAAATGGTTCATTCGCCAAAAAAAAAGAGCCGGGACAAAACCCGGCTCCTAAATATTATTTTTTTAGCAACAGCTTAAAGACTGAATGCTTCTTTTAGTTTATCGACATAGTCTAGCTTCTCCCAGGTGAAGAATTCCACTTCACGCTCTGTGGTTGTTCCGTTGTTTTCAAAAGCGACCATTGCTTTATAAGGCTTACGTCCTACGTGTCCGTAGGCAGCAGTTGCTTCGAAAATTGGATTTTTCAAGCCAAAACGCTTAATAATGGCACTTGGACGCATGTCAAATAATTCATTGACTTTATCGGCAATCTGACCATCGGTGAGATTTACCTTTGAAGTACCATATGTATTAATATAGAGTCCGACGGGTTTTGCAACGCCAATGGCATAAGCTACCTGAACAAGGATTTCATCGGCGATACCAGCTGCAACCAGGTTTTTAGCAATGTGGCGAGTGGCATAAGCAGCCGAACGATCCACTTTGGAACTGTCTTTTCCACTAAATGCACCACCGCCGTGCGCACCTTTTCCACCATAAGTATCCACAATAATCTTGCGGCCGGTTAAACCAGTATCCCCATGAGGTCCACCAATCACGAATTTGCCGGTTGGATTCACGTGCAGGATGTATTCCTTAAACAAGTGGTGTTGTTCCTCGGGAAGCAATGCGATGACACGCGGAATAAGGATGGTCTGAACATCTTCCTTAATTTTAGCCAACATGGCCTCATCCTGGTCAAATTCATCGTGCTGCGTGGAAACTACAATAGTATGAACACGTTTGGGCGTGTTATCTTCATTGTATTCAATGGTTACCTGCGATTTGGAGTCAGGACGTAAGTAAGTCATCACTTTTTCTTCGCGACGGATAGCTGCTAATTCCTGCAATAGGATATGCGATAAATATAAAGGTAGTGGTAAGTATTCCTCAGTATCGCGACATGCATAACCAAACATCATACCCTGGTCACCAGCTCCTTGTTCTTCTTCGCTTTCGCGCTCCACACCGCGGCTGATGTCTTCCGATTGCTCGTGTAAGGCAGAGATCACCCCACATGAACCGGAGTCAAACATATAAGCAGCCTGTGTATAACCAATACGGTTAATGACTTCACGCGCTACTTTCTGAACAGGCACATACGCTTTGGTTTTTACTTCACCGCTAATTACTACCAATCCGGTTGTTACCAGTGTTTCACAAGCCACCTTTGAGTCAGGATCGGCTTTTAATAATTCGTCAAGAATCGCATCAGAAATCTGATCGGCCACTTTATCAGGATGTCCTTCAGATACCGATTCGGATGTAAATAAATATCCCATAATACAATTACTTTTATCTGCTCTCGGGCAGATTTTAAAATATTAAATATTAATCTTGTGAAAAGAAGGATGTGCTAATGAAGAATTCATTTTAGCATTTTTTTTAAGTGGTTGCAATCAGCCAAATCCGTCCACTTTTCACGTCATTGCAAAATAACGGATTATTCTTTGAATGCCCAAATGTAATAGAGACTTTTAGGTCTTATACTATTCGTGAGATTGGTTAATTGTCAGATATAGTGATGGTAGAAGGTTTGGTTGAAAAATGAATGCGAAAAAAAACAACTTTTTTTCGAAAAAGATTTGGAGGAAGCAGTTTTTGATATATCTTTGCATCCGCAAATGAGACACAAGGCGGCCTCAATTGCAAGATAAGGTCCCTTCGTCTAGTGGTTAGGACGCCAGGTTTTCATCCTGGAAACAGGAGTTCGATTCTCCTAGGGACTACAGATAACGAAGAGTTAAAAATTTTATTTGGAAAAAGATGGCAAATCATCAGTCAGCTAAGAAGCGAATTAGACAGATCCAAAAAAGGAGACTTCACAATAAGTATTATGCCAAAAGTGCACGTAATGCTGTGAAGGCATTAAGAGGAACGACAGAGAAAGCTGCTGCACAAGAGCTTTATCCAAAAGTTGTTTCAATGTTGGATAAGTTGGCAAAGAGAAATATTATTCATAAGAATAAAGCTTCTAATTTAAAATCTAGATTAGCAAGTCATATTAATAACCTTTAATAAAAAAGGTTAAAGGGTCCCTTCGTCTAGTGGTTAGGACGCCAGGTTTTCATCCTGGAAACAGGAGTTCGATTCTCCTAGGGACTACAAGCTTACCAGTGTGTAAGTGGATTAATCATCAGCGTATAGTTGATGGGCATTGAAAAAAATGTCAACTTTTTTGGTCCCTTCGTCTAGTGGTTAGGACGCCAGGTTTTCATCCTGGAAACAGGAGTTCGATTCTCCTAGGGACTACAAGCTTTCCAACCGGAAAGCTTTTTTTGTATCTACATCTTTACTTTCTCATCTCTCATATCTAACTTATAGATAAAAAATAATGGGAGAGTATCAGCACTTAACTATTAAAGAATGGGCATTAGAAGACCGGCCGCGCGAAAAATTGTTGGCAAAAGGGTTGGCATCTTTATCTGATGCTGAATTAATTGCCATTTTAATTGGGTCGGGTAGTGCACGTGAAAGTGCCGTTGAGCTCGCCCGAAAAATCCTGCTGGATTGTAATAATAACTTGCATGAATTAGGTAAGAAAAATATTGAGGAATTAAGAACGTCTTATCATGGTATTGGCGAAGCAAAAGCCATTGCTATTGTATCGGCTTTGGAACTTGGTCGACGGCGGAAAACACAAGAAGTGCAAGAGCGTACCAAGATTACGGGTAGTCGGGATGTTTTTGAGCTTTTTCAGCCTGTTTTAGGTGATTTAGCTCATGAGGAATTCTGGATATTGTTACTTAATCGTGCTAATCGCATTATCTCCCGTTACAAAGTAAGTCAGGGTGGTGTTTCTGGTACAGTTATCGATGTGCGGTTGATCATGAAGAACGGAATTGAAAAATTAGCTTCAGCCATTATTTTGTGTCACAATCATCCTTCCGGTAATCTTCAACCCAGTGAAGCAGATGAACAAATTACACAGAAACTTAAAGCAGCCGGGAAATTAATGGATATGCCAATCCTGGATCACATTATTGTGACGGATAAATCCTATTTTAGCTTTGCTGACGAAGGTATTCTATAATTCATCACATGGAGATTAAGCACATCAAAAGTCATCGGATCGATCGTGATAAATGGGATGCGTGTATTCGAGCTGCCTCTAATGGGGTGGTATATGCCTATTCCTGGTATTTGGAATACACAGCAACTGAATGGGAAGCTTTAGTGGCTGATGATTATCATGTGGTGATGCCGTTGTCAATTGAGAGAATAATGGGTATCCGGATGGTGAGTATGCCTGATTTCGTGCCAGTTCTTGGTGTTTTTTCTTCTGAGATATTATCGTCGGCAATTGTTAGTGAAATGATTTCTCACATCCCTTATCGTCATTTGTCATATGTTTTTAATGCTTATAATAAAGTGGATCAAAAGAAGAAAGTGGTTTTCAATTATTCAGTTATTGATTTGATACCTTCAATAGATGTGATTTTGAATAACGTCTCGGTGGCGGGTCAAGATATTTTGACGCGGATAGAAAGAACTAGACTGTCCGTTACCAGATCCTTAGATACTCAAAGTTACATGGTGTTTAGAAATCAATTTTTAATGTCACCGAAGTCTAAACAACGGGTTGTGCTACAGCAATTGATCTCTTTTGCAGTTCGCTATAAAAGTGCCGGATTGTATGGGGCGTATGATGAATTCAATGAATTAATCGCGGCTGCTTTTCTCATCAAAACCAATGACACGCTTTTCTTGATTGATGCTGTTTCATCATCTCAAAAAGGAGCTGAATTAGGTTTGCATGCCATTATCTATCACATTATTCGGAATAATTCCGAGTCCAATTTAACGTTGGAATTTCCTTTTCATTCAGAATTACTAGGCCGTGATTTTTCTAAAACTGAGCATGAGTGTCAACGCGTTGTTAAGGGATTGGGGCGATTTTTGTGATGCTATCATTCCGATTTTCCCCAGTAGAAATAGAACAGTCCAATCATTATAAAAAAGCTGATAATGTTCTCCATGAAATAGGCAAATGTACTTCCTTCAATACCCATGGTTATAAGAAAATAATAAGTAAAGCCTATTTGTGATAGTGCAGAAATTACTTCGCTTCCTATATAGATGGTTACTTTTTCTTTGGCTATGATCAAAATACTTACTACCCAGGTTAAAACTCTTATGGCGTCACCAAGGATTTGCCAGTTCAGTATTTCAGTCATGCCGTTGAACTCAGGTGAGAATAATACGGTTACAACCGGTCTTCTCAAGGCGTATAGCATGACACCGCCTATAAGCAATAGGGGAGCAAGTATTTTATAGGCGTTTATTACTTCTTGCTTTATCTTTTTCGCTGATGTAATACCTGAAAAAGTTGGTAAAAAGTAAAAGCTAAATGACATGGTAGCCAATAGAATATAGTTATTACTTATTTTGTTGACACCATCCCAGAGTCCTGCAGATTGCAATGATGTGTGAGAGACGATGATATTTCGGCAAATTAGCAAGGTTAGTGGTGATAAGATGCCTGCTGTGAGTGACATCAGAGAGTATTTGCTAAGTCTGCGAACGACTGCTGTTGAAAATTGGATTTTATCAATTCTCACTTTTTTTAAAAGTAAGTATGTTCCAAATATCAAGGCTAATGATGTTTGAAATAGGATGCCCATCATAATTCCTTTCAGACCCCAAAAATAGACAGAGCCAAAAACTATAGTAAAACCACTAAGAGAAAGAAATATGTTTAGGGATATGAAATCTTTAAGTTGCTTTAAACCATTTAGTATGGAAATAATAAGATTTAATAAAGCCGTTGTAATAAGGTAGATACCAGTTAGCTTAACTAATGGAATGTATTGATCCGAATTGAAAACTATACCTGAAAAGAATTCAGGCATAAAAAAGACGATCACTCCCAGGAGTAAGGCAATAAAAAATACCAAAAGCAAACTTGTAGAAATAAATAATTCTCCTTTAGATTTATTGTTGTGATATTGAGCGAGATATTTTATTATACCGTTATTAATGCCTGCATTTGAAATGTTAACACCTATCTGTAAAGTGTTCTGTAGTTGACTTATTAATGCCATTCCGGAAGGCCCAATAAAAAGGGCGATCACTTTAATGTTTAGAATGCCAATTATAAATCGTATAAAAACTTGTAAAGAGTTTTTTAAGGATATGGAGATAAACTGGCTATTTTTTATTGAAGAAATCACAAATAAATATTGGTGGAAATAATATTGTTTAACGGATAAAGGTGTTAATTAATGGATAAAGCAATGAGATTTGAGTGATATTGTACAATAATTCAAATTTTAATACGTATTATCTATCCAAAACGACTTGCAATATGCCATTTTTTTCTGTTATCATACCATTATACAATAAAGAAAAGGATATAGAAGAAACACTAAATAGTGTTATTAACCAATCTTTTCGTGATTTTGAAATTATTGTAATCAACGACGGTAGTACGGATGGTAGTTTGGAAATTGTTAAAAAAATTATAAATCCCAAACTAAAAGTTTATAGTATTGCTAATGGGGGTGCCTCCTTTGCCCGGAATTATGGTGTAAAACTGGCTCTTGGTGACTATGTTGCCTTTTTGGATGCAGACGATTACTGGTATCCATACCATTTGGATAATCTCAAGAAATTAATTACTAATTATCCTTATATGAACTGGTATGCAACTGGTTATGAATTTATGGAAAGTAAACGAAGAATTTTTCCTATGAATGCACCTCCAATGAAAAGGAAAGACGGATGGGTAGATGGAGTATGCAATTATTTTGAGAATAGTATGTCAGACTCCTTGGCTCTCACTTCGGCAGTCTGTATGAAAAAGAATTTCTTTCATCAATTAGGGGGATTTAATGTTGATTTGGACACAGGTCATGATATTGATTTGTGGATAAAGGCAGGTATAGAAACAGACTTGGTTTTTTCTAATGTAATATCTATGAGATATAATATGCTAGGCTCAAATAGAATTACTGAAATGCCTATCGAATCGAAACGACATATGGAAATGGAATCCTATATAGCGATAGAAAAAAAGAATCTTTCATTAAGAAAATTTCTTGCTTTTTATCGATATTCTCATGCAATTAAATTTAAGCTTTATGGATCAAATGAGAAAGCAAAAAAATACGAAAAAGATATAGATTTGTCCCTGATAAATGCAAAGCAACGATTTCTATTGAAGTTAAGTCCATGTACATTGAGAATATTGCAATTGATAAAGGATTTTATTAGTTGTTTTGGCTATAGAATCAGGGCATCTAAATAATAATGAAAAATGAAAATTTTATTACTTGGAGAGTTTAGCGGGTTGCATTCTAATTTAGCTCAAGGATTAATGGAAATAGGGCACAAAGTTACGGTTGCATCTAATGGGGATAGATGGAAAAACTACCCAAGAGATATAAACTTCTACTTTCCAGGAAAGCATCGCAAAATTAAATTATTTCTAAAAATCCTCTTTAATTTGCACAAATTAGTGGGATATGACATTGTGCAATTAGTAAATCCAAATTTTTTGGATGCCTTACCATTCAAGAATAAGATATTATTTCTTTTTGTAAAGAATTTTAATAAATCTGTATTTCTTGGAGCGAATGGGAATGATTATTTCTATGTTAGGTATGGACTAAGTGGTAAATATAATAAGTCTGTATTCAATTATAAATACCTTCTTGGCGAAGATTATATCAGTCAGTACAGTACGTTTCCAATGAAAGACCCTTTGAAGGCCTTAAATATAAAAATAGCCAATGAAGTAAATGGTATTACAGCATGTTGTGCTGAATATGAATTAGCATATAAGGAGGATTATGGGGCAAAGCTGAAATTTATTCCATTACCTATCCAGACAAATATTTATGAATACTGCAATAAGATTCAACTTGAAAGCGAGAAAATCACTTTTTTTCTTGGGCACTATAAAGATAGAAAAGCATTAAAGGGTACGGATGTCATTCATGAAGTTTTATTGGAATTGCAACAAAAGTATCCTAGAGAGGTTAATTTGCAGATTGTAGACTCCGTTCCGTTTGAAGAATACCAAAAGAAATTCGATAACTCACATGTATTAATAGATCAGCTTTATTCGTATGGTTGTGGATTAAATGGCGTATTAGGAATGTCAAAGGGAATGATTGTCGTGGGAGGAGCGGATCCTTATATGTATAAATTGATGGGGGAAAATGAAAACTTCCCATTGGTATATCTTCCTATTGATAAAACTGAGATGCTTCAAGCGCTTGAGATCTTGATTAAGGAAAAATACACGTTGCATGAAAGAGCACACAGAAGTAGAGAGTTCGCCGTAAAACATCATGATTACATAAAGGTTGCTCACGAGTATGTGGAGTTTTGGAAATCAAAGATGTAGATCATAAAATAACCGCTGTCCTTTTCCTCTGGAAGCAAAAATGATCATTGACCCATCTTTCAAGTTGGTTATTCTGATAAGAAAAATTCCATTCATAATGAAAGTGGAAATTCCGGTGATACTGACCCCTTGTCCGGTCATGTTGACCCCCCTTCAGGAAAATGGTTCAAATAACAAGATGATCTGACAATATTACCGTTTTTTTCTTAAACTCTCACCTCTTAATTCGATGCGATAGGAAGTGTGTACCAAACGATCCAAGATGGCATCTGCAATCGTTTCTTCTCCTATCACATCATACCAGTTGGCCACCGGTAATTGACTGCCCATCACCACAGGCTTTTTACCATGCCGGTCTTCAATGATTTCCAGCAGATCCATGCGTTGTTGCTGCTCCAGGTATGTTAGCCCAAAGTCATCCAACAGGAGCAGATCTGTTTTAGCCAGCTTATCAAAGAACTTGGTAATTGTGCCTTCCAGGCGTGCCATCTTGGTTTTGAGCATTAGTTTCTGCACATTAAAATAGGCCACCTTATACCCTTGTGCACAGGCCTGATGCCCCAGTGCGGATGCCAGGAAGCTTTTGCCGCAACCGGATGCTCCAGTAATGAGTACTGATTCTCCGTTTTGGATATAGTTACCTGTTGACAAGGTGGCTATTAGTTCCTTATCAATTCCTCTTGCTGCATCAGAATGGAGTTCCTCAATAGACGCCTGGTACCGGAACCCAGCAGTCTTTCTAAGGCGATCAAAACGCTTGTTTTTACGCTCGTCCTGTTCTGACTGTATCAGCAGTTCAATGCCTTCTGAAAAGGTAAGTTCATGATGTTTTCTGGTTTCCAAAAGAGCCATCCAGCTGCGGCTCATACCATGCAGACGCAACTGCGTTAATTGTGATTCAATTTGTTTCATATTAAAATAGAGTTAACTGTGATGATTCATAATACTTTTTACCCCTGACGTTTATATGGACTGGCAGCGGTTGTTCAACCATTTGATCGGGCGCATCCGTCATCTTGTTTTTGAGGATGTTAGTCACAAACGTGTAACTGTAGCGCTGATATTCAATGGCCATGAGGCAGGCTTTTTCAAACTTCTCCGTATCACTGTTGCGTTGAAGCCTCAATAGTCCATCGCAGGTACGGTATTGCTGTTCGGGATATTGGTTCTGCGCGAACAATAGCTCAAAGAGTTGATGCAAGCTCTCTGATTTACTGCAGGCCTTTTGCAGGTAGTAATCCGGGCTCCGGTCCAGATAGTGCTGGTGTGCAGAGCAAAGGTGCTCTCTGGTGGTGCTGTATTTCCCTGCCCTGTAATCATGCACATGCATGGCCACACACTCCCCGCCGGCATAAATACTCACCTTTGAGTGGGTATAGATCACTGTCACCTTACTGCCTGTATGTACATAAGGAACACTGTAATAGTGCCTGTCCTGCGTGAGGTAGATATGGTTATTTTGGGCTACCTTGTACGCCTTGTAATATTTAAGCTCATAGCTTGACTCGGGCAATGGCGAAAGATGTTGTTTCTCATCGGCCAAAAACTTCTCCTCACGACAGTAATCTTTACGTTGCATGCGTGTTTGATTATGGGCCATTACACGTTCTGCAATGGCTTCATTTAAAGCTTCAATGCTGAAAAAAGGAGTGTTGCGAAGGCGGGCATAAACACGGCTATAAATGACCTTTACCTGGTTTTCGACCAGTGCCTTATCTTTTGGTTTGCGCGCCCTGGCCGGCACAACCGTCGTCTGGTAGTGGTTGGCCAAATCTTCCAGTGCCCGGTTAATGTGTGGTTCGTAAGAATTAGCTTTGATTACAGCCGATTTCAGGTTATCCGGCACCAAAGCCCTGGGCACTCCTCCAATGGCATTTAAACAGCAGGTGAGTGCATAAATAAAATCCGCTACACTTTGAGTTCGTACCGCCATGGCAAAACTGTAATCGGAGTAAGGCAAACAGGCCACAAACACCTGGCACTCGATGATCTCACCGGTGTCTTTGTTGATGTAGGAGAGCTTTGTACCGGCAAAATCGATGAAAAGTTTATCGCCGGCAGTATGTTCCAATACCATAGATGGCCGGGTAGCCCTATTCTGTTGGTTGAGATGAAAGCAAAACTGGGTGTGACTATACCCTTTGGGATACGATGCTTTATACTCTTCCCATAAAAGTTGACGGGTAACACCGGTGCGCTTTAATTCCCGGTTGAAATAATCCAGTTTCGACTTAAAATGCTCATATCGATCCTCTTTGTACGAAGGATTACCGGCATTAAACTTAGCGTTTAAGACCGGATCCTCCAGTAATAAAAGCTCAGATATATCCATCCGGCCGACTTCAACTTTACGAAGATAGGATTTAACCGTATTCTTACTGAGATCCAGTAAGCGGGCTATTTCCTTTTTGCCTTTGCCTTGCTGGTGCAGGCGTAATAATTGTTTGATTTGACTCATAGGTTTTGGTTTTCCTGCCATCTTGTATCTTGTTAGGGATCATTAGTGATCGCTAAAAAACCAAATTCCTGAATATAAAATAGGTTCATCCGTAAAATGAGTAGTTTTTGGAAAAAAAACTGATATTCATTACTTTGTTTGTCAACCACAACATCCAAAGTTATATGAACACCAGTTTATTATTTCATTCGTTTGGTTTAGTCAACCAAGAAGTAATCAGTACCGAATATAAAAAAGGAAATATCTACGTCAAAGTTAAAACCAAAGCTGATAAACTCAAATGCCCTGTATGCAAAAGTTTTGATATTATAAAGTCAGGGACGAAGGATCGAGAATTTCGAACTATTCCTATCGGGCATCACAAAGTCTTTATACAGCTTTCTATTCAGCGCATCGAATGTAAAGAGTGCAGGGTTATTCGACAAGAGCATTTACCATTTACTGAAAATAAAAAAAGCTTCACACGCGCCTTTGCCCGGCATGTCATCGCTTTATCAAGAATCGGTACAATTCGAGATGTAGCATTACATCTTGGTGTTAGTTGGGACTTGGTTAAAGACATTCAAAATACCTACTTAAAAAAGCATTATTCCTCTCCTGCGTTAAAGGGTGTGAAATGTATTGCTATTGATGAATTTGCTGTCAAAAAGGGCCATAAATATATGACGGTTGTATTGGATCTTGCAACTGGTGTTGTTCTTCATGTTGGTAAGGGTAAAGGAAGTGATGCGTTAACTGATTTTTGGAAACGCGTCAAAAGGAACAAGGTTAATATTGAAGCTGTAGCTATTGATATGTCACCGGCATATATCTCTTCTGTGATCAATAACTTACCTAATGCACAGATTGTTTTTGATCATTTTCATGTTGTAAAAATGATGAACGATTCAATATCAAAACTTAGACGCCAATTATATCGTCAGGAAAAAGAACTGAACAAAAAGGAACTGCTGAAAGGATCCAGGTGGCTATTATTAAAAAATAGCGTCAATCTGAATGATGAGCGAAACGAAAAAGAAAAGCTACAAGAACTTTTGGAAATAAATGAACCCCTTGCAATTGCCTACTACCTCAAAGAAGAATTGAAGCTTTTGTGGCAACAAAAAACAAAGGAACTTGCTCAGCAATTCATGGGTAAATGGGTCGCAAAAGCAATGGCTTCAGGTGTTTTTCGTCTCCGTAAATTTGCGGACACTCTTTTAGCTCATCGGTCAGGTATATTTGCCTGGTATGATTATCCAATTTCGACAGGCCCACTGGAAGGCCTAAACAACAAAATCAAAACAATGAAACGGCAAGCATATGGTTATAGAGATATGGAGTTTTTTAAGCTCAAAATATTCAGCTTGCATGAGAAAACCTATGCATTAGTCGGATGAACCATAAAATACTACCCAAGGGGTCAGCATGCTCCGGCGCCAAAACCGGAATTGATATCAAGTGGGGTCAACATCTGCCGGAGTGGCAGTTTTTTTAGAGTCATATTTTGGCCTAAAATGATTAAAACCGCTCCGGTTTTTAGGGGGTCAGCTTACGCCGGATTATCCAGAAAGTATTAGCAAAAAGTATATTAGCTTATTGATTTAGATTTTTCACGCTTTTAGTATTGTTCTTCTTGTATTGGGAGTATATGTCTTTTATTTTTTCATTAGAAGGTTGTTCAATGTATTTGTAAAGTAAATAACTGATCATTAAAGAGAGGAATAGTGATACAATGATCTCAGTGGGAATAGAGAAGAGACTAGATTTGTGAACGATCTTAATTATCCAATAATGAGTCAAATAAAAAGCAAAACTAATCTCGCCTAAAAATATTGTTGCCCTACTTGAAAGTATTTTTGAAATACCACCTTTTTGATGTGCAAAAGAAAATACAATAATCAGCATTGGTAACCAATAGTAAGAGCTGTACTTATAAACCTCGGGAACATGTTTATGAAGGAGGATGAAAATGCTCAGAACTAAAATGGAGGTTACTTCAATAATGGTAAAGAAATGTTTTGAATATTTTTTTGCAGGGAAAAGTTGCCAAATATTAAATATATAGATTCCCAAGATAAAGTCTATTACTCTAATGAATGGATGAATGTAGAAGATGGCATGGTGATATGTTGCATCTATTGTCTTTATTAGGGATAAAATGATAATAATAGATATCAATGGAATGAGATGAAGCATTTTTCGCTTTGAGAAGGGAATTGCAAACAGTAGAAAAGGAAATAGAAAATAAAAAAATGCTTCATCTGAAATACTCCATGACGGGCTATTGATTGAAAAGTATACTGATTCTTTTGGAATATAGCTTTGGAAAAGAAGTAAATTGGTTATTGCCTTTAGTCCAAGTTTGAACGAAGGTGTATAATTATTTAAGACAAGATTGATGAGCAAAACAATTAGAAAAGTTATTATGTGCAAGGGGTAAATGCGTGCAAAACGATTGATATAGAAGCTTTTCCAGGAAACCTCTTTGTTGATTAACTTATCCTGATATCGATAGGCTAGAATAAATCCACTCAAAATAAAAAAAAATGCGACCCCAATTCCGCCTTCCTGTAGATAGGATATATAAAGATGTCGGAGAAAAGCGCTATCTGAATCCTTTAAAAACGACAAGTGGCTCAAGAAAACCATGAAAGCAAATATAAACCTTAGAGATGTTAGGGGTTTAATCATGGCTAATTAAAAATCAAAATGTATAGATGTGCTGTAGCTAAACGTATAGATCGGAAAGGTCGACGCACCAAATTTCTCCTTGGCTGAAAGGAGGTTTTTACATACTTTCTTGGTTTTTATATTCATTGAACTGCCAAAATCGATAAAGTCTTTTGTATCTAAATGATTTCGAATAATGTTGTAATATAGAACGTCCGAAACTCGGTTTTTTCTTCCAATATGAGAGGTGGCAAAGTATTGTACTTTAAGAATTCCCTTTGATGAGAAAAGGACAGAGCCGCCCATTATTTCATTATTCGTAATATCTTTTAAAAGATACAGTTTAATGTTTTGTGGAAATAATTGAGCCAGTAATTGAATTTCATCAATAGTATGAACTGGTTTAGTGTTATGACGCTCCATCAGATTGATCTCAAGTAAATTCCAGAAACTTTGGAAATCATGGGAATATTCTTCTTTGAATAGTTCTAACTTGCCAGATTTTACGCACTTACGTGGAAAATGGAAATCTTTGGTACGAATAAAACTACCGGCCTCACATCGATCCGTTTTCGTTTGGTTGAGATGCATTATTGGAAGGATGGATTGTGCTAATGATGAAGAATAGAAAAATGGCGGTAGTTTTATGGATACTTCACTAATTCCATAATTTTTCAGGAAGATATTTATGGCATTAAGATAGTTAATCCATTTTTGATAACTAATTTGTTTATTCGTGAAGAAACCACCAAAAGTTAATCCTTGATGACTATAGAGTTTGTTATCTACAACATTGGCTGGTAAGATTAATTTTAAGGTTCTTTTTTCAAATATCATTAATGAATAGTCCTCAAAACGATCTTTATGGTATTCCATATAATCACGAAAAAATAAAAAGCTTTGAATATTTGCGTTAGCAACAAATTCATCCCATTGCTCTTTATTTGCTTTACTATACTTTACTACCTCAATCATTTGCTTTCCCTAAATAATTTGTAGTCGCGAATATAATCACTTTCCATATACACATCAGAAGCTATAACCAACACCACACTCCCGGTACTAAAGTTTTTAACTCACGCCACATGCCTGGATTAATATGCAATCCCTCGTAGGCTTTTTTTAAAAAGATGGTCTTCTTATGTCGGCCATCATCCAATACGATCTCAAAACTACCGTTTACGGCAATAACTAATTCATGCTGTTCAATATGCGAATGTCCCCCACGATATGCGTCAGTGGGGATGTCATAAGTAGTATATATCCTTTTAATATCAAACGGAATAATACCATTTGCTTCCACAAAACTTAACGAACCTCTATCCGAAGCAAACTTTGGCAAAGTTATTATATGGCAATCATCAACATTTGACATGGTTATACAATTCTATGTATTAATTGAAATCCCAAATATAATCATCTGGTTGGTATGATGTACTGGCAATAACCAAGCAAACTGCATTGGTCGTAAAATCTGTTATTTTACGCCACGATAGTTCTGGTAGAAATAATCCTTCATCAGGCCGGGTTAGATGAAATATGGTTCGTTC
This sequence comes from uncultured Marinilabiliaceae bacterium, assembly GCA_942490535.1. GTDB lineage: Bacteria > Bacteroidota > Bacteroidia > Bacteroidales > Marinilabiliaceae > JAEINY01. The sequence goes on from CALNXQ010000005.1 coordinate 1,387,589, forward strand.
TTCACCACGCATTATTTCCACGTTGAAGCTACCTGATAGCGGGACGAAAAATTCACAACCTTTTTTAAATGCATGTCCACCTCTTTCTGCACCACCTGGCACATTGTACAACCAATAGGAGCGAGCAATTTTAAATGGAACCTGATTTAACTCCTCCATAAAACTCAAATTACCTCTTAAATCTTTAATTTTTGGCAGTAGAATAATTTTTGGATTATTTTGCTGTCGCATAGTTTTACTAATTTGCCTTTAGGTATCAATATCGTTTAAACTAATCAATCAGTCGATTATTGTATGAGAAACATACCATTTTTAAATTTAAAATAGATTAATGGTCAATATCAGTCTGAGATAAATTCAACCATTTGCCGGGTTGCTGAATCGGGGTGGTACCTCATGGGGCAGGAGAATAAGACTTTTGAACAGAAGCCGGCCGACTACATTCATACAAATCATGTAATTGGCACAGGCAATGGTCTTGATGCATTAATGCTTATTTTCAGAGCTTACATGGAGCATGGGCTCCTTAAAAAAGGAGATGAAGTTATTGTGCCTGCCAATACTTATATAGCCTCTATCCTCTCTATCTCTGAAAATAATTTAACGCCTGTTTTAGTTGAGCCCGATCTGACCACCTTCAATATTAATCCGGAAAAAATAAGTGCATTGATCTCTCATAAAACGAAAGCTATTTTGGTTGTTCATCTCTATGGGCAAGTTTGTGAGATGGATAAAATAATTGCGATAGCAAAGGCCAATAAGCTTTTGCTCATTGAAGACAATGCACAAGCCATAGGTGCTGAATGGAAGCATATAAAAGCAGGATCATTGGGGGATGCTGCTGCCTTCAGTTTTTATCCAGGCAAAAATCTTGGTGCATTGGGAGATGCTGGTGCGGTTGCAACAAAAGATGATGCATTAGGACATATTATTAGGGCAATTGCCAATTATGGGTCAAGTAAAAAATATTATAAAGATTTTAAGGGATTTAACTCCAGGTTGGATGAAATTCAGGCAGCCGTACTTTCTATTAAGTTAAGAACATTGGACAAAAACAATAATAAAAGAAGGTCTATTGCGAAACGATACTGTTCTGGCATTAATAATTCGTCTATAATTTTACCTAAATTCTCAACAGATACGCAAAGTCATGTATGGCATTTGTTTGTGGTTCGATCTAAAGAGAGGGACAGATTAGCAAATCATCTCAAAAAATATGGGATTGAAACAATGATACATTATCCTATTCCTCCCCATCTGCAAAATGCATATTCCGGGTTTTATAATGTTAGCCTTCCAATAACAGAAGAGGTTCATAATGAAGTCTTAAGTATTCCATTTCATCAGTGCTTAACTGATTCTGAAATTGATTACATCATTGAAATAATGAATAAATATTGAGTCTTCTTCGGATTGCTAAAGATTTAATTAGTTCTACACTAATAGATTCGTTTAATCAGTGACAAACTGGTTTATTTCGCAAACTGTATGCATCTTACAAAGATAAACGCAAACTGAAAAACAGTGCTATGGGTAACGGGAGCATCACTTAAAGTGGGTTTCAGAAAAGGAGAGATTGAAAATGGTGTGTTCGTGAATTTTGACCTGAAACAAATGGGTGTGGCCGGTGAGAACTCATTGGACGCTCGGCCTTATGAAGAGTATTTAGTGCCTGCTCAGGACTATCGTTTTGAGTTTACTTTAGAGCCGGTGTTTTAAAATTATCAGGTCCCATAAAAGACCGAGACAAAGCACCAGTGGCCGCATGGAGGTAATTGGTTTTTAGTCGAGCCATAATCAATGAATCTATAAGGATTAAACAGGGTAATAAGCCTACTTAGGTATACCAACTGTATACTTAAGAAAGACTTAAGTTAAAATAATTAAAAATTATTAACACGTTTTGCTCAACTAAAATTGAATTTACTATGTGATAAGTCTGAAAAAACTGTGAGTTTAATATGAGTTAACCATACTTCAGGAGTGCTTCAGATCTACTTAGGCTTATTGTATTCTATACTCACCCCTTACTGCCTGTCGGACTTATTAAGAAACTCCTTCTGAAATCAAGGTTTACATTAATGATTAAATAAGATGGGTGCGAGGATTTTTTTGCATCACATCTTGTTAGACTGTTATTTTCCCTGATTTTACGAATTTGGCCGAATTGTTTCCATCTCATGATGTATTGGGAAAACTTTTTGCCAATCTGGATGCTAATTATTCAAGCTGCTAAATTCAAAGTTTGAGGATATAAGCTGGCTAAAAATTTAAAAATCATAGCGTAGCTATTAATAGGTGATATAATATCAAATTATTTGTTTTTAGAGAAGAGTCTCGTTTTTATATAAAAAGATGAATTAAATTTGCAAAAAAAAGGGAATAATATAAAGACCATATTCATGGAAATAAAAGTACTCAATCAACAACAAAGCATTTTTAATCGGTTTATTGCAGAAATTCGGGATGTAACCGTGCAGACGGATCCCATGCGCTTTCGTCGAAATATAGAGCGAATGGGAGAGATCATGGCCTATGAACTAAGTAAGGTGTTGCCTCATGAAACGAAGGATTTTCAAACACCGCTTGGTATTGCACAGGAAACAGTGATGAGCGAAGAGGTAGTGATTGCTTCTATTTTGAGGGCCGGTTTACCCTTGCATCAGGGATTGCTTAATTATTTTGATCGCTCCGAAAATGCCTTTGTTTCCGCTTACCGCAAATATAATGAGAAAGGGGACTTTGATATTCACATTGAGTATATCTCATCGCCATCACTGGAAAACAAGATTGTCATCTTAAGCGATCCCATGTTGGCAACAGGTACCTCCATTGAGTTGGCGTATAAAGCATTGTTGCATAAAGGAAGGCCGAAGCATGTTCACGTGGTGTCTCTAATTGCGAGCCAGGCGGGAGTCGATTATGTCCGTAATATGTTCCAGGGTGAGAATGTGACCCTTTGGTTAGGAGCTGTTGATGCTGAACTGAATGCGAAATCCTACATCGTTCCGGGGTTGGGTGATGCAGGTGATTTGGCATATGGCAGTAAACTTTAATAGATGCGTTTCACATGACCATCATCTTCACAAATGGACAATAGCGCCTGAGTGGTAGCCTTTAATTTGGGATGAAATAAGTCTTTCCAATGATCCATCAAAGGTAAAAGGGTGAACCGACGTTGATGAAGCCGGGGATGAGGAATGATTAAATGGGGTGATTCAAGGATTAAATCATCTATGTATAAGATATCGATATCAATGGGCCGGGACTCGTAATGAGTACCGGTTTTTTGTTTTCGGCCTAGTTGTAGCTCAATGCCTTGGGTTATTTGAAGGAGGGCATCTGGACTATGTGTACTATTAAACTCCACCACTTGATTTACAAAGTTTTGTGCGGCTTCAAATCCCCAGGGTTCACTTTCGTAATATGCCGATGATTGGATGGGCTCTCCAAGTGGAACCGATAAAGCTCGAACAGCCTGATGCAAATTTTTAATCACATCTCCCTGGTTGCCTCCCAGTAATAAAAGTTGTCTCCCCATGGTAGTGTTTATTTGTTTACAAAAGTAATCGTCTACTTTGAAAGTGCAGCTGTTCCGGGATAGATTAACAAAAAGAGATTTCTAAAATTTATTTTGATCTTTTAATTTGATACATTTGTTAGAATAGAATGTAACTGAACCTTATTAATAAAAACAAACTTTCATTTATGATTAAATTTTTAAAATACACGCTGGCAACTTTTGCTGGTGGAATCGTAGCCGCCTTAGTTTTCTTTCTTTTGGGATTTGCCATCTTAATGGGGATTGCTGCTTCGGGTGACAAAGAGGCTAAAATAGAAAAGAACACCATTCTGTTATTGGAATTGAATGGCCCCATTGTGGAGCGCAGTATTGATGATCCGTTTGCCGAAGCGTTAGCCTCTTTTTCAGGGGGACAAACACCGGAAGGCTTAAATCGGATATTAAGCAATATTAAAAAAGCGAAGCGCGATGAAAATATCAGCGGTATTGTGTTGGAATCCGGTTTGATGAGTGCCGGTTATGCCACCATTGAGGAGATTCGCAATGCATTGATCGACTTCAAGGAATCGGGAAAATTTGTTTACAGTTTCGCACCGATTTATACTCAGAAAGCCTATTACCTGGCTTCTGTGGCCGATAAGGTCTATTTGAATCCGGGCGGCATGTTAGAGTTTAAAGGTCTTTTTGCTCAGCGTATGTTTTTTAAAGGCACATTGGAGAAGCTGGGTATTGAAATGCAGGTTTTCAAACATGGTACGTTTAAATCGGCAGTGGAGCCTTTCTTATTGGAAAAGATGAGTGATCCGGCCCGTTTGCAAACTGAAACTTACATCAATTCCATGTGGGATCACCTGGTTGGTAAGATAGCTGACGCACGTGGATTGTCTGCTGACGAATTAAAAACCATTGCTGATAAAATGCCTATGTTTCGCAGTCAGGATGAGTTACTGGAGAGTGGGTTAGTGGATGGTTTAAAATATAAAGACGAAGTTCTTGCTGAATTGAAGACCTTAACCGAAACCGACGAAAGTGACGATTTGGAAGCGGTGAAAAATAGCAAGTACGCGAAAGTGTATGTCCCTAAAGAAACCAAAGGATTGATACGTGATAAAATTGCAGTCATTTATGCGGAAGGAGAAATTGATGGGGCTGATTCCAATCAAGGGATTAATTCTGATAAAATTTCAAAGGCCATTCGTCAGGCACGTCGCGACAGTTCCATTAAGGCCATTGTATTCCGGGTCAATTCTCCGGGTGGATCGGCCCTGGGATCTGAAATCATCTGGCGCGAAGTGAAATTAGCCCGTGAAACGAAACCGTTTATTGTATCCATGGGTGATTTGGCTGCTTCAGGAGGCTATTACATATCTTGCGAAGCAGATGCTATTTTAGCGCATCCAACCACCCTAACAGGTTCCATTGGGATCTTTGGGATGATACCCAATACAGAAGGCTTGATGAAAAAAATAGGCTTGTCCTTTGACGGTGTAAAAACCAATGAATTCGCGGATATGCCAAGCTTGAATCGTCCGTTCCGCAAGGAGGAGCGCGCACTGCTGCAGGCTTATATTGAAATGGGATATGACAACTTTGTCACCCGTTGTGCCGATGGTCGTAAAACATCTAAAGAAGCCATTGGTGAAGTGGCCGAGGGGCGTGTTTGGAGTGGACAGAATGCCACTGGTATTAATTTAGTCGATCAACTGGGTGGTATCAATGAGGCATTGGCCTTAGCTCAGGAAAAAGCAGGATTGGAAAAATACCGCGTAGTTGAATTACCTGAATTGCCTGATCCGTTTGAACAATTTATCAAAGAATTAACCGGTGAAGCTAAAATGTTTGTTGGTAAATCCATAATGGGTGAGGAGTATGAATACCTGCATACCTTGCAAAACCTGAAAAAAGGACAACAAATACAGGCCCGTATGCCTTACAATATTGAAGTTTATTAATTTGTCATTTTTTTATACATTTGTAAGCCGTCCAATTGGACGGCTTATTTTGTCTTATCGCCTGTGAATAAGGCGGAAAGGTTTTAAGATTAAGTTAAATGAATTGGAGATTGCTCTTATATCCTCTAACGTTGCTCTATGGTGGCATAACAGCTTTTCGAAATAAACTATTCGATTGGCAGGTTTTGTCATCCAGTCACTACAATTTACCTGTTATTTCCATTGGTAATATTACGGTTGGCGGAACAGGAAAAACTCCCTTGTCGGAATACATCATCCGATTATTGAAAGATAAGTATCAAGTCGCTTTATTGAGTCGGGGATATAAACGACAAACCAAGGGGGCACTACTCGCAAACAGTAATAGTTCCGTGAGTGAGATTGGTGACGAGCCTTACCAAATGCTGCGAAAGTTTCCACTGCTCAAAGGGGCTGTCGCCGAGAAGCGTGTTGAAGGCATGACGCTTTTGTTGGAACAGGTGAAGCCGGATGTTGTCTTATTGGATGATGCTTACCAACATCGCTATGTGAAGCCAGGCTTATCCATACTGGTTATTGATTATCACCGGCCCTTATGGAATGATTTTCCCTTCCCGGCCGGTAATATGCGGGAAACAAAAGCCGGACAAAAAAGAGCGGATGTGATTGTGGTAAATAAGTGTCCGGCCGATATGACGTTGGCGGAGAAAACGAAATGGATGGACAGGATCTTGCCCTTGCCTCATCAGCAAGTATTTTTTTCGACCATTGGCTACAGTGATCCCTTAAGTTTGAATAGCTCAGGTTCGCAATTAGTCCTTGAGTCCAATACACCGGTTATTGCCTTGGCTGGCATTGCACGTCCCGAAGTGTTCTTTTCTTATTTGAAGGCGCGTTTTAATGTAGGGGAAACATTGATTTTTCCCGATCACCATAACTTTACCGGGATAGATGTAAAAGCCATAGAAAGCCAGTTTGAGACCCTTGGTCCGGCAGCTGTTTTGCTCACTACCGAAAAAGATGCCGTTCGTTTGGATGCTTTGGACATTCTTCCGGAGGCTTTGAAAAGGCGCATTTTTTACATCCCCATTGAGTTGAAAATAGTATTTGAAGAAGCAACAATATTTGATAAATTAATAACTGATTATGTTAGAAACAATCAGAGAAACAGCTGAATTTCTCAAGAGTAAAACAGAAGTTCGTCCTGCCATAGGAATTATTTTAGGAACCGGATTGGGCGGATTGGTTCAGGAGATTGACATTGAAATTGCCATTCCCTATGAAGAGATTCCCAACTTCCCGGTATCTACCGTAGAAGGACACAGTGGCCGGTTAATCTTTGGTCGGATTAATGACGTACCAGTGTTAGCCATGCAAGGGCGATTTCATTATTACGAAGGGTACAACATGCAACAAGTTACCTTTCCGGTGCGCGTCATGAAAGCCTTTGGCATAGATAAGTTGATTGTGTCTAATGCCAGTGGGGGATTGAATCCTGATTTTGAAGTGGGAGATATCATGGTGATTACGGATCACATTAACATGTTTGGCGATAATCCTTTGATGGGGAAAAACTTCAACGAACTGGGGCCCCGTTTCCCTGATATGAGTGAACCTTACAGTAAAGAATTATCCGCCCGAGCCCTGGAATTGGGTAAGCAGTTTGGTTACGATCTCAAGCAAGGTGTTTATGTGGGAACAACAGGTCCTACTTTCGAAACACCGGCCGAATATAAAATGTTCCGCGTATTAGGAGCAGATGCGGTTGGTATGTCAACGGTGCCTGAAATCATTGTAGCCCGTCACATGGACATGACTTGTTTTGGAATTTCAATTATCACCGATTCAGGTGTTCCCGGTCAGATTGTGGAAGTTTCACACGAAGAAGTTCAGGAAGTGGCAGCAGCAGCTGAGCCGAAAATGACCAAAGTGATCAAAGAGCTGGTCACTACACTCTAACGATACTAGTCAATCATCTAATAGAACGGGTATTCATTTGATGGATACCCGTTTTGTTTTGGGTATTCTCAGGTTGTGTGCAAAATGAAGGCTATACCACCGTTTTATTTTGGATGAAAAAAGCCACCGTTTCTGTTACGGATTGATCAATGGGAATAAATTGCCACTGAAGCAGCTCCTTAAGTTTATTGCTGGAATAAAATGAGCGGTTTTGCGAGGAACGTGCCGTTTCTTTAGTGATACGTGGCTCTTTTCGGGTGATGAGGTAACGTAGTCGCTCTAAGCGCCAGCCAGCTCCAATGATGATTCGTCCGGCTCTCATACTTGGTGGCGTTGTGTGATAGGCAGTAGCCACTTTGGTTAAGAACTGTTCGTAATTCAGATTTTCGGAACTAACGACAAACCGTTCATTACAGGCCTCGCTATTGGTTAAAGCAATCATGGCATCCGTCACATCCCGCACATCAACAAAACCGGTGGAACCAGGCGTGTAAAACTTCATGCCGTTGGCCACCGATTTAAAAAGCTGGCCGCTGCTTCGGTCCGGATTACCGGGGCCTATGATCACCGATGGATTCACCACAATGGCTTTCAATCCTTCTTTTGTGCCCCGCCAAACTTCCATTTCTGCCTGAAACTTGCTTTGTGAATAGACGGAATGATTATCATCGTTTTGCCAAAAAGTACTTTCATCGATGTGGTGACCGTTGACTGCCGCTCCCAATGTGGCAATGGAACTGACATAGCAAAATTTTTCAATGCCGCGCTCAATACTGGTAGTTACCAAATTGGCAGTCCCTTCGGTATTGGTGGTGAACATTTCATCCGCATCGCTGGGCTTGAAGGAGACCATGGCTGCGCAATGATAGACTTGTCTGACGTTTTCCAGGGCATCCAGCAGCGAAAAGTAATCCAGCAAGTCACCTTCAAACCACTCTATTTGGTCAAATAGCAAATTGGCTTTTTCAGCTGAATAAAACTGAAAAACTTGCTTTACACTTTCTTTGCAGCTGTTTGCCCGACAAAGGGCCCTTACTTTTTCGCCCTTATCCAGTAATTTATAGAGTAAGTGTGAACCTACTAACCCCGTACCTCCCGTCACTAATATCATGCGCTGTTGTTATGCTCTTATAAAAACCGGGATTACCAGTTGAATTGAATGGTTTGTTTCAGATCTGGGTGGACGCTTAGCGGAACAGGACTGGTGCCGGCTACACTTTCGATGAGTTGCTTTTCTGTCTCGGAGTACCCTTTCTTTGGAAAATGAAAGGCAATGATCACCTCAGCTACCCGACGCGGGGCATCCGCCATGATTTTGGTGATGTCCAACTCGGTGCCGGTCAGGTCAATGCCATTGTCCATCGCTTTGATGCCCATAATGGTCATAATGCAATTTCCCAGTGCGGTCGCCAGCAAATCGGTAGGCGAGAAGGCTTCCCCTTTTCCCCGGTTATCACAAGGGGCATCGGTAATTATGGTTGATCCCGATTGCAGGTGGGTATTTTCCGTACGTAAATCACCCAGGTATTTTGTTTTTATCGTCACCATCGTGTATCGTTTTCTAATCCATCCCGAAAATACGAATATTATCCGTTTCCCGAAAAAATGGCTTCTTCATTTCTAAAGTGTATTTTTTCGGTTAATTTAGCCGTCACAGATAACTTTTGAATTCTAACAAAAAGAAACTTAATATGTTTTCAGGAATCGTAGAAGAAGCCGCTACTGTAGTAGGCCTGGAGCAAGATAAGGGCAATCTCCATTTAACACTGGAATGCTCATTCACCAACGAGTTAAAAATCGACCAGAGTATTGCTCACAATGGCGTATGCCTGACGGTGGTGAAAAAGGAAGGTAACACCTATACGGTGACGGCCATTCGTGAAACCCTTGAGAAATCAAACCTGGGCTTATTGAAAATTGGTGATAAGGTCAATCTGGAGCGCAGCATGATTATGAATGGTCGCCTGGATGGTCACATTGTTCAGGGGCATGTAGATCAGACGGCCAAATGTATTGAAGTGAAAGAGGCAGATGGTAGCTGGTATTTTACCTTCCAGTATGTGATAGACAAAGAGAAGGCCGCGCAAGGTTACATGACGGTGGAGAAAGGATCTGTTACCGTCAATGGAGTCAGCCTCACTGTTGTGAATAGTAAAGATGATCAGTTTTCAGTAGCCATCATTCCTTATACTTACAACTTTACAAACTTCCACCAGTTTGAAGTCGGTTCGGTAATTAACATTGAATTTGACATTCTGGGAAAATACATCAGCCGCATTATGGCCATTCAGAAGTAATTCATACCAAAAGATAAAAAGAAAACCCGGAGCGTACTGTTCCGGGTTTTGTGTTTTTAGTGGTTATTCATCCTCTTCTTCCTCCTTCTCTTCTGTTAATATTGGCGGACTGTCTTGCCCCTGAACGAATCCTTGTAGCATTGGATTCATCTTAATACCAGTCCGAATCACTTGTTTCAATTCATAGTCTGGCGTGAATGCCATGGTTCTTTTTAAGCCATATCGTACAATGACCAGTTCATTGGTATCCAAATCAATGAGGGTGATGAACAAATCGAGTTGTGTGCCCGACTGACTGATTAATTTCGCATTTTGAGGTAATTGCGTGGCCGGATCAGCAGCTTGTATAGGAGAAAGTAGTAAGATAAAGAGGATTAGTAGCAAATAATTTTTTTTCATAATCAACAAATTGGGTGGTTTTTAATGTCGTTTTTCTCCGGGATGATCAACAAAAAGCATTCCAATTAAACTGTTTATAAACTGTTATGATTTATGGAACACCTACTGGTATTATTCCGGGGTCCCACTCTTTCATTCATCCATTGGGTTTAGACACCCAATGTTTTCCCCAAATCAGTTTGTCTTCTACCCTTATTGATTTACCATTCCGGTAGATTGATTGTTTACCGCAGTAGATGTTTTTGCCATTGGCGGTGATTGATGCGCTTTCGGCAGTGATTGGTGTACTAGTTTCATTGGTTGTTCCGCTTTCCACATACATTGATGTGCATTTTCACCATGTGGTTCTGCTTCCCACATACATTGATGTGCATTTTCAACAGGTGGTTCCGCTTTCCACATGCATTGATGTGCATTTTCACTATGTGGTTCTGCTTTCCACATACATTGATGTGCATTTTCACCATGTGGTTCTGCTTTCGACATACATAGATGCGCATTGCCACCTGTTAGTTTTGCTCCCGGCAATCATTTTTTTGCTTCCGGTGGTGATTGTTTTACTATTTCCATTGATTGTTTAGCTCCCGGAGGTGATTGTTTATGTTGGAAGGACATAATTGTAGACGCAATTTCTATTGTAGAAGTTCATTCAAGCCCTTACCTGCCGTTGATGGAATTAAAATATTACCGGACACGGATGATGCTAAGTTGCTAAACAATAACCAAGGCGAGAACAACTCCTGATATTTATCGTTTTACAGTCACTTGAAAAGATGTATATTGAAATCAAATTTTTAAAATCACTTCATATGTTTGCAAAAGACGTTTATATAAACCGACGCAAGAAGTTGGTAAACAAAGTAAAATCAGGTTTAATCCTGATGATGGGTAACAACGATTCACCCATGAACTACCCGGACAATGTGTATCATTTCCGTCAGGACAGTACTTTTTTGTATTTCTTCGGCATCGATTTGCAGAACCACGCGGCCATCATTGATATCGATAATAATAAGGAATACTTGTTGGGTGATGATTTGTCGGTGGGCCACATTATTTGGATGGGACCACAACCCACCATGGTGGAGAAGGCTGCTCAGGTAGGTGTGGAGAACATCCGTTCCATGGCGGACTTGCCAAAAATGATTGACGAGGCTATTAAGCAAGGACGAAAGGTCCATTATAATCCACCATACCGTGGCGAAACCATCATGCAAATGAGCGATTTGTTTGGTATTCACCATTCCCGCGTGAGAGATTATGCCTCTTTAGAATATACGAAAGCTTGTATTGATATCCGTTCCATTAAAGAGCCTTGCGAAATTGAAGAGATGGAACGTCACATGGCAACGGCTTATCAAATGCATACGACAGCCATGAAGATGGCCCATGCCGGTGTAACGGAGCAGCAAATAACCGGAGCTGTGGAAGGGGCTTCCATTTCAGGAGGCGGGATGGTGTCCTTCCCCGTAATTTGTAGCATGAGAGGGGAGACTTTGCACAACCATGATCACAGCAATACCTTGAATAATGGAGATCTGTTATTGGTGGATGCCGGTAGTGAATCCCCATTGCATTATGCCACCGATCATACCCGTACCATTCCAGTGGGTGGTACCTTCTCGCAACGTCAGCGGGAGATTTACCAAATTGTATTGGATGCCAATAATGCTTCCCGTGAAGCTACCAAGCCGGGAGTGGCTTATCGTGAGGCTCACCTGGTTGCTGCCCGCACCATTGCTGCCGGACTAAAAGATCTGGGCTTGATGAAAGGTGATGTGGACGAGGCCGTGGCACAAGGGGCTCACGCCATGTTCTTCCCGCACGGTTTGGGGCACATGATTGGTCTGGATGTGCATGACATGGAAGATTATAACGATACCTTGGTGGGATACGACGATGAGGTACAACGCAGCACTCAGTTTGGATTGGCTGCTTTGCGTTTGGGCCGTAAGTTGCAACCAAACTTCGTGGTGACCAACGAGCCGGGGTGTTATTTTATCCCTGCATTGATCGATAGCTGGAAGGCTGAGAAAAAATGTGAAGCCTTTATCAATTACGATAAAGTGGAGACGTATAAAGATTTTGGTGGCATTCGTCTGGAAGATGACATCCTGGTGACCGATACCGGATGTCGCATTCTGGGTGAGCGTATTCCAATCACCATCGAAGAAGTGGAAGCCACCGTCAAAGGCAAATAATAGAAAACCCAAAACCAATCTATGAAAGGGGCGGTCTTCTTCAAGGTAAGAAGGCCACCTTTCTATAAAAAAATCAGCATGATACGATTGAAAACCTTAGGCATTGCTTTATCAGGTATATTGTTGATAAGCAATTTACAGGCACAAGAGCAAAAAGAAAAAAGTGCTTTTGAATTTACGCCTGTCCATGACATTAAAACCACTCCGGTGAAAAGTCAGGATCGGACCGGTACTTGTTGGTCCTATAGCACCACTTCATTCATCGAAACGGAAGTAATCCGTCACGGGGGTCCTGAATTGGATCTATCGGAAATGTATTTTGTTCGTTTTGCGTATCCGGAGAAAGCCCGTCTTTTTACCTTGGTTCATGGAAAAGGTAATTTCAGTGAGGGCGGTCAGGCCCATGACGTGATGAACGTGGTTAAAACACAAGGTATGGCTACAGAAGACGCATTCCCGGGACGTCGTGACCTCACCAAACCGCACAATCATTCTGAACTGGCTTCGACGCAAACAGCCATTCTGGAAAATTACATGAAGCAGAAAAATGCCCGTCCTTCGTATCAATGGACCGAAGTCTTAAATTCGGTATTGGATGTGTATATGGGCGAACTGCCCAAGACTGTGGAAGTGGCCGGTAAAGCCATGTCGCCTGTGGCCTTTGCGCAAGAGATGAAGATCAATGCCGATGATTATGTGGAGTTAACATCTTATGCCCACCATCCCTGGTATAGCACCTTTAGTTTGGAAATACCGGATAACTGGTCGCATGATGATTATTACAACCTACCCCTGGATGAGTTGATGCAAGTGATGAATCAGGCGCTGGAAAATGGCTATTCATTTGTTTGGGATGGCGATGTCAGTGAAAAATTTTTTCAGCATAAAAAGGGAGCTGCCATCGTGCCTGAAGCGGACGATGCGGAAATGAAACCTCAGGCTGAGAAAAAGATTGATCAGTTGGTACGCCAGGAAGCCTTCATGTCATGGAATTCTACCGATGATCATTTGATGCACATCACTGGTTTGTCAAAGGATCAGGAAGGAACGGTTTATTACAAAACAAAAAATAGCTGGGGTGATAAGAGTAATGAATTTGGCGGGTATTTATACATGTCGGAGAGTTACATGCGTTTGCACACAGTGGCCATCATGGTTCACAAGGATGCTTTACCCAAAGAGATTGCAAAGAAAATACTGAAGTAATAGAATAAAAGGAGCTTTCGGGCTCCTTTTATTTAGCTCTGCTCATAGCCATAGCCGTATCCATACCCATACCCATATCCCGAACCGTATCCATATTTATTGCGGTTCACATGAATATCGTTGATGACGATTCCGCAATGATCAACGCCCCTTCTTTTTAGGTCTCGCAGCAAGTGCTTTAAATGGCGAACACGGGTTTTATTGTGGCGTACTACCAACATCATTAAATCAGCATGCTTATAGAGTAAGAAACCATCGGAAACACGGCCCAGTGGCGCGGTATCCAAAATGATGGTATCGTAGTGGTTTTTGAGGTAAGCAAAAAGATCTTCCGTTTTGGAGTCCTTGGCAATCAATTCAGCCGGATTGGGGGGAATAGGCCCTGTTAATAGATAATCCAGGTTGGCTTGTGGTGATGAAAGAATAATCTCCTTATAATCCTTCTTGCCATTATAATACATGGAAAGTCCCCCATTTTCGTTGGCACTCTCAATGTAGGCGTTCAATTTAGGTTTCCTCAAATCGTATCCAATGATGATGGTTTTGTTTTCGTTCTGTGCAAAACTGGCAGCCAGGTTGAGGGATAAGAAGCTCTTTCCTTCCTCAATATTGGTGGAAGTGACCAAAATAACCTGGCCTTTCTTTTTTTTCGGGTTCAGAAAGTTGTAGGAGGTGCGCAGTGACCGGAATGATTCGGAGACTAATGATTGCGGGCGTTGGTGTACAATGAAGTTGGAATTGTATTTATTGTGAATAATGTGGCCCAGAATGGGATAATCGGTAATGGATTCAATGTCTTTATTCTCGTAAACCTTGTCGTTAAAGTAGATGAGAATAAAGATGATTCCGGCCGCAAAGCCTAAACCATATAGAATGAATCGGGCATAAATTTGCGTAATCAAGGGTTCCACCAACTGGTAGTTGTTAGGTCGTGCCAGGTCCAATACTTCATTGGATGGCAGGTTGGAAGCCTTCATGATTTGCATTTCCGATCGTTTCGTCAGCAAAAAGGTGTAAAGGTCTTCATTGATGGTGTGTTTCCGTTGCAGGGAAATAAATTGCTGTTGATCTTGCGGTAAATAATCCAACTCTTTTTTAATGGAAGAGATGCGCTGCTGAAGCTGTGCTTGTTCGTGATTCAAATTATTATTAGCCGCATTGATGGTCTCCTGTACCGTTTTTTTCAGGTTTTCAATTTTCATGCGGTTGGCTGTGAGGATCGGTGTTTCTTGCAGCGTACGGCTGGAAATTTCGCCATATTCAAACAGGGCTACATTGATCTGATCAAGTAAGTCATTGAGGTAGGGGTTATTTATTTTGAGGGCAGAAGGCAGCACAATGTCTTCCAGCGCTTTATTTTCTTCGAGGAATTTGATTAAATAATCGTAGTATTTTCGTTGCATCTGCAATTCAGTCATCTGTTCTTCTAAAACAGATAAGCGATTGTAGATATAGTCACTCTTATAATCCAAATCCAATCCTCCTTTTGCGTGAATAAAGGCTTGAATGGTTTTTTCGGATTGGTAGAGCGAATCATGTATCTCCGTAATTTGAGAGTCAATGAAGCGAATGGTGTTTGAGGCAATGTTGTTTTTGCGTTCAATACCCTTTTTTAAATATTCCCGGGTTAAGGCATTTAAAAAATTGGTGCCTTGCACAATGTTATCTGTTTTAAGTTTCAGGCGCATGATGGAAGAGCCGTCTTCTTCACTGATGGTAAACCGCCTGAATTGATTAATGAGTGCGTCGTAGGAGTTAAATTGAAAATAGTAATCCGGACTTTTTTCATATGCCAGGGACGTGCCCTTATTCACAAGAACGGTAAAGTCGTACCAGGGAGCCGATAATGGCTGACCGGGTTTTATCAATGTGTCAAGTTGGAGATGCGTGATGGTATTAATGACCCTTTCATGGGTATAGGCGTAAATCTGTCCCGCTTCACACGTGGCCCATACCCGGCAGGTGGAGTCATTGATAAACTGAATATTGAATGGCACATTTATCAATTGCGGGGAGTAAGGGCTCCATTCAATGGTGAAATAAGAATAGGGGTACAGGCGTTCCGGAAGATAGCGTCCTTGTTGATAGCACGAAACTTCGAAATCCAAATGTTTGATGGTCCGCCGCACCAATTCATAGGAGTGCAATATGCCCATCTCATTCTTAATTTTGAGAGACTGTCCCGTCAATTCACCCAAGCCAATGATGGCTTGGGGATCCGTTGACTTTTCATCTTGAATGAGGAGTGTCGTACTAACTTCGTATTTGGGTACTGTTGAAACTGATCTGTAATAGGCAAAGCCAATGGCCAGGAATAAGGAGATGACTAATACGGGCCAGTATTTAATTGCCTTAAAAAAGAGCCCCAGATAGTATTCCGGTTGATTCTTTGATTGTTCATGCATAAATGGATGAGCTATTAATCCGTGACAATGGCATAGATGGACAGGCCTATTCCTAATATTCCAAATATTAAACCATAAGGGAATTTCTCGAATACAAAGGACTTGGATCCCCTTGGCGCCACATAGATGACGTCATCGGGCATCAGGAAGAGGTGTTCTGATTCCAGGACTCCATTATCGGTTAAATCCAAGTATTTAACCATACTGCCATTGGGACTCTTTCGCACCAGCACTACCTTTTCAGCAGCACCAAAATCAGTGATGCCACCGGCCATACCTAAGGCCTGAAGGATGGTTATTTCATCCCGGTCAATGGTAAAGGTGCCTGGGCTTTTTACTTCGCCTAATAAGGATATGTTGAAGTTCACCAGCTTGGCATATACTTTCACATCTTTAAAGTAGGCTTGAAGCGCTTCTTCAATGCTTTTTTGTGCATCGTTGATGGTGAGTCCCTTGACCATGATTTTACCTACAAACGAGTAATTCACATAGCCTTCTTCATCCACTTTGTAAGAATTCAGGTAGATGTAGGATTGATTCATTAATTCCGGAAAGTCGGATTGAAAAAAGCGACTGGTTTGCGCATCCGAACTAAATATTTTTATGTAGAGATGATCCCCGAAGTTAATTTTATAGGCATCGCGTTGTGCATTGATAATCTCTTGGGAATAATCAGTAATGGATTTTTCCTGCATCAACTGCACTTTCTTTAAGTTTACGCATGAGGATGAAGCAATGATGATCAGTCCCAAAGTAATTCTCATCAAGTTTTGAAGTAGTACTCTTTTCATAGCTTTATCTGTTTAATTTTCTTTTAGTTTTCTGAATGCCTCTGTCATCTCAATTTTCTCATTATTGAAGTAAGCCACGATAAATGATTTGGTAATACCTATCTGTTGCCATCTTTTCCTGGCTTCAGAGTAGGAGGAGCCAACTATTAATTGATATTTATACCACTGATCTTCCTGAATTTCACGAATGCTACCTGCCGTATTTTTAGTTAACTGTTTGATCTGAAAACCGGATAGCGGATCGCGTGATGCCGCTATTTGAACCACGAATGTGAGACCGCTCACTACTTGGTTAGGGATGACGGTTGTTTTTGACCTTAGTGTTTTCCAAAGAATTAGTTTTTCATTGCCGGCATAGGGCACGATGAATGCCCCTTCTACGTCCGTATTATTGAGTGTTTTAAGGGCTTCCGAAAAAGATGCCGTTTTTCCGATCTGATATTTATACCAGTCTTCCTCAATCCGTGTATAGATGGAATCACCACCTTTGTAGAACGTCAGGATGAACTCCCCTGTTAATGGCGATCGGCTGGCTGCGATTTGTATGAAATATAACGTTTCATTGGTGGTTGACGGTTCTAAAAGAGGATTTGCAGCGATTGATTTAGAATCATCCTTGGACAGATTGCTTGTTGTTTGGCGCGAATCAAATTTCTCTTTGACACGGATGTCATTGGACGTGTTATGCTTTTTTGATATATCCACTTTTGCCAACTGTTGATCGGTATCAATGGGATTGCCGGATGTAGTTGGAGGTATTTCTGTACGGCTTAGTTCTGTCCATTGATTCAGATAAATGGCCCAATAACGTTTTAAGGATGACTTATCGTAGAGACTTACCATTTGATGTGGAAACAAGGAGTCTTGCGCTGCGTGTGTGAATAAAGTATCATTTTGGAGGTATTGAAAGTTTTGATTCCAAACCGTATTGAGTTGTCTCTGTAAAGCCGTATCGATTTCAAAGACGGGAGTTGAAGCCTGATGTTCCGACGAAAGTTCAGGTATCTCGGGATGAGCTTTGGCAATGGAATCGGGTTCAAAATAGAAGTCTTTGGTTTCACTTGTAAAAGGGCTGTAGCCTTTTGTAACCGTATCGGCTTGGGCCACTTCTACCTTTTTAGAGGAAGCTACTCCTTTAATGAGATAGTTGATGTCAGACTCCGGGATGCCATATCGTTCAGCAACCTTTTTAACAGAAATGGGTGGACCAAAGAAGGATTTAGTACTTTCATCAACTTCATGAATAGCCTTCATTAATTTTAATCCAGCAAGTCCTCTGTCCTGATATTGAATAGCAGTTTGGTAGGCTTTTAGTATGGTATCCGGAATATTCAGTTGTTGTGCATTTTCTATACGCCGCAGACTTGCATTGAATTGCGTATCAGCATTGGTCTGAATGGTTTGATAGAGTTTCCGAATGTCTTCTTTGGGCGGCGTAGATTGATTTAATGAATCAATGACGACTGAATAATAATCCGCGCGTAATTGTTTGGCTTCAAGAAGTAAGGAGAAAGCTGCTATTTTCTCATGAATTACAAGGGAATCTTGACGATTGATTGTATCGTTTTCTATTTGATGAAGTATAAATTCCGCCTCTTCCTTTAAAGCTTTGGATTGTTTCCACAATGTACGGGCAGTATCTGGTGTTGCAACATGATAAGCCGTCCCCTGCATATGCTGCGTGCAGAAAATTATGAATAGTAAGTAGAGGCTTTTTTTGTATAAACGATAGTAAGCCATGTTTTTACATCCTTGGTGATAAGCTGCTCAAATGCACATTATGATTTGAGCAAAAAAAAGTTACAAATTAATTGTAAGGATGTAAATAGCGAGTGAATATTTTAATGGAATGTTTTTGTCTCAGGAAGGGGCTATTTGTTCGCACAAAGAGCTAAAGCCTTTTGCATGCTTATCTTCTTGCCATTATAGTAGGCTACCGGAAAACAGACATCAGAGCCAAATTGCAGCCACATTTGGTGGGTTTCCTGATAAGAAGAGCCGACGATGTACTGATATTTATACCATTCTCCTTCGATCACTTCCTGCAGGTTGCCGTTTGTCTTTTTTTGAAAATGAGCCAGAATGTCCGGATTCAATGGACCTTTTGATGCCGCCAGTTGTATGGTAAAGACAAGTTGGCTCTCCGTGTTGGTGTTATTTTCGAAGGATGGAGCAGGGGTTGGCGTCGCTGGCTCTAAACTCGGCGTCGTTGGTGCCTTTGGTGTATCTGCCTCGGCAAAAAGCGAACTCATGGCATTTATAGATTGATTGTATTTAAGGCTTAACGCATCATACTGCTGTTTCGTTTTATAGGCATTTAAACAAGAGTCGCTCTCATTATTTTTAAATGTATCATAGAGCATTTGATATCCCACTGTGGCCAACGAAAGATCATGACACGCTTGTTGGTAGTTTTCTATCTTTGCAGGGGTTTCAAGGCTTTGAGTTTCAATTTTAGTGACAATGGAAGTGGAGGATTTAATCAAGCGGTCAGCATTACTTAAGATGGTAGCACTGACATCAGCAAACGAATTTTCATTGGTATTTTGATGGATGAGTTGACTCAACATACTGGCATATACCTGTTGTTTTAAAGTATGTGATCGATATAAGAGGGCATAGGCGTGTACATGTTGTTGGGAAAGCGATTCGTTGGTATTGGTTAATATATAATCGGCCTGTAACTTTAATGAATTGGCCTCCATCAGTTTTTGTTGAATGTTATTCAAGGCATCTTCATCCGCATGCAGATGCACAGGAAGAGAAGAAATTAAAAGAATTAGGAAGATGTACTGAAATGACTTTAATGCGTTGAAAATTAATTCTTGAGGCATGGTTTTGGTCAGCTTAAATTTTGCGCAAAGTATCACTTCAGTCTAAAAGGTGCAATTGGTATTTTACGAAAAGTTTCTATTTTTAGGCTAGCGTGTGATTATCCTAGACCAATGGCCTAAACTCTTTGATGAATGATTATTTTGTAATGATCAGTAATAAGTTAATTAAGGATGAGTGAAACAACCTTTCAAGTAATAGAAGAATGGGTTAAGGCAAAACTGGCGATGTGTGAACCGGGTCATGATTGGTGGCACATTGAACGGGTGCGTAATAACGCCAGACAAATTCATGAAGCGGAAGGAGGGCATTGGGAAATTATCCATTTGGCCATTTTACTGCACGATGTGATTGATCCAAAATTTTTTCAGGAAGAGGAAGCTTTGCTTGAGGTAAAGCAATTATTGAGGGACAATAAAATTTCGGATTTGAACATCCAGCAGGTGTTAGCGATCATTAAAAATTGTTCTTTTTCAAAGGAGGTCGAAAAAAACAATTTGGATTCACTGGAATTCCGGATTGTGCAGGATGCCGATCGGTTAGATGCTATCGGCGCCATTGGCATTGCCCGGACCTTCAGCTATGGCGGCCAGAAAATGCGGCCCATGTATGATCCCGCCATTAAACCTGTAGACTATCACTCCACAGATGCCTATCGAAACAACGTAGCGCCAACCATCAATCACTTTTACGAAAAATTGTTACTCCTGAAAGACCTGATGAAAACCGATTCGGGAAAACGCATGGCCAGGCAACGACACCGTTTTATGGAGAATTATTTGGAGCAGTTTTATAACGAATGGGACGGGAACCTTTAACCAGTTTTCATGCGAACGTTCAATTTTTACTAATTTTAGCCTCTAAACCGATTTGAATGGTCCAGAAAAGAAAGCCCACATCCCGAAAAGCACCGGTCAATAAAAAATCAAACGCTGTTAAAAAGAATACAGTAACCACCAATCGCAGTTGGAAAAAACGATTATTAGTCAGTGGATTTAAGCTTCTGGCTGCAGCTATAACTCTTTTTGCACTGTTTATTCTTTTTGTGTATTTAGGTTTGTTTGGGCGTTTGCCCAATGCACCTGAGCTTTCAAAGATTCAACACCATACTGCTTCTGAAGTATTTTCCAGTGATGGCCAACTGATGGGTCGCTATTTTGTGGAGCATCGCGTGACCATTGATAACAGCGCCATTTCGCAAAATGTTAAAGATGCTCTAATTGCCACTGAGGATAGCCGTTTCTTTGAGCATAGCGGATTGGATTTTATTAGTTTGGGGCGTGTGCTCTTTCGGACGGTGTTGCTGGGTGATCATACACAAGGTGGGGGCAGTACCATTAGTCAGCAGTTGGCCAAGAATTTATATCCCCGTAAAAAACATGGTTTTCTGAGTATGCCCGTGGCGAAGATTAAGGAGATGTTTATTGCTGCCCGATTGGAAGATGTGTATAGCAAGGATGATATCCTGACGTTTTACCTCAATACGGTACCTTTTGGTGAAGATATTTTCGGTATTGAGATGGCTGCCCAACGCTTTTTTAGCAAAAAATCGGCGGGGCTCAACCCGGCTGAATCTGCCACTTTGGTGGGCATGCTGGCTGCAAATACCGCGTATAACCCCCGCATCAATCCCGAGCGGAGTAAAAAGCGGCGTAACATTGTATTGGATCGCATGCAGGATCAAGGATTTTTATCCCGCAAAGAAACCATAAAGTGGATGGAACGTCCCATCGAGTTAAAGTACCGTAAAATTGACCATAATACTGGAGTAGCCCCTTATTTTCGCGAGAAAGTGAGGATTCAGGCCGAGAAAATTCTCAGTGATAATTATGGTGATGAATACGACTTATATTCCGATGGATTAAAAATTATTACCACCATTGATTCACGTCTGCAAAGCTATGCTGAGGAAGCGGTGAATATTCAATTGAAGAATTTACAAGCTGAATTTGATAGCCACTGGAAGGGACGAGAGCCGTGGGAGAAACATCCCAGAGTGTACCTGGATGCCGTGCGTCAGTCGCACCGTTATCAGGCGATGAAAAAAAGTGGTCAGAGTGATGAAGCCATCTTAAAGCAGATGGAAAAAAAGGTGCCGATGAGCATCTTTACCCACAATGGTGAAAAAACGGTATCCCTGAGTCCGGTGGATTCGGTGAAACATTATCTGAAGCAGTTGAATACCGGTTTTGTGGCTATTGATCCCGCCAATGGTCATGTATTGGCCTGGGTCGGCGGCATTGATCACAAAAGTTTTCAATATGATCACGTGACCTCTCAACGGCCGGTGGGCTCTACTTTTAAGCCCATTGTGTATACGGCTGCATTGATGCATGGGATGGAACCCTGTGATTATTTCTCCAATGAACAGCGCGTATATGGAGATTACGATAATTGGTCGCCGGCTAATAGCAACGGCAACCATGAAGGCTATTATACCCTAAAAGGTGGGTTGGCCAATTCCATGAATACCATCAGTGCGGAGGTGATTATGCGAACGGGCATTGGTGAGGTGATTGACCTGGCCGAAGCCATGGGCATTGATGGAGATATACCGGAGGTGCCTTCCATTGCTCTTGGAACTGCCGAATTATCCTTGATTGATATGGTAGGGGCGTATACGACCTTCGTTAACTATGGTCGTCCTGTTGAACCTGTTGGCTTATTACGGATAGAGGATCGTCATGGAAATATTCTGTATCAGAATGAAGTTGATCCTGAAGGCCGCCAGGTGTATGATGAAACGGTGGCACATTTTATCATAGATATGATGCGCGGAGTGGTTCAGCGTGGCACGGGGAAATCACTTCGGACGGTGTACGGCCTAAAAAGTGAATTGGCTGGTAAAACAGGAACCACTCAGGATAATGCCGATGGCTGGTTCATCGGTTATTCACCTGGATTAGTGGCCGGTGCCTGGGTGGGGAACGATCAACCGTCCATTCGCTTTCGTTCCACCGCATTGGGCAGTGGGGCCCATACCGCCTTGCCGATTTTTGGCCGCTTCATGAAAAAGGTAGAAACCGATCGGCGTTTTTCTAATTATACGGCCCGGTCTTTTTATCCCATGCCTGAAGATCTTAATAGAAGACTGGCATGTAGCGATTTTTCCATTGAAGATCCGGATAAAAATTTGTTTGAGCGATTTGTGGATACCTTTGACCGGCCTGATTCTACCAAATTAAAACGTCAAGAACAACGAAAAGAGCGACAGGAAGAACGTCAGAAAAAGGATCACAAAAACATTCTCCAGCGGATGAAGGATCTGTTTAAAAAGAAAGATTAGATTTTTATTTACGGTTTAAGTTGACCGGACAGAATGGTGGCACTGCTGCTTAAGGACTTGTCTTTGCAGTGTAAGGAGTTCCTTTTGCAGACATTTTACCTTTAAAGCAGCACGATGACTACTCTTTGTAGTCGGATGACTGGGTATTTGCACGTTCAGGACCCATTATTGCAGGTGAATGCCCTCTCTTTGCAGTGAAAAAGCTTTTTATTGCAGTCTATTTTGGTAAAAGGGGAGTGGTTCCGGATTTATTGTTTCAGTAGGATAGCACTTGCTTCAATGTGATGATTGACCCTTAGGAAATTTTCCAATGTCTTTGGTTGAAGCGGGGCTAAAGGGTATTTGTTGAGCTGTGCCGGGATGACCTCAATTTTTACCCGAACCGTTCCTTGTTGTAAGAATTCAAGTTCTTTAGCTGCTTTCTGGCTGACATCAATAATACGGCCTTTGATAAAGGGGCCCCGATCATTAATGATGACCACCACCGTTTTTTGATTTTCCAGATTGGTGACTCTAACTTTTGTGCCAAAGGCTAATTGCTTGTGGGCGGCGGTCATTTTTTCATTGGAGAAAATTTCCCCACTGGCCGTTTTGCGCCCCTCAAATTTGCTGGCGTAAAAGGAGGCTTCACCGGTTTGAGTGAAAGTTTGCGCTGCAACTACATTTCCCAGGTACATGACCCAAAATAGCAAGAGATACTTCATGTGAGTATCGGTGTTGGTTAGCTAACTTTGGTGACACCGCCCGATACAATGAATTTCATCACATCGGCCGAATTGGCATCAATGGGCTTGACGTTGGTGGCTGGTATCACGTACAATTCACCCAGAATGCCATAGGAGCTGGGTAGGTAAACGGCAATTTTGTCGTTTATTCCCAGATCAATTAAATCAGTGGCGGTGATAAAACCCAATCGATGTAAGATGCCTGCCTGATCGAGTTGCACCAACACCGGTTTATCGAATTTGCGCTCTTTGCCCACAAACGCCGAAAGTAAATCTTTTACCGATGAATAGATGACTTTAATTAAAGGGGCGCGCTTGAGCAGGTTATCAAATGCATTGGAAATAGGTGCTGTAATGAATCTCTGACCCAGGAAACCAACGAGGGTGACCACAATGACGATTATTAACAGGCCGATACCCGGAAAACTAATGTCTGAGAACGGGCCGTGTTTAAATAGTTCCAGATCGCGCAGCAGACCGTCTAACCAGATAAAGGCCACGACGAACACATAAATGGTGACCGCTATTGGCGCAACATAGAGTAATCCCTGGAAAAATAGACGTGCCAGTTTTTTCATATGGATAAAAATGATTTGTGCATAAAAGTAGTGAATCTAATCGTTCAACAGCTCCATTCTGATTTTTTTTGGCAACCCGGCCACCACCATATCATAGGAATGGTCAATCCACTCCTTCAATTTATTATCCGGAACGGATCCATCTACTTCAATGGTATTCCAATGTTTTTTATTCATGTGATATCCGGGTTTCACGCAGCTATATTCCTCTCTTAACTCCACCGCTAATTCCGGATTGCATTTGAGGTTGAAGGTAAACTCACCATCCAGCCCGGTTAGTGTAAACATCTTACCAGCGACCTTAAATACAAGGGTGACTTTATCAAACGGAAACTCTTCGGTGACCTGGGCTTTGCTCAGGCAATATTCTCTGAATTCTTCAATGTTCATGGTTGTGTATCTCTAAAGTCTAATTTTTTTTAAAGATAGATGTGGATAGCTTCACTTTGCGAATCAATAAAATTAGGTGTTTTAGGCTATAAAAAGAGATGAGTAAATAAATTAAAATCGACTAATTGTGTATCAGTATTAGGCACAAAAGCCGGTTCTATATCAACCTATTTCCATTTATTTCCGAATAATGATGAGTGATTTGCTATTGTTAAACCAGCAACCTTCTATAGTAAGGGATGAAATGCTTCTTCGATGTGTTCAATTTCCCAATTGTCACCTCGGGGCATCACCGTCACCACATCAAAGCGCACTTCGTCCTCTATATCCTTTTCGATAATATAAGCTTCAGTGGCTTCTACGATGAAACGTATTTTTGAATCGGTAATGGTTTCCTTAGGATGTTCCCAGCCATCGGATGTCCGGGTACGTACTTCCACCGCAATTAATTTTTCATTCAGTCGGACAAACAAATCCACTTCTTTCTTATTGTAGTGCCAGTTTCGATCCAGGATTTCATACCCTTTTTGAGCCAGGTAATTGGCCGCGATGGCTTCACCTGTCTTGCCCAGTTCATTGTGTTCGGCCATGGTTTGATAGTTTAAAATGCAAGAGTGCAATGACAATTAGTCGCTGTGAGGGTCACCCGTTTTCCTAGTACTAAAGGTTGATTCAAATGGTCATGACCAGCCGGGAAATCAAAAACAACCGGATAATCATAGTCTTCTACGGCGGCTTTAATAATTTCCTGTGCTGAGAAACCATATGGTGTTTCACTGTCTTTCATGTCTGAAAACTGGCCAACTACCAAGCCACTCAGCTTACTCAAAAAGCCACTGATTCGCAGGTTTTGCATCATGCGGTCCAGATGGTATAAGTATTCCGACAGGTCTTCAATAAAAAGGATCTTGCCTTTGGGATCAAAATCGTAGGCGGTGCCCCGCAAGCTATAGATCAGAGATAGGTTACCACCTACTAAAATACCATCGGCTTCCCCGTTTCGGTTCAGTTTATTAGGGGCAATTTTATAATCTGGCAGTTGCCCCTTTAGCATGGAAAAGAGGTTGACGATATCCTGATCATCGGCCGATTTTTTGGCAAAGTTTTTAGGCATGGGGCCATGAATGGAAGCCACGCCCAGGCGGTTTTGTAAACAGGCATGCAGGACGGTAATATCACTAAACCCTACAATCCATTTGGGATGTTCTAAATAATGTGTGAAATCAATCGCATCAATGATGCGAATGGTGCCATAACCGCCGCGTGCACAAAAGATGGCATCGATATCGGTACGGTTCAGCATCATCTGCAAATCGGAGGCCCGGTGGTGATCGTTGCCGGCATATTGGTGAAAGGTGTTTTTTACATGATCACCCAGTACTACCCGGTAACCCATCGCTCCCAGGAATTTTTCAGTATAATGGATCACTTCGGTATCCACTTTGCCGGCAGGGGCCACAATACCAATGGTCGCATTTTCTGTAATAAATTGTGGAAATATCATGACGATATAGTTTTGGCAATTTTAGAAACGGCCTTTGTTAAGTGACAAACGACCAATAAAAAACGATACATCCCTTTGGGAAATCAGCATTCGAAACAAATTGTTTGGTTATCTTTGTGAAGTTAATAAAAAGCCCTGAATGGTTCAGGGTTTTATTTCATTAAAATTGAAGTAATCTCTTTAGTTTAGTCAAGCAAATAAGGGATTTCATCCATAAAAACAAAGACCAATACAATGAAGCAAACCGGGAATTATAAAAGGACCTTGGTGACCACTGCTCTGCCATATGCCAATGGACCGGTACACATCGGTCACTTAGCAGGTGTATACGTGCCAGCTGATGTGTATGTACGCTACCTGCGCATGAAGGGAGAGGACGTGATCTTAATCGGTGGTTCTGATGAGCATGGGGTACCCATTACACTAAAGGCAAAAAATGAAGGTGTAACGCCTCAGGATATCGTTGATAAGTACCATGGAATTATTAAGGATTCGTTTGAAAAGTTTGGTATCACCTTCGATGTTTATTCCCGGACAACTACAAAAACACATTACGAGACGGCTTCTGAGTTCTTTCGCACTTTGTATGAAAAGGGTGAGTTTATTGAAAAAGAGTCGGAGCAATATTACGATGAAGAGGCCAATCAATTTCTGGCCGACCGATACATTACCGGTACTTGTCCACATTGCAAAAGTGAAGGCGCTTATGGCGATCAGTGCGAAAGTTGCGGTACATCGTTGAACGCCACCGATCTGATTAATCCAAAATCCATGGTGAGTGGAAGTACGCCCGTTGTACGCTCGACTAAACATTGGTATTTACCCTTGGATAAACACGAACCTTTCTTAAGAGAATGGATTCTGGAAGGACATAAGGAATGGAAATCCAATGTGTATGGTCAGTGTAAATCATGGATTGACATGGGATTGCAGCCCCGTGCGGTGAGTCGTGATTTGGATTGGGGCGTACCCGTACCGGTAGAAGGGGCTGATGGAAAAGTATTGTATGTCTGGTTTGATGCACCGATTGGATATATTTCTGCCACTAAAGAATTAACGCCCGAATGGGAGAAGTATTGGAAAGATCCGGAATCACGCATGTTGCATTTTATTGGAAAAGATAACATCGTTTTTCACTGCATTGTTTTTCCATCCATGTTGAAAGCGGAAGGCAGTTACAACTTACCTGAGAATGTGCCGGCCAATGAGTTTCTGAATTTGGAAGGCGATAAGATTTCTACATCGCGTAATTGGGCCGTTTGGTTGCACGAATATTTGGTGGATTTTGCCGATAAACAGGATGTATTGCGATATGTGTTAACGGCGAATGCACCGGAGACAAAGGATAACGATTTTACCTGGAAGGATTTCCAGGCGCGCAACAACAATGAGTTGGTGGCCATCCTTGGTAACTTTGTTAACCGGGCCATTGTATTGACCCAAAAATATTATGAAGGTGTTGCTCCGGCTGCCGGCGAGATGACTGATTTTGATCGGGAAACCTTAGCTGAAATTCCGGCTATCGTGAAGCGTGTGGAAGCCTCGCTGGATCAATTCCGTTTCAGGGAAGCGGTGAAAGAAGCGATGAACCTGGCCCGTTTAGGTAATAAATACCTGGCCGATATGGAGCCCTGGAAATTAATAAAAACAGATGCGGAGCGCGTTAAAACCATCATGAACATTGCCTTGCAGATCACGGCCAACCTGGCTGTTTTGATGGAGCCTTTCCTGCCATTCACGGCCTGTAAGATGCGTCAGATGATGAATCTGGGTAATTTGAATTGGGACGATTGTGGCAGGGTGGATCTGATTGAAGCCGGTAAAGTAATTAACGCACCTGAGCTTTTGTTCGAAAAAATAGAGGATACTACCATTCAGGAGCAATTAGATAAATTAGTGGCCACTAAAGAAGCCAATGAAGCCGCCAATTGGCAAGCAGAGCCATCCAAAGAGAACATCCAGTTTGATGATTTCATGAAAATGGATATCCGGGTGGGTACAATTCTGGAGGCCGAAAAAGTGGCGAAAACCAAAAAGCTATTGAAGCTTAAAGTAGATACGGGTATTGATCAACGTACTGTAGTTTCAGGTATTGCTGAGTTTTTTAAACCGGAAGAGATCATTGGTAAGCAGGTGAGTATCCTGGTGAATCTGGCACCTCGTCATATAAAAGGTATTGAGTCACAAGGCATGATCTTGATGGCCGAAGATGTAAACGGTGAGTTAGCATTCGTAATGCCAGGGAAGACGATTCAACCAGGTTCCGAAATACGATAAAACAAAGTGTCTATAAATAGAAATGCCGGTCTTTAGAACCGGCATTTTTTATATTTGTGAATTGCGTAACCTATCGTTGTGTTAAAATCCAAACCGTATCAAAATTTGGTTTTTTACGGTAGTTATTAAGAGCCGAAATGGCAGTCGTTTTGTCAGAATATCCATTGATGGCCACTCTAAAACTGTGATTTCTGCTCTCCAGTACAAATGCCTCGTCTTCGCCCAGTGCGGCCACTTGTTTCAGAAACGTTTCAGCTTGATCTTGTTTTTTAAAACTGCCGGCAATGAGAAAATAGATGTTTTTCTCCACAGGTGCCTGCACTTCTACTTGATTGGGAGTCTCTTTTTCCACAGCGGGTATATCAAGAGGAAGAGCTTCAAGAGGCCCGGTGTTCAATTCGTTGGAAAGAAAGGAAATGGAACTGGCCGAGTTGAATTGTTTAAATTTAGTTGAATCTTTTACTTCGGTAGAAACAATGAATAACCCAAAAAACAAGGCAATTGTAGCCGCAATGTGTTTTTGTGACAGTGGCCGTAACAGACGCTTCACATGCTTATTAGGAGGAGCCGGACGGTGCATCGGCACTGACGGAGAAAAATGGAAGGATGTTAATCCGAAGGCATCTGGCAAAAAACTTTCATTTTTGCTGGCCGTAAATTGAAGATGTCCTAAAGCATCTTGTTTGAGCTCTCCGACGTTATCAATAACTGATGTTTCCCCTTTTGAAGTATTTTTAAGAATGCGTTTTGCAAATTGTTCTACCTCCAGTTTGGCTTCCTGATAGGACGTTTTTTCATACTGAGCCAAAGCAGTAATCAGTAATCCATCGTTATGTGTCAAACTTCGATTAAAACCGATTTCTTTGCATGGCGGCATAAAGATGTTTTTGTCCACATCCAATTCTGCGCCTTTGTTGTTGGCCACAAAACCACCCAATTCCGGTACAATAACGCAATCATGCGAATAAAGCAATCTGCTGATATGTTTCGCTACTCTTGTCATAACTGCAAAATTACATAATTTTGTCCATAAGTATTAATCTTTCTTTGAACAGCTGTTGGTAAATTGTTGAAAAAGCAAGGATCTTTATTATTAGGAAATTCTTCCCTGTTGATGATCTGTTGCTAATATACTAAATCAATCAGGAAAAGTCCATCTATATAAATTCAAATTATTACTTTTACAGCTCGTTTAACGTAGAAACGAACATGAAGCAATGGAATATTTTTGAAATTATCAGATTTTCCTCTTCATTGTGAGTTCCATCCATGTCATAAATGGATGAAAAAAAGCTGAATTAATGGCAAAACAAATTTTAGTAACCGGAGGAACCGGTTATATTGGATCTCACACGGTGGTAGAGCTCCAAAATCAGGGCTTTGATGTTGTTATTGTCGACAACCTTTCCAATTCTCAAATCGAAGTGTTGGATAACATTGAAAAAATTACTGGCATTCGTCCGGCGTTTGAGCAATTTGATCTGGCTGATCGTGATAAGACCGATGGCTTCTTTCAAAAGTATGGCAACGTAGAGGCGATTATTCATTTTGCTGCATATAAAGCAGTGGGCGAGTCGGTAGATAAGCCGTTGGAATATTACCGAAACAATTTGGTTTCGTTAATGAATATTTTGGAAGGCATGAAGAAATACGATGTGAAGCATTTGGTTTTTTCTTCTTCATGTACTGTTTATGGACAACCAGAAACATTGCCGGTAACAGAACAAACACCGCGTCAGGAGGCTGAATCACCCTATGGCAATACAAAAGCGATTTGTGAAGATATCATGCGTGATTTTTGTAAAGCCAATGAGGTGCTTAATTGTATTGCACTTAGGTACTTTAACCCGATCGGCGCACATGAAACAGCTCTTATTGGAGAATTGCCTGTGGGTATTCCCAATAATTTAGTGCCCTATATTACGCAAACGGCGGCCGGGCTTCGTCAGGAATTAAGCATTTTTGGAGATGATTATGACACGCCGGATGGAACGGCTATTCGTGATTATATCAACGTTGTTGATCTGGCTAAAGCGCACGTTGTGGCCATTGATCGTTTACTAAATGATAAGACTAACAATAATTACGAGTACTTCAATGTGGGCACTGGTGCCGGGTATTCAGTGATGCAATTGGTGAAATCGTTCATTAAGGTGACGGGCGTTGATCTGAACTATAAGATCGTCGGACGTCGTGCGGGTGACATTGAAAAAATTTGGGCGGATACCACTTATGGAAATGCTGAATTGGGCTGGAAAGCAGAGAAAACATTGGATGAAACCTTGTTGTCAGCCTGGAATTGGGAGAAAAATGTAAGAGACATTAAATAAACGTATCTCGATTAAAATATTTCAAGGCTGTCTGAAATGGACAGCCTTTTTTATTGCCATTAGTTTGAATTTGACCTAATTTGTGGTTGCGCAGGAAGTATTCACAACGCATGTTTAGGAATTATGGAATCAAAAAGGTCTAAAGACCATCTACCATGGCAAGGTATCCTTTTAGGAATTTTAGGTAGCTTGGGTATACTCTCGTTGGTATTTATCCTAGGAAGTTTGTTTATGGCCAAGGGGCTCATTACTCCTTATCTGGAGGAAACGCCATTTGCCTTATTACTTGGTGCAGGCTCCCTGGCAGTCATTTTGATCTTGACTTTTGGAATTGCAATCTGCATTTCCATAGTATATGGTGTTTTTAAAGGTCAAATATGGGCCATCATTATTTTATTATTGTTTACCGGAATGAATCTTCTGGGAGCACTTTTTTCCGTGAGTGTCATGGCTATCTTCAGCTATATCTTTTTACTTTATTGTGAAATAGTTTGTGTCCGGCATCCCTTTTATAACAGTTGATTGCCGGTAGTTAGAAGCTGCTCATCTGGATTTTGGCATGCAGTGTTAAGATGCTATTTTTATTTCTGCAGTTCTAATAATTCCATTTTCTCTTTTTTTATTATGATGATTGTGTGATATTTGAATTCTATTAATTGCAAATATCATGAAGAAAATACTTATCACCGGCGGTGCCGGATTCATTGGTTCCCACGTCGTACGATTATTTGTTGATACATATTCCAATTATCACATT
Organism: uncultured Marinilabiliaceae bacterium; assembly: GCA_942490535.1. GTDB lineage: Bacteria > Bacteroidota > Bacteroidia > Bacteroidales > Marinilabiliaceae > JAEINY01. The sequence goes on from CALNXQ010000005.1 coordinate 1,418,980, forward strand.
TATAACCTGGATGCATTAACCTATGCCGGGAATCTTGAAAATCTGACCGATGTGCAGAATAAACCAAACTATACTTTTTTAAAGGCTGATATTACCGATGAAAATGCAATGATGGAACTTTTCAAGGAGTATCAGTTTGATGGAGTGGTTCATTTAGCTGCTGAGTCCCATGTGGATCGTTCAATTTCTGATCCGCTGGCTTTTATAAAAACGAATATTTTGGGAACGGTGAATCTGCTGAATGCTGCCAAAACTATTTGGAAGGACCAGATGGATGGCAAGCGGTTCTATCATATTTCAACCGATGAGGTGTATGGATCTTTGGGTGAAACAGGATTGTTTACGGAAACCACGGCCTATGATCCGCGCAGCCCCTATTCCTCTTCAAAAGCCAGTTCTGACCATTTAGTGAGGGCTTATTTTCATACCTATGGATTGCCTGTTGTCATTTCAAACTGCTCCAACAATTATGGCCCGAACCAGTTTCCAGAAAAGTTGATTCCATTGGCGATTAATAACATCAAGAATAATAAACCAATTCCCGTTTACGGAAAGGGCGATAATATCAGAGATTGGTTGTATGTGATTGATCATGCCAGAGCAATTGATCTTATTTTTCATAAAGGTGAAAATGGTGAAACTTATAACATTGGAGGTAATAATGAATGGACCAACCTTCGATTGATTCATAAACTTTGTGAAGTGATGGATGATTTGCTGAAACGTGATAAAGGTACCTCTGAAAAGTTGATCACGTTTGTGAAAGATCGGGCAGGGCATGATATGCGTTACGCTATTGATTCCTCTAAGCTGATGAGTGAATTAGGCTGGGAACCTTCCTTGCAATTTGAAGAAGGAATTGTTAAAACGGCTGTATGGTACCTGGATCATCAAGCGTGGATGGATAATATTAATTCGGGCGATTATGAGAACTATTATAAAAAGCAATATCAAGATCGATAGATTTTAATTGATATAAATAGAAAATGCCCGATTGACATTTCAATCGGGCATTTTGCTTAGAGTTAAACCTATAAAGAAATCAAATGAGAATCACAAGACCGATATCACAATTGGATATTATTCAACGGTCACTGATTTGGCCAGATTGCGGGGTTGATCCACATTGCAGCCACGCAGGACGGCAATGTGATAAGAGATAAATTGCAATGGGATCACGGTTAATAACGGTGCCAATGCTTCATGGCAGTCGGGAACCTCAATAACGTGATCGGCCATGTTTTTAATCACCGTATCGCCTGTTGTTACAATGGCAATAACTTTTCCATGGCGTGCCTTCACTTCTTGTATGTTGCTTACAATCTTTTCATAGGATTTGTCCTTGGTGGCAATCACAAAGACTGGCATATTTTCATCAATCAGTGCGATGGGGCCATGTTTCATTTCCGCCGCAGGATATCCTTCGGCATGGATGTATGAAATCTCTTTTAATTTCAAGGCACCTTCCAATGCTACCGGGAATAGATAGCCACGGCCCAAATAAAGAGCGTTGGTGGCGTGTTGATAGGTTTGTGCAATTTTTTCTATATCTGATTCCGATTTAAGGATGGTACCTATTTTATCTGGAATATCCGTTAGTTCCTGAACCAGTCTTTTGTAATCAGTCTTGTTGATTAGCCCTTTGGTTTTTCCCAAAAGAAAGGCCATCATGGTCAATACCGTTACTTGCGATGTAAAGGCTTTGGTAGAGGCAACACCTATTTCAGGACCTGCATGCGTATAAACGCCGGCGTGTGTTTCGCGTGGAATGGATGAACCCGCCACGTTACAGATGCCCAATATTGTAGCTCCTTGTTCTTTAGCCATTTTGATGGCAGCCAGGGTGTCAGCTGTCTCACCACTTTGTGAGATGGCAATGACTACATCACCTTTGTTAATAACCGGATTGCGGTATCTAAATTCACTGGCATATTCCACTTCTACGGGTGTTCGAGCAAATTCTTCAAATAAATATTCGCCCACCATTCCGGCGTGCCATGAAGTACCACATGCAATGATAATGATGCGTTTGGCTTCGGCTAGTTGAGGTAGTGACTCGATAATTCCACCCAGAAAAATCTTGGAGCGATCCATGGAAATACGTCCTCTAAAAGTGTCAGCGATGGAAATGGGTTGCTCATATATTTCCTTGAGCATAAAGTGTTCAAAATTCCCTTTGTCAATTTCATCAATGCTCAGGTTAACCTTTTGTATTTTGGGTTTCTTAGCATCGTTTTGAATGTTTTTTAAGATGAGATCTCCACGGGATATAATGGCAACTTCTTCATCGTTCATGTAGATGACTTGATCTGTATATTCTACGATAGGAGTAGCATCTGAAGCCAGGAAATATTCTTTCTCACCAACACCTATAACCAGCGGACTGCCTTTTCGGGCTGCGATGAGTTGGTCGTGGTTATCAGTACATGATATTACCAGTCCATAGGCTCCAATCACCTTTGTGAGCGCCAATCGTACGGCGAGCTCGGCATCCACCTTTTCTTCCAGATAGATGTTTTCGATCAGGTTGGCTAAAACTTCGGTATCTGTTTCACTTTGAAATTCATATCCACGATTTATGAGTTCTTTTTTTAGGTGTGAATAGTTCTCAATGATGCCGTTGTGAACAACAATGAATTTGCCATTTTGGGAAACGTGAGGGTGTGCATTTGTATCGCTGGGTTCGCCATGTGTCGCCCATCGGGTGTGCCCCATACCAATGGAACCTGAAATGGGTTTTCCATTGGTATGCGTTTCCAAATCTTTCACTTTTCCTTTGCACTTATACACATGAATACCTTTATTCACAAGCGCAATGCCAGCTGAGTCATAACCTCTGTATTCCAATCGCTGTAATCCCTTTACAATGATGGGATATGCTGTTCTCTCTCCAACATATGCTACTATTCCACACATAGTCGTTTCTTTTAGAATTATAAAGTCCGTGAAGCTGATCGAAGAAAAAAAGAGGAACTCCTGAGCGGAATTCCTCTTTTAAGACAATGTGTATTAATAATGATATAGGTGTCTTAAATAGTCATGTTACGACCAAAGGCTTTGGGGATCAAGATTTGTTTTCTCAATATCCTTGAAGTAATTGTAGGTGCCTACTTTCAGCTCATAAGTAGCTGCTTCGTCACAAACAATAACACCCTTTTGATGCATTTGTAATGCACTGATGGTCCACATGTGGTTTATTCCTTCTTCAACAGCATGTTGCAAAGCTCTCGCTTTGTTGTGACCATTCACGATTATCACGACTTCTTTGGAATCTAAAACAGTTCCGATGCCCACCGTAAGAGCGGTTTTAGGTACTTTGTTTGGATCGTGATCAAAAAAGCGTGAGTTCGCGAGAATGGTATCATAGGTTAACGTTTTAACCCGTGTTCTGGAAGTTAATGAAGAGCCTGGTTCGTTAAAGGCCAGGTGTCCATCAGGACCTATTCCACCCAGGAACAGATCAATGCCTCCCAATTGTTTCATTTTATCTTCATATCTTTTGCATTCTGCTTCTGCATCTTCAGCCTGACCATTTAGTAAGTTGGTATTTTCAGCTTTAATGTCAATGTGGCTAAAAAAGTTGTCCCACATAAAAGTGTAGTAACTTTGCGGATGTTCCCTCGGAATTTCGCGGTACTCATCCATGTTAAAAGTGACCACATTTTTGAAAGATACTTTCCCTTCCTTACAAAGTTTTATTAATTCCTTGTAAGTGCCCAGAGGAGAAGAGCCCGTTGGCAATCCCAATACAAAAGGTCTGTTTTCGGTGTGTTGATTAATTTTTTGAGCAATGTAGGCTGCTGTCCATTCCGACGCTACCTGGTAATCTGGTTCAATGATTAAACGCATGGTTTTTTATATTAAGGTTTATCTCTCTGTTTAAGGAGGATAAGCCTGTCTTTCAGCTCTTCGGCCAGGCGACTTTTTTCTCGAATGTGGGTATGGATGTCTTGAACCGATGGATGTTTCTCAAAATCGCCACGAACATGCTCAAAATCTAGGTGGCGTGTTTCTTCCGAACCATCAATGCCAAATCCTGTTTGTGATTTCAGGGTAAATTCTTTTTTGGCATCTGCGTATAGCATGTGGTCCAAATCAATAACACTCTTTTTCCAGTTGTCAATGAAAGTAATGAGTTGATCAATTTCAATGGTGTTTAAATCCAGATCAAATTCCTCTTTAAATACATTCACACACCAGTTCCAGGCAAAATCGAAATATTGAGTATGCATCGCCTCATATCTTTGGTTGAGTTCATCCAAATTTGATATGCGACCGCTCTCAAGATCATCCAATAGGGTCATTACCCGTTCCTTCGGTACTAAAAGGCCGGCCATGTCGATCCACTCATCTAGTCCAAAAGTAGTGGTCGGAGCAAGGCTTTTCCTCAAATGTTCCGTATTTACAAAGGTAATGTCTTCCAGCTTTTTTATAAGCGCATTGCCCAGATATTTTATGATTCCAATGTTATATAGTTTCATTCCACGTTCCAATGCACCTTTCGTTATCTTTACATTATTGAACATGTAATAGTCGGAAGTAGCACCAGAAGTGCTTTTGAGGTTCCTTAGTACCTCATTACCATTGATCATTTTCTGAATGGTGAAGGGACTCAAAAGACTAAAATTGATAAAATCCAATACTTTTTTATCCTTTCGTTTGTCTCGTTTTGGCCATTTACGCGCATCACGGATCGTACCAACACTGCGCAGATTAACGCCAGGAGCTAAGATGCTCTCATCCTTGTTCTCAATCAAATAGGAGAAAGGTAATAATGAGGTATCCGGATTACGGTAATGTCGCCCCATGACCAACGAAAAGGCACCGATCCTGGCTGGCCATAGTAAATATGAATCACTGGTTGTTTTCGACCCGCGCTCCAAAACACCTTGATGTATTGGCCCTAGCTTATACATGTGGTTACTTTGGTTGGAACCACTGCCCGCATTGAGGAATGAAAAGTAGCCGGCAATGAGTAAAGTCGATTTGTGATGGGTGACAGTATAGGGTCCTGCGAAAATAGAGCAGGCCTCTCCATGGAAGCCCTGGCAATTAGCAAAGAAAACGGAATTTTCGGCGGAATAATGTTTGCCCAACTCACAGCCTTGCCCAACAAAACATTTTGACAAGAGGACACCATCACTCACATGACTACCTGATGCCGCAATAAAGTCTTCTGCAATAACACCTGGCCCAAAATAGGAGGGATGGTCTTTTGAGCTGTTGATGGAGCCGTTATGAAGCCTGTACACTCCTTCTATTGTGGCATATTCACCTATATTAGTATCAATAATGGTTCTGCAATTGATTAGTGTTGCGCCTTTTTCAATGTGGCCTATTGGACCACAAATGCTTTTTTTGTATTGATCGATGAGCTGTTGTAATTTTTCAATTACCTTGGGGCGGTGCCGATACAATGCCATAATGTAAGCAGTATGAGCTGATAGTTCATTGTAAATGGATATCTCACGTCCCCCAGCTTCATTCAGAGCTGAAACTAAAACCCCGTTCCCAAAACAACTTTCGGACTCAGTTGTAATGGAATCTACATTTTCAATGACTACATCAGATGCAATGTGATAATTGGCGATGTGATTTTTAACCTGATTAATGTATGAATTGGACTCAATGGTGCAATTGTGAATGGTGGCATGAGAAAGTCCCGCTTTTTTTTGAACACCACCAGGGAAATTGAAAATTTTATTGAAAGCACCCAATCTAATCTGACCTGAGAAACTTACGTAACGAATAGTATCCGGCGAAAAATTGTCTGAAACCAAAACAAGACTCCAGTCGGAAGCCGTGCATTGATTCTGTTCAAGCAACTTTATTTCCGATTTGGTGAGTGGGCGATATGCGTTCATATAGATGGTTAAAAGTTATTTATAAGCTAAGGTATGAAAGATTAGGTTGGAATGATAGTACGCGAATGAAAAGAAAGGGTAAAATAAGAAAATCGAAAACATGGTGTTTGTTAATGAAATGATAAGAAGGATTTATTTGGCTTTTAAAAAAGAATGGACCTGCCTATTCTTGTTTTTTAGAGCAAAAAAAAGCGGAAGAGCATATTTGCTCTTCCGCTTATATCTTCAGAATGGAATTATCTACTTTGAGATATATTGGAAGTATTTGATATTCATTTTAAAACGATCCTTGGCGTCGTTATCCTTAGCTGCGCTATGCAGAACGACTCTATCAAAATCAGCAGATCCAGCATCCGGGCCAATATAGAATTCATTGGCAAATTCTTTTTTGTATACCTCCAGAAGCTGTTCTTTCGAATAGCCTTTTTCCTGTTCCATGTCAGCCAGTTTACGCATGACGTAATTGAAATAATCAGCCCGCATAATAAATTGATATTTTATAGAATCAATTTGTGTTTCATTTTTTTCTGTTAAACTGGCATAGATTTTCTTTTCACCTGTTCCTGCTGTTAACCCTGATGAATTCTGTACATTACTGCCGAATATTTCAAGTTCCAAATCACTTCCATTAACCAATCTAGTATACCTTGGTGGTCCAACTATATTGCCAGCATTGTTGCGCATGTAGATAGTGAGTTTATCAGGTATAGGATATTGGCCTACGTCTTCGGGGTTCGCCACCTTTAGGAAAAATTCGATGTTACTAACGGACTTGCTTTGAACGCCGGCTCCTTCATTCTTCAAAGAATCTACCCAAGTCATCAAATCATCTGGAAGTTGTAATTGGGCATAGTAACCAGCCATCCCTTGTAAATACAATTTGTCCGCTTTGGGATCATCATAGTAACTATGAGATTTTAAATCGGGATGTTCATAGCGGTTGATTCGTGCATTTTCTCTGTTGATTGGAAATTCGTACACATAGAAAGTTGTATCTGTAATAATTTCACTATTAGAGTCGTTTGCATCTTTCCTTTTCCTAAATATGCGCTTTGAGTGTAGTATCAATTTTGAGGTGGCATTACTTCCGGTTAGTAAGTTAACCTTTGTCAGTGATCCTACCTCGTGATTGGAAACATCAGACGTCACGTATAGACCATTAAATGCACCTTTGAAGGATTGAGAATTACTTAATTCACTTTCAGAAAGATTGAATAACCTAGAAGTGAATTCATCATTTATTTTGAAACTCCAACTCTTTGTCTTGTTTTTCGAAGCAGTGGTTAACGCATCTTTAATTTTTGCTAATGAATCTTTTACGGCCTGAGATGCGTCGTTTGGAGCTGTATAGTCTACTCTGATTTTAGTCGTGTCCCACAAATAAACAGGATCGCTCCAAAGTAAATCTGTGTTTTTCCAAAGATTCCCCTTATATTCATTTGATCTAAAGTCTGATGGAATATCATCATTCGTATTTACAATTTTTTCAGCAATAGGCACAGGATTTTTGGCAATATCCTCAGCGTTTAAATTGCTGTAATATTTTTCGTTAGGTCCTCCAAGGCTCTGTGTCAGTTCATAGATTTTGATATTATGCTCCGCGCGCATATCCCCATACCAATTATTGAATTGATATTGCAGCTGCAAAACCAAGCTGTCTACTGACCATTCATCGCCATTATAAAATTGATTGTAGGTAACTGTATCAGGTACGTTGTTTTCATCCAAAACGATTAATCCTGCATATTCAACTTTTTTGGCCAAAGAGAAATCTACTAGAAAGTCCGCTTTAGAACGGCCAAATAACGGATCTTCAAATGAACCGATGATTCCATAGGTCGCATCGCTCGTGCGAACAGAATCTTGTGTTACACTGCGCGTATCTAATGAGTGCAAGTCATAAGTATGTCCGGTGATTTCATCACCTTCCGGAAGAACGCCATTGCCGCCTAATTGGGCCGGGTCATCTTTACAAGATACGGCTAATGAAAGCAGGCCAATAATAATTAATTGGCCTGCTAAATGATTGAAAATATTTTTCAATGAAAATTTGTTCATGAGTGTCAAGTATTAATCTAGTAGTGAATCATAGAAACCATTGTAGGCAGCTACGTAGCATTCTTCATCGTGGTAGCCTAAAAATGGCTTACCGGATTTTTGTATAAACTCACTGATCTCTGGATTTATTGTTTCGCTTCCCTGAATAATGCCATCCGACATAGAGATAGCTAATTTAGTTAGGTTGGCATAGTTGTTATTGGTCATCAAGTCGAGGTCCGAGTCTTCAATGCCATCAAGCTTCAATTTTTCTTTAAAGTTTTCAGGCCATTCGTTTTTGAAGGCATCATCATAAACCGTATATACTACCTTTGAATTGGAAAAATGAGGGTCCTCATTCATCGCTTTTTTGATGTATAAAGGAGCCAGGGCAGTAATCCATCCGTTGCAATGAACAACATCCGGCGCCCATCGTAATTTCTTAGTTGTTTCTAATACACCTCGTGCAAAAAAGATAGCGCGCTCATCATTGTCATCGAATTCAGTTCCATCATCATCGGTGACAATAAATTTGCGTTGAAAATAATCTTCATTGTCGATAAAGTAGACTTGCATACGAGCAGCTTGTATCGATGCCACTTTAATGATTAGAGGATGGTCAGTATCATCTATAATCAAATTCATACCAGATAATCGAATCACTTCGTGTAATTGATTGCGCCGTTCATTGATGCAACCAAATCGAGGCATGAAAGTTCTGATTTCTTTTCCTAATTCCTGTATGCCTTGCGGTAAATAACGCCCGACTTTCGACATTACAGATTCAGGTAAATATGGGGTGATTTCCTGGGAGATGAATAAAACTTTGGCTTTTTCCATTGTAATATATCGGTAGATGTATTTTTTGCTGATGCAAAAGTACGAAAAATATGCAAGTTGGCAAAGTTCAGGGCCTGATTGACTCTGCCTGGATAGAAAGAAAATAGTTTTTGGTTGATTTTGGGCCTGGCTCCACAAAAATTAAAACAAGTTTGATTAAGGTGCTACAACTATGGTTCGAATTTTATTACTTTGCCGCGTTTAAACAACTTATTGATGGTAGGTGAACCTAAAAGGGGAATCTTCGTTTTTCTTTAGAGTGATGAAAATAGCTAAAACAGTAGTCGAGTTGCAATCCTATCTCAGAGGATATAGACAGAGTACCCGCTCTGTTGGGTTTGTACCAACCATGGGTGCATTGCATCAAGGGCATTTAAGGCTTGTACGAAAAGCCAAGGAGCAATGTGATGTTGTAGTAGTCAGTATTTTTGTAAATCCTACTCAGTTTAATAATACGGATGACTTGAAGCGTTATCCGAGGGATTTAGGAAAGGACTGTGAATTGTTACAGTCAGAGGGGTGCGAAATTGTTTTTGCACCAGATGTTGAAGAAGTATATCCGGAAAAGGATGAGCGGGTCTTTGATTTTGGAAGTCTTGAGAATGTGATGGAAGGAAAATTTCGACCAGGTCACTTTAATGGCGTTGCCCAGGTCGTTAGTCGATTGTTCGAGATGGTTAAGCCAGATAAAGCATTTTTTGGATTAAAAGATTTTCAACAACTGGCCATCATTAGAGCCATGGTTAAACAATTGGATTTACATGTAGCGATTGAGCCTTGTGATACCGTTCGGGAGGAAGATGGGTTAGCAATGAGCTCCAGGAATATGCTGCTCTCTAGTCTTCATCGAAAAAATGCTCCGGTTATTGCCAAAACTTTGGTTGAATCTTGTAACTTTGCCAACGGCAAAACAGTAGGTGCGACCATTGATTATGTTGTAAGTCAGATTGATGCAGTAGAAGGTTTGGAGGTAGAATATTTTGAAATTGCTGACGGATATACGCTCAAAGCTATTGATAAATGGAGTGATAGTGAGTATATTGTTGGATGCATAGCTGTTTTTGCCGGGGAAATTCGATTAATTGATAACGTGATATACAAAAACACTGGCCATGAATGTTGAGGTGGTAAAATCAAAATTGCACAATGTTTCGGTAACGGAAGCAAACTTGAATTATGTGGGTAGTATTACCATTGATGAGGATTTGATGGATGCTGCAAATATTATTGAAAACGAGAAAGTTCAGGTTGTTAATAATAACAATGGGGAGCGTATCGAAACATATGTAATAAAAGGAGAACGAGGATCTGGAGTTATTTGCCTGAATGGTGCTGCTGCACGTAAGGTGGCTGTAGGCGATGTGGTTATAATTATTACTTATTGTTCCATGCCGTTAGAAGACGCCAAGCAATTTAAACCAACTTTTGTATTCCCGGATACGGCTACAAATCTGCTGGTCTAATTGTGAGTGAGTGAAAAGTATATGAAATCACCTCGGTCCAAACCGGGGTTTTTCTGTTTTTATAGCATTGGATTGGTGTTGTTAGTAAACTGATCAAATTTTAATTAGGTGATGCAAATGGAGGAACTATCCAAAATTACAGCAAAGATTAAATCTCTTCCCGATGCCATGCAAATTATTGGTAAATGGGAATTGGAGGGTGAGAAGATTGTATTTACGAATGGTTGTTTTGATATTGTCCATCGCGGGCATGTGGACTATTTATCTCGAGCGAAAGATTTGGGTACACGTTTGGTGCTTGGGCTCAATTCTGATGTTTCCGTGCAGCGTTTGAAGGGTTCCAATCGACCTATCGTTGATGAACAATCCAGAGCTATTTTGTTAGCGGCTTTTCAATTTATTGACATGGTGGTTCTTTTTGATGAGGATACGCCCTATGAGTTGATAAAGGCTTTGCAGCCAGATGTTTTAGTAAAAGGGAGTGATTATAATGCCAAAGACATTGTGGGGTATGATGTGTTAATGGCCAAGGGCGGGCGTGTTGAAACGATTGATTTTGTAGAAGGATTTTCAACCACCAGCATTGTTGAAAAAATTAAAACGTCCATGTAATATGGCAAAGGTAAAATCGACATTTGTATGTCAGAATTGTGGCTCTGAATCTCCCAAATGGGTTGGGAAGTGTTATTCCTGTGGAGAGTGGAATACGTTTGTCGAAGAAACCGTAATGACAGGAAAGGTAAAAAATGCCCGGCCAGGCACCGTATTAGCTGAACGCACTAAACCTGTACCAGTTTCTGAAGTATCCGTTGAAGAATTACCACGTTTGTCCACTGGTAATGAAGAATTAAATCGTGTGTTGGGGGGCGGTCTCGTTCCTGGTGCCATGGTGTTGATCGGTGGAGAGCCTGGGATTGGAAAATCGACGTTGGTGCTGCAAACGGCTTTGAATTTACCAAATGTTAAAGTATTATATGTGTCTGGAGAGGAAAGCCCTCAGCAAATAAAATTGAGGGCTGATCGGATTACCTCCCATTCGGCAGATAATTGTCATGTTGTGAGTGAAGTGTCTGTAGAACGGATTTTGACGCATCTTGAAAATACCAAACCTGATGTGTTGGTCATCGATTCGGTTCAAACTTTGGAAACCGAAAGGGTAGAGTCTGCTCCAGGAAGTGTTTCTCAAATTCGGGAGTGTACTGCTACGATTTTGCGTGTGTCTAAGGAAAAGAACATTCCAGTGTTTTTGATTGGGCACATTAATAAGGAAGGGAGTCTGGCAGGGCCTAAGGTGCTGGAGCACATGGTTGATGTGGTGCTTCAGTTTGAAGGTGATCGACATCATATGTACCGAATCTTAAGATCCATCAAAAACCGATTCGGATCGACCAATGAGATTGGGATTTTTGAAATGCTAAGTACTGGTTTGAGAGAAGTAAGTAATCCGTCTGAATTGTTAATCGGCACACAACATGAGCCGATGAGTGGCGGTACCATTGCTGCTGCGCTTGAAGGTGTGCGACCTTTTTTAATTGAAGTGCAAGCCTTGGCGAGTACTGCAGCTTATGGTAATCCGCAGCGCTCTGTAACAGGCTATGATTTGAGAAGGTTGAATATGTTGTTGGCTGTATTGGAGAAGAGAGCTGGATTTAAATTGGCTGCCAAAGATGTATTTTTGAATATAGCAGGAGGATTGAAGGTGAATGATCCGGCTATTGACTTAGCAGTTATTTCCGCAGTGCTGTCTTCCAATATGGATATGTCCATTTCGTCGGATGTCTGCATGGCTGGGGAAGTGGGGTTGTCAGGTGAAATTCGTCCGGTAACGCGCATTGATCAGCGGGTGAGTGAAGCTGCTAAATTGGGATTTAAGTCGATTTTGATTCCTGCATTTGTTAAAGGAGTCGATTTCAGTAGTTTTGATATTCAGGTGGTTAAGCTTAATAAAATCGAGGAGGCGTTTCGCTTCTTGTTTGCTTGAAAAGAAGAATCCACTTAAAGGGAATTCACTTTTTGTAGATAAATAAAAGCCGAACTGCATAAGCTCGGCTTTGTTATTATGGATGTGTTTTTTGCTAAAAGAATTCTTCCTGACTCTGTATCTCCTGATTATTTAAGTCACTTTCGCTGTTTCTGTCGGCAGAAACATGCTCATCTGTACAGATTAGATTAGTGTTGAAATTGAGTGGTTTTTCAAATTCGTCGTCTGCTGTTATTTCAATACTTTCGTCAGCGTAGGTTTTTTGCATGTAGAGTCCGAATATGGGTAAGGCCATATTTGCACCCTGGCCTAAAGTGATATTGTCAAAGTGAATGTCCCGGTCTTCGCCACCTACCCAAACGCCAGTGACCAGATTGGGTGTAACGCCCATAAACCAGCCGTCAGAATGATTTTGAGTAGTGCCGGTTTTGCCTCCTATTTGTCCACGTAATTCATATTTAGAGCGTAATCGAACAGCAGTTCCTTGTCTAACAACTCCCTGAAGTAAATTCAGCATAAGAAAAGCTGTGGATTCACTGATGGCTTCTCGCTTACGAGGATGAAAATCGCTGATTACATTTCCATATCTATCTTCTATTCGGGTAATAATCAGTGGTTCAATAAATACACCTTTGTTGGCGTAAGTACAATAAGCGCCTGTCATTTCAAGAAGGCTAAAATCAGGTGTTCCCAGGCATAGCGCCGGAACGGGATCCATTGGACTTTTTATACCTAAGGCATGAATGGTGGAGGCTATAGCTTCCGGGTTATATTGTTTCATAACCCAGGCGGTGATGTTATTGTTTGAATTTGCAAGTCCCCATTTTAAGGATACCATCTCACCTTCGCGTCTGTTGCCTGAATTACGAGGGGTCCAGGTTTTTCCGGTAGGTAAATAGAAGGTTTGGGGAATGTTCGGAACCAGGTCGCATGGCGTATGTCCCTCCTGCATGGCCAACGTGTAAACAAATGGTTTAATTGTGGAACCTACCTGCCGCTTTCCTTGGCCAGCCATATCGTACATAAAATGCTTGAAATTTGGACCGCCAATATAAGCTTTCACATGGCCGGATAACGGATCCATGGAAACCATGCCTGCTCTCAAAAAATGCTTGTAATATTTGATGGAATCCAAAGGAGTCATCATGGTATCTTTGTCGCCGTTCCATGAAAAGACAGTCATTGGATATGGCTTATTGAATACGCGCAATATACTGTCCATGTCGGTCCCGGATTGTCTCAGTCCGCGATAACGGTCAGAGTTTTTGATGGCACGTTCAATAATTCCATCGTATTGCTCTTTTGTGATTTTATTGGTGAAGGGGGCTCGGCCACGCCCCTTTTTCTCTTTGAAGAACTTAGGCTGAAGATCATCTCTTAAATGTTCCTTTACAGCTTCCTCTGCATATCTTTGTAAGCGTGAATCTATGGTTGTATATATTTTAAGTCCATCCTTGTAAATGTCATATTTTGTGCCGTCGGGCCGTAAGTTTTTATTGATCCAGCCATACATAGGATTGTTTACCCACTCCGCACTATCTTCCAGGAATTTTTGCGTCATATAGGAAGGATAGTTTTCCCGCAAGGGTTCCCTCGCTGTTAATGCTAATCGTAAAGATTCGCGAAAGTAAGGAGCGGGGCCTGCTTTGTGGTCGGCTCTATTGAAGTCAAGAGTTAGCGGTAATACTTTTAGTGAGTCATATTCTTCCTGTGTCAGAAACATGGCTTTGCGCATTTGATTCAAAACTACGTTTCTGCGTTGTTGAACCATTTCCGGACGGCGCACAGGATTGTAAAGGGCTGGATTTTTGAGCATGCCAACAATTACAGCTGCATGTTCCACATGAAGTGTGTCGGTAGAGGAATTAAAAAAGGTTTGCGCAGCCGATTTGATGCCATAGGCATCATAAATGAACTCTGCTTTGTTGAGGTACATCGTAAGAATCTCTTCTTTGGTATAGCTTCGTTCCAGTTTAATTGCGATAACCCATTCTTTGAGTTTTTGAAATCCCCTTTCCCATTTGGAGGCTGCTTGTCCGTGAAATAGCAATTTGGCCAATTGTTGAGTAATGGTACTGCCTCCTCCGGAACTTTGATCCCGCATTAATAAAGTTCTGAAGAACACACGGGCCAGACCTCTTGAATCCACACCGGAATGGTCTTTAAAGCGAACATCTTCTGTTGCAATAAGGGCATTAACGATATTAGGCGACAATTCTTCAAAATTCACAAAACTCCTGTTTTGATTGAAATAAGTTCCTAGGATCTCTTGGTTGCTGGAAATGACTTCTGTAGCTAAGTTGCTTTTCGGATTTTCCAATTCGTCAAAAGAGGGCATAAATCCAAAATGGCCATTAGATATTAAAAAGAATAATATAATTACAAAAAGAATTCCAGTCACAAATAATGACCAAAACCAAAATAAAATTTTCTTGTAGTTAACTAGTTTCGAATCCATATGGTATTTGATAGTTTGGCGTAAAAATAGTAAATTTTCATGTAAGCAATGGCGAAAAGGCTTGCGTAAAGCCTTTTCATTTTTTAACATTGTGCCATTTATTTTCTAATTTTGTTCGCCAGAGATAAATTTGCGTGATTTGAAAGACCTTTGAGAGATGGGAAAAAAGAAAACGGGTTCAGAGATTAACTTGGTGATCGTGGAGTCACCTGCTAAGGCCAAAACCATTGAAAAGTTTTTGGGACAGGATTACCTGGTAAAATCCAGTTATGGACATATCCGTGATCTATCTAAGAGTGATTTTGGGGTTGACATAGAGAATGGTTATAAACCGGATTACATCGTTTCGAAAGATAAAAAGGATGTAGTAAAGGAGTTAAAGGATTTAGCAGCTTCTGCCAAGATGGTGTGGTTGGCATCCGATGAAGACCGTGAGGGAGAGGCTATTGCCTGGCATCTATATGATGTATTAGGATTAAGTGAGGAGAATACGCGAAGAATCGTTTTTCATGAGATCACCAAAGAA
The DNA here is from genome assembly GCA_942490535.1 of uncultured Marinilabiliaceae bacterium. Lineage (GTDB taxonomy): Bacteria > Bacteroidota > Bacteroidia > Bacteroidales > Marinilabiliaceae > JAEINY01. The sequence continues at coordinate 1,434,149 of CALNXQ010000005.1, forward strand.
GCCATTCAGAAGGCGGTTAAAAATCCACGTAAGATTGATTATAACTTAGTAAATGCACAACAAGCACGCCGAATTTTAGATCGTTTAGTAGGGTTTGAATTGTCGCCGGTTTTGTGGCGAAAAGTGAAGCCTTCTTTGTCAGCTGGTAGAGTTCAGTCAGTGGCAGTAAGAGTATTGGTTGAGCGCGAAAGGGAGATATTTGGGTTTGTTCCGGTAACATCTTATCGGGTTACCGCCCTGTTTACGGTAGTAGATGATAAAGGCAAGCATACTGATTTAAAGTCTGAGCTTAGTCGGCGTTTTGAAACCTTTGAAGAGACAAAAGCATTTGTTGAGCAATGCAAGGATGCAAAGTTTGTGGTTTCTCAGGTTGAGAAAAAGCCGATGACAAAATCTCCGGCAGCTCCTTTTACCACTTCAACCTTACAGCAAGAGGCTTCCCGCAAATTGGGGTTTTCTGTATCACAAACCATGAGTGTAGCGCAAAAGCTTTATGAGGCCGGTAAGATTACCTACATGCGTACCGATTCTGTGAATCTGTCTGATATGGCCTTAAATATGGCTGCGACCCAAATTGCAGATAAAATGGGGGAGGCTTATGTGCATACCCGTCAATATAAAACAAAAGCCAAAGGGGCTCAGGAAGCTCACGAAGCCATTCGTCCAACCTATTTGGATAAGGAAACTGTGAGTGGTACCGGAGCTGAACAGAAATTATATGAACTGATTTGGAAACGCACCATTGCTTCACAAATGAGCAATGCCAAATTGGAGAAGACAATTATTCATATTGATGCTGGAGACACTGGCGAAAGATTTGTTGCAACTGGTGAAATCATTAAGTTTGATGGGTTTCTTAAAGTCTACATTGAATCTACTGATTCTGAAAAGGATCATGATGATAGCAAAGATGTATTGATTCCCCCTATGAATAAAGGGGATGAGCTGGAGATGCAGAATATTGAAGCTCGTCAGCGATGGTCACAGAAACCACCAAGGTATACGGAAGCTAGTTTGGTGAGAAAATTGGAAGAGCTGGGAATTGGAAGACCTTCCACTTATGCGCCTACAATCTCCACAATTCAGCAACGTGGGTATGTTGAAAAGGAAGAACGAGAAGGCGTTGAGCGTATATACCGTCATATTTTATTGGAGAATGATGAATTAACCGTTAGCGATAGAACAGAGATAACCGGGGCAGAAAGAAATAAACTTTTCCCTACTGATATTGGGATGGTAGTAAATGACTTTTTGGTAAAATATTTTGAAAGTGTTGTTTCATTTGATTTTACTGCAAAAGTTGAAAAGGAATTTGATGAAATCGCCTTAGGTAATATTGTGTGGAACGAATCCATTGATGACTTTTATAAGCCGTTTCATAAAATTGTTGAAGATACCCTTGAGCAGTCTGAAAAAAGTACTGGTGAGCGTATTTTAGGTTCAGATCCAGCAACAGGTAAACAGGTGTCAGTGCGTATTGGTCGTTTTGGTCCTTTAGCTCAAATTGGAGAGTCTACAGAAGATGAGAGTGATAAGCCTCGTTTTGCATCATTGAGAAAAGGACAGCATATTGAAACCATAACAATAGAAGAAGCTCTTGAATTATTTAAGCTGCCACGTACATTAGGTCAATTTGAAGACAAGGATGTGGTCATTGGAATTGGACGATTTGGACCGTATATACGTCATAATAGTAAGTTTGTATCTCTTAAGAAGGGTGTAGATGATCCTTTGGAGATTGACTTGGAGACGGCGATTACTCGTATTGAGACAAAACGTGAAGAAGATAATAAAAAGCTTATTAAGACGTTTGAACAAGAAGAAGAGTTGCAGATTTTAAATGGTCGTTGGGGACCATACATTAAATATCAGAAGAAAAATTTTAAAATACCTAAAGATAAAGTTGCTGAGGAGTTGACATTTGAGGAGTGTATGGTGTTGATAAATACAGGAGATTCAAAAAAAACGAAGACCTCTTCTAAAGCAAAGGCAACAGCAAAAAAGACGACCGCAAAAAAAACAACGGCAAAAAAGTCGTCCACGAAAAAAGCGGCTTCGTCAAAGACAACTAAAAAGAATTAGTGATTGTGACTACAGATTGGAAATACTATTTCGATAGCGTTGATGGAAAATCAACGAGTGCTTTTGAAAGTGATGAAAATCACTCTTTAAAGGGTAGTATTTCTTTTTTTCATACTTTAAATACTTTTGATTTAACTTTTTTTGACGTTGCGATTATAGGAGTGTGTGATTCGCGAAACTCAGCAAATAAAAGTTGCGATAAGGCTCCCGATCAAATACGAAAGGCATTATATGGTTTAGTCGAATTTTCAAAAAACATCAATATTTTAGATCTTGGTAATTTGAAAGGGAAATCTATAAATGATAGGTTTGTACTGCTGGAAAATGTGATCTATGATTTGATTAGTATTAACATATTGCCGGTTGTATTGGGGGGTGGGCAGGATTACACTTTGCCGGTAGCGCGAGCTGTAAAGCGCTATAAAACAAATTATCGTTTGGCAGTAATAGATGCTAAAGTTGATTGGGGGAGTCCGGAAAAAGATTTTTCATCATCTGGCTTTTTAGGATTGTTGAGTAGCGATGTTCAATCTGAACCAGAAGATCTTTCCATTGTAGGGTGTCAAAAGTATTTTATGAGTATTAGCCATCTGGCTCAATTACGTAATCGTTCGTATGATTTTTTAAGACTGGGTGAAATCAAACAAAAGGGAATTAAAATAGTTGAGCCTTGGATGCGGGACGCTGATTTTATTAGTTTCGATGTCAATGCGATACGTCAATCCGATTTGCCTATTAGACATGAGTCTGGGCCGAATGGTTTTTATGCTGATGAAGCATGTCAAATAGCCTGGTACGCAGGCTTAAGTGACCAGTTAAAGGTGTTTGGCTTATTTGAGCTTGGTATTAGTGATGAAAAGGACTGTGTAAATGCCATGGTGGCAGGACAAATTTTGTGGTATCTTATAGAGGGCTGTAGTTCGAGATGTAAAGATTATCCTGTAAAAGAAATTGAGGATTATCGTCAGTATATAGTTCATTTGGATGAGTATGGGGTTGATATGAAATTTTATAATAATCCAGATAATGATCGATGGTGGGTTGAGGTGCCTGGGATAGATAGTAATGCTATTATTGCGTGTGGTAGAACTGATTTCGAGGAGGCATCTCGAAGTGAGATACCAGATAAATGGTTCCGATTTTTAAAGAAAAATTAATTGTAAATCAGTGGGAAATAAATATTCATAAAGATATCATCTATAAAACGAAACATTTAAAAACAATTGGCAGTATATAACCGAAGTAAAATAGCGCATTTTGTTATTGAGTTTTTGTTTTATAGTTTTAGAGAATCTTTTGAAATATGATTGACCCATAAACATAAAAATACCGGGTTTTTTTCGGCATGGCTAGGAGAATACTTTTTTTTCTGTTATTTTGCATAGCTGCTGAATTGATGGGACAGCAATTTCCACAGTTCAGTCAAAATATGCACAACCAACTGGCGGTGAATCCGGGATACGCAGGTACCACTGGGATGATCAACGTTGCAGTGGGCAATAGACAACAATGGGTAGGAATTGAAGGGGCTCCGTCAACAACGGTTTTTGGAGTAGATACAAAGATGAACATATTGGGGTGGACTAGTGGTTTGGGTCTTCAAATCATGAATGATAATATTGGAGAGATTAATTCCTTGAATTTGATGGCTATTTATGCTAAAAGGTGGGAGTACGATCATGGGAAACTGGGAATAGGAATTTCTCTCGGAATAATCAATCAGTCCTTCGGATATGGCAAATTATTAACTGATCCAAGTGAAGGGGAAAATAGCTTTCATAAACCTGAGAAATTTTCAGATGATCAAGGATTTGCTTTTGATGCTGGTTTAGGAGCATATTTCGAAGGGCGTAAGTTTTATTTAGGTTTTTCGATTGCTCACCTGAATAAACCTAAACCAAAGTTAACGCAGGAATATGTGAGTTACCTGAATCAAACATTATTTATTACAGGAGGTTATCGGTACAGACTGAAAAATAGACCAGTTGAGTTAAGACCATCAGTGTTTGTAAAGTCTGAGTTAGCCAGTGTTCAGGTGGACTTTAATGTTAATGCCATGGTGAAAGATAAATATTGGGGCGGAATAACATACAGGATTCAAGAAGCCATTGTATTATTGGGTGGCGTTGAATTAAATAACGGTTTGCGAATAGGTTATAGTTATGATATAAATCTTTCCAAATTGCAGGGAGCCAGCGATGGATCTCATGAATTAATGCTAGGCTACAGTTTCGACTTGAGCTTAGAAAAGAGAAAAAGAAGTTATAAGAGTGTTAGATATTTATAATTGAATATAGTAGAAGTAATTTCAGATATTAAGGCTATTATGAAGAAAGTACTTTCCTTAAGTGTCATTTTAATTACGATCCTTAGTGGTTGTGGACAATCCGGAGATGGAGAATTGGTTGGAGTCGCTCGTAGAGGGGCTTTTTATGAACCGGATCCATATGGTATGTTGTTCATTCCTCAGGGAAGTTTTAATATGGGACCTAACGATCAGGATGTTGCCTGGTCTATGACATCGCAATCGAAGACAGTTTCAATTCGTTCCTTTTGGATGGATGAGACCGAAGTCACAAACTCTGAGTACCGGCAATTTGTATATTGGGTAAAAGACTCAATTGCTCGCAGATTGTTAGGGGAGCAATTTGAAGAGTTTTTAATTAGTGAAGATTATCTTGGCAATGAGATTGATCCTCCGTTTGTCAATTGGGAAGAACCAATTGAATGGGATAATGAAGAATATGCTGAGATTCTTGACGAAATGTACTTACCAGAGAACGAAAGGTTCTTTCGCAGGAAGGAAATAGATACACGTAAACTAACTTACGAATATGAGTGGGTGGATCTATTACAGGCTGCAAAAAAGAGCAATCGCTACAATTATGAGACAAAGCAATATGAAGGAGTTGTTTTTGATCAAAAGGGAAATGAGCGACAAATTTCGGATCGTTCAGCTTTCATTATGAAGGATGCTGTAAATGTATATCCTGATACATTGTGTTGGATTGCTGATTTTACTTATTCTTTTAATGAGCCATGGACTGAGATGTATTTTTGGCATCCCGGTTTTGATGAGTATCCCGTAGTGGGAGTAAACTGGAAGCAGGCTACTGCATTTTGTATTTGGAGAACCCAGTTATTAAATAATTACTTGCATAGTAAAGGGGAGCCTGTTGTGATGTCTTATCGCTTGCCTACTGAAGCAGAATGGGAATATGCTGCAAGAGGAGGGTTAGAACATGCTATTTACCCGTGGGGAGGACTTTATACCAGAAATGACAAAGGGTGTTTTCTTGCTAATTTTAAGCCATTACGGGGACGATATGCCGATGATGGAGGTATGACAGCTATGTCAGTTGGATCTTATGCTCCAAATGATTATGGTTTATTTGATATGTCTGGTAATATTGGAGAATGGACTTCAAGTGCATACGATGAATCTGCGTATTCATTTACTCATGATTTCAATCCAACTTATAAGTATAATGCCTTACCAGATGATCCTCATGTTATGAAAAGAAAAGTAATTAGAGGTGGATCTTGGAAGGATATAGGATATTTCTTACAAAATGGTACGAGGACGTATGAATATCAAGACTCATCCAAATCATTTATTGGATTTCGATGTGTTCGTGATGTTATTGGAGAATAGTTGATTTTGGTTGAAAAATTGGTTAAATAGTTAGTTATGAGCATTTCGGAATTTTTAGAGAGTCCCGCTTATAAAAAAGTGATGGCAAAGGTTTATGGACTGGGTGCAGCTGTGGTTATTTTAGGTGCACTATGGAAGATACTTCATTTGCCTGGAGCTACAGCAATGTTAATTGCTGGATTAGGTACGGAAGCTGTCATATTTGCCCTTTCAGCATTTGAACCTCCTCACGAAATGCCAGATTGGAGTTTAGTATATCCTGAACTTGTTGGTTTGGAAGTTGAAGGTGATCGTCATGGTACCAAGCATATTGGTGGCGGTGGAAGTGATTTAGCTGCTTTAATAGAAGGTGGACATCTAGAACCTGAAATTGTTGTGAAATTATCTGAAGGAATCAAGAAATTAACAATGACTTCTAATCAACTTGCTGATCTTAGCAATGCCAGTTTAGCTACAGAATCTTATTTAAGTAATATGAAACAAGCAGGTGATGCAGTGGGACACTTGGCGACGGTCCAAACCAAATCTGCTCATTCTCTTGATAACGCAGTTGAGTCATTAGCGAATTCTTATAATGAAGCAGCCTCCTCAATTCAAAATTCTGGTAAAGCTTTTTCCGATAATGTAAATAAGTCTGGCAAACAACTACTTGATGCATATAGTTCAGTCAATAAAGAGATTAGTCATCAGTTTGATAGTATTATACAGACTAATTCCAGTTACAATGAAAAATTAGTAGATGTAACCAAAAATCTTTCAGCTGTTAATGCTGCCTACGAACTTCAATTACAAGGAATAAATAGCCAGGCTCAAATATCTCAAGAATTGAATAAAGGATTAATTGAATTAAAAGATCAAATCATTGGCTCTGCTGATGATAGTAAAGTATATTCTGAACAAGTAGCACTACTCAGCAAAACGGTTTCTGAATTAAATACAATTTATGGAAACATGTTAAGTGCCATGAATATGGGTAATAGATAATTTGTTATTACAATAATTGACTAGCTAAATTAAATTTGGAACAATTATGAGTGGTGGAAACTGTCCCGAAACGCCCAGGCAAAAGATGATAGGTATGATGTACCTCTTTTTAACGGCTATGTTGGCACTTAATGTTTCGGGGGAATTATTAAAAGCTTTTCAATTGGTGGATGAAAGTATCTTGCAAACCATTGGGGCAGTGGAAAGTAAAAATCAGCAGTTGTATGCGAAGTTTTCAAACGCATTACAAACTAACGAAGCTAAGGCAAAGCCTTCTTATGACATAGCCAAGGAAATTGGTATAAAAGCTGATTCTCTGGTAAGTCATATTAATTCGTTAAAAATAAGGATGGTTCAAACTGTTGATGGGCGTCCTGAAGCTACAATAGAAGACTATTTGGGGGGAGATAATCAAGATGTAGCACCCCAAATAATGATTACTGAGAAGAATGGTGAAAGGAGTGAGGTCTTGAAGCAAATGATTAATGAATATAGGGATTTCTTATTGAGTCATTTGACGGAAGAGGATTCTGCCATAAGTAAAACACTTCATAAAAGTCTATCAACAGAGGCATCTAAACCTACTCAAAAAGGTGAAATAGAACGTAAATGGGAATCTCAAAAGTTTGAGCATTTGCCTCTATCAGCTTCCTTTGCATTAATGAGTAGTATTCAGAGTAATGTAAGGACTACCCAAGCTGATTTGATTAGTCATTTATTAAGTGAAATCGACGAAGGCACATTTAAATTTAGTAAGATCGAGCCAATTGTAATGCCTACCACTGGAAATGTGGTTATAAAAGGAGGGACATACGAAGCTGATATATTTTTAGCTGCTCGCGATGAATATCAAGATCCAAGTGTTAGAGTTAACGGGGAATCCTTACCTATTCAAAATGGTAGAGGTAAGTATTCAATAACAACCACAAAAACAGGAGTTTTTGACTATGATGCCGTTATAGGTGTTATGGATCCTACAAGTGGAAGGCTAAAGGACTATACTGTAAAAGGAAGTTATGAAGTAATCCAACCAAATGTGGTAATTTCTCCCACAAAAATGAATGTATTATATGAAGGGGTTGAGAATCCAGTTGAAATTTCTGTTCCTGGTGTTCCTTCTGATCGTTTAAGCATTAGTATGACTAATGTGGATAGAAAGAGAAAAGGGGACGAATATATTTTAATACCACAACCTCGAACTGCTGGAAAAAAATGTATTATTACAGTTTCTGCTGATATAGATGGAAAGACGCATCGCCTTGGTAGTAACGAATTCCGAATTAAGCGAGTTCCCGACCCATACCCAATAGTTGCTAACAAAAGAGATGGTAAAATTGCAAAAAATATTTTGAAAGCTCAGTTTGGAGTCATTGCTACTATGGGAGAAGATTTTGATTTTGATTTAAAATTTACTGTCACCGGCTTTACAATTGCAGCAATAAAACAAGGATTTTATAAAAGCGAAGTGTCCAAGAGCTATCGGTTTACTGACGAGCAATTAGATTTTATTGATGGTTTAGGTCGTGGCGAGAAATTGATTATTGAAGATATCAGAGCTGTTGGTCCTGACGGAGCCACTAGAAAATTAGCTACAATGACATTTACAATAGATTAAAAGAGTTTTAATTGAATATCTTTTGGTAAAAAGAAAATAATATACAATGAAAAAAATATTCTTTATCCTGCTAGTGTTAATAGGCTGCTTGCCTGTTCAAAAATTAACGGCACAAAATGTGTTGGATGGATTATATCCCAAAGAGCATGTTGCAAATCGAAAGCCAATTCCTTATGCTCATGTTCGAGAAGCAGATGTTTTATGGGCAAAGAAAATTTGGCGTATTATTGATTTGCGTGAGAAAATTAATTTGACAATGTATTACCCGGTTACACCTATAGATGATCGAATGAATTTGATTGATCTTTTGTTATATGGGGTTCAATTCGAGGGATTGACGGCTTATACTACAGGTAATGATGAGTTTAAAGTACCGATGACTTGGGAGCAAGTGAGCACGGCCATGGGGGCGGCGTCAGATACAACTATGGTACAGGATCCAGAGACAGGTGAGTATGTTGAGAAAATTGTTGGTGGAACCATGCGATCAAATGAGATTAAACAAATCATGCTTAAAGAGATTTGGTTTTTTGACCGCAATTATTCCAGAATGGATGTTCGCGTTATAGGATTATGTCCGATACGTGAGTATGCTAAAGAAACTGGGGGAGAAGAGTCAATTATTAAAGAGCAAGTATTTTGGATATACTTTCCTGAAGCAAGAGATCTATTTGCCAGACATGAAGTTTTTAATCCTCAAAATGATGCTCAACGTCGTACTTTTGATGATATATTCAATAAACGTTTTTTTGGCAGTTATATTTATAAGGAATCTAATGTGTATGAAAACCGACGCATAGAAGCTTATGCGGCTGGTATGGAAGCTATGATGGAATCGGAGCGGATTAAGCTTCAATTATTCACTATCGAACACGATATGTGGGAATTCTAATGATACTTAATTGAATATAGGATAAATATAAAAAAGGGGCTATTGCCCCTTTACTTTTTTAGAGCAGCCATATCTACTCATCATTTCCAAATTCAGTACGAATATCGGTTTTAAATTGTCGGATTTGTTGTTCGTTTTCTCTTGGGCATATAAGAAGTGAGTTTTTTGATTCAACTATTATGTAATTTTCTAATCCTTGAATTACTCCGACTTTATTTTGTGGAAGGTGAACAACGCAATCTCTGGTATCATATAAAAGTACGTTTCCATTTATAATGGCATTATCATTTTGATCTTTTTCCGAGTGTTCATGAAGGGAAGACCACGTTCCTAAATCTGACCAACCAAAGTTGACTGTTTGCACAAATACATTCTCAGCTTTTTCCATTATACCATAATCTATGGATATATTCTTGCATTCAATGTAAGCTTCGTTCAAAGCGTTTGATTCACTATTCTTTCCTATATTAGTATAAAATACATCGAAAAGCTTATAAACCTCATTTAAATGCGATTTAAAAGCTTTTTCTATGGCGTTCAATGTCCATAAGAAAATACCTGAATTCCAAAAGAATTCGCCACTTTCATGAAATATTTTAGCCATTTCATAATTTGGCTTTTCAGTAAAAGTTTTTACTTTTTGGACTGATTCGTGTTCTATTTCCCCATCAACCTGAATGTATCCATAGCCTGTCTCAGGTCTGCTCGGTTGAATTCCAAGTGTTAGTAATGCATTTTTTGTGGATATAAATTCTAGTCCTTCAACTATGTTTTTTCTGAACAGATCTTCATTAATTATTAGGTGATCCGCAGGACTGACAATAATTTGAGCATTCGGATTTTTGCTTTTAATAATTGCATTTGCATAAGCAATGCATGGAGCTGTATTTTTTCTCGCAGGTTCTGCTAAGACTTGATTTGATGAGATATCTGGTATTTGACTTAGAACTGTGTCTTTATAGGCACTGCTTGTGACAATTAGAAAGTTATCTAAGGGGCAAATGGGTTTAAACCTCTCATAAGTTTGTTGAAGTAGCGATTTCCCTGTTCCCAAAATATCTAAAAACTGTTTTGGGGTTTTGGTAGTGCTTAATGGCCAAAATCTACTTCCAACCCCACCAGCCATAATAACACAATATGTACTTTGTATCATTTTTTAGTTCTTTATTCTACCAAAGGTAGATTATAATTGAGGTGATAATTTCGTTTTACCTTCTTATAATACTGGATTATCATTACTTTTATGCATCTAAATTACTGACATTTTTTAATTACACAAATGGGAATGTTCTTTCATATTGGTAGGTATGTTTTATTTCTAAAAAAGGTGTTTGGACGGCCCGAAAAGCACTCGGTATTTATTAAGCAAATTATTCGCGAAGTAAATAATTTAGGGATTGATTCGTTGGGGATTGTTTTAATTATTTCAGTCTTCATGGGTGCAGTTATTACGTTGCAAACTGCTTATAATATTGATATGCCCTTAATTCCTAAATATACTATAGGTTTAGCTGCCAGAGATTCCATTTTATTAGAGTTTTCATCAACCATAGTTAGTTTAATATTGGCAGGTAAAGTTGGATCAAATATTGCTTCTGAAATTGGTACCATGCGGGTTACAGAGCAAGTAGATGCATTAGAAATTATGGGTATTAACTCAGTAGGTTTTCTGGTATTACCTAAAGTTGTAGCATTTGTTATTATTATCCCTTTCTTAGTAATTATTAGTATGGGTATTGGTATTTCTGGCGGTTATTTGGCCGGAACGTTAACAGGAGAAGTGCCGGCACCTGAGTTTATTTATGGTATACAGTATGCATTTAAGCCGTTTTATATATTTTATGCATTAATAAAGTCGTTGGTTTTTGGGTTTATTATTTCTACAATATCCGCTTATTGGGGTTATTATACCAATGGTGGTGCTTTAGAAGTAGGAAAATCCAGTACACGAGCTGTTGTAACAAGCAGTATTCAAATTCTCCTATTTAATCTACTTTTGACACAACTATTATTAGCATGATTGAAGCTGTTCAGGTATGTAAAACCTTTGACAAAAATGAAGTGCTTAAAGGTATTTCAACGGTATTTGAAAAAGGAAGGACTAATCTAATCATTGGTCAGAGTGGATCAGGAAAGACGGTCTTATTGAAATCACTTGTCGGATTACACGAAGTCACCTCAGGAGATGTATTGTATGATGGTCGAAGTTTTCTAAATATGAATAATAGAGAGCGCAAAAAGTTGAGGCAGGAAATCGGAATGTTATTCCAAGGATCTGCTTTATTTGATTCTATGACTGTGGAGGAAAATGTCAAATTTCCTTTAGATATGTTTACAAATTTTTCTGAAGAGGAAAAGTTGGAGCGTACCAATTTTTGTCTGGAGCGAGTTAAGATTGAGAATGCAAATAAATTGTTTCCGTCGGAAATTAGCGGCGGCATGCAGAAACGTGTGGCGATTGCAAGGGCCATTTCGCTCAATCCCAAATATTTGTTTTGTGATGAGCCCAATTCTGGTTTGGATCCACGTACATCGATCGTGATCGATGAGCTGATTCAAGAGATCACTCATGAATTTGGAATGACTACAATAATCAACACGCATGATATGAATTCAGTGATGGGAATTGGAGAGAAAATTATTTTTATATATGAAGGTGAAAAGCAGTGGGAAGGTACTAAAGACGATATATTTAATGTTAAAAATCAACAGTTGGAGGACTTTATTTTTGCATCCAAACTGTTTAAGAAAGTAAAAGATTCACAATAAAAAAGGGCCTCGTGAGGCCCTTTCCTTTGTTTTATTTCCACGATAATTGCATATCGTATTTGAGTGGGTGTTCAATTTCCAGGTCTTTATTAATTGGGCTGAGAGGAGATATTCGTGCTGTTTTTAAATACGCCCCATCTGGTGTAACTCCTGTTAAGTAACGGAGTGCTCTTGCCAGAAAATCTTCTTTCACATCACCTAATTCGTAAATGCTATTGGCCTGCAAGAAGTCAGTAACCTCTTCATTAGGTACGAGACCATGGGTATAGTTAATAGAGTTATCTTCATTTTCAGCACGCATTACTATTGGTTGGATCGCCCAATTGTGCTTCTCTTCAGGATCAGAGATAGTGATTGAACCGTAATATTTACCATGCGTTTGTTCTCCGATGTGATATACTTCCATGTGGGGGCTTAAGCCATACATCACCATTTCGCTAGCAGAAGCGGTTTTGTAAGTTGTGAGTGCTACAATTTTTTCTAAGTTCAGATTGTTGGTGTTGGTTTGCAATCGATCAATAAAGAATTCAGGATCATTATTGTTTTCTCTGTTAAAATAACTATTCAGGTTATCGTTGTATGCAGTGCGAATGAATACTTCATTGATTTCACTTGAAGGAGCTATCATACTACTCATTAAAATCGCTGTAGATATGGCACCGCCACCATTATACCTCAAGTCTAGTACTAATGATTCAATATTGGCAGCTTTGAATTCTGCAAAGACAGATTCTAATTGGGAGTTGTAATCATCAATAAATGAAGTATAGGCCAGGTACCCAATTTTATGACCAGCATGTTCGAGGACCTTATGCACAAGTATTGGATTTGTACTGAGCTCTTCCGCTACTAATTCAACCGATGGGCTTAAAGGAGTAATCGAATCGTCACTATTAAAAATGCCAAAGGTTACGGTATATTGATCACGATCCAGTAATTCAATGTAATTAGTGACCGTTAATTCTTGCCCATTAATTATATTGAACATGTCACCTCTTTTTAACCCAGCCCTTTCTGCTGGTGAATCCGGGTAAACATATTCGATGAATCCAATTAATTCATCAGGATTCGTTTCTTTCCTAAATAGTCGAAAAGAATGGCCCATTGATTTACGAATGCCGGAGAAGTATTTTTGAAGACCATTATAATCGTTAGTAATGAATGACCAATGGTCGATTTCATCAAAAAGAAGTTCATTGAAGTATTTTTCAGAATCAAAGTGTTTGTTGGGATTCAGATTTGGCATTTCTAGATTCCATAAATAGGCAGAACTCATATTGTCTTTTATGAAATGATTGATTGCTCTAACGTCGGCTGGTGCCAAGTTTTCATCTTCGCAACCTGCCATTACAAATAAAATGCCAGCCCAAAGGATAAATAAAAATTTTCGAAGTTTCATTGTTATTGAGTTTAGATCGGCTTAAAAATAATAAACAAATCGGACAAGGTTATGGCTAACAACAAATAAGTATTTTTGCACTGTTATCTATGTGTTTAAAACTTATGCTATGCTAATGCTCAATTTGCTCAACTATCCAATCCCTATAAAATTATCGATTAATAAGGATCAACTTCCCGATAAAAAGTCTGCAAGAGAAGCGCAAGATCAGATCAATAAGTTGTTTTTTCACTATCCTTATCTTATCAATACGGTCAAAGTGCATTGGGAAGGCAGGCGATTGTCATGGCGTCAGAAAAGGGTGTATACAAATTACCCCTTTCAGGAGCGGAAACATCAGGACGGGAAATCGAGTCTGGTTTGGAATGAAAGAGTATTATTCATTCTGCCATTACAATTAGCGTTACTAAGAAATGGGTTGAATACATTCCAAATAAAAAAATCAGAGGTATCATCCTCGCTGGTGTATTTAAGCTATGGAAGCCTTGTTGGACTCAATGTTTCTGCCATTAAGATTCAAGACCCAGGATATCCTTGGCGGCTTTTTTTTAACAATGAAGAGGATCTATTGTATGCGTGTATTGTTTGTAGTAAAAGTGAAGTTGAAAAGGCTAAGCAAGAATATCGAGAACTTAATGCCTCTATCGAACAGCATATGTCCGAAGAATATTCAATTGAACAAGGTGATTATTTGTTAAATGCGGTCAATAATCTACAAAACAGTACCTTTTCACAGTGGATGGCGACCACCTTTGGACGGCAGTTACACTCATTGGAAGAGCTGACAGATATTATCGACCATTGTTATGACGAGATAAAAGAAACAAGGATTGCAGCAAGATGCTATCATGAAATTTTCAGATGGTTTGGAGAAGCTACCCAGCAAATTGGCTACACTGCCTATGAAAATTTTGCGAGAGATAGGAATGGTGCAAAGGCATGGGGACAAGCTATCAAACAACATTTGGATGAGTTAGGATTACCAGAAAGTGTTGCAGATGCGATTTTTTTTAATCACATTAATCAGATATTAAAATTTCAATAGAACCAATAATTATTGTAATGAATTACCAAATAGTAAAGGAAACAGCATCATTCCTCAAAGAAAAAGGCTTTACGGATGCTTCTGTAGGAATCATCCTGGGCACTGGTCTTGGAAAACTTGTTGATGAAATAAAGATAATTGACAAGGTTAGTTACGCTGATATACCTCATTTTCCGGTATCAACTGTTGAATCACATAAGGGTGTTTTGATTTATGGAGAACTCGAAGGGAAGAAGATCCTAGCCATGCAGGGGCGTTTTCATTATTATGAAGGTTACTCCATGCAGCAGATTACACTACCGGTACGCGTCATGAAGTTGTTAGGGATACAACAGTTGTTAATCTCTAATGCTGCAGGAGCTGTCAATCTCAACTTCAAAAAAGGTAGCCTGATGTTGCTGGATGATCACATCAATTTGTTATCGGATAATCCATTAACGGGTAAAAATATGGATGAGATGGGGCCCCGTTTCCCGGATATGAGTCAGCCTTATGATCAGCGGATTAACGAGCTTTTGGTTGAAATCGCCAAAGAAGCAAACATTACCTTGCATAAAGGAGTCTATGCATCGGTGCCCGGACCCAATCTTGAAACAAGGGCTGAATATCGTTACCTAAAAATAATCGGTGCCGATGCTGTTGGGATGTCTACAGTGCCTGAAGTCATTGTTGCCAATCACATCGGTTTACCGTGTGTGGCTGTTTCTGTATTAACAGATGAATGTGACCCGGATAATCTGCATCCGGTTAGTCTCCAGGAGATACTGGAAGTAGCTGGTAAAGCAGAGAAAGGATTAATTCAGCTCTTTATGCAATTAATTCAGAAATTATAAAAGGAATATCAATAAGAAAGTATAGCCCGGGGAGAAAGGTTCACCCCGGTTTTTTTTTGGCTGACCCTTCTTTCGCTTTAGTTGTTTGGGAAATGGATTTTCAGTTAATTTTTTTTCTTTTCGACCTTCTTGTATTATTACAGTATCATTATACAAAACTGAAAGCAAATGCATATTGATACAGCTGCATTGATTAGAAAATGCCAGGAAGGAGATACTGAGGCGTATGGGCAATTGGTGATGTGCTATAGTGATTATTTGTTCTCTATTGTCTTCCGATTGGTCAATGATGAGCAATATGCCGAAGATCTTGTTCAGGACGCATTTGTAAAGGCATGGCAAAACATTGGTAAATATAATCCATCAAAAAGTAAATTTACTACCTGGTTGCATACAATAGGTACCCGGTTAAGTCTGGATTGGATGAAAAAACAGAAGAGATGGGCCAATATGGACGAGTTGAAGGTGGCCGATAAAACCTGGTGTAAGCAGGAAACAGATGATCTGGTCAACAAAGAACTGGGGCAAATGATTCAGGAAGCTTGTCGGCTACTATCGCCGCAGCAGAAAACAATATTTGTTTTGCGTGATCTCGAATCAATGGAGGTTTCCGAAGTGATTGCAATTACAGGTTATTCAGAGAAGAAGATTAAAGATAATCTTTATGTGGCACGGCAGAAGGTGCGCCAGCAGTTGGAAATCTATTTAAAAAGTGAAGTATGATGAAGGATAAAGAGTACAATGAATTGATATTAAAGCTAAGGGAGCAGAAACCAATTTTAAAGAATAAAGAATCGGTGCATGCAAAAGTGATGGCTCAAATACAACAGAATGCGCCCCTTTATGCACTTCACAATAACCAAATAGGTGGTTGGATGCGTGTGGCAGCATCTATTCTTTTATTCATTGGGATCGCTAATTTGGCCTGGCAGGAACTGACGATTCAAAACCAGCGTTTGGCCTTATTAACCCAGACTGGTGTTGAGCATGTTTCCACTGTGTCTGAAATGGAATGTCAGGAAACACTGGATGTGTGGCTTGAAAGTATGAAGGAGGAAGCACCTGATTTTAGAATGGACGGTAGAACTATTTATCTAACACTGGATGATTTAATCTATTTAAAAAACAATAGTTCAACATTTTTTTATGAAGTGCAACGTTTTTTATCAGCGCTGAAGAAGTTGTATCCCGACAAATATGACGTGTTTATTACAGAAGGGGAGTTGAAATTGTCAGTTTGGCAATTAAAACATGATTATCGTGTGTGTCAATTATTTAACTAAAATAGGGTGTTATGAGGCTGAAAGTTAAGATTATAGCAATTATTTTGTTTGGATTGATGACGGCTTGTGGCGATATGGAAATCAAATATTTTACTCGCATAAACCCGGATGGGTCTATTTTCAAAATAGTTGAGGCAATCGGTGATTCTGCAAAAGTGTTTAATAATCCGTTTCCTTTTGAATTAAATTCGCAATGGCAGATTGAATACAGCAGTATCATAGATTCTATCGATGGTGATACATTGTTTATTGCTTCAGCGCAACGTACCTTCTCATCCTGGGCCGAAGTTCAAGCAACACTTTATCGTGATGTAGATACGCTAGGGTGTGAAAACATAGCGGCAGTTTATTCAAAGCATTTTAAGTGGTTTTACACGTATCATGCATATGAAGAAGTGTTTCTGAAAAAGTTTCCGTTTTCAAATCTTTCAATTGATACGTTCCTGTCGCCGGAACAGTATGCACATCTGGTACTAGGTGATACAACTGTGACTGAGAACTGTTCTGAGAAGGAGAAAAAAGTTTTTGAAGAACAAGCTGAAGAGCAGTTTTTTCAGTTTCTCGCTACTTCGGTGAGTGATGAGTTTATAAGGATTCTTGATAATTATTCCAATGCCCATGGTATTGAGCTTGATAGAGAGAATCTAAAAAGTGAAATAGAACAATTAATACTGAGCTCTGATGATAGTGATATTGAGATTGACGAACTGTGTCAGCAAGCCGATATTCTGAATAAATCAACATGGATACAAGAGGCCTATAATGCCGGTGTTTTCAATGAATTTTCAAAGTCACTTGATCATTTGATTTTTCTTGGTGATGGACGAACTATCAAAACGGAAATTGAGGTGCCCGGATTACTATATGACTCAAATGCGCATGTAATTAGTAACAATACAGCAGAGTGGCAATTCAATGATAATATGTTTCAATATAAGGATTATGTGACACAAGTTAAGTATAGGACTGTAAATCTCTGGGCGATAATTCTGTCAGTGATTCTTTCAATGTTGATTGTGTGGTTCATTTTTAGGTTTAAGTAGTTTCTTGTTAACGATTTGTTAATAGTGTTGATTGCATTGAAACATAATTATACTTTTGCGACAACCAATTTTGTTGTTCTCAGAAGCATGAAAAGAATTATACATACAGGAATTATCCTATTTATTGCATTGTCGGTCAGTTTAGCTCAAAATGCTGAAAGAAAAGAAACAATTGCTAATCGTACCACAAACACCATCAAGGTTGATGGTTATCTAAATGAGGTAGATTGGTCTAATTCTGAAGTGGCAAATGATTTTTTTCAGATTGAACCGTATAATGGACAACCTGCATGGCAAGAGACTGAAGTTAAGGTGTTGTACGATGATAATGCGCTTTATGTAGGAGCAACACTCTACGATACAGCAGTGGATAGTATATTAACCACTCTCTCGCCACGTGACGAATTTGATAATGTTGATTATTTTGGGTTTTATCTGGATCCCTTCAACGAAGGCACTAATGCCTTTGGTTTTTTTGTGTCTGCGGCAGGTGTTCAGATGGATTTGAAAGCCAATGATCAAAGTTGGAGGCGAGAAGATACATCATGGGATGCTGTTTGGGATAGTAGGGTTGTGATGACGGAAGATGGGTGGCAAGTTGAAATTAAAATTCCCTATTCAGCAATCCGTTTTACGGCTGATCATTCAAATGATTGGGGTGTCAATTTTATTCGGAATATATACAGGCACCGTCAGAATACAACCTGGAATCCTATTGACGCTAAGATTGATGGCTTGGTTCGGCAAAATGGGAGCTTAGCAGGTATTAAAAACATCAAACCTCCCGTTCGCTTGTTCTTCGCACCTTATTTATCCGCATATGTGACGCATGATGAACAAACAAATAATTGGGAGACCAACTTTAGAGGCGGCCTGGATATGAAGTACGGAATCAATGAATCATTCACTTTAGATATGATGTTGATTCCTGATTTTGGGCAAGTAGCTTCAGATGATCAAGTTTTAAATTTGTCACCGTTCGAAATTAAATATAAAGAGAATCGTCAATTTTTCACTGAAGGAGTGGAGATGTTTCAAAGGGGAGGTATCTTTTACAGTCGCCGGATCGGTGGACGTCCGTTTCTAAAAGGTAGTGTATCTGATTCTTTGGTGATTAGTGAAATAATTACTAATAGCCCCATTCAATCGCAGCTGTATAATGCGACTAAAATTTCGGGTAAAACGGATAATGGAATAGGCCTTGGTTTTTTTAATGCCATTTCTCGCCGATCTTTTGCTGAAGTAAGGGATACTATCTCTAACGATAAACGAGAAGTGCTTACTCAACCCATTACCAATTATAACATGTTAGTGATCGAGAAGGCATTAAAAAACCAATCGTATTTTAGTTTTTTTAATACAAACATGTATCGTGGAAATGATTATTATACAGCTAATGTGACAGGGTCTGAAATGCGTTTGGCCAATAAAAAAAATACCTATGCTTTAAATGGAAAGTTTATTACCTCTCAAATATTTAATCACAACCTAAATGACGACTTTGGTGTGCATAGCGAGTTGGGATATGCGAAGGTGCAAGGTCAGCTAAGGCATAATATTGGAGTGGCTGTTGTTACAGATAACTACGAAATAAATGACATGGGTTATTTAAGGGAGAATAATTATACTGAATTAGAAGGTGGATTGTCATATCGAACAATTGAGCCTTTTGGTGCTTTTATTAATTGGACCGCTTCACTGTATCTTGGGGCCTACACACAGTACAAACCGTATGTATTTAAAGGAGCTAACCTATACGTGCAAACAAGAGCGACCTTCCGTAATTATATGACCCTCTCCTTGAGGGGGAATATCAATCCAATTGGTTATAAAGATTTTTCAGAGCCACGAGTGAATGGGTATTATTACTATAAAGAACCCTCATGGAGCCTTGGAGGCTTCATTTCAACTGATTATAGAAAACTGTTTGCACTGGATGTAAACCTAAGGTATGAAGCGCACACTAACTTTACTGATAAAAGGGAATATGGTATTGAAGTTAGTCCAAGGGTCAGGCTTGGAAAAAGAGGTCTGTCTGTTTTTGAGACGCGCGTTGATTTCTATGACAACGAGCCTGGATATGTTGATTCAGAAGCAAACGGGAATGAAGACAATATTTACTTTGGGATTAGAGACAAGTTTACCGTTGTGAATGTACTCGAGTCCAGATACTCATTTAATAATTTGAATACCTTTACGCTCAGAGTACGGCACTATTGGTCAAAAGCTAATTACCAAGAGGCGTTTTATCGATTGTTGAAATCCGGTAATTTGGAAACCGACCCTTATCAGGAGGAGCATAATATTCGCATGAATTCCTTTAATATTGATATGGGTTATAAGTGGCATTTTGCACCTGGGAGTCAATTGTCTTTTGTCTGGAAGAATAATATATATAGTAATGATGATGATTTGCCCTCGGATTATTTCAGTAATTTTAAAAGTATATTTGATGTGCCGCAAACGAATAGTTTTAGTGTTCGAATCCTATATCATTTGGATTATTTATACCTTCAAAACAATAAATCTTAATTTATTTTCTTTGTAACCACCACACCCACAGGTGTCAATCCTAGAAGTCTTAAAAAACTTCCCCCAAGCATTAGGAAATGTAAAAAAGTAACCGTTGTTTTGCACCCGCTTTGAACGGAAAAGCACGCTGAAAAGCCCACGAGGTTTTGATTTTTTTGAAATACTGAAACGAACTTTTGAGAAGAAACAATTGTTTTTAAAAGCAGGTTGGCAAAGCGAACCGGGAGCCGGAAAAAGGAATGAAAAAAAAACTTCAAGAAAGATTTGGTGGTTTAAAAAAGAAACGCTAATTTTGCAGCCGCTTTCAAAACAATGAAAGTCAGTTGCAGCAAGGGTTGCAGCGAAATTAAGAAAGTATTGGCAAAGGTATTTTGAGAGTAGGATTTAATCGGAAATAACATCGAAAATTAAATCAAAAAAACTTCAAAAAAAGTTTGGTTGAAAACAACAAAATCACTTACCTTTGCAGCCGCTTCGCTAATGAGTGTTGCGACAAAAAGTAAAAGCATGATACGGATATAATGGTTAAAAGATTCAGTTCGATTCTGGATGTATCTACACTAAGATGTTAACTTGAAGAAGTTAATAAACGATCTTTGAAAATATTGGATAAGTACCTAATTATATAATGAATTAGAAGGTAAAAGAGAAGTCCTAAAGTCAAGAAGGATAAGGGATCTTGAAAGTATTTAAGATTTTTTATACAACGAAGAGTTTGATCCTGGCTCAGGATGAACGCTAGCGACAGGCCTAACACATGCAAGTCGAGGGGTAACAGGGTTTTCGGACCGCTGACGACCGGCGCACGGGTGCGTAACGCGTATGCAACCTACCTTATACCGGGGGATAGCCCGAAGAAATTCGGATTAATACCGCATAACATTATGAATAAGCATTTATTTATAATTAAAACTCCGGTGGTATAAGATGGGCATGCGTGACATTAGATAGTTGGTGAGGTAACGGCTCACCAAGTCGACGATGTCTAGGGGTTCTGAGAGGAAGGTCCCCCACACTGGTACTGAGACACGGACCAGACTCCTACGGGAGGCAGCAGTGAGGAATATTGGTCAATGGGCGCAAGCCTGAACCAGCCATGTCGCGTGAAGGAAGACTGCCCTATGGGTTGTAAACTTCTTTTGTATGGGAAGAAATATGTCTACGTGTAGATATTTGCCGGTACCATACGAATAAGCATCGGCTAACTCCGTGCCAGCAGCCGCGGTAATACGGAGGATGCAAGCGTTATCCGGATTCATTGGGTTTAAAGGGTGCGTAGGCGGATTATTAAGTCAGGGGTGAAAGTTTGCGGCTCAACCGTAAAATTGCCTTTGATACTGGTAATCTTGAGTACATTTGAGGTAGGCGGAATGTGATGTGTAGCGGTGAAATGCTTAGATATATCACAGAACACCGATTGCGAAGGCAGCTTACTAAACTGTAACTGACGCTGAGGCACGAAAGCGTGGGTATCGAACAGGATTAGATACCCTGGTAGTCCACGCCGTAAACGATGATTACTAGTTGTTTGCAATACACCGTAAGCGACAAAGCGAAAGCATTAAGTAATCCACCTGGGGAGTACGTTGGCAACAATGAAACTCAAAGGAATTGACGGGGGCCCGCACAAGCGGAGGAACATGTGGTTTAATTCGATGATACGCGAGGAACCTTACCTGGACTTAAATGGGGAGTGACAGGCTTAGAGATAGGCTTTTCTTCGGACACTCTTCAAGGTGCTGCATGGTTGTCGTCAGCTCGTGCCGTGAGGTGTCGGGTTAAGTCCCATAACGAGCGCAACCCACGTTGTTAGTTACCAGCACATAATGGTGGGCACTCTAACAAGACTGCCGGTGTAAACCGCGAGGAAGGTGTGGATGACGTCAAATCAGCACGGCCCTTACGTCCAGGGCTACACACGTGTTACAATGGCCGGTACAGAGGGCAGCTACTGGGTGACCAGATGCGAATCTCCAAAACCGGTCTCAGTTCGGATCGAAGTCTGCAACCCGACTTCGTGAAGCTGGATTCGCTAGTAATCGCATATCAGCCATGATGCGGTGAATACGTTCCCGGGCCTTGTACACACCGCCCGTCAAACCATGGAAGCCGGGGGTACCTGAAGTCTGTAACCGTAAGGAGCGGCCTAGGGTAAATCTGGTAACTAGGGTTAAGTCGTAACAAGGTAGCCGTACCGGAAGGTGTGGCTGGAACACCTCCTTTCTGGAGAGATGTTTTATCCTTTTTAGGATGTATCTTTTACCTGTACTCATCCAACATCAGTAAAGCACATCCCAGTTACGGGAAGGATGCGACACTGCACAGTCCCGTAGCTCAGTTGGTTAGAGCACTACACTGATAATGTAGGGGTCGGCAGTTCAAATCTGCCCGGGACTACCAAAAACAGTTGACAGTAGTTTCGTTAACAGTTACCAGCATTGATAACTGTTTCATGTTCACTGCTCACTGAAAAATGGGGGATTAGCTCAGCTGGCTAGAGCGCCTGCCTTGCACGCAGGAGGTCAACGGTTCGACTCCGTTATTCTCCACTTTTTTAGCTAAAGACTAAAAAAAGGAGCTTTAGAAAAGACATAATTAGGATACGTAAAAGTACTTATCCACAAATTTAGTGAAAAGAAGGTTCATCGGTATTGAGATACTGACTGAAGCACAAGCTGAATTAGCAGCAAAACGATCATTGACATATTGGCAAACAAATCAAAATCATAAACACCAATTACGGTGTAAAAAGAAAGTAAATAAGGGCGTACGGGGAATGCCTAGGCTCTCAGAGGCGATGAAGGACGTGATAAGCTGCGATAAGCTACGGGGAAGTGCAAATAACTATTAATCCGTAGATTTCCGAATGGGACAACCCACTATGTTGAAGACATAGTATCCAGCAATGGAAGCAAACCCGGGGAACTGAAACATCTAAGTACCCGGAGGAAGAGAAAACAAAAGTGATTTCCTAAGTAGCGGCGAGCGAACGGGAATTAGCCCAAACCAATATTGTTTCGGCAATATTGGGGTTGTAGGACTTGCATAATCGATTTGCGTAGAAGTGGAACCAACTGGAAAGTTGGATCAGAGAAGGTGATAATCCTGTACACGTAATACAAGAAAAGAGGCGAGTATCCTGAGTAGCGCGGAACACGAGAAATTCTGTGTGAATCAGCCGGGACCATCCGGTAAGGCTAAATACTCCTGAGAGACCGAT
>CALNXQ010000005.1:1460000-2195777 GCA_942490535.1 uncultured Marinilabiliaceae bacterium
CTGACCAGATACTAAGCACCAGATAAGACATTCAGGTGGTTACAGCGACAGGGCTCCACCTCTTCCCATTCCGAACAGAGAAGTTAAGCCTGTCAGCGCCGATGGTACTGCGTAGAAGTGGGAGAGTAGGTCGCCGCCTTTTTTAAAAGAGAATCCGATACGCGCAAGCGTATCGGATTTTTTGCGTTTATACACTTTCGCCGAGAGCCGCAAAGGGCTGTGGATTAAGGTTACTAAAGGATAATGTGCCAGCGTCTAACGGCTGGAAACCCTACCATTCTATGGAAATCCCATTAGTTACCGCATGGATTTCTTGTTTTACCTCAGTAATCGCGTTCGATCCCTCCAAAACGTCGTTCCTGCGCTTGTCGACGCCATTCGTTACCTGGTTGACGGCGTTCGTGAGCACAAAAACTTCGTTCGCCACCTCAACGACGCCGTTCGCCACCTCAAAAATTTGTTTCCTCTCCTCAACGACGCCGTTCCTCACCATGAAAACCTTGTTCATGACCTTCACGACGCTCTTTTTCTGCACAAGGATGTTGTTGTTAGGATGGCAAAAGGCTAGCCATGACTGTTGATGGTGGTTTTGCTGGCTCGTGATTTGGGTGGTGTTTAGGGAAGGTTAGCTGGCGAAGGAGTCAATGTCGTTTTACTAACTACGAGTGGTGGAATGAACTTTGGCTCTTGTCGATTCTTTAAGGGGGTATGCAGGAGGTTTTGGGTATTGGGCAGGGATTGCAGCGGATACCCCGCAGCGATGCCAAATGACCTGTTTAAAATGGAATTTTCTGGCGAGGAGTAGGAGTGGAAAGCCCGGCGCTGAGCCTGCGGCGAAGTGGCCCGCCAAATGGAAATGGAAAATCGAAATTGATAGGGTGGTAGTGCCAACTAAAAAAAAGCGTCTCTGCAATGCAAAGACGCTTGTGATATTCAGAATTATCGAAATTAGTCGATGAAGAATTTGAAGATAAATAGCAAAGCCAGTAATACGCCAACTATTGAAATATCTTTAAACCGTCCGGTGATAATTTTCAAAATTACATAGGATAACATACCAAAAACGATGCCTTCAGCAATTGAGAAGGTAAATGGCATCATTACAATTGTAAGGAATGCCGGGATGGATTCGGTGTAGTCGTCCAAATCAATTTTTGTAATTGGCGTGAACATCATTACGCCAACCAGTATTAAAATGGCTGCAGTAGCTGCTGACGGTATCATCAGGAATATAGGCGAAAAAAACAGTGCCAGTAAAAACAGGATACCTGTTGTGGCAGCTGTTAATCCGGTTCTTCCTCCTTCGCTAACGCCTGCTGCACTTTCAACATAGGTCGTCACTGTAGAAGTACCTAATACGGCACCCAAAGTAGTTCCGATGGAATCAGCAAATAGCGCTTGTTTTACGCGTGGAATCTTACCGTCTTTATCCAGCATGTTTGCTTTGGATGAAACGCCAATAAGCGTACCCACAGTATCGAATAAATCTACAAAAAGGAAGGTTAGAAGAACCAGAGCCATATCCATTGTAAAAATTTGAGTCCATTCAAATTTTGCAAAAATGGGTGATAGGGATGGCGGTGTTAATTCAAATGAAGTAGGCAATTGAGTGACTCCAAACGGTATTCCAACAACTGTTCCGACAAATATTCCAATGAGAAGGGCGCCTTTTACCTTACGTGCCAGAAGGGCTCCGGTAATTATTAAGGTGATCAGTGCCACTACAGGTGAGGCATTGTTTGTTATGTCTATAATGCTTCCCAGATGCACCAGTGTAGCATCATTACCAATTACAATTCCTGCATTTTTAAAACCAATCAGTGCTATGAATAAACCAATACCTACTGAAATAGCATGTTTAATATTGATGGGGATGGCTTTGATGATGAGTTCGCGGATGTTGAAGGCTGTCAGGAGGACAAAAATGATTCCTTCCAGAAATACAGCAGTCAAAGCAAATTGCCAGGTGTGTCCCATGCCAATACAAACGGTAAAGGCAAAGAAGGCGTTTAATCCCATGCCTGGGGCTAAGGCGAAAGGCAATTTGGCGAGTAAGGCCATAACCAGCGTGGCAATGGCAGCAGATAGCGCTGTGGCTGTAAATACAGCTCCCTGATCCATTCCGGTGGCAGATAAAATTCCTGGATTCACGGCTAAGATGTAGGCCATGGTCATAAAGGTGGTAACACCGGCTATGATCTCGGTACGTATATCCGTTTTATTTTCTTTGAGTTTGAAAAACTTTTCTAACATCTTTTTAGTTTATTTTATAGGATTATCAAATAGGTGTTAGAAAGTCCACTTGGCTGCCAAGGTTGGATTGACCATGAAGCCTTCTTTTCCGAAATTGTTACTTACTTCGATTTCACTTCCGAATGAAAAGTTTTCGCAGGCGTTATACCAGATTTGTGGTTCTGTTAAGAAAACAAAGTCCCCCCCAAAAGATTCTTGTTTCCAGAAATCAGCAAATCCAGTAAACGAAAGTTTTCTGTCTAAAAAATGCAAGCCCCACACAGCTGTTAACTGAAACGATGCATCTTCAGCATCTTTAATGTATTTATAGTTGGCCTGTAGTGTCAATACTTTTGAAAAGTCTGCATTGTTAAACGTATATTGCCCACCAATTAACCAGGCATTGTTGATAGGGAATGTAAAACCATCGCCTCGGCCAACTCCACTGTTAAATTCAATGCGAGGTTCAAACTTTTGTGTTTCGTTCCACTTAAAACTACGGGCAATTTCCCAATAAGCTAATGATACCCCATTGTCAACATCTCTGGCATCACTGCTGTAGTCTAAATCTACAAAGAAAAAGGTGCTACCGTATTTGTCAGGCTTAAACATTTCTAAAGTGGTAGTGACCATTTTACGGTCCTCACCAAAATCATAGTGAAGTTGAACATTTTGTGCTTTCATAACACTGCCAAAGGCCAAACATGCAACAAGTGCAATGACGATACGTCTCATTGTTTAAATATTTAGTTGTTTATTAGAATGTTATCAATTGTGGCTGCAAAAATAAGGAAATAACTTAAGGGGTTAATGATGAAGTATTACTTTTTTTTGATGGATGTCTCTCCAGCCTTGGTGAATGGACATTCAGGGAGGCATGTAAATTAATTTCCATGATCTGATTTTCAAACATGAATTTTAGTTTGAGGTGAAAGTTTAATAGTATTTGGGACTCAGAAGAAGAGCCTGCTCAATATCATTTAAATGGAAAGATGTTTTGATTTGCTTTTGTTTAAGTCAAAATCTATATTTGTAGACTTTTTAAAATTTAGGCTAAAAATATAGTGATCGATGAGCGCGAAATTTCCGGAATATAAAGGATTGAATTTAGCACAGGTTAATAAAGATGTATTAAAAACCTGGGAAGAGAATCAGGCGTTTGAAAAAAGTATTTCGACGAGAGAGGGGAAACCGACATTTGTGTTTTATGAAGGCCCACCTTCTGCCAATGGAATGCCGGGTATTCACCATGTGATGGCGCGTACCATTAAAGATATTTTCTGCCGTTTTAAAACGCAGCAAGGTTATTTGGTGAAACGTAAAGCTGGTTGGGATACACATGGTCTGCCCGTGGAATTGGGTGTGGAGAAAACGTTGGGTATTACCAAAGAAGATATTGGTAAGACCATTACTGTTGCGGAGTACAATCAGGCCTGCCGGAAAGATGTGATGAAATACACCGATATGTGGGAAGATTTAACTCACAAAATGGGGTATTGGGTCAATATGGAAGATCCCTACATTACTTACGATAATCGATACATTGAGACGTTGTGGTATTTGCTTAAAGAATTGTACAAGAAAGACATGTTGTACAAAGGCTATACCATTCAGCCCTTTTCGCCTGCTGCCGGGACTGGTTTAAGTACGCACGAGTTGAATCAGCCGGGCTGCTACCGCGACGTGAAGGACACGACTTGTACAGCTCAGTTTAAGATTGTTCGCAATGAAACATCAGAAAAGTTGTTTGCAGGTGTGGACGCAGATCTGTATTTTTTAGCCTGGACAACTACACCATGGACCTTGCCTTCGAATACTGCCCTGGCTGTAGGATCAAAAATAAGCTATCTGAAAGTAGAAACTTTCAATCCTTATACCGGTGAACCCCAAGTAGTGATTTTAGCCAAAGATTTATTGGCTAATTATTTTAATCCCAAGAATGCAGAGCTTGCATTTGAAGATTATAAGCCGGGCGACAAAAAAGTACCATATCAAATATTAGCCGAATTTAAAGGAAGTGATCTGGAGGGCACCTACTATGAGCAATTGATGCCATGGGTCAAACCTGATGGGGATGCCTTTCGTGTGATCACTGGTGATTTTGTGACCACTGAAGATGGTACCGGAATTGTGCACATCGCGCCTACTTTTGGAGCTGATGATGACCGGGTGGCTAAAATCG
Source organism: uncultured Marinilabiliaceae bacterium (assembly GCA_942490535.1). Lineage (GTDB taxonomy): Bacteria > Bacteroidota > Bacteroidia > Bacteroidales > Marinilabiliaceae > JAEINY01. The sequence continues at coordinate 1,464,415 of CALNXQ010000005.1, forward strand.
CCGGGATTGCACCTTTGATTTTAATTGACCGGGAAGGAAAGCGTCAGCCAATGGTGGACCGGACCGGTAAATTCTTCAAGATCGAAGATTTGGATCCTCAGTTTGTTGCGGATAGTGTTGATGTTGAAAAATACAGTGAGTATGCCGGCCGATTTGTGAAGAATGCCTACGATGAAAGTCTATCTGATGAGGATGCGACCTTAGATGTGGATTTGGCTGTGATGTTGAAAAAAGAAAACCAGGCTTTCAAGGTAGAGAAGCATGTCCACAACTATCCCCATTGCTGGCGTACGGATAAACCGATCTTGTATTATCCGTTGGATAGCTGGTTTATTAAAACAACGGCAGTACGCGATCGCATGATCGAGCTGAATAAAACCATTAACTGGAAACCAGCTTCTACCGGAAGTGGTCGTTTTGGAAAATGGTTGGAGAATTTGGTAGACTGGAACTTAAGCCGTTCGCGCTACTGGGGAACACCACTTCCCATCTGGCGTACTGAAGATGGTACACAGGAGAAGTGTATTGGCTCGGTAGAAGAGTTAATGGCTGAAATCAATAAAGCTGTGGAGGCTGGTTTGATGGAGAAAAATCCGTTTGAAGGATTTAAAAACGGAGATAATTCAAAAGAAAATTACGACAAAATTGATTTGCACCGGCCTTATGTGGACGAGGTAATTTTGGTAGCTGATAATGGCGAACCCATGCGTCGTGAATTGGATTTGATTGACGTGTGGTTTGACTCAGGAGCTATGCCTTATGCACAGATGCATTATCCATTCGAAAATAAGGAAGGCTTCGATCATGTGTATCCAGCCGACTTTATTGCTGAAGGTGTTGATCAAACACGCGGCTGGTTCTTTACGCTGCATGCCATCGCCACCATGTTATTTGATACAGTAGCATTTAAAAATATCATATCTAACGGTTTGGTGTTGGACAAGAGTGGTAATAAGATGTCGAAGCGATTGGGCAATGCCGTTGATCCATTTACCGTGATTGATGAGCAGGGATCCGATCCTTTAAGATGGTACATGATTACCAACGCACAACCTTGGGATAACCTGAAGTTTGACATGGCTGGTGTGGATGAAGTGAAACGTAAGTTCTTTGGAACACTATATAATACCTACTCTTTCTTTTCGTTGTATGCCAATGTTGATGGTTTTACAGGACAAGAAGCGATCGTACCCGTTGAAGAGCGATCTGAAATTGACCGATGGGTCATGTCTTTATTGAATTCTTTGGTGAAAGAAGTGACCGAGAGCTTCGAAAGTTATGAGCCCACCCGTGCAGGACGTGCCATTCAGAATTTTGTAATTGAAAATTTAAGTAACTGGTATGTACGCTTGAACCGCAAGCGTTTCTGGGGTGGTGAATTTGATCGTGATAAGTTAGCTGCTTACCAGACCTTGTATGCCTGTTTAGAAACCGTATCTCTTCTGGCGGCTCCAATTGCACCGTTTTTTGCAGATCAGTTGTTTACGGATCTGAATAAAGCATCCCAGCGTCATTCTGATGTATCCGTGCATTTGGCCCAATTCCCATCTTTTGATGAGAACTTGATTGATGTGAGTTTGGAAGAACGGATGAAGTATGCCCAGGATATTTCTTCCATGGTTTTAGGGTTAAGGCGCAAGGTGAATATCAAAGTGCGTCAGCCGCTTAATAGAATCATGATTCCGATCCTGGATGAAGCTTTTGAGCACCAGTTGGAAGCCATCAAGGATTTGGTATTGACCGAGGTGAATGTGAAGGAGATGGAGTATCTAAAGGATACAGCTGGTGTGTTGGTGAAGAAGATTAAGCCTAATTTTAAGACATTAGGCCCCAAGTATGGTAAGATGATGAAAGCCATTGCCGGGGCCGTAAATGGAATGGGACAGGAAGATATTGCATCCTTTGAGCAAGCAGGTGCGTTTCAGATAGCTATTGATGGGCAGGATTTGCAGTTGGCTTTAGAAGATGTGGAGATCCTATCTGAAGATATTCCGGGCTGGTTGGTCGCCAATGAAGGGCGCTTAACGGTAGCCATGGATATCAATGTGACGGATGAACTTCGTTTGGAAGGGATTGCGCGAGAATTCGTTAACCGGATTCAAAACTTGCGTAAGGATTCTGGTTTTGATGTGACCGATAAAATCAGGCTGGAAATTCAGAAGCACGAGGGCGTTAATGGTGCCATTGAGAAATATAATGAGTATATTGGTTCTCAAACATTGGCAGCTGAAATAAAACTAGTTGAAAAATGTAACGATAACGGTGCTAAATCCGTAGAAATCGATGATGAAATAACCACCTACATGCGGATTGAAAAATTGTAGGACGGCTAACTATTTAGATCTAATTCATTTAAACTTATCCGTATGGCTGAAAAGACCCGATACACAGATGAAGAACTTCAGGAATTCAAAAATATAATTCTACAAAAGCTCGCAAAAGCTCAGAAAGATTATGAATTGCTGAGGAATACCATTACCCATGGTGATGGTAATGATACACAGGATACGTCGCCAACATTTAAGGTGTTGGAAGAAGGCGCTGCTGTACTTTCGAAAGAAGAAGCCGGTAAGTTGGCACAACGTCAGCAGAAGTTTATCCAGCATCTTCAGGGTGCGTTGGTACGCATTGAGAATAAAACTTATGGCGTTTGCCGGGTGACTGGAAAGTTGATTCCGAAAGAACGTTTGAGGGCTGTGCCTCATGCCACTTTGAGTATGGAAGCAAAGCAAAACCAATAACAGGCCTTTGAAAAGTATATTGAGGTCTATATTGTTCTTAACTTATTTTGGTGACTTAGGATCAGGCAATGGTTCTAAGTCACTTCTTGTTTATGTGTCTAACAAGATAAATGAGCTTATTTTGACGGCTTTTTGATTATTTGTTAGGTAGGGTATAAATTTAATGGTGGTGAAATAGTATGTCTGCACTCAAAAAATCTGTATTAATAATTGTTGCTGTATTAATTATTGATCAACTTACTAAGTTTTGGATTAAAACCAACATGATGCTAGGCGATGAAATACCAGTATTCGGAAATTGGTTTGTGATCCACTTTGTGGAAAACAATGGCATGGCCTTCGGGATGGAATTGGCAGGTCGTTTTGGAAAAGTATTCCTCAGTGTATTTCGAATTGTAGCAGTGGGGGGTATCGGTTATTATCTATACAACCTGGCTAAAAAAGGGGCACCCAAGGGTTTAATCTATAGCGTAGGTTTAGTGCTGGCCGGTGCTTTTGGAAATATCATTGACAGCGCATTCTACGGGATTATTTTTGATCACAGTTATGGTCAGATTGCCTCATTACTGCCAGAAAGTGGGGGATATTCCTCCTTTTTGCATGGTAAAGTGGTGGACATGCTTTATTTTCCATTGGTAGAAGGCCGTTATCCGGAATGGATTCCCAGTGTAGGTGGTAATCCTTTTATTTTCTTTCGGCCTGTTTTTAATATTGCGGATTCTGCCATTACCCTTGGTATTCTTATAATATTATTATTTCAAAAGCGTTTCTTTAAAGAAGAAACTGTTGATTAAACCTTTTGATAGAAAGGAATTCATTTAACATTTTCTTTTTTTGTTAAAGAAAGTTTATTTTCCGATGAATTTTCATCGGTGATGTATACCTTTGCGGCCGGATTGAGAATAGACTGTTTATTCTTAATAGACGTTTGAAATATAGTTTTAATAGCGATAGCTTGCTGATACCATCTGAAACATGGGACTCAGGAAGCGTAAGCGTACCCGAAAGTTAATATTATGCGATTCATGAACATGCGATTATTATTTGCAGGACTACTACTTTTTGTGTTCTCCTCATTGTGTAGTTTATCAGCTCAGGATGTGGACCCACGGTCTGTGGATGTGAAAAATTTGAGTGATGATCAGATCTTGAGGATGATTAAAGAAATTGAAAAGCGGGGTTTGTCCGAAAATGAGGCCATAGCTTTGGCTCAGGCGCGGGGGATGTCGCAAGCGCAGATCAGTGCTTTGCGTGCTCGTATGAATGAGCTGAAAATGACAGGAGGTACTTCTGGGACAACGAATCAATCCACAGAGACGTCATCCTTCAATCAAGTTAAACTTTCTGTAAAGGCCGATGTGGATCCCTCAAAAATAGATAGTCGCATTTTTGGGTTTGCATTTTTTAATAATGAGCGGTTAAGTTTTGAACCCAATGTAAATATTCCGGTCTCCAAGAGTTATGTTTTGGGTGGAGGCGATGAAATTCTGATTGACGTATGGGGTGCTTCTCAACAGAGTTACCAATTGCTAGTGGACCGAAATGGGTCTATTAATATTCCGAATATTGGTCCGGTGCAGATAGGTGGATTGACGCAGGAATATGCCTCTAAAAAGATATTTGATAAGCTCACCTTGATTTATAGCGATTTAGTCAATGACCAGCCCCGTACCTTTGCATCTATTAATATGGGGACGGTTAAAGCCATCAAGGTGAATGTCATTGGAGAAGTTTTTACCCCTGGCACCTATACCTTACCTGGTACGGCCAGTGCGTTCAATGCTTTATACCTGGCTGGTGGCCCCAATGCTAATGGTTCTTTCCGGAATATAAAAGTGATTCGTGACGGTGAAGTTATTTCCTCCCTGGATGTGTATGATTTTCTGATTAATGGTAATGGAAATGTTAATATTTCGCTACGGGATGCAGATGTGATCATGGTGCCCACCTATGAGCAGCGTGTAAAAGTAGGCGGTGAGTTCAAACGCAGTGGTTTGTTTGAAGCAAAAAGTGGCGAGTCCATTGCTAATTTAATAAAATATGCGGGTGGATTCAATGAAGATGCCTATACCAGTCGCATCGAATTGTATCGTAATACTTCGCGACAACGTGCCTTTAAAGATGTCAAGAGTGAGGATTTTTCCTCTCTGTTGTTAGCCAATGGGGATAGTATTTTTGCGGGGCCAATTCTGGAACGTTTTGAAAACAAGGTTTCGATTGAGGGGGCCGTTTATAGACCAGGGAATTATGAGTTGTCAGAAGGTTTAACTTTGTCACAACTGCTGGAAAATGCCGACGGTGTAAGGGAAGATGTGTTTTTGAATCGAGGACTAATCACCCGCTTGAACAAAGACCTCACGTTAAAAAACATCTCGTTTAATGTTGCTGAAGTGCTGAATGGTGCCATTGATTTTGAATTACAGCGCGAAGACATTGTTACGATCTCCTCCATAAATGATTTGCGCGAAATTCAAACGGTAAGTATCGTGGGCGACGTGCAATATAGCGGTGAGTTTGATTACCAGGATGAGATGACTTTATCTGACCTTGTTTTCAAGGCTGGTGGTTTTAAAGAGTCCGCTTCAGAAGTTTTCATTGAAATATCACGGCGGTTATCCAATGAGGAGACGAAAAAGGTTGGTGATAAAATAGCGCACGTTTATCAGTTTTCCATCTCTCGTGACTTGAAACTGAATGGCGAAGATGCTAGGTTTGCGTTAATGCCCTTTGATCAGGTGTTTGTAAGGCGGTCGCCTGGTTATGAAGACCGCAAAGTAGTGAAGATTTTAGGCGAAGTAAATTATTCTGGAAATTATAGTTTAACGACCAAGAAAGAACGACTCTCGGATATTATTCGTCGTGCAGGTGGCTTGTCTCCCGATGCTTTTGCAGAAGGAGCCATGTTAACACGTAAAGTGGAGGTTACTCAAAAAGTTAAAAGGCTTCGGGAAGAGTTGATGCAAAAGGATTCGACGTTAGCTTTTTCGAATATGGGTTTTGATGTGGTTGGTATTGACTTGAAAGAAATTTTGGAAAACCCAGGGAGTAAAAGCGACCTGTTTATGCAAAATGGGGATGAGTTAATTGTACCTAAAGAACTGCAAACCGTAAAAGTATCCGGAGAAGTATTAAATCCATTGTCCGCTACCTATATTCAGGGGAAAAAATTAAATCACTATATTGATCAAAGTGGAGGTTTTAGTTTAGATGCCAAAAAGGGAAAAGTGTATGTAATCTACCCCAATGGTGCAGCAGCATCGACGAAAAGTAGATTTATATTTTTTAGGAAATACCCGAAAGTGATGCCGGGTTCAGAAGTGGTGATTCCCCAAAAACCACCTCGAAATCCAATTCCAGCTACGGCTTGGATTTCGATGGCCAGTGCATTGGCATCTTTATCATTGACTGTGGTTACTATTGTGAATCAGACGAATTAGTAATGCTTTTTAATAGTAGTTTTTTAACTCATAAGCAAATTTAGGTGTGAAGAATTAAAAGCAAAGAAACCTTCGGTATAACCTTTACTTTACTAAAGGTTATGCAAGAATAAGATCTCAATTATAGGAAGATGCAATGTTATTAGAATGAATATACCAGATAGAATTAAACATATTTGCTGTATTGGTGCAGGATATGTAGGAGGACCAACAATGGCTGTTATAGCCCAAAAATGCCCTGAAATTAAAGTCACTGTTGTTGATATAAATCAGCAACGTATTGCTGATTGGAATGACGTCGACTTAGACAATCTTCCGATATATGAACCAGGATTGAACGATGTTGTAGCCGAAGCTCGTGGAAGGAACTTATTTTTCTCGACAGATGTGGATAAGGCCATAGATGAGGCTGAAATGATCTTTATATCAGTCAATACTCCTACAAAAACCTATGGTATTGGTAAAGGAATGGCTGCTGATTTAAAATATATTGAGTTGTGTGCTAGGAGTATAGCTAAACTTGCCAAATCCGATAAAATTGTTGTTGAGAAATCAACATTACCGGTACGAACTGCGGAATCTATAAAAACCATTTTAGAAGCGGAAGGAAACGGAGTTCAATACAAAGTCCTTTCTAATCCTGAATTTTTAGCAGAAGGTACCGCGATAAAAGATCTACACCATGCTGACAGGGTTTTGATTGGGGGCGATCAGGATCAGGATGGTTTAAAAGCAATTCAATGTTTAACTGATGTATATGCTCAATGGTTACCTAGAGAGAGAATAATTACTACAAATATTTGGTCTTCTGAATTGTCTAAATTAACTGCCAATGCTTTTTTAGCGCAACGTATTTCTTCCATTAATGCAATTTCCGCTTTGTGTGAAAAATCAGGAGCGAATGTGGATGAGATTGGCAACGCTATTGGCGCAGATAGTAGAATTGGACCTAAATTCTTAAAATCATCGGTGGGTTTTGGAGGTTCCTGCTTTCAGAAGGATATACTAAACTTGGTATATATCGCACGTTCTTACGGATTAGAAGAGGTAGCTGAATATTGGGAGCAAGTAATCAAATTAAATGACTATCAAAAGCGCCGTTTTGCAGAGAAAATTGTCAAAACATTATTCAATACGGTTTCCGGTAAGAAAATTGCCATACTCGGTTGGGCTTTTAAAAAGGATACCAATGATACGCGTGAATCAGCCGCTATTTATGTGGCTGATTACCTTTTAAATGAACAAGCTGAGTTGTTTGTATACGATCCCAAAGTCAAAGCCGAGCAGGTATATACTGATTTGGATTATTTAAATACACGTTGTGAAGAAGAAAATAGGAGGTTGGTTACGATAGTCAACGATCCATATCAAGCCATGGAGGATACACACGCTGTTGCAATATTAACAGAATGGGATGAGTTTAAGAATTATGATTGGAAGGAAGTATTCAGAGTCATGAAGAAGCCTGCATTTTTGTTTGATGGACGAAATATCTTAGACAAAAAAACACTATGCAACCTAGGATATAATTTGTTTGGTTTGGGTAAGAGCTAATTTTAGAACCTCAAAATAGCGAGAAGTAAATTAATCATAATCTATCAGAAAAAAGTAATTAATATCTTAATTTTCAATCGTTAATTAATTAGTAATGCCAATCAAGGGTTGGATATAAAATATAAAAAGTGGTCTAAGGATCTGAATACTAGCAGCTTAAACTTGTAAAAACCCTTGAAAATCAGTATCTTAGAGTTGTTTTCGAAGCGACTTTCAGATATGATTCTCAAGGATAAGGACCACAATTTAATAAGAATATACGATTTAGTCTGTGACTATTTTCACGAGTTAAAATATTACTGTGAACGTTTCAGTAATAACAATAACCCAGACTTTACGGACTAAGAGATAATGACCATGTACCTCTTTGGTGTATATTATCAAGGGTATAGTAAGGTAAAGCACATTCATAGGTTTGCCAGTGATTATTTGTTGGATTGGTTTCCCAAGCTTGGTTCTTATCAGGCGTTTAATAACCGTTTAAATCGCTTAGATGGTGCATTTACGAGGCTGTCGGAGTTATTGGTTAGGGATTTTCAACCTAATGATTGTATTGTCGATCAGAACTTGCTTGATTCTATGCCTATTGTTACTTGTTCGGGTAAGCGGAACGGAAAGGTGGCCAGGGAAATAACCGATAAAGGATATTGTTCTACAAAGGGAATGTATTATTATGGTATGAAGCTGCACATGCTGGGTTCCAGGAGAGAAGGAACATTGCCATTCCCTGAGCAAATACTATATACTCCTGCATCAGTAAACGATATTAGTGTCTACAAAGAAGCATGGTCACAAATGTATAACCGCACTTTCTTTGGCGACATAATATACATGAATTACGAATTTAACGAAGAAATGAAAACAAAGTATAATTCAGAAATGCTGACTCCTGTAAAGGCTGTAAAAGGCATGCCAGATATTATCAAACAAAGGATATAAGCCGCAGATGATTTGTTTTCCACAGCTGTTTCTAGAGTCAGGCAGCCCATCGAAGCAATGTTCTCTTGGCTCATTGAGAAAACAGATATCCAGCGAGCAAGTAAGGTTAGGTCTACCAAAGGTCTGATAGTACATGCCTTTGGTAAACTTTCTGCTGCATTTTTAAATTATACTTTTTAACCCTTGATTCGAATTAGTAATGTTTTATTTTGAGCCTAATGGGTTGGATATGATTAGTATGTTGGTGTTTATAAAAACAAAAAAATTGAATGTTAAAAAAAGTTGCTATAATATGGGCTAACCCATATAATGCGAACATGGGAGTTGCTGCATTAGGGTATTCTGCTTTAGCTTTGGTTGTGGATGTTTTAAGGAAAAATGATCAGGAATTTAAGGTTACATTTATTGGGAGTAGTAGGTCAACGAATGATTCTATAACAATTGGTAAAAATCAGTATGAATTTCACAACCTATATGGATTAGATTATTTTAAGGTTAAATCTATTTTGAAATTATTTTTGCAATATAAAAGGCATAATTTCTTATCCGCTTTATCTAATGAATATTTTTTAGATATTGGCGAGGGGGATAGTTTTGCTGATATATATGGTAAGTCTAGGTTTGATCGGATATTGAACTCCAAAAGGCTGTTTAAATTTTTTAGAAAAAAGCAAATGCTTCTTCCTCAGACGATTGGTCCTTTTGAAAATAAAAGATTTGAGAAAAAAGCTATAAAAGCAATTGAAGATTTTAAATGTCTTTTTGCCAGAGATAGGCAAAGTTATATATATGCACATGATATTTTAAATAATAGAAAAGTTAAAGAATCTATTGATGTAGCTTTTTATTTACCGTTTGAGAGGAATACTTTTGAGGATAATAAGATCCATGTAGGAATAAACGTATCAGGTCTGCTATGGAATGGAGGGTACACTAAAAATAATCAGTTTAGTTTAAAATCAGACTATAGAAAGTTAACTACCGATGTTATAGAATATTTTAGGAAAACAGAAAACGTTCAAGTTCATTTAGTTCCGCACGTTCTGCCTGCAGACGGGGATGTGGAAAATGACCGTACCGTTTCTAAAGAGCTTTTAAAGGATTATTCAGATATTATTTTAGCACCAAGGTTTAATAGTCCAATCGAAGCTAAGTCATATATAAGTGGACTTGATTTTTTCACAGGAGCTAGAATGCATTCAACAATTGCAGCCTTTTCAAGTGGTGTCCCGGTTGTACCAATGGCTTATAGTCGTAAGTTTAATGGTTTGTTCAATGAAACTTTAAAATACGAATTTATAGGTGACTTGGTAAATGAGTCAACTGAAGATGTATTTAATAAAGTGAAAGAGGGATATGCAAATAGAGCAATACTAAAAGATAACATTGAGCAATCATTAAAAGAAATTGTTTCGCCTAGGTTAGAAAGCTTAAAAGAAGACCTTACATTGTTTTTTAATTCATAATGATTAAAATTGTGGATGTGGCAATGCGTTTCTTGAATGGTTGATTTGAAAGACTAATATTTATGTTAATAGATTTTGACTATCTATCCCAACCAATAGAGAGAATTTGTATAGATTGAAATATTGAAAATAGTCATGCTTTAACACTAATGAGGAAAAAGTAAGGAGAATTGTTTCTTTAGATTTAGGAGCTTTAATTTTTAACTAAAGCCTTTAAAAATAGCTTCTGAGAAAGTAATAAATGAGATTGATAGTAAACTAAGATATTCCTCTGTTGTTCTCTTACCTGGAAGTTATGAGAGGATTATATGAAGATGTAATTATTTGTTCGCATATCAAAAGAAGGTCTTGTTAGTGAAAATACGCTCGGCATTTCCTCATTTTGGTAATATTATATATAGTTTACACATGAAAACAAGGTAAGCTCTATTGTAGAATACTATGGACGTTGGTGTGCTAATACAAAACTAAATGGCAGGATAATATTTTTTGAAAAGTCGTGTTTAAAATTGTTTTTTTTAGTCTCTAAAGTAGTTGTTGTGTGGCTTAATAATTTTGTGTGAAATAGAACGGACAATTATAAACTATCCACTCATTCTTGATGATAGTAAAAAAAGCTAAGCTACTGTAAGGTGTTTAATAATGAATAAAGTAACAGGTTTTATTAGAAAGTTAAAGTCACTACGAAAGTTTTTGCGAGACGGTGGGCACACTCAGGTTAGTATTGCTCAAATAACTAGCGGTGAGGTACTCCAAGGGAAGAAGATTCTTATCACTGGAGGAGGATCAGGTATTGGCTTGAGTATTGCAAAAAAATGTTTATCTGAAGGGGCTTCGGTTTTAATTACAGGAAGAAATGAAAAAAAGTTGCAAAATGTAGTTAAAGAGATTAAATCTGACTGTTTAAAGATTTTAGTGTGGGATATTAGTGAGGTTCACTTAGTAACTGATCGAGTAAATGTCGCCCAAGAGCTTTTAGGGGGGGAAATTGATATTTTGGTAAATAATGCTGGCATCCTTTCCTCTGAGATCTTTCCAAATGTTACCGAGGAAACTTGGGACAAAGCTTATTCAACAAATTCAAAAGGCTTGTTTTTTCTGACACAAAAAGTATGTGATAGATGGATTAACAATAAATCCTCAAATAAGAAAATCTTGAATATTTCTTCAGCCGGAGGATTCGTGGGAGCAACCTACCCCTACAGAATGACCAAATGGGATATTAACGGATTAACATTAGGATTAGGAAGAAGGTTGGCTTCCAAAGGAATAATAGTGAATGGAATAGCGCCCGGAAGAATTGCTACTGATATGCAATCATGTTCAAATCCCGCTGACAATGTTTTCGATCCTCAGAGTTTTATGGAGCGATATGGTCTTCCTGAGGAAGTTTCTGAGTTAGCACTTTTTTTAATGAGTGATGCCAGTAATTTTATAACAGGTCAGACAATTTTGTGTGATGGCGGTGGCTATAAAACCAATACTTAGAAAAATATTAATTTATGTACTATCCAAAATTTAAAACATTTCAAATACTTATACCTTTATTAAAGGCACATAATGTATCTCATATTGTGATATCTCCAGGATCTCGTATGCGAGAATTTGTTTTAGCCGTGGAGGAAGATCCATTTTTTACATGTTATTCCGTTGTAGATGAGAGGAGTGCATCTTATTTTGCGATAGGCATATCTCAAGAGTTAAACCTTCCAGTGGCAATTACTTGTACCTCAAGTACTGCAACTACCAATTATTATCCAGGAATAACCGAAGCTTTTCATCAAAAAGTACCAATTCTTGTTTTAACCGGGGACCGAGACCCACACTTGCTTGGGCAGCAGGAAGATCAGATGATTGATCAAGTCAATATGTATGATAAAGTAGTAAGAAAGTCAGTTCATTTGCCAATTGTTAAAGATAAGTCTGATTTTTGGTTCTGTAATCGATTAATTAATGAAGGATTGCTCAAGCTGGAACATCGTGGCAAAGGTCCGGTTCATATCAATGTACCCGTTCCTGCAAAGATCACTTGGAATAAAGATGAAGTAAGTGGGTATCCCGAGGTGAAGGTTATGAAGAGGCTTTCTTTAACAGATAAGAAATCAGCAGCAATTTTACAAGGTAAGGTAAATGCACTTAAAGACGCTAAACGTATATTAGTTTTAGCAGGACAGAATGTGGAGCCGTTTCAGTCCGATCTTCTAAGTAAGTTTTTTGAAAGATACAACTGTGTTATTCATTCAGAACATATGGGCAACATAGATTGTTACGGTAGATTAAATTTATCTATGCTTGCTGAGGGACCTAATGAAGCAGATTTTGATGAGTTTTTACCGGATATAGTGATTTCTTTTCATGGTACACTTGGAATTTCAAGGAATTTAAAAGAAAACCTTAGAATGAAGAATTTTGAGCATTGGCATATATGTGAAAACGGTGATGTTATGGATGCTTACAAAAATCTGACCACTATATTTGAGTCTACTTCCTCTGACTTTTTTAATTATTTTACCAAGGAAGCTGTTGAGCAAAAAAATGATTTGTGCTACTACAGTAAATGGTTGGAGAAATACAACAGCATCTCTTTACCAACAGTTCCTTATTCAAATGTATATGTAGTTCGTGAGTTAATAAAAACGATGCCTGAAAATTGTTTGTTACATTTGAGTATCTTAAACAGTATCAGGAATAGTCATTTTTATGAGCTTCCTAAAGGTACAAAAGTGTACGCTAATATTGGGACAGATGGTATTGATGGAAGTATGTCTACTTTTTTCGGTCAATCATTTGTTTCTGATAAACTAGCTTTCTTAGTTGTTGGGGATTTAAGTTTCTTTTACGATATGAACTCCCTTAGAATTAAGCATATTAAAAATAATGTTAGGATTGTTTTGATTAACAACCATGGAGGTAATGAATTTTATCAGCAACCGATAATGCCAACAACTGATCAAGGATTAGGAGCGAAGCATTCTAACAGTGCCAAAGGATGGGCAGAAAGCGTTGGTTTCAAATATTTGGAAGCACAGGATGAAAAGAGTTACTTAGACGGGTTACAACAAATTGTAAATATGGAGAGTACATGCCCAGTGATCATGGAAGTATTTACAGATACAATGGTTGATAGAGAAACGGTTATTGCGATGAGGAGAAGTATGAGTCCTTTGTTTAATGCAAATGAAGCTATGAAGCATAAAGTAAAGTCTGTAATCGGTGATTCTGGTGTGAAAATGATTAAAAATATCTTAAAAAGATAGTTTATAGTATTATTATGGGTTTATTGGAAATTTTCCGTAAGTGCAAGAATCGATATATTAGAGGTATTATAAAAAGAATAATTCTAAAACGGGAGGGAGGTTACTTCTATTCCCCTACCATAAGGAAGATTTATAAAGAGTTTCATAATATTGAAATTGGTTATGGAACGTATGGCGGATGTTTTAATGTGGGCAATATACGACCTAATATATCAATCGGAAATTATTGTTCTATAGCTGGGAGAGTCGATTTTTTAAGAGCAAATCACCCAACCAATGATTTTACAATGCATCCCATCGGGCACAGGACATCCTTTAACCCCCTGTTAAAGGAAGATCGTTTTGAATGGAGCAGTTTATCCATCGGAAATGATGTATGGATCGGACAAAATGTTGTGATTTTACCAAGTTGTTCTAAGATTGGTAATGGTGCAGTTATTGGTGCTGGAAGTATTGTGACGAAGGATGTTCCTGCTTATGCTGTTGTTGCAGGAAGCCCTGCCAGGAAGATTAAAATGCGTTTTACTCCTGAGGTTATCGATGAGATAGAAGAATCCGAATGGTGGAAAATGGATAAGAATGAGTTAATTAAAAATAGAGAACGTTTACAGAATATTGCCGAAAGAAATGGCCAATAGAAAATATTATGCCAATTCTTTTGGTTGGGGAGTTATTGCAAAGGTTATAGATGCAGGTATAAAGTTTATAACTATTCCTTTATTGCTTAAATATTTTGGTGAGCAAGACTATGGTTTATTATCATTGGCTATTGCAACCAATGCATATATGCAATTACTTAATATGGGTATTAATACTGGAGCTATAAAGTTCTTTTCTCAATGGCTCGTTTCTGGTAAAAATGATTTACTTGATCGCGTTGCACGAACAAACCTCACATTTTATTTAGGCATAGGAATAGTTAATGCGATCATACTTGTTGTAATAGCGTGTTACGGTGAAAATATCTTTAATGTTACGGCTAGACAATTTCAGTCATTTCAATATTTATTGTTAATACTGACTCTTACAAGTATTGTCAGTTGGACTATTATGGTCTTTAATCAACTTTTAGTTGCTGATGAAAAAATTGCTTTTACTCAACAAGTATTTTCAGTAAAGGCACTACTGAATTTATTGTTAGTAATAGTAACTGTACAGTTTAGATTTACCTTAATTCAATATTTTTTATACCTATCAGTTTTAAATACTTCTATTTTATTACCTTATATGTATTTAACCCGAAAGCTCGGTTTGATAAAGTCATTTAAACCAGCGTTTTATTGGACTGATTTTTACAAAATTCTAAAATATAGCTTAGCTATTTTTGCAATGGGTATATTTCAATATACAGCCACTCAATCACGTCCTTTAATTCTAGGAATTTTTTCTGTAGAAGGAAGCGCGATTTTGTCACAATATAGAATTATAGAAGTATTCCCAGTATTTATTATTTCAATCGGAGGAATGTTAATTTCCATATTGTTGCCTAGATCATCCAAAGCTATTCAAGAGGGAAATAATACGGAAATCGAAAAAATTGCCTATAATGGAACAAAGTATAGTAGCATATTGGTAACGCTACTTTGTATTCCCATCATGCTAAATGCCGAAAGTATTTTGACTTTATATGTAGGAGAAGAGTATAATTATTTATCATCTTGGTTGTTTCTTTGGTGTTTAACAGTAATGTTGTTTCTTCATAATTCGCCAGTGGCCAGTCTGTTACTAAGTACTGGAAAGACTAAGCAGTTGGTGTATAGTAGTGGAATTGCTTGTATTATATCTATTATTATAAATGCTGTTTTGTGTGATTATTTTGGTGTTGGATCGGCAGTGATTGGTTATTTAGTTTATATTATTATCCAAGTAAGTTTTTACTACTTGTACTTTAATACTAGAGTTTTAAAATTAAATTCTGTTAAGATATTTAGGGCATTTATAATTCCCACATTATTAGGAAGTATTATTTTAATTATTGTAAAATCAATTGGTATTAGCCTTGAGAATCTTTATATAGATAGTATAATTAAATCTATTTTATGGGGATGTATTTATGTTACCACACTGTTTGTATTTAAAGTATTGGAGTTTAGAGAGGTGAAAAAAATGATTGTAAATTAAAATCAAATTTTTTTTAGAAATGTAGAGCTATTATCGTAGGGATTTCCTTTCTTTTAAATTTCTGCTTTAGTTGTTGAGTATCAAAGAATAAGTGTTGTGCACATGTTAGCAAATAGGAAATTTTTAGCGTTTAAAGTTGATGTAATTTGGTTAGTTGTATTTACATCTTGTCTTGCTTCAGTATATTTTTTCGCTCCTACAGCTTTTATAAATAAAAAGATCCTACTTGTACTGGAGTTTGGATGTGCCTTGTTACTGTTTTGTTTTTCTGGCATTTTTAAATCCTCTTCTTCAAAAACACTATTTGGTAATCCAATCAGGGCTTTTTTGTTTGTAATCATGTTTTCAATTGTGAGTAGCTCACTTATTTATGGACAGTCATTATTACCTAGTTTAAGAGCTACCGTACCTTTGTTAATTTATTCTCTGTATTTCTTTCTTCAAAATCATCGTTTTGAAGTTAGAAAATTAGAGGAAATTGTGCTGATAATATGCGTGTTGTACCTGTTGTGCTTTTTGTTTGCGTTATATAAAGCTCCTGAGCAAATATTCGGAATCAATGATAAAGCAATATTTGATCAAAGAGGAGTATACAGGGTGCGAGTGTACGGAAGAGGTTTTTTGCATTTAGCTTTTTTTATTGCGCTAAATAGATATATCGTGACCAATAAGTTTAAATGGCTTTATTTCGCATTTATACTTTTTGCATTTATTGTTGCTCATGTAATAAGGCAATACATATTGTTCTCATTAGTGATTGGCGGTTTGATGTTGTTAGTAAATGTTTCCTGGAAGAGGAAAGTATTCATAACAATAACCTCTACCCTTGTTATAATTATGAGTTTTAACTTGCCTGTTTTTGAAGCATTATATGATTTAAGTCAACGTCAACTTAATGAACAAAGTTATGGAGAAGATATTAGAGTTACGGCATATAAGTTTTTCTTCAATGATTTCTCTAAGCATATTTATACAGATATTTTTGGTAACGGAATGCCGTTTGGTTCCGGGAGTTATGGCCAGTACGTTAAGGGATATGTGAATAACTATTTACATATATTCCATTCAGATGTTGGCTATGCTTTTTCTTATGCTAACTTCGGTATTTTATCCATTCTAGTGTTAGGAATCATTCTAATAAGAGTTGTGAATAATAATTTAAGTAAGCAAGCATTATACGCGAAGTACTTCATTATTTTTTCTTTTTGCTCGAATATTCTCTCATCATATATCTTTAGTCCAACCTCCTATACAGCTGTTTGTATTGCTTTATATATATTTGATGTAACAAAAACAAAAGAATCACAATATGGAAGAAAAACATAGTCAAAATCAGATTGAGTTTGACTTAATCGCAATTGTAAAAACAGGCTGGATCAACCGGAAAGTATTGATTATTTCTGGAGTTATTGGTTGTATTTTAGGTATTGTAGTTTCATTACTTAGTTTGGATAAGTATTCGTCAAATTCTTTAATTATTCCAAATAGCAATCAAAATTCAGGAGTAAATGGAGGTATTGCATCTTTAGCATCATTTGCAGGAATTAGGTTGGGCGCAGGAACGGGAGAAATATTTTCCCTGTTGATGTATCCAAAGTTAGTAAGGTCAATACCTTTTGTGCAGGAGGTTATGGATTCAAAGATTGAGTATAACGGAGATAGTATTAGGGTTGCAGATTACCTTTTGAATTATTCTAACCATCCAAAAGTAAAAGCTAAACAATATACAATAGGATTGCCTAAATTTATTTTTTCTAAACTAAAACCAAAAGCTAAAGAAGTAAGCCAAGGGAACAAATTTAGTCAAATTGTTATACTTACTCCAGAGCAGTTAGATATTTATAAACTTTTGAATGAATTTATTGAAATTATACCTGATATAGAGGAAGGGTATGTAACGATTTCATGTACTTTGTATGAGCCTGTACCTGCTGCGCAACTAACATCTTTGGTTAGTAATTTGCTTCAGAAAAAGATTACAGAAATAAAAATAGAGAAGGCTAAAGCTAATCTTGATTTTATCGAAAGAAGATTTATACAAGCTAAAGGTAAGTTTCTTGATAAACAAATTGAACTAGCAGATTATAAGGACCGAAATATTGGGGTTAGCACAGAGTTTGCACGGATAGAAGAGAAGAAGTTACAGGATGATTATAACCTTCTGTATTCCATATATATGGAGCTTGCGAAAAATTTGGAAAATGCGAAAATTTCCGTTCAAGAGGATACTCCAATATTTTCCGTTATTCAACCTGCAATAGTTCCGTCGGAAAAAAGCTCTATGGGTAGAAAAGTTCAGGTAATATTGTGGACAATATTGGGTGGTTTTTTTGGAATAGCAATTGTCGCTGTTAAGGTTTATCGTGGTCTTTTTATCAAAAGATGGCAACAAATAGATAATTAGCCATGAGTTGAACGTTGATTTATTTTTTAGAATTTTGGATGGAAAAGTTAGCTATAGTTATTCCTGCTTACAAAATAGCTTATTTAGGTGATGCACTGGACTCAATAAGTAAGCAAACAGATAAACGCTTTAAAGTATATATTGGAGATGATAATTCGCCAGAGGATGTATTTCGAATTGTAAAACAATTCGAAAATATAATAAACATAAAGTATGTAAGGTTTGAGGAAAACCTTGGAGGAAAAGACCTGGTTAAACAATGGCATCGATGCATAAGATTAGTCGAAAATGAGGAATGGATCTGGCTTTTCTCGGATGATGATATTATGGGTTTCAATTGTGTTGAGTGTTTTTATAAGGAATTAGAGTCAAATAATGTAGATAGACTTTACCATTTTAATGTTAATATTATTGATAAAGAGAGTAATTTAGTTAGTAATACGGTTAAATATCCCAACTCTCTTTCTGCCAGTAATTTTATCAAAGCCAAAATAGGAGGTAAAATATCAAGTTTTGTTGTCGAGTATATTTTTAATAAAAATCAGTTTTGGCAACAAGGAGGTTTTATAAACTTTGATTTAGCGTGGAATTCTGATGATGCAACTTGGTATAGGTTAAGTATACCTGGAGGTATTTGCACGATTGAGGGGGCCATGGTAAAGTGGAGGTCAAGTGGTATCAATATTTCCAGGTTAGAAAATGATTCATGGATAGCACTAAGAAAATTTAAAGCAGATATCAAGTACTCTAAATGGTTAGTTAATGAAATGCCCTTTAATAAATTCAAGAGACTTATTTTTAAGTTAAAAATGTATTTATGGTTTTTAGTTAGACTTAATATGCAGAAGGAAATTTTAAAAAATGAGGACCTAAATGTATTAAAGACTAAATTTTGTCGGGAAATGTCTCTAAATTGGATTGATGTACCTGTGTTCTTATACTTTAAATGGGTTAAAAATAAATCTATATGAAAACATACATTTACCCAACATATAATCCAGAAAGAGACACCTCAGGAAACATGTATATTAAGTACTTTCATGATTCCTTTGACAAAGAGGTCGAATTGGTGAATAAAAAGGCGTATTTAGGTATATCAAGTCTTTTTTTCAATTTGGGGGCCAGTGTTTTTATAATACATTGGGTAGATTTAATTCCTTTAAAACGATATGGCCTAATCCAAACATTTCTGTTTCTGGTAGCTTTGTCCCTTTTACTCATTAAAAGGAAAAAAATTGTTTGGGTTTTGCACAATAAAGCTCCTCATCGAAAGCCCCAAAATTTATTAGATAAGTTTAAGGATTTCTTGGTACATATGTTAATATACGTGATGTCTCGTGCGTCAAACTTTATTATTACTCATGCAAGGGAAGGTGTTAGTTTTATTAAGGGATTACATAAAAAGATCAACCGTAATAAAGTAAAATATGTACCCCATCCAGTTTATTCGCAAAAGCTAGAGCTTTCCAAAACGATAAAGTGGGATTACGTTGTTTGGGGTGGGATAAGTAAATACAAGAATATTGCACAACTCTTTGATATAATTTCCAAATCAGACAAACTACAAAAAAGGAAGTTTCTTGTTTGTGGGAAATGTACAGATGATAATTACCTTAATGAACTTAACCAAAAGAAGCCTAATAATGTAACTTTCATCAACGAATTCGTATCCGATGCAGAATTAACAGACTACCTTAAAACTACGAAAGCTATTCTTTTTACTTATAAGCTGGATACAGTTTTAAGTTCAGGAGCTCTTATCTACAGTTTTAATTTTTGCAAAACTATTATCGGGCCTAATGGAGGTTCATTTTGTGATTATCCATCAATTGTGAGTTGTTACGATTCTTTGGATGAAATATGTAAGATTGATATAGAAAAAAAACCAGATGTTGAATATGTTAGAAGTTACATTCATGAAAATTGTTGGGATTTGCTATCTATCAAAATTCTGAAATTCATAAATGTATAACATCCTGGAATTATGCGGTTTGGTAAATGTTAATGCTTTGATAAATCTTATGGTTTTTTTATTTGAACAATGAATATTGCTTTTATAATTACCAATAAATCTCAATTCAATATATCGCATTATAATAATCAGGAAACTGGTCGTGGTAAGGCGCTTGTAGATGCTGGGTATAATGTTGATATATATGTATTCGATTTTCAAAAACGATCTACACAAGTAGTCTATAAAAAAGCCGATAAAAGGTTAAGAGTTATCCCTTACAAAGGAGTAAAGATTGTTGGAAATCAAACGATACCTATTAACCTAAAGTCAAAATTGAAGAAAGAAAAATACACTTATGCTCACCTTCATGAGTATCCATGGGTAATTCCTTGGTTAATAGGTAGGTTTCTTCGAAGGAGGGGAACGAAAACAATTCTTGTTCAAGGAATGTATGAGGATTTTCGTGGAAGAAGCAAGAGAATGTACAATAAACTATATGATTTTTTGATTTTTCCTCGACTTATAAAGGTACTTAATGGGATGACTTTTAAAACCCAAATAGCCCATAAATACATCGTTAATAAAGGGGCAAAAGGTTTACCTGCCACTGTGATCCCTATTGGATTGGATACGCATCATTTTGAAACGAGTACCGGGGAAAGTCCGCTTAATAAATTTTTAACTGCAAAAATCCAGCAGTTCTCAAAAACATTACTTTACATAGGCTCTATTGAGGAAAGAAGAAATCCGAGGTTTATTATTGACATCCTTTCAGATTTAGTAAAAAATGATAGTTCCTTTGGACTCGTGATTGTTGGAAAAGGTCCATTATTGGACGAATTATTAGAATATATATGTCTTAAGAATGTACAAGAATATGTTGTAACTGTCAATTCTTTAATGCAAGAGCAGTTACCTTGGATATATCGAAACGCTGATATGTTTTTATTACCAAGTTCATATGAAATATTCGGAATGGTCTTATTAGAGTCTTTTTATTTCGGACTTTCTGTTTTATCATCTCCTACAGCAGGCGCCTTGGAAGTAATTCCCTCTTTCTATAACGGATATGTAAAGCCTTTGGAAAAAGATGTTTGGGTGAAAACTATTGAATTACATTTCAAAAATTCTACAAATTCTGTTCAGATACGCAATAAGTATCATCAACGTTATGAATGGAGCACAATTGCTAAGGAGTTTATATCCTTTTATGATGAATTATAGAAACCTCTTTCGTTGAGAATACTGTTAATACTATTTCCGTGATATACTTAATTGATACAATAGGTAAAGAAGTTGGAATGCATTTATATAACGATGCATTTGTGAAAGAATTCAATAAATATGGAATTGAAGTTAATGTTGTTTCCAACTACGAGGATAACAATACACAAAATATTATTCCCAATTTATATAAAGGAGGTGTTCTGAGGAAAATTGGAATGTTGATAGTCGCCTTCATTCGATTAAGTTTATTTAGAGTTAGGCATCGAAGAAGTGTCTTTGTTTATCAGTCGTATGGAATGAGGAATGTCGACATCTTGTTTACATCTTTATTTTTCACCTCGAAATCTTTTTTTGTTATCGTTCATGATGTTTTTGCTTTAACCCCAAATGATAACAAAGATAAAAGTAAAGGAATAAAAAAGTTTGTTTATAGAAATGTAGTTTCGAATATTATTTGTCATTCAGCAAGGACTGAAGAAGATTTGAAAACCATTGGCTTTAATGGAAATATCATTACGTTTCCTCATTTCAATTATAGTTTCAATAAAGAAATATATGAGAATGAATTAGGAGTGGACGTAATTAATTCAATTAGTAAGGACAAGGTAAATATTCTTTTTTTTGGCCAAATTAGTTTAACAAAAGGCATTGATCTACTTATAGATGCACTTGGCTTAATCAGCTCAGAAACGCATGATAAAGTGAATATTATTATTGCAGGAATGGATAAAGCAAATTTGGTTACCAGTAAAAAGTTGCCATCTTTCGTTCAAAAAATTTGTAGGTATATAACGGATAGTGAACTTAACTACTTCTTCTCTAAATCTGATTTTTTGTTGTTACCGTATAAAAAAATATATCAGAGTGGTGTTTTGGATGCAGCTATTTATTTCAAAAGTCCAGTTTTGTTGTCAGATATTGAGTATTTTAATCTATTTATTGATGATTATCCCTCTTTTGGGGAATTAATATCTCCTTGCGATCCACATCATATTGCATATATGATTGAAAGGATTTCGAGAGATGATCTTGATAAGGTTTATTACAATGACAAGGAGATTAATAATTATATAAATGCTCATGATTCATCTCGCCTAATAGATGCTATTGAGAATGTTTTGAAAAAGGAGAGACTAGAAAAATACCTCTGGAATAATTAATGATATAGGATGAAAATTATTGAAATTGCCACTGGTTATACTCAAATGCCTGCTAAAATAGGAGCGGCTACCGAGATTGTTATAGAAAATTTGTTAAAAGGCTTCAACAACCTTCAAATTGAAAATGAACTTATTGATATATCTTTCTCTGCCCAAGAGCAAAATCTTGAAAACTATCTTTCTGGAACTAGAATACATAAAATTAGTATTCCGAACTGGTTAAATAGGATTAAAGATAAAGGTATAGTCCACCTACTACGTCGTGTAATTTATTCAGTCAAAGTAGGTTATTTCCTTAAAAAGTACCTTAAACGCCAAAGTACTCAAGAATCCATTTATATTCATTTCCATAATCAGTTTAATTTTTTCTTCGTATTTATTATAGCTAGAGGAATAATTCGTCAGCGAGGCGTTGATTTACTATATACCATACATACCCCAAGCTGGTCTGCCGACAAAACACCTCCCAGGAAGCTCTTGTTAGAGAAGTTTGCGATTTCGCATGCGGATACTGTCATTAGTTTAACAACTTTAATAAGAGATAATATATTGAAGTATGTAAAAAATCTCAAGAGTGGTAAACTGGCTGTGATTCCAAATGGTGTTGATTCAGCTGATTACTATCCCTTAAATACTGATAAGAAGCAAAATCAAATTTTAAATATTGGGTCTGTTTGTGAAAGGAAAAGCCAGTTGGAAACCATAATGGCGCTTAAAAAATTCCTAAAGAAGGAGTCTTTTAAACTTGTGTTTGCCGGTAAGATTATTGAACCCCAATATTTTCAAAGGATCAAGAATTATATTGAAGAGAACAATCTTCATGACCATGTAGTATATAAGGGAGAAGTAGAACCAGGCCCAGAGCTAAATAAACTATACAATGTTTCCAAATTGTATGTATCACATTCTAAGCAAGAAGCCTTTGTAAGTCTAGTGATTCTTGAAAGTATGGCAGCAGGACTTCCAGTGATATTATCTTCTAGTTTTGATTCCTTTTTAGATAAGGATGATGTTATTCGTGAAACGGTCAAAATTGTTTCGGATGAGGATTTCTATCATCAAGTTAAACGAATAATAGAGTGTGAATCATATTCGCGACAATATGCTGATAGTCAACGGAGATTAATAAATCAATACTATACTTGGGGTGCGATAGTAGAAAAAATGATTAAAGAGATATCGGATAAAAAAATTAACTAAATGAAGAAGAAAATTTACATTGCAGGATGTGGTGGGATGCTAGGAGAGGCATTTTATACACAGTTTAAAAATGGCTATGAAATAAAATGTACGGATAAAGATGTTAATGAAGATTGGTTGTCATTTCTAGATTTTAGGGATTTAGAGGCCTATAAAGAGGATGTCCTTTCCTTCAAACCTGATTATTTATTTCATTTAGGGGCATATACGGATTTAGAATTTTGTGAAACGAATTCTGATGATACATATTTAACAAACACCTTGGCTGTTGAAAATGCAGTATATATCGCTAATGAATTAGACATTCCCCTGTTATACATTAGTACAGCTGGAATATTTGATGGTAAACAAGATCTATATGACGATTGGGATCTTCCAAACCCATTAGGAGTATATGCGAGGTCTAAATATATGGGAGAGCGTTTCGTATGTGAAAATGCAAAGAGGTTTTTAGTTTGTCGTGCTGGTTGGATGATGGGATCAGGCCCTAAAAAGGATAAAAAATTCATTCAAAAGTTAATGAAGCAGATAAAAGATGGAGCTAAGGAATTATTCATTGTAAACGATAAAGATGGTACTCCAACTTATACTCATGATTTTGCACAAACTGTTAAGGAATTAATTGAGAAAGAGTATTGGGGATTATATAATTGTGTGTGTGGAGGACAAACAAGTCGATTAGAAGTTGCTAATGAGCTGATTTCACTACTTGGTAAAAAGGAGGACGTAAAAATTTCAGAAGTAGATTCAAGTTACTTCAAGGATGTATATTTTGCTGCTAGGCCTGCCTCCGAGAGGTTAGTTACTAAAAAATTAGAGTTGAGAAAAGTTAATTCTATGCGAGACTGGAGAATTGCGTTAAAAGAGTATATTGAGAATTATTATCAAGGCTATCTCGAGTAGAAATGAAAAAGAAGAAGATTCATATTGTTGGTACCCATGGGGTTCCTGCAAAATATGGTGGGTTTGAAACGTTAGCGGATTTTTTATGTCAGAACCTGAGTTCAGAATTTGATATTACCGTCTATTGTAATGCCCACAAATATGAAGAAAAGCCGCGTACGTATTGTGGTGCGAAGTTAGAGTATGTTGCATTAGAAGCGAATGGCTTTAAAGGAATTTTTTATGATTTGATTACCTACTGCAAAGCCTTATTTTCATCTGATATTATTCTTTATTTAAGTCCTGTAGGATCTGGTTTTATGACACCACTAAAATACCTTACAGGAAAAAAGGTGATTGTTAATCATGGAGGTTTGAATGAATGGGAAAGGGAAAAACTGAATTGGATACAAAAAAAATGGGCGAAGTTTAACCATTGGATTGCCTCAAAGTTTGCAGATGTGAATATTGCAGATAATGAATTATACAAGAATAGTTTGAAACAAAACTTTAATGCGGAGTCTGTAGTTATTCGGTATGGTGGGGATCACGTTAGAAAAATAAATCAAGATAGTAAAGTACTAAAAGAAAAATATCCTTTCGTAAAAGGGAAATATGCAGTTAGTATATCAAGAGCTCAGGTAGATAATAACATTCACACTGTATTGGAAGCCTTTGAGAATTTTGACTTGTATAAGGTAGTAATTGTTTCCAATTGGGATGTATCAGAATATGGTCGTTCGCTTAAAGCAACCTACAAAGATCATGCAAACATAATACTTCTTGATGCAATTTATGATAAAGAAGAACTAGATTATGTACGTGGTAATTCCTACATTTATATTCACTCCCATTCAAGATGTGGTACAGCCCCATCACTTGTAGAAGCAATGAACCTTGAACTGCCCATTGTCTCTTTTGATGTACCAACGAATCGAGAGACAACCAATAAAAAAGCATTTTTTTTTAAGGATTCATCTTCGCTTATTTCTACTTTGAAAACAATTGATGATGAGAAAGCTAAAACTATCAAAAGTGAGTTGTTTAAACTGGCATGTGAAAGATATACCTGGAAGCATATTTCTCATCAGTATAAATCGTTATTTGAAAACGTTTAATCTACCTAACTTTTACCGCGTTTCACCTAAATCAATTAAAAATCCATGAAAGGTATTATTCTCGCCGGTGGATCCGGCACACGTTTACATCCTATAACATTAGCGACATCAAAGCAGTTATTGCCAATATATGACAAACCAATGATTTATTATCCTTTATCAGTTTTAATGCTGGCGGGGATTAAAGAAGTATTAATCATCACGACTCCTGAAGATCAGGTATCATTTAAAAGGCTTTTGGACGATGGTAGTCAATGGGGTATTGAATTAAGTTATGTTGTTCAACCTTCTCCAGATGGTCTTGCGCAGGCTTTCATTCTTGGAGAGGCGTTTATTGGAGATGAAGATGTATGCTTGGTTTTGGGTGATAACATCTTTTATGGTCATGGATTTGTGGATTTGCTATCAAATGCAGTAAAAAGTGTATCCTCAGAAAACA
Organism: uncultured Marinilabiliaceae bacterium; assembly: GCA_942490535.1. Taxonomy (GTDB): domain Bacteria; phylum Bacteroidota; class Bacteroidia; order Bacteroidales; family Marinilabiliaceae; genus JAEINY01. The sequence continues at coordinate 1,490,314 of CALNXQ010000005.1, forward strand.
AGGCAGCAGTTTTTGGTTATTGGGTGAATGATCCTGAACGATATGGTGTATGTACTTTTGATGATTCAGGGAATGTAACTACCATTGAAGAGAAGCCCAAAGATCCGAAGTCCAATTATGCTGTTGTTGGTTTATATTTCTATCCCAGTGATGTTATAAAAGTTGCCAAAACGATTAAACCTAGTGAAAGAGGTGAGTTAGAAATAACTACGGTGAATCAAGAGTACTTAGATGAGAATCGCTTAAAAGTGGAGTTAATGGGGCGAGGATTTGCCTGGTTAGATACAGGTACTCACGAATCTTTGTTAGAAGCAAGCCATTTTGTTGAGACTTTAGAGAAAAGAATTGGCTTAAAAATGGCATGTCCTGAAGAAATTGCTTATAATCAAAAGTGGATCTCTAGGGAACAATTGATTGAACAAGGAGAGAAGTTAAGTAAAAACAAATATGGTCAATACTTATTGTCCATTGCTAAACGATAGGGATGAAATTTATTGAAACAAAGATAGAGGATTTGGTAATTATTGAACCTAAGGTGTTTGGAGATCATCGCGGTTATTTTTTTGAATCGTTTAATCAAAAGCAATTTGAAAAAAACATTAGAAAAGTTCAGTTTGTGCAGGATAATGAATCACGATCAAGTTATGGAGTACTAAGAGGCTTACATTTTCAAAAGCCACCTTATGACCAAGCTAAATTAGTGAGATGTATTGAAGGGAAAGTGCTAGATGTAGCTGTTGATATACGAAAAGGATCGTCAACTTTTGGTAAACATGTTTCTGTCATTTTATCCGATGAAAATAAGCGTCAATTTTTTGTTCCTCGTGGTTTCGCTCATGGCTTTGTCGTATTAAGTAAGTCTGCTATTTTTTCCTATAAAGTGGACAATTGGTATGCTCCTGAGTATGATTCTGGTATTTTATGGAATGATCCTCAATTGGGTATTGATTGGAATATCGATATAGACTCTATATTGCTTTCTGGAAAAGATAAAGAATTGAAAACATTGGATCTTCTTGAAATACCGCAAGAGTTTGCAATTTAAAAAAATCAGAAATTAGTAATAAATGAACATTCTTGTAACGGGTTCCAATGGTCAACTAGGATCTGAGTTAAAGGCCATTTCAACGAGGTATCAGGGTCATTCTTTTTTATTTACAGATGTTGATGAGCTTGATATCACTGATACACAAAAAATATTAGAGTTTTTTAAGAAGAATGAAGTTAATGCTGTCATCAACTGTGCAGCCTATACTGCTGTTGATAAAGCAGAGTCTGAGTTAGATACGGCTCGCAAGATAAATGCCTTAGCAGTCGAAAATATTGTAAAGGCATGTGGAGAGTATCGTGCAAAATTAGTTCATATATCTACTGATTATGTATTTAACGGAGAGTACTACCTTCCTTTATCAGAATCAGAAACAGTGGCCCCACTAGGGGTTTATGGTTTGACTAAAAGGGAAGGTGAGGAATTTGTAATAAACTCATCCATTGATGGAATCGTGATCCGTACTTCCTGGTTATATTCTTCATTTGGAAAAAACTTTGTTAAAACCATGTTGCGTTTGGGTGCTGAAAGAGGATCATTGGGAATTATTTATGATCAGATTGGCACTCCCACTTATGCTGCCGATCTTGCTGAGACAATTATGAATATTATTAGCTCTGAAAAGAGAATGGATGCAAAAGGAAAAGTTTACCATTTTAGCAATGAAGGAGTGGCATCATGGTATGATTTTGCAAAAGCAATATTCGAATTGGCTGATATTGATTGTGTCGTAAACCCAATCGAAACATCCGAATACCCAACTCCTGCCAGTAGGCCACATTATTCGGTTATGAATAAAACCAAAATTAAAAAAGATTTTAAAATTACAATTCCTTATTGGCGCGATTCTTTGAAGACGTGTATTCAGTTGCTTCAAAGATCTTAAAATCTTGTTTTTTTTAAAGACAGAATAAATGAAAACGATATTAGTAACTGGTGGTGCTGGTTTTATTGGTGCCAATTTTATTCCCTACTTCGTAAAAAAATATTCAGATTATAAGATTATTAACCTGGATAAGTTAACTTATGCTGGTGATATTCAAAATCTGAGCGAAATTAGGGAGAACGGCAATTATGAATTTGTCAAAGGTGACATTTGTAATCGTGAATTAGTTGAATATTTGTTTGAAAAACATGATATAAGAGGAGTGATTCATTTTGCCGCCGAAAGTCATGTTGATAATTCAATTTCCGGACCGGAGGTATTTATTAAAACAAATGTGAATGGAACGTTTACATTATTAGATGTAGCTCGTAATTATTGGATGGATGCCCCTTTCAAGTACAAAAAGGAATATGAAGGAAGTCGGTTTCACCACATTTCAACAGATGAAGTTTATGGAACGTTAGGTGATGCAGGGTTGTTTTGTGAAGACACACCATATGCTCCCAATAGCCCTTATTCATCTTCTAAAGCTTCATCCGATCTTTTGGTAAGAGCCTATTACCATACATATGGAATGGACGTTACAACTAGTAATTGCAGCAATAATTATGGTCCAAAACAACATAATGAAAAATTGATTCCAACCATTATTCGTAAAGCACTTGCTGAAGAAAACATACCGATATACGGAGATGGGAGAAATATCAGGGATTGGTTATATGTAAGGGATCATTGTACTGGTATCGATTTAGTTTACCATATAGGAAAGTCAGGTGAAACATATAACATTGGGGGACGAAATGAAAGAGATAACTTATTTATTGTCAGTCATATTTGTTCTGTTTTGGACTATAAAAGACCTCGCAATGATGGATCATCTTATAAAGACTTAATCTCTTTCGTTAAAGATAGAGCTGGGCATGATCGCAGGTATGCAATTGATGCTAACAAAATCGAAACGGAATTAGGTTGGAAAGCTCAAGAAAATTTTGAAACGGGTATTATTAAAACCATAGATTGGTATTTGGAAAACAGATAATAAAATGGAGAATCAAAAGACAGCCCTAATCACCGGTGTCACCGGACAAGATGGCGCCTATCTAGCCGAGTTTTTATTAAGAAAAGGATACATCGTTCACGGCATAAAACGTCGTTCATCCTTATTCAATACTGATCGTATTGATCATTTGTACCAGGATCCGCATGTGGAGAATCGTAACCTAATTTTGCATTATGGTGATTTAACAGATTCAATGAACCTGACGCGTATTATACAGGAGGTAAGGCCAGATGAGATATACAATCTGGCAGCCATGAGTCATGTGAAGGTCAGTTTTGATACGCCTGAATATACTGCCAATGCAGATGGATTAGGTACCCTTCGTATACTAGAAGCTATCCGTTTGTTAGGTCTGACTGAAAAAACAAGAATATATCAAGCTTCTACGTCAGAGTTGTATGGCTTAGTACAAGAAGTACCGCAGTCAGAGAAAACACCTTTCTATCCACGTAGTCCTTACGCAGTGGCAAAGATGTATGCCTACTGGATTACGGTGAATTACCGTGAAGCTTACAATATGTATGCTTGTAATGGTATTCTATTTAACCATGAGAGTCCTTTGCGAGGAGAAACCTTTGTAACGCGTAAAATTACTCGTGCTGTTGCCAAGATTGGGTTAGGTATGCAGGATTGTTTGTTCCTGGGTAACATGGATTCGAAACGTGACTGGGGACATGCCAAGGATTACATCAAAGCGATGTGGTTAATTCTTCAGCAGGATCAACCTGAGGATTATGTGATAGCTACTGGTGTGACTACTACCGTGCGTGACTTTGTGAAAATGGCCTTTGGAGAAGTAGGTATCGAAGTGGAGTTCAAAGGTGAAGGTGAGAATGAAAATGGTACTGTTGCAAAGTGTAACAATCCAGAATATCAGGTGCCCATTGGAACGGAAGTGGTGAAAGTCGATCCACGTTATTACCGTCCTACCGAGGTTGATTTGTTGATTGGTGATCCTACTAAGTCCAATGAGAAATTGGGTTGGAAACCAGAGTATGACCTGGCTGGATTGGTGAAGGACATGATGGAATCGGATGTGAAGTTGGTGAAGAAGGATCGGTATTTGAAGGATGGGGGTTACGAGGTGCTTAATTACTTCGAGTAGGGGTTCACGCTAAGATCGCCAAGCTGTTTCACGCAAAGAACGCTAAGTAACTTTGTTGACTTGGCGATATACTTCGCTACTTTTGCGAGAAATCTTTTGAAGTCATGCATGAAAATGAAATAGCTAGAATTGTGATGGACACGGCTTATAACTTGTATAAGCAGATTGGGCCGGGACTGTTGGAGTCTGCCTTTTAACATGCATTGACTTTCGATATATTTGAAAGGGGACTTCTACTTTAAATTGGGGTTCACGCCAAGAGCGCAAAACTGTTTCACGCAAAGAACGCTAAGTAACTTTGTTGACTTGGCGATATACTTCGCTACTTTTGCGAGAAATCTTTTGAAGTCATGCATGAAAATGAAATAGCCAAAATTGTGGTGGACACGGCTTATAACTTGCATAAGCTGATTGGACCTGGTTTATTGGAGTCCGCTTATGAAAATGCTTTAGCCTTTGATTTAAGAGAAAACGGATTGAAAGTAGAGCAACAATTTTCAATGCCTTTTATCTATAAAGATGTAAAACTTGATGTAGGATATCGACTGGATTTATTGGTTGAAAATAAACTCATTGTTGAAATTAAATCTGTTGATTTATTGGCTCCAGTTCATTATGCACAGACATTAACTTATTTGCGACTGGCTAATCTAAAGCTTGGGTTGTTAATCAACTTTAATACTAAACTATTCAAAGAAGGTGTTCACCGACTGGTGAATGGATTATAATTTTGCGTATTTGGCGAAGACTTTGCGCCTTTGCGAGAAATAATGCACTATGGATAAGAATTCGAAGATATATATTGCCGGTCATAAAGGTTTGGTGGGATCGGCGTTGTGGAAGACACTGAAAAACAAAGGGTATACCAATTTGGTGGGCCGTTCCATTGAGGAATTGAATCTGATGGATGCAGAAGCTGTCAATCAGTTTTTTGATGCAGAAAAGCCGGAGTATGTGATTCTGGCGGCAGCTAAAGTTGGGGGGATTGTAGCCAATAATACTTATCGGGCACAGTTCATTTATGAGAACCTGATGATTCAGAACAATGTGATTCATACAGCTTATAAACATGAGGTGAAGAAATTGTTGTTTTTGGGATCAACATGTATTTATCCTAAAGAAGCCCCGCAGCCCATGCCGGAGGATTGCTTGTTGACTTCTCCTTTGGAGTACACCAATGAACCTTATGCCATCGCTAAGATTGCCGGGATTAAAATGTGTGAGTCCTACAACATACAGTATGGCACTAACTTTATTTCGGTGATGCCGACTAACTTGTATGGCCCCAATGATAATTTTGATTTGGAGAAGTCGCATGTATTGCCGGCTTTGGTACGAAAAAATCACCTGGGAAAATGTTTAGAGTCCAATGATTGGGACGCTTTACGTGCTGATTTGAATCATCATCCCATTGAAGGAATTAATGGTTTAAATACTGAAGAAGAAATATTGTCTATCCTCAATAAATACGGCATTCGCATAATTCGCGACGATTCGCATAATTCGCGAGTATCTATAGAGATTTGGGGTACCGGAAAGCCCATGCGAGAATTCCTGTGGTCGGAAGAGATGGCGGCGGCATGTGTGTATGCCATCGAGAATATTGATTTTAAAGATACCTATTCCGATAGTAAAGAAATACGGAACACACATATCAACATTGGTACCGGTAAGGAAATTTCCATCAAACATTTAGCTGAAACCATCCAGGAGAAAGTGGGTTTCAAAGGAGAGTTATTCTTAAATGCGGATAAACCGGATGGTACCATGCGTAAATTAACCGATCCATCTAAAATTCATCAACTGGGATGGCACCATCAGATTGATATTGAAGAAGGCATTGAGAAGATGTATGATTGGTATTTGAATAGATAGTTTATTACATCTAAAATCAATAGCGTCCAAAATAGTTTTTGATAATAAGCTGTACTAGGCGTTAACTGTAACTTATGCATAATTTTAGGTGATGAGGGATTGCTTTTTCGATCTGCCTTCAAGAAATAACGTTAAGAAATTTAATGTATTGAAGTGGTAAAGAAGAAAATCTGTTTGAGCAACGCGAGTTATTTTCTTTCAGCGTAAAGGAATTAAATTTTAGTTATTTATTGACAGCAGCGGCATTTTTTGTTTACGTTTTTTTGCTGAAGAAAAAAAGTAAAAGCCCGCGCGGCTAGAGCGCTTAAATGAAATATATTGTTATTTAGGACAACAATGATCTAAAATATACGACCCACAGTCTTGCCTATAGGATTGTGGGTTTGTTATAATAGGGAGATTAAGAGGACTTTGTATCAAGACGCAAGATAATATATCAAGCATTTGCTATCTTTGGATATTACAGGCATTGGGAAATTGTCCGGAATGCAATGTTGCATATTGCGTCAAATAATTTTTGCGTTGTTTGCGATTACTTTTGGCGACTTTTGCGTGAAATACAAGCGAATTATCTAAACATTATCAATGATGAAACAATATGCAAATGATATGATTCCCGGTGATGTGTTTCATCCTTGTGAAACGATACTGGATGAAATGGAAGCCTGCGGCGTAAAGCAGGTTGACCTGGCAAAAGCAACTGGTTACAACAAGTCATCCATTAGTTTGCTTTTAAAAGGAGAAAGAGGTATTACTATTCCAATAGCCATTGCGCTTGAAAAAATTCTGCAGATAAAGGCTGAATTTTGGATTCGTCTTCAAAAGAATTACGAGTTAAACCGGGAACTAATCAAATTAAAGATGCATAAGAGCGCATCTTAAATTAAAATTCCTTCTTTTTTGATAATTAGTGTTTCACGCAAATAACGCTAAGTGTATCGCAAAGATCGCAAATCAAAACATTTTGTGATTTTACCGTTTCTTTTTTTGGGGATTTTGTGTGGATAAGAAGAATAACTAGATATTAATTCAATCCTTTCGGTAGCTTTACGCCCCGGAAGTGGTGAAAAAAGAAAAATATAATGAATAACAACTACCTAATCATTATGGCCGGCGGCATAGGCAGTCGCTTTTGGCCGATGAGTACCCCCGAAACACCCAAGCAGTTTTTAGATATCCTGGGAACAGGGAAAACAATGATTCAACAGACGGTGTCTCGTTTTCTACCCATCATTCCACTGGAGAATGTGTTTATTGTAACCAGCAGCCGCTATAAGGAGATTATTGTGGAGCAGTTACCGGGTATTCCACAAGATCAGATATTGCTGGAGCCTTGCATGCGCAATACGGCCCCTTGTATTGCCTACGCCAGTTATAAGATTTATAAACGAAATCCGGATGCCAATATTGTGGTGGCACCTTCTGATCACTTAATCACCGAAGAGGAGAAATTTCAAAATATTATTCGGCAAGGGTTAGCATTCACCCAAGAGCATAAGGCCTTATTGACATTGGGTATTCAGCCACATCGTCCGGAGACGGGTTATGGCTATGTTCAAGCTAAACTAGCAGAGAGTAATGGTGACGGAGCCATTATCCCGGTGGAAGCGTTTAAAGAAAAGCCTGATTTGGAGACCGCAGAGAAGTATCTTGCCGATGGGAGTTATTTCTGGAATTCCGGCATTTTTTTATGGTCGGTTAAAAGTATTCTTAGTGGGTTTGAAGCCTACTTGCCAAAGCTAGCCAAAACTTTTTCAGAGGGTAAAACGGTTTATGATACGGCTGATGAACAGTCTTACATTGATCGCTTGTTTCCGGCATGTGACAACATCTCCATCGATTATGGCATTATGGAACATGCAGATAACATCTTTGTCATGCCATCTGAATTTGGCTGGTCCGATTTGGGAACCTGGGGCAGTCTATGGGAAAAACGCCAACGTGATACATCCGGTAACACGGTTGTGGGTTCAGAAGTGCATCTTTTCGACTGTGAAGATACCATTGTAACCGTACCTAATGATCGGCCGGTAGTGCTTCAGGGCCTGAAGGATTATATCGTCACTGAAGCCAATGGGGTGTTCCTGGTTTGCAAAAAAGAGGAGGAACAACGTATTAAGGAGTTTCAGAAACAAGTGAACCAGTAAAATAAAAGTACAACTTACTTTGATGATAGCGAAACAAACCCTTTCGGTGGTTGTAAACCCCGAAAGCGGTTTTATACAGTAAGCGTGCGGGCTTTTGTGAATACGGCTCATGCATTGTTCATGTGCCATCAAAAGTGTATCTTTGTTATATGAAACGTTTTATATCCATATTACTACTCTCACTAATGACGAGCGTGTCTTTTGCTCAGCAACATGATCTGGAAATACCCTATACTCAGGCGGACCGGGATCGTTTGGTGCGGGTAGAGACCAGATTGGATAATGTTGAAAAAAGCTTGGATAATTTACGTGTTGAAATACGGGAAGGACAAGCCAGTCTTCGTAAAGAAATGCAGGATGGTCAAACGGAGCTTCGTAATTTGATCTATGGCTTGATTTACTCCATCTTTGGACTTATTGGTGTATTGGTGGCTCTGGTAATATGGGACCGGCGTACGGCTATTCGTCCTGTTGCTTCTGCATTGGACCTGGAAAAGGAAAGAGTCAATGATGAGGTGCGTCTTCGGAAAAAGATGATGAAAGCATTAAAAGAAGCAGCTGAGAAAGATACCAACATTCGTGAGGCGATGAAACATGCCGGATTGTTATAATACATTTATAGGCCAGATGTCACTGGTGAAAAAGTTAAGGCTGTAAATAATTGAATGTTGACAGGAAATTTAAGGTTTAATAGTATGACCCCATTCTTCAAGTGAAGTGATGGGGTTTTTAGTTTTAATATTTCTATTTTTGAAACAAGATGTGTTAACAAGTTATTCATGGAAAACCTAATTATATCGATCAGCAAAAAAGTAAAAACACTTCAACAAGAGTTGAATCGTGAAGAGTTGGCTTTCGGACAATTCATTTACAATAATGGAGAATGCCAGATTTTAACTCAATCAGGTGAGAAAGTGGAAGTGTTGTTCAATGATTCCCATCCGGTAGAAGAGGTTTCGGTGATTTGTAATTGGTCTGAAGAAGGTGTCGACATTGAAAATTCTTTAGGGGAGTGGAATCGATACTCTTATGCCGCCTTAATGCAGTTTCATCATGAATTGCAATTGTTGGAAACGACCGATCACCTGGATCATAAGAAATATAGCCGTGAAGGGATGGTTAAGCGGGTGATGCATGAACGGTGGCAGAAAGCACTCAAAGCCAGTTACCGTGTGGAATATGCAGATAATATATACGGTGATCATATCGTCACCAATGAAAACGGTGCAAAATATAAAGTGTTCTTGCGCGATTTTGAGAACGAAACAGGTTATAGCAATAGTCCTGATGCTGCGATAAATAAACTGGGCACGACCAAGCACATCATGTATGTTTTTAAGCAATTGAAAGAAAATACCCAATTGTATAAACGTCTGCGAAAAACCTGTCCTTTTTTAGAGATTTATCTCGACCCGCTAAATGATTACCGGATTACCTGGTTCTATCCGCATTCCTTACCTGTTGAGGCGGCGCAATTGATCACGAAATATTTTGGTGATCAAACATACATCGAAGATGAAAACCTCGATGCTTTTGCAGGCATATATAACGAGTTAGAGCTCTTTAGTAATGTAATGATTCGACCGGAGGTACTTCAGAAAATAGAAAGAAGGTGGGAGGAAAAATCGCTGGAGATCATCAGGGAACGCTATAAGCCAGATTTTTCAGGGATCAAAGCCGATCTTTTTGATTATCAGAAGGAGGGCATTCAATTTGCAACAACACGTAAATCTGCCATTATTGCTGATGAAATGGGCTTGGGGAAAACCATTCAAGCCATTGGTACGGCGCTTGAGAAAAAAGAATTGTTTGGTTTTTCCAGGATGTTGGTGGTTTGTCCGGCTTCTTTAAAATCGCAATGGCAATCGGAGATCGAGAAGTTTAGTGACGAGACTGCTGTGCTTGTTCAGGGATTACCTGATGAGCGTGAGCAGTTGTATAAGACATCCGATGCCACGTTCATGATTGTTAATTACGAAACGGTATTGCGTGATCAGAAAGTGATCGCAAAAGCAGCTTTTGATTTTGTTATTTTAGATGAAGCCCAGCGGGTTAAAAATTTTGAAACCAAAACGGCACATGCCATTAAGCATATCAATGCCAGGCATACGCTTATCATCACCGGTACACCCATTGAAAATAAACTGATTGATCTGTTTTCGCTGGTCAGCGTTCTGGATGATCAATACCTTGGGCCTTTATGGGAGTTCTCCTACCAACATTGTTTGTTTGATTCCGACAAGGTAAATAAGATAAATGGCTACTATAATCTGCAGGCTTTGAAGCAGAAGATGGAGCGGATATTGATTCGCCGGGAGAAAAATAAGGTGTTGGATCAATTGCCTTATGTGCAGCAACAGGAAGTGAGGGTCGGGTTAACATCCCTTCAGCAGGATTATCATGCATCGTATGCCAGAGGTTTGGCGCAGATCATTCATAAAAAGTTTCTGACGCCTTATGATATGAAGAAGATGCAGCTGTTGTTGGCCAGCATGCGTATGGTTTGCGATTCTTCTTATCTGGTGGATGAATCAACGCATGATTCGCCGAAACTGGAAGAGTTGAAGTATATTCTGCTTGAAGAACTGGATATTCGCCACTCAAAACGAAAGGTGATTATTTTTTCAGAATGGGTGAAGATGCACAAGCTTATTGGCCGGATGCTTCGGGAGAATAATATTGGTTTTACAGAGCTGAACGGAAAGGTTCCGGTGGCAAAGCGGGGTGAGCTCATCAAGCGTTTTGAAACCAGTGATAGCTGTCAGGTGTTTTTATCCACCGAAGCGGGGGGTGCCGGGTTAAATCTTCAAATGGCAGATATTCTCATCAATTTTGAATTGCCCTGGAATCCGGCCAAGAAGAACCAGCGCATTGGCCGCATCGACCGATTGGGCCAAAAGAGTAGTCATTTATCGATTTTCAATTTTGTATCCAATAACTCCATTGAAGTACGAATTGCACAAGGCTTGCTGGTCAAGCAGAGTTTGTTTGATGGAGTTCTCAATGACGGGAGTTATACCGATTTCGTTGATTTCTCAGAAAAGGGGCGCTCCCAGTTCCTGAAGCAGATTGCTGAGATGGTGGAGGAGATTCATGCATTACCGTCTGAAGAGGTTGTTGATGATGAGGTGACAACTGATCAGTTTTCGGAAGATGAAATTAATGCGCCTGACACGGGGATTGAGGAAGTTGATGTAACATCGCTTAATCACGCTACGTCCCCTGTTTCGGAAGATAACCGAAAGACCAGCGTAAATACTGAAAAAGCCAGACAGATAGAGCAAGTCATGAATAATGGGATGCAGTTCCTCTCTGGCTTGTTTGAGATGGCCACTGGTAATAAAGTAGACCTGAAAGATCAGAAGATGGAAATTAATCCAGAAACAGGAGAAGTAACCATGAAATTTAAAATGCCTTTTTAGTTAAGAAACAATTTATGATACAATACTTACTGTCTCTCCCTGAAAACCTGGTGGTAGACTTTCACCAGGTAGCGAATCAATCCGCTGAAAATTGGTTCGTAGCATCTGATCCAATTGGAAAAAAGATAGGTTCTGGTGGAGGAACGGCCTATCTGTTGTCAACGCATTTGAAGGAAAGGAAGGAAGATCTGAATACGTATTTAGCAAAAGAAAAGAAGATCATTATACATGCCGGCGGTCAAAGCCGGCGTTTACCAGCCTATGCCCCCGCTGGAAAGGTATTGGCCCCCATTCCCGTATTCCGGTGGAGCAGAGGGCAAAGTCTGGATCAGTCTTTACTGGATTTACAACGGCCTTTGTTAGAGAAGGTCATGTCGCTATCCGGAGCGGACCAAAATACGGTTGTGGCCAGTGGTGATGTATTGATTCAAGGGGCAGATCTGCCTTTTGAGCTGCCGAATGCAGATGTGGTTTGTCTGGGTATCTGGGTGAATCCCCATTTAGCTTCTCGTCATGGCGTGTTTTTCACATCACGACAGGATCCCGGGCAATTGGAATTTATGTTGCAAAAACCGGATCACCAACAAATAGAGCAATTGGCCGGCAGTCATCTTTTCATGATGGATATTGGTATTTGGTTGTTGAGTGACCGGGCTGTGAAGTTACTCATGAAAAAAGGTGGCTGGCAGGAAAATGGTTTTTTGAATGGCTGTCCTGATTTTTATGATTTATACAGTGCCTTTGGAACCTGTTTGGGGAAGGCACCATCGGCGCAAGATGAAGATATAAGCCAATTATCAGTCGCCATTGTACCTCTGGATGAAGGTGAATTCTATCATTATGGTACTTCCCGGGAACTAATTTCATCTACTGAAAAGATACAAAACCGGGTACAGGATCAGCGCTCCATCTGGCACAATCGGGTAAAGCCTCACCCTTCATTATTTGTTCAAAATGCCAGAACGGAGATTACGTGGAATGCGCAAAATAGAAATATCTGGATTGAGAATAGCCACCTGTCGGCTGGCTGGCAATTGAATCAGGACCATGTGATTACCGGTGTGCCGGAAAATGAGTGGGAACTTGCGTTACCGGCTGGGATTTGTTTGGATATCATCCCCATTGGAGAAGATGAATGGTGTATTCGTCCCTATGGGATGGATGATGCGTTTCGGGGTGAATTGCAGGATGCGTCTACCTTGTGGATGGGGCATTCCATCAGTAGTTGGCTGGTTGAGAGAGGGATTGAATTTAGAGATGCCCACTTAGCTCCCGGGGCTGATATGCAATCAGCTCCTCTTTTTCCGGTCATAAGGAGGGATCAATTATCCATTGAATGGATCAATTGGATGATTAATGGTCAAGGGAGTGTGGCTATTAAAGAGGCCTGGCTGAATGGAACACGCTATTCAGCTGATGACATCAGCGCACATGCCAATATGCGTCGTCTTCAGGAACAGCGATTAAATTTCAGGAGGACAAGTTTACAGGGATTGGCAAAAAATTATAAAAACAGTGTTTTTTACCAGGCTAATTTGAAACAGATCGCGTCTGATTATGTGGATGGCGCATTGCCGTTGCCCAACTCCATTGAGGAAGACGAATCACCGATGATTCGCTTTCGGGATCACATGTTTCGATCTGAGGTATTAACAAAGAGGGGCATTGATGGGGTTGAAGAAGAAACAAAGGCCTTTCACATTTTGCAACAAACCATCGTTCAATCGGTGTCTCATTTGGAAACACCCAGGCTTAACGTGTTCTCTGATCAAATCATCTGGGGACGCAGTCCGGCCCGACTGGATTTAGCCGGTGGATGGGCCGATACACCTCCTTTCTGTATTCAAAATGGGGGAAGTGTCATCAATTTGGCCGTTGAATTAAATGGTCAACCACCTATTCAGGCTTTTATCCGCTTATCCAGTGACAAGAAAATAACGCTTCGTTCCATTGACAATGGGGTATCGGAAGTCATCACCAATTATGATGAGCTGAAGAATTTTCATCAGGTGGGATCCTCTTTTTCAATCCCAAAAGCTGCGCTGTGTCTGGTGGGTTTTCATCCGGAGTTTTGTGGTCATAAGTATCTATCATTAAATGATCAATTGGATGATTTTGGGGGCGGTTTTGAAATTTCCATGTTGGCAGCCATACCCAAAGGATCCGGATTGGGCACCAGTTCCATACTGGCCGCTACACTTTTAGGGACTCTTTCTGATTTTTGTAAACTGTCCTGGGATCAGCAAACCATTTGTCACCGGACGTTAATCCTGGAACAGCTGCTAACAACAGGTGGTGGTTGGCAAGATCAATATGGGGGGATTTTACCAGGGATTAAATTGTTGGAATCGGTGCCCGGCACACAAGAAAAAATGAATGTCCGTTGGTTGCCGGATACCATTTTTACGAAACCGGAGTTTAAGGATAATTGGCTTTTGTACTATACCGGCATCACCCGCGTGGCAAAGAACATTTTAAAAGAGATTGTGCGGGGCATGTTTCTGAATGAAGGCAGTCGTTTAGCCACGTTGATGGAAATCAAAGAACATGCTTACCGCACGACAGCAGCCATGGAACAATGTGATTATAATAAAGTAGGGCGTTTGATTGCGCATTCCTGGGAACTCAATAAAAAATTGGATCCAGGCACCATCACACCTGAAGTGGCACTGATTGTCAACCGGATAAAAGAGGATGCCTTGGGACTTAAATTATTGGGAGCAGGAGGGGGTGGATACATGCTGATCTGTGCCAAAGATTTTGAGGCCGCTGGTCGTATAAGAACACAGCTAAGCAATAATCCCCCTAATAATCGGGCCCGATTTGTGAAGATGGAGGTCAGTCAATTGGGATTTCAGGTGTCCAGGTCATAGAATTAATAGATTGTTAGACATTAGTATCAAGCCACAAGACGCTTTCCGAATGGACCTTTTTATGTCATGTTCATTGGGCATTGCGAGTTCCCGGATTTACCCATAGTAAGTTAATTGAGAGAGAATACTTGACCTGTGAACGTATAGTCTAACTGTTACATGTAAGTGTAATTTAGGGATGAATTGTCATAGTTACTGTGTAAAGCGGTATCGTCGTGTATCAAATATTATTTATATGAAGAAATTACTACTTGTTATCACTATATATTTCTATTGTCTTTCAACCCTTTTTGCCCAATCCGATAGCATCTCCATAAACCTGAGTAGTTATGGGCAAATCGCCAATCACGAACTTCAACCTTTATGGATACATGCCAATGAATGGGGGAGGTTTCCACAATATGACCAGTCCTCCCTATTGTTATATGGAGGCGCCAGGTATTTCATTGTGGATAAACCCCAATTCTCATTATCAACGGGTATTGGCGGAGTATTGAATGCGGAGTTGAATGAGAGCTTTCTGCATGAGCTTTATTTGAAGGGGAAGGCCTGGGTGTTTGATTTCTCCATTGGAAAGGAGGCTTATTCACCAACTATTTATAACGACCATTTGTCTTCCGGCTTGTTTATCACCAGTAGTAATGCCCGGCCCATACCAAAAATCAGTTTGAGTATTAATGATTACCTCCCTATCGGATTTACTAAGAATTGGGTGGAGATACGCGGTGGTATCTCACACGGTTGGCTCAATGATGATCGGGGATCAAAAAGTAATAGTGCCAATGATGTGCTTTTGCATGAGAAATTTGCCTATATGCGGCTGGGTAATGTGAAAGTACAACCCTATGCCGGTTTGATTCATTCAGCGCTCTTTGGTGGCACCCGTCCCAATGGCAATAAAATACCTGTTGATTTTTGGGCCACTTTTATGGCATCAGGATCAGCGAAAATTGGGGGGGGAGAGGAAACCAATTCAGCCGGAGCCCACATGGGACTTTGGGATTTTGGAGTCTATTTTCCTCTGATAGATTGGAACGGGCATTTTTATTATCAGAAACCATTTGCCGACGCCTCCGGGATGAAACTACACAACGGCTATAATAAGGATCACATCATTGGCATTTCCTTGCAAAGAGGTGATAAAAAGTGGTTGTCGGGCTTCGCGCTGGAATGGATAAAGAGCGACTATCAAAGTGGAGCCGGCATTCCCGATCCACTTTACCCGAAGGATTATAAAGATAAGAAGAAAGGACAGATTATTTGGATGCATGAGATTGAAGGTGATTATGATGATTTCATGGTCGCATTATTCAATGAGCCGTCGCCAGTTGGAGGATGGACAGAAGCATCGGTATCGCGATATTTGGAAGTGGAATTAAATGAAGGCCATAGGTATGGCGGACGGGATGATTACATGAATAATGGGATGTATTATTCTGGCTGGACCTTTCATGGTGCTTCAATGGGCACTCCACTTTATCATACAAGCTCTACTGTGAGAGCTTATGCTCCGGATCAAGTAATTCAAGACCGTGTTGTTTTTGTAAATAATCGTGTGAATGTTGTTCATGTGGGTGTTGAAGGATGGCTATCAAGTCACTTAAACTACCGTCTGAAGGGTACGTTTACGAATAATTTTGGGAGTTATGGGGAGGAATATCAGGGTGGCAGATCCAGTTGGGTGAGGTCTGATGATTATTTATTTGGAGTGAAGAAAAAACAATATTATTTATTTGGACAGATGGAGTGGCAGTTGCCTTCATGCAATCATTTTATAATCAGTGGTGCCATTGGGTATGATTTTGGTGATTTGTACCATTCTTTGGGAGGACGAATTGGATTAGTTTATCAGCCACAACTAAAATGGTAAATTATTCCTGGAAGTCCTGGCATTGATAAGCAGTGGTTTTCTACTAGCCTATCTTAAGATGAAAAGGGCGATCATTTTTTTACTTTAACTTAATTTTTAAATTTGCATCCAACTACAATAGGCCTGAAATGTTAAGAGAGAAAGAAAAAGTTGTAAAGAATACCATTGCATTGGTGGATGTTATTATTGCCTGGTTTTCATTTAATCTGGCATTATATATTCATTTTAAGCAGTTTACCTTTGTTAATAATAAGGATTCAATCATATTGCATCTGCTGATATTGGGTATCTGGTGGATGTTGTCCAAGGCACTTCGGTTAAATGAATTGTATCGCAGTCGTCCATACTCTGTCGTCCTGTTTAATGTAGTGGGAGCTTCGGTATTGGGAGCTGGTCTTTTAGGATTATCAGTTTTTGTATTCAATTTGTATTACATTGGTTTGACACCCATTGTTTATTTTGGTGCCATTGTTACGATTTTAACCTTCATAGAGAAGGTGTTGATCTACTCCTATATGAAAGGAGCCCGCCGCAAAGGATTGAATTCCCGAACCATTTTAATTGTCGGTGATAAATCCGCGTCTACTTTTATTAGTCAGATTGTTAAGAACAAAGAATGGGGCTATCGCATTGCCGGTATTATAGGGGACGATGATTTGCGGAAGAAGCATGAGCATACCGCTCCTTTTTTGGATGAAGATTCAGATATTGATAAAATTCTGGCGGAGAAAACCATCGACGAGGTGATCTATTGCCAGGAGAAGGCCAGGATGGAAGAGATCATGAGTTTGTTGACCAGTTGCAATGAAGTGGGGGTTATCTTTCGGATGTCGTCTCCGTTTTTCAATATGTTTACCAATAAAACACATGTGCACTATTTCGATACGACCCCGGTGTTGACCATTTCCAATACACCAATGGATTACTTGTCCTTGAAGGCAAAAACTCTTTTTGATGCCATTGTATCATTTGGAATCATTACCTTTTTTTCACCGCTATTCCTGGGATTGGCTTTGGCCATTAAACTAAGCTCAAAAGGACCTGTTTTCTTTAAACAGAAACGGGTGGGTTTGCGTGGGCGTAAATTTTGGGTTTACAAGTTCAGAACCATGGTTACCAATGCCGAGGAATTGAAAGCCGATTTGATGGCCGAAAATGAAATGGATGGTCCTGTGTTTAAAATGACGCGTGATCCCAGAATTACTGGAGTAGGTCATTTTCTGAGAAAAACCAGTCTGGATGAATTACCGCAGTTTTTTAATGTGTTGATGGGTGACATGTCCATTGTAGGGCCTCGTCCTCCTGTACCTGAGGAGGTCAAAGAGTATGAGCGCTGGCAAATTAGACGCTTATCCATGAAACCGGGTATTACTTGTGTCTGGCAGGTGTCTGCCTCGCGCAATGATGTCTCCTTTGAAGAATGGATGCGTATGGATTTAGAATACATTGATAGTTGGTCGCTGAAATTGGATTTCATCATTGTCTTGAAAACCATTCGTACCATGTTGCGTGCCGACGGTAGATAGAGATCAGTGTGTGGTTGTGTAAGTTTTTTTACCTGGAGTGCTCGGATGATAATGATATAAATTGATTGTGATGAATAGATATATTTGGCTTATTCTTTCTGTCTTTATAGTTCAGGCATGTTCTACCCGACCCAAAGTGCCCGGGGAGTTTCCTAATGAAAAGGAGATGGCAAGGTTATTAGCTGATATTTATATAGCTGAAGGGGCCATTAATAATTCAGGTTTTTATGCTGGTAAGGCCGATGGCGAAATACCAGGTTATTATCGCTTTGTGCTTGATAAGCACAATTTGACCAAGCAAGAGTTTGATACGGTTGTTAGTTGGTATACTTCACATCCAAAATTATTCACGGAAGTATATGACGACGTGATATCCATTTTGAGTGAGCAGGAAGGGTTAATTACCAGTGATCTCAGTAAGATGGATAGTCTAATGGTTCCCGAATTAGCGGAGGAAGAGGATTTGTGGAAAGGGCGTCGATATTTTAAGATCCCACTGTCTGAAACCGATTCCATGGATATCCGAATTCCGTTTTCCATAGCCATTGATTCATTGCAAGGGGGGGTATTTTCACTTCGGGCCAACTATCAATTTAAAAAGGAAGATGTGTTGGATGAGGCCCGGCTCCGGATGATTGTCTGTTATGCGGATAGCACCCGGGATACCATCGATTCAAAGATTAGTAAATCCTTTAAAGGAGCCATTGGAAGTAAATCGTACAATGCCAAGGCGGATAAAATATTAGTGTCCATTGAAGGGTTGCTGTTTGATCATGATACATCTAAAGTGGCTGAAGTAGAAATTCGTGGTGTTAAATTGAATTATCTTCCCCCCATGGAAGAATTACACAGGTAAAGGATGCGAAAAGTTGGTGCGCATTACTATTTAAGACCGGATGGAAGTTGGGGAAAACGACCGGTTATCACCATTGATAGTGAAGGAAGCATTCTATCTGTTAAGGAAATGGGTGATGATTTTAGAGAAGAGCCGGGATTGGAATTCTTCAGTGGAGTCATTATTCCCGGTTTTGTGGAAAACTGGCAGGTATATAACCTGAAGGAGGAATCCTTTCAGCAACAATGTAAAAAAGCACTGATAGGCGGAACCCTGAAAGTTGCAATCCATGAAAACCAGCAGTCCGATGTTTCTCCTCTTTTTAGAAATAATTTGGACATTCATGTTGTGAGATCTGATTCCACTAACCAACTTACAAAAAACTATCAATCAGCCTGGGATGCCATTCAAGAGGATTGGAAGCGTCATTTAAAATCCTTCGATCTGGCGAAATCACTTGTGAATCATACCAGCAGAATGGCTGCTACAGTCGGAATGGATTGTAATTGGGGCATGATCCAAAAATATGCACAGCCAGGATTATTGTTGCTTCAGAAGGTAGATTGGACTACATTTACGTTAACAGAGCACTCCTCTGTTCGTATTCTTAATCGTTAGAAAATGCTCGATCATACAAAAATTGCGATTTTAGCTGCCATTGAGGGGGCGCGGGAAATTATGAGTGTGTATGCCAAAGATGACTTTGGTGTGCAGCTTAAGAGTGATGAATCGCCGCTTACGGAAGCTGATTTAAGAAGTAATAAGGTCATTGAAGCGCACCTTTCAGTAACAAATATTCCTATTTTAAGTGAAGAGGGTGCAGAGATCAACTATGAAGACAGGAAAAACTGGACACAGCTTTGGATTGTGGATCCTCTCGACGGCACCAAAGAATTTGTGAAACGCAATGGCGAGTTTACTGTTAACATTGCCTTAGCCAAACAGTCCTATCCTGTGATGGGTGTTATATTTGCACCTGTTTTAGGATGCTTGTATTGGGGGGATCAATCCGGTGCCTTCAAATCACAATTGCCTGTTGACTGGATAGCCATCTCAACCAAAACTATCATTGCTGAAATGGACGTCCTACGTTTGCCAAATCCCTTACCTGCAATAACGACCATGGTTGCCAGTAAAAGTCACTTTACAAAAGAGACGGCCGAATACATTGAGTTGTTAAAAGAAAAGGAGCGGGAGATCGAGCTGGTGTCCAGGGGAAGTGCTTTAAAAATGTGCTTGGTAGCGGAAGGGCTAGCCCAACTTTATCCCCGATTGGGCCCTACTATGGAGTGGGATACGGCTGCTGGTCAGGCCATCATTGAAGCTGCTGGAGGACACCTATTCGATTGGGGTACAAAAAAAAGAATGCACTATAACCGGCCTGAGTTACGAAATGGCTGGTTTTTGTGCGTGGGTAAAGGGATCGACCCGCATGACTATTGGTTATTGGATGAATGAATATAACCAATACCGCCCTTAATGCAGAGAATTGTAAAAACCATGCGTTAAAGAATGATAAATTGTTACATAATTCAAAAGTTATCATCCGCTTAACCCCAGGAATTTTTTATCTTTGTGTCTAATTGTTGAATAATTAATAAATCACTATTCCAATGGCTGCAATTGACAGTTTTAATTTCTCAGGAAAAAAGGCCATCATCCGCGTGGATTTTAACGTGCCTTTGAACGATAAATTTGAAATTACCGATGATACCCGCATCCGTGCGGCAGTACCCACTATTCAGAAGATCTTGAAAGATGGCGGTGCTGTGATTTTGATGTCTCACCTGGGGCGTCCGAAAGATGCTTTCGATGAAAAATTCTCATTGAAGCATATCGTGGCGAGCTTATCTTCCACTTTAGGTGTTGATGTTAAATTTGCGCCGGACTGTATTGGTGATGAGGTGAAAGCAATGACTGCCGACCTGAAATCTGGTGAAGTATTGTTATTGGAGAACCTGCGTTTCCATGTGGAAGAGAAAAAAGGAGATGAAGGTTTCGCTAAGCAATTGGCCGAATTAGCTGATGTATATGTGAACGATGCATTTGGTACCGCTCACCGTGCGCATGCTTCCACCACAATCATTGCCAAGTTCATGGACAATAAAATGGCCGGTTACTTGTTGGATAAGGAGATTAAATTCCTGGGCGATACTGTTGAAAATGCGGAGAAACCATTTGTAGCCATCGTAGGTGGTGCAAAAGTATCGGGTAAGCTGGAAGTATTAAAAACATTAATCCAAAAAGTGGATACCATCTTGATAGGTGGTGGAATGGCCTATACCTTCCTGAAAGCTCAGGGACATGAAATCGGAAACTCATTGGTGGAAGAGGATTTGGTTGAAACGGCTAAACAGATTTTGATCGATGCTGAGAAAAACGGTGTTAACTTCATGTTACCAGTTGATAACCTGGCTGCTGATAAGTTTGACAACGATGCAGATATTCTGGAAGTAGGCGTGGAGATTCCTGCTGGTCGTATGGCGTTGGACGTGGGACCTAAAACGGCTGCAGCTTATTCTGCTGAAATTCTAAAAGCGAAAACAGTGGTTTGGAATGGCCCGATGGGATGTTTCGAGATGCCAAATTTCGCGAAAGGTACGTTTACCGTTTGTCAGGCTGTAGCTGATTCTGCTGCGGTATCTATTATTGGTGGTGGTGATTCCGTTTCTGCTGTGAATAAGAGTGGATTAGCTGACAAGATGAGCCACATCTCTACGGGTGGTGGTGCTTCATTGGAATTCCTGGAAGGAAAAGTGTTACCAGGGGTAGCAGCACTTAAAGAGTAATCCTTGGGATAAGATATTTTCAAAGCCTGTCGCTTTTGACAGGCTTTTTTTTATGCCTCATTTTTCGAAATTGTATCTTTGTTTTTACATTTAAACAACTTAATGGATCTTGTAATTTATGATTACGCTACTATATAATTTGGGAATTCGTTTGTATTCGTTGGTTTTGATACTGGTTTCGCCATTTAATACAAAAGCAAAATTGCTTCGTGAGGGGCGGCGAAACACCTTACGCCAGTTAGCCGGTATTACATTTGAAGAACCCGTGGTGTGGGTGCATGCCGCCAGCCTGGGGGAGTTTGAGCAGGGGCGTCCCATTATTGAAGCCATTAAAAAAGAACATCCTCATTATAAGGTGGTGTTATCTTTTTTCTCTCCTTCCGGATTTGAGATCCGGAAGAATTACGATTTGGCCGATTGGGTGTGTTACCTTCCTGCGGATACTAAGCGTTATGCCCGTCGGTTTATTGAAGCCATTCAACCTGAAAAAGTATTTTTCATTAAATATGAGTTCTGGTACCATTATCTGACTTATCTAAAAAAGAAATCCATACCTGTATATGGGGTGTCCACTATCTTTCGGCGCGAGCAGACCTTTTTTAAAGGCTACGGACTCTGGTTTCGGAAGATGCTCGCTTGCTTTGAAAAGTTTTATGTACAGGATGAAGTTTCCGGAGCATTATTGACGGAGATTGGTTTTACCAATTATGCGGTGGCAGGCGATACCCGTTTTGACCGGGTGAGTGATATTGCCAAAGCATCGGCTGATGTGGAATTGGCCCGACGGTTTGTCGATGGTGCTGATAAGGTCATTGTGGCGGGGAGTACCTGGGGACCCGATGAAGATATCCTCATTGATTATCTTCATAATGAAGGTAAGAATGTAAAACTCATCATTGCCCCGCATGAGATACACGATGAGCATATCCGTCAAATTGAATCTAAGTTGAAAGTGCATTTCTTCACCTATGCCAATCCTCCTGCCGATCCTCAAAATTTCCAGGTGATGATTGTGAATACCATGGGTATGTTATCGGCCATTTATAAGTATGGACAAGTGGCCTATATTGGCGGGGGATTTGGAAGAGGGATTCACAATACACTGGAGGCTGCTACTTATGGTATGCCCGTCTTTTTTGGTCCCAATTATCGGAAGTTTAAAGAAGCTCGCGATCTGATTGAGAGAGAAGCTGCCTTTTCGATTAATGCCAAGGACGCCTTTAGTCAACAGATGAATAAAATATGGTCGGATAAAAAGTATCTGGAATCGTTGTCGAAAAATGCCGGGAAATATGTTGCCGAGATGTGTGGAGCTACCCGTTTGATTATGGAAGAGGCTTTTTAAGGGAAAATATCATGTAGATGACAAACCGGAATTTCAACGAAGTTCCGGTTGTTTTTTAAGCGGGAAATGTGTTTGTCAACATTTCTTAATAGCGTGTTGATAACATTCCAAAAATTGGAAAGTAAATGCACTAAATGTATCTTCCATGTTTCTCAAATGGGGTTATAATAATTCGTTTTTGTAGTCGTAGTAAGGGGTTTCCTGTGTAAAAATGAGGGCTGCTAATAATTTTAATAAATGGCTGAAAATTTTCTTTTTGGAAAACATTTCTCTTTTTTTGAAAATGCAATGAATTGAATATTAAGAGATAGGAGGTTTGAAATGGATAACTTAGAGGTGTTGTTGATAAGTATTGGTTGTTCGTAAAGGAGAGCTTTCATACCTTGCAATCGGAAAAAATAATCAAGCTGAAAAGAGTAAAATCCGTTTTATCAACACATTAAAAATAGAGAGGCAACATGGCAGTCCAACAAATCAACCTACAATCCGACGTTATGACAAAATCATACACTTATGACGAAGCTTTTCAATCTTCCTTGGAGTATTTCAATGGTGATGAACTAGCGGCTCGCGTATGGGTAAATAAGTATGCATTGAAAGATTCAGATGGTAATATATTTGAATTGAACCCTGATGATATGCATTGGCGATTGGCCAGAGAGATTGCTCGTATTGAAGAGAAATACCCAAATCCGCTGCCGGTTGAGAAGTTATTTGAACTGATGCAGAATTTCAAATACATTGTGCCACAGGGTGGACCAATGACGGGTATTGGAAACATGTTTCAGATTGCATCGTTGTCTAACTGTTTTGTGATTGGGGATGCAGGACCGTCTGATTCCTATGGCGGAATTATGAAAGTTGATCAGGAGCAAGTGCAGTTGATGAAACGTCGTGGAGGTGTTGGTCACGATTTGTCACACATCCGCCCCAAAGGATCACCTGTTAAAAACTCTGCTCTAACCTCTACCGGTATTGTGCCATTTATGGAGCGCTTTAGTAATTCAACACGTGAAGTGGCCCAGGATGGTCGTCGCGGTGCCTTGATGTTAAGCGTTTCGATTCAACATCCGGATTCGGAATCATTCATTGATGCCAAATTGGAACAAGGTAAAATCACCGGTGCCAATGTGTCTGTTAAGATTGATGATGCGTTTATGAACTCAATAGTCAGTGGTGAAAAATACATCCAGCAGTACCCGGTTGGTGTGAGAGATCCGAAGGTGACAAAGGAAGCAGACGCCTCAAAAATTTGGAATAAGATTGTGCACAATGCCTGGAAATCTGCTGAACCTGGTATTTTATTTTGGGATACAATCATTCGCGAGTCGGTGCCGGACTGCTATGCTGATTTAGGATACCGTACCGTTTCAACCAACCCATGTGGTGAAATTCCTTTGTGTCCCTATGATAGTTGCCGATTGATCGCATTGAATCTATATTCCTACGTTGATCAGCCTTTTACTGCGGCGGCGAAGTTTAATTTTGATTTGTTCAAGGAGCACGTTGGTTATGCACAGCGCATCATGGATGACATCATTGACCTGGAGTTGGAAAAGATTGATGAAATTATTGCCAAGGTAGATGCCGATCCGGAAAGTGCGACAGTGAAGCGAGTGGAGCGTGAGTTGTGGGAAAATATCCGCAAAAAGGCTGAAGAAGGTCGCCGTACGGGAGTGGGTATCACGGCCGAAGGGGATATGTTGGCTGCATTAGGATTACAATACGGTAGTGATAATGCCGTGGATTTCTCCATCGAAGTGCATAAAACATTAGCGTTGGCTGCATATGGTGCCTCTGTTGAAATGGCTAAGGATCGTGGTGCATTCCCGATCTACAATGCCAAAAAAGAAGCCAATAATCCATTTATACAGCGTTTGTTTGATGCTGATCCGGCATTGAAAGAAGGAATGAAAAAACATGGGCGTCGTAACATTGCCTTGTTAACCATCGCGCCTACCGGAACGACCAGCTTGATGACACAAACCACTTCCGGTATTGAGCCGGTGTTCTTACCTGTTTATAAGCGTCGCCGCAAAGTGAATCCCAATGATACGGAAACACGTGTCGACTTTGTGGATGAAGTAGGTGATAGCTGGGAAGAATACCTTGTGTTCCACCATAAATTTGTAACCTGGATGGAAACCAAGGGCTACGATACCACTAAGCATTACTCACAGGAAGAGTTAGATGTGTTAATTGCTGAATCTCCTTATTATAAGGCTACATCAAATGATGTGGATTGGTTGAATAAAGTGCGCATGCAAGGTGGGGTTCAAAAGTGGGTGGATCACTCCATTAGTGTGACCATTAACTTGCCCAATGATGTACCTGAAGAATTGGTAGGTAAACTGTATGTGGAGGCCTGGAAAAGTGGTTGTAAAGGGGTAACTGTTTACCGCGATGGCAGCCGTGCCGGAGTGTTGATTTCCAATGATAAAAAAGAAGATTCTAACAGGAAGTTCCCAACCAAACGTCCGGATGAATTGGATGCCGACGTGGTGCGTTTTCAGAACAACAAAGAGAAATGGATTGCCTTTGTGGGATTAATCAAAGGTAAACCCTATGAGATCTTTACTGGTTTGGCCGATGATGAGGATGGAATTTTAATACCAAAATCGGTTTCAGATGGTAAGATCATCAAAAATAGAGAAGAAGACGGCACTTCGCGCTATGACTTTCAATATACCAACAAACGTGGCTATAAAACCACCATTGAAGGTTTGTCACATAAATTTGACAAGGAGTACTGGAATTATGCCAAACTAATTTCAGGTGTATTGCGTCACGGTATGGCCATTGAAGATGTGTTGGATTTAGTAGCCGGACTTCAGTTGGATAGTGAATCCATCAATACCTGGAAAAATGGGGTAGAGCGTGCTTTGAAAAAGTACATCCCCAATGGTACTAAAGCTAAAAAAGGAAACTGTGAAAGCTGTGGTTCTGACAATCTGATTTATCAGGAAGGTTGTCTGATTTGTACAAGCTGCGGTTCGTCAAAATGCGGTTAATTATCTGCCCAATAAATAACTAAATAAAAAACGGGATGATCGGTGGTCATCCCGTTTTTGGTACAGTGCTGTTTTTTTTAGATTCAAAGTACTTATGGTTGAAGGATGAAAAAGGATGTTTTATCACGATGATTAGATTTTTTCATTTCATTATCTTTGCCATCAAATCACAAGAGTTATGACACAACAAAAGGTGCGGGTACGTTTTGCCCCAAGTCCTACCGGACCATTACATATAGGCGGTGTGCGCACAGCCCTGTTCAATTATCTGTTTGCCAAAAAACATGGTGGAACATTTATCCTGCGCATTGAAGATACAGACTCCACGCGTTTTGTACCCGGCGCCGAAGAATATGTCAACGACAGTTTTGCCTGGTTGGGTCTTAAGGTGGATGAGGGCGTCAAAGAAGGAGGTGCGTTTGGTCCCTATAAGCAAAGTGAACGCCGGGATATTTATCGGAGATATGCCGATCAACTGGTGAAAACTGGGTGGGGTTATTACGCGTTCGATACCCCTGAAGAGTTAGATGCTTTGCGTTCGCAGGCCGAAGAAGAGAAAAAACCGTTTTCATATGACATGCATACCCGTATGCAGTTGAAAAATTCCCTGGCTCTTAGTGAATCTGAGGTGACGCAGCTGATTGAAAGTGGGCAGCCTTGGGTAATTCGATTTAAGATGCCTGAGGATGTGGAGGTGCAAACCAATGATATGGTGCGTGGAAACATCACTTTTAACACCAATACTCTAGATGATAAAGTACTGTATAAAAGTGTGGATGATTTGCCTACTTATCACCTGGCTAATATAGTGGATGACCATTTGATGGAAATCAGTCATGTGATTCGTGGTGAAGAGTGGTTGCCGTCTGTTCCTTTGCACATCATGCTCTATCGTTCGTTGGGGTGGGAAGATACCATGCCTCAGTTTGCCCATTTACCCTTGATTTTAAAGCCTACGGGTAAAGGTAAGTTGTCAAAGCGCGATGGTGATAAAGGTGGATTTCCCGTATTCCCATTAAATTGGCAGTTGGAAGATGGTGTGGCTGCCGGATACCGCGAGAGTGGCTATTTTCCGGAGGCGGTGGTGAATTTACTGGCGCTTTTAGGTTGGAACCCGGGTGATGACCGTGAATTATTCACTATGGAGGAGTTGATTCAGGCGTTCACCATTGAGCGCGTGAATAAGTCAGGGGCGCGTTTTGATCCTGATAAAGCCCAGTGGTTTAATCAACAACACCTGATGCGAAAAGATAATCAGGAGCTGGCTGTGTTATTTGCCGAAGATTTGAAAGTTAGAGGTATCGAAAAGGATTTAGCATTCGTGACCAGAGTCACTGAATTGGTGAAGGAGCGTGTGACCTTTGTGACTGAATTGTGGGAACAATCGTCGTTTTTCTTTGAAGCACCGGTCGATTACGATGCTAAAGTGACCAAAAAACGCTGGAAGGGTGATGTGCCTGCTTTCATGAGTGAATTATGCGGTGAGCTGGAAAAGGTTGTTGATTGGAACGCCGATAATATTAAAACGGCCATATCGGCTCAGATTGAAGCCAAAGGATTAGGGTTTGGTTTAGTGATGAATGCTTTTCGATTGGCCTTGGTGGGTGGCGGTTTTGGTCCCGACCTGATGACCATTGCTGAAATGGTTGGAAAAGAAGAAACCATCCGTCGAATCCATGCGGCAGTTAAAAATATCCAGGAATAGAGGATTCTTGAATTAAGATATAGACCTTAAGGTTTTCATAACCCTAAGGTCTTTTTTTTGGCTAGATTGGGGTTATAAAAATAATCCTGCACTCATTTGTGAATGCAGGATTTTGATGTTATATATTCAATGAGTTAATATTCAGATTAACCAATTGTAAGATGGTATTTATTTCTGCTGCTTACTCCAGGAGTCACGCAAGCCTACAGTTCGATTAAAAATAACATTTTCTTGTGTCGATTCTTTATCGATGCAGAAATAACCCAGACGCTGGAATTGGAAACGGGCAATTCCATCTTCAAAGTTAGCTCCGGCATCCATGAAATTTGGTTCGATGTAACAGGAGTTAACCACACTCAATGACTCTGGATTCAAGAAATCCAGGAAGTCCTTGTCCTTGTGTCCGTCGGGTGCTTCGTCCATAAACAGTCGGTCATATTGTTTCACCTGAACGGTTTTGCTGTGTTCGATGCTCACCCAATGCAAGGTGCCTTTTACTTTACGATTACTGCCTTCCATACCACTCTTGGTAGTGGGGTCGTAGGTACACTGGATCTCTGTGATCTCACCCTTGGCATCTTTAGTGATGCTTTCACATTTTACGATGTAGGCATTTTTCAAGCGTACTTCACGACCAATGTCCATCCTGAAAAACTTCTTCGGTGCATTCTCCATGAAGTCCTCACGCTCAATGTAAATCTCACGACTAAAAGGCAATGTGCGTGATCCCATGCTTTCATCTTCCGGGTTATTGATGGCTTCCATCCATTCCACCTGTCCTTCAGGATAGTTGGTAATCACTACTTTCACGGGATCCAAAACCGCATAAACACGCGGTGCTCTTATGTTTAAGTCTTCACGTATGCAATGCTCTAGTAACGATACATCAATGACATTTTCACGCTTGGCAACCCCAATTTCGTCAGCAAAACGGCGAATGGATGCCGGTGTATAGCCTCTGCGGCGTAACCCGGAAATAGTCGGCATGCGCGGATCATCCCACCCAGATACATAATTTTCGTTGACCAGTTGCAGTAATTTGCGCTTGCTCATCACTGTGTAGTTCAGGTTCAGGCGGGCAAATTCAATTTGTCGTGGCCTTGCCTCAGGTGTTGGTTGACCTTCGGTAATCTGATCCAAAAACCAGTTGTAAAGAGGACGGTGCACTTCAAATTCAAGGGTGCAGATGGAGTGGGTAATGCCCTCCACAAAATCACCTTGTCCATGTGCAAAGTCATACATGGGGTAGATGCACCATGTATCTCCCGTGCGGTGATGGTGCGCATGCAGGATACGATACATCAAAGGATCGCGCATATGCATGTTCGGCGAGGCCATATCTATTTTGGCACGTAATACACGTTCACCATTTTGGAATTCTCCCTTTTTCATGCGCTCAAACAGATCCAGGTTCTCCTCAATTGAGCGGTTGCGATAAGGACTTTCTGTACCCGGAAAAGTAGGGGATCCTTTTTGACCGGCAATCTCTTCAGCCGTCTGGTCATCTACATAGGCTTTCCCTTTTTTGATTAATAGCACAGCCCATTCATATAATTGGTCGAAATAATCAGACGTATAGCGAGGTTCACCATTCCAGTTAAAACCGAGCCATTTCACATCTTCCATGATGGAATCTACGTATTCCGTATCTTCCTTTACCGGATTGGTATCGTCAAAACGCAGATTGGTCTTGCCCTTATAATATTTACCCAATCCAAAGTTCAGGCAGATGGATTTCGCATGCCCGATATGCAAGTAACCATTCGGTTCGGGCGGGAAACGGGTCAAAACTTGTCCACCATTTTTATTATCCTGCAGATCCTTATCAATCTCCTGGTGAATAAAATTCGTTTTTGTGGTTGCTTTGTCTGGCGTTTCATTGTGTTCTTTACTCATATGTAATAATATTGAATGGTTTACTTTTATTTAGCTTACAAAAATAACTGTTTTTCCATGTAATTCCCTGATGATTCAATGATAAAAGCGTAATTTCGCACAAAATCAATTTCAGTTATGAGGGAAAATCTACTAGTCGGCACAATTGAGCTGGAGCAGATGGAGTTTTATGCCTACCATGGTTGTTTTGAAGAAGAACAGGTAGTGGGAAACCGGTTTTTGGTGAATGTCACCTTGGAAACCGATTGCGAATCCGCCTCGATGTCAGATAATATTCAAGATGCCTTGAATTACGTGACGGTGTATGAATTGGTGCGCGAGGAAATGAAGCAGAATTCACATTTGTTAGAGCATCTGACCAAACGGATAATTGATAGCATCTATCGCATGTTTCCCTACGTGTTGCATGTGAAGGTCAAAGTGTCAAAGATGAATCCGCCCATGGGGGGGCAGATGAAGAGTGTCAGTGTAACTTTTAGTAGATAGGTTATGGAAGATGGAGGAATGAAAGAAGGAGGAATTGTAGTGAAGGCTTGTGCGGAGTGTGGAGCCGCTTTTAATTGTTACCGTACATCCAGGCAAGCTTGTTGGTGCGAAGATTTTTCCATCACACCGGAGAATCTTAAGTTGTTGGCTACGAAATACAACAATTGCTTGTGCCCCGAATGTCTCGCAAATTATGGCAAAAAGAAGAAATAAAATTTGCACGGACGAAAATTTATTCCTTATTTTGCATCCCGTAATCAATGAGCGAGTTCATTGATGGAGTAATATACATATTGGTTCCTTGGCCGAGTGGTTAGGCAACGGTCTGCAAAACCGTGTACGGCGGTTCGAGTCCGCCAGGAACCTCTCTCAAGAAAAAAGGATTGAAGTTTAGTACTTCAATCCTTTTGTATTTTAACACCATCCTACACTTTTCACCATTCTACGAAATTACCAATTTTCATCAATTACACCCTGTTTTATGAGCTCTTTGAGGGTAATTTCGGTCATGTCACTTTTGAATACAAATTCATAACGAATATCAGAGACATAGGCTTTCAAACGCATTTTCAGGATGCTCTTACGATCCTTCATTTCATTAAAAAAAACAACAGCTACAGGTTTATTGAGATAGATATATTTCGAAACCATGGCTGATTCCACCGCAATCTGACGAGCTTTTTGAGTATCCACGTGGAGGGGGAGAAAAAACTCTGCCACCACTTGGCAATTCGGTTCCCCGCTATTGGAGTTGGAGATGGATTGGTTCATCATTTCCCCATTGGGAATAGTCACTACAGAATCATCAGCTGTGACAATCCGGGTTGATCGTAAGCCAATCTTAATGACTTCTCCGTACGAATTTCCGGCCTCAATTTTATCCCCAATCTGAAAGGGGCGATCAAATAAAATCATCAAGCCACCAAAGACATTTTTCAATAAATCCTGGGCCGCAAATCCGACAGCAACCCCAATGGAGGTAAAAAAAGCAAAGACGGTTGCTAATGGGGGTTGGATAATACCTTGAATAACAATATAGGCAATAATACTCCATCCGATTATTTTAATAATTGGTTGAATGCGTTTAATGGAGATGCGGTATTTAGTCGATTTTTCACCAATCCGATTAAGTATCGCGTGAATGGTTTTTATAACAAATAGCCCCAATAAAATAATTATAATGGACCATATTATTTCACCCGGCGTAATAATATTAGTGACGGGCGGTGATTTTAATTGGTTAATTCGGTCTTGAAACAAACTGGTGGGCGAATTTTGAGCTCGTACAGTATCCATCGGGTTTGCAATCGCTGGTGATGAAACTGGCGAATCGGCAGTATCTTTTTGCGTGTTCGATGCTGCTTTTGCGTGTATTGAATCGGCTGTAATGACCGGAGTTTGTGCAAAACTTTTCCAATCAGGATAGCGGGTTGAATCTGCCGAAGGGATAAGTTGAGAATGTACAGGGCCCCAAACAAAAAGCAGAACAGCTATGAAATGAATGAACTTCATCATTATTAGATTATTTTACAGGATTAGTGAAGTAGGTTTTTTGCCTTTAGTGCGTTAATGATGGGGCGATATAATAATAAATTCACCACGTAACGATTTCGTATATCTAACAATAATCCATCATCAACCATCTGAAACAATTTTAAGCGTCCTGTTTCAGGTAAGTATCGCATTACCTTACAAAATTCATTCAACTCTAAGCCATCATGTAATAATATTGCATGTAAACAAAATAATTTCTCTGGTGCCAGCGACTTAATAAAGTCACCATTAAAGTCCCCCATTGAACTGACCTTTAATATATTGTCTTCGATGCGTTGAATGGAACGCATCCAGAAAATAAAAGCAACACTTAAATTGCCCTTTGCCAATTGGTTAAGCTGTGAAAAATACTGTTTTTGAAGGATGGATTGGAGTTGTGTCTCAGGCATTCGAGCTAATTTCCGATTGGTTAAATCCGCCTTGCCAGGCAAAAATTTCATGTCGTACCCACTTACATTATGGCGTTTGAGAATAATATCAACCATTTCATCATTGGAGAACTCACCCAATGTTATTACATGTCCAAAAAACTCGCCGATAGACAGTACCTTTTGTAAATAGTTCCATGTGTGCAGCGTACAAGAAGTCAGCCAAAATACATTCTTGTTGGTTTTTGACATCACTTCAAACAAGAGTTTTAAACACTCAAACCCATCCACTTTTTTTAAATATAAGTGCTGAAGACCTTCTATGATAATGATCCTGCGTTCGTCTGATGCGTTTAACTGCTCAATAAGTGTTTCCTTTGATACCGGCTGAGATAGGTTCAGTTCGTTGGCTAACAAATCTAAAAACGATTCAATCCGGTATATTTGAGTAGAATGCGATAGTGGAATTATTTTCTTGTCATAAGCCAGGTGCTTCACAAAGAACTGGATCAAAGAAGTAATGCCAGCTCCTTTTTCACCTGTCACCGCGACGGCTGAAAAGCGTCCCTTTTCCCAATCCGAAAAAGCAGTCTGCATGCCATTAAGCTCTGCTGCTCGCTCAAAAAATAAATATCCTTCAGCAATGGGTTCCAATTTAAACAAGCGTTGATACAAAAAGGGCATGCGCTCCAAATTTATTTTTGTCTCGGCTAGAAAATTGGAAATATCCGTATTGATTTGGGCTTGAACGATTCCGTCGCCATAGATCTGTGTTAGCTGCTCCGTCAGGTGGCTGCCACGCGTCCAAACTTTATACCACAAAGGCTTGAGTTTTAAAAACAACTGTAAAACGATAGAAACCAGTTGCTGCCAGATTATTTCAGTTTTATTTAAGGCTTTGGCTTTAAGTAGCCGCAAACGCAATTCACTTACTTTTTCATTTTCTGTGAGCAAAATCAATTCATCAATAAATATCATTACGGCAGTAGTAGCGTCATCCAGAACAACCTTATAGGCTGTTTCCACTTGCATTGCCAATTGGTCCATCTTTTGCTCAAACTGACTAATGCCGTCGGTGATAATGGTTTGGGCACGCTCCAGTACAGCATCTTCATCTGATAGAAAGAGCGTACGGGCAGTGTCCAGGTTGTAGTCCGATACATGCGCTAAATTATGAATGTTGTTCTCATAATTCACAATCGTCTTTGTGGATTGCTTTTTAACTTGATCCAAAACTGATTTGAAGGCGGGTAAAATCTCGAATTGTAATAAGTCTTGCAGATACACAGCGGCCAGATCTGATAACTTCATTTGATTGGCAGCCACAGAACCTTTTACAATCATTCGTTTGGCAGTAATGCCATCTACTTCATCTGAAATTTGTTTTTCCATGCCATTGATGGCATAGGGTATGGTTTCTTCCTGGCCAATATTGGATAAACTACTCTCATTCTCTTGAAAAATTGAATTTACCTTACGACGTACTTGATCCAATACTTTTAAGAATGCATTGCCTTCTAATTGCTCGCTGGTGAGGGATGCACTTAGATCAACAACTCTTAATTTGGCATCTGAAAACCACTTTGCCACAGTCATGCTACGTTTTATGGCCGAACTGTTAGTAATGGTTAATAATGCAGACAGAGCTCTGTTTTTAACCAAATATAAATCAGCATCAAAACTCCAATCCTCGGATAAACTAAACAAACTGGTCTCCCATGCTATGAGTATATTTTTGATTGTATTGTTCTTTTTGCGGCGTACCTTCTTTATAAAACGGTTTTTTTTATGATCACGCCTGCCTTCAAAGGTTCCTAGCTTATAATAATTAAGAATACTTTTTTCAATAGCGGGTTGGAGACAGGCTTCTATTTGTTGTGAGGCTTCACCGGATAAATCGTTACATCTTTTAACGGATGCTTCAATGGATTTATTAAATGCGGCCAGTTGTTCCACTATTAAAGATTGGTTCGTGTCTTTATCGACCTGAAATAGGGTGTCAATGCCGGCAGCATATTCCTTAAAGTTTTGAAAAAGATCAAATTCAAATTTGGTGACTTGTTCATATATTTTCCATATGTTTTCAGAAACTTCAAGTAACAGGTGGTTACTGTGGTAATTTCGCAAAGGAACCTTGCGCCGATATCGGGGCGGTTGATCTTTCTTCCTGAAAAAGGAATGTAGCTTAAATCGAATTCGCTTTAGCTTTTTTATGCTGCGACAAAATTGACCATCACCAGGCTGGGGTTCCCGATTTTCAGGCATTTCATACTCAATAATAAATGGGGGGATTTGCTGACAGATCTGATCACAACGGGTGGAGAATTGGTTAAAATGATTAATTATCTCCTGCTTTTTGTCTATCGTGTAGCTGATGGTGTTGAATGCTAATATTTCCTGAAAGTAGTGACGGTGAATTTTTAGAAGACTGTTTTCAGATCCCCCTTTTAGTTTCTGAATCTGAACGATATATTGTTTGTTGTATTTTAGAAATGCAGTTTGTAAGGCTTGTATAGAGTGTATCCGGTGCTCAATAATACGCATGTAGTCTTCATGATAAAGCTTTGAAAAACCTTTGATAACAGCAGACTGGGTTGAAAACATGTGTTTAAATATTG
The DNA here is from genome assembly GCA_942490535.1 of uncultured Marinilabiliaceae bacterium. Classification (GTDB taxonomy): domain Bacteria; phylum Bacteroidota; class Bacteroidia; order Bacteroidales; family Marinilabiliaceae; genus JAEINY01. The sequence continues at coordinate 1,524,733 of CALNXQ010000005.1, forward strand.
GTTGTCTAATTCAGTTGAAATTTATATAAGATTTGCTTATGATTCAAGCTAAAAAGTGAATCGGCTATGATGTTGACAAAATGTTTTAAACGATATCTTTAGGTGTTTATTGACTACTTCTGCAAGGGTTAGTAGAGTTTCGAGGTGCTTCAATGCCGGTTATAAGAAGGTTCCATTTTCCAATGTGTCTGTATTGCCCCTCTTTTGCGACTTTGTTGAGATCAGTAAATCAGTGAGATAGTGATATGTGTCAGCAGGTTGTAATTTTTAATAAAAGATGTATCAACATTTCAACTTTTATCTATATTTGACCCGATAATTTCAAAACTACTTTTTTTAGTCGCAGGCCACATGGGTTGATTCGTAAATATTCCTAAGCAGTGTTACACATCTCTTGTCCACTATTCTGATTTGTGACAACGCTTTTCTATTCGGGATATTAAATCCAGTTGATAAAAGTGGTATTTTTATCTATGTAAAATAAGGTATCGAATTGGAAATACTTGATTTGAAGTGTAATGAACATCGCTCCAGTGGCTATTGAGTGTCAAAACATTTCTTGTTTTGTGTTTTAACTTTCGGTATTCATTGCAAAAAGAAAAAGTTGAAACAAAATATGAGATTAGCGATTAGAAAATCCTTCAAGGATGACATTTCTTTTTTGGTAAAACTAGAGAACAGTTCCTTTCCCCATTATCAAAAAACTTCGCGGCAGAATATCAGACATGGCATTCAAAGTGATTTTCAAGAAGTGTTAATTGCTGAAACAAAAGATAAAAGAAAACAGCCGATTGGAGCCCTGGTTCTATTTAAATACAGCAAGTCACTGCGCCTTTACTCCATAGCCTTATTGCCAGAGCAGCAAAACAAAGGGTATGGCCATGACTTGATGCAGTATGTATTTGACTTTGCCAAACAACATCACTATGAAAGAATACTTCTTGAAGTGAGTAGTAAGAATAATAAAGTAATTGATTGGTATAAGAGTAAAGGGTTTAATGCATCGGGTATAATCCCCGATTATTATGCCAAGGGTGAGGATGCTTTAAAGATGGAGTGTAGAATCGAACGTTATTAGTCATCTATTTGCTACATTTAAAGTAAATTGTTTAAACTAAGCCAGCTTCAAATGGCACATTTCGATTTTTAATAATCTAAACAGTGATGAAGGCTTTGACAATAGGATAAACTATATGATTTAATAATTGTTTGAATTTTTAATGGATTAGAAATTGTTGGTCTTGTAAAAGATATGCTTTGACCGCAATTTGATACAGATTAAAGACAGTAGAAATAACTAGTAATAGAAATGACTAAAACAATACATAATATCGAATTGTCTTACTTGAGTTTGGAAGATTACAACGAGCTTAAGGAAGTGATGATGAGTGCCTATCACAATATGGGAAATGCCTATTGGGATGAGAATAACATTCGAACCCTAACAGAGATTTTCCCCGAAGGGCAGATCGTAATAAAAGTTAACGATGAGATAGCGGGTTGTGCACTATCCATTATCATGGATTCAAAATTAATTGATGACCATCATACCTACCGGGATATAACGGACAACTCGTCCTTTGATACCCACACCAATGATGGGGACACCTTATATGGGATTGACGTATTTATTAAGCCTGAATGGCGTGGTTTGAGGTTGGGCCGTCGATTGTATGATTACCGTAAGGAATTGTGTGAGCGTCTTAATCTTAAAGGCATTTTGTTTGGCGGTCGCATCCCCAATTATCATAAATATGCCAGTGAGATAACACCAAAGCAGTACATTGAAAAAGTGCGTAATAAGGAAATTCATGATCCTGTTCTTAACTTTCAGTTATCCAATGATTTTCACCCTGTTCGGGTATTGAAAAATTACTTGAAGGACGATGTAGCTTCAGGAGAATTTGCGGTACTTTTAAGATGGGACAATATTTTTTATGAAAAGCCTCAAACAAAGGCGGAAACTATCAAAAAAATTGTCCGGCTGGGCGTGGTCCAGTGGCAAATGCGTCCTTATAAAGCCCAGCAGGAGTTAATGCAACAGGCCGAATATTTTGTGGATGCCTTAAGTGGCTATAAAAGTGATTTTGCTTTGTTTCCGGAATTTTTTAATGCTCCACTGATGGCTGAATTCAACCATTTGAGTGAACCTGATGCCATACGTGAACTGGCCAAACATACACCTGAGTTAAAACAAGCTTTTTCAGCATTGGCAGTCTCGTATAATATCAATATTATCACTGGTAGCATGCCGGAAATCGTTGATAATTCCTTGCATAATGTGGGATATTTATGCCGGAGAGATGGATCGATTGAGCGCTTCGAAAAAATTCATGTCACCCCAGATGAGAAAAAAGTATGGGCTTTGCAGGGCGGCAATGAAGTCCGCACATTTGATACCGACTGCGGGAAAATTGGGATCCTGATTTGTTATGATGTTGAATTCCCCGAGTTAAGCCGTCTGTTGGCTGATGATGGCATGGACATTCTGTTTGTACCCTTTCTAACCGATACCCAAAACGGCTATTCCAGAGTTCGCCACTGCGCCCAGGCCCGGGCTATCGAAAACGAGTGTTATGTTGTGATAGCCGGTAGTGTAGGCAATTTGCCCAATGTGCATAACATGGATATTCAATATGCCCAATCCATGGTGTTTACACCTTGCGATTTTCATTTTCCAACCAATGGTATCAAAGCCGAAGCGACTCCCAATACAGAAATGATCTTAATTGCTGATGTGGACATTGACTTGCTAAGAGATTTACATACACATGGTAGTGTGAATAATCTTAAAGACAGACGCCCGGATTTATATACACTGACAAAAAAATAATGTATTTTTAGTAAATTCATTGGCTCCGAACTACCGGAATGACAAATTAAACTTCAGAACGAATGGTGACAAATAAATTAAAAGTGATTAAAGATTACGAGAAACTGAGTAAAGAAATAAAAGAGCAAATCAAGTTAGTATATCCCGAAGGATATAGTGATTATTTAATTGATGTGGCAACTACCAAAGGGGTATCTATAACAGCGCTCCCCTTTGAGACCTTTGACAAAATGTATCTGATCCGGATGTCTTCCAATAAGGCTATTCAGCTCATTGAAGATGATGCGGATTATGATTATGATGGAAGCCTGAAAGCCGGAGTGCGCGATAAGTATGAAGACAAACATTCTGAAGTAGGCTATTTAGAAGAAAATGAAAATTACGAAGCAGGCTAATATACAATTTCTTACAATTGAAATATAACGCTAATTCATGTTACTAATCATTGATAACCAAAGTGCATTTATAAAGAAATTCAAACGGCAATATTTGGCTGAGCAAGATTTTGATTATGTGTTTTTTGATCACAATCAGCCGATTACTTTATCTGCCAAAGCCAAGATTAAAGGAATCATTCTTTCAGGGGGGAAAGGCAATCCGTATGAACCTTTAAATTTGACGTCGAACTATGTAGCCATGATGAGTTTCAATGTTCCCATTCTTGGTTTTTGTCTGGGACATGAAATTATTGCGGTAGCCTATCGGGGGCGGATTAAAAAACTGGCTGAATACCATGGAAAGAAGGAACTGATAACCATCACTAAACCTGAAGATCCGCTTTTTGAAGGCATGGATAAAATGCAGGTTTCGTTAGTTAAGCGTCATAGTTTTCATGTGTCAGAATTACCGGGTAATTTTGAAAGTCTGGCCGTTTCTGACACGTGCCAAAATGAAATTATCAAACATAAAACAAAACCCATTTATGGCTTTCAGTCACATCCGGAGGCATCGGGTGAAGAGGGGATGATCATGGTTCGTAATTTCCTTAAAATGTGTGATATCATATAATTGTATTCAATAATGGTATTGAGATGACATGTTGTGAAATTTCATTACCTTAAAATCCTTATAGTGAATCCCTCACGTAATTATTAACAAGATATGGCTCAACCAAAAAAATTTGGCACATTTAGCGGGGTCTTTTCCCCATCTATTCTCACCATCTTGGGTGTCATAATGTATCTGCGTTTTCCTGCCATCATCGGACAAGCAGGCTTGATTAATACCATAGGGATTATTATTATTGCTCATATCATATCCATAACAACCAGTCTGAGTGTGGCCTCGCTTTCTACCGATAAACCAGTTCAGAACGGGGGCACTTATTTCATGATTTCAAGAAGTTTGGGGCTTCCCATTGGCGGAACGCTAGGTTTAGCTTTGTTTGTGGGCCTATCTTTTAGTGTAAGTTTGTATCTCATTGGTTTTGCCGAAAGCTTTTTGCAATACTGGAACCTGGATTCATCCATTCAATCTATTCGAATAACCGGTTCCATTGTACTGCTGGTAGTCACCACCATCACTTTTATTAGTACCTCACTGGCCATTAAATCCCAATACGTCATAATGGCGGCCATTGGCCTCTCGCTCCTCTCCATATTTTTGGGTAACCATGATTTTCAACCCACTACGATTAATCTGGCCCCTCTGGCAGAAGCAGCACCTTTTATGGTTCTGTTTGGAATTTTCTTTCCCGCCGTGACAGGCTTCGAGGCAGGCGTATCCATGTCAGGTGATCTAAAGAACCCGAAAAAATCCTTGCCAGTTGGTGCGATGATGGCAGTTGGTGTTGGTTTTGTGGTATACATTGGGTTGGCACTTTTCTTTGCTTATACAGTCGATGCCAATGCCTTAATGAATGATCCGCAAATTCTTTTTAAAATATCGTTAGTGCCCGCATTGGTGATTGCCGGTATTTGGGGAGCAACACTTTCATCGGCTTTGGGTAGTATTCTGGGTGCTCCACGAATATTGCAGTCCATAGCTATGGATAAAATTGCCCCCAAAGTGTTTGCCAAGGGTTCCGGGGCCTCTAAAGAACCCCGAAATGCCTTATTGTTAGCCTTTGTGATTGCAGAAGCCGGTATTCTCATTGGGGAGCTGGATGTTATTGCCCGCATCGTGTCCATGTTTTTCATTACGACCTATGCCTTTTTAAATCTGGCCTCAGCCATTGAGAGCTGGTCAAGTTCCGATTTTAGACCAGCTTTTAAAGTCCCTCGCTTTGTCAGTATTTTGGGTACGCTATCAGCCTTTTTTGTGATGATCCTGCTGGATTTTTTAGCATTGGCAGGTGCTACAGTGGTGCTGGGGTTCTTGTATTTTTGGCTGCAACGCAAAGAGCTTATATTAGAAAGCGGCGATGCCTGGAGTAGTTTCTGGACCAACCTGGCCAAACGGGCTTTACTCAATTTGAGTTATCAAAAATCCAATAAACGTAACTGGCAACCAAACATTATACTTTTCAGTGGGGGGGAACAAGCTCGCCCGCATCTGGTTGAGATGGGCCTGGCACTTACCGGAAAACTAGGGGCCTTAACCGATTTTAACCTTATTACTGATGCCGGCTCCCATTCGATTACAGAATCACCGGCACACATCACCTCTCAACATAAAAGCAGTTTTTTTAAACGGCAATTCAAGTGTACGACCATTGAGTCAGGAATACAAACCATTACCAGCGTTTATGGTTTTTCCGGTTTTGAACCCAATACCATTTTGATGGGATGGAGCAAAAGTGCCAAAAATATTGATTTTTTGAGTCGGGCATTGGAGGATTTCAAAATGAAAAAACTCAATGCTGTCTTTCTGGACTATGATCATAAAGCTGGTTTTGGACGTAAAGAAAAAATTGATATCTGGTGGAATGGAAAGGGACGGCACCTTAGCTTTGCCCTGAATATCCTCAAATTTCTTCAATTTGATCCTTCCTGGCGCGATGCGACTATCCGGATTCTCATTATAAACAACGATAATGCCCTCTCTGATCGCATCTATCGAAATACAAATGCCTTGCTGGAGGAAAAGCGAATCAAAGCACAGGTCAAAGTCATCAGTGATGATTTTGGGACGCGTACAAAAGAATCTATTATCAGCGATGAATCAGCAGAGGCCGATTTAGTGGTAGTAGGGCTTTCTCCAAAACCTTCTGCCTACACCCCCAAATACATTGAGTCCATCAGCCACATCTCGTCATTGCCATCCAGTCTGATGATTTTAAGTCCGTCCAATGAATTTGAAGAGGTCAATTTAGTGGAGGCCTTGCCTGCTTCAACGCAATCGGAGATACTACCTGTAACTGCTGATGCTTTAGAGGCGATGCCGCCCATTAAAAACAAAGTGTTGAGTATTCGCTTAGAAAAGCTGGATGAGGTTTATCAGCAAATCATGTATTCTTTTATGGACAAGAGCTTAAGTCCGGCGGTTAGCAATCTTTCAGCCCTAATAGCCTGTTCCAATGATTACATCATGCAAGGTTTTGCTGGCATGCAGAAAGAAATGGCAGATGATGAAACGCATGAACGATCCAAAACGCTTATCCGATATCACCAGTCTTTTCTGATAAATATCAATCACATTATAAATACCAAAAATCAGGAAATTATTGATGATACAAGAGCGATATTAGCCAGTGGTATCGCTGATGTGTTTGCCAGGCTAGGTAACCAAGTGTTTGAAGCACCAGCCAATATTCTTATTCCGTATCCGCACCGTCAAAAAGACAAGGATAAAAACCTTGAAATACATTATCAAAAATTGCTTTTTCATTATTTTGAAATCGTTATTAAACCCGATCTAAAGAAGCAATTATCCGTTTTTGAAACGGTTTCCATTCATCTGTTCAATGAACTGCGCACGAACATATTCAGAGTGAATGATTATTATGAAAAGAGTATGGGCACTGCGGATGTCAATCAAAACACAGACATTGTAATCATACAGGAAATTGAAGCCGCATTTACTGCGCTCCAAAAGGATTTACAAGACTATCTGCAACACTCACATTTATCATTACAACGGACGTGTCGTAAAGTAGTGATCATGATCACTAAAAATCTGGCATCCATACAGTCGGTTAAAAAAATACATAAAAAATTAAGTTCCCGTGTTCATTCAAAAATTCATGATTATACACAGTTTTCTGATAATTGGGTAAATGCATTGAAGCTCATTAATAACACACTTTATTTGGACACGCTAATTTTATCCAATCAAAAGATTTCCCGCAATATCATACAAAAGAATAATAAACGAATCCGGATGATCATTACGGAAGGTCTCATTCAGTCAATGGACCGGATCATTGCAAATATTAATGCGGTAAAAACAGCATCAGGAGCGCCCATTACGCCTGGTAAATTTGCGGATAATTTGCAGATAACCGCCATTGTGTCGGAAGCTCATTCGAAAATAACAGAAATCCTTGAGGAATTACCAGATGAGATCCTGCTGCCGGAAACTGTTTTTAAGGATTCGGAAACATTGCCTTTAGAACGATTCATCCCACAAACTATCAGTTTAAAAAAATTGGCGCTTTATTATTTAGATACTATATTTTACGAGTCTTATTACAGGGAAACAGAACAATTGGTTAAAACCGTTCATGCTGCAGTAGTGGAATGCAAGGAAGCTCAAAGTTTGTTGCAATTCCGCTTGAATAATCTGGCCAGTGAAGCCAACCTTGACGATTCCTTGTTTAAAAAGCTAATAACCATTGCTCAAACTGAAAAGGGAAAGGTGGACCAGGCGATCCGGAAAATGGAGTTAACCGCTATGGATGCATTAAATAGCGCCTATGTCAAACTTTTCTATCATTCTATATTTGAGTCTGATCAGAAAATTGCATCCCATCAACGGGAAGCGCAGACGCATAAAATTAGCCTGAGTATTCAGGCTCGGTTGGATAAGATCAAAAACAGGATTAACAAGGACATCATTTATCTGTTAAATTCGACATCCACCAGCCTGACGCAATCCAAACGGCAAAAACACCGGGCTCTGGATTTAAAAGTGCAAGTGGGACAACTGCTTTCATTAGTGATGAGTATCATCCCGAATAAGAAGGCTTATCATTTTGTACCTGTTTTTTACCGGACTTTATTTAGCAGTCAATCCAAAATAAATGATGAATTCTGGGTGCCTCGTGACAAGGAGTATGAGCAAATTAAATGGGCTTTAAATCGTCACAAGGAAGGATTTGGTGGCGCAGTGCTCATTACCGGAGAACATGGGTCCGGACGGACTACCCTGTCGAGGTATGCGACTAGTCATTTGTTCAAAAAGGAAAATATTATTTGGATTAATTCACCAATGGCGGGATCCGTTGAGGTTAATGACCTTCTTTGGGCGCTAAATCAAAGTGGCAGCGGATTCGATTCCTGCGAAGGTGTTTTAGATAATTTACCTTTCGAAAGTGTGGTGGTGATTAATGACTTTGAGCTATGGTGGGAGCGATCGCTCGATGGTTACCGTGTGATTGAAAAAATAATGGAGCTCATTCACAATTATCAGCACAAGGTCTTTTTTATCATTAATTGCAATGTGTATTTCTTCCATCTGGTGCAGCAGATTTTACCGCTTCAGGACTACTTTACAACAATCATTGACTGCGGGGCATTAAATGCCATTCAGTTGCAGCAAATGATACTTAACAGACATAAGTCCAGTGGACTATCTCTTTGGTATAAAAGCAAATCGGAAGAGGCTCTTTCGCAACTGGACTTGGCGATACTTTTTAATGCGTATTTTAATGTATCCAAAGGTAATCCCGGCGTGGCCATTAATATGTGGAAAGCCAATATTATTAAAGCCGATTCATCCAACCTGACCATTCAGAAGCCTGAGGTTCCAACTATGGATTTGCTCGATAATATTGATCCGGACTGGTTGGTGATTATTGCGTTGTTTATTCAGCACAAAATAATTAGTCTGGAAAAACTCTCCCGTATCGCCGGAATGCCGCCTGAAGAGGCGTTAGGTTTGATGAATAAGCTTTTGAATGCCGGACTGGTGACACAAAAAGAGACTAATACATTTGCATTAGGGCGCAACATTGAGCCATATCTAACAAAACTATGCCTGGATAGAGGTATCATCTAACAATTTCATTATGCTTCTAAAAATGATCCTAACAGCAGTAATAATTTTCATTGGATTCAGGTTGTTGAATCTAATCACCAAATGGGTGGGCAATAAGCCCACATTCCAACATCATGTGAGTTACCTCCTGCCGGTTCTTGAGTTATTTTCATGGGTTACGTTTCTGTGGTGGTGGATAAAATGTTTGATCATTGCTCAACTTTACAATCTGTTAATGCTCATAAGTATTCTGATTCTGATCGCAGCCGTACCTGCTTTTTATTTGTTGCGCGATTTTATTTTCGGTATTTATCTTAAAATTCAGCGTAAAATTACCATCGGGAATCATGTTGTATTTAGTGATCTGGAGGGGTCTATCGTGAAGGCAGGTCCGTTTGGTATCGACCTTGTTGATAAGTATAATGACCTTAAAACGATTCCATATAGTAAAATAAGAACCAAAATTATTACCAAGCAAGTGAGTAATTCACACTTGCATAAGCAAATTATTACATTTCAGTTGCCAGCCACCAATGCCACTAACCAGCACCTGGCCCAGTTATTAAAGTGCATTATAAACACCCCCTGGCAGGCCGCTTCCATCGTCCCCACCATTGAAAACAGAACGACTCATGACGATAAGGTGAATTTGGAAATTGCCGTTTTTGTCTTAAAAAAGGAACATGCTTATAAAATTAGTGATCTGGTTGGTAGAGTGTTAAATTTGAATAACAACATCTAAGCATGGCACGATTTTTAAAAGATAGATCTAAAACCAAAGGAGCCGCGCCTGGGAGTCTTATTTTTATTGGGCGACAAAAAATGAAAATGCCTAAAGTCAGGCTGTTTAGTTTTAATATTGAAGGGTACACGGAGAAGGCCTATAGCTCCATTGAAGAGGCTTTAAAGGATGTTCAGCCAGATCGGACCAATTGGATTAATATTGACGGTTTGCATGATACTTCCGTTTTTCAAAGCATCGGAACTCATTTTAAGATATCTTCATTGGCCTTGGAAAACGTGCTTAATACGGGGCAACGTGCCAAATTCTTTGAAAATACAACATCGCTTACGCTACTTACAAAAGCAGTGAGTTACGACCCGGAAACGACCAATATGTCAGTGGAGCAAATTTCCTTTATCTTGCTTGAAAATGTGCTCATCAGTATTCAGGAACGGCCGGGTGATCACTTTGAACCGGTACGCGAGCGCATTCGCAATAAAATTGGTCGGGTTCGAAAATCAAAAGCAGATTATTTATTGTTCTCTCTTTGTGATTGCCTGGTGGATAATTATCTGATCAATATTGAACAACTGGGTGTTAAAATTGAAGAATTAGAGACACGCTTATCCCAACCAGAGAAAGAAATCAGCGATTTACTGTTTCATTATAAAAATGAAATTCATTTCTTCCGTAAAACGATTCGCCCACTTAAAGATGCAATGGCTCGGTTCTTAATTTCCGAATCGGAGTTTATCAGGTCTGACTCGAAGGTATATTTCCGCGAGTTATCGGATTTAGTTGAGCACGCCGTTGAAGCAGCAGATAGTTATGCCACCATGATCAGTGATCAATGGAATGTGTATAATACCAACCTGAGTAATCGCGCCAATGAAGTAATGAAAGTACTCACTATTTTTGCTTCTATTTTTATCCCGCTCACCTTCATTGCAGGTATTTATGGAACCAATTTCGACTATGTGCCCGAATTAAAATATCGCTATAGCTATTTTGCTATGTGGGGTGTCATGCTATTGATGGCTGGTGGCATGTTGGTGTATTTTAAAAAGAACAAATGGTTCTGATCATGCATAGTTTTTTTTATATAGATGCTTGCATTACCTGTATATCGTTGGATGCTCATGTTGGTCAACGGTGAGTTTCATTAAAATTGAGAAAAATCAATATTTAGGTTGATTTTTGATTTTTATCCTCGTAGCTTTATTTATAAGTGTTGAATGCATGGAGTGTTTAGATAAGAGATGATAATCATGATTTACAGGCCATTTATTTGATTATCGTAAATAAGTTATCAACGTCAATTTCCCGGGATTTTTTTCAGAATTTATTGTGCATAACTGCGCTTCAAGTATTGAAGTGAATCGGTCGTGCCTCTGCCTTTTTCTTTCGTATGTATCATTTCCTGAATTTTTTCGGGGCTTAAAACTATTTTGTATGAAAGCAACAGATTTTGATTTGTCTACTGATCTTCAATTTGATCTTGATGCTGGGATAACCAGTTTTAATGATTCTCGTTTGGTCATGTTTGATACCAATGCCATGGGTTTATTACGTGAAAAATTACTCAATGAAATTGGCTATGATAAAACGCGCAAAATTTTCCTTCAATTTGGCTATCAGAATGGCTATGCTGATTTTCTTCAGATGAAAATGGCTTATAATTTTGACAGCGAACAGGATTTGTTGGCCTCTGGTCCTGTGATCCATACCTATGAAGGGATTGTGAAAGCTACCCCTCGTGAATTTTCAATGAATCGTGAAACCGGTGAATTTTATTTTACCGGCGTGTGGACCAACTCCTATGAAGCCGAGCAGTACCTCTCGTATCACGAACCCTCGAATGAGCCTGTTTGTTGGTCTCTGGTGGGATATGCCTCCGGTTGGGCCACAGCTTTCTTTGGCCAGCCCCTTATTGCCATTGAACCTTTGTGCGTAGGGAAAGGTGACCATCATTGCGAATGGAAAATTCAACCACCCAAAGCCTGGGGTGATGAAGCAAGGCCTTATGCGGAAGCATACGAAGAATTTTTTAACAAATTAAAAAAGTAGATCATGGCTGAAATATTGATTAAATACTACCAGTATGTGTCTGAAGAGAAAGGTTTTTCGGGAAAAGTACAGCTAGCAACCTCCACCAAAGTACCTTCTACCCAGGCTGCCATGGAGCCCGATTCGCCTGAATTACTAAAAGTATTCAAGCAAGCTGTGGAGAAAATTACTAACAAGCCGGCGCCGGAGTTTAACTAAACCGGTCTTCTGAGTGAGTTCTCCGCTGAGAATTTATTTTAAAAAGTCGAAACAATGAATTTTGTTTCGGCTTTTTATTTTGATTAAGTAGTTGATAACTTGTTTTATTAAGGAGATAAACTCTATTTTTGCCAAAAATCACCAGATGAAACCTAACCAAATTAACCACAAACTACTTATTGTCCTTTTTTTGTTCCTGCTAAAGTTCACTGATGGACAGACGCAGGGAAATGATTCCATACTCTATTCCGACGAGCTAAAGCAAGCGTATTTAACGATCGTGAATCTGGCACCGGAAGATCCGGATAGTGCCTATATGCTGGCCATTGAATTATTAGAGGGCGGCTCTTTCAGCGATTATCCGCGTCGGGGATTGGGCTATTTTGGGTTGGCAGAAGCTTATTTTTACCGGGGCTCATTCGACTCCGCCCGCATCGCTTATTCTGATGCCCTGGTGGCCTATAAAGAAATTGGCGATTCTGCTCGTTTGGCTGCCTCATACAATAATATTGGATTGATATATAGTTACGTCCCCGATTATCGAAAAGCGCTCGATGCCTATGAAGCATCTCTGGCATTGGAAGAATTGCTGAATAATACAATGGGCATCGCTCAATGCCATCAGAATATTGGAGTCGTGTATGTGAATTGGGGCTTGTACGCAAGAGCAGAGGAGCACTATGCCAAGGCGCTGTCACTGTTCGAAGCACTCAACGATTCATCGGCCATTGCTGATCTGGCCAATAATATGGGAATCATCCAAGTTGAATTAAATAATTACGATGCCGCATTGAGTTTTTATAAAAAATCCTACCTGGCTTTTAAGAAAATAAATAATGAAAGTGGGTTGGCCTCAGTGACCTGTAATTTGGCTTTGCTATTTAAATATCAAGCCCAATACGACCGCTCGCTTCACTATTTATATGAAGCCATTGACCTCTTTAAGGGGTTGAATGACCGAAGGGGGTTAACCTATGCCTATAGTAGTCTGGGGAATGTGTTTCACCTAATGGGGGATGAATCAAAAGCATTGGAATATTATTTATTTGTTGAGAAAGAGAATGAAAATATGGGCATCAGAAATCTTCAAAAAGATAATTTGTATAGTATTTATGAGGTTTACTCCGCCATGGGAAACTATCAAAAGGCCAATGAAGCACTGGTGGAGTATCATACTCTAAAAGATTCCATATTTTCCGAGGAAAAATTCAGCAAACTGGTAGAGATGGAAAAGAAATACCACTCAGAAAAAAGTCAGAACGAAATATTGGCATTGAAAGCGAAGGATGAAAAGCGGCAGTTGGTTATGTGGGCTCTTTTTGTGGTATTTGTGATGGCTACCGTCATTATTTATGTGGTGTACAAAATTCAACGCATTAAGGAGCGTCAACGGCGTTTACTGTTAGAACAGAAAATCCTTTTGACCCAAATGAATCCGCATTTCATGTTCAATTCTCTCTCGGCACTGCAATGTTTAATAATGGAGGAGCAAACGGCGGATGCCGTCGATTTTGTGGCTGAGTTTGCCGGATTGATGCGGTTGGTTTTGCAATATTCAAAAGAGGAGATGATCTCTTTAAAAAAGGAAGAGGAAATACTTGATTATTACATGAGCTTGCAGAATCGGCGGTTTTCGCATAAGATTGCTTATAAGATCGAGATGGATCCGGCCTTGCAAATCGATAAGGTATTAGTCCCGCCAATGTTAGCCCAACCTTTTGTAGAGAATGCCATTGAGCATGGTGAGTTGAGTGAATATGCGGATAGTACAATTAGGGTTTCCTTTCGACGGGAGGCCGACAATCTTGAATGTGTAATTGAAGATAACGGCATAGGCGTCTTGAATGCCCGTTCAAAAAATAAACGCAGTAATCACAAATCCATGGCCATTGACATTACTCGCGAGCGGATCCGGTTGCTGTACCAAAGTTCCTCAATCAAAGCGTTTGATTTGTTGGTAGAGGATCTCTCTGAACATGGCCGAAACGGTACGCGGGTGAAATTTAACATCCCGTATCAGGAACTAAACTAGTATTCAGGCCATGTCCCATTTGGGGGGAATTGCAGGATAGGGTGTCAATAATTAATTGGGTGATACTTTTCACTTAGGAGTTCCCCTTTTTCCCTTAAACTTTACACCGTTTATTTACGGCCAAAATCAGCCGGGATTTCACCCCAGTTTTTAGTATCCCATTTTAATACTTTGACCTGGTAGCTATTTTCAGCCAACCATTTTTCAGCCCGGTCAACCAAATTAAAGGCTGGCAGGGTAGCTTGGTTACGGACGAGTTTTGAACCGCATTTTTTCTTTTTCAACCACCCCATGGCAATTCGGGAATCGGTATATATGGGCAGATTTATTTTCTTTTGTTCCAAATAAGCAATGCCATGGGCCAGGGCTAAAAATTCGCCAATATTATTGGTGCCTACCGGGAATTTCTGATGAAACCAGACTTCACCCGTTTTGGTATAGACGCCACGGTATTCCATCACACCGGGATTTCCGCTGCAAGCGGCATCAACGGCTAAACTTTCCTGGATAGGTTGATGAGAGGCATCTACTGGTCGAGGCGTTTTTTTGACCGCTGTATTGGTGCCAATGTGGTTGAGGGGACTGTCCTGATAGGCCGCCTGTGCTTCGGCAAAAGAAGCAAATCCCTTGAATTTGGCCCCTTTATAACCTTTTATTTGGGCCTGGCAATCCGCCCATGAATCGTATACTCCCGGTTTAGCGCCTTGCCAAACCACGTAAAATTTACTTTTAGCCATTGATGTTTTTAATAAATTCCATGACAATGTTTCCAAAATTAGTCATGAATAATTTAATGGCCATCGCTAAAAGGATAATACCAAAGAATTTTTTTAGCACATAAATACCCCCCTGCCCAATGAAGCGTTCCACATGCCGGGATGATTTCAGCACAAAAAAGACCACGACAATATTCAGAAATAGAGCGATGATAATATTGATGGAGGCGTACTCAGCCCTTAAGGACAAGAGGGTCGTAAACGAGCCGGCACCGGCTATCAACGGAAAAGCAATGGGAACGATGGAGGCTCCGCTGGGCGAATCATGTTTAAATATTTCAACGCCTAAAATCATTTCAAAAGCCATGATTACCAATACGAACGAGCCTGCAATGGCAAACGAAGAGATGTCCACGCCAAAGAGCCCTAATAATGCTTCGCCTACAAAAAGGAACACTATCATAATGGTAAATGCCACCGAAGTGGCTTGAAAAGCTTTGATGGGGCCACTTTTCTTTTGCAGATCCAGAATAATGGGGAGCGATCCCAGTATGTCGATCACCGCAAACAGTACAATAAATGCGGAGATGATTTCAATAAATTGCAGTTCCATGAGCATCGTGTTTTAATCAAAAGTAGTTGAAATAGTCTGCATAGGCAACCTGTTGTTTTTCAAGCTGGCCTTCTAGTTTGATCGAAAACAATTGTTTCCCCGTTGTCCGGCTTTCCATTTGTTCCGTGCACCATTGTTTTTAGCCCGGCCAGACACCTGTTTTATCATGATGCCACTGTTTTGGAAGTGTCGGGTCCTCCGGTCAGCCGAAAAACAATTGTTTTTGAGGTGTCCGGCAAGCTGTTTTTAATGAGAGTTGTCGTTTTCAACCCTTCGGGTTAACCGATAGGATAGATGTCTTCTGGATACAGGTCTTCCCGGGACCTGATTTCCGGGAATGCATCCGTTTCCAACGTGTCCCCTACGCTGATTACATGAAAGGTGGCTGTTTAACTAGCTGAGAGTATTTCGTCCCTCAGATAAGTGGCGTTGGCGTACTTATCAACAATAAAAAGAATGTAGCGAATATCCAGGCAGATGGTTTTTTGCAGCTCCTTTTCATAGGTCAAATCACCGGTCATGGCTTCCCAGTTTCCATCAAATGCCAATCCAATCAAATCCCCATTTTTATCCAATACCGGACTGCCGCTGTTACCGCCGGTAATATCGTTGTCGGTAATGAAACAAAGTGGCATGCGTCCATCCTTCAAGGCATATGGCCCGAAATCTTTTTCCCGGAACAATTCTTCCAATCGGGGGGAAATGGCATAGTCCGGATTCTGAGTGGCCATCTTTTCAAAGACGCCACTTAAAGTGGTTTGATATTTATATTTCACGCCATTTTTAGGGGTGTAAGAATTGATTTGGCCATAGGAAAGACGCATGGTGCTGTTGGCATCCGGATAGAAATCGCGGTTTGAATCCTTGCTCATTTTTCCGGCAATGTATCGTCTGATTTGTTTGTTTTTCTGCACATCAAAATGTTCTTGCAGGCCGGATAATTGATAATAATTGGCCAATACTGTGTGTGCAAAATGCAAGGCGGGGTCATCGTTTAGCAGATCTGTATCTGCCTGTTCAATGAGTTCAAAGGTTTTAGTGGAATCGGTTAGTACCGTTTTTTTGAATAAGTCGGCACTAAAGGCTGCATGCTTTTGAATGAATTTTTTACCCAGGAGGCTTTCTTCCGGCACCCGCAGATTCTCGGGTACTTTACTCAAGTAATAGCGGATCATTTCGGTCAACAGCTTTTGATCCACCCGCGCATCGAAATCGCGATACAACTTGCGGAGTTCCGTTTTGGCCTCGGTGAGCAGCGCATAATACGCCTCCGAATTTTTTTCCGTCATAGACAATTCAATCACGTAGGGCGATACTGTTAAAGCGATTAATGTCAGGTCGGTTCCGGTGATCACGGTCTCGTAGGCAATATTCTCCGCTTCAGTCAGGTTGCGGCTGAGCAAATAGGAGGCTTCAATGATGGGAAGCGTATTGTTCCATTGGGCGATCCGGCTGGAGTCTGCATCCACCCATTTTTTAAACGCCGCTTCTTCTGTTTTGCGCTGTTCAAGGGTATTTAGTTTGGATAATCCCATGTTTTGCCCAATGCTGTATTTCCAATAATTACTGGATTGCGAATACTTAGCGGCATATTTTATTTCTACCTGCGGACTGGCCAGCATCTCTTTTTTCCAAATTCCCTGCTTGATGCCTCTGACTTCGGTAATGACGGGATTGATGGCCGATTGAATTTCAGCCACTCCATGTGAGGTTAAAAAGCGATTGGTTTCGCCCGGATAACCCAGCACCATGGAGAAATCATGTTCTTGAATGCCTGCCAGCGAAATAGTCAAATGTTTTTTAGGTTGAAAGGGAATATTCTGTGGAGAATACTCCGCGGGCGATCCATCAGGGGCACAATACACCCGGAAAAAACAAAAGTCGCCTGTATGACGGGGCCACATCCAGTTATCCGTATCTCCGCCAAATTTTCCAATGGTGGAGGGGGGAGCTCCTACTAAACGGACATCCGAAAATGTTTGAGTCAGGAATAGAAACCAGGTATTGCCCTTGAAGAAAGGCTTAACAGTAGCGTCGTAACCGGATTGCTCGAAAGCTTCGGTTTCTATCACGGATATTAAACTGTCTATCACCGCCTGTCGTCTTTTCTCGGTCAGCTCATCCGGCAGGTGTTTGTTGATCTGTTCAGTCACATCCTGTGCTTCAATTAATAAGGTAGCTGTTTTACCTGGATTGGACAGTTCTTCGGACCGGTTTCGAGCCCAGAAACCCTCTTTCAGGTAATTGGACGTGATGGAGCTGTGTTGCTGAATCTCTTCAAAACCACAGTGGTGGTTGGTTAATAGCAACCCTTCGCGACTGATAAATTCCCCGGTACAGGCGCCATCATCCAAGGACACAATGGCATCCTTTAAGGAAGGATCTTGTTCGCTGTAAATGGATTCAAAAGGAATTTCCAGGCCGCGTTGCTGCATGGCGGCTATCTGGCTTTCGCTCATTAAATAGGGAAGCCACATACCTTCGTCGGCTTTGAGGCCCGTTAATAAGGCAAAACTGAATAAATAAATGGTGATAATATAGCGCATTTGTCCGGTCACTTATAAATTGCAAGGGGCGAAACTAAATGATTCTGACGAAGGAATATATGATTTGCACCTCTATTTAAATAATTTTAACAAAAAAAGACGGCCAAAGCCGTCTTTTAATATTCTGGAGAATAGTGCAGATTATTTCACCAATGTCATTTCATTGATCAGGTTCGTGGCACCTGCATACTTGTCGATAATGAACAAGACGTAACGGATGTCCACATTAATACATTTCTGTAATTCGGTTTCAAAGGCAATGTCACCACTCATGGCTTCCCAGTTGCCATCAAAGGCTAATCCAAACAATTCGCCGTTGGCATTAATAACCGGGCTACCACTGTTACCACCGGTAATGTCGTTGTTGGTTGTGAAACAAACAGGCATAGTACCATCGGCATTGGCATACTGACCGTAATCTTTGTTGTTATAAAGCTCTTTCAGTTTAGCCGGAACGATAAACTCGTAGTTATTCGGATCTTCTTTTTCCATGATTCCCTCCATGGTGGTGAAGTGTTTGTATACCACACCATCTTTGGGTTCATAGTCGCCCACTGAACCATAGCTTAAGCGCATGGTGAAGTTGGCATCCGGATAGAATACCTTATCCGATTGCATCTGCATCAAACCAGCCAGGAAGAAACGGTTGTTCTTGTTAATGGTTTGAGTGCTTTCCTTTGTTTTGCCGTAAAGCTCTTTGTAAGTATCATAAGTGGATAAACCAGCCTGATACACCAGGTCTTTCTGTAAAGTCTTCAGGCTTGGATTTTCTACAAAGGCATTGAAGCGTGCTTCATCCGTGAATATAGACTTGGCAAATACCACATCAGCATACTTGACATAGTCACCCTTGAATTTTTTGTTGATGGTTTCATAGAAACTAGGATGGTATTGCTTGGCGATATCATCGGCGTAAAGTTTCAGCATCGCAGCCATTACTTTTTTATCAGTTGGGCTGTTATAATCTTTGTAGAAGCGCTCACTGCTTTTTTTCATTTGCTCCACAGCCGCTGTGATGGCTTCCTGGTTTTCATCTATCAATGCCTGTTCCAGATCACGGGCAACCAACGAGAATGAAATCACTTCCGTTCCCGATAAAGCACATTCGCGTAAGAAATAAGTGGCCATCATGTCTTCTGCACGATCGGCATAAGCCTTTTTAAGGCTTGACAATACTTCACCATATTTCGCTTTGCGATCGGCTGAAGCATTCACCCATTTTTCGAACTCTGCTTCCAGAGCTTCTTTCTTAGCTACCACGTTCAGGTTTTCCAAACCACGGTTCATGCCAATGCTGTTTTTCCAGTAGTTGGAGCTACCTGCATACTTGGATGCATACTGAATACGAACTTTCTCGCTGGCAGACATGTCGGCATTCCAGATCTCCTGTTTGATGCCACGTGGTTTGATGCGCGAATGGTTGATGATGTCCATGCGCTCAACAATACCCCATGAAGTCAGGTAACGGTTGGTGCTTCCTGGGAATCCAACCGTCATGGCGAAATCCTCTTTCTCCACACCTTTTACCGATACCGGCAAGTGATGTGCAGGTTGATAAGGTTTGTTATCAGCCGAATACTTGGCAGGTTTGCCATCCGGGCCGGCATACACACGGAACATGCTGAAGTCACCGGTGTGACGTGGCCACATCCAGTTGTCGGTATCATGACCGAATTTACCAATGGATGATGGGGGCGCACCTACAAAACGGATGTCTTCAAATGTTTCGTAAACAATCAGGAAGAACTGGTTGCCTTCAAAATAATCTTCTACGATCGCCTTGTAACGACCTTCTTCAGATGCTTTAGTCGTCAGTTCTTTGGTGATTTCGCGAATTTTTTCAGCCCGCGCATCTTCCGTCATCTCATCATTTAAAGCCCCGTTGATTTGTGCCGTCACATCTTCCATACTTTTCATGAAAGTAACGGTTAAGCCGGGAGCTGGTAATTCATCTTCCAGTTTTTTTGCCCAGAAACCATCTTCCAGGTAGTTGTGCTCCACCGAGCTTAATGATTGGATGTTGCCGTAACCACAGTGGTGGTTGGTCAGGATTAATCCCTGATCGGAGATGATTTCACCAGTACAGCCGCGGCCGAAGATGACAATGGCATCTTTCAAACTGCTACTGTTAATGCTGTAGATATCGTCAGCTGAT
Source organism: uncultured Marinilabiliaceae bacterium (assembly GCA_942490535.1). Lineage (GTDB taxonomy): Bacteria > Bacteroidota > Bacteroidia > Bacteroidales > Marinilabiliaceae > JAEINY01. The sequence goes on from CALNXQ010000005.1 coordinate 1,544,695, forward strand.
AATTTCAGCCCCATCTCCTGCATTTTGTTAATGTTCAATTTGTTGATCAGGGGTAACAACCACATCCCCTCATCTGCTTTCGCAAATTGGCTGAAGCCCAGGCTTACAACCAATAGTAATGCTGCTATACGTTTCATAAAATGTTTATTTAAGGAATTTTTGGTGTGTATTTTCGATTTAGCTTAAGTCTAACAATGACACCTTGCAATTGTTTGCAAAATCAATTTTCACTCCCTGGAACTCCTGTATTGTATGAGTTATTATTAAAGAGGCTAAGATATAACTTTCAATTTATAACCAAACTGAAAAAAGTTAGGTTTCATACTGGGGCTCCAGGTGATGAAGGGATACAAAAGTTACGTGTGGATATATGTTGTAAAACAGCATGCGGACTGTTTTGGGTGAACGCATTGATTTAACTGATGAAACTTTGTGATTTGAGTATTAACGTGCAAACTCATTAGGTTATTCATAATAAGTTGCGCTTTGGTAATTAACAAATAATATCTATTTTCGCTGTCGATTTATAACACTCAAATTATTATCTAATTTAAACAATCATGAAAAAAGTATTTACTGTAATTGCCGTGTTGGCATTGATCTCAACGGCTTCTTTTGCGCAATTTAAAGTAGGGGGAGGATTAACATTAGGATCTAAAATGGGTATTAGTGATGATGGAGATGAAAAAATGGGTTTTGGTGTAAATGTAAGAGGAGACTATTATTTCTCTGAAAAGTTTTCGGTTTCACCAGGATTCACCTATTTTTTTCCAGGGTCTCCTGATGGTATTGATTTAAGCGCGTGGCAGGTTAATGCTGATGCACATTATCATTTTGTAAAAAATGAAGGATTTTCATTTTATGGTATTGGTGGTTTAAATTATAGTCATAGTAAATATGAATTCGACTCTTCTGACATATTTGATGGTTTAGGTGATGAATATGGAGAACTTGTTGATGGAGTTCTTGATATGGCAGGAGTAAGTGCTGAAGATACCGATAATGAAATTGGCTTTGATCTTGGTGTTGGAGTAAATTTTAGTAAGTTCTTTGGTGAAGTTAAGTATGATACTGCATTCGACGGACAACTAGCGATTACAGTTGGTATATTGTTCTAATCATTTTTACTTTGCTATATCAAACCGGCTCCATGCCGGTTTTTTTATACCTTAACTTTAATTATTATGAAAAAAGTCTTTGTAACATTGGCTGTCTTGGTTATGATTTCATCCTTTTCGATGGCACAAGCCAAGAAGGGGGATCTGTTATTGGGAGCCTCGTCCAATTTGAAGTTTGGTTCTACGAGTTCCGCCGTTGAATTTCAAGGAGAAAGTTATGATACTGGTTCTAAAACTGAATTTTCATTCTCACCCGGGATTGGTTATTTTGTGATAGACGGGCTCGCTCTTGGTTTGGATGTCAATTGGGAGTCGTCAAAAGAGAAGCCTGAAGATGGGGATGAGGTTAAGTCCAATCAATTTTTAATTGGGCCATTTGCTAAATATTACTTTGGTTCGACAAATGTAAAACCTTATTTGGAGACCTCATTTGGTTTTGGATCAGGGAAAAGTGGTGACCAGGACTATAGTCTCAGTGGCTATGGATTCGGAGGGGGTGTAGCATTATTTTTGAATGACGTGGTTGGTATTGAGTTTGGTGTAGGCTATGGTGATTCAACAGCTAAGATGAAGGATGTTGAAATTGATTATTTTTCAAGTGAAGATATTGATTTTAGAACCAGTGGATTTGCCTTTGAAGTCGGATTTTCATTTTCCTTCTAGACGATATTTTAAATTTATTTTCAACCGGCCTTGTGTCGGTTTTTTTTGCTTTAATGGGTAGGCCGATAACGCGTCTCTTATCATCTTGTAAGGTATTTGAATCTCAGTTATAAGGAAATTAAGGATAATGGGGCATCAGGTTTTATCAGTTTAACGGGGGTTATTTTCATATTTAACCGGGGTCAAATTATTTTTTGACCCCGGTCAAAAGGAAAATTAACCCCGGTCAAATTATACGAATATTGCTTACCTTAGGTTATAATTATTGGGTGTATGGCCATAAAATATAAGGTGATTCAGCAGGAGGTGATGACCAAAACCGGTGAGAAACAGCTACGGTATTATGCGCGAGCCTGTGATCGCAGCCGGATGAATTTAGAAGCTATCTCGAAAATTATTTCCCGGCGCTCTACATTATCACCAGGGGATATTCAGCACGTGCTGACCGCGCTCACGGAATTGGTTCCGGAGTTGTTAATCAATAATCAAACCGTCCGTTTAGGTGAATTGGGCACTATCAGTTTGCATTTGCGAAGTCAGGGTGCAGATTCACATCAAGCGGTGACATCGCGCAGTATCACCGATTTGCGGGCCGCCTTTCGGGTCGGAAAGAAGCTCAAGCAAGGTTTGACTGAGGCGCGTTTTGTGAAAAAAAAGTGATCGCTGATAACTAAAAATCAGCGATCACTTCGTGAATCTTTCAGTATCATTTACTCATCCAATAACCGAAATGTCAAGCGGTGATGGGGTGTAATACCATGTTCTGCAATGGCCGCCCGATGTGCTTTGGTGGGGTAGCCTTTATTTTTACTCCAGGCATAATGCGGATATTTGGCGTGCGCCTGATTCATCCATTCATCCCGGTGTGTCTTGGCCAGGATGCTGGCCGCCGCAATGGATAAATATTTACCATCTCCTTTTACAATGCAGGTGTGGGGAATGTCTTCGTAGGGTTTAAACCGGTTCCCGTCAATGAGTAGGTGTTGCGGTCTCTGTTTTAACTGCTCAACAGCTCTGTGCATCGCCAGAAAGGAAGCGTTGAGAATATTGATGTCATCAATCTCCTGATGGTCCACAAAACCAACGGCCCAGGCTAAAGCCACTTCTTCAATAATGGGCCGTAACGTTTCCCGTTGTTTCTCTGTGAGTTTTTTCGAATCGTTCAACAACTCATGCTTGAAATTTTTGGGTAAGATCACAGCTGCCGCCACCACCGGGCCCGCCAGGCAACCACGTCCGGCTTCGTCACAGCCGGCTTCAGTTAATTTTTTGTTTAAATGAGGGAGTAAATTTGACATGCTGTTTAGTTCTTAACGGCAGAGCGTACGAAGGAAAAATTGAGTTTTGTTTTTTTTCTCTGCGTCCTCAGCGCTTACTATTTTTTATTTTTCCGAATAAATCACTTCCAACACCGTTTGTCCCACTGCTTTTAAAGTGTTCTTATCAATGTTGTCCATGGTGTCGTCATGCGTATGCCAGAACGAACCGAAACTGGTTTCCGACATGGGGTCATGCTGAATGATGTCCACACAGGGGATACGGCGGTACTTATTCACATATACATGGTCATCCGTAATCATGCCACCCTCTTCAAAGCTGAAATGATTCAGGTAACCCAAGTCGCCAGCTTTATTCCAGATGCGATCGACCAGATCGGGTGCAAACTGCAAGCTGTATTGTTCTCTGAAAAAGAGGGCATCTTTGGCCCCAACCATATCCAGCAGAATGCCATAGCGCGCGAAGTAACCTTCTTTATGAGGATTCTGTCCCCAGTATTGGGAGCCCAGGCACCATGTGTCCGGTTTGTAAGGCAGATCCAGGTGATCGGGTTGGCCATAATCTTCGGCATCGAAAAAGATAATATCAACCCCTAAATTGTGGCCGGCTATACCAATCTGTCGGGCAATTTCCAACAGTACACCCACACCACTACCACCATCATTGGCGCCATCAATGGGCGTATTGTGCATGGCCGGGTTGGGATCATGATCGGCAAAAGGACGTGTGTCCCAATGGGCAAATAATAATAAGCGGTTATTCTGTTCCGGGTTGAATTGTCCGATTATGTTTTTGGCGTTCAAAATAGTGTTGTCAAAGGCGATAACCGGTGCCTCCTGAATAATAACCTCAGCGCCAAAGCGCTTTAACTCATTGGCCAGGTATTGGGCACATTTGGCATGTTCGGCGGTATTGGGTACCCGCGGCCCAAATGCCACCTGGTTGGCCACATACTGGTACGCGGAATCGCCATTGAAAACCGGTGTAGGGATGCATTCAGCTTTTTGTGGTGTTTTTGTTTGAGCCGTTTTGCTTTTTGAACCGGTAGAACCGCATCCAAAAAAAAGCAGGCTGGCAACAATTGCCATACCTGCCGTAATGTATTTATTATCTTTCATCAATTGTTGGACTAATCATCATTAATATGAGCTTACTTGATTTCCCATTCAAAGCCATCTTTTGTATCCATGATCACAAAACCAAGGGCCTGCAATTCGTTGCGGATTTTATCTGCCGTGGCCCAGTCTTTATTGGCTTTGGCCTCGATGCGCAGATTCAATAACAGATTAACCGTGCTTTCAAGCAATTCGTTTCCTCCTTCTGACGCATTTCCAGTTTCTGCGTTTAAACCCAGAATGTCTTCAATCATTACTTTTAGCAGATGCTTGAAAGCGTCCAGATCATCTTGCGTCAGACTAGCTGTCCCTGCCACCATGTTATTGATGTTTTTGATGGCTTCAAAGAGGTTGGCAATCAGGATGGGGGAGTTCAGATCATCACTAATGGCAGCATAACACTTATCCGACAACTCCTGAACATTAAACGTAGACGTATCGCCAGCTTTTAATTTAATCAGTTTGGTATAGCCCTCCATCAATCGCTCCATCCCTTTCTGCGCCGCTTGCAAGGCTTCATTGGAGAAGTCCAATGTACTGCGATAGTGGGCTTGAAGAATAAAGAAGCGAATGGTCATAGGTGTGTAGGCTTGCTCCAGATATTCATGGCTGCCTGTGAAGAACTCTTCCAAAGTAATGAAATTACCCAGCGATTTACCCATCTTCTGACCGTTGATGGTAATCATGTTATTGTGCATCCAGTAACGGGCAGGGGCATGGCCGTGTGCGATGGTACTCTGTGCAATCTCACATTCATGGTGGGGAAACAGTAAATCCATACCGCCACCGTGAATGTCGAATTCTTCACCCAGGTATTTGGCGCTCATGGCTGAACACTCCAGGTGCCATCCAGGAAAGCCGTCACTGTATTTCGAAGGCCAACGCATGATGTGTTCCGGTGCTGCCTTTTTCCACAAGGCGAAATCGAAACTGTTGCGTTTTTCCGATTGACCATCCAATTCCCGGGTAGTACTTAGCAAATCTTCAATGTTGCGACCCGACAGTTGACCATAGTTATGATCCTGGTTGTATTTTTCCACGTCAAAATAGACGGACCCATTGCTTTCATAGGCCATTCCTTTGTTCAGGATATCCTCAATAAGTTGAAGCTGTTCGATAATGTGACCCGATGCGCGTGGTTCGATACTGGGTTTGAGTACATTTAAAGCATCCATGAATTGGTGGTAGCGATCCGAGTAGTATTGCACCACTTCCATGGGTTCCAGTTCTTCCAGTCGGGCTTTTTTGGCAATTTTATCTTCCCCAGCATCGGCATCATTCTCCAGGTGGCCTACATCGGTAATGTTACGGACATAACGCACCTTGTAATCCATGTGCTTTAAATAGCGGAAAAGTATATCAAAGGTAATGGCCGGACGAGTGTGTCCAAGGTGTGGGTCACCGTAAACAGTAGGACCACAAACGTATAAACCAACGTGTTTGGGGTTGATGGGAATGAATTCTTCCTTCTTGCGCGATAAGGTGTTGTATATGAATAATTTGTTTTTCATCTCGGCAAACTTGCTTCTAATATTATTATAACAAGCCGCTAAATTACAAATTATTGCCGATTTATCAGGGATTTTTCAAATCCTCAGTCCTTACAATTTGACCGTTTTCGTAAATTACTTTTTTGATGAGGTTTCCATCCTGGTCGTAGAGAAAATGTTCCCCGTTGAACAAATTGCCTTTTACAAAGAATCCTTTACGTTCCGGTTTACCACTGAGGTGATAGACCGTATGCATCCCTGTTCCGGAGAATGTTGAACGCTCAGAGGGTATTGTTTTTTTTGCAGGCAGTGATTGGGCAGGATCATGGGCCACCGATTTGTTGAATTTTCCTTCTTCATACACGCGCTCAGAGATTAACTGTCCCTCCTCGTTATATACTTTGAGGGCTCCGGTGGTTTTGCCGTTATCCCATTCACCCTGATATTTTATGGTACCGTTTTCGTGATAATATTTTTGCATGCCGGTACGTTTACCCTCCTTATTGTAATTCCAGTCATATGCGATTTGTCCGGTGGCGTGATAGAGTTGATACGAACCTTGCCAGTGATCCACATTCCAGTAGCCTTTCTCCCGAATGCTGCCGTTCTCAAAATAATAGCAGGCATTCCCTTTTGTTGCGCCATGCGAGTAGGTTAAATCATATTTTTTTTGACCTGATGGATAAAAAGCGCACCAGGTACTGTCTTTTTTTCCATTTTCATAATATCCCTGTTCCACAATTTGATCGCCTTTATTGTTGAAGGTAATCCATAAGCCTTGTCTTTTTTGGTGGGAGTCGGTCACATTGATGGTATCGCCATTGTAAATGTGGAATGATTGGGCCACAAGTTGAAGCGAAAAGCTAAAGAATATAAGGGAAATAATGATCTTCATGAAAACATCTGTTTAAATAGAATGTTGTCCTTGAATTATACTAAGTTCTTAAGGGCAATTTTAATTGACAATTTGCTTACGTAATATTTTACTAAAGGTTATCATATTAATGATGTAATTTGCAGTTCGGAAACCAGTTTGAAATATTAAATAACGTGAAAGAGTGAAAATTTAAATAAAGGTAACTCGATTTGAGTTATGAAATGATTATTTTGCATAACATTATACGCTGAAAAGCATTCAATATGAGTTGTTAGGTCTTGGTATTGATGATGATGAATGTTTTAGCCGCAGTTAATTACAATAAAATTGAAGCAATGGCAAAGAGTAAAAATAAGGAAAAAAAGACATATAGGAAGAATGAAGTGAGGCAGTTGATTCAAGGTCTATTTTACAATCAACCCAAACGTACTTTTAATTATAAGCAGGTAGCAGGGTTGCTGGATGTGAAAAAACAATCCGGGAAAGTAATGGTTCAGGTCATCTTGAATGAGTTGTTTGAGTCGGGCTATCTGACTGAAGTGGCTGTTGGTAAATATAAACTGATGAGCCGGGGATCAACCCTGACTGGTACTATAGATATGACTTCCACCGGTAATGCCTATGTGGTGCCGGATGATGAAGGACAAGATGTGTTTATAGCGCGTAGCAATTTGAATACCGCCATGCACGGGGATAAAGTGAAAGTCTTGCAATTTGCCCGTCGTCGCCGTCATCAACCCGAAGGAGAGGTAATTGAGATTATCAAGCGCAAAAGAGAACACTTTGTGGGTGTGATGCAAATATCAACCGGAGGACTTGCCTTTTTGGTAGTGGACGACCGGATTATGCCACATGATATTTTTATTCCAGGCAAGGCATTAAATGGTGCGAAGGATGGTCAGAAGGCCATTGCCAAGATCACCGAATGGCCGGAGCGCGCTAAAAACCCAATAGGTGAAATCATTGATGTATTAGGTGAGGCGGGTAACCATAATGCCGAGATGCATGCGATTTTGGCGGAGTTTAATCTGCCTTATAAATATCCGGAAACGGTTAATTTGGAGGCTGCGAAGATTGATGCCGCCATTTCTCCCGAGGAGATTAAAAAGCGTCGTGACTTCCGGGATGTGACTACGTTTACGATTGATCCCGTGGATGCGAAAGATTTTGATGATGCGCTGTCGCTCCAAAAACTGGAGAATGGGAATTGGGAAGTAGGGGTTCACATTGCTGACGTCACCCATTATGTACGTCCTGACAGTGTTTTGGAGGAAGAAGCTTTTGAACGGGCTACTTCGGTTTACCTGGTGGATAGAGTGGTACCCATGTTGCCAGAGCGCCTCAGTAATTTTATCTGTTCATTGCGTCCGCAAGAAGAAAAACTGTGCTTTTCGGTCGTGTTTGAAGTGACAGGAGATGGTCATGTGGTGGACAGTTGGGTGGGTCGAACAGTGATTTATTCAGATCGCAGGTTTACCTATGAAGAGGCTCAGGAAATTATTGAAACGGGTAAAGGTGATTTCTCGGAAGAAATTCTGGCACTCGATAAATTGGCTAAAATTATTCGTGAAAAACGTTTTGCCGCCGGAGCCATCGGTTTTGAGCGGGTGGAGGTGAAGTTTAACATTGATGAAAACGGAAAACCCCTCAGCGTTTATTTTAAAGAGTCCAAGGATGCTAATAAATTGATCGAGGAATTCATGTTGTTGGCTAATAAACGTGTGGCAGAGATGATTGGTAAGAGTGAATTGGAAAAAAATCGGAAGGCCACACCAAAAACGTTTGTTTACCGGATTCATGACGTGCCAAACCCGGATAAATTTGAAGTATTTGCTTCTTTTGTGCGCCGGTTTGGCTATGAGGCCATGCCAAAAGGACCTGAAACCGTGAGTCATTCGTTGAATCGTTTGCTGGTTGAGGTTCAGGGCAAAGCTGAGCAAAATATTGTAGAGACTTTAGCGGTGCGCACCATGGCAAAAGCAGTTTATTCCACCCATAATATTGGGCACTACGGCTTATCTTTTAAATACTACTCGCATTTTACCTCGCCCATCCGGCGTTATCCGGATATGATGGTGCATCGGCTTTTAGAGACGTACCTGGAGGGTGGAAAATCAGCCGATGCCGATCGATTTGAGGCTATGTGTGAGCATAGTTCGGATATGGAACAACGAGCTGCTGATGCGGAACGAGCCTCTATTAAGTATAAGCAAGTGGAATTTATGAAAGATCATATCGGACAAGAGTTCGATGGTGTTATATCCGGAGTGACAGAATGGGGGCTTTACGTAGAGTTAATTGAGAACAAATGTGAAGGCATGGTACCCATTCGTGATTTGGATGATGATTTTTATACGTTCGATGAGGATAACTACTGCCTGATTGGGCGTAAGTATAATAAACGTTACCAATTGGGGGATCCTGTTAGAATATTGATTGCCAAAGCTAATATGGAACGTAAGCAGCTTGATTTTGCATTGGCTGATAAGGGTGATGAGAATTCGACTAAATGAGTCGATGGATTCTAAGTGTTTGTTTTATAGTTTTTGCAGAGGGGTTGTTTTTGACTGTTGATAAAAATGGTTTTCAAATGGGTAAAAGTATTTCTACTTTTGCCCATGAATAAAAACTAAATATTAATTCAAATGAGTGTTGATGCATCAACGGGATCGCCAAATGATGGCATGCGAATAGCTATTATTGAAGCGGCGCGAGAACTTTTTGCCAAGTTTGGCTATAAAAAAACGACAATGGAAGATATTGCCCAGGCATTACGCAAGGGTAAAAGTTCACTTTATTATTACTTTACTAATAAAGAGGAGATCTTTCAGGCGGTCATTGAACTTGAAGAGCAGATTCTTTTTACCAGGTTGCAGGAGGTTGTTGAGTCGGATTTATCGCCCAAAGATAAACTGAAAGAATATGTTGTGAAACGAATGGAAACCATCAGTTCGCTGGAAAACTATTTGAAAGCCCTGAAGGATGAGATGATGGGGGGATATGAGTTTTTGGATAAGTTGAAAGGCAAGGCTGAAAAAGAAGAAGCCAATTTATTGACCTCTATCCTGGAGGAAGGAACTGAAGATAATACCTTTCAAGTAAAAAATATACCAATGGCGGCCGTGGCCATCGCCATTTCATTGCGTGGATTGGAAGTTCCACTGTTTAAATCACTGAAGAATTTTGAAGATTTTAAAGTCCAGATTGAGAATATTTTAAATATTCTGTTTTATGGCCTGATCAAACGTTAAGACAATAAGATTGTCTGGGGAAAAGTGGTAGTAAAATAATGTGTTTTACGATGGCAACTGTTCCTTCAAACAACTTATCTTCTTTTATACTACAAGCAAAACAGTAACCATTATGCCTATAAAAATACCCGATGCTTTACCGGCTCGTCATATCTTAGAAAGTGAAAACGTATTTGTGATGGGCGAAAGTGAGGCGTTGCATCAGGATATTCGCCCGTTGCGAATTCTTATATTGAATTTAATGCCGCTTAAAATTGCCACTGAAACGCATCTCTTACGGGCTCTTTCCAATAGTCCCTTACAAATAGAAGTAGAATTCCTGATGACGTCAAGTCATGTTTCGAAAAATACACCCCGTGAACACTTGATCTCATTTTATAAGGTATTCGATGAGGTGAAACAGCAAACGTATGATGGTTTGATTATTACCGGTGCCCCTGTTGAACTGATGGAATTTGAAGATGTCAATTATTGGGATGAATTGAAACTCATAATGGATTGGAGTGTGGACAATGTCACCAGTACGTTTCACATATGCTGGGGAGCGCAAGCCGGATTGTACCACCATTTTGGTATTCAAAAATATCCGTTAGAGCAAAAAATGTTTGGCGTTTTTGATCATTTGCTGGATTGTCCGGAGGAGCCCTTGCTTCGTGGTTTTGATGATTTATTTCCTGCGCCTCATTCCCGTTATACCGGTGTGAGTCAGGAGGATATTTTGAAAAACGAAGAATTGGTGTTGTTGTCTCATTCCGATGAAGCTGGTGTTTACATAGTGATGTCCAAGGATAGACGACAGATTTTTGTGACCGGCCATTCAGAGTACGATGCTTTTACATTGAAAGAGGAGTATGAGCGGGATGTGGCTAAAGGATTAGACATAGAGGTGCCACGCAATTATTTTCCAGGCGATGAACCTTCCGCGGCTCCTCAGGTTAAATGGAGAGGACATGCCAGCTTATTGTATAGTAATTGGCTTAATTACTACGTTTATCAGGCCACGCCATTTGAATTGAATGATATTCGATCAATTTCAAGGGTTTGAGTTGATTGAAAGTGTCATATGTGAAATATTTTTGTTCCCTTTTTCATTGAGTGGAAGGGGTCAATGAAATTGAAAAACTGTATGTGTCAATTATTAGCTACGGATTTAGATGGTACCATTCTAGGAGGTGATCATCTGTTTCATTCTGAAGATATTTCTGTTTTAAATCAGTTGGGGAAATCGGGAGTCGTACGTGTTATTGCGACAGGTAGAACCTTGTATTCTGCCATGCAAGTTATTTCCCCGGATTTTCCAATTGATTACCTGGTGTTTTCTTCCGGTGCCGGTGTGTATAACTGGAAGCGGAAAGAGATCTTGAGTACCTTACATTTGGAGTATGAACAGGCCAGGGAAGTGGTTGTTGTTTTTCGCGAATATGGAATTGAACACACCTTGCACTTGCCCATTCCGGAGAATCATCGGTTTCTGTATTCGGTGGAGCAACACGAACATCCCGATTTTTTGCGATACATCCAATTGCATGGGTCCAATGCCATGCCGATGAATGGGCATTTGAGGGATCAACAGTATACACAGGCCTTAGCTTTTATGCCGGATATGAAGGTGTTCAAGAAAGTGGCTGAGCGATTAACGGATGTGAAATCAGTACGGGCCACTTCGCCGATTGATGGAAAAAGTATTTGGATGGAGTGTTTTCATGCTTCGGTATCCAAAGCCAATGGTATTCGTCAGGTATGCGAATTAACAAATACCAGTTTATCCCAGGTGACGGTCATAGGAAATGACTATAATGATCTGGATATGTTGCAAGCTTTTAATGACGCTTATGTGGTTGCTAATGCACCGGAAGAACTGAAATTAAATTACCAACAACTCAAGCGTGTTAAAGAAGCCCCTTTGGCCGACTGGTATAACCGTATTGGTTTTCCAAATTAGTTGGAGTGCTAGTTTATCTCTGCTGTAATGGGGTGGCGCAGACCTTTGGCGTCGACAAAAACGGCTTTTACAGATCCAATCAATATTTTAGCTTCTACAATAATGGGAATGCGGTTTTGATCGTCCGTGACCCACACTGTCATATCCTCTCCACTTTTAAAAATAGTGCCTTCAACGAGTAAGGGCGAAAATTTCAAACACTTAAACTGGCGTCCATCTCTGTTTTTGATGATTTCTTTACCCAGATAACGAATGAATAAATTGTGGATTTTACCATCCACCACCATGTTAATAGGGATCTTATCATCTGTTTGGTAACTTGAAAAATCAATGTTGCGAGCCTTATAAACCATGGTCAGGATATCAAATGAACACGACTGCCAGGGAATCTGAATTTGCTTTTGCGGCTCTTCCTCTTTTTGAATAAGGGCTGAAATGGATCGGTCCTGACGATTAAAGTGGTACATGTAGTTGGCGCGGTAACTGCCTTCGTAGGTAATCCTTTTAAATTCAAATGGCTCCAAATGAATGGTATCCACCTTTACTTCAAACGTATCGCGGACTTTAAAAAAACGATCATAGGTTTTGTAAGTCGATCCATAGGCTTTCATACGGTAGGCCGGGCGATCTAGAACGTGATCTGATTCCACCGAGAACTGCACTTCTCCGGCATTTATCCAAATGAAACCCCAATTGTAATAGGCATGATAATTAACAACTTCTCCGGGTTTGAATGAGAAGTTGGTATCGCCACATTGTGCTGCAGAATGGCTGGGTAGGAGCAGTCCTGTAAACAGGAAAATAATGATAAACGTGATGGTTTTGTGCATAAATGGTGTCTTCAATCCGCAAGCTTCTTCTCAATAAGTATGCCTAAAATTTACTTTTTAACAGCGCCAATCTTATTTTCCACCGAAGCCATTTTGCTTACAATCCGTCCATCTTTGTTTTTTTGAGCATCGATATTAATGGAACAATACACCCGATCGGAATAGGGGCTCAATATATCATAGCTCTGTTGTACAATGCCCAGCGCTTCTTCCATGGTTTCCGTTTCAATAGTGGTGCCCATGGGATTCAGCTTATAGTCAAAGCCCGAGTTTTTGATGTTTAAAATGACTTTACTAACGTATTCACTCACACTGCTTCCTTTGTCGGTTGGAAACATGGCAAAATTTAATAGTACTGACATAGCGTTCTTATTTATCGTCTTTTTTGGGTTTACGGTATTGACGTGAAAACTGATCAATGTTGAAGGTCTCAATATCCCAGTCAGTGTCCAGAGCATGTTCCCAATTGGCTCGGATGGTGATCTTAGCAGGGTAATAATAGATTTGCTCCGGCTGTATTTTTGCATAATAATTTCCGGTATCCCATTTGCCATTTTGATTTTCATCCACCAGAATACGGAAGGTGTAGTCGCCAGGATTGAGGTAACGGAAACCCAGCTTCCCATTCTCAGGAACGGTGGCTTGTTGTACAATGACATCATTTCTGTTGAGCACCTGAACCAACCAATTAGCTTGTGGATCGATAATGCGCATGTAAACGATGCCATAGCTGTCAATCGGTTTGATGGAGAAGGCCGTCTTAATGGAATGGTTAACCAGGCCATATACATCTTTTATGGCCGCTGAATCAATTTCCAATTGGTAATTCAATCCCGGCTCCCACTCATGTTCAATGGCGTATCGACGAATGACCATAGAATCTTGAATGATTTCAAAGGGAATAAGTTCCGGAATGGTGTCGCGCATCACAGATAGACGTACGGCCTCCACATTAAACTGAACGGCTGGCGATGGTAACTCAAAACTGAAAAGACTGAATAAATCAATGGAACGCTTCAGGTTTTTGAGTTGAATGGATGGAACAACTTTCTTCTTATCCTTATCTTTTTTACGTTTTTTGCTATCCTCCTTTTGGGTTTCGAAGAAGTACATCGGAATGGTATCCTGTTTGAAGATATCGTTGTTGAGCGAATCTTTTGCCAGATATCTTAATGTGATGGATAAGGAATCCTGATCGTAGTAGGTGCTGTCTTTTAACCAAAACGATATGGTATCGTTACGAAAAGAGCGCTCCCGGATGAACAGGTCCTTGGTTTCTTTTTTGCCCGTCAGATGTAGTTCGGCATCCTGTGTTAGCGGCCGGTTGAAGTAATAAGTGAGTTTCGCTTTTTCTTTTCGTTCTTCGCTCAATAAATACTGTGATTTATAATCGTGCTGGAACAGGAATAATTCCAGACTATCCGGTAAATAGACCAGCTCTTCACGTCGGACGATGGAGTCGGTTAGCAATGAATCACCGGTTAGGGGATCAATTTTAATGGAGTCAATAACTTCACGGTATTCGTGAGAGGGTTTCACAACAATGTCAGACCAGGCCATCTTTTTCCCCGGCTGATCAAACTTATAGCTGTTGGCGGCCGGATCCAGTGCATAGATGCGATACGCACCCGGACGAACATTCAATATGCTGAAGTAGCCTTTCGAATTGGTTTTTGCCAGGCGAACGGGCACCAATGTATGAATGGCTGAATCGTTCAGGTTTTCATGCAAGAGCACAATTTTACCTTCAGCAGGCGATAAATCATCGGCATCCCACACATGACCGGATACCTTGAGTGAGTCAATGACTTCACCGGTGGAGAAGGAAAAACTAAAATTCGGGATAATATTACCCTCATTGTTATCTGCAACGGCATCTGCAAAATCCAATGCGTAGGTAGTGTTGGCTTGTAATTCTTCATTGAATTTAATGAAAAGCCGGTTGCCACGTGCTTCAATGACGGGACGCTCGTTAACCGGCGGTGAAACAACGAATTTTTGGAACACCTCCTTCAGTTGAATGAGTTCATCGAATTCAATATATACTTCTTGTTTTTGATAATTGAGCGCATTGGGCTCTGGAGTCGATTTAACAATCACCGGTGGTGTTTCGTCTTTCGGGCCTCCTTGCGGATTACCAATGTTAGCACATTGCCAGAATAAAATGGAAATACCAACTACTAATAGGAAGGATAAATGATGTGTTCTCAAAGCAGAATGATTTATTTTCATGCAAATTTAATAAGATTATGGTTTTATGAGCTGTTTTTTGAAATTGGAGGTGAAACAATATGTAGATGGAGAACTATCCCTGCCACATGTTTGGTCTTCAGCAATCCCGAAATAGGCGGTTGTTCACTGTCTCCTGCATTTTTAAATTTAAAAGAAGGCATTATCTGACAACTGGAACCGGTGTTTTTTGTGTGTAGATTCCTTTCCTGCAGTTGGCAGGTAGCCTTTTTCCGTATAGATTGAAATCCAACCGCTGAAAAAGGATCTGTTTCCCACGAGGACGATCCCCAGCCGTCAATTTGCGATCGGTTTCTCTAAAGACCGTTTCCCAACGGTAGAAGATGAACTATTTTTGGTAGATGTTGACTCCTAACCGTCGGAAGTGAATCCAAAGTGCCTATGGATTGATTTCTAACCGTCAATTTTCAATCTGTATTTGAAAAGGATTTGTGGCAATTAATCCACCCAAATCCATTTGAAAGCTCTTAAAAGGAATTGCCAGCGTTCAAATAGTTGGTGTAATTGGCCGCACGCCAAAAAATGATAACTTTGTCGCGTTAAATTTTAAAACGATTATCTTGTTATGGAAAATCAGAACCCCCCAATAAAACCGCGCAACAATAAAACGATTTATATTCTCTCTGCTGTCGCAGTTGTCATCATTGCAGCGGTTCTCTTCCTATATCTCGATAATCGAAAAGAATACCAGGCTATTGTGGAGGGGTTGACGGAAGAGAAGGTGATTTTAACAGAAGAGTTTCAAAGCCTCGCATTGGATTATGATTCGTTGCACTCCAATAATGATACCCTTAATATGATGTTGGAGCAAGAGCGCGAAAAAATATCCCATCTGATTGAGGAAATCAAAACGATAAAAGCGACCAATTCATCTAAGATCCGCGAATACAAAAAGGAGTTATCGTCCTTGCGGCAAGTCATGAAAAGTTTTGTGGTTCAAATTGATTCGTTGAATCGAAAGAATATAGAATTAACTCAGGAAAATAAACAATATCGACGCCAGTATAGCAAAGTTCAGGAATCCTATAAGGAGCTGGAAAAGCAAAAAGAAAAACTGGCGGAGAAAATTGAAATTGCCTCACAATTGGAAACCACAAATGGCGAAGCCGAAGGGTTAAATTCCAAAGGACGTGCCACCAAGCGTGCTCGCAATGTCACTAAGATTAAAGTGTGTTTTACCATTAAGAAAAACATTACGGCCCCCGTGGGTGAGAAAACAGTGTACATGCGAATCGTCAGGCCGGATGAGGCTTTGTTACTGCATTCGCTTGATGATGTTTTTACCTATGAAAGTGATAAGATCAACTATTCAGCGAGCCGGGTTATTGAATATGGTGGTGAGGATCTTGATGTTTGTGTTTTTTATCAGGCCGATGCCGGGGAATTGATGGCTGGCGCTTATACTGCCGATCTTTTTTCGGATGGCTATAATATTGGGACAGTCGTATTTGAATTGAAATAAAAAAAGGAAGAAACCAATTATTGATTTCTTCCTCCTGACATCAAACGGGTGTTGTTGTCCCCTTGTCCCGTCTTTAAGCAAACTTTTTAGAGAGTTGCTTCGCTTTATAAAATACTTCGGATGTGTTGGCTTTGATGTAGTTATTTACCTCTGCCTTTTCATTGTTTTTAATGACTTTTCCAATAACTTCCGGATAATTTAGGAAGGTCTCATAAAACCGCACCTGCTCAAAATAGTTAAGTCTTAATTTGGTTGGCGTCATCAAATATTTTCGTGTCCAGAAGTTAACCGGATCATATAAGTTTATAACTTGTAGTCCTTTAATCTTCAGAAAATAATCCATTAATAACTCTTCGGAGTATTTAGATTTCGTTATTGTCTTCATGGATTCAATAATCTTCTCTCGATGCCCATCCCCACCTGGAAACAGTAACTTATCCAGTGTTTTGGTTGCATTTTTTTCAGCCAAAAGAAGTAAACCTCTTTTCCAAAACCAAAACAAGAATCCTGTTACTCCTAAAATAAAAATGCTGGTTAGTATCATTGTGCTTTGTTTTACAATTTGTTTCCCTGCGACTATGTACGCAGACTTTAAATTTAGGTTAACTTTTTAATGATGTTTTTTTGTCAGATGAGGCTCTATTCGTTGCATAAGAGCTTCAAAAACAAGGGTCAGTAGCTTTTGCGTTTTAGGTGATCTCAACGAAAAAAACCGACCAACTGTTATGGTAGCTAATACCAAAAATTAGAATAATGGTTATTGATACTTGACGAAAAGATAAATCTTTTGGATTAACTCTTGTTTTCACAGGCTAAACAATCCTCGCAAACGGAGCATGCCATTAAGGAAGTGGTGGTAGTTGAAGGAAGAAATCGGATGCATTAGCGAATTTCTTTCCACACGAAACATCTGGTATTTGCATGCTTTTCGTGGCTAGTTCATGTTGCGGAATAGTGGCAAATTCGAAATTACGGGAGAGGTGATCAGCCAGGTATTCTTGTTCGTATTGTCCGGGGGTTGGAATAAGTATTGCTTTTCGGTTAACAGCAAATAAATCCATTATGGTAGAGTAGCCCGAACGGCAAATGATAAGGGCACTTTTGGTCATTAACTGATACAGGTAAGAATCGGTGCAATGCGGCAGGAGCGTGACGTTCCCAATTTCTTTGGATTTTGCATTTAATTCCGGTTGACCTTGCAACAGCATCACCTTGAAGGTATCATTTTTAAATCGATCGATGATTATTTTTTCAAGCTGTGACCGGTGGGGTTCAGGTCCGGATAAGATGGCAAGAATATCTACAACCGGAGCTTCAGCATTCGATATTGTATCCATGTTAGACGCATTCAGTCTCGATAGTAAACCAATGTGGTGCGTGTGATTGGGCAAGGGGATTGATTCGGATAAACTTCCTGACACGGATAGAACTTCCTGGATGTCAGGTATCCAGCATTGGTCAAAAGAACGAATCCATTTTCTTATAGTCTTGGTCACAAGGGGGCGCAGAAAAAAAAATAAGCGGCCCAGGTAGGGACTGGTTTGATGGGTGATGAGAATGGATGGGACCAATTTGCTATTAACGCCATATCGATTGTCAGATATAATTAGATCGATCTGATGTTTCTGAATTAATTTTTGAGTCGTGTGATTTTCTTTTCGTTTCCAATAGAGGAATTTCGGGATCTGGAGTAATATTTTAAACCATTGCGTGTGACCGGATGAAAAGCGAACATTAAAGCCCGGAAAGTACTCATGAATTAAATGTGGGAAGGCTTTTTTTAATAGTTCTGCTGAAAGCGATTCCGCCCCTATGATGCAAATGTGACCTTGCGCTTCAAGGTGTTTAATAATGGGAATCAGTCGCGACGCATGGCCCAGCCCCCAATTAAGTGGACTGAGTAAGATGCGTTTTTGAACCAGTTTAGTCATCTGCTAGCCTGAAACTGATACTGAAAAACCGTTTGCTTCTGCTTTTGAGGCAATCTCCTGTAACTTGGTTAAAGAAACTTTCTTCAGGGTGTTGAACGGGGTATCACGCTCAATGGTGTAGATCATCACCTTTGACGGTTGAATGATGGTAAGTGCTTTTAACCAGGATTCAATATCACGTTCAGAAGTGTTGTCAATCAGGTGATCATTAATATGACCGGTCACAAACATGGTTTGAATGATCACTTGACCTTTAAAAGCTGCAAGATTGTTTAGGGTTGTCTCAAGGTTATAGGGATAATTTGGTTGATCCAGGAGTTGAATGGTGTCCAGTTGTCCCGAATCCAGTTTTTGAATGTTATCGTCTACTTTTAGTAAGGCATCAAACACCTCTTTTCGATCAATGCGCGACGCGTTGGATAAAACGGCGATTCTTGCTTTGGGACACTGTTTGTTGCGAATGGCAAGGGTGTCATCAATGATTTCTGCAAATTCAGGATGCAAGGTCGGTTCCCCATTTCCGGCATAGGTGATGACATCCGGCACCAGCCCCTCAGTCGACATTTCTTGTAGCTTTGCGGCTAGAGCTTCTTTTACTTCTTGCCGGGTTGGTAGTTGACCATTTTTATCACCAAGCTCACCGTTTAATCCACATTCGCAGTAGATGCAATCAAATGAGCAGATTTTTTTGTTGACCGGAAGTAGATTAATACCTAGTGAAACGCCTAATCGGCGACTCCTGACCGGCCCAAATACGACTTTGTCAAAAAGGAAAGTTGACATTTGTTTTTTTTGCAAATGTAATGGTTTGATGTATTCAACAAAAAAACGCAGGCATTTTGATGGGAATAATTGTAGGATTTGTGGCGAATGTACGCATGTCTGAGACGTTTTTAACAATCAACTAAATTGTTATCTTTGGAAATCGAAATTTAGTTGTTTTCATGAGGTTTAGTGAAGTTATTGGACATGAGGCGATAAAAAGTCATTTGATTAACATGGTGAAAGAAGACCGTGTCAGTCATGCACAGTTATTGTCAGGATCAGAAGGCGTCGGTAAAATTCCTTTGGCCTTGGCTTTTGCTCAATATCTAAATTGTAAAGACCGCCAGGGGGATGATTCGTGCGGGCACTGTTCATCCTGTAAGAAATACGCCAAGCTCATTCATCCGGATTTGCATTTTGTGTTTCCGGTGGTGAAAACCAATAAAGTTTCCAGTCCTGTTAGTGACAGCTATTTAGCTGAATGGCGTGAATTCGTACTTGCCAATAGCTATTTCAATATTCATCAATGGTTTGATTTTTTAGGGGCTGAGCGGGGACAGGGGTTGATTTATAGTCAGGAGAGTCAGGAGATTATCAAAAAACTTAGCTTGAAAACTTTTGAAGCTGATTATAAGGTGATGATCATTTGGTTGCCGGAAAAAATGCACGTGGCTGCCGCTAATAAGCTTCTTAAAATGCTCGAAGAGCCACCTAAGGGAACGGTTTTTCTTTTGATTTCAGATCAACCGGCCAATATTTTGGGAACCATACTCAGTAGAGCACAACAATTAATCATACCGCGCTTAGGGGATGAGGATATAAAGCAAGCCCTTCAGCGTCAATATAGCATAGGAACTGAGGAAGCTACCCGACTGGCCAAGTTAGCTGGTGGAAACTTTGTTGCGGCAAGAGAAATTGTAGAGCAAAGTGAAGAGCGTACTTTCTTTTTTGATCAATTTATTAATCTCATGCGCTTTGCCTATGCGCGCAAGCTTTTTGATTTAATAGCCTGGAGTGAAGAAATGAATGCCCAGTCCAAGGAGCGACAGAAGAATTTTTTTCATTATGCCTTGCGGATGATTCGCGAAAATTTCATCATGAATTTACGGGAGGCTGAATTGGTGTATTTAACGCCTGAGGAAGAGCAGTTTTCGGTACGTTTCTCACCCTTCATCAACGACGCTAATGTCATGCAGTTAACACAAGAATTAAGTTTGGCCCATTCACACATTGAACAAAATGGGAATGGACGTATTATATTCATGGATTTGAGTCTAAAGGTGATTATGTTGTTAAAACAACAGTAACCTTCAGTGATAATTCATCAGGTCAAGTGACCTTTATAAAAGAAGCGATTTTTTATGGAAGACATACAAGATAAAAAAATAGGATGTTCTGGTTGTTCCAGTCGATGCGGAAAGCTCGATGTGTTTGACTGGCTTGAAGATCTGCCAGAGAGTGTCAATGCTACCGATGTTATTGAAGTACAGTTTAAAAATACACGAAAAGGGTATTATCGTAACAGTAACGCCATTCGTTTTTCCAAAGGTGATGTAGTGGCTGTAGAAGCTTCGCCTGGTCACGATATTGGAACGGTCACTTTGACGGGTGAGCTGGTTCTTTTGCAAATGAAAAAGAACAATGTAAATCCAGAAACCTATGAATTTAAACGGGTTTACCGAAAGGCCAAGCCTGCTGATGTGGAGAAGTGGGAAGAGGCTAAGGGACTGGAACATGAGACCATGTTGGAATCACGTCGCCTGGCCGAGCGCCTGGGATTGAATATGAAAATCGGTGATGTAGAATATCAAGGGGATCGCACAAAAGCTATCTTTTATTACATTGCTGATGAGCGTGTTGATTTCCGTGAGTTGATTAAGGTGTTGGCTGATCGTTTTCGGGTACGCATTGAGATGCGCCAAATAGGTGCACGACAGGAAGCTGGTCGGATCGGTGGGATTGGGCCTTGTGGGCGTGAATTGTGTTGCTCTACCTGGATAACCAATTTCGTATCTGTCACTACAAATGCAGCCCGTTATCAGGAGATATCTCTAAATCCCCAAAAATTGGCTGGTCAATGTGGTAAACTGAAGTGTTGCCTAAATTATGAGTTGGACGCTTATGTGGACGCTCAACAGGATTTTCCGGATATCGCTATCGTTTTGGAAACGGTGGATGGACCTTACTACCATTTCAAAACGGATATTTTCAAGCGACTTATGTGGTACAGTACGGAGAAGGATTATCCGGCAGGAATTGTTTCTGTATCTGTGGATCGGGTCAAGGAAGTGATTCAATTAAACAAGAAGAAGCAAAAAGTTGATAAATTACCCACGGAGCTGCCACAAGCGGCACTTGCTGAGGTAGGTTATCAAAATGTGGTAGGGCAGGATAGTTTGACCCGTTTTGATGAGTCGAAAAGTGGGAATCGCCGGCGTTCTAAAGGGGCGCGGCCTCAAGGTCAAAAAACTCAGGGGCAAAGCACTCCCCGTCAACGACCACAAGGGCAGAGGCCTCAGGCAATTAAAAAGCAAGTAGAGGGACCGCAGCCGAAAATTCAAAATCAAGATTTGACACAAGGTCAAAATTCGGAGCAAAGGCCACAAAATCAAAAGCGTCGTCCGAAGCGCAGATATAAACCAAATGCGAATAGAAATGGGGACAATAAAGCGAAAGAGTAGTTGTTGGCTATTTTTATTGCTGGTTACAATTGGTATCATCAGTTGTAACCAACATGTTGACTTCGATCAATATGTAACCATTCCTAAAGATGGCTGGAGTATGGATTCCATGGCTGTATTTAAGGTAGATGTAACGCAACAAGCCACAGTTTATGACATTTATCTTAATATTCGCAACCGGTCTGAATATCCCAATAGCAATCTTTGGTTGTTTGTTGATGTGATTAGTCCTTCAGGAAAAACCATGCATCAAAAAGTAGATTGTGTTTTGGCCGATGAATCCGGCAAATGGTTGGGGGCTGGTTGGGGTGACTTATTTCATGTGAAAATCCCCTTTATGGAAGATGTGAAATTTGCAGAAGAAGGCACCTATACCTTTCGGATTGTCCATGGTATGCGGAACGAGGATTTAGAAGGAATTCACAATATTGGCCTTCGTTTAGAGGAGGTCAAAGGATCAGAAATAGATTAATAGCAGAAGGAAGTGGGAAAGAATAAGCTGAAGAAGTTTGCCGAAATGGAAACTTATAATCATGTTTTTCAGGCTGATTTTAGTGATTTAAAAGAAGGTGGTTTTCATCTGAAAGGGAAGTGGCACCAGGAATATTTTAAGAATGAGCATCCGATTGTTCTGGAATTGGGCTGTGGAAAAGGAGAGTATACCGTTGGCTTGGGAGAGCTATTTCCGGAAAAGAACTTTATTGGTATTGATATTAAGGGTGCCCGGATGCATCGTGGGGCTACAGAAGCCCATGAAAAAGGGTTGCAGAATGTGGCGTTTGTTCGGACGCGCATTGAGTTTATAACCTCCTTCTTTTCTGCCGGGGAGGTGGATGAGATTTGGTTGACATTTCCGGATCCGCAAATGAAAAAGGCGCGTAAGCGACTTTCGTCGACTCATTTTATGCAGATGTATGCCCGGTTTCTAAAGCCAGGCGGAATTATTCATTTAAAAACTGATTCTAATTTCCTATATACTTATACACGGGAAATGGTTATGGCGAATGAATTGCCGGTTTTAGTAGATGAGACCGATCTTTATAATTCAGAGTATCAGGATAAAATATTATCTATCCAAACCTACTATGAAAGTAAGTGGATTAATCATGGCTTGTCGATAAAATATTTGAAGTTTAATCTATCCCCGTTGAGTAAATGGGTTGAGCCGGAAGTGGAAATTGATTTTGACGTGTATCACAGTGCAGGGCGAGGCGTGAAGATCAAAGAATCCATTAAGTCACATCCTCTGGCCCGTAAAAAGGGTAATTGAATAAATGGCAGCTGGTGATAACAGCGACTTTTTCGAACGGGTATATCTTGTTGCAGAACAAATACCACAGGGCCGGGTAACCAGCTATGGTGCCATTGCCAAGTACCTGGGATCAGCCAGGAGTGCCCGCGTAGTTGGCTGGGCCATGAATCAGTGTGGTAGTTGGAAACGTTACATTCCGGCTCATCGGGTGGTGAATCGAAAGGGATTATTATCCGGTAAGGGGCACTTTCCAGGCTGTGAAACAATGCGGGAACTGCTGATGAGCGAAGGTGTATTTGTAGAGGAAGACCAAATCATTAATTTTCATGAAATATTTTGGGACCCGGCCGTAGAGTTAGAATAAACAAAAACAGGGAATTCCTGTTTTTTTTATACATTTGACCCTAATTTTTACAAAGTTTAAATAAACATAGCCATGAGTTTTTATCCGAGCTTAATACTTGATGCCCTTAAGCATGTGGTGCATCCCGGAAAAGGAAAAGATATCGTATCGCTGGACATGGTAGAGGATGATATGCGGATTGATGGCAAACGAATTAGTTTCAGTTTGCTGTTTGATCGGGCCAACGATCCTATGGTTGCTTCATTGAAGAAAGCATGTGTTCAGGCGATCAAATCATATGTTGATGAATCTGCTGAAATCGAAGGTAATATTTTTGTAAAGATAAAACCCAAACCAAAGCCCGCTGAAATGAAGCCGCTCACTGGAGTGAAGAACATTGTGGCGATCGCTTCAGGAAAGGGGGGGGTTGGGAAATCAACTGTTACATCTAACCTGGCGGTGGCTTTGGCAAAAGCTGGTTATTCGGTAGGTTTATTGGATGCTGACATTTATGGTCCTTCCGTTCCTAAAATGTTTCAGACCGAAGATGCGCGTCCCGTGTTGGAGAAGGTCGATGGGAAAGATAAAATTATTCCGGTTGAAAAATATGGGGTCAAGATGTTAAGCATTGGTTACTTCGTAAATCCGGATGATGCGTTAATTTGGCGAGGGGCAATGGCTACAAATGCTTTGCGGCAGCTGATTAATGATGGCCTTTGGGGGGAGTTGGATTATTTGCTAATTGACTTACCACCGGGAACCAGTGATATACATTTGACTTTAGTACAATCCATTAGTTTAACCGGAGCCGTAATTGTTTCAACACCGCAAGATGTGGCTCTGGCTGATGCCATCAAAGGCGTAAGTATGTTTAAGAGTAAGAACATTAACGTACCCGTGTTGGGCTTGGTGGAGAACATGGCCTGGTTTACGCCAGCCGAATTGCCTGCTAATAAGTATTACATTTTTGGAAAGGATGGAGGTAAGCGTCTGGCAGAGAAATTAGGCATTCCGCTTCTAGGTCAAATTCCTATTGTACAAAGCATTCGGGAAGGTGGTGATAATGGGGAGCCGGCAGCGCTATCAGACACTTCAATGACCGCTCTCGCGTTTGCGCAAGTGGCTGAGAAGGTGGTGCAGCGCGTGGAGCATCGCAATGCCTCTTTTCCTGAAACGAAAATTGTTGAGATAAAAAAGTAAAATAGGATGGAACAAGATAAACAAACCGTTGTAAAAAATATAGAGGAGGCTTTAGACTCCATTCGACCCTACTTAAATGCCGATGGTGGGGATATCACATTAATCGAAGTGACGGATGAGTTTGTGGTGAAAGTACGACTGGAAGGGTCTTGTCAGGGTTGTCCCTTGAGTATGCAAACACTCAAGGGCGGTGTGGAGATGGTCGTGAAAAAATCCGTTCCGCAAGTCATTGAAGTGATATCGGTGGAATAGGAGAAATATTCTCTAGGTAGTTATACGAATCCCCATACTCTGGGGATTTTTTTTATTCTGTAGGTGTTTCTTTTTCTTTCTTAATCAGGTTGTAGATGGTGGATTTTCCAATGTCGAGCTTGTCTGCAACCTTCATCACATTGTTGTTATATTTTTTTAGAAAATGCCGAATGATTTTGTCAGTGTACTCCTTTAAAGTTAATTCCTGGGAAAACAACTGAATTTCACCTTGGGTTGAATTGAACATGATGTGTTCTTCATCAATTTGATTGGAGTTAGTAAGAACTGCTGCTAATTCCACAATCGCTTTTAATTCTCTGACGTTTCCGGGGAAATTGTAATTGAGCAGTTTTTTTTTCGCTCTGGGTGTCAACTCTACTTTGTTAAGGCCATTTTCTTTGCTGAAGGTTTTCAGAAAGTGTTGGCCTAACAGTAAGGTGTCATTACGTCTGTCCTTCAATGGCGGCAGGTGGATGGGTAGTCCTAACAAGCGATAATAGAGATCCTCCCGAAAATTTCCTTTTCGGGCTTCTCCTGCCAAATCCTTGTTAGTAGCAGTGATGATTCGGGTATTGATTTTGATGACAGCATTCCCTCCAACTCTCGTAATTTCCCTCTCCTGCAGTACGCGAAGTAATTTGACCTGCAAATCAAAATCCATTTCACCAATTTCATCCAAAAAAACAGTACCTCCATCGGCTTCTTCAAACTTACCTTTTTTGGTCGTAATGGCACCTGTAAAAGCGCCTTTCTCATGTCCAAAAAGTTCACTTTCGATGAGCTCACGGGGAATAGCTCCCATGTTGACTGCAATGAAAGGTTTATCACGACGCGGTGAGTTGTAATGGATGGTTTTGGCAATTAATTCTTTCCCCGTACCTGTTTCGCCGTATACTGATACATTGATATTGGGAACCCGGACTGCTTTTTCAATGAGCGCAAATACTTCTTTAATGGCCGGACTATCACCGATAATCGCATGTTTGAAATCATATTTGGTGGTAATCTCGGTCTTTAACTGGCTAATTTCATTTTTTAGCGACTTCTGTTTTTTGATATTATTGATACTGTGCAGAAGGCGTTCTTTGATGTTTTCATCTTTGGTGATGTAATCATAAGCGCCCTCTTTTAAGAGTTGTACAGCTGTGGAGATGTCATCCTGGCCGGAAATAACGATGACGTCAATTTCCGGATTGTAACGTTTGATTTTTTTTAAGATCTCATTGCCCGTAAAATCAGGAAGTCCCAGGTCAAGGGTTACGATATCCGGATTATCACCCAGGTTTTTTATAAAATCCTTACCATTGAAAAAGGGGATGACTTCGTGATCTGGATTTAGCTTTAATGTGTGTTCAATCAGTTTGTTAAAAACACGGTCATCCTCTATAATGTGAATCTTCATAGCCAGTTTCTTTCTTCAATACCGGGCTGGTAAATCCGGTAAATGATGGGTTTTGACGGATAATTGGTAAATTTAAAAATTGTTTTTAGTCCAAGAGTCTATTTTTAGGCAATAATGAAATAATTTTGCTGTTTCAGAGTTTATATCTTGATAAAGAATGCATAATCAATCCATGATATTTCGAAAATTATCAATAGTATTTATTGTCCTGTTTATTTGGGGATGTTCTACCAAGAAAAATACCTGGTTAAGTCGGAATTACCATAATCTGACTGCCTACTATAATGTGTATTACAATGGTCGCGAAAGTTTTGAACTTGGAGATAAAGCAATCAAAACAAATTATAAGAATGACTATACCCGGGTTTTACCGCTGTTTGAAGTGTCTGATGGGGAGGCAGCCGGCATCGCGGCGGGTGAAATGGATCGGGCCATCGAGAAAGCAACCAAACTGATTAAGCGCCATTCCATCACGGTAAAGCCAAAAAAACGATCTGGTAGTAAGGAAGGATATGCAGCAGAGTTTTACAATCGAAAAGAGTTTAATAATTGGGTGGATGATGCCTATTTATTGATTGGGAAAGCTCAATTTTATAAGCACGAGTTTTTACCGGCTATCCGAACGTTCCAATATGTAAACCGTGAATTTGATAATACTCCCGCACAGTATGAGGCACTTATATGGCTTGCTCGTGCCCATGGAGAGCAGGGCGATTTTGTCAGCGCTTTGTCAGCGCTGGAGAGCTATGATTTAGGAGGTGCCGCACCAATTGAATTGTATGGTGATTTCATGGCGGTGTATGCTGATTA
Source organism: uncultured Marinilabiliaceae bacterium (assembly GCA_942490535.1). GTDB lineage: Bacteria > Bacteroidota > Bacteroidia > Bacteroidales > Marinilabiliaceae > JAEINY01. The sequence goes on from CALNXQ010000005.1 coordinate 1,571,607, forward strand.
TTTGCTCAAGCAGGAGAAATATGCCGAGGCCGTTCCTTATTTAAAGAGTGCCATTGATGCCGGTTTGCCTCGTAAAGAAAGAATTCGTTATCAATATATTCTAGCTCAGCTTTATGCCTTAGCAGGAAAGGAACAAACCGCTGCCGAATTGTATGGAATCGTAGCAAAGGCAAGTCCCGATTATGAAATGTCATTTAATGCCAAAGTCAATAAAGCGTCTATATTATATGGCGATGCGGATGTGGCTGAGGTGAAGAAACAACTTCATAAATTGCGGAAGGATAAAAAGAATAAGGAATACCTGGATCGCATTTATTATGCCTTTGGTCGTGTTAGTCTTCAGGAGGAGGATGAACCGGAGGCTTTAAAATATTTCAAAAAATCGGTTGAAGCCAGTGTGCAGGATGAAAATCGGAAGGGACTCTCTTATCGTGAAATTGGTGAAATCTACTATGGTCGTATGGATTACGTCAATGCCTATTATTATTACGACAGTGCCTTGGTAGCTGTTGATCCGGAATATGAAAAATTTAGTCAACTGGAAGAACGGCATCATGGTTTGACCGGATTGGTTGACCATTTGTTAACCGTGGAGCGGGAAGATAGTCTTCAACGTCTGGCTGACATGAGTGAATCAGTTTTATTGGCATATTTGGATGGTATCATTGAAGTAAGGAAAGAAGAGGAACGGCTGGTAAAGGAACGTGAAGAAGCCGGTCGGATGGATGATGCTTTTTTCTATGAGAACCTGGGAGGAAGTCGAACCAACACAAATCAGGCAGGTGGGAAGTGGTATTTCTATAACCCAACTTCGGTGGGAATGGGTAAAAATGAATTTGAGAAACGATGGGGCAAGCGAAAATCGGAAGATAACTGGCGTCGAAGTGATAAACGAAAAGTAGCGGTTGATACCGAAGAAGATGATCCTTTTACGTTACCGGATGATCCATTTGGTGATAAAAAGATAGAGCCGGGTGTTGTTGAGGGAGATGAAAAGACTCAGGAAGAATCAACTAAACAAATACAGAGTGGTGCGGTTCCAACTCGTGAAGAGTTGATGGCTGATATTCCTCTATCGCCGGAAGCCAGACAACAGTCTGATTCTGAGATTAAGAATGCATTGGTTGAAATGGGTTTGGTATTTATGGATCGCTTGAATAATTATCCTAAGGCCATTGAAGCTTTTGAAGAACTCCTACGACGGTATCCGCAGGCTGAAAATACTGAGGAAGCCTTAATTGCGTTGTATAATGCGTATCGGTTAAATGAGGATCAGTCAGGTATGGCATCGGCGCAACAGCGCTTGGAAGATGAATATCCAAATAGTCGTTTTGTGGCGTATCTTAAAGACCCGCAATTTTTAGAGAAAATTGAAAGAGAGCGGCTTGAGAAAGAAGAGAAGTATGAACTGACCTATGAGTCATTTCTTTTTGGAAAGTATACCGAAGTGTTGGAGCGGGCATCCGCAGTGATTATTTCGGAACCAAATAATGAGCTTATTACTAAATATTTGTTAATCCGTGCCTTGTCATATGGAAAACAAGGTGATGTTTCCAAATTCAAAATGGATTTGGAGATGGTGGTGTCTAAAAGTGCAGATTCTCAGGAAGGTCAGATGGCGCAGGCATTGTTAAAACACCTGGAGGAAGGGAAAGAGCCGGTTCAAGGCACGCTTTATTCACCTGGCCCGTCCGAAAGCCTAGCCAGTCGGAAGGACCAACTATCTGAAGGGGAAGGTGTGGATGTGTCTTCGGCCGGATATGTATACATTGAAAATGAAACCTATGATTTGGTGGTTATGGGTATAAAAGACCGGGATATTAACCGAGCCATTTATAATGTGGCCGACTATAATTTTACCCGTTTCATTCTCAGTGATTATGAAATTGTTGAAAAGCGCTTGTTGGATGGTGCACCTTCGTTGGTGGTTTCAGGATTCAGAAATAAGGTAGAAGCTATGGATTATTATTATTCCTTGCGTGAGAATCCTGCATTTTTTAACCTGGATAAGCTGACTAGTGGCCAAATGGTGGTGATCTCTAAAACGAATCAAAGTCGATTTTTTCTCTCTGGCTTGGTCAGTGAATATCAGGAGTTCTTCGAGAAGTATTATTTAACGCTGATCGATAAAAATGAGTTGGACTTAGTTAAGCCGGAGGAGGCTGTATCAGAAACGCCTAATGAATCCGATGCTCAACCGGTAGAGGGCTCTGTTCAAAATGTAGTGCCTGTGAAAGAAGTGGTAGTTCCGGAAGATTTGAAAGGCCTGCCAGTTGCAGCTCCTGTTTCGGTTAAAAAAGAGGAAGTGATCCAGACAAGTGAAGAGAAGGGTGATGATCAAAAAAATGAAAGAATTGTAGCTGAGGATGAGGAGGTGGAGAAAAAAGAGGAAAAAGAAGTTGTTACAGAACTGATTTCACCTGTCTCTGCCGAGGCCACAGTTAATATTCCGGAAACCCCTGTATCCGTGTTTAAGTTGAATAAAGAGGGCGTGCATTTGGCAATGATTTGTATTCGAGATGCACGGATGGATTATAAACGACTGGTCACCATTTATACCAATTTCGCTCGTAACTCGTATGGGACTGATAAAATAGTGGAGTTGGTGGATGTGGGATCGGAATATAAAGCATTAAAAGTAGCTGGTTTCACCACTATTGCTGAAGTCGACGTATTCTTGAAAGATGTGATGACCAAATCTTTTTTGACGCGCGACTATGAGCGACGTGAACATTATATGTGGAACATCTCAGAGGAGAATTTCGATAAACTGATCCAGAATGGTCTGGTTCAGGCGTATTCGGACTTTTATAAAAGTAACTATTGATTTCAGGATTATGACAGATACTAAGATTCGGATTTTATGGGTGGATGATGAAATTGAACATTTGCGGGCACACATCTTGTTTCTGACTGAAAAAGGTTATGAAATTGAAAAGGCTACAAATGGGCAGGATGCACTGGAAATGGTGAAAACCGAGTTTTATGATCTGATTTTTTTAGATGAAAACATGCCGGGTTTATCCGGATTGGAAACGCTACACCGGCTGAAAGAGTTGCGGTCGGAAGTGCCGGTGATCATGATTACCAAGAGTGAAGAAGAAGATATTATGGAAGAAGCCATTGGTAATAAAATCGCTGATTACCTGATTAAGCCGGTGAACCCGCGCCAGATTTTGCTGTCCATAAAAAAGAATCTGGAAAAAAGACAACTGCAGTCACGGGCTGTTACTTCTGCTTATCAATCCCAGTTTGGAAAAATTACGCTGCAAATCAATGATTCATTTTCTCATGAAGATTGGGTAGATGTATATAAGCGATTGGTATATTGGGAGCTGGAGCTGGAAGGTGGAGATGGAGCGATGGATGAGGTCCTCAAAATGCAAAAGACGGAAGCTAACCAGGCATTTTCACGATTTATAAAAAACAACTATCTGGATTGGCTCCAGGGTGATCAGTCTCCTTTGATGTCCAACCACTTGGTCAAGAACAAGCTGTTGCCTTTGCTTGAGCAGGGCGAAAAGGTTTTTTTTATTGTTATTGATAATTTCCGATATGACCAGTGGGAATTAATAAAACGTGAAATAACCTCCGATTTTATTATTGAAGATGAGAGTCCTTATTTTAGCATTTTACCAACAGCCACTCAATATGCCAGAAATGCTATTTTTTCTGGGTTGATGCCGTCTGTAATCAAAGAGAATTACCCGCAGTATTGGGTAGATGATGACAGTGAAGAGGGAAAAAATTTGTATGAAGGAGAGTTGCTGGGAACATTATTCGAGCGTTTTCGCAAAAAGGTGAAGTACAGCTATCACAAAGTTTCCGATGCGGATGGTGGAAAGCGCTTGATTGAAGGGTATCACACGATGTTGGGTAATGATGTGAATGCCATCGTTTTCAATTTTGTGGATATGTTATCGCATGCCCGAACTGAAGTAAAAATGATCAAAGAGCTGGCAAAAGATGAATCTGCCTATCGTTCCTTGACTTTATCGTGGTACAATCACTCTGTTCTCAAAGAGTTGTTGAAACGCTTGAAAGATGAAAATGTGAAAGTGGTAATTACCACTGATCATGGTACAACGCGGGTTCAAAACCCGGTAAAGGTTGTGGGCGATCGTAGTGTCAATACCAATCTTCGGTATAAGCAAGGAAAAAATCTGGGTTATGAAGCCAAAGATGTATTTGAGATAAAACAACCTGAAAAAGCGTTTTTGCCGCGACCAAATGTCTCAACAACTTACATCTTTGCCCGTAATAACGATTTTTTTGCCTATCCCAATAACTATAACTACTACGTGAGTTACTATCGGGATACTTTTCAACATGGTGGAATTTCCTTGGAGGAGATGATTATTCCTTGCGTGACATTAAAGCGAAGAAGCTCTTGAACGACTTGTTTTTTCTTGGCATTCAATTAATTTTGTGCGACCATCAAGCAACAATTTATGGAAACATTTTACATTGATTCATTGGGCCAATTAAATCAAGTGGCCCGCGCATTTCTTGACAAGTTTAAAAGCGAACGGGTATTGGCTTTTTATGGGAACATGGGCGTTGGCAAAACGACTTTCATTAAAGCACTCTGTGAAGTGATGAATGTGGAGGATACGGTGAATAGTCCAAGCTTTGCCATCGTGAATGAATATCAAACCAATTCAGCAGAAATTATTTATCATTTCGACTTCTACCGTTTGAAAGAAATGGAAGAAGCTTATGATATGGGTTATGAAGATTACATTTATTCCGGTCATTATTGTATGATAGAATGGCCGGAAAAGATTGATGCACTGTTGCCTGCAGGGCGTCTGGATCTCAACCTGGAGGAGTTAACTGATGGACGTCGTAAAATCACTGTTATTAAGCGATAAGCGTTTTATTATTCATTCTTTTTTGCTATCTTGAAACAGCTTAGTAAGAAAAGTATCATTGATTGAAGCGCAGTAAATGACCGAAATGGTGGAGACAACATCTTATTTTCCATTGGGCCAGGTAGGTTTATTACCCAGGGAAGAGATGCTCGAGACAGGGCGTAAGAAGAAACGGGTATCCATTGGGATACCCAAGGAAACATCGCGATTTGAGAGCCGTGTCCCCCTTACGCCTCAAGGGGTTGAATTACTTGTGGAAAATGGTCATACGGTACTGTTTGAATCTGGTGCCGGGGAACCCGCTCATTATTTTGATCATGACTTTTCGGAATGCGGAGCTCAGATAATTAAAAACAAGAGTGACGTTTTTGAAGCAGATATTATTCTTAAAGTCTCCCGTTTGAGCGAGGAGGAGATTGAGATGCTTCATTCAAGGCAATTGGTTATCACTTTGTTATCAATGTATAATCAAACGCGGGAATCCATTCAGCGCATGTTGGATAAAAAGGTGAATGCCCTGGCTTTTGAATTGTTAAAAGATGATAATGGTTGTTTTCCGGTCATTCGCAGTATGAGTGAAATTGAAGGGTCAGCAGCTGTGATGATTGCCGCTGAATATTTGAGTAAAGCTCATAATGGGAAAGGTGTTTTGCTTGGCGGAGTGACCGGCATTTCTCCCACCGAAGTGGTTATTCTCGGTGCAGGCACTGCCGGTGAATTTGCAGCGCGTGCTGCACTAGGCTTAGGAGCTTCTGTTAAAGTGTTTGATGATTCTTACCGGCGTTTGCGTGAGTTGGAACGTAATGTGGGGCAGCGTTTGTTTTCTTCGGTACTGCATCCTCCGGCCCTGACAAAAGCCTTGCAAAGTGCCGATGCTGTCTTAGGTAGTTTAAGATATCTGGAAGGAGGAAGGTCGTTTTTAATTACCGAAGAGCAGGTTTCTCAAATGAAGCCAGGTTCTATCATCATCGATTTGAGTATGGATCAGGGCGGGTGTTTTGAATCCTCTATGTGTACCGATTTTGATCAGCCAGTGTTCAATAAACATGGTGTTGTGCATTACTGTGTGCCGAATATTGCATCGCGCGTATCACGCACTTCCTCAATCGCCTTAAGCAATATATTCGCGCCTATTCTTCTTAGAATAGGGGAAGCCGGAGGGATTCATCAAATCATCAAAGAAGAAATGGGCATCAGCCATGGTGTCTATCTTTATAAAGGCATTTTAACCAATAGTCACATTGGGAATCGCTTTAATATTCCTTTTAAAGACATTGGTTTATTAATGGCGGCTTTTTAGTGAGCGTTATGTGAAGCAGTTTGCTGGGTAATTGGATTACAGGCCTTAAATGGAATGGTGAAGTAAAAGCAAGAACCTTTATCCTTATCATTTTCTAACCAAATTTCTCCACCCAAAGCATCGATGTATTTTTTCGATATGGAAAGCCCCAGGCCTGTCCCTCCAAATTCGCGGCTGTTGAGTGAATCCAATTGGCGGAATAACTCAAAAATACTATTTTCCTGACCTTTCGGAATGCCAATTCCAGTATCAGAGACGAAAAACCGAAGCTGTGATTTTTGAATTGTATAACCAAACTTTATCCATCCTTCAGATGTGAATTTTACAGCATTGTCCAACAAATGATTCAGTACCTTGATGAGTCCTTCCTTGTCGGTAATAAAAGTATCCACGTGTTCCTCAGCCCCTTTTTCCAGATAGATGCTAATTGGTTTTTGCAGCAAACGAATTTCCTTCATGTAATGTTGTAGCATCTGCTCTAATAGGGTATTCATTTTAAATTTAGTGGGACCTTCCTGAAGCAAGCGGGTCTGAAGTTTCGAGATGTCAATAAGATTATCCATCACCTTTAAAAGGTGAGAACCATTCTGATTAATAATATCTACGTATTCAATTTTTTCTTCATTCGATAGGTTATTGGCTCGTAATAATTCCGAAAAACCAAGAATGGCATTCATTGGCGTTCGGATTTCATGACTTAAGTTGGCCAAAAATGCAGATTTTAACTGGTTGTGCTCTTCTGCTTTTGTGTTCGCCATATTAAGTGCTTTTATGGTATTGTCCAATTGCTCATTTTTTTGCTGCAATTGAAAGTGAATACCTTCTAAATCGTCATTGCGTAGCTTTAGCTGTTTTTTTACAGCAATGTGTTCAATCTCGGCACTAATGCGGGGTGTGTAGAGGAATAATAAGGATTCAATTGTTTTGGCCAGTTGGGTAATGGGTTTATTAAATAATGCCACAAGAATTCCGTTTGGCTCATACCCAGAGTTGAAAAGTGGGATTCCCACGTAGGATTCAATTTTTTCTTTGGCAACAAAAGAGTTATTGGGGAATTGCTTATATGCTCCCGTAGTGATGCTGCAGCTTTTGTTTCCAATTACATTCTTGCAAGGTGATTCTTCAATGTTATATGAGTAATCTGCCAGGTGATTGACTCCTTTGGTTAGGATCAGTGATTGAATGGTACCTGTTGCTGCATCAAGCTGCCCGATCATGATGTAATCCGCATTAACTACCTGGCACAATTTTGGCCCCAAAAAATCAAAATACCGTTGTCCCAAGTATCTGTTTTCAGGTGCAAATAGCTCGTATATCAGCGATTCGTTTGATTGGAATTGCCTCAGGAAATGGTTTTTTTTACGTTTAAATATTGCTCGCCAGTTCATCTGCGGGTTATTTGAAGCGAAAAATACCTAAAATCAATAGCTTGCCAAATTATTTTTGATTAAACCAATCGTATTGAAGTTTGATTAGTATTTTTTTTGTGTGAAGGATTCATTAGATTGGTTTACATTGTAAAATTAGTAGCCCGCTGCCTGGCCATCTTTTCGCGATTCGGATGCTCCATAATAAACACGTTTTTTTGCATCGAACCAAATCGCCTGGTAGCCGCCATACCCTCCTGGTGAATAATCTATCTTGTGACCTTTTCGTATTAATTCCAAGATGGTCTGTGGAAGAAAACCGGTTTCGATGTTTAATATGCCTTTGTCCTCTGATTTGTATCCGGTAGGTTGTGAGGAACCTGTGTGACTGAATCGCGGAGCATCTCCTGCTTCTTGAATATTCATGTCAAAATCAATAATGTTCATAAGTATTTGCACGTGTCCCTGTGGTTGAAAATCGCCTCCCATCACACCAAAGCTTAATATGGGTTGATTGTTTTTTGTAACAAAGGCCGGGATAATGGTATGAAATGGGCGTTTGCCCGGAGCATAAACATTAGCGTCATCGGGATTTAATGAAAATAATTCACCTCGGTCTTGTAGCATAAAGCCTAATCCGGGAGGTGCCATTCCTGATCCCATACCTCTGTAGTTACTTTGAATGAGTGAAATCATATTTCCCCATTGATCTGCAACTGTCAGATAGATAGTCTCTCCTTTGCTGATTTCACCCGATTTGTAAGTGCCGACTTTTTTTAGATCTATTCGTTGGCGTCGTTCATTGGCGTACTCATCCGATAGTAATTTATCCAGCGGTACATCCACCATGTCCATGTCTGCATAGAATTTTGCCCGATCTTCAAAAGCTAGCTTTTTGGCTTCAGTTACCAGGTGAATGTGCCGGACAGAACCATATTCATTGGGCTTAAACTCAAATCCTTTTAATATATTCAGCATTTGCAGTGCAGTGATGCCTTGTCCATTTGGCGGGAGTTCCCATATGTCATAACCACGATAGTTCACCGACACGGGTTCTACCCATTCTGAGTGATGCAATTTCATGTCCTGTAGGGATAAAAAGCCACCTTGCTGTTTGATAAAGTCGGTTATAGTTCTGGCAATTTCACCCTCATAAAAGGAATCGCGTCCTTCTTGGGCTATAGTTCGATAGGTGTTAGCCAAGGCCGGATTTTTGAATATATCTCCTTTGGCAGGAGGCGCGCCGTTGGTCGTAAAAGTGGCTTCGACGTTGGGGTAATTATTTAATCGTTCAACGGATGTTGACCAATAATAGGCGATTAGCTCGGTGAGTGGAAATCCATTTTCGGCATAGTCGATCGCTGGTTGCAAGAGGGATTGCATGGGGAGTTTACCAAATTTTTTATGGAGTTCAAACCATCCATCAACACAGCCCGGCACGCTCACTGGTAATGGGCCTAAAGCGGGAATTTGGTTATACCCGTTTTGTGAAAAGTAAGCAAGCGAAAGGTCTTGTGGTGACCGGCCACTACCATTTAAGCCATATAATTTTTGAGTATGGCTATCCCAAACAATGGCAAACAAATCACCCCCGATGCCGCTTCCCGTTGGTTCCATTAGGCCTAGAGCGGCATTGGCTGCGATGGCGGCATCAATTGCTGTACCTCCTTGTTTTAAAATATCGAGCCCAATTTGCGTCGCCAGGGGATGGCTTGTGCATACCATTCCGTTTTCGGCAATGACTTCACTGCGGCTTGCAAAGTTGCGTCCTGTGATGCGATCCTGACTGTGAATTGGAATAGTCAGGATGCTGGCGAGAAGAAGGATAATTAGTCGTTTCATGATAATGGTGTTGTGAGGCAATAGTAGAGGGTGAGCTACTAAATTAGTTAAAAACAACTTGATAACGAAACAAAATGTGCAAAGGATCAATGACATGGAAGGGGAGGGCCATTGAAAAGTAGGTAAACAAAAAAAGGTGACCGTAGGGCCACCTTTTATATGTCATGAAATTGCTTTCTTAGAATCTGCTTCTTCCTCCGCCTCTTCCATTGTTGTCACGACGCTCCGTTTTTGGACGAGCCTCCGTAACATTGATCACTCTACCGTCGTACTCTGCCTCATTTAATTCTTCAATGGCATTCTTGCCAATTGATTCATCAGGCATCTCAACAAAACCAAATCCTCTTGATTTACCGGTTTCACGATCCATGATTACTTTTGCTGAAGATACTTCACCGTACTCTCCAAAAAGGTCATTTAAGTCAGCATCGGTAATGCCATAACTTAAATTCGAAATGTAAATGTTCATGCTTAAAAATACTTAAAATTACCAAGGAACCAGGGCGGTTGATGCTTCTTAATTCCCTCTAAAATACAATTTACGTGAGATTGAAACCAGTGCAGTCTAATTACTTTAACATTCAATTAGATAGGATGTGAAAATGATGGACATCCTGAGATCAAGACTCAAAGTGGTGCAAAAGTAGTTATTTATTTTGGATGACACTCTGTAAGATATACTTTTTCAGTGAAATTACGATTTTCAAGGTGTTAGATAAATGAAATGGAATTTTGATTATTATTCAATAAGAAAAGCCACCTTTTGGGGTGGCTTTGGTGTATTTTGAAAAGTGTCATTTTGCAATTTATCATCAGGCTATTGCCATTCGGCTTTCCGGAGTTTCCAGGTAGTTGTAAAAGATCACGACCAATAAGTTGTTGTCCATATCAGGTGATATGGGAATGATCAGATCGGCGTAGGTGTCTTTAAAAGCAATCTGTAGTTCATTTCGTCGTGGAAAATCAATTCCTGATACCTTATTGTGCATCCTAATCTCTCCTAATGCTGAAATTAATTTAATAATCATAGCTCCATCCATTTTTTATAGTCTTGTTTTGTCGGGATGTTATGGTTGTTTCCGTTGCAAAACTATTAACTGATACGCATGTATTCAAAGAATGATGGGCCTTTTACACGAGTGTCTGGATTGGTTGGATGAAAACTTGGGCTGGAATAGACCAGTGAAAATAGTACTGGATGAACGGCTAATTTTCGAGGGTGAATGTTAACGTACATAAGCACCCTGATGGGTCGGGTGCTTATGATTTTTTTGGGGAGATTACAAATCCTGAATGTTTCGTGCATTGAGATACGCATTATAGAAGGAGGGCGCTTTTCTTCTGAGGCGCATCAAAAGCCGATCCAGCTTTTGGGTCAGTAAGGCATCGGCATCCTTGAATAAAAGGCATAGTTGTTTTGTGTCCGATACATTTTGGCTGTGTTGTAATCCTTTATTCTGACTGACAACTTCAAAGTCATCGATTAATTTTTTTAATGCCGATTTGTCCTCATCTGTAACCAGGTAATCAGCTAATTTTCCATTGTGCTCGGCTAATTCGTTATAGATCGCTGAGGTAATGCTAATGGTGTCATTATCCCTGGCATAACGAATATCGCTATAACTAAAATCAAGCGCCGCTTCCATCTCTTTATTATTTAGATCTACTGCAAAGGCGGAGCCAGAGGCTGCTAATTCACCAGCTAAGGTTGATAGTTTTTCTTTTATTATTGTTTTTTGCTCGGTGACACCGGTGTTGTCAATCGACGAATGAGTTGCTAAAATTTTAATTTGATCAATGATGGCTGTGAAATTTTCAACGGCTATTTTAATAACCGGATACACTTCATAGACCGATTGATTGGATAAAAGAACAGCCGTAATGTTGGTGTAAGATCTTAGTTTGTTGTTCTGTCTCTTATTCATTGTTGTAGATTTTTAAGGGTGACAATGGGTTCTTGTTGGACACTATAATTAGAGAATGATTTCTGTATAATTTCCGGTGATTTTTTGAAGAGTTCAAGTGTTAGAAGCATGACTTTTGTCATGCATTGATTGCTAATTCCTTTTTTTAGGATTTGTAGTATGCGTTTTTAGAAAAGTTCAGGATTATTATGAAAAATCACTTTGGGGAATGAGGATGATGAAATGGTTGGTGCAAGCGCTTTTGCGCAGGGTTGCTTGTTACTTGAGGCGTGTTGTCAGGCGTTTGGTGCAGGGAGAATAGCTTTTGATTAGAATCATTATAAATTAGTTGGGTGTGTGTACTGATTTTATGGATGTAACCCTTAATTTGACGCATGTCATACCTTATTGGAACAGTGTAACCATCCATTTGATAGCTGTATTATAGATTTGGTATGGTGTTAAAAGGGGTGTGATGCCTTGGATAGTTAATTGTCGTGTTGTTTGTATCTATTGGAAGGGTCCAAGAGGCTGTCAAAATCTGTAAAACAGAATATGATCCAAGAAAACTAGCCAGGTGCGATTGTTGGGAGTGAATTCGGGCAATAAAAAAAGCCGAAGATTTCTCTTCGGCTTTTCATCTAGTAGCGGGGACCCGACTCGAACGGATGACCTTTGGGTTATGAGCCCAACGAGCTACCAACTGCTCCACCCCGCAATATATCTTGTAACCTTCGTTATCGTTTTAAAGCGGGTGCAAATATACTGACTTTTTTATAAGATGCAAACATTTTTTCATGTTTTTTATTGCTGTCCTGTTTTTGTGATATTTCAAAAATTAAAAGCCGAAGACATCTCTTCGGCTTTTCATCTAGTAGCGGGGACCCGACTCGAACGGATGACCTTTGGGTTATGAGCCCAACGAGCTACCAACTGCTCCACCCCGCAATATATCTTGTAACCTTTGTTATCATTGTGATTGCGGTTGCAAATGTAGTGGCTTTTTTCGGTCCTGCAAATCTTTTGGCAATTTTTATTATCGCTACATGGTGGCTAGGGAGGTTAACGACTATAGAATCAGTGGGGTGGGAGTTGAAAAAAAACGCGTATTTTTCCGCTTCTATAGGGCGGTTTTTTTCCACTAACCATTTCTTTTGTATGAATTGATGGATCTCGCATCTATTCTAATGATAATTTTTAACTTTGCTTCAATCGAATTTTCACAAGCATATGGCAAACGTAGAAAAAGGGAATAAGCTGGTTCATAAATTAAGGTATAAATACCGTTTGGCTATTTTTAATGAGCAAACCTATGAAGAAGTGTTTGGTATGCGCCTCTCCCGATTGAATGTGTTTACGTTGGGTGGTGCTTCGTTGATTCTTCTTATTGTTTCGGTTATCTTTTTAATTGCGTTTACCGATTTGCGGGAATACATACCAGGCTACCCGGATGGACAGCAACGGCGTTTGATTAAGCAGAATTACATGCGGGTCGATAGCCTTATTGCGGAAATAGAGCAGCGTGATCGATTTTTTCGTGATATACGAGCTGTGGTGGCCGGTGAAGTGCCGGGTGAATCAGATAGTGAATCGGCGGATTCCGTTCATCGCATTAAAAGTTCAGAGATTTCCTTTCAGAAATCGGAGGAAGATTCATTGTTTCGCCAACAAGTAGAACGGGAAGAAAAATTCAACCTGGCTGTGTTTGATGGTAACAGTCGAAAGTTTGAATTGGAGCATAGTTTTCTGTTTTCGCCGCTTAAAGGTATTGTGGTGAATAAATTTGGTGATTCGCAAGGCCATTATGGTGTGGATATTGTTGCCAAGCCTGGTGCACGGGTGAGTGCCGTGCTGGATGGTACGGTAATATTTACGGGATGGACCGTAGAGACCGGATATGTGATTCAGGTTCAACATACCAATAATTTAATTTCGTTGTACAAACACAATGAGCGCCTCTTGAAAAATATGGGTGATCATGTTCAGGCCGGTGAGGCCATTGCGCATGTGGGTAATTCTGGTGAATTAACAACCGGCCCCCATCTGCATTTTGAGTTGTGGTACAATGGTGTTCCGCTTAATTCGGAACTGTATATTTCCTTTGAATAGATACATTATATAAATATAGAGCTGACTGAATTAATGGGGAAGAGGGTAGCGATTCTTGGATCAACAGGATCCATTGGAAAACAAGCGCTTGAGGTTATTGCAGCGCATTCCGAAAGTTTTGAAGTTGAAGTTTTAATAGCTAATAATAGCACCGACTTGTTAATCCAGCAAGCCCGGCAATTTCTTCCTAATACAGTCGTGATTGGGAATAAGGAAAAATACAAAGAGGTTGAAAGTGCTTTGGCAGATTTGCCGATAAAGGTCTATGCAGGTGAAGACGCCATTGCTCAAGTCGTTCAAATGGGAACTATCGATGTGGTATTGACAGCAATGGTTGGTTTTTCCGGTTTATTACCCACTGTCAATGCCATTAAAGCCGGTAAGCAGATTGCCTTGGCAAATAAAGAAACGTTGGTGGTGGCTGGCGATATCATCACTCAATTGGCGTTAGAGCATAAAGTGAGTGTATTGCCTGTAGATTCTGAGCACTCGGCGATTTTTCAATGCCTCGCCGGAGAGTTTCATAATCCAATCGAAAAAATTTGTCTGACGGCTTCCGGAGGACCTTTCCGCGGTAAGAATGTGGAGTTTCTTCGTAAGGTTACCCGGTGTCAGGCTTTGAATCATCCTAATTGGAGCATGGGCGATAAAATTACCATTGATTCGGCTTCGCTCATGAATAAAGGATTAGAAGCCATTGAGGCCCGTTGGTTGTTTGATTTAAAGCCGGAGCAGATTGAAATAGTTGTTCATCCGCAATCCATTGTTCATTCCATTGTTCAATTTGAAGATGGATCCATGAAAGCGCAGATGGGTTTGCCCGATATGCGCTTACCCATACAGTATGCATTGACCTATCCTGCACGATTAAAATCTGCGTTTCCGCGATTTAATTTTGTGGATTATCCGCAGTTAACCTTTGAAAAGGCCGATGTTAAGGTATTTCGGAATCTGGATTTGGCTTTTCAGGCCATGGACAAAGGTGGTAATATGCCATGTATTCTGAATGCAGCCAATGAAATTGCCGTAGATCGCTTTTTGAAAGGGGAAGTTGGATTTGTAGAGATGTCGGATGTAATTGAGAAAACAATGGCCCAGTCAACCTTTCGGGACCGTCCGACGTTTGATGATTATGTGGCCTCCAACACCGAGGCGCGCACCATCGCTACCGCTATTATTAATACGCGTAGGAAGTAAGGAGTTTTCTGTGGAAGTGGATATAATAAGCTTTCGAAAGAAAAATCATAAGTGTTATTGGTGTGAAAAGAATATATTTGTTGCTTAATTCTGAAAATTAGAACTGAATGGATATTTTAATAAAAGCAGTGCAGTTGATCTTGAGCTTGTCAATTCTGGTGATATTGCATGAATTTGGACATTTTTTCTTCGCCCGGTTGTTTAAAACAAGGGTTGAGAAATTTTACCTCTTCTTTAATCCTGGATTTACTTTATTTAAATATAAAAAGGGAGAGACAGAGTATGGTGTGGGTTGGTTACCGCTGGGGGGGTACGTGAAAATCTCCGGAATGATTGATGAGTCCATGGATAAAGAAGCCATGGCATTGCCACCACAACCATGGGAGTTTCGTTCAAAGCCAGCCTGGCAGCGTTTGTTTATCATGATAGGTGGAGTGGTCGTCAATTTTATTTTGGCATTCTTCATCTTTTGGATGGTGTTATATACCTGGGGAGAATCCTATAATCCGGTGCAAACGGCCAAATACGGACTGTCTTATAATGATAAAGCCAAAGAGTTGGGGCTTCAAGATGGGGACATCGTCATAAAAGTGGGTGATTTGGAGGTGGAAACGACCAGTGAAATCACAAAGGCTGTTTTGTTGGAGAATGCGCGTCAACTCACGCTGCTTCGCAATGGACAAACCATGACTTTATCCATTCCTGAAGGATTTGACCTGCAGATGATGGCAGATGGCATTCAGGGCTTTTGCGAAATTCGAAGGCCTGCGGTCTTGTCAGGAACAGTGAAAGGGAGTGAGGCCGAAAAAGTTGGATTTGCCTCTGGTGACAGTGTAGTAGGTGTTAATGGTGAGTCGCTTGTGTTTTGGCAGGAATTTAGCGAAAAGGTACAAGCCAATGTGGGTAAAAAGATTGAAGTTGAACTTATCCGTGGTGGTGAATTAGTAACGTTATCTCCAAAGGTTTCTGAAGAAGGGACTATTGGTGTTGGTGTTAATTCATATGCTGATGGAGTTGTTGGCGTTAAAGTGCACAAATATACTTTAATGCAAGCCTTGCCACGTGGCATACAAAAGGGCTTTACAACCCTGACGGATTACATCAAGCAATTTCGATTGGTTTTCACCAAAGAAGGAGCCAAGCAAGTAGGTGGCTTTGGAGCCATGGGTAAAATGTTCCCCAGCGAATGGAGTTGGTTGGTGTTTTGGTATAATACAGCACTTATCTCCTTGATTCTGGCATTTATGAATATTCTTCCCATTCCGGCCTTGGACGGCGGGCATGTGATGTTCTTATTGTACGAAATGGTTAGCGGACGTAAACCTGGCGATAAATTTCTGGAGTACGCACAAGTAGTTGGTATGGTTTTGTTGCTGTCACTGCTGTTGTTTGCCAATGGAAATGACATCTTTAAAGCCATCTTTAAATAGAAATAAAGAGAAAGATTCTTAACTTTGTAGTAATAAAATATTTGAGATATGGATTTGAGTACACTACTATTGTTTGCGATGCCTGGAGGCCCTGAGCTAATTGTTATTGTATTGGTGCTGGTATTGCTGTTTGGAGGTCGTAAAATTCCTGAATTGATGAAAGGTTTAGGACAAGGTATGAAGGAATTCAAAAAAGCCCGTAACGAAGATAGCTCAGATAAGAAAAGCAACGATAAAGACGGAAAAGAGACAGTTGACAATTCTGGCAATTAATTCGGAATTATAAGCTTTTCTGCAAAATACAAAAGAGGCCACACTTGATTTTAGGTGCGGCCTTTTGTATATATGTGCTATTGTTTATGTGCTATTGCTGGTTGATTGGAATGGGAAATTATAAAATGATGGTAGTGTATTTAAGGTTAATTGGACTCATGTTTATGATCCTCCTGCTTGAAAGTGGGGTATTAATGAGCCAGAATCAGGCACCAACTAATTATCCGCATTACCCGGAATGGATGTATCAAAAGCGATTGGATGATCTGGATCAGAAAACACCTGTTAAATTAGATTATAATTCACAGGTTCAGGCTTACATAGATGTTTATACCGTTAAGCGACGGGAGCACTTAGCCAATATAATTGGTCGGTCTGAATTCTACTTCCCTTTGTTCGAGGAATATCTGGCCCGTTACAATTTGCCGTTGGAGCTAAAGTATCTGGCCATTGTTGAATCGGCTCTCGATCCCACCGCTAAATCGTCTTCAGGAGCCATGGGATTGTGGCAATTTCTTTATCATGCTTCCCGTATGTTTGATTTGAAAGTGGATACTTATGTGGATGAACGTTGTGATCCGGTGAAAAGTACGGATGCTGCCTGTCGCTATTTGGCTTATTTATACCAGAATCTTAATGATTGGCAATTGGCTTTGGCTGCTTACAATGGTGGGTTGGGTGTCGTGCAGAAAGCCATTGAGCGGAGTGGTGGGAAACGCAATTTCTGGGAGCTGCAGCCTTTTTTGCCGGCGCCGGTCCGGAGTTATGTGCCGGCTTTTATTGCGGCCACGTATTCCATGAATAATTATCAACGGCATGATATTAAAGCGCAGGAGCCACTATTGACATTTGACCAGGTCGATACAGTTTATATCCAAAAATCATTGACTTTTCAACAGGTTTCAGAAGCTTCGGGGGTGAGTTTGGAAGTTGTACGATGGTTAAATCCTTCTTATGTAAAAGATTATATTCCTGTGTACCACGAACCGGTTCGCTTATTTATTCCCAAAGACAATATTATTCGGTTCATTCAGGAAGAGCAGCATCTAAAAGCAGCTTCAGAGCCCCAGGTAGCCTTTGTTCCAGTGGGATGCATTTCTCAACGGGAACGTATTTTGTATACGGTTAAGAAAGGTGAGTTTTTTCATAAAATTGCCATTATTCATTCCTGTCGAATTAGTGATATCATGTATTGGAACGAAATGCAGTCTCGTCACCTTTCCGTTGGTCAAAACTTGGTAATTTGGCAGCCGCAACCGAATAATCACTTCTTTTTTGTAACTTCCGAAGTTAAAAATACGGAACGTCTTATCGGGCGGAAAAGCTTATTGGCAGAGGGATATTCGGAAGTGGTTCAATAGCTTTTTGAATTCTAAAATATTTGATAATCATTAATAATTCTACTAATATGTTAGTAAAACGATTAAAATATGTGCTGTTAATAGCAGTGGCAGTTTCTTACGTTTCCTGTAAGAATGAAAAAGATGGTTATAAACCGAATGTAGCCGGAAGTGCCGGTGAAATGTTGTTGGTGATGGATGATAAAGTGAAGGCGTCAACGGGTGGACAGAATTTGCAATACATGATGATTCAACCCTATTTGGGATTGCCCCAGGAAGAACCTCATTTTAATATTTCAGTCATCCCACATCGGTCTTTATCCAGTTCCCTGAAAATATTCCGCAATTTGGTTTTGGTTGAGATCTCTCCCAATGCTGAATCTGATACCATTAAGTATTATGAGAATTTGTGGGCTCGTCCGCAGGCAACAGCTCGCATTACAGCTAAAGATACCACCGCTTTTCGTCAGTTAATAGAACGAAATGAGATATTACTGCTTAGCTTTTTTAATAAGATGGAACGCAAAAGAAGTCAGGATTATTACCGGAAATATCCAAACTCCAATTTAATGGAAGTATGGAACGAACATTGGGGTGCTCGTTTAACCATTCCAACGGGTTTTCTTAAAAACAAAGGCAATGAAAATTTTGCATGGATGTCTGAAGAGGCAGAATGGGGGACCATGGGGATTATGACATATGAATTTCCATACGTGGGAGAAGGCACATTTTCGAAAGAGTATTTGCTGAATAAACGCGATTCTATGTTGAATAAAAACTTGCCCGGCCCAACGGATGGATCGTACATGACCACCGAGCATGGATTTCCCGTTATGTACAAAAGTAATGCCGTCAATGGAGTGGAAATTGTTGAATTACGAGGGCTTTGGAAAGTGCAGGGTGACATGATGGGCGGTCCGTTTTTATTAAGAGCACATTGGGATAAAGGACGCAATCGGGTATTGGTGACTGATGGGTATGTGTATTGTCCGGAAAAGCCGGAGAAACGTGATAAAATTCGACAACTGGAGGCCATTATGTATTCGCTGCAATTGGAGGATGCTCCTAAATCAGAAAAGAACTAATGTTACCAGAGCTTGATAGAAGTGCCTTGCAAAAGGCCACCCAACGCGAAGATCTCATTCGTAAGGCAGCTGCTCAAATCATCAAAGATTTTGCTGAATTTGGACTGGAAGTAACTTTCTCGGGTCAGGTGAATAATTTTTATCAGGAGCTTTTTTCTCAGATGAAAATGCATGTGGATCAACTATTGGGTGAACATTATCCACGGTTTTTGAGTTTGCTCTATCGGATTGATGTTTCGGAACAGCAGGTGGCCATGTATCAGCAAGAGATGGCCGATGCGCCTTATATTGATGCAGTCACGGAATTAATCATTCATCGGGAGTTGAAGAAAGTGATGATTCGTGAATATTTTAAAGTGCATTCAAAGGGCGGTGCTGATGAAGGGCCGGAACGTATAGGTGAGTAGCACGAAAATGGAAGTTTTACTTCAATACAGGAATTATGCAAGTAGATATACAATTAGCATTTGATAAGCCGGAAGGAATTAACAGTGTTTTTCTGGTTAAAGAGATTGCCATTCTAAAAGATTTTGGATTTAATGAGGATGCTTTAGAGTTTGTTCAGAAAAAACTAGAGGCCAAGCAAAAACTGATTACGGTTCAATCTTATGGTAAAATCGATTTTGTCAGGGTTGTAGAGGGAGATGATCTGAGCAATAGTGATAAAGAAGAGCTGCGGAAAGACGGACATAAAATTATCTCTCGCTTGAGAGAAGAAAAAGTGACATCTGTTTGTCTGTTTGATTTAAGAGCCGAAAAGAAGGCCGTTGTGGCAATGGTTGAAGGCCTTGCTCTTTCTGCGTATCGCTTTGATAAGTATAAGACGGATGAGAATGAAAGGCTGAACGAAAATCCAAAGGTGCATGTTGCCACTTCGGTGATGACTCAATGTGAATTACACGAATTGTCCAGGTTATGTCAGGCTGTATTTATAACCCGTGATTTGGTCAATGAACCAGTCGGTACTTTGGATGTAGCTGCTTTTTCGGATGTTGTCACGAAGTTGGGCGAACAGCATGGTTTTTCGGTGGATATCTATCACAAAAATAAGTTGGAAGCACTTAAGTTTGGTGGTTTATTAGCGGTCAATAAAGGGAGTGTGGATCCGCCGGCATTTCACATATTAGAGTGGAAGCCAGAGAATGCAACCAATGAAAAGCCTGTTGTCCTGGTGGGAAAAGGAGTGGTTTATGATACGGGTGGAATCAATTTGAAAACTCCTCCGGGTAGCCTGGATGATATGAAGAGTGATATGGGTGGAGCCGCTTCTGTGGTGGGTGCCATGGTTGCTGTTGCTTCAAACCGGATACCCAAATATGTGGTGGGATTGATCCCTGCAACCGATAACCGGCCTGGTGGAAATGCCATTGTACCGGGCGATGTGTTGCGTATGCACAATGGAAAAACGGTAGAAGTGATCAATACGGATGCGGAGGGTCGCCTGATACTTGCGGATGCGTTAAGTTACTCCGATAAATATGATCCGGCTTTAGTGATTGATTTAGCCACGTTGACAGGAAGTGCTGTCATGGCACTTGGTCATTATGGAACGGTAGGAATGGGAACTGCAGGAGATGATGTTTTTGAAGCTTTAATTACAGCGGGTGACGCAGTTCATGAGCGCATTGTCCGATTCCCATTTTGGAGTGATTATGATGAGTTGATCAAATCGGATATTGCCGATATTAAAAATTTGGGAGCCCGTGAAGCCGGTTGCATCACGGCAGGTAAATTTTTAAGTCATTTTGTGAAGCATCCATGGGTGCACCTCGATATTGCGGGGCCTGCCTTTGTTAAAAAGGAAGACAGCTATCGCGGAAACGGCGGATCAGGCGTAGGTGTAAGGATGTTATATGAGTTTTTAAAGAAACTGGACTGATTTTAGGTCTTTTATATTATTTTTATTACCTGATTTCAGAAATCGAGTTTTGATAGCCATCTTCAGAGGATGGAATAATGAAACAATTATGAGTGAAGAAAAAATAAAAGTAGGTATCACACATGGCGACATTAATGGTGTTGGATATGAGGTTATCTTTAAGACTTTGTCTGATAATCGCATCTATGACTCATTTGTGCCGGTTATATACGGATCGTCCAAAGTGGCTGCCTACCATCGCAAAGCATTAAATATTCCCAATTTTAGTTTAAACAGTGTACGGTCTGTGGAGGAAGTGCACGCCAAGCGGATAAATATCATTAATTGCCTGGATGATAATGTTCGGGTAGAATTGGGAAAATCGACCACCATTGGTGGAGAAGGAGCTTTTAAGGCCTTGGAAATGGCAGTGGCTGATTTGAAAGCTGGTAAAATTGATGTGTTGGTCACCGCACCAATCAACAAAAAGAACATCCAATCGGAGTCTTTTAATTTTCCGGGGCATACAGAGTATTTGCAACAACAGGCCGGTGAAGGCGATGCCTTGATGCTCATGGTTTCGGAACACATGAAAGTGGGTGTTGTTGCTGGCCATGTGGCTATTAAGGATGTGCCTGCTGTGATTACTAAGGAGCGCATTTTATCTAAATTGCGCACACTGGATTTGGCGTTACGTCAGGATTTTTCTATCCGCAGGCCACGTATTGCTGTTTTAGGATTGAATCCTCATGCTGGTGATGAAGGTGTTTTGGGTACCGAAGAGCAGGATATCATTATTCCGGCATTGAAGCAGGCTAAGGATAAAGAGGGTATTATGGCACTTGGGCCATATCCCGCGGATGGGTTGTTTGGTAGCGAGCAGTTTAAAAACTTTGATGCTATTTTGGCCATGTATCACGATCAAGGCTTGGCACCATTCAAAGCATTGACTTTTTCAAAAGGCGTCAATTATACAGCTGGATTACCCTTTATTAGAACGTCGCCTGATCATGGAACGGCCTTTGATATTGCCGGGCAGGATAAAGCTAATCCAGAATCCTTCAAGCAAGCGTTATACCTGGCAGTAGATGTTTGTATGCATCGAAAACTCTACAAGGAACTCACGAGTAATCCGCTAAAGTCAGTAGATATAAACGAATTGGAACAAAAGGAATAAAAAAAACCGGCCTAAGCCGGTTTTTTTTATTCTTCTATTTGAGTGCTAAACTCTTTCAGGGTAATAACCTTTGATGATCCCACGCTGCGAATTACGCACAAACAAAATAATTTCATCCCGTTCCTTGGATGCTGGTAATTCTGCTTCAATGCGCTCGATGGCATCGGAATTATTTAACCCCATCTGGAATAGGTAACGATAAGTATTCTGAATATCACGAATTTGTTCGTTTGTGTAGTTGCGTCTACGCAATCCAATGGAATTTACACCTACGTATGAGATACGCTCACGGCCTGCTTTCACATATGGCGGAATGTCCTTTCCGATCAGTGAACCACCAGCTACCATCACGTGGGCTCCGATGTGTACAAATTGGTGAATAGCAGAAGTGCCACCCACAATGGCGAAATCATCAATCACCACTTCTCCAGCCACTTGAACGGCATTCACAAGGATCACATTGTTACCAATGATACAGTCATGAGCAACATGCACATAGGCCATCAGTAAACAGTTGTCACCAACGACTGTTCTGTTTTTAGCTTTTGTCCCCCGGTTAATGGTAACGCATTCGCGAATAGTTGTATTGTCACCAATTTCAACAGTGGTTTCTTCACCAACAAATTTTAAATCTTGTGGGACAGCGCCAATAACAGCTCCAGGAAAAATATTACAATTTTTCCCGATTCGCGTACCTTCCATAATGGTCACATTGGATCCAATACGGGTGCCTTCTGCAATCACTACATTTTTGTCAATGGTCACAAATGGCTCAATTACCACATTGGGAGCAATCTTTGCTTCCGGGTGAATATATGCTAATGGTTGTTTCATCTTGTCGATTATTATTTATTGTTCTCTTGCGAGCATCAATCTTTCCTGTTTGTTGAAACGGTTATTTGTTTTTTACTACTTGTGCCATAAATTCGCCTTCCGACACAATGGTGTCGCCTACAAAAGCAGTGCCCTTCATGTTGGCCATGCCCCGACGGATCTCACCCAGTAGCTCCAGTTTAAATATTAATGTATCACCGGGTACTACTTTTTTGCGAAGTTTTACATTGTCGATCTTCAGGAAGTACGTACTGTATTTTTCCGGTTCATCAAACTGGTTGAGTACAAAAATACCACCTACCTGAGCCATGGCTTCGATTTGCAAAACAGCTGGCATCACTGGTTCTTCCGGAAAGTGTCCCACGAAGAACGGTTCATTCATGGTCACATTTTTAATACCTACAACATAAGTCTCTTGTAAGTCGATGATTTTATCAACCAACAAAAATGGTGGGCGGTGCGGCAACATCTGTCTGATTTTGTTGATGTCGCATACCGGTTCAATGGTGGGATCATATTTGGGTGCTTCCACGCGAAGTGCTCTTTTTTGATCTCTTTACGGATGAGTTTGGCAAACTCCACATTTGCCATGTGTCCTGGGCGAGTGGCAATAATCCGGCCTTTGATAGGCAATCCACATAGGGTTAAATCGCCTATGACATCTAATAATTTATGACGGGCAGGCTCGTTGGTGTGTACCAGGTCCACATTGTTCAGGATACCGGTTGGCTGCACTTCCACTCGTGGCTGATTGAACAAATCTGCCAGGTGATCCAATTCTTCCTGGGAAACTTCTTTATCAATGATGATAATGGCGTTATCCAGATCGCCACCTTTAATCAGGTTATGTTTGAGCAGGGGTTCCAGTTCGTGTAAAAATACAAATGTGCGACATTCGCTAATCTCTGTCTCAAACTCGCTCAATGAATCTATGGTCGCATATTGATTGGCCAGCAGCAATGATTTGTTGAAAGATATTTTAACATCGGCGCTAAAATGATCGTCGGGTAAAGCAATGATCTGGATGCCTTTCTCCTTGTCTTCGAATACCATTTTTTCTCGCACTTCGAAATACTTGCGCTCGGCATCTTGTTCCTGAATACCAGCTTCGTGAATGGCCTTCACAAAGTATTTGGCACTTCCATCCAGGATGGGCGCTTCCGGACCGTCGATTTCCAGTAAGCAGTTATCTACACCCAGACCTCTTAAGGCGCCCAGGCAATGTTCGATGGTGCTGACTTTTGCATCGCCCTTCTGAAGAACCGTTCCCCTTTCGGTGAAAGACACATTGTCGGCTAAGGCCTCAATGATTGGCTGATCCTCCAGGTCAATACGCTTAAACTTAAAACCGTGGTTTTCAGGAGCAGGATTTAAAGTCAATGTGACTTCCACTCCAGTATGAAGGCCTGTTCCTTTTAATGAAACGGGCTTTTGAATTGTTGTTTGCTTTTCAACCATAATTCTTTGATTCAACAGGTATGCATCCCTGTCAACTAGCTTATTTATTTTAAACTATCGATTTCTTTTTGCAATTGATCAAGTTGAGTCTTCAACTCAGGTAATCTTCTGAAGATGACAGATGATTTATAAAATTGTTTGACATCAATAACCGGTGATCCCATCAACACTTGACCTTCTTTTTTTATACTGCCTCCCACACCGGCTTGGGCACCAATTTTAGTATTGTCGGCAATGGAGATGTGACCGGCAATTCCTACCTGCCCCCCAAACATGCAGTTTTTACCAATTTTTGCCGACCCGGCTATCCCTGCCTGCGCGGCTAGTACCGTGTTTTCACCCACTTCTACGTTATGAGCTATCTGAATCAAGTTATCCAGTTTCGCCCCTTTGCGGATGATGGTAGACCCCATTGTTGCCCGATCCAAGGTGCAATTGGCTCCTACTTCCACGTTATCCTCCAGAATTACATTTCCAATCTGAGCGATTTTTTTGTATTCATTGTTTTCATCGGGTGCAAATCCAAAGCCATCACTTCCAATTACTGCTCCGGCATGAACAATACAATTGTCGCCAATGCGGCAATGCTTGTAAATTTTGGCACCGGCATATATTATGGAGTTATCTCCTATTGAAACATTGTCGCCAACGAAGGCTTGAGGATATATTTGGACGTTATTGCCAATTTTTACGTTTTCACCAATGTAAGCGAATGCCCCCACATAAACAAAATCGCCCAATGTAGCCGATGAGTCCACAAAGGAAGGTTGTTCAATACCCGATTTTTTGGGTTGAGACTGTTCATACATTTCCAATAGCTGAGCCAAAGCCTTGTAGGCATCTGGTACTCTAATTAATGTTGCTTTTACTTCTTGTTCTGCAACAAAAGAGTCGTTGATAATAACGACTTCGGCTTGGGTAGTGTATAAGTAATGGGTGTATTTAGGATTGGCAAGAAAGGTAAGTGTTTCGGGTTTACCTTCTTCTATTTTCGATACGTTGGTAATAACTGCGTCCTTATTTCCTTCTACTTTGCCGTTTATTAATTCGGCAACTTGGCCAGCTGTAAATTTCATCCGTTGTTTTTGTTTTCTGTCACCAGATATCTGTAAAAACTTATATCATTCTAGTAGCTTTTCCCTGTTGAACATTGTGTCAGCGTTTATTTGAGAATAGCTTCTGTCCGGCTTTTTTCAATTGCTATGAAAAAACTGTAAACAGCAATGTAAAGGCAATGATTAAAAATCTGTGGTCTAATCAAATATGTTACAAAGCAGTTTTACAGGGTAAAAATTTGGTGCAAATCTAGTAAATAAATTTACTAAAAAAAACTCTCAAAGTCTTTGATTTACCTTATTTAAGTGCTGATTTAGGGTAACATAGATAATGTTTTCGATCAGTTTTACCCAATATCGAAAGGTTAAACATGTCGGAAGCATCTGCAATATCTTTTAATTCGTTATTGTTGTATTGTATTTTAATGCGTTCGTCATTCATACTGTAGGCATTGTTTTCTATCGTATCCGTGAAAACGAAGTATTCATTCACATCCTCCAGTGGTAGCTTGAGTTTATTTGCAACCAGGCGGCTTATTTTTTCAATCGCTACGGTTTCGAAGGGTTCCTTTTGAAGCTCTATTCGGTACAACTTGCGGCTTAAAAAATCCTGGGATAATCTGGAAAGAATGGCATCATGGTGATAGGTCCATGTTTTTATAGCGCTCATAATATCATCGTCATCCAAGAGTGTAAAGTTGCGCAATACTTCCGGATTCGTTTTAAAATCAGTGTAGGTTAGTTTTTGATTGAGAAAAAAGCGGAGGTGAGGGGTCGAAAAGGGCTCATCTCCGGATAGGGAAATTTCTTTGGCGCGTTTCAAAATATTCACCAACATGCGTTCAGCTACAATAGCTGTTTTATGCAGATAGACTTGCCAATACATTAATCGGCGAGCCACAAGGAATTTTTCAATGGAATATATGCCTTTGGCTTCCACCACTAATTGGTCATCATTAACAGTAAGCATTTTAATGATCCGATCAGAGCCGATATTACCTTCTGATACGCCTGAGAAAAAACTGTCTCTTTTTAGATAGTCTAATCGATCCATGTCTAATTGACTGGAGACGAGCTGGTGTAGAAATTGTTTTGAATAGGTGTTGTTGAATATATCCAAGGCGGTATTTAAAGAGTGCTGGAATTCCTCATTCAAACGATTCATGATCAACTGTGAGATGGATTCATGAGGCACATTTTCGACCAGGCTGTTTTCAAGGACATGCGAGAAAGGTCCGTGGCCAATGTCATGTAAGAGAATGGCTGCATGAACCGCTTCTGACTCTTCTGGAGTGATGGACTGTCCTTTTGAACATATGGTGTCCACGGCAGATGTCATGAGATGCATGGTGCCCAAAGCATGCTGAAAACGGGTGTGCGTAGCACCTGGATAAACCAGATGTGTTAATCCCAATTGGCGGATCCTTCGAAGTCTCTGGAAGTAGGGATGTTCAATAAGGTCGTAGAGGAGGTCAAAAGGAATTTTAATAAATCCATAAACAGGATCATTTATTATTTTACGTTTGTTGCCGGTGTACATCAATAAGTCATTCAGATGATAAATACATGAGCAAGATACGGGATATGATGCAAAATTATACAACGAATGATCTGAAAAGGGAAAATAGGCGGATGAAAAAGTGAATTATGGGATTGAGTTTGACCGTTTCGTTTGATGAAAGCAAATGGAACAAGGTTTGGAAATTATCTGATTTGTAGTTATCTTTGCACCTGATTTACCGAGTTTAGGTATAGGGGACGCGCATAGTCCCCTATTTTATTAGTTGTGTTGTATATGATAAAAGCATCTCAAATAGAATCTATTATAACTGAAAAGCTGAACGAAGACGACATGTTTGTGGTCGAGATTTCAGTGCATCCAGGTAATAAGATTGTGGTTGTTATTGACAGCGACAATGGTGTGCCGATCAGTTACTGCATCGAAATTAGTCGCTTAATTGATAGTAATTTTGATCGGGAAGTAGAAGATTTTGAGATGGAAGTGTCTTCTGCTGGTATTGGGCAGCCTTTTCGGGTGAAGCGTCAATACCTTAAAAATCTGGGACGCGAAGTAGAAGTATTGGCCAATACAGGTATAAAAGTATCTGGTAAATTAGTTTCTGTTAACGATGACGATTTTGTTGTTGGAATAGAAGAAATGATTAAGCCTGAGGGGAAAAAGCGAAAAGAGCTGCAAATCCGACACGTAGGCTATAGATATGATGAAGTAAAACAGGTAAAAGATATTATCTCTTTCTAAATATTCCGGAGTATGGAAAATATAAATCTGATAGAAACCTTTTCGGAGTTTAAGGAACTCAAAAATATTGATCGTGCAACCATGATCAGTGTATTGGAAGATTCATTTCGCAGTGTATTGATTAAGCGATTTGGGACGGATGAAAATTTTGATGTCATTATCAATCTGGATAAAGGTGACTTTGAGATTTGGCGAAATCGTGAAGTTGTAGAAGATGCGGAGTTGGAGGATGCCAATCTTCAGATTTCATTAACTGAAGCTAAGAAGATTGATCAGGATTACGAATTGGGTGAAGAAGTAACGGACGAAGTTAAGTTTCTTGATTTTGGACGTCGTGCTATTCTGAGTCTTAGACAGAATTTGTCTGCCAGAATTTTGGAGCTGGAAAAAGATAGTATTTATCATAAATACAAGGGCCGCATTGGTGAAGTAGTAACGGGTGAAGTATACCAAATCTGGAAGCGCGAAATTCTTATTTTGGATGACGAGGAGAATGAATTGATTCTGCCCAAAACAGAGCAAATTCCATCTGATTTCTTCCGTAAAGGCGACACTGTGCGTGCCGTTGTTGTTCGGGTGGAAATTCGCAATAATAATCCGCTTATTATTTTATCCCGTACATCCCCTGTGTTCCTGGAACGGTTATTCGAGATGGAAGTGCCTGAGATTTTTGATGGGTTAATTACCATTAAGAAAATTGTGCGCGTACCGGGTGAAAGAGCCAAGGTGGCTGTGGAGTCCTACGATGAGCGCATCGATCCCGTAGGTGCTTGTGTGGGTATGAAAGGATCACGTATTCATGGCATTGTACGTGAATTACGCAATGAAAATATCGATGTAATAAATTATACAACTAATACGCAGCTCTTTATTCAAAGAGCACTTAATCCTGCTAAAATTTCCAATATTAAATTATTTGAAGAAGGAAAAAGAGCCGAAGTTTACCTGCGACCTGAGGAAGTTTCTTTGGCCATTGGGAAAGGCGGTTTGAATATTCGTTTGGCAGGACAGTTAACCGGTTACGAAATCGATGTCTATCGTGAGATGGAAGAAGATGATGAAGATGTGAAATTGGATGAGTTCACGGATGAAATCGAAGCCTGGATACTGGATGAGCTAAAGGCAATTGGTTGTGATACAGCAAAATCTGTGTTGGATCTATCGGTTGAGGATCTGGTAAAACGGACGGACCTGGAAGAAGAAACCATCCGTGAAGTTAGGAATGTACTAGATGCTGAATTTGAATAATTCACTTATATTTGCCCGGCAAAGAGGTGTACCCTAACCAAATAGAAACGAAAAAGAAGAGTCCTGTTATATGGCAGTTGGAAAAAGACTAAGTAAAGTAGCTCGTGAATTCAATGTAGGTATTTCTACGATTGTAGATTTTCTGCACAAGAAAGGGTTTGATGTTGAAACAAATCCAAACACTAAAGTTACGGAAGATATGTACTCTGTTCTTGAAAAAGAGTACAAAAAGGATTCCGATGAAAAGAGAAAATCATCGGATAAACTTGCTCAATTGAAAGAAAAATCCAAAAAGGAATCCATTTCAATTGAAGACATTCGTTCAGATCTGACACCGGAAGCGGATCAGAGTGAAGAGCGAGAGAAACCAACTGCCCAAAAGGAAATATCGGTTGATAAAGAACCCAAAGTGGTGGGTAAGATTGATCTGGATGCTTTAAAGCCTAAGAAAAAAGAGGCGCCAAAGCAGGAAGAAAAGCCGGTAGCGCCAGTCAAGAAAGAAGCGCCAAAGGCTGAATCTCCAAAGGTAGAGGAAAAGCCCTCTGTGCCGGAAACACCCGTTCAAGAACTTTCTAAGCCTCAAGAGGAGAAGAAGAAGGAAGTAAAGCAACCTGAACATATTCCCACAAAAGTTGATCAGCTGGGGGAAGATTTAAAAGTGGTAGGGAAAATAGAATTGGATAAGAAGGTCAAAAAAGAAGAGAAGAAAGAGAAACCTTCCCGACCAGACAAACAGATCGCAGTGAAAAAAGATAGTAAGGACGCGCCAATGGCTGAAAAAGCTAGTAGTGCACCGGCAGAGACGAAAGCTTCATCGCCAGCTCCAAAACCAGAAAAAGTGGAGACGCCAGAGCCGCAAGCAGCACCAAAAGCTGAAGTTAGTGAAGCGGCTAAACCGGAAAATGAAATCTTCAAACCTACTCAGGTGAAGAAACTTTCCGGCCCGACTGTGATTGGGAAAATTGAATTGCCCAAAGAGCCCGTGAAGTCTTCTGAAAAAAAGGATGATAGCAAAAATGCGGCCAACAAAAAGCGGAAACGGAAACGTATCCGCAAGGAAAAAGAGAAGGTTAATATCAATGATAAGCCACAAACGGCTCAGGCTGGAGGTGAAAATAAACCCAAAACCTTAGAGAAGAAAAAGCCAGGTGCACCTGTTCCGGCTTCCGCTAAACGAACGGCTCCTAAATTACGGAAGCGTCCGGCGCGGGCAGAAGTGAATGATGAGGATGTACAAAAGCAAATCAAAGATACTTTAGCACGTTTAACCTCCAAAGGTAAAAGCAAAGGTGCTAAACACCGTCGTGAAAAGCGTGAGGCCGTTAGTCAGCGTCAGCAGGCTGAACTGGATAAAATTGATCAGGAAAAAAGCGTTCTTAAGGTAACTGAATTCGTTACGGCGAATGAGTTGGCCAACATGATGTCAGTGCAAGTGAATCAGATTATTGCCACTTGTATGAGTCTGGGAATGTTTGTATCCATCAACCAGCGTTTGGATGCTGAAACATTAGCCTTGGTTGCTGAAGAGTTTGGATATACAATTGAATTTGTGAGTGCTGATGTGGTTGAGGCCATTCAGGAGGAAGAGGACAAAGAAGAAGACTTGGTGACCCGTCCACCTATTGTGACGGTGATGGGACACGTTGACCACGGTAAAACATCACTGCTGGATTACGTTCGGAAGGCGAATGTGATTTCCGGTGAGGCAGGGGGTATCACCCAGCACATTGGTGCTTATAGTATGAAACTCGAAGGTGGTCGTCAGATTACATTCCTGGATACACCAGGTCACGAAGCGTTTACCGCAATGCGTGCACGAGGTGCTCAAGTAACCGATATTGCCATTATTATTATTGCCGCAGATGATAGTGTGATGCCGCAAACTGTTGAAGCGATTAACCATGCTTCGGCCGCAGGTGTACCTATTGTATTTGCGATCAATAAAATTGATAAAGCAGGTGCGAATCCGGATCGAATCAGAGAAGCTTTGGCTAATATGAACTTCCTGGTTGAAGAATGGGGTGGTAAGTATCAGTGTCAGGAGATTTCCGCCAAGAATGGTGTGAATATCGAAGATTTATTAGAGAAAGTTTTGTTGGAAGCTGATATGTTAGAGCTGAAAGCAAATCCAAATAAACGTGCCGTAGGTAGTGTGATTGAATCGTCTCTTGATAAAGGACGTGGATATGTTACGACCATGTTGGTACAGTCCGGAAGTATGCGTGTTGGTGATATGTTGCTTTCAGGTTCTCACTATGGACACGTTAAAGCCATGTTCAACGAGCGTAATCAAAAGGTGGAGGTGGCCGGACCGTCTGAACCCGTATTGATTTTGGGTATGAACGGAGCTCCTCAGGCTGGAGAACGCTTTAATGTGATGGAAGATGAGCGCGAAGCGAAAGAAATTGCAACTAAGCGTGAGCAATTACAGCGTGAGCAAGGCATGCGTACCAAGAAACACATCACACTGGATGAGATTGGCCGTCGTATCGCCATTGGAAACTTCCAGGAATTGAATGTGATTGTGAAAGGTGATGTGGATGGATCGATCGAAGCACTTTCTGATTCGATGATTAAACTATCAACGGAAGAAATTCAGGTGAATGTGATTCATAAAGCCGTCGGTCAGATCTCTGAATCAGACATTATGTTGGCTGCTGCTTCAAACGCCATTGTGATTGGATTCCAGGTGCGTCCATCACTGGCGGCTCGTAAAATTGCTGAGAAGGAAGAGATCGATATTCGACTTTACTCGATTATCTACGATGCCATCGAAGAGTTGAAATCAGCTATGGAAGGTATGTTATCGCCTGAAATAAAAGAAAATGTTGTGGCGACGATTGAAATTCGCGAAACCTTTAAAATTACCAAAGTGGGTACCATTGCCGGTTGTATGGTGAAAGATGGTAAGGTGAAACGAAATAATAAGATACGTTTGATCCGCGATGGTATTGTGGTTCATACAGGTGAACTTGGATCGTTGAAACGATTCAAAGATGATGTGAAAGAAGTGGCCACCGGTTACGAATGTGGTTTGAACCTGGCTAAGTACGATGACATCAAAGTGGGCGATATTATTGAGGCCTATGAGGAAGTTGAAGTAAGCAGAAAATTGTAATACACAATTCATGATACAAAAAAGGCCTTACGCATGTAAGGCCTTTTTTTGTGCTCAATTTTGAAGTTTATAGAATAAAAAAAAGCGATCTTAATTTTTAAGATCGCTTTTAATATAAAATAAAAAGGAATTATCCAATTGTTTCTTTGTACTGCTCTGCAGTTAGCAACTCATCCAATTCAGCCGTATCAGCAATCTGAATTTTGATCATCCAACCACCTTCATAAGGCTCTTTGTTAACCAAGTCAGGCTGACCTTCTAATTCAGCGTTTACTTCAATAACTTTACCGGAGATAGGCATGTACAGATCCGAAACTGTTTTAACAGCTTCAATAGTACCAAATACCTCTTCTTTGTCAAGTTCTTCGTCTTCAGTTTCAATTTCAACGAAAACGATGTCACCCAATTCTCCCTGGGCAAACTCAGTGATACCAACAGTTGCTATATCACCATCAATAAGGATCCACTCGTGATCCTTAGTATACTTCAGATTTTCAGGTATGTTCATGATAGCACGAAAATTTAATTATCTAATGACCAAATGTAAATAAATTCTGATAGATAATCTATGATCTAAAACAAGTTGTTCCTTATTAGTTATCTTTATATTATTTGTAATGAGCAATTATTCAGTATGGTACGTGTATTGCGAGGAGTGTTTACCTAATAAAAATCATACTTTTAGAAGAAATTAATCTCCCGCGGCTTATTAATAGTATCTGTAGTGCTTAAAACCTTCTTTCTGATTACTGTGTTAAGGCAAATCGGAAGCTAACACCAAAGTTCGATTCCTGCCTTGGATAATAGGTTGTGATGTAGGGTTTGCTGATGTTTGTATCGTAAAAAAGTTGCATGTTAAAACGATCACTCAAGGCGTAATCGGCTGTAAATTTCACCGTAGTTACTTTACTTCCATTGGTCATCTGGCTATAATTCTCTTCGATTTTTCGGATTAGGGCTAAATTATTGCGAATGGAGAAATCGACGCGCAGGTTCAAATCATTGCTGATGGCTTTTTGACTGCTGCCCTTTCCAAAGATGAGGTCCATTTTATCAAAACGGTATCCTAAACCAATGACGTATTCATCTTTATAATCTTCAATTACCTGGTTGTTACCCATGCTTAAGCTTAAGGCACGTGATTTTTTAATTTCAGCCCTGGTAGTAATATTATTCGTCCAGGTAATATTGAACTCAATTAAAGGGCTGAATTGCTCACTTATCATGATGGAGTTGATATCATAGAGTAATTCCAATCCGTCAGTCCCTTCTACTTCCCTTAATACATAGGAACCCATGCTGTACGTAGAGCGATAGGCATGTGAAATGTCAAATGATTTAATCAGCTTTTTGAAGGCCTTAATACGTGATAACCCATCGTAAGCGATGCGCCAGTTGGGCTGTATTTTTGAATAGCCGGGGAACTGTTCAGTAAATATTTTGCTCGCATCTTTACCGGAATAGGCTGCCAGAAATGATGGAATTAAAATGTCAGAATTATTAAGTGCGGCCAGGCGCTCTTCTTCAGAATTGTAGTCAGTTGCATCATATAAACGGGCTTGTACAATTTCTCGATTATTTTTGAATTGCTCAAAAAGTTCAGATTCCAGAGCCGGTGATTTATCCAGTGGTTTAAATGCCGTTTTGAACAGATTAAATGTCATGGAGAAATTACCGCGTTCATTAAAGTTGGTGGCCTCTCTTTTCCCTTCAGCGTAAAATTCTTCAATGTTTTCGGATAGACTGCGTTCTGCATTGATATCCAGCCGAAGACCCCGGATGGGTTCCACATTCACACGAAGAGAAAAATCCTCCTTATGGGTCATCATGTAGGGTTCCACTCTGAGAGGACTTGATGCAAGCCAGCCATTATCCGCTGCATTCTTTGCGAAGTCCCGGTTCTGCCATCCAAAAATAAAAGGAGCCCCGGGAGCAGAAAAACCATCAGCGGTACCCATGAAACCTGATTTAGGCATGTAGTTATGAACTATGGTTCCATTGCTTTCTGAATAATTAACAGTGATGTTTTTGACCGAAGTCACCAACAACATGCTGTAATCCATAGCCAGTTTTAGGGGAGAATTGTTATCCTCAACTGTTCCGGTAACCATGATGCGGGCATTTTCGGTAGCTATTTCAGGCGTAAATTCAATTTTATTGGGGTTGATGGTTTTGGATTCACCCCGCACCGGACGACCGCTGCTGTCAAAGACGCGAACGGAGGTTTCGGTGGTTTTTAACTTGTGATTGATCGTGTAGGCCTCGCCGGCTTTTAATTGAATATTGGTGTTGTTGAAACGCACGGTGCGTTTTCCGTCTTTCTTGCCGGTTTGTTGGCGACCACTGCGGTATTCGCGATCCAGTTTATCCAGATACGATACTTTTTTATACAGGGTCTTCATGTTCAAGGTACCATTGAGTTGAATGGTATTGGAATTACGAATGGTATTACCATTTTCATTTGTTTCGCCACTCGCCAAGGCAGGTGCCAGGTCCCACTGGTACATGCCACGGTATTGCACTGTTGTATTGGTCCAGTCCAGTAAAGGAATCTTATTGAACGGGAGCGTGTAACTCACATCAAAATTGTGCTGATACGTGGTGGTACGTCCAAAGCTTAGGATGTTATTCATAACTTCATCGCGCCACTCTTTGTAATCGTCTCTTTCTTTATTAATGATGGTAAAATCGCCTTCATCAATACGGGCATTGGTAACGGACCGGAAATTCAGTTTCAGTGCTTTCGTCAGATTGTACCGCATGTCAAAGAAACGGTTCCAGTTAAAATCTTTGGAAACCGATACATCGGGACCAATCAGGTCATTATCCACAGCCGTATTATTGCGTAATTTCAGTTCGCGATACATGCGGTTCATCTCCCAGCGATAGGAGATTTGAGAGGGTAGATAATAGAAATTGAAATCACGGATGAGGGCCAGTGATTTTCCTTTAACGGATTTCTTAAATGGTTCCACCGGTTTGGGGCGTGCATTGTAATTATAGGCCAGTATCCCACGGTAAGTCTTGTCGATGGATTTTTCCGTATTCACATCGTGTTTCGTTGTTTCGTTATAGGAATAAGTGGCCGAAATATTACTTGGGCTGTAGAATTGAACTTTATCCTTTTTCGAATTAACCTTTACATTGGTGAAGTTGACACTTTTCCGCTTCACCACACTTTGCGAGAGCTCCTTTATTTTTTCGCGTTCCCCATCGTCAGCTGCATTGTCAAGGGCTACTTCAATGGGGATATCCGGATCCAAGGGGTAATACTTAGGCGTAGCAACGGACTTGGATACGCCAAAATAAAAGGGAGCTGATAGGGCCGACTCAGGGCCTAAAAACTTACCCAGTTCCAGATTGGTCGCCACATCGTATTGGTAAAAATCTTCCTGCCTGCGTTCCTGTACGTTTTGATCAATGCTACCCCATCCCACTGTACTTGTTTTACCGGCCATGGAAACACTTCCTAAATCGGCCAGTTTTACTGTCATGCGTGCATTGGCTGCCCAGCCGCCCTGCTCATTGAAATCGGTTAGCCGCAGTTCATTCATCCAAACCTCCACCGATTTGCGTTCGCGCGGGTGCGTGTTTCGGATACCCATCATAATGGTTTTCACATTACTCAGGTTGGGGTTACCTTTTATATAAATGACTTGGTTGTTGCTGAATTCACTGTTTACCAAATTGTATTTGTAGGGATCCGTCATGTTCGCCTGGTTATCGCTGAGCGCTTTATTGCGTTCCAGCTTTGCGGCGTGTAATAATTCCAGCTCCAGGTTGAGTTCGTTTTCGACAGGCCATACCACGCGGCGATCCGATTCTGAACTATTCATGTATACGCCCGCTTCGGTCAGTTTTAGCTTGATCTCGTATTCGTAATAGTTATCGGTATAGTCACTACCCAACCGAATGAAGGCACTCACACCTTGAGCACTGAGGTCGTCATAGCCTTCGAGGGCGGCCGCGTGAATGAACATTTTTAAGCGTTTGTATTGACGGATGTCAATGTTCATGGTTTTATAAACGCCTCGTGCATCACCTTTTTCTAAATCGGTTACTTTTAAGAGAAGCGACTGTTCATTCAGTTCCCGAAGTTGTGGGTTAGCCGGATCAATCACCCGGTCAATACCAGGGGGTAATACATAGTTAACCGGTTTCTTTTCGGAGTTTTCCTCAATATTAACCGCAGAGACTTCAAATCCAGTTCCCGGATTCAGGCTGGCATTATCCGAAAACTCGGTCAGGTCTTTCTCATATTTACGCCAGTCACCGCGCACCAAATCAAGGGTAGCTAAACGTAGTACTACCGGTTTATCAAAACCTTTCATAAACATGCGCATAAAGCGGATGCTGCGCATGTCCTGTATGCCACCCACTTCTTTTTTATAGTCCTGGATGGGAACGCGGAAGAGGTACCAGGCTGCTTTTTTACCGTTGGCATCTACAATCGCCGTATCGCGCCGGTCCACAATGTAGGAATCTCCAACGTCCATGCCTCTTTTTAATTTCACCTCGTATTGGTAATAGCTTTCATTTTCACTGAGGGTGAAATCGCGGTTGATATCTTCCACATCGGGCTTGTCCATCGCTGCTGTGGAGTAATTTTCTCCGGAAGCTGACGATGGTTTGGAGTTACCCTCCATGTTATTGTAGTTTTTATAGCGGTCGAGGATACTCACTTCATTGGCATCGTAATCCGATCCTCTGAAATAGTGATAATCATCGGAGGCGGGGTCACTCAAAATCTTTTCACGGGCCTCGGGAGTCAGGCTCATTTGTTTCATGTCCTCCACAAAGTCGAGGTAAAAGGTTTGTTCCGCTTCACTGTTCATCCCGTTTAAGCCGACATCTTGCGCCAAGCGCGTGGCTACATCGGTTGAAAAGGCATCCACCAGACTTTGTTTTTCAGATACGTTTCCCCATTGGGTGACTTTTACTAATTCGGTGGATTCATTGGGTCCCGGTAAGCCTTGCTCAAAGGATTTACGCGAATCGCGCAGAATATCTTCTGACACATTACCCAGGTTGAAATATATACTTCCCTCATTGGTATCGTCTTCGTCATACACAAAGGGGTCCATCATCCAGAATTCGATGTACTCAATGTTGGCGGCTTCAAAGTCGTTGACATCAATGGGCCGCATCATCCCGCCCCAGCGTGTTTCAGGTGATTTTAAATGGCCGTTATCGTCAATGCCGGCTGATACGCCGCTTTCACCTTCCGCCTTGTCAAAGTTATAGGGCCCCCGTTCGTTGGGATAATAGGCGATATTCAAAACCGGGATGTTAGTAGGTTGCCCATAAGCAGCCTGGCGGTTGGGGAATATTTCCTGCTCGTAAATTTCCCTTACCCGGTGATCTTTCCGCTGGGCTTCATCGGCTTTAATGTGACCAGGCGTTAAGGCGTTACCTCTTAAGAATAGCGGATCAATGTTGTACCAGGCCAGTTTAGCCCGGTTGTATCCCGATATCAGTGTGCCGTTGTGTTCATTGCTGCTTTCCGGAAATAAATCGGTATCCTGCCCCTGTGGGGTACTGGCAATTTGCCAGGCGGTCCAGTTGCGCATGTCATACGAGATGCGGGTGCCTTCAAAATCATCAATGTAGGAAGTACCCGTTTCATCGATTACTTTTGGATGGCCGGGGATCAATTGTGCGAACTCCCCCTCGAAGGTAATAGAGGAGGGCTCTTTGGTTTGCACCAATGGCAGTTTATCAATCAGTTCGGTGAGCCCCAGTGATTCGGTATAAAAGGAGGTGTTGACGCCCCAGATGGTGTTGGCAATGGGTTCATCACCAATGTTTACTTTTTGGGTAAGGGGACGTTCGCGTAAGTGCATCAGCGTACCGCCGATGTTGAAATTTTCGTTGATCTGATAATTGAGGTGTGTCCCCAACAGGGTTTTGGTTTGTACATTGAAGAGCGACTGGTTTTCCAGCGATACCTGAATGGGTGTGCCGGAGCTGAGGATGCCCTGGTTGATGATGCGTACCCGCCCCAGTGTATAATCCACAATGTAATCTTGATTTTCTACTAACCTACGGCTACCGGCGGTCACGATGACAGACCCTTCCGGCACATTCATGGCATTCAAGGATATTTCTGAGCCCGAGCTGGATTTATAGCGACCTTTCAGTTTGTATTTATTTTGGGAGGCATCTTGTTCTGCTTCGGTTTGGGTTTTATCGTACAGTGATTTGTATACGTATTTTTTTACCAGATCCGGATCATTATCCACTTTGTCGATCATGTTTTGTCCAAAGGGCTCCAGAACCGGAAAGATGATACGTCCATTTTGTGGATGAATAGTGACGCCTTCCACAAAGTCAAAGATGCCATCTCCATTTTTCTGGGCTTCATTGCGCGAATCTAACTGGTCCAGATTCATTAACTGTAAGAAAAGGGCCCCCTTCAGTTTGTCACCCTGGCCATTCGTTTCGGGTCCTTCAGGAAAATAATTAATATCACTCCCTGTTTCATCATTGGTAAAAGTCACATTCAATAGAAAGTCTTCCCGGTTCACCTGGTAAGCGTTGATGGAGTAGATGTTTTTCATCATCAGGTTCCAGGATTGGGGTACGGCCGGAGTCAGATTGGTCCCCTTTAATAATTTCAGATACAGGTTTTGGGTGGCTTCGTTATTTTTGGATGAAAATTCACCCACTTCAAACTCGCCGGATTCACCGGTAACGGTGTAACGGTAGGCTACGGCTAAAACTTCATCGGCATTAAGGGCCGAGTTCAGCGAGATGTATCCCAGCTCCTTATTGAGAGTGTACTCCGTTTCGGTTAGTCGGCGGGCATTTTCCAGTTTCTCAAATTCGATGCCGTTGGTGATTTCAGTGGCAAGTGCTCCTGTTACCATGTTTATGTCGCGTACATCTTGATTGGCATCCATGGTCGCATGCAAGGTGTTTGCAGAGTTATTAGGATATTTGTCACCATTCACCGGCCATTTAATTGCATTGTAGAGATTTTTAGCTTCCCCCAAATCCAGAAATGCCACCACATTACGCGATTCACTCACATTACTGGTGCGGTTGGTTACCCAAACTTCGATTTGTTGAATGGAGATGGGTGAATTGATATAGGGCAATTGTTTCAGTGCCTCATTATAGCGTTCTCTGAACGTGTGATTCAGGAAGAAGTGACGATTCCGGTCGTATTGGTCGGCCTGGATCTCAAATTCCTGGGTCTCGGCACCTCCTTCAATGTTCATCACCTTGGTTTCGCCCTTTTGTTGCGAGAAGATACTGGTGACGGTCAGTTTGCCGAATTGCATTTCGGTTTTTACCCCAAACAGACTTTGGCTCCCGGTAATCAGTGTTCCGGGCAGGGGCAAGGTAACATTACCGGCTTCTACCTTTTTCAGGATGTCATCTTCATTGCCTTCGTATTCCAGGTTAATTTGGTTTTCAAAATCAAAGGTGGCCTCTGTGTTGTAATTAACGCCCAACTTCAGTTTATCACCAATGGTACCGGTGATGTTCATCTGAATCATCTCCTGGAAATCAAAGGTGGTGGTTTTGCGCATGCGTTCCTGTAAGGTGGGGTTATCCAGTTTGGTGCGGTTAATACCTACCTTCAGCTCGGCCATTCCCTGCAAACGGACATCGATTTTATTGCTGCCGAAAATACTTTCGAAGGCTTCTCCACCCACATTCCAACTGGGATTCAACAGTGATGAGCCGCCTTCGGCATAGCCTGTACTTTCATTTTGTTTTTCGCGCCAATAGGACAGGATGGACCGGCGGGTATCGGTATTGAGGTAATCTTCCAACGACATGGTGTAGGGAAGACGCACATTCATGTCGCCCACTTTGCGGTAGATGGTGACGGTGCCGGTTTTATAATCGTATTCAGAGGAGTAATCAATATTGGCCGGATCGGTTAAATCCAGGCCCCGGTTCTCTTCCTCTTCCAGCAAGGGATTGCCGCTGTTTTCTTTAATTTTGTATTTGAGGTCGACAGGGGCCGCTACTTTAGTGGTATCGGGTTGCTGTGCCAGAAGATCGGGTAGGCGAATCGTGATCCCGCCTGTGAAGGGAGAGGCGCTTCCAGCCCAGAGCAGGCCGGTAATGGCGATGAGGATGATAATATTTCGATATAATTTCTTCAAGGGTCGATCCGCCGGTTTGATCTATAACATTTTCAGTGCTTGCTTTATTACTTGCTCTACTTTACTGTCGGGCGATTGACTCATGATTTTGTCAATGGCTTTTTGGGCACTGTTTTTGGCAAAGCCTAGCATCACTAATGCAGATAACGCTTCGTCGCTGATTGTATTGTCCTGCGGGGCGAATAATTTTTGATCCACCGGCTCTTTCCCCAACTTATCTTTCAATTCCACCAGGATGCGTTGCGCTGTTTTGACGCCAATGCCTTTGATGCCTTTCAATTGGTTGACATTGCCTGTGAGGATGTAACCACGAATCTCTTCGGGCGACATGGAGGAGAGCATCATGCGGGCCGTGTTGGCGCCAATGCCCGATACGGATATCAGGTGACGAAAGAGTTCACGCTCCGCCATATCAGCAAAGCCATAGAGCGTATAGGCATCTTCACGAATGTGTTCGTGAATGTAGAGTTTGGCTTCCGTTTTCCCTTCCAGTTGACTATAGGAATGAAGGGATATGTTTATCAGGTAGCCCATGCCATTGATGTCGACGACGATATGGGCGGGTCCTGTTTCGGCTATTTTACCGTGGATGTATTCTAACATGCAATTAGTAGGGTTAAGGATTCGTGTTTAATTTTAAAGGATAATGATTAATTATTAATGAGGTTCTCATGTAGTACGCATTAATAATTAATCATTAAACATTGATCATTATTTCATATGATTCCAGCCCTGGGCTTTCAACTCAATTTCTTCGCCGGCATTGGTCACCAGGCAGCAGCCTTTGGATTCTTCGGTGATGTGCCCCACAATGTAAATCTTGGCATCGTGGTCGCCCGCGAATTTCTCGTAATCAGCCATGCTCACGGTGAAAAGCAACTCGTAATCTTCACCTCCATTCAAGGCTGCCACCAAGGGGTTCATGTGCATCTCTTCGGCCAACATGGCAGTGGTGGGATCAATGGGTACTTTATCTTCATAAATGCGACAGCCCATTTTTGATTGCGTACAAATGTGCAGCATGTCACTGGACAAGCCATCGGACACGTCAATCATGGCGGTTGGTTTAACGCCTAACTCGTTTAATAGAGCCACGATTGGCTTGCCTGCTTCGGGTTTCAACTGGCGTTCCAACAGGTAATCATAACCACTCAGGTCGGGTTGCACCTCCGGATTATCCTTGAAGACGCGTTTTTCACGTTCCAGCAGTTGCAGACCCATGTAAGCAGCACCCAGGTCGCCCGACACACAGATCAGATCGTTGGGTTGCGCGCCACTTCGATAGGTGATTTTATCTGCATCAGCTTCGC
Source organism: uncultured Marinilabiliaceae bacterium (assembly GCA_942490535.1). Lineage (GTDB taxonomy): Bacteria > Bacteroidota > Bacteroidia > Bacteroidales > Marinilabiliaceae > JAEINY01. The sequence goes on from CALNXQ010000005.1 coordinate 1,612,769, forward strand.
CCAAGGCAGTGACGCTAATGGTTAATCCGGTGAGCGATGAAGTGGTGTCGCCTCCCACTAAATCCACATCATAGGCATCGCAGGCCGCATATACACCGGCATAGAATTCATCCAATCCTTCCACCGACATTTTTGAGCTGAGCCCCAATGAAATGGTGATTTGTTTGGGGGTGGCATTCATGGCATACACATCGCTCACATTCACCACCACGGATTTATAACCCAGGTGTTTCAGCGGCGTGTAGGTTAAATCGAAATGGATGCCTTCCAGCAGCAGGTCGGTAGTGACTACCGTTTTTTTATTGGAATAATCCAAAACCGCGGCATCATCACCCACACCTTTTACAGTGCCTTCATGCTTTAATTTGATGTTTTCCGTCAGGTGACGAATCAACCCAAATTCTCCCAATTGTCCCAGTTCAGTCTTTTTAGCCTCGCTCATAATAGATGCAGAATAGTAAATTCGTGCAAAAATAGTAATTATTGTTCAGAGTGACGTGTGGCAACTGAAGTTTATCAGGATTGAACAGGTGTTAAGTGATTATTTGGATGGGAGAAGGCGTGGTAACTTTTAGTGGGCATGCTGCATTGGCAGGGATACCAACGATTCGGTTGCTTGACCTCTTGGTGAGTAGGTTATGGGAGATGACCCGGGCGCAAGTGCGGGTAACGCCCGGACTGCTCATGTTAACGCGGAGACTTCTCGTGCTGCCCCGCACCGGTCTGGTGCTGACGCCCACACCATTTCAATGGGCGCTCATCGGTTTTAGGATGGCCGGGAGCTTGCTCCGGTTCACCCGGACGTGCCTGGAGAGAAGTTTATTGGAATTGGGACGGTCTACCTCGTCATTTGACTTTACGCGGACGCCTCTTAGGTAGATGTACAGCCTTTTTTCATTGACGCGGACCGTTCTTGTGCAGCCCCTGATCCATTTCTGCCTGGCTGCAGCCCCTTTGCGGATGGTTCGCAATCGAATGAGAAGAGCGCCTTTCAATGGCCGTTTACCGGCAGGCCGTTGCTGTTACCCGCGAAGCGAAGTTCGGCTCTTGCGCGCTTCACGGCGGTCGTTACCAACGGTTCTTTGTGGAGCCCAATCAGCTTATGAGTCTCACAGTGATGATGGCTTTCGGCTTATTGTTATATGTTAATCATTAGTAGTGACACGATAATGTAAGAAATAAGTTATTTTGTCAAATTTGACCTGTGTATGTGCAGCAGGTGTTTGATTAACCTGTAATTTCATTGGACAATTTTAAAATCAAACCATTATGAATCAAACCCAGCGAAATCAGAAAGCCATGTTTCATGCGGTAGCTCATACCTTTCAAACGCATGCAACCACATTGTCTGCCAACGCCGTGTTGGCTGATGCCTGTACCAGCTTCAACGCGCTGCTCAGTGAGTTGTCGGAAGTGCAAATGATACAGGAAGGTCATGCCACCGGATCGGGCGAGTTAAAGCAGAAGGAAGAGGCCGAAATGATCCAGGCCACCGTGCAAGTAGCCGCCGCCGTGTATGTGTATGCCATTGATAACAACCAGCCCGATTTGCAGCGAAAGGCCTCAGTGTCGCCTTCGCAGTTGCAGCACATGAGTGCCGAGAAGCTGATAACAACCTGCCTGAACATCCATGCTCTGGCTGCCCAGCTCAATGGTAACCTCAGTGATTACGGCGTTTTGCCCGAAGCCATCACCAACCTGAAAAAAGAGATTGATGATTTTGCCGCTGTGATCGCCTCTCCACGTTCGGCCATCGTTACCCGGTCGCAGGCCACCGCCCGCATCGCCGAGCTGGTCACGGAGCTGAATCAGTTGTTGAAAGACCGGGTGGATAAGCTGATGCTCCTGTTTCAGCACAATCAGCCCCAGGTGTATCAAACCTACAAAGCGGCCCGCATCATTGTGGATTTGCACAAAGCCACAAAGAAAGAAGAGGAGGAAGTAGAGGAGTGAATCGTTCTCGATTGAAGGAATGTGAGCGGTGCCCTGTGGGGTGCCGTTTTTTTTGTGTTTTACAGCCTGGGTCCTTTATGGCCCTGGCGTTAGTGGATGGGAGGCGGGGTTATTTTAATGTTAATTAATCAGGCTAACTGTTGTTTGCTATTGAACAATTAATTTATTTTGCACCAGCCTAAAAGGGGGTCCCAGTATCGAAGCGAGGACGTCTGAAATTAAGCATCGGGAAATTTTAGTGAAATGGAACCAATCAGCTGTTGGCAGCTGAAAAGGAAAAGTATTGCCCGTTGGTAAGGCGTAACCTAACCTTGATAGGATGACTGTTTTCATGGAAGAGAATCCCTCTCTTTGGCGCGTGTGGTGCGCTGTGCCTTTTATTTTTAACGGGTGCTTTTTTCATTCCTCCCGCACTGAGGTGCCCATGCATCCGTGCCGGGTATCCAAATTTCAGTATTCAAGTTTTTTTGTAGCAGCAAGAAGTCTGTTGTACAGGCCGGGGCAGGGTGTGTCCGGGGTTTAATGCGGCCTTATCAGAAAATATAACATGTAATAATTATATCATTTTAAAAAATTTACAGATGAAGAAGTTTGTTAGTTTGGGTTTGATGGTTTTAGGGGCTTTTGGGGTGATGGGGCAATCAGGTCAGGTTGGTACAAGTCCGATTTATTATAAGGATGGGAAAGTTGGGATTGGTGTCACCCCATCTCAAAAACTGCATGTGAATGGGAGTGTCCAGTTTGATTTACCAGTTAAGTATTCACCAAGTAAATCATTTTCGATTTTTGCAGAAGGAAATGATCATATAATACAAGGACAAGCATGGACAGGTACTGGACAATCTAATGTGAAAAGCCGTATTCGATTTTCTCAAAGAGGGCTTGAATTGCAAATACCAGAGTCATTTACTTCTTTTGAAACCGCTACAACCTTTTCTACTGGAATATTTTTATCATCGGGTTATCATGGATCATTGAAAGGCAACGTTGGAATAGGAACACAAACGCCAAATGCCAAACTGGATGTTGCTGGAAATATCCATGCAAATCGTTTGTCTTTAATTTCCTGGTGGAACTCTAATGTTGGTCATACGCATAGTTCTATAGTTATGAACGGGACAAGAGTTAATGACCAATGGAAACTATACAACGATGGAGCACGGTCCTCTATAGGTATGATTACTACTGATATCTTCTCAAATATTCGTTTTGTTTCTCACCACGATGAACAAATGAAGAATGGTAAAACAATGAGTGATGAGGAGCTTATTAATAATAATACTAAGATGATTATTAATTATCTAGGTAACGTTGGCATAGGCACCACCACCCCCGACTACAAACTCGACGTTTGCGGCACCGTCCGCGCCAAAGAAGTGAAAGTAGAAGAGTTCACCTGTTCCAATGCTTCCTTCAACGGCACCCTGGCCGCCAACCAAATCACCGTCACCACCAACGGCCATACCGCCGATTTCGTTTTCGAAGAAGATTACCAGTTACGCGAGCTCAGCGAAGTAGAAAACTTCATTAAAACTAACAAACACTTACCGGATATCCCCAGTGCTGCTGCTATGGAAGAAAAGGGTGTGAACCTGGCAGAGATGAATAAGCTGTTGTTGTTGAAGATTGAGGAGTTGACGTTGTACTCTATCGAGCAGAAAAAGGCGAATGAGAAGCTGGAGGAACGCCTGGCAAAAATTGAGGCTTTGCTTTTGGCGAAATAAAATCACCGTCTTACCCCCGGCCCCTAAAGGGGAGAGGTTTAAATTGGATAGTTATAATGATTGAAAATAGCTTTCAATGATCAGGTATTCAAATCTATTGATCTTGTTATGGACTCTATTATAAAAGTTTGCCACGGTCGTCGGGATACAATGTGTTTTAGCCCCCTTCAGGGGGTTGGGGGTAGCGGAGATGGGAGAAAAGAAGTAAAAACAATTTGAAACAAACAATACGTTAAGAATACAACAATGAAAAAAATAGCAAGCTTAATCTTAATGGCTTTTATCGGTGTGTCGGTATGGGGGCAATACCTAAAAACGGATGGTACCAACTCAATGACAGGAGGCTTAAAAATCCAAAGAGATACTTATTTGGGAAATTGGCTTGAAATGAGCACTACCCATTATGGGACTAATCAATACTGGAAATGGTGGATCGAAAGTGATGGCTTAAAATTATCACGATCAAATGATGGAAGCACATGGAATAGATTACTGCGATTTGATGATGCAACTAATGTTGCAGAGTTTTATCTTGATGTTGTTAGGTTTAATGGTAAGGTAGGTGTCGGTGTAAATCAGCCTTTGGCGAAGCTTCATATTAATAATGGTGATAATAGTTATGGGGCAATTCTTGCTCAAACAAGTGAAAGTAGTTTTCAATTATATACAAAATCACTGACCACACAGCCTCAGTTTGTAGAGACTTTTAGACTTGGTTTAAAATATAATACCAATGAAAACAATGGCTTCATTTCTTTTTATAGAGGTGGCGGCGAAAGTGGTGGCTTTTTGGGGTTTTCTACAAATGGGAATGAAAGAGTTAAAATTGATGCAGTTGGCAATGTTGGCATTGGAGATTCGTCTCCAACAGAAAGGCTAGATATAGGCGGGAATATTCAGATTCAAGGTAATGGAGGTGGAAATGATAGTGAATTAGGTTCACTTAAATTTTATAATAAACACACAAGTTCTCAGACTGTTTTGGCTCAAATTCAAGCAAGGAGAGGTATTGGTAGTCATCATAAAGGAAATTTAACTTTTTATGTTAAAAATGAAAGTGAATTGCATGAAGCATTAAGGATTAATGCACGAGGTCATGTCGGCATCGGCACCACCACCCCCGATTACAAACTAGACGTCTGCGGCACCATCCGCGCCAAAGAAGTGAAAGTAGAAGAGTTCACCTGTTCCAATGCTTCTTTCAACGGCACCCTGGCCGCCAACCAAATCACCGTCACCACCAACGGCCACACCGCCGATTTCGTTTTCCAAGAAGATTACCAGTTACGTGAGCTCCGCGAAGTAGAAAACTTCATTAAAACCAACAAACACTTACCGGATATCCCCAGCGCTGCGGCTATGGAAGAGCAAGGTGTGAACCTGGCGGAGATGAATAAGCTGTTGTTGCTGAAGATTGAGGAGCTGACGTTGTATGCCGTTCAAAAAGAAAAGGAAATTCAGGCACTCAAGGAAAAAGATAAGAGGCAAGAGGAAAAAGTGGAAGAAGTCCGAAGAGAGGAGTCTGATGCTCGAAAAGAGTTGGAGGAGCGCCTAGCAAAACTAGAGAAGTTATTGTTGAACGAATAACGTCACCTTGGGATACAACACAATCATATTGTTGATCTGAATGTAAAAACGAATTGAAAAACATAAAATGAAAAAACTAATATCCTTAATGGTAATGGCCCTGATAGTGGGGAGTGTTTGGGGGCAATCTGTTGTTATTTCTGATAAAAAAGGGAATGATACACCAATTAAACATGAAAGTGGAAATGTGGGAATAGGAACTAGTACTCCTAATTCAAAACTTGAAGTAGGCGTGGCTCACAGTTATAATCAAGATGAGGAAATGCGAATTGGCTCATATTATCAGAGTAATTTTATTGGGGTTGGATTTAATTATAGAATTGATGGTGTAGGTTCTTGTTCAAAACACTTGATAGGATATCATGGTGCAACCCGTCAAACATTTATGACTTTTAGTCATGATCAAATGATTGGGATTGGTGTAATGTCTCCAAAATCAAAGTTAGATGTAGATGGAAATATCCAAATTAGAAGAAATTCAGGTACAAATGATGGAGAATTGGGTAGTTTATCATTTTTCAATACATATGCTAATTCTAATTCAGTATTAGCGCAAATACAAGCTAGAAGGGGAAATAGCAGTCATCAACGAGGTGATTTAGCATTTTACGTAAAAGATGGTTCTATTCTAAAAGAATCGGTCAGGATTACATCAGATGGTAATGTTGGGATTGGGATAAATAAACCAGTTGAAAAGTTTCACATAGAAAATGGAAACATTCTAATAAAAGATCCAACAAATAGCACAGTTAGAAATATTTTCTTTGTGCCAAGTGATAATAGTAAACGAAACTACATTCAAGGGTATCAAACAGCTCAACCTGCAAACGATTTTCTAAGGATTGGATCCCATTATGGAGCCATCCTGTTTTCAACTGGTTCTGCTAGCACTCCAGATGAAAGAATGCGTATCGTAAGAAACGGCAACGTCGGTATCGGCACCACCACTCCCGATTACAAACTCGACGTTTGCGGCACCATTCGCGCCAAAGAAGTAAAAGTAGAAGAATTTACCTGTTCCAATGCCTCCTTCAACGGCACCCTGGCCGCCAACCAAATCACCGTCACCACCAACGGCCACACCGCCGATTTTGTCTTCGAAGAAGATTATGAATTACGTGAGCTCAGCGAAGTAGAAACTTTCATTATAACTAACAAACACTTACCGGATATCCCCAGTGCTGCTGCCATGGAAGAGAATGGGGTTAACCTGGCGGAGATGAATAAACTACTATTGCAGAAGATTGAGGAGTTGACGCTGTATGCCATAGAGAAAGACAAAGAAGTACAGGAGCTGAAAAGTCTTGTTGAGGAGCAAGGTGAAGACGATGAAAGGCAGAAGGCTGAAGTAGAGGATATGAAAAGTGAGATGGCTGAAATACGAGAGCTGCTTGTGAAACGTTGATTTCACCCCTGGCTCCTAAAGGGGAAATGATTAGTGCTGTTGTGACTGCTATTATTGAAACTTGTAAAAACCGCAGGGACGAAATATGTGAAAGTCCCTTTTAGGGGATTTAGGGGTTGAAATAAATAATATGAAACAAACATTCAAAAATAATAAAAGAATAATGAAAAAAGGAATAAGCTTACTGGTAATGGTTCTCATCGGTTTCTCTGTGTTGGGGCAGGAAGTCGTATCTTTTAATCCCAATAATAATAGTGCAAGCATTAGGCTAAACTGGAATAACAACGTTCCTCGCCTACGAATTGGCGGAGACGGCGTTGGGACACAAAATGGTTTTGACATTCAGACAGTAGGAAGCAGGAGTTTATTCAGGATTCTCAACAATGGCAGCGTCGGCATCGGAACCGATAGTCCTCTGGCCACCTTTCATATTGAAGGGACAAATTCATTGTTGAGATTATCCAATGATGTAAATAATTACTTCTATTCAGGCATTGATAACCTTGGCTTGTATTTTGAACAAGTGGCAGGCACTCCCGAAAAAAGTAAAATTCGTTTTCAAACACGCAACTCAAATCAAGGACAGTATACACAATTTTTTATTGATGGTGCTAAGGGACAATTCGAGTTTACTAATGGCAATGTCGGTATTGGTACTTCCACGCCCGGAGCCAAACTTGAAGTGAATGGAAATGTTTTTTTAAATACTGCAAGTGCCAATTCATCACAAACCAAAGTGAATTCTCCATCATTATTGTTTAGGTCTTCAGGATATGCGGGTAGAACCAGATATCAATCTTGGCAGGTATTGTCGGAAGGTAAGAGTACATGGGGATCAGGAGACCTAGTTTTTATTAGTAACACAGATGGTATGGGCAACAATGAAAGGGTTCGGTTCAGTTCAGAAGGCAACGTCGGTATTGGCACAATTACTCCTGCTTACAAACTAGACGTCTGCGGCACCATCCGCGCCAAAGAAGTAAAAGTAGAAGAATTTACCTGTTCCAATGCTTCTTTCAACGGCACCCTGGCCGCCAACCAAATCACCGTCACCACCAACGGCCAAACCGCCGACTTCGTCTTCGAAGATGATTATGAATTACGCGACCTGCAAGAAGTAGAATCCTTCATCCAAACCAACAAACACCTGCCGGATATCCCCAGCGCTGCGGCCATGGAAGAAAAGGGTGTGAACTTGGCGGAGATGAATAAATTGTTGTTGCAGAAGATTGAGGAGTTGACGTTGTATGCGATAGTATTAGAGAAAAGGGATAAGGAGATAATAGATAAGTTGGAAAGGGAGTTGGATAAGCAGAAGCAAGAAATGCAGATGATTAAAGAAATGATTTTAAAATCTAATCTAAATAAGTAAAAAATGAAAAGATTTTTATTGTTAATATTTATTATTAGTTCGTCATATGCTCTATCACAGGAAAAGCTAAATGGTGTTGTTCAAATTGACATGGCTAATTCTACTGATAATAGTTCACCAGGCATAACGGTAAAGTTAAATGATGACTTTTTATACGATGGGAAATATTTAAACCATTATGGAATAGGTTTTCATGATTTTCAAGATAATAGTAGTTCATTGAATGGACGTAATGCATATGTATCAGGTTATTTCGGAGTTGACTTTTTCACTGCAGGCACAAACCGTTTAAGGCTAAATTACAATGGAAATATTGGTATAGGAACTATAAGTCCGCAATCTAAGTTGCATATTAGGGGTGCAGCCGAAAGTTTGTCTATTCTAAAGCTTGAGAATGCTACCTGGAAATGTAATCAAGAAACATCAATCGAGTTTTGGAATGGTAGTCACAAAGGAGTGGCAACTTCAAGAATAATATCAAAAATGAATAATTGTGGAGATGGTGGCGAAAATATGTTGTTTCAGACTCAATCTCCTTCTTCAGCAAATCCAAATATAACCGAACCATCGACAAAACTAATAATTAAAGCTGATGGTAAGGTTGGAGTAGGATCAATTAGCTCTAGTAGTTGGTCGGCGAAACTTGTTGTGAATAATTCTAGTGACTATTCAAAAATAATCCAGTTAGGTGCAGAAGGACCAACAACATGGTTCATGGGAATTGGAGATCAATCGGGCAACTATTTTCACATTGGTGAGAATAGCAATAAACGATTATCAATTTTAAAATCAAATGGCAACGTCGGCATCGGCACCACCACTCCCGATTACAAACTCGACGTTTGCGGCACCATTCGCGCCAAAGAAGTGAAAGTAGAAGAGTTTACTTGCTCCAATGCCTCCTTTAACGGCACCCTGGCCGCCAACCAAATCACCCTCACCACCAACGGCCACACCGCTGATTTCGTTTTCCAAGAGGACTACCAATTGCGTGAGCTCAGCGAAGTAGAAACGTACATTAAAACCAACAAACACTTACCGGATATCCCCAGCGCTGCCGCCATGGAAGAGCAGGGCGTGAACCTGGCGGAGATGAATAAGCTGTTGTTGCAGAAGATTGAGGAGTTGACGTTGTACATGTTGCAACAGCAGAAAGAAATTGATGAACTGAAGCTGTTTAAGAATGAAATGACATCTGAAAATAAATTAGAAAATAACCTATAACAAATTATTATGAAACGATTACTAGTAACCTTAACGCTGGGGCTGCTGCTGGGAAGTGCGGCAGTCTGTCAGGATAGGGCAACGGCACCCTATGAAATGACGTTTGAAAATGAGCTGTATTTTGATGAAATACCGGAATGGGAGCAGAGTGGGTTTGGAAGAACTGAAATTTCAACCGGAGGTGCTTGTGAAGGACTAAAAACAGTGAAAATATGGGCTGATATTGTCATGAATGGGGGAATGGGTACCACCATTAATGATGCAACCTTGAAGCTGAATTTATCAGAAGGTCAGGAGTATCTATTAGTATTTAACTGGAAAGCTTCCTTTAAAGCTTCGAATAATATTGGTGATGCCTGTAAGAATGTGTATGAGTTTTATCAGGTATCATATATTCAGGAGAGGAATGAGGAAGGGATCTATATTTCAGATGATGAGGGTATGAATTATATCAAAATTGCTGATTGGGGGCATCGTTATGATGAGTGGGATTCACAAACTATTAACTTAAGTTCCATGGCTCGTCAAAAGGGTTTGGTTTTGAATAATACTTTTCGAATTAAGTTTCAATACCATTGTGTCTATGGCACTGAGCTTCCAACATCATGTTTTTATGAAAGGTATTTGGAATTAGACAAAGTGAGTTTAAGTGCCATTTCTTCAGGTGATACCGGAGGTGACCTGGGTTATAAAGTGGTGTATGACTACGATCAGGCTGGTAACCGCACCGGTCGTCAGTATGTTGAAATTCCCTTAGCCAATAAATCAGCCAGAATAAACGCCCCAGATCCTGAGCCCTTTGTTGATCAGGTGGGCGAAAAAGCAATTCAAATTTATCCCAACCCGACTAGGGGTAATTTGAAGATTAATATTGTTGGTTCCGATGAAGATGTAAATTACCGGTTTGGTTTATATGATATGCAAGGACGCGAGCTGTTAAAAGGGGCAATGAGTGAGTATGGCGAGTATCCCATTGAAATGGGGTATTTGAATTCAGGTGTTTATATGTTGATTTTACAGAGTGCTGAAGAAAAATTGACCTACAAAATTATTAAAGAGTAAGTTCTGTAGTTGAAAAACCAGAATGATAATTAAGAAAATAAGAATAATGAAAGTAATAATGCACAAGATAGTTCTGTTATTTCTGATCAGCTTATCGCTTTTAGAGATTCAGGCTCAGGAGAATAAACCAAGTTTTATATTAGAGGATCCGCTATCCGGCACGAAAAACTATTTAGCCCGTGATTTTATCAAATTGGGAAAGGGTTTTAGCTACAAGCCCGGCAACTCATCGGAATCATTTACAGCCCGGCTAGATCAGTGCTTACTTTTTCCACCCACCGAAGGTACCTATAAGACTGAAAATGGAATCATTACCACCGATCCAACACTGGGTGGCCTGGTAGGGTCCGTTCCCGGGGTTTTTGGGGTGAGTCCAACGGGGGCTGCCACCTACTCCATCCCCATTGAGTGTCCGGTTGGCGTCAATGGTATGCAGCCTGCTGTGTCCTTAGTTTACAATAGTCAAGCTGGTAATGGGATTGCCGGTTGGGGTTGGAAGATTGGAGGTATGTCAATGATAACTCGTGTTTCTATGAACAACTACAATGATGGGATGTCTTCTACTGTTAAGTGGGGTAAAGACAGTCCATTGGCGTTAGATGGAAACCGGTTGATTGAGGTAGGAAGGTATGGCGCCGCAGATAGTATTGAATACCGAACCGAAAGTGAGTCCTTTGCAAAAGTAATAGCAGTTGATATTAACAATTGGGGGCCTTCATATTTTAAAGTATACTATAAGGACGGAAAAATTGCTTATTACGGGCAAAATGAAAATGCGCTATTTCCATTAAAAAAGACACGGTTTGTTTCCGGTACATTCTATAATAACATGGGTTGGAGACTGACTAAACTGACTGATCGGGATGGTAATTTTATTGATTATAAGTATGAAGCATTCTCAAAAAGTAATGAGCTCAGTGAATATCAATATCGAGATCAGCGCCTTTCATCAATAAGTTATGGTGGAAATACAAAGGTAGGTAACACGCATCCAATTACTATTTCATTTTTATATGAAGATAGACCTGATAAGATAGATTTTTACATTAATGGATGTAATGTTAGTCAAACTCAACGCTTGAGTAGCATTAGTATTAGTGTGAGTGGTACAGAAATCAGGAGTTATGGTTTAGATTATAATTCGACAGGCAATTATTCAACATTAGAGAAAGTATCTCTGGATGGAGCTGATGGTGCCACTGTAAATCCTACTGTTTTTAGTAGGTCCGGTAACATTGGAAACACGGCATCTATTAATGATATCACAACAATTGAAGAGCCTACCGACAAGGCATTAATGTTTACTGTCAGCGCTGATTATACGGGAGATGGAGTGGCTGACATCGGTCAAATGCTGGCTTATTCAGATCATCAGGATCTCACAAAATATGTTTTGAGAGTGTATGATCGATATAGGACTAACGGTGGTGCTATTTTCACAAAAAAGCGATCGAAGGATTACGATATGGGAGTAACTATATCTTCATCTTATTTTGGCATTAAAGAGATGCCTGGAAGTATAGGGGATCGGTTAATGGGTGACTTTTTTAATGACGGGACTCAAAGTATATTGAGTACTAAAAAAGGAATTCATAAAACAGAAAATAAACCAATTATTACTTTTCGCTTTACATCGCTTAAAAATCTGGAAGCTGAATCAACGGAATATAAATGGATTTACCAGAGTAGCAATATAAAACCCTTTCTATCTAGTGGTGAGTTTGATGGTGATATGAGTTCAGATGTGCTTGTCATCCGGGATATCCCTCAAACAATTACGGGTGGTTATAAGTATGATGCAACACTATTGTTTAAGCTAGGAACAACGGTAACAGACTTCGAAATTAAGACACCTTCTAAGATTACAGAGATTTTTGTCAATGATTTTAACGGTGATGGCAAAGATGATGTGTTTGTGATGATGGAAAATTCCAATGCCTTGCTGTCAAATATTTTTGAAGGAGGATCATCCTACTTTTCGTCAGGTTTGATTGGAAGTACTTCGCTAATACCAGATCTTGAGGATGGTGATTTATTTGAAATTGGTTATCTAAATGCTGATAATCTACCTGATTTTTTATATAGAGTGGATCGTAATGATTGGAGATCGGCCATTAATATGGGGGATGGCAATTTTGTTTGCTCTGTTCAAACTATTATTGATTGTGATGATTATAGAAATGGGGATAGAAGAGGCACTGAAAAAGATCACGACAATGTCTTTATTGTAGATATAAATAAGGATGGTCGCAATGATATTGTTGTTGGGGATGAGCAGTTGGAAGCAGAGTATAGTTGGTTGGGTTACTTCGAACGTTACAATTATAAGAATACGATTTGGCATACCTATATATCTACTGAACGTGGTTATGAGCTTAGTTCAACTGTAACTGATAAGCAAAGGGCAGAAGGAAGGTTCCATTGTTTTGGAGATTTTTATGGTAAAGGTGAGCGAAGTTGGATATGTCACAGCAATGTAGATAAATATTTAAAGGTACATGATACTGGTTTTCTTCGAGCACACTGGGTTGATGGCATTAAGAATGGATTTGGGCAGACGACTAGCATTTATTATGGAAACTTGAGTTATCAAGAGGAATATTATAAGTATAATGCAACGGTTTCGGCTGATTTCAGAGTTTTACGGTCTTCCAGTTATCCTGTTGTTAATAGTTACAATGATGGGCTAAATAATGTATTTGTATCTTACGAGAATGGAATTGTTCATACCGGGGGACGTGGTTTTCTAGGTTTCTTAAAGCAGACTTTGAAAAATCGGTTAACTGATATTGAGATAGAGTCTTCGAATGGTTTTGTAGATGAGGCCTATGCCCGCTTGATACCTGTTTCTGTCGAGCAACGCTATGGCTCCTCACAACCCATCAGCATTCAAAATTACTCGTATTCGTTTGTTGAGCTTGATCAGGCGACTAAACGGTTTTTCTTGCGAAAAGATTCCGAATCAACGGAAGATAAGCTGACAATGATTAAAGCCACCAAGGCCTTTACGGAGTACGATAAGGATGGTAATCCAAAAAAAATAACGACTTCTTACCGTGGTACAGCCATCACAGAGGTGCAAGCCCTGACCTATGGTTCGTATGGAACCTGGACTAATTGTGCCAACAAGGTACTCACCTTGAAAACAACTAAGTCGAGGCCTGATGATTCGAAGGATTATATTTTCTCCCAATCATTTACTTATGATACTAAAGGTAGGCTTTTGACTCATACAGAGAATCTGGATGGCAATAAAAAACTGGTAACAACCAACAGTGATTTTAATGACTTTGGTTTAGCCAGACGTATTGTAACAAGCGTCGCAGCTGATGGCATCTCACAAACCGTAACGCGTGCATTTACCGCTTCCGGTAGGTTTTTGGACTGGGAGAAAAATGATGGTTTGGAGCAAACCACCGATTATGAATATGACGAAAAGAAAGGGCTGCTGCTGAGCCAGACCAGTAAAGTGGGCTCAACAAAAGTGGGAACGACCAGTTACCAGTATGATGGTTTCGGGCGCTTGACTCAAACAACATATCCTGATAAGGTTAAGGCCGTTTCGGTGGTGCAATGGGCTGGTGGTTCAGGTCCGACAAATGCTGCTTTTTATGTCTATACGCAAACATCAGGGCAAGGACCAGTCTGGAAATGGTTGGATAAGTATGGCCGTGAATTGCGCACGGATGGCTATGGTCTCAACGGCATGGTGTATGTTAGCACAGAATACACCCCGGAAAACTGGCTCTATCGCGTTTCAGAACCCTACTTTGATGAAAGCTCTAAAATTTGGGGCGTTGAGTATGGATATGATAATATTGGACGCCAGGAAATAGTGACTACACCTATGGGAGTGACCACTCTTTCCTATGGTGGCATGAGCATCGTAAAAGCATCATTTAATGGCACGGTAGAAACAATTTTGAACAATGCAGGAGAGCTTGACGAGAGCATTGAAAACGGCAAAAGCGTCAAATATACCTATTGGGCATCGGGTTTGATGAAAACAGCCACACCTCAAGGGGCTAGTCAATCGGTGGAGATGCATTATGATATAAAGGGGAATCGGACCTCAATTATCGACCCCGATGCGGGGACTATTACAACGACCTATAATGGTTTTGGAGAGATACTAACCGAAAGCCGATTAATGCATAGCCAGGATGCGAAAGAACTGGTGACTACCTATGATTATAAACCCAATGGGTTATTGAATTATGTGAATCGGAACAATGAAATCACGCATTATAAATATGATTCCAAGAATCGCGTTGAATCGGTTTATATTGAAAATAAACATAGCCAATCGTTTACATACGATGCCTATGACCGGGTGATTGAAGTGGCTGAAAGCTTACAGAATGATAAATCCTTTACCACCAAAACAGAATACGATGCCTTTGGACGTGTGGTTAAAGAGGTGTATCCAACAGGCTATTACATCAAGAATCAGTATGATGAAAATGGCTACTTGACCGGCGTGGTAGATAAAAACGGGAAAAAGGTTTGGACGGCTATTGAAACAAACGCCCGGGGACAAATGGTACGGGCCAAACATGGCAGCAGGGAAATTTCATATAGTTTTGATAAGCGTGGCTTACCGTCCACCATTACTTCGGCTGGTATTGTGAGTATGACCTATGACTTTAATGCACAGGGCAATCTGGAATACCGGGCCGATGTATTAACGAACCAAGGTGAAGAGTTTTTGTATGATGATCAAAATCGATTGATCGATTGGATGTTGTATGAAAACAATGACCTGGTTAAGCTTGGCAATATTACCTATGATACAAAACATGGTAATGTGACCAACAAAACCGGTGTGGGTTATACCATGAATTATGGTGAAAACAATCATGGCCCTCATGCCTTAACATCCGTTTCTCATAAACCTGGTACTTTCCCAAATGCCCACCAAACTGTTGATTACACTGACTTTGGTAAAGTGAAAAACATTACTGAAGGCAATAAGACACTTGATGTGACTTATGGTATTGATAAGCAAAGACGGAAAAGCAGGTTTGCGGCTAATGGTAGTGAGATGACCCGGTATTACATGCCTAATTACGAGGAAGAAGTTGAAGGCAGCAATACCCGTAAAATTCACTACATTAGCGGCGGTAATGGTTTGGCAGCCATTTTTGTGCAAAACGGGGGTAAAGACTCCCTATATTATGCTTACACCGATTACCAGGGTTCTTTGATAGCCGTAACCGACGAGGCCGGCACTGTGAAAGAGAAGATGGCCTACGACCCTTGGGGCTTGCGCCGAAATGCCAGTGACTGGACGCAGACCTATGCGGCTACATCCAAGGTCTGGGGAAATCACTATTTTAACCGCGGTTACACCCTGCACGAACACCTGGATGGCTTTGCCCTCATTAACATGAATGGCCGGGTGTACGACCCTTTGGTAGCGCGTTTCCTGAGTCCCGATCCATATATTCAAGCCGAAGGCAAGTGGTTGAATTATAACAGGTACGGATATTGCTTTAACAATCCATTAATATACACTGACCCCACAGGAGAATATGCCCTGATTGACGATTTAATTGTAATGGGTGTAGGTGGCTTGATTAATCTGGGTGTTAATGCGCTTCAAGGAAATGTAAACTCTTGGGGGGAAGCAGGTGGATATTTTGCATCTGGTGCTATAGCTGCGGAAGTGACTATATATGCAGGGCCAGTTGCTGGAGGAGCCGTCCTTGGGGTCGGGAACGACCTGACAACCCAATTAGCACAAAAATCCCGAGGTGAAATAGAAAGTGTAAATTGGAGTCAGACAACATTCTCTGGTTTTATGGGAGGTGCAACGGCCTATGTTGGTGGACAAATATCAGGTTTTGCTACTCCTTATGTTTCAGGTTTGACATCTAATATAGCAAGTCCAGTTATTCAAAATGCTGTTACGCAAGGTGTGACAAATTCAGCTTCAGGTTTTGTCCTAGGTACAGGGGTATCACTTCTTAATGGTAATGATTTGAACACTGCACTTGGTGATGGAGGCCAAGGAGCTTTGTTTGGATTTGGAATGGGGACGATAAGTGGAACTGTTTTTGGGTTTAACTATGCAAGAGATAATAATATAAATCCATGGACCGGAAAATCATTAGGTGGTTCAACTCCTTTTACAGTAACACCTGATGGTGTTGTTTTGCCAAGAGATGCATATATACCTGATGATTTAATGCAGAATCCATATGGTAGACAAGGGAGTTATGGTAGAATGGTTGATGGAAAATTTGTTGAAACCTTACGAATAGACCCTGCGACATCACCAGGGTACAAAGGGCCAAATCAAAGCCACTTTCATTTAGATGGAGGTAAAAAACACATCTTTGATATTAATAAATGGCCTTGGTGGAATAATTAAAAGAATCTAAAATGGAGTTTAATAACTTAGAATGGCATGACTCAATCATTAAGAATATAATCATTGATAGAAATAATCCCGGTAAGAATGACATGCTACAAATAGAAATGATTTGGCCTGATGGTACAAATAATACTATTTCTTTTAAGGATGTGTACTGGGCTAATCTTGATATGAATTTTGGAGTAGTGAGCTCAGAAAGTGTTTTTAAGGGCTATTCTGAAGGGAAAGAAAATGAAAATGTGAAAAGTTTCTACCAGAAATGGAAAGGTATGATTAATGATATTGACTTAAATTATTATGAGATAGAAACTAATTCTACAAGAAGTAAAATTAAAATAATAGCTCAGAAATTTGAGATAAAGAAATAGCATAAAAAAGCTCCGCTCACCGTAGTCACAAGCAATGATTGCGGCCATACGGCTCGGCGAAGTTTCCAACTTCGTCGTTACTAAAAGTTAGTTTGTAACTAACAAGAGGATGAACAATTAAATGTGTGATATAGAAAAGCCCGGTTTGCGCCGGGCTTTTTGTAATATAAAGCTGCAATAACCACCGCCTCTCTGCTAGTGCGCGCATGCATAGCGTTCTAAAAGGAAATTAAAGAATTGATCGCCAAAGCCTTTGATTTTACTACTCCCGAGGTTGATTGCACCCCTCCCTGAGAACTTTCACTATCCCCCTCAGTAGTTTTAGTATCTCCCCCACTTACCTGCGCCCTCCCGTTACTTACCTGTGCCTTCCCCCACTTACTTTTGGCCGCCCCTTAGTAGTTTGGAGTCGTCCCTCATTATTTCGGCCATACATCAGTGACTTTGTATGGCTAAAAAAGTGCAAGTTCAAGCATTAAATTTCAGTTTATCGAGGAATTTCTTAGGGAGAAAAATGAGAGTATTACTCTTAAGCTTTCACAGGTTTTACGGGCTAATCAACAAAACAAAAAACAGTATAAATTTGTCACCTGAGGAAGTAAATGCTGTGAAGGAAGGACTTCATGATTTCAAAATAGACCACACCTATTCGTATGAAGAGGTGATGCCGCAAATGAAAACAAAGTATCTTAATCTGTTTAAATGAGAACGGTGAGTTGGTCGGCTAAAGCAAAGTTGAACAAAACTTCACCATATAATTGAAAGGTGAACTAATTTAAATATTAGATCTTTTTTATTCTCTGCGGATTTTGTCTGCAGTCAAATACAGAAGCGATTTTTATGTATCTGTCTTCGATCCAGTATATTATTTTATAGTTCCCATGGACGATATATCGATAGCTGTTTTGTCTGTCCTGAAGTAATTCTTCAATTCGTCCCATGTTGGGCTGATTGGCAAGCGAATCGACTTTCGCTATGATTTGAGATGTAATTTGTCGGGCCACAGCTAAGCCCGCTTTTTCTTTGTAGTAAAAGAAAATGGTTTCCAGACGAAATTTGGCATTGTCTGTCCATGCTACTCTTAGAGCCATGAATCCATGTCTTTCTTCAGTTCTGAAGAGGATGTAAGACGACCGGCACTTGAATCTTCCTCTGCTTTATCAATCATTAGATTGAAATCATCCAATGAATAAGGATGCAATGATGATTCGTAATCCTTTTGTTTTTCAGCCTTCAATATTTTTTCAAATTTATCGATTAACGCTTCATTGTTTATTCTCAGAAATTCCTGTACAAAATGAATTTTTCTTTCTTGAATATCCATCACTTACACTTTTATTCAAAGATACGAAATTATTCAGGCAGTTCGAAAACCTGAAGTCGGATATTGCGACTTAAATGGGACAACTCCTGACTGGTTTCCCCTAAAAACAGTCAGGATCTATTTGTCAATCGCTGTCCCGCTTATTAAAACAAAATCCGCTCCTCACTGTTTCCCCTTCAGACAATTTGAAAACACATCATGATGGCAAAACAAGACTTAATTAACAGAGACCATATAGAACAGTTGGTTCGTACTTTTTATGGCCGGGTGCGCAAAGATGAATTATTGGGCCCGTTTTTCAATGGAACCATCACCACCGAAGAAGCCTGGGAAACGCATTACGATATACTCATTTCTTTTTGGGAGCTCAATTTGCTGGGCATCTCCGGTTTTGATGGAAATCCGGCCAAGGCCCATCAAGGGGTGGATAAGCACTTCCGCAACAGCCTATCCACGGCGCACTTCGATCGTTGGGTTTCCATCTGGACTGTGACCATTGATGAACTGTTTGAAGGAGAAATGGCTGAAAAAGCGAAAGCCAAAGCGGCTAATATGGCCAAAGGAATGTATAAAAAAGTACTGGATAAACGGCCGGGTGGATTCATCGTGCCGGGTGGGGCATCGGGTTTATCTTTTGGATAAAGTCATATACCGCAAAGGCGCAAAGAGGCGGAGTTTATGGCATCGTTTAAGTGAATTGGCAGTTTAAATTCAGCTTGATGCGTAGTTTATTTGATGCGGTTTTTTCTTAGCGTCTCAGTGGTTTATTATTTTCCGTATCAATATAGTTCTGTTTTTTTCAACTAACACCTGTAAGCCGAAAGCTTGAATATCCTTTCAATTTAAAGGTGAGAATTGATGTTTTTTGCAGATTGATATCCCTCTGGCTCCAACCTGATTTTATTGTTAAAGGATTTAAGTATCCGAGTGCGTTAAAATCAGCTCCTTAAATTTTATTTAATCTAAATAGTTTATTAATTTTGGCCGCAGTAAATTGAAAAACCCCATAATACAGGGGGTTACGCCAATGAACCAATGTTGTTAAGCGTTGTTATACCATTACAAAATCAGAAGTGCAGTTGGTAAAATGCCGTGGAAGTTTTGATTACATAGATCGGTATGCAATTGACCAAAAGGTGATAGAAAAGAATTATGGCTGAAGATCAAGATAAGATATTAGACGAAGTAACCGGCGGGGAATACAAGTACGGTTTTTACACCGACATTGAGATGGATACCATTCCCAAAGGGCTCAACGAAGATGTGGTGCGGATGATATCTGCCAAGAAAAATGAGCCGGAGTACATGTTAGAATTCCGTCTCAAGGCATTCCGTCATTGGCAAACCATGACTGCTCCAGATTGGGCCCATTTGAATATTCCGGATATCGATTTCCAGGAGATTATCTTTTATGCCGCACCCAAGAAAAAGCCTGAGTTAGCCAGTTTGGATGAGGTGGACCCGGATTTGAAAGCTACTTTTGATAAGTTGGGGATTCCCCTGGATGAGCAAAAAGTATTGGCTGGCGTAGCAGGTGTGGCGGTGGATGCTGTGATAGATAGTGTATCGGTCAAAACAACTTATAAAGAAACGCTGGCTGAAAAAGGAATCATATTCTGTTCCATCAGTGAAGCCATTCATGAATATCCCGACTTAATTAAAAAATATTTGGGGTCCGTAGTGCCCCATGGCGATAATTATTTTGCAGCCTTGAATGCGGCTGTGTTTAGCGATGGATCATTCGTGTATATTCCCAAAGGGGTGCGATGCCCTATGGAATTATCCACTTATTTCCGAATTAATGCCATGAATACCGGACAGTTTGAGCGGACACTCATTGTGGCCGATGACGATAGTTACGTCAGTTACCTTGAAGGCTGTACGGCGCCTCAACGCGACGAAAACCAATTGCATGCTGCTATTGTAGAGATTGTAGCCATGGAGCGGGCAGAGGTAAAGTACTCTACCGTTCAGAACTGGTATCCGGGTGATAAAAATGGTATAGGAGGTATTTATAACTTCGTGACCAAGCGGGGTATTTGTAAGGGTGATTATTCCAAAATATCCTGGACACAAGTGGAAACCGGATCTGCCATTACCTGGAAATACCCGAGTTGTATTTTAATGGGTGACCATTCAGTGGGTGAGTTCTACAGTGTGGCAGTCACAAATAATCACCAACAAGCGGATACCGGCACGAAAATGATTCACCTGGGCAAAAACACGCGCAGTTTGATTGTTTCCAAAGGGGTGTCAGCAGGTAAGAGTCAAAACAGTTACCGGGGCTTGGTGAAAGTATCCAAAAAAGCTGAGAATGCCCGTAACTTTAGCCAGTGTGATTCCTTATTGTTGGGCGATCAATGTGGCGCACATACCTTTCCGTATCTGGAAATCACCAATAATACGGCCAAAGTAGAGCATGAGGCCACGACTTCTAAAATTGGGGAGGATCAAATTTTCTATTGCAATCAAAGGGGCATTAGTACTGAAGATGCAGTGGGATTGATTGTCAATGGTTACGTGAAAGAGGTCATCAATCAGTTGCCCATGGAATTTGCTGTGGAAGCGCAAAAATTGCTTCAGATCAGCTTAGAAGGAAGTGTGGGATAGTCATTAAGCAAATCGTAAAAAATACATTTTCAACATATGTTAGTCATAAAGAATTTACACGCCAAGATAGACGATAAAGAGATTTTACGGGGCATCAATCTGGAGATAAAACCAGGTGAAGTACATGCCATCATGGGACCCAATGGTTCTGGTAAAAGTACTTTGTCAGCCGTGTTGGCCGGAAATGAAAAGTTTGAAGTTGTTGAAGGAAGTGTAACGTTCAACGGTAAAGACCTGTTGGAATTGTCACCTGAAGATCGCGCCCGTGAAGGGGTTTTCCTGAGTTTTCAATATCCAGTTGAAATTCCGGGGGTGAGCATGGTGAATTTCATGCGGACAGCTGTCAACGAGCATCGTAAATATAAAGGAGAAGAGCCTTATTCTGCCAGCGATTTTTTGAAGCGCATGCGTGAAAAAAAGAATCTGGTGGAGATTGATTCGAATCTGACAAACCGCTCAGTGAACGAAGGTTTCTCAGGCGGTGAGAAAAAGAAGAACGAGATTTTTCAAATGGCTATGTTGGAACCTCAATTGGCTATTTTGGATGAGACGGATTCCGGATTGGACATTGATGCCCTGCGAGTGGTGGCCAATGGTGTTAATAAATTGAAAACGGCGGAGAATGCAACCATCGTAATAACACACTACCAACGTCTGTTGGATTACATTGTACCCGATCATGTGCATGTGCTTTACAAAGGTCGGATTGTGAAATCGGCTGGAAAAGAGTTGGTGCATGAATTGGAAGAGAAAGGATACGACTGGATCAAAAAGGAGTTTGAAGATTAAGAACAACAGGTTCAAGCTACATTAAACTTGTGACTTGAAATTTGAATCTTGTGACTTTTTTTATATCAATTGGCCAGCGTTAAAAACAGAAGATTATGAATGTAACTTGCCGAATTGTTAATCTGCAAGAAGAATATACCGGACTTTACAACGATCACCAGTCCCTTTTGCAAAGTGGTGCACCTGAAAAGATGAATGCTCTGCGTGCAAAAGGAATGAAGGTGTTTGAGAAGTTAGGCATTCCAACAAATAAAGTTGAGGATTATAAATACACGAATCTTCAGCCATTCTTTAAAGGCAGCTTAAATATCGCTTTTACCAATGAATCGGCCCATACGGATGTAACGGAGCATTTTCATTGTGAAGTGCCGCAGTTGAGTACTTATAATATTTTCCTGGTGAACGGTTGGTATTCACATCAGAATGATGTATCCGAATTGCCTAAAGGGGTTATTGTAGGAAGCATTCGGGAGAAAGCAAAAGAATTTCCGGAGTTGTTTGAAAAATACTATGGTGAAACTGCTCCTCTTGAGAAAGATGGCATGGTGGCCATGAATACAGCTTTCGCTCAGGATGGTGCATTTATTTATGTACCTAAAGGCGTAGTCGTGGATCGTCCCATTCAGATGGTGAACGTCATGACGGGCAATGCGGATCGTTTGGTGTTTCAACGTAACCTGGTCATCGTAGAGGAAAATAGTCAGGTCAAGATGATGATGTGTGACCACACCATGACGCCCAATAAGTTTGTGATTAATAATGTGACCGAGGTTTTCGCCAATGAAAAAAGTGTGTTTGATGTGTACAATGTACAAAATCAGCATAACCTCACCACACAGGTAGCTGGTTTGTACGTGCATCAGAAACAACATTCCAATATTTTAACCAATACCCTGACATTGCATGCCGGTATGGCGCGTAATAACATTCGGGTAACCATGGCAGATGAGCATTGTGAAAGTCACATGTATGGGTTGTATCTCAGCGATAAGAACCAGCATGTTGATAATTTCACTTTCATTGATCATGCCAAAGCCAATTGTCAAAGTAATGAGTTGTTTAAAGGGGTGATGGATGATGCAGCGACCGCTGCTTTTACCGGTTGCGTATTGGTGCGCAAAGATGCCCAGAAAACCAATGCGTACCAGAGTAATAACAATTTACTATTAACCGAGAGTGCAAAAATAAACAGCAGGCCACAGTTGGAAATTTATGCCGACGATGTAAAATGTAGTCACGGAGCCACCGTAGGTCAGCTCGATGATGAGGCTATGTTTTATTTGCGGGCACGCGGCATTAGTGAGCCTGAAGCACGCATTTTGTTAATGTATGCTTTCGCCTATGAAGTGCTTGAGAAAATCCGGGTAGAGCCGTTGAAAGAGCAGATTCGGGATTTGGTGGAACGCCGCTTCCGGGGTGAATTGGACAAGTGCGATTCATGCGTGGTTTGTGGACAAGTGGGTAGCAATGTAAGTTGTTTGTAGGAATCTTGTCGCTTGAACCAAAAGTCTAATGATCTGATATAATATTACACCGGGAAATTTCATAAAGGTTCTATCTTTGTGATTCCCGGTATTTTTTATAAAAAACACCCATGAGTATAGATATTCAAAAGATTAGAAACGATTTTCCCATTCTGGATCAGCAAGTACATGGAAAACCGTTGGCTTATCTGGATAATGCAGCAACCACACAAAAGCCACAGCAAGTCATTGATGCGGTTAGTGATGTATATACAAAATACAACAGTAATATTCATCGGGGTGTACATCATTTAAGTAGTGTATGTACCCAGGCCTTTGAAGATGCGCGTGTAAAAGTGCAGCAATTCATCCATGCAGAGCATGCTCATGAGATTATTTTTACGCGAGGCACCACGGAGTCGGTTAACTTGATTGCGCATTCCTTTGGTGATGTATTCCTGAAAGCAGGTGATGAGGTGATTGTTTCTCAGTTGGAACATCATTCCAACATTGTGCCCTGGCAATTACTCCAACAGCGCAAAGGTATTAGCCTGAAAGTTATCCCCATCAATGATCGGGGAGAATTGATGCTGGAAGAGTTGGAGTCCATGCTTACTGAAAATACCAAATTAGTAGCGGTGGCTCATATCTCTAATGCTTTGGGAACCATCAATCCCATCAAGACGATCATTGATATGTGCCATCAGCGAAATATTCCGGTGATGATCGATGGAGCACAGGCCGTGCAGCATGTGACTGTGGATGTGCAGGCCCTGGATTGTGATTTTTATGTGTTCAGTGGGCACAAACTATATGGCCCTACGGGAATAGGTGTTTTGTATGGCAAAGAAAAATGGCTGGAGCAGATGCCCCCCTATCAGGGAGGTGGCGAAATGATTCAAACCGTTTCATTTGAAGGGACTACTTTTAATGAACTGCCTTTTAAGTTTGAGGCAGGAACACCTGATTACAGTGGAGCCATCGGGTTGGGAGCAGCCATTGACTATGTGACCACTATTGGGGTGGATGAAATTGCGGCCTATGAACACGAATTATTGGTTTATGGGACAACAAAATTAGAAGCCATTCCTCAAATGAAGATTTATGGTACTGCTAGTGAAAAAGCCAGTGTCATTTCCTATTTAGTGGGTAATATTCATCCCTATGACATGGGCATGCTGCTGGATAAGATGGGAATAGCCGTGCGCACGGGTCATCATTGCGCCCAGCCATTGATGCAACGATATAATATTCCGGGCACAGTAAGGGCTTCATTTGCCGTGTATAATACCAAAGAAGAGATTGATCGGCTGGTAGAAGGAATCTTGAAGGTCAGTCAGTTATTTGGTTGATTGGAAGAAAAATCTCAAATTTGCCCCAAATCAAGGAAAGTAGATAGTAATGACAATTAACGAAATACAAGACGAAATAGTAGAGGAGTTCTCTTCATTTGAGGATTGGATGGATAAATACTCCTATCTGATTGAGATTGGCAATGATTTGGAACCGTTTAATGATGCCTGGCGCACGGATCAGAACCTGATAGAAGGCTGTCAGTCCAAAGTATGGTTTCACGCTGAACTGAAGGATGGAAAAATTCATTATTCAGCCGATAGCGATGCCATCATTGTAAAAGGAATTGTAGGTTTGTTGTTAAGAGCATTGTCGGGGCAATCACCGGATGATATTTTAAATAACGACTTGCATTTTGTGGAAAAAATTGGTTTGAAGGAACATTTGTCACCAACCCGATCCAATGGTTTGGTGGCCATGATTAAACAAATGCGCTTATACGCTCTGGCTTTTAAAGCGAAGCAAGCGTAAACTTTGTTTCAATCATCTTGTTATATAGATAAAGCATCAACGAATGGGAAATGAGTTTTTACAGTTGGAAAGTGAGATCATTGAGGTCATCAAAACAGTGTTTGACCCTGAGATACCCGTTAATGTGTATGATCTGGGTTTGATTTATGAAATTAGTGTGGAAGAGGATGGAAAAGTCCGGATTGTGATGACACTAACTTCACCCAATTGCCCGGTTGCAGAGTCGTTGCCGGAAGAAGTTCACGAGAAAGTAGCTGCTTTGGAGGGCGTTAAAAGTGTGGATTTGAATTTGACTTTTGATCCGCCGTGGACAAAGGATATGCTCTCGGAAGAAGCATTGTTGGAATTAGGTTTGCTTTAATTAGGGGAATCTTTATATAGTGCAGGGGTGGCGATTTATTGTCGCCCTTTTTTATTGTCAGCCAATAACTTCTTACAATTGAAAGGTAATCGGATGAATAAATAGAGTTTTTGGAACCATCGTATGAATCTTATCAATCAAACATACGCCCGGCGAATACGGGAAGAAGGCCTTCGTTTAGGTTTTGCCGATATTGGGTTTGCTTCGGTGGAGCATTTAACAAAAGATGAAGAGCATCTGAAAAGTTGGCTGGATGAAGGTCGCCACGCCGGAATGGGCTACATGGCTAATCATTTCGAAAAACGCGTGAATCCGGCCTTGTTAGTCGATGGAGCCAAAACAGTGGTGTCTGTTCTGATGAATTACGTTCCTAATGCCGGTCAGACCGATCCTGAAGCCCCCAAGATAGCCCGCTATGCCTATGGAAAAGACTACCATTTTGTCATCAAAGAGAAGCTGCAGGCTTTATACGACTTCATTAAAAGTGAGCTTTATCCTGAATTGGATGGTCGCTTGTTTACTGATTCAGCACCCGTTTTAGATCGTGCCTGGGCGCGGAAAAGCGGATTGGGATGGATTGGTAAAAACACAAATTTGATTCATAAAAAGTTGGGTTCATTTGTGTTCATTGGCGAACTGATTATCAACATGGAGTTGCCATCTGGTGAACCCATGAAAGAGGCCTGCGGCGGTTGTAGACGTTGTATAGATGCATGTCCCACGGGTGCATTGATAGCTCCCTATCAATTGGATGCCCGTAAATGCACTTCTTATTTGACCATTGAGCACAAAGGGGAAATTCCCGAAATCTTTAAAGGGAAACTCAATAATTGGGCGTTTGGATGTGATATCTGTCAGGAGGTATGTCCCTGGAATTGGAAAGCACGCCCCACGCAGGAAGAAGCGTTTCAGCCCGATGAAAGGCTTCTGGAGCTATCGCATGATCAATGGTTTCAAATAGATGAAGAGACCTACCGATCAATATTTCAAAAATCAGCAGTGAAACGCGCTAAATTTGCTGGTTTAAAACGAAATATCGATTTCTTGAGAACCATCGAAAACGACCCCGTAGATGTGGAATAGGAAGGCTTGTTAAGTCTGTTGCTACAACGGTTTAGGAATGCTAGCTTGAAAATATTTCAAATTAACTATCAATTTATAATTTGTAAGCCTTATTTGTTGTTTTGAATCTTTTTGAAAGGAAACCCAAAATACAAAAATGAGTTTTCACTTAAATGGCATTTTGTGCTTGAGATTTAGCGTGTAGGCCCCGCCTGACCTGCTGCAGAACATATTTGTATTCTAAAAAAAGTAAACAACTTTGCGGCTTGTATCACTTAAAAATTGTCACAAATGGCAACACGTATTGAAAGCGACTTAATTGGGGAATTACAAAT
Organism: uncultured Marinilabiliaceae bacterium; assembly: GCA_942490535.1. Classification (GTDB taxonomy): domain Bacteria; phylum Bacteroidota; class Bacteroidia; order Bacteroidales; family Marinilabiliaceae; genus JAEINY01. Next base: position 1,639,611 of record CALNXQ010000005.1, read on the forward strand.
TCCGGCTGATGCCTACTATGGGGTTCAAACACAACGTGCGATTGAAAACTTTAATATATCTACGGCGCGACTAAGTAGTTACCGCCATTTTATCTGGGGACTTGGTGCTGTGAAAATGGCAGCAGCTAAGGCAAATCATGAAATGGGCTTATTATCCAACGAAATGATGACTGTGATTGGACAAGCCAGTCAGGAAGTGATGGATGGTAAATTCGATGATCAGTTTCCCATTGATATGATTCAGGGGGGAGCAGGCACCTCCACAAATATGAATGCCAATGAAGTGATTGCCAATCGCGCTTTGGAGATCATGGGGTATGACAAAGGACAATATGAATATTGTTCACCCAATGATCACATCAACTTATCGCAGTCTACAAATGATGCGTATCCAACAGCTATTAAATTAGCATTAATGCGCATGAATTATATTTTGAAAGATCATGTGAAGTTGTTAGTGGAATCGTTCCGCAAAAAAGGGGATGAGTTTCACGAGGTCATTAAAATGGGTCGCACCCAACTTCAGGATGCGGTGCCCATGACATTGGGCCAGGAATTTTGTGCCTTTGCCAGTAATTTGGCTGAGGAGATTGATCGTTTGACTCAAAATGCCCACTTGTTCAATGAAGTAAATATGGGTGCTACTGCTATTGGTACAGGAATCAATTCGGTAGCCGGATATTCGGAATCTTGTGTGAAGCATTTGTGCGACATCACCAGTTATCCTATTGTACTGGCTTCTGACTTGGTGGAGGCAACACCCGATACCGGTTCATACGTGATCTATTCATCCGCTTTGAAACGTATGGCGGTGAAGATTTCAAAAATATGTAATGACCTTCGTTTATTGTCTTCAGGTCCGCGGGCCGGATTTAATGAGATTAATTTGCCGCCCATGCAGCCTGGCTCATCCATTATGCCTGGAAAAGTGAATCCGGTGATACCAGAAGTGATGAATCAGATCTGTTTTAAAGTTATCGGTAATGATTTAACGGTCACTTTTGCTGCTGAAGCCGGGCAGTTGCAATTAAACGTGATGGAGCCCGTGTTGGCATATAGCATTATGGAATCGATTTTATTTATGATGCGTGGTATGGATACGTTGCGCTTGAAATGTGTGGATGGTATTACTGCCAACAAGGACGTGTGTGAAAATATGGTATTAAAAAGCATCGGTATTGTAACGGCTTTAAATCCATATATCGGATATAAGAATAGTACACGTATTGCCAAAGAAGCCCTCAAAACAGGGAAAGGTGTCTATGAAATTGTATTGGAAGAAGGTATTTTATCCAAAGAGCAACTAGATGAAATACTGAAGCCGGAAAATATGATTGGACCAACTAAGAGAAAATAGAATTGCCAAATAAATTTGATTTATTGATAGGCCGGATCTTCCAATAGGGAGATCCGGCTTTTTTGTAAATAGGTAGTTATTTGGTGTGGTGGTGCTAATTGTCAGTAATAGAGTGAGTAATTTGTTATTGCTTTGCAAATCTCTAAGCAATATTGCGTTTGTGTTTTGGTGCGGTTTTTTTGCGGCTTTAAGATTTGGTTATTTTTTTCGACAGGTTTGTGCTTTTTCATATGGAAACTTTGATGCATTTTTCTTAACTTCAGTTTCCCAATCAAAAGGGAAAAGAGTTGTGCAGAAACTGCTTGTAAGTAGCTGTATTGAATTGTAATCAATTTTTTTTAATAAACCACTAAATGACTTCATTCCGAACAGAGATAGAGATACCGGTAGCCAGTAATCTTATTGGCTATGATTCGAAGCTCATGTTTATCGGAAGCTGTTTTGCCGAGAATATCGGTACATTTTTTAAAAATTCACGTTTCAATTGCCTGATTAATCCGTTCGGTGTCGTGTATAATCCCTTATCCTTGGGACAGGCATTGGAGTTGATGATGGAGAATCGGGAATTTACCCAAGCCGATTTACATTTTCACAACGATATGTGGCATAGTTTTTTTCATCACAGTCGCTTTAGTCATGTGAACGCTGACGAGTGTTTGAGGCAGATGAATGCAGAATTACAATATGGACGAGAGTTTTTAGAACAAACGGATTATCTATTTATCACATTTGGGACTGCTTGGGTGTATGAGTTAATCGAAAACCAGCAGATCGTTGCGAATTGTCATAAATACCCAAGTCGTCATTTTAATCGGTTTCTCACCAATCCCGAAGAACTAATTGAGCGCTATAAAGACCTGTTGGTCAAGCTGCGGGTGTTTAATCCCAACCTGCAGATTATTTTTACTATCAGTCCTGTGCGTCATTGGAAAGATGGTGCACATGGGAATCAGATAAGTAAAGCTGTGCTACTCCTGGCCACCGAAAAGTTAACAGAGCTTTTTGATGGTGTCGACTATTTTCCGGCTTATGAATTATTATTGGATGATTTACGCGATTACCGCTTTTACGATGGTGATATGCTCCATCCCGGGAGTTTGGCGATTTCGTACATTCGTAAGAAATTCATCTCTGCCTGGATGAATGATGAGGCCCGCCGATTTCTAAAAGAATTTGATGTCATCATCAAAGCTAAAAATCATCGGCCGTTTAATCCTGCTTCTTTGGCCCATCAGAATTTCTTGTTGAAGAACCTCGACCGAATCGAGCAATTAATTAAAAAATATCCGGCTATAAATCTTAACGAAGATAAGAAGGATCTGACCGCTTTGCTCGTGTGAATCTAATATTAAAAAGCGTTTTGTTGTATTAATTTATAGTTAAAAGGCTTTTTTTATTAAATAATTTTTATATCTTAGATGTAGCATTAAATGAGTTCCGGGCCATCCTACCTGGATAAATGTTACCCCAAATCAGCAAGTATTTTAACCGGTTTACCCAAATAGGGTAATAATTTATTGTACCTAATTCTTTGGCTTATGAGCTTTGAGCACCTGGACAAAACACGTCTGATTAATTTAGAGTATTCACTGTTTAAAGAAGTTTTAAGAACCAATCGGGCGGGTTCTTATTCGAGTAGTTCCATTGTGGGATGTAATACCCGCAAATATCATGGCTTATTAGTTACGCCTCTTGAAAAATTTGAGCACCAACGGCATGTGCTCTTGTCGTCCTTGGATGTATCAGTAATTCAGCACGATAAAGTGTTTAATTTAGGGATTCATAAATATGCCGGGAGTCACTATGAACCAAAGGGCCATAAATACATTCGGGATTTCGATTTAGATCCCATTCCACAGCTTATCTATCGGGTGGGAGGAGTTGTGTTAAAGCAGGAGATTGTATTGGTTGAAAAGGAAAGTCAGGTGTTGTTGCGCTATACGCTTGAGGAAGCTCATTCGCCTACTATCTTGCGATTAAAGCCTTTTATGGCTTTTCGAAATGTACATGCCTTGACACATCAAAACTTAAATGCCAATATTAAATATAATGATCAGCCCAATGGCGTTCGGTTAAAATTATATGAAGACTTTCCATATTTGTACATGCAAACGAATAAAGAATCCGATTTTGTGGGGGTGCCTGATTGGTATTGTGGCATTGAATATATTAAAGAACAAAAGCGGGGATATGATTTTGTAGAGGATTTATACACGCCGGGTTATTTTGAAGTTTCCATTGAAAAAGGAGAAAGCATTGTATTTGCAGCAGGTACCCTTCCTGCTAATCCCAATGGCTTGAAAGCCCGATTTACCCGGGAGGCGAAAAAACGCATTCCGCGAAATAGTTTGCAGAATAATCTGCTTAATGCCGCTCAGCAATTTATTATTCAGGATGGTAATGTATTGTTGCTCATGGCCGGCTATCATTGGTACGGTCCTCGTCTGAGGGATACCTTAGTAGCCTTGCCCGGATTGACCGTTTATCAAAATCAAAAAGAAGTATTTGTAAAAATACTCCATTCAGCAGTTAAGCAAATCGACAAAGAGTACCTGAAAGATAAGCATGTAAAACTTGGGTTTGCGCATTCCCTGGACGCGCCACTATGGCTGTTTTGGACGCTGTCAAAATGTGCTGAATATTGCAGTTATAAAAATGTTTGGGAAGAGTATGGTCCAGTCTTAAAAAAGATATTGCATTTCTATAAGAATAATCAATCGGATCAGATGTGTTTAACAGATGAAGGGTTGATTTATGCGCAGGAGATGGATGTCCCGTTAACCTGGATGGATGCCATGGTGGAAGATGTCCCGGTGACTCCTAGGTATGGCATGCCGGTAGAAGTGAATGCGCTTTGGTACAATGCCATTTGTTATGCTGTTTACCTGGCTCGTGAAGCCAAAGATGATGGGTTTGTAAAAGAATGGTTGCCCATGATCGATAAAGTTGGCTCTGCCTTTATGGATACATTCTGGATGGAAAAAAAAGGGTATTTAGCTGATGTGGTTGATAAGAATCAATCGGATAGTGCCATCCGACCCAATCAAATTATCACGGTGGCAATGGATTTTTCACCGCTTGGTATTGAGCAGAAAAACGCTGTGGTGGAAGTGGTCAAAAAGGAATTGCTAACCCCGCTTGGATTGCGCAGTTTATCCCCTCAAGATGCGAAATACCGTGGGGTTGTTGAGGGTTCTATAGCGCAGCAAGGTTTAGCCTTGCATCAGGGAACTGCCTACCCTTGGCTCATGGCATTTTTTGCTGATGCCTATTTAAAACTTCATAAACAAGGAGGCGTCACATTTATTAAACGTCTTCTGGATGGATTTGAGAAGGAGATGAGTGAAAACTGTTTGGGTACAATCTCCGAGTGCTATAATGGAAATCCGCCCCACTCCGGTAAAGGAGCCGTCTCAATGGCCTGGAATGTGGCTGGTGTTTTGCGTGTTATCAAATTAATAGAATCATACGAATAAGACTTTTAACTTATGAGGGTACTCATGTTTGGATGGGAATTTCCACCCCACATTTCCGGAGGCTTAGGAACGGCTTGTTATGGTTTAACAAGAGGATTGTCTCATATCAAAGATTTAGATGTCACTTTTGTGGTGCCCAAAGCTTTTGGTGACGAAGATCAGTCGGCCATGAAATTAGTAGGGGCCAATAATATTTCTATTCGACAGCGAAAATTGGATATACAGTATTTTACAAAAAAGCTGGATTATATTGAAGTGGAGTCTAAATTGGTGCCATATGTGGATCCGGAAGATTTTTGGACGCTGAAGGAAATGGAAGTGGCAGGGGCCCGCAAGTTGATTCAAACCAATGAAGAAGGTCGTATCGAGTTTACCGGAACCTATGGTGCTGACTTGATGCAGGAAATAGCCAATTACGCGGTAGTTGCCAATGTCATTGCTCAGGATATGGAATTCGATCTCATTCATGCTCATGATTGGTTGTGTTATCCGGCTGGTATCGCAGCGAAAGAAGCCAGCGGGAAACCATTGGTGGTCCATGTGCATGCGACCGATTTTGATCGCAGTGGAGGCAGTGTTAATCCGGCTGTTTTTGAAATTGAAAAGAGAGGAATGGACGCGGCCGATAAAATTATTGCAGTAAGTAATCTCACACGGCGAACCGTTATCGAAAAATATGGGATTCCACCTGAAAAAGTGGTGACAGTCTATAATGCAGTGGAGCCTACCAACGAAATTAATGGCCAGGTAATCCGGAAAAATGTAGATGAAAAAATAGTCACTTTTTTGGGACGTATCACCATGCAAAAAGGACCGGAATATTTCATTGAAGTGGCCAATCAAGTGTTGAAAAAAATGGATAATGTCCGGTTTGTCATGGCAGGTAGCGGGGATATGATGGAAAAAATGATTCGCCGGGCCGCCAGTTTGAAAATAATGGATAAGTTTCATTTTACAGGTTTTTTGAAGGGTGATGATGTGTTTACAATGTTACGCATGAGTGATTTGTATGTGATGCCATCGGTGTCTGAGCCGTTTGGAATCTCGCCTCTTGAAGCCATGCAAAGTTCAGTGCCTGTTTTGATATCCCACCAATCCGGTGTGGCAGAGATACTAACCTATGCCATTAAAACTAATTTCTGGGACATTGACGCTATGTCTGATGCCATTTATGGTGTATTGAGTTATCCCGGATTATCTAAAATGTTCATTAAGCATGGTAAGACCGAAGTGGATTCGCTGAAATGGGAAAACTCAGCCCGGCATGCCAAAGAAGTCTATAATAGTATGATAAACTGATTGAAAACTTTAAACTATGAAGAATATTTGCTTCTACTTCCAGGTACATCAACCGTTTCGTTTCAGAAAATACCGTTTTTTCGACATAGGCGATGATCACTATTATTACGATGACTATACAAATGAATTGGTGCTTCATAAAGTGATGACAAAATGCTATTTGCCCACCAATAAAATATTATTAAAACTCATCAATAAATATAAAGGGCAATTTAAAGTAGCGTTTTCCATTTCCGGGATTGCATTAGATCAATTTCAGTTGTATGCTCCCGAAGTGATAGACAGTTTTCGTGAATTAGTAGCAACCGGTCATGTTGAGCTATTAAGTGAAACGTATTCGCATTCATTGGTGGCGCTTAAAGATAGGCAGGAGTTTGAGAAGCAGGTAAATCAACACCGGGAGGCTTTGCAGAATTTGTTTGACTATACGCCAACTGTTTTTCGAAACACCGAGTTAATCTATTCTGATCAAATTGGTGAGATGGTGGCCGACATGGGTTTTAAAGCGATGCTGACTGAAGGCGCCAAGCATATCTTAGGGTGGAAAAGCCCAAACTTTATGTATTGCAATGCCATTAATCCAAGACTTAAAGTGTTGCTCAAAAACTATGTCTTAAGTGACGATATTGCTTTCCGCTTTGGAAATAAAGAGTGGAACGAATGGCCATTATCTACCAAAAAGTATGTGAGCTGGATTAATGACCTAGATGCTAAAGAAGAGGTGGTGAACCTGTTTATGGATTATGAAACCTTTGGCGAGCATCAGTGGAAGGAAACCGGGATTTTTGAGTTTCTTGAGGATTTGCCCAAGCAGATCTTAGCAGATCGTGGATTACGGTTTGCGACACCGTCTGAGTTAGCTGATAAATTGCAACCCATCTCTGCCATTCAAGTACCGACGCCGATCAGTTGGGCCGATGAAGAAAGGGATATCACAGCCTGGTTAGGTAATGAAATGCAACAAGAAGCATTTGATAAATTATATTCATTGTTACCAAAAATCAATCAATGTGAGGATGGACGCATATTGAAGGATTGGAGGTATCTTCAATCAAGTGATCATTTTTATTACATGTGCACCAAGTTTTTCTCGGATGGAGAAGTGCATGCGTATTTTAATCCATATGATACGCCCTATGAAGCGTTTATCAATTACATGAATATTTTGAGTGATTTTTCACTGCGACTAAATTCAGTTGTCCCGCAAACAAGTACTGATCAAGAATTAGCTAAACTCTCGCGTCTTGTGGAAGAAAAGGATGAGCGCATTCGTTTACTCGAAGAGAAATTAAAAGTGAACAGCAAAACAACTAAAAAGACTGCAGGCTCAAAGACAGGAAAAACTAAAAGTAAAGCTTCTGTTTGATCCTTGGTTGCCCTTGAATAAAAGAACAATCATTAATCACATAAAACAAGTAACCATGAGTATCAAAAAACAATTCTTAAAAAGCCGTCCCGAATGTAAGGTGACGTTTAAAATAAATGAAATACCAGGAGTTGAATCCGTACAGACCGTTAAAGTTGTTGGTGATTTTAATAACTGGAACATTGAATGTGATCCCATGGAGCAATTAAAAAATGGCAGTTTCAGCCAGGTTATGAAACTTGAAACCGGGCGGAAGGTTCAGTTTCGCTATTTGGTGAATAACGATATTTGGCTTACAGATGAGGAAGCTGACGAATTTGCTGACACAGGAATTGGAACCAACGAAAAGAATAGTGTATTAGTCTTGTAATCACCTACTATGGGTGATGTTAAGAGTGGTTTTTTGTTTGAAACGAAAAAAATGGTGGAATGATTAATAGTTATTTGATGCCTGACTATGTATTTGAAACAAGTTGGGAGGTATGTAATAAAATGGGTGGGATTCACACGGTGTTGGCCACCAAAGCTCAAACCTTGGTGCAGCAATTTCAGGATAACCTGATTTTTATTGGTCCTGACGTCTGGCGTGGCTCCACGAGTAATCCTGAGTTTATTCAGGAGGATGCACTTTTTCAGGAGTGGAAGGAGGAGCTTGAGCAGGAAGGTATTAATATTCGGATTGGGCGGTGGAACATTGTGGGTAAGCCCATCGTGATATTAGTCGACTTTTCCGTTTATGTGCAAACAAAAAATGAAATTCTTGCAAAATATTGGGACTGGTTTAAAGTGGATAGTCTAAGCGGTCAGTGGGATTACATTGAATCCGTTTTATTTGGGTATGCATCAGGTAAGGTCATCGAAAGCTTTTATCGGTTTCACTTAACAATGAACGATAAAGTGGTGGCGCATTACAATGAGTGGATGACTGGTTCTGGTGCACTTTATCTGAATAAAGTCTTACCTCAGGTAGGTACTATCTTTACAACACATGCTACAGTCGTCGGTCGATCGCTGGCTGGAAATGGATATACTTTTTACGATCATCTGAGTAATTTTGATGGTGATGCCAAAGCCCAGGAATTATATGTGGTATCCAAACATTCCATGGAGAAGAAAACCGCTCTTAACGTGGATTGTTTTACAACGGTATCTGATATCACCGCTCGGGAATGTTACCAGTTTCATGGGCGTGAGATAGATGTAGTGACGCCCAATGGATTTGAAGAGGATTTTGTGCCCCAGGCCGAAGAGTATATTAAGAAGCGCAAAGTTGCCAGAGATAAACTGAAGCAGGTTTCTCAGGCACTTCTGGGTTATGAGCTGGGCGACGATGCCATGTTTATTGCCAATAGTGGGCGATATGAGTATAAAAACAAAGGTATCGATGTGTTTATGGATGCGTTGAAGGAATTGAACGAGTCCGGAAACTTGAAGCGTGAAGTCGTTGCTTTTGTGTTGATACCGGCCAATACGTATGGTCCGCGTAAGGATTTGATATCTAAGTTAGAGAATTCCTCAGACACGACTGTTTTAGACAATCCATTTCTGACACACGGACTCAATGATTTAGGATATGATCCGATCATTAATAAGCTACAGGATATTCATTTGAGTAATGATGTGGAGGATAAAGTGAAGCTGATCTTTGTACCTTCTTACCTGCATGGCGACGATGGTATCTTGAATTTGCACTATTACGATGTGCTCATCGGAATGGATTTAACGGTTTTTCCATCTTATTATGAACCTTGGGGGTATACCCCGGTTGAAAGTCTGGCTTTCCATATACCAACCATTACTACGGATTTGGCAGGGTTTGGATTATGGGCCCGTCAATTTTCAAAGGGCATTACTGATGGTGTTGAAGTGCTTCATCGTGATGATGAGAATCATCGGAACGTATCGCTTGCCATTTCAGGTGTTATTGCGCAATATGCCGGATTAGGCAACGAAGAAGTAACGATCATCAGTGCCAAATCCCGTCAGATTGCACAGTCGGTACAGTGGGAGACTTTAATTAAAAATTATTATAAAGCCTATGATCTGGCTTTAAAAGCAGTCAATGCACGACGCGATCAAATCAGTCCGGTTAAAAAAGAAGCCCGGGTTCGGATCAAGCCACAAACATCCGTATTACCCGTTTGGAAAAAGATCGTTGTTAAATCACGATTACCAAAACGACTGGAAGTTTTGCATGAACTTTCCCGCAATCTTTGGTGGTCCTGGAACTATCAGGCAATGGAGTTGTTCGAATTCATCGATCCCATCTTGTGGAAAGAAGTGAAACGTAACCCCATACTATTGTTAGATCAGGTTTCTTATGAACGCTTGTCTGAACTTTCGAATGATGAGGTGTTTGTTGAAAAAGTAGATCAGGTCTTTTCCATGTTTCATAATTACATGGAGCGTCCTTTCCAGGAAGGTCCGTCAATAGCTTATTTCAGCATGGAGTATGGCATCAGTGATGTGCTGAAAATATATTCCGGTGGATTAGGTGTCTTGGCTGGTGATTATCTTAAGGAAGCCAGCGATTGTGCTGTAAATATGGTGGCTATCGGCTTACTTTATCGCCATGGCTACTTCCGCCAATCGCTCTCGTTAAATGGTGAGCAGTTGGCCAACTATGATGCGCAGGAGTTCTCCAGTTTGCCTCTGGAAGAAGTGCGGCAGGAAGATGGAACGCCTTGCCAGGTGACCATCAATATGCCCGGACGTACGGTTTATGCAAAAGTGTGGCGGGCAATGGTAGGTCGCATTCCCCTGTATTTGTTAGATACAGATATGCAGCAGAATTTTCCGGCAGATCGTCACATTACCCATAGCTTATATGGTGGTGATTGGGAGAATCGTCTGAAGCAAGAGATCCTTTTGGGCATGGGAGGTATTCGCATGTTAAGTACAATGAACCAAAAAAGTGACTTGTATCACTGTAATGAAGGGCATGCGGCACTCATTAATATTCAGCGTTTGATTGATCTCATTGATCAAAAGTTCACCTATTACGAGGCAATGGAGATTGTACGGTCCACGTCTTTGTTTACTACACACACACCGGTACCTGCAGGTCATGATAAATTTGATGAAGATATGTTCCGGGTATATCTGCGTCACATTCCTGAAAAATTAACCATTTCATGGGATGAGTTTATGAATCTGGGTCGTGAAAATCCAGGGGATATTCATGAAAAATTTAGCATGAGTAACCTGGCTGCAAAAACGTCGCAGGAAATGAATGGTGTGAGTTGGTTGCATGGTGAGGTCTCTAAGAATATGTTTAAAAACCTTTGGAAGGGTTTCTTTGCCGAGGAACTGCACATTGGATATGTCACCAATGGTGTGCATTATAGCACCTGGACGGCAAAGGAAATGCGAAAATTTTATGAATCGCAGTTTGATGATGACTTTATGTCTGATTTGGCAAATAAACGCTATTGGGAACATATACAAAGTATTGCGGATGATAAACTTTGGGCCATCCGGAATCAGCTGCGGAAAAAACTGATGACCTTTATTAAGGATCGCATTAAGAAAAATATGGCAACGCTTCACGAAGATCCTTCGTTGGTTTTTGAAGTGTTGGAGAAGATGAATGATAAAACGCTGACCATTGGTTTTGCAAGGCGTTTTGCTACTTACAAGCGCGCGCATCTGCTGTTTACGGATACGGAGCGGTTGGCCAGAATAGTGAACAATCCCGATCGCCCGGTGCAGTTTATTTTTGCCGGCAAAGCTCACCCCGCTGATGGAGGGGGACAGGCACTGATTAAACACATTGTCGAAATATCCCGGCGTCCGGAGTTTGTGGGTAAAGTCGTATTCCTGGAAAATTACGACATGGAACTTGCCAAGCGCTTAGTTAGCGGAGTGGATGTATGGATGAATACACCTACCCGGCCATTGGAGGCATCTGGTACATCTGGTGAAAAAGCAGAAATGAATGGCGTTTTGAACTTGAGTGTGTTAGATGGTTGGTGGTTCGAAGGGTATCGTGAAAATGCCGGATGGGCTTTAACTGAAAAACGAACTTACGAGAATCAAAGTTTCCAGGACGAGCTGGATGCAGCAGTTTTGTACAGTATCCTGGAAAATGAGTTGATTCCTCTTTATTACAATCAGGATGACCAGGGAGTACCGCGTGGCTGGATGGAATATGTTAAGAATTCCATTGCCATGATTGCTCCTGAGTTTACAACGAAACGCATGTTGGATGATTACAAGGAGAAATTTTATCATCCGCAATATAAGCGATCTTCAAAACTAAAGGCGGATGATTACCATTTAGCTCGCGAGCTGGCGGCCTGGAAACGAAAAGTGTTGGCCGGTTGGGATGAGGTAGAAGTCATTGACATGGATATGCCGGATATCGGAAAGCAGGAGTTAGGCATCGGCGATCAGTATAGTATTAAGATTGCAGTGGATCTGAAGCGCTTATCGGGAGTGGATGTAGGCATGGAAATGGTGATTGCTGAAGGCAGTGAAGAAGGTGAATTTATAATGGTGCACTCTGAATCTTTTATTATTGAAAAGAAGGAAGGTACAAAGGTGTTTTTCATATTGAACCACACCTTAAATCTACCGGGTATTTTTAAATTTGGTGTTAGAATGTATCCGTATCACAACGAATTGGCCCATAAACAAGATTTTGGGGTGATGCGTTGGTTGTAAAACAGCGATAAGCTAATTGGAAAGAAGGTCAGTGTGTCAGTCGCACTGGCCTTTTTTGTTGACCCGGTAGTATTTTTAAGGAAAAAGTTTTAGGGTAAAGGTCTCCGGATTGCCCTAACAAAAAAACACCCCATCAAATTGATCGCTTAATTTGATGGGGTGATTTTATATTTTTATTGAGCCCATTTGTCAGGGAGTAGATTACGAAGTTGTTCGTTGGTCATTCTGGGACATTCAGCTAATCGCTGTATCACGTCCTTGAAATAGGAAAATGTATTGACATTGTTCAATCTGCATGAAATAGCCAGAGAATATAGTGTAGCAGTTCTCATTGCCCCGGCATTGGAGCCGCAGAATAATGAGTTTCGCCGACTGATGCTGATATAACGCATTGGTCGTTCAATGATATTGTTGTCCAGGTCGTATTGGGTAGATTTAATGATATTATAAATGGACTCTAATTCATTAAGGCCGTATGCAGCTGCTTTGCATAAAATATGGTTTGGCAATACTTGGGGATCTCGTTCTATATCTCTGAGTTTCCTTTCCAACTCCTTGTATACTTTCAGCGAAGCTTCTTTCCACTTTTCTTTTGGCTTCTTCTTACGGATGCTATAAAATTGATTGTACAGGTCAATAATCTCTTGAGCTTGGGGTTGCTCCTGAATCTCTATAAATTTTCTTTTGCAGTGCTGAACACAGCCTAAACGTATTGCCTTTGGGTAGTCCCATCCTTCTAAAGCTTTATATGAACTGTATCCATCGGTTTGCACAGCACCCTTATAATCCTTCGGTAGATAGTTTGTAAACACCGTCTTGCTTCGTGAGCCATTCTCGTATATGAACTGGATTAAGTTGTTTTGATGAGAAAATGCACTCCAGAAGTAGCCTTTGCGACTCCCCTTATCACCTCCTAATATAGTATGATAGGTTTCGTCAAAATGAATATAAGCATCCTCCAAAATAGTATCCTTGAGTACAGGCATTAACCTATCAAGCAACTCTGCTGATTTTTCAATTAGTCCATGAGTAGTTGCCTTAGGAATGTCAATACCCATCTCGATTAGATATTTCATGATGCGTTCAACAGGCAAGCCGTACACATATCTTTGTTGAATCAGATGTGCCAGTAATGAGCTGTCAAAATTAGAATTCTGGAAAGGTGCTATAGGGGCTTTGCCTTCAAAAAAGTCATCACCCATTCTGTATTTTTTACAGCGATAGATATGTTTAATCAGACGCGGTGGAATATACTCATACCTTATCACATCGCGATGAAAGAGGTAAACCGCAGCCTTTTCATCAAAGCTGGCATCCGAGGGTAATACTTCATCTACAAACTCTTCGATGTTATCATATACTTTCCGTTTCGCCCCATTATTACCTCTTTCCTTGGGGATGGGAGCCTGTGGCTTGTTTTCTGAAACAGGAGTGGCATTTTGACGTTTTTCGGTCTTTTTAGGAAGGTTTATGGTTGTTAAGCGCTTCAGCTTTTCAGCATCTTTATCTTTCTCCAGAATGGCTTCTTTTAAGGCAGCTAACTCATTTGTCAGCTCCTCTATGGTTTGAGATAAAGATTGTATGGTGCCAATTAATTTATCATTTTGCGATTGCAAAAAGACTACTAACTCCCTGTCTGTCATGATATAAAGATACAAAAACAGCATGACTTCGCCAAGAAAAATCCTGCTATTTTTGCATCTTTTATTATTTATTATCAGAGCGTTAACTGTGCTTTTAGTCGCAGTTCATTGGAGCTACTTTTGTGGTTTATGCCATTAACTATTTGATCAAGTATGCCGCGCTCAAACTCAAAAAAGGCCTCATCACTTACTTGTTGTGGCAAGGAATAACATCCTAGTTCCAGCTTCTTATTATAAAGAACAAATCCTTCCTTTTGCCAGCGTAGAACCTTGATTGATTTACGCGTCCTGCCAAGGAATACATAACCATCTCCATTGAGCGCATCCTGCTTGCCCGAAGTTTTAACCAGGTGATAGAGCGAATGGATTCCTTTACGCATATCTACAGGTTCTCGGAAAAAGTAGAACCGTGTATGGTCAGTGAAATTAAAAATCATAGTGCATCCTTTTTATAGAAAATAGGGATACAAAACTTCAAAGATTTATCATAAAAAACTATGCGTCATTGTGGAGACGGTTACGTTTTAGGTGCTTTTATTTAAAATAATTCATCTTTTTTGTGCCGGTTTTGTTTTTTTTTATAATTTTAAATCTACACAGGCTTTATTAGAAGGTATTTATTGTCGGGAAAACAAATTAATGACCTTTTAAGATCACTATTTATTAAACCTAACCGCGTGGACATATCTGGCATGTTTCTAATGTGTGTAGATGTGTTCGGATTTTTTTGTAACTGTATGAAATCCCAAGTAACCTATCTAAGCTCTTTGTTAAAAAGATGCTGTAATCCAAGGGTAAATTTTAAAATGCCATGTCTCCTTTTCCTGTTGAGTTTGATGCAGGGAGTCGTTTTTTCCCAAAAATGTGAGTTAATTGGTAAATTAGTACATGAATCATCCGGGGAACCCATGGCGTATGCCAGTGCCATCCTTACTTCACCCATGGATTCGTCCTTGCTTTTAGGCGCTGTGACTGATGATAGCGGGCAGTTTGTGATCAAACATGCCAAACAAGGAAATTATCAATTAAAACTTAGTTTCGTGGGCTTTCAGTCTGTTGTTTTAGATGATATACAATTACAACGGGGTGTTCGGGATTTGGGAGAGATCCACATGCAAATGTTGGCTGAAAACCTGGAGGATATTACGGTAAGTGCCACTAAATCAGCTTTTACTTATAAGGTCGATCGGAAGGTGATTGATGCGGCCAGTTTTCCGGGCGCCACTGTAGGCATGGACTTGCTGGAGAACATACCTTCTTTGCAGGTGGACTTTGAAGGTAAGCTGACTTATCGGGGCGACGGCACTTTTAAAGTTTTTATCAATGGAAATCCCACTTTTCAGGGGGAAGAGAAATTAAAACAGATCCCGGCTGATCGGATTGATCAAATTGAAGTGATCACCAATCCTTCGGCAAAATATGATGCAGAGGGAACGGCGGGGATCATTCATGTGATACTCAAAAAGAATCATCTGGAGGGATTCAATATCAGCAATCTGGTCATGGTTAATACACGGGAGGGCTATGATTGGAATGTATCAGTGGATAAAAAAGGCGATCGGGGCGGCTGGCATCTGCTTTGGAAATATGGTTACGATGTTCGAAGTAAATACGATTATGAACGGACACAGGAAGTCTATCAAGGGGATGAGACCTATTGGACTCATTCCAATAAAACCAGAAAGGTAGGGGCTCTATCCAGTTTCCTTGTTTTTGGCTTTAATCATGATTTGACTGAAAAAGATTATGTGGATGTCTCCTTTTTTCTTCAACCCCTTAAGTGCCGACATGATCAGGATGAGGAGTGGACTATTTCAGAACAAAAACTGACTGGTGGTATTCCTACCGGACCCGAAACGCATTATCGGATGAATTCCGTTCAGGATATGACCTACAGTCACTGGGGTAGTTCATTTACTTATAAACATGCCTTTGATAAAAAACGAGCTCACCTGTTTTCTTCCTATCTCAAATTGACCGGTTATTTAATTGACATGGAGAAGGATCAAAAAGACACGCAGTTTTTGGAGGGTGCGCCTAACTATCAGGGATTTCAAAATCGTGAAAGCGATGAATTGGATATTTTGGCAAAGATTGATTATAAGCGACCATTGGGTGACAAAAGCTCCATGGAAACAGGCTTAAACTTTGAGTCGGAAAAAATACCCGTCATTGCCACTTCAAATGGCGAATATGATGATGAAGGCAATTTTTTACCTTCCGCAACCGATCCGGTGGATCAGATGGTAGACTTTAAGCAGGATATTTTTGCCGGGTATGCCATTTTTAAAAGTCGGTGGAGCAAATTGACCTATCAATTGAGTATGCGGGTGGAGCATACAGAGCGAAAATCGGATTATAGCTATGCGGTTACCAATGAAAGGGTCGATGTGCCGGCCCACAAATCCTTTACCGATTTCTTCCCAAGTTTTCATGCCCTGTATAATTTAAACGAAGCCACTCAATTATCTGCCAGTTATTCGCGCCGCATTAACCGGGCCAGCTATTGGAATCTGATCCCCATGAGTGTTTATTCATCTCCCTATTCCAGTTATACCGGGAATGGAAGTCTGATGCCCGCCATTTCGGATGCGTTTGAGGTAAGTTATAAAAAGTCGTGGGACAAAGATTTTGTTGCTGTAGAAGGTTTTTTTCGCCGTACCGAAAATGTGATTCAGGATTATTATCGGCCATTGAGCGGAAGCGAGTTGGAAACAACACCTGAAAATGTGGGTACCTCCTGGAGTTATGGTGTTGAATTGATGGGGGGCGTGGATATTTATCCGTGGTGGAATGCAAATTTGTCAACAAGTTTATTTGCTTATGAGCTTGAGGTGGATATGGAGAGAAATCAAAAGACGGAAAGTCAGTTCAAAGTTGATTCCCGTTTTAATAATACATTCCGGTTGCCGCATTCCATAATGGTGAAATGGGATGTGCATTATAACAGTCCTACGGTGAAAGCACAAACTACGCGTGATGGGTATGCCTATTCGAACCTGGCCTTTAACAAGTCTTTTAAAGACCGTGCCTGGCGGGTGACTTTAAGTTGGTCGAATATTTTCAATACCTATAAGTATGATTTTAGTGGCCGGGATGTGGGATTTTATGAGTACGGGCATTATTCCAGTGAACCTTACCTTTCCTGTAAAGTAGTGTACACCTTTGATAATCAAAAATAGGATAGACGAGGCATGATACCTGAAAATCGTCTGCAGCCGGGAAGCAAATAGACAACTTTCCCGGTAGGCAGGTGCATACAATGCGCATTCATCCACTTATGTGATCAAAAGGAAAGCGGATCACCTTTTGTTATTTAACCATAACCCACTTTTGTCTGACTTTGTGTCACTTTTGTGTGGTTCTGCATCGGTTTTGTACCTCTGTGCAGTGCCTTTGGACCTCTATGCATTGCTTTTGACTGACATTGTGGCGCTTTTGCCCCCTTCTGCACTGCTTTTGGGAGTTGTGCAGTGCCTGGAGGTGATTATGCCGTGCTTTTATAAGTCTTTGCAGCACTTTTGGCAATTTTTGCCAGGCCTGATTTCTAAATTTACATATCCCCATACGAAGTCCATTCGCACAGATGTCGCTTGGAAAATCAACCGTACCAGGATGAATTCAAAAGGATAACTTGCTGGTTGTTTGGGCCAGATAACTTCCGTTTAATGAACGCTTCTGATGTGCTTCTTTTGAAAAACAGAACCCGTGCGTGCCGGTAAGTAAAGTAATAATTGATGCTGTTTAGGGTCCAACGGTAAGGGCTGCGAATAATACATAGAACGCCGGTCCACACGGTCAAAGCCGCCAAATTCAGGTTGATCGGTGCATAGAACCAATTGGTATTTCCCCGCAGAAACCGGAATGCCGTAATCGGTATATGAACGATCCGGACTGAAGTTAAATACAAATAAATATTCACCCCTTGAAAAAGCCAACACCTGATCTTCTTCACGGGCCAGGTGTTTGTAATTGGGAGAAGCCATAAAATTAGTCGCATGCACCAACTGAATCATGCCTTTATCGAAGGCCTGGAGGTAGTGGTATTTCAATTCCGGGTGATCGGCCAATGACCATTGACGGCGGGCATATTGGTAGGAGGAATTATTCCCGGCCCGTGGAAAGTCAATCCATTCGGGATGGCCAAATTCATTGCCCATAAAGTTCAGATAGCCTCCAGGACTGGTTCCAAGGGTAATTAAGCGGATCATTTTATGCAGCGCTAGGGCCCGATCCACAATGATACTGGGCGTGTGAATGGCCATTTTATCATACATGTCCTTATCGGCCAACCGGAAAATAATGGTCTTATCACCAACCAGTGCCTGGTCATGCGATTCTGCATAGGAAATGGTTTTTTCCTCCACCCGGTGTTGCGACAGTTCATGGTAGATTTGTGCCACATTCCAGGTTTCGTCCGGTTGTTCCTTGATGAGCTTAATCCAAAAATCAGGTATCCCCATGGATAAGCGGTAGTCAAAGCCAATGCCGCCATCTTCGATTTTACCGGCTATGCCGGGATAGCCACTCATCTCTTCGGCAATGGTTAAGGCAGACGGTTTTAGTTGATGAATCAGGTAATTGGCCAGCATTAAATAGGTGAGGGCATGAGGATCGGTAGAACCAGAAAAGTAATCGCCATATTCCACAAAATTTTTACCGAGGCCATGGTCGTAGTATAACATACTGGTAACCCCATCGAAACGGTAGCCGTCAAAGTGAAATTCCTCCAGCCAAAACGCGCAATTGGATAACAGGAATTGCAGCACTTCCCTCTTCTCATAGTTGAAACAACGACTGTCCCAGGCCGGATGTAAGCCCTTTGCACCCCCATAAAAATAGAGGTCGTCCTTCCCATCAAACAGACTGAGTCCTTCCAGTTCATTGCGGACGGCGTGCGAATGGACAATGTCCATAATAACGGTGAGGCCCATTTGGTGGGCGGTATCAATCAGCTGTTTGAGCTCTTCCGGTGTTCCAAACCGGGAAGAGACCGCGAAAAAATTCGATACGTGGTATCCAAAACTGCCATAATAGGGGTGTTCCTGGATAGCCATTAATTGAATGGTATTGTAGCCGAGTTCTTTTATGCGAGGAAGGATCGTTTCGGTAAACTCTTTGAAACCGGATACTTTTTCATCCTCTGAGGACATGCCAATGTGTGCTTCGTAAATGATTGGCATGTCCCTGGTTGGCTGAAACGCTTGGTCTTGCCAAATGTATGGGTGCTGGGGTGACCACACCTGGGCATCATACACCAGGGTTTCTGCATCCTGAACAACTCTGTTGGCATGCGACGGCAAGCGATAGCCGTTTCCGCCTTCCCAAAAAATATGAAGTTTAAACTTATCCCCATGAGTAATGGCTTCTGGGGGTAGGTTTAATTCCCAAAGGCCATCATCCAACTGGTGTAGTTTAAATTTATCCAGCAATTGCCAATTGGTGAAATCACCGGTGACATAAAGGCTGGTGGCATTGGGTGCCCACTCTCTGAAGATCCAGCCATCCGTTGTGGCATGCAAACCCAAATAATGGTGGGTGCTGGCAAAGGTTTTCAGGCTTCCTGAAAACTGTTCAATTTCATCCAGTTTATCTTTAAAGCGAATTTGTTGTGAGATAATATCTGACTCAAAGGGTTTGAGCCACATGTCGGTTTCAATGAGGTTAGGTGTCTTCATGGTTTTTAAATTAATCCTGATCGGATCAGGTTTTCAAGGTCTTCCGGTGTGTCAATGGAGATGCTTTCACTGAGTGTTTCTTTCACTTGAATGTGGTATCCATTTTCTAACCAACGCAACTGTTCGAGCGATTCAGCCAGTTCAAGCGGTGACTGTTCCAGCTTTGTAATCGCTCTTAATACATCCGAACGGTATCCGTAAAGGCCAATGTGGTTGTAGTATTTGTGTTTCTCAATCCAATGCTCTTCAGGTGTACCTCTGAAATAGGGAATGGGGGAGCGGCTGAAATACAAGGCTTGCTGACCGGAACCAATAACCACCTTTGGTTTGTTGGGATTAAAGAGGTCCTCTGTTTTATCGATAGCTTTCACTAAGGTAGCCAATTGTGTTTCCGGACTGCTGAAGCAATGAGTGACCGCTTCAATTTGCGCCGGATTAATAAATGGCTCATCACCTTGAATATTAATCACCGCGTGAAATTTAATGTTTTCTTGTTTTTCAATGGTGTCGAGTGCTTCAGCGCAGCGATCCGTACCACTTTGGTGATGGGTGGAAGTCATGACTACCCGTCCGCCAAACTTTTTAACGGCTTCTTCTATGCGGGCGTCATCTGTAGCTACATAAACATGGGTCAGTTGCTGTTTGGTTTGTTCATATACCCTTTGAATCATGGGTTTTCCACCAATATTGGCAAGTGGTTTACCGGGGAAGCGGGTCGATCCGAACCGGGCGGGGATCAATCCTAATATCAATTGTGTGTTCATTTTGATGGTCTCGTTAATTAGATACGTAAATTTAAAAGATATTTCTTAGCAGGGCGGCCTCTGCAAAATACTTTTACTAATTTCCTCGAAAAAAGCATGAGAATTGTAACTTTGTCAGGTAAACCTGAAAAAATAGCAGTTCACATGGATGTACAACAAATCAAACAACGATTTGGAATTATCGGCAATGCTTACGGGCTGAATCGGGCTATTGATGTTGCTGTTCAAGTGGCACCTACGGATTTGTCGGTCTTAATTACCGGTGAAAGTGGGACGGGTAAGGAGTCCTTTCCACAGATTATTCACACGTATAGTTCGCGCAAGCATGGGCCTTATATCGCTGTTAACTGTGGCGCTATTCCGGAAGGAACCATTGACTCAGAGTTGTTTGGTCACGAAAAAGGAGCGTTTACAGGAGCTCTTTCCGATCGGAAAGGGTATTTTGAAGAGGCCAATGGCGGCACTATTTTTTTAGATGAAATTGGTGAATTGCCCTTGTCCACACAGGTGCGTTTGTTGCGCGTGCTGGAAGCCGGAGAGTTCATCAAAGTGGGATCTTCTAAAGTAATGAAAACGGATGTGCGGGTTGTGGCTGCCACCAATGTGCAAATGGAACGGGCCATTAAAGAAGGTAAGTTCCGCGAAGATTTGTATTACCGGTTAAGCAGTGTGCCCATTATTATTCCACCTTTGAGGGATCGTTCGGAGGATATCTATTTATTATTCCGGAAATTTTCCAATGATTTTGCCGACCGATACCGCATGCCGGCTATTCGTTTGGATGATGAAGGGAAAGAGTTGTTGATGCGCTATCGATGGCCGGGTAATATTCGACAATTGAAAAATATAACCGAGCAAATCTCTGTCATCGAACAAAAACGTGAGATTGATGCGGATAGTTTGAGAGGATACCTACCCTTTCAGAGGGGCGAAAACCTGCCTGCCATTGTTGGGAATAAAACCAGCGAAGAGACCAACTTCAGCACGGAGCGTGAAATCTTGTACAAGGTGCTCTTCGATATGAAGAAAGACATGAACGATCTGAAAAAGCTGGTGTTGGAAATTATGGAAGGTGGATCTGCCAGCATGCAGGAAGAGCATGCCCACATCATCCAAAAATTATATCGCACAGAGGAAGGGGAGTTTGTGTCGTCCAAAAAAACAGCACCTGTTCAGTATTCAGCCCCGGATGAAGAGGAAGGAATTGAGGATACGGAAGAGTTTGTGGAAGAATCACTGTCGCTGGCTGATAAGGAAATTGAGATGATCCAGAAAGCATTGGGAAAATACAATGGTAAACGCAAACAAGCCGCGCAGGAATTGGGGATTTCGGAACGTACATTGTATCGAAAAATTAAAGAATATCAGATAGAAGGATAAGATGAAGTATTTAAATCTAATTGCAATTGTAATTTTAGCCACTCTGCTGGGGGGATGTGCTATTAATGTAACCATGAGTGGGGCTTCTATCCCGGATAACATTAAGAATTTCTCGGTGCAATATTTTGAGAATCGCGCTCCCTTGATCAATCCAACCTTGAGTCAGAATTTCACCGAGGGTTTAAAGGATCGTGTGACTCAGGAATCTCGATTGATTTTAAAAAATGGTACTGGAGATGTGGATTTCTCCGGTGAGATTACCGGCTATGATGTTCGGCCTATGGCTATTCAGGCGGATGCCTTGTCGGCCATGACGCGATTGACCGTTACGGTGAAAGTCCGGTATAAAAATTATAAAGATCCAAAGTTGAATTGGGAATCTTCTTTTTCGGGGTTTCGCGAATTTGACTCTTCTTTGAATATTAATGATGTGGAAGAGGAGTATGTCGGGGAAATCATTGAAGAAATAACCGAGAACATTTTTAATAAAACATTTTCAGACTGGTAGGGATTTGTTTTTGATGCAAATAAGCACTTGAATAACAAGGTGTAGATGGTTTGAAAGGCATGCCCTGTAATAAAAGTACGTCACAAAATAAATGAATAGATCACATTTTTTTGACCTGGTTAAGCACCCCGATAAACTGGATAAGGAAACGCTTCCGTCGCTGACTGATATTGTGACGGAATATCCCTGGTTTCAGGCAGGCCGTATACTGTTGGTCAAAAATCTGCACATGCTGGATCATGTCCGGTATAATAGCGAACTGAAATTGGCGGCTGCTCACATTTCAGATCGGGCGCGTTTATTTGACTTAATTCACAAACCTGCTGAAAAAATAGAAGAAACGATTGAAGTCGATCAATCGGCTGAATCACTCATTTCAGATCAAGCTGCCAGGCTGGTCGATGCTGCTCCGATCCATGAAGTGGCTGTGTCAGGCGCTGAAGCGGAAATCGCAAGTGATCAATCACCATTATCTTCCATTGAAGTCTCCACCAAAGTAAAGTCAGTTTCTAATTATTTTCAGTCGACGGATGTGTATCAAACAGCCGATGGGTCCAGTGTTGATTTTTCAACACCCATACCCCCGGCTAAAGCGGAAGAGATTACCTTCTCCGCCAATGAGCAAAAACTCACGAATGAGGCATTTCTGGATTATGAAACTTCCGAAACGTCTAGTTATCAATTGGCGGAAAGTAGAGCTTATCATGAAGTGACAGGGGAGAATCGTTCTTTTTCGGATTGGCTGAATATGTTGCAACATGTGCCAATTCATCAGGAAGATAAGCAGGAGGAAAAGCCGGTTCCGAAAAGAAGTCAACAGATCATTGATAATTTTTTAAGTATGGAACGGCCCCGGATAATTCCGGTTGAAAAGCGGGAACCCGAAATTTCTTCCATCAATGATCAGGTGGCATCCGCAACCAATGATACGGATGACCTGATGTCCGAAACCTTAGCCGGCATTTATATTAAGCAAAAACATTATAATAAAGCAATCAGTATATTCGAAAAGTTACGTTTGAAATATCCCGAAAAAAATACTTACTTTGCGGATCAAATTAGTGAATTGGAAAAATTAATTATCAACAATAAAAAATAGAAATATGTATTCGTTTATTTCGATACTGACTATTATTGTCAGCATACTACTGGTTCTTATCGTTTTGGTTCAGAACTCAAAAGGAGGAGGCTTGGCATCTAATTTCTCTGCTTCCAATCAGATGATGGGGGTTCGAAAAACCACTGATTTCCTTGAAAAAGCAACCTGGACCTTAGCAGGTGCATTGATGGTATTGGCCTTTGTAGCTGTATTGTTCTTGCCAAAAAATGAGCAAAAAGGGGCTATGATTGACGAAAAATTACCAACTATGCAGCCTACTCAGACTGAACAACCAGCTGCTTTCCCAGCTCCGGCACAAGGGGATGAGAATAATACAGAAGCTTCGGAAGATAAAAAATAAGACGAGCGTTTTTAAAAGATAGGGAGTGTCAGACTGTCAGGTACAGTCTGACACTCTTTTTTTTGTTCGTTATCAAGGGAATGAATCCTTTGAAAAAATGTTGTTTTGGCAGACAACTGAAAAAATGGCTGTGTTTTACCTGAAAAATAGTTGTAAATTGGTTTGGCATACTTTCTGATCAAACCCCATTCAATTAACTATAATTGTTTAATCATTTAAATTTAAATAGATATGTCAGAATTAAAAGGAAAGGTTCTAGCCGGAAAGATTTTGGTAAAACCACAGGCAGCTGAAGAAAAAACTTCTAGTGGTATCATTATTCCTGATTCAGCAAAGGAAAAGCCATTGCAGGGTGAGGTGATTTTAGCGGGTGAAGCTAAAGCAGATGAGCCAATGGAAGTGAAAGTTGGTGATGTGGTATTGTATGGTAAATATTCTGGTACTGAGTTGTCAATTAATGGGGTGGACTATTTGTTGATCTCTCAAACTGATGTATTGTATATTCTTTAATTTTCGAAATAGATTAAAAAGATTATAAAATGGCTAAAGAAATAAAATTTAATATCGAAGCTCGTGATCTACTTAAAAAAGGTGTGGACGAGTTGGCCAATGCGGTAAAAGTAACATTGGGTCCTAAAGGAAGAAACGTTGTTATTGATAAGAAATTTGGAGCACCTGCTATCACTAAAGATGGTGTGTCTGTAGCGAAGGAGATTGAATTATCAGATCCTTATGCTAATATGGGTGCGCAAATGGTGAAAGAAGTGGCTTCTAAAACGGGTGATGATGCCGGTGATGGAACAACCACTGCTACAGTTTTGGCGCAGTCGATTATTAATGTAGGTTTGAAAAACGTAACGGCTGGTGCCAATCCAATGGAATTGAAAAAAGGGATTGACAAAGCAGTGCGTGCTGTTGTAAAGCATATTAAAGAGCAATCCAAAGAAGTTGGAGAGCACAGCGAGAAGATTGAGCAGGTTGCTAGTATTTCAGCTAATAACGATAACGAAATCGGTAAGCTGATTGCTTTGGCCATGGAAAAAGTGGGTAAAGAAGGTGTCATTACTGTCGAAGAAGCTAAAGGAACTGAGACAACTGTTGAAGTTGTAGAAGGAATGCAATTCGACCGTGGTTATATTTCTCCGTATTTCGTGACCAATACTGAAAAAATGGAAGCTGATTTGGAGAATCCAATGATTCTGATCCACGACAAGAAGATTTCTACTATGAAAGATCTTCTTCCTGTGTTGGAGCAAACCGCTCAGGCTGGTCGTCCATTGATGATCATTGCTGAAGATGTGGATGGAGAAGCATTGGCTACCTTGGTTGTTAACCGTTTGAGAGGTTCATTAAAAGTAGCAGCGGTTAAAGCTCCTGGCTTTGGCGATCGTCGCAAAGAAATGTTGCAGGATATCGCCGTATTGACTGGTGGTACTGTTATTTCTGAAGAGACGGGCTTGAAATTGGAGAGTGCAACTTTAGAGATGTTAGGTCAGGCTGAGAAAGTAGCTATCGATAAAGAAAATACAACCATTGTGAATGGTGTAGGTTCAAGAGAGGCCATTGAAGCACGTGCTAATCAGATCAAATCGCAGATTGCCAATACCACTTCTGACTATGACAGAGAGAAGTTGCAGGAGCGTTTGGCTAAATTGGCCGGTGGTGTTGCCGTATTGTACGTAGGTGCTGCTTCCGAAGTGGAAATGAAAGAGAAAAAAGACCGTGTGGATGATGCATTAAGTGCTACTCGTGCAGCTGTTGAAGAAGGAATCGTTCCTGGTGGTGGTGTGGCTTATATTCGCGCCATTGAATCGTTGGAAGGATTAACTGGTGAAACAGAAGATGAAACGACTGGTATCGAAATCGTGAAGCGTGCCATTGAAGAGCCAATGCGTCAAATTGTATTCAATGCCGGTAAAGAGGGTGCTGTGATTGTTCATAAGGTATCTGAAGGCGAAGGTGATTTCGGTTATAATGCCCGTTTTGATCGTTTCGAAAATTTATTTGAAAGTGGTGTGATCGATCCAGCTAAAGTAACTCGTATTGCTTTGGAAAATGCCGCCTCTATTGCAGGAATGTTCCTGACTACAGAGTGTGTGTTAGTGGAAGAGAAAGAAGATGCTCCTGCCATGCCAATGGGTGGCGGAATGGGTGGCGGAATGCCAGGAATGATGTAATCATTACTCATCATATATAACTAAAAAGGGAGCCTGTGAGGCTCCCTTTTTAGTTTGATTTATTCAGAGTTTAGTTTTCTTTAGTGACCGGAGTTTGCCGGTACCACTTGACAAATTCTTTAATGCCATCGATCATTTTAGTCTTGGGACAATAACCAATGAGTTCCTGGGCTTTTGATATGTCAGCGTAAGTCCTATCAACATCTCCTGGCTGCATGGGTAATTTTTTTATCTTCGGAGTCACACCCGTGGCTTCGCCAATCATCTTGATTAAATCGCCTAGCTGAACAGGATGATGATGCCCAAGGTTGAGGGTGTCAAATACACTTTCATGATTTAGGATGTAATTCAAGGCTTTCATGATGCCACTGCAAGTGTCTTCTACATAGGTATAATCACGCGCTGTTTTACCATCCCCATACATGGTAATCTCATCTCCCCTTTCAATCAATTTTACAAATTTATGGATGGCTAAGTCGGGACGTTGTCGCGGTCCAAAAACAGTGAAGAATCTTAAATTAAGAATATCTAAATTATACAGGTGATGGTAGGTGTGATTCAATAGTTCACAGGATTTTTTACTAAATGCATAGGGCGATATGGGGTTATCAACATTCAATGACTCATGCCACGGCATATTGGGATTATTTCCATATATCGAAGAGGAACTGGCAAATAGCATTTTTTTGATCCCATTTTTACGCATGGCTTCCAATGTGTTTTTCGTGGCCGTGATATTGTGATCAATATATTGTTGTGGTTTTAAAATGGATGGGCGCACACCGGCTTTGCCTGCCAGATGAATAACTACTTCAGCTTGATGGATATAGTTAAAGCACTTTTGTTGATCAGTTAAATCTGCTTCAATGAAAACAAAGTGGTCATGTTTCATGAGCTGATTTATATTTGCTTCCTTGATTTTTCGGGGATAAAAAGGATCGAAATTATCAATACCAATAACTTTATAGCCTTGATCTATTAATAGTTCGCTTAAATGAGAGCCAATAAAGCCGGCGCAGCCCGTAACAACAATTGTGTGCATGAAATAAAATTTACGAGGATAAAGGTAGAAATTATGATTGGCTGAACGATTAGATATGCACCAAATAAATAAAGATGGTCAAAGGGGTCGTTGTAACTGCCAGAATATTAATGATCCACGGCTCTGTTTTTTTAAGTGTTCACGACCGGCTACTTGTTAATAAAATTGATGGAAATGAGTATCTTTGCAAACCTGAATGGACAGAAGTAGTGGATTGTCCGCAGATAGATAAGAAAATAATAGTACATGAAAAATATACGGAATTTTTGTATCATCGCCCACATTGATCATGGGAAAAGTACATTGGCTGATAGGTTGTTGGAGTTTACCAAAACGGTTTCGGAGAAGGATGCCAAGGCGCAAGTTCTGGATGATATGGATCTGGAACGGGAACGTGGCATAACAATTAAAAGTCATGCGATTCAGATGGATTATGAACTGGAAGGGGAAAAGTATGTATTGAATCTTATTGATACCCCCGGACACGTTGATTTCTCCTATGAAGTATCCCGCTCTATTGCGGCGTGTGAGGGTGCCTTGTTAATAGTTGACGCAACCCAGGGCATTCAGGCGCAAACAATTTCCAATCTGTATCAGGCTATTGAGCATGATTTAACAATTATTCCGATCCTGAATAAAATGGATTTACCCAATGCCATGCCCGAAGAGGTGGAAGATCAGATTATTGATTTGATTGGGTGTGATCGGGAAGATATTATTCGTGCAAGTGGTAAAACAGGCGAAGGGGTTTACGATATTTTGTCTGGCATTATCGCTCGCATTCCTGCTCCGGTTGGAGATCCGGAAGCTCCGTTGCAATGTCTGATTTTTGATTCTGTTTTTAATTCCTTCCGCGGTATTATAGCCTACTTCAAAGTGGTAAATGGTGAAATCGGAAAAGGAGAACTGGTTAAATTTGCCGCTACCGGGAAGCAGTATGTAGCCGATGAAGTCGGTGTTTTGCGATTGACCATGGAGCCTCGAAAGAAGCTAAGTACAGGTGATGTAGGGTATATTATTTCCGGGATCAAAACCAGTAAAGAAGTTAAAGTGGGTGATACCATTACCCATGTAAAAAATGCCTGTCAAACAGCAATAGGTGGGTTCGAAGAAGTGAAGCCAATGGTTTTTGCTGGTGTATATCCGATCGATGCTGAAGATTATGAGGATTTGCGGGCCGCCATGGAGAAGCTTCAATTGAATGATGCCTCTTTGACCTATGAGCCTGAATCCTCTGCTGCGTTAGGTTTTGGGTTCCGATGTGGCTTTTTGGGTTTATTGCACATGGAAATCATTCAGGAACGCCTGGATCGTGAGTTTGATATGGCGGTTATCACGACTGTGCCAAACGTACCATATATCGCACATACCAAAAAAGGGGAAGTTATTAATATCCATACGCCCTCTGAGTTACCTGAACCAACAATTTTGGATAATGTCGAGGAACCGTATATCCGGGCTTCTGTAATTACCAAGTCTGAATATATTGGAAGTATCATGTCGCTTTGTTTAGGGAAGCGTGGTGAGTTGATGAAGCAGCATTACCTGACTTCTGATCGGGTCGATTTGGAATTTGATATGCCATTGGCTGAAATTGTGTTCGATTTCTACGATAAACTAAAGAGTATCTCTAAGGGATATGCTTCATTCGATTATCATCCCATCGGTTTTAGAGTAGCTAAATTAGTGAGACTAGATATTCTACTCAATGGGGAGAGTGTAGATGCTTTGTCTTCGCTTATTCACTTTGACAATGCTCAAAACTTTGGGCGTCGCATGTGTGAGAAGTTGAAGGAGTTGATCCCACGCCAACAATTTGATATTGCCATTCAAGCTGCTATTGGTGCAAAGATTATCGCACGTGAAACGGTTAAAGCGGTTCGTAAAGATGTGACGGCTAAATGTTATGGTGGAGATATCTCGCGTAAACGTAAATTGCTTGAAAAACAGAAAAAAGGAAAGAAACGGATGAAGCAGGTAGGGAACGTGGAAGTGCCTCAAAAGGCCTTCCTGGCTGTCTTAAAGCTTGATTAATTCAGGAAATTACCATACAAAAAAGCCGCTTTGCAAAGCGGCTTTTCTTATATCTTAATTTGATTACATCACTAGTTTGTATCCTTTTCCATGAACGTTGATGATTTCCACACTCGGCTCATCTTTTAAGTGTTTTCTCAGCTTTGTGATATAAACATCCATGCTTCGTGCATTGAAGTAGTTGTCATCCACCCAAATGGTTTTTAAAGCGAAGTTACGCTCTAATACTTTATTGGCATTGGTGCAAAGTAATTTCAATAACTCAGACTCTTTGGTAGTCAATTTGATTAATAGATCACCATCCAATAGTTGTTGCTTTTGGGTATCGAACTTGTATTTTCCCAATTGATAGAATTCCTGAGCTGTATTGCCACCTTTCGTACGTCTTAAAATCGCTTCCAGACGGAAAAGTAATTCTTCCATACTAAAGGGTTTTGTTAAATAATCATCTGCACCAATTTTAAAGCCTTGGAAAATATCTTCTTTTAAAGATTTTGCAGTAAGAAAAATAATCGGCACTTCTGTATTTACCATGCGGATGTCTTTTGCTAAGGAAAATCCATCTTTCTTAGGCATCATGACATCCAGGATACAAAGGTCATATTTTTTTGACATAAAAGCCTTATAGCCTTCTTCGCCGTCAGGCAATAAGTCGGTTTCATAGCCTTTTGCCTGAAGGTATTCTCTTAAAAGCATTCCTAAGTTTTCGTCGTCTTCGGTTAGGAGAATTTTATATTCTTTTTCCATTCTTTAGTTTGTTTTAGCGGTAAGAAGATGTCAAACTTTGTGCCAACATTTGTTTCACTTTCAACGGAGATTTGACCGCCATGGTCCTCAATTATTTTTTTAACGTAGGCCAATCCCAGTCCAAATCCTTTTACATTGTGAACATTCCCTGTTGGAACGCGGTAAAACTTTTCAAAAATTCGTTTTAAGTTATCCTTTGATATACCCATGCCATTATCTTTAACAGATATAACAATGCCATTGTTTTTGTTCCATGTTTTTACGTAAAGCACAGGAGCGCCTTTTCGGTATTTCACAGCGTTGTCGAGCAAGTTATAAATAACATTGGTAAAATGGACTTCATCAACGATAACATTGCTGTTTTTTGCTTCTAAACGTTCAATAATTTTTCCTTGTTTGTTTTCAACTTTAATTCGAAAATTATTGGTGACGTTATGAATAATTTCATTAGCATCAACTTTTTTGAGCTTTAGGCCGGATTTACCTTTTTCAAAGATAGCCATTTGTAGGATCTTTTCAACCTGAAAACTCAGACGCTTACTTTCATCTTGTATAACGCTGGAAATATGTTGCAGAGTGCGGGGTGTTTTAGCAACACTGCCGTCCTTTAGCATTTGGGATGCCAATGAAATAGTAGAAATAGGTGTTTTAAACTCATGAGTCATGTTGTTGATGAAATCGTTTTTAATTTGATCCAGTCGTTTCTGACGTACGATCGTGATTAAAGTCACAATCGATAACAATATCATGATTAAAGTGAAGGCAGCTGATGGGATCACTAGCTCCATTGATTCCATCAGATAGTTGGGTTTATCCTGGAACTGAAGACGGATAAAATTGGCCTTGGCATGCTTGTCTTTAGGGAAGAGCATTTTTTGATAGATATCAGCAGCCTTTTCGGCATTGTAACTCTCCGTTTGATAAACGATATCACCTTTGGAATTGATGATGGCAAATTCATGGGAAAGACGGATGCCTTTGTCATCTAGTGCCGTAAATAAGTAGTTATCCAGAAGGATTTTATTGAGTCTATTTTCAATGGGGATGTCCTCTACTAATGATTTCAGAAAAACTTTTTGCTCATCTTGCATTTGGGTGCGCCATTCTTGTTGTAAGGCACTAAACGCACCGGTGAAAGGATCGGAATGTTCCGTTAGTCTTAAGGAAGTACTGCCTTTGACATCTAGTACTAAAGAATCGTGTTTGTATGTTTTCAGATTGTAATCGCCGGAAATATTAAAACGAATGGAGAAATTATCAAAGGCTTGTTCTTCTGTTGTTAAGTTTTTATTTGATTTGCTGTTGAGGTATTTGTTATTGGGGCGAAGGTGCGGGGGAAAGTTTCGGCTAATGTCACTAAAGTTGTAACGATTGAACAGGCTTTTTTCTTCTTCGTTTTCCAATTTTTGAATAACATCATCCATTGCCTGACGCACCAATTGGTCAAATTGATCCTGCTTCAGTTTCGTGGCATTTAAAATCCAAATCGTTTGAATATATGTTAAGCCTACCAGCGCGATGGCCATGGCAATAGTCAACCCAAGAATAAACTTTTTACTCATGAAGCAAAAATAGCAGCCTGAACGGATTAATAATGGTGATTAACATTAATTAACAGCGATTTTCCTCATTTTCATGGGTGATAAGCTAAGATTATGTGCTGTCATTTTTGTTCTTGTTAAAATAGGTAATTCAAATACGCCTTTAACCGGATCTAAATTTTTAAGAGTGCATTTGAGCCATTCTATGTCTTTTTGTTGGTAACCATCCAGAATCATCAGGACATCGATGCCGGCCGGTATGGCCAAAAGGCGGCCAATTATAAAATCGATTGGAATAAGTGAAATTTCAATCGTGCCATTGTTTATTGAACCCGTGAAAAACTGCCTTTGTATGGTTGTATTTTGAGCCGATGGGAAAGTAATGGGAGAGGCTTCTTGTATCGAACAGTCTATTTGAATTGACAATTGAGTGATTAAAGCATGAATACTACTTTGGCACATTAGTCCCAAATAGCAGGAGGCGGCTTGTGTATTCGTTTTCATAGGGCAGCTATCTGATTGATAGGTGCCAATGTACGAAAAAGATGTGTAGCGTGAGGTTGGTGTTATACTTTTTTTAGTGCCTGACGGGCGGCGTTTTGTTGCGCTTCTTTTTTCGAAAAGCCTTTTCCTTCCCCGG
This sequence comes from uncultured Marinilabiliaceae bacterium, assembly GCA_942490535.1. Classification (GTDB taxonomy): domain Bacteria; phylum Bacteroidota; class Bacteroidia; order Bacteroidales; family Marinilabiliaceae; genus JAEINY01. The sequence continues at coordinate 1,671,388 of CALNXQ010000005.1, forward strand.
CCGGTTCGTCATCGATGATGGCAATTGCCATAAAAATGGGAGCTGAACCATTGGAAACGTGTTGCTCCTCGGTCATGAAGTTGATGATCTTTTTTTGTTTCTGACCCCATTCAATGAGAAGCGACTTGTAGTTGGTGTCCTTTTTGGCAATCTTATTGAGGTTGATGTGTGGAATAATTATTTTATCAAGTACAAATTGTTGACACTTGCGATAACCCAGATCCAGATAGACGGCGCCAACAATTGCTTCCAAAGCATCACCTGGAATACTGGTTTGTGAGATGTCAATTTGGGACTGTGATTTAATCCATTGTCCAAAACCCATGCGAAGGGCAATTTCGTTCAAAAGCGAACGATTGACGATGCGCGATCGTGTTTTAGTAAGGAATCCTTCGTCACGACGAGGAAAGCGTTTGAAAAGCTCTTCGGCTACAATAGATCCCAATATGGCATCACCCAGAAACTCTAATCGCTCATTATTGATGAATTTACCATCGGCCCCTTTAATCATGGCCGATTTGTGAACAAAGGCTTGTTCGTATAAATTCAGGTTTACGGGTCGAAAGCCGGTAACAGCCTTCATAGAATTATAAAACTTTTTTCCCCGTAGGGAAAAAAGTTTTATAATGTGCATAAGCGGTTTAAACACAACTTAATTACAATGCTTTAAATACCACAGATGCGTTGTGACCACCAAATCCAAAAGTATTGGATAAAGCCACTTTTACTTCACGCTCCTGCGCTTTTCCTAAAGTAAAGTTCAGCGCATTGTCAATTTCGGGATCGTTTTCAAAGTGGTTAATGGTTGGAGGCACAATTCCATTTTTAATGGCCAGAATACATGCAATTGACTCAATAGCCCCTGCAGCTCCCAGTAAGTGCCCGGTCATAGATTTGGTTGAACTTATGTTCAGTTTAAAGGCATGATCACCAAAAACATGCTTAATAGCTTTTGTTTCGGCGATATCACCAAGTGGTGTAGATGTACCATGAACATTGATATAGTCTACCTCCGTTGGATCAATACCTCCATCCTTCAACGCATTCTCCATTACTCTTTTGGCTCCCAGTCCTTCTGGGTGTGGAGCCGTCAAGTGATGTGCATCAGCCGTCATGCCTGTACCCACTACCTCACAGTAAATGGTTGCACCACGAGCTATGGCGTGCTCATATTCTTCAAGAATTAACGAAGCACCACCTTCGCCCATCACAAAACCATCGCGTCCTTTATCAAAAGGGCGTGATGCTGTTTGGGGATCGTCATTACGGGTTGACAAAGCTTGCATCGCGTTAAATCCACCAACACCGGCTTCATTAATCACAGCTTCCGAACCACCGGTTACAAACACATTTGCTTTGCCAAGGCGAATTAAATTATATGCATCGGCAATGGCATTTGTTGAAGAAGCACATGCCGAAACGGTGCCGAAATTAGGACCTCTAAAACCATGTTTCATCGAAATATGGCCAGGGGCAATATCAGCAATCATTTTCGGAATGAAAAAAGGGCTGAAACGTGGTGTTCCATCGCCCTTTGTATATCCTGTGACTTCTTCAAAGAAAGTGATCAAGCCCCCAATACCTGTACCCCAGATCACACCAACCATGTCTACATCCAATTGTTCCGGATCTAGTTTTGCATCTGCAATAGCCTGGTCGGCAGCAATCATCGCGTACTGAGCGTAAAGATCCAGTTTCCGGGCTTCTTTACGATCGAAGTAATCGTTGGCGTTGTACCCCTTTACTTCACAAGCAAATTGTGTTTTAAACTTCGTGGCGTCAAATTGAGTAATAGGTGCAGCACCACTCACGCCATTGACAAGGTTTTTCCAGAATTCGTCTACTGTTTTACCTAATGGGGTGATGGCACCAAGCCCCGTAACAACTACTCTTTTTAACTCCATAACTACTTTTAACGTATCCTACTCTTTCTTACTTTGCGTTCTCTTCGATATAAGAAATCGCATCACCAACGGTACCGATGTTTTCTGCTTGATCATCTGGAATGGCGATGTTGAATTCTTTTTCGAATTCCATAATCAGTTCTACAGTGTCAAGAGAGTCAGCACCTAAGTCATTTGTGAAGCTAGCTTCTGGTGTAACTTCGGTTTCATCAACTCCCAACTTGTCTACGATGATTGCTTTTACTCTTGATGCAATGTCTGACATAGCTCTAAGATTTAAATTAATACTAATAAAATGTTTTTAAACAACTTTGCAAAGAAATACATTTGCCGATAATAATTCAAATATCATGTAAAGAAATTGTAAAAGAGAGGCGCTTTTTTCCTAATTTTACGCTGTTTTATGGGGTAAAAATGCTGCTGTAAGTTAAAGATAATGAAAAAGATAGTCCTGTTTGCGTCCGGGTCGGGTTCCAATGTTGAAAATATTGTCAATTTCTTTGCCGAAAAGGATGAAGTCGAAATAAGTTTGGTGTTGACAAACAACCCAAATGCCTATGTTATAGAGAGATGTAGTCGCCTAGGTGTGCCTTGTCAAGTGTTTGGTCGAAAGGAATTCAGGGAAACAGGCTCGGTTTTAGAGCAATTGCAAGGGATTGCGCCCGATTTGATTGTGCTGGCCGGCTTCTTGTGGTTGGTTCCTTCCGACATTGTTCAGGCATTTCCACGTCGAATTATTAATATTCATCCAGCCTTATTGCCAAAATATGGTGGCAAAGGAATGTATGGTGAGCATGTGCATCAGGCCGTCGTGGATAATAAGGAAAGCGAGACGGGTATTACAATTCATTTTGTGGATGAACACTACGATGAAGGCGCAGTTATTCTGCAAACAACTTGTACAGTAGAACCTACGGACTCAGCCGCTGATGTGGCCCGCAAGATTCATCAGCTCGAATTTGACTATTTTCCGAAAGTAGTGGAGTCGTTACTTTTGTAAAGTATCAATCGATGTAATAATACCGTGTAATAGATATAACAAAAGGCTCCGGATGATGCGGAGCCTTTTTAATTATCAGTTAGTTGTTGATTAATTCTGCTGTAGAACCAAACTATCCAGGCTTATTTGGAGTGGTTGAATGAAAGTGTTGTATTGTGAACGGTTCTCTTCCTTAACGGGTTCCACGGGAGGTGCATCGATTTTAAGTGGGTCCACCGGTTTGCCATTTTTAAAAACTCGGAAATCCAGATGCGGGCCCGTTGATAAACCAGTGGAGCCCACATAACCAATTAGTTGTCCTTGCTGTACGTGATCACCTTTGTTCAGTCCTTTGGCAAACCCTTTCAGGTGCATGTAAACGGTGGAGTATACGCTGTTATGTTTGATTTTTATATAATTGCCACCTCCTCGTTTTTGATAGGATTTATCGATCACCCGACCATCGCCTAAGGCATAAACGGGTGTTCCGGATGGTGCGGCATAGTCTATTCCATGATGTGGACGGCGGATTTTCAATACCGGATGCAAGCGGCTGTTGGAAAACTTACTGCTAATTCGAGAAAACTTTAAAGGTGCTTTCAGGAACGCTTTACGTAAGCTTTGTCCTTCTTCATCGAAGAAATTCCAGGCGCTGTCTTCTTCAAAATTAAAGGCGTAATAGTCACGCCCGCGATGGTGAAATAAAGCCGCATGTACTTTCCCGACGCCAATGGAAGTACTGTCTACGTAATTTTCATCGTACATTACTTTAAAATAGTCGCCTTTCTCAATGCCAAAGAAGTCTACTGTCCAGGCGTATATTTCCGATAATTCAATGGCTAAAACGGGATGCACGCCATTGTCGGTCATAGCATTCCACAGGGACGAAGTGATTACGCCGGTAGCTGTTTTCGGTATGGTGACAATTTCTTTCGCCTCGCGATAGACATTTATTGAGTCGGCCAGTGAGACCACCATGTAATCGGTGTTGTCTATTTCATACACAAAGTGTTGGAGCTGTTGGGTTGTATCACCCGATATGAAAAGCGAATAGTGGTTGCCCACTTTTATTTTGCGCACATCAAAGACCGGTTTTGTTTTTTGAACAATCTTATGAATAGTGGGGTAATCAATGCCTGCTTTTAGAAAAATGTCAGCCAGATTTTGATTGCGTGTAATGCGATTGCCTTCAATGAGGAAAGAGTCTTTGGGTAGTCCGTATAATAATTCCGGTTCAGGGATCTCTACGATTTGCATGGAATCCAGTGTTTCACTGGTAATGGGTGAAACTGGGTGTTGATAACGATTAATCAAAAACAATACGAGAGGAATAGCAATGGCCAGTGCAGGCAGAGCGAAATACAAAACTCTTTTCTTCATTATACTTGAGAAATTTTAGACGGGGGCCAATATATAAAAAGAAGCCCGGAAAACCGGGCTCAAGCTATATTTTTATTTTATCAAATCCTTTTCCATAAACCCCCATTACGTTGCCCATGGTAATGAATGCTTCCGGATCAATTTCCTTCACAATCCGGAAAACAACCTGTGATTCACTTTTTCGGCCGATGACCATGAGAACTTTCACATCTTCGCCGGAATAGCCACCGGTGCCGTGCAGAACCGTCAAACCGCGATTGGCATCAAAAATAACGGATTTGCGAATTTCTTCATATTTATTGGAGATAATGAAAAACTGAACGGTCTGTCTGTTTCCTGAAATCACCATGTCTACGGTATAGGCCAAAATGGCCATGGTCATGTAGCCATATACCATGGTTTCGATGGATTGAAACAGGAAGTAGGAGGACGAAATAATCAGCACATCCATGCCCAATAACAGCCGGCCCAAACTGATGTTTTTATATTTATTGATGATCATGGCGATGATATCCACGCCGCCAGTACTGCCCCCATTGACAAATACAATACCAGCCCCCAGTCCGCCCAGGATACCACCAATGATGGCATTCATCATTAATTCAGACACAATGGGCTCCACAAAGAGGGGCCGTAAAAAGGATAGAAAGCCCGATAAGACCAGCACGCAATAGATGGTTTTTACGCCAAAGGAAGCGCCGAGAATGCGGATGGCCAACAAGATTAAAAAGATGTTGATGATCAGGGAGGTTAATCCAATGTCCCATCCGGCAACGAAATAGAAGATGGTGGCGATACCCGTTAAGCCGCCGCCGACAATCTTAGCCGGAATTAAAAAACCTGTCCAGCCTAACGAGCCAATCCCCAAGCCAATGGTGAGGAAGAGATAGCTTCTTATTTCTTTGAAGAGGGCTGTTTTATTTTTCATGTTTTTAGGTTCTAAAAATCCCCATCATACCTTTATATATACTATATATAATGGACAGATGGGGATCTGTATGTGATTTATGATTCTTTACAGAGAAATGAATTCTGAATTTCGATCAATGAATAAAAATTCTTACATCATTAATCCTTGAGACTAACATTTATCCGACCACAATGTTGATAATTTTTTTGGGAACGACAATGATCTTTCGCACTTGCTTACCTTCCATCCATTTGATGGAGGAGGGATGGGCGAGAGCTGCTTTTTCAATGTCTTCCTTGGTCATGTCGGCCGGCAAATCCAGTTTGAAACGCATTTTACCGTTGAAGGAAACCGGATAAGTGATGGTCGATTCCACCAGGAAGCTTTCGTTTAGCTCGGGCCATTGGGTGTCGCAAACGGTGGATATATGTCCCAGAGCCTTTTGCCACAACTCTTCGGCCAGGTGAGGGGCGAAGGGTGCCAGCAGGGCTACATAGGTTTCCAAAATTTCCCGTTTGTTACATTTCAGGTCATTCAAGTCGTTCACACAAATCATGAACGCACTTACACAGGTATTGAATGAGAAGCGTTCCACATCTTCCGAAATCTTCTTGATGGTGCGGTGTAACACTTTCAATTCATCCGGTGTGGCTTTCTCCTCACTGATGTTTAAGCCATTTTCGTTGTAGAACAAGCGCCAGGTTTTACGCAGGAACTTGTGTACGCCGTCAATACCATTGGTATCCCAGGGTTTGGATTGCTCCAATGGGCCCAGGAACATCTCGTACAATCGAAGGGTGTCGGCACCGTATTGATCGATGATCACATCCGGATTCACCACATTGTACATGGACTTGGACATTTTTTCCACGGCCCATCCACACACGTATTTTCCATCTTCCAAAATAAATTCGGCAGTGGCATAGTCCGGGCTCCATTTTTTGAAAGCTTCCAAGTCGAGTACGTCGTTGTGCACAATGTTTACATCCACATGGATATCGGTTACCTCGTAGTCTTTACGTAAGTTATAAGATACATAGGTATTGGTTCCTTTTACGCGGTATACAAAGTTGGATCGTCCCTGTATCATCCCCTGGTTAATCAACTTCTTATAAGGCTCATCTTTCACCACTTTACCCAGGTCATATAAAAATTTGTTCCAGAAACGAGAGTAGATCAAGTGACCGGTGGCGTGTTCGGTACCACCAATGTAAAGATCCACATCCTGCCAGTAGGCATTGGCTTCTTGACCTACTAAGGCCTGATCATTCTTCGGATCCATGTACCTTAAGTAATAGGCCGATGATCCGGCAAAGCCGGGCATGGTATTCAACTCCAAAGGATAACCCTCTTCTGTTTTCCAGTCTTTGGCACGTCCCAATGGGGGCTCGCCTTGTTCCGTCGGCAAGTATTTATCAATCTCCGGAAGGGTCAATGGCAATTTGGATTCATCCAGCATGTGAGGCATGTCATCCTTATAATAGACAGGGAACGGTTCTCCCCAGTACCGTTGACGACTAAAGATCGCATCCCGCAAACGGAAGTTGGTCTTCACCTGGCCAATGCCTTTTTCCTTAATGTAGTCTTTGGTTTTGGCGATGGCTTCTTTTACATCCATGCCGTTCAATAGCCCAGAATTAACCATGGTTCCTTCCTTGGAATCGATGGAGTCTTCCCAGGTTTGTGGATCGGTTTCGATCTCGCCGGTTGGAATCACCACCTGACGGATGGGTAAGTTAAAATGGCGGGCAAAGGCAAAATCGCGTGTGTCGTGTGCCGGAACGGCCATGATGGCCCCGGTTCCATAACCAGCCAACACATAATCACTGATCCAAACGGGAATTTCCTCGTTGGTCAATGGGTTGATGGCATAGGCCCCGGAAAAGACACCACTCACTTTTTTTACATCGGCCAGACGCTCCCGCTCGGTCCGTTTTTTCGTTTCTTCAATGTAAGCATCCACAGCACTGCGTTGCGCGGGTGTTGTCAATTGATCCACCAGGTCACTCTCCGGTGCCAATACCATGAAGGTGACTCCAAATACCGTGTCCGCACGGGTGGTGAAGATTTCCATGGCCACATCTGAGCCTTTGGCTTTGAAAGTCATCTCGGCACCTTCGGAACGGCCAATCCAGTTGCGTTGTATTTCTTTTAATGAATCGCTCCAATCCACATTGTCCAATCCGTTCAATAAACGTTCGGCATAAGCCGATACGCGCAAAGACCACTGGCGCATCACTTTTTGCTCTACCGGATGGCCACCACGTACGGAAAGGCCTTCTTTCACTTCATCGTTGGCCAATACGGTTCCCAATGCCGGACACCAGTTCACCATGGTGTCGGCCAGGTAAGCCAGGCGGTAATTCAGTAATATTTCTTGTTGTTCTTTCTCCGTTTTGTTTTTCCACTCTTCAGCAGTGAAGCTTAATTCATCGCTGCAAGCCAGATCCAATCCTTCTGTACCAACGGCTGCAAAAGCTTCGGTCAGCTCACTGATGGGGCGGGCTTGTTTGGCTTGATTGCAGTAGTAGTGTTCGAACATTTGAATGAAGGCCCACTGTGTCCAATGGTAATAATTGGGATCACAGGTTTTCACCTCCCGGTCCCAATCGTAACAGAAACCAATTTTATCCAATTGCTCGCGGTAGCGTTTCAGGTTATTTTCGGTGGTGATTGCCGGGTGTTGACCGGTTTGAATGGCATATTGTTCGGCGGGTAATCCGTAGGCATCATAACCCATGGGGTGCAACACATTGAATCCGTTCAAACGTTTGTAACGGCTGTATATATCGGAGGCAATGTAACCGAGCGGGTGACCTACGTGTAGACCGGCTCCCGACGGGTAAGGGAACATGTCTAATACGTAAAATTTAGGACGGTTCGGATCCACCTCTACTTTATAAATCTGGTGGTCGTTCCAATACTTTTGCCACTTCTGCTCGAGTTCCTTAAAATTATATTCCATGGTATTTGTTGAATGGTAGTATTTTTACTTTTCTGTGTTAGCCTGCAAAATTAGTAAAAGTTTGAGAAAAAGCAGTGGGGTTCCAAGGGTTAGTGATTAAGTATTAATGGGTATAATGATTCCTGTTCCTAATAAGTTGCATCCTGATTTAGGGGAATTATCAATTGTATGGAATTGTTTTGTCTTTGTGTAGACCTTAAGGTTATCAAAAGCTTAAGGGCTGGCTGATTTAAAAAAGCGCTGCAGGCCGTTGTTTTCTAAAAATAATTTCTAAATTTGCGCACCTGAATGGTCTCGTAGTTCAATGGATAGAATGTAGGATTCCGGTTCCTATGATGTGGGTTCGATTCCCGCCGAGATCACACTTAAAACCCGAAAGTTCAAACTGAGCTTTCGGGTTTTGTTGTATTAGGCGTTAACGGAATCTGGTTACAGCTTTTAAAAGGCTATCAGCATAGGTCTATGTCAATTTAGAAGCGTTCACTCCAAGTTTCCTTTTATCGACAGTAAAGGTTAAAAAGTGTTAATCCTAACTTTGCATTCAGAGGCTTAGTGGATTATCTGTTGTTATTCCTCCCAAAAATACATTGAATACAAAGACATGGTTCCTCAAAGGATGGGTTATCTGAATGTGTGATAATGAATTTTACATTTGTTGAAAGGGCGTACCTGTAAGGTTTTATTGACGGGTGATTTATTTTTAAACAGAAGCACTAATAGTTTGCAACAAGCCGTCCGGTTGTCCGTTCTGTTTTGCATTTCTTTCATCGAGGTTACCTTTGCGCCTGATTTTTTTCGCGTTTAGGTGGAAACAATCAGAGGGGAACATTTTATAACAACTAAATCTAAGAAGCATGACAGGAAAGAAATGCTATTTAGGGGTAGCAGTCGCATGTATTTTAATGGCAATAGTCATTAGTTCATGTGCTGGTGCCAGCGGGATGTCCCGTGTGGAATGCCCACAGGCGTATCACGGGGCGGGTATCCGCAACTAACTTCATTGCCGGGCTTAAGTGTTTTTCAACTTTTAAGCCCGGTATGTTAAAGGGCCATTCATTGAACTGCTCTCTTTACATTATCCCTGATCTGATAGGTTGAGTACATGGTCAGACGGATACTAACCGCGCCCCTCGGTTTGAAGTTATTTCAATGTAGTGATCACTTCAGCACCCCGGTTTGAGACTTTTGCAAGTTTGAAACAGCGTGCGCACGCCGGTTTGGGGTTTTTTCCGATTCGAAATAGCATCAGCACGCGGGTTTGATGCTTTTGCAGGTTTGCAATGACTTCGCCACTCTGGTTTGGAGGTGTTTCAAGCAATGAAGATTCAGTCCAAAATAAAAAGAAGACCTCTCGCCTTCTAAAAGGGAGAGGTCTCTTCCATATTCACCCAAAATCGCCATCGCCAGGGATGGCTAACTATGCGATTTAATAAGTATTTCCATTTCGCGGTATGCTGCGAGGATGGGTGCCGTAACCGTGATTTTGGTGTGGGCAAACAAAAGGGTTAACAGGCCCTCCATGGATTCGCGCAGGAGCGGTGCCTGCTGGCTGGCCGAGTCGGTATTAGTGGCTTTGGCCCGGTCACTGATAAAAGAACTGTTGGCCGCCTTAAATTCATTGTTGGTCGATTGAATTAACGGAATCCAGCGGGTGATGCTGGTGTCCAGTACCTGGGTGTCGATTTGACCAATCTCAGTTAATAAGTTATCAATGGCGGATGTCTCTTCCGAATAGGATAATTTCGTCAGGCGTGGCCCGTGTTTGCGGGTCACTTGATCGACCTGGGCCAGTACTTCAACGACCTCAAGGTCCTGATGCGGAAAAAAGGTTTCCGCCTTCAGGCTTTGCATAAAACCCGATAACAGGCGGTCGCGCTGTTTATCCAGTTCATTTTTGTCGGCAGCATAGGCTTGCTCTTTCAACATACCTTGTTTAAAAGCTTCGAGGTGGGTACTCACCTTGGCAAGGGCAGGTTGTACTTCGGTAATAGTCGCACAAATGCGCAGGGTGCTTTCGGCAATTGCCTGCAATTCTTTGTGGCGTAGGCGGGGGAGGTTTATTAATTCCATGTTGGCGTGTTTTGGTTTAACCTTTTCTATAAAAAAGTTACGGCAAAAAATGGAATCTCCAAACGGATTCCGAAAAAAATATTTTAAACAAATGCCTTAATAATGAATAGGTGTGATGGACTTTTTTATAAAAAGCGATGCCTGGTAGAGCGCCCGGCTTTTGAGGAAAGTGTCCGTGTGAAAAAATTAATCTTCAAATATTTAACACTCTTTATGCTTCCTGATTTAAATAAATCAACTAATTACTTTATCTTTGTGCTGTATTTAGAATTAGGATTTTTTGACACAGCTGATATTGAACTTTCGCCGATTGGCCTTCTTCAAGGCTTCGCATTTCATTCCGCATATCAAACAACCTCAGTTTAAATCAATAGTTAAAGGCACTTAAAAGTGTCAGTGTATTATTTATTAGAATTTAGAAGATGAACATTTTTGTTTCAAACTTAACGTATGCCATCACTGATGGTGATTTGAATGATCTTTTTGCGGAATATGGAGAAATTTCTTCAGCTAAAGTGATCAAAGACCGTGAAACACGTCAGTCAAGAGGTTTTGGATTTGTTGAGATGTCGGATGATGCTGCTGCTAAAAAGGCAATTGCTGAATTAGATGGAGCTGAGTATGATGGTAAAGTTATTAAAGTAGCTGAGGCTCGTCCTAAAGGTGATGCACCACGTAAAACTGGTGGATTCAACGGTGGTGGTAACCGTCGTCGTTTCTAATCGACCCATATAAAGATATTAAAAAGGCTGCTTTTTTAAAGTGGCCTTTTTGTGTTTAGTTATTTCTGGTGTGGCGATCAGAGAATCGTATTTTCAGGCGTTCTGCCGAACAATTGCGCTTCACTTCTGTTTATTCTGATATCTTTGCGAGAGTATCATGAAGCGCTATCAGCCACATATCACTTTTCTGGTTGCTGTTCTATTCAGTTTTCCTCTGGTGTACCAATCGTTACACCAGCTGGAGCATGTGTTGCCCAAAAGTCATTGCTGCGAGCATCACGATACTAATGAACTGGAAGTCTTTTCAGCTCCATCATCCGATGAGCAGCATTTGCCCGTTATCACTGATCTGGATGAAGCCTGTCCGGTTTGTACTTATGAGCATACGGCCTACAATATTCCGGGAGCGCTTCTGAAGTCTGCTTGTTTAAGTTTTCGTTTTCGGCCGCACCTGGATAGTTATCAAGGCGCTCTCCGCGCCTTTCAAATTCGTACTTTTTCCCTGCGAGCACCACCAGTCTCCTAATCATTCTTATAACTATTTATTGGATTGCTACTCTCTATTTACAAAGGAGTGGCGTGTTTACGTGTTCTGTTTTTAGAGGGCATCGTTCAGGGATGTTGATTATATTTTCTGACACACAGCATGCGTTTGATTACATTATTAATTGGAATGAATCAGATGAGAGCACTTGTAATGATTACCTGGATGGTGATGGGCTTGAGCCTGACTGGTAATGGGCAGTTGCAGTATACCATTTCAGGTACGGTGACTGATGATGCCGGGCTTCCTTTGCCGGGTTGTCATGTGCATTACCGCGATGTATGTAGTATTACCGATAGTCAGGGGCAGTATCTGTTTACTCGTACTCAGGCCGGTCCTACCCGGCTATTATTTACTTTTGTGGGATTTCAATCCGTTGATACGCTGATTGTGGTGAAGGCCGATCATGTGTTGGATATTACCGTCAGACCGGATGTTCAGGCCCTGAACGAAGTGGCAGTAATTTCTCAGCGCACCCTGTCAGCCGGAGCGCTGCGGCAAGAGCCGGTTACGAATGCCCTGGTGATGCAAAACTACGCCGGCACCTTTGCCAAATCCATTGAGCGCATTGTGGGGGTGAACACCATGGACATTGGTGTGAGTGCCTCCAAGCCGGTAATCCGGGGCATGAGTTCCAACCGGGTAGTGGTAAGTGAGAATGGCATTAAGCAGGAAGGGCAGCAATGGGGTGCTGATCATGGCTTAGAGCTGGATCCCTTCAGTGTGGAATCGGCGGTCGTGGTAAAAGGGGCTTCCGGCATTGAGTATGGGAGCGATGCCATTGGTGGCTATGTGCAGGTGCGTAATGACAATGTGCCGTCCAAACAATCGCTATCCGGCGATGCCACCTTGTTGGGCCGCTCGGTAAATAATACCCTGGGGGCCTCCTTGTATATTCAAGGACGTGGTGACCGATTCTTCTACAAAGGACGGGTTTCGGCACTTGATTTTGGAGATTATAAAATTCCCACCGATAGCATCGTTTACCTGACACGTGACATTCCCATCTATAACAAGCGCTTGAAAAATACGGCAGGGAATGAGTTAAATCTGAGCGGGCAAGTGGGGGTGTTGACAGAACGGCTGAAATCGACCGTATCCGTCAGTCGGGTGTATCAGAAAAGCGGTTTTTTTCCGGGTGCCCATGGAGCTCCCGATTTAGACCGGGTAAGTGATGATGGGGATGATCGAAATGTGGCGTTTCCATTTCAGGTGGCTTCTCATCTCAAGGTTCTCAGTAATACCCGTTACTATTTGGGCACAGGTGCATTCTTAGTCGATTTGGGGTATCAAAACAATCACCGGCAAGAATGGAGTGCCTTTCACACGCATTACCCCAACCAGACGCCGCCGGATCAGAATTCCGATTTGGAGCTGGACTTCAGGTTGCATACCTACAATGTCAATTTGAAGTATGAATGGGCATATGGGGAAGGTTTTAAGTTAGTAGTGGGGACGCAGAATCAGTGGAAAGAAAATGACATAGCGGGGTATAATTTTTTATTACCAGCCTACTCGGCTTTTAATAGCGGCTGGTTTGCCAAGCATGAGCTGCGATGGAGTGATCGGCTTACTTTATTTGCAGCTCTTCGTTACGATTGGAGTCAATTGCAGACGGTGGGATTCTTTGATCCGGTGCTGTACGACTATTTTATCGCTCAGGGGCAATCAGAAGAGGAAGCGAATTTTTATGCCAATCGCAGTGAGGCTATGGATAAGCAACAGCACGATTTTTCCTGGATGTTGGGCGCGGTGCTGAGACCTGGCGAGGCAATATCCGTGAGTTTGAATCTCGGCAAAACCTTTCGCTCTCCTACAGCCATTGAATTAGGAGCCAACGGCATTCACCACGGTTCCTTCCGTCATGAAGTAGGCGACCCGGATCTTTCCTCTGAAAAAAGCTATTATCTGGATGGTAGCCTGGATTGGAGTGGGGACAAGAGCACATTTTATATCGGGCCCTACCTTTATTATTTTACCAATTATCTATTCCTGCAACCCACCGGCGAATGGAGTGCGCTGCCCCATGCCGGTCAGTTATACCGCTATTCCCAATCTGAGGCATTAATGGCTGGTCTGGAGGTGTCAATGGAGCACGACTTTTCAATGAAATGGTCGGGCTTGATCAATGTGGAGTACATTTATAATCGCCAGTTAGGCCGCGCAACCAAAGAAAACTACCCCTTGCCTTTTTCGACGCCGGTCAATGGGTTTGCGGAATTGAGTTATGAACCTTTTCAGGCGTCCCCTCAAAATCGAAACTGGCGGTTTTTTGTGAATAGTCGCTTTGCGTTGGATCAGAACCGGATTGCCAGAAATGAACAAGTTACGCCCGGATATGTCCTTATGGGAGGCGGGGTGTCGGTGGATATCAACACAAAGTCACTCCCATGGCAACTCCTGTTTCAGGTAAATAACCTCCTGAACCGGAAGTATTATAATCATGTGAGCTTTTATCGGAAACTGGAAATTCCCGAATCTGGGCGTAATTTTCAGCTGATGGTAAAGGTTCCGTTCGCGGTACGATAAAGCAACAAGCCGGGTTTGAATGGTAGGATGAAAGTGGGATTTAGGTGGTGGTGAGGGCAGTGAATTTTTTTAGTCGAACACAGTAGAAGGTCTTTGGATTCAAATTGTGTTTGAAGTTTAGTAGGTTATTGATTTGTAAAGCAGTTGTTTTTGTGCATGAAGCAATCCTATAAATATCTGGCTGTGTTTCTGGTGGTCTCCTTTGGTTTTATGGAGGTGACCCGTGATGTGCACTATGTGTTGCACCATCGACCTCAGGGAGTCTTCAAAGATGTATTTGCAGGATGGAAAGCGGACGAAATGCATGCCTGTTGTGCGCTTGAAATAGATTCAGGGAGTGCAGTTGAAACGGTTGTGACGCAACAATTGGGGCGCTGTCCATATGAACATGTCAAGTGGATGCCCTTTCGATCGCCGGAACCACTTTTTTTTCGTGGAAGAACTGTTTTTCTAAAACAAGTTTTGAATGCATTGAATGTGCGTGGTATTATCAAACGAATGGCATTTGACCACCGTTTGCGGGCTCCACCATTAAACGACGCATATTCATAACTGAAAAGGATGTATTTAATAATTAATTCCCCATCGAAAACGGATGGTATCAGATGTATGATTACCATCATTAATAAAAGAAAAAATAATGAAAGACTTTAATAAAATTATTCAGCTCCTAGTATTCTTAATGTTTAGCTTTTTCATGGCTTCGTGCAGCGATGATGAGGTGGATAATGCCAAACCGATCATTCAGTTGGTGGCCCCGGTTAATAATGGCGTGTTGCATATAGGGGGTGAGGTAGATTTTGTTTGTGAATTTGTGGATGATGTGGAGTTGCGGTCCTATAAAATTGAGATTCACAGTAACTTCGATGGTCATACGCATGAGCGTGCTGCGCTGAAGTCAGTCAAGGAAGAGCATGGTCATCCCTGGTCATATACCAACACCTGGAACTTTGAGGCAGGTAAGAAGAATGAAGATGTACATCATCATGCCATCCAAATTCCGGAAACTATTTTAGTGGATGGCGTTGAAGAACAGGTGGCTGAAGGTGAATATCACTTTGGTGTTTACTGTGTCGATGCGGCCGGAAATGAAAATAAAGTGTTTGTAAAAGTCATGATTGAGCACGGTATCGATGAGCATGGCCACTGATAAGGCACTTACGATAGTACTGTAATTATAAGATATGTTCCATGTAACGTCAGATGTGTCTATCGAAACGTTGCATGGAACTGCATCTTTTATGTTGACGAGGACGGTCATCTTCGCCATTATTAACATCTTTGCAAAAAAAAAATAGAATCACATGGACGGAACAAAACGCGCTCACATTAAGCCTGGGATAGAAGTAGCCATTGTATTAAAGCAAGATCAGCGCAGTGGTAAATTAACAGAAGGAGTTGTGAAAGATATCCTGACCAAATCACCCAATCATCCACATGGCATTAAAGTGCGATTGGAAGATGGCCAGGTAGGACGGGTTAAGGAGATTCTGGAAGATTAGCAATGGTAGATTCAGAAGATGTTACTCAATGTTAAAAGCAAAATTACCAAATTCTTTTGGCCCGGTTTTTGATTTTGTCAGCCAATGAATAGGGTAGTGATACGGTCAATTATTGCTTATAATAATATCACAGAGGTTGATCCTTTGTGGCTATTCAGTTGTTGGTAAGCAGTACAATATAATAGGAGAGTCTGATAATATGGACTGAAGTAATAGATCATTACGGGCAAGGGGAAAATAGCCGGTATCTACTTCAGTCCATTTTTTTTGCATAAGCCTGTTACGCTGGGATGTCCCGTAGCTTTTGTCAATTCTTTTACCGGAAGAAAGCGTAGTTAACAAAAATTTTATAAATTCGTTTTCAAAATATAGAAAACGAAAAATGGAAGATCCGTTACCCGATTATCCCTTTGACGAATTAAAAAAACACCTTAAAGGGGATCTTTTTTTTGATGATACCACAAGAACCCTTTATTCTACCGATGCATCTGCTTATTTTGAGAAACCCATAGGGGTTGTTCGTCCCCGTGATGCACGCGATGTGGAAAGCATTGTGCGCTTTGCGGACCGGCACCATTTACCCCTCATTCCACGTACGGCTGGTACTTCTTTGGCCGGCCAGGTCGTTGGCGCTGGCTTGGTGGTGGATGTGGGCCGCTACATGAATAAAGTAATAGAACTCAATGTGGATGAAAAGTGGGTACGGGTGGAGCCGGGTGTTGTGTTGGATGAGCTCAATCAGTACCTGGAGGCGCACGGGTTATTTTTCGGACCAGAGACCTCTACTTCCAATCGCTGTATGATTGGGGGCATGGTAGGTAATAATTCCTGTGGCGCACACTCAATTTTATATGGTAGTACGCGGGATCACACCTTGGAGGTCAAAGGTTTTTTAAGTGACGGGCAAGAAGTAACGTTTAAAGCACTCCAGAAATGGGAGTATGAGATCAAGTGTCGCAAAGAGTCCTTCGAAGGATTGGTGTATCGCTCTGTGCGGGATATACTGACCAACAAGGAAAACCGAAAATCCATCCGGAAAGAGTTTCCACATCCGGATATTCATCGTCGAAACACCGGTTATGCCTTGGATTTATTAATGGACAGTGCGCCGTTTACAGAAGCGGGGGATGCCTTTAATATGTGTAAACTGTTGGCCGGTTCTGAAGGAACACTTTTCTTTACGTCGGAGGTTAAGCTCAACCTCGTGGATCTGCCACCCAAACATAAGGGCTTGGTGTGTGTGCATCTGCATTCCATTAAAGAGGCATTGGTGGCCAATCTGGTGGCTTTGGATTTTAAACCCGGTGCTGTGGAGTTGATGGATAAAACCATCATGGATTTGACTAAGGATAACCCCCTGCAGTTGAAAAACCGGTTTTTTGTGGAAGGTGATCCAGCAGCGCTTTTGCTGGTAGAGTTTGCCCGTCATTCCCAACAAGAGATTGAAGACCTCGCTACCGGTATGATTGCGGCACTGAAAGAAAAGGGTTTTGGTTATTCGTTTCCGGTGCTGTATGGGAAAGATATAAATAAGGTATGGGCTTTACGAAAAGCTGGCCTGGGTGTATTGGCCAATATGCCGGGTGATGATCGGCCGGTTCCGGTGATTGAAGATACGGCGGTTCTTCCGGAAGATATTCCAGCCTTTATTGAGGATATTGATGCCATGTTGGCAAAATATGGAAAGGCTTGTGTGTACTATGCCCACATCGGTAGTGGAGAGTTGCACCTTCGTCCGGTATTGAATATGAAGAAAGTGGAAGATGTGGAGCTGTTTTCTAAAATCGCTGAGGATACAGCCCACATTGTTAAGAAATACAGAGGTTCCTTGAGCGGTGAACATGGCGATGGTCGTTTGCGTGGTCAGTTTATCCCGTTGATGGTAGGTGAGCATAATTATAAGCTGTTCAAACAGGTCAAGCAGATATTTGATCCTAAAGGGATATTTAATCCTGGTAAGATCACTGAAACGCCGGTGATGAATACGGCCTTACGCTATAAAACCGGCCCCAATGAAATCATCCCATCCCCATTGTTTAATTGGGAGTCGACCTTGGGAGTGGTTCGGGCTGCTGAGAAATGCAGCGGTTCGGGTGATTGCCGAAAGACGCATTTGATTGGCGGTACCATGTGTCCCAGTTACATGGGCACACGGGATGAAATGCATTCAACCCGGGCCCGTGCCAATGTGTTGCGGGAGTTTTTTGCCGGGGCCATTACGCCTGATAAAATAGGATATGAGGAGGTGAAGTCGGTATTGGATTTGTGTCTCTCCTGCAAAGCTTGCAAATCTGAATGTCCGAGCAATGTGGACATGACTAAGCTGAAGGCGGAGTTTCTTCACCATTACCATCGGCAATTTGGCGTTCCTCTACGATCGACAGTGATTGCTTTATTACCGACGATTAATAAATACTTTGCTCCATTTTCATACCTATATAATATAGGTATCCAATTGGCTTTTGTTCGCCGATTGAATGATCGCTGGTTGGGGATTTCGAAGAAACGGAGTCTGCCAAAACTGAGTCGTCAGACTCTTCGCAGCTGGTATCGAAAGAATATTAAAGGGAGTAATGGGCGTAAAGTTTTGTTGTTAGCCGATGAGTTTACTAATTTCAATGATGCTGAAGTGGGTATTGAAGCTGTCTTGCTTCTTGAAAAGTTAGGGTATCAGGTTATTATTCCTGCTCATTTCGAGAGTGGGCGTACCTATTTGTCTAAGGGCTTATTGAAGCAGGCGCAAAAGATAGCTATTAAGAATGTAAAGGCGTTGTCCGGTTATCTTCAAGATGAGGTTCAGCTGGTGGGAATAGAGCCGTCCGCCATTCTTACGTTTCGCGATGAATATCCTGATTTGGTTCACCCTGCCTTAAAAGGCGAGGCGTTGAAACTGGCTGCTCGCTCCAAAACCTTTGAAGAGTTTCTTGCTGGTGAATATGAATTGGGCCATATTACATCGGAGGCCTTTACCAAAGAAACACAGAATATTCGGTTTCATGCTCACTGTTATCAAAAAGCGTTGTCTGATACTTCGCTGACGAAAAAAGTATTGGAGATACCAGAGAATTATTCGGCTCAGGAAATTCCTTCTGGCTGTTGTGGCATGGCAGGTGCCTTTGGGTATGAGAAAGAGCACTACGATGTGTCCATGAAAATAGGCGAATTGGTATTGTTTCCAGATGTGAGACAACACAAGGAGGATGTTTTAATTGCTGCAGCCGGCACTTCATGCCGTCATCAGATAAAAGAGGGAACTGAGGTGGATGCTTTTCATCCCGCTCACATATTATATAAGGCCCTTCTGTAAAGGGATGTGTAGAGTTGAAAAGGGTGTGGTTTTGAGAAATAGTAAGATGCTGGAAGGTTTTAAAAGGTTGGTTAGTATGAGGGGTGATGATTGTCATGTTTGGAGATTGCTTACAGTTTTTGATGTTTGTGCGGGTCTGAATTAGATGATTATTGTCATAAAGTGTTGCAGAACATGTTTTGAGTCGCTGTAAGTATCTGAGATACAGTCTCTGAAAAAAATAGAGAAAAAAGTAAAATTTCCTTATAAATTGTTACGAGCTAAATCAAAAAACTCTATTTTTGATTCCATAAACGAATCCAATTTAAACAGATCCAAATTAAATACCTTTTCGATATGGACGTAAAGATGAAAGAGTTCATGGACGTTGTTAGGATGAAGAATCCTGGCGAAGATGAGTTCTTGCAAGCAGTGCAAGAAGTAGTTGAAACTGTATGGGATTTCTATCAGGAAAACCCGCATTATATTAAAGCCAAGATATTGGAACGTATGACTGAGCCTGAAAGGACCATCATCTTCCGTGTACCTTGGATTGATGATAGTGGTGAGGTTCAAGTGAACCGTGGTTTCCGCGTAGAGTTCAACTCTGCTATCGGACCTTATAAAGGTGGTTTACGTTTCCACCCAAGCGTAACTTTGAGTGGTTTGAAATTTTTAGGTTTCGAGCAAACATTCAAAAACAGCTTGACAACATTACCGATGGGTGGTGGTAAGGGTGGTTCTGACTTCAATCCTAAAGGAAAATCTGACATTGAAATCATGCGTTTCTGCCAGGCCTTTATGAGTGAGTTATTCCGTCACATTGGTCCTAATACAGATGTGCCTGCTGGTGATATCGGTGTAGGTGGCCGTGAAATCGGTTACTTGTATGGTCAGTACAAAAAACTGAGAAACGAATTTACTGGTGTATTAACTGGTAAAGGACGTGAGTTCGGTGGTAGCTTGATTCGTCCGGAAGCAACAGGTTTTGGTGCAATCTATTTCGTACGGGAAATGTTGGCTACTAAAGGCGAAACGTTAAAAGGTAAAACCATTTCTGTTTCCGGTTTCGGTAACGTGGCTTGGGGTGCTGTTTTAAAAGCTGTTGAATACGGTGCTAAAGTAGTGACTATTTCAGGTCCTGATGGATATATCTATGATGCTGAAGGTATCACTGGTGATAAAATTGATTACTTATTGGAATTGCGTGCCTCTAACCAGGACATCGTAGCTCCTTATGCTGAAAAGTATGGTGCTCAATTCTTCGCAGGTAAAAAACCTTGGGAGCAAAAAGTGGATATCGCTATTCCTTGTGCCATCCAGAATGAATTGAACGAAGAAGATGCAAAAGTATTGATCGCCAATGGTTGTCAGATGATTGCTGAAGCTTCTAACATGGGTTGTACAGCTGAAGCTGCTTACCTGGCAACAGATAAAATCATGTTTGCTCCTGGTAAAGCTGTTAATGCTGGTGGTGTAGCTGTTTCCGGTTTGGAAATGACTCAGAACAGCATGCGTTTAAATTGGTCAGAGAAAGAAGTAGACGATCGTTTAGATTCAATCATGACTGAAATTCACGCTGCTTGTGTGAAATATGGTAAAGAACCAAATGGTAAGATAAATTACATCAAAGGAGCAAATGTTGGCGGTTTCGTAAAAGTAGCCGATGCCATGATGGCTCAAGGTGTTGTTTAAATTTTTCTTAATGCAACAATAACAGGCCGTCTCCTCCCCGAGACGGCTTTGTTGCAGTATTTAGGCCGTAAACACGAGGAGGCCTGTCGTTTTTGTGGCCGCAACCATGGGATCAAGAAACTCTTTCTTGCTTTTCCTTTCTCCTTGTTACTTATCGTTTGTATGTTTGCAGCTGAATTAATTTTTTTTGAATAGTGATAGATACACACTCCCATATATATCTTCCGGAATTTGATAGTGATCTGGATTTGGTCATTAATAATGCCAGGACTACTGGTGTGGAACAGATTTTACTACCCAATGTGGATGAAACGACCATTGAACCCATGTTGAAAGTGGAGCACCGGTATCCGGACCTATGTCATGCCATGATGGGTTTACATCCCACATCAGTAAAAGCGGATTACCAGGCACAAATGAGCTTAATTGAACACCATCTGGGATTAAGAAAATACATTGGGATTGGTGAAGTAGGGATTGATTTGTATTGGGATAAAACCTATCGCACCCAACAGATGGAGGTGTTTTCGCAACATCTGCAGTGGGCCAAAGAGATGGATTTGCCGGTGGTAATTCATTGCCGCGATGCTTTTCCAGAAGTATTTGAAGTGGTTGAATCACATCTGGATGAAAAATTGCGGGGCATCTTTCACAGTTTTACCGGCGGGATAAACGAAGTGGAAACCATCATGGGATATGGCTCTTTTTTATTGGGGATAAATGGAGTTGTGACCTTTAAAAATACCACACTGCGTGAAGTGTTGACGCATGCCTCATTGGATCATGTAGTGTTAGAGACGGACGCGCCTTATTTAGCTCCCGTACCCTATCGGGGAAAACGCAATGAGCCGGCTTACCTCTCCCGAATTGCGACGCAATTAGCCGGGGTGTTTCATGTTTCAGAGGAGGAGGTGAAGCAAAGAACGACAGCCAACGCAAAGAATATGTTTGATTTATAAGTTAGGAATCAGCTATGGAAGAAAGAAAAATACTAATCATATATACCGGGGGTACCATTGGGATGGTTATCGATCCGGAAACAAACTCGTTGGTGCCCTTCGATTTTGAAAACGTATCCAATCATGTGCCGGAACTGCGCAAATTTGATTTTCAAGTTAAAAGTTTCTCGTTTGAACCGTTGGTTGATTCATCTGATATGAATCCGGAAATTTGGATTAAGCTGGTGACGATCATTGAAGAAAACTATTCGGAATTTGATGGCTTCGTGGTGTTGCATGGGACCGATACAATGGCTTACACAGCGAGTGCCTTGAGTTTCATGTTGCACAATCTGCAGAAGCCCGTCATCCTAACCGGGAGTCAGTTGCCATTGGGAACCATTCGTACGGATGGAAAAGAAAATCTGATCACCGCCCTGGAGATTGCTGCTGCCCAGAAAAACAGGCAAGCCCTGGTGCCGGAAGTGTGTATCTATTTTAAGGATAAATTGTTCAGAGGCAACCGTACGACTAAATACAATGCAGAGCATTTTCATGCTTTCCGTTCTGATAATTATCCACCTTTGGCAGATGCCGGCATACATATCAAATACAATTATCCCTATATAAGGTATACCACTTTAAATGGTACTTTTAAAGTGACCAAAAAGATGGATACCCGAATTGCGTTATTAAAAATTTTTCCGGGCATTAATCGTGATGTCGTCCGGGCTGTTTTGGGAGCTCCCAATATTAAAGCTGTTGTGCTTGAAACGTATGGTTCGGGTAATGCCCCAACGACCAAATGGTTTTTGGAAGCCATTGAAGAAGCCATTCAAAGGGGTATCATTATTCTCAATGTAACCCAATGTTTAGCGGGTAGCGTGGAGATGTGGCGCTATGAAACCGGAGTGCATATGTTGGATTTGGGAGTGATCAGTGGACATGATTTAACCACGGAAGCAGCTGTTACAAAACTCATGTTTTTACTGGCCAATGCTGGTTCTGAAGGAGAAATCAGAGCAAACCTAAATAAATCTCTGCGTGGGGAAATATATATTTAGAAAGTTTGTGTTTGATTTTTTTTTTGTAATTTGCAACCCTGAAAAATTAAAGGATTTTTATCTTTTTTCGTTGAGGGAAAAAGGAAAAACAGTAAATTATTTTGAGTATTAACAAACTAATACAAAATCAAAATTTTTAGCAGACTATGAAAAAGCTATTTGCGTTTTTAGCAGTAATTGGAATGCTGAGTATCGGTACAAACGCCGTTTTTGCTCAGGAGAACGAGAATGTAGCAGACGAGGCTACTCAAACAGAGCAGGTTGTTGAAGAAACACCAGCCGTGGAAACCACTGCTGCAGCTGTGCAGGAAGAACCAGCAGCTGAAGCCCCAAAAGGTATTCACAAACAAATTAAAGCCAAATTTATCGAAGGTGGTGCGATCTTTATGAGTTTCGTATTGATGGCCTTGATTTTTGGTTTAGCGCTTTGTATTGAGCGTATCATTTATCTGAATCTGGCTTCTACTAATACTAAGAAGTTGCTTCAAAACATCGAGAACGCGTTGAATGACGGTGGTGTAGAGGCAGCTAAAGAAGTATGTCGTAATACCAGAGGTCCGGTAGCATCTATTTTCTACCAAGGATTAGATCGTTTTGACGAAGGTATTGAAGTAGTTGAGAAATCAGTTATTTCTTACGGTTCAGTTCAAATGGGTCTTTTGGAAAAAGGATTAACCTGGATTTCATTGTTCATTGCTTTGGCTCCTATGCTTGGGTTTATGGGTACTGTAATCGGTATGATCGATGCATTTGATAGCATCCAGGCAATGGGTACTATTTCGGCTACTGCTGTAGCGGGTGGTATTAAATTAGCCTTGATTACCACTGTATCTGGTTTGATCGTTGCCATCATCCTTCAGGTATTTTACAACTACATCGTTTCTAAAATCGATGGTATTGTAAATAACATGGAAGATGCTTCTATCTCTCTATTAGATATTTTGGTGAAATATAACATGAAAAAATAGTTGTCACTATGACTAAGCTAACGAAGATTTTAAATATCGTATTATACGTGCTGTTAGCGATAACTCTAGTCTTTGCCGGAATGTTTTATTTTGGCGGTGAAGAGGTTGGAGCAGCATTACCTACCCCGATTTATACAGAATCATTCTTGAACTGGGGTAAATTGCTGACAATCGTGGCAGCTGGGGTAACCTTAGTATTTGAAGTATTGAATTTGATTTTCCATGCCAGAAACGCAGTACGTACTTTCATCTCCATTGGAGGTTTGTTAGTCGTTACGTTTATTGCTTATGGATTGTCAGACAGTACTCCAATGGAAATTATTGGTTACAATGGTCCTGATAATGTACCTAGCATGTTAAGCATGGCTGGTACAATGCTTTATGGTACGTACATTCTGTTTGGGGTAGTAGTTGTTGCTATTTTATATACAGAGTTATCGCGAATGTTTAAGTAATGGCCCGGTTCCGTTATTAAATGAAAATTTATTGACGGAACTACTAACTAATATTATTTTTTGTTTATGGCAAGAAAAGAAGTACAGGAAGTTAATGCAGGGTCAATGGCAGATATTGCCTTCTTATTGTTGATCTTCTTCCTGGTTACTACTACCATGGACTCTGATACTGGTTTAGCACGCTTGCTTCCTCCTGATGTTCAGGAAGAAGAACCGGATACACCTCCAATTAAGGAACGTAATGTATTTGCGGTGTTGTTAAATAGTCAGAATCAATTATTGGTGGAAGGTAAACCAATGAAGATCGAGGATTTGACAGAGGCAACTAAAGAGTTTATTGAGAATCCTAATAAGCTGGAAACATTACCGGAAACAAAACCCACTGAGATTGAGTTTTTTGGTACTGTGGAAGTGACTAAGGGGGTCATCTCACTGCGAAACGACCGCGGAACTGAATATCAAGCTTATCTGATGGTTCAGAATGAGCTTGCCAGAGCCTATAATGAATTACGACAAGGCTTAGCCAGACGTAAATTTGGTAAGGATTACAATGATTTGGAGGATGAAGAGAAGAAAGCCATCCGTGAAATCTATCCTCAACGAATTTCAGAAGCTGAACCTAAAAACGTAGGAGGAAACTAGTATGGCAAAGTTTAGAAAAAAGAAAAGTGGCGGGCAACCAGCCATTAACACAGCCTCTCTTCCTGATATCGTTTTTATGTTGTTATTCTTCTTCATGGTTAGTACAACCATGAAAGAGGTGGACATGAAAGTGAATGTTCGACCTGCTCAGGCCACAGAAATTGAGAAACTGGAACGTAAAGAATTGGTAACTTTTATTTATGTAGGAGTACCAACTAAGAGTTTCCAATCACTTTATGGAAGTGAGCCACGGGTACAGTTGAACGATCAGTTTGCTACTGTTCAGGATATTCAGAGTTACATTGCGCAATCACGTGATGCCATGAAAGAAACCGATCAAGCTAAAATGATTGTTTCTATCAAGGCCGATAAAGAATGTCCAATGGGTGTTATTACTGACATTAAGCAGGCTTTACGTAAGGCTGCCGCATTGAAGATTAACTATTCAGCTAATCAGAAAGCAGAAGTAAAATAATTCCATATACACTTAAAAAAAGGGGCTCCAATTTGGAAGCCCCTTTTTTTATAGAAAAAGTGTCGCTTTAAATCAACCACTTTCACATCCCAAATCTTTAAGCGACACTTTCACGACTAACTATACGGCACCTTGTGCCAACATTGCATCCGCCACTTTCACAAACCCACCAATGTTGGCACCATCCACATAATTTACATACCCACTTTCCTTTTTACCGTATTTTGTACAGGTCTCATGTATACTCTTCATGATGCCTTGTAAGCGTTTATCCACTTCCTCGCGGGTCCAGTTTAACCGCATGCTATTTTGTGTCATCTCCAATCCTGATACTGCTACACCTCCTGCATTGGCCGCTTTACCGGGGCCAAACAATATTGCTTTATCCAAATAGATTTGAATAGCTTCAGGGGTAGAGGGCATATTGGCCCCTTCTGAC
The DNA here is from genome assembly GCA_942490535.1 of uncultured Marinilabiliaceae bacterium. Lineage (GTDB taxonomy): Bacteria > Bacteroidota > Bacteroidia > Bacteroidales > Marinilabiliaceae > JAEINY01. The sequence goes on from CALNXQ010000005.1 coordinate 1,696,855, forward strand.
ACACATATGCAACCATTTGACACCAATGTGATGGCCTCTATTTCATTGATTTCGTTTTGGGTGGCACTTGGTAAAGCGATGTCTCCTTTTTCCACCCAGGGGCGCTCGTTTTCGACATATTTTACAGCGTATTTGTCAGCGTATTCTTTGATACGACCCCGTTTGGTGTTTTTTAGATACATGACGTATTTGAGTTTTTCCGCATCAATTCCATCCTGATCGTAGATGTATCCGCTGGAATCGGACAGCGTAACTACCTTGCCACCCAGGTCCAATACTTTTTCAACAGTGTATTGAGCGACATTGCCTGAACCCGATACCAAAACGGTTTTTCCTTTGAAACTTTCTCCTCTGGTTTTTAACATCTCCTGGGCAAAATAGACATTTCCATAGCCGGTGGCCTCCGGACGTATTAAACTGCCACCATAGATAAGGCCTTTGCCTGTGAGCACACCGGTAAATTCATTGACAATGCGTTTGTATTGACCGTATAAAAAGCCAATCTCACGTCCCCCAACACCAATATCACCAGCTGGGATATCTGTATTGGGTCCAATGTGGCGGTATAATTCAGTCATGAAGCTTTGGCAAAAGCGCATTACCTCATTATCTGATTTACCTTTAGGGTCGAAATCAGATCCTCCTTTGCCCCCTCCCATGGGTAAGGTGGTTAAACTATTTTTAAAGACTTGCTCGAAGGCCAGGAACTTTAAAATGCCAAGATTAACAGTGGGGTGAAAACGCAATCCGCCTTTATACGGTCCAATCGCACTATTCATTTCAATTCGATAGCCTCGATTAACGTTCATCTCTCCTTTGTCATTCACCCAAGGTACGCGGAACATAATTACGCGTTCGGGTTCTACTATTCGTTCAAGAATACCAGCATAGCGGTATTTTGGGTTTTCATCCAAATAGTGATCCAATGACATTACTACTTCATGAACAGCCTGGTGAAATTCCGGTTCTGATGGATTTTTGGCTTTTAGTTCAGCCATAAAAGCATTAGTGTCTAAATGTGAAGTACGTGACATAATTATGGCGTTTAAAGGTGTAACACTATAGATGTTAGACTTTATATGGTGTTTTAATCTTATCTGAATAAGTCAACAAGCAATTTAGGAATATCCATTTTCCTAATTAAATGGTAAAAAAAGTTAGACTTTTTTTTTATTAAAAGCCACCCTGAGCGAATAATTCGGGAATAATTCTATTTTTTGTTATCTTTTAGTAATAAAATAGTTGTCCCATGCAGAAGGGTTGGAATAAAATGGATGCAATCAATCAGGGATCGGAGGGAGGTCCTGCCTCTGCTCGCATTTTGATGATTCTGAATCAGGTGGTCCAAATCATCAAGCAAGATAATCCCATTGATGAAACTCTGGAGGAATTAGTTGGTGTTCTGCCGCAAGCCTGGTTGCATCCGGATGAAATAGGTGTTCGTATCCGATTTAAAGAGTTAGAGTTTGCATCGTTCGGCTTTATGGAAAGGGGCCCAGGTATTACAGAGCGTTTTTCCACCGTGGATGGCGATAAGGGTGCCATTGATGCCTATTATTTGACTGAGCAACCCATTCGGGATGAGGGGCCTTTTCTGTATGATGAACGGCTGTTAATTAACCAAACGTCACGGTTACTCTCCGGCTTTATTAATCACATTATCTCAGAACGTAAACATTCTGAATCCATTGAACGTCTGAAAGAGCTGTCGGTCATCAATCGGACGACCCGGATTATTAATGAAGGTCAATCGGTGGATGATGTGTTACAGCAAGTCGCATTTTTGATGCCTTCGGGCTGGCAATATCCCGAATTCGCAGTGGCGCGCATTTCCTATGCAGGCCGCGATTATACCAGTGAACGTTTTATTGAAACCGAGTGGGTTCAGACGCAACGTTTTCAGACGATGGATGGTGGTTCTGGTTCCATGGATGTATTTTATACCCGTGATTTCTCATACCTGTCAGGCGATGCCTTTCTTAAAGAAGAGCGTGATTTATTGACTAATCTAACCCGTTTAATCACTGATTTTTTAAACCGTATACTAGCCCAGTCTGAAATAAAGGAAAGACACGAACGGGTCAAAGAATTGAAAACCATCAATGAGACCACCCGGATTATCAATCAGCACATGCCCGTTTCTTTTACTTTAAGTCGCATTGCAGAACTTTTGCCAACTGGCATGCAGTTTCCGCTATACTCAGTGGCCCGTATTCGTTTGGAGCAACACGAGTTTACCAGTCCTGGTTTTATGGAAACCCCTTGGGTTTTGCGCTATAAATTTGAAACCATTGATGGGCAGACGGGCGCCATTGAGATATACTATTTAAAGGAGTTTGCCAAAACGCGGCAGGAACTGTTTTTGAATGAAGAGAATGATTTAATCCGTAACCTGGCTAACCTCATTGTGGGATATTTAAACAGTATCCATGCGCGGGATTTGATGGAAAAATCAAGACGCTTGTATGCCGGGGAGTTTCTAAAACAGAAGAAGGAGACAGTAAAAGTACCTACGCGGAAAAGTAAGCATTTGCTTCAGAACTTCATGCACAAGAACAATGCGGCCCGCGACATTTACTATGACTTAATGCCCTTTAAAGTCAAAGAAATTCTTTTGGTGTCCAATTTATTTGATGCCTATGCCATTGAAAGCGAAGGGCGGTTTACCGAGCAAATCATGGGCGGCTTTCATCAGCTCCATTTGTTAACCCTTCCACGGGTAACCGGTGTTACTACCTATGAAGAAGCCATTGATAAATTAAATGAAAAGCATTTCGACCTGATCATTGTGATGGTGGGTGTGGACAAGCATGCACCCCTTGAATTGAGTCAGCTGGTCAAAAAAGCCTATCCCTATATTCCTATTTTCATCCTTTTGAATAATGATGCAGATATTCCTTTTTTTGAAGCCCGTAAAACGGAGATGGGGGTGTTGGATGAATTGTTTGTTTGGAATGGAGATCCAAAGATCTTCTCGTCCATGGTTTTTCATTTAGAGGATAAAGTTAATGTGGAGAATGATACACAAGTGGGATTGGCTCGTGTTATTTTATTGGTTGAAGATTCGGTTAAGTATTATTCCAAGTATTTACCCTTACTCTATTCCAGTGTATTGGAACAAACCAATCGATTGATCGAAGATGTGGGTGTAGATGAACTTTATGCGGTGTTGCGCTTGAGGGCTCGGCCTAAGGTTTTGGTCGTTAGTAGTTATGAAAGTGCGTTGGAAATTTTTGATAAGTATAAGGATTATCTGCTTTGCCTTATTTCGGACGTGGAATTTTTAAGAAATGGACGCCTGGATCAAAATGCAGGCTTTGATTTGGTTAATTATGTGAAGTCAAAATTGAAAGATTTGCCGGTGATCATGCAATCGTCGAAAATTGAATATTCACAGGATGCCTATGAATTGAAGACGGTATTTATCAACAAATACTCGGAAAGCCTGTTGCAGGATATCAAAACCTTCATCAGTCATTACCTGGGATTTGGAAATTTTGTGTATAAGGATGCCCACGGACGGTCCATCGCCATCGCCCGAAATCTAAAGGAGTTTGAGCAGAATCTCCGGAATGTGCCCATTGATAGCATTGTGTATCATGCACGAAAAAATCATTTTTCGATGTGGTTGATGGCTCGCGGTGAGATAAAGATAGCCCGTAAAATAGCCCCATATCGGATTACCGATTTCGAAACGGAAGAATCCCTTAGGGAATATTTGATCCAGGTTTTGAGGCGGCATCGGGAAGAGCAGAATCAAGGAAAAGTTATCGATTTTGACGAGGTAGATAGCATTGATGAGAACAATGTGTACAGCTTGTCCGGAGGATCCTTGGGGGGTAAAGGACGGGGTCTGGCGTTTATCAATACGCTGCTTTTTAACTTTGATTTTGCGGCTCATGTTCCGGGTGTCGTGATCAAGATGCCACGAACCACCGTTATCGGCACGGATGAATTCGAACTGTTTTTGGAACGCAATAAACTGCAGGATCTTTATTTTCGGGATCTGTCCTATCAGGAGATCAAAACCATCTTCCTGGAAGGAACCCTGACCCAAACGCTGGAGCGTCGCTTAAAACGCCTGCTGACCCTTTTTAAAAAGCCTTTGGCGGTGCGTTCCTCCGGAATTTTGGAGGACAGTTTAAAGCAGCCCTTTGCAGGTGTGTTTGATACGTATTTACTACCCAATAATCATGAAAATCCGGAGGAACGCTTTCACCAGCTGTGTGCGGCCATAAAACTGGTGTATGCTTCCATCTTCAGTGAAACAGCGCGTGCATTTACCGAAGCGGTAGATTTTAAAATTGAAGAGGAACGCATGGCCGTGATTATTCAGGAAGTGGTCGGTCATGCCTACGATCGGGTTTTTTATCCGCACATCAGTGGAGTGGCCCAATCTTATAATTTCTATGCCTATGGGCATATGAATCCGGAGGACGGCTTTGCGGTCATTGCTTTGGGATTGGGGAAATATGTGGTCGATGGTGAAAAGGCCTGGCGCTTTTGTCCGGTCTATCCTGACCTGGAGAACAATGCACCCAAGGATCAGTTAAAAAATTCACAAACTGAATTTTATGCAGTGGATCTTGGCAAGCAGCATCTTGACTTGCTGGAGGGGGAGACGGCAGGCTTAATTCGAAAGGATTGTTATGAAGCCGAGGAACATGGGACAATCCGGCATTTGGCCTCGGTTTATAACCCGGATAACAATACCATCACCCCCGGATTGGAACAAGCGGGACCCCGCATCCTGAATTTTACAGATATTCTGAAATACAATTACATGCCCTTGTCCAAAACCATTGAGGTGGTTTTGGATGTGGTGAAAGAAGCATTGGGGACGCCGGTTGAAATTGAATTTGCAGTGGATTTGAATAAGGACAGCAAGGGACGCACTTTTTTTTATCTGCTTCAAATTAAACCCTTGATTGGCAGTGCGCATGATTATTCCATCGATCCATCTAAAATAGAGGAGGATAAAATTGTTTTAAAAACCAGCCACGGCATGGGCAATGGCAAAATTACGGATATCCGGGATGTGGTGTATGTGGATGTGGATGCCTTTGATAAAGCACAAACCCGTGAAATGGCTGTCGAGATAGAGCAAATTAATAGCCGGATGAAAGTGGAGGGGCGGCCCTATGTGTTAATTGGACCAGGGCGATGGGGAACACGTGATCCGTGGATCGGTATTCCGGTTACCTGGACACAAATTTCGCAGGCCAAAGTGATTATTGAAACCGATCTGGAAGATTATCCTTTGGAAGCATCCGGAGGGTCGCACTTTTTTCATAATGTCACCTCCATGAATGTGGGCTATCTTTCGGTACAACATCACGAAAAAGATGCATATGTCAATTGGAATTTGCTTAATCAACAACCATTAGTGGAACAAACGCGTTATTTTAAACACATACAGTTTAATAATCCGATTACCATTCGCATGGATGGACGAAAAAGAATGGCCATTATTACGTATGACGAATAATCACATTCTGATAAAAAGTTGAAGCTCAATTGTGAATCAGATGGATTGTAAAGCTGGTAGTTGTTGTTAATGATCTCCAAACTTTAAATGACACAGATGGATAATATGCCGGTCAATTTGCGCTACTCTAATTTCTTTGCTGAAACAGCGTTCAATCGTTTAATGCAAAAACGCATCCATAAAGTATTGTTGATTTGCAGTGCCTATGATGCCTTTATTTTGGAAGAAGATGGACGGATAGATGAGCAGATTTTCAATGAATACGTCGCTCTTAATTTGCGTTATCCACCCCAGTTCATTCACGTGGAGACTGCCCATGAGGCCTTTCAGGTATTGGAGGAGCAAACAATCGATTTGGTGATAACCATGTTGAGTATTGGGGGCATGGATCCCTTTTCCATGGCAAAAAAGGTGAAGGAGAAATACGCTTCTATTCCCATTGTTGTACTGACCCATTTTTCCCGCGAAGTATCGGTGCGCATGTCACGTGAGGATACCAGCGCCATTGACTACATCTTTTGTTGGTTGGGCAATGCCGATATCATGTTGGCCATCATAAAGCTGATTGAAGACGAAATGAATGTGGACCACGACGTGCAGGAAGTAGGCGTGCAAAGTATTTTGCTGATTGAAGATTCCATTCGTTTTTATTCCAGTTATTTACCGTTGATCTACCGGATTGTGTTGACCCAATCCAAAAAATTCATGGATGAAGGCCTAAATGAGCATCAAAAGATGATGCGCATGCGCGGACGTCCTAAGATTCTGCTGGCCACCAATTACGAAGAAGCCCTGGAGATGTATGAGAAATACGAATCCAATTTATTGGGGATCATTTCTGATGTGGCCTATAACAAAGAGGGGCAGAAGGATCCCGAAGCCGGGATTAAACTGGCCCGGCATGTGAAGGAACGTAACCCCTATATGCCCTTTATTTTACAATCGTCCAATCGCGATCTGGAAGAGGTCGCCAAAGAATTAAAGGTGAGTTTTATCTATAAACACTCCAAGTCATTATTGCGTCGATTAAAGGAGTTGCTCAACAAATACCTGGCTTTTGGAGATTTTGTGTTTGTCAATCCGGCTACGGGTGAAGAAGTGGGGCGCGCCAGTAATTTAAAGACCTTGCAGGAACGCCTGTTTCAAATTCCGGATGAATCCTTGATGTACCATTTTCAGCGCGATCATGTCTCCAAATGGTTGAACGCCCGGGCTCTTTTTGCAATTGCCGAAGTGTTGAAATACATTCGGGTGGAAGATTTTAACAGCCTTGATGATACCAAACGCTTTTTATTTGATACCATTGCCAACTTTCGGTTTAATAAGGGGCGTGGCATAATTGCCAAGTTCTACAGGGAAAAATTTGATGAGTACCTTACTTTTACACGCATCGGTGATGGTACCATTGGCGGTAAAGCCAGGGGCCTGGCATTTCTGAACATGCTCATTAAAAAACACGATGTGTTCAGTCAATTTGGCGAAGTGGTTGTCACTATCCCGCGAACAGTGGTGATTAGCACAGATATTTTTGAAGAGTTCATGGAAGTGAACCAGTTGTATCCGCTGGCACTGTCGGAGGCCTCGGATGACGAAATCCTCCAGGCTTTTGTGGCCGGACATTTGCCGGAACGCATTCATGGAGATTTGTATAAATTCATTACTATTTTGCGGGGCCCCATTGCCATCCGGTCCAGCAGTGTTTTGGAAGATAGCCACTATCAGCCTTTTGCCGGTATCTATTCCACGTATATGATTGCACAAGGACCCGATGAAGGGGTGGAATTGACGCAATTGTGCGATGCCATTAAATGTGTGTATGCCTCTGCCTTTTTCAAATCCAGCAAGCAATACATGGAAGCCACCATGAATGTGATTGATGAAGAACGCATGGGCATTGTCTTACAGGAAGTGGTTGGTCAACAGCATGACGATGTGTTTTATCCCACGTTTTCGGGGGTGGGACGGTCGGTGAATTTTTATCCCATTGCACCCGAAAAAGCGGAAGATGGCATTGTGAACGTAGCCATGGGCCTGGGTAAACACATTGTGGAAGGAGGGGTATCCTTGCGCTTCTCACCCAAATATCCCAGAAAGATTTTGCAGTTATCAACCACCGACATGGCCATTAAAGAAACGCAAAAAACCTTTTATGCCCTGGATCTGAATTCAGCCAGTTTTATCCCTTCGGTGAATGATGCAGTAAACTTAAAAACCCTGGATCTGAAAACCGCCGAAAGGCATGGCACCTTGAGGTGGCTGGGATCTGTGTATGATTTTCAGTACCATATGATCAAAGATGGACTCATGGCCGATGGGATGCGATTAGTGACCTTTGCCAATGTATTGAAGTACGATGCTTTTCCTCTGGCTGAAATTATCGGGCATGTGCTGGAGATTGGACAAAAAGAAATGAACCAGCCGGTGGAGGTGGAATTTGCTGTGGATCTGCAGCCCAAACCCGGATTACCACCCATCTTATATTTATTACAGATCCGGCCCATTGTGGACTCCAAAGAGACCATTTCCGAAAAGCTGGAGGAAGTGCCTCAGAAGGAGACCTTGATAGCTTCCAAATCAGCCCTGGGAAATGGGATTATCAATGATGTGTATGACGTGGTGTACATCAAACCACAAACATTTAATCCGGCCAACAACACGGCACTCGTGCCTGTTTTTGATCGCCTTAACAAGGCCTTTCATGATGCCAATCAGTATTATGTGCTCATTGGACCCGGCCGCTGGGGTTCACAAGATCCGTGGTTGGGGGTGCCTGTGAAATGGGCACAAATTTCCTCAGCCCGGGTGATTGTGGAAACAGGGCTGGAAAATTACCGCATTGATCCCAGTCAGGGCACCCATTTCTTTCAAAATCTTACCAGTCTGCGAGTTGGTTATTTCACCGTGATTCCTTCCATTGGTGATGGGTATTGGGATGTGGATTTCTTAGACCGGCAGCCAGCCGTCTTCGAGGATCAGTACATCCGACATGTGCGCTTTGAACAGCCTTGTGTGATTAAGATTGATGGACAGAAGAGCCTGGGTGTGGTCATGCTGCCCGATGTGCAGCGGGAGTAGACTATCCCTAACCCCGGACTTCAGGCTGGGGCTCAACGATCTGTCCGTGGCCACGCCTTCGCCCAATGACATACTTAAAGGACTTCAGTCCTGACAACTGACATAATGTAACCAACCGGGACTAAAGTCCCTCAACCAATACCAGCAGTATGAACCTCGAACGATTTCTATTACAATTGGAGCAACGTCACCCCGGTGAACCGGAGTTTCAGCAGAGTGTTCGTGATATAATCACCTCTGTGAGTGATCACATCCGCAATGATTTCCGGCTGGAGCAGGCCGGTATTCTGGAGCGCCTCACAGAACCCGATCGGGTGCTTATTTTTAAAGTACCCTGGACCAATGACCAGGGAAAAGTAATGGTAAATCGCGGCTACCGTGTGCAGTACAACAACGCCCTGGGGCCTTATAAAGGAGGCTTGCGCTTCCATCCCCAATTGACGCTGGGTACTGTTAAGATGCTGGCCTTCGAGCAGGTATTTAAAAATAGCCTGACGGCCCTGTCTTTGGGAGGGGCAATGGGGGGCGCCGATTTTGATCCCTATGGCAAATCGGATGGCGAAGTGATGCGCTTCTGTCAGAGCTTCATGATGGAGCTTTGGCACATCCTGGGACCGGATATTGATATCCCTGGCGGTGATATTGGTGTGGGTGGGCGTGAAATCGGTTACCTTTTCGGGATGCTTAAGAAACTCAGCCGACGGCACAATGGCACTTTTACCGGGAAGGGCCCGGATTGGGGTGGCATTGGTTTACGTCAGGAAGCGACCGGCTATGGCATCATCTATTTCCTAAAGGCACTGTTGGATCAGCGGGGTGATAGCTTGCAGGGGAAGATCGTGGCCGTGTCCGGCTTCGGCAATGTCGCCCATGGAGTCATTGCCAAAGCCATTGATTTAGGCGCCAAAGTGGTGACCATATCCGGTCCTGATGGCTGTATTCATGACCCGGAGGGTATTTCGGGCGATAAACTCAATTACCTGGTGGAGATGCGGGCGTCCCATGAAGACCTGGTTCGGTCCTATTCCATGGAATTTCCAGGAACCGCCTATTTCGAAGGGGAGAAACCCTGGAAAATACCTTGTGACATCGCCATTCCCTGTGCCATCCAAAATGAATTGGATCAGGCGGATGCCAGATTGTTAATGAACAATGGCTGTCAGTTATTGGTGGAAGGCGCCAATCGCCCATGTACCTCGGGAGCCCTGGATGTACTCGAAAATCAGGCGATCACCTTTATTCCCGGTAAGGCGGTGAATGGGGGAGGCGTGGTGGTATCGGCATTGGAGCTGGCACAAAATGCCATGAAAATGGTGTGGACCAATGCTGAAGTCGATCAGCGCCTGCAAACCATCATGCAGCGCACCTACCAGTTGTGTAGACGCTATGGAGCACTTGAAGGGGGCGGCGTGAATTATCAACGCGGTGCCAATCTGGCCGCATTTCAACGGGTGGCCGAGGCTATGATTGATCAAGGCTCCATCGGATAAACGTTTGTTTCGGTACTAAAAAAATCGGACTCATTTCTAATTTTTGCAGATACAATTAACCTTATTAAAAAGAACGAAATAATTCTCTGGTATAGGGTTATAAGGTCAATTTTCTTTCTTGTGAATTTGCTATTAAAATTGGTTCTGTGCGACACTTACTTCTTTCTGGTTTATACTCGTTTAGTTTCAGTTTACATAAATATCTTTTAGTGTTTTCATTGGATTGAAGAATAATGTTTTTAGAAATCGGTATTTCTTTAGATGACGGATATCCAAAGCAAAAGCCGGCCTCCAAAGAGCACCGGCTTTACATTCATAGATATGGGTAATGCGATTAAATACCAAATAATTTGAATCCTAGAGAGAAGGTTAAAACGTCAGTTTTTTGTCCAATATTAGCTGTTTTTAAATCAGAGATATCTTTTAATCCCCATTCGTAACGCACATCAGCAGTCAGACGCCAGAACTCAACACCTGCACCTGCTTGAAAGGACCAGTTAGTGCTTTTGAATTCATCTAGCCCAGGAATATCGGTCTTTGCTTTACCAATGAACGAGGCCACAGGACCAGCAACACCATATACACTTGCTACCTTCAGATCTAACAAACGAACATGTGCCAATAAGGGAATATCCCAGGAGTTGATGGTGACATCGTCTTTTAAAGTAAATTCATTTCCATTTTCTACATATGTAAGATCTTGGTTAGTCTTCTTTTTGGCATAATACATCTCAGGTTGGAATGAAACATTACCAAATAATCTCAAACGACCGTAAGCACCAAAAAGAAATCCACTTTTAGCTTCATTTTTAATGGTTGAATTATCAGGTAAATCGCTCATGTTGATTTTAGTGGAGTTAAAACCAGTTTTTAAACCCACTGCAATGCGGTCTTGTGCAGATATCCCTGCTGCCATGGTAACGGCAACGATTAATACAAGAATCTTCTTCATTATTATTGTTTTTGAGTTAAATCACTATAAAAGTACACTCATTTTTTAAATGAGCACATATAGTAGACAATCAAAGCGACTGTTGCACGTAAATATTTTTTATCGGGTTGTAAGGTAATAAGGGGTAGCCCGACTAAAATTTAAAATACGAAAGCATGTATAAAAGATATGTTATAGCCTTGGTGATGCTCGTACTAATGGGACTTTCTCTTGAAGCTCAGTTGGGTGTGTTGCCCGGCGATAAAGCGCCGGCATTTAATGCGCCCGATCAAAATGGTGTAACCATTGATTTAGCGGAAAAGCTTAAAGATGGACCGGTGGTGGTGTTCTTCTACCGGGGACAGTGGTGTCCGTATTGTAACCGGTACCTGTCCGATCTGCAGGATTCATTGCAATACATTACCGATAAGGGCGCTTTTGTTGTTGCCATTACGCCGGAAAGGGGAGAAGAGATTGCCAGGACGGTGGTGAAAACAGGGACCCGGTTTTCAGTCATTTATGACGAAGGGCACCGGATCATGGATGCCTATGATGTCACGTTTGAATTGGCTGGTGCCAAACACCTGGTGTATAAGGCGGCAGGTATTGATATCAACAAAGCCAGTGGCAATGACGACCGGGCATTGCCCATCCCGGCTACCTTTATCATTGATCAAAATGGCATCGTGCAAATGCGCCATTTCGATACGGATTATAAGAAACGGATGTCTGTGGCACACATTATTGGATTACTATGAGTTGGGGTTCATAGTGATGGGGTTTGGTTGAAAGGAAGGGGCTGCGGGTCTCTTCCTTTTTTAGGGCCTGAATTGCAGCTTAAGTTTCACTTTTTCTTCTGCCGGAACACCACTTTGAGTCGCTGGTAACCAAACTGGTCCCTGGCGTAGTTTTTTGATGGCTTCATCTGAATACGCATCGCCCGGAGTGCGTTTAATGGCAATGTCGGTGATGATACCCTGTTCAGAGATGGTGACCCACAGCACGACGGTTTCTTTTTTGCCACTGCCGCTGGCCGGATACTCCAGCTTGCGCTCAATGGATTGGATGTATGCATCAAGCCCTGCTTTGGGTTGAGCAGGTACAAAATCTTCCGTCACAATTTTTTGTTCACGTGCGGTGCCATAGCCGGTCACCACCACTTCATCCATGGCCAGTAATTCCGGTTCCAGCATGAAGGTGATGGAGTCCGTACTTTGACTTTTTTCAGAAGAGACATAACCGATGAAACCGGCCATGACGGGGAGGGCTGAATCACGTTGATTGATGGCCAGCTGATAGCTGCCATCCAGGTGGGTGATGGTACCTTTTGAAGTCCCTTTGAGCATGACGTTGGCACCGGGAAGGGGGTCACGGTTTTTATCCATCACCACGCCTTTGATCACAATCACATCGTCATAATCGGGAGCCGTATCGGTAAGTTTCTGGCCACGTAAGGTCCCGCTCAATGCACGCTTGGGTTGCTCTGCCTGTTCAGGTAAATCTGCATCCAGGAGGGCGTTGATGACGGGTGGTGCGGCTACTTTTTCCCCTTTCTGAAGGCTGACCTCTTTTTTGTCTGTATCAATGCGCTCCATGACCAGGCCCTGTTGTCCACTTTGAGCCTTGGGGGCAGGATGTAATTTTTTTTCGGGTCGCACCACTTTCGGCGTGGCGATTTCCAATTCTTCTGAAATGAGCTCGCCCTCCAGGGGAACTTCACTTTTTTCTTTCACAGCGATGGGCTGCGCTTCTTTTTTCTCCTCGGTGATGGGCTTTATTGCTGGCACAACCTGTTCCTGTCTGGGTGGTAGTGCCCGATTGTCCGATAGCGTTGGTGGGGCAGAAGGAATCAGTAAAGTCAGGACACTCACGATGCCGGCCACGAGAGCTATGGTGGCAGCTACCAACCAACCATTTCGCGAGGTGGCTTTGGGGCGATAGGAGGTAGCTATTTTTTGGCTGAGCAAATTCAAGTCGGCCGCGAATTCCGTTTCGTTTAATTGGGAAAGACCTTCCAGGGCATCCGCTTCAAAAGGATCATTGAGCAGCTGTTTTTCAAAGGCATGTTGCTCCTGATTACTTACTTTTCCAAATAAATAGTTCCAAAAGCGATGCTTTGCTGTGGCCGGACGGTATGTGTGTTTATGACGCATGGCTGGATTCAAGACATATCTTTAAATTTCGTTTTCCGTTTTGAATATAACTCTTTACTTTTTTAAGGTCCAGCTTCAACTGGAGGCTGATGTCTTGATAACAAAGCTCTTCAAAGTAAAATAGTTCAATGCATTGCCGCTGTTGCAGGCGCAATTTTTGCAGGCATTCCTGAAGACGGTCATCCATGGCCTCCGGTTCCCATTCATCATTAAGATGCACCGCCGATGGGTTTTCCATAAAAAGGAGCTCTGAATTTTGAAATTCTTTTTCTTTTTGTTGCACCGATTTTTGATGCCGCAGCTGCATCAGGCAATAATTTTTTGAAACCACGTACAACCAGGGTTTAAAAAGCTCCACTTCTTTATCTTTCAGTTCGCGGCTCAGTTTTTCGAAGATGCCCATGACAGCATCCTGCGCATCCTCCCTGTTTTTAAGGTATTTCAAACAAACACCATACACTAAATGCATGTACCGTTGATAGAGTCGGCCCAGTTGATTTAAATCACCTGTTGATTGATAGGCGGCAATCAATTGCTCATCAGTAAGCTCTTTTTTTCTCAACAGTTGTAATACCATGTAGGTGGATGCCTTTAAAAATTTATTGACGCTTCTTTTGGCGTTTCTTGTGTCTGAAAACTAAAGCCATAATGGCTTTGGGTCAGTGCTGAATGCCCCTTACCGGAATTAAAAATAGAAAAAATTCAGGAACTTTTATGGAATTGCTCCAGGCGCTGCATCCTATGGGTGAACGTAACATTTAAAATCTACAATTATGAAACGGATATTAGCAATTTTAGCAGTCTTATTTTGTACCCTTATTATTTACGGCCAATCCGTAAGCAAAACCATTACCGGTACGGTTAGTGATGAACAAGGTGATGGACTACCTGGAGTGGCTGTGGTAGAGGAGGGGACTCAAAATGGATGTATCACCGATGTGAACGGCCAGTATTCTATCCGGGTACAGGGTGAGAAATCGGTTTTGGTGTTTTCGTTTGTGGGAATGGTCACTGAAAAAGTAAGTGTGAAAAAGCGGTCAGTTATTGATGTCACTTTGAAACAGGAATTAGCAGAAATGGATGAGGTGGTAGTAGTGTCTTATGGACGAAGGGAGAAAAAAGCTAATCCTTTTAGCAATGTATTGGCAGGACGGGCTTCGGGCGTCATGATCAGAGGAAATGCGGGTTATGCCCCAGCTTACGAGATGGAGTCATTTAATACCGAAGGTTATTCCGCGGTGCATGAAAATGGCTATCGGGAGGTGACCAAAGAACCATTGTCTACCTTTTCAGTGGATGTGGATCGGGCCTCTTATACCAATATCAGACGGTTCATCAATAGTGGTCAGTTGCCACCGGTGGATGCCGTTCGTATAGAAGAGATGATCAACTATTTCAATTATGACTATGCAAGCCCCAACGGGGACGATCCGTTTGGTGTGAGTTCTGATTTGGCCATCTGTCCCTGGAATAAGGCGCATTACCTTTTAAAAGTGGGTTTGAAAGGGCAGGAGATTGAAAAAGATAATTTGCCACCTTCCAATTTGGTGTTTTTGTTGGATGTGTCGGGTTCCATGAATCAACAGAATAAATTGCCCTTGTTGAAATCCTCATTGCGTTTATTGGTCAATGAATTGCGTCCCGAAGATCACGTCTCCATTGTAGTGTATGCCGGGGCGGCCGGTGTGGTATTAAAACCCACTGCCGGGAATGAAAAGAAAACCATTCTGGATGCATTGGATCGCTTGGAAGCCGGTGGTTCAACAGCTGGCGGTCAAGGATTACGTCTGGCTTATGCCACTGCCAGGGAGCATTATGTGAAAGGCGGTAATAACCGGATTTTATTGGCCACGGATGGGGACTTTAACGTGGGCGTGAGTTCCAATGCCGATATGGAACGTTTGGTGGAACAGGAGCGGGATAATGGGATTTTTGTTACTGTACTGGGGTTTGGCATGGGTAATTACAAGGATGATAAAATGGAGATCATCGCCGATAAAGGCAATGGGAATTACGCTTACATCGACAATTTGCAGGAAGCCCAGAAAACACTGGTCAGTGAGTTTGGAGGTACGTTGTTTACCATTGCAAAAGATGTGAAGTTCCAGATTGAATTCAATCCTCAGAGAGTATTGGCCTATCGTTTGATTGGGTATGAAAACCGCTTACTCAACAACGAAGATTTTAATGATGACACGAAAGATGCTGGGGAGATGGGAGCAGGTCATACGGTGACTGCGTTATATGAGATCATTCCGGTGGGCGCAAAAGATGCCGGAGAATGGATGAAAAGTGTCGATGCCTTAAAGTATCAGAAACAAAATAAGAAAATCAATAATGGGAGTGCCAATGAATGGCTTACCTTAAAGTTAAGATACAAACAACCCGACGGGCAAAAAAGTGAATTAATGGAATTTGTGGTAAAGGGGGAAGTGGATACCTTTGATAAAGCTTCTGACGATTTGCGTTTTGCTGCTTCGGTAGCCGGCTTTGGAATGTTGTTGCGCGATTCCAAATATAAAGGAGATACCAGTTTTGAGGCGGTACGTAACTGGGCGAAAAGTGCAAGAGGGAATGACGAGGATGGTTTTAAAGCAGAGATGATTCGCCTGATCAAAACAGCTGAGACTTTGCAGCAACAAACCGCTTCGGGTTATTGATGTACAAGGCATCTAAAAGGGGTAGTCCTCTTCCGGATGTTTCAGGGCACTCAAAGCACCGGCATCTTGGTTGGAAAACCTTTAGTAGGTGGTTGGGCTGAAGTAGTTAAAGAAATTTCCAATTCTACGTTTTTTCAACCATTCATTAACACCGTTTAATTGGTGGCTAATGAATGGTTTTTTATTAAAAGAAACTTTTTTTTCCAAAAGATGCAACCCTTTCATTTTTACCTTGACATTAAAGATGTCGCGACTTTAAGATGAAAGAAAAATACAGAACTATCGAAATGGGGAGGTGGACCGGATTGAAAGTTGTGAATAGTAGAAAGTCACAAATTATAATCCGAGCCATCGATCTAAAAAAAGGAAATTGAAATCTTAATCGAAGAAAGAGAATGAAAAAGCTATCTGGAAAACTGCTCATTATATGTTTTTTGCTACAAGTAATGATGGTGGTTAGGGCTGAAGGTGATCCAACGATCGAGAAAAAACTGGTGACCGTAAGTGGCCATATCAAAGATGCTAATACGGGGGAGGTGTTAATTGGTGCTACTCTTTTTGTGGAAGAGTTGTCATCCGGAAGCATTACCAATTTATATGGATTTTACTCCATGTCGGTACCACCTGGTGAATACAACATCACATACGCTTATTTGGGCTATCAGCCCCAAACCCAAAAAGTAGCGATGACAAAGGATGTGACCCTGGATATTAAATTGAATCCTAAATCTGAATCCATCGAGGAGATTGTGGTGAGTTCAAAACGGAAAGATGCCAATATCCGCACACCTGAAATGGGGGTTCAAAAACTTCAAAGTGCCACCATCAAAAGAGTACCGGTGTTAATGGGTGAAACCGACCTGGTGAAAGTGATTCAGCTAATGCCGGGCGTGCAGGCTGCCAGTGAAGGCTCCAGTGGTTTTAGTGTGCGTGGGGGTAATCCCGATCAAAACCTGATATTATTGGATGAGGCAACCGTCTATAATGCAGGTCACTTATTGGGATTTTTCTCAGTGTTTAATAATGATGCGGTAAAGGATGTGAAACTCTATAAAGGTGACATTCCTGCCAGTAACGGCGGCCGTCTTTCTTCGCTTTTGGATGTGCGCATGAAAGATGGAAATAACCAAACGTTCTCAGGAACTGGTGGTATTGGGCTCATCTCCTCCCGTTTAACTTTAGAAGGTCCCATTGGAGGTGAAAAAACATCCTTTGTAATCAGTGGACGAAGAACCTATGCAGATCTGTTTTTACCGTTATCCAGTGATGAGGCAATTAGAAATAATAAACTGCATTTTTACGATTTAAATGCAAAAATAAACCACACTATTAATGCCAATAACAGATTGTATCTGAGTGGTTATTTTGGTCGTGATGTACTTAAAGATAAAACGAATGAAATGAATTATGGGAATCATACATTGACATTTCGCTGGAACCATATTTTTTCACCGCGTTTGTTTGCAAATGCAACACTGATTTATTCTAATTATGACTATTTCTTAGGAGGTGATGAGGGAGCAACATCCTTTGAATGGAAATCAAATCTTCAAGATTTAGGTATTAAACTGGATTTTGATTGGTATTTAAATCCAAATAATACCATTGAGTTTGGCGAGCAGACTATATATCACAACATTCAACCCGGAAAAGCCAAAGGTAAAGGTGAGAATGCTTTGTTAAGCGAAATAGAAGTGCCGGAATCACATTCACTTGAACATGCTTTTTATGTTTCAAATATACAAAAGGTAACGCCGAAGCTAACGGTAAAATATGGACTTAGAGTTTCTGCTTTTCAAAATATGGGGCCAACTACCCGATATTATTATGACAGTACTTTCGAACCAATTGATGACAAAGAAAAGAAATACAAAAAAGGTGATTTTTACAAAACATATATGGGATGGGAACCACGTGTAGGCGCTACTTTTGTCGTAAATCCAAGCACATCCGTTAAGTCAAGTTATACACGTTCCTACCAATACATGCACTTAGCATCTAACTCTGCATCCGGTACACCGCTTGATGTATGGTTTGCTTCTTCGCCTAATGTGAAGCCACAGATATCTGATCAGTTTTCTGTTGGTATCTTCAAAAACTTCAGAAATAATACCATTGAAGCCTCTGTGGAGACTTTTTATAAAAATATGCAGAATACCATTGACTTTAAGGATCAGGCAGAACTGTTGTTGAATAAACACCTGGAAGGAGAATTGCGATTTGGAAAGTCCTATGCTTATGGTGCTGAAATGTTGGTGAAGTTCAATTTATCGAAATGGAATGGATGGGTAAGTTACACCTTATCCCGTTCAGAGCGCGATATACCTGATATTAATAATGGTAACAAATACCTGTCACCATATGATCGTACGCATGATTGCAGTATTGTACTGAATCGTCAACTGGGAGAGCGCACTAGCTTATCAGCTAACTGGGTATACACCACTGGTACACCTGCAACATATCCTGTAGCTCGTTATGAAGTAGGAGGAGACATTGTTCCTTATTATTCTGATCGCAATGCTGATCGTATGCCGGATTATCATCGATTGGACTTATCACTTACGGTGAAAGATAAGCCACGTGATAATCGTAAATGGCAAGGTGAATGGGTTTTCTCGGTATATAATGCATACGGACGTAAAAACGCCTGGGCTATCAACTTTAAAAAAGATAAAGATAACCCATATAAAATGCAGGCAGAGAAAACATCCCTGTTTTCATTTGTACCATCCGTTACTTATAACTTTAAATTTTAATCATGAAAGGAAAGAAGGTAATCAATATAAATAGGTTATTAAAAACGAGAGATATGAAGTGGAAGATGTGTTTGGGTTTATTGGCAGTATTGGTATTTATGTCATCATGTACCGAAGATATTGATCTGAAACTTAATAATACAAAACCTTTATTTGTTGTTGACGGACGCATCACAACAGATATCACTACTCATTCAGTACGCTTAACCATGACTGCTGATTATTATTCTAATGAGATGGTACCGGCTGTTTCCGCTGCTAAAGTGAGCCTTGATGATGGCATGCAAACTATTGTATTACATGAGTCGGATGCGAAACCAGGGTATTATGAAACCCCGTCTGATTATTTTGGTGTTGTAGGTAGAACCTATAAATTGATAATAGAAAACGTTGATGCGGATAAGGATGGCCACACTGAAGTATACGAAGCGGTAAGTATATTGAATCCTGTTAATGAAATAGATTCAGTTGATTATGAGTATGACGACCAGGATAAAATGTGGAAGGTGCTTTTGTATGGGCAGGATATTCCCGATCGTAAGGACTATTATATGTGGGGTGTAGCTAAAAATGATTCCCTGGTTTCAGATGCTTATTCTGAGTTGCAATCAACTGATGATGAGTTTTTTGATGGTAATTATGCTAATCGAGTATGGGTGCAATCCATTGCAGAAGAAGATGAGGATGGTGATTTAAAGATTACTGTTAAAGATGGAGACTGGATTAAATTAATTATGGGGGGGATAAACGAAGAGTTTCATAACTATTTGATGGCAATACAAGAGGAAACTGGATTTAAGAGTCCTCTGTTTAGTGGTCCTCCGGCCAATGTGAGAGGTAATATTATAAGTAATAGTGGAAATGAGGTATTAGGATTTTTTACGACTTACAGTGTTGTCAGAGATTCCGTTCAAGTAAACGGTAAAAAATAAAAACTCACCTCCGTTTTATTCGATAAGAGGTGCTGCATTTTGATTGTTTAGCAGTGCCTTTTAATAGAGAGATGTTCTGTTTGATTGTTATAAACATCTTTCGGTTGCTCATAACGATGAGCATTAAATGACAACAGCCAATCCGTCAGGATTGGCTGTTGTTATATTGTGTGCGAATATCTAGTGCAACTTAGTACCAATGATGTTGAAAAACTCTTCCCGGGTAGCCACATTTTTCATAAAGGCTCCTGTGAAATCAGACGTCGTAGTGACCGAGTGTTGTTTTTGCACGCCACGCATTTGCATACACATGTGTTGTGCTTCAATGACAACGGCGACACCCAATGGGTTGAGTGTATTTTGAATACATTCCTTTATTTGTGTGGTCAATCGTTCTTGCACTTGTAACCGGCGCGCAAATGCTTCTACTACGCGGGCAATTTTGCTTAAACCGGTGATGTGATGCCGGGGGATATAAGCGACATGCGCTTTCCCAAAAAACGGCAACATGTGATGCTCACACATGGAGTAAAGCTCAATGTCTTTTACGACTACCATTTGTTGGTAATCTTCGCGAAACATGGCAGAGCGCACTATTTCAGCAGGATCCATATGATAACCCTGGGTTAGAAATTGCATGGCTTTGGCCACCCGAAGGGGTGTTTTTTCCAAGCCTTCCCGAGAGGGGTCTTCGCCAAGTAATTCCAGTACGCCTTGATAATGATCACTTAAAGCTTCGGTAGTTGTGTCATCGTAGGTTTCAACTTTCGCGTAGCCCTTTTTCCCATTCAAAGTAAATTCCATCGTAAAAAATTTCAATAAAGCCAATTAAGGCTGCAAAAGTGCAACTTTCCTGCTAATCTGCAACTGATTTTTTTTAGGTTTATTTGCCTGTTTTAAATCTTCTTAATTGTTGTTCATATAAATCAATCAATAGCTCCATTTCTCCCTGTGTCAATGGTTGGGGAACAGTGCGTTTTATTTTTTCATTATCGGGTGATTGATACAGCATGAGCGGAATCAGTTCCTCAGTACTCACACCAACCATTTGATCGGGTTGAATTTGGGTTTTATAAACGGTATTCATGGTTTGTTCCCGAATCACCATTTTCTGATTCATCTCCGCATCCATTTTTTTAGGTGCCTGTGTGAGGGCCTGGTTAGTGGATTGCCGGATGTTATTAGTAGCGTATACCGATTCCGGGGTCACCTTCAGCGGCATGTATCGACCTTGTGTAGCCAGGTTTTGATAGCGCGGTACAACGATCACTTCACTGAGTTGAACCGTATCACGGGTTAAAAACACACCAAACAAGTAATTGCGGTGTCGTAAACTGTCGTTTATTTGCAAATAGGTGTCTTTAAATCCCAAATGGGAGAATTTGATGATTTCGTTTTTCTTCACCCACATGGAAAACTGGCCCGTTTCATCAGATAAAAAGTTTAACGAATTGATGCTGAATTTAGAAAAGGGTAATACTTCCAGACTATCCTTGTCCATTACAACTCCGGTAATCCGCAACGAATCCTGACTTTGTGCCAGACTTACAGAAGAAAGGCAAAAAGCAAAGAGAAATGATGTTAGGTAGAGAATGTTTTTCATAGGGTGTATTTAAGGGGTTTCAATATACTTACCAGTAAAATAACAATTATCATTCCGTTTGGTTGGCTGAAGTGCATTATTTGCGTTTTGTTTCAGCCAAAAAGAGGGAGCGAACTCCCTCTTTAGAATCGATTTATAGAAGAATGTCTTTTAAATTTCTTTTTGGTACATGGTGACGTTCTTCCAGATCACGCCAATATTTGTAGTTTTCATCTGTCATCTCTTCCAATAAAACCTCTTCCTTTGGTTTACCTAAAGCGATAATGTGAATGATTTTATATTGATCCGGAATCTTTAATTCACGTTGCAGTTGTAAGCGGTTGACCGAACCAATGATACATCCGCCCAATTCCTCTTCCACAGCTCCTAATAAGATACTCTGAGTTGCAATACCATCATCGCAAAAATAATTTGAGGATACTTTAGTATCGTTTAAAAGAATGATATAAGCTGCCGGTCGTTCGCCCTCTTGCGGACCTGCCCAATCTTTTAAATAACCTGCCCAGGAGAGGTGCGGGAAAATTTTAGCGTTAATGGCCGGATCATTCGTCACAAAGTATTTTAAGGGTTGGGCATTTCTGGCGGAAGGGGATAATCGCGCTAAATCCACCAATTCGTGAAGTGTTTCGGTGGAAATGGATTCCGCCTGATGAAAGCGCCGGTAGCTCCGATTTTTGAGGATTAAATCTTTAAGCATAAATGTATATTTACTAAGGTTATTGGGTAATAAAAAAGAGAGACATAAGATACGAAAAAAGTACTTAAGTCTCTCTTGAGTGATATTTTTAATTAAACCGGTAATCCTTAGTAGCGATCTGCTACAACCTCCCAATCAATTAAATTCCAAAAGGATTCAATGTATTTAGGGCGTAAGTTTTGTTTGTCCAAATAATAGGCATGCTCCCACACATCACAAGTAAGAATAGGAGTGAGTCCATTTCTCAGTGGGTTACCGGCATTGCTTTCCTTTATAATTTCCAGTGACCCATCTGCTTTTTTTACCAGCCAGGCCCATCCCGATCCAAAAAGGGTAGCTGCCGCATTGGAAAATTCTGTTTTAAAGGCTTCATAACTGCCAAATGCCTTGTCAATGGCTTCTGCCAGTGCACCTGATGGGGCACCCCCTCCCTCGGGAGAGAAAGACATAAAATAAAAGGTGTGGTTCCAAACCTGAGCACCATTGTTGAAAATGCCACCATCCGACTCTTTAACGATGGTTTCTAAATCTGCATTTTCAAACGGAGTACCCGGAACTAAATTATTTAGATTGGTCACATAGGCATTATGGTGTTTGCCATAATGGTATTCCATGGTCGTCTTCGAAATGTGCGGCTCTAATGCATCCAATGCATACGGTAATTTAGGTAATTCGAATTTCATGTTTTTTTCGTTTTAAAGTTTTGTCTGCGTGTTAAACAAATTTATGGCCTTTGGTGTTTTCCACCACTATAAAAAAAGTTAAATAAAAAAGGGAACTCACGTTTGAGCTCCCTTTTTATTCCCAGACAAAATGAACAAACTAAACTTTAAAACGCCTTGCTACTTCATCCCAATTGATCACATTCCAAAATGCACCAATATAATCGGGACGTCTATTTTGATAGTGTAAGTAATAAGCATGTTCCCAAACATCCAATCCTAAAATTGGAGTTCCTTTTACCTCCGCAATATCCATTAAAGGATTATCCTGATTGGCCGTTGATGATACGGCCAGGCTGCCATCGGCTTGTTTTACCAGCCATGCCCATCCGGAACCAAATCGGGTGGCGGCAGCTTTGTTAAATGCTTCTTTAAATGCATCAAACGAACCAAAGGTTTGCTCGATGGCAGATAATAATTCACCTTTGGGCGCACCACCACCATTGGGAGACATTACTTTCCAAAAAAGGTTGTGATTATAAAAGCCACCTCCATTATTTCTAATGGCCACTGAGTGTTGAGAAACAGTAGCTAAAATGGTTTCAATGGATTCACTGGCCAATTCAGTGCCTTCAATTGCTGCATTTAAATTATTAGTATAAGCAGCATGGTGTTTAGTATGATGAATTTCCATTGTGCGCGCATCAATGTGCGGCTCTAATGCATCGTATGAATAATCTAATTGTGGTAATTCAAAAGCCATAATTAATTTTTTTTGATTCAATAATAAAAGAATTACGAATCCAAAAATATTAATAATTTGGATTCAATCCAAATAAAAAGACAAAAATGTCTTAAATAAATGTAGAAGTTTTTCAGTTGACTTTTAAACAGGGCTGTTCTGATGAACCTCTAAGAAGTGTTTTTTTATATTTTATTGAAAAAAGTAACTTCGTTGGCTATAAATAATGAGTGATATGCAGATGAATCGTGATATACTTAGGTTGGCAATTCCCAACATCCTTACAAATTTGACGGTGCCTTTATTAGGGATGGTGGATATGCATCTGATGGGTTATCAGGATTCTGAAGTGTTCATGGGTGCAGTGGCTTTGGGGGGAGTCATCTTTAATTTTGTTTATTGGGGATTTGCTTTCCTTCGCATGAGTTTGAGTGGAATGGCTGCTCAAGCGTATGGTCGGGAGAGTCAGCACGACATGGCCATGATGCTGTTTCGCGGCCTTTTTTTAGCTGTAAGTGGTGCCATTGTGCTACTGCTTTTCCAAAGTGGCATTGAAAAATTCAGTTTGATGGTACTGGAAGGAAGTATTGAAGTGAAAACATTAGCCTCTGATTACTTCTATACCCGGATTTGGGCAGCTCCGGCAGCTATTTCATTGATGGTCATTTATGGCTGGTTTTTAGGGATGCAAAATGCCCTTTATCCCATGATCATATCCATATGTGTCAATGTGGTTAATATTGGGAGCTCCTTTTTTTTCGTGAAAGTAGTAGGAATGAAAGTGGAAGGTGTGGCATTGGGATCTGTCGTAGCTCAATATTTCGGGTTAATTTTAGCTGTGATCCTGTTTTTAAAGAAGTATCGCTATATCCTAAGTGAATTTAGATTTTCAACTGTGATTAAGCGCTCTTCATTAGTGGAGTTCCTGAATGTGAGTGGAGATATTTTTATTCGCACGCTGTGCATTATCTTTGTTTTTACTTTTTTTACATCTCAGTCCGCCGGTGAAAGTGATTTAGTTTTGGCCGCCAACAGTGCATTGCTTCAATTTCTCTTTCTTTTTTCCTATTTTTTAGATGGTTTTGCCTTTGCAGGGGAGGCTTTAGTTGGCAAATTTGCCGGTGGTTTTCGCCTTCAGGAATTAAAACGGATTGTTAAATTGCTTTTTGGATGGGGTGCCTTTTTTGCTTTTATTTTTATACTCTTCTATGCCCTTGGCGGGCAATTGTTAATTCGTTTGTTTACAAATCAGGTGGATGTGATAGAAATGGCTGGGAATTATTTGCCCTGGGTGATGTTGGTGCCTTTTACCGGATTTGCTTCTTACATATGGGATGGGGTTTATATTGGAGCAACTGCTTCCAGGTTGATGCGAAACACCATGCTTCTTTCAACTGTTCTGTTTTTTTTACTTTTCATTTTATTGCGTCCGGCACTGGGTAATCATGCCTTGTGGCTGGCTATGAATGGATTTATGCTGGGAAGAGGAGTGACTCAAACATTTTTTTATTCCCGGCTACCAATCTTTAAGAAGTAACCATTGGCAGGAAGTTTAATGTGTGATGCAAATAAACGGTTGATACCACCGAGAATATATTATTCTCGGTGTCAACACTTCTTATGCTTTGATGTTTTAGTGTTACCCCTTTATAAATAATGATTTAATAATGTGGTTGGCCATTTTTGGATTTTCCTTCAAGCGGCGGGTACTATATCCAAACCAATCTTTCCCGAATGGTACATAAACCCTCATCCGGTAGCCTTTGTCCACAATTTCTTTGCGCAACTCCGGCGTTACTCCATACAGCATTTGGAATTCAAATAAATCAGGAGATACATTGTATTTTTCAATCAGGTTGTAGGCCACATCCACTAATTTCCGGTCGTGTGTAGCAATTCCCACATATACTTTATTTTTTAACAAGTATTCCAGGTCTTCTATATAGTGTTCATTTATTGACTCGTAACTTTTGTAGGCAATTTCTTTAGGCTCCACATAAATACCTTTACACAGGCGATAGTTAATGGGTGTTTCGTCAGAATGAATGTCCATCAGATTTTCAAGATCATTCAGTGTGCGTTTGAGGTAGGCTTGAAATACCAGGCCAACATTTTTTGGGAATTCTTTTTTAAGTTTTCTGAATAATTCCAGTTCCAGATCAACGCATTTGCTATCCTCCATGTCAACCCGGATGAAATTATTGTATTCAGCTGCCTTGGCCACAATTTCGCGAATGTAATTGTAACAAACCTCTTTATCCAATAATAACCCGAAGCTGGTTGGTTTTAGCGAATAATTCCCATCAATTTTCTCCGCTTGGAAATTATCAATGATTTTAAGATATTCGTCTTTGTTTTCACGGGCCTGGACAAGATTGGTAATGAACTCACCCAGAAGATCTACCGTGATTTTCATGCCCTTTTTATTCAGTTCTCTCGACGCAATGACGGCCTCTTCGATGGTTTCGCCTGCAATGTATTTTTTCGAAAAAATCCAGACAAATTTTTTCGGAAAATAAGGCAAGGTTTGTGCGATTAGTTTATTAACCATAATGCAATTGTTTAGGATGTTAGTTTTTAAAAAGATAACATGAATCGGAACTATTATACGATATAATGCGTATGCTAGCCTCAGTTGTCGATAAATGTTTTAGTTTCCCGGGAAGAAAAATTTGTCGAATTCAGTATCGTAAATATTAGAAGTTCTATTTCTAAAAAAAATGACGAAACTCAATGTTTGTGTGAAAAGGTATTAAACCTGATAAAAATCAGCACTACTGAATCGATTATGAGGATAGAAAGCATGGATTCAGAATTTTATCGTTAACTTTATTTGGGACGATTTTTTTAATATTAAAAGGGCTTTATGGACGGTAAAAAAAAGGCAGTTTTAATATTATATGCCATGCTATATCTATCTATTCAGGGGTATGGACAGGATTGTAATATTACTTCGAAGGCAAATGATATATTGCCTGATAAACTCTGTGCACCGGTATCTGTGGTCTGGGAAGTGATTTACAGGGGAGTGAATGATGGTGCTACCGGAAATGTACAAGTTTTATATGATTGGGATGATGGGTCACCCATTGAGTTAGAAAATGCCACATTAACCAATCCTGTCACAAAAGAATGGACAGCTACACTTAATCATGTTTATCCCATTGGAGGGGATAAATGTAATTACCGTCCTAAAGCATCGCTTGTGGTGGATGGCACTGTTTGTACCAGTTCTATTCAGGAACAAAACGTAACGGTATGGGATACGGATGATTTGAATGGAGGAGAAATGGTTATTGATCCGCTTGAATTTCCCATTTGTGTGGGGAATGATGGGACTGCTTACTTTACAGATAATAGCCAATGGAACTGTACCCCTCCCGATGAGAATGATGTGCCTAATAGTCCAAAGCGATGGATTCAATGGATCTATGGGACCAATGATGGAGCTGCCAATTTCATTGATGATGCAGAAGTGGATGGGATTGTCAGAGCATATCCGTTTGTGGGTTCCATTGATCCGACTTTTGAACCCATTTTAGGCCCTTCGGCCCCCTGGAATGCGGCTTTACCTATTTATGTCAATAATACCAGGGCTGTTGGTGAGGAGTTTGAAATTACCTTGCGCAACTGGAATTATTGCAACCCATTCGATGATCCCAATGTGCCCGGACCACCAGTGGATCTTGTGAATGGTGACTATCCACCGGTCATTACCACCGCGCGGGTGATAATTGTGGATATTCCGGATGGTACAGTAAATCCGGCCGGACCCTTTTGTGAAAACACCGCTGCCATTATCCTTTCTGCTGTGACTCCTGGCGGTTCCTGGTCCGGTGCAGGCATTGTCAATACATCAACAGGCTTATTTGATCCTGCAGTGGCAGGGCCAGGTAATCATTTGATCGAATATGAAGTGACCAGTGGGGCAGGATGTACTGCTACCGGATCTGTTTTAGTAGAAGTATGGGAAGCGCCTGTTGCAGCAATATCCGTAGGGTCACCCACTTATTTATGCCCCGGTACCATCTTGCCCATTGATGGAAATCCTTCTCTGGGGACAACGCCATATACGCATTTATGGAGTGAGGATATTACGCCGTTGGATGATGTTAATCGTCAGGATCCAACCTTTCAAACCCTGGTTGAGGGAACTTATCACCTTAATTACCGTGTTACAGATGATAATGGTTGCTTTGATGAAGATGTATTAGATGTAATCGTTGATTCTGTGAATGTGAATTTCCTGAATCCAAACATCTATTTATGTACCGGAGTCATGCAGTCGTTGGAGCCTGATCCACAAGGAGGATCAGGTGTTTATGTGGAGCACAGGTGGAGTGGAAATCGCACAGATTTATTATCAGCCACCGATGTGGAGAACCCTGATTTTTTATCCCTGTCACCTGGGTTATACAAATATGAGTATTACGTTAAAGATAGTCAGGGATGTGAGAACGCAGACAGTGTTTATGTGCAGGTTTACGAACAACCTGTTGCCAATGCTGGACCTGATGATACAGCATGCGGAATATCATATGTGATGGCGGCTGTTCCTTCGGCTGGAAATGGTGTTTGGCAGTTGGTTAGTGGTCCGGGAAATGTGGTCATTGCGGATGATGCGAATCCCGTCACTCCAATTGCTGTGGATGCCTTTGGAGATTATTTGTTTAGATGGAAAGAAATTAACAATATCTGTTCTGATTCTGCGGAGGTGACCATTTCTTTTGTTCAAATTCCCAATCCCGTTGCGATGGCAGATGCCGACACATGTGGTTTAGCCTATGGGATAGTGGCGATTCCTGATGTGGGAGTTGGGAGTTGGAGGCTCGATACTGGCCCGGGTATGGCACTGTTTGGGGATGCGCTGGCTGCTCAAACAATTGTCGAGGTTGATCAGCCCGGTCGTTATCAATTTGTCTGGGAAGAGGATAATGGGGGATGTGTGGGAAGTGATACCGTAGTGATTGATTTTTATCCCATTCCGGTAGTCAGTGTAGCACCTTTTGACCCGCAAGGGTGTAATCCGGTTACAACCCAATTTATGAATACTTCGGTCAATGCAGATTCTTATTTTTGGGATTTTGGGGATGGTTTCATTTCCAATCAGTCGGATCCATTACATACATTTACCAATGGACTGCCTGTTCCTCAGGATTATGAAATTCAGCAGATTGGTTTTAATGCTTTTGGATGT
Organism: uncultured Marinilabiliaceae bacterium; assembly: GCA_942490535.1. Lineage (GTDB taxonomy): Bacteria > Bacteroidota > Bacteroidia > Bacteroidales > Marinilabiliaceae > JAEINY01. Next base: position 1,725,244 of record CALNXQ010000005.1, read on the forward strand.
CGAGATACAGCCTTTTATGAGATGAAAGTGTTCCCTAATCCGCTTGCTAAAATAGGTATGGATGAAGGGCCCGGTTGCAGTCCTTTGTTGGTTACCTTTGATAATAATTCAGAAGGGGCCACCTTTTATGAGTGGGATTTTGGGGATGGATCCCCTGTTGATGACCGTGAAAATGTATCGCACTCTTTTGTCAATGATGAAATCTTTGTAAAAGCCTATGAAGTTCAATTGAAGGCCGGGAATATTTATGGCTGCATCGACTCTGTTAGTGTATTTGTGACGGTATATCCCGGTTCACTCTATGGTTTTTCGGTGAATCCTCCAGTCGGATGCCACCCCCTTTCAGTTCAGATGTTGGCTGATCCGGGTGCATATTCTTATATGTGGAATCTGGGAGATGGAACAAATGTTACCGGTACGAGTGCCTTGACCCATACCTATGAGAATTTAACAAATGCACCGGTCACTTATGATGTGAGTTTATATACGAGTTCTGTTTTTGGCTGTCAGGATACATCCACAACCCAGTTAATGATTAATCCTTCGGCTCAAAGTGCCTTTGATTATTCACCTGCAGTTGGATGTAGTCCTTTGGAGGTCACTTTTACCAATCAATCCAATGGAGCTACGTTTTATGAATGGCATTTTGGAGATGGATCTGCTATTGTTACTGCGGAAGATGCTGTGCATACTTATGTCAACAATACGGGGTTGGAACAGCGGATGGAGGTCATGCTGGTGGCAGGGAATGAATTTGGTTGTAATGATACGACGCGTTCCGTGGTCACTGTTTATCCAGAAATTTCATATGATTTTACGGCCACCCCGAGTGAGGGGTGTCATCCAATCCGGATTGAATTTCAGGCTGATGGGGGTGCTTCTGCGTATGATTGGAATTTTGGGGATGGTCAGACATTCGCTGGTTCCAGCATTATTAGTCATCTTTTTGAAAATAATTCCGTGGTTCCGAAAGTGTTTGATGTGCAATTGGTAACTGCCTCTATGTTTGGCTGTAAGGATACTTCTGTTGTACCCGTCACGGTAAAACCATCAACAATAAGTGATTTTAGTGTATCACCTGTTACTGGTTGTAGTCCAAGTACAGTTGTTCTGACGAATGAATCTGTAGGGGCGTCATTTTATAAATGGGATTTTGGGGATGGCTCCCCAGAGGAAACAGCAGAAAACACCTCTCATACTTACTTTAATAATGAATCCGGGGTCAGGCAATTTGATATTACACTTGTTGCTGGAAATGGTTTAGGTTGTAATGATACCATTACAAAGCAAGTGATTGTTTATCCTGAAATTACTTTCGATATTTCGGCAGCTCCTCTTGAGGGATGTGCACCTTTGTACGTGGAAATGGAAACCGCAACCGGTGCCTTTGCTTACAAATGGGAATTTGGTGATGGTACCTCAATTGTGGGGACTAATAAAGTGAGCCATGTTTATATGAATCAATCGGACACTCAAATTGTTTTTGACTTGAAATTGTTTACGGCATCTGCCTATGGGTGCCTGGATACCTCCATTGTACAGATAACGGTCAATCCCTCTCCGGATGCAGCTTTTGATGTATCAGATACAGAAGGATGTGCCCCGCTTACGGTGGCATATATTAACCAATCAACCGGCGGTAGTTCCGGAACCTGGTATTTTGGAGATGGAGAAAGTCAAGAGGTATCTGGTTCAAATCCGGTGATGCATGTATATCGTAACAATGGATTTGCTCCGGAGCCTTTTAGTCCTAAGTTAGTAGTTGAGAATGATTTTGGATGTGTTGATTCCACTATTCAATTAGTAAAGGTTTTGCCTCAGGTGATGGCGGAGATATCTGAGGGAGGTAGTGGCTGTAGTCCGTTCGAAGAGAGTTTTGTTAATAAATCATCAGGCGCATCGTCTTTTAATTGGCATTTTGGGGATGGCAATACATCCAATGCATTTAATGGACGCAATGTGTATCTTAACAAAACAGATCAAGATGTAGTGTATTCAGTGGAGTTGATTGCTGCCTCTAATTATGGGTGTGCGGATACCGCTTACACAACAGTTCAGGTATATCGGACGCCAGTTCCTGCTTTTGATGTGACACCAAAAGTATTGCAAATGCCTGCATCTACTGTATCCCTGGATAATAAGACGGATGGTGCATCCTGGCTTTATTTATGGCGATTCGGAGATGGTAATCAGTCTGAGCAGGAAGAACCGGGGGACTATACTTATGGTAAGTCGGGAGTATTTGATATTTGGTTAGCTGCTTCCTGGGAAGAATGCCGTGATTCGGTTAGTGCCTCCATAGAAATTTTACCTATGCTACCGGGGATTGATTATGGTCCGGACGCTCAGGGCTGTCCTCCTTTAGAGGTTCAGTTTTATAACAATACCTTAGATGCAACAACCTTTATGTGGGAGTTGGGGGATGGTAATATTTCATCGGATAAGGCTCCTGTACATACTTATTATACACCAGGAAAGTACCAGGTTAAATTAACAGCTATTGGTCCTGGTGGTATGATGGAGGCTGATCATGTGGTGGTGGATGTGTATGAAGTGCCTATAGCGGACTTTGAAGTCAGACCTCCCAAGGTGAAATTACCTGCTACCGTCTCATTCATTAATAAATCGGAAGGTGGAAGTACTTATTTATGGGATTTTGGTGATGGAAATACCTCGACGGCATTTTCTGTTCAGTATGCCTATCAAACACCCGGCGTTTATGATGTGTGGCTTGAAGTGACCAATGAGCAGGGCTGTGTGCATAAACGGACCATACGTGAAGCCATTATTGCAGAAGAAGCCGGAGAAATTGAGTTTCCCAATGCCTTTACCCCCAATCCCAATGGATCAAATGGAGGGCGATATACTCCTGGGGAAAAGGAGAATTATGTCTTCTATCCGTTTGTTCAGGAGGGAATACTCGAATATAAGTTTCAGATATTTACACGTTGGGGGGAGATCATATTTGAAAGTAACGATGTGAATATTGGTTGGGATGGCTATTATCGGGGGAAATTGTGTGCGCAGGGGGTCTATATCTGGAAGGTGGTCTGTAAATTCTCCAATGGTAAAATTGAGACTAAAACAGGTGATGTCACGTTATTTAGATAAATGAGAAAACATCCATACATAGCGTTCCTGATCCTGTTTGGTTGGTCTTTTCTCAGCCAGGGGCAAGATCTGCACTTTTCGCAGTTTTATGCTAATCCACTTTATTTGAGTCCTTCTTTGGCTGGTTCAACGGATGGCGGGCGCTTGATTGTGAATTATCGAAACCAGTGGCCTGCTATATCAAAGGCCTTCTCTACCTACGCCGTTTCGTTCGACAATTTCTTTTCAAAATTTAATAGTGGAATCGGGTTTTATCTGATTCAGGATCGGGCTGGATCAGCGGGTTTAACAACTACTCAGGCTGCTTTTCAATACTCCTATAACTTAATTGTCAGTGAAAATTGGCAGGTTGTGCCGGCTCTCCAATTCGCCTATGGGAATAAGGCGGTTGATTTTAGCAAAATTATTTTCCCTGATCAACCACCGGGTAATGGCGGTTCGTCTGGTTCTTATGATCGATTGACAAATGAGCAGGTTCATTACATTGATTTGGCTGCTTCTGTTTTTGCTTATAGTTCGAAATATTGGGCGGGTGTAACCATTGATCACCTGGGGCGACCTAACTATACATTTTTAAACGAAGAGTCCAAAGCTGAGTTGAAATATGTCCTATTCGGAGGCGTGAATATCTGGACGGAACGACGTCGTAATAAAGGGATGAATCGTGCTTTCTCAGGCAGTTTTAGGTTTCAGCATCAGGACAATCTGAATCAGTTGGACCTGGGCTTGTATTGGCACAATGATCCCATTGAAATAGGTTTCTGGTACAGGGGATTGCCTTTTTTTGACAATTCAGGAAGTGCAGCTGTTAATCAGGATGCAATAGTGGCACTATTGGCTTATAATTTTGGGGGTTTACGTATTGGATACAGTTACGATATAACCTTGTCTAATTTGGGCTGGGCTACAGCAGGCGCGCATGAATTATCCCTGATTTTTGAGTTCAATCAACGCGGGGCTTTACGTGCCGGAGGAAGGCGTCCCGCTGTCCCCTGCAGCGAAACAGCCAACCCGTTGAGCAGCACCCGGAAATATAAAAAGAAAAGACGGCGGGTCTACTAAAATAACCTTCATCCCAGAGATGCATAGGTTTTCTCAGTTCTAATAAAATTCAACCCCGTTCCGGGTTGTGCTATTACATTGTCATCATCCGCGGCTATTATTGTATCACCACTTCGTGGCTAGTGTTGTGAAATGGCACAAGCCTGAAAATGAAGAGACTTTTCTTGATATTATTGATCCTATAAGGATCGAATCGCAATAACCGTAGGGGATTTGAAAATCAGGGAAGCCAAAACTTACGGTGTGACAAAATGAAAAGAAAAAACTCCTAGTGAGCTCAATTTTCAATAATCACTACTTATCTACTGGATGAAGCTAAAATAAAAAGCCGGAATGTGGATTCCGGCTATTTGTTTACTATTATTTTTAAAGCTTAAGCGATATTAATAATTCGCTTTGGTTTGGGTTTAGCCTCTTCGCGTTTTGCCATTTTCACGATAAGGATGCCGGCTTCATAGTGAGCCTTAATGGCTGATTCATCCACCTTGTTTTCAGGTAAATTAAATGAACGTTTAAAGTTGGAGTGGTAAAATTCACGCAGTGTGAATGTGTCCTGATTTTCATTTTCAACCGCTTTTTCTGCTGAAATGGTGAGCACACCTTTATCTACTTCAAGGTTAAAGTTCTGTTTGGTGAATCCAGGTGCAGCTATTTCGATTACGTACTCATTATCTGTTTCCAAAATATTTACTGCCGGTTTACCGCCCGTTCTGTTGAAAAAGTGTTCTGGCTCCCAGAAAAAATCTTTTCCAAAAAATGTATCCAATAGATTGATGGTTTCAGGTTTTCTGTGGGTGTATTTTCTAATTAATGTCATGATGGTATCCTCCAATTATTAGTTCAAATTTTATTGTTATTTTAATGTTAAGCAATCTCAATGGTACGTTTGGGTTTTGGTTTCACCGTTTCCAATTTAGCATGTACAATTCTTAGTATTCCGGCAGCGTACGAAGCTGACACTTGAGACTCATCCACTTTGTTTTGGGGCAGTCGGAAGGAACGTTTAAAAGAAGAGGGGGTAAATTCTCGTCTTTTATAGTTTGAATCATTTGCGTCAGACTGCTCTTTTTGGGCCGAGATGGTTAAGATGCCTTTCTCAAGTTCAATTTTCAGTTCTTCATTGTTAAATCCCGGGGTGGCTACTTCCAACTGATAATCAATTGCTGTTTCTTTGATGTTAACTGCCGGTGAAAACTCATTATTCAGAAGAGAAGACCTCAAATAAGTCTCTGGGTTTCCGATTCTAATGCCATTCAAAATACGTTGGTCGTTAGCGAAACATTGTTTTAAATCTTTCATAATTCTATCCTCCTATTTTGTTTTTATTATTTGCATTATTGTGCTTACCGTGTTTCAATAGGCATGCCAACGTGCCGTATATGTCAGCAAGTCAGTATTTAAACGATTTCAAGAGACAAAATGACAGAAATGAATGGGGATATGTGCTATATTGACAGTTTGATGGTGATCAGGTAATCTTTTGTTAAAATAGGGATAACAAACTGGTAACGGATCGACTCATTAAAAAGAGGATCTTTGATACTGTTACGAGAGTTATTTTCCTCCCAACAATTCCTGTGTATAGAGGTTGCTTACTATCCGGTAAGCAGCCTCTTTTGCATTTAGAGGAAAAAAAAAGCGAATTCAGTTGGTGAATTCGCTCTTGTTATAAAGATTGATTGTTTACTAATAGTTCATGCAAAAACCAATGTGGAAATTAAACCAGGTTTGTGCTTCTTTGCTTCCGGATTTAAGCGCGTAGTTTGGTTGCGCACTGATGTAAAAATCCGTTTTGTAATTCATGGGGATGTTCACGCCAAGTTCACCCGCCAGGCCAAAATGCCATTTGTTCGTGTTGGATGAGTAGAGTCCCATGTCGGTTCTGTAATTCATGTAATAGGTGCCAAGTCCGGCACCGATAAATGGTTGAACAGCGCTTGTGCGGTTGAGGTAGTATTTGCCCTTTGCCAGAATTGGAATGGCATTGATGTAGCGGTACTGTTTGCCGGTGATCTCACCATTACGGAATGGGTAGGTAGCTTTGGGCATGGCTTCGTAAAAGGTGTTCCAGCCTAAATATAAACCAGCAGCTATGTTGTCATTCACGAACTGACCAAATTCCAGGCTCATGCCTCTGAAGCTGGTCTTGCTGATGTAATCTTTGGTATTGCTTAATGGTAATCCAATGTTGTAGTTAACAATGGTATATCTCTCCTGGGCCGCACCTGAAAAGCTGAAGCTTGAAATAAATAGGAGAAACAGGATGTATTTAAGTTTTTTCATCGTCTTAAAATTTGTGAGTTAGGGAATTAATTGAAGGGGACTTGGTTGAATAGATCGTTAATGCCAGTTTCGATCCGACTTGCAATGTAATCGTCTGAGCCTTGGAGAAGTCCGTTTATACCGCCGACATATACAACGGGCATGACTTCTTTGTCCGTGCCTTCAATTGGTTTAAGAGTATTGGGATCAGTCATGGTGATTACCAAAGAACCGGTGGTGTAACTGTAATATACCGGATAGCCCCAGCCTGGATAACCCCAGCCCGGATAACCTGGGTAGCCCCATCCTGGATAGCCTGGGTAGTACCATCCCCAATAGTCGTACCAATAATCCCACCAGTAGTAACTGCTGTTTTTGCGTACTAAAGCACCTACATAAACCTGGTAATCGACCTGGAAGTTGGGATCTTCAATTTGCGGCGGATATTTTCTGGCATATCCCAATGACTCAAATTGATCTTCGATTTGTTTCAGAATTTTCTCATCCCAATCCCTATCGACTTCATCATTTTCTTCGCCGTCCTTATAATGCACGATACTATCGGGCATCATATAGGTTTTTGGACCTTTGAAATCATAGGAGGCATCGTACTGGCTGATGGCCGTATCCAATTCATCTACATATTCAGCACCTTCCGGATAGCAGCTTGTAAAAAAAACGGCTATGCTTAAAAGCGATAAATAGAAAAGCTTCTTTTTCATGCTAGATTATTTTATTAAGTTAAGTTATTGTGCAAAACTATCAATTATCTTTGTGGTAATTCAAACAAGTAATTGTTTTTTTTGTTTAATATAACCAACTATTAATACAACAACTATGAAAAAGCTGTTAATGCTGCTGATTGCAGTTATTGGTATGGGGAGTGTTCAGGCACAGATATCCAGCCAGGAATTAGAATTGGTACGTTCGATTTTCAATTCAGAGCGTAAAGTATTATTTGCTCAGAATATGCAGTTATCCACACAGCAGGCTGAGTTATTTTGGCCCGTTTATGAGGCTTATGAGAAAGAAAAATTCCCAATGGGTAATGCCCGGGTAAAATTGGTGAAGCAGTTGGTGGAGGATGCTGATAAGTTGACGGATGCACAGATTGATGCGCTTTATAAAGAGTCGTTTGCTTTAACGATGAAGCGCATGAAACTGCGTAAAAAGTATTATGGGATTCTCAAGAAAAAAATCAGTACGGATGTGGCGGCCCGTTTTTTGCAGTTAGATGAATACGTGAATACAGCAATTTCTGCTCAGTTATATGAAGGTATTCCATTGGTAGGTGTGAAAAAGGATTAAACAGGATGAGTATATATTATAAAAAAACCGGCCTTGCGCCGGTTTTTTTATACTTCTTTTTGATCAATTCCGATCAGTGACAAATCTTTCCAATAGTGGGGATAGGATTTTGATACCACGCCGGGATCATCAATTATAAGATCAAATCCCTTAATGCAGGCCGGAGCAAAGGCCATGGCCATACGGTGATCTTTATAGGTGTCAATGGTGATGATCTGGTTTTTTAGATCCTTTACAGCACCATTCCACGTTAATGTGTCTGTATCATTGGTTTCCAGTTCAAAACCCAGTTTTCCAAGCTCATTGATGAGGGCTTTGATGCGGTCCGTTTCTTTAATTTTCAGCGATTGTAAACCGGTAAACGAAAATGAAACACCCAGTAAGCAGCAGCAAGTAGCAATGGTTTGGGCCAAATCGGGTTCGTTGATAAAGTTGTACTTCAGGTGTTTCACAGGCGATCCGCTGTGGGTGAGTGTAACACCGCGTTGGGAAAATTTGGTTTTAACGCCCAGAGATTCAAAAATAGTCTTAACCGCACTATCGCCCTGCAGGCTATTCTTTTTGAGTCCTAAGAGTGTGAATTCACTGCCGGGAAGTAGTGCGGCCATTTCGTACCAATAGGAGGCGGCACTCCAATCGGATTCCACCGAAGCGGTTTTTGCTTGATAGTTGGCTTCGGGTATGGTAATGCGGTTTTCTTTCCAGAAGGATTTGACGCCAAATTCCTGCATCAAATCCAGCGTCATGCGAATATAAGGTTTGGAAATAATGTCACCGGTCAAAACGAGGGTGAGGCCATTTTCAATGGTAGGTGCAATCATTAGAATGGCTGAAATGTATTGGCTGCTGATGTTTCCAGGTAGTTCCAGTTCCCCGCCTTTTAAAGCGCTGCCGAATATTTTCAGGGGTGGGTATCCCTCTTTTTCCAGGTATTCAATTTTAGCACCCAGGTTGTTTAAGGCATCTACCAAGGGTTTAATGGGTCTTTGTTTCATGCGCTCAGAGCCGGTAAGGGTCCATTCGCCAACGATTTTGGATAAGAAAGCGGTCAGAAAACGCATGGAAGTACCGGCAGCACCCACATCGAAGGTGTTGCTGTTGGCATTTAATACGCCCAGCATCACTTTGGTATCATCGCTATCGGATAAGTTTTTAATTTCGTAGGGGCTATAGCTTAAAGCATTGAGCAGTAAGAGCCGGTTGCTGATGCTTTTGGATGAAGGCAGTGAGATGGTTGCCTTGGTATTTATGATATTTGAGGATAGTTGGTATTGCATGATAATTCTGTCATCTGGTTAATGGACGCATCGTTCTTCAGGTAATTGATAGCGATCGGTCGTTTCAAATGTTGTTGTAAAAATGTAATGTGTCAATGATTTCTGCTTTGCTGGCCAGGCAATTGATTTGAATCTTTCCAATCGCTTCCAGCAAGGTGAAATTAATCTGATTGGATTCATTTTTCTTGTCATGGGTCATCAACCGGTACAATTCATCGAAATGAGTCTCCGTAAAATCGAAGCGACCATAAATGCGTTCCAACTGCCTGGCAATTTCAATGACTTGTGGCATTGGAAATCCCAATCGAATGTGAGAAAGGTACAATTCGCAAACCATCCCATAGGCCACTGCAAAACCGTGTAAAATCGGTCTTTTTTCATGCATCGCCAGACTTTCAAAGGCATGCCCGAAGGTATGCCCAAAGTTGAGTGCTTTTCGAATGTGATTTTCTGTCGGATCGCTCTGTACGAAATGATCTTTGATGCGGATGGAATCAGCAACCAGCTTTTTTAAATGGCCTAAATTAGGCTGTTTGACGTCAAATGCTTTTAATTCATCCCACTTTTCAGTGGAGAAAATAAAGGCATGTTTAATCATTTCGGCAAAACCTGAAATCATATTTGGTTCATCCAATGTGTCCAGAAAGCCGGTTTCAATCAAAACCGCCGAGGCTTGATTAAATACTCCGATTTCGTTTTTATAGCCAGCAAAGTTAATGCCTGTTTTACCACCAATGGATGCATCTACCTGGGCCAGCAGGGTCGTGGGAATGTTCACAAACTGGATCCCCCGTTTAAAGGTGGATGCGGCAAAGCCGCCCAAATCACAAGGCATGCCGCCGCCCAGGTTAATTAGGAGTGATTTGCGGTCAGCGCCGCCATGGCTTAAAAAGTGCCAGACTTTTTCAATGGCCTGTACGTTTTTGTGGTCATCGCCATCCGGAATGACAATGATTTGATCGGCTGATAAGCCTGTGACCTCTTTTATCTTGGGAAAGCAGAGTTTAAACGCTTTCTCATCGGATAGCAAAAAGATTTTATCTTGCGGAAAACTACTAATTAGTTGCTCAATATCACGCACCAGGTGTTCGGCAATAAAAACATTCGATTCTTTTGAAATAAGCGGAAACATTAGAATACTTTAATGATGAAGTGCAAAAATAGTTAAATTTGGCATTTGATATGTATTTTTTAGTGAGCTTTAGGGTTTTCTGATAATTTATAATAAATCGAAGGTGATTTGTGTGTATTCGTAACGTGAATTTAATGAATAGAAAAGGATAGTCAATATATGAAACGGACAGCTGGAAATAATGTGAGCAATAAGAAGCAGGTAAAATCCATTGGGTTAGCTTTGGGATTTTTATTGTTAGTAGTCACTTCCGCATTGGCAAGTTATTATTTTTTTAGAGAGCAGCAGATGCTAAATCTTGAAATAGCACTGTGGATAAGTTTTGTGCTGGTTGTGGTGCTTTTTAAGTGGGGTGGATTTTGTTATGTGGAAGTGGAGATTGACAATACCAATGTGGATGTGAAGTACTATGATTTGTTTCCAATTGGCAGAAAGTTTAAACGGATTTTAATCCCAATCGCAAAAATTAGTCAGGTGAAAATTGCACCCGGGTTAGCTTTCATAGGGCGCCGTTTAGTGATCACACGGAAATCAAAGGGGCATAAAATCGCTTATCCTGCGGTGGGTTTGGCGGCTTTTAATAATGATCAGATGAATCGGTTGGTGAAAATGATTCAGCAAATAAGTGTACGGTAAATTGAAGGTTTAAATGAAGCGATTGATGAAGCAACTGTTTGTGAGCCTTATTATGTTGTGGGGTTTGAATGCAACGGCTCAATTTTATGCCGGGGATTGGTATGTGAGTCCCAAAATCTCTTTTGCTGATTACAGTGATCGAAATGACTGGTCAGGTTACAGTATCTCCAAAATTCCACCCATCTCCATTGCTGTCGAGAAAGGGATGAATGATTATGTCAGTGTGGGTGGTTTAATCGGGTATAATCGTGATAAATATGTGAATGACACCCTATCAACCAATAGTCATAAATATACTTCATTTGGAACCGGGGCACTGGTTTCGCTGCATTTTGCCGGGTGGCTGGAGAAGGTGACCAATTATAAAATCTACCTGGGCGATTGGGATTTTTATTTCACGGGGTCGGTGTTGCTTGTTTGGGATAAAAAGGAGGAGGCGGATGTGTGGAATGCCACCAATGCTGCCTTGGAGGATTATTCTACTAGCGTAGTTAAAGTTCGCTTGCGGCCAATAGTGGGGGTTCGTTATTTTGTAGCCGATGATTTTTGTATGTTATTGGAAGTTGGTAACGGCAATTTGGGGATGGTAACCACTGGGGTATCCTGGCGATTTTAAGAAGTACTCCCTTCGCGGATAGTCATTATTGAATAAAAAGTGGTTCGATTGCTGTTCGAAGTGGCCTTGTATCTTCTTCGATCCCGCTCCGTACCCGCTCCGTACCTGGTTCGGTGTGGCTTCGGTCGTCCTTCGGTTCTAAGGAACCGATAATTACCCGAACAGCGTCCGAATAAGCATCGGGTATGGTACGATTTAGCTTCGGAAAGGGACTGTTTTATGAAATCTGTGTGTAATGAATTGTGGTGCCTTAACTTGCTATGCCGATCCGGATTGATTAACTTATGGTGTCATTTCAAGCCATCGCCGTGAATAAAGAGGAACAGCTACTACATCAAATAGGGATCAGTCTCATTAAAGGCATAGGGCCCAAATTGGCGCGTAATCTCGTGGCCTATGTGGGGGACGAAAGGGCTGTGTTTAAGCAATCCCAGCGTGCGCTGGAAAAAATACCTGGTATCGGACCGGCTTTATCTGCCATGATAAAGCAGGCTGATGTATTATCGCGGGCTGAACGAGAACTGGCATTTATTGAGAAGCATGAGGTAACACCCTTGTTTTTTACGGATGATCAGTTCCCCAGGCGTTTATCCTTTTGTGAGGATGCGCCCCTGATGTTGTACCTCAAAGGGATGAAGGAGTTAGACCGGCCTAAGGTTATTGGCATTGTAGGTACCCGAAAGCCCACTCAGGCCGGTAAACTACATTGTGAAAAACTAATTCAGGAGTTGTCGGTTCATTATCCCTCGGCCGTTATAATAAGTGGTCTGGCGTATGGGATTGATATTTGCGCCCATCGCGCCGCATTAAATCAACAGATGGTGACGTATGGGGTCCTGGCGCATGGTCTGGATCGGATATATCCCGGGATGCACCGCGAAACGGCTAAACAGATGTTGGAGCAGGGTGGATTGGTCACTGAATTCATGACGCAAACCCAACCGGATAAGCCTAATTTTGTGAGGCGCAATCGCATTGTGGCCGGATTGTGTGATGTGTTGATTGTGGTGGAGTCGGGCATCAAAGGAGGAGCCCTGATTACCGCCCGCATAGCGCATTCCTATAACCGGGACGTATTGGCTTTTCCGGGTAATCCGGATGAGGACGTGGCCAAAGGGTGCAACTATTTAATCAAACGGAATATAGCAGCCTTGATTGAGAATGTGGAAGATCTGGAGTATGCCTTAGGGTGGGAGCGAGCGGTTGATGTTCAGCCAAGGCAAACCCGACTTTTTATGCAGTTTAATTCGGAAGATGAAGAGCAATTGTACCGCGTCCTGATGGAAAATAAGGAGTTGACGGCTAATGAGCTGTGTGTGAGGTGTAACATGCCGGTGAGTAAGGTGAGCGCGGGGATGCTTTCTCTGGAATTTAGTGGCCTAGTGAAATGTCTGCCCGGCAATGCATTTCGGGTATTAAAATAATTTCGGTGCTAAAACTCTGAAATACCAATAATTGTTAATAAAATAAAGGGTTTCACAAACATTTTTTGTTAATTTTGCGTAGAACAGCTACGTTTATCATAGAAATAGCTTGTTTAATCATTAAGAACGGGACAATGGGCAGACGATTTTATTCGTTAATCAAAAATAGAAGAATTGGCAGGATAGCACCTTTAATGTTAGTCCTGGCTTTTTATTTTATAGCTTCTCAGGTGAGTTGGGGGCAAACCATTAGTACTTGTGGAAATGCAAATCTTTCAGGGTTTGATGTGTTAGAGAAGGCTGTGCCCGATCCAAATGCAAATGGGCATGTCAATAATGGAAGTTGGAGTGTTCTTTCCGGATTGGCTGTTAATACAAATGGAACTAATACCGCAAATGATGATATATTATCAGGTTTTGTAGCCGGGAATTCATATCCCGTAACCTGGAGACACACAGGGGGAGCAACATATAATGTAACCATCATCGCAACCACTGGTCCCACTGTCAATAGTTTCTCTGCCCAAAATCCCACCCCGTGTGGAGCATCTTATAATCCCGTTGTTACCGTTAATATCAGTGGCGGTACGCCCAATTACCAGGTAGTCATTCAGGAAGGTGGTTTTGACATTCCCGGGTCACCTTTCACCATTGGAGCTGGTACTACCAGTATACCGGTTAATCCGGCAGGAAGAGTAGCGAGTACGTCTGTTCAACTGGTTTCTGTGACTGACAATAATGGAGCAGGTTGTGTAGCGGCAGGATTACCACTTACGACTAATTTTGTTTTTAGTCCGGGAGTTGTTCCTTCTCCAAAACCTATTACCGGAAGCAATCAGTGTACACCTAATAGTATTACCATTCAATTGCCTGGTTCTGAAGTTGGTGTGAATTATTACCTGGCGCGGGGCGGTATTGAAGTGGTTGGAACTGCTCAGGTAGGTACAGGAGGTACTTTACCATGGGTGCAAAACACGGTGGGGACCTATGAGGTGTATGCAAAAGATCCTTGCGGGGGAGCGGCTATTAAAATGCTTGGTTCTTACTCTTTGGGGCAAACTCCCGCTGACCAGACTTTTCAGTTTACAGGGAACCAATGCTTAAGTGGGCAGGTTATATTGAATAATTCAGAAAATGACGTTCGATATAAGCTCTATCGACAAGATAGGGTAAGCGGTGTTTTGCAATACACTGGAATAGCTCGAGATGGGAATGGTGGTGTAAGAAATTTCCCAGTTCAAACAAATGATGGTATTTATACAGTAGAAGCTGTTTCCTGGCCTTCTCAAACTTGCCCGCGATTTCTAACACCTTCGTTAATTGTCATAAATCCGCAAAATTTTAACTTGTCTGCTATTGGTGGGATTACCACTTATTGTAAAGGGCTTGTGCCTACTGGTATTTCTATTGAACTGTCTGGATCGGAGTCTGGTAATCAGTATCAGCTTCAGAGGGATGCAGATTTTTCAGCCGGACCTGGAATCTTTGCGAATTATGATGTGCCAAAGGGAAGTGGGGTAGGCGCAAAATTGCAATGGACCGATGTGCCTTATGGCGATTATCAGGTTTTGGTTACCACGCCTGAGGGATGTACAGAAACCATGGGATTTGTAACGATTACTGAATTACCTTTACCAACTGCTACTGTTTCAAACGATCCTTTGAATAACTCCAAATGCGCCGGAGAGAGTAAAAATTTTAATGTTATCGTGGATTTTACAGGAACGGCACCTTTCAGTTTTGATATTGTCGATGATAAAATACCACAATCCTTATGGAATAATAATACAGGCGGAAGCAATTTCTCCTTCGTGAGAGATCCTGGAAGTACTACTATCTATAGTGTCTCCAGAGTAGAGGATGGAAATGGATGTGTAAGTGTAGGTACTGGTTCGGCGAAGATTACTGTTAAACCCTCTCCAAGTGTTTCTATTTCCGGAAATACTGAGGTATGTGCCGGAGGGAATGTTCTCTTAACCTCTTCTTCACTGATAGCTGCGCCAAATACAATATCAAGTCTCATCTGGAGTACAACGGAAACAACTCCGGTAATAACGGTAAGTCCTGCAGCCAATCAAACTTATTCAGTAACGGTAACGGCCTCTAATAATTGTACTGCTACTGCTACTCACAGTGTTACTGTTAATGCGCTGCCATCTCCTACTTTTAACGCGATTGCACCAGCTTATTGTGAAGACGCTGCGAATGTTGATTTAGGAGGAACCCCAAATGGGGGCACCTTTTTTATTAATGGTGCGGCATTATTACCTGTAGGGACTACAAGTTTTATTCCTGGCAATTATTTAGGCACTAACAATGTATATTATGAGGTAACCAATATTAAGGGTTGTACAAATGTGTCTGCCACTCAAACAACCGTGATAAATACCTTGCCTAATGTAAACATTACCAATTTGCCTAACACTATTTGTTCGGATACCGGTCCTGTAACTATTTATGGAACGCCATCCGGTGGTAATTTTATTGTTACTGGAGTAGGGTTGAACTATACGGTTGTTGGCAATCAGTTAACTATTAATCCTGGTGTTTCTACTCCAGGTACAACCTATACCATCGATTATGAATTTACCGATGGTAATGGTTGTTTTGCTTCCGCAACAGATCAAACTGAAATTATTGATTTTAATGTGGGTGCTTTGACCATGACCAATCTGGCCTCTCCGTTTTGTCCTACAGATAATGGGCCTTATGCCATCGAGGGATTTGTGAGCGGACAAAATATGGCTACCGCTGGTGGAATTGGAACTATTAGTGGTCCAGGGGTGACAGCGACAGGTAATGGGACAGCTAATTTTGTTCCTTCTGCTGCAGGTGTAGGTACACATACTATTGTCTTTTCATACACTAACAATGGGTGTACAGCCCAGATTACGCAAGTAGTGACAGTTGGTATCGTTATGACTATCAACCTGCAGGCATCATACTGTGAAGGTGATGCTGTACAGACCATTACGGCTACGCCAGGAGGAGGTTTCTTCAAAGTTGAATACCCTGATAACGCAACAATTTTTAACCCGCCATTGGTTGCACCTTCTCCCGCAGGTGGTGAGGCATTTATTTTAGATCCATCGACTCTGGCAATCATTCAGGAAGGGATATATGATATTACCTATACTCTCAATGATAGTCCTACCTTGGGTTGTACCACTGCTCAAACTTGGTCAACTACCATCGCAAAGGCTGCGGATGCATCATTTACCGGCTTACCTGATAATATTTGTATAGGTGATGCAGCTCAGAAACTAACTCCCACCTATGTAGGACCAGGTACAGTGACGTTTAGTGGTGATGGCATAATTGGAAATTATTTTACACCTGGCTTAGCTGGAGTTGGTACTCACACTATTACCTGCTCTGTTACGATAGCAGGCGGTTGTGTGTCGAAAACTACAAAAGATGTAACTGTAGTAGGAGTAACTGTCATAAACATTGACGGGTTATTAGATGCCTATTGCGAAACAGAGAGTCCTGTAACTATTGAAGCCTCCAATAAAGGAGAAAGTGGTGCTTACAACTTTACTTCAACAAAAAGTATATTTGGGGATGATCCATTAGATGGTTATGTGCCTGATGATGAGACGGCCACATTTGATCCTGCGGTAGGTCCAGGTGTTTATTTTGTGACGTACACTTTTGTGCCTGATGCTGCAGCCGGTACTGGTTGTAAGAGTGAGGTGGTAAAAAAAGTCACTGTTTACGAAAACGATCCGGTTAATTTCGCCACTTTAGACGCTGAATATTGTCAAAGTGATGATCCGGTTCAACTTATTGGTTCGTTTGCTTCCGGTACATTCGCGATCAATGGGATTGACTGGGGAGTGGGTTTAACCAATTTGGGAGGGGGTAAAGCATTGCTCGATCCATCTGTTTTACCGGCAGGTGATTATGAAATTACGTATACTTATGAGTCAACCAATCCGTTAACGAATTGTACAAGTTCTACGAAAAAATCATTTAAAATCATTGACGGGCCTGTTGGCGTGTATCAAATTATAGGAGGTGGTCCTTATTGTTTAGGTGATCCGGCTGGAGTTACTATTAGTCTGGATGGTTCAACCGAAGGAGTGGTTTATGAATTGTACCGGGGTCCGGTTACAACTACAAAGTCCATTACCGGTCCTGTTGGTGGGGGTCAGATTGATTTTGCCAACATTACTGAAGTAGGCACCTATACCGTTAAGGCAAAGCTAGGTACTTGTACCAAAGACATGCTGGGATTTGTCTCGGTTGAGGTGTACGATCTGAACCTGGGTGTGATGAGTGTCCAGAATGTAACCTGCGATGGCGGCAATGATGGCTCTGTTAAATTGCGGGCTACTGGTGGAAGTGATGCTTATTCTTACTGGATATCAGTTGATAACAAAGCAACCTGGACAGAGAATACCAACACGGTACCCAATGAATTTGTGAATCTGAGTCCGGGTAAATACCATTTTAAAATAATTGACGGGGATGTGAACGCACCCTGTGAGCTGGTAGCTTCCCGAATTGTGGAAGTGGATGTGTTTGGTCCTTCAGGTGCGCTGACTGTTGCTCACGTCGCTACCAAAGTCGGTTGCAACTGCGCTACTGATCCCACGCAGTGTGATGGAACTGCAAAACTAAACATAAGTGGCGGCACTAGGTTTATAGATTTGGCGACCTACCCAAGTGGTTACCAAATTACATGGCCTGCATCGGTTACCAGCTTAAGTGCCGATGAGTTGACGGCAACCAAGTTGGCATCTGGTACTTACAATGTAGTTGTGACTGACGCCAATGGCTGTTCAGTAACTGAGAGTGTTGTCATTGCCGAATTAGCTGCACTTGGTCTGGCTTTAACTTCGCAAGTTGATAACAAATGTTTTGGCACCAATATCGGAACAGCCACAGTAACGGCTTCCGGTGGATCAGGTGTTTATGAATTCTCCATCGATGGGAATGAAAACTGGTTGATTGGTGGTGTCGTATATACAACACCGGTTTTATCCACCGGATCGCATGTCATCTGGGTGCGCGATAAAAATCACACCCACTGCAAAGTCTCTGTGAATGTGGATATTGACGGGCCGACTAGCGCTTTGGGATTGACGGTCTCTACGGTTGCTGAAACATGTGATGGAAATGATGATGGAAAAGTTACTTTAAATATTTCTGGCGGAGTTGGATCGTATTTTTATAGATACTCCACAGAACCGATAATTACAAGAACGGCAGTTCCTGCACCAACTCCGATACTTACAGGTTTATCAGTAGGTGCTTACACTGTTATTGTTTATGACTCAAATGATTGTGAAGTCAGCAAGTCCTTCGGAATAGCTGCTTCACCCGCCATTACTTTGTCTGGTATAGCTACACCTGTTTCATGTAATGGAGGTAATGATGGACAGGTGGTTCTTACAGCCAATCCTGCGAACGTTAATTATGTATATAATCTGGATAAGATTGATGGCGTTGTTCAACCAGTGATGTGGCAGTCATCACCTGAGTTTAAAGGATTAACTTCTGACAATGTTACCAACACCAAAACCTATTCATTCCAGGTAAAAGATAATGTAAAGGGTTGTACCTCAGCTTCAATAGATGTTGAAGTAGGACAGCCACGCGACTTCACAACGACTCC
Source organism: uncultured Marinilabiliaceae bacterium (assembly GCA_942490535.1). Lineage (GTDB taxonomy): Bacteria > Bacteroidota > Bacteroidia > Bacteroidales > Marinilabiliaceae > JAEINY01. The sequence goes on from CALNXQ010000005.1 coordinate 1,743,695, forward strand.
TGATAAAACCGATGTCGTCTGTTTTGGTGAATCGAGCGGTTCCATTACGTTCACTACTGTTTATACTGTAGTTCCGGGAGCCGGCGCCTTTGAGTACTCGCTGAATGGCGGGCCTTGGCAAACCTCGCCCATTACCGGCCTGGCATCAGGGTTTTACGATGTGCGGGTGAAAGATTTGGCCAATGGGTGTGTGAAAACCCATGGTACCATTGAAATTACTGAACCAACGGGTGGTAAACTTACGGCCACCATTGATGCCGGCAGCAAACTGGCTCTGGATTGTGTAGATGCCGGCGATGGTGTCATCAACATTAACATGGGTGCTACAGGTTGGGATACTGGTTATACTTATGTTTGGAAAAACAAAGCCGATAACTCCCAGGTTGCAACAACTAAAGATATCAATGGTTTGTCTGGTGGTACATATGTATTGAGTGTTACCGATGCGGGTGGTTGTGTCACAACTTTTGAACAAGTCATTACAGAGCCTGCTGCCTGGAGTGTGGATTTGTCCACGACACCCAACACCATTACCAATGCCGCAACGGATGTGGCGATTGTTGGAGATGGCACCGCAAAAATAAATTCCATTTCCGGTGGTAGCGCTGCTGCCAATTATACGTACAAGTGGTACAAGAAAGATGGAACCAATATTGCAGGGACGGATAATTTCACCAGCATCACTGGTTTGGATCCGGGTGAGTATTATGTTACTATTACGGATGGAGCGTGTAGCCATGATTATCCATTTATCATAGGTGACACTACGGTACCTTTGAATGCTACTGTGGCATATGTAAATCCCACTTGCCAGGGGGAACCTGGCGTAATCCAGATTTCCATTTTGGGCGGTGCGCCCAATTATACCATCACCTACCGGAAAGATGCAGAGCCGGTACAGACCATTAGTCCGGCTTCTACCTACCAAGAGATTGTGGCACCGGCGGGTAATTACAACCTTACCATCACAGATGCACAGGGAGGAAGTATCAGTAAAGATGGAAAAATTGATGCTTCGCCTGACTTTTCGGTTTCAGGTTCAGTGGCATACAATAACTGCCTGGCTTATGTTACCATGACACCGGTGGTTCCGGATAATAATTACAAAGGAAGATGGGTGGTACCAGTGGGGGCTCCTGCCATTGCTGATGTGGCAACAGTAGACGGCACTCCAATAGTAGAAAGTGTTACTGTTTCAGGTGATTATACTTTTATTGTTGAGAATAAAACAACCGGTAGTTGTTTCCAGTCTGCTACGGTTACCGTTGCCAAGCCGACAATAGCTGTAACTGAAGACCTTAGCCTGCACAAAGACGTGACTTGCAACGGTGGCGTAGATGGCTACTTAGGTGTGAATGTCTCCGGAAGAGCCCCTTCTCACGTGTTTACTTATGTTTGGCAGAATACAACTGTATTACCATTGCCAGCATCTATCAATACCGGAAATACTCCTACCCTTGGTGATGCACACAATGTGGATGCGGGTAAATGGCAAGTGACGGTGACTTCCTCTGATGGTTGTTCGAAAATAATTTCGTTGAATGAAGTGACCGAACCTGTCGCACTCACAATTACCAAGGTGACAGAAAACCATGTTACTTCCTGTGCGGGAGATAATTCAGGTGCTGTGCAGGTGGAAGTGGCCGGTGGCACTATGCCCTATACGGTTACCCTTACCCTGGGTGCTGACACCCAAAGTTTGACGTTGTCGCAATCACAATTCCGGTTTGATAATTTGTTTGCCGGTGCTTATAACTTAACAGTCCGGGACAAAAACAACTGTGGCCTGTTGTCGCGAGGGGGAACCATCACGGCACCGGAGCCTGTTGCCGTATCTAACTTTAGCGGGACAATTGATTGTAATCCAAACAATAACGGAGATATTACTTTTGGTATCAGTGGAGGGTATAAAATAGGGAATAAGAGTAAGTTTGCCATTGTGATCAATGGAGATAACGGATTTTCAACGGGTTATACCTTTAATATCGATTGGGCTCTGGTGGCACCAGCCACTGTTTATTCTTACAGTACGATTGCTGATAAAGGATTAAGCCTGGCTGCAGGTACTTATACTGTTCAGTTGTGGGATGCCCAAGGTACGGCTAGTGTGAATCAGGCCTGCCCAGTGCCTGCTTTTGATGGCACGGTCTCATTGGAACATATTAATATTACCGGTGATGTTACAGATGTCACCTGTCAGGGTTCCATTTCTGATGGGGCCATTACCAATGTGCAGGTGACCGGAACTTCCGGATATACTTGGGAATGGACCTATCCAGATGGATCTAAAGTAGTTGACGGTGATATCAATCGAACTGGTTTATCAGCTGGTACATATACACTTGCTGTTACCGATATTGCCCGGCCGGGTTGTACGGTGACTTCTCCATTTGTAGTGGGTAAAGGGTATGCTCTGGCCATCGATATGACCAACACCATTGTTAAAAATGTTTCCTGCAATGGCGGTAGTGATGGGCGTGTTGATTTAGCTGTTATCCCGACTGGTGGTAACCTGGTGTACACCAAAAATGCAAATGATGTAACACCTGTTTGGCAGGCCTCACCGGTGTTTGAAGGCTTAGATTCTGATGCCACCAATTCCAAAACCTATTCATTCCAGGTACAAGATTTAGATAGAGGATGTCAATCTGTCGTTCAACCCATTAACATAACACAGCCCAGGGCATATGCGATAGTATCGTCAAGTCAATCCAATGTTTCATGTAAAGGCCTCAGTAATGGGCGCATTGAAATAGTTACCGAATATACGACAGCTCCTGTTGCTGGTAACTTTGTCTATTCCATAGATGGCGGTGCCAATTGGGCAAGTTCGCCTATAACAGGTTTGCCGTCTGGTTTTTATACCGTTGATGTGAAAGATCTTAGCAATGGTTGTATCATTGCTAATGTCCTTGGTGCTCCGATTGAGATTAAAGAACCTTCCAATGTATCCGTTGGTCTGTCTTTAGGTGGACTGGTTGATGTGCAATGTATTGGTGGAGGCACAGGGGAAATAAATATTGATGTAAGTAATGGTTGGGGAAATTACAGCTATGACTGGCGCAATCAAGCCAACATAAGTTTCGGTACTTCTCAGGATCTTAAGTCCAGCAATAATGCTGGTAATCCTGTGCCTGCCGGAACCTATACAGTAACCATCACTGATCGTGAGGATCCTGCAGATCTGACCGGATGTGTGTCAACTTTCACGGCAACCATTGGTGAACCAGCGCCTTGGGTAGTGCCGTTAACCCCCACACCGAATACCATCCCCAATGTTAGTGGTAATGGCAATGGAACCGCTACTGTTGGTATCGTTACAGGAGGTAGTAATCCGGCAACCTATTCTTATAAGTGGTATAATGCTTTTGATGGTTCAGCGGGAACAGGGGCTGAAATTCCTGGTACAGCTGATGTTAAATCTATTGGCAGTTTAGATCCGGGTAATTATTCGCTTGAGGTGACAGGTGTAGTGGGGTGTACGCATACGGTTAATTTTATTATAACCGATAGTTCTCAACCTTTGGATTTTAATCTAACTGCAACTCATCCAGGTTGTAATCAAATGGTAGGGCAGGTTCAGATCAGTATCACACAAGGGACTGCACCATTTAATTATAGCGTTGTTCGAAATTCCGACACGCCTGTTACGGGTACTTCTACTGATGGTTATTTCGTCATTGATGGTTTACCCGGAACGTATAAAGTAACCATTACAGATGCACTTTCGGGTGTGCTTACTAAACCAATAGATATTAATGAACCGGTTGAGCCATTCAGTGTGACAGTCCTTCCGGTGACCCGGGATGTGAATTGTACATCCGTGATTAATGCCGTCATCAACGAAAGTGTAGTTTCTTCAAACGGTTATCAGGTAACCTGGCAGGTTCCAAGTGGAGCATCTGCAGTGACCACTCCTGATCTGGCAGCCGGCAATACTGTTATTGCCCAATCGGGCATTGCGTTCCCCGGCATGTACATCATGACGGTAACCAATAAAAATACTGGTTGTTCGCAGAGTGCCAGTGTTACTGTGGCAGAACCTTCCATTTTTGTCACTGAAAATATCGATCAGCGCAGAAATGTGACGTGCTATGACGGCAGCAACGGTTATCTTTCTGTGTCTGTCACCGGACGTGAACCGGGGCATATTTATACATACAGATGGAGCACTAATCCAAGTGATGCATCGTCATGGATTAGTACAGGAACCATTCCTTCTCTAAATACAGGTAGTGCAGGCACATGGACTGTAGAGGTAACAACAGCCGATGGAAATTGTATTCGGACTCTTGGCGGCATGGAGGTGACGCAACCAGCTGAATTGATTGTTAATCTGCCATTTGTTACGAATATTCAATCTTGTCTGGAAGACAATTCCGGGGCGGTGGATGTGACCGTGACCGGTGGAACGATGCCATACAGGGTAACGTTGACCAATGGCATCATCACCCGGCAAGAGATTGCTTCGAAAGCCAATTTCCGCTTTGATCAATTGTTTGCAGGAGCCTATACCTTAACCGTTCAGGATGCGAGCAATTGTCCGATGGTGACTCAGACACCAGTTACCATTACAGCCCCAGTGCCTATTTCCGTAGCTAACTTTAAAGGGTCAATTGACTGTAATACAAATAATAACGGAGATATCACCTTTGATATCAGTGGAGGCGTAGAAGTCGCTGCCAAAACAAGTAGATATGCCATTACCATTACTGGTGATAATGGGTTTAGTATCGGATACACTACTAATAATATCGATTGGAGTGGTAGTGCTTATTCGTATAGTACAAAAGTGGATGAAGGGATAGATCTTTCTGAAGGAACTTATACAGTCTCCTTGTGGGATGCCAATGCGAATAATCCTTCTTGTCCGGTGACTACTAATCAGGTGATACTGGAGCATGTTTACATAACCGGGCAAACTAACGCTGTGACTTGTCAGGGTACCACGAATGATGGTGCTATTACCAACGTGCAGGTGAGTGGAACCTCAGGTTATACCTGGGAGTGGGAATATCCCGATGGATCTAAAGTAAATACAGGCGATATCAATCGGACTGGTTTGGCTGCAGGAATTTACAAATTATCAGTGACGGATAATGCCCGGCCGGCATGTGTAGTGACATCTATATTTACTGTTGGTGCAGGGTATGAATTACTTATAGATGATTATCAAGTCACAGACGTGAGTTGTCACGGTGACGCGGATGGAAGCGTGGAACTCTCAATGTTACCCACTGGTGGAAATCTGGTGTACACCAAAAATGCAAAAGATGTAACACCTGTTTGGCAGGCCTCACCGGTGTTCGAAGGCTTAGATTCTGATATTGCCACCAATTCCAAAACCTATTCTTTCCAGGTAATGGATTTGAACAAGGGGTGTACATCGGCTATTGTGGATATTGAAATTAAACAACCGAGATCTTTCATAACCACACTGGTGGGTTCACAAAATGTGACCTGTCCGGGTGGTAACAATGGAAGTATCAGTTTAGCGACTACCTATACAGGTGGTGCAAGCGGTAATTTCGTTTACTCTGTAGATGGCGGAACGACCTGGGGTAATTCACCAATTTCAGGATTATCAGCTGGTTTTTATCAGGTTGATGTGAAAGACCTGGTAAATGGTTGTATTGTAACGGATGCACTTGGACTACAAGTAGAAATTAAGGAACCGACCGAATTAACTGTTTCACTTCCTTTTAATGGCGTGACGGATGTCATGTGTGTGGGTGTTAATACAGGCGCCATTGATATAAATGTATCCGGCGGTTGGGGTAACTATACCTATGAATGGCGCAACGCAAAGAATGAGTATTTCGGTGATAAACAGGCTTTAACAGCGGCAAATGCCGGAAAACCAATTCCGGCAGGTACCTATATCGTCACCGTGACTGATAAGGAGAAAGTTGGTGATGTATTGGGTTGTACCAAAACATTAACAGCTACCATTAATGAACCGATAGCCTGGAATGTGCCTTTGACAACGACTTCAAATACCATCCTGAACGCCAGTGGCAATGGGAATGGTACCGCTACTCTGGGTTTGGTTTCCGGTGGCAGTACGCCGGCCAGTTACACCTATGAGTGGTTCAAAGGGTTTAATGCATCAGGTGCTTCCATTGCAACAGGTGTGACTTCCATCAGTGGTTTGGATCCGGGTAATTATTCAGTAAGAGTTACCGGTGGTGCAGGATGTACCCACATTACTGATTTTGTGATAGGCGATGCATCAAAGCCTCTGGCCATTAATTTAATACCGACTCATCCGGGATGTAATGAGGTGATGGGAAAACTGCGGCTGGACATCACTACCGGGACACCGCCATTTAACTATTCCATTCAACGCGGGTCAACAGTGCCGTTAACCGGCAGTACCTCCAATTCTACCGTTACCATTGATGCCTTACCGGGTACTTATACGGTGATTGTAACCGATGCCATCGGGAACAGTATCACCGATACGGAAACTATTAATCCCGTGGATGAACCTTTTAGCATTACTGTCCTACCGGTAACCAAGGATGTTAACTGCACATCAGTCATTAATGCCATTATTAATGAAAGTGCACCATCTTCCATGGGCTATAATATTTCCTGGTTAGTTCCCGCCGGAGCGCCGGTAATAAATCCGACTGTTATACCGGCCGGTACTTTTACTATTGCGCAACCTGCAATTACCATTCCTGGAATATACCGAATGACTGTTACAAATGTGTCGACTACTTGTAGTCAAACCGCTGATGTAACAGTTTCAGATCCTTCCATCACCATCACTGAAAATGTGGATCAGCATAAAAATGCCACTTGCAATGGTGGAGTGGGTTATTTATCTGTTTCTGTCACCGGGCGTCAACCGGGGCATTCTTATACTTATGAATGGCGCAATACCTCTGATGCAGCTCCTGCATGGGTAAGTACCGGTATCGTTCCTTCCATTAATACGGCATATGCCGGTGTTTGGGAAGTTAAGGTGACCACTTCCGATTTGCTTTGTCAGCAAACATTGGGAGGCATGGTCATTACAGAACCTACTGCTCTGGAGATCAAGAAAACCATTACCGATGTGGTGGGATGCTATGGCGATAAAACGGGACAGATTGCTTTCTCCGTGACAGGCGGTGTTCCTCCTTATACGGTTACGCTGACCAATGGCGCAACTGTTTTGATGCCTGATCAATCCAGCGCTTCTAACTTCATCTTTAAAAATCTGGCTGCTGGGAATACCTACAAAATCACTGTTGTTGATGCGAATAAGTGTTCGAAAGTAGAAGAAAACATTGAAATTAAGCAACCCAGTCTACTGACATTTCTCTTAAAAAATACATTGACTTGTGGGTTAAACACGTTTAATCAACGCATTTATGTGGAGAACCTAACGGGGGGTAATGGTGTTCCAGCCAATTACAAATACGAGTGGAGAGGTCCCGATGGCATTATTATGTCCGGGGAAACCAGTTCAGAGATTAATGTTTCTACAGGCGGACAATATACTGTTACGGTCACCGATGAGGCAGGACTGTGCTCTAACACCAAGTCCATCACTGTTTCAGGTGAAATGGAAGTGGCGCTGGAAAAACAGAAAAGCATTACCTGTTTTAATGGCAAGGATGGTGAACTGACGGTGAAAGTTACCGGCGGACCAGATGACCAGCTATTTACCTATGATTGGCAAGTGAAAAACGGGGCCATATGGAGTTCTGTAGCAGCTCCGGTGGTGAATGGCAATACCACTGTATCCGGTATCTCAGCCGGCAACTATAAAGTTATTGTTAGCAGCACTACCGATGGTTGTAGTGTGGAATCAGGTGAATTTACATTGGTTGATCCGGCTCAGGTGGTTATAGCCAATGTGGATCCATTCGATGTCAGCACGTGCAACGGGGATAATTCCGGTGCCATAGAGTTGAACGTAGCCGGTGGAAGTGGTATTTATTACCTGGATTACACCGGTGATAATGTGACGGATTTAACCTCTGCAGGAGGTGATTTCCGCATCGACGGATTAACAGCCGGGAATTATACTTTAATGGTAATTGATCATTTGGGATGTACCACCACACCGGCTGAACAGGTTGTGACTTTAACAGAACCTGCTCCGTTGGTATTGACAGTGGACTATACCAACACAAAAATAGATTGTCAGAATAATGGGACCGGTGTGATCGAGTTCTCTGTATCGGGAGGTAATAAAGACGGAGCTGGAAAACCAAAGTACGACATACAGGTGACCGGTCAGCCAATACGCTCAGATGTGACAACCGAAGGGGTACAGACTTATGCCAGCTTAAACGCAGGCACTTACACCATTACCGTAACGGATAAGTTGGCAGCCAGTCCGCTGACCTGTACTGTGAAGCAGGCAACTGTGAAGCTGGAGCTGATAACCATTACCGGTACAACATTTAATAACTCCTGCTCTGATACGGATACCAATATTGGAGCAATCCGAGATGTCATAGTGTCCGGTACATCCGGGAATGTCACCTATTCATGGAGTGATATTGGGGTAGTGCCTTCACCGGTTAACCGCGAAGGATTAGCCGTGGGTGATTATACATTAACGGTAACGGATATTGACAGAGGAGGATGTGCTGTTTCGAAACTGTTCGAAATTGAGGCTGCCACCACGTTATCCATCGATGGTGTTGCCATTCCGGTTACCTGTAACGGGGCCAACGATGGTAAGATCTTAGTTATCAAAGTCAATGGATCGACAAATTATTCTTTCAACTGGTCAGGGCCTGGGGTGGTGGATAATACACGCATTGAATTGCAGGAGAAACTGGTACCCGGTACCTATCAGCTGGAAATTATAGATAACATTACCCATTGCCGGGCAGTGCGTCAGTGGCTGATTACGGAACCTGCTCCTATTACCTATGATTTGGCGATGGTGATTGAAAGCTGTACGCCTTACAAACGTGGTATTAACCTCACCAACCTGACAGGCGGAAACGGGAATTATGTGATTAGCTGGCGTGGTCCGGGAAGTACTTATTATACCACTCAGAATCTTACCGGTTTGGTCAAAGGTGGAACTTATACGGTGACCGTGTCAGATAACAATTGCGGTGTAACCAAAAGCATTACTATACCTGAAGAAGTGGTCATTACTAAAAAAGTGACTCCTCTGCAATGTAATGGCAGTAACAACGGGGCCATCACCGAAATAGCTATAACCGGAGGGTCTGGTGATTTCAGTTATGTTTGGACCAAAGATGGCGTTTCTTACCAAGCGGGAACGAATATCAGCGATATCAACATCAGTGATTTAGGCAAAGGAAAATACGTTTTGACATTGACTGATAAGGTGGAGAAGGATGCTGGTGGGCAATGTTTACATACCATGACTGTTGATCTGGTTGAGCCTGCCGCTTTAATTATTGATGGAGAGATTACTCATCCGCTTTGTAATACTTCCCATGGGGTGGCAGGAGGTGAAATTGCCATCAATGTAGTGAATGGCACCGCACCTTATAAATATAGCTGGACCACCGTCAATGGCAGTGGTTTAAATCCGACGGCCCAGAATCAAACCGGTTTAACAGGAGGTACTTACACCGTAGTGGTGACTGATAAGGACGGCACAGGATGTGTTTCAGCGCCAAAGAGTTTTACGGTCACTGAACCGGCACCGGTTAACTTTACAACAACTGTTACAGATACCAAATGTGATGGCACGGGTGGCTCTATCGTGGTGACACCTTCCGGTGGTTCAGGTACCTATGCTTACTACTGGAGCACTAATGATGGCAGTGGTATTACTACCGCCACATTGAAAGATCAAAGCAACCTCACCGGCGGTACCTATCTGATTAAGGTATGGGATGCCGATCCAACGGAGAACCGGACTGGTTGTTTTGTGGAGAAGAGTGTGACCCTGACCAAACCCATCACCATCACGAAAACCGTCACTAATCAAAGTTGCGGTGGGACATTGGATGGCGCCATTGGTATTGTGGTATCGGGTGGTGTACCGCCTTATACCAAGTATGAATGGACCACCACAGATGGTACTGGTCTGGTAAATGGGGTGAAAGATCAAAACAGTCTCTCTGCTGGGACCTATAAATTAAAAATCACCGATTCAAGAGCATCTGGTGCCTGTACAAGTCAGGAATTTACAATTGTGGTGGGTGTTAACGTAGACATTAAGATCACACCCAATGTATCACCTGTGTCCTGCTATGGTGGTACTGATGGTGCCATTACTTTGGTAGATGTGACCGGTGGAATTGATAATTTATATACCTATACCTGGTCACCGCTGGGAACTGGTATTGTTCAGGGAGCCAGGAATCAATCCGGTCTGAAGGCTGGTGATTACCAGGTGACCATTGGTAATGGCGGATGCAGTTTTAGTCAGACGATTAAAGTGCCTCAACCGGCCAATCCTATTGCAGTGACACTGCAAAGTAAAACAGATATTAATTGTAAAGGCGATGCTTCTGGCGTCATCACGATCAATACGGCCAGCGGCGGAACACCGCCTTACAGGTACGCCTGGACGGGACCAGGTCCTAATCTGGTACAAAATGCACTGACACAAACCAACCTGATGGCTGGTGATTATACTGTCACGGTAACTGATGCGAATGGATCAACCGGTGGTTGCAGTGCTGTTTTGAATATCACCATTAATGAACCTCTGGAGGCCTTGTCGGCCACACTAGCGAGTGTGACCAACGCCTCGTCGCCAGGTAACAATGACGGCTCCATTTTAATCACTGTTGCCGGTGGTTCAGGATCTAAAACGATTATCTGGACGGGTAAGGATCAATCCGGTGCTGTCATCAATATGACAGGGTATAATGGCAACGTTAATCCAACCGGATTAAAAGCCGGTATTTATGAAGTAACAGTTACCGATAGTAAAGGGTGCTCCAAAACCATCAGTGGCATTGATGTGCTGGAGCCTGGTATGGCTCTGGGCATGACCGTAACAACAGTGAAGAGCGGGCCTTGTAAAGGAGCTGATAATGGTGAGATTCATGTGACGGCAAAAGGTGGTACCGCACCTTATACCATCACGTTATTTGATGCCTCCAACACGGTTATTGAAACTGTTGCAGCGGATGCGTTGCATCGGACCGGCTTGGCACCTGGTGTCTACCGGGTGGATATTACTGATGCTAATCCGTTTACTGTTTCAAATACCAATATCATTATCAGTGAACCGGCAAATACATTGGCTTTAACTGCCTCTGTTGCTGCGCAGGTAAGCTGTTACCAGGCTAAGACTGGTAGTATTACCTATAGCATCTCTGGTGGCACACCTATAAATGTGAATAAATACAAGGTGATTGTAACGGGTCCAAATGGTTACCGTCATGAAGCCACAGAAACAGGTAATACCCTTACTGGTTTAGCCGCCGGTGATTATGGCATCACAGTGATTGATGATTTCAAGGGGAATGGTCTGTTTGTATTAAATGAGAATTGCAACACCGGTAAAACGCTTAGCATTACTCAACCTGAAGCCGAGGTAACTATAGCAGATGATGCCACCATTTGTCTGGGTGAATCTGCCGTGTTACGATTCACTGTGACTAATTATCCGGTGAGCGCAGCCAATCCGTTGGAAGTTACCTTAAGCGATGCTTCAAAAGTGAAACTGACCAGTATTAACACGAATCATACCGTTACCCCAACCAGTACCACCAGTTACACCATTACAAGTGTGGTGGATGGAAATAATGCAGGTTGCTCAAAGGGATTTGGTAAAGTTGGCAGTAAAGCAACCGTCATTGTAAAAGCATTGCCGGATGCGCACCTCTCCCTCATTGGGAAAAATGATATATGTAGAGGTGATCAGGCTGAGCTGAATATCCATTTCGAAGGAACAGGCCCATGGACGGTGAAATATACCGATGGCACCACCATTACAGAGGTTGCCGGTATTACCGCTAAAGATCATCGCATTATGGTGTCGCCTGCTGTAACTACTACTTATAACCTGGTGGATGTGAGTGATGCTAATTGTACCGGTTCTATCAGTGGTCAGGTGGTTATTAATGTGAATCCATTGCCATCTGTTAACCTAACCATAGATCCGGCCAAGGCAACCATTTGTGAAGCGGATGCTTCTGAGTTGGTCTTCACGTTCCCAACAGGCACTCCTGATTATCAGGTGACCTTTAAGGAAGGAACCATCACCCGCACTGTGAATGCTACCCCTCTGGGAGCTGGCAATGTATTTAAATTGACAGTAAAACCAACAGTAACTACTGTGTATCAATTGGTGTCAGTGAAAGATTCCAAGGGATGTGAGGTGACAACGACACCATCTGCGGTGACTGTGACCGTTCAGCCTAAACCACTGGCTGCCGGAATAATTATCGGTGAGGCTGTGGTTTGTCAAGGAGCTGTAGAAACATATTCCATTGCAGCCATCACTCATGCTAAAAGCTATGAATGGAATGTGCCGGCAGCTATCGGTAACATCATTTCAAATGATGGTCAAAATATATCGGTTCAGTTCTTATCGACATTTACCAATGGTACCATCTCGGTACGCGGAGTGAATGGCTGTGGTAACGGGGAGTATGCTTATATCACCATCACGGCCGATCCGCTTCCTGAAAAACCAGTACCACCTTCCGGTCCAACTACTATCTGTGAAGGTGAAACAGGGATGGTTTACCGGATTGATCCGGTTGGTAATGCAACTTCTTACCTCTGGGATATTCCAGTAGGATTAGAGGTGGATGGTACAGCCAGCGGGACGGTGGTTAAATTGAAAGTGAGCGAAGGAACTCAATCTGTTTCAGGGGCCATTACAGTTACTGCGAAGAATTCATGTGGAGCGGGCGAAATTTCCGAACCATTAGCTATTAATGTGTGGGCATTACCTGCGGCCAATGCCGGATTTGATGTATCTGGTGTGTGCAGTTCTTCCATCGCAGCATTAAACGGGAATGTTCCTGTTGCAGGTTCTGTAGGCGTCTGGACCGTCGTAAAAGGGACCGGGCAGGTGGCAGATAAGAATGATCCGAAGTCTGCTGTCACTAATCTCTCAAGAGGAGAAAACATTTTTGAGTGGACGGTGACCAATACCAATGGGTGTTCAAGTTCTGATCAGGTGATCTATGTGAACGACCAGTTGACAGTAAGTGCATCAGCCAGTGCTCATGTGGTATGTGATGGTAAGGTGAGTGTTAGTGGGATCTTGCCTGCCTCGGCTCAAAGTAGTTTCTGGAGTTTCTCAGCGGGATCTGGTAACATCCTTCCCAATGCAAGTGATGCCACCAAAGCCGATGTCACAAATCTGGGTTTAGGTGCCAACACATTAGTTTGGACCGTGACGAAGAATAGTTGTAAAAGCATTGCTACTATAGATGTATTGAATAATGAGCCAACAGAGTCAATTATTAAAGATCAGACTGGAAAACCGACTTTATTGATTGACCTGGTCTGTCATGAAACGCAGACATCTATTTCCGGGAGTGCACCGGTTGCTGGTGAAACGGGGGAGTGGCAAATTATTTCCGGTGCAGCGTCTATTTCAGGCGGTGTGAACACGCCATCTATTGACGTGGTGGATGTTGCAAAAGGGGAATCTGTTGTGACGTGGACCATCACAAAAGCCGGATGCTCTAATACAGCCGCAGTTGTTCTTCGGAATAATGAACTCAGTGTGGATGCCGGTGCGGATCGTACGGTTTGTCTGAATACGCTGCAGCTGGATGGCACTGTTCCGCCAAGTGGTGTAACCGGGCGTTGGGTTGTACTGGAAGGTACCGGTACATTTGATGATGCATTTTCTCCAACGGCTACTGTTTCAGATTTAGCTCTGGGTGTAAATCGATTGATGTGGGAGCTGAATCAGAATGGTTGTATCTCAAGTGACGAACTCATCCTGACTAATAATTTACCCACTGAAGCTGTTATAATGGCCGGTAGTCCTCCGGTTTGTGCCGAAGAAGCAAAGTTGTTTGGAAATATACCTTCAGTAGGTCAGGGATTTTGGTCGGTTGTATCTGGTTCCGGACGCTTTGATGCAGTGAATGATCCGAATACGATGGTTCGTGATCTGGGTGTAGGCATTAATGTATTCCGTTGGACCATTGCTCATAATGGATGTTTTTCCTATGCCGATCAGACCATTGAAAATTTACATGTATCCATTGATGCAGGCCGCGACTCTGTGATTTGTGGTCGTATTACCACTCTTAAAGCCAATACACCTCAATTGGGAAAAGGCGAATGGAGTATGGTATCCGGTGTGGGTGGTGCCACCTTTGCAGATATCAATGATCCAAAAACCATGGTAGGTGGATTGGATTATGGGGATAATGGTTTTATTTGGAAAATTACTTATCGGGGATGTGAAACGCGCGATACAGTGACCATTTCCAATAACTCACCCTATCCTGTTGATGCCGGGGCAGATCGGATTATTACTGGTGGAGCAACCAACTTAAGTGCAACTCCGGTTGTGAGAGGTATTGGCTCCTGGTCATTGGTTGCCGGTGGAGGTACCATTACCAATATGAATGATCCATATACACTGGTGACGGATTTACGACGTGGCGAAAACATCTTGCGCTGGACTGTTGATAATCTGGGATGTGTGGACGCCGATGAAGTGAAAATTACCAATGGGGAGACCATACCTGCTGATGCGGGATTGGATCAAACCATATGTGATCCGGAAACGGTATTGGAAGCCAACGATCCGGACGTGGGTATTGGTGAATGGTCAGTGGTGAGTGGAGCAGGAAAGATTGAGTCCATTAATTCATCGGAGACTAGAATCTTTGATTTGGATCCGGGTCGGAATGTGTTCCGATGGACCATCTACTATACCAATAGTTCATCCTCAGATGAGGTAGTTATCGTCAATAATATGGTGACGAAGGCCAATGCCGGACCGGATCGTCATGTCTGTCTAAATAGTCATGAGTTGGAAGCAAATATTCCAGCTTTGGGTACGGCTGCTTGGTCTCTTATAAGTGGAGCCGGTGCATTTGATGATGTTACTGATCCAAATACCGTTATCCGTAATTTAGCTCAGGGGGATAATGTTTTAAAATATGAAATCACCCAATTGGGATGTAGCTCTACGGATACCGTCCGTATTACGAATAATTTGCCAACGCCTGCTGAAGCCGGATTTGATGAAGTTATTTGTACTGATTCAGTGGAATTAAGACCTAATACACCAACCTTTGGAGTAGGTGAATGGCGCGTTGTGGAAGGAGCCGCTGAATTTAAAGGTAATTGGGCCGTGAAGCTGGCACCAGGGCGTAATTTATTAGCGTGGGTGATCACCGTGAATGGATGTGTTTCGTCTGATACGGTGGAAATCATCAATAATCAGCCTTCTGTTGCTTTCGCAGGCCAGGATCGGATCATCTGTAACGATAGTGTTAAGTTATCGGCAAATATCCCATCCTATGGAACTGGTAGATGGGAGCTGATTTCCGGAAGTGGTCGAATTGAAGATGTCACAGATTCCTATACCTGGGTTCGAAACTTGGGTAATGGTAAAAATCGTTTCCGATGGACCATTAACAATAACGGCTGTTTATCTTCTGATGATGTACAAATTTCTAATAATTATATTCAGTCCTTTGCAGGTTTTGATCAGGTGAACTGTGCCGATACCACTTTGCTGGAGGCTAATAATCCATTCCCGGGTTCAGGTACCTGGGGCGTGATTGGTGGCTCCGGTTCTGCTGATTTTGACAATCCATCCAATCCATATACGATTGTAAGAGGACTGGATCAGGGCGAAAATCTTTTAACCTGGACCATATCCTATGATGGTTGTAATTCAGTGACAACCGTAAGTATAACCAATAATAATCCAACGCCTGCCCAGGCAGGTCCCAATCAGGCCTTATGTGTGGATAATACTGTTTTAGCGGCCAATCAGCCAACGGTCGGGTCGGGCGAATGGACCATCCGTAATGGATCCGGTACTTTCAGCGCTTTGACAGAACCTTCGGCTGCTGTAACGGATTTAGCATTTGGGGATAATGTATTTCGCTGGACAGTTTCCAATCAGGGATGTGTGTCCATTGATGATGTCGAAGTAAGCTTTAATCGGATTGATGCTGCTGTGGGAGCTGATCAAGAAATCTGCTCCACTGAAACCTTGCTGGAAGCTAATAGTGCTAAACCAGGCGTGGGCACCTGGAGTATTGTTGGGGGTTCTAGTCAGGCTGCCTTTGAAGATCAAAACAATCCAAATGCACGGGTTTATAACTTAACGCAAGGCATTAACCGCTTGCGTTGGACCATCGAATACAAGGGTTGTGCGACGTTTAAGGAGTTGGATCTGATAAATAATTCACCGGATGCTGCTTATGCCGGAAACAGCCAGGAAATTTGTGATGCATTTACAACACTGGATGCTACTGCTGTTTCGATTGGTGTTGGTCGTTGGGAGGTATTAACAGGTTCCGGAACCATTGCCAATGTTAATGATCCTAAAACTGAAATCACAGGCTTGTCCAAAGGTGATAATGTGTTCCGTTGGACGGTACAAAATGGAATTTGTTCCTTGGTAGATGAAGTTCGGATTGTTAATAACCGGCCTTCTGAACCTTATGCAGGAGCAGATGTTGAATTGTGTGCGCCACAAATGGTATTGAAGGCATCAGCACCGGAATTTGGTGCTGGCCTATGGAGCATTGAATCAGGAGCTGGAAATTTTGATGATCCGACGAACCCTAATGCTCGTGTAACAAACCTGGAACCTGGCGAAAATACATTAAGATGGACCCTTACCCAAGGGCAATGTACCTTATCGGATGTTATCACCATTCAGAACAACACACCAACGATTGCTAATGCCGGACCGGATGTACAGGATTGTAAAGATTGGGCAGATTTGGATGCCAATACACCGGTTTTTGGAGTAGGAAGCTGGACAGTTGTTTCGGGTCGTGGTGAATTTGAAAATGTGAGTGAAGCCAAAACAACAGTTCGTAATTTGGGCTTTGGACAAAACACACTCATGTGGACCATTCAAAATGGCAGTTGTTTCACAACAGATAAAGTGGATGTTTTCAATAAAGTACCTGACCAGTCTGAAGCGGGTGCCGATCGGACCATTTGTGAAGATTATGTGGTCCTGAACTCCAATAATCCTGTTTCTGGCATCGGAACCTGGTCGGTGTTGAGTGGACGTGGCGTATTTGATAACGTAAATCAATTTAATACCATTGTTCGAAATGTGGGGTATGGTGAAAACAAGTTTAAATGGACCATTGCTTATGGTGAGTGTACCACGGAAGATGTGATGACAGTTACCAGTAACAAAGCTGAACCTTTTGCGGGTGAGGACGACGTGACCTATGAACCAGCATATAATTTGAAAGCTGCTAATCCTGGTAAATTACTAGGCACCTGGAGTATTGTGGCCGGTGGTGGTGAGTTTGATGATGTTTCATTCTTTAACACTACCATTCGGAACTTACCAGTGGGAAGGAGTACCTTCCGTTGGACCATTGTTACGGACGGTTGTTCGGCCTATGACGAGGTGACCATCGATTACCGGGAAGTGCCGGAAGCTGGTTTTACTGTTTCGACCGATGCTGGTTGTTATCCATTGAAAGTTGAGTTTACCAATTATTCTGTAGGTGGTGATGTGTATAATTGGGAATTTGGTGATGGAACTGTATCTTCACTTCGTAATCCGTCGCATTCCTACGAAGAACCAGGTGAATATACGGCTATTCTGACCGTTCCCGGACCTGATGGTAATAATGATGTATTTAGTCAAATTATTAAAGTACATGATCATCCGTTGGCTGATTTTAATGTAACACCTGATGTGGTATGGATTCCGGGAGATGTCAACAAATATTATGACTTGTCGGTGGATGCCGTCAGTTGGTTGTGGGATTTTGGGGATGGAGGAACAAGTGAAGAGCAAAATCCGACCTATGAATATAGCGAGGCTGGTTTTTATAGCGTTTCATTAACGGTTCTGAATCAATTTGGCTGTGAGAATACCTTAGTTAAGGATAAGGCCATTGAAGCTGTATTGAGTGGTTTTATTACCTTTCCTAATGCGTTTAAACCACGGCCGGGTGGATCAGGTGATTTAGGTGGTATTGGTGGGCAGGGGGATGCTATCTTTAAACCTAAATATAGGGATGTAGAAGAGTTCCATTTGCAAATATTCAACCGTTGGGGACAGTTGATATTTGAGAGTCATGATATTAGTGAAGGATGGGATGGAACCTATAATGATAAGTTGGCACCCCAGGCAGTATATGTTTGGAAAGCGTCAGGTAGATTTATAAATGGTAAAGAATTTAGAGAAGCTGGTAGTGTATTACTGGTTCGTTAATTCAATATTTTATTAAATGCTGGAACCTCACACTGTGAAACGAATAGATGGGCTATTAAAAGTATTCATTTTGTGCTTGATTTGCGCTTTGAATTTGCAAATCAAAGCACAAGATGTCTCTTTTTCTCAAATGTATGCTTCTCCTTTGTATTTGAGTCCCTCTTTTACCGGGTTAACCAATGGTACCCGCCTGAGCATGACTTATCGTGATCAATGGCCGGGCATCCCCAATACGTATAAATCCTACGCTTTTGCGCTGGATCATTTTTTTATGGAACAAAACAGTGGCGTGGGTTTAATGTTTATGCGCGATGATAGTGGAAACGGGCAACTCGTTCGGCAAGATATCAGTGTATTGTACTCCTATGAAATTGAAGTGACGCGTGATATCTTTGTGCGACCGGGAATTCAGTTTAAATATGCTGAACGCAACTTAAATTTACTCGATGCTATTTTTCCCTCGGAGCAGGGAAATGATGGAAGTATTATTCCTGGTTCCTCTGCTGATAACCAGAATGACAATCACAAACAAATTGATGCAGCTGCTTCCGCAATGATATACAGTGATTTTTTCTGGGCTGGTATTGCCGTGGATCACTTGATAAAAAGTGATATTGGAGTGACCGATATTGAAACCTATCAACCCATTAAAACATCTTTATATGGGGGTTATAAATACACTTATCGCGAAGGGCGTAAAAAAAGAGATGAGCAGACCTTAACGCTGGCCTTTAATTACCGCATGCAGCAAGGCTTTAATCAATTGGATATTGGTACCTATTGGTATATAAATCCCCTGGAATTAGGCTTGTGGTACCGGGGCATTCCATTTGCATCTCAAAGTGGTTTGATTAATAATGATGGGCTCATTTTTATACTTGGTTTCAATGTGGGGCCCATTCGCTTTGCCTACAGCTTTGACTTAACCCTTTCTGATTTGGGTGGAATGAGTAATGGCGCCAATGAAATGACTTTAATTTATCGCTTTAATCAAACCTTTAAAAAGAAGCGTTCAAGGGGCGCGATTCCTTGCTGGGCGCCTGGCAATGCATCCGGAACAGGTTCCAAATACAGTCGCCGGTCCAGAAAGATCTTCTAAAAAGATGGAGTGGCAAGTCAAATCAAGAATTTCAGACCATCATTTGGGGGAATACTTTTGACGCTTATGGTCGAATTTTATCACTATAGCCTACGGAGATCTCTATTTCTCAAAAAAAATGCGCAATTATTTTTATATGTTGGGTAATCACTTATATTTGTTCTCCGTTAAAATAAAAGGTTAAATTACATTAGGGAGAGTATGAAACAATTATCGACAGTATTAAAATCCGTTTTGGTTATCGCTGCAGCAGTTTTGTTTGGTTGTCAGCCTTCAAATAAGTCTGACAATATGAGTGGAACTCAAAAAGCAGTCGTTGGCGAAACAGATTATTCCGTGGCTTATATTAATACTGATTCGTTGTTGCTGAAATACACTTATGCCAAAGCCTTGAGCGAAAAAATCATGGGTAAGCAAGAAGCTTCAAGAGCTGATTTTAATGAAAAAGCAAAGGTATTTCAGCAGGATGCGGTAGAGTTTCAGCGCAAAGTACAAAATAACGGTTTCCTATCGTTAGATCGTGCTGAGAAAGAGCAACAAAGACTAGCCAAAGCAGAGCGTGATCTGCAAGAGTTAAATCAACGATTGTCCAACGAACTAATGCTAGAACAAGAGACGATTAATCGTCAATTGAGAGATACCTTAGTGAATTATTTGGAGGAGTACTCAAAAGCGAATCCTTACAAGATCATTTTGAGTAATACCATGGGAGATAATGTACTTTACAGTGCTCCCGGCGTTGATATTACCAACCAAATTGTGGAGGCTTTAAATGCCCGTTATGAGGCAGAGAATTAATAGAGCCGTTAAAAAATAACAAAAGGCAGGAATCGATTCGGTTTCTGCCTTTTTTGATGAATAGATATTGGACCTGGTCCATCCTGTAATCTCATACACATGGATAAAGTGTTTGAAAAATATGTGATGCGTCATCCCCTGGGCGATTACGACATCCAGCCTTCCGGTTTTTTACCCGACATTATTGTGGTTATCCCTGCCTATCTGGAAGAACATTTTTTAGGAGAAACCCTTCAGTCCCTAAGGAACGCTGTTTCCATCAGTAAGCCCATTGAGATTGTTGTGGTGGTTAATTTCAGCGAAGCGGATACCGAAATGCATAAAATCCGTCAGCACAAGCTGGCCCAATGGACCGCCGGCTATGCTGCGCGTAACTCAACGGCGGGTTTTCAAATGACCCTCCTCAAAGCCTATGATTTACCGGCCAAATACAGTGGGGCCGGCTTGGCGCGAAAGATCGGAATGGACTATGCGGTCAGTCGTTTTGCTGCCCGGAACAAATCAGATGGGGTGATTGTGTCGCTGGATGCGGATTGTAAAGTTGCACCTAATTATTTTGAGGCCATTTATGATTTCTTTTTCCAACAGGGCCTGCAGGGGGGTACCATTTATTTTGAGCACATCCAGGATGACAATCAGGAAGATCCCTTGGTGGCCGATGCCATCACGCAATATGAACTACACCTGAGGTACTATTTACAGGTCTTAAGGTGGTGTGGATTTCCATATGCATATCACACCATCGGTTCGTGTTTTGCCATCACGGCTGACCGCTATGTCAGGGCCGGAGGAATGCCGCGTAAGCAAGCGGGAGAGGATTTTTATTTTCTGCAGAAAGCCATCCCCATGGGCTTGTTTGGTGAAATGGCTACTACGTGTGTGTACCCATCGGCCCGTTTGTCTGAGCGGGTTCCCTTTGGAACAGGACCATCGGTACGGAAATTAGTAGAAGGGCAAAGTGAATATTTGACCTATAATTTGCAGGCTTTTGTTGATCTGAAGGCACTCTTTGAGAGGAGGAAAACGTTTTATCAAGTGGATCGGGACCGATTTGAAGAAGTGGTTCAGGACTTTTCGGGACGGATGCGCAGCTACCTGATTAATTCGGACTTTTTTGAAGTCTTATCCCAGGTCAATGCCAATTGCAGTCATGAGGCCGCCTTTGAAAAACGGTTTTGGGAGGTTTTTAACGCCTTTAGAGTGGTGAAGTACCTCAATTATGTCCACACGCATTTCCTTGAAAAAATAGCGGTCTTTGATGCTGCCTTAGATCTTCTGGAGCTCATGGAGCCAGATCAGGATCATGATTTTTTTGATACCGATGAATTACTGATGTATTTCCGGCAAAAAGAGAAAGGCCACTAATTAGCGTATTTTTTCAGCGACTGACTATTTAAAAAAGGGGCTTCGTCAGACGCTGAATAAAAGGTAATGACCATTACTTTTTGAATCTTCTGAAACTGGCGTAAGTGTCCAATACAGCCGTCAGAATAATAAAGACAATCCAATAAGTGCGTCCGGTGTACATGGCCCAGGCTGTTGGTAACAGGAAAAGAGAGCTGTACAAGAGGATGGTATGAACACGGCGATTTTGGGGTTTGCCGGCAATTTGGTTATAGGCCCGGATACCAATCATAAAAAGGGCGCCTGCCGAAAAGACATATACCGTGTTTGGAACCGCAGCAACGTGCATTAAAACGCCTAAAAAAACAAGTGCCATCCCAATGTAATAGACAACACTTAAAAACTTGTATATATTCATGTAATTCGGTTTCTTGATAAAATGTGAGGTAAAAACTAATTGTATTATAACGGTTTGTTGGTGATGGGGGACTTACTCTTCATCCACCACAAAAATCACTTCATCTTTCGCCTTCATCAGGTATTCTTCCCGAGCGAATTTTTCTAGGTTTTCAGTATTCCCCTGGAGCTCCTCCATTTTTCGCTTGTTTTGTTCAATCTCCTCCATGTAATGGTGTTTCTGTTTTTCCAGCTGCCGGATGCGGGACGATAACTTGAAGCGATCAATCAGGTTATTTTGATCAAATATACTTATCCACACCACGAAAACAAGGGTCGCTAAAACGTATTTGTTACGAATTAACAGGCGGAAGATAGAAAGTAGCTTTGAGCGGTTCATAAGTGATTTTTTACAAAGGTAGCGATTTTGTCTGATTTGTATAGGGATGGGGTGGATACAAAAAGGAAGCCCGACAAACGAGCCGGGCTTCTTGCTTTTATGGCGCGTTTAATTAAATTTTATCGATCCTTTATTCTCTTCGCCTTCGCTGTAGGCATACATGTCGCGCAGAATGTCGGCGTATTTGCGATAGATCACACGTCGGCGCAGTTTAAGTGTGGGCGATAATTCACCGGTGGCCGAGGTCCAGTTTTCGCAGACCAGGCGATGGCGTTTCAGCTGTTCATGAGCCCCCAATGCTTTGTTGATGCGGAGCACTTCTTTCCGGTATTGGGCCAGTACTTTTTCATCCTGGATCAATTCTTTATTGTCGCGGAAGTGGATTTTACGCTCGTGTGCCCACATGTGCAGGTAATCGAAATTGGGGGCTAACACCGCTCCGGCAAATTTTTCACTTTCCCCAACGATCATGGCTTGCTCAATGAAAATAGACTCTTTTAACAGGTTCTCGATGGCCTGGGGGGCTATATATTTCCCACTGGAGAGCTTAAACATCTCCTTTTTACGATCGGTAATCTTAAGGAATTTACCTTTTATCAATGTGCCGATGTCGCCCGTATGAAACCAGCCCTCCTGATCGATGACTTCTTCGGTGGTTTTCGGATCTTTATAGTACCCCATCATAATGTTGGGCCCTTTGGCAATGATTTCGCCGTCCTCGTCAATTTTCACTTCCACATTGTGCAACACAGTACCCACGGTGCCAATCATCAAATTACCGGGTGTGCTGATGTTATTGGTGGCTAAAACAGGGGCCGTTTCGGTTAAGCCATAACCTTCCATCAGGGGAATGCCTGCGGCAAAGAAGAGCCGGCTCAGGCGGGGTTGGAGAGCTGCTCCTCCGCTGACGACAAAGCGTAAATGACCGCCAAATGCTTTTTGCCATTTGGAGAACACCAGTTTTCGGGCAATTTTTAATTTGAAAGCATAAAGGGGGTAGTTATTTCCATTCATGTGATAGCGTTCGCCCAGGCGCATGGCCCAAAAAAAGATGGCACGCTTAAGGCCCGATAGATCTTCGCCTTTAGATACCAATTTGTCGTAGATGCGTTCTATGACCCGGGGAACCGTCACAAAGGCGGTGGCTTTGATGTCCACCAGGTCGCGCCCGATGGTGCCCAGGTTTTCGGCATAATAGATGCTGCAGCCATTGGCCTGATAGAGGTAATTTATCAGGCGTTCATAGACGTGACACAAGGGCAAAAAACTCAGGATGCGATCCTTGGGACTCAGGTCAAACAAGGGTTGGGCGCCATGCATGTTGCTCATGAAGTTTTTATGGCTGAGCATGACTCCCTTGGGTAATCCGGTGGTACCCGAAGTGTAAATGATGGATACTAAATCCTCTTCGGAAATGGTCTGACGACGGTGTTTTAATTCTTCTTTCCAGCGGAGTTTTTCTTGTTCGCCCAGGGCGCTTATTTCACTCCAATGGGCCACGTTCTCAACCGTGTTGAAGGCATATATGGCTTCAATGGAAGGAATGTCATCGGAAATAACTTTTAAGCGCCTATACAGTGATACATCAGACACAATCAGCAGGCGGGCATCACAGTGCTCCAGAATGTAACGGTATTCCTCATCGGAAATGGTCGGGTAGATCGGCACATGAACCACGCCGATCATGGCCATACCCATGTCTACAAAATTCCATTCAGGTCGGTTATTGGAAACCGTCGCAATTTTATCACCTTTTTTAAACCCTTTCGCTAAGAGCCCCAGGCTGAAATTTTTTGCATTTTCAATGTATTCACTCACACTGAAATTCACCCATTCACCATCACGTTTGGCACACAAAATATCGGACTTGTCGAAGTTTGCTTTTAAACTGTCGAGCAAGTCGTACGTTCGTTTAATATCCATATCAACTATTTAAGGGGGATCCGTTGTCACAATTCAAGCCGATAAATATAGAAAAACTTTTTTTCTTTGATGTGAACCACCGCAATGGCAAATGCCCAAAGCCTGCGCCCGGTGGTTTGACCGCGTTGCAGGATTGAAATGGGTTGCGCCCCGCGGTTTGGGTGTATTGCAAGGCTGCACTTGGTTGCGCCCCATGGTTTGGGGTTGTTTCATGGTTGCAAAAGCTTCCGCCCGACAGTTGGAGGTCATGGCAACCTGGCGGAGGGTTGCGCCCGTTGGTTTGAGGGTATTTCCAACCGGTCCTAAGCCGTCGCCGACTGGTTTGGTCCCGGCCGGCTCTCTATTCAGGGCTAAAACTTTCCAGCCTTTCCCTTTTGTGATACCTGGTTTTAGTGGCCCAACAAAAAGGGGTAGGGGTTGTTTACTTAATGGTAAGTTTTTGGGGCTCATCAAAAATCTTATCATCTTTGACCTGAGGATTGGAAGATTAACATGAGTTTTATTGAAAAAAGGAGCATGAGAAAGAGTATCGCATGGGTCAGTATTTGGATGTTTGGGATGGGGCTGTGGGCTCAGGATTCAACTTCGGTACGTTTATTATTCATTGGGGATGTGATGGGACATGATACCCAGATCAACAGTGCCCGTGATGCAGCTACGGGTACCTATGATTATACCAGCTGCTTCAAATACATGGCACCCCTTATGAAAGGTGCCGATGTAGCCATTGCCAACCTGGAGGTGACGCTGGCCGGGCCGCCGCATAAAGGCTATCCTCAGTTTTCGTCGCCCGATGTGTTGGCAGATGCCTTGCAGACAGCGGGTGTAGATGTTTTAGTGACAGCGAATAACCATTGTGTGGACCGGCGCAGGCAAGGCCTGGAGCGGACCTGTACGGTATTGGATGCGAAAGGTATTCCACGCACCGGTACTTTTATTAATGAAGCCGACAGGAATCAGAATAATCCCACCAAGATGGTGGTGAACGGCATCCGTTTGGCCCTTTTGAATTACACCTATGGCACCAATGGCATTGCGGTGACCCAGCCCAACATTGTGAATCATTTGGATACGGCGGTCATGGCTCAGGACATCCGTAAGGCCAAAGCCTTTCATCCCGATCAGATCATTGTTTTTGTGCATTGGGGTTATGAATATCAAACCGCTCCCAACGTGGATCAGAAGAATCTAACCCAATTTTTGTGGCAAAAAGGGGTGAACATCGTCATTGGTTCCCATCCGCATGTGGTTCAACCCATGCATTGGATCAAAGATAGTACCCAAAATAAACTGGTGGTGTACAGTCTGGGTAACTACATCTCTAATCAACGCACGGCCCCCAGCGATGGAGGTGCCATGGCTTCACTGGAACTCACTAAGGTGGGGACGGATTGTTTTATCTCAGATGCCTCGTATCACCTAACCTGGGTGCATACGCCCCTGGAAAATGGGAAGAAGAAATTTTACGTCTTACCCGTTTCCAGCTATGAGGAGGCCA
The DNA here is from genome assembly GCA_942490535.1 of uncultured Marinilabiliaceae bacterium. GTDB lineage: Bacteria > Bacteroidota > Bacteroidia > Bacteroidales > Marinilabiliaceae > JAEINY01. The sequence continues at coordinate 1,769,463 of CALNXQ010000005.1, forward strand.
CAGACTGGGGCGATGCCAAGGCCCGCAATCGTTTAAAGGCCTATGCCAGGGAAGCCCGGGTTGTCTTTAAGAACAATACGAATGTGTTGGAACAGCAGTAAAAAAAATCCCCTGCCGAACGAATCAACAGGGGATGTGAAATGTATTTCAACAGGCTAATTTATTCAGCCAGTTTGTTTTTTATCAGGGCCACCGCTTCTGAAATAGCTACATCCAGACCAGCCAGGTTTTTGCCTCCTGCTGTGGCAAAGAAAGGCTGACCACCGCCGCCACCTTGCATTTTCTTGGCTGCTTCACGCACAATTTTACCGGCATCCAGCTGGCGTTCCTTCACCAAATCATCGGAGATGATAATGGCAATTTGCGGCTTTCCTTTTACTTCGCTTCCCAAAACAGCCACCACATCTTCCGAATCGGCTTTAATCTGGTAAGCCAGATCTTTCAATACATCAGCCAGGATGGGTTTTACGCGACCTGAAATAATTTTAATGCCATCCACATCTTCCGCTCCATCAATGAAATTGCGTTTTTCAATTTTCATGATGCTCTTGCGCATGCCATCCACCTGAGCGTTCATGTCGTCATTATCCTGCATGAGGTTTTCCACATTCTTTTTCAGGTTCGCCGGATTTTTAAATAGCTGTTGCAATTCTTTAATCAAAGCAAATTGTTGATTAATGAATTCTTCTGCTTTATCAGCTGTAACGGCTTCAATACGACGCACACCGGCTGCAATGGACGACTCTGAAATAATCTTGAAGAATCCGATTTCACCGGTGGCTTTCACGTGGGTACCGCCGCATAATTCCACTGAGTCGCCAAATTTAATGGCCCGCACCAGGTCGCCGTATTTTTCACCAAACAAGGCCATGGCACCCAGTTCCATGGCTTTGGCATGGGGAACGTCACGCATCTCTTCCAATGGCATGTTGCGCCGAATGTGGCGATTCACCATGGTTTCCACCTGGGCCATTTCGTCCTCGGTTAGTTTTTGATAGTGCGAAAAGTCGAAACGCAAATAATCCGGATGGACCAAGGATCCTTTTTGCTCCACATGGCTGCCTAATACTTCGCGCAGGGCAGCATGTAACAAGTGCGTAGCCGTATGGTTATTGGCCGATAGCTGACGTGCCGAATGATCCACAACGGCTTTGAAGGTGCCGTTCAATGATGCTGGTAATTTGGTTACCAGGTGCACACTCAGGTTATTTTCTTTTTTGGTATCAATAATGGTTACCTTCTCATCCCCTTGTTGGATGTAACCGGTATCGCCCACCTGGCCTCCGCTTTCAGCATAGAAAGGGGTGATGTTGAAGACCAGTTGATACAGTTCTTTGGTTTTGGTTTTGACTTTCCGGTAACGGGTGATGAACACCTCTGTTTCCAAATAATCATAACCGATGAACTCTTCCCGGTCATCCTGCTGCAATACCTGCCAGTCATCTGTTTCCACAGCCGATGCACTACGGGCGCGCTCCTTCTGTTTGTTCATTTCGGTTTCAAACTCTTTGCGGTTCACCACCAGGTCGTTTTCCTTCAGGATGAGCTCTGTCAAATCCAACGGGAAACCAAAGGTATCGTAGAGTTCAAAGGCCACGGCACCATCAACAACTTTGTAGTCCTTGGCTTTTGTTTCTTTGATAATCTTATCCAACAGGTTGATGCCTGTTTCAAGGGTACGCAGGAATGAATCTTCTTCTTCCTTGATGACTTTTGAAATCAGATCATGCTGGGCCTGTAACTCCGGATAGGCATCGCCCATGGTGCTGATGAGTGCATCCACCAATTTATAGATGAAAGCTTCTTTGGACTGCAGGAAAGTATAGCTGTAGCGAACTGCGCGACGCAAAATACGACGGATCACATACCCCGCTTTGTTGTTCGACGGTAACTGACCATCGGTAATGGAAAAAGAGATGGTCCGCACATGATCCGCAATCACGCGCATGGCAATATCTACTTCCTCGTTCTTACCATAGGCAAAACCCGATAACTGGGATATTTTTTGAATAATGGGTTGGAACACATCCGTATCGTAGTTGGATGCTTTCTTTTGAATCACCCGGCAAAGCCGTTCAAATCCCATTCCGGTATCCACGTGCTTGTTGGGCAGCGGTACCAATTCCCCATTGGCTTTGCGGTTATATTGAATGAACACCAGGTTCCATACTTCAATGACTTCCGGATGGTCCATGTTCACTAATTCAGCCCCTGATTTTTTGGCACGCTCCTCATCGGACCGTAAATCCACATGGATTTCTGAGCAGGGACCACATGGCCCGGTATCGCCCATTTCCCAAAAGTTATCTTTTTTATTCCCATTGATGATGCGCGACTCATCGATGCGTGCTTTCCAATGGTTGAAAGCCTCCATATCACGGGCCACGTTATCTTCCTCACTGCCTTCGAAGATGGAAACATACAGACGGCTTTTATCAATGTTCAGGACGTCGGTAAGGTATTCCCAGGCCCAGCTGATGGCTTCTTCCTTGAAGTAATCACCAAACGACCAGTTACCCAGCATCTCAAACATGGTGTGATGATAGGTATCATGCCCCACTTCTTCCAAATCGTTGTGCTTACCCGATACCCGCAAACACTTTTGCGAGTTGGCGACGCGTTTATCAATAGCCGGATTATTTCCCAGGAAGATATCCTTAAACTGATTCATTCCTGCATTGGTAAACATGAGTGTCGGATCGTTCTTTACCACCATGGGGGCGGAAGGAACGATGCGGTGTTGCTTCGATCTGAAAAACTCCCAAAAACTCTTTCTAATCTCAGAGGCCGTCATCATATTGTGATAATTTTAATTTTCTATGGGTTATGTGACAAAAAAATCCTTGCAAAGTTAGATTATTTCCCTAATTTTGGGCGATTCGTGATAAAAATTTCTAACTTTAACATTAAAATTATAAGTATATGTCAAAAGTTAAGTATCGATATAACCCCGAAACACTTAGCTACGATAAAATTGAGAAAGGTTATAAATATTATATATCCCAATCGCTGGTTTACTTTCTTTTTGCTGTAGTGATTGCCACATCAGTCTTTTATCTGTATCCATATTTTATTCAAAGCCCCAAAGAGAAACGTGTGATGCGTGAAAACCAGCAATTGTTGGCGCAATACGACGTCATGAATAAAAAGCTGGATCAGCTGGAGCTGGTGTTGGAAGATATTGAAATGCGGGATGAGAATGTGTACCGGGTAATTTTTCAGGCGGACAGTATTCCCAATAGCATCCGTCGTGCCGGATTTGGTGGCGTCAATCGCTACGAACATTTGGAAAGCATGGACAACGCCGAATTGGTGATAGCAACGTCCAAACGCCTAGATGTGGTGATGAAACAACTTTATGTGCAGTCGACGTCTTTTGATGAGGTGATTGATTTGGCTAAGCGTAAAGAGGAAATGTTGCGTTGTACTCCTGCTATTATGCCTATTGCGAATAAAGATCTGAATCGAACTGCGTCCGGCTGGGGGTATCGCATTCACCCCGTCTATAAAACCAAGAAATTTCACGAGGGGATGGATTTTACAGCTGAGATTGGAACAGAAATCTATGCCACCGGAGAAGGGGTTATTTCAAAGGTGACAGAAGAACGCAGAGGGTATGGGAAGCGCATTGAAATTGATCATGGCTTTGGATTTACTACCTTATATGCCCATATGAATGAATTTAATGTGAAGAAGGGGCAGAAAGTGAAACGGGGGGATGTAATTGGATATGTTGGTAATTCAGGAACATCAACCGGACCTCATTTACATTATGAGGTTCATGTGAGAGGTAAAAAACAGAATCCGTCTTTTTATTACTTTCAAGAGGATTTTACGGCTGAGGAGTATGACCGGATGATTCAAATATCGTCTAACTCCAATCAGACTTTTGATTAATCAATTGAAATAGTCAAGATATAAAAAGAGGCCTCCTAAGGGCCTCTTTTTTTGCCTTGTTTCCTGGTGAACGACTAATGTTTTAATGGCATATCTGCTGGAATTGGATGAACGTCCCAGATGAGGCCTCTGGATTTAAGTGGTCGATCCTGAACCATGAAAAATGAACCATCTTCTTCAATGATGAGTTGCCGGCTTAATTCTGGAAAGTCAACGCGGGTAAGGTCTTTAATTTTATGAATGACACTGCCGGATGGATCGGGAAAAGTACCGACGCCTTTGATTTGTCGAAAGGCGTGAATCTGGCCTTTTTCAAAGCGTCCGGTGGCATCCGTCCAAATTTGAATTACTGGTGTGAGGGCATTGGGGCCGCTTAAGTTAAAACGGCTATAGGTACAAAAATTACCCAGACTATACGCGATAAATCGGCCTTTGTAGATTTCAATGGCACGGGTAACATGTGGTCCGTGACCAAAAACCACATCAGCACCGGCATCAATAACTGCATGTGAAAAGGCATGCACGTTGCCGCGGTTTTCACCATAGAAGAGTTCTTCTCCACGTGTCACGTGTTGATGATCACGACCTTCAGCTCCACCGTGGAACGAGACGACCACGAAATCACACTTGCGTTTGAGTGCTTTCACAAGTTGGGTGGCATTTTCAAGGTCATTGATTTTTATGGTCCCGGTATTGGGTGAAAAACCACATAAGCCCACTTTCATACCTTCTATCTCAAGCATGTCAATGGGCTTATCCAATAAACCGGCATAGGGAATTTCCATACTATCCAATAGATAACGCGTCATCTTCATTCCCGGAGGGCCAAAATCCCGAATGTGATTGTTGGCCAGGTTGATCAAATTAAAACCGGCTTTTTTTAATACCGGAGCATAACGGGTTGGGGTTTTAAAGGCATAACACTTGGTGGTATCCCGACAGCTTTTAAAAACGGGCCCTTCATCCAGAAAGGCTCCTTCCAGGTTTCCAAAGACGACATCTGCTGTTGCAAAGACGGGCTGAACTTCTTTCATTAAAGGCCAGGGATCATCATTGGGCGGCAGGTAGCTGGGAGAGGGGAAGTGGGTGCCCAACATCATATCACCAACTCCAATAAAAGATAAGCCCCGTGGAGCGCTTGGTTCTGCCTGAGCGTTAATTTTAACAACACTCAAACCAACTAAAATAACTGTAATAATACCTGTTCTCATGGTTCTGAATTGTAATTACCGGGCTTAAAGATAGTGTTTATGACCATTTGAAATTCTTGTTAATTTTGGGTTCTGCCGAATTAACTTTATTATTGTATATCGAGACACAAATTGCACGACAATGCCCTACAAAGAAAATAAGGTTGAAAAATTATACTACTCCATTGGTGAGGTAGCAGAGATGTTTCATGTGAATACCTCACTGATCCGTTTTTGGGAGAAGGAATTTGACATTATTAAGCCCCATAAAAACAAAAAGGGAAACCGACTGTTTACGCCAAAGGACATTGAAAACTTTCACCTGATCTTTCATTTGGTAAAAGAAAAAGGCATGACACTTAAAGGGGCTCAAAAAAAGCTGAAGGAGAATAAGGAAGACACTGTCAATAATTTTGAAGTGGTTTCTCGCTTAAAAGATATCCGGGAGTTATTAGTGGAGATAAGAGATAATATCGATTAATATAAAGAGATAGGTGCTGATACAAGACGTCATAAATGAAATAGAAGCATTTGCCCCGGCAGCATTGAAAGAAGACTTTGACAATGTGGGCTTGCTGGTGGGTGATGCAAAGCAGAAGGCGACTGCTGCGTTGATCACCTTAGATATTACGGAGGAGGTAGTAGCTGAAGCCATTGAACGGAATTGTAATCTGATCATTGCCCATCATCCCATCATGTTGTCGGGCATAAAGCGGATTACCGGGCAAAATGCCACGGAGCGAATCCTTATTGAAGCCATTCGTAATAACATTGCCATTTATGCGGCCCATACCAATATGGATTCTGTGCGGGATGGGGTGAGCGGAAAAATGTGCGAAAAACTGGGCTTGCTCAATTGCCGGATACTCGCGCCAAAAAAAGAGAGCCTGCTCAAGTTGGTGGTTTTTGTGCCCAAAGATCATGCTGAAGCAGTTCGTACGGCCATTTTTAAAGCCGGGGCTGGCGTGATTGGAAATTACGATGCCTGTAGCTATAATGTGAATGGTCAGGGGACTTTTCGGGGTGGTGAGGAATCCCATCCATTTGTGGGTGAAAAGGGTCAGGTGCACACGGAGGAAGAAATCCGGATTGAAACAGTCCTTCCAAAATACCTCAAGTCAACTGTGGTGCGTGCCATGATTCAGGCGCATCCTTATGAAGAAGTGGCGTATGATTTGTATGCTTTGGAAAATGAATGGGCACAAGTGGGACTCGGCATGGTTGGTGAATTGCCGGAAGCCAAGGGTGAAAAAGAATTTTTGTCGCAGGTGAAAGATACTTTTCAGGTAGGTTGTATTCGGCACACTGAGTTTTTGGATAAGCCTGTTAAGAGAGTGGCAGTTTGTGGGGGATCAGGTAGTTTTTTACTAGGAAAGGCAAAAGCTTTACAGGCAGATGTTTTTGTAACCGGTGATTTTAAATACCATCAGTTTTTTGATGCCGAAGGACAGATTTTGATTGCTGATATAGGGCATTTTGAAAGCGAACAATTCACTAAAGAAGTTTTTTTTGAGTTACTTACAAAAAAAATCTCTAATTTTGCAGTCCATTTATCGAATGTAAATACCAATACCGTAAAATATTTTTAGCAGAATGGCAACAACTAATTCAAATTCAAATTCGAAAGAGATGTCAGTAGAAGAAAGACTGAGAGCTCTTTACGATCTTCAAGCGGTGGCTTCGTCAATTGATAAAATTCGTACACTTCGTGGGGAGCTTCCATTGGAAGTTCAGGATTTAGAGGACGAGATTGAAGGATTGGATACACGTATCAGTAATCTGGAAGGCGAGAGCAAGAAGATGAATGATGCCATCCTGGCCAAAAAGAACGAGATTAAAGAGGCTCAGCTACTGATTAAAAAGTATGAAGCTCAGCAGTCCAACGTGCGTAACAACCGCGAATTTGATTCATTATCCAAAGAGATTGAATTTCAAAAGTTAGAAATTGAACTTTGTGAAAAGCGGATCAAAGAGTACACGGTAGAGTTGAAAAGCAAGAAAGAACTGGTAGCTTCTTCTAAGCAATTGTGTGAAGAACGGAACGGTGACTTGGCAGCTAAGAAAAAAGAGCTGGATGAAATCGTTGGTGAAACGCAGATGGAAGAGCAGCGCATGGAAGAAAAAGCCAAAGAGATTGAAGCCAGTATTCCGGAGCGTTTACGTATGGCATTTAGCCGTATTCGTTCAAATGCACGTAATGGTTTAGCTGTGGTACCTGTTGAGCGTGATGCTTGTGGGGGGTGTTTCAATAAAATTCCACCGCAGCGTCAATTGGATATCGCCTCACGTAAAAAAGTGATTGTTTGTGAGTATTGTGGTCGTATCTTAGTAGATAGCGCCATGGGTGATGAGCCTGTTAAAGGATAATTGTAATTCAAATATTGCATTAGTAACAGCCGGATTTTTGTCCGGCTGTTCTTATTTGATGGAAGTGAAACTTTTAGTTTTGAAGCCCTCTAATTTAAAATAAACTACAATGTGGCTGCGTGTTGTCTTTCTTTGTTTTGCCATGTTGTTCCCCTCAGGAGTGGTGGGGCAACCCACGGAGATGCTTTCGCTGAAAGGGAAGACGGTTTTACATTACATGTATCATCCGTCACAGGTATTGGACCAAGTCCCATTAAGTCCAACGGAATCGGGCTACTTTAGAACCTATCAGTTTTTCATTGAATTTGTGGCGTTGGAGAAAGCGGAATCAGCTTTGCAGTTCATGCAGGCCTATGATCAATTCACCAAGGTGATTCACCAAGGAATTCCTCAGCAGAAAAATTGGATGCTGGCTAACCTGTCTATTCAAAAGGGATTGATTCAATGGATGCAAAATGAACCGTTGGCGGGTACTGTTTCATTTATTCAGGGACATCGCCTGCTAAAAGAGGCATTTAAATCACCGGCTTTGCAGTTGGAAGCTCAAAAATTGAGGGCACTCTACCTGATTCTCATCGATCAATTGCCGGATTATCTGATGAGTGGGGCGCATCTGTTCGGATTGGAAGGCAATCGAAAGGAAGGGTTTCACCAGCTTCGGGAATATGTAAAAGTGTGTGAAGGGAAAGCAGGCATTCATGCTGAAGCACTTGTATTGTATGGGTATTGCCTATTGAAGTTTTCACCTCCGGATGATCACCAGACGAATTTGTTTTTTCAATGGAGCAGGCGTTCAACTTCCCCGTTGGTGGCTTTTGTGAGTGCCTCGTTGGCTCTGAAAGAAAGGGATGGCGCATTGTGCCGTCGATTGTTAGATGCGCTACCTCCCGAATCGTATGACCATTTTCCACTATTGTATCATCTTAAAGGCAAAGCTCAGCTAAATCATTTGTCTCATACCTGCGAAGAGGCCTTCCTGCAGTTTTTCAGGACGTACCCGGGCATGAGTTTTAAAGCCGATGCGCATTTGAGGTTGGCCCGGTATTACCGCATCAGCGGTGATACAGCTAAAGTTAGGGGGCAGATGGAAGCGATTCAAGCCTTGGCTACATTTCCCACTTCCAATGATAAGCAGGCGGTGCAGGAAGTTTTTTCAGTATCAGAAAAGCCAGTAGCATTGATAAAAGCCCGCTTGCTGTTTGATGATGGGCATAACAGCGCTTGCATCCAACAACTAAAAACGATGGATGAATCGCTATTATCTGATTTTTATCGGGCGGAGTGGTATTATCGTCTGGCACGCGCCCTGGAAGTGGATAATAGGTTCACTGAGGCCTTATTTGGCTATCAGCAAGTGATTCGCCTGGCGGACGAAGATGTTCGGTATTTTGGGCCGTATTCCGCATTAAATGCAGCAAATATACACCTTGAGACATTGAAGGACACTGCTGCCTGCCAAAAAATGCTGGAACTGGCCCGTGAGTTAAATACCGGGCAGTACAAATCCGATATCAAACGCAAAATATCTGATCTGGCTTCAAAGCTCGATAAGTAAGGTGTTGTATTGTGTTTTCAGCTGAAACCCACTCATAAAAATGACTAATTTTTTCATGATTGCGTGACTTTGTCACAGCGTTTGGGTAACTTATCTATAATAAACCCCCAAATTATAGAATTATGAAATACTTGTATTTTACTATCCTTGGGCTTTGGGTAAGCCAATATTTGCTATTTGCGCAAACAGTATTAATTAATGAAATTGATACTGATCAAACTAGCACTGATGCTGCTGAATTCATAGAATTGTATGATGGAGGCACTGGCATTACGGCATTGGACGGTTATGTGTTAGTATTGTTTAATGGCTCAGATGATCAGTCATATGCGGCTTTTGATCTGGATGGGTATTCCACTGATGCCAACGGCTTTTTTGTTCTTGGTAATGCTGCGGTTCCGGGAGTGGATCTGATATTTTCTAATACAATTTTACAGAATGGTTCCGATGCCGTTGCTCTGTATCAGGATGATGCCAGTAGTTTCCCGGGTGGTACACCTGTATCATTAACAAATTTAGTAGATGCTGTTGTTTATGATACCAATGATCCGGATGATGTTGGTCTGCTGGTGTTGCTAAACAGTAGCCAGGCCCAATTAAATGAGGATGTGTTGGCTGCCAAAGATGTGCACTCACTTCAGCGATATCCCGATGCTGCTGGTGGTAGCCGAAATACTTCCGCATTTGTCAGTGCGATACCTACGCCAGGGACATTCAATGTTAATGTAACAACTCGATTACAGGAGGAAGAATTTAATGACTGTGTCCTTAGTCCCATACCTTTTAGAGATCATTTGTGTTTAGAGACAGAAGAGCAAGTCCGCATGATTAGAATATCCGATGTGACCGGAAGGTGCGTAAAACAATGCATTGATTATTCTTCAGAACAGCCGATCCTGACCAATGAGCTGTCAGCCGGGACGTACATAGTCACAATTGTGCTTCAGGATGGATCAGAAAAATCCCTTAGAGCCATAAAGCGATAGAAATATAGCTAATGTCTTTATTGGTTAGCCCATCGCGCATGTGCGCGATGGGTTTTTTATTATGCAGTCTAAATCTTATAAAAGCACCGGTTTGGCGGGGTTGTGTTTGTACCGACCGTACGGTTCATGTGAACTTCATATAGATTTAATGTTTAGCTTCTTGTATGTTAAGGATAAACACTTATTTTTGGGTTGATATTTTAATCAATTTATTATTCTAACCTAAAAATTTATGTTATGAAGAGAGTTTTACTTTTGTGTTTTTTAGTTTTTTTAGTTTTTAGTTATGGTGTTTCTCAAAATTTAGTTCACAATGGAAATTTTGAATCATGGGATAGTGAAAATAAACCAACAGATTGGTCAATAGTTGAAAGTATTAGCCCCGAAACTACAATTAAACATGGTGACTCGCATAGTGCAAAACATGTAGGGGGTACAAAAAAATTAGGACAAGTTATTGAAGTTACTCCAGGGCAAACTTACAAACTGCAAATGTGGTATTACGTTGCTGCTGGTGATAAAACAGATGCTAGAATATGGTCTTATTGGAGAAATACAGGGACGAATTTGGATGATAATACCAATGAGTTAAGAGGTCCTAATAATTTATATTTCAATGCGGATCCTTCTAATCCTTCTTGGCAGAAGTATGAAGTGGTAGTTTCAGCTCCGGCAACAGCCAATGAATTTTATTTAGAGCTTAGAACTTATAAAAATGCAATAGTTTACTGGGACGATATTAGTCTTGAGGCATATACAGCAAGCGCATCGAACGTGGTAATACCAGAGTTTTCAGAAGCCGCAGGAACATATAGTGAACCCGTTGACATAACCATTACTTCTGCTACCCCAGATGCCGCCATCTATTACACCACTGATGGATCTACCCCCACGGATGCATCTACATTATATGAGAGCCCCATTAATGTAAGCACAACCACCACTTTAAAAGCCATCGCCTACAAAGCTGGAATGACTGAAAGTGCCGTTGCAACAGCGACTTATTCTTTTCCGGTGGCAGTGACAACAATTGCTGAACTAAGGAGTCACGTGGCTGATGGAGGGGTGTATCAATTAACAGGCGAAGTGGTTTTAACACATCAGCAAGCTTCGCGTAATCAAAAGTTGATACAGGATGTAACCGGTGGTATTTTAGTTGATGATCCTACTGGAAAAATAACTTCTAGCTATAATTTGCAGGATGGTATTACCGGATTAATGGGTACACTGACTGCCTATAGAGGTCTATTGCAATTTATCCCGGTTGCTGATGCTGGTGGAGCATCCTCTAGTAATAATGTGGTGACTCCTGTTGGTGTAACGATTACATCTTTAAAAGCTAATTGGGACATGTATGAATCCACGTTAGTTAAGGTTGATGATTTAAAATTTGGAACTGAAGCCGGTGGCGTTTTCAAGGAGAACACTAACTATACATTGGAAGATGAAGCTGCTAATTCAATCGTTTTAAGAGTGAGCTATGCAAATGCAGATCTATTAGGTACTACAATTCCGGTTAAATCTAGCATTGTTGGATTTGCCAATGTCTTTGATGGAACTTTCCAAATTATTCCTCGCAGCTCTACTGATATTGCTGCCGTCTCAACAGCCATCCCGGAAGTGGAGAAGAAGGTGGTGATGATTTCGCCTAATCCAATGGGTGACGAATTAAGAGTTTCCTCGGAGCAAGTTATTGAGTCTATTGCTGTGTATAGTTCTGTTGGATTATTGGTCAAAGAAGCGCGTCTTGGAAATCGATTCATTCCAACCGCTGATTTAGCAAAAGGCATGTACATCATTCAGGTGACCTTTGAAGATGGTTCCGTGATTACTCAAAAAGTGATGAAAAAATAAATAAATTCCCCAACAATTATAAACCTTCCGGATGGCTATTCGGAAGGTTTTTTTATGCTTCTTCGGATCGTTTGAAACCTACTCTTTTATCTTAAACTCAATACGCCGGTTAATCTGGTGTGCTTTCTGGCGTTGCTGAGGTCGCAGTTTCTGGATGAATGCCGCGTTGAGTACATCTCCGTTATGCAGAAAACTGAATTCTTTTGCCTGCAGGCGGTTCACAGTCACCGGTTGGGTGTCACCATAACCTTTCGCCGATAAACGTTCGGTGGGAATGCCTTTGCTGATCAGGTAGTCCATCACCGCCTGGGCGCGCTGTTGACTTAATACGATGCTTTCGGTTTCATCGCCTTCGCCGGAGGTGTGGGCACCCACTTCAATGACCACTGCCTGGTTCATTTCCAGGATTTCAGTGAGTCGGTTTAATTCGCTTTGGGCAGTGGCATTCAAATCTGCCTTATCGGCTTCAAAAAAGATGTCTTTCAGTACAATGGCATCTTCCATGGGGATCATCTCCATGTTGAATTCGAAAATTTTGTCATCTTCTAAGCCAGTGGTGGACATTTTTTCTTTTTGATTGAAATAGCCCTTGGCTGCCACCATGAAGACGTAATCGGTGTTTTTAACGAGTTTGGCGCCAAAAGAACCATCTTCACCAATGCGCAGTTTTAAATTGGTGCCATCTGTTCCAATCAGGCGCAGATACGCATCGGTAATGGGGCTGTTGTCTTTTTGACTGCGCACTTCACCGCGCACTTCAAAATTCAGCTTGGGCAGCAGAAAGGAATAGATGTTATCCACGCCTTTGGAGCTCCCGCGCGAGGAGCTGAACAGGCCTTCTTCCTCAAGTCCTTTATAAACAATTCCAAAATCATCGGATTCACTGTTGATGGGGCGCCCCAGGTTGATGACCTGCCATTGATCCTCATCATCTTTAACGGCTTTGTAGATGTCTAAACCGCCATAGCCCACATGTGCATTGGACGCAAAAAACAAGGTGCCGTCCAGCCGTACATACGGAAACATTTCATCGCCTGGGGTATTGATGATATCACCCAGATTCACCGGATCAGTCCAACCGCCTTCGCCGCCTTTTTCGGCTTTCCAGAGGTCCTTCCCGCCCACACCACCAGGCATGTCGCTCACAAAATAGAGCGTGTTGCCATCATTGGAAATGGCGGGGTGCGCTACCAATAAACTATCTCCTTTTACTTGAATCACCTCCGGTTCGCTCCATTTGCCACCTGTACGCGACATCTTTAGCAGCTCGGCGCCAAGGGGTTTCTCATTGTCGTATTTGCACCGCGTGAAATACATGTCTTTACCATCGGATGACAGGGTGCCGGCACCTTCATCAAATTCCGTATTGATGGTTTCTCCCAGCGATTCAGCCTCCGTCCATTTACCTTTGGCATCGATGCGGGCCACGTAGAGGTTACTACCACCCTGGCCGGTGATACGACTGCGGCGGCGTGATTTTTTTTCCGTCCGCATGGAGGAGAAGTACACCTGGTCGTAATCGTTACCTGCATAGCCGGGTGAATAGTCGCTGAAACGGGTATTGCTGAGGCCTTTTACTTTTTCTACCTGGTAGCGGGTGGTGCTGTCACTCATGGCCAGTTTGCAGGAAGCGATGCCATTGTTGGCCCGGCGGTCAAATCCTTTTTTCTCCAGGTAACTCTCGTAGCCTTCCAGGGCCTCTTCATATTTGCCGGATGCCAGATACATGTCGGCCATGTACAGTTCAGCTATCTGCTCTTCATATTTATAGCGGACACTTTTGGAATAGTACGAGGCGGCTTTTCGGGGCATGTTCGTGATTCGGTAACACTCGCCCATGTAAAAGGAAAGTTCGCCTTTGGTGTATCTGTTTTTCTCGCGTGAATAGGCGCGTTTGAATTGTGAGGCGGCCCGGTTGTATTCACCGAGGTCATAGGCTTTATTGGCATTGCTGACGCTTTTGCCAAGGAAACAGCTGTTGAGTAAAGGTAATAACAGCGCAAGGGAGATGAAGACGGGTATGTAACGTTTCGTTTTTTTCAAAATGGGCATCAGGCTCTGAGTTTAACGAACCAAAAGTAAACAATTATCAGGTGACTCAAAAAAAACGGATTAACTAGATGATTATTGCATCGAAGGGAAGGGAAGTTTCGCAATCCGTCATCAAAAGAAATGAAAGCGGCGTTAAATGGTCGTTGACTTACATTGAGCGGCTGTTTTGGCGTATGGAGTCGACCTATGCTTGATGGAAACAGATAGTTTGGTGTGTGCAGGGGGTCTTTTGTTGCAGGGAGCGATTACTTTCGGATATTTAGTTGTTGTTTTGGTGCACAGAGAAGGCATTTCGGTACATTAAGCAGCTATTTTGATGGCGGGAGCGGGTGTCAAGAGGCATTAATTGCATTTCAAGGGACATTTAATCCGTGTCGTTAGTTGTGGGATGAAAAAAAAGCCCCGCTGTTGCGGGGCTTGATAAACTATTCGGCTAAGAATGGATATTTGTAATTGTGAGGTGGTACAAACGTCTCCTTGATGGTACGTGGGCTCACCCAACGCATCAGGTTGATGGCTGAACCAGCCTTGTCATTGGTACCCGAACCGCGTGATCCGCCAAATGGCTGCTGACCTACCACTGCTCCTGTAGGCTTGTCGTTGATGTAGAAATTACCAGCGGTATTCACCAGACGCTTGGTCATTTTCTCAATCACATAACGATCCTGAGAGAAAATAGCACCGGTTAAGGCATAGATGGATGTTTTATCCAGAATGTCCATAGTCTCTTCGAACTTGCTGTCTTCGTACACATAAAGTGTCAAAATCGGTCCGAACAATTCTTCTTCCATGGTTTGATACATGGGGTTGAAAGCTTGGATAATGGTTGGTTCAATGAAATAACCCACCGATTTATCGTAGTTACCACCCATGATTACTTCTGCTTCGTTGCTGGCTTTGGCGGCATCAATGGCACCGGCCAATTTGTCGAAGGAAGCCTCGTCAATCACGGCATTGATGAAATTGGAGAAATCTTCCGGTGGTCCCATTTTCAGTTCTTTCAATTCAGCTGCTACATGCGCGCGAATCTCCTCCCAACGGCTGGCTGGAATGTAAGCGCGGGAAGCGGCTGAACATTTCTGCCCCTGGTATTCGAAGGCGCCACGGGTGATGGCTGTCCCCACTGCCTTGGCATCACATGTTTTGTGAGCGATGATGTAATCTTTACCACCGGTTTCGCCAACGATGCGCGGATAGGTTTTGTATATGTGGATGTTGTCACCAATGGCTTTCCAGGTTGAGTTAAACACTCCTGTTGATCCGGTAAAGTGGAAACCGGCAAACTCAGGATGTCCAAACACTACTTTGGCCGCATCCGGTCCGGAAGCATACACCAGGTTAATGACACCATCAGGCACCCCGGCTTCCTTAAATAACTTCATCAGGAAGTAAGCGGAATAAATGGCTGTTTTAGACGGTTTCCAAACGGCTACGTTACCCATTAGGGCAGGCGCCGTCTGCAGGTTACCCGCAATAGACGTAAAGTTAAAAGGTGTCAGGGCGAAGATGAAGCCTTCTAATGGACGGTATTCCACGCGATCCCAGATACCGGCTGCTGAAGCGGGTTGTCCGGCATAAATTTCCGTCATGTACTGCACATTGAAGCGGAAAAAATCGGCCAATTCACAGGCTGAATCAATCTCGGCCTGGAAGGCATTTTTGGATTGACCTAACATGGTGGCAGCATTCAAAATCTGGCGGTAAGGGCCGGCTAACAGGTCAGCGGCTTTTAAGAAAATGGACGCACGGTGTTCCCAGCTCAATTCAGCCCATTTTTTGCGGGCTTTTAAAGCCGCATCAATGGCACGGTGCACGTGGGTTTCATCACCTTGGTGGTAATACCCTAAAGTGTGCTTGATTTCGTGCGGTGGGTGAATGCGTTTTTTATTTCCGGTTCTGATTTCTTCACCACCAATAATCATTGGGATGTCGATTTCCTGTGAACGGAATTCTTCCAGTTGCTTCTTTAAGTCTGCACGTTCGGCAGTGCCTGGGGCATACGTTAAGATGGGTTCGTTTTTTGCCGGCGGCACATTAAAAATTCCTTTTGGCATAGTTTATCTGTTTTGTAAGGTTAATACTCAGTCAAGGAGAAATTAAATGAGGAATGCGATTGTATATTCCCATTTCAATTGACAACAAAACAAATCTATGATATTTCAAAAGGGATCGCTATGAAAAATATCAGTGTTTTGAAGAATGATGCGATAAAACGAAACTCAAGGTTGCCTTCAAAGTACGAGTATGATTCGCTTTTGGCGGGTTTCAACGGATAAATGTAAATTCAAAAATAAACAGATGAATTATGTCAGGTTATTGTGCTGTTGCACAGGTGTGTTAAGTTTTTAGTGTGCTCCAGGAGCGCTATATTTCAAGGAATTGGATAGGTTTACGCCAATCAAACGCTCGTAATTGTCGCTCACGCCCTTGTAATAGACATAGATGAGGTAGTCGTTTTCAGTTTGTCCAAAGTTGCCCTCAAACCGTTCTACTTCGGCCTGGGTTTTGTCATTTTCCAGAAAATGATATTGATAATTGTAAAAACCTTGTTTTAATAACAGGGTTAGTTCATAAGCCTTGGATTCGTAGTTGTAATTCATTTTGTTGTGCTTGTTCAACTGCCAGTCGTTTAAACCGCCCGTCACATACATGTCCCCATCAATGAACGGAGCATCCACCGGAAGAGTGAAATGGGTGTACACATAATCGGCTTCAAGGTGGGGATCGCGCTCTTCCCGCACATCGATCACATATTTGCCATTGAAATCTTCGTGGTAAAAATAGGGTTTGGAGCCTTGGGGCCTGTCGGCGAACAGGGTAAAGTGATAAAACGGATCGTGGAAACTGATTTTCTCCACGTGCTCCGGTGCAAATCGCGTGCTGCGTAAGTCGAGCCAACGGTATTCGTTGCCGCCATCAAACAAATTTTCGCGGCTATATTCATAGGCTAACTCTTCATTGCGTATGAACAAGGGTTTCAAATTATCAATCTGATTATCCCAACGACCATTTTGTTGAACAATGACTTTGACTTCCTCATGGGCATTGTCAATTTTGAAATTGGGGTGCTGAATGATGAAACTAACTTGTTGCATGGTTTGACGCAGAGAGGAGCTAGCAGTGTATTTGATGCGCGGAAGGATGCTAACCTGTGATTCCGATACCCAAAAGGGACGGGTCAGGACCGGGTGATCCTGATTGCCCAGTTCAAATACCTGGATGATATAATTGCCCGATAATTTAAGCTGAATATCGGCATTGGGAAAGTCCAGTGCGTAATGCACGTAGGGTTGCATGGTGTTGAAGGAGTATTGGTAATCGTCAATGGCGTTGGGCATAAATCCCGTTACGTACTCCGTTGTCATTAAATCGGAAATCTCCCAATTGGAGTTGCAATGTGCAATGGTGTATTGATAGTTTTTTGAGTCAAAGGCAAAATCATCGAAGCTCAGAGAGAGCTGCTCTGTGCCTCTGAGTTGAATAATGGGATGGGATAAATCCCATCCTTTTTTATATAATTGAACGGTGTGGATGTGACTGGCGGTATGAACGGGATTATTTGCCATCGCACTTTGTGCACAAAAAGCAAGAATAATCCATACCTTCAGACGATATATTAGTGAATTATTTCTTTGAATCACTGAAACATTTCTTTTATTGAGCTGTTTCCAATGCGTATTAAATTGTAAATAGCACATATTCACGGAGATTTTGAGCATGGAATTTGGTATGGAAAAGTTATAAATTTATCTATTTTTGCACGTAAATATAAAAAAACCGTTTTTCAAACATGTCAGAGGTAATAAAAATTAAAAGAGGTCTTGATATTCGGCTTGCAGGAAAAGCTGAAAAAGTATTTGGACAGGCCGCATTACCCGAACATTTTGCTATCAAACCCACCGATTTTCATGGGGTGGTGCCAAAAATGGTGGTAAAAGTAGGGGACAAGGTGAAAGCTGGTACGGTTTTATTTTATGACAAATATCGTCCTGAAGTAAAATTTGTGTCGCCGGTAAGTGGTGAGTTGGTTGCGGTGAACCGTGGCGAACGTCGTCGAATTCTCGAGGTTGTAGTGAAGGCTGATGGTCTGGAGGACGCCGAACAATTTGGTGCCGGTAAGCCCGCTGATCTCTCCCGGGAAGAAGTGATCGAGAAGTTGTTGAATGCCGGTGCCTGGCCGTTTATTCGTCAGCGTCCGTATGATGTGATTGCCAATCCGAAAGAAACTCCTAAAGCGGTGTATATTTCCGGATTTGATTCATCACCCTTGGCGCCTGATTATGACTTTGTGCTTTCCGGACAGGAAAAGTATTTCCAGGCCGGGATTGATGCATTAAAAAAATTGTGTGATAATGTGAATATTGGCATTAATCATGAGTCGGCATCAAAAGTCTACAACGCTATTAAAGGTGCTGCTCTACATCGTTTTCAGGGACCACACCCGGCTGGTAATGTAGGTGTTCAGATTCACCATACCATGCCAATCAACAAAGGAGAAACGGTTTGGGTGACACAACCTCAAGAGGTGATTGCCATCGGTAAATTGTTTGAAAAGGGTGTCTATGATGCTAACCGGATTGTGGTGTTGGCCGGATCCGAAGTGAAGAAAGCAGGTTATTTCCGCACCAAAATGGGAGCCAACATCTCTTCATTGGTGAAAGGCAATGTGAATGCCGGAAATTTACGCTATGTAAGTGGTAATGTATTGACTGGGACAGAGCTGGAAGATGATGGCTACCTGGGGTTCTATCATTCACAGGTATCAGTGATTCCGGAAGGTGATTATTTTGAGTTTATGGGATGGGCTTTGCCTGGATTTGGAAAATACAGTGTTTCCAGATCGTTCTTTAGCTGGATGTGCAGCAAAAAAGAGTACCGCTTAGACTCGAATAAACATGGTGGCGAGCGCGCGTTTGTAGTATCTGGTCAGTATGAGAAAGTATTGCCAATGGACATCTTACCTGAATTTTTGTTCAAAGCCATTTTGGTGGAAGACATCGATAAGATGGAGCAACTAGGTATTTACGAACTGGCTGAAGAGGACATTGCATTGTGTGAATTCGTTTGTACATCAAAGTTAAATCTGCAATCCATTCTTCGTAACGGAATCGATTTAATGATAAAAGAGTTGAGCTAATCTCTTGTCGATTAAATGAATTGAAATAATAAAATTTTAAACGATATAACATTGAAAGCGTTAAGAAGATTACTCGATAATATCAAACCTCACGTTCAAAAGGGCGGGAAGTTTGAAAAGTTTCACTCTACGTTTGATGCCTTTGAAACGTTATTGTTTGTGCCTAATACCACAAACAAAAACAGTGTGCATGTGAGAGATACCATTGACATGAAACGGACCATGGCCGTGGTGGTGATGGCGTTGGTACCGGCTTTATTGTTTGGTATCTGGAATACTGGTTATTTCCATTTCCTGTCATTGGGCCAAGAAGCTGGTTTTTGGGAAGTATTCCTGCATGGAGCCATTAAGGTGTTGCCCATCGTCATTGTGTCTTATGTGGTTGGTTTAGGGGTTGAATTTGCATTTGCCCAAATGCGGGGTCACGAAGTGAATGAAGGATTCCTGGTATCGGGAATGTTAATTCCTTTGATTGTTCCCGTGGATACACCCTTGTGGATGGTGGCCGTAGCAACCATTTTCGCCGTGGTGATCGGTAAAGAGGTGTTTGGTGGAACCGGAATGAATATCTGGAACCCGGCTTTAATTGCCCGTGCCTTTCTATTCTTTGCCTATCCGTCAAAAATGTCAGGTGACCTGGTTTGGGTTTCCGGCTTGACAAAAAGCGAAGGTGTGGTCGATGGTTTTTCAGGAGCTACCCCTTTGGCTGAAGCGGTTACTGGAGTAAGCAATTATTCGTTGATGGATAGTTTTCTTGGATTTATTCCGGGATCCATTGGTGAAACATCCACTCTGGCTATTTTAATTGGAGCAGCAATTCTTATTTACACAGGTATTGCCAACTGGAAAATCATGTTGTCAGTTTTTGCCGGTGGGTATTTAATGGCCTTGGTCTTTAATGCCATTGGTATGAACGCCTTAATGGAAGTACCTGCCATTCATCATTTATGTTTGGGTGGTTTTGCGTTTGGTGCTGTGTTTATGGCGACTGATCCGGTATCGGCTTCCAGAACAGAAAGCGGTAAATGGATTTATGGCTTTTTAATCGGGGTGTTTGCCATCTTGATTCGCGTCTTCAATCCGGCTTATCCGGAAGGGATGATGTTGGCCATTCTGTTGATGAATACTTTTGCACCATTGATCGACCATTTTGTGGTTCAGGGAAATATTAACCGTCGTTTGAAAAGAGCCAAAGTAAACGCCTAAAAGAATTAGAACAATGGATAGACAAGGAAATACATATACATTTTTGTATGCTTCCGTGATGGTGATTGTGGTGGCGGCGCTGTTGGCGTTTGTGTCCGAATCACTGAAGGAGAGACAAAATAAAAATGTGGAAGTCGCTAAGAAAATCGACATTTTAAGGTCGGTTAATATTGAAAGTACGGCTAAGGATGCAGAAGCTAAATATGAAAAGTACATAGGTAAGAATGCCTACATTCTGAATATACAGGGTGAAAAGCAATCTGGATCAGCCTTTGATGTCGATTTAGCGAAAGAAATTAAGAAAGCCGATACTGAACGTGCGTTCCCTCTTTACGAATGTAAAATGGATGATGGATCGGTGAAGTATGTGATCCCGGTCCGTGGTAAAGGTCTGTGGGGTCCTATTTGGGGATATATATCCCTGAATGATGACAAAAACACCGTGTTTGGAGCAACGTTTGGTCACAAAGGCGAAACACCCGGTTTGGGTGCTGAAATTGACAAAGCCTTTTTTCAGAAACCTTTTTCAGGTAAGAAAATTTTTGATGAGAATTCAAAATTTGTGTCCGTTGATGTGGTTAAGGTGGGGCAATCTGCCGGTAACGCCCATGCGGTGGATGGTATCTCAGGTGGTACCATTACCAGTAAAGGTGTGAGCGAAATGCTTAAGGACTGTCTGAGTGGATATGAAAAGTTTTTAAAGAACTAAAATAGTTGTGACAATGAGTAATGAAAAAGAACCTTTGTTCTCAGCCAAAAACTTAAAGCTGATTTCAACGCCACTGGGGGCACAAAACCCGATCACCATCCAGGTATTGGGAATCTGTTCCGCTTTGGCAGTAACAGCTAAGCTGGAACCGGCCATCGTCTTGTCCATTTCCGTGATTTTTGTAACGGTATTTTCAAATTTGATAGTATCTCTCTTACGTAATACCATCCCATCGCGTATTCGTATCATCGTTCAATTGGTGATCGTGGCTGCGTTGGTAATTATTGTGGATCAGGTATTGAAAGCCTTTGCCTACGAAGTGAGTAAACAATTGTCGGTATTTGTGGGATTGATCATCACCAACTGTATTATCATGGGACGTCTGGAAGCTTTTGCTTTGGGTAACAAACCCTGGCCTTCCGTGTTAGATGGGATTGGTAATGGTGCTGGTTATGGATTAATATTGGTGATTGTGGCCTTCTTCCGTGAATTGTTGGGTGCCGGAACTTTGACCTTGCCTGCTCTTGGAACCATTCAAGTTGTTCCTCAAATTTTCTATGATTGGGGATATGCCAACAATGGTTTGATGATTTTACCACCAATGGCATTGATCGTGGTAGGTATTATTATCTGGGTACAGCGTTCACGTAATAAAGACCTGATTGAGTCGTAATCGTTAAAAAAGAGAGAAATGGAATTATTTAATATATTCGTTAAGTCCATCTTTATCGACAACATGGTGTTTGCGTACTTCCTGGGGATGTGTTCCTATCTGGCGGTATCAAAAACTGTGAAAACCTCCTTTGGATTGGGGATTGCTGTCGTGTTTGTACTGGGAATTACTGTTCCGGTTGACTTTTTGTTGAACAAATATGTGTTGAGCGAAGGATCATTGGCTTGGTTAGGTGATAATTTTGCCGGTGTGGATCTAAGCTTTTTGAGCTTTATCATGTTTATTGCGGTGATTGCATCCATGGTGCAATTGGTAGAGATGATTGTTGAGAAATTTGCACCTACGCTGTACTCTCAATTGGGTATCTTTCTGCCTTTAATTGCGGTGAACTGTGCCATCCTTGGAGGATCACTGTTTATGCAAGAGCGCGGTTATGAAACGCTTGGTGAGGCCACTGTATTTGGTTTGGGTTCAGGGATTGGTTGGTTATTGGCCATTGTGGGTATTGCTGCAATCCGTGAGAAAATCAAGTACTCCAATGTACCTGCTCCGTTACGTGGTTTGGGAATTACCTTTATCGTAACCGGATTAATGGGTATTGCTTTCATGAGCTTTATGGGAATCCAATTGTAAGCACTAAAAAATTGATTGAGAAATGATATTATTAGCAAGTCAGAGTACGATAATACTAATCAGTGTAGTGGTGTTCCTGTTGGTCATCCTGGCACTGGTTTCTATTTTGCTCTATGCCAAAAAGAAGTTAATGCCTTCCGGTGAGGTAACGATTGATATTAACGATGGCGATACCAAACTGGTGGTAGAACCGGGTCAAACGCTTTTATCTGCCTTAGGAAGCAACAAAATATTCCTGCCTTCGGCCTGTGGTGGAGGTGGTACATGTGCCATGTGTCGGTGTCAGGTTGACAGCGGTGCGGGTTCGATCTTACCGACAGAAACCGGTTATTTTACCCGTAAAGAGCAAGCCAACAATTGGCGCTTAGCTTGTCAGGTGAAAGTGAAGGAAGACATGACCATGTCCATCCCTCAAGAGGTGATGGGTATTCAGAAATGGGAGTGCGAAGTGGTCTCTAACGATGGCCAGGCTACTTTTATTAAGGAATTTGTTGTGAAATTGCCAGAAGGTGAAACACTGGATTTCAAATCGGGTGGATACATTCAAATTGATGTGCCTAAGATCGATGTGGACTTCAAAGACATGATCATTGAAGATGAGTACCGCGGAGAATGGGAGAAATTTGGGATGTTCAATCTTCAGATGAAGAATCCGGAACCTACTTACCGTGCTTACTCCATGGCCAATCACCCGGCGGAAGGTAATATTGTGATGTTGAACATCCGTATTGCAACGCCACCATGGGATCGTGTGGCCGGTGGTTTCATGAAAGTGAATCCGGGCATCTGTTCGTCTTTTATCTTCTCGCGTAAGCCAGGTGATAAGGTGACTGTTTCAGGTCCTTATGGTGAATTCTTTATTAAAGAAACCGAGCGTGAGATGATGTTTATTGGTGGAGGAGCCGGTATGGCGCCCATGCGTTCACACATCTTCCACTTGTTCCACACCTTGAAGACAGGTCGTAAGGCGACGTTCTGGTATGGGGCACGTTCTAAGAAAGAGATTTTCTACGAAGATCAATTCCGTGCCATCGAGAAAGCGTTCCCGAACTTTAAGTTCACCATCGCCTTGTCGGAGCCATTGCCGGAAGATAACTGGGACGGAGCTACTGGCTTTATTCACCAGGTAATTCATGATGAGTACTTAAATAAGCATGAAGAGCCGGAAGACATCGAGTACTACTTGTGTGGACCTCCAATGATGAATGATGCAGTCACTAAAATGCTGTATGATTTAGGAGTGCCCGACGAAATGGTTGCCTTTGATGATTTCGGATCATAGATATTTAAAAAGCCCCTGCCAAGGGGCTTTTTTATTGAATAACACTAAGGATTGGATCTTTATTGGCAGGTTGTCAATATAGATGCAATCCTTGTTGTTTTATACGATATATGTCATTCTAATTTCTGTAACAAATACCATAGGTTTACGTATCACTATGCTTTAAAATAAAGTATACATATTGATAACCTTACACACATTTTAATGAATAAACTTTTACTGTTTTGTACCCTATTGGTTTGTGCAGTCCCTATGCTTGCACAACAATACACTTTAACCGATGATGATGTTGTTGTTGAGGACGGCGTTTTAAAATCCTGCTCTTATGATTTTGCTATAAAGGATATTATTATTCCTGATGTTTTGGATGGGCAGGCTATTGTAGAGATTGGATCTTTTGTTTTTGAAAGTAAAAACATTACTGGTGTTTCTCTACCGTCTGGATTAATAACTATTGGATGGTCTTCCTTTACCGATAATGAAATAAATCAATTATTATTACCTGATAATGTTGAGATAATTGAGTCAAATGCCTTTAATAGAAATAACCTCAGCTCTCTGGAACTACCTTTGCGATTAAAATATATCGGAGGATTTGCATTTTCTTCAAGCAATATTACAGAAATTACTATTCCTCAGTTTGTAGAGTTCATTGGAAGCTATTCATTTTCAGGCAATTCCATTTCTAAAGTAGTTTTTGAACAGAATAGTAAGATAAGAGAGTTGCACTTATTAGCATTTTCCGGTAATGCAATAACGAATATTAATTTGCCCTCCAATTCGAATGATGATTTTTTAGAATATTATATTAATGATGTTATGTATGCGCCCGGGGACTTGCTTGATATTGAAGATAAGACTATTTATGCCCGAACACCTTATACATTGAAAGCTGAGGATGTAAACTTGGATGGTGGTATAATAAAGGAATGCTTTTATGACTATTCATCAAAATATATTGTTATACCTAACGAAATAAATGGACAAACCATTACTGGGATTGGCGCCAGTGTATTTAGTCATAAAGGACTATTAGAAGTCACACTACCCGGTACACTTGAAAGTGTAGGCTTTTATAGCTTCTATGGTAATGAGATAAATAAAATAGAATTACCCAATACGATAACGTATTTGGACTATGGTGCATTTCGTGATAATAAAATTAAAAGCCTTGTTATTCCTTCTAATTTGGAAGTGTTAGAAACTCAGGTTTTCCATGAAAATGAAATCATTGAACTCACAATACCCTCAACAGTGAGGATGATAAAAGATGTTGCTTTTGGACGAAATAAAATTGAAAAAATAACTTTCGCACCAAATAGTAATGTTCAATTTATAAATCTTGATGCATTTTGGAGTAATAATCTAACAGAAATAGTATTACCATCCAATGCAAGTGAAAACTTCGTTGAATATGCAGATGAGTCAAGAAAGTATTCACCTGAGAGTGTTATTAGTTTATCCGCTGATTTGGAAAATAAATATGTTTATGCTGTTAATCCGTATACGCTCAAGGATGAGGATGTTATTGTAGAGGATGGCATTTTAAAATCCTGCAGCTTTAATTTTGATTCTAAATGCATAATTATACCCGAAATATTAGATAATCAAGTGATTAAGATAATATCTTCAAGCGTTTTTGAGGATAGGAGTTTATGTGAGGTTAAACTACCATCATTAATAGAAGAAATTGGAGCTTTTGCGTTTCAGACCAATAACATATCAAGTATTGAATTACCAGCTAAATTAAAAAAAGCAGAGTCTTATGCCTTTTGTGGTAATAGATTAACAGATATTGTGATACCAAGAGAAATTCATTTCATAGGCAATGAAGTCTTTGCAAAAAATAAGTTGACAAGTTACATCCTTCCTGATAACAATAGTGAGAATTTTGTTGAATATAATGATGGTGCAAATTCTTATCGACCAGGGGATAAAATAGATGACCTTACAGTATCTATACATGCAGGATTTGCATATACCTTAACTGACGATGATGTGGTTGTAGAGGAAGGTGTTTTAAAATCGTGTTCTTATGATTTCTCATCAAATTATGTTAACATTCCAAAAGTACTAGATGGTCAGACCGTAGTAGAACTTAATGATTATGTTTTTAGTCGAGAGTCTATTAAAAGCTTAACATTACCCTCCTCACTTAAGAGAATTGGGGAAAGTGCATTCGAAGGTTGTGGAATGATTAAGGTAGACCTACCTCAAGGATTAGAGGTTATAGGTGAAAACGCGTTTAACCAGAATAGATTTGTTAACCTGACTATTCCAAATACTGTAACTATTATTAAAAGCCAAGCATTTTATAATAATAATAACCTAAAGACTGTTGTTTATGAAGAAGGTAGTCATATTCAATTTCTAGGGAATAACCTCTATTGGGGATCAGGTTTACAGGTAACATTACCAACTAATGTATCTCCAAATTTTCAGGCATATACTAATGGTCAGGAATTATTTGCGGCAGGAGATATACTAACAAGCTTCAAACAGGCAATTTTTGCAAAAGCCCCTTACACCCTAACGAATGATGATGTAGTAGTTGAGGATGGTATTTTAAAGTCATGTAGTTATAATTTTGAATCAAAATATATTATTATTCCCAATGAACTCGATGGACAGGTTATAACGCAAATAGGGAATGATGTATTTAAAGAAAAAGAGTTAACGCATATTCAACTCCCGGATAAGCTAAAGAGAATCCAAAAATTTTCATTTAATAGAAATAACCTTTCTAATATTGATTTTCCTGTTGGGATTACGGAAATCGACACTTGTTCATTTGAATATAATGTTTTAGTATCAATTCAATTACCGGCTCAATTACTTTCTGTTTATCAAAGAGCTTTTGGAAGTAATAATTTAACTCAGCTGGATCTTCCGGAAAGCTTGGAAGAGATAGGTACATATGCATTTGATTCTAATCCTATAACAAACCTCAATTTACCGTCAAGTATACAAGTGATAAAAAGTGGTGCTTTTCAATCTCATAGAATGTCAAAACTTTTTATTCCCAAAGGTATACATAGTATTGGGGCTTTTGCTTTCTATAGTAGTAGCTTAGCAGAAGTAGAGTTTGAAACTAACAGTAGTATTCAGTCCATAGATGAATATGCATTTGGTTCTAACACAGCTATTGAAATTAAGTTACCTACCAATTCAAATTCTGATTTCGAATATTATACCCGTGCAGTAGATATCTTTTTTGCTGGAAATGTAATTGCTAATAATGGTGAAGGAATTTATGCTAAAATCCCTTACACATTAAGTGATGATGATGTAGTTGTTAAAGATGGCATACTTACTTCATGTAATTATAGCTTTCATTCAAGGTATATTAAGCTTCCACAGGAGTTGGATGGACAGGAGATTAAGGTTATTGAAAGTGACGTTTTTAAAAATAAAGGGATAGTAGAAATTTCGTTGCCACACACATTAGAAGTGCTTAAGAGTAATTCGCTTTCAGGTAACCAGCTTTATAGGTTAACATTGCCTTATAGTATTAAACGGATAGATACGCAGGCTATTGTAGGTAATAATTTAACCTCTCTTGATATTCCTCAGGGAGCTTTGTATGTCGGAACAGAGGCTTTTATAGGTAATCCCGTGACGGCTGTTAACTTTTTTGAGCCAAGTCGTTTATTGTATCTTGGTAAGAATGCCTTTGGCAACGATTCTAACCTTAAAGTTTATTTACCAAAGTCTATTTATCAGGACTTCAGTTGCTTCGAGGATGAAGAATCGAATAAATATAGTGCAGGCGATTTAGTTGATTTTACCAAAACGTACATTACTGATGCTACATATCTACTTCAAGACAACGACGTTATTATTGAAGATGGTGTTATAAAAGAATATATACGAGACTACTGTCATCATAAAATAGAAATTCCAACAGAGTTGCAATCGCAGATAGTAATAGGAATTGATGGGATTCAAGATCGGGAAGGTAGCCTTTATGATGGCGTATTTCGTGATAATAACATGCAATCGGTTAAATTACCAAACACAATTACTAAAATTGGTAAGTCTACATTTCGAAATAATATGCTATCGGAAGTAATTTTACCTTACACTATTGAAGTGATTGATAGCTGTGCATTTCTCAACAATAATTTAAATAATTTGAATATACCGGCTAGTATTATATCAATCAGAAAATGGGCCTTCTCCAATAATAAACTCAACTCGATTGTGTTCGAGTCACCCGGTAACTTGATGGAATTAGAAGCTGAAGCCTTTAGTTTTGATAATTTAACATCAATTCAATTACCAGCTCATGAGAGTGATTTATTTATAGGCTATAGAGGTGGTTATAGAAATGTAGAAGATGGGGAAATTATAGTATCTACAGGCCGTGAAGATGAACTGTCTTATCATGCCAGATATGCTTACACCTTAACCGACGATGATGTAACTGTTGAAGATGGTATAATAACTTCGATGATTGAAGACTTTGCGCAAAGTGACATTATTTTTCCGAATGAGTTGGATGGTCAGACTATTATAGGAGTCGCAGATGAAGTGTTCAGTGAAAAAGGAATTTTGTCGGTTGATTTTCCAAATACCATTCAAACCATTGGAAAAAAGGCGTTCTGTAATAATTATATTGAGAATATAACATTCCCTAGTTCAATTACTCGTATTGAAAGGCAGGCTTTTTGGGGGTATGGAACTATGAAAAAAGTTGAGTTTGAAAACAATAGTCACTTAGATTTTATTGAAGGAGCTAGTGCTGTTGGAAGTGTAGATGTGATAATTTTACCAACACATGCCAATCCTTTATTTATTGAATATCAGTATGCAGGAGCCAGACAGCCTGGTGTTCCCGTTGAGATGATTTTTGGTAATGATTTATATGCGGTAATGTACCATGAGCTATCAACAGATGATATAGTTATTGAGGATGGAATCATCACGGAATACAAAGAAAATCTCTACTATCATAACATTCTTATTCCCGATGTTTTAGATAATCAGACGATAAAATCGATCAGTTATGCAGCTTTTAAGTCTAGGCATATAGTAAATATTAAATTGCCGACGACCCTTGAGTCAATTGAACGCGATGCATTTGCTTATAACAATATATCAAGCCTTACAATTCCCTCATCATGCAGGATGATTGGCAAGAATGCGTTTGAAAGTAATGATATTAAAGAAGTGATTTTTGAATCCAATAGTAATTTGAGGTTCATGGATTATGGAGTTTTCATATCGAACGACGAATTATCCGGTTTCTCTTTACCGACTAATGTCAATGATGGATTTCAGTATTATATAGATTTAAATGGTGTGCAATATAATGCTGGTCAGGAATATACTAATATAAATCATGCATTATTTCTGGATATTCCATATCAATTAAAAGATGAGGATGTTGAAATGGAAGGCGGGAAGCTTGTGAAATATATTGATACAGGATTTAAAAACCTGGTAATTCCTTCTACTTTGGATGGTCAACTCGTTGAAGAATTTGCTACATCAGATTTTTTTAATAGTTCATTGATTGGGGTTAAACTGCCAGAGTCACTTAAAGGAATTGGAGGGTTTTCGCATAACTTCATAAAAGAGCTTACTATTCCAGCGTCTGTGGATTCAATAAGAAATCGTGCTTTTCAGTATAATAAATTAGAGAAAGTTACATTTGAACAGGAAAGCAATTTGCTTTATATAGGAAGTGAAGCTTTGGATGGAAATAATGCATTGGTTTCTATTGAGCTACCTACTCATGCTTACAACAAGTTTAAGTGTTATGAGTACAACAATAGTGATGAAGTTGCTGAAGGTGATGAGGTCACTAAATTCGAGTCGGCTTATAGAGCAAATTTTCATCCATTGATTATTTCATTTGATGGAAACGACCAGGATTACGGAGTGGTTTCTGAAAGTTTATCTGTTAATTTTGGTGATAAAATCTATTTGCCAAACCCTAAAGAAACAGATCTTCAGAAGCGCGATCATAAATTTGTTGGATGGAATAGAGACACGGATGGAAAAGGTGAAGGTTTTGAACCAGGCGAAGTGTTAGAATGGATAGATGCTGATGATTTTACGCTTTATGCTGCCTGGCAGTATTATGTAGGTATTGGTGATGAAGTAAAGTACATTAAACGGGTATATCCTAATCCGGTAAAAGAATTGTTTACAGTGGATGTTGAGTCCGACGCTATTGGTAAGAGATTGGATGTCTATAATTTGAATGGACAAAAAGTTAAGAGTTATCCGATAAGTGGTTTAACACAGCAATTTGCCTTGAATAATCTACCGGCAGGTATTTATTTGATATCAATCGATGGCTATCAGCAAGGTAAACTAATTAAAAAGTAAATATGTCAGAGCCCCAGAAATGGGGCTTTTTGCATATTCTCGTCAAGTTTCTCACCTTTGCGTAAAACTGTTTCAGATGAAAGATTTTACCCGTTTTATATTGATTGTGGTTGTTATTATTGCTGCTGTATCCTGCCAACCCCAAAAGGAATACATCCGTAACGAAGGGTTTATTTTCGGCACCACTTATCACCTGATCTATGACCATTCAGAGGACTTACACGAGGAGATTAAAATCAAATTCAATGAGTTTGATCTTTCCTTGTCCACCTATAACAAGCAATCAATTATCAGCCAAGTAAACAGAAATCAGCCGGTAGAGGTGGATCACTATTTTAAAACGGTCTTTCAAAAGGCTGAAGAAGTGACTCAGGCTACAGAAGGCGCCTTTGATATGACCATTGGGCCACTGGCCAATGCCTGGGGTTTTGGTTTTTCCAATAAGGATAGTGTTACTCAGGAATTGGTGGACAGCTTACTGCTCAACATGGGTATGGATAAAATAAAGCTGGAGGGGAAGCGGGTTGTAAAAGCGAATCCGGAAATTGTGTTGAATGTGAATGCCCTCGCCAAAGGTTATGGCGTGGACGTTATTGCCCTTTTATTGGAGCAGCATGGTATCACCAACTATATGGTAGAGATAGGCGGGGAAATACGTGTTAAAGGGCATAATCAGAAACATTCGAACTGGCGGGTTGGCATTGACAAGCCGGTGGATGATCCTCAAGTGATGAGTCGTGATTTACAGGAAGTCATCTCCATTACCAATACAGCCCTGGCAACCTCCGGGAATTATCGCAACTTCTATTATAAGGACGGCAAGAAATATGCCCATACCATTAGTCCGTATACGGGTTATCCGGTGCAACATCAATTGTTGTCCGCCTCTGTCATCGCCCCTGATTGCATGACTGCCGATGCCTATGCCACCGCTTTTATGGTATTAGGTTTG
This sequence comes from uncultured Marinilabiliaceae bacterium, assembly GCA_942490535.1. GTDB lineage: Bacteria > Bacteroidota > Bacteroidia > Bacteroidales > Marinilabiliaceae > JAEINY01. The sequence continues at coordinate 1,800,295 of CALNXQ010000005.1, forward strand.
GAAAAAAGTCTTGAAATTGTGAAGCAACATCCTGAATTGGAAGCCTATTTTATCAGCAGTGATGAGCAGGAAACCTATCGCATTACAATGACTGATAATTTCCACAAATTCATTAATAAGAATAGCCAAGGGGACCACTAGTGTTTTGAGCTGTAAAGTTCAGGTCATGTTCAATGAAAGTAGGGAATATTCAAGTGTATAACCTGCCGTCCAAGGCGCAAACTGCCTCTGTCCAATAGCGTTAAGGACAATGGGATGAAGTCGTTTTTAAAAAGAAAAATTGTCTGAAGCGAAGCGAGTTCTTTTCTTTGCGCTTGAATTGAGGTCAAATCAGAATAGACACTATAAGCTTCAAATTTTCGCATTAGGTTCTCCTTTCGTAGTAACCAAAAAAAATGTTGCTTAACCGCAACTATCAGCAGTGCAATCGCACCCACCTTCTTTGTTGGTGCTGCTGCACGATGAAATTTTAGGTGCCTGGTTAAAAAACAACCGAATACCAATACCCGCAAATGCCAATGACAGCATTACTATGGCGAAGACTAAAACCAGTAAAATATTTTCCATAACACGATCAAATCTATCAAATAGAGAAAACGACTTCATTGTCCCTAATTAATAAACAGGCCTATTGAAAAAATGTTTGATGGAAAGAAAAGGATGCCTGGTAACTAAAAATGGGAGCTTCTTATACAGCTGCGTGTGGATAATGCCATTTGTGAGGCCTTCTTATTGCGGTCTATCATCCAATGTCTACCGACTTTCGTTATTACCAACTGACTGTTTACTAATAACTATCAACTATTGACCACGGTCTAGCAACTGGTCGTTCTACTTTCATAGTCGTCACCCAGGTCCAGATGAGGAATGTGAATCACCCGTTTTTGCTCCATCTTATCCTGAGTGGTGGCACAATAGATGCCTCTTTTAGCCATGGCTTTATTTCCACCAATGTGCGTATTGGGAAATTTACCATTTTTCTGAAGTAGGATTTTAATGGAAAAGAGCGCAAAAATAACGCCCATCAAAACGATTGTAAGTAAAAGTATCTGCCACATTGTTTTTCCCTTTAAGGGTACAAAAATATGAAAAAAATCAATGTAGAAAACAAAGGAGTGTATTCATGCGTTTGACAAGTGCCCTAATGATGATACAATCTTTTATTTTTGTATCCGATAAAATACCAATCAGTAAACAACTAGAAAATCGATTTATATGCCCATTAAAGGAGATGAACTCAGTTTTTCTGACTTTAAAAAAGAAGTTCTAAAAGATTATCGCATCGCTCAGGTGAGCCGTCATATGAGCCTGTTGGCCCGAAAAGAAGTGTTGGGAGGAAAAGCCAAGTTTGGCATTTTTGGGGATGGTAAAGAGATACCGCAAATTGCCATGGCGAAACAATTTAAAGAAGGGGATTGGCGATCGGGCTATTACCGTGATCAAACCTTTATGCTGGCGGCGGAGATGATCACGCCCAAACAGTTTTTTGCCCAGTTGTATGGAGAGACACGGACGGAATTGAATCCAGATAATGGTGGTCGTTCGTTCAATAATCATTTTGGAACCCGTCTACTGGATGAGGAGGGTAACTGGAAACACTTATCCACCATGAAATGTACCTCTTCCGATATTTCGCCCACTGCCGGTCAGATGCCGCGCCTGGTGGGCCTGGCCATGGCCTCCAAATTGTATCGGAACAACCCGGAACTGAAACAATACGATCAGTTTAGCAACAATGGGAACGAAGTGGCTTTTGGGACCATCGGTGATGCCAGTACCTCAGAGGGCCATTTTTTCGAAACCCTCAATGCGGCCTCTGTGTTACAAATTCCCATGGCCGTCTCCGTGTGGGATGATGGATATGGAATTTCCGTGCCCAAAAAGTTTCAAACGGCCAAAGAGAGCATCAGTAAAGCTTTGAAAGGATTTGAGAAAAGTGGTCGTGATACAACCGGGATGCTCATCTATAATGCCAAGGGGTGGGATTATGCCGGACTCTGTCAAATGTATGAAAAAGGGATTTCCCAGTGCCGGGCGCAACATGTACCTGTGTTATTTCATGTGGAAGAGCTGACGCAGCCTGTTGGGCACTCTACCAGTGGATCGCATGAGCGGTATAAATCAGCCGAGCGTTTGGAATGGGAGAAAGAATATGATGGGATTGCTCAGATGCGCAAATGGCTCGTTGAAAGTAATCTGGTAGCCGCTGAAGAACTGGACCAGATTGAAGAGGAATCCATCCAGGAAGTGCGGACAGCTCAAAAAGCAGCTTATCAGGAATTCATGGACATCTTCAAGCAGGAACGTCAGGAATTGTTGGACATTATCACCACCAAGGCGTGTGTTTGTAATGAAATCAAGCAGCATAAAATAGATGAAGTGGTCCGTGAGTTAAAATCCACCTTGTCATTGAATCGCAAAGAAATTCTGAGTGCCGCACGTAAGTTATTACGTCACTATTGTTCGGCCTGTGAAAAACCGGGTAGCATTAAAGAGGCTTTGAAAGCATGGGTGAAGACCTATTTTGAAGCAGGTTGGGAAAATTACAGTGCCAATCTATACAGTGAGTCGGCCCAGGCAGCCCTGAATGTGGCACCTGTCTGGCCTGAATTTACGGATGATGCCCCATTGGTGCCCGGACGAGAAATATTGCGCGATAACTTTGATTATATCTTTAGTCACAATCCGTTGGTGGTGACCTTTGGCGAAGATACCGGTCAATTGGGTGGCGTGAATCAGACCATGGAGGGGATGCAGCAGAAGTATGGTGAATGGCGGGTGCGGGATACGGGTATTCGCGAAACCACCATCTTGGGGAAAGGCATTGGCATGGCGTTGCGGGGTTTGCGTCCCATTGCTGAAATTCAATATTTCGATTACCTCTTGTATGCCTTGCAAACCATGAGTGATGATCTGGCCACCACGCGCTACCGTACCAAGAATGGACAAAAAGCACCGGTCATTGTGCGTACCCGCGGCCATCGCCTGGAAGGGATCTGGCATTCCGGCTCCCCCTTGAGCATGGTCATTAACTCGGTGCGTGGGGTGTATGTGTGTGTGCCACGTGACATGACCCGTGCAGCAGGATTTTACAATACGCTGTTGGAAGGGGATGATCCGGCTTTGGTTATTGAACCACTGAACGGATACCGTCTGCGCGAAAAACAACCTGCCAATATCGGTGAGTTTAGGTTGCCGTTGGGCGTTCCGGAAATCATCTCCGAAGGAACAGATGTGACTTTGGTGACTTATGGTTCCTGTGTGCGCATTGCCCAGGATGCGGTGAATCAATTGAAAGAAATTGGCGTATCTGTTGAACTGATTGATGTACAAACCCTATTGCCCTTTGATGTCAATGGCGTCATTCTGGAGTCGGTGAAGAAAACCAACCGCGTGGTCTTTTTTGATGAAGATGTACCGGGTGGTGCCACTGCTTTCATGATGCACAAAGTAGTGGAAGTGCAGAAAGCCTTCTATTATCTCGATGCTGCCCCGCGCACGGTGACGGCTAAAGATCATCGTCCGGCATATGGAACGGATGGTGATTATTTCAGTAATCCCAATGCGGAGGATGTGTACGAAACCATTTATTCCATAATGGCTGAGTTTGATCCCAAACGATTTCCCTCGATTTATTAATAATGGGTATTCAATTCTAATATAAGAATGGGAGAATAAGAGGAGCTCGGTTGGGAGCTCCTTTTTTTTGTGCCCTCCTATCCCCGTCGCACAGTCCTTACGGTAACCTCTGTTCGGAGCTGGCTAATATTGATCCATGATCGTGTAGCGGTAAGGCATCCCCTCATGGCGTAATAAGGATAAGGAACGGGTAGGGATAAGAACAGCCGTCAGTTACCCTCTTTCTAATCGTCTGCTTTTTATAGCCGGATGCGTTTTCCCATCAATCGAATGAGAACATATAATGTGCCAATGGCCAGCAGGTAAGAGAGCCAAATGGGCCAGCCCAAAGCCGTCGGAATCGTGCCTCCCATTAATCCAACACCACCTACCGTTAAGGCATAAGGTAGCTGGCTCCGCACATGGTTGATGTGATTACAAGAGCAGGATAAGGAACTTAAAATAGTCGTGTCTGATATGGGGGAGCAGTGATCTCCCAAGACAGACCCGGCTAAAACCGAAGAAACCACATTGTAGAAAACCGGCATGATCAGAGCCTCATCCCATCCCCATTCCAAACCAATTTTCCAGGTAGCCGGTAATATCAGGGGATAGATTATGGCCATCGTTCCCCAACTGGAGCCGGTACTAAAGGCGATGAAGGCTGAAAATATAAACGTGATGGCCGGTAGAAAGGCGGGATGGATGGCAATGGATTTTAAACTGCCGGTGATGAATTCTGCCGTATGTAAATGTTGCGTTAATAAGGCGATGGACCAGGCCAGTGACAAAATAAGGATGGCATGTAACATGGTCTTAAAACCATTGACCAAACCTTCCACACTCTCTTTTAAAGTCAGTATTTTTTGACTGATTGTTAACACAAGGGCAATCAGAACGCCAGTGAGGGAAGACCAAATGAGCGCTTTAAAGGAATCCGCCTGGCCGATAATGTGCGACAGTTTATTGGTGAATGGAAGCATTGTATTATCCCACACGGCCTGGTCCCATCCGGTATACACCAAGCCTGCAATGGTTCCCAGAACAACAATCAACACCGGTATTAAGGCATTGAACCATTTGGCCGGTATCGATTCTGAGACTTCCAGTTCCTTCATGATTTGCGGGGTTTTCATCCGCGAAGCGACCGCTTGCTGATGGTCGCTTAGACTGGCTTCTTTTTCAAATTTCAGCATGGGGCCAAAATCGCGCTTCTGCCAGATTAAGAAAAAGACGAAAAACAAAGTCAATATGGGATAGAACGAGTAGCGCAGGGATTGCAAAAAGACTGAATAAGCCGATGCCTCCAGCCCGATTTGCGCAATGCCCTCTTTGATATAACTGAGTTCAGCTCCTATCCAGGTGGTGATGAAGGCGACAGCGGCAATGGGTGCCGAGGTGGAATCGACCAGGTAGGCCAGTTTTTCCCTGGATATTTTCAATTTGTCTGTCACGGGGCGCATGGTGTTGCCCACAACAAGTGTATTGGCATAATCATCGAAAAAGATGAGTAGCCCCATTATAAAAGTGATCATTTGACCCGATCGTCTGCTGTTGGCATAACGGGCCAGGATACTCACGATGCCCTTCATGCCGCCATTCATGGAGATGAGTGTAACCATGCCCCCAATGAGCATGCAAAAAATGATGATAGAGAGGTGATCGGTGGTTAACAGAGCTTCCAGGAGATAAGTGTCCACGACCGCAAAGAGGCCCTTGAAAAAGGCCATAAAGAAGCCAAATCCTGCATATTTATAGATGACGGTGGTACCAAACAGAAGCCCGACAAATAATGAAGAGAATACTTCCTTGGTGAGCAGGGCCATTATGATAGCAATTAATGGGGGCAAAATGGATAGCCAGAGGGGAACCGGATCGATTGTTACGTTTTTTAGCTGGGTGCCGCAAATGAGTTGCAGATCCGATTTGCTCGTGAAAGTATGTTTGAAATAAAAGCCTTTTGTATCGGTATTAAGTTTGCGTTGAACCCCGTCAATAAGGACTTTGGGTGGGGAGAGGGACTCCCGGATATTGACACGTATCACGGTTTCCACATTTTTCATAACAACCGGAGGAAGTTCAAAACCCGAAGATTGGGAAGTTGCCTGCAATGCATGGCTGAATACCAAAAGTAGGAGAAGAAGGCAGCAATAGGGGACGGATCGATGAACGGCGGATACCATATTTAGCTGGTTTTATTAGTGCTCTATAAAGATGACAATAATCAGTTAAATCTTTTCAAAGAGCAGTTAAAAAACTTTTTTAACAGGTGTTCTTTTTATTAAATGCACTTGTCAGTTAGGTAAATATGTGTTAATTTAATGAGTGGAAAAGGAACTGATAGTTAGTGAAATGATGAGTTTATTTGTTAAATAAGTTGAATCGTTTCGAAATTTTCATAGAAATGATTATTTTGAGGCAAGAACCATAGCCAATGAAAAGTTTAGATTTTAACATATTTGAGACGCATCAGCCCAAGTTGCAACCGGCAAAGGGTCGCATTTTAATTGCAGAACCTTTTTTGCAAGGACCCTATTTCAGTCGTTCCATCGTTTTTTTAACGGAGTTCAGTAAAGAAGGCGCTGTCGGGTTTGTTTTGAATAAATCATCTGATCTTTATCCCGATGAGGTCATTGAGGATCTTTTTAATTTCAAAGGTCAGCTTCACATTGGCGGCCCGGTTTCGTCTAATACTCTGCATTTTTTGCATAGTCTGGGCGATCAGGTGGATGGTTCGGTAAAAGTGACCGAAACCCTCTATTGGGGAGGTGATTTTGAACAAATTAAAGAATTAATTAATTCGGGTAAAGCCGATCATACACAGGTGAAATTTTTTGCCGGTTACTCCGGATGGTCGCCCGGTCAGCTGGAAGATGAAATTACAGAGAATTCATGGATCGTCGCTACACTGGATGATAACACCATTATGGCCCCTGACCTGGAGAATATATGGAAAGTATCCATGGAAGGATTGGGCGATATTTTCAAAGTGTGGACGAATTTTCCGCAGAATCCAACCTTTAACTAGTTAGGTCCTTTAAAACAGCTCGTCCGTAGCTTTGATCTGAGCGTTTAACAAGCGGGCGATTTCTTTTACCACCCGGCAGTAATACCGTTTGTCTTCAAAGCCAACAATCCATTGAATGCCTTGAATGGCATTGGTCAGGAACAATTCATCGGCTTCAAAAAGCTCTTCGCGGGTGGCCCCAGGTACCTCTTCCAAGCGATAACCGTTGGCCCTTAATAGGCGAAGTATTTGTTTTCGCATCACGCCTTCCACACATCCGGATGCGCGCAAAGGGGTGTATACTTTTTCATCTTTCACCCAAAATAAGTTGGAGGATAAGCCCTCAATGATGTAACCCTTGTCGTTACAAATCAGAATGTCTTGCCAGTTGTGTGCTTGTTTTTCTAATCCTGCCAAAACAAACAACAGGGAGTTGGCCGATTTGAATGCATTTAAGGAGCTGTATGATTTGCGCTCGGTGGTGAACAAGCCGGTTAATAATCCTTTTGTGTTGAGGGAGTAACCTTGAGTGGCCAGTGCTGATGCCTCAAGGAGATACTCAGCCTTATTGGATGCAGGGGTGTACAAGCCGCCATTGGATCGAAATACTGAAAGCCGGATGCGACAATCCCCATAAATGCGATTTTTAGAGATTACCTGAGCGATCAGCTCCTCCATTTTTTCCCGTGGCGGCAAGCTGCTGATCTGCATTTTCAACAGGGTCATGCCACGCACTAACCGGCGGTAATGATCTTCAAAAAACAGGGGGACGAGTTGGCTGCAGCGGATGGTCTCGAACAGCGCATCTCCATACCGGAAAGCTCTGTTTTGAGCCGTAAAAATAGGTGCGTCAGCCGCCATCATCTTCCCGTTTAGGCATACGTATCCGGCGTTTTCCATTAGATGCGTTCTAAAATACTTTTACAGGCAGGTAAAATAGAGGCATTGGCTTCAATTTTATAACAGGCCTTTAGTCCGGCAGCTTCACCGGCTTGCATATCACGAAGTGAATCGCCGATCATGAATGATTGGGTGGGGTCAATCTGATGTTCCTCCAGGGCACGCAAAATCATGCCTGGCTTTGGTTTACGACAATCGCAGTCGCTCACAGCGTTATGATGGGGGCAATAATAGATGGCTTCAATGGGAATTTGGTGTTGCGCCATCTCATTGATAAAATAATCATGTACCTCTTTAACATCCTTTTCGGTGTATTGGCCTTTGGCCACACCGCCCTGATTGGTGACCACAATTAACTTGTACCCGGCCGCATGCAACATGCGAAAGCCTTCAGCAATGTGGGAGTTAATTTTGAAGTCTTCGACCCGATACACATAATAGTGTCCTTCGTCATTATTAATGACCCCATCCCGGTCGATAAATACAGCTTTATGCATACCTTATTTTAGAAGAATAGAAGTAGTTCACTGAAGAAATGCCGGATCAATGAAGGATTGAAGAGTAAAGGAAAGATAAATCCATAAACAGCGCCCCAGAAATGAGCATCATGCCCGATGTTATCCTGATTGCGATGGGACATAATGCGCGAGTAAACCAGGTAACCAACCCCTAAGATAATGCCTGGAACAGGAATGAAATACAGATATATCGTCCCATAGGGGTTGTACAAAATACTTGCAAATACCACTGCCGAAACAGCTCCGGATGCGCCGATGGCATTGTAGTTATAGTTGTCTTTTTCTTTGGCCAGGGAATACAAGCTGGAAACGACCAAAGCCGAAACGAAAAACAAGATAAACATCAGGTTACTATTCCCTGGTAAGGTTTGGTTGAAATAATGAATGACCGCACCTCCAAACGACCAAAGTACAAACATGTTGATGAGTAGGTGTCCCCATCCGCCATGAAAAAAGCCATGACTGATAATTCGGATATACTCTTTGCGGTGTTTGATTTGCCAGGCATTAAATTGGTAACGATAAATCAGTTCCGGCTGACTAAAGCCGGCAATACTAATGAGTGAGATGGCAATAATAATAACGATCGAAATGTTCATGTTAATGCATGATTTTAAATATCAATTCTTTTAATAGCTCTCCACTGTCGGTGGTCGGGCTGTCAAATCCTTTGGATTTCATGTCGTAGGTACGCAATAGATCGATGACGTCCATCACTTTCAGGGCATTGTAATACCGGGCGCCGGTCACGTAATCGGCCACAAAAAACGGATTAATCTTTAACGCAGTAGCTACCGACATTTTGGACTTGTCTGGCAGGTAATAGTAGGCTAACAGTTTTTGGAAATAACCGAACAAGGTTGAAATAGTGACCTGTATGGGGTGTTCTTTGGTATTTTTACCAAAGGCCAGTATGATTTTATTGGCTTTGGAAACATCCTTGCTGAACACTGCCTTTTGCAGTTCAAAGTTATTGTAGTCTTTGCTGATGCCAATGTTTTGCTCAATGTGAGCGGCGGTAATCTGTTTAAACCCCTCACCTAAGGCAATTTCTAGTTTATCAATCTCATGGGTGATTTTAGAAAGATCACTACCTAAAAATTCCGTTAATAGAGCAGCTGCTTTGGGATCGATGGAAAAGCCTTTCGTCTTCAAAAAGGAACTGATCCAGCTGGGGATTTGATTGTCGTACAGTTTCTTCGACTCGAACAATATACCCGCCTTGCCAATGGATTTATAGAGCTTTTTACGCTTATCCAGTGTTTTGTATTTGTAATTCACCACCAGGATCGTAGATGTCAGTGGATTCTCGGCATAGTGGGTCAGCATTTCGATATCCTTGATGTTTTGGGCTTCCTTCACAATGATCACCTGGTATTTTGACATCATGGGGTAGCGCCGTGCCGCATGAATCACAGCGGTGGCATCCACATCTTTTCCATAGAGGGTGGTTTGATTAAATCCTTTTTCCTCTTCGGAGAGCACATTTTTAGAGATGAAATGGGTGATTTCATCAATGAAATAGGGTTCATCGCCCATCAAAAAATAGATGGGGCGATAATGACCCGTTTGTAATTCTTTTAGTATTTGTTCAAAAGTCATGTCAAGTGACTGGCTTAATTATCAAAACGCAGATGTTTCACTGATTTTTTATTCTGAATGATCACTTCCAGTGCAGCAATTCCTATTTTCAAATGCCTTTGCACATAGGATTGGGTAACTTTTTCATCACTGGCGGCAGTTTTAATGCCGGTAGAGATCATGGGTTGATCCGAAACCAGTAACAAGGCACCTGTTGGTATTTCATTGGCAAATCCTACGGTGAAGATGGTCGCCGTTTCCATATCAATGGCCATGGCGCGTGTTTTTTCCAGGTATTTTTTAAAACGTTCGTCGTATTCCCATACCCGTTTGTTGGTGGTGAATACGGTACCGGTCCAATAATCTTCACCGGCATCACGAATGGAGGATGACACGGCCCGTTGCAGACTAAAGGCTGGTAGTGCCGGTATTTCAGGTGGTAAGTAGTCATCTGAAGTACCATCACTGCGAATGGCGGCAATGGGTAATACCAGGTCGCCCAGGTTGTTTTTCTTTTTTAGACCACCACATTTCCCCAGGAATAGTACTGCCTGCGGCATGATAGCGCTTAATAAATCCATCATGGTTGCCGCATTGGGGCTCCCCATGCCAAAGTTGATAATGGTAATGCCATGGGCACTACAATTGGGCATGTTACCATTTCTTCCCACAATCGGAGCATCATACCATTCGGAGAAGAGCTCCACGTAATAGTTGAAGTTGGTTAATAGGATGTACGGTGTGAAATCTTCCAGTTTGCGTCCGGTATAACGAGGTAACCAGTTATCAACAATTTCTTTTTTTGTTTTCATAGGCAAACGAACTTTTTTGCGGTTAGTGATGGTGAAATCCCTGAGAAAACTCTTGCCTGATCTAGCTAAAAAGAGCAGCCGTTGGGATTTGAATAATTGCGCTAAGGTAACTTTTTCTCTTGATTTTGGTTTACTTTGCACAAAAAAATACAGCGTTGATGAAACCTCTTAATTTACCGCCTGTCTCGTTTCGAACCCGTCAACATGCGGGTAAGATGCAGGTGTTTGATGTCATTCGGAAGAAGTTTGTGGCTTTAACGCCGGAGGAGTGGGTGCGTCAACACTTTATTCATTTTTTAATGGATCAGAAACACTATCCGTCAGGATTAATTGCCGTGGAAATGCAGGTAGCTGTAAATGGCTTGAAACAGCGGGCCGATGTGGTGGTGTATAACCGGAAAGGCAAACCGGTGGTTGTGGTTGAATGTAAAGCGCCCTCGGTGGCGGTATCAAAATCGGTATTTGATCAGGCAGCACGATACAACATGCAGCTTCAGGTGGATTACCTGATTGTGACCAATGGCTTGCAACACTATTGTGCCCATTTAAATGGGACCGGAAATGCATATCAAATGTTACCGGATTTTCCGGATTTTAGTGAAATCAATACCTCTAAATAATGGACGCGCGAATACGTTGATAAAGGTGTTCATCCACAAAGCCTTCTCTGGTTTTGCGCCATGATTTTTTAACCCCACTTAATGAAAACCCAGCTTTCTCAAAGAGTTTGATGCTAGCAGTATTGTGTGCTGAAATATTGGCGTATACCTGATGCATTCCCAGACTCTGAAAGCAGTAATCGACAAACATATTCAGCGCTTCCAATGCAAAGCCATGTTGCCGGTAGGTTTCGTTGATAACGATGCCTATGCCACCTCTTAAATGGTAGGGGTCGAATTCAAACAGATCGATTAAGCCAACCGGAGTATTGGCAGCGTCTGTTTTTTCCAATTCAATAATGAGACGTAGTTGTTTGGTCTGAAAGATGTCCAGTTGCGATTGTTCAATGTACTTCTTCAATTGGTACCTAGAAAAAGGGGTGAGCGTATTGCTCACCTCCCATAATTTCATGTCATTTTCCCAACTGTATAAAGTGTCTATATCTTCGGGCTCCAGGGCCCTTAGAATCACTTCTTCACGTGGTGTCATGTGGTCTTATTTCTTGTCTTCTTCAGCTACTAAACTGTTGTATTGTTTCACATCGCGGATGAACGCATCTTGCCACAAGCCGGTATTTAATACTTTATCTTTTCCTTTCATGGATGCTTTAAAGCCTTTGAAAGTACCATATGAATAGCGGTAGAAACCGTCTTTACATTTATAAACGGTGATGGCGTCTTGCTCCAGATCCTTAAAAACACTGAAAGATGTAACTGGTTTTTTCAAGGACAATATTTGAACGGTATAGAATGGAATGCCATCACTTACATCCATTTGCTGCCCTTTAGCAGTACCGGATTGATCCGCCAACTGTGTCTCTGCACCAGCAGGTGTTTCTGGTTTGGCAAGAGCAATGAGCGTCACATCCTCTAATTGGTTTGTCTCATTTCGTTTTTTATAGGCCATTTCGCGGGTCACCATCACTTCTGATTGGGTCTCTTCAAAACCTTCACCTGCATATCTAATGTTGTATTGTCCCTCAGCTTCCAAAATCAATACGTATTGGCCTGTTCCCGGATGGGGGCGATAGATGCCTGCCGGGGAATTATCATTTGCTTTAGTTACATGCACGCGTACATTTTCAATAGGGGCATCATCGGTGCTGTTTACCGTTCCTTTAAATACGGCCAAACGATTGAGTTCAGGTTCTTCGTACTCAATCAGGTAGATGTCTGATCCACCCATATTGTCTTCATATTTGGAAGAAGCGTAATAGGCCACGTTTTGAGTGGTGGTGGGCACAAAGAAAAAGTCATCATCTGGTGTATTGATGGGATACCCCATGTTTTGAGGGACACTCCAGGTGCTATCGGCCAGGGAATGACTGTAAAAAATATCAAATTGCCCCATGCTGTTATGACCCTCCGAACTGAAATATAAAGTTTTGCCATCGGGGTGGATCATGGGTGTTTCTTCATCGTATTGTGTATTGATATCGGAACCCAGATTTTGCGGTTTACCCCATTCGCCGTTGGGTAATAAGCGGCTGCGGTAGATGTCTAATCCCCCAAAACCACCCGGACGATCACTGGTAAAGTAAAGGACCGATTTATCTGGTGAAACTGAGGCATGTGTTTCTGCAAATTTAGTGTTGATGGGATTCGGTAGTTTAACCGGTTCGGCCCAGGTGGAGCCATCATAGAGGGATACATAAATGTTAGGACCATCAATGTCATTCCGATAAATGTAAAGCTCTTGTCCGTCCGATGAAAGACATACACCAGCTTCATGGCCGGGTTTGCGAAATAATTCCTTCAGTGATTTCGATTTGGTCCAGTCTTCATCTTTGGCGGTAGAGCTATAAATCCGTTCTGCATATTGTCCATCCGGCATTTTTTCACTGTAGCTGGAGGAACGGCGGGATGTGTAGAGTAAAAGCGTTTCGTCTGCTGAAATCAAAGGACTGTGATCATCGTATTTGGTGTTGATGTTCTCACCCAGGTTATGCACTTTTAATACCACCGGAGAATTCATCAAATCAATGGCATTCTCGCAAATTTCTATTTGCCGGCGTGTTTCCAGGATAAGGTCTTCATCTTCGGGAGGTAATTGCTCAATTAATCGTTCATACACCGGAATGGCTTTCTTGGGTTGCAGCATTAATTGGTGCGATTTACCAATGGATAGCTGAATGTCCACACCCAAATTGGTGATGCGATCCGCCTCGGGTAATACATTGTAAGCCTTCTCAAAATAAACAATGGCCGTATCGGGTCCGTTGGATGAATTAAGGTAACAATGGCCCAGATTGTAAAGTACATCTATATCTTCAGGGGTTGTTTTTAATAGGTCTTTAAATAAGTCAATGGCTTCATCATAGGCCTTATCTTCAGCCAGTCCTACCGCTTGGTTAAACTCACGGTTCATCTTACGGTCGCTGGATTGCGACGCAATAAATTGTAATGGTAAAATTGCAACTAAAAGGACCAGCGTGCTTTTACGTATCATGCCTAGTATGATTATGTTTGGTGTTAATATTCAACAAAAATGCAAAATAGCTAAAAAAAGTTCAACTGTTTTACTTTGTGTCTGCTTATTTGATTAATTATTGTATTTCTTCAGTTAAATTCAGTCGATTACTCATTGGGAATGATCTGCGGGTCTAAATAGATGGCGCTTCCCTTTGTTGGATAGTCAGCTCTTGATGGCACTTCAAACGTTTTTGTGATGGTCTGAAGTCCATCCGTAGTAATGGTCATCGTATAGTGATTTCCGGTGGGCAGAATGAGGATGTATTTCCCATTATCAGGATGTGGTTTATAAATGCCCATGGATTCGCCTGATTCTTTCTTTTCCACTTTTATTTGTGAGTGAATGGAGGGGTTGCCATCTTCTTTAAATAAAAAGCCGGCTACCACAGCCATGGCGCGATGATCTGTTTCGGGAAATTCGATGACATAAATATCGGACCGGCCAAATCCACCAGGCCGCTCAGAGGCGAAGTACACCCGTTGACCATCAGAAGTAGGGATGTAGAAAATGTCGTCCGCAGGGGTGTTAATGGGGTAGCCTATGTTTTCGGGTTTAGTCCATTGGTTATCCGCTGTCATGGTAGACTTAAAAATGTCATAACCACCCATAGACGAGTGTGCGGTGGAAGCAAAGTAAAGCGTGTGTCCATCGGGATGTAAAAAAGGACTCTCTTCCTCTTCCGGGGTATTGATGGTCGGACCCAAATTCACCACTTTCCCCCAGGAGCCGTCGGGAAGCCGGCTAACGCGGTAAATGTCACTACCGCCAAATCCTCCGGGTCGATCACTCGAGAAGTAAAGCGTTTGTCCGTTATCGGCCAATGAACCATGTGTTTCATTGTAAGTGGAATTAATGGGGCGGGGTAATTTTTTAGGTTCCGACCAGCCATTGTTGGTGTAGTCGGCCATAAACAGGTTGCCGGAAATGCCATTATTCCGGTAAATAATCAACGTTTGCCCGTCGGCACTTAAGCTACTCGTGGCATCATTGTCGTCGGTATTGATGCCTGATCCGATATTAAGAGCCGGTAACCAACGTCCTTCACGCCAAGTAGACTGATGAATGTCCTCGTAGAACAATCCATCGGGCGTTGTATAACTGCCGGTTCCCTGGCGGTTGGATGTAAATACAATTAATGATTCATCGGCCGATAGCACCGGACTGTGTTCATCAAATTCGCTGTTGATCGCTTGTCCCAGGTTGCTAATCCGAAATTGCACCGGATGTGCTTTTAGCTGGATGGCGTTTTGACTGTAATTGATTTCCTGATTGACTTTTGTCAGAATCTCCTTTTGTTTGGCTGAGATTTTATCTTTGAGCTCCAATAGAATTTTTAGGGCCTCTTCAAAACGATGGTTCAGGTGATAAGCTTGTGCCAGATAAAATCGGGCTTCAATGGCATTGTCATTTCTTCGGTCTGTGAGTAAAAAGGCTGTTGATGCAGAGGTTAAAAAAGGAATGGCATCGTCGGCTTTATAATCCATATTCAAATAACAGATGCCCTGTTGGAGTTGTAAATAGGGATCATTGGGATATTTAATCAGTAAGTTGGAAATTTCGTCGGAAGCTTCCCCATAACTTTCCTGATTAATGTATTCTATTACTTTGACGAGTTCTTTCTTTTTTGGTTTTTTTGGCGCTGCGGAAATGTGCAAGGTCGTCATGAACAGCGCTAAAAGTATAATTGCTACTTTCATCTTAATATTGGCCAGTTAGTAGGTTGTTGTTATCTTATTTTATAAGTCGATTAACCGCAACAATTTACTAAAAATAATTTGGTCAATAATTGAAAAGTGCGATTATTCTGCAATTATAAGGGATGAAGGGGTTATAAATGGATTAATTGACCTTTCCCTGTAGAATGATGACTGCTTAAAATGAAGGATTGATCCGGCGCTAGGAAACTAAAGGACGCTTGATTACTCAGGTGTTCAATGGTTTTGATCATGTGTGATAGTTGAATACAGGCAATATCGAAAATGATCATCGTTTTCCTTGAGTTGTTTGTTATCAGGAGGGAATCCAATTCATGTGGATGAATGCATTGGAAATTTTTAGTTTTCGGATAGTGTTTATGAATGTCTTTTTCTTTGTTCTGTTCCGATGAACTGCAGAAAAGAATAGTATCATAGAAAAAGGTTCTTTTTTGTTGGATTCGATTCTTTAATTTCCGTACTGGCAGACAACTGATGGACAGGCTTGCTGAAATAGAAATGCCTGTTTTGACGAGCAAAGCAGTAAAGGCTGTGTATTTGTTACGAAAGTGAAGCTGGTAGAAAATCCACATGGAATGATAAAAATGGTAGACCAGTTTTGCATTCAGTGGCGTACTTTCACCCTTAAAGTGAATGATGGGAAGATGACCGAGGTAATAATTATGATCGGCTTGTTGACAAAGGCGATGGGAGAAGTCTACGTCTTCGCCATACATGAAAAAAGATTCGTCCAATGCCTTTGTATGTTGCAATTGTTCCTTTCTGAATGCCAGAAAAGCGCCCGGTAAAATATCAGGTTGTTGCAGTTCGTTTTCATTCAAATGGCCTTGGTAATACTGTGCGAATTGGCGGGATGTGGGGAAGAAATTAGCCAGGCCGGTTAATTTATACAGGGATGTGAGTGGGGTAGGTAATCCGCGTTTTGACTCACGTAAAAAATGGCCCGAACCATCAATCATTTTGACACCAACAGCAGCTGCCCGCGGATGTATTTTATAAAATTGGATGATTTTCTGTAGGGTGTCTTCGCCAATAATGGTGTCCGGATTAAGAAGCAGAATCAGTTGGCCATTGGCTTGGCGAATGGCTTGATTATTAGCAGCCGAAAAACCTGTATTCTTGGTGTTGGCGATCAGGGTGACATCCGGAAATCCTTCCTGTATCATGTTAACTGTACCATCACTGGAGGCGTTATCAACGATAATGGTCTCATGGGTTATGCCTGCTGTCGCTTTTTTTACCGCAAACAGGCAAAGTTTTAAAAATGCAGACGCATTATAACTGACAATTATAATTGATATATCTTTCTGGCTTGGCCCCAATTGATCCATTTTTAGTCACTCCCTGTTCTTTCCAAGAAAACAAACGATCAGCTGCTTAAAATATTGTCAAACGTGGCCTCAATCCTTGCAAAACAAATACTTCATGAATCCGCAAAAGGTACGGCGTTCTGCTTTTTCATAGCGGGCCGCATAGGCTGCTTTTTCTTTGCCGGAGGCATCGCTGTTAATCATTTGCCAGATTTCACCCCAGCCAATAAAACCACCCACATTACGATCGTCAATAAATAGGTCGGCATTCACTTTGCGACTGATGGAATCATCGTACACTTCTTCCGGAAAACTTTTGTTGATTGCATAAAACTCCAATCCGTTTTTTCGACAATAGTCCACGGCCTCAGTTAATTCTTTGCCACTGCGGAAGGTCCACAAGATAAGCAAGTGTCCCTTTTGTTGAAGCGCTTTTAGCGTTTCAAATGCAAACAGTTTCTCCTGACCGATGGCCGGGTAGCGATGTTCAACAATAGTCCCGTCAAAATCTACTGCAATAACCATATCTAAGAGTGTTGTGTGTGTGTGGTAACATCTGAAGGATCGATCTCCAGCTCATCCAAAATAGTCAGCTTTCGGGGAAAGCTAATAACCAGCGCCAGGTACAGGATGCCAAATATAGAGAGGTAATTCAATTGAGCCGTTGTGATGAAAGCCAGCAAGCTTAACAGCGAAAGTCCTTCCAGGGTGATGATTTTAATAAAGTAGCTGGTTCGGTATTGCTGCAACTTGATGCCCGCTCCCAGCGCCTTATCGATATGTTTGACTTTTTGGCTGTGAAAAATAAAACTGGCCGGAATGCCCGCTAAAGCCAAAATCAACAGGAGTGCCCGTAAGTTGCTTTCATAACTCAGACCAACCTCATAGGCTTTGCCATGCGCGGTGACATAATACAAGGCAATGGCACTAAAGATCAATAATACAACTGCGATGGTATAGAATAAAAATTTGATTTGTCGAACTATTTGATGTGGTTTCATAGTGTTTACAAGGTGTTTTCAAAGGGTAAGCGGTTAACCAACGACCGACCTAATGTGACTTCATCGGTATACTCCAATTCATCCCCCACCGAAACGCCTCGGGCAATGGTGGTCATTTTAGCGGAGTATTTGGAGAATTTTTTATAGAGGTAAAAATTGGTGGTGTCGCCTTCCATGGTTGTACTTAAGGCAAAAATGAGTTCGGAGACTTCGCCGGCTTTTAGCTTTTCTTCCAGAGGACCAATGGTCAAATCATCGGGGCCAATACCATCCATGGGTGAAATAACGCCACCCAGCACATGGTAGATGCCCCCAAATTGTTGCGTATTCTCAATGGCCATCACATCCCGGATGTTTTCCACCACACAAATAAGAGTGTGGTCGCGGTTTTGATCGGCACAAATATTACAAACATCACTGTCGGATATGTTGTGACAACTGGTGCAATATTTAATTTCTTCACGCATCAGGCGCAAAGTGTCTGAAAAACGAAACACCATTTCTTTGTCCTGCTTCAATAAAAACAGCACTAACCGCAAGGCCGTCTTTTTTCCTATTCCGGGAAGTTTTGAAAACTCATTGACGGCACTTTCCAGCAATCGCGACGGAAAAGTTGATGGGGTCATACGTGATTTTTATTTTAGTCCTCAAAGATAATAATTTATCCGGTAACCAACTGTGAAGGTTGCATGCGTCTAGCAAGACCCCCACGCTTCTGAATCCGGGCTTTTCTCTTCCCTCTTTTCCATTATCTTTGAATCTCAAAAGTAAAATGAGATGAGTCCAGCATTTATTGGTTCCATAATAATCGGCTACTTTTCAGTTTTAATCCTGATTTCCTGGATTACTGGTCGGAAAGCCGATAATGAAGCGTTCTTTCGGGGAAATAAAAAATCGCCCTGGTACATTGTGTCCATCGGTATGATCGGGGCCTCCCTTTCCGGGGTAACGTTTATATCGGTACCCGGATGGGTGGGGAGTACGGGTATGACTTACATGCAGATGGTCTTCGGCTATTTTTTAGGCTACCTGGTCATTGCGCATGTGTTGCTACCTCTTTATTACCGGCTTAATCTGACCTCTATCTATACCTATTTGGAGGAGCGCTTTGGATTTTGGGCCTACAAATCCGGGGCGGTCTTGTTTCTGTTATCGCGGACTGTAGGCGCTGCGGCGCGTTTGTATATCATGGCCAGTGTGCTGCAGGTGGCTTTGTTCAATGAACTCAATGTGCCTTTCGAAGCCACTGTTTTAGTCACCATTTTGCTGATCTGGCTGTATACTTTCCGGGGCGGGATCAAAACCATTATCTGGACCGATACCCTGCAAACGCTTTTCATGCTCACCAGTGTGGGAATTACCATTGTGGTGATCAGTCAAAGCATGGATCTTTCCTTTTCAGGCGTGGTGAGCACCATCAGTGAGAGTTCGTTTTCCAGAATATTCGAATTTGACGATTGGTCGTCCAAACAACATTTTGTGAAGCAGTTTCTTTCCGGTGCTTTTATCACCATTGTGATGACCGGATTGGATCAGGACATGATGCAAAAAAACCTCTCTTGCAAAAACCTGAAAGAGGCGCAGAAGAACATGCACTGGTATGGTTTTGCGTTTATTCCGGTGAATTTATTATTTCTGGGATTGGGGGCACTCCTGTATTTGTATGCCGCCAGCCAGGGTATCGCCATACCGGAAAAAGCGGATGATCTGTTTACGGTCATTGCCATGAGTGGGCATCTGCCTCAAATTGTTGGGGTGTTTTTTGTGCTGGGCTTAGTAGCCGCTGCTTATTCCAGTGCCGATTCGGCTCTGACCTCACTGACGACTTCCTTTTCAGTGGATATTTTAGGCGTGACGCATCAATCCTCCTCACGTGCCAAACGCACCCGTCTGGCGGTTCATGTGGGATTCAGTCTGGTGCTGGCCGTGGTCGTCTTGCTCTTTAATGTATTTAATCAGGGGAGTATTATCAGTACCATTTTTAATCTGGCCGGCTATACCTACGGCCCCCTTTTGGGATTATATGCTTTCGGATTGTTTACCAAGCGAGCTGTCAGAGATGGCTGGGTGCCGCTTATCGCCATTTTGGCACCTCTTATCACCGGCCTCATCGATTACAACGCGGTTCATATTTTTGGAGCCCCTATGGGTTTTGAGAAGCTGATATTGAATGGAGGTATTTCCTTTCTGGGATTACTGGTGCTGTCCTTGTCAATGGCTGCCGGAAAGCAACTCAAATCATCTTAAGAAAATTTGTTCTTGAGTGTCGAAGTGTGTTTTTCGTCAGTGATAGCAAGTCTCCGTGAACCGACCTTCGTCAGATACGGGCGAACAGGGGCCGTCGGGAGGAAAAGGGCTTTTTACGACAGCGAAAGCCTCGTGCACGCGTGCGAAGAGGTGCGGACCAGTGGATAGTAAGTGTAAACCCTGGCTGAACTGCGCCCAGCCACCGCAAAAGGCATTCTCACCGTGGCGAAAGGGTGCAGACCGCCGCGAAAAGCATCCTCACCGGGATGGGATCTGTTTCGCGATGGTTTGAAGGCGTTCGCTGCTGTCAGATCGCAAAGCGTGCCCGTTTGATCAAGTTCGCTGGTAGTAGGGCAAATCTTTTTTTCGTTACCGTATACGATGTTTTTTTTGGCGTAAAAAAGTTTTAAAACACCATCTATTTTTCAGTGAATGAACACTTCCTTTGATGATGCCAAAAGATTGTGTTATTTTTGCATCCCGAAAGTGGTAGAAACCTGAAAATTATTATTTGTGAGTTCAGATTCGAGATACAACATGCGTGGCGTTTCGGCATCAAAAGAGGATGTACACAACGCTATCAAAAACATTGATAAAGGCGTTTTTCCAAAGGCTTTTTGTAAAATTGTGCCCGATATATTAGGCGGCGATCCGGAGTATTGCAACATCATGCATGCCGATGGGGCCGGTACTAAATCGTCATTGGCCTACCTGTATTGGAAAGAAACAGGGGATGTGTCGGTGTGGAAAGGCATCGCGCAAGATGCTATTATCATGAATGTGGATGATTTATTGTGTGTCGGAGCCACTGAGAATATTTTGGTGTCTTCCACCATTGGTCGTAACAAGAATCTGATACCGGGTGAAGTGATTGCTGCCATCATCAGTGGCACGGATGAATTATTGGCCGAGTTGCGGGAGATGGGTATCAGTATTTATCCCACCGGAGGTGAAACAGCCGATGTGGGTGATTTAGTGAAAACCATTATTGTCGATAGCACCGTGACTTGTCGTATGAAACGCAGCGAGGTAATCTCCAATGATAATATTCGCCCGGGCGATGTCATTGTCGGATTAGCTTCCGCCGGGCAAGCGACCTACGAAAAAGAATATAACGGAGGGATGGGAAGTAACGGATTAACTTCTGCCCGTCACGATGTCTTCCATAAATATCTGGCTGAAAAATATCCGGAGAGTTTCGACGGACAAGTACCAGCCGATCTGGTTTATTCAGGGAATTATAAGTTAACCGATGCCGTGGAAGGATCTCCATTGGATGCCGGAAAATTGGTGTTGTCACCAACCCGTACCTATGCCCCGGTGGTGAAAAAGATGCTGGATGAAATGCGGGCCGATATTCATGGGATGGTCCATTGCTCAGGGGGTGCCCAAACCAAGGTGATGCATTTTGTGGATAATGTGCACATCATAAAGGATAACCTGTTTGAGGTGCCGCCGTTGTTTAAGGCCATTCATAAAGAATCCGGTACCGACTGGAAAGAAATGTATAAGGTGTTCAATATGGGACATCGCTACGAAGTATATTTGAGTCCCGAAAAGGCAGAACGCATTATCGAGATTTCAAAATCATTTAACATCGATGCCAAAATAGTTGGTCGCGTGGAAGCGCATGAAGGAACAAAATTGACCATCAAGAGTGAGTTTGGCACGTTTGAATATTAATGAACCGTTTGGCTTATCTAATGTCTAACGGTCTATTATTTGTATAGTTTATGTCACAAGAAAACTCATTGCTTGAAAAACTGGAAGGTATTCGCCTTCGTTTTGAGGAGGTGTCGGAGCAAATCACAAATCCGGAAGTGATTTCTGATACTAAAAAGTACATCAAGCTTAATAAAGAATATAAAGAATTAGAGCGCGTGGTAGAAGCGCGCTTACGGTTCAAAAATACCTTGGATAACATTGCTTCGGCCCGGGCTATTTTGAAAGAAGAGACCGATCCCGAGATGCGGGAAATGGCCAAAGAGGAGGTAGATGAGCTGGAAGATCAGTTACCCGGTTTGGAAGAAGAAATCAAGTTATTATTGATTCCAGCTGATCCGCAGGATGCCAAAAATGCTGTGGTGGAGATTCGCGCCGGAACCGGAGGGGATGAGGCCAGTATTTTTGCCGGCGATTTGTTCCGCATGTACACTAAATTTGCCGAGACCAAAGGGTGGAAAGTAGAAGTGACCAACTCCAGTGAAGGGACTTCAGGTGGTTACAAGGAAGTAGTGATGAACATCACTGGTAACCGGGTGTATGGAGTGATGAAATACGAGTCGGGTGTGCACCGGGTACAGCGTGTGCCTCAAACCGAAACTCAGGGCCGTGTGCATACCTCTGCGGCTACGGTGGCTGTATTGCCTGAAGCGGAAGAGTTCGATATCGAGTTGAGGACTGAAGATATTCGTAAGGATACCTACTGTTCGTCCGGTCCGGGTGGACAGAGTGTAAATACCACGTATTCGGCCATTCGTTTGACGCACATCCCATCGGGTATTGTAGTGACTTGTCAGGATCAGAAATCACAGCTGAAAAACCTGGATAAGGCTATGATCGAATTGCGGACCCGTTTGTATAACCTGGAGTATCAGAAATACCTGGATGAAATTTCATCACAGCGTAAAACAATGGTCTCTTCCGGTGACCGTTCGGCCAAAATTCGCACCTACAATTATCCGCAGGGACGGGTGACCGATCACCGCATTAACTTCACAATGTATAACTTGTCAGCTGTTATGGATGGAGATATTCAGGCCATCATTGATAAGTTGGTGATTGAGGAGAACTCCGAGCGTTTGAAAGCTAGTGATTTGTAGTTTTAGAATAAAAAAGAATTAGATATGACATCGCAGCAACTGTTTGAAAACATTCAAAAGAAGAAGAGTTTTTTGTGTGTGGGTTTGGATACCGACATCAATAAAATACCTCGTTACCTGTTGGATACTACTGATCCTATTTTTGCTTTCAATAAGCAAATTATTGATGCCACGCATGACGTGACGGTAGCTTATAAGCCAAACTTAGCGTTTTATGAAAGCCTGGGTGTGAACGGCTGGAACTCTTTGGAGAAAACAGTGAACTATTTGAAGTATAACTACCCGGATATTTTCATTATTGCGGATGCCAAGCGGGGCGACATTGGAAATACGTCGGCCATGTATGCCAAGGCTTTCTTTGATCACATGGAGTTTGATTCGGTAACAGTTGCGCCCTACATGGGTGAAGATTCGGTGAAACCGTTCCTGACCTATGTGGATAAGTGGGTTATTTTATTGGCTTTGACATCCAATAAAGGAGCCGCTGATTTTCAGTACATGACTGAGAATGATGAGCGATTGTTCGAACGCGTTATCAAAAAAAGTGCGGAATGGGGTACGGAAGAGAACCTCATGTATGTGGTTGGTGCTACCAAAGCAGAAATGTTGGCCGATATCCGTCAAATTATTCCAAATCACTTCTTGTTGGTTCCTGGTGTTGGCGCACAAGGTGGTAGTCTGGAAGAAGTCTCCAAAAACGGCATGAACGATAAATGTGGTTTGTTGGTAAATTCCAGCCGTGGTATTATTTACGCCAGTGATGGTGAGGATTTTGCCGATAAAGCGCGGGAAGCAGCCATTGAGGTTCAGGAAGAAATGGAAGAACAACTTAAAATTAAAGGTTTGATCTAAGATCAGCGCAATATATTTCTCGGATGATGACGCAAGATCTTAGTAGTCATTCGATGAATAAGGAATAGGGTGTTATCCACCCGCTGAATGTAAAAGACCGGCATCACTGTCGGTCTTTTTTGTGCTTGTCAAATAAATGCAGTATTTTGAATAAGGTCTAAAAATGGGTATATGACTGAAGATTTACTGCATTATTTATGGCAAAATAAACTGTATCGTCCGGGTCAATTGTACACCCAGGATCAGGATGTGTTGGAAATCATCCATCCGGGTACGTTAAATACAGATGCCGGACCTGATTTTTTCAATGCGAAGATTAAAATTGGCGATACGCTTTGGGCTGGCAATGTGGAGCTGCACCTGCGTGAAGATGATTGGGTTCATCACAACCATCATCGGGATTCGGCCTATGACAATGTCATTTTACATGTGGTGGATAAACCCACCGGGGAGACCTTAACTTCAGCGGGGCGCAAAGTGCCGGTGTGGCGATTGCAATATGCAGATCAGTTGTTTACCCGTTATCAGTCACTTTATTTTAATGATCAGTGGGTGGCTTGTCAGGATAACCTCGCTAAGATTGATGAGTTTGCCATTGACCGGTGGCTTGATCGTTTGCTGGTTGAGAAATTGGAAGAGAAAAGTAGGCAGATTGAAAATTGGTTATTAATGACCGGTAATGATTGGGATCAGGTGTTTTTCATCATGCTGGCCCGCAGTTTTGGATTTGGAGTGAATGGCCAACCCTTTGAGATGATGGCCCGGCAAACGCCGCTAAAGATATTACTCCGGCACAGCGATCACCTCTTTCAGTTGGAAGCCCTTTTACTTGGGCAGAGTGGTTTTTTGTCCAGTTTAAAGCATACCGATGAATATACCGAAAAGCTATTGACGGAATATTGGTTTTTGGCACACAAGTATCATTTATCGCCCATTGAAAATCATTTGTGGAAATTTTTACGATTGCGACCCTCTAATTTTCCAACCATTCGATTGGTGCAAATGGCTGCTCTGATCCATCAGTCACGCGGTTTGTTTGATCAACTTTATGCGGAGCCGGATCCAGAGAAAATGGGTGCATTGTTGGAGGTTGCCCCTTCCGAATATTGGGTCAGTCATTATCGGCCGGGGTGTTCGAGTAAAGCCGAAAGCATTAAGACATTAGGTAAGTATTCACGACAGCTGATAATAGCCAATACCATTATCCCTTATTTATTTGTGTATTATAGTAAGCGAAATGATGAAATGGGTAAAGAGCGCGTTTTGGATATGTTGTATGATTTGCAGCCCGAAAAAAATAAAATCGTTGAAAATTGGCGTAAAATTGGTCTGCTTGTAACGAATGAGGCACGGGCTCAGGCATTGATTTTTCTTAAAAATAACTATTGTAATCATAAAAAGTGCTTAAATTGCCACATCGGACATAAAGTACTTAGTAGATAGTGAAAAATCAATCGTTATATCATGAAACCATCCGGGCGCTTGCTGTGGCTGCGGGTCTTCTTTTCTTAACCATTACCATTGGTTCAACCGGTTTTGTGGTCATTGAAGGGTACCGTTTGTTGGATGCAGTCTACATGACGGTTATTACCATGGCGACTGTTGGGTTTAGTGAAGTCGTACCATTGTCTGATGTGGGAAAGCTTTTTACCATTTTTCTTATTATTTTTAGCTTAGGAATTTTTGGTTATGTGATTACTCAAGTGACCCGTATTGTATTTGAAGGAGTGTTGCATCAATCGTATAAAGAGTATCAGGTGAGAAAAAAAATTGTAAAACTTGAAGATCATGTGATAGTTTGTGGGTATGGCCGGAATGGATACCAGGCATGTGTTGAATTAGCGGAGCATGGTGAGAAATTCGTTATTGTTGAAAAGCGTGACAACGTGGTGGCCCGTATCCTGGAAGAACCTGAATTGCTCTATGTGCAAGGTGATGCCAGTTCCGAAGAGGTGTTGGAAGTGGCGCAAATTCGGAAAGCCAGGGCCTTAATCACCGCTTTGCCAAATGACGCGGATAATATGTTTGTGGTTTTGACGGCGCGTGAAATGAATCCGACCATTAAAATAATTAGTCGGGCCAGTGATTTTCGGTCGGATACAAAATTGCGCCGGGCTGGTGCCACCAATGTGATCATGCCCGATCGGATTGGGGGCCAGCGTATGGCTAAGTTGGTTACGCAGCCCGATGTGGTTGAATTTGTAGAGTATATACTTTTACAGCGCTCGCGGGACGTGCAGTTAATGGAGGTGAGTTGTTCTAACCTGGCCGTGTGTAACTATAAGAAAACCATTCGTGAATTAAAACTTCGTGAAAAATCGGGTGCCAACCTGGTGGGAATCAAAACTGGTGAAGGGGCTTATATATTTAATCCATCACCTGACATTGAAATTACCCCTGCAGATAAGTTATTTGTGTTGGGTACGCCTGGTCAAATTGCTAAATTTCAGCAGTTACTGTATGTTCCGGAAGAATCCGTTAATCATATAAATAAAGTACGTTAGCATCGGATTTCCTTCCACTTAGTTATAAAAGGTAAAGGATTTTGAACCTTTTATGGAAAATAAGGTATAAGGGGGTTTGTTTTTAGTTTTACATTCTCGAGCATGTGGAGTGAAATTTCGGATCACTTTTTGTATTAAATGAAATCGATTTTTATTAACCCAAATTATAAAATTATGAACGCAAGAAAATTAGTTGGTATAAGTGTATTGCTATTGGTGGCTCTTGTTGGTTTAGATAGTTGTAAGTCAAAAGAGAAAACGGTTAGTAATAAAAATGAAGTAGGGAAGATTTTAGAAGCCCTACCATGTGAAGATGCCGGACGTTCCGATAAAAAATTCTTCCGTGCCAGTGCCATGGCCACTTCTTCTGATTTAAGTCTGGCAAAAGAAAAAGCATTATTGAATGCCAAGCAACGCATCGTGACGCTGATCAATTCAAATACAAAAACGGTAACGGATCGTTACGTGAATGAGCGCGAATTTGGTGATGCTTCTGAGTTTGAAGCCAAATTTGAAAATTTGACCCGTGAGGTAGCCGACGAAACCATTTCAAATTTGGTGGTGACTTGTGAAAAAGCCAGCGTCTTGGATAATGGAAAATATCGTGGATTTGTGGCTGTTGAAGTGAGTAAGGATGACATCATGAATGGTATCAATAACCGTTTATCCAATGATGCCAAATTGCAAGTGGATTACGATAAGAAGAAATTTGAGGATATCTTCAACCAGGAAATGGAGAAGATGGCTGAAGATCGTGGGAACTAAAAAATCCTGATCTTGTGTTGTTTTCAATATTTAATTGATTAACTTTGCGCCGCAAAATATATTTAATTATACCGTTATGTACTTAACACAAGAGAAAAAGCAAGAAATCTTCGAGAAGTACGGAAAGTCGAATACTGATACTGGTTCTCCAGAAAGCCAGATTGCATTATTTACCCACCGTATCTCGCATTTGACTAATCACTTAAAGTCAAATCGTAAAGATTATAGCACAGAGCATGCTTTGGTAAAATTAGTAGGTAAACGTCGTCGTTTACTGGATTACTTAAAGAAAAACGAGATCGAAAGATATCGTAAGATTATTGCTGAATTGGGTATCCGTAAGTAAGCAACAGTCGAAAAGTATTCAAAAGGCAATTCTCCACAGAGAATTGCCTTTTTTCGTATTGCAGAAGGGAAAATCTTATGAGAAGAACCTAAAAAAAAACTGTTTTGTCATTTTATCTGAGGATATTGCATATCTTTGGAAGTTATATAAGAATAAGAAAATTGTCATGATTAAACCATTTGAGAAGATTATAGAATTAGGTGATGGCAGATCCATTACCATAGAAACTGGAAAATTGGCCAAACAAGCCGACGGTTCTGTGGTAGTAAAGATGGGAGGGACCTATCTTTTAGCCGCTGTAGTTTCTGCCAAAGAGGCCAAACCCGATGTGGATTTCATGCCGCTGTCCGTTGATTACAAAGAGAAGTTTGCCTCTGTTGGTCGTTTCCCTGGTGGATTTCAAAAGCGTGAGGCGCGCCCTTCTGATTATGAAATATTGGTTTCCCGTTTGGTAGACCGTGCATTACGTCCTCTTTTTCCAGAGGATTTTCATGCGGAAACGTTTGTTACGATTAACCTGATTTCCGCAGATAAAGAAGTTTTACCTGATGCGCTTGCTGGTTTGGCTGCTTCTGCAGCATTGGCCGTGTCAGATATTCCGTTTAACGGGCCTATTTCTGAAGTACGGGTAGGTCGTATTGATGGAAAATTAATTGTTAATCCATCAGCTTCTCAATTGGAGAATGCCGATATGGATATCATTGTGGCTGCTACCCTTGAGAATATCATGATGGTAGAGGGTGAAATGGAAGAAGTTTCTGAAGCTGAATTGTTGGAAGCCATGAAAGTGGCGCACGATGCCATCAAAGTGCAGTGTCAGGCGCAGATCGAAATGATGGAAGCGCTGGGTAAAACAGTGAAGCGTGAATATTGTCACGAAGAAAACGATGATGAGTTACGTGAACATATCTGGAAAGCAACTTACGATAAAGTATATAAAGTAGCTGCTTCTGCGAATCCCAATAAGCATGAGCGTATGGAGAACTTTGAAGCTGTTCGTACTGCTTACATTGAGGAAAATTATCCGCAAGATGTGGAAGAGCCTGTAGCGATTCCTTTGTCATTGATTAAAAAATATTATCACGACGTGGAGAAAGAAGCTGTACGTCGTGTGGTATTGGATGAAGCAGTTCGTTTGGATGGTCGTAAGACGGATGAGATTCGTCCAATTTGGAGTGAAGTAGATTACTTGCCAGGACCTCATGGTTCAGCTGTCTTTACCCGTGGTGAAACACAATCATTAACCACTGTAACATTGGGAACTAAGATGGATGAAAAGATTGTGGATGATGTGATGAGAAAAGGTTACGACCGGTTTTTGTTGCATTACAATTTCCCTCCATTCTCAACTGGTGACGCCAGAATGTCACGTGGTGTAGGCCGTCGTGAAATCGGTCATGGAAACCTGGCCCTTCGTGCCTTAAAAGGTATGATGCCAGAGGAATTCCCATATGTGGTGCGTATTGTCTCTGATATTTTAGAGTCTAATGGTTCGTCTTCTATGGCGACTGTATGTGCCGGTACACTAGCTTTGATGGATGCAGGGGTGCCTCTTAAGAAGCCGGTTTCTGGTATTGCCATGGGATTGATTACAGATAAGGATTCTGATAAATTCGCGGTATTGTCTGATATCTTAGGTGATGAGGATCACTTGGGTGATATGGACTTTAAAGTGACTGGTACGAAAGATGGTATTACTGCTACTCAAATGGATATTAAAGTAGATGGATTATCATACGAAGTATTGGAAAAAGCCTTGAATCAGGCGCGTGAAGGTCGTTTGCACATTCTTGGTAAAATTACCGAGACCATGGCTGAACCACGTGAAGATTACAAACCTCATGCGCCACGAATTGTCACCATTAAGATACCTAAGGACATGATTGGGGCAGTAATCGGACCAGGTGGAAAGATTATTCAGGAAATTCAGGCAACTACTGGTGCTATCATTGTTATTGAGGAAGAAGGTAACTTTGGTAAAGTGTCTATCTCGGCTGATAACAAAGAAGCTATTGATAGTGCATTGGCTCGTGTAAATGCCATTACTGCTGTACCTGAAGTGGGTACGGTTTATACTGGTAAAGTGAAATCAATTGTGCCATTTGGCGCGTTTGTTGAAATTTTACCTGGTAAAGATGGTTTATTGCATATTTCTGAGATCGAATGGAAACGCCTTGAAAAAGTGGAAGATGCACTAAAGGAAGGTCAGGAAGTAGAAGTGAAGTTGATTGAAGTTGATCAGCGTTCAGGAAAATTGAAGTTGTCGCGTAAGGTGTTGTTGCCAAGACCTGAGCGTGACCCAAAGCCACAGGATAAATAAGGATTATATATAATCTGATGATAAAGGCCTTCGGTATCGAAGGCCTTTTTTTGTATCCTGCAAAAACATTATTACATTTCAGTCATTATAAAATAGGGTTTACATAGGAATAAACCAGGTTATACTTGTAAATTAATGGAAGCAAAAGAGGTCATTCAAATATTAAATGCTAAATTAGAGAAAGTTCCAAAAGCTGAAGTGCGGTCATTGGGGTTGGAAGTATTGCCCCGTTTGATTGGGGTCTTACATCGTCAAGCCGGTAGCTGTCCCGATTGTCGCAATTTTCATGACCATGGGGTTATGCATGTGGAAGAAATTGTTTCTCTGTTTGGACCAGAGGTGTCTGATCGGAAAAAATTTGAAGTCTGGGTAGAGGGTGCGCAGCAGCACTTAAAGCATCATCATGGAATGGTGGCTAAGGGCCGTACTGGAGCTGTTTATATTTTGGCTGGGATCGGCTTTGGGCTCGTGACCGGATCTTTAGTGACGTACCTCACAGGTGGTACAAATATACTGAGTGGTGCTATCTTAGGATGGGTTTGTGGAATGTTGATTGGTTGGATCGTTGGGAAGATAAAAGAGAATAAGCTTCGACAGGAGGATCTTTTGTATTAACTAATTCTTAGGTAGATGAGATTGGTAAGTTTGCCAAACTATTGATGTTTTCAGGAGACCTGATTTTTTAAGTTCTCTAATTTTATCAAATGGAATCACTCAATAAGAAATACCTGGTTGTAGAGGGCAATATTGGTTCTGGTAAGTCGAGTTTAGCTCGTCTGATTCACCAGCAATTCGATAGCCGTTTGGTTTTAGAGGTGTTTGAAGATAATCCATTCTTACCGCGTTTTTATAACGATCGAGCGCGTTACGCATTTACTTTGGAATTATCTTTTATGGCCGAGCGTTTTAATCAGTTGAAACAAGAGTTTGATACAGGTGATCTTTTTTATCCTACGACCATCTCTGATTATCACTTTTTGAAATCTCTGATTTTTGCTGGCTGTACTTTGGCGGATGATGAATATCGGCTGTATCGTCAGATATTTGATATCATTTATGATATGACGCCAAAGCCGGATTTATATCTTTACTTGCATCGGCCAGTGGAAGTATTATTGAAACAGATTACTCAACGGGGTAGGGAGTATGAAAAAAGTATTGATGCAGATTATCTGTTGAGTATTCAGTCAGGTTATTTTCAGTTTTTTAAGGAGCATCCGGAGCTGTCTGTTTTATTGTTAGATGTAGATGACATGGATTATGTGAATGACAAATCAGTTTACAATAAGATGGTTGAATTGATTTGTAGGGATTATCCCAAAGGTATTTCCCGAATTAATCTCAAGTCTTTGCTAGTGTGAGGTAGGTGGTCTTTTGTTAAAATATAGAATAAGATCGTCTTTATTTACGAAGGCTCTGGTATTTCTCTTTTTAAAATATCCGAGAATATCTATATTTGCAATAAATAGCTGAGCTATATTTTATTTTTTAAAAACATTATTAAATTTGTAGGGAACAACTGTGAATTTAGTTCAAAAACAAATAATTGGGTAAACATTATGAAAAAAACAAGAATCAACCTCTTTGCATCCTTGGCCCTTGCTGTTGTTATGGCGAGTTGTGCTGGGTTGGATAAGATGAAACAAAAAGCCGAGGCTGTAAAGTATACAGTTACTCCTGAGGTACTTGAAGCTCATGCTGGCAAAGTTGATGTTGAAGTAAAAGTTCAGATTCCTGAAAAATTCTTTGACAAAAAAGTTGTGTTGGAAGCGACTCCTGTATTAGTTTACGAAGGAGGCGAGACTGCTTTCCCATCTTATCGTTTACAAGGCGAAGATGTTGAAGGTAATGATAAAGCGATTTCTTATTTGAACGGTGGTTCATTCACTTACAATGGCTCTGTACCTTACAATGCCAATATGAAAGTGTCTGACTTAGTAGTTCGCATTAAAGCATCTAAAGGTGACAACACGGCAGATTTCGATCCTCAAAAAATCGCTGACGGTGTGATCTCTACTTCTGCTTTGGTGAACGACGAAGGTGCTATGGCTGCCATTGGCGATGACAATTTCAAAAGAATCATCCCAGAAGAGAAAATCGCTGATATTTTCTTCTTGATTCAGCAGGCCAATATTCGTGGTACTGAGTTGAAAAAAGAAGAAATCGCCATGTTGAAAGATTTCATCAAAGAAGCTCAAGCTGCTGAGAACAGAGAATTCAAAGGTGTCGACATTTCTGCTTATGCCTCTCCTGATGGACCAACTGATTTGAACACTAGCCTGGCTTCAAAACGTGAGAAAGTTGCAAAAGATTACTTGTCTCGTGAATTGAAAAAAGCGAAAGTAGAAGGTGCTAAAGAAGCTGCTTTCTTCAACTTGAAAAACACACCCGAAGATTGGGAGGGTTTTAAAGCGTTGATGGAAAAATCGAACATTCAGGATAAAGAATTGATTCTTCGTGTTCTTTCTATGTACAGTGATCCTGAAGTACGTGAGCGTGAAATCAAGAATATGTCAGAAACTTTCGAAGTGATTGCGGATGAAATTCTGCCTAAATTACGTCGTTCTAAAATGACTGTTAACGTAGATGTTATTGGTAAAACAGATGAGCAAATCTCTGATCTTGCTGCAAATAATCCTACTGAATTGAATATCGAAGAGTTGTTATATGCAGCTACTTTAACTGAAAATGTGGATGAGCAATTAGCCATTTATAAAGCGGCTGCTAATAAATATCCTAAATGTTGGAGAGCTCAAAACAACGTTGGTGTTGCTAGCTATGAAAAAGGTGATTTAGCTGCTGCTAAAGCTGCTTTCGAACAAGCTAACACTGTTAAAGCGGGTGTTGCTGAAGTTCAAAATAACTTAGGTGTGATCGCTCTTCGCGAAGGTGACTTGGCTAAAGCTGAAGAATTCTTCGGAGCTGCAGCTGGTGCCGGTGCTGAATTAGATAACAACTTGGGTATTGTAGCTATTCACAAAGGTGACTATGATGCTGCTATCCGTTATTTCGGTAACAGTACTGCTAGCAATGCTGGTTTGGCTAAAATCTTAGCTGGTAAATATGACGCTGCATTGTCTACTTTGAATGCGAACACTTTGGAAGAAGGTTTCAAATATTACTTGAAAGCGATTGTTGGTGCCAGAACTGGTGAAAACGACTTGTTGTTCGACAACTTGCGCAAAGCCACTGAGTTGGACGCTAAATTCAAAGCTTACGCTGTTAAAGATTTGGAATTCGGTAAATTCTTCGAAGATGCTACTTTCAAATCAATCGTTCAGTAATTATTACAAGAACTGATATATAAAGAGGGTGATCGTTTGATCACCCTCTTTTTGCATATTTACCGGATGACTAACAAAGAGTCTTGTTAGTCATCCGGTGAATAACTTCAAAGCGATAGCTTCTTAAACAATTCCCATAATACAATACCAGTGGTCACTGATACATTAAAGGAGTGTTTTGTTCCGAATTGTGGTATTTCAATGCATGCATCACTCATGTTAATGACTTCTTGCTGAACACCTTTTACTTCATTTCCTAATATAATGGCGTACTTTTTTTCTTTGGATGGTTCAAAATCCAGGAGTGAAGTGCTGTTCTCAACCTGTTCAATGCTACAGATGGTATAATCTTGTTGCTTCAGCTGAGCCACGGCATCTTGAGTCTTCTCAAAATATTCCCACTCAACAGTCTCTTCCGCACCCAGTGCTGTTTTTCGAATTTCATTGTGAGGTGGCGTGGCCGTAATGCCACACAGAATGATTTTCTCTACTAATAAAGCATCGGAAGTGCGGAAGACGGAGCCCACATTATTCAAACTTCTTACATTATCCAGAATAACGATAAGTGGTATTTTGTCTGTCGTTTTAAACTCATCTACCGTTAAGCGATTTAACTCTTTATTTTTTAGTTTTCTCATTCTTCCTGATTTTGACAACAAAAATAGTACTATTCCTGTTTTTAAATATAATTGCTGAAATAACCTCGCATAATTCAGCTTAAATGCACTAAACAAAATCCCTTAATATGAATATTCACGAATACCAAGGAAAAGGAATCCTAAAATCATTTGGTGTCACCATTCAGGAAGGCATCATTGCAGATACACCTGAAAAGGCCGTTGAAGCGGCTAAACAATTACAAGCTGAAACCGGCACAGGATGGTGGGTGGTCAAAGCTCAGATCCATGCTGGCGGACGCGGTAAAGGTGGCGGTGTTAAATTAGCAAAAACGCTGGATGAAGTGAAAAAGACTGCCGGTGATATTTTAGGTATGACACTGGTTACCCATCAAACAGGACCTGAGGGGAAAGTGGTGCATAAGGTCCTCATTGCTCAGGATGTTTATTACCCGGGAGAAAGTGATACAGAGGAATATTACATGAGTGTTTTATTGAACCGTCAAACCGGCCGAAACATCATCATGTATTCACCCGAAGGAGGAATGGATATTGAAGAAGTGGCCGAAAATACACCCGAATTAATTTTCAAGGAAGAGATTGAGCCGGGAATCGGCTTGCAACCCTTTCAGGCGCGTAAAATAGCCTTTAATTTGGGCTTGTCAGGGAAAGCCTTCAAGGAGATGGTTAAGTTTGTAGATTCGCTTTATAAGGCTTATTTAGGAACGGATGCTTCCATGTTTGAGATCAATCCGGTTTTAAAAACATCGGATCATCTGATTTTAGCGGTGGATGCCAAAGTAAACCTGGATGATAATGCCTTGTTCAGGCACCCCGATTACGAAGCCATGCGCGATTTGAATGAAGAAGATCCGGCTGAAACCGAAGCGTCCAAAAGCAATCTGAATTTTGTGAAGCTGGATGGTAATGTGGGCTGCATGGTGAATGGTGCCGGCTTAGCCATGGCGACTATGGACATCATTAAATTGTCCGGTGGTGAACCGGCCAATTTCCTCGACGTGGGAGGAGGGGCCAATGCGACGACCGTTGAAGCGGGTCTTAAAATTATTTTGAATGATCCCAATGTGAAAGCCATTTTGATCAATATTTTCGGTGGTATTGTGCGCTGCGATCGGGTGGCTCAAGGCGTAGTTGAGGCTTATAATAAAATAGGTGAAATTGAAGTACCCATCATTGTGCGACTGCAAGGTACCAATGCCGAAGGGGGAAAGAAAATTATTGATGAATCCGGTTTGAAAGTGTATTCAGCGATCACGCTTAAGGAAGCTTCAGAATTGGTTCAGAAGCTGGTTGGTTAGAGTTTGTATTAAGCTATTCAGC
The DNA here is from genome assembly GCA_942490535.1 of uncultured Marinilabiliaceae bacterium. GTDB lineage: Bacteria > Bacteroidota > Bacteroidia > Bacteroidales > Marinilabiliaceae > JAEINY01. The sequence continues at coordinate 1,834,987 of CALNXQ010000005.1, forward strand.
GGGTGACTAAGGAATTATTCCTTTAGCACCCGCTGAGTATTTCTTAGTTCTACCATTTCATCGGTTTGCGACGCACCGGCATGGTCATGCATCGTGCACCACCTCCACCACGGGCCAATTCTGATCCGCCAATGGTCACTACGTATTTTTCGTAGTCTTTTAAATCAATCTTACCGGTAATCACATCATTGGCACGAATGATTTCAAAACCGTTGTTATTCATCTCTTCCATGGTATACACGTTGCGGGCATAACCCAATACTTTCCCGGGTCCCATGGCAAAAAAGTTGGCACCGCTATGCCATTGTTCACGTTCCTGCACCCAAATATCTTTCGAGCCACCACAATACACCGGTTTCAAGTCCATCCCTAATTCTTTCAGACAAGTTACCAGGTTATCTTTTTTCTCAATCGATGCCACTTCACCATTGTCAATCGTGATGAGAATGGTGCTGTATTTGTTGGATTTCATAATCAGTGGTTCATACACCATGCAGGCATCTTTATCCAGGAAGGTAAATACCATGTCCAGGTGGATAAACGATTCCGGTGCATCCGGCAATTGCTGAACTACTACATACTGACGTTCTTTTTTATGCTTTAGTTGATTGACAATAAAATCAATTCCCTGTGTCGTGGTACGGGCACTGCTCCCAATCACTGTAATATCGTTGCGGGCAATCAGAACATCACCACCTTCAATGGTTGTTTCGGCACCCACATTGTAAAAGTTCAATGGATTGACCGTCGTTGTTTTGAAATGCTGGGAATGATTGAAGATTGCTTCCATCACAATGGCTTCACGCTCTCTGACACGGTTGGCCATTTTGGAAATTAATACTTTATCACCCATCGTGACACTGGCGTCACGGGTAAAAAAGAAATTGTGCAGTGGCCGCAAAGAGTAGCGATCATCGGCCATGAAAGTGGTCAGTGAATCTTTCTTTAAGACAACCCCCTCAATCAACTGACGTGCTAATTCGATGGATGATAACTCTAAAAGATCTTCTTTGATATTTAGTACTTGTTCAAAAGCGCAGATCTTTTCAATGAGGCTCAAACGGATTTTTGGATGTTCTAAAATCTCAGCCAGCAAGTTTTTTACCTGGTAGGTTTGCGTTACCCGGTTTAAAACGCCTTCCAATTGTTGGTATTCTTCAACAGCTACCGAGAGGTTTAGAATATCGCTATAGAGTGCGCGCTCAGCATTGGAGGGAGTCATGTTCTCCACCTCTTTGCCCGGCGTGTGTAAAATAACGCCTTCTAACTCTCCAATTTCTGAAAAAACGCCTGTTTCAATCGTTTTAATCATTGTTGAATAGGTTTATTTTTAGGTATGTGTTCTTCTTCTGGCCGCGAATTTAAGAAGCCTATTGATTTAAAAAAATGATCCTTCTTCTTTATTTGATCGAAACAGGGGATAAATCATTATTTTGAAGGCGAAAACTTAAAGGGCATTGGAGGACGAAGCGGTAGCTTATTTTTTATTTTCCCCATACTCCATTCTTCCATTAAAGCCTGTTGATAGGTTTTAGCCCGTTCTTTGTCATTCATCATAACTGCTGCTTTTAACTTACCTTCTTTGAAATAAAGGATGCGTGACACGTTACCTGCTGTTTCATTGATGATCTCCATTTCGCCGGGAACAACCGAGTCATAGGCTGCTGAAAACAAATATAGATTAAATACTTCTGTCTTTAGACGAAATGGAGGGGCGTCGAATTTCATACAATATTTATTGACGTTCTGCGCCACTATTTTGCCTTGATATTGGGCCGCATGCCACAGGCCTGTGATGTAACCACCTGCGTGCTGGGCCACATCACCCGCCGCAAAAATATGCGGGTGGGAGGTTTGAAGCCATTGATTGACCACGATGCCCCGATCCGTTTTTAGCCCGGCTTGTTTGGCCAGTGTAATATTAGGAATGGCACCGGTGCACGCTATGACGGCATCAAAAACATAGCGTTGGCCTTTTAGCATTGCCTCATAGCTGCCCTGATTGTTTTTGCGGACGGCTGACACCGTGATGCCCCCAAAAAAGTCGACCCCTTTTTTCTTCATTTCGGCCTTCAACACATCGGTGATGCTCTCCGGAAAAAGTTTTTGCATGGGATGGGGCAAGCGATTTACCATCACTATTTTTTTTCCTTTTCGCACCAGCTGATCCGCTGTTTCAAGGCCCTCCACACCGGCTCCTATGATGAGGAATGACTGGGCCTGCTGGCAGGTAGAAATCAGTTTTTCCACATCGGCGGCATTTTGTACTTTGTGATAATCGGCAAGCGTAAGCCCCGCTATTTGCGGAATGACCGAGGCGGCACCCGTTGCCAGGAGCAGTCGGCCGAAAGTAAATTGATGGTGGCCTTTGGTGGTGATGGTTTTGGTAGCAGGATTTAAATCCACCACCCAATCCGGCAATAAATCCACCTTGTTTTGGGTATACCAGATTTCATCAGCCAAACGAAACTCCTCTTTGTCGAAGCCCCGGATGATGTGTTTATTGATTTTGGTACGCTTGTAAGGCAGCCGGTCTTCGCCTGAAACCAGCAGGATGCGTGAGTCAATGTCGTACTCTCGGAATGTTTGGATGGCACTATAGGCGGTGATGCTACCCCCAATAATAATGAATGGATAATGTGATTCAACCATGGCTCTGTTCTTTCCTTTACTAGAATCTATGCGGTTTTTATATATTTGCTATTGGTTTATAACAAATAAAGCTGCATAGGGTTGACAAGATGAGAAAGTACCTGTTTTTTTTATTTTTTGTGGGATATACGGCCACAATAATCTCGCAAAATGCTGAACTCCGAATATTGTATAAAGAATCCATTCGCTTCAATGAATTTTATAGGTTAGAATTAGATGCCGGTCCTTATATCGGAATCGGAGATAACGACTGGATACGCTATGGTATAAGGGGCAGCCTGGAACGAAAACTATCTGACCGCTATGCCTTAGATTTGGGATTTATGTATAATTATGAGGACAAGGCTGCTAATGTGCGTCATGAATATCGGCCACATCAATCGTTTCACATGCGCATCTCGTTCTGGAACGTCATGGCCTTAAAGCAGCGTTTTCGATTGGAGGAGCGATTTTTTCAGGTGGATGGGAATTCCGATGTGGATTTTTCAACCCGTTTCAGGTATCAGATAGGTTTGCGGAGTGGTTTCAATGGCAAACCGGTTCAGCCCAAAGCTCTGTTTTATGCCCTTTCTGCCGAATGGAACATGAACGTGATCAAAAAAACGGATACCGATGCGCGCTTTGAACGCGGACGGTACGGTGTTGGTGTGGGCTATCCCTTTAATGCCCGATGGGAAACCAATCTGACCTGGTTTTATCAAACGGTTTATAAGACGGAAGTGGCCCCTCGCGGGACCTTGAATATATTTGAAATTTCCCTGCGTCACATTTTATGGAATAATAAGTAACTTGTTCCGTTTAGTAGCAGGATAACTCCTGTAAACAGCAAAATAGAAACACACATCATCAAATTATAGCATCACAATGAAAAGAAAAGGAATTGTGCTGATTGTCATAGTCGCTGCCCTGGCAGGCATCATTTGGGTGGCTATGCCTTTGTGGACCGGCGATCATCAGACCGTGGAGACGGCCGAAGATTATTATGGATCGGTGGGTTGTAAACAGTGTCACGAGCGCTTCTATCAACTGTGGGGCAATTCGCATCATGGTTTGGCCATGCAGAATATCACCCCTGACTTTGTGAAAACAGAAGTGTTGGCACAAAGTCCCGAAATTGCCGTGGATAGTTCGCTGTTTCAGGTGGAGAACCGGCTGGATAGCTTAGTATTCGTGGAGAAGGGGCCCGACGGAACGAAAACCTATACGGCGACCTTTGCACTGGGTGGCAAAAATGTATATTATTTCCTGACGCCGTTTGAAAAAGGGCGTTTGCAGGTCTTGCCTCTGGCCTATGATCTCAATAAAAAAGAGTGGTATAACAACCCTGAAAGTGCCATGCGCCATTTCACGGAAGGAGCCGATGACGAGGCCCTGCCGTGGAAACACATTGGCTTTACCTTCAATACATCGTGCTACAGTTGCCACGTCAGTCAGCTGGAGAACAATTTCAACCTGGCCTCCAATTCCTATCATACCACCTGGAAAGAGAATGGGATCAACTGCGAAACGTGTCATGGGCCCAGTGCCGAGCACGTGCGGGTATGCATGGAAGCTGGTGAAGGCAATGTGCCGGAAGATTTGAAAATCATTGTGACCAGTACCTTTACCCACGACCAGCAAAATGCCTCCTGTGCCCCTTGCCATGCCAAGATGAGTCCGATTACGTCCTCTTTTCCGCCGGGGGAACGTTTTTTTGATCACTACAATTTAACTACCATTGAGAATCGCGACTTCTATCCCGATGGCCGTGACCTGGGTGAAAACTATACGCATACTTCCTGGCTGATGAGCGGCTGTACTCAATCGGGTCAATTGGATTGTGTGCATTGCCATACATCCAGTGGACGCTACCGGTTTAAAAATGAAAATTTCAACGATGCCTGTGCGTCTTGCCACAATGATATTGCCAGTAACCTGGAAGCACATACTCATCACCCCGTGGATTCAGAAGGGTCCAGGTGTATTTCCTGTCACATGCCGATGACCGAATTTGCACGGATGCATCGCAGTGATCACTCCATGCGCCCACCGGCACCTCTGGCCACCAAAGAATTTGGCTCACCCAATGCCTGTAACATCTGTCATGCTGACAAAACACCGGATTGGGCCAATCAGCACCTGTTGAAGTGGAACAAAGCCAATCATCAGGAAAAACTATTGGAGCAAGGCCGTTTGATCCGGCAGGCACGCGATGATAACTGGAAGCAACTGGACCAGATGCTGGCCTTTGTGGATGAAGGTAAATTTGATGAAGTGTTCACCAATGCCATGATTCGTCTGTTGCAGGAGTGTGAGGATGCTAAAAAGTGGCCCACTGTTTTCAGGGCTTTGAAACATGAATCGCCCTTGGTGCGCGCATCGGCGGCTGCCTCGTTCGCCTATCAGCAATTACCGGGTGTCGTGGATAGTCTCTTGCGGCTGACCAGTGATGATTACCGCCTGGTGCGGGTATCGACTGCGGAGGCTTTATCCACCTTACCGGATGCACTACTGGAAGGTAAGCGAACGCCATCCTATACCAAAGCACTGGATGAATTCATTGCTTCCCGCACCTCCCGTCCGGATGATTGGGCAGCTCAGGCGGCCATGGGGAATTATTATTTCAACCGCAATGATTTTGAGAAAGCGCTCACCCATTTTACCAATAGTAGCAAAATCTACCCCGAAAATATCGGGGCCTTTGTGAACAGTGGGTTGATTCATTCCATGACTGGACAACCGGAGAAGGCCGAACAGCAATTCAAGGAAGCCATTAAAATCGATCCGACCAATGAAGCGACCAATCTGAATTATGCCTTGCTATTGGGTGAAATGGGCAAGCTGGAGGAAGCTGAAAAAGTGTATCGAAAGGTGTTGGACATAAATGAGGCGTCGGCTGTGGCGGCTTTTAACCTCAGTGTGTTGGTAGCGCAGAAAAACCCCAAGGAATCACTCGCATTTGCTCAAAAAGCCTGGGACATACAAAAAGACAATCCCAAGTATGGCTATACCTATGGGTATTATCAGTATGCACAAGGGCAGAAGCAGCAAGCCTTAAAAACATTGGAGCAGGTATTGAAACTGCATCCTGCTTATGTGGATACGTATTTCCTGTTGGCCGACCTCTATACCAAAGAAGGTCAAACGGCCAAGGCCAAAGCGGTGCTGGGTAAAGGTGTAGCCAATGAAAAACTAGCGCAACAAGTGCGTATGCAAATGCAACAGATGATGAGCCAGAAATAAGCTGCCGTTTGAACGATTCAGCGGATGACTCAATAAACTCTTTCACATTCAAGGGGTGACTAAACCAGCAATGCTTTAGTCACCCCTTGAATGTGAAAGGAGGGCATCCCCCATACTTTACCCGGGACACCCTCACTTCAACAATTGCAAAATAAACGATGCATTAATTGGCATTCACCGCATCTTTTTCCTTCCGGCGGCTGCGTACCCGCCGGTTATTCTGCTCTATGATTTCAGCCACTACCGCCGCACAGGCTTTATAGGTGGCAGGCTGGGCCAAGGCCATGGCATTGAGATAAACCACCAGGCCATCGTTAATTTGCTTGCACAATAGCCGGTTTAGGCTCGAGGCTGAGGCCAGTCTTTTGTTCTCCACTTTTTGATCTACCGCCTGTAAAAAGGAGGTTTCAAAATCCTGTTGATCCTGTTGCAATTGCGCAATGAGCACCTCCAGGCCGGGTAGGCTTTGAATGGCCGTGGCGACTGCTGCCTTTTTGAAATCCTCCAGCAGGGCATTAATGTTGGCGCTTTCATCGGCATAGGACAAGCTAACGGTGTCAAGGCCATAATTGTCAAGCACCTCCATCACAGTTAACGCTGCATTTTTAATGGGTTCAACCGGCCAATGGGTTTTGGCTTGCACTTCATAATAAATAACCCGCAGGGAGGCATCCCGCTTTTCATCTTTGGGTGCAAGCAGGGATGCCGTAGTGGTTTCGTTGAGGGCTTGCTTCATTAATTCATTGTTGCCATGCAACGCCGCAATTTGAGTGGTCAGATAGGGATCGCCCGTGAAATTACGTTGTGAGAGATCATTATAAATAAGTGTGGACACGGTGCTGATTTCGGCATTGCGTGTGCGGAGGACAATTTTTTGAATCATGGATGTTTATTTTTAGAGGTTAATAAATTACTCTATTCAAGTTAAAAAGATCCGGTGTAACATTCAAGTCGTTTTTTCTTTCCGATTCATTTTTGACGTCGTCAACCAGGATTTTGGGGCGATGCGTCCATTGACGGAGGACGATGGCTTACTTTTTTCGGGAAAACGCTCATATGCACGGTCGATGCGGTATTTTTTCAAAAAAATGGCCCAGCGCTCCGGTCGATCAGCTGCTTTTTTCGTCGGAAGGGCCATTGCCCCTGTCGGAGGCCTGCCTTTTTTAAACGAAAGGGAAGGTACACGGACAATGGGGCAAAATTGCTCCATAAAGCCGTTTGGACAGGGGAGATGGCCTGTTTTCTGAAAAAAGTGGCCTTTTGCACACGGACAATAGATGCTGAATAGCGGACTTCTTATTTTCAGGTGCCAGCGATCCTGTTAATAAGGATAAAAATCCCTTAGATACCTTGTGTTAGGAATAGTCGTGCGCTAATTTTCCTGTCGGCCCTAAGTCATGTTTTTTTTCTGTTCATTGGGTTTCGCTCCCCTACACCCGGTGCTTTTATCCAATAGCCATGCAGGCTTTATTAAAAATCAGAAGACACCCTGCTTTTAGTCTGCAAAACCATTGATAGTAAGGAAATATGCGGTTCTTGAGTTGATGCACAGGCCTGGTGGGGCGGTAGTCTATGGCTCTGAATTTTTGACTCAACGGATGAATGCCCAAGGATTCAAAATCGAAGGTCTGCAGATGCGATGGCGCAATGTGCTTAAATTTTTTCAAGGAATAGTCGAAAAAAAACAAAAAACAGTCACCTCATTTGGCGGATGGCGTGTCTTACGAGTGGATGCTCCCCTTAAATGCTTTTTGGGGACGCACTGCTTATACATTTAAAGTGATAGGAAGGGGTTGATGCTCCTGGGTTTGATCTGGTTTTAGGTTAAAATTAAGTTAAAATGAATAGTGTCTTGTAACAAATTATTACTTTCGAAATTCTTAAAAACTAACCGTTATGAATAAATTATTTTTTGGATTCACCGCTTTGTGTGTATCCTGGAACATGGCTTGGGGGCAGGCCGATTTACAGGCCCCAATGCCGGTTGATCCGGCTGTGCGAATGGGCGTGCTGGAAAATGGCATGACCTATTACATTCGTCACAATGAAGAGCCCAAGGAACGGGCCAGCTTTTACATCATTCAAAATGTAGGGGCTATCCTGGAAAAGGATGAACAGAATGGCCTGGCGCATTTCCTGGAACACATGGCCTTTAATGGCACAGAAAATTTCCACGGCAAAGGCATCATCAATACATTGGAGCGTCATGGGGTGGCTTTCGGGCGTAACATCAATGCCTACACCAGTCAGGAAGAAACGGTGTACAACATCAGTAATGTACCCGTTGGGCCCGAAGGTTTATTAGATACCTGTTTATTGGTGTTGAATGACTGGTCTAACTACCTTTTGTTGACAGAAGAGGAGATTGATGCGGAACGGGGGGTGATTTCAGAAGAGTGGCGTACCCGTCGCGATGCTGGTTTTCGCATGCGGGCCATTACTTCGCCGGCGTTATATAATCATGCCAAATATGCCAAACGCGATGTAATTGGGGATTTGGACGTGATTAAAAATTTCGACTATCAAACGTTGCGCGACTTCTACCACGACTGGTACCGCACCGACCTGCAAGCCATTGCCATGGTGGGGGATTTTGATGTGGACGCCATGGAGCAAAAGGTGAAAGACCTGTTCTCCAGGATTCCGGCCGTTGAAAATCCCATGGAGCGCTACGCTGTTGAAATACCAGCTCATAAAGAACCGCGGTATGCCCTGGCCATCGATCAGGAAGCAACGCAATCCAGTGTGGCCCTTTATATCAAAACACCCGCAACACCTGCTTCTGAAAAAAATCATGCCTACTACCGGGAGGGCTTGATCAAGAGCCTGTATGGTTCCATGATCGGCACCCGTGTGAACGAGTTGTTGCAAAAAGGAAATCCGCCCTTTATCAATGGCCGGGTGGGCTTTAGCGGATTGACGCGCAACACCGATTTGTTTTATGTATCGGCTACTGCCAAAACCAATGAAGAAGAATTGGCTTTGACCGGTATTTTAAGCGAGGCCGTGCGGGCCAAACGATTTGGTTTTACGGCTGGTGAATTGGAACGGGCCAAAACGAATATGTTGGTGGGGTATGAAAATGCCTTGAAGCGCAAGGATAAAACGTCACACGATGCCTATTGCAACGAGTTTAAAAGTTATTATTTAGATGGCGAACCCATGTCGGGCATCGATTACGAGTATGCATTTGCCACTCAAGTCATCCCGCAAATTACTTTGGAGGAGGTGTCAGCTCTGGCTGCCAATACCCTTCAGGAAGAGAACCGGGTGATTGTGATCAACGGACCGGACAAGGACGATGTGACCCATTTAACCCAAGCCGAGGCGCTGGCCATCATCGATCAGGTGGAGCACGATAGCACCCTTGAAGCCTACGTGGATGAAGCAGTGGCTTCCTCTTTGGTGGCCGGTGAACTGGCCGAAGCAAAAGTGGTGGACACCCGCCGTTTGGAGGACATGAATGCCGTTGAATGGACCTTTGAGAACCAGGCCAAAGTTGTGTATCGTTTTGCCAATTACAATAAGGAGAAAGTGGCTTTGAGTGCCTATAGCAAGGGTGGATCGTCCTTGTTTGGCGATGCAGATGTACCGTCGGCTTCCATGGCTACCGATTTTATGGGCGCTTATGGTGTGGGAGCGTTTGATGCCATTACGCTGAATAAGGTATTGACCGGCAAGAGTGCCTCTGTCAATGCGACCTTAAGTGGCTTGTCCGAAGGTTTTGGAGGAGGCTGCCGCACGCAGGATTTCGAAACCATGATGCAGTTGCTGTATTTGCATTTTGAACAGCCCCGTTTCGATGAAGAGGCTTACAATACGCTATTGGCGCGTTACCGGGCGTATATCGCCAATCAGGGAGAAGATCCTAAAAAAATCCTGCGCGACAGTGTGACCTTAATCATGGCCGATCACCATCCCCGTGCCCGCCTGATGGATGAGTCATTTCTGAACGATATGTCGTTCCAGCGCATGAAGGAGATCTATTTGGATCGTTTTCAGGATGCCTCCGATTTTACATTTTTCATTGTGGGTGATGTACCCGAAGCAGAAGCCAGAACCATGGCGGCTAAATACATTGGGAATCTAAAATCAACCAACCGCACGGAGAATTGGATCGACCGTGAAGTCAATCTCCCGGACGGCGAAACGGTGAAGAACATTCCCTTGAAAATGGCCGAGGCCAAAGCAACGGTGATCATTAAATACAACAATGAATTGGACTACACACCAGCCAACTCAATTGCTTTGTCAGTTATAAATGGGGTGCTGGATTTGCGTTATACCGAATCCATTCGTGAACAGGAGGGGGGCACTTATGGTGTTGGCGTGCGCGCTTCTACCGGTCATTATCCCAAAGCGGAAGGATCACTGTCCATCAATTTTGATTGTGATCCGGAGCGATCTGCTGATCTGATTCCATTGGTGTATGCCGAGATTGAGAAGATGATGAAAGACGGTCCATCGCAGGAAGATTTGGATAAAGTGAAGAAAAACCTGCTGAAAGGCCGGGCTGAGAGCAAGGAAAATAACGGCTACTGGATGGGTGTTATTTACAATTACTACGTACATGGTATCAATGGTGATTTAGCCGGCAACTATGAGGATGTTGTGAATAACTTAACGATTAATGACGTGAAACAAGTAGCTAAGAAATTTTTTGCCGGCGCTGATAAAGTGCAATTAACCTTTGAGCCGGCCGAATAAGTGAGTGACCCTTCGGCCGATGACGACGTTAGAGACGTGCCCGGTTCATCGGTTGAAGAAGTGAAAAGAGGTGGAAGGTAACTTTCACCTCTTTTTTGTTCATCCACTGACGCATCCGGGAACAATAGCGTCAGCAGGCTGTTTTTCCAGGCTGTTCCTCCATATCTGAAAAATAATTACGCATCGACGGTCTAATATTTGCTGTTTTCTCTGGTGTAGATGTAAATTTGTAGTATGACGACCGGCCATCTTAAAATACTAAATTGGCACTGGCAAGGAGTAACCAATAACGTATTCTTTGTGGCCGGGTCATGGCCGGTCACAAAGCTGTTTTTACTAGTGGGGTTGGTTCTGCTGGGATTACGGGCATCCGGGCAGGATCCTGTCTCAAAAGATAATATTATCCTGCGGCAACGTATTGTCAACGGGGATACGTTGCCGCATATCAACCTGGAGGAGGTCGCTGTTGTGCCGCCTTATCGGTTTAAAAGTAAACGGCAGGTGAAGCGCTATTCCAAATTAGTGCGCAATGTGAAAGTCACGCTGCCCTATGCCCGGATGGCTGCCGCTAAGCTGCAACGGATAAACGATGAGTTGGCGACCATTGAAGGTGAGAAAGCCCGAAAGAAGTTTTTGAAGGAGGCCGAAAAAGAATTGTTTGATGAATTTGAAGAGCCACTGAGTAAATTAACGTTCTCGCAAGGGCGGATGCTCATTAAGCTGATTGATCGCGAAACAGGCGATACCAGTTATGCGCTTATAAAGGAATATAAGGGTGGATTTACGGCTTTTTTTTGGCAATCCGTCGCACGTATGTTCGGCTCCAACTTAAAATCGGAATATGATGAGGCAGGTGACGATCGAATGATTGAGCACATCATTATACTCATAGATAATGGTATGTTATAGTATTGGTGGAGGGAATCAAAAAATAAGGAAAAGTATAATTTGTCATGCCCGTCATTTATTATTCATTGTATTTTGCGATCAAAACAATATCGTTTAACACCTATAAGTAAAAGTTATGGAGTTAGATCAATTTAAATCTGCTATTCTGGAAGGTATCCCTGAAGTGTTACCGGCCAAAAAATTATATGATCCAGCCATCAATCATGCGCCGAAGCGTAAGGATATACTAAACGAAGAGGAGAAGAAGCTGGCATTGAAGAATGCCTTGCGTTATTTCCCGGAACGGCACCACGCTGAACTGGCACCGGAGTTTTTGGAAGAGCTGAATACTTACGGACGCATATACATGTACCGCCTGCGTCCCGATTACGAAATGAAGGCTCGTCACCTGGATCAGTTTCCGCATCAATCGCGTCAGGCGGCTGCTATCATGCTGATGATTTGTAATAACCTGGATTATGCGGTGGCACAACATCCACATGAATTAATCACCTATGGTGGTAATGGCGCAGTGTTTCAAAACTGGGCGCAATACCGGTTGACGATGCAGTATCTGGCCACCATGACTGATATGCAAACGTTGGTAATGTACAGTGGCCATCCCATGGGATTGTATCCGTCGCATAAGAATGCGCCTCGTGTGGTCGTAACCAATGGTATGGTCATTCCTAATTATTCGAAACCCGATGATTGGGAAAAATTCAATGCCTTGGGTGTTTCTCAATACGGGCAGATGACAGCGGGCTCCTTTATGTACATTGGTCCGCAGGGGATTGTGCACGGAACGACTATTACAGTGATGAATGCCGGACGAAAAATATCCGGCGGCGATAGTGATCTAAGAGGGAAACTATTTGTCACTGCCGGATTGGGTGGTATGTCAGGTGCTCAACCTAAGGCCGGAAATATTGCCGGCTGTGTCAGCGTCACGGCTGAGGTGAATCCCAAAGCTACCAATACCCGTCATTCACAAGGATGGGTCGACGAAGTAATCGATGATTTGGATGAATTGGTGAAGCGCATCGCTCGCGCTAAGGCCGGTAAGGAAACTGTTTCCATCGCTTTCCAGGGAAATGTGGTAGATGTTTGGGAGAAGTTCGCCGAAGAAGGGGTGCATGTGGAATTGGGGTCTGATCAAACGTCACTGCATAATCCATGGGCTGGTGGTTATTATCCGGTTGGCGTTTCGTTTGAAGAGTCCAATCGCATGATGGCTGACGAGCCTGAGTTATTCAAAGAAAAAGTACAGGAGAGTTTGCGTCGTCATGTGGCGGCTATCAATAAATGTACGGCCAATGGCATGTATTTCTTTGATTATGGCAATGCCTTCTTGTTAGAATCCAGCCGTGCCGGAGCGGATATCCTGAATGAAAAAGGCGATTTCAAATACCCATCCTATGTGCAGGATATTATGGGTCCTATGTGTTTCGATTATGGGTTTGGTCCTTTCCGTTGGGTATGTGCCAGCAATGATCCGCGAGATCTGGAAATAACCGACCAAATTGCAGCCGATGTACTGGAAGAATTAAGAAAAGAATCACCAGCCGAAATTCAGCAGCAGATGGCTGATAATATCCACTGGATTAAAGAGGCTGGAAAAAATAAGATGGTGGTGGGATCGCAGGCGCGTATTTTATATGCCGATGCGGATGGCCGTATTCGCATTGCGGCGGCATTTAACCAGGCCATTAAAGAAGGGCGTATCTCTGCGCCAATTGTATTGGGTCGTGATCACCACGATGTGTCAGGAACTGATAGCCCATTCCGTGAAACATCTAATATTTATGATGGCTCCCGCTTTACTGCTGATATGGCTGTACAGAATGTAATTGGCGATTCTTTCCGGGGCGCTACCTGGGTATCCATCCATAATGGCGGTGGTGTTGGCTGGGGAGAAGTGATGAATGGCGGATTTGGGATGGTCATTGACGGATCTGATGATGCGGATCGTCGCTTGAGAAATATGCTGTTGTGGGATGTGAATAATGGTATTTCACGTCGTAGCTGGGCACGTAATGAGGAGGCCATATTCGCAATAAAACGGGCAATGGCAGCAAATCCGGAATTAAAAGTAACTTTACCGAATCTAACTGATGATTCGCTGATTGATCAGTTATTCAAATAGTTTTTTACTGGTGGTGTGTTTGATAAAAGGGAGTGTCTCTTCGGAGTGCTCCCTTTTACTCTATAAAAGCATTGAATAAGGCCTTTCTATCGCTTGTCGCAACTGCTCAATACTTACACTGCGACTAAACCGAAAATGTTCTTTCCCTTCAAAAAATACCAATAGGGTAGGTGCTGAAAAAACCTGGTGCTGGCCGGCAATTTCAGGTTGAAGGTTTGTATCCACAAATAGCATTTTCATTTTTGGAAACTGTTCGTTTAGCAACGATTCAACTTTGGGTTTTAATACCTTGCACACATTGCAGGCGTCATGAGAAAAATAAACTAATACTGCAGTGTGTTTATTCAAGTGGTCATTCAGCATTGTTCCTGTTTTTTTAATGTCATTAGATGTACTAAAAACGAAAAGGAGAACCCATAAGTTCTCCTGATCATTTTATAAGTTGTAACTGAATTCTATTTTGTGATGAGTACGGTTGCATACGCCGCAATGCCTTCCTGCTTCCCTACAAATCCTAGTTTTTCCGTGGTGGTTGCTTTGATGGCGATGTCTTCACGGTCAATGTTTAATACATTAGCCAGTGTCTGTTGCATGACTGGAATAAGATCTTTCACCTTTGGTTTCTCTAGCGCAATGGTAGAGTCGATGTTGCTAATTTCATAACCTCCTTCACGAAGAATGGCAATCGTTTTGGCAAGTAGTATTTTACTGTCAATTCCCTTAAGCGACGGATCGTTATCAGGAAAATGATAGCCAATGTCTCTTAAGTTAGCAGCACCCAACAAAGCATCACAGATGGCATGAATCAATACATCTCCATCCGAGTGTCCGATACTGCCTTTGCTATGAGGTACATGAATGCCACCGATCCAAAGCTCTTCGTTCTCTCCCAGTTGATGCACATCATATCCAAATCCTACACGAATCTTCATGGTCAATAAATTTGTTAGATTATTTTCTTAATTCATCTAAATCAAATGACAACGAAAAACGCATGGTATTGGCGAGTGCATTGTTTTGTATGATGGGTATAATATAGGAGGCATCCAGGGTAAACATGGTAAATTTAAGACCTAAACCAGCAGTAGCATATTTCTGATTACCCTTGTTTTCATGTTGATGATAGTACCCGGCACGCATGGCAAATTGCTTGTTGTACCAGTATTCAGCACCCACAGAAACATTAATTTCTTGTAACTCTTCTTGGAAACCTCCAGGCGCATCTCCAAATGATTTAAAAATACCGGAAATAACTGAAATGTCTTTATTCGGATCCTCTTCTCCGGGCTCCAATATTTGTGGTGTTGGGACTAAGAGTTTATTAAAGTCAAGAACAAATGCGATGGAATTGTAACGGTCTATTTCGGTGGCGTATCCGGCTCCCAATTTCAAGTTTGTGGGGAGGAATTGCTTAGTATTTCCGCCATCATAACTAATCTTCGATCCAATATTTGAAATGTTCACACCGGCACTGATGTCAGACTTTTTCTTACCAATTTTAGCCGTTGTTTTATAGTAGAATGCGACGTCAGCAGCAAAGGCGCTTCCGGGATCATTATAATCATTTCCGGTGTAACCATTGGTTAAATCTGATCGGATATAACGAAAGGCCACGGCACCAGATACCTTATCTGACAATACGCGAGAGTAGGCTGCATCAATAGCAAACTCATTGGGCTTCCCATTGTTTATAGCACCTCCTTGTTCATTGGTATACGCAATATCTCCCAAGTCAAAATAGCGAATTGATGCACTTACGGTTTGCATCTTATCTAATCGGATATAATAGGCGCCATAAAACATGTTAATGTCACTCACCAGTTTGCGTAGCCAAGGGGTAAAAGACACGGAAGCTCCCATATCACCTTCAATAAAGGCATATTTTGCTGGATTCAGATATTGTGAGTTCATATCAGGAGATGAAGCGACACCCGCATCACCCATACCGCCACCGCGAGATTCCGGTGAAATGGTTAAAAATGGTACTGCAGTTGAGATAGCCCTTGGTTTGTCTCCATTATTCAATTGCGCTGAAATTGTAGGACAATGCAATGCAATTAATGTTAGTAGTGCAAAGGTTACTATATATTTACCCCTCATGTCAAATTGTTCTGTTAAAAATTATCAATACATACGTTGCCTGATCTGTTGATCAAGTATATTTCTAAACTGCAAAGTTTAGTATTTATTATTTAAGAATGATTATTTTTTTTGAGAAATGGCCCGATTGATTGTTGGATTGACATTCGCAATTTATGAGATAAATACCTTGTCCCACACTGCCTGGTATCGGATATGTAAAAGGATTTGCTGAAAAGTTTGTTGATGGAACAGATGTTTCATAGACATCAATCAGTTGGCCATCCAACGCATATAATGAAAGCTCCACTTTGATTAACTCATTGGGAGCATCGTGATCGAAACCAATCGTCAGTGTTTGCCCGGCTGCTCCGGGATTTGGACTTATAAAACTATTTTTTAATGCAAGACTACCAGTATTGATTACCTCAATGTTGAGATCAATAGTCGATGAATTATTTAAGTTATCCCAAGCCTTAATAGTAATCGTATGTGATCCTTCTTCCAGATTGCTTAATTGGTAGTTGAGAATGCCTTGTTGATAACTTCCCTTTGAGGCAGAGTAATACTCATTAAGAACAAGCGTATTGGAGCGATCATCATTTAAGACAAGTGTTATGTCATGTCCTATGCCAGATCCACTTGTGTTAATTCCATTATCATCAAATAGATCTAATGAAAGGAGCGGATTATTACCTGTGCTTATACCATTTATATAAATAGTATTATTGATTTTTGCTTTTAGTATGGGACCTGCATTGTCAATTGGTGGATTTTCGGTCATTCCTCCAACTAAGACGGATGTAATAGCTCCAAAGGCATCATTGTTATCTGAATCAATGCCATAGAAACTTATTTTTCCATAATCAATATTGTATCTAATATCCTTTGGAACTATAAAATCAACTTGAAAAGTGCCGTCTTTCACAACTACATCACCAGTAAATATTCTATTTTCATATGATTCGTATTCAAATGGAGTGCTGCCGTCGTTGCCCAAGGTTTGAATGGTAACTGGTTTGTCAAAAACTCTAACGGATGCTGTTCCTTTGTGAAACAACAAATCCGACGAATTAGGGTTAATGATTTTGCCGTTAATAGTAATATGCGACAAGGCATTCAGAGTATCCCAGGCAGCTACATTATCTGATCCATTTATTGCAGTTGTGATAATATCATTGGTCGGGTAATTGAGTTGTA
Organism: uncultured Marinilabiliaceae bacterium; assembly: GCA_942490535.1. Taxonomy (GTDB): domain Bacteria; phylum Bacteroidota; class Bacteroidia; order Bacteroidales; family Marinilabiliaceae; genus JAEINY01. The sequence goes on from CALNXQ010000005.1 coordinate 1,851,881, forward strand.
ACGCAGGATCTCCTAATAATGTAAAGTTAAGCTTGTTTATGTTGCTGTTAGATGCAACTTTTGTTAATCGAATAATATCTCCAAGTCGCAATTTTTCACCATGACTATCTTTTTCAAAGATGTATTTGTATAAGTTACTATTGATGTCGTAATTTTGATTAGACCAGGCAATTCGAGTAGTTGTTAATAGTGCGATACCCCCTCCATTGGGGTTAAGTAATACATATTCTCCCGCAGAAGCTTCGTGTTTGTCATCATAACGACTAAATTCACAGGTGGCAGTGACGAATAATGGTAGACGATCAAAATTAGTCCATCCTTGGATGTCTGAGATTTCAACAATTTTTTCTGCCGCTAAACCTTTTTCTCCGCCATGACCAGTATAATTAAATATGAGTGTACCTTCACTCATGGCATCACTGATTGCTTTATTAACCTCAGGATAGTGTGCACCATTGGCTCCCATCGTCTTTTGATAAGCATCCAGATAGATTTTATTCAGGTTAAATTCAGGATAATCATTGTTAACTTTTTGTGTCAGACGATCTGCATCTCTCATGTGAACATTGGAGTCACCATCATCACCTATAAAAGTCGCTTTTGTGCGCCAGTCGCTATTATTTTGGGAGTATAAGTAGGATTCAATTTTATTCACCACATCATTTGCTTCCTTCAGTGTGTTTACACACAAACGACCAATACCAATATCCAGTTTGTTGAATTGGATATTTTCCCCTTCATTTTCATCCAGAAATCCATAAAAATCATCTGATGAATAAGAATCCTTAATAACAATGGAGTTAATGGATTGATAAGTGAGGATTTTATTTGTATTCTCTTTGTCTTGAGAACGATTGTCATATGAGCCATCTCCAAACAACAATAGGTACTTTAATTTGGAATCTTTTTGATACATGTATTTTACAAAGTCTCTAATGGAGCTGACATCTGGTTTGCCTGAAGAGAATTCGTTATAGATTTGTTCTGGCAAAATTACTTGTGAAACAAGACCAGAGTGCTCTAAATGAATTTTTGCTAAACGATTGGCTTCAGTCAAGAAGTCAGGATGTGAAATTATTAGCATATCAGGAACGTCAAGACCATGCAAGTTTTGATTTTCGATTTGCTCAACAAAAGCAGGTTCGTCAAAATTGGCCTTTAAATCAATAGCTACAAATTCTTTTAAAATAGCAGTGGAAGTGATAAAGGAAGCTGAATTTTCAGTCAAGGTAATCTTTTGCTCAATTGGCTTTGTATGGTTCGTAACATCCCAAATGACAGTTGAGGCAGCGGTATTTGATATCGTAAATTTGGTAATGTTCCCTGCACCTGTGACATCTTTATTTCGAAAGCTTCGAAAGCTGTTATTTTTCAGTGTTAATTCTTCTTGTGCATTCAAACAAATAAAATTTAGCCAGCCTCCTCTGGAACTCGAAGAACCAATATATTCTAACCGAACGTCTATATCTTTTAAAAGCGATTTGAATGTAGATTGAGCAACTCCTGCTTTTGCAAAGCTTCCGGTATTATCAGAGTAGGATACAGAAGGGATGGTTATGGTTTGCAGAGGGTTATTGGAGTTGTTAATGAATACTTTAAAACTTGAAGCCGAGTTTGATGAAGCGATAACATCTGTATATAAAGTGACAGGTTGTGAAATATCTATATTTTCAAAAGTGAAATTAAAATTGCGAGAGTCGCTCAAATTTTGTTTAAAATGCTCTCCATACCAGGTTCTGCCTGATTTTAGCAGGTTGGTTTCCTCCAGTTCATGGTAAGCGTAATTATCAAAATTAGCGGTTTCAAGCGTGAAATTCGTAAGGTCGTTATCTTCTGTAACAATTCTTTTGCCCATTCCTTTATCTGCAGATAGATAATAGTAGGTTTCATCTGAGTAATCATGAAGTTGATGAACAAATAAATCTTTATCAGGATCATAAGTCCATTTAACAGCGCCTTGAGCATAAAAATAGATGGCATTATCATGATGCAGAATAGCATTTTCCTCTAGATCATTTAGGCGCGGTTCGCTATTGGCTTTGGGCAGCATTGTTCCTCCGTTTCCAAAAACATTAACACGTTCTGCATTTGTAAATCCCCATGATTTCAGCGTAGAATAAGGAATTTTATAAATGCCCGTTTCGTCAATTTTTATTTTCACCCATTTACCTGAATTTAGCACAGAAGTCTTAGGAAGCTCCTCTATTTTACTTTTCAATATTGCTGGTTGCTGTTTGGGTAATTTTATGGAAATGGAGAATTCGTCGATTTTCTTTGATAATTGATTTTTCTGATTTTTTTGAAATGGAAATATTTGTAATTCTAAAAAGTCCACTTTTCGAATGGTTACTATCCTTTTTATTATTGTTGATGGAACTGAACAAAGATTTTCTAAAGTGTATTTTTTTTCATATTCTGAAAACTCTGATGTTTTATTGGCATTAAGATGAACCATAATGCTATCAATGTTACATTTGGTGTTCAGCTCATATTTTAATAAGATAAACGGCAAACTAGTGTTTTCGTCGCTTCCTGATTGTTCTTCAAAATAGAAAAATTGAGAGGACGGCAGTTGATTGTTATAGAGTAACTCATCACTATTATTCCATGTTATGGTTTGATTGGAACCTACTGATTGCGCATGACTTACTTTAAATATCATTACCACATATAAAAGGGTAATCCAAAATGTTTTCTTTCTACACATATATCTTTAACAAGAGCCAATAATTTGGCGTTATACCAATCGGATTATACTACTTAATGAGTGTACAGTTGCATTTTAATTAAAAAAAAGCGATACTGCACAAGAAATTTATATCTTTAACGTTTAATGTAGTGAAAAATTGTATCCGCTATTGATGGTTGGAAGAAACAAAAAAAACACATGAAAAGGTTTATTTGTATAACCTTTTTATAAATTTGCAGTATAACGTAGGCAGTTATTACAGGATATTAACTGACGTTTTAAATGTTCATCAATTGAAAAACAAAATACAAGATCATAAAGCTATGAGATTTAACTCCGGAATTTTATTGGCTGTATTTGCTTTTAGCTTAGCTACACTGACATCATGTGGAGGTGGTAAAGGCAGCAAATCAGTTTCTTCAGTTACTGGTTGGGAATATAATAATCCTGATTTTGGTGGGTTTGAGTATAAGGCCGGCTATGAACAAGAATCTGGGCCAGGATTAGTTTTTGTTGAAGGAGGTACCTTCATCATGGGACGAGTTGAGCAGGATGTACTTTACGAATGGAATAATACACCACGTCGTGTTACTGTGCCATCTTTTTATATGGACGAGACGGAAGTAAGAAATTCCGATTATAGGGAGTACTTGTATTGGATTCAACGTGTATTCATTGATTATCCTGAAGTATATCGTAAGGCTTTGCCAGATACATTAGTATGGAGACGTCCTTTAGCATACAATGAACCTCAAGTTGAGAATTATTTACGTCACCCTGCTTATGCTGAATACCCTGTTGTTGGTGTTAATTGGTTGCAGGCAAATGACTTTTGTCAGTGGCGTACAGATCGTGTTAATGAATTAATTATGATTGAGGAAGGTATTCTTGAACTTGACATCAATCAGCAAGGTGAGAATAATTTTAATACTGAAGCGTATTTATTAGGCCAATATGAAGGAATTGCCGGAAAAAAACCTTTGGAGGATTTAGATCCCAATAAAGATACACGTCGTGTAAGATGGGATGATGGTATGTTATTACCTCGTTACCGTCTACCTACTGAGGCAGAATGGGAATATGCTGCATCCGGTTTAATTGGGAATTCTTATGATGAGCGCATGACTGATCGTCGTATTTATCCGTGGGATGGTCACATCGTACGAAATAAAGATAAGAATGAACGTGGAAAGATGATGGCCAACTTTGTGAGGGGAAGAGGTGATATGATGGGTATGGCAGGTGATTTGAATGACCAAGGTGATATTACTGTGGATGTGAAATCGTATTATCCCAATGATTATGGTTTATATTGCATGGCAGGAAATGTCAATGAATGGGTAGCTGATGTGTATCGTCCATTATCCTTTGAAGATGTTGAAGAGTTTAGTCCGTTTCGGGGTAACGAGTTTAAGCAAAAAGTTCTGGATGAAGAGGGATATGTTGTAGAAAAAGATAGTTTAGGGCGCATTCGCTATAGAGGTGAAACAGATAAAGATATTTTGGATCGTAAGAATTACCGTACAGCTGATAATCGAAACTTTTTAGATGGAGATCCTGTTTCTAATATTACTACTGGAAGTGAATGGTTAGATACCGAAGGTGATACAGGAACGATGTATTCAGGTACTTCTGATAGTCAGATGGGAAGTTTAGTATCTGATCGTACTCGTGTTTACAAAGGAGGAGGTTGGAGAGATCGCGCCTATTGGTTAAGTCCAGGATCAAGACGTTTTCTTGATGAAAGAGAAAGTCGTGATGATTTAGGTTTCCGATGTGCTATGACCAGAGTAGGTAGCCCTGTTCAAGGGAAAAAGAAGTAGAGAACAATTTCAATTTTATATATAGAGGTCGGCAGTTTTGTCGACCTCTTTTTTTATTTTTGCTACTATGAAAACAGAATTGGAACGGATTTATGCATTGTATTTAAAGCATAGAGTAATATCAACAGATAGTCGCAATTGTCCTGTTGGAGCTATTTATTTTGCTCTAAGAGGTGAGCGCTTTAATGGTAATGAGTTTGTTCTCGATGTGCTAAATAGAGGAGCTGCGTTCGCTGTTTCTGATGATAGGGAATTATCCGTAGCTGCAAATGTTATTGTTGTTCCTGATGTGTTAAAGACGTTACAAGATCTTGCTCTTTTGCATCGGAGGAAATTAAATATACCTATTCTTGGGATAACAGGTACTAATGGTAAAACCACCACCAAAGAATTAGTGTATTCCGTGTTGAAAAAGAAGTTTAATGTTGAAGCCACTAAAGGAAATTTAAATAATCACATTGGAGTTCCCTTAACTATTTTATCGATGGATGAATCTATTGATTTTGGAGTTGTTGAAATGGGTGCTAATCATATTGGTGAGATCGATTTTTTATGTCGGATTGCAGAACCGGATTATGGAATAATAACGAATGTAGGAAAAGCCCATTTAGAGGGCTTTGGTTCTTATGAAGGTGTTAAGACGGCTAAGGGTGAATTGTATAGTTTTCTTCAGGAAAAGTCAGCACTTGTTTTTGTGAATGGGGATAATCCGGAGCTGAAAGAAATGGGGAAAGATCTAACTAATATATTCGAGTATGGAATAGAAAAGGGAACAGTAAAAGGTTATGTGGAAAAGATAAATAGTCCTTTTTTATCAGTTAGTTGGTATTTGCAATCAAAGTACAGTACGAATAAAATAGAAACCCACTTAATTGGATACTATAATCTTGAAAATGTCCTTTGTGCTATAGCCGTGGGGACTTATTTTGGTATTTCATCTAAAGATATTAATGATGCAATAAATAGTTATTTTCCCACCAATAATAGGTCACAGTATCTCGAAACTGAAAATAGCAAAGTTATTCTTGATGCCTACAATGCTAATCCTTCAAGCATGATGGAAGCAATGCAAAATTTTGATCAGATGGTTCATAGTAATAAAGTGGCTATTTTAGGAGGAATGAAGGAGTTGGGTGAAGATAGTCGTTTAGAACATGATAAACTTTTGTCGCAAATATCTAGTTTAAATATTGCCATGTTAATTCTAGTTGGGGAAGAGTTTGCTGGTTTATCTTCTCCTGAAATGCCGACTCTTAGATTTAATTCCTTCGAAGCAGTAAATCAGTATCTATCGAAAAATCCACTTAAGAACTCATTGATTTTAGTTAAAGGTTCCAGAAGTAATCAATTAGAGAAGATAGTTCCATTTTTATAACCAAAAATGTTTCAATTGACTGAATAGCTTTATTTTTTGTATATAAAAGGCCCAGATAACGCTTTGAGGATAAACTTCAGGGTGATTTATTCTCGTATGGAATGGTTTAAGCTTCTTGCGTTTTCGTATGAAGAGAGGAAGTAATGAGTAAAAAGCCAAGTGAGCTTTAAATACAGCTGTGAAATGGTGGGTTTCTTTTTTGAGTAAAAAATGAAATGCTGCAATACCGTCCAGAAATAGTCGTAATAGTATAATAGCAAGAAAATATTTGCTGGATAGGTTTTTAATCATCATTAAGAGATTATTTCTAAAGTTTAAGAAAGTTTTATGAGAATTTTGCTGTGATAAAGTGGCTCCTCCAACGTGGAAAACTTCTGAAGAAGGAACTACTATAATTTGGTATCCCATATTCTTTATTCTCCAGCAGAGGTCAATTTCTTCCATGTGAGCAAAGAAATCTTCATCTAATCCCCCTGCCGATAAATAAATGTGTGAATGAATGAGTAAAGCTGCTCCACTCGCCCAAAAAATGGGTAATTCATTATTGTATTGTTGGTCGTCGGTTTCAATGTGGTCAAGTATTCTTCCGCGGCAAAATGGATATCCCAATATGTCGATAAAGCCTCCGCAAGCCCCAGCATATTCAAAAGATTTTGGAGAATTATAGGCTTTTATTTTTGGCATACAAGCTCCTATCTTTTGATTTTGTTCCATGATTTTCATTAGCGGTTCAAGCCAACGTGGGCCCGGGGCTACATCACTGTTTAGAAGTAGATAATATTCGGCATTGACTTGTTTTAGAGCTTTATTATAGCCTCCTGCAAATCCGTAGTTATGGTCCAATGCAATAGTTCTTAATAGTGGATAGTGGTCCTTTAGAAAAGCGAGACTATTATCCGTGGAAGCATTGTCTGCCACAATTATTTCAGCATCACCATATGTTGTGTTTTGAATGACGGCTGGTAAGAACTTTTCGAGAAGTTTTTGACCATTCCAGTTGAGAATAACAATAGCAACCTTACTCATGCGTTTTTTGATTAATTAGCGTGATTCAAATGTCTGTTTTCTGCGTATTTCCATCTTTTATGTGACCATAACCACAGTTCCGGACGTTGTTTTATAATGCTTTCAAGCGTGTCAACATGTTTATTGGTTATCTCGTATTGATCAGAGTCTTTAGTACTCTCCAAAATTGGTATAATATTCACTTCGTAATATCCTCTTTTTACTTTGTTCATGTGGAAAAACACGACTGGTGATTCTGTTAATTTTGCAATTTTTTCAGGCCCCAGAATAAACGGTGTGTTTTGGTTCAAAAAAGGTCTGCAATATTGAATTTTTGTTCTGGAAGGCGATTGATCCGCAATTAATCCAATAACGAAGCGCTGTTTCTTTTGGCGAAGCCTGACTATTTCCCTTACAGAGGATTTCATTTCAAAATTGGCATTCCCCCATCTGCTTCTTAATTTAAGCATGTGACGGTCAAAATAAGGGTTTTTAAGTTCATGATAGACGTCACATGCCAATGCTTCAATATGCAAGCTAAATGATGTGATCCACTCCCAGTTACCATAATGCCCTAAAACTGCAACTACATCCTTATCTGCATTATAATGCTTATGGATTTTCTCTAAGTTTTTGAAGACTACTCGCTTTCGCATTTCTTTTTCCGACATGGTTTGGACTTTAATAGTCTCAAGGATTAAGTCGCTAAAATGTTGATAGAATTTATTTCTGATTTCCCCAATTTCTTTATTGGATAAGTTTGGGAAGGAAAATTTTAAATTATCAGTAATAACCTTTTTGCGGTAGCCGCCGAAGCGAATAGATACATATAGAATATCGGAAATGATATAAAGGATTCTTAAGGGCAGAAGACTGAATAGCCAGAGAATGCCATAGATAAGGTAAAAACCGATGGCTTGCATTAGTTGTTCATTAATCGTTTAACATGAAATAGAAAGTCGTTGTATGTGTGCTCATTTGAAGCAATGATTTCACTACCAAATAGGAAGTTGTTGCAGCCACCGAAGTCACTCACTTTGCCCCCGGCTTGGGTAACTAAAAATGCCCCGGCAGCAACATCCCATGGTTTGAGATTGTATTCATAAAAGGATTCAAACCTACCACAAGCCACGTATGCTAAGTCAGTTGCAGCAGAACCCATTCGCCGAATTCCTTGCGTGTTATTCATAAAAAAACGTAACGATTGCATGAATTGATCCAGTCGGTTGTAGTTGGAATAAGGGAATCCGGTAGCAATCAGGCTTTCCGATAATGAGGTTATGGAAGATGTATTAATAGGGGTACCATTGCAATACGCATTTCCACCTTTCCATGAATAGAAGCATTCGTCAAGTCCTAGTTCATAGACTACTCCAATGACAGTTTCATTGTTTTCCTGAAGTGCTACGCTAATTGCATAGGGTGATAATCCATGTATAAAGTTGGTTGTTCCGTCAATGGGGTCAATAATCCAGGAGAATTGGTCGCCTTGCTTTAAGTTTGAGTGCTCTTCAGCAATGAAGCCCGAATTAGGAATTAGCTCACCAAGATGGTTGATGAGTTGTTCTTCTGAAGCTTTGTCCACATGTGTTACCAAGTCATTTTTTCCTTTTGACTGAATGCTAAGCTGATTTTTATGGCGCTCGCTTTTAATAAATTCACCTGTTTTGCGTACAATAGTTACGACTTTCTGACATAGCATTTCGTAATTTATAACCATGAAATTAAAGTTTAGTTGCTACCATGCTAAAACCATCCAGGTTCAAATGGTTCAGTTGTACCTTGACTAAGGTGTTGATTAATGTTTTGTCATAGGGTAATTCAGCCTTTATGTAATTGGCTGTATAACCAGTCATGAACCCATCTTTCTCTGATCCTTCAAGGAGAATTGTGGCAGTTGTGTTGATGTATTTTCTATAGAATAGTTTCGTCTTTTTATCCGATAAAAGATGTAGTAATTGGCTTCTTTTTTTGCGTTCATCCAGAGGAACTACTTCATCAATTTTTAAAGCTTGAGTGTTAGGTCGTTCAGAATAGGTGAACACATGCAATTGTGAAATATCAAGATCAGCGAGAAATTGATGTGTTTGGTTGAAGTTTTGTTCAGTTTCTCCCCTGACACCTACTATCACATCAACACCTATGAAGGCGTTGGGCATTAATTGTTTGATTTGACTAACCCGATTAGCGAATAATTGAGTGTCATATTTTCGTTTCATAAGTTTAAGAACGTCATCCGATCCAGATTGTAATGGGATGTGAAAATGGGGCATAAACTTTTTTGAAGAAGCCACAAAATGAATAATTTCATCGGTCAATAGATTGGGTTCAATGGAGGAGATTCGATACCTCTCTATTCCTTCAATTTTATCCAATTCCTGAACCAAATTGAAGAAGGATTCCCCATTTTGTTTTCCAAAATCACCAATATTGACCCCTGTTAGAATAATCTCTTTAGCTCCGTCTTTGGCTGCATTATGAGCTAGATTTAATGTATTTAGAATGGTTTCGCTTCTGCTACGTCCGCGGGCAAATGGAATGGTGCAATAGGAGCAAAAGTAGTCACAACCGTCCTGCACTTTTAAAAAGCATCGGGTACGATCGCCAAATGAATAGGAGGGTTTAAATTCGGTTGTTGTTCCAATGTTTCCGGCATGAACTTCTGGCTCAATTCGTTTGCTTGTATTGTCAAGATAATTGACGATGTCAAATTTTTCATTGGAGCCCAATACCAGATCAACACCTTCGATGTGGGCAATGGTGTCTGGTTTTAGTTGTGCAAAACATCCGGTCACAACGATGAATGCATTGGGATTAGTACGAATAGCTTTTTTTATAACTTGACGACATTTTTTATCTGCTAATTCAGTTACTGAGCATGTGTTGAATACGTAGACATCTGCCTTGTCAGAAAAGGTTACTTTTTTGTATCCTGCTTCCATCATGCTGCGCGCAATAGTAGATGTTTCACTGAAATTTAGTTTGCATCCAAACGTGTGAAATGCTACCTTCTTATTCTCAAATACCGACTGATCAATCATTTCCCCTCTTTATTTTGAAAATGCAAAAATAGCAAAAAATAGAGTAGTTGAGTGGTCAGCCCTCGAGCAGGACTTTTATTTTAGTTTGATTCCAAACTATTATGAAAGAGCCGGATTTCAGAATGGCTAAAATCCGGCTGGTTATGAGTTTGTTAATTGTGCTTATAATAGGTCGGAGGCCAGTTCAGCCAGGTAGCTTCTTTCTCCCTTCATCAGATTTACATGGGCAAAAAGTTCTTGTCCCTTCATTTTATCCGTCAAGTAAGCTAATCCATTGGAGTGCATGTCTAAATATGGGGAGTCAATTTGTTGAACATCTCCAGTGAACACGATCTTTGTGCCTTCTCCCGCACGTGTGATAATTGTTTTTACTTCGTGGGGCGTGAGGTTTTGTGCTTCATCAACAATGAAAAAGGCATCGGATAGGCTTCGTCCCCTTATGTAGGCGAGGGGAGTAATGATAAGTCGCTCGTCTTTTAACATCTCATCAATGATGGAGATTTCCTTACTGGATGCTTTAAATCGACTTTTGATGACGCCTAAATTATCAAATAATGGCAACATGTAGGGACCGATTTTTTCATTCACGTCCCCAGGCAAAAAACCTAAATCTCTATTGGCTAAGGCAACAATTGGTCGTGCCAATAAAATTTGATTGTATTGTTTGTTTTGCTGTAAGGCTGCAGCAAGGGCTAATAAAGTCTTTCCTGTGCCTGCTTTTCCAGATAAAGAGATGAGTTTGATTTCAGGATTTAATAACGCATGAAGTGAAAAAGTTTGTTCAGCGTTGCGAGGTTCGATGCCAAAAGCACCATGCTTTTCAACGCGCTTAATGAGTTCGTCCGCAGGATCGTTATAGGCCAATACGCTTTGGTTGCCGTTTCGTAAGACGAAATACTGATTTGCTGGCAATTCGTCTTGAATGGGAAAATGACTTCTTGGAATACCTTGTAATTGATAGAGGTCTTCGATCGCCTTGATATCAAATTCTTCATAAATCTTAACACCTTTGTTGAGGATGTCAATGTTTTTAACCTTATCCGTTTCGTAGTCTTCTGAAGCTAGTCCTAATGATTTTGCTTTCAGTCGCAAGTTAATGTCCTTGGTGATAAGGATGGATTGCCGATCGCTAAATTCATTCTTAATATGAAGTGCAATTGCCAGTATGCGATGATCAGCAGTCACTTCATTGAAGGATTCCTTCATTACTTCAGGTAGTTTTTTTCCGGTAGCCACAAAAAGTTTTCCTTTTTCAGCACCCAGTTGAATTCCTTCCTTAAAGAGTTTTTCACCAGCTAATTTATCCATCTCACGCACAAACTCCCTGGCCTGAAAGTTAATCAGGTCATTTCCCTTTTTAAATTTATCCAACTCTTCCAGTACAACTATCGGAATGATTACATCATTTTCCTGAAAGTTGTATATACATTTGTGGTCGTGTAAGAGAACATTGGTGTCTAGAATAAAAATTTTATTTGCCATATGAAAAGGGGTTTTGTTCTCTTTAAATATAAAGAAAAAAACAGCATTTGTATAGATAACCTACAATATTTAACTTGATATGACATACCAGGAAACGCTTGATTTTTTGTTTAGTCAGCTGCCCATGTATCAGCGGATAGGAAAGGCGGCGTATAAGGCTGACCTTGAAACAACTCTTCGAATAGATGCCGCATTTGGAAATCCGCATAAAACATATAAAACAATTCATGTAGCAGGAACCAATGGTAAAGGGTCTGTTTCTCATTCTTTGGCTTCGGTTCTTCAGGAGGCTGGATATAAGGTGGGGTTGTATACATCACCTCACTTAAAGGATTTTAGAGAGCGTATTCGGGTAAATGGAATGATGATGACTGAAAGTGCAGTTATTAATTTTGTTGAGGATAGTCGGGATTTATTGGATGAACTGAAACCCTCTTTCTTTGAGATGACGGTAGCGATGGCGTTTGATTATTTTCAAAAAGAAGCTGTTGATGTTGCTGTAATTGAAGTTGGGATGGGGGGGCGATTGGATTCAACGAACATTATTGAACCCGAAGTTTCTGTTATCACTAATATTGGAATGGATCATACTGCATTTTTAGGCTCGACTAAGGCGGAAATTGCGAAAGAGAAAGGTGGTATTATAAAAGCAGGCATACCTGTTGTTATTGGACAAACACAATCTGAGACTCAACGTATTTTTCAGGAAATTGCCAGTGAAAAAGGAACAAGCATTGAATTTGCAGATCAAAAGTATCGTGTTTCAGTGGCTACGTTTTCGGTGGATAATAAGCAAATTCTTCAGGTGTATCAAAAAGACACATTGGTTTATCCTGATTTGAAATTGGATTTGTTAGGGTTGTACCAACAAAAAAATATACTAACTATTTTGTGTGCGATTGATCATATAAGAGAGAAGGGATTTAAGATACCAAAATCAGATGTTTATAATGGTTTAGAAAGAGTATGCGAGAATACAGGCTTGTTAGGGCGTTGGCACTACCTTGGATCTAATCCCCGAATAGTATGTGACACCGGACATAATCAAGATGGAATTGAAGCTGTTGTTGTCCAAATTAAAAATACTGCCCATGAAAAATTGCATTTTGTACTGGGAATGGTCAATGATAAAGATCATGAGGCAGTACTGGATATTTTGCCAAAAGAGGCCCAATATTATTTTACACGAGCTTCTATTCCGCGAAGTTTGGACCCTTTTGAATTGAAACACCAAGCCAAAAAACATGGTTTGGAAGGTGAAATCTATGAGAATCCGCTAATCGCATTGGATGCTGCAAAAAAAAATGCAGGTAGCAATGATTTGATTTTTATCGGTGGTAGTACTTTTGTCGTGGCAGATGTTTTGTAAAAAGTGATTTTTTATTTGGAGGAGATCAAAAAGAAATCTACATTTGCATCGCTTTTCAAAGGAAAGGGCGATTAGCTCAGCTGGTTCAGAGCACTTGGTTTACACCCAAGGGGTCGGGGGTTCGAATCCCTCATCGCCCACCAATTTTGTGTTGAATATTTTCGGGCGATTAGCTCAGCTGGTTCAGAGCACTTGGTTTACACCCAAGGGGTCGGGGGTTCGAATCCCTCATCGCCCACCGAGAAAGTTGAAATTTTGGGGCTGTTAGCTCAGCTGGTTCAGAGCACTTGGTTTACACCCAAGGGGTCGGGGGTTCGAATCCCTCACAGCCCACCAATAAATACCCAAAAGGGCGATTAGCTCAGCTGGTTCAGAGCACTTGGTTTACACCCAAGGGGTCGGGGGTTCGAATCCCTCATCGCCCACAAAACGAGAAGGACATTAGTTTTTCTCGTTTTTTTATGGCTATAAGTTAGATTGGTTCTAAAGAGTGAGGAAATTTTGTGGTTTTATTTAGAGAATTTAATCTGCAATAAAAAACTTACCTACATTTGTAATGTATAAATTACAAAACATTCGCAATGTCTCAAGGAAATCGTAAAAAGAACTATCTGGTTCCAGAGCCGGCACTCCGGCGTATGCCTTGTTATTTGGCATATTTAAAACTGGCCAGGAAAGAGGGATTGAAACATATTTCATCTACATTAATTGCCCGGGATATGGGAGTAGATCCTACACAAGTAACAAAAGACTTATCTTATACTAGTATTGTTGGTAAAACTCGCGTCGGATACGAGGTAGAACCATTAATTGATGAGTTGGAAAGTTTTCTGGGTTTTACAGTAATTGATGAAGCCTATTTGTTTGGTGTTGGAAGCTTAGGTCGCGCGTTATTGCATGATCATGGATTAAAACAATTTGGATTAAAAGTTGTCGCTGCATTTGATGTGAATCCGGATGTAGTTGGTCGGAAAATAGAAGGGGTACCCATTTATCATTTTGACGAATTTAAAAATATGTCTAATGCAGGTGTTCAAATTGGTATATTAACTGTACCGGTTGATAAAGCTCAGGATGTATCTTTGTCAATGATTGAAGGTGGGATAAAGGCTATCTGGAATTTTACTCCCGTACGAATTAAAGTCGATGATGATGTGGTCGTTCAGAACACTTCATTGTATGCTCATTTAGCTGTTATGTTCAATCGCTTGAAAAGCCACAATGGCTAAAAAGTTAAGGTAAATTTTGTTTCTTTATCGGGTTCTGAATAAGCAGAGATATTACCGCCGTGAAGACGTAGTATTTGTTTTGATAGACTTAATCCAATACCCGACCCTTGGGGTTTTGTGGTGAAGAATGGGATGAAAATTTTATCCAGTACATTTGGAAGGATACCCTGGCCATTATCTGTAACCTGAATTGTAATGCGTCCTCGTTTGTTAAGGAAAGCGTATAATTCGATTTTTGGCGAGGGGTGTCCGTCCAGAGCTTGAATGGCATTTTTTACCAGATTAATAATAACTTGCTCAATTAATTTCTCATCAGCTGATAATTCCAGAGATTCCGGTTCTATTCTTACATTACAAAGAATATTCTTGGCCTTCATTTCTTCTTCTAAGAGGAGTTTTATATTTGTAAAGAGTGTTCGAATTACAAATATTGAAAAGGTTGGCGTAGGTATTTTTGTTAAATCTCGGTAGGTATTTACAAAATGAAGTAAGCCATCTGTTCGTTTATGGATCGTTTCTAAAGCTCCATCCACTTCCTTGATGGTTTCAATATCCTCGGGATCAATATTCTTTCCCTCTAGGTTTCCAGATAAATCTTTTAATATCATTGATATGGTAGAGGAAAGTGATGAAATGGGTGTGATGGAATTCATGATCTCATGCGTTAGCACGCGAATAAGTTTTTGCCAGGATTCCATTTCCTTTTCTTCCAGTTCATCCTGAATATTCTTAATGGAAGTTAATAATATTGTTCGGTTATGTATTTTAAATTCAGTAGCATATATGGCTAATTGTAGAAGTTCATCTTTTTCCTGAACTCGGATAAGAGTATTTTCACCATGTCTTATAGTAAGTAGTTTTTGCACTAATTCAGGACTAAATTCTTTTAGTGATTGGATGTTGTTGAGTGATCGAACCTGAAATAATTTTTTTGTTGCGTTGTTGATTAATTCCACCTTACCATCTTTATTGTAGGCTATTAGGGAGATTCCAATGTGTTGGATGACGGTTTGGAGATAGTAGTAGTTTTCTTCTTTCTCTGCCCTTACCTCCTGAAAGTCCTTTATTACTTCGTTAAAGGATTTTTTTAGTTTATCAAAGGACGAATCCAGGCTTTCCACTTGAAAGGTTCGGGTAAAATCCGAATAGCGAATTGATTCCAGGAAATTATTGAGAACTCGGTTTGTACGGTCAACATAATGAATCATGGCCACTATTTGAAAGGCAATTAGTAGACCGATCAGTACGAGCGTCATGGTAAGTTCCGTAGTAAAATAGAGATAGAAAAATGTAAACATGGACCCTGCTAGGAGTAGGGTCCTGATGATGAAATTAATTCGAAAGTTATTATAAACCATGTTTTTCTAATCTCCTGTAAAGTGATGTGCGGGTTAATCCTAAGTCAGCTGCGGCTTTTGATACATTTCCACGGTTGATTCGGAGTACCTTTTCGATGATTTGTTTTTCGATTTCCTCAAGATCAAAAGTGTCGAATTCAAACCCTTCAGATGATGTTGGGATGGAAGTTAACTGGAAATCGGCCTCTTCCAGATTGGGAGATTCACTCATGATAACCGTCCGTTCTAAGATGTGCTGGAATTCTCTGACGTTTCCCGGCCATGGGTAGCTGGTCAGCTTTTTGATGGCCTTTGCAGATAATTTGTTGACTTTCTTTTTGTATTTTTTTGAGAATATGTTCAAGAAATGATCTGCTAAAACAGGAATGTCCTCGGGGCGTTCGCGCAATGGAGGAAGTTCTATTTCGACTGTATTTATCCGGTAAATAAGATCCTGTCGATATTTGTCTTCTGCTGCCATTTGCTTTAAATTCATGTTTGTAGCGCAAATAAGCCGGATGTCAATTGGTTTGGGTTTGTTGGCACCAACGCGGGTCACTTCTCGACGTTCTAATACGGTGAGTAGTTTTGCTTGAAGCGGTAATGATAAGTTTCCAATTTCATCCAGGAAGATAGTTCCGCCTGAAGCTAGTTCAAATCTTCCGGGTCGATCTGCCTTGGCGTCAGTAAAAGCACCTTTAACGTGTCCAAAGAGTTCGCTTTCGAATAGGCTTTCGCTCAATGCGCCAAGATCAACACTGATGAAGCTTTCATTGTGACGCAGAGAGCTTCTGTGTAGTGCTCTGGCAACAAGTTCTTTGCCGGTTCCGTTTTCACCTAATATAAGTATGTTGGCATCGGTTTGGGCTACTTTTTTAATGGTGTTAAAAACAGTTTGCATACCAGGTGAAACACCAATGAAGTCGGCGAATGGTTGATCAAGAATGGTATTTATTTCACGCTGTTTACTTTTCAGCTCGCTCACTTCATTTCTGGATTGTCGAAGCTTGATAGCGGAGGAAATGGTTGCAAGTAATTTTTCGTTTTGCCAAGGTTTTAAAATGAAATCTGTTGCTCCCGCTTTGATTGCTTTAACGGATTTTTCGACATCTCCATATGCTGTAATGAAAAGAACAACGGCTGAGGCGTCAATTTCAAGAATTTTATTCAGCCAATGGAAACCTTCCTGCCCGCTTATTGCATCCTTGGTAAAATTCATATCTAATAATATGACATCAAAGGTGTCGTCGGCCATTAAATCGGGAATTTTATTTGGATCCGTTGAGGTGACGATGTGTTCAATGTGGGGCTTTAGTAAGAGCTTGAGTGCAAATAATATATCTGCATTATCGTCAATAGCTAGGATGCGTCCGTTTTTCTTAGTCATTAGTCATTATTTTTCGAAATAAATATACCACTTTCTATAATAATTGCAGTACTTGATTGTTCGGATTCGAACGTTTTTCAGCAGTTAGCTATACTCAAAAAAGGTGCCTATTTTGTATTTAGCTTGAAAATAAGACAATAAGGAGTGTGGCATGAAAAGTGAGTTAATTTTCTATGGATTATATGTAGTAGTAGTGAATATTTTTTGATGATTAAGTATTAATAGTTAAAGAACAGGGTGTTATGATCATTTTAATGAAAATATTAAATAAGTCAAGTATTAAATAGTTATATTATTTAGGAGTATATATTATATCCGCCTGTACGATAACGTACAGTGCCTGTCCCGAAATCGAACAATTTTATACTAATCATGATTCATGCCCGAAATATAGTAAAGACATTTAGAAGTGAAGGCTTTGAAAATGTAGTTTTGCGAAATGTCAATGTTGATATTGAGAATGGAGAGTTTGTTGCTATCCTTGGCCCTTCCGGGAGTGGAAAAACATCCTTGTTAAATATTTTAGGACTAGTTGATGTCCCTACTTCAGGGGAGTTTTTTTACCTGGGGCATGAAATAACCCAGTTGAAAGAGCGTCAGAGGATTAATCTTCGACGAGGGAGTGTTGGTTTTGTTTTCCAGAATTTTGGTTTGATTGAGGAATTAACGGCCGGTGAGAACATTGAGCTGCCCTTACAGTATCTTAAATATTCAAAAAAAGAACGGCTCAAAAAGGTAAATGAGATGCTGGAGAAAATGAATATTGCACACCGTAAGAAATATTTTCCCAGACAGTTATCTGGATTGCAACAGCAGTTAGTGGCTATTGGTCGGGCCTTAGCTGTGGATCCTGATTTAATCTTGGCTGATGAGCCCACTGGGAGTTTGAATTCAGCAGATGGCGATAAAATACTTGAAGTTTTATCTTCTCTTAACGAGCATGGTCGAACAATTTTGATGGCTACTCATTCAGCCTCTGATGCTGAAAAGGCTCAGCGTATTATTCAAATTTTTGATGGTCATATTGTTACTGAAAATATTAAAAATAGATTGTAAGTATGATGATTGGTCACCATATAAAGGTAGCTATTCGCAATATTAAAAAGCAGGGATGGTATGCGGCCATGAATATTGCTGGGCTTTCTATTGGAGTGGCTATTAGTGTGATGATATTGTTATTAGTCAAGTATGAATTAAGTTTTGATTCGCAGTTTTCGGAGAGTGATTTAATTTATCGCTATACTACAAAAGGGGTTATTGGAACTGATGTCGTAAATGGTGCGCCCACGCCGATGCCGCTTGGTGATTTATTGCGGAAATTTGAGGAAGTCCAAGATGTTGTTCGTATTTATGTGGGATCGAATAAGTTAATTGCCTATGATGAGAAGAAGTTTGGTGAAGAAAAATTCTTTTTTGGAGACTCTTTATTTTTCCGAATCTTTGATTTGCCTTTAGTAGCTGGTGAATTTGACTTAACATCTGCTGGAAATGTTGTTATTACTCGCTCCACAGCGAAAAAGTATTTTGGCTACGCGGACCCAATTGGTAAAACCATTACTCGGGAAGAGTACAAATTCCGGGTTGTTGGCATATGTGAAGATATGCCCGATGCCTCCCATTTTCATTTTGATTTTATGGCATCGATGCAATCCATTGATGATATTTTGATTCAGAAAGGGGATTCTTTATTGGCTAAGAACTGGCATGAAGATTGGCTTGATTTAAAGTGCTATACTTATCTTAAGTTTAAACCATTTGTAAGCATTAACGATTTTGAGCTAAAAGTGAATAACGAGAAATTAGGTTTTGTCGAGTCTCAATTGAGAAATATAATGGATCAAGATGCTCAAAGGACGATTGTAATTGATTTTTTTTTGCAGCCCATTCAAGAGATTCATCTATTTTCCAGCCTGGATAATGAATTGGAGAATAATTCGAATTTGATATATGTAAATTTATTAGTTTTTGCTGCGGTTCTGATTTTGCTAATTACCTGTGTGAATTTTATAAATTTAACGACATCTAGAGCTAATCGAAGATTTCATGAGGTTGGATTGCGAAAACTATTAGGTGCTGTTAAATTCCAGCTGGTTATTCAATTTTTAACTGAGGCTATATTGTACAGTGTTAGTGCCATGTTTTTAGGGTTGGTGCTTCTTGAGTTGATGTTACCCCTTATGAATTCTTTTTTTGGGTTGAATATTGCTTTTTTGCGCGTTCATAGTTTAATGGATCTATTTTGGATTTTGTCCATTGTGGTGGTGGTTGGGATTTTGATTGGGAGTTATCCGGCTTTCTTTTTCTCAGGGATGCGGTCCAGGCAAGATACGTTAGAGTTGCATAAGTTTGGAAAAATTGGTTTTGTTCTAAGGGGAGTGTTGGTGTCTTGTCAAATTGCAGTGACAGTCTTTTTGTTAATTATGGTGGCTGGAATGTGGTGGCAAATTAACTATATGCGTAATGCTGACTTGGGCTATAGATCAGAAAATATACTTGTAATTAAGCGTGCCAGAACTCTTGGAATGGATGTGTCTGCATTTAAGGCTGAGGTTAAAAACATTGATGGCGTAAGGAACGTTGCTGGTTGTTGGAATATTCCAGGAGATGAATTAGCAGTTACACCTTTCGAAGTCAATACTAATGGCAAGCATGAGATTGTTAAACTCTCGTTTATTATCACTGATGAGGATTATTTTGAAACTCTTGGACTTACTCTTAAGGCGGGTCGTTTTTTAGGAGATAGTAAGTCGGATACGATGGGCGTGTTGTTGAATATGACTGCTATCAAGGAGTTTAATATTAAAAAACCTTTGGGTGAAAGGCTTGGTTTTTTAGGTGTTAAAGATTGGGATATGACCGTGGTAGGCGTGTTACGAGATTATTATTTTCAATCGTTATATCATAAAATTCAACCTCAAGCTATTTTTCTCGCTCCTGATGTTGGAAGTTTACCATACATGTTGGTCGCATTTACTGAAAATATTAGTGAAAGCTCTATTGATAGTTTGGGTAATGTATGGAAAAAATACACGGAAGGATCTCCTTTTGAATGGGAAAGGCTTGACGATCGATTAAGTGCACTCTATGATGAAGATGTTAGAATTGCTAAAATTACTTCTGTTATTTCTTTTTTAGCTCTTTTTATGACTGTTCTTGGTATAATTGCTCTTTCAGCATTTGTGGCGGAGTTCAAAGCCCGTCCCATTGGTATCAAAAAAATATTAGGTGCCTCCAGGCAAACGATCATGCTAAATGTTTTTTCTGTCTTTGGGATTTATTCGATTAGTGGTGTTTTGGTTGCAATGATCCCCACTTACTTAATGTTAAATTTATGGGGCCAGCGTTTTGCTTATTTTGATTTGATTAACAGTGGTTATTTTTTAATTATAGCACTTTTTATGATTGGAGTGATATTTGCTTCTGTCTTTTATCAAATCTATAGAGTTGCCTCGAATCGACCTGTGAATGTGTGGCAATACGATTAGTTTTTCGTATTAAGGCTGCTGTTTTTCTACTCCGACAATTAATCTTTTCTTTTTCTGTTAGCTAGAATAGTTAAATAATTTGCGTTTTATCTACTTATAGGACCAATATCAAGTAAGTAAATAAACGGTGTTTTTTAAAAAAATCAATATATTTGCGCGATTAAGACGTAAAATGTACCAAATCGAATAAAATAAAAAATTACTAACAGATGCAGAACAAAGGAGCGATAAGACTATTTGCCATTCTCCTGGCTTTAGTTAGTTTATATCAACTATTTTTTACTTACAAGACGCGCAGTGTTGAAGCAGATGCGAAGGCTTTTGCAAATGGAGATCCGCAAAAGGAATATGTATATCTGGACTCTATCGCAAATGAAACGGTCTATAGTTTCTTGTGGATTGCAAGAGATTATACGTTCAGAGAATGTAAGGAGCGTGAGATCAATTTTGGTCTTGACTTGAAAGGAGGAATGAACCTGATTTTAGAGGTAAAAGTAGCTGACGTTGTAAATGCGTTGTCTAATTACAATACCGATCCAACTTTCCAGCAGGCTCTGAAAGCGGCGGAAGAAGCAGAAAAAAATTCAGGTAAAGATTTCGTGACCCTATTTGGCGAGAAATTTGAAGAGTTGGATCCTAATGCGCAGTTATCGACTATTTTCAATACCATTGAGCTAAAAGGGCAAGTGGAATATAACACGCCTAATTCAGAAGTGTTAAAAGTAGTTCGGGCAGAATCTGAGAGTGCAATTGATAATGCATTTAATATTCTTCGTACGCGTATTGACCGTTTTGGTGTCACTCAGCCAAATATTCAGGAGCTTGAGAAAAAAGGTCGTGTGCTGGTTGAACTTCCTGGCGTTACGGAACCACAGCGGGTTCGTAAATTATTGCAGGGGACAGCTAGTCTCGAATTCTGGGAAACTTACGATGTAAGCGAAATAGCTCAGTCTTTAGGTCAGGCTAATGTGAAGGTTGTAGAAATGGAAGCTGCTAAGGCTCCTGTTGTTGAAAAAGAAGCTGAAGCTGTTGTTGCCGAAGAAGAGTCTGGTGATGAATTGGCTTTGTTAGATGAAATCAAATCGGATAGTTTGGCAACAGATTCCATTCGTCCAGAAATGAAATCATTATTCTCCTATTTACGTCCAACGGGTCAAAGAGGGGCACGAGTGGGTTTGGCGTTATCTAAGGATACTGGTCGTGTTAATGGTTATTTCAATAATCCAGCGATTAGAAGTTTGTTCCCAAAAAATTTAAAATTCTTCTGGTCAGTAAAACCAGTTGAGGTTGATCAGCAGTCCTTACCATTTTATCAAAGTGTATTTGGTCCTGAATTCAGCACAAAAGAATCTGCATATGAATTAATTGCGATCAAAGTCAGTACGCACGACGGGCGTCCTCCTTTAGAAGGTGACGTAATTACCAATGCGAGAAAGTCAACAACTCCGCAAGGGAGTTTTGAAGTAAACATGAACATGAATGCAGAGGGATCCAAAATTTGGGCCCGATTGACTAAAGCAAATATTGGTAAATCCATTGCTATCGTATTAGATGGTTATGTGTATAGTTATCCCAATGTTAATACTGAGATTTCTGGGGGTAGCAGCTCTATTACAGGTGGTTTTTCTGTTCAAGAAGCGGATGACCTTGCAAATATTTTGAAATCTGGTAAATTACCTGCTCCTGCTCGCATTGTAGAAGATACTGTTGTAGGACCATCACTTGGTAAGGAGGCTGTTACAAGTGGTTTAACTTCATTCATCTGGGCGTTTGTGGTGGTATTGCTATGGATGCTATTTTATTACGGTTTCCGTGCTGGTTGGGTAGCTGACTTCGCGTTAATTTCGAACATGTTTTTTATTCTTGGAGTGTTAGCTTCTTTTGGGGCCGTATTAACATTGCCAGGTATCGCCGGTATTGTTCTGACAATTGGTATGTCGGTAGATGCTAACGTGTTGATATATGAGCGTATTCGTGAGGAAATGAGAACTGGCAAAGGTGTTAAGTTGGCTGTACAGGATGGATATAAGAATGCGTTTTCTGCTATTATAGATGCTAACGTAACAACCTTCCTGACGGGTCTGATTTTATTCTCTTTTGGAACGGGTCCAATCAAAGGTTTTGCGACTACTTTGATGATTGGTATTGCTACTTCATTCTTTTCTGCGGTGTTTATTACGCGCTTGATTTTTGAAAAAATGTTAAGCAATAAAAGTGAATTATCTTTTGATACTGGGGTGACTAAAAACTGGTATCAAAATACCCATGTTAAATTTTTGGAGAAAAAGAAAATTTTCTTTTTAATATCCGGTATAGCTATTTTATTATCTGTTGGATCATTGGCTATTCATGGCTTGAAATCTGGAATTGACTTTTCAGGTGGTAGAACATTTGTTGTTCGCTTTGAAAATGCAATTTCATCAGCTGATGTACAACGAGCAATGGCTGACGAATTTCAGGGAGCTCATGTGGAAGTTAAGTTGTTCGGAAGTGAAGGTAATCAGGTTAGAATTGCTACTAACTATATGATTGATGATAACTCAGAGGACGTTGATAATGCTGTTGAAGAAAAGCTGTTTGCTGGTTTGAAACCGTTTGTGGGACATGAGATTTCGAAAGAGGAATTCTTATCGGATTATCGTATGAGCTCTCAAAAAGTGGGACCAACGATTGCAACTGATATTAAAAGAAATGCAGGTTTGGCCATTCTTTTTAGTTTATTAGTGATCTTTCTATACATTATCGCTCGATTCCGTAACTGGGAATTTGGTTTAGGCGCATTGGTAGCTTTGGTGCATGATGTGTTAATTGTGTTGGGAATTTTCTCCTTAACCTATAGCTTCATGCCTTTCTCCATGGAAATTGACCAAGCTTTTATTGCGGCCATCCTTACGGTGATAGGATATTCCATTAACGATACAGTAGTTGTATTTGACCGTATTCGCGAATATTTGGGTCTATATCCAAAGCGTAACCGTGACGAAGTTGTAAATTCAGCACTGAATTCTACAATTAGCCGTACGATGAATACATCATTAACAACATTTGTAGTGTTGTTAGTAATATTCCTGTTTGGTGGTGAAGTAATTCGCGGATTCGTATTTGCCTTGATGATTGGTGTAGTTGTGGGTACTTATTCTTCGTTATTCATTGCAACACCTGTGGCTCAGGATTTACTAAATAAAAAAAATAAGAAGAAATAGTAGGCTTTCGTAAAGTCTCTCTTCGAGCCTGCTGAATCATTCAGTGGGCTCTTTTTTTAGGCTTAGTTCATTGGAAGTTTTTCAGAGATGTTTATACGAGTATTTGCCTTTAAACACAACAATTTCGCACATCCATTTATTTAAATGTCTTTCCTAGATGCTATTTTGTTATCTTTGATGTTCCTAAAAATTGTGTATGATGACTTTTTTATTTGGTGTGTCAGGAGGCGAGTTTATCATTGTAATACTGGTTGTATTACTACTTTTTGGATCCAAAAAAATACCTGATTTTGCGCGTATGTTAGGTAAAGGGATGAATGAATTTCGTCGTGCGACCGATGAAATTAAACGAGAGTTTAGAGAAAATACTCAGGATATTGGTGAAGAAATTACCGACTCGAGGCAATATCTTGATCGCGAAATGAGCGCGATTAATGATAAGTTCAAAGAAGAGGCGAAAGATCTGGATCCTTACAGTCTCAATAAACAAGAAATGCAAACAGATCGAGAGTCTTCTTCTCCTGATGTTGCAAAGGATAATTCG
Organism: uncultured Marinilabiliaceae bacterium; assembly: GCA_942490535.1. Lineage (GTDB taxonomy): Bacteria > Bacteroidota > Bacteroidia > Bacteroidales > Marinilabiliaceae > JAEINY01. Next base: position 1,875,850 of record CALNXQ010000005.1, read on the forward strand.
ATTGATAAAAAGGCGAAAGAGAACTTGGGGTCTGTATCGCGTGAGGATGATATTTTAGAGTAATTAATATACAATTTTCTATGGCTATTTTTTTATTGATTGTTGGATTTGTGGTGCTTTTTTTTAGCGGGGATTGGTTGGTGAAATCCAGTGTTCAATTAGCCAGGCATTTTAAGGTCTCGACACTAGTTATTGGAATTACTGTTGTGGCATTCGGTACTTCAGCTCCGGAATTATTGGTAAGCTTAAAAGCGGTATTTGAAGGTTCACCAGATATATCCATTGGGAATGTGGTAGGTTCAAATATTGCTAATATTGCCTTGGTGCTTGGGCTGGTTGGAGTTGTATTTCCAATTAAAGTTAAAAAGAAGGGATTGTGGTTAGATTGGTTAATCATGTTAATAGCATCTGTAGGCCTTTTGATTGCTAGTTTTAATAGGGTAATTGGGTTTGCTGAAGGTATTATTTTTCTTGTGCTTTTAGGACTTTATTTGATTTGGTCTATTTTTAACAGTCGAAGACAAAGTAAAAGAGGAGAAGATATTAAGGAGCCGGAATTAAGCCTTTTAAGATCTGTTGGTTTGTTTCTTCTGGCAGCTGTAGGTCTTTATTTTGGGGCAGATTGGTTAGTTCGTGGTGCAAAAGTTTTAGCATCGAGTTTTGGTATTAGTGAACGGGTTATAGGCATTTCTGTAGTCGCATTTGGAACCAGTGTACCGGAGTTAGCAACGTCGTTGGTCGCTGCGATTAAAAAGGAAACAGATATATCCATAGGCAATATTATCGGTTCTAATATTTTTAACATTTGGGCCATTCTGGGTATCACTGCATCCATGAAATCGCTTAATGTGAATGAAGCGATTTTAAACTGGGATTATTGGTGGATGATTGGTTTGGCACTATTGCTGTTTTTATTTATTCTTCCATTGGCCAGAGGGATTATAAATCGATGGAAAGGTGCCATATTAATGATTGTTTATATACTCTATATTTATTTGTTATTTGTTTAGTGTATGACCATGGTTTCTTGTCAAAATATTAAAAAAAATTATGGCCCTTTGAACGTTTTAAAGGGCATTAACCTGACCATTCAGGCAGGCGAAGTTGTATCTATTGTGGGTGCAAGTGGAGCAGGCAAGACTACCTTATTACAAATACTCGGATCCTTAGATAGACCCTCATCTGGTGATGTGTTAGTTGATGGGGTTAACTTAACTAGTTTGAACGAAACACAATTATCTCAATTTAGGAATACCAAGATTGGTTTTGTTTTTCAGTTTCATCAATTGTTACCAGAGTTTACTGCTCTTGAGAATGCATCCTTGCCAGCATTAATTAATGGAAGAAGCAGGAGTGAGGCGGAAAAGAAGGCACGTGAATTGATGCATTTTTTAGGCTTAAGTGATCGATTAAGTCATAAACCTTCTGAACTAAGTGGAGGTGAGAAGCAAAGAGTCGCAATTGCACGTGCTTTGATTAATGATCCTGCGGTTGTTTTTGCAGATGAACCTTCAGGCAATTTGGATTCACATAACCAGGAAGAGTTGCAAAAACTTTTTTTTGATCTTCGTAATGAGTTCAACCAAACTTTCGTAATTGTTACGCATGATTATCATTTGGCGAAAATGTGTGATCGGGTGATAGAAATGAAGGATGGTTTAATACATGATCAAGACCTGTGAAAATAGAGGAAATAAAATCTTTTCTGGATGAAAAAGTAAATTTATATAATCAGCCAGATTTTATAGTGGATGATCCCATTTCAATCCCTCATTTATTTTCTGATAAGCAAGACATAGAAATTGCAGGCTTTTTAACTGCCACATTCGCATGGGGAAGACGTGATTTAATTTTAAAGAGCGCCAGTTGGTTAATGAAGTTATTAGAAATGGCACCGTACGAGTTCCTTTTTCATGCCAGTAAAGAAGAATGGGACCGGTTTGATACTTATTACTACCGCACTTTTTCTTCAGTGGATTGTCTTTATTTTCTGAAATCACTAAAACGTATATATATTGAATTTGGTGGACTGGAGGAGCTGTTTGTGGACGGATATAATCGGGGTGGTGTGAAAGAGTCTTTAATTTATTTTCGTGAAGTTTTTTTGAGTTTTGATCCTCTGATGCGTACCACCAAACATGTGGCTAATGTTTATAAAGGGGCATCTGCCAAGCGATTGAATATGTTTCTGAGATGGATGGTACGTTCTGATAATACCGGTGTAGATTTCGGATTATGGGATAGGATTTCATCAAAGGATTTGTTTTTACCACTGGATGTTCATTCTGGTAATGTGGCTAGAAAGCTAAATTTGCTAAAGCGCAAACAAAATGATTTCAAAGCCGTTGAGGAAGTAACTGCTTTACTGCGTGAGTTCGACCCAATAGATCCCATAAAATACGATTTTGCATTGTTCGGATTGGGTGTAAATGAAGCGTTTTAAGAAATGGCAAATAACTATTTTCAATTTAAACAATTTAAGATATTTCAGGACAAGGCAGCGATGAAGGTTGGTACTGATGGAGTTCTTCTAGGTGCATGGGTTGATTTGTCTGAAGTTCGCAATGTTCTTGATGTTGGCACAGGAACGGGAATTATTGCACTAATGATGGCTCAGCGGCATGTTAGTGCCAATATAACGGCCATTGATATAGATAGTGAGGCTTATGTGCAGGCGACAGAGAATTTTTTAATTTCTCCATGGAACGGGAGGCTTACTGCCTTTAATCAATCCATTCAATCCTTTGGTCAAAACCGGGAGGGACTCTATGACTTAGTAGTATGTAATCCACCTTTTTTTCAGAATTCCTTTAAATCTGCTAATTCTAGTCGTAATCTTGCCCGTCATACAGATTCTCTTTCAGCTGATGAGTTAATTTGTAAAGCATTCCTTCTCAGTTCTGAAAATGCACGATTAGCAGTAGTTGTACCTGAGGAGCAAGCAGAACAATTTATTGAACTTTGCCATAAAAATTTTTATAACCTCGTTCGTTCTTTATGCGTTAAACCCAATATGACTAAACCTGCTAAACGCAGGCTGTTGGAATTTAAAAAGCATTTTAGGGGTGATTCTCAAGAAAAGGAAATTTTTATTGAGACAACGGCAAGGCATTTTTATTCTAATGAATACAAAGAATTGACAAAAGAATTTTACTTGGCCTTTTAATTACTGTCGGTTACAACGTTTGTTAGTTTAGAAATTTAATCTTACTTTTAAATTAGAAATGCTGTTAGGGATGAAAAGGAAACGTTATTTGGACGCTGAGCTGTTAGAAGGAATTTACAATAGAGATAGTCGTGTTGTTAAGCATATTATGGATTTGGTATGGCAACCTGTTAAAGAATATGTGTTGGCAAACAGCGGAGATAAGCAGGAAGCGATGAATCTTATACAAGAGGGGATTCTTTCGATATACTCACGGCAAGAAAAGCCTCAATTATCTTGTAGTTTTACTACCTATTTTTACTCCATTTGTAAGAATATGTGGTTGAACGAACTTCGAAGAAAGAAAAAAGTGAGTGAAGTGGTGATGGAATTTGATAGTATGATTCAAGAGAATGAAATTGCTGAAAAACAATTGTATGAGAAAAGAAGGCAATTATATCTTCGATATTTCAGTCAAGTTGGGAAAGTCTGTCAGGATGTATTACGCTTAATGTCCAAGGGATTTTCAAATGAAGACATTACAGTTGAGTTGGCTTTTAGTTCTGTTCAGTATACAAAAAACAGAAAGTCAACCTGTAATAAGCGTTTAATTGAGTTGATTAAAAATGACCCTGAATATAAAGAATTGAAGTATGGATTATAATGATAAAATATTAGGACTTTTTTCAGGAGATTTAAAATCTCAAGAAAGAAGGGAATTAAACTTAGCGTGTGCTAGTGATTCAGAACTTCAGGAAGATCTTAAGCTTCAACAGGAACTGTTATTTACTATTAGAGATGGTGAAGATGACATCGTTGATTTTAGAAGTCAGCTAAAAGGCATTGGTGCTGATTTTCTTGAAGAAGAGGAACGACCTCGGCGACTTCTTCCTGCTTATTGGGCTGCTGCTGCTTCGATTATCATTATTATTGGATTAGTCAGTTATTTAGGGCTTTTTTCTAATGATTATTATACTGGTGATTATGCTTTCTCTAAATATTATGAACCTTTTGGAGCTTCAATGACGGTTCGTGGTGAAGGACGTTCCTCTCAATTAGAAACTGCAATTGCTTATTATCAGGAAGGTAAGTTGTCTGAGTCGTTGCAGATCTTTGAAAAACTCAAATCAGATAATATAGAGTTAGCCAGTTTCTTTTCAGGTCTTTGCTACCTTGAATTGGGAATGATTGATAAGGCTGCTGATGAGTTGATAAGTGTAAAAAAAGAGGCTGTTTTTTATGCAGAACACATAGAATGGTATTTAGCCCTTTGCTATCTCAAGCAGGAACAATTGTTGAAAGCTAAAACCTTACTTAGCGAAGTGGCTGAAAGTAACAATCAGTATTCTGAAAATGCTAAAGCTATTTTAGATAAGATGAAAAGTTAATTTCGTTTATTTTTTAGATAGTAGCTACTTAATATAATTACAAAAATTAAAAATGTCGTGAGGCTGATCAGTAAGCCGCACGGCATTTTTTGTTTTAATGCAGAAGTGTCACCGCTCAATACGTAATTTGCCCAGTAAAAAGGGTGCGACCGAATAGCATCACTGGATCGAATGTAATTGAGTTTGGCATTTTGCAAAGCATGATCTTTTGCAAAGTCATCTTTTAAGCTATTATAAAATAACTTGGTTAATTCAGAGCCGGAAACGTCATTGACTGGCCATAGAGTCATTAACTGACTTTTTGCCCCTGAAAACATAAACGCCCGGGCTATACTAATCAGACCTTCACCATTTTTTTTCCGACCATTACCGGTATTGCAGGAGCTTAAGACGACCATTGGTGACTGTATGCTGTAATTGTAAAGTTCATAAGCTCTTAGTATATCGCTGGAGTCATTGCGAGAAGCGAAAACTAACTGAGAGTTGAGTGGTTGGGAATCGTCAATGAGCGAATGCATTGCCAGATGCAAAATATTGTTTTCTTCCAAATTAGCTATAAAATTTGCTTTGGAAGCCTCGTTGTCTAAAAAAAGTTGAGAATGAAATAGTTTGCTGATATACTTTACTTCTGACTTGGCTGCATTGAGTGGTAGAAGCTTATTGTTGATGTTGCGTTTGATTGATAGTAATGTTGAATCGTGTAACTGTTGGTTACCAGAATATTTGGGAGCAAATGCCAGTACTTTATTAAAAGTTAGAGTTTTGGCATGATGGTCAGGTAATAATGCTGCATTATATGCATATGAAATCGCATTTTGTCGAATTAACCATGGAAAATTTTTGAATAGCGGTTTTTCGGAAATGGGATTTTGCGTTAATAAAACTTCAAATGGAAGGTAGGCTAAATCGGAATGTGGTACAATGATCAAATCTTTGTTCTTGATGATAGAAGATATATTACCCAATAAAACAGAATAGAGGTGATGGGCGGATTGTGTAAATTTCGTGATTTGATTCTGACTCGGATTGCCGATAAATGGTGTGGATACCTCTCTGGTCACACATTTTAAATCATTGTAAAAGGTACTGTCTAGCTTTTGGTTGAAGTATAAAAACTGATCAGGAGTAAATATATATTGATATAGTATGTTATTTGTCAGGTAGTAGTCAATTAGTATTTGGTTTTTGCCAAGATTATTTTGAAGTACTTTGCTGGAAATGTGTTGGGGTGCGTATTTTAATTGAAAGTATTTCGGGTAATGGTTTTGTATGTGCTGATTGATGCTGTCAAATTTCTGCATATATAAATCTACATAACCATTCAAGTGATTGAGAATGCTGGTATCGGGTTGGGCTTGGCGGCTCTCTGTTTCAAATTCATTTTGGTAGAATTTAAGTTTGCCTTTAATGTTATTTTCCTCCCGGATGGTCTGTTCTGGAATGCCGGCTCGGATTTTCCATTTTCGGTCATTGACGCCAAGCAGTAGGGAATAAGCTTTGCCTTTTTGTGAGTAGGCAAACGCTTTTTCAAGATAGCCATCTCCAGGAAGCTCCTTATTAAGTGCCGTAGAAATTTCCATACCCAGTTGGGTGTAATCAAAATAGCTATCTCCTGTGGCCATTTGGTCCCGATCAAAATGCAATCCCGAACGTACCTGGTCAATGAGTAAATCAGCTTGTTGAAGATGGTCGTAAGCCTTTTGTAGTTTCTCCAGTGCTCTGGTTTGTAAGTATTGAGCATGCAATGTTCGGGTATAATTGAGGTTGATACGTTTAAATAGACGTTTAATGTCCGATTGAATTTGAGAATGGAGTATGTAACCATACTTTGCATTCATTTCAGTATATATAGTACTTAATAATTGCTCTGCTTTTTCAAAATCTCCAAGTTTAAAATGGCAATTGCACATGTCATTGGCGTTGTCCCAATATTCATAACGGCCATATATTTTTTCATTTTTAATTACTTTGTCAATGGATTTAAAGTGTTCAAGGGCTTTATGAAAATTTCCTAATTGGTAGTAGGTCCAAGCTAGTTTGTTTAAAAAGCTTTTGTCTGGAGTAGTTTTTAATGGCGCAAATAAATTAGCGTAGTTAATAGCAGAGTCTAGGTAATTATATGACTGCTCTTTTTGCCCTGCATTTGCAAGTATCTTTGCTGTGTTAGTGTAATAATAATGAGTTTTGTTGTCTGCCTTAATTTTGCTCTCTTCTATGGCAAGCTTAGAATGGATTATACTTAATTCAATTTGATCATTTTTTTCGTAAATTCTAGCAATTTTAGATTGAATATCAGGTCTATAGTTTTCGTAATTAGTAGTTTTATTAATTAATGAAAGAGATTTGTTGAAATAGTTTAACGCTTTTTGTTGCTGTCCTTCAAAGAATGATTTTTCGCCTTGTTTTAAATAATAAAATCCAAAGTCATTTTTAAATTTTGGTTGTTGGGACATATAAAAAATCTCAAGTTTTTGGGAAAGGTATATATAGGATTGTTGATCTTCAGTTTTTCCGTAGTGATCTAGAAGTATAGAATACAGAAAGCTGTTGTGGTTGTTTATTTCATGATTAAAAGGATATGAAAGAATTTCTTTATACAATAATTCTGCTTCTTCAAACTTTTTGAGATTAAAACTTAGAATTTGAATTATTGACGCAGCTGAAACGTTAAAATCTATAAAATTTCCTCTTTCATTTAATTGTGATTCTTCTATATCATATGATAGTTTAAAAAAACTAAGAGCCTTGAGATAGTTATTCTCCATTTTATAACAAATTCCTAAATTGTGAAATGTTTTAGCTAGAATGCTATCAGGAATGTTATCAATAGTCTTTTTATTAATGAGATTGGTAAATATTCGCTTCGATGTTTGCGAGTTGTTGAAATTTAAATGAAATGTGGCTTCATAAAAATCTAAGTAGTATTTTGGGATGTTTGATTTGCCATTATTCTTCAGGTTGTTGATAAAGTGAATTGCTTCTAAATACATGCCTTCATATGCGTAAGCTTTTATTACATATGAAAAGAGGGTTATTGACTTTTTTTGTGAAAGGCTATGAATTGATTTTATGTCAAATACATCTGTAATTTTCTTATATTCATTATCTGAGTACAGCTGAGATATTTTGTCGAAAAGATTAGAACTATTTTCACCTGTCAGTTGGAAGGTAAATATGCTTATTATAAGGGTTATAGATGCATATTTTTTCATTGGTGTGCAAAAAGTGAAAAAAAAAGTGAAAAAAAAGTGTTACGATTTCGTGATTTTGCAATTAACAGGTGTAAACCAGAAATTAATAAGGGCCATGAAAACGAAACAAATCAATTCAAAACGAGGACAATTTAAGAAGTTTACAGCAAAAGAGCATACTTTTCTGAAGAAGATTATAGGGGGAGAGGAAGATGATCAAGTTTGCAGAGAGAAAATTAAATGGTAATGGCTGTTGTGTGATCTAATTTTGTATTTGGTCAGAAAACATATTTTCCCGATTACTAATACCGATCTGAACGCAGGTCAAAGCTTGGTGAGAAGAAGATGATGGGGCTACTATAAGAACTTCGATACGTCTCCTCGTCTTCTTTCTTTATTCATTCTCAAAATAATGTATTTTGTCTATAAAAGAGATTAATCGTACAATTGAGTGGATTGATCAGGAAATACGGGATCAACAAACCGGGACGCCTGATCAGCTGGCTGGCAAGCTAAAAATGTCAGTCCGGTTATTGTATTATTATCTGGACATGATGAAGTTGCTAGGTGCGCCAATTGAGTATTCTCAGGCCACAAATAGCTTCATTTATTTGCGTAGTGGGTATTTCTACAAGGGCTATAAATGGATTGAGGATGATGAGAAAGTATGCGAATCAAGTAAGAATAATTAGTTGCGTTTACAGTGATAAAACTTGAGTGTTTTTTATCACTAGATGTCTGTAATTAAATGCGGAATGAAAACGTTAGCCTATAAAAATCTCGAATAGCTTGAATAGGTTTTTGATTTTGCATAAATTTATTACAAGAAAAAGAGTTCGGTAGTTTTTCTATCCTCTTTTTTGAAGGTGTAGTTTTATATACTTAGTATTCATTTAAAACAGTATATTTTGTCTTCAAAAGAGATTAATCGTACCATCGAATGGATCGATCAGGAGATCCGGGACCGGCAAACTGGCACCCCAAATCAGTTGGCTGGTAAGTTGAAGATGTCTGTCCGGTTATTGTACTATTACCTGGATATGATGAAATTATTAGGTGCCCCCATTGATTATTCTCAAGGAGCTCAAACTTTTATTTATCTCCAAAGTGGTCATTTCCATCAAGGCTATAGATGGGTAGCTAGCAATCAGAAAGTAGTAGACCGATCGGAAGAATGAACGCCAAATGTCTATCAAAGTTCTAATCTTTATTATTTACATTTTTTTTGTTAGATTCGACATTGTTTAATACAGCCTATGTCGCAATCTGAATTTGAAGAAGGTCTATTCTCCTCACATCGATATAAATCTTATTCTGCCAACTATTACCGTGGAGCCGTTTTGTATTGGGTGATTCTTATTGTTTTTTTTATTTCGATTGGTTCATTACCCCTTCTTTCGGTTGATGTCACCATTCAAAGTATGGGTGTCATAAAGACCTTAAATCAGGTGAGTCCCATTCATTCGCCTGTTACTGCACAAATTAAATCTATCTCTTTCCAGGAGAATAGTCTGGTTAATGAAGGTGATACGCTGGTGTGGTTAAATCGATCCGGTATTGATCATGAGTTATTAAACCTTGAACAACAACTCATAAAGTACGAGACTTTTCTATCTGATCTTAGTATACTTTTATCTTCTCCAAATATAAGTGAGGGTATTGTGTCTTCGTTGTACCAAAAGCAGTGGGCTGATTTCAGGAGTGATCAGAATCAGAAGAAAAGGAAGCTGGAAAAATTCAAAACAGACTACCAACGGTCGCTTCGCTTGTATCGGGAAGGGGTGATTCCCAATGTGGATTTTCTGGAAGACTCCTTTCGATTACAAAATGCCATTGATGATTTAGAAATCTCTAAAACAGGTCAGTTAGCCAAGTGGGAAAACGATCTGAAGGATTACTCACTGTCGATTAATATATTAAGTGCTCAGCGTGAGAATCTGTTACAACAGCGAAATAAGCATTTTATAATTGCCCCGTTTGCTGGTGTTATTTTGAATTTTAACGGCAAAGGAGTAGGCAGTTTTATGCAGGAGAATGAGTTGATAGCTCATTTATCACCACGTGAAGAATTGCTTGCTGAGTGTTATGTGTTACCATCGGATATTGGGTTGATACATGATGGCATGGCTGTTCAGTTTCAAGTGGCAGCCTTCCCATATAATGAATGGGGACTGGCCTCTGGAAAAGTGGTGAATATTGCCGGGGATGTTGTTGAACGTGATGGTGAGTGGTATTACAAGGTGCGTTGCCAATTGGATCAAAAGTACCTGATGTTAAAAAATGGCGTTACCGGATCCTTTAAAAAAGGAATGAATTTTACCGGACGTTTTATTGTCACTAAGCGGACCTTGTATCATTTACTGTTTGATAATGTGGATGATTGGTTGAATCCAAAGATTGTACAAAAAGAAAAGGACGAATGAAGTTATCTGTGGGGCAGTTTGACAGAAGTGATTGTGGTGCTGCTTGTCTGGCATCCATTGCACGTTATTATCATCTAAAATTGCCGGTTTGGAAAATCCGGCAACTGGCAGGTACCAACCGGATTGGTACCAGTGCTTTTGGATTGGTGAAAGCAGCGGAACAGATCGGATTCGAAGCCAAAGGGGTGGAGTTGGAACCTGCGGATCTGGAAGAAATTCCATTGCCGGCCATCGCTCACCTGAAGTTGAAAAGTGGAGGTCATCATTTTGTAGTGATTTATAAAGTTTCGGGCCGCCGGGTAAAGATCATGGACCCTGCACATGGGCGTATGATTCAACTCGACTTGGACACATTTATGGCCCAATGGACCGGGGTGGCAATATTGATGATTCCCGGATTGGAATTTCAGGAAGGGAATCAAAAAAAATCTAATTTTTCACGATTTGCCGATCTGATCAAGCCGCATCGTAAAGTATTTCTTCAATCCGGAGTAGGTGCATTAGCGTTTACCATTATGGGATTGTCTACAGCGGTTTATATTCAAAAGCTGACTGATTTTGTGTTGGTGGGGCATAATCGGAATTTGCTGCATCTGATGGGCATTATCATGTTGGGCATCTTGTTTTTTCAGGTGGTTATAGGCGCCTTGCAATCGCTCTTTGTATTGCGAGTTGGTCAGAATATCGACAGTGTTTTAATTACAGGGTACTATAAACACTTGCTGCGATTGCCCCAGCGTTTTTTTGACAGCATGCGTGTGGGGGAGTTGATCTCCAGGGTGAATGATGCAGTTAAAATCCGAAGTTTTATCAATCAGGTCGCTGTGGAAGCGGTGGTGGATAGCCTTATTATTGTGATGGCATTTTTGTTGATGCTGGCCGTTAATTGGAAGTTGGCCCTTTTTACCTATACGGTTTTACCGGTTTATGTGCTCATTTATTATTTTACTAATTTCTTTAACAGAAAGGTGGAGCGTGCCCAGATGGAACAAACGGCTGAGTTGGAAACGCAACTAGTCGAGTCGTTGCGGGCGGTCAAAACGATTAAGCAAATGGGTGCTGAAACCTACTTTACCAATCAGGCAGAAGGGAAATTGCTAAAAGTGTTGGATCAGGTCTATGTTTCGGGGAAAACTACTATTTTTTCCACATCCTCCATCCTGATGATAAATCGCTTACTCACGGTTGCCATTTTATGGCTTGGTGCTGGTTTTGTAATTGACAGTTATTTGACACCTGGAGAGCTCATGTCATTTTTCGCCATTACGGGTTTTTTTACCGGGCCTGTTTCCAGGTTATTGGCCATGAATAAAGGGGTACAAGGTGCTTTGATTGCGTCTGATCGTTTATTTGAGATATTAGATTTAGAGCGGGAAACAAACTCAAAGGAAAAATTGAGACTCTCTAAAGAAGAGTTGGGGGACATTTCTTTTCAGCAAGTGAAATTCTCATATACATTGGAGCAAGATCTCTTTGATGATTTGTCTTTTACAATTAAAAAGGGTCAAATTACTGCATTGTTGGGTGATAGCGGATCTGGAAAATCCACCATCGGACATTTGATTCAGGGCCTGTATCAAATTAGTGGGGGTAAAATTTCCATTGGGAATTGTGATCTTCGCTATGTTGATCCGGTCGATTTGCGTCGATTGGTAGGTGTGGTGTCACAGCAAATTGAATTGTTTGCGGGTAATGTGATTGAAAATATCGCACTTGGCGATGAGCGTCCGGATATGAATCGCTTGAATACCATTATTCATCAGTTGGAATTAAATGATTTGATTGACCTGCTGCCGGAAGGGTTATATACCTGGTTGGGCGAAAATGCCAATCAGCTTTCAGGTGGTCAGCGTCAGCGCTTAGCCATTGCACGGGTTATGTATCTCAGTCCGGAAGTGTATATCTTTGATGAAGCCACTTCTTTTTTGGATGACCGGACGGAGAAAGTCATCAAAAAATTGATGTTACAGCTTCAGAAGGATGGTAAAACCATCATCATGGTAGCACACCGCATGAGTATCATTGATATTGCCGATCATATTTTTGTGTTTCGAAAAGGCCAAATCGAAGAGTCGGGATCGTATCAGCAACTTATTCAGAATAAAGGTCGATTTTCAGAAATGGTGCAACATCAGGTGGCTGTTCCGGTATAATTTTTCACTTAAGCATAGAATTTCGTAAATCACTTGTAAAGCATTTTCTTTGCACTTTCATTTTTGTTGAAAGTTAAGATCATGCAGATAGATCGATTGTGGAAGCGTTACTCAAATCATTATTGGCCCAACCTGAAGCTGGCCACTCCTGTTATATTGGCACAGGCCGGTCAGATGTTAGTCGGATTAGCCGATACGCTCATGGTGGGGCAGATTGGTGCCATTCCCCTGGCTGCAGTCTCCTTTGCCAATAGTATATTTATCAATGTGCTGGTATTTGGAATCGGGATCTCCTATGCCTTGACACCCTTGGTGGGAAAAGCATTTGGGAAGGGGGACAAAGAGGCCTGTAAATATTGGTTACGGCAAGGCGTGCTTACCAACTTAATTATCGGTGTGCTACTGGCTCTTTTTGCCGGAGGAGTTACTTTCTTTATGCCATTTATGGGGCAGGATCAAGCGGTGGTGGAGGCAGCCATTCCTTACTTTTTGTTGCTGGTCATGTCCATTGTGCCATTCCAGGTATTTGCCGGTTATAAGCAATTTGCCGAAGGATTAAGCAATACTAAAGTCGCCATGTTAATCACTTTAGGTGGTAACCTGGTGAATGTGGGGTTAAATTTTATTTTTATTTATGGATACCTGGGAATGCCTGCTTTGGGCTTAGTGGGTGCCGGTTGGGGAACCCTTTTTTCCAGGGTTTTCATGGCCCTGGCTTTTATATGGGTGTTTAACCGGTTTCACTATTTTAAGCAATATTACCAGTCAGCAGGATCCTATTTGTCGCGAGACGCTTTTGTGAAACTTTTCAGGTTAGGTTTTCCGATGGGACTTCAATTTGTAATCGAAGTGTTTGCATTTAGCCTGGGGAGTATTATGATGGGGTGGATGAGTGCGATGAGCCTGGCTGCTCATCAAATTGTGTTGAGTTTAGCCAGTATTACATACATGATGTCATCCGGGCTAGCGTCGGCCACAACAATAAAAGTCAGTATCTTCAGAGGACAGAAGCAATATGTGAATATTCGAAATAGTGCTTTTGCCTCGATTCACCTGGTGGTTGTGTTTATGAGTCTCATGGGTATTTCGTTTGTGATGCTGCGCCAATGGATACCACAATTGTTTATAGCTGATCCCGATGTAATTGCTGTAGCGGCCGGCTTGATGCTGGTGGCCGGTTTATTTCAAATATTCGATGGGGTTCAGGTGGTTTCATTGGGCATACTGCGTGGTTTGGAAGATGTAGTTGTTCCGGCAATAGGTGCCGGTGTGGCTTATTTGTTGGTAGCTATCCCGGTCAGTTATTTGTGTGCCTTTGAATTTGAAATCGGGCCCATGGGAATTTGGATCGGTTATTTAGTGGGGTTGGGTGTAACGGGTATCTTTTTATTGACGCGATTTAGGTGGTTGTACAATAAACGATACCACGAAAAAAAATGATTTGAAGAAGGATATAAAAGGATAACGCATGAAAATGGATGTGATTGGATCGGCCACGCAGGTGAGTGGTATTAGTGTCAAAGGAAAAGTAGCTGTTGTGATTGATGTTTTAAGGGCAACGTCAGTTATGGTAACCGCATTGGCAAATGGGGCCAGGCAAGTTATTCCGGTGCAATCACCCCAAGAGGCTTTTGCACTTCGCGATACGATGGGTAACATGGTTCTGTTAGGGGGTGAACGGGATGCTTTGCCTATTTCTGGGTTTGATTATGGAAATTCACCGTTGCAATATACGTCTGAAGTAGTCTCCGGTAAAACCCTTGTGATGACGACCACCAATGGCACCTTAGCCATTAAGAATGCTGCTGCAGCTGATCAATTAATCATTGCTTCGTTTTTAAATGGTGAGGCTGTGGTGGATTACATAAAAAATAAAGAAGAGATCGTTTTTATCTGTTCCGGAACCGATGGTCAATTTACCCTGGAAGATGCCTTGTGTGCCGGTTATTTAATGGATCAATTAATGGCGATCAAGAGGCCTGTTAAACTTTCGGATATGGCTGTGGCAGTGCATCAGTTATATAAGGCGAATCAAGAAGATATTGTGGGCATTGCTTCTCAGGGAAGACATTATCAGAATTTGCAGAACAAGGGATTTTTTAAAGATTTGGAATACTGTTTCCAGATAGGTTTGTTGGACAATGTGCCCGTGAAAGAAGGAGATGCATTGAAAAACACAACATGTTAATTGCTTAACATGTTGTGTGAAGATTTTAGTCAATTATCCGGTTGATGATAACATGTACCACAATGCCTCCAATCATCAGCAGGCCTGAAAATACCAGTGGTAAATTACTCACAGGTGTGTTGATGGTGTAGAAGCCCAAAATCACAACGCCCAGGATAACGAGTAGAATTCCGAAATTTTTCAAGAATGTATTCATGGTGATATACTTTAGGTTAGGGAAATATACAAAACTATTGGTATAAATCAAAGATCAGAACCACGAATGTGGAGGTATTGAGTTAGCTGTCAAGCTGGATGGGAATCGCGCAAAGCCATACAAAGCCCCACAAAAGTGCTGCAAAATCACTCCGAGGCACTGCACAAACCCCCAAAGGCACCGCAACGAGGTGTGAAAGCGCCACAATGTCAGATAAAAGCGGTGCGCAGAGCGTCAAAAGCAGGGCACAGAGGTTTAAGACCGGTGCAGAGAGCCACAAAAGTGACACAAAGTCAGGCAAAAGTGCGTTATGGTTAAATGGGAAGAGTGATGCTGGTTAAAGGCCATTTTCCTGACTCTTGGGACGGGTGTTTACAAGTGCAGACAAATATTCTTTCTAAGACCTGTTGATATTTTTATATTTGCACGGCCTGTTGGATGGCTGAAATCAATTAAACTCTTGAGCATTGGCAAAAGCAAAATCGAATACCAAGGATATCGTTCAAACTCCACTGATGAAACAATACTACGGCATTAAGGAAAAATATCCGGATGCGATCTTATTGTTTCGGGTGGGTGACTTTTATGAAACATTTTCAGAGGATGCCATTAAAGCCTCTGAGATTTTAGGTATTACCCTCACCCGCCGGGCCAATGGAGCCGCCTCATATGTGGAGTTGGCCGGATTTCCGCACCATGCACTGGACACGTACCTGCCAAAATTAGTTCGCGCCGGGCAACGGGTGGCTGTTTGTGATCAATTGGAAGATCCTAAAATGACCAAAACCATCGTGAAGCGAGGCGTTACGGAATTGGTAACGCCAGGTGTGGCCATTAATGACAATATCCTCGAACATAAAGAGAACAATTTTTTAGCCAGTGTTCACATAGATAAAAAAGTGGCCGGCATTGCCTTTCTGGATATTTCAACGGGTGAATTCCTGACTTCAGAAGGATCGTTTGAATATGTGGAGAAATTGCTGTCCAATTTCAAGCCCAAGGAAGTGTTGTTTGAAAAAGGGAAGCGCCAGTTGTTTCATGAAGTTTTTGGCGAAAAATACTATACCTATGCCTTTGATGATTGGGCCTTTGCTCCTGATTCGGCCCACGATCGGTTGATGAAGCATTTCGAAACCAATTCCATGAAAGGTTTTGGAGTGCATAACCTCGCCTACGGAATTACAGCTGCCGGAGCGATCATTCATTACCTGGATTTAACGCAACATCACAAAGTGCAGCACATCACTTCGCTGGGACGTATTGATGAGGATAAGTATGTGTGGCTGGATAAATTTACCATTCGCAACCTGGAATTGTTTGGTTCATTAAACGATGGCGGACGATCCCTGTCGGATGTGATGGATAAAACCATCAGCCCCATGGGATCGCGCATGCTGAAGCGTTGGGTGGCATTACCGCTGAAAGAGGTGAAGCCCATCGAAGATCGCCTGGGTGTAGTTGAATATTTCTTTAAAGATCCGGAATTAAAACATCAGATTGAAGAAGCGCTTCATGCCATAGGTGACATGGAACGATTGGTGGCAAAAGTCGCTGCCGGACGTATTTCACCACGCGAGGTCATTCAATTGAAGACCGCCCTTTATGCCATTGATCCCATAAAAGAAGGCTGTTTAAAAGCGCCCTATGCCCCGCTTCAGCACCTGGGTGATCAATTAAACGGATGTGTGACGATACGGGAACGCATCGAGCGTGAAATTGATCCTGATTCACCTTCTGCCCTTAACAAAGGGAAGGTCATACGGGATGGCGTGGATGAGGAGTTGGATGATCTGCGTAAAATTGCTTATGCAGGGAAGGATTACCTGGCTGGCATGCAGCAGCGATTGGGGGAGGAAACCGGAATTCCGAGTATTAAGATCAGTTTTAACAATGTGTTTGGGTATTACATTGAAGTGCGGAATACGCATAAAGAGAAAGTGCCCCAGGAATGGATCCGAAAGCAAACATTGGTGAATGCGGAGCGCTACATCACTCAGGAGTTGAAAGAATATGAATCCAAAATATTGGGTGCTGAGGAGAAAATTCAATCCATCGAATTGCGGTTATACAATGATTTGATTAGTGCCTTGTCAGAATTTATCCAGGCCATCCAGTTAAATGCGAACATTCTGGCAAAAATTGATGTGTTAGTATCATTTAATACTTTGGCCATACGCAATAAATTTTCGCGACCAGTGATCAATGATTCCTTGGAGATAAAGATCGAGGCCGGTCGTCACCCGGTCATTGAGCAGCAATTGCCCGTTGGAGAAGCTTATGTGCCAAACGATGTGTATCTCAGTAACGATTCACAACAGATAATTATCATTACCGGCCCTAATATGGCCGGAAAGTCCGCCTTGCTTCGTCAAACCGCCCTTATCGTTTTAATGGCGCAAATAGGCTGTTATGTGCCGGCAGAAGCGGCGTCAATAGGTGTGGTAGATAAGATTTTCACACGGGTAGGGGCGTCTGATAACATCAGCCTGGGAGAATCCACCTTTATGGTGGAGATGAACGAGGCTGCCAGTATTTTGAATAATCTGACGTCTCGTAGCCTGGTTTTGTTTGACGAACTGGGGCGTGGAACCAGCACCTACGATGGAATTTCCATTGCTTGGTCCATTGTAGAGTACATTCATGAGCATAAAAAGGCCGGGGCCAAGACGCTTTTTGCCACGCATTATCATGAATTAAATGAGATGGAGAAAACTTACAAACGCTGTAAGAACTTCAATGTATCGGTAAAAGAGGTGGATAATAAGGTGATATTCCTGCGTAAATTGGTCAGGGGAGGCAGTGAACACAGTTTTGGTATTCATGTGGCCCGCATGGCGGGAATGCCCAAAAGTGTGGTGAAGCGCGCCAATGCCATTTTGGGTGAATTGGAGAATACGCATCGTAAAGGAGAGCTATCCAAGCCCATGGACGACATCTCCAATCATCGGGATGGTATGCAGCTCAGCTTCTTCCAGCTGGATGACCCGGTATTAAAGCAGATCAGGGATGAAATCAGGTCCATCGATGTCAATCATCTCACCCCGATAGAAGCCCTAAATAAATTGAATGACATAAAGCGATGGATAGGAGTAAAATAGGGTGTTTGGGTAAAAAAAAGTTACATAAAACGTGTATTTTTCTTTTGGAGATAAAAAAATAAGATCTATATTTGCATCGCATTTGAGGGAAACGCCCTCTACGACGCGAAAGTAGCTCAGTTGGTAGAGCACGACCTTGCCAAGGTCGGGGTCGCGGGTTCGAATCCCGTCTTTCGCTCAAGGATGCCCGGATGGTGGAATCGGTAGACACGCAGGACTTAAAATCCTGTGGCCATTGGCTGTGCGGGTTCAAGTCCCGCTCCGGGTACAAAAGGGGATAAATCCATTGGATTTATCCCCTTTGTCGTATTTTGAATTTGAGTTGATTTTTCTAATTTTGTCCCCAATCAACATCTTCATTGCCAGATGGCCAAAAAAAAGAAGAATAATAAATCGATCGTCATTAATCGTGAGCTCGCTTTGAAGCGCAAGCACAGGGCTACATTTCTTTTAAATGACAAGGAGAACGATGCCGTGGCTGCTTACTGTGAAAAGTATAGAATTGGCAATAAGTCCAAGTTTATGCGGGAAGCCGTGATGCGGGCGGTAATGGAGCAATTTCTGGAAGATTATCCCACCTTGTTTGAAAAGAAAGCTTTGGATCGGTTAATTGTTTGATTAGTGCCATTGCGGGTATTCCGCATTATTAAAATACAATTCTCTTTCATTTCCACTCAGATTCATTGCCCATATGTTCGGGCTCTCCAGGCCGGTATTAGAGGAGTTGACAAATATTATTTTTGAACCGTCTGGTGAAAAGCTGGGCTGACTATCATTGGTTCCATTGGGTTTGTGTAGGGCTGATAGATCCGTTTTTTCTTGTGTTTCCAGGTTGTAAACAATAATCCTGCTATCAAATTGGCGACCATTGATAGCATTTATCCCGGAAGCATCTTGTGTATAAAGGATTTTTTTTCCATCTGGACTAAAGGACGGATATTCAGTACAGCCATCTTCATTTGGAATCATTACCTGTTCATTTTTCCCATCATTGTCAATTAATGCTATTTCACTGTCGTAAATATTTACACCTCTCGTTTGAACCACTATTTTATTCGTTTGAGCCGACCAGTTACAGAATACATAATTTCGTTCTGGAGGAGCTGTGCTTAGATTAAATAACCCGCTGCCGTCTTTTTTTATTTTATAAAGTTTATTGTAGTGACAAAATAAGATCTCTTCACCATTGGGAGCCCAACAAAAGCCGTATCCGGGATTGTGATGACCCGTGACCGGTAAAGGTGATATAAGGCGGTTATTGCTTCCATCTTTATCCATAAGGTATAAATACACTTGGGTGTTGTGTAAGGCCGAATAGAGAATCTCGCCGGTTATTGGATTGATGCGTGGATAAAGATTTTGTTGTGTGGATTGAGTTAATTGCATCCCTTGATCTTCTTTTGAAACGGACCCCCAGATGTGGTAAGAGGACTCTGTTTTTCGTGTGTATAGAAATGATATAGCAGGTATGTCACTGGTTCTAAAGCTCCAAAGGGGACTTTGGCCTACTTGTACGTCATTTTTGTAAGCTGAAACTTGCCATAGGTAAGTTTTGTTGTGTTCCAGGTTGTCCACCTGCTGGGTGGTGTCCGAAAGATTGTCTGTATCAATAATGGGTGTGGCTGATTCTGAAGAGTATATTTGTAGTTTATACGCTGCGTTAGTGTTGCTTTTGGTGCCGATCGGCTGCCAGGCAAGTCTAATGGATGTGGCTGTATTCGGTGAATTATGTGCAGGAATAGGGTTGGCAATGGTAACAGATGAATTGGTGGCATCCTTTTCTTCGAGCTGTAAGATGACATTTGTCGTTTTTTCCGACTTGACTCTGATGTTTACTGAATTGCTTTTGAATTCATACTTTGTGCCAGATAGGACATAATCGCCTATTTCCATTTCGCTTAGGGAAAATTTACCTTCTTTGTCTGTCATTACCGACTGGCTGGGTGGATTGGTTGTGACAATCGCTCCGGAAAGTGGTTCCTGATTGACAATATCAACAACAATTCCGGAAATGTTGCCATATGAATCTTCTTCGATGGCATCTTCACAGGAGGTGAAATAAAGAAAGGATAGCAGGATCAATGAGGGTATCAGGGCTTTATTCATGGTTAATAAGTTTATTTTTTCAGTAAGCATTTTTGTAACCAGTTTTTACCAAAGATGTAATGAACGCCAATGCGGGCCTCCCAAATCATATCTCGATAATGGCCTTGATTGATGCGATCCAAATCATCATAGTTGAAGTATTTATTGTGGAGATCGAAGTTCAATAGAAATCGGGAGGAAAGATTGTATTTGATGCCTAATGATGTGGATAGGTAGCCAAATTGGTTTCTGTATTTTGGATCATCTTTTTCGATGTTATTTGATAAAAAGCCATAACCAATCCCCAAGTAGGGAGATAATTTTTCACGGGGTAAAAAATGAAATTTTAATGCGGGTGTAATTGAATAGTATTCGCTATTAGATGTTTTTTGGGGAGCCATTACTCCATAGGATGCTTCGGTACTAAATGTTACTACAGGGGATAATTGGATGTTGAGCTGAATACCTCCGCTATAGCCGGGGCCTGTATTGGGAATATCACTATCTAAATGATTTATTGCTCCCATGGCTCCGAGGCTGATCATGCCGTGATCATTGGTAATTTTTCGTCCCAGATGATCCATTTTCAGATTTTCCTCCTTTTCCGATAAGTATTGACGAATAGCCTGCTCCTTTTCTTCATCGGTTGCATTGGTATTCCAGAGGTTCGCAATGAGTCCTTCCAGGATTAGGCTGTAGGTGGCTTTTTCAATGGCTTCAGTGACGGCCATTTCAGAAGGTTCGTTGTAGGTGACACCTGTTTCAGCTTCCAGTAATCGTTTAAATTTGACATACCGAAATACGCCAAAATCCATTTTCTGCGACAGGATAGATTTCGTAGAGTACACGGTTTTTAATATTTTGCCGTTACTGGTGGAGACGGCTCTCAAATAGATACTCACGCGGTCTTCTCTGTATTGCCCCGATCCACCGGTGCCAAAATACCGGATGCCAACTCCTCCTGTTCTGACATTGGACTCGTAGGAGATAATCCCTCCTTCAATGATTATACCTGCAAATAAAAGCGGTGGTAAGGCGGCTGCATTATCGCCTTCGTACTGGGCGCGACTGGAGCGTATAATTTTTCTTTCATTCAGTAAGTTGCCAATATTTTCGCGTTCGATAGGCATAAACCAGCCCGATTCTTCCAATGTGCGGATAAGGATGGTGGTGGCACCTTGTGTTACTGCTGTGGACCAGCTGGATCCCATTTCGGTGGGTTTGTATTGACCTGTTTGATCTCGGAATTTATAGACTGCGGTAATCACCTTCTCTTGTGGAGTGGGGAGATTCGTGAGATCTGAGTGAAAAGGTGTTTCCGGACCAATTCGCGCGGGGGTGGTTTGATATGTTTGGTGAATGGTTGGACTGCAGCCATAAAATAAAATGAAAATAAGGCCGAAAAGGTAGATGGTGCGTAGGGTAACTTGAAGCATTAATGGAAGGATTAGGGTGTGAAAGGTTTTGCTACATGTGAGGAATTAAAACATTGGTTTGACTGCCGGTATCCACGTCTAAAATGGAAACAGTCACGCCTTCCGATCCTTCGGTAATTTCAATCTGATACGATCCCACTTCATAGCTGCCTGCTTCAAGACTGTTTTCTCCGAATTGATTGGAAACCAGTTGACGGCTTAATTGATACAGAATTTGACGATTCAAGTTGTTTTCGAAATCTTGCAGTGGATCCCGGTTATAGCTGCTACTGGTTTTGGCATCAGGGTCTTTGTAGGTATCCTGTGCTTGAGCCGAACTCATCATCCATTGGTAATTGAAAGTATCGCCGCCAAATGCCGGATTTTTGGGTTTATAAACAAAGTCCTGTGCCGAAAGAAGTGGGGAGAAACAAGAAAATACAAAAAAGAGAAAGATAATTTTCATAATTATAGGATTTGTTGTTATATGCCGTTTCCACTTAAATCGCCCTCCTCCAGAGCTTTTTGGGTGTTTTGTAACTGCTCTATATGAGTGGTTACGTAACTAATGGCTTGTTGGGCCATTTCTTCAATTAAGTCATAGCGCCTTTGCACCATGGCCTGGTAAACCAGGTTATCATCAAGGGTCACTTCAATTAATGTATTGTTTAACCGGTATGGTTTTTCAACGATGATCGCTGAAAAGCCGGAGTATCCCGTAAGTGTATTCCAGTGTTTATAAAACAATTCATAAAACTCCCTTCCCGATTTGGAGATGGTTTCATCAATGACAATCCCATCTATTTCTAAATCATTGGGGTCAATGGCATCGGCTGTTTTTGGTGCATTTTTTTGATCGGTCAATTGGTGAATTAAGTTTTGCAGAGCAATGGGAACGGTCTTTTGTAATGTATCCTTTCCTTCCTGCTGACTCCAGCCTATTTGGCTGATAAATATATAGGTGCAAATGGTATAAAAAAATTTCATTGAGGCATTAGAATGAGCCGGCCTGCCCTTGTTGAACGGTTACCTGCATGGGTACAGCTCCGGATTGTTCAATAACCACACCTTGCGATTCGCCATAAGTAATGTAAGTAGCTTCGTGCGCATTACCTTTTTGGACAATTTCGTATTCGGCACCATTGCCATGATGAATGACGGTTTGCTGATTGTTATTTCCACATTGCTCAGCCTGCATAACATTTTCGTTACCTTCAAATTGGTTAATAATGGTATTGGAATGTCCTTTTTGCAGAATGTCTGTTTCGTTATCGCGACCGTTGTGATTTACCTGAGCAGTATTGTTAGTTCCCTTTTGCACTATTTCCACGTCATTGCCGGTACCTGTTTGAATAACAATAGCTGCATTGTTTAGCAGGCCGGTTTGATAGGCGGTCAGTTGCTGTAATAAAGTTAGTTCGTTAGTCTGTATTTCATCCGGCGTATATTGCGCAGACGAGGCTAAATAAACGGCAAAAAAGATAACGATAAGGGGGAGTGTTCTCTTTTTCATGGGGTGATTATTAGGTTATTACTAAACTAATAAAAAAATGAGGTAGTTCTCAACTCTTTTGATAACCTTCTTGTTTTGATAGGTGAAAAGGTATTAAGAGAGGATAAGGGGCTTTTAATTAGAAACGAAGGAGCCGGATGGGCTCCTTCGTTATCGTTTAACAAGGGATTGCTTTTACCATGTTTTATTTTGATTAATAGTGGCAGTGTTGTTTGCACCTTGTTGGTTGATAAGGGCATGGTTTGTAGTACTTGAAAAGTCTCCCTGGTTTACTGTAGCCTCGTTGGTGTGGCCCCATGTTTGGTTAACAGTTGCAGTATGTCCTACTCCGCTATTTTGAGTGATGTTGGCATTACCCACAAATTCTACTTCCTGGTTAATTGTAGCAGTTACATTAGTTGCATTTAATTGTGTAATGTTACCCTCGTTACCAGCTCCAATAATCTGGTTTACTGTAGCAGTACCTTGATTGATATTTGTCTGGATAATTGTTGATTTATTACCTAATTCAGCCACTTGGTTTATGGTTGCTGAACTACCGTTGGATACATCTGTTTGTTCGATGGTGGCTTCATTATTTGCTCCAACAAGCTGGAAGATAGAAGCCGAGCTGTTATCAACATTGCTTTGTTTAATAGTAGCAGTGTTATGCAATTCAATGGCTTGTCCGATATAAGCTTTAGCAAGGCTGCTGGCTGCATCCTGACTGATAGTAGCAGTTGTAGGTTCAAGAATGACGCCGCCTGTCCATACTTGTTCAATAGTTGCTTCATTATCTGATCCAGCCTGGTTAATTGTTGCTTCAGCCTGTCCGTTAGCACCCTGGAATATTGTAGCGTCACTTGAAATAGCTGATTGGTTTATGGTACCTATGTTTAAAAATCCACCTTCCTGGGTAATGGTAGCTTCACTTTCCTGTAAATTAGTATTACCTGTTTGGTTTATAGTTGCCACGTTGGTACGGCCACCGTCCTGGGTAATTGTTGCAATACCGTTTGAAGCCTGCTGGTCAATGGTAGCTGTGTTGTCGGTGCCGCTTTGCGTAGCAGTTGCGTTGTTATCAGATCCATTCTGAGTAACCGTAGCTGTAGCGTGGGTTTCAGTTTGCTCTATAATTGTTTGGTTATAATCACCTGTTTGAGTTACTTTGGCAGTGTGGTCATAATCTGTTTGATCAATGTCAACTGTGTTATCATCACCGGTTGTTGTTGCTTCAGCAGTTAGGTTCACACCAGTTTGGTCTACGTATGTGAAGTTCACAGATCCAGCTTGCTCAATAGTGGATGTGTTAAAGGTGGCGTTTTCGTTACCTTCTCCCTGTTGAGTTACTACAGCAGTATTGCTTGTTCCTGTTTGTGTGATAGTAGATACAGCATTATCTTCGTATTGGTTAACTGTTGCATTATTTAATGTACCATCCTGGGTAATTGTGGAATTTGCATTAGGTGCAGCTGAGGACCACTCATTGTGTTGGTAAACAGATGCCTGATTTTCGTCACCATTTCTTTGAGTAATACTTGAAGTTTGATTATCTCCGGCCTGCTCGGTAAGAGCTACGTTGTTAGCACCATTTTCCTGAGTAATAATGGATTTTGTGTCCCATGCATTATCTGGTCCTTCGACATTAACTCCTTGTTTAACGGTGGCAGAGTTGCCGGTGCCATCTTGGGTTACTTGAGCATGGTTTCTCAGGCTGTACTGGTCAATGGAAAGAGTGTTGCCGTTGCCTGATTGTGAAGTTTTCGCATAGTTGCCATTTGCTGGATTACCAGTGTTATATGTATCCTGGTTAATAGTAGCAGTGTTATTGCTGCCATTTTGTTCGGCTAATTCAACATTGTTGCCATGGCCGTTTTGCGTGATGGTAACGGTGTTTAGTTCATCTGTTCCAGTTTGAACAACATTGGCGGTGTGGTTTGATCCATCCTGTGTGACGGTAGCTTTGTTGTTCAGATCGTTTTGCTTAACATCAGCAATCAGTTTATTACCTGTCTGGTCTACCTGGGCAGTATTGCCACTACCTGTCTGATCAACAGTTGCCAGGTTTTCGTTTCCTGTTTGATTGGCTGTTCCTTGGTTTTCTTGTGCAAATGTCCACGTAGTTAGGGCGCAAAGTGCCATTGCAAAAAATAATCTTTTCATGATAGTTTATTATTAAGTTAAAAAAAGGTATTTATTAAATTGAATGTTAATTTCTTTTTACTGATTTTGACTGATGTGGGCTTGGTTGTGTGAGCCATTCTGTTGAATGATGGCTCCATTGTGATGGCTCCCTTGCATAATGATCGCTTGGTTGTTGCTCCCACTTTGCTGCATTATGATGGCTTCGTTGTGATGACCGCTTTGATTGATGTCAGCTACTTGTACATCTCCTGTCTGTTCAATCTGGGCCATATTAGAGTGACCGGTTTGTATAATGTCTGCTTCGCTTAATGCTCCTTCGTATTGAATTATAGAGGCATTGTGACTTTCTCCTTGTTGCTGTAAGTTGGCTTGTTGTTGTGTGCCAAATTGAGTGAGGATTGATTGGTTTAACTTTCCTTTTTGGTCTACAATGGCAGAATGGCCGCTGTTTTCTTGAGTGAGCTGGATTGTATTATTTTCGCCTTCCTGAGTAATGTCAGCAGTCGTTGGTAACCCCGAAACATCTGTATTGGTTTGTTGAAGGGTGATGGTGTTTGATCGTCCTTTTTGATTCATTGTTGACTGCGTGTTAAAGCCTGTTTGCTCTGAGTTAGTTGTATTAGCTTCTCCTTCTTGGATTGTGTTAGTTGTATGGTGATTCCCATTTTGGTTGATCAGTGTAATGTTGTTGCCTTTTTTAATAGATAGAGGAGAGGAGCTGTTTTGGGCCCATAGGCTCACGCCGAATACATATATAATAAAGATTGATAAAAGAGTTTTCATAGAATAGGTGATTTATCAATTGAGATTACCGTATTTCAAATGGTGTGCCTTGCAGTGTAAGTATCAGTAAGTAAGGATAAAGAAATGAAGAGGTGTGACTGGGGCGCATGAAAACGACCGAAAATGGTCATGCCAGGATGTTAATAATTCAGTGTAAATAGAGCTTTGCTTTTGTTTTTATGTGCAGCCATATCGGATGCAGAGGATTTTTATAGTGTCCTTTTCTGGTCGGTAAAAGACTGAAAAAGTCAAAGATGTACAAGCGGTGTTAATGCTGGTGTTTCAGTAGAAACTGCAAGTCGCTTTGATGAATGAATTAAAATAATAGGCGAACATGAGTTATTGAATGAGTAATGTGTCGGGGGGATTTTTCAGTTGCATATTTTATGACTTTTGTCATAAGAATGCTTCAGTAGAAGGGTCGTCATAAAAAATGGCCGTTTTCGGCCATTCGTTTAAAGATTGTATTTTTTTAGCTTTCGGTTTAAGGCTTGGCGGGTGATGTTTAGAATATGAGCTGCTTGCGTTTTATTGTGTTTAGAAACGTGCATGGCTTTGATGATGGTCTCTTTTTCAAGCTGATCCAGATCATACGACTGCAGCATAGTTCCTGACTCGGTACTGGTAGTTGCTAATTCAAGATCAATGTGGGAGGGCTTAAGAATTCTGGAATCACACATTAAAATGGCGCGTTCCACAATATTCTTTAATTCCCTTATATTGCCCGGATAATCATAGTTGATTAGCATTTTAATGGCTTTCGAATGAATGCAGCTGATGTTTTTTTTGTGGAGCTGGCTGTAATGCTCCGTAAAATGATGTGTCAGAAGCGGGATGTCTTCCTTTCTTTCGCGCAAAGGAGGAATGTGAATCGTAAAGGAATTTAGGCGGTGAAATAAATCGAGCCGAAAACCGCCCTGGTCAATCATTTTCTTTAGGTCTTTATTGGTTGCAGAAATGATTCGGGTATCAATTTTTATAGCTTGTGAAGACCCGATTCGCTGAACTTTTTTTTCATCCAAAACCCTTAATAGTTTAGCTTGCAAATGCGGATTAATATCTCCAATCTCATCGAGGAATAATGTGCCTTGATGGGCAATCTCAAACCATCCCTCCCGGTTTTGGTGCGCACCAGTGAAAGCTCCTTTCATATACCCGAAAAACTCGCTTTCAAACAAGGAATCTGGGATAGCGGTGCAGTTTATCGCGAAGAAGGGATTTGATTGGCGATTGCTTAAGCTGTGAATGCCTTTTGCTACCAGTTCCTTACCACAACCGCTTTCGCCGGTGATAAGAACAGATGTGTTATTTGCTAAGGCGACTTTTTGCATTAAGGAGTGGACCTCTTTGATGGCTTTGCTACGACCTAGAAAGCTAAACCCCCAATGTTTTTCAAAAATGTGTTTGTTGTTGTTGAGTTCATCTGTTGCACTGTCTTTTTTTATTCTGAACTGTTTGTAGCTTTCTCTGCGGTCAATGGCCATGTTTATTTCGTGGGCTCTAAACGGTTTTTGGAGGTAATCGGATGCCCCAATCTTTAAAGAAGTAATGGCATTTTCAAGATCCGGTTGACCCGTTATTACAATCCCTTCTATTTGAGGAAAATCATTTCTGAGTTGTTGAAAGATTTCCAATCCATTTTTACCGGGTAAGTTAATGTCAAGAATAGAGAGGTGGGGTTGTTCGCATACCGATTGATTTTGATAGTCCTTCCAGCTTTCAAACGATCGAATATGCACATCTGGTAACTCAATGGATTCGGCAATCTCATCCCGTAGAATTTTTTCGTCTTCAAATAAAAAAATGCAATATTTCATTTTAATTTTTTGATAATTCCATGATTTGCTCGATTCTAACAGAAGGGTTAATCTGGGGTAATGTCAGGTATACTGCGCAGTATTGTTTTTCTAGGCTTTTAAAGGTAATGTTGCCTTTGAGTTTTCGCACCAGGTTATTAACAATGAAAAGACCTAGGCCACTACCCCCTATTTCTTTTTTTGTGGTATAAAAAGGGGTGTGTATTTTGTCGAGGATTGCTTCGGGAATGCCTATTCCATTATCGATTATTTGAATTTCGATGGATTCATCCTCGGGTACGACAACTATTTCTATTTTTGGTTGATGGTTAAGGGCTTGTTTTAGTTTGATGTCGAGCGACTGTAGGCTGTTTATTAGAAGATTGATAATTATTTGTTCCAATTCAATGGGGTTGCCAAACGTATGAAGGTCCTTGGGTATATTAATGCTGATTACTAGGTTTTTGACATTAATGTAAGATACACCTTCCAGTGCTTGATTTATAATTTCACGGATGTTAATTATCTCCGGTTCCCCATTTTCAATGTGCGAAAAGTTTTTAATCTCAGTTATTAAGTCGCGCATCTTTTTTATTTGAAGTTGAACGGATTCACTTTTCGAATAGATGTAATTATCGGTGATGGTTTGTGACTTGTATTTATTGAAGAGGTTATCAATAATTAGGCTGAGATGGGCAAGTGGTTGGTTGAGTTCATGCAGTATCCCTGAGGCAATTTCACCCAACGATTCTAAGCGACTTTTTTTTAGTAGAGCAATTTCTTGTTGTTGGTTGAGCTCAAATTTTTTTTTCACCTTTTGTTGGAGTTTTTTGTTGCTGAGCTCCAATGATTGTTGGATATCAATGAATGAAGTAATGTCTCGAATAGTAATTAAATGGAGATTTTTAGCGGGGTTATTGGTAAGGTTATTGGTGATGTTTAATAAAAAAGTTTGGTTGTTCCCTGCCATGCCGGTATTACATAAGATGGCTTGAGCATTGGCCGGGGAAGCCATGAGGGTGTCAAAGTCAAACTCTTCTGGAGAATGCTGGTTCGTCACGATTAAATCCTGTATGTGAAGTGGCCATTCCGTAAATGTTTTGTGATTAAAGAAATCAAAAAACAGCTGGTTGGTGGATATGAGTTGGCCTGTGTTGGATACAATGCAGGATGGAAGAGGAATTTGATGTATGCTGATCAGGTTAGGAGGAGTCACTTCCTGATGTGCTTCAATGGTACCTTTTAATTGAAAGTGATTAGGATTTCCTTTTTTTAAAGTCCATCTTGTTTTGTAAAGGTTTTTTTGAAGCTGAATGCAGCATTGGTTTGATAATGCAATTTCATTCTGTTCGATATGCTGAATTACTCCCTTTAGCTCCTGGCGGGTTTTGGGAGTTAATAATTCATTGATGTTGCCATTAATGGGCAGAATTCCCTTGTTTATCAGCCTTCCATACGCATGAAGGATGACTCCTTCATGATTGAAAAAGTAATAAAAATGGTTAGATGAAAAAGCAACACTATCTAATATTTGTTGATTCTGTATACTCATAGGGTTATTAATTAGGTATTACAGAATCTTAAATTTACATATAGTCCAGTTAAGTTGTTGTATATATTGATTAATCGATATTATTTAAAGATTAAAATGGGCTAAAAGGAGGTTAATGTGTCTTTCTTATGGATGAAAGGTCGCTGTTAAAATGTCTTTTTAAGTTGATTTACCCACTCCAATACCCTCACATCGGTCAAATCCGGTTCGTTATCCTCATCAAGGGCTAAACCCACGAAATAATCAGCAATGACTGCTTCTGACTCGGAAAATTCGTATCCTTCAATAGACCATGAGCCAATAACATTTGTTTCTTTCTCTGATAAGAGTTGGTGTAACTTGCCCATGCCGTTGCAAAAGGTGTCGGGATAGGTGTATTGATCGCCGCATCCGAATAGGGCAATGGTTTTTTTACTTAAATCAAGAGATAGTAGCAGGTCGACGAAGGATTCAAAATCATCCTGAAGATTTCCGACACCCCAGGTGGAGGTACCCAGAATGAGGAAATCGTAGGATAAAATCTTTTCTGCTGTTAAATCGGCGACTGAAATGCAATCGGAACCCGGTATTTGAGCTTGTATTTTATCGGCAACAAATTGAGTGTTGCCTAAGGAGGAGCCGTAAAAAATGCCTGTTTTCATGTGTTTTGTTTTGCTGTTTGATACTAAACAGCCCGATGCCTTCATTTGTTTGCGTTTTTATTTTTTACGAATTAGAAACAGGCCATCTCTTATGGGAAGAATGACTTTTTCAACCCTCTTATCTTCGCTCACCATTTTATTGAACTTCAGGATGCCTTTTGTGTAGGTATCGTTGGGTTGCAGCGGTTCAATAACCTTTCCATCCCAAAGAATATTATCGGCTAAGATAAAACCGCCCGGATTGAGTTTTTCAAATAGCAGCTCATAATAGAGGGGGTATTCCCGTTTATCCGCATCCATGAATATGAAGTCGTATGTTTTGTCCAGGGTTGGAATGATCTCGGTGGACTTGCCAATATGCAACGTGATGGTATTGGATAGGCCGGCTTCTTCAAATGTGTCCAGTAGAAATGGTTTTATTTCATCATTGATTTCAATGGTATCAATGTGTGCATCCGGCTTGGTTAAGCCTTCTGCCATGCTGATGGCTGAATAGCCGGTAAAAGTGCCCAATTCTAAAATGTTTTGCGGATTAATCATCCGGCAAATCATTTTTAAGAGCTGTCCCTGCAGATGCCCGCTGAGCATGCGGGGCTGTAACATTTTGATGTGTGTTTGACGATTGAGTTTCCTAAGAATGTCACTTTCCGCGTCAATATGATTGAGGATATATTGTTCCAGGTCGATGGATATATCTGTCATGTTTTATAAATAGATGAGGTACGAGAGTTTTTTTGAATCCAATATTTCGTTGGCAATGTCCATGAGATCCTTGGCTGTGATAGCATCGATTTTTTCATATACTTTTTCCAGCGGATCCACCTGGTTGTATAACAGGTAGCTTTTTCCCACCGATAGCATGAGGTTTTCACGATTATCAGACGAGATGGTCATTTGTCCCTTGAGTTGACGAATGGCTTTGTGCAGCTGAAGGGATCCCATGGGTTTATTTTTTAGGATTTTGAGTTCCCGGTCGATGATACTGAGGGAGCGTTGAAGGTTTTCAGCATCTGTCCCGAAATACACCGAAAACACCCCGGTGCCATAATATGGGGTAAAGGATGATTCGACGTTATACGCAATACCGTTTTTCTCACGCAGGGCAATGTTTAGCCTGGAATTCATACCCGGTCCACCCAAAATATTATTGAGCAGGTGCAAGCCCAGACGTTTGGGATGATTGTAGTCATAGGCTACATTGCCCAGCATGATGTGACTTTGATGGGTATCTTTTTCAATGGTTATGGATTCCGGAAGGTAAGGGCTTACAACGGGACGCTCGTGTTGACGCAAATTCGTCGGGATTTGCCCCAGGTAGCGCTCACACCATTTAACCATCTGTTTAAAGGATACGTCACCCACGGAGCAAAAAACCATCTGATCGGTGTTGTAATTGCGCTGAATAAATTGTTGAATGTGCTCTTTTGTGAATGTCTTAAGACGTTCGGGTGTCCCCAGGATGTTGCGACCCATGGGATCGTTTTTGAACAGGATCTCTTCGAATTCATCAAAAATCAATTCGGCAGGGCTATCCTTGTAGGAATTAATTTCGTCGACGATCACTTCAATTTCCTTGGTCAATTCCTTATCGGGGAAGATGGAGTTAAAGGTAATGTCGTGAATTAACTCTATGGCCCGTTCAAAATCTTGTTTCAGAAAAGAGGCATAGATGCAGGTGTCTTCTTTACTTGTGAAGGCATTAAGTTCGCCACCCACATCGTCCAATCGACTTAATATATGAAAGGCTTTTCGTTTTTTGGTGCCTTTGAAAATGACATGTTCAATGAAATGGGCCATGCCATGTTCTTCTTCCAGTTCGTCGCGCGACCCGGCATTTATGGTGATACCACAATAACCTACAGGGGAGCTATCGGGCTTATGAATGATGCGAATTCCGTTTTCTAAAGTATGTGTCTGAAAATTCATGAAAAAAAATTGAACTGCAAAAATACTAAACCTCAGTGAAATTCGGGAGTGATGTTTGAAATAGAAATGTTTTTTTTGAAAAAATATTTTGAAGGAATAAAACTTTCCGTATATTTGCACCGCGTTTCTGAAACGGATACGCCGAAAGCCCCGAGACGCGGGGGTTCGCTTAAAGTTGGTACCATAGCTCAGTTGGTAGAGCAACGGACTGAAAATCCGTGTGTCCCTGGTTCGATTCCAGGTGGTACCACCAGTTAAAGGTTGAAAATGGAAATCATTTTTAATCTTATAAACTGATTTTAGGGTTTGTTAGGGGTATCTATTAAGGGTGGATATTTCTAAAAGGGTAAAAGGGTTATTGTTTATTGAACGTTATTTTTGCTTGCAGAGATAACACGGTACCATAGCTCAGTTGGTAGAGCAACGGACTGAAAATCCGTGTGTCCCTGGTTCGATTCCAGGTGGTACCACAGAAAAGGGAAGGACGAAAGTCTTTCCCTTTTTTTGTGCCGCTAAATGAGTGATTGGTTAGACCTAAAATGGCCGTTATAAGCCTTTTAGTCTTAAAAGATCTCGATCATCACCCTCCAAGCGAACCATTGTGATTGGTAAGCGCGCAGTCCTTTCTTCCTGGTGAAGGATCATGATTGGTAAGCGCGCAATTTTTTTTACTAGCGAAGTGTCACGATCACTAAGCGCGTAATTATCTGCGTCTGGCGCGCTGTTATCAATCGGTGGCGAGGGCTTTAAGAGGTAGTTAATCCTTCGCCAGGGCATGTGAAGAGTGCGCTACAGAAAGAGGATTACGCGCCAATAGCTGCGAACTGCTCGCCAGACCATAGCAATGCATCGCTACAGAAAATAATTGCCCGCTATAGATGTATCGGATTACAATTTCCCTATCCAACAATAATGATCATGAAAGGCATCCGTTGCTGGTGTGTCTTTAAATAGACCATACACGCTCGAACCGCTTCCCGACATGGCAGCATAGAGCGCCCCTTGTTGATATAGCTGCTCTTTGATTTCTCCAATCAAGGGGTGTTTGGCAAATACACTTTGCTCGAAATCATTTTTAATATGGTGGCGCCACTCTTCAATGGGGCGGTGGACGTCTGCCTTTAGGGCGGTGATGGGGTGCTGGGGAATGATGCCATTGTATGCTTCCGGTGTAGAGACGTGAATGTCTGGCTTGATCAATGTCAGGTGATAGCCCGACAAATCCAGTTCAATGGGTTCCATAATTTCACCAATACCTGTTGCAAAAGAGGGGGTGTTGTCAATGAAAATGGGGCAGTCGGCTCCCAGTTGAACGGCCATTTGTTTGAGTTCGTCAGTGGAAATATTCAGCTTAAAAAAGTCATTTAGCAACTTCAGCATAAAGGCGCCATCGGCCGAACCGCCGCCCAAACCGGCACCAAAAGGGATGTGTTTATGCAGGTGAATCTGAATGGGGGATAGGTCGTGGTTTTGTTTGATGAGGTGGAGTGCTTTGATACAAATGTTGTTTTCGGCCGGGGTATCCACTTCTATTCCCGAATTACTCCAGACGTAAGGAGCGCTATTGTCTGTTAGATGCACTACTTCCAAGGCTTCTTTTAGAGGTATGGGGAAAAATACCGTTTCAATGTTGTGGTAGCCATCCGGACGTTTCGCCACCACATTGAGTCCGATGTTAATTTTTGCATTTGGAAAACAGATCATAACGCTTACATTTATTTTGACGCCACAAAATAAATGCTTTTTCTGTAACTAACGGGCACTCATTTACGAATGATGCAGTGGAAGATGTTGAGATTAATGCATTGGCGTTAGATCTTCAATTAATTACAATTACACATTATTAAAAGCAAGAGAAGGACCGAGAAATTTATATCTTTGTCCTCCCGGTAAATTTTTTCCTAAACGTATATGGCAGAGCAAAAATATTCTAACCGTAAGAAACCAAATGTGGGACTGGAGATGGGTAAACTCCCGCCACAAGTAGTAGAACTGGAAGAGGCAGTATTGGGTGCGTTATTACTGGAAAAGGAAGCTTTTGTTCATGTGTCGGAGTTGTTAAAACCCGATCACTTTTATAAAGAATCGCATCAGCACATCTATAAAGCCATCATGAATCTGGAGTCGAAGGAACAACCTGTCGACATGCTGACGGTGACCCAGGAGATCAAGCGGATGGAGAAGCTTGAAGAGGTAGGTGGTGCTTTTTACATAACGCAGCTGACCAGTCGGGTAGCTTCGGCAGCGCACATCGAATTTCATGCACGTATCATTTGGCAGAAGTTTTTACAACGCCAGATGATTCAAATATCCAGTGATCTTCAAACCAAAGCCTACGAGGATTCGGTGGATGTCAATGATTTGCTGGAAGAGGCAGAGAGTACCTTCTTTATGCTGTCGCAGGGTAGTATGAAACGGGATGTGATGCAAATCAATCCGGTGATTCATGATGCCATTGACCGTATCAAAGATGCCGCCGCCAAGGGCGATGGATTGAGTGGGGTGCCGTCTGGTTTTACCAAGCTGGATCAACTGACATCCGGTTGGCAAGGATCCGCGCTGATTATTATTGCAGCCCGTCCGGCCATGGGGAAAACGGCCTTCGTGTTATCCATGACCCGTCAGATGGCCATTAATTTTAAAATACCGGTTGCGATCTTCTCCCTGGAGATGTCCAACCTGGAATTGGTTAACCGTTTGATTGTAACAGAAACGGAATTGTCGGCAGATAAAATAAAGAAGGGTAAGCTGGAGCCCTGGGAATGGGAGCAATTGGATGAAAAAATCGGGCCCTTGTTTGATGCGCCGATATATGTAGATGATACGGCCGCTTTGTCGGTTTTTGAATTACGAGCCAAATGTCGACGCTTAAAAAAGCAACATGGCATAAAAATGATCATTATTGACTACTTGCAGTTGATGAATGCCGGGGGGATGAATCCGGGTAGTCGTCAGGAGGAAGTGAGTTTGATTTCGCGATCACTGAAAGGCTTAGCCAAGGAGCTGGATGTGCCGGTTATCGCCCTTTCGCAGCTAAACCGGGGCGTTGAATCCAGGGCCGGCGCTGAAGGAAAACGACCACAGTTATCGGATCTGCGTGAATCAGGCGCCATTGAGCAGGATGCTGATATGGTGTGTTTCATTCACCGTCCCGAATATTACCGCATTACGGAAGATGAACAAGGTAATTCCCTGTTGGGTATCGCCGAAATTATTGTAGCCAAGCACAGGGCGGGACCAACAGCGGATGTGCGTTTACGGTTCCGTCAGGAATTGGCGCGTTTTCAGGATGCTGAAGATGATATGTTCGGGGAGGATAATGATGCTTTTGGGCAGATGCCCGCTCACCAAACCTTCTCGTCTAAAATGAATGTGGAGGAACATGCAGGTTTACCTGCTCATGGGGGAGACAGCCGATTGCCCGACTTTCCCGATGCGCAGCCCGGATTTAGTAAGGACATGCCGTTTTAAGAAAGGCGAAGGTCAGACCTTCCGAACGCTTACATCCGATATGATATATAAAAACCCCGTTTGAAACGGGGTTTTTAATGCTCTAAAATTACAATTGTTGAATAAATGGTGTTTCGTGACACTTCATTTTGGGACAAATTGATGTCACTATGCCTGCAAATGTAAAATTTATATTGAGAAAAACAACTGATATTAATTGGTGCTAATCAATTATTTCGCGGAATGTAGATATTTATAGGGATTGATGCGATGCAGCTGTGAATTTGTTATAACATTAGTAATAATTCTTTTAATGTATTTATTTCATACATCACCTTCACCTCGTGTTCGAGGCCTTTAGAGTTGAAAAAAATGTGATCTAAGCCTGCTTTTTGGGCCCCTTTGATGTCGGCTTCCAGGCTATCTCCAATTACGAGGCTCTCTTTTTTTCGGGCATGCGCACTTTTAACGGCATATTCAAAAAAATACGGATGTGGTTTTTGAACGCCTATTTGATCGGAGATAAACGTGCGATCGAAAAATGCATCCAAACCACTGTTTTGTAGTTTTTTGATCTGTACTTCCCGGAACCCATTGGTTATGATGTGGAGTTTATAGCGCGCATGAAGGGCTTCCAGTACTTCTTTGGCATGTGGAAACAACTTGGTTTTAGTGGGGCTGATGGTGACGTATTGCTGCGCAAAATCACTGGCTACCTGGGGATCGTCAAATCCAACTTCACTTAACGGCCGCCGAAATCGCTCCACATTCAGAAACTGCTTTTTGATGGCTCCACGCCGGTATTGCCTCCACAACTCAAGGTTGTGAACCGTATAGCGCTCATGGAAATCTTCAAAATCGATAAAGAAACGGGTTAATTGAAAGGTGACGAATAATTCCCGCAGGGTTTCTTCTGAATTGGCTTCAAAGTCCCACAAGGTGTGGTCTAAGTCAAAAAATAGATGCTTGTATTTTTGAGTTGTTTGCATGGTAAAAAAATCCCTTATCTTCCCGGGGGGGAAGATAAGGGATTTGGTTTTATTTTTTAGAAAGGAACCGTTTATTTAATCGGATTAGTTAACCTGAACCACCAGGAACTTAGAAACACTCCAGAATTTTTCTTTATCTGAAATTTTAAGTGTTAAAGCCCCCTCGTCATTTTTCTCCAGGGTATAGGAACTTTCCGGATGGTTGGTCAGTAATTTGGCCTTTGATTTAAACAAGGGAATAGAATCTACCTCCCGCACATCAATGGCGGTGAAATATTCCTGAGAGAAATTTTCGGCCAGCACTTTCTTTTTCCCCACCAAAGGAAGGCCCTCATTGGAGATGATGTTTTGTTCTTTCAGCTCTTTTTTGGTGCCAAAGGCATAGAAGGCCCGGTTTAACTGTTCAGTGGTTTCCTCCAGTTTTTGTGTGGTGGCTGCACGTGCCGATTTAAGTGAATCAATGGCTTGTTGCAACCCATCCACTGTGAAATTCAGCTCAGCAATTTCAAAGTTTTTGTTCTCCAATAGTTCATTGAGCTTTATAATCTCCAGTGTTTTATCTTTAAGTTGTTTGTTCAATCGCGAAACCAACTTGTTTAAATTGGCATTGTTCGTGCCCGATTGTTTCAATTGTTTTTCCAGTTCACTGATTTTCTCTTTGTTTTGAAGCATCAGGTCGTAAATCAATTGAATGTCCTGGTTAATCTGATCCTCAATGCGCGAGTTAGTCCCTTCTTCACTGGCCATGTTTAAGCTAATGATTTGCTCTTTGGCTTTAATGGCTTGCAGGTTTTCATCAATTTCAACAATGGCTGAAACGAGGTCATTCATTTGGCGGTCTTTTTCCAAAGTAGCCATTAATAAGGAATCATTTTGATTTTTTAATTCTTTGTTCTCACCCATGTTACAGGCGGAGACAAGGAGAATTAAAAGAAAGGGAATTGCTTGTTTCATAATGAAATTTTAAAGGTGCGTTATTTGTTTTTTTTCAAGCCTTCTACCACGATCACAATCTCTCCTTTAACAGTTTTGGAACTAAAATGTTGTATGAGTTCGGAGAGGGAGCCTCGTTTGTTTTCTTCGTACAGCTTAGATATTTCGCGCGATACAGAAGCCTCCCGGTCTTCACCCAGCACTTCGGACAGTTGGGTGAGCGTTTTTACCAGGCGATAGGGAGATTCGTAAAAAATCATGCTCCGGGTCTCTTCGGCCAAACTTTCCAGGCGTGTTTTCCGGCCTTTTTTAGGTGGTAAAAAACCTTCAAAGCAAAAGCGGTCGTTGGGAAGTCCTGAATTGACTAAAGCGGGCACAAAGGCCGTGGCACCTGGCAGACATTCCACTTCAATGCCGGCGTCGATACAATGGCGCACCACCAGGTATCCGGGATCTGAAATGGCTGGCGTACCTGCATCGGAAACCAAAGCAGCATCTTCTCCTGCCTGAATGCGTTCCACCACTTTTTCCACTGTGGAGTGCTCATTGAACTTATGATGCGATAACATCCGGGTGGAGATCTCAAAATGCTTTAATAAAAAACCGGTAGTCCGGGTATCTTCAGCCAGAATAAAAGAGGCCTCCTTTAATATGCGGATGGCACGGTAGGTGATGTCCTCCAGGTTACCAATGGGAGTAGGGACAATATAGAGTTTGCTCATGTTTTATATAAATCGTCGTTTGACACTTTTCAGAAAAGAACCCGCTACGTCATTATCCTCGGTCCAATGAAAGTTGGATTTTAAGAAGTGGGCAGCAGAGTCGTAGGAATCCATCTGGTTAATTTGATCCAATGTTTGATTGAATAGTTCCGGATTGCCATTAAATAATTCCCGCTGGTAATAAAAGCGGTCATTCAAGCCAAATGCTTTACGAATGTCATTCACCGGTTTTCCAATTTGCTTAATGCTGTCAGTCTGGTCTGTTTGAGTGGTGACACGTTCGTAAACAGATGTTTTATCTTTGCCTATCTGTTCGCCCAAAATCCCCGGTTCTTTTGTGGTTTTGGTTGGCTGGGCTTGTTTGGGCTGTTCTGTGGTAATGACAGGAGCTGACGGTGTGGGTTCCAGTACTGCATCTTCAGTCTGATTAGGTGTATTAACGGATGTTTGAGAGGCTTCAGTAGGAAGTGACATCCCCTCTTTTTTTTCTATTTTTTGAGCCGGATGACTTAATTTTTTGGGGGGTTCCGTAGCCTCCTCCTGGAAAAAGTGATCCGATGAGGCGGCTATTCGTTCACCATCGATAATTGCTTCCGGGGTGGATGCGGATGAAGTAAGTGATGACTCAGAAAGTTCAGGTGTAGGAATAGCAGCTA
Source organism: uncultured Marinilabiliaceae bacterium (assembly GCA_942490535.1). Taxonomy (GTDB): domain Bacteria; phylum Bacteroidota; class Bacteroidia; order Bacteroidales; family Marinilabiliaceae; genus JAEINY01. The sequence continues at coordinate 1,914,217 of CALNXQ010000005.1, forward strand.
TTGGCGCTACATCATCCAATCCTTCCAGAAGGGACAGTTCTTCTGTGATATTGGACAGCTTTTTTTTAGTCAGGTTTAAGAAGGCTGGCGAAATCGCACGTTTCCCTTTGAAGGTGCGCACCAGGGTCTCTATTTCTTTAATATCATTTAATATGATGTCGATGAGTGCTTCTTTTTCCATGGTAATTTCCGTCGCATTTTACTTACTTTTGCAAAGGTAGTGAATGCTTTTAAAAAAACTTGATACACTAAATGTTTCTTGAAAATAAGGTTAATAGAGACGATAAAAAGGGCTGGGTGGAAGTGATCTGCGGATCGATGTTTTCCGGTAAAACCGAAGAGTTGCTGCGTCGTCTGAAACGGGCTAAAATAGCCCGGCAGAAAGTAGAGATTTTTAAACCGATGATGGATGTGCGGTACAGTGATACTGAAGTGGTTTCGCACGATGCCAATGCCATTCCTTCCACGCCGGTGGAATCCTCTGGAAACATTCTGTTGTTAAGTAGTAATGTAGAAGTAGTGGGCATTGACGAGGCACAGTTTTTTGATGCCGGCTTGGTGGATGTCTGTCACAAATTGGCCAGTCAGGGCATTCGTGTGATTGTGGCCGGCTTGGATATGGATTTTAAGGGCAAACCCTTTGGTCCCATCCCCGGATTGCTTGCTACCGCTGAATATGTGACCAAGGTCCATGCGATTTGCATGCGCTGTGGTGATTTAGCTAACTTCTCGCACCGCTTATCTACCGATGATAAATTAGTGGTATTGGGTGAGAAAAATGAATACGAGCCCTTGTGCCGCGGATGCTTTATGAAAGCTCATAAAAAAGTATAACATACTATGCCACGATATTCCCTTCATCAAATAGCTGAGATTGTTAATGGGATACTGATCGGAAAGCCCATCCCGGACATTACAAAAATCATGTTTGACAGTCGTAAAGTATTTTTACCGGCTGAAACGCTTTTTCTGGCTATCAAGGGAGTGAACCATGATGGTCATCAATATATTGAGCAATTATATCACAAAGGGGTCCGTGCGTTTATGGTGGAGAAACCTGCCATTAACTATAAAACTCATTGTCCCGAGGCGGGGTTTATAGAGGTAAATAACAGCATTGAGTCCTTGCAAAAACTGGCCGCTTTTCACCGGAATCAATTTTCTTTTCCCCTGATAGGCATTACCGGGAGTAATGGTAAAACCATTGTGAAGGAGTGGATTGTTAAGCTCATCGAAGCAGATAAAAGAATAAGTCGTTCACCTCGCAGCTTCAACAGTCAACTGGGGGTTCCCTTATCGTTATGGTTATTGGATGAAACTTCAGATATTGGCATCATTGAAGCAGGGATTTCCATACCTGGTGAAATGAAGCGAATAGAGTCTTGCATTCATCCTGAAATTGGTATTATGACCAATATCGGGCAGGCTCATCAAGAGAATTTTGAGTCGCTGAAACAAAAATTAGATGAGAAATTAAAATTATTTGAGCGGTCTGAAATAATTCTTTTTAATAGAGATCACCAAGGGATCAAAGAAGCCATTGAAAAAAAATATCCCGACATCAGGAAATTGTCTTGCGGTATATCTGCCGGATCAAATCTTCAACTGCTCCATTGCTCCGAAGAAAATGATCTAACCCATGTCCGGGTTGGGTGGAATATGCAGGAAGTCGACCTGCAATTGCCGTTCACGGGTTCGGTAGCAGTTGAGAATATGTTGCTCGCTGTCTTGGCTGTTTTGCATTTGGGAACACGTCTGGAAGATCTTCCCGGACGGATTACTCAATTGCAGCCCGTAGCCATGCGTCTGGAGCAAAAGGAAGGCATCAATAATTGCCTGTTGATTGATGATGCTTATAATTCCGACATTACTTCTTTGGAGTTAGCCCTGGATTTTCTCAATCAAATGGGGGCTAAAAAGGGATTGTCAAAGACCCTAATTTTGTCGGATATTTTTCAAAGCGGGTTGTCTGAGGCTGATCTATACAATAAAGTTAATCATTTGGTGCAGGAAAAGGGTGTTGATCGATTCATCGGAATCGGGCCCTCCATTTATAAAGCGCTTAAGGGAATAAATGCCTATCGCACGCCTGAAGATTTTATTGCTCAATTTTCAATGAATCGTTTTAAAAACGAAGCCATTTTACTGAAGGGATCACGTGCGTTTTCTTTTGAGCGTATTTCGGCCTTGTTGGAACAGAAGCGTCATAAAACCACCCTGGAGATTAATCTGAATGCATTGGCGCATAATGTGAATTTCTTCAGAGGCTTACTTCGGCCCGAAACCAAATTATTGGCCATGGTGAAAGCCTTTTCCTATGGCAGTGGTTCATTTGAGATTGCCAACTTGTTACAGCATCAAAATGTGGATTATTTAGGCGTGGCTTTTGCGGACGAAGGCATTGAGTTGAGATCGGCAGGTATTTCGCTACCCATCATTGTTATGAATCCAGATATCAGTAGCTTTCCATTGATGTTGCAATATTACTTGGAACCGGAAATTTATAGCTTTCACATTTTGGAGTCCTTTGCGCAGGCAACAGATCGGCAGGGCCTTTCAAAAATTGGGATTCATATCAAATTGGATACCGGGATGAATCGCCTGGGTTTTTTGAAAAATGAAATTGATGCGCTGATTTTAACGTTGAAAAAATATCCTTCTTTGTATGTAAAATCTGTTTTTTCGCATTTGGCTGGAAGTGATGAGGCGGTACATGATGATTTTACCAGGCAGCAAATCAATGATTTCGATGAGGCTTGTCAGAAATTGCAGAGTGAATTGGGATATGCGTTTATCCGGCATACTTTAAATTCGGCTGGTATTGAACGTTTCCCTGAAGCCCAGTTTGACATGGTGCGTTTAGGTATTGGAATGTATGGGGTAGGTGCTAAGTATGCAGGTCACTTACAGCAAGTAGCGGCTTTAAAATCCTATGTCTCCCAGCTTAAAAAGGTTCCGGCCGGGGTTTCCATAGGGTATGGTCGACAAGGTTTGGCACATCACGATTTAACCATCGCCATTGTGCCGGTTGGTTATGCCGATGGATTGGATCGCCGCCTGAGTCGAGGCGTGGGCAGGGTATTGATCAATGGTCAAAAGGCACCCATTATTGGAAATATTTGTATGGATATGTGTATGGCGGATGTTACTGGTTTGGAGGTAGCTGAAGGTGATAGCGTCGAGTTGTTTGGGGAGACCTATACCATGAGTGATATGGCCACAGATGTCCAAACTATTCCCTACGAGATATTGACTGGTATAAGTCGTAGGGTGAAACGCATCTATTATTGGGAGTGATCTGATTTTTACCGGTAATCTTCGTCTTTCACCTTTTTACTTATCTATCCCAATCTTGAGATTCGCTCCATTTTATCCGCATCTAAAATTTTAATTATGCGGCCATCCACAGCAATCACCTTTTCATTAACAAAAGTTGATAAGGTTCGGATGGCATTTGAGGTGGTCATGTTAGAGAAACTGGCTAAGTCTTCTCGCGATAAGTAGATGCCCAGTGTGCAGCCATCTTCTTCATACCCGTATATATCCTTCAGAACACATAAACTTTCTGCCAAGCGTCCACGGATGTGTTTTTGCGTCAGTGTGACGGTTCGGTAACGCGAGAAACCCAGTTCGGTGGCAAATGAACGGATGATGTTCATGCACAGATTATTGTTTGACTGAAGAATTTTAAAAATGACTTCCTTGGGCACCACAAAAATGGTACAGGGTTCAATCACCACGGCTGTTGCAATGTGTGCTTCTTCTGCAAACAGGGCCCGGTAACCAATCAAGCCGGGCGCGCTTGACATACGAACAATTTGATCGCGTCCACCCACACCTTCTTTGAATATCTTCACCTTACCTTCTCCCAAACAGAGTAACCCGGACGGCTTATCGCCCTCCTGATAGATGATCTCGTTCTTTTTGAAAGTTAATTCGGTATGGTTTTGTATTAAATATTCTTTCTCTTCCTCTGTCAATACATTGTAAATCTGAGGAATATCCTTTATCGAAGGCTTTTCGCTAATAACTGTTTTTTTAGCCGCCATTTTAAATATATGTTATAAAACAGTGTTATACAACATTCAAATTTATAAAAAAAGATGATACCGTCCAATTCCGAATATGCTGGAAGTACATTCGAAAGCAGATAAATTGTATAAACATCAAATATTTGGAGAATTTACTAAAAGACAATACCAAACTGAATAACCAGTCTGTTTAAATGAGTATTATCATCGGTATCCCGATTACTTGTCACATCCAAAAATCCATTGTTATAAAGTAGCCCTACCATTAGATAGGTATCGCCACCTAAGGAATATTCCATGCCGCCACCCAGGTGATAGCCCATATCGAAGAAATTAACCTCTTTGTTCATGGACTTACCATCACCGTCGTTAGTCTTAATATTGAATTGACCATATAATCCAAATTGACCGTAATAACGGCTTCGGTTAAATTCGTTGGTCAGAAGTTTCAGCCCAAATGGGACTTCAATGTATTTAAGGCGGTAGGTGACATCTGTATATTTTAAATCTGGATTGTTTGAGCCTCCAATTTCCATGGAGACACCATCTTTGTACTCCAGTTTACCACCAGTGGTATTAATGGTTAATCCGGTTGATAAGGCATAGTTTTCGGCAAAAAAGCGATCCATCACAATTCCAAAATTGTATCCAAATAGATTCCCGTTGGAGCTAACTGCACTATTGTCTGATTTTAGCCACGAAACCTGGGGACTTAACACAAATGAAAATCGGCTTCTGGGCACGTCTTGCCCAAAGGCACTCATGGATATACATAAACTACAGAGTAGTATAATGGCTATTCGTTGCATAGTTTTGGCATTTGTAGATTGAAAAACAGTACAAACATACTTAAAACATGTTTTTCTTCCACTTTTTTTTTTGATGTGTTACTCATTTTCCCAGCTTTCGTATTTTTAGCTTTTCAAAAAATGTGTTCAGATGAAGATTACTTCTTTTTTTAGTTTGACAAGAAAATACTTTTTCATTATTGCTAGTGCCCTGCTAGTGTGGGGGTGCAATAAAGGGGTAGATGTCCCGGATGTCAGTCATATTTCGGTGGATATCGAAGTTAAGCCTTTCTATCAGGATTTATTTGCCTTAAATGTGAATGAATTACCGGTGCAATTTCCTGCGATCGAAGAAAAGTATGGTCGGTTTATGGATGCCTATAGCCAAAAAATCATTGGAATTGGTGATCCGAAAGATCCAAAGTATCTGGATTATTTGAAAAGTTTTTTGGAATACGATGCGAATCAAGATGTGTTGGAAAAGTGTAATGCCCAGTTTAAAGATATAGCTCCTCTCGAAAATGAGTTGTCACAAGCGTTTCGCTATTTGAAGTATTATTTTCCGGAACAAAATATCCCGGATGTGTATTTGCACATTTCAGGATTCAATCAGTCCATTGTCGTGGATTCAACCTGGTTGTCCATTAGTGTGGAAAAATATCTGGGAGCCGATTGTGAGTTCTATGAATGGTTATCAATACCGGTTTATCTGCGTACTAAAATGATACCAGAGAGAATGGTGCCGGATGTAATGAAAGCGATTGCGCTCACCAATTTTTCAGAGAAGGAACAAAATGATGACGTTATCACCCAAATGATTCACGAGGGAAAATTACTTTATTTTATAAAGTCAATGATACCCGATATACAGGATTCTCTATTATTTGATTTCAATGAAAAACAATTGAATTGGTGTCAAAAAAGTGAATCCGGTTTATGGGCTGGAATGGTAGAGCGGAAACATCTTTATAATTCGGAACGCATGGTGATTCAGAAGTACGTTGGTGATGGGCCATTCTCCTATTACTTTGGTCAAGAGTCTCCCGGGAAGGCTGCGGTTTTTATTGGTTATCGAATTGTTAAAGCGTATATGAAAGAGCATCCTGAAATAACATTGTTTCACCTGATGCACGAAACGGATGCCCATAAAATATTGCGTCTTTCGAGGTATCGTCCTTAAGATAGAGATAGGGTTATTGATAGAAATGGTAAATTAGAGGACTATGGAAATGAAGCATGCTGCAATTATTCAATATAAAAAGGAATTACGTCAAAAAATCAAACACTTAAAGAACACGTTAACCCGAGAAGTAAAGCATTCAGAAGCAACCATGGTGGCCGAAAGATTAGAAGAGCATGTTTTTTTTCGAGAAGCAAAGTATGTTTTATTGTATTGGGCCATGGCCGATGAGATGCCTACACGTGAGTTTATCTTGAAGTGGTATCAACACAAGAAGATATACTTACCAGTTGTGAAAGGGGATGATCTTGAGATTTTTTTGTTCGAAGGAGAAGAGTCTTTAGTTTCAGGAGCTAAATATGGCATTCCGGAACCTGCTGGTTCAAAATTGCAGGATGAATCAATGATTGATTTGGTGATTGTGCCTGGTGTCGCTTTTGATAATCAGAATAATCGCATGGGAAGGGGAGCCGGATATTACGATCGTATTTTGAAGCGATTACCACAGGCAAAGAAAATAGGTTTAGCTTATGGCTTTCAAATGATTGAAGAAGTGCCCGTTGAACCTCATGATTTTCCGATGGATGTTGTTATAAGCGGAAAATAGAGCAAAAAAAAAGCCCCTTACGGGGCTTTCATATTTTCTCTGCTTATGCTGGATGAATTGCTTCAGTAGGACAAACATCTGCACAAGTTCCGCAGTCAGTACATGCTTCAGCGTCAATTTTATAGATATCACCTTCAGTGATAGCCTCAACTGGACACTCGTCAACACAAGTACCACATGCAATGCAATCTTCGTTAATTACGTATGCCATTTTTAATCGGTTTTTGGTTTCAATTATTGAAGCAAAATTATCGGCTTTTTTTTATAAAAAAAACAAACTCAATGTAAAAGCGTTTATTTGAAAAGGTTTTAAATAAGGCTTTCAGGTCTTAAATTGCTTAATTGTTTGAAAGCTTGTTCTTTCTCTTTGACATTGAAGATGGTTCTGATTTTTGTCATGTCATGAATCGGTAGGCTAAGTAGGCCATTAATCCGGCCGCTGTTTCCAGTGAAGATTCATTCAGATTAAATTGTGGTGTATGTAAATGACCCGTTTCCCCTTCTTCTTGCTGTACGCCAAAACGGTAGAAAGTGCAAGGGTATAGCTGGGTGTAATAACCGAAATCCTCCGCAGTCATGCGCGTTTCCATGGCTTCTGTGTGCGTTTTGCCCAGGTATTCTTCTGCAAACTCAACAGCCTGTCTTGTGATCAGCTCATTGTTATGAACGACCGGATAGCCATCTTTAATGTCCACTTCGCATTCTGCTCCCATTGACCGGGCCGTAAGCTGGGCAACTTCTTTAATCTTGGTCTTGATTTTTGCCCGCCACTCTTCATTCATGGTTCGTAGCGTACCCGCAATCTCCACTTTTTCAGGAATAATATTGGTAGCGCCATTGGCAATAAACTTTCCAAATGATAAGACGGTGGGGATTTGGGCTGGAACAAACCGACTCACAACCTGTTGAAGAGCTACAATAATATGTGAGGCAATCAATACATTGTCCGTTAGAAGATGTGGCATGGCTGCATGACCACCTTTTCCCTTAATGGTTAAGTATATTTCATCGCCTGATGCCATGTACATGCCTTCTTTAAAGCCCACATGACCACTTTTCATAGTGGGTAATACGTGCTGCCCCAGAATGATTTCTGGTTTTAGCTGGTCGAAAATACCTTCCTCCATCATTAATTTGGCACCACCTGGAAACACTTCTTCTGCCGGTTGAAAGATTAATAGGATGGTTCCTTCCCATTCAGTCCTTAATTCAAAAAGTATTTTGGCAGCCCCTAATAATGCAGCGCTGTGTGCATCATGTCCGCAAGCATGCATAACGCCATTGTTCATGGAACAGTAGGGGGCATCATTTTCTTCCTGAATGGGTAACGCATCCATATCGGCTCTTAAGGCAATTACTTTTTTATGCGGATTCTTCCCTGTGATTGTGCCAACGATACCTGTTTTGACATAGCCGGATTTATAAGGAATACCTATTTTTGTTAGTTGTTGTTGAATGTATTTTGAAGTGTTGATCTCGTCAAAAGAAACTTCCGGATATTGATGTATGTACCTCCTGATTTCTATGATTTCGTTGATGTATTTTAATGTCAGATCTTTGATGCGTTGTTTGCTTTCCATGGTCAATTATTTTCCGAAAATCATTTTAAGTGAAATTACCAGCATAAATATTCCAAATACTTTTTTCAGAGTCTTGGCTGGTATATTAAGTGAAATTAAACTACCCAGGTAGGCTCCTGCAATAAAAATGGTCATTAGGATGAGGGCTACCTTGATGTCGATGAAGCCCTTTTTGTAATACTGCATAGCCGCCAGGATACCCGTAGGGGGCAATAAGATGGCAATGCTGGTGCCTTGTGCCAGGTGTTGATTGAACCCCATAAAATAGACCAAAGCCGGCACAATTATAATTCCCCCACCAACACCCAGGCTGCCGCTAACGATTCCGCCTAAGAGGCCAATTATAAGTAAGATGACGAGTTGGGATGTGGGCATGTGTTAATTTTTTAAAACTTTGTTGTAAAGATAACACATGCTGATAGATTCCCACAAATCATCCATTTAAAAAATCTTAAAGCCCCTTTTTGAAGCTTCGCATTAATTTGTGAAGTGATCGGCGCTTAATCTTTTCTTGGGCTGATTGGGGCCTTCTACTAATAGTTCCAGTTTCGAATTGCCTGTTGATTGGAAATACAACAATTGGATGGGATAGCATCCAATTTTTAAAGCGACAGACCCTACTTCTGTCTTGGCAGCGTGCAATCCATCATTGTTAACAATCAATTCGTTGTTGATTAAAAAAGCAGAACCATCATCTGACGTCAGTGAAAAGTGGTATATCCCCTCCTTTTCGATGGTTAAATAACCGGCATAGGTGAGTCCAATTTTCTCATCTTTGATATCCTTTGGGAATAAACCATTGTTTATAACACCTTCTTTTAAAGGGGGCGTATTCTCAATTTCACGTACCGACTTGAAACTTCCTTCATAATAGGCATACTTTAAACCATTTTGTCGTTCTTCTATGGGTAATGGCTTGAGATAGTTGAGCTTATTGAAGTTAACAACGATCGGTTTACTTTGAGTACCGTCTGATTTTTTAATGGAAATAGCCTTAATGGTTCCGGACGCATTTACTTTAATGGGAGAATTGTATAAAAAGGATGCTTTGTTGGGTTCAGAGCCATCCGTTGTATAACGTATTTCCAAATCCTTAATGGGATAGCCCAGGGAAATGTCCGTGATATCTACAAAGCCAATGTTTTCTGATTTACTAATCGGTTTTGGAACCTCGTAAAAGTAGTTGACACCAAGGTAATCCAGGCGTTTTAGATGTTTTTCCAGGCGCTGACGGAAACTTTGCCAGTCACGTTTTTCCTTGGGGGACCAACAGACTTCAGCCAAAGCACAGGCCCTTGGGAAAACCATGTATTCAGCGTAATCAGGTGTTAATACATATTCAGTCCAGAGTAATCCTTCCGCACCAATAATGTATCGCGCTTCCTTTTCAGTGAGTTCATAGGGAACCGGTTCATATTGATAGACGGATTCAAGTGTAGAATAGCCGCCGATGGCTAGTGGTTGTGTTTGTGGATCAGTTTGGTAATGGTCAAAATAAAGATGTGTATTGGGTGTCAGGATGACATCATGGCCCATTTTGGCGGCTTTGATACTCCCTGTTTCACCACGCCAACTCATGATGGTAGCACCCGGTAGAATAGCTCCGTCTAATATTTCGTCCCAGCCCATGAGCGTGCGATTGTTTTTCGCTAAAAATCGCTGAATTCGCTTGATAAAGTAGCTGTGTAATTCGCTATCAGATTTTAAACCTTCATTTTTAACCCGTTGTTGACATTTGGGGCAGGACTTCCATCTTGTTTTCGGACATTCATCCCCTCCAATGTGGATGTATGGGCTCGGAAATAGATCCATTACTTCCGCAAGAACCCCTTGTAAAAACGTAAAGGTTTGTTCATTACCAGCACAAAATATTTCTTCATAGGAGCCCCATCGCGTAGCGACTTCATAGGGGCCGCCAGTACAGCCAATTTCTGGGTAAGCCGCTAATGCAGCCATGGAATGCGCCGGTAATTCAATTTCAGGTATGACCGTGATGAATCGGTCTGCGGCATATTTCACTATCTCTTTGATTTCTTCGTGCGAGTAATAGCCACCATAGGGTTGACCATCAAATTTAAAAGGCGGACGAGCCCCGTGACCAATTAAGGTTTCCTTGCGTTTCGATGCTATTTGGGCCAGTTTCGGATATTTCTTTATTTCAATGCGCCAGCCTTGATCTTCGGTCAAATGCCAATGAAAATAGTTCATTTTGTGGAAGGCCAGCTGATCAATGTATTTCTTAATAAAATCAACCGAAAAGAAATGCCGGCCTACATCTAAATGGAGGCTACGGAACTTGAATCGTGGCTCATCTTCAATGATGACAGCCGGAACCATCCAATCTCTATTATTCACCGGTATTTTGCTTTCAATTTCGGTGGGGAAAAGTTGACGTAACGTCTGTATGCCGTAGAACAGGCCATTGGAATTTGCAGAACTAATGGTAATTCCCAGGCCATTGCATACGATGGTATAACTGCCTGGAACAGCCTGCAGGCTTTGATCAATTTTTAAATGAATGAAATTTTGACCAGGTAAATCGGTCTGAATCGCCAGTTTCATACTTGAAGGAATGGCTATCATTTGCTGCAAATAATCTGCGACTTGTCTTCCTTGGTTATCCAGACTCTTATAGACAATGACTGTTTGCTTGTTGAGCCGAAATTGTCCTTCAACGGATGTGATGCTTTTAGGTAATGGGATAATGGAGTACGTCCGGGTCACTTCAGGTGTTTCTTGACAACTTGTTCCAAGTAGTACTAATAAAGCAAATGAAATATAAAGAGGTAAGGATTTCATATGGTGATATTTCCAGTAAGTCGGTTGTTATTTCCTTTCAAAAATAGTTAAAATTACGGGCCTTCAATATAAACAGATAAATTTCTCCATTAACTTTTATATTCCGAATCTAACTGGTCATTTAGTGCTTCTATTAATTGAGATCATTGAGTCATGACTAAGGATCGTCACACATTGAAAATGTTCTAATGTAGTGTTGTCTGAAGGTTAAAATGTTGGAGCCATAGTTATTAAAAAGGAGCATACGCATCAAACGGAAGTTTTGGGGGGCTGAATTATAAATGACATCTTACTTGTGTTTTGGTTAATATGTATATATGATTCGATTCAATGATCAAATATTTTTATAGCTTTGTGAGTGCTCAATGTTTTTAAGATCCTCATAAACAGGTTTTGGTTCAATTTTTGAACTGTTTTAAAATGCTTGCGTACACAGTATCGCAGTGACAAAATAGATTGTGGAATTATTAACATATAACATTATAAAAGATTTTATAGCTATGAAAAGAACTTTGTTTATAGCACTGATTGCCATTATATCAGCAACCTTTGTTCAGGCTCAACATGCTAAGCCGAATTTGGCGTTCGAGAAAACCCTACATGATTTTGGTGAGATGAAGGAAGATGGGGGAAAGGTCACCTATGCGTTTGATTTTACAAATACGGGTGGTCAACCGCTGGTATTACATAACGTACAAGCGTCTTGTGGTTGCACGACGCCGGAATGGACCAGAAATCCTATTCCTCCCGGAGGAAAAGGGTATGTGAAAGCGACCTTCGATCCGCGTAATCGGCCGGGTAATTTTAACAAAACCGTTACTGTGGCATCCAATGCCGTAAATCCAACGGTTGTACTTCGTATCATCGGACAAGTGACACCACGTGAGAAAACCATGGAAGATATATATCCAAATGTTCTGGGGCCGATACGTGTTGAAACATCGCATATGGCCTTTACGAAAATGGCTCCCAAACAAAAAAAGACTGAGCAGATTAAAGTAATCAGTACATCTGAAGAGCCTGTTAAAATAGGTTTTATTAATGTGCCCAATCATGTGAAGATTTCAGCTGAACCAGAAATTCTAAAGCCCGGGCAAACAGGTGTAATAACGGCTTCTTATGATGCGGAACTGAAAAATGATTGGGGATTTGTAGTGGATCAGGTGTTTGTCATTTTCAATGATGTGAAAGAATATAAAAACCGGCTTTCGGTGAGTGCTTCTATTGAAGAGGATTTTAGTTCCTGGACCGACGAACAAACAGCGAATGCTCCAGTTGTTGAGATCTCTGAGAAAACCTGGGATTTTGGTGAAATCAAACAAGGTGATAAAGTAGAACATGGTTTTGTGGTGAAGAACAATGGTAAGTCTGAATTAATTATTCGCAAGGTGAAAGCTTCTTGTGGGTGTACAGCAATCAAACCCCAAAAAACAGTTTTGGCACCTGGGGAATCTACTGAGATTGCAACAGTCTTTAATTCGCAGGGCAAAAGTGGCCGTCAGAATAAATCTGTAACTGTTGTGACCAATGATCCCAAAAGTACCAGTGTTTTGCTTCGGATCACAGGCAATGTCTTGATGAATTAAGCGATTGGATATTTAATTTATATATAAATGGAGAGTTGGCAAATGGCGCAGCTCTCTTTTTTATGTTTTTAAAGGGCGATAAAAATGGGATTTAGCGATGATCATCATCATATTGAGAATGATCCTCAATATAAAGGATTGAAGGTAAATAAGGGCGTGGCCTCGGTGCCTTCGGTGAATCCGGATGCGGCCAAGCGGTTTTTGACGCGGCGCCGGCCAAAATTATCGATTGATGAGTATGTGTCCGGTATTCTGAATGGTAATGTCACCGTTTTGAGCCAGGCTGTTACCATGGTGGAAAGTGCTAAGCCGGAACATCAGCAAATAGCACAACAGATTATCGAAAAGTGTTTACCACATGCCGGTAACAGTATCCGTCTGGGGATTACAGGTGTGCCAGGCGCCGGGAAAAGTACATTTATTGAGTCACTAGGGATGCACATCATTGGCAATGGTGGCAAATTAGCTGTATTGGCCATTGATCCCTCCAGTGAGCGGTCGAAAGGAAGCATCCTGGGGGATAAAACACGCATGGAGAAACTTTCGGGCCAGCAGAATGCCTACATTCGGCCTTCGCCATCGGCTGGATCGTTGGGCGGGGTTGCCCGTAAGACACGTGAAACCATTGTCCTGTGTGAAGCTGCCGGTTTTGATACCATTTTCATTGAAACGGTTGGGGTGGGCCAATCTGAAACGGCCGTACATTCTATGGTGGATTTCTTTTTACTATTGATGTTGGCAGGAGCAGGTGATGAATTACAAGGTATCAAACGGGGTATTATGGAGATGGCCGACGCCATTACGATTAATAAAGCGGATGGTAATAATGTCAATCGGGCGAAGTTGGCACAGGCGGAATACCGCAGTGCCTTGCATTTATTTCCGGCCACTAAATCCGGATGGGTACCTGAAGTAAAAACCTGTTCGGCATTACATCACGAAGGTGTTTCTGAAATATGGGAGATGGTGCAGAATTATATCAAGTTGACCCGTGAGAATGACTATTTTGCCAATAATCGAAGAGCTCAGGCTAAGTATTGGATGTTTGAGAGTATTAATGAACAATTGCGAAGTCATTTTTATCAACATCCTGACATAAAGCAACAGATCGATCACTATGAAAAATTGGTTTTGAATGACGAGAAAAGTTCATTTGTGGCGGCCAAAGATTTGTTAGATCAGTATTTTAAACAGTTATAATCAGCGTTGAGGACGGTTTGCGGGCCATTGACGTAAATAAAGAATGAGTATGAGAAAGTTAGTGTTGGCGATGTTTGGAATCGCCATGTTGGTTGCTTGTCAGCCTAAAGGTTATAAAGTGAGTGGTACCCTGGAAGGCGCTGCTGATGGTAAAGTATTTTTGAAGAGTATTAAAGATGGTCAACCTGTGACAATCGATACGGCTGAAGTAGTGGAACAAAAGTTTATGTTTCAGGGGGATGCTGTAAAGGATGCCCAATTGCATTTGATTTATTATGCCGATGGCCAGGTGCCGATTGCGTTATTTTTAGAGAATGCTGATATCACCATTTCTGGCAAGCATGATGACTTGCAAAAAGCTGTTATCACCGGATCTCCAATGAATGAATTGCTAAAGAAATTCAACGATGAAATGCCGGGCATGGAGCGTTCCAATGATATCCGCAATGAATTTATGCAAGCTCAGATGTCACAGGATCAAGAGAAGATGAAGGCCTTGGGTGAGGAGATGAACAGCATCATGGAGAAGCAAAAAGTGTATTTCGAAACATTTGTGAATAGCAATACCGATAATGCCCTGGGGGCTTTCCTGGCCTTGAATATGGCGTCTTCAATGAAGCTGGAGGAGTTAAAGGCACTTATCTCCAAGTTTGAAACCAGCTTGGGCGATCATACCTATGTGCAGGAATTGAAGAAAGTGGTAGAGCCAATGGAAGCGCAGGAGAAGGCTATGGAAGCGACGAAAGAAGGAAATGTGGCACCAGAGTTTTCATTAAATACGAAAGAGGGAGAGGCTGTTAGTTTAAGTTCATTCCGTGGTAAATATGTACTGGTTGATTTCTGGGCCAGCTGGTGTGCCCCTTGTCGTCAGGAAAATCCCAATGTGGTAAAAGCCTATCAGGCTTATAATGCCAAGGGATTTGAGGTCTTCAGTGTGTCGGTCGATCAGGATGCCACAAAATGGGAACAAGCCGTTAAAGATGATGGATTAGTGTGGTCTCAGGTGCGTGATACCGATGGTGAAGTGGCCAAAATGTACGCCATTCAAAGTATCCCAACCACTTTGTTGTTGGATCAGGAAGGTAAAATTATCGCTAAAAACCTTCGGGGTGCAGCGCTGGAAGAAAAGCTGGCTGAGCTGTTGAACTAGGTTCATTAGAATAAGTTATCGAAAGCATGGGTGGTGGCATCCATGCTTTTTTTATGTATATATATAGAATTGTGCTTTTATTTATGCTAATATTATTCTAGTTTTAAGCGAATTTAATAATCCTTAATTAACTACAAATGAGAAAATTGTTTATTGGGGCATTGGCCTTATTGGCTGTTGCTTGTCATACAAAAGAAGAACAATTTAAAATTACCCTGAAAGCTGAAGGTGCAGAAAATCAAGTGTTCGTCCTTGGTAAAATGGAACAACGAAATTTTGTGGGACTGGATACAGCTCAACTTGTAAATGGTCTTTATGAGTTTACCGGTAAGCTGGATTACCCTCAATTTTTGTCCATTGCTGAAGAAGGTAAAAGGCCTGCGTTACGATTTTATGCGGAGAATGCTGCCATTCAAATTAACGGACACCTCGATTCTCTGGCCATAGCTTCTATACTAGGATCCGTTTCTCACGATCTGTTTAGGAGTTATAAAGATTTAATGAAACCGTTTGATGAGCGGGAAGAGCAGTTGTATGCTGATTATCGCACTGCTTCAGAAGCAAAGGATCAGGAAACCATTGATCAATTGACGGATGATTACAATCAGTTGACAGCTGAGAAAGAAGCTAAAACGGGTGAATTTATTGACGCCAACTGTCAATCTCCTGTGGCCGTTGACCTGGTCAAGCAAAACTTCTTCATGTCAGACTATGCTGAGTTGCAGAAACAATTTAATAAACTGGATACAGCCTTAATGGTGCTGCCGGTTTATCAGGAGATTAATGATCGTCTGGTAATTCTGGAGAAGGTCCAAATTGGAAAAGAGGCACCTGATTTTACCTTGACATCCATCGATGGACAAGAGGTGTCGTTAAAATCATTGCGTGGAAGCTATTTGTTAGTGGACTTTTGGGCCAGTTGGTGTGGGCCGTGTCGGAAGGAAAATCCAAATGTTAAAGAAGCATATAATAAGTTTCATGAAAAAGGTTTTGATGTCTTAAGTGTTTCTGTTGATCGGGATCAAAATGCCTGGCGTAAGGCGGTTGATGAAGATGGAATGACCTGGAATCTGTTGCATGATGATAAAAGTGTCGCTTCTGAACTTTATGGTGTGACCGGAATACCTCATATTTTGTTGTTAGATAAAGACGGAGTCATCATTGCCAAAAACATTCATGGTAAGGAGATTCATGAAAAATTGGAAGAAGTACTCTTATAATCTGCATGTATACTATTAATTGCTAAATACCTGAATAAAATGAAAAAATTATTTATTGGAGCTTTCGCGCTTGCGATGGTGGCTGTTAGTTGTCAGCAAGAACCTGCTGGTTTGACGTTACAAGGAAAGCTTGACGGAACCACCGATCAGCCTGTTACTGTAAGTATTTATGGGAAAGATGGCATGAAGACGCTTGATACCTTGCAATTGACCAATGGCATTGTGAACTACACCACCCATTTGGATCAGCCTGTTTTGGTGATAGTCGGTGTTGAGAATAGTCGTAACCGAGTAAGCTTTTTTGGCGAAAATGTAGCGTATACCATCGATGGTCAACTGGATAGCCTTTCAGAGGCGGCGGTAACCGGAGGGGAATTGTTTGCTGCCTATAAAACCATTGCAGAGTCACAGGATGCCATTCGTAAACGTGGAGGTGAGTTGCGCAATGAATATAATGCTGCCAGGCAGTCAGGTGATACCGCTCGTCAAAGTGCCATTATTAAAGAATATGATGCTGGTGAGAAAGAAGTTGAAGCGCAGCAGAAGGAATTTGTCAAGAATAATGCAAGCTCTCCGGTAGCTGCGTTTATGGTGAGGAATTTATATGGTCATAAGTCTTTGGAAGAAATACAGGAAGGCATTGCCATGTTGGATTCTACTCTTGCCACTTCGCCTTATTATGTCGCCTTAATGGAGCGAGTGGAAAAGTTACAGAATGTGGCTATTGGTAAAGTGGCCCCTGATTTTACCATGATGGATGTGGAGGGGAATCCATTATCCTTATCTGCCTTAAAAGGGAAGTATGTTTTGATTGATTTTTGGGCCAGCTGGTGTTCGCCATGCCGTCAGGAGAATCCCCATGTAGTGGAACTGTACAATGAGTTTCATGAGAAGGGATTTGATATCCTTGGCGTGTCGCTGGATCAGAAGAAAGAAGCCTGGTTAAAAGCCATTGCTGACGATCAGTTAACCTGGAATCATGTATCGGATCTGAAAGGGTGGAAGAACGAAGTTGCTCAATTATATGGTGTTTCGTCAATTCCTCATACTGTTCTTTTAGATCAGGAAGGAAAGATCGTTGCTAAGAATTTACGCGGTGATGAGTTGCGAGCTAAAGTAGCAGAGTTATTGAATTAATAAAGTTGGAAAAGAGTATAAAAGGGGGCCAAAAGCCCCCTTTGTCATATCAGGACTTGATATTTGTCGTTTTATTTCAAACTCTTGGTGGTTTTCTTTGTTTAAGAAACTGATGCTCATTTTTAAGGCATCAAAATTTTTATACATTTGTTATTTTAATTCTGTCTAAATAATTAGCGAAAAATCATACTAAAATGAGTTACGATTTAGTTGTTATCGGTAGTGGACCTGGTGGTTACGTAGCCGCAATCAGAGCTTCACAGTTAGGTTTAAAAGTAGCTGTTGTCGAACGTTCTGAACTGGGTGGTATTTGTTTGAACTGGGGTTGTATTCCTACCAAATCTTTATTGAAAAGTGCCAACGTTTTTGAGTATTTGAAGCATGCTGCCGATTATGGGGTAACCATTGAAGGGGAAGCCAAAGCTGATTTTGGTGCCATGGTGAGCCGCAGTCGGGGGGTCGCTGATGGCATGAGTAAAGGCATTCAGTACCTGTTTAAAAAGAACAAAATCGAAGTAATTGCTGGTTTCGGTAAATTACTGGATAATAAAACCGTGGAAGTAACAGCTGAGAATGGTGACAAACAAGAGGTGAAAGCCAGTCATATTCTTTTGGCCACAGGAGCTCGTAGTCGCCAGTTACCTAGCTTACCGCAAGATGGTGAAAAAGTGATTGGTTATCGCAAGGCATTGACTTTGGATAAAAGGCCAGAGTCGATGATTGTGGTGGGATCTGGCGCCATTGGAAGTGAGTTTGCTTATTTCTACAATGCCATTGGAACCGATGTGACCCTGGTTGAGTATTTGCCCAACGTGGTGCCGGTGGAGGATGAGGAAGTGTCTAAGCAATTAGGTCGCTCCTTCAAAAAGGCAGGCATAAAAGTGATGACGGGTGCTGAAGTGACCAAGGTGGATACCTCTGGTGAAAAAGTAAAAGCCTGGATTAAAACGAAAAAAGGCGAAGCCGAGTACGAAGCAGACATTGTTCTTTCGGCAGTTGGTATTACCCCCAATATCGAAAATTTGGGTCTGGAAGAAGTTGGTGTGCAAGTTGAAAACGGACGTGTGAAAGTGGATGAGTTCTACCAAACCACCGTGCCAGGCGTTTATGCAATTGGGGATATTGTTCCGGGACAAGCCTTGGCGCACGTGGCTTCAGCTGAAGGTATCATTTGTGTGGAGAAAATTGCCGGTCATTCGCCGGAGCCATTGGATTATGGTAATATACCTGGGTGTACGTATACGTCTCCTGAAGTAGCTTCGGTGGGTATGACCGAGAAAGCCGCTAAAGAGGCCGGGCATGAATTGAAGATTGGTAAATTTCCCTTTTCGGCTTCGGGTAAAGCTAGTGCTGCCGGGCATAAAGATGGTTTCGTGAAGCTGATCTTCGATGCCAAGTATGGCGAGTTACTGGGCGCTCACCTGATTGGGGCCAATGTGACGGAAATGATTGCGGAACTGGTTACGGCGCGTAAGTTAGAAACCACTGGTCATGAGTTAATCAAGGCGGTACACCCGCACCCAACCATGTCGGAGGCTATCATGGAAGCAGCGGCTGCGGCTTATGATGAGGTGATTCATATTTAAGATGTCAGGAAAGAGACATAAAAAAAGGGGGCTTGTGCCCCCTTTTTTTATGCGAAATAAGGTATTAGATCAATGGCATGATTTCACGGGCTACCTTTTGATTGTACTCAAAAGTCAGGTTTTTGTGATTTACTAAATCTACAATGGTGCCGATCAAACATAGTCCTGCTGTAAAAAAATACAGGATCCCCATACCTATTTGATTCAGCATGAAACGGTGTATGCCAGAGATGCCAAAGAAGCCAACCAACGCAGTTAAAAGAATGGTTTGCGAATCTTTCCGACGACCACGGTATATAATCGCAAAGTTATTCATTTGCTCTTCTGTTTTGTCTCTTAAAAGGGATTCCAGAAAGATTACTTCTTCGCCTTCAGCTTCGGGTAGTAGAGTCAAAATCTTGTTCATAGTTTTCTCTGTTTAAAATAAAACGTATATCAGGTTTAAGTATGGAATAAGCTCTTATTAAAAGTATGATGATGGCCAGGCTTCCCATTGGATGTGCCTGCCAGGATAATAGTAATTGCCCCTTGAATAAATAAGCGATGGAATGACCTAACCCACACCCCGGACAAAAGGGTAGTCCCAGATTTTTAAAGAGGCACAATGTAAAATGAGAGGCTCCTTCCGGATTTGAAAACGCAAGCAAGAGGATTGCAACGATCCAAAAATAAGCTTCAAAATGTGCCTTTCGAAATTGATAGATTACCTTTCCCACTCCCAAATGCTTTGTGACGGATAAAAATAAGGGTTTTAACGAAATATTGTGGTAATTATTTCTGTTATCTCCTGCTTTTCTTTTAATCCCTTTGTTTAATCATTGCTGAATCAATCCGTCGCTTGAAAAGTCGTACCCTACAGCGGTTGGGATAGCCCTGATGTTTAAAATGATGCCCTGTGATTCGGATGGGATTGATAGGGCAACGCTTTGGATGGATCCGGAACTGGTTGGGGGGCCGTCTTCGTCTCAAAAAATAAACACTGGTTGCTCCTGGATGAATGGGGACATCGTCGGGATAGACTCTGTTATTGAAAAAACAGGGTGTGTGATTCGTGGAATGGATCCGGACACTTCAAATGCCGATGGTACTAACGACAAGGTGGAGAGTATGGGTCACGAACTGGATGCTGTTGCCTGTTTAGTGGGCAGTAAATCTTATATAAGCTGAAGGGTTCTTAAGAAACTCATACTAAATGTAAGGTAGTTGGTTAATCAATAAAAAACACAAGCATCGCGGGGATGCTTGTGTTTGAATGTGTCTGTAATCCTTTTGGATGAATGGCGACTAATAATTAAAGCTACTTCCTCCCAAAAATTCGCGAACAATGGATGTTGGCGGAATTTCAATGGGCTGAATGGGTTTAAAATAACTGAAGAAGTTGAGTAAGCGGGTTGCTTCGCCATATTCCGGCTGATTGGGTTGTACTTCCAATAGGATCGGTTCTGCCAATGGTTTTAGTACCGATAGCTCATACAGTAACGCAGTATTAAACATGACGTCAGCCTCTTCCTGGAATGGGAAAATATGTTTCTCTTCGCCGCGTCGGACGCTTTGCCAGCGGGATAGGGTATCCTGGGCTGAATAGTTGCGGTATTGATAATCGCGCACAATGCGGCGGATTAAGCGGTTATCAGTTGTCAGAATGCGGTTGTGATCGTCCAGATTGATGGAAGTTAATGCCGATACATAAATCTTGAATTTGGATTCATTGGGAATGAGGTGTGTCAACTGTGGATTCAGGCCGTGAATACCTTCCACAATCAGGATGTTATCGTCATTCATTTGGAGTGTTTCTCCATCGAAATAACGTTTCCCGGTTTCGAAGGAAAACTTGGGAATCTCTACTTTCTTCCCGGCGAACAGGTCGAGCATGTTTTGGTTGAATAATTCAATGTCCAGAGCATCCAGGGCTTCAAAATCGTATTCGCCATTTTCATCCAGGGGCGTATCTTCCCGGTCAACGAAATAGTTATCAAGCGAAAGGTTAAGCGGTTTCATCCCGGCCACCATGAACTGAATGGCCAGGCGGTGGCCGAAGGTTGTTTTGCCGCTTGATGAAGGTCCGCTGATCAGAACCAGCTTCAGGTTCTTCTTACGTTCGTTAACCATGTCGGCAATGTGTCCGATTTTTTTCTCGTGTAGCGCTTCAGATACTTTGATCAAGGTCTTGGCTTTACCACTTTCGGCTGCATGGTTCAGGTCGCCCAGGTTACTCACCTGCAATACCCGGTTCCAATGGGTGTATTCCTGAAAGATGTCGAACATTTTATTTTGAATAACCAATTCGGCCAGTTCGGAAGGTTGCCAGCGTTTGGGGATTTGCAGGAGCATTCCGTTATAGTATTTGTTCAGGTCGAACACCTGCAGATAACCCGATGAAGGCACCATATAGCCATAATGGATACCCACGTGACCATCCAGTTTATAGTAGGGGGTATAAAGATGGCCGCGGTGTTTCAGCAGTGCCGTTTTATCCGGTTGGTTTTGTGCTTCAAAAAGTTTAATCACTGCTTCCGTTTCTTCTTCACGGCGGATGAAGGGCAAGTCTTGATTGACGGTGTCCCGCATATGTTGGCCAATTTCCAACACATCTTGTATGGTTAATTCTGTTTTCGTGTGATGTACTTCGCAATAGATGCCTTGCGAAACGGAGTGTTCAATTCTTAACTGTGCGCCGGGGTATAAATCATCGACTGCCTTATAAAGCAAAAAGGAAAGGCTCCGGATATACATGCGCATCCCTTCCGGATGGGTATAATCAATGAATTCAATGGTCTTCGGATGATAGATTTCATAGGTGAGTTCCGTGAGTTTATTATTCACCAGGGCACCCAGAATCTGGTTGGGTAGCTGCACTTGAAGATCCTTAGCTATATCCAGTAAATTGGTTCCGAGTGGATAACATTTACTGCTGTTATTATTGATACATTTTACATGAACGGTTCGTTGCATAGTCGTGTTGTTAGTGATCAGGAAACTTTAAGATATGTTGCAGGTTCAATTGAAAAGAGGGTGCATCCTGAAAGCAAAATCCCGATTATTGTTACATACATAATTATAAAAACAGATCACTAAAATTAAGGATTTCTAGCTATTTGAAAAGCCTTTTAACCATTTGGTGAGAAATATTTTTCAGGGATGGATTTTAGTGTGAATTTTCATGGCCGGTAAAAAAAAGATCGCTGATGCGGGAGGCAGCGATCTTTAATGCGGTGTTATCCGTTATGAGGAATTATTTTTCCAATTCCTCCTTTAAGAACTTAGCGGTGTAACTATCCGGATGATTGGCCACTTCCTCAGGCGTGCCTTCGCAAAGCAATTTCCCACCGAAACGACCGCCATCTTTGCCAATGTCGATAACGTGATCAGCTACTTTGATGACGTCCATGTTATGTTCGATCACTAAAACCGTATTTCCTTTATCTACCAGTCTATTCAGTACCTCCAACAGCACGCGTATGTCTTCAAAATGCAAGCCGGTGGTGGGTTCATCCAAAATGTAAATGGTTTGACCGGTATCGCGTTTTGCTAATTCTGTCGCTAGCTTGACCCGTTGACTTTCACCGCCTGATAAGGTTGTTGAGGGTTGTCCCAGGGTGACATAACCCAATCCGACATCCTGAAGGGTTTTCAGTATTTTAATGAGTTTGGGGATGTGTTCAAAAAATTCCACTGCCTGGTTGATGGTCATGTTCAACACATCACTGATAGATTTTCCTTTAAAACGCACCTCCAGGGTCTCCCGGTTATAACGTTTGCCATGACAATCGGGACATTCCACCATCACATCGGGCAGGAAGTTCATTTCAATCACCTGAACACCCCCGCCTTTGCAGGTCTCGCAACGCCCGCCTACCACATTGAAGGAGAAGCGGCCGGGTTTGTAGGCCCGTATTTTGGATTCCGGTAAATCGGAAAATAATTTCCGGATTTCATCCATGAGCTTGGTATAGGTGGCGGGATTGGACCGGGGCGTGCGTCCCAGTGGGGTCTGATCCACATCTACCACTTTATCTATGTGCTCCAATCCCTTCACAGATTTAAACGGGAGTGGATCTTTCACGGCATGGTAAATGTGTTGATTGAGGATGGGGTAGAGGGTCTCATTGATTAATGTAGATTTCCCACTGCCCGAGACGCCGGTTACACAAATGAATTTGCCCAAGGGAAAACTGACATCGATATTTTTTAGATTATTTCCACTGGCGCCTTTGATGGTGATGCTTTTACCGTTTCCTTTCCGTCTTTTTTCAGGGATAGCAATCACTTTTCGGCGTGTCATGTAATCGGCGGTCAAGGACTGTCCTTGCATAATTTCCAGGGGGGTGCCATGGGCAACGACCTCACCACCGTGCCGACCGGCATAGGGCCCCATGTCGATGACATAGTCGGCGGCCAGCATCATGTCGTGATCGTGCTCCACAACCAAAACGGAATTTCCGGTGTCGCGCAGTTGGCTTAGGGAGTGTATCAGACGGTGATTGTCGCGCTGGTGCAAACCAATACTTGGCTCATCCAGAATGTAGAGTACATTTACCAGTTCCGATCCAATTTGGGTGGCCAGTCGAATGCGTTGACTTTCACCCCCCGATAAAGTCATGGCGCTTCGGTTTAAAGCCAGATATTCCAGTCCAACATCCATGAGGAAGCCCAATCGGCTTCTGATTTCTTTTAATACTTCATAACCGATGGTACGCTGCTTGGCGGTAAGGCGTTCTTCCAGGCCTTGAAACCATTCATGTAACAGGCCCATGTCCATGTCGGCCAGCTCGGCAATGTTTTTCTGATCTATTTTAAAATGAAGAGCTTCCCGGTTCAGGCGCTGTCCGTTACATTGGTTACAGGTACTGTTTTTTATGAATTGATTGGCCCATTTTCGGGCTTTCATAGAGGTGTCGCTATCTTGCTGATCAAGAATGTATTTAATCACTCCTTCAAAGCTCAGGTAGTAATTGGAAGAAGAGCCCATCGGCGTGTTTTTTAGGGTGATGGGTTCGCTGGAGCCGTGCAGGATAATGTCCAATGCTTCTTCCGGAATGTCCTTAATGGGTGTATTGATGGTAAAACCATATTTCTGACCAATGGCTTCTATTTGCCAGAAAATTAGTGTGTTTTTATATTTGCCCAGGGGGGCAATGCCGCCATTTTTGAGGGTTGTTTTGGTGTCCGGAATAATCTTCTCAAAATCCACTTCATCCACTGTTCCAAGGCCTTTGCACTTGTTGCAGGCACCTTGTGGTGAGTTAAATGAAAAGGAGTGGGGAGCCGGTTCATTATAAGATAGACCTGTGGTAGGACACATTAACTGTCGGCTATAAAAGCGATGGGAGTTACTTTCCTTATCCACCAGCATCATGATGCCTTTTCCATGGTGCATCGCCAGTTTGATGGATTCTTTTAAGCGCTTGGTATCTTTAGCAGATACACTGACCCGATCCACCACCATTTCAATGAAGTGACTCTTGTACCGGTCTACTTTCATGCCATGAATGACTTCCTGTATTTCGCCGTCCACCCGAACATGCAGAAAGCCCTTTTTACGGATCTGATCGAATAATTCTTTGTAATGTCCTTTACGCCCTTTAACCAAAGGAGCCAGGATATAGACCTTTCGATTGTCGAAATGTTCCAGGATGAGGTTGAGAATTTGCTCATCCGTATATTTTACCATTTTTTCACCCGTGTTATAGGAGAAGGCTTCTCCGGCACGGGCAAACAATAAACGCAAAAAGTCATAGATCTCGGTTATGGTGCCGACCGTCGATCGTGGATTTTTCCCGGTGGTTTTCTGCTCAATGGAAATCACCGGACTCAATCCGGTTATTTTATCCACATCTGGACGTTCCATGTTTCCCAGAAATTGACGGGCATAAGCCGTAAATGTTTCGATGTAGCGGCGTTGGCCTTCGGCATAAATGGTGTCAAAGGCCAGTGACGACTTACCACTCCCCGACAAGCCGGTAATTACCACCAGCTTATTGCGTGGAATGGTCACATCAATATTTTGCAAATTATGAACCCGGGCTCCATATACATCTATTTGACCGGTTTCATCAACAACTTCCGTATCTGTTACAGCAATATTCGCGTCTTTCACCATATTCAATTTTAGGAACTCACAAAGATAAAAATTCTTTTCGGGCAAAGGGAAGCATTGGGTGTTTCATCCAGTTGTTAGTCAATATCATTAAATAGGAAAGAATTTTGACGCAGAAATGTTTGAGCTCATCACCTAAAAACTGAAAAGGCGATGTGTGATTGCTCATACATCGCCCTTGTTGATATCTTGTTATTTGAGTATTTATTCCTTTTCTGAAGTCGTAGAATCTTGCTTTTCGGATGAAGCCGGTTCAATGAATTTTTTAGCGCTTTCGGGGAGTTTTAAGGTATATGATTTTTGACTCGAATTAGTTAAGTAGGGCTCCCGTAACCAGGGGTTTAAATTTTTAAGTTCTTTATAGGTAGTTTCGTATTTGATGGCAAAGTCAGCAAAATCAGAAATCCCTGTTTTAATCTCTAGTTCTGTTGTTGGAACCGGATGATAGAGATCTTCCGGTTTGACATGAAAACCATAGGCATCTGGTTGGGATAAAATCTCTTTTAAAGCTAGAATGCGAAATACATAACGACCTGTCTCTTCGCCAAGTAAAAGGTCATAATAATTGTCTGCTTTTTGTTTTTCCAGTTGACGGTTTACACCGGTCCGCCCGGCATTATATGCTGCTGCAGCTAAGGTCCAGCTGCCATAATGATCATGCATTTTTTTCAGGTATTTACACGCGGCATTGGTTGATTTTTCTATGTGATAGCGTTCGTCTACCTCTTTGGATATTTCTAAGCCATATTCTTTTCCGGTCGTTTTCATGAATTGCCACAAGCCAACAGCACCCGCCGGTGATTCTGCCCGTGGCATAAAACCGCTTTCAATGATGGAGAGGTATTTGAAATCATCCGGAACACCATTTTCTTTTAAAATGGGCTCAATGACCGGGAAGTAGCGGTTAGCCCGTTTGATGAAGAGAATGGTTTGCGATTGCCAATACGTATTTACCAGTAATTCGCGATCGAAGCTTTCCTTGATGTCATAACGGTCAATGGGCACCAATTCACCGGCAAAGGCCATTTGATCTGGTATGTCCAAGGAGCGAATGGCATAGTTGCCAGACTCTTTTGAGGTCTTGTTGTTCTCTTCTGCAGGATGATGATCCGGTATGGCAGAATATGTAAATAATTGAAAGGCTAAAAAAACAGCTATAAATGCTGATGAAATCGATAATAACCTGGTGTAAAAATTCGCTCTCTTACGCTGTCCCATTTTCCATAATTTTTAAAGTCACCAAAAATATAAGATCACTTACAGATCCCAAAAATAATGCCGAACTATTTGCATTAATTGTTACTGGTACGCCGCGTTTCGAAAAAAGTTCAGCTATATGAACTCCTGTTTAGTTTATTTTGAACATTTAGAAAAAAGGGCCCGTAGGCCCTTGAATTATTTTTCAGCAATAAATTTTGCCGGGTCAACGTAAAGACCATCTTTTTTTAATTCCAGGTGGAGATGTGGACCGGTGGATATGCCACTACTGCCCACGGAACCGATGATATCACCCATTTCAATCTTATCACCTTCTTTAACTTTACTGGCATTTAACTGTGCGTAGAGCGACGAAAATCCATCTTTGTGATCAATGATAATGTACCTGCCATAGCCCTGGCCGGGTGTAAATTCATTCCTAACTTCTCTTACCGTACCTGAACCAATGGCTAATACATCGGTATTTAATTTCGCCACGTAATCAATGCCATTATGGAATTTCTTTGTTTTGTGGATGGGGTGCACCCGCTCTCCATATCCGGAAGAGATTTTCACTAGCTCTTCATTTCGAATGGGAGTCTTGTAAACGCGTTCGCCACCTAATAATGATTCCTCATTGGTGATGAGTCCTGGTATTTCTGGTAAAACACTCATCGGGTTGATCTTTTTCTCCTGCAGGTGTACCTCAAAATGTAAGTGAGGGGCCACGGATGTACCTGTATTACCTACATATCCAATTACATCACCCTGATTAACGGGTTGCCCTTCTTTGACATTAAAGCTGTTTAAATGGGCATAAAGTGTTCTGTAACCACTGCTATGCTTTATTTCAATGCGCTTGCCATAACCTCTTTTTTCATCAGATGTTAAGGCAATGGTGCCGGATTGACTGGCATAAACAGGCGTATTCATTTCAGCAGTAAAATCTATCCCTTGGTGAAATTTCTTTTTGTTATAGATGGGATGAATCCTGTATCCCCATCCAGCTCCAATTTTAGTGATGGATTGGGGGGATAGGGGATGAATAAAAGCCTTTCGGGCAGTGGAATCAGTTTGTGAATTTGAAGCATGTGCAATCCTTTGCTCAATGGAGGAAATCTTTGAAGCCTCCATTAGGATTGACGTTTTGTCGGTTAAGCTTGAGGGGACGATCCCCGAAATTAATACAATGAAACTTGCGATAACAATTGGAATTATAATTGCTAATTTTTTTATGGACTTTGATTTATGTGTTGACATCATGATTCGTTTTTTGATGAGTTGATAACTAAAAGGACTCATCAGAGGCGATAAGCGTGGGTCAGAAGCTTGATTGAGCACCAGGTGAAAATAGTTTTTAAGTGAATCACCGTGTTGCGTGGCATCCCGATCTGCCTGAAATTCATGCACCTCTTCCAATTCCTTTCGATAGAAATAAATGAAGGGATTCATCCAAAACACAATGGTCATCACTTCCAGGAAAAGTCGATCCAGCGAATGCAGGTGCTTGAGATGACTCAATTCATGGGTGAGAATGCGTTTTCCATCGGCAGAATCCCTAACAAAGGGGGAAATGAAAATATAACGAAAGAACGAAAAGGTATTTTTCTGGTTGATTAAAACCAGGGTGTAAACAGTGTTTATTAGTTTTTCATGGGATGCAATTGTTTGAATGAGGTTTGAAATGTTTTTGAGAAATCGGAACAAGAAGAACAAGGAGATGCCACCCACGCACCCAAATATCCACATCCCCTGCGGATCAACCGGTGCATGGGGATGAATATCTGCCACAGGTAGTTCATTGGTAAAAGAAAAATGATTGACTGTGGACTGTAAGGTCGAAATGACCGGCATTACTTCCATCGTTTCCAAGGAAACAGGAAATTGAATAAATGGGTACAGATAGGCGAACAGGAGTCCACTTAATAAGTAGAACCGATTCATGACAAAAAAGGATTCCTTCTTAAAAAAGAGGCGGTAAGTCAGGTAAAATATACCAGATACCAAAGTGCTCTTAAGTATGTAAAAACCAAATTCTGCCATTATTTTTTCTGTTCAGTGATTTTTTGATCAATTAATCTCCTGAGTTCTTCCAATTCAGAAACAGTAAGGTCGCTTTCTTTGGTAAAGAAAGATGCAAATTGCTGCTGTGAATTATTGAAAAAGTTTTTCACCATGGTTTTCATAAACCGCCTGGTGTAGGCCGTTTTTTTTATGACCGGAAAATATTCATTGACTTTTCCATAGGTCGTGTAAGCAATGGCTCCCTTTTTTACCAAAACACGCACCACGGTTGATACGGTGGTGTAAGCCGGTTTAGGGTCCGGGTATTGTTCAACAATGTCTTTTAAAAACCCTTTTTCAATATTCCACAGGTACTGCATTACCTGTTCTTCTGCTTTCGTTAATTCAATCATTTCCCAAAATGTTTGCGACAAATATATAACTATAAAAATAGTCATGCAATTATTTCGATAGTTTTATGACTATTTTTATAGTTTTAAGTTGGCATGTTAGCTAATGATGTTATGTTGAAGTTTTTTAGTAACTTATGCTACTTTAACAATCTTTTAAAATTCAGCACATGTTGCTTGATACTGAACTGTTAGCCATATTCTTTTCCAGTATGGAACCTTTGGTTGTTTTCGACAAAAAGTTTGGTTATGTCGAATATATCAATCAAAGCGGCAGGGACTTGTTTCAGCTTCAGCAAGTAGATGAACAAAGCATCCACGTCAGGGATTTGTGCTCGCGTCCGGACTTGCTTAATGGGGCATCTGCATTGGACTATTTTCATTCGATGACGGAGGGTCAATCCGAAATTATAAGCTGGCCTGTTCGCCTGGAAGCTATGTTATGGTTGGAGGCGAACGTGAAGATCGTCAGTGTTAAAAATAAGGAATTGGCATTGGTGATGTACCGTGATGCAACGAAAGAACAGGAGCGTCAGCGCAACTTGAAATCCATGGTGGGCTTCAGGGAGTTGTTGGATGAATTGTTTTATCAGAATTCCATTGTGACAGCCGAAAATATACCGCAGTTAATACAATCGGCCTTAAGGAGCGTCGGTCTTTTCTTTGGATGTGACCGCAGTTATATCTTTGAATTTTCGGATGATTTAAAATTTAAATCCAATACGTTTGAATGGTGTGCCCAAGGGGTTATGCCCTATAAAGAGGAGCTGCAAAACCTCCCCATAAAGACGTTTCCATACTTTGCGGAGTATTTTTTAAATCTTCGGACGTTTAGTTTGGATAATCTGGAAGAATTGCCGGATTCAGCCATTTCAGAACGTGCTGAACTAACAAAAGAAGGAATTCAATCACTCTTGTTAATACCCTTTGCAGTAGGTGAACAGCCACTTGGTTTTATAGGTCTGGATCATGTACGAACCTCTAAGAAATGGACTCCTGTGGAGATTTCTAACCTGAAATTAATGGGAATGGCCTTTGTGAATATGCTGATTCGCTATAAGGATGCCCAACAGATAAAAGAACAGCAGCATTTTTACCAAACACTTTTTGATGCCGCCAATGATTCCATTGGGATCATAAAAGATGGCATTTGCATTGATACAAATCCCAAATCTTTGCAGGATTTTAGATGCCGGAAAGAAGATGTTGTCGGGAAGACCGTGGTGGAGCTATCGGCTTCCCAGCAAAAATATAGTCGAACGGCCACTTATGCCCATGTGAAACTACAGAAGACCCTTTCCGGAGAGCCGCAGGTTTTTGATTGGAACCTAAGGCGTCCGGATGGATCTGTATTTGTGGCCGAAGTCAGTTTAAACCGCTTTTATCTCAAAAATGAAATGTGCGTGATTGCCATTTTCAGAGATGTCACGGAGCATGTGCAACAAGTAAATGCCTTGCAGGCGCGCCAGCAATTTTTATCCAGGCGGCTGGAGCACATGGTAGAACCAATGGAAAAGACCGAAACACTGGCTTTAGTCGATCTGTTCGATTTAACGCAATTAAAAGGTTTGCAAGATGCCTTTTCGGAAGCAACAGGCATTTCTTCGGTGATTACGGATGTGGAAGGGAGACCATTAACTGCTGTGTCGTTATCAAACGTTATTTGTCAGATGATAAATGATACAGCACCGGGGCATAACATGTGTAATACCAATGGATGGATGCTCGGCCTACAGGCACAAGTATTGAAAAAACCATATTCCCAGGTGTGTCATTCCTGCGGATTACTGGATGCAGCGGCCCCTATTATTGTAGACGATCAGCACATTGGTAACTGGCTGATCGGACAGGTGATTCCGGATTCATTTGAGAGGGATCAATTACTCACTTATACCAAATCGATAGGGCTTTCTGAAGCCACTGTGGAATCAGAACTGAGTAAATTGACCGCTGTTTCCGCCGACCGTTTTGAAAAAGTGCTGAACCTGCTCCATGTGCTGACTGGTGAACTATCTACTTTAGGCTACAATAATCTGAAGCTGGCCATGTCCATAAACAGGCATGTGGAACTGGAGGAAAAACTCATCTTAGCCAAGCAAAAGGCGGAAGAAAGCGATCGCTTAAAGTCGGCATTTTTGGCCAACCTGTCCCATGAAATCCGGACCCCCATGAATGGCATAATAGGTTTTTCGGAACTGCTGCGCTACCAAGGATTAAATCCCGTGGATCGAAAAGAATACATTCGCCTGATTCATCAAAGCTCCAATCAGTTGTTAAATATCATCAATGATATCATCGACATATCAAAAATTGAATCGGGGCAGGTGGATGTTAATTTTACTGCCTTTGATTTACAAAGTGTTTTTAAGGATGTGGGATCGTTTTTTGACCCCATGGCCCGAGAGAAGGAGATCATTCTGATGAATGAGGTGCAAGGGCCGATTGTCATCACTTCGGATGAGATTAAACTGCGGCAAATTCTAACCAATTTAATATCCAATGCCATTAAATTTACGACGGAAGGGAAAGTGATGTTTGGAGGCATGGTGGACTCAATTGCGGGCAAGGTGACTATTTATGTGCAGGATACTGGTTTTGGCATTGAAAAAGAGGACATCGCTAATGTGTTCGATCGCTTTTGGCAGGCCAAGGACGACGATGTAAAGAAAGGCGGCACCGGATTGGGATTAGCCATTACCAAAGCTTATGTGGAGCTGTTGGGTGGGCATATTTATGTGGAGTCAGAAGAGGGGCAAGGTAGCCGGTTTTATTTTTCCTTACCTTTGGATTCCTCTTCTGTAGGCCCATAAATCAATTAAAAACATCTAAATGCAAGGTCTGTAGCATTAAAATCCGGGTTGGCAAACCTACGGAAGCTGATAAAAGATGTACGGAAGGGTATTTTGAGTCTACGGACCTCGATGAAGAGCCTACGGAAGCCGATAAAAGATGTACGGAAGGGTATTTTGAGTCTACAGACCTCGATGAAGAGCCTACGGAAGCGCAATTAAAGTCTACAGACCCCGCTGAAAGATGTACGGAAGACCATTTTAAACCTACGGAAGTGTTGGTCAGGGCTACCAAGAAAAAAGGAAACCCAATTGGATTTCCTTCTTATGTTGATTTTTTATCTGTTGAATCTCTTTAAAATGAGAAGTTATTCAGCAGATGTTAGTGTTTTTATACTAAACCGGCAAAGCCCATAAAGGCCAATGCCAGCAAACCGGCTACTACTAAAGCGATGGGGGTACCGCGCATCCCCTTGGGTACATCCATTAAATCCAGCTGTTCACGAATACCGGCAAAAGTGACCAATGCCAACCCAAAACCAACAGCCGTAGCAGCAGAGAAAACCACTGCTTCCACCAGGTTGAAATCTTTTTGAATCGTCAGGATGGCTACCCCTAAGATGGCACAGTTAGTGGTGATCAGCGGCAGGAATACTCCCAATGCCTGGTATAATGGCGGGCTCACTTTTTTGAGGATAATCTCCACCAGCTGAACCAACGAAGCAATCACTAAAATAAAGGAGATGGTTTGTAGATAACCAATGTTAAATGGATCCAATACCAGTTTTTGCAGCAGGTAAGTCACAATGGTTGCAATCACCATTACAAATGTTACTGCACCGGTCATCCCAATACCGGTAGAAATCTTTTTCGACACTCCCAGGAATGGACAGATACCCAGGAATTGGCTTAACACAACGTTATTAACGAAGATGGCCGATATAATAATCAATGCATATTCCATATTCTATCCTCTTTATGCTGTTTTTTTAACACGGTTAATAAATGCAATCAGGTAACCCAACGCGATGAATGCACCTGGTGCCAGCACGAATACCAACATACCGTAATCTTCGGGGTAGATAACCGCTCCAAACAGCTTTCCGCTACCCAATAACTCGCGGATGGCGCCCAGCATGGTTAATGCCATAGCAAAACCAAGTCCCATGCCCAAACCATCCACAATGGATGAACCGGCTGAGTTTTTAGAGGCAAAGGCTTCTGCACGTCCCAATACCACACAGTTGACAACGATCAGGGGGATGAACAGGCCTAAGGAATCAAACAAAGCAGGCACATAGGCTTGCATGGTCATCTCCACGATGGTTACGAATGTAGCAATCACTACAATAAATGACGGGATGCGCACCTTATCGGGAATGAAATCCTTGATCAGTGCCACTACCAGGTTGGACATCACCAATACAAAAGCGGTAGCCAAGCCCATTCCTAAACCGTTGATCGCCGATGAGGTCACCCCCAGTGTGGGACACATCCCCAGTAACAGGGTAAATACGGCGTTTTCTTTGAAAAATCCTTTTGAGAAATTATTCCATTGATTCATTGTGCGCCTCCTTCCTCAGTGGTTGCCGATTCACTGGCAGCCGGTTGATTAACGGGATTATCTTGATACGTTTCATAGGCCACACGGATCGCATCCAGAAAAGCCCGGGAGCTAATGGTTGCCGCCGTGATGGCATCAACTTCGCCACCATCTTTTGAAACTGTCAATTTGTTGTTTTTAGGATGTTTGGTCAGGATATTTTGCCTGCCTTTATCGGTCTTAAACCACACATCCATTTTAGTGCCTAAGCCGGGCGTTTCCTTGTGTTCCAATACCTGGTAATTGATGATGGTACCATCCGGTTTCATTCCCACCATGATTTTCACTTCTCCACTAAACCCTTTATTAGTCATTGTTTCGATGGCTACTCCAATGAGTTCGCCATCTTTTTTAGCGGGAAATATCTTCAGTTTAAAACCTTCTTTCGAGGTGGCTTCATACATCTCTTCGCCCGGATTGTTGTTGTAGCCCGGTACGACTTCAGTGATGGCTGCCTGCTGTTTGGCCAACTTGGCAGCTGCAATGGGTTCCTTCGTGAGTTTATGCATAAAACCCAGCGAAGTCCCTGCGATGCCTGTGATCACCAGCAGGGTTAAAACCATATTTTTAAGCGTTGATTCTGTTTTTGCCATGATTTATTTGTTTTCCTACGGGTGATTATGCTTTTTTCACTTTGATCACTTCACCAAAACGTTTTGGTTTCATGTATTTATCAATCAAAGGAACAAATCCGTTCATGATCAAAATCGCAAAAGAGACGCCTTCGGGGTAGGCTCCGAATACACGAATCAATACTGTGATGACGCCGATACCGATACCATATAAAATCATTCCTTGCTTCGTCATGGGGGAGCTCACGTAGTCAGTAGCCATAAAGATGGCACCCAGCATCACACCGCCTGTTAATAAGTGGAACAAGGGGCCTGCATAGGCATTGGGATCAACCAGGTTTAAAATACCGGTGAAGATGGCAATGGAGCCAATCACACTCACCGGGATGTGCCAGGTTATGATCTTCTTCAATAGCATGTAGATCAATCCGATTAACAACATGCCAGCTGCTATCTCACCGGCTGATCCGCCGCTCATACCAAAGAAGAGGTCTTTAATGGACGGCAGTTTGTCCATCAACTGGCTCACGGTTTCACCATTGGCCAGTCCTTCTTTCATGGCTCCCAGCGGTGTTGCTCCGGTGGTGGCATCCAATACATCCGGGGAGATATTGAAGTAGTTTAAACGCGATGCGATGGGTTTGGGCCATAACGTCATTTGTACAGGGAAGGAGATGAGCAGGAATACGCGTCCTACCAATGCCGGGTTGAAGGGGTTATTACCCAAGCCGCCAAATGACATTTTTCCAATTCCGATGGCTACTAAACTACCAATGATAATGATCCAGATGGGTAAATAAGTGGGCATGTTGAAAGCCAACAATAAGCCGGTTAATGCGGCTGAACCATCAAAAATAGTCGTTGGTTTTTTGAGCAGGTATTTTTGAATGGCCCACTCAAAGAAGACGCAGGCTAACACTGCAGTCAGCGTTACGACCAATGCACCCACGCCGAAATAATAGAGCGACGCAGCCAGTGCCGGTAGTAAGGCAATGATCACCCCATACATGTTTTTCTTCACAGAGTCGCCACTGTGCACATGCGGGGATGGTGATACGGTTAACGTGTTCATTGTTTTATTTTGTTTTCGTTCCGTTACTAATTAATTTCTGCTTCTCATGATTTGGCCCACTTTGCCTTTTCCCAAACGAATGTAGTCGAGGAGCGGACGGCTGGCCGGACACGTGAAGCTACAGGATCCGCATTCGATGCAATCCATGATTTTCTCTTCTTCCGCACGATCCCAGATCTTTTTGTCTGAAACAGTCATGAGCAGATATGGTGATAAGCCCATGGGGCAAACCGATACGCACTTGGAGCAGCGAATACAAGGCTCCATGGCAGTCCGTTTTGCTTCTTCCTCCGGCATGATCAGG
This sequence comes from uncultured Marinilabiliaceae bacterium, assembly GCA_942490535.1. Taxonomy (GTDB): domain Bacteria; phylum Bacteroidota; class Bacteroidia; order Bacteroidales; family Marinilabiliaceae; genus JAEINY01. Next base: position 1,949,129 of record CALNXQ010000005.1, read on the forward strand.
ATCCCTGAGCTGCCTTTGGTCACCGGCACATCTATTGACGACATGGCTTTTCCCATCATGGGGCCACCCCCGATGATTTTACCGGTATCTTCGGGTAATCCACCGGCTGCTTCAATCAAATCGGTCAATGGGGTTCCAACACGGGTCATCAGGTTACATGGGTTTTTTACCGATTTACCGGTCACTGTCACCACACGTTCCACCAAGGGTTTATTTTTCTGAACCGCTTCGTATACAGCGAAAGTGGTACCTACGTTTTGAACGACAGCACCAACTTCAATGGGTAATTTACCTGATGGTACCTGGCGTTTGATACAAGCGTCGATCAATTGCTTTTCACCCCCTTGCGGGTATTGTACTTTCAATGGTTCAATGGTGATACCTGGATATTCCTTGGCCAGTTGGGTCATGTGCTCAATGGCATCCTTTTTATTGTTTTCAATACCGATAATGGCTTTATCCACTTTTAAAGCTTTCATCAATATTTGAGTACCTACCATGATTTCTTCCCCTTTTTCCATCATCAATTGATGGTCACTGGTCAGATAAGGCTCACACTCGACCCCGTTCAGGATGAGTACATCACATTTCTTTCCGGGAGGGACAGATAATTTAACCTGAGCCGGGAAGGTAGCACCTCCCAAACCGACAATACCGGCTTCGCCTACTTTTTTGACGATTTCTTCAGCAGACAGGGTGATCTCTTTGCGAAGTTGCGCAGAGCGGTCGATGGATTCATCCCACTCATCACCTTCGGTATTTATAATGATGGCCTTGCGTTTATATCCGCTGGCATCCAATATGTCGTCGATTTTAAATACGGTACCTGAAACAGGGGAGTGGATGTTGGCGGATACAAAACCGGTAGATTTTGCAATGAGCTGACCTACTTTTACCACATCACCTTTTTTCACGACAGGCTCCGACGGGGCGCCGATATGTTGTGCTACCGGAACCGAAACTTGTTTGGGAACGGGCAAGAATTCAATCTTTTTGCCAGCCGAAAATTTGTTTTCTGCCGGGTGAACCCCTCCAAGTGAGAATGTCTTTAACACAGCCTATACTTTTTTAGTTCAAAACTGATTTAACTGATAAATTACTCTGCCTTTTCTTCTGCGGGTGCTTCCACCTTTGGTTTGCGGGGCGGGAAGTTGATTTCATGAATCGCATTGGTAGGACAAACCAGTACACATTTGCGACACAGTTTACACTTGTCGTCGTGAATGTAGGCCAGGTTGTTTTCCACGGTGATGGCGTCAAACGGACACTCTTTTTCACATTTTTTACACGCGATACAAGCTACCGAACAGGCTTTCTTAGCCGGTGCTCCCTTGTCCTTATTGGCACAGGAGATGTATACCCGGCGTCCTTTGGGCCCTTTCTTGCGCAATTCGATGATGTTTTTCGGACAGGCTTCCACACAGGCACCGCAGGACACACATTTGTCTTCGATAATAACTGGTAAACCGGTTTCCTCATCCATGTACATGGCATCAAATTGACAGGCATCCACACATTCGCCTAAGCCATAGCAGCCAAAGGAACAATTGGTTTCGCCACCATATAAAGCGCTGGCCACGGTACACGATGTGGCGCCGTCGTAGGCCGAGGTGCGTGGTCTGTTTTCACAGGTCCCGTTACATCTGAGCACCGCTACTGTTGGCGCTGCTGCTTCTACTACTTTGCCCAGAATAGCTGCTGCTGCGGACATTGTTTCAGCCCCTCCCACAGGGCAATTTAAATCAGAGATGTCATCGGCTTTCACCATTGCTTCCGCAAAGGCCCGACAACCCGGAAATCCACAACCACCACAGTTAGCCGCTGGTAAAGCTTCTTCCACCTGATCTATCCTTGGGTCTTCAAAAACCTTAAATTTTTGAGCCACAAAATAGAGAATAATGGCAGCCGTAGCTCCCAACGCTCCTAAAGTGATTATGGTAATCAGAACAACGTTCATAATCAGTTGATTTGATGTTTTATTGTGAATGAAAATGTTTTCTGTAAACGATCTTTCAGATAATAGATCACTGCAAAATAAGGCACTAAAATGGCCAGTGATAACCCACCTGCCAATACATCATTGCCGGTTAAGGTATAGGTAATCAGTAAAGCCGCAAAGATTAAAACCAAAGGGAAAATGTATGCCAGTAGGACTGCTTTGGGGGCCAGTGATTTTTTGCCAAGAAGCATTACTTTTTGGCCAACGGTCAGTCCGCTTATGGACTGGTATATATCTATGACTTTATCTTGCAAATCAGCGGCTGTACAAGCGCCTTTGGCATGGCAGGAAGCACAAGCTGACTCATTTACAATAAGGACTTTGATGTGTTGAGGCTCAATGCTCTCCACAATACCTTCATGTTCGATGTATTCCAATTCTGACATATATCCCATTATCCGTGCGACTGACAAATGTAACGATGTCACTCAATTCTTTTCAAAACCGAAGTATATTTTAATTTGGAATGAATAAAAATAGCGAACGCTTCCAAATGTTAATTGGCTAGGAAATAGGTTTTTTAGATGAATTCGATTCTAAAATATTGGCATTAAAACATTTATAGAGAAAAATATCTGTATTAAGTGGCATCCGGATTCCAGAAAGAATACTATGATAAATGTCATGTTTTTGGACTGGGGTTCGGAAGTAGTTTTGTAAGTGGCTTAGTGTGTATTTGTTCTTAATACTGCTATTTAACTAATCATACTCCAGTTCATCTTTTCCCTGGCTAACTTTTTGAGTTGTTTATTTAGGATAAAGTTCTCCTGCTTCTCCAGCAAGGGATCATCCTCCAGGATGGCTTCGGCTACCTGGCGGGCGAACTGCAGGATTTGACCATCTTTTCCCAGGTTAGCAATCTTCAGGCTAAAGGGGAGTCCGGATTGTTGCGTGCCTTCCAGATCACCGGGCCCGCGCAATTTCATGTCCGCTTCAGCTATTTCGAATCCATCGGTGGTGCGGGTCATTATCTCCATCCGCTTACGGGTATCATCGGACAGTTTGTAGCTGGTCATAAGGATACAAAAGCTTTGATCCGCACCTCGACCCACTCGGCCGCGTAATTGGTGCAGCTGCGATAAGCCGAAGCGTTCTGCGCTCTCGATCACCATCACCGACGCGTTAGGAACGTTAACACCCACTTCAATCACCGTGGTGGAAACCAGTATCTGTGATTGCATGGACGCAAAATGCTGCATGGCTTCTTCTTTTTCTGCAGGTCGCATTTTTCCATGTACCATACTGACTTTGTATTCCGGAAACACGCGTTGCATGTAGTCATAACCTTCGGTCAGGTTTTTAAAATCCATCTTTTCCGATTCCTCAATAAGTGGATACACGACATAGACTTGCCGTCCTTTATCCAATTCGCCCTTGATGAATTTATTCAGGTTGTTACGGCGATTATGGAAATAATGAGCGGTCTCGATGGGCTTTCGGCCTGGTGGTAATTCATCGATTACTGATACTTCCAAATCCCCATAGATCGTCATGGCCAGTGTCCGGGGGATGGGTGTTGCCGTCATTACCAACACGTGGGGTGGCTGATGATTTTTCTTCCATAAACGGGCGCGCTGAGCTACCCCAAAGCGATGCTGTTCGTCAATGACTGTTAAACCCAGATTTTTGAATTGCACCCGGTCTTCAATCAGGGCGTGCGTTCCGATGAGTATCTGCAGTTCGCCGGACTGTAATTCCTGATCAATTCGCAATCGCTCTTTTTTCTTCGTGGATCCGGTTAATAGAGCAACATTGATATTCAATCCCTGCAACATTTCACTGATGGTTTCAAAATGTTGGGTGGCTAAAATCTCTGTGGGGGCCATAATAGAGGCCTGAAATGAATTATCCAGAGCTATGAGCATCACCATCAGGGCCACGAGCGTTTTCCCGGAACCCACATCCCCTTGTAAGAGGCGATTCATTTGTATCCCCGAACCCATGTCGCGTCGAATCTCCTTGATCACCCGCTTTTGGGCATTGGTGAGTTCAAAAGGTAATTTCTCTTTATAAAATGTATTGAGGTGTTCGCCTACTCTGCTAAAGTGGTGGCCCTTAATTTTACGATTGCGTTGGTTGCGGATACGCAAAATATTGAGCTGTATGTAGAGCAGCTCTTCGAATTTTAAGCGGAATTGTGCTTTTTCCAACAGTTGAGTATCTGTGGGGAAATGTATGGTTTTTAATGCATCGTGTAGTTTCACTAGCTTGTAACGGTCCAGTATGCGTGCCGGTAGTGTTTCCGGTATCATGCCTTTGAAGGATAAAAAGATGTTTTGTTGGAGTTTCTGAATGGCTTTAGAGTTCAGATACTGCCGCTTCATCTTCTCTGTGGTGTTGTAAAAGGCCTGAAGGCCTGCTGCAATTTTCACGTCACCTTCTTTCACCTGATCCATTTCCGGGTGGACAATGTTAATTTGGCCATTGAATGCAGATGGTTTTCCAAATACAATGTATTCCGCTTCCGTTTTTAAATTTTCCTTAATGTGTTTGTTGCCTTTGAACCAAACTAACTCGATGCCTCCAGTACCATCCGAGAACATTACAGACAAGCGTGCTTGACGGCCTTCGCCAATGGTTTTCATCGCTGTGATACGGCCTTTAACCTGTATGTAGGGTAATTTGGCATTGACTTCCCGGATGGTATATAGTTTACTTCGGTCTACATACTTGTAAGGGAAATAATAAAGCAGGTCCTCATACGATACGATTTTCAACTCCTCCCGAAAGAGATCCGCTCGCTTGGGGCCTACGCCAGGCAGGTAAGTAATATTTTGAATGGCCAAATCAGACATGGTGCAAAAATAGTGAAGAATTAGCGTTTGGCAATCATTCGTTGAAGAAGCAATGGATTTTGATTCGGTATCCAGATAAGTAAGGCATTTACTGGAGACGTTATTTATTTTTAGTAAGGTCTTCGTTATGAAGGTCTTCTTTGTGCATACATCAAAATGTTAATAAATGTTTATTTAAGCAGTAGCACTTTGTCTTTTATTATCTTGCTACGATTTAAATTTTAAGTGAGGTTGGTTATGGGGCCGGGAATCCCCAATTATGGCCAGTCATGGCCCTGTTTCTGCAGGGCTTTTTTTATTTTTTTTCATCGTTCCAGGAAGACGTAAATACGATGAGAATCAGTTCTGTTATTTGTAGTGTTCTACAAAAGTAAGAAAAATGTTAATAACTTTTTTAAACCTTTTGGAATGTGCTGGCGTACGTAGGCTTGCATATAAAGGAAAACATCAAGTTATGAAAAAACAAATTGCTTCAAGTCAGTATTACGACTTGGCCGTAGACGTTTCAAAGAATCGTTTATACATTACATCGAAAGGATTTTGGAACAAAGGAGAGATCATTGATGCCTATCACCAATGTCAAACGGAAGCTTTAACGCATGTAAAACCAAATTTTACATTGGTTGCTGACATGCGTGATTTTAAAATTTTACCTCAGGATCTAGTACCGAAACAAGAAGCTACGCATAAGGACTTGGCGAAAGCCGGAATGTATCGTGTGGCTTGTATTGTTCCTGCCAGTGCTGTGGCAAATTTTCAGTTGAGAGATGTGGCTAAGGGAACTGAAATGCCTGAGCAGCGATTTGCTGTGATGTCAGAGGGTGAAGCCTGGTTGGATGCTGAATCTGGAAAATTGTAATGAAAAAAAGGCCTTGTTAAACAGGGCCTTTGCTTTTTTTCTGTTTTGATATCTTTTGTGCAGATCTATTTTTATCCCCTATCCCCGCACGCTTTTTTCTACTTGATTACTGAAGTACTCCTCGCGCGGTAATATTACTACATACATAAATGTTTCGTTTATTGATTAGAGGTATGCCCTTTCCAATTTAGAGTGCTTCTGAGTTGGAGTTAGTACTATAATTTTCCATAAAAGTTCTTTTTGCCGAAAATGGATATTTTTTGTTATACTTAATAAATAACTTGCGACTCCTTTATATGCAACAGACAAAGACACCCATTCTATTTATGAATGGAGTCGTTGTCGATGCGGTATTAATCGAAGTAAAATTGATGTGGTATCAATGATATCAGAGGAATATCGTGATTTTTTAGAGCTCTGTGTTTTGCAGGGCTCTTTTTTTTCCATGGAATTGTTAGGCCAAGAATAGTGTGTTGGTAGTATTGACATGCTCTTGAACGATACTCAACCGGAAGTCTTAAAAAAGCAAAGTGCAAACGATTCTGCACTTTGTTGAATTATTGGATAGCAAAATGTTTTTAAAGGTCTGTAGCCGGTGCTGTTTGCAGTTGTTGCAATATTTAGTCAATTCCTGACCTGGACAAGCATTACCAAATAATGAATATCGATCAACAAATGAAGAACGCCGAATTCTTAAATCACAATAGTATATTGTTCACAATCATTAACTCGTACGGGTTAGCGATTACCTTACCAATTGTGGTGTTATGTTCAATCGCGCAGTCGGCATAAATGCTTATGCCTGTTTTCCGTAGCTGGCATCTTTTAAGTGTGTCCATACACGCATGCGGGATGCACATAAGCAGACAAAGAAAGGTTTTCCCTCTTTGTGAGCATTCTAAATAAAGGCGATGGCCGCTCCGGTGAATTCCTCATCTGCCGTTTCGATGCATTTTGAGTTAAGGGCCCGTGTGTTTAATAGAGCCATCGGCAGTGGAGCGTATCACACCGCGTGGTCCGTATTTTTCATGAAACGCAGGGTCTTTGGGGTAATAGTAAGTTTCCGGCTCTTCTTCTGCATTTAAGTGATACAGATTACCATAAAACTCAGCAAAACCATAATTGGTTGGTAAGTGTTTGTTATGGTCGCCCAAATGGTTTTTTCCAAAATGACCGGAAGTATACCCCAGTAGTTTCAATAACTCAACAATGGTTGGTTCGGTTGAATACCCTGTTTTGAATCCGCCATCCCAATCATTAATAGACCTGTTCGTAAGGGGTGTTGCCCTAAAATGAAGACAGCACGACCAGCGGTACATGATTGTTGCGAATACCAGTTGGTGAACATGGCACCTTCGGCGGCCAGTTTGTCTAAGTTTGATGTCTTGTAACCCATCATTCCATGGTTATAGCAACTGATATTGGCCCAGCCAACGTCGTTACTCCAAATCACCAGGATGTTAGGTTTTTTGTGCACTGATGGCTATCGTGAGGTAGCATGCAATTGTTAATAAAAAAGCTTTTTCATCAGTATGATAATATAAGGATTCAATAGTTGTTATGCCTAATTCTGGTTCGTGAAATATGTTCATCAATATCAAGATAATATATAGGTATATGGATGATAATGTTTATTTCAAAGGGCTTTTTGATACCTTCGGAAGTGTGTCAAAAACATTTTATGCAGACAGTGATTTAAGAAATTAAAGGGACGTATTTATTTTGTAGTCGGTGGTGATTTTCAGTTGTAGGTAACGCAAGAAACATGGTGACTTTGTTGCAATTGAATGAAAATTCGTATTAAATTAGGGAAAAATGACCCGAAATAATGAGACGAAATCAATTGGTATCAAAAGATTTTAAGTTCGAATATGGTATTATCAGCTTATATCTGATTATTGGGGGTATGTGGGTTTTATTCTCTGATCGGATAGCCGTCGGTTTAATTGATAATAAAGTATGGCTCACACGGATTCTCACCTACAAGGACTGGTTTTATGTATTAACGACAGGAGTCTCCCTTTTGGTCATCATGAAGTTTTATTTGGAGCGGTTACGAAAAGCTGAGGCCAAAGCCAGGGAAAATGATCAACTGAAGTCAGCGTTCTTGCAGAATATATCTCATGAGATGCGGACGCCCATGAATGCTATCATTGGTTTTACCGAAATAATGATGCAAGGGGACGAAGCCGAGCTCGATAAAAGTTATTATTTAGAGGTTATTCATAAAAGTACTCAGCAATTGTTGGGTGTGGTCAATGACGTGGTTGATATTTCCATGATTGAGACAGGTGCTGTAGAGCCCATTCGTGATCAATTTGAGCTTAACCGGATGTTGGACGAGCTCTATACTTCTTTCTTGCCGGAGATGAAAGAGCAGCTTCGTTTGGTATTGCGCAAAGGGCTGCCTAAACAAACGGTTACTTTAGTAACCGATGAAATGAAACTGAAACGGGTTATCATCAACCTGTTGAATAATGCCCTTAAATACACCCATAAAGGACAAATCGAGTTGGGGTATCAAATTAAAGAGCAGCAGGTTGAGTTTTATGTGAAAGATACGGGCATTGGTATCGTAAAGGAGTTGCATCACTCCATTTTTGAACGGTTTAAGCAATCGGAGATTGAATTGGCGCGGCGCACAGGTGGTACAGGTTTGGGTTTGTCTATTTGTAAAGGCTTGATGGATGTGTTGGGTGGAAAGATCTGGGTCGAATCGGAGCCACATGTAGGGTCCACTTTTTATTTTTCCTTGCCGGTAAAGGTGGAAAAAGAAACAGAAGCTGTTAACACGTCAGTCTTATAACATGGTAGGATGCTGTCATGTACTCAGACGATGACAGGTCATAGCGTGATTTATCCAGTATCAATTGAGTGTAGATTAATGTATGCCAAATGATGAAGTGAGGCTGTCATTCCCTAATTCATTCATTGTTGGTTAAGGGCGTCTATTAGTTATGACTTTATCGTCGAAATACTAATTGGCTGACAATATCGTTGATTCTGGTTAATGGTATGGCTGTGCCCCTTCAACTTCGCCTCTGCTGCATAGATTACACGGATTTAAAAGATTATAAAATGGAGAAATTTTCGGAGTAATTTTGGATAAAATCGAATTTACTCTGAATTAAATCTGAGTAAATTGTGAATTATGTATGAATTAATATAGCTTTAGTCATCTTGCAGACCTTAAGATGACATGAGGTTGGAATGGCGATGATAGAAGGAGGAGAATATAAAGTGTACATCTAATGATGGTCCGGAAATGATGCCGTTTATTTCTATGAATATCTGTGCCAATTTCATGAACAATGAGCCTTACACAAGAATTTAACACCATTTCCTCATTTTTATAAAAAGAGCCCCTAAGACTCGGCTAGATAATAAACTAATTTCATATCAGTTTCGGTTAAAAGTAGCTTTCGAGCAGGTCTTTATAACTCTGATTTTCCTGGTTGTTATACCAGCTTTTGGGTTAATTCCGGTACTTTTGGAATCGAAATGATCTTTTCTCCGATCATCAAAAGTTTAATGGTTTGGACTATGAACAATTGGTTCAGTAGATATCTATTAAAATTTTGAAGAAATAGAGTTCTCTGTTTTGTGGGCTGACCAATCAGCTAAGATCTTTTTCAAAGAAATAGTTGGTAAGAAATATTGTATTATTAGCCTACTTTGAATGTTTTAGTGAAGCTTCCTGTCATTTGAGGTTTCGTTTTTTATTTGACGCTACATGTCCTTCGCATGATGATGGGCTATGAGTTATATTTATGATGATCAATGACCTGGTAATGTAGTCAGGCTTGTTAGCGTTAGGAAATAGCTAAGTGATTTCAATGATGCTTCTTTTTTCTAACTCCTTTATCAAGCGTTTTGTAATTATGTGACTGCCTGGATTTCTTAGCAACAAACACGCACTTTGATTAATCACCGCACCTTTGTATTGGGTGAAGGGTTAAAGTGCTAATCTTTTGATAAAGGTATGAGAAAATAAAATACAACGTGGAAGACAGGAAGGGAGCACTTAATGTGATGGATTTTGATAAGATATTTATATTTCAGTTATGTGGAGCTAATGATCAAGCCTTAAGGCATCAGAATAAGGCTATGAAGGATGGGGAGAGAATAGAAGGGGACCGGATGATACAATCAGATTGGAAATATTGAGAATCGTTAGTTGTATGCACTAATGAAAAACTCTGTAAATCTCTATTACTGGTTGAAGAAAGGCTGTTCTGTGACTGCAGAAAGGCCTTAAATAATTCACTAACTCATTGAACAATTAGCTGTTTTGTATACTTATATTTGTATTAACTTTGAACAAAGATTAATCGAATATTAACCCCAAATACTACGAATCATGAAAAGTGTAAAGAAATTAATTGGATACACTGCAGGTATTGTAATGTTATTTTTGATATCACATGTTGCATTGGCACAAACCACCTTACCAACAGCTACTCAATTTTCTATCATTATTGATCGGCCAATAGCATCAGCTAGTGTGCAACCTGGATTCCAGTTTGCAGGAACAGTGGATCTGGATGTGTTAATAGACAATAAGGTAGCCATTCCCAAAGGGACACAGGTGATGGGAAAGGTCATTTCAGCCACCACTGCCGGAAGGGCAGTAGGGAAGGCAGAAATTATTGTGGAGTTGACGAAAATAAAAAAAGGAGATGCTTATTTGGATATTCGCACGCAGCCACTGAATGTAGCGGCATCGGAAGGACAGGGTGCGAAAACAGCTAGAAAAGTAGCTGTCGGAGCTGCTGTTGGAGGTGTCTATAATAAGGGCAAAGGTGCCGGTCGTGGCGCAGCCCTCATGGGGGCTGCTTCTTTGTTAGGGAGTGATGGTAATATTACCATACCCAAGGGATATAATCTGCCATTTACATTAGCAGAAAATTTAACGTATTAATTCAAAACCTTCAATTATATACGTCGCCGGTTTCATTATATGGAACCGGTTTTTTATTGAATATATATTAGGTGTAAAAGCGGGTGAGCAATCTGCTATAGGGTGTTAGGGTACTTTATTCTGCCTAATGAGATAGAATAGTTTTGTTGAATTCTAGTTTAGAATTAATCTAGGTATTTAATTAGAGGAATATTTCTATATTTAGAAGTGAAAATATCTACAGATTTACATTTTTATTAATTAACTTTCCTTACTATGAAAAAAAACTATTATTTTAATTATGACATTGGGCCTTCTTCTTTTTCTTCCAGCATTGGGGTGGGCGACCGATGGTTATTTTGGGGTGGGCTATGGCGCACAGAACAAAGGACTGGCAGGAGCTGGTGTAGCCTGGTTTAAATACTCGCTGATGAATGGTAATCCTGCTGGTCATGTTTTTTTAGGCAAGCAATATCAAATAGGCGTTGGATTTTTTAATCCTAATCGTCAGTATACAGTTACAGGTAGTCCATCACCTCAACCTGCATTTGGCTTAATGCCCGGAACCGAGAAGAGTGACTCCAAGTTATTTTTAATGCCGAGCATGGGAGCCAATTGGATGCTCAATTCGAAAAGCAGTTTGTCAGCTACCCTTTTCGGCAATGGAGGGATGAATACGGATTATCCAACTGCAACCTTTCATGATGCGAACTCTTCAACAACAGGAGTTGACCTACGGCAAATGTTTTTAGGCATAACCTACTCAAGAATGCTAGGAGAAAAGCATAGTTTTGGGATCACAGCTTTGGGCACATTTCAATATTTTGAAGCTAAAGGTTTAGGAATGTTTGCAATGATGTCTAGCAGTCCAGAGAAACTAACGGGAAATGGTCATGACAACTCCTATGGATTTGGTGTTAAGTTGGGCTATATGGGAAAACTAACCGACGCTTTAACTATAGGTGCAGCTTATCAACCAAAAATTAATATGAGAGAATTTGATGAGTATGCAGGTCTTTTTGCTGAACAAGGGGATTTTGATATACCTTCTAATTTTACCGTTGGTTTAGCTTTTCAGTTTAATGAAAAATTGGCTGTTGTGGCGGATTTCAAGCGCATTAATTATTCTGATGTGGCCTCAGTTTCGAATCCTATGAATTTAATGGCGATGCTAGGAGCGGATAACGGTTCTGGTTTTGGTTGGAAAGATATCAATATATATAAAGTGGGTGTTGAATATGATCAAGGAAATTGCTGGACTTTCCGGGGTGGATTTTCACATAATGACCAGCCAGTGCCTGAATCAGAAGTATTGTTTAATATTTTAGCTCCTGGCATAATTGAAAATCATATTTCGTTGGGTTGTTCTAAAGCTCTTGGCGAATCCGGTAAAGCACTACACTTAGCTATGGTATATGCCATGCCTGCCAGTGTCAAAGGGACGAATCCAATGGATCCCGCACAGACAATTGAATTAGAAATGAATCAGTTTGAATTTGAAATTGCATTTACGTTTTGATCGGAATCTAAAAAATGACAAAAGCCGTCATGACCGCCGGCTTTTGTTGTATATGGTTGACGTATCAGCTACCTAATCGAATAATTAAGCCACCGGTAAAATCACCTTGAACAGCTACTGCTGTTGAGTTAAGAGATACCCCTGAAGAGGTTCCGCCACTACCGATTCCCACAAAGAAACCACCTCCCCAAAAATCAAGCGGCAACATCAGGCGGCCTTGTAAACGGATACCAATGCGGTCGGATAAAAATACTTTCACACCTGCACCACCAGCTAATGAGAAGAATACTTCATCATCCACCCCCGCATCTTTCATGTTGAACCAGGTTGCACCTAGAGTAAAGGTACCATATGGTACAACTTTTCCTTGCTTTACTTCTTTTACAACACCCAACTGAAAATAGTCCAGGCTCATGTCATAGGATTCTGTTTCGCCGGTTAAGTATTTGTGATATTTGCCTTTTGTGTCGGACCGACTGTATATGAATTCAGCCATTGTATTTCGATCTACTTCTAAGGCTAACATGGCACCATAATTCATGGCATTTTCCATTTTGAATTTGGAATTAGCAAACTTTACACTCCCATTGAGTTGATAACCCGTAAAAGGGGTTAATTCAATGCGCGGCCCGGAGGATGTGGATTGTTTTTGTGACGGAGCATTTTTAGGAGGCTCCTGACGCACGGTAAATTGAGCGTTTAAGGGTGAGAATAGGCCCGTTAAAAATAGAATGACAAATAGTGTTTGGATGTATTTTCTCATAAAGTCCGTTGTATATTAAGAATCATAATCAGCAAACAATTTATAATAAAAAAAGTTCCCGGTCAATTTTCAGGACCCGGAGTGAAGGTAATTTGTTGTTTATTCTTGAGGCGAAAGAGGAGTCAAAAGGGGTGCTTTTGCGGTGTAATCAAACCGTATATAAGTGATTCCACTAATAGATGGTCTGATTTTTTTGGGTGGCCTTGGGCGATTCACCAAAAAAAGATTTGTAATCACGACTGAAATGGCCCATGTGGAGTATGCCATGTTTATGAGCTATGTCACTGACTTTAATAGTGTCGTTTATACGTTTCAAGTCGGAATGGATGTGATTGAGTCTGACTTTTTTAATGTAGTCAACAACGGTGGAATCAAAGTGTTTTTGAAAGGCATTGCGCAGGGATCGTTCGCCAATACCAGCTGTATTACAAAGATCCGAATAGCTGATTTTTTCGCCAAGGTGGTCATGAATAAAGTCAATGGCTTTTTTAAAGTTGTTTATAGTGAAGTCACCATTGTTTTTTTTCGTTAGCACCTCATCTGAACCAATGATCAGACGACCAATCTCCAGCATCACACTTTCATCCAATGCGTCGTTAAAACCATCAAAAGGATCAAATGGTAGGCTAATGCGATTTGCTGCCACCAACATGTGACGTGCTAATAAACGTAAGCGATTTAATATGGGTAAGCGATTAAAGAATATGCCTGAACTCACATTCGGTGGTAATTCGCATTTGAAAGTCGATTCAAAAAACTGACGAAAGGAGGCTTCATTGAAGGTGATGGCAATCATACCTGAATTGGTGGAGTAGTTTTCTTCGCCATCCTTTGCCATTATTGAAAAATCATTACTTTCTAAAGTGTTTCCGGTAGTGTGTACAATGCCATTTTCTTCTTCGCATAGCGTCAACATCAGGTGATTGTCAGGGGCTTGAGTGTAGCCCGCTATTCTTCCGTTAAACCGTTGAATCCATATCTGAAGGGACCCTAAATTCAGCAATTTGAACTGAGCTTCCAGTTGTCCTTTAGAGAGTTGGTAGTTGCGCTGGTTGAAAAGGCCGGCTTTATAATTTAACATATCAAGGTCCATTCGACCGAAATCAGTGAAGGTTGCATTTTCCCCAATTTGATATGTGAAATTTTTTTTCATTTAAGTCATTTTTGCCGAAAATGGATATTTTTTCTCTCAGCAACCACTTAACTTTGTCTCCAGATAATTTTGAAAGCGGCTAAAATAGCCAAAACATTCAGAAGTATTATCTCGTCAAAAGAATTTTAACATTTCTAAACGTAGAGGTTGAGTTTTTTGATTGATTAAGTAATTGATTGTTGGTAATTATTGATCAGGTCTGTTGACTGATTCCCTTTAGTTCTATCTTATTGAATGCTGCTTTCCTGCACTATTTTCCCGTTACAAATTCTAGCGGCATTCATCTTTTTCAACCTGATTGATGAATTACCCTTTCTTCAAACCCCGATAAAAAAGGTGCTCTCCCGGGCACCTTTTTTTATGTTCCGAAATCGGATATATTGCTTAACTTAACCACATAAACTCATTGCTATTTTATGTTTCAACGAATATTGATTTTGTATTGCCTTTGCTTTTCCTACACTTTGGGTGATGCACAGAATGATAAAAAAGAGGTCTTCAGTGCAGCTGCAGTTGATTCTCTGATGGCACACGGTCAATATGCAACAGCATTTCAGCAATTGGATCAACTGGATCCATATAACAAAAATCACGGAATCGTATTAAGGAAATGTGATTTAGCGTTGAAGTACTACCTCACCAGTGCTAAACATCATTATTTTTCATTTGTCGATTTAAGGGTAGGGGAAACCATTGAAGAACTGAGAAATCATTCACAAATAATGCCTCATAAGCTGCTGCCATTTCCCGTTGATTCGGTTTTGTTGTCAGCGCTCGAGGAGGAGCCGGAAAATTATCATCTTCATAAATCCTTAGGGGACTTCTATTATAAAGTATTCCTTGATTTTGGCGATCGTTGGTACCTCTCATCCGAAGAATTGCTGGAAAAAAGTAAGCATTACTACTTGACGGCCTACAAGCATGGTGTTTATAATTATTATAGTTTGTATGCACTTGGTTACTATCATACTTTGTTCGAAAATTACCATGAAGCACAGCAATGGTTTCTGCTTTCTATCAAAGAAAATTCGAACGAACCATTGACAGCTTATAATTTAGCTGTTAGTTATTTGTTTGACGGACTGTTTAAAGAGGGCATTCCCTATGCCCAACAAGCTTATGTGCAATATGCGGATTCCCTCAAAAAGGGGGATGCAGCTCGAATTACCGGCATCCTTTTGTTCAATAGTCAGCAGTTTGAGGAAGCTTTAGTATATTTTCGGGAGGCCAACCTTTTGTCACCGGGTTATCGGCCCAATCAATTATACCTCTTGCGCTCCTTGTTGCAGATGAATCTGGAGGAGCAGGCTTATGATTTGGCCACGCAAGTATTACTTCCCTCTTTGCATGATCCTGATATTCCGGATGAATATGTGGAGCTGTTCCGGCAACAGAAGAAACCTGAATTACTAGCTACTCTTTTTAAAGAAGTACTAAAAAAGTACCCGAAGGATTATGAGGCTAAAGGAAATATTCGTTTCCATTATGGTAAGTTGCTCTACAAAGAGGGCGAGTCAGGAAAAGCCTTAAAGATGTTCAAAAAATCAAGGAATGATTTTGCCGTGGTTTTCACAGCAGATCATCCTGTTTTTCAGTCATTAAATCAAATGATCCAGCAGTTGACAGATGATAAGTAAATGGGGTTTTTGGTACGCACCCTGGATTTTCATCCCTAACGATCGAATGGGAATATGCATTTTCAGTTTTTTTAAGATGGAACACTGAGATACTTCTTGTAGCTTTGAGGTGGTAAAAAAATCGTTAGAATAGAAATCTTCAGAGAGTAGATGGTGCAGGGCTCTCCTAGTGAATTATTAATTGTGTTTTTATGGCAAATGTATTAAGCAGAATAAAGTTCATCCCTTTTTATTTGGTTTCACTTATCCCTTTACGGGTTTTATACCTGCTTGCAGATATTGGTTTTGTATTTCTGTTTTATGTATTTCGATACCGCCGAACTGTAGTACGGAGTAATATTGAAGGATCTTTTCCGGAAAAGAGCGAACACGATATTATTCAAATTGAAAGAGCATTCTATAGACATTTTTGTGACCAGGTATTTGAAAATATGAAGTTTTTAACGATTTCAGCAGCGAATGCGAAAAAACGATTGATCGTTAAGAATCCGGAGCTTATTCAACGCTATTATGACCAAAAACAGAGTGTTATCTCCTATACAGCTCATTTGGGCAATTGGGAGTGGCTGGCTGCTTTGCCATTTTATGTGAAGCATCAGATGACCGCTTTTTATCAACCTCAAACCAGTCCCTACTTTGATCAGATTATAAAATTAGTACGCGAGCGTTTTGGAGCGATTACCATTGAATCAAAACGGGGGTATAAATCGTTGATGGAGTTTGCCAAAAAAGATGTTTTGACCATTTCATTGATTATTGGAGACCAGGGGCCACACCCGAAAAGCAGCCGGTACTGGACAACGTTTTTACACCGTGAAACCGGGTTTATGTATGGAGCCGATCGTATTGCTCAAAAAAGTAAGCAGGTCGTGGTTTTTCCTGCCGTTACAAAACCAAAGCGCGGGTATTATGAGGTGGAGTTTATCGTGTTGAAGGAAGATGTGGCAAATGCCCAAAAAGGGGAAATTATTGAAAAATATGCCTATGCTTTGGAAGTTGCGATTTATAAGTCTCCTCATTTGTGGTTGTGGACGCACCGGCGCTGGAAGCGCGGGCGCCGAGAGGATGAAGTTATGGGAGCATAGAAATTATAAGATGGAAGAAGTGGGGCATGATTTGATCATGCCCTTATTTTTTGGCACTATTTTAAGAATCACACTTTGAATAGTACGACTTTTTGATTCACCTGTCAATCTGAGCGGAGATGTGCTCATCTATATTTTTTTGATCATAGGTTGAAATATTGCTTGTGTCTCATTATATTGAGCAATAAAAGAGGGGTTTATCTAATATTTTAGCGATATTTAAAATATCTTGATGGCAATTTCCTTAAGTAGTTCTCTTAAATACGAAATGAGCTATCACGAACATACATGCATGTTTAATCAATATCAATCCTAAATCTATGAGAAGTTTATTGTGGTTTTCCGTTCTCCTGATGTTTATTGGGGGATGTACTATTCAAAAGCCCGGGAAAGGCCGTGAGGTACCGGCCTATTCCATTGAGGCATTTTATAAAAATATAAATGTACATGGTGGATCTTTTTCGGCAGATGAGAGCAAACTCCTGGTGACGTCCAATAAATCGGGTATTTATAACGCTTACAAACTACCTTTGGATGGCACCGCCATGGATCCGTTAACCAATTCCACTGAGGAATCTATGTTTGCCATTTCTTATTTTCCGAATGATGATCGTATTTTAGTATCGAGTGATAAGGGAGGCAATGAAATTAACCATATTTTCATTCGTGAGTTGGACGGCACGATAACTGATTTGACCCCTTGGGAAGCTGCGAAATCAAATTTTTACGGCTGGGCCCGAGATCAGAAAAGTTTCTATTTTATATCGAATAAGCGGGATGCCCGCTACTTTGATTTGTATGAAATGGACGTGGTGACCTTTGACGCTGTGTTGTTGTTTGAAAATAATGAGGGGTATGACATTGGGGCTATTTCCCATGATAAAAACAGTTTGGTCTTAACCAAATCAATTACGACGTCCAAAAATGAAATGTTTTTGTTTAAACGGGATGTGGCTGAAACGATTCAGATTTCCCCTGAAAACGCCGATGCAACTTTCAGTCCGCAACAGTTTAGTTTAAATGATAAGGAGATTTTCTTCCTAACTAACGATGGTGCAGAATTCACCTATTTAGCCAAGTATAATTTGGATTCAGGATCGGTTGAAAAAGTGTATGAAACCAATTGGGATGTTTGGTATGCTTATCATTCATGGAATGAAAAATACAGAGTGATTGGTGTCAATCAAGATGCCCGCACAGTAGTAAAAATAATTAACCTGGAAACTGGCCAGGAGGTGGATTTTCCATCTTTTCCCGACGGCACTATTTCGGGGATTTCTATTTCTAAAAGTGAAAAGCTGATGAAGTTTTCATTGGTAAGTGCCAAAATGCCGGCCAATATTTACCTTTATGAAATGGAGGGTGGTCAGTATAAGCGCCTGACCAATACTTTAAATCCGGCGATTGATCCCCAAAACCTGGTTGATGGCCATGTGGTCCGCTATACCTCTTTTGATGGCTTAGAAATACCGGGTGTGTTGTATAAGCCTCATCAAGCCGATGCCAAACATCCGGTTCCGGCCTTGGTTTGGGTGCATGGTGGCCCGGGTGGTCAGTCGCGTGTGGGATATTTCTCTTTAATTCAATATTTGGTGAATCATGGTTATGCCATTTTAGCAGTTAATAATCGGGGATCCAGTGGGTATGGAAAATCATTCAATCGCATGGACGACCGCAATCATGGCGAAGGTGATTTGCAGGATTGTGTATATGGTAAGAACTACCTGTCTGAGATGGAGTGGGTCGATTCGTCTAAGATTGGTATAATCGGGGGGTCTTATGGCGGCTACATGGTAATGGCAGCTTTAACTTTTACACCAGATGAATTTGATGCTGGTGTGAATATTTTTGGTGTGACCAACTGGTTACGCACCCTGAAGTCCATTCCCCCCTGGTGGGAGTCTTTCAGGGAAGCCTTGTATAAGGAAATGGGTGACCCAACCACTGCCGATTCGCTACGTCTATATAATATATCGCCATTGTTTCATGCGCAAAAGGTTACTAAACCGCTCATGGTGTTGCAGGGGGCTAATGATCCACGTGTTTTGCAAGTGGAATCGGACGAAATAGTCGAAGCGGTGAAAAGCAATGGGGTGCCCGTGGAGTATGTCCTGTTTCCCGATGAGGGTCACGGTTTTGTGAAAAAAGAGAATGAAATTAATGGATATGGACAAATTTTGATCTTTTTGGACAAAAACTTAAAAGGAATTGATCAATCTGTAAAATAAAATGATAGTTTTACGGTTGAAATCATTGGCCTGCGTAGCTTTGGCTGCTTTGGCATTATCAACGACGGTTGATAATTGATACGAATGGAAGGTGATCCTGAAGTTCGATAACATCTGAGAGAAGCATACTCTATGAATTAATTTACGATTCTAAAACTTTCCAACCATTTGCTTCTCTCAGGTTTTCATTATAAGAAACTTAGCTCATCGAGGCCAGGACGTCTAAAGGCTCGCGCTTCGGGAAATTGTAATTCCAGATTATTTTTTAGTTTATCCAGGTGTTTGAGAAGGTTTAGCAACCCATCTTCTTTATGTGGTATGTGTTGAAGAATTGTTTGCCAGGCTTGTAAAGACTCATCTATGGCCAGTAAGGCCGCTTTTGCCGATCCATTGCTGTCATATTTGATATGCTCATCCCTATCACCTTGGTCTATGGAGGAAAGAGCCCGGGCTGTTTTAGCAGGTATAAAAAGCTGAAACCAGGTGATTGACTCCACTGCTTGCTCCATTTCATCGTCATCAGCTGCAATCAATCTGCTTTCCAATTCCAGCTGGTTAGAGCTAAGCCACCTTTTTACTTTCTCGGCATAGGATTCGGCCTGTAACGTGAAGGGATGTTTCTCTTGTAAATGACAAAGGTCTTCACTGCTGATTTCATTCAGGGTTTCCTGAGGATTCATTCCCCGCTTATGAAGTTCTTCTTCAATAATTTCGGAAGTAGCTTTTAAAATCACCAAGAGGTGATCGTCTGATGGTTCATCGTCAGTGGAAAAAGTGACTTCGTCGAGTTCCTTATTGATGGCATAGGAGCTACACTGATCGGTGAAAGCACACCGATTACATCTTCCATCACAGTAATTATGAATACCGGTGATGTAATTATTCTGTTTGGGTTGACGAATCAATTCTTTAAACTTATCAACTTCACTTCTAATGCGCGCTTCGTCTTTTGCAGGAATCAGGTTTTCAAAGTCAATTTGTCCTAATGATAACGGATGGTGGTCATCCTCTTTGTCTTTGAAGTCTTCGCAGATGGTACAAAAGCTGGGGAAAGGGCATTTCTTTTCATCAAACCGACAGGTTTCAATCTGCACCATTGCTGATGAGGACTGTTTTTGTGCACTGTCCCAATGGTCAATAATAAATTTGTATTTGATGTTATCGGTTACATTTTCGGGAAAAACGAATTCGAGATTGAAATGCGCCAGGAGCTCTTCAATGGCATCCAGAAGAAGCTGGGTTTGTGGTGTGTTCAGTTTTTCAGCCGGGGGGAATTGATAGTGCTCAATACCGGTAATGACAGATATTTTTTGCTGTCCCCCATGAATAAATTCATTCGCACATTTTATGGTAAATTCATTTTCACTCGATTGATTGTCATCCATGTCTGAATCATCCAATGAATAACTCATTGGTCGCTTAGCCATTTCAATCAATTCTAGTAATTGCTCAATATAGTCATCCATTAACGTTATGTATCAGTTTCGATTTGTTTAGGGTGTTATTTACTAAACAAAGGATTTTAACAAGTGTTTAAACCATCCGGAAAGGAATGTGATTAAGTATTGAAAAAGAGCTGAAACCACTGGTTGGTTTTAGTTTCTTTAAATTGTTTTAAATTTAAGTGGATGAATGTCCTAATCTATAATTTCCAGTAATGCTACATCGAAGATGGTCACAGCATATGGGCCTATTCTGCCACCAGAGCCCTTTTTGCCCCAGCCCAATTCCGGAGAAAGATAAAACTTATACCGGCTACCCACTGTCATGAGTTGCAAGCCTTCTTTCAGTCCGTCGATGGCTTCGTGTAAGTGGTATTCAATGGGAGTTGCATCTTTATATGTATCGTCCAGTATTTTGCCACCTAGCAGTAGGGCTCTCTGATGGACTTTTACCTTGCTGTGTGCCGTCGGATGGGCACCTTGTGACTCTGTAATGATTTCATATTGCAAGCCGGAAGGTGTGACTTGCATGGTCGGTTTTTGACCATTTTGGTGCAGAAATTCTTCAGATTTTTTTCGATTTTGGCCGGCAGAGCCGCTGTTGTGTGTTTTTCCCTTTCCTTTTCCCATCATAGATTTTTTGCAAAGATAAATTTTTCGTCATTTTTTTTGTGGACTTTTATTATTGAAGAAAATAGTTATCTTCCGCCAAATTTGATAAATAATAACGTCGGGTTTTGCCCTCTTCAAAATAGAAATGGTGGAGGGGTTTGGAAACAATGCATTAAGAAAAATAATCGGATGAATATTTATTTGGTAAAAAGCTATCTTTCTTATTTACTGAAATCTAAGTATAAAAAGGGGTATGGCTTGCACAGCCCCTTTGTGTTTAATCTGGTGAGAGATCTGATTGGTGATAACCATCACTATTATGTGTTTGAATCTATCAAAGCATACCGCAAACAACTCATGAAATCAAATCAGGTTATTTGCATGACTGACTATGGTGCCGGAAGTACCAATTTTGAGGGTAGAGAGCGCAAGGTGTCAAAGCTGGTCTTTCAATCATCCATTCAGCCCAAGTATGGAGAATTGTTATTCCGATTAGCCAATCATTTCAAACCCAATTGTATTGTGGAATTAGGGACGTCCATTGGGATTAGTGCTTCTTATTTCGCCCGGCATAACAGTGGCTGTCCAGTTTACACTATAGAAGGCTGTGAAAAAGCAGCTGCGTTTGCTGCTAAAACGTTTAAAGTTTTGAGGTGCTCTAATGTTCAGCAGATTGTTGGGCAGTTTCAGGATGTATTACCTGAATTAGTCGGTTCCCTTGATAAACTGGATATGGTGTTTATTGATGGGCACCATGAAAAACAAGCAACATTAGCTTATTTTAATATTTGTTTATCCAAAGCAACTAATGAGTCCATCTTTATTTTTGATGACATTCATTGGTCAAAGGGGATGCATGAGGCCTGGCAAATTATAAGTGATCACCCGGAGGTGACAGTCAGTCTGGACTTGTTTCAGATTGGGATTGTATTCTTTAGAAAGGAATGCCAAAAGCAGCATTTTGTGGTGAGTTATTAAATAGGAGGAAGGGTAATGTTGTTTTGTGGAAAATTATATATTTGTTATGCTAAAATGATTTTACGATGAGCAGACAGATTATACACATCTCAGATATCACGAAGTATTACCAGGTAGGAACCGAAGTGGTAAAGGCTTTACGCGGGGCTTCGCTGTCCATTGATAAAGGTGAATATGTGGCGATTATGGGCCCTTCAGGATCAGGAAAATCTACGTTAATGAATATTATTGGGGCTCTGGATACTCCCACCGGGGGGCAGTATGTGCTCAATGGTACCGATGTTAGTCATTTAACGGATGAGAGTCTGGCTGAAATACGCAATAAAGAAATTGGCTTTGTATTTCAAACCTTTAATTTATTATCTCGATACACGGCTCTGGAAAATGTGGTGTTACCCCTTGTGTATGCAGGCATCCCAAAGGCTGAACGCCTGCAGTTAGGAGAGGCATCCCTAAAGAGTGTGGGATTGGGCGACCGCATGCAACACCGGCCCAATGAAATGTCTGGGGGACAGCGTCAACGTGTGGCAGTAGCCAGAGCATTGATCAATGATCCTTCTATTATTTTAGCCGATGAACCCACTGGTAATTTGGATTCTAAAACGTCGGTGGATATCATGCGACTGTTCGGTGAAATTCATGCCCGTGGTAATACCATTATTTTGGTTACACACGAAGAAGATATTGCCCATCATGCCCATCGCATCATTCGCTTACGTGATGGGGAAATTGAAAAAGATTATAAAAACGAGCAAGTTACCCTTGTGAACTAAGTCGTGAGTAGTTGCATGGCGATGGTTTCAATCATTGAGAGAAGTATCCATATAAGGCTTTAGAATGACCGTATTTGGGAAGTTTTAAATCTGTTGTTCCAGATAAAATAGTTATTGAATCATGAAGAAGAGTGGTGTATATACGAAAACAGGTGATAAAGGGAAAACAGGATTAATCGGTGGAACACGGGTTCCTAAAAATCATGAACGCCTGGAGGCCTATGGAACCATCGATGAATTGAATAGTTTCATTGGTTTAATTCGCTCCTATGAACTGGAGGAAACCGTTGAGACGGTTATCATCGACATCCAAAGTAAGTTATTTACCATTGGGGCTTATTTGGCGACAGACACCTCGGTATCCGATCTACGTGACCGTATTAATTGCGACGAAGAACAAATTGAGTTGATGGAAGGGGAAATGGATCGCATGGAAAGTGCCTTGCCTCCGTTGACTAATTTTGTGTTGCCGGGCGGTCATCCGGCTGTGGGCTATTGCCATGTAGCCCGCACCATCTGTCGCCGCGCCGAACGTCGGGTCATTACAATTGCAGAGACCTATGATGTCAATCCATGGGTAATTCGGTATATTAATCGATTGTCCGATTATTTATTTGTCTTATCACGTCATTTATCAAAGTATTTTGATGTTCGCGAAATTCCATGGAAATCGAACTTGTAGGAATGATTTTTTTTTTTATATTCGCGTTTAGTTAAAGATAGGAAAAACAAAATATTGTTAAAGTTAAATTGAGTTGTTATGTATTGGACGCTCGAACTAGCCTCTAAATTAGAAGACGCGCCGTGGCCGGCATCAAAGGATGAATTGATTGATTTTGCAATTCGTTCTGGCGCCCCACTGGAGGTTATCGAAAACCTTCAGGAAATAGAGGACGAAGGAGAAGTATTTGAAAGTATTGAGGATATTTGGCCGGATTATCCAAGTAAAGAAGATTTCTTTTTCAATGAAGATGAGTATTAATTGAGAGAGCAAAAAAGGGTCGTTCAGACCCTTTTTTATTACCCTTTATTTTTTCTTTTCAGTGTCATCACCAAACTTGTAATCATCGTAAGCCGATGTGGTTTCGTCCATGGATGGCATTTCGGTGTGTTTGAATATATCCCATCTGTTTTTTGGGCGGATGGATTCCAGCCAGATAAAGCCACTTAAACGTACATCCTGAGTAGGGAGCAGATAAGGTGGGTTCATATTGCCATTGGGATCGACCCGCATCTTGATACCTGTAATTTGCCTGTTTTTTAAGTTGATGGTCAGGTTACTGCTTTCAGCACGATTCACCCCAATAACAAATTCATTATCCTTTGGGTAATAAACGGTTTGGCCATTTCCATCCACATCAATCCGATACAATTCATTGTTTTTGATATAACCGGTCATATTTCGGCCTTTCACCTGGTTGAAGAGAATACTGTCTTCGGGTGCCACTACAAACGCGGAACTCAACATCTCTGCTTTATAGAGCGCTTGATTTTTTGAATACAGTTTGATGGTTTGCGCTGTTAACTGATTGCCCATGGCCCATATAACCGGATTGTTATAAAAAGTGTTAGTTGAATCGCGGAAATCATACACCATTGAATCACAGCGGCCCTGCATGTCTTCTCGGAAAAACTTGACGTTATAGTAAGCTTTTACCATTCGACTATCTTCATTTAAAAGAGGAATTAGTTGCAAGGTGTCTGCATGCAAAAAAAGCGTGTCTTTCTGGTAGATCTGCATCAATTGCGCTTTCTTCGTGGCCAATCCATATTTCGACCGCTCATTGTAATACCCATAGTCACCGGCAATGATCAGGTGATTGGTGGTGTCTTCTAATTCCATGTTGTAAAAGACCTCACCTAAACCAATTTTACGATCGTAATAGATTGTGTCGCCTTTTAATATTTGTTCTTTTCCTTGAACATAGCTGTTGCGTTGAAGTTTAGCTTTGTCGTTCATGGTATCGTAATAGCCATCTTCACTGTAAATCAGATTTTCATCACTCACAATGAATGTTGGGCCGATAATTTTAGCAACCTCACTGACGGTGTTGTACCTCAATGTATCTGAAAAAATGGTGTATTTGGGATTGGTGACAACTACCGAATCCTTAAAGTGAACTTCATTAAAGTCCGGATAATAATAGCCCCAATCACTCACCAATGTATTTTTACCACTCACAACTTCTCCTCTGTTGTAATAGTATCCCACGTTTTTGCTGCGATCATAATCGAGAAAATCGGTGGTCAGTGTAATGTCCTTTTTAACTACTTTCACATTTTCCCGCACCTTAGCCAGGTTATTGTTTCCTTCGTATATCAATAAATCGCCATATAAATGGATCGAGTCATTTTGAATGATGTGAATATTGTCAAAAGCTTCCACATAACTTGAATCATTATATAAATAGGCACTATCACAAAATAGGATGGTGTTTTTATGTTGAAGCTTCACATTCCCTATTAATAATTTTACATTTTCTCCAAGATCACTTCTTTGCTCCAGATTATCGGCGTGTCGGATATTTACTTTTGCTTTCCTGGTGGGTTCTGTAGCTTTCTCCTGCCCATTTAATGCCAGGCAAATAAGTGAAAAGAATATTATGAGTTTGAAATGCATAGAGTCGTTTACATATTTATAGTACAAAGGTGGCAAAATAATGGAAAATAAAATCTAACTGAACATTTAATTTGCCTGCTGAGGGGTTGTTTTGTGTGTTTGTTTCGATTCAATTAATCCCGTCGATAGCGATTGATTACTCAAATAATCGTAGACGGCCATGACAGGGAAGAGGGTTGGATAAATGGTGTCGCGTTGAATCAGGTAATTAAGTCTCAAGCCGGTTTCCTGAATAGAGTCAGAGGAGGTGGAATAGGCGATACTGCAGATGTGATCATCGGGTAATATTTTCACATAGTGCTGACCATTCCGGCACCGGATGAAGAAGCCCGCTTCATTACCGGCAATTTTATAGGATGGATAATAACCCTCGGTAGGGGCACATTCCATCTCCAAAAAAAAGGACTCGTTTATTTCGTTCAAAAAGATGGGGTAGATGCCGCCTGTTCCCATGGCATACAGATGAACGGAAGGGGTTGGCGTAAATCGGTTTCGGATGATTATTTTTAAATCCATACTATC
This sequence comes from uncultured Marinilabiliaceae bacterium, assembly GCA_942490535.1. Lineage (GTDB taxonomy): Bacteria > Bacteroidota > Bacteroidia > Bacteroidales > Marinilabiliaceae > JAEINY01. The sequence continues at coordinate 1,975,014 of CALNXQ010000005.1, forward strand.
GGGCTGTATGGCATGTTTTTGATTGATAAAGTCAAAGCCTACCACCTCGGTATTGGAATTTTTCTTTCGTCCATTGAATGGGGTAATTGTGCGGGATCTCAGGAAGGGTTGGTCTTCGAAGCTTTGTTCAGAAAGTAAGGAAATGAACAAATTGCTCTGCGATACTTCCGGGAGCAAGCGAATCGTATCGATAGCCGCATATTGGTTAGGCTTTGTGCGTGCTTGAACCGACATGTAACCATAGGCTTCAATCTCGTAATTTATTTGGTATGCTTTGTCGAAATATCCCTGAAAATGCCCCCAAATATCGGATTGGTAGGCTTTGCTGGTCTCAATGGTGTGATCGATGTTATTCTGGTGCTTTGCAGTGGCTTTGATGGAGGCAAATGGAATGGGTTTGTTGGTGACTCCATCAACGATAACGCCATTCCATTTAATATTGTAAAATTCGCGGGAACAAGCCATATGTATCATGACAAGCACAAGAATAATGCTTGCTCCCGAAATTAGTTTTAGTTGATTAAGACAAGTCTTCTTCAATCACGTATTAGTTAATCCAACCATCGTATTTAAACTCACACTTCACCCACTTCTCATCAATGGTTATATAGGTTTCGTGTTGCTTTTCACGAATCCATGTATCTAACGCCTCCTGGCGTTTTTTGTTTTCCAACATGCTTTGTAGCATTTGGTAATCATCACGCATATTGGCTTTATGAGGCGCTGTTTTGTTCTTTAGTAATACTATTCGATAGGTTTCTTGTCCCTTTCGGTCGTCCATCATGAAAAATGGTTCTGAGACATCACCTACCTTCATCGATTGTACCGTTTTATTGATGGCCACCGGAATTTGGCTGATTTCAAATTTGGCTGTTCCCGTTTGGGGATTGACCATTAAACCACCATTGGTACGAGAGTCTTTGTCCATGGAAAAACGGAGGGCTGCCTCGGCAAATGACATGGTCTCATCAGTAATTAAACCGCGAATGGTATCCAATGCAGTTTCAGCTTCCTTACGGGCATCCAGACTTACCTTTGGTTTAATCAATATGTGACGACAGTTGATCCGTTCACCTTTCCGGTCGATTAATTGAATGATGTGATAGCCAAATTCTGTTTCCACAATTTTGGAGACTTTCTTTTTATCCTGCAAATTAAAAGCCACACTGGCAAACTCAGGCACCAAACCGGAGCGAGGCATCCATCCTAACTCACCACCACGAGCGGCCGATCCCTTATCTTCGGAATATAAAACAGCTAAGGTGGCAAAATCACGCCCTTCATTAATCTGGCGCTGGAAATCACGCAATTGGGTTTTTACCCGGTCAATCTCCTCTTGTTCCACTTTCGGGTGAAGTACCACTTGCTGGAATTCGTATTGAGTGGGAACCATGGGCAGACTATCCTGCGGCACACTTTTGAAAAAGGTTCTGATTTCCGAAGGGGTTACAGCAATGTCTCCGGTAATTTTACGCTGCATACTTTGGGTTAACATTTGTGTCCGGACCATTTCCATCTGGTCACGTTTGATTTGAATCAAAGATTTGCCAAAGTATTCTTCTAATTTTTCCTTATCGCCAATTTGTTGAATGAAATAGTTTACCCGGGCATCTACCTGGTTGACCACTTCATTTTCACTGACTTCAATACTATCTAATTCGGCCTGGTTCAGTAATAGTTTACTGATGAGCTCTTGTTCAAAAATATGGCATTTCATATCGCCTGCCACAGCAGCTCCTTCCATCACTGCTTGTTCATATTGATGTTCAATATCGGAACGAAGAATGGCATTGTCACCCACTACGGCAATCACTTCATCAATCACGTTTGATTGGCCCACAACGGATGAAATTGAAAACGTTATAAACAGTAATATAGCACTCAGTTTTAAAAATCTTTGCATGCTCTTTTTTTTGGTAAAATTAATAGAATTTTATGATTTTCTGCTTCAGCCCCTCTTCGTACAGGTCTGCTTCTAATTGTTTAATAAATTCCAGCCTTTTTTTATTTAGCAGGATGGCTTTTATTTTCTCTTCAACAAAATCTCGTGGCGCTACCTCATCAATTAATTTGTATTCTTTGATCGAAAAGAAATACTGATACAATGAGTCGGATGTGGTGTAGTCGTTATTATACTTCAAAAACTGCTCCGGTCTGGAAATGCGTTCCGGTAATCTGCGATTAATGTCATCCATCGGCAACCAATGATCAACAAATACTTCATATTTTCTGGCATTGGTAAAGCAGTAGGCTTCCAATTTAACCACATCTTCTGAATCATCGGACCGGTAAAGGCGCTTGAGTTCGTCGATGTTGGGTGCTGTTTTGGGAACAATAACGAAGACACCTTTAATGATGGGCGTCGTTAATTTGAAATTGTCGATCATCTTCTCATAGTAAGTCTGAATTTCAGAACTGGTAATGAGAGGCGAGTATTTTTGCTCCAGAAGTTTTTGTTGGTATTGATGTACCAGTAACGAACGCCGGTATTCTTCCAACATTTGTTTTACGTCCTGTTCCTCAGGGGTGAGGTTTAGCTCAGCCTTACGCAACAAGAGCTCAGAACGGATCCATCGGTTAATATAATCCTGGGCAAAAATGATACTGTCTGCTTCCGGCAGATTATTGGGGATCGCCGAGTAAAGCATTCGTTTGGTCAATGGTTTTTCCGCCACCACCAGTAAAGGTTCAGCCAGTGGATCTTCTGGTTGGGTATTACAACCGGAAAATACCAAAGTCCCCGCCACAGCAAACAGAAATAAATAGCGTTTAGTCGCCTGTTTCATTCGTTTCAATTAGTTCATTTAATGAGCCAGCAAAATTACAATCACCTCAGTACTGCTACTGATTAAGTTTGATTCTCTCCGTGGTGTCAAATCGTAATTGCCAAAGCAAGCCCCTAAATTAGAGTTTTGTCTGCTCTAAAACAAAAGAGTTGATTTCTGGTTTGTATTTTTTTCGCAGGTTTTCGATCCAGACTTTCTCCAGGTGATTTTGATAATCAGAAATCACTTGTCCTTTAATTGCCTTTAATGCTTGTTGGGAGGTTTCTTTCCTTTCGCCTTTAATCAATAAATAAGAGGTGTCTTTCGCTCTTTTTTTACCGCTTTGGGCGGGCCATAGCTGGGCGTCCAATGCCGGGTATTGACCTTTTACAAACGTTCCGGTCTCCATATTAATACCCTGTGTTAATTGGGCGGGAAGACTATCGGGAGCCGCTTTTGCGTCAGCCAGATATTTTTTAAGTTTTTTTAATTGTTTGGACGACTGACAGAAATAGAGTGTACCTTCGAAACGTTCCGGAAGGGTGTAATCAGATGGGTGTGATTCGAAGAAATCAGCAAGACCAGTGCTGTCGGCAGAGGCTTTATTCCATATTTCCTTTTGGCTGATTTCAAAAATGAGTAAGCCATCGTGGTACTCACCCATCAGGTATTTAAAGTCCGGATATTTGATTTCGAGTCGGGATTTCTCATAGGCCAATATTTCTTCTGCAATAAAGTCCTCCCAGGTTTTGTCAATAAAAACTATATCCGCAGTGGCCAGAGAATGGTTTTTGTTACGTATGTATTGTGCGAATTGCTTGGTGGTGACTTTTTCGGCGTTGTATTCGGCAATGGTTGAAGCTTTGTCTTCAAGTTCAAGGAGTAGCTTATCCGGACTTGCCTTATGGTTTAGGATTATTTTTGTCATCACACCATAGGCTTTTTCATCACGGGAGTAATTGTACTCTGATTTCAGTTTTTTAAGGGTGGCGCTTTTTCCTGCAAATGCACGCTCATCATTGGCAATGCGTTGTTCAATATCAGCCCTCATTTCCTCTATAGAAGCCATCTCCCGTTTGTCCAGGCGTTTGATAATGTGCCATCCAAAGGGTGTCAGAATGGGTTCAGACAGTTGGTCGTTTTCTTCCAGTGCAAAAGCGGCATCCGCAAATTCAGGAATCATCTTACCTGTGCCAAACCAATCCAATTCGCCACCCTTGCCAGCCGTGCGTTTATCATCTGAAAGGGTATTGGCCAATGAATCAAAGGGAACACCCGCCAGCAACTGTTGGTAGATGCTGTCTATTTGGTTTCTGGTCTGTTCCTGTATTTGTTTAGGGGCGTTGTAAGGAAAGGCTTTCATGATGTGGGCCACTTTCATTTCACCACGATTGGTGCGCACGTCGTGCACTTTTATTAAATGATACCCAAAAGGGGTGCGAATGATGGGTGATACCTGGTCAACAGGGGTGTTGTAAGCGGCTGTTTCGAACGGATACACCATGGAGAAACCTGAGAAATAGCCCAGTTGTCCTTGGGCGCGCTTTCCCGATGGGCAGTCCGAATAGAGAAAAGCAAGCTCACCAAAATCATCACCGGCGTTTATTTTTGATTGCAATTCCTTTATTTTAGTGTAGGCTGTCAAGGTATCTTCGGGGGTTGGTGATTGGGGCATCTTAATGAGGATGTGGGATGCATTCACCTCCTTGGACAGGCGGTCATAGGCCTCGGTAACGACCGCCTCAATGGCTTTTTTATCGGTCAGATAAGGCTTGGCCAATTCGTTGCGGTAGTAGTTTAATTCGCTTTGGAACTGAGGCATGGTATCGTATCCCTGCGCCATGGCTTCAATCACTTTCAGCTTGTAATTCACAAATAAATCCACATATTCTTCCTTACTGATAGGGTTTTGGGAGAGGGCATTGTTCTTTTCAAAAATGTAGTTGAACTCATCTATAGTAAACTCGTGGTTCTCAATTTTCAGGAATGGTTTGTCCTGAGCTTCGATGGGTAGCACGTTTAGTGTTAAAGCAAGAAAAGCAATCAGAAAAGCAATGCGTTGACTCATGATTTAAAGGGTTGAAGAGATGATACAATAATTCTGTCAGCATAGTAAAACGAATAACAAAGATATAATATTGTAATGGTTTCTCAGAAATTATCAGGTGTGATTTCCCCGGGAGAAGCACGAGTGCTTTCCCCGTGCAGAAGAATGATTTATCCTGCGCGGCAAAAAGCATTATCCCCATGGGCTTAATTTATTTTGCTGCTCAGCAACCGCGTGGAAGGTGTCTTACCGGAGGAGAATGATCTGGCAGTTCGTTTTTGAGGTTTTAATGCACTGAGGAATTCAAGGAACGCTTCTCCATTAATGTTTTGTAATAAAGAACCGTTCCGTTAGATTTTTAAAAGTCTCAATCCGTCTGTATAAACCACTACAGTTTGGCGATTTAATTCGGATTCCCCTTTTCCAAAAGAGGAATAGAGCATCCCCAATAAGTGTCATAGCTTATCTGGAATAGTTTGGTGCTTCCCGGGTGATGGTCACATCGTGCGGATGACTTTCGTTGACACCGGCATTGGAAATTTTAGTAAACTTGGCCTGATGCAGTTCTTCTATGGTGGCGGCGCCGCAGTAGCCCATGCCGGCACGCAAACCTCCTATTAACTGGTAGATGACTTCGTATAAGGTACCTTTATACGGCACGCGGGCAGCAATGCCTTCGGGTACCAGTTTGGTCATGTCATCTTCCACCTCCTGAAAATAGCGGTCTTTTGATCCTTGCTGCATGGCCTCCACCGATCCCATGCCCCGGTAGGACTTAAATTTGCGGCCGTTAAAAATAATGGTGTCACCCGGCGATTCTTCGGTGCCGGCAAAAAGGCCTCCTAGCATAACGGCATGTGCGCCGGCTGCCAAGGCTTTAACAATGTCACCTGAATAGCGGATGCCACCATCGGCAATGACTGGTACACCCGTTTTTTTCAGGGCTTTGGCCACATCGTAAATAGCAGATAGCTGCGGTACACCAACCCCGGCAATCACGCGTGTGGTACAGATGGAGCCCGGACCAATACCCACCTTCACGCCATCCGCACCGGCTTTAACCAGGTCTATGGCAGCCTCGGCTGTGGCGATATTGCCCACCACCATTTCCAGCGTGGGGTATTTGGCTTTGACTTGTTTTAAAATGTCTAACACGCGCTTACTATGTCCGTGAGCGGTATCGATGACAATGGCATCCACATTGGCTTTTGTCAAGGCGTCAATGCGTTCAAAGGTATCGGTTGTTATCCCTACACCTGCAGCCACCCGCAAACGTCCTTTTTCGTCCTTACAGGCAAATGGTTTATCCTTTGCTTTCGTAATGTCCTTATAAGTCACCAGTCCCACCAGTTTGTTATTTTTATCCACAACCGGTAATTTTTCAATTTTGTATTGCTGTAAGATTGCGGCAGCCTTTTCCAAATCGGTGGTCTGGTAGGTTGTTACCAGGTTTTCGGAGGTCATTACTTCGTCAATACTTCGCCTCATGTTCGGTTCAAAGCGCAGGTCCCGATTGGTTACAATACCTCTTAAATAACCGGATTTATCAATCACCGGAATCCCTCCAATCTTGTATTCCTTCATCAGCCCCAAGGCTTGTCCGACGGTGCTACCTTTCAAAATTGTGATCGGATCATAAATCATTCCGTTCTCCGCCCGTTTCACCGACTCTACCTGTTTGGACTGATCGGCAATGCTCATGTTTTTATGAATGACCCCAATGCCGCCTTCACGGGCAATGGCAATGGCCAGTCCGGCCTCCGTTACGGTATCCATGGCAGCGGATACAATGGGGGTATTCACACCAATGTTTCGGGAGAACCGACCGTTGAGATTCACCTCCCGGGGTAATACCTGCGAATAAGCGGGGATTAATAATACATCATCGAATGTTAATCCTTCTGATACGATTTTGTCTTCAGTAAATGACATGGGGTGTAGGTTTTTAGCGAGTGATAGATCTGTTTAAAAATACAAAAAAATACAAGAATAGTCGGAAAATTAAGCGTATAACTTTTCGCTTAAACAGCCTATCCGGGATTTTTCTTCAAAATCAATGCAGATCCCAAAGGAGTAGAGATGAAATCGGTTACGAGATTGAAGATCCTTTGGCTGTAATGTCTAAGTGAATTTGTAAGGGATGCGATTCGTGGCATTGGCTTATGGAGTTCTATGTAAATGAACCCGATAGATAGTCAGGTCAATGGCGGGTCAAATAGGCCTTAAGGCGAGTTTGACCCGACTTATACCCGAATTTGACCCGACTTTGATTTGGAAGGAAGTCAGAGCCAGTTAAACCCCGGGAGAAGGCTTTTTACCTCAAGCCATTTTGAATTATCAGGACGTGTCACATTTGACCCGGCAACGGATGTGGATAGGGAGAGGTTTTCAGAATGTAACTGGTTGGTGAAATCAAGCTTAACAGGATGGATATACCTTTTTTAGGTAAACGGTTTTGTGACCTGCCTGATGCTTTTCAGTCAGTGAGCTTCGCCTGCTTTTTGCATAAAAAAATAGAATTTGCATGATTCATTCTACCATTACTACTGTACATTTACACTCTTAAACCATTCGTGTTTCATGACAGAACCATCCATCTATCATCAGGTATTAGCCAAATACTGGGGCTATCAGGACTTTCGACCCTTGCAGGAGGACATTATTCGTTCGGCCGGTGAAGGTAATGATACCTTGGGATTGATGCCGACTGGAGGGGGTAAGTCATTAACGTTTCAAGTGCCGGCTCTGGCGCATGAAGGGATTTGTTTGGTGGTGACTCCGCTCATAGCCTTGATGAAAGATCAGGTGGCTAACCTCAAACAACGTGGCATCAAAGCCGTGGCCATTCATTCCGGATTAACACGTGATGAACTGAATGTGGCATTGGATAATTGTATTTTTGGTGGGGTCAAGTTTCTTTACCTCTCGCCGGAGCGTCTGGGAACCGATCTGTTCATTGAGAAGCTGCAACATCTTAAAGTGAATTTGCTGGCTATTGATGAGGCGCATTGTATTTCGCAATGGGGTTACGATTTCAGACCTTCCTATTTGAAAGTGGCGGAGATACGAAAGGAAATTCCGAATACACCGGTGTTGGCGTTGACAGCCACCGCTACTCCCGATGTGGTGACGGACATTCAGGAAAAGTTACTGTTTAAGAAAAAGAATGTTTTTCAGAAGAGTTTTAGCCGGGATAACCTGGCCTATGTTGTCCGGTATTCGGAAGACAAGGAGAAACAACTGGTGACTATTTTATCCCGGATAAAAGGGAGTGCCGTAGTGTATGTGCGCAGCCGTAAAAAAACCGGGGAGTATGCGGACTTGTTGAATAAGGGAGGCATTAGTGCGAAATCCTACCATGCCGGCATGCCTCAGGAAGTAAAAGATGCCCGTCAGAAGGCGTGGACCAATGGCAGTGTGCGCGTCATTGTTTCCACCAATGCCTTTGGAATGGGCATTGACAAGCCGGATGTACGGGTGGTGATACACATGGATGCACCGGATTCACTGGAAGCCTATTTTCAGGAGGCGGGCCGGGCCGGCCGGGATGGTGAGAAAGCTTTTGCGGTATTGTTATGGTCGAAGAATGATGAGGTGCGGCTTAAAAGAAGCATTGCCACTTCGTTTCCTGAAAAGGAAGTGATTAAACGGGTTTACGAAGCTTTGGGGAATTTCTTCCAGGTGGCCATGGGCAGTGGGTTTGGCATGATCTATGATTTTGATATGGGGCGTTTTTGCCAGGCTTATAAGCTGAATGTGCTCACTGTTTTTAATAGTCTGAAGATCCTTCACCGGGCCGGATATGTAGAATTTACGGAAGAACTGGAGATGCCATCCAAAGTGCATTTCATAGTGCAGCGTGAAGAACTGTATCGGTTTCAAGTGGCCAATGAGGCTTTTGATCGTTTCATTAAACTGCTTTTGAGGTCCTATACCGGTTTGTTTACGGAGTATGTGGCGATCAATGAAGAATTGCTGGCCAAACGGGCCAACATCACGCGTCAGCAGGTGTACCAGTTTCTGAATAAGATGAACCACGTAAAAGTGATCAAATACATTCCTCAAAAGAAAACCCCTTTGATCACCTATTTACAGGCGCGTGAAGATTTAAGATACCTGGAATTATCTGATGAGGTCTATCAAAACCGGAAAGATAAATACGAAGAACGCGTTTACAGTGTGATTGAGTATGCCACCACGGGGCACACCTGTCGAAGCGTCTTGTTGTTAACCTATTTTGGACAGCAATCAGCTGGTAACTGTGGGCATTGCGATGTGTGTTCTGAGCGGAAGAAGACCCAGTTGTCGGTCACGGCCTTTCAGGATATTGAAACCGCCATTCAAAGGCTGTTAAAAGAGCATCCATTGACGTATGATCAGTTAGTGCAGCAGTTGCCGGATATAAGCGAGGAGGAGGTGGCGAAGGTGGTGCGCTGGTTGGAAGAGTACGAAGTGATTGGCGAAAATGAGGCTGGATTATTGGTTTGGAATCGGCCATAGAAGGGGTTACGGTGAGGTTTGCTCTGGAAAAAGCCCATCTGCCATTTTTTTTTCTTACTTTTGCCTATCAGTAATGGATTCAAAAAAGTATCGTCTATTTAGATGATTTTTAAAAGCGTATGGAAGAAATATTTGACCATGTGGTCTATTCAAAAAATGTGGTTGAGTTTGTGACGGTTGCCAAAGAGTATTGTACATTTGTTGAATCGGCCATTCAATATTCACGGACGGATTTTCTTGCTGTTGCCGGTCGCATATTACCATTGTTATACCTCAAAGCCGTTGTCCTTCCAAAAGTAGAAAGTGTATTGGATGAACCCCTGGAAAAAACCGTGGATGAGATGCTCTATGCGCAGGTCAAGGGAGGCGTGGAGTTGAAGATGGGACGGTTCAATGATTACCTCGAAGTGTTTACGCCAGATATGAAATACAGTGAAACACCGGTGATTGCTTTTGTGGCAGAGGATATCGCGGATATTTACCAGGATGTGAAAGATTTCATAGCGTCTTACCGCATTGGAGTGACTGAAATTATGAACGATGCACTCAGTGAATTAGTCAATAACTTTGAGCTCTTCTGGGGGCAGCGTTTAGTGAATACACTGCGGGCTATTCATGCCGTGCAGTATAGCGGCGAAGATTTGGAGGAGGAAGAAGGCGAACAAAATCAGCAAACCTCACGTAGCACAGATAATTGGTTTATTTCCCGCTTTCAGAACGAATGGCAGGATGAAAACGAAGATTTTTAGAAACTAACAAGGGGAGGGATTGATGCAAAAAACCATTTCAAAGGAGGAACTCAGTTTATTACCGCTGCACTATTTTCAAGGAGGTGTGGATGTAGTGGAAGACAGTGATCGGATTGAAACGTTAGTGAACGAGCTTGAACAACATCCGGTCATTGGGTTTGATACTGAAACAAAACCTTCTTTCCAAAAGGGAAAAATGAATAAAGTGGCTCTGCTGCAATTATCCACCTCTGAAAAGGCTTATCTGTTCCGTCTGAATAAAACTGGTCTGCATCCTTCGCTCATTCGTTTGTTAGGTAATCCCGACGTTCAAAAAGTAGGGGTTGGCATACGGGATGACATCAAGGGATTACAACGCTTAAAATCATTTCGATCGGCCGGTTTTGTAGAGTTACAGGACTATGTGAAGGAAGTGGGATTTGAAGATACAAGTTTAAAAAAACTGGCTGGGTTAGTATTGAAGTTCAGGGTAAGTAAACGCCAACGTTTATCCAACTGGGAAGCCTTACATCTAACCGAGAGTCAGGTTTTATATGCCGCCACCGATGCCTGGGTAGGCATTGAGTTGTACCGGCAGTTAACAGTGCAGTTTCCGCACTGTGAAGTTCAAACATTAACAATTTAAGAGACATAATTCTATGGCGGATTTGCCAAAGATCATTCTTAAGCCCGGGAAAGAACAAAGCCTGAGGCGTTTTCATCCCTGGATTTTTTCAGGAGCGATTAATACAGTAGTAGGTGACTTGATTGAAGGGGACCTGGTGGAGGTGTACGATGCCTACGAGAACTTTTTGGCCATGGGCCATTGCCAGGTAGGTTCCATTGCCGTTCGCGTGCTGTCCTTTAAGCAAGAGGAGGCCAATTATGACTTCTGGAAAGCCAAAATTCAGCAGGCCTATGATATGCGCAAAGCCATTGGCCTGGCCGGTAGCGAAAGCACGAATGCCTATCGCTTAGTGCATGCCGAAGGGGATGGATTACCAGGTTTAATTATTGATTTCTATAATGGTACGGCAGTGGTGCAAATGCACACAGTGGGTATGTACCTGATTCAGGATACCATTTTACAGATTTTGAAAGAAGTCTATGGTGATGAATTGAAAGCGGTGTACAATAAATCGGAAGGTACTTTGCCTTATAAAGCCGATGTGGAGCCTGAAAATGGCTATGTATTCGGTCGTAGTTCGGAGAAAGTAGCGCTGGAGAATGGCTTGAAGTTTCATGTGGATTGGGAGAAAGGACAGAAAACGGGCTTTTTCGTCGATCAGCGTGATAACCGGGCATTGTTGCAGCATTACAGCAAGGGGCGGGAAGTCCTGAATATGTTTTGTTATACCGGTGGTTTTTCATTCTATGCCATGCGGGGTGGTGCCAAATTGGTGCATTCGGTGGATAGTTCAGAACGGGCCATTCAAATTACGGATGACAATGTGGCGTTGAACTTTCCGGGTGACCAGCGGCATGAATCATTTGCCGTGGATGCCTTTAAATATTTGTCTGATATCAAGGATAAATATGATTTGATCGTGTTGGATCCGCCGGCTTTTGCCAAGCATCACAACGTCTTGAAAAACGCTTTGCAAGGTTACCGTCGTTTAAACGCCAAGGCGTTTGAACAAATCCGACCGGGGGGCATTTTATTTACGTTCTCTTGTTCGCAAGTTGTTTCAAAAGAACAGTTCCGTACCATGGTGTTCGCAGCAGCTGCCAAGGCTGGACGTCAGGTACGTATTTTACACCAGATGACGCAACCTGCTGATCATCCGGTGAATATTTACCATCCCGAAGGTGAGTATCTGAAAGGGTTGGTATTGTATGTAGTTTAGTATCTTATAGCTAATTTGACGCTCTTGGAATTTAAAGATTTTAATTTTACAGACGAAGTGTTCGACGGTTTAACGGCCATGCGTTTCGAGAAGGCCACGCCTGTGCAACAAATGACCATTCCCATCATTATGGAGAATAAGGATTTGATTGCCTGTGCGCAGACCGGAACCGGAAAAACAGCTGCTTACCTGCTGCCCGTACTGGATAAAATAGTACGTAACGGACACAATGGAGTCAATACCTTGGTGTTGGTGCCGACCCGTGAGTTGGCCATTCAGATCGACCAGCAAATGGAAGGATTTGGTTATTTTCTGGATGTTTCCTCCACAGCTATTTATGGTGGAAATGATTCGGGTGAATGGGCCCGTCAGAAGAATGCCTTAGTCACAGGAGCCGATATTGTCATAGCCTCACCCGGCCGATTGATTCAGCATTTGACCATGGGTTATGTGAAGATGGATCAGCTGCAACACCTCATTTTGGACGAAGCGGATCGCATGCTCGATATGGGTTTTGTGGATGACATCAAACAGATTGTAAGCCATCTGCCTAAAAAGCGCCAGACCCTGATGTTTTCGGCCACCATGCCTCCTAAAATTCGGGAGCTGGCCAAGGAAATCCTCAATGAGCCCGAAGAGATCAGTATCTCCATCAGTAAACCGGCCGAAGGTATTTTACAAGCCGCTTACCTGGTGTATGATACCCAGAAGATACCATTGGTGAATTCTCTGTTGAAAGGCAAGGAACTATCCAGTGTCATTGTGTTCTCTTCCACGAAGATAAAAGTGAAAGAGATTACCCGCTCATTGGTTAAAAATGGCTTTAACGCCAAGGATATTCATTCCGATCTGGATCAGTCGGAACGGGAAAATGTGTTGCGCGAATTTAAAAACCGCAACTTGCAGATATTAGTGGCTACTGATATCATTGCCCGGGGTATCGACATTGAAAAAATTGACCTGGTGATTAACTTTGACGTGCCCCGTGATGCTGAAGATTATGTGCACCGGGTCGGTCGTACCGCCAGGGCCAAGACGGAAGGCGTCGCATTAACCTTTATCAATGAGAAGGAAGTCGCGGATTTTCATCGCATTGAGCAGTTGATTGAGAAGGATATCTACAAAGTGCCTTTGCCACCTGAGTTGGGAGAAGGCCCGGAGTATAATCCGAAACAGATGCGAAGCAATCGTAAAAACTGGAGTGGTAAACCCAAGGGGAAATCCAAAGGAAAAGGATTTAGGAAGAAGCCTGGCGGTGGAAACAAACCTAATACAGAAAGTAAACAATAATTATATAACCCCTGGGATTTGAGATTCCGGGGGTTTTTCTTTTATTGAAAGGGGTGATAACGTTAAATCAACTGGATGAAATCCACAGAAAATGAAAGTTGAAAGCTTAATATGCATTAAATCTAAAGGAGGTTTATGACCCTCTTCAGGAATAAATGTTATTTTCGCAGGTAACAAGACGTCATCAATAAAGGCTTGTATCTGGAGACTAAAATCTGAGATCTATTGTTATTAAGTGGTAATCTTCAAAGTACCGATCCTCATGGAAAATTTATTTGTTAAAATCATTGCCGGGGAGCTTAAGCTGGCTGCTTCCGGTGTTCAAAATACATTGCAATTGCTCGATGAAGGGGCTACCGTACCTTTTATCAGTCGCTACCGGAAGGAGATGACCGGTAGTTTGGATGAAGTAGAGATTGCTGCCATCAAAGAGCGCTATGAGAAATTGCAGGAAATCGAGAAACGAAAGGAGACCATCCTGAAAACCATTGCTGAGCAGGACTTACTTACCGATGAGTTGAAGGCTAAGATTGTAAATACGTTTGATGCCACGGCGCTGGAAGACATCTATCTGCCTTATAAACCCAAGCGCAAAACCAGGGCTGTCAAAGCCCGTGAAAAAGGATTAGAGCCTCTGGCGAAGTTGTTGATGAAACAATACGAGCGTGATCCCGAAGCCAAAGCGGAAGCCTTTGTGAAAGGCGATGTGGTGGATGTAGCAGAGGCCTTGCAGGGAGCACGTGACATCATCGCCGAATGGGTGAACGAGCATCAGGTGGGGCGTGAAATTGTCCGCTCTGTTTTTGAACGCGAAGCGGTGATTGTATCGAAAGTAGTGAAAGGCAAAGAAGAGGAAGGTGCCAAATACAAAGATTACTTCGATTGGAGTGAGCCGCTGAAAAAGTGCCCTTCTCACCGTTTGATGGCCATGCGCCGGGGTGAGAAGGAAGGATTCCTGAAACTGACCATCGCCCCTGAAGCCGACCGGAGTCTGGAGCGTCTGGATCGTTTCTTTCTGAAAGGAGATTCAGCCTCGTCGGATCAGGTGGCTGAAGCCATTGAGGATGCCTACAAACGCCTATTGGCACCGTCTATTGAAACCGAGTTTACCAATCTCTCCAAAGAAAAAGCGGATACGGAAGCCATTCGTGTGTTCACTGAAAATTTGCGTCAATTGTTGCTGGCGGCACCTCTTGGGCAGAAGCGGGTGTTGGCATTGGATCCCGGTTATAAATCGGGTTGTAAACTGGTGTGTTTAGATGCGCAGGGAAACCTGTTGCACAATGAAACCATCTATCCCCATCCGCCTCAAAACCAATCGGCGATGGCTTCTAAGAAAGTGGATTCGCTGGTGGATGCTTACCGCATTGATGCCATTGCCATTGGGAATGGCACGGCCTCGCGGGAGACCGAAGCTTTTATTCGTCGGGTGAAATTTAACCGGGAGGTATTGGTGTTTGTGGTCAGTGAGGATGGTGCTTCGGTGTATTCGGCCGGTAAAGTAGCTCGTGAAGAGTTTCCGGAATATGATGTGACGGTGCGTGGCGCCGTATCCATCGGTCGTCGATTAATGGATCCCCTGGCCGAGTTGGTGAAGATTGATCCCAAATCCATTGGTGTGGGACAGTACCAGCACGATGTGGATCAAACACGGTTGAAATCCTCCCTGGATATGGTCGTAGAATCATGCGTGAACCAGGTGGGGGTGAACCTGAATACGGCCAGTAAGCACCTGTTGACCTATGTCTCCGGATTGGGGCCGCAGTTAGCACAGAACATTGTCAATTTCCGGGCGGAGAATGGAGCCTTTGGCTCACGGCAGGAATTGAAAAAGGTAGCGCGTCTGGGTGCCAAAGCCTATGAGCAAAGTGCCGGTTTCCTGCGTATCCCCGATGCGGCTAATCCCCTGGATAATTCAGCAGTGCACCCCGAATCCTATGCCGTGGTGAAAAAGATGGCTGCTGATTTGGGCTGTCAGGTGCAGGATTTGATTCAGGATAAAACCTTGCGTGATCAAATCAAACTGAATGCGTATGTCACGGATAAGATTGGCTTACCCACGTTGACGGATATTATGAAGGAGCTGGATAAGCCGGGGCGTGATCCGCGTCAATTGATTAAAGTATTTGAGTTTGCACCCGATATCCGATCAGTGGACGACTTGAATGAAGGCATGACCCTACCGGGTATCGTCACCAATATTACAGCCTTTGGTGCTTTCGTGGATGTGGGTGTGAAGCAGGATGGCCTGGTGCACATCTCGCAGCTGGCCGATCAGTTTATCAGTGATCCCAATCAGATCGTGAAACTGCATCAGCACGTGCAAGTGCGTGTACTGGAAGTGGATAAAGCCCGAAAACGCATTCAGTTATCCATGAAAGGATTGAATTAATTAGCGATACAGAGAGGATTATAATACGATGGGGGATGACGGAAAATTACAGGATGTTGTTTGTAGTGTGTTGACAAATGAAAACATTAAAAGAGAGATTGATAAGGTATTAAATGAGTTTTTACCAGGGCATGAGCCGGTTAATCCGGCTTTGATGTCTCATCCTGTTAATGAGGCTTTGACGTTTCATACGGAGGAGGAGATGATTCATTTCTATCTAACGAATCAAGGTTTCGCTCAATCCATCTACTGGAAAAAGCAGCAAGATAATCCGGATAACAGGATGGTGGGAGCAGATATAACCTCCGATGGAATGATCATCATGAGTTTGACCATGGCTATATCTGCAGAAAATGCAGTTGCCTGGTTACAACGTCTAAAATCATTTATGAATAGCAGTATTGGAGTGGTGAGCTATGGTATCTTGCCGGCCTATACCGATGGAAACGATTTCGTTAAAAGATATCAGCATGTAGGATCTTTAGTGGAAAGCTAATTCTGTTAGCTTTCGCGTTGATTCATCTTCAGATTATTGAATCACCAATATTCAAATTAGCAAGTGGCAAGGTGAAGGAGAACGTTGATCCTTCACCTTTTTTACTGTCAACCGTGATGGTACCGCCATGGT
The DNA here is from genome assembly GCA_942490535.1 of uncultured Marinilabiliaceae bacterium. Lineage (GTDB taxonomy): Bacteria > Bacteroidota > Bacteroidia > Bacteroidales > Marinilabiliaceae > JAEINY01. Next base: position 1,991,211 of record CALNXQ010000005.1, read on the forward strand.
GTTCCACAAATTCTTTACAGAGGATCAGGCCTAAACCTGTACCTTGCTCGTTCGCTGTACCTGTTGTTGAGCGGGTGTGCTCTGTTTTAAATAACCGTTGCAAGCGGTTTTCATCCATTCCCACTCCTTGGTCTGAAATGGCAATGCTTGTATGCGTATCGGTAAAATCGACCTGGATGGAGATAATTCCCCGGCGATGCGAAAACTTAATGGCATTCACCAATAGATTACGAAGGATGGTTCGTAACATGTTTTCATCTGCAAATACCTGATCCTGGCCATTGGTCGCTTTCACCATCTTCACCGTCACCTCTTTTTGACTGGCAGTATCTTTGTACGAGTCGGTAATCTCGGTGAGTAACTCAAAAATGGACACCTGCTTAGGGGTGAATTTTAAGCCGGCACTTTGCGATCGGGCCCATTGCAGAAGGTTGGTGAGAAGGTCATAGCCGGATTCGGCAGAGCGCAGAATGATGCTCAGGGCTTCCGTCAGGTCTTCCTTTGAAAATGAATCGATATCGGCCAACAGTGAATGGGCCAGTGATTTTTGAACGGCCAGGGGATTGCGCAAGTCATGGCCTATGATGGAGAATAATTTGTCCTTGGTGGCATTCACACGGTGTAACTCTTCGTTCCGTTGGGTGATTTGCGCTTTTTGATCTGACAATAGTTTGTTGATGTCTTTCTCTGTGTCCAATCGCTGAAGAGCCAGTGTTTTCTTCTGTTTTTCCAGGGCCAGATTCAGGTCGAGGTGATTTTTTTCCGTTTGTATTTCCACTTGTCTGGCCACCAGGCGGTCAATCATGGCCGGTATGTTCAACATAAAAAAACCAAATATTCCCAGGTAAATGCTGCGGTAAAAATGACCGGCCGGATCGGAGGAAACCACCTGCTCCATTAAGGCCGGATCAATGTGGGGATAACGGAGGTAATATACCAGGTTGTAAGAGAAAATGGTATACAGTGTTGCATAAATGACCAGTTTGCGGTTGTAGCGCAAGACGGCGAGCATGATTAAAATGGGATAGATAAAGGCAGAGGCGGCCGTTGTGACACCAATGGGGCAAAACAAGGCCGAATAGGCGAACAGATGCAGCGACAGGACGCTGATGTCCAATGTCACCGACAAGTATGGCACCCAATGCTGAAGAATGTGTTGTTTGAGCAGCCACTTCAAATAAATGTTGTAGCCCAGATAGAGTACAATAGGCACCAGGGAAATGACCGCTTCCTGATGATGGCCTTGGATAAAAATATAGGAGATCAGAACGAGAATAACCACCAATAACACCCACCGGAAAGCCATGGCTTTTTCTTCGCCCCATTTCGCTTCGCTTTCAAACAGGCGACTGAAGTCATTCATAGTTGTTGTTTCTGCTGACATGGGAATTAAATACGTTACGTGTTTCTTTTTGGTCGATGTTTAATGTGCCTATTCCGTTTCAACGTGGATGGGTCAATATGTGGTTCAGTCAGTTCAGAGATACAAATTAAGTGATTTATATCAGAAAAAGCATTTTCAGCACGTCAATCCACCGAAAAATTTGTTTTCTTAGGGGGTGTTTTTAACAATAACCAAGAATAAAACCTAAACAAATATCTTAATTCTATGCAGAAAATTAATGATCTACTTCTCTTAATAGACTCCTTCATCGGAAGCCATCCCTGGTTTGTTTTCCTGTTGTTGGGAACCGGTGTTTTCTTTACTATTTATCTGAAATTTCCTCAATTACGCTATTTTAAATATGCCTTACGCATCGTCAGGGGGAAATTTGATAAGGAAGGCGACGAAGGCGATACCTCCCATTTTCAAGCCTTGACCACAGCCCTCTCGGGGACGGTGGGAACCGGTAATATTGCGGGTGTGGCCCTGGCGGTTCACCTGGGTGGACCGGCGGCCTTGTTTTGGATGTTGGTCACCGCTATGTTTGGGATGACCACCAAATTTGTGGAAGTGACCCTCTCGCATAAGTACCGCGAAAAAGTGGAGGATGGCTCCATCGCCGGAGGTCCCATGTATTTTATGCGGAAGCGTTTAAATATTGCTACTAAATCGGGCAAAGTATTCCAAACCGGAAAGTGGATTGCCGGTATTTTTGCGGCGGCCACGGTACTTTCATCCTTCGGTACTGGTAGCTTACCGCAAATCAATAGTATTTCCAACTCCTTATTCGCCACCTTTGACATTCCTCATCCAGTTACCGGCTTGGTGCTGGCCATTCTATTGGGATTTGTCATCATTGGGGGCATCAAACGCATTGCCAAGGTGACCTCCCGATTGGTGCCGGCCATGGCCATCCTTTATTTCATCGGTGCCATGTCCGTCATTTTGTTTAATTATGAAAACATTATTCCCTCTATCATATCTATTTTTGCCGACTTGTTTACCGGTTCAGCTGCCACGGGGGGCTTTTTAGGCGCCACCATCGCCTTTGCCTTTAACCGCGGGGTAAACCGGGGCTTGTTCTCCAATGAGGCTGGTCAGGGGTCTGCACCCATTGCCCACGCCGCGGCCCGGGCGCATGAGCCCGTATCGGAAGGATTGGTGGCATTGTTGGAACCCTTCATCGATACGATCATTATCTGTACGTTAACAGGTATGACATTGCTGGCCTCGGGTGTCTGGAATGAAAAACAGGACAACCGTTTTCAGATGGTGGACATGCAGGTGCTAGCCGGGATGCACTACGAAGATGTGTCGGCGGCCGGACGTATTCAATTGGCCAATCACATCAATGGTGAAGAAACCCTGGCATTGTTTACTGGTGAGATGCAGGTGGATGCCGGACAAATCACATCACCTGTCAGCATTATTCATGCCCGTTCGCTGGCCGAAGGGGTGCAGGTGAAGAAAAACAATGCCCCTTACAGCGGCGCGATTCAGGTCTCCAATGGCGTGATTACCCTTCCGGAAGAGCATTCGGCAGTGGATGGTTCGCTTTGGCAGCGTCTGATGGGGTATTTTAAGGGGATGGGTAATAATACCGTGGTATTTGAAGGTCGTTCGCTGGTGCACAGTGCGCCGCTAACCACCATCGCTTTTACCAAAAGTTGGTTTGGCGATTGGGGAAAATACATTGTGTCCATCGGTTTATTATTGTTTGCCTTCTCTACGGCCATCTCCTGGTCTTATTATGGCGATCGTGCCATGACCTATTTGTGGGGATCAAAAACAGTGATTTGGTATCATTTGGTGTATGTTATTGCCTTTTTTGTTGCTTCCTTTGTAGATACAACCATCATCTGGACCTTGTCAGGGATTACTATCGCGTTGATGACCATCCCTAACTTGTTTGGGTTACTCATCTTGCACAAGGAGATGAAAACGGAAGTAAAATCATTCTGGGTGGAGTATAAAAACCGGTTCCCAGATGAAAAGAAGGTGCCGAACGATTAAATAAAAGAGTAGTATTGATGCAACCGGAGGGCAATCGATTAAGCGATACGAAAAATTTTGAACGATTTTTTATGGAGTACCATGATCGATTGGTACTCTATGCCCTCAAGTTTGTCAATCACCGGGAGCTGGCCAGAGATCTGGTGCAAGAGGCATTTGCCAAATTGTGGGAAAGCCGGCAGGAGGTTGTTATTACGGTTTCACTCAAGGCATATATCTTCAAAGTGGTGCACAACCTGTGCATGAATCACCTGGAGCAACAAAAGATTCGGACACAACACCATGCCGCTATCTATGATGAACTGAAAGAGATGGAAAGTCATTTTTTCAATGGGGAGACCAGTTTGCTACAGCAGGAGCTGGGTGATAGTATCGAACAAAGTGTGAATGCTTTGCCTCCCGATTACCGCGAAGTCATTGAATTGAGCCGATACCAGGGACTTAAAAATAAGGTGATTGCTGCACAATTGAAACTGCCCTTACGGACTATTGAAACTCGGATCTACAGAGCTCTCAAACAACTTCGGATCGAATTGACTAAACGCCTGGAGGAATAATACCGTTTCATTAGTATAATATAACATCCCTTACACCAGACTTTAGTCTGGTGTTTTTGACTGCACGAGCGCTGATGCCAACACCTGGCTTCACCTTGGTGCTAGTGCCATGTTAAACTTCCTGAATGCTTCGGCAACCAAATCTTCGTTGAGCAACCTTTCCTGCACGCAGCAGGAAAGAAAACTCAGATGAACAAAGCTTCCTGCAAGGTGCAAGAGCTTTTGTGGGGCAAAAAAAAGAGTAGGCCATGCGCAAGTGGATGGCCTACTCATCATCTAATTTTCAGTACCTGCTTTATTCCACAATAATCTCATCCACAAATATGAAGACCCCTTGGTTTTTCACCTTTTGGTACGGTGCTTTTAGGCGAATGTACCGGCAGGATGTTGCTTCAAATTCCAGGGTGAATCGTTCGGTTTTAATTTCCGAAGTGATGGGAATGGGTTGAGGGCGGTCCGCACTCCATTTTTTTACGGAGTTGAAAGTTTTACCGTCACTGGAAACGGCGACCTCCAGGCCTGACGGGAAAAAGATGCCCGCACCGGTTTCTTCGATGCAGCTCATTTGCACTTTACTGATTTCAGTGACTGCATCCAGTTGGATGGTGGCTTCAAAATCTTTACTTAAAATACCAAGCCATTTCCCGTTCCCCCATTTATCGCCGCCAAAATCGGTATCGACTAAGGTGTAAGGGCCTTGAGCGGCATATTTTTCAGCCGGTGAGCTGTGTAGTTCCACTTTGGCTCCCCTGGCATTATGCAGAATAGCTTCTTTCACTTCGGCTTGTCCCATCACCTGACCTTCCTTCACCGCAATGGCTTTGACGGTGGCCGAAGCAGCCAACAGGAACGGTTGGGTATAGGGTGTAGCAGTGTTCGGCGTGGGCTCGCTTCCATCCAGCGTGTAATAGATGTCAGTATGCAATTCGGTATTGAGTGTCACAAGCATCTGCTTAGTGGTTTGATCCAGTTTAAATAGAATAGTGGGGCGCAGGGCACTGTTGGCGTAGTTAATACCCCTGATTTGGTAACGCTGAAGCATCGCATCCATTTTGTGTTGGAAGCGTTCCCAGTTTTTACCCCCCTGTGGTTGCCAGGCCACTTCAGCCAAGGCGGCGATGCGGGGAAACAACATGTATTCCACTTGCTGAGGATCGGGCATGTACTCTGTCCAGATATTGGCTTGCACACCCATGATCAAGGATGCATATTCCTTTTCCAACCCTTCGGGAACAGGCTCGTAGTCGTACACTTTTTTCAATGGTGCAAAGCCCCCAAAGGCTTTGGGCTCTTGCTTGCTTAAGCCCTGGTAGTGGTCGAAATAGAGGTGCGATCCGGTGGTTAAGACGGTGGGATGATTTTTTTTCAGACAGTCCGTTACGCCCTTTTCAGCGCCCCAATACATGATGGTGGCCGAGGCAGATAACTCACCTTCCAATATCTCGTGCCAACCGATAAGTTTCCGTCCTTTGGTTTTCAGATAGTCATCGAAATGATTCACAAAATGACTTTGTAATTCATGCGGCGTGTAGCTTTTCTGCTTCATCAGGCGCTGACATCCGGCACATTTTTTCCAATTCTCTTTACCTACTTCATCGCCCCCAATGTGGATGTATTCCGAAGGGAATAATTGGATGATCTCATCCAGCACCTCCTCCAACAGTTGATAGCTATCCGGATTACTGGCACAATAAACGCCATGGTTGGGCAGACTTTTTCCCCTGGTATCCTTACAGTTTAAATGGGGGTAGCATTGCATCACCACTTCAGAGTGACCCGGTAATTCTATTTCGGGCAGTACGGTAATGAAGCGCTCCTGTGCATAGGCCACCACTTCGCGAATCTCTTCCTGGGTATATAAGCCCCCGTATTTGGGTGCCGTATCCCCTTGGCGCCACACTTCAAAATCCTGCCATGGCATGCGATCGGCTTTCACTTTGCGCCAGGCTCCTATATCGGTCAGTTCGGGGTGTGCCTTTATTTCAATGCGCCAGCCAATGCCATCCACCAAATGCCAGTGAAATACATTAAGTTTGTGCATGGCCAGGTAATTGATGTATTTTTTGATGAAGTCCAATGGCATAAAATGACGCGATACATCCAGGTGCATGCCTCGCCAGGGAAAACGCGGGCTGTCCGTGATCTCAACGGCCGGCAGGCTGAGTTTAGCAACGGGAGCTATTTCGAGCTCAATGGGTAGAAGCTGACGAATGGTTTCTACCGCATAGAATAAACCTTGTGGGCCGGATGATTGGATTTTCACTCCCTTCTTATTAATGCGAAGCGCGTATCCCTCGTGGCTTAATGAATCCAGACTGGCATCCAGCTGGAAAACGAAGGCAGGCTTCAATTCGTTATCCTGCCATTGAATGGGCAGTTCCATCTTTAAGATATCCCTTAACAATCGAGCAGCCGGCAGCATGGAGGAGTCATTTACCACAATTGAGGTGTGGGCATCGATGCGAAAAGGGGCTTGATCAGTGCTTACGACTGATAAGGGTTCTGGAATAATTTCAACCGGGGTAGTGGCTTGTTTTTGATGACAAGCAGTGGTTAGCAGTATCAGCGCAATAAAGAGTAGCGATTTCAACACATTCATAATTTTTAAGTTTTAAGACGATTAAGGTAATGAATTTCATAGCATCTAAAAAGTGATGGACAGGTCACGGAATGGGGATATTCATAAATGTGTTGACCAGTGTTCAATTTAGTTTATGCATGTTGTTTATGGAATTTTTACTCAACCGGACAGGTTCCTGTAAAGTGCATTATTTTAATAGAATAGGTGGGAGAGGTGAATGTTCTTCAAAAAAAACTAAAAAAAGTGAATTTTTCCTGACGTAGTTTTTTGCTTTGGTCTGTCATAGGATCAGAACAAGAGAAGATGGAAGCGCATTACGACATAGAGGAAATCATTATAAAGAGTCTGGATAAAACCGCCACGGAGGAGGAGATGACTCGGCTAAAAGCCTGGTTAGACGCCTCCCCTGAAAATCAGGCGACCTATTTTCAGATGAAAGATGTGTGGGATACCACACCTGTTGTCACTGAAAAAAGTCAGGCACATCAATCCTGGCAGAAGTTACAGGCCGACACCCAGATACAACGTCCAGGCATGCTGCGTCGCCTATTGGTGGAGACTGCAAAAGTGGCAGCGGTGGCTGTCGTTGTGTTGGTGAGTACCTACTTTGTTTATTTTAATTCGACTGTTGGTCAAAAGGAAATACAGTATGCCACCGTACAAGTGCCCTATGGATCCAAATCATCTGTTTTACTGCCCGATGGTTCCGAGGTGACGCTGAATGCCGGTTCGGAGTTAACGTATCCGACTAATTTTTCGGAGTCCATCCGGAATGTGGCGTTGAAGGGAGAAGGCTATTTTAAAGTGGCGCACAATGCCGAGAAGCCTTTCATTGTAACAGCGCAAGAGTTAGAAGTGAAAGTGCTGGGGACAGAGTTTAACGTGATGGCCTATGAGGAGCTGCATCGCATTGAAACTACTCTGATTAATGGTAAAGTACAGTTGAATTTAAAAGGCGCGGCACCCGGCAATGGGGTGATTATGAAGCCTGGCCAAAAGGCCACTTATGAGGGAGGTAAGTTAAGCATGCAAGTGGTGAATACCGAAGTGGAGGCCATTTGGACACAGAATGCCTTTTATTTTGAAAGCATTCCTTTCTCGGAATTAATCATTCGCCTGGAGAAATGGTACGATGTACAAATTGAATTTGATCGTACGAAATTTAAAGACATCACTTTTACCGGAAAGTTTAGAAACGAAGAAACGATATGGCAGGTTTTGGATGCCATTGAAATGACCACGCCCATCAGTTACAGGGCTGAGCATCGAAAAGTACACATCACCTACAAAAAATAGAGCCTATGTAATTGCAATAAAAAGGAAAAACCGGGACGATGCTCCAACATCACCCCGGTCCATCTAAACTATAAACAAGTTTAAATAAGTAAAATCATTCAAATTTATGAAAAAAAATTCGAACCACGGGGGATTGCTGTATCCGTACGTCTCCCCTAAACATTGGAGGATTATGAAATTATCATTGATTCTGCTCATCGTTGGTTTGGTGCACATCTCTGCATCCACCTATTCTCAAAGCAAAAAGCTGAATTTGAGAGGCCAGAAATTTACGCTGAAAGAGATCTTTTCAGCCATAGAAGATCAATCGACTTTTACCATTTTTTTTAACGACGATCAGGTTGATCTGCAGAAATCACTGAGCGGTAACTTTAACGATCAGGAGATTTTCGATGTGTTGGATAAAGTGCTGGAAGGCTCTAATCTGACTTATAAAGTAAACGACCAGCTTATTGTGATCCTGGAAGCAGAGCCTGCTGTTGTGAAGGTGCAGCAAGAGGAGGCCCGTACCATCAAGGGAAAAGTGGTGGATGTTACAGGCATGGGGCTTCCCGGCGTGAATGTATTTGTGGAAGGAACAACAAATGGTACCATTACCAATATTGATGGAGAGTACGAATTGAATGTCAATTCAGACGATCAGAATATTGTCTTCTCTTTTATTGGTTTTCAAACGCAAACGATTGCGATGAATGGCCGCACACAGTTGAACATTACCCTGGTTGAAGAATCCATTGGTTTGGACGAGGTAGTTGCTGTTGGTTATGGTGTGCAAAAGAAAAGTGATTTGACGGGTGCGGTGGCTAGTATTAAGAGTGAGGACTTGGAAAAAATTGCGGCTACTAATCCTAGTGAACAATTGCAAGGTCGAATGGCCGGTGTTTCGGTTGTAAAAAACGGGGGGTCGCCTGGCTCGGGTGTTTCAGTAAAAGTGAGAGGGATAGGAACAGTCGGGAACAATGATCCTTTGTATATTATTGATGGAATACCAGGGGATTTATACTATGTGAATCCTAGTGATATTGAGCGAATGGAAGTGCTTAAGGATGGTGCTGCTGCTGCTATTTATGGGTCTCGAGCTGCAAACGGCGTTATTTTAGTGACCACTAAGAAAGGGAAAGAAGGAAAAGCCAAAATAGCAATTGATAGCTATATGGGCACAGTATCCACTAATAAGCAGTATGATCTATTGGATGCTGATGGTTATCGAAAGGTGCATGGGATGATGGTGGAAAATTATAACAAGTATGTTTCTGATGATAACAAACAGGCGATGCCCGGTTATGTAGCTTCTCCAGGAGATTATCCTTATAATACTGATTGGCAGGATCAGGTCTTTAGAACTGCCATGATTCAGAATCATAACGCCCGTGTTAGCGGTGGAAATGAATTGGGAAGCTATAGTCTTTCTGGTGGTTATGCCAATGAAGAAGGAACCGTTCTAGGATCAGGTTTTGAAAAGTATAATTTTAGATCAAGAACTACGATCAAAAAGGGACGCTTTGAATTCGATGGAAATGTGGCTTATAATGAAACAAAACGTGAAGCCTATTCATTATCACTGCGTGAAACTTATCATATTTCGCCTTTAATACCCGTATATGATAACGATCAGGAGTATGGTTTTGGTCAGGCTTATGGCGACTTACCAGCCCATAATAATCCAGTTGGGGTGAATCACTATAATGAAAATGAGACCAGAGTTCAGTTCTTTGTCGGTAATTTGATTAGTAAGTTACAAATAACTGATTGGTTAAGCTATCAATTGAACCTGGGTTTTCAAAACAGTAACGAACATTATAATACGTTTCATCCACCTTATGTGATCAATGACAAAGAGCTGGATTACGAGTATTCAAATGTTTACAACAAGAAAACGAATTGGCGGGAAAGAATTGCTGAGCACCTACTGCAATTTAATAAGGATTTTGACCAGCATAGCATTCAGGCAGTGACAGGTTACACTGCTACCAAACAGACGAGTGAATGGATGTGGGGCAATGTTGAAGGTTCAAAAATAGATGAGGACGGAAATAAAGTTCCGGTGCCATTTTTGGATTTGAACTTTAAATCCCTGGATGCAGGAAAAGGAGGGACATATACGGCCGGTGGATCAAATTATGTCTATTCAAGAACTTCCATTTTGGGCCGTGTAAATTATAGTTATGCAGGAAAGTATTTATTTCAGGCTTCTGTTCGTCGTGATGGCTCATCAAAGTTTGGTGAAAATAGTCGGTATGGTACTTTTCCCTCTGTGGCTTTAGGATGGAGAGTTAGTGAGGAATCGTTTATTAAGGATATTGATGTAATTTCGAATTTGAAGCTACGGGGTAGCTGGGGTAAATTAGGTAACGAGATCACCTTGAAATATTATGACCACCAATCACTTATTACTACCGAGAATAAATATTGGGGTGGATATGTACAGGGGGCTGGTCAATCACCTTGGCCAGGTAGTATTGCTAATGATTTGGAAAATCGTAACCTGCAATGGGAAACAACTACTTCTATCAACATTGGGGTCGACTTTGGTTTGTTTAATAACAAACTATCCGGGGTAGTAAACTATTATAGAAATGACACTGAGGATATGTTAGTTCTTCAAAGAATGCCAATGTCAGCCGGAGTTAACGATCCAATATTAAATGTGGGTAAAATTAGAAACAGCGGTATTGAGATCGAGCTTAACTACCGGAATAAAATCGGTCAATTGGGATATAATGTTACCGGAATATTCTCTACTCTGAGTAATGAAGTTATTGAATTAGCTGATGAAGAGCAGGTATTGTATGGAGATGGACTGAAGTATGGCAGTACACATGTACCAACGCAAACTAAAGAAGGTTATGAGATTGGTTCCTTCTTCTTATATCAGGAAAATGGTATTTTCCAAAATATGGATGAAGTGAATGCGCATGTTAATGCAGAAGGCGATTTGTTACAGGAAAATGCTAAACCAGGAGACGTTCGATTTAAAGATATGAACAACGATGGCATCATTGATGAGGATGACAGAGTATATTCTGGTACAGGGTTAGCCAAATTTGAATATGGCATTAACATTGGATTGGATTATAAAGGCTTCGATTTCTCCATGTTTTTGCAAGGTGTAAGCGGCAATAAAATCTATAATGGGAATCGATTTGAGATGGAAGGAATGGATTCCAAACGTAACTTCTTGTCATCTACCTTAAATGCCTGGACCGAATCGAATTCGAATACCAGTATACCCAGAGCTGTTTACAATGATCCAAACTTAAATAACAGAGAATCGACTAGGTTTCTGGAAGACGGAGCATATCTTCGTTTAAAAACCATTCAATTAGGTTATACGATTTCTTCAGAAATTACTCAAAAGATTGGAATTGATCGTGTGCGTTTGTACGTAAGTGGTCAGAACCTATTAACATTAACAAGTTATTCTGGCCTGGATCCAGAGGTTGGTGCTTATGACCCTACCGGTGAAGGTAAAACTGTGTTGAATACAGGGGTAGATAGAGTTCTTTATCCGCAAACACATTCTATATTATTTGGTGTTCAAGTTGGTTTTTAATATCTAAATTCAAATTACAATGAAATCTATAAAATATTTAGGCCTATTATTAATTGTTGCTTCAAATCTAATTGGTTGCAGCGAAGACTTTCTGGATGAGAAATCACCGGATAAATTATTAACATCGGTTTTTTGGCGTGATCATCTGGATGCAGAAGCAGGTATGGCTGCTACATATTCGCATCTGGAAATGTTTACCGGATGGGATGCATTTGTTGAAGGTCGAAGTGTCATTGAATATTACCGATCAGATATGGTGGTACCTGGAGCAGATGCCAGTAATTATCCTTGGTGGACCGATCATTATCACTTTTCTTTTACAAAAGGAAACTATGGTATTTATTTGTTGTGGAATAATAACTACAGAGGAATCAACTATGCGAATCAGGTAATTGCTAAGTTGCCTGGTATACCAAAAGATAAAATTACCGATGATCAGCGTACTCAATTAATGGCTGAGGCAAAGTTTCTGAGAGCTTATTACCATTTCAAATTGCTCATTAACTTTAAACAAATCATTGTTGCGGAAAAATATCCGGAAGGTGAAGGGGATTTATTTTTACCTTTATCAGACAGAGCAACAGCTTGGGAATTTGTCATCAATGATTTCAAGGATGCGTTGATATTGGATCCAATTAGTAAACAGGAATCGTCTAAATTAGGTCGTGCAACGCAAGGCGCTGCCTATGCTTTTCTTGGTAAAGCCTATTTGTATCGTGCAGCAGAAGAACCTGCAAGTGCAGATACCTATTTAGCGGAAGCAAAATCGGCTTTTGGTCAAGTTATTACGGATGGGGATTACGATATTGAGAGTGACTTTGAAAGTCTTTTTGATGGAACCAATGAGAATAGTAAGGAGTGTATTTTTGCCTTGCAATTATCTTCGACTGTAGAAGGTGGTGCTTTGTATTCGAATTGGCAAAATTATTTCATAGGACCTGCAGAATTAGGATTCTACGGTGAAATATATGGGACTGAAACTTTGCTGACAGAGATGAAAAAGGAAGGGAATATTGGCACTATCGGTCAGTATGATGATCGTATATATGGAACAGTCTATTTTGATGATCCCTATTATAATGATAATCCTAATGTTATTGGGGATACCTACGATAATGTTTTTGGAGCAGGAAGTGGTAAAGTAGCATTCAAAAAACATTATCCTAATAATCCTGATAACGCCTGGAGTAGATGTCATGTAGATCAATCATTAATGCGTTATGCAGATGTGCTGTTAATGCAAGCAGAGGTTTTAAATGAGACTGGTAGTACTGCAGGTGCAGTTAGCTTAATTGATGAATTGAGAACAAAAAGAGGTTTACCTGTATATGCAGGTGCTGTTACAAAAACTGCAGTTTTTGAACAAATTAAGCATGAGCGGATACTAGAGTTCACATTGGAAGGCTCACGTTTCTTTGACCTGCGTCGCTGGGGAATGGCCGACGAGGTTTTTGGGGATCGTGTTGGGTATAATTCTGATAAATTATTCTATCCTATACCGGAAGATGAAGAAAATTCGAACCCTAATTTGTATAATTAGGTAATTTTAAATTAATAGAATTTTAGGCCCCGCCCCCGGGCGGGGCCATTTACTGAAAAATTAACGAATGACCTCGTACATTGTGATTGCACTGTTTGCCGCCGGCATTGCGGTTGGCAGGCTGTTTAGAGAAAAGGAGAAAACCCGGAAAAAGGTCGACCTGGCGGTTACCTGGTCGGTTTACTTGTTGCTGTTTTTATTGGGGATATCAGTGGGTATCAATGATGACATCACGCAGAATTTTTCACGCATCGGTTACAAAGCCTTTTGGTTGACTGTGGGTGCTGTTGGCGGTAGTGTCTTGCTGGCCAAGCTGGTGTATGTCTTGTATTTCAAATCCTATAAAGACACAGAATCTCAGGAATAGTCCTTTTTTCATCAAAAATTCAGTTTAAGAATTTCATATTTTCAATCATCAATGAAAGGTAGTCTCATCATATTAGCATTTTTCACTGTCGGTCTCGTCGGTGGTATCTTTGGTATTTTCCCCGAGTGGTTATTAAATGAAGATTTAACCATGTATGCGCTCTTTGTTCTCATGTTTCTGGTGGGCGTCAGCATAGGCAGTGATAAGGGAGCGTTTTATGTCTTGCGAAAAATGAATCTCAAAGTTCTGTTGGTGCCTTTGTTAGTGGTCGTGGGGAGTTTGTCCGGAACGGCCATCACATCTCTTTTATTAAATGACATTTCCGTTCAGGAAGCCATGGCAGTGGGGGCAGGATTCGGTTATTACTCGCTTTCCAGCATCTTCATCAGTGAAATCAGTGGACAAGAGTTAGGCGTTGTGGCACTATTATCTAATATTTTCAGAGAGATTATCACCTTACTGGCCGTTCCTGTTCTGGTACGCTATTTTGGAAAACTGGCAGGGATTGCTTCGGGAGGAGCTACTGCAATGGACACCACCTTGCCCGTCATAGTCAAGTTTACCGGAAAAGAGTATGGCATCATTGCCATTTTCAGTGGCATTATCTTAACCATTTTAGTACCTGTTTTGGTCACAGTTATCTTAGAATTTTTTTAAAAAATAATGTTTAGTGGGGAAGCGGTTTAATTCCTGACTTCTGACTTCAAACTACTGACTTTAAAAGTATAAAGGATGCATAAAGTACTCCTAATAGGGATATTCTATTCTTTATTTTGTCTGAATGTATTAATCGGACAAAGCCAAAAACGTGTCATTGGGGCCCCCGTGTCAACTGAACCCATCACCTATGTGTCAACTCAAGGGGATACACTTCTTTTATATCCATCCGGAGATAACATCTCCAATTATTTACTCACCGAGGAAGGTTTGCCTGTAATCAGGCAGGGCCATCAATACCAATATGCACAGTTTACGAATGGGCATTGGGAATCCGATAATAAGGAGATTGGCCGTGCGGATCAATTATCAGTCAGACAACAAAAAAAATACCGGCAGGCTGTGCAGCAAATGCAGTCTGCTGAGCAAGCCGTGAAAGGTCAATTGAAAGCCTCCCAATTGGAAGCCCCCGTACCTTCTACCGGCGATATTAATGTACTGCTATTATTGGTGGAGTTCTCCAATCAAACACATACCCGATCTAAAGAAGAAATAGCAAGCCTCTTTAATGAACCGGGAGATGAAACACAGGCCGGTTTTAAAACTTTTTATCAACAGGCTTCACATGGTAAGCTGAATGTAAACATTGATGTGGCAGGTTGGTACAATTGTAATGAGGCCACTACTAATTTCTCCGATTCCAAAGGCATGTATCTCACCGGCAATCTAATTCGAAAAGCCGTGGATCTGGCAGAAGCTGATGGCGTTGATTTTTCCAAATATGATAATGATGGCGATGGAAAGGTCGATGCTTTGATGGTGATGCATGCCGGTTTAGGTGCCGATCACAGCAGCGAAACAAAATACATCTGGCCCCACAGTTGGAGCCTGTCGGAAACAGTCAATAAAGCTGTGACCTACGATGGCGTGCGCATCGACCATTATGTAGCGGCTTGTGAAATGCGTCAATACGATGGGCAGATGAAAGGGGCCGGAATTGGAACGTTTGTGCACGAGTTTGGCCATGCATTGGGATTACCTGATTTATATGACGGAACAGGCAAGTCCAGCGGGTTGGGGCATTGGGCCATGATGTCGGCCGGTTCGTGGCTCGATCGGGGGTATTATCCCGGTAACTTCTGCGCCTGGTCACGTGTTGAACTGGGCTGGGAGACACCACAAAAAATCACGGCCACGGATTATGGGGATTATGAATTGATGGCGGCCACGTCCACAGCCAATCAGGTGGTTCAGATAGAAACTACTGATGCGGCAGAGTATTTCCTGCTGGAAAACCGGCAGAAAGAATTCAACGATCAGAAGCAACCCGCTACCGGTTTGGCTGTTTACCACATTAATCGTGATAAAATAAGTAAAGACCGAGGTGTTAATGACGACCGTGATCTTCCCGGCATACGCTTGCTTGAAGCTGATTTTTCCAAGAGTGCGGGATTGTATGGCGGTGACGATCGCGGCTCCTACCGGGATTTATTTCCTGGGCCTTCCAATAGTATGGCAATTGGTGCTTTTACAACGCCGGATACAAAATTATTCAACGGTGGTTTTTCGGGTGTAGAAGTAACTCAAATTGAACATCAAAATAGCTTGATTACCTTTTCACTGGTAGCCCCCAAGCCTACGTTGAATTGGGCTAATACCAATCTATTCGAGTCCTATCTCAATGATGGGTCGGTTCGAAATACCCTGGAATTACAATTGGACAATGCTTCTTTCGCTATCGAAAATGGGGAACTGCCACGTGAAGCCGTTCAGGTCACCAATTTACCGGAGGGTTTGACTGTGAAGGTGACTGTGAAGAACAGTCGTGAAGCGGAAATTGTGTTTGAAGGTCAGGCTACCCTTCACGAGACGGCGCATGATGTGTATGCGATGCAACTGGCATTTACGGATGCTGCTTTTAACAACACTAAGGCTACGGAGGTGTTTCAGTCCAGTCACGATAAGATTCGACTGCTTTGGTACGATACGGAAGAAGGCGTGCGCTTTTTTGTCGAAGACTTTGAAGGTTGCACACCGCCAGTTTTTCCCACTGGATGGGAAGTGAAAACTGGCAGCAAAGGAAGCACTTCGCATTGGCAGACTTGTGTGGGGAATAACCATACTGACCTGGGCCGGTATGGCGTTCAGTTTTATGATAAGAATACTGAGAAAGAGGAATTCTGGTTGATCTCGCCGGCCATTGATCTTACCGGCTTTCAGGATATTAAATTTTCCTTCTGGCAGAAGTATGACTTGAATGGAGAGGCAAAAAACAAAGTGGCCATCTCCACAGATAAAGTCAATTGGCACATCCTTTACGATAACCATCCTGAAAAGAACGATACCTGGGAGGAAGCCATTGCCGGGATTCCTATAACTTACGAGGGTGAAATAGTCTACCTGGGTTTCTGTATGTATGATACCCATGCCTGGGGGTGGTTCTGGGACGATGTGGCTCTATACAATGAAGGTTTTAATGCTGTGATTGAACTGGAAAGTGATCCGCAGGTGCAGCTGATTTATGATACTGATTTGCAACGTCTCTTTTTACAAACAGTCACGCCGGTTATGTCTGTTGAAATTATTGATATGAATGGTTCTGTGGTGCTGCAAAGCAATCAACAGGAATTGGCAATTAATTATTTGTCCAGCGGGATCTATGTGATTCTGGTTAAGTTGCAGAATGATACCTGTAAAGTGATTAAATTCAGGAAGTAATAAGAAAATAGAAGGTAAAGTAATTACATCAAAATTCAATAGACCGGAAACGATCTCCAACGGGGGGAATCGCTAACCCGGGGAGGAAACTCCCCGGGAAGGCCGTTTGAGGAATGACAATAACAAAACAAACTATACATACATGAAAAAAACACTGGGAATTATCCTCCTTACCCTCGCTTCATCGGGCCTTATCAAGGCACAGAAGCAAGGAAACCACGATTGGGAAAATACCGAAATATTTGCGGTGAATAAAGAACCGGCTCATGCCTCTTTCATTCCGTTTGAGAAGGAATCGGCCGAATTGTGGCGTCATAAATTTGACAGTCCGTTTATTCAAACATTGAATGGTACCTGGAAATTCAATTTTGTGAAGAAACCAGCTGACCGTCCCAGAGATTTTTATCAGTCCTCGTTTGATGTATCCGGGTGGGCCGATATACAAGTACCTGGTAATTGGGAGTTGCAAGGTTTTGGAACGCCTATCTACACCGATGTATCTTATCCCTTTCCTGCTAATCCACCTTTCATTCCCAATGAATTTAATCCGGTAGGGAGTTATAAGCGTACCTTTAGCATCCCGGCCAATTGGGATCAAAAAGAAGTTTTCATCCACCTGGGAAGTGTGAAGTCGGCATTTTATATCTGGATCAATGGTGAAAAAGTGGGATATAGCCAGGGCAGTAAAGTACCGGCTGAATTCAATATCACATCCTACCTTCAGGCCGGTGAAAACAGTGTGTCACTGGAAGTGTATCGCTGGAGTGACGGGGCCTATCTAGAAGATCAGGATTATTGGAAGATCAGCGGTTTGGAGCGTGATGTATACCTCACTGCCCGCCCTAAATTTCATCTGTTTGACTTTCATTTGAAGGCGGGTCTTAGTAATGATTACAAAGATGGTCAGTTTGAGTTGACCACCACCTTTAGAGGTGATAAAAAAGAAGGTGATCAGGTACAGGTGAAGCTGTTGGATGGAGACACCGTTCTTTTGGAGGAAACAAAAGCAGCTGAAGCAAGTCTTAATTTTGCATCAGTCATAGAGAATGTGAAGGCCTGGAATGCAGAGATGCCTAATCTCTACACCCTGATCATCAACCATAAAACGAAAAAGGGTGAGATGGTGGAATCCGTGACTCGTCAAGTGGGATTCCGCAGTGTAGAGATCGCTGGCGGACAACTCTTAGTGAATGGTAAAGCCATCCTGATCAAAGGGGTGAACCGTCATGAACACGATATGCACACCGGGCGGGTGGTTTCATATGAAAGCATGGAGCAGGACATCCGGGTGATGAAAGAATTGAACATTAATGCTGTGCGCACCAGTCATTATCCCAACACAGAAGAATGGTACGATCTGTGCGACTTTTATGGCATGTATCTGGTAGGCGAAGCCAATATCGAATCGCACGGCATGGGCTATGAGCCGGATAAGGCTACGGCCAATCAGCCCATGTGGAAAAATGCTTACCTGGATCGTGTGGAGCGTATGGTTCGCCGCGATAAAAATCATCCCTCGGTGATCATCTGGTCCATGGGTAATGAGTCGGGTGATGGCCCCAACTGGGCGGCTTGTTATGCATTGATCAAATCCATCGATGACACCCGTCCGGTTCAATCCGAAGATGCGGGTGATGCTGAATATACCGATATTATTTGCCCCATGTATGCCCGTCCCTGGCATCTGAAACGCCATACCAATCAGCTTCAGACACGCCCCTTCATTTTGTGTGAATATGCGCATGCCATGGGGAATAGTGTGGGTAATCTGCAGGATTATTGGGATTTGATTTATAAATACGAGCAACTGCAAGGGGGCTTTATTTGGGACTGGGTCGATCAGACTTTTGCCATTAAAGATGAGGCCGGCAATGCTATCTGGGGATATGGTGGCGACATGGGTTTTGCCGGTGTGGTGAATGACAGTAACTTCTGTGCCAATGGCATTGTGGCGGCTGATCGATCGCTGAATCCACATGCCTGGGAAGTGAAAAAAGTATATCAAAATTTCCATTTTGAAGCGGTGCCCCTGGCAGCCAATGAAATAAAGGTCACCAACCGATATGATTTTAGGTCGTCAGCAAACTACCGGTTTAGCTGGCGGATTGAAGAAGATGGCGAGACCATTCAAAAGGGCGAGTTGACACTACCAGTGTTGGCTGCCGGTGAATCGACCATGCTGGAAGTGCCTTATACAACCATTCAGCCGAAAGCCGGAGCGGAGTATTTCTTAAACCTGGAAGTGGCGTTAAGAACACAGGAACCTCTGTTGCCAGCTGGTCATGTGGTCGCTACAGAGCAACTGCAACTGCCCGTTGGAGTACCGGCTCAGAAGGTTGCTATGGCGTCTGGGGCTATCCAGGTGAAAACTAAAAAACAACAGGTCCGCATTCAAGCTGGCGATGTGCAACTGACCTTTGATCAGAAGAGTGGTACGCTGACCAGTTACCAACTGAATGGTGAAGAACTGCTGAAAGAAGCCGTTCGTCCTTTCTTTTGGCGTGCTGCCACCGACAATGATTTGGGAAATAGTGCTCCCTCACGCCTCAGCATCTGGAAAGAAGCCGGGCAGCGCATGACAGCGACCAGCTGTCTGTTAAGAAATCAAACCGATTCGCAGATTCAGGTCGTGACCACATTGAAGGATGCAAAGAGTGAGGTGATCCTGGAAACCGTATACACGGTTTATGCAGATGGCGCCGTAAAAGTTGCCAACCAATTTAAAGCAGCCAATCGCAATTTGCCCGAGTTACCCCGTTTAGGCATGAAATTTTTATTAAATCCGGCTTTGAGTCAGGTGGAATGGTTGGGACGTGGTCCCCATGAGAATTATGCCGATCGCAAGACTTCCGCTTTTGTGGGACACTATAAAGGAAGTGTTTGGGAGCAGTACTTCCCCTATGTGCGTCCTCAGGAGACGGGCAACAAAACCGATGTGCGCTGGATGAGTGTGACAACGGAGAAGGGCATCGGATTATTGATTCAAGGCGAACCAACTATTTCCGCCAATGTATTGCCATTCCGTTACGAAGCGCTGTATCATAAACGGAAGGACGAACCCAACAAACATGGAGGATCGGTTCAACAAGGTGATGCAAATACCCTTTTTGTGGATTATGCACAGATAGGTGTTGGTGGCGATAACAGCTGGGGAGCGCGTGTGCATCCCGAGTATTGCATTCCAGCTCGTAATTACAATTATACATTCACCATTATTCCCGTGAGTAAGAATGGAAATCAATCTCAGACGGGTCGTCTGATATATGACTAGAAGGATACGTAAACTAATTATCATGAAATTAATAGCATTTTCTTTTATAATCCTCCTGTTCAGTAGTTGCCAGGTGACACCACCGCCTATTGAAACGCAGGATGCCTCGATGGCCAACTTACTGGACATTTGTTACACGCCGCAGTCCGCTGTTTCGGAAAGTCACCATTTCCACACCGGGTTTGCCGATAAAGGGGCTTGGTTTGGTTATTTCCTGCCGCAGGATAGTACTACCTGGGGTGGCTTTACCGGACCCTATATCGTGGCAGGTGAATATCCCGTGGCACTGGCTGAAACGCTGGCTCAATTGTCCATTTCGAAACTGCAGGATCAGGATTGGATGAACTGTCCGTTTATTCAGGCAGAGGATATCAGTTACTATCCGGGCTTTTTGATTCAAAACATCAAAACGGAAGATTTTACAGTGAGTATAAAAGTGAGTTATGCCACAGCTCACACTGCCATAGTAAGTTATGATGTAGAGAATAGTTCTGCCAGCGATCAGCTTATCCGCTTGCAATGGGATGGAAAGGTATTACCCTATAAGAACGATTTAAATTTGTCGGCTTCACCCAAAGGTGTTGAGATTGGTTTTAATGGCATTCATGAAACCTGGAACTATTATTCCGAACCGGCCTGGAAATTCAGCATTCGCATGGCGGAAGAGGTAAAGACCAAGGTTGATGGGAATAATTTTCAGATGATTTGGCCGGAAACCATTGAACTGCAACCCGGAGCTCATTACCAGGTGACGCAATTACAGTCCTTTACTTTTACGCCCGAAGAAAAAGCAAACGCAGATGCCGCTGCGACCGCGGTACTGGCAGATGTTAATGGGGTGCATCAGCAAAATAGGGAACACTGGCAGGCTATGAAAAATAAATTAACGGCCAAGGTGGGGAGTGATCAGGTAGCCCTTCAAACGGCCATGAAAGCCCTGATGACGCTAAATACCAACCGGCGAGCTCCCGCTGGTCGTATCCTAACCGAGGGGGTGGTGCCCAGTACTTTTTACAAGTGGTTCAATGGCGTGTGGGCCTGGGATTCCTGGAAGCACAGTGCCGGCTTGGCGCCATATATGCCCGAGGTGGCTAAAAACAATATCCGCAGTATGTTTGATTACCAGGTGGCCGTCAATGATTCCGAGAGGCCCTGGGATGAAGGGATGATTCTCGACTGTATCTTTTACTACGATGATCATGATGGCAGCGGTAACTGGAATGAGCGTAATTCAAAACCGCCACTGGCTGCCTGGACTGTTTGGAAAGTCTTTGAGAACACCAGGGACACTGCTTTTGTAGCGGAAATGTTACCGCATCTGATACGTTATCACCAGTGGTGGTACCGCAACCGTGATCACGATGGTAATGGTATTTGCGAGTATGGCTGTACCATCCACCCTTATAATGTAACAGTAACCGACAAGGACGGCACCTTGCAGGATCATCGCATTGAAGCTGCTGCCTGGGAAGGTGGAGGTGATAACTTCATCCGTTTTGATCAGGATTTGGGTGTGAAGATGCTGGACAATCATTACAATGAGCGCCTGGTGGGTTATAGCATGAACCAGGAGAGTGCCGACCTCAATGCATTTTTGGTCGCTGAGAAACGCTACCTGGCCAGAATGACTGAGCTGGTAGGACGACATAAAGAGGCACAGCAATATGAGCTGGACGCTGAGAAAGTAGCCGCTTTCATCCGTGAGAAGATGTTTGATGAAGCAACAGGTTTCTTTTACGATGTTGATATTATTACCAAACAACCACTGGTGAGCCGTGGCAAAGGACCCGAAGGATGGATTGTGTTGTGGGCCAAGGTGGCCACCCCTGATCAGGCTGAAGCGGTTAAGAATAGCTTGATGGACAGCACCCAATTCAATACGAAAGTACCATTCCCCACAGCTGCCAAAGATAACCCCCGCTTCAACCCTACCGGGTATTGGCGCGGACCAGTGTGGATGAGTCCTGTCTGGTTTGGTTTAAAAGGATTACGCCAGTATGGGTTTGATACCGAAGCCGCACTTTTGTCGGCTAAAGTATTAGATAATGCCGAAGGTTTAACGACTCCAGGAGCACCCATTCGCGAAAATTACCATCCCCTTACAGGGGAGGGATTGAGCTGTTACAACTTCAGTTGGTCTTCAGCTCACACCTTAATGATTTTGGAATCATTAAACGGAAAATAGGACAATTTCCTCCGGGCGGTCAGCTTACTTTTTACCGTAAAATAACCTGGCTGACCGTCCGGATTTTGCTAACCCTAGTTTAGAGCAGTATGAAGATGGCCCTTTTACCCAAACCCAACCACCTGTTGCTTGCTTTCTTATTCATGTTAGTTTGTTTAGCGAATATCAAAGGAAGTGGACGGAACGATTACTTTACTCCTTATCAACACAGACTGATGGAGAATCCTGCCATCATCCATGTGATCGCTAGTGAGAATAGCCAACTCCGGGAGCAACGCACGCTCATAGGGGTAGGATGGTTATTGTCGATCCTGGGGTGTTCAGGACTAGTGATTCTCTATTTAAAAAAAGCACGCCAGAAAAAGAAAAAATATTTGGCTCAATTGCATCAGTTGGAGCAGGAACTAAATTTCAGAATGCAGGAAGCTACCTCCCTGGCCATACAATTAACCCGTAATAAACAAGCATTGCAGCAGTTAAATGTCTCCTTACAGAAGATTCGCAAGGGCGAGCTGCAGGAAGCTCAATTGAACATGGCCATTCATCACATAGGCCAGGAATTGAAGAAAGGAAAAGAAGTCACTGAATTGTCAGATATGCTTCAGGATATCCATCAGGACTTTTTTGTCAAATTATCCACTCAATGCCCCGACTTAACTTCAAATGAATTAAAGATGTTAGGTTTGGTTCGCATGGGTTTATCCACGAAAGAAATTGCGTCGCTTAAAAACATTAGTCCCAAAGCCATTGAGATGAGTCGTTACCGGGTGCGTAAGAAACTTAATCTGACTCAGGATAATCACTTATCGGAATACCTTTTGCAACTAAGTTAAGGGGGGTAAAAAAGTAATCATAAAGTATCATTACCAACAAATGGGTGGTGATACTTTTATTGTGGCTTACCATTATTATTCACAGTCCGGTATAAAAAGGAAGATATAAGCTTAATGCAATGGTGAATTGTCTTGTTTTTTAGTCTGCATCCAGCAGCAAGTTCTTCTATGTTTATTAAGAATCTATCCCTATCCCTTAGGTCAAAAAGAAAAGCCACTCACACATTTGTGAGCAGCTTTTTCAAAATCTATGTTTGGTATTAGGGTATGTTAGTGTTTCTGAATCTTCATGACGTAATGGTTGGCTTGTGTAAGCACTTCCACCAGGTAGAGTCCATTGGTTAAATGCTCCACATTGATCTTCATGGTTTGGCTTTGGGTTCCATTTTGCGTTAGTACTTCATGACCTGTAATGTCAAAAATGCGAACCTGTAGGATTTCTTCTTTTTCTGTTTCAACGGTTAATTCAGAAGTGACCGGATTGGGGAAAATAGCCAGCTTATCGGTGGATAATTGTGGATTACTTGATGTGCTTACCCCAAAGGTGATCCCCAAGTCAATCCCTGTACCTGAATCCAACTTGTCGCAAGGTGATGGATTGTACCATTCTGCGCCATCGTAACCTCGGTTATAAGCGACAAATCGAAGTGCTACGGTTTTGTTGCCTACGTAATTGTCGGGCAAGCTGATGTTACCAGTGAATGTATGTAAGTCATCCGTTGAATTGGCCGCAAACCAATCTTTCATCAGGAGGTCTGCATCCGTGAAACCATTGCGATCGGCATCTACAAAAACTTTAAACCCAATACCGTCCCGCTCCCCGCATTCTCCCTTGCTGCACGTCACAGTAAAAGGAATGGATCCACTTATTGGCGCACGTACAATCTGGTCATTGATCAGGTTGGTATAGGCAGGCATGTTTTCGGCAGGTGTTGAATAATCGATCGTCCCTATTTGTATCCGGTCAATGTGTCCATATTTGGTACCCCACTCTTGTTCCACCTCACAAACGGTATAGGCGGCCGCAATATAGGCTTCTTTAGCCAGCTTGTAGGTTTCTCCCGATTGGGTTACCACGGTTAATGTGACCTTGTAAGTCCCATCTTCGGCCCAGGTGACCGTGGGCTCTTTTTCCTCGCTAGTGGCGGGCTGTCCGCCCTCAAATACCCAGTTCCAGGATTGAATAGGATCAGATGCCAGCGACTTACTCTTGTTGGAAAACAAGATGGGATAATTGGTGTTGGGAGTGACGGTTTCAGCTTCGAAATCGACGGTGGCCGCAACCGTTCCTGCTTCAATGACGACGGCATAGTCTTCTATCTCACCACTCTCCAACGTGGAGCAGGCATTGGCTACGAAGGTCCCGTCATCGCCGGCATAATACACCATTACCCGGGCCACAGTGGCTTCCTGAACGGCGTCGATGGGCACAATGATCTGTTCAGAAAGGGTATAACTTCCGTTTGTGAAATTGGCCACATTCACCAATTGATAGAATGCCCGTTCTGAGGTTTCAAATTCACTGTTGTGATTCCAATCGATCCAGAGGGCTACCCCCAGGTCATCATTCGCGCCTGAATTACCCGCATCTAATGTAAGACTGAAAGGAACATGATCGCCGATCTTCATGGGTGTTGAATGGCTATTCCGGAAGGAATTATACATCGCTCTGTTTTCAGTGGTGTTGTCAATCGTTCCTAATTGGACATGCGTGATACCGCCATAAACAGCATACTGTGTTTCGGGTTGACAGTAAGTTTCAGTCACGGTGACGGCATCTGTTTGGGTAGTGCTCTCGCTGGCTCCCGATTGAGAAGTTACTTGCAAGGAAACATCATAACTGCCTGGTAATTCATAATAGATTTTCGGTGGGGTTTGTCCCAGGTAAGTATTGGGTACACCCCCCTCAAAGGTCCAGTTCCAGACGGTAATTGGGTCATCCAATGGTGCATTGCTGTAATCATTGAATTCGACCTCGTGTTTAATGAGAATATCGGGGTTTGAGATCATGAAATCAGGTGTCACTTCAGTCACAACGGGCTTGACGATCACCCCGTAATCTTCCAGTTCACCACTTTCATAGGTGCCATATGGATCATACCCGTTCATGGCATTATTATTGGTTTTATAACTACAAATAATGCGTAAACCAGTGATTTGATCCGTTACCATCTCATCCGGAATCGAAATAGTTTGTTTGTAAGTGTAATTTCCGTCCGCATCGGCATCCGTAAATTGCATGGTGTGGTCAACAATCTCTTCGTCGGCATTAAATACAAAATCACCGTTGTGATCTAACCAGGCATGAATGATGTAATAATCATTTTCACCGGTCTCAAACTGGTTAAGGGTGATGCTCAAATCAACGGATTGGCCTGACTGAACAATGGCCACCTGATTCTCCAGATAGCTGGTCATGTATTCTACTGCTGTCGTATTATTGACGTTTGCCAGGGTCACATTGGTTATTCCGGCATAGGCTTTCCATTGTGTATTCGGGAAGCCATATTTCGTGTAGGCATTCTTAAATTGCACCGAAAAGTGGTTTATGGTACAGTTTTTAATCTCATCAATGGATGAAGTGAACGCTTCCTGCAGGAATTCAATGGTCATGTTACCAATTGAGTTGGCCACTTCATGCTGAAGAGCGGATCCTGATAAGCGGATGGTGGCTTGCGTGGGCGTGATGCGATGCATAGTCGCCGTTAATCCATCCGGTACGTTAAGTACTTTATAATGGGTATCGGCCATTAGGGAGGCATCGGTAAATTCAGCACCGCCAATTAATTCAGCGTTTAACACGGTTGATACACTGCCATTATTCACAAAAGCCTCCTCAAATAGATAGGAACCATAGACTACCGCTTTACCGGCCTCAAAGCCATCGTTAACCCCCGTGGCTTCCAGGTTGGCTTCCTGCCACAGCGTAATGCGGGCCGGATGTTGCATGGCTGCTTTCATGCGCAACACCTGATCCTGAGTATACATCTCATAGTCGTTGGTATAGTTCATGAAGTTTTGGGTGTTGGTATAAAAACCATCACAGTTTAATTCATCGATGTCCATGTGCGTTCGGCCCACTGCGGGTGTATCCTCACAATGGTCGCCCCCCTCCTGTTCAGGGCATCCCCCCTGGAAAGTATGGGCCAGGTTAAAGAAATGGCCGAATTCATGGGTTAAGACCCGGCGGAAATTCTCATCCGTATTATCGCCAATAAAGGCCCCGTTATAAACTGTTCGCGCCACGTTGTTATCGGCCATCCAGCTATTGGGATACCAGGAAACACCTGAATTGTAATAATCGCCATCGTCATACAAATCGTTCATGATGTATACGTTCATGTATTTGTAATTGTCCCAGGCATATTTTTGAATCAAGTCATCGTATCCGGAGCCATTTCCAAAACCTGTTTCGACCGGATTGAAAGTCACACCCGAGCAGATGTTTCCATGGGGATCGATTTGAGCCAGCCGAAATTCAATGGGTAACAGATCCACGACATCCTGAAACCGGGAGTGAATGTTATCCTGGCCGGGTGACTGGCCCGCGAAATCTTCATTTACTTTCTGCAAGGCATTGGCAATTAAATTATAGGTGACCTCTTTGTTATTGTGGAGGGTGCCGAAGACATGAAATACGATGGGCACTATGTATTTATCCGGATCTGCACCCGTGGCCTTGAGCGGGGCGGATTTCAAATGGGTCACCAGTGCTTTTTGCATAGCTGCCTCACGCAGATGTTCCTGATAGGCTTCGGGATGTGCTTTAAAAAAAGCCGCTTGCTGGTCTTCAAATTTACAGGTGTGCTGCTGGTTTTGCTCTTTCTGTGCCCAGCTCATGACCGGCAGCCAGATTATAAGGGCGAAGATGGTAAACCAAAATGGCATTGTTTTCTTTTTCATTGTCCTTTTGAAATGTGTTACTGATTATCTCCGGGTAGGAGGTTTTCCTTGTTACTATTAATTCGAATTGCTTACTAAAGTATTGGAATATTTTATCCCAATAGTCGATTTATAACGCTCAAAAACTCTACATGTATAGCTTTCTGCTAAGCATTTAGACTCTACATGAGGTTCTGAAAGTGTTAGTTTCATTGGGTGCATGGTGAAAGGGGGGCCCTCAGTTTGGGAAATTGATACTTTCTGGAGTGGTCAGGTGATGGTTTAAGAAAAGTGACAACCCATGCATAAGCCGGGTTAGTCTTTGAGAATGTTTTCAAGGGCAACTTTCTTTTTTTTCTGCCGTACTAACGGCTAGGGGGTAAGGAAAGATATGAAAAGGGTACTATGGGGTTTGGTATGGAGTGCTTTGGCAGTTTTTAATCTGCCGGCAATGGAGGATGTGGATAGCTTGCGACAGTTACTCACCAACAGGGATGATAAGCAACAAATAGAGATTCTTTTGAAATTAGCTGATCAATATTATTACAAGGATATTGACAGTGCCTTGTACTTTGCCCACATGTCATTGGCCAAGGCCGAAGTGAACAAGATGCCCGATCAGGCTCTCTTATCGCATTTGCGTTTAGGCGTTATTTACCTGTTTCTAAACAATCAATCAGAAAGTTTAAGGAATTTTGACCTGGCCGATTCACTGTATCAAGGTGTGAACTCATCTGCTCTGGCCCTTCAGTATAACTATTTTAGGGGTTTATCCTGGGATACGGGATTGCAGGATTTAGATACGGCCCTCATTTTTTATAAAAAGGCATCTGATTATTCCAAACAAGTCAATGATCAATATTACCGGCTTCGTATCTTAGTAAACATTGGTAACATTTACCTTGAAAAGGGACAGATGCATTTGGCCATGGCGAATTTCATGAAATGTCATGACCTGGCTGATTCGTTGAATGACCAGAAGCTTAAACTGTATGCCTTATTCAATATTGGGAATATTTATTGGACTGAGGAGAATAGCCAGCAGGCAAAATATTATTTTGATATATCCTTAAGCTTGGCCCGGCAAATCGGAAATAATCACTTGTTGGGTAGTATTTATAACAATCTTTCATTGATTCAGGAAGAGTACAATCAAATGGACAGTGCAATGTTTTACAATCAGAAAGCCATCCATTATTATGAGCAATGCGGAAATTCAGTGAGTGCGGGACATGCCTATGTCAATAATGGATTTTTACACCTGAAAAAGGATCAGGTGGATTCGGCCTGGTTTTGCGCTGAAAAAGCAACGCCTCTTATTGATCCGAAAATAAACATGCAGGAAAAAATCAATTTGAATAACTTGTATAGCTACATCTATCAAAGTAAAGGTGAAAACAAGAAAGCGCTTGAATACTATGAGGCAGCCTATGATATCGCCAAGGATAATATGCTCACGGAGCTGGAGATTGGGTGTTTGGATAATCTTTCTTCCTTGGAGGAGAAGTTGGGCAATTATCGAATGGCTAACTTTTACCTGAAAGATGCCTCCTTACTGCGGGATAGCGTATACAACAAAGAACGTTCCAGTCAAATGGCATTTCTGTTAAAAACCTTTGAGTTGGATCAACGCAAAAAAGAAAATGATTTGTTAAAGGCGCAGAATGAAATTAGTCGAGCCAATCTCAAGCATGAAAAACAGCGGATCCAATTACTGCTAGTCGTGGTACTGGCATGTGTGGTTATTATTTGTATTGCTGTCGTGTTTTTTCTCATCAATAGGCAAAAGCAACTGGAAATGGCCCGCTTGAATCAAGAGATGTCCAGGGTTAATAGAGAGCTGGAGGAAGTGAGTGAGATGAAAAATGTACTGTTCTCCATTATGGGACATGATCTGAAAACACCGGTAACTTCCATCATCAGTTTAAGTGATTTGATGGTGGAGGAGGAATCGACCTATTTTGAGGATAAGCAGAAGCGCATCAAATTTATCAATATCATTAATGATTCAGCCACCATGCTGTTGTCATTCTTAGATAACATGGTGTATTGGTTTCGGAATGTGAATGGGGATTTGTTGGTGCGCCGGGAAACGATCCAGTTTGAGGAATTCATGCCTGAAATAGTAGCCTGGTACCGCTCTGCGACACGGGTTAAAGGCATTGAATTAAAATTATTGGGGCCTGCTGATTTCGCTATTCAAGGGGATGCACACATGCTGCAAACGGTACTGCGTAATTTAATTGGTAATGCCATTAAATACAGTTGCAAACAAGGGGTGGTGGAAATCAACTGGAGGCAAACTGCTGAACAGGTGTTTATTTCTGTGCGCGATTATGGGGTAGGCATGAGCGAGGCGCAGATGGCCGCATTTCAGACCGCTAAATTCATGAAATCCATACAAGGCACATCCGGTGAACAAGGGACCGGGATGGGGCTGTTTTTATGCCGTGAATTAGTGAAAAAAATGGGCGGTATGCTGGCTGTAGATAATCCGCATGGCACCGGTACTGAGTTTATTATTGAACTACCCGCTTGATTTCCTGAATTCAGTTTGATTGGTTCTTTCAGACAGGTGCTCATTCAAGAGAGTTTTATTAGATGGACAGGCCACTTAGTTGATGGAAACGTTCCATTCATTCGGCAGGATGACACTCTGCATTGCTCCCGCCCTCAGTTCGTCCGGTCTGTCGGTTTTTCAAAAAGCGGTTGTTGATCCCTGGGCAGGCTTTCTGGCTTTACGGAAAGTATTTGTTTTCCAGTGATCCGGCGTTCCGGTTTTTCAGTGCGCCACTGTTTTTACTCTGGCCGGACTCCAGTTTTTTTTATACGCTGGTGTTTTGGTAATGGCAGGTTCTCTGCTTTGGCAGAAGGACATCGTTTTTAACCCGTCCGGTTCGCTGGTTTTGCTAAATGCTGTTGTTTTCTCCCTGTCCGGCTTTCGGATTACCTGGAATGCTACTGTTTTTAACCCATCCGGTAAGCTAATTTACCGAAAAGCTGCTGTTTTCACCTTATCCAGTTTTCTGCTGGGGTATCTGTTCTGTATCGTTATGCACTCCTTAACACAGTTACAATAAAATCATTAAAAAGTCAATGTGCAGATGAAATTTAGAGTGCGTATAAACTGAACGGCTCATTGAGGTGTGTTCAATTGTAGGCAAAGTCAATTCCTGGGCCGCCTGACGACGCATGCGAGAGGGGGATGAGATCTTGTTTTTTTGCCTCGGATGTTGAAATTATATAAAGATGGTTTTAACTTAATTATAGAATTGAATTTAAGAACTAAAAACCATCAGTTATGATTCATACCTATGATTTTTACAGTATGCGCCTCAATGAATGCAACGGCTTTGGAAAGCGCATTATCGAGCAGGTAAAAAAATATAACCAGGAAACCATGGGGCTTTTGCCTTTAGTTAGCCCCATTGAGGCCACCATCGAAAAATTGTCAGAGGGCTTGAACCGGGTGGGTACCCAACTGGAAACCATGACTGTCAAAGAGGCGGATAATGGACGTGACAACAGTGTGTCTGGTTTGGTGATGTTTTGCAAGGCGTTTACTTACAGTCATGATTTGGATAAGAAGGCAGCTGCCGAACGCTTGCTCACTTTTTTGAAAGCATTTGGGAGTATTTACAAGGCCAATTATGAAGAGGCCAGTTCGAAAGTGAGGGATATGTTGAGAGAACTGGATGACAAAACGCCCCTGAAGCACGCCATTGGATTAATCGGGGCCACCCCTTTTGTGGAGCAGTTGCGTCTGGCGCAGAGGCGTTTTGATATGGTGGCTGAGGAGCGCCTGGATGTGGTGTCGGCACGCCCTGATTACAACAACCGCGAAACAGCCAAAGAACTGAAAGAACATCTGGATACCTTGTTCCAGTTTTTAGAAGTGATGCAGAAGATCGCGCCCAATCCGGATTTTGGGCTTTTATCTGACCGGATCAATACCATCATTGATGAAACCATGAATAAAATTCACATAAGGGAAGGAAGACGCGCCGCTCAACAAGAAGGTTCTTAAGACCTAGGGTTAGTATTGGTGTGAAGGCCCCTTACCTGCTTGGGAACCAGGTGAGGGGCCGTCCTTTGCTGCCGTATTAGACCGGTTGCTGTCTGTGGGAAAGAGGGATTTTACTGATCGTATCACCTAAACGTTATTCAGTTGTGAAATAAGCTCTGCGAAATCCATTCAAAATTTTATCTTTGCTGCATGAGCCTATTAACAACGATTCTTTTTTATTTTTTCATACTTATAATAAGTGTATTGCCATTTTTTCTATTGTATGGTTTTTCCAATTTTCTGCAGTTGCTAATGCTGCATCTTGTTAAATACCGGAAAGATGTTGTTGAGGATAATCTGAAAAAGGCCTTCCCGGACAAGACAGAGCAAGAACGGAAGGTCTTGCTGAAAAAGTTTTACCGTAATCTCACCGATAATCTGGTGGAGAGCCTCAAAACCTTCACCATGCGAAAAGCAGAGATTGTGCGCCGCCATAAAATACGGAACCCGGAACTGTTGGAGCCTTATTTGAAAGCCGGAAAAAGTCTGATTGGCGTTACAGCGCATTATAGCAACTGGGAATGGGGGAGTTTATCAGGTAGCTTGCAATCGGCCTATCATTTTGCGGCATTCTATAAACCGATGCGCAATAAACGCATTGATAAAATCATTCGGAACAGCCGGTCGCGTTGTGGAACCCAGCTGGTATCCATCTATGACACGTCAAAAGCCTTTGAGCAATACCAGGGCACCCCAACGGTCTTTCTGATGGCTGCCGATCAAAGTCCCTCCGGGAGGCAATTGCCCAAAGCTTATTGGTTCGATTTTTTGGGCCATCGCACAGCTTTTTTGCACGGCGTTGAAAAACATGCCCATCACAATAATTACCCGGTTGTTTATATAGACATTCAACGCGTGAAGCGGGGTTTTTACGAAGTGGAATTATCGGTGTTGGTCGAAAATCCGGCAGCATTGAAGGATGGAGAGATCACTGAGCGTTATGTTCGAAAACTGGAGAGCGTGATTCAGAAAGCACCGGAAAATTGGCTTTGGTCGCACAAACGGTGGAAGCACACACCTCAGCAATAAATCACTTTAAATCGTCAAGCCTGCATAAAGGACGCATCGGAAAAGGGCAGGGAATCATCAATAAAAAGGGGAGGAAATATGCAGGCAGTACATTTAGCACACATGCTTCGAGGGCGAGCGACTCATTATGGACAACGGGAAGTGTTCCGGTTTAAAAAGGAAGACAGCTACCAGTCTGTGAGCTGGGCCGAATTCAGCAATAAAGCAGAAGCTGTTTCCAAATTCTTGCTGTCGCAAGGGCTGGCTAGTGGTGATAATGTCGGGGTGTTTAGTCACAATTGCCCGGAGTGGACCATTTGTGATTTGGGTATTCTTTCCATCCGAGCGGTGGTAGTGCCCTTTTATGCCACCACAGCCTATTCCCAATTGGAGTACATAATAAACGAGACGGCCATGAAGGTGCTCTTTGTCGGGGATCCGTCACAGTTGGAAATAGCTGTCAAAGCCTTGGATGAGACAGACTCGCTTGAAATGGTGGTCACTTTTTTTTCGTCACCATCAGGCGATAGCCGGGTCATTAGTTTTCAGGAGATCGTGGACATGCCTTATGAGTCGCTGCATAGCACTGCACTTAATGCCCGGCTTCAGGAAGCGGCTGGAGACGATCTGGCCACTATCATTTATACCTCCGGCACCACGGGTGAGCCTAAAGGGGTAATGCTGGATCACCATAATTTCATGGCTGCTTTTCAGATTCATACCCAACGATTGGAATTGGGCGAAGATGATGTATCCATGTGTTTTCTGCCATTGAGTCATGTTTTTGAGCGCACCTGGACGTTTTTCCTTTTGTATTCGGGCGGCGTGAATGTGTATAATGCCGATCCACGGGCCATTATGGATGAGTTGCCGGTGGTGAAACCTACTGTAATGTGTGTGGTACCACGTTTCTTTGAAAAGATACAAGAAGGGATTCAACGCACAGCGGCCGGTTGGCCCAAGGCGCAAAAGGCTATTTTTGATTGGGCCCATGCCGTGGGAATGCAGTACATTGACTATCAAAAGGACGCCATCAAAGCACCGGTTCTGCTCCGGATGAAAAAGAAAATGGCAGATCGACTGGTGATGCGTAAAGCGTTGAAGATTTTTGGGGGGAACATCCGTTACATGCCGTGTGCCGGTTCGGCCATGAGCGGACCCATGCGCCGCTACTTTCATGCCATGGGGCTGTTTGTGAATTATGGCTATGGGGCTACCGAAACGACTGCCACTGTCTCCTGCATGCGCACAGATACCTATGATTTTGAATATACCGGTTCCATCATGCCCGAAGTGGAGGTGAAGATATCCGATGAAAAAATGATTCTGGTCAAAGGAGCTACGGTATTCAAGGGCTACTATAAAAAACCGGAAGAAACAGCCAACGTGTTGATCGATGGCTGGTACCACACCGGCGACCAGGGATCGATTCCTAAGCCCGGTGCTTTGTGGATGACCGAACGGATCAAAGACATCATAAAGACATCCACCGGAAAATACATTTCACCGCAAAAAATTGAATTGCTCCTTTCGCAAAGCGAGTTGATAGAACAGCTGTGTGTGATCGGTGATAATAGGAAATACCTGACGGCGCTTATCGTGCCTGTTTTTTCGGCCCTAAAGAAGCGGATAAAACTGTTGGAGAGTTATGCTGATGATCCTAATGCCTTGGTGCAACATCCGGAAGTGGTAAGTTGTATACAACAAAGTATTGATGCGCTTCAGGGCCACCTGCCGCCCCATGAACACATTGTGAAGTTTACACTCCTGCAGGAACCCTTTTCCATCGACAATGCCATGTTGACCAATACGCTAAAAGTACGAAGAAAGCAGGTCAATGTAGAATATGCAGAGGTGATTGCGGAGATGTACTAGGCATTCGTATACGACCAGGCTGTTTTTTGCGAGTCAATCGCCAATCCTAGGTTTGATAGCTTTGCTTTCAGATACTGTGAGTGGTTTGCTGTCATTGGTGGTTTCCTTTCTGACGAAAAGGTGAACCTCATTTTCAGATGGCTTTCTTTTCCCTTGCATATTCATTACCTTTATTAACTATCCAATGATTAAAGGTTTGAGTGGCTATGAATCGGAAACAATCAGTCTTGATAACAGGCGCTTCCAGTGGCATCGGGAAGGCCTGTGTGAAACACCTGGCTCAACTAGGTTTTAAAGTGTATGCCACGGTGCGTAATCACACCGACCATACAGCTCTTACTCAAGAGGGAGACGACTTCATTTGTCCGGTCGTTATGGATGTGACTGATCAAAGTAGCATTGCAGCCGTCTTTCAAACCATTGCAGAAGATACCGAGTATCCCTTGTATGCTTTGATTAACAATGCCGGAGTGGGTATAAGTGGGGTGGTGGAGGCAACTCCGGTTGAAGCTTTCCGACAAGTCATGGAAGTAAATGTTGTGGGGATGCATGCCGTGACACAGGCCTTTTTACCATTGATTCGGCAGTCCAAAGGTCGGATTGTGAACATGGGCTCCCTTGCCGGATTGTTTGCCGCACCTGGATCCAGTGCTTATAGTGCCTCTAAATTTGCAGTCCGTGCCTTCACAGATGCCCTGCGGATAGAAATGTTACCCTACGGCGTCAAAGTGGGACTGATCGTTCCCGGGGCCATTGATACAGAGATCTGGAATAAATCAAAAGTGTATAAAAAGGAGTTGCGTAAAAACACCCCAAAGGAACTGCAGGAAATATATGAGTTGTTTATCAAAGCCGGTGATAAGATGGTTGATCAGGTGCAACCAGTGCCGGCTCATGCTGTGGCAGTGAAGGTGGAAAAAGCGCTTCTGGCTCGTAAGCCCAAGTGTTATTATATGGTTGGTAAAGAAACCAGGGAAGCGCTTTTCTTTTTAAAGTTTCCCCGACAGCTGCTGGATCGCCTAATCATCAGGCGTCTTAAAGCTATGACCCGGGAATGATTTTATGCATGGAAATCAGGTTTTTTCAACTGTACATGAGTTTTAATCATTGTATGCTATCTACACCAATGGAATGTGAACTAAAAGTACCAACAAGCAATAGGATTGATCAATGGTGTTAATTGTTCGAATTATTTTAGCTAACTTGGATGTGTCGCAGGTTGTTGAAAGTTTTTTTCACGATATAAAAGGTAGGGTTTTTGGAAAAGATTAGGAGCAAATTATTAGTCAGTTTAGGAACACTGGTTACTATTATTATTGTGCTGCTGGGATTAGTACACTATAAATCAGTGGAGCAATCGCTTATGCGCGATATTCGAGAGCATCAGCTTGTTACCATATTAAAGGCGTCTCAAAGTTCACTTCAAGCCATTTTAGAGAAAGCCATTGAAACGTCGGAAATATTGTCGGAAGATCCCGCTTTGCAGTTATGGTTTCGTGAACACGGCAAAGATGCTTATCTCCAGCAAATGGCTTTGCAGGAAATAGACGGTTTATGGTCTGAATTTGATTATCAAACTGTTTTTGCGGTCAATGCCAAATCACTTTTGTATTGGCAGGAAAACTATCGCTGTTTAGATACCTTATCACAAGATGACCCAGATGATTCATGGTTTTTTTCGACCATTAGCCAGCCGGTCCGGACAACGCTCAATTTTGATTTTAATCGGGAGCTTAATCAGACTATCTTGTTTGTGAACGTTTTGATGGGTGATATGAATGAACCACTGGGGATTGCTGGTGTGGGTATTGATCCTTCATTATTGAATCAGGAGTTTCATAAACATAAACCATCCAAAAACAGTCGATTGTGGTTAGTAGATGCTGCTGGAATGATCTGCTATTCTGAAGAGGGTGAAGAAATTAATCATAACCTTTCGCAAATTTTGTCCTCAGAATTAGTTCAGGCGATGGTAAGAGATGACTCCGTGCGTGTTTTTTCGAATCAGTTATTTAACCTTCAAGAGGTAGAAGTGGTCAAAATGAATGTGGGTAACACCGGATATAAAGTAGTGATGGTGGCACCCATTAATGAATTATTGGAAGTGTTAAATGAGATCCGCAGATATACAATAGGATTAAGTCTTTTAATGATGTTTATCACATTCCTAGTGATTACTTTATTGGCACGCCATTTATCCAGGCCATTGGTGCGCCTTACAGAACTTTCCAGAGAGTTTTCCAAAGGTCATTTTAATCAGGACATGGATTCCGTGCTTCTTGCCCGGCATGATGAAATTGGGAAACTGGCAGTTGCTTTTCATGCCATGCAAAAGCAATTGGCTCAGGTTATCAATAATTTGAATCAAGCTAATGCTGATCTGGAAAAGGAGCAATTGGAATTGAAACGGACGAATAGCGAATTGGAAAAGGCTTTGGTAAAAGCTGCTGAGAGTGATCGCCTCACAAAAGCTTTCCTGGCTAATATCAGTCATGAAATTCGTACACCGATGAATAGTATTATGGGCTTTTCACAAATACTCGAATTGGGAGATCTGGATGCTGCCGATCAGCAGCATTATACAGGATTGATCGTGGCTAGTGGTCAGCAATTAATCAATATTATCAATAGTATTGTTGATATTTCCAAGGTTGATGCTGAGTTTGTAAAGCCTCAAAAACAAAAAGTTAATATTGGATCACTCATCACGGATACACTTAAACAATTCCAAACGCAGGCCCAACAGGCGGGTTTGAAATTAGCGTCCCACTTACCCGAAGATAACCCCTCCTGTGTTGTGGAAACAGATCCGGTAATGGTGAAACAAGTATTGGATATATTAGTATCTAATGCTATTAAATATACACCCTCAGGAAGTGTTTTAATTGGTTTTAAAAGGATCAGTCCGGCCGTTGAGATATTTGTAGCGGATTCAGGAATGGGTATTCCTCAGCAAAGTAGGGAGTTGATCTTTGAACCGTTTTTTCAATTGTCAACAACTGATGCCGTTTACTCTGGGGGTGCTGGATTGGGATTAGCACTGGCCAGGAAACTCGTACATAGTTTGGGTGGTGAAATAAGCTTGAAGTCGGCGCCGCACCAAGGTTCCATTTTTTATTTTTCGCTTCCAGTTGCAGAAGTTAATCGGAGTATCTGAATAGTTTATTTTCTTAAGGGCGTTGACAATGCCTGTTTTCGGTGTTTTTTTGGTCATTATTCATTACTTTTAAAAGACCGAAATGAAGAATTATTCTTTGGGTATAATGGATTAACATGAAAGTATTAGTCAAATGTGCAATTGTTGTTAAGATACTGTTGATGTTAGCTTTTCTTTCATTTTCAGAACCTATTTTGGCCGTTAGTGTATTGGGTAACCTAAGTAATGGTCTGTTCTTTGAAGAGCGTTTAGATGCCGATCAGCATACCCATATCCATTTGACTGAACTTGAAAAGAATTGGTTGAAACGTTTCAATAAAGAGATTAAATTAGCACCCGACCCATATTTCCCGCCTTATGAATTTTTTGACAGTGAAGGTGAATACTGTGGTATTGGTGCTGATTATATGAAGCTGTTGCAGAAAAAAACAGGCCTGCGTATTCGCATTGTGAGGTATAAGAGTTGGGCCGAAATCATTGGTGCAGCAAAAAGTAAGGAAGTTGATATTATCGCATTAGCCGCATCAACAGCTCAACGGAGTGAGTATTTGAATTTTACTCAATCACATTTTTCTATTAGAGCGGTGCTTATAACAAGGTCAAATGTTACCAGCAAACTCTCACTGGATGATCTTAAAGGCATGCGGGTCAGTGTGGCAAAGGATTATGTCTGGTACGACCTTTTATCATCTAAATATCCTGACATTCTCATTGATACAGTTCCGGATGCTTTAACCGGTTTACGTAAAGTCTCCTTTGGCCTGTCAGATGCTGTTTTGGCCAGTACGGCCGTATCATCTTATTACATGAAACAGGAGGGGATTTCGAACCTAAAAGTAGCGGGTGAAACTAATTTTTTAGTTCCACTGTCCATTGGTGTCCGCCGCGATTGGCCCGAACTGGTTTCTATTTTGAATAAAGGGATTGCTTTGATTACAGAAGCTGAAAAAGAGGAAATCCTGAATAAATGGATCTTTCACATCGAGCGCCCATTTTATCAGACTGGGAAGTTTTGGAATTTAGTGCTTTTGACGTTTCTGGTCATGACCTTACTCATCGCAATCATTCTTTTTATTAATTACAGACTGAAAGGGATGGTGCGATCAAAAACCTTGGCATTGAGAGAAGAACAAAACCATTTAACAAATACCAATCAAAAATTGCAAAGGGCCCTGATAAAAGCTGCTGAGAGTGATCGCCTGACGAAGGCATTTTTAGCCAATATCAGTCACGAGATTCGGACGCCAATGAATAGCATTATGGGATTTTCTCAAATTATTGAGATGGGAGATTTAAGTGCATATGACCGAAGTTACTATGCCGGGCAGGTGGTTCGAAGTGGGCAGCAATTAGTGGAAATAATTAATAGTATTGTTGATATTTCAAAAGTAGATGCTGAATTTATAAAACCCCATTTGGAAAATGTCCCTATCCATTCAATGATTGAAGATGTAGTCGATTTATATCAGCAAAGGGCAGAACAAAAAGGATTGAAAATAATGATACACCTGCCCAATGTGTCTGTTTTTGATGTTATAGAAACCGATGTTGTAATGCTTAAGCAGATATTGAATAATTTGATGTCAAATGCGTTGAAATATACCCTGTCAGGTAAAATAAGCATTGGCTGTCAATGGACAGGTGGTATGATTGAGTTTTTTGTAGCTGATACTGGGATCGGAATTTCTCAGGAGTACTTTGATTCTATCTTTGAACCCTTTGTTCAGCTGGAAGATAACGGTCGTCTTCAGGCTGGCGGTACAGGGCTGGGATTAACGCTTGCCAAACGCTTGGTCCAGGCTTTGGGAGGTGAAATTCGAGTTGACTCGAGCTTGCATCAAGGTTCTACATTCTATTTTACTCTATCGTTGGAGAACGGAAAGAATCGCTCCGCGGTTTGAGATATAACTATTAGTAAACATGACGTCAATCTCGCTATTTGGTTCTAAGATCCGTTTACATCGATAAATGCGCATTAACTGCTAGTGCGCCAGCGACCAACGGGTCCACTGGTGTAACTTGTTTTTGAATCAAGTCTTTCATTAATAACTATGCTAACTGTTTGGTTTTTAAAATAAAAAAAGATTGATATTAATCACATATTCTTGTAACTTTTACCTTGAGTCTACGAAGAAAGAGGTTACAATTAAAATGGGGTAAAATGTTGAAGTTTGAAAGATTACAGAGCAAATTACTAGTCGTGCTCGGTTCATTGGTTATTGGCGTAGTCGTACTGATCGGAATCGTAAATTACTACACTGTAAAAGGTGCACTCATTAAGGATATTCGTGAAAAACAACTGTTGAGTTTTGTGGAGGCCTCCCAAAGTACTTTACAAGCCATGCTGGAAAAAGCTCTGGAGGCATCGGCATTACTGGCTCAAGATCCGACTCTTAATAAATGGTTTGTAGGAAATGAAGAAGAAACACTGCTGCAGGATTTGGCCTTGCAGCGCATTGATCAACTTCAAAAGAATTATGGTTATTTTACTGTTTTTGCTGTTAATAATTTAAATAATCATTATTGGCAGGAGAATTACAAGTTGTTAGATGTTCTTTCGGAGGATGATAATGATGATAGTTGGTTCTTTGAGCTTATGAAGAGTAAACAAAAAGTATCTCTCAACTTTGATTATAATAAGGAGCTTAATCAAACTTTATTGTTTGTGAATATTATGATGGGGAATCTGGATAATCCATCAGGAACC
Source organism: uncultured Marinilabiliaceae bacterium (assembly GCA_942490535.1). Lineage (GTDB taxonomy): Bacteria > Bacteroidota > Bacteroidia > Bacteroidales > Marinilabiliaceae > JAEINY01. The sequence continues at coordinate 2,030,861 of CALNXQ010000005.1, forward strand.
GCCGGTGTTGGTTTGAATCCTCAGGTTTTAGTGGATGAGTTTCAGAATCGGCGACTTACTGCCAATAGCCGATTATGGCTAGTTGATACCAAGGGTGTGATTAATATGGCTCAGAATACGGAAGAGATAGATATGCCACTTGCCAAATTATTGCCTAAAAATATCGTTAATCAGGCATTGGAAAATAGTTCTGGTGTGATTGAACAGCAGGTGATTGATGGCGCATCGCATGAAGTTGCCTTTATGAACGTAGGTGCCACAGGTTATAAAATAATAGTGGTAGCTCCCACTCTTGAGTTGGTGGATATGCTCAAACCAATTCGTTCCAACACAATTGTGTTTAGTGTCTTGTTTTTGGTAATTACAATGTTGGTGGTTTCTTTTTTAGCGCGCAGTATATCAAGGCCTATTAGTCGGTTAACGCAATTGGCCGCTTTTTTCGCCGAGGGCAAACTCAATGTGGAGATCGATGCGCAATTGGTTGATCGCTTTGATGAAATTGGTGGATTAGCCAATGCTTTTGAATCCATGAAAAGTCAATTGGCAAAGGTGATTAATAAAGTGAAACAATCTGCCGGATTAGTGGCTCATGGAGGCGATCAATTAAACAAGTCAGCATTAAGTCTTTCAGAAAGTGCAATGCAACAAGCTTCTTCCACAGAAGAAGTATCCGCCTCTATGGAGGAGATGAGTTCGAATATTGAGCAGAATGCATTTAATTCACGGCAGGCCGAAGATATTTCCAAAAAGTTATCGGAGGAAGCGCAGGGTGGTAGTACTATTTTGAACGATGCCGTCACTGCAATAAAAAATATTTCTGAAAATATCATGGTGGTTGAGGAGATTGCGCGGCAAACCAATTTATTAGCCTTAAATGCAGCCATTGAAGCCGCCAGGGCCGGCGAACATGGAAAAGGATTTGCGGTCGTTGCCACCGAAGTGAAAAAATTGGCTGAGCGAAGTCGTGAAGCGGCTCTTAAAATCAGTGATTTATCTAATTCATCGGTAGAGGTTGCAGAGAAAGCACAATCTATCTTTAATGAATTGGTTCCTCAAATTCAGAACTCAGCAGGTTTAATCATGGAGATCAGCAGTAGCTCCAATGAAATGGATAAAGGAGCGGATCAGATTAATGGAGCAATTATGGAATTGGATAAGGTGACTCAGACCAATTCTCACGCGGCTGAAAATATATCTCAATTAACGCAGAAATTTGCAAGCGAATCCGAAGAACTTAGGGATTCAATAGCGTATTTTTCCCTAGAGTAAAATAGATCGAAGCGATAGAGTCAGTGAGGGGGTTATTTTTTAATACTCCCTTTTTTGCTAAGCTTGAGTTTGTTTTGCATTTACAATTAGTATTTTATAAATTAGCGTAAGAATTATTGAAAGTAACGGGAATTCTTATCAATACATTCATAAAGCAAATTTACAGGAAGCAGTGGCGTTGAACTGTTGCTTAGAGTAGGTTTTAGTTCTTGTTGGTCTGGCGCCAAACAGACCAATTCTTTGTGAGGTAACTTAGGAGATTGAAAGCGTGATTACGGAAGTGGATGGTTACTGACCAGGCACAAAAGTGTTTTTTTGTGTAATTGCCAACGGGCAATCTTATTTAATACTAACATTAACAAATGTAATCATGAAAAGAACAATTATTTTTATGTTCTTAATGTTGGTGGTATGTCCGATACTACCAAACGTTATTTCTGCTCAGGGGGATTGGGCTAATTTTCAACCACCACAAGTTACTATCGATAACCAAGCAGGCAATCATGCTGGTGTAGCTTTGTACACGCAATTGAGTCAAGCTAATGGATTCAATGGTATTGAAGACTTTGTTCAAAACTGCTGTTTGACGATGGCAAAAACCATTTATTACAGCGTCGATGAAGCAAATGCACATGGACTTCAGAGAATTACCTATAAGCTGACCGATGGTGGTTCATTATCTTATAAAGGCGGCGCACCTCCGCACATTGAAGTCGGTTTCGATGTCAATCACATCGTTAATTTTGTAAATAATTATGGAAATGAGGCTGCTATTACAGAGGTATTAGGTGTATTGTGTCATGAATTAACTCATGGGTACCAAAAAGAACCCAAGAATGCTGGTCAGTATGATGGCAATTCTGAGTTTTATGGTGAGATTGAGGGCATGGCTGATCTGGGCAGGTTATTAACAGGTGGCTTCAATCCGGAGCGTTTTCCCAACCAGGGCGGTAGCTATATGCAAGGTTATACGACTACAGCTTTCTTTTATTTGTGGCTGTCACGCACTCAGGCATCTGTTGAAGGAAATTTTATCAGAGACTTGAATCTAACCGCTAAGAGTATGAGCACCTGGAGTCACGAGGCCATGTGTCAGCAACTTTTTGGAAAATCGGTAACGACTTTATGGAATCAGTATCAGACTGAAATTAATAGCTATCCATGGGCTGCTACGTCCGTGGTAACAGCAGGCTTTACCAGTAGTGTAACAAGTATTCAACAAGGTCAGAGTGTTCAGTTTACCAATACTTCATCCAATGCCATTTCATATCAGTGGACCTTTGAGGGTGGTACTCCTTCATCAAGTACGGCACAGAATCCGGTAGTGACTTATGCGAATACCGGTACTTATAATGTGCAATTGGTGGCCTATGGATCCAATGCTACTGATACCAAAACAAGGAGTAATTACATTACTGTTTCTGGTAATACTGGAGATGTGGATATCACTGATTTGCAAGGAACCATCTCCGCTCAATACAGTGATTCACCAGCGAGTGAAGGGGTAGATAAATTAACAGATAATAATGGAAGCAGTAAATATCTGACCTTTCATGCCCAGGCGTGGGTACAATATTCAGCAGCGAAAGCCTATGTTTTATCAAGTTATTCCTTAACCAGTGGAAATGATGCACCTGAACGCGATCCTAAAGATTGGATATTGAAGGGATCCAATAACGGCATTGATTGGATCACGCTCGATTCACGCACTAATCAGGATTTCCCAAATAGAAATCAAAAACTTACATACTCTGTGGCAGGGGCATCCTCCTATGCTTATTATCGTCTGGAAATGATGCACAATGGAGTTGATAGTTATGGAGGCACCATTCTTCAATTATCGGAGTTGGAATTATTCGGATCGGAGGGTACAACCCCAGTGGAGTTAGAGAATATTCTGGCTAATTGTGGCGATGCATCTGCTCAATACAATGATTCGCCTACCAATGAGGGAGTCTCCAATTTAACAGATGGTTCACCCTATTCTAAATTCTTGACTTTCCATGCTTCATCCTGGGTTCAGGTGAATGCTTGTCGGCAATATGTGGTAAGTAATTATGCCATCACGGCGGCAAATGATGCAGCAGAACGCGATCCTCAAACATGGTATTTAAGTGGATCTACTGATGGCGTCAGCTGGACAATATTAGACAGTCGCAGCAACCAGGATTTTAGCAGTCGGTATCAGCGACGTGAGTTTACATTTACCAATTCTCAAGCTTACCAGTATTATCGATTAGAGATGACGAATAATTCCGGATCTATTCTTCAGCTGGCTGATTTGGAAATATTCGGATACGCAACAGCTAGCAGTGGATTGAAGTCGAAGGCTAGTGTTGAAAAGAGCAGGTATTCAAAAGAAAAACTGGAAATGAAGATATGGCCAAACCCTGCAAATGACTATTTAACCATCAATTTCTCAGAAGAAGTGAAAGGTAGTATTCAGTTGTATGCTGTAGGTGGTACTTTAGTAGCTTCCATTGATAAATTTGTTGGTGAGTCTGAACGCATCGCTGTGAATCACTTACCTGCTGGTGTTTACATTCTGGTAATTCGAACCGTTAATGGAGTTTTTAATCAGCAAGTTGTTGTTAATTAGTGGAGTTTTACTTTTTCTATAGTTGGGAATATTAGATTGTATTTTTTAATGACACCTGTTATTTGCAACGCTAATAACAGGTGTTTGGTTTTAGAATCTTTAACAATAATTTATCCAGCTCATTGGAATATCTCTCTACCTTTGGCATTCTTTAAATGAGGGATATGATAAAACTGATTATTACTGATATGGACGGCACACTACTGACGTCTGATAAGCAACTGCCAGTTGAATTTGACTTAGTTTATCAACAAGTGAAGGAGGCCGGTATTCAGTTTGTAGTGGCCAGTGGCCGACAGTATTATATCCTGAAGCAAGAGTTTGAGCACATTGATCACAACATCTTGTTTATTGCAGAGAATGGCGGTTTTGTTGATTATGGTGACGGTACGTTGTTGTTGAAGCCTTTTACTAAAGGAGCGATCAGGGAGTTAGTACGTGCCATTCGTCAAATAGATGGCGTGTATCCTGTTATTGGCGGACATGACTCTGCCTACATTGAAAATGATAATCCAGCTTTTTTGAAAGAGGTGGAAACCTATTTTGTTAAATATCAAAAAGTGGATGATTTAACTGATTTGGGGGATGAGCTTCTTAAAATTGCTGTTTGTGATTTAAAAAATCCGGAACACAATAGTTATCCGATACTGCGTTCTTTTGATGATCGCTTTCAGGTGAGTGTGTCCAGTCACATCTGGCTTGATATTATGCCAATCGGTGTAAATAAAGGTGAGGCAGTTAAGTTTCTGCAAACTCATTTGGGTATTACACCTGCAGAAACCATGGTCTTTGGTGATTACTTAAACGATTATCAAATGATGAAAACGGCTGACTATAGTTATGCCATGGCTAATGCGCATCCCGAGTTGAAGAAAATAGCTCGCTTCACAACACTTAGTAATGATGAAAATGGGGTTTTGAAAACTATTCTGGAAAAGTTATCCATCTTGCAGGAATAGTATGTTTATCCGGGTTTAATGGTGCATCTGCACAGCATGAGTCAATATTGAACATTTCTCCCCATCCCTAAAGTGCCATTCTTCATACTTTTGCATGCATAACGTAATGCTTAATTTTTTATGAAGAATCGATTGTTACTTAATCTAATCATCATTGTGATGTTTATAGGGAATGCCGGGATGGCTAATGCGACTCAAAAGGAGTATGCCAAGATCGGTAAGGTGACCTACAAAATGATCTACAATGGCAAGGAGCGCGAAGGAATGCCAGGCCTTTATATGGAGTATGCACAAAAAACAGCTAAAGTATGGCGTGATGCACCGGACGTTAAAGTGTTAATTCCTGGATATGCTACTGAAGCTACTTATGTGGACTATGAAAACGGTATTATTCAAAGTGCTGCAACTTTTACTGATGGTGATGCCTTTTATACAGAAACGCCTTTTTCGGAATTAAGAGACGTTGAATTTATTGATGAAACGCGAGAAATTGAAGGATATACTTGTAAAAAGGCCAAAGTAGTTATCAATTCCAATACCATCGAAATATGGTATACAGAAGATGCGGGTATACAAGGGTCTCCCATGCCAACTTTAGGAAAAGTGCCAGGATTGGTATTGAGTGTTGTTCGTAATGGAAATAACGAAACCGTGGCAGCCACCGTGAAAGTATCGCGCAAAAAAGCAAAAGCGAATTTGTTGCCTGCTGAGATGGGCCAAAAGACGGATGTAAATGCACTTGGAGATATCAAACGCGAAAAAATGATTATGACTACCTCTGTGTTTGATAACGAGCAAATCTGCTGGGGAAAAGAAAAGTTGGATGTGGGTGAACCTGAAGTGGGAAAAACCTATCATTTCGCCGGAGGTACATTGATTGTGAAAAAAGTGAAACTTCCTAAAACCCCAGATCACTATTCAATCTTTGCTGAGATAAAACAACACAGTAATGGCGATGCGTATGATCGTACAGGATCTGTTTTTGTGATTCCTACGGCAAAAGAACAGACATTCTGGGATGGTTTACGGGATGGGATGAAAACGCTGCCTTTATATTACGATGCTGATAGCCTAGATTACCAAGGAGTCACCGTATCTGAAAACTATGAGCCAATTGTAGAATTAGTCCGCTTCTTTACCTCTTTTGGGGTGAAGCATTTCAACGACCGGGTAAAGATTAAAGATATTGAATGGGAAGATATCTCCATTTACAAACAAGATATCAGTGATTTAAAGCCCTACCTGGAAGGTGAAGTGTTGATTGGTGCTTTCATTGGGAATTATGACAAGGGCGGGCATAAATTAAGTCTCGATATTAAAGCCTACCCTGGTAGTTTTGAATGGCAATCAGAAGCAGAGACGAATTACTACATGCAACCACTTTTCAATACCTGTAATGTCATGGAAATGGGTGGGCAACGTTATGGAACCATGTTTAAAAATGATAGTCTGACGCTTACCTTTGAAGTGCCTGAAGGTGTGAAAAATTTAAGATTGCGTTACATCACCACCGGTCATGGTGGCTGGGGAGGGGGCGATGAGTTCAATCCCAAGCAAAACGAAATATTTATTGATGGTGAACGCGTGTTTACCTTTACGCCATGGCGGACGGATTGTGCCGCATATCGAAAATACAATCCAGTTTCAGGGAATTTTTGGAATGGAATTTCATCTGCCGATTTAAGTCGAAGCGGGTGGTGTCCGGGTACAGCTACTAATCCCGAATATATGTATTTGCCAGATTTAAAACCTGGTAAACATACCATGAAAGTAGCGATTCCATTGGGCGAGTCGGCTGGAAGTAGTTTTAGTGCCTGGAATATTTCCGGCATACTAATGGGTGAATACGAATAGATTAAAGATTAATAAATAGGGCGAAACTGAGGATTTCAAATTTTGGGATTCTCAGTTTTTTTATGCTTGAAATTTTTTAGAGGTGTTAATGGGGATGCATCCTCCAAAAAAAAAGGTGGCGCTGATGGATAAATGAAGAGGTACAATTGGAATTCTTATAAAAAAAAGAAGGACAGATACGTTTATCCGTCCTAACCCTTAAATCAGTAGTAAATCCAAATTTATGAAAAAAAATCCATGAGCAAAGATGAGGTTTATTTCCGTTAATGATATTTGGAAAATGTTAAGCTGTGTTAATAATTTGTTACTTAATCAGTGTGTTTAGTTTTAAATTAAAAGGACAGATACGTTTATCTGTCCTTACCCTTAAATCAGCTAACTAAAATCCAAGTGTTATGAAAAAATCCTATACAAATATAGTGTAAAATTAGAATTAGACAAATAAAAACAATAAAAATTTAATTTAACCCCAGTAAATACAGGGTTAATATTCTTTAATAGTAAAAAAATGGATGAGTACATCTCTTTTGCGTAGGGTGTGTTTTAAAATTATCATTTTTGGAATTAGGAAGCGTTTGCATCTTTTTACTAAAAGTGAATATCAACAGAGTATTTTTTTTGGTGCCTTAGTTAATGTCGAAGTGGTATTCTAAATTGGAAATTGGATCCGTGGTCTAATTCTGACTCAACAAAAATATTTCCACCCAGTAATTGCACCAGGTGTTTTGAAATGGAAAGACCTAATCCAGTACCGCGGTAGAGTCGGTCCCCTTCAATGTCTATTTTTCCAAACCGGTTAAAGACTGAGTTAATTTTGGTTGCAGGAATTCCAATGCCTGTGTCCTTTACAAAAAATAAAATTTCACCAGTGGTTTCTACGTTATATCCAAATTGGATGTCACCTTTATGGGTATATTTAAAGGCGTTGCTTAATAAATTAGTCAATATTTGTTTCAGGCGAAAGGGATCAGTTTCCAGAATGAATGGGCTACCGGGTAGGGCAATTGAAAAATTAATATTAGCATGTTCCACTTTCTGTTTTTCGTGTTTAAATGTTTTATATAATTCCAACATGAGTTGATTCAATTCCACTTTAGTGAATTTAATGCGTAACTGACCAGCTTCAATTTTCGAGAGATCTATGATGTCGTCAATCAAGTTCAGCAATGAATCACAATTGGTTTGAATCTGAGCAATGAAATCTTGTTTTTCGTTTTCTTCAATCTCCGGGTAACTTAGTAAATTGGAGAACCCAACGATGGCATTCATGGGGGTGCGTATTTCATGGCTCATATTGGCCAGGAAGGCTGTTTTTAAACGGTCAGCATCCTCCGCTTTTTCTTTTGCTTCAATTAACTCCGATGTCCGTTCTTTCACCAATTGAGTCAGATGAGTACGGTGTTTCTCCAATTCTTCATTTTGTGTAGAAATTTCTTCGTTCTTATCTTCCAGCATCTCTTTTTGAATGAGAATTTCTTCATTTTTTTCTTCCAACAATGTATTGGTTTCTTGCAATTCCAGGGTGCGTTCCTTTACTGTGATCCCCAGTTCCTTTTCTCGCTGCTTATGCAATCTAAGACGGAGGTAATAAAATGAAATGAGCAGCGTGGCTGTTACGATAAATAAGATTGTATAGAACCACCATGTTTTATGGAAGGGGGGAGTGATAATGAGGGTTAGTTGGGTTCCTGTTTCATTCCAAATGCCATCATTATTCGAACCTATTATATGGAGTGTATAAGTGCCAGAGGGAAGGTTGGTGTAAGTGATAAAACGGCGTTCTTTGATGTAACTCCAATCCAAGTCAAAGCCTTCCAGTTTATAGGCGAACTGATTTTTTTCGGGACGTGCGTAGTTAAGTGCTGCAAAACGAAAGGAGATGACACTTTCCTTGTGTGATAACGTCAGCGTATCAATGGTATGTAAAGCCTTTGCAAGCGTTGCATGCTGGCCGGGAAGGATGGGTTGATTGAATATTTCAAGTTCTGTCAGGACAATTTCGGGTGGTTGTGTGTTGGTATTTATATTTCTCGGGCTAAAGGTGGAAACCCCTTTGGGACCTCCAAAAAAGAGTTCTCCTTTGCCATTATTATAACTTGCTCCCTGCCAAAAATCGCTGTTAACAATCCCATCTTGCTCATTGTAATTTTTTACTTTTTTTGTGAGTATGTTAAACGAGCTAATGCCATTGCGGCCACTAATCCATAAATTTTTATCTTGATCCTCCTCAATGCCAACTATGATGCTACTTTGTAATCCATTGTCTTTAGTGTAATGGCTAAATGTTTTGCTACCTTGGTTATAACGGTTTAATCCCATCATAGTCCCGATCCAAAGCTGATAATCACTGTCTATGAATAGGTCGTAGATGGTGTTATTACTCAGGGATGCTGTGTCCTTGTCGGAATGAATAAAACGCTCACACTGACCTGTTTTTTTATTAAATAAGTTCAGGCCGCTGAAGTTGGTTCCAATCCACAATTGACTGTCGTTGGCTGCTACAATGGTGTTGAGTTCATCGTGGCTAAGGGAGGTCTGATTATCCGGATCATGTCCGTAGTGGGTTATTTTTTTCGTATCTTTATTAAAAGCATATAGTCCATCGTTTGTAGTGATCCAGATGGTTCGATCTGCATCTTGATAAAAGTCGGTGGTGGTTTGTACTTCAATTGGCAAATAGTACACATTTAGTATTTTTCGCTGCTTCTTGGCATACTTATATATGAATTTTCCATTGGCCCGGTCTGCGCCAAGCCATAACGAGCTATCCGGATAGTCTATATCTGCTTCAATGAGCCGGGCATGACCTTCAATGTTCAATTGAGCTGAAAGGTGCTCAACCGTATTGTCTTTTTTATTGTAGACCGCAAACGACTCCGGCCCAAAGCCAGCCAGCCATAATTCATCATTTCCGTCATCATATATTGAGTAAACGCTTTCTACCCGGATGGCGCTATCTTCATTGGGTCGGTGCCCCAAATGGTTGAATTTATGGAAGGAGCGATGCCAATAACTTAGGCCAGCCCCATAGGTGCCTAGCCACATGCCTGCATTGTTATCTTCAAAAATAGAGAGAATAACATCCCAGGCCAGGGATTTGGGATTGTTGGGTTGATGGGTGAAATGCGTGAACTGATCATTCTTCTTATCATAAATGGCCAATCCGGCTCCCTGTGAACCCATCCACAGTTGACCGTTTATATCTTCAAGAATTGTATAAATGCTATTGGATGGAATGCAGTTGGGGTATTGGTCAATGGTTCTGGTGTATCTCAGGAAACGCTGGGTGGCCAGATTATAGCGACAGATACCAACATTTTGGGAACAGATCCATAAGTCACCGTCTCTATCCAGAGTTAAATGCCGGATATTGTCATGGATCAAACTGTTGGCATTATCAGGCTCATGATTGTAAAACTGTGTTGCCAGCGTGATGTAATTATATTTCACCAATCCTTTGTTGGTGGCTAGCCAAAGGTTTTGGTTATCATCTTCAATGATGTCTTTGACTTCTATTTTTGTGATGAACGGGCCGATGGGAATCAGTTGAACTGAATCATTGGATGCGGTGTGTTTAACTAGCCCGGCTTTTGTGCCGATCCAGATGTCGTGCCGGGTAGAATCTTCATGCAGGCAGTAGGTGTATCGTTGTAGCGGGATGTTGCTGGAGGGTGTTGATACATGGGTAATGTTTTCTGTAATGGGATTCAGGATAGCTAATCCGTCAATGGTGCCAATCCAGATGTGACCGCTTTGGGCTTCCAGCAAGCAATTGATGAAGCTGGAGGGGATACCCTGGGTGGTGTCTGGTGTCGGCAGGAAGGATTTAAATTCATAGCCATCATAACGGTTGAGTCCATTGGAGGTGGCTAGCCAGATAAATCCGTAACGATCCTGAATGATGTCCGTAATGGCATTGTCCGAAAGGCCATTGTTGGTTGTTAGCAGACTGAATTCGGACGGGTAAATTTGGGAAGCAATATGAGAAGCATTGATAATAACCACGAACAGGCATATACTAAATACATGAATATATCGTGTTCTTTTAAACATCATTCAAAAATTTGAATTGAAAATACCACCACCTACACTATACAACCACAAAAAAGAGCAGTTGTTTAAAGATAAGTAATCTATGGCCGTAGTCAAGGGGTATATCGGCGTTCTGACGAGGTAACTTTCTATTTTTGATAAATCCATGGAAAGAGAGGGTAGACATGCTTTAATGGAATCAATGATGAAGGGGAAGCGTTACTGAAAAACAGGAGCCTTGGCCATGTGTGGACACTACATCCACATCGCCCTCCAGTATGGTGACCAGTTGCTTAACGATGGATAAGCCCAAACCGGTGCCTCTATACAATCGAATATTGTCTTTTTCAATTTTTTTAAAGCGGTTAAAGATGGTGCCAATATCTTCAGGAGCAATCCCAATGCCTGTATCTTTTACATAAAGAACCACCTGATTGGGCGCTTCCACCTGGTAGCCCAGTTCTATTTGGCCTTCATCCGTAAATTTGAATGCGTTGCTTATTAAATTGATGAGTATTTGTTTCAGGCGATAAGGATCTGTTGTCAGAATGAAGGCTCTTTCAGGAATCTGCAGCGAAAAGGTGACCTTATTCTTGTCTGGTTTCAGGGGATCGTTAATGAATATCTGATACACATCATGAAGCACCTGGTTTAAATCACATTGTTCAAGGTTTATCTTTAATTGACCGGCTTCTATTTTGGAGAGATCAATAATGTCGTCGATTAACCGGAGTAAGGACTGACCATTCTTACGAATTTGCTTCACGAAATCGCCTTTGCTTTCATCGCTTACTTCAGGATGATCCAATAGGTTTGAAAAACCAATAATGGCATTCATTGGGGTGCGTATCTCGTGACTCATGTTGGCCAGAAAAGCGGATTTTAGACGGTCGGACTCCTCTGCTTTTTCTTTGGCTTGCAGTAATTCTTTCGTCCGGTCCTCGACCTGTTTTTCCAATTCCGTCTGATGTTGTTCAATGTGTTCTTTTTGAAGAGTGATTTCTTCATTTCTCTCCTCCAAGAGCTCTTTTTGAACCAGTATTTCTTCGTTTTTCTCTTCCAGTTGGGTGTTGATATCCTGAAGTTCTAATGCGGTATTTTGCAATTCAATGGTTTTTTCCTCCACCATTCGCTTTAATTCGTTAGCGCGCTTTGTAAATGCGTAATTTCGATAAAGGTAAATGGATATAAGGAATCCAATCAGAAGCACGATCATTATGGTGATAAACCAGGTCCTTTGATAAAATTGAGGGATGACTATAAGCGTTAATTGGGTGACCTCATCACTCCAAATACCCATATTGTTAATGGCCCTTATTTTCAATTGATAGGTGCCATGGGGCAAGGTCGTAAAGGTAATGAATCGCCGGTCGTCAATGACATTCCAATGGGTATCCAGACCTTCCAGTTTATAGGCATACTTTATTTTCGAGGGAAAGGCATATTCAAGGGCTGCAAATCGAAAAGAAATGAGGCTTTCTTTGTGTGAAATAAAGATAGTATCGGTGGCATGCAATACTTTCTTAAGGTGGGTATCCGAATTGATATCAACCGGCGCGTTGAATATTTCCATTTGCGTGAGTACAACCTGAGGAATTGTTGTGCTGAGCTGAAAGCTATCAGGATGGAATGCAGTAACACCGTTGCCACCGCCAAAGAAGAGTTCTCCCTGATTGTTTTTACAGCTGGCTCCCATCCAAAAGTCTTTGTTGATAAGGCCATCGCTAACATTGTAGTTGATAATTTGATTTTTGTCCGGATCGAAGAAGGTGATGCCATTTTTACTGCTGAACCACAGATGGTGTTGGTTATCCTCTTCAATGGCATAGACGATATTGTTTTGCAGACCATCTTTTTCGGTGTAGACCCGGAATGTATCTTCCTCGGGCTGGTAAGTATTTAACCCCATGGAGGTGCCGATCCAAAGCCTTCCTTTGGTATCCTGATGAAGGGTGTTGATGGTATTGCTGCTGATACCGCATGAATCAGACCGAGAGTGAATATAGTTAGTCGTTTTTCCAGTGTGTGTATTAAATAAGACTAATCCGCGGAGATTGGTGCCTATCCATAGCAGACTGTCATTGGCAGAAGCCAGGCAGTTCAGATCATCGTGTGCAATCTCATATACGTGACGTATTTGTTCACTTTTCTTGTCCAGAGAAAATAAACCATTGTTTGTGGCGATCCATATTTTGTTATTCCTATCCTGCAACAGGTCTCTCACTTCTCCCTGGTCGAATAGAAAATTATAGGCGCGGATAATCGTTCGTCTTTTTTTATCCATCTTGTAGAGCAAGCGGCCTAAATTACGGTCGGTACCAATCCATAAAATGCTATCGGGATAGGTATTGTCGGGTTGTATAAACCGGGCATGGCCGATGATCCCCAGATTGTTTCGAAGCTGTTCGCTGCTGCCTTTCTGTTTATTAAAAACATTGAGGGTCCCCTGACCAAAACCCGCCAGCCATAATTCATCTTTCCCATTATCATACACCGAATAAACACTTTGCACAGTTATTCCATGTGATTCTTCAGGACGGAATCCGAAGTGTTTGAAGTTTTCATAGGAAGGGTGCCAGTAATTTAAGCCAGCCCCATAGGTACCCATCCAGATGCCTCCCGAGTGGTCTTCAAATAATGATAGAATTACATTCCAGGCTAGTGACTGCTTATTGTTGGGTTGATGGCGCAGTTGGGTAAAAGTATTTTTTTTCGGATGATAGATGGTTATACCTCCACCCTGTGAGCCAAACCACAGTTGGCCCTGGTGATCCTCAATAACAGTATAAATACTGTTACTGGTCATGCAATGTGGAAATTTGCCCGGTATATTTTGATAGAGCTGGAACTGTTTTTGTTTGACGTTGTACTTATTAACACCTGAATTCAGAGAACAAATCCATATGTTTCCTTCGCGGTCTATTAAAAGCCGGCGTAATTGATCTTGCACAAGACTATTAGTGTCCTGTGGATTGTGATTATAGACGGTGATGTTAAAATTGATATAATTGAATTGAATCAGGCCTATGTTGGTAGCTATCCAAAGATTATTCGCGTCGTCTTCAACGATGTCTTCAATGGAAATATTATCTGGAATCAATTTCAAATAGGAGGGTTCTATTTGTTGGGTTTGATAGTTTCGCTTAAAAAGACCTTTGCGCGTACCGATCCAAAGGTTGTGTTGTTTGTCTTCGTGCAAGCAATTGATGTAATGTTGATTGTCTCTTGTTTTCAAGGGCATTTTAAGAGCGGTAAACAGTTCCGTATTGGCCTTTAGGTGAACCAGGCCATCAATGGTACCGAGCCAAAAGTCTTCTTTATGATCGATGATCATACAAGTAATGTGATTGGTGGGAAGACTGTTGGAGGCAAGGGGGTCGTTAAGATAGGTTTGAAAGCGATACCCATCATACCTGTTTAATCCATTGGTCGTGGCCAGCCAAATAAAGCCATATTGATCCTGAACGATATCCGTAATGGCATTGTCTGATAAGCCCTCCTGCGGTGTTAGTAGTTTTAACCGGTAATCAACTTGTTGTGCAGAGGCTGAAAAGATAAGGCACATGGCACCAAGCAAGTGCACCCCCAATTGCCATCTAATATCTTTATATACTCTCCACATATCATTACAATCTTAAAACGCTACCTGAATTCAAATCATTTGATCGGAATGCCATTAAAGGTACAGTTTAAAGATAGTGGAATCAAGATTACAGGACCACGTTATTTTAAGAACCTGCTTTTTTTTGATGATTGAGACCCATCTGAAGTGGCGTATCTTTGTTAAGATAACTTATTCGCTTTGTGGTGAACCTTCATTAGTCGGTTAATCCGAAAATAGAACAGAATGGCACACACGCCCAAACCTACCGGAAAGCCAAACCAGATGCCCATTTCTTTGAAGCCGCCGTGAAAAGCGGCCCAATAACTAAAGGGAATGGCTACGACGAAGTACGAAATAAACGTCAGTAATCCCGGTACCTTGGCGTCGGACATACCCCGTAAGATACCGGAATAGATTATCTGAAAGGCATCAAATAACTGGAAGATTACCAGGATGACAATCAATTGGGACGCCAGGGCAATCACATCCGCTTCGTTGGTGAAGAGCTGGGGGAGCCAATGCCGCAGCATCAGAAACAGGGAGGAGATGATCACCACCATCACCACCACCACCTGGATGGATGCCGATGAGGCCTGCTTGACCAGTGCCGGTACCTGCCGGGCCGTGAGCTGACTCACCCGGATGGTGGTGCTAACCCCAATGCCCTGATACAGCATGAAACCAAAAGTAGACAGACTCATCACGATTTGATGCGCCGCCAGTCCGGTTTCGCTGATCCAGCCCATCATGATACCTGCCATGATAAAAGCCGATGCTTCCGCAAAGATGTGTAAGCCCATGGGAAGGCCTAATTGGTATAGCGATTTCAGCTGCTGAAGCGTGTTTTTGGGTTTGAACTGTCGGCTGTATTTTTGGAGCAGGGGCAATTTGCGCAGGACTACCAGCATGAGTAAAGCCATTACTATGCGGGCAACTAAAGTAGAGATGCCGGCGCCGTTGAGTCCCATTTCCGGGAAGCCCCAATGGCCTCTAATGAGCAGGAAGTTGCCGATGATGTTTAATATATTGGCCGTAATGGTAATGTACATGGCAATCCGGGTGTTGGACAGGCCTTCAGCCACTTGTTTACCGGCCAGAAACAGCATGAGGGGTAAAATGGAGCACCCGATGATGATAAAATAGGGCTGCGATAGGGGTAAAATGCTGTTGGGTTGCTGCATGTACGGCATCGCTACATACAATACAGCCGTGGCGATCAGTAAAAACAGGGCCATTATTAAGTTGGAGAGGAAGGCACTCTTTTTAAGGGTGATGAGCTCTTGCCATTTTCCTTTGCCCAGGGCATTGCCAACCAAAGGTGTGATGGCCATGGCAAATCCCATCCCAAAAATAAGCGGTAGTGAAAATAAAGTATTCGCAAAGGCCGCCGCTGCTAAAGGGGTTTTGCCCAAATGACCGATCATCATGTTGTCTGCTAATCCTACAGTGATCTGCCCCACCTGTGCAATGATCACAGGTAACGCCAAACGCCGGGTTTCCCGATAGTGAGGCCGGTATAAGCGCCAAAATCGTTTCATACAAGTAATAAGTTATGAGGTTTTTACCGGGCGAGACCTTCTCCCTGGCAACATCTCCGTCAGTCATTTTGAGCAAAGCCGGGAGGCTCTGGGTTTCAAGGTGAGAAACAAGGACTGATCGGTCGACAATGTTAACAGGTCGCCAAAATCAGGGGGCGAAAGTAGAGAATTTATCTCTTAAAAGAGGTTAAAGGACATACATATTTATTAACATGCCGATGAGGGGCGGGATGTTCATCAATGGTGTTTTAGATTCGATGGGGGTATCCCTAACGTGATTCGTTAACACCGTCTTTGGGAGTTGGCCGGGTGGGCCTGGAAAGATAGTACAGAGCTCACTGAACTACAAGGCGAATTGTGGTTCACTGCGGTTAGCAATCTCATCTTGGCTGCCCGGTATGGCATGTCTTTTCAAGGCTCTTTAGGATTTCTATTCCAAGAAAGTAAGGTGATTAGCGAGTGCTGTTCGATAATCCATCACGTATTTGATAACGCCGTTGTAATCGTCAATACCGGTTTTTATTTTATTGGTTTTGAGGTAGACGTCATTGGCTTTTGAAGCTGCTTTTTCCACTTTTTCATGACTTAGCGCCCGGTAGTGGGCCTGAAGGTTGCGCAGGTCCACCCGCACTTCTTGGCGCAAGGGTTGGACAAGTGCTTTGAAGTCTTCCAAATGACGGGCCTGGTAGATAAAAAAACGAAGCAGATAGCTGTTGGCACTGTATTGCAAGCGAGGGTCGGGCGATTGATGACACACCAGCCAGGCGTAAAAGTTGGCTTCGGCTTCGCTGGTGATGCCTCGCCGGTGGGCTGTTTCATGGGCCAGTACACAGGGGTATTCGGTGGGATACAAATAGTGGTTGGTATGTATTTCACTGAAGAAAGGGCCGTAGTAACCACCCACCCCAGCGGCCGCCCAAAAACGGCTGAATAAGGCGGTTTTGGGCCGGCTATCGCCATAGTCATCCAGTTGCAGCCAGTGATGATTGTCAGCATAGGCTTGTGAAACGGCGTGTTGAATTGCATCCTGATCAAGTGAATCCATGGGCATCCATGATGCGTTGGTGCATTGGATGAGCCAGGTGAAGACTTCTTTGAATGCTTCGGTTGAAGGAGGCGCTGCCTCCAGGTCCAGGCGTTCATTTAGCCCTTGGCGGTAGTAATTGAAACCCCATAACCAGTAAAAGGCCAGGTAGGCCAGCGCTACGGTGTTGGCCACCGTTTTTAGGAAAGGCCGGAAGCGCAGTTTGCCAATGATCAGAAAAGTAATCAATGCCAACAGGAAGAATGCGAGAACAACATAAAACAGATCGCTAATGGAAAAAGGAATCCAGCCACTGAAGTAAGAAAGAAGGCGGGCAATTGGCGGGTATAAACCCCTGGAATAAATCTGTTCAACACGGCCGGGAGCCAGTGCGGCCAGTTCGGTCAGGCCGAACGTTAGTAAAGCGACCGCAACGATGTAGGCGGTTTTGGAAGTAGATATCCTTTTAAGCAATGTCATGTGCCTCGTGAAAGTGTTCATTCAAAGATATAAAAAAGGCAACCTAAAACTAAGCTGCCTTTCGTTGTAATGATCTTCAACGGACCAATTTATGTCATTATTATTTCTTCTTGAAGAAATACACGTTGCGTTCCTGTGAATTAGGAATACCAATAATGTTGTTGAGGTAATCGTTTTTATTGGTTAAGCCACTCTTTTGTACATATCCTTCACCCATGGGCATGCAGGCGCCCCAGGATCCGCTCTGGATGCAATCGCTTAAATCGGTGATGCGGGCAATGGTATGTGTACCAACGGTGATCACCACAAAATGATAAGCGCCGGCTTGTTCCAATACTTCTTTTACATTTTCTTTGGTTAAAGCGACTGTTTTGTCTGCTTGCGCGGCGGCTAATTCGCTGATGGAGGCGATGGGGGTGCCGGCATTCAGTTCGGCTTTCTCGAAAGAGATGATGCCATTCAGGAATTCGGTTAACGTTTCCACTTTACTTTGGGCATTCAATGTGGTTGAAACAACCAACACCAAAGCCATCAATACTAAATTAAGCTTTTTCATTGTGTTCGGGTTTTAAAATAGATTGTATTTCAGGGTAAAGATACTGAAATCTCAAACAGTTGAGTTGTGCGATAGGGATTTCAAGCACTCCTGTTTAAAAAAAACAGAATCTCTGTGACTCAATGGCTCTGTGTTGAATGCTATATGTATTCCTGATTATCATTGCATAAAGATTCCTCATCTTCACCACCCGGTGCCATTTTTTACTAGTTTTGAGCCGAAATCGCCAACTATGTTTTTGAAGGAAAAGCTAAAAATTTGGGCCACTCAACTTTTCAGGAAGTTAAAGTACCATTTCTTGTTTTGGAATGGGGCTTTGTTCTTTTATCTTTTCATGACCGGTAATGACGCTTTATTTATCAATTACTTTGGGCTGCTTAAGGTAGATACCGTGTATGGCAATATCATTTATCTGGCCACGGGCATTACCCTTCTTTTTTCTGTTTTAGACATGTTCTTTTCCGATCGGGTCATGCGTTTTTCCCCCGTTCGCAACGTGTCGTTCTTACGCTCGCTATTCTATCTGGCATTGGGCTATGGGCTTGTCTTTATGGCTGCCAATAAAGCTATGAAGTGGGCAGAAGTGTGGGATTATACCGGTTTGCTGACGCGGGCGCCGGCTTTTCATATGGATTGGTTCCGTTTTCTGATCTACTTTTGGCTGGTGTGTATCCTTAATAGTCTGTTTAAAGCCATTCATAAGAAGATAGGGGTCGGTATTTTCTTCGATTGGTTTTTGGGCCGGCTCAATAAACCACGGGAAGAGGTGCGCATTTTCATGTTTATCGACATGAAAAGATCGACTACCATTGCCGAGAGCCTGGGCCATAAAAAATTCAGCCACCTGGTGCAGGATGTGTTCAACGACATGGCCATGGTGGATAATTACCATGGCGAAATTTATCAATACCTGGGTGATGGAGCCATTGTCTCGTGGGATGTGAAGAAAGGCACTAAAAACAATAATTGCATCAAATCCTTTTTCGCCTTTTTACGGGTGATTGAACGACAGTCGCGGTATTACAATTGGAAATACGGGGAAGTGCCGTCCTTTAAAGCCGGCTTGCACATCGGTAAAACCATGGTGCTGCAGGTGGGCAATGTACGACGCGACATTTCTTACAACGGCGATACCATTAACACTACCGCACGCATTGAGTCCATGTGTAATGCCTATAAGCAAGACCTGTTAATTTCGGGTGTCTTGTATGAATCACTGGATAATCAGGATGAATACAGCTTCAAAGAGATCGATAAGATCAAACTAAAAGGGAAACGACGTAGCGTGCAGATCTATCAGGTCAAGCAAAAGCCCGGACGATAGCTTTGGTGAATCCGGAAGGTACGTTTTTCCATGACATTTGTTTTCGCGACCTCAAAAACGCCCTTCCTGACCTCGCCGACGCCGTTCGCCACCTCGCCGACGCCTTTCCTGACCTCATCGACGCCGTTCGCTACCTCCATAACGCCTTTCCCTACCTCACCGACGCCCTTCGTTACCTCAAAAATCCCTTTCCTGACCTCCCCGACGCCCTGCGCCACCTAATCGACGGTGTCATTCGCCTAAAAAAAGGAAATGCACAGGCTGGGGATAGCTTTTCTCAATGTTATGGACACGCTAGTGGATGATAATTGCACGATTGTCAATCAAAAAGAGCTGTTTGTCAACAGTTGAAGTTCGGTGGTTTACATTTGCAATAAAATAGGGTTAACTTTAATAATACAAAGGATTACATTTTTGTTAATCTTTTTTTCTGCGCAGGATCTTTTTAAAATCAATATTGGAATTCAGTTTTTTTTAAATTTTAAAGAGATGAAAAAACAGTTTCATTTTCCCTATTCAGAGCTCATTCAGCGCGCTGATAAAATGGGACCTATCGTGGTGCGGGACCAGGAGCAATTAGCTATTTATGGTTTTGAGCCTGATACAGCGTTGAGAATCCAGACGAAAGCTGATGTGTTGCGCAATTTGCCCACCGATGAATATTGGATTGGTCAGCAGATGCTGAAAACAGAAGCTAAAAAGGAAGTACGCACACAGTTGGACGAGTTGCTCTCTGATTTCAGACACCGTTGCAAACGCGCTTTGGGGGAAGATAGTATTAACTACAAGTTGTTTCGCTTTTCGCGATTGTCCGGTATGAATGATCGGGATGTCATCATTTTTGGCAAAAATGCGATCAAATCTACAGAAGGTATGCTGGAGGTGTTAGCTACCCATCACATCGATCCCGACTATTTGGAAAATTTTAATGACTTACTGGGCCAATTGGATAAAGCCCTGGATGCGCAGGCGGAGATGGAGAACATCCGCACCCGCAAGCAGAGTGAACGCATGCAGCTGGCCAATGAGTTGTACCAGGTTATCAGGGATGTGTGTGAAACCGGCAAGTTGATTTGGAAGGGTAAGGAGGAGAACAACTATGCCGATTATGTGCTTTATGGATCGCCCAAGTCGACGAAAGTAGAAACGGAAGTGACCGATACTAATAAAGAATAGGTTTTAGGGAGTTGGTATGTTGTTAAGGATCGGAATAACCCCACTTTCTGTTACTAAGTGGGGTTATTTTGTAAATCTATGGATATCGTAAAAGAAAAGTATATATTCATAGTTTTAAAATAAGTGCCATTATGAAACTAATAACCAAATGCCCTCATTGTGGAACCCAATTAAAAGTAAAAGCATTCCTGGTGGAAGATCGGCTGGAATTGGCTGAAGCCAAAGGAAAGCAATTTGAAATGCAGTGTAAGAATTGTCACAAGCAACTAATGGTGGATGTGGATGATGTGATTGCAGAAGGTGATTTGTCAGCACTCCTGTGGGGGAGTCTATCTTTGTTGGCTGCGGCAATAGCCATTTTTTATTTCTGGGATGTGGGAATTTCAGCCTTCTTCACCCTGGCAATCCCCTTGGTAGTGGTGGTTTCTTCTTATGATAATCAACGTGCGAAGATTCGCTTGTTCAATGATTTGTATTACGATTCCAAACGCTTGCGCATACCCTAGTGAGGTGTGCGTATATGGGTTCTCCGTGTTTGGCTGCTGGTAAATACCTGTATATGCCTAAATAAGGTTGACCGTTTTTTAACACTGATAACTCCTTCTGAGTTTTAATTCTTGAGCGATATTTGATTCAGAAGGATTGTTGTCCTTAGACCAGAGGGCTGAAAAAGCCCTTTGGTCCTGAGTTTTTAATTCCGTCGCTGACTTCTCATCGTCGGATTGTTGTCCATTACAAATATACTTCATTTCAAACGCTATGGGGGTTAAACGTTGTAACTCAATATGTGGTTTTTCAAAATTATAGAGTAATACTGTCCGGTCAACTTCTTTAATCAAGTCATTAAAGCTATTGATAGAACGATGTTTCAGGTAATTGTTTTTAATTACTCCATTCAACCTTTCTGCTTTGCCGTTTTCCCATGCAAATTCACACATACTATTTTGTATGTCTTCTTTTTCCGTCAGTTTTAGAAATTCTTTATCGTAGTATTGACCTCCACCATCAGAATGAAATATTACGTTTGTTATCTGTTGTTTTTCCCTTTTCCGAGTTTTTATTGCCATTACTAAGGCAGGCAAAGTAGTCTGTTCTGTTATTAAACTTTTTGATATAGAGTATCCAATAAGTCTCCTGGAGAACGCATCAATTATAAAAGTGAGATAATAAAATCGTTCATTGACTTCAAAATAGGTAATATCACTTTGCCATACTTGATTTAGCCGGGATATTTGAACATTTTCCAATAGGTTAGCAAACCTGATTACGCCCGAACTATCTGTTGTATTACGCCTGTTTTTAGACCGTTTAAGCATTAAATTTTGGCTGTGACAAAAAGATTCGAATGCATCGCGCCCCATCATTCGTGGATTAAGTTTAAAATACATATCACGAACTCCCATGGTAGGATGATCATGCCTTATCTCGTAAATTAACAGCAAGAGTTGTTGCTGCTCGGAACGTACCTTTTGTAAACGGTCCATTTTCTGGTGGAAAGCTTGCTTACTAATTCCTATTGCGTGATAAAGCCGGTTCATCTTGAAGTTGTATTTTTCTCGGTGAAGCCATATGAATTCAAGTGTTGGGTAGAAAATTTTTTTTTAATATCTATCCCATAAGTCTCCTCTGCTAATTCGATCATTTTATCCTTAAAATCCAGTAGTAGCTGTTTTTGTCCAATGATTTTCTCTAGTTCTGCGATCTGCTGTTTAAGACTTAACAGTTGCCGGGTGTCACTTTCGGTTTCAACAATAACTCGTTCTGTCTTATTTTTCATAGTCCCGAATTTATGTAACCATCTGTAAACATTAGTTTGGGAGACTTCATATTGCCTGCATAATTCTGATACTTTGGTCTTACCACATTCTATTTCCCGAACTTTCTGAATTTTAAAGTTATCACTAAAACTTCTTTTCCTACGTTCTTCGGTCGTCATTTTAAACTGTACTCGAGTTGCCATTTTGTAACCTTTTTTTGTTAGTAAAGTGGTCAACTTATTTCAGGCATTGACAACCTGTCGCTCAAAGCGTACATAACCACTTTGAGGGGGGAGTAATGCCCTTCAAAGGCTTAAAGCCGCTATAGTGCTTACTGTCCCATCCTCATTCCTCAACTTTTACCTGAATTGTTTCCAAAGCCACCTGTTCCCGGCGTATTTTACCGTGGACGCGAAATAAGAACAGTCCCATGGCTGCTACTCCCAAGCCGATACCCATATAAATACCCATGGACACATCAATGGCCATCCCACCGTTTTTAAAAGGCGCCACAAAGAGGTAGGTAAAACAAATGCTTGTCATAAATAGTGCTGGTAAAGAGAGTATCCAATGAGCTTTACGTTCTTTGGCCAGGTACATGGCACCGGTCCACAGAACTACAACGGCCAGCACCTGGTTGGATAATCCCAGGTATTTCCAGATGGTGGCAAATTCCAGTTGTGACAGAACGAAACCGATGGCAAATAACGGAATACTCACAATCAGGCGTTTCTTCATGGAGGATTGATCGTACTTAAACACATCCGCAATGGTTAAACGGGCACTTCTAAAGGCCGTATCACCGGTGGTAATGGGGCAGGCAATTACGCCAATGATGGCGAAAATAGCACCGATGCTGCCCAGCCAGGCCACACTGATTTCATTGACGATCCAGGCGGGATTGTGACCGTCCATTTGCATGGTATTATTCAACCCTTCAGCACCACCGAAGAAAGTCATGGCCGCTGTTGCCCAGATAATGGCTACAATGCCTTCGGCAATCATTGCGCCGTAGAAGACATGCCGGCCATAGCTTTCTTTTTTAATGGTACGGGCCATCATGGGCGCTTGTGTGCTGTGAAAACCACTCAAGGCGCCACAGGAGATGACGATGAACATCATGGGGAAAAGGATATTCTCGGTGGGGTGATGGTGCCAGTTGGCAAAACTACTCCTGGCCAACTCGGGCAGGACCAAGGCACCGCTAAAGCCGCCCCAAAGCATGGAGCCGCCAATGGCTACCGCCATAATAATGAGGGCTGCGCCAAAGAAGGGGTAAATGCGACCAATGATTTTGTTGATGGGTAATAAGGTGGCCATCAGGTAATAGGCAAATATAACATACAGCCAGATGGTGAGACCGCCCTTGGTCAGGTTGGCCAGTAAACCCGCCGGCCCCGATACAAAAGCGACGCCCACAAAGATGAGTAGTAACAAGGTAAAGACCCGTAAGAAATTTTGGAAGCCCGGCCCCAGGTATTTGCCCACTATTTCAGGGATGCTGGCACCCCCGTTGCGGATGGAGAGCATACCTGAGAAGTAATCATGAACGGAGCCCATGAAAATACAGCCCACCACAATCCATATGTAAGCCATGGGGCCATACATGGCGCCCAGAATGGCACCAAAGATGGGCCCTAATCCGGCAATATTGAGAAATTGAATGGTGAATACCTTCCAGGTAGGCATGGGCGAATAGTCAACGCCATCGGGCTTTTCAACAGCGGGCGTCTTGCGGGTGTCATCAGCCCCAAAGAAGCGTTCCACAAACTTTCCATAAACGACGTAACCTATAACCAATGCCACAATGGCCCCAATAAATGTCCACATATGCTATCTCATTTAAGAAGTCGAATTTATTAATTTTTAGAAATGTGAGCCATGTATTTTGTAAAAAGAACAAAGGGGGATGCAAAAAGGAGCATATGCCATCCACTGTGGAACGTTTTAAATTTCCTACTTTAGACGATCAATAGAAAACGGCCCTGCTCATCGGATAGGTTGCAGATGACAGGATGCAGGTTTCAAGTAACAGGTTATTGGTTTCGGGTTAAAAATGGCCTGAGTGGTTTAAAACAATAAGTGTCCGGATGATGAGAAGAACACGCAATTCCAAGGTGTTAATATTATTTTTAATGGCTTTTATGCCCCTCACTATGCAGTCGCAAGGACTTCATGATTACCTGTTGCCCGCGCCTAAAAAGCTGGCGCTCAAAGATGGTAAACTGGAGCGGGATAACGGGCGTTTGATTTGTTATACGCCCGGATTAAAAGCGATTCGCATTGCTTTATTTATTCAGCAAACGCTGGGGGAGGCTCATGTTAACACCCAAATAGCGGCGCATGCGGCCGTGGCAGAGCGCGCGCTGGTGGAGATGCGCCTGGATGCGACACTGTCCCCACAGGCATACCAATTGGAGATCACCGATTCATCCATTCACTTGAAAGGAGGCGGTTTGGAAGGACTACACTATGGCATGCTGACCTTGCGACAGGTGGGGACGTATGCCCGGGAAAAAGGGTATTGGCCCTGTTTGGCCATTGCGGATGAACCGGATTTTGAACGGCGCGGGGTGATGTGGGACATTAGCCGCGATAAGGTGCCCACCATGGAAACCTTGTATGCATTGATTGATAAACTGGCCTCCTGGAAGATCAATGAGATTCAGTTGTACACCGAACATACCTTTGCCTATCAGAATCATCAAAGAGTGTGGGAGCATGCCAGTCCCATCACGGCAGAAGAGATTTTGTTACTGGATGCCTATTGTCAGGAGCGTTACATCGACCTGGTTCCCAATCAAAACTCATTTGGCCACATGAAACGCTGGTTAATCCATGAAGAATATGAACAGCTGGCGGAGCTGAAAGAACCAGGTAAAACCATATGGGGCCTGATGTCGCGCACCAGCCTGAGCCCGGCAGAACCTGGCTCCCTGGAGCTGATGAAGGAATTGTATGCGGAGCTGCTGCCCAACTTCAGCAGCCCTTATTTTAATATCGGCTGTGACGAAACCGTGGAGCTGGGTGTTGGAAAATCCAAAGCACTCTGTGCGGAGAAAGGGAAAGGGCAGGTGTATCTGGATTTTCTTCTGGCCTTGAAGGCTGAGGTGGATCAATATGACCGAACCGTACAGTTTTGGGGTGATATCATTCTGAATCATCCGGAGTTGATACAGGCCTTACCCAAAGACATGGTGGCCCTCATCTGGGGGTATGAAGCACAACATCCTTTTGAGAAGCAATGTCCGAAATTTCAGGAAGCCGGTGTGCCATATTATGTCTGTCCGGGCACTTCCACGTGGCGGGCCCTCATCGGGCGCCATCAGAATGGGACAGCTAACCTGTTGAATGCAGCTGTTAATGGGAAAAAATATGGTGCCAAAGGTTACTTAAATACCAACTGGGGCGACAACGGTCATTGGCAGCCCTTAACCGTTACTTATCCAACGCTGGCTTATGGTGCCGCCCTGAGTTGGCAGGTGGATGCCAATGCAGATATGGATATTGCAGCACTTATTTCGCGGTATGTGTTCGAAGATGCCACGGGCATTAGTGGTGATGTGGTGGTAAAGCTGGGAGATGCCTATTTGAAAACCGCTACTGTCACGGATAACAGCAATATTTTTTATCATTTGCTGAGGTATCCCAACCGTTCCATGAAGAAGGATCGTTACCTCAAACAGTTGACTGCCGTCAACCTGAATAAGGCTTCCGACTACATCGATGAGCAAATAAAACGGATGGATCAGGCCCGGCTTCATTGTTCGGAGGCGGCGCTGGTGCAAGCGGAACTGAAGCAGGCAGTCACTTTGACCCAATATGCCTGTGAGTTGGGACTGGAACGGTTAGAAGCCCGTGGCGGGGCCATTTCAAGTATTTCAGCGGTACGTCGTCAGGAGTTAAAAACGGCGTTAGAGCAAATTATTGAAGATCATAAAACGATTTGGGTGAAGCGAAACCGGATTGGCGGATTGGCGGATTCGGCAGAAAAAATGGGCTCGCTATTAAAGCATTTGTAAGAATAATAGATTTCAGTTCCGGCAACAAGTATCACGAA
Organism: uncultured Marinilabiliaceae bacterium; assembly: GCA_942490535.1. Lineage (GTDB taxonomy): Bacteria > Bacteroidota > Bacteroidia > Bacteroidales > Marinilabiliaceae > JAEINY01. The sequence continues at coordinate 2,057,093 of CALNXQ010000005.1, forward strand.
CTTGCCTGAAAAAAAAACGGAGAGCCACAGCGTAAAACAACTGACTGTTTTGGGGAGATATAACACAAAGACGCGCAAATAATCAATCTGTTCCTGATTATTTGCGCGTCTTTGTGACTATCCTATGGGCTGATAGAAATTAAAAGCTCTTAATTGGTAACATGGTGGATGTTTACATCGCATTCGTAACCGTTGATTGTAATTTTTGACTGGCTGTCAGAGATATCTCCAAATTCATATTCAAATTCGAGCTTCGAACTGTCGCCCACCTTTTTGCGAATGGTATAAGCTTTTTCATTGACGCGCAGGTCCGGATATTGAACAAGGCCAGATAAGGTATGCGGCTTAGGATTAGAGAGCGTAATATCCGTTTCCAGGTATTTTCCAGAGAGTTCAATGGTTTCGAAATCACCTTGCATCTTGTCAATGGCCACTTCTTCTTCGTAGCCATCAATAACGAGCTGTTTGGTGATTTCACCGATGTGAAATTCGTTGTATTTGCCCCCCGTTGAAACCAGGGATCCAATTTTGTCAAAGGTGATTTCGTTTTCATACCCATCTACCATCTTCAGGGAGTTCAGTTCTTCGCCTTTTAACTCCAAATACTTACCTTCAACAATCAGCGCATCAATTTTACCCAGTTTGGTTTGACCTTCATAAGCCGATAGTTGCAGTTGATTGGCCGAAACGATGGATAGATTCGTGTATTTCGCGGTAATATCCAATTTGGGGACATGAGATACATACAGGTTACCTTCGTAGCCATCAAATTTTAAGGACTGCATGTTTCGAATGGAGACATCCGAGTACTTGGCGTCAATGATTCCGTTCAGACTTTCTTCGGCTTTGAACTTGGTTTCGTATAATTCCACATCTACATTTCCCAATGCGTGTGCCATCAAGGACGAGTACTTCATTTCACCTTCCACATCACCGGCGATGGATTGGGCAGTTAGTTGAGAATCGTAAATTTTAAAATTGACCGCTCCGTTGATGTTCGTGTTGATGTTCACCCTCGAATATTTGGCGTCGAGGGTTAAACTCATATCAGCGGGTAACCAAATTTTATAACTCTTGATTTTAAATTCTTTCAGCTTGATGGTTTCTTTTTTACCGGATCCTTTAGTGGTGATTCGGCTCCATTTCATCCCCATAATCTCCAAGTCAAAATAGTTATGGAGGTTTAAAATAATATTCAGCGAGTTGTCACCTTGATAGTAGGTTAGAAGATTTTCTTCAATGCTGCTTCTCAGTTTCTTCAAATCTTCTTCTTTTCCATCTGCATAATATTCCAGTTCCACCTTAATCTCATTCCCGGTAGCTGGCAGGATATCTGTAGGTACATCATAAACTAATACGTTGACTTTAGGATGGGCTTTTACTTTGGCCGATTGTTTAATCACCAGGGGCTCCGCGTTTGTCTGGCCCACAGCGAAAGGGGATGGTATAAAAAGGGCCATAAGCAGCAGTAAGGACCACTTATATCTGGATGTGTTCGTTCTTGTTTTCATATTTTTCTTGTTTGCGTTTTTCATTAATTAATCGTTCAATAATGCGTAAGCGCTTTTCATAGGTGTCGAGCATGATGACCACAGCCCGCTCGTTGTAGCCGTGGTTTCTGATGTCATGAAGGCCTTTGACATAGATGGTATCTAAAAACTCAAGTTCATATAAAAGGAGTTGTGTGACGGGACTCTCCCCGGCTTCAATGGCGCTGTATTCGTTCCATTTATTTTGTACCTGCAGAATGTAGTTCTGCTCCTTAGAAGCTAATTCGGTATTGATCTTGGCCAGACTGTCCAGCTGATCCTGCATCATCAGTTCATGGCGCACCAGGCTGCCAATGGCCAGCAGCACGATGGCGACCGCGGCTATCCGCATGAAAGCTTTTTTGTAAGAAAAAGCCGGTTTGCTGATTTGTTGGTGAATGCCCCGCCACATACGCTCCTCGTCGGGCTGAAACACATTTGTTTCGTTCTTATGTGCCAGGAAGTAATCGTCCCAATTAGTTTGCATATACACTGTTTTTTAACTGGCTGCTTAATATTTTTTTCGACCGGTGATACTGCACCTTGCAGTTGTTAACGGATTGTCCGGTCATTTCAGCAATCTCATTGAACTTATAGTCTTCGATGGCGCGCAATGTAAATACCACACGAGCGCCTTCAGGTAAAGCCAGGATGGCAGCCATCACTTTTTCCATGGGGAAATCCATATCAGGCAGCCCTTCGTTTACTTCATCCGGCAGGCTATCCATCGATTCGAACGCCTGGCTGAGCCGTTTTTGACGTCGCACCAGACTGATGCTTTCATTCACCACAATTTGCTTCAGCCATCCACCAAAAGTGTGGGTATGTTTCAGGGTATGAATCTTTTTAAAGGCTTTAACAAAGGCCTCCTGTACCACATCTTCGGCATCAAATTGATGGGCTGTGATGCGATAGGCTACATTGTACATCGCATGTACATATTGTTTATACACTGCATAGCGGGCCCGTTCGTCTCCCTTTTTGCATTGTTCAATTAATCGCCCGGTTAGGTTAATTGATTCTTTCAATTTGTTTGGTCTTTGTTATAAAGATGCATCATTGTGAAAAAGGTTAAAAGAAAAATGAATTTTTTTTATGAATTTGGAGAGTTTGATCGTTAAAGGAAGATTCAAAACCTTCGCCTGGTGAGATTTTATGGCAGTATAGACATTACCAAAAAATGGTGGTAAATTTCTTATCTAATTATGGACACTTAACGATTGAAAACCATGAAGACGTATTTTTTAATAGTGACATTCCTATTGGGTACGCTTATGTCCGTACCAGTAGAAGGGCAGACTTTTCTGGAGAAAATGGCTAAGAAAGCAGCCGAGAAAGCGGAGAAAAAAGCGGAGCAGAAAGCCGAAGAGAAAGCCGAGGAAAAGATAGATGAACAGATTGATAAAGGTCTGAATGCTGCTGAAGAATCCATGCAGGATCAGAATGATCAGGACGCTCATAAGAAGGGAACGGAGGCTGATCAACAAAAAAGGCTCTCTGATTTAATGAGTAAAATGGGCATGTCATCGGAGCCGGTGGATGTGGAAGAAGCGTATACATTCCAGTCCTCTATAACCATGAATGTTAAGAATTATGAGAAGGATGGTACCCTGCAAAGTGATGGGGATATCATTAGTTTTGTCACTCCTGGAGAAGAGACGTTTGCCTATGAGTTTGTGGAAGGGGAGATGCATGCCTCCAATCGGGATCAAAAGGGGGTTTTTATTATGGACTTCAAAAATGAAGCAACCATCATCTTAAGTGACGATAAAGGTAAGAAAACGGGCATCATTTATGGAATGAAAGGATTTATGGACCAGGCCCAAATGGACGAAGATGAGGATGCTGAAGCATGGGAGGATGAAACCACGCCACCTGATTCACCGTTGGGTGATCCCAATGTGAAAAAGACGGGTCGTACCAAATCCATTTTAGGGTATAAGTGTGAGGAGTATCGATATGAAGATGAAAACGATATCACTCATTTTTGGATTACAAAGGAGTATAAATGGGACAGCAAAGATTTTATGTCCAATGTCTTTAAAACATCGCTTTATTCAAGAGGCATGCCATGGGGCTTTTTAATGGAAAGTGAAGCGTTGGATAAAGAATCGGGTGAAAAATCCATGTATACCGTTAAGGATATTGATAAAAATGCCAATAAAACATTCCGGCTTTCCGATTATCAATTGACTAACCTGGGTTCAATGAATATACCCACCGAATAGGGTTAGTTTCTTTTGATAAAGCGATGAAATTATTTGATGAGCTGTAAATGTGATCGTTTACAGCTCATTATTTTTGTGATATCTATTAAATCCAGAATTATGAGAAAACCTGAATTGGTGAACTACAAGGAGAAATCGATTTTTTACATGGATTTTTCCGGTTTGCGCAATACTGAGGAAATAACTGCACTATTGAATCAAAGTAAAGAATACATTCGGAGTCAGCCAGAAAGGTCATTATTGGTTTTGACCAATATCGAAGGAATGCATTTTAATAACGAGGTGAAAACCATGTTTTCGGATTTTGTTTCCGGTAATAAGCCTTATGTGAAGGCCAGTGCAGTGTATGGAATTTCGGGTTTGCAGCGCATCATTTATAATGGTGTGATGCGCATTACCGGCCGCGATATTCGCTCCTTTGATACACTTTCCCTGGGTAAAGAGTGGTTAGTATCCTTCCAGTTAAGCGCCGTAGTCAGCTAGTTTGACGGAGGCGTTGTATGGTGCATTTTTCCCCTGTTCATGGAAAAGTAGATGCCGGCGATACAGATAATGGCAAAAATTAAGAATGCCACGCGAATCCCTTTTGTAAAAATCTGATCAGCCACTTCTTCAATGGATTGATTGCCGAAGAACAGCGCAAATAGTAAGGTAGCTGTACTCATACTTACCATCTGACCCAATACGCGCATGGTAGCTGCCATGCCGCTGGCGATGCCTGATTTGGATTTGTCCACCGAACTCATGATGGTATTCATGTTGGGCGATGAAAAGAGGGCAAACCCAAGGCCAATGAAGGCCAGAATGCCAATGATCTGGATCACGGATGTATCTTCAGTTAAAAAGGAAAAACCAAACAATCCAATGGCACAGATGGTCATACCTATGGTCGCTAACCAGCGTGGTTCAAACCGGTCGGACAAGCGGCCCGCCAAGGGTGATAAGGCTGCCATGACAATGGGCTGTGCCACCAATATGCTACCGGCCTCACTGGGCGAATAGTGTTGTATTTTTTGAAGGAATAAACTGAGCAAAAATATAATGGCAAAGGTTGCACTATAGTTGATTAGGGCGGCCGCATTGGAGAATGCAAACAGACGGTTACTTTTAAATAAGCGAAGTGGAAAAATGGTAATTGTTGACTTGTATTGATGCACCAGAAAAAGGATCATAAACAGTGTGCCGCCAATGAATATCCAAAGGCCATAGGCTGTTTTTAGTTGCGATGATCCAATGACGAGTCCTGCCAGTGCCAGAGAATACAAGAAGGCACCTAGATGATCCATTGGCGTTTCTGTCATTTTAAATCGATCATGACCTAAGAATGAAAACGCCACGATCATGACTAGAATTCCTATGATGCCTGAAATCCAGAATATACTTCGCCATCCTAAATAGTGCGTGATGAAGCCTCCGGCAAATGGCCCGACAGACAGGCCTAAATAAACCGCAGCCACTGTAATGCCCAATACCCGGCCACGTTGTTTGATGGGGAATTCATTGATGAGGATGGCCGGCCCTGTGGTCATTAACATGGCTGCACCAATACCTTGCAAAAAACGAACTGCGATCAGAATAGAAGAGCCGGGTGCTACTGCACTTAATAAGGTAAATAGGGTGAAAAGGACAGTGCCCTGCTTAAAAACGGTTTTGGCTCCTTTTATATCCGCCCATTTACCAGTTGGTAACAAAAAGATGGCCGATGACAGTAAAAAGGCCATAATGATCCAGCTGAGTTCAATGGCACTGATCTGGAATTCTTTCTCAATAGCTGGCAAAGCCACATTCACCGAAGAAATAAGAAACGGGCCCAAAAACGAGGTGAGGGTGGCCACTGTCAGAACTGATTTTTGCGATGGAGTCATTTTTTCCATGAACGTGAAATAGAATGTAGTGGTTAATAAAAATACTAATTTAATGCTATCTTGGTGGTTCATTCCATAATTATTCATTGTTAAATTTTAAGATTTATGCTCAAAGGTATTTCTCCATTGATAAGTCCTGATTTGTTAGCCACAATGGCACGGATGGGGCATGGCGATGAAATTGTATTCGCGGATGCCCATTTCCCGGGAGAAACCAACAATAAGACGATTCTACGTGCGGATGGTTTGAAAATAGCCGATCTATTGGAAGCTATTTTACCTCTTTTTGAATTGGATGCTTATGTAGAATATCCGCTGATTATGATGGCTCCAGTGGAAGGCGACCAGTTGGATCCACGCGTCGAAGCAGCTTATCGTGAGCGCATCAACAAAACACACCCGCACATGACTAACATTCAAACCATCGATCGTTTTGCGTTTTATAAACGCACGCAATCGGCTTTTGCGGTGGTCATGACGGGGGAGACGGCAAAATATGGGAATATCATTTTGAAAAAGGGGGTTACGCCATTGTAAAAACAGTGTGTGTTTGGAAGATATAGAGCCGGGATAATCAATCGATAATTCCGGCTTTGTTCATTTTGGGTGGCGGTGTGTTCATTAATTATAAAAGGGGTTTGTACCTGCTTTTTAATAAGGTATTTTTAATGATTCAGAATGATATTTAATCCAAAGAGAAATAAATATGAAAAAGAATCTATTGCTTGCACTCATGATGAGTCTAATGAACTCTGTCATATTTGCACAAGCTATTTATGAAGATGAGCGTTATGTGCCTGAAAAAGATCCATTGGTCTTGCAAAAACTGGATGAGTGGCAAAATATTAAGTTTGGCTTATTAATGCACTGGGGGGCTTACAGTCAATGGGGCATTGTGGAGTCCTGGTCGCTGTGTCCGGAGGATTATGGGTGGTGCGAGCGCAAAAAAGGTGAAAACCCCGGCAATTACTATGATTATAAGAAGGAGTACGAAGCCTTACAAACGACCTTTAATCCGGAGAAATTTAATCCGGAGAGATGGGCAAAGGCAGCTAAGGATGCCGGTATGAAATATGTGGTATTCACCACTAAACACCACGATGGTTTTTGTATGTTCGACAGCAAGTATACCGACTATAAAGTAACGGCTCCTGCCTGTCCGTTTAATGAACATCCAAAATCAAATATCACGAAAGAGATTTTTGATGCTTTTCGGGCACAAGGGTTATGGGCCGGTGCTTATTTCTCCAAACCAGACTGGCATAATCCCTTCTATTGGGATCCCTATTATCCGCCATTGGATCGCAATGTGAATTATGATCCGGAGGCTTATCCTGAAAAGTGGGATCAGTTTACCCAGTTTACCCACAACCAAATTATGGAGTTAATGTCCGACTATGGAAAAATCGATATATTATGGTTAGATGGCGGCTGGGTAGCCAAAAAGACCAAAGAAGAGATTCTGGAAGTGTATGATTATAAAATGACCCAAACCAATAGTGGTTTTATTAAAGAACGTTGCGTCAACCAGGATATCCGGATGGATGAGTTGGTGGTAAAAGCACGTGAGAAACAACCGGGATTGATTGTGGTGGATCGGGCTGTCCATGGCAAAAATCAGAATTATCTGACACCAGAGAACCGTGTGCCGGAGAAAACATTACCCTATCCATGGGAGTCCTGCATCATTTCTGGTGGTGGTTGGGCGTATACCCCAAATGCAACCTACAAGAGTGCCCGTGAGGCAATTCATCTACTGATTGATATTGTGGCTAAAGGTGGAAATTTGCTGTTGAATGTGGCTCCTGGTCCGGACGGCGAATGGCAGCAGGGAGCTTATGATTTGCTCGAATCCTATGGTGACTGGATGCAGGTCAATGATGAAGCGATCTATAATAGTACGGCTATTGAGCCGTTTAAAGAAAAGAATATCTGCATGACACAGCAGTCCAATGGCAATGTTTATTTCATGTACATGGTTGCTGAAGGTGAAAAAAAGATGCCGGCTGAAATCAAGGTGGCGTCTTTGCAGCCGGATAAGGGGGCTAAATTGACCCTTTTAGGCAGTAAGCAGCGTTTGAAATGGCGTCCTGAAGGAAATGGATTTGTGGTGACTATTCCTGATGAATTGCGCAATAATCCACCTTGTCAGCATGCGTGGACCATTAAAGTATCAAAGATAAAACGCTAGTTTAAAATTTTTTTGACAGGTTGTTTTTGGAGCCACTTTACACTCAGTGTAAGGTGGCTTCTTTAGTTAATTCCATACATTTGTATGTGTTAAATCAATATTTATTACAATGGTATATTTTTTATATTTCATGATGGCTGTTGGCGCATTTATGATCTTTTCAGCGGCTATTAATCTGGAGTGGTTTTTTAAACAACGGCGTGCCCAAACCCTTGTTAAGTTAATGGGACCCAATGGTGCGCGTATCTTTTATAGTTTAATGGGCTTGATGTTCGTCATTTTTAGTTGGATGGCTCTGACTGGTCGCATCGAAATACATTCTGTTTTCTGAAAAAAGTAAAATGGTTGTAACCATTTTACGACCAACTGTCTCTTAATAGAAACATTAATTTAAAAAGAACATTATGGGTTTAGGAGGAACAGTTGTTTTGTTAGCTTTATTTAGTGCTATTTTTTTTTCATGGTATTTTTTCATTCAAGCCAGGCATAAAGAACGCCTTACCTTAATGGAAAAAGGAGCGGATGCCAGTAATTTTTACGCTCAGAAGCCTCCAAGAAGAGATTGGTCTTTCCCGTGGTTGAAATTTGGATTATTAATTATGGGAATTGCATTGGGGTGGTCAATCGGATTAATTGTAACATCTGTTCCAGAATGGAAGGAGTCGCTAAGAGGAATTGATGAACCTCTGATTTTCGCATTTGTATTATTGTTCGGGGGTGCTGGAATGATAATAGCTCATTTCACTGATTCGAAAAAGCAAATGCAGGACTAGTCCATGGATGATATTTACGTCAGAAAAGTAAAGGAAGGCGATGTGGAGGCGTTCCGGTATTTTGTCCGGACGTACCAGCACATGGCCTTTTCTGTTGCTATTTCGGTGGTAAAGGATGCGTTTTTGGCAGAAGAGGTGGTACAAGAGGCCTTTATGAATGCGTTTCAGAAAATAGCAAGCTTCAAAGGGCAATCAAAATTCAGTACATGGTTGTATCGGATCATCGTGAATTTAGCCTTTCGAAAATTAAACAAAGAAAAGAAATGGCAAATTGATTCGATGGATGTGGTGGAAGAGGTAGAACCTACCTCGGCCTTGGACCAATTGCAGGATGATGAGCGCAAGCATTACATCAATGAAGCTTTAAAGGTGATGCCGTCCAACGAGAGTTTGGCATTACGTCTTTTTTACCTGGAAGAGCTTTCCATGGAAGAATTAATCGGCGTCACTGGTTGGTCGCTCAGTAATGTGAAGGTGACTTTGCACCGGGCCAGAAAACGATTCTATGCAGTTATAAATACACTATTGGAAAACGAAGTTAAAATGATCATCTGATGTCGGAAAATGATTTATTTGATCCCAAACTAAAATCACTCTTACGGGAGAGTCGGCTGGAAATGCCATTTCCTGATTTTGAAGCGCAATTGATGGAGACGATAAAAAAGGATTGTGTCAGGCAGAAATCTGTGTTGAAAGATATTCATTTATCCTGGCTATTTTTTACGGTCGGAGCCATCTTTGGATTAGTGGCCAGTTTTGTTATTCCAACGTTTCAAAGGAGTATCCTCGGATTGGATATTCACTATTTACAGTATCCACTGATGATATTCGTCTCCATCGTGATTATCTGGCAATTTGATGCGCTGATTAAATTAACTGTCCGGCAGAAGCACCGGCGTGAGTAAGAATTACAGAGGGTGGGTGAAATAGAATGTTGATCCTTTACCTGGAGTACTCTCCACCCAAATTTCGCCACTTAATAAATGAACCAGACTGCGGGCGATAGAAAGCCCCAGCCCTGTGCCGCTTGAGTTCATTCCGAATTGGTCTTCTTCCTTAAAAAAGCGATCGAATATTTTTGTCAGTCGTTCTTGTTGAATTCCTTTACCGGTATCCGACACATAAAACAGCAGTTCATGATCCCGGGGTTCAACACCAATAATGATCTGTCCTGTGGTGGTGAACTTGATGGCATTTTCCAGTAAGTTACTTAATATCTGGCGCAGACGGGTTTCATCTGTCATTGTAAGCAGGGGATTTTTTAGGTATTCATTGATCACCACATCCAGAGCGATGGACTTTTTATCGTGAATTTGAAGCTTTAGATTAAACACTTCCTTTAGACTGTCCACAATCTTACGAACATCCACCTGTCTTTGATCCACTTTGAGTTGTCCGGCCTCTATTTTACTGATGTCAATAATGTCGGAGATGATGCTAAGTAATTGTTGTGCATTGTCTTCAATAATATTCAGGTACTTAGAGTGCTCTTCGTCATTTGGTTCACTCATCTTCAGCAAGTCGACAAAACCCACAATGCCCATCATAGGCGTTCTGATTTCATGGCTCATGTTAGATAGAAAGGCCGTTTTCAGGTAATCACTTTCTTCCGCTTTTAGCTTCGCCAGGGTGAGTTCTGCATTAATACTTTTGATTTTTTGATTGCGTTCGCGCAGGGCTTCATTTTGCTCCAATAACTTGATTTCTTTTTCCTGCAATGCGTTGGAGGTCTGCTTTAGTTCAGTAATGTTAATGAGCGAGACAAAGACTTTTTTCCAGGAGTCTTCATAACCAACGGGTATTTTCACACTGATGGACACAAAAATATTCTGCCCTTTCATGGTGTAATGGGATGATTCCGCTTCATATAAAGTTTTACCCTGGCTAAATGCGACGAGCTCTTCCTTCAAAAGGGTAAACGCTTCCTTCAGAAAAATTTTGTCAACATTTTGGATGACTTCTTCTTTGGAGATAGCCTGAAAGTATTTGAGCGTGGATTGATTAATGTTGATAATCCTGATTTTTTGGATACACATCAATAAGACATCCGGGTGTGCCGTAAAGTAGGCTTCCAGATCGTGTATGCCTTCTGCTTTAATCTGATCAATAATTCGTTTTACCTCACTAAAGTCCTCTTCCCATAACGAGATTGGGGCATCTTCGAAGAGCAATTTGAAGCGCTCTTCACTTAAGCTCAAAGAATGCAAAATTCGTTTCCGCTCCCGAATTTCATCCAGCAGATTGCTGTTAATTTTTGAAAGTTCATCGGTGCGCAAAGCAACCGCTTTTCGTAATTTTCGATTGAATGTGAAAGAGATAAGTGAAATGGTGATTAAGGATAAAACCACTAAAATAAGTAGGCGAAACAATAACTGTTGGCGTTGGTTATCTGCCTCTTTATAATCAACTAAAAAAAATCCGTCCAATGCATAATCTGTTTTTAAGAGGCCCAATTCCACATACGTGTTAGCTATGTGTCGCCAGCGGTCTTCATTCATGTGCCCAGGCCGAACCAGTTTGGGTAAGAGTAGCTCTTCCATGGCCATGGCTTCATAGGACAGTTGTTCGGCTGATAAATCAGGGTTGTATTTGGTAAGAATAAGATCGATAATTTCTTCTTTATGATCCATAGCATATATCCATCCCTTTTCAGAAGCCTCTTTGAATCGGGTGACCCGATCGATGTTTTTTTCGATTTCTTGTTGGGAGGTGAATAAAATATCGCCATAAAAATCAATGCCGTAGCTGAGGGGACGGAAAATAACCGGTTCTCTGCCTGCTTTTTTAATGTGGAAAGGACCATCAGTAATATAGGCATCCACCAAATCAACCTCACCGGCCAGGAGTTTTTGGGGGTGTGATTCTAATGACAGAAGGTGTAAACTGTCCAGATGAATGTTGTTTTGTTTAAAAATGGCTTTCGTTGCAGACATGCCACTGTTGCTAAGGGCAATGCGTTTGGTTTTGAAGTCTGATGGCTTGGTTATGCCTGATTCTTTGGTGGTGAGGAGAATTTCGGGAGAATGTTGGAAAATGGCGGACAGCACAACAATGGGTTGCCCGTTAACCCTGTCAATGATAAGTTTAGGGGATTCAATACCAAAGTTGGCGCGTCCGGAAACCACTTCGTCAACAAAATTAATATCTCTAAATCCATCTTTAACAATAACTTCAAGTCCAGCCTTCCGGTAGTAATTTTTTTCTATAGCTGCATAAAAGCCGGCAAATTGAAATTGATGTTTCCATTTTAGTTGCAGTACTACCGTATCCAATTTAGTATTAGCCATGGCTGAATTGGAGAAGATCCAAACCAGACACAGGAACTGAAATTGTGAAAAAAATCTGCGTTTCATGGAATACAAAGGAATTTGATACCGCAATAATACTGCATTTTAAAGAAAGAGTCGAAATTATAGGCTGTTACCGCCCATTTATTTTAATAATAGAACCAAATGGTTCGGTAATCGCGAATGTTTTCACCGCGGGAGGCCAGGTCTTCCAGGTAATCATAAATGGGCATGTCCACATAATTATAGGGGGGGACCGGCGTGATGTTTTTTTCCCAGGGATGAAATTCGTAAACGCGGGAGCCATCTGCTAATATCATGACCAGTCGATGGTCCTGACCTGCCCGTAGATGATTTTTACCTAATTTGGGTACATTAAACACGGGTTCATCGGTCCGATCCAAACCCGGTAGGAGACGAGCTTCTTCTTTTCGCTCCTGCAAAATACGCGCAATGGGCACCATGTACTGACTGGTTTCCTCTTTTCCTTTCATGTTAAAGGTATAATAGGGGTCCACACCGATGGCTTTGAGGTCACGGCGTAGTTTGGCCAGCTCAAAACGGCGTGAATTTTCAATGGTATACACCTGCTGATTATACACGCTGATTCCTGCCTTGCGAATTTTTTGAATCGCTTCGAAAGCTTCTGGTGTGATTTCGTAGGAGTGCTCGAAGTGCGTGACAAATGCAATTTCTAATTTGGGCAGCTGATGGTATTTGCAGATCATTTCCATGAATGCGTCGGTAATGCGCATGGGCAGTGCAACTGGGGTGCGGGTACCGATGCGGATGCGATAGATCTGTGCCTTTTGGGATAACTTGTTGATTAAGTATTCCAGTTGATCATCCTTCATCACCATGGGATCGCCGCCGGTGATTAGTACATCGCCTATGCTTTGGTGCGCATCAAACCATTCAAGCGCTGCATCGAGCTTCTCTTTTGGCGCCAGGGCTTTGGGTTCCAGAACGCGTTCGATTTCCCAGTTACGTTGACAATAGACACATATCTGCGCGCAGGTATTAAATGGTTTTATAATGGCAATGTGTGGGTAGCGACGAGTCACCAAATCAATGGGAGAGGTGTCATGCTCACCCATGAAATCAAAGGAGATACCCTGATCAGCCCGATTCTCCGAAAGGATGTCGACATATTGTTTGGGCGGTATTACCTGGGCGCGGATGGCATGATCAAAACCGATGGCCAGGCGGGCATCCATCAGGCTTAAATAGTAAGGGGTAATGCCAAAGGCGATCTTATTATTTGACGTTTTTTCAATGGCTTCTTTTTGTTCATGGCTTAATTCAATGAGATCGGCGATGGGCTTCAGGTCTTTAATCACATGTTTAATGTGCCATTGGTAGTTCCCCCAATCTTCCTCGGTCCCCTTAAAGTACTTAAGAATGCGATGCCGGTTCTCTTTGCGCCATTGAATGACATCGTCATCCAGCCCAGATGGGTACTTACGCAGGTATTTTTTGATGGTGGAACCCAATTCATCCAGTATCTCTACGCGGGCTTTTGCCGCTTGCCGGCCTTTTAATTTAAGAAAATCCGGTATTCCTTTTTTGACAGGTGTATTTTCCAGATAAATATTCGATTTCCCGGTGATTCCCCGGAAGAGGTTGATGAACTCCATTAGAAATCCTACAGAAACCTGACTCTCTAATTCGGCTTCCTGGTCGTGAGCCATTTTCCAAAGGCATTGTAAGGCCGAGAACTTTGTTCGCATCTCATTGATGGGCCCAATAATACTTCTGAGCACACGGATGGCTTCCCGTACCGTTGATTTCTCCAGTATGTGAAGATCATTATCCACGTCAAAAACCCGCCGTTCCGAACGTTCCAGATAGGCGTACAGGAGATCGCGGGCTTCTTCCAGTCCGCTCGCTTTCTTTAAGAGCGACTCAATGTCCGGATTGGATTCCCATAGCCGCACTTTATAGCTGGCGTAGTCAATTTTAAAGTGGGGCTTAAACATGGCCACTTCATCGGAAAAAACATCATCGAGCAATTGTGTACTGATATATTTTACTTTTTTGGGTGTCTCCGGTTTTTTTTGCTTCTCCGATTTCATAATCCTGACATTTTGTGAAAGAACTCACATAAGGTATTTAAAATGCTGATGAATGGCAAGTATCAAAAGGATTATCACCCGGTTGCGAAGAGTCACAAAAAAAAGGTTGTTCCCCTGGCATGAGAAACAACCTTTTACAGTTTGTTTTAATTATTAATACACCAAAATCTCATCGCAAAAAAGCCAGGAGGGAAGTCCGGCACCTGGTTTTCCCTCCGGGATAATTCCAAAATTTGGTACGTTTACCTGAATGTATCTGGCTTGTTTACTTATGTCGATAACGCCTTTCTCAATGACCTTTACATGGGGTAATACCTCATCTGAGCGGTGGTGGTGGCAGAGGAGTGGCTGAAATTGCATCTTGTTCGTGGAGATCGCAATTTGTATCTGATCGGGGGCATATACCCAGGCACCGCGTTTATCTAAAAAGCGGGCCTTGATGGCTGTAATATCCATCACTTTGCCCAGGTCAATGGTGACTCTCAGGTCTGTTCCGTTAAACCCCAGAAAACTGGAATAATCGGAAGCCCACAGCGGCGTAAAGTTTTTCCCGGAGCCATCGGTTAAAGCCATAGCTGGGGTATTGTAGGGCGCATCAGGCAGGACTTCTAACATGACTTTTGCGTTGATCCCCCGGTGTTGCAGCACCACTTGTTTGGCGGCTAATTCTTCTTCCGTGGATGGTACCTGGTATTGTGCACGCAATTCGTATAAGCGTGCTTTAAGCTGCTCTGTGATGGCTTCATACCCCGGCTGACCGAATAGGTTAGTCATCTCTTTGGGATCTGTTTCCAGATCGTAGAGTTCCCATTCGTCATTGTCGTAATAAAAATGGATGAGTTTATAGCGATCGGTTCTTACGCCGTAGTGTCGTTTCACGGCATGAATACCTGGATATTCGAAATAGTGATAGTAAACCGCATCGCGCCAATCCGCTGAGGTTTGCTCCAGGAGGGGACGCATGGATAAGCCCTGCATGTCGCCCGGTATAGGGAGGCCAGCATAATCCAAAAACGTTTCTGCAAAATCGAGGTTTTGAACCAGTTTGTCCGAAACCCATCCTTTTTTCACTCCTTCAGGATAACGGATGAGTAATGGCGTACTGTGCGATTCTTCGTACATAAAGCGTTTGTCGAACCAGCCATGCTCGCCCAGGTAAAAGCCCTGATCGGAAGTATAAACCACGATGGTGTTTTCAGCCAGTCCGTTTTTATCCAGGTAATCCAGAATTTGACCGACACTCTCATCCACCGACTCAATGGTGGACAGGTAATCTTCCATGTAACGGCGGTATTTCCACAGCACCAGGTCTTTTCCCTGTGGGTTGGCTTTGTGGAATGCGGCGTTCTTTTGGCGGTAAGCATTGTGCCACATTTGTTTTTGTTCTTCACTCATGCGGTCGTACCAATCGCCCCAGCCATCCCTTACAATTTCATCTTTACCGGCCTGTGTCATTTTCAGGTCATAGCCTGGAAACATGATGGCATCAATCTCCATCTCCTGCTCACGGGCAGCCCGTCCGCGGGTACTGTAATCATCAAAGAAATTATCAGGTACCGGTATGTCCGCCTTATCAAAGTGGTTGAGGAATTTGGGGGCCGGCATCCAGTTACGGTGAGGCGCTTTGTGTTGCACCATCAGGCAGAACGGCTGGTTTTTATCTTCCCGTGCATCCAACCATTTTAACGATTCATTGGTGGTGATTTCTGTCACATACCCCGGTATGCGAATGGTGCCATTGGGCGTTCTGAAATCCGGATTGTAGTATTCACCCTGATCGGGTAGCACCATCCAATGGTCAAATCCCGTGGGGGCACTCTTCAGGTGCCATTTCCCAATGATGGCCGTTTGGTAACCGGCCTCCTGAAGCAGTTTGGGGAAGGTTGCCTGGGAGCCGTCAAAAACCACTTCGTTATTGATCAATCCATTGGCATGACTGTGTTTGCCAGTAAGGATCACCGCGCGTGACGGGGCACAGATTGAGTTGGTGACAGATGCTTGTGTGAAGCGCACTCCCTCCTGAGCGATGCGGTCAATGTGAGGTGTTTGATTTAATCCATGGCCGTAACAGCTGATGGCTTGTTCAGCATGGTCATCGGAGATGATGAAAAGGATATTGGGACGCTCAGCCTTTTTCGGTGCACAGCTTAACATGGTACCCGAAAGAGCAGCCATGGCCATCCATTTATGGATTGATGTGTTCATGATGCAATTGTTAGTTGGTTAATTGACCTGCCGGCCGAATTTCGGCGCCCTCTATGCCTTGCAGTTTATCGCCCAGTTCATAACGGGCCTGATCAGCTACCAGAGATAATTGTTTCACAATGTCAGGATGTTGGTCGATCACATTAGTGGTTTCGCCAATATCTGTTTTGAGGTTATAAAGTTCCAAACCACAGGGCATTTGTTTGGTGCCACCCGGATAGCCATCTTTCCCCGGCGGGTATTGCCGGTAAGAGCGGTATTCATGGGGGAAATATAATTTCCAATCCCCTTTTGTTACTGCCACTAGTTCGCCACCCCGGTAAGACCAAAATTCATCACGCGGGCTGTCTTCTTTGCCCTGCATCACAGAAAGGATATTTACGCCATCAATTTTTTTCTCCGGCAGCGGTGCACCTGTTATGGCTGCAAGGGTGGGTAGTATGTCCATCGTGGTGGTGAGTTCATCGGTCACCAATCCTTTGGCTACCTGTCCGGGCCAATGCATGATGCAAGGGACCCGGATACCACCTTCCCACATCGATCCTTTACCTTCGCGCAAGGGACCGGCTGAACCGGCATGGTTTCCAAAACACATCCAGGGGCCGTTATCGCTGGTGAAAATAACCAGTGTGTTATCCGCTTGGCCGCTTTCTTCCAGGGCTTTCATCACTTCACCCACCGACCAGTCAATTTCCATCATGACGTCGCCATAGAGCCCTTGCTTACTTTTGCCTCTGAATTTATCGGAAGCAGCAATGGGAGTATGCGGCATGGAGTGCGCCAGGTACAAAAAGAAAGGGCCCTGCTCTTTTTGGCGATGGATAAAATCCACTGCTTTTTCGGTGTAAAGGGTGGTGATTTGGTCCTGATCCTTCAAGGAAAGGAATTCAGCTATTTTTTCATTGCCTTCAATAAGTGGCAGGTTGGGATATTTTAATTTCCAGGGTTTGGCTACACTATCTTTTTCATGCACCGATATCCCATCATAGTCGATGGGCCACATGTCATTGGAATAAGGGATGCCATAGTATTCGTCAAAGCCATGCTGAAGCGGTAAAAAGGCCGGGTTATGCCCCAGGTGCCATTTACCCACCATGCTGGTGTGATACCCTTGTTGTTTCAAGAGTTTGGCAATGGTTACTTCATCGGGGTTTAATCCGACCAATGAATCCCAGGGCATAAATGCTCCCCGGATACCAATGCGTTGGTTGTAACAACCCGTCAGTAAAGAGGCGCGGGAAGCACTGCAAACGGCGGTGCTTACATGGAAATTGGTGAATCGCACCCCGTTTTGAGCCAGTTTATCCAGATGGGGTGTCTCAAATTCGGTGGCACCATAACAACTTAAGTCACCATACCCCTGATCATCGGTAAAGATGATCACGACATTCGGTTTTGGCTTTTGCTGGCAGCCTGTTAATAACAAGGTGGTGGAGGCAGCCAGAGTAAGTATTGGTTGTAGTAGTTTCATTCTTTAGTTAATAGAGATTTCATCAATAAACAGCCAGGCTTTCTCTCCTTTGGCGACATGCCAGTCGGGGCATACGCCACTGTTTTTAACCACTACTTTCATAAATCGACCGTGCATATCTTCCTGTTGAAGGGTGATGCGTTGAGTTGATTTGCGGCCCAGGCTTTCCAGTGGTTCTATTTTTCGTATCAACGGTTTGCTAAAAGAAGTACCGTCTTCTGACCAGCTCACTTCAATGGATTTTGGAAAAAATACCCAGGACTCGGCATCCTGCACCATGCCCACAGACACTTGATTGAAATTTTCCATCTTATGAAAATCAATCATAGCTTCCAGGTCGTTGCCATTGAAACCCATCCAGAATCCATCATTGAAGAAACGGGTGCCCGTTTCACCATCAATTAATGCAGTTGCTCCACCGGCGCTGTATTTCGGGTGAGGCGTGGTTTTCAGTTCTATGGATTGGCCGATGGCTTTGTGTTTTAGCTGCAATCGTTTTGTGGGGATATCTTCCTCATTGGCATGTTCCCATCTCAAATAGGCTTGCTTCAAAGCTTCTGTTTTTTCGGGGTAGCTGGCGGCCAGGTTGGTCATTTCCGTACTGTCCTGCTTCAGATTCACCAGGAACAGTTGATCGGTATCCGGGTTTAATAGTTCGGGGTGAATGGGGTCTTGCGGATATCCGATCAGTTTCCAATCACCTTGACGCACGGCCCAGCTGGCCCCGCTTTTCCACCTGAATATCTCATGAGGACTGGCTTTGCCTTTTTCAATGACCTTTTTAAGGCTTTTGCCATCCAGATTTTCGGGCAATTTATCGATGCCGCAATAATCCGCCAGGGTGGGTAACCAATCCACATTGAAGGCCATTTGATGGCGGGTTACATTTTGAGGGATGGCTTTTGGATAACTAATGATTGAAGGCACGCGGATGCCCCCTTCGAAGAGGGTGAATTTGCATCCCCGGAACGGACCGGCATCTCCACCGCCGCCAAAGGTGCGATCTTCGGTGCTGTGTCCATGATCGGATTGCAAAACAACAATGGTATTTTCACGCAGTCCTAAGCGCTCCAGAGTTGATAGTAATTGCCCGATGTAATCATCCATGGTGGAGATAAAAGCGGCATAATCGCGCCGGGGCATCTCCAGGTCTTTATAATGGTCGCGCCATTTAGCTGTGGGTTGCAGCGGGTAGTGGGGCATGTTGATGGCGTAATACATGAAGAAGGGATCATCTTGATGCGCTTCAATAAAGGCATCGGCTTTATCGGCCATGAGCTGCCCGAAGTATTCCCCATCGTGCCACACTTCTTGGCCGTTTTCCCATAAGTCATGGCGGTTGGGGCCGTTCCAGTAAAAGAAATGGCTGTAATTATCAATGCAGCCACCCATGTGTCCAAAGGAATAGTCGAAGCCTTGCCCCAATGGCATGGTTTCGGGTGTGTAGCCAATGTGCCATTTGCCAATGTGAGCGGTGGCATAGCCTGCGTCTTTCATTACTTCGGCAAGGGTTATTTTCTCTGTGGGCATGCCAGTGTGGCCCTGGTGCGAGGAGGCATTGCCCGGTAATCCGGCGGCATGCGGATTTTGTCCGGTCAGCATAGAGGCCCGGGAGGGTGAGCACACCGGAGCGGCCACATAAAATTGGGTGAATTTGACCCCGGTTTCCGCTAATCTGTCCATGTGCGGCGTTGTCAGATCTTTGGCGCCGTAACAGTTCATGTCGATGGATCCCTGATCATCAGTTAGAATCACGATCACATTGGGCTGCTTATTTTGTGCCTGTATCAGTGTGCTTCCGGTGAGCAGTGTAGCCGGTAGTGCAATGGATAGAAATGTTTGCTTCAACATCATAGTTAGTCTCACATTTTATGGATTCAAAGGTATAAAGCTAGCCACAGCAGTATGTCAATGGGAGGTTCAATAAGTGGGAGAGATGTTCAGAATGGGTGTTCGCTTTTTACCACCTCCGGGGTTTTCATCCGCATGAATAGCGTCATCTCTTCCGGGGTTTTCAACCACCGAAAGGGTTGCCGCTTGAACCCTCAAAGCGGTCCTGCACCCTTTGAGCGGTGAATTCCTTGAAAAAACATGACGTGTTTTGGTGTGCCTGCAATTGACCAGTGCAGAGGCCAGGAATATCCCAGTAAAGAAGATACAAGGAACTTTAGAATAATCTCTTTTTTGCAAATAGCGGACTCTTTACACCTGCTGGCGGAGGATTATTTTGCGTAGCGGCTAGTTTACAACACTAAGCGGAGACTTTTCATCGCTTAGCGCCCTCTTCACAGGGGTAAGCGAAGTATTCTCAAGTGTAAGCGGAGGTTTTATCAGGTTGTAAAGTCTCCGCTACCTCATTATAACTGCGCGCTTATCCATGAAAAGTCCCCGCCAGAGCATGAAGACTGCCCGCTTAACGGGAATGATTCCCCGCTACGAAAAATAATTGCCCGCCAGACGATGATGATCGTCCGCTACAGATAATAATTGCGCGCTAACAGATATGCAATGCGCGCTTATTGTGATGTTTTCCTCGTTACGGAAATTAATCAAAGCTCTGCTATAATTAGAGCTTGGTTTATTCAATCCATTCCGGGTTGTAGTGTCCGGATCGTTTGTTCCACGGGTTTCACCTGTGGTTATTCAAATTCAATCCTTTCAGGATAACCACTCAGCTGAAAAGTGAAGGAACGGCCCTGTTTAAGTAGCCCTGCCCAACTCCACCTTAAAATGGAATTCATCCAAGTGTGTGGTACCTCTTCTTAGCTGCTTTACGAAACTATTTCATCTTCTTCGGGCAATTCAAACCGATCCTTCACTTTCACAAAAAGGAATGAGGCTCCCAGTAATAAGGCGCCTATCAACACGAAAACAAATACTTTTTGGAGCATAGAGAAATGTGCTATATCCCATATATAGAGCTTTAGAATAGCCATTGCAAAGAATGCCACACTCATCCAGACGAGAGGTTTGCTATGGATTTTGAGCGAATTGAACAGTAGAGCAATAGCATGCAGGATAATTGTCACGGTGAGTATGGTTTCTGCAATAATTAAGCTATAACCTATAAATATCAGACTATGCAAAATGAATATCAAAGCCAGCCAGGTCGTTTTTCGATGGTTAGTATATACACTATTATTTCCATATAGAATGAATCCGATAGGGATAAATGGTGCAAGAGATATCAACTGGGTGGAAGCCGGTTCTTCCAAATAAGTCAGACCAATACCAACTGCTGCCAGGAACAGAGAGAGCCAAAACGACACAAGAAAATTGTTTTGTAACGGGGCAATATGTGTTCTGAAAATTACCATGATAGAAAAGAATAGGGACGAGGCAATAAAAGCACTGGCATCAGAACTTATAACATCAGATACAATGATGAATAAGCAGGCACCGAGGTAATAAGGCGTAGCAACAAACACATGGGAAAACTCTGATTTCATGCAAGTCGTTTTGTTATAGCCTTGTTTTATGATTATGACCAACCCAAGCACTAGAAGAGATGTCATAACGGTAGCCCAATAATTATCAGGGAATAATCCCCAAAGAGCTGCTGCGGTAGCAATCAATGTAAATTCAATAATCAACGACTTACGTTTGGTGGCTTCATAAATAAAAAAAATGATTAATGCGGATCCCCATAGTGCCAGTGGTAAGTACTCCGGAAAATGTCTTTTTACAGGAGATAGAATCAAAAGCGGAACGATCCAATAAAAGACTTCTCTGACTTTATCCATCATTGGTGCCATATTGGAGCCAGGTGCCAGCTTTGCATAGAATAATCTCAAAAACCACATGGAAAAAAGCAGTTCAATCATCACTATTTTCCCCCATAATGGTTGAAGAGTAAATCGAAATGAACCGATTTCGGATATGGAAAATGCAATGCCAATCATCATTATTGAGGCGTACGCTATACCCAGATACTCGATAAAAATACTCTTTTTGTTATAGCCCAGGTAAATAAATGCGAACATGGGGATGATGATCAGGTTAAAAGCATAATTTCCGATTTCATGAAAGGCTGTTACCAGAAATAAGGCCGTAAACCAAATGGCCAGCCAATTAAACGTGTGATGGTTATTAGCACTTTTCTCTCTCATGAAGAGATTCGGTTTTCGAGCGTGTAGTTGGAAATGGACACCCATAAAGGCCAGTAAAAATATTCCAATCCCAACAAGATTGGCATACCCCGAAGTGAATAATGATGCATTCCAGGTGGTGGAAATATGAATGATGGCATGGAGGGCAGAATAAACTACTGAAGCCACAAATACTAGGTATCCCAAGCCTCGACTAAAATGGAGTTTTGTTATATAACCGATTATTATAATAGCTAGTGCCACCATGACAGAAGCAAAAGCCAACCAGTTATAAGTGAAACAGGCAGCTGTTAGTAGGTAACTAATCAAAAACCAGACGATAGCACTGTTTTTGAAGTTTGTCAGTAGTCGTTTTTCAAACTCCAGGCTTTGGGATTCATACTTCTTAAAAATGAAAACCAACATGCCAATTAAGGGTCCCAGGGCAAGTAGGTTCAAATAGCCGCTGGTCAGTAATTGGTGGTTCCCATTCATAAACCATATATCACCAAAGGTTAATATTGTTTTGATTAAAGCGATAAGGAATAAAAGGTATCCTTCCTTGCGTACCGATGGCAAAGCAAAATTATATCCCAGATATATTAATCCAAGGGCTTCGATAGACCAGAAAAGACCCATCAGGTGTTTGTCAAGAAGGGCAGGAATGGCAAATGCAACAAAAGTGCCGGCAATAACAAGCAACAGTAATTTGATTGGCCGGGCTATATCCTTTTTGTAGCTCCACAATCCGGGAAAAAAGATCAATGCATTGGCCAGTAAAACCCATCCAAGGATGGAATAATAACCGGCATCGGCAAATAGGTAGTATAAATTAAAGAGGAAGACACTGATGTTTCCCGTTATCAACACCACGGAAGATTTATTTAAGGTATCTGCGATTCGTTTATCATTAAAAAGACTAAACCAGATGAATAGATAGGCGAAAGCATGAAAAATGATCGTATACACCCCTAAAGAAAAGGAATTCACATCATTTAAAACTGAAAGTTCAATAATGGAGGAAGAAGTAATAAAACCAATAATTCCCAGGGTTTTCCACTTAATTTTTCTAGCCAGGTAAATGGAGGAGGCGCAGAGTATCCATAAATAGATAAAATAAAGCGGAGAAGCGCCATCTGTATTAAGGTAGAAGGGGGCGAAAGCACCACCCAGCAGGCTAAGTAGTGCTACTATTTTGGTTTGATAACGCAAGGCTATTATTATTGCAAATGTCGTATTGCCCATAATCAGGGCAAAACCGGTTAAGGGGGATGACAGTTCGGGATTGACATTTGAGAGGTTGGATAAGAAATAGATAAACAGGTAGTTCAAAGCAACGGACAGCCCCATTAAGGCAGAACAAAAGTCTTCGTATTTATTACCTTTTTGATATAATCGGGTAGCCCACCAAGTGATTCCTGTAGAGCAGGCAAAACCAAAGGTGATTTTAATGAGTTCGCTCAAATTGCCCAAATAACTGATGGATAATTGCATTAAATAGCCAAATCCAAACAGTAATGCACCAATGCCTGCCAGGGTCATGAAAAATACGGGTAACTGGTTTTTCTCTTTATACTGATTGTAATATTTACCAACAAACTCCCACAGGCTGGCCAAGGGTGACTCAACGATTTCAAGTATTAAAGATATTAATGGAATAGATTGGATTAGTTCTCTAAGTGATTTTCGCCGATGTAGCGTAATTTGGTCTAAAGTGGTTTTAGTGGCATTGGAGGATTGTAATTCCAAATCCCTAGTTGGAAATATAGTGGTGGTTGTATCTCTTCTTGTTTTTCTTAATTCAGGAACCTTGTCAATAAAGTCCACACTGATTGATTCTGGTATGTTCTCTTTTATTGGTTCTGGCTTAACTTCCAAGGTTACAGTATGAGCATCTTGTTTCAAGAGCTTGGTCTTATTTTCTTGCTTAGGTAGCTCTTGCTGTTGAAATGCCTCTATCCTTTCAAGCAGGTCATTAAATTTGGCTTCGTATTGTGTTTTGACCTCAAAAAGCTCCTTTTTTAATTCTTCAAGTCCAGGATTAGTCTTTATAAGTACGGCTGCACAGGAGTGACAGTTTTGGTTAGATGGATCATTGCTGATACCGCAATTTTGGCAGTGAGTTAGTCTAAAATTTTCTTGTGTCATGTTGGGTATAAGCTTTAGGCTCTTCACCAAAAATAGGATAATATCTTATAATATTTGTGTAAAACAGGAGGTTTCTAAATTTTCCCCTTCAAATAAAGAATCTCGTCCTACATGAAGAAACCAGCCGGGCAATATCTTTTGGTTAAAAAAAAGCCTCCGATTTATAAAATCGGAGGTTTCTTCTATTGAATCAAGATTGATTTATTTCTTCGGCTCATAGTTCTTGCTGTAATGGATGCTCAGCTTTTCCCACCGGGTTTTAAAATCTTCCAGATTGAGTGAAAAACGCTCAAAGTTTTTATTCTTCAGATCGGTCCAGCCCACTTCTGCATAAGCTGCAATACGCGGAAAGGTTTGTTCTTGCACACGCTCTTCGGTCGGTGTCCATTCACTCCAATTCTGGCAGCCTAATCCTTTGATTTTATCATGGTGCCGGCTATCCAGCCCTTCCGGTATGGGATTGTAGGCGTAACTACGGGATAAGGGAATGGATGAATATCCATAATCCAAATAGGTCTCGGTATGGATGGAGTTAACGATGCTGTAGCCTTGAGTAGCTGCTTCAGTGACCAGCTTGAGGTCGCCCTTCCAAAAATGAACCACCGCATTCGAAGCCAATGATGACGATACTTCCATGTCATCTTTATCCTGCCATTCATGAATGTTTTTACCCATGATTTCGTTCCATCCCATCATGCGGCGGTTCTTCGAATCCAGGTAGTTGGATATTTTGTTGGTGAAATAGATTTGAACCTCCGCTGGCGTGGCCAAACCCTGGTCTTTCATGAGCTTTTGAATAGAGGGAGCATTTTTCCACTGTTCATAGTCAATCTCGTCACCGCCAATGTGGATAATTTCCGATGGAAAGAGTGTCATAACTTCGTCCAGCACATCCTTTAAAAACTCAAAGACACGGGGATCAGCTACGTCGTACACATCCTGACCCACTTTACCAAAGCGCACCGGCATGGTAACGGGCGCTTTGGTAACACCCAGCCAGGGATAAGAAGCGATGGCAGATCGCGCATGGCCCGGCATGTCAATTTCGGGAACCACGGTAATGTGCCGTTGGGCCGCATAGGCCACAATCTCTTTGATGTCATCCTGGGAATAGAACCCGCCATGCGCTTCCCCGGAATATGTGTCACTGTTCCAGCCTCCGGTTTGACTATCGTTTCGCCAGGCCCCAATTTCAGTTAGTTTGGGGTATTTTTTTATTTCTATGCGCCACCCTTGGTCATCGGTCAAGTGCCAGTGGAAGACATTCATTTTTAGCAGGGCCATTTCATCCAGCATTTGCTTCACAAAGGCTTTGGTCCGAAAATGGCGACTCACATCCAGCATGTAGGCTCTCCATGGAAAACGAGGCGTATCCTCAATTTCAACGCACGGTATCATCCGCTCATTGATTAACTGCCGCAGGGTTTGGATGCCATAGAACAGACCGGTATTGGAGGCTGCACGAATATGGATGAGGTTTTTTGTAACGCTTAACTGGTAAGACTCTGTACTTGTCTCCGTTTGAGCTGGTATTAATTCCAGAATGATACCGGATTTTCCCTTGGGTACTTTTTTGATGGAGTGGAGTTTGGCGGCAGGAAATAGTTCGTGACGCAAATAATTGGCAGTTGCTTCGGCTTTGGTGGAATAAAAAAGGGTGGTGTTTTCGCGGATGGTATAGCTCCCATCCTTTGTGATCAGTTTGTTGGGATGGGGAATGACGTTAATGGCAAAAGTAGCCAAATGAGTCAAAATAAGCAGGGCCCCAATGAATAATCCTTTTTGCATCATGTGAGAGTAGATTAATTTTAGAAACGTAAATATATGAAATGTAAATAAAGTAAAAGAAAATGAAATGAAAGATAAGTCATTGTAATTAATCGAAATTTAATGGCATTAGTGAATCATTAATCCGATGGAATAGGCAGGCGGGAAGGGGATAAATGTTTTACTTTTTCTATCCCTTGTTCTAAACTGTTTGTTTTAGAATTAGGATGTGGTGAGGCATTTTATAATTCGTTAAATTTGAATTGTCTGGTTGATGTTAATTTCAATATTTAATAAAATGATGATGAAAAAATATGCTTGGTTAATGGCTGTGTTGATAATGGGTTTAATGGCTTGTCAACAAAAAGCCTGTCCGGTGGTGGATGAAGATCCCGTGCAGATGGTGAATACCTTGATGGGAACGGATTCGGAGTTTGCCTTGTCCAATGGCAATACCTATCCGGCGGTAGCAGTTCCCTGGGGGATGAATTTCTGGACGCCTCAAACCAACAAAATGGGTGATGGATGGGGGTACATGTATGATGCCAAAAAGATACGCGGGATCAAACAGACGCACCAACCCAGTCCCTGGATTAATGATTACGCGGCGTTTAGCCTAATGGCGGTGACCGGTGAGTTAAAGTTTAAAGAGGAAGAACGGGCCAGTTGGTTTTCGCATAAGGCTGAAACAGCCAGTCCGCATTATTATCAGGTTTACCTGGCCGATTATGATGTGGATGTTGAAGTGTCGCCCACTGAAAGGGCTGCTCAGTTTCGTTTTACGTTTCCTGAAAATGACAATAGTTACGTGTTGATTGACGGGTTTCACCAGGGATCTTATGTGAGGATCATTCCGGAAGAGCGAAAGGTAATTGGTTATTGCCGGAATAATTCCGGAGGGGTACCGGAGAACTTTCACAATTATTTTGTGGCGGTTTTTGATAAGGATTTTGAGGAGGTGTCTACCTGGAGTGGCGATAAATTGAAAATAGGCGAGGCTGAACAGAAAGGCTATCATGTTGGGGGAGTATTGAAATTTAAAACTTCAAAAGGTGAGCAGGTAGGTGTGAAAGTGGCGTCTTCCTTTATTAGTTATGCCCAAGCAGAAATAAGTCTGAAGCGGGAAATTGGAAATGATAACTTTGATCAAACAAAAGAAAAGGCATACACCGCCTGGAGTCAGGAGTTGAATAAATTGAAAGTGGAAGGCGGCACCATTGATCAGCGTCGCATCTTTTATTCCACACTTTATCGGGTGTTGTTGTTTCCCCGTAAGTTTTATGAACTGGATGCACAGGATCAAATTGTGCATTACAGTCCTTATAATGGCCAGGTTTTACCGGGATATATGTTTACGGATAATGGATTTTGGGACACCTTTCGGGCTGTTTTTCCATTTTTTACATTAATGTACCCGGAGTTGAACAGTCAGATCATGGAAGGTCTGGTCAATACCTATAAGGAAAGTGGCTGGTTACCCGAGTGGGCCAGTCCGGGTCACCGGGGATGTATGATCGGCTCCAATTCGGCTTCATTGATTGCCGACTCCTACCTGAAAGGCATTCGTGGTTATGACATAGAAACACTTTATGAAGCGATTCTGAAAAATACCGTCAGTCATAAGGAAGACATCACCTCTGTAGGCCGATATGGGGCAGACTATTACAATAAACTGGGATACGTTCCTTACAATGTGGGGATTCATGAAAATGCAGCGCGTACCCTGGAGTATGCCTATGCCGATTACACCATTTACAAACTGGCCCAGGAATTGGGACGGCCGCAGGAGGAGATCGACCTGTTTGCCAAACGGGCCCAAAACTACCGTAACCTCTTTGATAAAGAGACGAAATTGATGCGTGGCCGTAATGAAGATGGCACGTTTCAAACTCCCTTTAATCCTTTTAAATGGGGCGATGCGTTTACCGAAGGCAATAGCTGGCACTACAGCTGGTCCGTGTTTCATGATATTGACGGTTTAAAAGAATTGATGGGTGGCCGTGAGGAATTTGTGGGAATGCTGGATAAGGTATTTGATTTGCCACCTGTTTTTGATGACTCTTATTACGGATTCCCCATTCATGAAATCCGGGAGATGCAAATCATGAACATGGGACAATATGCACATGGCAATCAGCCCATACAGCATATGACCTACCTGTACAATTATGCCGGTGAACCCTGGAAAACGCAAGCGCGCGTACGTCAGATCATGGATAAATTGTACACGGCCTCACCCGATGGGTACTGTGGTGATGAAGATAACGGGCAAACCTCTGCCTGGTATGTGTTCAGCTCCCTGGGCTTCTATCCCGTTTGCCCCGGGCAGGACATGTATGTGATCGGCAGTCCGGTGTTTGATAAAGTGACCATGCAGCTGCCCAATGGAAAGCAATTGGAGATCAAATCCAATAATAATGGTCAGGCGAATGTTTATATCAATAGGGCAGTGTTCAATGGGCAGGCCTGGGATAAAAACTACCTGAATCATCAGGACTTGTTAAAAGGTGGAGAATTAACTTTTGACATGAGTGCTGAACCTAATAAAACGCGGGGGGTAGCACCGGAGAGTTATCCGCCGTCGATGAGTAAGGAGTAAAAATAAACAATAGGCTACTTAAAAACCACTCTCAATTTTTTGGGAGTGGTTTTATGCATTTTTACGTATGGGATATAAAAGATTAAATCTTTGTCACCATTTCATCCAGTGACTTACGAACCTTTGCCAGGTGCTGGTACTGATCATCTTTTGACCGGATGCCGATGGTGGCCATCACAACTGAAGTGAGGTTTTTTTCCTTTAATCCCAGTATTTCATCGAATTTGACCTTGTCAAAACCTTCCATGGGACAGGCATCAATACCTTCTACGGCACAGGTCATCAATAGAAAACCAAGTGCAATGTAGGCTTGTTTAGCAGCCCACTGGGTCAATGCATCCTGAGGCTGAGCCGTGACAAATCCCTTCATCATACCTTCGTATTCACCTAAGGCTTCTTTTGGGATGTTTCGGGTTGCGGCAATGCGTTGCACAAATTCAGTGACATGTTGTTCGGAAACATTCGTTTGGGCAGCAAAAACAATTACCTGGGACGCATCCGTAACTTGTGGCTGGCTCCAGGCTGCTTCACGCAACTTTGATCGAACATTTAAATCTTCAATCACAAAAATCTGATAGGGTTGAAGGCCAAAAGATGAAGCAGAAAGGTTGGTGGCTGTCAATACTTTTTGAAGCTGTTCATCGCTAAGCTTTTTTTGTGCATCAAATTGCTTGGTCGCATACCGCCAATTCAGTTTTTCGAGGATATCCATGATTATTGTAATTTTTATGGTTGTAAATTTGTTTCTTTTAAATAGTCTTGATACTTATGTCCAATGTCTTGTTCAAATACTGATATTATGAAATTAAACAACCTTCTACTCCTTTTGTTCTTGCTGATGGCAAGTCAATTAAGAGCCGGGGATACCCTTCGGGTACAAACCTTCACGTTTGAAGATATCACAAAGCGCAGGGATGTGTTTTCGTTTCCGGATGATGAACGGAGCTGGGAGAAAATACTGATGATTCGCACCCTCAAGTGTGATGAAAAAACAACCCGAGACATTTATCCTTGTGGAGAGTGGGATTACTCCACATCCACTTTTGTGCATGTACCACTTGCGGATACGGTGGAGGTATTCGAACTGGAAGGTTTCGTTACACCTTATGGCAAGGGATTGGATTTGGGTGAAAGAGGTTGGGCCTTTCAATACGATGTTACTGATTATGCCCCTTTATTAAAAGGGAATGTGGATTTGTCATCGGGTAACGATCAGGAATTACTGGATGTGAAGTTTCTGTTTATTGAAGGTACACCTCCTCGGGATGTCCTTTCGGTAGAGAATTTATATCCGTGGGGCAGTTATAAGTACCAGGATGTGGCGGATGAAGCGGTTTTGAAAGTTCAAAAGATCCTGTTAAACCCGCAGGCTGCCGGATTTATGTTACGTGCCCGCATTTCAGGGCATGGGCATGAAGGTCCACGTAACTGTTGTGAGTGGGATGCTAAATCTCATACCTATTTTGTGAATAAAGAAGTGGCTTTTCGTTGGACCGTATGGAAAGATTGCGGCATGAATCCCATTTATCCGCAAGGCGGCACCTGGCAGTTTGACCGTGCCGGATGGTGCCCTGGAACACCTTTGGATACCTATGATTTTGAGTTGACTAAAAAAGTATTTCCAGGTGATTCCATTGAGATTGATTATGCCATTGAAATGTATCGGGAGAATGGTGAAAAGGAGGGGAATTATCGCATGAGTCACCAGTTGTTTTCTTATGGGGCACCAAATTTTAAAAATGATGCTGCTATTGTGGATATTTTGGCCCCGACTCAAAAGGATGCTTACCGTCGGATTAATCCCATTATTAAGGATCCGGCCATCCTAGTTAAAAACACAGGGAAATATACTATTCAAACGCTTCGCTTTAAATACGGTGTGAGAGGCGTGGTGGAAAAAGAATTTGTATGGAGCGGAAAACTGAACTTTTTAGATGAAGCCACCGTAGTTTTGCCAAATCTGGACTGGTTAGCAGTAAATGATAACCAGCAGTTTTATGTGGAGATTATTGAAACCAATGGAACCGTTGACGAATATCCATCCAATAACCAGATGACTTCCTTGGTGAGACGTCCTGTATCACTTCCAACCGCATTTAAATTGTACATCCGCGCCAATGGATTGGGACGAGCACGTGACTTATCATGTACCATAAATGATGTGGACGGTGCTGTGTTATTTGAACGGGATCAGTTTGAAGATGACGTGATTTATATGGATCCCGTCAGCCTGGAAAAAGGTCTCTATGAGTTTAAACTCACCGACCGGATGGAAGATGGTATGATCCGCCATTGGTGGAACCGCAGCAGTGATCCGGATAAAATAGGACGTAATGGACGAATTGCCATTATGGATATGAAAGGGAACTTAATTAAGGAGCTGGATTACGATTTTGCAGAGGAAATCAATTTGCGATTCATCGTTGAGGATTGATCTTTTTCCAATCCTTAGCAAACGCTATCTCTATTGTGAGATGCTGATAACTGATGTTAGCAGTCTATTAGCAACATTGCCATATGGTCGTTTGTTTTAAAAGCAAGCGTCCTTATTTTTTAGTATATTTTGCAAGGGAATAATAGAAGTAACGATATGATAAGAGAACATACAATCACCATAAAACAAGCTAATATGTATGGATTAGTAATGTTTTTGCCCATTTTGGTGATAACGGCACTTCCGTTTTTTTTGCTGAATGATGTTCATTTCTCAGGTCCTTCCTTAAGTCATACCTTGTCTTTTATTTTATTAATGGCAGGTGGCATTGTTGTTCATGAACTGTTGCATGGAGTTGTTTGGGCCTTGGGGCAAAGGAGGGGGTGGAAAGCAGTCAAATTTGGATTTAATAAGGAATGGTTAACACCCTATTGTCATTGCGATCAGCCCATTTCTGTATTGGTTTATCGCCTGGGAGCTATGACACCTTTAGTCGTGCTTGGAATCATACCGTTAGTGGTGAGTTATGGAAATGGAAGCTTCAGCCTCTGGTTGTATGGTTTTATTTTTACAGTCGCTGCTGGTGGCGATATGATTGCCATATGGATGGTGCGTCATTTGCGTTGGAATAGCAAAGTGATGGATCACCCCGAGAATATGGGATTTATTCAAATTGAATCAGAAAAGTGATGGATAATAAACGTGTCTATGCAATTGATGTACTCAGAGCACTAACGCTTGTGCTGATGATCTTCGTGAATGACATACCGGGTATACAAAATATTCCTCAATGGCTAAATCACATGCCTGCCGGGGTGGATGCCCTGGGTTTAGCTGATATCGTGTTTCCATTATTTCTGTTTGTGGTGGGGCTGTCCATTCCTTTGGCCATCGAGCAACGGCGTAAAAAAGGGGACGATACGCAAAAGATACTGGTGCACATTTTTACCCGCACCTTTGCTCTGATCGCAATTGGGATGGTTAGGGTCAATGTACCTTACCTAAACAGTGACTTAACGGGTGTGCCTCAGTATTTATGGGCACAGCTCTCCTACTTATGTGTGTTTCTAATATGGAATGTTTATCCTAAATCTGATACAGCACCAATGTGGTTATTCCGGTATATGAAAATTGCTGGTGTCATTGGTCTGATTTGGTTAGTCTTTGTTTTCCGCAGCGGAACCATTGATGCAGTAGAGTTGATGCAGCCACGTTGGTGGGGTATTTTAGGCCAAATAGGATGGTGTTATTTAATTGGATCTCTGGTATATCTTTTTGTTGGAAAAAGCATTGGTAAAGTCAGTTTGATTTTGTTGTTAACAGCACTTTATCATGTGTTGGCCATGTTCTTTCTACAAGATTATCTCATTTTTACCATCTTGCCTGGTAGTGGTTCGCTAGTTGTTATGGCCATCTCAGGAATGCTGGTCTCTTTGGTTTTTAGCCAGTACAAATCAGAAACAAAAAAGTTGTTTTTTATTTTATCCGGTATCGGAGCTGTCTTTTTTGTGCTTAGTATAGCCGTTCGATCCCTGTGGGGTATTTCCAAGTTAGACAATACCCCCTCATGGATTTACATCTGTTTGGCCATTGGTTTATGGGGATTTGCTTTTATTTATTGGTTAGTTGACTTGAAAGGCATTAAGAAATGGACCATACCTATTGAACCAGCCGGTACAAGTACCTTAACGGCCTACTTGCTATCCGATTTTTTCTATTACTTTACTTGGTATTGGGGATGGGGTTATCCTGATTATTTGAATACCGGTGCACTGGGTTTGATACGAAGTATTCTTTTTGTATTTTTAATTTTGTACGTTGTTAAGGGATTGAGGAATGTTTATATTCGACTTAAGATATGAGATTTACTAGATCTCTTTTAATTAGCTAATTTATAATTCTGTGAAGCAAATCAAGTGTTCTGCTACTTTGATAATGATCGTTGCATTCTTGGCCATTTCAATGCCGGGGAAGGCTCAGTTAAGTCAATACCCAATTCAGGCACTATCTATTAATGAAGGTTTGTCACAAAGTTCGGTGACTGCCATTATGCAGGATCATAGGGGGTTTATATGGGTAGGTACTTACGATGGTTTAAATCGTTATGATGGGAATCAAGTTACTATTTTTACTGCAAAGGAAAACTCGAACAGGCATTTATCTTCCGGTACTGTTTTGCAAATGGCAGAGGATGAGGAGCGTGATGTAATCTACTTTGGAACTTCCGGCGGTGGACTCAATATCTTTGATCCCAAAACAGAGCTGTTTACTCATTTGCGTCACGCTGAAGATAGTAATTCTATTTTATCTGATTTTATCTACGATCTTGTCGTAACCAGCAATGGCGATGTGTGGATGGCAACTAATCAGGGGCTTTCTTGTTATTCACCCGATAAACAGTTATTCACTAATTTTCAGGCAAAGGAAGATGAGTCAGGTGGATTTCCATATGCTTCAGCGGTGTCCTTGCTATATGTGCAGCCCAATATTTTGTGGGTGGGTACATATGGAGCCGGATTGGTACGGTTCGATTTGGATACGAATGAGTTTATCCTGTACGAAAATCAGCTTGATCAGGGCGACCACTTTAATCGAAATAATATCAATGATCTTGAACAATCACATGATGGAAATATTATTGTAGCTTCAGATGGAGGTCTGTTTTATTTTGATATTAATAATGAAACCTTCACGCCTTTTCATTTTTCCACGAACATTTCAAGGGTAGTAAGGGGAGCCAATCAGGATTACTGGGTTGCGATCAGGGAGAACGGGATTCGGCATATTAGCAGAGATGGGACCATTAATACTTATGTAAATAGTTCATTTGACCCCAAGTCGTTACCTGAAAATTTCATTATTTCATTGTATCTGGATCGGCGACATCATCTTTGGATAGGGAGTAAAAATCAGGGGCTGTGGAAGATGAACTTAAAAGGTAAACCGTTTCAGCATTACTATCATATTCCTGATCAGAACAGTTTGAAAGGAAGTTCTATTTTTGGTCTGGCGCAGGATGAGTACAATAATGTGTGGATCGGCGCGCAGGAGGGATTAACCCATTGGGATTTGACGACCAATGTCTTTTCCCCTGTGGACATCCTGAAAAATGGAAAGAGTATGTCGGTCTGGACATTGTTCTATGAAAAACCGAATACGCTTTGGATTGGTACTTCTGATGGAATAATTAAATATGATATCGTTAAAAAGCAGCATGTGATTTATTCGCATGATGAAGCTGACCTGACCTCTTTATCTGGAGACGAGGTGTTTGCTATAGAACGAGATCGTAAGGGCCGATTGTGGGTTGGAACGGTTTATGGATTGAACCGTTTTATTCCTGAGGAAAACACCTTTAAACGTTATCCTCCTTTTGCTTCTTCACGATCATTAAGTAATCCAACTATATGGAATATTGATAAAGATAGTCAAGGTCGTTTGTGGATTTCCACGGCAGATGGGTTGAATCTGTACAATTATGAAACGGATGACTTTACAGTCTTTAAACATCGAACAGATGATTCCTTGTCTCTTTGTGATAGTTATATGAATTCAGTGTATGAAGATCAGCATCAACGTATTTGGGTGGCTACCCGGCAGGGTATAAATATTCTGAATGACAATTTTGAGGTTGTTAAGCGAATTGATATGGTTCATGGGATGGCTAACGATTTTGTGTATTCGCTGTTGGAACATGATGACTTCATATGGGCCTCTACAAACCTTGGTTTAGCGCGTATTAACACAACAGCTTTTCAGATTGAAAATTTTAACGTAAAAGATGGGTTGCAAGCCAATGAGTTTAATACTGCAGCATTGAAGTTGGCAGATGATCGGCTCATGTTTGGTGGGATCAATGGATTGACTGTTTTTCATTCGGATAGTATTGTGCGATCGGATTATGTTCCACCCCTTTATTTTACAGGTCTTAAATTGTATGAGCGAGAGATTTCACCGCGTGATACCTCTTCCTGGAATGATATTGTGATTCGGACTTCAATCATAAATGCGAATACGTTAAAGCTTAGTCCTTTGGAAAAGGTGATTACGCTTGAGTTTTCAGCGCTCGATTTTGATGCGCCTGAGCGTATTAATTACTATTATCGCTTGTTGCCCAATACAACTGAGTGGATTCCGTTGCGAAATAAAAATTTCCTCACATTTATTAATCTCAATCCCGGGAAATATCAGCTGGAAATTAGGTCTACCAATGCAGATGGTCTCATTTGTAACAATGTGAAATCACTTAAAATAGTAGTGAAACCACCCTTGTGGAAAGAGACCTGGTTTATTGCCATGGAATTCTTATTTCTCTTCCTCTTTGTGTATTTGGTGGTTCGCTATCGGATGCACCGGTTAAAACGCGATAAGGACCAATTGGAATTAGTGGTGGAATCGCGAACACGGGAAATTGAGGTGCAGCGTAATGTTGCTCACAAGCAACGCGATGAGATTGCCAGACAGAAAATGCAATTGGAAGATTTAGCAAAGGGATTGGAGGAAAAGGTAAAGGATCGCACACGTGAACTGGAGAAAGCCAAAGTGAAAGCGGAAGAATCAGACCGCTTGAAGTCGGCTTTCCTGTCCAATATGTCACATGAGATCAGAACCCCCATGAATGCTATCATTGGTTTTTCAGAGTTGTTACTGGAACCATCCTTTGAAGAGAAAGAGCGCATTGCTTTTGCACAGATGATTAAAACCAACGGGGATACCCTGCTGAATTTGTTGAGTGATATTATTGATATTTCCATGATTGAAAGTGGGCAACTTAAAACAAGCAGCTCAGCCACAAATGTGAACGAATTAATGAATGTGGTTTATACTACATTTTCAAGCACAGCAGTAGGCAATGAAAAAGCGAATGTGGAATTGATATTAACTTGTCCTGATCAGAAAGTTGTATTGACCACAGATCCGTTAAGATTAACACAGATTCTTAATAATTTGCTGGGTAATGCTCTGAAATTCACTGAGAAAGGGTACGTGAAGTTGGGTTGTCAAATTGTTAGCGATCAGTGGATTGAGTTTAGCGTGGAAGACTCCGGGATTGGTATTGATCAGGAATATCAGCAGCAAATATTTGATCGCTTTCTTAAGATAGAAGAGGATAAAGAAAATTTGTATCGCGGCAGTGGATTAGGTCTTACTATTACTAAAAACCTGGTGGAACTGTTAGATGGATCCATTGGTTTGGAATCTGAAAAAGGAAAAGGATCGCGCTTCTTCTTTCGCTTACCTTATAAGCAAGGGTAATAAGCAACAATTCACTTTTCACCTTTTACTTTGTCCTTGTTTTGCCCACGCTTTACTCCAGATGTAGATGTGTGCCCGTTTTAATCTCACGCATTACAAATGAGCTTCTCACATTACCGATGTTTTCAATGGAAGCTAATTTGTTATAAATGAAATTGTGATAAGTGTCCATGTTACGTGTGATGATTTTCAGCATATAATCATACATGCCTGCAATGTGATGACACTCTAATACTTCAGGGAGCTTAACAATTTCCGCTTCAAATTCACGAATAACATCATGCGAATGGTGTTTCAAAGAGACATTGCAAAAAGCAATGAGTTCTTTGCCTACTTTTTCTTTGTTGATGATGGCTACATACTTTTCAATGACGCCATTGCGTTCCAGGCGTTTCATACGTTCAAAAACGGGTGTGAGACTGAGTCCCAGATGATGAGCGAGTTGTTTAGTGGTCATCTTGGCATCCTGTTGTAATAAATCCAACAGTTTTTTATCGGTTTTATCTAATTGAGTGGGAGAAAATTTTTCCTCTTTGGTCATTGTAAATTGGAATTTGTGCTTCTATTTTCTTGAACTATTGCAATGGTAAGAAAAAAAAACTGAAATTGACATAAGGCCTTGGAAAAAATACCTGCAATGTGCTATTTTTGTACATAATGATTAAAGGGTGAAAAGTGTAGACTTTTCAATTTTGAGATACGATAATTCATTTATTGGAATAAAGATACACACCTTCAAGGTGGTTAT
This sequence comes from uncultured Marinilabiliaceae bacterium, assembly GCA_942490535.1. Classification (GTDB taxonomy): domain Bacteria; phylum Bacteroidota; class Bacteroidia; order Bacteroidales; family Marinilabiliaceae; genus JAEINY01. Next base: position 2,093,757 of record CALNXQ010000005.1, read on the forward strand.
GAAGGTGAGCAATTCGACCACACCGTGGTCTGAATTTGGTTTTTATGGTTAATGTTTTGCTTAAGCCCGAAGACGTTCGGGCTTTTTTTATGGACTCTTTTGAAGGTATTCCATATAAACCAAATAGTAATCAACAATTGCACGCGTGTCAGGAAATGGATCTTCCTTCAGCCATCCCCATCGGAGCAAGGCATGTTCAATAATTTGCCGGTCATTGCCTGAGTTGTCATTCCATTTGTCGGCTAAGAATCGAAATGCTTTACATTGTTTGAGTTGCCATTCCTTCTGCAGGAGAGCATCATGAGGCGCTTTTCGCATCGACCATTCAGAAATAGCTGCGTAGGTTTCATGGTATTTACGCTTGACATATTTACAGTCCTTTTTACTGCCATAGGTTGGTAGGCAGGTTAATAGGAGTGCGGCGAAACTGATGATTCGTAATGTCTGTTTCATGACAATGTGGTTTAAAGCTTCTCAAAGTTACAATTCATTCCTGATAAATGGAGTTCATGACAAGAAACAGTAAGTTCATTCTCTATTTTTTAGTGTTTGGGTATTTTCTCAATTAATTAACATTTACTTTTTCTATTTTCGGAGTGAACAATTTGATACCATTCTTTTTTATATTGGTTTTAAATAAAATTGGTCGATTAAGGATAAAAATCTATTTTTAACCCACTTAATAGTAAACCGACCCAATTCTATCAAAAGGAAGAATTATTTTTTGTGACTTAAAAAACTAAAGTATCATGCAAACCAAGCTCCAGGAATTAACGGACAAGATTTACAATGAAGGAGTGCAGAAGGCCCGCGATGAAGCGGAAGCTATTCTGAGTAAGGCCCGTGAGGATGCCGATGGTATTGTGGCCAAAGCCGAAGCAGATGCCGAAAAAACGCTTCAGGAAGCACAAAAGAAAGCGGACGAATTAAAACGCAACATGGAAGCCGAAATGAAATTGGCGGCATCGCAATCCATGAGTGCTTTAAAGCAACAGATCGCAACTGCTATCACACTTCAGGTTGTGGAGCCTGGTGTAAAAGAAGTATTTGGCGACAAAACGTTCCTGCAGGACTTATTGGTGAAGGTGATTCAGGGATGGACTTCAACCGGTAATTTTGATCTGAATTTGATTTTACCGGAAGCTGATAAAGAGCAGTTAGAGAGTTTCTTTAAAAAGAGTTTAGCGGCTGAATTGAATAAAGGCATCACTTTTGAATTTGATAAACGTTTGAAAGCCGGCTTTAAAGTGGGACCCAAAGATGGTAGCTATATCATTGGCTTGTCTGACGCGGACTTTGAGAATTTCTTCAGAGCTTATCTTCGCCCCAAAACCACCACTTTACTTTTCGAGAAATAAATAAGATGGCTAGAAACTATTACTGTTTAGTTGCAGGATTGCCTGATTTGGTGATGGAGGATCGCAAAATGGCCTTTTCATCCGTTGCTTTGAGGGAAATGCTGCACGAGGATTTGCATCCGCAGGATTATAGACTGGTCTGTCTCTTTTTTCTACCCTATGATCATCAAAATATTATTAATCGATTATTTAGTAAGGATATACCATTTGATAAACGAGGAGTATATCCTGAAGAATTAATCGATGAAGTCACCGATAAAAAAACATTTGAATTGGCAGAAGAAACGGGGTTGCCCGTCTATGTAGACCAATTTTTAAATGATTTTTATGAGCGTGAAGAAAAACCGGCTCGTGATGATGCTGAGCGGCAATTAACCGCTGCTTATTATCAAATGCTATTGGAGGGTTCCAACACTTTTGTACGCGCATTTGCACATCAGGAGTTGACGGTTCGAAATATCATTGTAGCGTTGAATGGCCGGAAGTATGATCTGGAAGTGGAAAAAGATATTATGGGCCAGGGCGATGTGGTGGATGCACTCAAAAAGAGCCGTACCCGTGATTTTGGCCTGACAACCGATGTGGAGATACTGGATCATCTGATGCAAATACATGAGAATCCGGATCCTCTGGATCGGGAGATGAAGCTTGATCTGTTGCGTTGGCAATTTCTCGACGAAGAAACTTTTTTCAATTACTTCACCATCGAAAAGGTGTTGGCATTTACCCTTAAACTAATGATTGTAGAACGTTGGTTTGAGTTGGATGAAGAAAAAGGACGAGAGTTGTTCAAGAACCTTATTAACGATCTGGAAACCGGATACGAATTTCCTGAAGAATTTAAATTAAGCCATGGAAAGAAAAAATAAAACAACCGGTAAGGTTGCCGGTATCATTGCCAACCTGGTTATTGTGGATGTAGATGGGCCAGTGGCTCAGAACGAGATATGTTTTATCCATCATCAGGAAGCGAGTTTGATGGCGGAGGTGATTAAAGTACTGGGTAGTCATGCTTATGTTCAGGTGTTTGAAAGTACACGTGGACTTAAAGTGGGAACTACCGCTGAATTCGAAGGTCACATGCTGGAAGTAACACTGGGGCCTGGAATCCTGTCGCGTAACTACGATGGATTACAGAATGACTTAGATAAAATGGAGGGGGTATTCCTGAAAAGGGGTGATTACACCGATCCTTTGAATCGTGATATAGAATGGGATTTTTCACCCATTGCCAAAGCTGGCGACGAAGTAATCGCTGGTGATTGGTTAGGTGAAGTGCCTGAAAACGGAATGCCACACAAAATTATGGTGCCTTTTAAAATGGAAGGGCAATATACCATTAAAAGTATTGTGGCTGCCGGAAAATATAAAGTAGACGATACCATCGCGGTGGTAACCGATAAAGATGGGAATGATGTGCCGTTGACAATGGTTCAGAAGTGGCCGGTGAAAGTTCCTATTCGTGCGTTTACTGAGAAACCTCGGCCGTTTAAATTATTGGAAACAGGCGTACGTTGTATGGATACCTTAAATCCCATTGCTGAAGGAGGAACTGGTTTTATTCCAGGACCTTTCGGAACAGGAAAAACGGTATTGCAGCATGCCATTTCAAAACAAGCAGAAGCAGATATCGTAATTATTGCCGCTTGTGGTGAACGTGCCAATGAGGTGGTTGAGATCTTTACGGAGTTTCCGGAACTGGATGACCCCCGAACAGGTCGTAAATTGATGGAACGAACCACCATTATTGCCAATACATCAAACATGCCGGTGGCTGCCCGTGAAGCATCTGTTTATACTGCCATGACGCTCGGTGAATATTACCGTTCCATGGGATTACGTGTATTGTTGATGGCTGATTCAACATCGCGCTGGGCACAAGCCTTGCGTGAGATGTCCAACCGTTTGGAAGAATTACCCGGACCGGATGCCTTCCCGATGGATTTATCTTCGGTAGTAAGTAATTTTTACGCCCGGGCAGGATACGTTTACCTGAACAATGGCGAAACGGGATCCATTACGTTTATCGGAACCGTTTCACCGGCAGGGGGTAACCTGAAAGAGCCTGTCACCGAGTCGACACGTAAAGCAGCCCGCTGTTTCTATGGCTTATCACAGGCGCGTGCTGATAGTAAGCGTTATCCGGCGATTGATGCCATTGATAGTTATTCCAAGTACCTGGAATATCCGGAAGTGCAGGCCTATCTGGCCAAACATGTATCGGAGGATTGGTTAGGTAACGTAATTATTGCCAAGGATTTATTATTGAGAGGTAAAGAGGCGATGGAGCAGATCAATATTCTGGGCGATGATGGAGTACCGATCGAATTCCATGAACGGTTCTGGAGAGGGGAGTTGATTGACTTCGTCATCCTTCAGCAGGATGCCTTTGATAAAATTGATTGTTCCACACCCATGGATCGTCAGAAATACATGTTAGGTGCAGTGCTGGATGTGGCTCATGGGGAGTACAAGTTCGATAATTTTGAAGAGGTATCTGTTTTCTTCAAGCAAGTCATCAATCAGTTTAAGCAAATGAACTACTCTGAATTCAAATCCGAGAAATTCAATTCTTATACCGAGGAGTTGCAGGCTATGCTTGATGTGCGTAAAAACTAAACGCAGCGTTTGTAGAATATTGAAAAAATAGAATTCATGGAAACTCAAGCTTTTCAAAAAGTATATACAAAAATCACCAATATCACCAAAGCTACCGTTACGCTCAATGCCCCGGATGTAGGCAATGAGGAGCTGGCTCTCGTCAATGGGCGCTTGGCTCAGGTGGTGAAAATCTACCAGGAGAAGGTCACCTTGCAGGTATTTTCAGGAACGGAAGGTATCCCAACCGATGCGGATGTAATGTTTTTAGGGCATCCACCTCAATTGAAAGTAAGCGATCAGTTGGCCGGTCGATTCTTCAACGCCTATGGACAGCCCATTGATGGTGGACCAGAGGTAGAAGGTGAAATCCGTAACATTGGATCGCCATCGGTGAATCCGGTACGGCGCATGCAGCCATCTGAATTTATCGCTACTGGGATTGCCGGTATTGACTTGAACAATACCTTGGTGACCGGACAGAAGATTCCGTTTTTTGCCGATCCCGATCAGCCCTATAACCAGGTAATGGCCAACGTAGCTTTGCGTGCCGAAGCCGATAAGATTATTCTGGGTGGCATGGGGTTGTCAAACGATGATTACCTGTTCTTTAAGAATGTATTTGACAATGCAGGCGCACTCGATCGAATCGTCAGTTTTGTGAATACTACAGATAACCCACCGGTAGAGCGTTTGTTGGTGCCTGATATGGCCTTGACGGCTGCCGAGTATTTTGCAGTGGATAAAAAAGAAAAAGTTTTGGTGCTCTTAACGGACATGACGCTGTTTGCTGATGCGCTGAGTATCGTATCTAACCGGATGGACCAGATTCCTTCGAAAGATAGTATGCCTGGCTCCTTGTATTCCGATTTGGCGCGTATCTACGAAAAGGCTGTTCAATTCCCGGATGGCGGTTCCATTACCATTGTGGCGGTAACCACACTGTCGGGTGGTGACATTACGCATGCTATTCCGGATAATACGGGTTATATCACCGAAGGACAGTTGTTCCTGCGTCGCGATACGGAGATTAGCAAGGTGATTGTGGATCCGTTCCGAAGCTTATCGCGCTTAAAGCAGTTGGTGATTGGTAAGCAAACCCGTAAGGATCACCCGCAAGTGATGAATGCGGCCATTCGTTTGTATGCCGATGCGGCCAATGCACGCACCAAAATGGAGAATGGTTTTGATTTGACCGATTATGATGAGCGGACTTTAGACTTTGCCAAATCGTACTCCAATCAACTATTGGCCATTGATATCAATGTCGATGCCGAAGAGATGCTGGAAACGGCTTGGGGCTTATTCCGAGAGCACTTCACTAAAGCGGAAGTGGGAATCAAGCAAGAGTTTGTTGATCAGTATTGGGATAAAAAGTAAAGATTTAAGAGGGTAGATTATTAGGAATGAAGAAACGCATGTAATTCATCTAATTGTCTAATTATCTAATTATACCGGATATGTCTATAAAGTTTCAATATAATAAAATCTCCCAGCAAGCCCTTGGAAAGCAGCTGAAGGTAAGGGAAAAAGCCTTACCCACGCTGAAGAATAAAGAGGCGGCCTTGCGCATGGAGGTGAAGAGAGCAAAAGACCGTGCCGGAGCGCTTGTGAAAGAATTGGAGGATAAAATTGCCCAATATGACGGCATGGTTCGTCTGTGGGGTGAATTTGATACATCCCTTATCCGCATTCAAGATGTACAGTTGTCTGCCAAGAAATTGGCAGGTGTAAGAACGCCAATTTTGGAAGAGGTACTTTTTGATATTCAACCATTCGTCATGTTCAATCAGCCCTTGTGGTTGATGGATGGGATTAAACTGGTGGAACAGATGGCGCGTTTAGCCATTGAACGGGAAGTATATCTTCAAAAAATGAACCTGTTGGATTTTGCCCGTAAGAAGACGACTCAGAAAGTAAACCTTTATGAGAAAGTACAGATTCCGGGTTATCAGGATGCCATTTTGAAGATCAAGCGATTCCTTGAAGACGAGGATAATTTATCGAAGTCGGCGCAGAAAATTGTGAAAACCCGTCAACAACAACAGGAGGTGGAGTCATGATAATACCGATGCATAAATATTCCTTTCTGGTTTTTCATGCTGAGTATTCAACTTTTTTGAATGAGTTGAAACAGATGGGAGTGGTACACATCATTGAGAGTGAAAATGAACCGACACTCTCCATTCAGGACGATTATCGCCTGTTGAATGAGGTGACCAAAACCATCAAGTTTTTAAAGACTGAAAAAACAGAGGAGGTTCTGTCGTCCTCCGATATTCCAACCGATGGAGCATCGATGATGGCAGCCGTGAAGGACATTCAAGCCGATTTGGAGCAGTTGACGCAACAACACAATGCTCTGGATAAGGAGCTGAAGCAATTGGAGCCATGGGGTGAGTTTTCTCATGACAGCATACAGCAGCTGCAGGCCGATGCCGGCTTAACTGCCAAATTCTATTATTGTGCGGCTCGTAAGTTTAATGCGAGCTGGGAACAGGAATATAATATAGGCGTTATCTCCGAAGAGCGAGGGTACAAATATTTTGTGCTTTTCCTGGAAAAGGATCAGGTAGCACCTGAATTGGATGCTGAGGAGATTCGTTTACCTAAGGAATCACTGGCCGATGTAAAAGTGCTGCTGACCAAAGTAGCTGCTGAACGAGTGCAGTTGCAGGGCCGTTTAAAAGAGTTAGCCAATGAAGGTGTTGAAATGTTGGAGCACTATTTATTGGAAGTACAGGATAGAATGGCTTCTGAGTCCGCTCAGCTTCACACTTCTGATCAAGTAGACGGTGCTGTGAAAATGTTGGAAGGATGGGTGCCTGAATCCAAAGTGGTGGAATTGGAAAGCAAGCTGGAACAAGCAGGTCTCTTTTACATGAAAGAGCGGTGCAAGCCTGGTGAAAAACCACCCGTGTTGCTCAAGAACAATGCCTTTAACAGGTTGTTTGAGATGATCAGTAATCTCTACTCCTTACCCAATTACAGTGAATTGGATTTAACGCCGTTTTTGGCACCCTTTTACCTGTTGTTTTTTGGTTTTTGTTTTAGTGATGCAGGGTACGGATTACTATTCGTAGCCGTGGCCACTTATTTTAAAATGAAGAAGCCGGAGAAGCCAGCTATTTTATCGTTGATTCAATTACTGGGGGCGTCAACCATGTTCTTTGGCATTTTAGGAGGGACGTTCTTTGGTATCGAGTTGTATAATACTAACTTACCGGTTTATCGTGATTTGGCCGCATCGATGAAAGCATCTGATATCACGGTTCAGGACATCATGTTTAAAGCCTCACTTGGCTTGGGTGTGATTCAAATTCTGTTTGGGATGTTCCTGAGAGCTGCTAAAACAACGAAACAAATGGGATTCAAATATGCTATTTCCACGCTGGGATGGGCCTTTTTGATCATCTTTTCGGGTGTCAACTATTTCTTGTCGTCGAAGGGGATCGTTGAGTTTGGAAATGTGGCTTATTACGTGATCGCAGCACTTTGTGGCGTGGCTATCTTTTTCCTGAATACACCGGGTAAAAGCTTATTACTGAATTTTGGAACCGGCTTATGGGATGCTTATAACACCGTTGTTGGTGGGGTAGGTGATTTGTTATCCTATGTACGTCTCTTTGCCTTAGGATTGGCCAGTGCGATTTTAGGATTGGTTTTTAATGATCTGGCCTTGAAATTAGTGAATCCCGAAGCAGGTATCATCATGCAAGGGGTAGGCATTATTCTGATGCTGGTCGTCCTGGTAGTTGGTCATGCCATTAACATTTTTATGTCTGGACTTGGATCCATGGTACATCCACTGCGTTTAACATTCGTCGAATTTTATAAAAATGCCGGCTTCGAAGGGGGCGGTAAGGCATATAATCCATTTAGAAAACAAACTAATTAGTAAACAATTTTAATAAATATTCAATTATGGAAGCTATTGTATTTGCTTATATCGGAATCGGATTAATGGTTGCTTTAACAGGAATTGGTAGTGCTTATGGTACCTCAATGGGCGGTAATGCGGCGATTGGTGCCATGAAGAAAAATGAGTCGGCTTTTGGTAGTTATTTGACATTAAGTGCATTGCCGGGATCTCAGGGGCTTTATGGTTTCATTGGTTACTTTATGTTGCAAGGATTATTAACCACGAATATTACCTGGTTGCAAGCAGGGGCTGTTTTTGGTGCTGGTTTAGCGCTTGGTGTTGTTGGTTTATTATCAGCTATTCGTCAGGGGCAAGTATGTGCCAACGGTATAGCAGGTATTGGTTCGGGTCATGATGTGTTTGGTAAGTCATTGATTTTAGCTGTATTCCCTGAGTTATATGCCATTTTATCATTAGTAGCTGCTATTTTGATTGGTCAGGCTGTAGCATAATTTGTTTTTGAAATATATCTTTGAGAGTTGGCCCATGGTGGCCAACTCTTTTTTTTATCATTATGGATATAACTGGATTTTGGCATTTTTTCGAAGAGTTTGGTGCAGGATTTGACCTGGGTTATGCCGTGTTTAATCAGGATGGCGATCGGGTCACCGGTTCATTGGTATACACTGAATACATTGATCTTGAAAAACCCTTCGTGATTAAAGTAGAGGTGCTTGGTGAGATCATGGAGGACCGGCTTCTGTTAAAAGGTCAATCCTATGAAATCATCGAATCAGAGAGTGAAATTCATTATTGCCTCGATGACCGGATGGTTATTTTAGATGATCCCATGTGGTTGGAAGGACACAGTGTGGATGATCAAGATCTGGAAGGTCGTTTTCTTCTGCGTCGTATTTTTGTGGAAGAGAATTAATCATTCCATCGATTTCTGTCAGATAACTTTTCTGTGTTAGGACTGAACAAAGAGGTTTAAATGATTGGCACTACTACATTGCTTCGAAAGCTCCTAAATTTATCTACCCCTCCAAAAAAGTTACCTTAAATTGGTAAAATGTTTAAAATGATTGATCAATGAACTCTTTTCGTAGACGACGAAACTAACATTCTACCCCTTTTATACGTATAAACACATGAACGCGCGTCGTTTATCGAAAATGTTCGGTAGTGTGTCTTCTTACGGTCTTCTTGCGGCACCGGTATGAATTTTCTTTCCGCGGTAAATTTTAATTTTAGGGTTATGAAAAGGATTTTATTGTTGACCGACTTTTCTGATACTGCCAGGAATGCCGCAATGTACGCTCTCAAGATGTTTGAAAACGAAAAGGTATACTTCGATTTATTAAATGCATATGATCTTGAGTTCAGCGGCAGTCCATACATTATGCAGGTCAAAGAAGAGTTGTCTGAAGAAAGCCTGAAAGGCTTAAAAAATGAACTGTCCCTCTTGCATCGGCGATTCCCCAATGCACGTGTTGAACTAGCCTCCCGATTTGGATCTTTAATTGATGTGGTACAACAGGAAATTTCTGATTTTCGTCCTGAATTAATTGTAATGGGTTGCCGGGGCGAAACAGCTTTAGAAAACTTCTTGTTGGGTAGCAATGCTTATGAAGTGATTAAGAATGTGGATGCAGCAATTATGGTGGTACCCAAACACGCGAAATTTAAAAAACCGGAAAAAATTGTGTTTGCCACCGATCTGAAAGATGTGCATCGAGATGAAGTCATGGAGCCGTTGCGCGATTTGGCGCATCAATTTCATTCCGCATTATTGTTTGTTAACGTGATGGAAGATGACTACGTTAACCGGCTTGATGCTGAAGAAAAGATTTCTGGTCACTTTCAGGGATTGAATCTGAGCTTCAATTTTATTGAAGGAGATAATGTGAGTAAAGGAATTTTGAAGTTCATGGATGATAACGATGCCGATATTGTAACCATGGTCCGGCATAATGAAACGTTCTTTGAACGGCTGTTTCATCCCAGTGTAACCAAACAAATGGTGTTACACCCCGAACACCCCATGTTAATCCTTCATGATAAAGTGAAATAAAAAAAGAGGCCGTTGGGCCTCTTTTTAAATATGTAAAGATCATAGTTTACTTCGCTACTCTTTCGAGCCATTTTACCATACCTAGCATTACAAACATTGAAAGTGCACAAGCAGCAACAAATACAAACCATGTTAACCACATTGGACTGTTGGTGTACAAGATACCACCAATAAATAGGATAGAGTTGCCAAGTGCAGTTGCAGCTAACCATGCACCTTGCATAATACCTTGCATGTGAGGAGGAGCTACTTTTGCTACGAATGCTATTCCGAGTGGACTGATAAATAACTCAGCTACTGTTAGGATGAAATATAAGCCAACCATAATCCATGGAGTTAACTTAATTGCTTCAATAGCCTCAGGAGTCATTCCTGATAAATCTGTTTTTGTAGGCAATGCAAAAGAGTATATCATCAAGAATACATAAGCTAAAGAAGCAATCCCCATACCGAATGCAATCTTTTTAGGAGTAGAAAGGTTAAGTCCTTTTTTCTCAATGAATCCGAAGAACCATACAATAACAGGAGTCAAGAATACTACGAAAATTGGGTTAACAGCAGCAAATATTTCTGCACCAATAATCTGCGTGAACCCTAAGTCAAGCTTAATAGCACTCAAATCAATATAGTCTCTGGCAAAGAAAGTTAATGAGTATCCATTTTGGTGGAATGCAAACCAGAAGAAAATAACAACACCAAATACTGCAAATAAAGCATAAACACGTTGCTTAATTTCTTTAATATCCATCTGGATTTCTTCTTTTGAAGGAGCTTCTTTGTCAGCTTGTTTAGCTTTAGCAGACATGTCAGGGAACTTTGATTTATTTACAATGTAAATAATCAATGAAACTCCCATCATAATAATGGCTGACATGAAAGCGTATTGAAAACCAGCGCCAAATATGTTCAGGTAATCGTTTACAAAGGTTCCTAATTCAGGAGTAGTACTTCCATCAGCCATTACTTCTTTTGCATAAGTAGTTAACTGCTCCATTCTTCCAGCTGGCATTGAAGTACCTGCTTTAGCATGACCAATATATTCATGGCATAATTCAGGTAAAGAAGAATTGTATAAGAAGTTATTTGCTTTTAACCACCAGTTACGAACACCTACTGCAATGAAAGGAGCAAAAAGAGCACCAATATTGATAAACATATAGAATAACTGGAATCCTGATTCTCTTTTGTCCCTGAACTCTTTCTTGTCGTACATTTGACCAACAAGAGCTTGTAAGTTACCTTTGAATAAACCATTACCAAAAGCAATTACAAATAAGCCGAAACAAGTAATACCCAGATATAAAGCTTGATTTGGTACGGGTGTTGGGGTGGGGATCGCTATCATTACGTATCCGACAGCCATAACGATTAGCCCCGTTAAAATTGTGCCATTGTAATTTTGGGTTTTGTCGGCAATTCTACCGCCAACTAATGCTAAAAGGTAAATTGAGGCATAAAATGCAGAGAAAATATACCCTGTTGTTGTTTCTGATAAACCGAACTTAGCAGAAATAAACAGTGTTAAGATTGCCATCATAATATAGAAGCCAAAACGTTCTCCCATATTAGCTAATGCCGCAGCAATCATTCCTTTAGGATGTCCTTTAAACATATCTGTTTAATTTTTAGTTAGTTAATTTTTTATGTTCGAAACAAAAATAGATAAATTTGCTACTCTTACAAATCGTAAGTGTCAGTGTTATTATAGCTTGTAACTTAATCAACTGACAGGTAGAGGGGTAGCTGATGTGTGTTTTATAACATTTGTTCTTTATTTATATGTGGTCAAGGGATCTGTTTGGATTTGTTACCAGATAGGCATTAAAAAGTCATTTGAAATCTTGTCATCTAGTATATTTCGCCTTCGGATTCGTGTTACCATTGCCTGTTGTTTGTATATTTGATTAATAACCTATCAATTCACTTATATGAAGATTTTTCCCGTCCAGCAGATTTCAGAAATAGATCAGTTTACCATTGAAAAAGAACCCATTTTATCCATCAACCTGATGGAACGTGCGGCTTTGTCTTTCTATAAATGGTTTATTAAGCACTTTCCTTCTGAGGAAGTGAACCTGCTCGTAGGTCCTGGAAATAATGGCGGCGACGCCTTGGCCATCACCCGTTTGTTATTACTCAGTGGACGCAAGGCCATGGTTTGGCTGGTTAGTCCCTCGGGGCGCTTTTCTAAAGATGCGGAAATTAATTTGCACCGTTTGAAAAGCATTGATACCACCTGTATAAATATACTTTCGGAGTACGATCAATTAGGATTAATAAAACCAGAAGCAGTTATTATTGATGGGTTATTCGGGTCTGGTTTGAATCGTCCCCTGGAGGGATTAGTGCAGGAAGTTGTGTCACAAATCAATGAATTACCAAATACAGTAGTGGCAATTGATATCCCATCGGGCTTATTTGGGGAGGATAATTCTTCAAATAATTTAAACGGGATTATTAAAGCTGACTACACTGTTTCTTTTCAATTTCCCAAACTGGCTTTTCTTCTGCCCGAGAATGAAGTGTATGTGGGACAATGGGAAGTGGTGGACATTGGCTTGCATCCCGATAAAATTGAAGGAACCACAACAGATTGGGACTATCAACAAGCAAATGATTTTAAAGACATCTTAAAAGGAAGGCACTCTTTTGCGCATAAGGGACAGTTTGGGCATGCCTTATTAATAAGCGGGAGTTATGGAAAGATGGGGGCTTCTGTGTTAGCGTCCAAGGGATGTTTAAATTCGGGTGTTGGGTTATTGACAACTCATGTCCCCCATGTGGGTTATGTAATTCTTCAGACAGCTGTGCCCGAAGCCATGGTGAGTGTGGATCGTTCTGACTATTTAATATCTGAGTTTCCCGACTTAAACACGTTTACCGCCATTGGAGTAGGACCCGGCATTGGGCAGAAACCCAATACCCAGAAAGCCCTGGAGAACTTATTGCAAAGCATAAAAGGTCAATCTCTGGTGTTGGATGCCGACGCCTTAAATATTCTATCTGAACATAAAGACCTATTTAACGTATTGCCCGCCAATGCCATCCTTACGCCGCATCCAGGTGAATTTGATCGCCTGACAGGAAGCAGTAATGATGGTTACCATCGCCTTCAAAAAGCCATCGCCTTAGCCCAACAATACAAAATAGTGGTGGTGCTGAAAGGGGCGCATACCACTATTGTAACGCCCGAAGGACAATGCTACTTTAATTCAACGGGTAATCCCGGTATGGCCACCGCCGGCAGTGGCGATGTGTTAACAGGTATTATTCTTTCGCTCTTAGCTCAAGGATATGAGGCGCCGGAGGCTGCTCGATTAGGTGTTTATGTTCATGGATTGGCCGGTGATCTTGTGTTGACGCAAATGGCTTACGAAGGGGTTACTGCTGGTGGAATTGTTGAGGCTTTAGGTTCAGCTTTTAAGCAATTAAGACGATAATTATCATCTTGGCATTTTAATTTTTTCGGTTACCTTTGAAGCTGGCCTGTTTTTGTTTGAAAAAATGTATTTTTTTAACTATTCAGACTCCATAGAAAAGTAACTTATAAGATGAAGAAAGCAATATTATCTCTGTTAACAGGAGTGATTCTACTTTCCTGTGCTTCTGAGCAAAAAATTCCTTCAGTAATAAATGTGAAGGATGTCAATTCCTTATCCGATGCTACCACGAATGCTTTGGTTTATTCGCTGCCCACTACCATTGTTCGCGTGGAAGTAGATGTGGAAAAGACCATTAGTCAGGTGGGCCCTTTTTACCGTTACTCCCAGAAAATGTTGAATGTCACAGATGTGGTTACAGAAGATAAAGAGGAGTGGAAAATTAAATGTGTGCGTATTAAAACGGTTGGAAAACCGGATCCTGATAAGCGGTTTAGTGTTGCTTTCTCAGGCCCCTCTGTGGCTCCCTTTCTAAACTTAACGGAGGAAGGGCTTTTAGCAGGTGTTAATTTGAAACAAACTCCTGTCTGTGAAGCCTCTTTAATGGACTTTTCGGCCGAGGAACTCCCGCAGCTCAAAGATATGAACTTTAATAATGTCTCTATGTTGGAAAAGCAGTTGGTGAAAACATCGACCGCTGCCATGGCTGAGGAAGCTGCCAACTTTATTTATAAAGTTCGTAAGCGGCGGTTTAAAATATTAGCCAGTGATTATGAGCATTTGCCTCCTGACGGTCTTTCCTATGAAATATCTGTGCGAGAACTGAATCAGTTGGAAACAGACTTTATGGAGTTGTTTATTGGTAAGAAAAATACTTATCAAACCACTCAGGTGTTTGATGTGCTGGCAGAGCCCATGGCAGTTAATAATACGGTATTATTCCGATTTTCAACGCTGAAAGGTATTGTTGATAAAATGGATTTAAGTGGAACGCCCGTATATGTGGAGGTTGAGGTGGATAACCAAAAATTATTGCCGAAACAAATAGTCATTGATTCAAAAAATAAAGAGGAAGTTCGGAACGGGCTTTTTTATTGCCGACCAGCTAAAGCAAAGGTGAAAATCATTGACCGCAATATCTTGTTGAGTCAAAAAGAAGTGTATTTGGCGCAATACGGACAGGTGTTATCCATGCCTTCCGAGGTGTTGGAGCGGGATGATGTACGCATTGAATTGAATCCGGTAACTGGTGCTTTGAAAAGCATTTCGAAGGAATAATTAAAATAAATATAAACGAAAAATCCCCCTTAAAATAGTCAAGTTATGAGCAACGAAATTGCAAAGTTAAACCCACAGGGCTTGTGGGAAAACTTTTATAAATTAACACAAATTCCTCGTCCTTCTAAAAAGGAAGGCAAAGCCATTGACTTCATCGAGCAATTCGGTAAGAATCTGGGTTTAGAAACCATTCGCGACGAAGTGGGTAACGTTATCATTCGTAAACCTGCTACACCTGGTATGGAAGACCGAAAAGGGGTCATCCTGCAAGGACACATCGATATGGTGCCTCAAAAGAACAGCGATAAAGACCACAATTTTGAAACTGATCCCATCGAAACCTTGATCGAAGATGGTTGGGTAACTGCCAATGGAACCACTTTAGGTGCGGATAATGGTATTGGTGTAGCTGCTGCTATGGCTGTTTTACAAGCCAATGATTTGGTACACGGTCCGGTGGAAGCTTTGATTACCATGGATGAAGAAGCTGGCATGACAGGTGCCAATGCGTTGAAGCCAGGTCTATTGCAAGGTGATATTTTGTTGAACATGGATTCAGAGGATGAGGGTGAATTGTATGTTGGTTGCGCTGGTGGTACCGATGCCAATATTGCCTTCAAATATACCGACGCTGAAGTACCTGCTGGTTCAGTAGCGTTTAAGTTGAGCGTGACTGGTTTGAAAGGTGGCCATTCAGGATTAGATATTAATATCGGACGAGCTAACGCCAATAAACTATTGTTCCGTTTCATGAAGTTCGCAGTAGCCAGCTTAGATGCCCGTTTAGCCTCTGTTGATGGTGGTAGCCTACGCAATGCCATTCCGCGTGAAGCATTTGCTGTGGTGACTTTGCCTGCTGATAACACCGATGAATTGATCGAAGCAATCGAAGAATTTGAAGATATCTACAAAGCTGAATATGCAGGTGTGGAGCCAAGCATCAAGTTTGTAGCAGAAACAACAGATGTGCCAGCTTCCTTGATTGATGAAGTCACTCAAGATGACTTGATTAATGCCGTGCAAGGATGCCCCAATGGCATGATGCGCATGAGTAGCGATATGGAAGGTTTAGTGGAGACTTCTACTAACCTGGCTATTATTAAGTCTAATAACGGCATCATTAGCGTTAATTGCTTAATCCGTAGTTCGGTTGATTCTGCCAAAGAAGATTTAGAATCATCCATCGAAAGTGTATTTCGTTTAGCCGGTGCCGAAGTCAACTTTGGTGGTCAGTATCCGGGATGGAAACCAAACATGGATTCGCCTATCCTGAAAACCATGCAGGATGTGTACAATAACAAATGGGGAAAAATTCCTGAGATTAAAGGTATTCATGCCGGTTTGGAATGTGGTATTTTAGGTAGTGCCTATCCGCATTGGGATATGATTTCCTTTGGACCAACCATTCGTTTTCCACACTCACCCGATGAAAAAGTAAACATCGAAACATGTGAGAAATTCTGGGATTACCTGGTTGAAACATTGAAAAACATTCCTGTGAAAGCCTAATTTGAATACGATAATATAAAATAATGGAAGCAATTAAAAAAACATTAAAGGACAATGCTGCCATGCGTTGGTTGGTATTAGTCCTGGTAAGTACATTACTGTTCTCAACCTACTGGTTTCAGGATTTCTTCGGATCGTTAAAAGGTCTGATGGATTCCGAGCTAGGGATCAATAGTGAAGAGTTTGGACGAATGCTGGGTTTTACCACCATTGCCAATATTTTTGGTATGATCATCATTGGGGGTATCATCCTGGATAAATGGGGTATTCGCATTGCTGGTTTGGCATTTGGGGGCTTAGCTACGTTAGGTGCGGCTATTTCAGCCATGGCAGCTGCCGGTTTCTTTGGGGATGATAAATCTGTCATGTTAACCTGGATGATCATTGGTCGAGTGATGTTTGGATCTGGCCTCGAAGTGGTCTGCGTGGTGGCTACCCGTACCATTGTGAAGTGGTTCAAAGGGTATGAGTTGGCCTTGGCGATGGCCATTAACATGGGATTTGGACGTTTAGGCTCCGCCCTTGGTTTAGCCATTTCATTGGACATTGGTGGCGGTGTTGTATCGCCAGCTGTAACGTTTGCTGCAGCGTTGATTGGTATCTCTCTGTTGATGTTTGTCATTTACCTGTTTTTCGATATTAAACTGGACAAACAGATTGGTGCTACTGTTGAAGAAGGTGCTGAAGACGAAGAGTTCAAATTCAGTGATTTGATTAAATTGATCACCAATAAATCATTCGTATTTATTGCTTTATTGTGTGTGTCTTTTTATGCGGCTGTATTCCCGTTTATCCAGTATGCTCCGGATTTGCTGGTGAATAAATTTGGATTCTCATATGCATTACCAGAAGCAGGAAATTTTGTGTTGTTCGGAAGTAATTCCATTGGAACGGCTTCTATCTATATTCTGTTGTTTATTTTTGGTTTAGCCTTTTCCATGGTACCATCAAAAATGAAGTCCTTTCCATCGAAAGTAATCAGCATTGTGGTTATTGGAGCCTTATTTGGTGCCTTTGTTTACAGTTTGAAAGACGTGTTTAGTGTCTGGTTGGTGAACGGACCTAAAACGGCCTCATTAATCCCGATGGGAACGATTCTTTTCACACCCATCTTCGGTAGTTATGTAGACAAAAACGGTAGAGCAGCCTCTTTAATGATTCTAGGATCATTATTGTTGATCTTTGCCCACCTTTCATTGTCGGTATTTCAGAGCGAATTATTGGGTTATTTCGGACTGCTTAGTTTAGGGGTTGCCTTTTCATTGGTGCCAGCAGCCATGTGGCCTTCTGTGGCCAAAATTGTGGCTGAAAATCGGTTGGGAACGGCTTACGCTTCTATGTTTACCATTCAGAATTGGGGCTTAGGGCTTTTCTTCTGGGGCATTGGGGCCTTATTGAATGCCGTGAATCCATCGGTAATCAAGGTAACAGAAGATTTCCGTGCAGGATTTGAAGCTGCTGGTTTGGATAAAGTTCAAATTGCAGAAAAAATTTCTGCGTTGAAATTAACAGGTGAAATACCTCCGTTCGATTATACCATTCCAATTTTAGTATTGGTGTTGTGTGGTGTTGTTTCAATCTTCCTGTCGTTCATGTTGAAAAAATCAGATAGAGAACAAGGATTCGGATTGGAAAATCCATCTTAAGGTTATTACTGATCTAGATAACGATTTGAAAGAGCTGCCTTATAGGCGGCTCTTTTTTTTATGTTGTACAACAGATCAACAGCGTGAAAGATTGTGATTTGTATTCTTTTGCTGACCTGTTTTTTTATATTTTCGTTCCCTTTAATATTAAAGGTCTTTAATAATGGGAGTAGTGGGAAAAAAGGAAAAGAAATCGTTTGTCACCATTTTTCTGAATAGTGTGGAGCGTGTGGGTAATGTATTGCCGCATCCGGCCTTGTTATTTGGAATATTTGCAGTTACCATATTGCTGTTCTCGGGCTTGTTTGCCTGGATCGGCACAACTGCTTCTCATCCCACTACAGGGGTGGAGATTCAAGTCATCAACCTATTATCAGTAGATGGCTTGCGGCGCATTTTAACCGAGATGGTTACGAATTTCACCGGATTTGCCCCTATGGGTATTGTGGTGGTGGCCATGTTGGGGATTGGATTGGCTGAGAAATCAGACTTGATTGGTGCCCTCATTCGTAAGTTGGTTTTGGCGGCGCCCAAAAGTTTGTTAACCTTCGTGATCATCTTTGCCGGTATCATGTCCAATGTAGCTTCCAGTGTGGGGTATGTGTTGTTGGTGCCGTTGGGTGGGATTATCTTTTTAGT
This sequence comes from uncultured Marinilabiliaceae bacterium, assembly GCA_942490535.1. Taxonomy (GTDB): domain Bacteria; phylum Bacteroidota; class Bacteroidia; order Bacteroidales; family Marinilabiliaceae; genus JAEINY01. The sequence goes on from CALNXQ010000005.1 coordinate 2,112,101, forward strand.
CGCCAAACGACATCCGCTGGTGGGTATGTCTGCTGCTTTTGCAGGTGTGTCTGGTGGTTTTAGTGCCAATTTGATCATTGGTACCATCGATCCCCTGTTAGCAGGATTAACCGAAGAAGCTTCTCACATTGTGGACAAAGCTTACACCGTGAATCCCGTGAGTAACTATTATTTCATGGTGATCTCTACTTTTATGGTCGCTTTGGTTGGTACTTGGGTGACCGAGAAAATTATAGCACCTCGGTTTGGCGAGTATAAAGGGGAAGTCTCGGAAGAGGAGACAAGACTGGATCCGCTTACAAAAACGGAGAAAAAAGGGGTGCGTTGGGTGAGTATCGTATCTCTCATATTTCTGGGTTTGATAGCCTGGGGACTGATTCCTGCCGATGGTTTTTTGCGCGGAGCGGATGGTGAACTGTTAACATCGCCCTTGTTAAAAGGGGTAGTTGCGGTATTGTTTTTATGGGCTGGTGCCTGTGGTATTGTGTATGGAATGATTACCGGTAAATACAAAGATAGTAAAGACATTATGGGAGCTATGGGGGAAGCGGCCAAGTCATTAGGACCCTACCTGGTATTAGTGTTCTTTGCAGCTCAATTTGTGGCCTATTTCAATTGGAGTAATCTTGGTCTGGTAATGGCGGTGAATGGAGCCAATGCCATTCGGGCGTTAGATTTAAGTGTGATCCCTTTGATGCTGATGTTTGCCCTGTTCTGTGGTATGATTAACCTGGTGATGGGAAGTGCCTCCGCTAAATGGGCACTGTTAGCGCCTATTTTTGTGCCGATGTTTATGATGCTGGGCTATTCGCCTGAATTAACGCAAGTAGTATACCGCATTGGCGATAGTGCCACCAACATTGTTTCACCCATGATGAGTTTCTTTGCCCTCATCATTGTTTATTTTCAAAAGTATGATGAGAAGGCAGGTATTGGAACCATCATCTCAACCATGTTGCCATATTCTATTGTATTCATGATAGCCTGGATGATTCTTTTAGCCGTATGGTTATTAACCGGTTTACCATTGGGACCAACAGGGGTGTTGCATTATGCCATGTAATGATAATAGATTAACCTAGATAGAAGAGTTGTCCATTGGGCAGCTCTTTTTTTATGCTGTAATCTTGTAGCGGACGCTTGCATGCCGTAAGCGGAGAGTTAATAATTGTAGCGGGCAGTTCAATCAGATTAGCGGATAATTTATAAGTGTAGCGGCGGTTTTATACGTCTAAGCGGACGATTTTTTTTGAACAGGATAGGGTTATACCGGTCTGGCGGGCTGTTTACAAAGCTTGGCGGAAGTATTACATGCTGGGAAATCCTCCGCTTACTGCTGACAATCCTCCGCTTACTGCTGACAATTCTCCGCTACAAATATTGAATGCCCGCTTGTAGAAGATAATAGCCCGGATGAAATCATAATTGGCATTACGCCGGTGATTATCGCTTTCGCCTTCCCAATAATTGCTCATTTACCTGATAATATCTTCCGCTTTTTCGGATGACGTGTGACGGATCAAGTGAGGGTCTCTTTCTATCTTTAAAATTTGATGTGACCGTATCCATTAGCAATGAACTATTGCGGAAAAAAAAGGCCCCACCATCGTGGAGCCTGATAAGGATATGTTTTCGTTGGTTATTGGTTAATAACCTTCACTTCCACTTTGTTTGGTTTTTGTTTTTCAATTATTTTTCGAACATAGAGGTTCTTGGTGACCTGGCGGCCCAGGTTCATTAAGTCAATTTCGGCGGTTAGTTGCTCTTCGGTTTTAGTGGTTGATTTTTTGAAAGCAGGAGAGGCGACATGTCCTGTTTCAGAGCTTTTTGCCAATTCATTCATCAGGTAACCACCCGAGTAATGAAAGCGAACCGGCACATTGGACACACCATGCGCGGAAGCGTCATAAACAGAAAATTGCAGATAGCCTTCTTTTACCGGAGATCCAGACAAGGAGACAATTTGATCATTGTCAGCTTTGATATCAAACGATTGAATGAGTTTACTGATGCGATCTTTGCTTTCAGCAATTAAGTCGGTCTTCTCGCCGTCAATCGTAGCTGCTGCTTCTTCATTCATGTACCCACTTAATACATCCATGCAGGCGGCATACAGTTCAATGGCCACCATATGTTCATGAAGGGCTTCCTTTGCCTGGGCTTGTTGGAATTTCAAGGTAGCATTGGAGATGGCATCGGCCTTGCGTTGGGCTTTACGAGCATAAAACTCCTGTTTGGAAAGACGGTAGTAAGCATAGTAGTTTTTGTCATCCTGCCATTTGTCCAGGTATTCATAGCCTTCCAAAAATTCCGATGATGTCGCTTTGATCCGACTTTGAATATATTCCCGCACACCATTGGTGTCCTCTACTTTGTAAAAATCAGATTCTGATGATATCTGCGTACTGATTTGTTTAGACAGATCGGCTAAGGCGCGCTCTTTTGCTTTTTCTTCGAAGAACATGGCACCGCCCACTTTAGGGGTGATGCCAATTCCGTACCAATAATTGGGGTGTATCGGACGCTCCTTTAACCAGACGGGTTTGCTCATCTCCAATAATTCGGCTTGTTTCTTTTTCGACGAACAGCTGCTCAGTACCAGGCCTGTAGATAGGATCAAAAGTAAAATGTATTTCAACATAGTGGTGATTAGTTTTCCGGGTTATAGGCTTCAATTTGACTGGCGATTTGTGCAGCACATTTATCCATCATCTCTTTTTCGATGGTATCAGTACTTTTTATCTTTTTCGAATTTTTGAAGAGTTGATGTAATTTACCCCGTGAATTATCATCATCATACACGTTATCACTTTCTGAATCTTTATCCATGTATTTCCAGTAGCCTGGAACAAGCTGTTTGTAGTCGCCGTCGAAAGTGGCGTAATAGATTTCCGGTTTCTCTTCGTGGGAGAACACATCCGAGATTATAATTTCACTGGTCTCCACATTTAGCAGGGTGTATTGAATGGTGAACTGGACGGTGTTGGTTTGCTGGAACTCAAAATAGCGCACTTTGTCATAAATAGCTTTCTCTACCGGTAAATTGGTTTCCTTATCCACTACTTTTACCATGGTTTTTCGGTAGGCTTTCTTCTCCGATTTAACAAGCGATCCGGTGCGTTTGGCGTAGCGCACAATTTTGCCGGTTAAGATGGTTTTAGCCTGAATGTTTGCGCCCATTCTTTTTAGCCATTGAATGGCAGCGGCCGGATCGTTATTGATGTTTATATTTGACGACGAACTCACTACCTGATCGCTGATCACCTTGTAAAAAGGTGTTTTTAGTGCGTTAATCTGACTAACAATCTTTGTGTTGAGCTGCAAAGCCACAGGCTTTTGCGTGGCATTGGAATAACCGATAGGAGCCACTGCTATGGTAATCATGGCTTTCTCCAAAGCGTCGGCCTTCAGTTCCAGTGAATTTTTGTACCCGCCGGTGCCCTTTAATATCGATTCAAAATCATAGTAGGCTTTTCGGAACAGATTATTGGACAAATACTCATTTGCTTGCCGGTAGATGGGTTCGTATTTGGCCGTGGTCCAATGGGTTTTGCTATCCTTGTACGCCGCATTGATGGTTAATATTTCCGAAAACTGCTGTTCAGCACTGGTAAATTCTTCCAGGTTGAGGGCTTTCATGGCTTCCTGGTACACTTTGTTCAGATATAAATCCTCCACTTCCCGGTAATAGGCCCTTTGTTCCTCGGATAGCTGAAGTTGTACCCCAACCGCTTGCACCTGCTTGTAATACCCTTCGGCATTGCGAAAAGCGTATACAGCATCTTTGGCCGTTCCACTTGTATATTGACTTTTGAACTCTTTGATTTTGTCATCCAGTACCATCTGACCAGTACGTTGTAAACCTAATTTAGCGTCGATGTTCTTATCGTTGGCTTGCAGTGACCGGTAATACATGTCAGCTGCATCGCTGTATAATCCGGCATTATCAAATTCGGCAGCTTTCTTCACATAGCGTTTGCTGGCGCATCCATGAAGTAATAGAATCGATAAGATGGTAATCAATAAGTAACTATGTTTCATTGGTACGGACTTTATTTTTGAATCAAGCGTTATTTAACGTGAAGAAACGAAAAGTGTTCCGTTTTTTAATGGATTCCGCTAGATTTGTAAGGTATCTAAATAAAAAAGTGACCAAAGTATGATTTCACCCAAGGGATTCACCAAAAATTTTAGTCAGATGGCCAGTAATTGGGGATTGTTTCTATTGCTATCCATTACCATCTTTGTATTGCCAATGTTATCTACGGTAATTTCTTATCGCTTATTCGATATATTTTTGTCGTTTATCGTGCTTTTGTCGGTGTATGCCACTCGTGAAGGCGGAAAGAAGCGAGCCATGCTTCAGCTGGTAATTGCTATTTTGGCCATTTGGGTGACTCGGGTGATTGATTTGACTGGTTTAAACTTTTTGGCCAAGGGATTTTTAATACTGTTTTTCATGGTCCGTGTTTTTAAATTTATCCTCGTGGTGTCGCGAAAATCAGAAGTTAATTCGCTCGTTATTGTGGAAGCTGTGAATGGCTATCTGCTGATGGGCGTTGGATTTGGTGTATTGTTTAGTCTGGTCATCATTGCTTTTCCCGGGTCCTTTAATTTTACGGTGTCAATAGAGGGGGAGGATTTCTTTGATCCCATCTATTACGCTTTTGTATCCATGACCACGCTGGGGTATGGCGATTTGTTACCTGTGAGGCCTTTCGCCAAGTCCATGGCGTTATTAGTAACCTTATGCGGGCAGTTTTACCTGGTTACAGTAATGGCTTTTCTGATCGGAAAGCTGCTAACGCAGAAGCACGCCTAGACGCTATTATATCATCATTTTAATCGTTTCTCCACCGGTTAGTTGATATTCCTTCATGAGATTAGCGGTCAGACAGCTATGAATGGGTAGAATGGCGATCCGATCACCGATCTTTATTTGGCTTATGATGTGATTGTCTGCTTTTATAGTTCCATGTTCCTGGGATACTTTGGAAACAAAACCTAATACTTCATCGGCGTGCCAGTTTTGGCCATCAAATTTTACTGCAACACCATAATAAGGCTCGCCATTGGAATCCATTATGTAGTCTTTGGAGAGGTGTACCGCTCCTCCGTGAATAATGATTTCTCCTTTATGTGCATAGCTGGCAACGACCGGGCAAATGAGGCTAACGGCAATGTCTGAACGTTGACAGCTACCGAGATTTGCCTGCATTTCATCATAAAACACAAAATTTCCGGGCCTGATTTCATCAAAATCAGAAAGATCATCGCTTATTGCACAGGATGGGGTGTCTCCATAAGAGAGTTGAATCAATGGAAAATCACCAGCCATGAATGTTTTTAGGGCCAATAACTGTTGGCGGGAGGTGTTCAGGATGTTTATAATGGCTTCTTCATCAGTCGCCTTGTAAGTATGACCCGCATGACATAGGAAGCCAATTAAAATCAAGTTTTTACATGTTTTAAGAATGCCCATCAGATGCTGCATGGTTGGGTAATCTTCGGCCTCCACTCCTGTACGGCCATATCCGGTGTCTGTTTTGATATACACACCCACGGGATGGGAGAGGTGTTTTTCGAAGTATTGAATGGTTTCAGGAGATTCAACCACCAAGTTCAGGTTAATTTTTTCGGCCAGCTTATCAATAGCTGCAACTTCCAGTAGGTTGGCCGGAAAAGCGATGGTAATATCCGTCCAACCATTTTGGGCAAAGTATTCTGCCATTTTAACAGATGATACTGTACAACAGTGTACATCTTTATCGCGAAACCAATTGGCAACCTCAGCTGATTGATGGGTTTTAAAATGGGGGCGAAGCAATGTGTTATTGTGATGAGCTTTATTTACCATGCGCTCAATGTTGGCAAGGCATTTTGTTTTATCCAAAAGTAATGTTGGCCGCGTGATCATAGCATCAAAATTTTAATGTAAAAATAGGCAATTATGAGTTATTCCTTTTATTTTTAGGGGATGGAAAAGATATGCTGCCTAAGGAATGTTGTTTTGAAGGGGGTTTATTTTTATTCTGACCTGCGAGGATTAAAAACAAAACCGATCGAAATACAATCGGTTAAATCCATGATTCGGTTTCAGGATACAGAATATCCGGTGCGCGAATTTCGAATTTTGAATGGTCAAGGCAAGTGTGTCGCCATCTCAAAAGTTATGGCGGGGCGATTTGAGGAAAAGGCTTATCAGTATTGTGTGTCTTATGATTTGCATGTGAATGCACTTTATCGGCATCGGCGGTATGGCGAAAAAATGCTGAAACGTCAATTGCAGTTTTGTCAAAAGGAAGGATTTGAATTTCTTATTGCTGTTATCCGGAAAGAAAATCAGGCGTCCATTTCGCTTTTTTCAAAACTGGGGTTTCAACTATGTAATCATCAGGAAGGCCCTGCCTGGGGTGCGCAGGAAGCCATGCTATATCCTGAAACCGATATGTATTTGGCCCTTTATGCGCTGAAATAAAAAAGCCGGATGTTTGGACACCCGGCTTGTTCTATATTGTTATCTGATGTTATTATCTAACGATCGTTTGGTCTCTGTCAGGACCTACCGAGACAATTGTGATCGGCACCTCCAGTTCTTTCTCCAAATACGCAATGTAATCTTTGAGCTCCTGAGGGAATTGATCTTCTGACTTAATACCAGTTAAGTCTTGTTTCCATCCGGGAAGTTCAGTATAAATGGGTTCTACATCATCGGATAATTCAAATGGGAATTCTTCGGTGATTTGACCATTCATTTTATAGGCAGTAGCCACTTTAATGGTTTCGAATCCGCTTAACACATCTCCTTTGGTCATGATTAATTGGGTAACACCATTTAGCATCACGGAGTATTTCAAGGCGACTAAATCCACCCATCCACAACGACGCGGACGACCGGTTGTGGAACCGAATTCATTACCGGCTTTGCGAATTTCATCTCCTGTCTCATCAAATAGCTCTGTTGGGAAGGGGCCGCTTCCAACGCGCGTGCAATAGGCTTTGAAAATACCAAATACTTCACCAATTTTGGTTGGGGCGATGCCCATACCGGTACAAGCTCCCGCACAAATAGTATTGGATGAAGTCACAAATGGATACGACCCGAAGTCGATGTCCAGCAAAGTCCCTTGTGCGCCTTCGGCTAAGATGCTTTTTCCCTCACGCAGGTATTTGTTAATTTCGTGTTCGCTGTCAATAAGAATGCAGCTTTTCAACGTTTCAATACCTTCTTGCAATCCTTTTTCGAACTCCTCAATATTGAACTCGAAATTGTACATCTCAAGCAGTTTGATATGTTTCTCTTTGAGTGCTTCGTATTTTTCGTCGAAGTTATTCAGGATATCACCCACACGCATGCCGTTTCTACCGGTTTTATCCATGTAAGTGGGGCCAATGCCTTTTAAAGTAGAACCAATTTTGGTTTTACCTTTTGACGCTTCCGAAGCGGCATCTAAAATGCGATGTGTAGGAAGAATCAAATGGGCTTTTTTAGAAATGTAGAGGTTGCGGGTGACGTCAAATCCTTTTTCTTTCAACTGATCAATTTCATGCTTGAAAGTAATCGGATCGAGTACTACACCATTGCCTACAATGTTGACTTTGTTGGTATGAAAAATACCGGACGGGATGTTGTGTAAGACGTGCTTAAAGTTGTCAAACTCTAATGTGTGACCGGCATTCGGACCTCCCTGAAAACGGGTAATGACGTCGTATTTTGGTGTTAATACATCTACCACCTTACCTTTTCCTTCGTCTCCCCATTGGAGTCCCAATAATACATCAACCTTCATTTTCTTATGCTTTAGATTTATGGCTATTGAGCCTTTGTTGGCACTACTTTAGCCGCTCGGTCATGTTTCGCGTAAACACCGGCGGCTTGAAATATGTTTAGTTTACCTGGTGTTAAACAGATGTGTAAACATTAAAAATCGGACTTTCAGGTTGCCCCAAAATTCCGACATGTAAAAATAGGTATATTCTGCTTAAATGCGTTTGCATTTATGGGTTATTTTTGAGCTGCAATCCTTTTTTAACGTTTCTTATTCTTTAGCATGATTTATCGTTGCTTGGTTTCTGGCCATTCATGCAAGCCTTGCAAGTGCCATAAATGTAGAGCGAATGGTGTGACACGTTAAAACTATAAAAAGTAGAGGCATTGTCTAAAACAGCTTGTATTCCCGGGTTACAAAATTCATCTACACTTCCGCATTGCGTGCAGATCAGGTGATCATGTTGTTTGGATTCGAAGGCCTTTTCAAACTGCGCGATGTTTTTGCCAAACTGATGTTTGATGACTAATTTACAATCCAGTAGTAAGTCGATGGTGTTATATAAAGTAGCCCGGCTAACACGGTAGTTTTTATTTTTCATGAAGATGTACAAAGACTCTATGTCAAAGTGACCTTCACGACTATATATTTCATCTAAAATAGCGTAGCGTTCAGGCGTTTTGCGATGACCATTTTTCTGAAGATATTCAGTAAACAACTGCTTTACCACGTCCTTGGTGTTGGCCTTATCCATATATAGTCTCAATTAAAATAGGGCCTAAAAATAAGCAATTTCAGGTAAAAATAAAACAGTTGTTTAGAATAAATATAAATCAGCTCTTGATTCGTTCGTTGCGAGCTACGTTATGGATGCCTTTTATTTTCATGAGGTTGAAAATTAGGTTGTTTAAATCTTCAATGTTATGAATGTAGAGGTATATTTCACCTTCAAAAATACCATCGTGGCTTTCTATGTTAATGGACCGCATGTTCACGTTTTGATCATCGGAAATCACCTTGGTAATTTTATTGACAATGCCAATTTGATCAATGCCGGAGACACTAATATTGGCTAAATAGGAAAGTATCTTGTGCGATTCCCAATTGGCGGAGACGATGCGGTTCCCTTGACTAGACATTAATTTAATGGCGATGGGGCATTTCCGGCTATGAAGAATGAGATGATCCTCGTCGTCCAGATATCCTAAAATATCATCACCCGGAATGGGATGACAGCATTCTGCAATGGTGTAGTGTTCTTCGTCATTGGAATCTGATAAAAACAAGGCCTTTTGTTTCGAAGTTTTATCGTCACTGTCCGAAGAAGATGGTTTTGAAGGGGAGGAGATACCCAGTGATAAGCGCCAGTAGCGAATCCATTTGTTGGAGGTTTTAGTGGCTAATATTTTGGGGAGATTATCCAGTTTAACCGATCCTTTTCCAATTCGAAAATAGAGTTCCTCCTTATCTTCAATGTTATGAAAATTCTGAATTTTCTTCAGGATGCGTGAATTGATGGTGAGCTTTTTTTCGTGTAATGCTTCCTGAAGTGTTTTTTCACCTTTGTCAATGAGTGTTTTTCGCTCTTTTTTAAACGCTTCTTTGATCCGTGTTTTGGCTTTGGCGGTAGTTACAAAACCTAACCACTCATATTTGGGTTGTTGTTTTTCAGAGGTAATAATTTCCACCTGATCCCCACTCTTCAGCTCGTAACTAAGCGGAACCAGCTTGTAATTGACTTTGGCTCCAATGCATTTATACCCTAAGGCCGTGTGTATTTCAAACGCTAAATCCAAGGTGGTAGCACCTTTTGGCATGACCTTAATATCCCCTTTGGGCGTGAAAATCATCATTTCAGAGGCAAACAAATTCAGCTTGAAATCATCCAGAAATTCCAATGAATCGGAATCGGGATTGGATAATAGATCGTTGATTCGTTCCAGCCATTTATCCAGTTCAGACTCCTTATCTTGCTGGCCTTTGTATTTCCAGTGAGCAGCAAATCCCCGTTCTGCTATTTCATCCATGCGGCGGGTTCGGATCTGTATTTCCACCCATTTTCCGTCGGGGCCCATCACCGTGCTGTGCAAGGCTTCGTATCCATTTGCTTTAGGGGTGGATACCCAATCGCGTAAACGATCCGGTTTGGGTTTATACATGTCGGTAATCATTGAATACATGGCCCAACACTGCGTTTTTTCCTGCAGATTATCTTTGGGTGTGAACACCACCCGGATGGCTAATACATCATAGATTTCTTCAAAAGGCAATCCTTTTTTTTGCATCTTACTCCAAATGGAATAGATGGATTTGTGACGCCCCACCACTTCAAATTCATAGCCTTCCTTTCGTAAGCGTTCTTCAATGGGAGCTTTGAAGTTATTGATGAATTCTTTGTGTTTTTCTTCGCTGGCTTTTACTTTTTCAGTGAGGTCATTAAAAATTTGCGGATGTTCTGTTTTAAGACTGAGGTCTTCCAATTCGGTTTTGATGCCATAGAGTCCAAGGCGGTGGGCCAACGGCGCATAGATGTAAAGGGTTTCTCCGGCAATTTTGTAGCGTTTGTGTTCCGGCATGGAGCCTAATGTGCGCATGTTGTGCAAGCGGTCTGCCAATTTAATCAGGATGACCCGCACATCTTCCACCATGGTCATTAAAAGCTTTCGGAAGTTTTCGGCCTGTACGGATTGTGATTGATCGAATACACCTTCCAGTTTTGTTAAGCCATCAACAATAGAAGCAATTTTTTCGCCGAATATATTTTTCAGATCTTCAACCGTGTAGTCGGTATCTTCCACCACATCGTGGAGCAGTGCTGCAATAACACCTTTCGTCCCCAATCCAATCTCTTCTGCTGCAATACGTGCCACTTCGAGAGGATGCGAAATATAGAGCTCTCCGGATTTACGTCGCATGCCAACGTGGGCTTCATGAGCGAGCTCAAAAGCTTTGGTTACCAGTTTGCGATTTTCATCCGTCTGACAACGTGGGCACTTATCCAGTAGTTCCTCAAATTTTTGTCGAACTTCTTTTTCTTCCTGTTCACGGTTGGTATTCGTCATTCAACTTCCTCCTTAAAGCGAACTAAAGTACTTAATTCCTTGCATTGTTCCAATGGTGGATTTTGCAAAGATATTGTACCGTCTTTCATTTATTGAATTGATGCTGTTGCTACAATTAAGCCTTTGATTTGGTGCAATGCAAATTTAGGCCTGATAACTGATTCCCATAGGTGAAATTTAATCCCAATCGAACTTACCGATTGGGATTTTTTTATTATTGGCCGGCAATCACAGTTGTAAAATCAGCTGGTTGAAAATAGTGATTGGCCAGATCCATCAGGCGTTCAGGTGTCATGTTTAAAATCGCATTGAATCGTTTTTGAAAATGAGTTGATGATAAATCCAAATCAATTAAACCCCGATAGTTATCAGCTGTAGCGAAGGGCCCATCAAAATTACGGATCATATCTCCGGTCATTTGGCTTTTCACCAGATTTAACTCTTCGGGGCTAATGGGTTCGTTACGTAAGCGTTCCATCTCATTAAAGATCTCTGTTACGGCGAGCTCTCTGTTATCAGCTTTTACCTCCGTTGAAATGACCATGAAACCACTGTGTTTATAGGGCATTAGATAGGATGAAATACCATATGTTAAGCCTTTTTCTTCACGGATGTTGGTCATTAATCGGGAACCAAAATAGCCTCCCAGAACCGTGTTTAATATTTGCACATCAAAATAGTCGGGATGTACTTTGTTGAATAGTCTTCGTCCTATTTTGATGGCTGATTGAACGGCACCGGCTTTTGGAACAACAATGGTTTGAGGTTTTATTGCATCGAAATTGGAAAGCTTATCTGAAGGAATATTACTATCGCCCCACTTTTGACCCAAATGCTTATTAAGTAATGCTTTTATGTCATCACCCGGTTGACCGGCAATCAGAATATGAGCTTGTTCTGGGGTATACACCCGTTTGTGAAAATCGACTAAGTCATTGCGTGTTAATTGCTCAAAATGTTCTTCACCCAGATAATTGCCATAGGGGTGTTCTTTACTAAATAATTGTTGGGTGAAAGATCGCATGGCGATGGTCTTCACTTTTTCCCCTTCCACCAGAAATTCCTGCTTCCGTTTACTTAGAAAAGTATCGATTTCATGTTGCGGAAAGACTGGGTTTTTAATGATGTCTTCCAGTATGGCTAATGTCTCAGGAAGATAGTGAGAGAGGGAAATGAGCGTAAGGACGGAATGGTGATAATTGGTTTGCTGTCCAATATAAGCACCATAGAAGTCAATTTTTTCAGATATTTCTACCGATGTAAGTGTGGTGGTGCCTTCCGCCATTACGGTATTGGTAGCAGACGCAATTAATGGTTTGCCTGCTTGCACGCTACCCGCCGGAAAAAGGACATCTATTTTGGCCACTTCTTGCGATCCGGCCTCCATTAAATGCACTTTTATCCCATTATCCAGTTGGAATACTTCAACCGGCAAGAGGTCGAGAGCATCTACTGTTTTAAAAGCGGGAGGTGTATGTCTGTCGATATTCATTCGATTATTTTTTTCGGGCATGGTAAAACAAAGTACTGCTGTTCTCTTTTCGAAAGGTGCGCTGAGCTGTTTCCAATAGTGTAGCATTGGTGACAGCTTTGTATTTCTCAACCTCCAGGTTAATTTCATCGGCCTGGCCCAGCATTTCAAACTGTGCCAGGTTCATGGCTTTATTAAGGAAATTGATTTCTGAAAAGACTAAAGTCGATTCAATTTTATTCTTCACTTTCTGCAATTCATAATCCGAAACAGCTGTTTGGCGGATGTGATCCAGTTGTTCCCAAATGGCTTTTTGCGCGTGCTCCATGCTTACCCCGGGTAAGAGGCGTCCCGTAACAGTCATCAGACCCGGATCGTGATCGCCTGAGATATAGGCATTCACTTCGCCAAATAACCGCTGTTCCTTTATCAAAGATTGGTTTAGGCGTGAGGAAGGGCCATTGGACAACACATCCGAGAGGAGATCTGTGGCGTAAAAGTCGGCATCTTTACGACCGCCTATGTGAAACACCATTTGAATCAAATCAGCCGGAACATCGCGCTCAACACTAAGTTCGCGTGCTTCAGTTTGCACTGGTTCTACTGGTATAGCCGGATTGGCGATGTTCCGTTTGGGAATATCACCGAACCATTTTTCGGCCTGCAGAAACACGTGATCCGGTTTTACATTTCCGGATACAACCAATATGGCATTGTTAGGCGCATAGTGATGGTAAAAGAAGTTTTTAACATCCTCCAGTGTTGCCTGCTCGATGTGTTTAATTTCTTTTCCAATGGTTGGCCATTGGTAAGGATGGGCCTTGTAAGCTAAGGGACGCAATAACAAGGGGATGTCTCCGTAGGGTTGATTCAGGTAGCGTTGTTTGAACTCTTCAATCACTACTTTGCGTTGAACTTCCAGGCTTTCCTCTGAGAAATCCAGTTCCAGCATGCGGTCTGATTCCAGCCAGAAACCGGTTTCGAGGTTGGCAGCTGGCACGGTCAAATAGTAATTAGTCACATCATTGTTGGTCCAGGCATTGTTATCACCGCCAACCAATTGTAGAGGAGCGTCATAGTTGGGGATGTTTTTACTTCCTCCAAACATGAGGTGCTCAAATAAATGGGCAAAGCCGGTTTTGTCCGGGGTCTCATTTTTTGCGCCCACTTGATAAAGTACATTAACAGCTGCCAGAGGTGTGCTTTTATCCACATGCACCAATACCCGCAAGCCATTGTCCAGGGTTCTTTTTTCTGAATGAATCATTTAAAATTGGTATTGATCGTTGGAGGTAAATTCGTTTCTCACCTGACGGTATTCGCTCAATAATTCTTCCATTATTTCTTGAACAGGTTTGATGGAGCGAATCAACGTGGCAACCTGACCGATTTCCAATTCGCCTTCTACCAGGTCGCCTTCAAACATGCCTTTCTTGGCACGTCCGCGTCCCAGGAGCTTTTGCAGATCAAGAGTAGAGGCACAATTTTTCTCGGCTTCCTGTACTTGCTCGAAAAAAGCATTCTTGATTAAACGAACCGGTGCCAGTTTCTTTAAAGATAACAAGGTGCCTCCTTCACCTGTTTCCACAATACATTTTTTAAATTCAGTGTGTGCCGATGATTCCTCGGATGCGGCAAATCGCGATCCTATTTGAACCCCATCCGCTCCCAGAACAAATGCTGCCGCCATGGTTCGTCCCGTACCAATACCTCCGGCTGCAATTACCGGGAGTGCTGTTAATTGTTTGATATGGGGGATTAATGTGAGCGTAGTTGTTTCTTCCCGTCCATTGTGGCCACCGGCTTCAAATCCTTCGGCAACAATGGCATCGACTCCGGCTTCTTCACACTTCCTGGCAAATTTTCCATTGGCAATGACATGCACCACAGTGATGCCTTTCTCTTTTAGAAAACCAGTCCATTTGGCAGGGTTACCGGCTGAAGTAAAGACAATTTTCACATCCTCTTCCACAATGATGTTCATGATTTCATCAATGTTGGGATACAAAAGGGGGACATTAACGCCCCATGGTTTTGATGTGGCTTTTTTTAGCTTTTGAATGTGCTCACGCAAAACTTCCGGATACATGGAGCCAGCTCCCAATAAGCCGAGTCCTCCATTATTACTCACTGCGGATGCAAGGCGCCAGCCGCTGCACCAAACCATACCGCCTTGTATGATTGGATATTGTATGTTGAATAATTCTGTAATTCGATTTGTCATGTATTGATCTCTATAAGTTGTATTGATGATACTTGTGGTTTGTCACCGGAAGGACAAGTCAATAGAATACAAAGATACGAAAGTATGGCAATGCGCTCTTTTAATTTTCGGCATATTCGGGTAGTGAAGTACCAAATATTAGAAAATCATATGAGCTTGAGTGAAATTTTAGTGGTATAAATAGGAAAGTGAATAATTGCCAATTGTCGATTATTGTTGTAAATTATTGTTGTCTACATGGTAGGTGATTATATAAAGAGAAAAAGGATTTTAAGTCATGTTACAAGGTCATTCTTCCACCCATCCACCTCGTGCCACTTGGATGGATGTCATTTTGAGATATAATAAACCCAATCGTCTCAAGAGTATTTGGCAAATAGTAAACTCCGTTGTGCCATATGTGTTGCTTTGGTTTTTAATGGTACAGAGTGTGAGTATATCCTATTGGTTAACCCTCTTACTTGCGGTTTTTGCAGCCGGCTTCTTAGTGCGGATTTTCATTATCTTTCACGATTGTGTGCATGGATCCTTCTTTAAATTACATCATATTAATACATTCTGTGGATTTGTGCTGGGGGTGTTAACATTTACACCTTTTCATCGGTGGCAATATGAACACCTGACGCATCATCGTACGGTTGGTAATTTAGATAAAAGGGGTATTGGCGATGTGAAAACTTTAACTGTGGAAGAATACCGGAATAGATCCAAATGGCAACGGTTTAAATATCGCTTTTATCGCCATCCCGTTTTTTTATTTGGAGTTGCACCTATTTTATTATTTCTTTTCAAAAACAGACTCACATCCAGGGATAATTCTCGGGAAATAAAGTACATGACTTACCTGACTAATGTAGTACTGATCCTCATGTATGGTATGTTGGTTTGGTTTCTGGGATGGAAAGTCGTTGTGCTGATTCAATTCCCAGTGTTGTATGTTTCAGCTGTTCATGGCGTCTGGTTGTTTTATGTACAGCATCAGTTCGAAAACGTTGTGTGGGCACGTACAGGCGAGTGGGATTATCAATCAATCGCCATTCAGGGTTCTTCCTTTTTTAAGTTGCCAATTTTATTGCAATGGTTTACCGGAAATATTGGATTTCATCACATCCATCATTTGTCCCCCATTATTCCCAATTATAATCTGGCGCAATGTCATAATGAGAATGACATGTTTCAGGTGGTTAAGCCCATCACTTTTTGGTCTGCCTTTAAAACGATGAGCCTTCGTTTGTGGGATGAAAAACGGAAGCGCTTAGTTCGCTTTAAAGATGTGAAGGTGTAGGGCGTATCCAATAAAAAAAACCTCAATTATTCAGAGTTGATAATTGAGGTTTATAGTGTAAGACTATCTAGATAGTGTTTATTCGCTTTTTCGAACCGGACGACGGACTTTAAATTCCTTCATTTTACCCTCAAACATGTGGTATTTTAAGAATTCGCACTCCAATGCCCCATTGTATAAAGTATGCTTTTCTTCGGTGTGTAGTCCTAAGCGATAAATCGCTTCTTCGTTGGAGCTTAAGGCCCATACTACCCAACCATCATAGTTTTGTTTCAGCGTGCTGCCAATCTTCTTATAGAAGTTAAAGATGTCTGTTTTCTTCAGACGCTCACCGTATGGAGGATTGAAAACCATCATACCTCGGCGGAAGGGTAATTCACGCTCTTCAAATGAAGCTTTGGTGATACTGATTTGACGATTCAGTTTGAAGTCAAGTGAGGCTGTTTTGGCCAGGTCAATGGCTTTCAGGTCAATGTCACTTCCAACGATACGTGTACGTGGGTAGCAAATTTTTTCTTCAGCTTCTTTGTATATTTTCTCCCACAGAAATTTGTCGTAATCAGCCCAGCTCATAAAGCCAAATTTCTGGCGTTTGAAACCAGCCGGAATATTACAGGCCATCATGGCTGCTTCCATTAAAATGGTTCCGGTACCACACATGGGGTCAAACAACGGAATGTCTTTGTTCCACCCGGCAATTTTTAGCATGCCGGCGGCCAATACTTCGTTTAATGGTGCCTGGTGGCCGGGTTGACGATATCCCCTGCGATGCAAGGATTCCCCTGAGCTGTCCAATGAAATGGTGAAGCTATCGCGGGCTACATGTACGTTGATTAATACATCCGGATTGTCGGTATTGACAGAGGGACGAATGCCTGTTTTTTCGCGAAACTGATCCACGATGGCATCTTTTGTTTTTAGAGCCAGGTATTTTGAATGGCTAAAGAGTTCAGAAAAAGCAACTGCGTCAATGGCAAATGTTGTTTTCTCTGACATGTATTGCGACCAATCAAACTCATGGATGGCCTTGTAAAGCTCATCCTCGGTTGTAGCCGTAAAAGTGCTGATGGGCACTAATATGCGTAAGGCCGTTCGCAAATGTAAATTCGCTTTGTATAACACCTCTTTGTCGCCTTCACAAGCTACCGCTCTTTTCAAAGATCTGATGTTGGTAGCACCCAACTCTTCTAATTCCTTAGCCAGAACGCTTTCCAGCCCATGAAACGTTTTAATCAGTAAATCCACTATTATTTCCCTCCGGTTATAAATCGGGTGCAAGTTACGAAACTTCAGACAAGCACCAATTATGATTTTTTCAGATATCGGTTAAGAATTGTTAATTGAAGTTCTTTTGTTGTTGGTTGATTGCTTCGGTTGGTTTTCAACAGGCAGTAATTTAGTAGCTTATGATGAGCCGTGAGAGGAGCGGTGGTGGTTTCTGTGCAATGATTGCTATTCCGGTTAATAGATGATTAAGGTGGTATGGTTTTTGTAATATGTGACTGATTGTTTTTTAATTAATTATTACAACACCATTCTATGAAGGCCAAGGACTCCTTGAAAGTTTTTTCTAAAGCAATTGCCATTCCTGCAATCATTGCTGTTAGTGCCATTTTGACTGATTGTACCGCAGATGATAAAAGGAAAAACTCCGTTTCGGCAAGTCTACCTATTGAACAATTGGATTAAATGATAGCGATGCGATTTTAAAAGACATTCTTTTCTCGAATGTCTTTTTTTATGCAACGCCAGGCAAGATTGTCGCATTGGAAGATGTGCGTTTGTCAGGACGTGTCATTTATCTATTTTCAAGGTTGTTTGATTGCATTTACTACGTTATTTTAATATCGAAACCATCAACAATTAGTGAGTATGAAACATTTATTTTTAGGAATAGGTCTGTTATTCGGATTTCTGGGAACGTCCTGTCAGTTTGGTAGTGCCGGCAAAACTGCCGCAACCCACAATGGCTCTGTGGATAATTTATTATATACGGCTAAAAAATGGACCCCGGTAACGGATAAATTAGGTTCTTCTTTTTCGCCCGAGCATGTCGAAATTACTAAGGGTCAAATGGAAGTCAATTTTACCCTAAAGAAAAAAGAAGCAGGTGAAATTGTGTTCATTGAATTGGTGTGTGATTTGGGGCATTCATTAGTGGATCATACCGGTCTGTCCATCGACTACAAATGCGAAACGCCACTGGTGATTAAGTTGTCACAATCGGATTTTGGTAAAGATGGAAATGAATCCTATGCCCACTATCAATTCGTTGTACCTGCATCAGAAACAATAACAACAGCTCATTTGAAGTTTTCGGCGTTTACGCAACCCGGATGGACACCGGAATATGCAGCCGGGATTCCTTTGAAACTGGAAAATGTGGATGCCATTTATCTCACGCCTAAAGTAGATGACTCCACTGGGGGAAGTTCGCTTTTAGGTGTGAAGGGTTTGTTCCTGAGTAAAGACTAAGTAGCTGTATTTAGTTTTGGATGTAAAATATAATAGGGGTATTCGACATGAGGTTGAATACCCTTTTTTAATTATAAATTCAGAAAGAGAAGCTGTTTTCAGTAGTGTTTGTTTATTGAGCAGATGATTAAGTTTCTTCCAGGGGGTGTAGTCGTGTATCATCCTATAGTGAGAATGAATTGTCCATTCAGGATAGATTTCCTGATAGTAAGGTTCTTGTAAGGAGGAATTTTACTTGGACTTATTGAGGGGCTTGCAACTATTTAATGCATTTCATTGTTAAATTCTCACTAAAATGAATACTTATGAAAGGCATTTTTAAATTGAAATACATAATAGGAGGTTTGGCAATTGTGTTTGCTCTTATTCAATTGAAACTGGTGGATCGAAGTAATCCGTCCTTTGAAAAAGAACAGGATATGATCCATGTATTGGCACCGCCTGTTGAGGTTGAGCAGCTCTTAAGACAGGCCTGTTACGATTGTCACTCCAACCAAACCCATTATCCCTGGTACGCCAGGGTGGCACCTGTTTCATGGATGATTGAACGGAATGTGCACAAGGGAAGAGAAGAGGTTAATTTCTCCCATTGGGGATCGTATCGCTCATCGCGTGCCATGCATAAACTGGAGGAAAGCTATAAGCAAATTCAACACGGACACATGCCTATACCCGCTTACACCCTGCTGCATGCTCATGCCAGGCTGGAAACGGAAGAAAAGGAACAACTCATAAATTGGTTCGAGCAAAAAGCCAACGAACTGATGCTTCAAATGAATTAGGAGGGTGTGCAGGAAGGCGAGAAAGTACTGAAACCCTTGATTCCACTATCCCGCGGAAGGTTTGGGGGGCTCTCCGGCAGGTGGCGCTAGTCCTCTGGTAAGTTATTACACACCTCTGGCAAGTTCTACCGCCTCTCCGGCAGTTTTTTTGATTTCTCTGCTAATTCCCACCCCCTCTCTGGACGTTTCTTCTGTTTCTCTGGTATTTTCCGACAGCTCTCTGGTAAATTTTTACACTGCACTGTTCCGGAGGCAAAACAAATGGCCATTTATGCATGAATCATCCCTGGAGAAGGGGCGGTTTTACACTAAAACTCGATCATTAATCCAAACGTTGGCAGAACCGTACCCGAAGTCGTAGTTAATTCTTTTAATTCATAGCGCTGTTCTTCAATGGGTGAGCCCGGATTTGTGATGATTGGATTTCCCCCTTCATCCTTTACCTGTAAAAGGTTGGAAGGTTGTTCTGCCTGATTGTTGTAAAGGTTCTGAATATCGAGGTAAAAACCGAGCGTAAATTTTTTGAAGGCGTAGGATTTATCTACTCTAATATCCAATTGATGAAAAGCAGGTAGTCGTTTCGTGTTAAATTGGGAATAGTCGAGGTATTCTCTTCCTTGAGCATCCCAGGCTACAACTAAAGCGGATTTGTCAGCATCGTATGGTGTATAGGGTAAGCCACCCAAGTATCTCCATTTCATGCCGATGTCCCAATTCTTTTTAAGTTTCTGATTGAGTGTTACTGTGAAAATATGGCGACTATCCCATGAAGAAGGCACATAGTCACCTTTGTAGTCTGTAAACTCACTGCGTACATAGGTATAGGCGGAGGTCACACTTAATCCTTTATGGGTTCGTGTTTGGTACAAGAGTTCCAGTCCATAGGCTTTTCCTTTTGAATCAGGGGTTACTTCTTCATCGCCGAAAACGCCAAAATCACCTCCTTTACTGGCCAATGAAATGGAATCATTCACCGAGAAAGGATAGTTGTTGTAGTTTTTGAGGAATCCTTCCAGGGTGATGCGGGTATGATTATTGGGGCGGTATTCTAATCCTGCCACAAAATGGTCGGCCCGGATGTATTTTAAGCCATTTTGCCGGTTAACTAATTCCCCTTGGTTGTTACGAAATCCCATGGTTGTATAGGCCGGATTCTGGTAGTAGCGGCCCGCATTCATATTTACATAAAAATCCGGTAATACCATCAGGGAGGCGGCAATCCGCGGGCTGAGCTGATTTAGCAGATTGTTCATCTCCGATGAATAATTATTGGCATCCATTCTTAATGCAGCCGACAGGGTCAACCGATTATTGAATATGGGATGTGAAACAGATCCAAAGACAGACCATTTAACCAGGTTTAAATCCGAAGTGTAGTTGATTTCCTGCGGTTTTTCATTCACGAATGTTCTGCTAAAAGTACGGTTGGTGTAGTTGGCGTATTCCAGGCCGCTTCCAATATTAATGGTAAAGTCATTGGGACGAGCGGTGTATTCCATGCGAAACTTATTCTCTATTTCATCTGATGTATAGTCTGATCTCAGATTTTCAGGTACTTCAATGTTATCCTGATATTTATAGGCCCGGTTGTTCAAGTGATTGCGACTCAAAACAAACGTCAGATAGCTTTTCTCCAGGTAATGTTTCCAGGAGGTTCCAATGGTGTAGTTCCATTGCTCATTGACAGGGATGTAACTGAGGATGTAGTCATTTTCCTCTTTAGGTTCGGGTGATTTGTTTAAGGCAAAGTCATCAATGGCACCCACACCAATAAATGAAATTTCATTTTTGGCATCCAGTCGTGTTTTCGTTTTAAACTGAAAATCGGTAAAGGTAGGGAGAAAGGGTAAGCCTAAAGCATCAAATAAAAACTGCAGGTATGAGCGTCGAACGGAAGCTATAAGTCCGGTTTTTTCGCCCAGTGGGGCGGCCGTTGTTAATGATAATTCAGAGGCTCCCAAAGTACCTTTAAAGTTGGGGCGGTCATTGTTCACATCAATTTGCTTGAATTGTAACACCGAACTAAGCGCATTCCCTTTCCCAACAGGGAAGGCGCTGGAGTAAAAATCCACCTCCCGTATAAAATCCACATTCAGGATGCCAACCGGGCCTCCTGAAGCTCCTTGAGTGGTGAAATGATTAAGGTTGGGAATTTCGATGTCATCCAAATAAAAACGATTTTCCGACGGGCCTCCACCGCGCACAATCAAATCATTTCGAAAGGTAACTGCGCTGGCAACCCCTGGAAACGATTGTAATACCTTTGATATATCCCGGTTTGCACCGGCGCTTTTCTCAATCTGATCAATGCCGATGCGCCTGAGTGAAACAGGCGCTTCTGGTTTTTGGGCAAATGGGGAGGCGGTAATTTCAATTTCACTAAGAGATTCGGAGACCGCCTGCATCCGGATTTCCACAAAGTTGCGTCTGATCTGGGAGATATTATATTCTTCGGTGATAACTCCTTTGTATCCTACTGAGGATAGCTGAAGACGGATAAAACCGGTTTGTAAATTCGCGAACTCAAACCGGCCCAAGGTGTCCGTCATGGTGCCTGTGGAAGAGTCAAAGATGATCACGTTGGCAAAGGGGATGGGCTCGTTGGTGAACGCATCTTTTACCACACCTGATAAGCTTCCCTTTTGACCAAAGGATAAACAGGCAGAAAGAGTGAGAAGAAAAAGTAAATAGTAGCGGATCATGCCTTTTTGTTTAAAGTATTGCAACAGCTATTAAACGCCCTATGGGGAAAATTGTTTTTCATGGCGAGTTATTAAAAATTGTTAACTTGGTTGCACCCAAACCCGATTAAATGGATAGAAAGTCTCTTTTTAGGAAGTTTTTAGTTTGGCGGTTACGACATGTGAGTAACCGGCAGTTTATGATGATATTAAGTGTGTTAGTCGGAATATCATCCGGTTTGGCGGCAGTGGCCATAAAAAACTCGGTGCATTTCATTAGTCATTTGGTTTTAAAAGTACTTCAAGATAGTAAAGGAATCCTGTTTCTGATAGCACCTGCGGTGGGTATTTTATTAACGGCTTTATTCATCCGATATGTAATAAAGCGACCTGTCCGGCACGGAATACCCAACGTGTTGTATTCGATATCGAAAAATCAAGGTCAGATGAATCGGCACAACATGGTGTCTTCCATCGTCACGAGTGCATTAACCGTTGGATTTGGGGGAAGTGTCGGGCTGGAGGGGCCGACCGTTTCCACCGGTGCTGCCATTGGTAGTAACATCGGACAGCTATTCCGATTGAATTACCGGCAGGTAAAGTTGCTGTTAGGATGTGCTTGTGCCGGTGCCATGGCGGCTATTTTTAAAGCGCCCATCGCGGCCATTGTATTTGCTCTGGAGGTAATCATGCTGGATTTAACCCTGGCATCACTGGTGCCTATATTAATGGCTTCCATCTCAGCCGTCGTTACCTCTTATCTGTTTATGGGGAAAGAAGTGGTATATCCCTTTAAAATGGAATATACCTATGTGATGAAAGATTTGATCTATTATGCGTTGTTGGGAGTAGGGACCGGATTCGTGGCTTCCTATTTTACCAAAGTGTATATATTGATTGAAGGTTGGTTTGAGCGGATGAAGCGAAAACGGGTCCGGTTCTTAGTGGGTAGCTTAGGGCTTGGTGTGTTGTTGTTCTTCTTTCCTTCGCTCTATGGAGAAGGGTATGAAGTAATCAATCATGTTTTAGCTGGTAATGTGACGCATTACTTTGAAAATCCCTTTTTTGTGCATTTCGGGGATAGTTTCATTGCCTTAGCTATTTTTTTATGTGCCCTCATTGCCTTGAAGGTAATCGCCACCTCTTTAACGTTCGGAAGTGGGGGAGTGGGGGGGATTTTTGCACCTACTTTATTTATGGGCGCGCATACGGGAATGCTATTTGCTTTTGTCATCAATAAACTGGGATTTCATCACTTGCCGGTTAAAAACTTTGCATTGATCGGAATGGCTGGGCTAATAGCTGGTGTATTGCAAGCACCTCTGACGGGTTTGTTTCTGATCGCCGACTTGTCGGGTGGATATCAATTGTTTTTACCATTAATGATTACGGCCACGGTATCCTTTGCCACGGCCAAAACGTTCGAGAAACATTCAGTTTATACCCACCAGTTGGCAAAACGACGGGAGTTGTTAACGCATGATAAAGACCAGGCTGTGTTGACCATGATGGAAGTAAAAAATCTCATTGAAACAGATTTTGCCAAAGTGTCGCTGAATGCCAATTTGGGCGATTTAGTTCAGGTGGTTTCTGAAGCGCACCGGAATTTATTTCCGGTGGTGGATGATGACGGGATACTGCACGGCATGGTGAAAATGGATGACATTCGAAAAATTATCTTTAAACCTGAATTGTATCAAAAAGTCAAAGTGAAGGAGTTAATGTATATGCCTGAATATTTTATTAGTCCGGATGATGCCATGGAGGATCTGGTGGAAATGTTCCGGAAATCGTCACGATTTAATATCGCTGTGATCGACAAAGGCAAATACCTGGGTTTTATTTCCCGGGCCAATGCGTTTACGGCTTATCGCAATCATTTAAAGATGTATTCTGGAGATTATTAGCACATACAGCCATCAGCCCTGGTCAGCCAAAAAGTTCTTGAGAACTGACTCTACCTCTTCCAGATTGTGTGTGTCCATTAATTGAGCTCTGAGGGCGGGTGCGCCATTAAAGCTATTGGTATAAATTTTAAAGAATCGTTTGATGATCGACCAGGGTTTTTCACCGTTCCAGGTGGAGGCATAAAGTGTTGCATGAAGGCGTAAGGCATCCAGTTTCTCTTGCATGTTGGGTTCATGGCCTGGGTTGTACAACCAGGGATTGCCAAAAATTCCCCTGCCAATCATCACCCCGTCAACCCCATAGTTAAGCACTTTTTCGTAGGACTCTTCAATGGACGTAACATCACCGTTACCCAGTAATTTCATGCCCGGATTGATCTGGTTACGCAGTTGAACGGCTTTGCCAATCTCACGCCAATCAGCTTCGCCTTCCGACATCATTTTTTGAATACGGCCATGTACAATTAAGGCATCCGCTTCTGATTCCAGAAGATTTGAAATCCATTCTTCTGTCACAACGGATTTAAATCCGATGCGTGTTTTAACGCTCAATGGCAGATGAGAAGCCTCTTTAGTGGCAGTAATGATTTCACGGGCTAGTTGTGGCGTATTAATCAGGGCCGAGCAGGCACCTTTTTTAATGATGTTCTTCATGGGGCAACCCATGTTGATGTCAATGCCGTCAAAAGGTGTTTCCTCTGCAATGTAACGAGCCGTCTTATAAAACTTGTCCGGATCTGTGCCCCATATTTGAGCCACCATTTTAACTTCATGCTTTTTTACTAATTCCAACTCGCTCTTATTGATATTAAAACGATGGATCACCTTCGTTTGACCAACAGGATGACAAAAACCGTCAGTTGACAGAAATTCACTAAATAAGATCGGATAATGATCAGGATGCCCCAGGCGTAAAACCACTTCGCGGAAAACCGTATCAGTTACATCTTCCATGGGAGCCAAAGCCCAAATAGGATTGGTGGCAGATTTCCAAAAATTTGAAATGGGGTTATTCGTATTTGCAGCGCCTTCCATCTTCATCACAATCAAGTCTTATTTTTAATCGGTCTTAATAGGCTGCAAAATTAGAAACATTCCTGAAAAGGGAAAATCTAAAAGAACGAATTCTCATTGGCAGGTATTCTGCTTACGTGATAAACATTTTTTTAGGGGGATTATAAAAGAATTTGAAAATTCCCGATGGTCTTACAAAAGCGAGGGAGGCTTTACTGAAAGGCGATCCTGAAAAGATGTTTTTTTTGCAGAAAAAAAAAATGGTGGTATCTTGAATAGGCGTTTTCGTACATCAAATGTCTAATTAGACTTTTGTAATGAAAGGTTAACTTTTTTTAACAGTATAAGCCTACGGTATGATATTGCACCTACTGTCTCTTTTTTATACTTTTGCTAGTACTTTTGCCGGGTTAGTTATTAATTCTGGCGTTATGTTGGGATAGTGTTTGAAATTCATTGAATTATCTGGAATTATTCAGCGCTTGTCGCTGCCACCTTAACCCTATTGGGCCATGAAACCAAAAAAAGAAGAACGTAAATTACGTAAGATTGAGGATGAAGTCTGGAAGGAGCTTTCCTTTACAGATAAGAAATACGAGATCAGTAACTACGGCCGTATAAAAAGCTATTGTTATGACCATGACAATGGGCGCATTGTTAAACTTGGAAATATTAAAGGTTTCTTTAATGTGAGCCTGCGGGTAGACGGTAAAAAGAAATCCTATTTAGTTCATAAACTGACTGCTGAGTACTTTGTTGAAAAGACCGCCGATGACCAGGATGTCGTGATTCATTTGGATTGGAATAAACAAAACAATTACTACCTGAATCTTCAATGGGTTACCAAGGTGGAGAGTTATAAGCGGATGCACAAAGTGTTGCAGGAGGCCCGGAAAAAAGCTGGAAAAGTGGTAACCAGCTCTAAGCTTAACAAACAAGACGTGGCCGTTATAAAAGGGATGTTAGAGAAAGGTGTTAAGCAAAATTTAATTGCTAAGATGTTTTGCGTGAGCGAAATGCAGGTGAGTCGTATTGCGCGGAAAGAGAATTGGGCTGAAATAGAACCGGTTCTGACGCTGTAATCCGGCAAATGCATGATAACTGAGGCTTGTGATTCCCACAAGCCTTTTTAGTTTAAATTTAAAGAGTGGAAATGTTGACATTGTAAGAGAATGGTCTTTCATTACAAAGAATTGATATAAATACCTGAACCCGGGATTAGGAACTGGCATTTATACTACTTTTGTGGCCGATATGGAAAAGGTGAGTCAATTGTTGGGGAAGTTTTTGGTATGGCGTGTGAAAAACATTAGCCAAAAACATTTTGTGCTTTTTTTAAGTTTATTGGTCGGAATCTTCAGTGGGTTAGCTGCCGTTGTACTTAAAAATACCATTCATTTTACACACTCTGTTTTAACCGGAAGTTTTCAGCTGGAAGGGCAGAATTACCTGTATTTGGCGTATCCAATGATAGGTATTCTCATTACTGTTTTGATCATTCGATTTTTTATTAAGGATAGTTTGGGGCATGGTGTGAGTAAGATTCTTTATGCCATTTCCAAACGGGGGGGGCACATTAAGCCGCACAATAACTATTCGTCCATTCTCACCAGTACTTTTACCATTGGTTTTGGTGGGTCGGTTGGAGCAGAGGCCCCGATTGTACTGACAGGAGCTTCTATCGGTTCTACTTTGGGGCGGTTGTTTCACATGAATTACAAAACCATCATTTTATTGATGGGTTGTGGCGCGGCCGGTGCTATTGGGGGAATTTTTAAGGCGCCCATTGCCGGTTTGGTGTTTACCCTGGAAGTGTTGATGCTCGATTTAACCATGGCATCTCTTGTCCCACTGCTGATATCGGCTGTCTCGGCGGCTACCGTAGCTTATTTCTTTTTGGGTAAAGACGTTGAATTTGCCTTTGCCCTGGAAGCCCCGTTTCACTTGAATAACATTCCGTATTACCTGGTTTTAGGAATTTTGGCAGGTTTTATTTCATTGTATTTCACGCGGGGCGTGATGTTTGTTGAACAGCGGTTTGGGAAGTTTAATAACCGGTATGTGAAATGGGGTGTTGGCGGTGTGATACTGAGTTTGCTGATCTTTTTATTTCCACCTCTCTATGGGGAAGGTTACAATACCATTACAGCTTTGCTAAACGGACAGAGTGCCACCATCATGGGAAATAGTTTTTTCTATGGTTTTCATGATAATAATTGGGCCGTATTATGCTTTTTGCTGCTGCTGATAATATTTAAGGTCTTTGCGACTGCTGTCACCACGGGAAGTGGTGGAATCGGTGGTATTTTTGCCCCCACCCTGTTTATGGGAGGTGTAACGGGTTATTTCTTTGCCCGGCTGATAAATAATTTTGGATGGGTTAATTTGCCCGCCTCACATTTTACTTTAGTAGGAATGGGAGGTATGATGGCTGGTGTGATGCATGCTCCTTTAACGGCGATCTTTCTCATTGCCGAAATTACCAATGGATACGGTCTTTTTATTCCTTTAATGATCACGGCCACAATAGCCTATTTAACCATCATGTATTTTGAGCCTCACTCCATTTATACTAAGCGATTGGCAGCTAAAGGTGAATTGATTACCCACCATAAAGACAAGGCTGTTTTAACTTTAATGCGCCTTGAAAAGGTGCTGGAGAAAGATTTTAAAACAGTTCATCCAGAAAT
Organism: uncultured Marinilabiliaceae bacterium; assembly: GCA_942490535.1. Taxonomy (GTDB): domain Bacteria; phylum Bacteroidota; class Bacteroidia; order Bacteroidales; family Marinilabiliaceae; genus JAEINY01. Next base: position 2,139,461 of record CALNXQ010000005.1, read on the forward strand.
GACGTTAGGTGAATTGGTGAAAGTTATTTCAACTTCTAAACGAAATATTTTCCCGGTCCTTGATCATAATAATCAGATGACCGGTATTGTACTTCTGGATGATATTCGTGAAATCATGTTTAATAATGAATTGTATCACGAAACCTTGGTTGAAGAGCTAATGTCTGTGCCGCCAGCCATGATTGAATGTAATGAAAATATGGATTGTGTGATGCGTAAGTTTGAAGAGACCGGTGCCTGGAATTTACCCGTTGTGGAGGATGGTAAATACCTGGGGTTCGTGTCAAAATCCAAGATTTTTTCCGTGTACCGACGGGTGTTGATTCATTTCTCCGATGAGTAACAAAGGCGCTTATTGATGCCTCAATATCCAAGATAGATATTCCGGATCCATATTATTAGTATGATGCCTGAAAAAGGGATTAAAACAAAATTGGGCCATTTGTAAGTCAATAGCTTATAAAAGGAGTTGTGATTTCTTACAACGTCAAAGATTAACCACGGAACAGCAATTGTTATAAAGAGGTGAAGCAAAGGTCCCAAAGGATGCCAGGTGAAAGCTTCTCGCCAATGGCCATGCAATATTTCAACCGTGCTACGTCCCATGCCACAACCCGGACAGGGAAATCCGGATAGTTGCTTGAATGGGCATAGCGTAATACCTGTATTTCCGGTGTACAAAATGTAGGCGTATCCCAAGAGGATACCCAATAGCATTAAAAGTGCCAATAAGCGGTGGCGAAGCTGGCCACCAAAAGGCTTAGGCAACACGCATGAATTTTTCCAGGTTGCTATCCTTTGCGGCATCCATAATGATAAAAAGATCTACCAGATACCAGAAGAATAAGCCCCCGCAGGTTAATAGTTTAGCCACACCCAGTCCCGTTTGACCAATAATGAAACGGTCAATGCCTAACTGACCCACAATTAGAGATATTATAAAAACCATCATTGGACTACGGTATTCCTGCGATTGAATAAGAAGCATTCGTTGATCATCGGCTTCCTCCAGCTTTTGCTTAATGATGTGGAGACTATGGGCAGGAAATTTATCACTGTGCTGCGCTAAAAAATAAGTAGTGAATTGATTATCCATATGTGTGATTTTTTGAAGGTTTCTAAATATATACGGCAAAATAGCAATAAATCAATTAGGAGTGAAATAAATCATTTTTGATTCTTTTAGAAAGTTATAAACTGCAATCGGTTTTTTTTTGTCACATCGTTCAGGTAAATTTGTGAACGCGTGCGAGTAAGAAATATATTTATGGAATAATGCAGGAGAAGAATAACGAAATCTGACGCTGCAATCAAATTAAGGACTAATGAAAAGAGATACAGTTATTTTTGATTTAATTCAGAAGGAATACGATCGTCAAAAAAATGGCATCGAGCTGATTGCTTCTGAAAACTTTGTGAGCGAACAGGTAATGGAAGCTCAGGGATCTTGTCTGACAAATAAATATGCAGAGGGATATCCGGGAAAAAGATACTATGGTGGTTGCCAGGTAGTAGATCAAACCGAGCAATTAGCCATTGACAGAGCCTGTGAATTGTTTGGTGCTGCGTACGCCAACGTGCAGCCTCACTCTGGTGCGCAAGCAAATGCGGCCGTGTTTTTTGCGTGCCTGAAGGCAGGAGATACATTCATGGGATTGGATTTGGCTCATGGTGGTCACTTGACACATGGTTCGCCGGTTAACTTCTCCGGTGTGACGTATCACCCGATTTCTTACCACGTGAAAGAAGAAACAGGGCAGGTGGACTACGATGAGATGGAAGAATTGGCGCGTGAGCACAAGCCTAAAATGATTATTGCCGGTGCATCTGCTTATTCGCGTGAATGGGATTACGCACGTATGCGTCGCTTAGCGGATGAAATTGGAGCCATCTTATTGTGCGACATGGCCCACCCGGCTGGTTTAATTGCGAAAGGTTTATTAAGCAATCCGGTTGAACATTGTCACATTGTAACCACCACAACTCATAAAACATTACGTGGTCCACGGGGTGGTATGATTTTGATGGGTAAAGATTTTGCCAATCCATGGGGAATTACAACGCCTAAAGGAGAGATCAAAATGATGTCAGCGGTGTTGGACTTTGCCGTATTCCCAGGACAACAAGGTGGTCCTCTGGAGCACGTGATTGCGGCTAAGGCGGTGGCTTTTGGTGAAGCATTATCGGACGGCTTTAAAGTGTATGTGGATCAGGTAAGAGCCAATGCACAGGCCATGGCCGATGAGTTCCTTAAATTAGGTTATAAAATTGCTTCAGGAGGAACTGATAATCACCTGATGCTGATTGATCTGAGAACTAAATTTCCGGAAATAACAGGTAAGACGGTAGAAAATACATTGGTGAAAGCCGATATCACCATCAATAAAAACATGGTGCCATTCGATACGCGTTCACCTTTCACAACTTCAGGTTTCCGTGTTGGTACTTCTGCGATCACATCTCGTGGTTTGAAGGAAGATGATATGCGCGTGATCGTTGGGTTTATTGATGAAGTAATTTCGAACATCGATAACGAAGCAGTCATTGCTGATGTATGTAAGCGTGTGAATGCGATGATGGCTGACAAACCAATGTTTGCCTGGTAGTATCAACAAGATATACAAACGTTGAAAAGGGTGCTGTGATTGACGGCACCCTTTTTTATTATCTTTGGTCAACGAAATCCAAATTCTTTACCATGACGCTAATTGATGCCGTTTTGTTAATTCTGGCCGGTCTCTTTGCTGGTTTTATAAATACCTTAGCTGGTAGTGGGTCGCTTATTACCCTTCCCCTGTTGATGTTTATGGGGCTGTCGCCTCACCAGGCAAACGCCACTAACCGGGTGGCGATTTTCTTTCAAAACCTGGTGGCTGTTCGCAACTTCAGAAAGCAACAGATGCTCGATGTCAACCATGAGCTGTATTTGGTTATTCCCGCCTTGATTGGTTCGGCAGTGGGAGCATCCTTCGCCATTCAGGTGAATGAAGCTGTTTTGAATACCGTTATTGGTATTATACTCTTTGTGATGTTCTTTCTTATTTTATTCAAGCCGGAACGTTGGGTAAAGCAACAAGCAGGTCTGGTGTCGGGAAAAGCAAAGGTGATACGGGTGATTATCTTTTTCTTCATTGGTATTTATGGTGGCTTTATTCAGGCTGGAGTGGGTTTCTTTTTATTGGCTGGTCTGGTGTTGGGAGTTGGTTATGATTTAATAAAAGCCAATGTCGTGAAAGTCTTGATTGTATTTACCTATACCGCTTTGGCATTGGGGATTTTCATGTGGTCAGGACAAGTTAATTACTTATACGGTTTGGTATTGGCTGTTGGTAACGCCTCCGGGGCCTATGTGGCCTCAAAATACGCCAAACAAATTGGCGTTAAATATATCCGGTTTATTTTGTTGGCGGCTGTGCTGGTGGCTGCTTTGAAGGTGTTAGGAGTCTTCGCCCTCCTGGTATAATTGAAGTTCGCATGTGGGCTGGTATAAAATAATCACTTTTGTTCTGGGCAAGGATAGTGAAGTGTTTTTTGATTTAAGCTTTGCTGGCACATTAAGTTATCCAAGGCGGGGTATGTTCATAATTCTGTGTCAGAGCCGTTTTGCTTGTTAATATTTTTTTTGAACCTCAATTTCAATAGCATTACCAGGTTATTTTAGGGTTCTGTCAGGGGCGGCGAGGAACGAAGCCGTTTATATACCCTTGACGGGTTCGTAAAATAACTTATTTTTGCTTTTGCTATTGAGGTGACTACCTCTTCTTTAATAGGATACCCCACATCTTTCTTCAAATTTTATTATTAATTGTTGTTGTACTAGTCCCCAATTAGCTGGTTTAACTGTCCATTTTTCGCTAATATTCATGGAGGCCACATACAATAGTTTCATTAATGCATTGTCGCCCGCAAAAGCACCTTTTGTTTTCGTGTATTTCCTTAATTGCCTATTAAAACCTTCAATTATATTTGTGGTATACATGATTCGCCTTATATCTTTTGAGTAATCAAAAAATCGAGTCAAGTGTAGCCAATTATTCCTCCACGATTTAACAATCAGGGGATATTTATCATTCCAATAAGATTCAAATTCGTCCATAGCTTTAGATGCTGCAGCCAAATTTGGAGCTTTATAAATATTCTTTAAGCCTGCCATTACGAACTTCGAATTTTTATGGGAGACATACTTCATACTATTTCGAATTTGATGAATAACACACAGTTGTATGTCTGTTAGTGGATAAATCGATTCTACAGCTTGGGTAAAACCACTTAAGTTATCCATACAAGCAATTAAAATATCTTGTACGCCTCGATTCTGGAGATCCTCTAAAACACTTAACCAAAATTTAGAGCTCTCACTGGCTCCTATATACAACCCTAAAATATCTTTCTTACCATACATATCATACCCAAGAATAACATAAACAGCCTTTTTTACTGTCATATTATTTTCGCGTACACTATAGTGTAGGGCATCTAACCATACAATAGAATATATAGGCTCTAATTGGCGATTTTTCCAGGTTTCTAACTCTGGTAATATCCTGTCGGTGATTTCGGTTAATTTTCCTTTGGAAATTTTAGTGCCATATAAAGATTCAAAATGATCTTGGATGTCTTTATAGCTAAGACCTTTGCTATACATGGAAATGATATTGTCTTGTAAAGCATCTCCTAAAAACGTTTGTTGTTTTTCAACTATCTGAGGTGAAAAAGTACTGTTCCTATCTCGCGGAGTATCGAGACTGAAGGATCCGTAGGCACTTTTTATAGTCTTAGTAGTTTTTCCATTTTTTCTGTTTGCTGGACTCTGACCATCTTGGGCTCGTTCCGATTCCATATGGATATCTAATTCTGCCTTCATGGCACTTTCTAGCAAATCCTTGATCATAGGCAACATTACATTGTCTTCTCCACTAAAACTTTTTCCTTCCTTTATGCCACGGATGGCTTCTTCTTTAAATTGAGTGTAATCAAATTCTTTTGTCATATTGCGAAAATATATTTTTTATACTTTGGCTTGACACAGAGTTATGAACACTCTCCCAAGGCGTTATCCTGCCAAGCTAAAACAGAAGGGTTACAGATTATAAAGGTACTGTTGTGAGGTATAGCGGTATTGTCGCAAAGAAAAACTGGATCGTTGAAGCCCGTAGAGGTCTTGTTGCGAAGTAGGAAAGTACCGTTGCAAAGCAAAACAGGCTTGTTTCAACCTACGGAGGTTCTGTTGTAAGCCATGGTGGTATTGCTGCAAAGCAAAACAGCATCGGTGTCGCTTACAGAGGTGCTGTTGCAGGCCATTGAGGGGTCGCGCTAAGGTTAGGCTGAAGTGTTAGTCCAGTACAAAATGATAAGTAATGGTTCCTTTCTGATAGGCCGAAGTGTTCTTGTCGGCATTAAATTTGGCCTTTTTAGCTGCTTCAACGGCCTTGGATTGTAAGTAGTTGTTTTGCGTCGTGGAGCCACGCAAAATGGGTACCGCAGCGACAACGTTACCATTTCGATCCACGGTGATTTCTACCACCACGATCCCTTCTTCCTGAATGTTGTATTGTGGTTTGGGGAGGCCTCCTATCAAACTCCGGCCGGTTAAGTCAAAGCCACTGCCTGAGTTTCCAAGACCCGATCCTGTTCGATTAGTAGAGTTGGGATCACCGGTAACGTGTCCCTGGTTACCCGTCCCTTTTGTATCGCCTTCTGAATTACCTGTTCCGGTAGGTTTTTTTCCGAATGCACCGCTCACTTTATTGCGGGCGTCAGCCGCCTGGCGTTCCTGTTCTTCGCGCTTTTTGCGTGCTTCGTCTTCAATGCGTTTGCGTTCTGCTTCTTCTTTGCGGATACGTTCCTGCTCTTCTTTACGCTGACGATCTAACTCCTCTTGTTTTTTACGCTCCGCTTCCAGCTGCTTCTTTTTATCAGCCTCTTTCTTTTTTTGCTCGGCGCTTTTAATTTCCGGTGCCTCATCAAAGTCCTGAGTCTTGACTTCTTCTTTAACGGGCTCTGTTTTTACCGGTTCCGGTTCTTTTGCCGGCGGTGGAGGTGTGGGTTCGACTGTTTTTTCCGATACAGAGGGGGGCGGTTCCTGGTCGCCTAAAGCCGTGACGGAATCCCCAAAATTGATCAATATACCTTCTTCTTCCTGAGGAATTGATTTCAATCCAAAGAAGATGAGTAATAATAGTATTAATGCATGAAATACTATCGTTCCTATAATGCCATATCGTCTGTTCGTGTCGTTCATGTTATTTGGCTCGTGTTGCCAGAATCAGCTTGTATTTATTTCTAATCGCAATGTCACGGATTTTTCCAACTACCGAAAAGGGAACCGATGCATCCACATGAAGAGCGATGTAGGTTTCGGGACTGGCATCTAAAATGGTTTTTAGGCGACTTTCCAATTGCCAGAATTTAATTTCTTCGCCTTCAACAAAGTATTGTAGCTCCTTAGTGACCGAAATAGTGGTGTTGGGCTTGGCCGATACCTGGTGATCACTTTGGGGTAAGTCCAGATTTTTAACGGCCGGAGGTGTCACTAAGGTGGAGGTTATCATGAAAAATATGAGTAACAGGAAGACAATGTCAGTCATGGACGACATGCTAAACCCTGATTCTACCTTACTTTGTCTCTTAAGTGCCATTACCTGATGTCTAAAATAACTTTTACGCCATTGGTTTCTGCAATGTCCAATACTCGTGCCACATCGCCGGTGGAAGCATTTTTATCCGTGCGTAGCTGGATGATGTTTTTATCTGCCTGTGCAAAGGTGCGCGCTAATTGAGTCTCTATATTGGTTTGATTCACGCGTTTATTTTCGATAAAATAAGTGCCGGATGCCGTAACGCGGATGTTAATAAATTTCTCAACAACGACCTTCTTTGTGCTTTTTTTGGGAATCAATAGTTTGATGGCATTGGGGTGTACCATGGTGGAAGTGATCATGAAAAAAATAAGCAACAAGAATACAATGTCAGTCATGGACGACATGCTGAAGCTCGCACTTATTTTTGTACTTCTTTTTAATGCCATAGTCTGATTAGTGAGCAGGTTCGTTAAGCAGATCCATAAACTCCATGGTACGAGCTTCCATTTTGAAAACTACTTTTTCTACTTTCGCCACCAGGATGTTGTAGGCAAAATAGGCAATAATACCAATGATTAATCCAGCAACGGTAGTTACCATGGCTGTATAGATACCAGATGAAAGAACACCTACATCGATATTGTTGCCGGCATTCGCCATGTCAAAGAAGGCCCGGATCATCCCAATAACCGTTCCCAGAAAACCAATCATAGGAGCCCCTCCGGCCACTGTGGCCAAAGTGGGTAGGCTTTTTTCCAGGCGGCTGATCTCCAGGTTGCCAACGTTTTCAATGGCTGTATTCACATCGTTAAGCGGACGGCCGATTCGGGATATCCCTTTTTCAATCATGCGCGAAATGGGGAAATTGTGTGATTGACAGAGTGCCAGTGCCGAATCTATTTTTCCATCATGAATGTAATCTTTAATTTTATTCATGAATCCGGCATCTTCCAGGGAAGCTTTTTTAATAGCCACGTAACGTTCAAAAAAGATGTAAACGGCCACAATGGATAAAAAGGCCAGGGGTATCATAATCCATCCACCATTGATGGCCATTTCAATGTAGTTCATGCTTGCTACCGCATCTTCTGCTAATTCTTCTGTTGGGGCATTTTCAGTAATTGCCTGTATGAATAAAAATGGATTCATGTGATCTCAAATTTTAACTTTGGAGCTAAAGTAGTAAAAAAATAGGTTGGTTCGGTTCAATGACATGAGACTTCTCAATGATTCTAAACGTGACGATTTAGTCTTTAGTCTCTTCTTCCACTTTCTTTTCTTTTTTATTTCCTCCGGTCATGATGAGCCAGTAACGATGCATTAATTCTTCCAGTGTGTCAAATTCTTCTTTAAAGGAAAAGCCAATGCCTTGGGTGGTTGGAGAGGTTTCGTAAATAATATCATTATTGGAGTGGGTGTAGGCTTTGAAACGTAGATTGCCACTGCGATTCAGCTTGACATCCATATCAAAATCACCGATGAGATTACTGGCCCTGGTCTCGTCTTCACCATAGCCTACATTGCCGTTAATGCTTACCCGGTTGTTAAACATTTGGGTGGATAAGGCTACTTCAACTTCCTCTTGGGTATATTGGTCGGCAGGGCGATAACTAACCCCAATGTCAAAGTCATTACTAATTTGAGAGAGCCAGTGGCTCAGTTGGTTCGATAGCACTTCAGCTGAGGTAACGGCTGCCGCATTGCTTCCTGCTCCGGTAGATGCCCCATCTTGTGCTGCCTGGCGTTCGGGCGTATAGAAACGATTCAGCACCAAAAGTGATAGTACCTGGCGGTTGAGTTCTTCTTCAGTATCAATATATGCATCAATAATATCCTGGGTTGTATTGTTAAGTGAAGGGGATTCAATTTCGAACCGGATGTTTGGTTTCATCAGGCGATCAGTCAACAAAAGATTACAATGAATAGGAACACGGCTGGTATATTCAGAATTATCCACCTCATTATCGCCTCCAAAGTTCACCAGATTATTGAGTGAGGTTCGAAGTTTATAAGTAGCATTTAGGTTAATGTTGGCATCGTATGGATTGCCATCCCAATTAATGGTACTACCTTGGTTAATGAGAAACCGCTTGTTAATAACGTTCTGAAGTGAAAACATATAATCGCCTTCCTCGAAACTAAAATCTCCGAAGAAATTGATCTTTCCTTGTTTATTTATTTTTATTTGAAGATTTCCGTTTCCATTTCCTTTTAGAATATCACCAATTTTTGAATCAAAAATAACCTGAGTCTTAGCTGCCGGTGTGATATCTATTTCCATGGTGATGGTCATCCCGGTTAAATCAGCAATGTATTCTTCATCTGTGGTGGTAACCACATTTTTTTGCGGATTTTCCTCCTTCGAAACAAAACGGATGAAATTACTTTCTTCTGCTTTTTCCTCACTTTTTAAGGGGATGAAAAAGGAGGTGTTATTCATTGTAGTACCTGCAATGTCTAATATAATGTCACTGGTAGTACCTGTTATTGCCAAATTACCATCAACGAATACCGTTCCGTAATACAAAGGATTATCTTTTCCAGTTGTATTTAGTGCTAACATGTTGAAGGCGTCTAAGTGTAAGTTATAATGCATATTGCGAAACATTGTGTGCTCAATGGTTCCGTCAAAAGTTCCGGTGTTATTGTATTTGTCTTTAACTTTAAGGGTTTTAAAAACCATTTTTCCCTTTTCAAATAGTACCGAGTCACTAACATAATAGTCGGTTCGTAAAAGTCCCACATCAAAGTGCCCATCGTTAACCTTCAGGGCGCCTAAGAGGTCCGGTGAGCGTAAATCTCCTTTTAGTGCTATTTGTCCGGAGGCGGTACCCGTAAGGTTTTGCATGATTTTATTCAGATATAAATTTAAAAAACCAATCTTTAAACTATCAACGTTAAAATCAAGATCAACTATTGATTGCTCCAATGAGATATTACCCCCACCTTGTAATGGGAATTGGCCATTCCTTTCAATTGAAGATTCAATTTGTAAGGATTTAACCTGGGGTAAATACTGGCTGCTTAAATAAAAATTTCCAACCGTATCTCTGTTAAATTCAAAATCCTTAATTGATATGTCACTATCAATGATGGGTGTTTTAAAAATATTCTGAACTTCAACTTGGCCATTTAATAAGCCCGAAGCGTCTAAGTTTCCAATGTTTTGGTATTTTATAAGTTCATTTAAATGAATGTTTTGAAAGTGAATTTTCAAACCATCTTTTGCCTCTTTATGGAGAAATCCATTAATGCCTATTTCTTGATTGCCATGGTGAAAGCGAAAGTTTTTCACCGAAAAACCCATGGGGTGATAGTGCAAGCTGGTAGGTTGCAGTTCCCATAAACTGTCTCTGAACATCACATGTGAAGGTTCCAGGTTAAGCGTTGCATATAGCCCATTGGGGTTCCCTTTTAAGTAGGTTTTGGTGAAAATAGAACCGCTATTGGTGAATTCATCCCAGTTATTCCAAAAGACGTTGAACAGTACCGTATCTTTCTTAGCATAGTGGTGAAGACTGAGGTTTTGAAATGAACCAAGCCTGTTTACATCCAGGTTTTTCACGCGCGTGATAACGGATAAGGTCTGGTTGTTATCCGTTGTATTTATATAGATCTCCGGGTTTTCTGAGTGGATGCCTTTATAGTTGATGTGATCAAATTCACCATCAATATCTATGAAGTTTGTTTCATTATTTATTTTCCCCATAAATAAGCCGGTATCCGAGATGTCTAATTCGGGGATGATAAGTTTAATAATCTCCTTGATCCGCTTAAAGCGACACGAGAATGAGAAATCATTTAATCGGGATTTATTTTCGTTTTGTGGGAACTGATATTTGAGAGAAGGCACGAAATTTAAAATTGCCTCCTTTAAAGTAGTAGTAAAATGGTTAAAGTTATAATGACCAATTAAATCTCCTTCGAGAACATCTGATTCAAGTATGATGTGCTTTCCTTCTGCCTGGCGAATGGCTATTAATAATAGCGAGTCCATTTGAGCATTGGCTTGTGGGGATGTAAATGTGGCGTTGCTTGCTTTAATATATCCAATCACATCATCTAAATCAATACCGTTAAAATTTGTTTCCAGATCGACTGAGAAATTGCTTTCAGGGATGTGTTTGATGAGGTTAAGTTGCTCCAGTTTTAAATTTTTTAGGGAGGCTTGAAAATTGAAGTTCGGCACCTGGCTAGAAAAATCTATTTTTCCTTCAAAAAAGACATTGGCATTGGGATCATTTAATATAAACTGACCATCAAATTTCTGGTTGGCAAAAAGTCCGTTAAGCGTAATGTTGGAATATGTGTAGTCATTGATTGTGAGTGAATCTACTTCACCATCAATGAACGCAAAGAAAGCGTGTTTGGATTGGCGGTTACCATTTATAGAAACATTCATGGAAACATTTCCAATTTTGTTTTCAGTACCGAGCAGTTTTCCGAGGTTAAAATTGTTGGTGCTCAAGGCTCCTGAAAATATTAGTTTTTTCTTCGGGTCCAGCTTAAGTCCGATATCGGTATTTATTTCACCTAAGGGGGTGGAGACGTATCCAAAAGCTACTATATCAGTAATAAATCCTGTAAAATTTCCTTTGTAGTGAATGTAGCCCAGGTTTTGCAGTGTTGCCGGAAGTTCAAGTGATTGGGCGTTGGAGAGGGCCAGCAAGCGATGTAAATCAGGTGGAGTTGTGACCAGGTTTTTGACATCCAGATATAGAAATGTTTCGTTTATGTCTGGCAAACCATTGATATCAAAGCTGGCAGAAATGTGGGAGTCTGCACCAAATTTTATGTTTACATTACGGCCTTTAATGTTATTCAATTGACCCAATAATTTTCCGGATATATTAATTGGAACATTACCAAAACGTTTGAGAGTTATGAACTTTTCAATATCCTTTGGTGATAGTACTGAGTTGTTTAGTTGTAAGTGAAAATCACTGCTAGTATTTGGGAGACCTGTTTTTTCATCGGTGGTAACCGACATAGAATCCAAATAGATGCTTGAATTATTGGTTTTCGCAATGAACTCAGATAAGTAAATTTTATTTTTAAAGATGGCAGCTTTACCTTTTGTTTCTATTAACTTAAATCCTGAACTTTCTTCAAATTGAAAAGTATTAAGCGACAGGTTAAATGAACTGTCTCTTTGAATTCCTGTAACATCAATATTCACCCTTCTGAATAAAAGATTTGGCTGTGCTTTGTTGGATTTGGTAGCATCAAAAATGAGGGTTCCATCTTTTATTATAATTTGATTAATGCCAGGTTTCCAGTTTTTCTGAACCGTATCCGATGAAAACGTCCGATCTAGTAAAAAGGAATAGTTAAATGAGGAATCTTTTTTAGAAATATTAATTTTAGGCGCTTCTATTTTAATTGAGCCAAAGTAAATTCTGCGCTTTTGTAAACGTATTGAGTCAATAGTGGCATTTAGTTTATCAACATAAAACAGAGTGTCATTTTGTTGATCGAAAATCAAAAAATCTTCAAGAATTAGGCTTTTAAAGGGCCTGAGATGAATCTTTTTAATGGAAATATTCGTATGAAGCTCGGAAGCAATTTGTTGGGTAAAATAGGAAACGATTTTTGTTTGCACAGCAGGCAATAGTAATGCCGTGTACATTAGCAGAGGTACCAATAAGAGCCCCACAGCCAGCCAAATCCATATTTTGATATTTTTTTTTATACTTTTGCGTTTTTCCCGACCAAAATTACAGAAAAAGACCGGGATATAGGAGTTGAGTGGTAACATTTCTTTTGGGAGTATTTATGAGTGTGATAATATTAGGCATCGAATCATCATGTGATGACACTTCTGCGGCAATTATTAAAGATGAAGTCATCTTATCAAATGTTGTAGCTAATCAGGATGTTCATAAAGCTTATGGGGGAGTAGTGCCCGAATTGGCATCCAGAGCTCACCAGCAAAACATAATCCCAGTAGTGGATAAAGCAATTCGTGATGCCGGTGTTACAAAAGAACAGATTACAGCCATCGCCTTTACACGAGGACCTGGATTAATGGGGTCTTTGTTAGTCGGTACGTCATTTGCAAAAGGCTTTGCGTTGGCAAACAAGTTACCACTTATTGAAATAAACCATCTTCATGCGCATGTGATGGCACATTTTATTAAGGAAGACGAGTATGATACCAATCAACCAGGATTTCCATTTTTATGCTTATTAGTGTCAGGGGGTAATAGCCAGATTGTAATGGTACGGGATCATTTGCATATGGAAATTATTGGGCAAACCATTGATGATGCTGCCGGAGAGGCCTTTGATAAATGTGCTAAAGTGATGGGATTACCTTATCCGGGTGGTCCTCTGATTGATAAGCTTGCTGCAGAAGGGAATCCAGATGCATTTGTATTCAGCAGGCCAAATATTCAAGGATACAATTATAGTTTTAGCGGGCTGAAAACCTCTTTCCTTTACTTTTTAAGGGATGAACTAAAGAAAGATCCTGACTTTATTGAGAAGAATAAAATGGATATTTGTGCTTCTTTGCAGAAAACCATTATTGATATTTTAATGAAGAAATTAATTATGGCAGCTAAGGAGACTGGAGTTACAGAAGTGGCCTTGGCCGGAGGCGTGTCGGCTAATTCGGGATTACGAAACCGTTTAACGGAATTAGCAGATGAATTGGGTTGGAAAACTTACATTCCAAAGTTTGCATATACCACAGATAATGCTGCAATGATTGCTATTAACGGATACTTTAAGTACCTTAATAATGAGTTTGTGAAACAAGATATCGCTCCATTTGCGCGTTCCGTCTTTTAGTATGATGTAGTTGTATCGCAAATTCGAACGAAAAAAATGATCTTTTGTCAAAAAAATTCGAAGTTTTGAAGTAAAGAACCGATTAGAGGTTGTTTTTTTTTATTTTTGCCAATAAATTAAAGTCATTGTGAGAGAACAGCTTTACAAAAGATCGAAAGGATTTGTGGAGAAGAAAATAGGTGATGATCTGGTCTTGGTGCCGTTGGCTAATTCAGTGGTGCAGATGGACAGGGTGTTTTCGTTAAATGAATTAGGGGCATTTGTGTATAGTCTAATGAATGATTGTATTTCGGAAGCTGATTTGTTACGGCATATTATAAGCGAATTTGATGTGTCGGATAAAGAAGCTGCAGCTGATTTAAACACTTTTTTATCTGAAGCTGTTTCTAATAAAATTATTGAAATTTATTAATATAAGGTAGTTTGCCAATAATGAGTTTGAAGCGTATATATAGTGCTCCTGAAATAAATATCCATTCATTAGATAGAGAAATTTGTTTGGTGATGGCATCTGTTCCTGGTGATCCTGGAGGAGGAGGCGATCCATTTGGGGCTCCAGCTCCTGCACCAATGAGCCCATCGGAATCTTCAGGGTTGAAAAGTACTAGTTATCCCTTTGGAGGAGACACGCCGGATTATAGTAATATGTAAATTACTTATTGGATGGTTAAATCCAGATTTTATGATATAGGGGGCTTGGAGATGGAGGTAATCTATCAAAGCCCTTTTTTCTTGTTTGATACAGAGGGAGGCTCAGAAAGTTTTAAAACGACAATAAAAGATGTTCAATGGACTATTCAGGTTGAGCACGTCGGAAATATAGATCTTTCTAATTCGCAACTTTTATTTGAGGGGGTAAATGAATTTCAGATTAATATTCCATATAAGTGGAGTATTTATAATAAAAATGGTCTTCGTATCATCTATTTTGAGTTTGAAAATCATCAAATTATAAAACGAGGAACAGCTGTTTTAAATTTTGAAAAAAAATCGATATCTGTAGGTCTGGAACTTTTGCATAATGAAGTTTTTTCGCTGGATCCGTTTTTTCATCCCCTTGGCGTTTTAATTTTGACCGAAGTTATGAGTGAATCAAGTGGTTTTTTGATTCATGCATCGGGAGTTAATGATCTTGGCAAAGGATATCTTTTTTCGGCAGTTTCGGGCACTGGAAAATCTACAATGGCCAACTTATGGGCTCGAAAAGGAGCAACTATTATAAATGACGATCGGTTAATTGTTCGGTTTTCTGCAGAAGGTGAATTTAGTATTTACAATACGCCTATGCCCTATTATCAAGATGCTGGGAAATGTGCTCCCTTAAAAGCTTGTTTTTTATTAAAGCAGTCATCTGAAAACTACATGACCAGGTTAAGTGAAGTTCACAGTGTATTAGGTTTGATGGGGAATTGTATACAGCATTTATATGATCAGTCACGAATTGAAAATCACATGATGTTGATTCAGGGATTGGTTCATGCTTGTGATGTTTTTGAAGTGGGCTTTAAGCCTGATACTGATATTGTTGATTTTATTCGAAGTGAGATTGGAGATTAGTCAGTGGAAATCCGTTGTGGCACAGTTGTTAACTGAAGGGCGAACGATTGAAATTCAAGCCAGTGGATATAGTATGTTCCCGTTATTAAGACCCGGAGATAAGTTGCAGGTACATCCACGAGTTGAATCTATAAAGTCGGGCGATATCATTGTATTTGATCGGGGGGATGTATTTGTAGCTCATCGGTTGCTTGAGGTACAGGGAGATGTGGTTTTGTGTAAAGGAGATGGTTTTGCATTTTATGATAGTCCTATAAGCCTGCGACAAGTTGTTGGCAAAGTTAGCCATCGTAGCCGGAACGAAAGATCTATAGACTTGAGCGAAAGGAGGTATGTTTGGTTTGGAAAGTTGATGCTTCTCTTTCCCCGGGCAATGGGTTTTGTGTTTAGCTATTTTGCTAAAGTATACATTAAGTTTTTAGTGGATTAATAGGGTGTGAAGTATTGTGTTTGTCTTTGATTACCGAATTAAATAGTACTTTAGTATTACATTGTATTCTGTTCTATGAAATCAAAGATCACCCGTACTCTATTTTATCTTCGGCATGCCCTTGGAATTGTTTATCTAAGCTCCCCCAAGTGGACATTCATTAATATTATAATTACCATTTTACGTGGAGGTCTTCCACTTTTATTATTGTTTGTTGTCAAGCAAATTATTGATGCTGTCAACGAGGTTCTTGCAAATGCTGGAAGCAGTGTAGATTATTCTTCTATTTATTTTGCAGTTGGTTTAGGTGGTACATTTTTCTTATTGAATGCCATTACCGGATCCTTATCTACGTTGGTTCGAGAACGTCAGTCTTATAAAGTGAATGATTTCATTCAAAATATTATACATAAAAAAACGGTAAATATCCCTTATTCTTATTTCGAAGACCCGACGTACCAAAATATATTTTTCAGAGCACTAACGGATGCTACATTTCGTCCGGCACGCATATTTTATGGTTTTCTAGGAGTAGCTCAAAACATTCTGACAGTAATTTTGGTTTTTGCCGTCTTGGTGAGTTTACATTGGGGAATGTTGCCTTTTCTTTTGGCAGCAGGAACACCAACGATTCTATTCCGGTTGTATTATTCTAAAAAAATTTACTCCCTTCGAAAAGATCAGACGGAGGATGAACGTCGCGTTAATTATTTAAATCAATTGTTAACCGGAAAAAGTTTTGCAAAGGAGTTGAGGATTTTTAATCTGGGGGAAACGTTTAAAGAGTTATATGAGTCAAAACGAAACCAATTGCGGGAAAATCAATGGATGCTTTTGGTGTCAAAGACAAGTTGGGAGGTCATCGTTCAGATCATATCGACAACAGCGCTGCTGTTGGTTTTTGGCTTTGTAGTGTACGAAGCCACCCGAGGTAAAATAACCAATGGATCAATGGCCATGTATTTCTTAGCCTTACATCGTGGTTATGCGGTCCTGCAGGAGTTATTGAGCCGGATTTCGGCTCTGTATGAAGATAATTTGTTTTTAAAAAATTTCTTTGAGTTCGAAAAGATTGAAGTTTCTGGAAATAGTGGCCAAACTAAAGAATTTCCGTCTACCTTGAAAGAAGGAATATCTTTTAAAAATGTGGGTTTCAAATATCCAAATTCAGATCGTTGGGTTTTTCGCCACGTTAATTTTACGATTCCGGCACGAAAGACAGTTGCACTAGTTGGAGCGAATGGAAGTGGGAAAACCACGATGGTGAAACTGTTAGCAGGTTTATATCAACCTGTTGAAGGTGTTATTTTGGCTGATGATGTAAATTGGTCTTCCATAAATATGAAGGAGCTAGCAAAGAATATAAGCGTTATTTTCCAGGATTTTATGCTTTATAATGTGTCTGCTGCTGATAATATTAGGTTTGGAAATGTATCTAAGGCCTTTGATCAGAAAGAAGTCGTTGAGGCCGCTAAAAATGCAGGCATACACGATCGGTTTAAGGGTTTTGAAAAGGGCTATGATACTACCTTGGGGACGCTTTTCAGAGGTAGTGAGCAGCTCAGTCAGGGAGAATGGCAAAGAACGGCTTTGGCACGTTCCTTTTATAACCCATCACAGGTCATTATTTTAGATGAGCCGACTAGTTCTCTGGATGCTTTCACAGAAGCTGGTTTAATAGCTCATTTTAGAGAAATAGTTAAGGATCGAACAGCAATTATCATTAGTCATCGGCTGTCGACAATAAAACTAGCAGATGAGATTATTGTTTTAGATGGAGAAGGTATTGCAGAGGTTGGTAAACCTGATCAATTGATCGCTCAAAAAGGGATTTTTTACCAAATGGTTGAGTCTTTGAAATAATTAATTGACAATGAGGATAATTCCGCCAAATATGCCCAGTGATACGGGTTGGTAGGAATAATTTGAATCACTATTTACAGAGTTCAGGAAATACTTAAGTTTTGGTTCCAATGAAAATCGAAATGATTTACCAAGGGGTAATTCCAATCCCAGACCTAGAGAGCTGCTAAAAACAAGTGGTTTAATATTACCTGTTTCGCCAATTTTTGTTTCTGATTTTCCATCGATCAGGTAAGCATTATTGCCAATCAAGAAATTTGAACTGATTCCTCCCGCTATGGATATGGTTGGATAACCAGTAAAGATTTTATATCTCACACTGAGCGGTATTTCAATATATTCTAAGGTTTGCTTTGTTTCTGCCGTGGAATTCGTATAAGCGTTAGTTAAATAGGGTAAGTCATTGTTGATGGTGGTCTTAGTGTCATTGAGAACGTTGTCTTTCAGATTGATTTGTCCAATTGAATTATTGAGCGATACATGCTGTAAAATATGTGTTTCGTTTGACCCCGATGAGAGTTTGTTTGGGGAATAACTAAAGCTGTTCTGAACAGTTTCACCAATTTTTGAATAGTGGAAGCCGGTTTCAACACTCCACCGGGTTTCGTTTTCAAAACGGATATTTAAACCACCTGAAATAGAAGTGAGACCTTTTTCATTGATATCAGCAGAAGTTTGGGAGTAAGAGTTTGATGTGGCATCAGCATACATATCTCCAGAACTTATACCATTGTTTGCTCCATTACTACTATAGGAGGGAGAAATAGACCCCCCCAATAAAATATGTGTACTTTTTGTTTTGGCATTAGATGTTGGAGGTATTATTTCAGGATAAAATGTGTAATAAGAGTGGGGCTTGGATTTTAATTGGGTTGAAAGATCTGAATGAGTGGATGCCAATAGAGGTAATCCTTTTCCATGTAATAGTGATAACTTTTGAGTTGGATTTGTGGTAACTATCAATTCGTCTTCTGCAGAATATTTTAAAAAAGTGTTTTGAATATTAGGGGGTGCTACAATGTGTTCATATGCAATTGCTTCATTTTGTGTCTGGGAAAGTGGCAATTCAGTAGATGTTTGATTCGAAGTATTTTCGGGAGTGTTATTTGGTGTATGTGTTTCGTGTTTTGTATGAAATGAACTTACAATTTTGTTTGTTTCCGTATTGGTTTGATTAAATAGAATGATTAGTGAACTGCCAATTACAAACAAAACTGCAGCTGCTGCCAGGCTTCTCCAAAACAAGAAAACCCGTTTTTCTTGCTTTTCAGCATCCAGATCCTTTTCAACAGTACTCCAGACAGATAAAGGTGGTGCGTCAGAAAAACTTTCCAAGCTTGTCTTGAAGAGGTTATCTATATTTTTATTTCTTTCTAACATACAGCTTGTTTTTTGTCCTGTAATCGAGCTTCAATTTCTTTTTTCAGACATTGACGCGCACGTGAGAGGTTCGATTTTGAAGTACCGATAGATATGTTTAGCGCATCCGCGATTTCAACATGAGTGTAGCCATCCAAGGCATAGAGGTTAAAAACCATTCTGTATTTGGGCGGAAGGTTTTGAATCATTTCAAATAACTCGTGTTGTGAAAACAACGGTTCACACACGGCTTCTGGTTCACTATCTTCGCACGGTACTGAGGGAAAATCATCAACAAGAATGGTTGGTTGCTTTTTTCGGAATGATTCAATGACTGTGTTTACAATAATCCGACGCATCCAACCTTCAAAAGAGCCTTCAAACCGGAACAGATGTATTTTTGTAAAAACTTTAATAAATCCTTCTTGAAGGCAATCTTCAGCTTCTGCCCGGTCTTTGCAGTATTGCAGACACACGCCATACATTTTGCCCGAAAATTTTTCGTACAATTCCTTTTGTGCCTTACGTTTTCCCTTTTGACACGCTTTGATGATATGATCAAGATTCGTCACTTGTTGAAGAAAACCTCCTTTTTATTACTTAAAACTCGAATCGTCAATCGTCTCTTCAACCAAGCATTAGGTTGGCAGGGTTCATTCATATAATTGCTTCTTCATCTGTTTTATTCTCCAGATGGCAAAACAGCAGCATGGTTGCGTTCAAATATGAAAAAACTAATATTTTTTTCTAACGCGATCCATTTCACGAGAGGCATCTTTGTGTTTCAAAGTTTCGCGTTTATCGTGCATTTTTTTACCGCGAGCTAACGCAATTTCTACTTTTGCAAATCCTCGTTCATTCAAAAATATTTTTACCGGAACAATGGTCAAACCCGATTCTTTGGTTTTACGATCCAACTTTTGAAGTTCTTTTTTTTTCAGCAATAGCTTGCGATCACGTTCGGGTTGATGATTGTTGTAAGTACCATAAAAATACTCGGATACCCGCATGCCTTTTAGCCATAATTCGCCTTTCACAAAGTAGCAATAGGAATCCACTAAATTTGCTTTTCCCAAACGGATGGATTTTATTTCGGTGCCAACCAGTTGTACCCCGGCGGCGAAGCGTTCAATTAATTCATAATCAAATGAAGCACGCTTGTTTCGTATATTTATGCGAGTTGTATTTTGAGTCATTTTTTAGATGGGGCTTATGCGAAATAGAATTTTACCAATGACGAAAGGTAATACTAATATAGCAATAGTGATCACGATGGTCAGCAATATCCGGGAGTCCTTATTGTCTGGGATCAGTAAACCTAATCCTTCCCAAATAATGTATCCGGCATAGAGATGAAGAAAACCAAAAAAGTAGGTTTGTGGAACTAAATTATTGACGGTTCCTATCAGATAAATGACCAGGGAAGGATAAGCTACCAGTTTAAAAATGTTTTCCTTGGACGCATTGAGTTGTAATGCTGGTAATAGTTTGATCAAAAGGAACCAGGCCAGGTATAAGCCAAAGAAACAAGAAGAGAAGGCAAAGAGCGCATCTCTCAAGGCCAGATCAAAGGATAATCCCTGATGGAAAAAAAGATAGCCGATGAAAGTAGCTGCTGTATAAGCCCCGATTAAGGGAAGGCTAAACTGTGCCAATACGTCATTGACCTGTACTTGTTCCGTAAGAATTGAAGTCCAAGCTTTGCCTGGATTTAGGATCAAATCTTTGAGACGTGAAAATAGGTTTTTATAAAGTACCCGTAGTGTTTGTGCTTCTTTGTTCATGTTTTTATCTGCCATGTGGAGGCAAAAATACGAAAAATATAGCTACCTGATTTCCGTTTGAACCTTATCATGTGTTTGATCGCTTTTGGAATGTGTGTTTGTTTGTTTTAGTTTTGACTTCAAATTAAGTGAAATGAATAGGGATAAAGGTAAATATAACCTGTTGGTTGTCTTAGGGCCAACGGCTTCAGGTAAAACAACATTTGCAGCTCATTTGGCATTGCGCTTAAAGGGTGAGATTATCAGTGCCGATTCGCGTCAAATCTATCGGGGAATGGATTTGGGAACCGGAAAAGATTATGAAGATTATCAAATTGGTGACACAACTATACCTTATCACTTAATTGACATTGTGGATGCCGGCTATAAATACAATGTGTTTGAGTATCAATCTGATTTTTTTAAAGCCTTTCAAGAGGTGCAATCACGCGGACGTTTTCCCATCATGTGTGGCGGTACCGGCTTGTATATTGAATCGGTGTTGAAAAAGTATAAGTTAATTAATGTGCCGGTTAATGAAGTATTAAGAGATCAATTGCTGGGCAAAAATCTCAAGGAATTATCGGACGTATTAAAAGGATTTAAAAATCTGCATAATCAAACCGATACAGATACTGTAAAAAGGGCCATTCGCGCCATAGAGATTGAAACCTATTACCTGGATCATCCTGAAATAGTGGTGGAATTGCCAGATGTAAATCCATTGATCATTGGGGTAAATATCGATAGGGAAGAGCGGAGGAAGAAAATTACAACGCGTTTGCTGAAACGGTGTGAAGAGGGGATGGTGGATGAAGTTCGTGGTTTATTGGAAAATGGGGTTTCGCCTGAAGATCTGATGTATTATGGCCTGGAATATAAGTTTTTGACCATGCATGTGTTGGGAGAGTTAACTTTTAACGAAATGCTGGAGAAATTGAATGTGGCGATTCATCAGTTCGCCAAACGTCAAATGACTTGGTTTAGAGGTATGGAACGCAAAGGTGCTCACATTCATTGGGTAGATGTTATGGACCCCATGGAGGAGCGCGTTGAAAAAGTGGTCAGGATGTTGGGATCCTGACCAAAGAGGGGTTAATTGTATTGGTAAGCAATTACCCGGTTATCAAAAAAAGTAGGCACCAATACGTGATTATTTTTTGTATCATACCCAATATCCGCACAGTTGATGTTTTGATCGGCTGTGTTAAGTAGTTGAATTGGTTTGGATCCTGGCGTGCAATGATAGAGTTCACCACACCAGGCCGAGAAGAAATAGCCGCCTATACCATCCGCTTCGATACCATCTACGCTGCAGGTTTCATCAATGAAGGTGGTATAGGCTTTTGTTGGTAGATCGAACTTTAGGATTTTATCCTGAGTGCCAACTAACAAATCATTATTTTCCGCAAATAGGCCGTTGACACCTTGCAGGTGATCGCCATGTTGCCATGTAATGAGTTGGTCATCTTCTAATTTATATATTCGATTGTCCCCGCTGTCTGATACATAAATATCTCCATTTGGTGCAATGGTGACATCATTTAAAAATTTGGCGTCAGACTTTTCAATGCGCTTTTCAATTTTTGCCTCTTCTATGTTGATAATTACCAATGCATCGATGTCTGAGACGTATAAGTATCTTGGTGTTGAAGCCATACCTTTTGGTGCATTGAGGCCAGTGATCCATTTAAGTTGCTCAATATTGCCATCAGTTGATAGTTTGGAGATAAATCCGACTCCGTCTTTTTCAGCTGGTTTGCCCGATATGTTTGAAACAAATAAGAAATCTCCAGGTGAATGATAATATACCGACTCGGGCACATCCAGTTCTTGTTGGGTCGACCAAATCATTTTTAGTGCGTTGGAGCTTGTAAACCCTACTGTCAATAAACTTAGGATTAAGAGTGTTAAATGTGATTTTTTCATGTTGTATGATTTTAGTGTTGCTATAGTAAAAACAATGTATTGGAGCAGATAAGTCTGAATAACCAAAAATGAAAAATACGCAAAATTCAGGATTCTTATGGTAAACATTTTTGATATCAGCAAAGAATAGTTAATTTTAAAGCTACTAGTTGCATCGGTATATGGAAAGTATTGAAGAGTATATCATCCGAATAACCCGCTTAGCGAATCGAAATAAGGAGTTGAATGAACAGCTTCAGACGCTGGTTGGGCGTTATGAAATCATTCAAAAGCAAAATGAGAAATATCTGAATCTGCTGTCAGAATATTCTTTTGAAGAGATTGAAGAACGCCTGAGAATGCCCGCCAAAAGAAGAGTCAAGCGCTTCAGGATGGTGTCGGTACTCTATGCTACCATGCGCGGATTTGATCAGTTGAGTCAAATTGAGAACCCGCAAGATCAGGTGGATGCCCTGGATGAATTATACCTGGCTTTTGATGATATCGCTAAAAAATACGGGATTGTAAAAATAAAAACCATTGGGGATACATTCTTATTTGCTGGTGGTATTAAGGCCGAGAATCGAACCAACCCAATCGATGTGGTTCGGGCTGCTTTTGAGATGCAGGATATTACTCGTCAATGTATTCCTTTTGGGGAGACGGAGCCGTTTTGGCAGGTGTGTATTGGTATTCATACCGGACCGGTTTTAGGTGAGCCAACCGGGAAAAAAAATTCCCCTTTTACGCTGACAGGTGAAAGTGTCAACATTGCTTCCCGCATGGGTATGGCCTGTGCGCCGGGACATATTAATCTTTCGGTGATGACCTATGAGTTGGTAAAGGAATTTTTTGCCATGAATAAATGTGGCACTATGCCCGTAAAATACAAAGGCCAACTGGATATGTTTTGTGTACAAGGGATATTGCCTTTGTTATCGGTTGATGGTGCTGGTATCGTTCCTAACAGGAGTTACCAAACAAAATATTCGCTCATTCAATTCATGGATATCCAGGAAGAGCTGTTGGATATTTTAGAGCAAAAATTACCTGAGGATCTCTATTATCACAATATTAAGCATACGATTGATGTCGTGACAGAGGTGGAGCTAATCGGATGGGCCGAGGGGTTAAGTGAAGAAGAATTGTTGGTTTTAAAATTGGCTGCGCTGTTTCACGATAGCGGACACAGCATCGATTATGAAACGCATGAAGAACAAGGGGCACAAATTGCCCGTGATATATTGAACCATTATCAATATCCGGAAGAGGTTATTGATGTTATTTGCCGGTTGATATTATCCACGAAATTTCCGCCATCCCCAAAAGATAAGCTGGAAGAGGTGATTTGTGATTCTGATTTGGATTATCTTGGACGGACTGATTTCATCCCGGTTTCCAATACCTTGTACCAGGAGTTGAAAGAACGTAATTTGATTGGGACGCTTGAGGAGTGGAACAAAAAGCAATTGGACTTCATTAAAAGTCATCAGTATTATACCGAGACGGCTCGTAATTTAAGAGAAGTGAATAAGCAGAGTCAGATAGAGCGTTTGCAAAAGTTGATCGAGGTCGAATCGGAAGGATAAAATAACTCAGTTGTCATGCAGGGGAGAGTTATTTTTATTAAATCAGACTATTTGAAGCAATGTGGGTCACCAACCGATTCACTTGTGTTTGATAGTAAACCTTAGAATTTGAGCCGGGTATATGCCCGGCTTTTCGCTATTTCCACTTCAGAATAATTTTGTACATTCAAGCCTCATTTTAAACATTAAAGAAGCATTAAACTTAATACACATGAAGCAAGTATTTATCCCGCTAATGGCACTCGTTCTGTTTGCTTGTCAGCCCAAAGAAAAAAAAATGTATGTCTCTTCCCTGCCTGATATCCAGCAGAAAGTTGAGGAGTTTAAAACCGTTAAACTGACTACTGATTTGAGTGCGCTAAGTGAAAAGGAACAACAAATGTTACCTTATCTCTTTGAAGCGGCTAAAATCATGGATGATTTGTTCTGGAAACAGTCCTGGGGCGATAAAGATGAGTTATTGAACAATACTGCAGATGAGAACCTGAAGAAATTCATGGCCATCAATTATGGGCCGTGGGAGCGTTTAAATAACAATGAATCATTTGTGGATAGTATTGGTGATAAACCAAAAGGCGTTAATTTCTATCCGGCTGACATGACCAAAGAAGAGTTTGAAGCTTTCGACGGTGAAGGTAAAGATGGTTTGTACACAATAATAAAACGGAATGAAGCTGGTGCTTTAGAAGTGGTGCCTTATAACGTGGCTTATCGAGAAGAGTTGAATAAGACTGCTGATCTATTGAGAAAAGCCGCAGCGCTAGCTGAAGATGAAGGCTTGAAAAAGTACCTGGAATTACGCGCTGATGCCTTTTTGTCCAATGACTATTTTGCCAGTGATATGGCCTGGATGAGTATGAAAACCAATACCATTGATTTTGTGGTTGGACCCATCGAAAACTATGAAGATGCTCTTTTCGGCTATAAGGCCGCCTTTGAATCGTTTATTCTCATCAAAGATAAAGAGTGGTCCGATAAGCTAACCCGCTTTGCTGCATTGCTCCCTGAGCTTCAAAAAAGTTTGCCTGTGGATGCGGCTTATAAAAGTGAAGTACCAGGTAGCGACAGTGATTTGGGAGCTTATGATGCTTTGTTTTATGGGGGAGACTGCAATAGTGGAAGCAAAACCATAGCCATCAATTTACCAAACGATCCGGAAGTGCAGTTGCAAAAGGGAAGCCGTAAGCTACAATTGAAAAATTCCATGCGTGCCAAGTTTGATCATATCTTAGTGCCCATCAGTCAGATATTGATCAATCCGGAACAACAGCAGCATGTGAAGTTTGATGCCTTTTTCGAAAACACCATGTTTCATGAGGTAGCCCATGGATTGGGTATCAAAAATACCATCAATGGAAAAGGCGATGTGCGTACATCATTAAAAGATACCTATTCATCCATTGAAGAGGCCAAAGCAGATATCTTAGGCTTGTTTATGGTGAAACAGTTGGTAGAGATGGGCGAGCTAAGCAATCACGACCTCATGGATAACTATGTGACCTTTGTGGCCGGTATCTTCCGGTCGGTACGATTTGGTGCGGCCAGTGCACATGGCAAAGCCAATATGATGCGTTTTAACTACTTTGAGGAGCGAGGTGCTTTTTCATACAATGCTGAAAAAGGCCAATATACCATCGACTTCAATAAAATGACGGAGGCCATGAATGCATTATCTGCTGATATTTTAGTCATGCAAGGCAATGGGGATTACGAAACGGCTCAAAAGATGCTGGCCGATTTAGGTGTTATTCGCCCGGCGTTACAAAAGGATTTGGACCGCATCGCCAAAGCCGGTATTCCTCGTGATATTGTGTTTGAACAAGGCCCCGAAGCGTTGGGATTGAAGTAAAAGGAAAAGTTAAAAAAGAATAAGTTAATAGGAGCTGCCGTTGGGTGGCTCTTTTTTGTATGTCGCAATTTGATTAATGTGTAGGATGGGTATGGAGTCAGTATCTTCGGTGATTTCATTAAATATAAGTTATTACTTTGTATGTAAATTTAATATGAGTTTGCTTGTCTATTGCTAACAAAATATTATCTTGTCAGCCTTAAAGGAAAATCGGGAAATGTTGAATAATTCGCTAGGATGGAAACAGACTAAACAGAATTGTATTGCATTAACTTAAACCTGATTTATGAAATTCTTCGAACAACTGGAAAGACTGGAGCAGATGCACCAGCTCATCAAAATGCGGGCAACCGGTGCCCCTAAAGAGTTTGCCCAGAAGATGGGTGTCAGCGAAAGTACTTTATATGAACTTCTGAACATTGCGCGTGAGTTGGGAGCCTGCATTGAGTTTAGCCGTTCACGACGTTCATACATATATAGGAATCCTATGAGTTTGCAAATTGGGTTTTCTTCTTTGGAATCAGTACAAATTAAAGGGGGAATTAGGAAAAAATTGTTACTCCGAAGTTTTCGGAGTAACACAGTATAGTTTTATAACGCATTAAAACCATTCTGGCCAGAAAAAGGATGCCCCGTATGCCGAAAAGGGATCAGAGTAGGCGTTAATCTATTCTAAAGGCAATAGCCTGAAGTGAATAAATGTTATAAATATGAAAAGTAAATTAGAAGGAATGCGTTTATCCGTAATTGAAGATGGCTTAAACCAAGATCAAATGATTTCAATAAAAGGAGGAGAGTCTTGTCGTACGTTTGGAGCTTGCGCTATGCAGAAATGTACAGGTTATAAGGATTGTGAATGGGGAATGGGTAGGTTTAAGTGCGGATCCTATAAATGGGATGATTTTACTGTTGATAGTGTTGCTGATAGTGGGTATTAATAATATTTTAATCAGTGGATTGTGCAGGCAATCCACTGATGAATTTAATTTGTCAAGTACAGGTATTCTTGTTAATTGAACATTAGCGATAAGCTTATATATTTTTATGATACAATCATGTTATTGGATGTTAATGTGGAAAATGAAAAACGATTTGGAAAAAATTGTTTATCCATTATTAAAGACTGCCTAAAACGAGAAATGATGAATGCAATTAAAAGGTGAAAGAAGGTTTAAAATTAGTGTCAGAGAGTGAAGAGCATTATTCTGTAATTAGGCATTTGACACCTGTATTATGCCTTAAAACAAAAAAATATGAATTGGTCAAGATTTAATTATTTATATCCATCTAAAGTATTCAAGGGAAAGTTGCTTTATAATTCCCTCTCCAACTCCTTTATTGAAATCGATAATGAATTACTGTCGGAGTTTATTGGACAATTGAAAGAAGGTAAATGTGAAGTTGAGGAGGTTGCTGACACTCCTCTTTATAATGATTTTAGAAAATACAAGATCGTAACAGAATCAGATGAGCTTGAAGTGGCTGAATTGAAGCATTACGCCTTGCAAAGGAGATTTTATCCAAAAAATCTGAGTTTGACCCTATTGCCTACAATGAATTGCAATTTCAAATGTCCATACTGTTT
Source organism: uncultured Marinilabiliaceae bacterium (assembly GCA_942490535.1). GTDB lineage: Bacteria > Bacteroidota > Bacteroidia > Bacteroidales > Marinilabiliaceae > JAEINY01. The sequence continues at coordinate 2,166,740 of CALNXQ010000005.1, forward strand.
TGCCCGTACAGCTAATGATAAAGTAATGAGTGTGGAAATTGAAAACTCTATTGATTCTTTAATTGCGGGCTATCTTAATAATTATGGGACAGTTCCAGTAGATGTAACCTGGATGGGAGGGGAGCCAATGCTTTGTTACGATACCATCGTTAGTTTGACTCAAAAAATTCTGAAGAAAGGAGTTCCATATACTGCTGGAATAATTACTAATGGATACTTACTTACAGAAGAAAGAATTAAGAGATTGGCTGATCTTAGGGTACACACCATACAAATAACTATTGATGGTATGAAAGAGCTACATAATAAAACGCGTCAACATAAAAGTGGTAAAATTACCGATACCTTTAGTGTGATTATGAATAATGTTGAAACGTTTTTTGATTACTATAAGAACTCAAAAAATATTAGACTGAATATTCGGATTAATCTTAATAAAAAAGAAGAGTATCTCGCTAAATTTGTTGATTTACATCGTTATTTGAGGAACAAATTTCCATATCAAAATTTATCTATTTCAGCAGGTTTTATTGACGATATCTCTGTTGATGGGTTTCATAAGTCATGTAGTTTTGAACGTTCTGCGGTAAAAGATTTTTATACAAAGCTCTATAAAGAATACGGAATTGATGAATACTCCATTTATCCCAAATCAAAATTGACGGAATGTGCAGTTCGATCACCACATAACTACATTATAGGGGCAAGTGGCGAATTGTATCCATGCTGGGAAAATATAGGTAATGATACAATTTGTTATGGTAAGATTGATGGAGATGGAAACGTGCAAATTGATAATATTAAAGAGTATATTAAATATAAGGCAGGTGCTGATTATTTAGATGATAGAAAATGTTTGGATTGTTTCTTTTTTCCTGTTTGCGACGGTGGTTGCCCGGAAAAAAGAATATTAAATCATTTCGAAAAAACTGGTTTCGACCTGTGTTGTGTTCAGAAGGACAATATTGAAGAAATATTGGATGATCATTATTCCTATAAGACCCGAAAGGTACAATGAAATTGGGATTTTTATTGATATGTATGTTGGTATCATCTATTGCCTATTCGCAAAAAATATCGAGAAGTGAATATGAGGAACGCTTACGAGATTTAAGGGATTGTAATTCTATTCCGATTTTGTCAAAAAGTCAGATGTATTCTGATTTTGACTATTTGATTGAGATAATAGAAAGTTTTAATCCTCAAATTCATTTTAGAGATTCCATAACTGGAGGTGATATGATAAGTGAAATGGAAGACCTTCGTAAAGAGATCGTGAAGGTACAATGTATGGAAGATTTTATTCTGTTGATAAATAAAGTATTGGGTCATGTGTTGGATAGACATTGCAGACATGCAGGGAATTTGTATTTCTATAGGAATTCTGTTTATAAAAAAGACATTAAACGTTATGGGTTGGGCGAAAATGTGTTTGGAATCAATTTGAATTACTCCTCATTAATTAATACAAGTCGCAAGGTGCTTTGTGAGGTTTTATATAGAGATGGAGATTATTTCACACTTCATCCTATCTCAATACAATCCAATGGTGAAACATGCACGATCCCGGGTGGAACACAAATCGTATCAATTAATGGTGTTAAACTAAGCGAATATGTAAAGAGTACTAAAGAAATACAAGATTTGATACGTTGGGATTTTGAAAGACAAACTTATTTTGTTCACGGTACGCTGTATCAACCAAAGGAAATGAAAGTCCGGAGTTTTAAGTATAGCACAAACAATGAGAAGGAAATTATCTCTAACGAAGGTAATGGTTTAACCATTCAAAACGGGGAATGCTCTGCCACCAAGAAGATCAATCCTCAAGTTCTCTATTTAAAGAGCGATTCCATCCTTTATATAAGACTACCTTATATGAGTGTAGAGTTGTTACAGGAGTATAAAAGAGAATTGAGGTATTTCCGGGGGCACGAGCTGAAATCTGTGGTAATAGATGTGCGGGGAAATGAAGGTGGGAACGATAATACTTGGATGGAATTGCTGAAGCATATAATCGATAAACCTGTTGAAAAGAGAATGAAACTGGCAGTTAATAAGAATGATCAGGTGAAGTCGAGTTTTGAGAGAAGGAGGCAAAAAACGATTTATGTGGAACAGGTACCTTATTTGAACAATTCAGAATACTATGTAGCTTATGACGAATCAGAATTGATTAAACCTAAGATGGGATCCCTCCGCTTTAACGGAGAAGTTATAGTTATGGTAGATGAAAATATTTTTTCATCTACCGGTGCATTTGCTTCTACCGCTTCACGAAATAACAAAATTAGAACAATTGGGATGCGAACAAATTACCTTATGGGGCAAGGTTTGTCTCCTGATCTTTTTGTCTTGCCAGAATCTAAATTCTGTTTCTTTATGGAAAAGTATATTGATATTACTGATTTAACAGATTTAGAAAGTGTTTATAATGATAAGCCAGAGGTCTCGATCAGTGTTCCGATAAGTTATTATATGAGAAAAGCATGTAATGATGTTGATTTTAGTACTGAAGAATCTTTAGTAAATGAGGATGAATTTTTCAAGAAAGTGTTGACATATATAAGGTCTAGTAATGAATAAGAGATTAAGTTTTATTTCACAACCCGATACCATGGACTGTGGTTCTACCTGCCTGCAAATGATTGCAAATTATCATGGCAGGCACTATTCATTAAAAACGTTACGAGATCGTTGTCATATTTCAAGAGAAGGCGTTTCTCTGCTTGGTATCAGTGATGCGGCTGAAAGTATTGGCTTTCGATCGATGGGGGTGAAAATCAGTTTTGAACGGCTTGCTAAAGAAGCTCCATTGCCATTTATAGCGCATTGGAATCAGGAGCATTTTGTGGTTGTTTACAAAATCCGGAAGGATAAAGTCTGGGTAGCCGATCCGGCACATGGGAAGGTGGTCTATTTAAAGAATGAATTTTTGAAATGTTGGGGCAGTACAGTAAATGGTGAAGATCATCAAGGGATCTGTCTGTTACTGGAACCCACCCCCGATTTTTATGCTCAAAAAGATGATCAGCCCGATAAGTCGGGTTTTTCCTTTTTGTTCAAATACCTCAAGCCACACAAGAAATTTATCCTCCAACTGGTTTTAGGCTTGTTGGTGGGTAGTTTGCTGCAGTTGTTGTTTCCATTTTTAACTCAGGCTGTTGTTGATGTGGGGATCAATACCCGCAATGTCAACTTTATCTATCTGGTCTTGATGGCTCAACTGATGTTATTCATCAGCCGTATGAGCGTTGAGTTTATCCGATCCTGGATCATGCTGCACATTAGTACACGCATTAATATTTCCCTGATCAGTGATTTTTTGATCAAGCTGATGCGCTTACCCATCCGGTTTTTTGATAGCAAGATGACCGGTGATATTATTCAACGCATTGAAGATCATTCAAGGATCGAAAATTTTCTGACCGGCCAGACCTTATCTGTATTGTTCTCCATGGTCAACTTGTTGCTTTTTGGCGCAGTTTTGATTTACTACAATGTGAAGATTTTTATCGTGTTTTTGATTGGTAGTTCCCTTTACTTTATATGGGTGAGTCTGTTTATGAGGAAGCGAAGGGATATTGATTACAAACGATTTGCCCAGATGTCATCCGAGCAGAGTAACCTCATACAGTTAATCACCGGCATGCAGGAGATTAAACTGAACAACTGCGAGAAGCAAAAACGATGGGAGTGGGAGCGTATTCAGGCCAATTTATTTCGGGTGAACGTGCAGAGCCTCTCCTTAAGTCAATATCAGCAATTAGGTGGACTCTTTTTCAATGAGACAAAGAATATTTTAATTACCATCATGGCCGCTTATGCTGTCGTGCAAGGGCAAATGACCTTGGGGATGATGTTGTCGGTCCAATATATCTTAGGGCAATTGAATAGTCCCATCGACCAGATGATCAGTTTTATTCATTCGGCACAGGATGCTAAAATTAGTTTGGAACGCTTGGGAGAGATTCACAATAAGGAAGATGAAGAAGATTTGGAAGCAGATCGTTTAACGGAATTACCTGCCAAAAATAATTTGTTAATTAAGAATGTGACTTTTCAATATGAGGGACCGCATTCCCCTAAAGTGTTGGATAATGTGACCATCCCTATACCGGCACGAAAAATCACGGCCATTGTAGGTACCAGTGGGAGTGGTAAAACCACTTTGATTAAGATGTTGCTGGGATTCTATGCGCCTGTTGAAGGGGAGATTAAAGTAGGTGAAAATAGTCTTACTAATTTCAACCAGGGCTGGTGGCGCAGTAAATGCGGCGTGGTGATGCAGGATGGTTATATCTTTTCAGATTCTATTGCCAAAAATATTGCCGTGAGTGATGAGGTGATTGATAAAAAGAAATTGCTCTACGCGGTGAAGGTAGCCAATATTCAGGAGTATGTCGAAAGTCTGCCGTTGGGGTATAATACAAAAATAGGGCAGGAAGGCGTTGGTCTCAGTCAGGGACAAAAACAGCGTATTCTAATAGCCCGGGCCGTTTACAAAGATCCCGAGTATATTTTTCTGGATGAGGCCACCAATGCCTTGGATGCCAATAATGAGAAAGTGATCATGGAAAATCTGGATCAATTTTTCAGGGGGCGTACCGTTATTGTGGTGGCGCACCGGTTGAGTACGGTACGTAATGCGGATCAAATTATTGTGTTGGAAAAAGGACGCATTGTAGAAACGGGGTCACACCATGAGTTAGTTGATCGGTCTGGGGCATATTTTAATCTTGTTAAGAATCAATTAGAATTGGGAGGATAGTTATCGCTTTTAGCCATTTGCTGTTAGCTATCGGCTACAGCTCGTATACTACTGTCCACTGACTAATGACTAATAAACTATGAATAATCGTTTAAAAATAACCGAGACGGAAGCTGAACAAATTAATTTACGCAGTGATGAAGTAAAAGAGATCATGGGGCAAATCCCCAATCGGATCATTCGTTATGGTATTACAGTCATTGCCCTGATTATTGTAGCAATCTTCATTTTCGCCTTCTTTTTTAAGTATCCCGATGTGATTACCGGCCGTTTCTATTTGCAAACGGCCCATCCGCCCGCATTTATGTTGGCCCGGTCCTCCGGTAAAATTCAATCCCTGCTGGTGAGTGAGGCTGAGGCCGTAAATGAAGGTGCTTTGTTGTCGGTCATCGAAAATGCTACTTCTCTGACAGCCTATCAGCACTTAAAACAGTTTCTGCTGCAAAATGAAATACCTCAGGGAAGTGCCTTGGTAAAGCCGGATATGGTAAGTTTTCAAGCCCTGGGTGAGTTACAAGCCCCTTATGCCAATTTTAAAAAGGCAGTGGAAGATTATCTTTCTTTTTTAGAGATTGATTATCATGCTCAAAAACAGGAAGCTGTTCAGCGAAAAATCAAAGACTTAGCTTATCACATCGGCTTGCAGCAACAGCAAGTGGCAGCTTCACGTGCTAATTATGGCATCGCCCGACAAGTGTTTATGCGCGATTCCCTGCTTTTCCGGGATAGAACCATAGCCGCCGTGGAATACGAAAATGCGCAAAAGGAGTTGGTGAATCAAAAAATGGCCTTGACCAATGCTGAAATTGCGCTTTCCAATACGCAGATGGCGCTGTCTGAATTGCAGCAGCAGATACTGGAACTCACATTAAATGAACAGCAACAAAGCCAGTCTCTTCAGTCCGCCCTCAATCAATCGTTCGATCAGCTCAAAGGGGCGGTTGCCGAGTGGGAGAAACGCTACTGCCTCATTAGTCCAATAGATGGGAAGGTTGCTTTTTCGGGTATTTGGGAGGAGAATCAAAATGTGAGTGCCGGCCAGCATGTGATGACCGTATTACCTTTTCGGAAATCACAAATGGTGAGCAAAGTAATGATTCCGGTTAATCGCTCAGGAAAGGTGAAGGTCCATCAAGCTGTGAATCTCAAATTCATTGATTTTCCATCCAACGAATATGGGATGGTTGTGGCTCAACTGAATGCCATCTCTGCCGTGCCTGATTCAGCCTATGTGGGAACCGTCTTTTTATCCGACTCACTGGTGACCAATTATGGCAAGGTTTTGCCTTTTAAGCAAAATATGCAGGGAATAGCTGAAATTATTACGGAGGACATAAGTTTAGCTGAGCGTTTGATCTATCCGATTAGAGCCATATATAAGCAGCATGTGGAGTAGATTCAAAGCGTCTATATTTTTAGTCAGTTGTTTTGAAGCGACATAGTAATTGAAAAAATGATCGTTCGTTATGTCAAATCATTTGAAACAAATTTTTCAGTGTTCATTTTTATGATGGCTACTGTTACAATCTTTTTTTTGATTTAAGTACCAGGAATACCACTTTGAGTGATGCAATAGTGGCATTCATCATGCTAATCATTTAGATCGTATCGACAAGGTATAACTCTTGGATGAGTATACATCCGAAGGAGTATGAACATGTCTTTCTGAATAAATGAATTGTGCTTAATAATAATGAAGAATATTTTGATTGTATCATATCTCTTATTAACTTAAATATTCTTTTAGAAGGACTTGTAAACAGAAGATACAACTTAGGGATAATCCGGTGTCTGGAGAAGGAGGTGCATCTGGCTCATTAGGAATCGATGATCCATTGTTAGGCAGACGCGAACGGCTCTTAGGACCGTAAGCAGGATCTTTAGGAATGCATGAAAAACGATTAGGTACCGACGGGGGAGTTTTAGGAATTGAAGCAGGGGCCTTAGGAACTGGTGGCGGAGCGTTAGGAAGCCATGCAGGGGTATGTTAAACAGAAACCTAAGATAGTTTCGAAACTGGTAAGAGCCAATTAACCATCAGGAAAGCTATATACTTATTGTTTCATTAAAAAATATTAATTTATGACATCAAAACCTAATTACTCCGAGTTACAGATTCTTGAAAGTTATCGCAATGCCTTTGAAAACGGGCGAAATCAGCCCGTTATTAAGTCGCTGCTGGCCAGCTTTGGGTATGCCGATGAGAAGTTGGATGAAGGATGGCTGCTTTACCAGGATACGCATCGTGTGTGGCTGGATAAGAAAAGGGAAGATGTGGAAACATCAGAGTCCTATAATCAATTCAAGGCTTTGTTCGATGCGCTCGAACAGCAGTACATTATGGATCGAAAAAAACTAAGAGTGGCTTTCATGTGGGCTCCAGAGGCTCTTAAGAGGCTGAATGTAAATGGCGAAAGACCACAAGCCTACCTGGAGTTGATGGACGCCATGCAGGTGTGTTATGCCACCTTGAACAGTGATCCGTTATTACAAGCCAAGGTGACATACATGCAACTGACACCTGAACACATCAGTGCATCGCTGGCCCGGCTCGAAGCCATTGCACAGGCTCGTAGTTTGTATCTGCGCGAGAACAGTGAGTCGCAGGCGGCCACCGAACTCAAAGACCAGGCCTTTGCCAAACTCGACCGTTGGATGCGTGAGTATCTGGCCGTGGCCCGCATCGCCCTGGAGGAACAGCCCCAGTTGCTGGAAGCATTGGGCTTATTGGTGAGAAATTAAATGGGCAGGTTAGTTTGATTTTTAAGGTGAGAGCAGGTCCGGTGGGGCCTGCTTTTTTCATAATAAATACATGATAAGTTTGTGTGATTTTAGTATACTTGTCATAAGACTGCTGAATAAGCGGGCCTTTTGCGCTTGTTTTCTTTTGATTTTGCTGTGACACTTGTGTAAATTAAGGTATCTTCGAAAAAGTTGGGCGGGATAAAGTGGTAAGTGGGGTTTAATAATTATGTTTTTTAACGATTGTTAACTGTGACTCCAAAAATATCGGAGTGGTTAGAGATACTTTTACAATTGCATTTAAGCAAATCTGGCCAGAGTATTAAAATGCCCCGGTAGCCGAAAAGGGACACTTTTGTGATGAGTAGGTATTAAATTGACGAATAATGAATAAATTTCAAAAATTAACGAATGAAGAGTTGAAGTCTTTAAAAGGAGGTAGACACGTAGCTAAATTTGATCTTGACGGTGATGGAAAGTGGGATGTAAAATGTGTATATACAAGTGGTGGTAGAGAAAAATGGGTTTATAGATAGTAGATTATTTGCAATAAACTGATTTAAAAAGAGGGTGTCAAATAGCGTTAGGACACCTTCTTTTTTTGTAAAGCGGGTAAAAAATATGATTAATCGAATTAGTATTCTGGGACTATTAATTTTTGTTTGTTGCGCGACGCAGGCACAGTCTATTAAATCCGTGATGCGAAGCGGAAAGATTTCACTGCCCTCTGGTGTTACACCCCTCTCAATTAGTAATGAGTACGGGAATTACTTTGCTACAAACGTATCTATTAACGGGCATCTGGTTGAAGGTAAATTTTTAATTGATACGGGCTCTGATTATTCTATTATCAGTCAACAGACGGCTAATAAATTAGGTTTGGAATGCATCGGTCAAACCACAACAACAGATGGGTATAAAGAGATTACTTCTTCCTATGTAAAAGCCCGCCTAACTATAGATGAGGTGCAGTTTGAAAATGTGGGGATGGTAATGATTGAAGATGATTATTTGGGATTGGGTGTTTTTTGTCAGGTAAAAGGTATTATTGGAAGTAATATTATTCGGCAAGCCGTATGGCGTTTTACCCCTGTTAGTGTGGAGATTATGAATGATATAGATGAAGAATGTGAATTGGATGAGTATACTGTTGAAAAATTAATTTTGCAAGGAGATTCAAAAGGAGTCCCCTACTTAGTCGCTACTTTTGGTCGTCCAAGGGGCACGTTTTTATTTGATACCGGAGATAACGGATTCATTCAAATCTACCCGGAGCTTGTCCAATATGTGCCTGAAAGAAAAGAACGAGTAGGAAAGGGAAGGGCGGTTTCAATGCTGTTTAGTGAACAAAATGCAACGGATACAACTGTTTATTCAGCCTGTCGGACCGATACTTTTAATGTGGCAGGGTTAAAAGTGAAGCAGCCTATTGCTTATGTCGAGGGTACAGAGCAGTCTGTTGCCATCGGCTCAGAATTTTTTAATTACTTCGAAACCATCTTTGACTTTCCTCGAAAAAAAATATACTTAAAACAAATCAAATGGGAATATTCAAATGATCACTGGAATACCAATGGAATTAAAACCATCATTGAAGATGATAAAGTATGGGTTCGCTTTGTGTGGGATCAGTCAAGTGCTGCGCGTCAAGGCCTAAAGCCGGGGCAGCGCATTCTTCAAATAAATGAGCTTGATCTGCGCGATAAAATCCCAATTCCATCTTGTGAAATATATCAGCAAGTTATAAGTGAATTGGATGGCGATTCGGTAAAAATAGTTATTGAAGGATTTGATGAGGAGCTTGTTCTTGTTAAAGAGAGCTTATTTGAAATATAGATCGTTGCTCATTTTTGAGTTTGATGTTTTTTGCAACACGTATTTAATTTATTGATGTTGAAAAAGCTTTGGTGTATACTGAGCATGTTGTATGGAATGACTGTCGTCGGACAAAAAGGCGTTCTATTAAATAATGTAGACTCTAATATAAAGGTACATATAGATTCTCTTACTTCGGAATGTTTTAAAGGCCGGGGAATTATTCATGGTGGAGCAAATGTAGCGGCTAATTATATTGAGCAGCAGTTCAGTCTGTATCAGTTAGAGAGATTTAGAATGAAAGAGGGGGAGTCTTTCAACCAGACATTCGATGTAGCTTGTTTTGGGGCCATTGACAGTACATCAAGCATTACGGTAGTAGGAAAAACTTATTTCCTGTGGAAAGATTTTTCGTTCTATACCTTTAATGTAACAGAATCACTGGGAGAGTTGTATGGGCGACATGCTTTTATTGCGATGTATGAGTCGGAATCAAAATCTCAATTAAAGTATAGAGCTGAGCAAACATATATTAATGGTGAAATAAAATTGATATTTGATGAGACTACTTATAAATCTGCCAGATACCTATCTATTGTCTGTGATAGTATTAATGATAAAGATCAAGCGTCTTTAGAGGAGTTACTTGATAAACCGTATTTTTTATTGACATCTTCTCCCCATATGAGTAAGAAATTACAAAAACTGGGAAAAAAAAACTTGAGGCTATTTGAAAAAGGAAATCCACTCACCGATAGTGTGATCATAAATATGAAGCGGGAAATGACGATCCACACATGTAAAAATATAATTGGCTATTTACCTGCTTCACAAGCAACGGACAGTTGCATTATTTTAAGTGCTCACTACGATCATCTTGGCGAAAAATATGGCTATTTGTTTCCTGGTGCCAATGACAATGCATCGGGAGTTGCCGTCATGATGGAGACCGCGCGTTACCTAACTGAAATGGCCACAAAAGGGAGGCAAATGAAATACAACATTGTATTCATCGCTTTTTCGGCTGAAGAGTATGGTATGTTGGGATCTGATTATTTCACGCGCCATTCACCTGTTGATTTATCAAAGGTTAAATACATGGTGAATCTGGATATGGTAGGGGGTATTGGTAGTGAACTAAAGGATCACCCTGATCAACTTTTTATGTTACGAAGTAATAATGTGGATCCTAACTTGATTCATACCTTTCATGATTTAGCTGATCGAACAGATGGTATTGACTTCAATGATTCAGGAAAGGATAAATACCTGAAGTATTCTGATCAGGCCAAATTTGAAGAATTAGGTGTTCCTTCTGTTTTTTTCTTTTCCGGTGAGGATAGCTACTATCACAAACCAACTGACACCAAAGAGCATCTTAATTTTGAGAAGATGGAGGGATTAACACAAGTGTTGGTGCAGTGGTTAGTGGCGATGTGATGGTTTAGAGTGCCTCTGTTTTAATCTTGATTCATTGACAAAATAAAAACAGCCACCCCAAAATGGAGTGGCTGTCCTTTTTACTTTTACCTTGTTATTTAAGTGTAATCAGCGATTGACCAGTCATCTCAGCCGGTTTCTCAACACCCATCAATGCTAAGATCGATGGTGCCACATCCGCTAAAATACCTTCTTTAATGTCACCCTGACGTTCCGTTACCCAGATAAATGGTACCGGGTTCAGGGAGTGAGCCGTATTTGGTGATCCATCGGCATTGATGGCATTGTCCGCATTTCCGTGGTCGGCAATGATGATGGCTTCATAACCGTTGGCTTTAGCTGCTTCAACGGTGGCTTCCAAACACTCATCCACGGCTTTCACCGCTTTCATGATGGCGTTGTAATCACCGGTGTGACCTACCATGTCGGTATTGGCATAGTTCAAAGCGATGAACTCGTACTTCTGCTTGTTCAATTCGGCTACAATATTATCCTTCACTTCGTGTGCACTCATTTCAGGTTGCAAATCGTAAGTGGCCACTTTAGGTGAATTTACCAAAACGCGGTCTTCACCTTCGTAAACGGCTTCACGACCACCAGAGAAAAAGAAAGTCACGTGGGCATATTTTTCCGTTTCCGCAATACGTAACTGCTTCAATCCGGCATTGGCCACTACCTCACCAATGGTGTTGTTCACGTTATCCTTGTCAAACAGGATGCTTACGTTTTTGAAGGAAGCGTCGTACGGCGTCATGGTAAAGTACTGCAAGTGCAGTGTTTTCATGCCATGCTCAGGCATGTCTTCCTGTGTCAATACCTGTGTAATCTCACGGGCACGATCATTACGGAAGTTGAAGAAAATCACCACATCGCCTTCCTGAATCGTACCCACGGGTTGGCCGTCGGCATCCACCTGACAAATGGCTTTGATGAATTCATCGGTCACACCTTCGCTATAAGATGCGTCAATGGCTGCAACTACATCAGTGGTGGCTTTACCAATCCCGTTCACCATTACATCGTAGGCTTCTTTCACACGTTCCCAACGCTTGTCACGGTCCATGGCATAGTAACGACCAATCACCGAAGCTACTTTACCACCTGATGTTTTCATGTGATCCACCAACTCGGTCATGAAACCTTTGCCACTTTTGGGATCACAATCGCGTCCATCCATGAATGCATGAACAAAAGCACGCTCTTCAATGCCATACTCCCTGGCAATGTCCAACAGTTTATGTAGATGTTCCTGGCTGCTATGTACACCACCACGGGACATTAATCCCAGAAAGTGAATTTGCTTGCCATGTTCTTTGGCGTATGAATAGGCCTTAACGACTTCGGGGTTTTGAGCGATGCTACCATCTTTACAGGCATGGTTGATTTTTACCAAATCCTGGTACACCACGCGACCGGCACCAATGTTCAGGTGACCTACCTCGCTGTTACCCATTTGCCCGTCTGGTAAACCTACATTTTCCCCGGACGCTTGTAATTGCGAATTGGGGTAGTTTTTAACCAAACTGTCAAAATAAGGGGTTTCACCTGTAAAAATACCATCTGCTTTAGTATGATCGCCATACCCCCATCCATCCAAGATGATTAAAATCGTTTTCTTATCCATGTGATAATATTTTGTTTTTTGAACTCTTCTGCTTATTAATTAAAATTTTACGCGCGGCAAAAATACTCAATTAACAGACAAAAAAAAAGACGAATGCGTTAATTGAACTTAAAAGCTACTCCTGCTAGCCTAACAAATGGTGATAGCTTTGGTTTAAGGATGGGGAGTTCCGAAACGTTAAAAAAATGTAATCGACTTCAGCAGTGGTCTATTGCTTGGGTTTATTACTTTTAGGACTGCCAAGAAGGTCGTGTATGAATGATTGCATGCGATCATAATGAGATCCCTGCCAGTAGACTTTATCACAAACTTTACAGATGTAGAAATCGTGAAAATGGTGGTATGTATCCTGGGGTATTCTTTCCCGGATACCTGCTTTTGATACTTTTTCAATGGGATGATTGCACACAATGCACCGGGTAAAGGGATGAAGTTGTGAAGTCAAATCGAATTTTTCGATCACTTCAATGAATTGCATTTTGGGAAAAATGGAACGCACGTAATAGCCATGTTGGATTTTAGGGGACCGCAACAAGGGTTTATCGCGGGTGAGAATAATGCGATTTTCGTTCAATGTAATTTTCACGATGGTGGTATCTTCAAAGTCATTTTTATAAAGGCAATCAAATCCCACCATGCGTAAATATTTGGCCAGTTTGCCCAGGTGGGCGTCTAAAATGAAACGGGTAACGCGCAAGGGTTGGGGGCGTAGAGTTGTCAGTCCGGATATGTCGAAACTCTCGAATACGGGATAAACCGATATGTTTTCACCCCCTTTTAGCGCATAATCTAATTGAACGGATTCGCTGTTGACCAGGATCAAGTCAATTTCGGAGATAGGAACGCCAATTGATAGAATGGCCTCTTGTAATTTAAGAGGACCAGCGTAGTGATAACTAAAGGGAAGCTGTTTTCTGGCGCGCGGCAGAAAATCATTTAGCTCCGCATAAAATCTGAATTGAACGGTTTTATACTTTCTATTTTTCACACTGTTTCTTTTTCCTGGGACGATCAACAGGAAGATACGAAGGCAGATGGGGAAGTGGCAATATAAAAGGCGGTTATTTTAGGATTCAACTAAATTATCCTATGAGATACAAAAGGCATAATTTTTGTTAAGCATCAGACCAAATTTTTATGCTAGTTTTACATGTTCTTTTTTTAAGGATGCAGGGCGATCAATAATGAGGGAGTGTTAGTTAGCGTCTTAAAAACCAATTGTATTCGATGATAAAATTTCTTTTTTCTTTCCTTTTGTTAGGATGTGTAAGTGCGTTGAAGGGACAAGTCGTGCAGGTTGCTGATAATAATTCTGCTCAACCACTGGAATTGGTTGCCATTTTTAGTCAATCCCCCCAGGTGAATACCATTACCAATTCAAAAGGGACGGCAGATATATCCGAATTTGTTGGATTAAACGAGATTATTTTTCGATTGGTGGGTTATGAACCAAAGGTTTGTAGTTTTTCCGAGCTGGAGCAGATGGGATTCAAAATCACCATGGAGCAATCGGAACTATCCCTGGACGAAGTCGTTATTTCAGCTACACGCTGGAAACAAGGGAAACGGGAAACAGCCGCTAAAATCGCTACTCTGCGTCCCAAAGACATTGCTTTTTTGAATCCTCAAACGGCAGCTGATTTAGTGGGAATGACTGGTGATGTGTACATTCAAAAAAGTCAGATGGGAGGCGGTAGCCCTATGATACGCGGATTTTCAACCAACCGGGTATTGATTGCCGTGGATGGGGTGCGCATGAACAATGCTATTTTCAGAAGCGGTAATCTTCAAAACATCATCTCGCTCGATCCGTTTGCTACCGATCGTTCAGAAGTCATATTTGGCCCCGGCTCGGTCATTTATGGGAGTGACGCCATTGGAGGCGTGATGGGTTTTTACACGCTTAGCCCGGAGTTATCCAATGCTGAAAATTCACTGGTGAAGGTCAATGCGGTCACGCGTTATGCTTCGGCCAATGCTGAAAAGACAGGGCACGTAGATGTTAACCTGGGATTTGATAAATGGGCTTCAGTCACCAGTTTTTCGTTCTCGGCGTATGACGATCTGAAGATGGGAAGTCGGGGGCCGGATGATTATTTGCGTCCTCACTATGTGGATCGACTCAATGGGCAGGATGTATTAGTGGATAATACGGATGCAGAAGTGCAGGTACCCACCTCATATGATCAAATGAATGTCATGCAAAAGCTGCGCTTCTCACCCAATGATGAATGGGATGTGAATTATGGATTTCATTATTCCACAACCTCGGATTACGATCGCTACGACCGCCTTTTGGAGCCAAAGGGTGACGGATTGAAATCAGCCGAGTGGTATTACGGCCCACAAGTGTGGATGCTGAATACGCTCAGTATTCAGCATAAAGCAAACAATCTATTGTTTGATCATGTGAATATCATTGCGGCACATCAATTATTTGAAGAGAGTCGTCATGACCGGAAGTTCGGTAAAGAGGATTTACGCCACCGTTACGAAAAAGTGAATGCACTTTCGTTAAATATCGATTTTGAGCGGCATTGGGATGATGGGAATCGGCTATTTTATGGGGTTGAGGTCATTTCCAATACCATTAATTCCACGGGACATATTGAAAATATCACCACCGGTGCTCAGGAAGAAATGGCCTCCCGGTATCCGGATGATTCCCGTTGGCATTCCATCGCTGCCTACGCCAATGTGCTTCACAAAGTCAGTGCAAAACTCAATTTGCAGGGTGGATTGCGATATAATCAGGTTGTCCTGAAGGCCGATATCGATGATCAATTTTTCTCATTTCCCTTTGAAAATGCAGATATCAATACCGGTGCTTTAACAGGGAGTCTGGGTTTGATTTTCAACCCGGGGGAAAACTGGCAGTTAAGCACCTCTGCATCCACCGGTTTCAGGGCTCCTAATATTGACGATGTGGGTAAGGTGTTCGATTCTGAACCAGGCGCGGTGGTAGTCCCGAATGCTAATTTGAAACCGGAGTATGCCATAAATTGGGAAATGGGTGCTGCTTTTATAGCCGCCAAACGGCTCAAATTGGATGCTGCCGTCTATTATACCTATTTAACCAATGCGATGGTGCGTCGTGATTTTACGCTAAATGGGCAAGACAGTATTGTGTATGATAACGAGATGAGCCGGGTGCAAGCCATGCAAAATGCTGCCCATGCCTATGTGTACGGGATTCAATGTGGCATGGAACTAAAATTACCGGCTGGATTTTCAGTCTCTTCACGTTTTAATTATCAAAAAGGGGAAGAAGAGTTGGCGGATGGATCTTATTCACCTCTTCGTCATGCTGCTCCCTGGTTTGGCACAAGCCATCTGACCTACTCTACTCAGCGTTTGAAAATTGATTTGAATAGTCAATACAATGGAGAGATGAGTTTTAATGAGATGCCACTATCAGAACATGAGAAGACGTATATGTACGCATTGGATGGTAATGACAATATTTATACACCGGCCTGGCAGACGCTTAATATAAAGGCTCAATATAAAGTGAATCAAATGGTATTAGTGACAGCGGGTATTGATAATATAACGGATGAAAGGTACAAAACCTATTCTTCAGGTATTGCTGCGCCGGGGCGTAATTTTATTGCGTCATTGCGGGTGACACTCTAAAATAATTGAGCGAAAGATTAAGTCAAGTTTACTTAATCTTTCGCTCAGTAGTATTTAATTCACGGCAATAGTATTTTTGAGGCTCTTGGTCACCCCTTTAATAGTTGGATGGTTAGTTTCTTGCCAATAACTTTTCAATAACCTCTATGTACATAGGCATTACTCCGGTCCCATGTGTAGCATCTTCTAAGGTGACAAATTGAATTTTATCTGTCCCTTGTCCCAGATTCAGAAAATCATTGTATAGGTTTTCTGAAATCAAGTAGGGCACATTTTCATCCGCATTGCCATGGTATAAGGTAATTGGAATACTGTTTTTCCACGCAGGTTGGCTATTGTTGATAAGAGCATCCTTTAGTGGTTTAAAGTCGGCATGGGTATCGAATTCAGTTAATAGTCTGGGCGAGAATAATTCCTGCATATTGGTTGTTAGTTGCTCATTGATCTGGCCGGAGGAATTTTCGCCATTGAAGAGGCCGGGTATTCTGGAAGCGTAGGGCTCACTAAAAAAGAGACTAAAGTCATTTTGTATAGCACCCACGGATTGATAGCTATTGATTATGTAGGGCACATAAAAGGGTTGCACATAATCGGTTTGTTCAATCAGGTACTGTTTCATGTCGAGTAGGTTATAGGCGCCGGCCCCACAAGCTGAGCCAATGAGTGTCAATCCTTCAATGGGATCGGATTCCAGATCGTAGTGGGCCACCAATGAAGCCCATCCACCCAATGAATAGCCGGTTAGCATTAACTCGCCCGATAATTGAAAGGGGTACTCATCCATTTGGCTCATCTCCTGTACGGCCAGCAGCATATCTCTGACAGTGGATTGAAATAGTGACTTGTAATGGTACGGGTGATCAACCGACTCGGATGCTCCAAAGCCAATGTAATCCGGTATTACAACCACATACCCCAAGCCGGCAAAGGCCTGCAGCAGTAAGAACTCAGGATCGTCAATATTCTCACTTGGTGCACTGCTGTGTTTGACCAGCGTCCCATTTTGAAAGCTGACAGTCAGTGATTTTCGATTGGCATCATCCGGAATGCAGACTAAGCCAGAAAGGGTCAGCGGGGAGTCATCTGAATAGGTGGACTTGTATTCGATGTAATACACTTTTATGCCACTGATCACATGGGCCGACAGATCAGGTGCCCCTTCAACGGTGCCGGACAAAACTTTGAAAAGGGTCTGTACAGCGGATTGGTCTGCACTCTTTTCTTCGGTGGCACTGATCAGATATTTTGTTTCAACAGGTGGATTTGGATCGTCATCGTCCTTTTTACAGGACCAAACAGTGGCGAACAAGAGAATTACAAATAGGTATTGGGTAGCTTTCATCTTTCTGAGATTTAAGTTTTACATGAACCGGATCATTATTAAGCCGGAAATTGTATGCAAGATATCCCCATAGAGGTTCGTCTGTCAAGTGAATCTTTTCATTTCAGTTAAATAGGAATTATTATCTCATCAGTTAACATTAATTAACGTCAAAATAGCCAACATCACCCATGGGAAAGGTGTTTATGTCAAAAAACGGTCTATCTTTGCGCCCAACTTAATAAAGGACCACTCCGGTCACTTTCGGCAGAACTTCGGAGCTTAAGCTCAATCAGGGAAAACAAACTGTAGCGAACGTGGGGTTGGGTGGAGATTAAAACATATTTATGCAAACATTTAAAGAGACAGGCCTTTCTGAAGAGGTTCTGAAAGCCATTGGTGAGTTAGGCTTTGAAACTCCCACCCCCATCCAAAGTAAAACCATTCCTGAAATTCTGAACCACGGTAACGACCTTATTGCTTTAGCGCAGACAGGAACGGGAAAAACTGCTGCTTTTGGGTTACCCCTAATTCAGCAAATTGCTACTGATACCAATAACATTCAAACATTAGTGTTGTGTCCAACACGCGAACTGTGTCTGCAAATCACTAAAGATTTGAATGCGTATTCCAAGTATTACAAAGATTTGTACGTGACGCCTGTTTATGGTGGCGCCGATATTCGTACCCAGATGAAAGCGTTAAAGCGTGGTTCACACATTGTTGTGGGTACGCCGGGGCGAATGAATGACTTGATTAACCGCAAGGCCATTCAATTGCAGGATGTACGTTGGTTAATTCTGGATGAAGCCGATGAGATGTTAAACATGGGTTTCAAAGACGATTTGGAATCAATTATGGCGCAGACGCCAGAGTGGCGTCAGACCTTGCTGTTTTCTGCTACCATGCCGCAAGCCATTGCATCCATGTCGAAGAAATACATGCAGGATCCGGTTGAGATAAGTGTGGGTACAAAAAATTCAGGTGCAACGAATGTGGAACACCATTATTACATGGTGCATGCCAGCGATCGTTACAAAGCATTGAAACGTATTGTGGATGTGACACCTGACGTGTATGGTATTGTATTTTGCCGTACGCGTATGGAAACCAAAGATATTGCTGATAAATTGATGGCGGATGGTTACAATGCCGATGCCATCCATGGCGATTTGTCGCAAGCGCAGCGTGACATGGTGATGCAGCGATTCCGTACCAAACACTTACAGGTGTTGGTGGCAACTGATGTGGCTGCACGTGGTATCGATGTAACCGATTTGACGCATGTTATTAATTATAACCTGCCGGATGATATTGAGGTGTATATTCACCGCAGTGGACGTACCGGAAGGGCTGGTAAAAAAGGAATTTCTGTTTCCATTATCCATGCACGCGAGTCGCATCGTATCAAAGCCATTGAGAAGATATCAAAGAAAACCTTTGAGCGTAAAATGGTGCCTACCTCGCAAGAGATTTGCGAAAAGCAATTGCTTAGTTTCGTAGATCGGGTCGAAAAAACAGAACTGGAAGAATCTTCTCCTGTTAATAGTTTTATGCCTGCTATTTTTGAGAAATTAGCATCTATCAGTCGTGAGGACCTGATCACTAAATTTGTGACGGCTGACTTTAGTCGTTTCATGGATTATTACAAGGATGCACCGGATTTAAATGTCTATAATACACGCGAGTCAAAAGGTAGCGGCAGCAGACGGGAACGTGGCGAGCGCAGTGATCGCGGTGATCGTGTGCCTTTCAGTCGCTTGTTTGTGAATTTGGGAAAAGCGGATGATGTGAACTCTGGTGATCTGATCGGCTTGATCAATAGTAAGATGAAAAATGTGACTGTGAAAGTTGGTAAAATCGAGCTGTTGAATAACTTTTCCTTTGTGGAAGTGGATAAGGAGTACGAGCAGGAAGTCATTGACAAACTGAGCAAATCTAAGCTTAAGGGGAAGAAAGTATCCTTAGAGGTAGCCTCACCCAAACCTTCATCTGCCAGACGTAAGTCATCGCCAAGGAGAGATGGCGGTGGTGGTGGTCGCAGAGATCGTTACAGAAGCTAAGAATGATAAAGATTCCAGCTATTAATTTAGCGGAATGTACAAAATAGTTAACCCCGGAGCCATGCTTCGGGGTTTTTTGTTGATTTTTAGGTGTAGAGGATGAGCCGTTTATTGAATTAAATCCAATTGTTGGGCGTGCATCTCTGGTGATGAGGCATCGATAATACCGGTAATAAAGCCTACTTTGTAGTCTATCATGATTTTGCCCAGGTAAGGGTCTTCCAATTCGTACCGTTTAATTTTCACTTTCTTATTGTACTTTAAGCGGTCGAAATAACGTTTTAAAAAGGCTTGGCAATCGGTGTCACTGCCTTCATACATGAATAGACGATAAGGCCCGGCATCACTTTTATAGGAAGCCGTAAATACGCCGTTGAAGCCGGTTACGCCCAGGAAGTTTTCGGCCATGTAACGTTCGCTCATTTTAATTTTTCCTTGAGCGGGGAAACGGGCTAGTTCTTTGGGTAATTGACAGTCTTCGCAAATGCGTTCAGCTACTTTGCGGGCGAAATCCAATAGGGATTGTTTGGTAGCCGCCGGTGAGCCATTGAATACTTTCACATAATAGTCATCCGCCAGAAAAAAGGAGGTGCCATCCTCTATGAATCCTTCGGCACCAATGCTTCGTGTGGATGCCGTGGCGGGTCGTTCTTCTGAATAAATGCCAAATGCAAATAGCGGATCCTTGTGACGGTACAATTCCAGAGTTACCAATTGACCTTCCTGATTGCGATAATCAACCACCCACAAATCCTGAAATTTGTAACCCAGGTAAAAGTCGGAGGCACCATTGATGTGGTCGTATAGGTTTTCGGGCGAAAAGTACTGCTTGTCATTTTGGGCCCTCCAGCCATCAATATCAGTGAACTCTGCCGGGTACGATTGGGCTGAAAGAATAATGCAGCTAAATAGAATGATACTGCTTAAGTAGATTTTTTTCATGTATTGTTAGTTTATCTCTCGCCGAGGCGCAGAGTCGCAAAGGTTATTGCTATATGCTTTGTGCGATTCCGCGCCCAAATGAGATTTCTTTGTTTTTACGAGATGAACTCGTCCGGCACATTGGCCAGGCGACTGACATCTTTTATTTTATCAGCAATGGCAAATTGTTTCACACAAGATACCGTGCAACTGTCACAGGAGGCACATGGGTCCTGTTTCACGCCCATGTTGGCCAGTAAGTCCTTGGCTTGCGACAAATCGCGATAACCATAGGTGTACATGTAAGCACGCATGATTTCCGGAATGGGTAATCCTTCTTTGCATTGTCCCTGGCACTGGTTACATTGATTGCAATACAAGCCGGCATAGTCGCGTGCAAATTCCAGGTCTTTCTCTTCCTGTTTGGTAAGTTTCAGATCTTCCATCACCGAGAAGCTTTCTTCTAAATGTTCAAAAGCCGTGAAGCCCGGAATAGACGTACATACATTTTCATCCTGTAACACCCATTTGAGTGCTGCTTTTGTATTGACCGGTTTGGTTTGTTCTTTATCCAGAAAACCACCGGCCATGGTTTTCATGGCGACGATACCAATGCCTGCTTCTGCAGCCTTTTTAATTATCGCTTTTAATTCCTCACGGTGATCCTGTTTGAAGTTGTAGGCTGTCAGCACCACGTCATAAATACCGGCCTCAAGAGCGGCCTGTATCACTTCAGGTTCATTTTTGTGGGTGGATAAGCCAACGAATCTGGTTTTACCTTGTTCTTTGGCTGTCTTTAAGGCTTTGAGCATTTCGGGGTGCAGGGTGGCTTCTTTGGTGGAGATGGCATGCACATATAATAAATCAACTTGTTTCATTTGTAGACGCTCCAGGCTGATGTCCAGATTTTCCAGGAATTTTTCAGCGGTGGCTCCTTCGCCCAGCAGGCCGGTTTTGCGATCCATGTCTTCCGGTACCACTTTGGTAGCGATAAAAAAAGCATCCCGGTTTTGATCTTTGAAGATCTCACCCAACATCAATTCATTTTTCCCTTTTTGGTAAACGTGGGCCGTATCGAAATGCAAAATGCCTTTGTCAATACCCATTTTAATGAGGGCTTTACTATCGCCTCGCATGGCGCCCATGCTCACAATGGGCAGTTGTACACCTGTACGGCCAAGGGTCCGGTAAATGATTTTTTCCTTTTTCTTTCTCGATTTAGCATCGGCGCTAGCACCTGTTATTAAGGCTGCACCGGCCAATCCGGAAGCTGTTACTTTAATGAATTGGCGGCGATTGGTTTTGTTTGATGTTTTCATGTTAATAGGGGGTTTAATTAGGCTTTAAGATAGTATATGTAACTTGTAATCACTAATTAGGGTGATTAATTAGAACCAAAATAAATAATTATTGCTTTGTCATAGGTTCGGATTGAACTCCTCCAAAGTTCTTGATTGCACTTTGTTGAAGCCGCGGGTTTAGCTTCGCTGATTTTCAATTCATCCATGTCTAGTGTTGTTCAATCCCTTCATGATCTTTCTGTGGCCCGGGAACCGCAAGGTGGTTCAACAATAATTAGCCATTGGAGACATCCCATGGAATAGGCATGCCCATCCCGGAAAGGGTTGTATTTTTCATGCAGCATTCAGTCTCTAATTATGAACCTAGACAATATTATATATTGATTAGTTTGGCTCTATCATATTTTGTGGTTGGTAATAATTCAAAACACAAAATTTAATCCTTCCTGGGATGTGATCGTTGGTGTCAGCAAGCCATGGGTTCCACCCAGGGTTATTAACATTAAACCACTTCATGGTTGTAAAAGAATAATCCTAAAAGGATTGAATATTTTTAGCCACGGGTGTACCCCGTGGTAGAAACAACAAATACACCACAACCCAGAATGGCTTGAATAGACCAATCTTTAACTATGATAGAGCCATTAGTTTTTATTGGAGTGCTGCCGGTTGTCCGATGAAGTTGGTCTGAACCGTTTTATCTTATAACGTCTTCATCATTATAGTGACCGTCTTCTTTACAGGTTATCGAAATTATGCTCGAAAAAATATGTCTGTATTTAGAATAGAGCAATAAAAATTGGCGATGGACAACATTTGGCCTTTTATCTTTTTACTTCTCCTTTTTGCATTGATAGCTTGAAACAAGCACTCAACTCAATTGTGCAAATACTTGACATTCCTCACCCTTATTGCTATTGTTATTCTTTACTTTTACATTTCAGAAAACAAATTCCAAATACCATGAAACAATTATTTTCAATCGTACTGATTGCATTGATATTGGGAGCTTGCGGGAAACCTAAGGCGCCTGAGAAACCAACCTTCACCAATCGTGATTTAAAGGTGGAAAGTGACCGCATGACACCTGAAGTGCTGTGGTCCTTTGGTCGTGTGGGTAATGTATCCGTATCCCCCGATGGACAAACCGTATTATTTACGGTATCCTATACCAAAATTGAAGAGAATAAATCCTATGCAGATATTTATACCATGCCGGTTGCAGGTGGTGAATTCACTCAAATTACGAAGACCGCCGGTAACGAGTTTTCGGTCAGCTGGCGTCCGGATGGAGCCAAGATCGCCTATCTTTCTGCTGCTTCCGGTGATGTGCAATTGTGGGAAATGAATGCTGATGGCTCGCAGAACATGCAAGTTACAAAAGTAAAAGGTGGCATCGATGGGTATAAGTATGCCCCAACCATGGATAAATTGATCTTCACACAACGCGTGAAACTGGATGATACTGTTCAGGATCTGTATCCCGACTTGAAGTATGCGGATGCGCGCATTGAAGATGACTTGATGTATCGTCATTGGGATCATTGGAGTGATTTCAAATACAGCCATGTCTTTTACATTGGGTATGCCAATGGGGCAACGGTTGGAGCCGAGAAAGACATCATGGAAGGGGAGCGTTTTGATTCACCATTAAGTCCTTTCGGGGGGATGGAAGAAATCAACTGGACACCTGATGGTAAAAGCATCGCTTATACATCTAAGAAGTTGACAGGTAAAGCTGCCGCGTTCTCTACCAACAGTGATATTTATCTGTATTCCCTAGAGTCCGGTGAAACAAGTAACCTGACCGAAGGTATGATGGGTTACGACAAGGCACCTGTGTTTTCGCCCGATGGTAAGATGATGGCCTGGGAAAGCATGGCCCGTGATGGTTACGAGGCTGATCAGAACAGATTGTTTATCATGGATCTGGCGACGGGTGATAAAAAGGATTACACCGCTGACTTTGATCAGAACGTGCATGGTTTGCAATGGAGCAATGATGGTCAGCACATCTGGTTCACCAGCGAGGATAAAGGATCAATTGAGATTTTCCGTTTCAATAAGGCAGATGAGAGCATCGATCAAATAACAGATGGCATCCATAACTATAACTCCGTAGCGTTGGCCGGTGATCAGTTGATTGCCACGCAGACAACCATGAGTCAGCCGACTGAAATTATACGTGTGGATCCGGCTACGGGAGCAGGCACCAACATCTCACAAGTGAATGCGCCTTTATTAGGTCAGTTGGAGATGGGTAAAGTAGAAAAGCGTTGGATCAAAACAACAGATAATAAAGACATGTTGGTGTGGGTGATCTATCCGCCTCATTTCGATCCCAATAAAAAGTATCCTGCTTTGCTGTATTGCGGTGGAGGACCTCAGCAAATGGTGAGCCAGTTCTGGAGTCTTCGCTGGAATTTCCAGATGATGGCTGCCAATGACTACATCATTGTAGCGCCTAACCGTCGTGGTTTACCCGGTTTCGGTCAGGAGTGGAACGAGCAGATCAGTGGGGATTATGGTGGTCAGAACATGAAGGATTATTTTTCGGCCATTGATGCAGTCGCCAAAGAGCCTTTTGTGAATGCTGATAAATTGGGTGCCATTGGTGCCAGTTATGGCGGTTATTCGGTGTATTGGTTAGCCGGAAATCACAACAAACGTTTCAGTGCCTTCATTTCGCATTGTGGTATTTTTAATTTCGAGCAGATGTATGCCACTACTGAAGAGATGTTTTTCGTGGATTGGGATTATAAAGGAAATTATTGGGATACATCCAATAAAACCGCCATGCGCAGCTATGCCAATTCACCCCATAAATTTGTGAAGAATTGGGATACACCTATGTTGGTGATTCATGGAGCCAAGGATTTCCGCATCCCTTATACCCAAGGCATGGGGGCTTATAACACTGCTAAAATGTTAGGTGTTCCCGCCCGCTTCCTTTATTTCCCGGAAGAGAATCACTGGGTATTGAGCTGTCATAACGGCCTTTTGTGGCAACGTGAATTTGCCCGTTGGTTGGATACGTATTTGAAGTAAAAATGGTAAAGTGAAAAGGTAAAAGACTAATGTAAAAAGGATAAAGACTGAAAAGTCAGTTCCTGCTATAAGATAACAGCCGTTCCGTAAGGGGCGGCTGTTTTTCGTTGGTTTGCTGTTCAATCAGACGCATATTTTGGGGAAGGCCTATGATAATCATGATCTTTTTTTTGTTTTCAGGGTAGATTAGAATCATCCGGATAATGGCGATCCACCTTTTTAAATAAAAAAAGCATCTCTATCAAACAAAATAGCTACATTCATTGCCAACTATTTCTAATTTTGCCGAACTTTAGATACTGGTGAGGCCGACCTCATCGAATATTAACCAATTGACATTTTATGCCTTTAACGTGATGCTAATGAAACAAACGTATTTTGACCTTATTGATCAAACCTATTACTTTCCACAGCCAGGTTTTGATATTGAAAATGGGAATCTCTTCTTTAACAATGTGTCGTTAAAGTATTTGATTGATAAATATGGAACACCCCTGAAGATCTCGTATCTGCCCCGTATCGGTGAACAGATAAAACGGGTTAAGAATCTCTTCAGTAAATCCATAAAGCAGAACGGATATAAGGGCAATTACAATTATTGTTACTGTACCAAAAGCAGTCACTTTAGTTTCATCCTCAAGGAGGCATTGAAATATGACATTCATCTGGAGACCTCCTCCAGTTATGATTTGGACATCATCCTGAAATTACATGAAGAAGGATTAATTACCAAGAACATTAAGCTGATTCAGAACGGGCACAAAACAGAAGGGTATCTGCAAAAAATAGCTCAATTACACAATGCCGGGTTTGATAACCTGATTGTGGTGCTGGATAGCTTGAACGAGTTGGATCGTTTGTTGCCTTTGATTAATGGGACCATTAAAGTGGGTATTCGAATGGCGATTGATGAGGAGCCACAATCGGCTTATTATACCTCGCGCATGGGCATTCGATCTACTGATATACCACAGTTTTATCAGGAGCACATCAAAGACAATCCAAAGGTGGAACTGAAGATGTTGCATTATTTTGTGGATAGTGGCATTAAAGATACCCTTTACTATTGGGGTTTGTTCCAGAAAGCCATCAGCATGTATGCTGAGTTGAAAAAGCAATGCGATAGCCTGGATTCATTCAACCTGGGAGGTGGATTGCCCATTCGCAATAACCTGGGCTTTGAGTACGATTACACCTACATCATCAACGAGTTGGTGCGTAACATCAAAGACATGTGTTCGGCTGAGGAGATTGACGATCCTGATATTTATACCGAGTTTGGACGCTATACCGTAGGTGAGTCCGGAGCCGTGATCTTTAAAATACTGGAAGTGAAACAGCAAAATGATGCGGAGCTTTGGTACATCATCGATAATAGTTTGATGACCACCATTCCCGATAGCTGGAGTATCTTTGAAAAGTTTATTCTGTTACCGGTCAATAATTGGGATAAACCCTATTCGAAGGTGAACATTGGTGGTATCACCTGCGACCATTCCGACTATTATAATACCGAAGACCTTAATCAGCAGGTTTTTCTGCCCCGGATTAAGAATGCGGATGATGAGCCGCTTTATTTGGGATTCTTCCATACAGGAGCCTATCAGGATTCCATCAGTGGTTATGGTGGTTTAAAACACTGTTTGATTCCATCGCCCAAGCACATTGTGATTGAGCGCGACGATAACGGACTGCTTAATGATTACTTGTTTAAAGATGAGCAGAAGGTGGAGGACATGTTACGCATTTTAGGCTATAAGGAATAGACAAAGAAATAATTTAAAATGATTGAATGAGATAACAAAAGCAGGCCAATGGGTCTGCTTTTGTGTTTAGGTGCGGGTCCTCATTTTTTTCTTTGATTCTATCTATAATAAGAGATTGAATGATGATAACAAAAACAACTCTTTTCAGGGTTGTACTTACAAACAGTCAATGCTAAGGCTTTTCACCCATGGTTAATAGTGTTGAACCGCCTTGCGGTTTTCTTGCAGCATAATAATCCGGAAAGGATTAAACATCAATAGCCACGGGAGACAACCCGTGGTTGCAACAATGCGAAATCAAGAACTCTGGAGGAGTTCAATCCTTAATTATGATAGGGTCTTGTTCTTTGTGGCTTGCCCCCCGAAGCTTTCCAATAATCAATTAAACGGTCACGCAACCCTTTGGGATATTTAGCTTCTTTACTAAAGAAAAATCTAATACCAGCCATATGAAATTACTCGCTTTAGTGATATGCGCTTTATTCGGTGTTGGCGTCATGGCCTTTGGTCAGGAAGCACAAGTGGATAAGCCGATTGGGAAAATCGGTGTTTTCTATTCTTTTTTTGGAGATAATGAATTAATCCAGTCAGAAGATCTGATTGGTGGGCCGGGGTATAGCGGTGACAAAGTCTACACCCTGGGCATGAACTACCTTTACCCCTTCACCAAGTGGCTGGATTTCCAGACCGGTGTGCAGTATGCCCATCATCAGCTCACTGTGACACCCAATATGCCCATATTGCCCGATGCTGAATTAACCAACTATTATGTGTCTCCCCGCACTGAAAACCTCAATGTTATTAGCATTCCGGTAGGCGTTCAAGTAACGTTTTTAAAATACCTGTTTGTGAATGGGGGCTTTTCATTGGATTTCGATACCGGTGTGTCCAATGCCTTTGAAGATCAGACAGGAATTGGATTGCATCTGGGATGTGGCGCTCACTATGAATTTAAAAATAAGATGTCGTTATTTATCAATCCCTACACCAAGAGCCATTCCATTGTCTCCTTTGCCTCGCCCGATGATCGGCATCGCTTGTTGGAGGCCGGTGTTAAAGTCGGCGTCATGGTACGCTTGTAATCCTTTATATTGAGGTACTATGAGAGATGGTGCAGGAGATTATGGCATTGCATCATTGAGCCCGTTTAGGGCTCTTCTTTTTTTTGTCAGTATACCCCGCAGGCCATGTGGGGTTATTTACGTTTAATCCCTTTGTGATTTTCAGGTCTTACCACAAAGTGGGAACAAACGAGCAATCAAGGGTGAAACTCATGGCATGACCCGATTGGAAACAGGAGGCTCATGTGGAGTTCAATATTTATTTTGAAGTTTTTTAAATGATGAATTCCCGCTTAAAAGTATGCAGAGCCAAAACTATTGAAGCAGGCCGACGGGTCTGCTTCCTTTGTAATCGCTTGTGGAGTGGCTGTTCTGTATTATTGGAAATATAAAATGAATTTATAGTTTTGTTTAGTAATACCTGTATTCAGAAATATGAAAAAAAAGCATCAGGAGTGGACCCGAATTTTATTATTGATTATACCCTATATTCTGATTGTGGGATTTTTTCAGCTTTTAGGGACTTTTATTGCAGGAGTTAACATTTTAGATACAAATCATCAAGATTCTAGCTCTGAACATTTGATCATTAGTTTTTTTGGAGGCCTTGGTACTTTTGGAGTATTGTTTCTTTTTATGAAATATCTGGACAAGGAGGCTTTTGTAAAACTAGGTTTTGTTAAGCATGATTACATCCGGGATCTATTCAATGGAACTGCGTTAGGCGTTATTATTCAGGCAAGTGGCTTTAGTGTACTGGTTTGGCTGAATGAAATTCAAGTTCAAAGCATAACTTACGATTTCCGGGAATTAGTCCTGTCTCTTTTGATATACGTAATTGTTGCTTTTGTTGAGGAATCTCTCTTCAGAGGGTATGTATTACGGAATTTGATGTATTCAATGAATCGATATGTGGCATTATTGGTTTCTTCAGTTCTTTTTGCCCTCATGCATGGTGCCAATCCTAATCTGGGGTGGGTGGGATTATTAAATCTTTTTGGTTGCGGGTTGATCTTTGGAATCTCCTACATACACACTCAAAGTTTATGGTTACCCATAGCCTTGCATTTTAGCTGGAATTTTTCTCAGGCGAATTTAGGATTTAATGTGAGTGGGATGGATTCCTTTTCTTTTATTGAAGTGACGATGCATGAACAAAATATAGTAAACGGAGGGGCATTTGGGTTTGAGGGATCGATACTTTCTGTAGTTACCGTTTTTTTAAGTCTAATTGGCCTTCACTTCTATTATAGAAATAGAAGGTATTCCGCAGTAAACGCAGTTTAATGGATAAATAAAGTACCATGGAATTCAACAATAAAAAACTAGAGCGCACATCTCGCCTCATCAATTACGTCATTGCTATTGCACTGTGTTGGTTTTTAATCCTGTTATCGGGCAAAGTGATGGATGATGTGGATGAATGGGAAGAACGGCCGGATGTGGAAGCTTTTCAAAATAAAGAGCTGTTGGATAGCCTAAATGCTGCGATGCAAAGCATTGAAGAGGAAGTAGAGCAACGCCATGAA
>CALNXQ010000006.1:0-10000 GCA_942490535.1 uncultured Marinilabiliaceae bacterium
CAGCCAGAATATGCCAAACAAGCTATTAAATGGTTCGATGCTAAATTGGATCAAACCATTGCCACCATCAACGATCATTTCGATAAGTACCGTATTTCAGATGCTTTGATGACAGTATATACCCTTTTCTGGCAGGAGTTTTCATCCTGGTACCTGGAAGCGATTAAACCAGCTTACCTAAAACCATTGGATGGTGAAACTTTTAAAGCTACTGAACAGTTCTTTGATAAATTATTAAGATTGTTACACCCATTCATGCCGTTCCAAACCGAAGAGATCTGGCAATTATTGGAGCCGCGGGAAGAGGGTGAAAGCATCATGATTTCGGAGATGCCTGAAGCCAAAGAAATTGACCAAAGGACATTGGATCAATTCGAAATGCTAAAAGAAGTGGTTGGAAGCGTACGTAATGTCCGCAAGGAAAAAAACCTGCCTATGAAAGATGCCTTATCCTTAAAAATTCTTTCCGGTGAAGGGGGTTATTCAAAAGACTTTGATGCCGTTTTGAGTAAACTGGGTAACCTGAGTGAGGTGGCATTTGTGGAAGAGAAAGTTGAAGATGCCGTTTCATTTATGGTCAGTACACATGAATACTTCATTCCAATGGAAGGTTTGATTGATGTGGAAGAAGAACTGAGAAAAATGGAAGAGGAATTAAAATACCAACAAGGATTCCTGACTTCTGTTTCGAAAAAAATGAGCAATGAACGTTTTGTTGCGAGTGCCCCCGAAGCTGTTGTAGCTAAAGAGCGTCAAAAAATGGCCGATGCGGAGGCAAAGATCAAAACCCTTTCAGAAAGCATTGAACGTTTGAAAAAATAATTGATTTATATTTCAAAGCAAAGCCGGTTCCACATTGGGACCGGCTTTTTTTATGTGTTTTGCTCTTTTTTGAACATGATTATCCGTTCTACCCTTTAGGGTGTATTAACTTTGTAACCAAATCATAAAAAACGCATAGAAACATGAGGCAAATCTTTTTCAATATGGTAGTCGTTGTGATCGCACTACTCAGCTTGAACGCTTGCTCCAGTTATCCGGGAGTACCTTCGTCATACCATCAATTGCTGGATGACGCTTTTCAAAAAGCCGGTAAAAATTCATCCGAACTCCAAAAAGCACTTTCTTCAGCACCTGCTGATCAAAAGGAAGCCATGGCATTTTTAATCGCTTACATGCCGGAGCGGGATCTGAATGAATTATCAGCCGATTTCCTGATTGAAAATGTGGCAGTAGCCTATGAAGCGCGCGAAAAATTTGAATGGGCCAAAGCCATCCCCGACAGCATCTTTTTCAACGATGTGTTACCATACGTTAGCATGAATGAAAGACGTGACAATTGGCGAAAAGATTTTTTAAACCGCTTCTCCAAATACGTGAGTCAGTGCAAAGACATTCGCTCTGCCATTGATTCAGTCAATAAAAATATCCGGGATGAACTAGTGGTGGATTACAACACCAAACGCAAAAAGCCGGATCAGAGTCCCTACGAATCTATGGAACAAAACATGGCTTCCTGCAGTGGATTATCCATCCTGTTGACCGATGCCTTCCGGGCCGTGGGCATTCCCTCTCGCATTGCCGGCACACCCAATTGGCACGATAAACGGGGCAATCACAACTGGAATGAAGTATGGATTGATGGCGAATGGTATTTCACCGAGTATTATCCAAGTGGCTTAAATAAAAGCTGGTTTTTAGCCGATGCCGGCAAAGCCGATGCCACAAATATGGAGCATGCCATTTTTGCTACCTCTTTCAAACCGGCTGATTATCATTTTCCAATGGTTTGGGATCTGGACTTAAAATATGTGCCGGGTGAAAATGTAACCGCCCGTTATGTACGACTGTACCAGGAACAGGAAGCCGAAAAGCAAATAGCTGCATCGCATGCTTTGGTAAAAGTAATGATGTTCCGTGAGCAAGCTTGTTCCTTCCAGGGAGACGACCGGATAGAAGTAAATGTGGATGTGTTTAGTGGTGAAGACCAGGTAGGCGGTGGTCGCACAGCGGGTCCTACTCAAGACATGAACGATGTACTGGAGTTTAAGCTGAAAAAGAATAAGGAATACTCTTTTAATTACGTTGGCGATGGTGGTCAATTCAAATCCATCAAACTAAAATTGGGTGAGGAGCCCACCACCTTAAAATTGTATTTCAAATAAAGCATTGGTTAGGTTAGGTTGAGCTGCTTTCCATCTTGTTCGTTTGAACATCGGGAAGCAGCTTTTTTTATCCCCAAACAAAAAAAGGTGAACACAAACGGTGCACACCCTTTTTCATTTGTTGTATCCAATCCTCAATAAGCCTTCAGGCTCATATCCAAACTTTTTATATGATGCGTTAATGCGCCTACAGAAATGTAATCCACACCGCACTCGGCATAATCACGCAAAGTATCCATGGTTATGCCTCCAGACGACTCCGTTTCAAAGCGTCCATTAATATATTCAACAGCTTTTTTAGTGGTTGCGATATCGAAGTTATCCAACATAATGCGGTGAATTCCGCCAACCCGAAGCACGTCCTCCAGCTCTTCCCAATTGCGTACCTCTACTTCAATCTTTAGATCTTTTCCGTTTTCTTTCAAATACGCTTGAACGGCCTGCACCGCTTTTTCAATTCCTCCGGCAAAATCAATGTGATTGTCCTTCAACATCACCATATCGTATAAGCCCATGCGATGATTCTCTCCGCCACCAATTTTCACTGCTGCCTTTTCCAGTAACCGCATGCCGGGAGTGGTTTTACGGGTATCCAACACTTTGGTGGAAGTCCCATCCAATCGTTTCACATATTCCCCGGTTCGAGTGGCAATACCGCTCATCCGTTGCATAATATTCAACACTAAACGCTCAGCCTGGAGTAATGACCACACTTTGCCTTCAGCGGTAAACACGATGTCACCGGGTTTCACAAGCGTCCCATCATTGATCAGATAAGTTACCTGAATAGACGCATCCATTTTTTCAAATACCCGTTTGGCTACTTGCACCCCTGCTAAGATGCCCTCTTCCTTAATCAGAAGCTTCATCCGGCCCACCGCATCAAACGGAATGCAGGATCTGGAAGAATGGTCGCCATCCCCAATGTCTTCCCGGATGGCATGGTCAATAAATTCGTCGATTAAAATGTTATTCATCTTGTTTTTCAATTCTTAGTTGATGAATTAATACCTTATTGGCGGCATTTTTAGTTAAAAAAGTAAAGCGGTAAACACCTGTGGAAGAAGAAAAATTTCCAATGGCGTAAGACGCATTTTCCTTTCGTCCTTCATGAATGATTCGAAAATCAGACGGTGGATTTTGACTAAAGAATTCCTTCACGATCATCTCGGCTTGCTTCCGACTAAACACCCCCGTTTTCCCAGGTAGGACCAATTCAATGTTATCAAAAAAATGAGCCGACAGTATTTGGGCATCACCCGATTTAGTGGCTTTGATCACGTCTCTGGGAAAAGAGGTCTCCGATTGGGAATAAACACTCGTCGTAGAGAGGAGCAAAACACTAAATAACAGGACAATCATTTTACTTGTTCTCATCATATCGTGATATTATTAAGCGACAAATAACTAACAGCAAAAATCAAGCCTCGATATATTTATCAAACCTTTATGGTTGTTTGCTATTGACATCTTATTTTTACTGACAAAAATAGGGCTTTACTGATATTAAACCACACTTTTAGGCAGTGAGTGTGTAACTTTTTTTAACAAATCGACAAACCATGAAAATACTTTTGGCTGTTATTGGCAAGACGGATGAGAAATACCTCCAGTCTGGAATAGACATTTTCACCAAGCGTCTGAAGCATTATATCCCATTTGAAATGAAAATTATACCGGACTTAAAAAAAACAAAAAACCTTTCGTCTGACCAACAAAAAAGCATGGAAGGCGAGCTGTTATTACAAGTTTTTCAACCCGGGGATCAGATCGTGTTGCTGGATGAAAAAGGAATTGAATTTAGTTCCGTCAAATTTTCTGATTTCATTGAAAAGAAGATGGTCTCGGGTATCAAAAGACTGGTTTTTGTCATCGGAGGGCCTTATGGCTTTTCAGACAAAGTGTATCAACAAGCCAATGCAAAGATTTCCTTATCGCAAATGACATTTTCGCACCAGATGGTACGGCTTATTTTTGTGGAACAAGTCTACCGCGCCATGACCATCTTACGCAATGAACCCTACCATCACGAATAGGTCCTATCTTGTGCATCTCAATAGTTGCACAATTTTTGTATATATTTAGCTTTCTCACTCATTGACTTTAAGTATGCAGGCAAAACGCTATCGGAATACCATCCTTTTCATCATCGCCCTTCTTTTATTTGCGTCCGGAAAAATTGTCAATACCATCTATGACAAACAGGATTCGTTTAAGTCAGATGCCCTGCAGATCCAAAAAGCAGTATTGGAAAAACAGAGAGAACTCAAACATTACATCTATAAACTCAGCCAACAGGATTTAAAGAATGACCACCACATATGGCAGGTGATGGATTCCTTATCCCGATCTAACATTCAATACTATTTATTCAAAGACAGTGTCCCTTTTGCCTGGTCCGATCAGAATGTACCCCTGGCCAATTACAATGTTCACCATGACTTTGCCCCCATTCAACAGTTTTCCAACGGGTGGTATCTGGCGGACACAATGCACATGGAGTCATACACGATTATGGCCCTTAACCTGCTAAAGGATGAATATCCCTACCAGAACAAATTTCTGGAGAGCTGTTTTGATCACAAAATAAATTTGTACTGTACGCCCCAAATCGTTATTGATCCCACGGCATCAGCATATACCATCACTTCCTTAAATAACGAATACCTGTTTTCACTGCAGTTTGAAGAGCAAATTTCACTTATTTCCACACCGGAAATCATTTCATTTATTGCCCTTACCCTTGCCATGATTCTCCTCTTATTTGTGGCGGCGCATGTATTAAAATCCATGATCAACAGCAGATGGGGAAACAGTACCTTTCTGCTCGCGCTCTTCTTTTTAGCCGCCCTCTATTTCGTTTTTATTCACGGCTGTATTCCACAAAGCTTTTTAAGCCTAACCCTCTTCTCGCCCTATATTTTTGCCTATTCAGACCTATTGCCCTCCCTGGGCGCACTATTGACTACCGGTCTATTTACATTAGTGTTTTCATTTTGGTTTTACCGCTTTTTTAAAACACCGGGCGCTTTAAACAACCCACACATCTCGTATTTAAAACTTACTGTTTATGCGGTTATTGCACTTAGTACCCTCTTTGGCATCTTTGTCATACTTTATCACATTCTGATTATCCTGGTCAATAACTCATCACACGCCTCCATCTTTTTTAAGATAAATGATTTAAACAATGCGGCATTGTTTAAAATAACGAGTTTAGCGATGTTCTACATGGCTCTCTCATTTCTTTATGAACGCGTGGCCCTTCTTTTTCATCAAAAAATGCCGCGTCTCTGGATGCTGCTGATTGCATTAATGGTCAGCCTTGCTTTTTGGGGCATCTGCAGCTTCTTTCGCAGCACGCCGGACGGCCTAAATAGTTTGTTCTTTTTCCTGATTTCAGCAATTTTCTTTGGCGTGAAAAGAAGCTCCAAAAGAAAACACTCCTACAGTACGTTTGTGGGTATCGTCTTTGTATTTTCCATCTATGTGATTCTGATCCTTTTTAATCATACCACCCAAAAAGAGATGACCAATCGCGAGTTGTTAATCGAGAATCTGGCCTTTAAACTCCTGCGCGAAGAGGATCCGGTAGCTGAAATGTACCTGGTTGATATGGAAGAGAGACTAAGTAAGGATACCACCATTTTAAAGCTGATCAAACAAACCGATATCCAAACCAACCTCATTCAGGAACACCTCAAGAAGAATTATTTCTTTGGTTATTGGGGGCGCTACGAGTTTCAGGTTATTCCCTGTTGGCCACAAGGGGATTTATACATTGAAGAAACGGATGAAACCGTAGGATGCTATGAATACTTTAATGCCATGTTGCTGAAAGAAGGCGTTAAAATTGACAACAGCAACAGTTTTTATTTTTTGGATAATGAGAATGGTCGTGTGACCTATTTTGGAGAGTTGGAGTTTTTAAAAGGGCATGCTCAGTTTGAAACCAAACTCTACATCGAACTCAATTCCAAACCTTACTTTGAAGGACTGGGCTATCCTGAATTATTAACCGGTCAAAATCAGCACTCCAGTCTTGGTATTGTGGAGAACTACGCATTTGCCAAATACATCAAAGGAAAGCTCGTGAAACAATATGGAAACTACCGTTATCCAGTGGATACCACCCAATTTAACATTACCGATTCTACCAAAAAGGTGCTGACACTCGAGGGCATGTCGCACATGATCTTTCATCCCAATGACGATGCACTGATTATCCTCAGCCGCCCCCAAGTAAAAGTATTCAATGTATTAATGGCGTTTTCCACCTTCTTTATTGTCTTCTTTTTCATGGCTTCCAGTATTCTTTTTGCCATTCGATTGCGCCGCGGGCGTCCGTTTTTCTTCTTCTCCATCCAGGAACGCATTCAAATTGCCTTTATCAGCCTCATGGTGGCCTTGCTGTTAGTGATGGGAGTCAGCTCCGCTTTGTATTCGGTGTATCAGTTCAAACAAAAGCACAACCAAATGCTATCGCAACGCATCAAATCGGTTCTTCTCGAAATCGAACAAAAAATTGGTAACGAAGAAAAGGTATCACCCAACATGGAAGAATACCTTCAATACTTGCTTCAGAAATTTTCCAATGTCTTCTTTAGTGACATTAACCTCTATGGATTAGATGGGCATTTGTTGGCCACGTCGCGCTCCGAAATTTATACCAAAGGCCTTACCGGGAAATTAATGAATCCACAGGCATTTTATGAGTTGGCATTCAACAAGAAAAATGAATTTATCCACGAAGAATCCATTGGCTCCATGAATTTCACTTCGGCCTACACCCCTATTCTTAATTCTAAAAATCAAGTCCTGGCCTACTTGAATCTTCCCTATTTTGTGGGAAACAATGAATTAAAGGAGCAGATATCGTCCTTGATTGTAGCCATTATCAATGCTTACCTCCTGTTCACCTTATTTGCCATCGGCTTAGCGGTGGTGATCTCCCGCCGCATCACGCATCCACTCATGCTGATTCAAGACCGTCTGGCACAAATCCGCCTGGGCAAGCAGAACAAAAAAATCGAATACCGGGGCGAGGACGAGATTGGTAAACTGGTGTCGGAGTACAACCGGATGGTTGATGAGCTATCGGAAAGTGCCGAAAAGCTGGCCAAATCTGAACGTGAGATGGCCTGGCGTGAAATGGCCAAACAAATTGCACATGAAATCAAAAATCCATTGACACCTATGAAACTCAGCGTGCAATATCTATCCAAAGCCTGGGAAGAAAAACAAGACACCTTTGAGACCTATCTCCACCGTGTTTCGAAAACCCTTATTGAGCAAATTGATCAGCTGCATGTCATCGCCAATGAATTCTCCAATTTTGCCAAAATGCCCGCGCCCAACCGTAAAAAAGTGAACATCATCGAACGGCTTCAAAATACACTTTCCTTGTTTGAAAAGTCATCGAATCACATTCATTTTGAGGCCGACATGAATGACTATGCAGAAGTCAATGTATTTGCCGATTCGGATCAATTGGTCAGCGTATTTAATAATGTCTTTAAAAATGCCGTCCAGGCCATCCCCGCCAATCGCGATGGCTATATCAGAGCTACTGTCATCATTGAACGACCCCATGTCCACATTACCATCGCTGACAACGGACGAGGCATTGAAGAGGAAATGACCAGCAAGGTATTTGTCCCCAGCTTCACCACCAAATCAGGCGGCATGGGATTGGGCTTAGCCATTGTGAAAAACATCATCATCAATAGTGGTGGCGAAATTTGGTTTAACACGACACCGGGCATTGGCACCACCTTTCACATCCTCTTACCCATATACGATAAAGAATAAGATAAAGAATAATTAGTGACTGCGCTCAACAGCGGTTTCGGACCAGATTTCCCCTAAACGTTTGGTCCGAAACAAAAAATAATAGCATTCCACCAAATTGAGGATCGGTATCAGAAGAATCAAATTCCGGACAATTGATTTTTGCGGGTATTTAATCAAATTCTCATGGCCCGGCTCTGTTACTACCTGTAACTTCATGATGCGTTTACCAAAACTCTGTCCCTTGTTAAAATACAGCGAATCTTTCAGCAGGAAATACATCAACCCGAAAATCCAACCTATTTTAGGAAATAGACTTAATCCAAATGAAATGACAAAATCAATAACGAAAGCCATCAGACGTTCCTCAAATAAAGGAGTCTGTCCAAAAATAGAAGATGACTGTTTGTACATAGGAGCCATAACTAATTAAAGCCGAAAGATATAAAAATCAGCTTATATCCTCCATCTGAATCAGATTATTTAAAATGGCATACACCGTCAGACCCGAAACCGTTTTAATACCCAGCTTACGGGTAATATTCTTGCGGTGCGAAATAACCGTGTGCGCGCTGATAAAAAGAAGCTCCCCAATCTCCTTATTGGTATGCCCCAAGGCCACATGTTTCAAAATGAGTTTTTCACGCGGACTCAGCTCCTCCGAGTCGGACGCATCCTTGCAGGTATTAATTTTTTGAATGACCTGATGGATTTTATCAATCAACGACGCTTTCGATTCAAATATCGACAATTGATTAGCCGGTGATTCATCGGGTAACACCGAATTAAACAAGTAGAGCATGTGCACATTTTCAGGCAATGCCTCTTTAAAAGCATTCAATTCAGAACGCGTAAAAAAGGAGGTGTTAATCAGCACTAAATGGGGCGCCAATGCTTGCACTTTTTCATGGCACTCTTCCTTCGTGGCCACCGTCACCACAGCTTCCACTTCATTGAAATGCTCCAACAAAGAGGTAAATCCCTTCCGAACAATATAAGAATGATCTGCGAACAGTATTTTAACCATACAATAAGTCCTCTCTAGTTACGATTTTGCAGCTGTTTCATGTCAATCTCCATGTTTCTCACCCGTGGGAAAAGCACCTTTTCTTCCAGGTCGGCATGGTCCATCAGATCACTCTCCAGGCGGAACAAATCAAACAACAGGTTATTGTATTTACAGTCATCCACCGGTGGCGGCAAATATTTCAAGAGGATATTCTTTAAATCAAATAGCTTTTCTTCAATCAAATTATGATCTTCCAGGTATTTATCGATACTATAGTCATCAAAATGGTCCACAAATTCCTGCGACACATCTTGCTGCTGCAAACTCTTATCCAGACTTAAAATGTATGGAAACACATCCGTTTCTTCCCGGTCAATGTGCCCGCTAAACTCCCGGATATATTCCCGGAAAAAATTAAGCAACAGTTCCATATTCTGAACATTACCGGTATTCTCCTTCTCCAGGGTTACAATCTGCTGCTCTATACGGGGAATCCGATGATCAATGTAACAACGATGGGCATTACGCAGATACTTAATAATCCACTCAACCGGAAACTGTTGAAACTGCTCAGCCGGCAGATACTCCTTATCATGATACGAATTGCACAATTGAAGAAAGAAACTAAGATCCACGTCATGATCATCACATACCTCCCTGACCGTCTTTTCTCTAAATCCTAAGCGAATATTAAGGCGCTGAATCACGGCTAACAGTTGAATATCCTCATGGACCACATCAACCATTTTCATCTCTCCTGTAATGTGCATATCTAAGTTTTTTTTACAAAACTAATCTTTATTTGGAATTATTACAAATAAGAGGGGCGCATTATACTTAGCGCCTCACAAAAACGCATAAATCAAATCGAAAATAAAATTAGCGGGAAGAAAAAGCCGTTATATACGCTCAATAAAGTCTCTTTTCAGGCGGGCCCCTTCGCCTCAGGCTCAGCGCCGGGCTTTCCACTCCTACTCCTCGCCAGAAAAACGCGTTTAACCTTATTATTCTTCATCGCTGCGGGGTATCCGCTGCA
>CALNXQ010000006.1:15000-235314 GCA_942490535.1 uncultured Marinilabiliaceae bacterium
CTAATTATGTCTTTTCTAAGGCTCCTTTATTTTTTAGTCTTTACCTAAAAAGTGGAGAATAACGGAGTCGAACCGTTGACCTCCTGCGTGCAAGGCAGGCGCTCTAGCCAGCTGAGCTAATCCCCCATTTTTCAGTGAGCAGTGAACATGAAACAGTTATCAATGCTGGTAACTGTTAACGAAACTACTGTCAACTGTTTTTGGTAGTCCCGGGCAGATTTGAACTGCCGACCCCTACATTATCAGTGTAGTGCTCTAACCAACTGAGCTACGGGACTGTGCAGTGTCGCATCCTTCCCGTAACTGGGATGTGCTTTACTGATGTTGGATGAGTACAGGTAAAAGATACATCCTAAAAAGGATAAAACATCTCTCCAGAAAGGAGGTGTTCCAGCCACACCTTCCGG
The DNA here is from genome assembly GCA_942490535.1 of uncultured Marinilabiliaceae bacterium. Lineage (GTDB taxonomy): Bacteria > Bacteroidota > Bacteroidia > Bacteroidales > Marinilabiliaceae > JAEINY01. Next base: position 15,408 of record CALNXQ010000006.1, read on the forward strand.
TACGGCTACCTTGTTACGACTTAACCCTAGTTACCAGATTTACCCTAGGCCGCTCCTTACGGTTACAGACTTCAGGTACCCCCGGCTTCCATGGTTTGACGGGCGGTGTGTACAAGGCCCGGGAACGTATTCACCGCATCATGGCTGATATGCGATTACTAGCGAATCCAGCTTCACGAAGTCGGGTTGCAGACTTCGATCCGAACTGAGACCGGTTTTGGAGATTCGCATCTGGTCACCCAGTAGCTGCCCTCTGTACCGGCCATTGTAACACGTGTGTAGCCCTGGACGTAAGGGCCGTGCTGATTTGACGTCATCCACACCTTCCTCGCGGTTTACACCGGCAGTCTTGTTAGAGTGCCCACCATTATGTGCTGGTAACTAACAACGTGGGTTGCGCTCGTTATGGGACTTAACCCGACACCTCACGGCACGAGCTGACGACAACCATGCAGCACCTTGAAGAGTGTCCGAAGAAAAACCTATCTCTAAGTCTGTCACTCCCCATTTAAGTCCAGGTAAGGTTCCTCGCGTATCATCGAATTAAACCACATGTTCCTCCGCTTGTGCGGGCCCCCGTCAATTCCTTTGAGTTTCATTGTTGCCAACGTACTCCCCAGGTGGATTACTTAATGCTTTCGCTTTGTCGCTTACGGTGTATTGCAAACAACTAGTAATCATCGTTTACGGCGTGGACTACCAGGGTATCTAATCCTGTTCGATACCCACGCTTTCGTGCCTCAGCGTCAGTTACAGTTTAGTAAGCTGCCTTCGCAATCGGTGTTCTGTGATATATCTAAGCATTTCACCGCTACACATCACATTCCGCCTACCTCAAATGTACTCAAGATTACCAGTATCAAAGGCAATTTTACGGTTGAGCCGCAAACTTTCACCCCTGACTTAATAATCCGCCTACGCACCCTTTAAACCCAATGAATCCGGATAACGCTTGCATCCTCCGTATTACCGCGGCTGCTGGCACGGAGTTAGCCGATGCTTATTCGTATGGTACCGGCAAATATCTACACGTAGACATATTTCTTCCCATACAAAAGAAGTTTACAACCCATAGGGCAGTCTTCCTTCACGCGACATGGCTGGTTCAGGCTTGCGCCCATTGACCAATATTCCTCACTGCTGCCTCCCGTAGGAGTCTGGTCCGTGTCTCAGTACCAGTGTGGGGGACCTTCCTCTCAGAACCCCTAGACATCGTCGACTTGGTGAGCCGTTACCTCACCAACTATCTAATGTCACGCATGCCCATCTTATACCACCGGAGTTTTAATTATAAATAAATGCTTATTCATAATGTTATGCGGTATTAATCCGAATTTCTTCGGGCTATCCCCCGGTATAAGGTAGGTTGCATACGCGTTACGCACCCGTGCGCCGGTCGTCAGCGGTCCGAAAACCCTGTTACCCCTCGACTTGCATGTGTTAGGCCTGTCGCTAGCGTTCATCCTGAGCCAGGATCAAACTCTTCGTTGTATAAAAAATCTTAAATACCTTCAAGATCCCTTATCCTTCTTGACTTTAGGACTTCTCTTTTACCTTCTAATTCATTATATAATTAGGTACTTATCCAATATTTTCAAAGATCGTTTGTCAACTTCTTCAAGTTAACATCTTAGTGTAGATATATCCAGAATCGAACTGAATCTTTTAACCATTATATCCGTATCATGCTTTTACTTTTTGTCGCAACACTCATTAGCGAAGCGGCTGCAAAGGTAAGTGATTTTGTTGTTTTCAACCAAATCTTTTTGGAAGTTTTTTTGATTTAATTTTCGATGTTGTTTCCGATTAAATCCTACTCTCAAAATCCCTCTGTCAATACTTTCTTCATTTCGCTGCAACCCTTGCTACAATTGACTTTCATTATTTTGAAAGCGGCTGCAAAACTAGCGTTTATTTTTTAAACCACCAAATCTTTCTTGAAGTTTTTTTTCATTCCTTTTTTCGGCTCCCGGTTCGCCTTGCCAACCTGCTTTTAAAAGCAATCGTTTCTTCTTTAAAGATTGTTTCAGTATTTCAAAAAAATCAAAGCCTCATGGGCTTTCCAGCGTGCCTTTCCGTTCAAAGCGGGTGCAAAATAACGGTTAGTTTTTTACATTTCCTAATGGTGGGAGGAAGTTTTTGGGCAGTAAAACAAAACAAAAAACAATAACTCCTCATCTCATGAAAGATACAAACACAAAAAAGGGAAACTTTTTATATAATCTCCCTTTTTTATTCAAATTAGAACAGTTCTTCCTGTGTAATGCTAATGATCATGACTCACACAGCATGCCTTTTTTGTAGATTTACAAGCTGCATCCACCTCCTTGGCTTCATAACCGAGCTTCTTTAGTGCATCCTTCAATTTTGCATGCGAGGATTTATCAGCTCGATACTTAATATACACCGTCTGCTTTGTCACATCGGCTTTAATTTCCTTTACTCCTTTCTCGAAGGACAGATTCTTGGTAATTTTATCAGCACATGATTGACAATCCATTGCGACCTGAAATGTAACCTCTTTTAACTCTTTCTTATTTTCCTCAGCATTCATCGACAAAGTCGAAAGCGCCAGAGTCATGATCATCAGCATGCCTTTTACTAAATACATTTTTTTCATATTGTATAAAAATTAGATGGTTAATTCTATTTATTCTCTATCTATTGAAAAGCGAAGACCAAAATAGATCTTGCGTCCCATTACAGGCCCCCATATCAATGAACTATCGAAATACTCACCAAAAGGATCATCACCCGCTATAATAGGATCACGTTGCGTGAAATTAGCCAAATTCTCAACCCCCACATACAACTCCCAGGTTCGGAAATATTTGGTAACCTGCCCATTCATGATCTGATAAGGATCAAACTCCTCTGGTCGCTGATGAAGCTGGGGATTCATGGCAGTGGAAGGAATCCTCCCTTTGCCATTAAACTGTGTTGTAAAGTCAAACTGCCACTTTTTTAATGGCGTCATGTACGAGAAATTCAGCATTCCTTTGTAACGACTTTTAAGAGGCCGATCAACCAATTTATCATCAATAGTCATCTTCACATCATTAATCCGCCAGGCAGCAACCATATCCAAACCCTTTAAAATTTCATACTTGGCTTCCACCTGAAAGTTATTGGCATAGGAATCTCCCTTTAAATTATAAATATAAACCGCATCTACACTCTGATCAGCATCCACAATAAGCTGGTTTACAAAATCTGTCCGATAATACTCAGCATTCAAAGTTAACTCGCGACCAGCAATATCAACATAATGTGTAATATTGGCGCCATAATTCCAGGCTTCTTCCTGATCGATATTATCAACCATATTTATAGAGCGTGAACTTGCTAACATAAAGCTATTTTCGGCTAATACATTAGGAGTCCGGTATCCTTTTCCAGCGGATGTTCTTAAAATCCAATTTCCACTCAAATTATATTTAACATGCAACCTGGGCGTGACAAAAGTCCCATAGTTATTATGAAAGTCGGAGCGAATACCAGCGATCACAGTCAATTTCTCATCTATTGAATAGGTATATTGGAAGAAAACACCTGGCACTACCTCATCCCTTTTAAAATTCACCAAACTTCCCTGATTGGTAAAATTCATCATTAAATCTTCATTAAAATTATCCGACTGAAAACTTGCTCCAGCACTAAACTTACTATTCACCCCTCCCAGGTAAGACTGAAAAATTAAGTTAGCATATACAGAACTTTGAGTTGCATCATATTTCTTTAGCCCATAGAAGGAATTTTGATCGTGATAAGAATAACTCGTAACTATTGCTAAACTGGTAAAGCCATCGTCAAAAACATATCCAGCCTTGGCAAAACCCTCGTACCGAAGCGTACCAATATTAATTCCATAAAGCACAGTTGATGGTCTATCTTCATCAAAATCCATTTGTCCACCCAGCCTATTCTCATCCAATACCTTGATGCCAAACTGAGACGTAAAACCTTTTTGATTATCGTAATTCCAACGATTAATAAAATTTGCCTGTTTTAAGACTGGCTCATCACGAAAGCCATCATCGTTTTCATCCATCGACATTAAATCTTCGGAATAATGCGCCAATATACCTGTTGACCATTTGTCATTTAAATGAATGGATCCATTTACATTACTCTCTGCCCTTCCAGCACTGCTGCCAAAAAGATTGAGATAAAACTTCTCCGAGTTCATCGGCTTTTTATATTCTACATTGATTTGTCCTGTCAATCCCTCATAGCCATTCAATACTGAAGCAGTCCCTTTGGAGACCTGAATGGACTCCATCCAGGGACCAGCAATATATCCCAATCCATAGGGCGTGGCTAATCCTCGGAAATTCGGCATATTCTCTGTCATCATCTGCACATAATTTCCGGACAGCCCCAACATCTGAATCTGCTTGGCACCTGTAGCGGCATCAGAATAAGACACATCGACTGATGCATTGGTTTCAAAACTCTCTCCCAGATTACAACAAGCCGCTTTACACAATTCTTCACCAGTTATTTTTACAATGGTCATTGGATCAACTCTTGACATATGAGCACCAGGTTTTCGACCTGCAACCACCACTTCACTTAATGCTTCGGCTTCCAATAACACCTCAATAAATTGGTTATTGGTCACGTTAAGCGTATCTGACTTATAGCCAATATAGCTAACAACCAATTGACGCATCTCCACATGGATTGGCAATGTAAAAGTACCAGACCCATCTGTTATTGTACCATCCTGAGTACCTAACCAATATACATTTGCCCCAATTAACTCCACGTCCTTAGTATTCTCTCTGGCTTTGACAGAACCAGACACTTCGTTGGGAGCTACTTGAGCTAACCCATTACACACCACTCCCAAAGTGGCGATCATTCCCCAAATAAATCTTTTCATCAACTCAAAATTCCGGATACAACAACACACAAAGTCCTTGCATCTCTATTAAACAGCTTTTTATCTAGACGACAGATCTTTAGTTGCAACTAAAAACCTTCCAATAAGAAAGGGAAAAATCATAAAAGGAAGACGCAATTTTGCTCCGGTGATGGCTCATCCGGGACATGCAAAACTGCATGAGCATATTTTAGCTCCAGGGGAAGTTTATTTCTTAATATTAAGTGATCTGATGATACAACACAAAAAGGCAGCACAAAGTCAGCAACTTTCAAGTTTAAGTTGCGCACTTCTAAATTACCCATATAAGTGAACATCAAATATTCGTAAGTACAATTCTCCGGTTCATTCGTATGACACTTGTGATTCCCCTGTTCATCATGACAAGAAGAACAATGTGTATCACAGCAACAGGCAGTGCAATCATGCTTATGCTCATGCACTACAGAAATAATACTTGCCGTTACATCAGATTTCAGACAGGCGCTGCAATAGTGATTGAATACATGAATACCGAGCAAGGCCGGCATCATCATCACCAGCATGGCCAAACTAAACAAATGGTATTTAATATTCATTTTCATTCACGAAACAACTAGCGTGGCAAAAATAACAAAAATCAGATAGATCGAATAAGATAAACCCTTCCACCTATCTGATTTTTATCATTTACTCCTGCAAGAACCGATTTATCTCAATGCAATTCCATAATATCAACTCTACTTCTCATCAATATTACCATCCCAACCCGCTATCCGGGCTAAAATCCACCACATGGCATAAGCCTTACGATTGGCGGTGATGTACTGCGAGTTATGTTCTCCATATTGGACAGATCCTCCCGGAGAAACCTTCGTTTCAAAATAATTCACCCCTAACACTCCCTTATCTTGCCATTCCTGGTAAAATCCACTGCCATACTTTTGCGAATAGCCATCATCACTGGCATCGTCCCAATAAATATTATTCATACAATGACTGTCAATACCAAAGTAGTCCAGACACAAATACTTCTTCTCCTTACAATAATCGGTAATTAATTTGGCCTGATCAGCAGGTTTCCCTTTTCCAACATTGGCATTTTTATTGGCATGCCCAGTCATGAACACAAAATGAACAGCATTTTCACGCTGTCCTGGACCGGTTCCTATTTTCGATCCTCCCGGGCCATATTCATCAATCAAGGACTGCATACCTGGCAAATAATTACCGGATACGTCATGACCTGCAATATCACACCACGACCACATTACCACATTAACACGGGCATTTTCGCTATCATCCAAAAAATTACGTGTCGCCTGAATGAAGGCCGTTTCATTTCGACTCAAATCAGAAGCATCCGCACCATTTTCACTATAGTGACTCAGGACATTATCGCCAAAGTCCAGCTTGTTGGTAGTTGGCTTATTTTTTGTCACTGCAAAAGTCACCTCATCTCCACTTTTATAATCCGGTAGTCCAAAAACCCCATAACTAGTGGTTCTAAGAAAACTAACGAATTAGCAAAAAATGATATGAACCTATATTAATTCTATAGCTGATATAGGCTTGTTTTTCTCTTGCTTGTCGATTTTATTGAAACTAGGATGCTTTTTGCACAATTTTATTAATAATTATATTCATAATAGAGTGGATTGAGCATACCATTCCCATCAAATAATACAAGTCATTATCCCCTAAGCTGCAAATTTATTAGTGTATTCCTCCTTCTTCAATTTGAGTATCTGTCGCCCAATTTTCTTAAGGTTGTATGCACTTACCCCCAGACTTATGTATCTGTTAAAATGAAGTATTCCCCGGTCAGGACAACGATCAAGTCCTCGGTTTTCCAACTCATTAATATTGGATTCTATGGCACTGTGCTTATTCTTTAACCTTTTAAAGCCCTGGCTGCTCTCTTCGTCTTTTTCTGTTTTGGTGAGTTTCCCAAGCTTGGGTAAAACGACTTTGGGAACTTCTAGTTGAAGTAGTTCCTTGTTTTCTTTTGCCCAAAATCCTTTGTCAAAGCTCCATGAAGTCACAGTGTGTTTTGCTAGGACTCTGTCTGACAGTGCTATAACAACATCCCTATCCTGTTGGTCATTTAAAATTTGGTAATCTACAATGAGATCATATTGATCTGTGGTTATTAATAGTTTCTTGCCCAATTCAACATTGGGGCGCGACTTGCCTTTCTTTACCCACTCGGTATATGTTTCAAAGACGGAAAACAGCTTTTCTTCATGGGGTATTGTCTCTCCCTTAAGAATTCGCCTATCAACCAGTTGAATATGCTTTTCCATCAATGGCACAAAATGTTCGATCATTATCACAAGTGATAAGTCTTGCATGTCGTTTACCGGGAAATCAGGGAGGCTTTCATTGAGTTTTTTCAATAACGCTCCGGTTTTTGTCAAGTATCTTTTAGCAGCATACACCATCCTGTCCTTTTTATTCTTGCCGCCACTGGCTGATGCTTTTCCCAGTTCACGCATCAGACCCTTTATCTCATACCTCCAATTGGCCAGTTTGCGCCACTGATCAATGGTCTCATATTTTTTTAAAAATACTGATACGGCATCAAGGCATTTCCGGGCACAGTCCCAGAGCAGGTTGTAATCTGTTGGGAAATGAACATTGCTTTCTACTACAAAACTATCGGACTTTAAGCGCAATGCTGTTTTTTCTTTTTTTAAACACTTCACGGTGGCCAAACTCTAATATTACGGCATTGAGTTCGGTGATCATCTCATCACTAAGCGCAGATACATTGTCGTAGATATTTTGATACTCAAATTCAATTCGCTCATAGCCAAACTCACGCTCAACGCCCATCAAATAGCGCAAAGTATGGTGGTTATTAGCCAGGTTATGAACCATCTCATAGCTGATATTGAGGCATAAGCGCAATTGGGCCAATACAAAAACAATCCACAAATCTAAACCTCTTCTACCCGTATTTTTTTTCCCTGAACGGATGTGCTTGTCCAATATGTTAAATATTTTCTCATTATACTTCTTATTGCAATAGATTTCTTTCAAAGCTGCCAATAATTCATCTATGGGATTTTTGCTCTTGGGGCTGATCCAGGTTTCTTCAATGGGCTTTTGCCCAATCGATAATTGTTGTGCGAATCTATTTCTCATTTTTGAACATCTTTTGTCGTTTTAACCAAAATAGGCGAATCTCAAACTATCAACATCCTGAAATTAAGCATTTTTACACAGAAACATGATTGAGTGGACGAATAGATTCGAACAAGTTTTCAACAATAGAGACTTGAATAATAGTGAATTACATATTTTCTAAGAGGCACTAACTAACATGTGTTCCATGGGATGTATGCTGATAAGCGATGTGCAGATTTTGCCGTGCCTTGTCAATGAATTCAATGGGAATGGCACGCAACACCTCTTCCCGAGCCACCACATAATCAGCAACAAATTGGCTTCCTAACAATTCCTTAGTATCATCACTTTTTTCAGCCGGATCAGAATCACTGCTACTACAGGTAGCCAATGATACTATCGAAAGTACCGACCAACAAAGAATCTCTCGTATCTTCATAACTCAACCGTTTTTTAAAAAATAAACGCACAAACAAAATACATATTACAATATTACAATCACTTAACCAACAAAGTCAACCATTTTAATTAAAATGGTAATCAACACTCAATTACACCACACACTTAACCATATGGTAAGATTCAGTTCTAATCTCACTCACATCTTCCCCCTATTTTTGCAACAAAAAACAAATGAATCTACTGGAGCATCAAAAGAAAATGATCACTAACCTGATCGACAAGCCAATAAGCGCTTTAAAAGAATTAGAAAAATCGAAAAACTGGTTGACCAATGATGAGTTCCAGGAACTAACAGAATGGATTAACCAATCCGAACTAACGAATACGACTCTTTTTACTGTGAGCTGACCACCCCGGAATGCTTCCCCATAAATTACAGGGATCAATTCTTTTGCCAAAGAAGGATTTCAAAACCACGAAAGCTTCTTATTTTTGCCGGCAAAAGAAACAACGATGAATCCAGTTGGCAAAAAAACTTTGTTCTGTTATAATCCCACTTGCGAAATGGCCATTGAAAATGGAACATTGAGTTACATGCCACCTGAAAACCTTCATCAATTCGAACAGGATATTGCCGCTTTAATGGGGTTTGCAGGCTCATCCGACGATACTCTGGTTTCCCCTTACTCGCCTGATACACGATTTATAGAATTTTGGAGAAAGGCAAATAAAGGCTTCCCTCAATTCCTGAGCATGGAGCAGACGAAAGCACTTGAAGCAAATAATGTAAATCACATTGTACCCTGGGGGTGGAGTTATGTTTTAAAGCACCGATTGAAGCACCTCATCTCCGACCTTTCACCCAATTGCTACCTCCCGGACGCAGCAACCACAGCATTCAGACAATTTTTCAGCCGACAAACCAGTGTTGCTATTGCCAAACAACTCTACACAAAGAAAGACCGACTGCCCGTCATTGCTCACCAACCCTATACACCACAGACTTGTTGTTCATCAGCTGAAGTCCTGGTTTTTTTCCAGAATCACCCTCAAGGGATCATTTTAAAAACACTGTGGAGCTCATCCGGAAGAGGGCTTTTCATTATCCACAATAGTAAAGATTTGGATCAGGCGGAGCGCTGGATCCAGGCACGCATCAAACAGCATCAATGCATCATTGCAGAACCCTTTTTAGATAAAGTTCAAGACGCCTCTTTTCAGTTCATTATTAAACCCGACGGCTCCTATGAATCTTTGGGCATTAACTATTTTGATGCTGATGGCAGTGGCCGTTTTCAAAAGGAGCACTTCGGCATTCCTCCCAATATTCAACCCCATCTTCCCAAGGATGAAGGTTGGATTGATGACCTATCCGAACTACTGATTGAATCGATGCAAGAATTAAATATTCATCTGCATTACCAGGGATCTGTTGGCATTGATGTGTTGTTTTTTCGAAATGAAGCCGGATGCATTCAGCTCATGCCTTTTATTGAAGCCAATCTCCGTTACAATATGGGATTAATCAACTTACTCATAAAAAAACACATCCACCCCGAAAGCACCGGCGATTGGCAAATCACCCCATTCAAAGCCGGAGAATGGGCTGAATTCTGTCGTGAAAATTTGCAACAATACCCGGCCGTTTTTGAAGATGGCTACTTAAAGGAAGGCTTTATGCCCCTCACGCCATGCCATGCAGCGAACCGTTTTGCAGCCTGGGGATTTGTGAAAGCCCCAAAATAGATGGACTTTACGTATAAGCCTCTTCCAACTCGGGAAGAATGAATTGCTGAATAGATTTCATCGCACTTTCATAGCCAATCTCAACAATCTGATCTACTTTATCGTAATCCCAGGATGAAAATTCCTTTAACTCCCGGGGCTCCATGTAATAATCGCAATAACTGCGACTCAACTTGACATTTTGCTCAATGGCCAAATGGAAAGAACGCTCCACAATGGTTTTTGTCCCTTTGATTTCCTTTTCCAGTCCATTAAAGTTCACATGCACGCCAATAATTCGATCACATCGACCCACGAGTGGCTCCGAAGGAAGATTATTAAACAAGCCTCCATCAATATAGGTCTGACCATTTATTTCCTGAGGCGGAAAGATAAATGGAATGGAAGCCGATGCAATCACATACTCAAATAAATTTGAGCCTTCACTATGAATTTCACCGCGGCCAGTATTAAGGTTAGAAACCGCCACGTAAAAATCTTTCTTTAAAATGGAGAAATCACTTCCTTCCAGTGCCTCTTCAAAAATTTCCTTGAGTGGATTCATATTGAACAAGCCGTTTTTAAGAAAACTAAATCCCAGCACATTGTAGATTTTTTCCTTCTTCAGCATCCGTTGAATGTCATCCGGAACAATTCCGGCAGCATAGAGCATTCCAACAATCGCCCCCATGCTGGTCCCTGCCACCACTTCCGGTGCCAGACCTTGCTCTTCCAACGCTCTTAACACACCGATGTGGGCGATTCCGCGTGCAGCTCCACCACTAAGTGCTATACCTAATTTAATTTTCGGCTGATTTACTACTCTATTCACGACTCTGGAATTAGAAAAAACTTAACTCAATTAAAAAAATACCACAACCCCATTGGCGCACACTTGAATATTCTTACGCGGATGATGGGTGAAAATCCAACCACTGATAAACCCAATACCTCCTCCCAATACCACATCCGAAAACCAATGTTTGTTTTTATACATGCGTGCCACCCCCACAGAAGCTGGTACTGCATAAATCCACCTGGAATAGGTTTCGGCAAAAGGTGTAAATATTGCAAACGCCAGTGAAGTATGTCCGGAAGGTAATGATTTATAATGATCCTGACTACTGAAAGGATGATAGGATTGCGGCCCTTCATCCATATACGGCCGCGCTCGTCCTGCAGCGATTTTGATCCCCTCAGTAGCCAAAGCAGTAACAGCCACTGCTTTCACCGCATTCCATGAAGTTCCTTTCAACAGTTCATCTTTGAGTAAATAACTCACCCCTAAAGTCGCACCCAAAGCCGGAATCATGATCTTTTTTTCGCCAAACACATTGGCAACATTGGCAAGGTCATCACCACTACTTGACTGGTGATTCACCATCCAACGCTGCATGGGCTTATCCAACGCAAATGCCACACCAACACCCGCTGCCGTAATCAACGAATTCCTTACCAGAGCCTGACGATAGCCGGTGCTTACCTGACTCGAGTCCAACTGATTATAACTCCGCTGCGCCACCAGTAAATTTGAAATCAAGCAAATAAAAAACAAACCAAGAAATCGATACATATAAAATATTTTAAGCAAAAATAGAAGAATCCAACCATAAGTCCTACTCTGACTTGACACCCATTTGTAAAACTTCTCTTAACCCTGAATTAACCTGTTAACTACTATCCAGCACTATTTTTGAGCTTTTGTATTCATTATGCTGAAACGAAAACAATTTGGTGAGGATTTTAAGTGGGGCGTGACCATTAGTGCCTTTCAAAATGAAGGTGCCGCGCATGCAGACAACAAAGGGCCATCCATTTGGGATACTTTTACGGCAGATCGGGAAAAAATAAAAAATGGTGACCAAATTGGTGAAGCAGCTTCCTTTTACAAAAATTATAAAGAAGACATCGCTTTAACAAAAGAACTCGGATTCGACACCTTCCGGTTTTCCATTAGCTGGCCGCGCCTATTGCCCAATGGCGTAGGAGAAATCAATCACAAGGGCATTGAATTCTACAACAACGTTATCAACACCTGCCTGGCAGAAGGCTTAACGCCCTTTGTGACACTTTACCATTGGGATTTACCGCAGGCTCTGGAAAACAAAGGAGGCTGGACCAACCGAGATATACTGGAGTGGTTTAGTAATTATGTGGAAACCTGCGTTTGTTATTTTGGAGACCGGGTTACAAATTGGGTGGTCATGAATGAACCCATGACCTTTATCGGATTGGGATATTTCATGGGCTATCATGCGCCGGAACGAAAAGGGGTGAATACATTTTTAAGAGCGGCTCACCACGCCATACTCTGCATGGCAGAGGGCGGCCGTATCCTTCGGCGCCACCAGCCGGAGGCTCATATCGGTGTTGCCCTCTCTTGTTCCTATGTCAAACCCATCCATAAAACATCCAAACACATTCGGGCTGCCCGCCGCACAGAAGCCATGCTCAATCGATTTTTCCTGGAACCTCTCCTGGGCCTGGGTTATCCAACTGATGTCATGCCTGCCTTAAAAATGATCCACGCTCATTTCAAACCGGGTGACAGGCAACGAATGGTTTTTGATTTTAATTTTATTGGTTTGCAATATTATTTTAGAGTAGTCGCTAAATACAGCCTCTTCCCCCCTGTTTTATTTGCTGAAGAGGTCCATCCCACCAAACGGAAAGCGAATCTTAACAGCATGAATCTGGACACCTATCCCAGAGGACTGGGAAAACTCCTCAAATTTTACGGTTCCTATCCCCAAATTAAATCCATCCTGTTATCTGAAAGTGGCGTATGCTATCCGGATTTTTTTGTGGCCAACCGAGTGCACGACGCCCGCCGCGCCAATTACCACCAACACATGCTGAAACAAGTCAAAAAAGCACGTCGCCAAGGCATTCCGGTACAGGGCTATTTCGTATGGACACTAGTGGATAATTTTGAATGGCGCGAAGGGTTTGAACCCCGGTTTGGATTAGTGTACACCGATTTCAAAACCCAGGAACGAACCATTAAATATTCAGGCAAATGGTTTCAACAGTTCCTTTCTTTACCATCCCAAAACTCAGCGGACAATAAGCACATCTATGATTCGGCCTGACCGACACCTTCTTTAAGAACAAAAAAAGGCCTCCATTCACATGGAGGCCCTTAGGTCTTTTACGCATCCTCAATTACGCACCCTTATAGATAACCAAGGCCGAATAGGTTGCCACACTCTGATTGGTATGTCCGTTGTACTTGATATCAATAATGCGATCCAGATCAATCCCTTCCTTTTCAAAAAAATCATTGATTTGATCATCTAATGACTGGTCATAATCATCCGTTCCGGTATATTGAAAGTGCTTGGTGTAAACTTTTTTCATAACATTTCCCTTTTTAGTGTTTGACTTCGATAAAACGGCTTACGTACAAAGAACGATTTGGATTCAAAATTTGTTTTGGTTTTTTTCTGGCAACCACCCACTCATCAGGGTTGCAGCTCCATCCAGTTCATAAATTTCTGAAACTCATAACCATTCTCGGTTATCCAAGTTAACACTTCCGGCTTATATTTGCAATTCGAAATAAAATAAGCAAACGATGCAATATGGTCCAGATCAGCCATCGCATTGAAATGATCTAAATACACAAGCTCCCAAAATCCAAGGTCATCATTTTTAGTCTCATTCAGCACATTGAATAGCTGTTTCGTTTTATGCACAAACTTATGTGGCTCCTTTTCCAATTTGGCCGCTTCATCCATGATGTACTGCGAAGCAATGGCTGCCATGGCAATTTCACCGGCCACTAAACCTGATGCCTGAGCCTTCGGATTTATCTTTACAGCAACACCACCTTTGTTTTTAATCGCTGCCGAAAGCCAGATTACCTGTAATTGATCCCAGGCTTCAACACTTCGCTCAGAATCCTGCTCATACAACAAAAAATAATAAAGCGGTAAAGCACTCTTCAAACGCTGTCCCTGTTGCATTTTAATATTGGCCAACAGCAGGTGACTGCTGGTATGTTTGCGGTTATTGAGAATGGCCCTTTGAACGGCACTTTCAGCAGCCGGATAATCACCTTCTTCAAACAAACTAATGGCCAGGTTATAATTAAGCAGATAGTGATCCGGCTTCTTTCTGAGGGCTTTCTGATACAGCTTAATGGCTTTTTTACGCTCTCCCAGATTATCCAAAGCAGCCCCGTTCACCATGATGGCATCCAGCCAATAATCACTGTTTTCCCGGATCACTTGTTTGCTATGATACAAAGCATCTTCCCATTTTCCGGATTTCATGCAGGTGAAGGAAAGTTCATAATGTGCCAACAGGTTGAGCGGTTCAATTTCCAAAGCCGCCTGATATTTCTTGATGGCGTCTTCATAAAATCCTTTTTCGTGAAGCGAGATGCCTTTTTTAATTAACAGTTCCACTTCCAGATTTTGCCCCCAGCCAAGGGTACTTATCAATGCAAATATGACAACGATGATGCTTTTTCTCATGGTGTAATGATAGGTGTTTTCGAAAAATGTACCAAGCACAAAGGATTCACCCTATCATTATTTAAACATTATTAACAGCTTTCAGAAGCCTCTAAATCGATGGTTTTAAAGGTTCTCAACACCGCTTCCACTTCCCTGATAAAGTTCGCCTTATTGGGTTTCTGGGGTGCATGCACGTACCCTTCCAGCATAACAAACTGATTATTTTGCTCATCGCGATAAAAGTAACTCACAAAAGGCCCCCCCATAAAATCACCTTGCACTTTCCACAAGCCACGCAACTCGACCCACGTTTTTCCGCCGAATGATTTTTCTGTCACGGTGACAGGAAACCGCTCTTCGGTGGTCATGAAGGATCCCGGATTGGTACCCGGTACCTGTTGCTGCAACAACTGATTACGATACTTAATCAGATCAAGGGCGCCAAACCCATCCAGAGAATCCAGACTACAAGTATTGGTAAAAACACCCAGGTGACTATCGATGCGATCAAAGGAAAACCAACCGAAGGCCTCACCGGCTTTTTTAATACGAAATCCCTTGGGAAACAGAATCTCGAACGAATACTGGTCGCTTACGGCTTTTCCGGGCTCCACCTCATTGGAGCGACTGTAGGCACTGACCAGTGCAGCCATGTCGCCCTCGTAAAAATAATTACAGATTTGAGCCCCATGGCCATTCATCATCTTGATAAAGCCATCCATATCTTTCACTACAATATCAATCAACTGCTGATTATAGGCCCATGCATCTTTCTTGTATTCGACCTGATTCTCCTTTCCATTGGGATCGAAAAACACACGTAAAATATTCCGGTGCGTCTTCATTTGTTTTTGAAACTGCTCATGGGTAATGCGGATCCGCTTAAATAAAGGCTCCACCTGTGGCAGTGCCGGAAAATCCGCTTCCAGCAACTCTTTTAATACCGTGCCGGCTTGCGCTTTCCAATAAGGCGAATCAATCACCAGCAACACTTCTCCGGGAGCTCCCAGGGCCCTGGGTTTGTAGGCGTCGCCGCTATTTACACAACTGGTGGTACCCAGGTTAAAGGCGACCAAAAGACTAAATACAACTGTTATGAACGGGGGGAGTAAATCGATTTTTTTCATGACGCTAAAGTTTTAAATTCAGAAAAAAGAAAAAGCAATGGAAGAAACAACTTCGGTTATCGATTGCTATCACTAGGCACAGTTCAACATCACTTTACCCGGAGTGCATCATTCCATTGCAGCTTTGGTTTGAATTATTGGTGTCGATCGGGTAATTTCTATTTGATTCCTAATGCTGGAGAACAAAGTTCACCGGAATGTTATAAGCTACCTTGACTGCTTTGTTGCGTTGTCTTCCAGGGGTCCAGCGAGGCATGGATTCAACCACCCGAACAGCCTCTTTAGATAAACTCTCATGAGGACTTCTCAGCACCTTCACATCAATCACTTCCCCGGTCTTATCAATCACAAAAGAAACAAATACTTTACCTTCGATACCTGTCTCCACGCAGATAGTGGGATACTTTACATGTTCAGCAACAAACCGCATCATCGCCTGCAGACCTCCGGGAAATTCAGGCATGTCTTCCACCATGATAAAGGGAGGTTCATCTTCCAACACTTCAATTTCAGTATTAAAGTTATACTCATCCACATTAGCATATTCGGGAATAATAGGATCATCATCAATTACAGCAAGATCGTCAGTAATTTTTATGACATCTGATGCGATCATGGGCAGCGGCTTCTTCACTTCCGGCTCTTTCACCCTGGTGATGGGCGTCATTTCAATTTCCACCGGATCCACCCGACAACCTTCATCGTATATCACCGGTTCTTTATCCGATGACCACTCAAAAGCGGTGAAGGCCAATGCCAATGCACATACTAATCCAATTTGAAAGAAGATCACTCGTTTGTTCTCCAGGTCGGCATGTTTATATTTTTTAGCTTTCATAACACAACGTTTTAAAGGGTTTATACTTCATTCTGCATGCTTGCTGAGTCTATTTCAAGGGACGTACCAAAACCCCTGACCCACCCTAAATACACACCACCATCTACTTTCAATTCACTCATTTACTGACTACTTAATGCACATCAAAATTTTCTCGCGCACAAAATGAGCTTTTGTGAGTCTGGGGCAAAACCGCCCGGCCGGGCGAAATCACGCCACACGGGTGGGGCGGAAATACACCATCGCAAATACCATTGGGCAGATCACAGGATCGCAACGGGTCTAAAACCCTGAACGGTTTCAAAAAAGCAAAGAAGGTTATTACATCCATCACAAAGCGAGTAGGACTGATGGAGCGAAGCCCTTGAAACTTCTAGCACGGTAAAAAATAGTTTTTACCGCGGTGAAAATTTAGTTTCTCCATGGTGAAAAATGCATCGACTGTGCAGGATCAGGCAAGCTTGATGTCTGATAAAAGCAGGATGGTGCACAGAAAAAGAATATCGGTAGGCCTGCCAGTAAAAAGTTTTTATAATACTGTTGAGCGAGTACTAGTCTCGAAACCTATCATTACACAGGGAAAACACAAAACATTCAAGTCCCAAGGTGTTAGCAAAAGGGTAGGTAACTATTAAACCGTTAGCTCTTTCAGGGTTTACCCCCCGAAAAAACGGTCATTAAACGCCTCAAAGCAACTCCAAATTAATTGACGATACCCCCGAATAGATCAAGTATATCATAGATAACACTTCACGCCTGTCATGCAACGACTACCCCAACTATCTAGGAGTTATGCTCATCCCTTCCATAATAACCCATCCACAGTGTCGCGTTGCTGCAATCAAAGTACACATCATTCGAGTATAAGATCTGTTTTAACGAACGCTTTTGCAGCGAATGCATTGAGCGGGGAGTAAAGGGAACGGGCGATAGCGGAAAAAACCAGGCTGGAGGTCGTGAAAGGGGGATGCTGGTGGGAATTATTAAAAACCGGCCGTCCTGCTTGATATCTATTTCGGAAGTTGCAGGGTCATTCAGGACGGACCGGATTTCAGTTGGGAATCTGAAAATTGATAGAGATCGTTATCTCTCTGAAAAATTAAAAAGGAACATCAGTAAATTAAATAGTAAGTTTATTGCAACCGGAACCGCATGGGCAGATTGTAGGTAACCTTCACAGCCCGGCCACGTTGTTTGCCCGGTTTCCATTTAGGCATTAGTTCAACCACACGCACTGCTTCACGTTCCAGGCTCGGATCAGGGCCTCTTAACACCTTAATATTTGTGACTTCTCCCTTTTCATTGATCACAAAAGAGAGGGAGACCATTCCCTGAACACCATTTTCCTGACAGATGACCGGATAGCGAACCTGCGAATAGAGAAACTTAAACATCTCTTTTTCTCCACCCGGAAATTCAGGTTTGTCTTCAAGGATAAAAAATGGGATGGGCGCATCGGACTCATCTTCCTCTGCCATCAGGTTTGAAAAATCCACATCCATATCCGCATCCATATCCGTATCCTCAATTTCCAGTTCTTCATCCAGCTCCACATCATCTTCCACAATCTCCAGCACATCGGATACTTGCGGTGGCGGAGGTGGCGGAGGTGGTGTCAGCTCTTCTTGCCGGGTAATAGGGGCTACTTCTTCTTCGATGACTTCTTCATCAACCTGGAATTGATCACCCACTTTTACCTCGCTTGTTGACCATTCAAAAGCAGCAAAGACGCATCCCAGGGTAATGATTAAACCCAATTGAAAGAACAGGCCCCTTTTGTTTTCAAGGTCAGCTTTTTTACTTTTTTTAATCTCCATAGGCGAATGATTTAAAAATTCATAATGCATTTGTGACTTGTATTGACTTAAATTCAACACGCGTACCAAACCCCCAATCCAGGACTAATTGCGCCCACAGTAAAATCACTAAGCTCTTATTAACTGCACTTTAAATCACAAAAAATTCTTTTCCGAAATTTCGCAGGGGGCCTTTCACCAGGAGGTAAAATCGCCCGGTTGGGCGTTTTTAACACCAGACAGCAGTGAACAATCGCCCAAAAGGAAGCCATCTGTATAAAAACTACTATTTTTGCAGGCGACATTAATAAAACACCATAACCATGGCATCATCCGGGCAATACACCAGCACAGACGATTTAGAAAACTTAGATGATATTCGTATTCTATCCGAAGTGATTGCCGAATCAGCCGGTAACCTAAAAGATACAACTTTTGCCATGGTAGTTGTGAATCACAGCGGCGTGGTGGTTCAGCTGCTTAAAAGCGCCCATTGCCCGCCAGCGTTTGAAAAGAAATTTCTGAAAGGGCACCGGTGGACTACCCTTATTGGCCAGCTCGACTGGAAAGCCATCACAAAGACGCAAGGCACGCTTCTCTTAAATAAAATGGACTTTCATTGGGTGGGGCATCAACTGCATCATCCGGTGGAATCACCCTATTCGTTGTACTTGATTGCCCCGCACAGCGTTCCTCAACAATGGCACACCTTAATTTTATCAGCCATTGATGATGCCATTCAATCCCGAATAAAAGATGCGTCGATGCAAAAAAAGATGGATGACACCCATCAATTTACATTTGCCATCATGAACGCCCTTAAAGTAGGGGTGATTGCCATTAATCCCAAGGGTGAAATATTGTTTGCCAACGATCATGCATGCCGCTCCATTAACATTCGTCGCCGGGAATTATTAAAAATCCCCATTAAAAAATTAATTCCCTACTGGAATAATATCTACCAAATGGTGGCTTCGGGTGAAAAGTTTATCAATGAAGAGATTGTCATCACCGGCAACAACACCAAAACCAAGTACAATGTAAATGTATCGCCCATTCGCGACCAGGAGCAAACCAACTTAATTGGGATGGTGATTGCCATGCGGGAACTGGAAAATGTGTATCACCTGGTCAATAAATACACCGGCATGCAGGCCCGCTATACCTTTACGGATATCATTGCCAAAAGCCGGATCATGCGCAAGCTGGTGGATTATTCGGGTACGATTGCCAATAGTCCGTCCACCGTATTAATTGAAGGCGAAAGCGGTACCGGAAAAGAAGTGTTTGCCCAAAGTATCCACAATGCCAGCAGTCGGCATGAAAATGGGTTTGTGGCCATTAACTGCGCCGCCATTCCGGAAAATTTGATCGAAAGTGAACTGTTCGGGTATGACGACGGTGCTTTTACCGGAGCCAAAAAAGGTGGTCACCCTGGTAAATTTGAATTGGCCAATGGCGGTACCCTATTCCTAGATGAGATTGGCGACATGAAACTGGAGATGCAGGTGAAACTGCTTCGGGCTATTCAGGAAGGTGCGATTACACGTATTGGCGGCGACAAAAACATTCCGGTGGATGTCCGCCTCATTGCGGCGACCAATAAAAATCTGAAAGACGAAGTCGACAAAGGCCAGTTCAGACTGGACCTCTATTATCGACTAAGCGTGATTCCCATTAAGATACCCCCATTGCGCGACCGAAAAGAAGATCTGCCTTCTCTCATCCGCTTCTTCTTAAATAAAAAAAGCCTGAAGCTTCAAAAAAAGGTACCCCAACTGCGCTATAGTACCCTTCAGGAATTATTGGATTACAATTGGCCCGGCAACATCCGCGAACTGGAAAATGCCATCGAGCAAATTGTAAACCTGGATGGCATCGCCTCCTTTGAGGATTTAAAAATGGAATTTAACCAGGATCCGGAACCCATCGTTCCCAAAGCCACCACTGAAATAGCTGTATCTGAAGAAGCCCCTCTCATCACCTTTCAGGAAATGGAAAAAAAGATGATTCAAAAAGCCATCGACTTCCATCAAAACAATCTGACCAAAGTAGCAAAATCCCTTGGCATTAGCAGAAACACCCTGTACCTGAAAATAAAAAAGCACGGATTTAAAATAACCCCACAAAACTAAACCTCTTTTCTGACTGCGCAAGCTTCTTGCTCGTCCTAAATTAGTACAGTGTCCTAATTCAATACAATTCACTCGATCACTTATAGTCCTATTTTAGGACACAAGCGTATTGAAACCAAATTTCACTACACCTCAAATTTCATTTCATACTCAAATACTGATATTTACAACTTATGGCACACATCCTGTAATAGCATACACAAATAAATGCTATGAAAACGGGATACAAACATCGGATCATGATTTGCCTGGGAAGCTCTTGCTACTCCAGGGGCAATGCGGATAATCTGGCAGCTATCAAATCCTTTATAGGTCTGCATGATTTAGATGCGGACATTGATTTCCGGGGACATTTGTGTAATGAGACCTGCAACAAAGGACCCGTTATCCAACTGGATGACGCCGTTCATGAAGAAGTGACTCAAAGCAGCCTGCATAACATTTTAGAACATCATTTCAACATTCGTAACTAATGAATTTAAGACCCATATATACAGAAACCAACGACTGTAAGGATTGCTACAAATGCATTCGTGAATGTCCGACAAAAGCCATCAAGGTGGCGGACAACATGGCATCTGTCGTTGATTCCCTCTGTGTCTATTGTGGTCACTGCGTCACTATTTGCCCAACAGGGGCCAAAAAAGTGCGCGACGGCATCAGCCGCGCCAAATGGTTACTCAAAAACAAAAAAGAAGTGTATGTCTCACTGGCTCCCTCTTACCTGTCGGAATATAAAAAGACCGATTCAGAGAAACTCATACAGGCACTTCAACAACTGGGTTTTAAAGGTGTTTCAGAAACAGCACTGGGGGCCCAGGAAGTATCCAAACAAGTGGGTAAATACCTGGAAGGACGTCCTTCCGGCGCTTATATTTCATCGGCATGCCCGTCTGTGGTAGAGCTTATCCGGAAATACCACCCCCATCACACCATGGCCATCACACCATTTATGTCGCCCATGTTGACCCATGCCAAAATGTTGCGTCACTGGTATGGTGATGAAATAGGTGTGGTTTTCATTGGTCCTTGCGTAGCTAAAAAATCAGAAGCCGATGACTATAGCCGCCTGGTAGATGTAGCCATCACCTTCAAAGAATTGAAAAAATGGCTGGATACCGAAAAAATAAATACTGAGGCTCTAAATACTCCTAATATTGCTCAATTCATGCCTTTTGATGCAGGGGACGGTGCCGTATATCCTGTTGACGGAGGCATGATTGATACTATTAAACAACACAATCAACAAAAAAACGGCACTTTTTTAAGCTTTTCGGGCTTAAGACAAGTCAATGCGGTGCTCCACGAAATTGATACTCTGGAGACCAACCAGCCTTTATTTTTAGAACTATTGGCCTGTGAAGGAGGCTGCATCAATGGCCCGGGCACGACTAAAGAATGTGGACTGGCCCGAAAGTCAATTGACATAATCAACAGTCTGACCGCTAAACGCGAAAAATTGGCCGGTCAAAAATTGGATCTGCCATCCCTCAATGTAGAACGTGATTTCTTTAACATTGAACCCATTAAACACACGACCTATAATAATCAAGAGGTGCGTGATGCCTTGTTCAGCATTGGTAAAACATCCATTGCCGATGAGCTAAATTGCAGCGGCTGTGGCTATGATACCTGCCGGGATTTTGCAAATGCACTGCTCGAAGGTCATGCAGAAGAATCCATGTGTGTGTCTTACATGCGGATGGTCGCCCACCATAAAGCAGCCATCTTGCTACAAAAAATTCCATCAGGGGTAATCATCCTGGACGATCAGCACAAGGTGGTGGAAATGAATAGCAGTTTTGCACACATGCTTGGTGAAGAGCTCGAAATTTGTTTCGAAGCCAATCCCGGCATGCGCGGGGCTGAAATTGATAAATTAGGTGAATTTTCAAAACACTTCAAAACCGTATTACATACCGGCAAAGAACTAAAAGATATAACCATTCGTGAAAACGGACACAGTTTTCAATTATCTATTTTCAACATCCAAAAACATAAGTTAGTGACGGGTATCATGCAAAACCTGCATCAGCCCGAATTCCAGAAAGGCATTGTAGAGAAAAGAACCCGTGAGGTGATTCAGAAAAACATGGAGACGGTTCAGAAAATTGCTTTCCTACTGGGCGAAAACGCATCTTACACAGACTCATTGTTGAACTCAATTTTGGACGCTCATAAAGATGCATAACCGTCGTTTTTTCATAGAAGCCGAAACTTGCAAAGAAAGCAAAGCCAACCAAAAGGTATGTGGTGATGCTTGCTCATCGCGCAAAATCAAAGAGGAAGACCGCTTAATTACGGTTCTTTCCGATGGTTTAGGCAGTGGCGTTAAGGCAAATGTGCTGGCCACAATGACCACTAGTATGGCTTTGCAGTTCACGTCCAAAAACGACCCCTTGGAACGGACGGCTGAGTTTATTATGAATACACTGCCCATTGACCCTAAACGACAGATCAGCTATTCCACATTTACCATTTTGGATATTAACTGCATGGGGGAAACCAAAGTGGTGGAATACGATAACCCGGAACTACTTATCTTCAGAGGCGGTGAGTTCTTTGAACCCATCAAAACCAAACAAGTCCTGAACGGATCGGATCAACGAAAAGCCAAAGTATATTACTCCTCCTTTACATTGGAAAAGGAAGATCGCATCATTATGGTGTCCGATGGCATCACCCAGTCGGGCATTGGGTCAGCCCGGTTTCCCTTTGGCTGGGAGACGAGCGGACTAAAAGCTTACATTAAACAAACATTGGTTCAAAACCCGGATATGTCGGCCCATCAACTGGCCCGTAAAATTACGTATCGGGCACAGTCCAATGATGCCGGATCGTTCCGCGACGACGCCACCTGCCATGTCATTTATTGCCGTGAGCCCCGACGCCTGATGATTGCCACCGGACCGCCGTTCCATGAACAGTGCGATGGCTTACTGGCGGAACGCATCTCTAACTTCAAAGGCAAAAAAATTATTTGTGGGGGAACGACGTCAAAAATCATCGCTCGCGAACTAAATAAACCGTTGGAGGTGGACATCAATAATCTCGATCCCTTTTTACCACCAACGGCGAAGATGGAAGGCATTGATTTGATTACTGAAGGCATCCTGACATTGGGAAAAGTGATGAGTGTTCTGGAGCAAATGCAATCTACCGAAGTAAAAGGAAATGGTCCGGCTGAAAAATTGGTAAAACTTTTATTGGGCAGTGATGAAATTACACTGTTAGCCGGCACCAAAGTAAATAATGCCCATCAAGACCCGAATCTACCGGTAGAATTGGAGATCAGACGAAATGTGGTGAAAAAAATAGCCTTTTTATTAGAAGAAAAATTCCTAAAAAATATTGAAATAGAATACTTATAAGCATCATGACTAAATCCACCCATACCATAAAAATCTGTTGCGGTACCATGTGTTACATCATGGGAGGTGCGGAGTTGCATTTAATTCGGGAGCACCTACCCGAAGCCTTGCAAAACCAAGTGAAGGTAGAAGGCATATCCTGCCTGGGCTTATGCGAAAAAGAAGGTGATAGTCAGCACCCCTATGTATTAATCAATAATGAAGTGATGCCCAAAGCATCCATTCAAAAAATCATTCAGTATATCCAAAACCTAAAATAACTAATGACCTATTACAATAATGCCATCATAACAAAGCGCGAACTTTTAGTTCGGATTTTAAAGTTGCAGAAGACCAATTCGCTTCTGGAAAAAATTGATCGTATTCCGTTGGAGATGCGCCCAAGAACCAACTCGCCAATCCGTTGCTGCGTTCATAAAGACCGGGCTGTTATCAAATACAAAATAATGGCACTACTGGGTTATAACATCAGTGACGAGCAGGACGAGCTGACGCCGTTAAGCACCTATGCCAAAGAATCACTCAACCGAAAAGAAGAAGGTGGTCATTTCCTAACGGTGGTGGATGAGGCTTGTAGCTCATGCGTACAAGTAAACTATACGGTCAGTAATTTGTGTCAGGGCTGTGAAGGACGCCCTTGCCAGGTAAATTGTCCGAAGGATGCCATTTCGGTCTTTAATGGCAAAGCCAACATTGATCACCAAAAATGCGTGAACTGCGGCCTGTGTCAAAAGGCATGTCCGTTTCATGCCATTGCTTACCTGCCGGTTCCATGCGAGGAATCGTGTCCGGTGAAAGCCATTCGCAAAAATGAGGATGGCGTGGAAGAAATTGATTTTGACAAATGTATTCATTGTGGAAAATGCATGACCTCCTGCCCCTTTGGTGCCATCACTGAAAAATCGCAGGTACTCCAAATCCATGATGCCATACACGCCCAAACACAGAAAACAGTGGCTATTGTGGCACCAGCTGTATTGGGCCAGTTTAAAGTCCCATCCGGACAAATCCTGGCCGCCATCCAGGCATTAGGTTTTGACGATGTACTGGAAGTGGCCCAGGGAGCAGATTTGACGGCACAGCACGAAACAGCAGAATGGAAAGAGAAAATGGCCGAAGGGGCTAGTTTCATGACCACCTCCTGTTGTCCGGCCTATACTGAATTAGCCAACAAACATATTAAAGGGCTGAAGCCCTATGTGAGTCATACGCCATCCCCCATGGTATTCTCGGCAGAGTTAGCCCGGGAAAAACATGGTGATTGCAAAGTCGTATTCATCGGCCCCTGTCTGGCCAAACGTAAAGAAGCTTTTACTACAAAAAAAGCTGATTTTGTGATGACAGCTGAAGAATTAGGTTCCTTTTTTGCAGCTTATGGCATTGATGTGGCCAATGTGGATGCCACTCAACAGTCCTATGTCATTTCTCCTGAAGCCAGAGGCTTTGCTGCAGCAGGGGGCGTGACAGAGGCCATCAAAGCACAGCTGGATGATCCGGACAGTTTCAAATCCTTTTTGGTAGATGGCATATCTGCTAAATCCATTAAGCTGCTTAAAACATTTCCGATTCGACCGCCCAAAGCACCATTTGTAGAAGTGATGGCTTGTGAAGGCGGATGCATCAACGGACCGTCGGCCCTGGCGCCGGCATCCATTGGCAACGCCACCTTAAAAAAGGCCGTTGCTGAATTATCAACTCAGGCGATTGTTTAGTTTTTTATACTTTCCTTTTGGTTATTGATCCCGGGCCTTTTCCATTATCCGAATTCAGTTTAGGCCCGGGATTAATCCTCTCCTCCAAATTCTTTCACAATCTCCACTCCAAATTTTTTCACTTTCCGTTTCATGGCATCCCGGCTGATGCCCAATAACTCAGCCGCCCTGGTCTGATTCATATCTGACTTTCTCAGGGCCTCCTCAATCAAAATCCGCTCATTCTGCTCTAAGTTGAGTCCTTCCAACTTCACTGTCGGTTTAATGGTTTTGGAAACATCTTCGCCGCGCAATAAAAAATCCTCGGGTAACAACGTATCATTTTCAGACAGAATCATGGCACGCTCCACCATATTGCGCAGTTCACGCACGTTACCCGGAAAATGATACCCTTCCAACTTCTGAATCAAAGCGGCTGATATTTCAGGTTTCTTTTTGCCTTTTTTTCGGGAAATACGATTTACAAAATGCTCCAGAATGGGCTGAATATCTTCCTTCCGCTCACGCAAAGGCGGGATGTTTATTTCAATGGTATTGATGCGGTGAAACAAATCAATGCGGAATTTATTATCATCAATTAATTGTTCGATGTTCTTATTGGTGGCTGAGATGATGCGCACATCCACCGGAATCTCTTTATTGCTCCCCACCCGCTTGATTTTGTTTTCTTCAATGGCCCGCAGCAATTTGGCCTGAAGGTGATAGGGCATATCTGCAATTTCATCCAAAAAGAGGGTTCCTTTATTGGCTAATTCAAAATACCCTTTTTTCTCCTCCCGGGCATCGGTAAAGGCCCCTTTCACATGGCCAAAAAACTCACTTTCCAACAATGACTCCGGGATGGCTGAACTATTGACTGGTGCAAACACATGCTTTTTCCGCGGGCTGCCATAATGAATAATCCGCGAGATAATCTCTTTACCCGTGCCATTTTCGCCGGTTACCAACACATTGACATCTCCGTCTTCGGCAGCTTTGAGGGCCATTTTCAGCACCCTTTTGATTTGCGGACTAATGCCCACAAAATCTTTTTCAATCATATTCTCCAGCTCTTTGGACACGAGGACTTCGCGATCTTCGGCCGCTTCCAGGCGCGATTGCATCTTCAGAAACTTCTCGGTGCGTTCAATGGCCAGCTGAATGTCCATGATCTGAAACGGCTTTCGGATAAAATCAGAAGCCCCCTCGCGCATGGCTTGAATCACCATGTCCATATCGCCATAACCACTAATCATGATGACCTCCAAATTGGGATAATCACCTTTGACCTTACGAAGAATATCCAAACCATTCATCCCCGGTAACATCACATCCAAAATCATCACCCCTGGCT
This sequence comes from uncultured Marinilabiliaceae bacterium, assembly GCA_942490535.1. Lineage (GTDB taxonomy): Bacteria > Bacteroidota > Bacteroidia > Bacteroidales > Marinilabiliaceae > JAEINY01. The sequence continues at coordinate 42,309 of CALNXQ010000006.1, forward strand.
CATGTGCCTCCAACATGGCAAAACCCTCGTGGGGTGTATTGGCGGTAAAAACGGAAAAGTGACGCTTTTCCAAATGGTATTTCAATTTTTCAGTAATTCGCGTTTCATCATCTAAGATTAAAACCTTCAGCTCCTTCATATGATGTAATCTTATTTTTCTTTATTATGAGATATGATTTGAGAACGGCAACACAACCGTCATTTTGGTCCCCTTACCGGGTCGACTCTCCACTTCGATGTGCCCCTTCATCTCTTTCACCAGACTATAGGAAATAGACAAGCCCAGGCCAGTGCCCTTGCCCAACTGTTTACTGGTGACAAAAGGCAGGAATATATCCGTTTTCCGGTTTTGCGCAATACCTACCCCATTATCTTCCACTTCCAACAATACTTTACCCTCCTTTACAAAGGTTCGCACCACAATGCGCATATCCAAACGAGTTTCTTTCAACTTTCGCTCTTCCACGGCATCCCGGGCATTGGATAATAAATTATGAATCACTTGCTCCAGCTTATGTGGATTCCCCAGTACCATCGGCACCTCTCTCTCCAATTCTTGCTGCAACAGAATGTGATGATTGGCAAACTGTTTTCCGATGATGGAAATGGCCGATTGCACACATTCAGTCACCGAAAAATCCTCTTCCACTTCATCCTTCTGACCACTGCTAAAAATACGGATGTGATCTACTATTTGCCGCACCCTCACAATGTCTTCAAAAATTTCTTCCACCGATTGATTCAAAAACTTCCGGTCCACCTCTTCCTCTGCCAATTCATATTTAATACTCTCGGCCGAAAGGGATATATTCTGCACGGGCTGATTAATTTCATGCGCGATACCTGCTGCCAATTCGCCCAGTGAAGTGAGGCTGGATTGATGGATGATGATTTGCTGCTGCTCTTCCTGCTTTTTTAAGGCCTCCGCGATGCGTTCCTCCAGGTTTTTATTCTCTTCACGTTTCAGATAATACCGATAATAGATAATAAATACCAGGATGGAAATAATCAAGATTGTAAAACCAAAAGAAAGCCGCCAGCGCACCAGGTTTTCTTTCTCCAACTGCAGCAGGTAATTTTCATTCTTAGCCTGTAGGATTTCATTCTCCTGACTTTTCTTATCCAACTCCTGCAAAGCCAACACATCTACAAACTGCGCCAGGTTATCTTCCATCACCATGGATTCAGAAAGGTTTGAATAGAGGATACGGTAGTCGTAGGCTTGTTTATATTGTTTCAAGGCCTCGTAAACCTGCGATAAAGCCAGGTAGTTATCACGCAACAAATCATTGGCCTTGATGATATCGGCCAGTTCAATACTCTTTTTATGACTTAAAATGGCCCGGTCATACTGTTGGCGTTTAAAGTAGATTAAGCCAATATTCAGCAGCGTCATGGAAGCTTCCCAATGGGCATTTTGAGCAATCTGCATGGATAAAGCCTGCTGATAGGTTTCAAAGGATTTATCCAAATCACCTTTAAAAAAATAGGAATTGGCGATATTACTCAATAACACAGAGAGGTTTTGTTCATCCTGCTGGGTTATTAAAATATCATGCATCCGGTTGAAATAAATCAGGGCCTTATCGTATTCCTCCTGAAAAAACCAGATTTCACCGATTTGCCCCAACAAAATAACCTGCTCATCTTCTTTGCCCTCCAGCTCAGAACTCTCAATGAGTTCCAGTGCCTGGTTGTAATACTTGAGCGCCTGATTGTAATCGGCAATATTTTTATAAACATCGGCCATATTCTTGCAGGTTTCAATCACTTTGTCCCAATTTTGTTCCTTGATGTTTAATTTTAAAGAACGACGGTAGTTTTTCAAAGCTTTCTCCGATTGATTTAAGCGGAAATAAGTGGATGAGATGGTCGACATACTCTGGTTATCCCCAATTTCCTGGTAAGCCGACAACGATTTCTTATAATAATCGAGTAATTGTTCATAATCATTCACGAAGTAATACCCCATCCCCTGGTTATTGTAGGCTTCTGCCTCCCCCCGTTTATTACCGGTTTGGATGGCTAAATTAAGTGCCTTCTGCGCATATTGAATAGCGCGTTGCGGGTCAGTATACAAATGCAGTCGCGACAGCTCATTGTAAATATCTACTTTTTCCTTTTCCGAGGCATTTTTCAATTGATTAACCAGTTCATCCTTCTGATCCAACTGAGCCAAAACGGGCCACACGGAAAGAAACAAAAAAATGATCATGACGCACCAACGGCTTCCAACAAAAAATCTCATTTTACTAAAAAACAACCACATGACTTACTCCGTATCAAATCTATTTCCTAAATATAGGAAAGATTCTGTGAACCCTTTTAAAACCCCTATGAGAAACCCTCACTTTTGCCTCATGAACAAACCTCTAAAACCAACAGCAACCCCTCTATTTTAAGGACTTTTAACATTCCAGCACGATCCTGATTAAAGAGGATTTTTGTCATAAAAAAGCACCCCAATAAATCATTGTTTTGCGTTGCCCCCCACTCTATTTTTGCCGCAAATTAACAACTCAAAATGAAAACGAAATTCATCCTTTTTGCTGTGGTATTGTCAAGTATACTAATACCTGCAAAAGCGCAACAGAAATTAACCGTTGATTTAAGCCATGCTTCCAATTACATTGCACATGGCCGGACTTTAAGTAACAACTTAGGGTGTTTTCAACCCGGATTGTATTATGGATTAAAAAGCGGAACTACCGTTATGGGTTGGGTGAGTGCCGCATGGGATCGGACCACTTCATTTAACGATGAATGGAACATCATTGTTGATCAGAACAACAACTTGTTTAAAGATCAAGACCAATGGAACATCAATCTTCACGGTTATGTGAATTATTGGTATTTACCAAACTTTGAAAAAATTGCACTTTATGATCCGACTTACCCGACTCCATCTCAGAGTTTCTTGCAGGGCATGAAATACAACGCGGGTGTTCATTTTCCGTTAGTATTATCAAAAAGCCACAAACTAAAATTGACTACCGGATATGATTTTTACTATTACCATGAAATTGGACGCAATACAGGTGAAATACAAGACGGTGGAATTCACGAACTTTTAGTAAAATTTAACAAATCCTTTAAATCGTTCGACACTGAATATAAAACAGTGATTAGCAACAATAGAGGGGCCGTAAGTACCAGTATAATCCCGGGCTGGACCTACTTTTCCCAACATTTGTCAGTTTTATACACTAACAAATATATATCTTTGAGGCCGTCGATTAATTATCAACGGACACTGCACAACCGCTTGTCAACCCAAAAACACTTGGTCTGGTTTTCATTTGGTGTGCTGAAAACATTCAAATTGTAATTTCTTTTCTTTCCTAACAAAGGTTAGGTTAATAATGGTGATAAAGGTGTCAAGCCGGCCAATAGGCCGGCTTGATTTTTTTTACCCCATTGTGTCGTGAATAAGCAGATCTGTACCTCCCCACCTTCAAAACCACCACTGGCAGGATAGAGAAATCAGGTGAAGCTAACTGAAACACACATTCTTTTAATCGGTCCTGTGTATCTGCCTTCATTAGCCCATCTTTGGGAGCCAGTTCGTCATAGCCATATATTACCCTTAAAAGCAACGAATAATAGGTTTTCCGAATCCATCCAGACTTTACTAAACGGCATTTTAGCACAGTTGTCATTAATAGAATCTGATAATCATTCTTAAAAAGCTTTTGAGAGAAAAAAATAAGACTCCGTTTGGTGAATACTTCCATTCCGGGTAACAAATCAGTATCATTTTGGGCGACCGGAAGCTCCCATCCGGCGACCGGAAAGGGTGCCGGACCGACCGGAAAGGGTACTTTGGCGACCGGAGAAGCCAACTGAGCGACCGGAGCGGGTACTTTGGCGACCGGAGAGGCCCACTGAGCGACCGGAAGCACTCATCCTGCGACCGGAAAGGCTTCCACAGCAACCGGAACAGTCAAACAGGTGACCGGAAGCCCTCACACTACGACCGGCATGTATCATTCCCTAAAATAGCTGAACATTTTTTTAATTAATTCATTGTCGAGCGGGTGCACAGAACTTATATTGATCCAATCAAGATGAGTGATAAAACATCACTTTGTGATGGCCTATCGGCATTTACCACTAGCAATAAGCCAACTGCTTTATCACTCATTTTAGTATTCTGGTGGTATTATTTCTTCATCTGAAAGAATGCGATTAATTCTACAATCTCTTCGGATAGGCGACTTAACTCATCCGATCGGTTTTGCATTTGTTCAGCCTGAGCCGCATTCCGCTGGGTGATGACATTTAGTTCGGTGAGGGCCGAATTGATTTGATCAGCACCAATCCGCTGTTCATCGCCAGCCACCACAATCTCTCTCACACTTTCAGCACTGGCTTTTAGTTCCGGCTGGATATCGGCCAGATACCTTTCCGACTGTTCCGCTAAGTCATTTCCTTTAAGAATCAGATCCGAAATAGAGGCTGCACCGTCCTTACTCCGTTCGGCCAACTTTCGAACTTCGGCAGCAACCACGGCAAATCCTTTTCCATGTTCGCCAGCCCTGGCGGCTTCCACCGCAGCATTTAAGGCTAAAATATTGGTTTGTGCTGATATATCACTAATAATGGAGACCCGTTCCTGAACCAAGCGCATAACGTCGGCTGTTTGCGTCGCAGATGCCATCCCCTTTTGCATGGCCGCCAATACACGCGTCACATTCTTTTCGGCTGTTTTGGCATTGTCTGAATTTTGGTGAATATTACTCACCATTTCTTCCATGGATGAAGATACTTCCTCGGCGGCCGAGGCTTGTTCTGCTGCTCCTTCCGCTAAATCCACGGAATCATGCCGCAGGTTCTCCCCCAAGCTCCTGATGTTACTCGCTCCACCAGAGATGCCGGTAACAATGGTATTGAGTTGATGCTTCATCCGGGTTAATGAATGGGCCAACAGGCCGATTTCATCTTTCCGGTCCTCATTAAAAAGAGCACTCAAATCGCCACTCTCAATTTTCCCGGCAAAACCAACAGCATTCTTTATCCCTCTGACTACATCTTTATTAATTGCTGTCAATACCCAAAGAAAAATTGCAATAGCTATAAGCAAGGAAATTGACATGATGCGCAATAATCGATTGAGTTCCTTTTGCACGCTGCTGTAATCAGCTTTCAAAATTAAATAAGCCTGATAGCCGGAAACGTACTTACCAAAGATCCAATCCCGTTCCACCACGTGCCATTCACTAACACCATCCACACCTTTACGCTGGAAATCGGCAAGATTGGCAATGGAATGAATGCTTCCGGCTAACGCCTGCCCCTGATCAGTTATTAAAGCCATGGAAAATCCATTCCCTTCAAGCTTTTTAATCACACTTGACAACCTTTCCACATCGTTGGACCCAGAGCGGTTTAATGTCCGATCAGTTACGGTTGTAGTGAGGTAAATCTCCAGAAAAGATAAGTGATCAATGGCCGTTTGCCGCACATTGGTCTCTACCCGCCTTTTATTTACAATAAAAGTATATGTTGCCAAAGTCAACAGCAATAACGTTAAAATACCCCCCATCACGATATTCAATCGCCTGGACACTTTTAAATCTTTCAACCTCATAAAACCAAACCTTTAAACCTTTAGAATAACGAGGCGCAAAATAAATCAAAAAAAACGCTACATTACCTGATCAACAACAGTTTTTAGGAAAGCTCTTGAATAATAATCCATATCCACAATCTCACCGCCCCAAACAACAATGTCCAGATCAATTTCACGCGGTCCGTACTTTGGGCGTGACCGATCGCGCCCCATACGATCTTCCAGAGCCTTTAATAAGTGGTTTAATTCATCTCTGGAGTGGGCGGTAAAACCTTTCAGCGCACCATTTATAAAATCAGGTTGATCCTTTATGCCAATGGGAGTAGTGGTGACCATTTCAGACACTTTGGCCACCTGAAGCAGGTCTTCGAGAAGCTTTAGCGCTTTTGAGATGTTCTCCTGGGGCGAAATATTGGATCCAATACTAATAACGACCTCCTGCATAGCTAATCCTTTAACGCGATTCTGTCAGGAAAAGAGAGACACTTTCAGAGAACCGCAAGGCATGCATTTTATCAATCTCAAGCTCCGCTTTTTCAACCCGGTCAAAACTCATGATGGTGTCCATCACCATTCGGCCCAACGCTTCAATGAGATTAAACCGGCTGGCTTCCACTTTTTCAATCAACAACTTGGTGATGGCACGATAATCCAGCGCGTCCTTGGGATCATCACTTTTTTCTTCTATGGCTGAGTTATAATGAATGGTAACATTCAAAACAATGTCCTGTCGTTTTCCTATTTCATGTGGATTAAAACCGACGACCGTACGAATTAACAAATTCTTGATTCGAAGTTGAGTCATGTTGAATAAATTTCTTCAAGTTAGCGTTTCTTGTATTTAACAACGAAGAACCTACAGCAAATGTTGACCCGAATCACAAAAGAGAATATCTCCCGTGGCATTTATGTTGGTTAAAAGATAATCAATGGCAGCCGCAAGCGAATGGATAGATACAATTTGCTGCAAAGGCGTTTTAGAGGCCACCATCTGCAGGTGTTCCATGCTTTTGTCTGGAGGCGGTAGAACCGGCCCTGGTGCAATGGCGTTTACGCGAATTCGCGGTGCCCATTCCAATGCCGCCATTTTTGTGAATTCCAATAAGCTCTTTTTTGCCAACAAGTATGCAGCATGAGTCGTTTTATTAGTGACGACAGCACTATCCAGCAAATTAATCACAAGCCCTGTCTCGCAGGTATTGGAAAAAGCTTGCGCCAGAAAAAAAGGCGCCATAAAATTGATATTCAACATAGACTCCATGAGCTCCGGGGAGGTATTAGAAAGCATTCCCGGCTGAAACAAACTGGCATTATTGATTAAGAGAAGTGGCAATTCATGGTGTTGAATCACACCTTCCCAAAATTCTGGAATCTGCTTCCAATTAATTAAATCATGCTGAACCACCGGAAAATCTTTTCCTTTGTAACGCGCCTGCAAAGACTCTGAAAGAGACCGTGCCTCCCTTTCACTCGTATTACAATGAATGATAACCTCCCATCCCTGCTGAGCCAGATGAGTGCACAGGGCGGCGCCAATTCGAGTGGCTCCACCTGTTACAAAGGCAATTTTACGCATCTAGCCATAAATTAATTCAACAATCTTTTCCAAACCCTTTTGGTCTGCTGCATCGAATGAATCAAACTCCTTACTGTCCACATCCAATACAGCCACCACGTTCTGGTTTGAATCAAACACAGGGACTACAATTTCGGAATTACTGGCAGATGAACAAGCAATGTGACCCGGAAAATCGTGTACGTCAGCTACAATTACGGTTTCCTTGCGGTTAATACCAGCCCAGCACACACCGGTGTCTTTTTTAAGCTTCAAACACGCTATGGGGCCTTGGTATGGGCCAACAATCAAATTACCGTCTATGAGCTGATAAAAACCTGTCCAATAATAATTACTGAACTTATGATGCAACAACGCATTAATGGAGGCCATGCGCGCAATAGGACTATCAGTGGCGATAATCAGACTTTTAATTTGCTCATAAATACGCTCATACCTTTTTTCCTTCGAACTCTGATTCATAATTTCTCAACAAACTTAAGTAAAAATAATATTGACTGCTTTTTGAGTCATCGTTTGGTTGCACACATCAAAAAAGCCGACGCAATTTAATGAATTAAACTGATACGCCGGCTTTAACAATAAACCATCATTCTATAATAAATCACTTATCCTCGAGCATCTGTTGCAACTTTTTGCGGGTAAAGAAAATCCGGCTTTTAACGGTCCCAATGGGCAGATTCAATTCCTCCGCAATTTCTTTGTATTTAAAACCTTGGGTATGCATTTTAAATGGAATCCGAAAATCATCGTCCAGCTTCTCCACTTTTTGAGTCATCTCAGTAACGGCCAAAACATTTTCAGGTGTTTCGGATGCGTAATTCCTTTTATAAGCCACACGAAAACCATCTTCACTACTATCAAATGTACTCCGCGTTTTTTGATCACGCCGATAGTTATTGATAAAAGTATTTTTCATGATTGTAAAAACCCAGGCTTTAAAGTTGGTATTATTTACAAACTGCTGTCTATATGTCAACGCCTTAAGCGTTGTTTCCTGAAGCAAATCACGAGCATCCTCATCATTTGCAGTTAAGCTCAATGCAAAATACAATAACTTATCTTGCATACTTAACAAGCGGGTGTTGAATTGTACTGCGGTCATATTTAAGTGTTTTAATTTTGATCAATTTTGTTGAACAAATATAACTCAAATATAAACGCATTGCAACATTTTAAGATATTTTTATCCTTTTCTCTGTATGCTATTCTAAATTAAACAGACCTTATCTAATTGTAAGACTATCCTTTATAATAAACAAATTACCTCATTCTAAATTAGTTCAGATTTGCAATAAAGATTGAACAAAATGGCCTACCTCTAAAACCGTAAACAAACAAAATCTGATGCTAAAGAAAAAGGCCGGAAAAACCGGCCTTTAACAATGCATTGAGAGTATTTTACTTGACCATTACTTTTTGAGAATACACCTCTCCATTAATCGCCACAGAAACTATTTTAAGACCTTTTGAAACAGTCCCGGTCGCAATCGTTTCTTCAAGTAGTGTTGTTTGTTTATTATATGTTCTTGAAAGCTCCATCATTCCATTCACATTGTATATTGAAACAACTGCCTCACCCATGGCTTCGGCTTCCAGTTTAACCCTTATAATATCATTGACTACTGGATTTGGAGCAATACTTAAAGTACCTTCAGGCGTCGATTTAGGACTGAACAAACCTGTACCTTGTTCTTGAATGACGATATCATCAATCACCCATCCCCAACCAACTGACTCTTCATCTGAATACATTCTGAAACGAATCAGAATAGTATCTTTTGGAGAGAAAGTATCCTGCAAATTTAAAACATGCGTTTCAAACAATGATGCCCGATTGGGCACCTTACTTAAATCCTCCTGTCCAAAACTGACCCATTTGGAACTATAATTAACATCATAACCGGTTACACCCGATCCATCCACCAAAGGCAACCAATTGAGCCCATCTTTTGTACCTTCTACAATCACATAATCCCAATATTCAAAATCACCAAACTTAGTTCCTGCACTTCCCGGTTCCACCAACGCAATATCCCGATACGAAAACAGAGCCTCTTCCCGATTCTCCAATACTACAATTGGTTGATTAAGTTCATAAGTATAGCTTGATTTTTTAGTATATGGATGATTTGAATGAATGGCATAATCCGAAAACAACTCGTTAGAGACGCTTAGATCACCAGTAAAATCATGCTGCCTATCACTAAAGCTATTCATGTATTTTTCTACAGGCACCGCTCGGGTTGGGTTTGAAAACCACTTGTAATTTGAAGTGTGTTGTTGCTCATCAATATAGCAAATTACTTGGACAGAGATTTCTTCAGTTGCAATGTTTTTGGATAAATCATATACCATTTTACCAGCAATTACATTTTCAAATAGCTTTTCTACCTGTCCATTAATGACCAATTCAGCACGATCATAGTCTTGGAAAAACTCAAATTCAAAATAATAACTGCCACTTGGCTTTTTTGAGGCCACATTAATAATAGGCTGTGATGTGTGGACTATAATATCAGGTATATCAACGGTCCAAACGCCAAGGCCATGTGTCCCAACAACTACTTGTTGGCCTACAATTTTCATATCCCATATACACACTGCTGGAAGCCCATTATCAGCAAAATTCCAGGACAGTCCACCGTCAGTTGACTCAAATAATCCAATCTCCGTACCAGCCCACAAGACATCTTGATTATGCGGCATGACAACCAAAGAATAAACAGCGACATCAGGAAAACCATTATTACTTCTTGCATTAGACCCAAAACCAGATAACTCGGCCCATGTCTCTCCGAAATCATTGGTTTTAAGAATTTTTGGCTTAGCAAAGTGCGCAAAAAGAGCATAGGCAGTATTTACATTTACCGGATCAGCCACTAATCTTGAAAGATAAGCTCCTTTCTCCAAAGGTGTGGAAATAGTGCTAAAAGATTTACCACCGTCGGTAGATAAAGCTGGCCGATACCCATTACCAACATATGTTCCGGCCCATATATAACGACTATTTATGGGACTAATTGCAAAGAGTGGATTATAATTCCCACTGGCCCAAGATGCTTCAGGCATTTTTATAAGATCCCATGTTAATCCAAAATCTTCAGAACGCCAGGCCCCTGATTTTCCTCCAACCATCAGTAAATCCGGCGAAGATGGTGCGTTGGCAATACGCGTAATAAATGGGGCTGCTTCACCTTCATCACCCATGTCACCAATACCTGATACTTTAGATAAATGAACACCATCCCTTGTTAAAACAATCTCATTATAATACAACGATCCACCAAACTTCTTTTCATCACGGGCATGCCATACTGTTTCAAAGCCATCACCACCGACAATACTGGTCCAAACATCCAGATGGTTTCCGTCTTCACCACTCACCCAAGTGCCATTATCCTGAGTTCCCCCAACGTAAATGTTTTTGGTAGGATGCTTAGACACGCCATAAAATTGAGTAGTTACATATCCTTTAATAGGACTCGTCCAATTATTCCCGCCATCATCAGAAAGCGCAATCCCCCCATCATTGCAGTTAATAATCCTGAATGGATTTCCTGCATTCTTTACGACTGTTAAATTATGATGATCAGCGTGGGCATAATTTGGTTTATCGATGTCTGCATGCCAAACCGTTAATTGTTTACTTGTTAAAGCGCGGCTTTTTAATTCATACTTTTTCAACTGAAGCGTCATATCTGGAAAACCAGATGGATTCCACGAATGAGCATCCTCCATAACTGGAAAAACACTTAGTATCTTTTGAAAATCGACTCCTCCGTCTGTTCCAATATCTGATGATGGAGAAGTACTGTTGTAATTTATAGCATGAATAAAATACTGTTCTAAACTAGTACTTGAAAGATTAAAGTCACCATTCTCATCCTGATCCCTAAATGAAACCATAAGTTGAGTATTTGATTCTGTATCCCACACCTCAAAAGGTACCGAGACATAATCTTTATAGACGTAATCACTAGTCACCAGCTGGCTATTAGTGGATCCACCGACAGTAAATCGGTGTGCCTTCTGTGACCGACCGTTTCCAAATCGCACCTCCACACTTTTAAACAACGAAGAATTTGAAGAATGGGCATGAATACCGCCAGCCATATATTGACCTCCCAAATCATTATAAGTTAACCATGCGCTCGTACCATCAACTACATCGTATACAGTTTCTATGATAGCACCTGTTTCATCATTTATAGTTACTTTATACAAATCCAAACCACCAACAAAAAGATTGTCGACATTTGTCGGATGAGCAACCATGGTATTATTATACCATCCCTGGCCAGACAAAAAAGCAACTTTTGAATCTGGAGTTGTTTCAGCCCAATTATCACCCCCATCAACTGATAAATACAGATTGGATTCTGAAGTCATGGCAAACATCCTATCAGGAAAAGTCTCTGAAATACATAATTCTATGCGCCCTTCACCGATTTCTTTAACTTTTTTCCAAGTATCACCGGCATCAATAGAAGCAAAAATCCCTTTACTATTAACCGTAGCGAATTGCATATTGAAATTACCAGATGGGTAGCGTAGGTCTTGAACTCGAGAGCCTTGTTCAGACAATGTTATAGCCCAACTTTCACCTCCATCCATACTTTTAAAAATCCCAGCATTGGTGGCAGCTAAAAGTTCATTTTCATCTTTTGGATTCACCACTAATCTATTCACATATTTAAATCTGCTATCATCAGATGTATTGGTTAACAAAACCCAGGTTTGACCTTTATCAATTGATTTAAAAATTCCATTTCCCGTAATGGCATCCAAGTTACCAAACCCTTCACCAGTACCGGCATATATTATGTTGTGATTAGAATTAGCCATAACCAAAGAACTAACGGATAAATTGGGTAGATCGAGTGTTATGTTCTCCCAGTTTTGTCCGGCATTAGTAGTTTTCCACACACCGCCTCCAACAGGCCCGGCAAACCAAGTATTCCCAGTTGGATCATCAGGATCTACAATAAATCCGCGTGTTCGTCCACCCACATTTCCAGGACCACGTTGCTTCCAATCCAAACTAACTTTACTGCTTTTTAATGATGCAGATTTTAATTTGGCACTTTTTAATTCATTTAAGGCATGATTAAAAGGATAATTTCGAAGTTCATCCCCCCCGGTTTTTAATCGATGGATATATTCCAGATACTTATCCGGTTTATCAGGCTTGGCAAATCCAGCTTTTCGTCGCTCAATTTTTTGTTGTTTTTGTTGTGCAATTAGCTCTTGGTTAGTTAGGATTTTCTTGCTTGTAATACTCTGTACAGGCGCTGCATCAGGCTGCTTAATTACCAAAACACAAATAACTCCAGTAAATAATACGCCTAATAATAAATAAAAGTAATTTCTTTTCATGCATTACAGTTTTGGATAAGCTTTTCTCCCCAAAAGCCATTTTAAATTAAGAGTTTCATTTAATTTGGTAGATCTGTTAACTTATTTAGGGTTTTAACATTGATATAATATACTTTCATCTGCCGGTTGACATCATCGCTTTTAGATCGAACTTCGGGAGATGAGTCCACTTTAATGTAGAGATCATTATACCATTTAACTGAGGCATTAAACTTTGTCTCACGAAATACTATTTTCCCCTCTGCCACATCAACAATAATGTATTCAAGTCGATTTCCGGGTTGCATCAGCGTACCTTTTTGAATAGTATAACCCAACACAAAATCTTCAGTTGAATTAGGAGCAATAACCGCTTGTTCAGAAAAATTAGCGAAAATAAATGCGTTGATGGATTTTGTTCCATTCTTTTTAACACCAGCACAACTAACTAAAAGCACTACAGATAGTATATAAATCAATCTCATAGAACACAAATTTAAATAACTTGGAATGGGTAAAGGTAGTGAATTATAAGTGATAAATTAATCAACACTATAAAAATCTAAAACTCAGTCAAGACTTCACATTCACTATGTGAATATATAGGTATACTTAAATTCAAGTACTAAATGCAACTTTCAGGAGTGTAGTTTTGATATCCTATTTTTTCAGAAGAAAGAGAGAAATGTATTCTCTACGGCATATACAAAAATGGCTGCCCTCTTTGGGCAGCCTTTTTATATAGAATTAAACCAACAAATTTATTCACTTTCAGGCTTAGGACCAGGTGTATTATTATCTGCTTCGCTAATGCCACCATTTGCCAAAATCTCACTTCTCGGAATAGCCCATAACATTATTGGAGCTTCTGCATCAATATTAAAGATAGCACCAGTTGCAAAATTTGTCACTCCATTTTCCTTTCTAAGGATAGGTTTTTTCAAACGCTTAATATCAAACCAAGATTGACCTTCTCCCCAAAATTCAATGCGGCGTTGCAACCAAATTTCGTCTTGAAGCGATTTGCCACTAGAAGCTGCAGATACAAAATTAGGATCCCTGTAAGTTTTTACAAAATCTTCCAAAATCTTTTTCCCACCATTAAGATCACCTGCCATTGCTGAAGCTTCAGCATTAATGAGAATCATCTCTTCAGCTCTCATATAAATAAAGTCAGTTGCATTATTGGGATCCATAGGCTCTTTGTTATTCGGAGCAAATTTAATATTAGTGTATGGATGCATACGTTCGTCTGCAAAATTGATCCCTTTCCAGCTCTCACCAACAGTAGTAGATACACGCTGATCATTAATCCACCATCCTTTTCTTACATCACTGTCTGCAATCCTATTGTATAAATTAACATTAATTTTCTTCCAAACGCTAACAATAGTAGTATACCCTCCATAACCATAACATAATGAAGTAACCATGGAAGTAAAATTACAAATACCGGATTTTACTGCAGCATCTTCCTCGGTAATAATACCTCCCCATATAACGCTATTATGCGTAGCGTCATCAAAGTTAGGTTCACTAACTTCTGCTAGTGTATAAGGAGTGGCTCCACTTATTGCTAAAGCATTCTGGGCATCACTAGCTGCACCAGCCCAATTTTCCATAACCAGATTAGCTCGAGCTCTAACCCCATAGGCTACCGCCTGATTAACAGCAGTAACATCTGCTCTCACGAATCCTTCCAGTAGCAACACAGCTCTATCCAGATCACTCATAATAAACTCATATACCTTACTAACAGATACACGTGGGTTATTAAGTATTTCTTCTGAAGTAGTGCTTTCTGTAATTATTGGTACACAAGGTTTGTCTTCGTTTCCTTTATAAGTATATTGATACAGTTGAGCCAAATGCAAATAATTATGAGCTCTAATTACTAAAGCTTGTCCAATATATTGCTGTTGAATAGGATCAGTAGTTTCAGGATCTATTAATTTCAGTACATCATTTGCACGCTTAATGTGCTTATAAAAATATCTCCACATATAGCTGGAATTATCTGATGTTACCAAACGATCTTCATACGTTTGATTATCACGAAACCAATTATATCCAATAGGATCACCTACCATATCTTGACCATTATGCTCCATTCTTGTAGCTATGGAGGGATATCCAAAATCATCCTGTTCATCATTATTGTCGGTAACTGCAGGGAAGGCCACCATAAAAGAACTGAAACCAGTTATGTTAGCCTGTAATCGGTCTGGCCATTTTGCAAGGATATCCTCTAGTTGGTCGCCTGTGACTGTACTGCCGTCAGGTGCAGTATCCAGTTTCTCTTCACAACTTGCAAAGAACAGGGCAAGAACCAGTATGCTATATATAAACTTCGTTGCTTTTTTCATTTTAATCAATTTAAATTATTAAAAAGTAACTTTTACACCACCGCTAATTGTACGGATTGGAGAATAGACAAAATCGGTAGTGCCACTATACGATTGACGAGGATCCAATCCTGTTCTTTTACTAAACAAGGCTACATTATCAGCAACTCCATAGACTCTCACTGATCCTAAACCAGCCCTATCTGTAATCGATTTTGGTATGGTATAACCGAGCGTTATATTGTTAATGCTAAAGAAACTTGCATCAGTATACCACCGATCAGAAAATGCATTTGTATAAGGGTCGTTATAATTTACTTTAGGGACATCAGTTTTTACATTCGTTTCGGTCCATGAATTTAATACATCTTTGTGCCAGTTTGATCCAACATTTCTATTATTTCCTCCATGCATTAACAATCTGTACGCATAATCATAAACTTGACCTCCGATCTGATATGTAGCTGATACAGACAAATCAAATCCAAAACCTCTTACAGTCGTTGAAATACCTCCTTGCAAATCAGGTAAGGTAGTTCCAATATCAAACCTATTTTCATTGGCTTTAGTATAATCCGTTGTGGTGCCATATTTCTGGGTTTTGTCATCGTATGTTTGCCACATACTTTTACCAGTCGTTTCTTCTACCCCCATATAAACAGGAACATATTGATCATAAATTGACCCTCCTACTTTCCATCTTCTGGTACCAGTTTCGTAGCCTTCTTTAGGAAATTCTGGTGGTAAGGATAAAATTTCATTCTTAAAATGGGTTGCATTTATAGCTAGATCCCACTCAATCTGGCTTGTTTTAACGATTGTTCCATTCAATGAAATATCTATACCCTTATTTTCCATTTCACCGATATTATCAGGATATTCCACAAACCCACTATGAGCAGGAACCTTACGATAAAAAAGCATCCCATCCACACGCCGATTAAAATATTCAAAGGAGCCACTTAATCGATTATTAAATAAAGTAAATTCCGTACCCACATTCAAGTTGTAACTTGTTTCCCAGGTAATATTCTTATTCCCAACATAGGATTGCTCCAGCGCAAATTTATCATTTGCATTTTTAACGTCATATTGATCTGCATACGGATAGAAATTGGTAACTGGACCACCATTCTCACCAGTTACTGCAGCTGAATAGTACAAATTATCATTACCCTGTACTCCGTAGCTAACCTTCAGTTTCAGCAAATTAATAAAGTCTACGCCTTCAAGAAATGCTTCTTTATTTAACAACCAAGATCCTCCTAAAGACCAGAAGTTACCCCACTTGTTACCTTCAGCAAATTTACTTGATCCATCGCGACGAAAACTCGCAGAGGCAAAATACTTACCTTTCAAGTCATATTGAATTCTTGAAAAGTATCCTTCTACAAAATAATCACTATAACCAGAATAAATACTTGGTTTTAGAATACCATTACTGATCTCCTCCGAATCCTTATCATAAATCATTTGTTTCGAACCAGACAAATATCTACTTCTATAGTCATAAGTCTCATGGCCCGCCAATACAGTAAAACTGTGATCCCCGAATTGCTTAGAATAATTTAACAGTTGTTGGAGATTTAACGTTTCCGATCTACTACTGCGGCGGTAAATACTACCTCCGTATTCTGCACTCTGCCCGTAATAAGCATTACTCTTATCTAAAGTACCAGTAAGATCCAGATCCAAAGCTGCATTAACATTAAGCGTAAGGCCTTCAATAATATTGAAGTCGACCCCTCCCTTTAAACTAAATATATCGGACTTATATGATCTTTTGTCCAATTTCAAATCAGAAACCGGATTTGCAATACCCATAACAGGACGATCTAATCCCGGATATTCTTTTGTACCATAATCATACAAAGTATGCCCTTCATCATCGACAATAACGTTACCATCAGCACCACGCACATACAAAGGATAAATAGGTGCTACAATTCGAGTTAGATAAAACAAGTTCTTACTGCTTAAACCAGTTTGATCACCAGGATAAGTGCTTTCGGAATTAGCATAAGACACATTACCACTTATTTTCATCCACTCTCTAACTTGATAATCTGCCTTTAAACGAGTTGTCAGACGCTTAAAACCTGAATTACTAATAATCCCTGCATCATCCAAGTAATTGAAAGACATATAGTAATTCATCTTATCATTAGCTCCACTTACACTTAAGTTATACTCCTGACGGCTTTGATTGGCACCAAAAACTTCATCATACCAATCATCATTAATTAAATAGTAATCATCTGCATATTTGCGGCCTAAAGTAGCATTGGGATTAATTTTCCCATCCACCCCAATCAGATCCTGACCTTCAGCATAGCTATAAATATTATAAATCAAACCCTTATCACTAAACATAAATTCATTAGCCAACTGATGTGCTTCTGCAGGCGTATTGTTCTTCTCATATATATAGTTATTATAATACGCCTCATATGATTTCTCATAATACATCGAAGGACTTGTCATAATATCATATTCAGGAACTCCACGTTGGTTGATACCATATTTTGCTTCAAAAGATATAACAGACTTACCAGACTTACCTCTTTTGGTTGTAATCATAACTACACCATTTGCTCCTCTTGCTCCATATAAAGCATTGGAGGCAGCATCTTTCAATACAGTCATTGATTCAATATCCTGCGTACTAATAGAGGAGACATCTCCATCAAAGGGTACTCCATCCACAACATAGAGTGGCTCACTACTTGATGAAATAGATCCCATACCACGGATTCGAATTTTAGCAGATGTACCAGGCTGCCCGGTACTACTACGCACCTGAACTCCTGCCACCTGACCAGATAAGGCTTGACTCACATTAGATACCTGACGATTCTCAATTGCATCAGCTTTAATTACAGCTGCAGATCCAGTAAAGGCAGATTTTTTAGCTTTACCATAAGCCACCACAACTACTTCATCGACATCAACAGCATCACTTTTCAAAGAAACATCAATTTTAGTTTTACCTTCTATAAGTATTTCCTGTGTGGACATCCCAACAAAAGAAAACACCAAGGTTGTGGCATCATTTGGAACAGACAAACTGTATGTACCGTTCGGTTGGGTGACAGTACCTACAGTGGTTCCTTTAACAAATACAGATACACCTGGGATGGGGAATCCATCGCCTGCGTCTGTTACAGTTCCGGTTATGTTTGTTGTCTGGGCCATCAAAGCCTGCAACCCTACCATAACCACTAGCGAAAGTGCTAAAAGTACTTTCTTCATAGACTAAAAGGTTTAAATTAATAAATAGGACAATTATTTAATTTTTCAAGACCAAAGTAACAACTCTTGTTTAATTTTAAAATTTTTTAACACTGATAAAAATCATGCTTTCGAATCAAACAATCTTACTTTTTTTTCAAATCATTAGTAAATAAAAGTGAAATGACATGCTTTGTAATAAAAATCGCATTAACAAAAGAAATAAACAAACTAGTTGATCAAAATTCATACAATGTAACAACTCAGGTTCTCATAAATATGGTTGTTTTTCCTAAAAACTTATTTTTTTCAGGATGGTGTGAATAAAATTCCTATTGGTTGTTTATAAACTACTGGCTGTTTTTGTATCTGAGATTCTTTAAAATCTGATCTTTGCTAACATGATAAAACGCGAGACTATTGAACCCTTAGTAAAGATCAGATCATCGATCTTTTCGTTTAATTTAGCAACAAAGTCGAAGGGACCCTTAACGTAATGAAGGAGGATATTCGTGCTTTAAAAGAAGAGAACCAACGTTTAAAGTCTCAAAATAGTCGTAATAGCTCCCGCCCTCCATCTCATGATTTTGGACGCACCCCCAGGCAGAAAAGTCGCCGGAAACCGAGTGATGAGAAATCAAGTGGGCAACAGGGGCACAAAGGAACGACACTTAATCAATCTCACAACCCGGATCACATTGTTAAACACAGCCCTGACGCTTGCTGTCAGGATTGTGGCAAGGTTCATTCTGCAGATGCGCTTGTGATTCAATCTAAAAGGCAGGTTGTTGATATTCCTCCTATTCAGGCTTCGGTTACCGAACATCAAGTTTATCAGGCACAGTGCAACTGAGGACGTCTTTCAACAGGTAAGTTTCCTGCCGGAGTTACCGCTCCTGTTCAATATGGAAACCGACTGACTTCGTTTGTCAGTTACCTTAGTACGCGTCAATACATCCCTTTTGGTCGTTTACCGGAACTACTAAAATGCATTTGTAATATTACACTTAGCTAAGGTAGTATATACAACATGTTAACCGCGTTGCAGACAGCCTGCTTCCCGTTTATGAAGGGATCAAAAAGGATGTGGCAATGGCAACGGTCATTGGTAGCGATGAATCAGGGGTGAAAGTTAATAATACTAACTATTGGACTTGGTCCTGGCAAACAGTCACGGAAACATTTATCACTATTACGCCAAGCCGTGGTTATGTTACCATCGAAAATGAATTTCCTGATGGATTTCCTAGTGCTATACTTGTCAGTTATTCATTAAGTGCACAGCTCAAAACTCCAGCCTTGTTGCATCAGTTGTGTTTGGCTCACTTAATGCGGGAGCTCAATGCTTTTATAGAGTCGTCAGAAAACCAATGGGCAAGATTGCTAAAGTCATTATTTGAGAAAGCAATTGAACTAAAAAAGACTTTAACCCACGATCAATATGATGAGCCGCTGGAAAAGCGCCACCTCATTGATCAGGCACTTGATGAACTTTTAAAAGGCCCCTTGCAAGAAAATGCACCGAAATTACAGGCATTCCAAAAGTGCTTAAGAAAATGGCGTGAGGCTGTTTTTACATTCCTATATCATCCAGATGTGCCATTTGACAATAATGGCTCTGAGCGTGCTATTCGTAACATTAAAGTCAAACAAAAAGTCTCTGGAGGCTTTCGATCCGTCAGGGGAGCCACTATTTTTTCAATCATCAAATCAGCTATTGACACTTGGATTAAAAGATCCGCTGACATCTTCGACATGATTAGGTTTTCTATTGATTTGGCAGCACACAAGAATCAGTTTTGTACTCTCAAGTGATAGTGAATTATTGAATAAATAGAACCTGAGCTGTTACCTTACAATAGCAAATTACAAGAAGGCAAAAAACCCATATTAACGGAATTTATAATTTTAAAAAAAGGGATGCCTATGGCATCCCTTTTTTTTAAAATTATAAATCAGCCGGATCATTTGGCGAAATTTTCTTATTTGCATTAATTTCTTCCTGGGGAATTTGAAACACCCAATTATTATGATTAATAGATGGTCGTGCTTGCTTATATCCCTTAGTATAGAAGCTTTTATCTGCTGAACTTCCAGTTAAATCAAGCTCTTCATTATTACGTAGCATATCAAACCATCTGTGACCTTCACCGAACAATTCAATTCTGCGTTGCAATAAAATTTCAGCAATCAAAGCATCGCCTGTGTTTGTACTCAACACATAACCAGCATCACGAGTTGATACCAACTCATATAAAACTTGGGCTGCTGCCGCATCTTTACCACCTTGCTTAGCTAACGCCTCAGCTTCAGTAAGATACATCTCTGCAACACGCATATACAACACATCTTCTGGTTCAATAGTACCTCCGTTTTCATTAAGGAACTTCGCACATTGATGGGGATAAGTTTTAAAATTAGATAATCCACCAAAATAGGTATCAGCCATTTCCTTTCGTGCCGCCTTCCATTCAGCTTCTGTCGCATAATTTGGATCCTTATCATTTGGATCATCGGAAGTCCAGTCCCAAGTTTTAACATTATTAGGTGCAGTGGCTAAAATAACTTCACGACGATAATCAGTAACAGAAATTTGATTATACAGTACCTCATTCATAAATCGAGGAGTTCCTCTGTCAAACGATCCATTGAAATTCATTCCTACATAATAAAACCAAGAGCGGAAATAGTTGGTCTGGTCAGCTACCACTGTAGCTCCCCAGATCCATTCTCTGTTATCCACGGAATTAAATCCTGATTTAAATTCATCTTTACTCATCAACGCAAAACCCTGACGTGCAGCATTGGCATATGTGGCCGCATTAACAAAGTCACCTTTTGACAAAGCAATACGCGCAGCGATACCATTGGCCGCAGCCAAGGAGATGTAGGATTTATTGTTACTAGTAGTAGCCTTTGCAAGATAAGCGATAGCAGCTTTAATATCATCTTCACATTGCTTGTAGACTTCAGCTACGGATGATCGCTCTAACCCTTCATAGGGAGGAGCTGTTTCGAACATTAAAGGCACACCTTCTTCTGTGTTGGCATCCGAGTACTGTGGATTCTTGCCATACAACGCTACCAAACGATGATATAAAAAGGCTCTATATGCATGAGCCTGACCTAACACACTATTCAGCAAGGCTGTTTCAACCATACCATCTGCTGCATTAATAATGTTATTAGCACTGGCAATTATGTGATAATAGTGATACCACACAAATTCTGTATGCCCATCATTGGGATCTGTATGATCCGTCCATTGACATGTCTCCCTAAACCATCCCGTACCTGGAGTGGCAAATAAATAATCACCAGCTCCAAACTCCATCATTGGCATGATATAACATTCCCCACCATGGGAATACTGATAATCATCCAACGGTGATTGTGCATACATTTCACGATGCATTCCATTTATGGCTAACATCATATTCTCAGGTGTGGAGAGCGCATTTCCAGGTGTATAAGCATCAGTAGGCGACGTTTCCAGAAACTCTTCTGAACAGCTAAAAGTTCCGACCACCAATAAAACAGCTAATAATTTACTGAAATATCTTTTCATAATAATTTTTTATAAATTAAACCTCTATTAGAACGATAAATTTACACCAAGAGATACGATTCTTGAAGGCAAATACACATCACTAGTAGTTCCCGAAAAAGCCTCTTGCGGATTCAGACCTTTTCGTTTGGTAACAATAAACAGGTTTTCTCCGCTTGCAAAGATTTTCATGGAATTAATTCCCAAGCCACTTAGCATACTCTTATTAAAGGTATAACTAAGATTCACATTCTTCAACGATAAATATGAAGCATCGGTTAACCAACGAGCTGATGTAGGATTAATTTTTGAATTTCCATACTGTAATTTAGGAATGCTTGTCTTATCTCCTGCATTTCTCCAGCCATTTAACTGATCCACATGGAAAGCCTTCCCATAATCTCCTTCGTGCATCAAATTCCGATAGTTGTAATCTAAAATTTTACCCCCAATAGAGTAGGTAAATAAAAAGCTCAAATTAAAGCCTTTATAGTTTAAAGAGTTAGAAACAGATCCAAATAAATCAGGAATAGATGAATCACCAGTATAAACTAAATCAGATTTCAAATGATCATCAGTGAATACGGGGTCACCTTCTTCATCAAATTGGGGTTGCTTCACTCCATCAGCATCTTCAACAAATAATTGATACTGAGGAAGCCCCGTCGCTTCGTCTACACCGAAATAATCGTACAAGTAGTAATCATAGACAGAATGTCCTTCATCCCAACGTTTAGAACCACTAATAAAAGGTGTTGGGATTTCTGTGATTTCATTTTTTACCGTTGAAGCCTGAATCTCCATATCCCAAGAGAAATCAGCGGTACGTACAAGAGCTCCGCCAACACTAACTTCAATACCTCGATTATACAAAGTGGCAATATTACGTGGCTGAGTTGAAAGCCCCATACTTGTAGCAAGCGGCATATTATACAATAGATCTTCAGAAATTTTATGATAGAACTCTACTGCTCCATGTAATTTACCACCCAAAAGATTATACTCCACAGCTGCATCAAAACTATTGTTTGATTCCCATGTTAACTGTTCATTTCCAGTAGTAGACCAACGCAATCCTGATTCGGTTCCATTAGGAAATGGATCGTACAACGCCTGATGAGCATAGTATGATGAATTATAAGGGCCAAGACGATCATTACCAACTTCTCCATAAGACACTCGCATCTTCAATTGATCGATCCAGCTAATATTCTCAATAAAGGCTTCCTGATCCATTCTCCAGGTAGCTCCAACAGAATAGAAATTACCCCAACGGACATCCTTATGGAATACAGAAGAACCATCACGACGGAAAGACCCTTCGAAGTAATACTTATTCAGGAAATTATATTTCAAGCGCCCAAAATAACCTTCTGTTCTCTTTTTATCCGTCTTTCCATCTAAAGATGTTGGCGTGACGAAATTATCAAATTCATTGATCCCACTTACGGTCTGCTTAGACTTCATTCCGTACATGCGATTATACTCCAAACTGTAGGATTCATGACCAACTAAAGCTTCAAAATTGTGTGAATCGTTGATGGTCTTCGTGTAATTAACTAATTGCGTCCAGTTGATAGCTGTTTGTGTATAACGTGACTCTCTATAACGCCCACCAGGTGCACCGTCACCAACGATACTATTTTCAAATTCTTTATCATTATAGCTTTGCACATCAATTCCAATATTTGTGGTGGCGCTCAGGCCTTCCATAATATTGAACTGAGCATAGGATCTGTTACTGATAGCATGTTTCCTGCCACGATTAAGGTTATAATCTAATTCAGCTGGCACGTGTCTACCATTATTTGCATCGGCAGGCCGCGAATTAATTCCATATTCAGGGTAACCAACACCTAAGTCATACTGCTTATCTCCGGCTGCATCTAAAATATATTCACCAGTCTTAGGATCTGCAATATAAACCGGATAAATAGGCCCCATATAACGGGCAAAGCTAAATGGATTTTTAATACTGCTTTTATCATCAGGATCCGTGGTGTTTTCGCGATCGGTATATGACCATGACAAATTTGTACCTAACTTCACCCAATCTTTTGGTGTCACATTAATGTTCATTCTACTACTAATCCTCTCAAAACTAGAATTCACCACATAACCTGTTTCATCTAAATATCCTAAAGAGAAGAAATAATCGTGCTTATCGCCTCCTCCTGAAGCTGACAGATTGTAATTCTGACGGTATCCTGTTTGGCGCAAAGGTTCATACCAGTCCAGATCTGGTGCAATAATATTAGCATTCGGATTGATACGTCCGTCTACACCAACAATAGCGTCGTTGGCTACATCAAATGGATTGTACCCTAACTTACCATATATACCACTAGCCGCAGTAGCAGCCGCAGTCTCTGACGAAGCACCTCCAGCAATTTCCGCATTTTTATAAGCTTCAAACATCAGCTCATAGTAGTCTTTCGCACCAACGGTTTCATAATAAGGAATTCCCTGACTTACAACACCTCCAACAGCCTTTAATTCAATATTAACTTTACCGTCGGATTTTCTTCCACTTTTAGTTGTAATCATAATTACTCCATTCGCGGCACGAGATCCATAAAGAGCAGCGGAGGAGGCATCCTTCAAAATAGTCATTGACTGAATATCGTCAGGACTAAGATCCGCCAAGTTACCTTCAAACTGAATTCCATCAACAATATACAAAGGTTCAGAAACTCCATTCAACGATCCAAAACCTCTAATTCGAACATTAGGAGCTTCACCAGGCTGACCAGAAGCACCAGCAATCTGAATACCAGTTGTAGAACCTTCAAGCGCTTGGGCCACTGAAGTCATTGTGCGTTTCTCTAATTTTTCGGCACCTACAACTCCAGCAGAACCAGTAAAAGATTCCTTTTTAGCAGTACCATAAGCTACCACGATAACTTCATCCACATCAATGGCATCACTTTTCAAGGCAACACTAATAGAAGTTCTACCTTCAACTGCCACTTCTTGAGTTGTCATCCCAACAAAAGAAAAGACCAATGTAGTAGCATCATTAGGTACAGCCAAACTATATGTACCATCTGGACGGGTAACTGTACCAACAGTTGTTCCCTTAATAAATACAGACACACCTGGGATAGGAAATCCATCGCCTGCGTCTGTTACAGTTCCGGTTATGTTCGTTGTCTGGGCCATCAAAGCCTGCAACCCTACCATAACCACTAGCGAAAGTGCTAAAAGTACTTTCTTCATAGACTAAAAGGTTTAAATTAATAAATAGGACAATTATTCAATTTTTCTTGCGCTAAAATAACAACACTTGAAGAACTTTAAAACTTTTTAACATTAGCAAAGATCATATTTGTATTAATTAAGAAACTACCAACTCACACCTTCACCTCCGCAACTCCTAAAAACACACATATTATAACAATACCCCCGATCAATATTTACAATTCGTCGCAAATATAGACTTTTTTTTTACAATGATCAAAGTGCATTTTTTTTTGTAAAAAAAAGAAAAGTCCATAATACGTGTTAAGAATTATGGACTTTTTGAGGAATTTGTAATGAATTTTAACTTTTCTTTGTCTGTTCTAGCACTTTTGTTGCCGTTGCGATGATTCCTGATACATCAGATAAGTTAGACGGAATGATCATGGTATTATTCTCTTTAGCAAGCTTTCCAAACTCATTCAAATATTGTTCTGCCACACGAAGGTTCACCGCATTCATACCCCCTTCTTCATTAATAGCCAGCGCTATTTCACGAATTCCTTTTGCAGTAGCATTGGCCACAAATTCAATTTCAGCAGCTTTCCCCTCTGCTTCGTTAATTCTCTTTTGTTTCTCCCCTTCTGACCGGGCTATTAATTCCTGCCGATCTCCTTCTGCTACATTTATCTTAGCTTGTTTATGCCCTTCAGACTCCGCGATCATCGCACGTTTTTCTCGCTCAGCCCGCATCTGCTTCTCCATGGCATCCTTAATGCTTTGAGGAGGCGTAATATTCTTCACCTCATAACGGGCTACTTTAACTCCCCATGGGTCACTGGCTTTATCGACAGCCTCCACAATACTGGTATTAATGGTTTCGCGCTCTTCAAATGTTTTATCCAAATCCAAACGTCCAATTACACTACGCATGGTCGTTTGAGCGATCTGAATAGACGCAAACCCATAATGATCGATTCCATACGAGGCCTTCTGTGCATCCATCACCTGCAAATACAAAACACCATCCACTTCCACGGCGATGTTATCCTTGGTTATACACGATTGTGAGGCCACATCAATGGCTTGCTCTTTCAAAGTATGCTTGTAAGCTACCTTATCAATGAGCGGCATCAAAAAATGAAACCCAGCAGTCAAGGTTCCATTATATTTGCCCAAGCGCTCAATAATATAAGCTGATCGCTGGGGAACAATTTTGATACAAGATAGAAGAATGAAAAAGACAACGACTCCAATTCCAATCGTTACAATAGTTGAAGCTTCCATAGAAATATAAAATTAAGTTGAAAAATTAGTTGACTGGCTCTACTGTTAGAAGTAACCCTTCTTTGTTAATGATTTTCACTTTCTGCCCTATATCAATAGTTGATTTTGAAGTGGCGGACCAATTAGTTCCCTTAAATTCAACTTTACCTTGTCCCGTGGGTTCAATTTTTGACAGGGATGTCCCAAAATGACCTATGAATTCTTCATCCGGATCCTCGCGATCGGTTTGATACATTCGTTTCATAAATACTTTTCGCAATAGAACAAGGGACAAAATAGAGGTAATTGAAAAAATCAAAAACTGAACGGACAATGATACCTCAAACAGATAAGTAAAAATAGCCGTCACAAGGGCTCCCAAGCCAAAAAACATAATAAACAAGCCTGGAATCACAAACTCAAGAAGTATAAGTACAACAGCTACAATAAACCAAATCAGAGCTGGATTAGATAAAAAGTCCATAATTCAACATTTAAGGTTAGTGTTATATGGACTAAATTTATAATTATTATTGTAAACAAAAAAGAGAAGATTAAAAATCTTCTCTTTACATATTATAACGAGTCAGCTTCATCTCTTTAGTTGCTCTTCCGGTGACCGATAGAAAAAAGCCAATCCTCCGGTTGATGTTTCCTTATATAAGCTCGGCAAATCATGCCCAGTCTGCTTCATAACGCGCACTACCTCATCAAAAGAAATACGATGGCGGCCATCAGACATTAATACATATGTATTGTGATTTAAGGCACGCGCTGCAGCAAATGCATTGCGCTCAATGCACGGAATCTGGACTAATCCGGCAATGGGATCACAAGTCAGACCCAAATGGTGTTCCAATCCCATTTCAGCCGAATATTCAACCTGAAAAATAGATCCCCCAAATAATTGGGTTGCAGCACCCGATGCCATGGCACAAGCAGTACCCACTTCTCCCTGGCATCCCACTTCGGCACCGGAAATCGAAGCATTGTGCTTCACTAAGTTCCCAATCAATCCTGCGGTAGCCAGAGCTCTCAATATTTTTTTATCGGAGGCATCGTAATACGTTTGAATAAACTTCAATACACCTGGCAATACCCCACTCGCACCGCAAGTTGGAGCCGTAACAATCCGCCCCCCGGCAGCGTTTTCTTCCGATACAGCCAATGCAAAAGCAAAAATCATAGATCGTCGCTCCAGACTTCCACTAAAATTTTTGGCTTTTGTATAATACGATGCCGCCTTTCGCGGAAGTTTCAAACTCCCGGGCAATGCACCTTCTTCTTCCAATCCTCTTGTTATGGCCGCCTGCATTACTTTCCAAACGTCATTCAAATAATCCCATATACTTGAATCCTCTTGTTCGGCTACATATTCCCAGATATGTTTTCCATTCCGGTCACACCAGAACAGAATATCTTCCATCGTACTCTTATCATAGATAGAGGTCGTTTCCACTTGCGACTGTTCATCTACAATCGTTCCACCTCCGACACTAAAAGCTGTCCACTCATCAACAACCGTCCCGTCCTTGTGAAAGGCAAAAAATGTCATCCCATTTGAATGCCGGGGCAAAAAAACTTCTGGTTTCCACTCGATAATTAACACCTTGGCATTAAAAACCTGCTCAATGGCATAATCCGTCAAATGCCCCTTCCCTGTTGCAGCCAGACTTCCATATAACACCACTTTATAATGATCGGCATGTGGGTTCTTCCTTAAAAATTGTTCTGCCGCCTTTTTAGGTCCCATTGTATGACTACTGGACGGCCCACTTCCAATTTTATATATTTCCTTTATCGACTCCATGATTCATTTTCCAATTCATATTAATTCAAAACAGTGCTCCATGCAGGCTTTTCACTCCTTTCAAATTCAACGCCAAATGTAGGCTATTTTTTAGATGTCTATCTCTTCTATTATAAAAAATCACATCGCCTTCTAAATAGTTAATTCAAGCCATATAGGAGTAAATGGTATAATCTAAAATAAAACGAATTCCATACCAATCATCCGGATTTTTCAAGAAATATTTTCCAATATTTTCATTTGAAATATGAAAAACAAAAGTTATATTTATAAGGAACTCAATCCTTTGATTATGACACATCCCCTTTCAACCCTTTCAATTATCAATCTTTTGGATCATTTTAACGACACCACGATAACTCCAAAAACCTCTAGCTATTGGGCCAGTTATTTGAAAACCGGAAGCTACTTATGGCTGGATACCGGAGACATTGAAGCTGCTTTAAAGATTTGGACCCCTGATTTTAGTGCACTCACCACTAACAACACACTACTGAACAATGAAATACAAAAAGGTGTTTATGACGAAATAATACCGATCATCGCCACAAAAATTTCATTTTTATGCGAACATGACCAGATAAAAGAAATTGCTTTTTGTTTAAATGCCATACATGGATTAAGGTTAGTAAAACTATTTAATGCACAAGTAAGTGTTGAATTACATACGGATTTAGCTCATGATATTGCCGGCATAATAGATACAGGTAGGAGGCTACATCAATGCGCACCCAATCATTTTATCATTAAAGTACCATTTACAGCCGCCGGATTAATTGCTGCCCGACAGCTCAAAAACAAGGGAATTCCAGTTAATTTCACCCTTGATTTCAGCGTGCGTCAAAATGCCTTTTCTTCTGTTGTTGCCCAACCTATGTATACGAATGTATTTTTGGGACGCTTGGGTGCTTACTTAAGCAGCAATCAACTGGGAGAAGGAAAATACATCGGTGAAAAAGTTACCTTAGAAACCCAACATTGCCTGCGCATCTTAAACAGAAAGGGCTTAACACAAACACGACTTATTGCAGCGAGTATCCGGAATAGTGATCAATTGAATCATCTGGCAGGGACTGACGTGTTTACCATCCCTGTAAAAATTGCTGAAGACGCCTTAAAAAGCAATATTGTACCAGAAAAGTCACACATCAATGACATCCCGGAATTGGATTTATATGATAACGAAGCAATTAATCGCCTCCATCTAAAAAAGCTATGGCAAGTCCGCCATCATGAAATACAAACCATTCTACATCTCACTGATAAGCTACCCGAGACTGGTCAGGAACTTGAAGAATATGCCAGAGAGCATGGTTGCAGGGATTTATTCCCCATTTTATCGAAAGAAGAACATCAACTATTGAAACAGGATGGAAAAATACCAAACCACGCCAGATGGGAAAATAAGATAGTTGCTGGCGAAATAGCAATTGACACCTTGTTAAACCTGGCAGGTCTGTATTCCTTCGAAACCGATCAACAGCAACTGGATCTTCGAATTA
The DNA here is from genome assembly GCA_942490535.1 of uncultured Marinilabiliaceae bacterium. GTDB lineage: Bacteria > Bacteroidota > Bacteroidia > Bacteroidales > Marinilabiliaceae > JAEINY01. The sequence goes on from CALNXQ010000006.1 coordinate 71,696, forward strand.
AAGGTATCCTGAAGGCAAATATTACCGAAAAAGATCATTCCTAATCCATTAAAACTAAAAATAAGGGAGACCATACGTAAAGTCTCCCTATTTATTTTTAATCCAGAACATCATCTTCTTGCTCAACTTCAGAGAGCGGTTTTAAATTAGCCGGAATCTCCTCACTATCCTGACCGAAATAAGAAAAGAAATCCAAAATTGGACTTTCCATAATGGCATTGATATCAAACTCAACAGTCATACCTCCCATTCCTGCCACAATCTTATCATAGGCATCTTTCACATCATTGGCTAACACCAAAATCTGATTAGATACTTTCTTTTCCTTACCGGATTTCTCATCAATTGAAGCAAAGGAAACCTTGCTTTTATACCACTGATCACCATCCGCCTTGTTAAATATTTCGGTATAATTTGCTTTACGGATATTAGTTACCAAAAATTCCCCGCGAATCATACTCTCCATTTCTTTGTAGATGCGCGACTCCGCCTCGGTGAAAGAAACAGCATCAATTAAATACGTTTCACTGACTTTCTTCTCAGCGCCGGATTGCTCATCAATCTTTTCGTATTTTACTTTACATTCAAATAAGTTCTGCATAAAATCAATATTTTAAATGCCCTATTCCGGGATCGGTCATTCGGCACTGATAGTATTGATGCTCTATCAATTAGACCACACATCCCTAAATCAGCCAAATTATTTCGTGAAATTACAAAGATAATTCATGGATTGAGATAAAGTCAGAAAGCTTCAGAGAAAGTAATGTATGTTCCTTGTTCTCCTTTCGCAAACCCATAATCAAATCTGACATTCATCCTCGGCTGAATCTCCAACCGCACGCCAATGCCGGCATTTGGCAACCAATTATTCATTTCGTGAAACGAAGGACCAACGGTACCCACCCCACACCAGACTACAAAACCCAAAGGACTATTGTAATTTCCTTTTTTATTCAATGTTTGCCGTTGAAACATATGGCGATACTCAACGGAGGCATTAACCATTTGCTGATCACGAAAACGTCCTAGTGTATACCCCCTCATGTTCCATAAACCTCCAAGCATAGCCATATCACTCCAGGGCACATTTTTCCCAATACAAAATCGGTTTTTATATTGCCAGGCCAGCGTTCTCCGATCCCGACGGATTCTGATATACTGCCGATAATCTAATTCAAAAACTTTAAAATTAGTGTTCCCTCCCAGGAATTCATCAAACATCAGCATACTACCACTTAGGTAAACACCTTCATAGGCATTTTGCACAAAATCACGTGTATCATACTCCACCACTACCCCTAAACCTGAATTAAAGACATTCGTTCCACTCTGTAAGACATCCTCATCATTTAGCATCCTGTCATTTAAACTTGTAGCATTGGTTGCATTGTAATCCACCATAAATCCAACAAACAATCCCTTATTGAGTCGAAAAAGAATACGTTCATAAAACCGCCAATAATGACGCCGATAAGCAGTCGTTGTATCTGAACGTGGTACATTCATGGCATTCTCATACCCCACTCCCCAGTAATGATCAGGCATATCCCTCAACTGGAACTCCCCTGTTGCTCTGAGGTTATCGTTGGTCCAGTAAATCACATTTTGAATAGAAACAGCAAACGATCCATTGGTACTATAGCCAATTGAAAAAGGAATGGAAGAAAGATTTAAAAAGCGATTCCAGTCTTGCACTTTGAAAGTAAGTAATCCTCCACCGGAAAAGAGCCATTCTGTTTCTGGCATATAGGATGGCGCAACGTAGGGAACAATTTTAACAGATCCAAAATCGACTTTAGCCATTCGGAGCGTATCCATATTATTGAGTATCTTATTACCCAAACTATCTATTTGTCCAAAACTATTTCCGGATATTAGAAAAAGGATAAGCAAACATCCATAGACTTTTAAACATCTACAAAAGAAATTCGCCATGGATTTTAGACTCATACACCAAATCAATTACATATTTATGTTGCCAATTTAGCACTTTTTAAGCTTGTTTAAAAAGTGAATCAAAATGAAAACGAACATTTCAATCATAATGCAAAATAAAGATCTGACCTACTGTTCATTTTATGCATTTAGAAAAAAAATCTGAATTTTTTAATAAAAAATTCAATTCTTGAATACGTCTATCAACCGTTTGAGTTGTCTATTAGTTAAAATGGTTAAAAAACGAAAACGGAACTGTTATGAATGGTAAGGCAATTAGGAGATCGCTCTACAAAGTTTTAAGAAAGACAGGAGTGCCTAAAGAACGGATAAATGAAGAAGCATCCTTACAAGACGAGCTATTTTTAGGTGAATTAGAAATGAACTGTTTCTTATTTTATCTGGAAACCAAATTTGATTTGGCTATAAAAAATGAAGAACTACCGCAATTAAACTCAGTAAAATCAACAATTGACTTTTTACAAAAGCATTGTGCTTAAAAAATTTTCAATGACCAATTCATAAGGTTGTTTCCAAAAAGAGGCTGTAAAACCACTCATTTTATCGTCCCATCGTATCTTTTGGAAACAACCTTTATTTTTCGGCCTTTTTAAAGACTTTTTCCAAAGCCTCGTCCGGCTTAATAATGTTATAGTTTTCCCAAAAGGCAACATCCTCTTCCATAATTTCTTCTGCCAGAACATATTTAGGCTTGAAGGTTTCGGATAATTTAAACCGTTCTACCCCTTCGGTGGACATATCACTTATTAACATCTCCGTCACGGCATCAAACTCCGAATCAATCTGATGCTTCTTATCCGCAATATGAACACGCACAACACCTCGTACTTTATTTAAAATCCATCTTCCCTGAAAGGGTCTATAGTCGATGTAATAAGACGCTTCCAACGGTTTCGCTTTCACTGATCGGCTCGTTTTCCGAATCAACGATCGTTTACTTTGTCGTAATGACCGTCGAGTCAGTTCGAATTGCGCCCGCACAATTGCATAGCTAGTGGAATGAATTAATAATTCACCCTGATACAACAACTGCCCGGTATCATCAATTGGCTTAAATCCGATGCGATAAACCATCTGATCGTTATAAACATCAACACCTTTATAACTATACCGATAAATTATCTCCTTTTTATCAACGGGTAAAAAGTCAAGATATTTAGCCACATCTAATCGGGAAAAATAATATGGCCCTCCTTCTAACTTAAACAGCACATCACCCATTGGATTCACATCCTTATTCTTCCGTCCCTTCACAAACCGCACACGCTCCACTCCCTGTGGTCTACTGTATTCTGTCTTAAAGATTTCAACAATGGCTTCAGACACCTGCACAAATGCCGCATCCTGCCGAATAGTTTCACGAAAGAATCCTGTTAATAGTGTTTTCTCCTCCCAATAATTATCACTTCGATAATAAACAACTTGCTCCATAATAGCATCCACATCTTCATACTTCACCTCAATCTCAGCCAGCTTCACCGATGTTTCAAACATGTTTACATCGAGAATTGCATCGACATTCGGAACAACCCGAAAAGTAGGGGCATATCCTAAACAGGAAAAGGCAAGCGTATCCTTTACATACCGACGTGGTAATACAAATTCATACTCACCATCTTTATTAGTGATGGTACCCAATGCTTTCCCTTTAATGGAAATATTAACTAAGGGTAAGCAATAAGAGGCATCACGATCCATCACTTTCCCTCTAACACGAATATATTTATTTTGCTCTTCATTCTTTTTTAACTCACTGATCGTGATCTGCCCGTTGACCAAGGCAATATTTAAGGCATAAGCTTGTAATAAACCCGAGATAATTTCGTAAGGATGTTGATTTTGGATATTGATGTCAACGACACTATCTGCGGGCACAGCATTGACATCATAGGCAATATTGACATCAGATTTTAACTGGAGAGAATCTAATAAATCAGCCACTCGGATTTGACTGTAATGAACTGATACTATTTGCCCAAAGCTATTAACAACAAAAAAACTAAACAGCAGAAGTATTACAATGCGCATAGGAACCATACATCGGATTATGTATTAATATCTTTCATTCATCTCTCCATAAAAAAGAAAATAAATTTTCCTTTTACTTCATGAAGGGTTTAAGATACTACTTTAATCTGGTTTTTTGTAAACCAATTAAGCTCACTCATCACACTCAATAGATTACATAAACATCGCCGTCTTTTTTGTAATTTATTTGAAATGATTGACATACTGTTTCCAACACATGATCCAATGAATGATGTTTGAAACTACCATTGAAATACTCACCTTGTATTAAACTGGAATCGCTCAAAACTATTTGAATTTGATAAACCGCTTCAATAGTCTCAAAAACGTCTGACAATGCAGTATTTTCGGAAAAATCAATCTCCTTTGTATTCCAGGCTTGAAAATTCACATTCTCATTAACCTGCTTCTTCAATTCACGTGTAGAGGCGTCATATACCACCGATTCTCCTGCACGCAAAATAACCTTACTCGACTGGTTATTAACAGCCACCAAAACCGTTCCGGTCGAGACAGTCACGATAGTTTGTTGATCAGGCGTATAAGCTTTTACATTGAAAGAGGTTCCGAGTACTTGAATCTGCACCTTCTCCGTTCTGATAATAAAAGGTTTACTTTCATCACGTTTGACATTAAAAAAGGCCTCTCCATCCAGTTCAACTGTACGCGTATCCTTTTCAAAATCTTTCGGATATGTAAATGAACTTCCACCGTTGATCGCCACATCTGTTCCATCCGGTAAATTCACCAACCGTGTTTGTGACTGAGCTACCACAATTGACTGCATCGAACCTGCAGAAAAAATAGAATACATGTAATAACCACCCACCATCACAATCAACATAGCAGCAATGGCCACTACATTTCGCATGAAACTCATTTTTCGAACACCACCTGTAGGTGTCGCAATTTTCTCCTGCACCTGATCCCAGGCACCATCCGTATTGATCTCAGCCAACTCCTGAGCATATTTCGAATCACCCCACAATCTCTTAACCTGCGAAAACACCTCTTCAACACGCTTATCATCCTGCAACTGGCTATTTAAATCATGATGCTCCTGATCAGATAATTCGCCTGCCATATCACGGGCTAATAATTCCCAATTGATTCTATTTATATTTTGCTCTTTCATAACGTTCAACTTAAGGACAACTACTGCTCCTTTATCCCTTATTCATCTGACTATAAAAATATACTTAACAACTGCTCCTTCAATGGCTTTAAATTCTCACGAAGGAATTTTAAAGCGTGCCCCATTTGAGCTTCCACAGTTTTTGGTGAAATATTCAACTTATCGGCTATTTCTCGATATTTCAATCCATCCATCCGACTCATGCGAAAAATTCTTCGTCGTTGATCCGGCAATTGAGCAATAACCTGATTAATCCGATTCAAGTAAATGGTTTCTTGAAACACAGGCATTTCAAACATCTCCTTATGCTCTACAATTTTAACATGCTCGCGCACCACTTTCTGATGTTTTAACTCATTATGGCACTGGTTGCGCACCGTTACCACCAGAAAGCCCTGTAATGACCGGATATCCAAATCGACCCGCTTCTCCCACATTTTCACAAAAACGTCCTGCACGAGACTTTCTGATAAATCACGGTCTCCCAAATATTTTTGAGCAAAAAGAACCAAGTGGGGATAATAATGCTTAAAAACAACTTCAAAAGCTTTAGAATCACCTTCTTTTACTTTCTGTAAAAGTAATTGTTCATCTGATTTATTATAGGTTTGATCAACCATTCAGCACACTGATTTAGTCAAGGACAATTTATAATGAAAGCACCCCTACTCCATATTCATTTTTTTTGCCATTGAAAGGTAGTGACAACAGCAGCATGATCGGATGGAAATCCAAGTGGATGGGTATCAATCACCCGGCTATTTATGGCTTTCAACATTTCTCCGGAATAATAAATGTAGTCAATCCGATCCTGCATACTACTTTTAAAAACGGGCGACCAGGTTTGACCCAGGTGAGTCGACTCATTCGGAAATAATTCCCGATAACTATCATAAAATTCAGCATGCTCCATTTGTTGACTTACCGGGTAAGCCACGGTAAGCCCATAATAATTGGCATGATTGCGATCGGTCCAATCTAAATGTGATCCACTGTTAAAGTCTCCGGCCACAATTAAAGGAACCTCATCCTTTTTCAAAATAAATTGACGCAGTTCACTAAGAATTAATTTAATTTCCAGACCTCTGGTTTCCATTTCACGGGCTATAATAGAATCAGGGACTGCATGTCCGCTTTTCACATAAGCACCCGTATTGGGTAAATAATGCAGCCACACAGGACAGGCTAAAACAGCTCTCTCCTCACCCACTTCCACTTTAATACACCCAAAGTTAAAAGGCCGAAACATATTGAAACTTTCTGCAAAGGGAAAGCGACTCAACACACTCAAGTTGGAACTACGACTGTAGAAATGATAATTCAAGGCATCTGCAATTTTCTCACCGGAACCGTAGGTTTCCTGCATCAAAATAATATCAGCACCCGATTTTTTTATAATGTCAATGACTCTTTCAACGCCAACCTGCCGACCCTCATGACGGCCGCCATGCCAAATATTCCAGGACATCACCTTTAGCTCCTCATCCATTATTGGAGAATGGGTTATCCCTCTGCCTGATTTGGATTTATAAAGAAGCGCTATTTCAGCTCGGGAAAGTGGACGTGACCAAACGCCAAAATCATCAATCTGTCCATTAAAAGTCTCCATTTTAACATCTGGCACAAAGGGATCAACCCCGATATAAAAAGGAGTATAACCCAATTTCAAATTGACCTCCCAAAGTGAATAGATGGCTACATTTTCACCATCAAAAAAGAGTGCACTCTCCTGTGCTTCACTATTATAAGAAAAAGCCAATTGATGCCAACGGCCATCGTTGATGGCTTGCTTTTGAACAGTAGGCGCATACTGCCAGGTATTTACACTATCGGAAATGGTCCATCGCCAAGCCCCATTTGAAGCAGCTTCCAATTGCCAGCCCTTAAACCGATCAACGCCTCCCTGTTTCTGAGCTACAATGGTATAACTTTCCGGATCATCCAGTGCCTTTTTTACCCACACACAGACTGTAAAACCCTTATAATCATCTAACGAAAATGATTTATCCGAATGCACAGACAAGGGTTTGCGGTAACGTGCAGCAGCAGATAAATCGAGACTTGTATCCTTCCTTGTAACTGCAAAACTAACCAAACTATCCCCTTGGATTAACACCGAAGATAAACCGTCATTTTTTATTTCGCCATTAAAATTAACAGCAACAAGGGGCTTACCCGGCTTCTTATCATCTTGCCAATGACACCCGGAAAATATAAGAATTGCCAACACAAAAACTAATAGGGGTTTCATAATACGTTATTTTATTTATTTCTCAAACCCTTCAATATCTACCTCTTTATTTTTCTTAAGTACGTTTAAAATTGTTTCTAACTCCGTGGCCATCGCCATGAAATGCTCACTAAATATGGGATCATCATTTTTAAAGTCCGCTTCCACCTGAATGGCTAACTGATATAAATCGGGTGCCGAAATGGTACCTGAAATACCTTTGAACGAATGCAACATGCGTTCAGCTACTTCGCGATCTGTCTCTTTCTGCTTATTGAAGTCCTTTACAAATTCGAGATGATCAAAATAAAACCGCTGCAAAAGCCGCTTAAAAAAGTCCCATTTATTGGCAAATCGACGCACCCCTTCTTCTACATTGATTCCCTCAATATAGGGTAGGTGATTTCCATCCCCATCCTGAATAACCGGTTGAGTCCGCTGAATCGAGATGGTTTGCCGTTGACTGCTCTCCACCCCTCGATGCTTTTCAACCCACTTCAACACCTTCATGTACATTTGTTCCGGATCAATGGGTTTAGCAATCATATCGACCATCCCGCACTTCAGATATTTTTCTTTTGCCCCACCAATGGCATCGGCCGTCATGGCAACAATGGGTGTGTTTGCATATTCGGGTAACTTGAGTATCTCACGGGTGGCATCAAATCCATCCATCACCGGCATCTGGATATCCATTAAAATCAAATCAAAAAAGTCACCCCCATGCATTTGCGCTACTTTGATGGCCTCCTTTCCATTGGATGCAACCTCAACACACACATTTGCCAATTCCAGCAACTCAATGCCTATTTGCTTATTGGTTTCATTATCTTCCACCAGCAAAACCATCACATTGTCAAGTTTTTTAAGTTCACTCAAATAAACACCCGGTTCTTTCTTACGCCACGAAGCTTTTGATTTTTCTTTGCCTAAAGCCTCCATGGTGGCATCAAACAGCGTGGAGTAGTTCACCGGCTTGACAATAGAACCAATGAACGGATTACCGTTAACCAGTTTAAGAAGTTTTTCATCCTGACCAAAAAGCGGCATCATCACCAGCATGGGAATATCATTGGTTAAATGTCTGGAAATCTCTTGTGCAGCCGACTGACGATCCTGACCCACAATGGCAGAATCAACAATCACCAGATCCACAGGTTTCTCTTGCTTTCCACCCACAATTTTAACCAGTGCCGTTTCCTTATCACGTACCATATCCACCTTAAAATCTAATGTTTCCAACATCTCTTTTAAAATAGATGACGTTGTAGGATGTTGGTCCAACAACAATATTCTATAACCACTCAACTCCTTGGGAGGCATTAACAACTGACGCTTTTGAACACGTTGCTTACCCACTTTTATAGTGAAGAAAAAGGAACTACCTTCACCGTATTCGCTCTCCACCCAAATACGTCCACCCATTAAGCCGGTCAAACGCTTACAAATGGCCAACCCTAATCCAGTCCCTCCATATTTACGGGTTGTCGAAACATCGGCCTGGGAAAAGGAATCAAATAAATGGCTTTGTAAATCCCCTTTTATCCCAATACCTGTATCTCTTATCTCCACCAATAACTCAACATCGTCTTCACTCTCTTTCAACACCAAGACACTGGTTACAATCTCTCCGCGATTGGTAAACTTAACGGCATTATTCACTAAGTTAACCAATATCTGCCCCAAGCGCAATGGATCGCCAATCAGGTTCAGCGGCACATCGGCATGAACCGCATAGATAAAGTCCAAACCTTTTTCATGTGCCTTATAGGCCACCATATTACTCAAATCATCAAACACCTGCTCGAGATCAAAATCGATTTTTTCAAGACTTAATTTACCGGCTTCAATTTTAGAGAAATCCAGAATATCATTGATGATCCCCAGTAATGATTTGGAACTGGCCTGGATCTTACGTAAATAATCACTCTGCCCCGGATTGGATTCTTTTTCGATGGCCAAATGGGTCCATCCCACAATGGCATTCATGGGCGTGCGAATTTCATGACTCATCCGGGCCAGGAAATCACTTTTGGCACGGGTGGCTGCTTCCGCGGCATTTTTAGCATCTGTGAGCAGCATGGCATCGTTCTCTTTGGCGATGGCAATTCCCAGGGTCACGGTGTAAGCCCTAAAAATGGTGCGGTGCGATTCAATCCAGGGCAGTCCCTTCATGGTATTTCCAAACCCAATGAAGCCCCAAAACACCTCCCGGGCAAATACCGGTACGATTAATAAACTCTGCAACCCCAGATAATCAAATAATTTTTGTTCTTCAAAAACAAAATCATCCTTAAATCCAATAATTTCCTTTTTATCGGATAACATGTGATACCACCTGGATCCAATCTCCTGGTAGGATATATCCTTTAAATCATCCCGGTAAACCGGCTTGATCTGATCTTTCTGCCATTCAAACAGGTGCGATGCTGCCGGATGGTTCTTATCATCATTATTACGGAAGATGAAAGATTGATCGACCATGGCACTTTGCCCAACAATACGCAAGGACTTCAGCACTGCATCATCTGATTTTTGATTGACTATCAACTCCTTCACAGCCTCGGCCACCCCCTCCAGAAAACGATCACGCATCATCACTTCTGAGATGGCTTCTTTTTGGGCCGTGACATCAATCATCACCCCTTGCAGATAGACCCCTTTATTATCTGGTTGCTGCATGGCCATTCCTTTCTCATGCAACCAACGCATCTCCCCCTGCACATCTTCAATGCGATATTCTACTTCATAGGCATGATTGCGTTTAACTGCTTGCTTGATGGTATCCAATACGCGCTCCCGATCATTTTCAAAAATCAGATTTGTAAAGGACTGAACCCCTTCCAGAAAATTACCGGCATCAAAACCCGTCACCTTTGAAAATCCGCTACTCAGGAAAATCATGGTGCGGCTATCATCCATTAAACCCGTGAATACAATACCTGGCACATTGGTGACAATATTCCGATAATTCTCCCGACTCTTCTCTAAATCACGCAGGGCTTTTTTCTGTTCGGTGATATCGGTTGAAATACCACAAATGGCAGTAATACCGCCAATTTTATTGCGTATCGGAAATTTGTTGGATAAAAAATACCGACGCCCTGAACTCAATTCTATTTCCTCCTCGAACTGCACGGCCAATCCCGACTCTTCCACCTGCCGATCCATTTCGCGCCATTGGGCCACCTCCTTATCTGCAAATAATTCTTCAGCTTTCTGACCAATAACCTGGTTTTCGGAAAGCCCCACTTGTTCGCACCAATTTTGATTCACAAGGGTATAATTCCCATCCAAATCCTTCACATAAATCAGGGACTTACTATTATTAATGATATCCTCCAGTAAGCGACGATTATCTTCAATGGCATGTTCCACATCGCGTCGTTTTCGGATATCCGAATTTATGTTATAAATAAAAGCACCTAACACGACAATTCCACCCACCAGAGCCACCACCACCAAACCGATTAAAAACTGCAAGCTTACGCCGCTCCATTTCTTCAACTGGGCAGATTGTATCGCCGTTGCTTTTTCAGCTGTCTCAAGGATAAACCGGGCCCGATGACTCAATGAAATGTGCGATTGCATAATGTTTTCATTGATATCCATTTGGCGGGTAACAGCCTGCTCAAAATGTCGCACATCTGAACGGAATTTAGACATGTATTCCCGCACCTCAATATTGTTCACCTGGGATTCAATTAAAAACGTGCGTTCCAGAATTTGATCGAAACGTTTTTCAATGGAGTCACGACTATAGGCCAGCCCTTCTAATTTTCCGATACGTTGCTGTTGCGCCCGAATGGCCAAAAACAAGGTATGTGTAATATTGTATTCATTCAAAACAGAGTTGTACACCCGTTTATTATTCTTTAACCACTGGCCCGACTCGCGCAACTGAATAGCTTCCTGCCGCTCTATTTCAAAATAAATACTATCGACGCTCCGTTCCACCTTTTGTTTAAAGCCAGATAATGCGGCAAACAGTTTAAAATCCTTATTGAATGCAGTGACATGCTCCAACATGGGTTCAAGCAAACGCCTGGTTTCCGGATTAATCTGTGAATCGGCGATTTTCTGAAGTACACTACTTATTTTTGTAGTCAGAGTATCTACATTAGCGACTAATTCAGGATTCCCTGAAATGACGACACGCTTTTCATTTAAACGCAGATTATAAATATGATCCAGCAACACATACACCGATTCAGTGCTTTCAATAACCGCATCTAACCGACGTACTCCCCTGACACTCAAAAAAGAAACAATCGTTAAAATGACAAGTATGGTACTAAAACCATAGATGACCTTTTTTTGAATCGTATTTGTTAATCCTTTTAACCGAAAACGCCTCATTTACTTTTGCTCTATATACTATTAATGCCTAAAGATAACAACATTTTTTGTTGGGTACAGAATTACCTATGACAATCAACCAGGTTGTTACCTACTATCTATTCTCATCTGTCATAAACCATGCCTGTAAATCAAATCGCATGTAGGAAGTAAACTTCTTTAGTAAAAAAGATTTATTTTTGAGCCTAAAACAGCCCACCCATATGTCTGTAAACTCTAATTTTCAGCGCTCCCGTTCAACCATCCTCGGGATGGTTCTTTTATTCACGACTTTTCTCATTTTTCCAGCAAAGGCTCAAAATCCGAAACGCGAAATGCGGGGCATCTGGGTGGCCACCGTCAGCAATATTGACTGGCCCTCCTCCAATTCACTGAAAACAAAAGAACAAAAAAGGGAAACCACTGCCCTTTTAGACCATGTAAAATCGCTTGGGTTCAATACCGTGTTCCTACAGATACGCCCCGCCGCAGATGCACTCTATCCCTCCGCACTGGAGCCCTGGAGCAAAGTATTAACAGCTAAAGCCGGTCAGGCCCCAAAGCCCTATTATGACCCCCTTAAATATTGGATTGATGAAGCCCATCAAAGAGGATTAGAGCTGCATGCCTGGATCAATCCCTACCGGGCTGCCATGAAAGCTGATGAACCTTTACCGGACATGCATCCGGCGAACACACATCCCGAATGGTTTCTGACCTATGGTGGAAAGCTTTATTTCGATCCCGGTCAACCGGAATCCAAGCAACACATCAACAAGGTAGTTAAGGAAATCATAACACATTACAACGTGGACGGCATTCACATGGATGATTACTTTTATCCCTACCCCATTGCCGGTGTAGAATTCCCCGATTCACTCTCCTTTGAATCCTATGGCAAAACGAAATTCCCCGACAACAAGGATGACTGGCGTCGCGACAATGTATCCCAGACCATTCAATCACTGCATCACACCATCAAATCCGAGAAACCCTGGGTGGCGTTTGGCATCAGTCCTTTTGGCGTGTGGCGCAATCAGTCCGATGATCCCCGCGGTTCAGACAGTCGCGCCGGCATCACGAATTACGACCACCTGTATGCCGATATTCTGAAATGGATGGAAAATGGATGGATGGATTATGTCGCTCCGCAAATTTATTGGGAAACGTCACATCCGACCGCCAATTTTGTAAAATTGGCTCAATGGTGGAATGACAATAATTACGACACACCCGTTTTTATTGGTCATGGCACCTATAAAATTGGTTCAGACAAACCGGATTGGCAGGCACCACAGCAGATGCCGCAACAATTCAGAATAGGGCGCGAACAGCCGCATGTGAAAGGCAACATCAGTTTTAGCTACAAACACTTTAAACGTGATCTGCTGGGACTACAGGATTCTTTGAAATGGGATCTTTTTAATACCCTTGCCCTCCCACCGGCTTATGAAAAAGAATCAGCTCTGACACCGGAAAATCCCATTGTTAAAATCAATGCATCTGGCCGTCGTCTGAAATGGAAGCTCGATAAATCAGTTTTGGACGACGATTACCGCTACGTCATCTATCTTTATGCACCCAACCAGCAACCCGACTATGATAATCCTGCTTTAATTGCAGACATAATTGGAGAAACAAAATATAAATTTCCCAAGCCATCCGGAAGAACACGAAAAATTGGCTACGTCAGGATTTCAGTGATGGATAAAAACAGAATAGAAAGTTTACCGGGTGCGCCGGTACGCGTGAAATACTAATGTCCGAATCAGGTGATCTAATGGATGTGGGAATAGCTCTTTAGTTGACAGGATCCCCTCAAAAATAAAATGACGCGATACTTTTGACGATCGACAGGACTCAAATGCCCGCTTCATTGCTTCAAATGGTTACTAACCTGCTTCAAATGCCGAAGGCGGTGTAACAAACGTAAAAAAACAGTTACCCAATTCACACTGACATGAATCAGATAACTGTTTACAGCTATCATCTATGTGCTTCAACGGATCAAATGATACCAACCCATAAATAACAGGCCATTGAAGCACCTAACATTACTTTCAAAAACCGTCTATTTATCAAGGGCATGGAGTGCAAAGGCATATGCGCCAATTGAAATGGCCTTGCTGGCTCCCAACTGCGATATCCCAACTGCCGTGCGGGCCATTGGATCATAAGCCACTATTTTATCTGTTCCCGGTACTTTTACTTCGTGACGGTCACCTTTCAGAAATTCATCCCGATCGGCAGCCACTTCTAAATTAAAAGCCCTTTGAACCAAACGATTAAACCGCACCCCTTTGAAATCAACATACGTGCTGCGCATTTCTTCAATAGTAGCCGGTAAAATTAAGGAATGAGCTCCGGCTACTCCACCGCCAATAACCACAACACCATCCACTAATGTAACCAGATGACTCAGGGCATCACCCAATACTTCCCCCATTTGACGGAATGCTTCTTTGGCTGCTTCACTGTCGCCATCTGCATCACCGGCAGCAATGTCAAATATATCTTTCGGCGTTAAATCGGTATTTACAGTCAACCCGGCTTTCTCTGCATATACCCGCTGAATGGCACGAATACTGATACTCTCTTCCGCATTCATTTCAGGATGAAGCTTATTGCGCATCAACCACACTTCACCTGCACCCGAATTATCGCCAATCAACAATTCACCATCGCGCACCAAACCAGCTCCAAAACCAGTACCCAATGTAATTCCAATCAGATTTTTGAAACGTTTGGGGCTACCACTTTTCGCCAATAATTCATTGACATGCGGCAAGAAACCAGCTATTGCCTCGCCATAAGCAAACAAATCGCCGTCATTGTTGATAAACACAGGCAATCCAAACTGCTCTTCCAACATAGGCCCTAAAGCAACACCTCCACGAAAAGCAGGCAAATTACCCAGGTCACCAATGATACCATTGGGATAATCAGCTGGCCCAGGAAAGGCGAAGCTAATGGCGACAGGCGCTTCACTGAGCACACCTTTCACTTGCGAAAACCCATCAATCAAAGTGGAAAGACACAATTCCAGATCATGGGCATTGGACGGCAGTCGGATGGGCTCAACAATCTCTACATTGCCCTGAATGGCAGAAAATACAAAATTTGTCCCTCCAGCATCCAGGGTCATTACAATCCGTTTATCGTTTTGCGTAGTCATATGTGTTAAATGTTAGTCAAAAAAAGTCAACAATTATACTATTTAATGAGCGACTATACAAGACTGACACTAATGCCTGAACGTTAATCCTCTTTTAATAACATTTTTCCCTCCTTTAATCAAAAAAATTCAGAGTCAGCAAGTTTGATCTATAAATTTACAGGTCTATAACTTTTGTCAGGAAAAACGAAACATCATGAAAATTTCAAATTCCAATAAAATTGCCGAAGTTCTGCTTCCGCTCCTATTTACGTTTATATTCTCATCAAATCTTTACAGCCAATTTGAGATACAAACTATCCCGGACGCCAATGTAAACGAAAACGCAGTTTACACCAGCGAATCCCCACAAATCATTAATGGCACCCCCATGGGAACCGTAACCTGGTCATTAGGTGCTGCGGATCCACTATTTACCATTAACAGTGAAACAGGTGTGGTTTCTTTAGCTGCACAAAATTTTGAAGATCCTCAGGACGAAACCCGTGATAATATTTTCAATGTTGAGATTGTTGCTATAGATGAAGATTTATATACAACTTCTACAAGCTGGACTGTGACCGTTATTAACCAGAACGAAACCGTTGCCTTTGATATACAAACCATCTCGAACGCCGATGTGAACGAAAACACGCCTTATACAAGTTTAACCCCACAAATAAACGGCACGCCCAATGGCATTGTCACCTGGTCATTAGGTGCCTCAGCCGATCCTGAATTAACCATTAATAGTGAAACGGGAGAGGTTTCTTTAGTCGCTCAAAATTTTGAAGTCCCGGCGGATGAAAATACAGATAATGTTTTCAACGTGGAACTCATTGCCACCGATGCCGACGAAAATACAGCTTCAATAACCTGGACGATAACCGTAATTAACCAGAACGAGACAGTGACCTTTTCTATCGAAACCATCGATGCGGTAAATGTGACCGAAAACGAAGCATACACAAGTGTAACCCCGCAAATAAACGGCATGCCCAATGGTATTGTCGCCTGGTCATTGGGAATCTCAGCTGATCCTCAGTTAACCATTGACAGCCAAACCGGTGTCGTTTCCTTAGACGCCCAGAACTTTGAAGCACCGGCAGACGCAAACACGGATAATATTTTCAACGTGGAACTCATTGCCACCGATGCTGACGAAAATACCGCTTCAACAACCTGGACGGTAAGAATCATCGATCAGATCGAAACGGTCTCTTTTGGTATCCAATCCATCTCAAATGCTAATGTGAACGAAAACGAAGCATACAGCAGCGGTACACCTCTAATTATAAATGAAACACCCATTGGAACTGTAACCTGGTCATTAGGTGCATCAGCTGATCCTCAATTAAGCATTGACAGTGAAACAGGAGAGGTTTCCTTAGCCGCTCAGAACTTTGAAGCACCGGCAGACGCAAATACGGATAATCTATTCAACGTGGAACTCATTGCCACCGATGCCGATGGCAATTCAGCTTCTACAACCTGGACGGTAAGAATCATCGATCAGATCGAAACGGTGGCCTTTGCTATCGAAACCATCAATGCAGCAAATGTGAACGAAAATACCCCTTACACAAGTGTGACCCCGACAATCACAAATGGAATACCCATTGGAACCGTAACCTGGTCATTGGGAGCCACTGCCGACCCCCTGTTAACTATCAATAGCGCGACAGGTGTAGTTTCTTTAATCGCCCAAAACTTTGAAACACCCGCAGACGTCAATCCAGATAACATTTTCAATGCTGCTATTATCGCAACGGATCAGGATGGAAATACAGCAACTATCTCATGGACAATCACCATACTGGATGTTAATGAAATCGTATCCTTTACAATTAGTCCGATAAGCAATTTATCGATTGATGAAAATCAACCGTACACAAGTATCACTCCAGCACTTACCGGCGATACACCCATTGGAGCCATTACCTGGTCACTCAATGGGAATGATGCTACTCATTTCTTGATCAATGCAACATCAGGTGTGGTGAATATGATAGCACAGAGTTTTGAAGAACCACAGGATTGGGATACTGGGAATACTTATGAAGTAGTATTAATTGCAACGGATGCAGATAATAATACAGCTACCATTAACTGGACGGTAACAATTAATGATGTTATTGAAACAGCTAACTTTTCAATAACCCCTATTCCATCCATAAGCATAGATGAAAACACAGCCTACACGAGTGTATTACCACAATTAACTGGCAATACACCTATCGGCGCCATTACTTATTCATTAAGTGGTGCTGACATGATCCAATTTACGATTACACCAAGTACAGGTCAGGTAACTATGCTGGCGAAAGATTTTGAATCACCCCAGGATATTAATGGCGACAACATTTATGAAGTTTCTATCACTGCCACCGATGAAGATGGAAATAATACATCCATGCCTTGGACCGTCACAGTGAACAATGTGCAAGAAACATCCACATTCAGCTTGAACACCATTGCTAATGCCAGCGTAAACGAAAATAGTATATATACCAGTGAGGTTCCTGCAATAACTGGCACACCCATTGGCAGCCTATCCTATACTTTGGAAGGAGTCGATGCAACCCTATTCACAATCAATGAAACAAATGGTGTTGTGAGTATGATTGCCCGCAATTTTGAAGCACCAGCTGACACTGATTTGAATAACGTTTATCAAATCACGATTACCGCGACCGATGAAGATCTAAATAATACCTCTACCTCATGGACGGTCACCGTAAATGACGTGATCGAAACATCCATTTTCACCATCGGCTTAATTAATGATGCCATCGTCAATGAAAATAATGCCTACCTCAGTGTCACACCCGTCATTAGCGGTATTGCCATTGGAACAGTAAGCTATACACTTGGTGGAACGGACGCCACAAGCTTCACCATTGACGAATCCACAGGCATTGTCAGTATGGTGGCCCGAAATTTTGAAAATCCGGCAGATGTGAATACCGATAATATTTATGAAGTATCCATTACAGCTACCGATTCGGATGCCAATACAGCAACTGAATCGTGGACTGTAACAATAACTGATGTAATAGAAGCGGCATCATTTACGATAAGCACCATTGAAGATCTGCTCCATAACGAAAACACAGCATACACCGGCATTACACCTGTCATCAGTGGAACCCCCATTGGATCATTAACCTATACCTTAACCGGATCAGATGCCCTAAGCTTCTCCATTACTGCCACCTCAGGTGTCATTAGCATGGTGGCCCGTAACTTCGAAGATCCTCTTGATGTAAATACCGATAACACCTATGAAATTGGCATTATCGCAACCGATGAAGATGGAAACACGGCCTCCGAAACCTGGAACATTACGATTACCGATGTATTAGAACAAGCCATTTTTACCATTACCAACCTCATTGATGTATCCATTGGTGAGAACAGTGCATACACTAGTTTAACGCCGGCACTTTCAGGTGAAACACCTATTGGAAAAGTGACCTTTTCCTTAATCGGTGTGGATGCCACGCTATTCACCATAGAGGCTTCAACAGGGATCGTGAATATGGTGGGGCGGAATTTCGAGAATGCCGCAGATGCCAATTCCGATAACAGTTATGAAGTTGGTATAACTGCCACGGATGAGGATGCCAATACCACCTCAATATCCTGGACAGTAAACGTCACCGACGTACTTGAATCAGCTACCTATTCCATCAATACGATTGCCAATGCATTAATTCCCGAAAATACCGCTTACATCAGTCCGACGCCCACGATTTCAGGCACGCCAATAGGCACATTAACATACACTCTTGGTGGCACCGATGCCTCCGATTTTACCATTGATCCTCAAACGGGTATCGTTAGTATGGTAGCTCGTAACTTTGAAAATCCGGAAGATGCCAATGCGGACAATGCTTACAATGTATCCATAACAGCCACAGATGAAGATAATAATAATAATACTCCCCCCACCGCATGGGTTATTAACGTAACTGACGTCATAGAAGCAGCTACTTTTACGATATCGGCCATTGAAGATGTTACGGTCAGCGAAAACCAGATTTATACCAGTGTGACTCCAGCCATTATTGGTTCAACCATCGGTACCATTACCTATACGCTTGCCGGAGCTGATGCAACGCTATTCACCTTAGATGCTGAAACGGGAATTGTCAGCCTAACGGCCCGTGACTATGAAGCACCCTCAGATGCAAATGGAGACAACATTTACGAACTGTCGCTCATTGCAACCGATGAGGATGCGAATAACGCTACAGAAACATGGGTAGTAACCATTCACAACCTAACAGAATCGGCTAGTTTCACAATCAATACGATTGCCAATACAAGCGTTAATGAAAATACCACCTATACCGGGGTAACACCCACCATCAACGGATCACCCATCGGCAATCTGCAATATTCACTGGGCGGAACGGATGTGAGTTTATTTACAATTAATCCTTCCACTGGTGTGGTGAGTATGATTCCGCGTAATTATGAATTACCGGCCGACTCAAATGGCGACAATGTCTATGCTATTTCCATTACGGCAACGGATGAGGATGGCAATATTGCTTCAATGAGCTGGCAGATTACGGTGACCGACATCAATGAACCGGCCACTTTTGCCATTGAAACCATCGCCAATGCCAATGTCAATGAAAACAATACCTATACCAGTGCAACACCAGTTATTACCGGGACACCCATTGGTACCTCATTAGTCTTTTCATTGGGTGGTGCGGATGCGGCTAACTTTACCATCGACTCTTCAACAGGCGTAATCGGGTTAACCGCGCGTAATTTTGAAAACCCCCAAGACAACAACCTCGACAATATTTATGAGATCACTATAATCGCCACCGACGAAGACGAAAATCAGGCAACCATGAGCTGGGAGGTACATGTCATCGACATTAATGAACCGGCTACATTTGTGATCAGTACCATATCGAATGTCCGCATTAATGAAAATACAACCTATACCAGCGTTATTCCAACAATCATAGGGACACCCATTGGCAACCAGGTGACATTCACCTTAACAGGTGCCGATGCAGCTTATTTTACTATTAATCCAGTCAACGGAGTAGTCACCATGACCGCTCGTGATTTCGAATCACCACAAGACAGCAATCAGGACAATATCTATGTAGTAAATTTAACAGCTACCGATGTCGATGATAATTCCGCTTCCACATCCTGGTTGATCACCATTGATAACCTGCAGGAATCGGCGAATTTTACCATTAACACCATCGCCGACCTATCCATTGGCGAAAACCTGGTTTACACAAGTGAAACACCGGTTATTTCCGGTCCATCGGTGGGAACTATCACCTGGTCATTATCGGGAAATGACGCCTTGCTTTTCACCATTAATCCGGCAACTGGGGTAATCACTCTCCCGGGGCAAAATTTTGAAAGTCCGGCTGATTCAAACAGCGACAACATCTATCAAATCACTCTACGAGCCACTGATCAGGATAACAACAGTGCCTCAATCGCCTGGACGCTTACCGTAACCGATGTCATTGAATCATCTAACTTCAGCATTTCACCAATCGCTAATGCCAATATTGAGGAAAATTCGCCCTACAGTAGTCTGCCGCCAACCATCACGGGCAATCCTATCGGCAATCAGGTGAGTTATTCAATCAGTGGAGCCGATGCCAGTCAATTTACATTGAATGCCACAACCGGTGTCGTCAACATGTCGGCTCAGGATTTCGAAATGCCGGCTGATGCCAATGCGAACAACATCTATGAAATAACCCTTACCGCCACAGATGCGGATGATAATACCGCTTCCATTTCATGGCGGGTCATTATAACCAACGTTAATGAATCCTCCAATTTCGCAGTGAGTCCCATTGACAACGCAACTCTCAGCGAAAATACGTTCTACACCAGTGTAACACCTACTATCACAGGTGCTCCGGTTGGCAAGGTGACATTTTCACTGGGAGGTATTGATGGTACACAATTTTCCATTGATAAAAACACCGGTGTGGTCAGTATGGTGCCGCGCAACTTTGAACTTCCATTGGATAATAACGGTGATAATGTATACGAGCTGTCGATCACGGCAACCGACCATGATGGTAACTTCAACATCGAAGTTTGGACCGTAACCATTCAGGATATCAATGAACCAATGACGGTTTTGGATATTCCCAACCAAACCATCGATGAAGACCAACCTTTTACCAACATCAACCTGGATGATTATGTGACCGATGAAGACCATCAGGAAGCATTCATCGAGTGGTCTTTCTCCGGAAATACGGACATCCACCTGGCCATCTCCAACCGGGTAGTCACCATTACTTATCCGGAGAATTGGAATGGCTCTGAAACCATTACGTTCACAGCTAATGATGGCGCTTTTACCGGTTTCGATGACATCACATTAACTGTTACCCCTGTCAACGATGCACCGGTTGCGATGGATGATACGGATCAATCCTCTGATGGATTGACCATTCGCACCCTTGTTACTGAAAATGACAGTGATGTAGATGGAAACCTGGATCTAAGCACTATTACGATTACAAGAACACCTCAGTATGGAGAAGCAACCATTGATGTGGGAACCGGATACATCATTTATATCCCTCAGGACAATTTCTATGGCAACGATAGTTATGAATACCGCATCTGCGATACTAACGGGGAATGCGACAATGCTTTTGTGTACTTAACCATTACAACCGGTAATGCAGCTCCAACTCCGCAACCAGATGTTGTTTCTCTTAACGAAGATGGTTCCATAGATATTACTCCGTTGATAAATGATACTGATCCCAACAACAACCTTGACATGATGAGCTTATCCATTGACGAAGGTCCGGAAAATGGAACCATTCAAGTCAATGCTCAAAATGCCTCAATCACCTATACGCCTTATAGTAACTTTAATGGGGAAGACATGATTGTCTACAAAATAGCAGACAATGGGGATCCGAAACTTACGGCCACCACTACGATTACCATCACCGTTAACCCGGTAAACGATGCACCGGTGGCTGTTGATGATATCCTCAGTGTGATTGAATCCAACACCATCGAATGGGATGTGGCTTCCAATGACAGCGACGTCGATGCAGATGTTTTAACCGCCACCATTCATGCCAGCAGCCCGGCTCTGGAAGGACTGGCCATGTTTAAAAACAATACCATCCTTGAATACACCGCTCCTCTGAATAAAAACTGCTTTACCGAAGAAATCATTTATGAAATCTGCGATGGCAATGGCGGTTGCCATACTGCCACAGCATTTATAACTATTGAGCCTCTGGATACAGATGATGATGGTATCCCTGACCTAATGGAAAATATTGGTTACGAATATCAAATAGATAGCGATAGCGATGGCATCCCCAACAGTGAAGATTTGGATTCCGATGGAGATGGTATCAGTGATGCTATTGAAAGCGGACTGACCGATGCTTGTTCCGATAACCTAAGAGATAGTGATTCGGATGGCACTCCCGACTTCCTGGATACCGATTCAGATAATGACCTGTACCCAGACCAAGAGGAAGGAACCGGTGATTGCGATAATGATGGCATACCTGATTATGTGGATAATGATGATGACTGCCGCGACGAGCAGGATTCGGATACCCAGCCCACAATCTTTACGCCCAATGGCGATGGCGTGAATCAGTACTTTGAAATACCAGGCGTTTCACAAGCTGAAATCGAAGCCGGAGGCACTGAATTATTCGTCTTTAACCGCTGGGGTGGCCAGGTATTCTTCAAAAAAGATTACGACAACAAATGGGATGGCAAATCAGAAGCCAGCACATTGGGAAGTGCTGATTTACCCGAAGGAACATATTTCTATATCTTCAAACTGAAAGATGGTAAAGTAATAAAAGGAACTGTTTACATTAAACGTTAATGTGCAGCATCAGTAAAATTTGAATGATAGAAAAATGAAAATCATGAGAAAGCAAATTATAACACACATCTACACAAGCTGCACAAAAGCCATCCTGCCCTTCCTGCTACTTGCAGCTTTGGGCATGGAAAGTAAGGCACAGCAGGATCCCATGTACACACAATACATGTTTAACACCTTAGCGCTCAATCCGGCTTATGCTGGCACCCGCGATATGTTAAGCCTGATGGCCCTTTCGAGGCACCAATGGGTAGGTTTCGATGGCGCCCCGTCCACGCAAACGGTCACCGCTCACACACCGGTGGCCAGCAAAATAGGTTTGGGCTTATCATTGATCCATGATAAGGTGACACCTACCACCCAAACCGGTTTTTACTTTGATTATGCCTATCGCATCAAAGTTTCCGGCAAAGCGCACTTATCCTTTGGTTTAAAAGGCGGGTTCAATCATTATCAATTTGATTTATCCAGCCTTCACCCCCCTCAACCCGGCGGCGATCCGGCCCTTGAAGTACCGGTGGCCAGCAAATATCTGCCCAACTTCGGATTTGGTTTGTATCTTTACTCCGATAAATACTATTTTGGTGCATCGGCCCCAAAGTTGCTGGAGAATAAATTGGCCAGCGGCGAAGTGGAAGTATCGGGTGAAGCCGGTAAGGAAACGAGGCACTACTTTTTTATGGGAGGAATGGTCTTTAATTTGAGCAGTGATGTCAAATTCAAACCCAGCTTTCTCTCTAAAATAACGCAAGCCTCGCCCCTATCGCTTGACCTTAATGCGAATTTCCTGCTGCGCGAAAAATTATGGCTGGGCGTGCTCTATCGCCTCAACGATTCATTTGGTGCCATGGTGCAATACCAGTTTTCCCCGCAATTCGGAATTGGTTATGCCTTTGACATGACCACCAATGAAATGCGAAATTACAATAGCGGAACACACGAAATAATGATCTCTTATGAATTTAGTTTTAAGAAAGATAAAGTTCAAAACCCCCGATACTTCTAATATGCGACTGATCATTTTTGTGACGTTTATTGCGTTTTCCATCTCAATGCATGCCCAAAACAAAGATTTGGAGAAGGCCAATCAATACTTCGAGGACTTTAATTATTCCAAAGCCATCAGCAGTTACAAGAAATTAATTGATGACGGCGAGAATGCTTACTATGCCACCAATCAAATTGCCCATGCCTATCAAAAAATGGGCGAAAGCCAGGAGGCGGTCAAGTGGTTCCGCAAAGTGTTAGACTATCCCGATGTGGATTACAGTGTCTATTTTCATTTAAGTCGTGAATTGCAAAAGCTTAAAGAATACGAGGAAGCCGCTGATAACCTCGAAGAATACTATAAACGATCCGGCAAAAAACTGGCCATCCAGGCCCCTTCCCTGGCCACCTATATCAAAGAACTAAAAAGTGATTCGACCCGGTATGAAATCACGCCCCTGGCCATTAATACCCCCTTCTCTGAATTTGGCGCTGTTGTGTATCAGGACAAGCTGATTTTCTCTACCAATCGCCCCTTAAAAAGCATCACTAAACAAGAAGATGTACGCACCGGCATGCCTTTTTTCAACCTTTTTGAGGCGGACCTCCTTTCCCTGGCAACCAGTGGCGAAACCAAACTCTTCTCCAAGGCCTTGCAGTCGAAGCTCAATGATGGCCCCATCTGTTTTGAACCCGACTACCAAACCATTTTCATCACCCGCAATGCCTCTAAATCGTCGGGTTATGCCAGTGAGCTGGATATATATGTGTCCAAGCGCAAAGACGGTGACTGGTCGAAGGAAATCCAGAGCTTACCCATTCGTAAATCGGGTTACAGCGTGGCTCATCCCTGTTTGAGCAAAGATGGTAAGTTCTTATTCTTTGCGTCCAACATGCCCGGTGGCTATGGCGGCATGGATCTGTACATGTGCGAAAAGAAAGATGGTTTTTTAAGCCTACCGGTTAATCTTGGTCCGGATATTAACACCATTGGAAACGAAGTATTCCCCTTTATCGCCAGTGATGGCGTCCTTTATTTTTCATCGGATGGTCTCCCCGGTTTAGGTGGGTACGACATCTTTTTTTCCCGAAGTATTAATGCGCAATATGCGACGCCTTTTAACCTGGGATATCCCCTCAATTCGGCAGCCGATGATTTTAGTCTGACCCTGTCCGATGATTCCAAACGCGGGTACTTCAGCTCCAACCGTCAGGGGGGCAAAGGAGAGGATGATATTTATGCGTTATCCATTATTAAACCTCTGGCATATTGCCACATCAAAGGTGTGGTAACCAATGCTGATACCCGTACGCCCATTGAGGAAGCCTGGGTGGATATTGAAGATGTAAACGGCACCAAAAAAATTCGTCTCAAAACAGATGACCAGGGGCAATTCTCGTGTTTTTTGAAAAAAGATAAAAAATATCTGCTACTGTTCAGGAAAAAGTTATTCATTGATTTTAAAGGAGGTCTGATTCCTGAAGACATGGAAAACTTCGATGAACTCAACGTCAATATTGAGATGCAGGAAAAGTAGATCGTAGATTCACGTCCTGTTTTATTACTTTTGCAACAATGAATGAGTCATTTCTTTTATACCACGAACCAGTATTTCGTCCACCTGGCGAAGCGGATTCTGTTATCGTTCAGGTAACTCTGGGCTGTAAATGGAATCAATGTCGCTTTTGCGAGATGTACAGCACCAAGAAATTTGCCGTCAAATCGTTTGAAACACTGGAAAAAGAAGTGACTTTATTGGCTGGTTTACATCCGGAGACCTCCCG
Organism: uncultured Marinilabiliaceae bacterium; assembly: GCA_942490535.1. Classification (GTDB taxonomy): domain Bacteria; phylum Bacteroidota; class Bacteroidia; order Bacteroidales; family Marinilabiliaceae; genus JAEINY01. The sequence continues at coordinate 97,206 of CALNXQ010000006.1, forward strand.
GGTCTTTATCGGTGACGGAGACATCTTTTCAGCCGATAAGGATTTTGTCATTAAAGTGCTTCAGCTCATTAAAAGAACCTTTCCAAGACTGAAGCGGATCGCTGCATATGCATCCTCACGCGAAATGAGCAAGTATACTGCAGAGGAGTTGACTGAAATAAAGCAAGCGGGCCTGTCATTACTGTATGTGGGCATTGAATCGGGCGATGATGAAGTGTTATTCATGGTTAAAAAGGGGGTTTCTGCCCTTCAACAGATTAACACCCTCAAACTGGCACGTCAAATCGGCTTTAGACTGTCGGTAATGATATTAAATGGTGTGGGTGGTAAAAAGTACTCTACTCAACACGCCATTAATTCAGCTTTACTGCTCAATGAAATTCAACCTGAATTACTGTCGCTACTGGTCATTTCATTCCCCATGGGACAAGATCACTTCCGCAGTCGTTTGGATGAAGATTTTCAACCGCTGTCGCAATTGGAGACTCTCAAAGAGATGCGACTACTCATTCAATACCTGGAATTGAACCAAACGGTATTCCGCAGTGATCATGCCTCCAATTACCTGGTGTTTAGAGGGGGTTTAAATCGCGATAAAGAGCGCTTTTTGGAGCAACTGGACCACATCATCGAAAATACGGTACACATTCCACGTACGCGTTTAAGAAAGCAAACTTCTTTATCGTAACAGAAGTTTGTTTGACGATGCAGGCCAGCACTTTTATCAGGCGGTTACTCTTTTCAATTACCTATTTCTCCGTCTTTACCAAGTATCCGATCCTTTGATCATCCCATTCTGATTTCCAGCCCCTACTTTCTAAAGCTCGGTTACGCGTTTCGAAAGCTTTTTTCTGCTTTCCAAAAGGTTGGTCACTATTTCCGGATGTCTGGTTATTATAATTTAGTCTTTATTCTGCTCATCCCCCATTGGATGAAGATGACCAAGTGCTTTAAATCTATCAAAAGAGGCGAAACACAAGCAATCATTCACCTGCCATTCGAACCAATGCCTCTTTGGCATAAGAAAAGTGCGTGAGTGCCCCCATTTCAGATTATGCCAATCATAACCACAGCATCGGCCCGGGAGTAAAAAATGAATACTATTCAATGAAGGGTGACAGCCCTTACGAACAAAGCTTGATACAGTGCCCCGGTCATCTATGAAAAGGAACCTATTCGCACTGAAGGGGTAAAAAAAATGAGCATAATTTAGTTGTAGCTGGCCTAACGGACTGATAAAATAACCTCAACGAGACATCCCAATCTTTTTAGGGTTAACTATTTTCCAAAATAGAAATAAAAAAACCAATTATCCTGCTATTTGTCCCGGGCAGGTATCTTAAAGGCAAAAGGAATGGACAGTAAAGCCATGATACCCACCATTCGATAGGTCAGTTCCAACCCCAGCCAATCGCCCACAAATCCAACTACCATCACCATCAATGCACCAATCAAAAAAGTGGTTGTCATAAAGACGGCATTCACAAAATTATGATGCTCCGTTTTATATTCATTCACGATGGCTAAAAACAGCGGACCGGTGGCAAATAGAAACAAACCGGTTAAGATTAAAATCCCCATTTGCAGATATCCGGTCGTATTTAAAAACAGGAAAAACAGCAGTGGTGCCCCAACAGTGGCAATCACCATCATTCGCCGTCGTCCTATTTTATCCGAAAGACTCCCTGAAAAGAAAGTCCCTGCCACACCGGCACCCTGCAATACCGAAAGCGATATACCTGCGAACCACAAAGACTCACCACGGGCCTCTAAAAACACAGGCAGGTAAAAAGTCAGCGCTGATTTCATGGCAGCCCTGAAAAATAAAATGTAGGCAATGGTGGATATAAGCGGTAAAAACTGCTGGAAGGTTTTTAAATATTGCAGTGAGGTACTTTTATTCATCTCGTCACTGATGGCTACATTTTTCAGCCGGAAGTAGAGCAACACTGATGCCAAAATACCGGTGGGAATAAAATAGGTGACGCCTTTCAGTCCCCATAATTCCACGGCCCCTAACACGGCAATGGGGCCAATGGTGCGGGCCAACTCGCCTCCAACCATGTAAAAACTCATGCCCATACCGATGCGCGTCCCGGACACCTTACGAATCATTACCGGCGACGGCACATGGAAAAAGGAACTACTAATTCCACTCACCAAAACCAATAACACTAAAAACACTTTGGTGGGAGCCACGGTTACCAAGCTCATGGCTAAAGCCGTGACAGCAGGTGTGAAAATTACAAAATACCGGGCTTTGGTTTTTTCGGCCAACATGCCCACCAAGGGATTAAAGAGGGTGGGAATGCGCTGAACAACGGATAAAAAGCCCGCAAAGGTCAAACTCAAGCCCATCGATTCACGTAGCAAAGGCAATAAGGGAGCCAAAAAAGCCGTGTAAATATCGTGAAAGAAGTGGGCAAGGGAAATCAACGCTACTTTACCAGTTTGAAACGGATTGGATGGTTCTTTCATTCCAGGAAGGTCTATTTAATGGTTGGGATGTGGCTTTACAAAAGCCCAAAAAGGGTTGGTAAAAAGAGCCACAAACGCCTATTATGTGTTCATGATAAACACGGAAACAAAAAAAAATCCTGAATCAGGGTAATGATTCAGGATTTTAATAATTATCGAATTAAAACGGTAAATCTTCATCCGGACCAGCTGGCGGTATGTCAGCTTCATTATATGATGGCAGCGGTGCATCAGGCGCTAAAGCCGCTTCCTCTTTCTCAATACGCCAGGCCTCCAGGTTAGAAAAGTAATTTACTTTCCCATCTTTTTCCCACTTGCGTCCGCGTACATCGAAAGTCACTTTAATTTTATCACCAACTTGCAAAGGATCCACTAACGAACAGCGATCCTGTGTTACCTGAAACTTGATAAAATCATTCCAGTCGGTATTACGCTCATTAATGACTTCAATCACAAATTCACGTTTCTTAAAACTGGCGTTGATTTCAACAACGTCTTCTTTTACAATTAGATTTCCTACGATTTCAAAGCTCATTATCTATTTCTTTGAATGGTTCTATTCGTTAACTACAATTTTCTCAATTTTGTCACCTTCACGAATATCATCAACGATATCGACACCTTCAATGACTTTACCGAAGCAAGTGTGTTGACGATCGAGATGAGAAGTATTCTTGCGGCTATGGCAAACAAAGAACTGAGATCCGCCTGTATTGCGTCCGGCATGTGCCATCGACAAAACACCACGGTCATGGTACTGATTTTCGCCATCTAATTCACAGTCGATGCTATAGCCGGGACCACCGGTACCAACGCGAGGACTGGTCGCATCTTTGGAAAACGGACAACCACCCTGAATCACAAAATCAGGTATAACACGGTGAAAAGCCAAGCCATCGTAAAAACCTTCTTTGGCCAGTTTTACAAAATTCTCAACGGTTTTAGGGGCATCATTTTCGTAGAATTCTACTTTCATGATCCCTTTTTCTGTATGAATATCTGCTGTTCTCATTAGATTAATTGTTTGAAACAAAAGTACAATAAATTACTGAACAGACACAACCTTGATTCAGTATGTTATGCGTTTACAATGAGTAAGCCTCTGTAATAACAACAGTTGAAATACCATTCTTTTATCAACAAGGAGATGCTTCACCGCAAAATTTAAGCATTAAATGCCCCTAAATAAAGTTTTCGTCACTGTTCGAAATCGAACAAGCGGTTGTCGCATATTCGCACGAAAAAAAATGACCAATCAATCCACTAAAAAATTTCAAACAACTCATATTAAGATTACTACACATTATGGCACAGAGCTTGATCATTCTTCAACACAAACACATTAAAAAAACAAGTCATGAAAACTTTATATAACAATTCAGCCGTAAAATTTTCTGTTTCTCTTTTACTTGCTATTACTTTTTTAACCGGTAACTTAATGGCACAACCCACCTTATCGGACTCAGAAACAGAAGAGGCACCCATTGAGGTTCAAACCTGGATGAGTGATGAAGCATCCTTGGACAATTTATATCAAGAAACCACCATGGAAATTGAATCATGGATGACCGATGTCACTTCTTTCGCTTCGAACACAGAAGCCGAATTACCATTGGAAGCCTGGATGAGTGAAGTAGACAATTTTGATCATCTGAACAATGAAGCGTTTGAAACAACCCTTGCGATAGAAACCTGGATGATGAATTCGGAAGACTTAAGCTTTACCCATTCAGAACAGGAATTAGCCGTTGAATGCTGGATGACCGATCAGGACTGTTCAAAAAACCTTTACCAGGAAACATTGCTAACTGTTGACAACTGGATGTCTAAAATCGACTTGACAACACCGGTAGTCCTTTTTGCAAGAAACTAAAACTGCAATATAAAACAAGTAAGCAGAACGCAATACGCTTTTAATCACATATTATTTCAACCAGGCTGGACATTTGATGTTCAGCCTTTTTTATTGATAGACATTGAAAAAAGCAACTCAAAACGCCGTTTATTTAAAGATAAAACGGATATCATTCCGGAAAATAATACCCGCTTTAACGATGATTAAAAAACAAACGAAATAACTTATTCGATGGTTAACCAGTTGGAGGTGAAGCTACCTACAACACCTGCACCATTACTTACATTTGAATGGATACGAACCGGTTCTGAGAAAGGGCTATCTTCATAATAGTTATAGGCATCCAACGTTTTGTAATACAGATACAGATCATAGGAAATTTTCTGGAGGTCGATTTTCATTTTTGATGCAGTTTCCAAATCATAGCCATCCACATCAAAAGTCAGCACATAATCCTCACCCTCAAATAGAGCATCATCAAACACCCGGTATTCATTCAGTGGATGATCGGAAAAATCATCATTCACTACCACTACATTGCCATTTAAAACCGGATCACTGGAATCAAAACGTAACGAATAATAAGAGTCTTCATCAAATTCATATTCTCCGGTTTCTTCATTATACCACCATTGAGGAGCATAAAGTTTTAGCCGGTAATAATCGTTTCCCGGCATATCGGACACCTTTACTTTCAACCTTAACTTCTCGCTGGTATATTCATCCGTACGAACCTCCACCATTTTAAAGGATTCAACTTCAGCCTTAGCTTGTCCGGGCACCAACGAAACGGCTTTAATAGCCTTAAAAGATGCATACTTAACTCTCAATTCATATTTCATCCCCGATTTAACCACCGTGGATTCGGAACGGTATTCACCATTGGGAAAAGCAACTAATTCGCCGGCCAACTCATCGTTGATATACAGCTCCACAGAGGCGTCACTGATGGTTTGAATGGGTTTATTATCCAGAAGGGTGCGACTTTTACTAACCCGGCAAGTAACGATTGAATCGGTTTGTAAGGCTGCATTTAATACGAGAAAACTCTCCAGATTATCCCCTTTATAATCAATCTCCTTCTCGCAAGCGGATACAACCACCAGGACCAGCACCAGAAAATATATTTTTTTGAAAAGTATCATGTATTTAAAATTTATAGGTATATGAAATGGATGGAAGAATAGGAAATAGCGAAATCTGTTTCAAAGCCTTGCGGCCATCATCGGTCGTTCCGAGATATAAGAAAAACGGGTTCTTTCTATTGTAAACGTTGTACACACTAATGTTCCAGGTACGCATACCGTGCTTCTTTTTCTTGTGAAAATTGACCCCAAAATCCAGTCGATGATAATTTGGCATCCGGTAATTATTACGACTCTCAAAATATGGCACTGATGAATTGTTGGAATAATAATAGTAATCATTACTCTCCTCCCCTTGCAATGGCTGAATATCATGGGTAGCCAACGTAATGGCATTTCCGGTTCCAAACACCCAGGTAGCGCCAATATCAATTTTATCAGAAAACTTATGGCTCATCACCACACTCAAATCATGCGTTCGATCATAGCGGGCGGCAAACCATTCCCCAAAATTCAAGTTATCAAACTGCCGTTCCGATTTTGATAAGGTATAGCCGATCCATCCAGTGGTTTTCCCGGTTTCTTTCTTCAATAAAAGCTCCATGCCATAGGAACGCCCATCGCCCTTCTCGACCTTATCTTCCCAACCCACGGAAGAGCCAAAAAAGGAAGCCCCTTCCTTATATTCAATCAGGTTCTTCATTTCCTTATAAAATCCTTCCACTGAAAAGGTATAGGTTGCAAAGGGACTATAAACGGCACCAACCGCATATTGATGCGACAGCTGGGGTTTGATTTTATCCGTTACCGGCAACCACAAATCCGTTGGTAAACCAATGGTTGAGTTGCTTAATAAATGTAAATACTGCTGCATTTTAGAATACGCGGCTTTCACAGTAATTTTATCAGAGGCCAGGTAGCGCATACTAACCCGTGGTTCAATTGAAGTATAAAAAGAATTTTCCACATTGAATCCAGAAAAATGCAGTCCCACATTAGCTTTTAAACGGTCGGCCAACTGAATATTATCCTCCATAAACAAGTTCATCTCATGTCCATATATTTTATCATCCCCAAACGTTCTATTATAGGGTTGTTCATAATCCGATTTTGAACGAAAAGCTTCTACTCCAGGATTAAAAGTATGATAGATGTAGTTAACACCAAACTTAATTTCATGCGCATTAGAAGGGTACCAATCAAATTCCATTTTATAACTCACATCGTTGATCCCTGATTTATACTTGTAATATGTTTCATCCACTATTTGATTGTTTTCTTTGGACGTAGCTTCATTTTCAACATTGAATTTATACTGGCTATAGGTTACTGTAGTATTACTAAACAACTTATTACTGAACACATAATTCCACCGTAAAGCAGTGGTGATATTCCCCCAAAACATGTAACTTTTGTCATTAAATGCCTCGTCGGCATAATTGTCCTCATATTGAGAAAAAGCTTTATCCCGGCCGGTATAGGCACTCAAATATATCCGACTGCGATCTGAAAATTTATGATTTACCTTGGCATTTAAATCATAGAAGAAATATCCACCAAAATCATCTTTGGGCATCAGGGGACGTGTTAAGACATCAATGTAGGTTCGCCGGCCAGAAATATGAAAGGCTGTTTTGTCCTTTTGAATAGGTCCTTCCAAATGAAATTTTGAGGCAATTAGCCCCAATTGAACACCCCCATGAAATTCCTTTTCATTGCCTTCCTTCATACGAATATCCACCACAGAGGAAAGCCGACCACCGAAACGAGCAGGAAAGCCACCTTTATAGAGCGTCAGATTCTTAATGGCATCTGTATTAAACACGGAGAAAAAACCAAATAAATGATTCGCATTATAAACCGGAACACCATCCAACAATATTAAATTTTGATCAGGCCCTCCTCCTCGCACATACAAACCACTAGAAGCTTCATTTCCAGATTGAACACCTGGCAATAACTGCATGGTTTTAATGACATCGGCTTCGCCCATAAAAGCTGGCAAACTCTTCACCGTTTCCATTGTAATCACCTCCTTACTCATTTGAGTATCCTCCAGCCGATTATTTACGGCACCACCAACGACTGTCACTTCGCCAATGGCAGTGGCATATGCCAGGTTAATGTTAATTTCTTTGTCCTGACTCAAATTCACATCCAACCTTTGCGTCTCGAAGCCCACAAATGAATAAACGATGGTATATTGTCCGGCAGGTAACGATAAGCTATAAAAGCCATAGGTATTACTCACGGATCCAATTAATCCTTGCGGTTCATAAATGTTCGCATTAATTAATTTCTCGCCACTTCCGGCGTCTGAAACATAGCCGCTAATGGTATATTGCTTTGTTTGTCCAACAAGCGCAGTACCACAAACAAGCAATAAGAGCTTCACAAGGAATTTCTTCATAAGATAAATTAAAGTCAAAATATAAAAATCAATCGTTTTTAAGACAATTCAAATGAGCGATGCACTTACTAGCACCAATACTTTATCACTATTTATTTAGAAACTCTTTCCTTCCACCACAAAAATCAAAACGACTGTTCAAAAACGCACACCCCACTGTTGCACTTTCGCACGATATAAAAAGACAAAATAATCTTCTAATGTCATTAACACCTTCTTTTATTTCACTTTACACATCTTGGCACCCCGTTTGAACTACTATTAACAATGATAGTTAATTTAAAAATCACAGTCATGAAAGCCTTACAATCAAAATCAATCGCTACAAGAACATTCACTTTAGTAATAGGAGTATTGTTTTTATCTTTTTCATTATTTTCTCAATCAGGACCTAATTCCGACAGCGAATTTTCCGAGCCCGAATTAAAAATAGAAAAATGGATGACGGATATAACTGCTTTTGAATCGACCTACGAAGAAGCAAACCTTCAAATTGAAGCATGGATGACAGACATCAACGAATTTGAAGCTATTAATGAAGAACCATTATTAGCCGTTGAAAATTGGATGACCAATGTAGATGAGTTCGAAACCACAAATGAAGAGCCTTTATTGGCCATAGAAAGCTGGATGACTGACATGAATGCCTTTGAAGCCATCAATGAAGAGCCTCTTTTAGCCGTTGATAGTTGGATGATGAATACCGAGGAATTTAAAAATTTCATGCAAATAAATCCTGCATTACTGTTTGCTGAAGCCAATGAAAAAGCTGTTAAAATTGAAAGTTGGATGACTAATATTGGTGACTTCAATAACTATTCGCAAGATGATATGATTGTAGTTGTTGATGAGCCCATTGAAATAGAAGGGTGGATGGTAAACATAGAAGAATTTTTCTGCATTCCGATGACGCAAATACCTACTTTGAAGAGTATTGATCTGGAAAAGCATGCACCAGTACTAATTGCTTTACAAACTTCCCTAAAATAAAAAATTAAGGCAGAATTGACTATCAAAAATAATACATGAGCCGGCACTATCTTGCCGGCTTTTTTCATGCCAATTACAATCCTGAAAATCACCATACCACACTGATAATAAATCTATTTAAAACCATCATCACCATTGACTATATGGCCTTCATTCGATGTTCACAACCGAACAGTTACTTGTTGCAGGACCGTACAAAACAAAATGACAAACCAACCCAAAAGCCATCATTACTAACTCTCCCACTGGTCATTACACACTTTGGCACTTCATTTGTTTTAACTCTAATACAAGAACAACAACACATTAAAAACTTAGTCATGAAAACTTCAGCCATACAAACAATCGCAAAAACAGTTTTAGGAAGTCTATTCATTTTTATCTGTTTCGCCAGTGCCATTCAGGGCCAGTCTTCCTTTTTAAGTGAAACAGATTTTTATGAACCCGAACTGAACGTGGAGGATTGGATGATCGATCAAGAATCTTTTGATGCCTCTTTTGAAGAATCTACTATTGAAATCGAACCCTGGATGATCGATGAATCTGATTTTAACCATACACACAATGAACCGCTATTGGCCATTGATTCCTGGATGACCAATGTCGAAGACTTTGACAATGTATACAGTGAAGATCTATTAGCTATAGAAGATTGGATGACTGCTCCTGAAAACCTGGATAATTGCAACGATGAACCTTTACTGGCAATGGAAAACTGGATGACTGATTTAGACGTATTCTTTGACTATTTCCAGCCCAACACCAAAATGTTATTTGCAGAGCTCATTGAAGAACCAATCAAATTGGAAAGCTGGATGACCAATGTGGATGATTTCTTAGCCGGTCCTCTTCATAAATTGCCAAACATTCACCAAATTAATTTAATGGAATCTGCACCAATATTAGTAGCCTTACATACCTCATCTAAGTAACGTATTTGGTTCGTTTTGATGATTGTTAAATGCTTCTTGTACGTCAATAAAAGCCTGCAAGGCCGGTATGACTACCGGTCTTTTTTCATATAAAAAACCCGGTGAGACGTCTGTCACACCGGGCATAAATATGTACATTTCAAAATTTACTTGGCGAATCGCATCCTATAAGACGGAGACACTTTTCCTTCTGCAATCTTACTTAGCTTTCCTTTCATCAGTCGTTTACCGATACCGGATACATGATCAATGTATAAAATACCTTCCGTATGATCATATTCATGCTGAATCACACGCGCTGTGAACCCGCTAAAAGTTTTTGTCTGCTTTTCAAAGTTTCGATCAAAATAGACAATTTCGATGGACCAGGCTCGTTCTACTTCACCATTTATTTCAGGAAGACTCAAACAACCTTCATTCTCTATCCACCCTTCTTCCGATTCAGCTACAATTTCGGCATTGATAAATACCTCTTTAATACCTTTGTTATCTTCGAACAAATCATCCCGATCCTCACCTTCATCCATATTTTCATATACCTGTTCGGTATCTACCACAAACAGACGTATCGGCTTATTCACTTGCGGCGCAGCTAATCCAACACCACTGGCGTCATACATGGTTTCCCACATATTATCGATCAATTCCTGCAATCCTTCGTGATCTGATGAAATTTCATCGCACACCTCCCGCAACACTTTATTACCGTAAGCTGTTACTGCTAATGCCATACTACTATTTTTGTTGCCCTTTACGCAAAAGGACTGTTTTGGGGTGCAAAAATAATCAATCTTTTTATAATGCCATTTAAATGAATATCAGAATGTGGACTTGTCCCCAATGTAAACAACGCTTTATACACACTAATCAGAACCATTCGTGCAATGAGCGCTCTGAAGCTGATTTCCTGAAAGGAAAAACACCTCATGTCATGGAACTCTATCAATACTTCATTGATCAATATCGAACATTGGGAAGATTCAACCTTCATCCGGCCAAATCACGCATCGCCTTTGCTACCAAAATACGCTTTGGCTACATCCACCGCCTTGGAAAGAACTTTGTAGAAGTAGCTTTGACTTTTCCCGGTGCTTACACAGACAATCTTTGTTTTTATCGCATTGGTGAAGTACCGGGTGGTAAACTGTACCAACACTATTTACGCCTTTATTGCAATGATGACATCTATGAAGAAGTCAAAAAATACATGAAGATGGCACTTGATTATGGGAACAAACCGTGATTCCCTTTTTAATGGTCATGAAAACTATAGACGTATAACGCTTTTCTTTTCAGGTTCTTTCTCCAGGTAATCCCAAGACCAAAAAACAACGCCTTGAGAGCTTCCTTTCAATGCTTGCTGTAAAGCTTGTTCAAATTCTTCTTTCATAAATTTTTCAGTACGATAGGCATTCCCCACTTGAATACTTGGCAAAATCTTACCCGGAGCCAATTGATTCAATCCTTCTACCCGAGTTGATATCCAATCCACCGGTTGATGCACCATATAGTGGTAACACATCGGTGAAACATAGGTACAATAAGGCGCTATGGCTTCCACGTCCTGGCCCGTTAAGGTCCATAACTGCCCTTCTTTTTCCTGTGGCAACCATGGCACTGCATGCAAGTTAATTTTCAAGTCAGGCTTTACTTTTTTAACCTGTTCAGCCAATGAAATAAAGGCATCTGTGATAATTTTCCGGCGCCACTCCTGCCATTGATCGTCGTAATGTGTCTGGATTTCCCTGGCCACAAGGCTGGTGGAATCGGCCGATACGGTTAACGAAATAGATTTGGCTTCTGAAAATTCGTTCACACAGTGGGGACAAAAGCAAGTTTGAGGCAATTGAGCTAAATCGGTATTCGGATGCACCATTTCCCAGAATACAAAATGTCGAATAAAATCAATACTCAATCCATCTGGTTGATACGTTTGAACGATCTGCACCAGACTATCGGCTAAAAGGGTTCGGTAGGCAGCTTGCGTGGGACAAATAAACTCCACCCAATCAGCTTGGGCGATATTCCCTTGCTGATCTTTTGCATACCAGGTTGGATATTGCTGGAGTTTTTCCGGGTTATAAAAAACCGGAGCAATTAAAAACAATTGAATATCATTATTCCTGGCTACTGTCCGGAATTCATCATCCATGAGTAAACCTTTACTTACAAAAGCAGCATTAATACCCATTTGATGCCATTGATCAACAAGAGCGTTAACATTTCCGGGAACACTGTATATCTTCACTCCAACAAGCTTATCAGCAGAGGATCGACAACCCGTTAGGAAAAGATAAGAACAAACAATAAACACGTTTACAAACTTAGTCATGGCTCAAATTTTAAGGATGAGCCCGTCAACTATTCTACTACCCAAAATCAAAGATAGAGGATTATTCCATTCCAAATAATGCCCGCTCCCTTAATTTAGAATGACTTCTAATTTTTTCTTTTGCCTAAATAAGAATTACAAAAACAACAATAATGAGTAGGAAAATCAGTAGAGAAACAAAAAAATCCCTTTTTTTTAGGAAACACCAATCTAAGTCTTTGATACAATACGTTATCAAACTCATATTCAAAACATACGACAGCTAGAGCCAGGAAGGCAATTCGCTCCACATAAGCCCTGTTTTTAGTAATGAATTGTTCATCCATTATCTCTATAGGTAATACGTCCAGATTTCCAAACATCATGATTACCATTTTTTTTTCAAAGTTACTTTGACAGAGATTACCATCAAATGGCGGACTTACAACTTTCAGTGTGAAACATTTTAATATCATTCTTTTACATTATATTTGCCATTCATCTTAATTTAATCACAATTTTATTAAACCCCTTCAATGAAAAACCTGATTATTATTGCATTTGCCTGTGCGCTTTTCTCTTGCGCCAATTGTGAAAAAGAAAGCACCACAACTTTTCCAAAAGACACATTCATTGGTAGTTGGCAATTACTAACCTCCGAGTACATTAAAAAAGACACGATCATTTCGAATGTCGTTGCCGGTCAGACAATGATTAAAATTATTACACCTACGCATTTTGCATTCTTTTCGCATGACACCATTAAAGGAGTTGATTCCACAGCCATATATATGTCAGGCGGAGGCACATATCACTTCAAAGGCGAAAAATATGTCGAAAATCTGGAATATTGTACAGCCCGTCAGTGGGAAAAACACTCCTTTGAATTTGACCTTGAAATTAAAGGTGATACACTAATTCAAACAGGAATTGAAGAATTGGAGGATCTAGGTTTAGGTGCTGAGAACATGTTATTAGTAGAAAAATACCTGCGCATTAAATAATTCATTTCAAATCCTATAACATCGTACCAAAGGACTTTTCACTAGTGAGTGCCCTTTGGTATAAGCAACTATACCACATAAGCATCATAATAAGTTCAGGTTTTTTTTGTTCTTTTGTGATTCAATACTAAAAAGCATTGCAATGAATACGTTTCTAGGCTACATCTTTACGCCTCTTTTTCACCTTTATTATGTCCTATTATTAGTTCTTTTTCATCCTGTTCAAGCTGGGGCGCGTCACTTATTGGGCGATCAGCCCAGACGTCAGGTCGTGGATTTCCTCAACCATTTGCTGGTTTTAGGACTTGGAATTATGGGTGCCCGATTTAAATTTAAAGGATTTGAAAAAGTGCCACAAGGCCGTCCTCTTATTATTGTATCTAACCACCAGAGTTTATATGACATTCCTGCAGTTGTTCATGGATTCAGAAAATATTATCCCAAATTCATCTCCAAAAAAGAGCTTGGAAAGAATATTCCAACGATCTCCTATAACCTGAAATACGGAAAGTCTGCCCTTATCGATCGCAGTAACGGGTCACAATCAGTGAAAGAAATATTTAAGTTGGGACGATTAATCGAACAAAACAATTATGCGGCCTGCATTTTTCCGGAAGGAACCCGCAGTAAAGATGGTAATGTTCGTGAATTTAAAGTGGGTGGTCTGGCTACCCTTGTGCGGGCAGCTCCTTCGGCCATCATTATTCCTTTCGTGATTGATGGTCATTGCCGAATGATGTATAAAGGAATGTATCCTATGAAATTCGGTCAGAAAATCACCTATACAGTATTGGATCCCATTGAACCTAAAGGTCAACAAATAGAGGAATTGGTTTCACTAATTGAAGCAAGAATTAAACAAAATTTAGGACAATAGTTTCGACCAAAACAAGATAATATTCCAAAACCACTTAATAACCAACAAAAACGACTCGAACAGTCGTTTTTTTTTTATCTATATAAAACGTATTTTTGTCTACATATAATAAAGCACATACGAATGAATATTTTTGATCGACATTCTTTTCACATTCCTGTTCTGGGCATTGGATATACATTGGACACTCCTGTAAAGGTAGCTCCTTATGGCATATCTTCTGTTATATCCTTGGTTGACGATACGTTAATTGAGCAGATGCGAGAATTTTACAGTCAGAAATTTGATTTGCCATTTCAAGCCATCACCGAGAAAGTTGAAGATTTTAGAGCAAAACGCATCACTTCATACCTCAACATGGTGGATGAAATCGTCACAGCCAAATTTGAAGACCTGAAAAAATCGGCTATTGAAACAGGAAGCGAACTGGAAAAGTATGTTTCCATGTTACCGGATTTATCCTCGATAAAAGAGAAATTTAATCTCGCCCAAAAAAGTCGCCAACTGAAAGACGAGCTTCAGCATTGGGTTCAGAACCATTTACCCGTTGGTTCGATTGATGTTAACATCATGACAAAACTGGATAAAACCAACTACAACGGAGCAGAAGAATTACCCATTGAGTACAACGATGCCCATGCTGCATTGAGAGGCTTTGCCAATAGCAATCTGTGTTCATCACTGGTTTTATCAGCAGGTATGAGTCCACGACTATATAGCTATTTGGAAAAGTTCAAAGACTTCTTTCCGGATATGAATGGTAAACTGAAAAAGAAAATCATTTTGAAAGTGAGTGATTTTCGGTCGGCCTTTGTGCAAGGAAAAATGTTGGCTGCCAAAGGCCTTTGGGTTTCGGAATACCGCATTGAATCCGGGGTTAACTGTGGCGGACATGCCTTTCCTACCAATGGTGTTCTGATGGGGCCCATCCTGGATGAGTTTCGTACCAATCGCGACCAGCTGTTCACCACTTGTAAGGAAGTTTATGAATCAGCTTTAGCGAAAAAAGAACTGACCGTTCCTACTGAAACACCGGAGTTGAAAATTACGGCCCAGGGAGGCGTTGGCACCAATGAAGAACATGAATTCCTGATGCGTCATTACAATCTGGATGGTATTGGCTGGGGAACACCATTTATGCTGGTTCCGGAAGCTGTGAGCATCGACCCGTCTACCTTGAAATTACTGGCTGATGCCAAGGAAGATGATCTATACTTTAGCGGTTTATCACCTTTGGGTGTACCTTTCAACAGCGTCAGAGGAGCATCCATGAGCCAATTGCGCCTGCAGCGTGTCCAGGAGGACCGTCCCGGTTCTGCGTGTACCAAGCAATTTTTGAAGTACAATACAGAATTCACTGAAAAACCAATTTGTACAGCCTCTCGTCAATACCAGAAACAAAAACTGGAAGAATTGAAGCAGCAGGAATTGCCGGCCGATGAATACAAAAAATCATATGAATCCATCATTGAAAAAGAGTGTATTTGCGTAGGATTAGGTGTATCTGCTCTTGAATCGAAACACATTCCGGTTAAAGAAACAGATAAAGTAACCGTATGTCCGGGTCCGAACCTGGCCTACTACTCCAATGCATCTACTTTAAAAGAGATGGTGGATCACATTTATGGCCGTACCAACTTATTGGATAACCGTCCGCGCCCTCATGTTTTTCTGAAAGAATTGAATATGTACCTGGATATTTTCAAGGAACGTTTCCAAGACTATCAGAAACATGAAAATCCGAAGGAGAAAAAGCAGCTGAGCGTTTTCCAGAAGAATCTGATGGAAGGTATCTCGTATTACAAATCCCTTTTCGAACAAAAGAAAAAGGAGGTACTAAAGGAGATTGATGCGCTCATCTCAAAATATTCGATGATTAATACAGAGATCTGATTTTAGATCCTCATCAATAACATAAAAGAACCGTTCTCTTTCTATACCGAAAAAGAGAACGGTTCTTTTTTTTTAAGAATAAATTCCCAAACAGGCAACCCTTTCTATTTTTGCAGCATTCATAAGAATGACGGTTGACTTAAACAGAACCCCATTTGTGAAGAAATTAATTAAAGCTTTAAAAAAGAAACATCCGAAAGCTCAGAAACAGCTATTCGATTCATATGCTGGTTACTTATACCGCATCTGTTTTCGCTACCTGAGTAATCGGGAACTTAGCGAAGAAGTTCTTTCACAAGCTTTTTTAAACATCTTCAACCACATCGAGCGCACCGATATCATGGATGAAAAACCATTAAAAGCCTGGATGAAAAAAGTAGCCATCAACCAATCGCTGATGGAGTTGAGAAAAAACATACGATTTACGCACACGCTCGACTTGATTGAAGAAATAGAAGAAGCGCCAATCACTACCGATGAACAACTCTTGGAAGATGATTTAATTCAAATGGTATTGAATTTACCGGATGGCTACCGTACCATTTTTAGTTTATATGTCATTGAGGGATATACCCACGAAGAAATCGCTCAGCAGCTAAACATATCAACCGGCACTTCCAAGTCACAACTTTGTAAGGCACGCCGGATTTTAAAAGAGAAGATCAAACAAACAGAAATAAGCTATGAAGCAATCCGTTGAAAATAATATAAAAAAGGCTTTCGATGCCTGGGATGAGCAACCTAGCGATATTGGATTCAATAAAGAGGCCCTCTGGCAATCGATACACCCCGCCCCTGGAAAAAAGATTATGGTTCTTTCCTGGACCAGAGCGGCTGCTGCAATCCTGATTTGTATTCTGGCAGGCGGATGGCTGAATGCCATGTACACCAATCAGCAATTAAAGAAAGAAAAGCAGACATTAGCAGACCAACTGGAACAATCGACACACACACGCCCCACAAATATTCCTACAACGGAGCAAGCACCATCAAAGCCTCAAATCATTTATAAGACCAAAATAAAAGAAGTTGATTCCCCTCATTCCCAAACCATGCTCGCGAAATTGGCCAGGAAATATCAATCCGTCGAAAATGAAAACGAACTCTTAAAGCAACAGATAAAGCAAGTGACCTCCAGTCAAATGCTACTAAATGACAGTATTCAAGGACTGCTGGGTAATCTTCGAAACATAGAGCATGCATATGCCCTGCAAACACAAGCAACGCAAGCACCGAAAGATAATACGCTGGAGATTACTATAGATGAAGAGGCCCTTCTTGCCCTAACGGCGTATGAAAAGGCAGTGCCACAAAGCCATAAGTCAGCCCCTCGCCAATTTCAACTGACGCTAAAAAATAACCTGGAAAAACCTGAAAAGTCGGCGCCACTATTCAGAAACGACAGGTAAATAAATCCTTCAAAAATCTTAATATTTCATTATGATGCAAAAACTATTCATGATAAGCCTATGCCTGGCGACCTGGTGTACCTCCGCATTTTCGCAAGCCAAGAAAGATACTGAGTATTACAGAGACACCATTCGGCTGATGATGCCAAACGGCGTGACCATTGACGAACTGACTTGCTATAACAAAAAAGGTGATTTAAATGTGCTGAATAACATAACTGTTCAAATAAAGGAGTTCACCCAACGTTGGAAAGTACTGAACACATCTGTCCTGGAATCGGATAAAAACATGCACATTATCTTTCAGTATAATCACGAAAACAACGAGTCCGAACGGTATACCCTTTCCTTCAAGGAATATGCACCTTTAACGCAAATCACCTTTCCGGTTGATACCACCCTGGCTTTGTTAACCAAAGGACGGCACCGCCTGGAGATTATAAACTACGCCTTCAGGAGTATGGTCCGTAAAACGGTGATCCAATTTAACACCATCACTCAATTGGAAGAATTGACACACATAAATTTCGAACAATTGTACCAAACCACCGAAGCCCTGCTGAACAATGATTCAAATAAACACCACATTAATAAACCCTTCACTTCCTGGATAAGCGTGGACGAAAACAGTGAGCCCTCTCTTCAATACCTCCAAAAAGGCCCGCACAACACCGATGTGATTGAATTAAGTTTCGGGACGAATCTGGAGCATGTGAAAGGTGAATGGAACGCTGGGTTTTACACCCGGATGTCGGTTAAACTGGGTCAAAAAACATCTTTTAAACACATTTTTTTTGTGGGCTATGACTGGATGTATTGCTTTTCAAGCAACAGTAAAGGGGACATCAACCATTGGGTATCGGCCGGATATGGCCACAATTTCCCCAAAGGAGAAGAAAAAGACCGTTGGTACACATTATCGGTGGGTTACCTGGCCAAACGAAATGGGGAGCTCTTTGAGAAAAATACCTTTCGGGTAGGCTTGGAAAAAGAAATATCCAGTGGTATTTCCCTAACTCCGCAGCTCTATTTTAACGATTTCTTGGAGGGCGTTTATCCGGGCATTAAAGTCAATATTAACTTTTAACAAACAGTTATCAATCTAACATGAAAACAGCCCTATGCACATTTGCAAAGAGCTGTTTTTTTTTAATTATCCACTGGACAATACCAAAAAACATTCTTAATTTCACACTTCTCTTACTCACGCTAAAGTCATCGTGAACGCTGATCTATAGTCTTTAGCTACTCCACGAAAAAGTTTCATTTGATTAAGTGTTACATAACAGATTATGCCGGTATAAATAATATTCTAAATGTTTATATATTTGATTACTAAACACTAAATTATTTTATCATGAAAACCACACTTATCGCCATTGGTTTACTATTAACCAGCGCCGTCACTTTTTCGCAACGCGTCATTGACGAAAAAATAGATGTTAAACACATTAACCTACCTTTGACGGTGATGCCGGGCGTATCCACTTATAATTGTATTTGGAATGCAGAAGCCATTCAACAGGACATACCTGGAATTGACACTGAAATGGGATACAATCAGCGCACTGTTGTAGGATTTATGGCCATACAAGGCTATACATTCACCAATGTCAACCCCGATGTTACAATCACCCTTGAAAGCAATCGTTTTACACTTCCAACACCAGAATTTATAGATATTGATGAAAGTCCAAGCGGAACTAACTTCAGAGCCAAATATGCTGTACCACTGAATTGGACCCTTAATATTGACGGGAAATTTGCAAAAAACATCGATCTAAGCACCTTAAACAAAACCGCAGTTGTGCTATTTCCACCTGAAGTAGGCTCCTATGGCCAGCCCGGACAAGTAGTGCCAAATGCTGAAGCCATTGAAAAACACATCGCTCAAAAAATGGATAATGTAGAGGAGTATGTTAAAAATCAAGCCATTCAGCAACTGTTTAATTTGGTTAAGCAAGCCATTCAGTCTGAATTATCTTACACCCCAACCATCAAGGAAATTGAAGTTCAATCTTTCAAAACTACTAAAAAAGAAGATTTCACTGCTTGGGACAAACCTTACGAGCGGGCTCAAGAACTCTTGAAATCCTTCGACAAGGGGAAATCTCCAACGGCTTTGTATGATGCCTACAAAGACATCTTTGATTTTTGGTCAGCACAAATTGAGCAGCATAAAGGCGATCTGAAAACCCATAAGAAAATTCTTCGCGTGGCTACTCACAACATGTTAGAGCTATTAGCCCTGGTTAATCCGGAACTCATCTCACAGGAATCCATTGATTTATATACTGAAGTAAATTATAACAACAAAGACCTGTTTAAGGCTATCGAAAAAAATAAAAAGCGTTTTGCTGCCAATGTTGGCCACGCTACAGACTATGCAAAACTAAGTGATTTGCCCCCACTTAACAAGAATTGCTACAATGTAATGTACACAACTTCCAAGGGCGATCAAAAGCCGGGTATCATCAAGTATTCTACTCCTTATGGACTTGATCCATCAGAAACAGGTAAAGCCTTTAAAATCTATGACCTTGCAACCTATACAAGCGCCAATGGCGGGGTAACAGACAAACATATGCTAGATCCCAAAGAAATTGCTTCCTATGAAATATTGGGAATGAAGTATGTTAAAACCAAATTCACTGATCCTACTGCCGTGAGTTTTAGTGGTAATGAAGAATTTTTAGAAGAAGTTATAACCGGCAAATTATCACTCTACAAAAACTACATCATCGAAGAAGGGGGCGCTGGTAGCACAACGCTTGGTGCAGGCATATCCCTGACCACTGGTAATGAGACCCAAAAACCAAATATCAAACCCTTATTTGTGATTAAATATGGTAAAAAATCAACCGTTGTATTCAATTACAGCAAGTTGGCTGACATTCTGGATGATTGCAAAACAGTATCCGATAAGATCAAAGACGGTGCATATGGCAACAAACAGGTAGCCGAAAAAACATCTAAACTGGGAAAATTCGTGCAGCAAGGCACACACAGTGAAATATCTGAAGAAGTGATTCTCAAAATTACCGAAGAGTTTAATGCGTTGATGTAATAGACACAAAAAACGGATAAATATAAAAGGAGCTACTGTGTGTAGCTCCTTTTTTTTGGATCCCTATACCACCCGATAAACACCATTACCAGTTCCACTATCAGAAGTTTCCCGATACCGACTCACAATCCTTCTCCTATCCTGCCATTGGATCACATGATCCTTTTGATTCGATCGGTAAGTCCGTTAAATTTGATCGTACGATCCAATAGACTTATGGGGTAAGAGGCAACACCCGATACTATAAGGTTGGTACTGCAGGAGGGTAGGACAAACTGCAGCACTCCTCATCAGCTTCGGATGGGAGATGCTGTGAATACTCCGCAGCTACCAGGAGTAAACCGAACACCCAAGAAACACTGGTGAGGAATAGGACCGAAAACTTCCCGATTTAACATGGAACATTCTTGAGCCGAGGCGGGCTGAAAAAATAGAATATCAAAAGACTGAAAGGACTTAATCCACCCGCTGACATTGTGCTATGTTGAAAGCCAGCGGGTGAAAAAGACAGGAATTAAAACTCAATGCGGTAACTCAAAAATGGATAAATCATGGTCATTTCATGAGGTTCAACGGTTTGCTTATCGAAATTGTAAGCCCACCCGAACATTTCACTTTCCATTAGCGTGTTTTTAAATTGCATCACCAATACATGAGAGAGTCTCTCCCGATTGATGCGGTAATTCAGGGCCAGATCAGTGTAGAACTTATGGCTTTCCTGCCACTCAAAGGCACGACTGTCGTCTTCTACCACCATTTCGAGACGCTGGGACTCTTGCAAATCGTAGGGTGTAAACCGGTTGCCACCCATGAAGGCTATTTTTCCGTTCACACTCAAAATATTATTCTTACGCACCTGCCATTCTTTTCCTGCCAGGAAGTTAATGACCATGTTTCGATTGTATGTGGTGTTGCGCTCCACACCATCGCCACCTTCGTATTTCGAATCGAAGAAAGAACCCGTTAGCAGGTAATAATAGCCATCGCGCAGGAAGCGTTCCATGGTGATATCTACCCCCATATTGGTTCCGGTTCCGTCGTTGACCAAGGGATCGGTAAAGTACATGTCGTAGCTGTAATTGAGCAGCGACTCGGAGGAACCATCGATCACGGGCACATCATACAGTTGTTGATAGTAGGGTTCTACTTTTACCCGCATCCCATCACTGATCAACCAGTCGTAGGAAAAAACAATGTGATGGGCTTTGGTAATCTTTAAATCGGGATTGAGGGCCCATCCGTTTTCATCTTCCGCCTTGTAAAAACGCAGTGGCTCCAGTCGGCTGTGCTTCCCATAAGCCAAGCTAAAGGAATGTTTGGGGATGAAACGCCAGGTCATGCCAACACGCGGCTCGGGGATCACTTCTTCATTCAAACCAAAATAAGATACATTCAAACCGGCATTGATATCAAACACGGGGGTCACCCTTATTTTGGACTGCGTGTAGGCTTGCATGTACCAGGCCTGGCCCTTTTGCCTGGCAATGCGCACCAATTGATCATGGGTGGCCGGATCTGGGTTTCCCATAATGTCCAGGTTAAAGTGGAGATGATTGTAAACGATACCCGTGCGGTTAGTATGCCGGTTTCCAAATTTATGATTCACATAAGAGCTAATGTTTACTTTGTAATTCTGCTCCTGATGATTGGCTAGGGGAATAATCGATCCATCGCGTTGCCATTGATTACTCTCCATGGTGAATTGATCCCAGGTACCCGAAACAGAGGAAAAAAGATAACTTTTATTGGTCAGTTTGATGCGATGGTTGAGTCCCCCTGCAGCAATATCGGAACCGGTGTCGTACTGATTATTATCCCAGGAGGATTCCCACTCGTTTTGATCCTCATCGGGATCAAAGGCCACACTGCTCAATCCGGCAATGCCCCACAGTGAAAATGTGCCGGCTTTTTTAGTGGGCAGATGCAACTTATAACTCAAATCCTGGTATTTAGGCAAGCCCACATCCATGGTCGCGATCTGGCCAACCAACCCCATGGTTGAATAGCGGTAATTAAACAGATAGGAGGCTTCTCCCCCTTTTTTGAAGGGGCCTTCTGAACCAATATCAATGCCTTGGGTACCTATTTGAAAAGCGGACTCCCGTTTACTATTGTTTCCCTTCCGCAGATTAATATCAAACACACCCGACATGGCATTGCTATACTCGGCGGGAAAAGCCCCGGTGAAAAAATCGGAATTATCCAGCATGTTCACACTGAAAACGGTTTCGATCCCACCTCCATTATTAACACCATTCAAATGATTGGGGGCCGGAATTTCTACCCCTTCCAGGCGCCACAATATCCCTTTGGGGGCATTGCCGCGCACCACAATGGCATTGTCATTCACGCCTTCCGACATAGACACCCCGGCAAAGGAGCTGGCCAGACGGGAGGGATCATTCCAGCCACCGGCGTAGCGTCCGGCTTCTTCCACCGAAAAGGACCGAGCCGATAAGGTGGCCATGTTATTTTGTGCTTTATCTTTCCGAAGCTCAGGTTTTATAACGACCTCATCCAGTTGCTGAAAGGCTTCATTCAAGGTGAGATTCAGCACCACTTCTTTACCTGAACCGACCATTAATTCAGGCATAATAGCGGGTTCATAGCCCAGCAGACTCACTTGTACATGATGCCGTCCCACTGGCACACCGTCCAAAACGAAGTAGCCATCCAGATCGGTGATGGTGCCCATTTGCGGATCGGTATCCAAAACAACCACATGCACACCCGGTAAGGATAGTTCCGAGTCCTGATCCAAAACCCGCCCTCTAATGGTTTGTACCGGTGTTTGAGCCCTTAATGCGGTACACACACATCAATATTAATCCACAAACAAAAAATTGCTGTCTCATCATTACGCTCTATTGAGTTAGTATTCTGTGACAAATGTAAGGGCCGTTCAGTAGCGATCCTATACTGATATTTCAGTATTCTTTATTGCGATGTATCACTTATCTTTAGAAAAAAAACAGAAATGAAACTGAATCCATTTATTCTCCTATTTGTTCTGACACTTTCTTCAAGCCTGGCTTGGGCGCAACGTGATTTTTCCAATTCTGAAATTACAAAAGTGGTGTTATTGGGGACTGGAAATCCCAACCCTTCACCTTTCCAATCGGGTTGCTCGGTGGCCATTGTCGTAAATAACACCCCTTATATCGTTGATTTCGGACCTGGTTTGATTCGCCAGGCTGCTGCTTTATCCCCCAGATATGGAGGTACTATCGAAGGTTTGGATGTTAAAAATATAAAACGTGCCTTCCTCACCCATTTACATTCCGATCACACAACAGGCTATGCGGATTTAATTCTTACACCTTGGGTCATGGGGCGGAATGAACCACTGGAGGTTTATGGTCCGGAAGGCATTTCCAACATGACTGACCACCTGCTGAAAGCCTATGAAGAAGATATCCGATACCGCCTTTACGGATTAGAACCTGCCAATAATGAAGGGTGGCGTGTGAATAGTCACCAGATTATGCAGGAAGGCCCTATCTATAGCGATGAAAACGTGACAGTGGAAGCCTTTCCGGTCACACATGGTAGCTGGCCCAACGCCTGGGGCTTTCGTTTTACCACTCCAGATAAAGTCATTGTGATTTCTGGTGACTGCGCTCCTTCAGAAAAGGTAATGGACTATTCAAAAGATGCAGACATACTTATTCATGAGGTGTATTATAAAAAGTCATACGATACCAAAACCGAGTTTTGGAAGTCGTACCATGCCAAGAATCATACTTCTACTTACGAGCTGGCTGAAATGGCATCGAAGGCTCAACCCAAACGCATTGTGCTGTACCACATATTATTTTGGGGAGCTACCGAAGCGGAACTATTACAGGAAATATCTGAAAAGTATTCAGGAAAGGTCCATGTAGCCAAAGATTTGGATATTTACTAAGGGCATTTCAAGTTCCTAATACGCTACCCGGAGTGTAGCTGCCACGATAAAAAAAGGGTTCAGAAATGAACCTGAACCCTTTTGATAATATCATAAGACTGTCGGACTATTTTGCCGGTTTGAGCCGCACCAACTCCTTCTCCACTTTTTCCTTTTCTTCTTTGATACGGGCGATATCTTTCAACACAAAAGAAATCTCATACCCATCCCGAATGGCTTCCTTATCGAATTTCTCCATCAGTATATAATAATGCTTCTTTCCGATGAACTGCACTTTAAGGGACTGATCCCAATTGGAGGCAATGAAGTCAATCACCCCATTATCCTTGCCATCTTTATAATTCACTACTTCCCATTTATTCTCCCCATCCTCAAAATGACGATTTTGAAAACCATCCTCAGGAACGATTTCACTCAACACCTTATTCCCACTATTGTAAACCTTTATTTGATTGTGATGAATCCATTCCAAACCGGTATACCGACTTGATATGTAAAACTCGCCTTTGGTATCCAAATGCGCCCTCAGGTAAACACGATCGTAGGAGTTTTCGGGTTTCTGACGCCTATGAATCAGTATTTTGTCATGCCCGTATTCATCAGATTCCCGGAAGTTCTTCATCAATGGTTCGAGTTCATTCTCCTTAACCAGTAACATACTATCCAGAAAAACCAGGTTTTCCTCTTGTTCACGAATGGTAATGGTGCGCAAGAGAGTATTGGCACGTGTCACATATTCGATTTGATCGGGAAAGAGATCCGCAATGGAATCGATAATTAATTTAGCATCGTTGAATTGTTTGGCATTGAAAAGGCTCTCAGCTTCCACATATTTACCTTTGGCCAATTCTTCACGGGTAGGACCACAACTGGCCATAAGCAGGAGCAAACAACTTACTATTAATAATCGATTCATAGACATATCTTATAGTTTTACGATCTTCAAAAATAATAAGAATAATGCAGCCCAACAGCAATATTTCAATACAAGATGGGCAATCACAAAAAAAGCTGCCTTTTTCAAGACAGCTTATTCCCGTTTACTATTTGGTGAAAAGTTAATTAAGAAACTCCAGTTCCTTAACCGTTACATTCAAAGCCGAATTCACCTCTCCAGCCTTATTTTGGAAGCCTTGGCTTCCGGGGATTCCCTCTATAAGAACTCGTTTTCCTTTTTTCAGATATTCCGAAATCTTTGTGCTTTGCCGATCATTCTTCCAAATTACAGCCTTTACCCATTCGGTTCGTTCCACTTTATTACCTTGGGCGTCTTTGTAATCCATCGAAACGGCGACTTGAAAATTAATGGCTTTTTTCTGCCCTACTTCTTTCACTTCAGCATCTCCACCTACGATGCCATGGAGTATTAATTTTAGCATGTCGAAAAGTGTTAATTACTACTATCTTTAAAGCATATAATAAATTTATGCTAATTTTAAATAGTAATCAAACATTTGCCAATAAAAATACACAAATATTTTTAATTTCTACATTTTGATAATAATCAACAAGATGCAAGCCCCAATAATCAATAAAAGTACACATTCACGCTTTCATAAGCAATACAAAAGATAAACACTAGTAATCTTTATCTTTTTCTTGTTTAATAAGTTCTTTGGTGGATAATAATCCACAAGCAGCATAAATATCTTCCCCACGTGATTTGCGAATGGTCGTGGTTAAGCCTTTCTTTGACAATTGATCACGAAACCATTCCATCGTTTTAAAATCACTACCTCGTAGTGGCGAATCCGGGATGGGATGGAAATGAATCAGGTTCAAGCGGCAACGGATACCATTGAGTAATTTGGTTAAACCCTTCACATGTTCAACAGAATCATTGACGCCTTTAAACATGATGTATTCAAAGGAAATGCGGCGCTGACGGCCAAAATCATAGTCGCGTAAGGCAGCGACCACTTGCTCGGCGGAGTATACACTTTCAATGGGCATCAATTGGTTACGCTCTTTATTAAAGGGCGAGTGTAAGCTGATGGCCAGGTGCGCTTCGGATTCTTCAATGAACCGCCGCATGGCCGGCACAACCCCAATGGTCGATACATTAATCCGCCGTGGACTCCAGCCAAATCCCCAGTCAGAAGTAAGGATTTCCAGACTGGCTAATACATGATCAATGTTATCCATGGGTTCACCCATCCCCATGTACACCACATTGGTTAACGTTTCAAACTCCGGCAAACTGGCGATCTGATTCACAATTTCACCGGCTGTCAATTGACGCTGAAATCCCTGACGCGCCGTCATACAAAAGAGACAGCCCATTTTACAGCCCACCTGAGAAGACACACAAAGGGTATTGCGGTTCTCTTCAGGTAAGTAGGCCGTTTCGATAAACTGATGCCCGTGGGTCTCAAACAAATATTTTTTGGTCCCATCCTTCGATTCCTGAAAGGATTTTGGCGGCATCAAGCCCACATCATACTTTTCGATAAGTAACTGACGCGCTTTTTTGGAGAGGTTGGTCATCTGGTCAAAGGAGGACGCATGCTTTTTGTACATCCATTCAGTTAATTGCTTGGCCGTAAACCCAGGCAATCCCAATTGCGATACAATATCTTTTAATTCGTTCAGTGTTTTTCCAAACAATACATCCTTCTCCATTCAACCAGTCTTTTGTTATTTAAAAATAGATCTCCGCTATGATGTGATCATATGGAATGCCTTTGGACAAAAGAATTTCCCGCACATCAATCACCATCTGAGAACTGCCGCAAAGATAGTATTTAATATCTGTTGATAAATCATCTTTCATTCGAAGGAAATCGGTGAGCCGCCCTTGCCGAACCCCATCTCCGGTTTCGGCGGTGCAAAAGCGCATATAGGCGGTAGCCAATTCTGATTTAAAAAGGGTGCTAAAAAAGAAATCCTTTAAATACCTGGCCCCATGAATCAACTGCACATCCGTACTTCGACCCGATCGTACCATTGAAATAAAAGGTGCAATGCCGGTTCCGGTAGCGATCCAAACAGCTGGCTCGGGCGCGCAATGAAATTTACCAAACGGATCAGACATAAACACGGTCTCTCCCTCCTTCAAATTCACCAACTGGGGCGTTAGTTCGCCATCCGGATTGAGATCAAACAATATCCCGATGTAATCCTCATTTATCCCCGAAGCAATACTGTACAAACGCGGTTCGGCCTCCGGCTGCATCGCCAGGGCAATAACCTGCCCGGCAATAAAATCAAACGGGCGCTTTAGTTTTAAGTAATATACTCCAGCTGCTATTTCCGAAATATCAATGACATTAACCGGATTCAGTTGTTTTCGTTTTCGCTCCACACGCATATTTAGAATTTGTCGTTAAACAGGTATCTACTCCATTTGTTTGAATCCCTCCCAAATTGTTTTCCTATTGACGGTGAATCCACATGAAAAAGGGATACTTTCAAAAAAGCATCCCTTGCTGGTATTAACAGCAATACCATCACTTGATGGGCAAATAAATCTCCGTGATCCACTTGGCCGGATCCGGTTCTGCCAGGGGATCGGTGATATATACTTCCAGGGGATCGATGGTTTTATTCTGTTTTAGCTTTTTATACCGCAAGTAACTATAGGCCGCTGACCACCCGTTTCCCAAATGCTCGTAATCACCTGTGAACACCACTTTCACAGCCTTGAGCGCCGGTATCCGTCCGGCATAAAACGCCTCATTGGAAACCGTAAAACCAGCTACAACAGGTACTGCCGAAGTATAGGTACATTCCGGATCCGTAAAGTCAAATTTGTGATACACTGAAAAAGCTTTATCATAGGTAATGGCTTCATTCGCACAGAATTCACCCAGTGCGGTAAAACTTTTCTTCATCGATGGTCCTACCTCATCCATGGGACAAGTCACTTTAATTCCCACATAATGCGTTTCAGGAAATTCGGCGATACCTTCAATCGAAATGTGCGAGGCAATACTGCCTTTTTCCAGGTAATCTTTGAGCATCTTCAGGCCCCGTTCATAATCCATGCCGATCCAGGGCTCCATTTGTTTGGCCATAAATCTGAAGAAAAAAGGCATTTTCCCCCTCATGCCCCAGGTTACTTTTGTGCCCTCACCCGCTGATTCAAATTCCCAATACACATCTGATTGAGATTTGAAGGGTTGGTGAAAGCGAATTTGCTGATCGATAAATGTATTCGTATCCAATTGCTTGTGTTCAATTTCACCGGAACCCACCATCTTTCCAACCCAGGCATAAACCGCACCTTGCGATTTTTCATCGGCTGAAATTGTCACCTCAGCAGTGGGTTCCATGCACAGCCAGGGAGACCAGATGGTCCAGGTATTAAAATCAGCGACAGCCTGATACACCTCCTCGGGTGTGGCTTTGATGAGGACCGATTTCTTGACATGATATGATCCATCAATGGTCAATAACCAGATAATACCCCCCAATAGGGTGGCGACAATGACAACTAATAAAATCCACATTACTTTTTTCATTTTAGGTACTATTAAAAGTGATTATCCTTATATCAACAGCTTCCTATGAAAGATAGGAAACGCGCCCATCAAATTCAAGTTTGACCGCTTTGAATAACGCTCAAATGAATACAAACACCCCCTTTTTGAATAATAATAGCCCTGGTGAACCAGCCATTGAACGTACATTTGTAAGGAATCCTTAAGAACAAATTCAAAACTTCTATGATAAAAACATCAACCCTTTTCAAAACAGTCTCTTTAGCTGCTGCGGCTATGGCATCGATTTTTACGACCAGCTGTCATACTCCCTCACCAGCCCCAAACATCATTGTCTTTTTAGTAGATGACATGGGGTGGCAGGATACTTCGGTTCCCTTTTGGGACCATGCAACACCCCTCAATAAAAAATACCACACTCCCTCCATGGAACGACTGGCGAATCAAGGCCTGGTTTTCACACAAGCCTATGCCTGCAATGTTTGCTCGCCCACCCGGGTTAGTTTTTTAACGGGTATGAATGCCGCCCGACACCGCGTTACCAATTGGACCTTACAATACAATCAATCCACCGACAGTCCGGATGATCAGCTGAACTTTCCGCAATGGAATTTCAACGGATTATCTCCGGCTGATTCCATTCCTCGCACCGTAACCGCTACCACCTTACCTACCGTACTTAAAGAAAACGGCTATTACACAATTCATTGCGGCAAAGCCCATTTCGGTGCCATCACCACACCAGGCGAAAATCCATTAAACCTGGGATTTGATGTAAACATAGCCGGACATGCGGCAGGGGCACCGGCTTCCTATCAAGGACTCGATAACTTTGGCAATGATGAAAATGGGCTGCCTTTAAAAATTTGGTCGGTACCCGGTTTGGAGAAATATCACGGAAAAGACATCCATTTATCCGATGCTTTGACCCGTGAAGCCCTATTAGCCATGGATACCGCTTTAACCAATGACCAGCCTTTCTTCTTATACATGGCTCATTATGCTGTGCACACCCCTATCCAACCAGATCACCGCTACTATCAAAAATACCTGGAAGCCGGTCTGCCAGATGTGGAAGCCCGTTATGCTTCTTTGCTGGAAGGCATGGATACCAGTTTAGGTGACATCCTGAATTACCTCCAAACCAAAGACATTGCAGACAACACCATTATACTTTTCATGTCCGATAATGGAGGCCTCAGTGCCCATACCCGCGCCGGCCAGCTGCATACCCACAACAAACCTTTAAACAGCGGCAAAGGATCGGCCTATGAAGGCGGCATACGAGTGCCAATGATTGCTTACTGGCCGGGCGTAACACCTGCCGGTCAACGCACCGACAATCCGGTTATCATAGATGACTATTTTCCATCCCTCCTGGAGATGGCCGGCATACCCACACCTCAGCTCAAACAGCAGCTGGACGGCATCAGCTTTGCTTCTGTTTTAAAGGGCGAAAAAAAGGACTCTGATCGTCCGCTGTTCTGGCATTATCCAAATAAATGGGGTGCCTCGGGACCTGGTATCGGAACGTTCAGCGCCGTACGCCAAGGGGATTTCAAACTCATCTATTGGTATAAAACAGGGACGTTTGAATTGTATAATTTGAGCGATGACCTTGGCGAACAAACGAACCTGGCCAAGCATCAGCCCGAAAAAGTAAAGGAATTGAGTGGTATCCTGGGGCGTTATCTCCGTGCCGTAGAAGCCTTGCGACCAACTAAGGCCCAAACACACCAATTACTCCCTTGGCCAGATGAAGTTTAAACCTATTTGAGCCCCAGAAAGGTGTTCATCTCAGGGGAACAACGAACAAAAACATAAGCTACAGTCATCAGATGAATATCAGTATTCTTTTGATGGCTGTCTATTTTTTCGATTTGCGGAATTGCTGCCGATATTCCTTGCTCATCTTCTCTGTGGCGTATTGAAATATCAACCGTGCCGCCTGGTTTTTCCATTTATGAAGAAAAGCCTCCACCGGTTGGGGTTGCTTTTTCCAACATTCGCGTAAAAACCAGCCCATGCCCTGATGCACCACCCGCTCCTGATCCAGCATTAACGGCTCCACAAATGCCAGCAAGGCTGACAATTCATATCCCTCCTTGAATGGTTTAATAAGAGTAACAGGTACGGCTCGACGCTGAAACTTATTACTTGCCTGGCGCCAAGCTGCAAAATCACTCAACGAAACAATCTTCTTACGAATAAAATGGGGCAATAATTCACCACCCATTACATCGGCATGCGCCCAGTTAATAATGCCCCGTTTAAACCACTCTTCAATAGCCTCAAAAGCAGAACGGTCAAACTCCTTAATGAAGGCTTTCGTAAGCAAATAGGCAAAACTGGTTTCCTCATATTTACCTGTCGGAATCAATAAGCGACTGGTGGCTAACACCAATTTCAAATCGACTTTTGGCTGGGCCAGGATGGCTTTACTTTTCTGCTCCACCAATTCCTGCGTTAAGCCATAGGCATCGTAACCTTCTTTAAAATAACGGCTGTACCTGGCCACGGTGGTCGCATCCTGATGACGGATACAATAGGCTCGGATGTCTTCAAATAGTTGTTGTGGCTGCATATATCAAAAAGATAGACGATTTATTAAACCGAAAAGACTTCGATGACCGGGCTAAATGGGATCATTAAATAAAAAGTGGTAGGGCCACCGGATTCCGATTCTAACCAGATTTTGCCATTCAAAAGCTGTGTAAGCCCTTTACTAATAGCTAATCCCAGACCGGTACCCCCAAACAGACGGGAGTGAGCCTGATCGGCCTGACGAAAGCGCTCAAAGATCAACTCCTGCTTTTCCCTGGAGATGCCAATACCCGTATCCGTCACCGAAAACAGTAAATGGTCATTTGCCCTTTCGACCACCATCTGGCAGGATACATCAATCGCGCCCTTTTCAGTGAATTTAATGGCATTTGTACCCAGGTTCGTGATGATTTGCTTGAGCCGTAAATCATCCGATAAAAACTGGTACTCCTCATAGGTAAAGTTCAACTTAATATGCTCTTTGTTTTTTTCCTTGAGCTCATTTTTTAAAATGTATTGAACCTCCCCCATCAGTTGAGTCATACTGACCGGCGTCGGCTTAATCTCCAACTGTTCCGATTGAATCTTAGAAATATCCACAATGTCATTAATAATTCGCAGCAAATCGCGTCCCCGTTGGTTAATGATATCCACATATTTATTGCGCGAGTCGATGGTCAAATTTTTCTTGGATTTCAGCAACTGAGAGAAACCCAGAATCGCGTTCATGGGGGTCCGGATTTCATGTGACATATTGGCCAAAAAGGCCGACTTCAATTCATCCGATTCTTCCGCCTTTTTCAAGGCCCGTTGAAGACGCACTTCCTTTTCTTTCAACTGGGTGATGTCCTGCACAAAACAAATACGGGTGTTAGCAGTCAGCACCACAAACTCATAGAGCACATCCAATACTTCGCGATGGCGTGTGCGCAGCTGCAAATCAGAAATGCGAATGGATTCATTAATCTGGATCTTATTCAAAGCCAACTTGATCTTCACAAAATGGGCGGACCTCAGAAAATAAGCCAAATTGGTTTCCAGGAGTTCATCTTCCGTTTGTTTGAGTAGTTCGGTAGAAGCATGATTAGCCATCAGGATATTCATCTCATTGTCCAAAATCAAGATGCAGATGGGTGCATTTTTAAAATAGAGCCTGAACTTTCGCTCACTTTCCTGCAATTCTTTTTGAGCATTATTTTTATCGGTGATGTCCTGCGAGATGATCTGCACCCCCGTAATCTTCCCGTTAGTTCGGATGGGTTGATAATTGGACAAATAACTTTTCTCCTTCCCATTGATGAAGAGGGTTTCTTCAAAATCGGACACCGTGCCTTCCTTGACAATATGTGCCAATTGGCG
The DNA here is from genome assembly GCA_942490535.1 of uncultured Marinilabiliaceae bacterium. Classification (GTDB taxonomy): domain Bacteria; phylum Bacteroidota; class Bacteroidia; order Bacteroidales; family Marinilabiliaceae; genus JAEINY01. Next base: position 129,769 of record CALNXQ010000006.1, read on the forward strand.
CATGTAATAAGACGCATTTTGAGGGTCTAAAAACTGGTTCAGCCGTTTATCAATGATGCGGTCCGCGGATTGATCAAAGTTTCGGGCACCGCGTTTATTGATAAACTGCACCTTACCTTGCAAATCAATCAGGGTAATTCCCACACTGGCATTATTCATCAGTTCGCGGTACTTCTTCTCCGACTCCTTAATGAGTTGTGTGGCAATAATACTTTCGGTAATATCTTCAATCACACAGGCCACATGATCCTTATCGGGTTGAAAGCCAGTAACCAAAATCCATTTTTTCAAGATCTGATCAAATAATTCCATGGATTGCGGCTTTCCATTAGCCTGAATCCGGCGAAAAACAGAAAACAATCTCTGATTAAATATGGGTTCCGAGTACAAATCGGTTATCCGCTTACCAATAATATCCTCGGGCATAATATTAAAAAGGGCCATAAACTCTTTGTTTACTTCCTTTATTTCAAAATCCACGACCCCTTCTTTATTATACAACACTTGCGCCATAAAAGCACTATTGGACATATTGGCGAATAATCCGTAGTATTTTTTTTCGCTAAAATAAAGCTTTTTCAAGATGCTCTTCTGAAAACTCATGGCTTTGGTTAATTCCTCGGTTCTAAGCCGCACTTTGCGGCGCAAAAAGAAATTCCACAATAAGCTACTCAAAATCAATAATACACTCAAAATGGTAATGGCAATGTTTTTAAATTCTGAAAAGCGGCCTTGCGGCAAGCACTGTCCGGTAGAAAACCACTTATCGAAAAGATCCCCATAACGCCCACCTTGCCTTAAATTAATCAATGCATTATTGATAATCGCAGTCATCTTCTCGTTCTCTTTTGCCAGGGCAAAACAACTTTTAAACACGGCATCAGTGGGGGTATATTTACGAATGTCTTTTAGCCCGTATTGGCGCACCAGATAATCACCTTGAAAGGTGGGTGCAAAAAGGGCTCTGACGCTCCCCTCTGTCAGTCCGGTAAATAAGGTATCCAACCGACCAGTGACAAAAATATTCCGGTTGGTTCCTATAGACTGTACATAATTCAACAGCACCTCATCCGCATTAACCCACACATCCTTTTCATCAAATACATCGAGCTGATTGAAATATTCACGGGAATTACAATAAATGGAATAAGGCAAGTAGGCTATCGGACTGGTGAATCGCAAATGGTCATCATCTCCATCAAAAATGGTTGAAATAATTATATCCGTATCATCGGCATTCATCTCTCTAACCAAGAGATCCCGATTACCCAGCACCACGGATATGTCGTAGCCAGATAGCGGTTCAATTTCCCGCAATAAATCAATGTAAAAACCTTTTGCTTCACCCGAATTGGTTAAGTATTCGAACGGGGCATTATTGGCACTTCCATAATAGGTTAATTTGGGTCTTGCAAGTATCGTTTCGGCAAACAGATGTATGAGAAGAAAAACAAGCAGCTGTTTCATACTTCATCAGTTTCATTTTCTATTAACACAAGTGACTGTTACGAAGGATCAGCGATTAAAACCAGATCCCCTTATTAAATATATAGAAAAAAATGAACTTTCAGAAGTTGTTGCTGAGGGAATTATCCCAACTCTATCAGAAATAATGACGCTGCCCAGGTATTTTACCGTTGAATGATACAGTCTCTGGATGAAAATGAAGTTGCCAAATAGCAGCAGGGCTAATGCCGATTTTTCAGCGTCTCGCCGCCGGGCAAGGTAAAAATCAACCGTCATTGGCATAGCTGCCGGCCGACAGACACCTCGTGGATGGTGGACACCCCCTCTTCCAAACGGCAAGTGACAGACCACCCGTCAAGGAGATAGTTTTAATTTGGCGAGAGGCCTAACAGTGATTGAGCAGTTACCTGCCAGAAATCAGAAAGCCGGCTGAAGACAAACCATCGATCCGCCAGTTAGCGGCAGATGATTCAAGTGTCGGACCACACGGCTTAACACTAGTCGTTCGGCTTCCAAACGCACCTTAAAAACACAAAAAAAGGGATAAACACAATGTTTATCCCTTTACTCTGTCGGGGTACCAGGATTCGAACCTGGGACCCCCTGGTCCCAAACCAGGTACGCTACCAACTGCGCTACACCCCGAAATACTCTCTTAGTGATTTAATAGTTATGCGAAAAAAAGAATAACGCCATTGCTTTACTCTTCGTTGTCGGGGTACCAGGATTCGAACCTGGGACCCCCTGGTCCCAAACCAGGTACGCTACCAACTGCGCTACACCCCGAACTATTAAATCAAAAAAATTGCGGAGAGAGGGGGATTCGAACCCCCGGTACAGTTACCCGTACGTCAGTTTAGCAAACTGGTGGTTTCAGCCACTCACCCACCTCTCCAATATTTTGCATGATCAAAAACTCTCTTTACAGTTTTCATCGCTTGGTCCGCTCTAACCCTCGTCCCCTTTGCGATTGCGATTGCAAAAGTAAGAAATGTATTTAGATCTCCAAACACTTTTTTCAAAAAATGAAAACATTTTTCACAGCGCCCCCCACCAGGATCCTCTCAACTAATTACAGGCCAAAAAAAAAGCTCCTTTCGGAGCCTTTTAAAATTAATTATCTTTTTTGGGCGGTTTATTGCCCGGTTTAGCGATTGAATCACGCATCGCCGTATCCGCTTCGATATTTTTATACTTCAGGTAATCCATTACACCTAAGTTTCCCGAGCGGAAAGCTTCTGCCAATGCTTTAGGCACCTCCGCTTCAGCTTCGATTACTTTGGCTCTTGCTTCCTGTGCTTTTGCCTTCATCTCCTGCTCCAGGGCTACGGCCATTGCCCGACGCTCCTCAGCTTTTGCCTGCGCAATATTCTTATCCGCATCGGCCTGATCAATTTGCAGACCGGCACCAATGTTTTTACCGATGTCGATATCGGCGATATCAATGGATAGAATTTCAAAGGCCGTACCAGCATCCAATCCTTTTTCCAAAACTACTTTGGAAATGGAATCCGGATTCTCCAATACCGCTTTGTGCGACGTGGAAGAACCAATAGACGATACAATACCTTCACCAACACGTGCCAGAACAGTTTCTTCACCGGCACCACCCACCAATTGTTTGATGTTGGCACGCACGGTCACACGGGCTTTACAAATTAACTGAATACCATCTTTCGCCACAGCCGTTACCGGCGGCGTGTCAATCACTTTGGGATTAACCGACATTTGAACTGCCTGAAACACATCACGACCAGCCAAATCAATAGCTGTAGCCATCTGAAAATTCAGATCAATATTGGCCTTAGACGCCGAAACTAATGCATGAACCACATTATCAATGTGCCCCCCTGCTAAATAGTGTGCTTCCAGCTCATCGCGCTTAACCCCCGAAATACCGGCTTTAGAGGCCTCAATCAGAGCCCGCACAATGGCTCCTGGTGGAACCTTACGGATGCGCATCAAAACGAGCTGAATCAACGAAATACGGACGCCCGATACCAGTGCTGAGAACCATAACAATATGGGCACATAGTACATGAACAGAAAAACAACAACAATGATTGCTGCTATTAAGAAAATAGGTGCTATTCCTGCCATTTAATTTTTATTTTTTGGTTTAACAATAACGTATGTTTTAAAAACTTTCTGAACTATTACTTCTGTATTTTCATCCACAAAATGACCGGGACATTTCCCTTCCATCAGCAAATTATTAATCTGTACTTTTCCAATTGGATTTAAACGTGTCACGGCAACGCCTTCATCCCCTTCCTTAACCATATTGGCTTCAACCGTTTCCACTTGTCCTTTGATGGAAGAGTCGAGCATCAAACGCTTCCAGGTACCGGCCCGAAACGAAAGCACCAGCATTAACACTCCCACAAACATGGTTGAAACTAAGGCCACGTGCCCACCCGTGGATCCGAACTTATCGTATGCCAAAAAGATACCTCCGGCGGTGAAAATCAAGCCACCAATACCCGCCACTGTAACCCCGGGAAAAACAAAAAATTCAAGAATCAACAAAAACATGCCGAGCAGAATAATCAAAACAATAACAAGTGTAGACATATAAGGCTATTCAATGGTTACAGATAATTTCTCCTGAGTCAATAATTCTTTCAAAGCATATAAATCATGCCAACTACCTCGTTTAATTTCACACTTTCCTACAAAATGGGTAATCAATGCACACTGTTCAGCCTGAATTCCATCATGACTGCACACTTCACACAGTGCTTCCATTACATGTTCAAAGGTATTGATGTCATCATTATGCAGCACCAACAACCGATCCGACTCGCCAGAGCTTCTCCTGTTTTCCTTCTCACTCTTTCTACTAAATGATACCATAGCTTAAAGTTTCCTTAAAATAAGCATTTTTTTTTGTAAAAAACCAATCTCTATTTTTTAAGCTCCTCCGACAGATTGATTTGTTGCTCCCCTTTAAACGCGACGACAAAGGCGCCGGTAAAACCAGCATTTCGTACCGAATCAATCATCTGTTGTGCTTCCACATATGAATCATAATGGCCGGCATAATACTTTGTCAATCCTTTTTCCGGTATTGAAATGGTGGAAACGGCGGGAATAAGATGTAAAGCTTCTTTGTTAGGTTCATTCCTGAAGACGCCAATTTGAATTTTATAAACAATCACTGCGGCCTCTGTTTTTACTCCCTCTTTCTTAACAACTGTGGCAGCAGCACTTTTTGCGGCTTCATCTCCTTTATGTAATTCCTGATAAGTTTTCTGCACCTTTCCTTTGTCCGGTGAAGCTTTCACAATTTCAGAGCCCTTCTGCCCATTTGTGTACTCAAGATATGCAAATAGTGCCGCTTCCTGTTCGCTCACGCCTGAACGCTTCATGGTACCAGCCCGCTCATAACTACCTAAATCAAAACCCATCAATTCCATATCGTATTCACTGGCTTTCCGGAAATATGCATTGGCACGCCCCTGAGGCTCTTCCATAAAGGTAAAATCAGTGGTTGGCTCTCCTAAAACAATTTCCTTAATCTTATCGCGGTAAAGCTCGTACTTGTCATTCAACGCTTTATGATACAATTTCAAAGCAGTTATTTTCAGTTCCCTGGATTTTTTCACCATGCCTTCACCAGGAGTCTCATCAGCAGCCAAAGAATCTTTCTTTTTAAACGGGGATGAAACCACCGGCCCGGCCTCCGGTTGAATGGAGGATTGCTCCAGTAATTTGGAGGCTTCCAATGTCAGAATATTACCCCACACATAAAGAGAATCGGCATGTTTCAGTTTTCGAATTTCATCTTCGTAAAATAAAATTTGATACATGCTGTCCAGCTCTCCTAAACGAAATGCGAATTCATCGTTCGTATAATAAGTAAAATCCCCTGGAATGAACACTCCATTTATAGCCACATCCTCCTTTCGCTCGACCTTCACTTGCATGGGAGGCTGGTATTTTCCGGCTTTCACCAATTCACGAATGGTGACCAACTCGGTCCGACGGGCGGTAAAAAAGTAATTTTCAATCTGACTATCCAAGCCATACACTTGTTTCTCCAATGCTAATATATCATTAACCAACTTGGATTGCTCTGACTCTACAGTTGATCGAGCATAGGCTTCCCGTTTATCTGCCATCAACCGGGACAAACTATCTTTTTGATGTTCCATCGCCTGTCCCTGCACGAAGGCAGCCCGCGCATCCCCATTATTAAAATGAGACAAATCAGTATACACAATGGTATCAGCTATCATATATGAAAATCCGGCTTTTTCCTCTTCCATTGAAAAACGATCCATCTGGCTTTGGTCAATCGTTGCGGCCTCACTTTCCGAACCAGCATTTGTTAATGGCATACCAACGGCCGTTTTAAGCTGATTGACATCCGTCACCACATTCTTCACCACTAAATCATCCCATTTGATGTGATAAACCATCCATTGGTCGCCGGTTGTTTCGCGATTGGAAGCAAACCAGGCTGAATTATTAAACTCATCCGTCACAAATAACAAATCATCTTTGGGCGAGTTGATGGGAAATCCCATATTCACCGGCACGTCAAAAGCTTTGGATTCGGGATCATAAGTGGTGGTGTAAATATCATACCCCCCCAATCCACCGGGGCGATCGGAAGCAAAATAAAGTGTTTCCCCATCAATTTGTAAAAAGGGATGCACGTCATTACCTCCTGAATTAATGGCATCCAGAGATTTACTATCACCCCAGCCATCCAGTAATTTCTCCATTTTATAGAGATCTTTATCCGAACTTTCGTCAGCAGCCATTGAAAAATAGACTTCATCCCCTCGTTCGGTCAAATACAAAACACCGTCAGGATCCAGCCCGGATTCAAAAAAATCCTTGTTGCGTAGGACCTGCCCCACATCCTTCACCGGGTGATAATGCTTCAGCAGTTGAGCTGAGGTAGTAGTATCGCGCTGATAAACGCTGAGATTATATATTTTGGCAGATGCTTCCTTTCCGGTCTTACATTCTGTCATGTAAACTTCGGCTTTTTCTTTCCGATCATCGGAACCGGACGCATATTTCATGTATCGACTAAAACTTTTCAATGCTTCGTCAAATTCACATCTTAACTGGTAGGCTCTGCCCAAATAGTAGTAGGTATCGTTACTAACCCCTTTTAACGCGGCATACTTCAACCGTTTTACAGCATGTGAAATATCTTTATTGTTTTGTAACAAACAAATGCCATAATAATAGTTGTACCTCGGTTCCCGATCATATTTCTCCAATAACTGGGCATAGGCTTTTTCAGCTTCCACATACTTCTCTTCCTTAATCAATTCCAATGCTTCTTTGGCAGTATAAACGGCATCTTGGGCCTGAACAGCAAAAGATACTGTCAAACTCATAATTAGAATTGTTCTTCTTATATTCTTCAGCAATAGTCCCATTTCTCTTCAAGTTCTAATTTTCGAACAGTGTCAAAATTAAACAATCGTTTGTTAATAGTTAAATCCTATGCGCAGTAAAAATGAACAAAAAATCCTTCCTGCCTAAAATTATCACCCTGCAGATTTGATGAACAGATCGTTGCACGCCTGCGCACCATTGCCTAACTTAATAACTGATTATTTGAGTGTTAATAACTTTTGAACCATACACCTGCCAATTCGTTCTTAATTAAATTATATTTGTAAACCTTAAAGTGAAAACCATGACAGTATTAAAAGAAGGTGATAAAGCTCCCATATTCAACGGTAAAAATCAAAACGGAGAATCCATTAATCTGGCAGATTTAACAGGCAAAAAGGTCATTCTTTATTCATATCCCAAAGACAATACTCCCGGTTGTACAGCGGAGGCTTGTAATTTGAATGAAAATTTCGACAATCTAACGAAAAAGGGATTTGTAGTCATTGGCATTAGCCCGGACAGCGAGGCATCGCACCAGCGCTTCATCAATAAATACGACTTGCAATTCAACCTGATTACTGATCCTGAAAAAGAAATTCTTCAACAATACAATGCATGGGGAGAGAAAAAACTATATGGTAAAACCTACATGGGTGTTTTACGAAAAACCTTTATCATCAACGAAGAAGGAATCATTGAGAAAATTATTGAAAAGGTGAAGACAAAAGATCACACCAATCAAATTTACAGCGAACTAAAAATAGACTAAAGATAAACCATCATCACATGGCAGAACAAAAAGACAACACCATCCAACAGGAAAAGCTGAAAGCGCTTCAGCTCACCATGGATAAAATTGATAAAACCTACGGCAAAGGTACTATCATGAACATGGGTGACACCAAGGTTGAAAAAGTACCTGTAATCCCAACGGGCTCTATTGCCTTAGATTTAGCATTAGGTATTGGCGGATTTCCACGTGGCCGAATCGTTGAAATTTATGGTCCTGAATCATCGGGTAAAACCACTCTGGCCATTCATGCCATTGCCGAAGCTCAAAAACTAGGTGGCATTGCAGCCTTTATTGATGCCGAACATGCATTTGATCGCTTCTATGCAGAGAAACTGGGTGTTAACCTGGAGAACTTATTAATCTCTCAGCCTGATAACGGGGAACAAGCCCTGGAAATTGCAGATCAGCTAATTCGCTCTTCCGCCATTGACATTGTGGTGATTGACTCCGTGGCTGCCTTGACGCCTAAAGCAGAGATTGAAGGTGAAATGGGTGATTCAAAGATGGGCCTACAGGCCCGCTTAATGTCTCAGGCATTGCGTAAATTGACTGCCAGTATCAACAAAACAAGTACCACCTGTATTTTCATTAATCAATTACGTGAAAAAATCGGGGTAATGTTTGGCAATCCGGAAACTACAACCGGGGGTAATGCGCTTAAGTTCTATGCATCTGTTCGCCTTGACATTCGTCGCGTGACACAAATTAAGGATGGTGAAAATGTGATTGGTAGCCAAACCCGCGTGAAAGTGGTGAAAAATAAAATGGCACCCCCATTCCGCAAGGCAGAATTTGAGATTCGCTTTGGAGAAGGTATTTCACGCGTAGGCGAAATCCTTGACCTGGGTGTTGATTTCAACATTGTGAAGAAAAGCGGATCGTGGTTCAGTTATGGTGAAACCAAGCTTGGACAGGGCCGCGAAGCGGTTAAAGAAGTGATAAAAGACAATCCGGAACTTGCCGAAGAGCTGGAAGCAAAAATCATGGAAGCTATTCGTGCGAAATAAACATTACAAGCATTTCAATTCATCAAATCCCTGTCAAAAAAAGGCAGGGATTTTTTTTGCTTTTAAAACCCTGTAGGCCCGAACCCATCCCGCTTAACGTAATTTTAAATAAAAAGCAACCATTTGCGGTTCATCAGAAAATCACTTAACTTCGCCCATGTTCAAACATATGAACATTTGTTATGGAATTAAAAATCAATCATCAAAGTCCGATACCTCTGCACGCACAAGTTGAAGAGTTGTTGCGAAAACTTATTCAGCAACCTGAATATCAATCCGGCGCCTTCTTACCAAAGGAAGTAGATCTCTCTAAACTACTGGGCGTAAGCAGAAACACTATTCGCCAGGCCACCAACAAATTAGAGTACGAAGGGTTATTGATCCGAAAAAAAGGCATTGGTACTAAGGTGGCACAAAAAACAGTGACTACCCAGCTGGCCAGTTGGCACAGTTTCACACAGGAAATGAATGCACAAGGTGTAGAATTCAAAAACTACCTAATTAAATCAGAAATCGTGTCTGCTTCCCAAAAGGTTGCCACTTTCATGGGCATCACGGAAGGCACTTCAATTCTAAAAATCATTCGCTTAAGAGGTGATGAAGAGGGCCCATTTGTGTATTTCGAAAGTTACATTCATCCCCGGGTAGGCTTGACAAAAGAGGAAGACTTCACCCAGCCCCTCTACGAACTTTTGGAAACGAAGTATTCAACCATCGTGGCTTTATCGAAGGAACACATCAGTGCCCGAAATGCCTCAGCCATTACCGCAAAACTACTACAAATAGATGCCGGAGAAGCGATTCTCAAACGAGAACGCTTTGTTTACGACCCGGGTAACCGAGCGGTTGAATACAACATCGGTTTTTACCGGGCCGATAAATTCACTTATTCCATTGACATCACTAAATAGCAATACACATGGATTCACTACCATACATCAGTGCCGATATTGGCGGTAGTCACATCACAACAGCAGCCATTGATCCCCAATCGAAAGCCATTATTAAAAATTCGATCGCTAATGGGGAGGTAGACAATGGGGCTTCCGCACACAAAATCATCGCCACCTGGAGCGAAGCACTCCGCATGACGATTTCGCACGTTGACGATTTTGCAGGTATCAGTTTTGCGATGCCAGGCCCCTTTGATTATGTCAACGGCATTTCGAAAATTAAGGGCGTTCAAAAATATGAAGCTCTATATGATGTAGATATTAAAACAGCCATTAGCCAATGCCTGCATCTTAACAGTAATCAATCAGTCCGTTTTATTAATGATGCCACCGCATTTGCCATTGGAGAATGCTGGGGTGGCCTAGCCCGTAACAACAAAAAAGTAATGGCCATCACATTAGGAACAGGTTTCGGATCAGCCTTCATTAATGAGGGCATGCCTGTTTTAACCGGTCCATCCGTACCTGAATTAGGCTGTGTCTATCACATCCCTTATGGGAATAGCATAGCAGATGATTACTTTTCAACCCGCTGGTTCGTAAAAACCTGGCAGGAACGAACGGCCAACCATTGCCATGGCGTTAAGGAAATTGCCGATTTGGCGAACCAGGGAAACAGTGAAGCTCAACAACTATTTCAGGAGTTTGGCGACAACCTGGGAACATTCTTATCGCCTTGGCTTAAGGAATTTGAAGCAGATTGCCTGATCATAGGCGGTAACATCTCCAATGCCCATAAACTATTTCAGGAGGCGCTACGGAATGCGCTAGTAAATCGTCAAACAGAGGTTTCTATTGGATTTTCACAGATGCAGGAAGAGGCGGCCCTCATCGGCGCTGCCCGATTAACAGATTCATCCTATTACAAAAAGATAGAACCACTGTTAGCCCACATGTAAAAGATGCAATGTCAAATAAATAACCAATAGCACAATAATAATGAAACAGATTCTTATCATATCACTGCTGACAGCATTAATGAGCTGTCAAAATGAAATTCCTCAACAGGAATTAACACAGTATGTGGATCCCCAAATAGGATCAGTTCATGGCCGTTGGTTCTTTTATACGCCTGCAGCCTTACCTTTTGGGATGGCAAAACTGGCACCACATACCAATGCCTATAATAGTCCGGGCAGTTGGGGGCCTTGCGGATACGATGATCGCCACAGCTCCATCGAAGGATTTGGTCATTTTCATGAATTTCAAATCGGCGGCGTGGTGTTTATGCCCACCATAGGCGAGCTAAAAACGGTCCCGGGCTCCTTGGAAGCGCCGGATAACGGTTACCGCTCCCGTTTCGACAAAAACAGTGAAGCATCTGAACCCGGCTATTACAGTGTTCTTCTTAAGGATTATAACATCAAAGCAGAGCTTACCGCTACGGAACGGGTGGGATTTCACCGCTACACCTATCCCACCAGTGATCAGGCACATTTAATAATTGACATCGGGCACAAGCAGGGTGAGAGCAGTGACGTGACCGAAGCGTATGCTCACTTTGTGAATAGCAATGAAGTGGAAGGCTATGTGGAGACTTATCCGGAATATGTGAAGTTTTGTGATCCGGACAAACGGGTTAAAATGTACTTTGTAGCCCGTTTTAATCAGAATCCTATCGAGTCGGGCACATTTATCGATAGTCTGATCCACACAAACACGTCCACCACGCAAAGTATTAATAATGGCTTGTACCTCACTTTTTCCACACAGGAAAACAAGCCTCTGGAAATACAAACCGGATTGAGTTACACCTCCATTGAGAATGCACGACTAAATTTGGAAACTGAATCCAAAGCGAAAAATTTTGATCTTGTCCGTCGGGAAGCCAACGAAAAATGGAATGAAAAGCTAAACCGCATCCAGGTTGAAGGGGGACAGGAAAAGGATCGCATTAAATTTTATACAGGTTTGTATCATGCCCTTCTGGGACGCGGCCTGGCATCGGATGTCAATGGCCAATACCCGTTGGTCGACGGGGGTATCGGCCAAAAGCCTTTAGCTGAAAATGGCAAACCGCTATCACATCATTATAATACAGATGGCATCTGGGGCGGCTTCTGGAACCTGAGTCAAGTCTGGTCCCTGGCCTACCCCGACTACTTTAAAGAGTATATTCAATCGAATATTGACTTCTCTATGGATCGGGGCTGGTTGCACGATGGCGCAGCAGCCGGCACCTTTACCAATGGTGTACAAACCAATTTTCAGGCTTTGCTTATGGCTTCGGCTTACAATGTGGGGATCCGTGATTTTAATTTGGAAACAGGTTACAAAGCGGCTGTGCGAAATGAATTGGAGTATCGGGGCCGTAACCTCGGGAATGGCAAATACGACTTAAGTTATTTTGTATCTAATGGCTACATCCCCTATAAAGACACTATTTTATCCAATGGATGGGTTTTCAATTTTGGGGCCTCCCACACCCTGGAGTATAGTTTCAGTTCCTTTGCCGTAGCTCAAATGGCAAAATCACTCGGACACACTGACGATTACCAAAAACTAATCAAACAAGCCAGTTATTATCAAAATATTTTTGATACCGAAACCAAATTCATCCGGCCCAAAAAAGAAGATGGTTCCTTCATTCTCAATTTTGATCCCATGCGTGGCTGGGATGGATTTCAGGAAGGAAATGCGTTCCAATACACCTGGTATGTACCCCATGATGTAGCCGGATTAATCCAACTGATGGGCAAAACAGAATTTAATAATCGACTGGAAGAGATGTTTATCAACGCTCAGAAAAGCATGTTTGGAGGTGGCTCTGAAGAGATACACAGTTTTTCAGGTGTTGAAAAACTATATAACCATGGCAATCAACCTTGTTTACACAATCCCTGGCTCTTCAACTACAGCGGCCAACCCTGGCTCACCCAGAAGTGGACACGTACCATTTGCAACGAATTTTACGGAACCACCCCATTGCATGGCTACGGCATTGGTCAGGACGAAGATCAGGGACAATTGGGGGCCTGGTTTGTGATGGCCTCCATTGGCTTATTTGATGTTCAGGGATTAACTGCACAACGTCCCACATTACAATTGGGAAGTACCCTTTTTGATAGAATTATCATCCAAACAGATCCACATTATTATTCCGGGAAACCACTCATTATTGAAGCGATAAATAATAATCCTGAAAACATGTACATCCAGTCAGCTTCATTTAGGGATCAGCCTCTGAATAAAGTTTGGATCTATCATGATGAATTAATAAATGGTGGAACGCTTCGATTAAAGATGGGTTCAACACCAAACAAAAATTATGGAGCCTCCGAAGGACTGGAACCGCCTTCGATGAGCCAGGCATCTGAAGATAACGAATAGCCTTACCCCTATCCAATAAAATCAATTGATTGTAGAAATATCATCCATACCTCAATGCATGTTCAAACATATGAACATTAAAATAAATCCCATGAAACAGTTCTTTTTTCTTTCAACAATAGCAACCTTAATGATGGCTTGCCAACCAGCTACTAACCAACAATTAGCTAAACAAATCCAACAAGACAGCCTCCTTCTGCAAGTTAAAGCTAGAGCATTAGAAGTCGTAAAGACAGGATTCAACGCCGGTGATGGATACGGGGAAGTCTGGATTCGTGATTACAATACTTTTATTGACTTGTCCGCCGAAGTATATCCAAAAGAAACACTGAAAGCAAACCTGTTGGTGTTTTTCCGTTTACAGGGGCAAGATGGCAACATCGTGGATGGCTTTATTCCGCAATCCAAAGCGGTCCAGACTGAAGGAGGGTACCAATACATCTACACCGACCTGGAATCCAATTACTGTGGTCATAAAAACACCGTGGAAACGGACCATGAAACATCGCTGATTCAGGCAGTCTACAAATATGTCATAAAAACAGGAGACCAGGGATTTCTAAATGAAAAAGTGGGAACTAAAACCATCGCCCAAAGATTGGAATGGTCGATGGAGTTTTTAATAAATCATCGCTGGAGTAATGAATACGGTCTGATCTGGGGAGCGACTACGGCCGATTGGGGCGATGTCCAACACTGTCATCCCTGGGGTGTTTACATCACTGAGGATACCAAATATTGCCTTGACATCTACGACAATGCCATGCTGCTCATTGCACTGGACAACCTGATGGAGCTTATTCCAGCAAACAAACAAAAGTGGCTATCCATTCGCAACAACATCGCAAAAAATACCATGTCACATCTCTGGGATGAAAAAAATCAAAAGTTCATTCCTCATGTCTATCTGGATGGATCCCCTTTTCCGGATGATTTCAACGAAAATGAAATCTACTACCATGGTGGTACTGCCATTGCCATTGAAGCCGGCTTATTAAACAAACAGCAAATAAAAACGGCCCTTGAGAAAATGAAGCAAAATGTAATTGCTTCCGGGGCCGGTTCGATCGGTCTAACGCTATACCCTCCCTACCCGGAAGGTTATTTTGAGAATAAAGGCATGTCCCCTTATGGCTATCAGAATGGCGGCGATTGGACCTGGTTTGGCGCACGCATGATTCAACAACTCATCCGCTTCGGTTTCGTCGAGGAAGCCTATGCACAAGCTAAACCCATGATGCAACGCGTGATAGATAATGATGGCTTTTTCGAATGGTACACAGTGTCCAGCCAACCCACTGGCTCAGGAACGTTCCGGGGTTCAGCTGGTGTATTATACAAATCCATTGAGCTTTTTGAAGCGTGGAGCAACGAAAACCAATAATGCACTTTGCAAACATCGCATGATAAAAAAAAACAACAAATAGAAAACCAAGATATATGAGTAAGGAATGGAGAAAGACCGCGCAATACTTAATGCCGGGTCAAAAAGCAGCGGAGAATAAAGAGCAATACGATATCTACCCTACTTTCAGACTGGATAAGGATGCTATAAAAGAAGGATTTGAACAACTGGCGACAGCCCTTTCAAAATATAAAAGCATCAAAATAGATGGGTATGTAGGTGTATTCTATGACTTTTTTAAGGAGAAGCTTGAAGATGAGTTAATCAAAAACGGAAAAACCGTGAAGTGGCAGTCCACATCTCAGGCTATGAAACCGGAACAGGAGATTAACCAAATGATAGAACCATTTCTGGGTGGTGATGATCCGATCTTTGGAAAACGTACATCACTCAAGCTGATTAACTTTTTTGACTCAGAAAAGCTAAGCTCACTTCAAATCGACACTACAGCAGACATCAATATCCTGATTGGCCCTGGGGCGGCATTGGTCAACTGGGAGGGTCCTTTGGTTTATATTGATCTGCCAAAAAACGAATTACAATTTCGTGCCCGGGCAAAAGCTATCACCAACCTGGGAGCTTCCAAACCAGATGAAATAAAACCCATGTACAAGCGCTTCTACTTTGTTGATTGGGTTGTTTTGAATCAACATAAAGAAACGATCCTGAACACCATTGATTTTTTTGTGGATGAGCAGCGCCGTGATACCATCACATTCATTAGTGGCGCTGATTTAAGAGACGCATTATTCACACTCAGTCAAAATCAATTCAGAGTACGCCCCTGGTTTGAACCAGGAGCCTGGGGTGGCAATTGGATGATGGATCAAATCAAAGGCTTGAATCCGCATGTCCCTAACTATGCCTGGTCCTTCGAACTCATTGTGCCCGAAAATGGCTTACTATTGGAATCCAATGACAAACTGTTGGAATGCAGCTTCGACCTGTTGATGTTTGCCCAGGGCAAATCCGTATTGGGTGATTGCCATGAACGCTTTCAGAGTGAATTTCCCATCCGCTTTGACTTTCTGGATACCTTTGATGGCGGCAACCTGTCCATTCAATGTCATCCAAGATTGGAATACATGCAACAACACTTTGGTGAAAATTTCACCCAGGAAGAGACCTATTACATCCTGGATTGCAAAAAAGACGCACAAGTTTACCTGGGATTCAATGACGACATCGATCCCGAAGCTTTTCATCAAGATCTTCAGTATAGTTTTGAGCAGGCCAAAGCCATTGATATCACGAAACACGTTCAGGTACTGGAGACCCATAAACATGACCTGTTTCTCATTCCACCCGGCACCATCCATGGATCAGGCACCAATAACCTGGTCTTGGAGATCAGCTCTACCCCTTACATCTTTACCTTTAAAATGTACGATTGGATGCGATTGGATCTGGATGGAAAACCACGCCCCATCAATATTGACAGAGGTATGGATAATCTCTATTTTGAGCGAAAAGGAGACAAAGTGAAAGAAGAATTGATCTCACATCCTCAATTACTAGATGACGGGGCTGACTGGCAACTATTTCACTTACCTACACATTCAGAGCATCTGTACGATGTACATCGTTTTCATTTTACATCGAAAATCACCGCACAGACTGAAAATAAATGCCATGTATTAAGCCTTGTGGAAGGCACCAGCATTCTTGTAGAGACGAACAATGGACTCCGGCACCGGTACCACTATGCCGAGACATTTGTGATACCTGCTGCAGCCAATGGATACACCATAATTAATGAAGGGGATCAGCCATCCATCGTGGTAAAAGCATTTGTGAAGTAATACACTAAAAAAATAAAAATATGATGCGGAAACTATTTTTCTTATTAATAGTGCTTTCCGGCTTTATACAAGCCAAAGCACAGGAAACACCAACATTTGGAAAAAACGAACGCTTATTACAAGGTTTCGAAAAAAAAGTATCAGGCACAGATTTCTGGTACCATTCGGCCATTCCCAATGTGCATGAATCGATGCTCATCCGGGCTAACAACGGGAAACAAAGCATGGAATGGAAAACTGAATCCGTACCCTCTGACTTTAACTCCGAGTACGCAACTTTCGTTTGGTTGGCCAGCATGGGCTGCAACGTGGCCAATGTGCGGATGGACATGGAGATCAATGGCAAACCCATCTTTGAATTTTACACTGAACGAACTTCCAACCTTTCCTATCAAAAAGAGGACTACACCTTATCCTGGTTTTCCGATTTCGTGGATCGCGCCGGTGACCGGTCTGGCTTCATGTTTTTGAAAGTTCACAAAAAACACCTGACACCCGGACAGCCCTTGCACATCAAAGTGACGGGCAGCAATTCCAATAGCTCAGCCTGGTACATGACCTTTAAAACACAGATAAAATCCGGTTTATCAATTCGCTCTTTTCCGGCAGTTACCAAAGAAAAACAGGAACAAGTTGTCGCTGCTGACATTTTTTACTTTGATCGACCCGCCAAGTCAACGATCTATAAGGATGGGAAAAAATTACAATCCCTGCCGCTAAAGTTTGGATACAACTTTGTGACAATAAGCATTCCGGCTGTTACCACAGAAGCAAATACTCAATTCAAAGTGATCGCGCCAGATTTCGAGCAAACAGCTGAACTCAACCTGAAACCGATCCGTCAATGGCAGGTCAACTTTGTTCAGCACTCACATACCGACATTGGCTATACCCGACCACAAACGGAAATCATGGGTGAGCATTTGCGTTATATCGATTATGCACTTGACTTTTGTGATGCCACCGATCATTATCCCGATGATGCCAAATTTCGCTGGACCTGCGAAGCCGCATTTGCAGTGGATGCTTATCTGCGAAGTCGTCCTCAGGCACAAATTGACCGACTGAAAAAACGCATTGAAGAAGGCCGTATTGAGATTTCCGGCATGTATTTCAATTTTGATGAGATGCCGGATGAACAAACGTTAGCGGCTTCACTATATCCATTTGATCGTTTTAGAAAAGAAGGCATTCCGGTTAAAACCGCCATGCAGAATGATGTGAATGGCATTGGCTGGTGTTTCAATGATTATTTCAACTCACTAGGTGTTAACTACCTCAACATGGGCACACACGGACACCGGGCATTGATTTGCTTCGAGAAACCGACTGCTTTCTGGTGGGAATCACCATCGGGCAACCGCATGTTAACATTCCGCGCTGAACACTACATGACCGGGAATACCGCTTTTGGCATTCACACCGATAATTTTAAAGAATTTGAAAATAAACTCATGGCGTATCTCTTAGATCTCGATGAGAAAGGATATGAATATAAAACCATTCCGATTCAGTATTCCGGGTATCTGACAGATAATGCGCCGCCATCGACCCTGGCCAATGAGATGATTCAAAAATGGAATATAAAGTATCAATGGCCAAAATTAAGACAGGCTTTGGTCAGTGAGTTTTTTGAGGATCTGGAAACCAATCATTCTAATGACCTACCTGTGTACCGTGGCGCCTGGCCAGACTGGTGGACGGATGGATTTGCCAGTGGTGCGCGCGAAGCAGCGGCCTCACGCATCACCCATACCGACCTCATCGCCTACCAGGGAGCTTTGAGTATGGCGTCAATGATGGGATCTGAAATGCCCGAAGGCATCAACGACCGCATCCTGGATGCCAACCGCGCCCTTTTGTATTATGATGAACATACCTTTGGAGCCGCCGAAAGTGTGAGTGATCCTTATGGCCGCAACACCATGGAGCAACGTGCCATCAAAGAATCCTATGTGTGGGAAGCCTTCCGACGCTCACGAATGATTGGAGAAGAAACCATGGGGCTATTACAAAGTCATTTTTCTAAAGAAGAAAATCCAACCGTTTTAGTGTTCAATACGCTCAATTTCCAACGCAGCGGATTGGTACAGGTCTACATCGATCACCAGATCTTACCTCCAGGCAAGAAATTTGCTTTCACAGCACCCAATGGCGAGCGCATGGCCGCACAACCACTGGCTCGTCGGCACGATGGCACCTATTGGGGCATCTGGGTAAAAGACATGCCAGCCTTTGGTTATAAAAAACTGCAATTAACCCTGGAAGGTGATGACCTATCCAAAGCACAAACAGGCGATCAACCGATGGTCACTTCCCTATCCAATGAATGGTATGAGGTAACTATTGATCCCAATCAGGGCAAGATTACATCACTAAAAGATAAAGCACTCAACCTGGAATTGGTCGATCAAAACAGTGACTGGGGAATGGGGCAATTTATTTATGAACTACTCGGTAACCGTTCTCAAATGGAAGCTTATACATTAACCGATTACACACGCCATCCATTGGACAGTGTTTGGTTTGACAGCTATCAGGAAGGTTCCGTCTGGAATTCTATTGTTTTGGGTGGAAAAACAACAGCAGCCTATGGTGAAAATGGTTTTAAAACCGAAATTCGTTTGTACAACACCACCAAACGGATCGATTTAGTATACACCATTCATAAAAAACCAGTCCTCGATCCGGAAGGCATCTACATCGCCATGCCATTTACACTTGAAAATGGGAAGCACTATTTCGAGGTACAGGGAGGTACCATTCAGGCTGGCGTGGATCAGATACCAGGCTCCTCCAATGATTGGAATACGGTGCAAAACTTTGCCACGATACGCAACGACAAGGCCCAAATCATTGTCAACAGTCCGGAAGTGCCCCTGATGCAATTTGGCGGTATTAATACCGGACGCTACAAGGCTGATGCCCTGCCAGAAACAACACACATCTATGGCTGGCCCATGAATAACTATTGGGTGACTAACTTCAACGCCGATCAACGGGGTGAACTGACCTTCTCCTATCAGATTACCTCCACTGACAAAACGGATTTGGCAACCGCCGCTCAATTTGGGTGGGCTTCACGGGTACCCCTTTTAGCACGAACACTACCGGCCGGAAAACCGGCTGCAGATCATGACGAAGGGCAGGTTTGGAACATTGATTCAGAAAACCTGATTCTAATTAATTCCAGACCGGTAGAAGATGAATCAGCTATTTTTATGCAAATCCGAGAGGTAAACGGGAAAGCAACACCATTCAAGTTCTCCACACCAGACACTAAAAAAGTGAACTTACAACTGACAGATGTCTTAGGCCGACCACTGGAAAACCAACCCTCAGAATTAGTATTCAAACCTTTTGAAACGAAGTTTATAAAAGTGAGTTGGTAGGTTTAAAAATGCAAAAAGAGCGTTTTCTGTTGAAAACGCTCTTTTTAATATCACCTGCTATAATTTTGGATGTTCTTTATTCAACAATTCAGTTGCCAAATAGAAATAAGGCTTAAACATGTGGTGTACAAATTTATCCTCAGCTACTTCAGGATAAGTCAGGAAATAATCCTGATCCGGATATAAGATGTAATGATCACCAGTACGCACATAATTATTACTTCCCATGTAATGGGGTGGCTCGTATTCAGGTAAGGTCAGCTGCACATATTTGGCAGCCTTTCGGCCCAAATACTTTTGTAAGCGTTTTTGCGATCGCCGGGTGGGCCGATCCATCTGACCGTATACATAATTCAAAACAAAACTCTTGGGGAATGGTTGCTTTTTTATGATAGACCTGGCATCTGTAAAGGGATTTACCGCATTAAAATCAGTTAATGTTTGTATGGAAAGGGGTGTTTCCGGCACCCAGTCGGCTGCATTAACCACATTAACCGACCAACCGCCTTGGGTTAATCGCTCGTATTCATAAGCAAACTGCAAATTACCTGGTTTGGGCGCTGCACTGCAATAGGTTTTATATACCATCTCATCAGGCAATCGCCCCTCTTGCTTTAATTGATACAAATATGCCGTTAGCAAATAAGCAATAGCACCTCCCTGGCTGTGACCAGCAATAATAAATTCGCGAATCCCAGCATGATAACAGGAATCTACCTTTGGCAATATATCACGCGCCAGAAAAGCAGTTCCTATCAGCCACCCAATATGCACACCTGCATCCGGGTGGGAAGCCAAACTATAATCGAATTGAAAATCGTCCGCTATTTTCAGTTTTCCCCTTGCTGGAGCCATGGCCGCATAAAAATTCTGCAGCCAACTCACACTGTTAGCCGTTGTCCCCCGGATACTGAGAATGGCTACTGAATCTTGTCTCATCCACAACTCCCAACGATTGTCCAATCCCATCACCTCAGAGCGATAATTCAACCGATATTCTTTTGGAACCGGCAAAAACTCTTTACTAATCGCCGTATCCACTTGATTAGACAGCACTGCAATCAAGTCGGCATATTCAACTAAATCAACGCCTGCTCTAAGATGTGACTGAGCCACAAGAAAACCTTGACTCAAAGAAAACACTAAAATACATGCACGAATATAGTTTTTCATGGCGCTATTATGACACGAACAAAAAAGAAACATCGGGGTCAGAAATTAATTACCAATTGTATTCAGGGAGTAGCGCACGGTAATTTTATAATCAGCCGGAAATGCAGGCACTAATAACCACTTGCGATGCTCAAAAACCTTACCCCGCTTGGTGGCCTCGGCATTGGCGAAGATGGCAAAATAAATATCAATTTTACGTTCACCGTCAAAGCGATAAATTTCAATTTTAGTAGATTTTATGGCTTTTTCGCCATTACGCACCATTTGTCCGCAGGTAATCAATGTTTTTGCATTAAAATCAATCTTTGGAAACTCCACCTTTTCGCAGGTAGCGTTATACTTCATCGGCACCTCTTTCAATTGTTCCAGCGAATGCAAGCTTTTGTGGTCTCCTATCTGCAGACACTTTTCACTATCGATTTTTATCTCTTTAAAAACAACCGGCACTTGTGATTGTACATCAATACTCCAAAGAGCCATCACCATCAGACACATAGCATTCATCCATACGGACCTATTCATAAACAAGGGAATTAAGGATTTATTCGATTCTTTTAATGGATTATTGACAAACATATATTATTAAGATCAGAAAAAAAAGTTGATTCCCAATACTCCCCATCCACTCACCTCGTGTCATAATTTTTTTTGTTATTTTCGCGCCTTGAAACGTATTGAAAACCTGCTCCATTGAAGAAACTATTTACCATACTAATTTGTAGTGTTTTATTTCAACTTTCATCCACAGCCCAAAACAAGGAACTGATCAAATCCGAAAGCAAC
Organism: uncultured Marinilabiliaceae bacterium; assembly: GCA_942490535.1. Taxonomy (GTDB): domain Bacteria; phylum Bacteroidota; class Bacteroidia; order Bacteroidales; family Marinilabiliaceae; genus JAEINY01. The sequence continues at coordinate 151,241 of CALNXQ010000006.1, forward strand.
ACACACGTTTACTTGACGACACGTTACCATTGGGGGCTGGTTATTCCCCATCATAAAAACATGATGTATTTCCTCGAAGATTTTTCCAGAGGATTTGAAATTAATTATGGGCGAAGCCGGTTTGGGGGTGATACCTGGGAGCGTTTTTTCAATTATCCTGAAATAGGTATTGGCTTTTACCATGGTACTTTTGGTAATAAAGAAGTTTATGGAACCGGATACGCTCTCTTCCCATATATCAACTATAAGATTGTACGCACCCCCAAATTGTCCATCCAGAATAAAGTATCCATGGGATTGGGGTATGCCACCAAACCGTTTAGCATTGATGACAATACATTTAATACCGTCTTCAGTTCCCATTTAAACGTTTATATCGGACTTGCCTTACTGGCTGACTACCGGGTTTCGGATCATTTCTCAGTGGCCGTCTCGGCGGCGCTCACGCATCTGTCCAATGGTGCCGCCCGCAAACCCAATCATGGCATCAACACGCTAACCACCAGCATCGGTGCCAAATACCACTTTAACAAAGCATTGACGCCAACAGTATTCAAAGCACAACCGGAAAAAAGTAAAGAACGGGAAATATTGATTGTTGGCAGCGTAGGGCGTAGCCAAAGTGCGCCATTCAACCCTGAAATATATTGGAATGGCAGCCTTAGCATTAATCACCTGTGGCATTTAAATGAAAAAAGAGCCATTGGCTTGGGTGTCGATCAGTTTTATTCCAAGGCAGCTCCTTATATGTGGGAAGCCTATGAAGATGACGATGAAGAGGCCGCCTTTTCAACACGCGACTATCTCTATAACGGGGCCTTTGTTTCTTATAACGTTTTCCTGGGAAAAACGACTTTATTCGTTAATTTAGGGGCTTACTTCGGGTATTCCATCAAACCGCCACAACCGATCTATCCCCGAATGGGCATCAGGCATCGCATCACCGACCATTTGGTAGGTAATTTCAGTGTCAAAGCCAGTTTCTTCCGCTCTGAGTTTTTGGAGTTTGGACTGGGTTATCGATTTAATTACAGAAACAAAGCAAAATCATGAGATACTTTATATCCCTTTTCCTGATTACATCGCTCTGGAGTTGCAGCTATATTGATAATCTCACTGCTACGGGAGATATCATTTCTGAAGAAAGAAGTGTTGCTGAATTTACACAGATCGTTGCCGATGCCCCTTGTAATATCTTTCTTCAAAACAGTCAGACGAACGACATAATAGTAGAAGGCTATGACTATCTATTGAAAGATTTAAGCCTGGATTCTAAAGATGGCATATTAACCATTTCTCATCCCATGAAAGATTACCTGCAGCGCAGCAAATTACCAACCCTATACATCAATGCTGAGCTTTTACAAAGAATGACGGCCAATACACCCATTCAACTTGAATCCCAAGATGCCATTCATTGTGATAATTTCGCCATCGTGGTCAATGGCGGAGCTAAGTTCACAGAGATGGATTTAAATATAAATTGCCAAAACCTTTCCCTAAATGTGTATGGAAATAATAACATTGGCAATAACAAATTAAGTGGCCAGGTTCAATCAGCCATCTTCACCATCGAAGGAAGTGTAAACATTGATGCCTTGGATCTTAAAAGCAATCACGTAACTGTCACACATAAATCAATAGGCGATTGTTACACATCACCAACCGAAAAGCTTCAGGTGACCACTTATTCAACCGGGAATACACTTTACAAAGGAAATCCTCAGGTGGAGCATTCCCGAATTAAAGTGCCCTATCTGAAATCCTCTGGGGAGGTCATCAAACTCGATAAACAATAGATTATGCCTCAACCTCAGGTTTCTTTATTCTTAACCACCTACAATTGGCCGGAAGCACTGGCTCTGGTGCTACAAAGCATTGCACAGCAAACCATCCTACCAAATGAAGTCATTATTGCAGATGATGGATCCGGCCCGCAAACAAAACACCTAATTGATCAATACAGAGAGCACTATCCTATTCCGCTCATTCATTGCTGGCAGAAAGACGATGGCTACCGCATTAATGCCGTCCGTAACAAAGCTATCTCCCAAGCTAAATATCCATATATTATACAATTGGATGGCGATATACTACTTGATAAGAATTTCATCTCCGATCACCTGCGGTTTGCAAAAAAAAGAAGGCTGGTAATAGGACGCCGCCAACAAATATCTCATGGTGACACACAAACATTCTGTCAGGCGAAAAATCTAACGCCGATTCCGTCTTTTCGCAATAGACTGGTGGCCATCCTACATCATCTGATTCTTTATAATTCAACATCAATAAAAGGTGTGCGCGGCTGTAATATGGCATACTGGAAAGAAGATGCCGTTTCCATAAATGGCTATGACGCGGATTGGATAGGAAAAGGACCGGATGATAAAGATTTTGCAATCAGGCTGGTTCATGCAGGCATTAAAGCCTATAATCTTAAGTTCTATGCCATTGCCCATCACCTCTACCATGGCGATGAAGGATTGCGTGCTAATTATGGTGAAAATCAGAACCGGTATTCACAAACAGTAAAAACAAAGAAAACGACGTGTCAAAACGGCCTGACTCAATTATGATGAATATACTATTCGTTTGCTCCGCCAAAACCTGGGGTGGCAATGAGAAATGGACTTCCATGGCCATGAAAGCGCTCTCCACAGAGCATCGTATCTTTTTTATCGGCCGCAATGAGCAACTGATGGATAAATTCGGAAGAAAGGAAGGACACCTTTGTTTACCTTTCTCGTCTTACGTTGACATTATCACTTATTCGAAACTCAAAAGATTCATCCTCGACAATAACATTGATGTCGTTGTCAGCACCAAAAAAAGGGAGTATTTTCTGTGTGGATTACTCTCAAAAAAGCTGGGCTTTAAACACCTCATGCGCCTGGGTGTCACCCGCAAGATGAACATTCCTTTTTGGCACAAGCTGAATTATCATCAACTCAACGATGGCCTGATTGTGAATGCCCAACAGATCAAAACCGAATTGCTGGCCTATCCCTTTTTTGAATCCCAGAAGATTCATGTTATTTACAACGGCCTTCCCGGCTTTGATGAATCCTCCCAATTGCCAGCAAAGAAAATCAACCCAAGTACCTTTACAATGGTCAGTAGCGGCAGATTAACCGTACAAAAAGGTTTTCAGTTGTTAATTGAGGCCATCTCCTTGCTGCCGGATTCCTACCGAGATCAGATCCAACTTAAAATTATTGGTGACGGACGAAACAAAACCGAGTTTGAAAAGCAAGTTCAAGACCTAAAACTCTCCAACACCATCTCTTTCACCGGATTTGTGAACCAAACAACGGATGAATTACAAGGTGCTGATCTTTTTGTGTTGTTATCGCAGCGCGAAGGCATCTCCAACGGGGTGTTGGAAGCCATGACCCAGGGCATCGCCGTGATGACCACCAATGCCGGTGGTATAGCTGAAATTGTAAGCGATGAGCAAAACGGCTTCCTGATAGAACGATCAGCCGAAGCCGTAAAAAATAAAATTCAGTTTTTAATGGATCATCGGGAACTTGTTCATTCTGCCGGCGCAAAGGGCTTTGAAACGGTTAAAGAAAAGTTTGGGTTCACCCGGTTCACGAAAGAGACCTTGCAGTTAATAAGCCAATTGACACAAAAAAGCCCCGTCAAATGACAGGGCTGCATATTTGATGAATTCCCACTACTTCTTTAAATAGGCTGCTAATTGACCTTGTTCACGCGCATCCAACATTTTCTTGATCTCTTTGGTAGGCCGAACCTTATTGATGGAATTACCACAATAATTCAAAAAGGCATCCATCGCATCGTGCTTAATCTGATCCTTGTCCTCATAGGGATTCTCGCTCTCGAGCGTCAATTTTGTAAAACATGTCAGGTATAAACTTAACAGCTCCTCTTTTTCATCCGTCATTTTCATAACTACCTCCTCAATTTCAAATGAATACTCCGGGGTACCTTGCATCCAACGCACAATAAATTGCGTGGCAAAGGCCCGGTCTTCATCTTTCTTATCACAGGGTGTTGACAACAAGTAATAACAACAATCCAATACTTGCTCCTGAGCTGCTTCGTATTGCTCGCTGGTATTCAATTCCACATTAGCCAATTTGGAAAAGTCTCCGGCATAAATCTGTAATCCTAAAACAGAAATGAGTGCGACTAATATTATTCGTTTCATCTTTTTCTAATTGATTAACAATTTATTTTCTATTGGATCAATACGTTAGAAAAGATAAACGTTGCTCATTCTTTGATCAACAAATTTATCTACCAGATAAACAGCACGAAATCATATGTGAAGGAGAGTTTCATTTTACCTGAAAAAAATCTCTTTCAAATCATTCACAACCATTTAACTGACCCATTGCACAAAACGACTCCCAACTCTTCTGTTATCAAATAATCTAATTTTGATCAGTAAAAAGAAGTGCATCATACCCTACTTAACCAGGGGATAATCAACCAGGAATAAATGTAGCAGCCCATACAAATATTAAATACACACTCTAAACCGGCAAACAGTGCTAATCCACCCGCTAGAACAAACATACCTGTACCACTGGTCAACAGATGTACTAATAATATAACAGCAGACAACACAAATCCCAGGCGAGCAGCAAAAATCTTTGGCGCTTTATCAATCAATGAACTTTTTAAATCCAATCGCCCGGAAATAAAAGCAGACAACCGGGCCAAAGGGCTATAGTGGGCATTTCCAAATCCCCTGATAAAAAAATCAATCACCAGGAGCAATGGTAGAAACCAGGTATTGAAAACAAAATAGAGACCTATTGTAAAAATAACCAATAAGGCAGTTATACGTGGTAGGTGTTCAGCTACTCGCTCAGGGGATACGGGACAAACAATGTTTTTCATACTTCTTTAGTATAAGATTAAATACTCTTTTACTCTGCAAATATATAAAACATTTCTATCTAATAGCTTTTACACCTATATCCGTAAACCCAAATACTCTCATGTCACTCTATTTATGACCTTTACAAAATTCACATACTTTCTTTTATTTCACACCTATTTTATATCCTTTAAAAAATGAGCACAAAAAAACATGATCTCCCGATCACGTTTTAGTATGATTGAATACCCTTTATTGAGATAATTCAAGCTTCCATTTACGCTGGCGACGAAAAAAGAGAAACACAAAAGTGGATTTAAACAAGACGCCGGTTGCAATGAACCAACCATACATATGAACCAACGAGGGTGAATTTTTAAAAAACACGCCTGTTATAACCAGTGAAACACCAATGGGTACCAATATCACTTCAGCCCCAATTTTAAACCTTCCCCGCCGAACACCTATGATCAGGTAAGTCAATTTTAAAAGGCCTCCCAATGAAAATAACAGAATCGGCCAAAAACCATATACACCACTGATGCGAAGAACAATGGCCGTAGCCAGCAATAAGCCGCCAACCATCATTAAATATTTACTTTTTCCCATAGTTTTAATCGTTTAAACTTTTTTAACACAACACGCATTAAAATAAATGGTTCATTCCATTTGCCTAAAGGAGCTGCACGGAAATAACTTTAAAACTAACCGCAAATGACACGAATACTCACAAATAAAAATCCGTTTTGCAGTTGTAAGACGCATTTGTGCCCATTTGCGATATTTGTGGTTAAGAACTATTTCCTAACCACTCCAAACACCTTGCCCACGACATCATCTATTTTGTAATTTTACAACATGGATGTGAAAGGACAATACAATACGGCCAGAATTTTTTCAGACACCATTGAAGAGGAGGCCATTGGTCAAATTATTACGCTCTGTAACCAGGAAGTATTTAAAGGCAAACGCATTCGCATCATGCCGGATGTGCATGCCGGCAAAGGCTGTGTGATTGGCTTTACGGCTGAACTGAGTGCGCAGGTCATCCCCAATTTAATTGGTGTGGACATTGGCTGCGGCATGCTGTCCACGAATTTGGGACCTCAGCCCGTTGATTTTGAAAAACTGGATCACTTCATCCGGCAATCCATTCCGCATGGTTTTAAAAAACACACCGAAGCCAAAGCCAAACAGTTTCCAAAACAATTGATCCAACAACTCCATAAAACCTGCAGGGATTTAAAACTAGAATATGGTGATCACCTGCGCAGCATTGGCACGCTGGGAGGAGGCAACCATTTTATCGAAATCAACCGGGCCAAAAATGGCGACCATTGGCTGGTGATTCACAGTGGAAGCCGCAATTTTGGTCTGCAGGTCGCCACGCTCCACCAGCAAAAAGCTGTTAAATATGGCTTGAGCCAGGGACTGAAACTCCCGAGGGATCTTTCTTTCCTGGAAGGCAATGACAAAGAAATATATTTCGAGCACATGCAGGTAGCCCAATATTTTGCTTCGGTCAACCGAATTACCATGGCGAAATCTATTTTACAGTTCTTTCGCGCACCGGAACCACTTGACCAGTTTGAAACCATCCACAACTACATCAACTTCACAGATAACATCATTCGTAAAGGTGCCATCTCGTCCAATGCGGGCGAAAAAGTATTGATTCCTCTGAACATGCGCGATGGCAGCATCATTGCTATTGGCAAAGGAAACCGCGATTGGAACAACTCGGCGCCTCATGGTGCGGGGCGATTATACTCCCGCAACAAAGCCAAAAGCCTCATTCCGCTGGAGGATTTCCAATCGACTATACAGGGAGTATGGACTTCCAGCGTTTCCAAACACACCCTGGACGAAGCACCGCAAGCCTACAAGCCGGCAGAGGAAATTTTAGAACAAATTAACGAGACCGTGAAAGTGGTGGACATCATGCGGCCGGTATATAATTTTAAAGGTTAAACCTCCCATTTACAAGACTCCACACCACCTGATTTTATTGCCATTGCAAAGGATCTTAAAAACCACACGTGATTTGGAGCAAAACCACGTGTGATTTACATCAAAACCACGCGTGATTTTCATTGAAAGCACACGTGGTTTTTAAGCGATTTATAGTTCACTCATAATTTCACCTTTCAAACATCGTCACTTATTCACACCATCCTATCACTCATCCAATCCTCAAAACCTACCTCTCATTCTATTCCACGATAAGCCATAGGCGAACAATCCCTATTTTCGGGCTGTTAATAAAGAACTGTTACATCGTCAAACATTCATCTAAAAAATAGTTACCCTGTGAAAAACTATAGCTTTCTAATTTTCTTCAGCATCATTTTTTCCATTCATTTCATCGTCAATTATTACATCTACCATAGGGGACTGCAGGCTTTAGAAGGCGCTCCTGGCCTAAAGGTCTATTTTCGATGGTTGATGCTCCTGCTTCTACTCGCGTATCCATTGGGCCGATTCCTGGAACGCATCTGGTATTCACCGGTTTCAGCAACCGTCCATTGGATTGGTGCATTTTGGTTTGCAGGTATGCTCTATGTGGTGCTTTTAACGCTCTCTGCCGATATCATCAAACTCTTCAACTTGGTTTTTCATTTCTTACCCACAAAGGGAACTCAGAGCTTCATCCAGTTAAAATTATATACAGGCTATGCCATTGCTGCTAGCACTGCACTAATTATCCTGGCAGGTTTTTTAAATGCCTGGCACCCCAAAATTCACCAAAAAACAATACATCTGAATAAACATGCCGGTCCATTAAAAGAACTTAAAATTGTGGCCGCCTCCGACATCCACCTGGGCACCATCATAGGGCCGCGTAAAACCCGAAAGCTTGTGGAGACCATTAACGGATTGAATCCGGATATCATCCTTTTGGCAGGTGATGTGGTGGATGAAGATGTGGGCCCGGTTATCCGTCAAAACCTGGGGGAAAGCTTACGCCAACTGAAAGCTCCCTTGGGTAAATATGCCATTACAGGCAACCATGAATACATTGGGGGTGCTGATCGGTCGGTAAAATACCTGGAAGACCATGGACTGACCATCCTGAGAGACTCTGTCATCTGCATAAACCAGGCATTTTACCTGGCCGGTCGGGAAGATAAAGACAAAAATCGCTTTTCAGGCATCCCCCGCAAGGAAGTGAAGGAATTGGTCAATGGCCTTGATCATCATTTACCCATCATCCTGTTGGATCATCAACCCTTTAACCTGGATGGAGCTGTTGCAGCAGGTGTGGATTTGCAGATTTCGGGGCACACCCACCACGGGCAACTGTGGCCATTTGGGTATCTGACTGAAAAGATATACGAAGTGAGTCGTGGCTATAAACAAAAGGGGAACTCCCATTTCATGGTAAGTACCGGTTTTGGTACCTGGGGTCCGCCCGTCAGAACCGGTAACCGGCCAGAGATATTGGAAATAACGCTTCGTTTCCACTAAAAATAAAAAAACCGCTTCAGTATTATCCGAAGCGGTTTTTGTTTTATTCTACCTCAATCATCAATTGATGCTTGGGGATTCGATCACCCACCTTCACATGAATGGTCTTAATCTTACCATCATGAGGCATGGCTATTTGATTCATCATCTTCATGGCTTCAAGCACCATGATGGACTCACCGGCTTTCACCTGATCTCCTTCTTTCACAAATATCTCCACCACCGTTCCCGGTATCACAGATTTTACATGATTGAAATTAGGAATTTCATAGGGCTTCCGGTTTTCAAACTTCTTGGTCAATTGCGTTTTGTACTTTAAACTATGCACTGTAAAATCAACCAACCCTTCAAATTTCTTCTTGCTCATACAATCCTCCTATTAAAATGGTGGAACTCCATGTTTCTTAGCAGGTCTGTGGTCATCCTTACTGGCTGACACCTCAATGGCATGCAATAACAACTGACGGGTTTCAGACGGCTCAATCACAGAGTCGATGTAACCTTTGGCAGCTGCCACATATGGATTCGCAAATTTCTCTTTGTACTCCTGCACCTTCAATTGACGCATGGCATCCGGATCATCCGCTCCATCAATCTCTTTCTTAAAGATGATATTAGCAGCCCCTTCTGGTCCCATCACCGCAATCTCAGCTGTTGGCCAGGCAAACATAAAGTCAGCTCCCAAGTGACGAGAATTCATGGCAATGTAACCACCACCATAAGCCTTACGCAAGATCACTGTTACCTTCGGCACTGTAGCTTCTGAATAGGCATACAACACTTTTGCACCGTGACGAATCACACCGGCATGCTCCTGATCCACACCAGGTAAATAACCAGGCATATCCTCTAGTGTTATAATCGGAATATTAAAGGCATCACAGAAACGAATGAATCGGGCTGCTTTATCCGAACTATCACAGTCGAGAACACCGGCCAGCACCAATGGCTGATTGGCTACAAAACCAACGGTTTCACCATTCAAACGACCAAAACCAATCACCATATTAGCGGCCCACAACTCCTGAATTTCAAAGAAATCAGAATCATCTACAATGGCCCGAACCACATCACGCACATCATAAGGCTGCTTTGGATCCGATGGAATCAAATCCTCAATATTACCGGAGAATTTAGGGGGTTTAGGCGGAAAGGCTTTGGCCTTCTTAGAGTTATTCCATGGGATATAGGTAACCAGCTTCTTAATTTGCTCGAAACACTCCATTTCGCTATTTGCAAAGAAATGTGCGTTACCTGTGGTTTCAGCGTGCACACGGGCACCACCTAGGTCTTCCATGGAGATTTTCTCACCCAACACCGTTTCAATCACACCAGGACCCGTGATAAACATTTTCGAGATTTTATCCACCACGAAAACGAAATCGGTTAATGCAGGCGAATAAACCGCACCACCGGCACATGGACCTAATATCACCGACAACTGCGGAATGACGCCTGAAGCAAGGGTGTTACGATAGAAAATTTCGCCATATCCAGCTAGAGAGTTCACACCTTCCTGAATACGGGCACCTCCTGAATCGTTAATACCGATCAAAGGCACGCGCATTTTCAAGGCGTGATCCATAATTTTTGTAATCTTACGGGCATGCATTAATCCCAACGACCCTCCGGCTACTGTAAAATCCTGTGCGAATATACAGATCGGGGCACCATAAATAGTACCCGTTCCGATAATAACTCCATCACCATGCAATTCCTTTTTGTCCATCCCGAAATCACGGGCTTCATGTTCTACAAAAAGATCATACTCGGTAAAAGACTCATTATCCAAAAGTGCCAGCACGCGCTCACGGGCGGTCATCTTGCCCATTGCAACCTGCTTCTCAATGGCTTTCTCACCACCACCTTGCTGCACTTTTTCCTTTCTTTTCCGTAGGTCTAGGATGTGTTTTTTCAATGACATAATCCAACTATTTGATTTAACCTATTGACTAAAAGAACCCTAAAGTTGAGCTCATTTTGTCTCATTCAGGGTACATAATTACAAATTTTATTTTTTTAACAAAAATTAAAACTGTAGATAACCCTCCTGAGGTCTTCGCTTTTCGTATGCAGTTTTTACCCTAGCCCTTTTATTTAGGGGCTCGCAGGTAGAGAATAATTCCGATGGCCGTAAAGACAATATTCGGTATCCACACCGCCAAAATAGGATTCATATTGCCATTTATGGCAAATGTGGTAGAGATGGTCATGAATAAAATATACCCAAAACTCAATGCGATGCCAACACCAATGTGCAGCCCCATACCACCTCGTACTTTCCGGGAGGCCAGAGAAACACCAATAAGAGTCAATATAAAAGCACTAAAAGGCGAGGCGATCCGCTTATACTTCTCAATGAGAAACTCTTCCAGATTACCTACTCCCCTTGATTTTTGCTCATTGATGTAGCCATTCAGTTCGGTATTGGTCATCATTTCAAAATACTTCCGTTCTTCTTTGAAATCGGCTGGTTTCATATTCGGGATGAGGGTATCCATTTTCGCGCCCTGGGAAATGACCTGCTCTTCCCCATTGGTAAACTCGCGCACTACATAGTTTTTAAGATTCCATTTTCCGGATGTAGTATCATATTTAACAGTTCGCGCTGAGAGTTTATAAAGAATTTGCTTATTGTCATATTTCTCCAGATTAAAATAATCCCCGGACTCCCTAAACGAGTAATATTTACCCATGTAAACAAATGTACCGGGCTCAATTTGCATGTGAATATTACTAAGTCCGGTCTCCTTCCTGTTTTTTACATAGGTATTCTCGAATAATAAGCGGGTCTTATTGGATGGAGGAATGATGTACCCCCCTAAAATGAAAGAAAAGGTACCAATGATAGCTGCCCCTAGAAAATAGGGAAACATCATTCGCCGAAAACTCACCCCACTTGATAAAATCGCAATAATTTCCGTCTGATAGGCCATCTTAGAAGTGAAAAAGATCACCGCAATAAACACAAAAAGAGGCGTAAACAAATTGGCAAAGTAGGGAATGAAATTCATGTAATACTGAAAAACAATCGCCTCTAAAGGGGCGCTTTTTTCCAAAAAATCATCAATCTTTTCAGTTACATCAAACACAACCGAAATACTAATAATCAGCAATATAGCAAAGAAAAAGGTGCCTAAGAACTTTTTTAATATGTAGAGATCAATTTTTTTCAAACCCGTCTTTTTAATATGATCGATGGATGAATAGCATCTTCACAAAAAAACAAAAAAATACTGTAATAAAATGTTAATTCTTTACTCTTCTATAACCGGGTAGCCAGTCGTTTTACCATGACTTCCTTCCACTCGTAAAAATCACCGGCAATGATGTGTTTTCGGGCTTCCCCAACCAGCCAGAGATAAAAGGATAAATTGTGAATACTGCCAATTTGCGCTGCCAACATCTCTTTTGAAACATATAAATGGCGTAAATACGCCTTAGAATAATGGTGATCCACAAACGAAGTTCCTTCCGGATCCACCGGCGAAAAATCATCCTTCCACTTTTCATTCCGCATGTTTAAAATCCCCTGCGAAGTAAACAACATGCCATTTCGTCCGTTACGGGTCGGCATCACACAATCGAACATATCCACACCCAAGGCGATGTTTTCAAGAATATTAACCGGTGTACCTACCCCCATCAAATAGCGGGGTTTATCCTGTGGCAAGATGCCATTCACCAGTTCTACCATTTCGTACATGACTTCCGTCGGTTCTCCTACAGCCAGGCCTCCAATGGCATTCCCTTCCCTGTTTTGCGAGGCAATGAACTCAGCCGATTGGGTGCGTAGATCACGAAATCCCCCGCCCTGAACAATGGGAAAAAATGTCTGCGAGTGCCCGTACAACGGTTCGGTGGCATCAAAATGCTGAATACCTCGTTGCAGCCAACGGTGCGTCAAGGCCATGGATGTTTTTGTATAGTTATAGTCAGCTTTACCAGAAGGACACTCATCCAGCGCCATGATGATATCAGCGCCGATGACACGCTGAATATCCACCACATTTTCAGGTGTAAACAGATGCTTGGAGCCATCCAGATGTGACCGAAAAACCGCACCTTCCTCAGTCAACTTCCGATTATTACTGAGCGAAAACACCTGATAACCGCCACTGTCCGTCAACATCGGTTTATCCCACCCATTGAATTTATGCAAGCCACCAGCCGCTTTCAGAATATCCAGTCCCGGACGTAAATACAAGTGATAGGTGTTTCCCAATATAATCTGCGCATCGATATCATCATGCAAATCCCGAAAATGAACCCCTTTAACCGATCCGACAGTACCCACCGGCATAAAAATCGGCGTTTGTATCTCACCATGATCGGTGGTTATTTTTCCAGCTCTGGCACTGCTCTTTTTATCGTTATGTTGTAATTCAAATTTCATCTTCCAAACTGTTTTTAATTCCCCAAATAATACTTGATGCAACGCTCACCAGGTTTAGCGATGGCCGCCAATTATCTTAATCTATAACCTCTATTCATCACGAACCAGTACGCGCCAGCATCTTCAATTAGGACCACTGATTCTTGAAAAGGGGCTGCAAATATACAAATCATTAATTAAAAGACACCTGTGCCACCAATCACACGGTAGGTGTGAATAAAATATTTTCAACTAGTGTGGTTTGCTTAAAAAAGTTGCAACTTTGAAAGAAAAAAGAGTGAACCACGAACTATTATATAGCCTCATTGGCCTGTTTCTGTTTTGTTATGCCTTTCAGATCTACTTCTACCTGAGATTCATGCTTAAAACAGCCACTTACAAAGCACCCGACACACCCGATACGACTGTTCCGGTATCCGTAATTATCTGCGCACACAATGAAGCTGACAACCTGAAGCGCTACTTACCTTCCGTTCTCAACCAAAACTACCCAAACTTTCAGGTCGTGGTGGTGAATGACTGCTCCAGCGATGATACCGAAATGATTCTGGCCCAGCTCAAAACCAATCACAAAAACCTCTATTACACCACCATCCCAACCGACAAAAAATTCATTCACGGTAAAAAGCTAGCCATTACATTGGGCGTTAAAGCGGCACATCACGAACACCTGGTTTTTACCGATGCGGATTGCGAACCGTCATCTGACAAGTGGCTTCAAATGATGGCCAATCATTTTAATGAAGAGAAGGAGATTGTCATTGGTCATGGGCGATACTATCCTGAAAAATCATTAATTAATTTATTCACGCGTTTTGAAACCTTTTGGAATGCCGTCCAATATTTTGGTTTCGCGCTTCGGAAAAAACCATTTATGGCGGTTGGTCGCAACATGGCCTATAAAAAATCGTTATTCGAGAAGAGTGAAATTTTCAGAAAGCACCTGATGTTGGCATCCGGCGATGATGATTTACTCATCAATGCCTGTGCCACAAAAACCAACACGGCTATCGTGTTGCATCCCGATGGCCAAACGACCTCTTCAGCACCAGCTTCATTCGGCAATTGGTTTGGTCGAAAATCACGCCATTTAAGCACATCCCCCCACTATTCAGCGAACATTAAGTTCTGGTTAATAGCCGAACCCACCACCCGCCAATTATTTTGGCTGCTAACACTTTGTTCACTTTTTTTTCATACTTTTGCCCTGTACAGTGTGATCCTATTTGCATCTCGTGTAATATTGCAGTATATTATACTTGCAAAGGCTGCTCGCCGGATGGGAGAAGGCAACTTATACCTCTATACCATTCTGCTGGATGTAATAACACCAATGCTGTTAGGAACCGTATGGATTGTTAATATTTTTAGTCCAAATAAAACCAAATGGAAGTAAATCCTAATCTATCGGATAAGGCTAAATTTGATTTAGAGCTGGTTGAGAAAGCAGTGAAAGGCGATCAAAAATCGTTTGCTGAACTCATGGGCCGCTATCGGGATGCGATCTATTTCATGCTATTAAAGATGGTTAACAACAAAAGCGATGCTGAAGATTTAACCATTGAAGCGTTCGGGAAAGCATTTAAAAACATCCATCAATATTCACCTAATTACGCCTTCAGTACCTGGCTCTTTAAAATTGCGTCCAATAACTGTATCGATTTTTTGCGCAAAAAAAGAACCAATGTTGTTTCCATCGATGGCGGCATCTCTGATGACAAGGAGAATGATACACCCATACATTTGAAAGATGAAACACCTGATCCGGAAGAACACCTGATCAAACAACAAAAGGCCGTATTGATGCGCACCGTGGTTAAGAAACTGAAACCACGTTATCGCATCTTAATTGAGCTGCGCTATTTCCGCGAATTCTCGTATGAAGAGATTGCCGTGGAGCTGGACTTACCACTTGGAACAGTTAAAGCACAACTTTTCAGAGCTCGTGAATTACTCTTCAATACCTTAAAAAATTCCGACGTAAAACTAGATTAAGCCCTTTAGTTTCATTATTTTTTTATTCTCCGAAGGAATTCTTTTGGAGGAGCAATGTATTGCTATAGACCATGGATATTATTACAAAATATTTTCCCGATTTACCGGCAGATAAAGCCAAAAAATTAGCTCAACTAGGGGCTCTCTACGAAGAGTGGAACACTAAAATTAATGTCATCTCCCGAAAAGATTTTGACCATTTTTATGAACGACATGTTTTACATTCGTTAGCCATCGCTAAGTTCATCAATTTTGAACCTGGCACTACTATTTTAGATGTAGGCACAGGTGGTGGATTTCCAGGTATCCCGTTGGCTATCTTTTTTCCACAATGCCACTTTCACCTGGTAGATTCAATCGGCAAGAAGATAAAAGTTGTTCAAGCCGTTGCGGAAGCCCTTCAATTGGATAATGTGACAGCAGAACAAGTGCGGGTTGAAAATCATAAACCCACCTATGACTTTGTGGTTAGTCGGGCCGTAACCGCCTTTCCTGCATTTGTGAATTTGTGTCGTAGTAAAATCAAAAAAGAACAACACAATGCCATTTCCAATGGGATTCTCTATTTAAAGGGAGGTGATTTTGGCGATGAAATTGAATTATTTAAAAAGAATAGCAGCATTACACCCCTCTCCAATTACTTTGAGGAGGAGTTTTTTGAGACGAAAAAAATCATTCACTTATCCCTATAACCAATTTCATAACAGTCAAAGGCTTAAAAAAACAGATCGTTTTTTTTTGGAAGATAAAAAAAACATGTATTTTTGCAGTCCGAAATAAGAAGATAAGGCATAAATCGAAAGATAAAAACGCATTACGATGAAAAGGACATTTCAACCCTCGAACAGAAAGAGACGGAACAAACATGGTTTCCGTGAAAGAATGGCATCTGCCAGTGGTCGCAAAGTTTTAGCTTCAAGAAGAGCTAAAGGCAGAAAGAAATTAACTGTATCTAGCGAAAGAAGACATAAAGCTTAATTTTAGCTTCTAAAATTATAAAAAGTAAAGAATCCCTGGGGTTCTTTACTTTTTTTATGCCCTATGGTTTCCTGTAACAACAATTGCCGATTTTATATTACTTTTGAACAAAACAAAATGAGCACAAAGTATGGAACAAAGCAAGGGATATAAGTTTCCAGCTTCGCGTTCCCTACCGTTGAAAAGTAAATTAACCGATTAGATGTCACCTATGTTGTTTTTAAAATTTCTGATCAGCAAAGTACTGTATAAACATTTAGCCATGGCAGTTGGTGTTTTGGCTGTTATTATAACTGCCACCTTCATTGGTATAAATATCTATACCCACCATGGTGAAGCCTATGAAGTACCTGATTTTTCAGGATTGACTGAATCACAGTTTAAAGAGTTGATCAAACAAAAAGAATTCAGGTATAATATTATTGACTCGGTCCATTTTGATGATATTCTTCCAGGTGCTGTAGTGGAACAAATCCCCAAGGCAGGAGCTAAAGTTAAAAAGAACCGAACCATCCATTTTACCATCAACGCATTGATGCCAGAACAAGTACAAGTACCCAATCTGGTAGATTACTCCTTGCGCAATGCGAAAGTAATTTTAGAGTCTTATGGTTTAATAACCGGAGAACTCATCTATGTGCCCAGCGAATATACCAACCTCGTGTTGGGGCAGCATTTCGAAGGAAAAGCCATCTCTCCGGGGACATCGGTTCAGAAAGGTTCAGTTATTGATCTGTTAATCGGCCAAGGACTGAGCAATAAAAAAACAAACATCCCGAACCTGTCTGGGTTATCCATTGATGAAGCCAAATATCTTTGTCAATCCGCATCGCTGAACATTGGGGCATCGATGTATGATGAGTCAGTGCAAACGCCGGAAGATTCACTTTTTGCATTTATCTGGAAACAGCACCCTATGCCAACAGAAGGATCGCGTCTGCAACTGGGGTCATCCATCGATGTGTGGTTAAGTGTAGATTCATCCAAAATAAGGCCCGATACCTTGGGCATTGATATTCCATTAACGGATTCCATTCAGACTGTAATCCCGGAAACAACAGACAACATAGCGATTACTGAATAATACTTTTACGAAGCATCATGGTTGAAAATACGCAGGAAGAATTGGACGAACTGGACGAGAACAATGAGCTTTTTGAGCATCACCGCTTTGTGGCGGATCCGGGACAAAGTCCGCTACGCATCGATAAATTCTTAGTGAACCGCATTGAAAATGCTTCACGCAATAAAATACAGGAAGCTGCCGCGGCCGGTGGCATTCGAGTGAACGACAATCCGGTCAAAGCCAATTATAAGGTAAAACCGGGTGAAATCGTCACGGTGGTCATGTCGTATCCACCACGCGAAATCGAAATCATCCCCCAGGATATCCCTCTAAATATTGTCTATGAAGATGATCATTTAATGGTGATCAACAAAAATCCGGGCATGGTGGTGCATCCGGGATATGGTAATTATTCGGGCACCCTGGTCAATGCATTGGCCTGGCACTTAAAAGATTTACCCCTCTTCAACGCGGATGATCCGCGTCCTGGTTTGGTTCACCGCATTGATAAAGACACCTCCGGACTGTTGGTTGTGGCGAAAACAGAACAGGCAAAAAACCATCTGGCCCGCCAGTTTTTCGATAAAACGTCCACCCGAACCTATGTGGCATTGGTCTGGGGACAGCCGACTGAAGATGAAGGCCGCATAGAAGGGAATATTGGCCGCAGCTTAAAGGATCGCAAGCAAATGCATGTGTTTCCGGAAGGTGATTTTGGCAAACCTGCGGTGACCAATTATACCGTTCTGGAACGTCTGGGCTATGTATCCCTGGTGCAATGTCGATTGGAAACCGGCCGGACGCATCAGATCCGCGTACACATGAAATACATTGGGCATACCTTGTTTAACGACGAACGATACGGGGGTGACCACATCCTGAAGGGCACTACTTTTACCAAATACAAACAATTTGTTCAAAATTGTTTCAAAGTTCTGCCGCGTCAAGCGCTGCATGCAAAAACACTCGGCTTTATACACCCCTGGACCAATGAATACATTTCATTCGACTCCGAAATTCCGGAAGATATGCTCCAGGGCATTGAAAAATGGCGGGGTTATATTGCTGGCAGAGAAGAAGAATAACATTGAACTTGAATACCTACTCGTCAAACTCCAACAATTCTGGTTATGAAGAAAAATATTGGCATCATATACGGTGGATACTCATCCGAAGTCGTTGTATCGGAAAAAAGTATGCAGGGAATTATGTCCTTTATTGATTGCGAATTATATAATTGCTATCCCATTTTAATCACTGCTGACCAATGGAGTGCTGTCATCGACAACCAAATGCATCCCATGGATAAAAACGATTTCTCGTTTCAATTGAATGGAGAGAAAACCACCCTTGATTGTGCCTATATTACCATTCATGGCACACCTGGCGAAAACGGACTGCTGCAAGGTTATTTGAAAATGGCGGGCATTCCGCACACCACTTGTGATGTATTACCATCCGCTCTGACTTTTAATAAATTCACCTGCAACACCTACCTCAAGGGATTTGGAGTGGCTGTTGCAGACTCGGTTCTCGTTCGGAAAGGATCGGAGTACAATGCAGATGACATCATTGAAAAGGTGGGTTTACCCTGTTTTGTCAAGCCCAATGCAGGTGGCTCCAGCTTTGGAATTACCAAGGTAAAAACAAACGATGAAATGCAGCCTGCTCTTGAAAAGGCCTTTACCGAAAGTGACGAAATCATCATTGAACAATTTTTAGGAGGCACAGAAGTCACGTGTGGTCTATATAAAACAAAGCAGGAATCCGTCATTTTCCCACTGACTGAAGTCATTAGTAAAAATGAATTCTTTGATTTTGAAGCTAAATACGATGCTACAAAAGCAGAAGAGATCACGCCTGCCCGACTGGACACTAAAGTGCGTGACCGCATCCAATCCATCTCTTCATTGATCTACGATATACTGGGTTGCAAGGGCATTGTGCGGATCGATTATATCCTGAGCGATAATAAAATATTCATGCTGGAAGTAAACACAACACCCGGCATGACCGTCACCAGCTTTATTCCGCAACAAATCAGAGCAGCCGGTTTGGACATCAAAACGGTATTCAACTCAATTATTGAGGATGCCATGAGCAGAGCGAAAGAAGCTTAAAACTAAGGTCATTGATCATACACACAAAAAGCCTGGCAAAACCAGGCTTTTTTTTATGACATGGCGATTACTTGACTTAAAAGAAAGCCTGTGCACCTGTTGTACTTGTTGCCGTTACCACAATGGCCCCTTTTCCGGCCTTATTTTTCTTCTTTTTTGATTTACCATATAAGGCAATAAAGGAATTATCTGATTCACACACATAGGATAACTCCGATTGGTCATTATCAAAATTGAATTTGATTTTGCCTTCGGTGGTGGTAAAAGCTGATGAACCCGTCAATTTGACACGCGAGCCACTAATTTCACCTTTTGTGGACTGCAGATTCAATATTCCTTCCACATCAAATAACTTAAAGCTACCCGATGCCGAAACAGAATTCACGTTACCCTTAGTATTGGATAGTTTTAAGTTGCCAGAGTTAGTTTTCATCTTCACATCACCGGTAATTTCCAGTAGTGTTTGAGCACCATCCGTGCTTTCTGTAGCCACGGTTCCCTTAATCTGCCTGGCATTTAAATCACCACTATACGTTGCCAAAACCACATCGCCCTCCACCTGACTCACTTCCTGCTGACCACTTTTATTATAAGTTGTCAGTTTACCCGTAATATTTTGAGCAGTGATAGAGCCCGTTTTCGACTTCAATTTAGCCTCGCCTTTCATCTGATCGATAGTAATCTTACCCGACTCCGATTCAGCGCTCAAGACACATTCCCCAATACCGATAACATCAATATAGCCAGAACTCGTGTGCACCTCCACATTCACTTGGTTAGGAACAGAAATAATAATGGATCCGGCATGAGACGTCCAACCGGAAGCCGGAATTTTCACCTCCACCTTCAAGGTGGTCCCTTCCTGAACCATCTCCACTTTATAGGCATCATTTTGTTTACCGGCACTTAAAACAGCCTCAACCTGAACCGCATCGCCTTTATTAACTACTACTTTACAAAACTCACCTGACACTATGACCTGATTAACACCTTCGAAACCCTTTTGCGCTTCAAAAACTTTTGTAAGATCCTGAGCCGAGAGACTCACTGTAGCCAGGATCATAAAAAATAGTGTGTAAAATTTTCTCATCATTTGACTCTTTTTCATTGAACAATAAAAACTAGTACGCCTTGCTGATCGAAAAGTTTCTGCTCCTCATAAATAGTTATCAACAAGTGGTAAAACATCCCCTTCAATTTACAACATTCCTTTGTGAAAGATCAATTTCAAGGCCATAAAAAAAACCCGGATCAAAACGATCCGGGTCCTAAAAAGATAATATAGTAATATTTACTCTTCTCTATAACTTTCGATGGGAGCACAAGTACATACCAAATTACGGTCTCCGTAGGCATCATCCACGCGTGCTACATCAATCCAGAACTTATTCTCACGAATCCATTCCAACGGATAAGCGGCTTTCTCACGTCCGTAAGAATGATTCCACTCATCACTGACTACACGATAAGCCGGGTGAGGTGCATTTTTCAATACGTTATCGACTTTGTCTGCATCCCCATTTTGTATCTCCTGAATCTCCGCATAGATGGATTTAATGGCCTCAATGAAGCGATCTAATTCCTGCAAAGACTCACTTTCAGTAGGCTCTACCATCAAGGTGCCATGTACCGGGAAGGATAAAGTAGGCGCATGGAAGCCATAATCCATCAAACGCTTGGCAATATCCGTTTCGGTAATACCTGATTCCGCTTTGATGTGACGGCATTCCAGGATCATCTCATGAGCCACCCGACCATTCTTACCTGTATACAAAATACCAAAGTCATCCTTCAATGCAGTGGCCATGTAGTTGGCATTCAGAATGGCCATTTTAGTGGATTGGGTCAATCCTTCTGATCCCAACATCTTAATGTAACCATAGGTAATTGGCAATACACTGGCGCTACCCCATGGCGCTGCAGCAACTGCTGTAATACCATTGCGGTGATTATCCACTACCGGGTGTGACGGCAAGAACTCAACCAGGTGAGCGGCCACACCAATAGGACCAACACCAGGACCACCACCACCGTGAGGGATGGCAAATGTTTTATGTAAATTCAAGTGACACACGTCAGCACCAATGTAGCCAGGACTGGTTAATCCCACCTGGGCATTCATATTGGCACCATCCATATACACCTGACCACCGTTATCATGAATGATCTGACACACATCGATGATCGACTCCTCGAACACGCCGTGTGTGGAAGGATAAGTGACCATCAAACAAGATAATTCATCCTTATGCTTTTCTGCTTTGGTACGTAAATCTTCGACGTCGATATTACCTTTGGCATCGCAATTTACCACCACCACTTTCATGCCGGCCATAACCGCACTGGCAGGATTGGTTCCATGCGCGGAGGCAGGAATAATGGCCACATTACGCTGGTGATCGCCACGACTTTCATGATAGGCCTGAATGGCCATCAATCCGGCATACTCACCTGCTGCACCTGAGTTAGGCTGCAGACTCACATCGGCAAAACCGGTAATCTCAGACAAGTCTCTGCGCAGCTCTTCCATCATGATGTGGTAGCCTTCCGCCTGATCCAGAGGAATGAATGGGTGCAAGCCGTTAAACTCAATCCAGCTCAATGGTAACATCTCGGTAGCTGCATTCAGTTTCATGGTACATGATCCCAATGAAATCATGGAGTGCGTCAAAGAGATATCGCGTCGTTCCAATTTCTTAATGTAACGTACCATCTCAGCTTCCGCACGGAATTTCTTAAATACATCCTGCGTTAGAAAATCACTGGTCCGACGGAATTCATCTTTCAGTTGACAGCCTTCACCCAACGCATTAATCACCGGCACTTCTTTACCAGCAGCTTTGGCAAATGTCTCCACAATCCAGTTGACATCTTCCAGGTTGGTAGTTTCATCGATACTCAAGCCAACTTCCCCATTTTCGAAGTAGCGGAAGTTCATTTCCAGCTCAAGGCTGTACTTTTCAATATCTTCCACCTTCACGCCTGCAGGTAGTGCAAAACGAATGGTATCAAAGAAGTCGCTATTCAATTGCTGATAGCCTAATTTTTCAACCTCTTCTGTCAATTGACAGGCAATGGCATGAATGCGTCCGGCAATGTGCTCAATACCCTCTTTTCCATGATACACCGCATAAAAACTAGCCATGGTGGCTAATAATGCCTGAGCTGTACAGATGTTTGAAGTCGCGCGCTCACGCTTAATGTGCTGTTCACGTGTCTGAAGAGCCATACGCAAAGCCCGCTTGCCGTTCACATCTTTGGTAACCCCAATGATACGACCGGGCAAGTAACGCTTAAATTCATCTTTTGTGGCAAAATAGGCGGCATGGGGACCACCGTATCCCATTGGTACACCGAAACGCTGTGACGTACCGAATACCACATCAGCGCCCCATTCACCCGGAGGGGTTAACAGCGATAAACTCAATAAATCGGCGGCAAAGGCAATGCGCGATTCGTTGGCATGAGCTTTGGCCACTAATTCGCGATAGTCTTCAACATTACCGTTTGAGTTCGGGTATTGCACCATCACACCAAATACATTTTCGCCAAATTCCAACGATTTAAAATCACCGAATTTCAGCTCAATACCCAGCGGCTTAGCGCGTGTAATTAATACTTCTTTGGTTTGTGGCCACATCAATTCATCGGCCAGCATCACATTCACACCCGCTTTAACCTGGGCACGACTACGTGCGTTGTACATCATCACCATGGCTTCGGCAGCTGCTGTCGCCTCATCCAATAAAGATGCATTGGCCAACTCCAAACCAGTCATCTCGGTAATCACCGTCTGGTAATTCAACAGCGCTTCCAAACGACCTTGTGAAATCTCCGCCTGGTAAGGAGTATAAGAGGTATACCACACCGGGTTTTCCAATACATTACGCAGGATCACAGCCGGTGTAATCACATCGTAATAACCCATTCCGATGTAAGTATTGTACACTTTGTTTTTAGACGCCAGGTTATGTATTTTCTTGAAATACTTACGTTCCGTCAGCCCCTCCTCAATATTTAAAGGTTTTTTCAGACGAATGGAGGCCGGAACCGTTTGATCAATCAATTCATCGAGGGATGATACCCCAATTTTTTCAAGCATGGTGCCAATCTCATGATCCCTTGGACCAATGTGACGTTGGACGAACTTATCGATTGCCATATTCTTTTATTTTATAAAATCGTTAAATCAGTTGTGACTTTCGTTGCCAAATTGATAAATTATTTCGCTGAAAGACTATGATTTTTGTTGGTTTCTACCAAAAACTTTAGCACTCTCCCTCAATGCATTAATAATTAACACATCGCTCCTTTTTTGTGATTTTTATTGATTCAGGAAGGGATTATTCCGACGTTCATGCCCCACTGTGGTAGAGGGTCCATGTCCGGGGTAAAGCACCACTTCATCGGCCATTGTCAGTACTTTATTTTTTAAGTTACTGATCAAGGTATCAAAATCACCTCCCGGTAAATCGGCCCGTCCAATGCTTTCGCGAAAAATCGCATCCCCCACAATGGCAAACTGCTCCTCGGACTGATAAAACAGAATGCCGCCCGGCGAGTGCCCAGGCACGTGAATCACTTTCAAGGTGGAATGACCAAAAGTGACTTCGTCGCCTTCACTCAGGTAATTGCCGATAGCCGGTGGATTTTCATCCACTTCAACTCCAAATTGAGCCGCATAAGTTACCGTCTGGCCCACAAAAAACTCATCACCAATGTGTCCTTCAGACTGCAAATCGTAGGTTCTGGCTATGTAGGCCGATCCAAACACATGATCCAGATGCATGTGTGTGTGCAGTAAGCGCACCGGTTTCAAGTCCTTATTGGCAATAAAATCGGAAATAAATTTACGCTCATCCGCCGACAAACAGCCCGGATCGATAATCACACATTCTTTGGTTTCATCGGAAAGAATATAGGTATTCTCCTGCCAGGGATTAATGGGTAATACGTCAATTGTTATCATGTATTTGCTATTTATTTTACTATTCCTTTTAACATTGGCACAAAGGCACACTCACCCATTTGCTCTTGCTCAAAATCATCTTCACTCAAGCGTGCTATTTTCATCATCACCTGTCGGGTATCGCCGAGGGGAATGATCAGGATGCCCCCCACTTTTAATTGGGTCAATAAATCGCGGGGGATAAATGGAGCGCCGGCCGTCACAATAATTTTATCAAAGGGTGCAAACGTGGGCAGCCCTTTATAACCATCGCCCAAAAAGAAACGCGCGGCATACCCCAATTCAGATAATAAACGCGTAGAGCGATGATAGAGTTCACGTTGCCGCTCGATGGAAAAAAGCTTTACACCCAATTCGATTAATACGGCGGCCTGATAACCGGAGCCAGTCCCCACTTCTAAAACACGATCCTCCGCTTGAACCTGAAGTAATTCCGTTTGGTAAGCCACGGTGTAGGGTTGTGAAATGGTTTGACCCGCTGCTATGGGAAAGGCTTTGTCCTGATAAGCAAAATTCACAAAACTACTCTCCAAAAACAGATGACGCGGAATTTTGCCAATAGCCGCCAACACTTTAGCATCCCGAATACCTTTATCGGCTAACTCCTGCACCAAACGGGCCCGCATTCCCCGGTGTCTGAATGAATCTCTTTGCTCCATATGAGGCGTAAAAATAAGGTTATTTTTCAAGCCTCCTGAAGCCAGTTTCATTTACCTGTCACTCAACCGCTATACATATTAAATAAACCGTTGATATTCATCAAAATCTCTCGTAAATTTAATAGAAGAAATAAACTTTTTTGAGGCAATAAAATTTTTTTCAACAAATATCGTTTTCAAGTACAATGGGGTTTCGAGGGAAAATGAATAAAATAAAAACAGTAGTTGTTTTTTTAATCAGTGACATTCTGTTTGCGCTGGGGGCTGCGATGGTCTCCATCGCAATGGTCATGGAGCATCTTCCCATCTTA
This sequence comes from uncultured Marinilabiliaceae bacterium, assembly GCA_942490535.1. Taxonomy (GTDB): domain Bacteria; phylum Bacteroidota; class Bacteroidia; order Bacteroidales; family Marinilabiliaceae; genus JAEINY01. Next base: position 176,058 of record CALNXQ010000006.1, read on the forward strand.
TTAGCCCGTTTGTCGGCCTTCCTGCCCATACCGGCCAATCAACCCATGGCCATCACCGGCCTATGCGGGTATTACCTGGGCCTTCTTTACCTGGGTGGCCTCTACCGGACGGATCGAACCTTATCCAAAAGGAAACAATTCACCAATGTATCCGGAAGTATCAGTGTAGGCCTGTCCATTCTTTTTGTGTTTACCTTTGGTGTTTTTGAATTATTCGCCTATTCCAACGCCTGGAATACCTATTTACAACTGATCATCATCAGTGTTTCCTTTCTGGCCATTCCCCGCATGATCATCGCTCAAGTCATTTTAACCCTCTTAAAAAAGGGTATTTTGCATTATGATGCCATATTGGTGGGTTCTGCAGCTACCTTAAAAGATGCCTTTACCGAGATTGCCATTCTAAGTAATCGCAGCGGTTATCGAATTATTCAGGTTTTATCCACCGATCACGTGCCTTTACAAAATGGCCTGAATGCGGTGTCAGTGGTCACAGAGTCAACCGAATTAAAGCAAATCATTGCCGAGCAAAAACCCGATGAAATCATCATTGCACTCCCTTTATTTAACAGCAAAACCATCTCCGAAATTTTAACCCTGGGAAAGGAGAATAACATCACTGTAAAAATACTACCTGATTTAACTGCCATCCTGGAAGGTTTTGTAAAGATTGACAGCATGAGTGCCCCCCCGTTTGTGACCATTACGAATAAAGAATTACCCGTTTGGCAACAACTGTTTAAGCGCCTAACGGATATTACAATATCACTAGTGGGCATTGTGTTGATTGTCCCATTTTTCCCATTCATTGCCTGGAAAATCAAACAGTCCTCCCCGGGTCCTGTTTTTTACTTGCAGGAACGCATCGGAAAAAACGGACATCCGTTTCAGATGATTAAGTTCCGAACCATGTATACCAATGCCGAAGAGCATGGCCCCTCCCTGTCGTCTGAAAACGACCAGCGCATCACCCCCTTTGGCCGCTTCCTGCGACGCTGGCGACTGGATGAGCTGCCCCAGTTTTTAAATGTAATTAAAAGTGACATGGCGCTTGTGGGGCCGCGTCCCGAACGACAGCATTACATTGATCAATTATTAAAGAAAACGCCCCATTTCAGTCGTCTATTAAGTGTGAAGCCGGGTATTACCTCCATGGGCATGGTGAAATTTGGATATGCTGAAAATCTGGATCAGATGATCAAGCGCTTGCGCTACGACATGATCTACATGGAGAACCTATCGCTTTTTGTTGATTTTAAAATTTTCCTCTACACTTTAAAAACTCTGGTGCTGGGAGAAGGAAAATAAAAAAAATCCCGCTGCGTAGCGGGATTCTGTTTTATATCTGGTCCTTGTACCAATCCACCACATCCTGTGAAGGACTCTTCCTCTCCTGACCATTTTCGATTCGTCCTGTGAGAAGTTGTAGCCGTCCTGCCAATAACAAAGGCCATCCTGTCGATCCCTGTGCCGTCCTGGGCAATAATAGACTTGTCCTGGCGGATACTCAAACCGTCCTGTAGAATAGCCACCCGTCCTGGCAGTCCTTCACCCGTCCTGGCGGGGGTTACGGAGGGAAAAACCAATTCCGGCGGAACAGTTCTCCTTATAGCTTGAGCAGTTTTGTCATCGATACATCTGTCTCATTGGTCACCCGCATCACGTAATTTCCCGGCAACAGGTCACCCCATACCACCTCCTGATAACTGGATGACATCATCTCTTCTTTCACTTTCAAGCCCGTGATGGTAAAGAGCTCCACCCTTTTAACACCTGGCATTTCGGTTGTAATCGTTAACCGGTTTCGAAAGGGATTGGGAGCCACTTGTAATTCAAAGGCTGCTTCCGGCCGATTCCAGATGCCGGTTCCCGACTCAAAACCGTTTAGTTTCTGCTGACTGTAAATCACAAACTCACCCGGTTGCAAAACAATCTGCATCGATGGATCAGTTACATTTATACTGTCCTGACCGTTGTAATTATACCACCATCCTTTGTCACTAAAATTAGGCTGAGCGGCAGCTTCCACCACATCGAAATTACCAATGATCCGTACATCATCGCCCGGCATATTCAATTCAATGCGCTTGACGGCATTTCGTACATCCAACACAAAATCATCGGTGGAGAAAACCGGTTCATAGTGCTTCAACGCAATTAGTGTTTGATGCACTTTGAATAAATGAGCCCGATCTTCATCATCCAGATACTCCCATTTAGGCGGCTTCGGTGCCAGGCGATCCGGATCATCAATGCTCACATCATAACCCAGCTCGCCAAATTGCCAAATCATCTTCGGTCCCGGAATGGGATAGAAGAAAGCAGCCGCCGCTTCCATCCGCTTTAAAGCAGTGGGCTTGTATTTCACACTGTAATTACCATTGGTATTCCCGTATTGCAGATTTTTATACATCAACCGTTCTTCGTCATGGCTCTCCATGTAATTAACGATGCGCGGGGCCGACCAATCGCGTTCCTGATAAGAAGCCCAGGAGAAATCTGATTTTCCGTTCTCGTTATAGCCCATGGTGGCTTCACTGTAATTATGGTTGTGATTCCCCCAAAATAAAATACCATGTTCCGCAAGCTCCTTTTCTTCTTTATTTTCGGCAAGATGCTCAAAAATCACAATGGCGTCTGATTTGCGTTTCCAAATCTCATCCACCATACGTTTCAGAATCGCAATACGGGGAGCATCATAAACCGAAGCCCAATCACCCACACCATATTTGGTATTGGTAAAACCTTTGGTGAAGTCGAAACGAAATCCATCCACTTTAAATTCACTCATCCAGTAGGAACAGATACTATCGGTTAATGCTTTCGTGTGAATACTCTCATGATTGAAATCATGCCCCCATTGAGCAGCCGGTTCCTGCATGTTATGTTCCCGGTTATACCAGGGATTATTGGAAGCAGGCTTGCCACTTTCCATGTACATACGCGCAAATGGCGATTGGCCAAAGGAGTGATTCAATACCATATCCATAATAACAGCCATGCCGTTTTTATGGCATTCGTCGATGAAAGTTTTATAATCGGCAACGGTACCATAGGCTTTATCGGTGGCGAAATAAAACGACGGATTGTACCCCCAGCTATCATTCCCTTCAAATTCATTAAAGGGCATTAATTCGATGGCATTAACGCCTAATCGCTTTAGATAAGAAAGGGTATCTGTTATGGTTTTAATATCCCGCTCGTGGGTGAAATCACGAATCAGAATTTCATAAATCACCAAATCCGCCGTCTCCGGGGCTACCAAATCCGATACCGTCCATTGAAAAGCTTCCTGAGTAGTCCTAAATACAGAAACGATTTCGTCCGTTTTTCCTTCGGGATAGGCTTTTAAGTTGGGATAAACAGCATCTGTGATGTATATATCATTCCAGGGGTCCAGTATTTTAGTGGCATAGGGATCGGCCACTTTTAAACCGTTGTCAAACCAGAATTGGTAGGCATACTCCACTTGTGGATCAAGACCTTCCAGCGTTAACCAGAAATTTTCACCAGCTTTCTTCATCAGGTAATCACTGCGGGGGGTCCAATCATTAAAATCACCCATTAAATAGACAAACTCCTTTTGAGGCGCAAATAAAACCACCGTCACAGAAGTTGAACTAGTGCGATTAACCCCTCTTTTTAAATTGGCAGGCATGGGTGCTTCTACGGTGTTTCCCCTGGTAAAAATGGTAACCACATCTTCAACCGATTCAGCCCCTAAAGTGGCCACCGCCTTAATTTCATATTGATTTTCAGATACCCCTGACAAAGTATAATGAATCGATGTCTCAGCTGTGGAAGCGACTTGCGATCCATTGATATATAGAGCTAATTGATCACTTAATATGGCATTTACTTTCACGGCTACATCGGTTCCTGCGGGTACCAAACTCTTATCCAATGGGGATTCTATGGCGACCGTAAGTTTCGCATCGGACACCTGAATAAAGATATCCTTATTGCCGGTATCCTTACCTTCTTTTGAATTATCAGCACTTCTGAACACAAAGGCCATTTTCTGAATCACCTCACCGGCTGCTACTCCATAATATTCTCTGATATTCGGCGTAATTTCGAGTGCATACACATTTGCTGAAATCCGGGTCATCTTATATTTCGCACTATTATCCCCCCAGGTAGGCGCGTACTTCCAATTGCTATCACCGGTACTTTTGTCCGTTATAACACCCGTATGCGCATAAACATCCCCGGTATAGTCCTTCAATCCCTGATTACCCTGATCGGCATAAAACGTGACCACCACTTTATCCCCGTCCACAGGGATGGCCGGATTGGAGGTAACCACCTGGGCGCTCACCAGTGTGCCGAGCAGCAAGCCTGTTAATACGCTTAACAAATTCCTCATATCGTCTATTTTTCTTTATTTTTTTCGTTTAAGGATAAAACCGGATAATGGAGCAACCATTAACACACTATCCGAAATAAGTGCGTCATCCATCAGGTTTAAGTAGTGCGCTCCTTCAGTCAATGCCAAGGATTCAGCCCGGATGCCTGCATTGAGAACGACCATAATCTCACTATCAGAATCGTAGCGTCTATAGGCGAGTACATGATCCGGAGCCTTCAAAAATTCGAGCTGTCCATCGGCTAATACCTCATTGTTTTTACGAACGGCAATCAATTGCTTATAAAATTCGAAATGTGAAGCATTAAAACCTACTGAGTCAAGTACCATTTCGGCATCCTGTATGTTATTCCGGTTCTCGGGCTGAAAGCACATTTCCGGCCACCACAAAGGCTTCCGGCAGTCCGGGTCATCAGCTCCCCACATGCCCATTTCATCGCCATTCCAGATATGGGGCGCCCCAATATTGGTAAACTGATGCATCAGGTACAGACGCACCCGTTGATAGGTTTCTGCATCGGGTTTTCCGGTTTTATAATTGGCATCATCATTGGGTTTGGCCTGGAATTTATATTTACCCGAATTATAAAAAGAAGATAACAGCCGGGGTGTATCATGGGTAGCCGACACATTCATCATGGCATAACAAGTAGGTTCAGAGATACGCTGCCATTGAAAGGCTAAACTGTCTTGAAATTGCTGTGCATTGATTGATAAATCATTCGCGGCAAAGAAATGGCGGGCCGGTTTATAAATTTGGTAAAACATGATGGCATCAAATACATCCCCTTTCACATAGGGTACCGGATTCATCAATTGATCGGGCCACGATTCCCACCAGATTTCTCCGACCAGATAAGCATCAGGATTCACCGTTTTAACGAATGTGCGATAATCGCGCCAAAAACCCATGGGAATATGATCCGCCACATCTAAACGGTATCCATCGATTCCCTTGGTCACATCGCCATTGGGCGCCAGCCACCTTTGCGTAACAGCCAGCACATGGGCTTTGGCACCTGGATTCAAATCACCTTCATAGGGATGACCTATTTTATGTGCTTCTGTGGTATTTACTTTTTTTAGCTCCGGTAAACTACTGATGTCTAACCAGCCTTTATATTCGAATTCATTTTCGGGGGTAGAGGAGTCATCAAAACGAAGGATGCTATACCAGTCTTTATAAGGTGACTGCTCCTGGTTTTTCACCACATCTTTCCAGGCCCAAAACTCAACACCTGTGTGGCTCCAGGAATAATCCACGATGATGCGCATGTCGCGCTGATGAACTTCCTCAATCAGTTTCAAAAATAGCTTATCGGCCGCGGTCCATTGCCAGGTGGAGGGATCGCCAGGATCTTCAGAGGCCATCAACAACCTGTCGCCTTCCGGATCGGGACCAAAATTAACGTCAATGTGATGATAATGGCGGGCATCGTATTTATGTAAGGAGGGGGCATCATTGATGGGATTGAGATAAATCGCAGTAATGCCTAAGTCGTGCAGGTAATCCAGTTTATCGATGATGCCTTGCAAGTCGCCGCCATAGCGCCGGTGCTGGAGTGCATCGTAATAATTACCGGTTAATTTCTTTGCCCAGGATTCTTGTGAATACCAATCGGAAGTCCAGGGCGTAATGGCCCAATCTTCGGGCACTTGAGTGAAGTTAGAGGCCGCGTAAATATTTTCAGGTGTCGGATCGTTGGTGGGATCACCGTTGTGGAAACGTTCTACGAAGATTTGGTACCAGATGACATCCTGGGACCATTTTGGGGGACATGTAGGAGTTTCCACGTTTGTAATTACCGGAGGCCGACAGGCCGCCAATAATAAAAAAAGAAGAACAAAAGGGTAACTATTTTGCATGGTAAGTTGACTATAAGGGTTAAAAAAAAGCCGCCACATTGGGCGGCTTCCTTTAATTAAAGTATCATTTATCCATCAATTAGCAGTGATGGTAAAAGTTGCTTCTCGCTTATTAATGACAACATGATAACTACCTGTCGTGGAAACAAACTGCCAGTTAGGATCACCATGCCCTACTGCCACAATAATGAATGTTTCATTATAGTTTGTAATAATATCGTGACCATAACCAACGGGACCCCAATCGGCCTGCTCAAATAATCTGAAGAATTTATCTTGATTAAACGTCACATCACCTTCCCAAATGTAATGACCGACCCATTTAATCGAAGTGGGATTATCCCAGCCCCAACCATGAGTCGCATCGCCTGTTAAGTACAATAATGGCTCTGCTGTTGCTTTCATTTGGATCGTCCCTGATCCTTGATCTACCCAGATCTCGTACCATCCAGTAGCACCAATAAACGAGAAATTAGAATCGCCATCTCCTGTTTCACCCAACAAATCAGAAGGGTAATTAGGGAATACATTGTAACCTCCTAATGAAGCCCCCCAGTTAGTATCTGAAAAAAATCTAAAATTGGCATCCGTTTCAGCATCAAAATAAGCTTTTGTGTAGTACTTATTAGGCTCACCTGTAGATGCAACTTCAACTGCTAAACCGGGATCCCATCCACCAACAGCCGCACCAATCATATAAATAGAAGGGAAAATTGTTGAATAAGGTGAAGCACTAACAGTTACTACTTCACTAGTACCATTTGGAATCTGATAATTTACAGTCGATAATACTCTAATATCAAACTCCCCACTTTGATTAGGGGACAAGCCTAATTCTAACAATTTCTTATTTAACTCGCCATGCGTAAGAGCTAACGTATCATTACTTGTCAAACCAAGGTTTATTGCATTAGAAGTAAAATCGCCTCCCTTCAAATCAATATCAACTGAGAAATCCATTTTAAGGTCAACCCCAAAATCAGGTCTATTCCAACGAATTACCATCGCCAATTCATCCTTATCATCTAAAGACAAAACAAAATCATCCCCAGCCACAGGTGCTGTTACCACAGGTGGATCAACATCTTCAGGATTTGCTATCCTAACTAGCTCTTTATCTTCGGAGCAAGACGATAAAATCATCATTACTACAGATAAAAGAAAGAATATTTTATATATATTTTTCATAACAATTGCATCAAATTACATTAATAATCATCATTTTGAACTGCATTTGGATTAGAAGCCAGTTCGGCTGAAGGAATAGGATAAACTACCCGGTGAGCATCTAAAGCCCTTCCATTTACAGCACCACCCTTCCATGGCCATAAATAATCACCTGTTGTGAATTTACCAAAACGAATCAGATCCTGACGTCGGTATCCTTCCCAATACAATTCACGTCCTCTTTCTTCGAGTAGAAAATTCAGCGTTAATTCAGCTTCAATGATATTTTCATCGTCATTGCCATAGGCACGTTCAATAACCTGATTTACATATCCAACAGCTTTAGTCATCGTGCCATTACCGCCACGCAATACAGCCTCCGCATACATTAAATAGGAATCTGCTAACCGGAACATTGGCCAGTCTGTATCCACAAAATAGGGATCAGAACCACTCTGCGTACCGTCACTAGACTTATTTCTGAATTTGGCAACATTAATACCCTGCGTATAATCCAAGGGATTATCCATATCCAAACCTGCATTGATAACAAGGGTTGTAGCATGCACTAAGCCTCCTTCATCACTTAAGTTTTGAGTTTTCCCACGACCATCACCGGCAGGGCGCATTTGAAACTTGTCATAAATGGATCTGGTAGCATGGTTACCTCCCCAACTGCTTGAAGGAATACCAATAAAACTACCTATAGCACCATTGGAACCTGCCGACATGACATACTGAGTTGCTGAAAACCCCTTTGTTTTACTACCATCAAGAGCTAATCCAAAAATAATACCGGTAGACTCATGATTATCGATAGAGAATAATTTCAGATAATTATCATCTAAAGTATAAGCTCCATTAACCATTTCTGTATACTTAATAACTTCATCGTAACTATTCTTACCTTCAACCGGATTCTCTACACCAGAAAAGTTAATGGCATTGAGATACATCTTTGCTAATACCATATAAGCCGTTCCTGCATCCATGCGGCCATATTCAGCTGATCCGGCTGCAGGCAAATCAGGAATAATGTCGTTCTCCAATTGAGATATAATCCAATTAAATAACGTAACGCGATCAGCTGACGTTGGGTACTTTTCTGTTGAGTTCTCATCAATAATACTCATCTTGCCATACAAGTCAATACCATGATAATAGGCTATTGCTCTAACTAATTTTGCTTCTGCGCGCATTTGTTTAAAAGCCTCAGCATTTGCATCTACAATTGAACCACCAGATGATTGTCTTAAAAATTCATTGGTTAAGGCAATCATATAATACAAACGATAATACATTCCGGCTACAAACTGGTTATCTGCTGACCATGTTCCATTCTGAAGTGATACAAGACCATTATTATTCCAGGCATTCATTGCCTCACCGGTAGGTAATTCCTGAAAGTTCCAATAATTACGCAGGTAGGCAGACATACCACCATCTGAAATAGTCGTCAAATCACTTTCGTTGTTGTCTCCAAGTTGACCCGATACGTTATAGCTACCATAAATTTTAGCCAACACTCTTTGATATCCATCAAAGGTTGAGTACACCTCATCACCAAAGACCAGGTTTGGGTCTATTGGCTTAATATTCAAGTCATCCTCACAAGCCGTAAAAACAGTCGCCAGTAGGAATATATATATTATAAATCTTTTCATTTTAATATCTTTTTAAAATCCAAAATTAACTCCGAACATTACTGTAGTAGGTCGTGGAAAAATATTGTTGTCGATCCCGCTAAACACTTCCGGATCAAGCCCGGAATAATCTGAGACAACAAATAAATTTTGACCGGTAAGAGACAATCTCAAAGTCGATCCATCAAGTCCAAACACGGACTTAAAGTTATAACCAACAGATAAATTATCTAAACGGAAGAAGTCTGCATTTTCAATCCAATGCGAAGAGAAAGCTCTTTGCTCATCCGTGTACAAGAAGTTCGTTTCAGACGCTGCTGTTAATTTATTAGAGATGGAACGAGTTGTGGCATTGTAAATATTAACATAATTCGCTCCACCTGCATTTACTCCATTGTAAATCTGAGCACCTAGCTGTAGTCGACCACTGATATTAAAATCCCAATTCTTATATCTTAAGGTAGAATTAATTCCAATTAAATAATCTGGCGTTGAGTTCCCATAAAAGATTCGATCAGCTGAATTAATTACTCCATCTGCATTCTGATCCACATATACGCCTTCAACAGGTTTACCATCGTGACTGTACACCTGCTCATAGACATAAAAAGAATTTACAGCATGTCCCACTGAATTCATCTGAATGAAATTACCAGATCCAAGGTCTCCTGAAGGCACCCCAACATAAGTTGGATCATCCACAGCAGTAAGCTTCGTAATTTCGTTCTTGTTGTAGGTTAAATTTCCACCGACTTCCCAATACAAATCCGCTCGAGAAATAATACGGCCAACAAGATTCAATTCGATACCTTGATTTTCAAGACTACCTACATTTGAAACAATACGATCTGACAATGAAGTACCAGCAGCCACTGTAATCATATTAATTAAATCTGTTGTCTCACGGTAATAGTAATCAACCGAACCATTAATACGGTTATTCAACACCGCAAAATCAAGACCAAAGTTAGTACTTGTTGTCTCCTCCCATTTTAAATCAGGATTATAAGCATTAGGCCGATAGGTTTGATACCAGGTATCACCTAGGATATATTGAGCCCCTTTATCAGATAAAGTATATGTACCATATCCCACATAGTCATTTCCAGAAACATCTTGTTGTCCAGTGATACCCCAACCAACTCTTACTTTCAAGTCAGAAATAACATCCACATCAGCTAAAAAGCTTTCTTCTTTCACTTTCCAGGCAAATGCTGCTGCTGGAAAAGTTCCCCAACGATTACCATCAGCAAAACGGGATGTTCCGTCACGCCTAACTGTACCAGTTAATAAATATCGGTCTTTAAACGAGTAATTTAACCTTCCAAAATAAGAGATCAAGTAGTTTTCACCACCATAGGGACGATCTTCTGTGGGTGTTTCACGAACATCATAGTAATCATTCTGGTATTTAGAACCCTCATTTTTAAAATATTGCCATGAGTACCCTGCCATTGCATCAAAAGTATGCTCACCAATATATTTCTGATATTTCAGGTAACTATCAAACACTTTATTCATTTTTTCCTGGTCTTCCCGAAACATCTCACCCCGAATATCTTCATCTTCATACATCCAGGATGCATCCGGAGAAATAGATCTGTCTCGTTCACTATCAAAATAATCAAGCCCCATATTAACAACGGCACTCATCTCAGGTAAAAAATGAAACTTATAGTCCAAACTCAAGTTCACAATTGCACGCTTTACATCTGAATTATCGTTCTGCTGCTCCAACATGGCAACAGGGTTGGTTGGGGTAAAAGGTAATGGACGGCCATCTGTCGGATCTTGATTAATCCATTGCCAATAACCACCCCATTGTTCACCATTATCATTATTGTATGTATTATAAATTGGGTGAGTCGGGTCCATACCTATAGCTCCACCTATTGCCCCCTCATTAGCAAATGCAGTCTTAATAAAAGAGCCTTTTGCATTTAAGGTTGTTTTTAAGTGATTATCAAAAAAGGTTGGATTCAAATTTAAGCTTAATGAATGACGTTCAATATTTGAAGTTTTCAAAACCCCATCCTGATTATTATAGCCATATGAAAAGCGGTAAGGCATAAAATCTAATCCCCCTTGAATACTAACATTATGATCCTGACCAAAGGCTGTTTTATAAATCTCTTCCTGCCAGTCAGTATTTGCATCTCCCATAGCACTTATGGCAGTTTCATTAGGGTTATCAGAATCTGGTCCGTATAGTCTATTCATCAATTTTCTGTATTCGCCAGCAGAATAAACTTCAACATTATCCGTCAAAGTACTTACCGAAAACTTACCAGAGTAGCTAACCGATAATGCTTGTCCTTTAGACCCCTTCTTTGTGGTGACAATAATTACACCATTAGAGGCACGAGAACCATAAATGGCTGTAGCTGAAGCATCCTTCAATACAGTAAAGGTCTCAATATCAACAGGATTAATCGATGCCAATGGATTGGCCATACCACTTACTCCTTCTGAAGAAACAGGTACCCCATCAATTACAAATAATGGGTCATTATTAGCAGATAAAGAAGCTCCTCCCCGAATACGAATAGTAGATCCAGCTCCCGGCGCACCACCGGAAGAGGTGATTTGAACACCGGATGTTTTACCTACTATAAGATCTTGAGGAGATGCTATTGCACCTTGGTTAAAATCATCTGCACCTACTGCAATAAGCGAACCGGTTGCATCTTCCTTCTTTACTGAACCATATCCAATCACCACCACTTCCTCCATTCCAATCACATCGGCTTCTAAAGCGACATTGATTTGGTTCTGATCGCCTACGACTGCTTCATAGGCTTTATACCCTATAAAAGAAAACACTAGTGTTTGTCCTTTATCTACATTTAAGGAATAAACGCCTTCCGGTGTTGTAATCGTACCGGTGGTTGTTCCTTTTACCGCTACCGTCACACCCGGTAATGGCATGCCATCTTCTGCATCTGTCACAGTGCCTGTCACAGAAACCTCTTGTGCCTGTATGGTTGAAATACAAAGCAACGCGAGAAAAAGAAACAGGAGTCTAAAAAGATTTGACTGTCTTTTCATAAAACTTAGATTTACTAATAATTAAACATTCATTACCCGTCTTAAAGGATTTCTACTTGTGGATTCAATGAGAAAGCGTGTCTCTGCTAATACCTTTAAAACGACACTGAAAATTTTCCTTAAGGGCTCTACAAACATAGGGACTCTTCATTAATTTGTAAACACTTTTTAACAGCACCATACACTTGATTACAGAATTATTTCCGCAACCGTTTGCGGTGTCGTTTGCGGTACCGTTTGCAATAATTTTATATGTTGTAAAACATGTTTTTCCAAGAAATGATAATATAACATTAATAACACATTCATAATTATTACAACTAAACAACTTTCAACCCCACGATCATTAGAGACTTTTTGCTATCTTTAACCTTGAAGTTACAATTGTTTAACCCCCCGTTTTGCTGTTTGAATGAAATCACACCCAATTACCATAAAAGATATTGCCCGTATTCTGGGAATATCTCCATCTACTGTTTCCAGAGCCTTAAAGGATCATCCGGATATTAGTCCGAAAACCAAACAATTGGTGCAAACTTTCGCTGAAAAAGTAAATTACCGGCCTAACGCTTTAGCATTAAGCTTACGAAGCAGCAAAACAAACACCATTGGCATCGTCATCCCTGAGATTGTGCATCATTTCTTTTCTTCAGTCATTAGTGGCATTGAAGATGTAGCATATGGGCGTGGTTACAATGCCATCATCTGTCAGACCAACGAAAATTACCAGCGTGAGGTCATCGATTTACAAGCCCTGATCGATAACCGGGTTGATGGCATTCTGGTATCTATGAGTAAAAACACCCATGAATTCGCCCATTTCGAGAATGTCATTGAGAATGGCGTTCCCATCGTTTTTTTCGACCGAATCTGTGAAGCCATTAGTTCTGACCGGGTTATTGCCGATGATTTTGAGGGTGCCCGAATCGCGACCCACCACCTTATCAAAAAAGGATGTAGACGGATTATGCACCTGGCTGCCCCTCAACACTTATTAATTGGCAAATACCGTAAGGAAGGCTATTGCAGTGCCTTGAAAGAAAATCAAATGACCTGTGAAGAACAGCTCATCGTAAAATGCGATACCCGCGAAGGCGTATTTGCAAAAGCAGAAGACATTCTGAAATTGGCACCTGAGATCGATGGCATTTTTGCCGTCAATGACAGTACGGCAATTGCCGCCATGCAGGTATTGCGAAAACATGGTTACGATGTACCTAAAGACATTGCCGTGGCCGGATTTGGTGATGGCCCCAATGCCTCCATTGCCTATCCACAACTAACCACGGTTGAACAAAAAGGTTATGACATTGGCCAGGCTGCCATGCGTTTGTTAATAGGTCACATTGAAGAAGAGGTGGACCAGGATGAATTTGAAACTAAAATATTTACGCCTGAACTGGTTGAGCGGGAATCTTCCCAATTGGGCCAGTCTTTTAAATAATACAAATCGCGATTACAGCACTTGATCTAAGGGTCTATTCGGTCTTTCTTCGATCCACATCCGGACCATCTTCGGATCAACTCTGCTATTAGCGGAATTGATCCGAAGATGGTCCTTAAGTAATACGTCAGTGACTCCTACTAACCTTTTCTCCTCCTCCTTGTCCACAGATTAAGCAGATTTCATCATTGACTTCTGTACTCTATTAAAAACTTTAATTGCCACAAGCCATTTTACCTCTATTTTATAGATACTATGAATTACCGAAAACGTTTGCAGAACAGGAAATAAATCTTTTTTGGTGCACCAAGCTCATTTTTCAACCCTTTTCGCAATCGTTTGAAATAGGATATATTCCTGATTTACCAACCATTATAAACAAGCTATAAATCAACAACCCATTACTATTGGTATTTTTTCTCTCTATATTTGTATTGGATTTAATTAGAATTTGTCTTTCCTGCTAATACCTTTTTAACAGCTCCTCTTTATTAAGAGTGGGCAATGGTATTTTTCATACTCCTGAAAACTTCCTTGAAGATTTTTTAGGCATTTGTGTCCTTCACTAAAGGAATGCAAATGTGCATGCATTAGCTTTACCTGTTTCCATCAATGTAGACAGGTTAATATTAAAACAATTGCAAATGAAAAAATTACCATCACTCTCATTCTGGCAGATCTGGAATTTAAGCTTTGGATTCCTGGGTGTACAATTCGGATTTGCTTTACAGAATGCCAATGCCAGTCGTATCTTAACGAGTCTGGGTGCCGATCCGCATTCACTCTCCTTCTTTTGGTTAGTAGCCCCCATCATGGGTTTAATGGTTCAGCCGGTTGTGGGTGCTGCCAGTGATAAAACCTGGAATCGATTGGGCCGCCGCTCTCCATACATCTTATTTGGTGCTTTAGTATCGATGATTGCCATGTTTTTTATGCCCAATGCGCCTCTTGTCGTCAAAGTAGGTGGTGCCGGAGCGCTGGCCTTTGGCGTGGTCATGCTGGCCCTTATGGATGGTTCTTTTAACGTGACTTTCCAGCCCTTTAGGGCTTTAGTTGCTGACATGACTCCCGAAGAGCAAAGAAATTTGGGGTACTCCGTGCAAAGCTTTCTGATCAATGTAGGGGCGGTCATTGGATCAGCACTTCCATTTATCTTAACCGCTGCCGGAATAGCCAATGATGCTGAAGCAGGACAAGTAGCACCTTCGGTGATTTGGTCCTTCTATATAGGTGGTTCCTTATTGCTCATTAGTGTTTTAGTAACTGTCTTTAAAACCAAAGAATATCCACCAAAGGAATTTGAGGAATATAAAAACATTACTGAAGCAGATAAAGCGCAGAAAGAAAGTTTTTGGAAACTGTTGACTAACATGCCAAAAACAATGAAACAATTGGCCATTGTGCAAATGTTTTCCTGGTTTCCTTTATTTCTAATGTGGGTGTATTCCACCACAGCTATCTCGCAACATTATTTCGGAGTGCCGATTGATTTCAATGCCGAAACCGAAACTGATACCGCTATCCGAAGTGCCTTTAATGAAGCTGGTAACTGGGTAGGTATTTGCTTTGCAGTGTACAGTTTGGTGGCTGCTTTCTTCTCCATCGCCATGCCTTCTTTAATTAAGCTGACCAGCCGAAAAGCAGTATATGCCGGTTCTCTATTATTAGGTGGCCTAGGTTACATTTCCACTTATTTCTTTAACGACCAATACATGCTCTTGCTATCCATGGTGGGCATTGGAATTGCCTGGGCCGGTATTCTTGCCATGCCTTACGCCATTCTATCCGGATCACTCCCCCCCAAGCGCATGGGGATCTACATGGGCCTTTTCAACCTGACGGTGGTGGTACCACAAATACTAAGTGGCATTATTGGCGGACCTATTTTGAGATCGCTCTTTGGAGGCGAAGGCATTTACATCCTGATTCTGGCCGGTGTGATAATGATACTGGGTGCCTTCATGGTATCCTTTGTAAAAGCAGAAGAAAAAATTAACGATTAAAATAGAGATTTGATGGGACAGATTAGCACTTGTATTTTTGATTTGGATGGTGTCATTGTAGATACTGCCAAATACCACTACATCGCCTGGAAAGCATTAGCTAATGAATTGGGATTTGATTTTACCGAACAGGATAACGAACGGCTAAAAGGTGTGTCGCGGATGACATCTCTGAATATTCTGCTGGAAATTGGCGGCATTAGCCTCAGTGAGGCTGAAAAAGAACGATTAGCTCACCAGAAAAACGAAAACTACAAAACATACATCCTTAAAATGGAACCGGACGAAATTTTACCCGGTGCCAAAGCTTTTCTGGAAGATTTAAAAAGCAGAGGATTCAAAATAGCTCTGGGGTCAGCCAGTAAAAACGCCATGACCATTCTCAACCGTCTGGAGCTGACACATCTGTTTGATGCCATCATTGACGGCACGAAGGTGTCGGAAGCGAAACCCGATCCGGAGGTGTTCCTTAAGGGCGCTCAAGAATTAGGCACTAGTCCTTCGGATTGTGTGGTATTTGAAGATGCTGAAGCAGGTGTGGAAGCAGCCTTGGCGGGCGGAATGAAATGCGTGGGAATTGGCTCCCCGGAGAATTTGGGAAAAGCTCATTTGGTAGTCGATGGATTGCATCAAATGACCTATGAAAAACTACTTGAATTAAACAAGTAGATCGTATCCGATTTAAAGAAAGCCAGTCGCTCTTTTAAAAAGAGCCACTAAATCTCTAAAATCAAAAGACAATGAAGGAGTATTTAAAGCACGATGAATGGTGCATCATAGAAGAGGGCTTCAACCCTGAATTTCATAAATCATCTGAAAGTATTTTCAGCATTGGCAACGGTAAAATGGGTCAACGGGCCATGTTCGAAGAAACATATACCGGGGCTACCCTGCAAGGCAGCTATGTGGCCGGCATCTATTATCCCGATAAAACCCGCGTGGGTTGGTGGAAAAATGGTTACCCGGAATATTTTGCCAAAGTCATCAACAGTACCAACTGGATTGGCATCGATGTACAAATCGATGGGCGCTACCTGGATTTGAACACTTGCAAAACAAAAAACTTCAAGCGCACCCTGAACATGCGCGAAGGCTATATTCTGAGAGAGTTCACTGCGCTGCTGGATGATGGCAAAAAACTGGCCGTAACAGCCAAACGTTTTGTCAGCATGGCGGATACGGAGAATGGAGCCATCCGCTATTCAGTGACACCGCTGAACTTCTCGGCCAAGATTGCGTTCACCCCTTATTTGGATGGGGATGTAAAGAATGAAGATTCCAATTACGATGAAACCTTTTGGGACATCCTGCAAATGGAAGCCCATGCCGGCGAAGCCTACCTGGTATCTGAGACCAACAAAATAGGGTTCAGAACTGGTTTTGGGATGCAGTTTTCACTGTCCATCGATGGCAATCCGGTGAATGTGACACCCGAAGTCATGAAAAAAGAAAAGTGGATTGGCAACCGCGTTGAACGTGAAATCAAAGAAGGTGAGTGCTTCACCATTGACAAGATCGTTGGCGTAACCAGTTCATTGAATTATGACAAGTCAGACATCCTGAAAGCAACCAAAGCCGCGACTACTGCCGGGTTTAATAAAGGATTTGACAAACTATTTGAAGCGCACGTTCAAAAATGGGCCGAAAAATGGGTGCACAGTGACATCCGGATCAAAGGCGATATCGCCGCTCAACAAGGTATCCGATTCAACATCTTTCACCTGCACCAGACCTATACCGGTGAAGATGCACGCTTAAACGTAGGGCCTAAAGGATTTACAGGCGAGAAATATGGCGGAAGCACATACTGGGATACGGAAGCTTATTGCATTCCATTCTTCATCTCAACAGCACCCTCGGAAGTGACGCGTAATCTATTAATTTACCGTTACAAACATTTGGGTAAGGCCATTGAGAATGCGGCCAAACTAGGTTTCAAAGACGGTGCGGCATTGTATCCGATGGTAACTATGAATGGTGAAGAGTGTCACAACGAATGGGAAATCACCTTTGAGGAGATCCATCGAAATGGGGCCATTGCCTTTGCCATCCACAATTACATCCGCCATACCAATGACGAAACTTACTTAGCAGAATATGGTCTGGAAGTATTGATGGGTATTTCACGTTTCTGGAGCCAGCGTGTGACGTTCTCCAATGAACGTCAACAATATGTGATGCTGGGCGTCACCGGACCTAATGAATACGAAAACAACATCAACAACAACTGGTACACCAACAAAATGGCTAAATGGTGTTTGAAATACACC
Organism: uncultured Marinilabiliaceae bacterium; assembly: GCA_942490535.1. Taxonomy (GTDB): domain Bacteria; phylum Bacteroidota; class Bacteroidia; order Bacteroidales; family Marinilabiliaceae; genus JAEINY01. The sequence continues at coordinate 193,868 of CALNXQ010000006.1, forward strand.
ATGGAAGCATTGGACAAAGTAAAAGCTATGGATGAGGCTAAGTATAGTGCCATCCTGGCCAAAACGAAATTTGATGCAGAAAAAGAACTGCCGCGTTGGAGAGATATCGTGGAAAAGATGTACTTCCCCTATAACAAAGAGCTGGATGTATTCATGCAGCAGGATGGGTTTATGGATAAAGAGCAAATCATGGCCGATGACCTGGATCCTAAACAGCGCCCCATTAATCAATACTGGTCATGGGACCGCATCCTGCGCAGTTGCTTCATTAAACAGGCGGATACCTTACAAGGTATTTATGTATTTGAAGAGGAGTTTGACATGGAAACCATCAAGCGCAACTTCGATTTCTACGAACCGCGTACCGTTCATGAATCTTCATTGTCGCCCTGTGTACATTCCATCCTGGCAGCTAAAATCGGCAAAGTAGAAAAAGCCTATGAGATGTATTTACGGACATCGCGTCTGGACATTGATGATTACAACCACGAAGCACATGAAGGACTGCACATCACTAGCATGGCTGGCACCTGGATGTCGGTGGTGGAAGGATTTGGTGGCAAACGCGTATATGATGGAAAATTGTACCTGAACCCAATCATTCCGGAACAATGGAAGGAATATGCTTTCCGTATTACCTTCATGGGTAATGATTTGGAAGTTTGCGTATCCGACACAAAAATTGAAGTCATCTCACATGCTCAAAACACCATTGCGTTAACTGTATTTGATAAACTAATCACTGTTGAGCCCAATAAGTCTGAAGTGGTCACTTTAAAGTAATCAGGCATGCTAAAAAAGTCTCTACTAGTAATACTATTGGTAATGACACACGGATTTTTTACATCCACCTTATTTGGTAAAACTAAAATAGAACTCAAAAAGCTGGAGCCAGCCAATTGGTGGGTAGGTATGAAAGTACCTACCCTCCAGTTAATGGCTTACGGTCATCACATCTCCGAAACACAAGTAAGTTTGGATTATCCGGGCGTCGAAATCCGGCAAATCACGAAAGTCAAGAATCACAACTACTTGTTTATCGACCTTTACATTGACCCTGAAACGCAAGCCGGGACAGTTCCCCTGTCGTTTCACCGGGGCAAGAAGCTGATCAAACAAATAGACTTTCCACTGCTTGAACGATCGCACAACTCCTCAAACCGACCTGGCTTTAATGCCAGCGATGCCATTTACCTCATCATGCCCGATCGTTTTGCCAATGGTCGTCCCAACAACGACGATCAACCCGGCATGCTGGAGAAAGCGAACCGAAGGGCACCCTATGGCCGTCATGGCGGTGATTTAAAAGGCATCAGCGATCATTTGGATTACATTCAGAATTTAGGATTCACCGCCATCTGGCTGAATCCGGTTCAGGAAAACAACCAACCCCGCTCCTCTTATCATGGCTATGCCATCACCGACTATTACAAGGTCGATGCCCGCCTGGGGAGTAATGAAGAATTCAAACAACTGGTTGACAAATGCCATCAGAAAGGCATTAAAATGATCATGGACATGGTATTCAACCATTGTGGTCATTTTCACTGGTGGATGGACGATCTGCCCACTGAAGACTGGCTGAATCAATTCCCTGAGTTTACACGCTCCAATTACCGCTTATCGACCGTATCGGATCCGTATGCTTCGCAGGACGATCTGGCTAAAACGACCCAAGGCTGGTTCGACACCAGCATGCCGGATCTCAATTTACGTCAGCCCTTGCTGCGCAATTACCTCATTCAAAACAGTATTTGGTGGATCGAGTATGCCAGCTTGAGTGGCATTCGCATGGATACCTACCCCTATCCGGATAAGGAAGGGATGGCCATTTGGGCCCAACGCATCATGCTGGAATATCCGCATTTTAACCTGGTGGGAGAAGCCTGGATTGCGCAAGCCTCCAAACTGGCCTATTGGCAAAAGGATTTCCCCAACCGCGATGGGTACAATTCGCATCTCCCGTCACTGATGGACTTTCCCATGTACGAAGCCATGAAAGCTGCTTTTAATGAAGAAACCACCTGGGATAAAGGGTTGTCGCGACTGTACGATGTACTGGCCGATGATCACCTCTACCCCAACCCCATGAATCTGGTGGTCTTTCCGGAAAATCACGATGCCGGACGCCTCTTTCATTTTGTAGAAAAAGACCTCCGCAAGTTAAAAATGGTATTGGCCTTTTCGGCCACAACACGTGGCATTCTACAACTATATTATGGCACAGAATTGCTCATGGATGGCGATGGATTGAAAAGTCATGCTGAGATACGCAAGGACTTCCCCGGCGGATGGCCTGGTGACAAACTCAATGCATTTACGGAAGAAGGGCGCACCAAACCACAAAATGAGGTGGTTGATTACATGACTAAGCTGTTGAATTACCGCAAATACAGTGAAGTGGTCCATGCCGGCAAACTCTTGCATTTCATACCTGAAAATGAGTTGTATGTTTACTTCAGATACACCAATGAAAAAGCAGTAATGGTCCTGTTAAACAATTCGGAGACGGAAAACAAAAACGTTAACACCAAACGATTTACTGAAATTATGCAGCATTATTCCAATGGCACCAATGTAATAACCGGTGAAAAACTAACCGATCTTTCCTTTATTCAGTCACCAGCCAAATCAGCAATCCTCATTGAATTAACCAGGTAATGAGTACCTCACTAAACTGAACATTAGTATGCTCAAAATATACATCCCCTCCATTTTTCTTTTTATTCTTGGGCTAGTACTGCAAGCACAGAGTTCGCCATCGTTTAAAGTATTACATCAGAAACACACCACTCAGAACGATTCGTCTGTTGTTATCCAATTGGAGAATGACCGACGAATCTTCATTCAAAAGTGGTCCGACAACATCTATCGATTTACCTATGGAACCGAAACCGGTGCAATTCCCCCTTCAGATGCTGTAATTCTGACTCCGGGACCATCCTCTCCTGCACAAGAAGCGGAAACCTGGCGGTGGCCGGGCCAGGATGAAGTGACGATTACAATCACTCCTTCTCCCTTAAAAATAGGTTTGTCAGGCCCCCATGGCACGGTTACTTTCAGCCCTTTCATCACTACAACAAACGTCACGACCTCCGGTCTGCGCATACATCTGAAAGAAGACGAAATGATCACCGGCGGGGGTGCCCGTGCCATTCCCATGAACCGGCGTGGCTATTCATTACGTCTGAACAATGAACCACACTGGGGCTATGCCTACGGTGAAGAAAACCTGAATTATTCAGTCCCCGTCTTCCTATCCTCGGAAAAATATTTGGTTTTTTTTGATGCCCCGCAGCGTGCTCAGGCCGATATCGGTAAAAGTATCAGCAGCAATTTTGATCTCTACTCTGAACGACCACAATGGTCTGCTTTTATAATCCTCGGGGAGAATTATAAAGAGTTACTGACACACTACACCAAATTAACCGGTACTCAACCATTGCCACCCAAATGGGTGCTGGGCCACATGGCCAGCCGTTTTGGCTACCGCTCTCAAAAAGAAACCATGTACATGGCCGAAGCCCTCCTGGCTAATGGTTATCCCCTGGATGCCATCATCATCGACCTGTATTGGTTTGGTAAGGGCATGAATGATTTCCGCATGGGCAACCTGGATTGGGAGCCCGACTACTGGCCCAATCCCAATGAAATGATAAGCTACCTGAATAATCTGGGTGTAAAAACCATCCTGATCAGCGAACCCTTCATCATGCAGCAATCGTCCAACTTTGCAGTGACCGACTCATTGGGGATTCTGGGTAAAGACAGCATTGGCAACAGCTATGTGATTGAAGATTTTTGGTTTGGTCCGGCCGCATTGGTGGATGTATTCAAGCCCGAAGGCCAGCATTGGTTCTGGCAGCAATATGACCGACTCAAGCAACAAGGTATTGAAGGCTGGTGGGGCGATTTGGGCGAACCGGAAAAACATCCGTCAGGCATTCATTACCAGGCCGGTAATTCCGATGCCGTGCATAACATCTATGGGCATTACTGGAGTAAACTAATCCATGACAATTACGAAAGATACTACCCCCATGAGCGCCTGTTCTTCCTGAACCGGGCCGGGTATGCCGGATCGCAGCGCTATTCCGTGTTTCCCTGGTCGGGCGATGTGAGCCGCAGCTGGAGCGGACTGAAAGCCCAATTGCCCATTATGCTGGGCATGAGTTTAAACGGCATCCCTTACATGCACTCCGACCTGGGGGGATTTGCTGCCGGCACAAAAGATGAAGAGCTGTACCTGCGGTGGATGCAATTTGGAGTCTTCAATCCGGTATTCAGACCTCATGGTGAATCCATTCCGTCTGAACCTATTTTCTTCAGTGCTGCCACGCAGAACATACTCAAGGAATTTGTGGCCTTGCGCTATCAATTAATGCCTTACAACTACACCCTGGCCTGGCAGCAAACCACTACCGGCATGCCGCTTGCCCGGCCGTTGATGCTGGCTTATCCGGATGAAGAAAATTATTTCGACCATTTCAACTCCTACCTGTGGGGCGACGCTTTCCTGGTGGCACCGGTGCTTGAAAAAGGTCTTTCGTCCATTGACGTTGATTTCCCGCAAGGTGATTGGTACCATTATTTTTCCGGTGAAGCATTCACCGGTGGTCAAACAAACAAAGTATCAGTGGAACTCGAAACACTACCGGTATTTGTTAAGGCAGGCAGTATCATCCCCACCGTAAATCCATTTAAGAACGTGGCCTCCTATCCCCTGGATACCCTGTTTGTGAATTACTATTTTGATCCGCAACTCAAATCATCCTCCTATACCCTTTATGAAGATGATGGCAAAAATGCCCTAGCCCTCAAAACAGGCGCATTTGAACTGACTACGTTTACTGTTCAGCCGAAGCGCAACACATTGGAATGTCTCGCTGTATCAAACCAGGGAACCTATGCGGGGCAACCCACTGAGCGGAAAATTGTGTGGCGATTCTACCATTTGCCGGCCTCTTTAAAAACCATTACCGTTAATCAGTCCACCATCAACCTAAAGGCGCTGAAAAAGGATTCTCAGGGATATTATGAACTAATTATGGATTAAACTGTTTGCTTGTTAGGAAACATTAATAGTTGTTGGTTATTTTGATTGATGGAAAGGAGCATAATGGCTCCTTTTTTTAGTTATGATTCCACGATATATCTATTATTTCGTACATTTACAGCTGTAGAAAACCAATTTGTCACAGATCAACATCGTATGAGTAAGTTCACCCAAATAATAATTATAGGATTATTGGCTTTTGTTGTGCACCTGAATAGTTTATCTGCTCAAATAAAGCTAAGCCCTGAGAATTGGTGGACGGGTCATGCTTACAATAAGATTGTGGTGATGGCCCAAGGTCAACAAATTGGTGCGAACACCGCAAGTATTAAATACCCGGGCGTTACATTAGTGCGTACCATCCCGGGCGAAAGTCCCAATTACCTGTTTCTGGAATTGGAGATTTCCCCATCGGCCCAACCCGGCGCTGTACCCATTCATTTCAATACAGGCTCCCGATCCGGCACCACAATTAATTTTTCCCTGGCGAAGAAAAATTCTGTCTATTCCCCCAAAGGTTTGAATCAGGCCGATGCCATTTATGAGATTGCACCCGATCGATTCAGTGATGGAAATCCCGATATCAATAACCTGCGTCACTATTATGAGCGCACCGACCGGTTGAATCCGGCCGGCGTCCATGGGGGTGATTTAGCCGGCATCAAAAATCATCTGGATTACATCCAGGAACTGGGCTTTACCACCCTTCATTTATTGCCGGTAGCCGAAAGTAACCAAATGATCTCCTCCTATCACCGCATGGGGGCGACTGATTTCTATCGCATCGATGAGCGTCTGGGCTCCACCAATGATTACAAATCCTTGATTGACCAATGCCATCAAAAAAACATGAAGGTCGTTCAATCCATGGTTTTACATCAGGTGGGCAAGCAACATCCGCTTTTCAAAGAAGCACCCTTTGCCAATTGGTTTTATCCCCCCCGCACCGATTATGTGGAAGAACTGGATTACACCTCACTGACCGATCGCTATGCCACCCCATCTGATTTCAATTCAGCCATCGAGCAATGGGAGGAAATGGATCTGCCGGTGTTGAATCAAACCAATGAATGGCTGGCCCGATACCTCATCCAACACACCATCTGGTGGGTGGAAACCTACGCTCTGGATGGCATCCAGCTGGAAAAAACACCCCGTAACCACCCCTCTTTCATCCGGAAGTGGCTGGCCGCCCTGCATGCCACCTATCCGCACCTGGCCATCCTGACCGATGTACCCACTGCATCCAGTGCCAATGCGGCCTACTGGCAAAACCTGATGGCTCCGGAAAACAACAAGGCCATCCATCAAATTCATAGCAACGATTATTCCTTAGCCTATAAAACCGCTGATGCGTTCTCGACTTTCAGAGAAGCCAATGAGGGCATGTTGGATCTCTACAATACCCTGGCAGCCGATTACACCTATCAGAATCCGAAAAATAACATTGTCTTTATTGATAATCATCAGTTGACACGCGCCTATACCAATGCCGACAAGGAGTTGAACCAACTCAAGATGATGATGGGCTTTATCATGACCACGCGGGGAATTCCCAGTATGCTTTATGGCACCGAACTGCTATTGGATGGCAATATCAGTAAAGGCGAAGGATTCGTCCGCAAAGACTTTCCAGGTGGCTGGGCCGGCGACCTACAAAATGGGTTTACACAAAAAGGTTTAAGTGCTGCACAAAAAGAATTCTCCACCTTCATTAAGCGCCTGGTGTCCTGGCGAAAAACGGCAGCCATTCTGAACACCGGCGAGTTCAAACACTACAAGCCCGCTGACGGGATTTATGTGTATGGCAAGACGGGTGAAAAAAATGGAGTAATGGTGATCATCAATAATTCGGACGCCAATAAATGGCGATTGGACCTTTCCAAATACCAGGATATGCTGAAACACTTCACGTCGGCAACGGACATCCTCACCGGCAATACCTTTGACGATCTGGATGATTTGCTGGTATTGCCCAAGTCTATCCTGATATTCGACTTAAAATAGCCCCGTTAAACGGATAAGTGAACAGTGGAATATAACAGGGACCGCTTTGATCCAATTGACTTTCAAAAAACGTGACTCCTTCCAGAACCTGCTCCTCAAACACGGTATGGGAAAAATGTTCCAATACCTGAGCTAACCGTTCCGGTTGAGGGGGATATTTCAGGCGGCCCAAAGTCAAATGCGGCTTAAACGTGCGCAACTCGGTGGGCTGCCCGTGTTGATTCATGATTTTCACTACCGCCTGTTGAAGTACAAGCAAGGACGCCCCATATTCCAAATCAGCCCACAGCACCTTTGCCTTACGCACATTGGGAAAGACACCTAGCCGGGCGATTCGAATTTCCTGCCGGGGAAAATTGGGAATCAGGGTACCTAATGCTTCATTCAGATCAGCAATTAACTGATCGGAGGATTTACCGATGAAATGAAGGGTGATGTGAAAGCGCTCCGGTGGAATCCAATTGATTTTTTCGCGGGCCAGGCGCTGCCGGATATCCACCAGTTGAGTTAAAAATCCCTCTCCTGCTTCTATTTTTATGCCTATGAATGTACGCTTCATGGTATAGTGGTTGGATTGTTGAACTGCCCACGATTCAGCTCATGACTACGTCAAAACTTTCATAGTCACCCGCTGAATTAAACACACAAAGTAATCCTTCTGTCCCTTGCGACCCATTCTCATGGAACGTGGAAGATGATAAAATAGCCTCCCTCGTAACCGTTCTCCTGAACCTTTTATCAGTTTCCCTCTTTGGTCTTCCCGTTTCATGCTTCCTGAAAATGTCGTATTTTAGAGCTTCAAAACAGTAAATTTACAGATATGTCAACACAAAAGAAAGTAGCCGTCATATTATCCGGATGTGGTGTTTTTGATGGTGCAGAGATTCATGAATCCGTCTTTACCCTGTGGGCCATAGCCAAATCAGGAGCCAGCTATACCATTTTCGCGCCGGATGTGAATCAACACCATGTGATTAACCACCTGAATGGTGAGCAGATGAAAGAAACCCGCAACGTATTGGTGGAAGCAGCACGCATTGCACGTGGAGATATTAAACCCTTAAGCGCCTATAAAGCTGCAGACTTCGATGCCTTACTTTTACCGGGTGGCTTTGGGGCTGCCAAAAACCTCAGTTCATTGGCCTTTGAGGGCCCGGATTGCACCGTGAATGCAGAAGTGGAACAAGCACTTAAAACGACCCACGCCGCTAAAAAACCCATCGGTGCCTTGTGTATTACCCCGGCCGTGGTGGCCAAAGTATTAGCGCCTGTGGTAGTTACCATTGGACAAGATGCCGGCACCATCCAGGCCATTGAAAAAATGGGGGCTACACACACTCCAACCACACATGGTGAAGTGGTGATTGATGCACTCAATAAAATTGCCACGACTCCTTGTTACATGTTGGATGCGACCATTGATCAGATTGCCATGGGAGCCGAAAATGTGGTGAAAGCAACTTTGAACATGGCGTAATTAGTTACGGTGATTTCGACTCCTGATCGGGGTGCCGGCAAACTGTCGCTTAGTTACATTACATCCAGACACACCTGTTACCACTTTCGGAGCTTCCAGCCTCCGAAAGGGTAAAATGGATAGACACGTGTTACATCGTCCTTCAGCTAAAAAAGAGAAATGCACTTACTAATACCAAACACGGTACTTCCCATTAACTAAAGCTCACTTTTTTAAAGGACTGTCAGGCATTTGTACCCGCCAGTGGTGCAAAAAGGGCGGATCTTCTCGCACTTTTCGAGAACCGTCTGCCATTTTACGAAAGCATCCTCAAACTAAACGAGAAACTACTAACGTAAAGCCAGCCATCAGCTCGCTCCATGCCAAATGATTCTCACAAAAAGACCGACATTTCTCGTCGTGAGCTCAACCGTTCTCAAAAAAATACGGAACAACGCGTAAAAAAGGGAGGAAAACGAATAAAAACAGAAGGTAAGCGGATCTTTGACAGAGAAATTTGAATACTATTCTCCTACGATCCTTGCTGCTCACCCGCATCATCGCTATAAAAACAAAAGCCGCCCGGGTCAGGGGCGGCTTGATACAAATCAACGGTTTTACCCAAGGGTAAAAGTACTATCTGAAGAACAACAACTCTCTGTATTTTGGTAACGGCCACATTTCGTTATCCACAATCAACTCCAGCTTATCAATGTGCTTGCGCACCTCTTCCAAATAGGGACGCACTTCCTTATCATAGGCATAGGCTTTTTCTGTCTCCCCTTCAATGACATTACACTTTTTACGTGCTTCAATCATCTTACCCACTTCCAATTTGATGGACGACACATGATAAGATAAGGTTTTAATCAACTCTTTACGAGCACCGGCTAACTCTTCAAATTCTTCCGCGCTAAAAATATCACGCAGTCCCTGTACGTTCTGAACAAGCAATGTTTGGTAAGCCACTGCAGTTGGAACGATGTGGTTGATGGCTAAATCGCCCAATACACGTGCTTCGATCTGGATTTTCTTAGTAAATTTCTCCATCTCTACTTCCACCCGTGCATGCAGCTCTTTCTCCGTCATGACACCTGTAGAAATCAATGTTTTCTTGGACTGAGGATCCAAATATTTTGAAATGGATTCGGGCACACACGTGATGTTGGTCAATCCACGTTTGGCCGCTTCCACTTTCCAGCCATCTGAATACCCATCGCCATCAAAACGAATGGCTTCCGATTCCAAAATCAGTTTTTTGATGATTTGGAAGATGGCTTCATCCTTCTTCACCCCATTCTCAATCAAGGCATCCACATCTACCTTAAACTCTTCCAACTGAACCGCCATGGCCGCATTCAAGGCCGTCATAGCCGCTGCACAGTTAGCGGTTGAACCTACTGCACGGAACTCAAAACGGTTACCCGTAAAGGCAAATGGTGAAGTCCGGTTACGATCGGTGTTATCTAAAATAATCTCTGGAATACGACCAATACCCAATTTAAGCGCCGTTTTCTCCTCCGGCGACATTTTCTGGTCGGTTACCCGTTCGGCCAAATTATCCAGCATACCAGTAATTTGCGACCCGCAGAACACCGATACGATAGCCGGTGGTGCTTCGTTAGCTCCCAAACGGTGACTATTGGAGGCATTCAGAATAGCGGCACGCAACAAATCCTGATTTTTATAGACGGCAGCTACCGCATTCATCAGGAAGGTTAAAAACTGAAGATTGCCTTTTGGATTTTTACCCGGACCTAATAAATTAACGCCCGTATCGGTTTGTAGCGACCAGTTATTGTGCTTCCCGGAACCATTGATACCTGCAAATGGTTTTTCGTGGAACAGCACTTCAAACTTGTGGTGATGTGCCACCCGCTTCATGATGTCCATCAACAACTGGTTGTGGTCATTGGCCAGGTTAGCTTCTTCAAAGATAGGCGCCAACTCAAACTGATTAGGCGCTACCTCATTGTGACGCGTCTTCACCGGAATACCCAATCGGTGACACTCAATTTCCAATTCAATCATGAATTGAGTAACCCGTTCCGGAATGGATCCGAAATAGTGGTCATCCAATTGCTGATCTTTGGAGGAGCTATGGCCCATCAAAGTCCGACCCGTGAGCATCAAATCAGGGCGTGCCTGAAACAAAGCCTGATCCACTAAAAAGTACTCTTGCTCCCATCCCAGGTTGGCATGTACTTTTTTAACCTCTTTATCAAAATACTGACAAACGCCCACAGCAGCCTGATCCACGGCAGCTAACGCTTTCAATAATGGTGTTTTATAATCAAGGGCCTCACCAGTATAGGAAATAAAGATGGTGGGCACACATAAAGTCGTTCCCACAATAAAAGCAGGTGATGACACATCCCAGGCGGTGTATCCACGTGCCTCAAATGTTTGGCGAATGCCTCCTGAAGGGAAAGATGATGCATCCGGCTCTTGCTGAGCTAACAGTTTTCCAGAGAACGCTTCAATCATATTACCGTTTTCTCCAAAATCGATGAAACCATCATGTTTCTCAGCTGTAGCATCTGTTAAAGGTTGGAACCAGTGTGTGTAGTGAGTGGCACCATGCTCAATGGCCCAGGCTTTCATACCGGCTGCCACATTATCGGCCATCTTACGATCGATGGGCTCACCTTTTTCATTGGCTAACTTTACGGCATGATAGGCATCACGGGATAGGTATTTAGCCATTGCGGGTTTACCAAAAACCAATTCGCCGAAGTAATCGGTTGCCATTTTTCCGGGGAACACGACTTCCTTCGGTGTTCTGTTCATCAACTCTCCAAGAGCTTGAAATCTTAATTTCGCCATAGTATTGTCTTTAATATTTGAGTTAGCAGTGACAAAAATAGACTATTTTTTAAAACAACCCACATATCACAGGGGTGTTTTTGATTAATTCCAAATATTTTATCACAAACACCCCAATATTTAACTACCACTAAAACACCCTAACACTATTCAAACGAAACACACCCTAAGAAATACCACCCCTATTAAAAGAAAGTATAATTTACAAAAAAACCACCTATCCCAAAAAAGAACAGGTGGTTTTTTAATAAAACTAATAAAACTTTAACACGCCCTTATGAAATAAGGGATGTTCATATTATTTATTCATTTCAGCGAAATACTTGTAGAAATAAGGAATCGATTCAATACCATTATAGAATTGTTCCAATGGGTAGTTTTCATTGGGTGAATGAATGGCATCTGCTTCCAAACCAAAGCCCATTAATACCGATTTTACACCTAAAATTTCCTCAAAAGTAGAGATGATTGGAATAGAACCACCACTACGTACAGGCACCGGCCGTTTTCCAAATACCGTTTCCAATGCTTTATCAGCAGCCTGGTAGGCCGGTAAGTCAATCGGGCAACCATAAGCCTGCCCACCGTGCAAGTGTTTAACTTTTACTTTCACGCTCTTAGGAGCAATGGATTCAAAGTGCTTACAGAATAATTCTGCCAATTTTTGGTGATCCTGGTCAGGCACCAAACGAGAAGATATTTTTGCATAAGCCTTTGACGGCAATACGGTTTTAGCACCTTCGCCGGTATAACCTCCCCAGATACCACAAATATCAAAGGATGGACGAATACCAGTGCGCTCGTTGGTAGTGAATCCTTTTTCACCGGCCAACTCTTCAACATCCAAGGCATTTTTATAGGCCTCTTCACTGAATGGGGCTTTGGCCATCATGGCACGTTCTTCGTCTGACACTTCAATGACGTCATCGTAGAAACCGGGCATCGTAATGTGTCCATTATCATCCACCATTTCCGTAATCATCTTGGCCAGCACATTAATTGGATTCGCCACAGCGCCCCCAAACAAACCTGAATGCAGATCACGGTTAGGACCGGTAACTTCCACCTCCCAGTAGCATAAACCACGTAAACCAGTAGTAATGGTTGGTACATCAGGTGCAATCATACCGGTATCAGATACCAAGATCACATCTGACTTGAGCAACTCTTTATTATCCGCACAGAATTTAGGCAAACTAGGTGACCCCACTTCTTCTTCACCTTCTACTAAAAACTTCACATTACATTTCAACTGGTTGGTTTTTACCAGGTATTCAAATGCTTTGGTGTGCATGAAACCCTGCCCTTTATCATCATCAGCACCACGGGCAAAAATCTTTCCGTCACGTACTTCCGGTTCAAACGGAGGTGATTTCCACAACTCCAAAGGCTCAGCTGGCTGCACATCATAGTGCGCATAAACTAAAACCGTCGGATAGGAAGGATCCAGAATTTTTTCACCATATAAAACAGGATTTCCCTCTGTCTCCATTATTTCTGCTTTATCGACACCGCCTTCAAGCAAAAGTTTTTTCCACATTTCGGCACAGCGATACATATCATCTTTATGTTCGGGCTTAGAACTAATGGATGGAATTCGGATTAACTCGAACAACTCTTCCAGGAAACGTCCTTTGTTGTCCTCAATGTACTGTTTGAGATCTTGCATGATTATTCTATTTTAAGTTACAATTTTTCGATTATGATTTTGAAAAATACATATCCCAAGACAGAAAACCAAAGACAAAGCTCATTGTTTGAACATTCAAACTATAATTTGACACATTATTAGCCCCTAAACGCAATAATACAGCAACAACAGCCTAACATACAATGATTTTTATACCTTATATTTTTTATGCGAAAAGCCATGTTTTTAAACATGACTCATTTTAAACCAAACAACCGGTAAAACGAGTGATGCGTTTTACCGGTTGTTTCTGTTGTTGTATTTGATCAGGTTACTTTATATTATTAAAGACACCTGTCACATCCTCATCCTCCTCAAATTTACCCAGGAGTTTATCAATGTCAACCATTTGCTCCTCGGTCAATTCTTTTGTATCCTGAGGAATCCGCTCAAACTCGGCTTTTTCAATTTCAAAACCATTGTCCTCCAGGTATTTTTGGATTGGCCCAAAAGCTTCGAATTCACCATAAATCATGATGGAACCTTCGTCTTCAAAAATTTCCTGTACGCCGGATTCGATCAGTTCCAATTCCAATTCCTCCAGATCAATGCCTTCTTTCATGACCACTTTGAAATTACATTTGTGTTCAAACATATAGTCCACACATCCTGATGTTCCTAATGATCCACCACACTTATTAAAGTAGCTGCGCACATTGGCAACCGTACGAACCGGATTATCCGTAGCCGTTTCAACCATAAAAGCCGTTCCATATGGTCCATATCCCTCGTAAACTATCTCTTTATAATCCGCCTGATCTTTACTGCTGGCTTTTTTGATGGCGCGCTCCACAGTGTCTTTTGGCATGTTAGCTGCCTTGGCATTCTGCATCAGCACCCGCAACCGTGAATTACTATGCGGGTCAGGACCAGCGTCTTTAACAGCGATAGTAATTTGCTTTCCAAGCTTAGTAAATGTTTTGGCCATGGTTCCCCAGCGTTTCAGCTTTGTGGCCTTACGATATTCAAATGCGCGTCCCATGTTTTAAATCTATAAATTGTTCAAGAACTGCAAATTTATATTGATTTTTGAAAAAATGGATATGGACTTGCTTTTTTTTGTAAGCAGACCTAAATTATCTCGACCAACTCTAAAAATGGGATCATGAGAAAAGTACATTTACTATTTTTAGCCCTCCTATTCAGTGTGATTCAAACTAATTGGAGTCAAAATATAAGCACAGGTGTGAACTACTTTGCAGGCACCTTGCCGAAAGCTCTGGAAGCTGCCAAAGCACAAGACAAACCCCTCTTAATAAAAGCGTATACCGACTGGTGTGGCTACTGCAAATTATTGGATCGAAAAACACTCTCTGACGATGAAGTGGCCACATATTTGAATACACACTTCATCATTTTACGCGTTAATATGGAACGGGCCGATGGTCCTGAAATAGCACGTAACTATCGCATCAAAGGATTCCCAACAATGATTGTATTATCGCCGTCAGGCAAGGAACTGGATCGCTTCATTGGATATCGGGATGCGGCCACTTTAAAACCGGAATTGGAAAAAACCATTCAGACGTTAAAAAACAAAAACTAATGCCCTGACAAACGATTTCTCAAGATCCTCTTAAAAGCACCTATCTTTCATAGAGTTATTGAAACAATAAATCCCTACTTCTGTTGTTTTAAAATACCTCCTAATTCTAATACACACAATGGACATTCAACAGATTTTTAGAAACAATGAAAAATGGATTGCAGACAAGCTTAACCATAACACAAATTTCTTTGACGAATTATCGGAAGATCAAAATCCGGATGTCTTATACATCGGGTGCTCCGATAGCCGTGTACCCGCTGAGGAATTAATGGGTGTCAGACCCGGTCAGATATTTGTGCATCGCAACATTGCCAACATGGTACCGAATACGGATTTGAGCGCCATGTCCATCATCAATTATGCCATCAACCACCTACATGTCAAACACATTGTTGTGTGTGGTCATTATGGCTGCGGCGGTATCAAAGCCGCTTTACAACCGGCTGATCTGGGAATTCTCAATCCCTGGTTAAGAAACATCCGGGACGTGTATCGCCTGCACAAAGAAGAACTGGGGCTGCTAAAGGATGAAAGCGAAAAATATGATCGCTTAGTTGAGCTCAACGTTCAGGAACAATGCGTGAATGTGATAAAAACAGCCGATGTACAAAATGCTATTCAAGCCGAACAGCTGACGGTCCATGGCTGGGTTTTCAACCTAAAAACAGGCCAATTAATTGATTTGAACATCAATTTTGATAACATCCTGAAAGACATCATGGACATCTACCGATTAAGGTAAAAAATAGTTAATATAGCCTGACGCTTCATTCGACTTAGAAATATCCGGCAAAAGCATTCCTCATCTCCTAAAAACAGGATTTGATCAATCAACTCTTACTTTTCGCCTTCAAATTTAGTATTTTATGAGGGTTGAAAAGTGATTAGGGATGCCATTTCCAATTGATATTCGCACGCTGTTTTTTGCGTTTGCAATTACAAATCTGGTAATTGCCATATTCCTTTTTGGTTTTATTCGGATCACTCATTCAAGAGATCAATTACTGAAACTTTATTTGATTCCCAAGATCCTTTACGCCATTGCTCAAGTGCTATATGGCTTACGGGAGATTATTCCCGCCTACTTATCCATCCTATTGGCCAACGGACTTTTACTGTTCGCCATCTCCCTCGAAATCTATTGCCTGAAAACCATCACAAAGCCATTCAACGCTAAAAAGCTAAAACAACAGCTTGTCATAACAACCGTTTTGACCATTTTTTTCGGGCTATTTTCTACGGCCGACTATCACATCCGGGTATTTGTAAATTCGCTCATCCTTCTCTTTTTATTCCTTCAATGTGCCATCCCATTAATCACGGATCGCAGTCAATCAACACTCCAATACATAGCTGGTATTCTATACGGTATAACAGCCATATTAGTGGCCTACCGGGGAATCAACACATTATTTTTCAGAAGCCACAGTTCATTGCTGGATCCCAACACCATCCAATTGATCATTCTATTTTCAATTTACCTGGTATCTATCTTTAATACCTTCCTTCTTTTTCTTATCTCCAAAGAAATTGACAGCAAACATCTGCGGGAGCAAAACAGTATCATCGCATCCGACAATCAACTCCTCAACAAACTAAATACCACAAAAAATAAATTCATGTCGATTATATCTCATGATCTGCGCGGCCCTTTGGGAAATATTGAAAACCTATCCTTTCTATTACAGGATCAGGAGTCTGATTTTAGCGACGCCGAAAAGACCAAATATTTGAATGTCATCCAACGAAGTGCATCGCAGGCAAACCGGTTATTAAACAACCTCCTCTTTTGGTCTTTATCCGAATCCGATTCTATAAGCTTTAAACCCACTCAATTTTCAATCAATAAACTCATGGAGGAGGCCATCACTTTATTGTCACCCTTGGCCATGCGTAAGCACCTCCTTATCCGCAATGAAATAACTGACGATTTAAAGGTATTCGCTGATATCGAAATGGTCAATACCATTCTCCGCAACTTAATAAGCAACGCCATCAAATACTCGCATCCCAAGAGCAGCATTACATTAAAGTGCTATCCTACAGAAAACCATA
Source organism: uncultured Marinilabiliaceae bacterium (assembly GCA_942490535.1). Classification (GTDB taxonomy): domain Bacteria; phylum Bacteroidota; class Bacteroidia; order Bacteroidales; family Marinilabiliaceae; genus JAEINY01. The sequence continues at coordinate 210,507 of CALNXQ010000006.1, forward strand.
CCATTAAAACGGAAGTCATTGATCAGGGGGTTGGCCTGTCAGCCCACCAGATTTCTGAGATATTTCTATCAGGTGATTATACTTCAGAAAAAGGCACCCTTAACGAAACCGGAACCGGTTTGGGATTGAAGTTATGCCTTGAATTTGCTAAAAAAAACGAAGGCACTCTGGGCGTTGAAAGCACGGTCGGCAAAGGCAGTTGCTTTTGGCTTACCCTGCCGGCCGTTTCACCGCAGTCACCCAATGAGTGATCGACTTATTTGATTTTTCGCTGTTCCAGCAAAGTCTTGTGCACATCTTCCATTTCATCGTAAAAAACCTGTCCGTATTTACGGATGAGCGGTTCCTTCAAAAACTTATAGATGGGCACACCTAATTGAGCGCCAAACTCACGGGCCGGATGACAAATGGGCCACACATGGTAATTCAAGGCTTCAAAATCAGGATATCTGGCCACCCGAATAGGATATAGGTGACACGAAATGGGTTTTTTAAAATCGACTAACCCATCTTTATGTGCTTTATCAATGGCACATTTACAAATACCTTTCTCATCAAAATAGGTATAGACGCACTCCCGGCCATTAATAATGGGCGTTACTTTATCCCCATCCGCATCAATTACCCAGGTGCCGTTTTTTTCAACCTCTTCAATGGCTTTTTCAGAAAGAAATGGTTTGACGACGGGGTAGATCTCCTCCAGAATACTTGCTTCTTCCTCCTCCAATGGAGCCCCGGATTCACCTTCTACACAACACTCACCTTTACACACTTCCAAATTACACACAAACCGCTTTTCAAAAATCTCAAGGCTGATTATTTTATCATCTATCTGAACCATAACTAATTCTAAAAGTATTTTAAGAAGCGCAAAGATAGGCGTTTTATTTGGTGCAATATACACCACCACTTAAAATTATATCGCCCATTCTGAGCGCCTTAAAAAAATTACTAGAACTCAATGCCTGGTTGGGCAGGTATTCCGGCCTGGTAGGGATGCTTGACACTGGTAATCTCGGAGACCAGATCAGCGAGCTCCATGATTTCAGGTTTGGCATAACGCCCCGTTAACACAAGGTGCAGATGAGGCTGTTCCATTCTTACTTTTTGAATCAACGCGATCATTTGCTCGGGATGAATCACTTGCTTTCCTATCCGCTCCGGCAACTGCATCGCTGTATTCACCTCATCCAGAATAACCATGTCATACTGTGCCGAATGGACTTTCTCCACCGCTAATTGCCAGGCACTTTCCACCGTTTCAATGGTTGCTTCCGCACTGACAGTCCAGGTACATCCGGCTCCCGCCTGATAGTTTTCTACCCCCAGACGGTTCATCATCTCAATTTCACCATACCCTGAATCAGCCGATTTCATGAATTGAATCATGCACACCTGCTTATTATGCCCCAAACAGCGCAGCATCATGCCCAGGGCAGAGGTCGTTTTCCCTTTTCCATTTCCGGTGATGACCATCACCAAGCCTTTGGTATCCATCTTATCATTATCAATGGCTCATTCACACTTGAAGGTTGAGCTTCTGCATGAAAAGTGCCCCTCTTAAGTGTGACAAAGCCGAATAAATAACCATTAATAATATCCTAAACCATCTCCAGAATTTCCATCTTAAAGCACTTCTCTTCCTCCAATACATTGTATTTGGCAATGGCTAAAGCGTGGTTAAAAACCGGTCCATCCACCACCAAGCTATGGTACTCTCCACATTCGGCCATGGGACAAAACTTTCCAGCGGCTTCCGATGCCAGCGCTTCATCTAAATAACGGCCTAACCACTCGCGGCCCAGAAACTTCTTATTCACATTCACAATGATGGACTTGAAGCCCAGAGCCAGGTATTCCTGATACAAACCCATTGCATCCTGGGGCTGAATCCAGGCCGGAAACAGAGGGGTCAATTCCACTTCCTGACAGACTTCTTCAATCCAGATGCGGTGTTCTTCCAAATATAAATCGCCATATACAACGTGAGTGATGTCATGGTCCTTTTTTACCTGCACTAACTTTTCCACATAAGCCGCCCGATAGGCCCCGGCTTCAAAATACATGAAATCAATGGGTAGTCCCATTGCTTCGGCTTGTTTTTTCAGGATGGTTTCGCGATAGCCATGTGCCATGGTAGTGTCCACATTAGCCGGAACAGATGTCACTAACATCACCGGCTTACCATATACCTGCTGCGCTTTATACATGGCCAGACTGCAATCTTTGCCGCCACTCCAGGATACAATGTACCTCATAACAATTTTGTTTGTTTAAATAAATACTCTAATTCTCAGCTGAAGGTAAAGATGGTACCAATGCACATCAATGCATCGCTATTTCTTTGCTTTTAATCCCGAAAGCTATGAATCAAATAACTGGTTTAGCAGGTCTTCTGACTTTCCCAACTTTTATCACCTTCCCGTCTGCCAGCAATAAGCTGGCGATAACAGTGGATGCAGAATAAAAGTAACTTCCAAAATACATTGGACTGGAATTACAGCAGCGGGTACTGTTCAGGATTCTCACCTGATTCCCTTTCAAACAATCCGGATGAACTGTTTTACTATAACCGGGTACGAAGATATAAATTCCAGTTTAGTTATAACACAAGAAACACGCAAGAAAATCTCCTATTAACAATCAGCCACCACACCCTCTCCTTTCTGGCCCCTCTTTGCTCTGCAACCCCCAACAGGACGGATGAAGATGCAACAGGACGGCTTAAAACCGGCCAGAACGGCGATATCAACCGGCAGGACGACTCAAAACCGGCCAGCTCAGGTTCTGTTACCGGCAGGACTGCCTTAACCTTTACCAGGACAACTCAAGTATGCGACAGGACATGTATAAGTCCAACAGGATGGGATGAAAAAGAACAGGACCACACCCGATAGGATGTTTGAACCCTAAAGATCGATAAATGCTAATGTAGCGATTAATATGGCGCCCACAATCCATACAAATGAATACATGAACCACACTAACAACATCTTGAAAAAGGACTTAACCCAACTTCGTTTGTAAAGTGCCCGGGCCCCTGCCACCTGGTAGATGGGGACCAACCAAAAGAGATAACCTTCAGGATGTATGGCTTTATCGGGTAACACCAGGTTGATTAAGATAACCAGGGTGGTGATTGTAAAAAGAAAAGAATGAATGTTCAGGGCAAAAATGAGATGGCCTATAAAAAGTGGCTTTGTCCTGAAAAAGGAAATATATAAGAAAAATGCAAATACGGGCATGAATAAAAAGAAAGCCCACGAAGCATACTGGTAGAGCTTATTCACATACAATTCAGGATAATCGACAACCTTTTTAACATTACGCTCCCACTTGCTGTCATTCGGATCACTGGCTTCTTCCTTGATAAATTCTATCCCCTTCGCAATCCCATTAAATCCGGAAAAAGCTTCATCCTCATTTTCGGAATTGATCGTATCCAATTGGGCTTCGGCCAGCTCTTTATTCACTTGGGTTCGAATAGCGACCGACAAGGAATCCTGCGAATAGCTAATGGAATCGACCAAAGCCTTGGCACTTTCAGTAATCTCCTTCGCCGACAGATCACCCGTTATCTGTTTGCCTTCAATGGAGTCAGAAGTCACTTTTGACATCAACAGGAACATCACAAAACTAATCAACACATAGAATCGAAATGGAGGCATGTACCGCGCTCTTCGTCCCTCTAAAAAATCAATGGTTAAACGCGCCGGTTTAAATAATACCGCTACTAAGGTTTTAATGACCCGGGTATCAAAGGTTACTATCGTCCCCACAAAATCGACAATCATAAACCGCAAGGGACGCTCCATCTCTTTTACAGACTGTCCACAATTGGAACAAAACTTACCTACAAACTGATAATCACAATTTTTACAAGTGAGCACCTCTGGTTTCACTTCATTATCATTTAAGGCCTCAGGGGAAGTATGGTTGGCGGTCATATCAAATGGGATGTACTGAATTGATTGGTTAATTTTGATAATTGGACCAAAGATATAGTTTTATTCGAAATGGATATTTCCGAGGCCTAAAAACTATTCCTGTCTGGCAGGAATTTTAAAACTAAAACAGGCGCCCGCACCTAATTCAGACTGCACCGAAATGGACCCGCCCATTATTTCTACAAGGCTTTTTGAAATGGATAATCCCAGTCCCGTACCACCCCCATATTGCTGATTGATTTTTTGCTCTGCTTGTCCAAAGCGTTCAAAGATGTATTCATGATCTTTTGGATCAATACCCACCCCACTATCTTTTACAAAGAACTCCAGCCATTCCGCCTGCACATGACAACCAAAAGTAACACTCCCTCTTTTCGTAAACTTAAAAGCATTGGATATTAAATTATTAAACACCTGATGTAGTTTTTGCTGATCGGCTCTGACCCTAACCTCCTGATGCAAGGTATCTCCTTCAATAATAAGAGCGACTCCCTCCTGCTGGGCGACAGGCGTAAAAAAAGTGAACAATTCAGCAATCAGGGTATTGACCGAAAGAATTTGCCAATTCAGCTCCATCTGACCGGTTTCTATTTTAGAGATCTCCAACACATCATTGATGATATTCAATAATTGCTGCCCGCTTTTGAGAATGACATTGGTGTACGCTCTCCTTTCCTCATTGGAGACTTCAGGACTTCCTACTAATTCAGAAAAACCAATAATGCCATTCATGGGGGTCCGGATTTCATGAGACATATTGGCCAGGAAAGCCGATTTCAACCGGTCACTTTCTTCAGCTTTAGCTTTAGCTTCTATCAGCGCACGCTCATCTTCCTTGGCCTTTGTTATATCACGTACAATGGCTAATGTGCGATGGCCTGCCAAATAAACCATTCTGGACTCAAAAATCTTGGTTTGCTGATTAACCCTGAGTTCATAATCGTAAGTTTCAATTCCTTTTGTATCCAATACCTTGGAAATTTTTGCATGCGTTAATGCCGCAATATCGGGAGGTAACACCTCCTCCACAGGTTTATTCAAGAAAACTTCTGGTGCCACATACAACTCTTCAGCTTTTTCCGCCCTATAATCACGAATAATACCCGCCTGGTCAAATACAAAAATATTATCCGGAATCACTGATAACAGACTTTGCACCTTATCATGATTGGACTCCGCCAGCTCTTTCGCTACTTCCAGATTGGCAATCAACTCTTTTTCGGTAGATATGTCGGTTAAGGAACCAAATCCTTTGAGTGCTTCATCATTTTTAAATTGCACAATGCCGCTTCCTTTGAAAAACCGATAATCACCCTCGCCCCAGGCAATGCGGAACTCTCCTTTCCAAGGCTTATGAGTGACCATTGATTGTTTCCATTTACGAATGATCATGTCCCGATCATCGGGATGGATCCGTTCAATAAAATCCGTTAACGTATTCGAGTGTTTTGATTCGCTTTCATAAAATTCACTTCTTCGGTGCCACACCAACCGATCTGTCTGGATATCCCATTCATAAATAATATCATTGGTATGCATGGCCACCAGGCGAAAGCGTTCTTCATTGGCAAGCAGGTTATCAATGGCCGTTTTTTTGTCATCAATATCCTGGGTTACGCCATGTATTCCTGCCAAACGATTATTCACAATGATGGGCCGTACCGAGGTGCGCACCCAACGAAATGTTTCATTGAAAGTAAATAAACGATGTTCAAAAGCATAGGTTTTACCCGATCGGATCTCAAAGAGAACCTGATATATTTTTTGCAGATCCTCGGGATGAATATAAGCCGCAAAATGCTTGTTGATTAATTGATCCGGCCCATATCCCGAAAGCTGTTTCACCATTGGACTCACATAAGTAAAGAACCCCTGCTTATTGAGGGAAAAAATGGTATCGTTGATATTTTCTACCAAATCGCGGTATTTCGTTTCTTTAGCAAGTAAAGCCGCCTCAGCCTGAAATTTCTCAGTCACATCCATAACAATCCCAACCGCACCAATTAACCGATGGGTATCATCGAACACCGGAGCCGTACGCAATTGTATGAACCGATCCTGCCCGCTCGTTGTGGTAAAATATTCCCCTTCATAAAACCCTTCCTGCCCGCACATGGGAATTTCCAGCGTTGGCAGAATCCGCCGGTCATTCAACAGGTTCATGTCCAATCCTAATAATTGCTGGCGAGTTCCTTTCAATATTTGTGCAAAGCGATCATTCATATTGGTAATCACCAAGCGCTTATTGTAATGAAAAATACCCACTGGCGAATAATCGAACAGAATCCGGTACGTCTCTTCAGATATTTGAAGTTCCGATTTATGGGGAGCTGACGTTTTATTTATCAAGCGCGCTAACTCACGTGTGGATTGGCGTAACAAAAGCATTTCACTGGAACCGATGGTGCGCTCCATTCTATCCGCCATGAGCAGATAATACGTTCCGGAAAGTGTTCCTCCCGGAAGGAGTTGACACCCTATAAACAATGGGGATGAAACAGATCTTCCAGGTAGGACTACCAGTTTCCTGTCATTCAGGAAACCATCTAAGACAAACTGAATTTGGGAGGTGTCTGCCCCCAGTAAATCAATACACTTTAATTCCTCTTCCGCAGGCCAATCACTATAAGCAGCCAGCATCTCCAGCTTGTGCCCGGCCACCTGACAAATAGCTACAAAGGGGAGTTGCATCAGTTGAGACAGCATCTCGATGGTCTCACTAAGCCCTTCCACTTCTTTACCTATTTTGTAAACCAATCCCTTCATTATTTATTATCACAATATCGAATGAGCTTCACCCTGAATCAACCACTAAATGGTATTAAATATAGGCAGAATTTAAAATAATCACAACACGACAATCAGCCCCAATGCTGAAGTACTAAGACTACTTATTTTTCCTAACAATCCTTATCCAGGGTATATTTTTCACTGTCAAGCCCCATCCCATGTTTAGAAACATCCCTTACCCTGCCAATAATTTTTATCTTTGCCCAAATTTTTTCAGAACAATGCAAAAGCTCAGACCCATTATGTTTGTGGGCACTTGCTCCGATGCGGGTAAAAGTGTGATCAATGCTGCCATGTGCCGGATCTTAAAACAAGACGGCTATCAACCGGCGCCTTACAAGGCCCAGAACATGTCGCTCAACAGTTACGCCACACCGGAAGGCTACGAAATAGGGCGCGCACAAGCCACTCAGGCCGAAGCCAGTGGCATTGAATGTCACACCGACATGAATCCGGTTTTATTGAAGCCCTCCGGTGAGAAGATGTCCCAGGTAGTCTTAAATGGAAAACCCATTGGTAACCGGTCGGCCTATGAATATTTCCGCTCGGATAACAATGACTATTTGTTTGATGAAGCATACGCCGCCTTTGAACGTCTGGCCCATCGCTATTCCCCAATTGTTCTGGAAGGAGCCGGTTCGATTGCAGAGCTCAACCTGAAAAAACGGGACATTGTGAACATGAACATGGCCAAACGTACCAATGCGGCCGTTTACCTGGTGGCAGACATTGAGCGAGGGGGCGTTTTTGCCAGTGTATATGGCAGTATTGCCTTATTGGAGCCGGAAGAGAAAGCTCTGATCAAAGGGATTATCATCAATAAGTTCAGGGGTGACATTGCCTTGTTTGACGATGGTAAAACAATATTGGAAGAGTTAACCGGCGTGCCCATAACAGGAGTCATCCCCTACTTCAAAGACATCTACATTGAAGATGAAGATTCAGTGGTATTGGGGAAAAAGAATAGCCGGGCTACTGAAGGTTCTGTCAATGTGGCGGTGGTCTTACTCAACCAAATGGCCAACTTCACCGACTTCAATGCCCTGGAGCAGGATAAAAGGGTGCATGTCTATTATTCCAATGACGTTAATGAACTCCGCAAAGCAGATATTCTGATTATTCCAGGATCCAAAAACACCCTGGCCGACCTAGGTTATATCCAGGAGAACGGTATTGCAGAAGTCTTAATCAAAGCCCAACAACAAGGCAAAACAGTGATTGGCATTTGTGGCGGTTACCAAATGATGGGTCAGGTAGTGAAAGATCCCGATGGCTTGGAAGGATCCGTCACCCAACTGACCGGCTTGCAATTATTGCCCATTGAAACAACTATCACTGCCGATAAAGAAACCATTCAAACGGTATTTACCTTTGAACAAGACAACACGCCTTGCCACGGGTATGAAATTCACATGGGACGCAGTCAATTGCTGGCAAAAGTGGAACCGGTGGCCCATAAAGCAGATGGCACAGCCGAAGGCGTATTTCTTCATCCCAAATGCTGGGGCACCTACATACACGGCATTCTGGATAACAAACCCGTCATCGATCACCTGTTGGCCCCTTATACTTCCGATCCGGGACAACCCTTCAGTTACAAAGCATTCAAAGAGCGGGAATACGATCGCCTGGCCGATCATGTACGTCAATACCTGGACATTGATGCCATTTACAACACGATGAAACAAACAGCGCAATAAATGATTCGAAACGAATTCAGACACGGTGACGACGGCTACCGATACAACCGGGAAGTCATGGCCGATTTCAGCACAAACACCTGGTACCTGGGGCCTGATCCCGAATTAATACGATTCCTGCAAGAGGCCCTGCCGCGTATTCACAAATATCCTGAATTACAAGGTGAATCATTTACGTGTCAATTGGCCGACCATCACCAACTGGCGCCCGACCAGATTCTGGTGACCAATGGCACGGCCGAAGCCATCTTTCTCATTGCCCAGGCCTATATGGGCGACAGCAGCCGCATCATCACGCCTACTTTTTCGGAATATGAGCATGCTTGCGGTGTTTACGGTCACCGGGTGTCCTTTTGCGGCTCCAATTTCATTGCCCCCAAACTGAACACCCCCGACGGACTCTTTTGGTTGTGTAATCCCAATAACCCGACGGGGCAAGTTTTCAAGCGTGACCTATTGCGCAAAATCGTAAAAGATAATCCGCAAACCATCTTCATCATTGACGAAGCCTATAGCGACTTTTGCCTTGAAGAAGTGTCGCTGGTGGCAGACATCCCCCAGTTTCGCAATCTGATTATCCTCAAGTCGCTGACTAAAAACCATTGTCTCCCGGGATTGCGCGTCGGCTATTTAATGGCCCACCAGATGATCCGCCAAAAGATAGCTGCGTTCCGTCCCCCCTGGTCCGTGAATACCCTGGCCCAGGTGGCCGGTGAGCAATTGCTCAAATACCCGCGCATCAAGCCGGAACTGCTGTTGGAACACCATGCCATGACCCGCGCTTTTCAATCGGAAATTGCCTCACTACCCGGGTTTGAAGTACAGCCCTCTTCCACCGGTTTTTTCCTGGTGAAAACCCCCCACCATGCCACCGAACTTAAAGAGACACTGGTGAATGACTATGGATTACTCATCCGTGATGCCTCCAACTTCAGGAGTTTATCACCTAACCACATTCGCCTGGCCACTTTGTCGCGGCATAAGAATGAGCTGTTGGTGAAAGCCTTGAAAGAAGTCACTCAAACCATCCCTGTTCAATAGTATCATGGCGAACTATCCGGAAATAATAGCCGTCCTCATTGCCTATCTTTTGGATTTAAGCATCGGCGACCCTCTATGGCTCCCCCATCCCATTGTGGCCTTTGGCAAGAGTATCTCCACCGGCGAAAAGCTGCTCAACACCGGTGGTCACCGCTTATTGAAAGGCGCCTTCATGAGCCTTTTCCTCATCGCCTTTGTATTTGCCTTCTTCGCCGGCGTCATGTGGGGCGCCAAGGCCTTGCACCCATGGCTCGCTGCCGGGGTAACGGGGCTGTTTTTCTTTTTTGGCCTTGCCAACCGCACCCTCATCAAAGAAGGAGCAGAGGTCTTCAAGGTATTAGACAAAGATGGTTTGGAAGCGGGGCGTAAACAACTCTCCCGCATTGTGGGACGCGACACCTCTGAACTGACGCCTCAACAGATACGGACGGCCGTATTGGAAACCATGGCTGAAAACCTGAGTGATGGGGTGGTAGCTCCCCTGTTCTGGTTTACCATTGCAGGTATTCCCGGTATGATGGCCTACAAAATGATCAACACCCTCGATTCCATGATTGGGTATAAAAATGAACGATACCTCTATTTTGGCCGGGTAGCGGCCTACATCGATGATGCTGCCAACTATATTCCGGCCCGCTTAACAGCCTTGATCATGGCCCTGGTAACCTTTTCACCCCGGGCTTTGGCCTTCATCTTCCACTTTGGCCATCAGCACAGCAGTCCCAATGCCGGGTATCCCGAAGCGGCTTTAGCCGGCATTTTAAACGGCCGCTTTGGTGGTCCTAATGTCTATCATGGTCAGCTGGTGAATAAACCCTTCATTGGCATTCACGATCAACTATTTGATAACACACACATAAAAATAACGGCTTACGTGAATCATGCCGTTTGTTTTATTTCCATAACAATCTCCTTAACACTCATCTACTTCTATTAAAGCAACAGAATGGCAACACTTGAAACACTTCACATTCCCGAACTACATACCCATCTCAGCGACGCCCTTCAGTACAAACTCGATCAAAAAGCCAAACCCATTGGATCGCTGGGCCAGATGGAACGCATTGCCAAACAAATAGGATTGATACAAGGCACACTGACGCCTGTACTGCATCAACCAGTCATGCTTACCGTGGCCTCTGACCATGATATTTGTGAGGAGGGGGTAAGTCCGTGTCCCATTGAAATTACCTGGCAACAGTGCCTCAACTTCCTGAATGGAGGTGGTGGCATCGGCCTTTTCGCCCAGGAATACGGTTTCGATCTATACGTGGTGGATGCCGGTGTAAAATATGATTTCCCGGTGCACCCGAAGTTAATTGATGCCAAAGTGCGGAAGGGGTCACGTAATTTCTTGCATGAACCGGCCATGACCCGTGAGGAATGCCTGAAGGCATTAACCAATGGACGGGAGATTGTAGCGCGCTTTGCCGAAGCAGGTAGCAATGTGGTTGGATTTGGCGAGATGGGCATTGGCAACACCTCACCAGCCTCAGCCTTACTGGCGGTATTGGGCAATTTCTCGGTTATTGAGAGCGTAGGGCCCGGGTCCGGTTTGTCGCCCGAAGGTGTGATCAACAAAACCAAGGTAATCCAGGACGCCATCCGCAAACACGGCGTATCCACGGATCCCATCGAAAACCTGGCCCGCTATGGGGGGCTGGAGATCGCCACCATTGCCGGCGGTATGCTCGAAGCGGCCGCCCGCCGCATGGTCATCATCACCGATGGTTTCATTACCACCTCGGCCCTGTTAGCCGCACATGCCATTGATCCACGTGTGGTGGATTATGCCTTCTTCTCCCATCAATCACAGGAACAAGGCCATAAAAAGATGGTGGACTTCATGGGCGGTGAACCCATTCTGGACTTAGGATTCCGACTGGGCGAAGGCACCGGAGCTGCTGTGGCTTACTCCATCATAAAAGGATCGGTAGCTTTGATCAATAAGATGACTTCCTTTGATGAAGCAGCGGTATTTAATACGGCCAATGAGGCCATTGAGAAATAGGTATTAGCCTTTAGCTACTAGCCATTAGCTGCTAGTGGCTAAAAGCTAATAGCAGCTAATGGCTAGCAGCCCCTTTTAAATACACCATCTAAAAACAGCCGATGCCACTGACCAGTTGGAGCCCAGATCGGCAAAGGCCACCAGATCACCTTTCTTCAGCTTCCCTTTTTGAACGGCATCAGCGGTGATAATAGGAATACTGGATGTTTCCACGCAGGAATGCACCCCAATAGTTTCATGAACTTTGGCATAATCCACACCCGTATTGGCAGCCCAACGGCGATTTAACCATTCAAACTTCTGGGCGAAGATGTAATGATCCACCTCATCGGGTTGCAGGTTCAGCACCCCCAGACTCTGGTGCACCGAATAGGGCAAAAAGTTCTCCACATAAGGCAGATCACGCGCGAAACTACCCGGCGAAATGCTGAAAAAGGCTTTCAAAGAGGACTCGGCATCCCAGGGGCCGGCTTTCTTCGTATCTACCTTCACTTCGGCGGCGATCTCCGGATACTGTTCCGACATCAGGTGAAAGGCCTGTAATCCATAGCCCGGTTCGGTCTGACGCAACACAAAAGCCCCCGCTCCATCCCCCACCAGCATGGTCTTCATGATGGTGCTATCGGTATGCGGCAGAATGGACTCTCCGGACACCACCAGCACAGTTTTATAGAACCCCGAAGCCACATAGCTGGCACCGGTCATCAAGGCATACATCCAGCCGGTGAATCCCTGGTCAATGTTGATGGCGGTGGCATTTTTGGCCCCCAGCTCCGTTTGAATAGTGACTGAATTGGGCGGTGTTAATTGCGACAGATCGCGGGTGATGTGCGTCACCACAATCATGTCTATCTCTGACGCATCGATGCCCGCATGGGTGATGGCGGCCTGTCCCGCTTTAACCGCCATTTGGGTATAGGTCTCCCCCTTGGCCCAGCGGCGCTCTTTAATACCACTCTGGTCAGCCATAAACGCCTGTTCCTCCTCCGTCAACTGCAGCTGCTTAAAATCCTCGTTTTTAACAATGGTAGGCGGCAGGTAACTCCCCACTCCGATAATACCCACCGGCACCTGCGGCACAACGGGCTTGGAATGGGATAACCTGAATTTAGTATCTATCATAATAAGTTGTTTTTCCGACCGTGAAAATAGCCTTTTTAAGGGGAATTGATGATAGAAACGAATACAACAATTCCAGATAATTCTAAGACGAGGGGGACAAGCATTGGAAAAAAGAATTCAGAATGAAAGGAACAAGCACAAGATTATCTCATAAGACAAATAAATGCCACAAAGGCACAAAATCACAAAGACTTCACTAAGGGTAAACGTAAAGAAATTTAGATTTTTGTGTTTTCATTGAGACTTGGTGTCTTAGTGACCAGACAAGTCACCTTCACCCCTTGAGTCGAGTTACTAATTATTCCCTTTCTCCTCTCCGGTTGCAGGTATCAGGCGTGCACTTAAATCAGGCGTGTCCATATCTTTATCCAACGGATACATGGGCCTTATGATCCGTTTATAATCTAAACGTTCCAAATCCTGATCCACACCACCTGGCGTCAATGCCATGATCCAATCGGCGCGCATATTATAAAGTTCAGGCACCAAATAGCCAATTTTCACCACCAGAATATCCGTTTCACGCGGATTTAACCCTAGGTTGGTAAAATCTTTCTCATAGTGATAGGGCTTCCGCTTTTTAGTGACGATGACGGATACGCTGCCTACCTTCACCACGACTTCTGTTTCAGCATGTTTATCCCCATGTTCAATGGACTGAACGATACCTGATAATAATATGGGCGGTGCGTAACGGCTATCTACCAAGGCACCTGCATAGGCTTCCACTTTACCGCCTACACCGGCTTCCATGGCTTTCTCCACAAATTCAGGGCCGGGAATAGACGCATAAATGAGTGACGGGCCGTTTTCAACTTTAAACTCCGGCCGTTGAAGTATTTCGTGAAGTGTCCAGGTGACATCACCGGCACCGCCAGCCGTTGGATTATCGCCCATGTCACTGATGATGAAGGGCCGCTTTTCACTTTCGATGGCCTTATCCAGACATGCCTGCAGAGGTGCCACCGGCGCTATAAATTCAAATTCATGCCTCACCTCCCAGAACTGTTTGGCCAATTTCTCAGCCGTTGATTTCACCTTTTCTTCATCATCACCCGTGACCATCACCACCGCATGATTACGCGGTTCATCGGCCCAGGCATACCCCACCCAGATGGCCGCATCCAAAATACCGGCTTCTTGCGTGGCAGGAGCCACCTGTGCATATAAACTTTTCGCCGGTTCAATGCGGGTACTGGTCTTTTCACCCGGTAAAAGAATCGGCACCGGAATCCAGGCTTTATAGGCCGGTTTGCCCAGACCGTTTTTTAGTCTGTGCAATAAATTATCCACCGCCCGCTGTTTCGATTCCATGGCATCTTCGTGGGGGGCTAACCGGTAACAGGTTATTAAATCGGTCTGTTCCGCCAGACGCATGGACACATTCCCATGTAAATCCATGCAGGTGGATATAAGGGTTTCAGGACCTACCAGCTCCCTTACTTTAAGGATAAAATCACCTTCCGGGTCATCCAGTCCCTCCACACTCATGGCCCCATGAATATCAAAAAACAAACCGTCGTAAGGCAGGTTGGCTTTAAGTAAGTCCAGTGTTTGATTAACCAGGGATTCATAGGCTTCCCGGGTGACGATACCACCGGGCAGAGCATGACCTTTTAAAGCCGGAAACCACCTGGCCGCTTCAAAATAGGAGCTATCAGAAAAGAAGGGATAGATGGAGAATACAGCATCTCCTGTTTTGGCATGAAAAGCTGCTTCGGTGGTTTTGGCCGGTGAGAACGTACTTGATTCAATAGCTAAGCCGGCAATGGCAATGCGGGGTAGCTGACCATTTTCATGATCCTTATTTTTTGGGGCGTTACAACGTGCAAAAAGAATAACGACTAATACCAGGAAAAGACTCTTTTGAAAACTCATACCTTTAGTTTTAAGACTAAATTGATTGCACTTGAATTCACAAGGTAGGAATTTCCTGGCATTCACTACAACTTCATTCATTAAATATCAGGCAATAGTGGCTGCCATTATAACTTAATCGGATCCATCGGTATCTATTAAAAAACTGTCAAGGACATCTTTGGGTTTGATATACTTTTCCTTTAAATCCTTCACTCCCACCAAATAATCCAAATGAATATCTTCCAGCCTTTGATAATCTATACCATCCACTGATTCTGCCAAAGCAAAATGATACTCCAGATTATATTTAATTTGGCTCATATGTGCCAACATGCTTCTACTATTAGTGGCAAAAACACCAATGGTATGATCTAGTTCAAATCGTGATTCCAGGCTTTCATAACCATGGCGTTTTAAGAACGATGAAACTTTCTCAGGTAATTGGAGAACGGCCTTATTAAGTGATTTCCAAGGGATTAAAATAGTTGTATAGCTTGGATAATGTAAAAATTGCACTGCAAATTTCCCGGGTTTTAATAACGACACTATTGAAGCATACCATTCGCCAGGCAAATTATCTTCAGGACTTGATAAATCCTTAACTGGCTTGATGCCTGAAACTTTCAATAACTTGGCAGTCGCTCTAATTTTCATAGTTTAAGATTTTCGTACGACCAAGATAAAAATAATAATTTTCTTGGCTCTAAATCTCAGGTTCATTTGTTTGGATTGGTAGCTGCAAACCATTTGAGGCACCTTAAAAAATTCAAAAGGTGGAATTTCTTACAAAAACCATAACATTTATTGCCAGCCGGATAGCGTTCAACCCGGCCTCCATGACTGGCTACTAGGCTCTGTTGGAAGGCCGATTTATCAGGCTTTTTTGTATATACCGTTTAACTTTCTGAGCAATATTTAGAGGCAAGTCATTTAAACTTCGTGGTTCAAGAGGATAGTAGCTCATAAATGAAATATGGCTGCACCCCTTTGAATAAATACTATCCGATTGTTTAATATAGTATTCGTCTTTCTTGAGTTGAATAATTAAGGTGTCTGGTTTATTTAAATCAATTTCTTCCCAAATTGGCAAGTATCTGGGATAATTTAAACTCAACTGATAGTTTGCAGTTGTGTCAATGACATTGACTCTTAAAGAATAATAACCATCTTTATTTGAACACCCACAATTGCCAAATGTGTTTTCATTTTTATAAATGTTTGCATAAATACCACTTACAGGTTGGTTTGTTTCGGTATCAATAAATCTTACTTTAGATTGAGCTAAAGAGCCAATCCATGCAATTAGAAAGAATATGGAGAGTAAGTATTTCATAATTATGCCTAACTTTTCATGAAGCCAATTGCTGTTATATTTACTTTATCTTTTAGTAAAAGTGTTCTTTCCAGACCCTATGAGCTTGGAAAGAACACTTTTTCCTATTTTGTTGGTGTAAATACCCAAGCGACGTCCAAGGTAGCCATTCCTTATCAAAAAAAATATCCATTTTCGGCAAAAGTGATTCAGCCCGCTTTTATTAACCCCCAAAGTAGAATCGCAGATTATCACAGATATCCCAAGTTCAAATGATCCATACATAAAGTAAGCTGTAGTTTTAACGCATCCCACTCGCTCGGATTTTTATCCCGATGACCTCTATGCTAAACAGGGCGATCACATTTACAAACAGACACTCCATTGAAAAAACAACCACAGATTACGCAGATTATCACTGATTTCATGTTTTCCGTTGGAAAACAATCCGTGTAATTCGTGTAATCGGTGGTTAAGAATAGTACAACATATCCTAAGTTCAAATGATCCATACATAAGGCAAGCCGTAGTTTAAACGCATCCCGCTTACTCGGATTTTTATCACGATGACCTCTATGCTAAACAGGGCGATCACATTTACAAAAAGACACTCCACGAAAAAAGCAACCACAGATTACGCAGATTATCACTGATTTCATGTTTTCCGTTGGAAAACAATCCGTGTAATTCGTGTAATCTGTGGTTAAGAATAGTACAACAGATCCTAAGTTCAAATGATCCCTGCAGAAGGTAAGCTGTAGTTTTAACGCATCCCGCTCGCTCGGATTTTTATCCCAGTGACCCGTTAACGTAAAAGCATGACCGGGATAAACGTCCCGGCCGCTCGTATTTTTATCCCGGCCATCCGGAAACTTTTCCGGGTGACCCGTTTGCAAAAACACGTGTTTTTTCAGTCTTATTTTGTGCCCCGATAACCCCAAAATACCTCCAAAAACGCATCCCGGTCAGCCGTATTTTTATCCCGGTGACCCGTTAACGCGAAAACATGCCCCGGATAAACGTCCCGGTCGCTCGTATTTTTATCCCGGTCATCCGGAAACTTATCCGGCTCATTGGGACGAATATCCCGGTCATCGGGAAACTTTTCCCGCTCACCCGTTAACGCCTACATAACAGCTGGAAAGGTTTGCCAGACAAGGGATAGCGGCGAGATGCGCTTAGCTGCAGGTGTGTCGCTCAACAGGTTTATATCTCCGCCGGGGAAATTGGGGTCTGATAGCTTATTCTACACTATTCCCAATCCAGGCTAAGCGGAATGGCTCTTGTAACAATTAAAAAGGGTCAAGGCTCTGTTCATCCCTAAAAAATCATTTTAGCCTACTTGAAGCTGATCAAAACAGGTCTGCAAGACTGGAATAACGAAACCTGGGGCCAAGCCCTTGACTGGGTAAACATACTTTTTCTTCTAATGAATCAGTCAACAGCTTCGCAATTTCCTGTTTTGTTGTCCGCGAATTACGCAAATTTCACTAATTATTAACTGCTTCGCAGTTTGGGTTTTCCAAAAGGAAAACAAATTAGCATAATTCGATAAATTTGCGGTTTCTAATAATAGGTAGCTACGAACTGGTTGGCATCATTTAGTTCATTTTTTTTGTTTCGAACACATGCGGGCAAAGCTCCAAGTCATCGGCAAATCCTTCCAGTCAGACAGAAGGCCTGAGACAGGCAACTGTTAACCTGATTATTTCACCCATTCAGGGTGGTATTAATACCGGTCTCAATGACATGGGGCGATGCCCCATGCTTTATTAGTAAAGGCTTTCAGCCTTATTTATTCAGGTAAAATAGTTACATGTCCCTTCCTTCACGTCAATCAGTCACGGTCACTTTCTTCACGGCATTACGCCCATAAAATATGGGGAAATACATCTGCTCCATGCGGGCCGGATTAATGGTGAGGCGGCCGGTGAAGCGGGGCACAACGTCAATGGTTTTGGTATAATGGCCCGGTTGTAAGCTGTGGAAATAGATATTCACCCGTTCCTTAAAATATTCCCGGTGCGCCTCGTCCCAACGGCGGCCCTGCTTGCTGGCATAGGAGCAACCAGCCGGGATGGGTACTTCCAGCATGAGGTAATCGCTTTTACGCTTCACCTGAATCTTCACCTCTAACTGATATTTCTCACCGGCGATGAGCAGCTGTACCTGCTCCCCATCTTTCACCCAATGCGTTTGTATCACAAAGTCAGAGTCGCGTGGCAGCGGGTCGGGGTTGAAGTATTTCCGGGAGAGACCCACAAATATTGGTTGGGTTCCCTTTTTATTCAACTGAATGGAAGCCGCACTGTCCAACTCCAGCTGATAGGGGAATTGCTCAATATCCATGGTTTCACCAGCCACCTGGATGGATAGCGCATCGGTTTCTTCATTTTTTACCAGTGCCAACAAGTCGGGCAATAAAGTACTCATGGTGCGCGAGGCGTAATAGGTATTTCCCCAGTGACCACTCCTGCGCTGTTCAAAAAACCAGGTACGGATGCGTGGCAGCCACTCGTCATAAGCCCCATCGTTCTTCAGTAGCTGATACATCAACACCGTTTGCATCATGGCATTATTAAACAACCTATAACCTGGTTCGCCCCAATAGATACTGCCGAACAGTGTCTTTTCATGTTGTGCCAACAGGGGCTTCAGATCATATGCCAATCCGGCCTGTTGACGGATAGTCATCCAGGTGGCCGAATCCGGGAAATGGTGCAGGTCATTGGCCAATGAATCGGTCAGGCTCTCATAATCCACCTGTGCTTCCATGCGTTGCAAAGTCTCCAAAATACCCAGCTGAGATGAGGTGGATAACCGGCTATCCATGGCAGACACCAGGTAAGTAATGAGATTCTCCCGGTTGAGATCGACGAAATAGCCGGCCTCCATGGCCATCAGGAAGGCTTCGGTGACATGTGCCGTGATCCAGGGCGTTGTGGTATTACCGGGCCACCAGCCCCATAGCTGATCGGCATTCTTCCCATCCAGCAAACGCTTCAGCAGCTTTTCCACTTCCTTATCATACTTGAATTTCCGATCCAGGGCTTCGCAGATCTTCTGCTCCATCAACAGCCCTTTCAACTTGGAAGCAGCCTGTTCATTGCACAAGTAGCGATAGGACCGCAGATAGTTGTTCTCACTGATCAACACTTCCAGCGGATTGGACTCGATGCGCAAGGTGGAACGGGCACCGGCCTCAACGGGAATGGTTAAAGACGTATCGCTTTGCAAGACGGTGAAGAAACCTTTCGCTTCCATGGAACCTACGGGTAATACCGGCACTTCGCGTTGTTCGCCATCCTTAAAATCACCGGTATCCACCGTGTATCTAAAAGTCATGGTATCACATTGGGGCACCACCACGGAGAGGGAATCCACCGCCAATCGATCGACCCATCCATCAGCCCTAACAACAGTGCTATCAGGCTGACCGAACTGCCGGTACACCTGCATGGAGTCGGGCAGGTAATTAATGGTTTTACCCAGGATGGTGAGGCTATCCCCCTCCGTGAAGAAACGGGGTACCAACAAATTACCCGACAAGGGTAAAAAGGCTTTGGTCATGGATTGAGCAGCACCCGTGTGTCCCTTCCTCCCGGCAGCCATCACGTAGGTCTTCCAGGCGGTGATATCATCGGGATAAGTAACCGTAAAGCGCACCTCTCCATTTTTATTGGTCAACAGGTTGGGTTGCCAATAGGCCTCATCGGAGAAGTTGGTCCGTAAGCCTTTATTGCCCGCCGGCAGGATCAGGGGTAATTCACCCACCGGGATGTCCACTTTTGTAAATGGGATGGTGGTGCCCTCCTGAATCTCAAGAATAACCACGCCATTAATGGCCCGGGAGCCATACAGGGCCGTCGCTGCATCGCCCTTCAGGATGGTCGAATTCAAGATGGTGGCCGGATCCAACTGACTGATGTCCCCCTCATATGGAACCCCGTTAATCACATACAGCGGTGGTGAGAGCGTCATTGATGCCGTTCCCCGGATCCGTATGGGAGCCCCCACAGCACCACTGACCTGCACCCCGGCTACTTGTCCCGACAGGGCATTACCGGTTACGGACGCCACACTGGCCGTCAGACTGTATTTTTTCTGCGTGCCATAGCCCATTACCACCACCTCATCCAGATGTAACTCCTCTTCCTTCAGGCTCACATTCGCCTGGTTACTGTACCCCAGTGGCACGTCCTTGGACACAAAACCGATGAAGCTAAATACCAATTCAGCAGCTTCATCGGGTACGGTTAACTCGTAATAGCCATCGATATTGGTGATTGTTCCAATGGTAGTTCCTTTCACAAATACATTAACTCCCGGCAGGGGCAGTCCTTCACCATCTGTCACCACACCCGTGATAACAGGTCCATTCACCGGCGTTTGATGGTCGAGGTATTCCTGGCGCACCTGATTGGCCACTTCATCGGTTTCGCTATTGGAATAGTTCCGATAACTGGCTTTCTTCTCGATTAAGCGCGCCATCTTTTTACCAAGCTGACCAGCCAATAGCACCTCCGGCTCTTTTACCCGAATAAAATTGGTGCCATTGGGATGAACCTGAACCGCATCCCACTCAAAATAACGTTCTTCATTCACAAGAAAGACCAAACGGTATTGGCCGGGAGCTAAATCTTCATAGTTTCGTACCACGCCATTGTACACGCGAATAAACAGGGGATCATCATCTTTAAAAAGTAATACATTGCGCAGAATGACCGGATCCTCATCCATGCTCTTCAAGGACTCGTATTGCAGCTGAACACTGCCGTTTCCCTTCTGCGTATGCCAGGGATTTCGGAAATAAGGGATTCGCGCTATCGTGGTATTGCGCTTCTTCTGATACCAGCGTTCCACGGCAGTTTGTGTCCATACCTCATCCTTAAAATTGGGTAAAACGGATGCATTGGTGAGTATCCGATTGGTAAAGTCATACAAGGCCGGATACTGTTTCATTTTTATTTTGGCGTCCTTCACCTGGTACTCATAACCGGATTCAAAACGGAAGCAGGTGGATTTATCTGATCGATAGTGAATTTTAGTCTCACTCAGAGGGCCCACAATCACCTGACGGGGCCACCGGTTATACCCCTCCTCCTTTAACTGATGGTAGCGCTCGTAATGATTGATATAAACCGGGTGAAACTCATCCTTCACCACAAAGGGGGCATAATGCTTCTTCAATAAACTCTTCTCAAAGTCATTAAACCGATTATCCATCCGGGTAACGGAAGCCTTTAAGGATGATTCAGGATCAATGGCCACGATGGTTTTTTGTTGATAGTCCACCCACACAGAGTCCAGGGTGATGTCATGATCAGCCGTGCGCATGCGAATTTTCCGGTACCCTTCCTTACATTTAAAACTATAGGGATCGTTAGTGGTGGCTACCGATGAATACACCAGGCGATGATCGATCCATAGCAGATGCACCTGCTGAGGCACCCCTTTTTTAAAGACGAAGGGAGCTATTTGGGTCAGCTTCGATTCAACAGGCAAAGTGCTGAAATACCGGTCCGTTCCGGGATGAGTGAACTGAAAATAGGCAATGGTATCCAACTGCATCCTAACCTTCCAAAGGGAATAATCCAATGCGAGCTGGCCGGACTGTCCAAACAGTTGATCCCCCTTGTTCTCATAGTTATTCCGCATGGTGCGTGAGGCATATTGTTTGCCAAAGTAAGGGATTGACGGTGGCGAATAGCTGAACTTTTTAGTGAGTCCCCAGGCGGTGACATCCACCTGGTTGACGGGCCGGTTATCTGAATCAGTGACCTTCACCACAATCTCTTTGGTCTCGCCCGGATAGATGACCGCCGGCTGCTCCACCTCAATGTTCAGTTGCTTCTCGCGCAGTGGTATTTCATAATTCTGTGCATAGGTCTTACCTCCCCATTCATAGGTGAGGGCTACAAATATGTTTTTGTCTGAATAGGCGGATAAGGTCGTGTCCAAATGAGCTGTGTAACCGCGTGCGACCTCCCGGTTCTTCTTATAGATGAAATACCGAAACGACACTTTTGATGGGTTATTGGATTGAATCACCACCTGCTGGTTTGTCCGGCTGGTTGAAAGCGACAAACCCGGTTGATTGGTTTGCATCTCAAAGGAGCTTGTTAAACTGTCCGTGGTCACCCCATATTTCGCCACTACCGGATCAATCTTCAGGCTTTGAGGCAGGATAAGTGAATGTTCCAGGATTTGATTGTTGTGGATGTCAAATCCTGTCACGGTGGCTTGTTTGACCTTCATGCAGTTCAATTCCTTTGCCGCCACAAACAAGGAGTCCTGCTGTTTCTCTATAAGGAGTTCCTTACGGGTATTCCAAAACTGAAGGGTTAACTGTTTCTCGATACGCTCATTCTCCGCATTCTTAAACACGGCTTTCACCTTGTAATTGGTATTTATAGCGGGGAAGAGTGAATCCGGGATGTGAACCACCGTTTCACCGGCTACATCCAGTGCCTGGGAATGGGTCCACAGGGTATCCGGCAGAAACACCGATGGCCCGCAAAAATCACCATTCCGATAATCTGAATGCACCACGATATCTATCTCGCCATCGGGAATGATCATGCCATTCATGTCCTCGCCTTTGGCATATAGGGTCATCTGCTCCCCCCGATAATGCTGTTGACGCTCTGAACGCAAACTGTATTTGACACCTTTCAACTCATAATCTTCATACTTAAAATAACCCGATGACAGAGAGGTCCAGGGACGTGTTCCAAAGGTGATGCGGTAAGTTTTATCCAATTTCAGGCGCAAGGAATCATGCAACACCAACTCGTAATGATAACTCCCTTTATGGGTATGGATGGCTTCTCCCAGCAGCTTCGTTTTTTCACTGTGCAGATATATGTTAAGAGGTCCGTTATAAGGTTTTCCGTTCTTGTTGGCCACATAGGCTTTAACTCGAACCGTATCACCCGGTCGATACTTGGGGCGGCTAAAAACGGCGTACCCATATTTCCACTGCTCACTTTTATCAAACTGATTGGACAGTGCTAAAATCCAACCCGTGGGATCACCCCATTTGATGGAGTAAACCACATCTTTAAACGGCTTCGCCACATAATAGGGTAATCCATACAAATGGTGGTGTTTGATGCTTTTATAAATATCGAAGGGCAATGCTAAAACTAACCTGATAGGAATAGTGATGTATTTGAGGGGGAATGAATAAAGAACTTTGCGGGTGACACTGCCCTTTTGGACACTGTTATCCAGATAGAAGTAGGAGGCAAAGTCGTGATGGACCACTTCCACCCATCCCTTTCTGTTCTTATTGGGCCAGCGATAGGTTCTGGTAAGCGGATCGAAACGTATCGGCTGATCGTCCATACGCACAACCACATCTTCCAGGACATGCCCTAAGGCATCGGTCACCGTCAAAGCTAAATCCGCATAATTATTATGCACATTCAGATGCACATCGCTATAGGACCGAAATTCAAACTGAAGTTGATTATTGGCTACCCAGGTCACCAGGTAATTGCCTTGCGGAAGGGGTTTATTAAAGGTAGAATCCAATGGGATACTGTCGTGCAGCGACTGAAAAAAGGACGCATCCACCTCACTCATCCCCTTGCGATAGATGGCTTTGGCCTGATCCTGAGTTAACTCATATATAAACCGGTAATAACTGGATTGCCGGCTGTCGGCCAGGGTTTGGGCATCACCTGTAACTGTGAGTGCCGCCAGTAGTGTAATAATAGATAAGGTTATTACATTTCGCATAAAACTCCGGGTTAGGTACAACATAAAATAAGATTTTATAAAGGAGATGCGAAAGGGAGGTGGATTCCATAAATGGAGGGGTATTTTTTTTAGTGAGATTCTTCAAATAATGATCATCCAGGTTATAACCTTAACTTAATGTCATGCAAGCGAATTAATTCTTTACTGCAATATCACTAAGTATTAGTCCGAGAAGTAGTTGTTATCACTGTTGACCACCCCGCCTTTGGCACTACTCCTGATGAATCCGTCAACAGCTTCGCAATTGCCTGTTTTGTTGTCCGCTAATTACGCAAATTTCACTAATTATTAACTGCTTCGCAGTTTGAGTTCTCCAAAAGGAAAACACATTAGCATAATTCAATAAATTTGCGGTTTCAAATAACAGGTAGCTCCGAATTGGTTGGCATCAATTAGTTCATTTTTTTTGCTTTCGAACACATGAGGGCGATGCCCCAGGTTTTATTATACCGACCTTTAGTCTGATGCTTACTTTTTAGTGACTTCAGCGCCACACCCCGAGCAAAAGGGCAAATGCGCATAATTTTCGGTACTACAAGCGTTGCATTTTTTAAAGAGCTCGAGTCCACAGAAACGACAGAAATTAGTGACATAGCCAAAACTTCCCTCATTCTTTTTCTTTTCACCGGTGGTGTTATCCCAGCGTTTCACAATAAAATCCTTACCGCAAGAGGGGCACATGTGATTGTCCAGGGCTTTTTCGGCGGTTTCAGCCTTCACCGCTTTGGCCCGCTCAGTGGATGATACTTTTAATTCATTCCTTTTCCGTTCGATAAAAGCGCGAATGATGTTAATGGCATAAATCCCCAAAGCAATACTTAAAATGATGCCCACGGCGTAACGGATGTAACCGCCATAGCTAGGCAGATAAGGCACTAATCCAAAGAAAAAGGCATAGAAAGCAAACAATACAAATCCCAGGAACAAGGGCCAGTATTTGTGTTTACGCAAACGAACGATGAAAAAGATACCCAATAACAAAATGGGTAATATCACCAGAAGTCGTATCAGAAATACCTTCAGGTCGTATTTGCGGATGGCAACTGTACGCTCGTCGTACGCACGCGCCTGTTCCTGTTGTTCCTGAAGCCGCAAAGCTGCTTTACGCTCCTCCAGCTCCTGAATGCCCTGCATCATAACCGCCAACTCCTGCCGCCACTCCTGCTCAATCAAATAGTATTCATCCAGCTTCTCAGCGCGGGCAATCACCGCCTTATCTTCTTTGGGTGACCCAATGGTTCGCCGGGCCTTTAACCAA
>CALNXQ010000007.1:0-3864 GCA_942490535.1 uncultured Marinilabiliaceae bacterium
GCAAACAAAATAATGAGATAGTTTTTCATAAGAAGTTATTTATCAGCTTTTACTTATTTTAAAGTGTTCTTGTAAATTTTTCCGTCTTTCATAATAAAGCCAATGTTATTGGCATCCATTAATAATTTGATATCTTTTGTTGGGTCTCCGTTGACGATGATGATATCAGCAAAAGCTCCTTCTTTGATCACACCAAGTTCAGATCCAGGATATGGATTTTTTAAACCAGATAAAGCAAGTACTTTAGCATTGTTACCTGTTATTTGTTTAAGCTGCTCAATAGGAGTAAAGAACTCATCACGATAAGCAAATTCCTGTGTAAAGGCACTGTAAGGTGCACTACCAAAAAAGCAGTCTGTTCCCCAAAGGATGGTCAGTTTATATTTTTTTGCCAATGCAATCGCATTTCGCGTACCTTCTGCAACAACTTTTAATTTTGCCTGTTGAATAGGATCTTGAAACATTGGGTTACCAGCAGTAGGTTGTAATGGTAAAAACAACTGAGGCGAATAAAAAACACCAAGTTCAGCCATTCTTTTTACGGTGCTTTCCTCTAGCACTAGACCGTGCTCAATAGACTTGACACCTGCATCCAGTGAAGCAACCACACTATTGTTCATCTGCGAATGTGTCATTACATAAGTTCCGTAACGAGTTGCTTCTTCAACGGCAGCCTGAATTTCTTCAGGTGTATATTGTGCCGCCTGAAGCGGATCGGTAAAACTTGTTACCCCACCACCTGTATGGATTTTGATCTGTGATGCTCCGCGAAACAACTGCTCACGAACTGCACGGCGTACTTCATCAGTACCATCAGCAATTAAGGTGTGCTTCCACTTGTTTACAACCCCACCGTTATCTACTCCATCATAAAAGGGGTGACCATCTACATGTGATCTAAAATCGCCATGCCCCGAAGTTTGACCTATGGCTGCGCCACTTGGATAAATCCTGGGGCCGGAAATAATGTCCTGATCTATGGCACGTTTCACACCAAAACTATTTCCACCGCAATCGCGTATGGTTGTAAAGCCCTGCATGAGGTAGTCATTCACACGTCTGGCGGCATGAATACCTTGCTCAAACTCGTCCTGATTCAATAATTTAGGCAAATCTGAAGCGAACATCACGTGTCCGTGTCCTTCTATTAAGCCTGGCATTAAGGTGTTCCCCCCTCCGTCAATAATGCTTACATTATCGGTTTGCGCGACCATTAAAGGCTCTTTGGATATTTGTTTGATGAGGTTTCCCTCAACCAAAACATCAGCTTTTATAAGTTTATCGGTTGTGCCGTCAAATACCTGTACGTTGGTAAAAAGCGTAATGGGTTTTGGTTTTTCCTGAGCGAATAGACCTAAAGTGATGAAGCATACTAATGATACTAGTAATGATTTTTTCATAGTCATAATATATTTTAAAAGGTTTGTCATACTGTTTACAGTGATTTCAGTTTGAATCCGATGACGATGTTCACAATGCCCGCGATAGCAAAACCAATCCCCATCCATGTAGTAATAGTAAGCATTCCAACAAGCGTATGGTTGGTGATGAAGTAGCCGATAATTATTGATAATATACCTCCAAGCATGCCTAAGCCCCATAGTGAATTTTCCTCTTTTCTACTTTGAAAAGCGTCTGCAAGTGACATGATCCCGGATACGATAATCCAGAAGCCTACAACAAAAGGTAATGAGGCTGCTGTAAGTGCAGGGTTTGACAAGAGCACAAAACCAAATAGAATATCAATTAGTCCTCCGGCAAGTGCCCAACCCCAATTAGGAATTAGACCTTTGCTAGCTAACGAAGCGCCCGTTTGCACAATGCCCGTCAGTAATAAGCTAATGCCAATATAGATTGCTACTCCAATCAGTGCATTCACCGGATGGCGAAACACAAAAAAAGCAAGTAAAACCAGTATGATCCCTCTTAACAGGGTGAACCACCATAATTTTTGTAATGTCTTCATCTTAAAATTGTTTTTGATTTAGTTTAAAAAAAACTCAGGATGCGTCTTCTTTTGGAAAAGCACATCCTGAGATGATTTTATAATTACTTTGATTGATTTGGATCAAACACTCTTGGATCAATTTCTATTTGATCTAAGCGTCCTTTTTCTTCGACAGGGAAACGGATAGGTTTTCCCGGGAAAACTTTTAGCACTTCAGAGTCTTTAACAACCGTAACTCCATTTACCAAAACATAAGGAATACCTGTTGATGGAATAGCTCCCATTCCTACGGCATAGGTCGAGTTATCTTTCACTGTTTCCGGATCGAAAACAACGATATCCGCATCCATTCCTTCCTGCATGCGACCTTTAGTCTTAAACTGAGGGATACCCCCTAATTCGTCTAAATACTTTGCGTGCAGGTAACTCATCTTGGAAATGGCTTCCATCAAAGGCTGGTTTTTATCTTCACGCACCATGCGCAGCACCTTGGCGCGGGTACCTGCGCTACGTGGGTGACATGTTTTTCCTTCATAGGGTGAATCCCAAGGAATAGTATTCGCCTTTTTCATCTATGATAGCCATACCGTCTGAGACAACAACTACTCCTGGCATAGCCATCCATTTAGCTTCGTCCTCAGAAGGATTGATGTAAACCAAAATCGTTCTGCCCGGATCATTCTTGCGAACGTCATCATGCATCGCCTTATCCCAACGGGTACCATCAAGGTTAGCAACATCTGAATATTTTAAATTCATCTGAGCCATGCCCGACTCTGAGAGAACATCTGCCGAAGCAAAGGTACTGGCACCTCCATATGGGTAAACTTCACCCCATACTTTTGCCCCTCTTTTTTCTCTGGCATCGTTAATCATAGGAATGGTGTATTCCCAGTCCATATTACTGTTTAGGTGAGAAGCCAAAAAAGGTGCATCTAATACCATAGCATTGGCTAACATTTCCTGAATTCCCAACTGCCCTTCTGTTGGAGGTCTAACACCAGCAAATCTTACATGAGCATCCGAAACGCGACCGTATTTTGATGCCAACTCCTGGTATTTGTACAATTCATACTGCGTAACTCCTGCGGTCATATAACCCACTGGAGCACCCACACCCAAAGCGCCCTGGCGAAGACCTTCATCAATACGAGCCATAATCTCGGTCATTTCTTCTTTATTTGGAAGCGTTGACGACCAGCCTGGCTTGCGCCCTTGTTTTTGGGCGTTTTCGGCCGCGCGACCCACCAAAGGGAACAGGCCGCCCATGTCATTAGCATCAGCCACTATTTCAGCACCGTCCAGCACCGTTGCCCGGGCAAGCGTTGCGAGCACGACCATACCGTAGTTGGCCTGGGTTTTACCCTCGGCCTCTGCATACCATTTCGCGATATCTCCGGCACCTGCTTCAAAATCCATTTGGGTAGTCAAGCCATCACGTAAATTAACCTTGCGACTAAATGGATCTGTGGCGTGCTGGTGAGTATCAATAAATCCTGGTGCAACTACGTGACCGGCAGCATCAATGGTTTCTTTACCTTTAATGTCACTTTCAGTAATGATGGCTATTTTACCATCTTTAACACCCACATTTCTGATACCGTCAAAATTGGTTTCCGGGTCCATGACACGACCATTTAAAATGACCACATCAAATTCCTGATTCGGATCTGCTCCTTTTTTAGTAGTTGTTTCATTGCAACTGCTAAAAAGGAGTGCGGTAACAAATAGGGTTAACAGTGATTTTTTCATATTATGGCTTTGAGTTAAAAATTATTATTAATCTTTAAGCAATGCCCCTGCACCAGAGTCATCGTGATTATGAATTTGAAGACCTGGATTAACTCCAATCGTATGCTTCACCCTCCAATCATCTTTATCAATAGGCGCATATCTTCCTTTATCTTCAACTGGGT
>CALNXQ010000008.1:0-865833 GCA_942490535.1 uncultured Marinilabiliaceae bacterium
TTTAGCTCTCCCACCAAATTTCTCCTAAGAACTGCATGCTTATACTACCAAACAGAACCGCTAATCTCCCCTCCCAACAAACAGAGAAATTATCCCATCCTGCCATTGCCTCAATTATGCTACCATTCACACCAGAATCCGTCAACATAATTATCAACCCAAAAAAAGCCATTCATAGGGATTTTTATACTTTTAGCTTCAAATAAAAATTATCTATGCGTCACTGGAAGTTATTAAGCATTATTGCATATCTCATTATTTCTACGGTTTCAAATGCTCAATATTACAGTTCGGGATCCGATCCCGCCAGTATTAAATGGCATCAAATAAAATCCCCCTATTTCAAAGTGGTCTTCCCGGAGGAGTTTGAGCGGGAAGCGAGACGGTTTACAGCACTTCTGGATTCATTGTATTTACACGGCAGTCATTCATTGGAGCATACACCCAAACCCATCAATGTACTCATGCATTCACGCGATGCCTATTCCAACGGCTTTGTCTCCTGGGCACCCAAACGCATGGAAGTCTATACAACCCCTCATCAGGATATGTTTGCACAAGATTGGCTGGAGCAACTGGCCATTCATGAATTCCGCCATGTGGTGCAAATTGATAAGCTGAATCAAGGTTTTACCAGAGGACTGAGCTTTTTTTTCGGACAACAAGCTATTGGGGCTGTACTGGGTTTATATGCGCCCATGTGGTTTTTGGAAGGTGATGCCGTATTAACGGAGACGCTGCTGTCGCCATCCGGTCGTGGACGCAAACCAGAATTTGAACAGCAATTGCGTGCACAGCTTTTAGAAAAAGGAAGTTATCACTACGACAAAGCGTATTTCGATCCTACAAAGATTACATCCCCAACCATTATCACATGGGTTATTTGCTGGTGGCGGGTGCGCGTCATGAGTATGGGGCCAAGGTATGGAAACAAGCGCTTACTGAATCGGCTCGTCATCCCTGGAGTATCACCCCTTTTAACAGTGGTATCAAAGAGGTCACCGGCATGAACAAAGTGCCCCTCTATAATTCGGTATTCAATCAATGGAAAGAGGATTGGCAGGAACAGGAAAAGGCACTCACCTATTCGGCCTACACCCCACTAACGAAGCGTGATCCACACTATAAAAGCTACAGCTGGCCCACGCCCATCGATGCTAACCGAATCATTGCAGAAATTGGTAACCGGCCCTGGTGAAATCCGCCGGTTTGTAGAAGTCAACACCGGTACTGGGGAAAGAATCCACAATACATATTCCCGGATCTCGTGAGCGTGAGCCCTTCTCCTACAATGCCGGGTCAATTGGTCTGGACGGAACTGGAACCTCATCCACGGTGGGAGAACCAGATGTTTTCAGTGATCCGAATTAAAGACTTAAAAAGCGGCAAACAAAAGAAAATCACTCCTCGCAGCCGTTACTTTGCCCCTGCCCTGTCGCCTGGATGGCAAAACCATCGCAACAGTGCATGTTTCAGATCAAAATAACTATTCCATCCATCTGCTTAAATGCTGAAAATGGCCATCATTAAAACCATTGAAACGCCCAACAATCAATTTCCTATGACGCCTGCCTGGCATGAAAACGGGCAGGAATTGGTATTGATTTTATTGGGAGATGAAAGGGAAACACATCACCTTGCTGGATACAGATCATTCCATATGGACCTCCGTGACCTCTCCTGACTTTACCCAAATCCGACTGCCCCGTTTTGATGGAGATAACATTCTGTTTTGTGGCTCCTGGACAGGTATTGAGAACATCTACCGCATGACTAAAAGCGGTGAAAAACTGGAACAGCTAACTTCCAGCCGTTTTGGTGCTGCCATGGTCATGCCTTCTGCATCATCGGGCCATATTATCTACAGTGACTATACTTCGGATGGGTATGTGTTGGTATCTGCCTCCGAAAAGAACTCCAACCGCAGGCCTTCACCCCGCAAGCATTACCTGTGGAAGTGAAATTAAAAAAAATGCAGGCCGAAGAGAAAACAGCGCCAGATTTTAAAGGTCTGACGGGTGATGAATATACCGTGAAAAAATACTCCAAATGGAATCTGTTTAACTTCCACAGTTGGGCTCCCGCTTTTGTAAATGTTGATGAGGGAACCATTGCACCGGGTGTTTCTGCCCTTTCGCAAAATTTGCTCAACACTACATTTTTAACGGTGGGGATTTGATGGTGATAGCCAAAGCAGCCGGGAACGGTATTATGCCAATCTGTCCTATAAAGGATGGTGGCCTGTTTTTGATGTGGAGATGAAATTTGGGGATGACCAACAACGAGCTGATGGCTAATCTTTACGTTAATGAGACAGACACTTTCCAGATTAAAAACGTACAACGTGAGTATTTTTCTACTTTAGAGGGAGGCGTGAAAATACCCATTTAATTTATCAAGCGGGTAAGTTCTTTCGTCGGATTGAACCGGGTGTTCAGGCTGCTTTCAAAAACGATCAGGATATGCCTATAATCAAATCTTTGTGACACATGAAAATGGCAGTTGGGTGAAAATTAGAAACGATCTCTAAGGAAGCTGAAAGTTTCGACATCACCTCTCTGGAATACCGGCTGTTCGCCTACAACTTAAAACGTACGTCACAACGTGATGTCACTACCCGCTGGGGGCAAGTTATTGAATTCAACTACCGGCACACGCCAGTCGGCTCCAATGATTATGGATCAATCGTTGGACTGCATTCCCGGCTTTATTTTCCAGGTATTGGCCGTCACCATGCCATCCGGATTAGATAACGATTACCACCGAAAAGATCGCGGTGATAAATACAAAGCAGAAAATGAACTGAATTACTATTTTGGCCTATCCGATTTCGTCAAATTCCCCCGTGGGGTTAATGGGATAACCAATGATGAGCTGTATTCATTTCAAAGGAGATTATCTTTTGCCGCTGTTACAATCCGGATTGGAATGTACCGGGAGTGCTTTATATGAAACGGATCACCATGAATTTGTTTTACGATTACTCTCTCTCAGTGATGAATCGGCAAAATAGCACCACTTCCCAATGGACACGTTATGAAAACACCTTCCAGTCCATGGGGAGTGAGATACGAGGTGAATTACATCCTTTCCGGTTTGTGTTTCCAATCACTGTGGGCTATCGTTATGCCTGGTTACCGGAAACAAAAAATCACTTCCATGAGTTCTTGCTATCTTTGAATTTCTCCGGATTCTCGGTCAATCAATTGAGGTTCATTTAAGAAACCATTCTCTAATGTTTTTTCATTTTATTTCTATAGAGAACAGTTGCAGACTATCAAAAATAAAAAAAGCACATTGACGTCAGATAGTCAAGGTGCTTTTGTTTTTATTTAATTACAATTTAAGGTCTTAAGAAAATTTTAAAAATGCTTTACATGGGTTCATTGCTAACCAAGCCCTTAGCTAACTCAATCACTGTAATTTCTGGTGGCATTCCCACACGGGCAGGCATTCCTAAAAAGCCTAATCCGCGATTCACATATAAAAATTGATTCTCCTTTTTATATAATCCCGACCACTGTTTGAATTTATACTTCGCCGGACTCCATTGGAAGTTTTTGTATTCAATTCCAAACTGCATCCCATGGGTATGGCCCGCTAACATCAGATCGTAATTAGTTTTACCTACCACCTCTGCATCCCAATGATCCGGGTCATGTGAGAGTAATAATTTAAACGGCATATTCTGTACATCGGTCCCTGCTTTCTCCAAATCGCCATATTGCGGAAACGGAGGGTGTCCCCAGTTTTCTACCCCAACAACAGCCAGCTGATCACCATTACGTTCTAAAATGGATGAGTCGTTATTCAGAATATGAAAACCTAAGCGTTTATGCGCATCAATGATACCTTTTAAGTTGCCTTTTTTATCATCTTCTGAGTCCCAGTGAGTAATCGCCGTAATCGTGATTACCCAGAATGGAGTACTTACCCATAGGTGCTTTCAGCTTACCAAATACTTTTTCCCATCCCAGTGTCTCTTCGTAGAAATTGTTAACCAGATCACCGGTGAAACAAATCATATCCGGTTGCTCAGCATTGATGATCTCAACAGCTGCTTCCATTTCACTGTAGTTAGAATTCAGACTACCCAAATGAAGATCCGAAATCTGAACAATTTTCATCCCATCAAAAGCATCCGGTAAATTAGGAAATGTAAGCTTCGTATATTTCGTACTGAAGTTAAATCGTCCTTTCATCACACCAAACAGAAGCGACACAAAAGGCGCACTGGCCAACATGATTCCCACCTGGCTCAAGAACTTCTTTCGGGTAATCTTCGGGTAACGGCCATCGTTCATGGTTTTAAACTTTCCTTCCGGTGTAAACTTGGCCTTCACTTTAACCACCCGGTGGGTCAATCGATACCCCACCACATAAAAGAATTTGGGCAGGTAAATAAGTAAATAACTGGTTAACAACCATTGAAACTGCACATAGACAGCCGGCCCCGTAGCAGCGGGTATAATGGCCAGATAAACGACAAATAACACGATAAATATGGATGGAATGCTATAAAACCAGAATGATCCAAAGGGAAAAGTAAAATGGGAAGGAGATTCGTCGCGTTGTTCCTGGATCAACTTATACAAAAAATAGTCTACCAACAGACTAAACAACGCCAATCCAATAAATGCTTCAACTGTGTACTTCATATCCCAACATTTAGCCCAACACTACAATTTCTATTCCTGAAATTGTTGGGTTCTACGGCAATTCACGATAAAGGTTCAATTTTCAAGAGAATCGCACACTTTTTAAGTCTTTTTAGTATTTCACTCTCCTCTCTACCAACCAGCAATTTTCACGATTTCATATCCTCCTAAACGTTAACAACGGTTCAGGTTATTCGTTCAACGGTTCAGGTGGATTATCCGACGGATGAGAGGATTAGTCCTGTAAAAAGCTTCCAGCTCATGTATTTTTGCAGAAAATAAACGCAAAACAATGAGTCGAAAAAGAATACTTAACCGTCTCCTAAACTGGGCCTTAGTACTAATTGGAATCATGCTTTTATCAGCTTGCTCTGAAAAGGCCGATCAAAAAGAAAAAATAACTCTGGTTAAAACGACCACTGTAAAGTCGTGGATAAAAAATGAACCCATTCCCTACCCCGGAAAAATTAAAGCAGCGGCCGATGTGAAGCTGGCGTTCCGTGTGGCGGGTCCCATTCATCGATTCACTGTGGAAGAAGGTCAATTCGTTCGAAAAGGGCAGGTGATTGCTGAAATAGACCCCCGTGATTATGAGCTACAGTTGGCGGCCACCAAAGCCGAATACACACAGATAAAAGCGGAGGCCGAACGTGTCATTGAACTACACAAACGCAACAGTGCGTCTACCAATGATTACGACAAGGCTGTTTCCGGATTAAACCGCATCCAGGCTAAACTGGATGCCCATCAAAACGCATTAACAGATACCCGCCTGATCGCGCCATTCGACGGTTACATTCAGGAAAAGTTCTTTGATGCACACGAAACCGTTAGTGCCGGTTTACCCATTGTAAGTATGATCAACACATCGTGGTATGAAGTGGAGATTGACATTCCGGCCACTGATTTTGTGCGTAAAGATCAATTCAAGGCCTTTCGCTGTGAAGCAGATGTCTATCCGGGTCAACACTTCCCCTTGGAGTTATTGGAGATCACACATAAATCAAACCTCAACCAGCTGTATAAAATGCGCCTGAAATTGCATAAACAGGAAGCATTCAACCTGGCTGCCGGAATGAGTGTGAATGTGACCATCGATTTTCACAGCAATGAATCAGCTTTACTATCCATCCCGGTATCGGCTGTATACAACATCAATGATCAATCATACGTCTATATCTTTCAGCCACAAACCGGCACCTTATCCAAACATGAAGTTCAAATCCAGGAGCTTTTAAAAGATGGATCTGCTGTTGTCAAAGGGCAATTACAAGCAGGTGACCAAGTGGTCTCGGCAGGGGTTCATACGCTGAAAGAGGGTCAAAAAGTAGCCCTGTTAAAACCGGTTTCGTCCACTAATGTAGGAGGATTACTATAATGAAGCTGACTGACTACGCATTCAATAATAAGCCGTTCATCTATTTTCTTCTGTTTATTCTGATCGCAGGTGGAATAGGCTCCTTCTTCTCCATGAGTAAGTTGGAAGATCCGGAAATCAAAGTCAAACAGGCACTGATTGTCACCTTGTACCCCGGAGCGTCCTCGCATCAGGTAGAGATGGAAGTGACTGATGTACTAGAGAAAGCCATTCGGACCATGGGTGATCTGGATCATGTGGAATCCAGATCCATGGGTGATTATTCCGAAATCATGGTGGAACTGAAAAGTACGGTTCGTGGCGATGAAATAGAACAAAAAATGGGACATGCTGCGCCGCAAGGTCAGTAATGCCCAATCCCAATTGCCATCGGGCGCACATTCCTCAATTGTAGTGGATGACTTTGGCGATGTGTACGGCATGTTCTATGCCATGACCTCGGATGGTTTGAGTTATGAAGAGATGACCGATTATGCCAACCTGATCAAAAGCGAGGTGCAAAATATGAAAGGTGTTCGACGGGTAGAAATTTACGGTGAACGCAAAGCTTGCATCAACATTGAGATGATTCAGGATAAAATGGCTAACCTGGGTGTGCATCCCATCGAAGTCTTAAATACCCTGAACAACCAAAATAAAACCGTCTATTCCGGTTATTTTAACAGCGGTAACAAACGGTTGCGCGTAGCAGTGAACGACAGCTACAAAAGCATTTCAGACATCGAGAACCTTTTGCTCCAGGGGCATGAGAACGATCAGTTACGTCTGGGAGAAGTGGCCAAAATAAGTCGTGGCTATTCCGAACCAGCCCGTAATCAGATGTACTACGATCGCTTACCGGCCATTGGATTGTCCATCTCCATGGAATCGGGTGGTAACATTACCAAACTGGGTGAAGCCATTGATGCCCATCTGGCCCAATTAAAGGAAACCCGCATACCCGCTGGCATAGAGTTTCAGAAAGTATTCTTTCAACCCGATAAGGTGAATGATGCCATCCAAAACTTCATGATCAACCTCCTGGAATCAGTGGCCATTGTGGTCATCATCCTGATGCTGACCATGGGCTACCGAAGCGGCATCATCATTGGCAGTGGATTACTCATTACCATTCTGGGTTCATTCGTGGTCCTGAAAATGTTCGATGGCACGCTTCAACGCGTATCACTGGCCTCCCTCATCGTGGCCATGGGAATGCTGGTGGATAATGCCATTGTGATTGTGGATGGCATACTGGTGGATTTGAAAAGCGGTATGAAAAAGTCAGAGGCACTGGTGAATACAGCACGCAAAACAGCCTGGCCGCTATTGGGTGCTACCATTATTGCCATTGTGGCCTTCCTGCCCATATTCCTGTCACCGGACACTTCGGGTGAATATGTACGTGATTTATTCATCGTGCTGGCCGTTTCGCTCCTGTTAAGCTGGGTCCTTTCACTGACGCATACGCCTATGTTTGCTGAGAAGCGATTCAAAGAGATTGCATCGGATGGCCCAAGTCCTGAATTGTATACCGGAAAAGTGTATGTTATCTTTCGTAAGACTCTGGACTACCTGTTATATCATAAAGGGATGACCATTATCATCACATTTGTATTGTTGGCCGGAAGTGCTTACATGTTCAAGTTTGTGAAACAAGGCTTTTTCCCTGACTTGAGTTACAACCAGCTCTACATTGAATACAAAACAACCGAAGGCACACGGGTGGAGAAAGTCCAATCAGATTTGGAAGAAATCAGTAGTTTTCTTTTGGAGCGTCCTGAAATCGACCATGTAACAACCAGCATCGGAGGTACGCCTTCTCGCTATAACCTGGTACGTTCCATTGCTGATCGCAGCATGAGTTATGGGGAGCTGATTGTAGACTTCACCAATCCGGATGTCCTGAAAGAAAGCATTCCTGAACTGCAGGCCTATTTAAGCACGCATTATCCCGATGCCTATGTACGCATCAAGCGGTATAACCTGATGTATAAAAAATTCCCGATCGAAGTCTTATTTACGGGTCCCGATCCGGCGGTTTTAAAAGATTTGACGGCACAAGCCAAAGCCATCATGGAAGAAGAACCCACTGCTATTTTGGTTACCGACGATTGGGAACCTATGACGCCGGTGCTTCAGGCTGATTACTTCCAGCCAACTGCCCGTGCTGCCGGTTTGTCCCGTCAGGATGTGAGCATGTCCCTATTGGCAGCCACCGATGGATTGCCTGTGGGCTCCTACTATGAAGGCACCGATGCATTGCCTATCTATATGAAAAGTGTCGGTTACGACGGGACGCAGGTCGGAAAACTGGACAACATCCCGGTATGGAGCTTATTACCTTCAACCAGCGGATTATCCGCCGATGTGATCAAAGGCCTGATGATGGGAATGGTATCCACTGATGAGATCATCGATCAGGCCATCGGAACCGTTCCGTTAAACCAGGCTACCAAAGGCATCAATGTGGTTTGGGAGGAGCCGGTTGTACGTCGCTACAACGGACAGCGAGCCATCAAAGCGCAGTGCAACAATCAACCAGGATTGGGAGCTGAAACAGTTCGCCAAAACTTAAAAGAACGCGTTGAAAGCATCGTTCTCCCGGATGGCTATGCCATGGAGTGGCAAGGTGAATTCTGGCCAGCAGTAAATCCAAACGCTATCTGTTCCTGAACTTGCCATTGGCCATCGTATTGATCATTAGTATACTCATTGCGCTTTTTAAAGATTATAAAAAGCCCATCATCATCCTGTTGAGTTTGCCCCTGGCCCTCATCGGTATTGTCACAGGGATGTTGCTGTTCGGCAAGGAGTTTGGCTTTGTGGCCATCGTCGGTTCCCTGGGTCTGATCGGCATGATGATTAAAAACGGCGTGGTCTTGCTGGAAGAGATCAATCTTCAGATTGAAAGTGGGAAAGCCCCTTTTCAGGCGTTAATCGACAGTTCCTCCTCGCGTTTGCGACCTGTGATGATGGCTTCATTAACCACTATTTTAGGGATGATTCCGTTGTTGCCCGATGATATGTTTGGATCCATGGCCGTCACCATGATGTCGGGATTATTGGTAGGTACCATCATCACGTTGATATTGGTTCCGGTATTGTATGCCATCTTCTTTAAGGTGCATCATCCACACGGCAAAAAGGCTCAATTGGAAAATAAATAAACACACAGTTCTCAAGCACCTCCCCGAATACGTGGGGAGGTCAAATTGTGTCACAAATTAATCAATAGAAATGATCATGAAACGACTCTATATAGCCATTACTATATTAACTTTCCCGGCATTAATGCAGGCTCAGGTAGACCTGAACCTGGAAAAGTGCAGGGATCTGGCACTGGAATACAGTAAAAAAATGGCCATAGCCACCCAACAAAAAGAAAAAGCATCCTTTGATCGCAAAGCTTATAAGGCAAACTATCTGCCCCGTTTATCTGCTACCGGCATGTATTTTTACAAACCAGGCGCCTTGGAATATAGTTTATCAGGTGGTTATTTACCCACTTTTTCCCCGGCAGCGGATGGTACCATGGTGCCTAACTTAAAGTTAGACAACACTGGGCAACCCATTATTGGAACAGATGGCAATCCGGTATTCAACCAATATGCATTGATGCCTGACATGGACTTAGAGTTAGGGCTGGAAGGTGTAGGCATGGCCGGCATACAGCTGGAGCAACCCATCTATATGGGCGGCAAAATACGAACCGCTAACCAGATGGCCCAAATTGGAGAATCCATGGCCAGTGAAAACATTCGCTTGAACAAAGCCAATACCATTACTGAAACGGACGAAGCATACTGGCAATATGTGAGCGTGAAAGAGAAACTGGCTTCCGCAGAGAAATATCAGGCTTTATTGAATGGCTTGGTTAAAAATCTGAAGGATGCCTATGAAACGGGTATGTCGAACCGGAATGATTTATTGAAAGCGCAGGTAAAATATAACGAGGCGTCCTTAATGGTTCAAAAAGCCCATAATGGACTGGAATTATCGCGCATGAATCTGTGCCGCGTCATTGGTTTTCCTTTACAGGCCGAAATAGCCGTTAATGATTCGCTATCCACATTATCCGCGTCACCGGTCGTACCAACTGCCGAAACATTGATCAACCGTCCGGAATACCAATTATTGGAGCAGGAAATGAATTTAAAATCAAAAGAGGTGAATCTGGCGCGGGCTGATTTCTTGCCACAAGTGGGTGTATCTGCCTCTTACTCTTATTTTCATGGGGTTCAACTGAATGGTGTCAATGCCTCCGATAACTCCTTCAGTGCCCTGGCATCGGTAAAAATACCCATTTTCAACTGGGGTGAAGGACGCAATAAGGTACATGCTGCCCGGGCCGTTGAGCAAATGAGCCAATTGCGATTAGAGGAAGCGCATGAATTGATGGAATTGGAAATGGCACAGGCACGCTTTAATCTAAAAGATGCACAAGCCCGTGTGGAAATGACGCTGTTGGGCATGGAACAAGCCGACGAGAACCTGAAGGTGAGTCAAGACCAATACGAATTGGGGATGGAAACCCTAACCAATCATCTGGAAGCACAGGCACAGTGGCAAAAGGCGCACGCCGATCTGATTGAGGCCAAAGGCGATTGCAAAATCAGTGAAACCCGATACTTAAAAGCGATTGGTGTATTGGATAAACA
This sequence comes from uncultured Marinilabiliaceae bacterium, assembly GCA_942490535.1. Taxonomy (GTDB): domain Bacteria; phylum Bacteroidota; class Bacteroidia; order Bacteroidales; family Marinilabiliaceae; genus JAEINY01. The sequence continues at coordinate 10,677 of CALNXQ010000008.1, forward strand.
ATAGTTGAAGACTGGGGTGTTGATTATTTAACTTTATCCTTACTAATAATTCATCCTAGTTTTGAGTTTTTATATTATCTTTGAAGGCAGATAATCATTACTGCAATATTTTGAGCGAAATACGTTTACAGGAATTAAAATTCTTCAAGTCAAGCCGTGATTCTTGGAAGCAAAAGCACAGAGAAAAACAGGCTGTAATAAAGCAATTAAAGATTAAAATCCGGGATCTAATTAAAAGTAGAAATTTCTGGAAGGAGAAAGCTAAAAAGCTGGAGCTTGAATTAAAAAAACAAAAAGAAGTAGCTTTTGCCGGAGAAATGCAGGGTTACTCTGACAAACCTACTCATACTATTCTTTTTAATAAGGGAACATGTAATAGCCCCAAGCATTTTAGTTACTGCAGCGATTTTATCAATTTTTGTGCTCAGCTATTTCTTGATGGCAATACGTCGTATCGAAGCTGTGCAAAAATTTGTTCAATACTTGCTAACTTTTATAATGCACCTGCACCTCACTATTCTACTATTCGACAATGGGTGTTGCGTTTAGGGTATTACACGTTGCATGAGCCGAAAGAAAAGCGTAATGATTGGGTTTATATAGTGGATTATACCATAACTACAGGGAAAAATAAATGTTTGGCAATATTAGGAGTATCATTAAAAGATTTACGAAAAAATGGTTTCAATCTTAAGATGAAAGATGTTGCCTTGCTGAATCTAACAGTGACTCCAAGGGCAACATGGGAGGTTACTTATAATGCTTTGGTTGAGACAGTAAAACTAACAGGTATTCCCAAAGAAATAATTTCAGATCACGGAGCCGATGTTAAGAAAGGAATTGAAGAGTTCTGCGCTCTGCATAAAAAAATCACTTACATTTACGATGTCAGCCATCTGTCCGCATGCTGCTTGAAGTCGATATTGTCCACTGACACTAAATGGGATAGTTTTTTAAAGCGACTATCCCGTTGTAAACATCAAACCAAACAAACACTACTCTCATTTCTTAGTCCTCCAAGCCAAAGGGCCAAAGCAAGATATATGAATGCAGAACAAATGATTGGATGGTTTGAAAAAATACTTCAATATCAAGAGCGAGGAAACTTTCTTCTTATAGCTGAATCCATTGTTGAAAAACGATTACAATCTCCAAATGCCAATTTGAGTAATTACATTGATGAGGAACTCGTTCAAGAGGCAAAAGAAATGTTTGAGGAGAAATTCAATTGGATACAAGAGTATAGCGATGATATAATCGACTATAAACAGTATCTGACAGTGATTAAAACAATAAAGAAAAAAATCATAACAGAGGGATTGTCCAGGAAAACAATTGGTGGTATAAAAAAAGATATCTCGATAATCAATCTCAACAAGAAGGGATTAGATTTTAGCGATACACTTATGAAGAGATTGTCTGACAACATCCCTAAAAATGCAAAATATAAAGAAGCTTACCTTGGGGTATCCGACATTATAGAAAGCTTGTTTGGAAAATACAAATATTACTGCTCGGAAAGTGCTTTAATGGGCATTACCCAATCAATATTGATAATATCAGCAGCGACACTGCAGATTGACCACTCTTGCATCAATAAAGCTATGGAGAGCAATACATTTATGGATATCCATAATTGGTCAAAGAAAACGATTGGTGAATCTGACTTTTCAAAAAGATGTAAGGCTTTTAAACGGAAAGAAAACCTAAAAGTCGCATGAATAATATTTTAAAATCTGTCAAAATAATCAACACCCCAGTTGAAGACCAGGCATTACCATTGGCAACTATAGAATAATCAAAAACAATCAAGAGTGATACAAACCGACAAGCCAGCAATCATGACCAAACAAGACCGTATGCTACATGAAATGTTATCTTTGCACAAAACTAGTGTAAGCGATCTCTTTATGTCTGGAAATCCAAAATATACGTTGTTACGTTTGAGCATTGTCACATTCATTGCTGTTCTGATCTTGTTTGTGGCTGACCTATTGATGACCCCTTTTGAGCCGTTTCATGATTTCATCCCATACATTTATGCCATTGTAGCCTTCAACTTAGTAAGCGAAGGTAACATCCTGATCAACCGGTATTTTGACACCCATTCGCCCTGGTTTTTCAGAGTGCTACCTCGCATCATCAAACAACTCAGCTGGAGTCTACTGTGGACTGTTATTGTTGGCATCATCGCTTATTTAGTGGTTCCCAAGAAACAATATGAAACTGGCCTTTTCATGAAAACATTTAGTCTTGTTTTTATGTTTGGTGCCTTGTTTGTACTCATATTTAATGCCATTCTGTTTATCCGGAGTTTTATCCACAACTGGAAAACCTCCTTCGAGGAAAATGAAAAGATTAAACGTGAGAAGCTGAAGTCAGATTACATGGCCCTGCAAAACCAGTTAAACCCTCATTTCTTATTCAATAGCTTAAGTGTTTTGATTTCGGAGATCCGCTTCGATCCGCCCAAAGCAGAGGAGTTTGCCCGTAAAATGGCTGAAGTGTATCGCTATGTATTGCAATGCAAGGACGTGATGACCATATCGCTGAAAAAGGAACTCCAATTTATCGACAATTACATCTATCTGCACCAGATAAGACTGGGTGGGGCCATTCATTTGGAAGTGAAGTTGAGCGATGGCGGGCAGCAAAAAATGATACCACCGCTCACCTTACAGCTCCTGGTAGAAAATGCGCTGAAGCACAATAAAGTCAGCCTGAAGGAACCACTAACCATTAGCATTAGTAATGACACTGCCGGTCAACTCGTGGTGACCAATACGCTTCAAACAAAAAAAACAACCTACAGCACAGGGACTGGACTTAGCAATCTGGCAGAGCGGTACCGCTTACTCTCCGGCACGGAAATCAATTTCGGCGAAGATCAGAATCTTTATAAAGTGGTTTTACCTTTGCTTGAAGAATAAAACTAATACCATCATAAAGCCTTACGCAATTAACTTTATACTTTTACCTTTTCACTTTCATATCCATTATGCGCATCCTGATTATAGAAGATGAGATTCCTACTCAACGGCTGCTGGCAGGTACTTTAAACCAGCTCCGGCCAGACTGGGACATTGTAGAATGTATTGGCACCGTGGAGGAGTCGGTTGAATGGCTGCAACACCACCCCCATCCCGATCTTATTTTTTCGGACATTCAACTGTCGGATGGCACGTGTTTCGAGATTTACGAACAAATCATGCCCGAATCCTTCGTTATCTTCACTACGGCCTTTGACGAATACGCCATTCAGGCCTTCAAGGTCAACAGCATTGATTATTTGTTGAAACCGGTCTCCCTGGAGATGCTGGAGCAAGCCATTCTAAAGTTTGAGTCCTTACCTTCCAATCACCAATCATCTATGGCATTAAACATGGATGAGCTGGCCGATTCATTAATGAGTGGGCAAAAAAAATACCGCTCACGTCTCTTGGTAAATACAGTAGATGGCTTTTACAAAATGAATGTGGATCAAATTGCCATGTTCTACAGTTCGCAAAAAGTGGTGACGGCCATCACCCGGCACAACGAGAGCCATGTCATTGATTTCACCCTGGATAAACTGGAAAAACAACTGGATCCAACCCTATTCTTTCGGGTGAGTCGCCAATTTATCCTGCACATTGATGCCATCACTAAAGTAGAAAACTGGTTTAATGGCAAGTTGGTCGTAAAAACTAGGCCCGAAGCAGTAGAGAAAATTGTGGTCAGCCGTGAACGCGCCAGAGTTTTTAAGGAGTGGATTAATCAGTGAGGGCAAAAGGGAAATGGGAAAAACAAGTAGGTATAAGAAACTTAAATATCCCGAGGATTCTATAAATACTTTATCTGAGTGCCCTAATCCGGCATTTTTCTTTTGATTTCACTTTCGATTGCTTTCACCTGACAGTTCTCACCTTTCAATCACAACTTTGAGCCATTAAAAGGGTATGAATCACCTTTCAAATATCTATAATTACCTTTCAATCGATAACTTCTCCGATTCCCCTACCAAATTAATGGGCTTCATTGGCAAAATGAAAGTGCTCATGAACAGTTTCGAAAGCACTCGTCAAGAAAACCATACCTATCGTTTCTTTTATCCCCCAAAACACTAAAAGGGCAATCCCTGAACCTTTGGTTTTCCAAGGCTTCCATAAATATTCAGTGCAATGGTATTGCCTTCGCGAGGAAAGGCACGGCCCATCATCATTTCAATGGTAGCTACTCGTCCTTCTAAGCCGGAATCCAAAATATTAACGCGTAACTTAGCATTTTCAATTTGAGAGAAATTAAGGTTCAGCGGATTCAATTTCACCACCCCTTCCAAGGATGCATTAAGCAAAGAAGATTCCAGGCGGACATCTTTAATGACTAACTCATCGCTTTTTATCGTTGAGTTGATAAGTAACTTATTAATGACTATTTCATTGAGGGATACTCCCAATAATAGACTTTTAGTATCCATCTCCGCTTTCTTACGCCCGGCATAGCGAACCGACAAATCCTCCATCACAAAGGAAAATTCATTATCCGATCGGGTACCAATCATTTTCTTATCTGAATCATAGGCCATGTTGCCTTTGAATGAACCGTTCATTTTTGCCAGACTGAAACGACCTGTTTTCTCTGCTCTTCCCCACTCTAACTTATCGGGCAGCAATTTAAACTCAGTGTCTGCATCTACAGCTATCAATTTTGCCGATTCAAATCCATCACCGCTATATTCCCAGGCACCTTCTGATTCATAAGAAAATAGGGTTGACTGTACAGTAACATCGTTAAATACCAACTTCTTTTGATTGGGTAAATACTCAATGGACAGCACCCCCTTGTCCACAGTACTCCACAGCGCTTGCTGATCCTGTGGTATACCCAGCTGCGCGAACAAATCGTGTGCGGTGAGTTTTAAATCTTTTACGGAAAGGGTAATGTTCTGCTTTGTGGAAGGAAATTTAAGATCCAGCTGATCTATATCTGCGCGTGTTAGCTGCCCATCAAAATCCACTACTGTTTCGCTGATGTTGATACGCCCTTTGGATGGCGTGGAAAGGACTTGCAAATCATGTGCTTTTAGGCGGAAGGATTGAATTTCTTCTACCTGCTTAGAGTTGACCAGACGAAGTGCTTCCTGATAGGGCATATCCACTTCTATTAAAAGGGATGAGAATTCTTGCTGATGCTTCCGATCAACCAATTTGACACCTTTCAATTTTATTTTAGATAACAAAGGATTGACCGTGACCTCCTCAATGCTTATCTCTTTGGGATATGGCCCCTGCTGAAGCGCTACTTCCAATTGATTTTTCAGTTTAATGCCCAAGCTATTACCCAACACTAAATTTCCAACAAACAGACCTGCACCTAAAACAGCCACAATAACAACTACAATTTTCGCTTTCATCCTTTATTCATAAATCAATTGAAGATGCGAGTATAACTATTTAATCAACAATTCCCAATAGCCAACATCGATCCATTGGTTAAATTTATTCCCTACTTCCTTGAGTTGTCCGGCTTTTTCAAAGCCCAATTTCTCGTGTAAGGCCACACTGGCTGCATTGGGCAGCGAAATGCCACCAATGACCGCATGTATATCTAATCCTTTCAGCCGTTGCAACAACTCCAGATAGACTTTGGTTCCAATGCCTTTACCACCGGCATCAGGGGCCAGATATACAGTACTTTCAAGTGTTTGTTTATACGCACTCCTCATTTTCCAAGCTGTCGCATAGGCATACCCGATCACTTGCCCCTGCTCCTCATATACGATCCAGGGCCATTTTTCCTGTGTCAATTGAATGCGTTGTTGCATTTCCTCCATTGATACAGCTGTTTCTTCAAAAGTAGTAATGGTGTTTAACACATAATGGTTGTAGATGCCGCAAATAGAGGGCACATCGTTCAAAGTGGCATTTCTGATCATTGGGTCATTGTTTTTCCTAAATACGTGGATGAAAATACAATTTACTTTTATTTAATTTGTTTCAAGGTCAGGTAGACTTCATCAATAACCTGCCCCATCCGCTTTATATCCAGTGTTTCCATGCAGTCAGTAGGCTGATGGTAATGGGGATTTCGATAATGGGCGGTATTGGTGATCATCACAGCACTAAATCCGAAATGCCAATAATTGCGATGATCCGAAAAGTCAATACCTGGTATTGATTCCACACCTTTAAAGGATTTGGTCTCAATCAACCCTTGCTTTTTCATCAAACGTATAACCTGACGACCGAACTTCCCATTCCCGTATTTCTGCACCACAGTTATAAAATCACCTTTGCTACCATAAAATAATTTGAGAAACCTGGCCGGAAACCTCTGTGATCCTGCATCATCACTAAAATAACCAATCATCTCCAAACAGATCATTCCCTTTACCTCCACTTGCCGATCTGCTAATGATTTGGCATGAATGAAACTCCCCATATTTTCTGAACCAAAAAATGGAGGCTCTTCCAATGTATAGGCAACCAATTCAATTTGATACTTTAGTGTATCCTCTTTAAGCAAGCGGGCTAATTCAAGTAAACCTGCCACTCCACTGGCGTTGTCGTCGGCACCTTCCTGCTCGCCACACACATCGTAATGAGCACCTACAATAATCTTTGGTGCATCCTTGGGGCCGATACGAGCGACCACAATTTTAAATGTATCGGGCCAAACTTGGTAGTTCTGATAAAAGACGGTGTCGCAATTAATAGCGAATTCACTGTAAATATAATGAGCTACTTCGTTGAGTGTTTCCAGATTTTCATAGTTGCGACTGTACACAGTTTTAGAAATCTGATTTAAATCTTGCTCAATTCTTTCGATACTTGCCAAACAAACCGACTGACCTTTGGATTGACATCCTGAAATGAAATAACTGATTACAAAACAGAAACAGACAACTTTTTGAATTGACCGGATAGGCATTACTTATATTTCTTCGATGATATGGGGAAACTTTTTAGACAATAAAGAATCAACCTTTAAAGCCTCATTCAAAAAGTTTTTACAACTCCCTTTCAGATCCCTTGAATGAGCTCTATATTTCCGCTTAACATCCTTTTTATTGTCATAAACGTATTCATTTAACAAATCAATCCCTTTCATGAAAAACTGCTCCTTCAACTCTGCGGACTTTTTATTCATTGACAGATAAAATACTAATTCATAATTGATCTTACTTACCAGATCGGATTGCATTAGAATTTCATAACCTGTAAACGATGGGGATTGGAATTGCAATCCCCCATTCTTTCCAATTATTTCATTAATAGAAATAGATTCATCATTTAAATAATGGGAAAAAGTATCCACATGATGTGCAAAATGATCGATTTGATTCTGACACTGCTTAATATTCAACTTATTATCCTGATATATGCTTCTCACCACTTCATTGATAAACTCTTTCTCGCGCGAACTTTCTTTCCAACTATTCAAAGCCAAGGCAACCAAAACACCCATGAACGCGGCTGAAAACTCCAATATTACTTTTTTCAAACTACTTTTTTTCGCCATGTACTGACGCAAATTAAAGCGTATCTTTCTCATCGGTTTGATTCTTTCTATGACAAATATATTAAAACTCCCTTTTCAATAAACTGTATATCTCCAGGTCAGTAAACTGATCGCCGGATAACAACTCACCATCGCGTTCCACACCCTCCAGTTGAAAATTGAGTCGCTGAGGAATATTTTTACTTTTCAAATTGCCCACAGCACATTTTATTTGAATGCGATTGATACCCAATTCTTCAAATGCGAACTGACACATTCGACTGACCGACTGAGTCACAATGCCTTTTCCCTGCATCTCTTCACTCAACCAATAGCCAATTTCAGTTCGCTGATTGGTTCGATCAGTGTCCTTAAAACCAATCAATCCGGCAAAATTTCCTTCGTACAAAATAACAAAGACATGCTCCCGTTTATCTGCACTCACCTCCACCATGGATTGTATAAACCGGAAAGTATCGGCTTCCTTATGGGTAAAAGCGACAAAGGGCAACCATTTCCCCAGATAATCACGCTGAGTGTCTATGGTTTCAAAAATAGCGGACGCATCAGATGTTTGAATTTGCCGGAGCACAATGGACTTGGTGACAGAAATTGTTTTAATATACATCGTCAATTAATAATTAGATCCTTTATTTTGAAAACTGTGAAATGGAAGCTGCCACAAATGCCTCCGGCATGCTGCTGGCCTGGGCTATTTCTGAAGTGCTTAATCCTTCGTGATGCAAGCGGTAACAGAGAAACTCCATGGACTCCCCGATCTCGATGATATGCCGATCCGGATCATAAACACGAACGACACGCTGGCGCCAGGGTTGTTCCCGTAATTCATGCACCAATTCAACGTTATGAAGCTTTAGTTTTTGAACCAGAGGTAACAAGTCATTCTCCTCAAAATAGAGCTCAAAATTATTGCACCCGGGCTGAATGGGCTTACCATCAATCAACGCACCAAAATGCGATTGCAGGTGAATGGCAAAATCTCCCTGATAGGTCACATTCTCACCAAAATCATATTTTACCGTTTGATTCAATACCTGCTCGTAGAAATGACGGGCACGGGGCATATCCTGGACGACGATTAGAGGGCAAATGAATTTCATAGACTAGTTAGGTTTAATAATTACATCTGCTAAATAAGCAATTTAATAGCTTATTTCATGAAAGATCTCTGGATTTTAAGATAATAGGCAAGAGATGCTTTCATCATGGCATCATTTTTAGGGTTGTATATAAAACCCTTTCGGCGGTTGATAACCCCGGAAGCGGTAAAAACAATAATCAAGCTATCTCCTGTTTAGGTAGTATATAAAGGCTTGAGGACTGTGCCTAACAGTCAAACGTGTATCTGAACATGCCATAAAAAACCTGCACCAATAGCTGATGCAGGTAATGATAATATCTCAATCTATTTCAATCAACTTAGCTCTTCTTCACATATTGCGTTAAGATCACAATCTGCTGGCCACTTACACGGCCTTCAATGTGCTCTGGATTATCGTGTACCAGGGAAATATTACGCACCGCGGTACCGCGCTTGGCTGTAAATCCACCACCCTTTACATTCAGGTCTTTAATCAACACCACGGTATCACCACTCTGGAGAATAACCCCGTTACAATCCTTATGTTTCACCACATCCTCATCGTCAGCGCCTTCACCGGATGCTTTGGCCCATGCCAGGGTTTCTTCATCTAAATATAACATATCCAGCAAATCCTGCGGCCAGCCTTCACTGCTTAGTCGCGTCAGCATGCGCCAGGCCATCACCTGAACAGCCGGTACGGTGCTCCACATGCTCTCATTCAAACACCGCCAGTGATTGGCATCCATGATCGCTGCATCTTCAATCTGACCTTTACAGGTGTCACATACCCATACACAAGTATCCCCTTTAACATCTGTCACCGGTGGCACTTCATATACACTCAGATTATCAGTTGCACTGCACAATTCACATTTCGACTCACTGCGTGCCTGTAATTCTTTCTCTATGCTCATTTTATATTATTATTGATCGACTGATCGTTATGTATTTGTCAATTATGGGAGGTTGCAAAGGTAAAAAGGAATTTTCAAAAAGGACCCTTGGAAATGGTATGTTTTTGTGACTCATTCCCAATTCTCTGTCTCTCATTTCTTGAAGAGAAGGCTTTCGATACCGGCACTATTACGAATAAAGTATTGGCGCGTAAACAATTCTACATCCGCTACGCGGAAATGATCAACATTCCCATATGCCATTCTACCATATTTTATCCGCTACGCGGAATTTGCTGCAGGCATTTGACGATTGTAGAAAATAGTTACCCCTATAAACCAGGTTACCTTTTAAAAGTAATACCACTGGTCATCTGGCGTTGAATGTCCCATTAACAAAAAACCCCGCCGAAGCAGGGTCTATATGATCAAAAACAAATGATTTCTTAATAATTGAAAACAGTGGCAAATGGTTTTACTCCTACGGATCCTTCGCTCACCAATTCTACTTTGCTGGATCTGATGGAGAAAAGTACTAGCTTGTTATCCGATCCAGCCAACAAGGCATTCAATCGACCGGTACGTGGATCAATATCAATGCCGTTAAAGGTCTTGTCTGCGTATTCCCCGCTAATACATCCTTCTGTTGGTAATGCATTTTTGTTTGTATCCTTCTCTTCATTCGTGAGTTGAGTATTTGTCGCCAATTCCTCATCACTGATCAAATCCACATCAACACCCAAACGATACGTAATACCATGTACATAAAACAGCTCACTGCCTAATCTTGAGGCGGTCAAACAATTATCGCCATGATCAGCTCTCTCACTGAAAGGAAGGGTATAGATTGCATGCGTCAATGGACCATTGTCCACATTAAAGTCTTTTTCCAATTTGACTAAGGCCTGGTCATTATTATTGGCCGTTCCATTGCAATACACCCATACGTTACCGTATTTATCCACAGCCATATCGATGGGGGCATACCCTACTTCCAACGTATCCACACTCACAGCGTCATTACTCAAGTCCTTTACGATAATACGATTATCAGCGACAGCACCTGTTCCTTTATTAGCCACATACAGGTACTTACCCGACGTCACCACTTTTGCAGGGGCCATTCCTACTTTAAGGCTACGGCCTTTAGTATCATTAACCAGATCCAATTCAATTATCACATCTGAATCCGTGCCTGTGCCATTTCCGGAAGTCACATACCCTTTGGTTTCAGATACCAACACGATATCTCCCGGATAAGAAATGCCATCAATTTGTTTAATGGACTTGAAGGTTTTCATATCAATCACCTCGATGTGTCCATCGCCATTGCTACCTTCAACCACCACATAGCCCTTCCCGTCGGGATAGCTTGTGCTTCGGCGAATAGCCATGCTGCGCACATTCTGGCCGAGGGACTGACCGCCATTATTCTTCTGGAAATAATTATTCTGGATGGATTCCTTCTCGAAATTATAATAACTAATGGTGCTGTTATCAGATCCTTCGTTTAAAACATAGGCACCTTGATTTTCGGTGAGCGTGGAAGTATCGATCTCTTTACAAGCCGAAAAACTAAGTACTCCGGCACACAAGCACAACACGGATATTTTCTTCATTGTCAATCTTCTTCTAAATATATGAAACAGTAACTATTCTTATCAAAAATAACGGCTTCAAAGATAGCAATTCATTTAACAATGAAAAGCAATCGGCTCTACAAAGTATGGCCTCCTCCTAGCTTTTAATGGCCACATCCATCCTCCTGCAACAACCTCAACTGACAACAACAGGACGGTAAAACAGCGCCTGGCCGGTTGGACCAATACCAGTACCTGTATATGTGTGTTGGTTTTTGCGGGCCATCACCCAAGGTCACTGCCTCGTGTCACTTATAGTGATAGCCTCCAATCACCTCTGGTGACTAATACGTAACACCATCGGTGACAGGTAGCGGTCACCAATGCCAATGAACTTGTGTCACCAATCCGTGTAGCAACTGGGTACAGGTGCAATTGCGGAAGGGTGTTTGAGCCCTGTCTGAAAAGCGGAAGCTCAATCAATACTCAGCAATGGATTAAAGCAAACCGAACGTGGTACCTTCACTATTTTTTTACCCCGCACGTATTGTGTTACTATTTCCAATTGATATTGGCCCGGCGGCAAAGGAGGAACCATGACGATGAGTGATTTAGATCCATTATGAATGACCTGCGTACATTTCGTACGGGTGGAGCTATCCGAGGCAATGAACCAAATGCCATTCGCGGCATCAGGTCCGGCTATTTTAATGCGGTGCCCCCTAATTTGAATGGCATTATTGGCCGTTATGGTACTGTTGATTTGTCCCGACAGCGCATCCTGAACCTCGCCGATGGCAGGCGCCACCGTAGCCTTACCCAATACCTGTACATCCACTTGAGTGAGTGCTTCCCGTAAGGCCTTACCGGCCACAAAGGAGGTGGTCATTTTATGTATATCTGCATCGTATTTTGCAATAGCACTTTCAAATTTTCCGGATATGCTCAAACGGGCACTACAAAAAGCTGTATTGACAATGTATCCATTGGCCAACAGTTGAATCTTCAACCGGTCGGATCGCCTGAGGATGTCCACAATGGTTTCGAGCTTTAATTCACTTCCCTCCTCCACCATTAATTGCGCCAGGGATTCAATGGAAATGCTCCCCGCAGGTTTCACTTTTGCAAAATAATCGCCCGTAGCTTTGGTGAGGGGATTATCGTATAAGAGGGCATTAATTTTATACATATAAAAAGGTTTTAAACGTTTCGCTGAGTTTCATACCAAACACAGGAGACGCTATGAAACAATCATACACCTGGCTGTATTGCGACTTCCCATCGGATCTTAAACCAGCTCGTCAGAGAGCTCCGTGGTAACATTTTCATGTCGATCAATTAAGCCACTTAAAATTACGCATTCACCCACACAAAACAAAACCCGGCTGGAGAGCCGGGTTCATTACCAAAAATACAAACAATGGAGCCGTGTTTAAACCGCCACCAATTCCTTTTCGGCAAACTCAATTCCAAATTGTTTGAGTTCCGTTAAGATGGGTTCATAAAACGCTTTATGAGTGGGGATGTGTACACCCGTCATTTTTAAATTCCCCAATAAGTAATGCTTCACGGCAATGGCCAGCGGTAATCCCACCGTTTTGCTCATGGCCGTATGGACGCCATCATCCCCTTCCACCACCAGGGAGGAGGTTAAATACGTGGGTTGCTGATCTTCCGGTTTTTGATAAATGAACTTATGCCACATCACAATCATGTCTTTTTCATCCTTACCCAGTTGCCATTTCTCGGTAAGAAGTTTCTCCAGCACCTGGGCAGGAGTCCCGCGTTTCAGGCCAATGGGGCGGTCTTCGAAAATGCCCAGCCACTCCAGTTTCTCACGCACATGCGAATCCATATCGATGTGCATGTAATGATAGAGCTTCAATTCCACCGAATCGGTGGGATGGTAATACAGAAATGAATTGATGAACTCCCGGTAGGTCATGTGTTCGAGATTCTCCATCACATAGGAATCATCGGTGATACCCAGTTGCACAAACACATCCCAGGCACGGCAGAAGCCCGGACGGCGCAATGTTCCCCTGTAAATGGTTGGAATACCCTGCAGGTGATAGCGATCCAGATATTGCAGTGAGTCGCGATTGGCATAGCCTTCGAACTTGCCATAGCCTTCGATGTCGATGATCTCCGTGCGGCGGAACAAGCGGTTGTAAGGGATGTATTTGTATTTTCCCTCCTGAATGAACTTCGCCGTTCCCCCCTGCCCGGCTACCACCACATTGCGGGGATTCCAGGAGAATTTATAATGCCAGGGATTATCATCTGATTCAGGTGCCACCAAACCGCCCGTGAACGATTCGAAGGCTTTCAGATCATAGCCGGCCCCTTTAATGCGGTCGATGATTTGCATGGCCGACATGTGATCGATGCCCGGATCTAATCCAATCTCATTAAGGAAGAGTAATCCTTTTTGCGCCACCTCCTTGGCCATGTCGCGCACCTCGGCCGATTCGTAAGAGGCGGTAAACAGGGATTTATTGTTTTTCAAACAGGCGCGTGCCACCATGGCATGCAGACTGGCCGGTAGCATGGATACCACCAGGTCACTGTTTCGCACTTCTTCATCCAGTTGTTTGGAATCGTAGAGATCGAAAAAAATGGCCCGGGTCGCAGGCTGAATCTTGCCTTTGATCAAATCGATGTCATGATCGGCCACCGAGAGGTGCCAATTGTGAGCGCTGGCATTTTCTTCCAGATAATGAATCAATGCAGTAGCCGATCGGCCGGCTCCTATGATGAGTATGTTTTTCATGTGTTTTAGTGTTTAGAGGTTGGTTTTTTCACAAAAAGCCTTTGGCTAGTAGCTACTAGCTAGAAACTGAAGGCCAGCAGCTATTCCGAAAAATGATTCTCCGCCACATAATCGGCCAGATACCTGAACCGTTCGGTTAATTCGCCATCTTCGGCAATGGTGGCCCGCCGAATGATCTGACCGCGATCCGCCCCGATAACATTAGGCAATATGCGATTCATCAAGCGGTTACCAAAGCCATGGGAAGCATCCTTGGGTAATTCACAAGGCAGGTTATCCACCGCCATCATGGTGATGTTCTGCTCTGAAGAGAAGGCCGCTTCTTCTAACCCAGTGGCCGGATTGTAATCGTAACAGAGATCATCAATGGTTGATGCGCGTAAGGTGGACGGAATGGATCCTTCAATGTCGCAGGTAATGTCAGCAATCACTTTAATGCGGTAATCAGCGGCTTTCATATCCTCCCGGGTAAACAATACCGGGGCTTTAGGATCCCAGTAAGCAGCCGATATCAGCAGATCGGTCTGGTTGCAGAAACGCTTAAAATTACCATCGTACTCATGGGGATGATTAAAGAAATGCATCAGCTCGAATGGCAACCCTTCTTTGTGCGCATTGTAATGATTGGGCGCCAATTGTACATAAACCGCCTCGTCAAAATGATCCTGGGTCAAGTATTCGTCAATGGTAACGCGGGTGATTCCGGCTTCTTCCATAATTTCCAGGACCCCATTGGCCACCCGGCCAGTGCCGGTCACCGCAATTTTAAGTGGTGGTAATTTCACTGCTTTCAACTCCTTGCGCATTTCGTTCATATCGGCACACAGGTGAGCGGGTTTCAATTCGAAGTGCTTGTAACGGCGTCCATAGGTCCGTAAACCATTGTATGATCCTACCAACCCGGCATAACGGCCGAATCCAATCAAGCGCATCCCTTGCTGATCGGTCAATAGTTCATAATCCACCAACCGGATCTCTTTCTGCAAAATGGTTTGTAAGAGCTTCCGGTTATAGGGTTGCTTTTTAATGGTGTGCGAGAAAAACAGATAGGTTTTACCCGGTATTAAGCGATCCACAGGCACTTCCTTCACACCCAACAATACCTGACAGTCACTTAAATCCTCCTGCAACGTTATCCCTTTAGCCGTGTACTCCTCATCCCTAAAACAGCGTATGGGACTGGGCTGCACAACGATAGTTAAGCGTGGATAGATGTTCAAGAGTGACTTACATTGTTGCGGGGTCAATGGAACCCGTTTATCCGGTGGGACTTTTCCTTCCCTGAGTATACCTATCTTCATGTATGTAAATTTTTTATATCAAGATTCAAGAAACAAGATTCAGGTAGCCAGACACAAACATCAAGATACCAGAACGGAAGACTGAGATATTTACAGACACTGCATATTATTACTTCGTGCATCCCGTATTTCCGGAAGGTGTTTTACTTCAATCATGGTGATTTTTACTAATCGGGTTACTAATAGACAAGCTTCTAAACCCTGGCTCTGGGCATTTTCTGTTGCCTCCTTTTATACTAAGATCTTATGCGTTCTACTTTCCCTGTTGAAAAAAGGGAGGAAGCCGGTCCATAGAACCTTTGACCGACTTCCGGGATTGGCATTATTCACAGGTTTAGTAAATGCAACGTTGTGCGTTAAATATTGAATTCAATGCCCTGGGCCAGCGGCAATTCGGCACTGAAATTAATCGTATTGGTCTGGCGGCGCATGTAGGCTTTCCAGGAATCAGATCCGGACTCACGGCCGCCACCTGTATCTTTTTCTCCTCCAAACGCACCACCAATCTCGGCCCCGGAGGTGCCAATATTAATGTTGGCAATTCCACAATCGGAACCTTCATGCGACAGGAAACGTTCTGTTTCGCGCATGTTGGACGAGAACATGGAAGAAGACAAGCCTTGTGGCACCCCATTGTGCAATTCAATGGCCTCATCCAGATCTTTATACTTAATCAGGTATAAGAGTGGCGCGAAGGTTTCGTCCTGAACAATCTCGTAATGATTTTCAGCTTCAGCAATACAAGGTGTCACATAACAGCCCGACTCGTAACCGGGTCCTTCCAATACTTCACCGCCGTAGAGGATCTTACCGCCTTGCGCTTTTACCTTTTCAATGGCCTGCAGGAAGGTGGTCACCGCCCCCTTATCAATCATTGGTCCTACCAGCGTTTGACTATCCAAAGGATGCCCAATGCGCACACTTTTATAAACACTGATCAGTTTCTCTTTAACCGATTCGTACAACGATTCATGCAGAATGATACGTCGGGTGGATGTACAGCGCTGACCACAAGTACCTACCGATCCAAACACAATGGCACGTAAGGCCATCTCTAAATCTGCATTCGGCGTAACGATAATGGCGTTATTTCCGCCTAACTCCAGGATGTGACGTCCCAGACGCTCCCCAACCATTTTACCCACTTTCTTACCAATCCAGGTGGAGCCGGTGAAGGAGATTAATGGAATTCGCTTGTCTGTAAACATATCATCACCCAGGTACTTGGAGCCGGTGGCTACCAGGTTCAAAACACCTTCAGGAATAGCGTTGCGCTTCAATACCTTTTCCACAATTTTATGAACGGCTACGGCGCACAACATCACCTTGGAGGATGGTTTCCAAACCACCACATCACCACATATCAAAGCCAACATGGTATTCCATGCCCAAACGGCCACCGGGAAATTAAAAGCGGAAACCACACCCACAATACCCAATGGATGATACTGGTCATACATACGGTGTTTGGCTCTTTCAGAGTGCATGGTATAACCATACAGCTGGCGGGACTGCCCCACTGCAAAGTCGCAGATATCAATCATTTCCTGGACCTCACCCAGTCCTTCCTGATAAATCTTACCCATCTCATAGGACACTAATTTACCAAGTGGCTCTTTATAGATGCGCAATTCAATTCCAATCTGACGCACCAGTTCGCCTCTGATAGGAGCCGGCACCATGCGCCACTCTTTAAATGCCTTTTGAGCCGTTGTAATCACTTCATTATAGTCCTCTTTCGTGGCTTGTTGGATCCCCCCAATCAACTGACCATCGGCTGGTGAATAAGAGGAGTGCACATCGCCGGTAGTGGCTTTCCATTGGGTTCCGGTGCAGATACCGGGGTTAATATCTTTGATCCCTAATTCTTCCAACGCATCCTGAATGCCTAAATCCTGTAATAGCTGAGTTGTCATGTTAATCGTTTTTAGTTTAAGATTATGTTTGTCTTTTAATAGTTTGCTTTTGAAATACGATGGAAATAGGTGGAGATATACCCCTCACGCTACATATTTCTATCTATTTCGTATTTTTTAATCCGATAGAGCCTTCACCAATCCACCCTTCTCTAATATCTCCATCAGTTTATCCGGCAAGGGATTGAAATGAAAGATCTGATCCCCTACTTGTAAATGTCCCTTACTCATATCCACCTCAACGGCATCTCCTTTATGATAAGAATCCACCGCTTCCGGCAACACAATGATGGGTAATCCCTGGTTGACTGCTGAGCGGAAAAAGATGCGGGACACCGATTTAACAATGACTGCTTTGATACCGGCATGGCGCAATCCCACTGACGGGTGCTCCCGGGAGCTGCCACAACCAAAGTTGGCACCGCACATCAGGATATCACCAACAGTCACACGCGCAGCAAAGGAATCATCAAATCCTTTGAACAGATGGGGTGCAATCTTATCAGGCTCAGAGCTGTTCACCTCGTAGGTTAAACTACCGGCAAACATTTGGTCGGTATTCAAATTATCTACATCGTGATAGGCCCATACACCCTTTTGATAACGCTCATCACCTGATTTGATTTCCACTGTTTTGGTTTGTTTCTTGGGATAGGGAAACTGATGATTCTTTTTTTCCATCGGTGATAATATGCGTCCATGAATGGCCGAAAGCGCGACAGTAGCCGGGGATCCCAAATAGATGAAAGCATTTTTATTGCCCATGCGCCCCAGAAAATTACGGTTGGCCGTACTAATCACATTAATGCCATCGGCCGGAATGCCCTGCCCGGTTCCCAGACAGGGGCCACACGAAGTGGCTAACACACTGCCCCCCGCATCCATAAAGACAGCTATTAATCCTTCCTGCATGGCCTGGCGATAGACCTCTTTGGAAGCAGGTGTGATCAACAATTGAAAACCTGGTGGAACCTGATTTCCTTTCAGGATGGATGCTGCCTCACGCAAATCTTCAATACGGCCGTTGGTGCAGGTACCGATAAGGGCCTGATCGACTTTGGTCCCGGCCACCTCATCCACACTTTTAACATTATCCACATGGTGTGGACAAGCGACTACCGGAAATAATTCGCTGAGATCGATTTCAAGAATGCGATCATACGTAGCATCTACATCGGCCCAGAGGCCTTCAGATCTTATTCCCAACCATGCATCCAGCACATCATCAGCTGGAAATACCGCATTCTTGGCCCCCATCTCCGACGCCAGGTTAGCGATGGTCATGCGGTCAGCAATGGTCAATGTTTGCACGCCATCACCGTGGTATTCTATGGACTGATAATCGGCTCCATCTGAGCCGATCATGCCAATAATGTATAAAGCCAGGTCTTTGGCAAAAACACCCTTCGGCATTTGACCGGTCAATACAATTTTAATGGAAGATGGCACCCTGAACCAAGTCTCTCCTTTCTTCCATAAACCAGCGGCTTCGGTGCGATCAATACCGGCCGCAAAGGCATTGAAGGCTCCTGCTGTACAAGTATGGCTATCGCTTCCCACAATTAACATGCCCGGCTTTGCATAACCTGCCATCAACTGGTGACAGATACCGTTACCCACATCGTGAAAGCGATTGACCCCTTGCCCTTGCACAAAATGACGGATCTGCAGGTAATCATTAGCCAATTTACTGGTTGTTGGCGGTGCATTGTGATCCAACACCACCAGCAACTGATTGGGATCATTCACCTTTTCGCCTCCCATCTTTTTAAAAATCTTCTCGATGCTGGAGGTATTATCGTGCGACAAGACAATATCCGGCTTCTTGAAAACGATACTGCCCAGGGGCGCATCAAATATCTTTTCTGCAAAAGTTCTACCAGCCATAGTAAAGTTTAATTCAGGTTAAACGTTTAATTTCTCGTCGAGCCGCTAAGTCCTAAAAGCATTTAACAAACAAAAATTCCCGCTCTGCTGACCATTGACTCTATTCTACATACTACTGTCCATTAACTTATCCGCAACAAATCACCTTTCTGATAAATGGCCATTTGAACCTCCGAGAACGGTGTAATCTGTACTTGGTTACCATTCTTTACATTCGTCACAAGGCCTTTTTCCAGTTCAATGCGGATGGTATCTCTGTCCTCTAATTCCAGATTTGATAAATCGTCGTAGGTTAAAATAGGGAATCCGGCATTGATGGCGTTGCGTTCATAAATGGCTCCAAATGATTCAGCCAGAATACAGAGGTTCCCCAATGCTTTGAAACAATCCACAGCTTGTTGCCGGGAACTGCCGGCGCCAAAATTCTTACCGGTAATGACAATGTCGCCAGGCTCGGATTTCCTGGCATAATCTTCCCACCCTTTGAGATTATCAAAGGTGTATTGCCCCATCTCCTCCAGCTTGGTGATGGCCAAATATTGATTGTGGAAGATCATGTCCGTATCAATGTTATCTTCCGGAACCAACCATACTTTACCCTCTAGTATGGCTGGTTTATCGATATCTGATAGAAGAGGATGTGTTTCTTCCACAATCAATTCTTTGGATGGGATAAATAGTGATGGTTCAGCCGGCAAATCATCCGGTGTGGTGATGTGACCAGCAACTGCCGAAGCCGCTGCAATAAGTGGTGAGGCCAGATAAACTTCGCCTTTACCTTGCTTACCTGCAAAATTTCGATTGCCGGTACTAACCGTTTTCTCGCCAGGCCCGTTTTGACCAATCTGTCCGCTGGCACAGCCGGCACAGCCTGCATTCCCTACTAGGGCACCGGCTTCTTTAAATGTTTTTATGAGGCCTTCTTCCAGACACGCATTCCATACCTCATCGGTAGATGGTACTATTTTGAGCATAACGCCTGGAGCAACTTTACGGCCATTTAGGATACGGGCCACCGCACGCAAATCTTCCATGCGGCCATTGGTGCAACTGCCAATGAATGCTGAATCAATTTTTGTTCCCTTCACCTCCGACACCGGCACGACATCATGGGGTTTGCCGGGTAAAGCAATGGCATTGAAAAAGCCACTTACATTGATGGTATGCGTTTGTTCATAGGTAGCTGTTTCATCAGCAAAAATTGCCTGAAAACTGGCATCACCCCGCTGTCTGCAATAACTGGTGACATCAGGTGATGGAGGTATTAAAAAGGCAATGGCTCCCATCTCGGTCGCCATGGAAGATATGGTGATGCGTTCATCCAACGATAACTGATCCACCACTTCTCCATACAATTCTACGGAATAGCCCAATAAACGATTGGCCCCAAAATGGCTCAACAAATTCAACACCATATCCTTCGCCGTGATTTGTGGTGCACGCTTCCCGGTCAGCACAATTTTAACCGAATGCGGCACCTTGAACCAAACAGCTCCCCGTGACCAGGCAGCAGCAATGTCACGGTCACCCATACCCTGACCAAAAGCACCGATGGCACCCAGAATATTGGCATGTGAATCAGTGGAGACAACAGTGGACCCTGGAGTAGCCAAGCCCTTATCAATGGCCAGATGCGTCCCGATGCCAGTGTTGATATCGTACACTTTCACCCGCTGATCACGGGCATACTGCCGACACAATTGCTGATTAGCCGCATACTTCTGATCCGACCCGGTTGGATTGCAATCAAAGGTAAAGAAGGTCTTTTTCGGATCGGCCAGATGCAAGGCATTTTCCTGGATATTTTTAACCACATTGGCACCTCCGAAATCACGGGCCAGGCGCACGTCGATGGTGATATCTACGATTTCGCCCGGAGCAACGGATGATTTTCCAGAGTGATTGGCGATTATTTTCTCAATGATTGTCATGATTGTCTTATTATTTCAATCCAAGTACTTTGTTTCAGTTTAATAGCAACTTGAAACCTGTAACATGAAACATCTTCTATTTCAATCTGCCTTTAAAAGGTAAAAACGTCATAAAATCGGCATGATGGACGACATAAGCTTCAGTAGTACGTTTCACCATATCGCCTTCACCGGCATGGGTGGCAATAATGTGGCACACCTCTGCCGGTACCCCGCAAGCCTCAGCTAATGAGACGCCAGAAAATGGGTGACGTAGATATTGTCCATACTTCCCTTGAAAAGACTTGCCCTGCTCGTCCAACTCGTATTCCAGGAGCTTACCAACATCTGCCAAAATGGCTCCGGCAATGAGCACATCCATATTCACCGGCAACTCCTCTTTAAAAAATTCATTCATCTTAATGCCACACTCCCTGGCGATGTGCACCACGGCTCGCTTATGATCCATAAAGGAAACTTTGAGATCCGGACCGCAGAGTAAGGTAAATGGGATGGTATTCAAATCTTCAGGTGCCAACACACTCCGCTCCAAGGCCACCTCCCATGTTTTGGCCGTCTGTTCCCTGAGCTTAAGATCTTTGATCCATTCAATTTCTGGCCACAGGATTAGGATATCTTTGTTTATTTTCATTAGGTTGATTTTTGGTACACAGAGAACACCGAGATAAAAATACGTTCAGATCACAAAGGACTTTTTCTTCATTCTAGTCCCCCTGTACCCTTTCTATAATCTCTTTCTCCGAGAACTCGGAGTAACACATTTACTAAAGTTTAGCAATGATGGCCTCGGCCATTTGGTGAGTGGAAGCAGCTCCTTTTTCAATTACATCGGGCCGGCCTGACAATTTAAGCATATCATAAGTCCGTACTTTACCTTCGGCAATGACTTCAGCAACTGCTTTTCTGATTTTTTTGGACAGCTCTATTTCATCAATGTAATCCAACATCATACAAGCAGATTCGATCATGGCGATGGGGTTGACAATGGACGTCTCATAATCGGCATACTTAGGAGCAGAGCCGTGGGTCGGTTCAAAAACAGCCACTCCCGTTTCGCCCATCTGAGCGCTACACGCAAAACCTAATCCGCCAATCAAACCGGCAAATCCATCGGAGATGATATCGCCAAACATATTACCGGCTACAATCACACCATAGGTCTCCGGATTCTTGGTCAGCCACATCATCTGTGCATCAATATTCGTATTCCATAATTCTATTTCGGGATAATCTGCTTTTTGAATCTGTTGAGCCATCTTATACATCATTCCTGATGTTTCGCGAATCACATTGGGTTTTTCACAAACTGTTACCGATTTATACCCATACTTGCGCGCATGTTCAAAAGCTGCTCTCAAGATTCGTTCGGTAGCATGTTTTGTGAAAATTCGTGTTGAAACCGACAGTTCTTCTTTAGGAACGGCTCCAAAATTCTTCACAAATTGAGGATGTGACATCAACCCTTCGTACACCAGTGCTGGCGGATTAGTCCACTCCACACCGCCATACAGGCCTTCGGTATTCTGACGAAAGATGGGAACATCCACCAATGGTTCTTCTACATTTCCATTGGTTCCGCGACGGATGAAATTCAACGGATTACCCATATAGGTTTTACAGGGACGTAAACAAATATCCATTTTAAAATGCTGACGTAAGGCCACAATCGGACTTTTGTAAGTTAACCCTTTCCCCTGAAGTTCAGGTATTAGTTCATCATTTGCCTCATCTTTCGGTTTGGAGGTAATTGCCCCAAACAATCCAATTTTGTGCTCTTCCAGTAATTTAATGGTTCGCTCGGGCAGTGGATTTCCTTCTTTACACCAAAATTCCCAACCGATATCCCCTTCTACATAGTTGGCCTCAAATCCAGCCGCTGTTAATACGCGAATGGCTTCATTTAAAACGGTACGCCCGATCCCATCTCCGGGCAAGGCAACAATGGTTCTTTTCATCGTGATTTATTTAAAGGTTATTATTTGTTTAGCAACTATTCAGTGGGTGACCAATGAATGCCATTTCAGTCACCCGCTGAACTGTATCTTAGCATTCACTTTTAACTTGCCTCACCACATCAATCACCGTACCGTCCACCCATTTGATGGCAGCGACAATGTGATCTGAGAAGGTAGGTTTTTCGGGTTTTCCACAGATCAATTCAGCTTCGTCTTTTAGTTCCTGAATGGTCCTGATGGGTAAACCAGAGTGTTTGGCCTTTTCAATTAAGTCTGTCCGCAAAGGATTTATGGCAATGCCACGCTCGGTAACAATTACATCAATTAATTCTCCGGGTCCGCAAAGGGTAGTTACTTCATCCATGATAACAGGAATACGATCGCGAAACAGGGGAATTGGCAGAATCACCGTTTTCGAAAACAGACAATTTTGCCATCCCCCAATGCCATGCAGCAGATAACCATCGGAATGCGTTACCACATTGGCGTTAAAATTGACATCTACTTCGGTAGCGCCAAGAATGACCACATCCACCATACCGGCAAAATTGCCCTTGCTGTGGTAATTATAACTGGTAAACGGACTCGTCCACACATGATTGGGATTATCGCGCATGGAACGCACGCCTTCCAAATCAAAAGTCTGACCATCCAATATATATTCCACCAATCCTTCTTCCAATAATTCCACCAGGTATTGGTTACTGCCCCCTCTGGCAAACCGGGCTTTAATACCTTTTCGTCGCATGATCTCCCCAAAGAAAATTCCAATGGACAAAGCTGTACCTCCGGCACCGGCCTGAAATGAGAATCCATCCTGAATAATACCGGTGGCTTCACAGAATTTAGCAGTCATCTCAGCAATCAGGAGCCTGTCAGGACTTTTGGTGACCTGTGTAGTGCCGGAGATAATTTTCTCAGGTATGCCCACTTTATCAACCAGCACTGTATAATCCACATAATTCCCCTGAATTTGCCAGGGAATACACGGAAAAGGCACCAGGTGATCGGTCACCACGATCACTTTATCTGCATATTGCGAATCAGCCAGGGCAAAGCCAAGCAATCCACTGGCAGATACCCCGTTGACGCCATTGGCATTACCAAAAGTATCGGCACTTCCGGCCCCAATCACGGCAATGTCAATTTTCACTTCCCCATCCTGAACTGCCTGATAACGTCCGCCATGTGAACGCAATACAGCCGTCCGCTTCATTTTACCTTCACTGCAATACCGTCCCAATGGACCATTCATGCTGCCTTCAATGTGACTGATGGTGCCATCTTCGAGGTATTGTAATAAATGGGCATGACACGGAAAGGAGGCTGACGGAAACCAACGCAGGTTTTTCACACCTAATTCATGCGCGATATCAAAGACCATATTGGCCACCAAATCACCGTTTCGGAAATGATGATGAGTTGAAATAGTCATGCCATCTTTCAAGCCGGCATTTTGCAACGCTTCTTTTAAAGTTGCCACTTGCTTATTACCATCCAGCGGATAGTCGGCATTCGTCGGTATTCGAGTGGTATATTTTCGTTGATCGGGTCGGTATTTTCCAACGCCCATAAATGGCACCACCGGTTCCCCGTTAATCTGTTCAGGTACCCGGCGACCAGCTGCATTCATTACTAATTTTTCAATCATTTTGAGCCCTCCAGTCATTAGGTAGTTGTCCGGTTGAAATAGCTGTTTCGATTATTTTTAATGCGCGTTTCACCACAGGTGGATCAATCATTTTAGATCCCAAAGCCACCACCCCAAGGCCTTTTTCAACAGCCTGATGATATGCCTCTACGATGCGCTTCGCTATCTCAATCGCGGCCGCATCCGGCGCATACCCTTCATTGATAAAAGCGACCTGTCGCGGATGAATGCAGCCCATCCCCACAAACCCCAATGATCTGGACTCTTTCACATTGGCTTTCAGAGCCTCCATGTCACCAATATCGGAAAAGACCGAGTCAATGGCTTGTTTGCCGGCAGCCCGCGCTGCATTGATCACTGCTGTTCGGGCATAAAAAGATTCACGAGCCTCATAGGTCCGTGGTGCGCCCAAGTCAGCAGTATAATCCTCCAATCCAATGGCAAGTGCCACCACATTATCAGACGCTGAAGCAATCTCAAAGGCTTTTTCCACCCCTAACGCACTTTCAATGATGGGCATCAAATGAATGGTATCATTCTTCTGTCCCTTAATCTTTTCAATGCGTTGCTCCACCGCCACCACATCCGCTTGCGATTCACATTTGGGGATTAAAATCAGGTTGACCGGTTGCGAAACAATAACATTCAAATCATCCAATCCCGCTGGTATTTGATTAATGCGCACCATCCGTTCGGTCCCATAGAAATTAACCGAACGTAATGCATTTCGCACTAAATAACGGGCTTCTTCCTTTTTATCGGGAGCCACTGAATCTTCCAGATCGAGAATAATGCCATCCGATCCATAGATACCGGCATTAATCATTAGTTTTGGATTATTCCCCGGTAAATACAAACGTGAACGCCGATTGATATCACGTTGAGTCAGATTTTCATTTTGCGGAAGTACCGGTAATAAGTAGTCTTTGTCACTGGATAGAAGCTGCTTAATGCAGACTTCTAAACGCGCTGCCATGGTGAAAGGCAAGGCACCTTTATCCTCAAGATGAAGCAAGGCATGGTGAATGTCGAAATAGGTTAATACCTCTTCACACAATTTACGGATCGCCTTTTCGTAAAGGACACCCACTTTGCTGATGAGATCAATACACAGACCTCCTTCAGTTTTTAATTCGAGCTGAACAAAACAATCAGAGCGCACATCATCACCCCTGTTGCCGGCTGTTGCAATCATAAGTTAAGTCAATAATGGTGTATAAAAGTTGTGAAAGTCGATAGGAATGGATGAACAGGCACCAGATTTCAGCTGGTGACTCACAGATAGATCCTCAACACTATCCGTTCACTGCAGACTTTCGATCAATAATCAATGAACCTTCTTTCCCTTAACCAGTCCAAATTGATTTTAATCGATGGAGCATTCAATAGAATGCTCTATTTTTAAAATGACAACTGCAATATATGTTCTTAATTTCACATTGCCAATACTTTTTGTGAATTATTTAACTTTTTACTTTGTTTTGTGATTATTTTAACCCTCAATACCTCGCCCTACTTAACTTTTTAGAATAAAAAATCAGAGCTCCTGGATAAAATATAACCTGATGCAATTTTTTCACTGATAAATTGTTTATATTTAATGTACTAAGCCATATTATCCACCATGAGCTGCACAACCAATAGCTGTTCTTTAAACGATTACGAATATATTTCCGGTTTACGATATGCCCGGATGATTCAGCGCTCATTGATGCCTGAACCCACCGCCATGGAAAAAATTTTGAATGAATATTTTGTATTAAACTTACCAAAAGACATTGTTACGGGTGATTTCTTCTATGTGCATCAGAAAGATAAATATACCTATCTGGCAGTTGGCGATTGTACAGGTCATGGCGTACCTGGAGCCCTACTGAGTATATTGGGCATCAGTTTCCTCAATGAGATCATTCAAAGCATAGCCTCTCCTCATGCCAATCGCATTTTAAATACCATGCGCGAAAAAGTGATGAAGGCATTGCATCAAACCGGACAGGTATATGAGACAAAAGACAGTATAGACATGGCGTTGTGCATCATTGACCAGGAACAGCAAACCTTGCAATATGCAGGTGCCAACCGGCCTTTATTAGTTATTCGAAACGGCCAATTATCCATCTATCCACCCGATAAAATGCCCATTGGCGTTGCACCTATCATAGAGCGGGCTTTTTCAGTAACCGAAATTGAATTGCGCAGCAATGATTTAATATATCTGTTCACCGATGGCTATGCCGATCAATTTGGCGGACCGGCCAATAAAAAATTCAAATACCGTCGCTTCAGGGAGCATTTGGTATCCATTCAGCATCTGCCTATGCAAGAGCAATACTCAAGACTCACCTCTATATTCAACGAATGGAAAGGGGAGGCTTCCCAAATTGATGATGTGTTAGTAATGGGTATTAAAATCTAAATTATATGCGTTTATCAGCTTTTAGAATACAAAATTTCAGATCGATTATTGATTCCAATTGGCACAATTTCTCACCCGATAATATTACCTGTTTAATTGGGCAAAATGAATCTGGAAAAACATCCATTCTAGAAGCCTTACACGCGTTTCACCATGGGATTATTACCGAAGATATTTTGCGCAGTGACTTAAGTCTGCCCATTGTGTCGTGCCGATTTCAAGTTCCGGAAGGTTGGTTAAGCGAAACGGTAAAAACGAATGATAAAGCTCTATTGGAATTTATTGCGTCAGTAAACACCATTGAGATTGACCGGCAGTGGAATGCGGATCTGTCCTCTCAATTGTTAGCCTCCGGAGAAATTGGTCGTTATCTGCAAACCCTTGAATTGGAATTAAAAGCTCATTTGGACAAACTCATCCAGATTTGTCAAAGCAAATTTGAACTCCTCAAAGTCACCAATCAAACAATCAGCGATTTAAAAAAGAACTGCCAGGAAATAAAATTTAAACTGGGTCAGGAAACAGCCAATGGATTTTCGATTTCCGGCTTAAAACGCAAGTTCATCGCTAAAGATGCCGGCGCAAAAGCCGATGTAAATGCATTGAAAATAGAATTGTCCGGTTGTGAAAACCAACTAAAGCAAAAAAACCTGCAACTGGCAGAATTATCCTCATTCGAAAAGGAGTTAACCAAATGGAACACCATAAAACAATATTTATATGAATGTAGGGAATCCTTAAAGGCCCTTGAATTGAGCGCAATCATTAATCCCATTCAGCAGTCCAAAGATGAATCCATATCGAAACACAACTGGACCGAACTGCATGAGAAAATAATTCGTAATGAAGATTTATACCACCGTCAAACGGTTCTATGCAGCGAGCTGATTAATGGAAAACCCTACTCCTATGCCGAACAAGTTGCCTATAAAACAATCCTGGAGAAAAATAAATCCATGACACGGGAACAACTTGGACAACAATTATTTGAAAAAACACCTGCATTCCTGTTATTCGAAGATTTTGGTAGCTTGTTACCCAACCGCATTGATCTGGATGACATCATCACGGAAAATAAACAGGTGGAAGGCTATAAGGCAGCCCGCAATTTCCTGATCATTGCCGGATTAGATTATGGCTTCTTCATACAGCCCTCCAACCGCATCCTGAAACAAACCATCGAAAACTTAAATACATCCCTAACGCTCCATTTCCACGAATTCTGGCAACAACACATTTCAGAAGATAATAAAATCCGTATTAATTTTGAACTGAACCACTACGATGCCTCCCACCAGGAAAAAGCAGGCAAACCGTACCTGGAATTTTGGATCAAGGATGAAGGTGAACGCCTTTATCCCAAGCAACGAAGCCGAGGGGTTAGGTGGTTTCTTTCTTTCTATTTAGAATTAAAAGCATCGGCCTTGATGGATAATCAGGGTAGCATTTTATTAGTGGACGAACCGGGTGTCAGTCTGCACGCGCGCGCCCAGGAAGATGTGCTAAAGGTGTTTGACAATGTTAAGGATCGCATTCAAATCATGTATTCCACCCATTCACCCCATTTAGTAGATACCCATAAGTTACACCGCTTACTGGCCGTGCAACGAAAGAATGACAATAACCGCATGAGTGCCTCATTGGTGCTAAAACCTTCTCAGCTCACTGATGCGTCCCCTGATACCTTATCTCCCTTAAACAACATCATGGGTAATCCGCTGAGAAGCGATGATTTCTCCGCCCAGATGCATAATCTGATTGTTAATGACATCGGAACTTTCTATTTTATTAAAGCTATTTTAAAACTGGTTGACTTTGATCAAAAACTACATTTGATTCCTTCCACCGATGTCTCTTCCATCCCCCTAATGTGTAATATATTATTGGGTTGGGGCATGCCATTTTCGGTATTGGTGTTTAGCCAATTACACGAGCGGCAAATTGCCGATAAGATTAAAACCCGCATGTTTCCAGGAGATGAACCAAAAGATGATCACTTCATCATTATGCCTAAGGCCTTTAATAATGCGGAGGATATCCTCTCGACCCTTGATTTCAAAAAGCACATCGTTAAAAACCGGGAAGGTATTACCGTACAAAATTCCGTTTACATTGAAGAACGCGAACTGCCCCGTAATTTCATGATGAGCCAATACCTGGAACGTGTTACTGCAGGTATAGTATCACTGAAAGATCATGATGAGGAATCCATTGAGAACATCCATATTTTAGTAAATGCCATTAAACGGATTTGCTAAAGCTATTATTGCGATTTGATGATCTTTGAATCCTACAGATATTATTACCTTCGCCGGAAAAGCATTCCTATGAATTCGGAAATTCTGAAAGTACTCGTCACCATGCGCATGCCCTATGGCAAATATAAAGGTCGAATTATATGCGACTTGCCTGAACCATACCTGGTGTGGTATCACAATAAAGGTTTTCCGGAAGGACAGCTGGGCATGCTGTTGCACACACTTTATGAAATCAAATTGAATGGCTTGGAATACCTATTGAAGCCACTGCGGTAAAATACTAAATGGATAATGATTAATTATTAACGGCATAAAAATCGTTAATAATTAATCATTGCTAACCAAGCATTATTAAACAATCCGTATGCCTTCCGTATCAATGGAAATAAGTCGTTGTTTGTAAAGACCTCCAATGGCTTTTTTAAAGTTCTTTTTACTCATCCCAAACACCTTATAGATCAACTCAGCCGCACTTTTATCCGACACGGCCAGATAGCCGCCACGTTCCTTCAATAGTTCAAAGACTTTCGTGGATAAATCATCCATTTTCTCAAAGCCTTGTTTGTGCAGGTTGACATCAATTTTATCATCCTCACGTACTTTTTTAATGTATCCGGGACAACGGTCACCAATCTTCACATCGCGAAACATTTCATTGTGGTATATTAATCCGGTGTGCAGATTATTAATAACCACTTTATACCCTAGCTCAGTGCGTTCCACCACAAACAGCTCCACTTCCTGACCCACAGTATAATCCGGTATAATATTGTCCAAAACAGGTTCCAGTTTGGCCGTGGCTACAATGCGCTGACTCTCATCATCCAGATAGATATAAACCGGGTAACTACGGCCTTCCTGCATCTTCATTTTCTGCTCCCGAAAAGGCACCAATAAATCTTTCATCAGTCCCCAATTCAGGAATGCCCCCACTTGAGTAACAGAAGACACATTTAAAAAGGCAAACTCTCCAACCGTGGCAAATGGTTTTTCGGTGGTGGCAATGATACGATCCTCCGAATCCAAATAGATGAACACCTCCAGTTCGTCGTCTACATTGGTATCTTCCGGTACGTAGCGAATCGGCAACAAAATTTCACCATGTTCCTCACCCCCATCCAGGTATAAACCAAAATCAACTTCTTTAACTACTTTCAGCGTATTGTATTTGCCTATCTGAACCATTTTACCTCTTTTTATATGAGGCGCAAAGATAGGGAAAATAGAATTAGGGTGACGATACGATTATTTTTTTGATATAAGAATCAGTAGCACTTTTCAATTGTATCAGATAACAACCGGAAGCGACATTGGGCAATGAAATGATTTTTTCTTCTCCAGGCGAAAAGTAAAGTCGCTTACTAAAGGTAGATTGCCCAACCATATTAAAAAGGGAAAGCAGGTAATCTGACCTGCCTATGTCGTTAACACTTATTACCATCTGGTTGAGTGAATGCAAATACATATTAACAGACTCTTGCTTCACTTCTAAAATATGCGTATTCAAACTCCCGTCAATTGAAAAATCATCTATCCCTGCTCCCATGCCCCATAAGTAATTATCATCAAACCGAAATCCAAACCGAACCCCATACAGCAATGCCTCCTGTGGCAAAATGAATTCAATAGGTGTCCAATGTATAGCTTTAGGTAACTTTTGAATGAAATTCCAACAACCATCCGGCATTTGATACCCAAACTCCAACGTATCAATGGCCTCATAGATATCTGTAATAAAGATATAATCAAATAAAACCGTAACACTTTTATAATTGGATAAATCAAATGGTGGAGAGAGTGCAAAATCAGAAACATGAATACCCTCGCCTACCGAATAGGAATTGATGCCCATAATACGTCCATCGTTTTGGCTAAAATCCAAATAGTAAGCACTCAAGGTATCCGCTAATCCCCAACACCAACCGGTGTAATTATTCTTCACTTCCCAGCCATGCTGGTAATCTTCAAAATCGAAGAAATAAGGCAAGCTCAGAACTCCCCGATGCTGAGCAAATACATAATTAGTAGCCATACTCTCATGTTCTCCATACACGGCCTTAACAGAATACTCATATACCGAATCAATACGGAGCTGACAATCCATGAATAGCGTATCAGTTGTTTCGCATAGCAACGCCCCATTGCGATACAATCGATACTTATCAAAAGCAGACGGAATATTTTCCGGCGCATACCATTTCAGTGCGATACCATCTGCTTCCATACGATAAGATAAGTTGGAAGGTGGATATAACAATGAATCTGACGCCATACCAGTCATCACTAACGAAAAGGGTTGTATAGCCCCTTCTAAATTAGCCTTATGTGAAACGGTTATGAGATAGGATCCTGCATCTGGAGCGATCAGTTCCACCTGCTCCACATTGTCACGGTCGTTATCGCCTTTGAAAGCCGCCATATCTGGATCAGCAGGATTCAATTTCCAGGGATAGAAAGTATTTGAATCGCCAACTTTATTCACTTTTACATCCAGATCATTTACCAATACCGGTTGATTTGGATTTAACTCATAGGGCATGGCTTCGCCCGGGGGATCAGTCCAGCAAAGTGTTACTTTAAAGTTCTCCGTTCCTTCCAATACGGTAAGCCTAAATTGTTTTTGGGTACTTTCAGTAAGAACCGATTCAATGAGGGATTGGCCGCCATTAGACCAATTATTCACCAATAAATCAGCCGCTTTTTTAATATTTACCAAGCCCCAGCCATACCTATAATCAGGTCCCGGATAAGGGCCACAGGCATCGGCAGTATGCATGATCAAAGCTTTTACCGAGGCCGATTTCATGCGACAGCCTGGCAGCAATTTATTATTTAGTTCATACAACAGGGCCACCGACCCACTCACCGATGCTGTCGCCATTGAAGTGCCTGAAAAACTGCCATAACTCACATCGTCATCCGATAATGCCGATAATAGGTCGGAGCCATTGGCGACCACATCCGGTTTGATCCGACCATCATCCGTGGGGCCCCATGAGCTAAACGCAGTCATGATGACATCTTCTGGTGATTGATAACCTTCTGGAATATCTTCTATAGCGCCTACGGTTAATATGTTTTTTGCGAGGGCCATCGGAGCCAATGTCTCATAACCTGACAAACCGCCATCGGGTTGATGTATTTGGTTTGACAGTATCCAATTACCATCCCAAAAATAATGTGAGACAGGTTGGTAGGAAGGTGCATCATTCCGTTCATTCCCGGCCGATTTAACCATCAAATATTGGGGTGCATTGTAAGCTAAAAAATCCAGATCTGCACTTGTTTGACTATACCATCCAAACTTATAATCTTCTTCTTCTGATATATGAACATCCCCATACCAATACCACATATTTTCCAAACTATTATAGTGCCATCCACAAAATGTACCATAAGAATGATTAGAAACCTGAAGTCCATTAAGCGCTTCGGCTGCCATTTCTGATAAATCATTATCAAAATCAAATACGACTGCCTTGGATGCCGGTGCCATACCCCTACTTTCTGTCTTCGTACGGCCTCCAATAATAGTAGCAGTGATATGTGTCGGATGATCGGAAACATTAACGGATTGATCACCATTAATAATGCGCCCTGCACCATCACTGGCGAAAGTCTCGTGTGAATGGCGTACAAAACTGCCATCCCAAACCCCAACAGTGACACCATAACCGGTAAGCGGGAGGTAATTCCCTGTTGCCTCCCAAACATCATTCACTGAAATGGTTTTTGCCGCATTTAAATTATGAGTCGTGTAATAGACGGGCATATCCTTTTCAAAGCGTTGCAAGGATAAAATCTGACCATTGGGATAAATACTCCGCGTGGGAATATTTAACACCTTCGCCAATGAATCAGCTGTCTTCTTTTCGCGCATCCACTTTATATGAAGATCATTTCTGTAACGACTCAATTGATTTCGCTTATCCGAAGCACTTGTAAAATCAGTCGTCTGACTCCTAACAACGGATACCGAAAAAAACCAGGAAAAGATGAACCAAATTGCCACACGGATAAACATATCAAAGGACCTTATAAATGGATTAAAAATGCATTTAGTTGCTACTATTTCAGACTACGCTGAAGTCAATGTGAGCATTGAAGGGGTTATATTGAAAGCTCATCAATGGTTAAAAAGGGATAAAGACCATTCATAACCTTCTATAAGTAGACTATGAATGATCTTTATCAGGCCTGTGAATGAACCACTGATAGGGACTCACCAATTTTTAAACAGAGATCATGGGGTATATTCTGGTAGATATACAATATTCGTATCACCATGAATAAAATCCAGCACCTGAACCGCATCATCACATGCCAATGCAAAGCCCGATACTTTGTTATCCGGCACCTCTCCCCAGGCGTATGTAAACCTGGAAACGCCATCCACCAACCCTTCCATAACCTTCCAAATGGAGTACTTATGAGGATTTAAGTTATCATCCGGGTAATATACATTATCCCATACCCGGAAAAGAATGTAACGATCTTTGTAAGTCGTTTGACGATCGTATTCAAACTCTGAACCCAGGCCATCATAATTTCCAAAATTGAAATACCACTTTTGATTATGGTTGAAATCATATTCATGTGCATTCAAGATGGGATTAATGCCTGTACAATTAATGAATCCATTGATATAAACCACTTCATCAATATCAATGGTGCCTGTTTTATCTGATCCGGCAGCAAAGCATGAGGCCGCCAACATCAGTGGGTCAAATCCATAACTACTAAGAAATGCCAAACGGTTTTGACTACCATCTGGAAGATCGGCAAATAAATAGCGCATCAAATAGCGATACAAGGCCATATTTTCACGTGGCGAATCAATGGTCTTGACAATAACGTCACCTGTTGCAAGGTCCATGTATTCGGATGTCAAGCGTCCGCAAAAATCCAGGGTAATCATGGCACCTGGCATTTGTAGTACTTTTAATGCCTCTTCAAAAGCTTGATCCAATACAGAGGATGGGGAGCGCACAATATTCAAACGACCAAAATCAACCTCTATGGCCGACGTTGGATCAATCAATTCACCCTCTCCGTCCAACTCCAATAGACTACCATCTGCATCCACAGGTTGCACATACCACTCTACCGGATCATCAATTTCAAGCATATGTGGCACCCCATCTGCATCGCGATAGAGCCGGTATAAATCACCATAGTCACCACCTTTATTAGTTCCGGAATCTGTATTTTTTTTCCGATGATCATTAAGATCCGGATTTCCACCAGCCCATCCTGGTCGGTCAGAATCATCATCCGCCAAAGGCTTAATTCCTCTTTTCTCACAGCCAGCCACCAGCATTAACATCACCACCAGCCATACCACATTCTGTTTAATCGATTTCATAATTAAATTAATTAATAATTAAACACACTTTCAACTTATCTAATACTGTAGCCGGCTATCTACAAGTCATATGATATATTCCCCTCAAAAAAGGGTTCGAAACTTATTTGAATAATCTAATTAAGTTTTTAATTCTTTTATGTAAATATAAGCCAGGTCTGATATAGTATCAACACCTAATTCGATGAAACCAAATACCTTGAGAATGGAATTGTCCTACCTCATTTGTGTAGGTAAATACTTAAAACGTGAACAGCCTTTGCAAATTTCAGGTCCACATGAATCTAAAAACCCTTTCCGACAAGCATATCGCAATAAGCCAATATAGTTTTTACTTCCTAATTTGGACATGATGTTTTTTCGATGCGTCCGCACAGTAGCCTCGCTGATATTCAAATCTACTGATATCTCTTTCGTGTTCTTCAGACTAACCAATTGAAGCATTACCTGTATCTCACGCTCTGTTAGTTTATTGGAGGGTCTACTGAGGCTTGATGTTAATACTTCGGTCACCTTTGAGCAAAAATACTTATTCCCATCCTCGACCTGCATTAATGCTTCCAAAAAATTTCTTTTAGAGCATCCTTTTAATACAAAAGCATCCAGCCCTTCCTTTATAACCTGATAGACTAATTCATTATCCATTAAATGCCCCACCAAAATAACCAGATGGTTATTTGTTTTAAGTTTTCTAACCACCGACAAGACATTAACATCCAGATATCCAGTCTCAATAACAATGATCGATGGACCTTTAAATGATCTAAAGTCCAAATGATTTATGGCACATAAGCCATGAACGTTATAACCATTACAATTGGTGATCAAGCTGTAAAGACAGTCGCCTATTAACCTTGATTGGTACAATATGTATATGGGGAAAGACATATTGAATAAATTGGTGAGAAAGTTGAAAAGTTACATTATTTTTCAATAAAAATCTACTTGTTTGAATGCGTAGTTACTTAAAGCATTTCGAAACTGCCAATTTTCAACTCAACACCGGCATCTAAATAAGGTAATATCTACTACATAAACTTCTCAATCACCATATTTATCACTTCCACCAAAATCAACACGATAATGATCCATTCTAATAATGAACTATGTGAATGCTCGGATACATCTTTGAACAAATCTAAATTTTCTTTGATGATGGTTAAGTTTTCCTGCAGATTGCGATAGCGAATCTGCATATCCAGTTCACGGCTCAAATCGGCATCAATGCGATCCAACTTTTGATCGTCCCACACCATATTGGGCGAATCGAATACATACAAATTTTCGACAATTCCGTTTTTCAGATTTAACACCCGTCCGATAAACTTTAACAAAGGTCGCCCCCGTAGGCCCAATTTACCGGTCATTTCCAACCGGGTGGTATAGATTCTGGTTTCTTCCATCAATAAATCAGCTTGTTGAATGTAAAAATCCATGGCCACCGATTGGGCGATATTGAGCATGATGATTTGGGCCAGATTGTATGTCCACTCATCCACCACCAATTTATTAAACAATACCGTACAACTCTTCTTAGGATTCACTTCAATATCGAACACTTCACTTCTCAATTCTAACTCCGGTAAGTCCAACACTTGACGGATGGTATGAATGATTCCGATCTGTTCCTGCTGATCCACATCAATAAATACGATACTTCCATAACTTAAGAGATACAATAATCCACCGTGTTCGGTACGATAAAGTAATTCTGTAGACTCAATTTTAAGTGGTTCATACACCAAATTATTTTGCAAAACCGAAATGTTCAGTTTATTGGCAATGTGGTATCCATAAACAGTTTTATTCATACCTACAAAAATTTTATCAGCACTTAGGTCTTTCATCTTAAATACTCATAAGACTATTCAATATGCTGTTGCAATACAGCAAAACGGACATTCGATCGCTTCTTCATGCAAAGACATCCTTTTCCTAATTTATGCTTTCCCAATGAATTTACCAACGATTGAGCTGGTTCAAATCTACACGTCAGACAAATACCGATTTCCTGCATCAATTCTAATAAGGCAATAGTTTTACTTCAGCTCTGACTCTGCAGATATGATCAAATCAGAAACACGGATTGTCATTGTGTGTGATATGGCAACCTTCCTGTTAAAGCCACTTCAACTCCTTAACATTTATGGAATATCCATTGTTTTTTTAAAGTGATGAGTGACCAGAGAATCGATACAAATAGATTTAAAAATTCGAAAAAAAACCTCCCAGGCAAAAACAAATGCCTGGGAGGTTTATACTTTACACCGATTTTCCGGCTATTTAGAAGTTCTATACTTCAGACGCAATCCCTGCAAAAAGTTCCTCAAAATCTGATCGTGACACGGCCGGTATTTGGCATGTCCCGGTTTACGGAAGAAAGCGCTCAGCTCATGTTTACTAATATGTCGGGCGGCCAGTTTTAAAATAGCCAGGATGTCATCATCTTTCAAATCCAAGGCAATACGTAATTTCCGAAATACCAAATTATTATTCAATGCGTTCTCGGCCTCGGGTTGAACACCCTCTTTTCTCCCACGTTTCTCGTTAATAAAACCATTCAGGAAAACGGCCAGCCGATAATCATCCAACTCCACAAAAGCCGGATCTTCTTCGCGCTTCAACCAATCACTTACCTCGGCCCGTGTGGCCTCATGATCAGCGGAACTGCATAATTCCATCATCTTCGTATCATCTAAGTCAAAGGTGAACCGAAGACTGCGTAATATATCGTTATTGTTCATAGTGTAATGTTATAATTCACGAGCTTCTCTTTTCAGAAAGGCACTTTATCCGGATCCTATATGGAGTGTCTTTCCGCTGAT
The DNA here is from genome assembly GCA_942490535.1 of uncultured Marinilabiliaceae bacterium. Taxonomy (GTDB): domain Bacteria; phylum Bacteroidota; class Bacteroidia; order Bacteroidales; family Marinilabiliaceae; genus JAEINY01. Next base: position 48,012 of record CALNXQ010000008.1, read on the forward strand.
ATTCTCACATTGTATCTTTGAATAGTGTTTTTGGTCTCATTGGAATGATGAATAGTGATTACCTATTTATGAATTTGGAATTCGGCATTTTCATTTGTTAATCAATATTCATGATTCAGTGATTTGGGACTTGCCCACCCAGGTTAGGTATTAAAAACCTTGCATGTCAAATGTTTCACTATCAATCATGGTCACCCATTTACCCATCTTTTTCTGGATCACTTTAAAATGGTGCTGATCTTCTGGGGTCACAAAAGAGATGGCTTCACCCGGCGATTCAGCGCGACCGGTACGGCCAATGCGGTGAATGTAATCTTTGGGCGATCGGGGTAATTCATAATTGATCACGTGCGGTAAAAACTCAATGTCAATTCCACGGGCTAACAAATCTGTCGCCACCAACACGCGCAATTGACCTGATTTGAAATTGTTCAACGCCTTGGTCCGTGCTGTTTGGCTCTTCTTTCCATGAATAGCTCCTGCCTCAATACCGTTCTTGCGCAATTTGGTCACTACACTATCGGCCTTAAAAGAAGAAGAAGCAAACACCAATACCTGCTGCCAGTCGTTGCTCTTAATTAAATAACGCAACAAAGGTCCTTTTCGTTCTTCCGACACAAAATACCCGACCTGATCAATTAAATCCACTTTATCTTCTTCGGGAATAATCTTAATGACTTCCGGTTCGTGCAACAAAACCTCTTTAATGGCATCCACATCTGCATTCAAGGTGGCGGAAAACAATAAGTTCTGACGCTTCTTTGGCAATAATGCAAAGATGCGCGTCATCTCCTCCTTAAAACCAAGATTAAGCATTTTGTCAGCTTCATCTAATACCAAAGTACTGATGTCAGATAAATGCACGGCATTGGACTCCACCAACTCCAATAAACGGCCTGGTGTGGCCACCAATACATTCACCCCTTGCAACGCCATCATCTGCGGATTGATGGAAACGCCACCAAACACTGCCAATGTTTTAATACGCTCCGGAAGTGCTGAACCAAACATTTGAAACACGTCTTTCACCTGATCGGCCAACTCCCGTGTTGGAACTAGTACCAAGGCATTCACGTGCCGGTTCTTGGTATCCCGGTTGCGTTGTAAATTCCGGAGTATTGGTAAGACATAACTGGCTGTTTTACCCGACCCGGTTTGCGCAATGCCTAATACATCTTTTTTATTAAGAATGGCAGGTATGGCCTTCTGCTGTATGGGGTAAGGCTGTGCATATTTTTGATCGGCCAATACTTTTAACAAAGAGGGCGATAATCCTAAAGACGAAAAAGGCATGTTTCTATTAATTATGAATGAAAAATCCGTTTATCAGGCAAAGATAGGTCAATTTATTGAAGTGAGCAGTTTACTTTTCTTCCTCTAACCATATATGCACCATTGGAAGCCATATCAGACTGATACCATTTATGAGGACAAATAGACGGGGCCTATTTTTTAAACATGAAATATACCGCCAGAATCAAAAACACAAACGCTATCAAATGGTTGGATTTGAATGTCTCCGTCTTGAAGACCACCAGCGTGAAGAGGGCGAAAACCACCAGTGTAATTACTTCCTGAATGACTTTTAATTGAAATAATGAAAAAGGCCCTCCATTCCCCTTATACCCTATTTTATTCGCAGGCACCTGAAGCACATATTCAAAAAAGGCAATGCCCCAACTGAGGAGAATGATGGCGATTAATCCCAGCTTATTAAACCATTTCCATTCCGAAAATTTAAGATGACCGTACCAGGCCATGGTCATAAATGTGTTTGATAAAATCAAAAGCAAAATAGAAAATAATCCCTTCATTTGCGCTATTTAATGTTGCCAACCAATACCTGTAATAACAAAATTTGCGGCCGCAAATGTGGGAATATTTTTTGGTTTGAGACTACAGTGAGCTAATAATCTTAGGGCATTGCATTATAAAGCTTTACCCTTAAATACAAAACACAGTTGCTGATGTATTTAAAGGGAAAATTGTACAATTAAAAATCAGAAATTTCATTCCCCTAACAACTCACGTATCACCACATTGTGCTCCATACATTTTTCACAAAACATCGCTCTCAATGGCTCATGATCGAATGCCTGAAAGGGAATCCCGCACTTCCATAAAAACAGATTACACCACACACTAGTATCCATTTCATGGGAGAGTGAAATCAGCTGGTCGTAATAATTACTTGAAAACGGAGAAGATGAATGCTGATACATTAAAGGTATTGCATAACACCTAACAGATTCTTCACCCATATAAGGCTGGAGTATCGTTAAAGCCGGTACCACATTGTTGTAGTGCACCATCAGTTTCGCCAACTTCAAAGCCATTGATGAATTCATTTCCTGATTCTCTTCGTAAAACTCACGAACTTGTAAAATGCAGTGATAGGCTTCTTCGGATTTTTCTTCCGGATTATCGACAAAGCAGCGATTCAGCAAAAGCATATTCAGATTAAAAGCCAGGCGATCAATATTACTAGTTACCTCGGCTGAAGTATTATAAAACGTAGCCAACAACTCCATTTCATCAAGAATAGCTTGAATATCGCTTTGTGGAATGAAGTTTTTGCGCTTCAGAGCATCCATCTTGAGGCGACAATCAATGTAAATAAACGCACCGGTCAACCGATGGGAATATTTCATTACTAACGATCGTCTTAATCCATCCTTGGCAGCCAACCATTGTTTGTTCCCCTTAAAGGCATCATTGAACTGGTAGCCAGCTATAATAAAACGTTCCGCCAACTTGAAATTGGTAGTATAAGATTTGGGCAATCGCAACTGTGCTAAAACCGTTGTATCAACCTTTTGCGCTACTACTTTTGCATAAACGAATTGATAAAAAGCGCTGTATCTTCGAAGCAAGGCTTGATGCGCATCACTTTTCACGGGCAATTTAAATAAGGAATCACAGATCCACTTCTGTTCCTTTTCGATGTAATGTTTCAAATTACGATCCGTGAGATCAATGGTGCCATACAAGTCAATAATTCCCTTACGCCCTTTGCTCAAGATAAATTCCAGAGAATCTTCATAAACCTCATTCACTTGATACAGGAGATCTTTACGGCTCAGAGAATCCAGAAAACGCCAATCAGGTGATCGTCGTATGAACCGATAAAACGCCTTCCAGGAAGTAGCCGTTCGTACCGTGGTACAAATTGGTTTGGTTTGATTTTCCTCCAGGACCTTAGCGATGGCTTGAGCCCTTTGCACTTGAAGCCGGGCATTAACAGCATCATCGCCTTCCACCGATGAAAATGCATGAATGTGAATGGAATCAATGGTATAATCCAATCCCGATAAGGAATCGACGAAGGGAGCGATATCCGCACCGGTAAAATCGAACTGGTTCTTTTTAAAAGGTATGACAAAGGTATAATGAACCGTGTCCAGCTCAAAGGAATAATTGCTGCACGTATCCGGCGGCAGGAATTCGGAGGTTTTATAATCCTCAAATAAGTCCCCACAATAATTGGTAAAATAATCCACATGGCAGATTTGATCATCCTGCAAATACACCAAATTATGGTTCCATAATCCAGAAATCTCATCAGGTAATTTCCCTAATTTAATTTCAAAATACTGACTGCTGTACTTTTCAATTTTGTACCGGGCAAAACGATCGAAGAAGGGCACTGAATCAGCACTGAATATATACGAAAGAAAAGTGACCTCCTTATTTCTTTTGCGTTTCTTATAGCCTTTATAGAGTTCTTCTCGGTACAATGGTTTCAGCAATTTCCCATTGAGCCGGCATTGACCATTTCGACGACTTGATTGGGTAAAGTACTTCGGATTGCCACACATGTAATCATCCATTTCAACAATTTCCACTGCAAAGCCATCCTTTTTATTTTGAATCAACTGCTTCACATACTCCGAATTATCAATTCTTAGAATAAATGAACCTTTGGAATACCTTAGGGTGATAGGTGGTTTACGCTGAACCAGGGACATACAGTTTTCACATTTCTCCAGTTCGTCATGTTTCACCCCCCATTCATGTGAATGTGTTCTTAATGTTTCATCCATCCCTTCAAAGCTATTCACCAGTTTCTCCGGCTGATAAGTGGAATAGGGAAAAAGCTGCCTGGACTCCCTAAAACTATATTGATACAAAACACGGGCAAACTTTTGACAGGCATATACCAAATTCTTTTCCGCATCCACAGCAACTGAGACACCTGTCAATTGATATTCCGGGGTAATGATATTTTTAAAATGACCCGGAGAATTTACCCATCCATTAACAATCGAATGCGCTAATTCAGAATAGGTGAATGTGCGATACTCCTTTTTGCTTTTCGATTGAATAACTGCATTGTAAGACGTTTTTAACACATTCTCTCCCACCCCGTAGTTTTTGGCACCGTAATAATTGACTCTCAATTGCGGCGTTTCTGTCTTTTCAAAACCCGGTTCAAAATGAGAAAGAAGATGGTGTTGGTGCATAAACCGGCTATGATGCTGCGAAGCTACATATAGCACCGAATCATTAATAAGTGGAGTGCAGTTATGAAGGTGACGTACACTGTCGATTTTGACTTTAATGAGATGCTCCAGATACTTGAGATTGAATGGTGCATTGGCAATAACGTCCGTATTGTTCTGACCATATAACGCAAGCCATGAGGAAAAAATGCATGCAGTAAGCAACGCAATGAACTTTGTATTCAACCTATTTCAAATTAATGACCAACGTTGTATTTCACTCAACAATCAGATTCAAGGACTGCGTGAATATCAAAAACTCGGACAATTGCTCTGGCTCAAACATCTTTTTATCCAACAAGGTGGCCACATTTTCACCATGGTACAACAAGACGAACTGTTTCGTTTGTTTCAATTTAAAAAAGTGGCTCCAGAACTGAGTTGAGTCCACTGTTGTTCCTTTTATCTTCAGGCATTCATTGGTAATGTGATAATCCAGTGGCTCCCGGAAGATGGAATTCGTGTTGTAAAACTTTTTAGCCTGGACATGAATCAGTAGAGGAGTACCAATAAATACCCCAATCAACAAAAAAGGCAGGAATGAAAATTCAGTATCTACTCGCTGGTCGTTCCCATTCATAGCAGCCAAAATTACCATGAGGGATATAGCCAGAAACACAAACACAGGCGTTTTCTTTAAACTCGTTTGAAAAAGCATATTCCGGTAATCCTTAAAACCAATTTGTCCGGATAATTTGAGATCGATTGTTCCCGTGTATTCAACAGGTACATTTTGCTTTTGCTTCCTGACTTTTTTAAGCCCATGCAAAAGACCTGACACAGCCAAGGCCATCATAGTTACAAAACCCACAATAGCCCCAAAGCCTAGTGGGAAGTCTTTCATGGGATCCGGGTGAAAAAAGCGCTCATACGCCATTAGGATAAGTGTACCCGAAAAGAGTAACAAGAAGAACGAACTAATGAGGATGAATAACCATCCTGAAACTTTTTTCATAGACTCGCGAAGTAAAAATGACGTATTGTGAGGTGTTATTAAGGCACTATTTTTAAAATTGTTTCCAACTCCTGACTTTGAGTCAGCAGATCCATATAGAGGGCATGTCGTTGCTGGATCATGGACATATACCCGTAAAACACATTGGCAAATTGAACGGAGTGCTCCACTTCGGTATGAATAAATTCTCCTTGCAACAGATTTACTTTCCCAAAGATAAAAGGCATGACAAAATCGTTGTAGTATTGATAAAAGTGGCTATCAAAAAACGCGCCCCCTTCAAGGGCCAGGTGATAATCAATCAACCTTGCCTTCAATGCAAAATCAGACACCAAATTAAAATGGCCGCTGTTGGTCATATCCTGATAAGTTCCGGAATGCAATCCCAGGATCTCCATTTTTACAATTAAGCTCAAAACCACCTTGGCAGAATCAGAAGCCAGCGAATTAGCTTCCATGGATTCCAACAGAGGCATTGCCCGCTGCAACCAAATACTGTCTCTCTCTGTGGCACTCTTCAACTCTTCGATGTTACTCAGCACATCCTGATGAAATCCAGCCTGGTATTTTTGCTCCAACACCGCCGCTTGCTGATCGCCCTGCCAGTTATTGAGCACAAATCCCATGGTCACCCCCAGGAACACAACGAATAACTCCAAGGTGAGTTTTTTCCAATTCAGATGATCCATTTGAAGGCGCTTGAATCGTATTTTTTTCATAAATAGGGTTTGTTCAATTGACCAACAAATAACACAACCTCTTCCGGTTTTGTCACTGGAAACAGGTCGTGCTCTCTGTCAATAATCATTCCGACTTAAGCCTGTGAGCAATTACTGCAATTTATCTTTAGGAATACACATGTCCGGACTGATGATCTTTGTATTCTTGGCATCCTTCCATTCATTTTCGTAGCGCGTCATGATATTATCAATAAAACCTCTGGCCGCCAGTTTCTTTTGTGTAGATTCAATCTTAGACTGCGGTGTTACCACGGGTTCCTTAGAATTCACCAATTCTTTTACCCGTTCAAAATCCTCGTTATCCACCAATAAAGGCTCCAAACCAATGCGGGCTTTCCAGGCTCCCATCTCAATGTTAACCAACACAATGTAGGTTTCACCCGCTTTTAAATCACATTTCAAAAACTCTTTATCTTCCGAAGAAGCCCATAATAAGTGCTCGCCTGCCGGAAGCTCGTAGCGCATGTAGTTTTTACCTTTGAAAATGCCGATAAACTCCTGGTTATGGAAGTACTCAAAAGAAACGGGCCCGCCAAAGTTGGATACCCTGACAAAATAGACCACCGCATTGGATTCGGCCGGTGGGGTAAAACCTTTTGCAAAGAGCGGTGTGGCCATGCAACATACAACAAGAGCAAAGAAGAGTGATTTAATTTTTTTCATTTGATTCATTTTTTAATTGCTTAATATGAAGCATTCAAGTGGTACAAACAGGGAAATCAGTAGCACTTAAATAAATCGACGTTAATTTAACAAGAAAATGCAACATTACCATTAGAAACCAGTGATGATGCAAGGAAAAATACGATGCAATGTGTTCAAGAATTCCCTTCTCCTTTCGACCCGATAAAAGTTGGCCACACCCCTAATAGAAGAGGTGCAGCTATGTATAGGTGCTGAAACCACGGTAGCGGTTTAGTTCTAAAAACGATTGCCTCAAACAAAAATTCTTTTATAGGAATATTTATTGCGCCGCCGTCACTTCAATTTCCAATAAAGCCCCATAATGCAGTGTTGCCACTGGTACCACACAGCGCGCCGGTTTGTGATCGCCAAAAAAACGAGCATAAATCTGATTCACAGCCTCCCAATCATGAATGTCAGAAAGATAGATCCGAACTTGAATCACCTTGCTCTTATGACTGCCTGCGGCCAGGAGAATACGCTCCATATTTTTCAGTACTTGATCGGTTTGCTTCTCAATTCCCTGAGGAAGGGTTTTGAGCTCCGGTTCAAAAGGCAACTGACCCGATAGGTAAAGCAGACCATTGTGCTCGATGCACATGGAATAATGCCCGTTCGCTGCAGGCATTTGAGGATTGGTGATAATGTTCATGATGGATTTACAATGATGTGAAAACTGCTTTAAGTGATGCCGCCTATTGGCAGGAGGCGCATCAATTTCTTTATTCAATGGGATACTAATTTTAAACCAATAATAGAGGCAATTAAGGTGGATATAAAAAACAAGCGCCAAAAGGTGGCCGGTTCTTTAAACACCATTATTCCAATAAGTACCGTCCCGACAGCTCCAATGCCCGTCCACACAGCATATGCGGTACCGATTGGAATAACTTGCGTCACCTTGACAAGCAAGTACATACTGATGGCTAAACAAATTAGAAAGCCAATGTACCAATACATGGATTCTGTTCCCGCCGTCTCTTTTGCTTTACCCAAACAGGTAGCAAAGACGACTTCAAACAATCCCGCTATAACTAATAAAATCCAATTCAAACCTTGTGCGTTTTATTTTTCTATTTATTTGGTACTTAACTAACTTCCACTGCTAGGAATAAAAACTCCACACATTCCGAATTTTTTGCAAACCAATGGGAGACACTTCCTTGGAAGCCTTAATGACGGGTTTCGCAGCAGCACCGGCCACTCCAAAGATAATACCGCTTTGTATTTTTTCCATCTGAATCACATCCTGACAATCGCGAATAAAATGAGCGTTCACATGCCCCGATTGAAGGGAAGCCTTGCCTTCACTGATTCGGATCACAAAAGTGGGCCGTTTAAGCAAGACGAAAAAGAACAGTTTTAGAATGAATAGTGATTGATTCATGGGTATTCTTACTTTTAATTCAAGAGTTTAATATGCAACAACAGATTACACCCGTGGCTATTATTGTTTAATCCCTTCGGGAGAATATGGCTGCAAGGAAACCACCAGGCGGTTTACCACTACCAGAATTCAATCCAACTGGAAACGCATATTACGTTTTACCTCATTGACATTATCCGTACTGGTCAACATTTCCAGTAAATGAAAAGCCACATCAAGGCTTGTGGCCGGACCGGTGGATGTAATAATATTACCATCAATCACCAGTGGCTGATCCTGAACAATTGCGCCAAATTCAACCAGTTGCAGGCGTCGATGGCCCTCATTTAAATCCCAGGTAGTCGCTTTTCTATTTTTTAAAACACCGGATCTTCCAATGGGCATGGCGGCCACACAAATGGAAGCAATAAGTTTTCCCTTTTGATCAAATTCCCGGATTAAATTGAGAAATCGTTCATCGTAAGCATCCTCAAAAAATCCAGCTCCCTCGGCGCCGCCCGGAATGGCTAAGGCAGCGTAATCATCCACCTTAATTTGCTCAAAAGGCATTTCCGGTTGTACCATTAAATTCCAATAACAGTTAATCACCGGCCTAAGTCCAGTGGTGATCAAATCGACGCCTTCCAGACCACATTCCCTGCTCCATCCTATGACATCGGTGAATACACTGGCCTCATAGGCTTCAAACCCCTGAGCCAAAAATAAGAGAACCTTTTTATTCATAATCCCTTAATTAAGTTTTCTGAATGACCATTTGGGCTATTCAAACAAACAGTTATACTTTGATTTATCTGCTTCTTAGTGCTTATTGTCGTGGAGCTATACAGCCATTCCCCGTACGAACAGGTATTTTATATTGTGATTTATTCGGTGATTACAAATGTTTCCCAACCATCGTAATCACCATTTAAGTCTTTCGCTTTCTTCCTCAGCTCTAGTGTTATTTCATTAATTGATTCAGGATAGATATAGTCGATTCGAGATATATGTAATTGATAAGGTAGTTTGAAATTCTTATCTATTTCCTGGCTTTCCACCTTGAAGCCTATCCCTTCAATATACTTCACATATAGCTCTTCATCCGATTTCCTCGAAAAATATATCCAATGGTCAACCAACCTTTGTTTTGATAAGTTATCTCCAGCTTGTTGTAATTGAAATAGTACTTTTTGATTAGACATATACTCAAGCGTTACGTCATTGGGATATAAGAATTTTGTATACGCCTCCCATGATTCATCACGTTTAAGATTTATATAGTATTCATAATTTCCAAATTCTGATTTATACAATTCTGTCAATTGTGACCGAATAGAAATCGTGTCGGATAGATAAATATAATCAAGTCGCTCACATTGGTACGTAAAAGTACCCACAAGTTCAAATGACACAGATCCGTTTAACAAGCGTTCAATATTGTCTGAAACGTTATATAATTTTTCAAATTCATCACTATTAGGCAGTCCATCCTCTCTACAATTTTCGAACTTCACCCCTGTTATCAGTAAAAAAGGTAATTTTTCTTTAGGTGCTACATTAATTAGGTCCATATTTAACGTCATTGAACCGGCTCCTTTTTCATACTGTGCCATATAGACATCCCAGTTGCCTTCTTGCGCTTTTGAGGTGAAAACAGTTAAGATTGAGCAAGCCAATGTAATCAGAAACATTCTTTTCATACTATTCCGTTTGATTAGTGCATTTTTCTAGGAGCATATCACGAAACCACATACTGAATGCGGTGTGCTGCTGCGAGGGATATATTCGCATTCTTGCTTTGCTAATACATGCTCGGTTTCAAAACTCCAATAAACATCGCCGGTTAAACATTTTTTATAGCGGTTTGTATGCAACTCAGTTACTTAACTTTTTCATTAAGATATTCCAGATCATTATTAATTAGTGCTTTCATACACTCCTTGGCATCTTTTTCTGTTTGACCGTGTACTTCTGTTAGATAATTCTTGTTAAGTCTTTCAATTAAACCAAAGAGTAACTTTACTTTTTTAGGTCTTTTATAGAATATGTACCATTCACCTCCATCAAGCGCTGAAAGTGAAAGACCATGATTATTAGTGGTATTTTCTATTTCAAAGGATGGTGAATAATGAATTTCGGAATCTTTTGCTGCTTTCATTTTTGTCAACAGTTGTAACCACGGAATTTTGTCAAAAGCGTCCATGATCTTATCTGACTCAACCATGCCATACTCAATAATATCAGACTTAAACGGATCGCAGAAGGAGGCTTTAAAAGTCATTTTTTTGATTTTTACATTAGTTCTTTATTGTCTTCAATTAATTCTAACGTCTTGCCGCATGAAGTGTGCCGCTGCGTATGGTATACTAGTTTTCTTAATTTCGCCTTTGCTCGCGCGGAAGATAAACCTTCAAAACCAGTCTCCGGCCAGGCATTCTTTATTGCGGTTTGTTAGCAACAAGCATTTTTTCTATTTAAACGCTACCAAACATATATTTAACGCCAAATATCACTCCTCCTGGTGCCATAAGCTTAATAAATTCTTTCGATCCATCTGTTAATTCATTCGATGAAAACTTAGTTTTATCTTCATATAGCTTATCTGTCAACAGGATTGCATATCCTGCACTAAATACAAATTTAGACTTTCTACCAACTTTCATATTGTAAGAATAGACTAGATTTATTGTACTTATAGGTAATAGGTCTAATGTTACTTCTTGTTCCTTCGGTTCTGAAAAAAATTGCTCGACATCTAATTCTGTGACAAAATCCTTTGCTCCTGAAGCATATGAATAACCAAGGCTAAAAGAGGATTTAAAACCATCTTGACCTGGATAATAAGTCAATCCACCAGTTAGTCGATATCCCCACGTGCTAATCCCACCAATACCGTACAACCAGACTTTGTTCATTGCCTTGACTTCAGCACCTAAACCTAGTCCATAATCATTTAATCCTATTCCTATTCCAAAGAAGGCATCAGGTGTTGGTGGAGTATATGGTTTAATATCTTGTGAAATTGATTGTTGAATAGGAATTATAAGAATTATTCCTACAATAAGATAATGTAAAATGTTTGGTGATTTTTTTTTCTGTCTCATTTTTTTTGATAAATATGTTTATGTATTTTTTTTGCTAACTCATCAACAGAAGCACCAAGCACCTCTCTTCACATTATAGCCAAACAGTGTTTAAGCAATAGTCACCACTTTCCCTCTATCAATGATCCACGACTACCCCTGCTACATATTTAACCAGCCCCAAATATAGTTAAATGGCCTGAAATCGAAAAAACAAAAAGGAAACCTTTGTTAATTACACTTTACGATCCCCGGATTTTTCAGAAATGCACGTTGACACTTCGCGCCGTCGTCACGGGCGTAAATTCCGGGCGTAAAAATGATAACGCACGCATCTGACGGTTGAGAATACACGTAAGAGTTTTGAAGCGTGCATCTGACGGTTGGGAATACACGTCACGGTTCTAACGGGTGCATCTGACGGCTGAGAATACAGGTAAAAGTTGTAACGCGTGCATCTGACGGCTGGGAACGCACGTCACGGTTCTTACGCGTGCATCTGACGGTTGAGAATACACGTAAAAGTTGTAACGCGTGCATCTGACGGCTGGGAACACACGTAAAAGTTGTGACGGGTACTTTTCAGGAAAAAATACGCTTGGTAGAAATTTATAAAGCGCTGCAGAAATAACACCTTCCCTTTACAGAATTTTTAGAGGCTTTGAAGTCGCGGTGGAGAAGGGATAAAAACAAGAAATAGGTGGTCCGGGAATGAGGACATAAAAAATTGACCGGCAAGTGAAATAAAGTGTCACTTGCCGGTCAATACCCCTAACTTAAATATGGAAAATTCAATTGTCTTCAGGCGTTACCTGGTTATTCTTAACTACCTGTGATTTAATTTCGACAGCTGCCTCAGGATCTTCAATGACAGGTCGTGATTTAGTGACTTTGGGGAACAAACGCTGGGCAAATCGTTTCCCAAACAGTTTGACAGCATCCAGGTAATTATGTTCATACTGACGACGCAAATCAGCTTTTGCCAAATCCTCTTCAGCCACGGCTAATTTCCATTGACCTACTGCTTCGCGATAGATCCGTTGCGCTTCCAATTCCTTATTCATGACCTCTTGTAAGGGTTGGATGGATTCCAACATGGGATGTTCACCACTCAGACTCTTAATGCGGGTAATGAGTTGATCCACTTTCATCGCCTCATCATATAGCGACACTGAAATAATATCGCTGGTGCGTCCGGTGGGAAAAATGCGCAACAGCACATTACTGCCCGGATTCTGACGATCAAATTGCTTGCATTTTTCAAAGACGGTTCGAACCCCATCGTCCATTTCACCATTCACCAGAAGCAACGCATCATAACATTCCTCTTTATGTTGCCTGCGTTCCAGGGTGACCACCCGCTTATCGGCCAGCGCTGCGATAACAGGTGAAATATTATTCACCAAAGGTTCTGCACCCCTGGTGCGTTGACACAAACGCTGGTGTCTGTTCCCAATGTTTTCATGGGCCTCGGAAGACCGGTTTTCTGCTATCATTAAAGCCATAATGTGAATGGTTTAAATGTTAAACAATAAAGTTACCTGCCTACCTATTCTTTACATTTTCTATCTAGCAATTTCGCACCATCTTTTCCGAAAATCAATATTGATTAAAAAGAAAGATTTTGGTATTTTATATAGTATAATCCGGGAAACAGTTCTATATCTCCTGCAGGGAAAATAGTCAATTTGCACCATCGTATTCTACAACACTTAATCCGCTACGCGGAATATGCAGTAGGCCATTTAGTATTGAAGACTATTTTCAACCCTGTAAACCGGAATACTCCGTAGAGGTAATCCAAACAGTCATCCATCGGTGATAAAAATAGGTTTATCCAGACATCAAGGATTTAAAAATGAAGAGGAGTGTCTGCAATAACTCCTATCCTTTCGTTAACGCAATGATCACTTCAGCATGCTGAGGAAACAGATTCAATAACTTTTGACGTTCCGGCAATTCAAAATCGGCAAAATCAAAACCCGGCGCTACGGTACAGCCGGTCAGTGCGTAATCGCCCCCCTGCAGCACATTGGCCGCAAACCAATACCCTCCGGGCACCACAAACTGAGGCACCTGGCCCTGCAACACGTCACGCCCAATGATTACCTTCGAATATTCCCCTTCTGGTGAAATCAGGTGCAGCGCAATGGGGCTCCCATCGTAAAAATGCCAGAACTCATCCTGTTTAATGCGGTGAAAGGCAGAAAACGTATCGGCCGTGAGCAGAAAATAGATACAGGTGGAATAGTTTCTCGATCCCTGATACACGGGATCCAAACCATCGGCTTGAATGACGCCTTTGCTGCGATAGGTCTCTTTAAAATAACCACCTTCGGGATGGGGCTGTAACTCTAACTGATCGATGATGTTTTGAATGGTTGCTGATGTATTCACGTGTAGATGTTTATTGAATTGCTTGTCATGATTAATTAATACCGTCAGGCGCTTTATGAGCTGACGGGTTCCCAACCCTTATTCCTCTTTAGGAGTCTCTTGGTGGAAGTGATCCACATCCTGCAGAGTTTTTGCCGCCAAATAATCCTCCTCGCCTATGGTATTTCCCTCACTGGAATCGTAATCCATCACAATTTTCCATTGCTTCTTTTTCTTTTTCAGCAGCATGTGAAACTGGCCGTAAAATATAGACTTCTCCCCTTTGCCATCGGTCATCTGCATTTGGTAAACACCGCGTTCAGAAGCCGTATGTTCGGTATAAATACGTTCGACAAAGCGTAAGGTCAGTTGCAAAGCGTCTTTCGACTGCTTCACCTCATTGAACCACTGTTCATACCCTTCCACATAGGGCCCCACCTCTTTAATGGTTTTCGCATCGGCTTCGATACATACCATCTCCGCGGCGTGCACCGATTTGAATAATGGGGCATCCAGCATTTCAAATGCTTGTACATAGGGGATCCACACCTGTTTGTTGATAGCTTCCAGTGTGGCATTGTTTTGTGCCGTTACTTGCAACCAGCTGAGGAAACTAACAAATACAATTAATAGGACCTTTTCTTTCATCATGTGATGGATTAATGTTATTTCTGTAAAGAAAAGAAAAATCTTACATACATAAGGTCATACCTGCCTTAAGAAGAAACTGATGACACCCCTTGATGAATTGTATTACCCCTTGTGTCTTCGCACCGCATTACACCTCCTGTTTGAAAAAGCAAACATAGAGATAAAAAGTGGTCAGGAATGGATCTATGTGGTAGATCGAAGCTTCTTTGATAATCCATTAACCAACTTCATCTCCCGTTCAGTCTCAGTGCGGGTGGTCCCCTTTGATTGTCCGGTAACCATAGTTGAAAGTACCCATGAAAAAATGATCCCTATACTAAAAGGTGGTGTGGATGTGGACGCTGTTAAAGCGTTTGCAGGTGCGATCCTGCCTGTACCAGGAGGTATCATGCCTGTGGTATTGGCCCTGGCCATGCGTAATGTATTAATTGCCTTTCGCGTACGGGCCCACTTATCTTCATTTCATTTGCATAAATAGGTAAATTAAATGGCATGATCCACCAGATACTGCAATGAGTTAATTTCTTTTAGAAGCAAATTAAAGACCTTCATCGACGGTGGTTATCTGTACTTAGGGGAAAGCACCAATAGCGTATTCCTTTTTACAATCCTCAAATTGAAGACATGCGGGGATTGGGCCACAAAAAACAACCGCTTGAAGTAGTTGCAGCGTTTTCAGTTATTTATCGAACCTGCTCTAATGCAAAAAGTCCTTTCCGAATGACAACATCGAAAAGGACTTAACTATTTACCTCAATGGGCCTACCGCCAATCACACTGCATTCACGGCGACCCGGTTATTCATTATAAAAGAAAAGAATTACCCTCTTTTGGCTTTCTTTTCACGCTTCTCTTCCTTCTTTTCCTTGGCCGTCTTCAGCGGCTCCTTCTTCACATTCTTCTGTGCGTTTTGTGATTTTGCCATGGTTTCATTTATTAAATGGTTATTATAGTTGCAAATGATCTCTCAACGCAAATGGATCCTATCTGCTATTTTGCCAGTATGCTACTAGTGCATATTGCCATCTTTTCGTCTCTCAAAATGAGCTATTGACAAATTGCACTTGCCCGCACTTCCTGAAGCAAAAGCTTAGTTTCCGCATCGAGCTGTAGTTTTATTAGTTTTAACTCTTGAATACCTGCATTGGGCGAACATACAGCATTTAAGTCATCTTGTGTAGCATACTTTTTACCATCCACAATAAAATAACAATCCCCTCCTACTTCGCAGCAAGAAGTTACATCACCGATGTCACACGTAATTGTACTTTGTTTGCACACATCATCCGGATCACTGTCAGATTCACATCCTACAAATACAGTGATAGCCAGAAAGAAAAATAAGTAACCAAGTCCCTTTTTCATCTGTCAAAATTTTAAGGTTCATCCGACTAATGCATAGGTTTTCTCATGCAAGCTGAATATTTTGAGCTTAAAAAACTCCATATCTCTATAACCATATGCTTGCCGTTTCATTGTTTTGATTTTGTTGTTTAGGCCTTCCAGTGGGCCTGTCGAAATTGGATAATCATACAAGGCAAATATACCTGACCGATGAGCTAAAAGAGTGTCCGCAAATTTACGGAGACGAAAAACACCTGAAGCCATTGCTTTTGCGACCCATTTACCCATGAATTGCTGAGCAAGTTCCTTTGTTTTTTGTTGCCACAAAAGCTTCAATTCTTCTTTGAGGTAGTAGGCAATTGCAAGGGGTTCATTTATTTCCAAAAGTTCTTGTAGCTTTTCTTTTTCGTTTCGCTCATCATTCAGATTGACGCTATTTTTTAATAATAGCCACCTGGATCCTTTCAGCAGTTCCTTTTTGTTCAGTTCTTTTTCCTGACGATATAATTGGCGTCTAAGTTTTGATATTGAATCGTTCATCATTTTTACAACATGAAAATGATCAAAAACAATCTGTGCATTAGGTAAGTTATTGATCACAGAAGAGATATATGCCGGTGACATATCAATAGCTACAGCTTCAATATTAACCTTGTTCCTTTTGACGCGTTTCCAAAAATCAGTTAACGCATCACTTCCTTTACCCTTACCAACATGAAGAACAACACCAGTTGCAAGATCCAATACAACCGTCATATATTTATGGCCCTTTTTGACAGCAAATTCATCAATAGCAATACATTTCACACCCTTTAACGCAGGAGAGGAATAATGCTTTTTTAAGTAGGTATTTTGAATGTCTTTAACCAAGTCCCAACTAACACCAAGATGTAATGCTACATCTCGAATTGTACCGATTCTTGATAAAGCGATGACATGCCGGGCAAAGGCGCGTGTGAAGCTTTTTTTATTTTCAGTAAATGGTAAATGCTCTTGTCGAATAACCCTGCACTCTTTACATTCGATGCGCTGAATAGAAAGCTGTATAAAGACTTTGTGATGCCCGATAGGAATAGTTCGAAATTCTCGATCCTTCGTCCCTGACTTTATAATATCAAAACTTTTGCATACAGGGCATTTGAGTTTATCAGCTTTGGTTTTAACTTTGACGTAGATATTTCCTTTTTTATATTCGGTACTGATTACTTCTTGGTTGACTAAACCAAACGAATGAAATAATAAACTGGTGTTCATATAACTTTGGATGTTGTGGTTGACAAACAAAGTAATGAATATCAGTTTTTTTTCCAAAAACTACTCATTTTACGGATGAACCAATTTTAATTCATCATTCAAAAACAAACATTATCATCAAATAAAACATCCCTTGAGCCTAAAGAAAAAACGGCAAAAGATACGGTTCCGTTTTGTGTCTTTAGGATTATCCAAATTTACAAATCATTTCATAAGAAATGACTCAAACAGGCTTTTCAATCGTAAGTTTCGATTATTTTTTTTAAATAATCAAAGTCTCTATACCCCTGAATCATCCGATCTCCAATCACAAAAACAGGTGTCCCGGCTAAATTTAGCTGATTAAACTGCTTCAAATTATCCTTCAGTACTTTGTAATCGTCAGGTTCCAAGAGACACTTGGCAAGCTCATCATTCATAAAAATAAAGTCTTCCACCAGCTGTCTAAACTCCTCGGTGAAAATGATTTTATAATTGTGCAAAAAGAGCTCATGCAGTTTTTTATAATCCCCATGTTTATTAATACAAATCGCGGCCTGATTGGCATACAATTCATTTAAACTGTTGCCGGAACAGATTAATCGCAGGATTACTTTTACTTTACCTGCTTTAATATATTCACTATAAAGTTGAGGATACACTTTTTCAAAAAACTTATTACAAAAGCTACAATTATAATTAAAGTAAATCAACAAGGATAATGGGGCATCTGATGCACCAAAAACAATATCGTTGTCACTTACTTCTACAATTTTTTGCAGTTCCTCTTTCCTTTTATTTTTATTATAAAGATGTGATACAATTATAATACCAAAGGAAATAATTAATAGTCCTATAATAACCAGGCTATATTTCTTTCTCATAAACATTTGCTAGTAGGCTTTAACACCCGTTTCAAACTTAAAACGTTTAGGACTAAAAACAGCACCATAATCAAACTCTTGCAATCGTATATGTGCGTCCATTACAAGTCTTTCTTCGGAATTTTTTCCTTCCAGTGCACTTTTCACCGTTTCGCCATTTTTAACTTTATATATGGCAAAAAGAGAGGTTAATCCCTTGGTTCCACCATAATCATCCTGTTTACTATCTTTAGATTGCTTTTTCTCAATGCGATTGGTCTTCCCTTTCCGAAGAATCTCTTTCAGGTAAAAACGCAAATGGTACTGACAGTCCAGATTAAACTCTTGCATCCCAAAGAAGCTAATATCAAATGCATTCGTTTTAATATTGGTTAATGGGGCATACACTGCACTTTTATACACAAAGGCTTTGGTGTCAATGGTCTTAAATTGAACATCGTCCAAACCATCAATTCCGTAATCTTTCCCCATCTCCACAGCAATAGCGTAGTCCTTTAATCGACCATTAACTAATTTTAAATCGCCACTCATCATAATCGAATCTGTGATAAGGGATTCTCTAAATGGAATATATCCAAAAACCTCTGCACTAAAATCACCACTCAATTGCGTATGGCTGATGTATTCATTTCCAAACTGTTTGAAATCGTCAAAATCCAACAATAACTGATGAATATCCATCCCCTCCGTTTTGTTTTTAAATTCGACAATGAGTTTGGCAGGCTCCATTTTACAACTCACCGAACTATTCATTGTTCCTTTAAAAGCAGACAGTTTAATTTGATCCAATATAAACTTAGTTGGTGATAGATTAAACAAACAAGAAATAGTATCTATCTGCGCTTTTCCATATCGAAAACGAGTTATGCCCAACTTTCCCTTAATCTTAAAATTAAAGCCCAAACCGGTTAAACTGCTGTACAGATCAGCGGCAATGGCCGACGTACTATCTACTGCTGCTTCAGGTTTGGAATCTTCGGCTATCTCCGTGGAATCCGATGACATAAATGGCAAAAACATTGCGTAATCCATATCGCCCATGGCATATACGCCCTCTACCTGCAAGGGAACGGGTTCCTTTTTCAACATGGCCCGATACACATTAACGATTCGGGAGGAATCCACCTCAAAATCAATGCCCAGATATTGCCCGGTCACTTGTTTTACATCAATGGTATCGGCCCACAAATGCACTTGTCCCGAGAGATTCCGCACATTCATTAATGAATCGGGCATCTCCACATTGACCTTACGTACATCCAGGTTAATGGTACTTTGATTCATCACCAGGTGGGTCAGATGATCGACGATGGAATCCAGATGAATGCGTCCCGCTGAGTGAATGGAGGCCTTCACTTCACCCGACAGTTTTTTAACCAGTGTATCGGGCACCATTTGACTCACCTCATCGAGATTTAGGTGTATTTCACTGTTTATACGATAGTCGGGATGCGTCAGATCACGCACCCAGGCCGCTCCTTTCACTTGCGATTCAGGTGTTTTTAAGGCGAAGGAATCCACCTTCAGTTCAAGGCTTTCCATTTGCCTTATATTCCCGCTGAAACCGATCCCCAGTGAACTGTTCTGCAAAATCAAATGATAAGCCGGTAGTTCCACATGCATTCCTTTGACAGAAATGTAATTGGAATGGTATTTAAACTGACCGGATAAGGCATTTACAGATAAGGTGGAATCGACTTTTAGCTGAACCTGATTCAAGTTGAGGATCAAGTCACTGTTTGCCAATACCGAATTGATAAATGCATCAGTGATGGAATCGGGCACTTCACCCCGGGTGGAAAGGCTCATCCGCATATTTCCCTGCATGTGATTCAGTAATGAATCCGGCACATAGGTTTGAAACTCATTAATATCCAGATCCAACTGCGTATTGACATTGTATTTTAAGCGATCCAGGTTGTGTACTGAAAACGCCCCTGTGATACGACTCCCCTCTGTTTCCACTTGAAAGGCCTCTATTGACAGGCCGGTGCTTTGATTATTACGCAATTCCCCATTGCTCATGTTCCCACGGATCGTGATGTTTTTAAGAGCCGGATAATCCAGCGTACTAACAGCGCCATCCAGGCATTCAAACTGAAGATCCACTCGGGGGACTATTGAATCGCTCACAAAGCCATTCACAGTGGCGGTCATATTCACCGTCCCCGCCAGTTGCTTCAGACCTGCTTCAGCCAACACGGATGAAGGGGCATATTTAATCAATTCGGCTAATCTACAATCGGCGCCCTTCACATTCAGTTGAGTGAACAGCGTATCCTGAAGGTTTACCTGTCCATTCACATTTAGCAAGGCACCATCTGTATTGATCGATAAATCCTCAATGTCCACCATTTCATTGGCGTAATCCAACTTATAACTTACTTCGGTCAGATGCATCAGGTCCAAATTAGTGGAATCAAACCGGCAATCGGTCAGACGAATCAGACCTTCAGAAGAAATATCAATGGCAGCCTCCGTAATGGATCCTTCCACATTTATATTGGGAATAAAAATCGTCGCCGCGGCCTTCAAGCTATTATCACAGTAATCCACCTGCACATTTTCCATCACCAAATGGTCCAACAACAATGAAAAAGCGGTGACTGCTGTATCACTTACTTCACTGGGTGGCGAGGTCATCAAAAAATCAAAATTACTGACTCCGGCACTATCCACCTGGTAATTTAAAACAGCTCCTGTTACTTCCACTTCATTGAGTTGATACTTGCCGTCCATAAGCGGCAGCAGGTAGAGCGAAAGATTGGTCTGATCAATGCGCACCAGGGTATCAATCCGTGTAGTCTGATCAGCTGCACTGCTATCCGCATGGATTTCACGGCCCAACCAAACGCCTTTTAACTCCAGGGTAGCCAAAGGAAACTCCTTCAGGAGGGAAAAAGAGATGTCCTCAATGGCCAAAGGCGCATCAATGGTATGCCTGATTTCCTTGAGGGCCACATCTGTTATTTTATCTTCAAAAAATTCCGCAACAGCCACCAGTATAATAACCAGCGCCAGAAGCGTAATCATAAGAATCATCAGTACTTTTAAAGCTTTCTTCATGGGGTCTATTTTCACCTACAAAAGAATAAATATCAAACAAAGGTAATAATATAGCATTTTTCCCACTACAAAATGCTATCCCTTTGCCACAAAAAAAAACCTAAAACAGTGTTCAGGTTTTAGACATTGATTAGATCACCTATAACGTGAATGATTTAGCTAGTTTCATGTTTCAAGCCTCAACGCGAGTGGTATTAGGTTACTTTTAGTCCCACATGGACATTGCCATTAAACCCCTTCGTGGTTGTAAAAGCACAAACCTGCAGGCCTACAACATAACCGTAGTTATAGACTGGGGTGTTGATTATTTTGACAGATTTTAAAATATTATTCATGCGACTTTTAGGTTTTCTTTCCGTTTAAAAGCCTTACATCTTTTTGAAAAGTCAGATTCACCAATCGTTTTCTTTGACCAATTATGGATATCCATAAATGTATTGCTCTCCATAGCTTTATTGATGCAAGAGTGGTCAATCTGCAGTGTCGCTGCTGATATTATCAATATTGATTGGGTAATGCCCATTAAAGCACTTTCCGAGCAGTAATATTTGTATTTTCCAAACAAGCTTTCTATAATGTCGGATACCCCAAGGTAAGCTTCTTTATATTTTGCATTTTTAGGGATGTTGTCAGACAATCTCTTCATAAGTGTATCGCTAAAATCTAATCCCTTCTTGTTGAGATTGATTATCGAGATATCTTTTTTTATACCACCAATTGTTTTTCTGGACAATCCCTCTGTTATGATTTTTTTCTTTATTGTTTTAATCACTGTCAGATACTGTTTATAGTCGATTATATCATCGCTATACTCTTGTATCCAATTGAATTTCTCCTCAAACATTTCTTTTGCCTCTTGAACGAGTTCCTCATCAATGTAATTACTCAAATTGGCATTTGGAGATTGTAATCGTTTTTCAACAATGGATTCAGCTATAAGAAGAAAGTTTCCTCGCTCTTGATATTGAAGTATTTTTTCAAACCATCCAATCATTTGTTCTGCATTCATATATCTTGCTTTGGCCCTTTGGCTTGGAGGACTAAGAAATGAGAGTAGTGTTTGTTTGGTTTGATGTTTACAACGGGATAGTCGCTTTAAAAAACTATCCCATTTAGTGTCAGTGGACAATATCGACTTCAAGCAGCATGCGGACAGATGGCTGACATCGTAAATGTAAGTGATTTTTTTATGCAGAGCGCAGAACTCTTCAATTCCTTTCTTAACATCGGCTCCGTGATCTGAAATTATTTCTTTGGGAATACCTGTTAGTTTTACTGTCTCAACCAAAGCATTATAAGTAACCTCCCATGTTGCCCTTGGAGTCACTGTTAGATTCAGCAAGGCAACATCTTTCATCTTAAGATTGAAACCATTTTTTCGTAAATCTTTTAATGATACTCCTAATATTGCCAAACATTTATTTTTCCCTGTAGTTATGGTATAATCCACTATATAAACCCAATCATTACGCTTTTCTTTCGGCTCATGCAACGTGTAATACCCTAAACGCAACACCCATTGTCGAATAGTAGAATAGTGAGGTGCAGGTGCATTATAAAAGTTAGCAAGTATTGAACAAATTTTTGCACAGCTTCGATACGACGTATTGCCATCAAGAAATAGCTGAGCACAAAAATTGATAAAATCGCTGCAGTAACTAAAATGCTTGGGGCTATTACATGTTCCCTTATTAAAAAGAATAGTATGAGTAGGTTTGTCAGAGTAACCCTGCATTTCTCCGGCAAAAGCTACTTCTTTTTGTTTTTTTTTAATTCAAGCTCCAGCTTTTTAGCTTTCTCCTTCCAGAAATTTCTACTTTTAATTAGATCCCGGATTTTAATCTTTAATTGCTTTATTACAGCCTGTTTTTCTCTGTGCTTTTGCTTCCAAGAATCACGGCTTGACTTGAAGAATTTTAATTCCTGTAAACGTATTTCGCTCAAAATATTGCAGTAATGATTATCTGCCTTCAAAGATAATATAAAAACTCAAAACTAGGATGAATTATTAGTAAGGATAAAGTTAAATAATCAACACCCCAGTTATAGACCTACAGGACTAAAATGAAAAAATTGAACTCCCAGGGAGTTCAATTTTTACTGAAAACTACATATCCGACGGAAGGACTATATTTACAATCGTTTCGGCAGGTTGGATGCTATTCAGTCGTCTTAAAAAACGCGATGCGCTGTTGAAGACTCTTCGCATTTAGCGACAATACATTTGCTTTCTCCAACATGCTGTCCGCAATCTGAGCATTGGTTTGAGTAGCATTATTCAAACTAGCAGTGATGTTAAATCTCAAAAGTGTGTTTATAAAAGACGGTATCGTCTGATGGTGTATCTGCACTTATTAGTTGATACCCATTTTTCTGTAGTACCCGTATGGAAGCTTTATTACGGACCTCAACCCCGCCGGTCACAGAATGTATGTCACCCGCCTGCAGGCACCATTCATTCAGCCCTTCAATCAGTTCATTACCGAATCCTTGTCCCCATTCTGTTTCGGCCAGCAAATACCCCAAATGCAAATCCAGCAAGCGCGCATTAGCATCCACTTCATAAAGAAACAGGAATCCCACGATCGCCTGATTAGCGCGTTTCTGAACCACTAAAAAACAACTCTCCTCTGCTCTTTCCTGAATCCAATTCAAAGCCATCTGCTCATCCTTAATCGCCTGCCAACCCTCCGGCAAGGATTGGGTTACGGCGGGTGTCAATAGCGTTAAAACAGTTTTAACCAGATGGGATAAATCCCCCGATTCGCTTTGTTGGCTGCGCCAGCTCTTCACATGCAGGCGTTCCGTCACAAATTCACAGCGCTGCTCCAAAGATGCTCTCATCTTATTATTATAATCCATTCATCCAAATTGCATTAAACACCCGATCAATACACCTTCATCGCTTGATATAAAAGCATAACAATTAATTCTACATCAATATCCTGATTGGGATCCACCCGCAAAATCTTTATCCGGCTCCTGGTCCCTTGCTCCAATGCGGGATGATTTAAGTGCCTGCCTTCCACAAACCCAATGTATGGTTCCTGCGTCTTTTTATTACTCCACAAATAACAGAACATCTTACCCTTGTAATAAAAAAAGGGCGTCCGATATTTCCATTGTGCAGTAATGTGCGCGTCAGCTTTCAGGATGATCTCACGCAGGGCCAGGAAACAGCTTTTCTGCGGCTCACATTGGCTGTGGTAAAAGTAATCCAACTCATTCAGCATACTCTAAAAATTATTCGCACTCCATCTGGAATTCTAAAAATAGTAAAAGGATTGGATTTAGTGATATTGAAAAAACCTTAAATCCATTATTGACTCATTTATGATTCCCTGGATCCTTGCAACTATTATGAAGCGAACTATTGATTTAGTGTTGCTTTAGAAGTCGTATACTTCAGAAACACGGCACCAGACGAATAGGATTTTGTTTCTTCAAGATGCAACAAAGCTTCCTGTGGAACGGCTTCAAATAGTTCAATGCCATCGGGAAGAATGACCGGCATGACAAAGAGTTGTATCTCATCAATCAAACCGGCATTAAACAATGTAGTATTGACGTGTCCTCCACCTATCAACCAAATATCATTTCCCGGTTGTTCTTTAAGGGCCTTAATAAATTGCACCTGGTTTCCAGTTACAAAATCCACATCTGCCGAAGGTGGCAGATCCGGCTTTCGCGTCAGCACAAAATTCTGCTTCCCCGAATAGGGAAAAGCAATGTCCCAACTCATGATTTGGGCATAGGTATTATACCCCATAATCGTTGCATCGATGGAATTATAGAAGTCATTGTATCCATAATCAGATTGCTCCGGATTGGGAATGGCTTCCAGCCAATCAACAGCACCATCTTTCCGGGCTATTTTGCCATTTACGCTGGCAGCTATGTATAGAATTAGTTTGCGCATAACTTGACTAAGTAAAAACACCAATATTGGCGTGAGCTTTCGCAGAATGAGGCATTCATTTAGAGGAACCTGGTTAAAATGTCTATCAAAAATAGAGGAATCGATTCATATACAGAAATAACACTTCTATTTTTATCATAGAATCCACCATTTTGCTGGCTACCAGGAAGCATCAGAAGCAAATTTTATCTTGCTTGCCGGTGGTGGTAGGGGGTAAGACCAATTTCATCCACAATCTTCAGGAAGCGCGGATCATCCCGAAGAATATCAAAATCAGGATTAGTGGCTATCAGGTTGAAATATACATATAATCGCCATTGGTATTCCATGTTTTTTTGGAGCCAGTAAACAGATTCCTCCCGATTTTCCAGAATGGCATACCACCAGGCAATATAAAAAGGATGCCCATTGAGCCCTTGCACTTGAATTGGGGTGTTCTTGTTGATTTGAATCATCCATAAAAATAAGCCTGGTATTCCTGATTCACGGTAAGCTTCACTTATTTCAGCTTCATGTTTTTCAGCTTCCGGAAAAGGTTTAATAATGGTTTGTAACATTTGAACCGCCTTATCCCCTTCACCCAACCTGACATAGTTAAGGAAAAATAGCCATTCGTTATCATTAAAACCAGGTTTTAGATCTTGTGCCAGGATGCACGCCTCGATGGCTTGTTCATATTTTTCTTCAAAATAGTATATCCAGGCGTTTACATTTTGAACCACCCAGAAATAAGGTTCTAATTCAAGGGCCCGATCAATGTGAAAGCGAGCCTGCTGGATTGGTCCTGTGATCATTAAAAACTGGGCATACCATTGGTGAGCCGTGGCAAAATTTGAATTGAGCCGAATGGACGTTTCCACTTCTCGGCGTCCGTCCTTAAAATTACGTTTCCCCCAAATGTAGAATGCGCCAAGTACCGCATGTGCTTCAGCACAATCCGGATCAATTTCCAGGGCCTTCAGGCATAGCTCCTTTGATTTGAATAATCCCTCATTTTGAGGTAGCCACCCCCAGGCAGACAAGTTAAACAATGCGTTGGCCAACCCGGCATATGCTTCAGCAAAACGGTCGTCTTCTGAAATAGCCCTTTCGTAATACTGAATGCAGTTAATGACATCCTCCCGGTTAAAATCAAACCGTTGTTGACTATTGGCTTTGTGAAGCAAGAACCGACCTTGCAAATAATAGTCGTAAGCCTTGGCATTTTGTGTCGGAACTTTCTCAATTTGACTGATCTCCTTTTCGGAAAGGATAGCCTTTACCCGGGACGCCACTTGTAAGGATATTTCCGTCTGAACGCCAATCACATCATCCAATTCGCGATCGAAGTAAGAGGACCACAAATGATCATCACGATACGCATCGATGAGCTGAACACTTATCCGGACTTTACCATCATAGGTGCGTACACTCCCTTCGAGCACATATTTAACATCCAAAGCACGGGCAATCTCACCTGCTGAATGACTATTTTCGCGATACCGATCAGCTGACGTCCTTGAAACAACTCTCATCGACGTAATCCAATACAAATCATTCAAAATTTCTTCCCGAATTCCATCTGCAAAGTATTGATTATTGAGATTATCACTAATATTGGTAAAGGGCAGCACTACGATGGATAATTCCTTATCTTGCTCACTCAGACTATGGCGTTGAAAACTGCGGCCTGTTAATAGAAAGTACAGGAACCAACTAAGTGCCACTGTTGCCAGAATAATTGCAGCCATCCCCCAAAACTGCTTGCGCGTGCCCCTTACTCCTCCCGGACGTGATACTTTTTGCCTGCCTGCAAGATGCTTGGCTTCAACGGCACTTTTCCTAAGTTCACCGGGGGAGATGGTAAAGTTCTTTTTAAATACCTTATTAAAATAGCTGGGACTATTAAAACCAACCTTGTAAGCAATTTCTGAAACGGTGGCTTCATCAGTCTCCAGCAGACTCTTAGCCTGAGACAGTCGTTTTTCAGTGATTAGCTCACTGGCCGATTTACCAATCAGCTTAATCAATTTTCGATGTAACATGGATCGACTCAATCCTGCTTCTTTTGCCAGTTCCTCCACCGAAAATTGTTCGTTATCTATATTGTCATCTATAATCTGGTGGATAAGTAACAGGAATTTATCATCCGATGATAATTGCTCTTTCATGAGAGATCTGTTTGTCGCTGACTACATTACAAATTAAACAGATGAAATCAGAGAAGCCGTTAAATTATGACCATCATCACCAAATGTCAATAGGAAAAACCACCCAATTAGTGAACCTGAAATGAGAATTCAGAACGACTAGCCCTTTCGCTTCCAGCGATAAAAATGCAATCCATAAACCACCACATTGAGGGCAATCACCAATGAACCAAACCACACCTGGAATTGAGGCGTTAAATCCGGAGGATAGATCAAAGGAATGATATAATGCTCAATGAAGTCTCCTTCATACACACCGATCCCGGCTTTGTGACGAAAATAATTTTCAAGCGGTGTCAGCGGGCAGATCCAATGCATATACTCGACCAGTGCTCCCCAGATGATGGCCGGGACATGCCACCAGATTAGCTTTGGCCATCTGAAATTGAGGAAGGCACCAAATAATACATAGAGAATGAATACTCCATGTATAGCAATGAGGATATCTGCGATTATCTGATAAACCATGTGCTATCTCCTTAGCTTCATTTTGCTTTCAATAAAAATGGCTCCAAAATCTGGACTCTCCCCATCACACCGACTCCTACACCCATGGCATAAGCCAACAGATCACTCCACAGAAAGCCATGGCCCAACACCAAACTACCCGGACGTGTGGCGCGCAGGGTATCCAGCCAAGGCGCATGATAAAGCTGACTCAGCTCTACGGCATAACAAAAAACAAGACTTATCCATGCCACCCGGACCGAAGACTGCTTAATAAATAGTGCACTCATCCCCATGTAAACCATTAAGGCATATAAAGCATCTCCTAAATAAGCATTGATAAGTTCAGGAAACAGCGATGAATAGGCTCTGGATAATAATCCGCCAATGATAACAGCGATGGTCACCACACCATAAAGCAGGCGGTAGCGAATGGAAGGGTTGATCATTATAGTTTTCATTAGAAGGCTGAAAATAATCAAAAAATTAGTTCTTTGGGTAGATGAGTGATTTTATTGAAAATTGAACTCCCACTGAGTTCTTTCTTTTCAATTTGCGGCACCGTCGGTTTAGCTTCTCTGATTTTCAATTCACCTGCGGTTATTGTAATGCGATCCTTATAGAATCAATTCCATCTGGAAAAGGCTCTTTTTTTTCAGGCATGTACTCTTCAATATCACCAGCCACAAAGTGGTGATACAATAATAGCCGCAGGTGTAACCCGTGGATGATGACCTGGTAATAGCACAACCCGGAATAGGGTTGAATTTTAATAGAACTGGAATAAACCGATGCTTTTTCCACATGAACGAAAAATTTCATCTGTCGCTAAATGAATACCCTCTGATGGATACAACTTCAGGGATTTTTAACCACCTAAAAGGCTATAAATGTGCAATCAGACGAACTACTCGCCCTTTGAAAATCGATGGAACAGTTCTCTATAAGGGTCTTGAAGTAAAGATCCGTTCCATAAGACTTTTAGAATACTGTACTTGTGTTGAGATACTCAATCAACTCCCGGAATCAGCGATAAGATGAATAATGGTATCTGCCTTCGCATTGATTAAGGCTATTTCTTTCCGGAGGCCGGTCACAAAACCATTCTCTTCCCATTTGCCATGTACCGCTTCAAAATCGGCTTGTGCCGATTCGCTCTCTGCATCAATACCATATCCAATGTGACTCACAGTATCGAATTCCTTTTCGGCATCATTTAAAATCATGTTAGTGAGCTTCACCGACGCCATGCGCCAATCCTCTATGATTTGTTGAATTTCAGAGGCGGTAATGACTGATATATTAATGTTTCGCCGATCGCGCATGAGGGCCTTGAAATAGGATGCCTTGTGTGAGCGATACGCCGTGTACAAATCCGCAAGACGATCGGATAAGGATTGGAGTGAATCCAGGCGACCTGCTTTCCCATCTTTGACGAGGCGTTCCACCTGTGAATAAGGACTTAAAAGGCCGGCCATATCGAGCCACGCTTCTTTTCCGGTAGCATCAATCAACCGTGCCGCCCGCTGCAATTCAGAAAGGTCAAAGGGATTGCCCAGGTGGTTCAACAGCACAATCATTCCCTCCCCCAAGAATACCTTGAGCGCCAAATCGTAATATTTACGACAGGTTTTTAACATTAAACGGTTCATGTATAAGCCTTTTACATAAACCGCTTCTTGTGTTTTAGGTGTAGTGGTATACAGATCATTGAGCACATCAATGGCTTTGACTACTTTTTGCATTACATAAGGTGAATAGAGATCGAAATGAATAAGATCCCGTTTATGGGTCGTTTTCCGCTTATCGCGGGCCGGCCATTTAAAGACATCGCGCTTGGTGCCAACAGTAAACAAATTCATGCCCGGAGTGAGCTGACTCTTCCCGTCTTCTTCGGTGATGTAGGAAAAAGGGAAGTCTCCCGCATCAAAATGACCGGTATGTTTACCCATCACCACTGTAAAAGGAGCCACCCGGCAAGGCCATAACAAGTAAGAAAAGGATCCTGTTTTACAGCCGCGCGCCACCATACCCTGATGCATGGGGCCCAGCTTATACATGTGATTGCTTTGATTGGTCCCACTCCCGGCATTAAAAAAAGAGAATTCGCCGGCAATCAGTAAGGTTGATTTATGGTGAGAGGCCGTATAAGGCCCGGCAAAGAGACTGCAGGCCTCACCGTGATACATTTCAGCATTGGCAAAGAACAGCGAATGATCGGCTGAAAACTGCCGCCCGATCCTCACACCCTGACCCACCAAACAATTGGTGACCAGGGCTGCATCCGTTATTTGAGCCCCTTCCTGCACAATGAAATGACGGGCGACCACATTATCACCAATGACGGTTGGATCACTCGCTTCGGAGAGGATGGTGCCCTCCTCCAGTAGTTTAGCACCTGAAATGCGGGCGCACTCCCCGATGTTCACATTTTTGATGCTTCCACAATGTTCAACGGACACGCCTGGTGCAATAAGACCCCGGTCTGAGCTAGCAGCTTGTCCCTCCTTCTCCAATAGCATGATCAGTCGCTGCGTAAACTTTTCATCGTGCCGGAAATGTGTCAACAACCAGGCA
Source organism: uncultured Marinilabiliaceae bacterium (assembly GCA_942490535.1). Lineage (GTDB taxonomy): Bacteria > Bacteroidota > Bacteroidia > Bacteroidales > Marinilabiliaceae > JAEINY01. Next base: position 78,028 of record CALNXQ010000008.1, read on the forward strand.
ATAGGTGCATTCAAATGAGTACAAATGGGAATGGCTCTGCCCCCGGATTCATTCAACACATCCACTAAAGTTCCATTGCCAAATGACGAGTGCCCTTCAACTGTTAATGCGCCTGTATCCGTTACCACACAATCATCGCCAATTTCATAGTTTTGAATTCTTTTCACATGGTGAAGAGCCACATGATTTCCGATGCGACAGTTGATCAGGGTGCAATGAGAGAGGCCTTCATGCGTGTTCCTGTGTGTGGACCACTTGCCCAGGGTGTTGGCACCTTTAAAATGAACATGCCAAACCCGGGTGGTAATGAATGCGGCATGCACCAATACATTCATCCAATCATCGGCGCGACAGCCTTGCTTCTCCAGCTGATAGATTTCTTCCGGTGTGAGGTTTCGATAATCCATACAAAAAGTATTACATGTGCTTAGCAATCAAAAATCCGCATTCAGAACACTACAATGTGTGTCCGCATTCTACATGGCTCGCTAGTTATGAAGCAGAATAAACCTTGCTTTCAATACTAAAAGCCTATTAGCTATATTATTCCATAACAATCAACCATATCATCTTATTAAAATCAGGCAATAATTTCCCGGAATAAGCTAATATGGTTGTTTCTAACTCCTATTCAAGTACTACTAAGGTGGCTCTTCACTAATCAGGTTTATTCCTGAAACTATAAATATCTCCAGGTTTTCTCCACATCAATTGTATGATTGTATTTCGAACACATGAGAGCCATCCCCCATAAAAAAGTGACCTGCTTTATATCAGACTGAAGTCCGGAACGAATAAATCAACAAGCACACGTCTATAAATCGCATCCTGCTCACACTTCAGAAAGTTTCATTTTGACATCTGCCACAAAGCATCCTTTTTCAGTTACGATCAATGGATTGATATCCAATTCGGCAATCTCCGGATGATCCATCACCAACTGGCTCAACCGTAACAAACAATTCTTAACCGAGCTAATATCTTTTGGGGTGTTGCCTCTATAACCCGTTAGTAAGGGAAAACCTTTTATGGCTTCCATCATCTCCTGAGCCTGTTGCGAGGCTATGGGGGCGACCCGAAAGCTCACATCCTGATAAATCTCCACCAGAATACCTCCGAGGCCAAACATCAGTACCGGCCCGAAGGAAGCATCCCGTTTCATTCCTAAAATAACTTCTTCCCCCCTTTTAATCATGGGCGTCATCAACACACCTTTGAGCGCGGCCTCAGGAGCCTTATGCCGAATGCCTTGAACAATGGTATCATAAGCATTCATAGCCTCACTTTTTGTCTTGACATCTAAAATGACACCTCCCAACTCCGTCTTGTGAAGAAGGTCCGTTGAAAGAATCTTCATGGCTACAGACGGTGAAAGATGACTAAAAAACGCACCGGCTTCTTCGGAAGAAGTTGCTATTTTATGGGGCAATGTGGGAAAATCATAAGCATCCAATAAGGCCAACGCTTCATCTTCTGCCAATACGGTTTGTCCCGACTCTCGTGCACGTTGAATAACCGTTCGCGCCTTGGGTTCATCAATGGCATCAAAATGAATACGGTCTTTTAAATCTTCTTGCTGGTGAAAATGAAACACGCAACTCAAGGCATCGGCCATGGATTCAGGAATGGTGTAATTGGGTATGCCCTGCTTCTGCAGAATGTCGATCCCTGCCCGGACATCCGTTTCACCCATAAAAGAGGTGTACACCGGTTTATTGTACTGGCCGGACACTGTCACCACTTCCTGTGCAATCAACTCAATGTCGGTCATGGATTGGGGCGTGAGAATGACAAAAACAGCATCGACATCCTCCTCCTCGAAGGTCGCTTTCATGGCCGCATTGTAACGATCCATCCGGGCATCGCCAATCACATCAATGGGATTGGAGCGGTTGGCAGTGGAAGGTAAATGGCGTTTGAGAAACTTGGCCGTTTGCTCGGAGAAAGAAGCTAACCGCAGCTTGTGATGGATCACGGCATCGGTTGTTAACACACCCGGACCACCGGCATTGGTAATGATAGCCACCTTATCACCGGCTGGTGGAGGCTGATAGGCAAAAGCCACAGCCCGGTCAAACAATTCCACCATGTCGTTACAGCGAATGATACCCGCTTGTTTCAAGGCTGCCTCGCAAATGGTATCGCTACCGGCCAGAGAACCGGTATGTGAAGCGGCGGCTGAGGCGCCGGCTTCTGTTCGTCCGGCTTTAATCATCAATAGGGGTTTGCCGCTTTCAGCTTTTACCTGGCGGGCAGCTGCCATCAACCCGCGGCCATCGGTCACTTCTTCGAGGTAAAGCAAGATGACTTTCGTTTGCTCATCCTTCATCAGGTATAATAGCAAATCGATTTCAGTGACATCCGCTTTGTTGCCAAAACTGATAAACTTGGAAAATCCAATGTGCCGCGCCCTGGCATAATCCAACACGGCCGTGCACAAGGCTCCACTTTGCGATAAAAAGGCAATGGGTCCTTGCTCGGGCATGGCCCTGGCAAAGGAGGCGTTAAGTGATATATTAGGATCGGTATTGATCAGGCCCAGACAATTGGGACCAATAAATGAAATATCATATTGATTGGCAATGGCTTTTATTTGTGCTTCCCGTTCAATGCCCGCACCGCCTGTTTCGCGAAAGCCGGCAGAAATGATAATCACTGCCTTGATGCCTTTTTGACCACATTGCTCCAAGGCCAGGTGGATCACTGCTGCCGGAAACACCAATATGGCCAAATCAACCGGATCTTCAATATCAATGACGTACTTGTAGGTTTTGATGTTGCTAATAATGGATGCTCCTGGGCTAACCGGATGTACCGTTCCGGTGAAACCGGAGTCTATAATGTTAAACAGAATATCATAAGGAACCGAACCCTTTACATCATTGGTACCCACAATAGCTACTGAGGCCGGATTGAATAAACGCTTGAGATTCTGTCCATGAATTTCTGATTTGCCTGGCATAACAGATACAGTTGAACGTTAGAGAATCAATTAAAAACAATGGACTACTCATAAATACCCACCAATGAAAGTCACGGCACTGGCAATGTCCTGTACCTCCAAGGCTTTATCTTCATCCATTTCAATGTCAAATTCCTCTTCAAAAGCCCCCACCAACTGAAGGCTTTGCATGGAGTTAGCTCCCAAATCAAAAATAAAGTTGGCCTGATCGCCAATGTTAGCAGGATCGATCTTTAATACCTGCCCCACCACTTTTTTTACCCGGGTAATGAGTTCTGAATGGTCCATAATCGGTGAGATTTCATTTAGCTACAAGTTACAGAACCTGAAAGGAAATGTAAAGTGCAACAGCATTGTAAATGGTTGAAAATGGACTTCTTTTGAAAGGATATAGAATGGCGTACCGGACAATGGTTTTATGATTTGACAGGCACACCGTGAAATTAATGTTCTAAAGGTTAATTGGTATTTTGAAAAAGAAACATGGCAAAAAACATGGCACATTATACCCGTTGGATGGCGTTCAACCCAGACTTCATAACAGTGTGCAGCACACCGTATGAAGACTAAGTATATTCAAAAGTGTGATTCTAATTTTTATAAAACCAAAAAGGAATTTCCCGAATACTTATAAGCGAATCGGTATTTGGATGTTTGTATCTGGAATAAACCAAAACATGTTTCCCTTCTGTCAGGTTATTTGTGCTAATATAGGTTTCGAAGTTTATACTGCGCTCCGTTCCGTTACCCTTAATATTGATTATAAAATCGGTTTCACAAGGTATCGAATCTATCTTTATTGAATATATTCTTCCAAATGCATTGAGGTATTTCTGATGCAGACTGTCGGCATTTACTTTTTTCGATCTATTATTTCCTGTGTCTGCTATTACAATAAAAGATTTATAGCGCGCTTTGCTCTGAAAAGCTATTAAATCATTATTAAACTCCATGATTCTATTTTCAATAGCATTCGATATTGGTATATATACTTTAATGTACGGATCGCGAATTACCTTAGATTGTATGGTTAGAACATTAATACCAATATCTGTCTCTACTAAATCTTCATAATGTCCGCTTTTGGCTAAAAAGCTACTCGATCTGCTCGAAAAAAGACTAATGAATGCTGATTGTTCTCTATAGATAGAGCTTACGAACAAAATCGACATATAAAATGGCAACAATAGTAAACTAACCCTTCGCCCGAATTTATTATCCAGAAGATTATAATACAAAGGCCTGAATAGAAATGATAAAGTTAAATAACTGAATACCCAATAAAACGGAAAATACAGCTTCGATATCCATTTATATTTTTTCAACAGCCCTTGAGTTACATAGTCAAAAAATGTTAAACTTGAACCTATTAGTATCAAAAAAGCCATAATACTCGCCACTATGTCAAAGCCCTTAACATCAGAAAGCTTATCAAGCAACATAATTATTTGCACAAGAATATAAAATGCCGCCACATAAGCAATGAGCAAAAACGATATGGCAAAGATAATACTGCAAAGTTTCTCGAGTTTTTCAATGTATGCATCGAAGGACCCAATTTTTTTATTCAGGTAGTTTGTAAAACGTGCACTATAGTTTAATGAATCAATATCAACCTCGCCAGAAACAGATCGTAGACCCAAAGCGCCAATCCAAATACCACGTAAAACCAAATGAATTATTAAGTTAACGATTAAAATATCAATGGCTAATGTTGCTGTTTGGTATAAATCTTTAAGTATAGCGCCTTCATAAAGTGCCTTTTGAAAAGCATACTCAACAGGCCCACTTGCATGAAATAATCCGAAAATAGCAAAACCGGAGACTAACAGTTCCAACTGCCAGGATTCTTCTTGTAACCTGTCCAATAGTTTCGTTAATGAATTCTTGTTGTTATTTTCTTCCATTTCTCTTAACAGGTTTGGATAACGTATTTTTAATACTTGCTAACGGTTGGCTAGATGAAGCGTATGGCAATTTACGAACCTAAACTTCCAAAACTCCACTGAGCCAAATCTTTTATTTGTTTTTATCTTTTCATTCCAAAAGCCAAATCAACGATTTGGCGGTGTTCCATTACGCAACTAAACTCCCAAACAACAGTGAATGCCATATGCTTTATACTAGCGTGTTGTATTGCGTTTTTTATTGTTATCCATTCCATTCATACCTGTAATGCCTACCAAGTCCTAACCTTTCAAAAAGTAAATGGTGAATCCAAATAATAATAGGGAATGCAATAATTGCTATCCATTTATTCTTTGCACTATCTTCTTTAGTTTTAATAATTCCACCAATTAAAATTCCAAAAGCAGGAACCAAACCAATAAATAACATCAAATGAACCCAACCTAATCCTTCTAGGTCATGTCTGCCACCAGAAAAAAGCTTTATTCCGATGTCATGAAGCCCAATAAGTCCTGCTATAATAGCACTTTTGCCAATCGATTTTAATTTACTATCAATAATCCCAACCAAAATAGAAACAATTATTAATACGATTGGAGTCAACATTATTCCATTAGGAGCAAAAAAATGTCCGATTAGGATATTGACAATTACTACAGCTATGGAAACTAAAACTAATTTGGCTATTCTCATAGTTTGTGAAATTGTTTTTTTAATAATTCAATGGCTTCACTACTAAACTCATTTATTAGTCTTTTAAGAACTGAGGTCTTATATTCTTTTGAACTTAATTCACTATCTATCAAACAAATGTCTTGCACTGCATTTTCAATTTTCATCCAATCTTCAGAATTAATAAGTGCTCTTTCTAATTCTGTCGAGCACTTGCAGAATCCATCCGAATCACCACCGTATTTTCTATATATTTCAATTGCCTTCTTCGTAATCATACCTATGCGGTTTGTCAAATGCAATACAATCGAGTAGAGCAAGATACGAAATAGCTTCGTATCTCCACCCTCTCACACCACCGTACGTACCGGCCGGTATACGGCGGTTCGTCAAACATGGCCGAATCTTTGGTAAATACTGGCGGTCGGGATAAATCCGCGCTTTTGCAAGCGCTCGTTGGTTATGGTAGTTTGGAGAATTGGGCTTTGAACCACATGCATTCCCCTCTTCTCGTAAATCCCCATTTACTTACTATCCGTTCCAGCATTTACAAATTCTTCTGGCTGCTTTGAGATTAAAGGAATGCCATGAAGAGCCCGGACACTACCTTCAATGCTCCACACGAATTACCATATAATCCGAAGCGTTTAACGTTCAGTCCTTCCTTAACTTGTGAGCCCTCCGCATTCCTCTATGCGGCTCGTGTCCCGTCAAGTACTATGACCTCATACTTCGGCGTGAGCTCAGTCGAACGCTGACTTCCCACCTACATCAACGCGTGATCAGCGAGATATCCCCGGGTAATGACACTAACTGTCCGCCTATCCCTGCCGCATCTACGTAACTTGCCAGGTGGTAAATAACGGACTTCGATGTGACGTGCCATCTCATCCAAAGCAAACACCCGCCTTAATACGCGATTCTTGTTCATCAGTACAGGATTTTGCAGTCGGTATTTACTCGTTAATCAATCGTAAATAATCTTCATGCGACACCTCACGATGGAACACTTGTCACTGGCTAACAGTACCGTTTACCTCGGCCTGTTCGGGACTTACACCCTAAAGTTTAGTGCCCATACCAGGCGCACACGATTAGTATAAGAATAGTAGCCGACTGCGTTACACTTTCCTGTCAAGTTACACAAATGTTGAAGCGGGCTAAAAACCTTAGCATACCTCTGAAACCCATATTGGCTATATTGTGTGTTGTGTTTAGTTTTTCCTCATAACTGCATAGTTTTCTGTCATAAAACTCATTCCAAAGATTCAATTTCTACAACTTTTATCACCCTGAAATCAGTTCTTTCAGGAATTGAAAAGCGAACTGAGTTGTTTTCAATCAATTCGATATCAAAGTATACTAAATTTATTGGCTCTAATTTAGGTGAGTCTGAAAATTGGATAATCCTACCACAACCATCAAGTCCAGCGAGGTTCTTAAGCATTTCTTTTTAAGAGTTTTAACAATTATTTTCTTTCTCGTATGAAACTGAGATACTACAATAATCAATATAACGATGATTTTCAAAACAGTTTTTATTCACGTTCTAATTCCTTTAGGTTGACATAATGGCTCTTTATTGAAGTATTTTCAAAAATCCTCGAGGAACTGATAGGAATTCCTGATAACAAGAGCTGCTTGGACAATCTTCATTTAGCTCTGTATGTTCCGCAATTCTTATCGTGATAGTTTCTGCCCCATTATCTATTCCTTTATAAACTTCTCCAACATTAAAGGTTCGCTCTGTTATCCCAACAACACCACCAACTGTTACGGTAGCTGTATATTCAGCAACAAATTCAAAATCTTTGTCGACTAAAATATTCTCATCGTCATTTTTATTGCATGAGATAAAAGTAGCAAACACTACTAATAAACTGACATAAATTAAATTCCACATAATATAATATAATTAAATGGTTTTTTATCCTGATGCAAATATGTACTAATGGTTGCTTCAAAATTAAACACAATTGAGATAGAATAACAGATTACTCCGTCTATCCCCTCGCAGAACCGGACGTACAGATTTCCCGTATCCGGTTCCTCTGCTATTACGTTTCGCTAACTGTTGCATAAATTTATACATTATTATGAATAATTCGTGGGCGAGGAAGGCTAACATGTTTCAGTAATTCACTATAGCCTTTCCAGGTGTAGCTTTTGCGCTGACTTCGGCGGTTTAACCATTTGAACCACAGAAAAACTGCCATTCGATACATCCGGTACAGGGCGTGAAAATTGCCCCGTATTCCATAGTACTGATAAAAACCTATTAACTTGGCGCTAAATAGCTTGTGTTGGTCTTTCAACTTATCGTGCCTGTGCTTCTGGCAGGTGTCCGTTAGGTTTTTACTGACCTGACGCAGCTTCTTTTTAGTCGTTCGACGTTTGATAAGGTTGTTACCTCGCTTACTTTTGGTTCATCCGACTAATGCATAGGTTTTCTCATGCAAGCTGAATATTTTGAGCTTAAAAAACTCCATATCTCTATAACCATATGCTTGCCGTTTCATTGTTTTGATTTTGTTGTTTAGGCCTTCCAGTGGGCCTGTCGAAATTGGATAATCATACCAGGCAAATATACCTGACCGATGAGCTAAAAGAGTGTCCGCAAATTTACGGAGACGAAAAACACCTGAAGCCATTGCTTTTGCGACCCATTTACCCATGAATTGCTGAGCAAGTTCCTTTGTTTTTTGTTGCCACAAAAGCTTCAATTCTTCTTTGAGGTAGTAGGCAATTGCAAGGGGTTCATTTATTTCCAAAAGTTCTTGTAGCTTTTCTTTTTCGTTTCGCTCATCATTCAGATTGACGCTATTTTTTAATAATAGCCACCTGGATCCTTTCAGCAGTTCCTTTTTGTTCAGTTCTTTTTCCTGACGATATAATTGGCGTCTAAGTTTTGATATTGAATCGTTCATCATTTTTACAACATGAAAATGATCAAAAACAATCTGTGCATTAGGTAAGTTATTGATCACAGAAGAGATATATGCCGGTGACATATCAATAGCTACAGCTTCAATATTAACCTTGTTCCTTTTGACGCGTTTCCAAAAATCAGTTAACGCATCACTTCCTTTACCCTTACCAACATGAAGAACAACACCAGTTGCAAGATCCAATACAACCGTCATATATTTATGGCCCTTTTTGACAGCAAATTCATCAATAGCAATACATTTCACACCCTTTAACGCAGGAGAGGAATAATGCTTTTTTAAGTAGGTATTTTGAATGTCTTTAACCAAGTCCCAACTAACACCAAGATGTAATGCTACATCTCGAATTGTACCGATTCTTGATAAAGCGATGACATGCCGGGCAAAGGCGCGTGTGAAGCTTTTTTTATTTTCAGTAAATGGTAAATGCTCTTGTCGAATAACCCTGCACTCTTTACATTCGATGCGCTGAATAGAAAGCTGTATAAAGACTTTGTGATGCCCGATAGGAATAGTTCGAAATTCTCGATCCTTCGTCCCTGACTTTATAATATCAAAACTTTTGCATACAGGGCATTTGAGTTTATCAGCTTTGGTTTTAACTTTGACGTAGATATTTCCTTTTTTATATTCGGTACTGATTACTTCTTGGTTGACTAAACCAAACGAATGAAATAATAAACTGGTGTTCATATAACTTTGGATGTTGTGGTTGACAAACAAAGTAATGAATATCAGTTTTTTTTCCAAAAACTACTCATTTTACGGATGAACCTTACTTTTTGTCCAGTAATGTGTAAATCCAAGAAAATCGAAGGTGGGCTTGTCTCCTGTTGGCTCAAATTTGATCAGCTTACTCTTCTCTGGGTGTATGGTCAATCCAAACTTCTGCATTCGTTTCGGAACAGGTGTCCGCTTTCAGCGGAATATGTAGCTACCATCCTGCTTACGGGCTTTGGATGGGCAGGACTTGCACCTGCTGAAAATCGACAACAAATTTCAGAGTCCCGTTGGTCTCTTCCCAATGCTTTCGGCTTACAAAGAAGTTACCCTAATAAAGGGCCTTCTTTTCCTGACGTACACGGATCGGCCATATGAAGTGGATACACCGTTTCGATTTGCGCCAGTCTGATGGGACTACGTTTTAATCCACCGGATATTAGTCCGCTAAGTCCATCGAAATTCTTTCGCATATCAGTTGGTGTTGGATAGAGGAAAAAGTTGAGATCGTCAGTGAGTGAAAACATACCTTACAGCAAACCTATTAAGGAACGTATCAGTGATAAATTGGCGTCTGCCTGTAGTCGCACCGTGGTTCCGTTAGGATACGCAATTTCGATGCATCCCAGGGTGGTCGGAGATTCATCAGCGATCCTGACAGGAATGAAATCACCGGATGAGGCTTGTTGTTTGAAATATTTACGTCGCCAATAATGAAAAACGTGATACCGAATGTCTCGTTCTGAACAAAAAACGACAGGGCTTTCCTGACTATTTTCCCATTCGCGGATAAGATTAAACATCTCTTGCTGTTTTGTAATGCTGTGCATGTGTATTATTTTGCCACAAAGAAACAGACTCTCGCATGGAGATACAAGATGCTGTTAGCCGTAGGGATACGGTTTGTGCCGGATGAATCGGAGGTGGAAAAGAAGCTGTCGGGTAAAAGGGAGGTCGAAACCACACCGGAGCGCATCAAACGGCTCACCGGCTTTGACATTGGAAAATGCCCTAAATGCAAAGATGGACGCCTGCACATAGTAAGGGAATTGCCTCGTATCCGCTCCCCAGGCCAACACGTGGGGCGATTGATTGCTGCTTCTTTACAATAGATTGATTGTAAACCCATTTAATCTTCATTGGCTTGAGGACTGGCAGACTACTGCCCAAACTCTCCCAAATTACGTTGTTTTCACCCCAAAATGGCAGGTCAATCGCGACAAAAACAGTATATTGACGTACCCAAACAATAAAATCACACCTTGGGGTATCCCCAGAAAACATTCAAAACATTCAATAAGTGCATAGAAGGCTGCTCCCACGACGGCCGTGATGTAGCTCAACATGGACTCATCGCTGGGTCTTGCAGACCGCTCAGAGTCCTATTTATTGGGGTTAGTGATTTCTTATTCTTTCAACCTGCTCTATTGATAATCCAGTTATTTTTGAGATGGTTTCTGAATCTAATCCCATTTTTATTGAATTTAGCACAACTTCTTCTTTTGCTTCAAGTTTTGCAGTATCCAATGAATTTTTCAAATCACGATAATACTTCAAACTGTCCTCATAGGATATATATTCTTCTCTTGAAAATTTAGCTATTTCTGCAACTTCAAACACTTTTTCAAATACCTGTTCCTTCAGATTTTCAGGCAAACGGTCTAATTTATGCAAGTTCTTAAGCACATATAACCATTTATCAAAATGACTTTCCAACTCCTCAATTGATTTATTGAATTTTGGCATTTCAAAATAAATGAAAGTCAATTTGTCGTAAAATGTTTTATTCGTCTCTATGTCTTGCAGTTTTACATCGTATCGGAATTTATCAGTCTCGCTTTTATCTGAATCAAATACAAAATCTAAGATGCCAATTGTATAAACTGCCTTTAATTCATAATTCCATTCTGATTTCTGCGCTTGTTCTTGGATTGGAAATGTTGAATAGTAAACACTTCTATCTTTGAAGAAGTTTTGTTTACTTTTTTGCATTTCAACTATAAATTTCTCACCTTTTTCATTTTCACAATACAAATCGAAAATAGCCTTACGCTCTTGTTCGGTTATGCCTAATTTTTCGGTTTTCAAGTAGGTTAAATCAACAATCTGACCTTGCTGCCCTTTTAATATTTCATTTAAAAAATCAAGAAGCAAATCTTTATTTGGCTCTTCACCAAAAAGTCTTTTAAATCCAAAGTCTGTAAACGGATTGATATATTTTTCTTTTAACTCTTCCATCTTAAAAACATTTGTTCAAAAATACTATTTTTCTTGATTAAATGGAATTCTGAACGTCATGCATTCATTAACCCCAATTGAGATAGAATGACAGATTACTCCGTCTATCCCCTCGCAGAACCGGACGTACGGATTTCCCGTATCCGGCTCCTCTGCTATTATGTTTCGCTATCTGTCAATATAAATATATACATTATTTGTGCTATACAACTAAATTTCGTTTGCCCTATGGTGATTTCTCTGTGTAAATCCTTGGTTTCCTCCAGTTGTTTCGTAATAACAGGTAGATTCCCTTCCCTACATTGGATCGGTCAGTTAGCCCTTCTCCAACTACAAACGGTACTATGGAACTACTATGACTTCTGCATGCCTTCTCTTCGGCTCCGGTTGTCCCTCGCCTCAGATACCTGTACACCTCACCATTTTCTTGACGCATCCAAATGTTGGCGGGGAGACATTTGATGCCGGGTGGTTTCTAATGCTGGTACACCTGAACCATTGGTTTGCATGGAGCATTACAGATCTCTCAGGTTCCGAAGATTTCCCTGTGCAGACATGCCCTGCCCTTTGACCCCGGTAGTTGAACAGTGCTAACCGTAATATACTACTGCTCTTGCTGCCTTCCGGTTAACCGTAGACCGTCGGCTTAACTACAACGTAATACGGTATTTCGGGGCTCGATCACACGGCCTGAATACTCGCTTGCCAGATACTTTTCTGCTATCCTCACGGAATCACCCATCTGGTTCGCTACCATCCTGCTTACGGGCTTTGGATGGGCAGGACTTGCACCTGCTGAAAATCGACAGCAAATTTCGGAATCCCGTTGGTCTCTTCCCAATGCTTTCGGCTTACGAAAAAGTTACCATCATAGATGGCCTTTTTCTCTTGACGTACACGGTTCGGCCATATGAAGTGGCCCGGTTTGCGTATGATATATTCGCTTTCTTAATTTCACCTTTGCCAACGCGGGAGCTTAACTCCCCAAAACTAGCATCGGCAAGGCATTCTTTATCGCGGTTTGTTGGCGGTAGTTATTATTTATCGAAATCTTCAAATTCAAGAATATTTTCTTTCTTTGATATTTTAATTTTTCGCCACGATGCCATACGTCCGTCACCTTGTGATTGTACAAAGATTCTAATTATTTTATCATCTTTTTCATAATTCATAATTTTTGAATCTTGGTTATAGTCTTCATGATTATTAATATCTTGAATCAGCAATGTGTCCACATTAAAGTTCTTAGAAGATATTATGTCATTCAACATTTTAATCTTATCATCTTCGGAGATCTTAATAGTAAAAGTGTGATAAGAATAACCAATTGCGTACTCGGAATTGTTATACAGTATCTCAAAGTCATCATTCAAACTAACATTGTGTCTGTCAAGTATTTTTAATGTATCTTGTTTCGAAAAGAGTTCATCTCTATACACTTCTTTAAGTGTAAAACCTGTCAATAAGAGAAAAAACACAATAGACAAGATTTTACCAGTTGTAGGCATTTTGTCTTTTTTAAACGCACAATATACTGATAGTGAAATATATGAGTAGAACATGAATAGCATCAGCCAAAAATCAATGCCCCAAAGTTCAAATAATAAATCGACTGTAAATAATAGAAATGATAATACAGATAGTATTATTCCTGTTTTCGGCTTTTCTAATTTTTTCAAAATCCGATAAACTAGATATGCACAGAAAGCAAAGATGATTAGAATACTTCCCATGAAAAAATCAACTGTAAATAATAGAAATGATAATACAGATAGTATTATTCCTGTTTTTGGCTTTTCTAATTTTTCCAAAATCCGATAAACTAGATATGCACAAAAAGCAAAGATGATTAGATCACTTCCCATTAATAAATCGACTGTCAATAATAGAAATGACACTACTAATAGTATTATTCGTGTTTTTGGCTTTTCTTTTTTTTTAAAAATCTGATAAACTAGATATGCACAAAAAGCAAAGTTGATTAGAATACTTTCCATTTAAATTGTTTGATTTCTATTACCGCCAATCGAGATAGAATGGCAGATTACTCTGCCTATCCCCTCGCAGAACCGGACGTACGGATTTCCCGTATCCGGCTCCTCTGCTATTATGTTTCGCTATCTGTCAATATAAATATATACATTATTTGTGCTATACAACTAAATTTCGTTTGCCCTATGGTGATTTCTCTGTGTAAATCCTTGGTTTCCTCCAGTTGTTCCATAATAACAGGTAGATCCCCTTCCCTACATTGGGTCGTTCAGATGGCACTTCCCCAACTACAAGCGGTACTATGAGACTACTATGACTTCTGCATGCCTTCTCGTTGACTCCGGTTGTCCCTCGTCGCAGATACCTGTACACCTCGCCATTTTCTTAACGCATCCAAATGTTGACGGGGCTACACTTGGTGCCAGGTGCTTATTGTGCTGGTACACCTGAACCATTGTTTTGTCAGGAACAATACAGATCTCTCAAGTTCCGAAGATTTCCCTTTATAGACATGCCCTGCGCTTTGACCCCGGTAGTTGAACAGTGTTAACCGTAATATACTACTGCTCTTGCTGCCTTCCGGTTAACCGTAGACCGTCGGCTTAACTACAATGTAATACGTTATTTCGGGGCTCGATCACACAGCCTGAATACTCGCTTGCCAGATACTTTTCTGCTATCCTCACGGAATCACCCATCTGGTTCGCTACCATCCTGCTTACGGGCTTTGGATGGGCAGGACTTGCACCTGCTGAAAATCGACAACAAATTTCAGAGTCCCGTTGGTCTCTTCCCAATGTTTTCGGCTTACAAAGAAGTTACCCTAATAAAGGGCCTTCTTTTCCTGACGTACACGGATCGGCCATATGAAGTGGCCTGGTTTGCGTGTGGTATATTCGCTTTCTTGTTTTTACAAAGGCTCGTGCGGGAGCTAAACCTCCAAAGCCAGACACAGCAAGGCATTCTTTATTGCGGTTTGTTAGCTGCCGGCTTATTCATTTAATTTTTTCTTGACTTCTTCATGGAGTTTAGGCAAATGATTCGAAACAATACCCCAAATTACAACGTCATCGACTTTATCATAGCCATGAATTACCCAATTTCGTGTATCAACAATTTGTCTGGCATTTTCGATCGAAAAATCAGGTTCAATTTTAAGAATTCGATTCATTGCTTCTCCAATGATTTCAATTTCTCGTTCTATAGCTCGCCTAAGTAATTTGTTTTCTTGGTATTCAAAGAAGTTTCTTTCTGTACCTAAATATTCAAAGATGGATTCGATTGAAGTATTAATGTCAAATAGATACTTTTTAATGTCACGCTTCATAAATCAATTCTTTTGTTTCATTAATACTTTTTATGAAGTATGGATTTGAAAGAGTTCTTTCTGTTACAATGTCTATTTTTCGTCCAAACAGTTTTCTTAATTGATAATGAAGTGCAAAATAATTATTTGTATAATCGTCAATACTTAAATTATCTTCAAATGAAATCAAAAAATCAATATCACTATCTTCTCGGAATTCCCCAGAAACAACAGATCCAAACACAAATAGTCTTTTGACTTTTAATGCTCTACAAATAGCTTTTAGATCTTCCTGTTTATTTTTGACGATTCTTTCCATTGTTCAGTTTTCCCAAATTTAGTTATTTCTGCGCAATTTTTATTTTTTTTGCTGACAGCTAATCGAGATAGAATGGCAGATTACTCTGCCTATCCACTCGCAGAACCGGACGTACGGATTTCCCGTATCCGGCTCCTCTGATATTATGTTTCGCTATCTGTCAATATAAATATATACATTATTTGTGCTATACAACTAAATTTCGTTTGCCCTATGGTGATTTCTCTGTGTAAATCCTTGGTTTCCTCCAGTTGTTCCATAATAACAGGTAGATCCCCTTCCCTACATTGGGTCGTTCAGATGGCACTTCCCCAACTACAAGCGGTACTATGAGACTACTATGACTTCTGCATGCCTTCTCGTTGACTCCGGTTGTCCCTCGTCGCAGATACCTGTACACCTCGCCATTTTCTTAACGCATCCAAATGTTGACGGGGCTACACTTGGTGCCAGGTGCTTATTGTGCTGGTACACCTGAACCATTGGTTTGTCAGGAACAATACAGATCTCTCAAGTTCCGAAGATTTCCCTTTGTAGACATGCCCTGCGCTTTGACCCCGGTAGTTGAACAGTGTTAACCGTAATATACTACTGCTCTTGCTGCCTTCCGGTTAACCGTAGACCGTCGGCTTAACTACAATGTAATACGTTATTTCGGGGCTCGATCACACAGCCTGAATACTCGCTTGCCAGATACTTTTCTGCTATCCTCACGGAATCACCCATCTGGTTCGCTACCATCCTGCTTACGGGCTTTGGATGGGCAGGACTTGCACCTGCTGAAAATCGACAACAAATTTCAGAGTCCCGTTGGTCTCTTCCCAATGTTTTCGGCTTACGAAAAAGTTACCATCATAGATGGCCTTTTTCTCTTGACGTACACGGTTCGGCCATATGAAGTGGCCCGATTCGCGTTTGGTATATTCGCTTTCTTGTTTTCACTTATGCTCGCGCGGGAGCCGAACTTCCAAACCCCACAAAAGCCAGGGCTACTTTATGATGGCTTGTTGGAGGGCGTTATTCTTCATAATATTCATAGTATACATCTCCCAAATAGTCATGAAAACCCCAACCAATATTTTTTGTTCCTTCTACAATTTCATAAGCGCGATTTTGAAATTTTGGAAGTATTCTTTCCTTTTGCATAATTTCTAAAGCTTTGGCATATGCACTTTCAATACTTGAATAAAAGTTCTCGTCAATATCTCCAAATTCATTAGTCAATTCCACACCACATTCAACAAAGTAAAGCAATAAATCAGCGATGCTTTCTTTTGAAGTTCCTAATTTCTTGAAATCATTTATCGCTTTTCTTGAAATTGATAACTTTAATGCATATCCACGTTTGGGATAAAATCCTTCTCTTACTTTTTCTTTATATTGTTCAAGAATGTCTTCTTCATTTGGATTGACATAGAAATCAAAATACTCTTTTACTGGCTTAAACTTCTTATAAAGTTCTGAAATATGTTTAATTAATTCTTCTTTATCCTGTTTTTTAAGTTCATTTTTCAACTCTCTCAATCCCATATAGTGTTCTTTTTCCTTGTTTTTTTCTAAAACGGCATTAAAATAGAATAAATTTCGCCAAAACCTTTAATACAATTTGAAGCCTTTCTTTGGGTTATGCGAAAATGCCCTCACCGGGTAGCTTACGCCCCCTAAGAACCGTGCATGCGAGTTTCCCAGCACACGGCTCAAGCACTTTTAAGGCTCCTCGGCGAAGAGTTACCCAACTGTTTGTAATTAGCATTATTTCTACCTACGAATGTAGTATTTTGCCTGCATTGTTTTGCAAGATCTTCTCTCCATTTTGTGCGCTTATAAAAATACTTATCGAATTCACGTAAGAAGGGATTGGCTTTACTTTTGACTTTCACATGGTACACGATCGGTATCACAGATAATTTATAGAGGCGATGATTAACAACACCTTTACCAGTCTGTGCCTGGTCGGTAAAATGGTTATTTTCAAAGTATCTGTGAAATATCCACCACCGGTTTTTATTGCCATGCTGATATTTCGCCCATCGTCTTACTTGCCACCATAAGAATGTTTCCAGTCGGTAAAAGGTAAGCTTCGAACAAATGCCTTTATGATAGTTTGACCAACCCCGAATAACAGGGTTGAGTATTCTGATAAGGGCATGTGCAGGAATGCCACGGTTGGCTTTACAGATTGCCTTTATTTTGTTTTTGAATGATTGAACCGATGTTTTTGATGGCCGGATGATCAGCTTGCCCTTATATTTGCGAACATTCTGAGATAGAAAGTCAAAGCCATCGTTAATAGGTGTGATTTTTGATTTCTCAGCCGATAGGGTAAGCCCTCTCTCTTTCAGGAACTCAATGACAAATGGTTTAATCTCATTTTCAATGATCCCCTTGCTTTTGGCAGTAATCACAAAATCATCAGCGTATCTCACGAAGTTGACTTTCTTGGCGTGCCATCGTGGAAACTGTTTTGTTATAGCAGCTTCCATTCCGTCCAATACCATATTCATTAACAGTGGCGAAATGGTTCCTCCTTGTGGTGTACCTTTATGGGTTGGAAACAATTGTTTCTTTTCGATAAATCCGGCTTTGAGCCATTTAGCGAGAATGGATTTGTTTGTTGGAATATTGTCCAATAGCCATTCATGGCTGATTTCATCAAAGCAGGCTTTTATATCCGCTTCAAATATCCATTCTGCCGAGACTTTCCTGCAAAGCATCAGAAAGCATTGCGCTATGGCATCGTTGCATCCACGGCGGGGTCTGAATCCATAAGAGTTCGGATCCGCGGTGGTTTCTGCGAAAGGCTCAAGTGCTAATGCATGTAGTGTTTGCATAGCTCTGTCCTTCATGGTTGGGATACTTAGCGGTCGTTTCTTTCCATTCTTTTTAGAAATGTAAACCCGTCGCAATGGTTTTGGAGAGTAATTTCTGGTTGTCAATCCTTTGGCTTGATGAAGCTTAGTATGCCCATCCCGCCAAATATCACCATCCACGCCGGCAGTCTTTCCGCCTTTGTTAGTGGTGACTCTGAAAACAGCCAGTAATTTTGCAAAAAATGAGGCTCTCTCTAAAAATGAGTGGGTAGTTTGTATTTATGTTAGTTTGTGAAAATTTCTGTTTAACGAGTTGAGATCAATATCACCTGTTAATAGGTACGCTATGATTTTGAAATTTTTAGCCAGCTTATATCCTCGCGCTTTCGATTTAGCAGCTTGAATAATTGAGTTAAGTCCTTCCAGTATTCCATTGTTGATTTGACTATGCCACCATCCGAGAACACCATCCCAATGCCTCTTTATTGTATATGCAACTTCCTTAATAGGCTCTAATCGACTGTGAGTAGCCCAGAAATACCACTTTTGAAGTTTGAACTGGAATTCTTCAAATGAATCCGAATTGTAAATCTCCTGAAAGTTTTCACGGATGTGCATGGCCCTTATAGTTTTCAGATTGATTTTTGACATCTTCAATTCCCGGTATTGAAAGTTGTTTGGGAGTTAGATTGGCATTATTTTTAAGAAAAATGAATTTCGTTTTCTTCAACACATCTTGCTCCTTTACCTCCTGAATACGTACTTTGTTTACGGCATCATTGATAATCTTCATAATATGAAATTTATCAAATGTAATTTGAGCGTTTGGCAGATTGTCTTTAACGCCTTTAATAAAGGCTTTGGACATATCAGAACTCACATCAGTAATATGCTCTGATCGGCCTCCATGGGTGGTTAGAAAGTCTACAAAATCGTCAATTGTTTTACTGTCTTTCCCTTCGGTAATATAAACTACTTTACGCGTCAATAAATTCACAAAAAGGGTAATGTAGTCATGGTGTTTAGCCTTAGATGTCTCGTCCAGACCTAACATGTTTAGATCAGATAGATCCATTTGATCTACGGCTTCGTCGATATACCTCTCCAGCATATCCCAGAGTTTATCATCACTTACGCCAGCTATTTGTGACACTTTTAACACGGGCATCGCAGTACATAACTGAAGGAGTAATGCTTCGAAGAGTAGGGTAAACCCATTCATTTTTCCTTGCCAAGGTGTTTGAATCATTCGAATGCTGTTATCCTCTCTCTTAACTCGGGGGACTCTCGCATGGAGGTAACATTCATGCTGAAAAAAATTTAGATGTCGCCATGTCTTGTTAACCGTGTCGTATGCTTTTCCTTTTCCCGTAGTCCCATCTTCAAGAGTATATTCGAATTCACTACCTCGTTCAAAGTCTATGTGAATATCAAGCTTCTGCTTCTCAACGTCAAAATCAACAGATGAGATAATCCAGGGACTGGTAATATTTAATGCTAATTCGAATAATTCTTGGGTAAACATACGCTGACTTTAATATGAAAATACGAAGCTACATAATAAATCAATTACCCATTCTTTTTTAGAAGGAACCAAAAATGATTTACTTAGAAGATACATCAGAGCTTTAGCTTTGGCCCATTGCTTCTTCTGAACAGCTTTAGCAATTCTGCGTTGTAGCCTGTTCACCTTTTGAATAACCTGACGCCATTGTATGGTTTCCCAGGTATTACATCGGGATGGGAGTGCACACGATGAAGTTCTGTTCTCGCTCATTTGCTTTCTTCCATAAGCAGGTTCTACAATGTATTTTGCCATAAAGTACCAAATGGAGGTGGGCCGATTTTCATCGGTGATCATGTTGCCAAAGCTCAATCACTATCCAACCCATTACAGGAAGGCATTCGCTTGTTCCATCCTCTCTGTTCGATGATTCCCGATGCCTTACGGTTACGGTTTTAACCGCCTGCTGGCGGTGAGAACATCGAGCTTACACGTTCCGCATAAATGACAGATTCTGTGAATTTAGGTTCATCCTGTCTGCCGGCTGATCTACATTCCCGTATGGTCTGCGTTAAACGACCATAGCCTGTCAGCCTACTATTTTGGTCTAAAGCGTATCATTCTCTTTTTACTCAGGATGTGTTTATCTTATAGGTCCTTCATGAATACTTCGTATTTCGCTTCTACGCTCTGTCGGCAGTTACGGACATTCAAATGTTTTAACCATGTTCACTCATCCAAGCCCTAAATCGGCATTGAGACTCCGAAGACCATCCACCTCGCGGTTTCCTGCCCTGCTATGGGGTATGCAACCCAGCATTTGGTACTGTTTCTTAGGGGCTTCACCCGATAATGGCTGCACCATACATCAGATGCCCTAATAGGATACTACTGGAGAAACAGTAGGTTTTATCAATCTTTAATTTATGATTGTAAAACAATCATTTATGCGACCTCGTGTCGCAACAACGGTAAATTGTATGAGTAGTGGCAGATTGCGTGGTAATTTCCTGTCAAACCGCTATTCAGTTTGAGCGGACTACAAACCTTGATATTAAGCACTTTGCCTGCCATTACTTATACAAAATGTTGGCAGCTGGCTTTAATCATTAAATTGCAATCCACCATCATTATTAATTGAGAAATCTATTTTCTTTCCAATACTAAGAATTGCCAATCTCCCATTAAACTCTATATCCCTATTTGAATATCTAAAATCATTTACTAATTGTGATAATGAACTATGTTTTTGTCCCCGTGCAGTGTTTTCAAGTAAATTAAAGATAATGAAAGAAGATAATGGCAAGCCATCGTACATATCCGATTTTTTTATAGAGAACGATTTGTTAATCTTTTCTTCGGCTGATTTTGCATTGTCCTTAACTGTATAATCATTTGTATCAAGAACAAACGGACAGTTTAATGTCCTAAAATCAGTATCATAGAATAAGTAAGCAGAATTTTCTGAAAAATTGTTTACCAACGTTTTATATTGTTTTAATTCTAACTGTGAAGAACTGTTTATTTTTTTTGCTTGAAATACGAATGATTTATTGGTCTTTGGATAATCAGGTAGGTCAATTGATATGCCGATAGCCAAATCCGCACCAGTTAAAGTCTCAAGTTGCCCCCCTTGTGACATATCATAATAGAAAAAATCAACTTGCTTTTCTTCTCCGTATTCTTCAATTGAATGGGTTGTAAATAAATCTTTGATTAGTTCAATAGAATTAGACATTTCAGATACAAGATTACCTGTAAGTCTTTCTTCGTGGCTTCTCTGAGGAATAAACCTTGATATAAACCTAATCTCAGAACGAATAAGTGCTTTAAATAACAAATCAATAAATTTGTTATCACAAACCTGTTCATCAGTTATCTTTCTTATTAATTTTCGTTCACTGCTTTCTCTATCGCAAGGGCAATGTCTTTCGCCATATATAAGTCTATTCAAACGATATGAATGGTCTTTTATCCATGGGTAATATCCAATTTGCTCTCTTAGCATTAAATGGAAATCATTTCTATAAGGTTGTATCATAGTTTATGGATTATATTATCAATCTATATAATTATTCAATTTAACGAAGTGCTCTGTCAGAAAATCATCAATCTTTGCAGCAAATTTTCTTAAGAAAGCATTAGCTTCCTTAACTTTTTTCAAAGTCAGGTTTGGATTATCTCCATGTGCAATATCATTTCTTAATTGTCTGTATGTATTATATTTTCCCTTTTCATCCTCAGAAACGTCAATTTTTAGGCTGTTAATCATAAAGTCAGGAATTTGATTAGCCTTTAAATCTTTAACCGATTTTTTCAGATTACTAACTAATAATTCTGAGATGCAATATGCTTAAAATCAGCTAGTATTTTTGCCCAAATGGACTATGTAACTTAAAATATCACAATACAACAAGGTGTGTAGCAATTACATACGACCCAGATGGGGAGTCTGCGTTTTTCATGCCACACTTTTGAGTTCCCTTCTTTCACATATTAGCCTCTTCACCATGTGCATCGCCTCTGGTTTTCGCATCGCCTGTATTTGCATTTCCATGGCATCCGCATTAATAATCTCTGCTAAAACTACCATTACCTTAATAAATATTTCCCAGATTGTCTCAGCGAGCGTGGCTTCTATCAACTCATCGGATACATCCTTGAATATCTCACCAAAGCTCTGCTGATGGTTCATGCGCTTAAAAAACACAAGCATGATATGCTGAATCATAGACAGTGTAGTGTCTGCAATTTGAGCATCAAAATCACTTGAATGGGAACCTCCCAAGTGTAGATATTGCTTACACTCCTTGAAAAACACTTCAATACTCCAACGCAATTTGTATACTTCCATTACCTTCGTGAAGGTCATGCTTAAATCATTTGTTACCAGCAGCCTCCATGTACCATTGCCCCCAAACTTTACAAGAAACAAGTCAACACGTATGTCTGCATATACAACTGGTATTTTAATATAGTGAGCCTTAAGCTTCCGGCTGTACTTTGCTTGCCGGTTTCTCATTTTAAGCAGCGTATGGATATTGTACTTTTTCCCATCGGAAACAAGTGTGTATGTGGCATTTCCCATTTTAGCCATGGATAATAGTTTGACTCCTTTTGTAGCCATATCATTGACTGTTAAGAGCAGTTCTTTGCAGAAAAACCATGTATCGGTCAGGACATAATCTGGTACAAATCCTTTTTTTACGGCTTGTTTTAGCATGGTGACAAGCATGTCGATTTTACTGATATCTGCTTCTTTGGCGCGCTTGCTGCCACAGCTGCCTGCTGCTCTCTTTTTCTTGAATTGTTTTGCTTTTTCCTTTCTATTTAAACCATAGGTGGGATTGGTCTTTGCTATTTTATCCCGTTCCTGTTTTAACTTCTCCTGTTGAGTTTTTTTCTCCTGTAATAGCTTTTCATAGGAAGCAACCTTTTGCATTGCTTTTTCTTCTGCATTGGCTGCATTGATAAGCCGGTTCAGGTTTGTTCTAGTTGGAGTATTCTCCGTAATAGCCTTGTGTTTGTTAACTGCCGTTTGTTTTCGCTCAAGTGCTTGTTGAGCATTGGTTAAATTAACATTTGCTTTTTGCTCAGCCCGTACGGATTGTTTATGGGCATCGGTTGCTTTTTTTAGCTTACTTCCCTTTTCTCTGTGAAGGCTGAAACTGACAGGTATGAAACTTCCGCCATCCCAGAAACCAAGAACTAACAACTTAAAGCCCAAAATATAAGTATTGGTCACATGATCATGTATCATACTCACTTTCTCCATTTTCTTGCCAGTCTTTTTTAACGGTGAGTCATCGGCAATAAGTGCAGTTATACCTTCTTTTTGCAAAGATGGCCGGTTGCTAATTAGCCATCGAAAATGATGTGCTGTCAGTATCAAAAGCTGATGCCAGTTGATGTATTCATTATTCTTGGCAGAATAATAAGCATCCTTATTAACACCTTGTTTCTGGATGGTTAGCTTAAAAACATTACTGACTCCCTGAAGTGACATTAAGATTAAACAGCACAGAAGATCAGATAAATTATGCCCTCTGTTTTTGAGTGAATCGAAAGCGGATAGCTGTTTCTTTATGGCAAATAAACTCATAACACTTTCCAGTTTACTTTCAATTCCGCTTTCTTCATTTATGATCGTGGTAAGCTCTCCTTTAAATTTAGTATTTTTGTTTTGCTGCATGATCTTGCTTGTTTTTGTATTTTACTTGTTAACAGACTTAAAATTAACAAAATACAATCAGAAAATGCAGCTTTTTTTGTGATTTTTTCGTTTTATTTTACCTGATATTCAGGTAGTTCGCAACTCAGAAATGTGAGTTACTAAATGCAACAATCGTCTTTAGTTTATCAGGTGAAATATAGTCGTTAGATTTTAATTCATTTGAATATTTTTCATACCGCTGTTGATGTCTTTGATCGAATCCACTTCGCAATGCTCTTTTGCTTTTTGTATCAGTGTTTTTATCAAGAGAATCTTTTAATGATTCTTCTGTTGGGATTAAAGTACTAAAAGAAAATATTTCATCTATAACTGCTCCGAAATAATTCTCGAAAAATGAAAAAGAACTCAAGAATAAATACGTTGCTAATTTTTCTTTGTATCCAGAGGATTGTCCTCTTAATTCAGTAGTTGTATTTAATGTAAAGTAATCTGGGTCAGGAAGCTTATTAATTTTTTCTTCATCAAGTAATTTCATCTGTAATTTGAGTGCAGGAACTGAATGGCAAATCATAACTGCAAAATCAAACGACTCTTGAACTTGTCTTTGAAGTGTATTGTATGAATCTGTTCTATTTATCATTTTCATTAATCTTTGTGAAGGATGTAGGAATCGAACCTACCTAACAGGCAGTAACTTAAATTTCTTATATAAACTTATGTCAATGCCTGTGCATCACCTTAATGCTAATCCTTCAATTATGTACCTGGACTTTGAAAGAAAGCCTTAATTATCATTTTTACAGCTTTCGTTGCATCCTGTTCCATTTCTACACGTTTCTCATATTGATGATTCATCTCTAATGCAGGATTGTCAACGTCAACATGAACATATTTATTCCTTAATCTTCTTAACCAATTTATATTAAATGGTCCTTCATAATAGTCGTTTAGTAATTTAGCAGTTCCAATTTTATCGTCCATTGCTTCAGTTTCCCTTAGATGAGCATCAATAATTGATACTGATAATACAATTACCGACAACCATGCTCCAACACAATAACAAGCTTGTAAATCTGCAAATAAAGCTGTTGCATGGTCGCTTACAAGATAGCTTCCTCCAGTCATGTTAGATTCTATTTCGTTTTCAATCCAATCACAACGCTTTTGCCAAGTCTCTCTATTAGGAAAATCAAACAATTCCATAAACCTTTCAATTTTGCACGATGTTTCTTAAGCTTGCTGCCAACGGTCTTGCTAAGTTGCGTGGGCGATTTAAAGAACCGTCCTTTCAAGCCGCACGGAAGCAAGCCGATTAAATTTGCTTATATTTTTAAACAAACCAATTTAGTTGGCTTGCTGGTGTTTCTTAATTGAACTAAACTTACGAACCACACATTGCCGCCCATGAAATTTAGCTTTTGTTGTAACCCGTTTTTTAATTACCAGAATATCTTCCAGCTAGTTTTTTAGCTTCTTTACTTTCTGGATAAATCTCTAGGTAGTACTCAGTAAACAACTTGGCTTTTTCAGTTTGTTCTCTCCTTTTTATTGCTCCTATAATCATTTGAAGCAACTTTTCTGTTGGTAGAATCTCAGCTCCAATATTTTCGGAAATCGTTTTGTAATGATTAATCATTATATCAAGAGCCTCTTCTGTAGAATTCTTTCCATCTAATACTTCTGGCCACGTTTTATTTAGATAATAATCATAGATAAATTTCAAACCATCATACATGCCAATTTGAGTAATACTTGAATGAGTTTCATCGGGGTAAAATTTCCAATTAAATGTCTTGCCTGTTGAGACTTTATTAGCCATTAACTCTGAAAAATTTATTATTTTCCTCATATGGTTAGATGCTCCTGTAGTATCTTTTTTTATTGACTCTAAATCTTGAACCATACTTTGAGGCATTGTTTGTGACATAGCTACAAACATTCTTTTATTTCTCAAATCGAAACTATTAATATCCGAATTTGCAATATCATACCATTCATTATTTGCATTTCCTAAACTTGGGTCAACCGCAATATATGCATTGAATAAATCAGGTTGATATAATGCCGTATGTGCAACCCTTAAGCCACCCAACGAATGTCCGATGAATATTCGATAAGGCATTGTAGGATAATTCTCATCAATAAAAGGTATTAACTCATCTTCCAAATATTTGCTAAACTTGTCGTCTTCAAAACTTGGTACTAATTCTTCATACCTATTTTTAGTTTCCACTCCCACAATTATCATTTCAGGTGTCACTTCACACCCTTCATCAAATGAAAATCTGTGAATCATGCCAGTTAAAGGATAAATATGATTTGCTCCATCAAGTACAAAAACCACAGGAAATCTATCTTGTTTTCCTTTTGCAATATCTGTCGGCACACTTATCCTAAGTACTCTTGACTCATTATACACTTTTGAAACAATCGTATCATACCGGCCGATTGTTATGGGATTCTGAGCAGAAGTATTAAGAATTGACACTGCTGATAAAAAAATAATAGTAATAATATTTCTAATTTCAGTCATATATAAATTCTTTAATCTTTTATGCAAGCTGTGAATAAATGGGTTACAACGGATGGCGGTATAAAATCGTTGGGGATTTCGGAGTTGCTTCACTATCAAGGTACAACGAACTTTGATGCGAGAACTAAAGCTTGAATAACCACTTCGTCCCCAATGTTTTATGACCGCGTGTTAGCCCCTGTATGTTTAATCATAATTTCGTATAATTTCTCTTTTTTTCAAGTAGTATGTCCAATAATTATTCTTGTCTCTAATTAAATACTTTTCATTTTTTTTTACGAAATCAAAAAGTAATGTTTTTGGGTCAGCACCAACTATTATATCTCCACTTAAGTAAACATTATTTTTATCTATTGATATTGAAAAACCTGTTGTATCTTTCAGAATTTTAAATGTTTTATAATCAGCTTTAACTATTAAGGAACCGAAATAGTATACATTTTCTTTATCTGTTGTATATGGTTCATTAATAATCATAAAGCTGTCGGGGTTCGCTTTTTCTAAAACAAAAATGTCGCACGAACACCCGCCACAACAAGCTTCACAATCATCACAAGTAAGAGAACCAAAAGAGTATACTTTAAATTTATCTTTAGAATATGTTGTTGAATTTAGAACTTGAAAAGTTGCAATATCAACACTCAAAGGCTGAGTATAGCATGTTTTTGAATCACTGCAATAAATATTGCTATCCAACATTAAATAACTTCCACTGTATTCCTTTTGTCGCAATGTAACCCATGAAATTCTATCTTCTGGATATGATTTTGATATATTGATAAGGTCTTGGGGCAAATCATCTTCTCCCATATATACTTTAATAGAGTCAATGATTTCGAGTGTTTCAGCATCATATATTTGACTAAAACAATCCAATGTTGATAGAACAATAATTATATATAGTATAATCTTCATAATATAGGGGCTAACGGCTCGTGGTCGAGTAGGCAAAGGGAGCTTCACCCTAAGCCTCTCACAGAACCGTACGTGATAGTCTCCCATCATACGGCTCTTGTTATACAAATCTAACATTATTATGTACATAATCTTATTTGCCAATGATAAAACAAGTGAGGATATTGTTCCTTCACTCTGTATAGCCATTTGTAGGCCTTATTAAGATTGGTTTTATAACGTTTGTACCGTTTTCGTGCCCAGAATACTAAACGCCTTCGCAACAGTTGAAAAATTGAGTTCATTTCGCTACCTCTAAATTTGCCGTAATAGTTTATCCAACCTCGAATATAAGGATTGAGGAATTGAGCTATTCCTACAACTGATTTAAAAGTCAGATGCTGAATATCAAATTCTCGCAGCTTTGCAATGATACGTTTCTTCGAACTTTTGCTAATGGCACAATCAAAGCCC
The DNA here is from genome assembly GCA_942490535.1 of uncultured Marinilabiliaceae bacterium. Lineage (GTDB taxonomy): Bacteria > Bacteroidota > Bacteroidia > Bacteroidales > Marinilabiliaceae > JAEINY01. The sequence goes on from CALNXQ010000008.1 coordinate 105,482, forward strand.
AGAAATAACTTCCCGTCTTTCTTTGACTTGCAGGTGCGAGGCTGAAAGCTATACCCCAGAAAATCGAACTGTACTGTTGGATAATCTTCCTTTCGGCGATGATCTCTGCAATAGACAATCTTTGTTTTCTCCGGATGCAGTTCCAGTCCGCAGCTTTGCATGCGTTCCTTTAGTTTCTGTAGTACCCATGTTGCCTGTGCTTTGCTAATGCAATGTACGATTGCATCATCGGCATATCTTGCAAATCGTACAGTGGTACTGGTTTGACTTAACCATATATCAAAAGCATAGTGCAGAAAGAGGTTAGCCAAAAGCGGACTGATGACACCTCCTTGCGGAGTGCCTTTGCCATGCTTGTCTAAAAGCCTTCCATCTTTCTTTTGTATGGGCATATTTAACCATCTTTCGATATACATACAAACCCACCTCTCAGAAACATGTTTCTTAACCGCCAGCATCAGTTTAGCATGATCAATATTATCAAAGAATCCTTTGATGTCCAAGTCAATCACCCAGTTGTACTTCCTACAGTTCTGACGCACCTGTTCCAATGCTTGATGAGCACTTCGTTTAGGGCGATAACCATAAGAATCAGGGTGAAAGATTTTCTCCATACGTGGTTCCAGATAATCTTTTACAACCATTTGTGCTACCCTGTCCGCAATCGTAGGTATCCCTAGTTGACGAATCTTGCCATCTTTCTTGGGAATCTCCACCTCTTTTACTGCAGGAGGAAAATAGCTGCCTGATGCCATGCGATTCCAAAGTTTGTACAAGTGTTTACTGCGATCTGCATCAAATTCATCCATGCTTATCGAGTCAATTCCAGCACTCCCTTTGTTGGCTTTCACCTTCTTATAAGCAGACCAAATTTGGTCTTTGCTTATCGGTACTGATTTTGTTTCATCCCATAAAGTCATCCTCATTGCTGAGTTGTTAAATGTTATGATACTGTATAACCTGGTTCCTTCGCTCCATACCCATTACAGGTACTTCATCACTACTACAAACCAGTCCGTCCCAACATAACGCATCGATATTCTGTCTTCGGGTTGATCCCGTTGTACGTTTCTCTTTTCATCATTATGCTGGTTCCCGAGTTCCATAAATAAGCCGGAATACAGGTCTTGCCCTCTGTAAGACGCCAGTCGCTTAGCCAGTAAACAGGTTTCCGCTAAACTTATCACTCCGTCTCATACTCCGTAGCTTTTGACTGGATGTGGCCACTTCTCGACTCCTCTTCAAGGGTTCACTTGCGTTCAACTCCTGTATTCATACCTGCCTATGTTCATGACATAGGATTTCCCAAACGCTCAGCACCTTGGCTCTTTACCAAAGCACCTTTGGGCGGTTTGCCTCCCTTGCCTGCACAACGAAGGAGGTGGGCCATCAGGCAATTGCCAGATTCCACCATCTTATTTACAGCATGCAGAACTTTGATCTTGCCGATGTTCTGCTTCTCGGCACACTATGAGTAGTGCGGGGGTTTGAAGCTCCAAACTATCAAATTACACTGTTGTTTATTAATTGTTAAATCGTTCATATTTAGCACTTTTTCCGCATTACTTATGACACATTGTTATGCCTCGTACTTTATATTGGCCATTGAATTTGATTGAAATCATCAAAATATTTCTTTCCTAAATCTTGTTCAACAGAAAACACAAAGGCAATATTACCTAGTAACCAATCTTTAAAATTTCTATTTGTAATGCCACATGTTTTTAAATGATTTGCAACTCCATTTTTTTTGCAATGAAACAAGTGGTGTTCAATTTTTTTCTTTGTCTTTCTTGGTATCGTAGTTTTATCATTATCAACATTTAAGCCTGTAATGAAAAATTTACCACCTTGCTTAATTAGCTTTGTTTTTGAGTGATTTACAAATAATTTTTCCTCTTTTACAATTCTTGATATAATCCGCTTAACTTTTATAAGATTCTCATAATCCCCTGAAAAAGTCAAATCGTCGGCATATCTTGAATATTTAAGTTCATGCTTAACAGCTAATCCTAAAAGTCTTCTATCCAAACTTTGACAAATTAAATTTGAAATTTTTGGACTAGAAGGAGCTCCTTGCGCAAGAATCCCTATTTGATTATCGATTAACAAATCTTTCAATTCCTTCTCTTTTAGCTTAAATGAACGTAAAATATATTCATCAGGTACAAGGGTGCAAATCTTTGCTAGTGATACCGCCAAATTTGGGTGATAACCAAGACTTTTAAAAATACCAAATATTCGATTTTCAGTAATTGAATCATAAAAACGTTGCAAGTCCATTTTTAGTAAAGAACTAGCTCCAATATGAACATCTGCATTTGCCTTTATAGAAGTGTCCTTATCAAATCCCTTGCAGGAAGGGTGAGATGGAACTTTCTCTAGAATATTTACTAGAATCCATCGCTGTAAATATTTTAGTTCTTCTTGCGGAGTCTGAATTACTCGAAAACCTCCTCTTTTCTTTTTTAATTTGAATCTTTTATAATGTCTGATTCTATTCGAATTACATATTTGAGTAATGTTTTGAATATTGACCCCCGCCATTAAACATAGGTGAGCCAATGAGAATATAACAGGAAGATTCTTTCCACGAAGTACCTTTGAGTAATTTTCAATATTTTTAAAAAAACTATCAGAATGTACAGTCTTGACTTTTGGCGGCAAACTATTTAATAATAGGGAATTCATAAAGGCAACTCAATTTTAAAATTATGCGAAGCACTTACTACACGAATCCGACGCAGGAGGACTTTGTGTAGTAAATGTTGAAAAGATGCTTCAGCCCTACATAGACTACTGCCTATGTATTCTTGTCCTTCAAATGTTACTTTGAACATAAACTGACTCGAAATAGCTTGCCTTTTATGATTCCCCATTAAATGTACTTGGTAAATAGTTTATTTCTCTAATTTCATATATGTCTTTTTTCTCATAGTCAAATCCCTTCTTTTTTCTGTCAATACATCTTTTTGCATCATAATAAAGTTCTAGGCCAAATAACGTTAATTTTCCATCCGTATCAAATAGCCCTCGATTCTTTCCTTCAATAATTATAGCTTCATAATCGTTAATTAATATCCCTAGCTTTTGGCAAATACTAACTGTTGAGTATCCTGAACGAATTAGCTTAATAATTGAGTATATAGAAAAATCAATCTTACTTACTGAGGAAAAATATTTCTTACCTTTTTTTACTTGAAATGTAAAAAATTGATTTTGGATATTCTCTCCTCCAAATTCTTTTAATATCGAAAGTTCATATGAAATATTTTTTCGAAAGTCTCTAGAAACATTGACTTTATCTTGAAAGAATCTAGGAATTAATGGGAACCAATGATTCTTATTTGACCAAATTATTGGAAGTGTATTATTGGGACTACCATGAGCAAAAGAAACTAATGCCTGCGAGTTTTCATAACCCAAAGCATTAAAGTATTTCTCTGTCCTGTTTTTCTTGTTTGTTGGAGAGGTTAATCTTTCTCCATACTTATATGCTAATTTTCGATAAGGTAAATACTTTCTATATCCGAAATAACTAGAATTGGCAGAAAATGCTTTTTTAAAAATATTAGATTTCGGAATTTCAATGCGATTAAAATAGCTGTAAATATGACTAATACCTTCTTCCATTCCCGCCACACTTATAAGGCATCTTTGATTTTTCGCAATTGGAATAGCGTCAACTACTTCCTTACAGTATGTCTCAACCGATTTCCCAGAACCAATAAAATCATCGATTAAAACTAAATGATAGGTGTAACCTTCTTCAAAAGCTAAATCAACAAGGGAAGAAGTTAATATAATTTTACTCTGATTTTTTTTATAGAAATTAGTTTTCTGGAAATAATATGAAATCATGCTTCCACTTTTCCCAAATTTACCAACAGGATTTACGATAATCCTTTCATTTTTATTTAAGCGTTTATATACTTTCTGAAAACTAAGGTTTAATACTTCTTCTATTTCGTAAGATGTATAGACTGTTAAATTAGATGCTATTTCAATTGCATATTTTAATTCTGCTTGATTAAAATTGCCAAGCCATCTTATAATATCAAGCGGACTCACAATATTCTTTAAGCGAGAAGAAATAATATCAATTACTACATTATCTATATCTAAATTAACTTTCATCTACTGTCTTTGTATGAGGCATAACGTCTTGCCGCATGAAGTGTGCCGCTGCGTGTGGTATATTCGCTTTCTTGATTACGCCTTTGCTCGCGCGGGAGCTAAACTCCCAAAATCAGCCTCGGCAAGGCATTCTTTATTGCGGTTTGTTGGGCTCCGTTATTCTAGTCCATAACTTCTTTTTAATTCACTGAAAGAGTAAACCTTACCAATTATTTTATAATCAAATGTTTTAATATAATCCTTGAATTCTCTTTCTAGTGCTGTATTATTGTCTGCTTCAGAAACTATTATAATTACAGGTTTCAGGTCAACCATTGAATGAGAAATTAAATCTTCATTTGCAATAATCTCATTAATGAAGTCTTTAATTCTTAATTTAAGTCGATTCGAAAGATATCTTAATGTTGCAAATTTTACTTCAACTAAATAAAGCTCTCCATCTTTTTCGCCAATTCCATCAAATTCAAACTTTTTCCCTGATTTACCAACCTTAATCAACATATTCCGATTCAATGAAACATGATATTCTATTCCAAATTCTTTGATTGCTAAATCTTCTGCTAACAAATAATTTTGTTTTAAAGAGGATATGTCAGATGAAGTCATCTTTTTCGGTGCAGCATTTGTATTTTTGGAAAGCTCCTCAACATCCTCGACAATTGTATTAACTTCTTCGTTTATCTTAGCCGTCTGGGAGTTTCTATCCATTGACTTTAAAAAATTGTCTTCGTTCTTAAAATCACTTGGAGCATAAAGTTTTTCATGATGCTTTTTAACTAAATGCACAAAAGCCCAAAGTATTAGAACTGGAAACAAAATTATGAACCAAATCAAAGGTAGTCTTTCTGAAGAAGCCTTAAAGTTATCAATCGAAGTACTAAGAACTATACAGGCAAAGCCATAAATCAACGATATGAATAAGGCTATTATTCCAAGTGGATTTTTAGCAAATCCTTTCGAGTTTTTCATGAAATTTATTAATCCATTATCCATAATTTCGAAATTTTCTTTCACGTTTTTTTATTCTGACTAACGTAAAGATATCAAGTTAAATTTAAGCGGCTTACACACCACTACTATTACACACTCAAGTTATGCACCCTTATCTACGTTAGCTTAAGAAATCCATAAACCTTTAAAAGAATTGATTACCTTGATTTTAAATCAATACTATGGGTTTATAGGGGGAATGGAGCCCAACGCTTTTAAAACGACTATAGTCTATACTTTTCATTTAGCTTTGGTTAAAGGTGTCTATACAACACCCCATAGGTGATTTATAGACACCTATTATGTTATTTTAAGCTATCGTTCTTCAAATGCGATGGTTAATTTCTAATTTCAATACAGCAGCTAAAAATACATTTTATCAAATAGAAAAAATATCCATTTTCGGCAAAAGTGAGTGGGCGGTCTATTTTTTGAAGTAGAAGTGCGGGGGGCTTCAGTAGACCTTCCAGGTGGGTCAGTAGCTTTGGCCTCGCCGTCAGTACCCATTTTTTCAAGGTCAGTACACCTTTCATCCTATCCAGTAGCTTTAAAATCACCTTCAGTACATCTTTTTTCGGGGTCAGTAGCTTTGACATCCAGGTCAGTACATCTTTTGTCCACTGCTTTAAGGCTACTTACCAGGAGTTACGGACTACTGGAGAGCTAATGAAGTGTACGGCGGTCCATTCAGGGTGTACGCATTGGCTGGCCGAATCTACTGCTGCTATTCATCACTGATTAGTCATTGATCTGATAAACGGTGGACTTGCTACAAAAAAAACAAGCTATTCTTCGTACAAGATATCTGTCAAATCCTATCTTTAGAAACAAAAACATGCGCACATTTTTCATATTCCTCTCCTTATTACCCTCACTGCTGTCGGCTCAGCTTCTTTCTGAAGAGCTGCCTCAAGGCATCCAAAAACGCTTGTTACTGGCGCATCCTACAACATCTACGATTACCGTGATCCACACGCTGCAAAATGAGGGCTTACTGAACCTGGAGGGCATTGAGCTGATCGGCGTCTATCAGGTGCATGAAACCTACGATTATTCACAATCACAGACGCTATTAGATAGCTTAAGCACCTTGAACATGCAGCTCATTCCGATAAAGGATACCCTAATGGTTTCCAGTTTATTCGAAACCAATGCCTGCAGCGCGGCCTTTGAAGAGTTGTTTGCCAAAAGTGCCGGGATCTTCTTTTTTGGCGGACCGGACATTCCACCGGTGGTGTATGGTGAAACGCCGCATCCACGCACGGTAGTGACCGATCCTTTCCGCCACTATTTCGAGGCCTCTTTCTTGTTTCATCTGTTGGGCGGTCGGCAGAACCCCAAACACACTGCATTTTTGAAGGTAAAACCGGACTATTTCATCCATGGCTTCTGTCTGGGGATGCAAACCATGAATGTGGCCACCGGAGGTACCTTGATTCAGGATATCCCCTCCGAAGTATATCACAGTGATGAAACGGTCGGATTAAGCCATATACCCACCGAACAGATTCACCGGAATTATTACGCACAGCTGAAAGACCAATGCTATGATGTACAAGGCTCACACTTTCATACCATCCGCTTTAAAGGGAAAAAACTGGCCGATAAAGTAGGTGCCCCTGCCGCCATACAGCCACAGGTGAACAGTTACCACCATCAGGCCGTCGAAAAAACAGGCAAAGGCTTTAAAGTAGGTGCCTGGTCACAAGATAAAAAAGTGATTGAAGCCATCTACCACAAGAAATACCCCCATGTGTTTGCCGTGCAGTTTCATCCGGAGCGGTCGGAATTTTACCGGCCTGTGGCGCCCGTTCAATTTGAACCTGATGGCGAACGTAAGTTGCTTGGGGAATGGCTGGATGAGGAGAGCATGAGTTTTCATCGTCACTACTGGAAAACCATCAACCACACCATCAATCGTTTACATTGATGGATATTGAAAGCTAAAGGGGCTCTGCCTCCAATGTAGGGTGACTGGCAAAACCACTACCGGCCGCTATTGGTGCGGAACGTTTGCCTCATTGCTTCCTCAGCCCAATCCGTTCCAAGGGAATGGGTTCAAAGATTATTTGTTCCCTGATCTCCGGACTGGTGTTCACCGCCTCCATCACCTTCTTCAGATCGCCCTTACCATGGGGCAGGCTGGTTTCCAAATTATCCTGAAAAATAAGTGCTTCAGGCCGGCGCAGCAGTGTTTGTCCGCAGTTCATAAAGATATTTTGAATGACCGTATTCCGGTTTATCTCCTCGTTCACCCGCACCAGCTCCGGGTAATTAGTGATGTACAGGAAGCGGTTTTTCTCGAAGAAATCAAGCGATTTACTGTTGTATTTCTTCCAGAAATCCAGACGCCAGACCGTGAATGAGATGCCACTGGTACATTGATAAAAGAGATTGTTCCAGATCAGGTTTTCCTTACCGCCGTGGATCTGAATGGCACCAAAGTGTCCCCCGGCACAATTTTTAAACACATTGCCATACACCAGGTTGCCTGAAATGGCATCGTCAAAGCGCATGCCAGCTCTTCCGCAATGGGCATTGATCTCATCCTGCTCATAAGGACCCACATCATAAATGTAATTGTACCGAAATACATTACCCCGGTAGGTGGGGTCACCCCACATGTCGATGGCACCCTGGTCATCGGATTCGGTAACCACCTGAAATAATTCATTGTACTCTACCAGGTGATCATTGCCGTTGATGCGCATGGCACTGCTGGGAATATCATGCATTTTACAATGGCTGATATGCGTGCCCACGCCATCCACCCAGATGCCGGGCGTATAGGTATGATCAATGCGGGAAAGATGATGAATGTGGCAATTATCAATGCGAAACGCCGCCTTTTCCAGTGTCTCTCTGTTTCCTCCTGTCACCTTAATGGCCCCGCGGCCCATGTATTTGATGTGGCAGGAAGCGATGGTATTGTGATGGCCCTTAGCGAGGATGATACCATCACCTGCACAGCCATGTATTTCGCACTGGACTATATTAATGTGATGGCTATTGACAATGCTGATTCCCTGCCGTGCTCCCATCTGAAAATGTATCCCCTTAAACGTGATCTGTGCTGCATGGTTGATGAAAAGCAATGGTGTTTCGCAAACAGACAGCTCCATGGCAGCAACTGACACGTCGCCGGGTGGATAGAAATAGATTTTCTTCGATAGATAATCATAGGCCCACTCCCCGGGCTGATCAATTTCTGAAATCACATTATAGGCTGCAAAAGGTTTGTGGTTACCAAAGTAATAATGGTTGTAGGGCGGCGTCAGCCAGATTGTCTTCCGGAGGGTGTCAATGTGCGACACCTGCTCATAGGCATCGGCCCATAAATACTTCCAGTAGCCGTGAAGCAGAATGTTGGGCTCCCCCATCCAGGCTGACGGCTGTGAATCCTCATAAACAATCCCTGTGCGCGCAATCACATCGGATGAATCGGTCACACTATGGGTGAATTCAGAAAACGCCTGATTCGGCCACCGGGAGAGCGGCATGGGCTGGCCGTTGAAATACAGTTCCCGCAAGCTGCTCGGAATTGGCTTTTCATTTCCCCGGAACCCGGATAATCGCATTTTATTAAATTCGGTAAGACCTGTTTGGCTGAGATCAATTTCGATAATATGCCGCCCAATAGCAGGATTTTTTTGAAAGAGAAAGTGATCATAGGATAGCTTTTTGTATTGTTTAAGAGGGATGGCACCGGAAATGACCACTTTGTCGTCTTTATAGTTTTGAAAGATAACAGGCCTTTTTTCAGTTCCCGATTCACCCCCATTCAAAACGATACCGTGTTTTAACCGATATACCCCTTCGTGGAAAAACACCCGGATAGTATCCTGGTCAGGATACTGATCTTTCACCCGCCTAAGCAACTGATTGGCCCGACTGATGGTCGCCACTGGCCGTTCCAAGGTCCCCTCATTCTTATTATCCCCCCATGGCGAAAGGTGAATAGAAAAATCCTGTCCCTGAAGCGTAAAACTAAGGCATAGAAATAGAAAAAGAACCAATTGCCCTAATTTGAGGGCTTGCTTGAAATTAATTTGCTTCATACGGATTCTGATCTATGCGGTTAAACATTTTATTCCGGCAGTGAACAGCAATATAGTGTAAAAATCACCCTACAGGTCATAAAGTGCCCGCTGAAATTGAAACAAATAAAGCCTGTAACAAAGGAGGATCTTGAGTTGGAGTATCCATTTTATTGGTAATTTAATCATCTCTAAACCGATCAAAAACCATCCAATGGCATTACCCACAAAATGTGCAAGCATCCGCCGCTTCGTATTAATGGCGCGATAATCCCTCATTATCCACTTTTTCTGCAGATACGTTTTGAGTTTCCTTCTCCAGCTGACAATCAAACTGATCGACCAACAGACGCAGTTTGGCGACTATTTCCGGATGTTTCGAGGCTACATTATTTTTCTCTTGAACATCGGTCTCCAAATCATAAAGTGATGTTGCAAAATCACCGTCCATCCCCTCATTCCACCCAATGCTTTTAGCAATGTGCAGTTTCCATTTCCCTAAACGAACGGCTTCCGGTTTTCCATTGCGCGCATAAAAAAAGAAGGGGCGCTGTTCCGGTTCTGTTGTTTGTGGATTCCTAAGCAATTTTCCTATATCCATTCCATCTAATTGCAGTTCGCCTGTAAGGGGCGCACCTGCAATTTTAGCGAAAGTCGGAAACAGATCCAAGGTACTGACGGGTTCATCACACACGATACCAGCTGGTAGCTCCTCAGGCCAGGCAATGATACCGGGTACCCGTTGTCCGCCCTCCCAGGTTTCAGCTTTAAGGCCCCGTAAAGGCTTAGCCGATCCCACACGCGGTCCATTGTCGGAGGTAAACACCATAATGGTATTATCATAGATCCCCTCCTCTTTCAACGATTTCACGATTTCACCCATGCTCCAATCCAGCTCCATAATGACATCGCCATACAATCCTTTTTTACTTTTACCCGCAAAAGTCTCCGACACGTAAAGGGGCAGGTGGGGCATGTTGTGAGCCAGGTAGATGAAAAAGGGTTGATCCCCTCTATTTTTAATCTGTTTAATGGTCTCTTCGGTATAGCGTCGGGTTAAGTATCGCTGATCAGGACCCGATTCAATAAGTTCTGTATTCCGATAAAAAGGCAATGGCGGTGCCTGAAAATTCATATGCTTGTAGAAATGATTATCCATGTCATTGGAATAGGGCACCCCATAGAAATAGTCGAATCCTTGATTGTTGGGCATGTGTTTTTCCTGATGCCCCAAATGCCATTTTCCAATACAAGCAGTCGTGTACCCATTCTCCTTCAACATTTCGGCCATGGTAAACGCTTCGGGCTCCAGACCGTGTTGAGAAAAAGGAAAAACCACCGCCTCATGCAGATTAACGCGTTTGGGATATTGACCCGTCAATAATCCGGCCCGGGATGGTGTACACACCGTTGCCGGCGCATAAAAATTAGTAAACCGTATTCCCTCCTTTGCCAGCTGATCCAGATGTGGTGTTTCAAAACCTTCAGCACCATAACAACCGACATCAGCATAGCCTTGATCATCGGTAAAAAAAACGATAATATTAGGTTTTTGATCAGACTGTTTTGAACATGAAACCAACGTAAGAGAGACAACCACCAGGAAGCCCCAAACCAAAAATTTTCTATTCATTTTTATACTTTAGCTAATTAGTGGTTCTAAGAAAACTAACGAATTAGCAAAAAATGATATGAACCTATATCAATTCTATAGCTGATATAGGTTTGTTTTTCTCTTGCTTGTCGATTTTATTGAAACTAGGATGCTTTTTGCACAATTTTATTAATAATTATATTCATAATAGAGTGGATTGAGCATACCATTCCCATCAAATAATACAAGTCATTATCCCCTAAGCTGCAAATTTATTAGTGTATTCCTCCTTCTTCAATTTGAGTATCTGTCGCCCAATTTTCTTAAGGTTGTATGCACTTACCCCCAGACTTATGTATCTGTTAAAATGAAGTATTCCCCGGTCAGGACAACGATCAAGTCCTCGGTTTTCCAACTCATTAATATTGGATTCTATGGCACTGTGCTTATTCTTTAACCTTTTAAAGCCCTGGCTGCTCTCTTCGTCTTTTTCTGTTTTGGTGAGTTTTCCAAGCTTGGGTAAAACGACTTTGGGAACTTCTAGTTGAAGTAGTTCCTTGTTTTCTTTTGCCCAAAATCCTTTGTCAAAACTCCATGAAGTCACAGTGTGTTTTGCCAGGACTCTGTCTGACAGTGCTATAACAACATCCCTATCCTGTTGGTCATTTAAAATTTGGTAATCTACAATGAGATCATATTGATCTGTGGTTATTAATAGTTTCTTGCCCAATTCAACATTGGGGCGCGACTTGCCTTTCTTTACCCACTCGGTATATGTTTCAAAGACGGAAAACAGCTTTTCTTCATGGGGTATTGTCTCTCCCTTAAGAATTCGCCTATCAACCAGTTGAATATGCTTTTCCATCAATGGCACAAAATGTTCGATCATTATCACAAGTGATAAGTCTTGCATGTCGTTTACCGGGAAATCAGGGAGGCTTTCATTGAGTTTTTTCAATAACGCTCCGGTTTTTGTCAAGTATCTTTTAGCAGCATACACCATCCTGTCCTTTTTATTCTTGCCGCCACTGGCTGATGCTTTTCCCAGTTCACGCATCAGACCCTTTATCTCATACCTCCAATTGGCCAGTTTGCGCCACTGCTCAATGGTCTCATATTTTTTTAAAAATACTGATACGGCATCAAGGCATTTCCGGGCACAGTCCCAGAGCAGGTTGTAATCTGTTGGGAAATGAACATTGCTTTCTACTACAAAACTATCGGACTTTAAGCGCAATGCTGTTTTTTCTTTTTTTAAACACTTCACGGTGGCCAAACTCTAATATTACGGCATTGAGTTCGGTGATCATCTCATCACTAAGCGCAGATACATTGTCGTAGATATTTTGATACTCAAATTCAATTCGCTCATAGCCAAACTCACGCTCAACGCCCATCAAATAGCGCAAAGCATGGTGGTTATTAGCCAGGTTATGAACCATCTCATAGCTGATATTGAGGCATAAGCGCAATTGGGCCAACACAAAAACAATCCACAAATCTAAACCTCTTCTACCCGTATTTTTTTTCCCTGAACGGATGTGCTTGTCCAATATGTTAAATATTTTCTCATTATACTTCTTATTGCAATAGATTTCTTTCAAAGCTGCCAATAATTCATCTATGGCATTTTTGCTCTTGGGGCTGATCCAGGTTTCTTCGATGGGCTTTTGCCCAATCGATAATTGTTGTGCGAATCTATTTCTCATTTTTGAACATCTTTTGTCGTTTAAACCAAAATAGGCGAATCTCAAACTATCAACATCCTGAAATTAAGCATTTTTACACAGAAACATGATTGAGTGGCCGAATAGATTCGAACAAGTTTTCAACAATAGAGACTTGAATAATAGTGAATTACATATTTTCTAAGAGGCACTAATTACTATACTTAAATATCCCAAACGCCGGATACTTCATCAGCTAAAATAAGGAAATCAGTTCGTTCTTTCTATCCATAAAAACATATGACCCCTTCAATAAAACCTATCCTACCCTTAACTCATGTTTTATGTAATTTCAGTTCGTCTCATTAAAAGGAATCGAAGTCATGCGCAAACTTTAATAAAAAGGTAAAAAAAAGAGACCCTCCAAATGGAAGGCCTCCGCACTTATATACTAAATTTTCCCCGTTTAGTCTTACGCCGAAACACAATGTACTACATTGCAATGATGGTGACTTCAGAACGACGGTTGGCCTGGTGTTCCGCATCGGAACATTGAACACCATCAGCGCATCGGTTTTTCAAACGTGTTTCACCATATCCTTTGGCCGTAATACGACTGGATGAAATACCGCGTTCAACCATGTAGTTCACGGCCGATTGTGCCCGCTTTTGTGACAATACCTGATTCGATCTGGCCGAACCACGTGCATCGGTATGCGATCCCAGCTCAATTTCAATGGTGGGGTTATCATTCAGGAATTGAATCATATCATCCAACTCTACGGCTGCATCTTCACGGATATCCCATTTACCCAGATCATACAAGATTTGAATTTCAATACTCTTACCCACTTTGACTTCTTCCATTTCCAACTCCATGAACTCATTCAAATTCACATAACCCGTATCACGTCCCACAGTGGAGAATGCTACCCTTTTGGTAAAGAACTGTTGCTTGGTGAATACCAAATCATAATCTGTTTCGGGCTGCAATTTGGTTTTGAAGCTACCTTCAGCATTAGTCACAATACTTGTTTTAGCACCATCCTTGGGTTCAATAGAAAGATTCACTACAGGCACAGGCGTCATGTCAGGCAATAAATATACAGCTCCATAAATACCATATACCGGACGTGGGATCAATGCCATTTCATGTTCATCTACATTTGCCGTCACATCGATCGCCTCAGAATACGGGAAGTAATCCGGTGTATTAACAGCCAAAGTCAGGCTATTGATTGTGTTATCCAGCTCGGTGGCGATCATTCCCTGGTGGTCGGAAACCAGCTCTGCCACCACCGCTCCACGCTCGTCCGTCAATGTAACCGGAGTATGGGCAATGATCTGACGGGTGTTCAGATCGATCAGTTTACTCTTCAGATGCTTCTTAAAAGCAACTGCATTCAAAATCTTAAAACGGTAAATATCATCCTCTCCTTTGCCCCCTTCACGGTTGGATGCAAAATAACCATTCACGCCATCCTGGTTCAGGAATAAGCTGAAATCATCTTTCTCCGAGTTGATGGGGTAACCCATGTTACGCACCTCATATCCTGCCCCTTTGGGAGCAGCTACGAAGAGATCCAGTCCTCCCAGGCCCAGATGTCCGTTGGATGCGAAATAAAAACGGTTCTCGGCATCCACGAACGGAAACATTTCGTCACCTTCGGTATTGATATCCTTACCCAAATTTACCGGCTCTGACCACCCCTCATCCTGACGGGTAACATACCAGATATCTGATCCCCCGATGCTCCCTTCACGGTCAGAAGCAAAATAGAGTGTTTGACCATCGGCCGACAGAAACGCATGACCGGTGGAAAAACCATCCCCATTGAAAGGTACATCCAGGGGTTTGCCCCACAGCCCGTCCAATTGTTTGAAGGCCACCATCAGCTTGAGATTATTGTAACCGTTCATGCCTTTTTTGCCCAGTAAACTATTGTAGTTATTACGGGTGATGTACAACTCAGAACCATCTGCACTAACACAAACCGGACCATCGTGATACATCGATTTAAGAGCGGTGGAATAGAGTTCCGGACTGGAATAATCGGTTCCCTTAATCTTCGCACTGAAAACATTCAGATAAGGGGTCTCTTTCCAGGCGTATTCGCGACGAATGATGTAATCAATGTCACGGGCTGATGAAAACAGAACACGGTCCTCCACCACAAAAGCGCCAAAATCGGAATATTCTGAATTAAAATCTACTTCTTCAATGAGGTAGCGCTCTTCAGATAAAATCTTCTCAATGGTTGGCAGGGAATTATTTTGCTTCACGGCACGGGAATCATCCGAATTACTTTGCAGATAGCGGGCCATGTACCGGTCGGCCTCCGCATATTTACCATTGTACTTCAAGGCCTGGGCATAGAAGAAGAGATCGTTTCCTTTCAATGCTTTTTCGTTGATAGAGGCATATACATTTTCAGCTAATGCAGTCTCGCTCACTTTCAAATAAGCTTGCCCCAACTCCCCTTTCAACGAATCAGCCAAATAGCCTTTTTCATAAAGGGGGGCATATCGACGGATGGATTTGGCATAGGCCAAATTATCAAATGCCTTACCGGCTTGATTGACCCGGTAACCGGATACCAAACTATCCAATTTGTTTTTATACACTTGAGCCTCCATTCCTGTAGCAGAAATCATCAGGCCCAGTGCTAATATGATTGGTTTTATTTTAAACATTTTCACAGTTTTCTAATTGTTAAGTAGTAAAACCTGACAAGTTAAATGGATGAAGTAAAAAGGTAAAAGTTTTGAAATTGCTTACTTTTTACTTTTGCCTTTATACGTTTTACCTGACCCATTTTACTTTACTAGAAATAACGGGGCGATTTCACTTTCTTCTTCAGAAAGCCATCAAAATCGTAGCTGATCATTATTTCGTGTGTGCCATTATTAATACTATTTAAATTCGATGTGGTATAGTCATAGGAATACCCCACCATCAGTTGTTTATTAATTTGCACATTACCGATAAAGGCCACAGCATCACCAATGCGGTAAGAAGCACCTACCCAAAAAGTATTACGATAGATCAGCTGAGCAGCGATATCGGTTGACGGTGGAGCACCCTGCACGATCTTATTCATGAAAGAAGGTTTCAACATGAGCTCGTTATTCAGATCGAATACATAGCCTGCCATCAGGATGTAGTGGCGTTTCAGTTCACTCCAGGTAGAAGCTGTAGACTGCTGCTCATCCAGATCGGTTTGTATTAATTTGGGAATGGAAAAACCGGCATACCACTTGTTGGTATACAAGTACAAGCCGGCACCGGCATTGGGCTGCATCTTTTTTTCAAGATCCTGCGCGTAGGATGGATCACTTTGACCAGTGTTGACATCCGTTAACCCGGCATAATAGTTATATACCCCCCCTTTGATACCCATTGACAGGGTCATCTTTTGGGTTAATTGCACGCGATAGGCGTAATTGAAGTTGATGTAATAGTTTCGAACAGGACCAATTTCATCGGCCACCACAGACAAACCCACCCCCATTTTATAATTACTAATGGGTGTATGCATGGAAAATGTATGCGTCTTGGGTGCTCCTTCAAATCCTGTCCACTGATTACGCGACAATAACAAGAGGTTCATGGCATCGCGTGTACCCGCATAAGCCGGATTGACGGACACCGTATTGAACATGTATTGCGTGTACTGATGTTCTTGCTGCGCATTGGCCTGATTCGAAACGATAAACAGTCCAATGAAAGCTGCTGCCATAGCTACACCAGCTCTTCTGTTTAGTATACCAGCAAAAGCATGGATGGTAGTAATTGTATAATTGTATAGTCTCATTTTTTCTATTCTTTAGATTAGATCCTCAGGTGATCCGGTGTGAATCACCTGAGGCCTTTTCTATGCTTTATCGATTCAGGTATACGTATCCGTTCAACTTCTTACCTGTATCATGAATGGTAACGATGTAGAAGTAAGTGCCAACCGGCAACTGTTTGCCAATGCTGAATCCAACATTTGACTCCCCATTCCAGCTGTCATCGTAACGGTCCATTTCATAAACGATATTTCCCCAGCGGTTGTAGATCTCAATGGATACGTGATCGTATTCATATTCACCAACCACTACGAACTTGTCGTTAATACCATCGTTGTTTGGTGAAAATCCTTCTAACACTTCCATTTCATCCGCATCACGGAAATCAGGTTGGCCATCGTTATCACGGTCAAAAACACCTTCGTTTACATCCAGAATTTGATCACCATCGGTATCTTCATCGCGGAAGTCTGGTGTACCGTCCTTATCAAAATCGCCATTGCCTTCAATCAAATCGTCAATGTTATCATTATCTGAATCGGTATCGATGTAATCAGGTGTACCATCCTTATCCGTATCTACTTCCCCTTCGTAGGCATCATCAATCTTATCGTTATCGGAGTCCGTATCCTTATAGTCTGGTGTGAAATCACCATCGGTATCGCCCTCACCTTCGATTGCATCCAATATGCCATCAGCATCCGAATCCAGATCTTTGTAATCCGGCGTTCCATCTCCATCGGTATCTACATTGCCCTCATCGATGTCCAGAATACCATCATTATCCGAATCCATATCTTTGTAATCCGGTGTTCCATCTCCATCGGTGTCACCCGTACCTTCTTCCAGATCAAGGATGCCATCACCGTCAGTATCCAATACGCATACATCCGGATCGATGCGATCTAAAACACCGTCATCATCACAGTCGCCTGTTGATTCATCACCATCCAGGATACCATCATCATCGGAATCCAGGTCTTTGTAATCCGGCGTACCGTCACCATCTGTATCGATATTACCTTCATCTGAGTCAGAAATACCATCATCATCGGAATCCAAATCTTTGTAATCAGGCGTACCGTCACCATCTGTGTCCATATCTCCTTCATCTGAGTCAGAAATACCATCATCGTCGGAATCCAAATCTTTGTAATCAGGCGTACCATCACCATCTGTGTCCATATCTCCTTCATCTGAGTCAGAAATACCATCATCGTCGGAATCCAAATCTTTATAATCAGGGGTACCGTCACCATCTGTGTCAACATCTCCTTCATCTGAATCAGAAATGCCATCACCATCAGTATCCTCATCAAACTTATCGATGTCGCCATCACCATCGGTATCACCCTCACCTTCTTCTATATCAGTAATGCCATCCCCGTCGTCATCCAGATCATCCTTGTTGGGTTGACCATCACCATCGAAGTCACATGTCGGACTTGTGCGACTCGGGTCACATGGATCAATCGGATCACTTCCGCCAGAGGTTTCATCTTTATCTTTGACACCATCACCGTCGGTATCGGTTTCCTTATCGAATGGATCTTTGTCGGCACCATCGTTCACACCATCGCCATCATCATCCGGATCTTCACTGTTGGGTAACCCATCGCCGTCGAAGTCACAGTTTGGACGCGTATTGTCCGGTGAACATTCATCCAATGGATCGCTACCACCTGTGGTTTCATCTTTGTCTTTGACGCCATCACCATCGGTATCGGTTTCCTTATCGAATGGATCTTTGTCGGCACCATCGTTCACACCGTCGCCATCATCATCCGGATCTTCGCTGTTGGGTAGTCCATCGCCGTCGAAGTCACAGTTTGGACGCGTATTGTCCGGTGAACATTCATCCAATGGATCACTTCCGTCAGTGGTTTCATCTTTGTCTTTGATGCCATCACCGTCGGTATCGGTTTCCTTATCGAACGGATCTTTGTCGGCACCATCGTTCACACCGTCACCGTCATCATCCGGGTCTTCGCTGTTGGGTAACCCATCACCGTCGAAGTCACAGTTGGGACGGGTATTGTCCGGATCACACTCATCCAAAGGATCGCTACCACCTGTGGTTTCATCTTTGTCTTTGACGCCATCACCATCGGTATCGGTTTCCTTATCGAATGGATCTTTGTCGGCACCATCGTTCACACCGTCGCCATCATCATCCGGATCTTCGCTGTTGGGTAGTCCATCGCCGTCGAAGTCACAGTTTGGACGCGTATTGTCCGGTGAACATTCATCCAATGGATCACTTCCGTCAGTGGTTTCATCTTTGTCTTTGATGCCATCACCGTCGGTATCGGTTTCCTTATCGAACGGATCTTTGTCGGCACCATCGTTCACACCGTCACCGTCATCATCCGGGTCTTCGCTGTTGGGTAACCCATCACCGTCGAAGTCACAGTTGGGACGGGTATTGTCCGGATCACACTCATCCAAAGGATCGCTACCACCTGTGGTTTCATCTTTATCTTTGATGCCATCACCGTCGGTATCAGTTTCCTTATCGAACGGATCTTTGTCGGCACCATCGTTCACACCGTCACCATCATCATCCGGATCTACACTGTTGGGTAACCCATCGCCGTCGAAGTCACAGTTTGGACGCGTATTGTCCGGTGAACATTCATCCAATGGATCACTTCCGTCAGTGGTTTCATCTTTGTCTTTGATGCCATCACCGTCGGTATCAGTTTCCTTATCGAACGGATCTTTGTCGGCACCATCGTTCACACCGTCGCCATCATCATCCGGGTCTTCGCTGTTGGGTAACCCATCGCCATCGAAGTCACAGTTTGGAAGGGTATTGTCCGGATCACACTCAGCCAAAGGATCGGATTCATCTGCATCTTTAACCCCATCTTTATTGGCATCTTCAACGCCGTCTTCAAGTCCATCATTATCCGAATCTTTATCATTAGGATCTGTCTCACCGGGATCAACGACGCCGTTTCCATTCTTATCTTCATCTTCATTGAGGATGCCATCACCGTCGTTATCATTAGTAACCACATGAATGGTCACATCAGCCATCACCACACCACCATTACCATCATTCAATGAAACTGTTAACACATAGTCTCCTTCAACTAAAGCACCAACAACGGTAATTTTTCCATCATTATCGATGGCAAACACATTTCCTGTATTTCCATTGGTAATGATATAAACCAGTGCATCTTCATCCACATCATTTCCAGACATGGTATACGCAAGTGTGGTAGCAGGCGCATCAACCGAGATAGTAGTTTCACCACCCTTTAAGGTTGGATCATCATTAACTCCGTTGATGGTAATAACTAAATCACCTGTTGCGGTACCACCTTGTCCGTCGAGAACAGTATATGTAAATGTTTCTGTTAAAGTCTGAGTGACACCAAGACCATTGACATTTTCATTCGTATTATCTAAAGCATAGGTATATGTACCATCAGATAACCAAGTTAAAGTACCATATGTACCTATTACGGTACCTGAATTATGCGTTCCGATTTGACTGATTGTCAATGAACCGCCATCAGCATCACTATCTCCATCCAACAGATTACCATTTCCATCAGTGTGAATAACACTTACCGCACCTTCGTTGATACTATTGGTTTCATCATCAGTTGTAGGATTGACATTTGCATTCACACGCACAGTAACCGTACTGGTTGCTGTGCCGCCTTTCTGATCATCTACGGTAATTGTTAAAGTATAGGTGCCAGGAGTTGTTGCTGCCACAACTGTGATTTTACCATTACTGTCAATGTCAAATACATTACCAATATTACCAGCAGTGATGGCATAGGTGAAATTATCACCATCCACATCATTACCAGTTACAGTAATCACTTCAGTCGTCACAGGTGCATTCACTGAAATGGTTGTTTCACCACCTGTTACCGTTGGGTCATCATTCACCCCATTGATGGTAATTGTCAATGTTGCTGTTTTACTACCACCCTGGCCATCGATCACAGTATATGTAAAGCTATCGGATACCGATTGTCCACTACCTAATCCATTGACATCTGCATTTGTGTTGTCCAAGGCATAGGTGTAAGTACCATCTGATAACCAAGTTAAAGTACCATATGTACCTTCTGCAGTACCTGTATTGTCAGTTCCAATCTGACTGATACTTAATGTACCACCATCGGCATCACTATCACCATCCAGTAATGAACCATCGCCATCTGTATGAGCTACACTCACTGCACCTTCATTAATGGCATTACTTTCATTATCGGCAGTAGGATTTTCATTTGTTCCTACGTGAACAATAACCGTATTTGTGGCGATACCGCCATTTTGATCATCCACAGTAATCGTTAATGTATAATCAATTGCGCTGAGTACACCAATCACTGTTATTTTTCCATCGGCATCAATGTCAAATACATTTCCTGTATTGCCTGCAGAAATAGCATAGGTAAAGTTATCACCGTCCACATCGTTGCCAACCACTGTCATAACCTCCGTTGAAACTGGCGTATTCACTGAAATTGAAGTTTCTCCGCCAGTAACAGTTGGATCATCATTCACCCCATTGATGGTAATAACTAAATCACCTGTTGCGGTACCACCTTGTCCGTCGAGAACAGTATATGTAAATGTTTCTGTTAAAGTCTGAGTGACACCAAGACCATTGACATTTTCATTCGTATTATCTAAAGCATAGGTATATGTACCATCAGATAACCAAGTTAAAGTACCATATGTACCTATTACGGTACCTGAATTATCCGTTCCGATTTGACTGATTGTCAATGAACCGCCATCAGCATCACTATCTCCATCCAACAGATTACCATTTCCATCAGTGTGAATAACACTTACCGCACCTTCGTTGATACTATTGGTTTCATCATCAGTTGTAGGATTGACATTTGCATTCACACGCACAGTAACCGTACTGGTTGCTGTGCCGCCTTTCTGATCATCTACGGTAATTGTTAAAGTATAGGTGCCAGGAGTTGTTGCTGCCACAACTGTGATTTTACCATTACTGTCAATGTCAAATACATTACCAATATTACCAGCAGTGATGGCATAGGTGAAATTATCACCATCCACATCATTACCAGTTACAGTAATCACTTCAGTCGTCACAGGTGCATTCACTGAAATGGTTGTTTCACCACCTGTTACCGTTGGGTCATCATTCACCCCATTGATGGTAATTGTCAATGTTGCTGTTTTACTACCACCCTGGCCATCGATCACAGTATATGTAAAGCTATCGGATACCGATTGTCCACTACCTAATCCATTGACATCTGCATTTGTGTTGTCCAAGGCATAGGTGTAAGTACCATCTGATAACCAAGTTAAAGTACCATATGTACCTTCTGCAGTACCTGTATTGTCAGTTCCAATCTGACTGATACTTAATGTACCACCATCGGCATCACTATCACCATCCAGTAATGAACCATCGCCATCTGTATGAGCTACACTCACTGCACCTTCATTAATGGCATTACTTTCATTATCGGCAGTAGGATTTTCATTTGTTCCTACGTGAACAATAACCGTATTTGTGGCGATACCGCCATTTTGATCATCCACAGTAATCGTTAATGTATAATCAATTGCGCTGAGTACACCAATCACTGTTATTTTTCCATCGGCATCAATGTCAAATACATTTCCTGTATTGCCTGCAGAAATAGCATAGGTAAAGTTATCACCGTCCACATCGTTGCCAACCACTGTCATAACCTCCGTTGAAACTGGCGTATTCACTGAAATTGAAGTTTCTCCGCCAGTAACAGTTGGATCATCATTCACCCCATTGATGGTAATAACTAAATCACCTGTTGCGGTACCACCTTGTCCGTCGAGAACAGTATATGTAAATGTTTCTGTTAAAGTCTGAGTGACACCAAGACCATTGACATTTTCATTCGTATTATCTAAAGCATAGGTATATGTACCATCAGACAACCAAGCTAAAGTACCATATGTACCTACTACTGTACCTGTATTATCCGTTCCAATTTGACTGATTGTCAATGAACCGCCATCAGCATCACTATCCCCATCCAACAGATTACCATTTCCATCGGTGTGAATGACACTTACCGCACCTTCGTTGATACTATTGGTTTCATCATCGGTTGTAGGATTGACATTTGCATTCACACGCACAATAACCGTACTGGTTGCTGATCCGCCTTTTTTATCATCAACAGTGATAGTTAGCGTATAGGTACCGGGTGTCAGACTTCCATCTGTGGTGATTTTACCTGCACCATCGATGGTAAACACATTTTCATCGTCGCCTGCCGTTATTGCATATGTTAAATCATCACCATCTACATCATTACCAGTTACAGTAAACACTTCAGTAGTCAGCGGTGTATTCACTGAAATGGCTGTTTCACCACCTGTTACCGTTGGGTCATCATTCACCCCGTTGATGGTAATCGTGAGTAAACCATTATCTGTTCCACCATTACCATCACTAACGGTATAGGTAAATGTCTCGGTAAGCGATTGAGCATCTCCCAATCCGTTCACAGTGGCATTGGTATTATCTAATACATAAGTATAGGTACCATTTGCTAACCAGTTCAGCGTACCATAGGTTCCGGCAACACTACCAGTATTATCTGTTTCTACTAAACTAATGGTTAAGGCACCGCCATCCACATCCGTATCACCATCTAATAAACTACCATTTCCATCAGTATGAGCTACACTTACAGAGCCTTCACTAATGGAATTGGTTTCATCATCAGCAACTGGGGCATCGTTTACGCCATTGATGGTAATGGTTAATGTACCTGTAGCAGTACCGCCTTGTCCATCACTCACTGTATAAGTATAAGTCTCCGTTAAGGTCGATCCTGAAGCCAACGCATTTACATCCGCATTGGCATTATCCAGCGTATACGTGTAACGACCATCTGAAAACCAAGCTAATGACCCATACGTACCAACCGCTGTTCCCGTATTATCCATACCGATAAGGGTGACACTTAAGGTGCCGTTATCCAAATCATTATCGCCGCTTAACAAGGTACCGTCGCCATCATCGTGAGATACACTCCCCACGTTTTCAGAAATGGCATTCGTTTCATTATCCGTTGTCGGTTCATCATTCTGACCGATCATGTTTACAGACATGGTATACACCGCAGAATTCAACTCACCATCATTTACATTAAATGTAAAAGAAGTGTTCGCTGTTTCATTCACACCTGGCAGATATTTCAAGTCAGCGATATCTGCGGCAGTGATGGAAAATCCACCAGAAACAGATGTGTTACCCGCTGTTGTCGGATCATTAGTTCCCATGGCATCCAGGAAGAGCACACCATGACCTGGTAATGTGGCTACTATCAGGTTAGTGATGGTATTGTCATCTGCATCTTCATCATTAAAAGCAAAATGACCAGATGTAAAGTTAAACACTACATCTTCTGTCACATCCACCGATTCATTCTGAGAATCTGGTGCTTCATTCACATTCGTGATGGTCACCGCAATGGGCTGTGAATCTTTTAAGCTGTTATCCACCGGATCCGTCACTTCAAGAACAATATTAAACGTCTTGCTCACTAAAGCTTCAAAATCCTGTGGTGCTACCAGATCAAGGTAGTGAATGGTTCCACCCATATCAGCTACATCCGTGATCGTAAATAAAGCAGCATCATCACCTGAAATAGTATAGGTGTGATTGTATTGTGCATCCATATCAATGGCATTGATACGCGCGGCGAACACTCGTGTGCTATTCTCCGGAACATCCACAGCAGCCACTACCGAAGCAGGGAATTCTGGTGCATCCGGTGTATTAATAACATCGAAGCCAATAGTAACATTTACGATCGCCGCATCTGTTCCTTGCAACTGATATGTTCGGGCGAACCTTGTATCCTCACTAGAGTAGGTAATTGGTGCTGCATAAAAACATAGGTCGGCCAAAGTAGCAATGGATTCAGGTGTAGCTATCGCATAATCTGTGTCAACGCCTGTTTCATAGGTCAAATTAGCGTTTTGATCAATGAAGTAATCTGTAAATGCACCTCTATTCATAAACACAACATCAGTACCTGAATCGTATTCGACATTGGCATTCATATCCAAAAATATGAAGGACTGGGAATCACTGAATACAGCACTAACTATTTTATCAAGAGTGGCCCCATCTACTGAATTAAAGTTGAAGTCGTCCCAATTAATTTTTACAGCTGTACCTTCATTCAATGTGTAGTTTACATCATCTGCAGTAGGCGCATCCGGTTGAGGAGTCACATCGATTGTGATCACGCCTTCATTGGAAGTCAGTCCTAAATTATCATTGACCGTATAATTTAATGTGGCAGCCGAAGCACCAGTACCATTCCAGTTGGCTGTTGGTTTATAAGAAACCACTCCACTCGTATTTACATTCCAATCTCCTGCAGCAGTTGTCATGACTGTCTGGATGCCATTGGTAACAGGGTCCAAATCTACGGTTTCTGCATCCACATTTCCATCCACATCTTCATCATTTGAAACCACATTAATGGTAAATGGTGTCGTTGTATCTTCCGTTGTGGAACCACTATCATTCTTTGCAACAGGAGCATCGTTCTGAGCCACCACATTTATTGTGAGTGTAGCGACATTGGAAACAATACCCTCTGAATCGGCCACCGTATATTGAACTGTAGCCACTCCATTACTGTTAAGCAGAGGAGTTAGCGTTACCTTTCCTAAATTATCTACCGTCCAGGTACCAAAACTATTGGTAAAGGCATCTTGAATCCCAGCCTGAGAATGATCCAAATCAACAGAAGCTACATTTAGAGCATCTTTATCATCTGTATCATTAGCAACCACATCAATGGTAATGGGAACATCTTCATTGGTTTGATAAGCATTTCCTTCACCATCAACATTATCATCCTGGGCTACCGGTGCCTGATCATCATCTACATTAACGCCACTGATGGTTTGTGAAGCCAATCCCTGATAATACGTATCTGATGTCGACTTTATACTTACGACAATAGCATAGGTCTGATCCCCATCTACGATGGCATCATCCCGACCTGTAACCGTTACCGTTTGAGGGATGCTCCAATCTCCGGGTTGAAATGTCAATTCACTATTAACGGCATCCAAAGAAACCTCCGTCAAATGGTCTGCAGTCACACCTAAATCTAATATAACACTGCTGGAAGGTGCAGAATTCAATACTACATTAAAGGTAGCCGTACTCCCAACCTCACTCACTGCATTAGATATAGCCGAAACAGTATAACCTGCCGCATCATTATCCGAAATAGTAATGGTTTTGCTGTTTTCCCCCTCAATTTTACCGAATTGTACAGCTCCCATTGTAACGACCACTGTTTCTGGTTGTTCAACAGCACTGTCATCAATGGATGTGATCGTAAGCGAACCAGACAATTGACCGGAAGGTATTACAATAGAGTTAATCGTAGGAGCATTTGTGTTTGTAGCAACCGTATAGTCACCACCAGCGCCAATGGTAGCTGAACCATTATAGGTTAAGGGTATGGTCACGGCTTGATACGTGGTTTGACTTAATGTAACCACTATCGTAGCAACCTGGCTATTTTCCGGCAAAATTACTTTATCTACCGACAAGGTAATTTTGGGAAGGTTTTGTCGCCAGTCACGATCATCACCCGGATCATCAACATCTGGATAGTCTGTTGCCAGCTCACCACCATCTGTTGGATCATTTCCGACTGTTTTGTCAAAGGCATTATCAATTCCGTCATTATCGGCATCTGCATTTGCAGGTGTAATATCACTCACGCCATCTTGATTCAGATCATGCGCTTCAATCCCGTCAGATTCACCATCATCATCAGAATCGAGATCCCGAAAATCAGGATTGAGGTCCCCATCAATATTGGAAGGAATAATAGTCGTTCCGCCATTCGTTACATCGTAGGCATTATCTAATCCATCACCATCGGTATCGATTCCTAACGGTGCGATATAACCCAGTGTTGCTTGTCCTTCAATATTATCAACAATACCATCCCCGTCTGCATCCAGATCGTGGATGTCAAATAAAGTATCTAAATCAGTATCAATGGGATTCGAACGGTCATCAATACCATCCTTATTTACATCTGTTCCATTGGTGACATCCACATCAAAGGCATCTACAATACCGTCTTTGTCAGTATCGGTATTGACAGAAGCGATACCGGCTGTTTCATAGTTATCCGTAATGCCGTCATTATCCGAATCAATGTCAAAAAGATCATAATGACTATCACCATCCCGATCGACTAATGTGTTAAAGACACCACCTACATGATGATCAAAAGCATTGTCAATCCCATCGTTATCCGCATCAATCCCGGTAGCTATCGTTGATGTTGCCGACTCAAAAGCATCCGACACCCCATCATTATCAGAGTCGATGTCGACGAAATCAGGTGATCCATCGCCGTCAGAATCTGGAAGTGCCAAAGCTTGTCCACCCGGCGCAAAGGGATCAACAGCATCATTTAATCCATTGATATTGTTATCCGGAAACATGCCATATTGACCAGTGTGATCGGCACTTCCGCCTGCTTCAATGGCATCCGGACGACCGTCATTATCACTGTCCAGATCCTTAAAATCAGGAACCCCATCCTGGTCCCGGTCAAATAAATCATTGATCCCATCCCCATTGGCATCGACAAATGGTCTGCCATCTGCAACAATTAAGTCGCTATCTTTATAGTTGGGTATATTATCGTTATCCGCATCTTTACTCGGATCAGTACCTGTCTGGCCATCTTCATCCGAATCCATAATACCATCATTATCGGTATCTAAATCACAAAAATCGCTGATATTATCATTATCGGAGTCCTCATCGGAATAGACCAGGTTAAAATAAGAAACCACACCACCAACTGATCCATCGGTTGATCCATTTCCGTTCCCGTCATTATGCACACCACCGGATCCGGCGTCTGCATTTACAGTAATCCCTGCAGGTAATGCTTTTAAGTTATACAAAAACGCACCACCGCCGCCACCGCCACCTGGGCCATGGTACACATTGGTAATCAAATCCTGGCCGTTACCACCAGATACATTTACCGTTAAATCGCCTTCAAATTCCTGTATTTCAAAAGCCACGGAGCCGCCGCCGCCGCCGCCACCACCACCATCGTAGGGATCACTACCTACTAATCGTTCTGGCGAAGTACCGGAAGCATCAATGACTGCACCATTTGAAATTATTTTTTTGGCGCGAATCACCACCAATCCACCACCATTGGCTGCTGAAGAGGCATTATCATTAGTCACATACCCGGCACCACCGGCACCACCAAAATATATACGATTCGTAGCAATGTATTCTTGCATGCTAACACCGCCAATACCACCGGCTGCTATAGTAAGTTCATTCCAACGATTACCACCGTTTCCTCCGGCACCATAGTTGGAACCACCGCCGCCACCAGTATCTCCGGCAATACCACCACCGCCGCCATTGGCTCTTGGTGCGCGTCCTCCATTAGTATTTGGATCATCGACCACTACACCCTGCCCTTTGGTTGTGACATCAATATGTGAAGATGGATAAACCATGAAGTTAGCTGGATTAATGCCAGCATGATCCTTCCCTTTCATACTGGTATCGTAGGTTATCCCCTGATAACCTTTTCCCTGAGCATTGATATTGGCGTTTAAAGTTAAGGTGCCCTCAACAAAGATAGCCACCACACCACCTTGCCCATTGACTGGATTCCAGGCATCAGCCACAATTTCCTGATCAATAGAATAATCTCCCGTATGTGTTGACACGCGCACCAACTGAATTAGACCAGCATCATCATACGTACGTTTTAACTTACCCCGGGGAAAAATAAAATTTCCATCTATCCGTCCAATGATGAAAAACTCATAATTCCCTGCATTACCAATATCGGTTATCTGACCAGCATTGGCACTTGCATTATCGGTTTCAATAGTTGCCCCTTTCATTTGGACGATCAAAACCCGATCGCCACTACTAAAACCGGTTGTATTTTCAACTTCAATTTTATAGTCACAATCCGCACCATTAGTGCTATTGCCACACTCATCACAAGAAGGATCTGGCGTATGCACCTGAATGATTCGCAAGGTATTATTGACCTGGCCCCTGGCATGAAACGAGGTGCCCATGGCAATTACAACACATAGTAATAAGTAGTGTTTGGGTAATAATGACTTTGCCCAGTGCCAAAGCCCATGCCTGTTCTGCACACGCCTTCCAGGCATACGTTTTAGTAACTGTTTCTCCATAGAGATCAATTGTTTATGTATTTGATTAAAATATACTTCTTCACGCTACAAGAATAGCACCTTAAATCCCAATAATTCCTACTAAAAGGTTAACACGAGGTAAACACACGACCGTCCTAAGCATGATTATTGTCATGCTTTGGGCGGCTCATACCATGTAACGTAGGGTGGAGAAATGCGGCAGCAGATCTCATCGTTAGTATAAAAGCAGAAAACCCTCCAGATTTTGATCGGTGGTCAAGGCCAGCTTTTTTCGAAGGCGCGAACGCGCTACTTTAATGCTATCCGGACTCAAATAGAGCACCGAAGCAATGTCTTTAATGCTCATCCCCATGCGAATGAATGTGCATAACTTCAAATCATTGGGGGTTAAATCCGGATGCTTCTTCAACAAATTGGATTGGAAATGGGGATGAACAGCCTGAAAGGACAAATCGAAGCGCTCCCAGCTATCGGCCTTAATTTTCACATCAATATCGTCCTGAATGGCATTCAACAACTCTTTATCCATCTCCCGCAGATTCACAAAACCGGAAAAATCTTCGAGCTTTTTCTTCAGATCAATGATAAACTCATTGTTTTTGATCAGATACAAGGCATTTTCGGCCAACTCCCGGTTCTTCTTTTCAAGGTTTTCGCGATGCACCTGTATGATGGTGATGGCGGAATGAATGCGGGCCGTCAACTCAATGGGATCAATGGGCTTGCGGATGTAATCAAAGGCACCGGCTTCCAGCGCCAGTTTCAAATTGTCGGATGTCAACATTACCCCGGTTGCCATGATGATGGGAATGTCTTTGGTCCGGTCCTCCTGCTTGAGTTTGCGAATCAATTCAATGCCATCCATCACCGGCATGTCCCAATCTGTAATAATCAGGTCCGGAAGTGTTTTGGAGGCTATTTGCAAGGCCGCTACACTGGAATTAGACTGGTAAATGGTGTATTCCGGATTAGAGCGCTGAATAAAGTTGACAATCACTTGCAAACTCTCAATCATATCATCCACAACCAATATCTTATAATTCATCGTTCTGAATCTTATTTAGGGTGTTTTGGTACTTTTCGTGATTACATGATATCACCGCCTCATCCAATTCTTTCAGCCAATTGTTTATCCCCTCCAGCTTCAAGGCTTTAATCTGGCTGATGATGCTTTTTATATCACTCACTTCATAAACTTCTTTTAAGCGCAGCTGGTTGAGGAATGGGTGCAATTTCTCAACCATCGGAGCTGCCATTATATCATCGGATAGGCTCTCTCCTGCCGCTCCGGTTTCGTCATAAGAATGATCATTTTCTAGCCTGGTGGCCGGCAATGTAATGAAAAAACGGGCCCCTTTCCCCTTGGGCGATTCCACCCCAATGGTTCCCTGGTGGGCCTCCACCGCCATTTTGCAAAATATTAGGCCCAACCCTGTTGACCGCATACTCTTATCAATCTGCCCTTGTCGTTTCGTGGAATCAAACAAGACTTTCCGGAGATCTTCACGTATTCCCGGCCCTTCATCTTCCACCCATAAGATGAGTTCCCCATCGCCATGCTCCATTAGCCGCATGCTGATTTCGCCCTTTATGGGAGAATATTTGATGGCATTGGTGAGTAGGTTCACACAAACTCTCTTCAGTATTTCGGGATCACCCTTCACCTCAAAATGATCCTGGCATATCTTATTAATAACAATGTCGCGCAATTTGGCACTAATGGACACATCCAACCGAGCGGCATCAATCAATTCGCAAAAATGGATGGGTTGCTTGTTCATGATGATTGTCGTATCCTGCGCTTGATTGACATCAAAAATATTCATGACCAGGTTCAGCATGGACTTACCCGACTGCCAAATGAGCTCCTCCTTATCCGGCACATCCTTCATGTGCGCCAGGTTGATGATTGAATTGAGCGGATTTTTCAAATCATGGATGATCATCCCCGTCATGTCCTCCCGAAACCGATTAAGCTCCACCAAACGCCGATTAGTCCCGGCCAAATATTCGGCTTGACGTTCAATGGCCACTTTTTGCTCCAGAATTTCATGAGTGCGTTGATCAACGGCTTTTTCCAACTCCTTGTTATGACGATCCAGTGCAATGGTTAATCGCTCCACATCCACATACGCAAAGGCCATTTTCTTAGACATCACGTAAGCATAGGAACAAAACAGGACAAATAAGCCATAAGGCAGTAAATACGCCGAATGCACCAATTTATTGTAGTAGAGCATGTCATTGATCAGCACCAAATAAAAGAAAAGATAGCCCATTAAAAAAATGGCAGAATAAATCCTTCTCTTGAATGCGGCCCGAATTAATCCATATAAGATATACGATCCGGCAAAAAGAACAATGTACTGGTAGAAGGCCGGACTATAACTAAATAAGACTGGTGGCAATATCAAATAGGTTAATCCAAACGATACGGAAATACCCAGAATCACTTTTAATAGGCTTTTTGAAAAGATATCCTTATAAAAAGAATGCATAAAGGCAATCACAGCCGGCACCAGGAGCGTAAAAGCTAAATACTCGATCCGGATGGCCAATTGCCAGGATAGGAAGGGAAAGATATCCAGCAAGATTTTTTCACCAGTTGTGGCCACACGAAATAGCGTGAACAAACAAACCAGGCTAAAGTAAATCACCGATGCATCCCGCCTCCCAAAAAAATAAGAACCGGTAAAAAAGAGGATCAATATAAACAATACCCCCAGCATAAACATCGCCAATCCATGCTTATAAAGTTTGTACATAAGCACCTCCTCTCCCCGGCCAAAAATCATGACATCCTCTGGTCCACCTTTACGGTGATGAAAGTTGGCCACCTGCAGGATCAATTCAATCTGCTTGTTTTCTGATTTAAAGTAGACTTCTTTGCGCCGCCAATCCGGAATGGTCTCCATCTTTGAATGGCCTACTTTCCCCACCGAGATGTGTTGTCCATTGGCCCATAACTGATAGGCACAATTAATCTCCCCGATCTTTAATCCATACCAACCATCGTCAGGAACTTCTATCTCGACCCGGTAAGTAGCATACCCCAAACTCCCTAATGATTCCCCATTAATGCGGGTCCCATTCCATAACGAAGGCACTTCGGTGTACTGAGTGGCATAGGGACGCCCGGCTTTTTTAAAGTCAGCCGGAGTTAACAATTGATTCCAATAAAACTCAAACTCCCCCTGTACAAACAGTAAACCCGTTCCCTCCAGATCAGCATCCGATAGGACCCACTTCCCTTTGGATGCCATGGGGCCCTGATGACCAATACCTTTTCCATTGGTAAAACCCAGATAATAGGTTAGCAAGGCAGCCAATACAATAAACACAAGATAAATCAGAAAAGAGATAGGTTTAGCCAGTGATAATTTTCGAATATATGCGGGTATCGACACTGTCATTCTTTAGTTTTTGAGATGAATTAGATCCATAAGTTTACGAAATTTTTCCTGATCACAACGCAACACGGCCGATTGCATCGCCTCCACCCAAGGTTCTATAGCCGGTTGTAACAAATTCGAACCTTGATGAAGCATCTTACTGATGCGGGAAACTTCATAGACATCAGTGGCCTCCAATTCCTGAAACAAAGCATTGAAGGCGACCTCACTTATTCGTCTATCACGGATAATTGCAGCACTTTGTCTAACCAAAGTCGCTCCCTTATTTGCGCTTAGATCCTTTTCATCGATTAATACGCCATCCATGGTCGAATCCAAGCTGCCAGATACTACTGGCAGCGTAAACCAAAAGACTGCCCCGCCATTATGCCCGCTATCCACCCCTATTTGCCCCTGATGCGCCTGAACAGCCATCTTACAAAAAGCTAATCCCAGACCTGTTGAAGCATAATTAGTATCATCTCTAGAACTACCTGTATAAGGTTCAAAAATAGCCGCTTCATCTGCTTTCAACACCCCTGGACCCTGGTCTTTAACCGTTATTCTTACTTCTGTCGGACAATCATCTTCGACGTGTATATCAATGCAGCCATTGAGTGGTGAATACTTCATCGCATTGCTGATCAAATTGGTTAGTACCCGAAGAATTAAATCCGCATCCACCTCTACACAAATAGATCGGGCACACTGTATGTCAATGGCAATATTTTGTTGCCCGGCGCAAAACTGAAAATCGATCAATGATTGGTTGATGATATCCTTTAAGCACACCCTGGAGCGGTGCAGCACGAGTTGGGTAGACGCATACTTATTGACATCCAGAATATTCATCACCAAATTCAGCATTCTTCGACCCGAATCGGCAATAATCTGATCTTTATGCTCATCCTCTAAATGGACAATGTTGATGATGGCATTCAGCGGATTTTTCAGGTCATGCACAATCATTCCCGATAAATCGGTTTTAAATTGTGAGACACGTTGTAATTCCGTATTCACCATTTCCAATTCCCTGGCTTTCTGCTCTACTTCCCGGTGTTTCTGTGCCAATAACTGATTCGATTGCAGAACCAGCTGCTTTCGCTTTTGCAGGGCTACCAATAAGTAGATCAAGACCAGCATGGCCAGACACAAAATTAAGCCAATGATCAACTGATAACGAATTTTGCTTTGATTCAATTCATTTTGCTGCCGAAGCCAATCATTCTCTTTCTCTTTATGTTCGGTCTGATACTTAATTTCCAGGTTAGCAATTGCCCGACTGTTTTCCTCATTATATAAAACCTCCTTGATGGTGCTGTATTGCTCCAGGTAAGCAATCGCCAACTGCAATTCACCCTGCGCTTTATAACAATTACATAACCCTTGATAAATCTGCAATTGTTCCTTTACCAATTGAATGGGATCAGCCATTAGTTCGGCCTGCTTATAGGCTGTAATAGCCGCATGGTAGTGCTTTTGTGCCTGATGCAGACTTCCCATATTAGTAAGCGTGTGAGCAATCCCATCCTTCAGCCCAATTTTTTGTTTAAGTTCCAACGATTTCTGAAGATAGTGAGCTGCTAAATCATATTTCCCCTGATTCTTATAAATGATGCCGATATTATTCAAGCTAATGGAGATACCACGCTGATCATGGAGCTCTTCTTTGATTTTTAAAGACCGTTTATAATAATCCAGGCTTTTATCATATTCCCCGATGCCTTCATACACCAGCCCGATGTTGTGCAAGGGCCAGGCCTCGCGCTTGCGCCACCCCTGTTGCCGATTTATTTCCAAGGCCTGATTAAAATAGTCAATGGCCAGTTCTGGTTGATTCAAGGTTTCGTATAATAACCCCACATTATTCAAAACCTTGAACCGACCCAACCAATCATTCTGCTGCTCACAAATACGCAAGGCTACCTGGTAATATTGAAGCGCCCCCACCAGATCACCACCTTTTTTTAACACCATGGCCATATTATTATGCACCATGATTAACAGTTGTGAATCCCTGATGACAGAACTATCCCTTATAACTTGTCTGAGATTCTCCTGGGCTTCCGGAAGGTTTCCTTTCCGATACTCCGTCAAACCAATACTATTCAACACCCGGCCTAATTCATCGGGTAGTTTTAACCGATCTAAGGTCTCCTTGGCCAGATGGTAATAATACAATGCAGAATCCAACTCGTTCCTGCGTCCCAAAGCGATACCATATCCAAACTGGTTAATGGCTATTCCTTTCGGATAGTCAATTGCTTCGGCTATCTCCAGACCCTTTAGAAAAGCTGATTCGGCCTGCTGTATGTTATTATTTCGCAATTGGTAGCCCAATTCAAAATATAAATCCACTTGTTCTTTTTGATCGCAGGACTGGTCTATTGCCGTGAGCAGACTATCTTTAAAAGATTGGCCTTTGGCAGGTACCAGCAGCACCAATCCAATACCAAGCAATATTCCGGCTTTGAAAAATGAACAGAGGGATTTGTACACGATGACTTATTTGAAGGCCAAAAGTATTAAACACAAGCCATACTACGAAATGATGACAGATGCAATTCTATTTGGGTCCCTCACCCGGACATTTCCCATTAACAAAAATACACCTTCCGCCAATGGCATGCATTGCCAGGGCGTAAACGGTAAGTATTTACCTCAATGACGGCGTACGCGACTGCATCGAGGCCTTTCCTCACCTCAAAAACGGCGTTCCTCACCTCAACGACGACGTTCCTCACCTCAGCGACGGCGTTCCTCACCTCAGCGACGGCGTTCCTCACCTCAACGACGACGTTCCTCACCTCAGCGACGACGTTCCTCACCTCAACGACGACGTTCCTCACCTCAACAACGGTCTTATCTTCCAAAAAGACACCGAAAGCCAGCTCCCAAACAGCTTTTGATCGCACATCGACGCCGATATTATCCTCTCTAATATAAAAATGCCAACCCCAACGAAAAAAAACAAAATATCACAGCCCTATTTTGGTGCTAATAATCTGATCTATTAAATTAAATACCATTCGAGACCAACCGGCTACCCCAGCATCAGACGTTCTTGTTCACAAAGTATTTGATAATTGCTTACTTTTGCAAAAAAAGAGACCATGAGAAGCGAGAAAGATACGATTTGCGCCATATCAACAGCCCAGGGCATGGGTGCCATTGCAGTAATCCGCTTATCCGGAGACGAAGCAATAGCTGTATGTGAAAAAGTATTCCGTCCGGCCAAATCGGGTAAACGGCTCGCCGAACAAAAAGCCAATACCATCCATTTCGGTTCCATTTATGAGGGTGAAAAAGACATCGATGAAGTATTGGTAAGTCTCTTCAAAGCCCCGCATTCCTTCACAGGTGAAAACATTATTGAGATTGCCTGCCATGGAGCACCTTACATCCAACAGCAAATATTGCAATTACTCATTCGTAATGGGGCACGCCTCGCGGGAGCAGGGGAATTCACGCAACGTGCCTTCCTGAATGGTAAAATGGATTTATCACAGGCGGAAGCTGTGGCCGACCTCATTGCCTCCCGTTCAGAAGCAGCCCGTCGTGTCGCCTTACAACAGATGCGTGGCGGATTCTCCAATGAACTGGTCAACCTGCGCGCTCAATTGCTTAATTTCATCACCCTCATTGAACTGGAGCTGGATTTTAGTGAAGAAGATGTGGAATTTGCCGACCGGTCAGAACTCACCAAGTTAGTGACCAACATAGAAGCATTATTACGGAAACTTGTCAACTCCTTCTCATTGGGTAATGCCATTAAAAATGGCATTCCGGTAGCCATTGTGGGCCATACCAATGCCGGTAAATCAACCCTATTAAACACCTTACTCCAGGAAGATAAAGCCATCGTGTCAGATATCCACGGCACCACCCGTGATGTGATTGAGGACACCATCAACATCGAAGGTATCTCCTTCCGTTTTATTGACACAGCTGGTATCCGCACCACCAAAGACAAAATTGAAAGTATGGGTATTGAGCGTACCTATTCCAAAATTACCAATGCCACAATTGTTGTCCTGATGCTGGATGTGAACGATCCGGATGAAAAGATCCACGAAGCCATTACTGATGTAAAGAGTCGCCTGGATACTGATCACCAACAACTGATCGTCGTCATCAACAAAACAGATTTATTGCCAGAGGAAGGTGTCAATGCGCGCTTTAACAAAGCTGAGTTCCGCGAACTAACCGGTACCGATGCCATCGTCCCCATCTCCGCCAAACACAATACCAATGTAGATAAACTCACCGGTGAACTGCTCAAAACAGTAAACCTCGCTGCCATCGATAACGACGAAGTGATCGTCACCAATGCCCGTCATTACGAAGCCCTGCAACAGTCACACGAAGCCATCCTGCGTGTGGTGGATGGACTGGAAACGGGTATCTCAGGTGATTTCCTTTCGCAGGATATCCGGGAAGTATTACACTATTTGGGTGAGATAACAGGGGCTATCAACACAGATGAAGTGTTGGGCAATATCTTTAAGAATTTTTGCATTGGAAAGTAATCAACAAAACAATGACCATACAAGAATTAATCAAACAGATACCCACTAAAATATTACAACGCGGACAAAATTATTTCGACAATGGAAATATTTTGCGACTCGATCAGGGTAGAAATGGTACCTGGCATGCAGAAGTTGAGGGCAACTACGGAAATTATGAAGTAGAGATTAAAGCAAATAACAACAATGAATCAGCAGATTATTATTGTGATTGCCCCTATGATGGTGCCATTTGTAAGCACATTGCTGCTGTTGCTCTAGCTATAAATGACGAAAATACCATCCCCATTTCATCAGATGATGAAGACCCTAATTTAGAAAGCTGGGTACAATTAATAAAGGATGCCAAGCCAACAGATTTAAGAAATTTTATGCTGGACTACGGTGTGAAAAATCAGGACTTCAAACATCAAATCAAGCTGACCTTTTCACAGCCTGTTTCAGTACAGAATGCTGATAATATTGCATACTACCAGGGCCAGATAAACGGAATATTTGATAATTACGATGACCGGGGTTTTATTGATTATCGCAGCAGTCGTAATGCCATGAACGATGTGAGTCAATTTCAAATAAAGGCTGATGATTATTATTCAAATGGTAATCTGAACGAAGCTTTTTGCATTTCGGCTGCCATTGCAATGGAGGGCGTAAAAGCCATTCAATACATGGATGATTCATCGGGCGAATGCGGTGGGGCGATCTATGAAGCATTCCAGGTTATTGAAAATATTCTTAACCAGGAAGTACCAACAGAGTTAAAGGAACGGATTTTTGATTGGCTTTATGAGCAGGTGCAAAATGCTGATTACAGAAATTATGGCGTTGGAGATAGCTTGGAACCATTATTTTTTGAAACAGCTGCATCCTTAAAACAAATGGATATTGCCTATGAATTCATAGATGCTAAAATAGCTGAGCTGGACAAGGAAGAGGGTTGGAGCAAAAAGTACTATTTACAAACTTACCTGGGCGAAAAGATAAACTTGTTACAATCAGAAGGCCGCACAGCTGAAGCTGACAATATCATTGATACTTATCTGCATTTTGAGAAATTCAGACAAATAAGGGTAAAACAGGCTTTGTCTGCAAACAAGTCGGAAAAAGCAGAAAAACTTATGCTTGATGGCATAAAAGCAGCACAACAAGATAATGCTCCCGGTACAGTTCATCAATGGAAAGACCAATTGCTTGAATTATACAGGCAACAAAAAGAAGCCATTAAATACAATAAACTGGCCAGGGAACTCTTTGTTGAAAATACGTCGGACATTAAGTATTTTAAATTTTATAAACAGACCAGTCCAACAGAGGGGTGGGTGGCTAACAGAAATAAGTTAATTGCTGAACTGAAAAACAAAAAACGAGGGTATTACAGCGGAATATCCTTAGATGAGTTAGCAAATATTTATATTGAAGAACAAATGATTGATGAACTCTTTAAAATCGTCAGTTCTTCGAATAGTATTCAGACCATTATTAAATATACCACCCACCTGAAATTGAAATATCCTGCCGAATTATTGGGATATTATAAAGCAGCCATTGAAAAACAAGCTGAACAAACTGGTCGTAATGTATATGTTTCCCTGGCACAGTACTTAAAACAAATGGCTAAGCTTAAAGACGGATTACCTGCTGCAAAAGCCTTAAAAGATTCATTACTTCACCAGTACAAAAACCGTCCGGCCATGAAAGAAGAATTTAAGAAATTGAATTGGGATTAATCAAACATCCTGTTGGTAATCGGTATTGGCCCAAAAAAAAGCCCGGCTCCACCAGAACCGGGATTTGGCATGCCATCACCGCAGGCTAAATTGTAGTAGCTAAAACTTGATCTGACAATTGGAGATTTTTTAAGGCATCTTTTCATGGGATGAATCTCCGGAAAGGGACTTCCTGTTTTGCAAGTCCCATTGACCATCCCAGTCAGTCGGGTTATTCCTGGCAGGTTGCTTCTCAGCAGGGCCTCAGGGCCTCAGGGCCTGCTTCCGCTTCACCTGACACCTGTAAAGATACAACATTTTGATAGTGAGTGTCCAGCATCTTCTCCTTTGTCAGATGCAAATCCTCTAAAAATGTTTGCATTGGCGTTCTGCCGTTGCAGTTCTTGCCGGAATGCGTTCTTACATTGTTATACTCGTTGATCCAAAGGTCAATATCGGTTTGTAGCTCCTCCAATGTGTTGTAGATCTTCTTTCGAAAAGCTATGGCATAAAACTCATTCTGCATTGTTTTATGAAAGCGTTCACAGATTCCATTGGTTTGCGGATGTCTGGCTTTTGTTCTGGTATGATCAATATCCTCCAGCGCTAAATATAGCTGATACTCGTGATGCTCTCTGGCCCCACAGTATTCTGTACCACGATGCGTTAAAATCCGAAGTAACGGTATGTTATACTCATCGTAAAATGGAATCACCCGGTCATTGAGTATGTCTGCAGCCACCAGTGCGTTTTTACGATCATAGATTTTCACATTAGCTACCTTGGCATAGGTATCAATAAAGGTTTGTTGATAGATCCTGCCAACACCTTTTATAGTACCCACATAATAGGTGTCTTGAGAACCAAGATATCCCGGATGATAGGTTTCAATTTCCCCATGTGCTTGCTTCTCTTCCTTAGCTTTCTCCAGCGCTTGCAGTTGTGATTCTGTTAATATGAGGTGTTCCTTTGCCACTTTTTCCTCCAGAGCGTTCAAACGCTTTTGAAATGTTTCCAAATTGTGGCGAATCCAAACACATCTGACTCCTGCCTGGGAAACAATATGACCAATCTTTTTTAGCTCATTGGATACCCTTACCTGACCTAAAGCAGGGTTCTCAATAGCCAGTTCAACAATAGCTGTTTCAATAACCGGATCCATCCGATTTTTTACATTGGGTTTCATCCGGCACACTTCGGCCAGGGCTAATTCACCGCCTTCTTCGAATAATTCTTTAAACCGGTAGAAACTATCCCTGCTGTAGCCAAAAATCTTACATGCCTTTGAGACATTACCTAAATGCTTGGCCAATTCCAATAAACCCAGTTTGGTTTTGATTAATTTTGCTTCTGTATTCATGTCTGACAGTTTTAGGGGTTAACAAGTAATTTGTTGTCCAAATCAAATTTAGTTAATTCCTAACTGTCAGATTAAATCATGCTAGTTCACGTATTCCCTGGTCAGACCATATGGTATTTTCTTGTTTTTGCCTTTTTCTTTATGTAGGCTAAAATCTAGGGAGAAAAAACTTTTGCCGTCCCAATAGCCAAGAAATAGACCTTTAAATCCCCAGAAGCTACAATGTCTTACATGTGACCATATCTTGCCAACATGTTCTGTTTTGTAAGTTGATTTTTCAAAATCGGTGTCGTCTATAATCAAGCACTTATCAAACTCTTTGTTCGGTGAGGCCAAGCCTGCCGTCTGCTTTAATACCTTGTTGTTGCATTTACTCAAGAGACTCCGCCAGTTGATATTACTATCATTTTTAAGCCTGTAAAACGCATTCTTGCTAGCTTCTATACTTTGGGATAACGGATGTTTGGTATACCTGTATACGTTCGTCAGTGAATATAACGGAAACAACAACAGCGCCAGTAACAAATCTCCTTTACGAAAGGTAGATTTTGGCATATGCTGAACTCCATGACTCAACCGGTTCAAATGTAATGACCTGTATAGTTCCATTATCCTGAAAATTCCTTTTTCACTTGAAGTAAAAAAGCTGTTTGTCTCTGAAAAAACTTTTGTACTTTTATTCTGAAGCATGGTTGTTTTTATTAATGTAGCACCATTAATTTACTGATTATTTATGGATTAACAAAACAAATCATGCTTCTTTTTACTTCATTATCAATGTTTTAAAACACTTGGGAAACATCAGATAATCATTAATGATGAATGGTCAATGATTAATATGAGAATGGCTGACGAAAGAACAGTGACTTGGGATATTTGAGATTGGCTGTTTGAATTACAAGGGTGCGGCGGACTGCTTGACGTAATGATTAATGGGTAATGATGAAGGATTAATTAGTTAGGGAATGCCCGGCGGCACGCTTGTTTTTTTGTAGAGATGTTTTTGGCAAAATACCCCTCAGTCTGATAAATCAGACAGCTCCCCTTAAAAAAAGGGAGCAAAGGGCTTAAATGGACTTTACCGGAATGGTAAATGGGCCAAAGTAGACAGGCATTGAAATGGCGGGAAAGTGCATTTGTGCCTGGCTTTGGTAATTATTTATGGTCAATGTTTAAGGATTAATGTGAGGAATGATCAATTTAAATAGACGGAAGGGACTGGCTGCAAGAGCGTGTAGCGGAGCGAAACGGTTTGCGGACAGGGCCTGGAGAGGCGCGAGCCGACTGATTTCTATGCGAAAACCAAATATTTTCAATGAATTTTGATAACTTTTTTATCTGTAGTAGCTAAGACTAGAACTGACAATTAAGGTTTTTTTTAGGCATACTTTCATGGGATGATTATGGATTAAGGGACTTGCCTTTGGAGAAGTCCCTCTGACCATCCCAGTCAGTCAGATTATTCCTGGCAGGTTGCTCCTCAGCATTGCCCGCTTCCGCTTGATCTGACAAAGGTAAAGGTACAACATCCTGATAATGGGTGTCCAGCATTTTCTCCTTTGTCAAATTAAATCGTAGCTAGTTCATTTTAACGCTACACTAAAAGTTACCCACATTCCAGCAAAAACAATATCAACAACAAGATTTATACTCATAGTTTTTGTCATATATTTTACCATCTCGAACACATGCAAATACCCTTAATACCAGCTTGTTTCGAATGGCATTAATAACACTCATTTTACTTTTTCCTTCTTTAAGTTTCCTATGATAATACTCCCTGAATTCTCCTGGTCTGGACACGGCACTTAATGCTGACATGTGCAGCATTGTTTTTACAGTCTTATTCGCCATATGGGAGACCCTGGGCATTTTTCTAATACTTGTACCTGATTGATGTTCAAAGGGTACTACACCAGCATAACAGGCGTATTTTTTACCCTCGGTAATGGTCTTAAATTCATTAGTTGTGGCTATAATCACCGCTGCAGTTACTCTTCCAATATTACTCACTGAGTTAACAATTGAAAATAGATAGCTTATCCTTTCATCCTCCAAAATTAAGCTATCTATCTCCCTATTAATCTTTTCAAGATCTTTTTGCAAAGCTTTCAATGTACCTGAATGAAGCTTTGCCAGCCTTCTGGATTCTTCCTTGTTTACAAAACCATATAGCTCATCAATAGGGTCTTTGACTGATTTAATAAGGTCAATGGTTCGAGTACGAAAAGTAAGCAGGTGTTTTAAACGTTTGATTAAACCTCTTTCCGGTATCCACAGTTTAGTTTGATCTTGATAGCGATACGCAAACTGCGCAATACGCCTTGCATCTATGCGATCTGTCTTACCTCTTGTAAGCCCCATGGATTTCTTTATTCGCAAAGAAGATTCTACCCAAAGATTAATACCATACATTTCCATAAGAGCAAACACGTGCTCACAGTAAATACCTGTATGTTCCACACAAAACAACACTTTGTCCAGATCATTAAGCATACAACTTTCCGTTAACTTCTGTAAAAACTTTTCAAGTCCTTCAATACTGTTTTTCAGTTGACAATGGAAGACTTCTTTTTCCTGAGTTAGTACAGAGTAATCAAGTGTTTCTTTCGATACATCAATACCTACAAAATGTGTATATTTCATACTATTACTTTTTGGGGATAAGAGATTAGATCCGGCCTCAAAACTTTTACTAGTTCTTTAAACTAAATTTCTTATTTGAGTCAAATGATCTAAAACCCTGGTAGAGATTAAATCAGCCGATAGTCCTGAAAGACTGGCGAGTGGAATAATGTGCTTTACCAGGGTCTCTTATCTTGATGAACATCTTATCAAAATAGTCAATTGCGAAGCTAAAAGCGAGTGGAGCCAGGGTGGCAGGCCGGGAAGGGTGAGGTACGAACCGTGGGGGCTGGCATATGTAGTGGCATGTGGCTGGCGGGATTTTTGCTTTTTCTGCAAAAAGCCTGACAGGCACAGGCCTACTACACGAGGCTACCGCTGAAAAAGCCAGAGCGCAGCGGAGGCCAATCAAACAACATCAGCCGAAGCCCGCAGCGACCAGCAGGCGAGCCAAATATGGGTAGCCGGAGGATTTTTAGTGATTGCCGGAGGAACGGAGGCGATGGCTAAAAATACTGTGGAGGCTGCCATGACGAAGAGGAGGGAGCGCAAGAGGTGTGCCAGGCTGGCGATTGGGAGATAATGAGTAACATGATGTGAGGATACCAGACTTAAGGGTATTGATTTGAAAATTTGGATATTTGAGACTATGATTATTCATCGGATGACACTTTCACTATTTTGTTAGTCATCTGATGAAATGAGGGATGAGCCACCTTTGGCTTTGCGCGTTTATTTTACCTTAAGAACAGATCTGAAATAAAGGCTGCAAAGGCCTGGCACAGCTGTTGCCGACTGAGGTGTGAGGAATACCGATAAACTTGCAAAAACATGATATATTGACGATATTTGATTACCATTATAGATGTTCTGCCTTGGAGCATAGTTATATTTTACGCAATAATTATGTAATGACGAGAAGTATTTACAGATACATACAAAATCCATTAAAGATTATATTAGAACATGCCCAAAAATTATTCAAACTTTTCCTGAGCAACATAATAAATAATAGTTGGCAATCTGAACTGGACTACATTTACTTGGTAGAGCACTCTAATATGGGCGTATATATCATCCAAGATAATCTTTTTAACTATGTCAATAAACGCTGGTGTGAGATACATGGATATTCATTCGATGAAGTTGTAAACAAGGTAAATCCATTAGAAACAGTATATCAAGAAGACAAAAAGTTAGTTCAGGAACAACTTAACCACTATGGACTGAAAGTCCATAGGTTTGGAGAGACCAGAATGACTGAAAGTCATTCCTAGTGCGTTATTCAAGGATAAAATTGGAACCATCCTGATCTTCTGGTTTGCGATGATGCTCCAAATAGGCATTCACCATTTCATCCGTAATATTACCAGAACTCCAACAGCCAAAACCAATTGCCCAAAAGTGTCGACCCCAATATTTTTTACTAAGCGATGGGAATTCCTGTTGTAATTTTCTGGAACTTCGACCTTTTAGTTTCTTTACTAACTCACTAACACTTTGAGATGGACGATAATTTATGTGCATGTGTATATGATCGGATGAAACTACTCCTTTAAGGATCAAAACATCCTCTGCTTCACATATCTGCATTAATATTGAGCGACATCTTTTTTTTATGTCTCCTTGCAATACTGGATACCTATATTTAGTTGACCATACAATATGAACTGTCATTTCAGAAACCGTATGGCCATTGCTCCTTTGTACCATATTGTAAAGGTAGCTTTTTTAGAAGCTAAAGCAAGATGCACTAAAGTGCATAGTTTTAACTACTATTGAGACCAATAAATGTGCGTATTACCGGTAAAACAAAATCATTGGAATATGATTTCAGAGTGATTCGAAAAGATAAAAAAATAAGATGGGTTACTGTTCTTGGCAGTCATACAATTATTAATCATAAACCAGCAATAATAGGAACTGTAATTGACATAACAGATCGAAAACAATTAGAAACCTTACTGCAAGAATCAGAGATTAAGTATCGAACTTTAGTGGAAAACGCTTTAGTTGGAGTGTATATCATACAAGATAACCGATTTCGATACGTTAATAAAAGCTTTAGTGACATTTTTAGTTATACCCCTGAGGAAGTTATGGAAAAGCACGAATCTTCAGAGTTGGTTTACTATGCAGATAGAAATATCGTCAAAGAAAATATTAGAAAACGAATTTCAGGAAAAAAAGATACTATCGAATATGAGTTTCGGGGACTTAAAAAAGATGGAAGCATTATCCACATTAAGGTTCTGGGCACCTTAATGGTTTATCAAAAAAAACCTGCCATAGCTGGAACTTTAATTGATATAACGAATAAGAAAAAGAGTGATCTGGAACTTGAAAAATATCGAAAACATCTGGAACTACTTGTTAAAAAAAGAACCAACGAATTACAGATATCACTATGTGAGATTATTAAACAAAAAGAAGATTTACAAAAAACAATTACCCTATTAAATAATACAAGAAAACAGTTGGTTCAATCTGAGAAGATG
Organism: uncultured Marinilabiliaceae bacterium; assembly: GCA_942490535.1. Taxonomy (GTDB): domain Bacteria; phylum Bacteroidota; class Bacteroidia; order Bacteroidales; family Marinilabiliaceae; genus JAEINY01. Next base: position 150,055 of record CALNXQ010000008.1, read on the forward strand.
GCATCACTTGGATTATTGGCGGCAGGCTTAGCGCATGAAATAAACAATCCATTAAACTTCATACATCTATCCAGCCAGGCCTTAAGGAGTTACTTAAAGGAAAATACAAACAGTAATATTAATGAAATACCATTACTTCTGGATGCTATTGATGAAGGCGTAAAAAGAGCAGCACAAATTGTAATCAGCCTGAATCATTACAGCAGGCAGGATTCTTTATCTGTAACTGAATGTGATTTACATTCTATTATTGATCACTGCCTTATCATTTTACAAAATCAAGTTACAAGCCAGATTGAAATCATCAATAAATATACTTCAAAAGATCATTCCATCAAAGGCCATGAAGGAAAATTGCATCAAGCCTTTTTAAGCATTCTTAGCAATGCTGAACAATCTATAAATAAGAAGGGTACTATCAAAATACATACCACTGTAAAAAACGATCATCTCATCATTAGCATTGAAGATTCAGGAAAAGGCATTCCTCCAGAAGAAGTTGAAAAGATTTTCGATCCTTTTTATACAACAAAATCTCCCGGTAAAGGAACTGGTTTAGGATTATTCATTACATTTAATATTATAACTGAGCATAATGGAACCATAAAGTGCGAATCAGAAATAAATAAGGGAACAAAAATAATTATATCTTTTCCAATATACCCCAAAGATGGAAAATAGACATTTAACTATACATTTTGCTAACCACACATTACAACCCGCCTATTCTATTTCAACCTCGAGTACCCCCACCGGCTGAGCAGACATTGTAACATTTGATTCCCCTTGTCCCTGGCCTACTTTCTGGAAATATAAGTGAAGTTTGTTATAATTCCACAACATCTCACTATCAAATGATGGTTCCCAACGATCTACCGGATAAGGACTGATAACTAGATATGTCCAATTCAATTCTTTTCCCAAAAGCGAGGTTGCAAGAATAACATTATTTTCAATTTCCTGGTCTCTATAAACCATTACCAGATACTCATTTTTTTCTCTTTTCATCATTAATAATTGAGGTCGACTGATTGGGATACTGCGAGAACCCAATCCACCTAATTCAAAATCAAGAGTACGCTTGGTTACAACTGAAGAATTCCATGAACCATTCTGTTTAAAAATAATATGATATTGTATACAGCTATCATCATCTGCTTTATAATAAGTGGCAATAAAAGGGTTTCCTCTCTCATCCGCTGTCATAGATGTTTGATTAATTAAATTGCTACCTTGCGGTATAGCTTGAACAATCTCAGCGGTCTGCAGATTAATAGGCAATTCATATAGTTCACCCGTTGATTTCATCCAGGTATATCCCCCATCTTTGGAACAGGCATAACACATATCATGATTAGATCTCACATCTGGAGTTTCACGCCAAACCCAAGATAAATGAATGGTACCAGCCTTATCCACATGCATCTGCCAATACGCGTTCCGCTTCCCTTCACCATCAATTAAATTGCTGTGTAACCGAGTCCATCTCTTAGTATTCAGGTCATATCTATTCAAAATAAAATTCCCATTACCAGATCCGCCATCGCGATAGGCAAATAACATACCACCATCCTCCATCCTATAAAACTCAGGATATGAAACAAATGACTCATCCTCGCCAACCATAGCCTCAGGATCACTCAATTTTAAACCTTCCGGTTCCAAACTATGGCAATAATGCAATGGATTATTGTGATGATCCCAACACATATGAAGAAAACCTTCTTCATCAACCATCAGACTAATTACATTATGAGCATCACATACATTACCGGAATATGGCGTTTGATAAACTTCCCAATTATCTTTATTATGCCTGCGTCGTGCAATCACCACATGTGCTGAACTATCATAATAAGCAACGAACTGATAATTTAGTGATGAAACAATTGAATTTTTTCTAAAAATGGTTGCATTGACACTATTCTGTGACCATCCTTTATCAATAATAGCTAAATTAACAGAAAATTCACCTTCATTCCTATTCTTTAGGATCATGGAACAGGCACCAATAAAAAAAGAGATAACAATGACAATAAAAATTTGCCTATAATTATATTTCATAGATTAAAATATTAAAAACCGGAAGTTCTAAAGGGAACGATTCCGGTTTTTGTTTATTATTTTAGTTAACCGGTTTTAACACAAAACTGTAAGCATATTCATTATTCTCTAAACGATACTGTTTATGACTCCAGGCACCCCAGCTATTATCACCCCCAACACCACACTGTTTCAAATCAATATGCAAAAACACATTGTTCCGTGGATGCACATCAGAAGAATGCTGTTGTTTTTTAGTCAATCCCGGATCAAAATCAGAAGAACAAAAATGAAGAGCACTTCCACTTAATGGTTGTAAACCTTCCACTTTAAGGCCAAATCCGTCTCTATTTGTTAATGATAACCAGCGAATATCAGTTTTATAGCCATTTTCCTGAGGCCTGATATAAGGTACAAATTGATTACTAACATCATCAGAATAAATACCCAGAAAAGAGGCTGTATTGCGATCATTATAATTTTCCCATGGACCTCTTCCATAATAGGAGAACTGATTATACTCAGATGATAAACATAATTCCATACCAAAACGTGGCATATCCGGTAAATCAATTGAGCCGGCCTTGTAATTTACTTCAACTTTCAAACTACCGTCTCCAAACATACTGTACTTTAATTGATAATTTGATTCAACATCACGCAAAAGAAGATCAGCTGTAACCACTACTGAATTATTTACCTCTTCCACTTTAATATTTTTCAGTTCCCTATTTCTGCCAGCTGTGCGCCATATATTACAACGTGTTGGCATGTTATTTCCGAAATCATTATCTGTTGGCGCCCGCCAAAAATCAGGCTGCAATTCAGAATTAATTAGCCATTTACCATTCGCGATCATTCTATAAACCAAACCAGTATTTTTACTAATGCGTACTTCAACATTATTGCTAATTAATATAATGGTACTATTCTCATCCTTAAAAACAGGCTTCACATCAGATATTTGATTACTCACAAAATAATCATTACAATTATAAGCCATCTCATTACGAGCTACTTCATAGCCTTGTGGAATCAGATTTTTTGCTTTTTTTGTAAAAGCAAAAACATTAAGCAAATATTCCGCACCTTTTATAGCTTTAACTTGTGGTAATGGCAATTTAATTTTCTTCGTTTCACCAGGTTTGACATTGCAATCAAAATCTCCATTAGCAATCTTTTGGCCATTTCTTAGTAATACCCATTTAAAGTTGAATTGATTCAGATTGATAAATGAATATTCGTTAAAAACAGTCAATTCCCCATTATTCAGATTTACCGGAACAAAATGAATGTTCTGATATTGATGCTTTACTTCCAATAACCCGGGATGGGGAGTCCGATCAGGAAAAACAACACCATTAAGGCAAAAATTCTCATCATGAGTATATTGATACCCGTTTAGATCACCTCCATAAGCCCAATATGTTTCACCAGTCGACTTTTTTGCAAGAAGCCCCTGATCAACCCAATCCCAGATGAAACCTCCCTGCATGTGGGGCTTTGAACGAATCAGATCCCAATACTCTTTAAAATTACCATTACTATTACCCATTGCATGAGAATATTCACACATGATATAAGGACGTCCTGGATTTTCTTTTTCAGCATAATTCTGCATGCTATTCATACCAGGATACATTGGACAAACAATATCCGTATTTTCATTTTCACCAGCCTGTTCAAACTGAACCAAACGCGTATTATCTCTATTTTTGATCCATTTGTAGGCATCGTGAAAAACAGGTCCATTGCCACACTCATTACCCAAGCTCCAGATTATTACAGAAGGGTGGTTTTTATCACGTTCAACTAAACGTTGTATCCGATCCATATGTGCATCATACCATTCTGGTAAATAAGCCGGATGAATGGATTTATTAAACCATCCCTGCCACTCTGCCCCCATGGCATGAGTTTCAATATTGGCTTCATCTACTAAATAAAGGCCATATTGATCGCATAAAGAAATCCACATTGGACTATGTGGATAATGAGAGGTACGTACTGCATTAATGTTGTGAGCTTTCATCACCTCAATATCTTTAACCATGGTTTCTTTATCCACATAATGACCGGTAATATGATTATGCTCATGTAGGTTGACCCCTTTAACAAGCACAGCCTTTCCATTAACTAAAAGTTGGCTATTCTTCAACTCCACAGTGCGAAATCCAATTTTTTGTGAAGTGGACTCAATAAGGTTACCATCATCATCATATAATGAAAGCAACAAATGATAAAGATAAGGATCCTCAGCACTCCACTGGTTGACCCTTTTTAACAAAGATTCAATAAAAACATTAGAAGAAGTACCAGCTATGGTCTTCCAACTCTTTTTAGTGTTATACACCTCTCTTCCGTCGGCGTCAAAAATACAGGCTTCTAATAAACCAGAAACCACTTCAGCACGATAGTTTCTCACTGTCAAATCAAGAGAAAAAATCCCATTCCTATAATCTTCATCCAATCCGGCTTTTATAAAGAAATCATCAATACGAACCTGATCAGTGCCAATTAGATAGACACTACGATCAATACCTGAAAGACGCCAAAAATCCTGATCTTCCAAATAAGATCCATCACTCCAACGATACACTTCAACAGCCAGGTTATTCATCCCATTTCGGACATAATTTGTGATATCAAACTCAACAGGGCTTTTTGTCCCCTCACTGTATCCAACCTCTACGCCATTCACCCATACATACATAGCCGAGGTTCCTGCTTCAAAATGCAGCACAACTCTACGATTATCCCAACGATCAGGAAGCAGGAAAGTACGTTTATATGAACCAACAGGGTTATGACGATGATCAATAAACGGAGGATTTTTCGGAAAAGGGTATGTGATGTTTGTATAAATTGGAGTACCATACCCCTGCAACTCCCAATTGGAAGGAACCTGAATATCATCCCATCCACTTAAATCATAGCTATCTTTGTAAAAATTAACAGGACGATCATCAGACGAATATGACCAATGAAATTTCCAGTTCCCATCCAAATCAAGCACACAAGAAGATTTCGCTCTATCGTTTTGTAAAGCGGAAGCTTTATTCGTAAAAGGGATGAATGTGGCACGAGGTACTCCCTTGTTAATTCCATAAATTGCAGGATTTTCCCAATCGTTTGAAGATTGAGCCCAACAGAAAGCCCCCCATAGAAACAAAATAAAAAAGATAAGATTATTCTTCATAATTATTAAATAAAGTGTTTTAATTAGTATGGAATACTGAATATTTAGTGTGAAGCAGTTTTTTCATACGCATTAATGCTTCTACATAATAGTAATCGGCATAAGTAAGTGGAACATCAACTTCGGAACCATTAGGCATATGACCAACACTGTGTTTGAGAATAAAATACCCATTTTCGCCTAAATTAGCCCGGTACTCAGAAGAACTCATTATACGCAGCTGTTTTTCAGCAACAAAGAGATATTCCTTTGATTTTTCTTCAGAAACAAACCCACTCAATTCGATTAGAGCAGAACAAATAATAGCTCCGGCGGAAGCATCTCTCTTTTCGTTAGGAATATTTGGAGCATTAAAATCCCAATAAGGAATTTTATCTTCAGGCAAATTTGGATGGTTTATAATAAAATCAGCGATTTTTTTTGCAAGTTGTAGATACACTTTATTTCCGGACTCACGATACATCATCGTATAGCCATACAACCCCCATCCCTGACCACGGGCCCATGCAGAACAGTCAGAAAACCCCTGAGCAGTATTTTTCTTTTCAACCAGACCTGTAATAGTATCATACGACACCACATGATAACTACTGAAATCATCCCGGAAATGATTTTTCATAGTCGTATTTGCATGAATTTCCGCAACCTTACCAAAAGCAGAATCATTAAAGGCTTTCGAAGTCCATTCAAGCATTTCCAGATTCATCATATTATCAATGATAACCGGATATTGCCATTGAGCACTCCAGGAAGCATAATCCCAAGATCGAATGCAACCAACAATTGGATTAAAACGGGAGATTAATGAATTGGAAGCGGTATGAATTACTTCCAAAAATTCACTCTTTTTTGTTAATCGATAGGCATTTCCAAAACTACAGAAAATCATAAATCCTACATCATGGTTATCAGTTGTGTATTTCTGATCTTCTACTCTAAGGGTATAATCTGTTGCCCATTTCATTAAGGTATCCGTTGGGTTGTTTTCATACAGATACCAAAGTACACCTGGGTAAAATCCACTTACCCACCAAGATGAGCTACAAGTAACCAATTGACCTTGTTTATCTATCGTTTTAGGTAGTCTATCGGGCTGATCTTTTAAAGCACGCGCCATTAACAAGCTCTGTTGAGTTGAAAACTGCAACGCTTCATCAATTACTTTTTGAATGGATTCCTCATCCGTTTTTGGCGTATTGCAAGCTACTAAACCTGCAATAAATAACAATATCACAACTAACGTCTTATAAGATACTAGTCCTTTATCCATTATTCACAAACTAGAGTATTATACTTAGATTCAAAACCTATTAAAAAAGAAATGGGAGAATGTCCCTCAGGTCTTCCCCCATTCTTTTACTAAAAACTATTTGCATTATGCTTCAGGATCATAAACTTGAATGTCTACATCGTACAATTCAAATTCAGCCAGGTTGAAATAATTCCTATTATCATATGTTTCCAAGCAATTGTATCGAAAGTGCTTGAAGGTATGTCCGGGACGAAAAACAACCGAAGTATAATCAGCCCCGCCAGAGGAGGGCAATCCGGTGCTAATCTTTTCCAATGTTTCCCAGTTTTCCCCGTCTTCACTAATTTGTATTTCGACAATTTTGGGTGCTACCTGAGACCAAGCCCTGTTTACCAGATAAAACTGAAAATCATCAATTGGCTCATTCAATTCAATCTGAATATATTGAGGCATAGGCATCTGAGGCGAACTCCAACGTGTATGAAAAAAGCTATTTTTATTCCCATCAATAAGATTACCAATAGGTCCTTCAGACGGCTCCTGGTTGTTTGTGCTCAGCTGGTCACCTGTTAACTCGATTTTCTTTGCCGTAATAGTCTCGCTAATTGGAGCCCTACCTGATTGAGCTTTGATAATTTTAGACTCTCCGGCTTTTTCGTCGGCACTAAAAGTCTGAAAGGTAAAACTATAATCCCCAAACTTAATCCTTGTATTATCTACTAATAATGAATTCGTATTTACCGAAGCCACCTCAAATACGTTCTTCTTCGTTAAAAAATCATAATAACCAATCTGCAACAGATAGTAATTCGAATCTGTTGGCACATCCCATTTTAGTAATATTTGACCTGGCAGAGCCTCTGCAGTAATATTTTGAACACTGGAAGGTCTACCACTTGAGCCCCCATTATCTTCTAATGTCTCAAAATTTTTATCGCAACTCATCACCAGAGTGGCCAGTACTACTGACAAAAAATAAATATATAACTGTTTCATAATATTTCCTTTAATAACAGAATTAGCCCATTCATTACCATCCCGTATTTTGACTCAAATTGGAATTCTTCCATCGCTCCGTATCAGGAATTGGGAAAAAGTACATTTTATCTTCCCATGCTCTTTCCTTAACAAATCGTGCAAACGTATACTGATCCTCACCTACCTTATTAATCTCCAAACAAGTAATCGTCTTCAACACATCCCCCTCTTTCCATCTGCGTACATCCCAAAAACGATGGCCTTCAAAAGCCAGCTCCACCATCCGTTCGTTTTTGTATTTCTTTTCAAATACCTCATTGGATATTCCGATTGCCAATACCGGCATACCTACACCTGTACGCTGACGAATCACATTCACAGCCTCACGGGCTGACATTGTTAATGTGGCATCAGTCGCATCTGCAGAACCCAAATATCGAAAAGCTGCTTCCGCATAGTTCAGATAAAACTCACCCAAACGGTATGTTATCCATGAATGCCGTTTTTTGTTACTTGTGGATGGACGTAAATCAACCGAAGGATCAAGATATTTCTTCAAATAATATCCGGTTGTAGTCGCACCAGACAAGGGGGCACCATTAAGTCCGCCAACATAGGTTTGTAATTCATGTGTATTATAATTAGGCCATCCCGTATCACCATTTTTTGCAATCGTCATAGCAAAACGGGGATCGCGACCTTCATAAGGTTTATCCGCTTTGAAACCACTTCCCGGTTCATTCCAACGTAAGCCGGTTGCTTTCATCTCATAAGCATCTACCAGAGTTTGTGTGGGACAGTTTCCGGACTTACCCCCTTCCACACCGGCAGGAAAATTCCTGTTTTCGAAATCATTAGAATCACCAATACGACGTGCAAAAATCACTTCTGAAGCCTTATAATTATCCGTTCCCCACAGATCGGTATATTTTCCTAATGACTTTCCATAAGCCACACATGCATCAATTACCACTTTATTAGCAATAGCAGCCTCTTTCCAGTATTGTGAATTATTATTGAATAAATCACTGGCTTTATACAATAACGCTCTAGCTTTCAGTGCCAACACCGCAGCCCGAGTTATACGTCCATCTTCTTTATATGAATTGCTCCTAACAGGCAGCTCCATCACAATCTCATCACACTCCGACACAATAAAATCAAACACTTCATTATATGGTGTACGGCTCACCGAATTGGCTTTTTCGGAAGTTAATACACTGGTTACCAAAGGCACATCACCATATTGACGAACCAGGTTAAAATAAAAATAAGCTCTCAAAAAACGCGCTTCAAACTGATAGCCGTTAAAACGCGCCATTTGCTCATTATAATCCTCGTTATATTTAAACTCTTCGAATGTTCTTCCCTGCGAAATCTTTAAGTATAAATTAACGGCACGTATTCCGGCATAACTGTCACTCCAAATACCAGCTTTAGGATTACCAGCATTCCAGGCTCCACTGTAAAAATCGTGAATGCTCGATGATTTCCATACATAATCTGATTCATCACAAGCTGAAGCTAACATAGCTCCACCATAGTTTCCAAAATCATAATCAAGATAACTATAGATATTGGTAACAAACTTACCGACACGATCAAAACTGGAGAATATTGCCTCCTCATCATAGCTCACAAACTCATTGTAATTCATCTCATCTTCACAAGCATACAGTGAAACAAGACCAACCAGAGCGAATAATATATATTTCAATTTCATGATTATCAAAATTAAATGATTAAAGGCCTATTGAAAAACCAACATTAATAGAACGTGTCATCGGATAGGCTATCCCAACTGACTCCGGATCAGAAATGTCAATGCTATCAAAACAGAATAAATCAATTCCTCTGACATACAACTTAGCGGACCTCATCCTCAATTTAGACAACAATGCATTAGGGAGCTTATAATAAAACTCACAATTTCTTAATTGTAGAAAGGAGGCATCAGCTAACCAAATAGAATTAGTCCTAAAATTATTATCGTTACTTTCTGCTGTCAAACGAGGATATTTTGCAAACGGGTTTTCAGGTGTCCACCGATTTTCATAATAATGCTCCGAAATATTCGTATTATTAATTAACGGCCAATACATACTGCTTGTATTTAAAACCGCCGTATAATTACTTACTCCCTGAAACAGTGCACTTACTCCAAATCCTTTGTATTCCACACCCAGATCAAAAGAGTAATAGATCTCTGGAACAGTACTATTGTATCCCAAAGCGATTTCATCATAATCATTGATAATATTATCTCCATTTTGATCTTTATACTTAATATCACCTGGTTTAACGTTGCTAAACTGTTGAGCCGGACTATTGTTAATATCCGCCTCATCCACAAAGAAACCAATCGCCTGCAAACCAAATATCTGATTAACCGGATTACCGGTGCGACGCAGGTAATCTTCTGCACGTGGCTCTTCTAACTGTTCTTTAATCTCGTTCTTGGCAAGCGTAAACTTACCTCCCAGATTTAGTTTAAAATCATCCCACTGCTTATTATATACCGCACCGGCTTCGAATCCCCAACTATCAACCACTCCGGCATTTACATAAGGAGATGAAACACCTAATACAGCAGAATTAGCACCACCTTGTGACACCCAGATATCTTTTCGTTTCTCAAAATAACCATCAGCAGTGATAACCAATCCATTAAACATACCCGCATCAATTCCTAAGTTATATTTAATGGCTTTTTCCCTATTTGTACTCGTACTTGCCAAGCGTCCTTCTCTTGTTCCATCAAACCATCCATAATTCTCACCTAAGGAATATCCGCTACCGCCCACATAGCTTTGCTCCCAGTAATCTTCAGCGGGAATGTTATCCCCATTAATGATTCCCCACGATGCTCTTAATTTCAGGAAATCCACCGACGAAAGACCCTTCATGAAATCTTCATTGGAAACAACCCAGGCGGCCGCCACCGTTGGTGAGAATCCCCATTTTGCACCAGGAGCAAACTTATTTGAACCAGAAGTTGCTAATGTCAAATCAGCTATATACTTGTTGTTATGTACATAATGCCCGTACAACGCCACATTCTGGTGAAAATAGGTGTTATGCTGACCATTCATATTAAGGTTATCATACGAATAGATTATAGAACTGAAGAACTTCCCTTGCCCTGTTGTTCCCTCATAATCCACATTTGCAATAAAATTTGTATGCCGGTTCTGCCAATCCAGTTTATTATCAAACTCTATCCCCTTATCTTCACCGCCGGTATAACGCGACAGGGTAGCAGGCTCATTATTGATCCATTCAGTTACAACATCACTGGCGTATGCGAACTTTTTAGTGTGACCTTCCCAATAGGCTGCCGTATTATCATAACCCATACGTATAGATGCACTTAAACCTTCTAAATACACATCCAGATCCTGCGTTAATTTCATATCTGCATACATGGCTCTGGTGTGTCCTTTTGAATAGCCTCGTGCTTGTACCATGGCCACCGGGTTATTTCCTTCCCAAGTGGCATTTCCGCCCCATATACCATCACTGGTTTTAATTGGAAAAGCTGCAGAAGGCGTATTGTACAACTTTGTCATAATATTATCAGAACCCAAACCAGGTCTGGAAAATTCATTAAGTACACCCATTAAATTAACCTGAACTTTGGTCGAAGAAGTCACATCAATATCTAAATTCGTGCGCACATTTCCTTTGGAAAATTTTTCCTGGGTTGAATATCCTTCATTTGCATCCGTGTTATCAAAGAATCCCTCATTGCCTTGTAAATTCAATAAAGTAAAATAGCGCATTCTCTTGCCGCCCCCACGGAAATTGACATTATAAATATTAGACATGCCATTATCGCGAAATACTTCATTCCACCAATCCACATTGGGATATAGATTTGGATATGCACCGCTCTGAAAAGCATTCAATTCATTCTGTGAATAACGTACTGTCTTTCCATCATTTATTAAAGCTTCATTAACTGCATTCGCATACATATATGAATCAGCCAATTCAGGTAAACGTGTTTGCGTTTTAAAACCATGATCGTAACTCACATTAATTTCCCGAGTCTCATATTTACCTCTTTTGGTGGTAATAGAAAGTACTCCATTAATTCCATTATAACCATAAAGAGCCAATGCAGCGGCATCGCGGAGCACAGAAACTGATTCCACTTCTTCGGGAGTAACGTATTTCAAATCACGCTCCAGCCCATCTACCAATACAAGTATGCCATTACTGGATATTGTTTGTAAACCACGAATGCAAAAAGTAGGCTCCTGATCCCAAACAGGTCCGCTATTTTGAAGAGCTGTTAAACCAAGTGCATTCCCAAACAACGAATTACCAATTCCAAAAGCTGAGCGTTGATTCACCTGAACACCGGAAGTTCTTGAAATAGCAGCTGTAGACTCAGATACCGTTTGCTCAATACCAAAACCACGATCCACCGCTTCACCTGAAAAATCCATTTTAATCGTTACAGGCTCTGCTAAAGTAATTTCAATCGTCTTAGAACTATTATCAGCACATTTCACCACTAATTTATCATTAACAGCAGCCGAAATACTGAACTTACCGTTCTTATCCGTCACCACATGCGCCCCATAATTAGTTAATGATGAAACCTGAGCGCCTGAAACCGGATTACCATTTCGATCAATCACCTGACCGGTTGCATTATAACTTTGCGACCATCCTGTCACATAATACAACATAAAAATGGCTAAAACTATTATTCTATATTTTATTAGCATAATTGTCTATTTATAAAATTTATCACCAACCTGGATTTTGCGACAACCCATATCCTTTATTCACTTCTGATGGAGGAAAAGCAGACAAGTACCATTTGCTGTCAAAACTAGTCCACCATGCCCTTTTGGAGTTTGTCAGCTCAAATATTTCATAGGTGAATTCTGAGGGGCGTGGTCCTCTGGTTGCCGGGTCTTTATCCGACCAAGAATCCTCGATTCCATCGGCGCGATAAGTTCTAAGCCCGTGAAGTTTTTTAGAAAACAGATCGGCTCTTTTATTCCGGATCATATCAAACAATCTGACATCCTCAAGTCCAAGCTCGCAAGCTCGTTCTCGAAGAATTTCTTCCATCAGAACATTCTCATTATACATATCCTTTCCGGGGTTACATTCAACCAGACCTTTTAGGCCAACCCTTTTCCTTACGTCGTCAACTTTATTAATGGCTTCACCAAAACGCCCGGCTTTCATAAGCACCTCTGCGTATGTGAGATACATCTCAGAAAGACGCAAATAGGGCCATAACGTCGGCTGGTTCTTTTGGGCACTAAAATCTAAAATATACTTATAATTAGCATAACCTGTTGCATACTGTCCGGCTTCCTGAGCAGGATTAGTCTTAGCCTCACGGCCACCAATCCAAAGTTCAGCCTGACGCCCCTGGTATTCGGCACCATCAACCAAAATGGTTTCAAATAAACGAGGATCACGTTTCGTAAACATATCAGCTACATGTTCAGGGGTATTCCAGTCAAAAGGGGTTCCATCGGCCATCGGGAACATTTCCACAAACTCCTGGGTTGGAGTAAATGCGCCATTCATACACGACTGTGGAAAATAATAGTTCCATTGCCAATTATTACTATATGTATACCGAACGCGGGTAGAAATCAGCATTTCAGGATTACTTCCCCCACTCCCTCTTGTAAAATAAGCCTTTCTGTAGGCCTGGCGATAGTCACTAACCGTATTGCCATTGGGCTGTACTAATTCATAAATACCCTTGCTATTCAATTCAGCAAAGAAATCCTCGCACGCTTTTAAGCAGTCGTCCCAAACCTCTTGTTTGAAACCGCCATACCATACTTGCTTATTAGTTACCGCATCCTGGGGTGATTCACTACAATATGGCTCATTGTCGTTAAACAAAGGACTGGCCGCAAACAACAATACTTTACATTTAAGCCCCATAGCAGCTGCCCGCGTAAAGCGGCCATCCCAGTTTGACATTTCACTTTCAGCCAAAGCCCATGGTAAAACAGCTGCTGCTTCGTCTAATAAACCGGTTACAAATTTTACCGTCTGGTCTACGGTAGCACGTTCAAACTGATACGCGTTAGCATCGTTGCTAATTACTACCGCATGATCCAAGATTGGCAATCCTCCAAAATGACGAAATAAATCAAAGTAACGCGACGCAATAATTACCTTAGCTTCGGCCGTAAGGCGACTTTTTTCATCGTCATCCATATCCGGAACCCGATCTACATTTTCAATAAACACCCAGCCTTGACGGATTGCCTGCCAACACTCTTCTTTATTATAATTAAAACGAGTATCGCTACTATTTTCATTTCCGGCACTATAACTACCCGAATAATAATGTCTGTTTACCCCATCCCAACTCAAATGACTGTGCCAACAATCCGAAAGGGTTTCAAACATTCCCATATTCATTTTATTGTCAATATCATTCCAATATACCGGTAATCCGTAATACAACTTGCTGTACGCGTTCCAAAGAAAACGCCGTGTATAATCAGCCTTGCTAAAAATGGTATCTTGTGTAACATCCACCCCCGGCTGTTTCTCCAGGAAACTATCACCTACTTCCAAATCATCCACACAAGAGGTTATTGCTAATACTCCCAATAGGAGTGAGGCAATAAATAATTTAATTTTTTTCATAATTTTCATCTTACCAGGTTAGAATTAAAAACTAACTTTCATCCCAATATTATACACCCGCGTTAATGGATAAGCCGGTCTGTCACTGGTACGTGATTCAGGGTCTCCTAACTCGAATTTCGAAAATGTCAACAGGTTATAGCCATTCATGTAAATACGGCAATTGTCAACTCCTACACTTTTCAAAAATGGGAATTTTAAATTATAACCAATCTCGATATTCTTCAATCTTAAGTAATTAGAATTCACAAGAAATAAATCAGAACTCGCGTAGTTATTGGTTTTATGAGCTAAGGTAGCCCTGGGTAATTTCGCCGAAGAGGCTGTTTCAGGAGTCCAACGTTGCTCATATTGATACAGCAACAACCCCTTCGTATTGGTATCACCCATTGGTACCCGGAATGTTTCCTGTAAAAGTCGGCTTACATTAAAACCTCCAGTCCATTGCATACTGAAATCCAGATTTTTCCATTTAAATCCGGGACTAATACCCAATATATATTCCGGTATATCTGTATAACCTGATTTGGTAACATCATCCGAATCGATCACCCCATCCTTGTTTAAATCGACATAAACACAATCACCCGGCTCCAATCCACCAGCATGTTCAGCAATATCGGTACCATATTGAGCCTTATACCGTTCATTGGCTGTTTCATCATAGAATCCCCAGAATTTACGGATAATAAACGATCCAATAGGCCGCCCTGTCTGCCACATGTAATCTTCATTTGGCTTAGCTTCACCTTTTTCAATAATTTTATTACGTGCAAACGACAAATTACCGTTAATCCAGTAACTAAAATCACTATTAACCTTATCGTTCCATTTCACAGACACTTCATACCCGTGATTATCTACAATACCCAAATTTAGAACCGGTAACGAAATACCCACAACATCCGGTACAGTTTGGGAATTCCAGAGGATATCTTCCCGATGCTCCTTAAATATATCAACCGATATTTTAAGCCTTTCCCGTAAGAAAGCCAAATCCACCCCGTAATTCTGTTTATGAGCCTTTTCCCAGGTTACCAAAGGATTAGATTTCGCACTTTCATAAGCTCCTGGCTGATCAGAACCTACATTGGTTCCAAAATTATAACCACTACCACCTATTACATATGCGTCAGGCAGGTACAAAAAGCGTCTTGGATGACCATCCTTATAAAACTTATCATTCCCCACAACACCATAGGAGGCTCTCAATTTTAGATAATTAACCACCCCTTTTATATTCTCCATGAAACTCTCTTCGGATACAATCCAGCCTAATGAGCCGGCAGGAAAAAAGCCATAACGTTTTCCGGAAGCAAAATTCTCTGAACCATTATACCCCAGATTAAACTCTGCCATGTACCTGGTTTTATAATCATAAGTAACACGACCAACCAATCCTACATAGCCCGATGGAATATCACTGAAAAAATGTGGATAGTAAGTCTTAGATTGGTTATACAACGCCAACGCACCTACGTTATGATTTCCAAAAGAACGGCTATAATTTAAACTGGCTTCCGCATACCAGTTTCGCCCTTGTTCATACCCTTCGCTATATCCCAGTTCGCCATTATCACCTGATTTCCGGTACTCTATGCCATTCTCTTTTTTAACAGGTGTATAAGACGCCAAAGATGAAGCTCGTTCTTTAACCTGGGTATAACTACTGTTATATGAACCTTTAACTTTAAAATACAAACCTTTAGTTACAAAATCAAGCTGCTGTTTTAATACCATGTCCACACTCAATGAATTGACATTCCGCTTTTTGTAACCTTTGCCATAATAGGTATACAAACCATCGACTCCGGGATCAGGGATATCATCTTTATTTGTTACCACCCTTTTCCCATCAATAATACCAGCCCCGCCAAATGGGGTTGCCCAATAGAGTTGTCGAAAAAGCTGGTTCTGATCTTCGTTGGAAATAGGTGTTGTACGGTTTGAGGTATTTCCTCCTAAATTAACAGAGAGTAATGTTGATCTAGTCAGGTCAAAATCCAGATTAGCACGATAATTATACCGTTTGTAATCGAAGTTGAAATCATAGCCTACATCAAAGGTTTTAAACAACCCCTCCTGAGTATAGGCCCCCAGAGAAACAAAGTAACGTACTTTTTCACCCCCACCGGAAATATTGATATTATGCTGCGATTGTTTGGCACCATCTTTTAATAAATAATCCATCCAATCCATATCCGGATATAAAACGGGATCAGAATGGGTACGAAACGCCTCTAATACGTCAGGTTGAAACTTATAGGCTGAAGGATCAGCCCTATCATTTGCCTGCGCTTCATTATAGAAACTGGCATATTGATAACTATTAGCGAATTCCAGCAACTTTGTAGGTGTTTGAACACCCATGGAAGTAGAAACACTGATTTTTGCTTTCCCTTCCTGACCACGCTTTGTCGTAATAATAATAACACCATTGGCTCCCCGTACACCAAATACAGCAGTTGCCGACGCATCTTTCAAAACAGTAATACTCTCTATTTCGTTAGGATCAATATCATTAAAATCGCGCTCTACTCCATCCACCTGGATCAATGGATCTGTACCATTTAATGTGGCTATTCCCCTGATATAAATATCAGCTGCATCCACACCTGGTTCTCCGGAAAACTGAACGGAAGATAACCCGGTAATTGATCCTGACAGGGCATTGGCTACCGAACCGGTTGGTGTCTTCAACAAATCGTCACCAGAAACAGAACCTACTGCTCCCGTAATCGTCATCTTTTTTTGTGAACCATAGGCGATTGCCACCACTTCGGTCAATTGCGTGACTTCATCTTCCATGACAATATTAATGGTCGATCGACCTTGAACAGGAATTTCCTGATTAACCATCCCAATAAAGGAGATGACAAGAATATCAGATTCTGCATTTGGAACTTGCAACTCATAGATTCCATCAATATCGGATATCGTTCCTATACCGACTGTCCCTTTAACCATAATAGTTACACCAGGCAACGGTTCGTTGTCTTTATCAGTAATTTTTCCTTTAACCACTTTTTTTTGCTGAAGAATCATTTCATCAGCAAACTTTTCATTGCGTGTAATTACAGAATTAGCTGCATCACTTTCACTTAAAGTGTCACTTGCTCTCGCAGAAAACATGATTGCTAAGACAAAAGCTACTAAGAATCCAAGCCTCAACATGCTTCTTGCCGTATTTCCAGGAGGGAAACATTTCTTTTCAGATTTTTCTTTCATAAATTCAAAAATTAAACACTAACTAGTTCATTCAGGGTTTTTTACATTATTCAACAGGCACAAATAGACAAAAAGAGTGGTACAATTAACGGTATACCCTTACATAATCAACTTCAAATGTGATTGGGAATTCACTTTCAGAAGGCTGGCCTCCATTTGCACCAATAGCAAGATTCAATAATATATAAAACTTGTGATTGCCAACAAAAGGATTCCTCTTGTCAGGATTAACAGTCTTACTTAAATCAACATCATTAAGTAATTCTCCATCAAGAAATAATAAAATACTATTCTCATCCCACTTCATCGACCAAACATGAAACTTCTCAGCCCATTCAGGATCTTTGGCCATAAAATATGTGATGGGTGTTTTAAATCCATCCCATGCAGCCACATAACGTTTAGGTGTTGCCCATGCTGCATTAGCCAAAATATGCGGAATATCATCAACCCTATAAAATTCCATCATATCAATTTCGCCGTTATGCGGCCATTCTCCCTCAGTTCCTAATAACCAAATTGCCGGCCAGGCACCTTTTGTAATATCAATTTTAGCCCTCACTTCATAATATCCACCAGCAGGCCATTCTTGAAGCCCCCGAGTTATTAAACAAGCAGAGGAGTAATTTGCCTTTTGACGCTTTTGCCTCCAATCCGAACTATTAGGATCATAACTCGGATTTTCTATAATATCATTCCTACCCTCAATTATTAAGATCCCATTCCGGCAAAAAGCATTATTGGATTGATACCATTGTAATTCTTCATTTCTGACAAAACCATATTCACAATTCCAATTATCGGAATCGGGTTTTCCGATCTTATCAAACTCATCATGCCATACCAAACTCATCCCCTCCTTTTGATTTGGTACATTTTGATGCTCATGCGAATTTTTATCCTGGGCATCACTAATTTCAAAATTAACCGCCCACACCATTAACATTACAACAAATGAACGGTAAAAAAAACAACATAAAGAAATAACAACTTTCAAAATCAGATTCATATTTTATGGATTTAACACTGCTTACGTTATCTCTTGATTTATTTCAAATAAGATAACAATGCAAAAATGATGTTTTGACTAAACATTGGCTTGAACGAATTCGACAACGACTTGAACAAATCTTAAAAAAATGTAATTTTTTCTAAAATTCTTACCATTTTCTCAACAATGACCTATGCAAGAGGCTACTTTAGTAAATCAAGAACATATTGACTAATCATTGATTTAATGCCACTTGCCACTTCAAAACAAGCTAAATCAAACCATCTTAATGGATACGAAGAAATGGTGCTTTTTTAAAAAAAAGAATGAATAATTAACTTTGAAGCAAAGAAATCAGCAACAAAATCAGACATGCGTATCAATCCAATTCTATTCTTCATTATCTTATTCCATTTCTTTCATGGAGCTTCTGCTCAAAATGCTTTAAATTTCATTCACTTTGGAATGGAAGAAGGCTTTTCAAATAGCCGTGCTAATGCTATCATACAAGATAGAAAAGGATTTATCTGGGTAGGCACATGGAATGGCCTCAATCGTTACGATGGCTATGAATGTCTCACTTTTCAACCTGAATTTCAAGACACAAACACTATCTCCAATAAAGAGATAATCGAACTAATGGAAGACTCCGAAGGAAATATATGGATTGCTACTTCTAATGGACTTAATTGTATGAATCCCAAATCCGGAAAGCTAAAAACCTACAAATTCCAAAACAGAATTCTATCACTTTGCGAAGACAGTAAGCATAACATTTGGATTGGCACATGGAGTGGCGGCTTACATAAGTTAACACCATCAACGGGAGAAATCAAACATTATCTTGACTATGATTACATTAGTGATATCTATTTGGATTCTAGACAAATACTTTGGGTAGGAACTTACAACGGGCTGGTTAGATTCAATACAGAGAACTCTGAATTTGAGCGCTTTATAAAATTACCAAATAAAAACTCCATATGCAATTCTACAATAACCAATATTACAGAATCAGCAGATGGAAACCTTTGGGTAGGAACCTGGGGTGGTGGTTTAGATAGAATTAATATTTCTGAAAATGGCTCTCAACTTTACTTTACCAATTTTCATTCAATGGATAGTGAAACATCCATTTGCGACAATGTAATAACAAAACTATGTTACGACCAATTCAATAACCTTTGGATTGGCACATGGAACAATGGCCTCTGCCGGCTTACTGAAGACCAACAAATGAAAACATCATCTGAAGCCAAGTTCACCTTCTATCAAGAAAAAACAGATAATACATCAGGTATAATGGGCAAACGGATTTCCGCTCTATTGGTCGATAAAACAGGAGTACTATGGGTTGGAGGATCCAAAATTGCCTGTACTTCTGTTATTGAAACAGGAATCCATAGTTATCAATTGCCCCTAGATAAACTATCCCCAAATATTAAGCCCACCAAGAGCACGCTGGCAGTCTACAAAGATCAAATCTGGATCTCCAGTGACTACTATATTTTTCAGTATGAATTAAAAAATAATCTATACAAACTAAGAAAAATATATAACAAACCTAATTATCAAATAAGCAGTTTACAGGCCTATAGTGGACAAATCCTAAGTCTGGCATCGAATTCAGAGGGTTTATGGGTAGGGACAGATGATGCTGGCCTCCTATTTTATCCATTTACAAAAGACTTACTATTGGACATCAAGAACTCAACCCAGTTCTACCAACAATCCCAAACGCCAATACCAGGAAATAAAATTACCAGCCTACTCATTTCCGAGAACTATAATGACGTAATCTGGTTAGGGACAATGCAAAGTGGTTTTGCAAAACTTATAAAAACCAAACAAAAAACCTATCTATCAGAAATATACTACGCAGGCAAAGAAAACAATAATTGCACAGACAATAATATCAGATGCATTTTCGAAGATAAAAATGGTTTAATATGGATAGGAACGCAAAATGGACTAAATTGCTTTGATCCTTTTAATAAAACCTTTGAAAAGTTTTATTCTTCTTCTGATTCCACTTCATTAAATGATAATATCATCAATACAATTACAGAAGATTCCTTTGGAAACATATGGATTGGCACAAATTCAGGACTTAATAGAATTATGAAGATATTTAATCAAAAAGGCATTAGAGAAATTATTATTAAAGGCTATCCAGAAATTAAATACATCAAAAACGAAATTGTAACCAATATCATCGAAGACCAGTCGCACAACTTATGGATAAGAACTTACAAAGGATTTCTAAAATTCAATATACTCAAAGAAAGTGTTTTGGGAGAATATTTTTCAAAAGATTTTGAAAACACACACTTAGATCGAAATTCCACCTTACTTACTCAGAAAAATGAAATCATTTTAGCTCATCTCACTAATTTTTTAACGTTTAACCCTGATAGCGTAAATAAAAAATCAATTCCGCCAAATGTTACAATTACTGATTTCAAAATATTTAATGAAAGTATAAGTAATTTACGACTCATCAATAAGTACACGGATAATCAATTACTCATTCCTTATGCACAAAAGATTAATATATCATACAAAGAGAAAATGTTAACTTTTGTATTTTCCGCAATGGATTATAAAAATCCGAAAAAAAATGAATATTCATACAAATTAGAAGGATTTGATAAACAATGGAATAATATTGGGTTCAGAAATTATGCCACGTATACAAACCTCCCAGATGGCAAGTATACTTTTAAAATTAAAGCTAAAAATAGCGATGGCTTTTGGAGTCAGAAAGAGACACTGCTGAATATAATTATTCCGCCTCCGTTTTGGAAAACAACATGGGCATATATTATCTATGTTCTAATTAGTATCGGGATTATTTACTTCTTTAATCAATTTACCATAATTAAAGAAAAAGAAAAAAACAAACTAAAATTTGAAAAACTTAAAACAGAAGAAATAACCCGACTAAATGAAATGAAATCTAACTTTTTCACCGACATGACTCATGAACTAAAAACACCACTTACACTTATTCTAGGCCCAGCTCATGAACTTTTTGTAGATAAAAGCCTCAACGCTCATGCAAGGAAAGAGGCAGATTTGATAAAAAGGAGTGCTCATAAACTTCTTCGATTAGTTAACCAGTTAATGGAATTTAAAAAAATTGAAACAGGAATAGCAGAGGAACTACATTTTCAACAACAAGATATAAATTTGATATTGCAAGAGATTTACAATTTCTTTAAATCCACAGCTGACTCAAGAGAAATCCGTTTTGAGATACATCTCCTTCAAAAAAACTTAGTTGCATTTGTTGATCCGGACAAAATCGAAAAAGTCATATTTAATCTAGTCTCAAACGCTTTCAAGTATTCAAAAGATAATGGTGTCATTTCAATTTTCTGTGATTTCCAAGCCAATGAAAAAGGAGAAAAAATAGTAATTATAAAAGTTAAAGATCAAGGGATTGGAATTGCCGAAGAACACAAAAACAAAATATTTGACCGATTCTATCAAGTTAATCAAATTAGAACACAAAGTACGGGAGGTATTGGCTTATTTCTGGCCAAAGCCTTAGTAGAACAACATAGCGGCTCATTAACAGTTGAAAGTAAACTTGGAGAAGGGAGTTGTTTTCAAATAACCCTACCCTTTAATCCTGATATCAATAAGGATCAAAACTTTATCAAAACAACAACAGACAATTCAAAACAAGATGATTACATCAACGAAATCTCAGAAATACCTGAATTAACAAAAAACCGCCCCTCTGATTCAGAGGACATTGACAAACCCCTTATTTTAATTGTAGAAGATGATGCCGACTTAAATGAATTTATCGTAAGAGGCTTATCCTCAGAATACAAAACTATAAGCGCCTATAATGGAAAAGAAGCCCTTCATATGGCCCATGAACAGATTCCAGACCTTATATTAACTGACATAATGATGCCCGAAATGGATGGTTTAGACTTTTGTCAATCCATTCGTAAAAATCAAAACACTTCACATATACCAATCATTATCCTTACGGCAAAAACGATGGAAGAAGATGAAATGACAGGACTAAAATTTGGAGCGGTAGATTATATTTTTAAACCTTTTAATTTGGTAAGTGTAAAACTTAAAATTAATAACATTTTATCTAATTTGAATAAACTAAATGATAAACTTAGGACTGAACGCATACTTGAACCTGAAAAAATTGAACTTCACTCATTAGATGAATTATTCCTAAAAAATGCTGTTGATTCGATTAATCAAAATCTGGATAACCCTAAATTCGATGTTGATGCTTTCAGTGAAACCCTAAAAATGAGCTCAAATCAGGTCTACAGAAAAATAAAAGCATTAACTGGTCAAACAGCAAAAGAATTTATCAGAAACCAAAGATTAAAAATAGCCGCTACACTTTTAATCCAACGAAAAAGAACTATTTCAGAAATTATATATATGGTCGGCTTTACAAGTCCTTCATATTTTACCCGTTGTTTCAAAAACTATTTTGGGTGTACGCCTAAAGAATATATGGAAAGAAACTCATAATCTTCTCGAACCTAATCGAATCTATTTAAATAAATATCGAATTTATACAAGAAACTTTCAATTTTATACAATAGTTGATCAAAGTGGTATAATATTTTTGTGACAACTGAATCATAACGGCGAAAACACATTCATACAGCTTTATAAATTGCATTGAATGAAATCCTCGCTTCTATGAAAAAAAAAAATAAACCACTTGTACAAATGAAAAAATATTTCTTTTTACTATTCAAAACCAGCATTTTTCTTTTATTAGCTAGTTACGTATCATTCTCATGTAACCCGCCAAGCAAGGAAGCCAAAGCATATCATTCGTTTACTCCAGGGATGAAATGGTATGATAGTGATAGTATTCATATTAATGCTCATGGAGGAGGCATAATAAATGTAGATCAAACTTATTATTGGTTCGGAGAATTTAAGATAGCTGGGAAAAAAGGCAATTCAGCACAAGTTGGAGTCAGTTGCTATTCTTCAAATGATCTTTATAACTGGAAAAATGAAGGGATAGTGCTAAAGGTTTCTGAGGAACCTTCATCGGATATTCAAAAAGGGTGTATAATTGAACGACCAAAAGTCATTTACAACAAAAAAACTAACAAATATATTATGTGGTTCCACCTGGAACTAAAAGATAATGGATATACTTCAGCGCGCACAGGATTAGCTGTAAGCGATAAAGTAATCGGTCCCTATAGATTTATAAAATCCTTAAGACCCAACAAGGGCCAATGGCCATTAGATTACCCTTCAGAATTCAAAACAAAAAATTATTCATCACAATTCAAGTGGTGGACTCCTGAATGGTCCCAGGCAATTGATGAAGGCTTACTTCTTAAACGCGATTTTGAAAATGGGCAAATGTCGCGTGACATGACAATTTTTGTTGATGATAACGAAAAAGCCTATCACATTCATTCTTCAGAAGACAACCTTACCCTGCACCTCTCCGAATTAACTGATGATTATTCAGATTTCACCGGCAACTATATTCGATTATTTCCAGGTGGTCATAACGAAGCTCCGGCCATGTTTAAAAACAATGATACTTACTATTTAATCACATCTGGGTGTACAGGATGGAATCCAAATACAGCCAGATTATTTAGAGCAAAATCTATTTGGGGTCCTTGGGAATCATTGGGTAATCCTTGTATAGGTAAAAACTCAGACTTAACTTTCCTCTCACAAGGCACTTATGTTATACCTGTAAAAGACAAGCAAAATGCTTTTATATTCATGGGAGACCGATGGCAACCAGAAAATCCAATTGATGGCCGTTATATATGGTTACCCATTAAATTTATAAATGAAAAACCGCTTATTCAATGGCGCGAAGAATGGGATTTATCAATATTCTAAGCAACTTCTTTTAATGCTACTAATTTCTCCCATCTACAAACAGATAAACAAATAAATTACCTTTTGATCATCAGAAAGATTGGCAACCTATAATAATAAAAAATTTTGGTATCTGCCAATTTTCTCAAAAAAAACTTATCATGCCCGATATTTGCTGGATTTATGGCATAGCCTTTAATTGTCCTTATCTCGAACGAAAAGAAGACTGTCCTCTCTTAACAAGAGAACACTTCTCACTAATAGAGAAAGCAAAATGGATTACCGAACTTGATATCAAAAAAAAACAATCAATACTTCAACACCATTTACGATGCTCCAAAATACGAGAAACTAATTTTAGCAAAAAACATTATCATTACAAAATGGTTCAAAATGAATAAAAAATACTTACCCATAATTAGCTTATCTATAATATTATTGCAATCAATTCATGCTCAAAAATGCTTTACTGTTAATATCAGAGAGGTTGGCGCAAAAATTCAACCTGAAATGTTCGGCGTATTTTTCGAAGATATTAACTTTAGCGCAGACGGCGGTTTGTATGCGGAACTAATTAAAAACCGCTCTTTTGAATTTCACCATCCTTTTATAGGATGGACACCTTTTGGGGATATAAAAGTATTAAATGAAACACCTTGTTTTGATAAAAACCCACATTATGTGCGATTACATGAAAAGGGGTACAGATCCGGCACAGGCTTAGAAAACTGCGGCTTTAGGGGTATAGGTTTAAAAAGGAACAATGATTACAAGTTTTCCTTCTACGCACGTTCCCCAAACAATAACCCAATGACTTTCCTTATTGAACTTGTGAATTCCAATGATGAAATCATAGGCCAAGAAAAAATATTAATAAAAGGATCAAACTGGGTCAAATATACTTGTACAATCAGACCTACAAGTACTGAGGCAAAGGGAAAAATCAGACTTAAATTAGAAACACCAGGAGTGGCTGATCTGGACCACATCTCACTCTTTCCGGCTGAAACCTGGAAAAATCGGGAAAACGGATTAAGAAAAGATCTGGCAGAAGCCCTTTATGATATTAACCCCGGAGTTCTTCGTTTTCCCGGGGGGTGCATCATTGAAGGAAATACGCTGCAAACCAGATACCAATGGAAAAACAGCATTGGACCTGTAGAAAACAGGCCATTAAACGAAAACAGATGGAACTATACCTTTAAGCACCGTTTTTTCCCTGACTATTATCAAACATATGGTCTTGGCTTTTACGAATTTTTCTTGCTTTGCGAAGACTTAGGGACTGAGGCTCTACCTGTAATAAATTGTGGAATGGCCTGCCAATATGAAAGTAAGGAATGTGTTCCATTGGAAAAATTAGACCTTTACATTCAGGATGCCATTGACCTGATAGAATTTGCCAATGGCCCGGAAGATTCACAATGGGGTAAGATACGTGCACAGATGGGACATCCAGAATCATTTAATCTTAAAATGATTGCCATAGGCAATGAACAGTGGGGAGAAGGGTATGTGCAACGGATGGTGGAATTTCTGAAAATACTTCGCAAAAAACATCCAGAGATAAAAATTATAGGCACAGCAGGCCCTTCTCCTGAGGGCGAAAAATTTGATTACTTATGGTCCAAAATGAAAGAATTACAAGTAGATATGGTAGATGAACATTACTACCGTAGTCCAGAATGGTTTCTTGAAAATGCAAAAAGATATAACAATTATGACCGAAAAGGCCCAAAAGTTTTCGCAGGGGAATATGCAGCCCATGATAAAAACCGTGAAAACAATCTGCGTTCAGCCTTAGCAGAGGCAGCATTTATGACAGGACTGGAACGAAATGCAGATATCGTTCATATGGCAACCTATGCACCTCTGTTTGCACATATTGAGGCCTGGCAATGGAAACCGGATATGATATGGTTCGATAACCTTTCGGTTGTTAAGACACCAAATTATTACATTCAACAGCTTTACGCTAGCAATCAAGGTACCAATGTATTACCAATTACATTAAACAAAGAGATAATAACAGGGCAAGACAGTCTGTACGCCAGTGCGGTACTTGACTTACAAACATCAGAAGTAATTATAAAAATTGTAAACACTTCATATACAGCTCAAGATCTTAAAATTGAACTGAAAGGTTTGAAAAAAACAATTGAAAACCATGAAGTGAAAATTATCACTTTACATTCTAACCAACCCTATATAGTTAATACTTTAAATACGCCAACAGCCATTATTCCAGAACATTATTCTATTCGATCGAATAATAACTATTTCCAGATAAAAACCTTGGGAAACGCATTTTATGTATGTAAAATTAAAATAATATAATTTCATTTTTTGAGATATGACTACTATATTTTATAAGTTTTTCTTGCTATTATCAACGATATCCCTTCTATTGATTTCATCAGGATGCAACAACTCATCAGAGAAATATGAAGGATATTTATTTGCATACTTTACAGGTAATGGTCCCGGAGAAGAGGCCATCAGATTTGCAGTAAGCATTGATGGGTATAACTATCGTGCCCTGAATAATAATATGCCCATAGTAGATTCAAAGAAAATCAGTACATCCGGAGGGGTCCGTGATCCTCATATCCTGCGTGGTCATGACCAGAAACATTTCTATATGACGGCCACCGATTTATATGTACCAAAACAAGGCTGGAGCAATTTTGCAATGGTATTAATGAAATCAACTGATCTGATCAACTGGGAAACATCCGTAGTGAATATCCCAGAAACATTTCCCGAAGAATTTGGAGATGTACATCGCGTTTGGGCACCACAGACTATATACGATAAAATTACTGGAAAATATATGGTCTATTTTTCCATGAAGAAAGGTGATAATCCGGATATCATTTACTATGCCTATGCAAACAAAGACTTCACAGGTTTGGAGTCAGCCCCAAAACAATTATACTTTCCACCTACTGAAAGCCAAACAAAAGCCTGTATAGATGGCGACATCATTCCTTTTAATGATAAGTTTTATTTATTCCACAAAGCAGAAGATGGTGATCCTGGAATAAAACTGGCAATTTCTGACCAATTAACAGAAGGATATCACTTGATAAGTGATAAACGGGTAGACTGTGAAAAAAACAGAGTAGAAGGAAGCAGTATTTTTAAACTGAATAATTCTGATGTTTTCATCTTAATGTATGATGTATATACTAATGGCAGATATCAATTTACGAAAAGTTCTGATCTAAAGAATTTTTCTGTAATTGATAAAGACATCTCAATGAACTTTCATCCACGCCATGGTACAGTTATACCAATTACCCAAAAAGAGTTCAAGAAGCTGGTATGTAAATGGGGAAAAACGGATGATATTTTAATTGATGTTACTTCTTCACAAATAAAACAATTAAATGTAGATATTAATGAAGAGAATAAAACGATTTACCTACCTGTCAAACGGGGTGTCGATTTAACCCGCTTAAATCCCCAATTCAGATGCTGGCCTGGTATTTCTCTAAAGCCAGAAGGTCCGCAAGATTTCTCCAAGGGACCGGTTACCTATTCTTTTTCTATAAAAAACCAAAAAGAAGTAACCTACACCGTGAACGCCTCCATTGATCACAACCCTGTATTGGAAGGATACTACGCAGATCCAGAAATACTCTATTCCGAAAAAACAGGCCAATATTATATCTATCCTACCTCAGATGGATTTCAAAATTGGTCTGGTGACTATTTTAAGGTATTCTCATCTGATAATATGGTTGACTGGACCGACAAAGGAAAAATATTAAACCTGAAAAAAGATGTCAGCTGGGCTAACCATAATGCTTGGGCACCATGTATTATTGAAAAAAAAATTGCTAATGAATTCAAATACTTCTTCTATTATTCTGCTGAACAAAAAATTGGCATAGCAGTGAGTGAAAATCCTACCGGGCCTTTCAAGGATAGCGGTAAGGCCCTAATCGATTTTAAGTCCATGAAAATTAAACACGGACAAGAGATTGATCCAGATGTTTTTACAGATCCAAAAACCAATAAAAGCTACTTATACTGGGGTAATGGATACATGGCTGCGGCGGAATTAAATACTGATATGGTCACTATTAATAAAGAAAGTGTCAAAATAATGAATGTAGATAAAACTTACCGTGAAGGTAGTTATGTATTCTACCGAAAAGGAGTCTATTATTTTATGTGGTCCGAAGATGATACACGCAGTCCCAATTATAAAGTCCGCTATGCAACAGCTGAGTCACCACTCGGAGAATTATCCATCCCCCAAAACAACATTGTAATTCAGCAGGCCCCTCAAGAAAACATTTTTGCAACCGGCCATTGCTCAGCCATTAAGGTACCTGGAAAAGAGGAATGGTATATTGTATACCACCGTTTTACTCGTCCTAAAGGTATCAAAATGGGAAATGCAGGAGGTTTCCACCGCGAAGTATGCATCGACAAGCTTGAATTTGACGCTGATGGTCATATCATTGAAGTAAAACCAACCTTAAGAGGCATCGAACCTATAAACTAGCTTAAATTACACACATAAATCATCCAGATATGAACAAATTAATACAGATTGGATTACTTTCTATCGTTGCATTATTAATGAGCTGCAAAACACTAAACAAAAACGATACTGAAAAAAACACCAATGTGTTTAACCTAATAAACCCTGATTATAACACCAGTCCCTTCACTGGTATGACACGCGAACATTGGAAAGATGCAGCCCGCTATTTGTTAGAAGGGGCTTTTAGCTATATCACTAATCTGGAAGATCCCATGCAATTTCCTAAGCAACCCGGTAAAAGCTATCCACATGATGAAGGTCGTGTACCTACCGAAAAACTGGAAGGACTTTGTCGCACTCTCTTTATTGCAGCTCCTCTTTTACGGGAAAATCCGGACCTTACCATAAATAACATAAATGTTGGTGAATACTATCGTTATCAGATTAAACAACTGATCAATCCTGATAGTCCGTCATACATTGTTCACCGCTCAAAGGATGGAGGTCCAAGTCAAAACCTGGTAGAATATGGAGCTTTGGCTATTTCTCTTTTTATTGTTCCTGAAGTTGTTTGGGAGCCATTCTGTCAGGAGGATAAAGATGCTTTGGCTGCTTCTATGTTGAGTTATGGCGATGGACCAACAGTTGATTCAAACTGGAAATTCTTCAACATTTTTGTTTTGAGCTTTTTTAAAGATCAGGGATATGATGTGAACGAAGAATTATTGAAAAAATATCTATCACGCTCATTAACTCATTACCGCAGCGATGGCTGGTATAACGACAGTCCTGCATACGACTATTACAGCATGTGGGCATTTCAGTTGTATGGTGTTTTGTGGGCCGAGGTGTTTGGCAACAAATATTATCCCGAATATGCTGAGAAGTTTCTTACTAATTTCAAGGATCTTTACAATACTTACCCATACATGTTTGCCAAAGATGGTTCGATGATGATGTATGGTCGTTCTATCTCCTATCGTATGGGGTCAATTGCTCCTTTTCCATTTATGGGAAAATATGGCAACGACAACGTTAACCTTGGTTGGCTGAGAATGATTTCGTCGCGTACTATTTTGCAGTTCATTCAGCATCCTGAATTTTTAAAAGACAATGTGCCTACACTTGGTTTCTATGGTACCTTTGAACCGGCAGTGCAGGTTTACAGTTGCAGAGGTAGTGTTTACTGGATGGGTAAAGCCTTTCTTTCATTGCTTTTGCCTGCTGATAATCCTTTCTGGACTGCCATGGAAAATCAAGGTTCATGGGAAACCTACAGCCATGACAAAGTATATAACTACTTTGCTTCGTCGCCAGGACTCCTCATTACTGATTATCCTGAATCCGGAGCATCTGAAATAAGAGCCTGGTGTCACGAAAGAGTAAAAGATGATTGGCAAAAATTTCGTTCTACAGAAAATTATAACAGATTATCGTATAACAGCATATTTCCCTGGCAAGCCGATGGAGAAAATGGTGAAGTGGCAATGAACTATGCTTTTTTAAATCAAAAAAATGAATGGGAAGTATTCCGACTCTATACTTTCAAAAAGTTTGTAGATGGCATTTACTATCGCGATGCTGTTTTGGAAACAGATGAACAAGTAAAAATGAATCTGGCTGAAATACCACTTCCAAACGGTATTTTAAGGATTGACAGGAATTTAACAACTAAGGATGTTGAAATGCGACTAGGACATTATGCACTTCCTCAGTTGGATAAAGAAATTACTTCATCCGTTAAGAAGGCTGGAAAATACAAAGCCACCATCATTGATAATGGTAAATATCAATTGGCAATGATACCTATTTGGGGATGGAATGATGTGGAAGTAATTAAAACAGAAGGATTACATCCTGAAGCTGGAGTGAGCAAAGTAATTAATGCAGCAGCTCATTTTGATCCTTCGTTAAATAAAGATGGTATATATGCCTGTCTTATGTTATGGAAAAAATCGGGTGAAAAATGGACACAGGAGGAATTAAACCCACTAAAGGACCTTTATATCTCACCAAACGGCAAAAAAATCACTGTAGATATGAACGATTCAAAGGATAAAGCAACATTTTCAATTGATTTTTAGAGTTAACTATAAAAACTGTCAACTAATACACTACTCATTTATTCAAAAGTCCAGTTCGAGTTTATCTGGACTTTTGAATAAATTCATCTTAGCAGACAAAAAATTTGTAACGCGTAAAATAGTTTTGCAACAAAAAACCAGAGAGAAAAATAGGTATAAAAGTCCAGACTTGATCTGACAAAATGGGAATTTTTATGCACTATCGGGCATTGGGTTAATATAGGCATCCCCCCTTGGAATAGTCACATTGTCAAATTAGGGGAATCAACCAAAAAGTGAGAGTAACATCTTTCGGCGAAGCACCTCAAAACAAGTGTCGCAAATACAAAATAATGATACTACCATTTTGATCCCGGCTTTTATGGAAATAAGGCTGCATTTTTAGGGACAACGGAAAGCAAAACCTTTTCAATGGACATATACTGCAGATTCCTTGAAGTTTATTTTATCTTTTAAGAAATCATCACACTAGCAGCCTGTCGGACTTTAAGAAATCATCAATTCCAGCATTATCTTCGACTGGCTATTTTAGGATGGCCAGTTTTTGATTATTGGCGAATAATTTTTGGTTTAGGTTAAAACCCCATCATTATTTCCACTTTTTTGTCATTTAGCCATATCGTTTTACATATTATTGCATTGCAAGTTTGAACATTCTTTTAAGATTGTATCCAATACATACTAACGACCATTCACAATCCGTTTCAAATTCCCCTCTCAGGGAAAAACGCCTGAACCCTAAAACTTCCTTTATGATGCCAAATACCGGTTCAACTGTTTGTTTCCGTTTTTTATAAAGCTGTCTCCCTTCTTTACTTTTTAATATTTGATTCATTTTCTCTACCGGGCTGCTGGCTTCTTCTTTTTCACATTCAGTGCTTAACACTTCTTCCAGATAACTATTGTGTTTTTCACGTGCGGTAGAAATTATCGGCTTTATATTTCTTTTTTCGCATTGCTCAATATTAGTTTCGCTGAAATAGCCAGTGTCGGCAACAGCATTTGTTATTTTTCCAAGTCTTTGTGGCACTGAATCAATAGTCGGAATATATTCCTGCTTATCATTGACATGATTATTGCAATAGGCACCTACAATTAGCATATCTTCATTAACGGCAGCTTGCCCATTATAACACTGGTTAAAACCACCTTGGGTCTTCATGATGCGTGATTGTGGATCGGTAAAATTATACTGGTCTTTCTCATTAGGCTTATCATTGGGCGCTTTAGGAGATCTGCCGCGAGGCTTCTTACCGGTTCGCTTCTCGTGATCCTCCCGTTTTTGCATTTTCCGGTCATATTCCTCCTTTTCTTTTTGGTAGCGTTCTTCAGCGCGCATTTTTACAACCTCCTGGGCTTCTTTAATTTTTTGAATACGGTCTTTTCTGCGCTGGATCTCCTCAGGAATATCAAGCTCAACCTTTCTATCTTGTTCATCTTGTTTGTCAGCAATATCCAATAGCTTCGAAATTTCTTCTTCAAGTTGCTTTTCAAGCTTTTTCATGTACTCATAACTCATGGCCTTATGCTTGGATGCATTCGCCTGAACCTTGGTGCCGTCAATGTGGATGTTCCCCATTTTTACAACTCCCAATTCCTTGCCTATGAGCAATATTTCTTTAAACCAGCCCTTGATTTCAGTAAGAAAACGCTTCCGAAAAGTTGATATCGTATCATGATCAGGATGATGATTCCCTGCTATAAAACGAAAGGCAACTGAATCATAGGTGGCGTTTTCTATTTTTCGAGAACTGAAAATGCCAGTAGAATAGCCATAAAAAATCAGTGACAAAAGCATTTTAGGATCGTATGGTGTAGAACCAACACCTTTATACTGGCTATAAATATCATTAAAATTAAGCTTGTCTACTATTTCAACTACAAATCGTGCCAAATGGCTTTCTGGTAACCAGTCTCCTAAGTCATATGGCATTAACATTGTCTGTTCTCTATCTGCACTAATAAAGCGTTTCATGGCCTAAAGCTAATTAAATTAGGCTTTCCAGCTAAGTCCGACAGGCTGCTAGTGAACTAAAAAAGGAAAAGCCTGCGCAGCTTGGGCACAAATATGAAGTTTACAGGACATCAATGATGTCTTTCATATTTACTTATCCTTGTAATCGATTACTTTTTTTGCATAATTATATTATTACTAATAACAAAATTTTTAGAACACTTAAAACAATTTAGTATGAATAGAAACTCTATTTTATTTAAAACATTAGTATTACTATCATTCTCCTTATTAATCCAAAATGTATTTGCAGGCAAACTGGCAAATGGCAGTTCTGACGCAGGAAGTACGAAAACGATAGAATCTGCATACCGCTACATTTTCCTGAACAATAAGATAAGCTTAAAAAGAAGTAGTTGTTTTCATATGAAAACACCACTTGAAACTGATTAATAATGAATAACATCCCATTGGTCGGATTCGAATAAAGGGTAATGACAATCTTCGATAATGACTTCTTGCCTGTTGAAAGGCTTACAGAAATTTCAGAACTACAAGTCTTCTCATTGCCTGCCTCATCCGTTAGGGTTCATTCTACAGTTGTTGTTCCTATCGGGAACTGAGCATTGGCTAGAGTGGGGAATTGTTATAATCATTTTTGGCCCTATTTTAAATACTGTGGGTAATCAAAACTTAAATTCAAGTAGTAAATGCCCACAGATGTAATATATCATATTAATAAAGTTCTCAATGTTTCTATAGGCCTGGCTCGTTTTTTTTGCTAGTTGAATCTTGGAGTTTATCCCTTCAAGGATGCCATTATTAAGCCGTCTTTTTATGCAGCTAATTATTGGTTCATCCGGGAGATGCGTCGATTTATTCCAGTTCTATTAGAATTCAACCCGATTCCGGGTTGTGCTATTATCCTATCATCATCCCTGGGTTAACACCCAGGGCTATTAATGTATCACCACTTCGTGGTTAGTGATATTAAACAGTATATGCCTGAAAATGAATTACCGTTTCTTGATGAAATTGATCCTATAAGAATCAAATAACTGCCGCAGGCCGGGATAAACACCAGTAAAAACCTACGGTGTTACAAGATGAAAAAACGCCTGTGAAGTTCAATTTTCAATAAAAACTACTCATCTACGGGAGGAACCTAATTAGTCATGACCAATGTGCTTTTATGCTTTTTGCAGCATCCATAAATGGTTGAATTTTGGAATCTGTCGCTAAATCACACCCATAAGCAAGAAAGGCCTTTGCTTGTTCAGGTTCTTCCATTTCCAAATATTCTTTGAACAGTGTTTTTAGTCGATAACCTTCTCCTAACCTTGGGTATAAATCCATTAACAGTTCTCTTTGTATGTATTGTATGGTAGTTAAATTGGCTATGCTTGTAATAGTTGACAAGTCTTTCCCGAGAGTTGCAAAAACAACCCCCGCTAGAGCGCGATTGCATCGCGCTCTAAGAGGATAACCTGAATGCTTAGACACCAGGTAACTATCGAAATCAGCATTTTAATTAATGCAGATTTTGTTTTAACTTATTGAAGGTATAAATTTATTTTCCATGCTTTTATAAGCTGTATTTATAAACTTAACTTCGTCGATTTTCAATTCATAATCCCGAAGATGTCTACTTTGCAGGCTTTGCAGTGGTTGAGTGGTTGGATGTTTTCACACGCAATGAATACATAAATATTCTCTTAGATTAATACAAGCAAATGAAACAAGATGTGATGCAAAAAAATCCTCGCACCCATCTTGTTTAATCATTATTGTAATCCTTGATTTCAGGAAGAGTTCCTTAATAAGCCCGACAGGCTGCAAGGATTGAGTATAGATTACAATGAGTCTAAGTATATCTGAAGCACCTCTTAAGTATAGTTAACTCATAC
The DNA here is from genome assembly GCA_942490535.1 of uncultured Marinilabiliaceae bacterium. Taxonomy (GTDB): domain Bacteria; phylum Bacteroidota; class Bacteroidia; order Bacteroidales; family Marinilabiliaceae; genus JAEINY01. The sequence continues at coordinate 184,705 of CALNXQ010000008.1, forward strand.
TAAACTCATATTTAATTCATACTTATCTCATAGTAAACTCAATTTTAATTGAAAATAATCTGTTAATAATTTGTGATAATCTAAACTTAAGTGTCTCTTAAGTATACAGTTGGTGGACCTAAGTATGCTTATTACCCTGTTTAATCCTTATCGATTCATTGAATATGGCTCGACTAAAAACCAATATCCTCGATGCGGCCACCGGTAAGATAGCAATGTGATGGTTTATGAAATGTATGGTAGTACCTATATCCGAGCCAAACCCAATGGCTATAGGACAAGCAATCAACAGCACAGCTGGTGCAGCGCCGAAAAATGACCTTGTCCAACACTTTCCTAATGATGATAACATTGATCTTAACTCCGTATTTGCTGATCCTGAAAACGACAAGTTGACCTACGTCGCGAAAGTTATCAAAGGTGAACCCGTGGAAGTTGAAATAGTCGATAATGTGCTCCAGGTGACACCCGTTTCAGAAGGAACCAGTGAAATCATTATTTATGCCAGCGATGAGCAAAGTGGAATCGTAATCTTCAACTTTCAATGCTGAAGTTGGCGGTATTACAACTAACGTTGAGGAAATTAGCTAGTGGAATTTATTTCTACCACCTAATCGTTAACGATAAAGCTATTCAGACAAACAAAATGATTGTAAAATAGCACAATCAGAATCAATAATTAAAGCCATCTGTCATGTACGGGTGGCTTTTTTTTGAGCTAATTATTTTATTAGTAAAACAAGTGTTTACTTTGCAAAAATTTAATCAGAGATACCAAAACAGTTAGGTGAGCAATTAGCTGCACCATTTATCATAGACCACATTCATGCATTGCCTCATCGAATTTACAGACGACATTCATTCCATAGCACTTCCTGAATTATTCACCAATCCATTTTATTACACTCCTCACCCATTAAATATTCTGGCAACAAAACAGATACAATCAAGCCTTCCTGAGCCTAATCCAAATGAAAAAGGAAAGATGTATGGTACAATGGTCGTAAAAACGGTTGATGGCAAGCTGGGGTTTCTGGCTGCCTACTCCGGAAATGCACAAAAACACGATGGCCCGATTCCTTTTGTACCACAAGTCTTTGAGATCACTAATCCAGATGGATTTTTTAGTTTCGGGGAAGCCCAATTAAATGGTATTAGCCAGGCCATTGCCTGTGCAGAAAACTCCCCCCTTCTGAAAAACCTTCGACAAGACTTAGATGCCGAAACGGAACAAGCCCAAACGATTATTCGCGATGCCAAATCGGCTATGGCTAAAGCCAAGTTAAAACGACAAGCCATTCGTCAGGAAGCCCAACACCATGCCAATCATCAACAGGTTATCGAACGGTTAATTAAAGAGAGTCAGACAGAAAAAAGCAATTTCAACAAATTAAAAAAAGACTATAAAAAACGAATAAAGGAAAAGCAAGAGCTTCTTGAAGATCAAATGGATCAAATCCTGGCGCTGAAGCGCCAACGCAAAACGCTATCTGCCCAACTGCAAAAAAAATTATTCGACAGCTACAGCTTCTTAAACGCGCTTGGGGAACGTAAGAATGCAAGTACCATATTCGGCCCTACAGCATTAAGAGTTCCTCCGGCCGGTGTGGGTGATTGCTGTGCACCTAAGTTGCTGCAATATGCTTATCGTCATCAATTAATACCTATTGCCATGGCAGAGTTCTGGTGGGGCGTATCACCTAAAAAAGAAATCCGTCAACACGGCCATTTCTACCCTGCCTGCAAAAGTAAATGTGAACCTGTTTTGGGCCATATGCTCAAGGGACTTGACATTGACCCCCAAAAAAGACAAAACAAAGAGCTGAGTATCGAACTTATTTATGAAGATGATGCCATTGCCCTTATCCATAAACCTGAAGGTCTGCTATCGGTCCCCGGAAAAGAAGAACACACCTCGGTATACGTACAAGTTAAAGCCCTATATCCTGATGCAACAGGGCCTCTGATGGTTCATCGACTAGATATGGCCACATCCGGCATCATGCTTATTGCCAAAACCAAAGATGCCCATAAAAACCTGCAAAAACAATTTCTGAATAAAACCATACAAAAGATATATGTGGCCTGGCTTAATGGTATCATTGAAGAAGATGCTGGCAATATTGATTTACCTATACGGGTGGATATAAACGACCGCCCTCGCCAGTTAGTTTGCCACGAATACGGTAAACAAGCCATTACCAAATGGGAAGTAATTGAACGAGCCGGGGAGCGTACAAAAGTCCGGTTCTACCCCATCACCGGCCGAACCCATCAATTGCGCGTCCATGCTGCTCATCCGCTTGGCCTCAACTCGCCTATTGTGGGGGATGAATTATATGGCATAAAAGAAAAGCGATTAATGCTGCATGCCGGTCAAATTACATTTCTTCATCCAGCCACATCAAAAAAGATGACTTTTCAGGCTCCGGAGCTATTTTAAAACGAAAGGCGGATTTCCTAAAAAAGAGGTATTGTGAGACTTGAATTCAGCCAAGTTCTCATCAAAGAACACGGATTGCAGATCGGCGCTGGCGAAGGCCCTACAAAGGCAAATAAATATCGTTTTCTTTCTGTATCCGATGTTTGTCTACAAAGCGCTTATTTGTTATGTAGTACATTAAACCTCCAAACTTACGCGCATCATATGGACACATCTCAATACAGCGGGTGCAAGAAATACAGACTTTTTTATTGGTCTTCTTAGGATTATGATTATCTATGGCTCCCACCGGGCACGAACGGGCACAAATACCACAGAAATTGCAATTAGAATTTGACTTTGCAACTAAAGGTACAACGCCATGGGGGCGATAGGCTGTTGGCTCTTCAATCGTTAGGTTCCCATTGTCTGTGATTCGCGAGTGAAGCACACTCTGTTTTCCAAACCGTCTGGCGTTATTCAAGTCTTTTTTATCAGGTCGCCCTTTGCCAAGCTCAGGAAATAAAGAATGACGCGCTACAAAAGCACCTGAACTAATGGGAACAAATCCAGCATTAATACATATCGTGCTTAACTCATTCAAGGTGTCTTCGAAATGACAGTTACCATATGCACAAGCCAATATCGCTCGTGCCCCACGGCCTCTAAGTTGAGACAGGTATTCAGCAGCAAGGGACGGTACTCGCCCCGAAAAAGCAGGTACTCCTACAACCGCGATATCATTGGAAGTTAACTCAATTGGCTTCTGTATACCTTGTGTAATATCGTGGATGATCAGATCATCAGAAATACCACTTCCAATTGCTTCAGCTATCTTCTTGGTGGAGCGGGCCGGACTAAAAAAGATGACATGCACCCTTCGTTTATCCATCTTGGTGGAATCTGATTGTTTTATCACTATATGAGATGTTATTAAGATTCGCAGTAAAATTATCCAATACTCCTGCGACAAAAATTGACTATTATCACATTTGAAGATGTTACAAAACACATCGCATGCATGTTTTTCATGAGCATCCCTTTTTAAGGAGAAAAGCGCTATTCAAATAAGAAAAACATGTCCTTTACTTCTTGTATTGTTGTGAAAAATGCTTTGTTTTGTAGCCCTACAAAAAAATAACTGATATGATTGGTAAATATATTCGTTTGATAATTGCTGTAATGGTGTGTATAGCATCTGCTGTTCTTTTTGTTAAAGGCATCATTGGTTGGGGAATAGTAACAGTACTTGTATCTGCATTGTTGGTTTTACTTCATTTCAAAAATGAAATGAATCTTCTGGCTTTTTATTTTTTACGAAAAAATAAGTTTGCCAAAGCTGAAGCGATCCTGAATAAAGTAAACCATCCCGAAAGGATGACTAAAAGTCAGGAAGCCTATTTTTATTTTTTAACAGGCCTCATTCAATCCCAGAGCCAGAAAAGTTCAATGGCTGAAAAAAGTCTCAAGAAAGCACTTTCTACAGGACTTAGAACAGAAACTGATCAGGCCATGGCCAAGTTAAATTTGTCGGGTATATATCTATCGCAGAGAAACAAAAAATTGGCGACCTATTATTTGAGAGAAACTAAAAAGCTCGACACAAGAAAAATGCTGACGGCTCAAATTCGGGAAATAGAAAGCATGATGAAGCGTATTTAAATAGAGATAAGCAACTTTCCTTAAAATCACAATTTCACTTACACTGATTTTACTTGGTGTAGCTCTATGCGTGGGATGTCACAGACTAAAAATAGCTTGCTTTCTATGGGCAAGCTATTTTAGTTTAGGTCATTGACATTCTATATCTCCAACTAATAAAAAACTTATATTCTAAACTCGGATGAGTAAAAATAATTCAATTAACAGAATATATTGTTACTATTTTTTGTATTTTAGAAGTATCTATTTCGGAACCATACAGTGCAGGGTCATTAATTATTAATCGTAATAAAATGATCAGTTATGGCCAGAAGACAAACAGAAGAAGTGAATGCCGGTTCAATGGCCGACATCGCGTTTTTATTGTTAATTTTTTTCCTCGTAACCACAACAATGGACGCAGATATGGGACTAGGTACAGTGTTACCGCCCTATCAGGAAGAACCCGACACTAAGAATCCACCCAAAAACGACCGAAATGTCTTTGAAATATTGGTTAATGGAAATAATCAATTGATGGTGGAAAAGCAAGCAATGGATATTTCGAAATTAACGGATGCCACCAAAGCATTTATTTTAAATCCTCACAACGATCCTAATTTATCGGCTAAGGAATTAAAGAATATCGAATTCTTTGGTGCGAAAGAGGTCAGTAAAGGAATTATTTCATTGCAAACAGCCAGTGATACGGAATACCAGGTTTACTTAATGGTTCAAAACGAAGTATTAAGAGCGTTTAATGAGTTACGACATGACTTGGCTAAGAACAAGTTTGGTAAGGCTTTTGATAAATTAAATAAAACGGAAAAAGATGCCATCCGAATGGCTTACCCTAAATTAATTTCCGAAGCCGAACCAGTAAAACTGAGCCGCTAAAGCTATTTTCTAATCAGAGATTACCTACATTATTAAAAAGAAAACCGGCAAATGCCGGTTTTCTTTTTAAAGACAATTACTGATTTTCAGTGATTAGCTCCATCAGTTCTTCCGATGATATTTTGGCCGATTGATCCGTATTGGCTAGCAAACGATCCGCTAAATCCCGCTTATTATGGTGCATTTTCACGATTTTTTCTTCAATGGTATTTTCCGCAATGATGCGATAAATGGTCACGGGCCTGGTTTGCCCAATGCGATGTGCGCGGTCGGAGGCCTGGTCCTCCACGGCCGGATTCCACCAGGGATCCATATGAATCACATAATCAGCGGCAGTCAGGTTAAGCCCTACCCCTCCTGCTTTTAAGCTAATCAAAAACAGATCGCTCTTCCCATTTTGAAAATTATCAATGGCTTCTTCTCTTTTCTTAAGCGGCGTGGAACCATCCAAATACTGATACGAAATACCTTTCTTATCCAACATGGTACGTATCAACCCCAGGTGCTTGGTAAACTGGGAAAAAACCAATGCCTTATGATTGGCATCCTTCAAATCGGCCACTAAATTTTCTAATGCATCCAGTTTTGAACTGGGTATCGTACATTCCGGTAAAACCAATTGCGGATGGCAACTCATCTGTCGCAGTTTGGTAATTTCGGCCAAAATCTGCAGATGTTTACCCCCTCCATGCTGGTCATTCACTGAAATATGCGCGATGGCTTCCTGCCGTAAAGCTTCATACATGGCCCGCTCGGGTTCCGACAGCGACACCTGCAAGGTAATTTCGGTTTTCTCCGGCAAATCATCCAACACCTCATTTTTATGACGACGCAGAATAAACGGGGCAATGTATTTATTCAATTCTTTATTGATTTGCTGATTTTCAGCAGTCGGATCACTTTTCACAAACTTTCTGAGAAACTGATCGCTGCTGCCAAGCATACCCGGATTTATAAACTGAAACAGATTCCACAATTCACCCAAATGATTTTGGATGGGCGTACCGGTGGTTATCAATCTGAATTTGGCATTTAATTTCATCACCGCTTTACTGCGAACACTTTTGGCATTCTTAATGGCATGCGCTTCATCCAGCACTGCCATGTTCCAATCCCGTTGATCAAGTAAATCCGGGTTGGCTTGCAACAGGCCATAACTCATCACCAACACATCGTGTGCTCCCAGGGTATTCAGAGCGTCCTCCCGATTTTGCGATTTCAATTCAATGGGATTCAGTGTCGGGGCAAAACGCCGCAATTCTTTCAGCCAGTTGTTACACACCGAAGCCGGAGCCAGCACCACACTGGGGCCATTCTTACCATATTTCAGTAAAATACTGATCGCTTGAATGGTTTTACCCAAGCCCATATCATCGGCCAAACAAGCACCTACCCCCCAATGGTGCAAGCGATCTAACCACAAGACGCCCTCCTCTTGATAGGGCCGTAACTCAGCCTGTAAATTTTCCGCTAAACTGGGTCTATACGTTTTTAATTGGTCTATTTTTTCCAGGTGCTGTTTCCACCATTTATCGGTTGTCAGCCCTTCTATACCGTCTACCAGTTTCTCCACACTGCCCGATCCCAATGGGTGAACCAATAATTTTCGGCCCTTTTGATGAGCCACGGCATCCAAAGCGGCCAATCGTTTTTGCAAATCCCCACACAGACTCAAAAACGTTTTATCATCCAGTTGAATGTACTTCAGCGTGCCTCCCTTTGACTGATCAAGCAGCTCCTGAATGCTCAGTTTCAATTTTTCATTTACAATAACATCACCATCTATGGCAAACCAATCTTGCGATTGCTTTATACTGATGTTTATGTCGTGATGTGATACTACTTTAGCCACACGTAAACGTTCCCCCTTGGGCCAGATCATTTTTACCTCAGGAGCGTGCTCTTTCACTTCAGCTAAGAAATCAAGTATCTCCTCATCACTATCAATAAACAATTGAGACGAATTACTTCTCATTTCCTGCAACCAGTCAATACGCTCTGCCAGATGCAATACCATCTCTTTCTCCTGTGCCCGGTCACGGGACACATTAAAAAGCTGCCCCTTAGCGTTTTTCACCAACACCTCAGCAGAACCAATCCCCGGCACAAATCGCGCCTCTTCGTCCTTTAGTACTTCAATTAGCAACTGCACATGCAATTGATCATTCACCGGGGTCAATTGAAAAACCGGAATATTGGCACTTTTTTTCTTTTGCCCGCTATTTTGTGCAAAGTTACCCGTAACCGGCATGACTTCATTCAAGCGGTCAATCACGGGCCGGGCTTTCACCATTCCACTTTGCGGTATGGCTATTTCTTTGAGATTGGAATCGGCTAATACATTATATACCCGCAGGGCCTGGCTGGACCAATCGGTATAAATATAACTGGTTGGAGATTCCTTTATTACCCGTGGTTCAGGTGCTTTAGGATGTAATTTAATGGTGGCGCCCTGTTTGCTTTTATCGATTTGTATCTGTGCTTCCTGGATGCGAATGGTCAAGGGTAAATACGGTTCAGAATAAGTATACACTTCGGGATGTGCGGCCAAGGCTTTTAACAGTTTATTCCAGTCTCTTATGTATATCTCATTATAATAGCCATGCTTTTGCATGCAGTCCATCACCTTGCGGTCTTCTTCGGTGGAAAAATCAGGACTGGTGCTAATCATGCGCAATAACGAACGCTCTTTACCCTTGGACCAGCCACTTTTATTGTGTGCTTGCTCCAAACATTTCAAGCGGTCGGGAACCAAGGGATCCACCAACCAAATCAAGCGTTTTTGGGGTGTTTTACTATCCTTGACACCGGTCTCCTTATTTTTTGATAATTCATTGGCCAAAATGGACAGTACATCTTCCCAGACCTCTTCGGGCTGATACAGCTCCGCTAAAGGAGTCATACCAAATTTAGCCCGCAATTCAGCCAATCGCAATTCTCCATAAGCAGGTGAATCATCGTACTTATTCAAACCGGCTGCCCGGAATTCAAATTCTTCCTTTTCATTGATAAAATCAGGATACGGACTGCCCGCCATAGGCTTACCAAACCAATTTAATACCGCCGTTAAAAAGTGCATGTGAAACACTTTCTCGTAGCTTGCAAACAGCACTTGCCGGGTGGTTGATTGTTTGCCAATTTTATGATTGATAAAAAGAAGTACAATTTGGGCAAATGACTTAAACGGATTCGGGAGTTCTGATGATTTAGGCATCGTCTTCACCGCACTTCGAACAAAGGTAGCTGCCTGAGTCAGGTTCTTAGAACCTCCGGCCGCCAGGAGCACGAGACCATACAACAAGCCAAACACACCGGGCAGCTCTTTGCGTTTATGCCCCTGCTCTTCCTGAATAATGGCCAGGAACAGGGAGGCCTGCTCCAACGCTTCCGCCACCTCCCCTTGCAGCAGCGTGGCGAAAAACAAACTGGCCTTTGGCAAACCCAGGTCGTTTGTAATATTCACCACTTCATGAACGGGAAGGATCAGGTGCGCACACGACACATAAATATAGGTTGCCGATTTACCCGGTTTAACCTCCGGATCGATATAAATATCTTTCAACTGTTCAAAATACTCGTAATGCAGCGAAAAGGGCAGTGTATTTAAAAACAGATCTTTCTGGTTTTCATGAAAACGGGGCAAAAACGGCTTAATGAGTCGTAAGCTCCCGATACGTAAAAGCGCTGCCCGAATGTCATCGGATGAATTGGACCATCTGTAAGATTCGGCCACATGGGTTAATTTATTGAAGGCTTGAAAATCTTCCGCCAGAATAGACAAATGAAGGGCAATGTGCTTATACGAATACGAGTAATGGTTTAAAAAGTAGTCTACAGCAGCTTTTACAAGCAGTATATTATCTTTGGCTAAGGGCCGGATACTGAAGGCTACGTCAGGGGCTACCGCACAGCCCGTAGTAAATCGTAAAATCAGGTTCTTGGCCTCTAAACTATCAATACTTTTAGTAATAACCGTTTTTTTAATACTGGCATAAGGGGCCTTAGATCCCAAAATTTCTTTCACCACACTTTTCATTTCTGACATTGAAAAGGGCTGATCGATAAACACCAATAATTTCAGCACCACTGCTTCAATGGCATCTAACTCTTCATCAACAATGCCGTCAGGCAACCCGGTGCTATAAGTATCTTTAAACAATTGATTCATCCCACTGATTTTTCGTCAAAACTATTAGTTTTTTTTTAAATCTCAGGGAAATTGGCCGTAGTTCGCCATATATTATTCCCATCTTAAATTTAATCTACACAAAGCACTTCCAACCCTCATTGATTCATCAGGAATCCCTACTTGCCGGCAAACAAGGAGGTCATAACCGATCAACCGGATTCCGGCAGCTACTCATCCATAATTAAGCCCGGCTCTCAGTGAACCGGGCTTCATCATACCATCACTAGAAATGATTAATTTATTTTACTACAATACCCACTTCTTCGAGCTTCTGCCGGTCAGTCCCCTGGTAGAAGAGGTCCAGGCATTCCCGCAAATCGATACAATAGGATTTCAATTCATCAAAGGCTTCCTGTTTGTGTTGTGAGGCTTGCTGGGCTTCCCCATCTTCCTTTTCTGCTGTCAGGCGCAATTGATCAATCTGGTCAATGTGATCTACATATTCTTTAATGGAATCGGCCGTGAGACCGACCATATCTAACTTTAGCTGCACATCTGCCTCACTTTGAATGGCCCAAAAGGTCGTTTCAGCCATAACTTTCCATTGCGCATAGTTGGTAGGTATGTCCTGATCAATCTGCAACAATCTGAGTAGCCGGATCTCCTTCTTAAAAAGGTAACGGGCCGCCTGCCTGACTTTCACCAATCCCTCGTGAATACGGTCGCGCACCTCATTGTATCGGCGTGTGGCCTCCATGCCTTCGGCCTTTTCAATGAGTTGCGAGGCGGCGGCAGTTTTGGCACTCCGGAACAAGGATTCACCCTGAGCCAGGCGTTCTTCTGTGTAGATGGCGGCAATGCGCTCTTTAATGGTTGGATTTTCCTTTACGCCGTAAATAAGAATCCGGCACTTTTCCAGTTCATTTTCAAATGTTCGTTTCATTTTTTAGGATGTGTTGGTTCTGAACCGCTCAACCGCTGCATGGGTTCTGAACTGTTCAGAGGGTTAAAACTCATGCCAGGCATAAACCTGAAACTAATTGTGCAATGGTATGATTTACTTTGTCCATTTAAATTAAACAATACTGAAAACAAATGCAACTTACGTTTTTGAAATGTGGAATGAGAAGCATACAGATTTCTGGTTGACAGGAAAAGAAGAAGCTATGAAAAGCTGATAAAATCGCCATCAGGGGAATGGGAAATGAACTTTCTTACCTGAGCGCTAAGTACGGCGCACAGCAAAATAGACCGGGCCGGTCCCATTTAACCATAACACACTTTTGCCTGACTTTGTGTCACTTTTGTGGGTCTCTGCACTGCTTTTTATCGCTCTGCAGTGCTTTCATCCCGCTCTGCAGTGCTTTTGCCTGACACTGTGTCACTTTTATGCCTCTCTGCAGTGCTCTGGAGGGTCTGTGCAGTGCTTTGGGATGATTCTGCAGCGCCTTAGGCACATTTTGCAGTGCCTGCATGACCATCTTGTCAACTAAAACAGCGAAATTGCAATTGAAGATATCAGAGACGCTGAATCCTTAGGCTAATCCCCGGTTCAAGTTGGGCAATGGGGCATTTATACTTGAGGGAGTCCTGGTGTGAAACAATAAGGCCTGCTGCAATAAAACCTGACCTTGACGAGCCGGAACCAAATAATGAATATCGATCAACAAATGAAGAACACCGAATTCTTAAATCACAAATCGGTAATCAATATTCATCATTCCATTGAGTTCAAAAACAATATCCTGCCAAATAATACAAGAATATCAGCAGTGAGACATTAAAACGACTCATTATACTTAGCTCTAAATTTTCAAGTCCGCCCGTATCTTTATAGTTTTACACTTCATAAAAAGATGCCATCATCATGAGACACGTCCTATTCGCCCTGTTTTTAGTAATGATTTCCAACACTTTGTTGGCTCAAACCGATGAGTACCTGAAAGAAGTTGTTACCAGCTTCGACTTCCGTACCAACTGTCTGGATGTGAACAAAGACAACACGCGCTTGCTCATTGGCGGTGAAAATGAGACGGTGACCGTCGTTGATTTAGCCACAAAAAAAACAGTCTTTGAAACGGTGGCTCATTACCAGCCGGTGGTAGAAGTGCGCTTTTCCACCCAACACGATGGCTTTTATACTGTGGGCGACCGCAGCTTCAAACTGTGGCTGAACGGTGCTGAGAAAGCCGAGAAGGTGTTCACTGGCAGCCATACCTCCATTACCGATTGGGACCTGACCCCGGAGGAGGATCTTTTTGTGGGCGGTGCTTACGAGAAGAAGTTCAGAGTTTGGGATGCCATTGCACTCACCACGCCTCAAACCATCGAAACCACACAAAGCAAAAATGTGATTTCCATCGCCGTCAGTACCAATGGCAAACTGATTGCCTGTGGGTCTCTGGATCACACCATCGAGCTGTGGACTGGCGATTCATTGACGCAATTACGCACGTTTGAAGCGCATGCCGAACCGGTGTGTTGCCTGGATTTTGTATCCAACGATAGCCAGCTTATCTCCGCTTCGCACGATGGCTTTGCCAAACTTTGGGAGGTGAAGACCGGGAAATTACTGAGACAATACGGCGGCCATACCAAGGCCATCAACGCCATCGCCATTAGTCCCAATGGCCGCTACCTGTTAACGGCCTCCTACGACCACACCATTGGCTTGTATGCCATTGCGACCGGAGAACGTATTTACCGCTATACACAGCACGAAGCGCCAGTGTTGGATGTGAAATGGACCAGCACGGGCGACGAATTTTATGCCTGCGACAAAGTGGGGCAAATCACCCGGTGGGCGGTGCCCAAGAAAGTATTTGTCGACTTCTATTTTGGGGCCGATATCAATCGTGATGTCAAGGCGAATCCCCTCTTTCAGCCCAGAAGAAAAGGCGAATCCAAGGCCGATTACAAAGAGCGGGAGGCCCAGGCAGAAGCCTGTCACCAGGAACTGATTGCCAGTTATTACCAGAAGTATCTGGAAATGCTGAAGACGCAATGACCGCTCTTATCCATGGAAAAAGCACAGACGGCGCAACGAACCGGATTGTTGTGGCTGGAAAAATTACACCCAATCTACTGGCCGAAACGTGCTAACACAAGGGAAGATAACTTTTAATTTCTTACCTCTTTCGGGGCTTGCAGCCACCCAAAGGCTGATGCTGAAACCCTCGAAGTGGTTGCTTACCCTTTGAGTGGTTCATCCGAATCAGACTTACCACCTTTTTTGAGCGCACCACTATACCGCCAGAAGCATTCGCCACAGGGTGAGCCAGGCCGGTATGGTGATCAAACACACCACATAGTTGATGAGCATCATACTACCTACCTCCTGGGCATTACCGCCATACTTCCGCACTTGCACAATCAGTAATGTGGCCGGAGCCACTGAAGCCTGCAATACTAATAAATCGGCAATGAGCGGATACTGCATCAACCATTGGGTTTGGCTCAATAAAAGAATAACCAGAGCCGGTATGATGAATAGTTTTATGCTCACTACCTTAACCACATCAGCCAAGGGTGGCATTTGCCTGACAGAAACCGATCCCAGCGTAGCTCCCAATACAATCGTCGCAATGGGGATAGCGGCCTGACCAATGAAATCAACCGGAATCAGGATTGCTGAGGGGATATAAGGTGCCCCGCCAACTAATACAATCAGTATTGACCCCAAGCTAGCAATTAAGGGCGGGTTGATTAATTCTTTCAACTTTATCTTCTCATTTTCACCGGCTGTCACCATGTATTTGCCAACACTCCACAGGGCTGTGCTAACGCCCAATATGAACAGAAAGCAATAGGTAAGAAATTCATCCAGCTCATCGGTATATAGCATGGTGGCAATGGGCAACACCATGTAATTGGCATTCATAAAGGAGGCCACAGCCATGAGTGCTTTCTTCTGTTTACGCTTCTTATAGAACACTAAAAAAGCCATTCCCAATGCCAGCCCAATCATCGTAAACGCCACCAGGGGCAACAACCACCAATAGATAAATCCGGCAGGATTAAAGCTGGATACAATTTTGGAGAAGAACAGACAAGGCAATAAAACGACAATGGTGATGTGTGACAAACTTTGAATATCACTTTGTTTTATGATGTGGCGCCGAACCAAAAAACCACTGGCAATGGCGATGATAAAAATGGCTAAAACAGCTTTAAAAACAGGAATAAAAGTAGTTGCGATCATATAAAAGTGTCTTTTATAACCTCCAAATAGTCTCTCCATTCATCCTTCTGAATGGATCCTATTTTTTGTGCTAAAACGAAGCGCTAAATTAATCCTTTTTAAGAAAGGATAAAGATCAAGCCCATAAAAGACAACCGAACAATTGGCAGCCAGATGAGGTCGCAAAAAGTACAACATTGTCAAACCTCCATCCTGAAGAACATTTGAAAAAAACCAAACCAACGAAGTGAGCACCCTTATCCTCAAAGGGGCTGAACATCTTATGAGTTGAAAACCTACGAGGTTGCGCTATTAAGTAGAAGGGGTTCATCCGGGAAATGCATCGGTTTATTCCAGTTCTATTAGAATTCCATCTGTTTCAGGGGTGTGCTATTATCCGGTCCTCATCCACGGGTTTTCACTCGCTGCCATTAGTGTATCACCACATCGTGACGAGTATTACCGAATCGGACATACCTGAAAATGAAGTGGCTTTTCTTGATGGGATGGACCCTTATGGATTCAAATAACAAGAACCGCAGTTGAACTGCAAATCAGCGATGCTACAAAATGAAAGAAAGATTTCCTGCGAAGTTCAATTCTCAATTCTAACGACTCATCTCCCGGAAGAACCTTTAAAGGTGATAATACCTACCTAAAAGTCATCTGGTCAATGCCGGATTTTTCTAAAAAAAGTACCTCTATAACTAATGACAGAAGGACTAAAATCGACTATCTTAAAGCTAGCCAACACGCCTTAATTCTATTGATCCGGACTTAATTCTGACTAACTCAAAACATGTGTATTAACAGGGGCCGTAACAACCTGCACAGACTAAATAAGGAGCAATGAAAGCTAAAAAAGTACTTTGGTGGGTAATGTTTATGGGAAGTCTTGCCATGGGCAGTACCCATGCAGAAACACCACTGCGAAGGCACTGTCACGCCCCCTTCATCCAAGGTATTATTGAGAATGATACTACCGTTAAAACACAGACCTCCAATACGGCTGCTCAGGTTTATGCCAAACCGGAAGTGCCAGTGTTGTGTTACCACCGGCTAACCGAAGGGATGAAAAGCGAATATGCCGTGCGGCCAGCTACCTTTGCAGCCCATTTAAAAATACTGGCTGATAGCGGCTATCACACCATTTCTCCTGCCCAGTTGTACAACTATCTGGTGTACAATGCAGCGTTGCCTGAAAAACCGGTGCTAATCACCTTTGATGATTCGCGCGCAGAGCAGGCAACCATAGCTGCACCCCTGCTGGAAAAACATGGCTTCAGAGGGGTATTCTTTATCATGACCGTTACCTGCAACAAGCCCAAATACTTGTCAAAAGAACAGATCACCCATCTGGCAAAAGCCGGTCATACCATCGGATTACACAGTTGGGATCATACCATGGTAACGCACTATCACACCCCCTCCCACTGGCACAAACAGATGGCCGAACCAAAGCAGATGTTGGAAAAACTAACTGGTCAATCCATTGACTATTGGGCCTACCCCAACGGTGTGTATGATCACAAAAGTGCAGAAATGCTCAGTCACTCTTTTAAACTATCGTTTATTCTAAGCTCCCGGGGCGATTCCACCTATCCGCTGCAAACCATCCGCCGGCTTATTATACCGGAAATGACACCACCTCATCTGCTTAAATCAATGCAAGCGACATTTGGGAAGAGCCAACAGGCTGATGTTGTATATCGACCGTTAGAAGGTAGTTACTGGATGAAAGGTGAAAGGTGAAAGATGAAAAATTTAAGGCTTCTAATGCCGGCTGAATGACAAAGGATACTGATTAAAGATGAAACCAATTACGATAAACAATAGAAATGAACTATAAAATCCTAATACCTGTTGCCTTTGTGTTTACTTTCAGCTTTTGGATAGGCCTTGAAAAGAAAAAAACTGATGTACCAAAAGAAACAGTCACCCAACCATTGGTTCAAAAAACAGAGCTTGGAATCCGGCATGCAGATACCTTGGTGTATCTCCAAAAAATATCCGCTTTGGCCAATGGCGATACCACCGGGCGATGGCCAGTTAAAAAGCAACCCTATCCATTAAACGGTGCGATTCTGCCCCATCACCGCATTGTGGCCTATTATGGCAATCTGTATTCCAAAAGAATGGGCATATTAGGAAAATATCCACCTGAGGAAATGTGGAAACGATTAAATACAGAGGTTAACGCGTGGCAATTGGCCGACCCCTCCACCCCTGTCAAACCGGCCATCCATTACATTGCGGTGGTCGCCCAGAGCGACTCGATGAAAAGCGGCACCTATCGCCTGCGCATGCCCGATAGTCAGATTGATTCGGCCCTGACCATCGCCCAAATGGGTAATGCCATTGTGTTTTTGGACATCCAGGTAGGCCAAAGCAACGTCCAAGCAGAAGTACCGCGCTTGGAAAAATATCTGAAAATGGCACATGTACATTTGGCCCTTGATCCGGAATTTTCCATGAAAGAAGGCCACAAGCCCGGCCAAAAAATAGGCTACCTGGAGGCCAGTGATATTAACTTTTGCTCAAATTACCTGAGCCAATTGGTAAAGACCCATGACTTGACTCCTAAAATACTGGTAGTACACCGGTTTACACAAGGAATGATGAAACACTACAAAAAGATAGTTCTGCAACCCGAAGTACAGATTGTTATAAACATGGATGGCTGGGGTGAACCCTGGCTCAAATACAGTACATACCACGATTACATCTATCGGGAGCCGGTACAGTTTACCGGGTTTAAACTATTTTACAACAATGATCTCAAAAAACCACCTCATCGTTTGTTAACACCACCGGAATTGTTGAAGTTGAAGCCACAACCCATTTATATCCAATATCAATAGCTACAACTGGCTCAGCGCCATCTGATCTGGCTCTCTTTTAAATTCAAAGATGCCATCATTGGTGTAAACAAACCTGGATGTGGGTTCCAGAAATAATGAATCGGCCAGACTCTTAGATTTAGTGAAGGTTTCATAGTAAATATTTGCCAGATCGGCCAAGGTGTAAAACAGATGATCATTGGTGGTCATCAGCTTTGTGTGCCTTTTCAGATTATTAAATTTGCAGCTGCCATCTTTCAAATAGCGGGATGATCCCCATATAAATAATGGCACATGGGTCTCCATCACTGTGGGATGAGCTGAGCCATACCCAAACAAAGCTTGTCCTTCATCAAATAGATGAGTGGCATGATCAGAGGTAAACACCATCAGCGATGACATTTTTTTACTTTTCAAGAGTTTTATCACACCGCATAATATATTATCCTGAAAACAAATCATGTTGTCATAGTCATTCAAAAATACTTCCCGATTCTTCGCTGCATACGCATAGTGTTTATGGCTACTATTGGGGGTGAAAACCTGAAAATCTTCTGGTGGCCGATCATGCCATCCACGCATATTAATCACGATAAACTTGCGCTGACCGGGTTTATTTAAGACTGCCTGCAAAGCCGGCAATATCCCCTTGTCTGTCTGGTGCCGGTAATCATTTCGAAGATCACACAAGTAATCAGGTTCATCGCGATTATCGAGGTAATTCAACACATCAATGGTACTGGAGATCCAGCTGGTTTCGTAACCGGCTTCTTTAAAAAGCGAAACAATTGTTTTTTGGTGATAGGCCTCGCTAATGGTATGTGGAGTTGCTTGTGTGATAAGCAATGGAATGGAGTTAGAAGTACAATTGGCAGTGGAAAAATGATGGGCAAACGAAATCAGATTATCGCATTGTTGTAAACCGGGGCTGGTTTCTTTGTGATACCCATTGACCGACCAATTTGCATAACGCATGGCTTCCCCAATAATAAATACCACTACATCCGGTCGATCCGTTTCCGAACCCGGTACCACATTAAATCGAAATTGTTGTTTATAAACCTGGCATTCCTTGTTTCTTTTATTGATCACAACCTGACGCAGTATCCGATAATAGAAATTAAAGGGGTGTTCATACACATAACACCTCCTGAAAACAATTTTGGCACGATTACCATCGGAATAAAAATCAGATATTTCAACCATTCTCCAAACAGAAATAGTAAGGGATAACACCAGCAAACCAAGGGATGACAGAATCAATTTCTTTACATGAATGCCACTATACCTCATTCGGTTATACCTGATCAGGAAAATGACATACAAGCCAATGATTACAAGGGGTATGATAAAAATAGTGTGAAACTTCCGGAAAAATTCAAGTACTTCGCTGGAGGAGGTAAAATACAGCGCTTTAAAATCATCAGAATTCATGTATGAATCCAGAACGAGCACATTAATGATTTCGGCAAAGGAAGAAAGCAGATAAGGTATGCCAATAATTAAATAGGTCCACCAATAACTTTTTGAAAAGTAGAGAATCCAAAAACCCAAAAATCCTATGAGGCAAAATTTTGAAAAGATGGTTCCGACACTTAACAGGGTCAATTCGGAATTAAAGAGTACATCAGGCACTAATAAAATGAAGAGGGATAAGCCAATTGTCCAACCGCTTTTGATTTCCTTTTCCACTGTTTCCATTCTTCCGCTTTATTAAGTTAAAACTTATCGGTCCTTTAGATATAATGTAGAAACTCACCACCAGCATAATTGGGCCATTATAAGCTACAACGGAAAATCTGTCAATACGGAAAACTTATTTTTTTGATTGAATGATAAAATGCATTGATGAAACCCTACACTTGCTAAAGGGATCCAGAACAAACATCTTAATCATTGAAAACGGTCATCAAACTTTCACACCAACACCCTTTTTATAGGCCGCAGGAGCTAAACCGGTGATTTGTTTGAAGACCCTTGAAAAATGAAAACGATCGGCAAACCCGGTACGCCGGGCAATCTCATCAATGGAATAATCAGAATGGTGAAGCCACATACAGGCCGTCTCAATGCGTTGTCGTTTCACGTAGCGTTGGGGTGACACGCCCAACTCCTGGGTGAACAAGCGGGTAAATGCATTAGTGGCCAGGTTTATCTGTTTGGCCAATACATCATTTTGCAAGGTTGCCTCCATTTGTTGCTGGATGTATTGTAAGACCTTGATCATCCGACGATCCTTCGTGATGGGATGCCATTGATCACCCGGCACAGAAGCCAGTCCCTCGGTAATAAGAGCATGCACTTGCAGGGTGACATAAAAATCAAAGTGCTTCACTTCCGTTTTCAGATAGCGGGTGATCCGTTCCAGTTTCCATTGAATGGATGGGGTTAACGGAATGGACAAAATCTGCGGGGTGACATAATCATTTTGCAAAGGCAAGTTGAAGTGAATGAATAAATGCCGGATAATACCTTCCGTGGTGCAGCGCTGATCCAGACCTTCACTGTCGATTCGTCCACCCTGTAACAAAAAACCAGAGGGAGGTAATTTACGTTTGTCGACATAACCGATAAAAGGAGTATTGGGTGGTATTAAAATCAGGATATCCGGTGTTAAAGCAATCTCCTGCTGATTAAATTGTATATATGCACCGGGCGTTCGATTCCAATAGACCCGCCAGTAGGGAATCGCCATGTCACTACTCTCCCATCTCTTTAACCACCAATACCGACAACAGAGCAACTGCACCGAATGGGCAGCAAACTGTTGTTGAATATCTGAGGGATCATTAATACTAGAGTTGCCTGATACCATGGCGCCATGTTTAAAATAGATACAAATATAGCGTTCCTGAACATTTCCACATTCCGGATGCGGAAATATATTTGTTCCACACACTATTTCAGTACCAAGGGAGAAATAAGAAATGAGTACTGAAGATGAAAAATAAACAAACAACAACTGAAAAATCAACCGATAAAATGGAACACTTAAATCAGCTGCCCCATGAGGTACAAAATGAAATCCATAAGGTTTCGCGCATTGCCGGGTATTTATGGCAAAGAGAATGGGCAGAACGAAATGCCGGTAATATCTCGGTGAACCTGACCGAAATATACCATCCCGATGCGAAAGCGTTAAAACAGGCACCATACATTGATCATCCGCTTCCCATAGAAACCGCCGGCATGACGTTATTCATAACAGGCACCGGATGTTACCTGCGCACCTTAATCGATGCACCGGAACAGGCCGCCTGCGTAATTCAGGTAGCACCGGAAGCCAAGGGCTACTACATCACCCATGGCGGCCAGTCGGCCGGTTTTCGACCGACCAGTGAGTTGATCTCACATGTTAAAATTCATCATTACCTGGTGGAATCCGGTTCTTCGCACCGCGCATTATTGCACACTCATCCCCTGGAATTAATTGTCCTCAGCCATCATGAAGGACTATTCAGTGATGAGCAGCAGCTGAATCATAAATTATGGATGATGTGTCCGGAGATCAGGGTGTTTGTACCCAAAGGAATTGCCTGTTGTCCATATGAACTACCCAGTTCGGAAGCCCTGGCAGATGCCACACTCAAACAGCTCCCGCATCGCGATGTGGTGCTATGGGAAAAACATGGAGCCTTAGCAACCGGTGAAGACGTGGAAAAAGCATTTGACTATCTGGATGTCGCCAACAAGGGTGCAAAAATGTACCTCATGGCCAGAGCAGCCGGTTTTGAACCTGCCGGGCTATCTGATGAGCAGCTCAAAGGATTGGAGATTTTTACATGAAGACAACGGACCAAACAAAACGCAGAATAAAGCTTTGAACCTGGCCCTTTCCGGTGTTCGAAATACCTATATAATCAAGAAATAAATCTATAATGAAATGATAACGCAAGCTATAAAACTATCAGAAAACACGACTAATGCAGTCAATAAAGCAGTGACATTTGGCATCTGTGCGGCCTGTGACCCCCGTGTGGAAACCGAAGCACGTGAACGGACGCAAAACATCATTGAACTCATTGCCGATGCACTGACGCAACGGGTTAAACTCCCCACCGGTGAACCGGTGAAAGTAGTATACTCATCCATATTAATAGATGGTGAGCAACAAGCCGACCTGGTTGCACGTCAATTTAAAGAAGCCGGTGTAGATGCCATTATCTGTACTCCGGATACCTGGGCCTTTCCGCAATTAAGTTTAATGAGTGTCATGGCCCACTTTCCCAAAGACACCCCCCTGAATATTACTTGCGGCAACAGTGCGCCCAAGCCAGGTGTTGTGTTTGCCCATGCCGTGAATGGAGCCTTTGCACAGGCCGGCCGTCTATCACATCTGAACGTAGGCAGCTGGGAAGATACCGGTATGTTTCCCAAAATTTCAGAAGGGACCATAGAAGCCTTGAGTGACTGGTGCTATGCAGCCATGACATTTGTAGGCTTAAAAGGACGGCGCATCCTGTGTTTTGGCCATGATTCCATGGGTATGGAAACAGCGCTGACCCATGTAAATGCAACCCGTTCAGCCTTTGGGCTGGAAGTATCCCGTTTGGACATGAAGCTTTTGGCCGACATGCTGAACAAGGGGGCCTATGATCACGATGAACTCAAACGGCTACGCGCTTGGGTCATGGCGCATTTAGGCGATCGGGTAGATCTCTCACAACCCAACGGATCAGAAAAACTGGATCAATCCCTGGCCATGTACCTGATTATGCGTGACCTGATGGAAGAACACAATGCCGTTGCCGGTGCCTTTATGAACCAATTGGAGTGGGCCAGTGATAACCGTGGTTTACCATTGCCCATTTGCGATTTAGCAGAGTCGCTATTTAATTCCACATTTGATCATAACGGTCCCAAAGCAGCGATTCCCTTTGGTACCGAAGCCGATATGCAAGGCGTATTAACCATGCTGTTTTCCAACTGGATGACAGGCGGTAATCCACCCTTGTTTATGGATTTCCGTAAAGTATGGGAACCAGCAGAGTTGACGGCCAAAGCCGATGAATTAGGTGTCGCTTTTGATGATACTGAACTATGGGTCCAAAAAGGAATTGTGGATGGTGACAACTCCGGTTCCGCAAGTTTAAACTGGGCTGCTCTGCCTGGTTCGTCCATGGAAGAAATCATGAAAAAGGTCGCCATGCCAGGTGCTGAACTATATTATTTTCCAGGTGGTGGAAACAGTGTTTCTTTTGTCTCACCAGGCGGCATTAATGGCATTGCAGCCCGCCTGGCCTACAGTGAACTTACCGGTATGTTCAGCCTCATTTGGGATGAAGCCACCACTGTGGATTTACCCAAGCCATTGGCCGACTTCGTAGCCAACAGCTCCAATGTAACCTGGCCTCATACCTGGGTCGTTCCTAAATACGCCACGATGGGCGAATACAAACAATATGCACCGGCCAATCATTTCCATATGATTTGGGGATTGAAGCCCTCCACCCTTCAATATTGGATGGACCTGACGAATGTTCTATCAGTAGCGCCCTGGCAGGCTCGTCCTGATTTTATTGAAGGCACTGACCGGCCAATGCCCTTGCTCCATTTGATCAATGGCGGTGAGAATATAACAAAACGGGTGCGGGTGAAGGGTTTTTAATGTAACAGCTTTATTCCGTTCAAAAAACTTTTGGTTTAATGTTAATTTGGACTCTTGGGTGGGGAATTACACATCCTGAAAATGTGTAATTCACCCCCATTTCCTTTCCGATTCAAAATGATGATAAAAAAAGATATCGCCATTGTTTTCGATTGCGGTGCCACCAATGTCCGTGTCATTGCCATGGACACTAAAGGGCAAATCGTAGCCTCCCAAACAATGCCTAACGAAACAGATGCTGATCCCCACTTATCCGGGGGGCGCATTTGGGATGTGCAAAAAATCTGGGAGAAACTCTGTAAGGCTGCACAAGCAGTAACAGCAGCCATTGACACTAGTCGAATTGCGGGTGTTACCGTCACAACATTTGGGGTTGATGGGACCTTCACTGATGAAACGGGGCAACTGCTCTATCCGGTCATTTCATGGCAGTGTCCCCGCACGCAATCCATCCTTGAAGATATATCCAAATACATTTCGGTAGAACAACTGTACCAAATCAGTGGTGTGTATCCTTATGCCTTTAACACCATCAATAAAATGATCTGGTTCAAGGAAAATCGACCGGATGTTGTGGATCAAGCCAGTCACTTCTTGTTCATCCCATCCTTGTTCCTTCATAAACTAACCGGTATCCTGCGTAATGATACGACGATGATGGGTACGTCCATGATGGCCAATTTAAAGGAACGCTCTTTATCAGAAGAAATTATCGCCTCCCTGGATCTTGACAAATCCCTGTTTGGTTCGTTAGCAGAACCGGGAGAGCAAGCTGGCACCATTCATTCACAGGCGGCCGACCAAACGGGCATACCACTTGGTACTCCAGCCTTCTTTGCCGGTCACGATACGCAATTTGCCATTTACGGCTCTGGTGCCGATGTGAACGAACCGATACTGAGTTCCGGTACGTGGGAAATACTAATGAGCCGCACAACCTCCTTTCATGCGACGGAGAAAGAGCTCCATGAAAAACTGACCACCGAAGCCGATGCCATTGCCGGGACCTTTAACATTGGTCAGAATTGGTTGGGATCAGGCATTTTGGAATGGTTCTCACGAATGGCTTATGCTGAATTGGACGGGGATGAACTGTATGCTGCGATGATTTCCGAGGCCGAACAGGTTCGTCCGGGATCCCATGAACTTCAAATCGATCCGGTGTTTTTCAAAGATGCCAATCAGATCCATGCCGGCTCCATCAGCGGTTTAACCATCCATACTTCCCGATCGCAGTTGTACAGGGCCTTTCTTGAGAGTCTGGCGTTCCGTTTAAGGCAAGCATTGGAGGCCCTTCAAAGAGCAGGCAATTTTAACGCTGACCGAATTATTTGCGTGGGTGGAGGATCAAAAAATAAACTATGGAACCAGATCAGAGCGGATGTTTGCCAGGTCCCCATTCAACTCATTGACCAGAAAGAAACCACTGTTTTAGGGGCTGCCCTGTTTACCTTTACTGGTGCTGGCATTTATGATTCACCGGAAGAGGCACGTCAGCAAATAGACTATCAACCAGAGAAAATAATGCCCTCCAAAAACACAAGTACCTATAATGATTTATACCATGCACATCTTAGATTCATAAAGAATCTTTCAAATACCCGGGATTGAACAAAAAAATGTAGTTTTATCCTGAAAAATCCAAAAATCTAAAATGAGTGAAGAACAGCCAAAGTCACTGGGGGATGCATTTCTACGCCATTCGACAGCTGGCGATGGACGGTTCTGAATTGAAAAAATCCTACACATGAAAAATGAATCACTTCAAGTGGTACCTAAACAGTACCGCCTACCATTTATACTAATCACCTGCCTGTTTGCTCTTTGGGGCTTTGCCAATGACATTACCAACCCCATGGTGGCGGCCTTTAAAACAGTCATGGAAATCAGCAATGCTAAAGCTTCCCTGGTGCAATTTGCATTTTATGGCGGGTATGCTACCATGGCCATCCCAGCAGCTCTATTTGCCCAAAAATACAGTTATAAGAAAGGTATTTTATTGGGTCTATCCCTATATGCTATTGGGGCGCTGCTCTTTTGGCCAGCAGCCCAATACCAGGCCTTTGGCTTCTTTTTAATCTCACTGTACATCCTTACTTTTGGATTGGCCTTTTTAGAAACAACCGCCAATCCCTTTATCTTATCATTGGGAAATGCTAAAACAGCTACCCGTCGATTAAACCTGGCACAGGCTTTTAATCCCATGGGCTCATTATTGGGTATGTTCATCGCAGCCAAACTGGTGTTAGCCAATCTTCAATCGGATAAGGCCATCTTTGGGACACTTGACGAAGTCACCAAAGCGACTTATCGGACCCATGATCTAATGATCATTCGCAATCCCTATGTGGCATTAGGCTTGGTGGTCATCATCATTTTGGTAGTAATCGCCATGGTAAAAATGCCAAACACAGGAAAAACCAACCACATTCATCCGCTGCAATCCTTTCGCCGGTTAATAAGAAACAAAATATATCGTGAAGGAGTATTGGCTCAGGTGTTTTATGTGGCGGCGCAAATCATGTGCTGGACATTTATTATTCAATATGCCGAAAATATAGGTATCGCAAAGGAAACTGCGCAGATGTATAACATCGTTGCGATGAGTATTTTTCTGTGCAGTCGCTTCATCAGTACTTTATTAATGAAATACATCAATGCGCGTCAATTACTGTTCCTGTTCGCCATTGGCGGAATGTTAACAACATCCGGTGCTATTCTTATAGAAGGCATGATTGGTCTCTATTTGTTAATCGCTACATCAGCCTTCATGTCATTGATGTTTCCAACAATTTATGGCATTGCGCTTGAAAGTATTGGAGAGGATGCCACTTTGGGAGCAGCTGGTTTAGTGATGGCGATTGTGGGCGGCGCGCTAATGCCTCCTTTGCAGGGTGCCATTATCGATATGGAAAGAATTGGATTTCTACCTGCTGTTAACGTTTCTTTTATTCTTCCATTCAGCTGCTTTGTTCTAATAGCGATATATGGCTATCGATCCTATAAAATACACAAAATAGAAGCTTTTTAATAAAACTGACAACTTCATTGGGATGGTAAATTAAAAGATCATCCCATTTTTTTTTATCACTAACAAGCAAACTGGTAGGCTTCTAAAAATAGCGGATGGAGCGAATACCACCCTCTTCATCATTCTTCACCTTCTTCTTCAGAAATTGACGATCCTTATTGCGACGAAGAAAATGATCACTGTCAATGGTCAGGGTGATTTCATGTGCACCCTGAAAATGTGTGGGCACATTGCCGATGGGCATATCATATGAATAACATACACCCCAATCCTTGGTTAACTGAAAATTCGCCAAAACAGCTACGGATTGATCCATGCGCCATGAGGCTCCAATCCAAAACAACTCCTTGTACATCACCTGTGCATTCAAATCCAGTAAATGATCACCTTGGGAACGGAATCGCCACAAAAAGGATGGCTTCAGGTAAAAATCTTTCCCCATACCAACACCATACCCCCCTGATACGTAATAATGACGCTCCAACTGAGAAATGACTTGTTGATCTACTTCACTTTTTAGCGCTGTAGTTAAAATATAAGGTACCGATAAGCCAATATAGAAATTAGGTGAATAGATAAATGTACCGACTCCAAAATTAGGCGTAAAAGGATTTTGGATCCCTCCGGTTAAACTGGGATCACCTTCATCCACCACATCAATATCAGAAGTTTTGAAACTATGATTATAAAGAGAGACGCTTAATCCGGCCGATAAAAATGTTTGATGATTCAAACGAACGAGATAGGAATAATAAGCACTGAAATGATTGGTTTGCAAAGGACCTGCCTGATCAACCATTACCAATGCCCCTAATGAAGCCTTGGATTTGTTCAGAGGTGAATGTACACTCGCCATGTAAGTGACAGGAGCTCCTTCAATTCCCATCCATTGTTGCCGTGCCAGCACATTAACACTAAATGCATTACGAACCCCTGTATAAGCCGGATTCAATCGCAATTGACTGTTCATGTATTGGGTCGATAAAGGATCAGACTGGCCGTAGACTCCCGGTCCAATGAAACCCATTATGGAATAAGCAGTAACAACTACCAGGATGATATGAGCTAACTTCCATTTCATCCTTATAATTATTTGGCAATGTATAAATACCCTGACAATTGCGTTGCTACGCCAGGTATAGTAAATAAATAGTAATAAGTACCCGGTGGAACCAATTGGCCTTTTAATCGGCCAGTATTAGCAATTCCATCCCAATTGTTGGGGTAATCGTTGTGCTCATAAATCGTTTTACCCCATCGATCCATTATTTGGACGGTAATTGAGGTATAATTGGTAAAATCCGGTATTCTAAAGGTATCATTTAATCCATCTCCATTGGGCGACATGGCATTGGGAATGTAAAAATCGATATCACCTTCATGCACCACTTGAAAGATTACTTTTGCTTCCACACAATCCATATCGGCGTCACACAAGCGATATACCAATGAATCTTTCCCAATATATTTTCGGTTGAAATCGGGAATGAGCTCATTACCTTCAGTTAATTCACAATAACCGTTTTTGACATTCTCAACAATTTCTACCTCAATAGGTGTATCTCCCTGTATCAAATCATTTTCCAATATAGCAATGGAAAATTCTGATTCATGCACAAAACGGATCGTATCATTAGTAGCCTCCGGCTTAAAATCCACATCAAACACATTGATATATACCTTGGCTTCAGAACAGGAACCATCGCTATTGCACACTTTGTAAGTTAAAATATCATCTCCAAAATAAGATATATCTGGCGTATATTCCAACGAGTAATCATCATTCACCTGCACTTGACCATGATCTGGCACATCCACAATAGTTAAGCTTTCAATGCCTGCACTCAGCCCAAAGTCATTATTAATAACCGGAATGTTGATTGAACCATTCTCGTAACAATGCGCCACATCATCATTGGCATAGACAATATCCGCTAAATGAGAACCCCATTTCGCTGACACACGTCCGCGTGGCATACCACATAACTCCATAAGCCCTGCTATCAATAACGCGAATATACATGTGAAGTAAGCTCTCATTTAATCAAAACCATTAAATACCGCGCTAAACTAACAATCACCAATGGCATATTCAAATAAGAGTCAAAAAAACATCATATTTTATTAACTGATGAATATTTATTTGGCTTCATCTTCGAACAGTTTTTTAACTGTTTTAGAAGCATATTTACGTTTATTTCGTCGTATCTCAGAGCATGGAATCGAACCTGTACTTCGCTTTTTACAAAATCGATAGCCAACTACTAACTTGTAGTAATTTCCATAATCACTTCTGGCACCTGTTAAGCCCAGTTGATATTCTAGCCCCACATTAAATTGATGATAATAAACACCGGCAGTAGCAATCAGACCAGTACTCTTACCAAACTTTTCATCCATATCCCGCCGATAGGCCAATACACTCCAAAATGACAGATTACGATCCGGTGTAGGCATCAAACTCTTGACCGATAAATCAAGTCGACTATTCACATCCATATTCCGCCGATACATGATCAAAGGTTCAAAAAAGACATCCCGATGATTGAGCTTATAAGTACCTCCCAAGTGGAAATGAAGATCCATGGTTAAATCCGGTTCATTATCTTCGGTATACATAGGATTGGTTTGGGGTAACAGATTGGTCACCGAGAACCCGGCATGATAGTGATTATATTTTAATATAGCCCCCGCCGAAGCATTAAGTCCAAAACCTTTATCAATACCATTGGCAACTATAGGATCATTCATGGCTTCATCACTCAGATTAGAGAAATCAACCGAACTCTGTTCCCCCATAAAGGCCAATCCAAATGTTAGCGTAGCCGTATTGCGGCGTTTTTTCACAAGCAGTATTTCATATGACAAGGCAGCTTGAAGGCCCATCTCTCCAAAATTACCATTATGGTCATTATAACCATAAACACCAACCCCCAGATTTTCAGTGGCTGGACCTTGAAAACTCATAATCTGTGTTGTTGGTGCCTGATCGACACCATACCATTGTTGCTGATAAAATCCATTTACCGTATAACATCCCTTATAAAACCCTGCAGCAGCAGGATTCATAAGATAGAGGTCATAGATGTATTGGTTGGTAATGTAATATTTTTGTGCGTAAACAGCCGACCAAACAAACAAGCAAGCTACTATTAATACAACTTTTTTCATGGCTTACTGTTATCGCTTTAATGTGATGTGACCCTTTAACACTTTATTGACTGGAATAATTTCAATGACATACCAATAGGCATCTGAAGGAACCGGTTGATTCAGATAACGGCCATCCCATCCGGGATCTGTAGCCGGATATTCGATCAACAACTTCCCATAACGATCATAGATGCGAATCATTGAATTGGGAAACCTTTCTAATCCGTTAATATCCCATGTATCATTAATACCATCGTGATTTGGCGTTAAAATATCAGGAATATCTAAATCAACGATGGCAAAAATAGAGGCATCTACCTGGGCCATACAACCATTAGCATCCAACACTTCAACAAGATAGTCGCCATTGGATAAGTCCTCAAAAACATTATCATCTTGAGGAGTTTCGCCATTCAATGCATATTGATAAGGTTCTGTTCCTCCCTGGGAATGCACAATAATTTGACCATAAATCATGGTATCCAAGCTGGCAATAACAGGTGATTCATTAATGGTAACCGCGACCGTATCTCGCATCCAATGACAACCATCAAACACATCTACCCAATACTCTCCAGCCTGGTCTACTTCATTCACTTGAGCACCATCTACATCATTCCATTTGTAAGCCAAATAGCCGCCACCTGCATCTAATTGAACCGTTTCGGGGGCACAAGCTATTTCATCTTCTCCTAAATCATACGCTGGTTCAGGAAATGCCTTCACCAATTTGGAATCCCATCCCCAACACCCATTGCTATCCTGCACCTGTACCACATTAACAGTATCTGCAAAATTCGCAGTAATAATCTGATCGGCTAAGCCATTGTGCCATTTATAAACTTCAAATCCGCCTCCAGCATCAATTTGAACCCTATCAACCGGACAAATGTATTCGTCATCACCTAATTCCACTTTGGGAATAGGAAACCAATTCACAGAGACTTCAGTTGTAGCTGAACATCCATTCGCATCAAAAACCGTCAATTCGAATATCCCCTTATCAACTTCAATTTTCTCAGTATCTTCACCTGTTGACCACATTAACCTGCTAAAACCAGGAGGTGCCGTCAAGACCGTCTTCACACCTGTACACTTGGTATCCGGAGGATCTAATCTAACAACCGGTATATCATATGCCGTCACATTAACAGCGTCAGAATTCATACAGCCATCTTTGTTCCATACTGCTAACTCATAAGTCCCGCTAATAGTTACCTCCAGCGCAGACGTATTAAGTGCTGGATTTCTATTCCACTGATACTGTTGAAAGGAACCATCTGACTCTAATTTAAGAGTGTCATTCATACACATGAATTGCTCTGGTCCCAAATCAAATTCCGGAATAGCCAATAAACTGACTTCAATTTCATCCTTACTCTGACATCCATTCACGTCCGTTACACGAATTTGATAAATACCAGCTTCATTAACCTCGCAAGTTGAATTGGATGCCAATAATACATCACTTAACGCACCATTCTTTTTATACCAATTATAAGATGAATAGGGATTAGGTGTAAGTGCCGGACAACTCAGCGTTAAAGTCTCATTGCTACAAATAGCAACATCATCCCCTATATTCACCGGATAGGATGGAAATTGGTTAATCGTAATAATATCTGTGTTTTCACATCCCAGATCATCCTTGGCAATTACTGAGTAAGTACCGGTTTGTTGAATGACAAAACTATCAGCGATGGATAAAATGGCACCATCCACTGTATTCCGCCACTCATAAGCAGTTGGTGGCAATCCACTCGCTGCACTGAAACTTTCAAGTTTTAAAGTAGGCAAGTATCCCTCACAATATGAATTATCAATGGGCAGTTGAACGCTTGGCAAGGCTGTCACATTTACGTCAACAGAACCGGTACTAAAGCAGCCATTGGGAAGAGCTCCTTTCAAATAATACTCACCAGCCATAGATGTAACATAAGTAGGCGCACTAGAAAGAACTTTTCCTGAACTATTACTCCATTCATAGGATAAAAAGCGCTCCTGACAACCCACCGAGGCAGATTCCCCGGCACAGATCATTGGATCGGGACCAAAATGAATAGCCATTGTGTCTTTTCTTGCAACGGCAGTCATGGCACTATCCTCACAACCAGTACCAGAATATATTACTTTTAGTTTATAATCTCCTGCTGAAGGAAAATCCACTGGTAGATTTGCAGTATGTGCTTGTTCTACTCCATATTCATCCACTTGGAACCATTGATAATTATCTACATCAATCCCTAATGTTAAAGGAGACTCCAACGCAAAACTTGTTTCATCAGCACAATATTGAAAGCCAGGATTCAATGGTATCGGATTCAATACATATTCTTCAATGGTTGCTTCCGCAGTAGCCCAACAACCACCTTTATCGAACGCTTTCAAACTGTAAATTCCGGCACCACCATTTGCTACTTCGATTAATTGATTCTCATTCGTACCGGTAAATTTTTTATCTCCAAAAGTCCACTCGAACTTATCAAAAGGTCTGGATGCCTCGGCCTCATTAAAACTAATAACTGGCAATTGAAAAGATTGATCCGGACCAGGACAGACTTTATTTAGCGGGCCTAAAGTCACACTGGGAGCATCGATCTTTTTCACATCAATGGAACCATTAGCGGTACAACCATTCGACCATTTGGCTATCAAGTGGTACATATCATCCATACTAACTACAACTTGCGGATCTGTACTTGACCACGATACATCGTCATCTCTTGTCCAAAGGAAATCCACAAACCGGTGGTCTCCTTTTAATTCAATCACATCCCCTTCACACAAATCACCGGAAGGGTTGAGCTGTAGATTGGGTGCTTCCATCACTGTCAGATTCATAAAATCAGAAACATCCCGACAACCATTTTTATCCGTTGCTTCAACAATATATTGTCCCTGATGATCAGCTACTGTGGCCGCATTTATCACCAATTTATTATTTCCAAAATTTGAATCAATGGTTTGCAATGGCTTACCATCCTGCTTTATGGACCACTTATAATTGTCGAAACCATCATTGGCTACGATATTAACATCCAAACCTCTACAAACACTTGTATCATTTGTGACATCAAACAATTTAAACACATGCCAAGCATACTGAGTGGTGGCTTTGTTTTTACAGCCATTAACATCCGTGATTTCCAGCCAGACTTCCTCTGGTTGAGTCACCGTTGTGGATGGAGTAGTGAGATTATTGTGCCATAAATAAGATTGAATACCCGACCCTACATAGTTTAATGCTGAATAATTCTCCGTTTCATCCCGACACTCGATGACATTACTTTTCAGTGAAAACTGAGGCAAAACACTTACTACCAGACTTATAACTTCCTCCGCCTGGCACCCATTGAGCATTGTTGCTAAAAGGGTATATTGACCGGCCTTATCAATGGTGATGGAGGATTCTGTTTCAGAATAACCGGCATCTCCATCAAAGCGCCAATCATAAGTTACAAAAGCATCATTTGCTGTAAGCACCACATTATCTCCATCACAAATTTGCTGATCACCACCCAATGCCAAATCAGGCGTATCATACACCTTGATCTCCACTGAATCTTTCAGCAAACAATTGTTAGCATCCTGCGCTTCAATAATGTATTTTCCAGCATCGACTAACGGATCTGCAGACGTCACCCGGTATTCATGACCTGGAGCGGCAACAGTCAAATTAGATTGTGTACCATCATTCCGATGAAGAGACCAGGCATAGTTATTAAAGCCTGATGAACTTTGTATGATCAAGTCACTATTTTCACAGACTTCATTGGGAGCATCGGTTACAAAAAATGGTGTTTCATTGTACCAGGTAAAACTAAGATCAGCCTGGTTTTCACATCCATTTGTATCTACCACATGCAATTTGAAATTTTCAGCAGGGTTAGTCAATTCTAAATTTGCATTTAAAAAAACATCTGTCCCCACTGTCCACTCATAAGTGTTCATTCCTACCGGTCCATTAAACGTATGTGGTAACCCGTAACAACCTGTAACATCAGTTAAATTAATATCCGGTAAAGCATGCACAGTAACATCTATACTCTGGGTAGCCGTGCAGCCCTCATCACTCCATCCTGTCATTTCATAGATACCTGGTACAGTTGCTATGATGTACTGAAGCGTATCGCCATCATTTAATTTCACACCATTTACTTTCCATTCATAGCGATCAAGGGTGGTCTGATTCCAAATGGTATCCCCAATACAGACTTCCTGGTACTTTGCAGGTATATCAATCGGAGGCTGCTCCAGGGCTTTTATATTGACCGAATCTCTGTGAATACAACTGTATTCGCTATCATCTTTTACTTCTACCCACACATCAAGGTCGTCACCTGGGCCAACAACCACTTTATTAATGATATTTGAGCTACCATCGTACCAAGTATAAGTTCCCAAACCACTTGGCAATGGAATTTCTACTTCTTCACCAGGACAAAGCACTTGGTCAGGTCCTAAGTCAAATTCAGGTCTAATAAACTCAACCTCGACCGTATCCGTTTGCTCACATCCGCCAAACTCAACTTCTGCTGTCACCCAATACTTACCAGATTCAGAAACGGTAATGGAAGGATCTGTAGACAAAATTTGATTGTTTGAAAATTCACTGTACCATTTATATACCTTCATGGGTTCCACTGTCTCCAATAGAATGGCATTACCCACACAAGCCCGCGTTAGCCCTTCCACATTTAAACTCCCATAAGATGAGAAATAGCCATAGCTGGTACTTCCATCATTTTCATCCAATATCCCCATATGAAAAAGGCCATTGGTATTTTCAAGACTATAGGGAACACCGGTTGGCATGGTCAATGGCATAGAAACTGAATACCAAGCTTCATCCACATTTCCCAGATTAGTGCCAGGTACTAAAGTCCAAGTCATGCCATTTAAATCACTCATGATCTGGTTATTCTGATTTCTTAGTACAAAACTGCTCCGATTTCTACCCTGTGTCAATAATTGAATGTAAAACCTTTCATTAAAGGTACGCGTAAAGCTGACTTTTTTTGAGCCCGTACATGCAATTGGAGGTAATATTGCACTACCAATTTCGTTTCCATTTCCATTTGGAAAACTGGCCAACTGATAGGCATAAACAGGTTTGTTTGCATTCAGATAGATAGCACTGTTCACAATATCCAAATCAATGAGATCGCCCTTATTCAATGACACCGGCTTAGTTACATCATTATCCACATAAAACACCGTTCCATCTTCAATAGCGAGAATAAAAAGTTTATTGACTGGAGAAACATAGCGCAAACGCCCTCTGTTATCATAATATCCTTCACTCTGACCATACGGTTTAACAGCAATGTATTCCGTCCCTATTACTGAAGTAGGGATTAATTGATCGCCAATCAGGTCATGTGGGCCAACTCCAGGTTCATTAATGGAATCATCCGAAATGGTTATGGCAATAGGCTTATCGGAAGAAACGGATGTACCAGCCATTGCCTGGTTATAATTTGTCCCGGAATATTCAATGGAATATGATTGACCTCTATTGAGTGTTATTGTATAAGGTACATTGGCACTATGCCCGGTGACAGTCACTGTAGGTACAATCCTGATCGTCGTATTATCTTCCGTTGCAACTACATCTGCCTTTTCATTGGCAATTGGAGTATAAGGTTGATTTCGATATAAATTTTGAGACGGGATGAAAAATTCAGTACCTAAACCATTATTACCCTTTAGGGTAAACTTATCAGGATTCACACTATTAGCCACTTCGTAATATACGGTGATATCCACATCAGAGGTTATGAGTATCCCCTTATTATTAACTTGATTGGAAGGTCGGTTTTCAATGGTATTCTTATTGATTTCGCGAAAATCCTGAGTATTTGCATTAATTGATAGCGATACCGGCGTAAAACCATTATTGGCCGGCATCGAAATGACAATGTTGGCCTTTTGATCAAATGTAGTAAAACGAAAAAGCACTGGATTATCACCATGACTACTGGTCACCTCCGGAGCTACAAACCAAAATTCCCGACCAACTTGTCCAAAAATTTGAACAATGGATAGTACAATAAATGTCGATAATATGATAAGCCTCTTACTCATTGGTAAATGATGTGGGTTAAACGTAATTACAAAACCTAAATAATTTTGCAATAATTGAATTAAATGCTGCTAAATAAATCTTTTTCAATAAATAACATAACCCCACACATTCCAATACACAAAACTATACCCGATAGTTTTTTTTAAGTATCCTTAACTCATAAGAATTGAGTACCCTAAAATTCAAATTCTTAAAAGTCATTTTACTCCGAGCGTATTCTGAATAAAAGTAATATCCTCCCTAACAGTTACTACTTTCATCTAATCCCGAGAAACGCTCCAATAAATTGATTTAATTAGCTATCATTAATACTTATTATTATTCAAAAAGGTTGCAAAAAAGGAAGTTTCTTTTTAACATTTTTTGAGCAAAATAAACAACTCCTGAAATGCAATCATTTTCAGTATCCACAATAGCTAAACCATGGTGTTGATGTTAACGTAAAAGCCGCTTCTTTCAAAGCGGCTTTATATACTAGATTGTTGGAGTAATTAGTTCTTTTTCTCAGCACTCATAACTTCGAACAGATCCAAATCAAAAATCAACGCTGAATTTGCTCCAATTTTGTCTCCTGTGCCTCTTTCGCCATAAGCCAGGTCCGAAGGAATATATAAACGCCATTTTGATCCGGCAGGCATCAACTGAAGAGCTTCTGTCCATCCTTTGATAACACCATTCACACGGAATTGAGTCGTATCACCCCGATCTACAGAGCTATCAAACACAGTACCATCCAACAAAGTACCATGATACTGACATTTCACCTGATCAGTAGGACCAGCAACCGGACCATTACCTTCACGAATAACTTCGTATTGTAAACCAGATTCAGTTACTTTTATTTCCGGACGCTTTTTATTCTCCTCCAGAAATTTTTGTCCTTTTTCAAGGTTTGCAACTGCTTCCTGCTTTTTCAATGAATCCTTTTGTGCGCGCATTTCTGTAAACACTTTACGCAACAATACGTCAGCTGACATTTCTGTAAAATGCGATTTCCCATATGCAAATTCATTCAAGAATCCTTTAAAGAAGGCATCCTCATTCAAATCACCAAACTGATCTTTACGAAATGTTAAATAACGCTCCTGAAGTTTTGATTTTGCAAACACCTTTGCCAAATCCACATATGTTGTTGAATCAACTGTAAAAGGCACCTGCTCAAACTGTTTTTTTACCTGATTCGCTTCGATGTATCCCAAGGCATAGCTCACGCTATCCAATTGGTTTTTAAATTCCATCTTGCCCGTTTTAGGAACCTGATTACAAGCAGTAAAAAGGGCTGCACCGGCAAGAAAAGCCACAAATGTTTTCATCGTTTTCATGTGTATAAAAATCTATTTAGGTTAGACAATTATTTAATACCCAACAACTCTACTTCAAAGATCAAGGTAGTATGAGGTCCAATATGGTTGCCTGCACCGCGCTCACCATAGGCCAAGTCTGAAGGCACATACAATTTCCATTTACTGCCCACAGGCATCATTTGCAAGGCTTCCACCCACCCTTGAATAACACCATTTACAGGAAACACAGCAGGTTCTCCGCGCTGTACTGAGCTATCAAACACGGTTCCGTCAATGAGTGTCCCATGGTAGTGACATTCTACCTGATCCGTTGCTGCAGGGGTTGCTCCATCTCCAACTGTTATAACCTCGTACTGAAGCCCACTTTCAAGAGTAATGATTCCTTCCTGTTTAGCATTCTCAGCTAAAAAATCTTTCCCAGCCTGAATATTTCCTTCATGCTGCTTTGCCTGCAATTCAGAGAAAAACTGTTGCAACGCTTGATTGGCTTCCTGAGCATCCATGTCACCTGCCTTACCTTCAAAAGCCACTTCTAATCCTTCTGCAAATTTTGTATAATTAATGGTCTCAACACCTGAGGCTTTCAGGCTCTGAGCAATATTCATCCCTAACGCGTAACTAATTTTGTCCATCTTAAATTATCTCTATCGATTAATATTGCTGCGAAAATACACTTTAGAATTAACAATTCGAAATGACGAAAGCGCAAATATTGAGTCCTACTGTTTAATGGCACGTATCATTTCCCGTTTCCCTTTAGGCCCCGGCAAACGTTCCACAATAAATCCACAGGTCTGCAGCCTTCTTCTGATAACTCCCTTGGCACAATAAGTCGTCAGAATACCGCCAGCATTCATTGCATCATGTATTTTCTGAAAGATTTCATCACTCCACATCTCAGGTTGCTTTTCCGGGGCAAAGGCATCAAAATAGACCAAATCATAGGTGGAATTCAATGCTACAGACACCAGATCAGTTTCCTCCTTGCGGATCGAAAATCCCGAAGTCAGCATTTCCAATTGATTCCAGGGAAGCTCATGCAATTTCTGAAATAAAACACGCCCATATTTATCTTCTTCAGATACAAAATTAAGCTGATTAGCCAACTCAACAGATACCGGGTATTTTTCAAGTGCATGATAACTGATCGTTTTATTTCCTCTATGATACATGGTGAGGTAAGCATTCAAACCGGTGCCCAATCCAATCTCAAGAATGGAGATTTCATCCATTTGACACTGCAGCAAACCAGCTTCAATAAATACGTGCATGGATTCATTAATGGCACCATTAACGGAGTGGTAATGTTCTTCCAATTCCGGTACATATAAAGTGTGTGAGCCATCACCAGATATTTTCAACTCCACTTTTCTGTTTTTATTTTTCAGCACTTTCGTATAATGATTAATGGTTAACGATCAAGGATTCATTCAAACAGCATTTATCCAACATTCTCAGGTTATTTGTTGATATTGACTTTTTCCTCGCTTGAAAAAATTTGCTGGCGAATACGGGAAGGAATAAACGAGAAAATCAACAATCGCTTATTGCAGCTTTGCTGAGGATCAATTCGCCATAACACAATTAAATACCACGACATGAGTACTAAACCTTTAAAAATACTCGATAAGCTTATTGCCCACCAAATACCTAACATCCCAAGCCACCGCTCAGCTGACAAGACATAGGAGGCCGGCACCCTCATCCCTGTAAAAAATATACCTACGATGGAAGGCGGGATGGTTTTTCCAACCCCATTAAAAGCACCCCTGGTAATGATTTCCAGAATCATAAAAACCTGCGAAACAGCCAATATTTGCAGATAGATAATTCCCAATTGCAACGGTTCCTCTTCCCTTAAAAACAAGGAGAAAATCTCTTTCCCAAACACAAAGAAAGACACCGTTACTATTACCCCAAGAAATACGCCAATACCGATAGTCGTAAAATATCCTTTGCGAATGCGCTCCCAGTTTCCGGCGCCAAAATTCTGACCAGTAAAACTTCCTAAAGCAGTGGCAAAACCGGATGAAGTCATCCAGGAAATAGCTTCTATTTGGGCACCTACACTTTGAACCGCAATAGGTACGTCACCCCATTTGGTAATAAGCCTGGCCAGAATTAATGCAAAAATGGCAAACAAACTGCTTTCGGTAGCAACGGGTAATCCCAACTTAAAGATACGCCCAGTTATGCGCCAGCTCAATTTAAACCTTAAAAAATCGGGATTCATAATTTCCTTTAACCAGACAAAACGAATCATGAAAACCATAAAAACCACAAATTGGGCAATGACCGTGGCATAAGCTGCTCCTTTCACTCCTAACTGCGGAAATGGGCCCCAACCAAAAATCAAAACAGGATCCAAAAATATGTTTAATCCTAAGCCGATTAGCAAATAGTAGAAAGGCTGCTTACTGTTGCCTGCTCCATTATAAATCCCTTGAAAAGTTGGATTAATAAAGGTAAAGATGAATCCAAATGCCACAATCTTTAGATAGTGAATCGCTCCGGCTTCCACTTGAAAAGATGTAAACCGGAAGATACCAACCAACTGCGGCGCAAATAAAAATGCAATTCCCCCTAAGGCGGTGGCTATTATCAATGCCCAAACCAAGGCGTGCCGCGCATAACGCGTGGCCTCTTCGGGGTCTTTTCGCCCCAAGGATTGGGAAACACCTACTTCAGCCCCAATACGGGTTAACAATACAATGGACATGCCCAGCCAAATAAAAAATCCGGCCCCACCAACCGAAGCCACCGCATCACTCCCCAACTGCCCTAACCAAATCATATCCGTCAGGTTATAGGCCATCTGCATCAAAGAAGTTCCAATGATAGGCATGGCCAATCGCACTAACTGACTGAATATTGGCCCTTTTGTAAGATCTACCGATTTTGTCATATTGGCGGCGAAGATAACAAGGAATTAGTAATGATTGATGGTTTTGGGTCAATTTGAGAATGAGATGATTGGTTAACATGAAACCAATTCATTCAAAAATCCATTAATATTGCAGTGTGATTCGAAAAATCATACATATCGACATGGATGCCTTCTTTGCTTCTGTTGAGCAGCGCGACTTCCCGCACCTTAAAGGAAAACCGGTGGTGGTTGGTGGTTCAAAAGAAAGAGGTGTCGTGGCCGCGGCCAGTTACGAAGCCCGCAAGTTTGGTGTGCGATCGGCTATGCCATCACGTACGGCTTTACAAAAGTGCCCCCATTTAATTTTCCAACCGCACCGCTTTGAGGTATACAAATCTGTTTCCAGACAAATTATGGAAATATTCTTCGAGTATACCGATTTGGTAGAACCCTTATCGATTGATGAAGCCTTTCTGGATGTGACTGAAAACAAAAAAGGGATGATATCGGCCACCCTAATTGCCCGCGAAATTAAAAAACGCATCTTTGAAGAGACGGGCCTGACAGCCTCCGCTGGTGTGAGTATTAATAAGTTTTTGGCCAAAGTCGCCAGCGACCAACGCAAACCGGATGGACTATTTCTCATCAGACCCCAGGAGGCTCTGCCATTCATCGAACACCTTCCCATCGAAAAATTCTTTGGTGTGGGCAAAAAGACAGCTGAGAAAATGCATGCACTGGGGATTCACTATGGAAAAGACATACAAAAGTATGACCTTTCCAAATTAGTGCAGCTATTCGGGAAAGCCGGTAAATACTTTTATGACATCTCCCATGGTGAAGACCACCGACAAGTGCAACCGCACCGTGAGCGTAAATCAGTGGGTATCGAAAACACCTTTCAGCATGACTTACGCGACCAGCAACAGATATTGCACGAACTGTCTGAACTGGAAGAAGGACTCATTCGGCGGCTGAGCAAAACCGGGAAGTCGGGAAAAACCCTGACATTAAAACTGAAATTTGATAATTTTGAACAGATTACCCGATCAAAAACTGTTCGGGTACCAATTTCATCCCGACATCTACTGAATAACCTGGTGCATGATTTATTAAGAGATACCCCACTAAATCGGCCCATTCGATTGCTGGGACTTTCCATTTCTAATTTTGATGACAAACAAACCGATGCCATCCAACTAAAAATTGAATTTTAAATAACCCATCCGCCAGTCTGTTACCTTATTATTACGATACACTGAAAACGACATTCCCTTACGCGGTTAGAATTTAAGGGGGAAAATTGTTAATTTTACAAGCACATTGAAGACACAACTATTTACAATTGGATTAAAATGGTAGAACAACAGGATTTCGAAAAACTTCGCAAACAATTGTTAGAAAACAAAAAATGGCCGCTGCGCTATATGTTTAAGTTTATCGTACCCAATCAGGATGGCAAAGTTGACCGTGTGGTGTCACTTTTGCCAAAACATGGAACCGTTACCTTCAAACACACCAAGAACCTGCGCCATGTCTCTGTTACTTGTGTGGTGTCCATGAAAAGCGCGGATGCCATTATTGAAGTAACCAAAAATGCATCTGCAATAGAAGGGGTAATCGCCTTATAAAATCCTACGCTCCACTTTTTTATCCGATGGAATTATCGCCACTATCCTATAACCTCCCAAAGCGAACTTTATTACAGCATTTGGGTCCAAATCATATCGGAATTGTCAAAAAGATTAAAAGTCGGATTATTCAAAAAGACGCGCTAAAAATTACAGATATGACTGATCAAATTCGCACAATAAATCCACAACTAAAAATCAGTCTCATTTGCCATCCAAATATCTGCTCGAAGTCCTTGCAACTTTTAAACAACAAGGGCATTGACGTTGTCATTTGCCCGGATTAACACAATCCTGTTTCACTTCATTCATCTCAACTGATTGATACCCCAAAAGACTCCATTTTTCAAATTCAAATTGGATATTCTCAGCTCCTTTTTTTATATTTAGTAAGCAATAGACACTTACCCCATTTTATTTTTACGATTTATCTTTAAAAGGCCTACTCTTATGAAAAAATCAGTTTCCAATTTTCTTCTAGCAACCATTTGGCTACTCAGTGTTTCAAACCCATTATTTTCCCAAACCAAAAAGGAAGTTCAATTCTCACTGGATACCTTGGTAAAATCACACCAAACCTTATTACAGGATTATAATAACCTACAAGATGACTGGAGATACTACGATTCATTTTATGAACATGTAAAAACCAATCTCTTTCCAAAGCAATTACAAAATCTCCCAATCACTGAAGCTGTGTCCATTTTTGACACTTCCCTGGAAGGCACCTTGAAAACCATACAATCATTGACCGACTCTATAACGTTATTGGCTGATTCGCTAAACACCACCCATGAGGATGCATTAAAACTCCAGGCACAAGTCGCAAACTATTCCGAAATCCTTATGGCAGCCTTAAACGCCTCCTCTTTTCCACAAACAGAATCTGACTTATTGGGTAGTTGGGATTTATTTTTGAATCCCATTCAAATAAACGGAGCACCTGGTGAAGCTGGCATAATCAGTTATCACCCATTCAATATTCCAGACTCCATCCAGCAACATCGTATTTATAAAATTGAATTTTCTCCTGACGACCTGGCTACCCTTGTGTTTCAAAATGGTGAAAATCAAAAATGCTTTTATTCCATCCAACAATTCAATCCCAAATCAAATTATACTATTCAGTTTTCAAAACAAGATGAATTTAAATTATTGGCACATATATCAGTACTACCTCAGGGACTTCAAATTTCCTACGAAATACCCGTACAAACCAATAATGCCATGTATTTTCAAGGTTTAATGAAAAAGTAAAGCCAATTCACACCTTCATCATGCCTTTGTTAGAGGAATCAATAATTTAATTCAATTTCCAGCCATTCTTGGCATAGATTGTGAAGTATTGATTATATTATAGACAACCAATTTGATTAGATATATGGCAAAGAAAATTGATGAGTTTACAGTTCAATCTGGTGATCAGGAAGCGATTTGTGCCATTTATGGTCTACAGCGCAATGACAAGGTCATTTTTTATGCATCTTATACCATTCACAAAAAATCATTAAAAAATGCTGAGAGTGAGCAAGGGCCATTTGAATTATTTCAGCCGCGGGACGGAATTGTTTTGGGCCAATTTAAGGAATACGTGGAAGAACTCATCCTTGACCGGTTAGTCATTGAAGCAGATATCTTAGCATAAGTCACGCCATAAAATTACAAAAGGCACACTTCCAAAAATAGGAGATGTGCCTTTTGCTTTATGATGGTCTCTAAAATGAATTATAATGCTCCACCTTCATGGGAGCTTTCCCGATGAAAATTAATTTTTCGTTCAATGGCGGTAATCATCATCGCCGCAATGTCTTTTCCGGTGGCATTTTCGATCCCTTCTAAACCTGGAGAAGAATTTACTTCCAACAGCAAAGGACCTCTATTAGAACGAATAATATCCACACCGGCAACAGATAAATTCAATAATTTCGCTGCTTTAACAGCCAATTTTTTCTCTTCAGGAGTAATTTTAACAACCGATGCACTTCCTCCCTGATGAATATTAGCTCTGAATTCTCCTTTTTTGGCCACGCGCTGAATGGATGCGACCACCTTTCCGTCAATGACAAAGCACCGAATATCTTTGCCCCCGGCCTCTTTCACAAACTCCTGCACTAATATGTTTGTCTGCAAGCTTTTAAAAGCATTTATCACACTCTCCGCGGCCTTATTGGTTTCGGCCAAAACGACGCCTTTCCCTTGCGTACTTTCCAAAAGCTTAATGATGAGAGGAGCCTCATTCACCATGCTAATTAAATGATTGGTATCCAGGGGTGAATTGGCAAATCCGGTAATGGGTATGTGAATCCCGTTTTTTGAAAAAAGCTGCGACGAAAACAATTTATCACGGGATTGAGTAATGGCTTCAGCTGAATTTAAACTGTAGGCTCCAATGGAGTCAAACTGCCGGATCAATGCACAACCATAAAATGTTACGCTTGGCTTAATACGTGGAATGATGGCATCCAAATCATTCACGATATTCCCACCACGATAATGTACTTCAGGCGTCACCGCATCCATTTTCATATAGCAATGCTGAGCATTCAGGAACAACATATTATGCCCTCTCTCCTCACCCGCTTCAATGATGCGTTTGTTACTATACAAATTTGGATTACTGGCTAACAAACCAATTTTCAATCCATTCCTCTCCTTCTCATTAAACTTATAAAGTTCGAGAACCTGCCTTTTGGTGTAATTGGTAATACAGTAGCCTTCGGCCGGATTGATCAGCATGCGATTATACATGGCTTCACGCCCAAGCAACATTCGGAAGCCCATACTGTTGCGATTGGCCAGGGTCATTTCAATATCAAAGGTTTGCGTTCCAATCGTTACAGGTGTAATAATGACATATCGTTTTTCTGTGCTGCCACTTGAACTTTTAACAATCCGATGATCCACTACTTTTGATACACATCTGACACTGATATTGCGATTTCCCTGAATGGGAAAGATCTCATAATTGACCCATGTCTCTTTATCACGGGTATAACTTTTAATATTTAGGGCATGAATTGAAGATGTTTTGGCCCCTGAATCAATTCTTGCCTTGATGGCAGGTATTTTTAACCCGGGCAAGGCACACCATTCCTCACTACCCACAATCATTTTGTCACTTAACTGCATTTTCTTATCCCCCTAATTACACTTCAAAGAACTAATTATCCAATACTTAACCAAGCTAATTCACATTTTATTAGCTCAAGAAAGGTGCGCAAAAATAGATAAATATGAAATAGAAAAAACAAGTCAAATAAAAATGATTAAAAAAATCTCATTCCGCTATACAGCAAACAGGCCCCAAGACCACTAACTACCTGTTATTCTGCGAACTTATAAAACACTTTACTCACCAGCATCCACCCTCTCTCAAATTTATACAACGAGATGTAATCCACATATTTCTTTTCCGTCCCTACATAAAACTCAAATTTAGCCACAGCGGCCGTTCCGGTCACATCGACATTCAGAAACTTAATGGAAATAAGATCTTCGCCGGTGCGAGGCAGTACACCACTCTTTTTACGTTCAATGACCTTTTCTTTCCATTCAGAAATAGGCAATTGCCAAATTCCATTATCCTTATCGATACCCAACAACTTAAATTCCGGATGAATGCCTGCGTCAATTTTAGCGATATCTCCTTCATTTTGGATGCCTTCCACATAAGAGGTCTGGATAACGTGCTTTATGGCTTCTACTTCTTTAGAAATATCCTGAGCCATACCGGCTTGTGCAATTAAGCACAGCATCAGGAGTGAAACTAGTTTTTTCATGGGATAAATGGGTTAATGAATGAATTTCGACTATATCTAGTATGTAAATACGTTGGTTAATTCAGTAGCTTATCTATTTTGGCAGCCTCTTGCTTCATATCTAAGCGGATATAGATATTTTTCAGATACTTAAGATAACTCTCTTCCTCAGGACTTATTTTCCGAAGTTTCAAAAAGAGATCTCTTGATTCTCTAAAATCACCTGAAATGACTTTTAAATCACGGCGCAAATAAGCATATGTCGTGGCATTCTTATTTTTATTATACTTGGCCATTTCGGCATTATAACTTTTTTCGGCACTCTCATATAAATACTTCGCTTTCCATTCCAAGGCACCAATATGATCTGGCTCTAGCTTTAATAACCCATTGCAAGCTTTCAACGCATTTTTTGAATGTCCTAATTGATCAGCCGATTGAACAACTGAGAAATACGCTTCCGGTGACACTTCAATACCCTCTGGTAAATCCATCCACAATGCTTCAGCCGCGGCATAATCCTGAGATTCCGTTAATAATATCAGCTGGCGGTCATAGGCCTGTTTCAATAAACTATTGTCATGAATTTGTGTATAATAACGACTCCACACTCCCAACTCCTTTTTTACTTCATGATTCCTGGCCAGAAGGGCTGTGTAATCCTGAATTAAACCTTCATTGTTTGCATTTAAAAGCAGGTTTTCATAATAGGAAGATGCTTCATCCACTTTGTTCAATTGATTACACACTTCCGCCAATTTCAGATATAAGGATTCATTGGGCTTCACATTAGTCGTTTTACTAATAGCCACATATTGCTGGAGGTACTCGTATGCCTGCTCATAATGGGATTGCTTAATAGCCGTATCGGCCTGACTCTCCAAATCAGGCAACCTTTTTACAGGACTACACGAAAA
This sequence comes from uncultured Marinilabiliaceae bacterium, assembly GCA_942490535.1. Lineage (GTDB taxonomy): Bacteria > Bacteroidota > Bacteroidia > Bacteroidales > Marinilabiliaceae > JAEINY01. The sequence continues at coordinate 229,170 of CALNXQ010000008.1, forward strand.
ACCCACCACTGCCACTAAAAGAACTACCAAACTTCTCACTTTCATAATCTTTACGTATTATATTTTTGAATCAAATTTACCAACTCACCACTTTACTAAATAAAGTACGAATATACCATCAAATAAAACGGTGTGCAAAACCAAAAAAAATACATCTGAAAACCAGTCATATCGCGCTTTATAAAAAAAATAAATGCGCTTTTTATTTGAAATAATAAATAAAGCTCTACTTTTGCATCCGCATTCTTACAAAAGCGAAATGTCGCATAAACAGTAAGCTTGTTTGAATTTACGGGTGTAGCTCAGTTGGTAGAGCACTGGTCTCCAAAACCAGGTGTCGGGCGTTCGAGTCGCTCCTCCCGTGCACATTAAAAGATATTGGTCAATAGGAAAATGTTCTTATCTTTGACATAAATTATTGGAGAGGTGACAGAGTGGCCGATTGTGCATGCCTGGAAAGCATGTGTACGGGTAACCGTACCGGGAGTTCGAATCTCCCTCTCTCCGCAAGATTTAAGTAAAAAAAAATAAATTTGGATTCCAATTTTGGAATCTTTTTTTATGTCACCTTTAGAAAAGTTCAAAGGTTTGGAATGAAATCATACACGGGTGTAGCTCAGTTGGTAGAGCACTGGTCTCCAAAACCAGGTGTCGGGCGTTCGAGTCGCTCCTCCCGTGCAAGAATATTGGAGAGATGGCAGAGTGGTCGAATGCGGCGGTCTTGAAAACCGTTGTACTGCAAGGTACCGGGGGTTCGAATCCCTCTCTCTCCGCTGATACACAAAGCAATTTAAAGCAAAGCCCTGTAAGTAAACACTTACAGGGCTTTTTTGTGCGCAATACTTTGCAATAAAATGCAAAGAAACGCACTTTTTGGGTGGACTTTTGGTGGACTAAAATTTTGCCATTTTTAGTCCACTGGAAACGGTGACAATTACGCTCCTCTGCCCTGTATTACTCAGTTTTTAAATGCGATTAGATGAACTCGTGAGGATAATTTTAACATCAAAAAATTAGCATTATGAGTGGACTGAAAAATTTAAAGATTAATTGCTTCATCAAAAAGACAAAACTCCTTAAGAATGGAGAGGCGCCTATTTTTATTCGAATCATTATTGGCAAGGAAAGAGATGAATTCGGAATTAAACAAAGCACTCTTCCGAAGCATTGGAACAACGACAAACAAATTGTTAAAGACAGTAGCAAAAATGCCTTAGAGATAAATGAACGCCTTAATGAATATCGTAAAAGGATAACTTCTTATTACGATTACATGATGATGGATGATCTGCCAGTCACTCCTAAAATCATCAAAGAGAAAATAATTGGCAAGAAAGAGAATAAACGCACCATCCTTAAAACATTCCAAGACCATAACGATAATGCGCGCAAATTAGTAGGGATCGATTTTGCACCGGACACAGTTCAGCGCTATGAAACCAGCTACATGCACACCAAAGACTTCATTAAATGGCAATACAAGCGCGATGATATGGCATTGGATGAGTTAAACCTACAATTTGTGCAGCAATATGAATTGTACTTAAAAACGGAACGTAAATGTGCGCATAATACCGCGATTAAATATTTGAAGAACTTCAAGAAAATAGTACGCATTGCTCTGGCAAATAACTGGCTTAAAAAAGATCCTTTTGCTACGGTAAAATTCAAATTAAAACCGGTGGATGCGGTATTTTTGACTTCGCAGGAATTGGAGCGCATGAAAATTAAAGAAATAACGATACCCAGAATTAGCCAGGTAAGAGATGTTTTCCTCTTTTGCTGTTTTACTGGACTGGCTTTTTCCGATGTCAAAACTTTACGACAAGAGCATATCACCAAAGAAGTCGACGGTACAATGTGGATTCATAAAAAACGCCAAAAGACAAATCAAATGAGTACGGTTTATTTATTAGAACCGGCAATTGCACTTTTAAAGAAATATCGAAATATACCTGAGCTCATGGAAAAAGGATTGTTGCTTCCGGTACTCAGCAATCAAAAAATGAATCTATACTTAAAAGAAATAGCAGATATATGCGTAATAGAAAAACCTATTTCTACCCATACTGCGCGTCACACCTATGCAACAACAGTCTCTATCGAGAATGACATACCATTAGAAGTAGTGTCAAAATCATTAGGTCATTCCAATATTAAAATGACGCAACGCTACGGGCGCACAACTGAGACTTTAATAAAACGGCATATGCAGAAACTAGCGCAGGTTTATTAAAAAAAAGCGAAGATTTAATGATTTAAGCGCGCAAATTTGGATAATATTTTCATTTTGCGCGCTTTTTGCACGTGCCTGCAATGGTTTGTTGATGGCTTATTGTACGCTGATTACCTGAACACTAACTACGCCTGCACGGGGATTGTCAATATACTTTAAAGGATGTTAGTTGCAGGCTCCATCAACAAAATAATGAGTGATTGTTGTTCTGAATCATGCGTGTAGATTATCAGGCAAATAGCTTTGCAAAGTCACAAAGGAGACAGATGGAACAATGTAGATCCATAAAAAGCGCCAAAAAACCAATCAAATGAATATTATTTATGTACTTGATGCAGCCAAACGATTGCTTGAAAAATATAAGAGCGATCCGCAAATAATTGATAAGGGAATGCTCCTACCTGTATTAAGCAATCAAAAAATGAATCAATACTTAAAAGAAATTGCTGACATCTGTACTATTGACAAGCCAATTTCAACACATACAGCCAGACACACCTATGCTACCACTGTTTCTATTGATAATGACATCCCCATGGAAGTGACGTCAAAATCACTGGGACATTCGAGCATTAAAATGACTCAGCGCTACGGACGAACAACAGAAATCCTAATTAAGAAACACATGCAAAAAATAGCGCAGTTATATTAAAAAACGCGCTCCAAAGCGGCATAAGCGCGCAGAAATGTAATTTTCATCCATTGTTGCGCGTTTGTTGCGCGTTTGTTGCACGTACCTGCAACGAATTGTTGCCCGCTATTTGTGCGTTGATTTCCAGCAAAATAACCATCATTCCAGAATTCTCATTCTGTCTAAATAGTGACAGCTTGTTGCAGGTGCCATCAATGAATTGTTGGAGGCTCCATCAACACTTTGTTGATCGTTGATTTCAGTTCAGAACAACTTTTAATACCGAATATTAATCAAAATGTGCCTTAAGTGCGTTGCACTTCTTAAGTCCCTTTGATTATGTATCGGCATCTACCAGCGCAGTTTGAAATTAAAATGGTATAACCACCCAACTTGTGAAATTAACTCTCTTGAGAAAATACAAAGCCTACCATATTTCTCTAAAAAAAATTGGCTGAAAAGACACCGTGCCACAACACTATTTTACTTTGATAGACTGCTCAACCATCTGGTGATGGAAAAAGGAAGACGATAATAAATACCAAGTCATTGAATTATTGCACATTAAGGTTCTTGAAGAATTTATAACTAGTAAAAAAACACCAACAAGCACCAGGTTTTTACATCTCATTTAATTGTTCTTGCTTCGCAATGTTAGTTGAATCACGATTCGTCCAGCTGCAGCCGCATAATCATTAAAGATAGCTACGATGAGCAGGCAATGGCATTAATAGGAATGGCATTACCCATTCATGTTGCATTTAACGCTGACAAGTCTGGCGACGTTGTCAGGCTTCATCCTGTCATGTATGCAGCCCATTACAGCGATGAAAAACAAACAAGGCCAGAGATTTCAAACCGATAGCGATCAACCTTAACGATACAACTGATTAATTAAAAAATTAGAATCATTAAACTAACAGACACAACTTTGCAGAGGTTGACAAGCGAGAGATGCAGACGAAAGGGCAAAATAAATTTTCAGTTACACATGTTTATTTAACTTTGTTCAGTTAATTTGCTTTAATAATGAAATCATCACAAACATATAATCTAAACAGAATGAGGAGCTATTCTTCTGTTTTCTCATCAATGGCATTTGCTAAAATGATGAAAGATGGTGATATGTCATTCATTCAAGCAAAGATTAAGCGTTACGACTCCGATAACTTTCAAAAAGGAAAATTTAGCACTTACCTTGAATATATAAATTACATATACAGAGAGTTAGTGAAAACATACCGGAATGAATATGTTTACAAAAACACATTCATCAACAATATGTTGCTAAAAGAATACGGGGTCAAAGACACTATTGCCATTAACGAATTCAAAGTAGGTAATTCAGTGGCTGACATTGTATTATTCAATGGCATAAGCAGGGCTTTCGAGATTAAAACTGAGCTGGACAGTAACAAACGTTTAAAGGATCAAATAGCTGATTATTGTAAGGTATTTGACGAATGCTATATCGTAACGGATGAAAATCTGATTGACAAATATGCAAAGGAAGATCCGAAGGCCGGATTAATTAAACTTGAGAAAAGGCCCAGATCTGTAGCAATGACAGAAGTAAGAAAACCAATTAAGAATGATCAAATTGATCCTCATACAGTAATTCGATGCCTCAGAACAGAAGAGTATAAATCTGTTGTGAAAAAACACTACGGCGAACTTCCTGAAATAAATAGTTTCAATATGTTTGAGGTTTGCTCTGAGTTGATAGAGCAAATTCCACAGAAACAATTATCGATGTTATTTATCGATGTTTTAAAAAAGCGCAAATCCAATACTTCAAGTCTAATGCAGATAGATAAAGAGCTTCGTCAAGTTGCTTTAGCAATGAATATTAACCTTCAAAAATATCAGCAGATATTAAACCTTTTAAATGAACCTATAAATATTTAACCCATGTATTTCCCTTACTTAAGAGGACGCCAATTTGAATTGATAGCATTGCGTGAATTTGCCATACAAAAAGGAGATAGTAACAAGGTGTTTCCGATTATTGAGCCCGTTAAGAAAAGCTTCAATAGTATAAGGCTGGCATTGAAGATCTTCAAAGAAAATAATTTACCTTTTGCACTTATTATGAACCCAAGAGTTGGCGATCTTGAAGGGAATAGATTGATTTATGATGAGCTGAAAGATGACTTGGAGGGATGCAACTGGATTCCGGCACTTACCGTTACTAATAACATTCATATCTTGGAAGAATATATTCAGGAGTATGGATTTAAAAAAGTAATGCTGGTACTCACCAATTTTGTCGATCCAGAATCTGAAACTTTTATGCCTTTTATCCTTAAAAACTATGTGGAATACGTTGTTACCAAGGAAAATAAAACCTTAACCAGAAATTTAAGAAGAGCGAATAAAAATGTTATTCTCCTGAATGATTGTTTTAATAAATTGGATAGAAATAAAGACTACCTGGTTGCAGAAAAAGAGAAATTTACCGACGAACATATGTTTTATAATGAGGAAGGTAAATATGGCTTTTCTGATTATGTAACAGTGCCGAATGAATATACCGAAGGTGGTTCCACGCCCTATGCTGTATCAATTCACCTAACCTACCAGAGAAAAAACGAAGAAATCTGGATCCGCCATTTCACCTCAGTAACAAACGACGATCAATCAAACATTCAAGGTAAGTTTGCTGAGGCTGCCGAAAAAGCTATTTTGTTTTTAGATAATAAAGGTATTCAAACACATGCCACCAATGAACTGCGAGATTATTACCACAATAAGAAATATCCTGGTTTAGGAATGGTAAAAAAGATATCCATCAAGCACCACCTTGAATTGATTAGTAAAATCCTATAATTCGACGTTATTGTGTTGGAAAAAGTATGTCCCAATTGCTTTAAGGATCTTGAATTACAAAGTTATATTGAATCAAGCACAACTAAACACGGAAACTGCATTTACTGCAGTAGCAGTGAAGTTGAGCTGCTAGATTTAGAAGAACTTTTGGATTTCTTTGCTGAGTTTGTTGAACTATTTAAAAAAGATCCAAACGGAATACCATTAATCGAAATTATTCAAAAAGATTGGCTCTTTTTTACAAATAGAATGGCTGGCACTAAGCTCTTATCCGACATTTTAGCTACACTAAATGGGACTTTAAAACATCCAAATACAGAAGTCTCCTATTTACAGGATATTACCGACAACATCAGTTACTGGGAGCAGCTTAAAAATGACATTAAATGGAATCGCCGATATCTTTCAAAGCTAAGTGATATAGAGGACCTGGGATGGGATAAGCATTTTTATGAAGTAACTCATATATCACCAAATGAAACTTTATACAGAGCTCGTATTCATTATGAAGAGAACGGCAGTCCTTTTCCTGTTGATAAGATGGGGGCACCTCCTAATGATAAAGTTGGTGAAGGTAGGGCCAATCCGATGGGAATTCCTTACTTATATTTAAGCAAATCGAAACATACAACCCTATACGAAACCAGAGCTTTACTACATGACGAAATCAGTATTGGTGAATTTAAGGTGAAGAAAGGGAGCAAAGTTTCCTTAGTTGATTTCACCGAGAAATCAGGTGCATTTATGGGAGCTGGTTTTTTAATGAACCATGCTAAACGCATTCTTTTAAAAAAACTAATTAGTAAAGACCTATCGAAGCCAATAAGAAGATACGACTCCATAATAGAATACGTGCCTACCCAGTTTATATGCGAGTACCTAAGATATATTATACAGGCTGATGGCATCATATTCGAAAGTTCGTTGCACCCTGATGGTCAAAACATTGTTCTGTTTAGCCAGGATAAAGTTGAATGTACTAATGTGGAAAAAGTATTAGTAACCGCTTTGGATATTAAATATCAATAAAAATAAGTGCTCCTCTGGTGTTAGGCCGACAACCTTATCAGGTTGCACCCTACCATACTGCGCAGCACAGGATAGCGATAAATTATAACTACACGATCAAACCGCCATCTCAAAACCCATACCTTGACAAATGTGAATCCTCAAAATTCAAACGACCCTCGCATTATTAATCCAGGCAAATGTTAAAAACCAATCTGGATTACAACCCCTTAAAAAAACAGGTAGCGAAAACCACATTCCAATCCCGATAACCGGGTCCAAGAGACTAAGAAAAAACCCGGCACCAACCGGCACCGGGTTTATAGTATCACATTTAAATGTTCTTGCTCCGTGTTGTTAGTTAAATCACGATAGCTATCGTGATAACTTTTAATACCAACGAAGTTGCACCGCGATAGTTATCGTGGTTCGCCGAGCAGCAGTCCGTAATCATTGGTTGTGACTATGGTTAGCGGGGAACTCATATAGCCCCATTCAACATCTCAATTAATCCTTCATCTGATAAACTATACTTTTTACAAATAATCTTATCATCTAAATCATTTTTAACTTCACCATTATTTATAATATCATCAGAAATAACTCTTTGAAAAGTACTAATAGTATTCATATCTTTTATTACAGATTTAACTTGAATTTCATGACCTATTAGAACTTCTTTTTTTGCGATTTTCATTATGGATTTAAGCTTACCATTAAGCTCGTTTACTAAAATAATGTACTCTATAACCCCTAAATCATCAAATTCATTATCTATGATATAAAATAAGTAACTAGAGTAATTACTGTTAATACTGATTTTGCCAATACTACTTATATCTATTTCTTTCATTCTCTTATTAAGTAACTCATTTTCTAAATATCCTTCGGTATGATAATTATGAATTATTGGTAAAGAACAAAAGAAGCTCAATAGATTGGTAGGCAAAGCTGAATCCTGGTTATATTCAAATGTCAGACAATCTATAGTATCACCAAAGAAATATTCAATTGGATCTGAAAAAGAATTTAAATCAATTACTTTTTCCAATGATTCATTCTGAAAATTTTGGTATTCTATATTAGGTTGTTGCACACTAAATGTACTCATAATAAAACCAAAATTAATTAAGAAGTTAAAAACTACCATGATCTATTATTAAAAACAAAAAAACCTTGATCTGTATAATCATATGCAATATCGGCATAATTAGAAAAGTGGTTTGCATAGCGCTGAAAAAACCTCACTTTAAAATTCCAGAGGGTAGCTTGATCTAACATCCATTCACTTATTGCGGAATGCTGTCTATTGGCACTTAACAATCCAGTAGCATAATATGATGCATGTAAATATTCATGCCCCATTGTAATATAAAGCATTTCTTTAGATTGGAACGCTAATTTATAAATATAAATATCACGCAATCCACTAGGAGTTCTAACAGCTGTCCCAAAGACTGACTGACCTCTTGTATTCTTTACATAATCACCTTGTGTCGTGTATCCATCTGGCACACTACCATCTGCAATTAGTTCATCTACTCCAGTAGGGTCTATGCCGAAATGCTCATCTGAAAATTCTTGGGCATATTCTGTCGAATATGTCATACCTTCACCAACCTCTATGGTACCATCTTGGCTCTGTTGCGGTGCAACTAAGTCATATTTACTTCCATTTCCATTTAATATATTTCCGTCATGCCTATATGCTTCTATTCCACCAGAAATACCGCCAATAATTGCACCGCCAATAGCACCGCCAACTGCACCATTAAAACCAGCAGTTAGACCATCACCAAAAGAAGCACCATTCACCCAGGCATTACCAGATCCTCCAACGAAACCACCTGCGGCTCCTCCAGCTCCTCCAGCTAAGGCTCCACCTGCAGCCCCAGAAATACTCAACCCGCTTCCTACAAGTGCTCCAGCTCCATATCCCGCAATGCTTGAAGCAGCTCCTACTCCCATAGCACCCCAAAAACGGCCCGTACTTGTTAAGTTACCTTTAGTAGCCTGAACGGTAGTATTTACGAAGGCACCAATAATAGCAACTGCAATAAAAGGTAATTCACCTGATGGATCTGTGAATGTCAACGGATTATTATAACCATATGTATACCGATTATAACTCAGCAGGTTTCCTGCTGATTGTATGTAAGGATCAGGGCTCAAAAAGCGGGCAATTTGCGGATCAAATACCCGGCCATTCATATTAATAAGGGCAAGATCATCCAGGTGTTCATGCATGGTATACCCCCGGTCGGTTATTAAATGCGTAGGTTTAGTAATCAGCTCCGACCAATTGTTTGGATTACGTCGGTTCCCCCAGGGATCAAAGGCCAAACGTTGTTGGGTACCGTTAAGCGTTGCAATGCTGCCATCTTCGTTGGTCAAAGCCACCAAAGAACCTAAATAATCGGTATAGGCATAGTATAGTTTGCCTGCCCCTTCTTGTTCAATATACAAAGCTGCCAGTCCGTTGCCACCACTGATGTAGTGCGTTTTCTTCACTGTGCCGTTGATATGATCCTCTTCGTAATCGCCCAGGTAATACCGGGTGAGTGTGTTACCCGGCTTTTCAAATACACCTTTCCGCCGTTGGTGATCAATGCCATAGGTCAACGTTAATTGATAATCTCCTTCAGTAACAGACTGCACCTTTTTAAAATCGGTGTAGGTAATCGTTTGCAGCTCATCAGCAATCAACGACGGATTACCACTGATACCTGTTATCGCATGTATGCGGGTTGGATCGTCATACTTCATGGCATAACCCACATCTGATTTGGAGATGATATTACCATGCCCGTCATAATCCATGGAATAATCCGCCAACAATGCACCATTCCGCTTAATCGTCCAGGATGCCAGTTGGTTATTTTCCGGTTTGTAAGTAAATGATTCCAGGTGATGCGAAATGAAATCTTCACGCGATTGCAGGTTCCCTTTTTCATTAAAGATGTAATGATGGTCAATAACACCATCGGCCAATATGGTTTGTGGCAATCCCCTTTCTTCATCGTATGCAAAAGAGGTTTCTAATACACCTTTCTTTGTTCGTTTCAACTGCCCGCGTGCGTTGGCTGCTATGGCTTTCCAAATACTTTTGCCACCTGCACTTTTCACTTCCGTTAAGTAACCGTATTTGTTGTAATGATTAGTCGTGTAAAAACCAGAAGGATAGGTGCGTCGATTCTCTCTTCCGAATGCATCATACCCCGATTTAAAACTGAACGATTTATCATTCTCTATCTTCTCGGTAGTGGTGGTAACACGTCCCAATTTAGCCATGCCATTTTCATCGTACTTATACGACACTTCATGCCCGGGTTTAGCGATTGATTCAACAAGTCCTGTAGAAGAATTATAAACTGTAGTGGTGGTGACACCATTTCTGACAGTAGTTAATACCCGCCCTGCATTATCGTAATTATAAGTTGTACGAATGGTTTCAATGGTATTATCAGGCTTTGTCTTTTTATGCTCTTCCCACGTCAATTCTCCAAAACCATTATACTCACTATCGATGGTGCCGGCATCCGGATCAATTAGTTTTATCCGTCTACCCTGAAGATTAAAAAATGTTTTCACTGCCTTTCCGCCTGCAGGGGTAGCTGTTTTTGTTAATCCCGAAGGCCAATAATCAAAGCTTACGGCTCCTCCGTTAACCGTGCTGGTCATGATTTGTCCGGCTCCGTTGCGCACCTCTTCCTTTACGCCATTGGGGGATGTTACTGTAGTTGTTAACCCACCGTAAACAGTTGTCGTATTCCCCATTGGCGTCGTCAGGGTTGTTACTCGTCCAAGCTCATCATAAAGGTAAGAAGCGGCACTTTTTTTCACTCCATTGGCAAAATAAGGTTCTGAAACCGATTGTACCTGACCAATGGCATTGTAATCGGTATCTACCCATATTTTGCGGTTAGTATCCAACCCATAGGATTCCGTACGTATCTCTCGTCCTAAATCATCATACCATTTCCAAACAGGTGATTCACCAGATCTTTCTGTGTAGGCATAATACTTAGCTCCTGTAGGGCCATTACCATTGGCCCATTGCAGTGCATTCACAGCATGTGTTCCATCCGGAAAACTGGTCTTAATTTTTCGCCCAAAACCATCATATTTATAGCTGGTTGTTAGTCCCAAATGATTGGTTGTAGTATTCAACACTCCTTTGGACTCATCATAGGTATAACTGGTTTTAAACGTTGTGAAATCATTTATTTTCTCCTTCAAAAACCTTCCGGAGGTAGAATACACAAACGTTGTACTGCGTGTTTTACCACTGGCTACCGTTTCTATATTTTCCGGGATACCAAATGAATTATAGTTTTTATAGTTTGTTATAACCTGATTTGCATCACCCGGATCAGTGGTTTTCCTAGTCACATTACCATTCCCATTGTACACAAAATTCACAGTTCGTACGTGACTTTCACCGCCCTTTGTACGCTTAGTCGCTACACTTTCCGGTTTATTGGCACACCAGGCTCCTTTTTGTAAAAATACCGGTGAACTGTTCTCTATTGTTAATACCAGATTTGACTCCGAATGGTCACTGTAAAATTTCTGTACTTCTTTTGTTCTATTTAAGAATTTATCGAAGGTGAAACTTTTCGTATTTCCAGTATTTGTCAGGTGATCTTTAGTTGTGACTTTGTCAACATATTGCTGGAAACACTTGTTTGGTTTTGTATAGTCCGTTTTAATAACGGTATTATAGATCACTTCACTAATAAATGAACCACTTCCGATAGTTGAACTTTTAAGATTGGTACCTTTTGTGCCGGAGCCGCTGGTTAATTTTGCATACTCCTTTTTAAGATATAATATTTTCTTAAAGATATCGTAATCATACTCTGAAACGGCAATTTTGCCCTTTATTTGATCGGTAACAGCAAATAGATCAAACCCCAGAAATCCACGTCCTGTTTTGTTTACTACAGATCGACCATAACCATAGATTAAATTTGTTTCCTTTCCGGTTACAGCTTCAACAATGACAAACCCAATGCTTTTTTCCGCCTTTATTTGACTCCCATATTCCGAATCAGACCTGCGTAAGCCGTCAACATTATGAAGTCCGGTATAGGTATATTTTATATCAACACGATTACTTAACGAATTTGTAACACTTGAAATTTTATTAAAAAAAGCACCATCCTTAAATCCAAATAGTGTTGGTGTTTTCACCTCATTTAAATATTTAGCAAATGGATTATTGTCGTGCAGAACAAAATCGATTCCTCCTGATTTATCAAAATTGCCTATGGTAGTAAGGCGCTCTGCTTCACTGTTACCACGGATCTTCAAATCATTTAAATAAGATTTTACAGTAAATCCGCTTCCGTTACTTACCAATACATTCAACTGATAATCCGGGGACCAGCTACTTGATCCATAATCTGGTGAAGCATCCTTAAAATAAAGGATATCGCACTTACCATCTTGATTTACATCAGTACAATCAATTCGATATTCAGATAGATCGCCATGCTGTAAACTTGGGGTGGTAATTCCATCAATCAGTTTCGTACCATCTGATTGTGCAATCATCCACTTATTCAGATTATACTTACGAATTAACAAATCACTATTCCCATCACCATTAAAATCTCCAACCTTAATTTTATCGCGCCTATTGTAAGTAGGACTATTGTATATCACTTCAAACTTATTTGTCCCTTTGTTATAGGACAAAACGTCAATATTATCATTAAATTTAAGTAATAGATCTGTTTTACCATCACCATTAAAATCCAGCAAGCTCATCCCTTTGGATCCGCCTAAATTGTTATCCTTTTTAGGTGCGTAAATCCCAACTGCTCTATAAAAAGTACCATCACTATAGTAAGTCACAAAATCAAGGTCTCCATCACCATCATAGTCTCCCGGGAGTATACTTAGGCGATCGTGGTGTGACTCCTTTTCCAGTCGAATATCAATGTCCTTGTTTTCATTTCGCTCAAAATTGGACCCATTCATTTCAAAACACTGCAAACTTAAATAATGAACACAGGTGGTCACTGAAGATCCAGAGCCTATATCAGGATCTGACTCTTCGATTAATTCCTCTTCAATAGGATCATTCGAATCATCAAGGTATGTTGTATGGCACCTTTTGACATGCTTTTTTACATACAGTTCAGATTTACCATCACCATCTTTGTCGAATACAAAGAGCCCGTTAGCCCAATATTTTTTGCTGTAATATCCCTCTGCCTTAAAACTACAACTGCGGGTTCCGTTATTTAAATATAACGCCCAATTCATAAATTTTGTATCACTAAGCGACCCTGAATAAAAACACTCTTCCAATACAAAGTCATTAATTCCATCTCCATCAAAGTCTCCGCCATGAATATTAAGGCTTAATTGGTGATCTGGTGCTTTTGCCTTAAAATTTGGACTATCCGGAAAAGAATACCTCTCTTGCTTCTTACTAAAAGAATAATCATTGGCAAACCAATTAAAAGTAATTGGAGGCAGGCTTACACCATTTGAACTTTGTCCAACTGATTCTAACTTTGAAACTTCATCATATCTATATTTAAGATTATACCTACGATACTCTTGATTTGAAGCTTTTACAACGACTTCGTTCAAACGGTAGGTTTGCTTTGTCAGGCTACCATTTATATATTTCTCCTCTACATCTGACCTGGATTCATATTTAAACTCAATTATCCCAAAATGAGAGGCTGAAGCATTCTTATTGGCGCCATACTTAATATTTGAAATTCGGTGACTGGTAAACCTGGAACCAAATGTGTCCATATCATAATTGAATTCCATATAATTACCATTTGCATCCTCCACCTTCACAAGTCTCCATGCCATGCGCTTTGATAACTTCCGATCCATTACAATATTAGTACCTGGCACATATGTTACTAATCCTTCAAGCGGAATATAAGAAGCATCAGAATGCTTGCTTCCATAAAACAATTTTTTCCCGTCCTTAGAATAGACAATGATATTTTCAGGGCCATAGGCTTGAATATTATAACCAACCACTCGTGCAACCATATCCTTTTCAGGCCAATACTCAATACTATCCGTAGCATATTCGTTATGTACAAACAGCCTGTTTCCGTCTAGTGCCAAAGGACTGGTTTTGTCCCAAATAATTCCTGTTCGTTCATTGTCATGCAAATAGTTTTTCGAAACTCTACTAATTGTTGACAATCCGCTAATATTCCATCCCCAACCAGCAATGCCGTTACCTGACTGGCTATTATAAAATAATGCGACATTGGGTTGCATGCCATTTATGCCTGCCGGACACTCAATAGGTATATTATAAGTAGCGGCCCCGGAAGGTGTCACATTTAATTGCCCCTTAACGGAACCAACCATACCACCCTTAGCTGGATCAGTAGTAATAGTCCCCTCTGGTGTCATATAGGAAGCATCTGCCGGTGCAAACAACAAACGCTGATCAATTTTCGCAGAAAATGATTCCCCTGGCCCTGGCTTATAATGAAACTTATCCTGTAAGGTAATAAAATCACGCGCCACATAGCTTTTCGTGCCCGTTTCTTCTCCCTTTAGGGTATAATTCTTCTGTGGCTCCTGAGCCATTGTTACAATTGGCAGCCAAAAGCACAGACATAGTAATAGGTAATTATAATTTATTCTCTTCATGATATTCGGTCAAAATAGATTAGAAACAAAACTTGCTTGTCTTTTTGCTTCACAATTCATTTATTCTTTGATAATTTTATAGGTTAATCGCTCATCATTACATTGAATAATAAAAATGTAGATACCCGATTTCAAATGTTGCATAGCTACCGGATGTTGCCCCAATTGATTGATTTGTCCGGTGAGTATCTGTTTGCCCGTCACGTCATACAAGACATAACTATAATCAGCTTCGGGTTCACCACCGGTCACACTTACTTTAAGGTCTCCTTGTGTGGGATTAGGAAAAATAGTCACCTTTCGTTCACCCCAGACCTCTTCAATAGGTTGCTCATCTTCTTCGGTGGCTACCTGTGCACTTTTTATTGTGACAGGCACCATTTTGCGCTTTAGGCGATTGCCAGAGGCTCCGTATTCATATCTGACTTCAAAGGATTGGGCTTGTGCCATTGCTGCACTTCCCAGCAGCAAACCCATTGTTAAGGTTAATAGTAATTGTTTCATGATAATTTGTTATCGGTTATTTTTTACTTGAATTATTCTCAGATTCCATTTCATTCTTGAAATGCTTCAGCTCATTAATTTCTTTTTGCTGTTGCAGCATATACAAAGTCAACTCCTCAATCTTCAACAACAACAGCTTATTCATCTCCGCCAGGTTCACGCCATTCTCTTCCATGGCAGCAGCACTGGGGATATCAGGCAGGTGTTTATTGGTTTTAATGAAACTTTCCACCTCCTGCAAGTCACGTAACTCGTAATCATCTTCGAAGACGAAATCAGCCGTTTGACCATTGGTGGTGACGGTGATTTGGTTGGCGGCGAGGGTGCCGTTGAGCTGCATATCATCAATGCTGGCCAGGGTCACT
This sequence comes from uncultured Marinilabiliaceae bacterium, assembly GCA_942490535.1. GTDB lineage: Bacteria > Bacteroidota > Bacteroidia > Bacteroidales > Marinilabiliaceae > JAEINY01. The sequence goes on from CALNXQ010000008.1 coordinate 244,393, forward strand.
TCTATTTCCTGGGCTTTGATGTTGCCGGCTACCTTCAGTTTTGCGCCAGATGATGGTGAAATACCAATTCCAATATTCCCATAATAATCAATACTCAGCATCTTTTCACTCCCCCTGTTTATTCTAAATACAGGAGCATTAGCCCAAGTATTTGAGGAAAAACTTTCAACTGACCATACTTTACCATTATAATGGCCTTCACCTTTTTTGTGCACAGTACCAAGTTCAAGCCGTGCACTTCTTTGTTGTGATGATCCATCATAAGAATATGATGCTTTGATAACAGATTCTGCAGAAGCATTTTTTGTAGTGTTTTTAACCCACAGATATGGGCTTGTAGATTTTACCACATTCAATTCAGTACTTTTTACCAAACCTGCCACATCAAGTTTGGCGGTAGGTGTGGTGGTGCCAATGCCGACGTTACCTTTTTGAATTATCATATCTCCGGTTCCCTCTTTCCAGTATGTTAACCAACTTTTTTCTGTCCCACCCCATAAACCAAGAGCCAAACCATCTTGTGCTTTTGTACCTAAATAGTAATTTGATTGTCCACTTGGCTCAAAACGAATCTGACTATATGCTCCAGTCAAAGTAATTTTATCATAAGTCTGCCCCCAAACCGAAACAGTCATTAAGCTTATTAAAATTAAGGTTGTAAGTTTTTTCATCGTTTTATTATTTATAATTGTTTGTTTTAAATTGTTATTTACTTCTCTGCATTACCCCACCAAACCTCCCCCGAAGGGGAGGCACTTCACATTGTACCATCAGCTCTTTTTCCAATTTCCTTCAACTTAAAAGCTGTTCAAAGAGAGTTGTCAATATGTTGGTCCCCCTTTAGGGGCTAGGGGTGGTTTGCCTTCTCTACCCCACGATCCTTCCAAAAAAATCAGCAGACCGGAGGAAAAAACTGGTTATCACACCACCTCCCCCTGCGGGTACTCCTCCTAAACTTAGGAGGAGAAACAAAATGTGGCTTTACATCGTCACTTTTACCCCTCAATCCCCTAAAGGGGAAGAACCTCACATTGCGACTCTCAGCTCATTATCTATTTCCTTCAACTTAAAAACTGTTCAAATTGAGTAGGCAATATGCTGGCTCCCCTGTAGGGGTTAGGGGTGTTGTTACTTCGCCAACAGCAAAGCCTCAATCTTCGCCAACCGCTCCTCCAAACTCTCTACTTTTTTATTTTGACTTTTTACTTCAGCCTTCTGCCTCTCAGCTTCAGCCTTCTGCTCTATCGCATACAACGTCAACTCCTCAATCTTTTGCAACAACAACTTATTCATCTCCGCCAGGTTCACCCCATCCGCTTCCATAGCCGCAGCACTGGGTATTTCGGGTAAATGCTTATTGGTTTTAATGAAGGTTTCCACCTCCTGCAAGTCACGTAACTCGTAATCTTCTTCGAAAACGAAATCAGCGGTTTGGCCGTTGGTGGTGACGGTGATTTGGTTGGCGGCGAGGGTGCCGTTGAAAGAAGCATTGGAGCAAGAGAACTCTTCTACTTTTACTTCTTTGGCGCGGATAGTGCCATTTACATCAAGCGAATACTTAGGATCAGTTGTTGCGATACCAATTTTACCATCAACTGTAACATTCATTTTCTCATTTCCATTATCACCTATTGCTTGAAAATGCAAATACGCTCCCCAATAATCATATGCTTTAATGTAGTAATGCATTGCTGCATCTTGAGTCCTATAATAGCCCGACACACCTTCATTTAACAATATATCACCATTTTTTGCTATTTTAAGAGCTGTTCTTGGTGTTTCACCAACTTTGAAAAGAATATCCCTATCCAGGCTTTGGATATTCAAATTCGAATTTTTATTTACAATCTCATTATTATCAATCCCTATGCCCGTCTCTTCGGTTCCAATTAATAAATGAGCATTTTGCAGTTTTTTGCTGCCTATTGTTTTACCATTGGAACCTATTGTTAGTTTTGAGATAGTCGGAGATGTTCCTATACCTACATTTCCATTTCTATCAGCTGAAAAATCATTAGCCAACAGAGGAGCGTCACTCTCATAGTTTGGACTTTCCAAAACAAAAACTCCTTCACTGTTTATTACATCAGGATTGCCTAATGTAACAGTCGCAGATCCTTCCACTTTAGAAAAATTCACTCTCATGGCAGAATGATACTTGCTACAATTGGCTACCAGAATATATTCTTCGGGAGAAATCCTCTTCAACCCTAAAGTGATATTATATGTTTTTCCAGACTGAACTATATCAAAAGTTCCTCCATTAAAGTTTATATACAATCTAAAATCAGCAACAATCGGCAAGTTGTATCCCCAGTTTCCGTTATTATCAATCACTTGACCAAAGACACCAAGTCCATTATATGGATATGACAAGTCAGAAACCTTAAATTTTGCAACTACTCGTTCTCCCGGATTATCACTAGTATTATCAACAATCCATTCATAATTTTGACCACAAACACTCATTCCAATAAGTGTGGTTAAGATTAAGGTTGTTAGTTTTTTCATTATTATATTCTTTACTAAATGTTTATTTCAAATTATTCTTTACTTCTTTGCTTTACCCCTCGCTCCCCTAAAGGGGAGGCACTTTATATTGCAGCTATCAGCTCATTTCAATTTCTTTCATCTTAGAAGCTGTTAAAATAGAGTAGGCAATATGCTGGTTCCCCTTTAGGGGTTAGGGGTGTTGTTACTTCGCCAACAGCAAGGCTTCAATCTTAGCCAACCGCTCCTCCAAACTCTCCACTTTTTCATTTTGACTTTTGACTTTTTCCTTTTGAGTCTCCACTTCTGCCTTCTGCTTTGCCCTTTCAGCCTCCAACTCCTGAATTCTATTATCCTTATCAATTGCGTATAGCGTGAGCTCCTCAATCTTCAACAACAACAGCTTATTCATCTCCGCCAGGTTCACTCCATTTTCTTCCATAGCCGCAGCGCTGGGGATATCCGGCAAGTGTTTATTGCTTTTAATAAAGGTTTCCACCTCTTGCAGGTCGCGCAGTTCGTAGTCTTCTTCGAAGACGAAATCGGCGGTTTGACCATTGGTGGTGACGGTGATTTGGTTGGCGGCCAGGGTGCCGTTGAGCTGCATATCATCAATGCTGGCCAGGGTCACTTCTATCTCCTGGGCTTTGATGTTACCGGCTACATCGAGTTTGGCGTCTGGTGTTGTAGTGCCGATGCCTACGCGGCCATTATTTACTAAGTTCAAGTCATGATTATTTGTTCCATTATAAACTTTATGCTGAACCAATTCATTATAAGAAGTTCCATCGCTTCTAGATGCACTTAGAATAGTAAATGTCTTACTTCCATCTGTTATGTAATGTCCACGTAAATCAAGTATTCTATTGGGAAGAATACGCAAACCATAGGTATTTTCACTAGAACTGTATGAGTCATTTGCCAAAAGTTTAACTTCTCTCTGATAATTTCCACTTCTCAATATCAGGCGTCCAGTAGATTGACCTTGACCAACATACAGATTATCATTTACCATTATACTGTTGTTGAATTTGAAACTACCCCAACCATTAGTTGAGATAGTTCCTATCTGAGTATTATCCGTTCTTGAAGTTCGAATGATAGTTTTATTGTTGTCTCCATAAAAAGATAAGTACCCCCCAAGATTCAGATTTCTACCAAAAGCAAAATTTCCCCATCCATCAATTGAAAATGTTCCTTCTTGAGTATTATCACTTCTGGAAGTTTTTAGTATAATTTGCTTTGAATCTTGTTTTCTATATAAGATTGAAGAATTTGATAAATCCCATTGCCCCCAAACCGACACCCCAATAAGCGCCATGATTAGTAAGCTAATTCCTTTCTTCATCATTTTCGTATTCTTAATTAAATGTTTGTTTCAATTGTTTTTTACTTCTCTGCTTTACCCCTCGATCACCTGAAGGGGAGGCACTTCATATGGCAACTCTCAATTCCATTTCAATTTCCTTAAACTTAAAAGCTGTTAAAATTAAGTAGCCAATATGCTGGTTCCCCTTTAGGGGTTAGGGGTAAAGACTGGTTATCACACCACCTCCCCCTGCGGGTACTCCTCCTAAACTTAGGAGGAGAAACAAAATGAGGTTTTACTTCTCCATTAACATGGCCTCAATCTTCGCCAATCTATCTACTGTATTTCTATGTGTTTCCTTTAACTCCTTCACTTCTGCCTTATGCTTTGCCCCTTCATCTTCCAACTCCTGAATCCTATTCTCCTTATCAATTGCGTATAGCGTCAACTCCTCAATCTTCAACAACAACAGCTTATTCATCTCCGCCAGGTTCACCCCATCCGCTTCCATAGCCGCAGCGCTGGGGATATCCGGCAGGTGTTTATTGCTTTTAATAAAGGTTTCCACCTCTTGCAAGTCACGTAACTCGTAATCTTCTTCGAAAACGAAATCAGCCGTTTGGCCATTGGTGGTGACGGTGATTTGGTTGGCGGCCAGGGTGCCGTTGAAAGAAGCATTGGAACAAGTGAACTCTTCTACTTTGACTTCCTTGGCGCGGATGGTACCGCAGACGTCTAGTTTGTAATCGGGGGTGATGGTGCCAATGCCAATATTGCCATTAATTTTAATGACCATCTTAGTATTGTTGTTGATAAACTCCTCATCGCTAATGGTTTTACCACTTGTAAATTGATCATCATGGTGTGAGAGAAATTTTATATTTCCAAAAATATCCGTGTTAACAACACCAATAGATGACCGAGCTCCATCTCCATGCAATTTCCATTCATTATTCACCCTAACACCATTCATAACAAGAGAACTGTTGGTGTGTCCACAATTTGGATTATACCAATTAAACATCGATACCCTATCTGCTTTTATGGTACCTTTCACGTCAAGCTTAGCAGTAGGGGATGCAGTGCCAATGCCAACATTACCATCATACCTAATTCGAATCCTTTCACTCGGCGCGCCGATATATTTAGTATAAAACGCCAAGTCGATACAATTTTCCCAATCTACAGCTGATATGGCTGCTATTCCTGCCCACTTTGAAGTTTCCGTTTTATATCCTAATTTGAACTTAAGACCTACACCTGGGCGCCCAGTCTGAGTATGATATTCATTAGAAATAGTAGTATTCCAATCTAAAGCATTGGCATAAGTCCACACGTTTAGTTTTGAAATCGGGTCTGAACTCCCAATACCAACATTCCCATTTATATGATTGATTGGTGTCGTGCTTCCGTTTTTATCGGGGATATTTACTGATTGCCCCCAGACCGACACACCTATCAGGGTAGTTAGAAATAAGGTTGTTAGTTTTTTCATTTTGTATGTAATTTTTTATTTGTGTTTGCATTATCTTGATTTTACTCTTTAATCCCCTGAAGGAGATAGAGAGCATTTTACCGTTTCAATAAAAGTTCCTTGATCTCTGCCAACTCACTTTTCACCTCCCTAACTTCCGCCTTCACCTCCAACACCTCCTCATCCTTCACTCTCAACTTCTCCTCCTGTTCGATGGTATACAACGTTAACTCCTCCACCTTCTGCAACAACAGCTTATTCATCTCCGCCAGGTTCACCCCATTTTCTTCCATGGCAGCAGCGCTGGGGATATCGGGCAAGTGTTTGTTGGTTTGGATGAATGTTTCTACCTCTTGCAGGTCGCGTAATTGGTAGTCTTCTTCGAAGACGAAATCGGCGGTTTGGCCGTTGGTGGTGACGGTGATTTGATTGGCGGCTAGGGTGCCGTTGAGTTGCATGTTATCGATACTGGCCAGGGTCACTTCTATCTCCTGGGCTTTGATGTTGCCGGCTACGTCTAGTTTGGCGTCAGGGTCGGTGGTACCTATGCCTACGTCGCCGTCACCTGCTATCATCATTTTCATACTTAAGTCAGCTTCAACATGGGGGTTTTTCGTATAAAACCTCAAATCCCCACCTCCTCCATTAGTTGAATTCCAATGTCTATAACTCCCCTGAATTGCAGAAGTTGCTGTTTTATTAAATCCAAATACTATAGAATTATCTGCTCCAAATGCTGATGTATAGTTATTAAACAACTTAAGCCCAGTCACTCCTACTGCTTTACTTGATGAATTCTGTTGAACTTTTACATTCCCAATTACATCAAGTTTCTCCTTAGGATCTGGTGTACCTATACCAAGATAACCGGCATTTGTTAACCGCATTTTTTCATTAGTACCATCAATATCAAAATTAATAGAACCCCCTGCGTTATTATTAGTTATATGAAGAACACTTCTATTGGCGATTAGTCCATATTTACTAATAACAACCGATTCACTATCTGCGGCTAATGATGTACCACTTGTTTTAATACTACCACTAACATCAAGTGCTTCTGCAGGTTCAGTAGTTCCTATGCCTACGTTGCCTGTATTATATTGAAATGTCAACATATCAGCGTTAATACCATAACTATACAACCTAAGATCCAGTGTGTTCTTCAATCTTCTCCAAATCCATTTATTCACCCCATCAACTCTAATAGTATTACTCATTTGTAAATTCAATGGAACATTTCTATGGAGCCCCATATTTGAAAATATCCATTCTCCGGTAACATTCTCTGCTTTGGTCTTATCTGCATAATTTTGACCCCAAACCGACACACCAATCAGGCTCATTAATATTAAGGCTGTTAGTTTTTTCATTTTGTTATTTTATGAATGTTTATTTCTTATTGTTTTACTTCTCCACTTCTACCCCTCGATCCCCTGAATGGGAGGAACTTCATATTGTACCCACAGCTCTATTTCAATTTCATTCAACTTAGAAGCTGTTCAAATAGAGTCATCAATATATTGGTCCCCCTTTAGGGGTTAGGGGTGATTTTACTTCGCCAACAGCAAGGCCTCAATCTTAGCCAAACGCGCTTCTAATGCTTCGCGTGCCTCGGACTCAGTACTCCGTGCCTCTTCCAAACTTTCAACCTGCGTCTTCAACCCGGATACCTCCTTTTCCTTCTGAATAGTATATAAGGTGAGCTCCTCAATCTTCAACAACAACAGCTTATTCATCTCCGCCAGGTTCACTCCATTTTCTTCCATAGCCGCAGCGCTGGGGATATCCGGCAAGTGTTTATTGCTTTTAATAAAGGTTTCCACCTCCTGCAAGTCACGTAACTCGTAATCTTCTTCGAAAACGAAATCAGCCGTTTGGCCATTGGTGGTGACGGTGATTTGATTGGCGGCCAGGGTGCCGTTGAAAGAAGCATTGGAGCATGTGAACTCTTCTACTTTCACTTCTTTGGCGCGGATGGTGCCGCAGACGTCGAGTTTATAATTGGGGGTGGTGGTACCAATGCCAATGTTGCCATCGTACCGTACCTTAAATCTTTGTTGACCATTTGTCTCAATAAAAAATGATTTATTATCACCCCATGCTCCTTCAGTAATGCTACCGAACCTGATAACTCTATCAAGCTTATTTGGATACGAATCCGAATCCTTATCTCTAAGTTCAATTGAAAGCTTTCGACCAATTGACTGGCTGATTACATTCGAACCTATCGTTAGAATTGGTCTATCCTCCGCTTCAGCCCTTACTTCAAGTTTAGAGCTTGGTGTTGTTTTACCAATACCAACATTCCCGTTTTTGAGAAGAGCAATAAAAGTTTGATTTCCATGATTATTATTCGGACCATATTTGATGTGTAAACTTGAATTACCAACACCATTTGTTGTTTGTCGGATGATTGACCATACATCTGTGTTCGAGGTTCCGTTTCCTTCTACAAGATTAAGACTTGATCCCCACTCTCCATCTTTACTCGAAAGTAAATCAACATGACAATCAGATTTTTCAAATAAAGCGGCTGAATAAGTAGTTTTTATTCCAAAGTTTCCTGATTGTACATGAAAATAGGTTTCAGGCTCTGTTGTACCAATACCAACATTCCCATTGGTCAAAATACTCATCAATGGAATGTCACCATTAAGAACCCTATTAAAATCTAAACGATTGCTTCCATTAGCAGAAAAAATATTAAACCATGATCCACTACTAGGTGGACGAATTTGAAATTTCTCTGAATTGATTATTCCTCTAACATCCAATTCTGCAGTTGGACTTAAAGTACCTATCCCGACACTCCCTGTCTTTCCAATTACATTAGTATCCTGCCCCCAAACCGACACACCAATCAGGCATATAAATATTAAGCTTGATAGTTTTTTCATTGATTTAGTCTTTATTAAATGTTTGTTTCAAATTGTTTTACCTCACCCTACCTCTCCTAAAGGAGAGGAGCATTTTACATTGAAGGGTCAAATGAAAAGTGAAAGGCTCTTTTTACTTTGTTATGAGCAAAGCTTCTATTTTAGCTAAGCGCTCTTCTAATGCTTTTCGTGCTTCATCCAAACTTTCAACTTGTGACTTTAACCCTGAAACCTCCTTTTCCTTCTGAATAGTATATAGTGTAAGCTCCTCAATCTTCAACAACAACAGCTTATTCATCTCCGCCAGGTTCACGCCATTTTCTTCCATGGCAGCAGCACTGGGGATATCGGGCAGGTGTTTGTTGGTTTGAATGAAGGTTTCTACTTCTTGCAGGTCGCGTAATTCGTAGTCTTCTTCGAAGACGAAATCGGCGGTTTGGCCGTTGGTGGTGACGGTGATTTGATTGGCGGCGAGGGTGCCGTTGAGTTGCATGTCATCAATGTTGGCCAGGGTTACTTCAATTTCCTGGGCTTTGATGTTGCCGGCTACGTCTAGTTTGGCGTCAGCGGATTGTTTACCAATTGCAATATTGCCATCTCCACCTATAAAAAGTCGAGTTTGTCCTTTTGTTTTTACGTTAATGGGATTATCTCCATAATTATTTAATTCAATCGACAAATCATCCTTTTGAATTAAACTTCCATAATCAGCACCTTTAATATCACCATTTGATGCATCAAAATAAATCCCAGCATCAGCTGTTCCCTTCGCCCCAACAGTAATGAGTGCTCTTTTATTTTGTTCTGTATTAATACTCAATGATTGCTCTGGTGATGAAGTTCCAATACCAACGTTACCATTGCCTTTGATAACAAATTTTTCCCAATTGGATCCTCCAGCAACTCCTACTTTTAAAAGATATGCATTGGAATTAACAGTATAATTAAAACCCCTGATGGTTGCTAGCACATCCCCTTCATCCAATTTATTACCCCATACATCTATTTTTCCGATACTTCTAAAAGCTGTGGATGTAGCATTTTGAGCTTGAGTAGTTAATCTAACATCAGTATAATTTGACAAGTTCCCAATTGCAACATTTCCGGTACCGTATTGCAGAGTTAAAACATCTTTTTGAACTCCATAACTATATAGACGAAGGTCTACTGAATTGGCTAACCTTCTCCAAAGCCACTTATTAACTCCATCAACTTTAATGATATTACTCATTTGCTTACTAGACGGAACATCTCTATAAAACCTATCACCATTAAAGGTCCATTCTCCTGTAATATTTTCATTATTTGCGCTATTGGTCTGCCCCCAAACACCCATTCCCATCAGGGTCAACAAGATTAAGGTTATTCCTTTTTTCATTGTTAGTTTTGTTATTTATTAAGTGTTTATTTCAACTTGTTTTACCTCATCCAGCCTCTCCTAAAGGAGAGGAGCACTTCATATTGAAGGAGCAAATGAAAAGTAAAAAACTCTTTTTACTTTTCTATAAGCAAAGTTTCTATTTTAGCCAACCGCTCCTCCAATGCTTTGCGTGTGTCGACCTCAATGCTTTGTGCTTCTTTCATCTCCTTAACTTCTGTCTCCAGTTTCTCTCGGACCTCGGACTCCGCACTTCGTGCTTTCTCTATCTCAATCGCATACAAGGTCAACTCCTCAATCTTTTGCAACAACAGCTTATTCATCTCCGCCAGGTTCACGCCATTTTCTTCCATGGCAGCCGCACTGGGAATATCCGGCAGATGCTTGTTAGTTTGGATGAAGGATTCTACTTCTTGGAGGTCGCGCAAATTGTAGTCTTCTTCGAAAACGAAGTCGGCGGTTTGGCCGTTGGTGGTTACTGTTATTTGGTTGGCAGCTAGGGTGCCGTTTAGGTTCATGTTATCAATGCTGGCCAGGGTGACTTCTATTTCCTGGGCTTTGATGTTGCCGGCTACGTCTAGTTTGGCATCGGGGGTTGTGGTGCCTATGCCGACGTTGCCATCATTAGTAATACGCATCCTCTCTTTTGTGCCGCTAGCATCTCTTAACCAAAAGGTAAATTTATCATATTGCCCACCCCAATTAGAATCAGTTTGAAACCGAACATCTCTGTTGTCAAAATCATGGATTAGTTTTAAATGTCCCTGATCTGTCACGCCTAATACCATTTGAACGTATCCTTCAGGATGTGAATTCATCTTTGGGGAAATAGTTAAATTACCACGTAACAAGCTACTTCCATTAACATCTAATCTCGATTGTGGAGAGGTTGTTCCAATACCTATATTTCCACCATCTTTTATAAATAATCTAGTTCCTTTATGAGTTTCAGTCAAAGCAAATCCTCCTTGATCATATGAAATTTGAAACTTGCTATCCCTATTCATACCTAAATAAAGTCGTTGACCAAAGAAGTATCCTGACACCCGTGCACTTCCAAATACATCCAATTTATATTCGGGACTGTTTTTATCTATTCCAACATTCCCATCTTTATGCCATATTGGACTATTCGTATCAGATATTGGCACTTGCGTTTGCCCCCAAACAGCCCCACAAAGCATTCCCATTAAAATTACAGTCGTAAGTTTTTTCATTATTTAGTTTTTGTTTGATTATCATTTCTTGTCTCCTTCACGCTAGCCCTAATCCCAAAGAGGCAAGCAGTGCGCAAAACATCTCGCCTAATTAGCAAGCATTTATAAACCACTGATTAGCACAGATTGTCACAGATGTGTTTATCTGCGATAAACCGCAATTGCGCAGCAATTCCCAATCTGTGTTCATCTGCGCATATCTGTGGTTAAAAGCTTCGTGGTCATATCCAAGCTACTCATCAAAGTCCCTTTAGGGGTTTGGGGTGTTAACCAGCTCCATCACCATCTTCCTCAACTCCTCAATCTCCCCTCTCATCGCTCTCCGCTCTTCTCTTTCTTCCTCCAACTTATCTCTCATCTCCTGGTCTCTTTTCTCTAAGTCTATTGAGTACAGCGTCAACTCCTCAATCTTCTGCAACAAGAGCTTATTCATCTCCGCCAGGTTCACGCCGTTTTCTTCCATGGCTGCAGCGCTGGGGATATCGGGCAGGTGTTTGTTGGTTTGAATGAAGGTTTCTACTTCTTGCAGGTTGCGTAGTTCGTAGTCTTCTTCGAAGACGAAATCGGCGGTTTGGCCGTTGGTGGTGACTGTTATTTGGTTGGCGGCTAGGGTGCCGTTGAGTTGCATGTTGTCAATGCTGGCTAAGGTGACTTCAATTTCCTGGGCTTTGATGTTGCCGGCTACTTCGAGTTTGGCATCGGGGGTGGTGATACCGATGCCGAGGTTGCCATCAGCATCTATCCTTACTACTTCCCTATCTCCTAAACTACATCTTTGAATGAATGCAAAGTGTTGTCTATATTTAGTATCTGTGTCATGAACTGAGATAAAACGTGCATAATTACCACCTCCCTGTAAAACTAATGCTTGATTTGTGTCTAATGCCCTTGATAGTCTTAATTGTGCATTTGCAGCAACAACTTCCAATTTACTTGCAGGGGTAATGGTGCCAATGCCAACATTTCCATCATGATTTATTCGCATTCGCTCAGTAGCACTCGTACCTGTTGAAAAAAGAATACTATTACCTGGGTTACCCGCCCAAAGGGCAATATTTCTATTGTTACTCCATAATGTAGCAGTATTTTTCAGATCATAACTGGTTGCATTTCCAAACAAACCAAACTTAAGATATGAAACACTATTACTTTCAAATGTTTGAATAGTATTTATCCCAGACTCACTACAAGCTTTATTTAATGTAAAAAGTGAGGAAGGTGATGGTGTTCCTATCCCCAAACATCCATTTGAAAACAATCTAGCTTTCTCTACTCCTCCAATACTAAAAATTAAGTTTCTTGGATTGGATGTATTCACACCTGCATCAAAAACCAGATTATCAAAACGGGATTTAAAAGTCCATATTCCAGTTGTTGCCGATCCGCTAGCACTTTGAATATAATTAGTTCCACCCGGTGCACTTGTAAATTTCAACTGATAAGATCCCATGTTCACTTCTTCTTGTCCAAAAGCTGACAAACAGACAAAAACCATCAAAACCAAACTCCCTAACTTCCTCATTTCCTTTTTTTTATTTTTATGACTATAAATATTGCATCTACCTGACAAACCATTACAAATGCCCAAACACACCCCAACCCGCCCTGTAAAACAGACTGGTTCAGCAAAATGACAGTATATGAAAAAGTAGAACTGAGGGATCGACCGTGATTAACCGACATCAAAACAATAGAAGGATGAAATAAGCACCTTATCAAAATAATAGGCAAAGGACACAATTATCCAGAGAGGATTTCTCATTAATAAAGCCATTCATTCAAATAAGGTGAAGTCAACACTACCACCGGACACTTCTTTCCCCGTTCAACTGCAAGCAGCTGATCAGTTCATTCTCAATTAAGTTCCCCGATAGCATGTTTCAGGGAGTCTGCTATATAGTACCAATTACTCCCTTCGTAAGCTGATGCAAAATAAATTAATTGTTCAGCAGTAAACAACAATTAGTCAAATTAATTAACATTAAAATATCAGATTTGAAGTAACACTCCCTCAATCCCACTAACAGAAGAGAATTTTTTATTTTTAATCGAAATCCATTTCACTACTGGCTTCATCGTTTCGATAGAGGAAATGCAGTTTTGTGTCTTGAATATGGGTAAACTTTAAATCCTGTTCCTCAACAGCAATCCTACACTGAATTTTGTTGCAATTGTAAATAGCCACAATGGACCTTTTTACCATTGGGATCAACCAGGCAATAGGCGCGTATTTTATATTTAAAGTGGTAATCAGTGAGCTCTAAGTGAAAAATAACCAAATAGGATAAAGCTTATTAATAGTATTGTTTGATTCATGTGTTCGCTTATCAGGAATCTAAAATAAGTAGGCTTATTTGACACTAATCTGCCTTTTAATGCAGCCCATTGTCAGTATTTCAGTGCTTTTTATGTAGTTTATTTACCAATAATTTTACATACACAAAAACCGCCTAACTCCGTTGAGAAAGGCGGTTGGTAATTGTTGGTTGCTTAGAAAATTAAGTTCTAAATATCAGAAACCTCAGGCAACTAATAGCTTTTTAAAATCAGGCATTTTGAAGTAATTAAGCGAAAGCGGATACTACTAAATCAAACTTATCCATAAATGATTCAAATGCCGGGTTAGCCGCGCAAAACTTATCTATTAACGCCTCAGGACTTCTTCCGTACTGCTCGTTTTTAATAGAAATTACCAGGTCTGCAACATCATCTCCTTCTAATAGATTCGTATTTTCCAGTACATCGTTAACTTTCACATCAAAACATGCATTTTCGGCAATCCTACTCCATTTTTGAAAGGCTTTCCCTTTATCCGGAAACAAGGTTACCTGATAACCTTTCAGTGCATTGAGTTTCGTTTGATTTAACATTTCAATAGAGCCTACTGCAATCCAATTATACTGCGAATAAAATAGCGCACCAAAAATAGCGTTTTTCTCTCCTTCAGCAATTGCAACCGGCTTTGATAAGTCCACCAGTAAATGCCCTCCAAAAAAGATTTGCTTAAGGTGAAAATCTTTAAGGTTTAGAAGTTTATGAACCCAGTTAACATACCCGTTTCTTTTTAAAGTGTCAGAATCATATTTCATTACCTTACCACTCCTAACTTCACCGTATCTATTTACTTGCCAAAAAACAGTTTTATTTCCCTTTGCTGTGCCTACAAAATATTTTCGCAATAGCTCATTAACAATATTTTTGGGAAAATACTCATATAATCCAATAGCAAAATTGTTTTGATGATAGTTAGACAATGATGCCCTGAGATACTTTTGCTCAATACAGGATGGCTTTTTTGGTTTTTGAGTGGGTATTTGACATGGTTTATGGTCATCATCCGGTTCAAATCCATTTTTTCCAAAATACATCTTTGGAGTAAAATGATAGCCACATTTTTCGATTCGGTTACACCGTCCTGTATCCTCAGAAATATATTTGTTGGTATGATTGTCTTTATACCTCGTAAAAGTCTTTTTTTGACAATGAGGACACTCAAATCTTGAGCTTCTGCCCGAGTATTTCTCTAAGGAATATCTTACATCCTTCATGATACTTTCTATTATTTAAAGATTGTGGAGTTAATGGAGTTGTGTAGTAAAACTGTCTTTGAGGCAGTTACCACTCCACGTTACTACACTAACTCCACAGTTAACTAAAGGATAGTTCAATAGTATGAATAGAATGAAAAAAATCTATTACCCCCATATTATCTACTTACTACACGCTTACTACATACATACTACACTCCTATTAGTCTATAAATCAAGCTTACTACACAACTCCACATACTTCACTATTTCCTATCCAATGACATCGGTTTCATAAACACCTCTGCTTAATTTCTGTGCAAGTTTTGAATTACTTAATAGCTGATAGGCATACGACTCTTTACCAACACCCAATTTATCCGCTATTAGAATGAATTCTTTATTAGTAAACTCCTTTTTACCAATTGCTCTTAATACTTTCAAGACCTTACCCTCTTTTGAATTATCTTCAAAAACATCTAAAACCATACTATTCAATTTTAATGCATTTTTATAGAAGTAATCTTTGAGCACTATCGCCCTATACATATTCTCCGGAGTTATGCTTCTAACAGGTTTTCCCATCAGCAATTTCTCTGATACTTCTAAAACCAAGGCAAAACGCAACATATATCGATCAAGCTTCGATAGTATACCGGAAATTGTTGCATCCTTGTTCGACGGCTCAACATGTTTGTTAAGTTCATTGATAAACATCTCATCGGCTTCATTTGATAGTTCTACTATTTGTGCTTCATTCTTGTCCAAAACAATCGTTAAGAGTTCCATGGTCTTCGAATGAAATTTCTCCAGCACGTATTCATTGACCTGTGTTTTTCGTATGAATCTTTTCTCCATACGTATCGGAATAGTAAAAAGTAAACGTTCAAAAAAACCATCCTTGATATCCTTAGCTTTCAAGGATGCAATAACATCATCCTGGATTCCTCCGATAATTGAAACACAGGGCTTTTTAACGGAGGTACTTTCAGTTTCCTTCCTATCAAGTGAAATGGGTGCTCCATCCCAAATTGATAAATAATTACTTTGCTTGGATGAACCACTATAACCTACCAGATTATTGATAAAACTCTTAAACTCATCCGGTCTGAGCACTATACCGTTCGCATTTTCCTTATGCATTTTGATCAATGCCTCAAAAGTGGGATCAGTAGAGTACAACTTTTTCTTAGTTGGCTTTTTGTCACCTGAATCTGAATTATAGTTGCTTTTGATAGCTTCATAGTCATCATCAAAACGATTTTGAAGCTCAACCATAGACTTAAATGCTGTTTTGAGCGGAGCACTTTTATTTTGACCGGATTTACCAACTATTACAACCCATAATGCGGCGTTCTCATACCATTCGACATTTACTTTTAGTTGAAAAGAATTTCCGATTATACCTGCTAATGCTGTTAAAATTGCTGCAGCCGTATAATCAATATTGTAGTTACAATTATCGTAAAGTTCCAGAATGGTATCTTGTATAAATTGGGGGAATACGAATATTGGAAATTCGGATACCCCTTCCATTTTTAAACGTACATTGGCTTGAGCATTTGTCAGTTTTCCTTTTGCTAAATGTGACATACCCAACTCGATATCATTGGTATTAAAGTTATTCATGTACTTTATTTTGAGACATAGCTTTAGCTAGTTGTTGCAAAAAATGCAACAACTAAAAGCCATAAACGGTAAAAAATATGATTGCTATTGAGGAAAGAAACTAACCATTAATATTTTCAAGATAAGTTTCAATGTCAGAAGCTTTGTAGTAAATCTTTCGACCGCTTTTCTTGAAGCTAATGGTTTTATTATCGCGCATGGTCTGTAAAGTGCGCCTGCTAACTTTTAGTAATTTGCAGACTTCCTCGGTTACGTACCATTTATCTTTAAAGCCGTCGTTGCTGCTCAAACTGATACTATCCACTTTTTCAGAAAGGTTATCAATCTTCCGAAGTAGTTTTCCAAACTCATGTTCATCGACAATTATTACAGTATTTGCCATCGTTTAAATTCTTTTAGATATGAAACAAAGTTCATCGCGGCGCCATTTGATGAATACGACGCAAACCAAAGAAATAATGACAAAAGAAATTCACCTAAGGTTAACCCTAGGTGAAACAACCTACTAACACTCTGTCAATTAATTTTTCACTTTAAAAAGTATCTCCTCTTCCATTTTTACTAAAATAACCTTGCAAAGTACTAAGCTCTATCGGTTCCTCTTTTTCTGTAATAACTAAAAATGTATCAAATAGTAATTTCACTCGCTCAGTCCTTGCATTTTTTTGCGCATGTATCCACTTTTTCTCAACAGCCTCTGAGAATAAATTGACAAACTCTTTTGGAGTACCACCCCAGACAATTTTCTTATTATCGACTGTTGGCTTATCACTCGACAAGTGATATTCTTTAATGAGTTCCTCAGGATCAACTTCTATTTTAACTAACTTTTCCTCTTTTGCGGGCTTAATACCTTCAATGCTAACTTCAGTTCCAACTTCAATCAAATTTCCATTTTTGTCAATCTCTTGTTTTGTTTCATGAAAAGTTCCTGGGTATTCCTTTTTAAAACACTTCTCAAGTGAGTTATGATCATCATTCATTAAATAGCGACAAGTAAATTGCAACTCATTATTAATACTACCCAAACAGGTGTAAATCATTAATCCATTCGTGTATTCTGGTAGTTTTTCCTTCCGCAAACCATACTCTTTAAATTCCTTGATCAAATTATCAAGCAATGACTCACAGTATCCGGATAGAGAATGTAAATGATGACTAAGCTTTTCGAAATAATAACGCTGTTCATCTTCAATATTACACTCATAATAATACACTTTAAGTTCCTTTATAACTTTAACTGTCTCTTCAATAATCTTTGAACCAATATCGCTATCGTAAATATTGATTTCAGTTTCTTTATTATCATCAAATAAAAATAAAGGATTTAACGCCCAATTTTTTCTCAAAAGGTCATCATAGAACTCAAGAACATTTCTCATTACTCAATCTTATTTTTTTTGCGTCCAATTGCATTATATGCCTCAAATAAAACAAAAGTTTTCAACCCCAAAAAAATTATTATTTTTGATGTCAAATGAGTTCAATAAAACGCATTTAAAACGGGCTGTTTTGGCCTAATTTTGGTGGACTTACAGTGGACTAAAAAGATTGCATTTGTAAAATATTGAGAATGGGGCGATTGGAGTAAACATTCAGTTCCCTCTCTCTCCGCTGAGCTGATAAGCAATTTGAAGCAAACCCTGTAAGTCACGACTTACAGGGTTTTTTTATGCGCAAAAGTGTGCAGAAAAAAACCCATTTTGAGGTGGACATTTGGTGGACTAAGATTTCTAAATTTTAGTCCATCAGAAAAAGTATAAAATGCGCTGTAATGCCTGCAATGTCTTAGTTTTAGATTCGTTCGTGATGGACTCATAAGTATAATTTTAACATCAAAATTTTACAGTTATGAGTGGACTAGAAAACACATCGATCCTGTTCTTTATTAAAAGGACTAAATTGCTTAAAAATGGTGATGCGCCAATCTTCGTTCGCATCACTATTAACAAAGAAAGAGCCGAGTTTGGCTTAAAAAAGAGTATCTCTCCCAATCACTGTGATGAATCCAAACAGCGCGTTAAAGGAAAATTCATATCCGCCGACGACATTAATGGTACCATTGAACAGCTATTAAAAAAATAGAGGCAATTACAGCCTATATGTCAATAGAAGAAGTGGACATAACCGCTCAACCGATCACAGAAAAATTGGTTGGCAAAAAAGAAGACCGGGGACCATCCTCAAAATTTTTAAGACGCATAATGAAAATGCGCGCAAACTAGTAGGAATAGATTCTGCCAAAGAAACGGTTATCCGATATGAAACCAGTTACATGCAGTCCAGGGATTTTATCCGCTGGCAATATAAGCGTGAAGACCTACCCTTGGACCAAATTAACCAACAATTTGTAAGCAATTTTGAGTTGTATTAATTAAAAAGAATAAGCAAAATATAGCACAATAACATGAACTAGTTCCTTGAGGGTTAATTGCTTCCACGTCTCCTGTTTGCACCAATTTAGCAGAGCGCAACCCACGAAACTTTATTTTTTTATTCACAGTTACTAAATGCTCTTCTAACTTCATTTAAACTTATAGCGCGGATTTGTAATTCGCGCTATAAGTTTAAAACATTACCAAACTATTCAGTTTTTGTATATGTAAGTACAGAACCACCTGATGGCGCTGTTAAGGTTAATGTTTTTCCATCAAATGATACCTGATATTCAACAACAGATCCTTCAATAATAAAACTAAGCAGGCCTTCTTTTACATCAAATTTAAAGTCAGATGTTACTATTTGAACATACGACCCGTCCAATAACCACTCTTCTCTAAATGTTCCGGTTTTGTCCTCATTGAAGATAATCTTGTCGTTATACAAGTCGAATCCTGCATTTGGATCAGTTACCTCATCACTCCACACCCATACTCCTATTAATTGATCAATGATTTTCTGAGCTTCTTCCTCTTTTTTCTGCTCCTCTTCTTTCTTTTTTCTTTCTTCCTCTTTCTGCTCCAGCTCTTCTTTTGTAATCTTTGAATATTCTCTCCGGAAGGTTTCTCCATTTACATTGGCTTCTATAGTTAATACTCCGTCCTTTACAAAAGCATCTGTAGTTCTACTAAAGTCTTCAGCATCTATAGAGAGCCTGGCTCCATCGAAACTATATTTAAAGCCATATGCTTCTGACGATGCACCTCCCCAACCGCCTTCAACAGAGGTTATCATAGAACCGGTGTTATCGGCATTAAACTCCATGAGTTCGGTTGTAGTAACTGTACGTCCAAATGATATGGATTCTGTTACCAACTCCCATGCGCCAATAATTTCTTTTCCTTTCATGTCATCACTCTTGGAGCATGAAGTAATGAATGTTGAGATTAGGATTGTAGCCATTAAAACTACTAACGAATTGTTTTTCATAATTTAAATAATTTGTAAGAAAAATACATTTTATAGTGTGATCTATTGGGTTTGACACATTCCACGCCCAGCTAGGCATCTCGCTTGGTTGTATTCGATCAGTCCGCTGGCCTTATTATTTTAGTTGCTACAGTGGGCAAGGGATAAATTTGTAAATACTCATTTCCTTCCCAATCCCACCTTATGGATTTTATCCCTGAATTAGTAGCTAATAGTATGAATTTATCATTTTCTTTAATCTTAAGGGGAGTCAGACCAGTGGTGGATTCGGGTATAGTCTCATCCATCCTGCCAACATAGACATCAAGTCCTAAAAAAGTTACGGCTTGTTCAAGTTCATACTTATCAGGATGTGAATAGGACAAAAAAATACTCGTGTCATAAAGTAATTTTGAATATCTTCTAGCTTCGCTTAAAACTAAAGTTTTGCATTTGTACCCGTTTTTGCATTAACCATATTCTCAAATTGCTCCTTCGTAAATATTGACATGGTCTAATATTCCTTTTTATAACTTTCGAATTACTATTTTGCATGAAGACCAAGGTATTGCCGCATGAAGTGTTCCGTTGCGTGTGGTATATTCACTTTCTTGCTTTCTCATTGGCACGCGCGGGACCTTACCGCCAAAAAACTACCTCGACAAGGCATTCTTTATTGCGGTTTGTTAGCCGCTGTTATTATTTCGCGTAATTTATTCTTTACAATATTCTTTAAAATGAGCATTAAAATTACACTTGTAAACAGACAAGTTGAAAATGCTAAATATGCTAGCGTGTGGCTTTTTTCATATAGCATTACTCCCAAGAATAGCAACTGGTTTGAGAAACCCATTATTAGAAAAGAAATTCCCTGAAAGAGCCCTTTTCGTTTGATTGGTGAACTCCTATAAATAATATAAAAAATTGTTGGTGATATTAAGGTCTCAGCTATTAGCATTATAACAAACGACTTAATAAAAACAGTTTTAGTTCCAATTATTTGAGATATTGAACTAAAGCAAGCTATTGATATAAAAACAAAAGAACAAAGAATAACACCGACTAGAATTAGATTTAGAATCTTAGTCCATGTTAATTGTTTTACTCTTGCAATTATAAGCGCAAAAACAGTCAATAATACAATGGAAATATAATTATCGAAATCCTTGAAAGTTTGACTTAGATTATAACCATTATCCAGATAATCTCTTACTGAATACGTAAAAGTTAGTTCATTCTGATTAAGGGCAAACCTAATTAATATACCTATGAAAAGAATGGAAAATAAGATAATCTTATTTAGATTCTTGATAGGACGACTTTGTAAGTTCTCAACTTTTTCAAGTACAAGTTGATTAGAAATGACCTTAAATTTATTAAAAAGAACTAAAGAAATTAGGCCAAAAACAGATGCAAATACAAATACTGAACTATATCCTAAATTGTCGCGAATAAAGACAGACAACAATGGTGCAATCACCCCACCAACACTTGTAATTATTGAAAATAGAATGAAACCTGACAGACCAATTATTTCATTGTTTTTTTCATTATATATGTTC
Organism: uncultured Marinilabiliaceae bacterium; assembly: GCA_942490535.1. Classification (GTDB taxonomy): domain Bacteria; phylum Bacteroidota; class Bacteroidia; order Bacteroidales; family Marinilabiliaceae; genus JAEINY01. The sequence continues at coordinate 265,206 of CALNXQ010000008.1, forward strand.
CCTAAAAGAACAATAATATTAGGTGAAACTAGTCCGATACCTAATGCTAGGATAATTAAAGTTGTCACTGTAGCAGCAATGGCATTAGGAAGAAAAGCTAGTAGCAAATACATAGCTGCCATGATAATAAACCCTGTTAAAACAATTTTAATTCTATTGCTTATATCACCAATATGTCCTGAAACGAGAGACATAATAAAAATTACCCCATAAAAGATGCTATAGTAAATTCCTGCTGTTGTAGCTTCAATATTTAATGATTCGGTTAAATATCTAACTAAAATAGTCATGATTAAATAAAAGGCGATTCTTTCAAATAGTTTTGAGAGAAGTAGTATGGAAATACTATTTTTCTGCTTTATTGTCAAGGTCGTTGTCATTTGTTTTATTTAATAGCTGGCAACTTTCCAGGAAGCCCCTTGCTGTTATATTTACTTTATCTTTTAGTAAAAGTATTCTTTCCGGACCCAATGAGCTTGGAAAGAACACTTTTTCATGTTTAGTTGGAATAAATACCCAAGCGGCGTCCAAGGTAGCCATTGCTTATCAAAAAAAATATCCATTTTCGGCAAAAATGATTCAGCCCGCATTTTTTTGGACATAAAATTTAACCATAGATTAGTACAGATTTCATGTTTTACCCTGGAAAATAATCGGTGTAATCCTCTTAAACGGTAGCATTATTGTCCGGTAAACCATTCCATATCCCCTACAGGGAAAATAGTCAATTTGCAACATCGTATTCTACAACACATAATCTGCTACGCGGAATGGGCCGGAGGGAATATATTGGTGTAAACTATTTTCAACCCTATCAAACGGGATACCTCGTGGAGGTTAAACAAACAGTCATCCATCGAAGATTGAATGAAATTTTTACCGGGCACCCATGAATCTGTAGCTAAGACTACACTATATCTTAGTTTGAATTATCGATACAACATGTAAGCTGTGTTTCTAATGCATCCCGGTCAGCCGTTAACGCGAAAACATCAGCGGGATAAACGTCCCGGTCACTCGTATTTTTATCCCGGTCATCGGGACGATTATCCGGGTCATCGGGACGATTATCCCGGTCATTGGGACGATTATCCCGGTCATTGGGACGATTATCCGGGTCATCGGGACGATTATCCGGGTCATCGGGACGATTATCCGGGTCATCGGGACGATCATCCCGGTGACCCGTTTGCAAAAACAGGTGTTTTTTCACCCTTTTTTTGTACTCCGCTAGCCCCAAAACACCCTCCAAAACGCATCCCGGTCAGCCGTATTTTTATCCCGGTGACCCGTTAACGCGAAAACATCAGCGGGATAAACGTCCCGGTCACTCGTATTTTTATCCCGGTCACCGGGACGATTATCCGGGTCATTGGGACGATTATCCCGGTCACCCGTTAACATGTGCCAAAAAGCGGGAAAGGCTTACCGGTCAAGGGATGTCGGTTCTTTAATCCATTGAGCACCCCACCATTTGTTTAAGTTGGGTCAGAAGGCGATTCATTTCGTTTCTGACCGCTTCATCGCTTTCGGTAGCTGCAGCTATCTCCAGGTCGTGCAGGGCATCCGTACGCTCCAATTCCACGATGGTCCGGGCCGCTGTGACGCGCACGCCGGCATTGTCATCACGTATCAAGCCAATAACTTTCTTCTTTGCTGACCAGGCAGATGTTTCTACCAGCTGCCTGATGGCTTCCTCCTTTTCTTCCGGTGTACCCCAGAGCATCTGATCATAACGATCTTGCTGTTGCAGGCGCCCGGTCGTAAAGAGTATTTCTTCCTGATAGATCTGAGGACGCACTACGGCATCACTGTAGGATACAAGCTCTTTATCCAGCGCCCAACGTACCATACGGGGAATCATCCACCGCATGCCGGGCGTATTCTCGGGGTGCCCCACAAAAGTGACCACTCTCCCTTTCCCGGCCTGGGTGGCAGTAATAAACGGCCGGTTATTGGTCATATTGGCGGGCGTCCCTTCAACGGTATGAACATCACTCCACATGGTTGAGAGGGAGATGCCGGTGTAATTGGGCTGATCAGGGACCGTCAAAACCGGTCCTTCATAGTATTTAGAATAGGATAGTTCGCGTCCCTGCAGTTCAGGGAATACCTTTTTGCCTGCATCTGTCAACGAGAATTTCACCAAACCATGCCCGCGGTGATCATGTTCGATGTCGATGGCCTCAAAACCACTTAAATCAAGTGAAGGGTATCCCTGGGTTTGCGACAGCACATAGGATCCTGCACAAATGCCCATTACCCCTTTCCCATGAATGGTGACCAATTCCTGTACCCGTTTCATGCCCAACTGACCTAACTTAATGGTTTGGGCTTTACCCGACCCGCCAGGAAACAGAATTAAGTCATAGTCCAGAATGGCATCCGACATAATGGTGGCTGCCCCAATGATCTGAGGATCCATCTGTGCATCGATGCGCAGGGCTTCATAGGCGTCGGTAATGCAACCGGGACTATCGTCGTTGGTGTCGAATATACCCACACGGATCCTGTCTTGGTTGGGTTTGTTCTTTGCGCCGGAAGACGGTTGGGTACAACCCAGGAAAGAAACAGGAAGAAGAGCCAGCCAAAATATCTTTTTAAACATAGAAACAGGTTTAAGTGATGTATGGAATGGACTAATTAAATAATTTATTCGAATAGAAACAAGAAGATTTGTCTTGTGGAGGAAATAGATGAATGATTGAATGAAATTTTTACAGGACACCAATGATTTCAGAACTCATTCGAACCGGCTAACGCAGCAACTCTCCTTTCTCCATGCGGCCCGGTTCATCCAGTATCTGGATGGTTGAGATTTGTCCCAGGTTCTTCCAATCATCCATTTGCCACACCACCTGCTTATCGCGGGTAATCTCAAAGATCTGGGCCTGCTCACCTTTATGCCCGTGTCCTCCCCAATTACAAACCACTATATTGCCGTTTTGCAAAACCTGCAAGCCAGCAACAAAGCGCAATGGATGCCGGGGTAATTCCTCTTTTTCCAGGCACCACACCACGGCCCCTTCCGGGTCCACTTCTACCAGACGGTGTTGATCCCCACAGGCAATGAGTGTGTTGCCATTGGCCAGACGGAGGGTGCAAAAATTGTTTCCTTTAATGGGAATGGTGCGTATGGGGATGCTATTGCCATCAAACTCCACCACTTTATCGCCATTGAAATACCCCACCAGATAAGTTCCTGCTTTCGTTTTTCGCACATTGCGAAACTGCCCGTGGGGATGCCTGGCAACGGTGGGTAGTTGAATCGTTTTGCGGATGCGTCCTTTCCGGTCTATTTCCATGAGTTTGGCCGGATTGCCATTCTGCATCACTAAAAAACGTTTCCTGGATAAGGGGGAAGCCGATTGCACTTCTGTGTGCTCCTCCCCTTTGTATTCCCATAACGTTTCCTTCTGCAAATTGATCAACCGGGCTCCATGGCGATAGCTAAACAAGATGGTACTATCTGACAGCATAGACACATCGTTACATTCACCTTCAAAGGGATAGCTCCATTCAATTTCACCCATGCGGTCGACAATCACAATCTGTTTCATGCCGCTGCCGGAGGCCAGAAAGCGATGACTGACGATCTCTTGTGCCTGAGATCCTTCATCCGCAAGGAGAAAGCATGAAATTAAAAGCGTCTTACAAAACAATATTTTAAACATAGGAAATGGATTTAGTAAACCTTGCAAGGGGTTCTTAAAATTGATTAATGAATTGGAGCAGGTGAACAGATAACATGGTATTGAGTACTTACATCAATTTCCCCGAGCATTGCCATGGGGCTAAATAAATATCAGGCATTGGGAACAGAAAGAAACACAAGGCACCACTTCTGTAATGCCCCGTATTTCTATGTATTTCCGATTTCACTTACTCTTCTGTCATCACCACCCGGAAGCCTACCGTCACCACTTTCTGCCAGGGATAATAGCCCACCTGACTGGCAACAGTACTGCGATGGGGGCGATCACGCCAGGAACCGCCTTTCACGGTTTTCCGTCCTCCTGCATGAATAACGGGGTCAATAGCACTACTGGTAGTGACCGGTGAATAATCATCCCGCACCCATTCGGCCACATTGCCATGCATATCATACAATCCCCAGGGATTGGATTGATAAGACCCCGGACGGGTCGAAATCATATGACCATCGTTAACAGGTGCCTGTGGTATGAAATTATAATACTTAAACAAATGGTGCTTCTGACCCATGGGCTGTGGATCAACGCCTATCACGGCAAAGTCCTGTAACTTTTCATCGGCCAGGTTGGCATAGACGGAAAAGTCACTTTGCGCATCACCAAACCACAGGGCCTGATCCGAACCGGCCCGACAAGCCCACTCCCATTGCGACTCAGTGGGTAAGGCAAAGGTCATCCCCGTTTCAGCGGACAACTGTTCACAGAAAGCCGCTGCTTCTGCCCAGGAAACCCGTGCTACCGGTAACTCCGGATAATTAATGGGGTAGCCCTGAGAGGTGTGATCTTTCCAGAACTGGGCCACAAAACGGCTGTCGTGCTCAGGAAAGAAACGGGCAAACTGGGCATTGGTCACTTCAAATTGAGCCATCCAATAGGCCTTTTCTACTTTTTCGATACCCAGTGCCTCCCCCCTATCGTTGGTTCTCACATACTCACCAGCCGGTATTTTCACCAGCTCCAAAGTCAGTCCATTTCCTAAATCGATGGTTTTACTGGTTTCACCTAATTCCTGCTGACGGGCCCGTGCCTGCGCCATGCTCATGGGCCAACGATCCAGTTGAATTTTTTTCTGATTCTTTTTCGCCGGCCGCTGAGGCATCACCGGCACCGTATCTTGCAGCTGACGCAGGTAGTCGGCCAGTTTCAGCTCGGTCTCCAAATCCACTTTGTAGCCGTTGAACTGATGGGCCAATTCCTGCCGCCGCTCTTTCTGATTATGCTCACAATATTCAGGTGGTGCAAAACGACCATGATAAGGCACATTCAAATCAATCCAGGTATGCAGGCGGTCCCACTCTTCAGCAGTTAAAACAACACCGTGATGTCCGCTCTCCAGAATTTGAATCAATTCACTGGTGGAGGCATGGTAATCCATGGGCGTTAATACATGCAGATCCGATTCGGGTCCCGGACGATGCACGTAGGGATGCAAGGCTTTGTAGGCGCCGGATAAATGGCGGTAACCCGACTCTTTTTTATCGCTGAAATCGGGCCATTCATTGGTCCCGTTATGACAGGGGGTACATTTACGATCCAACACGGGTTGCACCTCATTTTTAAACGCAAAAGGACGAACATCCCCATAGAACGGCTGAATGTCATCCGGCATCTTGCGCGACGCCACGGTGGGCCGAACCGGTGGTAAGGTGTTTTGCGACTCGTGACACCCCACACACGACACCACTTCGCCCGGCATACCGGTGAGCCAGCTGCGCATCAACTGCATGGCCCGTCCGTTTTCATCCAGCGGCTGTAACGAAACCGGTGTGTTGGCAGGTATCTTAAAGATGGCTGATCCATCGGCTTCCACCGGAACCGTTCCCAGAACCCGTTTCACATCCCAACTGCTTTGAATGCCTAACTCATCATGGCCACCAGTATGGTTATAGGAAAAATGGTAAGCAAACACCCGCAAGGCTTTTACCGATCCTTTGGCGACCCCTTTTAATCCTTGTCCTTCATAAATATTGGCAATGTAGACTGTTGAAGTACTATCTTTCAGATTGACTTTATCCGGGATCACCGGCGGACTCTTTTTCTTCTCCAATACCATGGGATAGAGCAGCGCTTCACCTTCCTGCTCGGCGATGAGTGTCATATTGTCAAACACATCTACCAGGTAAATGCCCCACAAGGCCTCGGGTGAGGGTTTGGCAGTCACTAAAAAGAAGTGTTCATCCAACGGATAAGGGGCTAAAAACTGGGGCCACACGCCATCCACCAAACGGTCTTTAATGAGGGGCTCCACTTTACGGTCTTTAAAGGGAATCTCCTGCACCACACCATCTGCTTCATGCCGTCCTTCAGCCGGATCAAAAACCATTAGTCGACCAGAGCGTGTGATGCCATGATGGCCTGAAACAATGGTGACAAACTTAGTCGGGTGATTGGGGATGGGACGGGCCTCAAACATGCTGTTGGGGAAATAGGAGTTACTGCCGTAATACTCCTTTTTACCGGTACCATCTGGATTCATGCTCATCAGTATGCGGGTAAAATAATGGGTGGCATCGGTATACTCCCACCGCAGGTACATCACTCGACCATTATTCAGTACAGTGGGATTCCAGTCATTGTCCTGCCCAAAATTCAGTTGTCGTATTTTTTTATCGGCCGGATTCAGCTCGTAGATGGCACCCGTTGACTGGACGCCACCAATACAAGGCACACCCTGATAAGGAGCGGTAGAGACCATGGCCACCTTGCCATTGGGCAGATAACAACCATCGAAGAATCCGATGTCTTCATAGCCATCGGGGGTTAATTGTTTGAAGCCCGATCCATCCCGGTTAATTTCGAACAGATGCCAGGCTTTCTTTTCATTGACCGATGCAAAGAGAATGCGCTCCCCGTCCCAATGAATGTCCGGATCATTGATCACAACCGGTTGTTGGGGCTGATAAATAGTGGTGAAAGCCGGTTCTCCGTCAGCTGTTTTCAGCACTGCCAATTCATTGTTCCAGCCCGCTGCCGGATTGGGTATCGCAGCTGAAGTGGTCCAGTTGTTCTGGGGATACCCTAAATCCTGCCCCATGACGCTGCGTCCTTTATTCAATCCTACTTTTTGACGCACCAGCATCACATCTTTCCCGTGTAACAATGGATTGGCCAGGACGATTTGACGGGCCCATTTCAGGAGGGTCTGCGCCTCTTCCCTGGCACCCGGCCGGGCCATTTTCAAATCCTTCTCAATACGGATCCGCTCATTCTCCAGTTGAGGGACGAGCACTTGGGCTTCCTGCGATACATGCACCAGGTATTGATCCCCGTAGAGCTCTTTCAGATGCTGAAAAGCCGCACTTACGTTGGTGCCATTCACAGCCTGTATTTCAGATAACTGGTGTTGCAGGTTAAACAGCTCATCCAGCTGCGCCAGCTGCCGCTTTAACCCTTTCCCTTTAAGCGGTAACACCAGGTTCATTATACCAGCCTCATCGGCTATTTTCTGCCCCACCAATTGCATCACCTGTTCGGCATGGGCACCAAAAATAAGAGGCGCTGATGATCCGGCATACTCACGGAACCGGTTTGTCTTAATTGGGAAATCAGTATTGACACGTTCCATATAACGCACCATCTGGTAATCGTCAGCTGCAAAAATGATACTGGACTTATTGTTGCCCCCGTTTTGCTCGACCCCTATTTCTGCTTCGAACCGGACAAATTCGCCATTCAATTCAAACAAAGCATAGCCCTGGGCATGCATCATCATTCCCTTGCTGTATTCTTTACCTTGGATGGTGATGGGTTTGTTCATCAAACTCTGATCAAAGGTTAACTCCTTCCATCCCTGCTTTTGTTTTTTTACTGTTACTGCCGAAGCTTCCACCACTGAACCATCGGCCTTAATAAAACGGGCATTGGCCCAGGCAGCATGATCCATGCCGGCGCCATCTTCAGTAGGATCGACAGATAAATAGAGCAAACGAATGCCGGTCACATTTAATTCGATTTTCTGTGCCGCATCCTCGTAGCGCATCACTTTGGAACGAAATGGCTGGAAAGTGTTTCCGGCATAGTTCTTCATCAGGTCAGTCCGATTGTGAAGCATCGTGGCGACCCAGTTTTCTTTCTTTTGATAGTTGGGTTGTTTGTTTTGGGCGGGTGCAGTGGCCAGGATCAGACCACACAGCAGCAACATCAGTCCCCGTTTAAACAGTACTTTCATATTTATCCGTATTCGATTATAGCGATAAAACGTATTCAATTAATTGTTCCAGCTCATCCCTGGATAGTTCCTTGCGAAGGCCATGCTTTTCATCCTTTAACAGTTCCTCCATTGAGGCGGCGCGACCATCGTGTAAATAAGGAGCTGTGCGCCACACCTCACGCAGGGTCGGTGTATCCCATTCAGCCGTTCGATCGGCAGGTCCCGGTGTTCCAATCCGGTGCTTCTTCCCATCGGCATAATAGGGGGCCGGATGACAATGGCTACACCCGATGCGCTCATACACCATTTTACCGATTTGGGCCCTTGCTGATAAGACTCCCTTCACCAGGTAAGGACTGGGCACCGGCTCCAGCGACTTTAAATAGTGATCCACCGCCCGGGCTTGTGCCTCGTCCACCTGTGCAAATTGGATGTGCCGAAAACCGGCCCGCACCGCCACTTCGGCTGAAGGACGAATACCGGTGATCATGGCTGGCGGTGTTTCATGCGACAAGACCATACTTTTGCAGTTCTTGGGATTGCCAATGCCATCGTTGAGTAAATCCCAGTTCAACCCATCCGTACGGGCATCGTTGGGATGGCATCCATTACACGATTGCCACTGCTGAAAACAGTGTGTGGCATCATTAAAAATGACTTCACCCAGACGCACTGAATCCATTCGTAAAGCAGGATTCAGTTCTAGGATCCGGCTGTTTCGATGCATGCCCACCTCATCTATCTGCAGGCGATCGGAGAAATAGAGGGCCGAATAGACTTTATCCTGAGACAAGCGTATGGCACGGGGTCCATTTCCTTCCAAGGCATACCGCTGGCGCAGCCCCCTCAGAAACGTTAAGTCATAGGATAAGGCCTCTTTATCGTCAATGGTCGCTAGTTTTTCGATCAGGGCCTGATAATCAATCAAACTGTAATCGTGTGTGCCGGAGTGTGCCACTGCCATGTATTTTTCATTGGCATCCACCCCCCAGGATCCGGCCGCCCCATTTTCCGGTTCATCCAATAGGATGGTGGCCAAAAGAGATTGCCCGTTTGTTTCGATGACCGACAAGGCACTGGTGTTCATCCAGCCTTGCTCCAATTGGGTGGTGGGCACCTGGAAACGCCCCAGGTTATGGGCTACCACCACATATTTCCCATCCGGCGTCACGGTTAATCCCCGCAAGGCATTACTCCCGTTAGACAATTTAATGTGTTTGCTAACCAGCTGGTCATCCAGATTAACGACGGACACATCGGCTGCGACGGTATCCAGATCGGCGCGGGTCGCCGGCAGAAAATTGGCCACATAGAGCCAGCGGCCATCGGGCGTCACATCCATGGTCATGGGCTGCCGTTGTACGTTTATGCGTGTCACCTCCGAAAAAGTGGTCAGTTCAAAGACGGATACATCATTGGTATATTGATTGGCCACATATAGTTGCGTGCCATCGGGAGATAGCACCGGACAGATGGCACCGGCACCTGCTTCCCAGCGTTTCAGGATGCGGGGATTCATCGCCTCCACAACCAATACTTCACCCCTGGCATAGCTGCACGTCACATATACCTTGTTCGTCCCATCAAAACAAATCCCCGTGGGCGGTAAAGTTGTGGCTATGGATTGCTTTAACAAGCCGGTTTCAAGATCAATAAAATCAATTCGTAACCCGGTCTTTTGCGCAACAATCAATTGATGGTGCAAAGTATCCACCACAAAAGACGTGGGTGAAAGCGGTTTTCCACTACCGGATAGCGGATCCTCCGGTGTCCCTTTAAATGCTGATAAAAACCCTGCCCCTAACAACATCAGCCCAAGGTAAAGCATCACATGTATCTTCCTGGCTCTCATCTGTGTTTCCTATAATGACATCCCCCAAACGTATGCTCCCGTTTGGGGTCGTCTGATGACATCTTATTCTGTATACTTTTTATCTATGAACAAGCTCCTTTAAGGCTCCTGACGCGTGGGTGCCAACACAATTTCTCGGATGCACACATTTTGTGGCTGAGAAAAAGCAAAATAGACTGAGTTGGCCACATCTTCAGCGCGTATAGCCCCACCAATGGATGTTTTCCAATCTTCATAACCGGATTTGATACCCTCATTGGTGGTGTGTGAAATCAATTCCGATTCAGTCGCACCGGGCGCAATGGTGATAAAGCGTACATCGTGTGCCGATAATTCCATCCGCATATTCTCCGTTATGGCATGCACTGCGAACTTGGTCCCGCAATAAACCGCATGGCCCGGTAAGGTTTTACGTCCGGCCACTGAACCAATATTAATCACGGTTCCGCCTTTGCGCTCTTTCATATCCGGGAGCACGGCATACACGCCGTTCAAGAGGCCTTTCACATTGACATCAAACATGCGTTGCCACTCTTCAGGCGATTGACTGGTGGGATCACCCAATAACATCACCCCGGCATTATTGATCAGACATTCCACCGGCCCAAAGCGTTCTTCTCCCTCGGCAATGGCTGCAACAATACTCTCGGCATTGGTCACATCTACTTTTTTCACCAGACAATTCTCCAGGGCCAGAGCCTCCATCTCCTCAACCCGACGCGCCATTAACAGCAAGGGATATCCTTCATTGGCAAATTTCAGAGCAATGGCTTTTCCGATTCCGGAGCTTGCACCGGTAATGGCAATTAATCCTTTTTTCATTTGTATATTTTTAGTTTATCGTTCTCTTGTTTCCGCAGATTGTTAAAATTTAGATCTCACCTAAGCTTAACAAGCTATTAATACCTTACTATCACTTTTAACTTCAGCCTTCCTACTTTTCTCTTTTTACTATATACTTATATTCCATGCCATACAATTGAGGAGCGTTTTGAAAGCTTACACATTGTACCCAAACCGCACCGAAATCTTGTGTGCACAATCCATCACGGCCTGCCCTACGGCATCAAACTGAACTTCAGTCAAACGGGCCGACGGGCCGGTTGTCCAAATAACGGCCAAAGGGTGACGATGCTGATCAAAAACCGGGGCTGCCACGCAATGAATCCCATCCATCTCTTCAGCCCGGTCTACCGCATATCCCTTTTGACGGATATCTTCGATCTCTTTCATCATGGCGTCCCGGGTGATGATGGTGCGTTCATTATATGGTACCATCTCAATCTTGGAGAAAATGGTGTCCCGGTCTTCGTCCTTTAAAAAAGCTAATAAAGCTTTACCGGGTGCGGAAGCATGCATCACAAAATGCTTGCCTGGCTTAATGAAAAACGTAAAAGGATGGTTACCGATCACTTGCTCCAGGAGGGCCACATCTTTTTCCATTAAGGTACCCAGCAGCACCGTCTCATTGACCACATCCCTTAACTCACGCATGGGTGCTAAGGCTTTCTCGATCAAACTCTCTTCGCCCAGGGCGGCTAAGCCAATTCGCAGAAATTTTCGCGTCAACACGTAATTTCCGGTTTCCTCATCCTTCATCAGGTACCCCGATTCCATTAAGGTACTGCAAATGCGAAAAAGGGTGGATTTAGGCACAGCGGTTTGCTGAATCATTTCCGGCAGACTCATGCCATGCTTTTGTTTTGAAATTAAGTCGACCAAAGCCAACGCATTTTGCAGGTTGGGAATAATATATTTTGAACTATTTTTTGCTTCTTGTTCCATATTTGAAACCATGTTTTGCATTTGAAACAAATATGGTTTAATATTGGTAATCAGCCAAATTTTGAGCACAAAAATAAATAAGAGATGGTTGGGACTAAACGCAAAAAACCGGGCGCAACCCCGGTTTTTAACTCATTTAAAATGCTAACTATGAAAAACAATTAATGACTTCCTCTTTCATCTCCTCATACAAGAGAGGCCAATGCGGTGACCTGGTACCTATTTTATTGAGGCGATCTTCCAGCCACCCGCTTCCGTTTCCATTTAATCATAACTCAATTTGGCCTGACTTTGTGGTACTTTCACGACTCACTGCACTGCATTTGGGCCGTTGCGCACCCTTTTGCCCTTCCTTACAGCACCAACGACTGTTTTATTTGCAGCGCTCAAAATTTTACACTTTTCTCAAACCAATATGAGTCCAGTAAAGCTATTGCAGCCTGTCTGGATTCAATAAATCAGGCACTTTTCACGCCTACGCCTTGCGTTAAGGGTTCGAAACCCGCCAAAGCCTGCTCTAAATGAAATTGAATTTTATCTTCGGATGCTGCCGGTATTTGAGGAAAAAACTGCTGACTGACCACTTCCATGCCACAGAACTCAAAGATTTCACCCCCTTGTATTTTCCGGAAAGCATCCAGCAATCCTTTCTGTTCATATTGCTCCAGACTGTTACCCATGGAGGTATACAGGTAAACCCGTTTGCCCTTTAATAAGCCTTCTACCCCATTGGCATCGGCCTTAAAAGCAAATCCATGCGCTAAAATACGATCAATGTATCCTTTCATAATAGCCGGAAAGCCGGCCCACCATAAGGGGTACACGAAAGAAATGACATCCGCCTCAGTGATGAATTTCTGTTCGGTTTGAATGGCCAATGGCGTTGAACCTGATTTTAGTTGTGCCAGATCATCAGCACCCAATACCGGGTCGAAATTCAAGGCATATAAATCGCGCGTCACCACATCCCATCCCCGGCGTTCACTTTCAAGCACCAAGGCCTGGTTTAAACGATTACTAAAACTATTCTCGGATGGATGTGCATATATAATTAAGTGCTTCATACTATCTATTCTTTAAATGTTCGCGGTCAAAATTAATACTACTTTGTTTATTTAGACTGTTTATAAATAAAATTGTTCACTGGCGTGTACCGATAATTCTGAATTTAGTTACACACAAACAATGATTACCCCCCAATACGCCGTTCCTTTTTGCTGATATTTTAACCAATCCCTCGCGCGAGTACCTCCAAAACCACTATCTTTGATGGTTTAATTCAGCGCGAACAGCATTCAACACGTCGAATTTTCAAACTTTTATGGAGCAATTAATTGTTGTTATTGTAGAGAAGAGACATTTAGGATTGACCCTGATTCCCTATTGGGCTGAAATGGAAGAAACGCCTCACGTCCAGATGAAGGAACCGGTGATTCCTGAGCATCTGCATGAAAAATCTCCAGCGCTACCCAAATCACAGCAAGAAATTGTAAGAATACTGTGGGAAATCAACGAACAGAGTTTATTCAAACGTTTCTCCCGGCAAAAGACCTTAAAGCTGTTTTACGATGCCCTGACAGCAAAAATGATGGACACACAGGTACGGCCATTAATGGAAAAAACCATCTCCCACGCCCTGGAGATTGTCGCCATGGACAATACGCCGCTGTTCTATAAAAATCCAAATTTCAGCCACATCTATCCGTCTGACCAACTGCAAGTGAGTCCGCTCTACGATCAGGCAAACTTTAATTTCACGTTGGATGATAACGGGCTAACTTATTCACTACGCATTTGTTCCGGTGACAAAGAAATGGGTTTAACCCATAAGGATGTGCATGAAATCACCATTGATCCGGCCAATGTCTTAATCAATAACCGACTGTATCGCTTCCAAAACATTGATGCCAAAAAATTCCGGCCTTTTCAAACAAAATCGCAAATACGCATCCCGGAACGTAGCGTAGACACTTATATGTCTTCCTTTGTTGAGAACTGCGTGCGGGATCATGCGGTCCATGCTGAGGGCTTTACCATAAAGAACAAAGAGGTCCAGCTCACCCCCCTTATATCTCTGGAACAGGATTTGAGCCAACACCCCATCCTGGTGCTCAAGTTTCGTTACGAGAAACGGGAATACCTGGCAGGCACCCGGTCGAAGGTATTTGTGGATTTGGAGAAAAAAGGTAATCATTACACGTTTTATCGTTTTCAGCGCGATCTGGAGACCGAAAAAAAACACCAGGCCAGCTTATCAAAACTGGGACTTCGTAACATCGGTGAATCACAATACACACCCGTTTCATCCAACCCTGCCAATGAAGGTCAGGTTTATGGCCTTGTGGAGTGGCTGAATCACCATTCAAAAACGCTGTACCAACAAGGATTTGAAGTGAATCAATCCTTTTTCAATGAAAAGTATTACACCGGTCATGTCAAACTGGATATCGTTTTCGAAGAAGAGAACGATTGGTTTGATGTAAACGCCGTCCTGTTTATCGATGAATTTAAGATCCCCTTTCATAAATTTCGCAGATACATCATTCAACAAAAACGGGAATATCAGCTACCCAATGGCGACTATTTCATCATTCCGGCGGAGTGGTTTACCCGTTACGGGGATCTCATGCATTTTATCAAAGAAAAAAACAACCGGCTTCTATTGGATAAAATGCACTTCAACCTACTGGAAACCGCCAAACAGGATGAGGCCTCTCCCCAATGGCAGGAGCGCATCAGTGAGCTGCAACGGCTCAACAACGCTGAATTACTCCCCACACCTGAGGGTTTAAAAGCTGAATTGCGGCACTACCAATCAGAGGGCTACTCGTGGATGCAACTCTTAAATAAAAATCATTTTGGGGGCATCCTAGCCGATGACATGGGCTTGGGGAAAACCATTCAAACCATTGCTCTTCTACTGGATCAATATAAACAAGAGGAAGCAACCAGCGAGATCAAACCAGAAGGCCAACTTAGTTTATTTGATCCACCCGTCATGGGTTTTAACAAAAGTAATAAACCCGCTTCGCTCATCGTGATGCCCACCTCATTGGTGCATAACTGGGACAATGAGATTCGCAAGTTCGCACCGCAGCTAAAAACGTATATCTATACGGGTACCAACCGCATTAAATCAAAGGACATCGGCAAGATACTGCGTCACTATCACGTGGTGCTGACCAGCTATGGGGTGGTTCGAAATGACTTTGAGTATTTAAGCCACTATCCGTTTCTCTACCTGATATTGGATGAGAGTCAAAACATTAAAAACCCGACCTCAAAAATATACCACGCCGTCAATGCACTTAAGGCATCGCATCACCTGGTACTGACAGGCACCCCCATAGAAAATGCCCTGGTAGATTTATGGGCACAAATTAATTTTGTCAACAATGGCTTACTGGGCAACCTCAATTTCTTTAAGAACTATTACGCCACGCCCATTGAAAAAGGAAGAGACGAGGCGAAGGAAGAAAAACTACGCCAGTTAATCAATCCCTTTATCCTTCGGCGCACCAAAGAAATGGTGGCCAAGGAACTACCACCGGTCACCGAACAGGTATTGGTGTGTGACATGACGCCTGAGCAGCGTCAGTTTTACGATCGGGAGAAATCCGGCATTCGCAATGAACTACTCAAGGCCATTGAGCATACGGGCATCAATAGAAATGCCATTCTGGCGTTGCAAGCATTAACCCGCTTGCGGCAAATAGCTAACCATCCCGTGCTGGTGGATGACACCTACACAGGATCATCCGGTAAGTATCAGCAAATCATTGAGAACCTGGAAAACATCATCAGCGAAAAACATAAGGTATTGGTCTTTTCTTCTTTTGTGAAAGACCTGGAACTAATTGAAGTCGAACTTCACCAGCGGCGATGGAAATATGCCAAGCTGGTAGGCGCCACCCGCGACCGGGAAAGTGCTGTTAAAGTATTTACGGAAGACAAAGAATGCCGCATTTTTCTGATTTCATTAAAAGCAGGAGGCGTGGGTCTCAACCTGGTGGAAGCCGATTATGTATTTGTTTTAAATCCCTGGTGGAACCCGGCTGCTGAAGCGCAAGCCATCAATCGTGCCCATCGAATTGGACAGACCAAAAATGTATTTGTCTACAAATTTATCTCAACAGACACCATCGAAGAGAAGATTGCCCGCTTACAGACAAAAAAATTAGAACTGGCTGACTCCTTCATTACCAGCAATAACCCATTGAAAGAATTAAGTCAGGAAGAGATCAAAGAATTATTTGCATAGTTTTTGATACCTTCGTAGCGTGTAAAATGTTATTTTGTATGAAGCAGATATTGATTTTAACTTTTTTATTGAGCACACTGTTGGGCGCAGTGGCACAAGACGATGTAAATGACGGACGTCAGGTACAAGTTCGCAAAATTGGATCGTTTGATAAGGTAAAAGCCACCAAAGGGATTAATGTGACATTGATAGAGGGAGAAAAAGAATCCATTGAGGTGCACATTAAAAATGCCAATCCGGATGACGTTCTGACTGAACTAAAAAACAAAGAACTAACTGTTAAAATGCGCACCAAAATTGGAAAAGGCGTTGCAGTACAAGTGTTTGTAACCTACAAAACCATTCGCGAAATTGAATCGGTAATGGGAGCCACCATTGATGCCAACAACACCATCTATGCTGACAAGCTCGTTATCAGTGCCGGAAGTGATGCCTCCTTGCATCTGGATGTGGATGTCAATGCACTGGAAGCCTCTGTTTCGGCAGCTCGCATAGAGATGAGCGGTAAAGCCGGTTTCCAGGAAGTATCCGCCAGTACAGGTGGTAAATATTACGCCTTCCCTTTACAAAGCAAGGAAGCCTTTGCCAAAGCTAGCATTGGTGGACAGATAGAAGTGACAACTACGGAAAAAATAACGGCCAATGGTAATTCTGGTGGATCAGTAACTTATCGTGGAAATCCTGATAAAGTACAAATGAAAGGCAAGGTGAGTGCGGAAGAAGAGTAAGAGATTATTATACTAAAAAAAGAGGCTTTCGTGTGGGAAGCCTCTTTTTTTTTATCCAATCTAGTCTTCATTTATTAGATCTCGCAAAGCATTAATAAAATCCCAATCCCTTTGATTAACTCCACTACCATTGGTGATGGCCCAAACAATATCCTGTAACCCTGTAGATATTCTATTATATTCATCCATCTGCTCTTCAGAAAAGGAACTGACATCAATACCCTTATACAATAACGCATCTGTTAATTTCTTAATCCACTGAGAAGCAGAAACCCCTCTTATGATGAAAGTAACAACAGAACTACTGCCATGCTTTCCTTTATTAATACAAAATAAATATAATTTTACCTGTAACTGGCTATTGCCTAATAGATGAATGCGTACATCATGCAACGTAATCCCATGCTGATATCCATCTTCCTGACATTCAAAAACACAACCTGCGGGTATGACAACCTCCTTATTAAAACCATCGGAGTTTTCAAGAAGCAAATCCAATGCAATCCATTGTCCACCGCAACCCAATGTGAGAACATCATTCTCATCTGATTTTAATGAAACCATACTGGGTTGCTCAATGGCGATAGGAGCATCGCCAAATCCCCTAATTTCACCAACGAAGGAAACACCTTCCGGCAGCACAAATGGTTCCTTTATTTCAAGCTGTCCTTCAGCATTACCCATACCTGGTATATTCCCGGGCATTTCTTGTGTATTTTCTTCTTTTTGACAACTACTGTAAGTCATCAAAACAAATAAAAGGGCCAATAAACTAATTTTACTCTTCATAACTTTTGGATTTTGTTAGTAATGAGATAAAACTAAAATATAACTAGCAAAAAATCAAGATACTCTAACATGAAAGAAATTAAAACCTAATTCAATAATTATCTATAGCGCTGAATACGTACACATTACAACAACTCCAAACCATAAAAATAATGGTCTCTACAAATAATTATTTGACAAACAGCGTCCTATACTCCATTAAAATTCAATCACTCAACAAATGTTTAAGTACCAATCCACCCAAAATTATGGTCCCTTACAAATTAATCCGAGACCGTGCTTTCCAAATTACTATTCTTTATTACTTTAGATAAATAATCCTTATACTCAGCTCATGCAGGAAATAATCACAAGAGAATCAGCTTTTACTCTGTTTAAACAATACAACCAAACAGAAAGCCTCACCAAACATGCCCTGGCCGTAGAGGCCGTCATGCGCCATTTTGCCAGCAAATTCAATGAAGATGAAGAGAAGTGGGGCATCATTGGCTTGGTGCACGACCTGGATTATGAACAATTCCCGGAGGAGCATTGTGACAAGACAAAAGAGATCCTGACGTCTGCCAATTGGCCTGACTCCTACATTCGGGCAGTTCTATCCCATGCCTATGGACTTTGCACTGATGTAGAACCGCTGCACGTCATGGAAAAAGTCCTCTTCGCCACCGATGAATTAACGGGCTTAGTTACAACAGCTGTGTTAGTCCGACCAGATAAGAGCATCCATAACCTTTCCATGAAATCTGTCAAAAAAAGGTGGAAAGACAAGCGATTCGCCGCTAAAATAGATAGAGGCATTATCACCAAAGGTGCTGAAATGCTAGGAATGTCAATAGATGATCTCATTGAAGAAACTATTAAAGGGATGCAAAGCGTAGCAAAAAACCTTGGTTTAGAAGGAGATTAAAGGGCAAAAAACATAAAAAAAGGAGTCCGTATTGATACACAATTCACGTATTTTAAAATTAATTTCAACAAATTTCACAAAAAAAATCAGGCCCATTAAACACCTTAACACCCTATCCCACATAACTTTTAAAAACACAAAACACACTAACTCCCAGAAATATCTTTTCAAATAGCAAATAAAAAAATGGGTACATAGTGTATATTCAAAATATTAGTCTACTTTTACATCATTAATAATTTCAATTTAATAGAGATGAATAAAGGTAAAGTTAAATTCTTCAACGATGCAAAAGGTTTTGGTTTCATTGCTGAAGAGAATGGTAAAGAACATTTTGTACATGTTACTGGATTAATTGATGAAATTCGCGAAGGTGACGAAGTAGAATTTGATTTACAAGAAGGTAAAAAAGGATTGAACGCTGTAAACGTGAAAGTAGTATAATCTATATAAACGATTTTTTTACAATTCCGGAATCGCCTATCATTTATGATAGGCTTTTTTTATGCTCTATATCCAACCTTTTCACCCATATTTATCAGCAGCACAGGCATATTCGCAAGCAAGCTTTTAGTATACTGCTGATTGTAGTCGTCGGCTTTCCTCCTTTATTGAATCCATTCAGTTATTTACAGTACCGCATTCGGGCTGGGAATAGAAAAACGGATGATCAATAAAGACCATCCGTCATAAATCCATTCGATCGTTGTTCAATTATAAGGCCGTGTATTTTGTAACAGACTTAATGCTCATAGGTATTTCCATGGGTGATGGTAACTGAGGCGATTCAACCGCTACTGTTCCTTCCAGATTTTGTTCCTGAGTCACTTCGTGTGGCCAGCCGGTGTCAGCATCAATTTTAGCGGCATATTTCATATCCCCTTTCAAATCCAAATGCTGCGTCATTCCGCCTTGTTTCATGGTTGCATTCTCCCCTGTAGCCGACGTTCCGGTACCGGTGAGTGCTATGACATTTGAAGCTTTGGCAGCAAACACATATTCATAATCGGATGTTAACGGCAATGGCTTCAAAGTTTGATTGGTGTGTTTCCAACTAGCCCCTTCTTTGATCTTGTCTTCGGGATACACAATTAACATCATCCCCAGGCTTTTTGCCAGGCTTTCATCATCAAATTGCTGAGCAAGGGTCTGTTTCATTTGCCCCAGCGTTGAAGGATCATCGGCATAAGTCTTGGCCAGCTCTTCCATCATGGCCTCAAAACCGCTTACTTCCAACACCTCACCCCGATCGTTAAAGGTCATCTTAAACACTTTACCCACCATGAAACCCAGTGCTTTGGCAATGGGATTAGTCAGGTCAGTATTGGCATCTTTCGAATCATAATCCACCGAAAACATGGGGCTTTCCATCTTAAAACTAAGGGCCGAAAACGTAATATCAGAGGTATAGACATCTGCCTTTTTTTCGGTGATGGTCATGAAAATTTCACCCCCAATGGTATTTTTGATGACCTGAGACATCCCCATGACGTCTTGCTTTATTTCTTGCTCAGAAAGTTGGTTCAGACCGTACTTCTGTCCCGTCTTTAAATTATAGCGCAACCTGGTCTGGGCCGTTACACCGGAAGTAAGCACAATCATTAATGTAATCCACCACAGGGACTGTATTCTTCTATTCATTGTTCTTGTATTAAATTATGTTACATTTCACGAATGTACAAAATCTCTTACTTATCACCTGCTGAAAATAAAAAAACCTCACTTATGAAACCAAAAGTGGGCATTCCCTAACTCAAAACTATTCAATACTTCCACTCTTTTGCCGCTTCGTACATGGCAATAACGTTCTCCACAGGGGTTTCTATTTTTAACTTATGGGATGGTCCGAGAATAAAACCACCACCTGGTGCCATCATATCCAGTAATTGCTTCACCCCATCTTTAACTTGCTGCCGGGTTCCCTGTCGCAATAACAACTCCTCATCCATGGCCCCACAAAAAGAGATATATGGGCCAAAATCTTGCTTTAAACCGGTTGGATCCATACCCATGGCTCGTGTTTGTATCGGATCCAAAACAGATGCTCCCAGGCTGATAAAATCAGGTAATAATTTCCGAACTGCGCCACATGAATGCATGTACAGCTTCACCCCATATTTCTTAGGGACAGCTGTAAAAGATTCAATGGCCGGTCTACAGTACTCTTCCCATATGTCATTACTGATGGATAATCCACTATGGGTACCAAAGTCATCTGCTACGCGGATGAAATCAACATTTCCACCTGTTTTCTCAAAAAAACGCTCAATGAAGTCAGTATAAAAAAGCATCACTTTCTCCACCAAAGCCTTAAAAAATTTAGGATGATACATAATAACTTCCAGAAAAGAATCTCTGCTTAATAAACGTTGAATGATTCGGAATAAACCAGGGGAAGAATACCCCGGGGCTGTCATGATGGCGTAGTCTTTATACTTTTCTAATTTGGGAAGGAGGGATTCAAAGTCGAAAAGAGCTGTCGTTGGCCACTTATAATCTTCCAGTGCAGCCGGATCGGTCACATTCTTAAGCGGAAAATCAGTAGCTTCCCAATATTCAAACGCTCCATTCTTAACACGACTATAACCCACACCCCAGATGTCCGTTTTCCTTTTCCCCTTCACAATGGGTTTTCCGATGTAATCCGGCTCCACCCATCTGAAATCCACATCCAGGTATTCCAATAATTGATCTCTGGTATCTAAACCCAGGTGTTTCATCATTTTAACACCAAATTCTGGTACGTCCCAGTAAAAGAACGGCACTCGATCAGGTTGTTCCTTGTTAAGCGCCATTAGGACTCGCTCCTTGTGGTTCATAAATGATGTTTTTGATTAAAAAATATGATTTTTATCACCCCAAAACCTTGCCAAATTAGAAAGATTATAAGAAAAATCAAACTTTTACTTTCAAAACTTCACTTTACAAAGCAATTAACTATCCTAAATGCGCGCCAATCCGTTTAGTAACGGCGACTTTAACCCGGCCGCGTTAGTAAACTCTTTTATCTGCCTTTTACAATTTCATACATCAATATACCAGCAGCCACTGATACATTTAGTGATTGAATTTCGCCCAGGACCGGTATTTTACTCCTGACATCCGACAAGGCTAATAAATCCGTTGAGATCCCGGTATCTTCCGCACCCATCACCAACACAACAGGGCCTTTATAATCGGCCTTATCGTAATCAACCGCCCCTTTTTCTGTGGCAGCCACAACCTTAAGCCCGCTATTCTTTAAAAATTCAACATTCTGTTTTAAACTACCTACCCGACACACCGGTATGGTATGCAACGCACCAGCAGATGTTTTAAGGGCATCTGAATTGATGGTAGCTCCCCCTTTTTCAGGGATGATGATGGCATGCACGCCGGCACATTCAGCGGTACGGGCAATGGCACCAAAATTGCGCACATCGGTGACGTGATCCAGCACCAGGATGAACGGTTCTTTTCCCTCATCATACAACATGGGTACCAATTGCTCAATATCCTGGTACACCACCTCTGAAATCATCGCGATAACGCCCTGGTGGTTTTTACGACTCAGGCGATTCAGCTTTTCAATGGGCACAAACTGATAGGGAATTCGATGCTGACGCACGTCCTCCAGAAAGCCATGGAACAAATCGCCCTGCAAACCTTTCTTAACGAATACTTTTTCTATTTCTTTACCGGCTGCTATTGCCTCCTGAACGGCACGTATGCCGAATACCATTTGTTCTTTTGCCATCTTTAGTCCAATTCTTTTTTTTGTTGTTCCATCACCTCCAATTCAGCATGTAGCTGTTCCCACTTTTCCATCTCTGCTTCCAGCGCTTGCTCCGTCTCTTTAAAGGAGATGAAGAGACTGTCTTGCGACGCATTTTCAGGTAAACTGATGGCTTCGGTCAACGCTTCCATCTTTTCTTCCAATTCCCCTATGTGTTGTTCACATTCCTCCACCAATTTGCGCCCCTTTGTGATTTTGCGGTTTAATTCTTTCCGTTCTTCATAGGATAATTTGGCTTTGCTATCTGGTTTTTCTGCTGCTTGTTTCTTCTGGGCCGCCATGGATTGATTCAGCTCATTGAGAGTATCCATTTTTTTATGTTGCAAAAATGCATAAATCCCCCCCAAATGCTCTTTAACCTTCCGATGCCGAAATTCATAGACCTTATCCACCAGCCCATCTAAAAACTCCCGGTCGTGAGAAACCAGAATAATGGTACCGTCAAAGTCCCGTAAGGCCTGTTTGAGAATCTCTTTCGAGCGCATGTCCAGATGGTTGGTTGGCTCATCGAGAATCAGCAGATTCACCGGCTCCAGCAACAATTTCACCATGGCCAGGCGGGTACGTTCCCCACCGGACAAGACAGACACTTTTTTATCTGCCTCTTCCCCACTAAACATGAAAGCTCCTAACAGGTTCCGTATCTTGGTGCGGATTTCACCAACAGCCACCATATCAATGGTTTCAAATACAGTGTGCGTATCATCCAGACGCTCGGCCTGATCCTGCGCAAAATACCCAATCTTTACATTGTGCCCCATGGTGAGTTTGCCCTGATGCGATAACTCATTCATGATAATGCGGGCCATGGTGGTTTTACCCTCTCCATTACGCCCCACAAAGGCAATTTTATCGCCCCGCTCGATGGTCAGATCCACCTCATCCAGCACTTGCAAATCGCCATATGCTTTGGAGATCGCTTCTCCTTTCACGACCACCGTACCGGAACGCGGCGCCGGCGGAAATTTGATGCTTAAAGCCGAATTATCAAATTCGTCCACTTCAATGCGATCAATGCGGTCCAATTGCTTGATGCGCGATTGCACCTGCACGGCCTTGGTGGATTTATACCGAAACCGCTCAATGAATTTCTCCGTGTCCTCAATTTTCTTTTGCTGGTTGCGATAAGCCGCCATTTGTTGCTCGCGGCGCTCTTTCCGCAGCTCCACAAACTTTGAATAATTAGCTTTGTAATCATATATTTTACCCAGCGAAATCTCCACGGTGCGTTTGGTAATATTATCCAAAAAGGCCTTATCATGCGAAATGAGCACCACCGCACCACTGTATGTTTTCAAGAAATCCTCCAGCCATTGAATGGAATCAATGTCCAGGTGATTAGTGGGCTCATCCAGCAAAAAGATATCGGGTTGTTCCAATAGAATCTTTGCCAGCTCGATGCGCATGCGCCATCCTCCGCTAAACTCGCCAGTATTACGGTTAAAATCCTTGCGTTCGAAACCAAGTCCTTTTAAGGTCGTTTCAATCTTAGCTTCGTGATTACTGCCCCCCATCAGGTTATAGCGCTCTGTTTTTTCATTCAGGCGATCCAACAGGTCCATGTACCCATCCGATTCATAATCGGTACGCTCGGCAATCTCAATGTTTAAATCGGCAATCTGCTTCTCCAGGTATTTCAATTCCCCAAAGGCCAATTCCACTTCTTCCACCACGGTGCGGGTATCGGCATAGTTCATGTGCTGCGGCAGGTAGCCCAACTTAAAATCACGAGGCATGGACACATTACCGGAAGTGGGCTCCATCAAACCGGCCATAATCTTCAATAAGGTTGATTTTCCGGCTCCATTTTTACCGGTTAAACCAATACGATCTTTGGGATTGATCAGAAAAGAAATCTCTTCAAAAAGGAAAAAACCGCCAAAATCGACGGTAAGCTGATTAATTGAAACCATTCATAAAAATTTGTGCAAATATAGTTGCAATTTATTCATTAAAAAAAGCGACCCCATACGTTAGGGATAGGCATTTTTATAAAACACAAATATCCACCCCCATTCAAGGTTGTCGCAAGTCCACAGCAGCATCAACACAAAGCAATATCTCCGGGGGATAAGACACTGTTGCCGCAATCACAAACAGCATCGTCGCAATCCGGAAAGACAGCCGCGCAAAGCAAAACAGTATCTCCCTAACCGAGGGAGACATCTCCGCCATAAAAAACACTATCGCCTCAACTCCTGAAAGTATCGTCGCCATGCCAAACAGCTTCTCCCTGATACAAAAAGGTGTCTCCCTAAAGAAAAACAGTAGCGATTGAATTGCGGGCACGCTCGCCGGCTTGCCAAACAGCATCGCTCCAACTTGCGACACCACCTCCCTAAGTCTTAATGAACAACAAAAATCACCTGCTCATTAGCCTGCTCGTGCTATAAGCCCGGCAGAGTCGTTACCGATTGCCCTGCCTTTGCTACGGGATGAATGTGCATTTGATAATCGGTAGTGAAATTCAAAATAAAGAGTCCTGAATTGTAAAATCCACCCCAATTGGAAATACGCTCAAAATTAAAATTCGCCTGTACCGCATGCGGATGGTGATATGGTAAACAGTGTTCAAAATGCTTTCCATAATTTTTCAAGGCGCTGATAAAATAATAGGTCACATCATATCCCCACAGGCTATAGCGACTAAAATTAGACTGCACATTGGCACTTTGAAACAAGGGCGAAATAGCAATGGGTTCCGATTTAAACCAATGGCGATAATTATTAATCACACGTTGATTATGCACATCGGTATAATCCACGGCATAATAACTAAATATCTTTCCATTTAATTGATGAATATCCTCAGGATTAATGGTTTGAAATTTCAGCCACTCGGGTTGCCCCCATAAGGTCACAGCCGCCTTTGTTTTCTCCCTGGCCCCTTTTACGGTGGTAATGATGCGATTTACTTGTGCCTCTTCAATGGATGGAATGATGACTACATTTTCTTTCTCCAGGCTGAACATGCGCTCTAAACTGGCTAAATCATCCTGCTTAAATTTGTATTCCACAAAATCAGGACGCTCACCTTTTTTAAAGCTCTCCAGATAAATTTTCTTCTTTAGCATCTCACTAAACTGATTCTCATAGGCCGGCGAGCCATTCTCGGTGCGAATCATGACTACCCGCTTGCCTTTGATCTGCGGGATCATCTCCCGAGACATTTCCTTAAACAACAGGGTATCCACCGGGCTCACCTGAAACAGTCTCGGGTTATTAGCCAACTCCTCATTCCGGGTTGAAAAGGGATACACTACAGCAATGTCATGTTGTTTGGCAAAAGCCGAAACAGCATTCAAATTCTGCGGATAGGCAGGTCCGATGATCAGGTTCACATAGGGCATTTCCGGTTTGGCCAGAATGGCTTTTACCTTGTTGGAATCAGGCGCTGTATCGTATACAAACAATTCCACGTTAACCCCTTCTTTTTTCAAAGAATCCAGAGCCAGCAAAGCGCCCTGATAAAACTCCACAAACACCTTTGATTTATAGGCGATGATTTTTTCTTCCCGTACTTTTTCGATGATCTCACCGTCCTTCTCTTCCTGTATCACATTGGCATTACGCGAGTCCTCCACGGCAAAGGGCAACAGCATGGCCACGCGCAACAATGGTTTCTCCAACTGGTAGTCGTAGGTCCCACAAGTAGCCACCTTCCAGTCACTCAGGTTTTCAGTGGTCTTCTCTTCTCTTGTATCCTCACTGGCCGGACGCAGGTAATACTGCTCAAACCACTCCTGCGTAGGCACTTTAACAATTTCACCTTTTTTCAGGTTCACCAAATCCGTATTGGCATTCAACTTTTGAAGGATATCCATATCCACGCTGTAGATTTTGGAAATGGCAAACACCGTCTCCTTACGCTTGGCCTTATGTAGAATAAAAAGGCCATCTTTATCCGTTTCTACTTTTTCAAACCCCGTTTTCAGGCTTGATTTCGGGATACGAACCAGGTAGCCAATGGGCAAATCATCGGGGTTCACAGCACTGTTGGCCTGCTCTACATCCTGAGACTTGGCACGGTATTGCAAGGCAATACTGAATAAGGTCTCTCCTGCCTCAATGCGGTGGTACAAGTAAAGGTCGTCCTCCACCTTTTCATCGGAGCTACCTTCTACAACAACCACTTTTTCACTTTTAGCCTTGACCGGAATGCGGACCACTGATCCCTCAGGCAGAACACCGGATTCCAGAGCCGGATTATACTTTACTATTTCAGAAATATCCAGGTTGTATTGCATCTTTAAAGCATACATGGTTTCCTGAGGTTTCACTGTATGGTAAATAAACGCCTCTTCCTGATCATCTTTGGGTAACAACTCGCCAATTTTTTCCCGTGGTATTTTAATCATCGTACCCAGTAACAATTGCTGATCGCTACCCGGATTATTGGCATAGATGGTTTCACGGAAAACATTGTACTTGCGCGACAGGTAAAAAACCGTTTGTCCCTTCTCCACTGTATGGTACACATATTCCGTAGCCCGCAGCTCATCCCCGGTACTGTTTCGTCCTTTGATAACAGGTACCTTGATCAATTGCCCTTCTTTGAGTCCAAATGCAGCATCCGGATTGGCTTCCAGCAATTCTTTTTGCGACACCCCATAATTCACACTGATGCGAAACAGGCCTTCTGCCTTTTGAACTTTATGAAGATAATAGGTCTTTCCTTCTATAATGATTTTGTCATTTATCTTGACCTCCTGCGCCACACTCGTGATGGATGCCACCGCAAAAGCCAGAATCGATACTCCAATAACACAGAACCTGCTAAATCTCATCCTAAAATAGGTATATCAGTTAATATTAAACGCATCGGATCAACCTCCTATCCTCCTCACAAATAACGTACCCTTTGCCATTTTTATTGGTCTTACCCCTCAAATTAAGGCCTCTCATTACCAAATGAGAAACCTGAAGGATGTAAAAACCGATCAAAAGTAAAAAAAGACGCTCTACCTAGCAAGACAAGCCGGATAAAACGTCTTTTTATTCTATGTGATCCTATTTATCCGATGAGAATACACACCATGCATTGGCGGCAACAAGTGGTATTCATGGATTCCACTATTCACTTTCCCGATAGCGCGGATTTAGTTCTGTTGGGATTAATGCACCGGTCTCTTTTTGCCATTTCCGTAAGCGCTTTAGTAAATCCTCGGTTACCTGCTCCTGTTCACCAGCCAGGTTGGTGGTTTCATACGGATCGGTTTCCAGATTGTACAGTTCATTGAGCCCCGTTTCATAATAATGCAACAACTTCCATTGGCCCGATCGAATGACAGAGACAGGTGTTGTTCGCCACACCTGCCCGGGGAGATACCCCTCCAGATAGGCCGGAAAATGCCAAAACAAATCCCGGTCTGCAAGTTGACCGGTCCCCCATGCCAGCGGCATTACATCCATGCCATCCACCGGCTGATTGGGGCGTTCAGCCTGTGCGAGCCGCGCAAAGGTGGGGTAAAAATCCATGCCGGTCACCGGCGTTGAACAGGTACCGGGTTGAATCTGCCCGGGCCACCACATGACCAGGGGCTCCCGAATGCCTCCCTCGTAAAAAGACCCCTTACTACCACGCAAGGGAGCCATATTGGTATAGATAGCATGACCGCCATTATCGGAGAAAAAGACCAGTAAGGTGTTGTCATCTATGCCTTGCGCCTTCAGGGCATCCACTACCTGCCCCAAACTCTGATCGGTACTTTCCATCATGGCGGCATACACCGGATGATGGTGCCGCTCATCGCCTTTCAATTGCGCATATTTCTCTACCAGCTCTTTCTTCCCCTGGATGGGCGTGTGCACGGAGTAATGGGAAAAAAACATGAAAAACGGCCGATCTTTATGATCAGCTATGTAATTCACCGCCTCTTGAGTCAGCCGGTCTGTGAGGTATTCTCCCGCCGGCCCATCGGCAAGCGCTTCGTTGTTATAAGGACTAAAGTAGGATCCCGGATGTCCTTTGTGGGTGCCCCCCACATTCACATCAAACCCTTGATTGAGCGGACCCGTTTTACCATGTCCCAAATGCCATTTGCCAATGTGAGCCGTGGCGTAACCTGCACTGCGCAGCATTTCAGCCAGGGTGACGATGGCCGTATCCAATTCAGTGCGATTGGGCGCAGGTATCCATTTTCGGTTTTCTGCCTTTCCCCTTGCCGGATTACCCACCGTGTAAATGCCATGGCGTGGAATCTCCTGCCCCGATAGTAAGGAAGCCCGCGTGGGTGCACAATTGGCGCAATTGGCATAGGCCTGGGTGAATACCATGCCTTCGGCAGCCAGCTGATCCATGCGGGGCGTTTGATGATAAGTACTGCCCATAAATCCCGGATCATTCCAACCCATGTCGTCCACCAGAAAGAAAATAATATTGGGTGGCCGCTTTTGATCGGGCTGACAACTAACTAAACATAGGAAGCACAGTAAAATTATGGTATTTCTAAACATTGCATTGATACGTTACAGTTAAACATGGTAAACCGGACTAAAGTCCTTGTTGTGCATGATTGTTTTTAATTCCCCCAGACAGAAGTCCGGGCTTGAGGACCACCGGTCATTTGGTTTCCACCAGCAGTTCATCGATGAACATCCAGGCTTTACCCCCAGATCCATCGTGCCAGCCCGGGCATACGCCTATATTTTTAGCATTGATTTTAATATAACGGGCTTTGGTGTCCTTCAGTGCAAAAGGAAACTCCGAAAAGCCATTGGCATCGGCCTTGGTCACCTGGTGCTGATAGGTGTATACTGTGGAATAGACCACTCCATCCTGGCTTAATTCATAAGTGAGTTGTTGCGGATAAAAAATCCAGGCTCCCAGGTTTTGCAGGCAGCTGAGCCGTATCTCACTGATTGCTTTTACCGCCCCCAGATCCACGATGATTTGTACGTCATCTCCTTCAAAACCCAGCCATTTGCCATCTTTGAAATTATCGGAGCCGCGTTGCCCATCAAACAGACTGAGGTTACCATCAGCCCGGTAATTGGAACTGGGTGCGGGACTTAACTTCAATTCATGAAACGCGGAGGTATGAAAAAATTCCGCTTTAACCGTTTCAGATGTGACCAGGCCGGGCTTGTGGGCAAAAACAGCCAAAGCGGTTGTTTGGGTTAGTTCGAGGGGGGCATGATACGTCTGCACGGGACCATTATTTATTTGATAAAACAATTGAGTCCCCTCTTCGCCTAGCAGCGTTACAATGGCTTTCTCACCAAAGAGCTCTTTGGTTACGCCCTTTTTATCATTATAGATAATCACCGGCTGCGAGGTGACCTGCGGAAGATAGCTATAAACTACTAAAGTCCAGGCATATTGATCCGATTGGCTGGCTTGCGTGCGCCAACTATCCGGAAAGAAAACGGTCGTACCATTCACCTCATCAAACTGCCATTTCAGTTCTACATCCGATCCCAATACCGATATTTTTGTTCCTTCTTTGGGATGGATGTATCGAAAGGTTTTTTGTTCATTGGGCCTCTCCAACAGAGTAACCTGCAATCGGCCATCTTTTGAAACGGTATAACGCACCTCCTCACCCTCCCCATACCGGACCCATTGGGAGCTATTATAAACCACTGAATGATTAACGGCCATCCATTGCCCAATGGCCGCCAGTCGACTGGCACTTTCTGCAGGAATGACACCTTGCGCATCCGGTCCTACATTCAACAGGTAATTACCTCCTTTAGCGGCCACATCCACCAGGTTATGAATCAGGTCACGGGCTGATTTCCAATTGTGATCATCGCTTTTGTAGCCCCAGGTATCGTTCATGGTCATGCATGCTTCCCAATCCAAATCGCTGGCCACATCCAATATTTCCTGTTCGGGAGTACCAAAATCACCAACATACTCACCAGCTTTATTCATACCCTGCATGCCATCACGCCCTTTCCCTACCCGGTTATTAATGATTACATCTGGTTGGATATTCCGCAAATAATTGTACAAATCACGGCCTTGCTCTTCGGTCCATTCATCGATCCACTCCCCATCAAACCAAAGTACCCCAATGGGCCCATAATTGGTGAGCAGCTCCTTCAATTGGGGTTTCAGATAATTTTCGCGATAACTGGTAAAGGATTCGCCCTTTGCTTCCGCCTGGTGCCAATCCATGATGGAATGATAAAAACAGAGCACGAGGCCTTCCTTTTGACAAGCCGCCGCCAATTCCTTTAGAGGATCCCTTTTGAAGGCTGTAAAATCCATAAAGTCATAATCCGTAACCCTGGAATCCCACAAGCAAAATCCATCGTGATGTTTAGACGTGATTACGACGTATTTCATACCGGCTGTTTTGGCCAATCGCACCCACTCTTCGGCATTAAAGTCGGTAGGATGAAAGTCACGGGCAAAAACTTCATATTCTGCGACCGGAATATTCGCCGAACTCATGATCCATTCCCCCACTCCCGGAACAGCCTCGCCCCGATAGTAACCCGCCGGCACGGCATAGGGTCCCCAGTGAATGAACATGCCAAACCCGGCATCGCGCCACCATTTCATGCGCTCCGCTTTCTGCTCAGTTGATTCCGATAAATAATCCTTTGGTTTGGTCTGACTGCAAGCCATCAGACCAAGGCTGACAAGTAATAAGAGAGTGATTTTTTTCATGAGTCGGTGACATTTGAGATGAGACAAAAAAACAATTCCCCTTAAGATAAGAGGAATTATTCAGGATATCATTTTCCGTCCTGCGGATAGTAAGGACTCGTCAATATGTTTTTTTGAAAGACATTGAGTTTACCATCCACCACATAGGGTTCGCCACGTTCACCCAGGTGTTGGACCATCCGGTTCCGCCACAACTGAGCCGTTTCTTTATAAGAAGCTGCATCAATAAGGTTGGTTAATTCACCCGGGTCTTTGGCCATATCGAATAACTGTTCATCACCCGTCCGGAAGAACCACACGTATTTGACTTTTCCATCAGTTAGGGCACACCAATAGTTATGCTCCTTATAGGTGGTGGCATGCTCCAGGTCGATGTATTCGCGCCACACTGCTTTTTTATCCTTTACTAAAGTCAGCAACGATTGACCGTCCATCTCCTCTGGTATGGCCACTTCCGCCACATCCAGAAAAGTCGGCAGGAAATCGCGCAACTCCACGGGCTGATCCAATGCGCTTCCTTTTTTTACTTTCGCTTTTTCGGAGGATGGCCATTTCATGATGTAAGGCACATGGGTGGAGCCTTCATAGGCGTAGGTTTTTCGCCAATGGTGATGATCGCCCAACATATCGCCATGATCAGAGGTAAATACAATCAGTGCATTGTCGTACATACCCGCCTTTTTCAATTCTTCAATGAAACGTCCAATCTGATCATCTATAAAAGTAATGGAAGCATAATAATGACGGCGTGATTCTATGGCATGCGCCTGGCCAAAATCACCAAAGGCAGCGTCGGGTGTCATGGGGTTATCACCGTATTGTTGAGCCCACTCCCCCACATAAGGCGCCGGGATGGGCGTTTCTGCATACATATCTAAGTAACGCTTTGGCGGATCATAGGGACTGTGAGGGCGGGCAAAACTCACTTTCATAAAAAGCGGCTCATCCTTATCGTAATCATGAACGATGTCAATGGCCATTTGAGCGGTCCAGTAGGTGGGATGTAAGTCTTCAGCCAGCACATAAGTGCCGGATCGATGCTCGTTCCATCCGATACCCGTGGCATCCGGATCGAGTTGTGGGGCTTTCTGCTGAAACCATTGCCGGTAATCACTGATGAAATTTTCATCTTCCACCCGGCCACTTTCGTCCAACAGGGTTTGATGAAAACCATGTAAATTACGCTGCGGATACCAATGCATTTTGCCAATACCCACGGTATAATAACCAGCTTCTTCCAACATTTGCGGCATTTCATAAGGATACTTCCGCGCCACTTTGAAATACCCCAGCATGCCATGGTGCCAGGGTGACTGACCGGTTAATAAGCCGGCCCGTGCAGGGGTACAGCTGGGGACGGAGGAATAACCATTGGTAAACCAAACACCGTCATTGGCCAGCTGATCTAAACTTGGCGTTTTAACCAACGGATTACTCTTCCCGATGCAATCACCGCGTTGCTGATCCGTCATGATCAAAAAGATGTGTGGTTTTTTGGGGCTTTCTTCCGAGACTTTCTTTTTTGCCTCTGCCGGACTGCTCAGACCAGCCAACAGGCCCAATCCCGCCACAAACAAACTACGGGTTCTATTATTCATCATATATCAAGTTAAAGTTTTGCTTTATATGATGTAAAAATGCTGCAAAAAAGAAAAACCAGGGGGATAAGGATGTTCAAAAAGGTAAACGAAACCCGGTCAAAAGTATTATTCACCACTCTCAACCCATTTCTATCAGAGCTCTTGCAGTATTTTATCAACACAAAAGGCCTTTCCAGCCGGCCAGAAGGGCATTGTTGACTTCGGAAATGGCCTTCTACCAGGCTGGAAAGGGATGCATGAGTCGCCACATGGCTTCCTGCAACAGCAGAGGTCTGTTTGCGGCCTGACAAACGGCGTCCTACTGCAGTAGAAGCCGGTAGTCGACACCCCCAATGGTCATCTGGCAGCGCAGACCCCATTTTGGGTCCTTCAAACGGCGGTTTAGGTGACAAGACTTGCGTTTTTTACTCCAACAGGGACACCCACAACAGACGAACATCATCCGCCACCGGGCATTTATAAATCCAGCTTAATTCAAACAGCCCTGATATAATTTACCTCCTGCGTTGAGCGCGCTTAATGAAGCAGATAAACTATTTCTTCTCCACCGCAATACGATTCTCCTCATTGAAATACAGCGACGCATCAAACGGTTCATTGGTTTTGGGATGAATAAAGCCTTTGATCTTTGGCGTTTTTCCTTTCAACACCAAGGCTTCCACCTGTTTATCAGACAGCTTTTTGCCATAATACTCAAAGGCTATGCGCAACTTACAGCCGTTACGGAAATTATCACAGCCATAGGCCGCTTTGCCTTTGATGACCGTGCCTTGTTTGCAGACCGGACACGTCCAGGTTTCAGGCTGTTCAATCTCCAATTCGGGCTGAAAAGCACTGTTGAATTTAATGACACCATCCACTTTTTGATCCCCATCGGTAAATCCTTTAATCTTTGCCGTTTTCCCTTTCAGGATGAGTTGTTCAATTTGTTTATCGGTTAATTTTTTACCCCTAAACTCAAACTTGATAACGGTGTGACACCCCTCTTTAAATCGGGAACAGCCGTAGGCACTTTTCCCCTTTAACATGTGTCCCTCTTTGCACTTTGGACACGTCAGTACATGCGTTTCAGGTGTTGTATTGACAGTCTCTTGGGGTTGCTCTTTGACAGCTCCCTCTTCTTCCACCACTTCAATTTTTTTAGCACTTCGATCGTGCTTAACGTGAAACACTATGTCGGAAACCATCTGCTTCAACTCATCCATAAAGGTACCGACATCGTATTGCCCTTTTTCGATTTCGCGCAATTTTTTCTCCCAAATACCGGTTAACTCAGCCGACTTCAGCAGGTCATTATTGATGGTATCAATCAATTGGGTCCCTGTAACGGTTGGGTGCAGGTTCTTGCGCACCTTAGAAATGTACTTACGCCGGAACAGTGTTTCAATGATGGCCGCCCGTGTGGATGGCCGTCCAATACCATTTTCTTTCATGATGTCACGCAATTCTTCGTCATCCACCTGCTTACCGGCCGTTTCCATGGCCCGCAGTAAGGTCGCTTCGGAATAGGGCTTGGGAGGTTGCGTCTCCTTCTCGGCTAGCTGCGGCTCATGGGGCCCACTCTCGCCTTTGGTGAATTCGGGCATGATGTCATCGGCCTTTTTTTCCTTTTCCTGACCGGTACTAAATACCACGCGCCATCCCGGATCTAAGACCTGTTTACCGGTGGCTTTAAACGAAAGACCTGCCGTTTCACCCAGCACTTGCGTATTGGAAATGGTACTATCGGGATAAAAACAAGCAATAAACCGGCGGGTCACCATTTCATACACCAACTTTTCATCGCGTCCCATGGCTTTCGCATGCACGCCTGTGGGGATGATGGCATGGTGATCGGTGACTTTTTTATCATCAAAAACCTTTTTAGACTTCTTTAGCTTACTACCTAACAAAGGCTGTACAAGCTGCGCATGATCCTTCAACCCTTTGAGAATCCCCAGGGCTTTGGGGTAAATATCCTCACTCAAAAACGTGGTATCCACCCGGGGATACGTGGTCAATTTCTTCTCATACAAGGCCTGTATAGTCTTTAAAGTATCTTCGGCTGAAAAACCAAATTTCTTATTACACTCCACTTGCAGGGAGGTCAAATCAAACAGGCGCGGTGGCGCCTCCTTTCCCTTTTTGCGGGAGAAATCTTTTATTTCGAAAGCTTCACCCTTGATTTTTTCCAACCAGGCCTCCCCTTCTTCCTTTTTATCAAATCGGCCTTTAGTGGCTGAAAACAGAACCTCTTTAAAGACCGTTTTCATCTCCCAATAGGTCTCCGGCTTGAAGTCATCGATGCTCTTTTGCCGCTCCACAATCAGCGCCAGGGTTGGTGTTTGCACCCGGCCAATGGAAAGCACCTGCCCGGATTGCCCATACTTGAGCGTATACAAACGGGTGGCATTCAAGCCCAGCAACCAATCACCAATAGCGCGGCTGCTACCGGCTGCATATAAATTATCAAACTCCTTGTTGTCACGCAACTTTTGAAACCCTTCCCGAATAGCCTCTTCGGTCAACGAAGAAATCCATAAGCGTTTGATCGGACATTTCGTCCCGGCTTTCAGTAACACCCACCGCTGTATCAATTCCCCCTCCTGGCCGGCATCACCGCAGTTGATCACTTCATCAGCTTTAGCCACTAATTTCACAATGTGGTTAAATTGTTTCTGAATACCTTTATCAGCGATGACTTTAATTCCGAAGCGCGAAGGAATCATTGGCAAGGTTCCCATGTTCCAGCGTTTCCACTCCGGCAAATAGTCATGTGGCTCTTTGAGGGTACAGAGATGCCCGAAAGTCCAGGTCACACAGTAATTATTACCTTCGTAATACCCATCGCGCTTTGATTTAGCGCCTACAATTTGGGCGATCTCAAAAGCTACACTCGGTTTCTCTGCAATACAAACAATCATAGTTCTCTGGTTTCGCTATTCGAATCAGTTTTAATAATAAGATGATTCCAACACAGGTCGGTCCTGGAAAGCGAAGATAACATTTCCAAACAAAACAGCGAAAAGGGAGGACGAAACTCGCCTAGCCAGATCCCATTACCTAAAAAATACAGCTGTATAAATGGTGATTTCTAATTTTTTAAAAAAAATCTAAAAAAAGGCGCGTTTCTCCATAAAAACCATTTGAACTTTAAAAATTGTTCATACATTTGTTCCGAATTAAATAATGAATAAAATGAATAAAGGAATTGTAAAATTCTTTAACGAAACTAAAGGTTATGGTTTCATTAAAGACGAAGAGACTAGCAAAGAGTATTTTGTACACGTAACTGGTCTTATTGATGAGATTAAAGAAAACGATGAAGTTGTTTACGAACTACAAGAAGGTCGTAAAGGATTAAATGCTGTAAACGTTAAATTAGCATAGTCTAGAAGTTTCGCATTGAAGATATCGGAAGCCATCTCTTACAGAGATGGCTTTTTTCGTTTATACCAGCACACAAATATACTTCTGCAAATTTCAATCTCCCTCTTGACCCTTTCCTTTTTCCTGCATAAATTTATTGGTAGCTCCATTGATTCATTTTAAAACCAAAAACATGAGTAAGCTGCCGATCGAAATCACGACTGACCAACTGAATCAATTACTAAGTACACCCCATGAGATCATTCTTGATATACGTCCTGTAGAAGCTTATAATGGGTGGTCTCTCCAACAAGAAACGCGGGGCGGTCACATAAAAGGTGCGAAAAGCTTTCCGATTTCATGGACCCATTTCATTTTTGAGATGCAGGAACTCTTGGAATCAAAAAATATTCTACCCCACCGGTCGATTACCATTTATGGCTATGAGGATGCCACCATCAACAAAATGGCCAAACTTTTAATTAAAAATGGTTTTCAGCACGTCAAGGTCTATTATCATTTTATTGATGAATGGTCCGTCAATGAGGATCTGCCCATGGAACACCTTTTCAACTATAAAAAACTGGTTTTTCCACAATGGCTGTATTCCTTACTCATGGTGACTCGCGAACCCAATTATACCGGTAAAAAGGTGGTTATTTGCCATGCCCATTATCAAAATCCAAAGGATTATGCCGAAGGACATATCCCAGGAGCCATTCCCTTGGACACCCTCTTATTGGAATCACCGGATACCTGGAACAGAAGGTCACCAGAAGAACTGAAAACAAACCTTTTAAACCTGGGTATCACCTGCAACACTACCGTTGTATTGTATGGTCGTTTTTCGCATCCCAACAACGATGATCCCTTTCCAGGAAGCAGTGCCGGACATTTAGGTGCCATTCGCTGCGCGTTTATTATGCTTTATGCCGGAGTAAAAGATGTCAGGGTTCTGAATGGGGGAATCACTTCCTGGAAAAGTGCCGGCTTTGAAGTGAGTCATAAACCTTGTTACCCCATTGTCGAATCAGATTTTGGAACCAACCTTCCCGCCTGTCCACAATGGGCGGTGGATGTTCCGGAAGCCAAAAAAATCCTGGCCTCACCGGATGGCGAACTGGTCAGTATCCGCAGCTGGCGCGAATTCATTGGTGAAGTAAGTGGGTATCATTACATCACTAAAAAAGGCCGGATCCCGGGAGCTATTTTTGGCAATTGTGGCAGTGACGCGTATCACATG
The DNA here is from genome assembly GCA_942490535.1 of uncultured Marinilabiliaceae bacterium. GTDB lineage: Bacteria > Bacteroidota > Bacteroidia > Bacteroidales > Marinilabiliaceae > JAEINY01. The sequence goes on from CALNXQ010000008.1 coordinate 301,981, forward strand.
GAAAACTATCGTAATCTGGATCATACCACGCGGGAATATCATGAAATCGCTGACATGTGGCGACAAGCCGGAATCACCCCCAACAAACAGCTGGCCTTTTATTGCGGCACCGGCTGGCGGGGCAGTGAAGCCTTCTTTAATGCCTGGTTAATGGGCTGGCCCAAAATAGCTGTTTTTGATGGCGGCTGGTTTGAATGGAGTAATAATCCCAACAATCCGGTGGAAACTGGCGAACCTATAAGCATAAAAGAGGCTTAGTTTTTTATGTAAGTTATTGCTTCTTCACAACTATATTCTTTTACAAGGGCAGTGATTTTCATCTCACTGCCCTTTTTCATTCCCCGCACTAAAATACAGGATCATCGTCACAACTGAGCTTTCTCAGCATTACTGTGTCGCATTTTCGTTACCTTGCCCTTCGGAAAATAAAATTATATAACTATGACTAAAGAAATTCAATTAGCGGAGGAATTAATTGACTTTATCCACCATAGCCCAACAGCTTTTCATGCTGTAGAAAATACAGCGCGTGAACTGGATAAAAACGGCTATAAAAAACTGGATTTGACAGCGCCTTGGACCATCGAAAAAGGGGGTAAATATTACACTATCAAAAATGGAACGGCTATTTTTGCGTTTCAAATTGGCGAATCAGAACCCGAAGAAACAGGCATCAAATTCATTTGTGCGCACTCGGACTCCCCGGGCTTTAAGGTGAAACCACAGCCCGAAATGATTGTCGATGGCAAATACCTTAAATTAAATACCGAGGTATATGGCGGTCCCATTCTGAGGACGTGGTTAGATCGTCCATTGTCATTAGCCGGTCGGGTGATATTAAAATCCCACAATCCATTGGAACCCACGCATCGCTTAATGGATTTTCGCAAACCGCTGGTTATTATCCCCAGCATCGCCATCCATCTGAACCGGGAAGTAAATGAGGGCGCAGGTCTGAACATGCAAAAAGACATGCTGCCGTTGGTACAATCGGTCAATGCCGATCTGGAAAAAGACAACTATCTGATTAAACTACTGGCCAAAGAATTACAAGTGGATGCTGATGACATCATTGATTTTGATGTCTTCCTTTATGAGTGGGAAAAAGGCTCCATCATCGGCACCGAAAAAGAATTTATCTCTTGCGGCAAATTGGACGATTTAGCCATGGTACATGCAGGCTTGAAATCACTGTTAGCGGCCACAGATACCCAATCGACCAAAATGCTTTGTATTTTTGATAACGAAGAAGTCGGCAGTGTGACTAAGCAGGGAGCAGGTTCTCCGGTATTGCGCAATATCATTGAACGCATCATGGAAAAACTGGGTAAATCCAAGGAAGCGTTGGATCGCACCATCTACAAATCGTTCATGATCTCCGCGGACATGGCCCATTCCATCCACCCCAATCAGGTTGACAAGCATGATCCGGTTTTACATCCGGTCATCAATGGTGGTCCGGTGATTAAAATACATGCGAACCAAAAATATACCACCGATGGCGACAGCAGTGCCGTGTTCGAAACCATCTGCAAACTGGCCGGCGTGCCGGTTCAAAAATTTGTGAATCGCTCGGACATGGTAGGCGGATCTACGCTTGGAAATGTATCCACCGGAAAAATTGACATTCGCACGGTTGACATGGGTAATCCGATGTTGGGCATGCATTCCGTACGTGAACTGGGAGGCGTGAAAGATCATTCATATGTCATCAAGGCTTTTGAGACATTCTATAATTTGTAACAGCCAACATCGTATTCGGAGGCTGACAAAAAACAGATTGTCAGCCACTGAATAAAAAAATGCCCGAAGCTTTCGCCCCGGACATAACACACATTAATCTAACTTAAATCCAAATTTTGTTATAGAAATTCGTAGCGTACAAAGGCCTCAAAGGCTTCATAACTCGCTAATCCTAAATCATTGTAAGTATCCGCCGTTCCCCGGTTACGCGCTTCGGCCCGTTGCCAGAATTCACGATTATCACCCCCCAGGAACATGGCACCATCTTTTTGCGACTGGTGCTTGAAAATGGCATTTCGCTTGCGCATCAACTCATCCGGACTAATGGGCACCGCCATTTCGATGTTGTGAATTTCCCACTCGTGCCAGGCACCGCGATACAACCACACCCAACAATCTTTCATCCAGGCTTCTTTCTTCAGCACATCAATGGACTGGAAAATAGCATCCAAACACACGCGGTGAGTACCATGCGGATCAGAAAGGTCACCGGCCGCATAAATCTGATGTGGTTTCACTTCCTTAATCAAATCAGAAACAATTTTCACATCGGCTTTACCCATCGGCAATTTCTCAACACTTCCCGACTCATAGAAAGGCAAATTAAGGAAATGTACATGCTCGTCTTTCACATTGGCATATCGACATCCTGCTTTGGCTTCGCCTACACGAATCAATCCTTTAATACGACGTATTTCCGGCAAATCGGCCTGATCGGGCTTTTTATTCGCCAGAAACTCACGAATCTTAGCATGCGAATCCAAAAGCTCTTTATTTTCACCTTTCAGGTCAGTTGTATAATCATCAATGAAATCTATGTAACGCAATACATCATCATCCGAAACCGCAATACTACCTGAGACCTGGTAAGCCACATGTACTTCATGTCCCTGATCCACTAAACGTAACATGGTTCCTCCCATGGAAATCACATCATCATCGGGGTGTGGACTAAAGATAATCACACGCTTTTTAGCCGGATCTTTACGCTCCGGACGGTAGGTATCATCGGCATTGGGTTTACCACCCGGCCATCCGGTAATGGTATGTTGTAATTCATTAAAGATGCGGATATTTGTTTGATACGCCGATCCTCTTTCTGCCAGAATATCCCCCATACCATTGTCGTTGTAATCACGATCGGTCAACTTCAGGATGGGCTTATTAACTTTTAAGCATAACCAAACCACCGCCTTTTTAATCAAGCGATCATCCCACTCCACACTATCAATTAACCAAGGCGTTTTAACCCGTATTAATTCAGCACTGGCCGCTTCATCAATAATCACTTTACAATTCTCATGCTTTTGAAGGAAAGACGCAGGAACCTCTTCGCTCACGGCCCCTTCAATGGTTTTCTTCAACACATCTGCTTTCCCTTCACCCCAGGCTAACAAGCGCACCCGCTTGGCATTTAAGATGGTTTTAATCCCCATGGTGATGGCCTTACGTGGCGAGTTTTCTTTACTAAAGAAATCCGACGCAGCCTCTGTTCGGGTAATGTCATCCAGAGACACAATGCGCGTCAATGAATTTACGGATGATCCCGGCTCATTTAAACCAATGTGACCAGTACGACCAATACCCAATATTTGCATGTCAATACCACCCAGTTTTTCAATTTTCTCTTCGTAGCTACGACAGAAATCATAAATCTTTTCCTGTGGGATGGTGCTGTCCAGGTAGTGGATGTTCTCATCTAACAAATCCACATGCTGAAAGAACTTCTCCCGGATGTTGCGATTAAAGCTTTGCAGGGCATTGCTGGAGATGGGATAGTATTCCATCACATTGAAAACAATCACATTTTTAAAACTTAGGGCCTCTTTTTTATGCATCCGGATTAACTCCTCGTACACTTCACTTGGGGCTGATCCAACAGCTAAACCCAACACACACTTCTGCCCCTCTAATTCTTTAATCTTTATAATGGAAGCGATCTCCGATGCCACAGCTTTTGAACCTTCCGTGGAAGAACCGTAAATCTTAGTGGAGATTTTTTCGTGTTTCGTAATCAATGCACGTAAATAAGGGTCGTTATGGTATCCCTCATTCTTAAATTTTCCGGTAGGTGAAATTTTCTGATTGAATTTCTCTATCATAACTACTTTGTTGAAGAATTTTTGGTTTTAGAACAAGTGCAAATTTACAATTTATAATGATTAAAAATAAAAATATTCCAAAGTTTTAATAACCATTTTAAGTTAATTTATAAGTTATCGAAACCTTTCGATTTATTTTTTAACACTTATTGACGACTTCGTGATCGAGTTATAGATGAGGTCTTGCACCTCGGTTCTGACGTTTAATTCAATTAATTTTTTATTATACGCACGCGGATGCACTCGATTCGATAGAAAAATGTACACCAATTCATATTCAGGGTCAATCCATATCAATGTACCAGTAAAACCTGAATGGCCGTAAGAAGAAGGCGATGCCATTAAAGAAGATGGACTACTCTTTTCAGGATCAAACTCCGGCTTATCCACTCCCATGCCCCGACGGTTCCCATTATTGACAGGTGCAGTAAACTGATTGATGGTGCTTGCATTTAAGTAACGGTGTCCCCCATATTCTCCGCCATTGAGTAGCATCTGAGCCAATTTAGCCAAATCTTCAGCATTTGAAAACAAACCGGCATGGGCAGCCACACCACCCAACATGGCAGCCGCCTGATCGTGCACATAGCCCTGTAACAATTCCTTTCGAAACCCCAGATCATCTTCGGTGGGAACAATCAGTTCCCTGGGGTATTTATCCAAGGGGCGGTAGCATAACCTGGCACTTCCCAAAGGCTTCGAATAGCTCTCTTCAAAAAGCTGATCAATGGATTTATGGCCGATCCTTTCAATGACTTTTTGCAGCAACAGGTAACCCAGATCACTGTAACGATAGTCTTTACACTGATCCAAGTCACTGTTCAGGATCTGTGCATACATGGAATCCACAAAATGCCGATTCATATACATTTTTTCAGAAACCCGGATGGAGAACAGCGAATCGCCCGTTGATTGAAATACATCCTTTCGAAAGCGGGCATCTCTATTCTGATACAATCGGCGATCTAAACGGATGTTATATTGAGATGAATACCGACGGCTATACAAAGCCTGGTCAATGGAATTCGTATCTATTGCGGAATAATGAAAGGCCATGTAACTTCGCAATCCACTTTGGTGCAACAATATCTCACGAGGCGTAATGTCTCTTTTATCGGTAGTATCGGAATGCAAAATAAATGGCCCAATGGGTTGATCCAAATCCAGCAACCCTTCTTCATACAGCTTCATAACCAATGGAAAGGTGGCTGCCAGTTTTGTAACGGAGGCCAAATCATACAGATCTCCGGTACCGACATCTTGTTTATCATTGTACTTATGATGACCATATACCTGATCAAGGACAATTTCGCCTTTGCGCGCCACCAAAAGCTGAACTCCAGGCATGGCTTCCTCCCCAATGGCTTTTCGTATCTTAGCATTGATCAACAGCAAGGTATCCTGCGACATCCCCACAAATTCGGGAAAACTAAATCCTAAGCGTGTTTTTTGAGTATGTACAGGATAAAAGCCCAATTTCTTCAACGACTCCGAAAGCATGTATTGTCCTTCAATGGGCACCCCCCCAAATAAGGTTTGGGCCAAAAGACACCATTCATACGGACATTTTTCATGCACAATTACCACGGCATCAAACTGTTTCAGAATACTCTCCTTGCAAGCAAAATGATTGGTTCCAATGGCCAATAGTATTTTCCGGCTCCCCATACCGGTTGATGAGGCCGGAAGTCCCTTTACTGCCAACTCCAATTGAGTTGGCGAATCACTTAATACAAGCACCAAATCGGTTGGTTTGGCCTGTCGCAAAGAATCGATACCGGGATGATAAAACCGGGCTTTCTCCATAAATGTTTGATCGGGTGACATTCGGATATCCCAAACCGAAATGGAAACCGAATCCACCCTGTTTATGGGCAACAAAGGTGTCCGCTCAAATGCAATGGTAGATTGACGCATCGCAGCCAGCCGCAGCACCATTTGTTCACGCTGGCGTTGCACTAAGGAAACAGAATCACTGACCAAATGAACCTTCTCCTTAAGTGCGATTAGCTCATCCATACGTTGATGAATCAAATCCACTTCCATCAATCTGTCCTTAACAATCCGAACCAGTTTTTGATGATCTGTACTAAATTGACTGGTATAAAAGAGTACTTTGTCATGCAACATTTCTTCGAATGAGACCTCTAATGCGGCCGATCCTGTTAACCAGTTTTCATCACCGAAGCGAAAACCAATAAAATCGGCCGGATAATGAGGCTTATCCGCATTAATCTGCACCTTTTCCCACTCCCGATAATGAATTTGTTTCAGGATGTTTGCCGGAAAAGGAACCACCTGAATTTTTGTGTATACACGGGGCGAATCAACCGAAAAATAGAGTTGTGTTTCTAATTTGGTAGATAAATGCAAATTAGGCTGGGTTACGAATATGCCTCCATATCCCAACATCTGACTGTATAATTCAGTATGATGTATCAACGAATCCACCCAAACGGTATCTGTTATGGATTGCAAGGCTATGGTCTGCGGAAAAGGTAAGCCCAATTGATCCGGTATACCTTGACGCACATCCAAAATTGGAAGAGCTGCACGCCCCCCTCTACTCTCATTTGCATTTGCCTCATCCTTGCTTCTGCCTTCGATAATAAAACCAGGTTGATAAGGATATGAATCATCATAAAGTGAATCCACTGTAATAAATAGCTGAGCTAATTTTTGCTCAATGGTCCACTTACCCTTCAAACGCTTCGCTTCTTCCTGCCCACTGGCAATTGAAGACAAAGCTGCCAAAAGCCATACTAATCCAATTTGATACTGCATAAACCTATCCACTTCTAATATCGCGAATGTAATTAAACGGCTATTAGGTTCAAAGCAAAATTACGATCAATAAGGGGGCTTTGAACAAAAACACACCTGCCTGAACAATTTGATTAAAACAGCAACTTATGCTGCTATTCAAAGAAAATAGCGTATCTTTTGTGTACATTTTTGGAAAATATGAAAACAAGCTCTATTTTAGAATGCTGAAATAGGTCGATAATCCTAAGCTTTGAATAATGAGTGTAAGTGATTCAATTAATAGCTCGCTGGTACAGAATTGGGCAGATAAGGTAATCCTTGTTGTAGAAGACGTTGACACCAATAAAATCTTCTTTGATGCTGCCTTGCGGAAAACCAAAGCCACCATACTATGGGCGAAAGACGGAAAAGAAGCCATTGATTTATTCCGCGATAACGTTGTGGACTTAGTGTTAATGGATTTACAGCTTCCGATTATGGATGGCTATACGGCCACTCGCGAGATAAAAGCAATTAATCCGGATATTCCGGTCATTGCACAAACAGCGCACGTGATGTCGGGTGAGCGCGAGAAATGTATGGAGGCCGGTTGCGATGATTACCTGGCCAAACCCATTCGATTACAGATATTGATGGATACATTATCAAAATATCTTAATAAATAAAAAAAACTGCCGAAAGGCAGTTTTTTTTATTCAATCACTTTAATCTCCGTTCGTCGGTTGCGAGCTCTTCCGCTTTCCGCATCATTACTATCGATGGGTTGCGAAAATCCATAGCCTTTAAATCTCAAACGATCTCCGCTAATCCCTTTGGAGAGTAAGAAATCCAAAACAGCTTTCGCGCGCTTCTGCGACAACTGCTGATTGTAGCTCACCGATCCAACATTATCCGTATGCCCGCCAATCTCCACTTTCATGTCGCTGTTTTGAGCCAACAGATCGATGACTTCCTGCAGTTCGCCCGATGATTCAGGTTTCAGTACATAGGAATCTGTTTCGAAAAAGACATTGCGCAAAATAATGCGCTCCCCTGGTTTTATCTGACTTAAATAGATATCTATCACCTGTGGATTATCTACACTATTTTGATTTTCCACATCAAAATATCCGGAATAGAACAAGTAACCCGGTTTTCGCACTGTAAGCCCGTAGTCTTTTCCGACCGGCAAACAAAATAAATATTCCCCGGAATACTCCGTGGAGTATACGGCTGCAATCATGTTACCGGAATCAATCTCTTTTACCTTTAAGCGGGCTTTCAACTGTTGCTTCGTATCCTTATCAAATATTCGCCCTTTCACATAAGCTGCCGGTACAGGTCTGACTTCCTGAGGCAAATCAAACATGTAAAGGTCTTTCCCATTGTTCTTATCTCCTAGGCCATCTGACGAAAAATAGGCCTTATCCCCTTTGGCATTAATCACCAGGCCTATTTCATCACTCCCTGAATTAATGGGATAGCCTAAATTTTGAGGCGTCTGCCACTGACCGGCCGAATCCTTGCGCGACAGAAACAAATCCATGGCGCCCATTCCCATCCATCCGTTGGATGAAAAGTAAAGGGTTTGTCCATCCTGGTGAATAAAAGGTGAACTTTCATCAGCAGTAGTATTTACGGTTTTGCCCAGGTTCTTCAAATCTCCAAAGTAAGGTGTTCCATCCCGAAGGAAACCCACAATGGACGCTTGCCAAATATCATTACTTCCCACTCCGCCGGGACGACCACTAATAAAGTATAGCGTGGTTCCATCTGCCGAAAAGGTAGGTTGCGACTCCCAGAAAGGGGAATTAACCGGTGCTCCCAGGTTAACAGGCTTAGACCATCCACCCAGGATCTTTTGCGAAAAATAGATGTCGCAACTCCCTTTGGTATCCTCCCGACCACAAGCGGTGAAAAACATCCAGTTACCGTCGGCCGACAAAGTCTGAGCCCCTTCATTGCTATCAGTATTAATGGAAGATATGGGTTGCCGAGGCATCCATTGATTCTGTGCAAAAGCCGAACCGTAAAAATCCTCTCTGAAATTCACCCCATTTTTAGGCAATACCTGTTGTTGAAACCGCAAGGTATCACGGGGCACCAATACGGTAAAAATGATATTTTCACCATCTGCCGTAATACTTGGCCAATACTCATCATAAACACTATTGACTTCAGGCCCTAAATTAATTGGATCGATGGGGAGCGGATGACTCACGGCTTCTTTGGCAAACACGGCCCGGTCGACCCATTCCTGCGGACGTAGGCGCGTACGCCGGCCTTTATTCTTCGTTTCAAACAGTCCCATCCAATATTCCACCTCATCATAGGCACCAACATGATACTTGGCCACTCCCATATTATAATAAGTCGGAATAAAAAACGAACTATCAATGGCCAGTACCTGCTCCAGCTCCTTCACTTCAGCCTCATAGTGTTTCATCTTAAAATAGATATCCGCTTTCAACAGGTAGGCTTCCAAAAACCGCTTATCCTTTTCCAAGGCCTGATCCAGATACAATATTGCCTCATCGGGTTGACCTTTTCGATAGGCCTCCTCCGCCGACACAAACAGCGCCTGTGCTTTTTTCGATTTGGTAGACAAACCGGATTGAGCAGCCACCCCAAATGGTAGACACAGTACTAAAATCAAACAAAATTGCTTCCACATTCTCATCTCTTTGTTTTAAAAGTATAAGCTAGGGATAAACCCTAACATTTTCAAGCTTCACCAGGCAAACCTGAACGTATGATATTCCTGGTTTTTTCCATCAGCTCGTCCTGCCGATCCATGTAATCCAATGTATTGATGGGTGGATGAAGAATCATTTGGGTGCGGCCGGGCAACAAATCAAAGGGCCCCTTCCCCAATACTTTATAGGTATCCACGATGGTCACCGGCAAAACAGGCAATCCTAATTCAAAGGCAATTTTAAACGCACCTTTTTTAAATCGTCGCATCTCATTGGTGCCACTTCGAGTTCCTTCGGGAAAAATGACTACCGAAGTCCCATTGACCAATTTACGTTTGGCTTCTTCAATGGACTTTATGGCTGCCCGGGGAGACGAACGATCCAGAAAAATATGACCCACCTTATGACTGGCATAACCAATTCCAGGTGCATGGCGCAACTCTTTTTTCATAACCCATTTAAAATCGATGCCTAACCAACCATATAACACAAAAATATCATATCCGCTCTGGTGATTGGCCACAATCACATAGGATTGCTTTTTATCCACATTCTCCCGTCCTTTAACCGTTACCACCATGGGCGTTAACAAGGCTGAAATACGCGCCCAGAGGGCACCAAAAAAACTACCCGTTTTAGGATTGATAACAATGGAGAACAACGCCGCTAAAAACGAAAACAGCAGACTGTTCACCACAAAAAGAGGGATAAATATCAACCACTTATAAGGCTGATACAACCAAAATCCAAGTTTCTTCATCGCATTACTAAAATCAAAATACGTCTTTTAATCCTTTCTTAATTTCCTCTATTGAGGTAAATGATTGCTGCGCATCTAAAATTAAAAATTTTTTCTCCAAATCGAATGGGCAGCCAGCCGAGGAACAAATGCGCAATTGCTGTGGCCCCACCACTGCAGCACCCCATTCCTCACCAATGTGACCGGAAACCACCCATTGCAGCGGCTTATGCGGGCGATCCCAACTGTAATACATCAGCAATTCTGACACCATAATACGGTACTGATCAGCCCCATACTGATGCTCATTTCCATTCATAAATGATTCCCATAACACCTCCCCCATTGGGGTTTCCATCAAACGGAATCCATACTCGGGCTTATAAGTATGACTCATCTGCCGTTGTTCATCCTGCGTAAACAATCCTTTAGCGACTTGCGAAAATGACCATGTCCGCAGAAAATCACTTTGAAGTCCACGCGCCTGCAACTGCCGCTCAATAAAAAAAGGCCCGCCTCCGGTATGGTTGATCAGTACGCCACCCAAGGTTCTTATAGCCGAGGGCATCTCACCTAAAAAGCGATGGAATGCCGCCCGGTTTTTGGCCATTTTCCATTCTAATCCCTTATTAAACTCCCAATTGCCCTTGCGTAACGGGATGTGAAACAAATGCACCAACTCATGATTTCCCAATAAACAATACAAATCACTACCGGGCTGATTCGCGCCCAGTCCCATCAGCTCATTGAGAATAGCCATGGAGGCATCCTTTTTATAATTGAAGGAATGTACCATATCTCCAAGAAAAACCAACTGATCCACCTCTCCCTTTCTTTTGAAATGATTATAACGATTTATCACCCGATCAAAATCATGTTGATTTCCATGAATATCGGAGACTATCATCAGTTTTTTATCAGCAATATCGACAATACGATTCATACAAAAATGCCTTTTCCACCAACAAAAATAATTATTCTATACCCCCAGACAAAAGGAATGCCTAATGATTGAACCATTTGAATAATTATATTTGCATCCCTATTTAATATTATCGAATGACAATAAATAAAGAAAAATGTCAGCGCTGCAGAAAATGTGAAGTGGTTTGTCCAACACAAGCGCTGGATATAGATGCCCAAAAACCCATTACAGATTGTATTGCCTGCTACCATTGCCTGGCCGTTTGTCCAACCAATGCATTTAACAATCCAACCCATTTAAGCGGCTCCTGTTTTCAAGTTCATATATCGCCCGATGAGTTTGAGTTATTGATGCAACAACGACGCTCCTACCGCCAATTTAAATCCACTCCCATCCCCTCCGATGTACTGAAAGAATTTATAACCCGTATGCGTTACAGTCCAACAGCAAGCAACACGCAAGCGTTAGAATTCACAGTTATTCAGGATCCCAAATTGCTGCAGAAAGTGAATGACCTCACCATCCAAACCATAACCAATGCCTTTAACAAAAGCTTAAACCGGTGGACTCAACCACTCATACGCCTTTTAAAGGGGGCCTCTTTTCTGGATACGATGCTACGATCAAAACGCAAATTCCTAAAAAAAGCACAGATCGCACCCGATATGATTACCTATCAGGCACCAGCCATGATATTAATTCATGCCCCGGCTGCACCTACCGGAATGCCCATTCATGATGCCGGCATCTGGACTGGGATGGCCACATTATATGCTGAGCTACTAGACCTTGGAACCTGCATTAACGGGTTTGTGGTAAACGCAGTAAAACGCAATAAGGCATTAAAGGAACTGCTACAAATACCAACTAATCATGAGGTTCACTCCGTCCTGCTAGTGGGTTATCCCAAGATAAAGTACAGCAACCGGGTAGAACGAAAGCAACCTAAAATCAAGTTTATTTAGTGTCTTACTGCTGATATTCTTGTATTATATGGCAATAGATTGCATTGGATGCATTGGAATGATGAATATTGATTGATGATTTTAGAATTAAATATCGTCTATCTTCATTTGTTGATCAATATTCATTATTCAGTGATTCTATCAGTATGAAGTCAGTCTTGGTCTATGGACAGACTACGATGCCTTCGAGTTCACCCAAAATGGCAAACGCTTCGGCCTGTGAAGCGCCACAAAATAATTTCTCCGCTTGAAAGCCACCGCATACAGCCGGGCGATCCGGAGCATTAAAAATTTCACATGTATAATCTTCCATCAAATGCACACATCGCATTCCTCCCGGTTTACCTTCCTTCATGCCTGGCAACGGCGAGGAAATGGATGGCACAATACAACACGCCCCACAATTTTCTCTACACTTCATTTTCATTACATTTGAACATGATCAGGATGATGGTGTTTTATCCTGGTTCATTTTGTGCAAAGAAAATAAAATCCTGAAATAATAACTAACGATGAAATTTGAAACCCCTTTAATGCACGGCCGGCTCATTAAACGTTACAAACGCTTTTTAGCCGACATTCAACTGGATGACGGCACCATTGTAGTTGCTCACTGCACCAATAGCGGTTCCATGAAAAGTTGCCTGGAGGAAAATGCGGAGGTTTATCTGTCGCCGGCCAAAGATCCGAAGCGCAAAACACAATTTACCTGGGAAATGATTAAGATCAATGGCGATTGGATCGGCATCAACACCTCTCATCCGAATCGCATTGCTTATGAAGCGATCAAAGCCGACCTTATTCCACAACTGAAAGGGTATGACCACGTAGTGAGAGAAGTCAAAACCGGCAACAGCCGCATTGATGTGATGGCGCAGAATGCCCATGAAACCTGTTTCATAGAGGTGAAAAATGTAAGCATGAAAGAGGGCCGCTACGCCTTGTTTCCCGATTCCGTCACCACCCGTGGCAAAAAGCATTTGGACGAATTAATATCCTTGAAAAAGGAAGGTATTCGAGCCGTCATGCTCTACATCATTCAACGCATCGATGTGGATACTTTTGGGCCTGCCAAAGCGATTGATCCCATTTATGCGGAGACCTTAAAAGAAGCTTATGAACAAGGCGTCGAGATAATACCACTTATGGTAAAAGTAACACCGGAAGAGATCGTTCTTTTAAAGGAACTCCCTTTTGAGTTATGACAGGATTTGTGAAGCCATGTGATTGATGATAAAAAAAGATGTATGTGCATTCAACCATTGCGAATATAAACGTCCTATTCACCATTACCATTTAAATGTATCAATCACCATAATATTCCATCCTGTAGATGAGCAGGATGGCATTTCACCTTTTGACCCTACTTACTTCACACCATAATAATACGCCATACTACCAGAAGACTATTTATCATACCAGACTATTGATTCATAAAAATATTCCTCATACACTTTCCTTTTTAGTTGATAAAGCCTATTTTTGAGCTTACTATAAAAATAAATCTGTACTCTATTTTTAATTTAACACTAACCCCATGACACGCATGACGATTGCTTTGTTACTCTTTGCAGTAACAACTACCATTACTTTTGCCCAAAAACAACCCATTAAATTTGGAAAAGTCTCCAAGGAAGATCTGGAGATGACCACTTATGCACCCGACACCTCTGCTTCGGCGGTGGTACTTTGTAAATACGGGAAGTTCAATGGTACTGACTTAAAATTTTACAAACTGGAACGCATTAAAGTTTTGAAAAAATCAGGGGCCGATTACGCGGAATTTGTCGTTTCTGGTGGCGATGATGTTACCTTCAGAGGTCGCACTTATAATCTGGAGAATGGTGAAATCGTGGAATCAAAATTAAAACGTGAATCCATATTTAAAGAACGCGTGTACGACGATTATTACCGTTATCGCATCGCTTTACCCAATGTGAAGGAAGGCAGCATCTTTGAACTGGAGCAGACTTTATTTTTATTACCAAAGGAATGGAATTTTCAGAGTTCAATCCCAGTCAAATTATGTGAACTCATACTGGAGAATTCATCAAATGTAGATTTCCGGAAGAAAATGGTAGGTTTTGAACCACTTGCGATTGCTGACGGCACACGTTTTGTGGCCAAAGACATGCCAGCCTTTAAATCAGAGGCCTTCATGAGCTCTCAAGACAACTACATTACAAAATTTGAATTTGATATACTCAGTGTATCCTTCCCTGGTTATTATAAATCCTATACGACCACCTGGGAAGCGGTGAATGACCAGCTGATGGACCATACCTATTTTGGCGGCACCCTTCAAAGTGGGGCCGGTTATCATTCCGACCTGGTAAAAGAGATTGAGAGTAAAGACTTAGCGCCTCTGGAACGTGCCCAGGCCGCCTATTCGGCCATTAAAGTCATGAATTGGAATGGCAACATTAGCAAATACACTTCCAGCACCGGCTTATCTTCTGTGTATAAGGAAGGGAGTGGAAATTGCACCGACATCAACTTCATGTTGTTCCATCTTCTCAAAAAACTGGACATTGAAGTCTACCCGGCAGTGATGAGTACCCGCAAAAATGGTATGCTCAACCCCTTCTATCCCAGCTATGAGAAACTCAACTACACACTTGTTTGTGCCATGATTGATGGCCAGGAATATTTACTGGATGCCACTGAAAAAGAACTGGAATTCGGGATGCTTCCCGTTCGCTGTTTAAACCAGCAGGCCCGCCTTGTGAATAAAGAAGCCGGCAAATGGCTGGAGATCAAACCAAAATATGATGACAAGGAAACTATCTTTTATGAATTAAAACTGGATGATCAATTAACCCTGGAGGGTAAGATGAATTATAGCCGAACAGGTTATTCAGCCTATACTTTTAGAAAGGACTATAAGGAATATGCCGGCGATGAAGATTATCTCACATCATTGGAAGGAAAAAATTCGGGTTTAACCATCAAAAACTTCACGGTAGAGAACCTGGATCAGTTGGCAGAACCTGTCCGCGAAGCCTATGATATTGAGATAAAAAATAAAGTGGAGAAAATGAATGACATGCTCCTGATTAATCCTTTTATTTTCGAACAGATCACCGACAATCCGTTCAAACTGGAGGAACGCAAATACCCGGTTGACTTTGCCTATGGACGCAGCAAGTACCTCATCTCGAACATTACAATACCTGATGGTTACATGGTTTCAGAGCTCCCTCAACCCATCTTTATGAACCTTCCTGACAAATCGATGAGTGTCAAAGTTCAGTTTCAGGCACAAGGCAATAAACTAACCACGATTTTTAAGTATTCCATTAATAAAACCGTATTCATGCCGGAGGAATATGCCTACTTAAAAACCATGTATGAGCAAATTATTAAAAAACAAGCTGAGCCCATTATTTTAAAGCCAACCCACGATGCTGCAAGTTTATAAAACACTCCTGTTCTCAAGTATCTTTATCCTCCTGACACTGGTCATGGAGGCCAAGGATGCTCCGCACTATGCGGTGGACAAGATCCCGGCCGAATTGACCAACAATGCCAATGCGGTGATCCGTTCTGAAGAAGTATCATTTGAAGTGCTTTCTTCAAGCAAAGGAAAGTTAACCACAAAATATGCAGTCACCATTTTGAAGGAGGGTGCTGTGAATATGTCAGTTTTAAAGCTTACTTATGACAAGCTTAAAAAAGTCTCTAATATTGAAGGCACTATATACGACGCTCAAGGGAAACGAGTTAAAAAAATCAAGAGCGATGAAATTAAGGATTTAAGTGCCATCGATGGGGCCACATTATTTTCAGATAATAGAATAAAGTACATTGATCCGGAATACTACAACTACCCTTTTACTATAGAGTATGCCTATGACACCGATTACAATACTTTATTCTTCATGCCTTCTTGGAGTGCTTACAACGGCTATAATGTCTCAATTGAAAATTCAGACTTCTCTGTTACTATACCAAGTTCATATGAGCTAAGATATCGTGAGTCAAAAGTTAATGTCTCTATAGTAGACAATTCCACGACTGAGAACACAATAACATACCATTGGAACATTAATCACTTCAAAGCCTTAGCCCATGAGCCACTTAGCCCATACGTTATTGATTTGGTTCCAAATGTAGAATTGGCAGCCTCTTCGTTTGAAATGGATGGCATTAATGGATCGCTTAAATCATGGAAAGACATTGGTTTATTCATGAATGAACTGATTAAAGATCGAGATCTCCTTCCACAAAAGACCATTGAAGAAATTCAGATATTAATAGACGGATTAGTGGATAAAAAAGAAATCATCTCAAAAATTTATCAATATTCCCAAAATAAAAACCGGTACATAAGCATACAAGAAGGCGTAGGGGGGTGGCAACCCTTTCCAGCTGAAACTGTAGACCGCTTGTCGTATGGAGATTGCAAAGCTCTTTCTAATTATACAAAAGCATTGCTAAAGACGGTTGGAATTGAATCGCATTATACTAGAATTCTTGCGGGCAGCAGACCTTATTCAGCGCCAGAGGAATTCCCTATGAATTTTTTCAATCACGTCATACTTTGCGTACCCTGCGATAAAGATACAATATGGTTGGAATGTACCAGCTCCAATGCACCATGTGGATATTTAGGTGACTTCACAGACGATCGGCATGCATTGGTCGTCACAGAAAAGGGTGGAGAATATATTAAAACACCAATGTTCAGTGCTGAAGAAAATAGAAAAGCAATAAACTCCACAATTCAATTAAATGGGCAAAACGGTTTGATAGTCAATGCGGACATTCGATACACCGGCGCCCAGTACGGTGATGAATATTACCTGCTGTACAGGGATGAGAAAGACCGCCGCAAAAGCATCATCAACAGCATTGATATCGCCAATTTCAACTTACTGAATTACGATTTGATTGATAACCGGGAGGCAAGCCCTGTATTCACAAAAAAGCTGGAGTTGGAAGCCACTAATTACTGCACCAAAATGGGAGATAAAACCCTGTTAAAATTGAATGTCTTTAATGCGTCTGACTTTGTGCCCCGCTTTGTGCGCAACCGAAAAAACCCGGTGTACATTCAGCGCAATTACAGTGAATGCGACACCATTCAATTTGACATACCGGAAAACATGCAGGTAGAAGCCCTGCCGGAAGCCGTGATACTGGAAACAGCATATGGAAAATACACCAGTAAAGCGGAACTAAGTGATAACCGGATTATCTACTACCGCTATTTCCAAATTAACAAAGGTGAACATCCCAAAGAGGCCTATGAATCGTTCCGGGAATTTTTGGAGAAAGTAGCCACCGCTGACAATGCCAAAACGATGCTGGTTCCCAAGGGTTGATGTTTTGGATGATGACCTTAAAGAACGATCCTACTAAATAATTGAACGCCTCAGTAGTTCTTGCTTTAGATGTATTGTAGCCACGGGTGTAACCCGTGGCTATTGTTGTTTATACCCTTCAGAATTTCCTGTTGCATGGAAAGCACTACGTGGAATTTGCCGCAGGCCATCTACCATTAACCTGGATCAAAAAGGGTGCGAACCCGAAAAATGTATTTGTCACCATAAACTAAGAGGTGGAAACCACCAACTAACAAGGTGCAACGATGAAAAATGTTCCTGCTGGCATGAACTAACAGGGTGCGAACACGAAAAATGTTCCTGTCACCTTAAACTAAGAGGCAGCAACCACCAACTAACAAGATGCATCGGTGAGAAATATTCATGTTCGCATGAACTAAATGGGTGTGAACACGAAAAATGATCCTGTCACCTTAAACTAAGAGGCAGCAACCACCAACTAACAAGGTGCATCGGTGAGAAATATTCATGTTCGCATGAACTAAAAGGGTGCGAACACAAAAAATGTTCATGTCACCTTAAACTAAGAAGCAACAACCACCAACTAACAAGGTGCATCGGTGAAAGATGCTCCTGTTAGCATGAACTAAAAGGGTGCGCCGCAAAAAGAAGTGGCCTCAGGTACAAACTAAGAGATTATTCATGAAACTGTGTCCCGATAAAAGAAAGTGAGTCACGGGGCCACCGGATTCCACCAGTTACCGGAAATCAGCAACAGATTCAACAAGGTGAGGGTATCGTCATAGTATTGACCTTTGGCATGCGCTAACAGTTCCCAGCCCATGTTCAGGTAATTCTGGGCCTCGGGATCCACTATGCATGAAGTGATGAAAGGAGCGGTAAAGGAGGCATCGGAATAATCGACCATCGGTTCACCATTCAAATAATACCCTGCTTTTATCAATGTGGGATCCCCGTCTGTTTTGGCACGAATAAAGGCATTCGTCCGCACCATGGCCGCTTTGGCCGCTGGCGTATTAAAATGAGCAAAATCAGTGGTTATCCGCATGGGATAGCGGCAAGCATTCCAATTGTACTCATCGGTTTCTTTATACTCATTGAGGTAATACTCCGGTGCGGGCTCAGGGTCCTTCTCTGCAACAAAATCAGGCATTAATCCATTGGTGGCAGTATACTTTCGGGTGACCTGCTCAATAAGGCTATAAACGGTATCGGCAGTGGCCTTCCAAAGGAGCTCATCGGTGATTTGTAAGAAGCAGTGAAAATGATCGGGCATCCAATCCGAACTGCGTGTACTGTAAGCATTACGATCATAGTCGCCTTCCATGACACGTTTGGAGACCGGATGAACACAACTTTTCTTAATGCCATTATCAATCATCTCACGCGCATAATCCAGGTATTTCATCCGGCCTGCTGAGGACCATTGCCGGTCGGCCAACAAAAGTGAATAAGCAATATCCAGATCTCCATCCGTAGCACTTCCCTCATCGTAGGCTTTTTTTTCTGTTTTATGGATCAGCCACGACATACAATACTTATTGGCGGTACTGCGGTGTTTATCAAACATGTTGTACATGCCATCGTAATACTTTTTGGCGTTTTTATCAGCGCCTGCCATCAGTGCAAATATGATCATCCCATAACCATGTGCCTCAGAAGTGGTAATCTCATTCCCATCACCGCCGGTTCCTTTCATCGCCACGTAGTAACCACCCCCAGGTGTTCGGCCATTAGAAGGCTTCACATACTTATTTTGCCAATAGTGATAATAGCTTATCACATCGGCATTCAGGTCTTCCTGGCTTTTGTGATTGGGTTTAATGCAATCGGTAAAATTGATATTTTGGGGAAATACTTTGAGGGGTTCGAGTTGTTCCGGTTCCACCACCGGTTTTTCGATAACCGGTGTTACAGGTTTATTTTCCTCATCCCCTTTGGAACAACAAATAAACAAGGAAAAGATAAACAGGGCAAATAGTAGATTTTTCATGGGCAACAGGATTAAAAAAGGGACCTGCGCACGTCAGCAGATCCCTTTAAACACATATTTGGTTTTTAGTTAACGGTTGTATAAGCTAAAGCCGGTATTAACCAGCCCCCATGCTGCACCCATTGTTCTCCCCAACGCCAGGTGTAGCTCGGATCATGATTGTAAGGGAGCGGCTTGAAGGCTATGTCCTCATCATCTTCCACTCCGGCGGTAATACCATTACACACCCCTCCGCGGTAGTTGTAACGAATGCCCCCCTCTTCATAATCGGGATTATTGCGGCCGGCACCTTCCAACATACAGGCATCGTAGGGATTAAGTCCCAACACCCAGTTAATTTGGTTATTGGCAAACACCTTGGCCATGTCTTTTTGCGCCTCAGATAAGTAAGGCAATGCCTTTTGAACGGCAGTGGCCAAGGAACCTAAACGGGCATTCTCGCCTTGCCACCAGTAACCGGTTTCGTTCTTATGCGGGATGAAGAAAGCCGCCTTAGGTGTTTCGGCATCCACCGCTTTCACATATTGACGGGCATACCCATAGGGATTATTGATGGCATTGGTAATGTCCAACTCAAATTGAACCGATTTCTGAATCACATTGATGATGGCATCTTTTTTAGCCACATCGGTCTCTACCTCCAAATAACGACACAGGGCAATAACTGGCAGGCCAGCCTCGGCAGCATGAAAGAATGGACGCTTTCCTTCATCATCTGCTTTGAACCAATTGGCTTGCTGATCATCGGAGATCAGTCTGTTCTTCAAATTCTCAGCACGCTGTTGGGCATAACTTAAGTATTGCACTTCACCTGTGGCATAATAAAGCTCCGTAGCGGCTAATAAAGCACAATAATCATCAATGATATTCTCTTTACCATCATCCACATACTTCAGGTTATTCTTCACCAGGTGATCAAAACCTTTGATGGCCGCATTGAGGTATTGTTCCGAAGCGAATTCACCTTCATACCCCAATTTACTGATGCGGGCCAGTGCAGCAATGGAAAGACCTCCGCCTTCACGGAAAGCACATTGGTAGTTTTCATTGCGATGGCCTTCGATACCCACATAGGCACATATTTCGCGACGTTCCGGATCTTTGCTCCAGTTGGCAAAAACAGTGGCATAAAAATAGCCTTCCGGATCCTGCACGCGCACCAGGTAATCGGCACCATAAGCTGCTTCATCGGCCAACTGCTCCAATACGGCCTTGGTATTTGGCAGCGCCCCATTTTTAATCACGTCGGATGCATCCAACATATTCCAGATCATCTGAGGAGTCTGCTGCGGCACCATAAAATTGGAAAAGGCCAAATGCGTGAGGTACTTTCCTTTCTCACCGGAGGCGTCATACCACCCGCCACTCACATCCACCACATCATCGCGGTCGCCGAAGAAAGACATTTTTTTATCCTTCTCGTTATACTCTCCTTTGCAACGTTGGGAATGGAAGGCATCCACCAACAAGGGCAAACATTCAGCTGCCACCTGATGGTCGGCAATTTTAAATGGTTCTGAATCAATTTTCGCTCCTTCAATGAACACCCGTACTTTGAATTGGCCGTTGGTTTTGAAATCACTAAAGTTACCTGCGTATGCATACCCGGTATTCCAATTGGCCACTTTGCCAGTCAGTGTTTCGAAGGCTCCTTCAAAAACAACTTTCTCAGTTAGATCTATAATGGAAAAGGATTTGGGCTTGCTCTGTGAAGCGGTTTGGAACACAAATCGTTTAACGCCAGCTTTGGTATATCCCAGATGGTTTACCAGGGTTTGTCCGGGGATGTCTTTGGGCGCCTGGCAGCCCACCAGTACACCAAGTGCTACAATAAAACACGAAATGATCTTCTTCATCTGATTCATTTTAAGATTAAAGAGATAAATATTAGATGTATGATTATTAATCAAACGTTCAAAACGTCAGGTTTGGTTATATTCAGATTGCTCCATCGCCGCCACTAGCTCCAATGATTTACCTGCATATGCCAGCATCATCAGATGAAGGGACCACGGTACGTAGAAAAATTAGCACGCCACAACTAACGCTTTGAGAATCTCTTTTCTCAGATAACCATTGGCACTGTTTCATCAACAGCACCAACCGTTATCCCACCTTTTCAACGACGAACAGAAACGTTACTAATTTTTAGCCATTGCATCGTAATACAAGGCGGCAGCACCCAAAACGGCTATATCAGGATGATCACTTATTTCGATTTTCAATTTCTCCACGGTCTTTTCATACTGAAAAGCCCGCACAACCTTCCACATGTGAGGTTCAAAGAAGGGAAAAAAGCGCGAAATGTTTCCTCCGATAACAATACATTCCGGATCATAGGCATACAAAATGGTTTTTACGGCATTACCAAAATCAAAACCAAATTGTTCCAGCACGGCCAGGGCAATTTTATCCCCTTTCTTGGCCCGGTTATACAAGGCATCCGGTTTGAGCCCATATTTGCGCTCAAAATAACCGGTGGTACAATAAAACTCGTAATTATGATCTTTATAAGGAATACACCCAAACTCACCGGCTCCACAATTGGTACCCGAATACAGCCGGTTGTTGGTAATCACCCCGCACCCCAGTCCGACACCCGTCATAATACCCACGACATTGGCATATTTTTTGGCCTTACCAAAGTATTTTTCACCAATGGCAAAACAGTTGGCATCGTTATTCACGTACACCGCTACTTTGTAGCGGTCGCTTAACAAATCGCCCAAATGCACTTCGCGCCACGAAGGGATGTGCTCCACGTTGTACACCACCCCTTTTGAAACATCCACCAAACTGGGCACGCCCATTCCAATGCCACCCACATCGGGTGTTATCACTTTATCGATCGCATCCATCACCGCCTTCAGAATGACTTCTTCCGACTCGTGGTTATCAATATCCACTGCCAAAGAAGCTTCAACCATGTTATTTCTGACACGTCCCACGCGCAGGTTTTTACCACCCAGGTAAACGCCTACGGCACATTGGTTCTGAAGGGTCATATCCTGTATCATAATTTCCGTTTAATCAGTTTATCTCAGCTGAGTGCATCAATGCACAAGGCAGCGGCCCCTAAAATAGCTACTTCTTGCATGACAGAAGGTACAATCTTCAAATTTTCTAAGGCAAAGCCATAGGGATAGTCTGAAATTTCAGCCCACATGGCCTCTTTATAGAAGTCAAAGGATTTGGAAACCGAACCGCCAATGATAATGGCCCCCGGATCAACGGTGAACAGAATGGTTTTAATGGCTTTTCCCAGGTGCTGTCCATACTCCGCAAAGGCGGCTAAGGCATGTGGGTCGCCAGCGCCTGCTTTTTGGGCCAACTCACCACCATCGGCATTGAAACGACGGCCGAAAAACTGCCCACTGCAATACATTTCGTAATTATCATCCAGGTAAGGAATCATGCCAAACTCACCGGCGCCACAATTTTGATCCGGTAAAAGATGGCCTCCTTTAATGATACCGGCACCTAAACCCGTACCTGTGATTAACCCCACGAAATCATCAAATTGCGTCCCTGTTCCAAACACGCGTTCGCCCACGGCAAAGCAATTGGCATCATTATTCACATAAACCGGACACTTAAATTCCTTTTCAAGAATTTCTTTCAGGTGTATTTTCTTCCAGGACGGAATGTTTTGCACATCGTACACAATACCTTCCTTTGCTTTGACCAAACTGGGAACGCCCACACCAATGCCTTGCACCTCGGGTGTAAAAACTTCCCGGATGGTTTCAATTAATGCGTTTGTGACTTCATCAGCCTGCTCTGTTTTTGGAACCAGACGTGCTGATTTATTGATGATCTCACCCGACTTCACGAATGCAGCCCGCATGTTCGTTCCACCAAGATCTACTCCTATTACATTTTTTAAGCTCTCCATCGCTCTAACACTCTAATATATTAATTCAATTCTTATTTATTGAAAATCGTTTTATTCCTGATTAAGGGTTTCGCCCAAAATGATATGCTCAAAATATATCCCAGGGTGATGTATAAAAAGGTCATGCCCATTCGAAGCCCAAACACATCTGCCAGCCCACCAACAATCAGTGGTACAATGGCACCGCCCATGATGCCGGTACACAATATTCCCGCCAAAGTACCATGGTGACTTTTCACTGAATTCAAGGCCAACGAGAAGATCACTGACCACATAACAGAAGCCGAAAAACCCACAGCAATAAAACTGTAAAATGCCACCTGCGGACCGCCCAATAAGGCGGATGTTAAGGCCAGCATGGCCCCAATGGTAAAAACGCGTAACACAATTTTACTGTCCATCAATTTCAGCAGTCCTAAACCCAGGAAACAGCCCACAGTCAGCAGACCCCAAAAGTAAGATACTGCTTTGGCTCCTTCTACTTCGGGATCCATCCCGTGATAGGATTTCAGAAACTCAGATATCCAGTTGGCTACTCCTTGCTCGGTGCCCACATAAGCAAAAATACCCAGGAAGAACAGGATCACTTTCCGATCACCCAACAGGTGCTTAACGGCATCCAGGCCTCCGGTTTTCTCATCTTCCTTTAACTCCACCTGCGGCAGTTTAATCAGTGCAATCACCATCACCATCACCAGGGCCACCACTGCAAAGATCCAATACAGGGAAACCCAGGCCATACCAGCAGGTACCAAACCAGAAAGGGTATCGACAACAAAATTGCCCCCTCCTGAATAATCTTTTAGATTCTCAACCAAATACATGTACACCCATGGGCTTACAAAAGAGGCTCCGCCAAAAAATAACTGGGCCAACACCGAGTTAAAAGCAAAATGCTCCTCCCCTCCTGCTACGCGCAACAATGGATTGATGGCCACCTGAAGAATGGCCATGCCGATCCCAATGAGAAAAAGGGAGATTAAGGCTACGCCAAAATAAGGGAAAGAGGCAAATATACCCGCACCAGTCACCGCAAAAAGAAATGCGATGATCATGATCTTTTTCTCCTTCAGTTTCTCGGTTAAAATACCGGCCGGAATGGACATGACACCATAGGCAATAAAAAACGAAAAAGGCAATAAGGCAGCCATGCCGTTACTTACTTTAAAATCCTTAATAATATCCGGAATCAACGGCCCCATGATATTCGTTAAGAAGGAGATGACGAAAAAAATCATCATCACAAGAAAGACAATCCAATAGTTACGTTTCATAGTTAGTTTAGTTAGTAAGGGAGAGGAGCCGGTATAAGGGGTATAATGTAGAATGTTCCGGGCTTCGAAATATTCACCGGCTCCTCAGTTATAGCATTATCAATAAGGGTTCCGGGCTATTTGACATTCCAACCCAGGACTCTAAAATCCGTTTCTTTATTCCTCAATAGTTTCTTATGAATTTTCGCTGTTAACACTTTTTTCTCTCCTGGCAATAAAGACACATAGTTGTCATTCCAGAAAACCGGCACAATGGTTTCATCCGTCATTTTATCCACTACCGCCACTTCAATGAAGAAAGCCAATTGATCCGCCGGATTTGTCAATTCACAGGTAAAATGCACATAATCGCCTTCCACCACCTGGCTAAATACTTTCTCAACGGCTACCTGAGGCAGGGTATTCAGGCCTTTCAAATCGGCAAAGCTTTTGGTTGGCGTATACACCCAGGTTGTTTTCTCAAACTCCATCACATCCTCCTTAGTGGATAACCAGTAGAAGTTGTTTGCGATTTCCTTAGCTGCATTATCGACAATTCTCAAATCGATAAAGTAGGTCGTAGTCAAGCCCTTTAGCTCAGGAATCTCAATTACTTTAGCCGAACTAATTTCTTTGGCCGTCACTACTTTTTCATCAAAGAACATCTCTTTGGAATGAATATCCAGAACTCGTACTTGCACTTTAAGGTCAGCCACATCGTGGTTATAATCATTCACAACATAGATGTTATTATCTTTATAGTTATAAACGGCATTGATCGGCTGACACGCTTTTTTCGTGCCATAAAAGGCACCGTTTGGCAACATATAATAGTCATACAACTGCCAGAACATGGCTGGCCACGCAGAGTTCAACATCCACTGAATGACCCCGGTTGAATTGGTCTTATTGACCTGGAAAGCTTCAAACATGGGACGAATGGCCTCGTAATTGGAAATTTGCGATTTAAAGGCAAACTCTTCCACATCTTTGGCTTCGCCATAACGGCCATTGAAGGCGCGCAGGTAGCGATCCAGGTTACCAAACTGATGACGGTTACAATGGAAGTCCCACATTTCATCGATGGGCCATAGGCTCTCCTGAGGAATCATCTTACGAATACTCTCCATAGGCGGCACTTGAGGGCCAGGACCAGTTTCGGTATTAAAGCCATAGGCTCCACCGGCAATGGTATCAATGTACCAATACACGGGCGGTACATATCCGTAGGGGCCTAACATTTTCACACCCGTAGGACCGCTCACCTCACTGATATTATAATGATCGGTACCAAAATCCTGGTACTTGCAACTTGCTAAAATAGGACGTGAGGGATCCACCGCGTTAATGTAAGTATTCAACTTACGTTCTAATCCCGGAACCGGTAATTTATCACTGCCATATACCCATAGAAAAACACTCGGATGATTGCGCAGATACAATACCTGATCGCGGAACGACTGTGCATGCAGCTCAATTTCGTCTTCACCGGTAATGCTTAAAAAGTTCGTTTCCGGACGGCCGCAATAGGGCTCCCATTCCCAATGACAACTCCAGCCGATCATTAACAGGATACCGTTCTCATCACAAGCATCATAAAGGGTTTTATTGCGTCCCCAGAATCCTTCCAACCGAATGCAGTTAAGATTCATGTGACGGGTATATTCCACTTGCGAGATCACTTTCTCATCCGTATCGGCCAACATCATGTCATCGACCCAGCCGCCACCTTTAATGGTAACTTTCTTGCCGTTCACTTTCCAGCCTTTGTGACCATCTGCTGTCAGGTATTGTTCCACCTCTCGGATACCAAAGCGCGAGTCCACCTGATCAGACGCTTTTCCGTCCATCAACACAGTCACGGAAACCGTATACAGTTCAGGATTACCCAAATTATTAGGCCACCATAATCGTGGATTGGCCACGTTCAATACCGCAAAGTTACTTGGATCAAACACCACTTCTATTTCTTCACCGGCAGCCAAATCCACCTTCTTCTCCACGACTCCAATGCCTTCGATGGAGGCTTGAACGGTCAACGCCTGAGCTTTTTCAGAATGGTTTTTTACCAGAGAAGAAACCGTTAGTTTCGCACTATTCAACGTTTCTTTGTCCACCTCAGAAACCACAAAGGGTGACTGAAGCGATACAGCTCCCGTTTCAATTAATTTAACTCCACGCCACAAGCCCATATTCTGATCCGGGGCCTTGGGATTCCAATCTACAAATCCAATGGTCAAATCACCTTTTACCGGAGGAATAATTTCAATGGCGACTGCATTCTTTCCTTTCTGCACTGCCTTAGAAATATTCAGGTCCCACATCCCAAACGCCCCTTCAATCGTATTGGCATCCGCCACTAACTGACCATTTACCCAAATGTTGGCTTTGTAATTCAATCCTTCGAAATAGAGGCGATAGGTGGTACTGGCATCCACATTCTTAATTTCAAAGTCTTTGCGATACCACCATGGCACTTCAAACTGTTTGGTATCAATTTCCTCAATGTTTTTTCCCATAAACAGATTACCAAAATCCTTGTTTTGACGCAAAATGGTCATCACAGTAGCCGGGATATTACCACTGTACCAATTTTGAATCGGATAATCCGGTAACGATAGTTGATCGCCGGTAGCAGAAATTTCAGCTGAAGACTGGATCTGCCAATCCTCATTCAGCTCAGTAACCGGCTGCTTGGTCTCGTAAGGTGCTCCACAGGCAAAGAGCGATAAACACATCAAAGCTGCGAAAAAATGCACTAATACAGGTTGTTTCATTATTATTGGTTTTTGAGTTTGAGACAAAAATGGCAAAAAAAAAGAATTAATGCAACCGTTTGCCCTTGTATTATGCAAACATTTTCATCTCCCCCAACAATTTGAAATAATAGTATTTATAGAGTTCTCTTTATAATAACTCCACAATAATAATCCGGCACAGAATGGAATGACTTCCCTAGTATATTTAAACCTTGATACAGCGAAGCGTATTAACGCATCACAAATGAAGAATTTCGGATCAAAAGCTGAATGGGTTTTAATACCAAGGGACTATCTGTACTCTTGGTTTCAATACTCTCAATCAAATGCGCTGCCACTGCTTTTCCCATATCTAAACCAGGCATATCAACTGCGGATAAGGAAGGCACCATAAATTCATTACAAGGCTCGTTGCCAAAGGATATAATGGATAACTCTTCCGGAATTTTTACACCATAATTTTTAGCAATGGAGGTAATAATCAAACCCGTGGTTGCACTACCGGTAAAAATGGCATCCGGCTTTTGATCCAAACCCATCCACAACTGCATGGCATCACGGGCATCTTTCTCTGTCAGATCACTGGCCAACAGAAATTGTGGTAAAAGGGGCAAATCATGATGCTTCAAAGCATCGCTAAAACCTTTGGCGCGATCTTCGAAAACTTTGCAATTTTGGGGACCACCTAAATGCGCAATGCGCTTACATCCCACATTAATCAAATGCTCCGTGGCTTTATAAGCCCCTTCGTAATTATCAACCACCACCTTGGGTCCGGGCACATTGAAATTAACCCGATCAAACATAGCCACCGGCACCTCTTTGCGCAAAAACACCCCGAAGTGATCGACCTTTTGAGTTTCCATGGACAAACAAGCAATCACACCATCCACACGTGCCGAATTCATCACCTTGGTCATTTCAATTTCTTGCTGATAGCTTTCATTGGTTTGACAAATGATAATTTTATATCCGGCCGCTTGCGCCACCTCTTCAATTCCACTAAGGGCCTTGGCAAAAAACTGACTACTCAACTTAGGCAAGATAACGCCAATCAAATTGGTTTTATTCTTCGATAAACTCGACGCCACCAAATTCAACTCATAACCCATATCCTGGGCGGCCTGCCGCACCTTCTGCTTGGTCTTATCACTGATTTTCGCACTATCATTCAATGCTCTTGACACGGTTGATGCAGCAATGTTTAATGCTTTGGCAATATCATTGATGGTTATTTCGCCTTTTTTATCGGACTTTGACATTTATGACAAATGTTAATAGATTGAATTTAGAATAACAAAGAAAGCAAAAAACCTCTTCGCTTAAAAAAATCATGACAATCCTCTTTAATAATTTTGGAATTATCGATGCCTATACTATAAAAAGAAAAAGGTGCAAACCATCGCTTGCACCCCTAAAAATATTGTAAAAATTATTCAACATCCCACCAAACACGACCGTCCATATGACGAGCTGCAGCAGTAGCACCCTGTGCTTCTAATCTTTGAATAGCCTCATTTACATTGTCAAAATTACGATCTAATTCTTCATCTAAATAAGGTAAACGCCTTGCAATACCATCAAATAATTGCGGCTCCCAATCCACGGCCGGAGGAGTCTCTAACGCAGGAAAACCTGAACGTCTCCAATTCGAATAAGCCTCATGTCCATTAAAGAAATAGTGAATCCACAATTGCTCATTGATTAATTTCAATCCTTCTGCTTTTACGTAAGGATTAGCTGTTAAATATTCACTAATCTGATTTTCTGAAATATCATTCTCTAAAGTATACAATGACAATTGATTCATTGCAGCTTCCACTCCCTGATTATAATAATCAGCAGCATTTCCTGCAGCCCAACCTCTTTCAGCAGCTTCTGCCAAATAAAATTGCACTTCGGCATACCCCAACAAGAACGAAGGATCATCCTTATCGACAAGTTGCTTATGCGGCACTAAATATCCACCTTCATAAAATCCTCGCTCTTCCCCATCCGTACCTTCCACAACCGGGGCATCCCAAGCATATGAGGCAGGAACAAGACCATTGTAACCCACCACCTCAACATGATTCGGCTCGTTCTTATCATTGTTAGCATAAGAAGCTAATAAAACATCCAATCGCGGATCATCTGTGTCTACAAGTTTATCGGAGAACGTAGCACAAATCCCAAAATCAGAAAACCCAGAACGCTCCAGCACTTCAGACACCGGATTATTACGAATGTCCTCAGCAGCAATATTCATGTGATTAATCATCGCAATATCAGCATTACTTCCCATCAAACCACCATTTGCAGCAATGGCAGCTTTAACTTCTTGTTCAGCCTTAGCAACATTTACTTTTACCAGACGCATCCCCAATCTAAGACGCAAGGAGTTTCCAAATTTTTTCCATTGATCCAGATTTCCGTTGAACATGGCATCCACATCAATTGCTTTTTTGGATGCATCAAAGGCCTTTACTGCAGCATCTAACTCCAAGAAAAAATCATCATATATCTCCTTTTGCATATCGTAAGGAGAATTTAACTCACCTGTATAATATGCTTTTCCAGCATTAAAATAAGGTACATCACCATACGCATCTGTTAATCTGGCAAAAGTAAATACCTTAAGTATCCGGGCTGCACTATTGACATTTACCAGCTCAGGATCATCTTTTGTCCGCTCCACTAAATCCACCACATTCTTATACGTTGCCAACCAGGAATTTTCCCACCAGTCCACATAGGAATATTCGTGACCTGCCCACACCGTACGTGCCGCGCCCATTTCCCATGGACCAGCTAAATGCTGCGCAATACCTGATAACATTCCAAGGTTCATGTGCCAATTCACGTGGTGATTATCCAGCATTACCATTTGAACATAATTCAATTGATAATCCGGATCTGCATTTGTTGATACTTCAGGATTGATATTGTATTCTTCAAGATCATATCCACATGAAGCCAACATCCCTAAAAAAAGGGCGATCAATATATTATGCTTGATATATTTCATGTCTAAACTATTTCTAATTAAAACTTCACATTAATATTAAATCCATAGGAACTTCTTCCCGGGAAAGAACCATACTCCAAACCTTGTCCATTCCCAGTATTATAGGCAGATTCTGGATCAATATTTGGTACGTTCTTGTAAAGCGTCCAAAGATTCGTACCAATTGCCGAAACTGTTACTTTCGCTAATGGCGTATTACGCAATAAAGATTCCGGCAATGTATAACCAATAGACAAACTTCTAAGCTTTACAAAACTTGCGTCATACACAAACGGCTCAGGCGAACCCGTATACGTTCCCCAGTAAGCACTTGGCGCTACTTGAGTCGTGTTAGTCTCATATACTGGATTCTCTTCAGTCCCAACATTTACGACTCCCTCACCTACATATCCCTGACGTGGATTATCAGCATCCCAGTCACCTACATCACCACTTGGGTTATTTTCAACCCAGTCTCTACGCTGAGCTGACCACTCATTGTATTCATCCCGGCCAGGTAAAGTACCTTTATGCAAACCGGTTTCATATAAGCGTAAGTTTGTCATCGAATACAATTCACCACCCATGCGAATATCAAATGCCATTTTCAAAGAAACCCCTTTGTAGCTAAAGTCCGAATTAACGCCTCCCATCCAATCTGGATTAAAATTACCCAAAATTTGCTTTTCGGTCGTCATCATAGGATACCCTTCCTCGTTATGAATGATTTGACCATCAGGTGCGCGCAGAAACTCATTCCCCATGATCGAACCGAATTGCTCACCTTCAATTGCGGCTATCGTAGCGCCTGCCCAACGAGCATTCTCGATTTCGTAAACAGATATTTGATCATGTAATTTTTTAACTTCATTCTTGTTTTTTGTAAAGTTAAAAGACAAATTCCACTCAAAATCATTTGTGCGAATAGGCGTACCTGTCACTAACAATTCAATCCCTTTATTTGAAATCTCACCTGCATTAATAACTGCCTCGTTATATCCAGTTGTTCTGGAAACAGGTAATCTCAATATTTGATTAACCGTATTCTTATTGTAGTATGTTATATCGAAACCTAAACGATTTCCGAAAAACCGCATATCCGTACCAATCTCGTAAGATGTTGTTTCTTCAGGCTTCAGATCCTTATTAGGAATCATATTTCCCTCAATACTAGCAGTCGACTCACCATTAAAAGCTTCACGTCCTCGATAATTTAAATCTAACCTAAATGCATCAGTATCTCCACCAACTTTTGCCCATGAAGCCCTGATTTTACCAAATGTAATTACCTCAGGCAATTCAAATGCATCGGAAAATACAAAACTGGATGAAATAGAAGGATAAGAAAACTGGTTATTACCTGACGGTAAAGAAGAGGACCAATCTGTACGATGCGTTAAGTCAAGGAATAAATATCCTTTATAACCAACTTGTCCAAAAGCATATACAGAATTAATTATTTTACGTGACAAATAAGGAAAAATCTGCTTGTCATTGTAGTTATCAAGCGCTTTAACGCCATCAGTAATAATACCGGATCCAACTAAATATCTCTCTCTATACTGATACTTCATTTTATTTGCTCCAATATTGGCCGATACCGAAAAATCGCCAAAGGTATTATTGTAAGATAACAACCCTTCAAAATTTTCTTCACTCACGTCAATATTACGCTCATACATGCGACCAGGACGATTTTGAAGTACATCTGACTTGCTAGCTACTTCATAAAACTTATTAGAGTAAAAATCAGTACCTGCTTTTACCTTAAAAGATAATTTATCCGTAATCTTATAGCTAACATCGGCAAAACCGATAATACGTTTTTTTCTACTTTGATTTTCTACATTATCCAGTACCCAATATGGATTCTCACGACCTATATAGTTGGTCCACTTATAATAGACGCCATTTTCATCAGAATGGTTTTTTAACCAAGCCTGATCATAGTTATTTGGCAAATACAATAAGTTTGCACCAATACCAGCATTGGACAATTGAGGTCTATTCTCTACCTTATCAGTGATGTAACTAACTTTTGCATCCACCGATAGCTTTTCAGATAACTGAGTAGACCCTCTAAATGTAATAGTCGTTCTACTCAAACTTGTCTCTGGAATGATATCATTAGCACGCAAATCAGAAACCCCTAAGCGAAAAGTAGACTTTTCATCACCTCCCGATAGATTAACTGTATTTGTATTACTATAACCAGTCCTAAAGAAATCCTGTATATTATCTTTGTGTGCTACATAAGGCTTTTGCGAACCATCATGTATGGTTACCATATCCCCTTTTCCTAATCTCGCCCCCCACATTGTTGACCAAGTTGAAGCTCTCTCTTGCGTATCTGGAATTTGACCGGCAGATCCCATACCAAATTCATACTGCACATCTTCATACCCAGTTTTAAGCTGATCAAATGTAAAATTTGAGTTTATCTCAACGCCAATACCTTTTTGAGAAGTTCCTTTTTTAGTTGTTATCAAAATAACACCATTCAAAGCTCTCGTACCATACAAGGCCGATGCACTAGCACCTTTCAAAACAGATAAAGACTCTATGTCATCCGGATTTAAATCAGAGATACCGGAAGCCATGTCATAACCACCTTCACTATCAGCCTGACCAAAATTAGTATTATCCATAGGCACCCCATCGATAACATACAAGGGTTGATTATCACCATCCAACTCACTAATCCCTCTTATAACTACGCGAGTTGAACCAGTTGGCCCAGATGTCGGTTGATTGATTTGCACACCTGCAACTCTACCAGATAATGAATTAATAGCATTAATTTCTCTGGTGGTTGTCATCTCTTCGCTATTCACTTCAGTAACTGAATAACCCAGCGATTTTTTTTCACGTTTGATACCAAGTGCGGTTACCACAACCTCCTCCAAATCGGTCACATCTTCTCGCATCACAACATCATAAGTAGCCTCAGCACCCACAACAATTTCCTGCTGAACAAAACCGATAAAAGAATATACCAATACGTCACCATCATTGGCATTTAACTTAAACACACCATCAATATTCGTGATGGTACCGTTGGTGGTGCCCTTTATGGCCACGTTAACGCCTGGAATACCAAGGCCATCTTCACCAACCACTGTTCCTGTTATGGCTTTTTCCTGAGCCATAACCGTAAAGCTGATCAATAAGCCAAGCAAAAGCGCCTGCAACTTACGACTAGCTACTAAAGTCGATCGCTTTAAGATACGATCGGGGATTACAATTTTCATAGACTACAAATTTGATTAACGATAATTCTAACTCCAAAAATCGAAACAAATATGAAACATTTATTTATTTCATGCAAGCGTTTGCATTACTTTTTAATTTTGTGCAATCCCCATCTGTACACCACCTAAGAAATTCTGTTTCCCTATTACTTTTTCAAATACACGAATACATATGACTTCAACAAAAACATCTATAAGCAATCGCTTGCCTTCCTATAAAAATTATTTCTTTCAGCGAAAATTCCGACATTACAATCAGCCACCCCAGATTGACACAGGAATTAAAACTCGCACCCACTTATTCTCAGCTGAAGCTTCAGTAAAACCAAATTTCGGAATAAAGAAAGGACAAAATGAAAAGGTTTCTTTTGCAGGTACCAATTACAAACCGGCTTATGACATGTACATATAAAGCAATTATAATGGATGAACAACAAAACATGTTCAGTTATTATAATAATTACATGTTTGATTTAATCTCCACAAACGAACAAAAGGAAGCAGATGCTTTATCCTTAAATGACTCATGTTTGTCTAAAAAAAGAAGCGGTTCATCACAAAGGACAAACCGCTATAAAAGGGGATAAAATCTTTTTCTCTATCTTCGTAGTATCTTTCCTGACAGGTTGTTTTCCCCTTGCCCCGTTCACCTATTCTTTCCTGAATGAACGGGGCTTTTTTTATGCCTCCAAAAATGCATGTTTTCCCGGATAGTGGTATTTGCGCCGGGCAATAGCAGGCGGAAACAAAAAATACTCCACTACACCCTTACTACAAATAATATCCTTATCGTTTTTTATTTCTACCTTAATAATCGCCTTTCTTTCTGTCTTTTCTTTAAGGATGGCGGTTATACATAAAGGCCCATTCATGTAGATAGGTTTCAGGTAATCAACATTTAAATTAGCGGTAACCCCTGCTGTATCTAATAAGGCATACACCAGCCAACTGGCAATCTCATCCATTATGGTCGCCTGAATACCCCCATGCAATACATTTACATAGCCCTGAAATTGTTCTTGCGGATCCCAATTACTGACCACCACTTCTCCATCCGTAAAGAATTCCATGTGCAAGCCAATTGAATTTCCAGGAGAACAACCAAAACAGTTGTACCCAGCCTCTTTATTTTTCGCAAAGGGATTATTAATTTTTTGCATTTTTACTTTTTTATGTAGTTAAACGAACCTTATGATTGTTTTGAGGTTTCTAAAAAAAACAAATTCATTGAATATGTACAAGAAACTACAGCTGCTATTAATTTTAACGTATTGTCTTTACTCGTGTCAGACGGTCGAAAATAACAAAAATAAGAATACAAATTCGAATGCCACCTGTTGCCTCCCTAAATCCCCCAACCGATTCCCGGTTAAAAAGAACCAATCACCCCTTGAGATAGAACATACACAACACGAATCCCGTGACATGGTCCTCATTCCGGGTGGCACTTTCATGATGGGTGCGCGCGATACAGAATTTGCCCGACCCGATGAATTCCCCAAACATCCGGTACACGTTGATCCTTTTTACATGGACATACACGAAGTCACCAATGCTCAATTCAGTGCTTTTGTAGAGGCCACAGGTTATTTGACCATTGCAGAACGAAAACCCGACTGGAATACCCTAAAAAAACAACTTCCGCCGGGCGCGCCAAAACCCGATGACTCTCTTCTAATAGCGGCGAGCCTGGTTTTTTCATCGCCCTCCCAAACGGTTGATAAAAATGATTTTCAATCCTGGTGGAAATGGCAACCCGGTGCCAATTGGAGGCATCCTCAAGGGCCAACGAGTACTATAGAAAGCTTAGACAATTACCCCGTTATTCATGTTGCCTGGGAGGATGCCATGGCCTATGCCAAATGGGCCGGAAAGCGATTACCCACAGAGGCGGAATGGGAATTTGCGGCTTTAGGTGGAAATGATCAAAACATCTATCCATGGGGAAATGAGAAAATTGATGATACATCCATTAAAGCCAATTCCTGGCAAGGCACATTTCCCTATTTTGACCAGGGAGCAGATAGCTGGGTAGGTTTGGCTCCTGTTCAACAATACCCCCCCAATGACTATGGACTCTACGACATGGCAGGAAATGTTTGGGAATGGACCAATGATTGGTACCATCATGATTATTATCAAACGGTATCACAAACGACTCCTTCACTAAACCCACAAGGCCCAATTGAAAGCCATGATCCCGCTGAACCCTATACTTCAAAAAAAAGCATTCGAGGCGGATCTTTCCTTTGTAATGACTCCTACTGCGCAGGATACAGGGCCTCTTCCCGCATGAAATCACCAATTGACACGGGTATGTCGCACTTAGGCTTTAGGTGTGTTAAAGCTATAAACTAAGTCAATAATTATTAAAATAAAGCCGAATCGTACAAATCATATAATGATTATAACATGAAAATCATGCAAATACCTTAAAAACATCATGAACACACCTAAATTTTAGCCCTTAATATATTTCTATTATCTTCCTAAATACTCTAAATTTGCATTCATAATAACTTATGAATGCATGACGGATTCAACCTGTTATGTATTTTACAATCATTTTTATTGCTCATAAAGTGGTCAAATTTAACACCCATTTGCACCATAATAAACAAATTTACAAAATGAAAAAAACCTTTTCCCTGCTTTTTGCTATTGCACTACTGGCAAGTTGCGGACCTAAGAAACCACAAATGGGGGTACAAAGTATTCCTGTTGTACAGGTGAAAACAGAAGATGTTCCAATCATCAAGGAATTCGTAGGCCAAACCTATGGTTTGTTTGATATTGCCATAAGAGCGCGAGTAGATGGCTATTTAGAAAACATCCGGTTTCAGGAAGGCGGTCAGGTAAAAAAAGGACAGCTACTGTATACCATTGACCCGGCTCCTTTTAACGCAAAGGTGGCTGAAGCAATGAGTCGGGTGGCTGAAGCGAAGACCAGATTAGTTCAGGCCGAAAGCGATTTTCAACGCTATAAACCACTGGCAGAAACCAATGCCGTTAGTCAAAGTGATTACGATGCCGCCATCGCAAACAAAGGGGCAGCTCAGGCAGGATTAGAGGCCGCCATGGCTTCGCTGGAATTTGCAAAAATACAACAGGGCTATACTAAAATTTACGCCCCTATTTCGGGGATTATTGGACGATCAGAAGCTAAAGAGTCTGACTATGTAGGCATGGCCCCTAACCCTGTTGTACTGAATACCGTTTCGCGCATTGATACGATTTTAGTTCGCTTTTCTTTATCCGAATTACAATATCTGGAATTGATCCAATACCAAAAGTCAAAAGCAGCATTAAATGCTGCCCGTGAAGAACGCAAGGCTGATATTGAATTATTTTTTGCCGATGGTTCTGTTCATCCCTATCCAGGAAAAGTGGATTTTGTTGATCGTAACATTGATCCGACGACAGGAACCTTAATGATTCAAGCGTCATTCCCTAACCCCGAAAAACTGGTCCGACCCGGCCAATTTGCAAAAATCAGAGCGATTTTGGAGCAAGAGAACAATGCCATTGTGATTCCGCAAAAATGTGTTCAGGAAATACAAGGCAAATACAGTGTGTTTGTCGTTAACTCCGAAAATACAATTGAATTCCGCGAAATTGAAGTGGGCCAAACAGTGGATGACATGTGGCTGATCAAATCGGGTTTGACAGCGGGTGAAAAAATCGTCCTGGAAGGCCTGCACCGGGTGCGCACAGGCATGACCATTCAACCTGAAACAAAAGAATTTGACTCCATCAGAACTACAACACAACAATAACTATGGGAAATTTTTTCGTTAACAGACCGATCGTTGCCATGGTTATTGCCATCATCACGGTCATTGTTGGAGGCTTGTCCATGCTGTCGTTACCCATGGAACAATACCCCGACATCACCCCTCCAATGGTGGAAGTAAGGGCGGCTTACACCGGTGCCAATGCATTGAACGTAGAGCAGTCCGTAGCCACTCCATTGGAACAGCAAATTAACGGTGTCGATAACATGATTTACATGAAATCGACCAATGCCAACGATGGTTCCATGTCCATACAAATCTCCTTTGAGGTAGGAACCGATCCGGATATGAACACCGTATTTGGTCAAAACAGGGTATCAGCAGCCACGGCCAAATTACCGGAGGAAGTTAAACGCCTGGGGGTAACCACCAACAAAAGCATGAGCAGCATCATTTTAGCTTTGGCTGTTTATTCCGATGGACGTTACGACCAACAGTTTTTAGGCAACTATTCATTAATAAACATTCAGGACATCCTGGCTCGTATCAAAGGTGTAGGTCGCGTGAATGTGATGGGGGCCAGCGATTACTCCATGCGCATCTGGGTGAAACCGGACCGTCTGGCCCAATTGGGTATGACCGTTCCTGAAATCATGAATGCCATACGGGAACAAAACGTGATTGTGCCCGGAGGTAAATTTGGTGCTGAACCGGCCCCGCAAGGAACGGAATTCACGTACACCGTTACGCTCCCGGATCGCTTAGTCTCAGAGAACCAATTTGGAGAAGTAATTATACGCACCAATAAAGATGGAAGTCAGGTTAAATTAAAAGACATTGCCACCATTGAATTGGGTACTGAAAGCTATAATACCAATGCCAAATTCCAGGGCAAAGAATGCTCCTTGATCACCATTTATCAGGCTCCCGGAACAAATGCAGTAGAGCTGGGTAAAAACATTGTGGCAGCTATGGATGAATTATCGGCCTCTTTTCCCGAAGGCGTCGAATACGATGTGGCGCTGGATGCCACTGCCCCCATCACTGCCGGATTGAAAGAAGTGAGTATCACCCTCATCATTGCCCTCATTCTGGTCATTCTGGTGGTGTTCCTTTTCATTCAGGACTGGCGGGCTACGCTGATCCCCACCATCGCCATTCCGGTCTCCTTAATTGGAGCCTTTGCCATATTTCCATTGCTTGGATTTACCATCAACACACTTTCACTATTGGGATTAGTATTGGCCATTGGTATTGTGGTGGATGATGCCATTGTGGTGGTTGAAGCCGTTCAGGTCAACATTGAAAATGGCATGAATAAAAAAGAAGCCACCATCAAGGCCATGCAAGAAGTAACCGCTCCGGTGATTGCTACCACACTGGTATTGGTGGCGGTATTTATTCCGGTAGCAGCCATGGGTGGAATCACCGGAAGATTGTACCAACAATTTGCCATCACGGTAGCCGTTTCCGTTTGCTTTTCATCCGTGAATGCCCTGACCTTAAGTCCGGCACTGGCCTCCCTGTTATTGCGCAAAACACAGTTACCCGGTGGTATTCTGGGACGTTTCTTCAAATCCTTTAACAAAGCATTTGATCGCTCGTCAGTGTCCTACATGAAACTGACCAATGTCGTCTCGCGAAAAATAACCCGTAGCATCACGTTTATAGGTATTATCGTGGTCCTGATGTTAGTGCTGGGAAAATTTGTACCGGGTGGGTTTATCCCCGAAGAAGACCAAGGCTACTTATTTGTTAACATTCAGTTACCCAATGCCACTTCCATTCAGCGAACAGACGAAGTACTCAAACAAGCAGAAGCTATCCTGGGCAAAGTAGAAGCCATAAAAAGTTATGCCTCTGCTTCCGGATTTAACCTGCTTTCAGGCAGCATGTCAACCAATGCAGGAGTGATGTTCCTGACCTTGGAAGACTGGAGTGAACGCGACAAAACAGCCAAAGAAATTTCTCAAATACTCAATTACCATTTCTTTAACGGTATCAAGGAAGGGCAAGTCTTTGCATTTGGTCCACCAGCCATTCCAGGACTAGGTAATGGATCCGGGTTCTCAATGATGTTGCAGGACAAAGCTGGTAACACGCCTCAATATCTGGCAGAACAAACTGACCTCTTCATTCAGTCAGCGATAGCCAGACCTGAAATTGGCAATGTATTTACTACTTTCCGGGCCAACGTGCCGCAACGCCGCTTAAACATTAACCGGGACAAAGCTTTGAAATCAGGTGTCGCCTTAAATGATTTATACACTGCCATCAGTGCCTTTTTGGGAGGAGCTTATGTCAATGACTTCAACCGCTTTGGTCGTTTGTATAAAACCTATATTCAGGCAGCACCGGAATACCGGCAGAATGGTGACCAGTTAAACATGTTCTTTGTTAAAAACAGAGATGGCGAAAGCCTACCCCTCTCCTCATTAGTGGAAGTGGAGGTCAGTCACGGGCCGGAATACACGAACCGCTTCAACCTGTACCGCTCCATTGAACTCACAGGGGCTCCGGCTCCCGGATTTACCTCTGCCCAGGCATTGGATGCACTGGAAGAGGTGGCAGCGGAGGTTTTACCGGCAGGCATGGGCTACGAGTGGTCTGGAATGTCCTATCAGGAAAAGAAAGCATCAGGATCTGGGTCCATCGTTTTCGTCTTTGCACTCATCTTTGTTTTTCTTATCCTGGCGGCTCAATACGAAAGCTGGTCCTTACCTTTTAGTATCTTATTGGGAACACCTTTTGCCGTCCTGGGTGCCATGCTATTTGTTTGGGTAGCGCGCTTTTTTAGCCTCACCTTTGAGAATAACATTTTCATGCAGATCTCCCTGGTGATGTTGATTGCGATGGCCGCTAAAAATGCTATTCTAATTGTGGAATTTGCCAAACTAAAATTTGATGAAGGGATGAGTCTATTTGACTCCGCCATTGAATCGGCCCGTTTGCGATTCCGTCCCATCCTGATGACAGCCTTCTCCTTTATACTGGGTGTATTTCCATTGGTAATGGCCTCAGGTGCCGGTGCCGAGGCCCGAAAAGTAATGGGCATGGCCTTGTTGGGGGGAATGACTTTAGCAACCGTATTGGGAGTTGTATTGTATCCGATGCTCTTTGTTTTCATTGGCAAACTGGCAGGATATGAGAAAAAACGTGAACTAGCTGCTCAAAAGAAAGAATCATGAAGCAATTAAAATATTTCAAGATACCTACGCTCTTACTGGCCCTGATCGTTTTAGGTGCCAGCTGCAAAATGGGAAAAAACTATTCCCGTCCTGAGATCCTCTCACCGGAGTCCTTTCGTTTTGCCCAGGGAGACACCACCTTTAATACAGCATTGAAATGGTGGGATCTGTTTGATGATCCGGTATTGGATACACTTATCCAAACGGCATTAAGGCACAACAAGGATGTTTTAACGGCGGCGCACAACGTGGAAGCAGTGCGGATCCAAATGGCTATTCAAAAGGCCGATCTGCTACCTAAATTTAACCTTTCGGGTCAGGCTCAACATGGAAATTTCATCGGAGTGCAGCAAGCCACTACATCCAATAATTTCAATGTGTTCGGTCAGGCCAGCTGGGAAATTGATTTTTGGGGTAAATTTCGCCGTTTAAACGAAGTAGCTAAAGCACAATACCTGGCTTCTGAATATGGCTTGGCATCCTTGAAATTGTCACTCATATCAACAGTGGCAACCACCTATTTCCAGGTATTGGAATTTCGTGAGAAGCAACAAATTGCTGAATCCACCTATGCCATTCGAGATAGTTCCTACCGTTTAATCAAGCAGCGGTTTGAAGCGGGTATCATTCCGGAAATTGACCTGAATCATGCGCAAATTCAAAAAGCCATTGCGGCCAGTGCCATTCCGGCCTACAAACGGTATGCGACACAAGCCGAAAATGCCTTAAGTGTGCTCATTGGGCGTAATCCGGAAACCTTGTCTGCCACCAATACGTTGGAGCGCATCACTCCCATTCCGGAAATACCGGCTGGTTTACCGGCAGATCTTTTGGAACGACGACCTGATGTACTAATGGCCGAACAAGAAATGGTTGCTCAAAATGCATTGGTCGGTGTGGCTCAAGCCAATCGGTTGCCATCCATCAGCCTGACAGGCGTCCTCGGGTTTGCCAGTAGCGACTTGAGCTCCCTTACTTCAGGTGATCCAGCCTGGAATGCGGGCGGTAGTATATTAGGGCCCATTTTTCAATGGGGTCAGAATAAAAACCGCATGAAAGCGGAAGTGAGCCGACGTGAAGCAGCGATTCAGAACTACCAGAATGTAGCTTTAAATGCCTTCCGGGAAGTGGAAGATCTATTAATTGAGATTGCTACTTTAAAAGAAGAAGAAGTGGCTATTTCGGAACATGTAAGTGCTGCATTAAATGCCATGCAACTCTCGTCAGAACGCTACGACAAAGGTATTGCCAGTTACATCGAATACCTCGAAAGTCAACGTCAGGCCTTTGAAGCACAGATGTCATTGGCTGGTAACAGACAACGTTTATTAGCTGCTTACATCACCCTTTACCAAGCTATTGGAGGAGGCTGGGAATAAGCACTACCATCTAATATTACAAACAGAAAGGCCGCTAAATGCGGCCTTTCTGTTTTTCCATCTAATGCTTTTGCAAAGTAAAGGTCTCCGGATTGCCCTAACAAAAAAACACCCCATCAAATTGATCGCTTAATTTGATGGGGTGTTTTTATATTTTTATTGAGCCCATTTGTCAGGGAGTAGATTACGTAGTTGTTCGTTGGTCATTCTGGGACATTCAGCTAATCGCTGTATCACGTCCTTGAAATAGGAAAATGTATTGACATTGTTCAATCTGCACGAAATAGCCAGAGAATATAGTGTAGCAGTTCTCATTGCCCCGGCATTGGAGCCGCAGAATAATGAGTTTCGCCGACTGATGCTGATATAACGCATTGGCCGTTCAATGATATTGTTGTCCAGGTCGTATTGGGTAGATTTAATGATGTTATAAATGGACTCTAATTCATTAAGGCCGTATGCAGCTGCTTTGCATAAAATATGGTTTGGCAATACTTGGGGATCTCGTTCTATATCTCTGAGTTTCCTTTCCAACTCCCTGTATACTTTCAGCGAAGCTTCTTTCCACTTTTCTTTTGGCTTCTTCTTACGGATGCTATAAAATTGATTGTACAGGTCAATAATCTCTTGAGCTTGGGGTTGCTCCTGAATCTCTATAAATTTTCTTTTGCAGTGCTGAACACAGCCTAAACGTATTGCCTTTGGGTAGTCCCATCCTTCTAAAGCTTTATATGAACTGTATCCATCGGTTTGCACAGCACCCTTATAATCCTTGGGTAGATAGTTTGTAAACACCGTCTTGCTTCGTGAGCCATTCTCGTATATGAACTGGATTAAGTTGTTTTGATGAGAAAAAGCACTCCAGAAGTAGCCTTTGCGACTCCCCTTATCACCTCCTAATATAGTATGATAGGTTTCGTCAAAATGAATATAAGCATCCTCCAAAATAGTATCCTTGAGGACTGGCATTAACCCATCAAGCAACTCTGCTGATTTTTCAATTAGTCCATGAGTAGTTGCCTTAGGAATATCAATACCCATCTCGTTTAGATATTTCATGATGCGTTCAACAGGCAAGCCGTACACATATCTTTGTTGAATCAGATGTGCCAGTAATGAGCTGTCAAAATTAGAATTCTGGAAAGGTGCTATAGGAGCTTTGCCTTCAAAAAAGTCATCACCCATTCTGTATTTTTTACAGCGATAGATATGTTTAATCAGACGCGGTGGAATATACTCATACCTTATCACATCGCGATGAAAGAGGTAAACCGCAGTCTTTTCATCAAAGCTGGCATCCGAGGGTAATACTTCATCTACAAACTCTTCGATGTTATCATATACTTTCCGTTTCGCCCCATTATTACCTCTTTCCTTGGGGATGGGAGCCTGTGGCTTGTTTTCTGAAACAGAAGTGGTATTTTGACGTTTTTCGGTCTTTTTAGGAAGGTTTATGGTTGTTAAGCGCTTCAGCTTTTCAGCATCTTTATCTTTCTCCAGAATGGCTTCTTTTAAGGCAGCTAACTCATTTGTCAGCTCCTCTATGGTTTGAGATAAAGATTGTATGGTGCCAATTAATTTAGCATTTTGCGATTGCAAAAAGACTACTAACTCCCTGTCTGTCATGACTTAAAGATACAAAAAACAGCACGACTTCACCAAGAAAAACCCTGCTATTTTTGCATCTTTTATTATTTATTATCAGAGCGTTAACTGTGCTTTTAGTCGCAGTTCATTGGAGCTACTTTTGTGGTTTATGGCATTAACTATTTGATCAAGTATGCCGCGCTCAAGCTCAAAAAAGGCCTCATCACTTACTTGTTGTGGCAAGGAATAACATCCTAGTTCCAGCTTCTTATTATAAAGAACAAATCCTTCCTTTTGCCAGCGTAAAACCTTGATTGATTTACGCGTCCTGCCAAGGAATACATAACCATCTCCATTGAGCGCATCCTGCTTGCCCGAAGTTTTAACCAAGTGATAGAGCGAATGGATTCCTTTACGCATATCTACAGGTTCTCGGAAAAAGTAGAACCGTGTATGGTCAGTGAAATTAAAAATCATAGTGCATCCTTTTTATAGAAAATATGGATACAAAACTTCAAAGATTCATCATAAAAAACTATGCGTCATTGTGGAGACGGTTACTTTGCATACTTTTACCGCCTACAAATCAAAACGGGCAATAAAATATTGCTCTTTAATTGTATAACGTCATTACCCATTTGCAACATGCAAACTACGGTATCAATCAATTTATGATTCATTTGATATTATTTCCCAATCTGCTTTAAAAACTTACGAACAGCATCAACCGATTCCAGCTTATAGGCAGCGCCGGTGCGTTGAATACCCACCTTAATGGTCACCGCCTCTTTAGGTAATTCTTTAAACATGTATTCATCGGTCCAGTCATCACCTATGGCCATTAAAAAGTCAAATCCATTATTCTTTATAAATTGAAGCGCGGCAATCCCTTTATTAATTCCGCCGTTTTTGACTTCAATTACTTTGTTGCCTTCCATGATTTCGAGATTCAGATTACCCAGCAAACCGCGTAATTCATCTTTCAGCTCATTGGCTCTGATCTCACTTTGTTCCGGCTCAGCCTTGCGGTAGTGCCAAACCAGGGAGTAGTTTTTTTCCTCGATAAAAGAACCTGGTGTGCGATCTACAAAACGTTCCATAACAGGCCTTACCATTGGCATCCAGTCATTATTCACCACCGTGAGCATGTCCCATTCGCCCCCATGGTTTTTTAACCACACGCCATGTTCACAGATCAGGTTAACAGGTACATCCACAAACCACCTTTCCAGAGTGTCCCGATCACGACCACTAATGAGCGTCACTTGATTATGGGGATCTGAAATCAAATCATTTAAAATGTCAAATAAGGCCTGATTTGGCTTGGCATCTTGCGGATTCTTGTGAAAGGAGGTTAAAGTTCCATCGTAATCCAGAAAAATAGCTCTTTTCCTTGCCTTCTTATACCGGTCATTGATCTCCCCAAAAATCT
The DNA here is from genome assembly GCA_942490535.1 of uncultured Marinilabiliaceae bacterium. GTDB lineage: Bacteria > Bacteroidota > Bacteroidia > Bacteroidales > Marinilabiliaceae > JAEINY01. The sequence goes on from CALNXQ010000008.1 coordinate 346,662, forward strand.
CTGTGGATATTTTCTTAGCCATAAAATCACCTTGAACTTTTTTCACCTTGTCGATCCCTTCTACAAACTCGCCGGCCCATTTAAAAACAGTGTATCGCTTAATCCGATCCTGCATGTGAATCATGCGTTCCTTCTGCTCAGTCAAAGGCATGGTAAGGGCCATCTTCAGGCTTTCAGCAATTTCCTCTTCATTATTCGGGTTGATGATCAGGGCTTCCCCCATTTCCTGAGCTACACCAGCCATCTCACTCAAAATCAATACACCAGTATGAGTGATGCGCGAAGCTACATATTCCTTGGCCACCAGGTTCATACCATCACGTACGGGTGTAATCAAAGCAACATCACACGAATTGTAAAGCTCCACCAGATTTTCGAAGGGCAAGGAGCGGTAGAAGTACCAAATCGGCGTATAATTAATACTACCATATTTTCCATTGATACTGCCCACCAATTCATCCACCTCTTTTTTCAATAACTGATATTGCTCCACTTGCCCTCTGCTGGGAACGGCCAGCATAATTAACGTGACTTTATTGCGAAACTCAGGATACTTTTCAAGAAATTTACCAAATGCTTTCAACCGTTGCGGAATGCCTTTGGTATAATCCAGTCGATCGATGGAAAGCACCAATTGCCGATCAGGCGACATCATGAAATATTTTTCCAGCTCCATGTGTAACTCAGACCGTTCCTGAATGGTTTTGTGCATGATGGCTGTCGACGCATGGTGAAACTTGTCGTAGTCAATCCCCATGGGAAAGGCATCAGCAATAACAATACGATCATCGGCATGTATTTGGTTAAATGCAATTTCATAACCATACAAGCGTCTGACACAGCTCATAAAGTGTCGTTCATAACCATAGATATGAAATCCGATTAAATCAGCCCCCAACATGCCTTTTAGTAGCTCCATTCGCCAGGGCAAAATGCGAAAGATTTCATAGGATGGAAAAGGAATGTGCAGGAAAAAACCAACCGTCACCTCCGGCTTTTGTGATTTTATCATCTCCGGCACCAACAACAACTGATAATCATGTACCCAAACGGTATCTCCATCTTCACAAACCTCCAGCACTCTATCAGCAAACCGTTGATTAACCACTTTATAAGCTTCCCAATGTTCCGGGCTGTAATCAACGTATTGGGCAAAATAATGAAACAGCGGCCAAATGGTTTTATTACTAAAGCCCTCATAATACTCCTCAATTTCCTGATCACTGAGGTGAACGTTGGCGCATCCCTTTGTCAGAAGTAACTGATCAATCTCCTCGGTTTCGGCATTGGTCAGATGATCCGAAGACACCCCAGGCCAACCAATCCATTTGCCGCCATATTCAGTATACACCGATTTCATGCCGGTTGCTAATCCACCAACACTTTCCGTTAAACTAAAGCCTTTTTCATCCCTGGACAAACTGAAGGGTAATCGATTAGATACAATGTGAAGTTTTGACATATGATGCTATTTATAAGTGCTATTTGTTTCAAGTCATTATTTTACAAAAAATTATCGAGAATCTTAGTTTTTTTCAGTAAAAATCACGTTTTTTCGGTTGTTCAATCATTTGAAAAGGTGCGATAGGATCAGATTCCTATTGCTATTTTCAATTTCAATGTGGTCATTTGTATGGAAAATTTAAATTACGGAATTGTTGGTAATTGTAGAAGTGCGGCTCTGGTTTCGAAAGATGGAGCCGTGGATTGGTTTTGTCTCCCCAATTTTAATTCACCCTCGGCCTTTGCCCGCTTATTAGATGAAAATAAAGGAGGATTCTTTAGCATCATCCCCACTGAAAAATATACTACTGAACAGTTTTATTTACCCCGCACCAATATTCTGGTTACCCGATTCAATTGTGAATCAGGTGTTTTTGAACTGCACGATTTCATGCCGCGTTATCACAACAACGGAGGCACTTACTATGCCCCACCGGATCTGGTTCGTTACATCAAACACATCTCTGGATGCGTAACGGTTTCCATTGAGTTTTATCCAAAACTGGAGTATGCGCTTCATCACACCGAAGTTATTCTTGAAGACGACTACATCAAAGCTTATACCTCTGAAGGGGAGTATGATTCACTTTACCTGTATACCGATTTTGATAAAAAAGCCATCATCGAGAAAACGCCGGTTACCATTTCACAAAATGAGTTTTTACTGCTGAGTTACAATCAGAAACTTTTAAAACAGGATACACAAAGGGCCTATCTAAAGCATCAGCGGACGAAAGTATATTGGCTAAATTGGTCAGAACGTACCACTTCCTTTAAAGAATACAATGATCAAATCATTCGAAGTGCCCTCGTTCTGAAATTACTCAGTTATCAAAAGTCAGGCGCTATTTTGGCGGCTCTAACCACTTCGCTGCCGGAAACCATTGGTGAAGTACGCAACTGGGATTACCGGTTTTGTTGGATCCGCGATGCCTCCATGACGGTAAAAATACTAACCGAATTGGGGCATTCGAAAGTGGCCCAGCGCTATTTAAATTTCATCATTGATTTGCTTCCGGATAAAGGTGAAAAGATGCAAATCATGTATGGCATCAATGGTGAAAAGAACCTGACTGAGATTGAACTGGATCACCTGGATGGCTATAAGGGCAGTAAGCCTGTGCGCATTGGCAACGCCGCCTATTTGCAAAAACAAAACGACATCTATGGCATCTTAATGGATGTGATTTACCAACATTTCAATCTGTTTAGCGATTCTCTGGAACACAGTGAAGACCTCTGGACCATTGTGCGAAACGTGGTCAAAGTGGTTGAAGAAAACTGGCAGCTACCGGATAAAGGCATCTGGGAAATCAGAAATGAAAGCAAACATTTTACTTTTAGTAAAGTATTATGCTGGGTGGCCATGGATCGGGCTGAGAAAATTGCCAAATTACTGCAGCAAGACGCCTATGTAAGACCCTGGCGGGCCATTAAGGATCTCATCAAAGATGATATCCATAACCAGGCTTGGTCTGACAAACGACATGCCTTTACACAAGCCTATGGCTCTGAGGATTTGGATGCATCGGTATTACTCATGGAATCCTATGATTTTATTGATGCGGGTGATCCTAGATATAAGAAAACGGTTTTGGCCATTCAAAAAGAACTGGAATACAAAGATCTGATGTTCCGCTACAAGAATAAAGATGATTTTGGAGAACCACAATCCGCGTTTACCATCTGCTCCTTTTGGCTCATCAACAGCCTCTATAAAATTGGTTTAAAAGATGAGGCAACCCGGAAATTCAACAAGCTCTTATCCTGTGGCAATCACTTAGGGCTATTTAGCGAAGACCTGGATTTTAATACCCGCCGCATGCTGGGTAACTTCCCTCAAGCTTACTCACATCTGGCCATTATCGAAACAGCTATCACCCTTTCCGGCGATGAACTCACCGATGAAGAAATCATGTTAAAAACAATCGGATAAAAAAACACCTCGGAGATTTATAACCTCCGAGGTGCTCACTCAATATCTTTAGCAACTACTGGGCAGTTGCAGCCGCGCTTTTGCGCATAGCCATAATATCACGGTCAAACATGTATAAATTATGATCGCCTAACAAGCGCAATTTATCATTGATCGACTGAACCGATGCTTCTTCTTCAATTTGTTCGGTGACAAACCATTGAATCCAGTTGTGAGTGGTAAAATCCTTTTCTTCCAAACACACGCCAACCACGTTATTAATCAATTCCGTTACATATTGCTCGTGCTTTAGCACCTCTGCAAAAACATGCTTCACGTCGGTATAACCTGCCGGGGGTTGCTCAATGGCAGAAATAACTGCTTTACCGCCACGTTCGTTCACATACTTGATAAATTTCATCATGTGCAAACGCTCTTCTTCCGCTTGCGCATATAACCACTGTGAAATTCCATCAAAACCATTGGTATCGGCCCAAACAGCCATCGCCAAATATAAATTGGAGGAATAAGCTTCTTTTTCTATTTGGTTAACCAAAACTTCTTCAACTCTCTTGTTTAGCATGACATTTTATTTTTAAATCATTAGTTGTTTTCAAATATACGCAATAATAACCGCTCAAGTAGGGCTGTGGTTTTGCGACTACTTCTATTTATAATCGTTCCACATAAATATCCACCAATATTTGGAAAATTGATTTTTATCATCATTTTTGTATTTAAGATATTTTAATGCTTTTTTATTTTTTAGAACAAAACCAGTGGTTCAGTTTTTATTAATAGGATTGCAGCAACATTCATAATAAATTAGCCTTTATACCATTATGATTAGAAAAGTCCTTGTTGCCAACCGTGGAGAAATAGCCGTACGTGTGATGCGCTCCTGCCGCGAAATGGGAATCCAGTCGGTGGCTGTTTTTTCGGAGGCCGATCGCAAGTCCATGCACGTTCGCTATGCCGATGAAGCCTATTGCGTAGGCCCTGCGCCATCCGCTGAAAGTTATCTGAACATCGATAAAATACTGGAGGTGGCTAAGCAATGCAAAGCAGATGCCATTCATCCAGGCTATGGTTTTCTATCGGAAAACGCACGGTTTGCCAGATTAGTCACCGATGCCGGAATCAAATTCATTGGCCCTTCGGCAGAAGCCATTCACGACATGGGCGACAAATTAACCGCCCGCCAGTTAATGACCCGGGAAGGGGTGCCCGTTGTGCCCGGCACCAAAGAAAACATAAAAGACCCTAATCAACTAAAATCAAAGGCTGCTGAGATTGGGTATCCGGTGATGCTGAAGGCCAGTGCCGGTGGGGGAGGCAAAGGAATGCGACTGGTTCACGCAGAAAAAGATCTGGTCAGCTCCTACAACATGGCTCAATCGGAAGCACTGTCCGCTTTTGGAGATGATGCCGTCTACATGGAGAAATACATCACTTCTCCCCACCACATTGAATTTCAAATTTTGGGCGATGAACATGGCAATTACGTACATCTGTTCGAACGGGAATGTTCAGTGCAACGCCGCCATCAAAAGGTAGTAGAAGAAACACCCTCTCCGTTAATGACACCGGAATTGCGAAAAAAGATGGGCGCGCAAGCCATTGCTGCGGCCAAAACAGTCAATTACGTGGGTGCCGGTACAGTGGAGTTTTTAGTAGATGATCATTTGAATTTCTACTTTCTGGAGATGAATACGCGTCTACAAGTGGAACACCCCATCACCGAACGCGTCACAGGTGTGGATTTAGTGAAGGCTCAAATCAACATCGCCGATGGTTTGCCTTTACCCTTCAAACAGGAAGAGCTCATCCAGAACGGCCATGCCATTGAGTGCCGCATCTATGCCGAAGATCATCAAAACAATTTCAGGCCCTGCCCCGGTAAAGTATTTAGCATTACCGAGCCGTTGGGCCTGGGCATCCGAACGGATGGCTATGTCTACGAAGGATATGAAATTCCATTCCATTACGATCCCATGATCTCCAAGCTTATTTCCTGGGCACCGTCGCGCATCGAAGCCATCGAACGGATGAAACGGGCCTTATATGAGTACAAAATCACAGGCGTCAAGACCTCCATCCCCTTTCTTTCAAAAATCATGCAAGCCGACGATTTCGTAAAAGGCCAATACACCACCCATTTCATTGAAAAAAACATGGATTTCCTCTTGTCGGAAGACGACTGCTCGGATTATTGCGAAGACATCGCCTTACTGGTCGCCTATTTGGATTACACCGCAAAGATGTCCCACCAGGCTGCCATTTCCACTCAAAAAACACCGGACCAATCAGCCTGGAAAGAATTTGCCCGGCGCCGAAATATTATCCGACTCTAAATCAAACCATATGTCAATAGAACTAAAAATAGATACCCGGCTTGCAAAAATTGAAATTCTCGAAAAAGTAGGATCCAACTATAAAGTTTTGATCGACAAGCGGGAATACCATTTAGACATTGAAAAAGTAGAAGCCGGCGCTTACTCCATTTTATACAACGGTAAGTCCATCAACATGGAGATGATTGAAGGCCATACCCCCAATCATTACAAAGTAAATACCATCGAAAACTATTATGAAATCGATGTGATTGATGCCGCCACTCGCTATCGATCGGCCTCCAAAAGCCATCTGGATGCCGGGGACAACATTATTTCAACCCCCATGCCCGGCAAGATCGTGAAAATACCCGTTGCTGTAGGCGATGAAGTAGAATTGGGCCAAACCCTGATTGTCGTGTCCGCCATGAAAATGGAGAGTGAATACAAAAGTCCGGGAGCAGGAACCGTGAAAAAGATATTTGTCCACGAAGGTGATGCCGTAGAGGGTCACCAGCCATTAGTGGAAATTGAAACCGTTTAATCCTTACATCCAAGAAAAATGCAAAATCTACAAGATAAATTTAAAATATTTGAAGCGCGTAACCGGGAAGCTGAAGTTGGCGGCGGTGAAAAACGCATTGAAAAACAACACCAGGCCGGAAAGCTTACCGCCCGCGAACGCATCGACCGCTTTTTGGACCACGGCACCTTTGTGGAATTAGATAAACTGGTGAAGCATAGCTGTACCAACTTCGATATGGACAAAAACCGCATCCCCGGGGATGGGGTGATTACTGGTCATGGTAAAGTGGATGGACGCCTGGTCTATGTCTTTGCTCAGGATTTCACAGTTTTCGGCGGCTCCTTAAGTTTATCCAATGCGCAAAAGATTGTCAAGATTTCAAAACTGGCCATGAAGATGGGGGCGCCCATCATTGGTCTGAATGATTCCGGCGGCGCCCGCATTCAGGAAGGGGTGCAAAGTTTGGCCGGTTATGCCGATATCTTTTTTCTCAATGTCAAAGCATCGGGTGTCATTCCACAAATTTCAGCTATCATGGGCCCTTGCGCCGGTGGCGCCGTGTATTCGCCAGCCCTAACCGATTTCACCTTCATGGTCAAAGATACCAGTTACATGTTTGTAACCGGTCCCGATGTGATCAAGACCGTGACCCATGAAGAAGTAACCAAAGAAGAATTGGGTGGCGCCATGACACACAATGCCAAGAGTGGTGTGGCCCATTTTATGGGTGATAACGATGAGCACATGCTTATGATGATCCGCGAGCTTTTAAGCTTTCTTCCCTCCAACAACCTGGAAGATGCCCCTATAATACCCACAACCGATGATGTGCAGCGTGCTGAAGAATCGCTGCAGGAACTCATCCCCGCTGATCCTAACAAACCCTATGACATGCATGAACTCATTGCCAAAGTAGTGGACAATCAGCACTTCCTGGAAGTTCAACCCCATTATGCCCAGAACATGATTGTGGGTTTTGCGCGTTTGGGAGGCCGTTCCGTGGGCATTGTGGCCAATCAACCCAATTACCTGGCCGGTGTATTGGACATTAATTCATCGCTTAAAGGAGCCCGGTTTGTCCGTTTCTGCGATGCCTTTAACATCCCCATTGTGACCTTTGTTGATGTGCCGGGCTTTTTGCCGGGTACGGTGCAGGAATTTGGCGGCATCATCAAACACGGGGCAAAATTGCTATATGCCTTTTCGGAAGCAACGGTACCCAAAATCACCGTCATCACCCGTAAAGCTTATGGAGGAGCCTATGATGTAATGTCATCCAAACACATTGGAGCCGACATTAATTTTGCCTACCCCACTGCCGAAATCGCCGTGATGGGACCGGAAGGTGCGGTTAGCATCATTTTCAGAGGGGATACCGATGATGTGGCCAAAGCTGACCGCGTGGACGATTATCGTGAGAATTTTGCCAATCCTTATCGTGCAGCTGAATTGGGGTACATTGATGAAATTATCTATCCCAAAGACACCCGCTTTAAACTGATTCAGGCTTTGGAAATGACCCAAAACAAGAGTGAATGTAATCCGCCTAAAAAACATGGCAACATCCCCTTATAGAGTCGATATTCAAACAAGTCATAAAAGGCCTGCAGCATTCAATGTGTTTCAGGCTTTTTTAATGCACTTATTGAATCATAAGACAAAATGAAAATCCATTTTGTTAACTAAATATTTTTATACAATTTAGCCTTCGCTCTTTAATTAGGGCTCAGATACCAATTTATTCAGAAAGACAAAACATTAACAATTGATCCACCATGAAAATCATCCTTTTTGCTTTGCTAACCGGTATTATCTTGTCAGGATGCACCCAAAAACCAAAACCATCACCCAATTCGAAGATTAAAGCCACTTATCATACACATCCTGCACCAAAGGAAGTCACTGTCATGGAATTATTCACCAGTGAAGGGTGCTCTTCCTGTCCACCGGTTCAAAAAGAATTTAACCGCTTCATTGAAAAGTATCAGGACGATCCGTCGGTCATTTGTTTGATGGAACATGTGGACTACTGGAACAACCTTGTATGGGGCGAAGGCGATTGTCGGGGCTATTGGGTGGATGAATATGCCAGTGGTTTCTACACCGACCGTCAATTTGCCTATGCGAAAAAACTGGATACCATTCCTGCTACGCCGGAACTCTTTATTAATGGGGTGGAAATGGTAGCCAGTCCCGATTTTGACAGTTGCGAAGCCATGCTGAAGAAGCACCAGGTCAAACAAGCCTTTGACATTCAGCTCACGCTAAACGAATACGTAATGGACTCCAACAAGGCGTTATTGGTAGATTTCAAAACCATGATTGACACCAGCTACCAGACGAAAAAACCATTTTGGCCTTCTTTAATCGTCTTTTTGGTAAAAGAACATGCAGAAAAAACACCGGACCGTGCTGAAAATTGCGGCACCCTGCTGGTGGGTCGAAACATTGCCCTCACCATGGCTTCGGCTACTTTGCGTAAAAGCAATCATGGCACACTGGCTTTGCGGGTACCCGAGGGAACGGATTTAACTTCGTGTAAAATCATGGCCATCGTTCAAAATTTGTATTCCTTAGACATTATTGGCGGAACCACCGGTTTTGAATTAGCTGCCGCTGAATAATCAACAGTTTGACTGTACACGTATTAAAACGACACATCCAATTCCTTTTGCAATGAAAATATCACTTCCAGGCGTCGTGGTGATCAGCCTTCTTGCCGGTGTGAGATGCCATGCGCCCACATCCTCCCTTAAACATTCCATAAGCAGAAACTATTCGATGGATGTTTCGGGCATGAACGTTTCTGTTGAAAATTCAACAGAAACTGCATTTGATTGTTATGCCACTTTGTTACCGTTGACTCTCACCGAAATGGAATTGTCTTATAAAGTACTGAACCAATCCTTCCCCCAAGGCTGGGACATTGCATTTTGCGACAACCAAGGCTGCCATCTGGCCGTTCCTGATTCATGCGTCCTCGCCCCTATGACTTCCAACCACGACCTCCAACACCGACAACTGAAGTTGATGGTGCAAACCAATGGCATGGGTGGAAAAGGATCCCTTTCGCTGTTATTGTACGAAAAAGGGATCCACACACCGGACACACTCGTATTTCGAATTCAGTAAACGCAGTGCATAAAAAAAACCTAAAGGTCGCAGGTACCTTTAGGTTCTATTTATCTCAAAAAGATTCTGCCTAAATTAAAAGGCCTTCCTTCTCAAATTCCACAGCTTCCCATTTACCATTCACAAATTCATGCAATTGATGAATACCTGCAGTTTTTAGCATTTGGGCCACTTCTTCAAATCCGTTGGTCAATTTATCAGGATCATGGGCATCGCTATTAATGGTCACCGGGATGGTTAATTCCTTCAGTAGGGAAAAATGCTCCGGCCCGGGGAACAATAATCCCGTCCGGTAAAAGGCTTTTGTATTGATTTCCACAATCACCCCTTGCCTGGCCAATAATTCCATGGTTTGCCGCACTTCATCGCGGTACCAGGCTTCATTTTCATCAAACAAGCCAAAGGTTTTATTGTGCATTTTGATCTTATCCATGTGACCGATGATATCGGGCTGTGCCGTACGAATCATTTCACGCGTCAACTCAAAATACCGCAAAACCGCTTGCTTCATGTCCCCGTTAAAGATCTCCTGCAAGCCTTTCTGAAACTCATCCGCCGGACCATCAATGGCCCAACGGGTGCCATCCGCCATCTGATCCACAAAATGCACCGATCCCACCGTATAATCCAATTGACTATCGATTATTAAGGTATCTACAGGCGTGCGTATGCCCGGAATAAAATCAACTTCCAGGGATTTCAAAATCAGTATCTGATCCTTGTATTTTTCCTTCAAATCATCCACTTCCTGGAGGTAAGCCTGAAGTTTATCACCCGGCATGGTCCAATCCGTCGTGAAAGGTACCGGCGCATGCGACGATATCCCAATGGCCGCCATGTTTAACGCCACCGCTTTAATAACATAATCCTCAATGCGTCCCCTGCCATCACAATACGCGCAATGGCCGTGATAATTAGTCCATCTCATATAAAAATAGTCCGTTTATGTCAATTTTGTAATAAAGAGCATTTCAAATTAAAACAAAATTCAGGACAGATGTTTCAATTTATAGTGATTTTTTCCATAAACATTTGGAAAATCCAAACGTCTATTAGTGACGAATGTGTAAATTTGCACCCTGCAAAAAGAAAAGGAAAATGGGTTTTATCGAAGAAATTAAAAGACGACGGACATTTGCCATCATAAGTCACCCGGATGCGGGAAAAACAACACTCACTGAAAAATTATTGCTTTTTGGGGGTGCCATCCATGTGGCAGGTGCTGTTAAATCAAATAAAATAAAAAAAACCGCCACTTCCGATTTCATGGAAATTGAGAAGCAACGGGGTATTTCGGTGGCCACCTCGGTCATGGGCTTTGAATATGATGGGTTTAAAGTAAACATTCTGGATACCCCCGGTCACCAGGATTTTGCGGAAGATACCTTTCGTACACTCACGGCAGTAGATAGTGTGATCATCGTGGTGGATGCCGCCAAAGGGGTAGAAACGCAAACCCGGAAGCTCATGGAAGTGTGCCGCATGCGCAAGACTCCGGTCATTGTATTCATCAATAAAATGGACCGCCCCAGCAAAGATCCCTTCGATTTGCTGGATGAAGTGGAAGAAGAATTAAAAATTAAGGTTCGTCCGCTAAGTTGGCCCATTGGCAACGGCACCGAATTCAAAGGTGTCTATAACTTACTGGAAGAAAACCTCTACCTGTTTGAACCCAATAAACAAACCCTTGAAGAAGGCATAAGCATTCAAAATGTGCACGATGAAGGCGTGACCAAACTGATTGGCGAAATCTCTGCCCAACTCATTCGCGAAGAACTGGAGCTGGTGGAAGGCGTCTATCCGGAATTTGATATCAACACCTATCTGGCGGGTGAAGTGGCTCCCGTTTTCTTTGGTAGTGCGCTAAATAACTTTGGCGTGCGTGAATTATTACACTGTTTTTTAAAAATTGCCCCTTCGCCTCGTCCCTCAACAGCGGAAGAGCGTCAGGTGAATCCAGATGAAACCAAATTTTCAGGTTTTGTTTTTAAAATTCATGCCAACATGGATCCCAATCACCGTAACCGACTAGCCTTCCTGAAGATCTGTTCCGGTAAATTTGAGCGTAATACCAACTATTTCCATGTGGGCTTGGGTAAGAATATGAAGTTTTCCAGCCCAACGGCGTTTATGGCCGATAAGAAATCCATTATTGACGAAGCTTACCCGGGAGATATCGTGGGGATACCCGATTCGGGAAACTTTAAAATTGGCGACACACTGACGGGTGGTGAAAAACTCCATTACAAAGGCTTGCCCAGTTTCTCACCCGAGCTATTCCGTTACATTGAGAATGCCGATCCCATGAAGTCCAAACAGCTGGCCAAAGGGGTTGATCAATTGATGGATGAAGGCGTGGCCCAATTATTTGTGAGCCAGTTTAACGGCCGTAAAGTAATCGGTACGGTTGGTGCGCTGCAGTTTGAGGTAATTCAATACCGTTTATTGCACGAGTATGGCGCCTCCTGTCGCTATGAACCCATTAACCTTTATAAAGCCTGCTGGTTAAGAAGTACGGACAAAGCGCAGTTGGAAGATTTTAAGAAACGGAAGCATCAATACATGGCCAAAGATAAACATGGCCGCGATGTATTCATGGCTGATTCGGGTTACATGCTACAAATGGCCCAGGACAACTTTAAAAACATAGAATTCCATTTCACTTCCGAATTCTAATCGTTTAAACGACTATACATTAAAGCACGTAAGCCAGGGTAGGCTTGCGTGCTTTTATTTAAGCCACCATCGGGCCTTAAATAACCCGTTAACTATTTCACGATTAAAAGGAATAACTTACCTTTGATACACTAACACCATTGAGGCAAAAAACATGTTTTCACTTTCAAATAAAATAACCGGTAAACAAAAGATGGTTCAGCTGCTGCTTAACGAAGGCATTCAGTTAACGGTTGAACACGTGGTTGAACAAGCGCAGCTGGCGGCATCCATTGGAACCGGACAAGTTAATGTATTAGCCACATCGGCCATGATTGCCATCATGGAGAAGACATGCGTTGAATTAATTGCATCCGGAATGCCAGAAGGATGCGATAGCGTGAGTGCCGAAATGAATGTAAAGCATCTTAATCCGGTTAAAGAAGGCGATACTATCCTCTGTAAGGCCCACCTCAAATTTATCGATGTCAATAAACTCTTTTTTGACGTGGTGGTATTGGATGCCCATAACAATACCATTGGCATTGGAGCCCATGAACGGTTTGTGGTCGATTTAAGCCAATTTATGGCCAAATAATTATTCCCCGGCATATGTTCGTTTCTTTCCAAGCAAACTCCTATTTTCGCTGCCGAAACTCATTTTGTTTGATCATTAACTAAATCCATTAATGTTAGCAGCTGATAGTTTTCTGTTCACCTATGTGGCCATTCCGGCACTTATTTTTCTTGCGCGCGTAGCGGATGTATCCATCGGAACCATCCGTATTGTTTTTGTGTCAAAAGGCTTAAAAATATTAGCTCCCGTGTTGGGCTTTTTTGAAATATTGATCTGGCTGATGGCCATGTCAAAAATTTTCGAAAACCTGGATAATTGGTTTTACTTCATCGCTTATGCTGGCGGTTTCGCCACCGGCAATTACATCGGATTAAAAATTGAAGAACGATTGGCTTTGGGGTATGTGAACATTCGCATCATCACCCAAAAATCAGGGGCTGATCTCATCGCTAAACTTGCCGAAAAAGGGTATGGCGTGACTTACATGAATGCACATGGCAGCAAAGGGCAAGTCAATGTTATTTATTGCGTTCTTAAGCGGAAAAACATTGACGACATCACGGCCATGATCAAAGAATTTAATCCCAAGGCTTTTTATACCATGGAAGACATCCGATTTGCCAATTCAGGGGTCTTTCCGGCACGATCGATGGCGCAAAATTATTCCTCTTTCCCTGTACGAAAAGGAAAATAGAGACCTCTCATTCCAGATTCATCCAACACGATTCAAAATGAGAGTGTTCATAACTCTGTGTCAAGCCAAAGTATAAAAAATATATTTTCGCAATATGACAAAAGAATTTGATTACACTCAATTTAAAGAAGAAGCCATCCGTGGCATAAAGGAAGGAAAAAGTTTTAGTGGAGAAGACAATGTAATGTTGCCTATGATCAAGGATTTGCTAGAAAGTGCCATGAAGGCAGAATTAGATATCCATATGGAATCGGAACGAGCCCAAGATGGTCAGAGTCCAGCAAACAGAAAAAATGGAAAAACTACTAAGACTATAAAAAGTGCCTACGGATCCTTCAGTCTCGATACTCCGCGAGATAGGAACAGTACTTTTTCACCTCAGATAGTTGAAAAACAACAAACGTTTTTAGGAGATGCTTTACAAGACAATATCATTTCCATGTATAGCAAAGGTCTTAGCTATAAAGACATCCAAGATCATTTTGAATCTTTATATGGCACTAAAATTTCCAAAGGAAAATTAACCGAAATCACCGACAGGATATTACCAGAGTTAGAAACCTGGAAAAATCGCCAATTAGAGCCTATATATTCTATTGTATGGTTAGATGCCCTACACTATAGTGTACGCGAAAATAATATGACAGTAAAAAAGGCTGTTTATGTTATTCTTGGGTATGATATGTATGGTAAGAAAGATATTTTAGGGTTGTATATAGGAGCCAGTGAGAGCTCTAAATTTTGGTTAAGTGTTTTAGAGGATCTCCAGAATCGAGGCGTACAAGATATTTTAATTGCTTGTATGGATAACTTAAGTGGTTTTACCCAAGCTGTAGAATCGATTTATCCACTAACAGACATACAACTGTGTGTTATTCATCAAATTCGAAATAGTATGAAGTATGTCTCCCATAAAAATTCGAAGTTCGTAATGGCAGGCTTAAAGAATATTTATAAAGCTCCAAATTTGGCTGCAGCATCTAAAGCTATGGACGAATTTGAATCTAATTGGAATGATAAATATCCCCTGATTGTTAAATCGTGGAGGAATAATTGGCTACACTTGACTCGATTTTTTGATTACTCAAAAGATATAAGGCGAATCATGTATACCACAAATATAATTGAAGGTTTTAATAGGCAATTAAGGAAATACACGAAAACAAAAGGTGCTTTTGCGGGCGACAATGCATTAATGAAACTATTGTATGTGGCCTCCATGAATATTAGCGAAAAATGGACAGTTAAACCAGCTAATTGGGGACTAGTACAACAACAATTAATAATAAAATTTGAAGAAAGATGTGGGGTATCCTATTAAAGAAGAGGTAGTCACCTCAATAGCAAAAGCAAAAATAAGTTATTTTACGAACCCGTCAAGGGTATATAAACGGCTTCGTTCCTCGCCGCCCCTGACAGAACCCTAAAATAACCTGGTAATGCTATTGAAATTGAGGTTCAAAAAAAATATTAACAAGCAAAACGGCTCTGACACAGAATTATGAACATACCCTTCAAAATTGGCCGTTTATTAATTTTTAGAAGTCTCTTTAGTCCTAAGTAGACTGAATTAATTTTAAATGGAGCCTTTTGAGGGCTAACAGGAAGCATGGAAAAAAATCAATGGCCCACTTGTAACCTAAGATGGGCCGTCTACAATTGTTGATGGGCTTTTTGAGGCCACATATGAGACATTTACAATTTTTGATGGGCATTTTGAGACCTCAGATGGGCCAATAAAATTTTTAAATGCGCCTTTTGAGGCTGAAGATGAGGCATCGTTAAAAAAACTCATTCATTGACGACGTAAATCATCCACGAAAAGATTTTGTTTGCCTTTATACGCTTTTAGTGATCTGATATCAAATATAGGTATGCCTCCTGCATAAACACCATCAATAAGGTACTATTTTTTTGTACTTTTTAGTGCGCAGACAATTGGTGATGATGACTTTGGCATCCCGGTTATCATCAGCCCTTTGAATGTACTCCTTAAATTGAGCCGGTGATTCAATGGTTTCATCCCGATCAATGAAACCGTACCCCAGGTAACTCCCGTTTTCAATCACCACCACCGCCATTTCATCGGGCCGGCGCCCTTTATCCATGATCACTAAATTTTTATAGCCATAAGACAATTTTTCCAGCAACTGCGTGGCACGTTTGTTATAAGTATCGGCTGATTCTTCCCCATTGCAAGCCCCCCGGCACATTTTTATCTGGTATTGAAAGCAACCGTGTTTACCTTCGTACAAACCGCACAATTGTTGACACAATTCAAATTCATCAATCCACGAAAACAATCTTTCCCGTGCTTCCTGCATGGTTTCAAAAGTAGCATCCGGCACATCCACCCCATCATTGGCTTTTAACAGAAAACGAAGGTAGCCTTTGCGATCCATGTAATGGTATAAGCCCAATTGATTCCGCGGACGCCGTTGGGCCCGATTAAAATGCGGTTTATGAGCCTTTATTTCTTCCGATTCCTTCAAAAGAGCCACCAACTCACTTCCGGTTACATCGTACGAAATAGCGGCTGTATGAAGCTTCATTTCCAATCCTTTTTTTGTTTTAGGATTGCCCAGATGGGTGATGATGCGATTACGTATGTTTTTACTCTTCCCAATGTAAATGATGTCACCCTTTTCATTATGCAAATAGTAAACACCTGTCTCAGTGGTTAGCCGGCGAATATCCTCAATGGCCAGGTCGGCATGTAAACCGTCTGCACTGAAGGATGTATAGGGATCCTCCGGGTTCAGAAGGCCGTTATTCTTTGACAACAGAATCTCAAAAAGCTGAACCGTAGCCAAGGCATCGCCCGCGGCCCGGTGACGGGCATCATTACCAATGCCTAATGCCGGACAAATCTTACCCAAACTGTAAGAGGCATGGCCGGGCAATAATTTCCGGCTTAATTTAACCGTACAAATGGTAGGCATCTCAAAAGGATAACCCAAACTTTTAAATTCTTCCCGAATGAAGCCATAATCAAAACCAGCATTGTGCGCCACAAAAACACTTCCTTCACAGATGTTCACAATGTCTTTGGCCACTTGATAAAATAAGGGGGCTGATTCCACCATTTCATTGGTAATACCCGTTAAACCGGTAATAAAAGGAGGAATGTAACATTCCGGATTAATCAGCGTGACAAATTCATCGACAATGCGTTCGCCATCGTGTTTATAAATGGCAATCTCCGTGATTTTCCCTTTATCAAAATTCCCGCCAGTGGTTTCAATATCTACAATTACATACATAAACTTGCCGTCCTCCCATCAGATTCAAAAAAAGCACCCTGCTAAAAGTACAAATTTAATAATTTATCCCTCAAAAAGTTCGGTAATCATCCCCGTAATAATTGCTACATACCTTGTAAATTCAGGCGTAAAGTACTATCTTTGAAATACGATCTTTGAATCAAAGCAAACCGCATCAGTTTTAATTTGATTGTTAAACTCAACACTATCAATAAACCGAGTGTAGCTATTTATTCTAAGGGCGGGCCCCACCTTCGGGTTATCTGCATAGATACGGGGGATTACCGAGGAACGAATGCACTCAAATCCTGATTACAGGAGTTTAAATTAATCAAGATTGATGCGGCCCTTATAAAAAAAACCGCCTGATGGGCGGTTTTTTTGTTTATATATCCTTCAACAAGACATCGCTTCTACTGGATTGTATTTTGGTCTGAAAATGCGCCAAAACATTCCTAAATTGCGCCAATGCGCTACTTTCCTTACCGTGAAAATCGGAAGTACCCCGTTGCTCCAATAAACTAAGTATGGTTGAAACCTTCATGGTATTAACATCCCTGGCTGGCTGATAATACACACGCTTTCCATCAGGAGCATTTACTTCTGCCAAAATACCGGCATCAATCAATTCATAGACCACATCCTGCACAAGCTTTATGGGTAACTTCAACTCAAGCGATAACTCTTGATTATTCATTCCCGGACGTCCTTGCAAAAAGAGTTTAATCACTTGGTGTGTGAGAATAAGGGCCACCAGTCTTTTATAAGAAAAACTAATGTTACGGGTATCATATTCAAACTCATAACTCTTGACATTTTGAGTAGCAAAACCAATTTCTGCCCCAAACAAGACAATTAACCAGGAGGTTTGAAGCCAAAATAAAAACAATGGAAAGGCTGCAAAACTACCATAAACAGCATTATAACGAGAAACGCCGATTTGAAAATGAATGTAGTAATACTGCAACAATTGAAATAAAGTACCCGCAATAATCCCTCCCAAAAGTGCTGCCGTGAATTTCACTTTGGTATTGGGCATGATGTACAGCACCATGGTAAAGACTATCCAAATCAGCAGATACGGAAAAAGCTTCACCAAAAAGGGACTGGCGTAGGAAAAAAGAATAACGCCCTGTACCTGGTTATTGATGAGCACCAACATACTTCCGGACGATACAATAAACAGAACAGCAACAATTAATATGGAGATATAATCACTGAATTTCCGCACAAAACTACGCGCCCGCTTAATATCCCATATTTCATTGAAATACTCTTCAATACTGCCCAATACATTCATTACCGACCACATCAGCACCAAAAAGCCGACCCCTGTAATCATACCCCCTTTAATTGATAGCAAGTATTTATCAGCAAATTCAGTCACCCAAATAATAATCTCCTCCTGTCCGGCAAAGCGCGATTGCAATTCTTTTTCCAGGACTTGCTTAAAACCAAATCCTTTGGCAATGCCAAAAGCCATAGCCGCCACCGGCACTATTGAAAGCAGGGAATAATACGTTAGTGCGGAGGCTTTTTGCAAACATTTATCCTTAAAAAAGCCCTTAACCGCAAGAATTAGAATACGCGCAATACGAATTAATATAAACTGGCCTTTGGAAGTATTCTCTGAAGTCACACGCCAGATATCCTCAGAAAAAAATTTTAGGAGGGCTCTATACTTTGATTTCAAACCGTAAAGATTAATGAGTTAGCCAAAAAGAAGAAAATATAGCAAGCCTGTAAGCCGGGTCCTGTACCCTAAAAACAATTTTAAAGGGTGTCTATCATTTATCTCGAATCACGGTCACCCATGATCTCCAGCGACCTACCCCCCTCAACATTTCAATGAAAAACAAAGCGAGCAGCTTTGCGCTAAAAGCATTGAGGTGTACATGGTCTTGCAATCCGCAAGGCGTACAGCTGAGACAGTCACCTGCCCCACTGGTGAGCTCTTACCTCACCTTTTCACCCTTACCCCAATCGAAACTGCGGCGGTTATTCTCTGTTACGCTACTATACTTTCACAAATATCTTCCTATTCACAAGTACGGTGCTCTACATTGCCCAGACTTTCCTCTTCTGTCAACAGACAAAAGCGATAGACCGGCTTGCTATGTGCGCAAAAGTACAACAATTTTATTCAATCTGGAAAGGTATGTAAGAATCTAACTCCACAACGAAGGCATCTTTGTATCCCAGAGCTTTATATTTTTCAATTTCCTGTGGTGCTTCGCTCCCCTTAAACTCACCAATGCAATACCTGAAGATCTTATCTTTCAGCCGGTACTCCTTCACATTATCCAGGTCTTTAAAATGGCTTAAATAAACCGGAAAACGAAAGGCACTTAATTGAAGCGTATATGTCTTGTTTGGATCAATTTTAGCCCTTTTAACCTGCCCTTTAATCCGATATTCGCTGGTATTAACTACAAAGGCTTGTTGATACCCCAATGATTTAACTGATTCCACCTGACTCTTGGCTTCATCATAACTGGCATACTGGCCTACACAAAAGCGATAGTAACCATCCTGACAGGGGTATTCCCTGGCCATATCAATGTTCGTAAAAAATTGGGGATCACCCGGGGGATTTTTTAATGCGATTATCTGAATGGCAAAATAAGGAGCCAGTGCTTCCTGCATCCGGATAATTTTCTTATCGGTTCTCAGTTGCGCTAAATTATCAGCTGCATCAATAGAATATACCACTGAAAACAAGGCTAAGGTCAGCAAAAAGAATTTCATTTTCATTATATCGGTATTTTGCCGCTTTTGGTCGGTTTATAGTTGAAACGACAAACACACCATAGTGCGTTTGCCGGTATTCATTTAGTTATTTCAAAATTTTCCACACAACAACTTCAATACGTCTGTTTTGCTTGTGTTGAGAGGCTTCACAATAGACCCCTCTACGACACTTATTCAGCAAATAACGCTCACCATATCCGCGCGGAATAACATTTTTATCTTCCACACCCTTGGCTAGTAAATGTTGTTCAGCTTTATCAGCCATCCCTTGCGAATCATTGAGGTTCGTCAATTTGTTCCCCTTAGCCTCGGTATGCCCATTCAATTTTATTACAATGTTGGGATTTTGAATGAGGAAGGCAGCTAATTTATCCAGTGTCTCATTGGCCTTCTGATCAAACTGAGTCCCATCATACGCGATGACCATTTGGCTGATTTCATCCAACACCAGGTCATCAAATATGGGTGTTAATGTTAAACCATTGTTGCTTATATCTTCCAACTCCATAATGTGAACGATCATGCGTTTGGAATTAAAATCTTTACCTTTAGAGATCTCAATTTCAAATTCCTGCTGCTCATTCTTATAATCATCCGGTATGGTTATGCTTAAAATACCATTTGAATCAGAACTACCTGTCCCTACAACCTGTCCAGTATTGGCATCCTTAATAACAACATTAACTCCTTCAATCACATCACCATTGAAAGTACTGGTCATTTTGGTTGAAAATGCGGCTGGATACATCGACAAATCAACAGTTGGTTCCGTTACTGGTATTTTCACCGGCACATCTACAACAGGAGGCTCCGATTCTGTAATGGTTTCATCGCCAAATACAGGTATTTGATCCAAGCCAACCACCGGAATTTTATCGCCATCATCGCTACCACTGTCCTCAACTTTTGGCACCACCGTATATATCACGTCATTTTCACCAGACCCACTTCGGTTAGATGAGATAAATCCACGCGTCGGATCTTTCGGATCCTGCACATATTGAAAATCATCTTTATTACTGTTAAAGGGCTGCAACATATTCTTCGGATTAGTCCATTTGCCGGATACATACTCCGCTTCAAAGATATCCAGACCACCAAAACCATAATGGCCATCAGAGGCAAAATACAACTTATTGTCAGTACTCACCACCGGCCAGCGCTCGTCTCCATAGGTATTTATATCATTGCCCAAATTTTCACCTTTACCAATCTGTCCACTTGGTTTTAAAGGTGCTCTATATAGGTCCTTACCCCCAAAACCGCCCCGTTGAGTAGACGTATAATACAAAAATTTATCATCTGGGGAAACCGAGGGATAAGCCACTTCAAAATCATCACTACTAATGGAAGCCTCTTCTTCATTCACCCAATCATTCCCATCAAATCGAGCGGTAAATATTTTAATTACACTCTTTCCACCTTTAATGCGAACACTTTTCGTGAAAAAGATGCGCGAATAATCACTGGTAAATGCTGTCGCTCCGACGTGTTCATCAGAAGCCAGATTTTTCGAAAATTCAATTCTTTCATCCTGCATTTGGCCATCCACAATAGGCGAATAAACCAGATTCAAAACTGCCTTTCCTTGCTTATCCACTTTTTTACCGCCATCTTCACTAACGGCAGAATAGACCACTCCATCCTTAAAGTAATGGATACCGAACGATTGACCACCAATGGCAAAGGGAGCAGGGTTAATAACCACATCATCTCGGAACTGGCGGTTATTTTGCGCCCATTTACACGCTTTAATCAAAGCCTCCATTTGTATGGGATTGGAACCAGCTCTTTTAGCCTTCTCGTACCATTCTTCCGCTAATTCAAAAGCCCCAATTTGATGGTAACAGGAGGCATATGTATACACATGATCACCTTCAAGACTGGACTCAATTTCAAGATAACGGTTCAGTGCTTCGTTCGCATTTTTTAATTCAAAATAGCACTTGGCAATCTGTGCTTTCGTTTTATTATCAAAAGAGGCTCCTCTATCCTGGGCTTTATTGAAGTAATCTAATGCCTGAAAATACTCACCTTGATTATAAAAAGCATCAGCTTTTCTCAATTCTGCTTTTTGGCCGCTAACAGTAATTGAAGTAATCATCAATATGAATAAGAAATAAAATCGGTAGTTGGGTTTCATAGGTTATATTGTTTTAACCGTATTTGCTGAGTTTAAAGCGTCTTTCGTATTTTCGTTTTTAATGTAAAAAAAAACAATGTTATTAACAACTAAAAATAACGAATCGAACGCATTCCAGGTCTTTTATTGAATGAAAAGTCAAATTGAATGCCGATTTCATGGGAACCAGCTTTCGCATAGCGATTCAAAGAAGACAACGAATAATCAAATGAATATCTAACAGTAAATTGATCATTAATGATATACTCAGTTAAAAAGACCACTTCAGAAATACTCCGGTAAGAAGCACCCACCCACAGACTTTCCATTAACAATACATTAGCAGAAAGATCAAACTCCAAGGGTGCACCAAGCACCGTTCGAATTAAGGCAGTGGGTTTAACCTTCACATCCCCCCAATCAAATATATACCCCCCATACCAATAAGAATGTAGATACTTAAAATCCACTGTATTTTTTAAAGCTTCATTACTTTCATTATAAATCGGATTAAAAAATTTGGGAATGGCAAAACCAGCAAAATAATCCTCAGCATAGAAATAAGCCCCAAATCCAAAATTAAATCCTAGAGAACTTTCAGTACCTGAAATTAATGGATCTCCGTAGTCAGGAGCTACTGCTTTACTTCCATCGTAAACATTAGAGCTTAATCCTACCTGAAGACCCAAAGAAATAAATTTATCACTACGATCCAATTTCAATTTATAGGAAGCGGCAGCCATAAAATCAAAGTTATTCCGAAAACCAATATTATCATTGGCCAGCGTCACTCCCACCCCCAAATTGGTATCTTCTATGGGTCCATGTACATTAATGGCATCATTCATGGGAGCTCCTTTCACACCAAACCATTGATTTCGGTGTAAAATTAAACCACTGATCACATCCCGGGTTCCATTATAAGCCGGATTAAGAATGCCTTGATTTGCAATATAATGATTGTATTGCGCCTGATTTTGTGCTTTCAGGCTCCATACAGCCATTAAAAGTAGTATGATGGATATCGAATACCTCATATTCATAGTTTTTGATCTATCGTCGTAATTCTATATATCCACTGTATTCCTGCGTTATTTCCTTTCCTTCCGATCCGATCACAGTAACACTAAATACATAGAAATATGTTCCACTCGGTAATTTATCTCCCAAAGAAACCATCGCTGCTTCGCTACCAGATCCGTCCCAATCATTCTCATAGGCCTGACCTTTCGAACGATAAACGAGCGTACCCCATCGATTGAATACTTCAAGTTTGGAGGATGAAAGTCGCTCAATGCCGACAATTTCAAAATATTCATTCATTCCATCACCATTAGGAGTGATGACATTTGGGATTAAAATAGCCTGATCATTGATGGATTCATTTCCTGCAATAACCAATACCGTGGTAGTATCATTATGCGTTGGTCCACATCCCAATAAATTAATATAATACGAAACCGAATCTGTACTGGTAAAATTAGGACGCTTACTATACTTGAGAATAGTTCCATCCGACTCCAACGACACATTTCCGAAATAAGGTATATTATCGCTTGCTTCTGGATCTTTCTTAATAAAATCATATACAACAGCCCAGGAATAGTCGAAGGCATCAGCTACCGGATCCACATAAAAACTTAATGACGGCAGATCGTTACTTGCCAAATCTATGGTTCCTTCTGTGAAACCAGGATTTATGCGCAAAGTATCACGAACTGCATCAAATTTACTTGGCCATGCAAATATCTTGATGGTCTTAGCAAAGGTTTTAGAAATGGATGTTCCTGGGTATTCGGCAAAAATACCATAATTCAAAATACCATTTGAACGATCATCATCTAATGGAGTATCATCGATAATCTCAATGTCATTCCCATTTCCGACACCAGTTTTACCACTCAATTTAAAACCATCCCGTATTAATGTGTATACAACTTCCGGCTGTGAATTCAACAAACGGATGGTGCGGTCTTCATTCGGACAGAATGGATCATCCACAACTGCTTTGGCTGACATAAAATCCTTCTCATCTATATTCTGACTATCAAGAATTGTCTGATCATTTAATATAGATGTACAGCCAGTAGTCATATTAGTAGCTCGCACGGTATAAACGCCCATTGATGAAGGTGTTCCCAATGATATTCCCGCACTACCACCAGGAGCATCTACAGAAGCCCCATAATCAACACCATCTTTAATCAACTGATAACTTACACCATCTTCTGTCGTCGTCAATGTGATTTCTGTCACCGTTGCAGGGCCATTTTCTGGTTCCATGGCTATATCTGTGAGAGGCAAACTATTCTCAATTAAAATTATGGCTCCTGTCATATCAGATACACACCCCGTCCCAAAATCGACTGCATCTACTCGATAAGTACCTGCAACATGCACATTGATGAAATAGAAAGGATTGCCGTCTCCAGTTTTGTAATCAACTACTTCATTGTCCATATTGTACAAGCGATACCCTATATTATTCTGAGATCCATCCAATCCTAATCGAATCCCTGTTTCATCAGCACAATATTCGCTGACTCCACCTTCACTGACTAGTTCAAATACTGAAGGCGAAAGATTGTAGGACACGTCAACAGTACCCATTGATAACTCACATGCCACTCCGGGATTTGCTACCACTTCATAAATTACTTCTCCTTCCACAGGTTCAGTCACCGTCCAGGTTAAGCTATTACCGGTTCCGGATGTGAGCGTTCCAGATGGAATCCCATCGGTGTTTAATTCATAATCCACCCCGGTATCACTGCCGGAAAGGGTAATTATGATATTTGTTGACGTGCATGTCTTTTCCACATCGGAAGACACACTATAGATGTTAGCAGATCGATTGGCCGTAATGGTAAACGGAGTTGTACTGGTTGAACAACCTGAACTATTAACAGTAGCTACAACGCTATAATCCGTAGTTCCTCCAATTAATCCACTAAAGAATTTATCGGTACCATCACCTTGTATGAAACCTACACTTGAACCTCCGGAGGTTTCTATTAACTGATAACTTATTCCTGCAACAGTAGCCTCTACACCAACCCGGACGCCACTATTAAAATCGCAATAACTATCGCCATCAGGACGTAACACGCTTGGAACTACAGGCGCATCTTTATAATTGATTTCCACCGAACCCATTGATAAATCACATGTTCCTCCGGAAACAGCACGAATTTCATAACTAACAATTCCGCTTGTTGTGGAAGTAATAGCCCAAGAAATCGGATTAGCTGTTCCTACAATATCTGAAGTGGTTTCGTGAACACCAGCCACATACAATTGATAAGTATAGCCCAGTTCACTTCCATCCAATTTTAAGGTTGTTCCAGCTGCCCCACATATATCGTAAGCATCTGCACTCATATTAAATTTCGCTGGCCGCACCAATTCAGTAACCTCGATGGAGGCTCCACTGTTCATTACAGTGTGACAAGCATCTCCACCATAAGAACCATAAACAGTATAAGATCCAGCATTAAATATTCCTAATACCAAATTATCATTGCCATCACCCGTGACACTAGCTATCAGTTTATTCGTTGCGTCAAAGATTTCATAAACAACAGCCTTCTCTGAATGTTCCATCCTTAGTTCTATACCAGATTGATCATTACAATAATTTGTACCATCAGAGACTACCAGGTAATTATTCGGTGCAGCGACTTGCTGTACAACAACTTCTCCATTCATGCTGGAAGTACAACCTTTATCAGTTATCGCAACAACTTTATAAGCTCCTAAATCAACATACTTCCCAAAGGTAATTGTATCTGCTCCTGCAACACCAACAGCAGTAGCAATATTACCAAGACCACTACCATCATCATATTGGAGTGTATAGGTAACACTAGCTTCAGAATTATCAATTCCAATTTCAGCGCCGTCCGATGGATCACAGAAGTATCCTGAACCAATCATTTTAAATGCCACTGGCAATGGATTAACAGTCAAAGTCACACGGTTTAACATTTCAATGGCACAATCCACACCGTTATCACCAATCACAAAATACTCACCCTCTTCATTCACCAGAGGGAATAACTGAGCCACTCCATTACCTACGAAACTCCCTTTGGCTGTTCCACTAATACTTCCAGGTGCATCAGCTAAATATAGCGTGTAAGTAACAGCTGATTCTGTAGCTGATAATCCAAATTGTTGACCGGGATCGCCATTACAAATATCACCGGCACCTGTTACGGAATACTGATTGATGGCACCCGGAACATTTATAAGTACATCATCTATTAATAAATCTTCACAACCATTTAAACTAGCATAGGCATTATAAGTGGCTGCAACATCAACTATTGCATTTGGAAATTCAATGTCATTACCATTACCTATCACAATATTACCAGTACGAATACCCCCTTTTACTAATTCATAAACGACTCCAGCTTCTGAATTTTCCACAATCACAATAGCCCCTGTTGAACAATCAGTTCCTGTACCAGCCTTAACCGAAAGTAGTTTAGATAAATCAGCATAGGATTTCTCGGCAATAGCAAAACGACCATTCATCTCCGAAGTACAAGAAGTAACACCGTCTTTTTTGCGCCCAACTATATAATAGGTATCTGTTCCGGTTATCTCGAATGTGAGCAACCCACCAGTTCCATCCGTCCACGGACCAGTAGTAGCATCGCCTTCTCGCTCCCATCGGTACTCCACATCCGCTTCAGATCCATTCAAACGCAAGTAAGTGACACTGCCGGTACAATAATCGCCATCAGAGGTCACATCAAAAGCAAATGGCAGAGGATCCACAACAATATCAAGCGTATTATTCATAGGTGACTGACACCCTACACCTGGTTTTGCTGCCGTCACAGAATAAGTACCAGTTGTTAAGAAAGTACCAGGGAAGAATAAAGGTGTTGCATTATCGGTTACTGTTCCTGTTATAGGACCACCTTGCGCAACGCCACCTAAATACAATTGATATTCAACCCCTAACTCTTGACCTGCTAACCAAAGCTGCAATCCTGTTCCATCACCGAAACAGTAATGCCCTCCATTAGTAGCTTCCAGATTATGAGTCACCGGAAGAGCGATGGTTTGCACATCAACACTACCGTTCATTGGAAATTCACATCCAGAACCGGAAAGCACACGAACGGTATACACTCCATCTGCAGTGAACAGTCCTAATGAAATATCACCACTATTACCAGGAACTGAAACGCCAGTATCAACACCATCTTTATAAACTACATAATTAACAGTACTATTGAGTGAACCATCTAAACGAATTTCAATACCTACATCTCCTGCACAATATCTACCATCAGTCGGGATGGAGTAGACATTGAAAGGTACATCTGATCCGTCACCATTGATGGTAAAGGCTCCATCCATTAAAATTGAACATCCGAATGAACTTACCGCTTGCACGGTATATACGCCAATAACACTTTGAGCAGAAAAGCTGATCGCATTTCCATCACCCACAACAGTTTCAACTAAAGCACCATTGAGCAATAAATTATAGTTAATATTGTTATCTGAGTCGGCTACTCCAATGATCCAACCAACTCCAGCATTACAACCCGTCTCTGACCCATTGTATGGATTTACCTGATAAACAGATGGAAGTGGATTTTCAGTGACCGTGATTCGATTTTTCATTTCGAAGCGATCGGCTGGTACTGTCAAATAGTAACCTTCAATTCTATATTCCTCAGTTCCGGGGAGATTGTCCCACTGAACAGCATTTGTTCCATCATGAGTGATGGTTCCGATAATATTATTATCCGATGTCCGAATTAAGTCATAAGTCACACCGTCTTGTGGAGCAGTTAAATAAATACTGACTCCCACATCTCCTTGACAATGTTCGGTAGCAGAAGACGATACATCCAACAGTAGAATACCTTCCAAAACAGACATGTTTAATGTCGCTGTAGAAATACAACCAAATCCATTGTATACATTCACTGAAACCGCATCACCATCTGCTAATGAAGTTGAATCATAAGTATCGTCGGCACTTCTATCCTGTACTTTAGATCCATTTACAAAGAACTCATATTCTGCTCCTCCAGTTCCAGTAAGCACTACTGAAGTACCAGCTATAATAGTACCTGATGGATTAGCACTTATTCCAGCAACTGGATTTGGGTTAACAGTAGTAATAATGCCAGCCGACAATGTATAACATCCAGTTGCACTGTTAGTCACCTGTACGGTCACCTCATCTCCGTCGGCAAGTATTGTCGTCACATATTTATCTGTGGCAGAAGCTCCCTGAACAGAAGTCCCATTCACAAAAAATTCGTAGATATCACCGCCAGTACCTGTAAAGGTTACTTCTTCATCCTGGCAAATTGTATTATCAGCATCAGAGCTACTAATAGTAGCTGCTGGAATAGGATTCACGTTTACGTTTGCACTGGTTGCTGCGGCAGCTAGACAACCTGCTGTATTTTCATAATTTACACTAACAGACTGAGGATTACTAGTCGCATCATTCCAGGTAACCTCTATTCTACCATCTCCTAAGTCATTAACGGTTCCTCCTGCCGAAACAGTCCAGTCGTAATTGCTCTGACCTGATTCGGTTTGATAGATATAATTCCCTCCTAAACAAACATCGGTTGCTCCACTTAACGTTACAGTTGGTAAAGCCTGAATGGTAACAGGTACATTAGTAGCAGTTGATGCAGAACATCCATCAGAATTATCATAATTAACACTGATAGAGCCAGCTCCTGCCACACCCCAATCTACTATAACACTAGACTGATCAGCTGGACCGTTTATCGTACCTCCTGTCACTACCCAACTCCAGTTGCTTTCTCCTGAACCAGACTCTGTTGTATAAGTTACACTACTATTCGCACAAGGTGTTAAGTCGCCTGTCAGAATACTTGGAGTTGGCTGTGCATTTACAGTGACATCAAACTCTGTTGCATTGGCAGCACTACAACCTGCGGCACTTTCTTGATAATTAACTGAAATAGTGTGAAATCCAGGTGTTGTCCACAAAACAGTAATCGTTCCATCCATATCATTTGATTGAACAGTGCCCTCTACTGGTACCGTCCATGCATAATTGCTTTTCCCAGACTCTGTACGATATGTACCAACAGAATTATTACAAACCGGTGTGTCACCACTCAAACCAACGGTTGGAATTGGATATACAGTTACGTTTGTACTGGTTGCTGCGGTAGCTAGACAACCTGCTGTATTTTCATAATTTACACTAACAGTCTGAGGATTACTAGTCGCATCATTCCAGGTGACTTCTATTCTCCCATCTCCTAAATCATTGATGGTTCCACCTGCCGAAACGGTCCAGTCATAATTGGTCTGGCCCGATTCGGTTTGATAACTATAAGTACCTCCTACACAAACATCTGTTGATCCACTTAAGGTTACAGTTGGTAAAGCTTCAATAGTAACAGGTACATTAGTAGCGGTGGATGCAGAACAACCATTAGAGTTATCATAATTAACACTGATAGAACCGGCTCCTGCTACGCCCCAATCAACAACAACACTTGCCTGATCTGCTGGGCCGCTTATCGTACCACCTGTCACTACCCAACTCCAGTTGCTTTCTCCTGAACCAGACTCTGTTGTATAAGTTACACTACTATTCGCACAAGGTGTTAAGTCGCCTGTCAGAATACTTGGAGTTGGTTGTGCATTTACTGTGACATCAAACTCTGTTGCATTGGCAGCACGACATCCTGCAGCACTTTCTTCATAATTAACTGAGATGGTGTATACTCCAGGTGTTGTCCACACAACAGTAATCGTTCCATCCATATCATTTGATTGAACAGTACCCTCTGCAGGTACCGTCCATGCATAATTGCTTTTCCCAGACTCTGTACGATATGTACCAACAGAATTATTACAAACCGGTGTGTCACCACTCAAACCAACTGTCGGTATTGGATATACAGTTACGTTTGTACTGGTTGCTGCGGTAGCTAGACAACCCGCTGCATTTTCATAATTTACACTAACAGTCTGAGGATTACTAGTCGCATCATTCCAGGTAACTTCTATTCTACCATCTCCTAAGTCATTGACGGCTCCACCTGCCGAAACTGTCCAGTCATAATTGGTCTGGCCCGATTCGGTTTGATAAACATAAGTACCTCCTACACAAACATCTGTTGATCCACTTAACGTTACAATTGGTAAAGCTTCAATTGTAACAGGAACATTTGTAGCGGTGGATGCAGAACAACCATTAGAATTATCATAATTAACGCTGATAGAACCAGCTCCTGCTATGCCCCAATCCACAACAACACTTGCCTGATCGGCTGCACCGTCTATTGTACCGCCTGTCACCGCCCAACTCCAGTTGCTTTCTCCTGAACCAGACTCTGTTGTATACGTTACAGTACTATTAGCACAAGGTGTTAAATCGCCAGTCAGAATACTAGGAGCAGGACGAGTATTAACGGTCATTACAATATTAGGAGTAGAAGAAGCCGTACACCCCTTATCTGAGGTAGCCACAACATACACAGCACTATTATTGGCCAATGTACTTGACTCATAAAAATTCTCAGTTCCACTCTTAACACTAACTCCGTTGACAAAAAACGCATAATTAGTAAATGTGCCTGGATTAGCCGTAAAGGTCGCATTTTCACCTTCGCAGATTGTCGTTCCAGGTGCTACAGCTATTGTTACATTTGGATTTGGATTAACAATAATGCTAACAGGTGCTGAAGTACCAACACACCCTTTATCGATATCAGTTATAACAACATGAACTTCATCTCCATTTTGCAATGCATTGTCTGTATAGATACTGCTGGTACCATCCTGCATTGTCGTTGGAGTACCTCCTCTTGTACGAATAAATTCATAATTATAATTACCAGATCCTTTTCCGGATGTACTGGCATTAAATGTTACCGGATTTCCAGCACATATCTCTGCACCAGGTGATGAGATACTAATCGATGCATCGACATTATTAACCACTACCTGAACACTGGCAATTGCACTACAATCGGTCGGATGACTGGTATCGAATCCTTCTACCCATATAATATCACCATCAACTAAGGTATTGTCCGAATAATCAGCAGTTGCACTTCTCGCCTGAACAACAGTGGCTGTTGCAAACGTTGGCCCCTTATAGAATATATATTCATTCGCACTTCCGGCAGTAAAAGTCACATTTGTTCCCAAACAGAACTCATCATTCGTTTGGTTACTAACTAAAGTTACTGCAGGATTACTATTAATAACCACTTCATGATCTAAAGTGTTTGTACACGTTCCATCATCAACAGTAACAGTGTAAGTTCCTTCATGTGTTCCGATAACTCCAGCCGCAATGTTGATAATACTTCCTGTTGTACTTCCACCACCAGGTAAAGCCCACGAGTAGCTTATTCCACCTCCGGCAGTTAAGCTAATTGCGTCACCTTCACACACCTCAGTAGTTGTAACGATAGGACTACCATTAATGGTAGGTGTAGGTAAAGTAGTCATTGTAACGTCAATATCCCCATTAGCCACACAAGAGTTTCCATCTGTAACAGTTACTGTATACACACCATCATAGGTAGCCTTATCTGCTGCCAGTATTAAAGGATTCTCATCTGAACTGGTAAAACCATTGCTAGCATGTGTCCATGCAAAAGAATAGTTAGCAGTCCCTCCTGTCCTATTGGCATTTAACTGCAAACCTCCTCCGTCACAAACAGGATCAAAACTTGGGGTAACTTGAGGTTCCGGAAATACAGTTACACTTACATTGGCAGTTCCACTACAATCCGTTAAATAGTCTGTATCAAATCCTTGAACAAAAATCACATCACCATTAACTAGTGTGTTATCGGAGTAAGTTGCAGTGGCACTGCGCCCCTGAACCTCATTTCCAGGAGCAATAGAGCCTTTATAAAAAACATATTCATCTGCACCAGACGCAGTAAAAGTAACATTAGTCCCTGGACAGAACTCGTTATTAGTCTGATCACTTACTAAGGCAACAGCCGGAATCGGATTTACAGTAACTGTGGCCGATCCAGTCATATCAACAGCTTGAGCAACGCAATTTGCATCATTTAATGCGGTAATTGTGTATGGATATACAGTTTGAGCATTTACGGGGTTTGCTACTGGCGAAACCGGTAATGTAAATGGGCTAGCAGATGCCGTTACATTATATGTGTTTGTTCCATCCGTATACGTAATATCCCAGTCTGCTGACCCGGCTAAATTAACACTTAAATTTGTGGATGATCCATCACAAATAGACGCATCCCCACTTAATGCCGAAGCTGGTCGTGGTATTATGGTAATATCCGCTTGTCCTGACAATGTAACAGCTGAACAAACAGGAGTATTTGAATCCGTTAATGACTTTATTGTGTAACTGGCATTGCTTGTTGCTACGATAGTCTCAACATGTGGACTGGTATTGATATTATTAACTACATAATCATTTGATCCATCAGTATAGACCAACGTCCAAGGAGCAACTCCGGTTAAGGTGAATGTTAAATCAGTATTTGCACCCTGGCAAACACTTGCAGTACCAGATATAGATCCTACTGGAGGCGTGTTGATAGTTACATTTGTTTCATCAAAATTGGTACACCCTTTCTCATCTGCCACCGTTAATCGATAAGTACCTGCTCCTGCACTACCTATGCCATTTATAACTGGTTCAAGGTCCGAGCTTCCAAAACTATTAGGTCCTGTCCAGGCATAAGATAAAGTACCGGTACCACCAGAAGCTGTAGAATTAGCAAAACTAACATCACCCCCTTCACAAACCGGACTATCATTAACTGCCGATGCAGTTGGATTTGGATAAACTGTAACAGACGGACGAACATCAGGCATAACTGATGAACAAATTCCATCATCAGCCACCACATAATATGTATATGTATTTGCCGTAAAACTTGTTACAGGCATTACAACATCATTACCATTATCACCAACATATGAGCCTATTGAACTTGCATTACCTTCCACAAAAAGTTCATATGTAGTTAGTGAACTTTGAGACCCCTTAAGCACTAATTCAAATTGAACGCCCACACAAGCCTCAGCAGGATCCGGAGCTTCCAAGGGAAATTTTTCGGGCGCTTGTCTGATTCGAACCTTTGCAAAACTAAGTGATCCACCAGGTGCAGCCGGGGTACCAGTTCGACAAACAATCATCACCACCTGATTCAAATATGCCGCTGGAACATTACTTGGAGTAAAATAATAATCACCAGCATCCTCTCTTACCAGCTCAGGTATAGGAGAACCTGGTGCGTCAAAGCCTGGCAACTTTTCTGCAATATACCAAAAATATTGCGTCCAGCTGGGATCATTAGGGCAATCCAAAAGAACATCAACTCCGTTATCACAATAGTTATTGCCTTCATAACAACTTTGCCCGTTTACTTGAAATCCTAGCAGAAAAAGTAGACTAACAAGTGCTATGTATTTAAATTTAGAGTGTACCATTTTAACTGTTTTTCCTAATAAACTTAATTACTACCGACAACTCTGAATGATGAATAATTAACATACCCACCTTCATCACTTGATAAGATGAAGACCAATACTACATCTTGATTCGGCATTTCTTTATAAACAGCATTTGTATCCAGGTAATAATCCCCGTGCTTCTTTACAATTGCACCCTTTATTATTTCACCTATACTTCTATCTTGATTCAACTTTGCTACAACCCAACTCACCATTCCTTTATATCTCTTACTTTCTTCTGGCTTACAATCCAACAACACCTCTCCTGCATTAACAGCATACACTTTCGCTAGACAAGGCAAGTTCTCTTCCTTATTATCTTGTGCAACAACGTTAACTACATTAACCAAAAGAATAATAACTAAAGCTCCAATAGCTGCAAGTTTCTTTTTCATGTGCTTCAATTTTTTCATTGATCAGATGCAACTCACAAACATTTCTCATCATCACTTCCCTGATAGATTGAATTATTTGTTTGTTTCATAGAACCGACATTTTCTTTTTCAAATCCTACCTAACAAAGCCTTCTACCTCATTAAATAGCAAAAATAATTTTAATATCCTATATACAAATAAATCGCTTAGGTTTTTTACTATATTTTTATGAACAACCCATTTATCCAGCCTGCAACGGACACCTACTTTCCTAATGAAACCGCCACATGATTAACGTAATAAACTACAATGTACTATTATTCAATCAGTTCTAACCACATCATTTTGACCTATATCGCATATAATAATTTAATATTTTTTAACGTTTGTACGGGCTAACTCAGCTTTAGTTACATACTCCACCCGGAGAAGCAAATTCACTCTCCCTTACTTAATAATTGCCGAATCCATTCCTGATTAACCTGATCTGAATCCTGCACTGCAATTCGCACAATTTTAATGTAATCACTGAGCCAGGCTTGCCACAAGATTGTTTTGCGCTGCCGTTCATTAACTACTTTACGCACCTCCGCCACCAGGCGTGTACATTTCTCCGATAGCAATTGCAACTGACTCAGCTCTTCCTTCAGAACTTCCACATGCTTCATCTCCACACCAAACACGTTCATTTGAGTTACAAAATCAGGGGTGGCCAATAAATTATTACAAAAAATAGAAACCTGATAAAACCATTTTTCATACACCCGCTCACGTGGTCCCTTCAAGACCAAGGCCACCTGCGCTTCTTCATCAGCTTCAAAAACAATGCGGGCAATCTTTAAATACTTCATATATAACCTTGCCACCAGTTCCTGACGCGCCGACTTCTCAGCCACACACGCCACTTTACTTCCTTCGATCCGCAGCTGTCGTTCCATGGCATCACTCAATGCGTCGTATAAATACTGCCCCTCTGCAATGCGTTCTTCAGCATACCCATATTGGTCAACAGCCGCTTTCACGTGACTATTTTGTTGCGTCACCTTTAAAATGCGCTGACTCTTTATGACAAATTCGTTCAGTTTAAATCTAGTATAGTGCATATGTTTCTAAACATAGATTAATCAACTACTTAAATAAACATTAATCAAATTAGAGGTTTTTATATTATAAATACAAATAAGTTTTAACATTTTTTATAAAAACATATCTATTCTATTAATTTTGTCATCTGATTTATAATTGGAGTATGCTTAATTAATATCTTTATTATCAAAATTTAAATAAGCAATGATCATACAAAAACAATTAATAATCATATAGTTATTAGATTAGTCACTTAAATAAATAGTTTCCCACGATTTAAATCCAGCATCATCTTTATAACTAAAGTGTTCTAATATAGGATTTACGTATTATTAAAGCCACCTCCTGCAAACAGTCTTCTAATTTTGATTTGGAAAGCAGCAGCCTGTTGCAAAGAATCCACAAACATGACGGACGCACACAAGCACACTGAATGTTTAGATTAAAATACTGCAGAGCACTTCAGGCTTCTTTTTTGTACTCTATCCAGAACAAAGAAATCACTTCATAAACAGATAAAAAATAACGGTAACATTACGGTAACAAAGCGCATTAAAAGCCCACTGCAGGTAAGCACTACTATTAAACATAGTCCTTTATCGATTCCTAATCGCACCATTACCGGGGCTTTTTCGACACTTGTTCGATCCTGCTTCGGTTCTATGGGACCGAAGCAGGATCGAACACCAACCGAACCAGCACCGAATGAGGTACGAGCGGGTTACGAAGCGACATGGAAGACTGATCGAAAACATATAAAAACAGCGCCTGCTTCCGATTGACGGAAACAGGCGCTGGTTAAGAGCTTTTTGTATAGTTTCGACTAGATAATCACCATGGTGGCACCATAGCCATATTCTTTAAAGGAAGCATCCTGATACACATGTTTTTTATAGCGGCGATCCAACAGCTTTCGTAGTTCCGTCTTTAAAACGCCATTGCCCACCCCATGAATAAACACCACCTTACGCCCCTTATTCTTTTCGTTTTCAGCCATCACCTGATGGAACTTATCGGTTTGAATATTCAGTATCTCACCATTGCTCAGACCAGCTGTGGAATCAATCAATTCATTGATGTGCAAATCCACTTCAATAATACCAGGCTCATTGCGTCGCGCATATTTCTTTTTAACCGGGGTTGCCTCCTTTTCGCGCATCACTTTATTCACTTCTTTATCGGTCAATTCCTCCAACTTGCGTTCAAATTCACCTTTGATCACAGGGATTAACACAGCTTTCTCATGAAAGTAGTCATTATCCATAAACGCATTGTCCTTGTAAAAACGGGATGCTTTGATCTTCAAACTCTCAGCAACAGGCTGCATGCAGGTATAAGAGCGTCCCTTTTTATACAACACCAACTGAACTTCCCATTGATTATCATCCAATTGAAACAGGGGCACTTTTGCCAACGCTTCTTTGGTGTTAGGTTCCACATTACCATGGTATAACAGATCAACTGTTTGGTCTTTCTTTTTATTGGCAATGGTATAAAACACAAAGTAATTACTATCATTAACCACCTGCAAACGCACATCTCCGGAATCGATTCCAGGCTTGTCGCCGGGCAACACTGCCAGGAAAAAGCGCGGATTCGTATCGTCCGCATCTTCCTCGTCATACTCGTAATCTTCTTCATCCGATGCAGACTCCCCAGCATCACCAGTACTTTTGGAGGTTTCTGATGCAGCCTTGACATTTGAGGCCGATTCGATCACCACCACTTCGTTCATCAGCGTTGGTACTTCAAACCCATCCTGATCTTCTACATAGACCAATTTACCTTCTAAACGAGTGACTTTGCCACCGCCACTGATATTTAAAAAACGGACGCTATCTCCTACTTTTATCTTCATGCTAACTTCTTTTTCAATTATGGATTAAACCGGGAAATCCTAGCACGACACATGGACCTCCCAACATCTGACTGCATTCAGCCAATAATATAACTATATCATTTGTATTCACGCAAAGTTAGCTAAATTTGCGGCGCTTAAAACGAATATCATGATTAAACCGGAAATACACATTGCAGATTTCACCTATCATCTCCCTGACGAACGCATTGCCAAATACCCATTAGCTCAACGCGATCAATCCAAACTACTGGTATATAAAGGTGAAAATATGCGGCATGACCATTTCGGAACGATAGAAGCTGAATTACCAAAAAACAGTATGCTTGTGTTTAATAACACAAAAGTGATTCAAGCCCGCCTTAAGCTGAAGAAAGAAACCGGCGCAGAGATTGAAATCTTCTGCCTGGAACCAATTGCTCCTGCGGAGGTGCAACTGGCTTTTGAAACAAGTGGCCCCACCACCTGGAAATGCATTATAGGTAATGCACGTAAGTGGAAACAAGATCCGTTGACAAAACGCATCCGGATAGCCGGGGATGAAATCACCGTAAGCGCTGAAAAAGGAGCACCATTTGGCGATGCTTACCTGGTTACCTTTAGCTGGAACAATTCCCACTATACATTTGCGGAAATTATTGAACAAATAGGTCTCACACCGATTCCCCCTTATCTTAACCGCGAAACAGAGGAGGTGGATCAGGAACGCTACCAAACGGTTTATTCGCAACACAAAGGGTCCGTTGCGGCACCCACTGCCGGATTGCATTTTACACAGGACATACTGGATCACCTGCAACAAAAAGGACATCCCCTTTTAAATGTGACCTTACATGTTGGAGCCGGCACTTTTAAACCCGTAAAAACAGAAAAAATTGCGGATCACGACATGCACACCGAGCAT
Organism: uncultured Marinilabiliaceae bacterium; assembly: GCA_942490535.1. Classification (GTDB taxonomy): domain Bacteria; phylum Bacteroidota; class Bacteroidia; order Bacteroidales; family Marinilabiliaceae; genus JAEINY01. Next base: position 383,852 of record CALNXQ010000008.1, read on the forward strand.
TTCGTCATTGAGGCAAATGCCTTGAGGCAATTAATAGCCAATGACCATCCCACCATTGCTGTTGGCACGACTTCTGTCCGCACACTGGAAAGCATCTATTGGTATGGGGTCCGTTTATTATGCTGCAAACCGGTGAATGAGGGCATAAACCAATGGGATCCCTATAACTTGCCGGGCACATTTACCCAACAACAGGCCCTGGAGGCGCTACTTAAATACATGGAGCGTAATCATTTTGATCAACTTGCCGGAAGAACTTCGATCATTATTGTACCGGGCTATCAATTTCGGATGATCAATGGGTTGGTTACTAATTTTCATCAGCCACAGAGTACGCTTTTATTACTCATTGGCGCCATTGTTGGAGAAAAGTGGAAAAGCATCTACCAATATGCCATTAATAATGATTTTAGATTTTTAAGTTATGGCGACAGCTCTTTATTAATGATTAATCGTTAATGATTAACCAATTACCATCCGATGACTAAGCGGAAACCCGAATAGTCATCGGATGCTGACAAAAACTAACTTTCGCGTTTCGCAATCTCTTCCTCCAGAATTTCTTCGATATCAGCGACACAACTGCCACACACCGTTGCCACATCGGTCTCATCTTGTAAATCATCAAAAGAATTTATTTCTTTCTCTCGGATGACCTTAATAATGTCAGCTTTTGTCAACTGCATATGTCGGCACACAAAATCATTATCTTCAAACATAGAACCTATTAATTAGAATTACTAAACGCTTTCATAGTACTTTATCGTCACCTTCCCCACAGAAACTTCAACACGATTCTTATAGATCGTTAGGGATTATCAAGCAAGAACATCTAAAATCGGAATTTGTTCCCACTTATGATCAACCATACAGCTGACAGATGATGCGCCGGCATTTTTCAAGGCCTCAGCAGCCTCTTGGAAACAGGCTGTCAAATCATCGGCCTGATGGGCATCCACCGATACAGTTAAGGGAATATCCAAGTCTACACATCGTTTAATGATGGATTCATTGGGAAACCAGGTCGCATATTTTCCCCGATAGACACCCCGGGTATTCACCTCTACAATCCCACCATGGGATTGAATTACCAGCAGGGTATCTTCTACCAACTGCATATGCCATGCATCATCGGGATCAAAATAGCGGTGTTGATTATTCATCACGACCTTATCCATATGACCAATAATTGCAGGCCTCTCCAACCGGACCATGTCCTGCAATTGTTTGTAATAACACTCAACTGCCTGTTGGATATCACCAGCAAAAGCCGATTGTAATCCTTCATCATAGTTTTGTGGCGTGCCATCTAATCCCATGATTTTGCCGTTGACAGGATTCAGAATCAAATGCACCGATCCTATCACATAATCTAAATCACCTACTTGCCGCCACTGATCAAACGAAATGGTTTTCCCTGGAATATAATCCGCTTCCAAAGCGCGATATACCTGCAAGTTGCCAGCATATTTTTCCTGACACCGTTTCACTTCCGCCAGGTAGTCGGAAAATCGCTCAAACGGCATGGCCCAAAACGTTTCCATGGGAACGGGTGCATGACTGGAAAATCCAAGCACTTTTAATCCTTTATCAATGGCCGCATGACAAACCTGATCCATGTCTGTTTTGCCATCACAAAACGGACTATGTGTATGTAGTGAAAATCTCATAAACACCAGAATTATTTCGATTGAAATGGGAAACGATACACGCTATCTCCAAAGGGCCTCAAAAGTGTTAATATTTCCTTAAAGGAACAAGGAAAGGAAGAGAGCATTTGAATTCTTTCAAAATGATGCTTAAAAAACCATCAACTCTGTTAAAATCCTATTATTTTTACGCGTTACTCGGGTTGAGGAACCCAACAATTGCGGATTATTATTTAAAATAAAAATCGTTAAAGAGACGTTAAAGTCTTAATGAGTTAACAAATTTTAACGAAGGGCAGCCCTTGATTCGGGCCCAATATTATACTTTTGAACGAAAGCAATCAGTGAAGCGGACAAAACCGCTCAATGAAATGATGAGACATAAAAATTAACTAGCAATTAGATAAAATAACGTTATGGAGCAATCTGTAGATATTAAAGCCATTAATGAGCGCATTAAAGAAGAGAGTTCTTTTGTTGATCTATTGACTCTTGAGATGAACAAAGTGATTGTTGGCCAAAAACATTTGGTGGAAAGCCTTTTGATTGGTCTGCTTTCCGATGGACACATTTTATTGGAGGGTGTTCCCGGTTTGGCAAAGACTTTAGCCATCACAACATTGTCAACCATCGTGGACGCTAAATTCTCAAGAATACAGTTTACACCGGACTTGTTGCCTGCCGATTTGCTGGGTACACTTATCTATAGCCAGAAAAAAGAAGAGTTTATTGTTAAGAAAGGGCCTATTTTCACCAATTTCGTGTTAGCGGATGAAATTAACCGTGCCCCGGCCAAAGTACAATCGGCACTTCTGGAATCCATGCAGGAACGCCAGGTAACCATTGGCGATGAAACCTATAAATTAGAGGAGCCCTTCCTGGTAATGGCGACCCAAAACCCTATTGAACAGGAGGGAACCTACCCGCTACCGGAAGCACAGGTCGACCGTTTCATGCTGAAAGTAGTCATTGATTATCCAAAGAAAGAAGAAGAGCAGCAGATTATCCGACATAACCTAGCTAAGTCCTTTCCCAAAGCCTCAACCATCTTGAAACCTGAAGACATCATTCGCGCCCGTCAGGTGGTGAAGGATGTGTACATGGATGAAAAGATCGAAAAATACATTGTTGACATTGTGTTTGCCACCCGTTTCCCGGATCAGTATGGACTGGAACGTTTCAAAGACATGATTTCCTATGGGGCTTCGCCACGTGCCAGTATTAGTCTGTCGTTGGCTGCCAAAGCGTATGCTTTCATCAAGCGCCGTGGCTACGTGATACCGGAAGATGTACGTGCGGTATGTCACGATGTGATGCGCCACCGGATCGGTCTCTCCTATGAGGCAGAGGCCAATAACATTACTTCGGAAGAAGTGATCAGTGAAATCCTGAATCAGATTGAAGTACCGTAGTGAAGAGCTGTTAGCTGCTAGAAGCTAGTGGCCAGAGGCTGTAAAGACACCCAAGTTTGTTAATTCAAAATAGAAAACTTTGGAAGCAACGGAACTATTAAAGAAAGTACGTCAGATAGAGATCAAAACCCGCGGATTGTCCAACAACATATTCGCGGGCGAATACCACTCGGCCTTCAAAGGGCGGGGAATGATGTTTAGCGAAGTACGTGAATATCAATATGGCGATGACATTCGCAACATTGACTGGAACGTAACGGCACGTTTTAATCATCCCTATATTAAGATGTTTGAAGAGGAGCGTGAATTAACGGTGATGTTAATGATTGACGTATCCGGATCGCGTGAATTTGGAACTTCCTTCAAATTTAAAAAGAATGTGATTACGGAGATTGCTGCTGTATTGGCTTTTTCGGCCATTCAGAACAACGATAAAATAGGCGTTATCTTTTTCAGCGACCGCATTGAAAAGTTCATTCCTCCAAAAAAAGGACGGAAACACATTCTGCACATCATACGCGAATTGATCACTTTCACACCCGAGCATCGCAATACGGATCTGACCGAAGCACTGAAATATTTAACCAACGCCATTAAAAAGCGGTGTACCACGTTTGTGATATCCGATTTTATTGATGATAACTATGAACATGCCCTGAGGATTGCCAATCAAAAGCATGATGTGGTGGCCATCAAAGTATATGATAAACGCGAGACCGAACTTCCCAACATAGGCATGATTAAACTAAAGGATGCCGAAACGGGTCAGTACCAATGGGCCGACACCTCCAACAAGGCTGTTCGGGAAGCCTACAGTAAATGGTGGCGGGAAACCAGCGATGCCATAAAAGCACTATTCATGAAATGCGGGGTCGATAACGTAACTGTGCGCACTGATGAAGATTATGTGAAAGCTTTGATTGCCTTGTTTAAAAAACGAATATAATGCGAACACAAAACTATATAAAGCCGGTATGGCAAGGGCTTCTGCTTTTTCTTGCGGTGCTGACGATCCCTTTCAATGGCATTAAAGCCCAGGAAGTATCGGTGAGTGCCCAATTGGATTCCACCGTTATCTTTATCGGGGGTCAAATTGATTTGAAACTGGAAGTGAGCCAGCCAGAAAACCTGACGATTGCATTTCCGCTGTTGACCGATACCATTACAAAAAACATTGAAATTGTCAAGGCAGGACCAGTGGATAGTGTGCCGCAGGACAACAGCCGCATTTTGCTGCAACAAACCTACCGCATCACATCCTTTGACAGTGGTTTGCATTACATACCACCCATTCGATTTGAATTGGCAAACACGGCATTAACCCATCCACTGGAAACAGAGGCCATGGCCCTGATGGTGGTTAACCCATTTGAGGAAGTAGATCCTCAAAAGGGAATTACTGAGATAAAGACGCCACTGAATACGCCATTCCACATATCCGAACTATATAGATATTGGCCTTATTTAGCCGGTCTAATAGTGCTGGGATTAATTGTGGCTTTTATCATATTTAAATACTATAACCGACAGATGACCATTCCCCTTCTTAAAAAAGAGAAACCTAAATTGGCACCCCACGTGGTAGCTCTGGAACGTTTGGATCACATTAAATCGGAAAAACTATGGCAACGCGACCTGGTTAAGCGCTATTATTCGGATGTCACCGACACATTGCGACATTACATTGAAGAGCGCTTTATGATCAGAGCCATGGAACAAACTACTGATGAAATCATGCGTGCTTTTCAGTCGATCGATTTAAGAGAAGTAAAATCCATTGATAACCTGAAGCAGATTCTTCAAACGGCCGATTTAGTAAAATTTGCCAAGTACGAGCCCCTTCCCGATGAGAATGACCTAAGTATGATCAATGCGTATTTCTTTGTCAACCAAACGAAACAAGAAATCATTAAGTCGCTGGAAGAGGAAAAAGAAGAGATGCTGAAAAAGGAAGAAGCGTCTGTACCGGTTCAAGAATCGACAAATAGTTAAAACATGGCAAACATTGAATTTTTAGATAAATACTATTTATTCCTGCTCATCATTCTCCCGTTTTACATTGGGTGGTATGTGTGGAAGCAAAAGGGATTACAGGCTTCCCTGAAAATATCGACGCTGCGAGGTTTCGCAAAAGCCCCGGTGTCCAAAAAAATTTATTTGCGACACGTGCTGTTTGCATTGCGCGTGTTGTCCATAGCGATGTTAATTATTGTTTTGGCCCGGCCGCAATCCAGCAACAGTTACCACAATGAAATCACCGAAGGAATCGACATTGTGATGGCTTTGGATATTTCAGGCAGTATGCAAGCGGAGGATTTTAAGCCCAACAGATTGGAAGCCGCTAAAGAAGTCGCTTCCAACTTTGTATCCGGTCGTCAAAACGACAAGGTGGGTTTAGTCATTTATGCCGGTGAAAGTTTCACGCAGTGTCCGTTAACAACCGATCACCGGGTGATTCAAAACCTGTTTCGCGACATCCAACCCGGCATGCTGGAGGATGGGACAGCAATCGGTATGGGTTTAGCTACGGCGGTGCAACGCATCAAAGACAGCGAAACCAAAAGTAAAGTCATCATTCTTCTGACCGATGGCGAAAATAATTCCGGCGAAATCGCTCCCTTGACGGCGGCTGAAATTGCCAAGACCTTTGATGTTCGCGTGTATACCATCGGTGTTGGTACCATTGGTATGGCGCCCTTTCCGGTTCAGACAGTCTTTGGCAAGCAATACCAGCAAATGGAAGTTAAAATTGATGAAGAGCTCCTGCAAGGCATTGCGGATATGACCGGCGGAAAGTATTTCCGGGCCACTGATAAGGATAATTTGAAGGCCATCTACGAGGAGATTGACCAAATGGAAAAAACGCGCATCGAAGTACGCGAGTACACCAAGCGTAAAGAAGAGTACCACTGGTTTGCCGTGCTGGCCGGCTTGTTTTTAGTGTTGGAGATTTTCCTGCGAAACACCATCTTCAGGAATCTGCCTTAATTACTAATCATTAACTGATAACGAATTAACAATGGATCATTTCAGGTTTGAACATCCTCTCTTTCTATATGCTTTAGTGCTTATTCCCATTCTGGCCTTTATTCACCTCTTTCTGGCCAGTCGACGGAAAAAAGCATTGGAGGCTTTTGGTAATCCGGAATTATTGGACGAGTTAATGCCCAATGTCTCCTTTAAACGGCCAACGGTTAAGTTTTATCTGCTACTGCTAAGTTTCATCCTGCTTATTTTCACCATGGCGGGTCCGCAGTTTGGCACTAAATTAAAAACAGTCAAACGCAAAGGGATAGAATTGATGATAGCCCTGGATGTGTCCAACAGCATGATGGCCCAGGACATTGAACCCAATCGTCTGGAACGTGCCAAACGAGCCATTGATCGCCTGGTAGACAAATTGCAGAATGACCGGGTGGGATTTATCGTATTTGCCGGTGAGGCTTACGTGCAGCTTCCCATTACGACGGATTACCCGTCGGCCAAAATGTTTTTGAAATCCATCTCAACCGATATTGTCGGCACCCAAGGGACAGCCATTGGCGCAGCCATCCATAAAGGCATCAACTCTTTTACCGATCAGGAAGATGTCAATCGGGCCATTATTGTCATTACCGATGGTGAAAATCACGAAGACGACCCGATAAAAGCCGCTGAAGAAGCCGCCCAAAAAGGTATTAAAGTGTATACGGTTGGAATGGGCCTTTCCAAAGGCGTCCCCATTCCCGTAAAAGGTGGGCGAAGCAATGAGTTTATGAAAGACCGGAGTGGCAATGTGGTCATTTCCAAAATGGATGAAGCCACGCTTCAGCAAGTGGCCATCACCGGAAACGGGGCCTATATCCCGGCCAACAATATCCGCAATGGCATCAATAATTTAGTGGATGAGTTGAGCGAGTTGGAAAAAAGTGAACTGGAAGCCAAAACCTATACCGATTATGAAGATCAATTTCAATGGTTCGCTGCAGCAGCCCTGTTATTGATTTTAATTGAGTTTTTAATTTTAGAGCGTAAAAACAAACGTCTTAAAAACATCAACATTTTTGATGTGAAGAAGAAGAAATAATTCACCCCTGTTTTTAAGACGCATTTTACGAAATACATGGAGGAACTTTAAGATGAAAACGATTCTAATTACAGCCCTTTTATTTATAACCACCCTAGCTGTTCAGGCGCAGCAGGAACGCAAGTTCATTCGAAGCGGGAACAGCCAGTTTGACGAAGAAAAATACCTGGAGTCGGAGATTGAATACCGTAAGGCTCTGGATAAAGACAAAAACTCCTTTGAAGCACAGTTTAACCTGGGAGACGCGCTGTTTAAGCAGGAAAAATTCGATGAAGCCATTGACCAGTTTAACATGCTGGCCGGCATGGAGCAAACGCCTGAAAATCTGGCAAAGGTCTATCACAATTTAGGCAATAGTTACTTTGTAAGTCAGAAATTTCCGGAGAGTATTGCGGCCTATAAAAATGCGTTAAGAAACAATCCGGCAGACGATGAGACCCGGTACAACCTGATTGCGGCCCAGAAGATGCTTCAACAACAGCAGCAACAACAGGATCAAAACAAAGACCAGAATAAGGACCAACAAGATAAAGATCAGCAACAAGATCAAAAACCTCAAGATTCGGATGGCGACGGCATTCCGGATGAAAAGGAACAGCAGAACGAGCAGGGTCAGCCAGATAAAAACCAGGATACAGATCAGGATGGTCAACCGGATTACAAAGATCAGGATTCAGATAATGATGGAATACCCGATCAACAGGAGGCTGGCGAAAATCCAAATGAACCCCAGGACACCGATAAAGATGGTACGCCTGACTACCGCGATTTGGACTCCGATAACGATGGCACCCCTGACAGCGAGGAACAACCACAGGATCAAAACAAGAATCAACAGCAACAGCCCCAGCAGCAGCAACCGCAGGATGGTCAAATGACCAAAGAAGATGCACAGCGTTTACTCAATGCCATTCAGCAAGATGAAGACAAGCTGCAAAAGGAAAAACGAAAAGCCACCGCTGTTCAGAAAACTAAAACAGAGAAAAACTGGTAGAAATACTATTTTTGTATAAAAATATATTTTAAACATGAGACAAATCTTCCTGACGATACTACTTTTCGTTGCCACTGCAGGCTACTGCCTGGCCCAACAACCTACTTTCGAGGGCAAAGCGCCTCAAGCGGTGGTAGCAGGAGATAAATTTCAATTGGTGTATACCTTAAATGCGGAAGGATCGGATATTCGGTTGCCGGCGCTACAAGATTTTCAAATCTTAATGGGCCCCAGCACCTCCTATTCACAAAGCACCTCCATTATAAACGGAAAAGTGACGCGTGAAACCACGTATTCCTTTACATTCATATTAAAGGCCCTAAAAGAAGGCTCTTATACTATCCCACCGGCATCCATCCTGGTGGATGATGAAAAGATCACCTCTAATCCCGTAAAATTGGAAGTGGTAAAAGGGAATACACCGGCCACACAATCACCTGGACAAACCGGAACCACCACGACCGATGCGGGCGTGTCGGATCAGGATGTATTTATTACTGTCATTCCTTCCAAACGCAATGTGTATAAAGGTGAATCGTTGACCCTCACCACCAAATTGTATTCGCGCGTTTCCATACAAGGTAGTTCCGGTGAGAAAACACCGGATCTCAGTTCATTCATCCAGCAAAAACTGGAAGTGCCGGGTATGGGGCGCTTTTCTTCTAAGGAAAACATCAATGGTTACCTCTATGATGTAGCTACCATTGATGTCAAGTTGTTGTTTCCGCAGAAATCCGGGAAGATTACCATCGATCCCTTTGAACTGGAATTGGGTATTCGCCAGCGGGTGGCCCGCCGCTCACAAAGTATTTTTGATGATTTCTTTGATTCCAACTATCGCGTGGTCAAACAACCGGTGAAATCCAAACCCATTACCATCACGGTTAAACCACTTCCGGCAAATGCACCTGCAGGCTTCTCAGGAGGTGTTGGAAATTTAGACATGAAGGTGAACGTCACCAAACAAGAAGCAAAAGTAAATGATGGAATCACACTTAAAATTGATGTTACGGGTACCGGAAACCATAAATTTGTGGAAGAACCGCAAATCAAATTCCCTGCTGACTTTGATGATTTTGATGCGAAAATATCAAATAACATCACCAATACAGCCTCCGGAATGACCGGTAGTAAAAGCTTTGAATACTTAATCATTCCGCGACACGCGGGTGATTTTACGATTCCATCCATCAAATTTAGCTATTTTGATCCTGCATCAGGTAACTACAAATCCAAAAACTCATCCCCTATTACCATCCAGGTCGCAAAAGGCGAGGCGGATGATGAGATGAGTGGAACAGTCGTTCGCTCCAATGTGACCCGCGAAAATGTAAAATTCATTGGAAAAGATATCCGCCACATCAAAACAGGCAAAGTAACGCTGAAACCCATTGGTACATTCCTGTTTGGCAGCTTGAGTTTTATCCTGGCCTTCTTAATTCCACTTTTGGTATTTATCCTGATCTATCTGATTAACCGGAAACGTCTGGCTGATAATGCCAACCTGGTAATGGTGCGCACCCGGAAAGCCAATAAGGTCGCTAATAAACGTCTGAAAAAAGCCGCGCATTTGCTCAAAACAGGTGAGAGAGAAGCGTTTTATGAGGAAGTATTGAAAGCGCTTTATGGCTATTTAAGTGATAAATTGAGCCTGCCATTGAGTGAACTCTCGAAGGATAACGCCAAAGAAATTCTAATGAAATCGAAAGTATCAGAAGAACTGGTACAAGCCTTTATGGATGTTCTGGATACGTGTGAATTTGCGCGCTACTCCCCATCATCGGGTACCGGTGAGATGGATCAATTGTACCAGAAAACCATTACAACCATCAGCAAACTTGAAAACCAGGTAAAACGCTAGTCATGAAACGATTACTAACAGCTCTACTCATACTATTCATCTTCGCACCTGCTTGGGCCGATGATGACCGCTTCGAAAAAGCCAATTCTCTATATGCCGAAGGCCAATATGAACAAGCCATTCAGCAATATGAAGAGATTTTAAGTACCGGTGTGGAAAGCGGAGAACTCTATTTTAACCTGGGCAATGCCTATTACAAGTTTGGAGAACTTCCAAGTGCCATCTTAAATTACGAGCGTGCTCGCTTGTTAAGACCACAGGATAGTGACATCAAATACAACCTTGAACTGGCCTATACCCAAACTACAGATAAAATTGAAGCAGTGCCCACATTTTTTCTGACGCAATGGGTGACCACGATCCGCAATAAGGCGGCTTCTGACTTTTGGACCTTTCTGGCCGTTGGATGCTTTATATTGATGCTCCTTTTTGCCGGATTCTTTATGTATTCCAACTCCGTGGTATTGAAGAAGGCTGGATTTTACCTGGCCATTGTCATGATCATAAGCACTTCCATATCGCTTTCGTTTGCGTATAAGCAGAAAGAAAAGCTGGTGAATCGCACGCATGCCATTGTATTCAGCCCCTCGGTGACTGTAAAGAGTTCACCGGATGTGAGTGGAACCGAGATATTCATTTTACATGAAGGCACAAAGGTGAAGGTGATCGGAACGCTTGGCAACTGGAACGAAATTGAGTGGGCCAGTGGGAATGTCGGATGGGTAGAAACAGAAGCCATCACAATTATTTAAAACGCAAATGTACCTATCAATTAAAAAGCCTCTACATCCTTTGATGCGGAGGCTTTTTCCATAAACACCCAAACTATCGGTCAAAAATAAATCTTAATGCCTTATTAGATTGTCCTTCTGACCGCTTTTTGTTTCATTAGTTCAATATGCAATCACTTTCTTTGAACGTTCCAAACTGTAAAAATTTCCAATCATCTAAACCTTACTTCCACCCTCTGCATTAATTTATTACCAATATCATACCCAAGAACACAACCCTCTTATTTACTTACATTTAAGGATATCAAAACAAAATACATCCTCCATTTTTTGGAAATATTTACTTTATTTTGGAAAAATATAATGATTTGCATTATCATCATTGCGGAAAATGAAATCCATTCAAACGGCTTTGAGGAATTTTAACCACCGGTGCACCAAAGGCATAAGCAGCTACCTGATAGGGTGCATAATAAAAATCAACCGTCTGTTCGGTAATGGCAAAAACTTTGAAATCGGCCAGAGTAGCTGTCCCCTCATCGATATATTCATCGGTCTCCAGTTGCTGGCGCAATTGATCCCGAACCGGTTTCTGAACCGCTTGAAGGGCTCCTGATGTGAAAAAATGCTGCAGCTTATAGATCTCCCGGCGGTCCGGATGCAGCACCAGCGACGACAGAAAGGTATTGCCATGTGCACCACCAGTAAAGTTATAATTTCGAAAGACAATTGAAAGGAAACCCTGAGAGGTATATACCTGCTCACAACGAATCATTTGTTCATTTTTCCAATTTTCAGAAAGACGTTCCTGGCCCACTTCCGCCTTAAATTCCGTAATCATTCCCTCCACTCGCGTGCGAATGAGTGAATCGGTATAAGCATGATTGAATTTGGGAAACCTGGCATTAATATCATAAACATTCGTTTTGTAGACCAAAGAATCCTGCTCATTTGTAAAATTAAAACCTGACTCCTTTTTTGTTTGGCATCCAACAGCCAATAAAACAAGCATCAAACCGCGAAATAACTGTTTTATCATAACTAAATATAAAAACGTTTGTAATATCAAGAGCCTAAAATTACAAATGTTTTTATTGTTTCTATCATAATTAGAGGTTGAACTCCTCCATAGTTCTTGATTTCGTTTTCGACACCCCGAGTACCTCTCGTAGCTATTGCTATTTCATCCTTTCAGGATCGCCATACAGCAAAGAAACCGCAAAGCGGTTTCACACTAACAACCAGGAGTGACAACCCATGGTATTGGCAGTATATAGGCACAAAGCTAAAAGGGGTTGAGCATCTTGTATATCATTCAAACACTAATTATAACAACCCCTTTATATCTCACATCAATCATAACTCAAATCTCAACTTTTCGCCCAAATATTTGATTATTGCGAAGCAACATCAAATAATAAGGCTCTTGATCCTTATTCAGATGAAACTCTTTTTTCAAATGACCACTTTTCACCTTCTTATCATGCTCCTTTAATTGCCCCTCCTTATCCACCATCTTCAATTCAAAATTACCACCTTCGGGAAGTTCCATTTCCAGTGTCAGAACGGTGTTTTCTTTAGTATCGGTAATTTCTTTGAGCACCATTACTTTTATTTTTTCAACTTTGATGGGCTCATTGAAAATGATTGTTTCATCCACACCGGCTTTACGAATAATCGAAATATCTTCCATCGGTATGCTCTCCAGGGTCACTTTTGTCTCTTCCACCCCAAGCTTACCTCCCGCCGGTGCATCTGATGACCGAATCACAAACGTCTTAACTTTCTTATCTCCATCGGGGTCATCACCTTTTACATTAATGGTCCTGGTAATTACTTTCACCTGCTCACCATCCTCTTTCACGATGGTTTCCACATCCAAATGCTGTGCCGCGCTATCCGTATCTTCCGACCAATAAAAATGACACGGTTTTTGCTTGAACAGTTCAGCCATTTCATCAAAAGCCATTCCCTTTTCCTTTAAGAGCCGCTCCATTTCAATGTGCATTTTCTCAATTTCTTCAGCGCCCAGGTCTTCCTTATTAAAATCAAAGGCATGAAGCGAATCCATGGTAAACGCCATTACATCGCTGACATAAGCAGTATCCACCATTACTTTATCCTTATCTCCAACACTGATCACTTCAACACGGACCATGTGGTGCTTCTTGTGTTGTGCCATGGAATAAAATGCACATGAACAAACCAGCAGTACAATCAGACTGGCAACTCGCAGGTACTTCCCATTTAATGTGTTTAATCGTTTCATAATTCAGATTTTAGCGTTAGTATCAGTTAATTCAGTTACTCCAATTTCCATATACAAAAGTACGAACCAACTGAAGGCCTTTCGGTTAAGGCGCGGTTAAAAAGAGTTAAGGAAAGGTTAAGAGAGACTGGCCTCTTCACTTTATGCATTATATTTACAGTGTCGTTACGGAAAATGGATTGTTAGATGATAGTGAAATGAAGCAAAAATCAATATTAGGCCTGATCATTTTAATGAGTTTCTCATTACTGGGAATCATCGCTGCTCAATATTTATGGATTCAACAGTCCATTAAAATTCAACGCAATAAATTTCATGCAGCCGTTTACGAAGCACTGGACAAAAGCGTAATGCGCTTAGAGCGGGAACAATCAGCCGAACGTATCTACAATGCGTTCTTTCCCCCAATTGATCTGGTTCCGGTCGCCCGTAACCCAAAAGATACTTTAACCGACATCAAAATTGTCAAAAAGAAAAACCAACCCACTCAAACCTTCTATTATAAATCGCATGCCGATACGTTCACTACGGCATCGGGCACGCGCATTGAAACCCGACTGGAAATAAACGGCGCTACTACGGAGAAGGAAATATGGATTTCTTCCGGACAACAAGGAGCACAATTAAAGGATCTGGAAAAAAAAATGATCCAGGTGGAAGATTCTCTGGCCCGTGTTTTTGAAGCAGTCCACAATGATCAGGAGCAGGTAATGAATGTGTTTAACCAGATTACCTATGAGCTTAACACCCGTCACACGCCCGTTCAGGAGCGTTTGCACCTGGATCGGTTGAATGCCATCATACAGGAAGAACTGACTCAAAATGGAATCGACGCGCCTTTTGAATACGGGGTTTATGACCGCCATTCACAAAAGTTACTGAATCAAAGTTCAGCAGGCTTCCACTATGAACAAGCCATGGAAGCGTCACCTATGAAAGTGAACCTTTTTCCCCAAAACATTTTTCGTGGCTTCTCGCCCTATGAATTAATGATCTACTTTCCTGATTTGGCCACCTATCTGTATAAGTCACTGGGTTGGATGCTGTCCATCTCTATTTTATTTACCCTGTTCATTCTCATCACCTTCTTTCTGACGCTGCGAATGATTATGAATCAGAAAAAAGTATCCGAGATCAAATCAGATTTCATCAATAACATGACCCATGAGTTTAAAACACCCATTGCCACCATCAGCCTGGCATCGGATAGCATTATGAATCCGGCTGTTTTAAACAACCCCACGCAAATGAAAACCTTTCTTCGCATTATAAAAGAAGAAAATAGTCGCATGAACAGTCACGTAGAGCGGGTTTTACAAATGTCCTTAATTGAAAAGAAAGACTTTGCAGTGGTACGGGTGTCGCAGGATTTACATGAGCTCATATGGAGAGCCGTAGATAACATGCAACTATTGGTTCAGGACACGAACGGGACCATCACCACCGAATTGAAGGCTGACCTGGCCGTATTTAAAGTGGATGAAATGCATTTCACCAATATCATTGTTAACTTGCTGGAAAATGCCTTAAAATATGCCAAAGAAGCACCTGAAGTGACCGTATCGACACAAAATAACGGCAATGGGATGATCATTAAAGTAGCTGATAAGGGTATTGGTATGACACGCGAACAGCAGAATAAGATATTTGATAAGTTTTACCGGGCATCGGGAGGCAATATTCACAATGTAAAAGGATTTGGCTTGGGATTGAGTTATGTAAAAGCCGTAGTAGATGCTCACCAGGGCAGCATATCGGTGAAGAGCAAGCCGGATGTGGGCACAGAATTTACCATTTACCTTCCTTTTAATTAATGTAACACATGGGCGAATTGAACAAAGTTTTTATGGTAGAAGATGACCGCAATTTTGGAACGGTCATGAAAGCCTATCTGGAGATCAACGGATTTATTGTTTCCTGGGTTAAGGATGGGCGTTTCGCCATCCAGCGTTTCCGCGAAGAACCCTTCGACATCTGCATCCTGGATGTGATGTTACCCAATGTAGATGGCTTCACCATTGCCCGGGAAATCAAAGCAATCAATGCCGATATGCCCATCATTTTTTTGACGGCTAAAACCATGAAAGAAGACATGCTGGAAGGCTTCAGTACCGGGGCTGATGACTATGTCACTAAACCGTTCGATTCGGAAATATTGATTTGTAAAATTAATGCCATCCTGAATCGCCATAAGCGGCAGTTGCCGGAAGAAGAACCCAAGATGTATACCATTGGTGAAGCCCGGTTTGATCATGAATTAAGAACCATCTCGTTTCAATCTGAATTCGTGAAGCTATCACCCAAAGAAGCACATTTATTAAAGCTCCTGTGCCAAACCCAAAACAAAGTATTGTCGCGGGATATTGCGTTGAGACAAGTGTGGGGCGAAACAGGATATTTTACCACCCGCAGCATGGATGTGTACATTACCAAACTGCGCAAATACCTGAAAAATGTGCCTGGGGTAGAAATCGTCAATATTCATGGCAGCGGCTATCAGTTGCGGGTGGATTAAAATTCCAATTTGAAGATGGGGTAATTTGATGCATCTTTGTAAGGGCAGGTCTGTAACGAATCCTAACACAGGTACGTCCTATAAGCAGACATTAAATTTGGAACACCATGAAACAGGTACTCACATTGATCGCGTTGATCGCATTTACAACAGGTGTATTTTCGCAAGAGAACAGGGTAGAGATTAATAAGTCCTTTTCTGATATTACGGAAGTGATTGTGGATGTTGTTTTCTGTAATATTGATATTCAGGCATCAGACAGCCCGGATGTTTCTGTAAAAGGACTCATTCAATGGGATAAAAAAAATGACCAGTTTCAATTTGAAACCAAAGTGCAAGGTACTACCCTATACGTAAATGTGAAGCACCCAAAAAAATACCGTAGCCGAACCTCTGGAAACCTATCGCTGACAATGCCAGCCATGACCGACCTTGAAGCGTCTTCTGTCAGTGGTACTATCAGGGCAACTGGTGTCGGGCAGCGCTCTGTGAAGCTAACGACTGTATCCGGGGACATTGAAGCCTCCAAAATTGGAAGTCCCGTTAAAGCCACATCAATATCGGGAAACATTCAACTGAACGCGATTCAGGGACATGTTACGACGTCCACTATTTCAGGGAATCAATACCTGGCCGATGTGGACGGCAATTTAAAAGGATCGTCTATTTCAGGAAATTTCAAAATAATAAATCTAAAAGGGAATCGGGAGATAAGTACCGTTTCTGGTAGTGTACGGTAATGGAAGATAAACCTGTAATGGTAAACTTAGTACCCCGAAGACTTTGAACCTGATCTGGCTACCAAAGAATGAACGAACTATTCCATTAGATACCGTTCCGGGTTGTTAAATCGATGAAAGGATACTCAATCAGTCTATTCCAAAGCATTAAATTAGATACAAAAAGCAAAAGCTGCATCGAAAGTTTCATCGATGCAGTTCTTGCTTTTTATTGAACCGATTCTTCTTTCAACTCAATGGGCAGAAACAATGTGTTCATTCGCCATTTATACTTGTATCCTAAAATAAGAACAAACACAACACTGATAAGGATAAAACCCAAGAGCTCATACATGGAAGGGGCTGTGGTATTATCCAGTAATAGTGCGGGTGTTTGAATGGCAGAAACTTTGGTGCTCACAAAAATGCTTAAAAATACATTGTTGGCCGCATGTGCCCCCATGGCCACTTCAATGCCATCATCCAACACGGAAGTGATCCCGAACAAAAAGCCAAAAGTCAGATACATGGACATGGCATACCAGAATCCATAAGCATCCACTTCAGGATTTATACCATGTAACAAGGCAAATAATACGGCCGGAATAAGAACTGTTAAAAACCGGTTACGAAATAAAACACCAACCCCTTGTGCCAAATAACCCCTGAACAATAATTCCTCAAAACTGGTCTGGAAAGGGATGATTAGCAACGACACAAAAACCAAAGGTATCAATGCACTCCAGTTTAAGCGTACGGTATAATCTCCCGGAAAAAATAAGTAATCGACTAATAGAACGATTCCAGAAAACATAGCCCAAAGCCCTGCGGCATAAAAAAAGCGCGACCACCGAATGCTTTCCGTTCCATTTATAGTCTCCTTTACAGTCCGGTTATGAAATGATTTCACCAATTTGGTCAAAATCCACAGTCCCACCAACATGGGTAGCATCATCAATACCAGCCCCATGGTCGGATGAATGCCATAGCTACTGAAATCACTTATGCTAGTGGCCTCCCCATTCATCTCATGCACACTTTTTCCATAGAACTGGGCAATGACCAATGGAATACTACCCAAAAATCCCCCTCCTATAAGCGTTGCGATGAACATTACCGGGTATTTATACCATCGGTTACTACCTTTAAAAGCACTTTCTAAATGATTCATAAAGTTAAGTTTAGTTGAGGCCTAAAACCGTTTCCACAAACTGAATTTTAAACCGGACTACGAAAATAGAAAATAAACTTGAATTCAGATACATAATCATTCAACTGAAAACCTATTGTAGCGCCCTACAATAGGCTTCTAAATAAAAACGCCCGAACCAAAAGGCCCGGGCGTTCCATATCTTTAAGAAATCTATTTACCCCAATGGTAATAATGATTTTTTATATACTTCCTGATACAATTGTGCTAAAGCAATGTATAATGCACTGGCACCACAAATAACACCTTCAATACCTGCCATGGTGTGAACCAAATGACTGCCGGTGAAATTAGCGATGGCTAATAATGCGAATAAAACAACTACGGTTCCAAACAACCATATCATGGCCTTATTCATTTTAAGAGTCGCCACAAACAAACCAAAACTGTAAATACCCCAGATGGATAAATAATAACCCATCGCAACCGGAGTAGAGGCAGTTCCTAATCCCAGTTTAGGCAATACCAACAAGAATACCAATGAAATCCAGAAAGCGCCGTAAGAAGTGAACGCCATGGTTCCAAACAGGTTATTCTTTTTCCATTCCATGATACCCACAATAATTTGTACCGTACCTCCCATCATTAGGCCCATGGCCAAAATCATTGTATCCAATGCAAATAACCCGGCATTGTGCAGGTTTAATAACATGGTCGCCAATCCAAAGCCAACCAATCCTAATGGTCCTGGGTTAGCAGTCACATCTTTAGCAACAAAAGTGTTGTTCTCCATTTTCTTTTTCGGTTTTAAAGCAATCAAATTTAAAATCGCGCGAAAATACACAAATACTTCATTAATTAAGTAATTCTTAAACATGATTTGGCTCATTTATTCTAAAAAAAGCTCCTTATCCCCGATGGATAAAGAGCTTTTATTTTAAAATTAAACCGTATTAATTAGTGCATCTTCAGCTCACTGGAATCATCTACCTCCAGTTTTATGGATTGTGCCGGAGAAAGCTGCACCTTAGATTTGTTACGAATGGAACCGGAAACCACCTTGATTCTGCGTTTGGAATCCCCCCGAAAAATGGAATGATCTACATCGAGCTTCATCCGTTGAGTCGATAATCCCCAGGCATTCATCTGAGAATTGGCCACCATGGTTATTTCCAAGTTCGAAATATTTACTTCATTTCTCATGCTCAATTCAGATTGATCTAAGTGTAAGGCTAATTTATCCAGCGTGATGGGCTCGATGGTCAGCTGACAGGATTCACCGGTAATCGCCTTCAGACTGGTGGCATACACAGCCATCGCTGGCGCAGTATGCCTGATATACAAGGTATCATTGATTACTTCCCATTCCGGCTTCTCTACCGTTTCACTCGCCCTTTTGTAGTATGAAAAACTATTTTTTTCGCCTTGCTTAATAACTACTTCAGAGCCTTTCGCCACCTGAATACAACTGAAAGCGGGTAATTCGCCTTCAATGGTTTCATGCTCATGCTTCATTACATTTACCACATTCATCACCTCCTCCATTGTTTTGTCTTTATGGACAAAACCCATCACGGTAAAGCTGATTAAGAACAGGCCAATGACTGAAAAATAGGCTATAAAAAGGATTCTACTTATTTTCATTTTCTTGTAGTTTTGTGATTAAAGGTTGCACTTCTGATTGAGCAATTTTTAACAGCTCTACCTGATGCGTGAACTCCGGTAAGGCTTGCTCAAAAAATTCCTGGCGACGCACTGCTTGAATGCGGTCCGGTGCCTGATCGGCCACAAAGTAACCAATCCCCCGTTTATTGGCGATGATCTCTTCGCGCTGCAGCTCCAGGTAAGTGCGCATTATTGTGTTGTGATTCACCCCTAACGTGGCGGCCTGTTCCCGCACCGATGGCACCTTATCGCCCGGTTGAAACTCGCCCGACAGGATACGATCGCATAAATTATCAGCGATTTGCTGAAAAATACCTTTTGAACTCTTAAATTCCATCATGCCACTTCTTTTTCTTTCAGTTTAAAAAAGCCATACCCTAAAGTTACCAACGTAGAGATGAAAGCGAAAGCAATAAAAACAGTTGCTCCCAGTTGTTCAGAATCAAACCAGGTTTTGGACACATAGGCCAGCCCCATTTCAATGCTAAAAATTTTAATAACTATAAAAAAGTAGCCCCCGACCAACATAAACATAGCCGCCACCAACGCCACTGTTTTAACCAATGGATACTTACCAAATGTGGAGGCACCGGCAAAGCCTGTGGAAACTGTCAGTAAAATCATGGAAGCCATCACATACACCACATAATCCGGTGCCTGATCCAATACTTTCATAGCAGTAAATAAATGATACCCCTGAAAACTAGCCCCCTCTGACAATGGCGTCGCAAAAAAAGCCGCAAAATGGCTGGCTATCACAAATAACAATGGAAACCCGATGACATATAAAAGGAAGCGATTAACCAGTTCAAAAGTAAACTTCTCCATAGTAGAGGCCGGTAGCATTAAATAGTTGATGGAGGGCTCTTTTTTACGAAAAGCACTGAATGCATGTCCGGTATAAAGAATTAACCCCGCAATGCCGAGACCCAAAAATAAACCATTCCAATCATCATTATTCCAGGATGTATTGGCGGATAAGACCACTAAAAAAAGCAAAAACAGAGCCGCAAACATCCCACCCACCATTAATAGCATGCGCTTCTTATTGGTTTTAAAATAGTAGGCTGATAAGGCTGCAAACCTTTTTATACTAAATATCTGATTCATGGATTTCCAATTTTGTGTCGTTGGTAACAGCGTTAAACAATAATTCAATATCGATGGGCGTCTCAGGTCCTTTTTTAGGCATCAGAATGCGGTACCCGCCCGGCGCAGTCTCCTGGTACAAACAATCGGTATTCAGCACATCGGATACCGTGTGGAAAGCCAGGTTTTCGGTTACATCCAGCACACTGTGGTTAAACATGATGCGTCCATGATCGATCAACACAATGCGATCAATGAGATTCTCCACATCTTTCACCTGGTGGGTGGAGATAATCACCATTTGATCGTCGGCCAAGGCACCGGCCATCACTTTTCGAAACAAGGCCTTGGAAGGAATGTCCAACCCATTGGTGGGTTCATCCAGAATCAACAATTTACAATTGGTAGAAAGGGCAAAGGCGATGATGAACTTTTTCTTTTGCCCATAGGACATTTTTCCAAGGTTTTTTACCCCATCCAGTTCAAAATCGTGCATGATACCCGCCATCTTGCTATAATCGAAATCCGGATACAAGGGTCCGGCAGCTTTCACATAAGCATTGATTGAGAGGGCAGGTACCTCCAGCTCTTCCGGCACAAAATAAACCTGTTGCAGGTAAGCCGGCTGGCGGTGGAAAGGATTCTGATTAAGAATGTCAATGGTGCCAGCGTGGGGTTTTAATAAACCAGCCATGAGTTTTAACAGGGTGGATTTCCCCGCCCCATTTTTACCCAGCAATCCAATGATACTACCTTCTTTGGCTTGCAGGTTCAGCTCCTGAAAAAGGTGATCTTTTTTGGAATAGCTGAAAGTCAGGTTTTGAATGTCAATCATAATTTATATGCGTTATGTGATGATTGAATAGTTTAGTGTTCTACTTTTCTAGTACACCACAAATATAACCTTCATTTTTAACATTCCAAATATATTTTGCAGTTTCTTACCAATTTCACCCATCGTAATGAAGTCAAGACGCAGATAAAATCAAGCTTCCAGGCGCTTAAGTTTCAGATCCGTTAATCCAATGTCCGATGACAGGCACAATTACATGTGGCGATCCGCCTTTAGTCTGGTCCTTGAGTGATGTGGGTGAGCGATCGTTGCTACCCAATTGGACTATTTAGCCTAACAAACCACATAAAGAGACCGGGAAACCTCCCATCTAACAGCAAAAGGCTGCCCCGAGGATTCGAAGGCGCTGTAATACATGCGGAAGCTCTCCTTTATGGGCCCAGGAAGCTGACTCAATGTGAAACGATCCTTGTATAAAGTGAGGCTCACCTGGAAAAAAGGGAGATAAATGCTGGCCCTGGGTGAAATACGCCCGGCAAAAAGGGAGAAACGCTTCCTGTTTTATTAGAACATCCCGACAAAAAGTGAGGAGCTTCAGTGAAATTACCAGGCGAACGAGCCAAATCACCCCTGTGATGCCGCAGTTAACTCGTTTTGAGGTTCGAATTGGCAAGCCAGCCAGACCATTAGCAGGGACTTTTGATGACATTTATTGCACAAGCTCTACGGGGTATAGTACCATTAAGGGTTGACTATGCTTAATTGCCTACGTCAAATTTCGCAGTAGACCAGATATTGTATCCAGACCAATTACGTTGCGGATGCATCACCACCCAGATAGAGCATAAAAAAAGACCCTCCTGAAGAGGGCCCTTTAACTGCGGTCACTATTTTGAATCTAACTTAGATCAAATCGATACTGCGCTTCACAAATTTAGTTAACGCTTCACCTTTCAACATGTTGTTTGACAACAAGGCCAGGTCAATCAGCTGCGAAACCAATTTGTTACCCGAGGCAAACGTTTTCAATTCTGCATCTTTCTTAGAGTTGATTTCAGTGATTTTCTTATTCACTTCTTCCAACTCGTCTTTAATGGATTGGGGAATCTCTTCGTCTTTCTTGCCTTCTTTGGCTTTTTCAATCTCGGTACGACGTTTTTCGATGCTTTCCACTTTTCCGCGGTAAGTAGCTACTTTTTCACCCACTTCTTTCTCCTCATCTTCGATGATGCGCTGTACCAAGGGGTGATTTCCGTTCACAACTAAGCTGTAGCTATCCGGTAACTCCCCGTAGAAATTCATACCGCCACCACCAAGCTGGCTCATCTCTTTCATCCGGCGCATGAATTCCTGCTGAACAATCAAAACCGGAGTATCCGTTTCACTCAACGCTTCAAAAGCCACAATGAAATTCACTTTGTCCATGTTTGGCACCTGCGAACTGAAGATGGTTGTTAAATCCTGCTTTTGTGCTTCCGTCAGATTCAGCGTGGCAGCATCTTCTTTAGGAATCAATTTATCAACGATATCACTGTCGACACGCACAAAACGTGACTTCTCAAACTTACTTTCCAACTGATTCACAAAGTGACTGTCTAACTGACCATCCAAAACCAGTACATCATATCCTTTGTTTTTAGCCGCCTCGATGAAACTGTGCTGTCCCAACACATCGGTGGTATACAGGTAAACCAGTTGCGAATCCTTATCGGTCTGATTGGTTTTGATCACCTCAGCATATTCATCAAAGGTAAAGCACTTGCCATCGGTGTTTTTCAACAGGGCAAATTTCCGGGCACGATCGTAAAATTTCTCTTCCGATAACATACCATATTCAATGAAGATCTTCAGATCATCCCATTTGGATTCAAAATTAGGACGGTCCTTTTTAAAGATCTCCTCCAAACGGTCGGCCACTTTTTTGGTGATGTGGCTGGAGATTTTCTTCACATTACCATCACTCTGCAAGTAGGAACGCGATACGTTCAATGGAATGTCCGGTGAGTCAATCACCCCGTGTAACAAGGTCAGGAACTCCGGTACAATGCCTTCTACCGAATCCGTCACATACACCTGGTTGCAATACAACTGGATTTTGTTTTTCTGAACTTCCACATTGTTTTTCAACTTGGGGAAATACAACACACCTGTCAGGTTAAACGGATAGTCCACATTCAAGTGAATGTTGAACAAAGGATCATCGGACATGGGATACAAATCGCGATAGAATTTGTCGTAATCCTCATCTTTCAATTCAGAAGGTGTCCGTGTCCACAAAGGCTTGGTGTCATTGATGACCTTCACCTTATCGGTTTCTTCCTCTTTACCGTCTTTCCATTCGGTTTCTTTTCCAAAGGCAATTTCAACCGGCAAGAAACGACAGTACTTTTTCAATAAGTTATTGATCTCGGCTTTGGTGGCATACTGTGTGTTTTCATCGTCAATGTACAACACAATGTCCGTTCCGCGATCAGCTTTCTCAACCTCCTCCAATGTAAATTCAGGACTACCGTCGCAGCTCCATTTCACGGCTTGTGCGTCGTCGCGGAACGACTTGGTAATCACTTCTACTTTTTTAGACACCATGAAGGACGAATAGAATCCTAAACCGAAATGCCCGATAATGGCATTGGCGTCTTTCTTATACTTCTCCAAAAATTCATTGGCACCGGAGAAGGCCACCTGATTCAGGTATTTGTCAATCTCATCGGCCGACATCCCCACACCGCGGTCGGAAATGGTAATGGTCTTCTTTTTTTCATCCAACTGAATCTGAATGGTTGTATCGCCCAGTTCACCCTTGAACTCACCCACCGAAGCCAGTGTTTTCAATTTCTGAGTCGCATCCACCGCATTGGATACCAATTCACGTAAAAAGATTTCGTGATCGCTATAAAGGTACTTTTTGATAATGGGAAAAATGTTCTCTGTAGTAACCCCAATATGTCCTTTTTGCATAGTTCCCTGTATTTTTTATGGTTTAATAATTCAATTTTTTACAGCGTTTGTTTATCAAAGGTAGTGCCAAGCTCTCTTTTCTGTCAAAGCGGCAGTAGTGGCAGTTTTCGTCTGACAAAAATGACAGAGTCTGCCGGGCTAATATGAATTACTATGAAAGGAATTCCGCCAAACAGAATTCCTTCCAGCTACCCGTTTTAACACGGAAACCATTCTCTCAGAAATACTCACCCGCGTTAGCAGATTTATTTCAGGAGGCTTGTCCGGTGAGCCATTCTATAACACGCCCCTACATCTCCAGCAACTCATAAATGATATAATGGCCAAAATCACCCGGTTTATCTTCAATAATTTTGGCATAAACACCGGGTTGGTCATTAATTAACCAACACTTTTTTCGCACTCCAAAACTGTCCACCCCTTCAATGATCGTACACTCAAAGGTACCTGCCGCAGTAGTGAGTTGATCGGCTCCTACCACCCGGTAAGTCATCTCCTTTTGTGGATAGAGCTTATTGGTGCATTGCGCCACCTTTATTTGATTGGGAGGCAGTGCAGCATCATCAGGCAAATTATACTGATCATAGCCGTAAAAGATAAAGTCGATGCTCACCAGTTCTGCTGCTTCATCCACGTTTACATCAGCCGTTAATGTTTTTTTTTCAAAGACCCCCGTTTCATCAATCAAAGTGGAGTACTCATACACTAAACGCTCTACATCGGTTAAACTGGCCATCAGGGCATAAGCATCTTGCCATGGCAGTTTGTGTTCATCCGCATCATATTTGAAGTTGCCCTCCCCATCATAAAAATCATCTTCATTAAAGTTTAAGCGCTCCTTGCCAATGGCGTTTGGCTCTTTTTTAACGGCACTAAGATGACACGCCTTGTTGATGAACGCCACCTCTGTTTCACTTTTCATCACCACTTGAGTTTCACCTTTAATATCTGATAAGCGTCCTATGACAATGAGTGACTTTTTTTCAGAATTGAAAATCCAGGTCCCTTCACTGGTCGTCTGCATCCCCGACTCATGCTCAATAACTCTAATAATATCCGGTGCCTCAAAGAGGAGTAATTTAGTAACCGCCCGATTATGGTCGTCCTTAACCTGCCACGTTCCCATGAGTCCGGAGGCTTGATTTTCCATCACGTTTTTTTGCAGATCCAATCTCACAAGCTGGATGCGAGCTCCCTTATTTTCAATAATCAACGCACTTTCATTGAACACCTTCACCCGGTTCGTCCCATGCAATTCCTTGAACTTGTCAGACACAATTTGGAGGACCTGTGTATTCTGATCATATGTCCAGCTCCCCATAGGTCTGCCGGATATTTCCAGCTCCCCATTCTCCAAAAAATCAATAGGCGCATACACTTCTTGCTCCTTATTGTCCACACTGACTATAGTGATAAGCCAACTACCGCTGACTTGTTGCGCATTGGACAGACTAATCGCTGAAAGAAGAATCGTAATGACGAGTAAACATTTTTTCATGGCACATGATTATGTAATGACCGACAACAAGGTCTGATCAGGTTAAAAATACGTTGATGATGTCATTGAAAAAGCCTAAAAGTGATCCGGTAAAGAACAGTCCCAAAGGACCATTATCACGATGACTTTTAGGCTTCATTCAGGGGATAATAAGTACGCTGGCAGCTTCTTGATAGCATTGAACAATAACCTGATCACACCGTGACCATGCCATCACTGATTAAAACATACCGTCGTGCATTTGAGCGACATCCTCATAATTGATAGTACTTAAAGGCTTAAACTTTGAAGCAGGCACTGAAATGTTTTCTTTGAATAATTTAGCCATTTCATTGGCTTCGATGCCCATAATTTTAGCTTCCGATTTCAGAAGTATACCTTTATACACCCAGGCTTTTGCCCCCATAATTTTCATGACCTCACACGTTCTGTTCAGAAATGTTTCAGGCCCTAATTTCTCACCACCCAAGGCATCCATCAATTGCTGCTCCAGTTGTTGAGCTTCGGCGTCAGACAGGTCTTCAGCAATCTCTTGTGCAGCGTCGTAATAGGGCATGGTTCCTTTCTGACCCGTGTTATCCAGCAAATTGGCACTCCAGAATTTATCACCAATCATGATGGTCACCGTATGAACTTCCTCCTTATTGACCATGCCGAATATTTTTATTTCGGATGTGGATTTGATCTCTTCATAGGACTTGTCACCATAATTATCCCACCAAACGGTTTTTGTCCCTTTGGTACTACCTGTCAATTCATAAACGATGTGACCCGATTTCACCGCCACGCGGTCCGCTTTTTCCTGCGCTCCCAGGGAAAGGGAAAAAGCCACCAGAAATATCACTACAAGTGTCTTCATGTTTCCTAATTTACATTGATTTCAATTTTTACTAAGCCCAGCGGATTTTCGGTACTTTGACCATTGGGTAACAGGAGGTATTCAAGGGTATGTTGCCCTCCGGTCAATACTTTACCAGGTACTTCGTCATTAAATGGTGATTCAATGGATGTACCGGCCCGCATACCCACTTTTTTGCCGTTGAAGCGCGTCAGTATCCAGGCTCCTCTGGCATTGGCAGCCATGGCATTGAACTGAATAGTGACGGGTAACGAAGCTCCTTTCTTCAGATCGACCTTCGTATCCGCCGGAGTGGTTAATGCAAAATCATAGCTTACTTTAAAATTGGGATCTTTCATCCTTAGCTTCAATATATTTGTAGCATTGAATGAATTGTAATCGATGTATTCAATCTGTCCTCTCTCATCCACTTTCACCATGAAACCAGCAGATTCCTCATCATTTTTTTCCCAGGTTAATAACCAAACACCCTCTTTTTCCTGCGGCTCAACGGCGGCTTGTTCGCCCATTTCAAGGGGCCGGATAATGGCCAATGCATCGGCCAGCATTTGCGCATCGGCAGATGATTTCAAGGAATGCTTCTTCAGACTTTGAACGAATAAAGCATCCTCCAAAAGGGCTCTTTCACTGCTCATATGTGCCATTCGACCGGCATAAGCCACAACAATAACCGGGCGCGTCACCTCATAGGTCATGCCTTGTTCCTCTTCGGTCAGAATGAGTGATCCATCAAAGAGCTGCGCATCCGAAACCTGTTGAATGAGTTCTTGTGCTTTCTCCACGACTTCAAAACGGTACTTCAATTGGGCATTGAGGTAATCTACCATTTGTCGGCTATCGGCTGGATCAATGGGATTACTTTCCCCGGTTTGAACAGCTGCATTTCTGCCGGCTCCGGACAAGTCCTCAGGCCTATCAATATCCAGCGTATAACCGTAGCTAACGGCGGTAATGCGTCCCTTGCCATCGGTCTCTACTTTAAAATGTTCGATGTCATCAAAAAACTCACTGCGAATGAAATACCAGGTATCGCCGCTTTGAAAAAAACCTTTGAAATAGTCTTTACCATCAAAAACAGATAACAGGGATTGGAATGTTTCAGCGGCGACCGTATTGTCCAGAATGAATTCTTTCCGGATGGTATTAATAAAATCCGGTGAGATCGCGGCCTCCACAAATGAAGAAAACTGCTGCAACTCCCCGCCTACTTTCATAAAAAAGGTGCCTTCTGGTTCATCCTGCCAACTGTTGTTGTCGAGTTTAAACGCAATAAAACCCTTATATAGACGCGCCGAAGATACTTTTGCAAAATCATCGGTGACTACATTTTTGCAGCTTAACTGCTTTGTGCCTTCCAGGTAGGCCAATACATCCGTTTCACTCACTTTTGTTTGAGCAGTACTTGTCCATCCCCAAACGAACAGGACACCGATGCATAGAATTGATATGCTATTTATTTTTTTCATTTCTGCATGTTTAGTATTGATGAGACTTCTTAATCTTCCAGCAACGCATTGAGCAAGCCGCCACTGCTCTCTTTCTTCGCATTACGACTACCCGTTCCAAGCGCTTGAATCAATTTGCGGATGGGCATGGATTGTAACCATACTTTACCAGTGCCTTTGAGTGTGGCTAAGAACAGCCCCTCTCCTCCAAATACCATGGATTTCAAACCGCCGGCTGCTTCTATGGAGAAGTCAATAGCAGGCGTAAAACCCACCACACACCCGGTATCCACACGAAGTGTTTCATTGTTCAGTTCCTTCTCAATTAAAGTCCCTCCGGCATGGATAAAAGCACGGCCATCGCCTTCCAGTTTTTGCAGGATAAATCCTTCCCCGCCGAACAGGCCTGCGCCCAGCTTTTTATTGAATTGCAACTTGATACTGGTGCCCAATGCCGCACATAAAAAAGCATCCTTTTGTACAATCACCTTACCTCCTAATTCATGCAAATCCAGGGGAACAATGGTTCCCGGATAGGGTGCCGAAAAGGCGACATGCCCCTTACCATGGCCCTGATAGGTGAAATGAGTCACAAACAAGGATTCGCCGGTAATCATGCGCGAGGCCCCCGACATGAGTTTGCCTAACAATCCCTGGCCCGGATTGGATCCATCGCCCATTTTGGTTTCAAACTGAATGCCATCTTCCATGTACAACATGGCACCAGCTTCGGCAATAACGGTTTCTTTGGGATCCAATTCAATCTCTACAAATTGAACATCGTGTCCTTTGATCTGATAATCGACTTCGTGTGAATTCATAACTAGTGCGTTTAAAGTTTAGTTTTTGATAAAATCAGCACAGCGGCTAATGGTTTAAGGGCGCGCTTCCAAAACAGTACAACGCCCATGAAGATCATAAATCCGGGGATCCCATAGAAAATGTATTTGAAAATCCCCAATCCCGGTTCTAAAAGCGCTTCGGCCGGTTGGGCCGGATTGTAAAAAACCGCCACCTTACTCCCAATGGGATGCTTCGCTACTTTCCGTTTCGGAAAATAGTGTATCGACGTACTGGAAACACCCTGCTCGATGGCATCGGAATGGTATTGCGTCCCCTCCACTTCATACTTATATACCAGACTGGCACGATACATATTCTGTCCTTCACTTTGGAACGAAATCACTTCGGCATTGGTAATTTCACCATCGGTCTGAGGCCATTTTTCCGATTCACTAAAGGATTCCATCAGTGGCTTGATAATAAACTGCAAGGCCACAAATCCAAAGATCACTAAAAAAATACCGGAATACCATCTGAAACTATTATTTGGATGATTCATAACTGTTCGTTTTAAAAGAAAAAAGGTTGTTTCAGGTACACGTGGAATAAGGTATCTCCAATAAACTCATTGCTAACATCCCCGAAACAACCTTTGAATTCCCGTTTATTAAGATTTTTCCTGATTGAACACTTCGGAATGGCGCGATTCAATTTGTATAATACGTGCTTCAAACCGCTTCCACACCCCTTCCAAAGCCTTCAGCTCGGCCTCGCTCAGCTGCTCTTCCAGGCTGGTCCGCTTATCCTGATACGCGGCCCATTGGCCCATAATTTCAGTCGAACGAATGGCCACCTCGGCCGTAGCCTTGGTCAGTTTGATCTTATCCATAATGCCCAGTTCAGACTCCTCCATACCGGCATAGGCTCCAACCTCTTCCAACATATCATCAATCATCAGGGCATATTGATCGGCCACCTGGCTCATGCCCGTGATGTATTCCACCACCTCCGGGTTCCCTTTCAATTCAGCGGGAATATCAACTGCCATTTTCCCCAGTCGGTGATTGGCTGTTTCTTTTTTGTTACTGCTGCATGAGGAGACGATTAACATCACCGCAACAGTCATAATACATAAATAGGCG
This sequence comes from uncultured Marinilabiliaceae bacterium, assembly GCA_942490535.1. GTDB lineage: Bacteria > Bacteroidota > Bacteroidia > Bacteroidales > Marinilabiliaceae > JAEINY01. The sequence goes on from CALNXQ010000008.1 coordinate 413,450, forward strand.
ATTCTTTTCATGGTGTTTGGTATAATGTCAGTTAAAAGTTATTTTCTATTAAAATCTTAATTGATAACAGAAACACACTTATAATTTCACAAATTCGACGCGGCGATTATTGGCTTTTCCTTCGGGAGAGGAATTGTTGCCCACCGGCATGCTCTCACCAAATCCCTTATATTTCAAGCGATCCGCACTGATACCCATTTGAATGAGTTGCTCCATCACTACTTTGGCGCGACCTTCAGATAAGGTCTGATTGGTGCTGTCATTGCCATCCGCATCGGTATGCCCTTCCACACTGAATTTCAAATCGGGTTGCTTTTGCATGAGCTCCGCAATCTTATTGATGGGCCCCATGCTCTCCGGTTTCAAAGACGTTTTATTCACATCGAAGCGAATGCCGTTACAGACAATTTTACCATCCTGTAACACCCGGTCGTAATATTTCACACCCCCTTTGGCAATGCGGACATTTTTGACATACCATATTTTATTGTCCTTCACATCTGCCCAATAGCACTGCAGACTAAAACCTGTCGGATTGGCCTCATACCTTGGAATGTTGATCACGCGGGTATCATCCAGGTACACTTTCAATTTACCTTTGGTATAGGCAATGGAAATATGCATCCAGTGGCCTTCATCATTGTCACGTGCCGGCGCATATTCGCCCATAATACCAGCTACATCAGCCCGATTCAAATTAATCTCTAATTCCTGGTTTCCACCATGCTGCTGATTCTTCTGATCGTAAAAACTAATGGAAGCCCTATTGCCATTGGCGGGTCTATACATATCAAATTCAATGGTAAATACGTCAGGCAGATAATCTTCCCGTGCATTTTTCAAATAAGGCATTATTTCAGGTGTTCCATCAAAGAACGCAATGACATTTTCGCCATTCACTTCGGCTATTTCGACCTGCCCCTTATTAAGATCCCAACGACTGGGAAATTCCCCATTCTCTTCGATCCGGTCCGGACCATCGGCAAAAATCACCTCATCACCCGGCACAAAATCAAATTTATTCCAGGCCACATGCATTGCAGGTACCTTTTCTTCGATCTTGACTTCTACAGATCCACTGCCCGTGGTAAAGGTTCCTCCGGGTCCCGGCATGTAGCCGCTGTCACCGGACCCCACAACTTTCCATTCATAAGTGGTGTGGGGCTGAAGATTGGCATAGGTAAACGTCGTTTTACCCGGCCCGCCTATCATATTGCTTTCGTAGCTTCCTTTGGGATTCAGATAAACCTCATAGCCTTTGGCCACAAACCCGTCATAATCCACCGGTTTCCATTTTAAGGTGACTGGAATGGAAACATCGATAGCGCCATCGGGTGGATAAATACCATGCTCGACAAACAGCTGGTTTTGGTCTTTTCCGATCACCGAATTAGGATCCCTTCGCTCCGTGGCGGTTGATTGATCTGTATTCTCACCTGTCTTCTTTTTCTTTTTTCCAAAAAGCGAACCAATACCTTCTTCCAACTTGTCAAAAGACTTGTCAATGGCTTCATCCGCTTTATTATTGGCCCGTCGATTGGCCGAATTTTCAACTTTACCGCCCACATCAACTTTAACCTGAGCCGTTGTTCCCAGAAATACCAGGTAAAATGATAGCATGAGTAGCGCTTTCATATCCGTTGTTTTTTTAGTAATTAGTGGAAATATGTCGTCAGGAGACAAGTAATGCCTCCTGATCTCAAATTAAAAATGGTACAATAACCCAACGCCGATATTGAAATAATCAGCCCCGCCTAAAGTATATTTGGCTTCCCCATTCAAATAGAGCGATTCGGTTAAGGCATACCGTCCCCCAATACCAATGTTAAACCCAATTTCAGATCCTGATGATTCGAAGGAAGAGCTCATGGTACTTTTCAGCTCTTCATAAGGATTGTATTCACTTACTTCATCCCAATAACCATCTGGCGTCTCCGGTGTTTCCCATTGGCTGTCAAGACCCAAATCAACCCCATCAATCTTTATTTTGTAAAAGGTAACATTCAATCCGCCCAAGGCATAAAAACTAGTCGATTCATTGGATGAAAACACATAGTGTCCGTTAAAATCCAGGGCTGTCCAGGTGGTGTAATCCTTTTTAAAATAATACGTAAAAGCGCCCGATCCTTCCCAACTATCGTTGATGAGATAAATACCTTTAGCAAAAAGCCCCGCGTTATTTAACTCTGATGCATAAGACAGACCGCCGCCCGCCATAAATTTTGATTTCTGTGCGAAGGCTGAAGCACTCATCGTTACTACTGCAATGGCAACAACTACAAATTTGATCGTTGATTTCATAAGATTAAGATTTTAGTGATTGTTTACATGTTCATTTCGATTCAAATGTAGAGGAGGAAACTGAGGCTCCGGAGCGGAACTTGAATTCGTAGTGAATGGGTTTGAAAGTGAGCGGTATGCTCTTGAATCTGAAATTCGGTTGTGAAGTGTTATCCACAGCGGACTTTAAATACTGCTGCTAAGGACCCGGATACAACACTTTAAGACGCGCCAGCAAAAGAGTCCGTTGCCGGGTAGCCACAGGAACAGATGCATTTCCTTTTAAGATCAGTACATATCCGTTGATCTTATCAATTTGAGTGATGTGATTCATGGCCACCAGATAGGAGGCATGACAACGGAAAAAATAGGGCGAGTTTAACTGCGCTTCCACAGCTTTCAATGACACCTGAATGCGGTGTTGTTCCCCATTAAGGAGATGCAGATAGGTGATTCCCTCCGTCCGATGGAAGAATAACAATTGACTGACCGGCACAATCATCCAATAGCCGGAGGTGGTAAATATTTTCAATTCCATACTGTCTACGCCTTATCATTCTAAAAATGATAAAGAATAGAGTATGAATCGGTCTAAAAAATGAATCAGCAGGAATTAACTTTGAATGCGTCGTCTATTGGCCGGAATTTGATTCATCGGCCTGATCCACTAACATCATTTGATCAACATCGAATCCGTTGTTTTCAGCAATGCCCAACAGTTGGTTATAAATATCAGAATCTAGCTGTTTGGTTTTGGACAGAACCCATAGGAACTTGCGCGAAGGGTCGCCCACTAACGCATACTGATATTCCTCATCCAAAGCAATAATGTAATAGTTGCCCGCAAAAGGCCAAAAGAACTGTACCTTCAAACGACCGGGCTGATCGCTATCGGGTACCCAGGCCTTTCCGATACTCTGTTTCCAGTTGCCGATGGAATCACGACCACCATTCAACACCTTTATTTTTCCATCCTCCCGAAACGAATAAGTGGCCGACACGTGCTCTAATCCCTTTTCGAAGCGATTGGGCAGCCGGGCAATTTCATACCATACACCGATGTATTGATTCAGATCAACGTGGGAGACCGTTGGTAAATCCCTGGGGGTCTTGCAAGAGGAGATACTAAACATCATTATTACGATAAAAAAGGTGAATTTCATAGCTTGCTAGTTTTATTCCAAGGTAATACTATCTATTTCTAAATGAAATGATTCAGCTTGTTTATTAGCAATTAAAAAGGCGATTTCAGCCATGCGTTCCTTGGGGTAATTGGCTTGATCCAATCGACGCCCTCTAAAGGTAGGATACAAATCGGAGAGCTGTATCTCAATATTCTGCCAACGGCCACTCGTTGTAAAATAACTGATGTACGCATGGCGATCTTCGGTACTGGTCTTCACCCTCAGTTGATAACGTTTACCATCCCCTTTCACACGCAGCTTAACCGATGAAAAAACCGATACATCGATGGGGTCAAATTGATGCCGCACCGATGAAAAACCCCCGTTGTTCTCAAGCGATACTTGCCCGTAAAACACACCATAACCCAGTTCATTTATTTCCAGGTGCCCCTGGGAAAGACCTCCCATCACCCCGTCATTGATCACTAACCAATGGCTGTTATCTCCAGCTTTCTGAAAATCAAATATAGTTTTCCCCTGTGACATACTCATTGAAACTAATAAACTAAAAATAAGATGTACCATACCTATTCGCATCAGTTCATACTACACACTCTGGTAACTTTTAAATTGCCGGTCAATGGCCTGCGTGCGATAATTAAAAATTTTTGTCAACTCAGACTGGATCCACAATGCGTTGACCAGCCGCCCCAATAGTCCCATGGGAGGTTGGTAACTCACAAGATCAGTCATCAGCACCCCATTATTTGTAGGTTCAATAAAATGCTGGTGATGCCATATTTTGTAAGGGCCTACCCGTTGTTCATCCACAAAATACCGCTGTTCTTTTACCTGGGTAATCTCGGTCACCCAACTGCTGGGTAGCCAGGGTAAGAGATTCACCTTATAACGAATCAGCATGCCTGGATACATTTTGTCAGGCAAGTCTGACGATTGAATTTCAAATCCCATGTATTCTGGCGTTATCACCTTTAAATTCCGGGGAGAAGAAATAAAATCCCAAACTTCACTCACCGTTGCTGCAATTTCTTGTGTTCGTTTTAATTGGTAAAAAGCCATGTGATTTGGTTAAATGTTTTTAAAACTTCGTTATGAAAACCAGTATAGATGATTGACAATCCCATTGTGTATTCTATAAACTTCAGATTCGCATTTTTGTTTATGACTTTTAAATAATATTTAAACAAGATAGGCTTATCAAGTCATTGCTGGATGCAAAAAGAAAAGCACACAAAAAAAGCGGCAATGTGAATGTCGCTTTTGTGGGATTAAGAATTGGAGTATTATTAGCATTGCTAACGTTTTTTCGCAATAACAGCTAATTCAACACCGCTATCCAATTGCTGTTCGTAGTGATTAACCTGCACTAACTCCAGGTATTTATCCAGTTTTTCATTCATTTGCTCAGTTTTTCCTTGTTGCTCAAAAACCTTTGCCTGCCAAAAAAGCACCGAAATATCATCTGGGGCATATTTTAATGCCAAATCCAAATTAGAAAATGCTCTGTTTAATTGCCGCTCTGTCTTTTTGGTTTTCCTATTATCCTTCAGGAATAAATTATCCCCAAGAATCATGGCTGTCGTGAAGTGCCGGACACCATTGGTGAAATAATTCTGAGCAATTTCCAGGTGAGATGGATTTCCAATCACATCAAACTTCACAAAAACCAGTTTCTCCATGGAGGCATATTCCCCATCCACTTTACCGGGAATCCACATACCGTCCGTTTTTTCCAAACATTCTATGACCGCATTGTCGGTCAATTCACTCACATGGTTTTTGACTTCAAAGTTAGAGACCCTTCCATCTGCATTAATCGTAAACTGTATGGCTACAATTCCTTCATCCTGGTATAGCGTCAAGGCTTCAGGAAGATACAATTCCTGCTCTATAAACCGATTAACCGGTAAATTTCGACTCGACACGGTGACTTCGCTCAGTCCATTCACATTAAATTTTGGCGGTTCCACTTTCAGGTCTGCCATCACTACTGTTTCCTGCTGTGCCATTAATCCTACTGAGACAAAGCACATCATCATCAAATACATTACTTTTTTCATGACTTGCCATTTTAAGTTAATACTAAGCCTGATGGAAGTGTTTCAATCCACATACCAATAGCACTAAAAGTTTAACTGAATGCTCATTGACAATAACCAGAGAAAGGTGAAATTATAAGTCCTGTTCGTAATTGGTTCAGGTGAGTGTGTGATATCGAACACTTGATTAATCGAGTAGGTAGGGGGATTACTCCCCCGCCCTCTCACACCACCGTACGTACTCTCGTATACGGCGATTTCAAGTTAATTTTGTAACAGAGCATATTTATTCGACATATTAAACAAACCTAAATCTTCAAACCATTTAAGGCTCATCGCTTGATGAACTTGTGGACATGCCGACTTGCGCCACCAGCCCTTACCCGAAAGGGCTAAAATCCAACTTTGCCAATTTGGAACGCCTAAACTTTTTAAAAAGCGCTTAAGCGTAATGGCTCGTTTGCATTGCTTTAGACGGTAACATCGTAATTTTCGACGAATCCATGCATCTAGGTTACGCAAAAGACTTTTACATTTAGCGATGTGAAAATAATTCAACCACCCTCTAAGTACGGGGATCAATTCAGAAACTACTTTCTCAAAATTCACCCCTCGATTCCTCTTGGTTAGTTCTCTTACCTTCTTCTTTAAGCGCACTACACTTTGATTTGCTATGGTAATCATACCAAAATCAAGTATGGTATAACCTAAAAATTTTGTCTCGCTGCTTTTGCATACCTGACTTTTCTGTTCATTTACTTTTAGTTTAAGTTTGTGGGTGAGATATGAACAAACAGATTCCTTTACTCTCTCGCCTGCTCTTTGGCTGCGAACAAAAATGCTGAAATCGTCCGCATACCGAACAAAGTAATGTCCTCGCTTTTCAAGTTCCTTATCCAATTCATCTAAAACAATGTTAGACAAGAGTGGAGAAAGCGGACTTCCTTGCGGTGTTCCTTTCAGGCGTTGATGAACTAATCCACCAACCATGACGCCACTTTGTAAGTATTTGCGTATTAGCTTTAGAAGTTGCTTGTCTTTGAGAAGCTTTGACAGACGATGCATCAACCTATCATGGTTAACTTCATCAAAGAAGCTCTTCATATCCATGTCAACAACTACATTTCGACCGTCGGACACGTAACTACAAGCTCGTACAATGGCTTGCTGTGCATTACGCTTCGGACGAAATCCGTAGCTATGATCTGAAAATACTTGTTCGTAAATGGGGGTCAGAACCTGAGAAATGGCCTGTTGGATAATCCTGTCTTTTACGGTTGGAATTCCCAACTGACGTACACCACCATTGGGCTTAGGTATTTCTACTGTTTTTACTGCCGAGGGAAGGTATTCGCCCCGAAGTATCTGGTTTACTAACTCGTCTCCTTCTTTTGAAAACCAGTCAGCGAAATTTCCGACGGGAACATTATCTACTCCCGCTACGCCCTTGTTCCTTTTCACCCTCTTGTAGGCTCTATTCAAATTGTGAGCGGAGCATACAATGCCGATTAACTCTTCTGTAAAGACTCGTCCTTGATTCGTCTCTTTGTCTGCTTGTTCCGTCAATGTTGTTCTCGCTCCGTTTACGTCTTCACGATTTCCAAATTGACCAATAGCCTCCTGCTTATGCTCTATGAACATATCACGCTGGTAAGCTATTTGTTGCTGGTACTCCATAGACAAAAGTCTTGTCCGACTGCTTCTTTAATTAATTGATTCAGACCTTCTCTCTGCTTAAAAAAAAAAAACAGAAATACTATGTCTTCTGCTGACTTCTCAAAACCCTTAGCTGATCGTCTCCGATCAGTTTGTTACTTAATGCAACGCGTTATGAGATCTCTCGGGATAAGGTAACATACTTTCGTCACGTCCTACTTGATTTACTCTAAGTGGTTACGGTTGACTTTTGGGCCTTCCCAATCCATAGCTCGGTTGCCCACCACTAGTAAGCCTTATATCAAGTTCCTGTCCGTTAAAACGGTGACTTTGCTGATGGCTTCCTTCAGATTTGGAGTCGCCTCCAACACCCTTGCCAATTGCTAGTTCTTCCTGTCAACTCGGCGAACTCAAGAACTTCTCATCTTGATAGCATATTACCATGCCCGACATACGAAAAAAAGGTGTCTGACAATTGCCAGACACCTTTATATCATTCCAGAAAGCCAGTCTTAATTAGCTTCCTTTTTAATCTTCTTCAATAAGGCTCCTACCGTAATAATCTCAAGGTAGGTAGTTCCCCCACCAATACCAAAACTACCACCCAGATAAGCTACCAAATCATTCTCGTTCAAAATATCTTTCTTCTGAAGCTTTTTAAGCGTATTCTCAAGAATTTCCTTCTTACTTCCACCTTCTTCCATCATACGCGGAAATACACCATAAGAAAGCGCCAACTCACGTCCTACATTCTTATTATAACACAATGCAAAAATAGGACATGTCCCTCTAAAAGCGGCCAGGAAGCGAGCTGTTTTACCAGTTAAACTATCCGTTAACACAGCTTTAATATCCAATGATTGACTAGCCTGAACGGCTGTATCAGCTAAATATTCAGTCACATCTTGTTTAACATCCATCACTGGAATATCATTGCGACTGTCCTTTGAAGCCTCTACTTCTTTTGCGATTTGCGACATGGTACGCACCGCTTCCACCGGGTAATTACCATAGGCTGTTTCACCACTTAACATAATGGCATCGGTACGGTAATAAATAGCATTGGCCACATCAGTAACCTCAGCACGCGTTGGACGCGGGTTTTTAATCATCGAATGCAACATTTGAGTGGCCACGATAACCGGCTTTTTAGCCTCCACACATTTGCGAATCATCTGGCGCTGGATGCCTGGAATTTTCTCCTGAGCAATTTCAATACCCATATCACCACGAGCCACCATCACCCCATAAACGCATTCCAAAATCTCATCTAAATTAGCAACGCCTTCTTCATTTTCAATTTTGGCAATGATTTTCATTGGACTCTCATACTGATCCAATAATTGCTGCACCTCTCTCACATCTTCCTTATGACGCACAAAAGAGTGAGCCACAAAATCAATTTTACTTTCAACAGCAAACTTGATGAATTTCTTATCTTTTTCGGTTAAAGATGGCAGATTGATACGTACACCTGGAACATTCACACTCTTGCGACTTCCCAACTGCCCGTCATTCATCACTTCACAAATCAAATGATCGCCTTTCTTCTCTCTGACAATTAAACCAATCTCACCATCGTCAATTAAAATCTGACCGCCAATTGGCATGTCATCCACAAAGTGATCATAACTAACACAGATACAATCTTTTGTTGACTGACAATTAATATCACCTTTAATTTTAACGAAATCACCAGTGCTTAACTCGATATCTCCATCCGAGGCAGTGGTTCTAATTTCAGGACCTTTGGTGTCAATAAGAATCGCGATTTTATCAGAAACCGCTCTAACATTGGTGATCACCTTGGTAACACCTTCAAAATCCTGATGGGCCGTATTTAAACGCACCACATTCATTCCGGCTTTGTAAAGCTTCTTAATAAAATCTACTTCACAACGTCGATCCGAGACCGTAGCTACAATCTTCGTAAACTTCTTCATACAACTAAAATTTTTCTTGGAGGTATGCAACAATTTCACCGTATCTGAGATAAAGCCCTTCCCCGCTTTATTTCAGACATCTGACACTTCTAAATAAACTACTCATTTCGTGGGCGCTCCCACATTACTTCATACGCTTTATTAAAGCTTCTAAAGCCAGCCGGTACGAATCCAACCCAAAACCTGCTATACTCCCCATACAAACAGGACTAATAAAGGAATGATGCCGAACGGGTTCGCGCTTAAAAACATTACTTATATGCACTTCAATCACCGGACTGGTCACAGCTGCAATTGCATCACCAATAGCCAGAGAAGTGTGCGTATAAGCGCCTGCATTTAAGACGATGCCGTCTAATTGAAACCCGGTTTCATGAATTTTATTGATGATTTCACCTTCAATGTTTGATTGAAAATGCGAAATTTCAATAGTTGGATACAGTATCCTCAAATCCACCAGATATTCCTCAAACGAACGATCCCCATATATGGAGGGTTCCCGTTTTCCCAGAAGATTTAAATTAGGACCATTAATAATTAATACATTCATATTCGCTTTTATAGAAAGCATTTTGGCGCAAAATTACGATTGTTTATCGGAATAAAAAATTCATTTTTTCTGAAAAAAAACGCCTTATCATAAATTTTTTTGCCTTTTTACTTGACCATTATCAGTGCAGTTCTTATTTTTACTGAAGTAAATATCGGGAAATATATTACTTAATTGTAAACATTATGAATTGGGAATCAGAAATTAGTGAATTCAGAAACTATCTGAATGTGGAGAAAGGACTATCCGAAAACTCCATCCACGCTTACGTTACCGACCTCACCAAGCTGGTCACTTTCTTAGATGAAAAAAGTTATAAAAAAGGCCCGGAGGATGTGATCCTGGCTGACCTTAAAGAAATGATGGAGTGGATCGGGTCAAAAGGAATCAGCCCCCGAACACAAGCCAGAGTTATCAGTGGAATTAAATCATTCTACAAATTCTTATTGATTGAAGAGAAGGTAGAAAAAGATCCTACTGCACTGCTTGAGTCACCTAAAATTGGTAGAAAATTACCAGACATCCTGACGGTTGAAGAGATTGATACAATCATCAACGCAGTAGACATTAAAAAACCTGAAGGTCAACGCAATAAAGCTATCCTAGAAACACTTTACAGTTGCGGATTACGGGTATCTGAGTTAATTGATCTTAAGATTTCTAATCTATTCTTTGAATCAGGTTTTGTTAAGATTGAAGGTAAGGGTAATAAAGAAAGATTAGTTCCTATTAGCACCAAAGCTATTAAAGAAATTAACCTTTATTTAAGTGAATACCGTCGTAACTTAAAAATTCACAATGAACACGAGGACATTTTGTTCTTAAATAGAAGAGGTAAAAAACTATCTCGCGTGATGATATTTACGATCATTAAAAACCTGACCAAGAAGCTTGGCTTTGTTAAGAATATTAGCCCGCATACTTTCCGTCATTCATTTGCAACGCATTTGATTGATGGTGGTGCTAACTTAAGAGCCGTTCAGGAAATGTTAGGACACGAATCCATTATCACCACTGAAATTTACACCCATCTGGATAAAGAATACTTGAAAAACACAATTATTCAATTCCACCCCAGATCGTAATTTCAACAATTGACGATAACAGCAAAAGCGCGGTCAGTATTGATTGCGCTTTTTTTATTTCCCCCTATATTCAATTGAAACTATCCTACTCTGCAACTCTCCTACCCTGCCATTCGTCCCCACAAATGGTCCTTTCTTCGCAATAAAACCGCAAACCATGCGCATTCGCCCGGACACTATATTGAAATGATTATTAAGCCCCACCCTCTTCTCCTATCAATTTCACACACATCTCTATCAATTTTCACACAATCAGCCTTCCATCTCAACTAATAGAGCGAACCCTATTTTTAAAGTTCCTTAATACTAACCACATGGCGTTAATGACCACCAGACAAACAAATTCATATTTAAATAACTACTGAAATATTCTTACATCCTGCTCTCCAGGTTATTACAATATTTTTTTACTTTCATTTCATAAGCCATCTAATTAAACACTTCTTTACTTGATTTTTTTCTATCTGAATTACTGATCGTTATGGCATTTACAAAAACAAAGTACCTTTAATACTTGTTCAATACATAGATTTAACATTTTTTTGTAAAAATATTTCAAGCCAATTAAAGAAACAATTCTTTTATTGATTTGATTTTTAATTTTTTATATGACTTAGGTGAAATTTTTACACGTGCCATTTTATCATTCATTAACTTATCTAAAAATTCAGATACACTGACTTAATCCAAATATAACGTAATAAAAGTCAAAACACCCTTTTTTTTACTTACAATTTATAAGCACACACTAATCTAACTTCATAAAAATGGAAGCAGTTAAAACCAAACTAAATTTGGAGGAATATGGAATCTCCAATGTCATTGAAATCATTTACAACCCTTCGTACGACCAGTTGTATAACGAAGAGCGCAATCTGAAATTGAAAGGTTTTGAAAAAGGTCAATTAACTGAACTGGGAGCCATCAACGTCATGACTGGTGATTTTACCGGCCGTTCGCCCAAGGATAAATACATTGTAAAAGATAATACTACCCGCGATACAATATGGTGGACTTCTGATCATGCAAAAAATGACAATAAGCCAATTTCCAATGAAACATGGCAAGACTTGAAGCAAACTACCACAGCTCAACTAAGTGGCAAAACGCTGTATGTGGTGGATACTTTCTGTGGGGCCAACGCAGATTCTCGATTGAAAGTGCGTTTCATAACTGAAGTAGCCTGGCAAGCTCACTTTGTAAAAAACATGTTTATCCGGCCAAGTGATAAAGAATTAGCGAATTATGGCGAACCTGACTTCGTGGTGATGAATGCCTCAAAAACAGCCAATAAAAATTGGAAAGCACAAGGCTTGAACTCTGAGGTATTCACTGTGTTTAACCTCACTGAACGGATGCAAATTATTGGAGGAACCTGGTATGGAGGCGAAATGAAAAAAGGCATCTTCGCCATGATGAATTACTACCTGCCCCTAAAAGGCATGGCGTCCATGCACTGCTCAGCCAATAAAGGAGCGGATGGAGATGTTGCGATTTTCTTTGGACTATCAGGTACAGGGAAAACCACACTATCTACAGACCCTAAGCGGGAACTAATTGGTGATGATGAGCATGGCTGGGATGACGATGGTGTATTTAATTTCGAAGGGGGTTGTTATGCAAAAACCATTAACCTGGATCCGGAAAGCGAACCAGATATCTACCACGCTATCAAGCGAGATGCCCTCTTGGAAAATGTTAGTGTTAATGAGGAAGGTAAAATTGATTTTTCAGACAACTCCATAACCGAAAACACACGGGTTTCTTATCCAATTTATCACATAGACAACATTGTAAAACCTGTTTCCAAAGCGGGGCATGCAACTAAAGTTATCTTCCTTACCGCGGATGCTTTTGGCGTAATGCCACCTGTATCAAGACTGACACCAGACCAGACAAAATACCATTTCCTTTCCGGTTTCACAGCCAAACTAGCGGGTACAGAGTTGGGAATCACAGAACCAAAACCGACTTTCTCAGCCTGTTTTGGCGAAGCCTTTTTATCACTTCATCCCACTAAGTACGGCGAAGAACTTGTTAAAAAAATGGAAAAGCACGGGGCGAAAGCCTATTTAGTCAATACTGGCTGGAATGGATCCGGGAAACGGATTTCCATTAAAGATACCCGTGCCATCATTGACGCCATTTTAGATGGCTCCATTGAGCAGGCTGAAACCAAGCATATTCCTATCTTCAACCTGGAAGTACCTACTGCATTACATGATGTTAATTCATCAATACTCGACCCAAGAGATACTTATGCTGAAGCTGGTGCATGGGAAGAAAAAGCCATAAGTCTCGCTCAAAAATTCATTACTAACTTTAAAAAATACACTGATAACGAGGAAGGAAAATCATTGGAAGCCGCAGGACCTCAATTGTAATTTAGTTTATACTCCTAATTGAATAAAGTCGCCTTCTGGCGACTTTATTTTTTAGTTCTAATCAGATCATCCAAAACCGATTCAACATTGGGATAAGCAAACGGAAAACCCGCGGCTTTTAATCGAAGTGGTATCACCTTCTGACCTTTTAAAATCACATCGGCACCTTCCCCATAAAGCAGTTTTACAATGGATTCAGGCACATTTATTAGCGCCCGGGTATTAGTCTTACGAGCCAAAGCTGCCGTCCACTCCTCATTGGAGATCATTTCAGGTGCTACAAAATTGTAAATACCATGAGAAGCATCCCGTTTTATCAAATACCAAATCGCACTGAGCACATCTTTAATATGAATAAAAGGCATTACCTGATGACCAATGCCCACCTTACCCCCCAATCCAAACTTAAATGGCTTCAACATCATAGGGAAAGCACCACCATCTTTTCCTAACACAACACCCAAGCGAATGATACACAACCGGAATTCATCTTTTAGTTTTAAAGCCTCTGCCTCCCAAGCCTGACAAACTTCCCCTAAATAATCAGTAGCATACTGGGTGGAAAATTCATCATGCACATCATAGGGATCATAGATACCTACTGCTGAAGCAGAAATAAACACTTTTGGCTTTTTTGATGTCAACTTAATTGCTTCGGTAAGCTTTGCAGTACTATGCACACGACTGTTGAAGATTTCCTTTTTCCAGGTATCACTCCAGCGCTTCAAGACCGGTGCTCCCGCCAAATTAATAATAGCTTCGCAGCCTTTTAATAAATTGGCCAACTGCCGGGGGCTAAAAGCCAGCTCTTTTCGTGTAATGGGCACCACCTGGTAATTATTATCAGCCAAAAACACACTTAATTTTTGACCAATAAATCCAGTTATTCCGCAGATGGCGATTCTATTTTTTCTGACCGTAGAAGTCATTGACTACTCTTTCTTTTCAAATTCCAAATCATTTATCCATCCTGATTTCAAATGTAAATCTCGCTGTGGAAATGGAATTTGTATATTGTTACCCCGAAAATTATGATCTACGTTAAAACGAATATCACTTTTTATCTTTTCTACATAAAAAGCATCGCTCACCCAGAAGAACAATTTAAAATCTAATGATGAATTACCAAAGTTACTAAAATAAACGAAAGGAGCAGGATGATTGAGCACCTGAGATTGCTCCTGAGCCGACTGAATTAAGACTTTTTCAACTAATCGGACATCCGATCCATAAGCAACACCCACTTCTACAAAAAAGCGTGTTTTGGGCTCGTTGTAATCCCAATTTATCACATTGTCACTCACTAATTTATGATTAGGGACAAACATAATAATATTGTCCCGTGTTAAAATTGTGGTGGAACGCAATCCAACTTCCAATACTTTTCCCACGATACCTCCTTGCATCTCTACAATATGACCAACACGAATACTTCCGTCAAATAAAATAACCAAGCCCGAAATGAAATCATTGAACAAACTCTGCAAACCAAATCCCAGTCCTACAAACAGGGCTGCCGAACTGGCCACCAATACATTTATGTTCAAACCCATGGAGTCAAGCAAAACCACAATGGTAATCACCCAAATGAGGTACCGAATGATTTGAAATACCGTTTTACTGCGTCCCACATCCATTTGCTTCCGCGTTACTTGTTCCTGGTAAATAAACTCAATGACCTTGATGATCACTGAAATTCCATACAACACAAAAACAAACGTAACAATAAAGGAAGAGGTAATGGTCACATCTCGTATGGTGAACAATTTAATGCTCAACAGATCATCAATAACACTTTCGGAATAACGAATAAACAAGCCTGCTATGATCACTGCAAGCAGCACAATTAAGAACCGGCGCAATGACTTTAATAAATGCCTGGCGATCTTCCAACGATTATGCACTTTATCAAACAGTACAATTAACAGTTTGTGGGCAAACCAAATAACTGACACCCCAACAACTCCCAATGACACCTTCAGGATGGATAATGACACGATTCCTGTTTCGATAAAAGAGTAATTGACATACTCCCGCCAATTTACCAACAGAATACTGCCAATCAAATAAATATACAAACCCACAAGCAACACTTTGCCACCTTGCACAAAACTCTTAATAAGATGATAAGCAGAGTGATCGCGCGTTCTTCGTTGAAAGACAATGACCGCAGTAAACAAACCGACAAACAACATAGAAACGAGAATAGCCATTATCAGGGATACTAGCGACAGATTAAAGAAATTCTCAAATGCATTTGCCATAAATCACATAACTTTATATTTTATCTAACAATTCTTGCAGCTCTTCTGAACTTAATCCCATCTCCATTTGTCCTCTACTAAAGAAGGAGATACGCCCCGTTTCTTCAGATACAACAATGGCTACGGCATCAGTCGATTCAGTGATACCCATGGCTGCCCGATGCCTTAGCCCGACACGCTTAGGCAATTCCATATTCTGAGATACCGGCAAAATACACCCGGCGGCTTTAATTTTATTCCGGGTGATAATCATGGCCCCATCATGAAGCGGGCTATTTTTAAAAAATATATTTTCAATTAGTTGGGTAGAAATCACCCCATTAATTAATTCACCCGTTCGAACATAATCTATTAATTCCGAATCCTTGGTTATAACAATTAAAGCCCCAGTTTTTGTTTTAGCCAATGCCGTGCATGCACGCACTACCGGTTTATTATAAATATTCATCATTCCCTTTGACTCAGTCATAAAGACTTTGTCCATGGAAAATTTAGTTGAAAGATTATATTTAGATCCTAATAAAAGTAAAAAGCGCCTGATTTCCTGCTGAAAGACAACGATTAATGCCAGCACACCAACATTCACAAAATTGTCCATAATGCTGGCCGACAATTCCATGTTAAAAGCTTTGATGAGAAGCCAAAACAAAACAAAGGCAAATAATCCAATGAGAATATTCAGAGCCACTGTCCCTTTAATAAGCTTATACACCCTAAACATCAGGTAAGCTACCAGAACAATATCTACTAAATCGATTAAGCGAATATCGAGAAATGTCATCCTATTATTCCGTTTTTTGTAACTGACTTACTAAAGTAACACATTCAACGGCCTCTTTCACATCATGCACCCTTAAAATATTAGCGCCCTTGGTCAACGCAAAGGTATTTAACACTGTTGTCCCATTAAGTGCAGCCGCTGAATCAACTTCAAGAATCTTATATATCATCGACTTACGAGAAACACCGACCAACACTGGCAGTTTAAATAAATCAAACTGCTCCATCCGATTCATCAATTGATAATTATGCTCCATGGTTTTTCCGAACCCAAACCCCGGGTCTAAAATCACATCACTAACCCCTAAAGCAGTTAATTGATCCAACTGCCTGGAAAAAAAGAATGATATCTCTTTAGTTAAGTTCTCGTAGGTGGGATTCATTTGCATATTCTGAGGGGTCCCTTTCATGTGCATCATAATATAAGGCACCTTCAATCTAGCAATGGTCGCGAACATAGATTCATCCATCATGCCACCAGAAATATCATTGATAATGTCAACACTGAATTCTCGCACACATCTTTCAGCTATCGGTGCTCGAAATGTATCCACCGAAAGAATCACATTGGGATACAGGTCACGAATCCAGCTCAGCACCTCCAGTAATCGATCCAACTCTTCTTGTTCGGACACATGATCCGCACCCGGACGTGAGGAATAGGCTCCAATATCGATCATATCGGCTCCTTCATTCAAAATCTGATCGCAACGCTTAATAATCGCATCTCTCTGCTGATAGCATCCACCATCAAAAAAGGAATCCGGAGTAATGTTTAAAATTCCCATCACTTTAGGATGTGACAGATCCAAAAGTTTCCCTTGCACGCAAATCGTATTTCTTTTTTTGAACACTTTAGGTGGTTCAAATTTATCCATCATTTATCTTCTGTTTTCAATTCTACAACTTACAAAATAGGATGCATTCCACCTATTTGATATATGGCAGGGCTAAATTACAATCCATATGCATGCAAACAACTTTTTCGGTCGGAAACAATAAAGATATTTTTATGGAAATAACAAAAAAGACACGAGAATAAACTATTACAGCTATCCCTTTGAGGCCACGCCAGGGAAATGCAGTGATTTTGCAACACTGTTTTTATAACTTCTACCAATAGGTAACTCTTTACCTCCTACTTCAATGGAATTGGCCGTAAAAGCATCAATCTTTGTAAGTGATATGATAAATGATTTATGAATACGCAAAAAATCTCCTACTGGCAATTGCTCCTCCATCCAGGTTAGAGATAATTTCGTGACGATGCGTTTGTTTTGATAATATATTTTAATGTATTCACTAAATCCTTCTATGTAATCAATTTCATCAAACGCCACTTTTACATAGCGCTTGTTTTCTTTAACATAAATAAAGTGATCGCTCTCCTTAGGCTGTGCTGAAATGGACATGCTCTCACCTCCACTATCCTGGTGTTGACAAAATCGGGAAAGGGCTTTAAAAAAACGTTCAAAAGTAACGGGCTTCAACAGATAATCCACCACATTCAAATCAAAACCCTCCAGTGCATACTCCCGATAAGCTGTAGTGATAATCACCTGTGGACGACGTGATAACGAGCGCAAAAAATCCAACCCTGTCACCTGGGGCATCTGTATGTCCAAAAACAGCAAGTGAACCTCCGTTTTACTGCGTAAAAAAGCCATGGCTTCCATGGCGGTCCCACATTCACCAACCACCTCAAATCCTGGCACTTTCATTAAATGATCTCGAATTAATTGTCTGGCTAATGGTTCATCATCAACGATGAGACATGAAGTTGTCATTGCTCCGTTTATTAGTTATTATTTTACATCAGTGCTTCAATAACAACATTTGGATTTAAGTGTGTTTCCTGGATGGGGTATCCGATAATTCTAACTCTACGTGATAAGCCTGTGGCAAATCCGTAATTCGCAATTCATGTCTGCCCGGATACAAGATTTCCAATCGCTTACGAGTATTTTGAATCCCAATACCTCCGGCTTTTTTTTCACCACTAATGATTTTCGATGGCTTCGAATTACTCACCCGAAAAACAATTTGATCGGACCGGGCAATAATATTCAGATCAATAAAAGGCTGACCCGGATCATTACTGCATCCATGTTTATAACAATTTTCAATAAATGGGAACAAAATCAGTGGCGCCACCATTCGGTTAGCATCTCCTTTTTCAAAGTTAATATTAAATTTCAGACGGTCACCATACTTCATGGTTTGAAGTTCGACGTAGGTTTTAATAAGTTCAACCTCATCAGCTAATGGAACCATATTTTTACTACTCTGATATAACATAAACTCAAACAAATCCGACAGACGCGCAATGAGACGAGGCGTATCATCCGACTTTTGAATAGCCAACGCATATAAGTTATTCAGCACATTAAATAAAAAGTGTGGATTCAGCTGTGACTTCAACATCTGTAACTCCGCTTCTAAGCGATGATTTATCATTTTTGTCCGTTCTTTCTGAAATGCCAGCCAATCGCGATAAAACCGCATTATAAGCAACAAGCCAGCGGGAAGGCCGACCCAAAAGAGGTTTTTTATAACCTGATTCAGTGATAACCAATCAGTCCAGGCCAATTCGTGTGGCAGATAGAGGCCATAAAAAAGATGGTAGGTAGTATATAATTTTAACAGACTAGACACAACAGCTAAAGCCAGCGCTAGACCAATCCAAACAGCCGGCTTCTGCTTTTTAATAATTTTGGGATAGAAAAAATAAGTAACCGGATAAGCAAAAAGAGCCAATGCAGGTAAGTTAAACAAGAAATGCACCCAATAAAATGAAAATGGGAAATGTCCTTCCAGACTTATTAAAAACGAAAAAAACGTAATGTAAATCAGCCAAAACTGGAGGTGAGTCACATATTTATCAGGCGTTTTCATAACATTAATGCTTTTTATAAAAAGTAGATAAATAGTTCGGATTCATTGGCTCCCCGCAAATCTCTTCTACCTTTTCGTGCCAGCACCGATTGTCTCCATGCTCAAACAGCTTACCTGGGAATTTATCATAGAAATCATTGGTATTTTGAGATGCATGATAATACTGAGCGGCTAAAACCATACCATATAAAGCGACCTGATTGGCTCCATCCAAAGTCAGAAGGCGGTCATTTTTCACCCATTCAGCATGCCTCATTGGGTTGGGCACAGAAATGTAAAGATACTTCTCTACCTTTTGCCAGAACAATTCAGTTAAATTGCGATTGGGATTCGAATACATTTCCTGTTCCATTTCTGCCATGATCATCACATTGCGTAGATTAAATAAAAACCAAGGATTGGAAAATGGAATACATGCATCAAATTCCGGCTCAGGCAAACCCAGTTTGATTCTATTTAACTCAGCCTGAAAAGGCAAATTTTCGAAATATGAAGTGACACCTTCCACTAACAAGGCATTGGGATCCCGCAAAAAATAAGGCACTGATTCATCTACGGCCAGTGCAGCAACCGCATAGGAAGACTCTCGCAGAAACAGCAATAAACCATCCACATTGTAAGGCATATTGCAGTACCCGCGGATGTCATAGTAATTGTCGCAATTTAACACCAGTACTTGCCTGGGGCGTTCAGCGTCATTGCGAAAGGTACATCTGGCACCAAAAGCTGACACATCAAAATGAAAAGTCCGTAAAAAATCAGCAATCCGTGTTTCAATTTGCTTTTTTGAACAGTCTAGATTCCAATTATTTGGTTTTCGAATTCGTGAAAAATAATCGTTATAGTGAAATAGATTTAGCTCGCCAACCGCCATATTCAGCGAATCCATCCAAAAATGCTCAGCACACTGTTTGAGTTCAAGATAATCTGAACGCGTAATTTGCTCAATTTGCGTCAACATCTTCTGGTAATGAGAAGCGTCAATTTGGTTTCTTTTTAAGATCAGTTCGAAATAGTTCGTACACCCTACTTTTTGAGCAAACCCATTATAGGCCGAAAGTAAGCGTCTGAGCTCTATATGTATTTCTCCTATATGTGCTTTGTATTTTCTAAAAACCGTATCATTTTGCCGCCAACCATATTCCCCATTCTTAACCGGACAATTAGATACGCAATAGTGGTGAAATTTTGATTTCGCCAATTCCAGACTGTCATGGCCAAACTGGCTATCTTCATAGAGCTTTAAAATCTTATCCGACTGTCTGATAAGGGCTCTATCCTCAATGACACCAGAAGCTTGTATACCTTTCAGAAATTTGTATTCCGAAAAATCACTGTACAGATGAGAAATACCGGATCGTAGCTCCTGCAAAGCCCCTTCACGTATCCGAATGGCCTGATAATAGTGCCCCAAACTGTCCGATTTGGCAGGATCGGAAATCGTTAACCAGATCGCTTCATTGGTTACTTTATGTATCCTCTTTGCCTTTTCTTCCTGATTACCTATAAAATGCTGAAGCAGGCGCTCAGTATTTGACGTTTTATCCAAACACCCCCATTGACACAACAACACAAGAGATGCAATAATTCTGATAAACCGAGGTGTTTTCATGGAACTCTATTTGACACTAAAACTATTAGAAAAAATAAACAATCAAAACAAATACTTCAATTCAAAGTATGCGTCTTCAATATATGGAAAAACAGGATCACCACATTAGCAATCCTGTTTTACGATATTAAAATACAATTATTTATTATCCCACCATACTTTATCATTTATGTAATTCACCGATGGTACATTTTCACCATTGGCCTGTATTTCATCATACGCATATGGCAATCTCACTGGCGCAGTGGGATATGCCGGATTATTAATATTGCCGGCAATATCAAGGACCGGATATCCGGTGCGGCGGTAATCGTGATAGGGTTCTGAGTTTTCAATAAACATAGCCAGGTACTTCTGATTGATAACTACTTCCTGAGCGGCTTCAAGCGTCTGAGGCAATGGTAAAATCTTACCAAGAAAAGCGGTAATATCAGCGTCGGCAATTCCTAATGCTGACATATCTGCGGTTATCGCGGCCGTCAAAGCTGTTTCTGCGTTTACATATTGCTGCTTCAATACATATGCTTCAGCCTCCAGGAATTTACATTCCACGTATGACATAAAAGTTTGAGCCCTGTCCTTTGGTAAATACGTTTCAGATACCGGTGAAGCGGGATTTGTTTCAGGATCGTAATAGGTGTTCGACTTCAAGCCCAGATAAGTACCATCCTCTAATGCATCGAAATAGACTGTACGACGAGGATCCGCATTCACATTCATCATCTCTACAAACTGAAGGGATGGAAATAGATAGCCATTTTGAGTCCAGTTAATCTGATACTGATACCAGTAATTCTGCTTCCCTTCCCCTTGATAATGGACAAAATCGGCATTATCGGCATTACTTTCCATCGCATTTACCAGAGCAGCAAGAGTTAGGTCAGCTTGTGTGGCAGCTGTTTTGCCAGGCGCATAAGACAAACGCAAGGCATATCTTGCTTTTAATGCATATGCAAATTTCATCCATTTATCAATGTCTCCTCCGAAAAGCAAATCATCTTGCGCCGGAACAGATAGTTGCACGTCACTTCGTCCCAAATTAGCAATGCCCTCATCCAACCATTCATTGATTTTTGTATAAACCACTTCCTGACTATCAAAAGCAGGCGTCATTTCAGTTGGAAACTGATGTGCTTCCGTACAAGGTATTTCATTAAAATAATCCGTCAACGAAGCATATTGATAAGCTGTAAGAATCTGCCCAATTCCTTGATACTTATAATTCCCATTGGCTTCAGCCAACTCCATCATTAATTTGGCATTTGGCAAAGAATTAAAGTACGACCGCCACATGTCATTTGAACCGGCTGGGGTTAATATAAAAGACTCTTCGCGCCCGGCATCCCCATCATTAGACATTTGCAGGGTCCAGAAAGAAGACCAGTTACTGGCAAAACCGGTTCCCTCAAAAGCTTCTAATGCGACCACACCGGGCAAGTAAGCCGATTCCACCATTTCGCCTTCGGTTGGTGAATCCGGATCTTTGTTGACATCCAGAAAATCCTCACAGGAGGTAAAAAGGATCGCCAAAAGGATACCTAAATATATTTGATACTTTTTCATATTTTTATATGTTTTCATTCTGACTATTCATTACTAAAACGATCCAACACTAGAAAGTAACTTTCAAATTTAGACTATAGCTACGGGTAGATGGCATCATGTAATTAATGATCCCCTGGCCATTTTTACTTCCTGCCAAGGAACCTTCCGGATCGGATCCGGTAAAGCTATCATGTTTCCAAAACCATAAATTTCTTCCAGAAACCGAAACATTAAAACTATTCACGTAAGGAACGGCGTCTAACCATTTTTTAGGTAACTGATAGGCTAAGGATAGTTCACGCAGTTTCACATAGTCGTTTTTCTGCACATTAAATTCTGTGATACTAGATACTGTATTCTGATAGAGACTCTGATAATCAGCTTCTAAATCATTCTCACCGGTAATCACAACGTTTAAATCATCATCGTAATGCCCTTTAACACCGTCAAGTACAATCGCCAAATCATCGGGACGACTATCAGTGGTGACCGACATACCATAATATTTTAAATAGTATTCATCCAGATTGTAAACACTACCGCCAAAACGCATATCAACAAAAGCACTCAATGTTAATCCCTTATAGCGAAATGTATTGCGAATACCACCTGTCCAATCCGGATCAACCTTACCTAATACTTTTGATTTTCCTTGGTTATATAAGTATTCACCATCCTGATAAGAACCATCATCACGGATGATATAGCGTCCGTTCGCATCCCGCTCAGCATAATACCCATAAATGACTCCGTAGGATTCGCCTTCCACCAGAAACGGTCCCTCTCCAGTAAAACCTTCCAACTGTAAACTAGTGACACCATCAGCTATTTTATTGACAGTATTAGTATTGGTTGCCCAGTTTAAGGTTATATCCCATTCAAAATCGCGGCTTTTCACCGGTGTAAAATAGGCCATCAACTCCACTCCTGTATTGGTCATTTTACCAATGTTCATTAAAGCGGTCGTATAGCCAACAGAATAAGCCGTTGGTGTAGGATAAATCTGATTCAGGCTAACCTTGTGATAATAGGAAGCATCCAAACCGACCCGATTGTTGAACAACTTGATTTCTGTTCCAATCTCAAACTCTTTTGTTTTTTCAGGCTCGATATCAGGATTTCCAGCACTATCATCACGGATATAGCCATTTACGTTATTATACGGAAATGTAAGGGCTCCCCTGGTAGGATCCCATCCTTCAGGATTGACATAACTCGCTGCCAAAGCATATACAGGTGCATCATTACCAACTTCGGCATAGGAAACTCTTAACTTTCCGAAGTTTAACCAATTGTTTTCAACCAACTCACTAAATACAAAACCGGTACTTACCGAAGGGTAGAAGAAATTATTATTGGCCTTTGGCAAGGTGGATGACCAGTCGTTTCGACCCGTTAAGGTTAAAAATAGATAGTTTTTAAAAGAGGCCGTAACTTGTCCATACACACTCACCATGCGGTATTTTTCCAGTACCGAAATATTCGATTGCGTTTGTGTATTACTTAAATTATAATAAGATGGAATAATAAATCCTTCGCCCTGAACATCCGTCATTTCAGATTTTCGATCTGTAATGTTACTTCCCAACATGGCATCCACCTTAAAATCAGTGCCTAAGTCCGTGGTGTAATTAATCATAAGATCGGAATTCAGATTATAAAAGTTCTTCGAAAAAACTTCGTAGTAACCCGTGGGATGATAACCTACAATACCCACATTTTCTTTGGTTTCTTCTTTCTGATTATACATATCCAAACCCAACTTGCCAGTCACGGTTAACTTATCTGTCAAATTATATTCCAGACCAAAACTGGTGATAAAGCGATCACGCTGATCAGCCACACCAGAATTATCCAATAACCATAGATAATTGTTTCGACCACCATTCCGATAAAGACGCTGATCACCATTTTCATCTACTGCCGGATCCATGGAAAAAGTCCAGGGGGATCCCAAAAAACTATTCATGAACGATCCCGGGCTATTTCCTTCAAACAGGCGATTACCCTTGGTGCGGGTAAAATTCACGGAAGTCGTAAAGGTCAAATCATCAGAAACACTGACTCTGGAGTTAGCCAATAAAGTCCGACGTTCAAAATCAAGCGGCTCCAGCGTTCCTTGCTGATTATAATCAGATATAGAAGCAAAGTAGGACGCTTTCTGACCTCCTCCACGAATACTCACATTGTGTTCCTGAGTTAACCCTGTTTGAAACGTTCCCCATCGATCATACTTTTCAGCTCCCGGTACGTCACTGATACGAGGCCCCCAACTGGATGATGTTTTAGAGGTTTCGCCGTCAAAATAAGTACCTCCTGTACCTTGTGACCAATTTTCCTGCAGGTCATGTTGGATAATTTTATCCCAACTAGAGGTATAACTGTAGGAGACCTGCGGTTTCATCCCTTTATCGCCCATTTTTGTAGTAATAAGTACCACACCATTCGCCGCACGAGAGCCATAAAGCGCCGATGCAGAAGCGCCTTTTAATACTGTAATATTCTCAATACTATTGGGATCAATATCAACTCCTGAGTTACCACCCGGTCCGGTATCTAAATTACCACTGTTGGAATACATCACTCCACCATCAATTAATGGCTTTTCAGAATTATCAATGGGCATTCCATCAATGACAAATAAAGGTTGGTTACCATATTGAATGGATGAATTTCCACGGATCACAATACGAGAAGCACCACCTGGTTGACCCGAAGAATTATTGATTTGCACACCTGCCACTTTACCAGCCAGTGCATTTACAATATTTGTTTCGCGAGCGTTTACGATTTCTTCCGATTTTACTTCTGAAACAGCATACCCCAAGGCCTTCTTTTCACGCTTGATGCCCAAGGCCGTCACAATAACTTCATCGACCTTAATCAAATCACTACTTAACACCACATTTAATACGGTTTTACTACCTACTTCAATTTCTTGTGTTTGCATTCCAATAAAGGAAAAAACCAAGGTAGTGGCATCTGCAGGAACGGATATTTCGTAAACCCCATCTCCCCCTGTGATGGTTCCCAGAGTGGATCCTTTTACCAATACCGATACACCGGGTATGGGTGATCCGTCATCAGCAGAGGTGACTACACCCCTGACCAATTTTTGGGTTGATTGGGCAAATCCCGTCATTAAACAGACTGCCATCATAATTAAAAATACTAGCTTTCTTTTCATGCTCATAGGTTTTAAAAAGGATAATGACTTGAATTTACATTTTTTAACAACCTCATACTTTTGTTTTCAGTGAACAACAAGCTACACCCCCTCATTGATTGACTGATTATTACAAGATGCATTTGCAGTCCTTCGCGTGAATTTGAGCCAGTGTTTTATGCTGTTCACTGACATCCCTGTTTTTATTCCCTTCCAAATTCACCAATTTGAATACTTGATCCTAATATTCAGCACCTTGATTGATAAAATTGTGCAGTTCATTGACACATAAAAGCAGATAGAGAATGACGGTGTATTAAAGCTGCAAGAATTTGCTGGCATAAGAGAAAGATCAGAGCATTTAAGAATATATCTCTGATGTTATCAAAAAAAAAACGAGAAGGATGTCCTAATTCCCTTCTCGCTTTTATTAACTTAAACCTTTAATCTATGAAGCTGTCCAAACTTCTCTGGCGAAACTATAGACTCATGATGACATTCCAAAAACTAATCGATGTACGACTGGTTCTGTTGGCTCAATGACCATTTATGATTGCTGGAGCAAAAAGCCGGATTTTAATAAGGCAGGATAATAACAAGCAATCAAGCCCAGGAGTTCCTTTTCCGTTTTCGGCTTCTGAGTAATCACTTTTTGATGATAAAACTGTTCTCGGTCAATAGCCTCTTTCAGATTGATGGAGGTACTTTTTTGCTTTGGAAATTTTGTCACCCCAAATACTCCTTTATCACAAGCATACACAATTTGTAAATCATCCAGGATCACAATAAAATTTCGACAATGCGCTAATTCTTCCACACCAATGAGCACCTCTTTTTTACAATTCTCATAACAGAGCTTATACCCTTTTATCTCCGTCCCTTTATAATTAATGGCCACATCAGAAGCTTCTATGACATATTTCCCCATTGGGGTATTGCTATCCCCTTTCACCTTGTTGGAAGCAGTTACCACAAGTGTCAGGCAGCTCAAAATAACAACACAACTCATTTTCATTAATGCTTTCATGATCATTCAATTTATTAGTGATTAGTAATTTCAGTTAATCAAATGGGACAAATGCTCGATCAACACGTTTAAATTAGCAAATAGACCAATGGAATTTTTTAATCATCAGCCAATGAAATGAAATACACCATCCATCACTTCAATTGATGGCTCAAAACCAATGAACACAAGCTTTCGGCTATTGACACAATGAAACAGGTACCTGCCATGATATTCGGTAACAATTATGCCACCAGGAATCCTTATTTGGAATAAGTTTAAGTATTCAATTTTGTTCATGAATTAACATCAAAAATTAAACATTTATATATCTTCGCGCCGCATTTGGTAAAACAGATCCCCCGGATTTGTTTGTAAGGGAATCAGGTGAAAATCCTGAACAGTACCCGCTGCTGTAATCCCCAGTCGAACGTATCGACACATGCTTTTATCCTACATCCACTGCTCATGTAAAAACAGAGTGGGAAGGAGATAAAAGTCGGGAAAGTCAGAAGACCTGCCACATCGTAATTATCATGTAGCTTTCGGGAGTTAAAGCAATACACTGGTGTGATTATTCTAGACAGATCCAACAGGTATTATTCTAATTCTATCATGCTACAAGTAGTATTAACCAACTAATGAGGACAGCCCTCCCATTGGTACTATTATTTGTAAAATGAATTGTAAACGTATTCATCCAGGCAGTATGAAAAATCTAATACTGCTAATTTTGCTATCAATCAGTTGTCCATATGTATTGGCCAATCACATTGATAAAGCCAGATTAACCGGTAAAATAACCAGCCAAAACCAGCCCGTTCCGTTTGTCAATATCCTGATTAAGAACACCACAGTAGGCACTGTTTCGAACACTGATGGAAGTTTTGAAATGAATGAGCTTCCGACAGGGAAATATACCGTTAAAGTACAGGGAATCGGCTATAAATCAAGAGAAAGAGAAGTTGATCTTCAAGCCGGAAAAAGCATTGAACTACATTTTGATTTGGAAGAGGATGTATTTGGTATTGAACAAGTTGTTGTCACTGCTGACCGAAATGAACAAAAACGCACCGACGCTTCTATCATCGTCAATAGTCTCAATTCTAAACAATTGAAAAAAGCACAAGCCGTAGTCGTCAGTGATGTGCTCAGCTATATACCGGGATTACGGACCGAAACCAACTGCCAGAACTGCGGTATGGTACAGGTACGCATGAATGGTTTGGAAGGCCATTACTCTCAGATACTCATCAACAGCCGACCTATATTTAGTGGCTTGGTAGGTGTATATGGTCTGGAACTATTTCCCACAGCCATGATTGAACGGGTTGAAATCACACGCGGTGGTGGATCAGCACTCTATGGCAGCAATGCCATTGCGGGCACAATTAATATATTGACTAAAGATCCCCTCCAAAACAGTTACGACGCTCAACTACAATATGGTGCCATTGGTATAGGCCTTGATGGTACGTCCATTGCCAATGAATCTGCCGTAAATTTTAAAACCTCCTTAATTTCCGAATCAAAAAAAACAGGCATGGCCTTATTTGGAAGCTTGCGAGAGCGCGATCCGTTTGATGCCAATGGAGACAGTTTCTCAGAACTTATGCAGTTAAAAAACATTTCCATGGGTGCCCGATTGTTTCATCGATTAGGGTATCGCAGCAAGATCACTTTCGATTGTTTTCGCATCAATGAAGATCGCCGCGGTGGAAATAAATTTGATTCCCCATTCCACGAAGCTAATTTAACAGAAGCTGTACAGCATAAAATTACCACCGGTGCCCTTACCTACGAATACTTTATGGGCACAAACAGCCAACTATCAGCCTTTGCATCTGCTCAAAATGTAGACAGAGGTTCGTATTATGGAGCCGATCAATCATTATCCGATTATGGTCAATCCAATGGCTTCACCTATACGATTGGCTCACAATTTCAAAGTGACTTTGGTGGTAATTCGTTTTTAGCAGGCATTGAAGTCATTGGCGATCGGTTAAAAGATCAAAAATTAGGATTCCCCGATTATGAACTGCCCATTTATGAAGAAGGCAGTCAAACGTTGAAAGGATTTGTACACACTGATAATATTCTGGTAGCCAAACAGAACAAAATCACACAAGGCGCTTTTATTCAGTACGATCACCAAATAAACAAACTAAAACTATCAGCCGGTTTGCGGTTCGACCATTACCAAATAATAGACAATGGGAATGGCACGGCCAATTGCCAGGGAAATGTGCTTAGCCCACGGATTAATGCCTTGTGGCATGTTATGCCAAATCTACAGGCACGGGCCACCTATTCGCAAGGTTATCGGGCGCCGCAAATTTTTGACGAAGACTTACACATCAGTGCCTCAGGCAGCCGCAAAGTGATTCACAAAAATGCAGCTGATTTGGAGCAAGAGACAAGCCATAGTTTAATGGGTTCTCTGGATTTCAACGGGAAAATTGGACCGATGCCGATCCGTTTTTTAACTGAATTTTTTCACACTTCCCTACAAAATGCCTTCGTCACCAATCCGGATAGTGTGAATCATGAAAATGAGGTGATTTATATACGCACCAACGCCGAAGAGGGTGCTTACGTGCAAGGGGTCAACCTGGAAACAAATATATCCTTCCGTCGCAACCTTAGATTTAATGCCGGTTTTACGTTCCAAACCAGCCAGTTTAAAGAAGCTCAGGAATTAGGATGTAAAGATTTTTTGCGCACACCTGATCATTATGGATTCTTTTCGCTGGATTGGGACATTACGCCTAAATTCGCTCTCGTATCAACAGCCCAATACACCGGCCCGATGAACATTGCATATTACGATCAGCAAATGGTGCAAACAGATGAAAACGATAAAGGTGAGCTCCGCCAGACGCAAGACTTTTTTGATTTTGGCATCAAAGCCTCATATTCGTTGCGCATCCAACAATTACCCATTGAATTTTACATGGGTGCCAAAAATCTGTTCAATAGCTTTCAGTCAGATTTTGAAACGGGCGTGGAACGTGACCCTACCTATATTTACGGCCCCTCACTGCCACGAATGATTTATGGAGGTATCCGAATAACAGATATTTTTTAAATCCACATAACGTTTTTCAAGTCACTAATCCCTTTACAATTCGAGTAAAGGGATTTTTTTTTAGACTGGTACGGTATTTGTGTCAATAAAAAAAGTTTTAGTTTTACCACCTTCACAAATAGTATCAGAGATGCAGCGACTTGGATTCATCATCATAGCATTAGTTTTTGTCCTTTCTTCCAAAGCTCAGGAAAACGACTCTCTTGCTTTTGCATTGGAAACTTCAAAACACCCGCTCTTATATGAATCCTTTTCGACTGATACTTTTCCTAAACACATTTTTGGAGTAGAAATAGGTTCGAGTGTATTCACTGACTTTGATGGTGGCTATGGTTTTAACACCTATGTAGCGCCCCAATTTTCATTGCATCCGGCTGAGAAAATTCAATTTGACCTCTTTGCTTTTGCCGGTCGTTCCAATTATTACGATATGCCCGTTTGGATATATCCCGGATTCGTCACAAAGTTGGATCAGAATTTCACCCACCTTGGTCTGAATGCACAGGGCACCTATTTTATCAACAAAAAGGTATATGTAGGCGGGAGTGCATTTGTGAATCACCTGGTACCTGAAAGCCCATCCATCAATCCCGCTCTGAAAAATCATTTAACCAACTACGGCGGAGGAGCATACGGCGGCTATAAATTCTCAGAAAACTTTAAAGTAGAAGTCGGTATCGAAATGAGCAAGTATCCAACTTATCGTGGTAGGATGCATCATGGAGGTAGTTGGGGAGACTTTAATAGTTGGCCTGCAAAACCTGGTATTAAGGATTAATAACACTGTCGAAACACGTCCATAATAGAAGCATTATACCTAAAGAAGGTCTGATCCCATCCTCTTATTTAAGGCTCTCTCAGCAATTGCTATTTCTACATCGAACCCGTCGCTTCCATCAACAACAACTTCCTCAAACATTCCGTCACGCCACCAATTACGTTTAGGTGATTTTGAATCCTTTATGATCTTTAGAAAATCAAGCGTTTCCGGATCATCAAGTCTAACAACCCATTCGATAAGTTCACGCTTTAATGCCTCTTTTGCCATTTTCGGAAGTTTTCACCAAATTTAATAAAAATATGATCCCCAACAAGAAAATATATCATTATTTTTTTGAATACTAACACATTACAATCATATTAAATTACATAAGTAACTCTATTATCGCCCTGATTCACTCGCCTTACTTGACCACATCCTTTAAATACCTTAAATTACAGTGTCCTTTTTCAGCCCCATGTAATTATCCTACTTAACACCTAATGTCATGGTTGATCCGATCTTAACATTTTCGCTAAAACCAAAAACCATTGCAAAACAGTTAACTCTCAAAAAAATGGAGAAATGAGTTTCGGGTTTATACATATCGACACCGTATAAGTCATGAATCTTTACCGAAAGATCAGTCTTTTTTCAGCCACTAACATTGTGGTCGCTAATATGATTGGGGTCGGTATATTCACAACTTCCGGCATAATCTTAGCAAATATCCATGACCCAATTCTATTAATGGTTTTATGGCTGGCAGGCGGAATAATTGCGCTTTGTGGTGCGCTCTCTTATGGAACACTTGGTACAGCTATGCCTGAAGCCGGGGGAGAATATTATTTCCTATCAAAGCTCTACCACCCACTGCTTGGTTTTTTGAGTGGATGGATATCATTATTAGTAGGCTTTTCAGCTCCCATTGCAGCCTCTGCTATCGGTTGCAGCGAATACATAATGCAAGCCGTCCCCGCTTCCAACCTCATCGCGCTGAGAAATACGAGCTTCCCTACATCCCTTGAGATGAAAGTATTAGCAATTCTCATCATCCTGATTTTTACGATACTTCATGCCCAAGGCGTAAAATCAGGAACTATCGTTCAAAATATTTTAACCGGATTAAAGGTGTTTATCCTGATTGTCATGATCGTGGCAGCCTTCCTTTCAGACAAAGGGGATACCAATCATTTTTGGATGGGTGCAGCACCAAACAAAACTTCAGTCGCCTACGCCTTTGGCCTCTCTTTAATGTGGATTTCATTCGCTTACAGCGGCTGGAATGCAGCTACTTATATTGGATCAGAAATAAAACAGCCGTACAAAAATCTTCCTCGCTCCCTGTTGGTTGGCACATCGCTGGTTATTATTCTGTATTTACTCTTAAACATGGTTTTTGTGTATGCCATTTCCCCCGTCAAAATGAAAGGGGTGATTACTGTTGGCAGCCTGGCAATGGGTAATCTTTTCGGGAATTCCGTTCAAAAAGTATTCTCGCTGATGATCGCACTTGCCCTTTTCTCCTCTCTTAGTGCATTCCTAATTATCGGTCCCCGAATCTATTATGCCATGGCCCGCGACCATCTCTTTTTCAAATCTCTGGCAACTGTTCATCCCAACCATCAGGTACCATCCAAAGCCATTACTCTACAGGGCCTACTCGCCATTGTCTATGTCATCACCGGTTCCTTCGAGCAAATATTAACTTACATGGGATTTGCACTTGGTATCTTTCCTATACTAGCCGTTTTCGGAGTCTTTAAATTGCGAAAGAGAAATCCATATCAAAAGATGCCTGGCTTTCCCATTATTCCCCTTCTTTTCATCTTGTGTTCAATCAGCATCTTAATACTGGCCTTACTGAACCGACCTTACGAAGCAGGTATTTCTCTTGTAACCCTGCTTTTAGGGATCCCGGTCTATTATTATTTTAACAGGAAAAAAACCCCTCCTTTTAAGGAAAATGCGAACTAAATATTGAAATCCATAAGGAACAACTTAAAATAATTCTTTACATTCACATTCCAATAACCAATTAAAAACACAAAATGAAAAATCTATTCACTTTAAGTATCATGCTCTGCCTGGCCGGCATGGTAATGGCCCAGGAATCGTATGATAAACGTATTTTTGAAACGCAAGAAATGACCTTTTACGGATACGATTACAGCCACTTCAAATTAGCTGATGCCAAAAAATTTGCCAAGAGTAAAGAAGATAAAGATAACATGGTTTCTATTTGGACAGCCTGGCTAAACAAATACATTACACAGGACTTATTGCAAAAAAGAATGTTCAAAACAAAAGTGACTATGAATGGTTCCGTAACCGAGGCTATTAATCAAAAATACACCTTAGCTGACAACCTGGTTGAAGAACGCTATTTCCTCGAAAAAAAGAATATTCCTACCTGGATTAAGAGTTATAACCTCACTGAAACGGATGGTCTTGGATTTGTGGCGATCATGGAATGCTACGATCGGAATAAAGACAAAGCATCCATGTATTTCGTATTTTTCGACATTGCCTCACGTGAAATACTAGCCAATATTCCGTTTGAAACAAAAGAAGCCGACGGTGGTGGATTGGAAGAATACTGGGGTAAAGCAGCTGAATTCAACTTCAAAAAATACATCGCCGACCACTACAAAAAGGCCTATAAGGATTACGAAAAATCGTTGGAACAATAGATCCACAATTCATCAAATACCAGTCATCCCCATTCAATTATTTTGAGTGGGGATTTTTTTTGTTTCAACTGTTTATCCCTTTACTAAAAGAGCTATCTATTTGGACTTTACAGGAAAAAGCACTATTTTCCAATACCTTTAAACTGTATTATTTACCAAAAACCTCATCCGTTATGCTCAACATTGCACTCTTTGGCCCTCCCGGTGCCGGCAAAGGCACTCAATCAGAATTCCTCCTGAAAAAATATAATCTTTTTTACATTTCAACCGGGGACATCCTTCGCAAAGAACTGGCCGAAGAAACAAAGCTGGGCCTTGAAGCCAAAAACATCATTGCACAAGGAGGATTGGTGTCTGATGAAATTATAGTCCAAATCATTGAAAAAACCATTAAAAACAATCCGGATGTCAATGGCTTCCTCTTTGATGGATTTCCACGAACGCTAGTACAAGCCTATATTTTAGAAGGTCTGATGATCAAATTAAACACCAAGCTTGATTTGCTGATCAGCATTGAAGTCCCGCAGGAAGAATCGGTAAAGCGCTTGTTGTTCCGCGGAAAAACATCCGGCCGGTTGGACGATAATGAAACTGTGATCAGAAACCGGTTGAGGGAATATGATGACAAAACTTTACCCGTACTGAATTTCTTCAAAGAGAGAGGTAATTATGTCGCGGTTAATGGCCTTCAGGATATTAATGAGGTAACCCAGGATTTGGTGACCATCATTAACAAAATCGTCAGCAAGAAACACCTCAACATTGTCTTGTTCGGATTTCCTGGCTCAGGACGCGGATCACTCGGAAAAGCCATCGCTGAAAAGTATGATTTGGAATTTATTTCAACCGGTGATATGCTAGATGCGGAGATTCATAAAAACACCCCCATGGGTGACCGCATTAAGTCCATTTATGAAAATGGTCAATTGGTGCCGGATGAAATTGTAATTCAGCTTTTGGAAGAAAAAATAAAACACTCAAAAGATGCCAAAGGGTTTATTTTTAAAGGTTATCCAAGAACTCTGGTACAATCCTATATTTTGGATGGCATCCTAAAAAAATACGATTCTTATATTAACAAAATCATTGAACTTAAGGTCGACACATTGGAGTTAATACGTCGCTTGGATCAACGCAGTCAAACCCCGCAGCGTATGCCCTATGATTCCAGTACGGAAAAAATCGTTAAACGCCTACAGGAACATAAAGATAAAACACTGCCCGTGATCGAAAAATACAAGGAAGTTCATGATGTAGCTGAAGTGAATGGCATGGATTCATTTCATGAAGTAATGGAACGCATTTCGGCCGAAATTGAAAATGGATTCAAGAGTTTAAAATAACAGATTACCTGCAAAACCAAGGGGCGCTCCTGAGTCAGGTTCGCCCCTTTCACATGCCATCTAACAGACCTTATTAAAGCTCTATAATCCGATCTTGTTGCGTTTGTGCATCCACAACTGTGATGGCCGCCATATCCACAATTTGACGCACCGAACAATGCATTTGCAACACATGAATGGGCTTGCGAATACCCAGTAATATAGGCCCAATTACTTCATGACCACCAAGCTCATGCATCATCTTATACGCAATATTGCCCGAACTCAAATTGGGAAAGATGATGGTATTTACATCCCGGTCACCCAGCTTAGTGAATGGGAATTTTTTCAATCTTAATTCGGTATTCAAGGCATAATTCACTTGCATCTCACCGTCCACAATGATTTCGGGATGCTGCTGATGAAGAAACGCAACCGCCTCCCGCGCCCGTTTAGGACTCCCCTCACGAGTAGATCCAAAATTAGAATACGAAACCAGGGCCACTACAGGATCCATATTAAACTTACGTACCTCATTTACAGTTAGAAGTGTGGTATCGGCTAATGTTCGGGCCGAAGGTTGATAATTCACCGTGGTATCAGCGAAGAAAAAAGGACCTCTCTTCGTCATAACAATATACATTCCGG
Source organism: uncultured Marinilabiliaceae bacterium (assembly GCA_942490535.1). Taxonomy (GTDB): domain Bacteria; phylum Bacteroidota; class Bacteroidia; order Bacteroidales; family Marinilabiliaceae; genus JAEINY01. Next base: position 448,311 of record CALNXQ010000008.1, read on the forward strand.
CGATGTGATTAAGCGTATTATTGGAACCCACAATCTGCAAGGCCGGCCGAATGGTATCTGCATATTTATGGGCAAATCCACCTAAGAAACCATCGGCTTCCCCGGACTCGACCATCATAATGCCAAAGTAATTACGATCATACATCTTGCGACAGGCTTCTTCCATGGTACAGCCTTTCCGTTGCCGTTTTTCGAACAACATTTTTGCATATTTAAGACGATGCGCATTTTGATTGGCTTCCGTGATATCGATAATCGTATAATCCTGGATATTCAGATTATAATCCAGAGCTGTTTTCTCAATTTGCTTTCGATTTCCCAGTAAAATGGGCTCCGCAAAACCTTCATTGCGCACCATTTCAACGGCCTTCAACACTTTAAAATGCTCGGCATCAGCAAAAACAATCCGCTTGGGATTTAACTTTGCTTTTACATGGACATCGCGGACCAGTTTATTATACAAGCCCATCCGCTTCATGAGTTCGATCTTATAGCTATCCCAGTTAGTGATTGGTTCTCTGGCTACACCACTCTCCATAGCAGCTTTGGCTATTGCTGGCGCCACTTCCGTAATCAACCGCGGATCCAATGGCTTAGGAATAATATATTCACGTCCAAATACTAAATTCTGACTTTTATAGGCAGCGTTCACCTTTTCAGGCACTTCTTCTTTAGCCAGATTGGCCAAAGCATAAACTGCTGCAATTTTCATTTCTTCATTAATGGCGGTAGCCCGAACATCTAGAGCTCCCCTGAAAATAAAGGGAAAACCCAGTACATTATTCACCTGGTTGGGATAATCGGATCGCCCGGTGGCAAAAATAATATCTGTGCGTGTGGCCATAGCGGCTTCATAACTAATCTCAGGATTCGGATTGGCCATGGCAAATACAATGGGATCATGAGCCATGGAGAGCAACATATCAGAGGTGAGTATATCTGCCTTAGACAATCCCAGAAAAACATCGGCATCCTGAATGACTTCTTCCAAAGTGGTCAATTCACTATTTTGAGCAAACACCTGCTTGTATTTATTTAAGTCCGACCGGGAGGTCGTAATCAAACCTTTACTATCGCACATCCATACATTCTCTTTTTTAACCCCCAAACTGATGTACAATTTGGTACACGATATACCGGAAGCCCCTGCCCCATTGACGACCACCTTGATGGCTTCAATTTTTTTCCCATTGAGTTCCAATGCATTTATTAAACCTGCTGCAGAAATAATAGCTGTTCCATGCTGATCATCATGAAAAACCGGAATATTCAATGTTTTTTTGAGTTGCTCTTCAATTTCGAAACACTCCGGTGCTTTTATATCTTCCAGATTAATCCCGCCAAATGTAGGGGCGATGGCTTTGACGAAGGTAACCATCCCTTCCACACTCTTTTCGTCCACCTCAATATCAAACACATCCACATCGGCAAATACTTTAAACAGCAATCCTTTTCCTTCCATCACAGGCTTTCCGGCTTCCGGCCCGATATCACCCAAACCCAATACGGCGGTGCCATTGGAGATCACAGCGACCAGGTTGCCTTTGGCCGTATATTTGTACACATTTTCGCGGTCGGACTCGATTTCACGGCAGGGTTCTGCCACGCCTGGTGAATAGGCCAGCGACAAATCATACTGCGTACTGTAAGGTTTAGTGGGAATAACCTCAATTTTTCCAGGACGACCACATTGGTGGTACCGCAATGCATCTTGTTTCGTAAATGAAGCCATGGTGAAATTTTAAAGGAATTAGTAACCATTAATTTACGCAATGCAAATACCAAAATCCACTCTTGAATAAACTTCTTGAATAAAATTATTAAGTTTTGCTATTTTCCTATGATAAGACCCCATTCCGAATTCTGATCTATGCCTACTAAATGGCATTGATTCCACTCCAGGACTCGTAAATAAGGCGACAAAAAAGCAAAACCTGATAAAATTCAATATTTTTTATCAGGTTTTCTCAAAAAATGAAAAATGATTGTATCTTTAAAATGGCTTTTGTCCGTCACGCACTTGTGGCATAGGACAAATCCATCACAGCTGCCTTAGGTCGTTGTGTCGGTCAAAAGCCCCTTTTTAGTTCAATTTAAAACTCCCCACCATGTCTCTCAATTCTCCTGCGTGTCGCTCGACTTCAGACGAGCTGGAGGCCAACTCTTCAGATGCAGCGGCATTGGCCTGAGTCACCAGGTTTAATTCCTGAATGGCCTGATTAACCTGTTGTGCGCCCGTTGATTGTTCCGAGCTGGCCGCCGCTATTTCCTGCACCATTTTTACCGTTTTATCAATTTCCGACAAGGCATCTCGCAATTTACGCCCGGCTTTATCTGCTACTTCCACACCCTCGGTAATTAAAATTGAAATGTCCTCAGCAGATATTTTACTTTTTTCAGCCAACTTACGCACTTCACTGGCTACCACCGCAAATCCCCGGCCATGTTCGCCGGCACGGGCCGCTTCAACCGCTGCGTTTAACGCCAAAATATTGGTTTGCTGCGTAATCTCATTGATCAACTGTACCTTCTCGGCAATTTGACGCATTAACGTTTCGTTTTCATCGGATGCTTCACTTCCCTCTTTAATACTCTGAGCCATTTGTGACGTGATCTGTTCACATTGAATGCTGTAGTCCTTGTTTTGGTCGATCGTCGATCCCATTTCTTCCATGGACGCAGAAACCTCTTCCGTAGAGGACGCTTGCTGATTAGCTCCCGATGAAATATTCAAAGATGTGGTACTCATTTGCGTACTGGCGCCGGCCAGGGAAGCAGAACTCTTTTTAATCTGAGCGATCAGATCCGAAATACCATCCACCATCACATTCAAGGCATCTGCCAGCTCCCCGATTTCATCTTTTTGAGCAATCTCCAGTTTCTTACTTAAATCCCCCTCAGCCACATTTTTTGCAAAGGTGACGCCTTTTTTAATACCCGAGACCAAAACACCGGAAATATAAAACGCTAAAAATAATCCAATAACCAATGACAATATTAATATTACCAACGAAATCGTCCCCAGGCGACGGGCACTGGACACCATTTTATCCTCTGATAAAATATTGGCAGTTGAAGTGTCGATGGCCTTTTGGAACAATTTACCAATGGTATCAAGCTGCAATAATGTTGTTTTGTAAAAAACTGAATTTGCGGCATTCGTCCCTTCTAATTGTTCGCGGTTTTGGGTAATTAATTCATCCAGTGTGGCAATCACCTGTTCAGCTGAGGGTGCCGTATTTTGCTGATAATACCGGAGTGCGCCCGCATAATCCCCAGCAGCCACCAACGATTGCAAGCGACGAGATGAACTGTGTAACTTTTCATGGGGAGCTGTTAATTGATCTATATAGTCTTTTAAAGCAGAATCCTTTTCCAATAATGCTGTCGTTTCAGTTGAAGACAACCATTGTCCAAAACCGCACAACTGATGATCCATCTGCACATTGAGACGACCTTTTTGTAACAAAATAGCATCTTTTACCTGGAGCATCCACAGGAGGTGATCAGCCTTGGCTTTATTCAAAGCAATAGACAAACCAATATCCACATTTTGATGTAACTCCTCAATAGTGAGGGCTGACTGATGCAGTTCCTGATGCGGTTTTTCAAATAACGCCAGGATCTCCTTCAATTCGGGTACCAGTTCCTCTGCCTGCTGTCGTCCTTCGCCATAATACCACTTGCCAAAATCACATTTGTGATGATCGGTCTGCACATGCAATTCGGTTACTTCCGGACTGGTTAAAAACTCACTTACCTGCTTGGCCCATATTAAATGCTGTGTGTAACGCGTTTCCAATTCTCCCCGGAGTTTATTTCCGGCAATCACCTGATCGGCATCTTTCACGATTCCACCTATACCAAAGCTGGCGATTAAACCAACAATTGCTAACAGCACCAGTAGCAAGCCGAAACTAAGCAATAGCTTAGTTCTAATTTTCAAATCATTCCATTTCATTGCAGAGGGTGTTTAAATATTTTACACTTGAAATCTTATTAAAGGTAAATCAAGAAAACGTTAATTTCAAGGTCACTTAATAAGTACCAACCAATTGGTGGAGAACTAATACAATTTAATTAAGACGTTAATGCTGAAAACTCCATTTCAACCAACAAATCAGGATGTATCAATTGCTTTACTTCCACCATGGTGGATACGGGTTTAATCGTATGAAAGAAATCACCATGAGCCCGGCCTATCGCTTCCCATTGAGTGATATCGGTAACGTACATCCGGGTCCGGATCACATGGTGTAACCCGGCATTCAATTCCAGTAAGGCCTTCTGTGCTTTTTCAATAATGTAACGGGTTTGTGCATAAGGATCACCCTTGCCCACCACTTGCCCTTGCTCATCAATGGCAGTAGTACCGGCTATTTCAATGACATTCCCCACTTTGATGGCTCTGGAATAGCCCACAATTTCTTCCCATTGGGCACCGGAAGAGACTCGTTGGATGGTAGACATTTAATACTCGTTTAGGTGGTTTAAAGATGGAAAAAAAATTGAAAACTTCAACTTTATAGTCTATAATTCTCTACCCTATTAAATAGACTTCCTATAAATGAAAGCATAAAAACCTGCCGTTAAATCCATGGCAGGTTGCTTAAACAGTATAATTAACTACATCAACTTTAAAAAATAGCTGATCACCGAACCCCTTGAATTTACTAGTCCCGAAGCAGGTCGCACCCCTCCGGCGGGACATTCTGTATTCCCCTGAGTAGTTTTAGCATCTCCCCCACTTACCTGTGCCCTCCCTTCACTTACCTGCGCCCTCCCCTTACCTGTCTTTGGCCATCCCCCACTTACTTGTGGCAGCCCCTTGGCAGATTGGAGTCGTCCCTCACCATTTTTACCCGTTCCCTGACTTTGGGGATGCCTTCCATCGGTCACTTGTGCCCTCTCCGGGCAGATATATTCAGGTATATTCATTATTCTGTGTCAGAGTCGTTGATGATTTTTCCCAAACGGTGCCGAATTCTAACCCAGCCTGCTTCCCTGTTTTGTTGCACAAAAAAACCCGCCATTGAATCCATGGCGGGTTGTTTATTTGAAGTACTAAAACATCAATAATTTACTACATCAACTTCAAAAATAAGCACCGAATTGGCCGGAATAGAACCTGTAGCTCTCCCTCCATAACCAAGAGCTGACGGCACAAAAAGCTGAATCTTCCCCCCTTTTCCTACTTTGGGGATACCAATCTGCCAACCGGGGATCAAGCGCCCCAAATTAAAGGTTACGGCCTCACTCTTCGTTTGATCAAAAACCTGACCGTTGGTAAGATAGCCCTTGTAAAATAAAGTTACATACGCAAACGCAGGTACATTCCCTGATCCCGCATTAATAATCTTATAATATAACCCCGATGGATCGCGTTGTGCGTCAATATTATTTGCAGCTAAGTAATCGGTAATGATCTTCTCATCAATGGGACCATAATCCTTATCGTCGTCTTTTTTACAACCGGCAAACAGTGATAATAAAAGGGCAAAAGCCATCAATTTTCTCATACAGCATTTTTTAAAATTCAAGGCCAAAGATAAAAGATGCTTCCATTTTTCAGACATCAAAAGCGTTAAAACTAAAAAAGGGGCACTTAAAAAAGCACCCCTTAACAATTCAATACAAAGCTGAAGTTATTTCTTCTTAGCCAATATCGCTTCAATCTCATCCATGATGTTATTCATGGTTTTGATGGTCTCTTTGAATGGCTCTGGCTGTGTCATGTCCACACCGGCATTTTTCAACAATTCGATGGGATAATCTGAACCACCGGCTGAAATGAAAGCCAGGTATTTCTCTGTCGCTCCTTTTTCACCGGCCAATACTTTAGCCGCCAAAGCCTGCGAAGCCACAAACGAAGTACTGTACTGGAATACATAGAAGTTCATGTAAAAATGAGGAATGTAAGCCCATTCCATGGAGATGAAATCATCCACATAACACACGCCTTTATCATGCCCATAGTACTTACGGGTGAGGTCGCCATATATTTTTGATAGGGTTTTCCCGGTTAAGGGCGTACCCGCCTCAGCAGCTTCATGGATGCGCATTTCATACTCGGCAAACTGCGTCTGACGATACAATGTTCCTTTGAAACCATCCAACATGGTCATCAACAACGAAAGACGCAAGTCATCATCTTTCAGTTTCTTCTGCATCATATCAGCCAATAAAGCCTCATTGAAGGTAGAAGCCACCTCAGCCACAAATGTGGCATAATTAGCTGTGGCAAAAGGTTGTGTTTTATTGGAAAAGTAACTGTGCATGGTATGCCCCAATTCATGGGTGAGAGTGCTCACCTCATTGTACTGGTCGTTGTAATTCATCAGGATGTAAGGGTGTACATCATACGCAGCACCATTGGAATACGCACCTGAGCGTTTACCCACGTTAGGATACACATCGATCCAACGGTTGCTGAAGGCATGTTCAACCACACTCACATACTCTTTACCCAGCGGCTTTAAGGACTCCAAAATCAATTTTTGCGCCTCGTCGTAGTTATACTTCAACTCCACCCCTTTAACAGTAGGCGCATATAAATCCGAATATTTCAAGGTATCCACACCTAACATCTGTTTCTTGATGTTCAGGTAGCGGTGAAAGGTACCCAGGTTATCATTGACGTTTTGGATGAGTGAGTGATACACCTCCACCGGAATGTTATTGGGTTTCAGGGACGCTTCCAAAGCAGAGCTGTAGTTACGGGCCTTGGCACGGAAAATATCCACTTTAACCTGACCGTTCAGCATCTCGCCAAAGGTGCCTTCGAAGGTGCGGTAATGATTCCAGAAGGTATCAAATACAATTTCACGATCGGCGCGATTCGTTGAGGCACGCAATTCGCTGAAAGTAGCCTGGTTCAATTCCACTTCCTGACCATCGGTTAAGGTAGCCGTGGGCCAGGGCTTTTCGGCATTGCTAAAAACACTGTAAATGGATTGGGACGCTCCGGTGATCATACTGGTCTTGGCCATGATGGCTTCTTCAGCTTCCGTCAGCGTATGCGCCTTCATGCGGTAAAGGTCTTCCAGACCCATGCGATAAATCTCCAGTTTGGGCTCATCCTTCATGAATTGCTCTACAGTCTCCTGAGGAATAGCAGCCAGTTCAGGAGTAGCGAAAGAGGCCTTTTGTCCGTATTCGATAAAAACCTGACGAATCTCTTTCAATCGTCCCATGTTCTCCGCATCGCGCATGTCGCTATCTGATTTTAGCGAGGCATACAAATACAATTTAGAGCCTTCTTTGTAAATTTTATCGCCAAACTGCAGATAACTTAATAAGTTTTGAGCCGACTGCCCCAAAGTCCCTTTGAAGGAAGAAATTTGATCCGACTCTTTCACTAAGGCCACCTTAGCTTCTGACCAGGCTTCGTCGGAGGCATACAAGTCCTGCACATTCCATTTGTACTGGTCTTCAATTTCTGAGCGCTCTTTCTGAGCCATAACCGGTGATAACAAACCTGCTGCCAACACCATGAATAGGATGAATGTAGATTTTAAGTTTCTCATGTTGTGTGTCATTCTTAATTATTGTAAAAATTCAACCCGCAAAAATAGTTTTTTTCATTTCTCATCCTATGACATTGGTCTTTATCCATAAAACAGCCACGAAATCATAAATAACCATCAACAATTGATCATTAATACCTATCTTTGCACCGCTTTTCGGAGCACGACAGTTCGAAACCATCCTGTCGCTAAACAAAACTATGGGCCTTGCTATCAAGCGCAAAAATCACGGTGATCAGTACCTTATGGTTAGGGTACCGGTGCCTTTATTTTTGATGCCCTCCTTTTGTTTTCGCTGGTTTCCAAAACTGTCTTGAAAAAGAACGTTTAACACAAATAGTTTTGCCATGGCCAAAGCCATTGTATTATTATCGGGAGGATTGGATTCGGCGGTAGCCCTTTACCTGGCTAAAAGCCAGGGGTACGACGTACATGCTATCTCTTTCGATTACGGACAACGCCACAACCGGGAACTGAATGCTGCCAAGGCATTAGCAGTTAAAGCCGGTGTCACCGCACATCAGGTGGTCACCCTCAAACTGGACCAATGGGGTGGTTCTTCACTGACCGATGCCAATCTGGAGGTGGAAGAGGGAGATGTTCATCGTGAAGACATCCCTGTAACCTATGTACCAGCCCGCAACATGGTATTTTTATCCGTGGCCGCCTCGTATGCCGAAGCCATTGGCGCTCAAAATATCTTTATTGGTGTGAGTGAAGTGGATTATTCGGGCTATGTGGATTGCCGCCAGGAATTTATTGATGCCATGGAAGCAGCCATTAACAAAGGGACTGTGATGGGTGCGGAGAAAAATCAACCCATCAAAATACACGCCCCATTTGTGAATCAAACCAAGGCACAGGAAATCGCCTTGGGAATGGAACTGGGTGTTGATTTTGGCTTAACCTGGAGCTGTTACCGGGGCGAGGATCACCCCTGTGGTACCTGCGACAGTTGTTTATTACGTGCCAAAGCCTTTGCCGAGGCCGGATTTGAAGACCCTGCATTACACGCATAACCGGAAGAGAGGAGCATGGATAAATTAGTTTTAGCAAAAGAAGGGGTATTTCCGGTTGTGAAAGACCACAAGGGTAACTTACTGACCGATCAGCCCAAAACAGGCATCGAATTACCGGGCACCATTCAAGGTGAAGGTAAACTGGCCGGTGTGCCTTCTTTATTTATTCGCCTGTCAAGTTGTAACCTGCGTTGCATCTGGCAAATGGAAGATGGCAGTTTTTGTCGTTGCGACACGACGTATGCCTCCTTTCATCCCGATCACATCCTGGAATTTTCACCGGATGAGGTCTTTGATTGGGTGTCACACAACCTGGGGGCCATTCGTCATGTAGTGTTAACCGGTGGCGAACCCTTGTTGCAGAAGAAACCGCTGGCGCAATTGTGCCGTCGCCTCAAAGAAGAACTGGGCGTCCACTTAACCCTGGAATCCAACGGTTCGCTATTCGATGCGGAGGTAGCTCGCTGGATTGACTTGTTCAGCATCTCTCCCAAACTGAGTAACTCCACCCCTAATCCTGAAAAGTTAGCGCATTATGGATTGAAAGAAGCCGGTCCTTACAAATTCCATGGACAAAAACGGCTGAATCTGGAAGCCTTACAATCCTACATTGACTTAACACAAGATGGCAAAAAGCAGCTACAATTCAAGTTTGTGGTGGGTAAAACGAATGATTACCTGGAGATCCAGGCGGATTTTCTCACTCCACTCACCAACTGGAAACAGGAAGACATCCTGCTGATGCCATTGGGAGCCACACGGGAAGAAATTGCCCAATCGTCCCCCTTAGTATTGGAGATGGCCATTCGTCATGGCTGGCGTTTCAGTCCCCGGGTGCACATTGAATTGTTTGGATCAAAAAGTGGGGTGTAATAATTAAGGATTAATTTTTAAGTTGCTATGATCGTTGAGATAACATTTTCACATGGTTCTAGCCTTCAATCCCATTCGGGGTTATCCAGGTGTTAGTAAACCTGATACCACAACCCTGAAGGGGTTAAATAAACCAACCTCTAATAATGACATAGCCATTTTGAATAGTTCATCAAACCGCCATTATAAAAACCACAAAAGCCCACATTAATAATTAAGCATTAAAAATTAATAATTATTTATGAGCGAAGGAAAATACCTGGGTAAACAAGTGGACTACCCGCAACACTATGCACCGGAAATGCTGGTGGCTGTACCCCGTCATCTCAACCGGGAAATCTACCAACTATCGGAAGACAACTTGCCGTTTGTGGGGTACGATGCCTGGCATGCCTATGAATTGAGTTTCCTGACAGAGCGAGGATTACCGGTGACCGGTCTGTTGAAGTTTGTGTATCCGGCTACCAACCCTTCCCTGGTGGAGAGTAAGTCGCTCAAATTATACCTCAACTCCTTCAACATGCATCGCTTTGGTCAAACGCCGGCCGAAGGACTGAACATCGTTTTAGCGACCATCAAAACAGACCTTTCCAAGCTCCTGGAAACAGAGGTTGCCATCCATTTCTTTGATACGTTCCCATCGGCGGCATTTTTTGATTTTGGCGGTTATGCCTTGTTGGAAAAAGAGGCCGACACCGCCCAACTCACGTTTGATCATTTTACCGAAGCCCCTGAATTACTGAAAGCCGACGCCGAAGATGCAGGTGAACTTAAGATCGCCACCCACCTGCTGCGGAGCAACTGTAAAATCACCCATCAGCCCGATTGGGGAAGTGCCTACATTTACATGAAGGGAAGTATCTTACCGGCAAAGCGTAACCTGTTGCAGTACCTGGTTTCCATCCGCAATGAAAATCACTTCCATGAAGAAATCTGCGAAATGATTTACAAGCGCTTGTGGGATATTTTCATACCGCAAGAATTGGCCGTGACCTGCATCTATACCCGTCGAGGCGGTATTGATATTTGCCCGGCCCGGGCCAGTCATGCTTCCTTATTACCCCACTCATTATTGGATGCTGAGGTCTTATCAGCCAAATTATTGAGGCAGTAATCTCTTTTCTAAAATAAAAAAGATAAAAGTAAAAAGGCGGGAAAAGGAAGCCCCATCACCGCCTCTTTTTATTTTTTTTGAAACCACGCGTCATTTGACTTCAAACCACGTGTGATATGCTCCGGAATCACACCTAACTTTGACCAAAACCACGTGTCATTTGCATTCAAACCACACGTGATGTGGTTCCATTCCACATTTCATCTGCACTCAGGCGACCTGTGAGTGGGTTCCACCACACGTGTGATGCTTGTCAAAATCATGCGGCTCACCCACCAATGCGAGCGTTATAAAAAAGTTTCGAATTTGCATTACGCTGCTTTCGACACAGCTCTCCCTTCGCACCAGTGCCTTAGCGCAGGGGAAACATCTCTTGCCACAGGTTCTCATACTCCTCCAGGTACTGATGAACAATATCGTAGTTGGTTGTTACCAACAGGTTTTCCTGGTTGTGTTTGGTGGCCGTATAGGTCCAGTTATAGCTGCCTGAAAAAGCAATCCGCCCATCAATAATCCCGAATTTATGATGCATGTGGTAGCGGCTGTGATCAATACGGACCGGAATCCCCGCCATATCCAACAGCGAAACCTGCGACCCGCGGTCATTCATCTTCTGATCATCTGAAATAATCCGCACCTGAACACCCCGCTGATGCGCTTCTGTCAACTTCTCCCCCAACCGGTGATCACTGATGGTAAAGACACAAAGGTCAACGCTTTTTACGGCCCTGTCGATGAGAAAACTCAAGGTCTCGGGAATATCCTTACCGGGACTGAACAACACCTGATGGTAGCGAAACGTATGCTTCTCGATGGATTCAAAGGCATGCTCCAGCCACACAATGGATTGATGACTGTTTCCATTCAGTCCAAAACGCTTGGCTTCATTAAACAAATGCCCCTTTAAATCACCCCGCTCTGCCCGGTCCAGTTCATTGATTCGCAACACAATATCGGCAGGTACTTCCTGATAATTATCGGATGCGATGACTGACGTAAAATATTCCAATACCTTTTCCATGTTACTTTTTAAATCAATTACTTCACTGCTGATAACGCCCGTTTGGGCCCCAATTCAATCACCTCCAGATTCTTGATATCGGCTCCATCAATGGAAAAACGCAAGGCGGTGCGAACGGTATGAAAGCCCGAAATACCGGCGGCTCCCGGGTTCATGTGCAGCAAATTGAGTTTCTTATCATAAATCACTTTCAGAATGTGCGAATGACCGGCGATAAATAACTTGGGCGGCTTACGGATCAACTCCCCTTTGATGCGATTATCATATTTACCCGGATAGCCGCCAATATGAGTCATCCAAACGTCCACTCCTTCACATAGGAACCGCTCATCTTCCTTCAATTCCTGGCGCAATACAGTGCCGTCGATATTCCCATAAACAGCCCTGACCGGTTTAAAAGCCGCCATCTTTTCCAATACTTTAGGGTCGCCCAGATCACCGGCATGCCAGATCTCATCCACCCCTTGAAAAAGTTCATAAAAACGATCGTCGAAATGAGAATGTGTATCTGAAATTAAACCTATGTTTGTCATTTGTATTTAATATGCTTTAAAACATTGCCAAAAGTATCTTATTTTTTAATATTTTTAAAGCATAAGCAATACACCGTTATATGTCGGAACCGTCAAAGTATTTCAATCGCGATATCAGTTGGTTATCCTTTAACCACAGGGTACTGGAAGAGGCCAGAGATCCATCATTACCTCTGTTCGAGCGCCTGAAATTCATGGCCATCTACTCTTCTAACCTGGATGAATTCTATAAAGTGCGGGTGGCGGAGTACCGTAATGCGGCGGAGCAAGGTGTTAGTTTTACCGATGTACCCAACCCGGCAAAGATCCTTAAAAAGATCAATAACATTGTCAGTGAGCATTGGGTAGAATTTAGCTACATCCTAAAAAAAGAGCTATTACCGGAGCTGGAAAAAAACCAGATTCGCCTCTATCAAAATGAACTACCGGAAAATCCGGATCAACTCAAATACCTGAGGGAATATTTCTATACCGAAATGATCCCCTATCTGCAACCCGTTGTTTTAAACCGGGGAACCCGCAGCTTTTTACGCGATAACCGCTTGTATCTGGCGATTAAACTGTACCGGAAGAAGAAAAAAAGTGATACATCCCAAAGCAGACGGCCACGCTATGCCTTGCTGAAACTGCCTACCAACGATTTACCGCGTTTCATCAAGCTTCCCAGCATTGATCAGGGGCATCATTACATGTTTTTGGACGATGTGATTCGCTTTAACCTCCAGGAGTTATTTCCGGGATACGACATCGATGGCAGCTGGTGTATCACCGTGGCCCGTGATGCCGATTTAGGAATAGAAGATGAATTTTGGGGTGACCTGGTGGAGAAGATACGTCGCAACCTGGTGAAACGCAAAACAGGCAACCCGTCTGTTTTTCAGCACGACCGCAACATCCCCAAGGACTTGCTAAACTTCCTGAAAGAGACCTTTCATTTTCGCAAGCAGGAATTGGTGGAAGCAGATTCGTACCAAAACCTACACGACTTTTTTAGTTTCCCCAATCCCTATTCGCCAGCCCTGGAATGGCATGCACCCAAACCCATCCGGCCCTTTGAGCTGGAAGAAGCCGGGTCCATGTTTGAGGCCATCAAGCGAAAAGAGCGCATATTACACTATCCCTATCAAACGTTCGATTATGTCATTAAATTTTTGAATGAGGCAGCCACCGATCCAAAGGTAGAGGAAATAAAAGTGACGCAATACCGGGTAGCCAGCAACTCCGCCGTGGTCAATTCGCTCATTACAGCTGCGCACAACAACAAAAAAGTAACGGTGTTTGTGGAAGTAAAGGCCCGTTTCGACGAGGAAAACAACCTTTACTTCGCCGATCAGATGAAAAAGGCGGGGGTGAAAATCATCTACAGCATTCCCGGCCTGAAAGTACATGCCAAGATGGCCCTGGTGATTCGGCGCGCCGATGGCATCCGCAAACGGTCGTTTGCCTACCTGAGTACCGGCAACTTTAATGAAAAAACGGCCAAACTCTATGCCGATCATGGTTTCTTTACGTGTAACGATGAGTACATCGACGACATGGAGAACCTGTTTCGCTTCCTCAATGATCAGACCCAGAAACCTCATTTTAATAAATTACTGGTGACCCAGGTGAACCTGCGAAAATCACTCATGGAGAAGATTGATCGCGAGATTGATCTGGCACAAGCGGGTAAAGAAGGTTATATTCTACTAAAGATGAACGGCATTCAAAACCGGCAGCTAATCAATAAACTGTATGAAGCCGGTCAGGCAGGGGTACATATCGACCTCATTGTGCGTGGCATCTGTTGCCTGGTACCCGAGCGATCCTTCAGTAAAAACATTCGCGTCATCCGCATTGTGGATGGATTTCTGGAGCATGCGCGCATTTGGGTATTCGGCAATGATGGTGATAAAGAAATGTATCTATCTTCGGCCGACTGGTTGAACCGCAATATCAATCGCCGCATTGAAACAGCTTTTCCGGTGGAGCAACCGGCACTAAAAAATGAAATACTGACCATCCTCGATTTACAGTTAAAAGACAATGTGAAAGCTCGCCACATCGATAAAAACCTGAAGAACATTCCGGTTAAAAATGACCTGCCACAAATTCGCGCTCAATGGGATACCTACAAATTTCTGTTGGAGCAAGAAAAGAAGGCGCAGAAAAACGAAAATACAACAATACATTAACAGAAGGCTCACAGCCCAAATACGCTTTAACTTATGAAAACCATCATTCTCATACGCCATGCCAAAACAGAGCCCCTTAATATGGGCATTACTGACTATGAACGCCAATTAAAACCAAGAGGCTACCGGGATGCTGAATTAGTTGTGAATGAACTGAAAAAAAGAGGCATTCATCCCAACCTGATCATATCCAGTCCCGCCTCACGGGCCAGGCAAACGGCCCAGATTTTCGCCAAAGAATTACATTACGATGAGACTCAGATTGAATATCAAAAGTTCATCTACGATGGATATACCAGTGCCGAATTTATTGATTTCCTGAGTCAATACGGCAAATCACATGAAACCATTGTGGTGGTAGGCCACAATCCGGAAATTGCCATGATGGCCATCAACCTCACGGATGGTAATTACTTTCACTTCCCCACAACAGCTGCTACCGCCATTTCATACGACATTGACAGTTGGGATCAAATGATGGTGCGGGAAGGCAAAACAGAATGGTTCATCTTTCCGAAAATGTTTAAAGATGCCAAAAGCAATGCCGACGACTAGCACTGGGCAACTAATGCCCTTATTCACAAAAAATTAACCGTGGCACGCCACATACAAGCAAAAAAGATAGTCAGTTCCGGTCCGCCGGGTGGAGACTCATGGTTTGGTACCAGCTACACCATGAACCTCTACCGGGGCTGCTCCCATGGTTGCATCTATTGCGATTCGCGCAGCAGCTGCTACCACATTGATGATTTTGAAAACATTCAAATTAAAACCAATGCCATTGACCTGTTGCACCGGGAGTTAAAATCAAAGCGACGCAAAGGCACCATTGGATTTGGCAGCATGAACGATTGCTACCTGCCTTTAGAAGAAACCCAGCTACTTACCCGAAAGGCATTGGAAATCGTAAAGCACCATCGCTTTCCAATACACATTATTACAAAAAGCACACTGGTATTAAGAGACATTGACTTACTGAAACAAATCGGCACCACCTACGCCGCGGTCACCCTTACCATTACCACCACAGATGATGATCTGGCCCGCAAAATAGAACCCTTTGCCCCACCGCCCTCGGACCGGCTAAAAGCCCTCAAAACGCTGCGAAAAGCCGGGATATATGCCGGTATTACATTAATGCCGGTATTGCCGTTTATTACTGACACCCAAGAAAACATCACTCAATTAGTGGATGCTGCGAAAGAAGCCGATGCAGCCTATATTTTGGCGGCCATGGGTATGACCAATCGGGAAGGTCAGCGCGAACACTACTATGGCCAATTAGAAAAGCTATTTCCGGGAATTAAAGAAAAATACATGGCCACTTATGGTGATAAATACAACTGCGATGCACCCAATGCAAAACAATTATGGTCCCTCTTTTCAAAACGGTGCCAGCAACTGAGCATTCCAACCCGCATGAAATTTTATAATCCCAGTCCCCATATCCAACTAGGATTATTCGAATAGATGATTTTTTTTAGATTTTTACTATTTGTATTTTGTCTAAATAAGAATAGTTTCTATATTTGTACCGGTAGCACATATGAATGTGAGGAATGATTTAAATGAGTCATAGCGTTAAAATGAATTTCCTCAAGAAAACACCTTCTCAAACGGGAAGGTGTTTTTTTATGACAACCAATCAGCGATTAATTTAGAGACAGGAAAACCAGCTACAACCGAAGGTTTCTCACATTTCTTAGAACACAATCCCCTCTCTCCCAACAATAAGTCATTGTAAACTGATTTATTTTTATCATTTTAGCGCAGCAAAACCCAAACCGCCCCCTATGAATGACGCATACAAACCAGTGGCTTGTGCTTTTTATGATCAATTAGAACATCTGGCAATGAAGAAACAGATTATCCACATTGAATATACGGATCATAATGGCGAACATAGCTTTCCGACCATCATTAAAGACCTTTTCACCCGTGATAAAGAAGAATTTTTGGTAACCACTAATAACGTTGAAATTCGACTGGATAAGATTACCAGCATCAATGGCTTGGATCCGGAGTATTACTGTTGAATTACGAATCAACATACCGCCATCCTATTATGCCTAAAAAACAGAATAAGAAAGCAAACTAGCTACTGGGGTCGCTTGAGTTTAAAACGGATGCGCAAGATGCCCTCTTCATAGGACGATGAACCCAATACAAACTGCCCTATTTCAGCTGTATTCTTGACATGATCGCCAATGCAGGGGCAGGCATCGTAATCACCCACTCGCACAATTCGAATGGTTTCACCGCTAGCATCCGGTAAGCGTTCCAAATCAAAACTCGTGTTGGCCTTTTCACGCAACACCACTTCTTCCGTTACACCAACTCCAGCAGCTAAAACTTCATTCACCCGTGATTCAATATTAGCTTCCTCTTCAGCAGTGAGCGCCCGGGAAAAGCGATAATCGCATTTTGACTTTTTCTTCTCCAGATGATTTGAAAAGGAGCGGTCGCAGCCAAACAGCTGCACCATGGTTTGATTTAACACATGCTCAGCAGTATGCATTTGAGGATCGTAATTTTTCACGGGCCAGGTTTCAGGGTTAATAATAAATGATCGGTTGTGACAGGAGCACACTTAACTGATTACACCGGAACCAACCAGTTCATCTTCGGCATACCAGGCTGCAAACTGACCGGTGGTAATGCCACGTTGCGGTTCATCAAACACAATGTAAAGCCCTTTTTCCCGACAATGAACAATGGCATTCTGCAAAGGTTGACGGTACCGGATGCGTAAATTAAAACGACGTGATTCACCCACTTTCATGGCCAGATCCGGTCTTACCCAATGCGTTTCATCAGCAGCTACAAACAGCACATTTCGGAATAATCCGGGATGCTCCTGCCCCATGCCTACATACACCTGATTGAAATCCACGTTGGTTCCAATAATGAATAATGGTTTTTCAAAGCCCCCAATATTCAATCCTTTGCGCTGTCCAATGGTATAAAAATGAGCACCATTGTGATCCCCCACTTTTTTTCCATATTTGGGATGAAAGACGAAAGGTTGCGCCAAAGCGTCCAAATCTTCGTCGGCGGGTACATCCACATAGGCCTTTTCCCAATCGCGCTGAAACAATTCACTCTCCTCCGGAATTATAAATACACGTCCCTTTTTGGACTCTAATTTTTGCTGCAAGAAAACCGGTAAATCCACTTTACCCACAAAGCAGATGCCTTGAGAATCTTTTTTATGTGCCGTCACCAAATTCAATTCATTGGCAATGCGGCGTACTTCAGGTTTTACAATATCACCGATGGGAAACATGGCTTTCTCCAGTTGCTTTTGACTCAACTGACACAAAAAATAGCTTTGATCTTTATTGGGATCGCTTCCGGCCAATAAGCGATGCACTTCTTTTCCATCCACCTCCATGGTCTCTTTTCGGCAGTAATGACCAGTAGCCACGTAATCAGCACCTAACTCAAGGGCTTTCTCCAGAAATACATCAAACTTGATTTCCCGATTACATAACACATCCGGATTGGGTGTACGTCCCTTCTCATACTCAGAAAACATATAGTCAACCACGCGTTTGCGATAGTGGTCACTCAAATCAACCATGTGAAACGGAATGCCCAGCTTCATCGCCACTGCCTGCGCATCGAATTTATCATCCAACCAGGGACAATCGGCTTTCAACACACCAGTTGTATCGTGCCAGTTTTTCATGAATAAGCCAATCACCTCATAGCCTTGTTTCAGCAAAACATATGCCGCTACACTTGAATCCACGCCTCCTGACAACCCGATTACAACTCGTTTCTTTCCCATGATTACTTTTCTTTACCTGAATTAGCGCACAAAAATACAGTTTTTTTGAGTATTTCGTTAATCCGGATGATTATTGACGTGAATTAGTCCCATATACAGCATGCATCCATCAATCGCACTCCAATTCAAATAAATGCACTTCATATTCAACATCTTCTGATAATTCTATTATTTTTACGGTACCAATTACAGACTCTACCTATGTTTTTATCAATACATTTCTACTGGGAATGGCTAATTATCACTCAATTTTTAATGGCTTCAATCGTTGTGGTTGATATCATCCGGCACCGCATGGAGATAAAAACAAAACTGGTCTGGTCGTTCATCGTTCTGTTCGGAACTTTACCCGGTATTTTTTTGTATCTAAAAATTGGACGGACGGGGCGTTATCGATAACAACACACCATTACTTGACTCAATGGTATTTCTACAAAACCAATGCACTAATTTGGGACACATTTGGCACTCTACATAATGGTCAGACAATTAAAATATGATTTGGCCGACTTCCGAACCCAATAAAATCCATTTAGATTACCAATGCTATGAAAAGAAACTCCTCATGCATAGCCAAAGATACCAATATGACAATTAAACCATCAATTAAAAAACCGCCCCTTCCGAATGTCGAAAGAGGCGGTCTCATAATTATCTAATGTCTATTATCTCCGTATTGTTCTATACATTGATCATCATCGGCATCAATAACATCAACTCTTCTTCGTTTTCACCATTTTCAAATGGCAACAGAATACCGGCGCGCGATGGATCCGATAATTCCAACACCACATCAGACGAGTTCAGGTTATCCAGGATATCAGCCAGGAAGCCCGACTTAAATCCGATTTCCATGTCATCACCTTCGTATTGACAGCCTAAACGCTCATGAGCCGAGATACTAAAATCAATATCCTGAGCGGAAACCGTCATTTCATTGCTTGCCATTTTCAACTTTACCAAATTACTGGCCTGATTGGAAAATAACGACACACGCCCTAAGGTATTGTAAAACTCAACGCGATCAATAATTACTTTATAAGGATTATCCTGAGGAATAACCGCATTATAGCTTGGGTAATTGCCCTCTACCAAACGACATACCAACTTATAGTTAGGCAAGGTAAAGAAGGCATTCTTATCATCAAATTCAATGCTGACGTCACCATCTTCTTTCGGCAACACATTCTTCAACAAACTAGCGGGCTTTTTAGGTAGAATGAAAGACGCCTCAAAATCAGTTTGAGCATCCAAACGACGGTAGCGCACTAATTTATGTGAATCAGAGGCTACAAACGTCATATTATCCGGAGACAGCTCCACTAAAATCCCATTCATCACTGGACGTAACTCATCATCAGCGGTGGCAAACAAGGTTTTATTAATACCCATTTGCAATAAATCAACAGATACCTGCAAACGCGAGCTCTTATCGTCATCCAAACCGGGTAATTCCGGGAAGTCTTCACCATTTTGACCCACCACACTAAATTTACCTTTCTCCGTCACAATGTCTACTGCATAAGTATCCATGTTGATTTCGAAATTCAAGGGTTGCTCCGGGAATTTTTTAAGTGTTTCCAGCAAAATGCGCGAAGGCATGGCGATGATCCCTTCCCCATCCACGTTTTCCAGATCCAGAGAGGTGACCATGGTTACTTCCAGGTCAGAAGCCGTTAACACCAGCTTATTGTCTTTCAGATCGAATAAAAAATTATCGAGAATAGGCAATGTACTTTTGTTACTGATCACCCGACTGATGGCTTGTAAGTGAGACAGCAATTCGGTGCTGGAAACTACAAATTTCATTGGTTTTATGTTTTTAAGTTCTTGTCAATATTTACTAAAAGCCCTGACCAAATGGTTTCTTAATCACTTTTTGTGTTAACCATTTTCCAAGTCGAAATATACAAAAAAAGATAACGTGTCAAAATGGCATTTTCAGTAAGTTTTACTGTTTTTTTTAACAATGCCCGCAAACAATAGAGAAACAGAATAAAAACTCTTTTAAAAAAAGTAAAATAGCTTCTTTCCACCAAACAAAATAGTCTTATCCATTCGTCTGGAACAAGCGGTAAATAAAAAACATCAGCGCAATCGCCCCCCTAATTTATCGTTTACCATATTTTCGTTTACGAATCCATAGAAACAGGATGCTTCCCAATACAATGAGGAGGACAGGAGCGCCTACATTGAGCCATTTCCAGAATGCAGTGCCACTGCTTAGCTTTTCGCGATCTAACAGGCGCAAGGTAAAATGACGGCCACGTAAGGTCATCCACCCCTCGTCATCACAGAGGTAATTCACAGCATTCACAATAAAGTCCTTATTTCCGAAAACCTGTTTGGAGCCTTCATCAAAACCCAAGGGTTGCACCTGAGGATTAGAATCCTTAAAACGTACTTCATTTCGAATAATATCACCATCCGCTACAATCACCATCCGGGTCAGCTGACTCTTATCTTTGAAAGACTTACCATTCATTTGAATGCCAGCGGGGACTTGCCTGTTTTGAAAAACGGACGGAAAGTACCCTTCCTGCGCAATGGCTGTCGGCAAAAAGGATTGGTTAAATGCTTTGCGGTCTGGTTGCCGATTCACTTCCGCCATATTAATAAAAACAGGCGTTTGGTTGACTTTGGTCAATTGAGAAGTCCGTAACAGGATCTCACGGTTCAGCTCCAGATGACTTCCCACGGTATCAATCGTACTGGTAAAATCGCCCCTTACCAAATTTACGTTCCGGGTAATGGGATGAACCGGCGAAGTCGCCATCAATGGGCTATACAACCAAGGGAAAGGGACTAACTTGGGTTGCCCTTTGGGGGCCACATTCATCATGATTCGCCCGGCCTGAATATCTTCGACAATCACCGGATTAATACGTACGCCATATTTGAACAATTGATCCTGCAGGTTCACATCGGCATAGAATCCCATGGTCTGAGGCGACTGCCTCAAGCTATCCATGGTTACATTGACGGCATCAACCAAAAACAGAAGACGACCGCCATTCATGAGGTATTGATCCAGAATGAATTTATCCTTCTCCGCGAACGGACGATTGGGCTTGGCAATAATCACCACCTTATAGGGATCTAAAATAGTGAGATCATTACCCAACTGACCACGTTCCACCTGGTAGTAGGCCGAAAGTGCATCGGTAGCTT
Organism: uncultured Marinilabiliaceae bacterium; assembly: GCA_942490535.1. Taxonomy (GTDB): domain Bacteria; phylum Bacteroidota; class Bacteroidia; order Bacteroidales; family Marinilabiliaceae; genus JAEINY01. Next base: position 469,535 of record CALNXQ010000008.1, read on the forward strand.
CAATCACATCCAGCTCATCCAATTCGCCATGCCCCTCTAAAAAGGCAATGCGCGGTTTTTCTTCCGTGATTAGGCGTTTGAACGCATCTGCAAACTTAAATTCCAGACTCTCAATGGAGATATTCAAATTCTCGGCCCCTCCTCTTCCGGGAAGATTTTCAAGCAGGTTAACACCTACCACCCGCTCATTGTAATAAACAAGTGCGTAGGGAAAAACATAAGATCTGATTTTCCGGCCATCCTCAGCTGTTTCATCCACCGATTGAGGCTCCAGCCCGTATTCCTGCAGCACTTTCATCCGGTCTTTCTTCTCCTGAATCGTGCCTTCGGCCGGATCAATGAACTCATAACCTAATTTATCCCCGCCATAAATTTCAAACTCTTCCATCATTTCGCGGGTGGCATTGGAAAGTTTGCTGAATCCGACATTCAATTCACCATCCAGATACACCTTCACATAGACATCAGACGGCAAGTTTGACAGGAACTCTTTGGATGTATCAGATAATGTATACCGCCCTTCCGACGTCAAATCAACGCGGAAAAACCACAGTTGCGCCAACCAATTGACCACCACAATGACCACCAATACAAGGGCCAACTTAAAAAGACTACTTATTCTGTTTTCCTGGTTTCTCATCGATAGAAAATTGGGTATTACCACTTACGGCTATTCAAAACCGTTTTGGTGAGAAATAGAAAGAAATAAACCACACCGGCAAAATAAATGATGTCGCGCGAATCGACCACGCCCCTGCTAATGGAGCGGTAGTGACTATCAATGCCAATGGCTGTAATACTATCGCTCACGGATCTTAAACCCGGCATGGCAGCCAGGGAATCCAGGCCGCTGTATAACAGAAAGCAAAGCACCACGGCAATCACAAAAGCCACGATTTGATTATCTGTTAAAGCCGAGGCGAAAACACCAATGGCGACGTAGATGGCAGCCAGGAAAAACAATCCCAGATAGGATCCCCAGGTACCCCCCACATCCATATTACCCACCGGATTTCCCAGCGCATAGACGGAAAAGAAATAGATAAAGGTGGGCAATAAACTGATTAAAACCACCACTAAACCAGCCAGATACTTTGCCCACACTATTTTCATCTCAGAGATGGGCCGCGTTAACAGCAGCTCCAGGGTTCCCGATTTCTTTTCATCGGCAAAGAGACGCATGGTTACTGCCGGCACCAGAAACAAATACACCCATGGTGCCAAATAAAACAAAGAATCCAAGGTGGCATAGCCTCCAAAGATAACATTCATCTCACCGGGGATGACCCATAGAAACAGACCCGTGGTCAATAGAAAAACAGAGACTACCAAAGCCCCGGTGATGGAGCTAAAAAAAGCAGCTACTTCCTTTCGTAATAAAGAAACCATGAATTACTTCTGTTTAGTTGTTTGTTTCAAGGCCTTCAGCATTAACTCTGCCGTTTTATAACTGGATCCGGGACCGCCCATCCGGCGATGCAATTCTTCATAATCCGCCAGCATCGCTCTTCGACGAGGTGATTCTGTCAATAAATCGCCCAACTCCTGCTCCAGTTTCGCCAGTGAGAAATCGGCCTGAAACAACTCAATGACGGCTTCTTTCTCCAAAACTAAATTGACCAGCGATATATAAGGTACCTTAATCAGAATTTTTTTGGCAATAAAGTCAGTGACCTTGCCACCCCACATTTTGTAACACACCACTTGCGGACAATTCAGCAAAGCCGTTTCAAGGGTAGCCGTGCCGGACGTCACCAGTGCCACCCGGGCCTGCTGCAGCAATTCATAGGTCTGATCAAACACCACCGCTACATCCATCCCATCAATAAATGGCTGGTACTCTTCATAGGAAAAAGAAGGTGCCCCGGCAATCACAAACTGATGATCGGGATACTTCTCCACCATCTTCAGCATATCGGGCAATACATATTTTATCTCCGACTTACGACTGCCTGCCAGCAAGGCTACTTTAGGCCGCTGGTCTAACTGATTACGATCTATGAATGACTCAAAAGCCTCATCCTTATTTTTGCGATTATGAATAGCATCCAACACCGGATTACCACTGTACTCCACCTCAATGCCATAGGATTGAAAGAACTTCGTTTCAAAAGGCAAAATGGTAAACATCCTGTTGACGTAGGCCTTTAATTTGTGTACCCGCTTACGATTCCAGGCCCACACTTTAGGCGCTATGTAATAATAAACGTTTAAATTATGTGCCCGGGCAAACTTGGCCATCCGCAGATTAAAACCGGCATAATCAACCAGTATTAATACATCGGGTTGATACGCTAAAATATCTTCCTGACACAATTTAAAGTTTTTGCGAATGGTATTAATGTTCATCAGTACATCCCATCCCCCCATAAAGGCCGTATCTTTATAATGCCGCACGAGCGTGCCCCCCTGGGCCTGCATCAGTTCACCTCCCCAATACCGGAACTCCGCTTCAGAATCCAAATCTTTCAGAGCTTTCATCAGGTTGGAAGTATGTAAATCGCCGGATGCTTCGCCAGCTATCAAATAATATCGCATACTATCAAATCATAAATTTTAAAATTACAACCAACACAGCATAAACCAGTGTAGCTGTTACAATGCCTCTGGCTGCCAGCAAACGATCCAGATTAATGGCCACAAAAAACACAATCAAGTTGGGCAGCACACTAATGCTTAACAATTTTCCAATACTCCCCCGCTCAATCAGCCGGTCCAGGAAAGTCATAAACTCCAGTTGCCCCTTATAGAGTGAGTTGTATAAAATGACAGCCATAATCAGTGGTAAAATGAGGCCAATGATGAGGCCAATGTATAATTTATTGCACTTGCAATTCATGGTTTAATCCTTTTAGTTGATCAATAACCGGATGTGAGGTGGTATCCAGGAGACAGGGAACGACTGAAACATAGCCTTGACTCAAAACATATTCATCTGTATCGGTAGCTTGCGGTTCCAGGTTTTCAAAATGACCGGTTAACCAATAGTATTTCCGGTGCCGTGGATCTTCCCGTTCCACAAACTCCTCCACCCATCGTCCATGCGCCTGACGAACCACCTTCATGCCTCTTACCTCCATCCCGTCGGGAATATTGACATTTAGATAAGTTTGATCGGGTAAGCCATGATCCAACACGTGCTTCACCACCCTTTCGGCAAACATCACCGCATGGGTAAAATCCGCTTCATAACTGTAATTCAGTAACGAAAACCCAAGGGATGGAATACCTCCCAATGCACCTTCGCGCGCGGCCCCCATGGTACCCGAATAATGAATACTCACACTGGAGTTACTGCCGTGATTAATCCCGGATACAACCAGATCAGGATGTCTATCCAACAACTTATTCAAGGCCAGTTTCACGCAATCAACCGGTGTCCCATTAACTTTATAAACCTTCAAACCCTCCTTTTCCTTCACTAATTTGGCATACAAAGGCACTTTCACAGTGATGGCATGTGACATTCCGGAATAGGATTGATTGGGTGCCACCACAACCACGTCCCCAAAGCTTTTCAACATTCGCACGATGGCCTCAATCCCTCCGGCTTTGATCCCATCATCATTGGTTACCAGAATTAACGGTCTACGGTTTATGTTTTCCATCCTATTACTATCTTTAAGCAACCAAAGATATGTATTGTGAGGTAAAGCGACAAAATACGCCCGAAGTTTTACAAACAGCCAGAATAACAAAACGAAAACCGGCCCCACTCTCCGCAGGCCCTGACAAGCCAACAAAAACAACACGCAGCCGCAGGGCTGGGCCTCCATTTAAAACAAAAGAACGCTCAGCGCGGCGGCTAAAGCTCCTTTCAAAATGAAAATACCTCCAGCCACACAGCTACACCTTCTTTTTTAATTCTATACCACCTGCCGCGCGGCGATGCCTCCTTTACATTTGAATGCATCACCAGCCGGGCAGCCAACAATGCTTTTTTTTTGCAAAGAACCGGTTGCGGGAAAGCAGGTATCATTTCAAGCAAGCCTTACAGCCGCCAGGAATACATTGAACGAGGATTCATCCATCAAAAGGAGAAGACACCGTTGATGGGCTCCAATAAAAAATAATTTCCCGATTATATTTTAGTATTCAGCCCCTAAAATCATTACTTTTGTTCGCTGTTGAAAAAAGGCCCCGTCCCGTCGGGTCTATCCGGCTGATATTAAATCAACCAACCGCATTACATGTTTAACATTTAATGAAATTAGACGAATGAATATTTCTTATAACTGGCTGAAAAACTACATTGATATTGATCTTGCCCCGGAAAAAGTTTCCGAGATTTTAACCGACATCGGACTGGAAGTTGGTAGCATTGAAGAAATTCAGTCGGTAAAAGGGGGGCTGGAAGGCCTCGTAATTGGTGAAGTATTGACTTGTGAAAAACACCCGGATGCCGATAAACTAAGCAAAACAACTGTAAATATCGGCCAGGGCGAACCTCTACCTATCGTGTGTGGTGCGCCCAATGTAGCTGCCGGTCAAAAAGTGGTGGTAGCCACCGTAGGTACTGTTTTGTACAGCGGTGACGATAGCTTCACCATTAAAAAATCAAAAATCCGTGGAGAAGTATCCATGGGAATGATTTGTGCGGAAGATGAAATTGGGATGGGAACCAGCCACGATGGCATCTTGGTGTTACCTTCAGACGTGACTGTGGGCACTCTTGCCAAAGATTATTTCAACGTTGAAACAGACATCAGCATTGAAGTGGACCTTACACCCAACCGGGTAGATGCCGCCTCTCATTATGGTGTAGCCCGCGACCTGGCGGCTTATCTGAAACAACAAAATCCGGAAATTCAGGTACAATTGCCAGCTGTGGATGCATTCAAACCCGATAATACCAACTATACTGTTAGTGTAACCGTTGAAAACAATGAGGCTTGCCCGCGTTATTGTGGGGTGACCATCAGCGACATCACGGTGAAGGAATCACCCAAATGGTTACAAACAAAACTTAAAGCCATTGGTTTAAGTCCTATCAATAACGTGGTTGATGTGACCAATTTCGTGTTACATGAGTTAGGTCAACCATTACATGCCTTTGATGGAGCTAAAATAAAGAAGGATACCGTGGTTGTAAAAACACTGGCGGATGGCACGTTATTCAAAACCCTGGATGAAGCTGAACGCGAGTTATCCGATCAGGACTTAATGATCTGTAACGCTGAAGAAGGCATGTGTATTGCCGGTGTTTTTGGTGGAATTGAAAGCGGCGTGAGTGCTTCAACAACAAAAGTATTTTTAGAAAGTGCTTATTTCAACCCGGTTTGGGTGCGTAAAACTGCCAAAAGACATACCCTAAGTACCGATGCCAGTTTCCGCTTTGAGCGTGGTATTGATCCAAACATCACAGTTTATGCACTTAAACGTGCCGCTCTTTTAATTAAAGAGGTAGCCGGTGGTACTATTTCCAGCGACATTGTCGACATCTATCCGCAGCCCATAGCCAATCATGAAGTATCGGTAAAATACAGCAATGTCCACCGATTGATTGGAAAAGAGTTACCGAAGGAAACCATCCAAAAGATTGTGACTGGCCTGGAGATGGAAATCAAATCTGAAACAGAAGTTGGCTTAGAACTTTCCATTCCTCCTTATCGCGTGGATGTAACACGTGAGGCAGATGTGATTGAAGATATTTTAAGAATTTACGGCTATAATAACATTGAGATGCCGGATTCGGTGAACAGTACCATTTCCTATTCACCAAAACCCGACAATCATAAACTCACTAATCTCATTGCCAACCAGCTTACCGCGACCGGATTCAGTGAAATCATGTGTAACTCACTGACCAAAGTCAGCTATTACGAGGCTTTAAAATCCTACCCAGCTGACCAGTTGGTTAAGTTAGCCAACCCCTTAAGCCAGGACTTGGGTGGCATGCGTCAAACACTGCTGTTTGGTGGTCTGGAATCCATTCAGCACAACCGCAACCGACGCAACGCCGATCTGAAATTGTTTGAATTTGGAAACTGTTATTATTATACACCAGAGGCTTCTAAAAACGCGGTTGAAAGTTATAACGAGGATCAACACCTGGCCATTTTCATGACCGGAAACAAAGCGGCAGCCAACTGGAACACCGCTGAACAAGCCATTTCATTCTTTGATTTAAAAAATCAGATTGAGAATATGCTGGCTCAGCTTGGATTAACATTTAATGATTTCAGTGAAGAAGAAATAACTTCTGATTTATTCGCAGAAGGCCTCTCTTTGAAAATGGGTGATAAAACCATTATCAATTATGGTTTAGTAGATGCCAAAATACTAAAAGCATTTGACATTGATGCACCAGTTTGTTTTGCTGAAATCAAGTGGGCACCGATCCTTAAAAAAAGCAGCAAGAAAACCATTACATACAGTGAAATTTCAAAATTCCCTGAAGTAAAAAGAGACTTGGCCCTTCTCTTAAATAAGGAAGTCAAATTTGCTCAAGTAAAGGAGATTGCTCAAAAAACGGAGAAGAAGCTACTAAAAAGCGTCTCCTTGTTCGATGTGTTTGAAGATAAAAAATTAGGCGATGGCAAAAAATCCTATGCCGTCAGCTTCATCTTGCAAGATGAGACCAAAACACTTAATGACAAGCAAATCGAAAAAATCATGAATAAATTTATGATGAACTTCGAAACTGAGTTGGGTGCTCAAATAAGGAAGTAAGCAATCATTTAGATATACGAAAAGAGCGAACTCAATTGAATTCGCTCTTTTTATTTGAGTGTATAGGAATTATTCAACCAGCTTCAATTCCCACTTATAAGATGCATTCGTAAACGCATTGCTCCACCGGATGAGTAATTTATCACCTGCTTTACAATTTAAAACAACCCGTGATTGCAGAGTCTTTCCAACTGAATTGGAAGACGCAATGGAGACATCAGGATCACTACCATAGACAAATAAACAAGTATTCTCACTGGTCAATCCCTGACTTGATATTAAATATTGCCCATCGCCATCAACTGCAAATTCATACCATGAATCACCCTTGTGCGCATGATTGGTCGCGAAGACACCGGACCTTATTGATATCGGATTCAGAGGAGATATTCCTTCAATTGACGTTTCGACCAGACTCCAATCAATGGTTTCAGCATCCTCCAAACCATCCCAATAAAAATAGTAAACTTCATCCTTTTCACATCTGAAGTCTAACTTTACCTGCTGCATATCTTTTAGTACCGAACTCTGAACCAAAGTTTCTTTCCCTTCTCCCCGATATACTAAAACATTGCAATTGGTATTAAACTTTTCACTGCTTTCCAATAGAAGTAAACCATAATTTTTGGCCGAGTATTTAAACAGTCGACGACTGTGATCTACCGTTAGTGATTCTCCAGATGAAACGACAATCACATCCCTGGGTGTCTTGAATTCATACTCATAACCTGCAGCAGCAACACCAACAGGCACCCACCACATCAATAGAAAAAGTGTTCCCAGAACTTTTCCACTAAACAACATACATTTCATTACAATAGTATTACTAATTCCCACTGCAATATTACAATATTCTTACACTTATTGCTTTTATTTTTACGAATTGACTATTAATACTGACAATTCATTAACTTTTGAAATTAAAAATAGATTTAAAGATCAAAAGGAATGCATCAGCATTACATTGATTATAAATCCACAAATAAAAAGTGCAAGAATTATACTTGACAATCCAGACAAACACATTAAATTAAATCACAAATAACCACGCCCATGAAAAAAATAAAAATACACCCTGGAGATATTACCCGATTAAACGTGACTGCCATTGTCAATGCTGCTAATTCGTCACTTTTGGGAGGTGGCGGGGTGGATTGAGCCATTCATCGTGCAGCAGGACCAGAGCTATTAAATGCATGTCGCCGTTTGAAGGGATGCGCTACCGATCAGGCGAAAATAACCAAAGGTTATCAACTACCAGCCAAATATGTCATCCACACGGTTGGTCCCATATGGCGAGGAGGAAATCACCACGAAGCGGAATTATTGAAATCATGTTACTTGCAATGCTTAAAAATAGCCGAAGACAAACGCTTTGACACCCTTGCATTTCCTAACATTAGCACTGGCGTATATGGATTTCCCAAAGAAGAAGCCGCTGATATAGCCCTATCAACCGTAGAAACATTCCTAAGCCAACACGCGTTCCCAGAAACCGTAATCTTCGTCCTCTTTGACGAGGAGAATTTAAGGTTCCTTCTAAAAAAGAATGGGTAATTGATTTATTATGTAGCTTCGTATTTTCATATTAAAGTCAGCGTATGTTTACCCAAGAATTATTCGAATTAGCATTAAATATTACCAGTCCCTGGATTATCTCATCAGTTGATTTTGACGTTGAGAAGCAGAAGCTTGATATTCACATAGACTTTGAACGAGGTAGTGAATTCGAATATACTCTTGAAGATGGGACTACGGGAAAAGGAAAAGCATACGACACGGTTAACAAGACATGGCGACATCTAAATTTTTTCAGCATGAATGTTACCTCCATGCGAGAGTCCCCCGAGTTAAGAGAGAGGATAACAGCATTCGAATGATTCAAACACCTTGGCAAGGAAAAATGAATGGGTTTACCCTACTCTTCGAAGCATTACTCCTTCAGTTATGTACTGCGATGCCCGTGTTAAAAGTGTCACAAATAGCTGGCGTAAGTGATGATAAGCTCTGGGATATGCTGGAGAGGTATATCGACGAAGCCGTAGATCAAATGGATCTATCTGATCTAAACATGTTAGGTCTGGACGAGACATCTAAGGCTAAACACCATGACTACATTACCCTTTTTGTGAATTTATTGACGCGTAAAGTAGTTTATATTACCGAAGGGAAAGACAGTAAAACAATTGACGATTTTGTAGACTTTCTAACCACCCATGGAGGCCGATCAGAGCATATTACTGATGTGAGTTCTGATATGTCCAAAGCCTTTATTAAAGGCGTTAAAGACAATCTGCCAAACGCTCAAATTACATTTGATAAATTTCATATTATGAAGATTATCAATGATGCCGTAAACAAAGTACGTATTCAGGAGGTAAAGGAGCAAGATGTGTTGAAGAAAACGAAATTCATTTTTCTTAAAAATAATGCCAATCTAACTCCCAAACAACTTTCAATACTCCAGGAATTGAAGATGTCAAAAATCAATCTGAAAACTATAAGGGCCATGCACATCCGTGAAAACTTTCAGGAGATTTACAATTCGGATTCATTTGAAGAATTCCAGTTCAAACTTCAAAAGTGGTATTTCTGGGCTACTCACAGTCGATTAGAGCCTATTAAGGAAGTTGCATATACAATAAAGAGGCATTGGGATGGTGTTCTCGGATGGTGGCATAGTCAAATCAACAATGGAATACTGGAAGGACTTAACTCAATTATTCAAGCTGCTAAATCGAAAGCGCGAGGATATAAGCTGGCTAAAAATTTCAAAATCATAGCGTACCTATTAACAGGTGATATTGATCTCAACTCGTTAAACAGAAATTTTCACAAACTAACATAAATACAAACTACCCACTCATTTTTAGAGAGAGCCGAATTTAAACATCTATAAAAAACAACTGTCATTAAACGATTAAAGGAGGGCACATGCTGTACCACTCCTTTTAACCTAACCCTAACCCAAATCTATGAAAAAAACCTTCTTCTATTTAAACAACGGTGCTCTGAAAAAGTTTCAGACCCCCTTAAAAAAAGAGAGGAACGATCGACTTTTCGAACGTTCCTTCTTCAACCTAACCTTAACCCTAACTTATGAAGAAAGCTTCATAACTCTTTATACAGATTTGAATCTTAAAAGTTTTAATCCAGATAAAAAAAATACCTCTTTTTAAACTTTATTAACTCAACCGCGATATCATAAACAACTTTTAAACTATAACATGTAAACTCTTAAAAATGTTCACACATTTTAACAACGAGTGCAAATATGAGTTTTTTTTATCAAAGGGGAAAACATTTTTCAATTTGTTCGGCTGTTATTACTTCTGCATAACTTCTTAAAGTCACTAATGTACACGCATGCACATCTTTAGATTTAATAATATATCCATCGTTATTCAAATCTCTTGTGGCACATGCATCTGCCACCAGGATCACTTTAAACCCAAAATCATAGGCTCCTCTCACCGCGGCCTCCACACACATATGCGTTTGCATACCCGCAACGACAATCTTTTGGATGCCCATCTCCGATAACCGACCCAATAAATCAGTTCCGTTGAACACATTCACCTCCTGTTTTACAATTACCGTCTCCCCGTCAATCGGTGCGACACTTCCGTGAATATCACCACCCGGTTCAAACTGATGCTTAATGTGAATGACGGGCAACTGCCGCTTCCGGAATTCCATCAGTACCGCTTTCGCTTTTAGACCAGCCTCTTCAGGCTGATCCAACGCTGAAACACCCCCAGGAAACTTAACCACTATGGACTGAAAGTCCATAGGTTTGGAGAGACCAGAATGACTGAAAGTCATTCCTAGTGCGTTATTCAAGGATAAAATTGGAACCATCCTGATCTTCTGGTTTGCGATGATGCTCCAAATAGGCATTCACCATTTCATCCGTAATATTACCAGAACTCCAACAGCCAAAACCAATTGCCCAAAAGTGTCGACCCCAATATTTTTTACTAAGCGATGGGAATTCCTGTTGTAATTTTCTGGAACTTCGACCTTTTAGTTTCTTTACTAACTCACTAACACTTTGAGATGGACGATAATTTATGTGCATGTGTATATGATCGGATGAAACTACTCCTTTAAGGATCAAAACATCCTCTGCTTCACATATCTGCATTAATATTGAGCGACATCTTTTTTTTATGTCTCCTTGCAATACTGGATACCTATATTTAGTTGACCATACAATATGAACTGTCATTTCAGAAACCGTATGGCCATTGCTCCTTTGTACCATATTGTAAAGGTAGCTTTTTTAGAAGCTAAAGCAAGATGCACTAAAGTGCATAGTTTTAACTACTATTGAGACCAATAAAAATCCTGAATATCGATAAGCAATAAGGCCACTTTCGTGGAATCGTTTTTCGCCTGAGCACCTAACATGGAAAGGAATAAAAACAAAAATGCAATAACATTCTTCATATCCGGTTTTTTAATCCAATAATGAAGATATAAAAAAAGGGTGACCTCACGCCACCCTTTCTACTTATTTTTATATGAGACATTTATTTAATGCCCAACTTCTTTTTCAGCTCTTTGGTTAAAGCATCTTTATGAATCATGATTGACATGGTTTTATACTTAAAGAATGCTTCCGAAGCATAGAAATAACCCTCGTACTTACTATTTGTATTCCAGCTATTTTTCACTCTAAAATAAGTGGTTCCATTTTGATCTTTTGACATCCCGGTGATATGCATGCCATGATCATCTGTAGTTTGATAATTATCAAATGCTTCCTGACGTAACTCCTGGGTAATCGCTTGTTCTTTTACCGGCTTATCAAAGCTATAAAGGGCTTTGTTGCGCTCTGTGCTCGACATGGTTTCCCAACGCGAGCGCTCAGAACCCGACATCTCTTCTGTATTGGTCTCAGGCACGATGGCCACGCCATTGGTATGCGAAAATCCTTTTTCACTCACATCAGCAGCCCATCCAATAGTATAACCAGACTTCAAAGAGTTGTCCATGATGGTCATCAAATCATCAATGGTAACATTATACACATGCCCCCACAACCAGTTATCCGGCACTTCAATCACAAACGGCGAATAGAAGGGGTGGTGCGTATAAGAGGATACCTGAATGTAATCATCCGCATTTAATCCCGTTACTTCTTTGGCATATGATTGGGGCGTATAGGTTTTACCGTCCACTTCAAAAGTTTCAGGTAACTCCCCTAAATAAGCGTCTAAAATACCATTGAATCCCACTTTCCATGCCGGAGACAATTTTTTGTTTTTGTTTTTGATGACACCATCCACATACTGCTTCAAAACCTCATCCATTTCACCATGAACGTGGCTTTCTTCGCCATAACACAAGCCATTACAGGCTTGCTCCGGCATCATACCGTAGTTTTTCAACACATAAATCACATCCTGAAACGCACCTCCGGGTCCAAAATTCAGACTCCCATGCAGACGCACATATTTTTCAGCCTTATCCGCATAACAATGACGGACCACAAACATCTCTGACAAATCCACCGGGTCTTTTCCTTTACGAATCATTTCCGACTCCAGAAATGACAAACCAGAGAAACTCCAACATGTACCTGAACGGTGCTGATCTTTAACCGAAGTTGCTTCGAGATCATAAATGGTTTCAAACTGATAACCTTCTGTGGTATCCTGTGCAAATACTGCAACAGCCATCATCCACACAAATAATCCTGCAAATATTTTCATTCTTTATTAGATATTAGTTGTTAGTATGCAAATAAACAAAACAAGGCCATAACCCTACATGATATTCTTCATGTATTGAAGACGTCCTGGTTAGAATTACCTAATCCAGGGATATGGAATTAAGGATTTCCCGCCCTCTATTCACCATCGCGGCAGCGGTTTCACCAGGAATCCGGTCCATTTTAAAACCCAAAAGTTTGTCATCCAAAAGAGCTAACTTCGTTTTAGCCACTTCTGAAGTATCCTGCTGGAGTTCGTGCTTCAGGATGCGTATCTTTTCAAAATCCTGAATACCTTCGATGAGTCGTTCAAAACGAATGGAACTCATGGCTCCCGGATACACAAAGTAGGTATCCCCGGCCGGCCAGGCTCTAAAGCGCGAATCCACCAAAGGATTCTCCACCCAACTGTTATATGCCCAGCGCAAATAGCCATCCAGATCCATCGCTGCCGCATACCAACCCAACCAGGCGGACTCAGCAGGCGGTGAAAACGTAAAGGTATTGGGATAATTTTCGGAACAACAGGTATAATACGTGGTGATTTTACCGTCTGCTTTCCGCTTGCGTTTCATTTCCGTGGTGTAATTGAACTCCGAGGCCACACACAAATCATGAATGTCATCCATAATTTCCGGAATCCAATGATTGGCCGCCAATGACACTTTCAAGGCAGGCGCCACGGATTTAATCAGTTTGATTGTTTCAATCATGGCTTCTTTAGGCCGCTCATCCATGGCAATAGTCGTCTGTTCAAACCATCCCTTCTCTTTGAGATGGCTTGCAAAATCCACCAAAAACGGCTTCCACAAACGCGTGAACGCAGGTGTCCCAGGCTCTGCCTTCAACGTCACTGTTTCACCTGTTTTTTCATCGTGATATTGAAAATTATTTCCCCAGGGAACCATGGTATAGCAGTTAATTTGGTCCCCGATCCCACAGGCTCTGGCGAATTCCACCCAACGGTCAAACACCGAATAGTCGTAGGCCCAGGTTCCACCAGCTTGCTTCGTCCATTTGATCATGGATAAAAACGGATCATAGGTCTGACTGTTCCAGGGATGATGAATGATAGAAGCGGTAATGCATTTCTGACCCGCCTGAGCCAGTAACTCCAAATAGGGTTTCATGACCCTGAAATGCTCCTCACTCCAAGGCTCCACCTGATACCAGCGGGCAATGGCAAATGGATTTTGCCACAGGTCCAGATGAAAAGCCCATTGCGCTGCAGCTGGTAATACCCGCTCCAACACATTAATGGTAAATCTTAATTCCTGAGGGGGATTCTTTTTCGAATATATTTTCAAAGACCCGGTATATTGTCCAACCGGTGCATCCTGTGGTATTTTAATGCTCAACCATACCGGGCGCACAGACCGCTGGGGCATATTCATGCACAAGATCGGATCCAGGGCATCTGCCACCAAACTGGAATCAAAATTGGCTGCCTGACGATAGCCACAGCCACCGGCAAACTCATCGGTTAACACATACTTCACAAAGCGCGTTTGAATATTCGCTGCAGGAATAACATAGCCATCCGCTGTCTTGACTTCAGTCATCACACACTCCACCTGACGCACCGAATCCACCGACCACAAGACAGCCTGAGCTGAAATTTTCTCACCCCGCCAGGCTGTGAAATTGTATTCTTTGGTCACCGCCTGCATGGGTACCACATGCCTGGCATACCGTTCATCGGTTGAACCAAAAGACGCATGCAGGCCCCTTCCGGTAATCTCCCAATCCGCGTTGACAATGGGTTTGGGATCCGCTGCTTCCTGATAAGTGGAACAGTTCAAATCGGGTCGTTGATTTAAACAAGCTGTTAATGGCACTAAGACCAGTATGAAAAAATGACTAAAACGCTTCATCATATAAATAGCTCTAATATTTTTTGCAATGAATTAACAAAGATAAACAATCTGCCGCACCCTTCATGCCTTCTGTTTATCTACCAACATCTGAACAATCTGCTGGCGTTGCACTTTACCGGTTGCTGTTCTGGGAAATGACGAAAGCACAAACACCTCCTTGGGTTGCTCAAACTTGCCCAGCACACCCGAAAAATGAACATCTGTCAAATCAATTGCTCCCACTTGCTCGATGACCAACACCACTTTTTGTCCCCAATAAGCATCGGGTATCCCCACAATGACGAAGGGATCATCCAGATAAACGGCTAACCTGGCCTCAATCTGCTCTGGAAACACTTTTACGCCCCCCGTGTTGATGACATTGTCCCAACGGCCCAACAGCATGAATTGATCGCTCCCCAGCAACTGCACCAAATCATTGGTCACCAGTGCCTCATCACATATTTCAGGAGCCGATATCACCAAACACGTCCGGTTGTCCTGACTAATCTGAACCCCGGGTAAACACTGAAACGGTTTCTCTTCGGTACCTGCCTGCACTTTACGAAGAGCAATATGGGATACCGTTTCTGTCATGCCGTAGGTCTCCCATATTTCTGTATGAATGGGACTCAAAGCCACTTTCAATGACGGAGGAAAGGCACCGCCCCCAACAATCAACTTTTGAATCCGGTTCAGAGCCGCTAAATCCTTCTCCATGATGGCATGCACCTGCGAAGGCACCATGGCGGCAAAGTCCATTTCATCCCGGCATTCGCTCAAGGGATCGGCCACCACCGGCACCGGGATTAGATTTAACCCACCGACCAAGGCCCGTACCACCATCATCTTACCGGCAATATATTGGGTAGATAAACAAAGTAAGGCCCGGTCCTTTGGCTGCAGGTTAAAAAACGCGATGGTTTTTAAGGCCGAAGCCACCATGGCCCTTTTTTTCACCTTTATGCGCTTGGGAACCCCGGTACTGCCGGAAGTTTGAATATCAATGTGAGCTGTGTCCGCCAACCACTCGCCCACAAACTGAGCCAGTGAAGGTGCCCACTCTGCACCCTCTCCCACCAGTTCCTGACAAAGCTGCGCCAGTTGATCCGCGCCTTCATAGCGCTGCCCCTTCAGGATCAGGCTTTGATAGTTTCGATAATCTAAATGGTCTTTCATCCCAATTCCGAGTCAAAGGGTTCAGTCCAACGGACATGCGCATTATAACATAAACGCTCACCATCCAGCACCAATGGAGAAGCTATATTATTGGTAAATACCTGACCGGTCCCCAATCCCTGGGGAAGTGGATTTTGCTGTAGGTAGGTCCATTGAGCAATGGCATTCAACCCAATGTTTCCTTCCAAAGCCGAAGTGATCCACCAGCCCACTTCATGTTGACGGGCCAGGTCAATCCACTCCTGCGATGCCTGAAATCCCCCCAGCAAACTGGGCTTTAATATGATATACTGTGGCTGAATCTGCCTCAGCAGGTGCTCTTTTTGGCTGTGCCCCACAACCCCAATTAATTCTTCATCCAAAGCGATGGGCAGTGGCGTTTGCTTACACAGCCGGGCCATCTCTTCCCATTGACCGGCTTTGATGGGCTGCTCAATGGAATGAATGTGAAACGCTGCCAACCGCTGCAACTTTACCAAAGCCTCCTCCGGCTGAAACGCCCCATTGGCATCTACCCGTAATTCCAACTGTCTGGGAGAAAAGCGTTTTCTGATACCGGATAAGATACTTAGCTCCTGCTCGAAATCAATGGCCCCTATCTTCATTTTCAGGCAAGAGAACCCATTGGCCAGCTTGGCTTCAATCTGTTCCAACATATACTCCGGCTGCCCCATCCAAATCAAACCATTGATGGCAATCGAATCAGCACCTTTTGTAAACGCCGAGGGGAATAAGCGCTTCCGGCCCCCATTTTGCAGGTCCAGCAGGGCACATTCCAGGGCAAAGCGGATGGCCGGCCATGCGTTCAATCCTTCAGAAACGGGGAGGGCCTCGTGATTAATCGCCTGACAGACTTTCGTCAACTGATCCTCAATATCCGGCCGGTCATCGGGGCTCAAACCCGGCAGAACAGAACATTCTCCAATCCCATAGATGCCCGGATGATTCGTTTGCCACACCCGGATATACCAACTGGTTTTGGTATGCAGCACTCCTCGCGAAGTACCTCCCGGTTGCTTAAATTGAAAAACATGTTTTTTAAAATCGGCGCTTAGCATCTGCAATGATTTAACCAATTAACAATCCCGTTCCAAAAAGCAGCACGACAAATAACGTGGACAAGGCCAGGCGTTTCAACTCCGGATCGAGCTCTTGCAGCTCTTTCACTTTCACCACCCGACGGGCATGTGCCAGAATGAACACCCCGGCCACTAAGAACAATAAATGGGTATATGAAAAGGATTGAAAAAGTACAAACACTAACAGACACAGAAAAGCTGTTGCCAAGAGGGCGAAATGATAACGCCGGGCCAGTGGAACACCCCATTTCACCACCAAGGTATTTTTTCCGGCCAGGCGGTCACTCTCACAATCACGCATGTTATTTAGATTCAGCACCCCGGCACTTAACATCCCTACCGCTGAAGCCGGCAGTAACACCCAGGTGTTCCATTGTCCCGAATGCAAAAACCAGGTCCCGACCACACCGGCCAGGCCAAAAAAGAGAAACACGTACACATCGCCCAAACCGCGGTATCCATATGGATTTTTTCCCATGGTATAACGCATGGCAGCCGCAATGGCACCAATGCCCAATAACAAAAACAACAAGGCGCGTAGGGTAAACATCTGACCCAAAGCCAGGCCAATCAAACTGATCCCTGTAACCAGCGATAAGACCACAAAAACACCGATCATGCGTTTCATTTCCACCGGTGAAATCATGCCGGTTTGCACCATTCGCTGTGGTCCTTTGCGGCCGGCATGGTCGGCTCCGTTTTGCGTATCGCCATAGTCATTGGCCAAATTCGAGAGGATCTGTAAAAACAAAGTGGTTAAACCCGCCAATACGGCCACTTCCCATCGAAACTGATGGTAATAGGCCGCCAGAAAACTCCCCATAATAATGGATGACAGAGCCAGAGGTAAGGTTCGCAAGCGAAAAGCAAGGATCCACGCTTTGAATTTTGACATAATACTATTGGTTTCCCGCAAAAATAACAATTGTCAGCTGTTTCACACCTTTTGCAAACAATAAAGTGGTCCCGGTTTGATTCAGATCACCGCCAAGACGCAGAGGCGCCCAGCGAAACGTGAAACCCCTGGGCTCCCGGCAAGGTAATAACCCTCCCTTTTACCTGCCCCCGACGGGTAATTACCAGACCTCACCAGCTTCTATCTAAAAACACCTGAACGCAAAGGGTTCAAAATCGAACGGCGGTAATTTTTAAGTATTTCACTAAAATTAGCAGAGAAGGCGTCATGATTCGTGGAGTTTGCCCATAAATTACCGGAGAAGCTGGCAAAACTGCCGGAGAAGGGATCCGGATTGATGGAGGTCAGCCAGAAATTGCCAGAGAACATGGTAAAATTGCCGGAGGGAACAAAAACATGCCCCGAGAAGGCGTAAAAAACGCTGCGGGATAGCAGAATCAAGGGGTTTAGGCGATCCCCTTAAAAAATCGCCCGGCTTTTTCGGAATCATTTGCAGGGAAACAGCAACGGGATACTCCACCCCTCTACTCCACCTGGTATACTTCCCGATACAAATGGGTGCGCACTTTCCGGAATAGCTCGTAATCGATGGCTGTTGGATAACTCATCAGCAACAAGGGCAACTCATCGCCATCTGAATGGTAGGAGGGCTGCATGTAGGTATAGGGGTTCCTTATGAAACCCAATCGCTCATAAAAGGCGATGCGCCGTTTGGCCAGCTCCGTATCGGGCCGCTCCACTTCCAGAATGATTGGTTGCCCGGCATAGCGCTCCAAACAATGTTCGGTCAACAGTTGGGCACCCATCCCCTGACAGCGCAACGGCTCAGATACAGCGAAATGCTCCACAAAGACAAAGCCGGGCAATAGCCAATAGCTAATAAAACCCACTAATTCCTGGTTCGCATTTCGTATGTCCTTTAGGCGATATACAGGATGCTGCATGACCTTTTCCTGATCATTACGCGATCGTCTTTCCTCATACGGAAAACTGTCTACCATTAATTGCCAAATTGCCTCGTCCATATGTAAATAAAGTAAAAATGGCAGGTACATCAACAATCTACATGCCATTAACTCTGAAAAATTTCTAAATAGTGTGAAGATTACACAACAGGTGCACAAGCCCTCCGGCTGTGCATTTGTGTTTATCCTACCCACTCACCGCAGAGGTGCTGGGCTGCAACGTTTAGTTTTGTCTCTGCAGCTCAGTGTCTCTGCGGTGCAGTATTCTTTCATAATTTAGTGGGTCAACTCAATAACTAACCGGCATCCGACGCACCCGGCGAAAAAACAAAACAATAAAAATTGGAGACAAACCAGCAACCAGCAGTGTGATCCATACATTTAAAAAGGAAAGGGCATACACCAAACCAATCACCACGCCAATCAGTAAGAAAGCACCCACTAAACGAATCACTTTCCCGCCTCCATTTTGCATTTCGCGCGGTAACGAAAAAGGCAAATTGACACCGCCCAACCAAGTACCCCATAAAAACGAGAGCAGCGCCAGCAGCTGCCCACACAGCAAGAGGGGCACGACTGAAAACCCCCACACAGCTACAGCCAGTATTAGCAACAACAAACTAACAGGCACATAAAAAACAAGGAGCAAGGCTTTGATACTGCCCGTCAACACATGCCAGGTTTGCTGGCCCGGTAAGGCTTTATAGATCCAGGCCGCCTCGGGCACATCGGTATAGGAGAGTTGAGTAACGGGCGTTAAGGCAAAAATCCCACAAAAGATAAAGACCAAATAACGAGGCGACTCACTTAACTTCTGCACGAAACCATCCCAATCCTGCAAATCCGGCTTCAGCATCATAAATAACATCACCAAAATAATTCCCAAACCCGGGTAAACGGCTTGCTTGAATTTCCGGTCCCGCTTTGCTGTGGTCAGTGCCATGGACCAACCGGCACATTCCACACCGGAAACACAAAACCAGTTTTTAAGACGACTCCCAAAGCCGGTCGGACGGTCGTTTTCGGGCTGTTTCGTTACCGGCACATTCACGCCATTATCAGCAGCGATAATCCGGTCGAACCCTCTGGCAAAATAGCGAATCATCACCCAGGAACCCAGCAGCGTAAAACCAAGCGTCACCATCAGAAATACCCCATCTCCCCCCTGTGAAAAAGGCGTGAAAAACCGCATGAAACCGGCTAACCAAACCGTTGGCAACACATGCATCCACCATTGCGAACCCAGTGTCAGATTCTCCACTCCCGGTCCATCCATGGCATGGGGCATAATTTGGAAACCGCCAAAAATGACCACTGCCATCACTATTTGAAAATAGTTTACGATGTCCTTGAAGCGTTCTCCGGACACGAGCCTGGATAAACCCAGGTACAAAAAGGTGGCCAGCAACAGGGTGATCCAACTGGCACACACGATGGCAGGCAGAAGGACCAGCAAGGTCATCGGTCCGAACTTAATCACTGTGAGCACGAGCGTTCCCACCGAAAGGGCCATGGCAATTAAACCCAGATAGATTTGAATATGCACCAGCCGCACCAACAATAACGTGCGGTCAGACACCGGGCGCGGCAACAAAATCTGATTCTCCCGCTCATCAAAAAGCACACTGGTAAATTCAGAAATCAAGGTGGTACCGGTCATGGTCATCAGCACCGAGAAAAAGACCGCGTACAAAAACAAGAAATCATTGAATTGGTAAAAGACCGAAATCAGGAATAATCCCAGAAAACTAAACATGCCCAGCTGCCAGCCAAACTTGTGCTTTTTCTGGCCGGAGGCCTGCATCATGCCCGGTGTGCGCCGAAAATCCATTTTTAACTTCACCCGCAGCAGGGCTTCAAACTGGTTATAGTCTGCTCCCATCCATTGCACCGGTCCTTTTAAAAGCCGCAGGAATACTATCAATAACTTTCCCATGACTAGTTCTGATTAAAGGCATCCAACAATGCTTCGGTATTCACACTTTCTTTGGAACCACCGGTCAGATCGGCAAACAAACGCTCCAGGGTACCGGCATTTTCCGTCTTGAGGTCCGCGAAGGTGCCATCAGCCACCACCAGCCCGCCATGGATCAAAATGATGCGATCGGATATCTTCTCCACCACATCCATTAAATGCGAGCAATAAAAAATGGTTTTACCCTGCGCCGCCAGCCTGGTCAACATTTCTTTCACCAATATCACCGCATTGGCATCCAGGCCCGACAGCGGTTCATCCAGAAACAAGATATCCGGGTTATTAAGCAGACCGGCCACAATCAATATCTTTTGCCGCATCCCCTTGGAAAAGGTATCCATCCGCTGATCGGCATGGGCAGTCATCTCGAAAAAGGATAACAAATGCTGAATGCGGGTGTTTAGCTGATGCTCTTCAAGACCATAAAGCGCCCCAATCAACTTCAGGTATTCGTGTGGCGTAAGCACATCATACATGGCACCGTTTTCAGGCACATAGCCAATGCGTGCTTTAATGGCGTCACTTTCATTCTTCAGGTCCTTACCCAACACCTCAATCTCTCCCTCATACTCCTTGATGATGCCGCACAGTATTTTTACCGTTGTACTTTTACCCGCACCATTGGGGCCGATGTAACCAATAATCTGCCCTTTGGGAATATCCAGATCAATCCCCTTCAGCACTTCATTCGCTTGATCTCCGCGTCCAAAGGACTTCTTCAAGCCACGAATGGTGATGACATTACTTTCCATTTCAATTAGAGTTTAGTTATGTTATGTGAAATCAAATATAACAAAACCAATAATAATCCACATCGCACGCCGGAAAATAGTCTGTTATAATAAAACGGGTCCATTTGTTTGCCATAAAAAGTTACACAATGCTCACTGAAATATAAAAGCATCATATCGTTCACTGAGGATATTACCATTCATGACGCCTGGAATGAGATATTTATACAAATCAAGAATCGCCCCCCTTTCCGGGTTTTAATTGTTAAACATTCATTTACCACCCATGGCTAATGTTGCAAGAAAGGAAACAGCCCTGAGAAGGCATAGGGGTCAACTTAAGAACGCTATTTTCTTAATGCTACTGATTTTGCAGACAATAAGCCGGGTGCGTTGTAACTTTTGGCCTGTAAGGCCAATGGGTAAAAGCACCGGGTGAAGCGGCACAAAACCCGGTGAACAAGCAGGGACATTCCTGAGGGCTGACAGCCCGATACGTATATAACGTACGATTAATGATAATCCAATGGCACCTGACGGACTTCCAGTCCTCTTTAAAGACTCCCAATTACATAGGATTACGCTGCGCTTCACTCGATGCGTTTACCTTTAGTTCACCTCATTCATTTTCTTAAGTTGAAGCGCTTGCCTGAAAAAGATTAAGTGAACCATAGAATGGAAGCGGTAAATCATCACCTCCCACTTGATAGCATGGCAAGGCTTAAAGATATTGTGTAACTATTTTTAGCGCACCACCCGAGTCACGCAACAGGATCTCTAATGGTTGTAACACTACTATTTTGCCCTTCGGCGATACCTTTATGCTTTGCAACAGTATCGCTATCACATAAAACACTAGTGTTTTTCCCATAGAAGAAACCGCTATAAGTGGCAATAGGATCGCTGCGAATTGTAACACGCCTGTTTTACCTTTGGGAGATAACGTCATGGGGACCGGAGAGATAAACCGCCCCACGAAAAACAACGATTCATGCCCCAAATTATCGATTCCTTTTATCTTTGCCCCAAATTAATCACTGAAATGCTCAATATCCAACAAAACATATCGCTTAAAACCTTCAACACCTTTGGCATTGATGTCAAGGCTGCTCATCTCACCATCTGTTCAAATACAGAAGACCTGGTGGACTATTTATCCGACAGTAAAATGCTTGCCCAACCCATCCTGGTGCTGGGGGGAGGAAGCAACATCCTGTTCACCAAAGATTTTGAAGGTACCATCATTTATCCGCGCATCAAAGGCATGGAAGTGGTACAGGAAGATGAAAATACAGTCTGGCTGAAAGTGGGTGCCGGCGAAGTCTGGGATGATCTGGTGGAATACTGCGTGCAAAACAATTGGTATGGCCTGGAAAACCTGTCTTACATTCCCGGTAATGTAGGGGCCTCACCCGTTCAAAACATCGGCGCCTATGGCGTGGAAGCACAAGATTGCATAGAGACCGTGCATGGCGTACTGCTGGATAATGCAGCGTCATTCATGTATACCAAAGCGCAGTGTCAGTTTGGCTACCGTCAGAGCATCTTCAAAAATGAGCTGAAAGGCCAAACAGTGATTACCTCCGTTATTTTTAAACTTTCCAAACAACCGGTTTTCACCCTGAATTACGGGCACGTCAAAGAAGCGGTGGAAGCCAACGGGGCCATTACCCTTGACAACATTCGCAAGACGATCATTGACATTCGCAAAAGCAAACTACCCGAACCCGAAGAGTTGGGGAATGCCGGTTCATTCTTCAAAAACCCGGTGATTCATCGGGATGTGTTTAAGCACCTGCAGGAAGAACACCCCCATGCGCCCCACTACCCCGTGGATGACCATCACGTGAAAGTACCCGCCGGGTGGCTCATTGAAACAGCCGGCTGGAAAGGCAAATCCATGGGACCGGCCGGGGTGCATGAGCAACAGGCACTGGTCCTGGTCAATCACGGACAGGCCAGCGGGATGGATATATTAAAGCTGGCCAACCGGATCATCGTGGATATCCGGGCCCATTTTGACATCACGCTGGAACCGGAAGTAAACGTCATTTGAACTTCATCTGATTGCAAAATTCATTATTTTAGTAGCTCAAACATTGAATGATCTATGGCTTTAAAACAACGCAGCAAACAAAAAAAATCAAGCGGACTCCTGGTTCGTATGATGATAGCCCTCCTGGTGATGATGATCGCGGGAGGTGTGTTCGGCCGAAAGTATTACCGTTGGGTATTTGCACCCAACGTCATCCTCACCGAAACAACGGACCCTTTCCTATACATCCCGACGCATGCTGAATTTGAAGATGTAGTGGACCTGCTAAAGAACGGGAATTACCTGCAGGAAGAAAATGGTTTTAGGTGGGTGGCCAACCTGAAGCAATACTCCACCAACGTTAAACCCGGGCGCTACCAGCTAAAAAACGGACTGAATAACAACGACCTGGTCAATTTGCTTCGATCGGGCCGCCAAACAGCGGTGAAGGTGACTTTCAATAATATCCGTACCCGTGAACAACTGGCCGGTGTGATCAGTCAGCGCATCGAAGCAGACTCCATCACCCTCTTAAACACATTGAATGATGACCAACTTTTCAAAAACTTCGATTTAAACAAGGAAACAGCCCTCACCCTGTTTATTCCCAACACCTACGAATTCTGGTGGAATACAAGTGCTGAGAATTTTGTAAAGCGCATGCACAAGGAATACCTGCGCTTTTGGACCGAAGAACGCCTTCAATTGGCTGAAGCCTGCCACCTCACCCCCGTTGAAGTGAGCATCCTGGCCGCCATCGTTGATGAAGAAACCATTAAAGCGGATGAGAAACCCCTGGTGGCCGGCCTCTACCTGAACCGTCTGGACAAAGGCATCCGCTTACAAGCGGACCCAACCATTAAATATGCCATCGGCGACTTTACAGTGAACCGCATTCTGAATAAAGACCTGGAGACCGATTCGCCCTACAACACATACATGTATGCCGGACTACCGCCGGGACCGATTCGCATCCCTTCAGTATCAGGCATTGAAGCAGTGCTCAACCACACGCCGCACAAGTATTATTACATGTGTGCAAAGGATGATTTTTCGGGCTATCATAATTTTGCCAAGACCCTGTCGCAACACAATCAAAATGCTGCAAAATATCGGAAAGCCTTAAGAGAACGGAAGATATTCCGGTAATCAAAAGGTTCCCGTTCGTTTTATAACAGACACATTTATCAGGTAGCGTTTTTGTCAAAAGCTTTAAGTATATTTGAATTGAATCTAAATAACCTTAACCGCATGGACACATCCAGGGACACTATCATCGAAAAAATCCGGCAATATCTGCATCAGCATCCGGTGAATCAGATAAACCTGCTGGAAATTGCTAATGCCATAGGTGAAAAAATGAGCGACATCACCAGCTGGGCACCTCAGCCGGAAGCATTGGCCAAACAGCTGCTCGACTCGGAATTAAGGGCCCTACACGCCATTCTAAACGACGATTCGCAAACCAGCGAGCCGGCCATTGACAGTTTAATTGTGGCCGGTCAGGAGTTTTATGAACATTTCGAACGCATCAATCCCGCTTTTACCATCTGTCTCAAAGAGATCTTTCCGGATATCTACACCCACTACCTGAGCGATAAACTGCATCTTCTGAAAGATCACATGCGGCAAAACATGGAGAAAGGACTGGCATCCGGAGAGTACAAAAGCACCATTGACCCGAAAAAAATGGAAGAAAAATACGCCAGTCGTATTGAAGCCCTTCACACCCTGGATCAATTACATTCTGAACACTTTACCTTTGGCACTATCTTTAATAACATCATTGAAGAATTCTTGTACGAAGTGGCAACAGATGAAAATTGGCACTATTTTCGCAGCCGTAAACAATTGATTGAAGTATTTCACTTTGGTAAATAAGAACACAATTAATACCTGAACATGATTATGAAGAAGCATTTTAAAACCATTGGTCTATTCACCCTGACAGCCCTTATACTTTCATCCTGCGCCTCCTTGAGTAATCAAGGCTCTTCCAGCTTTGCCGACAGCGACAGCCCCTACGTGGAAGAAGAAAGCAAACCTGTTGTTAAAAAGGAGCCTAAACCCAAGGCCGCTCCCGTGGTGGTGAAAGAAGAAAAAGTAAAAGTGGTGGACGAACCGGAAGCTGAAGTATTCAAATACTATGTCATCATTGGCTCCTTTAGGGTATTGGAAAATGCCCAGACCTACAAACAAGAGTTACGCACCGAAGGCTTCATGCCGGTTATTCTGGAAAATGAAAATGGCTTGTACCGGGTATCTGTTTCGGCCTATAACGGGGAGATGCCAGCCCGGGATAAAATTGGTGATATTCGCGAGAAATTTGAAAAATACAGCGATGTATGGCTATTGATTCGCAAGCAGTAAGGTAGACTGACAGAGCTTGATCTTTTTGATCATTGAATTTATATTGGTCCATTGATACCTGATTATCCCGGACAGATTTACCTGAATATAAAAAGCACTGACAACACAACAAAGTCGATTAAGAAAGAGATTCTTAATCGACTTTTTTCAGTATCCTATTTAATATGGTTCATCCGGACAATGCATCGATTTAGTCCAGTTCTATTGGCATTCAACCCGAGTCCGGGTTGTGCTATTACCACGGCATCATCCATGGGTTATCACCCACGGCTATTATTGTATCACCACTTCGTGGCGAGTGCTATTGAATAGCATCTACATGAAAAGAAAGTACCTTTTCCTGATAGGATGAATCCTGTAAGAATCAAATAACAATAACTCCTGAAGAATGAAATAAACGCCGGTGAAAACCGACTGTGCTGCAAAAAGAAAGCACTTCGGTAGCGTTCAATTTTCAATCATAACGTCTCATCTCCCTACAGAACCTTTGATAGATGAGACGACTCAGGGTACTCAATGGATTTTACCAATGTGTTTTCAAGACACTCTATATTTCACATAAAGATCGCAACAAAGCACAATAAGCCGGCTCCAGGTTCTGAGCGTTTTTTTTGATTTTGCATCCTTAACGTGAAATATATAATTCTAAGAAAAATGTAACCAAATACAAACACCAGCCTATTCCAATTACTCCCCGCATCCTAAATCGCTAATTCCCCAATATGCCCTCATCATGACCGAACTCACTTTTTAAATGCGTATCTTTTTTGTAATTTTGCGCACTCGTTTACCGAAATGATATAAACAAAACCAGAATAAAATGTACAAACCTGTTCATCTGACTGACCAGATTTTCTACGTGGGGGTTAATGACCGCCGGACAAACTTGTTTGAAAACATGTGGCCGCTGGATCGCGGCGTATCCTACAACTCCTACCTGATTGCAGACGAAAAAGTCACCGTGATTGACACCGTTGAAGCGGGTCATTTTGAGAAATGGATTGCTAAAGTCAGAACGATTCTGAATGAGCGCCCCATCGATTACCTGGTGGTGAACCACATGGAACCCGATCACTCGGGAGCGATCCGCATCCTGACGGAGTTATATCCCCAGATGCAGATTGTGGGTAACAAAAAAACACTGCCCATGATCGAAGGTTACTACGGCATCACCACCAACACACTCACTGTTAAGGAGGGCGACACACTTGATCTGGGCACGAACAAACTCACTTTCTATACCGTCCCAATGGTGCATTGGCCCGAGTCCATGGTCTGTTTTGAGGAAACCAACCAAATCCTGTTTTCTTCCGATGCCTTTGGCAGCTTCGGCACCCTGGATGGCGGCATTTTTGACGACGAGCTGGATTTTGATCACTATAAAGAGGAAATGCGCCGGTATTACTCCAACATTGTGGGGAAATACGGGAATCCGGTGCAAAAAGCCTTGTCCAAATTGGGTACTTTAGACCTTAAGATGATTGCCCCTTCCCATGGTCCTGTTTACCGCGAGCGCATCGCCGACATGGTAGCCATGTATGACCAGTGGAGCAAATATGAAGCTGAAGAAGGTGTGGTCCTCGCCTATGCTTCCATGTATGGCAATACAGAAGAGATGGCGGAAGTAACGGCACGTGCCATTGCCGAAAACGGCATTAAGAATGTACGGGTATACGATGTGAGCAAAACACATCCTTCCTTTATTATCTCTGACGTATTCAAATTCAAAGGCATCATCCTGGGCAGTCCCACCTACAGCAACGAACTGCATCCCAACATGGAAGCGTTAGTAATGAAGCTGCAGCACATGGGCATTGCCAACCATTACTTTGGTGTACTGGGCTCATTTACCTGGGCGGGTGCTGCCGTGAAAAAACTGAACGAATTGGGTGAAAACCTCAAGTGGGAAGCAGTTGCCGAACCGGTAGAGGAAAAACATGCCTTGAAGGCTGACAAATACGAAGCTTGCTGGCAGCTGGGGCAGGCCATGGCAAAACGCCTAAAAGCAGATCGTTAAACTCGTGAATTGATATAGATTTCAAAGGCATCTGTTCTAGGTGCCTTTTTTTTTGTACTTTAAGGTTTGATGACAATGCCATATATAGCTTCATTGACATACTGTTAAAATAGAGTTCAATCAATTATAAATGACTTACGGCAAATTCCGCGTAGCGGATGAAGTATTGTAGAATAGTCTGTCGCCAATTGATTTCTTTCCCCGCAGGGGATATAGAATCATTATAAATCTCGCTGGTATTCAGCACTATTTACAGTTTAAACAATCGGAATAAATCACAGCGTATCGGAAGACGCATTTCGAGGGTATTTAGAAATGAAAATAATGGCCACCAAGGCTCTAAGTCACAAAGAATACCAGAAGACTACTGTTAGAATAATCAATGCTTTGTGTTACTTAGTGCATTTGAGCCTTTGTGGCAAAAAGTTAAAAATTAATCATTTTCGGACATCCCCATAGAGGGTAAGAAATCCATGATAATCTGTGGTTAAGAAAAAAACAGCCCCTCCTTTTGATCCAATTCCCATGCGGCGCATGCAATACCCTGCGGCCAACCACCTCCTGATTGCGCCTCCGCTTTCATCACTTAGTGTCCCGGGGTTCCACCCCGGGCTATTGTTATTTTACCCTTCAGGGTCATGCATTCGCGTTAATTCGTGTCATTTGCGGTTAAAAAATCGGTGATAATCCGCATAATCTGTGGATCATTTTGTCTGAAGTACAGAGTCCACAGTCCATAGACAAATTCCGCGTAGCGGATGACGTGTTGGAGAATAAGATGTCGCCATTGGAATACTTTCCCCGCAAGGGATATAGAATCATTATAAATATCACTGGTATTCAGCACTATTTACAGTTTAAACAATCGGAATAAATCACATCGTATCGGAAGCAGCATTTCTTCTCCCTATGAATAGGGAGACACAGAGGGTAAGAAATCGGTGATAATCCGTGGTTAAGAAAAAAGACAGAGAAACACCCACTGATCCGACTCCCATGCGGCGCATGCAATACCCTGCAGCCAACCACCTTCTGATTGCGCCTCGTCTTTCATCACTTAGTGTTCCGGGGTTCCACCCCGGGCAATTGTTATTTTACCTTTCAGGGTAATGCATTCGCGTTAATTCGTGTCATTTGCGGTTAAAAAATCGGTGATAATCCGCATAATCTGTGGACCACTTTGTCCGAAGTACAGAGTCCACAGTCCATAGACAGATTCCGCGTAGCGGATGAAGTATTGTAGAATAGTTTGTCGCCAATGGAACACTTCCCCAGTAGGGTATAAAGAATTGCATGCCAGACAATAGAGAATCAATCTCTGCCCCATAGTTTTCAGCCTCCTTTTTATTTTTTTTTTTTTTGGGGGGGGAGGACTCCAGTACCTCACCAATCCATTTGATTCAATCAGCAGAAGAACAAGTCTGTCCCTTTTACTTCCCCCTCTTCATTCTTCACTGTTCACCATTAACTCTTCACTTTTTACTTTTAACATTTACCACTTCCCTTTCCACTTATCCCCACTCCATCTTGTTCGGTATTCTTCGCCCATTTATGGACAATTTTTATTAAATTCGCATGTTAAACTGAATGGACTTTGGAGAATAATCAGTCAAATAACTGGTATGCACTATATACCAAATCGCGGGCAGAAAAAAAGGTGCTGGAGCAATTCACGCAGTTGGGTATTCATGCCTATTTGCCACTAAAGCGCACCTTACGTCAATGGAGCGATCGCAAAAAATGGGTCGAAACACCCATCATCAACTCCTACATCTTTGTCAACATTCCTGAGCATGAGAGCCGTCGGGTATTTGAGGCACACGGCGTGGTGGCCTTTGTATCGCACAAAGGTAAACCGGCAACCATCCCCGATCACGAAATCGAAGCCATGCGACGGGCCATCGAAAACCAGCTGGAATTCAACATGGAAGCCAATCGCCTTGAAAAAGGTCAGGTTGTTACCGTAACCTCTGGGCCGTTAGAAGGTATAAAGGGCGAAGTGTTGGAAGTACAGGGGAGCAAAAAACTACATTTACAAATCAGCCACATCGGGTACACCCTGGTGATTGATTTGGCCGATGCCACCTTTAAAAAAGAAGACTGATTCCATCCAAAAGCATTTTCATTACAACAAGTTAGGTACAAACCAAAAAACCGCTGACTTGTTTATTTTATGGCTCTCATTAAACTCACTCCCTGTGACTGAGGGGGCGAAGCCATGGTATGAAGGGAGAATTTCAAGGATAAAAGCATAAATAAACAAGCCTCCATACTTTGCTGACTTAGTATAAATCGCTGTAGCTGATTCAGCCTTGTAGATTAAACCAGTAACGATTATCAGATTCCCCGTTGGGGATTTCAGATTTGTTATCGACCAAAGCTAGTGCGCAAAAACAAGCAGACACCTATCAGATTTTTCAATGGCTCCAAAAAAAATAAAAATTAAACCAACCATAACCCATCCATCCGGTGATGTAAATAAAATTGAGCACCTGGAGGAGACCCCGTCTTTAGATACCGAAGCAACTGAGTTCGATGAAGAGGATCTGCCCATTGAGGACTACATCTACAAGTCATCGGATGAGAAAAAAGAGGATATTAGGCGGTTCCGCGAATTGATAAATTTGAAGGAAGAAAACAGAACAGAAGAAGATGCCATTGAGCTCTTATACACAGCTAAAAGACTTTTCTATAATCATCATGGTCTGGCTGCCATTGAACAGAGCAGACGGCAGATGATGTCCTTTTGGGACCCGGAGGTGGACGATGAAGCTTATCCCGCGGAATTAAGTGGCTCAAGTCATGAAGACCGCAGTCAGCGCATCGACGATTTGCTGGATCATGCCTACCCCCTGGACGAGCTAAACACCATTAATTTCAACAAACTGGCTCAAAACCACCCGGAAATACCCTTGTTCAAACTCTTATACATCGAACAGATGGCCATAAAGGGAAAAAAAGAAAAGAGCATCCGCAGCAAATTGGAAGAGTTCTGCTCAGAGCATCCCAGCAACCTGTTGTTTCAAATATTGAATGACAAATTCCTGGCCCGAAACGAAAAAGCCTGTCAAATAATAACAACTGAATTACGGGAGACAGCCTCATTGGCTCAGCTGCTGAAACGAAACCACATCCATTCGGTGGAATTCTACCTGCTGCATTCAACACTGTATGAAGCTCTGATCACTTCAAATGAGGTACTCCAAATGGATGCACTGATGCATGTCACCAATCTGCTTTTTCCCCATTTGGAAGATTTGTATGCCGGGAAGGAACTCTACAGTGAGTTATTAAAGGTGCAGTTTTGCCAGGCCGAACTGGCGATTAATTGAAAGATATAGGCCGCATATTATCAAGATCATAGGGAACACAAAAACAATCCCTCTAATCTGTGGACAGAAAAAGATAAATCCACAGATTTCACAGATGATCACAGATTCTTTTATGAGATACAAATGATCATGAAGGTCAACACCAAGGCTCATTGAATGAATAAAACTAATTTATAAATTAAGGATTAAGCTTCTTAATTCTGCGGACAAAAACAATAAACGGTGACAGTTCACGCATAACACCTGTCACAACACAACTCACTAGTATAATACATGCTAATCCACATTAATCAACTGGATCTTTCAAAGACCTACACCTATACGGACTACCTGAAGTGGCAGTTCAAAACGCGTGTGGAGTTGATTTTAGGTAAAGTATTTAAGATGTCGCCGGCCCCCTCGCCCATTCATCAGGAAGTGGTATCGGCACTCAATGCCGCTTTATATCACTTTTTGAAAGAGAAAGATTGTAAAGTATTCCCGGCTCCCTTTGATGTACGATTAGACCGCGACCAGAATGGTATACACACGGTGGTTCAACCGGATATATGTGTGATTTGTGATTTGACAAAAATAGATGAGCGAGGCTGCAACGGGGCGCCGGACCTCATTATAGAGATCATTTCACCCGCAACAGCCCGAAAAGACCTGCATGAGAAATATGACCTCTATGAACGCTCGGGAGTCAATGAGTATTGGATCATCCATCCTTTTGAACGCACCTTAACGACCTTTCGCTTGCAGATGAATGGAACCTATCAACCGGGCAAACCATTAACCGAAGGCGATCAGGTCATCAGCTCAGTTATCGAAGGATTTACGCTCAATCTTTCAGATGTCTTTCCCGCCAGGGTGGAAGAACCGTTGGAAAATTATACTGAAAATAGAATCTAATCGTTCGGAATCCCCATAATCTGTAAACAAGAAAATGTTCGACCACAGATGATGAAGATTAAGAAATAAGAAAGCATGCCCTGAACCATTAGATAAATCCGATTAATCGGAGGACATCTTCCGTTTGAAAATGAAGAATAATCCATTTTAATCCCTCTAATCTGTGGACAGAAAAAGAAAAAGCGCCTCCACGATAACAGATAAACTCTAAATTCTCACAAATAATTCACACGACCAGTGGCTAAAAAAAGAAAAAAACAAACCAGTACAGTTCATCTGTCACCAGCAAAATATATCCAAACCAAAGCCCGTCAACTACCGGTCGCGGAGTGCCTGGTAAACGCAGATTGGGCCGAAACAAAAATGGCCAATGTCACCATTGCCCGCCGCCACAACAATGGAAACATCACCTATGCCAGTTACCTGGTCGACTTGCTTTGCATGGGTGTGAAGGACTCCGATTTTCAATTTAATGTATCCAGCCTGGCATGGGATGATTTCAAAAAACAGCTCAATGACCACATGGAGATGTCGGTCATTGATTACACATTGGCTCACAACATCATTTTTGCGGGTTATGAGTTTGCCATTGAACTGGGTATTGAACCCTGCAAATCCTTCTCACAAACCACGCAATTCATGTTGGATGAAGACAATGACAATGTGGAGCTGATCGACATTGAGTGTGGACAGAATGGCATGCCCGTCGTGATCCGGGGTGATCACAACACCCGTGAAGCCAACGAAACATACCATTTCTTGTGCAATACCCTGGGAGAAGAAAAAGTCATTCTAAGCGATATCGACGAGGAACTGGAGGCTGAGGACCCCTACTATTTCGAAGAATACCTTTATGACAACCCAATAATAGAGCGGCGCCAGGATATCCAAAAGCTGGAAGTTCTCATACAGGACATAGAAAACATCTCCCGGGAGGATTCCATGGCATTGGAAGAGGCCTGCAACCGTCTCTTCTATAATTATTATGGTTACGAACGGATTGAAGAGAACCGCGAACAGATCATGAACCTGTTCGATGTGGATATTGAAGCTGAACTGCCAGACCGCGTGCTGGGCTTTAAAGCACAGGAGCACCCGGATTGGCTGGCCATCGTGAACGAAACCATTGATCAGCTGCAGGCAGAGAATACCATTGACATAAAATCAATCAGTGAGCAATACCCGGATATTCCCTACCTCAAATTCATTTGCATTAAGGAGATGGAATTTAATGCGGAGTCCGGAAATGGCGATACAGCACCCATTGTACAACAGCTAAATACGTACATGACTGAGCACCCCGACTATTTCCTTTTGAAACTGATCCATGAGATCTATCTCATTAAAGGCCATGAGCAGCCTCAGATCATCACTGAAGAGATGATCCGCGAACAAACCCTGGGTGATCTGTTGGGTCATCAGCAGGCCATTCACTCATCCGAACTCCTGATGTTTGTCCTGGCCTATTTCGAGTATCTTCTTCGTGAGGAAGAGATCCTGACCGTTGATTCACTGATCACGTGTCTGGATTATTCCTATTCAGAACTGCAAGACAGCTTTGATTTCATTCGCACCGCCAATGTCATCTTTAAATTGCATTTCTGTCGTCAACAGTATCTAAAATAATCTGTGCGGTAAAAAATTAATTCAATCATTGATCGATGACAGTTTGTATAAGCTCTGCGAGGTATCCTGTATTTAGGATTGATAATTGTCTGCAATAATAAATTGCAGACGGCAAATTCCGCGTAGCGGATGAAGTGTTGTAGAGTAATCTGTTGTGAATTCACTATTTTCCCCGTAGGGGATATAGAACTGTTTACCAAACGATAATGTTATTAGCTATGAAAACATCTAGTTATTTGTGAACTGCGATAAAAGCAATAATCCTTTTTAATCCCCCTAATCTGTGGACAAAAAAAGAAAACCACAAATGACACAGATGAGCACAAATGGATAGGAAAAGGGACAAATAATTCATTCGTGATAATTGGCGTAATTCGCGGTTTAAAATAGTAACCACAGATTACTTAAAAAGAGAAACAACCAAAGCATCTTGACAATACCCTAAACCCTAACACTTAACATCTAATGGAAAACCCCAAAGCAGTAAGGTGGCAAGAACGATTCGTCAACTTTGAAAAAGCATTCAAACAATTAACCGATGCTGTTGACAGAATAGATAGCCTCGATGACTTGGCCAAAGAAGGCTTGATTCAACGCTTTGAATACACCTTGGAGTTAGCATGGAAAACCTTGAAAGATTATTTAGAAGCACAAGAAGTGATTGCAAAATTTCCCAAAGAAGTAATCAAACAAGCTTTTCAAACGGAATTAATTAGTGATGGTGAATTATGGTTGGAGATGCTTAAAAACAGAAACCTTTTAAGTCACACCTATAACGAAACCTATTTTACAGACTCAATAAACAAGATCATTAAGAGTTATTACCAGGAGATTAAAGACTTATACAATTTCTTTAAGAATGAACAATAGTTTCGGCATAAGCGACCAATCCTTTAATGAACTCATTAATGGCCTTAAGCAATACCCGGAGATAGAACAAGCCAGGATATTTGGTTCCAGAGCCATGAACACCTATAAAAAAGGGTCTGACATTGACATAGCCCTCTTTGGCCCCCGGCTGAAGCAAGCAACAATCGATAAGCTGGCCATTTATATGGATGAAGAAACAATCATTCCCTACTATATCGACTTCATCAACTACAATACACTGGACAACGATGAACTAATAAAACACATCGATGAAAAAGGAGTTGTTTTTTATGAAAAAACCAGGGCAAAATAAAATTAAAACCGCCCTTATATCAATTAAATGAGTCATCCTTTTTCCGGATTGGCAAGGATTAAAAATTAAACCACTGGAATTGATCAACCAAAGACAAAGTTTAATCTCCTTAATCCCGATAGTTATCGGGAGTGGACAGAAAAAGATAAATCCACAGATGACCGTTTGTATAACCGCCAGGAGGTATTCCGTTTTTAGGATTGAAAATAGCCTACTTTAAAAAATTGACTCCGTCAAATTCCGCGTAGCGGATAAAGTATTGTAGATTAGTCTGTCGCCAATTGACTATTTTCCCCGTAGGGGATATAGAACTGTTTACCAAACGATAATGTTATTAGCTATGAAAATATCTAGTTATTTGTGAACTGCGATAAAAGCAATAATCCTTTTTAATCCCTCTAATCTGTGGACAAAAAAAAAAGAAAACCACAAATGAACACAAATAGACACAAATAAGTTAACGGCTCAATAGAAAAAAGGACAAATAATTCATTCGTGATAATTGGCCTAATTCGCGGTTTAAAAATATTAACCACAGAGAATTGGCCTAATTCGCGGTTTAAAAATATTAACCACAGAGATTACCTTTAAAGGGAAATAAACAATGAACCTTGACAATACACTGAAACACCACGTACTTTTACCTGAAAACTTATAGCAAGCAATAACAATGAATACTGCCGAGCTTAAACTAAAAATATTTCGGCAAATTGATCTGCTAGATAAAAACAAACTGGAAGATATCTATGGTCTATTGACCAATTATATAAACGGACAACAAGATAGTGCTGATTGGGACAAGCTTTCCACAAAGCAACAAAATGGCATCTATCAAGCCATTGATGAATTGAACGAAGGCAAACAGGTATTGAATGAGGAGGTAATGCAAAAGTATCGGAAATTACACTCTGATGAGTAAGCAAATAAACATCGGGCTCTTAGCACCAACAATCACATGTTGACCAATATTAATTTGCAAAAATTGACCATTAATAACTAATCATTATAAATGACCGAGTCCCTCCACAAAGAATACAAAAGCAAGTTCAGTGATGCCGTCATTGAAACACTAACAGCTTTTGCCAATACCAAAGGAGGAAAGGTAATTATAGGAGTAGATAATACAGGCCATCCGATTAAAGGCTTTTCTGTTGGTGAGGAATCGATGCAGAAATGGGTGAATGAAGCAAAAAACAAGACGCAACCATCCATCATACCCGATATTGAAGCAGTTACACATGAAGGTCACACAGTAATTGAGATGTCAATTAATGAGTTCCCCATTAAACCTGTTGCTTTTAAAGGAAGGTATTACAAAAGAGTGCAAAACAGCAATCACCTATTGAGTATAACAGAGATTTCTAATCTACACCTGAGTTGCTTGCAAACATCATGGGATGCCTGCCAACATCCGGGTGCTTCAATTGAGGACTTAGATTTCAACAAAATAGAAAGGTTCATTGCCAAGATCAATCAGGGTGGTCGTTTTCACCTGGAAGGAAAACCGATTGATACACTCGAAAAATTAAGTATGATTGTTAATGGTAAACCGACCAACTCATCAATGCTTCTTTTTTCAAAAAAGGATATGGCATACAATGTCCATGTGGGCCGGTTCAAAACCCCCTCCTACATCATCGATGACAAAATCATTCGAGGTGGGCTGTTTGAGGTCGTTGAAGAAACCATGCGCTACATCATTGGACACATTAAAGTAGCTTTTGAAATAACCGGTGAGCGCACTCAACGAAATGAGATATTTGAATACCCCATTCCGGCTTTACGTGAATTAATACTCAATGCTATTGTGCATCGAGACTACACTAGTCCGGTGGATATACAAATCAAAATATTCGATAACAGCATCACCATCTTTAATCCAGGTCATTTATACGGAAATCTAACAATTGACGACCTGCGTACCGATAAGTATCAATCACAAACCAGGAATAAGCTGATTGCCGAAGCATTTTACCTGACCAAAGACATTGAGAAATATGGAAGTGGGTATATCAGGGTTAGAAAAGAGATTCAAGAATACCCAACCCTGACATTTGATTATGAGGAAATAGCAAATGGCTTCTTAGTAACATTAAGCTATACAGAACAGAAAATTTCAAAGGATGTCCCAGAAAATGTCCCAGAAAATGTCCCAGAAAATGTCCCAGAAAAAAGACTAAATGACATTGTCGAAATGATAAAGCATAACCCTATGACAACAATCAAGGGGTTTGCAGAAGCATTCCAGGTGGATATAAAAACGATTAAAAGAGATCTTGATAAATTAAGAAAAAGAGGACAAATACAACGGGTTGGCCCTGACAAAGGCGGCCACTGGGAAATTATTCATTGAATTTGAACCCAAAATCACAAAAAATTTAATTATCCTTTTAATTCGTGAAAATTAGCGCCATTAGCGGACAAAAAAGAGAAACCACAAATGACACAAATGAACACAAATGGATAGGAAAAGGGACAATTAACTCATTTGTGAAAATTGGCGTAATTCGCGGTTAAAAATAATAAACACCCCTGGATCCCATTAGAATAATCCCGGTAATCGCCGGCAGAAAACATTAGATAATAAAACATAGTATGAAAATACAAATGGTTGACCTGATTGGTCAATACAAAAAAATAAAAGACGAAATTGATGCTTCAATTCAGGCCGTAATAGATAATGCCACATTTATTAATGGACCGGCTGTTCAGGAATTTGCGACTAAATTAGCAGAATATAATAACTGTAATTATGCCATCCCTTGTGCAAATGGAACAGATGCGTTACAAATTGCCATGATGAGTTTAGGCTTAAAACCTGGGGATGAAGTATTAGTACCTGTACACACGTATGTAGCCACCGCCGAAGCGATTGCTTTATTAAAGCTGGAGCCCATTTTCGTTGATGTTGATCCTGACCTATTCACCATCGATATTAAGCAAATTGAAAGTAAGATTACGCCTAAAACCAAAGCAATTGTTCCCGTTCATCTGTACGGACAGTGTTGCGACATGGAAAGCATTATGCATATTGCAAAAAAACACCATCTATTCGTAATTGAGGATGCCGCACAGGCAATTGGTGCTGAATATACCTTTTCAAATGGTGAGAAAAAGAAAGCCGGTACAATTGGTGATATTGGGTGTACCTCTTTCTTCCCTTCAAAAAACCTTGGGTGCTATGGAGATGGTGGAGCCTTGCTCATTAACAATAAAGAGTTAGCAGATAAAACGCGTATGATTGCAAGCCATGGACAGAGTATCAAATATCATCATGATATTGTTGGCTGTAACTCACGCCTTGATAGTATACAGGCAGCTATTTTAAATGTAAAATTACCATATTTGGATAGCTATAATAATGCCCGGTATACTGTGGCACAAAAGTATGATGAGGCATTTAAGAATATTGAAAATATAAAAACGCCGCAAAAAGCATCATATTCCACACATGTATACCATCAATATACCATTAAAGTTGAAGGCGCAGATCGCAATGAATTAAAAGTCCATCTTCAAAACGAAGATATTCCATCCATGATCTATTACCCGGTGCCTTTACATCTGCAGAAAGCATATACTAAAGAAGGTTATGGAAAAGGATCCTTTCCTGTTACGGAGCACCTTTCTGAAGTGGTATTATCCTTGCCCATCCACACTGAAATGACGGACGAACAGCAAGCGTTTATTATCAACAAAATCATTGAGGCTGTAAAACAACTATCATGAGCAAACCTTATTTCATACACGAAACAGCGGTCATCGATAATGGATGTACGATAGGTGATGGCACTAAAATATGGCACTTCTCACATATTATGAGCAATTGCACCATTGGAGAAAGATGTAACATTGGACAAAATGTTGTTGTTTCTCCAGAGGTTGTTTTAGGAAAAAATGTAAAAGTACAGAACAATGTATCAATTTACACAGGTGTCACTTGTGATGACGATGTGTTTTTAGGGCCTTCAATGGTTTTTACCAATGTTACTAACCCACGCAGTCATATAAACAGGCGTGGACTATATGCAAAAACACATGTCGGTAAAGGTGCCACCATTGGTGCCAATGCCACTATTGTGTGTGGACATGATATTGGAAACTTTGCTTTTATAGGCGCAGGTGCTGTCGTCACTAAAAATGTTCCTGCATATGCCTTGGTGATAGGCAACCCTTCTAAACAGGTTGGGTGGATGAGTGAATATGGTCACCGCCTTGAATTCGATGATAAAGGCCTGGCCTATTGTCCCGAAAGTAACGAAGCCTATCAATTAACAGATAATAAAGTTGAAAAAATAAAATAAGAATGAAGAATTTTGCACTGGTAGGAGCAGCCGGATACATTGCTCCACGACATATGAAAGCCATTAAAGAGACAAATAACAACCTGGTTGCTGCCTATGATCCGTATGATGGTGTTGGCATCATGGATAGTTTCTTTCCCAATGCAGATTTCTTTGTTGAGTTTGAACGTTTCGATCGCCACGTGGAAAAACTTAAGCGATCAAATACTCCATTAGACTTTGTTTCCGTTTGTTCCCCCAATTATCTGCATGATTCACACATCCGTTTTGGATTAAGAAGAGATGCTGATGTCATCTGCGAAAAACCTATTGTACTAAATCCCTGGAACATTGACGGCTTAGAAGAAATTGAAAAAGAATCAAAGGGAAATATTTATACTATTCTACAGTTACGTCACCATCCCAGCATTATAGCACTTAAGAGAAAGGTGGAGGAAGGCGCCCCTGGTAAAATTTATGATATTGATCTTTCCTATCTCACATCAAGAGGTCATTGGTATTACACTTCGTGGAAAGGCGATATGGCCAAATCAGGAGGCATAGCCACCAATATAGGGGTTCATTTTTACGATATGCTTACCTGGGTATTTGGGGCGGTTAAGTCTAATACCGTACAAATTCATACTCATGACAGAGCTGCCGGTTATCTGGAATTAGAAAAAGCACGTGTACGCTGGTTCTTGTCGATCAACTACGACACTATACCACAGGCAATCAAGGACAAAGGCATGCGCACCTATCGTTCCATTACCATTGATGGTGAGGAAATTGAATTTAGTGGTGGTTTTACAGATTTACATACCATTAGCTACCAAAACATATTAAAAGGTGAAGGTTTTAGAATTGGCGACACCCGACAAGCCATTGAAATCGTTCACGATATTCGTAACCAGGAAGCAATCGGATTAAAAGGGGAGTATCACCCCTTGGCTAAAGGAGAAATAACAACGCATCCGTTTGTGAAATAAAATGATGAACCGGAGAAATAAGCTTTGAAGGGTAAAAAACTACAATGCTCCGTTGTTTGATCGAACCAATCGAATAATCTAATTAATGATTACCCACCAATAATTAAATTCGCTCAATTAGTTATCAACATAATGAAAGAATACGATTTAATCATACGCCCCAAACGGCACGCTTTTGATATTAATTTCAAAGAGATTTGGCGATACCGTGACCTGTTGCGTATGTTTGTAAAGCGCGACATCATCACAGTCTACAAGCAAACCATACTGGGCCCCATCTGGTTTGTCGTGCAACCCATCTTAACGACGCTGATTTATATTGTTGTCTTCGGACGTATCGCACAAATCAGTACCGATGGTGCACCCCAAGTACTGTTTTACCTGGCCGGCATTACCATATGGAATTATTTTGCAGAAAGCTTTAACACAACAGCCAAAACATTTACAGAGAATGCCAACATCTTTGGCAAGGTCTACTTCCCACGACTCATCATGCCCTTTGCCAAAGTAACCAGCGGACTCATCAAGTTCGCCATCCAGTTTGGCTTCTTTATGCTGGTGTACCTCTATTACATCTTTTTCAGCGAGGCCCCGGTCCATCCCAACTGGACCATCGCCCTGCTCCCTATCTATATCTTACTCATGGCGGCCTTCGGACTGGGTACCGGCATCATTTTCACCTCCTGGACGACTAAATACCGCGACCTGGTATTCCTGCTTTCCTTTGGTGTTCAACTGTTAATGTACGCCTCGCCGGTGATTTACCCGGTCAGCACCATTGAACCCGGACTCATGAAAGACATACTGATGCTCAACCCCTTCACCCCCATCCTCGAAGGCTTTAAATATGCCTTTTTAGGCGCCGGGTATTTCAGCTGGATGAGCCTGGGGTATAGTGCCGCGGTTGCTGCCGTCATACTCTTTGCAGGCATTGTGATTTTCCACAAAACAGAGCGTAACTTCATCGATACTGTTTAACACTAATTAATTTTGACTTACAGCTTACTTAGTTTTTAAACCACGAATTACTCTAATTAAACTAATTAAAGAACTGCTTTGCAGTTCCTTTAAAACAAACAATTTAGATTCGTTTAATTCGCTAAATTCGTGGTTCAAGAAAAAATGATTTACAAAGAAGAAGCATATAAGGTTATCGGAGCAGCCATGAAGGTACATTCAACTCTTGGATGTGGCTTTTTGGAACAAGTATATCAGGAGGCATTACAAATTGAATTAGAAAATCAAGATATTCCTTTTAAACGTGAAGCTTCATTAAGTATTGAGTACAATGGCATCACCCTTAATAAGCAATACATCGCTGATTTTATTTGTTTCGACAAAATAATCGTTGAGCTAAAAGCTGTAAAAGAACTGGATAACATTCACGAAGCACAAGTGTTTAATTACCTAAAAGCAACAGGCTATAGACTTGGATTGCTTATTAACTTCGGTGAAACCTCATTGGAATACAAGCGTATTATAAAATAGAAAACCACGAATTATACGAATTTCACTAATTATATTTAGAACTGCTAGCAGTTCTAAATAATAGCGAAGCTGTTTATAATTCGCTAAATTCGTGGTTCAAAAAACTGTGAAGCAGTACAAGAATAAAAGTAATTCATGTCGAATACAGTTATTAAGATTGAAAATTTAAGTAAGATATACCGCCTCGGTGAAGTTGGAACGGGTACCCTCTTCCACGACCTGAATCGTTTCGTGCGTATGAATATCCTGGACCTGGACAACGTCAATATCAAAGAAACCATTATAACAAAAATGCGTAAGCATTTAACAATTCGTATAATTCGCTAAATTCGTGGTTCTAAAAAATATCTGCGAAGCAGTAAAAGAATAGAAGTAATACATGTCAAAGACAGTAATCAAAATAGAAAACCTCAGTAAAATCTATCGCCTCCGCGAAGTTGGAACGGGTACCCTCTTCCACGACCTAAATCGTTTCGTGCGTATGAATATCCTGGGCCTGGACAACGTCAATATCAAAGAAACCATTATAACAAAAATGCGTAAGCATTTAACAATTCGTATAATTCGCTAAATTCGTGGTTCAAAAAAATATCTGCGAAGCAAAGTCAAATCGAATATCAAATAGATGTCAAAGACAGTAATTAAAATAGAAAACCTCAGTAAAATCTACCGCCTCGGCGAGGTAGGCACCGGCACACTCTCCCACGACCTCAACAGGTTGGTGCGAATGAACATCCTCGGCCAGGACGACCCCTACGCCAAGATAGGCCATGTGAACGATCGCACCCAGAAAGCCGAAAAAGGCGAACTGGTAGCCGCCCTGCGCGACATCAACCTCGAAGTAAAAGAAGGCGAAGTGCTGGGCATCATCGGTAAGAACGGCGCCGGTAAAAGCACCCTCTTAAAACTCCTCTCCCGCGTGACCTCCCCCACCACCGGCAGCATCAAACCAAAGGCCGAATGGCCTCCCTGCTGGAGGTAGGCACAGGTTTTCACCCGGATATGACCGGCCGCGAAAACATCTACATGAACGGCACCATCATGGGCATGCGCAAGTGGGAGATTGCTAAGAAGCTGGATGAGATAGTAGACTTTGCCGGTGTGGCCAAATACCTCGACACCCCCACCAAACGCTACTCCTCGGGTATGACCGTGCGCCTGGGCTTTGCCATCGCAGCTCACTTGGAACCGGAAATACTGGTGGTTGATGAAGTACTGGCCGTGGGCGATGCCGAGTTTCAGAAAAAAGCGATTGGTAAGATGCAGGATGTCTCCCAAAACCATGGGCGAACAGTACTATTTGTAAGCCACAACATGGCAGCTGTTAAAAAACTATGTGGTAGATCTGTATTATTGGAAAATGGACTTGTAAATTCGGATGGCCAAACTGATGAAATTATCAATCTGTATTTAAATGGAGGATTATCTGGGAAATTTGGTGTAATAGCTAGCAATTACCCCAGAAATAATTGGATAAAAAACAAAGCACATATTAAAGAAATATGGCTTAAAAACACAAATGATCAAATTATTGAGACCGCCCAACTCTTTCAACCAATCGTTGTAGAAACGATTATAGAAGGGCTTGAAAAAATTGAAAATGCAACGCTTATTGTGAGTATTGGCGACATAAATACTAATTGGATAAGTTACTCAGATAACTCAGCACTAAAAGACAACACTACCCTATTCATTAAAAAAGGATTAAACAGAACCAAACTAAAAATAAATCAAACCTTATTGCCTGGTAAGTATTTTCTAAATGTTACTATTTTTGATCCCAAAGGTTATCCATATGATGGCA
Organism: uncultured Marinilabiliaceae bacterium; assembly: GCA_942490535.1. Taxonomy (GTDB): domain Bacteria; phylum Bacteroidota; class Bacteroidia; order Bacteroidales; family Marinilabiliaceae; genus JAEINY01. Next base: position 512,648 of record CALNXQ010000008.1, read on the forward strand.
TATACCACTTTGGTGAGTTTGTTATTACAAACTTCAGTGAAAAAAAGCTAAAATACCCTTGGTTCAGGCCTATTGGAAGCACTTACTTTAGCTCTGAGTGGATTGAATAACCTTTCGGTTAGCATATCCAATACTATTTTGTCGACGAAAAATACATTAAGATACGCGTATCTAAGTACTACAATTACTAAACAGCATTATGTGTATTATATTCTGCAACTTAAAAGATTAAATCAACTTATTCACTTGATCTCTGACTCAAAATGTTCAAAGTAATTAAAAAAAAACCGGTTCTATTTTGTATTTTAACTTTGGCTGTTATTTTGAGATTTGTTTTGTCCATCCAAAAGGAGTTTTTCCCTGATGAGCTTTATGGTCTTGTTGCCTCCACGAACATCTTTAAAAATGGTTATGCTGCTCAGCCTTCCGGTACCTACTATGTACTGGGTGGTCCAATTGTTTATATACATGCCCTAATAATTAAACTATTTGGATACACAGAGGGCTGGGTTCGGCTCCCTGGTCTTATATGCTCTTTCTTTGGCCTCTGGTTTTTCTATCGCGTGGGAAGACAAATATTTGAATCCAAAATTGCCCTATTAGCTCTCTTACTTGCTGCATTGGATATTGATTTAATAACATGGGGGGCGGCATACACAAAACCCTATTCTGTAACTCCGGCGATTGTATTTATAATTTTATATCTACTAGCAAAGGATCATAAGTCAACAGAGTCCAAACACCTGTGGGTTATAAATATACTTGTCATTATTGGAATTTGGATTCACCCGCTATTTGTGCTATTTATCCCTGGTTTCGCTTTTGTTTACCTACTACTCAATCCTGATATTAACTTTAAGTCACTTTTTTTGCATATTATTATACTTTCTTTAGGAATACTCGGAATCTATTTCATCAATTACATATCTAACCCTGGTTTATCAACATCTGCAACACAAGTTGCCAAAAACCACACGCTAAATTCATTATCCGTGGGGCATATCTTTAATTTTTTAATAAACCTTGTCGCTCCTCAAGACTTTTCATCAAACGTTTTAAAAAAGCTTCTTCTCGTCCCTTATCTAAGTGTTTTATTAGGATCTCTTCTTTATCTTGCAAACTCTTTTAAAAGGATATTTAAGCATTCAAAAAGAATAAGAATGATAATTGCTCTATGTGTCTTTCTGCTTTCAGGTATTACCCTACACATGCTACTGCCCTCCTACCATTTTAGTTATATTTTACCATTGATGCCAGTTTTTTACCTGTTAGCCTCAGCCGGGCTAGTCGCGCTACTTAGAGCTGAATGGGTATCTACCATTTTCGAAAATAACTTAAAAAGAAACACTCATTTTTTTGGTTTTCCTAATTTGGCCCTTGGCACTTTTGTACTTTTGGTACTTGGCCTTACAGCAAGTAACTATATTAATGCATTAAAAAATGAAGGATGGAAAAATCCTTATTCCTATGTAAACAGAAATTGGCACCATGGCGATGCCATATTACAATCTAATGCATTAACGTATGCATTTGCAGTTGGTCCAAAACCTGCCATGTACTATTATACTGAACATCCTGGAATTGGTATCCACAAAACAAATCAAGGAATGAAAGATCTCTTTGCTAATTCACCGTGGATTGGAGATAGCCTTACCTTAATAAAAACAATAAAAAAACACCAAAGAGTATGGTTTATCTCACAACCAGGCAGTGAATACAACAATACACATTTCAAAAATACGCATCAAGTAATAGAATCTGAATTAAGGCCAGTTTATAAATATAAAAACTACATAGTATATCTAAAAGAAAATTAAATGATTGAAAATAAAACTATCTTCATCACAGGAGGGGCTGGATTCATTGCCAACACCCTAATTGCACGGTTAATCGAAAAAAATAATATCATTGTATTTGATAACTTCCACCGGGATACTCTTTCAGGAAGTACTTTTGCCAATCACCCGAATTTGACTGTCATTAAAGGTGATGTTCTGGATTATCAAAAAGTCTATGAGTCTATGGAAGGTGCCAACATTGTGGTGCACGCAGCAGCAATTGCCGGAATTCAAACAGTAATACAAAAACCGACCCATACCATGAGAGTAAACATGATCGGCACGGCAAACGTTTTGGAGGCTGCAAAACAAAGAAATATTCAAGATCGGATAATTGACTTTTCAACTTCCGAAGTATTTGGAAGTCGGGCCATAAATTCTAAGGAAGATGATGAAACTGTAGCAGGTTCAGCAGGTGAAGCAAGGTGGACATACGCAGTTAGCAAATTGGCTGGTGAACATTTATCTGTAGCCTATCATAAAGAGTTCGGCCTTCCAACTGTATCCATTCGCCCCTTTAACGTATATGGCCCTGGACAAACAGGAGAAGGTGCAATACAGATCTTTATTAAAAAAGCACTAAAAGACGAGGACATTACCATCTATGGTGATGGAAGTCAGATTAGAGCCTGGTGTTTTGTGGAAGATTTTGTAGAAGGATTGTTAAAATGTATAGAAGCTCCTAACGCTATTGGTCATTCATTTAACATTGGTAATGCAAGAGCAGTGACTACCATTTATGGATTAGCACAAACAGTGTGTAGAGTATTAAACTCTAAATCTAACATCATTTTCAAACCGGCTTTATCTGCAGATGTTGAATTACGGATTCCTTCAGTTGATAAATCTTTCAATTTATTGGATTTTAAAGCAAAAGTAGATCTGGAAGAAGGAATTATTAAAACAGCCCAATGGTTAAAAGAACAATAAAACTAGCCTCTCCTTCGATTACTGAAGAGGCTATTGATAAAGTTACTGAGGTATTACGGTCAGGTAATCTGGTACAAGGTAAGTATGTCTCAGAATTTGAGCACGCCGTAACTCAGTATTTAAAAGTAAAGCATGCTATCATCGTCTCTTCTGGTACTGCTGCATTACACTTATCATTAAAAGCTTTGGATATACAACCGGAAGATGAAGTCATTGTTCCGGCTTTTACCTTCCCAGCGACAGCAAACGTAGTTGAGCTGGTGGGGGCAAAACCGGTACTTGTTGATATCTCCTTAGAGGATTATTGCATCGATCCTGAATTGATAGAAAAGTTTATTACGCCAAAAACCAAGGCTATCATACCGGTTCATGAATTTGGTCAGGCTTCCAATATGGAGCAGATCATGACTATTGCAAAAAAACATCACTTAGCTATTATTGAGGATGCTGCATGTGCACTTGGAACGGAGTTTAATGGCCAAAAAATTGGAACATTTGGTCAAGTAGGTTGTTTTAGCCTTCATCCACGGAAAGCGATTACCACAGGAGAAGGTGGTATCATTGTCACAAACGATGCTGACATTGCTCATCAACTCAATATATGGCGAAATCATGGCATTGAAAGATCTGAAAAAATTGATTTTGTGTTGCCTGGTTATAATTACCGTATGACTGATTTTCAAGCTGCTTTAGGCACCGATCAGTTAAAACATTTTGATACTACTTTAGCTTGCAGAAGTGAACAGGCTCGCCGTTATAAGGATTTACTGTCAAATGTTCCCAATGTTAAGTTGCCAAAAGAATATGGAAACCGAAAAATGACCTGGCAGACCTTTCATGTCTTAATTAATAAAAACCAGACCAGGGAAATGTTACTCAGTGAACTAAGAACCAAAGGTATTGAATGTAATATTGGTGCACAAGCGTTGCATGTTTTACAATATTATAAGAATAAATATCAATTTGAACCTGATAATTTCCCCAATGCCTACAAAGCCTATACGCAAGGCTTAGCATTACCACTGGGACAACACCTCGAATCTGATGACATACCATACATTTGTAATGAATTAAAACGAATTATCGGTTAAAACCTTGAAACTAATGCAAACTATAGCTTTAAAACAATATAAGTCACATGGGGATGGGACTTTTACTGCGGATCAATTTCAACAGATGGGTGACAATGTTATATTCGAAAATGGCGTATTAATATTCCATCCAGAAAACATTCAATTGGGAGAGAATGTCTATATAGGCCATAATACCATTTTAAAAGGCTATTATAAGAATAGCATGAAGATTGGCGACAACACATGGATTGGTCAAGGGTGTTTCTTTCACAGTGCTGGTAATTTAACCATTGGTAAAGCAGTTGGAATTGGGCCAATGGTGAAAATTTTAACTTCAGAACATACATTTGACGATATTAATAAACCTGTCCTCTATCAACCAATTGAGTTTAAATCGGTTATTATAGAAGATGGTGTGGATATAGGTACAGGTTCTACAATATTACCCGGTGTAACCATTGGTGAAGGAGCTGTAGTAGGTGCAGGATCTGTTGTAACAAAGGACATCGATAAATATGCCATTGCAGTGGGTGTACCTGCTAGGATAATTAAATACAGAAAATAATTCTAATCATAAACATGCAAGTTCTACTCATATCAGTCATCATTCTGATTATATATAAAGTCATTGCACTACTTCAATTTAAAGTCTCTAAACCCACCTCTGACCACGGCTATCATATTGGTCTGATTAACAGTATTAAGGAAAATAAACATCGATTTGTCTTAGGGCACAGAAATTACATTGAGAACAAAAATTTTATGTATCCTCAATTTTTTCATTGGATGTTGTCCTATATTCCCATCAATTGGATAAAGAATCACTATCAGAAGATTTCTCAAATAATTACTTTTTTTACCATCTATAGTCTGTTAGCCTTTGCTAAAATGATTCATACAGACTACAGCATTGGCATAGACCAAGATTATTTTCTTTTTCTGGTGGGCATTTTCTTTATTCTTACCCCTTTTAACTACCTCTTATGGAATGCAAAAAACAGGGGACTAAGTGTGAGAGCGTTTGGTTTATTATGTGCCTTTCTCTTTCAATTCGTTCTATACTTTTATGTAAAAACGAATTCTATCCACTTCTTAGTAATCCTTTGTTTAATTGCACTTTTAATACTTCTCTCCAGCCAATTTGCTTTACAATTTATCCTTTTAAGCACACCAATTTACTGTTTGTTTTTTGGGAATTTTTATATTGCATTGCCGTTAGTGATAGCGCCTTTACTCTTCTTTATATTAATGCCAAGGGTGGCAAAAAGCTTTTTTATTGGTCAGTTTTGGCATAAATACATGTTCGTAAAATTCCTTGCCCCTGTTTACTTTTTAAATAGAAGACCAAGCATATGGAGAGATTTCATCTATGACTTTTGGAAAAAAAGAGATTTAAAATACGTCCTTGATAATGCATTTATAAGCATTTTTATATTTGTACCAATATTTTCTCTTGTGACCATCGACTTCATTTTTCACTTTACTGGTAATGACCACCTTCAAACCTTATATATATTTACATTTGTTCCTGCATTGATAACCATTATTACCTCCTTCAGGTTCTCGCGTTTTTTGGGTGAACCTGAAAGATACATCGAATTTTCATTACCCTTTGCAACGATAATAGGAATTATTGCAATGCCAAACCAAGTAGAATTAGTTATTTTGGCATATTCCTTCTTGCTTATAATTATCCATTTTTCACTTTATGGATTTAACAACGAAAATATCTCATATCACCAAGCAACAAATAAACTTAAGCACTTCATTAATAAAAATGGGGCCGAAATTCCTAAGAAGCTATTGTTTTCAAACAACATATATTTCCTACACTATTTTATAGATGAACCTGACATTAAAATATTGATGCCTAACATTACTCATCCATATACAGCAAACATTCACTTTAAAAACATTTGTCCAGCAGATTATGGTGTAATTAATGAACAGGAACTACTTCCTCTGATTTCTCATTTTAAGATAAACTGGTTCATTTTGGAAAACACACGATTAACAGCCGAAGAATTTCAACAACACCTCAATGGTTTAAATGTTAATCTTGTGGCCACTTTTGACTCTCTCACCCTATTCAATATTACTCATCCATAATTTATGAAGATTGCTATTCTCTATATTTGTACGGGTAAATACACAAAGTTCTGGAAGTCTTTCTATGAAAGTTCTGAAAAGTTCTTCCTTAAAGATCATAACAAGCAATATTTCGTATTTACTGATGCAAATTCATTGGAAAATGAAAACGATGATAATGTAACAAAAGTAGCCCAACAAAAACTTGGTTGGCCCTATGATACATTGATGCGGTTCGACATGTTTTTAAAAGTGAAAGATACACTGAAAAGCTATGATTACATCTATTTCCTTAATGCTAACATGTTATTTATTGAACCTGTCGCTGAAGAAGTATTTCCATCGGAGGAAGAAAATGGACTATTAGTAGTACACCACCCCTTATTCAATTGGGTAAAAAATAAAAAAGACTTCCCGTATGAGAGAAATAGTAAGTCATTAGCATATATCTCTGAAAGTAAAGGTTCTGCATACTATATGGGGGGGGTTAATGGTGGGAAAGCTAAATATTACCTCCAGCTCATAAAAACTCTAAACCAAAACATTCATCTTGATTTAAAACGTAATATTATTGCCAAGTGGCATGATGAATCACATTTAAATAAGTATGTGTTTGATAAAAAAATTAAAGCTTTGCCTTCATCATATGGCTGGCCAGAGGGATACTCCACTGAAAATAAATACTTTCCCAAAATTATCATCCGCGACAAGGAAAAATTTGGCGGCCACGATTTTTTGAGAGAATGCAAAAACTCTATTCCAGAAACAAGTGCTCAACCAACAAACTCCTTACTCATTCGATTATTAAAAAAGTTGAAAAACCGGATTTCAAATCATGTTCTCAAACCTATTTACAAACTCATTTATCATTGAAGTAGGTGGAGGCCTTGGCAATCAAATGTTTCAATATGCTTTTTACTTAAACTTTAAAAAGTATCATAGAAATACCAAGATTGATGTAACCGGATATTCTAAAAACCAGATTCATAATAATTATGAGTTGGATAGAATATTCAAGATTCAACCCATTTACGCTTGCTTATCGGAATTAGAAACCTTGCTCGACAAAAGACAAACCCTGTTGCACAAGGTGAAAAGAAAAATATGGGGTTACAGACCTCACCATTATTATGAACACACCTTTAACTATGAATATAAACCCTGGATCTTTCATAAAAAACAACCAACCTTTCTCCAGGGATGTTGGTTAAGCTATAAATATTTTAGCGAAATAGAAGAAGAACTGGTCCAAACTTTTTCATTCCCACCTCTTCAGGAGAAACGAAACCTTGAACTGCATAAAGAAATAAGTGAAAAAGAAAGTGTGAGTATTCATATAAGAAGAGGGGATTATCTTAAAAGCCCGATTCACAAAGACATATGTGATGTTAATTATTATAAAAAAGCAATTCGTAAGCTCTATGAAATGCATTCTCAATGTTTTTTTATTCTTTTTTCTGATGATCCTCTGTGGACAAAAGACAATATCGTCCCCCTTCTAGAAAATAACTACAAGGTTGTGGACTGGAACAGAGGCCATGAAAGTTATAGAGATATGCAATTAATGACCACCTGCAAACACAACATAATTGCCAACAGCACCTTCAGTTGGTGGGGGGCGTGGCTTAACCTATATAAAAACAAGATTGTTATTTCTCCTTCCAAGTGGTTCAATGTTGACTCATTAAACAATTTATCAATCATACCAGAAAACTGGATTCAATTATAACCTTTATGCGTATACTATTTATATCTACATTAAGTCATACACCTTGGGGTGGATCTGAAGTCTTATGGGTAAATACAGCTAAAAAAGCTAAAAATGAGGGGCATGATATTGCTGCCCTGGTTTACAAATGGCATTCCCAACCGGAGCATTACACAGATCTTTCATCACTTGGTATTCAGCTCATTTACAGACCTTCTAGCTTAAATAAAACTTCTCTGATTACTCGAATCATTAATAAGATTAAACCGGGTAAAAGTTTCAGAAATCTTTCAAAACAAATAGATACCTTTAAACCTGAAGTAATTATTATAAACCAGGGACACTCTTACGATATCGGATATAATGAACATTCTGCATTAATTGAAAAAATTAGAAAGGAGAAGATTCCTTTCCATATTATATGTCATAACAACACTGATTACAGTTATGTGCCGGAAGATGAGATTCGAAAAAAGGTAAAAAGTGTATATAAGCGGGCCAAGAGAGTATTATTTGTATCAGAACGCAATCGTCATATGGCTGAACTTAATCTACAACAACACCTTAATAACTCACAAGTCATTTCTAACAGTTTAAGTTTAGGGAATGGTCAAGATGCACTATTACCCTACCCTAATGGAACTGATACAACACATTTTTCCATTGTAGCTAATCTCAAATGCTCACATAAGGGTCAGAATCTGATCTTTGATATATTATCCGACGATGCCTGGAGAAATAAGAATTGGATTTTAAATTTATATGGCACAGGTGAAAATGAAAAGTACCTGAAAGATCTGGCAAAATTTCTTGGAATATCACAAAAGGTCATTTTTCACGGTCATGTGAAGGATATAAAGAAAGTTTGGGAGACCAACCATATATTATTATTAGCTTCCTTTGGCGAAGGAATGCCTTTAGCCCTGCAGGAAGCCATGTTATGTGGAAGACCAGCCATTGTTACTGATGTGGGAGGAAACAGCGAATTAATTGTTGAAGGTCACACAGGTTTTCTTTCAGAAGGAACCACTAAGGGCGCATTTAATAGGGCAATGGAAAAAGCATGGGACCAAAAGGATAATTGGAAAAACATTGGACTAAATGCGCATCAGTTTGCCCTTGATAAAATTGATTTGACTCCCGAAAAAACCTTACTAAACATTATAAAAAACTCCTGATTGTGCGCATCGCCTACATTTCATACGAATTCCCTCCGGATATAGGAAACGGGGGAATAGCTACATACAAGTTACAGATCTCGAAATTAATGCAACAACGCGGGCATGAGGTGGAGGTGTTTGCCGGTAGTCTGGACCGCACCATTTCAGAAAACTACCAGGGTGTTTTGGTACATCGCATTCATGTTGCTTCTGTTGAGGATTTTCGTATAAAAGTAGTTTCTAAATTTTCAGAACGCCATAAATATAAACCTTTTGACTTTTTTGAATCACCGGAAATCAATGGTAATGGTTACCATATTAAACAACGTTTCCCCTCATTGCCAATGGTCGTTAAAATTCATATGCCAGTGGTACTGCAGTTGAGATTGTTAAACTTCTATACGCCAATTTTTAATAAGCTTAAATTTGTGGTGAGTAATCTTGTTAAGAAACAAACCCTTAACTTAGGCCTATGGGGCAAACACGATAAAAACCAATTAAGTGACATCGATTATTTAACATGCAGAGATGCCAATATTATTACCGCTCCTTCACAAGCCATGAAAGATTGGGCTGTTAAATTTTGGAGAATTGACGAAAAACGAATAAAAGTGGTTCCTTTACCATTTGTACCTGATAAAAACTATTTGAATATACCAATTGAATCAGATACTAAACGTGTTTTGTTTATTGGGAAATTGAATGTACACAAAGGTCTGGTAAATTTGACTAAGGCTATTCCTATTGTTTTAGAGCAATTTCCTGATGTAAAGTTCCGGTTTGTTGCCGGCGATGGTTCATCACACATAAAGGGTAAATCGATGAAAGAATATATGCAAGAGCACCTTTCGAAATGCATCGATAACATTGAATTTAGTGGTAGCGTCCCTTTAACGGAAATACCAAATCATCTTAGAGCATCAGATATGTGTGTATTTCCAAGCATCTGGGAGTGCTTTGGATTGGTAGTGTGTGAATCAATGGCAGCAGGCAGAGTTCCCATATTCAGCAAAATTGGAGGCATGAAAGAGATTGCCGACCATAACCAAACCGGAATCATGATTAATCCACATAAACCTGAGGAAATAGCATCGGCTATTATTCATTTATTTAAGAATCCGGAACAGCGATATAAGTTGGCCCAAAATGCCCGGAAAATGATATTGGAAAAATACAACGAAGACAAGATTGGCCAACTCAACGAACAAGTATACAAGCGCCTTAAACAAAATACAAAATTACAACTCCTTGACTCAAAATGAAATTAGCATTTATCTCAACAATGGATGGAATTCCATGGGGCGGTAGTGAAGAATTATGGTCCCGCACTGCACTGCTAGCACTTCAAGAAGGACATCAAGTTTTTGTTTCTGTTTATGATTGGGATAGAAAACTTCATCCTCGTTTATTAGAGTTACAGGATAATGGTGCTATTTTACATTTAAGAGAACGATTCAGGCACGATGTTCCAATTGTTAAAAAGATTAAACGCTTTATAATTAATCGAATTCAATCATTAAACTCCAGTTGGAAATCATTGGTAAACTTTCAGCCAGAACACATTCTAATCAATCAGGGAGGCAGCTATGATATGATTACCCATCAAAAGGATATGAAATACATAATCCAAAAGATGAAATATCCATACTCCTTATTATGTCACTCTAATACCAAATACAGCTGGATGCCTGAGACACATTTCTATACAGAGGCAAGGCTATTTTTCACTACTGCCCGGAAAGTTTTTGTAGTATCTGAATTCATGCATCAAGCCATCCAACGCCAAATTGTTACTTCTCTTACCAACATCCATGTTATAAAAAATCCGGTTAACATTAGCAACGCTCACCTTTTACCCTGGCCCAGTAATGACCAACTTCAGATTGCTTTGGTTGGATATCTTGGTAATACCAAAGGACAGGATATAGCCATTGAAGTATTACGTAAAGAAAATTGGAAATCCAGAAACTGGAAACTCAACATCTATGGAAATGGATATGCTGAGGACTACTTAAAAGAACTGGTTAATCACTATCAGCTTTCTGACAAAGTCGAATTTCACGGCTATGTAAAAGACATTAAACAAGTATGGGAAAAGAATCATATTTTACTTATCTCTTCAGCTGCTGAAGGATTACCTCTGGCATTAGTAGAATGCATGCTCTGCGGCCGTCCTGCTTTAACCACTGATGTGGGAGGCACTACTGAACTTATAGTAGACAATCAAAATGGTTTTATTGCTGAAGCACCCAGTGTCTATTCAATAAATAAAGCGATGGAGCAGATGTGGCAAAAACAAAAACAACTCGAACAAATGGGACAACATGCTTACAATAAAATAAAGAACTTCTATTCTGTCAATCCAGAAAAAGATTTTTTAGATCTTCTAATTCAAAAATAAACAACACACTTAAAGGGAAAAAATATCATGTTATTACATAACATATCGATAATATCATTATAATAATACATAAACAAGGAATAGATTTATTTTTTTATGAACAATATTAATACAACTAACCCATTAGTTTCGGTCCTTATGACCGTATATAACCGGGTGGAATATATTAAAGATGCCATTGAAAGTGTTTTAGCTTCAAGCTATTCACATTTTGAATTAATTATTGTGGATGATTGTTCAACGGATGGTAGTTATGATATTGCCAGTGAATATGCTTCAAAAGATAAACGCATAAAACTTTTTAAGAACGACCATAACCTGGGACAATTTCCCAATCGAAATAAGGCTGCCTCCTATGCAGAAGGGGAATATCTTAAGTACTTGGATTCGGATGACTTAATCTATCCACATGGATTAGAGGTGATGGTTAAATCGTTAGATCAATTTCCTACTGCTGGTTTTGCGATTATGCACAATAAACCAGAAGATATCAAACCCTATCCCTTTGAACTAACCCCACAAGATGCTTATAGAGAACATTTTTTAGGTCGTGGCGTAATGGATATGGGCCCATCTGGTATGATCTTCAGAACAAAATGCTTCAGGGAAGTGGGAGGATTTAAAGAAGATGATTATGTTGGTAATGATACTGAAATTCTTTTCCGACTGGCCACGAAATATACCTTAGTAAAAATGCCAACCTCTTTAATCTGGTGGCGTCGTCACGAAGGGCAAGCATTTTGTCAGGGAAACATGAGCAATGAATACTTATTCAATCATTTTCCTCTGGTATTAAAAACATTAAACGCGGAAGATACTCCCCTGAATGAATTAGAAACAATGAAGGCCATAAAGCGTCAAAAACAACACCATGCACGTAAGCTATTAGCTCTAGCTTTGAAGCAAAAACAACCTAACCTGGCATGGAGTGCCTTCAAAAAATCGGGTTTGAATCTTTGGGAGTTATTACTTGGTTTTAAGGCATATCAACACATAATTTAAAAACTCACCTACCTTCGATTCTTTTACATTTTTAAATTAGCATCAATTTTTACCTCATAATAATATGAAAAAATTCGCACTGATTGGAGCGGCTGGTTACATTGCACCAAGACACATGAAAGCAATTAAAGAAACCGGAAATGAACTTATTGCAGCTTTTGACCCAGGTGATTCAGTAGGCATAATCGATAGTTATTTCCCAAATGCTCAGTTCTTTACCGAATTTGAGAGATTTGACAGGCATCTGGAGAAATTAAGACGTAAAGGTGATAAAGTGGATTACATCAGTATCTGCTCACCTAACTACTTACACGACGCTCATATCCGGTTTGCATTAAGAAGCCATGCTATTCCAATTTGTGAAAAACCAATTGTTCTAAATCCATGGAATGTGGATGCCCTAAAGGAAATTGAAGTGGAATCAGGCTTGAAGATTTATACCATATTGCAGCTCAGGTTGCATCCATCTATTATTGAATTGAAAAAGAAAATGGAAGCACAGCCTGTTAATATAATGAATGAAGTGGAATTAACCTATATTACATCACGCGGCAGTTGGTATGACATTAGCTGGAAAGGTAAAATGGAAAAATCAGGAGGTGTGGCTACCAATATCGGTGTGCATTTTTATGATATGTTATCCTGGATATTTGGGGATGTAAAAAAAAGCGTGGTGCATTTATCCGAAGATCGTAAAGCTGCCGGAATACTGCAATTCGAAAAAGCCAAGGTAAAATGGTTTCTTTCTGTAGATAAGGAGGACCTTCCGGATGAAATAAAACTTAAAAAACAACGAACCTACCGATCGATTTTGATTAATAATCATGAAGTAGAATTCAGCAATGGTTTTACTGACTTGCATACATTAAGTTACCAGAAGATTTTAGAGGGCAATGGATTTACCTTAGAGGATGCTAAGAAATCCATTGAAATAGTACACAAAATCAGACATGATCAGATTTTGGTCCAGCCTAACGATAAACATCCATTATTAAATAGTTACTACTAAACAGCGATTTAAAATAAAAACAACAATATTTGTAAAAAAGGATAAGAGCTGTTTATCTTAACAGCTCAATGTTTTCATTTAACAAGAATAAAACTTGATTTAAAAATACTTCACCATGAAATATTCCATTATTGCTCCCATGTTTAATGAAGAGCAAAATCTCCATACCACACTTGAAAAGCTCAAAGATGAGATGCTCAACCAGCGAATTTCGGATTATGAAATCATATTTGTGAATGATGGAAGTACCGACGCTACCTGGACTAAGGCCAAAGAACTGGAAAAGGCAGAAGACAGACTCAAAGTTATTGGGTACACCATCAATCAGGGACGGGGTAAAGCTTTGCGTACAGGTATTGATGAAGCTTCCGGGGAGATTATCATCACCATCGATTTTGATCTTTCCTATGATGCTGCGCACATCAGCAGGATGATTCAAACACTGGATGAAAATCCGGTACTGGATATTGTACTGGTATCAGCCTATATGCCTGGCGGTAAGACAATCGGGGTTAGTAAAAACCGTTTACTCATTTCCAAATTGGGGAATATCCTATATCGCTATGCCTTCTCACAAAAAATCTATACCTCTACCTGTGTGGTGAGAGCCTACAGAAAAGATGCGATTAAAACCCTTTTATTGGAATCTGATGACAAAGAAATTCATCTTGAAATCCTCTCCAAGGCACTGGCAAATGGATTTAAAATTAAAGAAATCCCGGGTACATTAACCAGACGAAAAGCTGGTAAGTCCAAATTCAAATTCAAAGCCACCTCCATTTCACATTTAATATACCTGTTGCACGAAAAACCAATTTTACTTTTTGGTTTTTTAGGCTTTTTCCTTACTATTGGGGCACTACTGGCATCACTCATACTTGTTTATACGCGTTTTAGTGGAAATGAAGCTTTTGTACAAACCATAATTGGCCGAATCGTTTCGCCAAGTTTTGTGCTTATGCTTTATTTATTTGGCCTCCAATTCCTGGCTATTGGCTTTTTAGGAATTCAAAATACCATGTTGAAAAGAGAGCTATTTAAAATACAAGCCATTCTAAAAAAAGAAAAGTAAACAAATGAAGGGCAAGGCATTAAAAAAAATACAAATCATTGTTAGTTTACTTATTCTTGTATTGTTAATCGTACAATTCAACGTATCAGACTTTAGTCAATTACACTTTTCATTTGATGTAACAACTGCATTTCTCCTGCTTGCCTTTCTGTTTCTTTCGCTGTTTACACGATCCATCAGGTGGTCCTATTTGATGAATAACGGAGAAACAAAGATTTCTCAGTGGAATTCGTTTAAATTTCTGTTGGTTGGAAGTGCTTTAAACATTATTATGCCGGCAGGTGCAGGCGATGTGGCCAAAAGTTATTTTGGATACAGATGGACCGGAATTAAAGAGCGTATGTTTTCTGTGAGCTTATACGATAAGCTGGTGGCCATCGCCAGCTTATCTGTCTTATCGGTATATGCCACCATCGTTACAAAAAACTATTTCATTCTTTTGGCCGGTGCTCTAAGCTTGTTGCCTTTGGTAATTGTTCGTTATCATAAACACATTTTCCGCATACCTCTATTCAGCAAGGCCTTAACCTTTATCGACGCGAAAATCAAAAAAGTTTCCATTACCGAAATTTTAGAAAATTTAATAATAAGTAGAAAAAAAACAATTGTTGCCTTTATTTGGTCTGCGTGCTCTTGGGTTATAACATATTTTTTAATGTACAAATGTTTCCAATTATTAAATCTGAACATTTCATTACAAACTGTTATAGCCATGAGTCCCATCTTAACCCTTGCCCGTCTATTCCCATTCACTTTTAATGGGTTGGGAAGCGACGAACTATTAATTGTGCTCCTCTTTAGCAATTCAGAGGTATCAGATGAAAGTGTTATTGCTAGCGCTATAATTTTCAGAATTTTAATCCTTATAATTCCGGCAATTTTTGGTTCCATAATTATACACCTAGGCTTAAAACAGAATTCATCACAATTAAAAGAATTGTAAAAAAGTATAAAAATTTAATTTCATGTTGTCAATATAAACTATACAACAGTTCAATAAAAATTTCATCACAAACTGATTCATTTTATTCAGTTTCATTAGTATAAGTTAGAACAATGACCAAAATCGTCACAATAATAGGCGCTCGTCCCCAATTTATCAAAGCCGCCACAGTTAGTCGACAGATAATAGCCGCACGTAAGGAGTATACCGAACCATTAGAAGAAATCATCATTCATACCGGTCAACATTTTGACCCTAATATGAGTGATATTTTTTTTACCGAAATGAATATCCCCTCCCCCAAATACCAACTGAACATCAATAACCTGGGTCATGGGGCTATGACGGGTAAAATGCTGGAAGAGACCGAACAAATTCTGATCAAAGAAAAGCCTGATTTTGTGTTGGTTTATGGTGACACCAACTCTACCTTAGCTGGTGCCCTGGCTGCCAAAAAACTTCATATAAAAGTAGTACATATAGAGGCTGGCTTACGATCATTTAATGAAGCCATGCCCGAAGAAATCAATCGAATTGTGACCGACCGTATTAGCGATATCCTGTTTTATCCAACCTCACAAGCAGTGAAGAATTTGCAGAACGAAGGTTTTGAACACACTGATAAGAAGCTTGTTTATTCCGGGGATGTGATGTATGATGCTGCCATGTTCTTTAAAGAGTATGCTTGTGCTCCGGCAAGTATTCAATCAGGAGATACGGATACACCTTTTGCCTTAGCTACTATTCATAGAGCTGAAAACACCGATCAACCCGAAAAGTTGAGCAGCATCATCAGTGCAGTCGAAGCGATCTCGAAGAATTTACCGGTTTACCTTCCTTTACATCCCAGAACGAAAAATAAAATAAAAGGTGCTAATATAAAAATAACGGCACCTAATCTTCATATCATAGAGCCTGTCAGCTATCTTGAGATGCTTTATTTATTGAATAAATGCAAGTTAGTGTTAACCGATAGTGGAGGGCTTCAAAAAGAAGCCTATTTTTTTAATAAGCATTGTATTACTTTGCGCGAAGAAACAGAGTGGGTTGAACTTGTACAACAAGGCTATAACAAATTGGCAGGCTCAAATACCAACACAATAATCGGCGCTTATCAGGAATTTGAAAAAACAAATTCAACCTTTCGACAGCAACTTTATGGCAAAGGGGATGCGGCTGAAATTATTGTGAACACACTCCTCTTCGGATGTTAACATATTAAAAATATATTTAACTGCTAGTACATGACCCTATTCAAATATATATCTTTCAAAATAAACCGAATTGGAACATTCCTTCGAATGTTACGGTTCTACTATTTTTTTAAATCTTCTGATATTATCCTTTTGAAAAATGTTACTTGCAGATTCAAGCCCAAATCCATTAAAACGGGTCAGCATTTAAAAATACTTCAAAATTGCATTTTCGAATTTAATTCTACTGCCAATATTCAAATCGGTAATGACTGCATCTTTTCTTATGGTTCAGTGTTAGCCTTACAGGGAAACTTTACAATGGGAAATAATGTCATGGTTGGAGAATACACTTCCATACGCGATGCCTCTCATGACTACACTGTGAATGAGATACCAATGACGCAATCAAAAGATACAGTTAAGGATATTACAATTGGAAACAATGTATGGATTGGTAGAGGTTGTATCATAATGCCTGGCACTCTAATCGAAGATGGCGTAGTCATAGGTGCTAACTCTGTTGTTAAAGGCCAATTAATAAAAGATGGAATATATGCCGGATCTCCTGCAAAGTTTATCAAAAAGAGAGATCCTTCTATTCTGCAAACTCAATAATAAACAAGTATACTTAATAAGATCCCCACAACACCCACAATCTTTACATCTGATAAACGATCAAATATACAAACACATACTTCAATCGAAATTCTCTTCAATTGAATACCTGGATTTGAATATTTTTTTGTTAAAAAATAAGAAGTTCATGGATTTGGAGCATTTAAATAGTATAAGAGCGAAAAAATTTTCCATCTGGTTCGTCATACCTTCAAAATACACATTACCAGTTAAATACGACAAAAACAACCTATTAATTTGACATCACGGTGCAATCACCATATTCTCTTGATCCTGATAACATGAAGCATCTTCTTTTTCTTACTACTAACAATTTAGCAACAAATCCACGCCTATTAAAAGAACTGCAAACAGCCTTATGTAATGGTTTCAAATCTACAGTAGTTGTCTTCAAGTTGGGTAATTGGAGTGATCAAAAAAGTGAAGATTTATTCCAATCCCTAGAGGAATATAACGCTGAAAGGTCAAAAGCAATCACGTTTATACAACTAGACGCCACGAATACCAATAAATTTAACTGGCTATTTTGGGGTATTTTAGAAAAAGTAGCAAAAAAAATATATCCTTTATTTAAAAATAGCATCAATATTAATGCATTGGCAAGCAATCGTCGTGCATTTCAATTATTAAAGGTTTGTAAACAATTAAAAAATAAACCAGATTTGATTTGTGCCCATAACCTTGGCGCCCTTTATCCTGCTTTCCAATTAAGTAAAAGATGGCACATCCCTTTTCTATTTGATGTAGAAGATTACCACCCTGGCGAATACATCCGATTCGATGCTGAAAATGAACAACTACGTAGGAAGTTTTTGTTGCAGCAGTTAGTCTCTTTTGCTACCGCCATCACGAGTGCCAGTCCGCTCATTGAGGAGTATACATTAAAATTGATTGGAGGTCATGCGAACCATCAGGTAATATTGAATAGTTTTCCTAAGACTGAATTCCAACAACCAAAAATTGAAAATAAAAACTCCATGGATCCTCTGCGTTTGGTATGGTTTAGTCAAAAAATTAGTTTTGGGCGAGGTCTTGAACAACTCTTCGATGCATTATCATTAATCATTACTCCATCACCATTAAACATTACGTTAACCTTAATCGGCGACCTTGATCCCGCCTTCGAACGACAAATCATTAAACCATTTAAATCAAAACTTAGGCATCATTCATCCATAACTATAAATCACATTCCTCCACTTACCCAAGCTGCTCTCCACACTGAACTAGCGCAACATGATATTGGTTTAGCTCTTGAACCCGGTAAAGATCTTAATAATGAATTAGCCGTTTCCAATAAAATCATCGCCTATGCTCAGGCCGGTCTATTCATCCTGTCAACAAACACACAGGCCCAACAACAATTTATGGAACAGAATCCTAGGGCTGGAATAATATGTAGGCAAACATCTGAGTCTATAAGTAGCACGTTAGTATCCATTAGGCAGAAAATAGAAGATATAAGAATATCACATAGAGAGCGCTTTAATGGTAATAAAAAATTGGCGTGGGAATATGAGGCAAGTAAATTGAGGGATATTTGGATGAGTATATAAGAAAAAAACAGGAATAAGAGTAGTACATAATATTATCCAGTTTGACGACACTTATATTATCAGAAATACTCCTATTGTATACTACCAATCAGACCCTATATAAATACACTTATAACTGAACAATATACAACCAATAGATTATACAAGAAGGAAAATAATTTAACAAAATACGATTAGCTTATTTGAGAGCTTTGCCGGTAGAGATAAAAAGTTATTTTTGTATGTAAGTAAGATGAAAAAATAATCACAATTTCTCCCTATGAACATTGTATCTTTGTATAAATTCGTTTCCAACCATCCTCTAAATAAAAAACATCGGTTTCAGGCCATTCTAAGAGTTACTAAATGGCAATTTTTTTCCAGACTCATGCCGTATCCGATTATTTACTCTTTCACGAATAAGGCTAAGTTAATTATTCAAAAGGGAATGACAGGAGCGACGGGCAACCTCTATTGTGGGCTTCAAGAATTTAATGACATGTGTTTTCTGCTTCACTTTCTCAGAGAAAGTGATTATTTTGCTGACATTGGTGCAAATATCGGGAGTTATACAATGCTGGCAAGTGGGCACATTGGGGCCAAGACCATATCGGCTGAACCGGTTCCTACAACATTTTATCATTTGAACAATAATATATCCATCAATCACATTCAAGAAAAGGTAACAGCTTTCAACGGGGCTATCGGAGATCAAAAAGGATTCATAGAGTTCACTCAATCATTAGATACGATGAATCGGGTAGCCCAAAAG
This sequence comes from uncultured Marinilabiliaceae bacterium, assembly GCA_942490535.1. Classification (GTDB taxonomy): domain Bacteria; phylum Bacteroidota; class Bacteroidia; order Bacteroidales; family Marinilabiliaceae; genus JAEINY01. The sequence continues at coordinate 532,011 of CALNXQ010000008.1, forward strand.
GATGAAAATAATACCATTAAAGTTCCAATAATATCTTTGGATGAGTTATTAAAAGGGCAGTCCATCCCATCGCTCATTAAAATTGATGTGGAGGGATTTGAAACCAAAGTTATTCAAGGGGCGTCAAACACCCTTCAGCAAAACACATTAAAGGCCATTATCATCGAACTTAATGGTTCTGGTTACAGGTATGGTTTTGATGAACAGAATCTGCATAATGCACTTGTGGACTTGAATTTTAAGCCTTTTGAATATAATCCATTCACCAGAAAGTTAAAACAGCTCAATACCTATGGAATTCATAATACAATTTACATACGCGACTTAGAATTTGTAAAGAAAAGAATATCTACCGCAAAAAAAGTAGAATTACTAAATCAAGACATTTAAAATCAGTTCCTACTCGTGTAAAAAATCTATGAAAAAAATTCTAATCATATACCCTCATTGGTACCCCGCTAACCTGGCCGGTGTTCAGCGCCCTCGTTTAATTGGTAACTTTCTGACTGAATTAGGTTGGAAACCTCGAGTGTTAACAGTAGAAGCCAGCTACTATGAAGAACCACCCGACACTAATTTTAAACGCACTTTTTCACAGGATTTTGAAGTAACTCGTGTGAAAGCATTTAATGTGACTAAACCACGTGTCGTTGGCGATATCGGTCTGAGAGCTTTTGTTCAGCTTTACAAAAAAGCAAAACGGATCATAAGCGAGGAAGCGATCGATTTCATTTGGTTACCCATACCTTCCTTCTACAATGCTTTATTAGGACGATTACTATACGAAAAAACTAAAGTACCTTATGGTATAGATTATATTGACCCTTGGGTGCGGGACATCAGCAACCAGAAAAACAGACGGGCTGTTCTCAGTCAATGGATTGCCCGAATACTGGAACCTATTGCCATAAAAAAGGCCTCTCTTATCAGTGGAGTATCGACTCCTTATTATGAACCTGCTATTCAACGAAGTTTCCCAACTTTCTTTAATCAGAATGGATGTCTTGTCTCAGAAATCAATAACCCACATACAGGACACAAAATGGCACATGTGTCCATGCCATATGGTTTCGCCCCTCAGGATCATGAAGTGCTATTGGATCATCTCAAATTTCCCTGGGATAGCTCCACTCATCAAAAAATATGGCTCTATGCTGGCGCTTTTCTTCCAAACAGTCATAAATTATTGCATTCCTTTTTCAAGACCATATCCAGGCTAAGAACCAATGGTCAATGGGACGAATCCATTAGACTCTGGTTTATAGGTACCGGTCCCTACCCCGCCAAATCCATTCAATCCTATGCGCAAGATCATGGATTGTCTGACATTGTTCAAGAACATCGGGATCGTTATCCATTCCTACACATACTTAATTTCCTGTCGGCTGCTGATACCGTGATGATCATAGGTAGCACTGAAAAACACTACACAGCCAGTAAAACCTATCAGTCACTGTTAAGCAAACGACCGGTGGTCAGTGTCTTTCATCATGAAAGTAGCGCAATTCAGGTTATGAAAGATTGTCATGCTGATCAATACACGGTTAGCTATCGACCTGAAATGAGCGAAAGTCAATTATTGCAGGCATATGAGTCTGTACTCCTAAAACGTTTAAAAACTGACAAATGGACTCCCAATCTCAAAGGTTTGGATAAATATTCAGCTAAAGAATCTGCCAGAAAATTGGTAGAGACTATTGAAAAGATAATTAAAAAATAAGATATAAAAACCTGTTGTGAAAATAAATAATGGCAGAATACACGGAGTCGGAGCAAAAAAAAGCAAAAACTCATAATCATAGCGTCCTTATTAGCTATTAACAGTTTTCTGCGTTCTCAGCGGTTAACCCTAGTTCTATTATGAAAAAACTAGCCCTCATATCCACCCACCCCATCCAATACAACGCCCCCTGGTTTGCCCTATTGGCAAAAGAATCCGGTATTCAGTTAAAAGTATTCTACACATGGAGTCAACGCCAAACCGACCTGTTTGATGAGAAATTTGGAGAAGCCATTGAATGGGACATTCCCTTATTGGAGGGATATGACTATACCTTTGTAAAAAACACTTCTAAAAAACCTGGTACTAAACATTTCCAGGGTATTCAATGCCCTACTCTTAACAAAGAAATAGAAGAGTGGGGCGCCACCCACCTGTTGGTCTTCGGCTGGAATTATCTGGCACACCTAAAAGCCATGCGCTATTTCAAGGGAAAAATTCAGGTCCTGTTCCGTGGAGATAGCACTTTATTGGATTATGATATTAGAAGTATCAAGACTGTCGTATCAAGTTTCAAGTCCCGAAAATTAATACTCTCTACGTTCAAGAATTACCTAGAATTTAAACTCCGCAAATTCTTCCTCACCTTCATCTACAAAAAGATCGATACCGCCCTCTATGTAGGCCAAAATAACAAAGCCTATTTTATAGCACATGGACTCAAAGAACACCAGCTAACCCATGTGCCACATGCCATCGATAATGACCGATTTTTCGATAGTCAAGAGAAACAATACGAACAAAAAGCCAGGCTATGGCGGCATGAGTTGGGCATCAAGGAAGAGGATTCTGTCATTCTCTTTGCCGGTAAATTTGAACCCAAAAAAGCCCCATTCCTACTATTAGACGCTTTTAAACAGCTCAAATATCAGCACATCAATCCCGATTTTCAGGACATCACATGCTCTGCAACCACCCTAAAGCTTCTTTTTCTGGGTGCAGGCCCTCTTGAAAAGCAATTAAAACAGGATGCCAATGAAAATCCGGATATTAAATTCATTCCTTTTCAAAATCAATCACAGATGCCAGTAGTCTATCGCCTGGCCAACCTCTTTTGCTTACCATCTATAGGCCCCAATGAAACCTGGGGATTGGCGGTGAACGAAGCAATAGCTTGCAGCCGCCCGGTAGTGATGTCTGATAAAGTGGGTTGTGCCGCTGATTTGGCCCTGTTGCCCAACCGCGTTTTCAAGTCCAAGGATACGCAAGATTTGGTCCATCAACTATCTGTTTTGATTAAACAAATACAGAATAAACAAATTGAAAAAGATTCTATTCGGCATCAAATTGAGCCCTGGTGTTTTCAAGCGATTGCAGATACGATTAGAAATGTGTTGGCAGGATAGAGGATTTAACGACTCAATGTAACATCTCAAAAATGTAAACAATCTGGCATATTAACAGACAAAACAACTAATATTTCAAATTCGCTATCTTTACCCTATCAATATTTTACAATACCTATGTCCAATCAAAATAACATACTCATATCAGGGCTATTAGTGTTTTTCTTAATTGTTTTTGGCAATTATTTTTGGAGTGCCATTGGCTTGGGACTAACCTTGTTTTATTTTTTAAGGGTAATCGATGGGATGGGACAGCGTATACCCATTGTGGATCTCATGACTGCCTTGGCTTGTCTACAGTGGATCGTTGGCCCTTTTATTGACTATCACAATGATGCACACCACGTCAAATACCACATGTATGTAGCAGAAGAAGTATATATGAGTTTTGCCGTACCGGCAATTATCGCCTTCCGCCTCGGAACCAGTCTTTTCAAAGACCACTCCGACCTCGACGTGTTAAGCCACCGGGTTAATCAACTATTCGAACTACATCCAAAACTTCCATATGTTTTAATTGCCGTCGGTTTAATAATTCCCTTTTTCAGCCCTTTGCTACCGGGAGCCCTTGGATTTATCCTTTACCTCCTGTCTAATATTAAATACATTGGTGTCATTTACCTACTCTTTTCGAGTAAACCGAACCGTTGGCCTATTTTTTGGGCTACCATGAGCTTAACAGCTGTTGTTTCCATTGGAGCCGGAATGTTTCACGACTTGCTACTATGGTCTATGCTAACTTTTACATTTGTGGCACGAGAGATGAAACTCTCCTTGGTTAAAAAATTGGGAGTTGCTCTTCTGGGTATTTTCCTGGCAATAACCATTCAGTCAGTAAAAATGGAGTACCGTAGCTTGGTGTGGCAACGAGGGTACAGTGGTAATAAAGTAGTCTTGTTTCTAAGCTTAGCGGCGCAACAATGGAGCACTGGCAGCATATTTACCCCCAATTCTGATGAAGATATGAATATCCGCCTTAATCAGGGATGGATCATATCAGCCATTATGCATCACGTACCAGCGAATAAAGCTCATGCCAATGGCCAAACCATTCTGGAAGGTCTAGAGTCAAGTCTGATACCACGATTTTTGGCTCCCAACAAGAAAGTAGCCGGAGGGCGCGAAAACTTTCGAAATTATACTGGTCTCAAAATCGGTGAACACACCTCTATGGGGATTAGTATACTTGGTGAAGGGTATGCCAATTATGGAGTAACCGGAGGTTTTCTCTTCATGTTTTTCTGGGGAATGTTCATCGGTTGGTTCTGGAAAAAATTGTGGGATATAAGCGATATTTATCCTACCCTGTTGATATGGAGTCCTATCCTTTTTTTACAGGTGGTAAAAGCCGAAACAGAATTTGCTGTTGTCCTTAACCACCTGATAAAATCCACCATTTTAGTATTTGGAGTATTATGGTTCATTAAACGTCAATTTAACATTCGATTATAAATAAAAAAAATGAATTATTTGAAAACTATTATCACACAACTTTTTATCAACTTAGATTACAAATTAAAACACACTACTCTGAAACTTGCCAGAGTTCTTCTTTTTAAAAAGAATCTAAATCATGCCAAAATAAATCGGATATTAGTTTTCAGGACAGGATCATTGGGAGATTCTATTTGCACATTACCAGCTATGGAGAGTCTGTGGCACCAATATCCAAAAGCAAAAATAGATCTATTAACCCATTCAGGTGGTAAAGGATTGGTATCCATTAAAAATTTAATTCATCAATCAGCCATCAACTCATTCATATTCTATCAAGAGAAATCTTTTAGAAACCTAGTCCTGGAGCTGCGTCCTAATAACTATGACCTCTTTATCCTATTCCCTCAGGCACATGCTTCCTTCAGGACAATTTTTCGTAATCTATTATTTGCAAGACTTACTGGAGCTAAACATACCATAGGTTTTGAGATTTGTGTCACTCGTCTATTCCCCCAAACACAAGCATTAAAATATACTATACCAAACGTTAGGGAATTTTTTCTTAATCTTTTAAAAAAAGAGGGTATTGTAACCAATCCCTATATGAATCAGTTCAGTATTCTTCCTGCAATGGAAGATGATGAAAAGATAAACGCACTCCTAGTGCAACACAATCTATCAGATACAACCAAAAACATTGCACTGGTAGTAGGTGCCAAGCGTCCACAAAACAGATGGCCGCTGACATATTTTGATAAGGTCATTGAATTTCTATCATGTAATAATTATAATTGTATTTTAGTGGGTGGCCCTGAGGATACAGAAATAGCAAAACAACTTAAAAACTACTCACATACGACCGACTTCACGGGCCAGTTATCTCCTGTTCAAAGCGGACTCGTGTTTTCTCGCTGCGTCTTGTCGGTAACAAATGATACAGGTCCAATGCACCTGGCTTATGCATTTGGATGTAAAGTACTGGCATTGTTCAGCTCACGTGATTACCCCAATTTATGGTTCCCACCTGTAAAAGGCTCTTCCGTGTTCCGTAACAACTCCATTCATTGCTCAGAATGTTTCACAGAAACCTGTATGGATAACCAATGCATGAAACAAATACTCCCAGAAATAGTAATTAAAAAAATCCAGGAAGAACTTAATTTGTAGAACTTATAAAAATAGCACAATTAATTCTCTATTAAAGCCCTATTTAAAAACAGGTTTCGTCCCATGTTAATCCGTTAACATATTCGCCATAACCTATTCAAATAATCTCTTATATCCCTGCAACAAATTTGCGTCATTGATGAAATCTTCAGCCTTTTGTCTGGCCCCTGTTCTCCAAATATCTAACTCCTCCTGCTCCATAATAAGTAATCTATATAACATTTGGCACCAAACACTTTGCGCCTCGGCCTCTAAAGCCACATCCCAACCCGCTTTCACATCCACCAAGTCCCTCCACGGCGTCTGATCACTGATCAACACCGGTCGTCCGGCACTGAGACTTTCCAATATCACATGGCCAAAGTTCTCTCCCCGTGTGGGCATGTACAAGGCATGATAGTTTTGCAGGGTAGCACCTACTAGTTCAGCTTCAACCGTTCCTTTGTATTCAACGGTGATATTATCCGGTAACCGGGCGATTACTTCCTGGCACTGCTGCCAGTATTGTTCATTATAAATTTGCCCATACAAATCAAATTGTATCTTTCCTTGGGATGGCGCCAATTCAGCCAGGCACTCCACAGCGAATAAGGTATTTTTTTCCGGTGCGATGCGTGCCAGGCTCACCAATTTTAATGCACCGGTTTGCTTTTCTATGGCTCTTAACTCTGGGAGTGTCTTTTTAGGAAGGTTATCCGCAATACAAACCACAGCATCTTTGCCAATGCTGGCATAAATATCCTGTTCTTCCTTCGCATTTGTGGCATGAAAAACCACCCTTTTATAGAAACCCAGGAACCGGACCACCTTCAGAAACAGCTTCTTTTTCCCCCCTTTCACATCAATGGCACTTGGAGCCAGCATCCCCCTGGTGGCCACAATGACCTTACTCAATGCAGCTTTTTTACACATGAGCAATGGCAAAATGGAGAACTTCCAGGAATACACCCCATTGACATAGGCCACTTCAGGTCTCACCTCATCCATCAGTTTTTTATATGTGGTGCTGTTCTGGTGTTTCCCATCCGCATAAAAAACCTGGACACCTGGCTGGAAATTAATCCAGGTATTACTTTCAACAAGCTCATAGGGCTTTGTCTCTGTATAATCCGTATTGCGGGTGATGATATAAAACTCGTATTCCTCTTTCAGATACGCCACCATATTGGCCATGGAACGCACCGGCCCCCCGGCTTTGTACCCCGGTAGAAACCAATCGATAAAAATAAGAATCCGCTTTTTCTGCATATTCAGGTCTTTGCGCGAAGATAATTAAAAGTCCGGAGTGCGTTATAACGTTTTACCACTTCCGGGGGTTTCAACCTCCGAAAGGGATTGATCAAATAATTACAACATAGGCGAAAATTGAGGTTATAAAAGTCCGGTATAAAATGTCCGTAATCCCAATGAACTAAATATCGGAAGCAGCATTTCTTCTCCCTATGGGTATTTCGGTCTAACTACGCCAGTTTTTTCGGTTGAAATTGCGCCACTCTGAAAGATGCTGCAATGATACTAAAATTGTTTTATTCTGACTTTAAAAAGCCCTTTCTTAATGACTCTCCTTTTAAGTCTATCCGGTGCGATGAATTCACCAATCTATCAAGAATAGCATCAGCTACGGTTCCTTCACCAATAATATCGTACCATGCAGACACCGGGATCTGTGAAGAAACAATGGTAGAAACCTGATTGAAACGATCGTCAATGATATCCATCAGCGCTTCACGTGCATAGTTGTCGATAGCTTGCAGGCCAAAGTCATCCAGTATTACTAACTCAGCTTTCGCCAACTTCTTAAGTTCTTTAAGGTATGTTCCATCGGCTTTTGCTAATTTAAGCCTGGCAAACAGCCTGGATGTAGTGACGTAAATAACCCTGTGGCCCATCATACAGGCTTGTTGCCCCAGTGCCTGAGCCAGGTAACTTTTGCCCACGCCGGAGGGACCTGTCAGAATAATATTTTCCTTTCTGGCTATAAAATCCAGGGTAGCCAGACGATTAAACATGTTACGTTCCAGGTTGCGTGTTGCCGTATAATCAACCTCGGCAATGCTTGCTTTCTGACGGAATCCAGCCTGTTGAACCAGGCGGTCAATCTTCTTGTTCTGACGATCTTCCCATTCGTGATCAATCAATATAGACAGATATTCATCCGGTGTTAAACCGTTCATCTGGTTGTTGCTGATGTACTGCTTATGCAGGTTAGCCATAGCCCCCATGCGCATTTGCATGAGTTTTTCAATGGTTTGATTGTTGTTCATCGTACTTTGTTTCTATTGATAGGCCTGTGCTCCGCGAATGTTGTCATGGTGCGGAATGTGAGGCTTGTTATTGCTAATATGTGCAGAAATAAAACCTTGTTTATCAAGGTTATTTTCCAGTATATTTTTAATCCTTTTATACGAACAGCAGTTCAGAGCTACAGCTCGTTTGCAGGCATTATCCAAGCGTTCTGATCCATATTGTTTATGCAACTGGATGATGCCCATAGAGCTTTTATAAGCCACTTCCGGATAATCATAGCGTGCCAATAGTACGGTAATACAATCCAGTACATTGGGGCCCTGTTCGGCAGCTTTGTTCCTAAAGTAATCGGGGCTCCAGGAGATATAGTGTTTGTGTGAACTATTCAGATGTTCTTTATTGGTAATATAGATCCCTTTGGAAGGATTACGTTTATGCAGTGCTATGCGCTCGTGGTTGTAATACACCTCCACAGAAGAGGCAGTGTATTGTATCTGAGTATTTTTGCCGATGTAACGATAAGGGACGCTGTAATAGCTCTTATCGGGCGAAAAGTATACATAGCCCATTTTCTGAACCTTGGCACGACAGTAGTCTTTAATCTCAAATGAGCAGGTGGGAAGTGGCTTCAGGTATTGTCTCTCAACGGATTGAAAGAGCTCTTTACGACTGGCTTCCTTGCGGGTAAATAGCATGTCGTTGTACGCCTCAAGAAGGCGCCTGATTTCTTTATTAAGCTCTTCTAATGTAAAAAACGTCATGTTGCGCATGGGATAATAGATGCGCTGATAAGCCAGCTGAACAGCATTTTCAACCAGGGCTTTATCTTGTGGAGCATAGCCGCGCGTTGGGTTTATCACACAGCTGTGATGGCGTGCGAAATCTTTAAAACTGCGGTTAATTACCGGTTCATACTTACTTGCACGTGTAACGGCCGATTTTAAATTATCGGATACAATGGCCTTAGGTACACCCCCGTAGAACAATAATGCATGTCCCATGCAACTTAGCAGATCCTCCCGTTTCTGGCTCATACAAGCCTCTACATAGGTGTATTGGCTATTGGGTAAAATGGCCACAAATACCTCTACCGGTAGTTGCTCCCCGGTCTCCTTATCGGTCAGGTAAAGGTGCTTACCGGCATAATCAATAAAGACCTCCTTACCTGCTTCATGTTCCAGTTTCATGGAGCCTTTTATTTTATCATACTTGCGATGATAGTGTTCCATAAACTGGGTATAGCTGTAGGGGTTAACAGCTCCTTTCGTGTACTCATGGTAATGGTATTGAAAGGTAAAACCAGGATGCTTACGAGCCTCATTTACCTTTTCGAAGAATTGCATTAAGGCATCGTAACGCGCATTATCAATCGTGGTTTTTGTAGGAAAAAGTTCTCTTAATGCCTGATTGCTGTACTCAAGCAGTGATGTCATGGGCTGATCACAGGCCTGGATTAACTGCATGTAAGTGTTGATGGTGTTCCGTGCAATACCAAGTGTTTCCGCTATTTTTCGATTGCTGACACCATCTAAATGTAAGGTGATGATTTGTTTTATATCCATCGGATCAATTGTGTAGGCCATATCGCTTTTTTGTCGCGATATAGCAGTTTATAACTGATCTTCCAAAGTGGCACAAATCGAACCGAAAGTGTTACGCTTCAATGGCGCAAATCAAACCGAAACAGGTGGCGCAAAACCACCTAAATGACTGGCGCAAATCGAAACGGTGTATCCACCCTATGAATAGGGAGACACAGAGGGTAAGAAATCGGTGGACCATTATATCCGAAGCACAGAGCCCACAGTCCATAGACAAATTCCGCGTAGCGGATGAAGTGTTGTAGAATACCCTGTTGCCAATTGAATATTTTCCCCGTAGGGGATATAGAATCATTAAAAATTCACTGATATTCAGCACCATTTGCGCTTTAAACAATCGAAATAAATCACATCGTATCGGAAGACGCATTTCGAGGGTATCCAGAAATGAAAATAATGGCCACCAAGGCTCTAAGTCATAAAGAATACCAGAAGACTACTGTTAGAATAATCAATGCTTTGTGTTACTTAGTGCATTTGAGCCTTTGTGGCAAAAAGTTAAAAATTAATCATTTTCGGACATCCCCATAGAGGGTAAGAAATCGGTGACAATCCGCAGGTATTAAAAAACACAAAAAACACCCCACCGACCCGATTCCCCTGCGGCGCATGCAATACCCTGCGGCCAACTACCTCCTGATTGCGCCTCCTCTTTCATAACTTAGTGTCCCGGGGTTCCACCCCGGGCTATTATTATTTAACCCTTTCGGGGTCATGCATTCGCGTTAATTCGTGTCATTTGCGGTTTAAACAACCAGGATAAATCACGTCGTATCGGAAGCCGCATTTCTTCTCCCTATGAATAGGGAGACACAGAGGGTAAGAAGCCTGTAATAATCCGCAGGTATTAAAAAACACAAAAAACACCCCACCGACCCGATTACCCTGCGGCGCATGCAATACCCTGCGGCCAACTACCCCCTGATTGCGCCTCCGCTTTCATCACTTAGTGTCCCGGGGTTCCACCCCGGGCTATTATTGTTTTACCCCTTCAGGGTCATGCATTTGCGTTAATTTGTGTCATTTGCGGTTAAAAATAATCTGTGAAATCTGTGGACCATTTTATCCAAAGTACAGAGCCCACAGTCCATAGACAAATTCCGCGTAGCGGATGAAGTGTTGTAGAATACCCTGTTGCAATTGAATATTTTCCCCGTAGGGGATATAGAATCATTAAAAATTCACTGATATTCAGCACCATTTGCGCTTTAAACAATCGAAATAAATCACATCGTATCGAAAGACGCATTTCGAGGGTATCCAGAAATGAAAATAATGGCCACCAAGGCTCTAAGTCACAAAGAATACCAGAAGACTACTGTTAGAATAATCAATGCTTTGTGTTACTTAGTGCATTTGAGCCTTTGTGGCAAAACGTTAAAAATTAATCATTTTCAGACATCCCCACAGAGGGTAAGAAACCGATGATAATCCGTAGGTATTAAAAAACACGGAAAATACCCCACCGACCCGATTCCCATGCGGCGCATGCAAACCCCTGCGGCCAACCACCTCCTGATTGCGCCTCTTCTTTCATCACTTAGTGTCCCGCAGTTTCACCCCGGGCGATTATTATTTAACCCCTTCAGGGTAATGCATTCGCGTTAATTCGTGTCATTTACGGTTTAAACAACCAGGAAAAATCACGTCGTATCGGAAGCCGCATTTCTTCTCCCTATGAATAGGGAGACACAGAGGGTAAGAAGCCTGTAATAATCCGCAGGTATTAAAAAACACAAAAAACACCCCACCGACCCGATTACCCTGCGGCGCATGCAATACCCTGCGGCCAACTACCCCCTGATTGCGCCTCCGCTTTCATCACTTAGTGTCCCGGGGTTCCACCCCGGGCTATTATTGTTTTACCCATTCAGGGTCATGCATTTGCGTTAATTAGTGTCATTTGCGGTTAAAAATAATCTGTGAAATCTGTGGACCATTTTATCCAAAGTACAGAGTCCACAGTCCATAGACAAATTCCGCGTAGCGGATGAAGTGTTGTAGAATACCCTGTTGCCAATTGAAGATTTTCCCAGTAGGGGATATAGAATCATTAAAAATTCACTGATATTCAGCACCATTTGCGCATTAAACAATCAAAATAAATCACATCGTATCCGAAGACGCATTTCGAGGGTATCCAGAAATGAAAATAATGGCCACCAAGGCTCTAAGTCACAAAGAATACCAGAAGACTACTGTTAGAATAATCAATGCTTTGTGTTACTTAGTGCATTTGAGCCTTTGTGGCAAAAAGTTAAAAATTAATCATTTTTGGACATCCCCATAAAGGGTAAGAAATCGGTGATAAGCCGCAGGTATTAAAAAACACAAAAAACACCCCACCGACCCGATTCCCATGCGGCGCATGCAATCCCCTGCGGCCAACCACCTCCTGATTGCGCCTCCGCTTTCATCACTTAGTGTCCCGGGGTTCCACCCCGGGCTATTGTTATTTTACCCCTTCAGGGTCATGCATTTGCGTTGATTCGTGTCATTTGCGGTTTAAACAATCAAAATAAATCACGCCGTATCTGAAGCCGCATTTCTTCTCCCTATGAATAGGGAGACACAGAGGGTAAGAAGCTCGTAATAAAACCTACTTCACACCCTTCAGAAGGCGCCGCCAATAGTCCCCTACCAGGCCCCGGCGCGATGACGTCCGGTAATAGAATTGCATGTACTCAAAGGAAGGAAACACCTGGTACCAGATTAATGCCAGCCGGGTGGACCAGCCGGGCGTCTGCATCACACTCTGCAGGAAAGAATGCCGGTACAGGTGCTGATCCGTGGGACGCTGCCGAAAGTTATCAACATCCGGAAAATCGAGGTACGCCGACAAATACACCTCCAAGGCCGCCTGAACACGCGGTGACATCAGGCGGAAAGCCCATCCCAGGGCCTGCAGCACCTGTTTATTCACCGGCGGATGAATGGCCAGCACTTGTTTAACCAAAGTCAGGGGATCGGCAGCCTTCTCCAGGACCAGGGCCACATCCAATAACCAGCCCAAACGAATGCCTCCCTTCACCGCATTATCATCCAGATGGGTGGCCAGGTGATAAAGCAGGTAAGGCTCCTTTAATCCCTTGAAAGACCCCTGCGCTGACGATAAGGACGTCACAGCCACCTGCCAGGTCATGCCGGGTGGCTGGGCCTCTTTGCCATGGGCATAGAGGCGGGCATGCAACTCAATGAGCGACTGATAAGGCGGTAGCTGAATGGCCCGCACGTGCCCGTGGTGTGCCTCGTGCCAGCGACTCACAGGAATGTGTGCCGAAACTCCGCCATGACTCAACAGGCGATCCAGGGCTTCAAACACCAGCTCTTCCGGCACCAGCAGATCCAGGTCCCCCATAGGTCGCAGCGCCTCATCGGGATACACCGAAAAAGCCAGAGCCATTCCTTTCAACAGGGCCACCGGAATAGCCGCACCCAAAACCATTTCAATCTGCCGGAACAACGCCAGTTTTTGTTGATTGGCCAATAAGGTCACCATGTACCGGCTTTTCAAAGCCTCCTTTAGCGAATCGGGCACCGCGAGGAACGATTCCGACTGCACCAGCTGGTAGTAACACCAGGGAGCCACCCCACCCCGGTCGGCCATTTCCAAAAACGCATTGCGATTTCCGGCATCCTCCCAATCAATGGAAAGATCTTCCAAGGAGGTGGGCGCTAGTTGCACCATTCGCAAGAGGGCTTCAAACAGTTGCGTCTTCATGGGGCTAAAAATACCGATTTTACAGTCAAGTACCATGATGTATGAGCGGAAAAGACAATTTTCAATTATTCACCATCCTTCCTTCGGCAGCTGACCGATCCAGCGCCGATACCGGATCGTACCCGCTTCGGTGTTGCTTCGGGTGTTCTTCGGTCGGGCGTCGGTTCTATGGAACCGAAAAACAACCGAACAGGCACCGAAGAAGGATCAATTGTGGACCGATTATGTACCGTTATAAGTTTAATAACCACAATTTTTTGGATGAAATAAGGTGATCCACCTGGTTCCTGAAACGTATGGCAGGACTTGATAATCCCCCCTGCAAAAACACACCCATGATCACATCCCATCACACCCACAACAAACCTGTCAGGTATTTCTCCTGACTGGTCTAAACGATCCCTTTAAGGCATATTCCCTGTAACAACCTGTCTGAACCACCCCTTATTAAAGTTTTAGTAAAGAATCATTGGTGTCCGATGAAAATTTAATTCAATCACCGTTGAAGACTGTTTGTAAAACCTCTACGAGGTATTCCGTTTTATGGGATGGAATCATGTCTACACTAATAAATTGCCTGCGACAAATTCCACCTGGCGAATTAAGTACTGATAACAACATGTTGTAAATGGAACATTTTCCCAGGAGAGTCTTCAAGCTCATAAAATGCCACCAAAAGGAAAATAGTATATAATTTCTTTCCGCTTCCGGGGCTTACAGATACCCAAAGCAATGTAAATGAAACCCTCAAAGTGCTTGTTTACCATTTGAGCGGTGATTATCATGTGGTTTACCGCATAGCTAGATATAGAATTGGTGACCGGACAATCGTGACAATGAATCCAAAAACAAACCATCCAAATAATGCATGAAAACCACAAGCACCCTAAGAACCCTGATTACGGTAATATTACTGTTATTTTTTGGAAGCAACTGCGGATGTACTTTGCACTTATCCTTTTTGGCCAAAGAGATAAAATGAAAACGTTATGGAAATATTAAAAAATTTCATTCCGGCAAGTATCGGCACACTGGGTTTTCTGCAACTCACGGAGCCCTTTGAGCCGCTCACTGAATCAGGTGATCCGCAGGAAATCCTGATCAAGTCGATCCTCAGCATATTGGCTGGCTTACTCACCGCTCTGCTGTCGCGAGCCTACAAACGGTTCACCAACAAGCCGCGGAGCTACCGAAAAAATAATAAACAGCATTCATCTAAAAAACAAGATCATGGGACGATATGACAAAGGCATTTTAGGAAATATCCGTGGTAAAGTAGGAACGGTGATTGGCAGTCGCTGGAAGGGGATCGATTATTTAAGATCCCTGTCCGGCCCGCGCCAGGGAGAGCCCACTGAAGCACAGAAACAACAGCAGGCCCGTTTTGGCTATGGGGTGCGTTTCTTACAACCCTTTCACCCGGTGTTGCGTATTGGCTTTCGCACCCAGGTGAAGAAAAAATCACCCCTCAATGCGGCCTTAAGTGATTTTATGACCACTGCCTTAACGGGTAGCTATCCCGACTTTCAGGCCGACTACAACCGGCTGCGCCTGGCCAAAGGAACCATGGCACCTCCCAGTGAGACGCAGGTCACCCTGGCGAACGACCTGTTGCAATTCACCTGGTCGCCCAACACCGCCAGCGGCGATGCCAAAGCGGACGATACCACCCTTATCGTGGCGTGTGGGGATAATATGTGGCCCACTTTCTCCATTGGCGAATTCACCCGTGCAGATGGGTCAGCCACCCTGGCCCTGCCGTCCGCCGAAACCGGTGCAACTCTCTATTGTTACCTGGCCTTTGTGGGCAGTGGGGAACGACTAGCCGTCAGCAATAGTGTATTGGTGAGCACAGTGACACATCCTTAAAAACAGGTGGCGGCCCTTCCCGGACCGCACCTGCAACAGGTAGTCTGATGAATAGCCCCGAATTCCACCGGCATTCGGGGCTATGTATCATATCATCACAAATCAGACCATTTACAACTAACAAAAGAGGTTACAACAACTCAATACCAATCATTGACCACCAAAGGCCATCATTTGGAATCATTTGCTAACAAATATGTACTGCAGAAAAAAACTCAACTTTTTTTAAGCTAATTGACATCAAAAAATACCAACCATAATGAAGCTATTTGATGGTTCAAATATTCTTTCTAATTTCAATAAAAATTATTTAAAAATGCTACATAACTTACACCACATCACACGGAACGTGTTGCTTCATAGTGAAGCCAACTGGTCCACCCCGGAACTGCCAAAGCATTTCCCAGACAACAAGGATACCCTAGCTTTCATTGAAGGGTGCTATCACCAGCAATTCCAATGGCATGAACAGATGCTCAATCGCCAGATCACTGCTACTGAAGTGCAGGATAAACTCTGTCACTTACTGGTATTCAAACAACGATTAGACGAGGTCCCCTGGCCGGAGCCGGACCATCTCACAGGCCTGGCGCTCCAATGGTATACCCACGATCTGCTGGTCAGTCTGGGCCTCTCCTACCTCCTCCAAACGGGTGTTCAACTATTTAAAGGCTTTTGTGACGACAAGGACTTACCTTCTCAGTCCATTATTTCCCCGGCTACCATAAGCCCGCTATTGCGACGCCTACCCGGCTTCAGCGAGGCCCATGCAGAGATTCACTGGATTCATCGCACCCTCAGGCATCAGGCACCCTTACTGACAGAGCTGACCCGACTTCAACACATAATGCAGACGAACTACTTACCAAAAGTATTTATCAGGGCTACTCAAATGAGCATCGACCACCTGACCGCACACCTACCAACAGCGTTAGTTCAGGAACAGTTTTATTACCATGAATTAATAAAAATGACCCATCACGAAATACGCTCCGAGGCCTCTCTGGTCATCTGGCGTAAATTACAGCTGCTCAATCTCACACTTTTTAATCCGGATACGGAGGTAGCCATTCAACTCCACAGTGATTACCGCTGCATGTTGGAGCAGGAACTGAGCACCGCACAAGAGTGGGAGTCCGAATCGCAATATTGGCAAACTCACTATTTACTTTATACAGAAACCATGCCCGACACCCTCCAGCATAAACCCACCTGCCTGCAATGGATGGACAACCTGATGCAATTCTGCCTGAAACAATTGGAAATACAAACATCCCATCGCGCCCTACCCTTCACCAGAATTGACTGGGGGAAAAGCCCAAAGGATTTTGTGAACTTATTTCATTCCCTGATCAGTAACAAAACGATTACCCTGAATGGCAACAGTGACTATGGCCCCTTTTGTGAAGTGCTGTATCGCATATTTCAGATACCCAAAGTGAGAGGCAATGGATACCTGAGCTTGCCCTCCCTCATGACCTATTTTAAAAATAAGAATTGTGGTGATTTTTGAATACAAAAGCACCTCCACACATTAATCATCCCCATAATCCGGGACAGCTCTATCAGTCAGATCCTGTAAATGTACTTTTATCAAATGGCATATCATCAGCGATCAAAGGCAGCAATTGCGGCGCATGCAATACCCTGGGGCCAACCACCGTCTGATTGCGCCTCCGCTTCCATTTCTTAGTGCCCCGGGCTATTATTGTTTCCCCCTTCAGGGGTATCCATTCGCGTTAATTGTAAGCGTGCGGCAATGGGCCTCTTAAATACATTTGAAAAATAGGCCTTATTTTATTATTCAGTAGGAACCTTCCATTTATTTGGAAGTAGGTTAGCTAGTGCGGTCACTTTGGAATCCGAAATTCTGTTGAAGACATTTGTTAACCATTTCAAGGGATCTACATTGTTTATTTTGCAGGATGCAAACAGGGAATACATGATTGCCGCTTTTTGAGCAGCTTCATGTGATCCGGCAAAGAGATAATTTTTGCGCCCCAGGGCCAACGGTCTGATGGCATTTTCGATCAGATTATTATCGATCTCATACCGACCATCATCCATATAGCGTTTTAAACGGGGCCACAGGTTATAGGTGTAGCTGATGGCTTTGCCAATTGCACTTTGGGGCACCACCTGGTTTAAGTTTGTTTTCAGCCACTGTTCAATCTCTTCCAGAATGGGTTTGGCATACAGTTGACGAAAACGCTTTAATGTTTCACAATCCACTTGTCTTTCCCTTGCCAAACGTTCAATTTCATAGAGAGACTGCATTTTGGACAGTACAAAACCGGCTCGTTTTGCGTCCATATCCAAGGCTTCCTTAAATTTTCGACGTGCATGCGCCATGCAAGCCAACAAGGTTATGTTCCCATTGGTTTGCATATGCTGGTAGCCGGCATATCCATCAGTTTGTAAAGCACCATTAAAATGGTTCAAAGTCAACTTTGGTACTTCTTTACCCCGCGATTTGTTATACTTAAACAATACCAGGTTTTGTACCGGTGAGCGATATACCCATTGATATCCGCGATGCAGTGCTCCTTTCTTATTGGGATCCTGTACTTTTATCGGACTTTCATCCGCCTGCAGGTAATCAGTCTGCAACAGTTGTTTTTCAAGCTCTTCGTAGAGTAATTCCAGTAAAGCGGTTGATTTATTGAACCAGCCGTTTATGGTGGATTTACTGATTTGGGCACCACAGCGCTTTAGGATTTTTCGCAGGCGATCAAAAGGAATATGGTCGGCATACTTTGAAACCAATAGGTAGGCCAACAAACTTGCCCCTGCATTTCCTTTGGGAATAGGCAGTGAAGGAAGTTCGGCTATGACAATCCTTTCTGTATCTGATTTAATATATTGCGGACGAACGATCTTCCGGACAAAAATATGCCCGGGGTTATATTCCAATACCTCGGTCACTTTCTCGCCAATCTTTTTGTATTCCACCAGGTTGATGTCCGGCTCAAGCACCTCTTCTACGCGAGGCAGGTGTTCCGGTATTTCGGTCCGGACAGGGTAGGCTTTTTCCTTTATGTGCTTTTTACGAGTGTAGTGTATTTCTTCAGATGGCGGAGATGCTTCCGATGAAGAAGGAATATCAAACAAACTTAGCTGCTCGCTATCCAAACTTCTCAGGGGTATGAATCGCTCACTTTTCGAGCCAAATATCAATCGCTTCATCTCGCTGATCTGATGTTTGAGCAACGTGATTTCCTGGAGCGCTTTATCATATTCCTTTTTGGAGACAAACTCCTGAGCAGAGACTGTATGTTCTGTGGTGTTATTCACACCTAAATATACTAAAAAACACTGTGACTACAGCTGATTCAAGAGGTTTATTCTAATGTAAAACGCTCTTTCCTTGTAAGATTCGTAATGCTGATGCCATCGATGAGCATGACCAGCTGTGTATAATCCAATCGGATGCTTCCGTGCTCAATATCATAAGCAGGCAGGTCAAACGTACCTTTTTCCAGGCGCTTGTAATACAGCACAAAACCGCTGCCACACCAATGTAACAGTTTTACTTTATTCCGGTTTTTATTCAGGAATATAAAGACTTCTCCACTGGTAGGGGATTGGTTCAGGTGGTTCTGTACTAAGCCACATAAACCATCAAACCCCTTACGCATGTCAGTTGGAGAAATATAAAGTTGGAATTTTAGGGAGGAGGATAATGTAAACATATCAGTATAGATGAATCAAGGTGCGCAACAGGTGTGAACTTATCGTATCATCCACATCAATGGAAACGCCATTGGGATATGAAATTTTTAGTGTTGGTGGTCGCTTGTCGGCAGCTAATGTGACAGGCATAAATTTGGAGACATTGAGTTCTTGCTTACTTTCCTTATTCTTTTGGGCGGTGTAGTACTTGAAAGTATGATGCGACACTTGCTCTTGTCGGCAAAACTCCTTCTGGCTCTGACCACTCAGCCGCCAACGATCAATCAGATCGAACATATCTTGCTTGCGTTGTTGGGATGCTGTTTTCATGTCAGCAAAAGTAGAGCCAGAAAAAATTCTCTACAAGATGTCTGTGCCAGCATGCTTACCGTTAATTCGTGTCATTTGCGGTTGAAAATATTCTGTGATAATCTGTGGACATAAAACATAGCACCATTAGGGATAGAAACAACTAATTATTCCAATACCATATAACTTAAGCCGTTATGAAAGACGCATTTCTTCTCCCTATGAATAGGGAGACACAGAGGGTAAGAAATCTGTGGACCATTTTATCCAAAGTACAGAGTCCGCAGTCCCTAGATAGATTCCGCGTAGCGGATGAAGTGTTGTAGAATACCCTGTTGCAAATTGAACAGTTTCCCCGAAGGGGATATAGAATCTTTTAAAGAAACACTGCTTTTCAGTACTGTTTTCAGCATAAACAATCGAAATAAATCACATCGTATTGAAAGCAGAATTTCTTCTCCCTATGAATAGGGAGACACAGAGGGTAAGAAATCTGTGGACCATTTTATCCAAAGTACAGAGTCCACAGTCCCTAGATAGATTCCGCGTAGCGGATGAAGTATTGTAGAATACGATGTTGCAAATTAAACAGTTTCCCCGTAGGGGATATAGAATCATTTAAAACACACAGATATTCAGTATTATTTTCAGCATAAACAATCGAAATAAATCACATCGTATCGGAAGCAGCATTTCTTCTCCCTATGAATAGGGAGACACAGAGGGTAAGAAATTGGTGATAATCTGTGGTTAAAAAAACAAAGGAATCCCCACCGACCAGATTTCCATGCGGCGCATGCGATACCCTGCGGCCAACCACCGCCTGATTGCGTCTCCGCTTCCATCTCTTAGTGTCCCGGGGTTCCACCCCGGGCTATTGTTATTGTACCCTTTCAGGGTCATGCATTCGTATTAATTCGTGTCATTTGCGGTTAAAAATAATCTGTGATAATCTGTGAAATCTATGGACATAAAACATAGCACCATTAGGGTTAGAAACAACTAATTATTCCAATACCATATAAATTAAGCCGTTATGAAAGACGCATTTCTTCTCCCTATGAATAGGGAGACACAGAGGGTAAGAAATCTGTGGACCATTTTGTCCAAAGTACAGAGTTCACAATCCATAGACAGATTCCGCGTAGCGGATGAAGTGTTGTAGAATACCCTGTTGCCAATTGAACAGTTTCCCCGTAAGAGGATATAGAATCATTTAAAACACACAGATATTCAGTATTATTTTCAGCATAAACAATCGAAATAAATCACATCGTATTGAAAGCAGCATTGCTTCTCCCTATGAATAGGGAGACACAGAGGGTAAGAAATTGGTGATAATCTGTGGTTAAAAAAACAAAGGAATCCCCACCAACCAAATTTCCATGCGGCGCATGCGATACCCTGCGGCCAACCACCGCCTGATTGCGCCTCCTCTTCCATCGCTTAGTGCCCCGGGGTTCCACCCCGGGCTATTGTTATTGTACCCTTTCAGGGGCATGCATTTGCGTTAAATCGTGTCATTTGCGGTTGAAAATAATCGGTGATAATCTGTGAAATCTGTGGACATAAAACATAGCACCATTAGGGATAGAAACAAATAATTATTCCAATGCATTATAAATTAAACCGTTATGAAAGAAGCATTTCTTCTCCCTATGAATAGGGAGACACAGAGGGTAAGAAATTGGTGATAATCTGTGGTTAAAAAAACAAAGGAATCCCCACCGACCAGATTTCCATGCGGCGCATGCGATACCCTGCGGCCAACCACCGCCTGATTGCGCCTCCTCTTCCATCACTTAGTGTCCCGGGGTTCCACCCCGGGATATTGTTATTGTACCCCTTCAGGGGTATCCATTCGCGTTAATTCGTGTCATTTGCGGTTAAAAATAATCAGTGATAATCTGTGAAATCTGTGGACATAAAACATAGCACCTTTAGGGATAGAAACAACTAATTATTCCAATACCATATAACTTAAGCCGTTATGAAAGACACATTTCTTCTCCCTATGAACAGGGAGACACAGATGTAAGCAATTAGCCCCATTCGCGATTTAAAAACCTCAGCGGCACTCTGCGCAGCCTCTGCGTAACGATCGATCCGCCTACTCAAATGGATGCTTAGCCAATTCCAGTCTGGCCAAGGGATGATATTCCCCTTTTAAGCCAATGGGCTGTGCCAGGCGAATGTCATGCACAATCTGCACCGCCTCTTTACACTCATGTATCCCAAAGCCTTCACCCGCCAGTATCTTCTCATAGCTCCTGGTATGCAACTCGGTGAAACCACCTGAAAACTCAAAGGCATCTCCATCAATGGAGATGGTGCGATACGTGCGCATACCTTTCGCCTTTATTTCAGCCGGTATGGTATCGTAATTAATGCTCATAAACCAACGCACACGCCCTTTCTCCAACTCCAGCAGACCCGAAGCCCGGTCGTGGGTATGCAAATGGACGGTATTCTTCTGAACCGCCCCAAAGATCCAGGTGAGCATATCAAAAAAGTGAACGCCAATGTTAGTGGCGATCCCCCCTGACTTGGTCACATCCCCCTTCCAACTGGTATAGTACCAGTTTCCCCGTGAGGTAAGGTAAGTTAAATCGATGTCATGAATTTTGCCGCTGGTATCCTTATCAATCTTCTCTTTGAGCGCCATCACACTGGGGTGCAAGCGTAACTGCAGAATGTTATAGATATGCCGCCCAGTCTCTTTCTCAATTTCCTGAAGGGCATCAATATTCCAGGGATTCAACACAATGGGTTTCTCACAAATCACATGGGCATCCTGACGCAAGCCAAAACGAATGTGCGAATCATGCAGATAATTGGGCGAACAAACACTCAGGTAATCCATGCGTGTTCCGTTTCGTTTCAGTTTTTCAAGGTGACGATCGAAACGCTCAAACTCAGTGAAAAAATCCGCATTGGGAAAATAACTGTCAATCACCCCCACGGAGTCATTTTTATCCAAAGCAGCCACCAGGGTATTATGGGTATCCTTGATCGCCTTCATATGTCGGGGAGCAATGTAACCCGCTGCTCCTATCATTGCAAAATTGCTCATTCCAAATATTTATTATATGTCATCTACATGGCCGTTAACTAAAAATCTCTCTGCGAAACGGGATATTGCATTTTCAATAAACGTCCAGTCCGCACTATTACGAACAACGCTCTACTGCTCCAACTCCTGCTTTTTACTTTTCCGGATCTGCTTTAAACGACGGACTAAATGACGCCTTTTAAAATACAGCACCATCGATGGGATATTGGCCACTCCCAGCCCCAGAGATAAAATTAAGATGGAAAGTTTCAGCATACCCAGATTGCGCAGACTAAATGCCAGTACCACAAAGGCAATGTTCACTCCTCCAATGATCAGGCTGATCTGCAAATGGGTGAATCCCAAGGTCAGCATCCGGTGGTGAATGTGGTTTTTATCCGCCGTAAAAGGGGAATCACCACGCGAAATCCGTAAGAAAAAGACCCGAATGGTATCCACAATGGGTACAATCAGGATGGCCAAAGCTACGGCCGGCGCACTGTTCATGGTATACACCAGGTCGGCGCGGTTATCAGGCCGGTTGAACTCACTGAAGCGAATGGCCACAACGGCTAATATAAAACCCAACAGCAAGGATCCGGTATCTCCCATAAACATCTTCTGCCGCTTGGAGAAGATGTTGTAATAGCCAAAGGCCAATAGCCCCCCCACTAAGGCAGAGGCCAATACGGGGATGTGATAATAGCCATTGATGTAAAACCAGATGGAGAACGATAAGATGGAGATAATCCCCGTGATGGCCGCCAATCCATCGATGCCATCAATGAGGTTAAAGCCGTTGACAATAAACACAATGCCCACAACGGTGAAGAGCACGCTCCACAAGGGATCAGGCTGCAATCCGAAAAAACCGTGAAAATCAGTAATGCGCAACCCGCCTAAACCCACAATGATGATGGCAGCAATCAACTGACCGGCCAGTTTGACCATGGGCGCCGTCACCAGGATATCATCTTTAATGCCGATGCCAAATACAATGAGCAAGGCCGGTACCAGAAAAGGAATCTTGGGAAACTCAAACCAATCCACAAACAAGGTGTAGGTAAACAAAAAACCAATGAAGATGGCCAATCCCCCCAAAGTAGGAATCCGGACCCGGTGCACCGTCCGTTTGTTGGGCTCGTCAAACAGGTTTTTTTGATGGGCCACCCTCAAAATAGTGGGGATGGACATAAATACCATGATAAAGGAGATGAGAGAGGCCAGTGGAATCAGTAAACGTATGGTATAGTCGTTCATAATCAGTATAATTTCATGTCTACCCGGAGGCGCTATTAACTCAAGGGAACTAATCTTAAATCCTGGAATTCAAATTTATTCCTGTATAAATAACATAAACACCCCTTGAGTTCAACTGCAAATTTAATCATTTTTGGCACTTGCCCGGCTATGATTAGCCCAACAAATCCAATTGAAAGGGGGCATACGCAAAAACAAGAAAAGAGTTATGGAAAAAAAGGAATTGAAATAAAATAATGCCATCCCAGATCAAATGAATGTAGCCATTCAACCCGGGGTTGAGTATAATTGGGCATTTTGTTGGATAAAATGCTGGTAAAAAACCATCTTCAGAAAAGCGAATCGCAATAGCCTGCAGCAAATTTCTCTGATAATCATAAAAGTAACAACACACTTCCATTGTAATATTTAGCAACCCTTATTATCATATCAAAGAATTATTGGTGTCCGGTAAAATTAAATTCAATTAACGGCAGATAACTGTTTGGACAACCGCTACGAGACATCCCAACTTATAGGGTTAAATAGTATCTACAATAGCGAAATTGACCACGGCTCATTCCGCGTAGCGGATTAAGCATTGCAGAACTGTCAGTTGCAAACCAAATAGTTTCCCGGTAGGCGATAGAGAATGGGGTACCGAACAAGAATGAAAAAGCATAAAACAACTCTCTGAAATCAGGTATTAAGGTCAATTCCCTTTCTTATTCTACCACTATAGGGTTGAATAGTATCTACAATAGTGAAATTGACCACGGCTCATTCCGCTTAGCGGATTAAGCATTGCAGAACTGTCAGTTGAAAACCAAATAGTTTCCCGGTAGGCGATAGAGAATGGGTTACCGGACAAGAATGAAAAAGCATAAAACAACTCCCTGAAATCAGGTATTAAGGTCAATTCCCTTTCTTATTCTACCACTATATAGTATCTACAATAATGAAATTGACCACGGCTCATTCCGCGTAGCGGATTAAGTATTGTATAATAATCAGTTGCAATTAAATAATTTCCCTGTAGGGGATAGAGAATGGGTTACCGGACAAGAATGAAAAAGAATAAAACAATTCACTGAATTCAGGTATTAAGGTCAATTCCCTTTCTTATTCTACCACTATATAGTATCTACAATAGGAAATTGACCACGGCTCATTCCGCGTAGCGGATTAAGTATTGTAGAATAATCAGTTGCAATTAAATAATTTCCCTGTAGGGGATAGAGAATGGGTTACCGCACAAGAATGAAAAAGAATAAAACAATTCCCTGAATCCAGGAATAAAGTCGGTTCTATTTCCTAATTCTACTGCTAAGGTTATTCTTTACAAATAAGGCTCGTCACCAAACCAATGAAAATCGCTTTAGTATTGGATACACCTATTACACCATCATGATTCAAACACGCATGGGCGCCCCCCCTTTTGGTATGGAGTAAAAAAACTTGAATTGGCCATTTCCCTGTAAAAAAAGCCCCCCATACATAATATTACTAAAGAAAAAGTTAATTTTGAAGCTGTTTATTCTAAGATGCAACCCAATATGACTAATACAAGACGACGAAACCTGATTCCTCAACTTACATATTACCCGCTTTTCGTTTTCCTGCTGCTGGCAGCTGTGAGCTGCATTCCCCAACGGGAGACGGTGTTATTGCAGGACAATCCGGAGAGTGAGCTGAATCAACTGCAAAACATTACCGACCGTTATTTTTTGCAGCCCAACGATTACCTGTTCATCAATGTATCCACCCCCGATCCGAAAATATCAGAATTCTTCAATCAATCCAGAAGTACAGGCGGCGGCGCTCAACAAAACCAAAACTTCTTTTATTACCTGATTGATGATACCATGAACATTGATTTTCCCTATGTGGGTAAAATCAACCTGGCCGGCTGTAACGTGAAAATGGCCAAGGGCAAAGTACAGGAAGCCCTCAAACCCTTCTTAAAGGAATACACCTTAACATTCAAACTGGCCTCCAATAAATTTACTACACTGGGAGAATTCAGAAGTCAGGGGGTACACGACATGCAGAAAGAGCAAATCACCATCTTTGAAGCGGTGGGATTGGCGGGCGGTGTGACGGTGTATGGGAAACGCAAGGAGTTGAAGCTATTGCGTCAGTTACCCTCAGGCCCGGTCACCTATACCATTGACCTCACCGATAAAAACATTGTCAACTCGGAGTATTACTACATCTACCCCAATGACATGCTCTACATACGCCCAATGAAAGCGAAAAACTGGGGCATCGGCGAATCCTTTTCCATTGGAATGATCAGTGCCGGCTTAGCTCTTTATTTAACCATTTCGTCACTCACCAAGTAACACGTTTATCCGATATGACCCAGTTACCGGGAAAATCTCCACAAGAGCAGCACGCCAATACCTTCTTTAACCTGGACATCAAACGCTTTATCAATGACCTGCTGCGCTATTGGTGGCTCTTTGCCATCACCGTGCCCATCAGTTGGTTCACCGTTTACATGATTCACCGGTATACACAGCCTGTTTTCCGGGCCAGCCTCTCCCTGCTCATGGAAGAGCGCGGCGACAACATGCCACAAGCCAATATGATGGAAGGGTTTGGATTAACACCGGGCCAAAGCAGTGTGGAGAATCAAATAGCCATCCTAACATCGCTGGACGTCATCCAGCGCACCATCGACCAGTTGGATTTTCACGTAGGCTACTATGCAAAAGGCAGTGTAAAACACACCGAGCTCTACGGACAAACACCCTTTAATGTACAGTTTGACTCCCTGCACCCACAATTGCTCAACACCCCCATGAACATCACCATCCTGAGTGATAATAAATACCGGCTCCAAGTCACATCTGAGGGCGCCTCCACGTATACTTATGCCACAAAAATTAGTGGTGGGAATGTTGTCATTCCCGAATATTCCAACGAATACTATTTTGGCGAAACGGTCAAAACAGCATGGGGCTCCTTCATTGTTAACTGCGATGGCGGCCGGGCCTCCACCGACATGGACTATTATTTTGTATTCAATCATCCAAATGCACTGGCCAGTCAATATAAGTCACGGTTACAAGCCTATAAAGCCGGGGAAAATTCTTCCATTGTGAACGTCTCCTTAACGGGTAAAAACACCCTTAAGAACAATCGTTTTCTCAATGCTTTGGCAGATGTTTTTATTGCCACCAACCTGGATAAAAAGAACCTAATCGCCTCCAACACCATCCGCTTTATTGAAAGTCAGTTACTGGTGATATCCGATACGCTCCAAACCACCGGTTCCCAGCTCAGTCAGTTTCGGACCGACAACCGGATTCAAAGTGTCTCTGCAAAGGCCGATTACCTGTTCTCAGGCTTGCAGGAAATGGAACAACAACTGGCCCAACTGGCAATTACCCGTCGCTACTACCTGTATTTGCAAGACTATTTCAGCTCCGTATTAAGCAGTAACGAAGTGGTGGCTCCTGCCATGTATCAAACCGATAACAACCTGCTCAATGAACAGATCCGGTCCATCATGGAACTGAACAGCCAACGTTTGTCCATGAAGGAATCGTACAGCGAGATACTTAATCCGGCTCAAAAAGAACTGGAAAGCCAGATTAACATCGCACGCGAAACACTGCTAAAAACCATTAGTAGTCAATTGCAGGTGCTAAACGAAGACGTGATTCGGACGCAAGAGCGGAAAGCAAGCAACGAAAACGAGCTGTACCGCCTGCCGGAAACCGAACGGCGCTTGCTGGGCATTGAGCGTAAATTTGAATTGAGCAATGAAGTGTACACGTTTCTGTTGCGCAAACGCTCAGAAGCGCAGATCCAGAAAGCATCCAATACACCGGACCATCAAATTTTGGAAGGCGCCCGCTATGCCGGTCAATTATCGCCCAACACCCAGGGCAACCAACGTAAGGCCCTGTTAATCGGGTTTATTCTACCATTGATCGCGCTGGCCTTAAAACAGTTACTCAACAACAAAATCATCAATGCTGAAGACATTGAACGCATCACCTCCCTTCCCATTCTGGGGCAGATCATTCACAGTCCCAAGGAGGAGAGTAACGTGGCCTTGCACCATCCCAAGTCTGTTGTCACCGAGACATTTCGGCGATTACGCACAAGGTTGGAGTTCATGAACAGTGATAAGTCCTGTCCCATCATTGGGGTGACCAGCTCCATGCCAGGTGAAGGCAAAACCTATTGCGCCCTGAACATTGCCGCCACATTAGCCATTTCAGGCAAGAAAACGGCCTTGCTGGGATTTGACTTACGCAAACCAGGGTTGAATAAAATTATCAATAGCAACGGCCATCTGGGGCTTTCCAATTTTCTCATTGGCAAAGCAAGCATTGATGACATTCAAATGGAATCGGGCCAGGACAACCTGGTTATTATTCCAACGGGTGATATTCCCCCCAATCCGGCTGAATTAATCAGCTCAGCCAAAACAACCGAACTCCTCGAATTATTAAAACAACAATTCGATTACATCATTCTGGATACACCTCCCATGGGCATTGTTTCCGATCCCTATTTATTGGCGCGCCATGCCGATTCCCTGGTATTTTTGGTACGACAAAGCCACACCATCAAGGAAGTCATGGCCCACACCTTGAAAAATCTCGAAGATGAAGGCATTACCAACACCGGGATTTTACTGAATGATGTGCTGGTGCGCAAAAAACGGGGCTATGGATACGGGTACGGCTATGGCTATGGATACGGCTATGGCTATGGCTACGGGCATGGTTATTATGAGGAATAAGTGACACGGTGTCCTCACGTTTTAACGTGCTAATAAAAGAAGAGATAGCCTGGGGTAATGATGGGTGGCCTGATAACAATCTGCTTAATCCTAATAATACGTACTCTAAAAAAGAGTTGTGTGCGGACTCAATGGAAAAGATAAGCCTGGTGCATAGAGCATCCACCTGCAAAACGCCTTTTCTCCATTGCGCCAATCCTTCGCTATACTCGTGACCAATTGTGTCATTTGTGGTTTTAAAACAATCTGTGGACAAATATCATCAAAATACCAGGCCACTGATTCGATTCCCATGCGGCACATTCAATACCGATTACCAATCATAGAATGATAAAAATATCAATCTATGATTGTGTACCGGCATTTACCATTGTAATAAGCAAAATGCTTTATCAATCATTTCGTTATACAATTGGTATAACCCCCTGGGGCCAAACACCGTCTGATTGCGCCTCCCCCTTTCCTCACTTAATTTCCAGGGGTTTAACCCCGGACAATTACTATTTTACCCCTTTCAGAGTCAAGTATTCGCGTTAATTCGTGTCATTTGCGGTTAAAAAAAATATGATAATCCACGTCATCGATGGATCTTTTTGTCCGGAGTAAAGAAAGTACACTCCATAGACAGATTCCGCATAGCGGATGAAGTGTTATAGAATAACAGGTGGCAAATTGAATCGTTTCCCCGCAGGGGATATGGAATCATTTGTTAACACCTGATATCCAATATCATTTGAAGTTTAAACAATTGAAATAAACTACGTCGTATCGGAAGCAGCATTTCTTCTCCCTATGAATAGGGAGACACAGAGGGTAAGAAATCGGTGATAATCTGTGGGTAATAAAAAAACACAAAATACACGCCATTGATCCGATTCCCATGCGGCGCATGCGAACCCCTGCGGCCAAACACCTCCTGATTGCGCCTCCCCTTTCATCACATAGTGTCCCGGGGTTCCACCCCGGGCTATTATTGTTTTACCCCTTCGGGGTCATGCATTCGCCTTATTTCGTGTCATTTGCGGTTTAAAAATCGTTACACAGAGTCCTCACGCCTTGACATACTATCAAAAGAAGAGATAACTTGGGATAATGATTGGTCTGATGACAACCTGCTTAACCCTCATAATCTATTGCTTAAGATATAGTTATAGAGCAAAACCCGGAGGCATAAAAATGTAAAGTAGTTCATAAAGGCTTAAAAGACCATTTTTGCAGCCAGACATAAAACTTTTCCGCTGTAAGTTTTTGTGTTTTCTTCGTACAGCTTTATGTGAGTATTTTTATTTTTGAATGCCATACCAATAAGTCAAAATAATTCATCATGAAACACGCATTCGTTCTACTACTAATCCTGACCTTGTCGTTGGGATGCGCCACCACTAAAAAAACACCTGCGGAAAGTCATCGGACTGTCGAAATCATAAAAACCTACTTTGTGGCTCCGTATGCGGTGGCATGCACCGGTGTCGCTCCGCAAGAATGCTTGCTGGTGAAACACGCCATCCAGGCACCCTGGCAAAAGTTCTACGAGCGCATACAAGGATTTGAGTTTGAATCGGGTTTCAGCTACATCTTAAAAGTGAAAGAAACCCCCATTGAAAATCCACCGGCCGATGCCTCCTCCATCCGCTATGAATTAATGGAAATAGTGGAAAAGAGTACTGTCAACCAACCCTTACAAACACTTTATGACATATGGGGAGTCATTAAAGTATCCGGAGAAGAACAGCTAAGCCAAGGCATCTTCCAAACCCTTGAAATCAATACGGAAAAAATGACGGTTTTGGGCGAAGCTGGTTGTAACAGTTACCAGGGATCCATTCGAGCCGACGAGATTTCCAATGGACTAATTTTCAAAGACATCCTCTCAACCATGAGCATCTGCCCCAATCAAAAGCAGGAAGATGCCTTCTTAAAAGCACTGCAATCGGTTGATGCCTATTACCGGTACAACCAATACCTTTTGCTCCTGTCAAAAAGACAAGTGGTGATTGAAGCGCGGCGGATGGATTAATAGATAAGGTAAAGTAAAAAGGTGAAAAGGTTTTCCCCGTAGGGGTTATAGAATCATTTGTTAACACCTGATATCCAGTATTATTTGGAATTAAAACAATTGAAATAAATCACGTCGTATCAGAAGCAGCATTTCTTCTCCCTATGAATAGGGAGACACAGAGGGTAAGAAATCGGTGATAATCCACGTCATCGATGAACCATTTTGTCCGGAGTAAAGAAAGTACACTCCATAGACAGATTCCGCATAACGGATGAAGTGTTGTAGAATAACAGGTGGCAAATTGAATCGTTTCCCCGCAGGGGATATGGAATCATTTGTTAATATCTGATATCCAATATCATTTGAAGTTTAAACAATTGAAATAAACCACGTCGTATCGGAAGCAGCATTTCTTCTCCCTATGAATAGGGAGACACAGAGGGTAAGAAATCGGTGATAATCTGTGGGTAATAAAAAAACACAAAATACACGCCATTGATCCGATTCCCATGCGGCGCATGCGAACCCCTGCGGCCAAACACCTCCTGATTGCGCCTCCCCTTTCATCACTTAGTGTCCCGGGGTTCCACCCCGGGCTATTATTGTTTTACCCCTTCGGGGTCATGCATTCGCCTTATTTCGTGTCATTTGCGGTTAAAAAATCGTTACACAGAGTCCTATGTAATAATTTCCCAGGAGGGGATATAGAATTGTCTGCCGGACAAGTGTGATTGGACACATACTCCCAACCTTATAGCCTGAAAAAAGTAACGCCAAGACTTCTAGCAAGAAACGGGATTATTTCTGTTCAGATTTTAAGTCATTAATACCTCCATAAAAAAAATCCCCTGCTACCAAAGTAACAGGGGACTCCATTCTATTTTGAAGTATTTCTTAAAACAGCTTATCTAAAACGTCTTTCACCTCTTCCAGGCTCGGATTAATGTCAAATACATGCGAGGGTTTCAGATACGTGATCGCTTTCTCCCGCTTAAAGCGTTCCTCACCACCACCGGTGATGTTCAGCATGATCAGGTCATCCTTCTGCACCACACCTTCTTTCACCGCATTGATCAAAGTAGCTGTAGCGACTGAGGCCGCCGGATGAATGTCATTACCTTCGGTGGTTTCGAATAGTTGTGCAGCCGCAGCAGCCTCCTCATTGGTGGCTATTAACACATCCCCGCCGGCATCCCGCATGGCATCGTATAAACCACCAAAAATAGCATAGGGAGGTTTGCGATTGGACAATACCTTGGCATCGATCTCTTCCACTTGCTTGCGGGCCACCTCATCATCCAGGGGCAGCATTTTGCGCGATTGGGCTTTCCAGGCATCATGAATGGGCAGGAAAGGCACGTTTTGCGATACCATCAGTTTCATCTTATTGGTTCCGAAACGACCATCTTCAATTAAGCGCAGGTTGGCTTCCCAAGCAGCAATGGCACCCGTTCCGCTACCCACAGCCTGAAAATAGTAATCCGGAATACGACCAATCTCAGTCACGGCCGACAAGGTGGTGGTACCCATGCCATCGCGACGCGCCACATTCTTGGCGCCTCCTTCGGCAATGAATGCATCCAATTCACAAGCGATATTGGACAAATGAATGGCATCAAAATAATCACTCCCTGATCGGGTAACGACAAGACGCACGTTGTCTTTAATGGGTTCATCAAACCAAAGGGCATCCACATTATCTTCCGGCACACACAACAACAACGGAATGTGATTATCAGAACACACCCGGGCAAAAGCACGCGCCGTATTGCCGGCTGATGCCACTACCAACACTTTATTGGTAGAGCCGTTCAAGCGTCCACCCACTGAATAAGCTTCCGTCTCCTTAAAGGAGCAAGTGCGCATTTGCACCCCTTTCTCCGGCCAATAACCACTGAAGGTGATGTATAAATTGGTTAACCCAAGGTGCCGGGCCAAGCCATCACTTTTATAGGTCACGGGGGCCGATGAACCCGCCAGCATTTTGTGTACCGGCAGCCAGTCGGCAAAACGAAACACGCCAAAGGACGGATCTTTTACTTCCAACTGTTGTTTCTTGTAGATGGCCCGAACCAAGGTTCCTTCACATTCGTTGGGCGCCTCTAAGGTCCAACCGGCATCATCAAATACGTTTCCTGATTTTACGGATTGAAGCGTGTATTGAGTAGGTAGAAATTCTTTTGCCATTTTTAAT
The DNA here is from genome assembly GCA_942490535.1 of uncultured Marinilabiliaceae bacterium. GTDB lineage: Bacteria > Bacteroidota > Bacteroidia > Bacteroidales > Marinilabiliaceae > JAEINY01. The sequence goes on from CALNXQ010000008.1 coordinate 564,409, forward strand.
TGTGCTGATAAATGTGGAACAAAAATAGATTTTTGAACCGTTTCACGAAAAGGTTTAACTAAAAAACATAGCAGATTGATAGAATAAGCTACCTACCAGGGAGCAAATCATCCCATTATAAGCTCTGTGATATAGATGCCATCCAGAGTTTGGGAAACGTTTCCCGACGAGTGGCATGCGCATACTGGTGACCTGTTCACATTAACAGATGACCCGGAAACTTATCCCGGAGAGCCGGACGTTTGTACGGCTCACTTGTTTGCGTTAAATCATGAGCCGTTAACATTAACGAGTGACCGGGATGCGTTTTGCGCCTCGTTTTGGCATTTTTCATCCCCTAAAAAACAGGAAGATTTCCCCCATTTTCGCAAACGAGTCATCGGGATAAGTTTACGCGTGACAATTTAACGTGAAATCATGAGCCGTAAACGTTAACCGATGACCGGGATAATCTCCCCGATGAGCCGTCAATAAATCCGTGTGACCTTTCAACGAAAAAATATAAGTCATTCCCAATAACCGATGCATCTGCAAAAGCGGTCGCTACCCTATTGGGGAAGTATTCACGGAATCCTCAAGCCAGAACCAAACAGGAATTTCTATGAATCAACCAATCCATCCATGGCCCGATACAATCTTTAACTTTGATGTACAACTTGCTTAAAAACAAACCACAAATCTCACAAATAAATAAACTGCTTTGCAGTTCTCATTTGTGATAATTTGAGTCATTGGTGGTTCCAAATATCCGCGGAGCAGAAAGGATTTATCAAGTATTAATTTGTAGATCGCTATTAAAATTCCACCAAAAAATACACGAATATTACTATTAAGACACTTAACAGTGCTAACAAAAGAGAAGAAAACTTGTAATTTATGACCACTATCGGGGTTTGCAGTCACCGAAAGGGTGGCAGATAAACCCCTCATAGCGGTTGCTTACCCTTTGGGTGGTTAATCCAAATGGATTCCTTATGCTAGTAGTTCCGCGAGGGCCCTTGACCCTATTGACGCCGAGATAACCCACCCTGGTTATATGAAAGATTATTCACGAAACGGAGGCGTATTTTCGCGTGGCCGCATAACAAACCACTTCATCTCGCCCCTTCCCGGAAATTTGCACATATCTCCCCCTGTTTACAACATAACTCCTCTATTCCAAAAACGAAAAGGCCTAATTTTGCAACATCAAAGACCATGAAACATGAAGCAACACACACTGCTAAATTCAATGATTCCGGCTGCTTTATTAGCCATAACGGGATGCAGCCAACCCAAAGAAAAAATAACACCTCCCAATATCATTTACATCTTAGCCGATGACATGGGTTATGGGGATGTGAAAGCACTCAATCCGCAATCAAAAATACCCACCCCTCACCTGGACCGCCTGGTGGGCGAAGGGATGCATTTCACCGATGCACACAGTAACTCGGCGGTTTGTACACCTACCCGCTATGGCATACTGACAGGACGTTACTGTTTCCGGTCACGCCTCAAAAGTGGTGTACTGGTGGGGCACGAACCCGCTTTGATTGAACCCGGCCGCACCACCATTGGTAATTTGATGCAAAAGGCCGGGTATTTCACCGGGTGTATCGGCAAATGGCATTTGGGCCTCGACTGGGCGAAAAAGGATTCCACCCTTCCGCTGTGGTCCGGCGGTAATCTGTGGGACATGTTTCATACCGAAAATGTGGATTATGCCGCCCCTGTAGCGGGTGGCCCGGCGGATCATGGCTTTGCGTATTCCTACATCATACCCGCCTCCCTGGACATTGCGCCTTACACCTATATTGAAAATGGACAAGTTACCGCACCGGTAAACAGACAGGTACCCTTTTTTAAGGATGAAAAGGCGCGCGGTATCTGGTACCGGCGGGGCGATGTGGCCGAAGATTTTGACCATACCACCGTGTTGCAAAACCTGACCGATAAAGCCATCTCGTTTATTGATCAAGCCGCAGAAAAGAAACAACCCTTTTTACTGTACTTCCCCATGACGTCTCCGCATACCCCCTGGTTTCCTTCCAAAGACTATGACGGTATTTCGCAAGCAGGTGTATATGGCGACTTTGTGGCCATGACCGATGGTATGGTAGGGCGTATTTTGGAGTCGTTGGATGCACACCAACTCACTGAAAACACCTTAATCATCTTCACTTCCGATAACGGTTCGCACTGGCTGGAGTCAGACATTGAAACCTTTAAACACCGGGCTAATCTGCATTTCAGCGGGAAGAAATCCGACGTTTGGGAAGGCGGACACCGGGTGCCTTTTATTGTCCGGTGGCCGCAGGCTATTGCCGCCCACACACAATCGGATGACGTGATCTGCACCACCGATTTACTGGCCACCTGCGCTGAATTAACCGGTCAAACAATGACTGCTAACGAAGGCGAAGACAGCTACAGCATGCTGCCTCTATTAAAAGGAGAAAAGCAAACAGGGCCTTTGCGCGAAGCAACGATCCATCATTCGGTGAACGGCACCTTTGCCATCCGAAAGGGAGACTGGAAATTCATTGATGCCAAAGGATCGGGAGGCTGGAGTCTGCCGGAAGATCAGGTGATAGAAGGGGCGCCGGAAGGTCAATTATACAACCTGCCGACAGATCCTTCGGAACAAAGTAACCTGTACATGCAGCATCCCGAAATCGTTTCGGAACTAAAGGCTGTATTGGAAAAATACAAAACGCAAGGTTTTAGTCGTCCCCTGGGACACTAGTTTTTCATGTCTAAGGTAATCCCCTTTTATCTTTCCGGATAAAGGGGGATTTTTTTTTATTTTCTGCCATGAAGCCCCAGGCAACACAAAGCGTGGAGGGTTCCAAAAACATAACCGTCCTGCTTTCTCTGCGATTGGGAGCCTTGGTGGCTATTTTTCACCTCCGCTTCGTGGTTGCGGTTATGGAATGCAAAAAGCACTCCCGGGAGGTCCAATTTTTAATCATTACGACTCATCCGACAGAAGAACCCATTTGTACCATTACACGCCAACATTAAAAACACAGTAAATACAAGGCCAAACCATCATCATGGCTTTATAATTTTATGACTTGCCCCTTTTCACTACTCTCAATGGCTTTTTCGATGATTAAGATGTTCAAACAGGCCTGCTCCGGTGTCACGGCCGGTTCAGTGCCATGGACAATGGCGTTGTAGATATCTTCGAAGTATCCGAAATAACTTCCCGGCAGCGTTTCAACCTTACCCCTGTAGTGCAGTCCGTTCAGTTCAGTATTTAATATTCCCCAGTCTTCTTCCGGCTGCAGCCCCCAGTCTTCGCCCACCGGCATGCCACCGTTGCGCAGAATAGCTTCCTGCGGGTCAATACCCGATTTGACAAAAGAGCCTTTTTTGCCGTGAACGATGATTCTGGAACCTGGTTCCTTAACAAATACACCGGCTTTTAAAGTCACATTGAGATGGGGATAAATCAGTTTTAAATCAAAACTATCGTCCACCACACTGCCTTCTCGCTGGGTGAAACACCTGCAGAAAACAGCGTCCGGCTGACCAAAGGTATTAACGGCCTGGTCAATGAGGTGAACACCCAAATCATAGAGGGTACCTCCTGCCGTATCATTGATGTATTTCCAGGCATTTTTTTTGAGCCTGGGTACAAACCGGTCGAAATGCAATTCATAATCGAGCACCTCGCCCAAGAGTCCATCCTGTATTATTTTCTTAACGGTTTGAGCATCCCCATTCCAGCGCAGGTTATGGTATGGAAGCAACAGCTTCTGACAGCGTCCGGCCACTTTATCAAGTTCCAGTACCTCGTTGGCCGTTAGCGCAATGGGTTTTTCAACAATGACATGTTTCCCGGCTTCAAGGGCCATCCTGGCATGCTCAAAATGCAGGTGGTTGGGAGTACAGACAATGACCAGATCGATGTCTTTTTTTTTCAGTAAAGAAGGGTAATCCCTTACAATTTCAACCTCCGGATAAATCGTTTTGGCATCGTCTTTCGACGACACAATGGTGCACAGGTTGAAAAGCGGGCTGATGTGAATAAAAGGGGCGTGAAACACCCGTCCGGAGAGTCCGAATCCTACGATACCTACGTTTATTGGTTTGTTTTCAATCATGATAAATGATGTTATACAATCAATGTTTTGCGAATAAAAATGGTCTTTAAAATATTAAAAATCAGTATTAGTGCCTGCACAATTTTCACTGGAAAAAGATCAATCTTACCGTCCTCAAGCCGGACTGGCTTTTACTTTCTGCCTTCAGTCGCAGAAAGTAAACAAAGAAGACCGCCGCTTGCATTAAAATTGCTAAAATCCATACCATTACGCTGAAAGAAAAGAACTCTCCCGAATAAGAACCTTGTGGAATTTGATACTCAAATCCCTACAAGTTCTAAATCGAGATCAAACAACTTTTCTTTTTTACCGCTCCATTAAATGGATTTCTTAACGCATTTTCATGACAGGCGGAACTTCACCTTTCTAAAATAACTATAAAGCCTCATAGACTAGTTTATTCATCATTAAAACTTATCATCCTGTAGAATGAAAATCATACGATTTTCTCTTTCTCGTAATCCCAGTAGGTTTTGCGTCCTTCTTTGTAGGAGATGGTACCCATGTGTGCCGCCATGGCCTCTTCAAAAGCTCTGTCGATGTTACAACTGGGTAGGGTACCATTATCCAGCCGGATGCAGTCCAGCCATTCACGCAGGTGAAGATGTGTGGTGTCCACCTGCTTTCCATTTCGATAGGTATACAGCAAGCCCCTTCCGGCAAAATACTTTTCGGTGGCCGAGGTTACCGCATCTACCTTATTTTTCCCGGGGATATAGGAGAAAATGGGCTTCTCCGGATCAATCAGTCCTTGCCTGATTTTGTCCTTGTATTTAGTGGAATTTCGGTCCGCATTGATTTCAAGTGTATTGCTCACCTTCATACTGGCATCATGCCCCATAATGACTTTACCTCTGTTGATTTCACTGGCCTGTGTTGCGCTGTACAGAAGGGTGAGCTCGTGCTTCTCAAATTCATAGGCCATGGTTAACACATCAGGTACGGTCCGGCCATCTTTAAAGTAATAAATACCCCCGGAGGACATGACCGAGGAGGGCATTCCCAGATCAAGAATCTGGTTCATAGCATCAAACTCATGGGTGAACAGATCGCCACTGAGGCCGGTACTATAATCCCACCAACACCGCCAGCGGAAAAAACGTTCCAGGCTGAACTCATGCCAGGGGGCCGGCCCGATAAATTGCTTCCAGTCAATGTTTTTTTCACTGGCCTGGGGATGGATGTCATAAACCCAGGCTCCATTGGGTGAATTGCGGTTGGTGCATACTTCAATTAAGGAAATCTTACCAAGGGCCCCCTTCTTAATGATGTTTTTAGCCACATTATAGCTGTCGGTTTGCCGGTTCTGATGGCCCAGTTGAAACACAATGCCACTGTCTTTAACAACCTTTCGGACCTCGTAGGTCTCTTCTACCGTCCACGAAAGCGGCTTTTCGCAGTAGACATGCTTGCCATTTCTGGCGGCTTCAATGGCAATGGGTGAATGCAGATGATCGGGTGTCCCAATGATAACTGCATCAACCTCAGGAGCACTCACCAATTCCTGGTATGTTTTGTAGCGTTTGGGAGCCTTCCCCTGTTTCCCTTTGGTGCCCTGCCGGAAGGTATTACCACCGGATTTCAGGGCATCTTCGGCATGAATATCAAACACATCACAGATAGCTGTGATTTCGACACCCACATCTTCCTGCTCTAAGAAATTTTGATACCGAAGCTTCCATCCTTCCTCGGTGTTGGCCTTTAACAGCAATTCATCCATGTAAGCGGGTGTGGCAAACCCCAGTGAACGCAGTAAGTAGCTGGCTCTGCTCCCACAACCCACAACGCCGATCCGTATTTTTCGATCGGTGGAAACAAGGGGGCTTTTTGTTTCGGACAGATCAAAATTTAGTTCTTCCAGCAGATGATCGTTTAAAGCCTCATAGTACCTGTTTTTTTTGTAGAGGCCATAGGCCAGTGCGCCCACAATGGGTATCGTGGCCAATCCTTTGAGCACCTCTCGTCGATTAACTTTTCCAGGAGCCGTTTCTATATTTTTTTTCTTTTCTTCCATTTCCTTTTTATCCTTTCTTATGGCTTGAATGGTCTACAGCTAATCGGAATATTAATCTATCAATTCCAACAATCCGACTCGTCGGAAAAAGGAACAGAATGACCAGTGCCGATAATTCAATCAAGTTTTTATTCACAACCAGGTAACTACCTTCAGACGGCATTGCATATTCAACACCAATGAAGGGTGGGTGTGACAGATAGAATAAAGTCAGCATGACAACCCCGGCGATGGATGCGGCACGCGAAAAAAGTCCAAGCATAAGTGCCAAACCAATGAGAATAAGTCCCCATTGATTTAGAAAATTAACGGTTTGAAGCACGTCTTCGGTATTGGCCATCCAATAAAACCAGTTTTCACAGATGCCTTTTGAATCAAGCAGGAATCCCCTGGCACTCCATTCGGGATTCATGAGTTTAGTGCATCCTTCATATAAGAAGTGCCAGCCAATCAGTACCCGGCATGCGATGAGCGCCAGTAGTTGAGCGGTTGTATAAGAGCGGTTCATGCGATATTCCATGGATGCTTCTTTAGAGTTCTTTAATACGGATGTTACGGAACCAGACCACCGAGCCATGTCCCAGAAAGCCAATGTGCCCTTTTTCACGTTGAAGACCCGGGTGCGGCTTGTGATCTAAGGTACCATTTTTACTGGCTTCGTGGATATCACCATCCACAATCGTCACACCGTTTAAAATGATTTTAATGGTGGATCCCTTCACCATTACCTCTTCCGTATTCCATTGACCGACCGGCTTAAGGTGCTCTCTTTTTGCCGGTATAACTCCATACACTGAGCCGTGATACTGATAGGCCTCAAGGTTGTCATAAATAGAAGCTGTATTATCCAATATCTGAAGCTCCATGCCCACGTAGGCGGCATCACCCTCCAGCGGAGCCCGTATTCCCAAGCCATTGTTTGCACCCGGGGTGAGTTTGAATTCGAAGCGATAATTAAAATCACGGTATTCTTTTTCGGTGAACAGATTTCCATGGCCTCCTTTTTCCGGTCGAATCACAATCTCACCCGCTTCCACCAGGTAATCTGTTTTGTTACCCATCCAGCCATTCAGGTTTTTACCATTAAACAGGGCGGTGAAACCGTCGGCTTTTTCATCGGCCGTTAACCCATACTCTTTTTCATTGATTTCGCGTACATAGATATCCCGAAAAGCCAGATCAGTGCCATGTGCCTGCAGTTCAATGGCGTCCCTTGGGAAGATGGGTAAACTCCGGTCCCAGTAATTTTCCAGTACAACATTATCCACCACAAGCTCTCCGTTCAGATACACCGTCACTTTATCGCCAATCATGGTGATGTGAAAAGTATTCCACTCGCCCACGGGATTATCCGCCACTTTTAAGGGTTTGGAGGCATGCTTTTGGTTATTATACAGTCCACCTGATCCCACCTGGGCACCCACATCAACGCGTGAAGTATCCCATACCTGCACCTGCGGTGTGCCGCGCAGATAAATGCCGCTGTCTCCATTTTTGGTGATACGCCAGTCCACCAACAGTTCAAAATCACCATAGTCTTTCACCGAACAAAGGTTGGCCCCTTTACCGGAAAACGTGATTGTTCCGTTTTTGACACTCCAGTTGTCCAGCATTTTTTTATTGGCTTCCTTTTGGTTCCTGGCCAATGTTTTAGCATCCATTTTGGCTCTGGTGAGTGGATTCCCAACCAAGCCTTTCCAACCCGAGAGATCCTCACCGTTGAACAGCGACACAAAACCTTCCTCCTTTGGCATGACATCCATGTATTTACGAATATTGATCTTAAAATAATCACTCTCCGGTCCGGCAATAATCTGCTCTGTCCGTTCCAGTATTTGGTATACGGCCTCGCCATAAAAACCAAGCTTTTCACCTTGCCCGGGTAAGGCAATTTTCATTATTGACCGGCAAGCTGCTTGTTGCAGACTTTTGTGATCCAGGAACTGAGCCGTATAGATAAGTGAGAGATAGGTTTTCACATGTTCAAGTGATGTGAGGACCAACTCCTTTTCCGCATCATTTGCTGCAAGGGTCATGATTTTTCTTAACTGAAGTAGTTTTTGATCTGCATTTATACTTGATTTCGCAATCTGTGAAACAAAACCGTTAAATGCTTTTGCCCGGTACTCCGGTGAGTTCGTTTTGCAGATTTCGAAAAGTGTAGCAGAGGCCGAATGGTCGTTCCATTGCGTCAATGCGGTAAAAGCAGCCTCTTTCAACGTACCATTTGAAGCGCCGAAAATGGCTGATACTTTTTCTAAAGCAGGTTGGCCCCCCAATTGCGGGAGAATGGCCATTAAACGCTCCTTCTTCTGCGTGTTATCCAGGGCTGCAAGCACTTTATTGAGCCCCTTGTCAACATTCTCATCAGCAATAACAGCTGTATAAACGGCTTCTTGCACAGGGATAACATACTTGTCATCAACCCTTAACAACAGTTGAATGAGGGGATCCAGATTTTGAGTGTTTGCGGTTCGTTTCAAGGCTGAGAATGCGGCTGTTTTAACCTGATCATCGCCATCTGCAGTACAGGCAAGGATCTGATTGAAATAGTGCTGGCCTGATTTGGCAGCGATCACGTCAATCAATGCCGCTTTTGCACTTCCGGCAGTCTGATCCATAGCCTCTGCAACGGGAGCCAGATGAGCCTGATCAACCAGGTAAAGAAGTATTGCTTTGGCCTGTTCAATGTCATTACCTGAGGTGATGTGCCTAATAATTTGTGGAACAGCTTCTCTTTTTTGTATAGAGGCAAGGGCGGTTAAACTGGCCGTGCGGACATTAGCGGAAGAAGAAGAAAGACTTGTATGCAAATAAACCAGGGCTTCGCTATCCCCCCTCTCTCCAAGCATGGTAATAATATCTTCCTGAACAGCCGGATTTGAAGATTTGGCTTTACTGATCCACTTCTTTGTGGTGCGCACATCTCCCATTTCTTTTGCCGTAGATAGAATAGCGGTCCGGTAGGCTTTATCATTGTTATCAATAGCTTTTAACAGTATCGGTGTTGCTTTATCCTGGAAATAGCGCGCATATATATTCAGTGCAGCTGCATTATTGTGAAGCAGACCGGGCGCTGCATTTAATTCCATCAATTCAAAACAGGCTGTTTTACAAGCTTTCAGGTGCCCATTTCCACCCAATTGCTGTGCATAGTGAATGAATGCGGCAGCTGCATTGGTCGCTTCGTATTTAAACTGAACCTTCCTGGCTGCATTCAGCAAGGTATTGTAGGCATCAGGGTGTCCTATTGCTGCCAAGGCCCCCAGGACAACTTTTTGCAGGTTCACATCATTACCGCCTTCCAGGGCCAGAATAGCAGCGTGTGCTTTATTCGATTTTAATTCTCCCAAAGCTTTGACGATGGTGACCCGGTTTTTACCTTGAGCAGTGGGCAATGCTTCATAAAGAGCTGTTTCTGCTTCTGGGGTACCAATGGTAAGAAGCAATTGAGTGGCCGGTTCGCACAGTATCTCATCAGCAAGAAATGATTTGACTTTTTCAATACTGGCTTCTTTGCCCACCAAATTGAGTTGTCGCATAAAAAAGACTTTTACCGCTCTGTCGCTTTGTCGATCTATCGCTTTTATAAATTCAGATTCGACTATGGCTCGGCTCTCTTCATTTTGTAAGCCGCTGGTATAACGGGCCAGGCTGTTCAATGCAAATCGAACGGCCGTATCATCCCCCGTACCCGGTGGAATTATCAGATCAGTTAGTCGGGAAATAAAGGGAGAACCATAAGAAATAACGGTGTCCATTATTTTATCCAGATGCTCCAGATCGTTCGTAGGCATGAGCGCCAACACATCTGCTACTTTGGTTTCAAGGGTGCGCTGATCCTGAGCCTGTATGCCTATCATCAGGAACAGGCTTAACAGCATATAGATGGATAGTATTCTTTTCATTGAATGGGTATTTTCTGTATTGTTTATTTGATTTACGATTGGATGAATCACACGAAAGAAATGATGTTAACTAGAATGTCCAGGGGCCACGCATGGGTTGATTGATCAGCCTGTTGGCGCCTTCATCATCAATAAAACGCTGTGTATCGGGATCAAATTTCAAATTCCGTCCCAACCGTACAGCTATCACTCCCAGATTGACCAAGGTACAGGAACGATGGCCATTCATCTCATTGAGCGCAAATTTTTGACGGGTACGCACCGAATCACTAAACGTACCCATTTGTGGTTGTGGATCCGGTAAGGTTTCAATCAGCTTATGTAAATTTGGGATATCGGATTCAAAGTCTCGGAATATCTTACCATTCGGCCCTTCTATGTAAGCGGCATCTACATCTTTATTCTCTCCATCGAGAATAATCTTACAGCCATCCGCATAGGTATATTCAATGCGTCTCCACGATCCCACGGCATCATAGTGTTGCTGAGGGGCATCGACATCGATTCGGACCGGGCTTGTTTTATCTTTTCCCAGGAGGTATTGAACCGGGTCCAGGTAATGCTGTCCCATATCCCCCAAGCCACCGCCGTCATAGTCCCAATACCCGCGGAAATTAGAGTGCACCCGTTCCGGGTTATAAGGTTTATACGGAGCAGGGCCGAGCCACCTGTCATAATCCAGGTGATCGGGCACCGGCATGGGTTTCAGGTTGTGTTTTCCACTCCAGTAAAACTTCCAGTTATAGCCGGTAATCCCACTCACAGTCACCTTTAAGGGCCATCCTAAAACACCACTGTCAATGGCCTTTTTAAGTGGTTTAACAGACGTTCCCAAACCATAGAACGTATCCTTAAAGCGGAACCAGGTATTCAGCCGGAACATACGTCCATGTTTATTGACTTCTTCAACCACTCTCTGGCCTTCACCAATGGTTCGTGTCATGGGTTTTTCACACCAGATGTCCTTACCGGACCGGGCCGCTTCCACAGCCAATAATCCGTGCCAATGAGGAGGAGTGGCAATGTGCACCACATCAATATCCGATCGCTGCAGTACTTCGCGGTAATCTGTGTAACCGGCAACACCTTTCCCCACCTGGTGGAGTACATCCCTCAGGTGGTTCCGGTCCACATCACAAACGGCCAACAACTTAGTCCCTTCATAGGGAATATGACCACGGCCCATTCCCCCAACACCGATAATGGCTTTGGTCAATTGATCACTCGGTGCAATGTATCCCCTTCCGCCCAACACGTGGCGTGGTACAATGGTAATACCGGCCACTACCGCCAGCGATTTTTTCAGGAACTTCCTTCGGTCAGGTGCTTCTTTTTTTTCCATCAGGTATAGATTTTTTCATTTGGATTCGTGCATGCCATTTTTTCAGTCGCATTCAATTTACAAAAAGAGGATGAACCCATGATAATTATGCGTTCGCTAATGATGTAATGCATTGGCAAGAAAAGACCTGGGCGGTTAAAAGCAGGGGTAACAATTGGGGTAACGGCTAAAAAAAATCATAAAGTACTGGAACAAGAAGATAGTCCGCACACAAAAAATCTCATCCTATAGAATTGAAAGAGGATACCTTAACTCGATTCTTATAGGATCAATTCCATCTGGAAAAAGCACTCCATTTTCAGGTATGTACTATTCAATCGTACTAGCCACGAAGTGGTGATACAATAATAGCCGCTGGTGATAACCCGTGGATGATGATAGGAAAATAGCACAACCCTGAAGTGGGTTGAATTCTAATAGAACCGGAATAAGCCTATGCATATCCAGGTTGAACCATATTCATCATACCTGATGGCCTTTCAGCCCTTAACACTGCGGATACTCTCCTGGAACGATAGCCACCAAAGTTACAGAAGAGCCAGATGCCAGAAGGATTACTGATTCAGAACCTCCGAGAAGGGGATTTCAAAGGACTGATTGTAGCATTTTTGGTAGTTCTTACTGAAATGTTCAAAACACTCGTGGGCTAAGGTCTTTTTCTCCAGTAAAAAGAGATGATTGACTTTTTGCGTTAAGGCGGTTTCATTGAGCGGATCAAAGATAAAAAGCGCATCTGACAGCCTCACCGCCAGTCGATGGTTTGAAATCAATGCTTTGCTTTGGTACAATGGCACTAAAAGGTCAAGTACATCATCGGCTATCTGACTCTTGAATTCATCGAGCCATTCATCCTCCATTTGCGGGAGAACAGCTCCCTTTTCGATGATGGCAAGCACTTGTTCCAATTGTTCCACATCCAGGTTTTCCGTACCTGAGGCTTTAAGGTCTTTTAATAAAAGAAAATAGTATTTTAAATCACAAAACACGTCGTCCTGAAAGGAGATCATCCATTTTTTATCCTTGAATTCAATACTTACCCCACTATTTTGCGCTAAGATATCGCGTAGACGTTGGATTTGGGTACTTCGATTGTTTTTGGCACTGTCAGCCGTATATCCCGCCCATATTTTATCCGTTAGTTGTTTGGAGCTAATCCCTTGCCCTCGGAAAGTCGCAATCATGACCAGAATAAAGATTTGCTTTCGCCGCATTGAGAAACGGGGCGTTAGGTCTTCATTATCCCGGCTGATGAAACGAAATCCACCAAATATTTCCAGGGTTGGATGGTTTGATGTATGATGATTCGCTGTAATGGATGGTTTGTGTGTGATGGTTGGCTCCACCTGGATGGGGCTTTCTTTTTTTCTGCTTGAGCGCCTGATAAAACGAAACGCTAAAATAAAGACAGCCACCAGCACGAAGCCAGCCATGAGCAGATAACTAATCATGGGCACCCTCTCTTCATCAAGTCCCTGTGCATAAACCCGTCCTATCTCTTCATCGCTGAGGGCCCTGTTCCAAATGGCGAGATCGTCCATCATGCCTTCAAAAAATTCATCCCACAAATTGGTTCCTACCAGCAACGAATGGTTGGAAGGGATAAAATCAGCGGCTTCCTTTTCGCCTATAAATACACCGTTTTTAAAGAAACGTACACCTTTGTTGGCAGAAAAAACAAAAGCTAAATGTTGCCATTCATTTTCCCGAACCACAACAGAGTCCGATAAATGATCCTGAATCCCTGGTGTGGTAAATAAGAGACGCCCATCTCTGCACTTCACCGAAAAGGCCTCTCCCTTGCCAAGAATACTATGATTTCCGGCAATGGATGTGGGCTGAACCCAAACGCAAATAGTAATGTTGTCTTCCAGTTCAATGGCCGTATTGAAATCAATAAAATGGTCTTTGCCATTAAAAAAACCACACCACTCTCTGGTCACATCCTTACAATATTCAAGATTACTGTAAGACGCATTTGTTTTCCCGACCAGGTTGGCGATGCTTTCATTAAACTTCAAAGAGAGGACCATTTTGTTAGCCAGAAGCGTGGGAGAAGCATAGAAAACTTTCGTATCCCTGGCTGTAAAACTATTAAATTGAAAGACATCGGGTGAAAAGCGAAACCCACTCTTTTGAGGGCTAATTTTACTTTGGCGAATATGAATTTTCCCATAGGAGATCAATTCCGGTATTTCCTTCCACGATACACCAGACAGTGGCTGGTTATTGTACAACACATTGGTAGTATACCAACTCTGTTGCGCCATGTAATTATGGAACGCTTCAAAAGTATCTGTGCAATCCGTGATGAAAAAATTGGGCAGCTTACCGGTGAAGGTATTAAATAGGATGGGAACCTGATGTGAATGTGCTGTCAAAGAATCTGGCAAAGTCTGAATACTTGAGTCCACTCTGAATAGAATCAGGTCATTGGCCGGATTTCCGGAGAATCCACTTTCTACTTGTGCAGGAAATTGACTACCCACGGTGTAATCGCATAAATACGCATTGCTGGAATACCATAAAGAAGCATTACCGGGTGCAAAGACAAACAATCGTTTTCCCTTTTTTTGACAATCATCCAAAGCGTTGAGCTTGTTATTACCGGGAGTGGCCAGGTAATCATGAACGGGATGATGTTCCAGCAGGTCGGCCAAGTCAGGCCTTGGCTGGGTAAGGATAAGGATTAACAGGACTTCCTGATTTAAGCGTAGAAAATGAGTTGCATCGTTTAGAATATCTTCAATGGGAGCATCAGGTAACAGGATAAATGCACGATAACCCTTCGCTAATTGAGCATTAATAGTACCCTGGGCTTCACAGCTAAGAAAAACATGTTCGTCAAGACTGTTCCCTCCAACTACTTTCTGACCAAAGGAGAGCATCAGAAACCCCATTGTAAGGAGGATGTACGAAAAGGTTAATCTCTTGAAAATACTCATGCATACAAAAATAGAAAAAAGAGCATTAGATGGTTACTTATGTTGAGAATGCATGCATCTTTTTTAATGAAATCCGTGTTGGATGAATAAAATAGCTTTTAGTTTTCAATGCGGGCACTCCTATAATTAGCTTTTGTCGATTTTCGATACACAGTGAGGTTTGTAAATGGCAGATAATATCGAACGGCCTTTATCCATGTGAAATTCGATTTACCATGTAGCTAAAAAAAGATGATCCCATACAGGAGATCATCTTTAAAAAACCAGAAGTAGCCACGTCACCAACGATTGACGCAGCAGCTTCTGGCGCACTGGAATAAAGAAAAAGGATAGTATTCTCAATTCAAAAAATGAACCCTGTTTTATCAGACCACATCTTCCAGAACAAAACTTATCAGGTGTGCAGTCCCTTCTCGTTGAATGCTTACATTGACCGTATGGCCCATTTGCATGAGCATTTGCATAATACCAGGCATGGCTGACTGACTGACTTTAACGCCATTGACCTCCACAAGAACATCACCAACTTTCAAACCAGCTATTTCACAAGGGGTATTGGCACCTACCTCTTTAATAACCACCTGATTGTTTGGTTGCCTATAGCCCAGGGTAAATCCACCAGGCTTCACCTGAAAGGGGGCAGTCATAAAACCGTTGGGCTCCAAAATCACACGTAAGCGCTGATAATCAAAAAACACTTTGCAACGCCCCAGCACATCCGCTCCAATAAAGCCATAATAGGAATGTGTAGATGGCGAAGCCGGTGCATCAGTCACCTGCATTTGAACTGGCACACCTGACAGCGACAGTCGCCCCAGGTGCAGCGAGTCAGAGCGCCCCATCACCGTTCGGAAGCCACCACCATAGCCATTCAGGCTCACCTCATGGGTTTTGTCAAACTTCGGCACACAGTGATAAGCTTTTTCGACCCAGGGATTGCACAGTACAGAGGCCGATGCTCCCGTATCAATAAAGAACCATCCATTGAGCAAGGTATCTCCTTTCAAAAAAACAGAGGCCTGCACAGCGGGTACACCTGCTGTGTGATCAGCATTCATCTGTTCACCCGGCCCCGAATACTTGAAATTACGCTGACTATAAACTTCAAAACACTTATTTTGATAGTCCAATGCTACCACCTTTTGTCGCAAAAAACTGCCTCCCAAATACCCTTTGACGCGTCCGGAAGGATCTAGATTTTTCACAAATGTAAAAGACATATCACCGGCAACAGACGCGCCAATTTGAATCTGGTTCCCGGCACTGGTGGCTGTTCGCTTTTTACCGCTAAAACCGGCCACCCAGGTGGAATCAGATACGTCCAGACCGATAGCGTTTGCATAGCCGCCATCAATCATATTGTGCGAAGCCCCGGAATCGAATACAAACCAATCCTCGGCCTGACCATTCACAGAAACCTTAACCAACACATGTTTACCCATGAGGTGAATCGGAACGGAGGTTTCCAATCCTTCTGTTTGCCCCATGGACAGTAAAAAATGAAATACCAGGGCCAATACGGCCCAGGCACGCTTTCGATATAAAAATCTCATAATACACATATCTTTCTTGCATCCACTCAAATGAGCTATTTACCAATAAAAAGAAGTGTGCCGGAGGCTCACTTCCATAATTCATTAGGATTCCAAAAGTTTTTCAAGGGCCGCTTTCGTAGCCGGATCAGAAGGACGGGTCATGTTATTCTCTACAATTTTACCCGCCGGATCCAATAAAATAAAACGCGGCACACCGGTGACTTTAAAAAACTCAGCAATGGGTGATTTAAAACCATTCCCACCAAATAACTGATTGACATGCGTTGTCTCCTTCTTACTTAGATAATTTTGCCACGATTCAGGTGTATTGTCCAAACTGACTGCCACAAAGCTTATTTTTTGATCTTTGAATGCCTCTGCCAGGGCATCAAAATGAGGCGCCTCTTGCTTACAAGGCCCACACCAGGTAGCCCACAAATCAATGTACACCCAATTGCCCTCATAGGTGGACAGATTAACTTTCTCGTTTTCCAAATTCGCTAAATTAAAGTCGGGAACTGCATTCCCGGGGAGCATCTTCTCAAATTTGGCCTTCCACTGCTGGATGCCCGCCATCTCCTGTTCAGTGATATAAGCCTGATACTTTTCAATAAAATCCTGTGCCTTTTTATCGTAGGTCCTGAACATTTTAACCTGGCTCATCACCACCAGTGATTTTTCCGACGGCTCTTTCAAGTGAATCAGCGTCGCATCAAAACCTTTATCCCGACCTAAAATAAAATCTGCGAAATTCTTGTACAGAGCGGCCAGCTGGAGACCATTGGGCAGATCAGCCAGCGTGTGCACATTCAAATCTATACCCTCGAATTGTTCTTTCCAAAAGGCCCGATTGGCTTCACGCGCATTGTAAATGCTATTGGGCATTTGAACCGGGCGCATTTTATACTCCGTTACAATGGCCTTGATATAGGCCGTTTGAGCTTGATAAAACCCGGTGTAATGTTTCAAAAACTCCAGTTTCGCCAATTGCTCCTGCCCAAATTTTTCAATCTTGGTCAGCAATTCATCATACACCACTTCTTTCCCCATAAACTGCCACATTAACAACATCCGTTCCCCATAAAAAGCAGTTAAATAACTATTGATTTCATCGGCTTCATCGACTACATTCACCCGATCAGCCATAATTTTCAGGTTGATCTCCTCACCCGGACGCAGGTAAACTGGCACTTGAATCATCTGATCAATCACAATAAAATAATAACCTTCCTTATCAATTGGCACGGCCAGGTGAGCTTCATGGTTAACCACCTGATTGGCTTGAGCGTAGTGTTTATCGCCTTGCTCATGTTTCAAGAGGACAATTTTCGTGAGGTTACTGGATACTTCACAATTGATCAGTGTTGTTTGAGCGGCAGCAAAGACATTGAAATACAATAGCATTATACACGCCACTAACAGTGACATTTTTATATTTTTGTACATCATAAAATGAAAGTAAAAGGGGAGCTAGACCAGATGGATGCAGCTCCCTTAATTAGCAATTGGGGTTAGTTTTCTAATTGTAATCGTGTCTATTCAAGGGCAGATACTCCAGCCTTCACATACTCAGATGGGCCATCGTTCAAGCGCTGTTTGTAGGAAAGATTCACCACCCGTCCCGTTACATTTGCATATGATTCGATCAGCTCACCGCTAAAAGCATCAATCACATAGATATCCCCCTTTTTTTCATGCCCTGATGCAGCATTATAGGCAGCCAGATAAATCACATCTTCGCTTGGAGCCAGAGTCATTGCCGTAATATCATAACCAGCAGGCAACTCATAAAAAACATCACTATTGTAATCCGTCACATTGGTATTCACTCGATTCAACTGATTACCTGTGGTAAAAAAGATGTTGGGATGAAAACGACTAATATGATAGATCGACTGAGGATTCAAAGTCCCTTCTGGTATTTTATAAGTCCGCGAAGCTCTATTCATCAAGATATACATCCACGCATTATAAACCCGAATTTGACCGCTGTTGTTGATCGTATCTCTATAAATTACATTCACCGCACCATTGCGATCAATCCCTGAATGGGGCATATCCCACTGTACATCACTGCCCGGAACAGCCTTAACTCCAGCATAGCGACCTACAGCCCCACCAGGTTGTTTCATATAGATGGTGAGTTCATCGCGTGAACGTACATACATCACCAATAAAGGAGAGTTCGGAATATGAACAACAGATGTGGATAGGTCATGTGGATACGTGTAGTTTCCACGTACTTTCAGGGCATTGTCCACCGGATGAATCTGATTGATCTGCTCAGATTCCTGATCGCCCCCAAAACCAAAAATAAAATCCAATCCATAATGCAAAGGCACCACCTTTTTGGTGTACCATTCCGATTGTTTTTCCACAATGGTATTAAATTCCACGTCAAAAATGGTATAACTATGAATCCCTTCTGTGGAGGTGCGTCCCAGGCCAAATTGTCCCCGATCATCGTCCATTGATAGAAAGGATGAATTAAACCACCTGGCTTTTCCTATTTCCAGCCCTTCTTTTTCAAGCACATCAGCTCGCCACTCTCCCGTATTTTCAGGATACATTCTCAAAAATGAGAGTTCCCCGGAACCATCTTCCTGCTCATGTAAAGCGAAGAGACCGCGGGAATAATAACTAACCGCATCAATCTTAGAATCGGTAAAAAAACTCAAACCTGTTTTATTATCCGTTACTTTGAGCCTTAGTGGCACATTGTTCTTTACAAAATCAACCACATACTCCAGGTTCTTATCGGTAGAAACCAGTTCGTAGTTTATTTCCCATTCATATGACAGTTCGTCATCCGGGGTAATGGTACGATCAATAACCGGCGCAATACGCAGGGTATCATACTTTGACAGCAGATACGAATCCTCAAGCGTATCAATCACTACCTCATTTAATTCTTTATAATCATAATTGCCCAAATCTTCGTAGCATCCCGGTATAACCGACACTAATAAGACGATCAAAAGCAATCCACTTATATCTTTTATCTTCATGTTTCTAAAAATTTAATTGAATGAATTACATCCCTCTAACTTTTAAGGCAGCATTAATCAATCGTGACCAAATTACCATCTTCGTCATACCTGGGCGCTTCCTCAAAATAGTTCTTCACATCAGTCGCAATGGCCGAATTAAACACATACAAGGTGTGCGTAAAAACCCACTCCATCACCAACTTGGTCTTTATTCGCTCCATTACTTTGGTCAATTTTAGCGGATGGTAATATCCCAGACACCACTCAAATTGATTATCCCAATACCACGGCTTATAAAACCGATCGGATATTTTAATAGAAACGGTACTCAGCTCCTCAATGGAGAGGGGCAAATCAGGTGTAGTCACTATTTCCAATTCCAGGGTAACACCCTCTTTGGGTAAATTATCTCGCAAAACAATCACCTGAAGGGAATCACGATACAGCCCCTTGCCAAAGGTATAGACATCATTCAAGGCTTTATAATGCACTTCTTCCTCGGCGGTGGACGCTTCTGTGGCCCTCACTTTATAAGTCAAATCCTGTTCAGACGCTACGCCGTTAAGAGCCACCCGAACCCACACCGTATCCTGCATCACATCATCAGCAGCATATTTGAAACAATATTTATAAACTTCAGCAGGTGCTTCCTGATAGTAATAGTCCAGTTGATTTTGATAAGGCCTAAGTCTCACTTCAACGGGTGCTTCAAAGTAACACCCATTGGGATCCTCATACACTTTAAACGTATCCTCTTCACAAGCAGTCGTTAAAAGTGCTATAAATGTTATATATAAAATAAATATTCGTTGCATAGTATTTTTATTTAATCGTCAACACCGATCTCATTCAATGTTTAATTTTCCTGTACTCTTTTGCCATATACAATCTCAGCCTCAGGGAATGGTAACATGCCAATCTCCGGTGTCATTTGGATTGAATTACCATCCACACCATCGAAAAGCGCGTTTTTCAACTTATAATAGAAAAACAACTGACCATCGCCATAAAATTCCCGACGGCGCTCTTTAGTCAGGGTTTCTTCCAGTTCACTCACCGTTGGTAATGTTTCAACCGATAAAACTAATGACTGACGGGCCGAAGCATAGGTATTAAATAATTCGACTGCTTGCCCAATATCATTAACAGCTAATGCTTCACAGGCGATAAAAATCATTTCAGATAGCCGAATCGCACCCATCACCGGAGCATGACGACTTTGACCATAGTCCAATTCATTTCGCAGGTATTTATTAAACCGCACCATATTAGCGACATCATCATCCTTAAACCAGTTACGACGATGATCGAGACCTTCATAAATACTGCCATCTTCAGGCATCTTCAATACATCCTGCAACGGCTTCACAATAGTCGGTTCTGATGGATGTTGTTGTGTCCACGACTGAAAGCGATTAGACAGGTCTTCATCATCTACAAAACCCAGAATAATTTCAGGCGTCATCAATAAATCGGGATCATCACCTTTCCAATCATCTTCATTGGTCAAACGAATGCTACCCGAAGTTTCCTCTGCTGCAGCAATAACCTCCGATGCATATTGAAGCGCCTTAGCCAGATCTCCTTTCGTATAGTATACGCGAGCCAACAAAGCTTTAACCGCCAGATAGTTCATTTTGTACTTTCGCTTATCCAGGAAAGAATCATAATACACATCATTGGGATCAACCACCTCATTATTCCCACCATTTAAAATAGGATCATCCTTTAACAGTTCCATAGCAACAGTTAAGTCGTTGATCACATTTTGATACATCTGTGCTACAGTGGCCTGTGGAGGTACCTCATTAGAAAATTTAGTGATGTAAGGAATGGTTCGGTTACTTTCAGTTTGAGCTACCGGACCAAAACAACGGTATAATTCAAAATGAAGGAACGCTCTCATGGCCAAGGCCTCTCCTTTATAATAATTATAATACTCCAAACGGTCAGGTACCCATTCCTCTAAATTAAGCAATAGATTGTTTACATTGGCTATCGCATTGTATCCCTTCTCCCATATCTTATCCATATTATGCCGGGGATTGGACGCAGTATAGTCAA
The DNA here is from genome assembly GCA_942490535.1 of uncultured Marinilabiliaceae bacterium. Classification (GTDB taxonomy): domain Bacteria; phylum Bacteroidota; class Bacteroidia; order Bacteroidales; family Marinilabiliaceae; genus JAEINY01. The sequence goes on from CALNXQ010000008.1 coordinate 585,298, forward strand.
ATGCCACAGCTTTCGCATAGTAATCCGAAGAACGAACAGGATAATAGTGTGCCAGGGCATCCAAAAAACCCCACGTCATATCCTTGCCATAATATTCACTTGCTATCATGGTGTGATACACTCCATACAGGGCATCTTTAAATCCTTCCTCATCGGCAAACATGCGTGTTTCACTGAATTGAGCTTCCGGCTGGACATCCAGGTAATCATCACACGACGGGAAGGCCAACAGCATTAATACACTTGTTATAAAAACGATATACTTTGTATTCATGATCAGTTACATTAAAATTGCATTTTTAAAAACAACGAGTAATTGAAAGCAAATGGATATTCCAATCCTCTTTCGCGCTTAACAGTTGAAATATAAAGCAGATCCTTCATGTTTATGCCGCCACTTAAGCGTTTCATCTTTAGTTTTGCTGCAAATGGTAAGGGGGCTATATACTCAATATTAAGAGTATTCAACCTTAGGGTATTTTCAGTTTGCAGGAAACGAGTGGTTTTATAAAGCTGCTCCTGATAATTGGTAATATTTCTAAAATAGGTCACATCACCCGGCTGCTGCCAACGGTCATCCATCGCCCTTAAATCAGCATTGTAGAATGGATTGGCTTTCTCAGCTTTCTCAGCCACTGTTTTGTTGTATAAATCACCTCCCAATTGATAAATGAACTGGATATTCACATTCCAGGATTTATATTGCAAAATAGTTCCAAATACGCCTTGATACTTCGGATCTTTATTACCAACTACAACAGTATAAGAGGGATCATATTTGTAAGTTCGCTTCCCTTCAGGTGTAATAAATATCTCTTTACCATTCGCCGGATCAATACCTGCCGAAGGCACCAACTTAAGCGCCCTTACAGATTCTCCTTCGCGTAATGAAAATACATCCTGAGTGGATTCACTTTGCTCTTTATAATCGGCAGATAATTCAATTATTTCGTTCCAGTTACGTCGAATACTTCCATTAACCGACCACAACAGATGACTCTTGTTAATGACTTTAAAATGTGACTTTACTTCGAACCCTTCATTACGCATAACACCAGCGTTTTGCATATAGCTGGAAAAGCCAATAGAAGGTGGTACATTCATATTGACCAATAAGTTATCTGTATCCTGACGATACACCTCAAGCGTTAGATCAAACAATTGTTTAATTCGAAGATCAAGCCCGGCATTAATCGATTTCTTCTGTTGCCATTTCAGATTTGGATTCCCAAGTGCCATCATTTTAGCTCCAAAACGATCCGAGTAAAAATAATCCACATCGTACATATAAGTGGTTTGAGCCTGATACGGTTTAAAATCAATACCCCCGGTAACACCAGTGCTAGCCCTCACCTTCAACGTTGTAAACGGAGTGCCCTCCATAAACGATTCATTGTGCACAGCCCAGGCTAAACCTGTTGACCAAAATGGAGCGAAGCGCTGTTTCTCGCCAAACTCCGAGGAACCATCATAACGAAAGGAACCATCAATAAAGAAGCGATTATCAAAACCATAAGTCGCATTGGCAAAAAAACCGATTCGACGTTTCTTTAAATCATAACCTGTAGGCCTTCCATACTTATCGTAAGTAGCTGCAAAGGAAGGATTTGTTAAACGACCGGAGGGATATCCCGTAGCTTTAAATCCGGTAGCAAAATTCTCTTCTACCTTCATCTCAGATCCTATTCCACCGGTTACCAAGTGTTTATTGACGAATTTATGATAACTCAATGTTGCATTGCCCTCAAATCCCCATGTATCCTTATTGCTTTCAGTATAGGATCCCATTTCATCGGTGATTCCTGCCATACGAACAGCATTAAAGGCTTTTGATCGCGGATCGCTGTATTTTTCCTCTTTATCAATACGTCGATAAACACTTCCTTTAGCACGCATGGTCAGCACATCGTTTATACGCCAGTCCAAGGAAAGATTATCTCTGACTTCTAAATACCATCCTTCATTATAACTATTCAATCCGGCTTCATAAAGCGGATTTTTAAGCCCATAGGACAAGGTGTAAAGATAATTCCCATATTCATCCTTCATGCGATCATAAGGATTAGGTTTACCGTAATCCTCAAATGAACCATAAGGCGAATTGGTAATATTTACCTGATCCACTTTAATCTCATTTTTAAGGTTGAAGTTGGCATTCACATCATATTGGTATTGAAAGCCCAATCCCAGTCGATCGCGACCACTTCCCTTCATCACGCCTTGATTTTTACCAAATCGAAACGATAAACCATACCGGCTTTTATCAGTACCTCCTTCAGCATACAGAGAGTGAAGGTGGGAAACTGCAGTTTTTAGGGGCTGGGATAACCAATAGGTATCGACTCCTCTTTCCACTTCTTTTAATACCTCTTGGTAACTTTCATCTTTTTGGTACTGAAGAAAAGGATCATCAGCAGTATACAAACCGGACAATTTCTCAAACTCCAGCTTTTCTTCAGCATTCATCAGATTATACTGGCGTAAATCAGGCATCGCTACATCGGCCGTTACATTATAATGAATGCGGATCTTTCCTGCTTCGGGTAGTTTCGTTTCAATAAGAATAACTCCGTTTGCAGCACGTGATCCGTACAATGCAGTGGCAGAGGCATCCTTTAAGATGGTTATGCTTTCGATTCGGTTAATGTCCAAATCAAAAATCACTTCTTGCTTCACTGAAAATCCATCCAGAATGAATAAGGGTGTATTGGGATTTCCAGCAAAGCTGGCCCGACCACGAATAATAAATTCAGGCATTACGTTAGGATTGGAGCCCATATCATTATTCTCCACCAACTCCATGCCCGGATCCACCACTGATAGCGCAGAAAAGACACTTGTAGGACTAAGGCTACGCAGCTCATCACCACTCACTTTCACAGCTGATCCTGTGAAACTTTCTTTTGATTTAGAAAAGTAACCAGTTACCACTACCTCATCTAAATCACCTACTTCAGCTTGCAATTCAATGAAATACTCATCCTTTTCAGTCAAGGGTATTTCAATGTTTTTATACCCAATCATTGACACCACGATGGCCTCAGCATCTGCCGGAATCAGCAAATCGAAGTTTCCATCCGTATCCGTTGCCGTACCAGTTAGTAATTCATCACCTCGTTTTGCAACCAGGTTAACACCAATCATGGTTTCGCCATTGCTAGCATCTACAACCTTACCATTGATGGTACGCTTTTTCTGCTGTAGAACGGTTGCCTCTTTGGGTACCAGAAATACCACATTATCAACAACTTTAAAACTCACGGATTGATTCTTTAACACTTCCGATAAGATCTGTTCCACCGAAGCATCCTCCATGGAGAGTGAAATGCGTTTCTCCAGATCAACGGCTTCGTGGTTGAAGAAAAATTCAAATTCACTGGTGTTCTGAATTTGTTGAAGTACCTCCTTGAGTGTGGCATTTTTCAGTTTCACTGATAATTTTGCCTGCTGGGAGTAGGTACTTGCTGATACTGTCAGTAACGTAATGAATAGAAACACTACAGAAAACCGCATAATAAGCCATAGTTTTTTAAGTCCGCCACCCCCATGGCGGACTTTACAGTTCGATTTTTTTTTCATAAATTTGAACTCTTAAGATTAACAACACTTGGGCGCTATTTTATTGCCCTTGACCGGAGGATACCCCCATATCCTCCGGTTTTTTTTATTTAATAACTACATATTCATCTTCAATGGAAATAGTAACGTGAGCCGTCTGTTCGATCATTTGAAATACTTTTTGAGCGGAATCATAACGTTTTAGGGTACCTGAAAAGTGCAAGTTTTGGGTTGATACCGTATCAAACTGATACTGGAAATCATACCAACGCGCCAAAACTTTCATCACACCCTCCAGTGTTTCGCCATCAAAACGAAAAACACCCGATCGCCATCCGGTATAAAGACGTGTATCAACGGCTTGAGCAGTCAATTGCTGATTACGCTTCGTAATGAGTGCCTGATAACCGGGTGTTATCTCCCGAAATAAGCCATCATTGACCGTCACCCGAACACTACCTTCATCCAACGTAACAGCCTCCTCTGCGTCCTCCAAATAGGCCTTTACATTGAACTGTGTCCCCAGAACCTGAACAGATCCTTCCGGTGTATGTACAACAAAAGGTTGACGCCCTTTAGCCACATCAAAATAAGCTTCTCCGGTCAAGTAGACATCACGTGCCTCCCCGGAAAAGGTAACGGGATATTTAATGGTCGTCTGAGAATTCAACCAAATGCGGGTGCCGTCGGCCAATACCAACTTATACTCACCACTGCGCGGAATTTCAAGGGTATTATAAACAAGCTCATGAGTCGCTTCACCAGTGGACTCCTCCGCTTGAGCTGAATAGACAATCAAATCGCCTTGCTCATTTTTCACATCAACACTGGAAGCCTCCGTAAAATTAAATGACCCATCGGCCGTTAGATCCACTACTGATCCATCGGATTTGATCAACCGGGCTTTCGCTCCGGGAGTAACGAGTTGCTGAGCGACTGTCTGCGGATCGGCATCCAAATGGGTAAAAATATACACACTCACCGATGTCACCGCTGCAAATACAAAAATGGCCGCCCACTGCATCATTCGTCGCCGGAAGAGTGCGATGTGATTACCAGAGGAGGTCACTACTTTTGAATACACCTTTTCCCAATCCAGCTTTTTATACAATTCCAGATCCGTCGTTAAGCGATCCTGATCCGCAATGGACTGAAACAAGGCTTCGTTTTGATCCTTCTTCTGCCGCCACGACTCCACAACCATGGCTTCATCCGGTGTATCGACACCCAATATTCTTCGGGTGATTAGCGATTTGATTTTCGGTTCTATACTCATCTAATTTCCTATAACACATCTATCACACGCGAAAATCAATTTGGGGTGTCGAAAAAGTAACTTTTTTTATAAAAAAAATCTTTCCACTCTTAAAATGAGACCAATAAAATGGAATAAATCACATCGCCCAACGCTTCACGCAATAATTTTAGTGCCCTCTTCTTTTGGGATTTGATGGTATGAATGCTAACACCCAAATCTTCTGCAATCTCAGGCAATTTAACCTGATGAATGGTATTTAATTCAAAGACGCGACGACACTCTTCCGGCAGATTGTGGATGGCTTGCCAAATTTTATGATGCACCTCTTCCTCCACCAGATAATTCTGAAACGTGACATCACGCTCCTGTTCCAGAAACAAATCCTGATGGGCTTTGTCTTTTACCTTAAGCCCTCGCAGGTAATTCAAACATTTATTCTTCGTAGAAGCAAAAAGAAACGCTTCAAAGGACCCTTCAATGTTCAGGCTTTTACGTTTCTCCCAGATGTGTCTAAAAAGGTCACCAACCAGATCTTCAGCAACCATAGAATCGGAGGTATACTTATTGGCAAAAACTACCAAACGGGCATAATAAAGACGAAACAACTCTTTATAGATGGTTCGATCCCCTTCCTTCATCAACTTGATCTGGTCTGTGGAAATGGTTTGCATAGGCTAATTTTGGCGTAAGTTTAGAAAAAACTTTTAAGGAATAAAAACAATCTTTAACAAGAAACAATCTATATTTCCTTTCAATAGTAAAATTGGAAATAAAAAGAAAAGGTGCCCTGAGATCAGAACACCTTTTTAATATCTATCAATAAGAATACGCTTATTTCTGCTTATAGAATCCTAAATCATCAATGGTTGAATTGAAAATAAAGCCAGCCTTAGAGTGATTATCCGCTTTACCACGTTTGATCATGATATCGGCAGAACCTCTGAAACGGTCTTCCCGCTCAGCATCCAATACCAATAAGTAGCCCATAACAATGTTACCGGCCATCTCTACTAAACGACGGGCATGGAAGTCCAGATACTCATTATCCTTCACATCCACGACAGCTTTCACGGCGCGCTGGTATTCTTCAGTCATTCCTATTAATGTACGACGGTAACCATGTAATTCCGGTTTCAACTCCATCATTTCAAACTCGCGGATACGATCCAGATATCCACCAGTAGTTACCCCACGAATGGCAGCTACCACCTGTAACTGAGTAGTTCCTTCATAAATAGAAGTAATACGGGCATCGCGATAAATACGCTCCACCGGATAATCCTTCATGAAACCGGATCCACCATGAATCTGAACGGCATCATAGGCTAACTGGTTGCTGTACTCACTGGTGATAGCTTTCAACAACGGCGTGAAGAAATCGGCCAGTTTCTGGTAACGCTTCATCTCCTGGCGCTCTTCCGGTTCCAGCTTGCGCTCTTCCGAGATGTGCATGTATGTTTTGTAGATGTCGACATAACGCGATGTTTCATACAACAACGTACGAGACGCATCCAGTTTCGCTTTCATGGTAGCCAACATTTCATAAACCGCAGGGAACTGGATAATGGGTTTTCCGAACTGCTCACGCTCTTTGGCATAAGCCAACGCTTCGCGATATGCCGACTCAGATACACCGACTGATTGGGCACCAATACCTAAACGGGCACCATTCATCAAGGCCATCACATATTTGATCAGTCCCATCTTACGCGAACCTACTAACTCAGCAGGCGCATTTTTAAATACCAATTCAGCTGTTGGTGAGCCTTTGATACCCATCTTGTTTTCCAGACGACGTACAATTACTGATTTGTCGTTACGATCATAGATAAACATTGACAAACCACGACCATCATTCGTACCTTCTTCTGAACGGGCTAAGACGAGAGCAATATGCCCATCACCATTGGTAATAAAACGCTTTACGCCATTCAGATACCACTTACCATCTTCCTCGTTGTAAGTAGCCTTTAACTGAACAGCCTGTAAGTCAGAACCAGCATCCGGCTCTGTCAAATCCATAGCCATTGTATCACCTCTGGAAACACGTATCAGGAAACGCTCCTTCTGATCCGCATCTGCAAATTCGTTGATGGTCTCAGCACAATCCTGCAACCCCCAAATATTCACGAAACCAGCATCGGCACGCGATACAATATCCGCAGCCATGATATAAGGTACAATCGGGAAGTTCAAACCTTCGTACTTACGAGGCAGGGTAATTCCCATCAAACCGGCTTTCACCAAAGCATCCAGGTTTTCCTGGGTGCCTTTTGCATACACCACTTCATTATTAACAATGGAGGGACCTTCATGATCCACACTTTCAGCGTTGGGACCAACGATGTCACCACAAATCTCCCCTACAATCTCCAATACTTTATCATAGCTATCCATCGCGTCTTCAAAATCGACGGGTGCATAGTCAAATTTATCTTTATCAGCAAAATTGCGCTCCTTCAGAGCCACAATCTTTTCCATTAACGGATGTTCCAGGTGGAACTTCAAATCCGGGTTATCTGTGAAAAAATTTGCCATTTTATTTTTTATTTGTGATTTCCGGCTGGCGGAACTCTAATCCAACATTAAAATTAAGATAATAGACTTTAGATGGTTAGAAAACAGCCATAATCTTCTATGGCCTATATCTAACAGTCTAACTTTCTATTTGCTGTTCTTCTTATAGAATTTAATCAGCTTAGGAACAACATCCATCACCTCACCGGTAATTACATAATCCGCGATTTTATTGATGGGTGCATTCGGATCATTATTAATGGCAATGACCATCGACGACTCTTCCATACCAGCTGTATGCTGAATCTGACCGGAGATACCACAAGCAATGTATAATTTAGGACGCACCGTTACACCGGTCTGACCGATCTGACGCTCATGTTCTGCATATCCGGCATCAATAGCGGCACGCGAAGCACCTACTTCACCACTCAACACTTCTGCCAACTCATATAAGGAATTAAAGTTCTCTTTCGATCCCATTCCATATCCGCCCGCAATGATGATGGATGAATTTTTAATGTTCACCTTCGATTTTTCCATGTGGCGCTCAATCACTTTCACCACCAAATCTTCCGGCTTCAGAATCGCATCCACATCAATTTTACTGACTTTCCCCTTATAATTGGCATCGTAAATTTCCTTTTTCATCACCCCTTCGCGAACAGTAGCCATCTGCGGACGACAATCAGGATTGATGATGGTAGCAACAATGTTACCTCCAAAAGCAGGCCGAATCTGATACAACAAATCGGTATAGGTCTTACCGGCTTTTTTGTCCTCGTGAGGTCCGATTTCCAACGACGTACAATCAGCAGTTAATCCACTTTGTAAGGCGGACGATACACGTGGCCCCAAATCACGCCCTAAGGTGGAAGCACCTAATAAAGCAATCTGTGGCTGCTCCTTTTTGAATAAATCAACGATGACCGCCGTGTGGGGTAAAGTAGTATAAGGATCCAGTCGCACATCGTCACCCACATGAACCACATCCGCACCAAACGGATACAATTCCTTTTCAATATTTTTTAACTGATGACCTAATACAACTGCTTCGAGTTTACAATTTAATTGGTTGGCAAGGGAGCGGCCTTTTGTCATTAACTCAAGGCTAATTTCAGCAACCTTCCCCTCCTCTATTTCGCAAATAACAAATACATTATTCATTGCAATTCAATTTTTTACCGGATAATCCGGCAGGTGTTAAACAAATTACTAACTGACAAAAATTAACCAATGGTGTGATTCGCGATCAACTCCACGATCAACTCTTCAATCTCTGCATCGGCAGGCGTCAATTTCTTGGACTCTTTTGCCTGGAACACCACATTTTCAATCTTTTTCACTTTGGTAGGCGAACCTGAAAGTCCCAACCAATTTGTATCTGTTTCAATATCGTTCACACTCCACTCTGCAATGTTCAAGTATGGACGATCCGCAGTCATATCAATATAATCCTCAGCTTCCCCCTGACGCTCGGTCATGGTGCGGGCATGCTTGAATTTCATTAACAACTTGGCGTTACGCGGACGACAATCCGGGGCACTGGCATTAACAGTAATCACACCAGGAATTGGCATCTCAACCGTTTCCACTCCACGCTCCAAACGACGCTTAATAACTATTTTTTTCTTATCCGCTGATAGAATTTCTTCAGCATAAGTAACCTGTGGTAAATTCAGTTTCTCAGCCACCTGTGGACCAACCTGAGCGGTATCTCCATCAATGGCCTGACGACCGGCAATTATTAAATCGCAATCTTTCATTTTCCGAATGGCACATGAAATGGCATACGATGTGGCCAGTGTATCTGATCCGGCAAATGCCCGGTCAGTTAACAAATAACCAGTATCCGCACCGCGATACATGCCCTCGCGGATCACATCAGCAGCACGGCCAGGCCCCATTGTTAAAATGGTAACTGTTGAACCTGGATATCTATCTTTCAATCTAAGAGCTTGCTCCAAAGCATTTAAATCCTCCGGATTGAAGATTGCCGGCAACGCCGCACGGTTCACTGTCCCGTCTGCTTTCATCGCATCCTTGCCGACATTTCGGGTATCAGGTACTTGCTTTGCAAGAACAATAATGTTTAATCCCATTGCTTCAATTTTTGGTAAAGAATTATTAACGGATGACAAATATATAAAAAGGGACCAATTAACAATACAGAATCCAAAATGTTCATGTAGAATAAGTTCATTAATACTTAAGGTTATTTCACGCTTTTAAACACTTTAAAAACAGATTTAACACCTTATTATACACCCCTCAATGTCTGAATATTACCCAAACAATAAAGGACAATAGATGCACTTATATTTTTTTGATGAAACAATGAACAAAACCTTAAAAAAAACGCTTTATTTATAATTAGATTAGATAACACCGAATATTTACGTGAAATATTCCATTTCATAAGTTCGGTGGTATTTATTGACAGCTGTCACTTAAGACCAGGAACCATGAGATTAGTAATCATATTCATTTTTGCAATAATATCGCAGTTTACTATGGCACAGAACGATTCGACTCAATTAAAACTGAATACACTTACGGAAGAAGAAAAGCGGGTAATCCTGTTTAAAGGAACTGAGATGCCCTATAGCGGTGAATTATATAAACATTCAGAAAAAGGTACCTACGTCTGCAAACATTGCAATGCCCCCCTCTACAGATCACAGGATAAGTTTGATGCACATTGTGGCTGGCCCAGTTTTGATGATGAAATAGAAGGTGCCGTTAAGCGTTTGCCAGATGCAGATGGTAGACGAACAGAGATTATTTGCGCCAAATGCAATGGTCACTTGGGGCATGTATTTCTGGGGGAAGGATTTACCCCTAAAAACACGAGACATTGTGTCAATTCGGTTTCTTTGAGTTTTGTACCGGATTAAATATTCAATGGGTGGCTACAAAGTTACTTTATAATCACCCTTGAATAGATAATTAAGCTCTTTTTTGAGTGCAACACTCGGACCGTCCTTCGGCGTATGCCGGACACTCCCCTGCAAATGGACAATACTGTGGTAGATAATCACACAGCTCTAAATCGACGGGGTGATCTTCGGCCAGATAGACCCGATAATTAATGGCTTGTCGCAACAAGCCATATTTAATGCGATTAGATACACAGGACGCAAATATGGGATTAACGCCGTAATTCATTAAAAGTTCAATGAGCGCATTGGATAAATCTAAAAATTCGACCTCTCCCAAATACTCACTCTTTGGAAAAACAAATACCTCCAGGCCAATCAGCTCAGATATTTTAATTCCAGCCTCATCAAAATCATCCTCAACGGGCTGATACGTTGTTGAACATTCATTTTCAAAGTAAGAAGACAAGCGTTTTTCAGCATTGCTTTTGGCAAAGCCAATATCCTCCATCAACTGCTCCACATATCTTTTCATCACTTGTTTTTTCATTTCCCTTCTAAAAGTTGGTCTTTCAACGCAAAAGCACTCGATTGAGTTACAACAGAGAGCTATTAACTATCAACCATTTCACTATTCCCATTCATTTATCGTACCGAACCACAAGACATTACGAATCATTGATAGTTTTTAACATCCTTTTACCCATCATTCTTTGGTTGCAGTCGGATAAAAAAAGCCAGAAACAGCTTAAAGGTTCACTGTTCCTGGCCCCACGATTCGGATGCATATTATGAATCGGTTGTTCTGTATTATGGTTTAACTAAATCCATTTTCGATAAAATGGCAATCGGTGACATGTAAATCTCCGATTTAAATGCCTTATACTCTTCAGAAGCCTCTGATTCATGCAACACATAAGCAGCCCATTGAAATAGATTTACACCGTAACCTGAAGCAATGGTTAAACTATCGGTATAGTACTCTACGCGTTTTTTTCCTTTTTTAGTCATGTACTGTAATCCCCGTTGAATGACTCCTGCCACTTTTCGACTCTCATAATCCCTTATGTGCATCATCTCATGGGCAAATAAGCCAATACGCGCTTCTTGCGGGACATCTGATAATAAAACACCATCGAAGTTTGCATCATTATTAACATGAATGATATACAAGCGATTGCGTTTTCCCAGAAACAACGATAAAAAACCAGGACGGGCAGCCATGGTCGTTTTCAGTTTTTTAGTCTTCACCCGAATGCGACAATTATGCAAATCCTCAAATTGATCATAGGGGACTAAAAAATCATCTAAATAGGTTTTCTTAAAGGTTGAATCTACTTTTAAACAACCTCTTCGCCAGGCTCCCTTTTTATCTGATCTATTATTTGTTTGAGCTGTTACATTGGATAAAAAAAACAATCCTGCAATAAACATTAATACTTCTCTCACCTTCATATCTCCCTCGTTTTGTCCTTCTTATGGAAAAAAACACAAAAAGGTTACATTTAGTTTAGAGAAATTATAAACAAACAAAAAACGCCATTCTCAACAGATGGCGCTTAATACAATTATTTCTAACGGCTTACATACTACTGCATCTGCATCGAATGAAGTTTTTTATAAATGCCATCCTGTGCAATTAATTCTTCATGGGTACCTGTTTCAACAATCATTCCTTCATTGAATACACAAATCAGATCTGCATTTCGAACTGTGGATAAGCGATGGGCAATCACCAAAGAAGTCCGGTTTTTCATCAGGTTTTCCAATGCATCTTGTACCAATCGTTCGGATTCCGTATCCAAAGCTGAAGTGGCCTCATCCAGAATCAAGATCGGTGGGTTCTTAAGAATAGCTCGTGCAATACTTAAGCGCTGACGCTGACCACCCGATAATTTACTACCCCGATCACCGATTACCGTTTCATAGCCATTTTCAGTAGCAGTAATAAAATCATGAGCATTCGCTACTTTTGCCGCATTGATCACCTGCTCCATGGTAGCATTCTCCACACCAAAGGTGATGTTATTGAAAATGGAATCATTAAACAAAATGGCTTCCTGATTGACATTCCCCATTAACTCGCGCAAATCAAACAATTTGAGATCTTTGATATTATGCCCGTCAATGAAAATACCCCCCTCTTTCACATCGTAAAAGCGAGGTAATAAATCTACAAAGGTGGTTTTGCCACTACCCGACTGACCTACCAAAGCAACTGTCTTACCTCTTGGTATGGTGAGACTCACATTTTTCAGAACATCTCTCTCCCCATAAGCAAATTTCACATTGCGGTATTCCACTTGCTCTTTAAATTCACGCAAACTAACCGCATCGTCTTTTTCCTGAATGGAAATATCGGCCATTAATATTTTATCAATACGCTCATAGGCAGCCATCCCTTTTTGAATGTTATACATCGCCTGGGTGAAGGCCTTAGCGGGATTGATGATTTGATAAAAAATGCCCAGATAAGCTAAAAAAGCAGCAGAAGTAAGTCCATTTTTCACATCTAAAATAAGTACTCCTCCAAACCACACAACCAATACCACCACGATGGTCCCCAAAAACTCACTCATGGGATGCGCCAAGTTACGCCGATGCTGCAAACGGTTCATGATCGTACGATAACTTTCTATTTGTGTATCGTAACGCTGTCCCATCCGTCCTTCAGCATTAAATGCTTTAATGATGCGCAAACCAGAAAGGGTCTCTTCCAAAACCCCCAGAATGTCACCCATTTTGTTCTGTCCTTCGCGAGATGTCTTTTTCAACGATTTTCCAACCCGGCCAATAATGAATCCGGCAAACGGTAACACCACGAAAACAAACAAGGTGAGCTGAAAACTCCAGATTAACATGGAAACTAAAAGAACCAAAATGATAACAGGATTCTTCATAAACATATCCAATGAAGACATGACTGAACTTTCTACTTCCTGTACATCTGCTGTTGAACGTGACATAATATCACCTTTTCGCTCTTCACTGAAAAATCCTAAAGGCAGTTGAATAATTTTATCATAGATGCGCTTCCGAATATCACGAACGACACCGTTTCGAATGGAAACACTAGTGTAGGATGCTAAGTAGGCAAAACCTGTTTTAAATAAAGTAGCTGCAATAAAAAATACACCTATAAACAATAGTGACCAACCTGGACCATGCTCTTCTTTTAACAGCGTGATGTAATAGTAAAGATTATTTTTCAAATCATCGAAATCAACACTCCAGGCTACTAACTCAAACACTTCACTGTCCTGCTTCAGAATAACCTCTAACATGGGAACAATCATTGCTACAGAAAAGACCGTAAAAACAGCTCCCATTAAATTGAACAAAAACGTTAAGAGTAAATTCCTTTTATAAGGAGGTATGTATATTCTAAGAATCTTAAAAAAATCTTTCATGTACAGTCTTTAAAAAATAAGGCTGTAAAAGTAATCTTTTACAGCCCGATTCACAAATAAGGTATATTTAACAAATCTTAAATACCAGTATAATTATGCGGTGTCAATACGCGCATTTCCGCTTTGACCTCTTCAGAAATATCTAAGCGGTCAATAAAGGCTGCCATGGTTTTGGCATTAATCTGCTCATTGGTCCGTGTCAGATCTTTCAATGCTTCGTAAGGATTTGGATAGCCTTCGCGACGCAATATAGTCTGAATGGCCTCAGCTACTACCGGCCAATTATTCTCCAGATCTCGATGGATAGCTGATTCGTTCAATAACAATTTACCCAATCCTTTCTGTAGTGACTTAATGGAAATGACCGTGTGGGCAATGGGCACTCCAATGTTACGCAACACAGTTGAATCTGTTAAATCACGTTGCAAACGAGAAATGGGTAATTTAGCTGCCAGGTGCTCAAAGGTGGCATTGGCAATTCCCAGGTTACCTTCAGCATTTTCAAAGTCAATGGGGTTCACTTTATGCGGCATGGCACTGGATCCTACTTCCCCTTTCTTGATCTGCTGCTTGAAGTATTCCATCATGATATACGTCCAGAAATCACGGGCCAAATCAATCAGAATCACATTAATACGCTTGAAATTATCAAAAATTGCGGCTAGGTTATCGTAATTGGAAATTTGAGTCGTCACTTGCTCGCGATCCAATTTTAGTACATCGTTTACAAAATGATTTCCAAAAACAGTCCAGTCAATGTGTGGATACGCTACATTGTGCGCATTGAAGTTACCTGTGGCACCACCAAACTTAGCCGAACAGGGAATGCCTTTCAACAAAGCCAGCTGCTTGTTCAAACGCTCTACAAATACTTTCATCTCCTTCCCCAAACGCGTGGGCGACGCCGGTTGACCATGTGTTTTTGCCAACATCGGGATATCTTTCCAATCATTGGCCAAGTCATCCAGTTGCTGAATTAACTCTTCCAGTAAGGGGTAATAAATATCGTGAACCGCATCCCTTAAGGAGGCCGGCGTAGCTGTATTGTTAATATCTTGCGAAGTCAATCCAAAGTGAATAAACTCTTTGTACTTCTCTAGTTTTAGCACATCAAACTTCTCTTTGATAAAGTACTCCACCGCTTTCACATCGTGGTTGGTCACTGCCTCAATCGCTTTCACTCTTTCAGCATCTTCCAACTGAAAATCTTTATAAATCTTACGCAGCTCGCCATATAGTCCTTTATCGAAATCAGCCAATTGCGGCAAAGGCTCTTCACACAGGGTTATAAAATACTCGATTTCAACCAAAACTCGATAACGAATTAAGGCATACTCCGAGAAGTATAAAGCCAGTCCGTCTACTTTATTTCGGTATCTTCCGTCAACCGGAGAAATTGCTGTTAGTAATTGAATATCTATCATTTTTCTATTTGATTTTTTGGCCCCACAAAAGTAGTAAATTTTCAAGGAAAAGCGTAATAATCTCAAATGTGAGACCACCCCTCTTTTTAATTATCGATAACAGAATTACTCATTGGTCCATCCAACAAGTTCACATTTTATATGCTATAATGGATCGATAAAAAAAAATGATCAGCTTTCCTGATCGAAGGGAAAGCTGATCATACTGACAGAATGCAGGGTCAACGCCAATTAAACCCTAGTATTACATCCTGTTAAGTGCGTCAGAACCTGCTGATTTTTTCTTAATTCCTCCTTTGAAGTTTTTAAAAGTGTATGTGAGGTATAATCGTACATATGTATTATCGAAATCTGGATTTGACCCAGCAATAATGTTACCAAATTTATCTTCCCAAGATGAGTCTGATGTATTCAGAATATCATTGGCAATCAATCCCGCTTTGAGTTTTTTATCGAAAAAGTAGGTGGATATTCCCAATGATAAGTTGTAACGGCTATCATAACGGGTCATTAAATGCTCTCGTTCACTCTTATATACAAAGTCAATATAGGCTGACGTTCGTTTTGAAAATGTGAAATTATTATTGATTTTGAACATGTAATACAACTTCTTTGTTTTTCGGATTTCATCCAGGTAAGGAATTTCAATGGAAGGTTTCTCCGCACCTACACTGATCGTATTTCCATACCAGTCCTCCGACAGGGAATATTCCAGGGAGGCACTTATATACTCGGCTTTATCAATATTAACAGGTGTATATTTAACAATGTCCGGATTATTCTCGTCGCTGATTGCTCCCAATACCCGCGCATTTTTGTCCTTGCTGTAACTGGCGTTAATCATCAGACTACGAAAGAGGGATAGACTCAGGTCATAACTGGTGCGTATGGTTGGTTTTAGCTCCGGATTACCGACGCTGTAAGAGTTTGCATCGAAGTAAATGATATCCGTGCTCAGTTCCCGGAAAGAGGGTCGACTTATTTTGTTGGTGTAAGTTATAGATAATGATGCATTTTCGGATAAGTCTTTGTTAAATGAGAAATAGGGAAACCAGTTATTATAAGTAGAATCTACATCTGTTTTTTCACCTGTTTTAACCATCGTTGAGGTTCTCTCGTAGCGTAACCCGGCAGCTATTGATGTGGAGTTAAAGCGGTACTTGATATTTGTGTAACCGGCATATACCTTATCATCTATAGAATTGATATCGGTATAATTAATCTCGGATGAGCTCAGATCGGTCGATACGGTTTTCCCATCTTTATTAACGGTTGAAAATTTACCTCCAGCTTTGAGTTGTATTTTATTAAAAGTTGTTTCGTAGTCCAGGCGCCCACTGTAAACATTATAATCATTCTGGCCCTCTATGAGTGTGTGAATCGTGGATTGGTCGGATAAATCCTGCTCTTTGATATCTTCTGCAGACTGTTCATCAACGGTTGAATAATCACCAATGATGGATAAGGAGCTCAAACTGTCCATTTTAAACAGGTAGTTCAAACTATAGGTGGATACGTTATAGTTGCCGTCTGATTTCTTATCAATGTCTCGGTCCACAATAGTGGGGTCGTCGCTTCTTTCTATTGTTTGGTCCAGGTGAGCATCCGTATCACTGTCTCGCTTCATCACTGTGGCTTGTGCTCCAATCGAATGTTTATCATTTAGTTCATGCAGGATGGAGGCAAAAAGGTTATGCTTATGGAGTTCCGATTCCCTGACATTTGAGTTTTTATTGGTAATGGTATAGTCTGGCTGCATGTTAATTTCATAGGCATCTTCCAGGTTTTCATAGTTAAGCAGGGAATACGAGTAATTGAGTGTATAACGGGTCTTTCCGGATTTCCCATTCAGATTGGCTCCTGCTGTATTTCGGTATTTCCTGCCCATAGTCGAATAATTATATACCTGGGCGCTGAGGCGATCTTTCGTTGCTTTTTTAGTGGTAATGCGAATAACAGAAGTTGCTGTTGCACTGTACTCGGTAGAAGGGTTACGGTCGACTTCAAAACTGACAATGTCACTCGACTGTAAGTTTTCAATCTCACTTTGGTTTTTAACTTCTATACCGTTGAGAAAAATAACTGGTTTTCCTTTACCAAATACCAGAATGTTATTATTGTTATCTACCAATAGTCCGGGGCTGCGACGTAAGGCATCGAATACGGTTCCCGCTTTACTCAGCGATGTTCCAATGACATTGACAACTAACTTCCCTTCTATTTGTTTGGCAACAGGAACTCTGGCTTTTACTGTGACCTCATTGAGTGCTGTCATTGTTTCAGCAAGTGAAATGATCCCCATATTCGACCTGGCCTTTACAGCAGCTGTTTCATACCCAATGCTGCTTATACTTAAATAACCATTCTTATTATTCTGCTCCTTTTCCTGATCGATGATAAAATATCCATCCATATCAGAGGTGGTTCCGGTCACGAAACTGGAATCCGGTAAACTGTACAAAACAATATTTGCAAAGGGGACAGGTTTATCATTTGAGCAATGGACATACCCCTCTATGTTTTGTCCGGAGATAATTTGGGCAATAAATAAAAAGACTAAAGTACCAAGACTGAATCTCAAGCATTTATCATTCATGTCATTAGGTTTGTGAAGTTAGATTTAGTTATGCCCCCGCAAGCGGGAACAAATCCCGGGCAGATTCTATCATTGACTTGCTGATTATATGTATTATATATAGTAGAAGAGAATCGTAGAAAATGCCAGGTTAATATTCATACATTTAAGCGATTTGATTTTGAACTAACGAAAGGTAATATTTTGAATTAATTATTAACTCATCGTGGGTGCCTCTTTCAATAACCTTTCCATTGTTTAATACAATGATTTGATCAGCTTGCTTAATCGTATTCAGACGATGCGCTACAATTATTACCGTTCGGTTCAGGAAGAACTGGGAAAGATTGTTGGATATTTCTGTTTCATTATTAGCATCCAATGAGTTTGTTGCCTCATCCATGATCAATAGTTCCGGATCTTTATAGACTGCCCTGGCAATTAATAAGCGTTGTTTCTCACCTCCGCTTAACACGATCCCGCCTTTACCAATCACCGAGTAATAACTCATCGGTAAGGAATGAATAAGATCATCGATACACGCAATTTTTGCAGCTCTTTTAACCAAATCCAAATTCGGATTCTCCTCATGAATAGCAATGTTCTCAATAATGGTTCCTCTGAATATGTAACCTTCCTGCAATACCGTTCCACACTTATTGCGCCACATTGGCATTGATAAGTCTCCCAGGTTTATATTGTCCACCATAATTTGTCCTTCTTTGATTTGGAAGAATCCTAATAAAAGTTTGACGATGGTGGTTTTTCCACTGCCACTGTTGCCAACAATGGCTGTAATTTTACCCTTCGGAATTTCGAAGTTTAAGTTTTCCAGGATATAACGTTCCTGGCTCTTGCTGTACTTAAACCGCACATTGTTGAAGGATATTTTATGATTAAACGGGATCGGATCAGCACAGGTGCTTTCATCGCTTTGATGACTCATGGTCACTTCTTCCGTTCTGTTTAATGCAATCTGGGAATCCTGGTAATCTCTTAAAAAGTTGGAGAAGAAATTAATTGATCCATTCAATTGCCCCAGTACATAATTCACACTAATCATCTCTCCCAGCGACATTTTATTATTGATTACCCATACCGAACACAAACCAATTACTATCACATTTCGTAAGCCACCGACTACTTCACTTCCCAGTGTTTGATAATTCTCTACATGAAGGGTTTTAAGCAGTAAGGTATTGGTACGTTTTAGTAAATCGACTAATTTCCGGGTTCGATTGTGACTGGCGTTGTTGATTTTTATATCCGGCATACCCGCCACAAGCTCAAAATAACTGTTTTTATATTCCGAAGAAGTATTAAAACGGTTATAGTCGATAATCGCTCTTTTCTTCAGAAACAGACTTGACCAGCCAATTATGAGAACGGTCGATGCCATATAAATTGCCCCAATTTCTACTCTATAAGTAAACAGCATAGCTGTAAAAATGATAAAGTTGGCGGCTGTTATCAGGAAGCGGATAGAGTGCCTGGTGATAAAGCGTTGCAACACTTCCAGATCGTTGATTCGTTGAAGTAACTCAGAGCTGATTCTTCTTAAAAAGAAACTGAGTGGTAATTTGGTTACATCTTCTAAAAAGGTTCGTAAGAGCTTGGTCGAAACAGTAAAGTTGATTTTCAGCACTAAGTACTCATAAAAAGTGATGAACAGAATATACCCGATGGCACAAATAGCTTGTCCGAAAATCAGTAACTTAACCAGTGAGGTATCTTTAAAATTTATACCATCATCAATGATACGTTGGAATAGTATTGGAATGGTCCAGTTGAGAAGCAGTGCAATCAACATGATACCCAGAGTAATGATATATTTCCGCCTATAATTATTGATTATTCGGGCTGCAAAACGATAGAGTTTTTGATAGGTTGAAACGGATTTTTCCGTTAAGTTAGTGATCTCAAAATTATCCCCTTTTTCCAGCAATAACACAATTCCCTTGGCTTCGTTGAAAGATTTAATACCGAGCCAATTTTCCATAAATAGTTTTTCATCAATGTCCATTTTGCCGAATTCAGGATCGGCAATGGAAAAGATACCTTTGGCAGCATTTACTTTATAAAGGACTACAAAATGAGATTGTTTCCAGTATAAGATTGCGGGCAAAGGCATGCGTTTGATATCATTTATGGACAATAATAACGCCTTCGTGTTAAATCCAGTTTTCTCCGCAGCCTCTGCCAAAGTTTTCACACTAACTCCAAGATGGTCCGGATCACATATGCGGCTTAACATTCGAAGCGAATACTTTTTCCCATAGTAGGCCAATATCATTTTCAAACATGCAGGGCCACACTCATTGGAACTTAGCTGAGGGTAAAAAGGAAAACGTTTCATGATACTTTTTCTTGATTACAAATGAAATAATAGAGCTTATTACGTACAACATCATCTTTTTGAGATTCCTTGTAAACGCAGCGATGCTTACCATCTTCAATATTCTTTTGAGCACACCTTTCTGTACATACCGGTGCTATTCGGCAGTTGTAGCATAAATCAGAGGCAAACAGAGCGTCATAGCGTTTATCAATTTGTTTCGGATCCCATTGAACATCCCCATTGGCGGCAAGGACACCTTCTTTTGTATCTGAATTAAAATCGCGTGCAGTACACTTAAATACTTCGCCGTTATAGTTTATAACTGCTGAATGTTTTCTGTTTCCATCACACCAGCGGGGAGCAATGGCATTATCCAGATCCGAAATGAAATAACCGGCTGCAGCAAACTCATCTTTAAGGTCTGACAAACGCTTGGTTAAATTACCGTTTTTGAAATCTTGCCACACCTGTTCAAAAGCAACGGTTATATTTTTCTTTTGTGTTTCATTAATGTCTGATAAATCCGTTAAGACATCTGCCAGGTTATTGATATTATCTTTGGTGCAATTAAACCTTAGCGTGATATGGAAATTATCATGGGCCGACAGCTTCTTTACATTCGATACAATTTTGGCATAGGTTCCTTTTCCGTTTTTCGTAAAACGGGTTTCATTATGGTGTTTTTCGTGTCCGTCGAGTGTTATTTGAAAACCGATAAAGGGATATTTTGCAAACTCTTCGATCATTTTATCAGTAATGAGAACACCATTTGTGGTAAAACCGTAAAAGGGACGTACACCTGTCTTTGTACACATTTCATCTGTCTTTTCCATCAAGGACTTAACCACTCGTTTGTAGTACATTAATGGTTCTCCGCCAAAAAAAGACATTTCAAATTTTTTGAGGTTTTTGGTTCCTGAAATGGTTTTTTCTATGAATTTTTCAGTCGCCTGGGTATTGATTTCACTCATTTTCGATTTGACCTTGGATTCATAGCAGTACCAGCAATCCAGGTTGCAACTAACGGTTGGGTTTACAACTAATGTAAACTTCGTGTCATCCTCATATAGGTGCTTTCTGTAATCTTTGAGGTCTTTTACTTCGTTAAAATTCTGGCCAAGAATGAACTTTTTATCAATTAATTCCTGGTAAAGTAAACCGGGTAATTCAGCTTTAATAAGGGTAACATCCTTTTGGTCGAAGATCTTTTTGTAGCGATTATCTATAATAATAAATTCATTATACCTCGCGTTGAATATGGCTAATTTATTGTTGCTTAGTGGTAAAAATGAGTTGTAAACACTCAGCTTTAAGTTTTCTCTTGTGTCCATCATTAGTGCAGTTTTTTTAGGGTTTGATAAGGAAAGCCATCCGCCACATAGCAAGATGGCTTCCTCTGACTTTGAGACATTATAGGTCGTTTGGTCTACTAGGCATTAAAACACTTGCTCCTTCTTGTCGTTACAGCAGTTAGTGTTGTGCTTGTTTTTCTCAACCTCATCGATTGCATCAGCTAAGCCGGCACCTGACAAACTCACGAATGCTTTATCGTTCATTTCATTGGTGGTGTCTAATGTATCCACGAAGTCTTTGATTTTGTTTTCTTTTGTACTCATAATTTTAAATTTTAAATAGTGAATGATTGATGATTATTGTTGGCTGTGTTCCCTTGAAATAGAGTCGTTGCAGCAATTGCTGTTGTGCTTGTTTTTCTCAACCTCATCGATTGCATCAGCTAAGCCGGCGCCTGACAAACTCACGAATGCTTTATCGTTCATTTCATTGGTGGTGTCTAATGTGTCAACGAAGTCTTTGATTTTGTTTTCTTTTGTACTCATAATTTTAAATTTTAAATGGTGAATGATTGATGATTGATGATTGATGATTATTGTTGTCTGTGTTCCCTTGCAATAGAGTCGTTGCAACAGCCGGTGTTGTGCTTGTTTTTCTCAACCTCATCGATTGCATCAGCTAAGCCGGCACCTGACAAACTCACGAATGCTTTATCGTTCATTTCATTGGTGGTGTCTAATGTGTCAACGAAGTCTTTGATTTTGTTTTCTTGTGTACTCATAATTTTAAATTTTAAATGGTGAATGATTGATGATTATTGTTGGGTATGTTCCCTTGAAATAGAGTCGTTGCAACAGCCGGTGTTGTGCTTGTTTTTCTCAACCTCATCGATTGCATCAGCTAAGCCGGCACCTGACAAACTCACGAATGCTTTATCGTTCATTTCATTGGTGGTGTCTAATGTGTCAACGAAGTCTTTGATTTTGTTTTTTTTTGTACTCATGTTATCGTTTATTAAGTGTGAATAATTGATTCTTAGAATTGGCTTTGACTCTGACTCTGCATAGAGGATTTACAACATTCTTCGTTGTGTTTATTTTTATCCGTATCGCTACTGAAGCTTGCTAAACCAGCTCCTGAAAGGCTCACGAATTGTTTATCATTCATTTCATTGGTTTCATCCAATGTGTCAACGAAGTCCTTGATTTTGCTCTCTCTTTTATTCATAGTATTTATATTAATTTAACTATACAATTGATTACTTATTAAGTTATAACACCATAATATGTGACTCTGGTCATATGCAAGACACTTTATTTGATTTTGTAAAAGATTGTCTTATAGGGGCTCACAAATGGTTTCTTGTCCTAACAGGTTAAGCTTAGTAATTATTGGTTTCTATGTTGTTAGGTTCATTTTTCTGAACTCTTAAAAATTCTTCAACAGAAAAGGCAAGATCCGTCATTCCTGCACCGCAAAGGCGTCCATACTGTTTGTCATCCATTTCATTACTAGAATCAAGTGTTGCTAAAAAGGCATCGATTTTATTTCTTTTTGTTTTCATAATAAGTGATTTTTAATTATTTTGTGTTTTATTGCTTTCGTAACCAAATAATTGGCTGTTTAGATTATTAATTTAAAGTGAGATCAGATGCTTGGTTATTGTTAACCGAATAGGGGAAGATCAGGATTCGCAAACGAAAGTATACTCACCACCATCCCTTAGGATATCCCAATCCCATTCATCGTCTATATCACTGAAGGGCAAAACACCGTTAAGTTCGATATTGAAAACTAACTCTTCATAATTTATTTCACTAAACTCGTCAAGTGGGTAATTTTGGGGCTCGTTGTAATTCTTCATCACTTTACAATTTAGTTGTTTTTACTTTCATTTGCATTCAAATTTATTTAACATACCAATGTGCGTTTTAGCTGTTATTTTCACAGAAAAAGCCCGATTCCATTACTTTACAGTCTGAAGTAATTTATTTTGATATTGTTCTTTGTTTTCTCTTCTCCTCTGATACAATCAGCTACTTCGGACATTATCAATTACCCATAAGTTGCTTATTGGGTGCATATTGTAGACTATAGTGCGATGGAATGTCAGTTAAGAGACAGTTATTTATTTTAGATATAACTCCCAAAGAGCATGCGCTCAAAAGTATTCGGCTCTCTTCAAGGATTCAATGAATATGTCAGCTTTTTATATTTTTAATATTTAAAGCTAAGGATTAACAGTGCTTTAAGTTTTAGACATTGAATCTAAGCTCGTTTAGTTATAGTTGCCTTAAAAGTGGCTCCAATTCAATTGGTATTTTTTCATAGTTTTGTAATTTAAGAATTAATTGCTTGGTTAATATCCTGCCTTGCTTTAAACAAAGCCAATTCCGATGAGAAAAGTAGAGTGATATTACTGTCAGCCAGCAGCTCACTAAGCGTTTCCCCGATGAGCATTTCGTCTTTTATGTAAAAATGTCTTTTACACTGAAGAGTCATTGTTTTGAGAATAGTTTCCAGTTTCTTATAGAAGAGATCATTCTCTGCTTCACGATTATGAATATGTACAATACAATCATACTGTCGTTTGGCATAGTCGGTGACAATTTTCTGCAAGCTGGCATTCATATCTGCATACTCCTGATGTTTCTGATCATTAACCAAATACATTTCATAAATTGTTTGTAAGTAAGCCAACTCATCAAACACGCTACCATCGGAGATGAACTGTTTGAAATTCTGATCAATCTCTATCCTTTCACTGAAAGAGGAAATAGCATATGTAAATAGTTCATTCCAGCTACTGTGCCTATTATCTTTTTTTAGGCTAAGTTTTAACGCTTTAATTGAATAAGCAGTCGGTCTCACTAAATCATATCCGGTCAGGTAAGATAGTGCCTGGGTTAGAACTTTTCGCTCACTTGCTTCTACACCTATTACTGCTATTTTATTCATAGAACTATTGATTTTTTTAGTAGTTAATCGTTTTGGACTTGGACTGCTTTAATGTATTATTGTATTACAATGTTACGATGTTTTTTAGTGGCCTGCACTACCCCAGAGGGTAGTCTAAATATATTTATTGTACAACTACACTATTGGGTAGGTATTCTTCTTCGCTTGCATCACGACAACTATCAGAGTGCAGCAAGCCTTTGTTTTGATTATAAAAGTTTATCAGGTCCTCATAAGTCATACAAATAGGAATTGTTTCTGATCCCAGGTAATTTACAGGTTCGCCAATGGTTGTACTTTCTATTCCCATCATGGTGAGTACGCGAAGCAATTTGCTGTCACATTCTGCAATGGCAATGCCTTTGGGGTTTTGACAAATGGGCTGAATAGCATGCATGACTAGTTTTTTAAAAAGCTTTATTTGACGGATATTCTTTGAAATTGCAAAGCGGCCAATATGCCATACTTCCGACTTCTGAAATTGCCTCATAATTTGAAAGGGGCAAATGCCAAATATTGTCTCGATTGGCAATTCATCACTGTAGTTCCATTTTAGAGTGCGAATTGTACCAGATATACTATTATATTGGTTGCGTACTGCATATACAATGGAATCATTGTAATACGTAGATTCTTCCTTATGTATTGAATGAACAGATTTCATTTGCTCTGCAGCAGACATGCTACCACAAATGTGACTTTCATTATTTTCACTCACTACAAATTCAGCTAAATTATAAAGTTCGTGAGCATTCAGACGATTGATTGAATAATTGGCGTTTATCATGGCGTTTAATTTTTATATATCCAAATTTAAAGCGCCCCCAATTCAACTATGCTACACGATTAGGTAGTCTTGTTTAGACCAGTTATAAACTACCCAAACGGGTAGTTTATAACGAATTAATTATTATTTTTAAATTATGAATGAGGTTAATAGTTTCTTTTCACTAAAAAATACCGTACAGAGTATATCGAATGAAGAAAGCGAGCAATTGAGTAATTATTTACTTGCGATTGATGCTTTCTCCAGGACCACTTATAAAAGCATCTATGTGATCGATTATCATCAACAGTGCTTTGACTATGTTTCAGACAATCCACTTTTTCTTTGTGGGCATACAGCCCAGGAAGTGAAAGAAATGGGGTATAGCTTTTATTTTAAGTTTGTTGTTGAAGACGATCTGGACTTACTACTTAAGATCAATAAGGCAGGTTTTGATTTCTATGAAAGAATAGCCGTTGAAGAACGGCCTCTCTATACTATTTCTTATGATTTCAGATTAAAGAATAACGATGGTAATATTATCCTGGTAAACCACAAATTGACTCCTCTTTTTCTTAATAAAGATGGGAAAATATGGAAGTCTTTTTGCATTGTTTCTCTGTCTGAAAAGCAGTCTTCCGGAAATATCAAAATATATAAGCAAAATGAAAGTAAATACTGGAACTATGATCTGGAAGGTGACTTTTGGGAAACAAGTGAAAGTATTACCTTAACCGATCGGGAAAAGGAGATATTGTATCTATCCATTCAGGGATTAACGGTAGGTGATATTGCCAGGCGAATTTTTATTTCCCCTGATACAGTCAAATTTCACCGACGCAAACTTTTTGATAAGTTAGGTGTGGCAAATATCACTGAAGCCATCTCCTTTGCTACTAATAACAGACTTTTATAACAAATATTAATTATTTAAGAGGGTTAACAAATAAAACTCAGGAAAGTGTTTTATGGGTTTACCGGTTGCGATGTTAAACATTACATGGGTACACATCGATGCGACGGTCCATGATGCTATAGCTAATTGTGGAGGTGGTAGTTGCTTGTTCTCTTCTTTGTATTTTTTTACGATTTCATCGATCCATAATTGGGGGTGATTCCAGAATTTTAAATAGCTGGAAACATAGTCTACCATTGTCAATTCATTGAATTGCTCACCCGTTTTGGTTATTGTTTCCAGCGAAAGTCCATTCGGCATGATTATGGTTAGTAAGCCTCCCCAACCAAGGTTATAAGGATGCAAAACAGGGATTTCATGCGCCTGACATATTTTGTCAAAAACCAAAGGTATATCAGTAGTCCAATCCAGTGCATTAATGGCTACACGGTGCCCTTTTATAAATCCTTCAGCGTTTGATTCTGTAAGGAAGCAGTTGTGACATGTAATTTTCACATCCGGATTAATGGATTTTAAACGCTGTTCAATAGAACTGACCTTGGCCTGGCCTATATCAGCTTCCACATAATTTTGCCTGTTTAAGTTTGACTTTTCAACGTTATCACCATCAATAATGGTAAAAGTTTCAAAGCCTACGCGTAGTGCGCATTCAGCAATGATACTTCCTATGCCGCTTCCGCCTAGTATAATTGGAAAGTGCTTTACAAGTTCTTGTTCTTTATCACTAACGTACAATCTGTTTCTGCTATATCTTGTTTCCATGATTCATGTTTTAATTTGTACTACGAAATTAGTTCCATGGTTAAAAATAAACACTACACCATAGGGTAGTTTTAAGACCATAGGCCTGCGGTATATAAAGAAATAGTACAATTTCAACATGAATATAATACATTTTAAAAAGCTATTTCAAAGAATGAACATGCCAACACTCTTTTTCATGATTTTTATTGCTGTGCTCGCTTTGATATTGGTGACATATATAAATTTCCTGCAGTGCAGCACAGGGATCATAAAGCTATTAGATTTGAAAGCCTCCGTCCGGAAAAAAATGTATTTTTAGACCCTCATAATACATGACCCATGAATTACAGGCAAGGATTTAAATTGGGATTGCAGTCCTACAGTGAAGCATTTTCATTCATCTTTAAAAACAAGTTAGGCGGATACTTCCTCTTTCCGCTATTGCTGAACCTGGTTTTATTTGCCATCGGATTTTATTCTATTAGCGCCTGGGGGAACCAACTCATTGAGCACTTAAATGAATGGATGGGCATTGAGAGCTGGGATTTCTGGGGTGCTTCAGTTCTGGCAGGCTCCATCAAGTGGCTCGTTTGGCTGATTCTTCGCTTGCTGTTTTTCCTGACATACGCCTACTTGGGTGGATACCTGATTATCATTCTATTATCACCGGTTTTCGCTTTTCTCTCTGAAAAAACAGAGAATATACTAACAAACCGCAATACGCCTTTTAATGTGCGTCAATTTTTGAAAGACATACGCCGTGGAGTTTTACTGGCCCTCCGCAACCTCACCATTGAACTATTACTAACACTCGCCTTGTTTATTCTAAGCTTCATACCGATAGTGGGGTATTTTACGACCCTCATTTTATTTCTGGTTTCCGCCTATTTTTACGGGTTCTCATTCATCGATTACACCTTGGAACGCCAACGACTGGACATTCAGCACAGCGTTCGCTTTATCCGCAGCAACAAAGGTCTGGCCATCGGCAATGGGTTTGTATTCTGCCTGGTCTTAATGATTCCGTTCATCGGGGTTTCCCTGGCTGGTTTTATCGCCATCATTTCCGTAGTAGCAGCCACCATTTCGGCCAACAAAGTAATCAACGATAAATCCATTGGCTATTAATCCCCCTCACAAGAGGCAGCCAGGAATGGTCATCCCGTTAAAAAGCACCTTTTCCTAAAAAACTAGTGACAAAAAAAAGATAGAATTCTGATATAACTCATCTCTGGAAGGGAGTAATTAATTTGTAAAGCTGAGTAGCTTTGCAGCGATAATTTATTATTTAAAAACCCAAGAGAGTTATAATATGATATCGAAGAACATTGCCATTTTAGGTGGAGGTAATTTAGGCTCATCCATAGCAAAAGGATTAGTTAAAAGCGGATTGATGCAAGCCAACCAAATTACGGTGACAAACCTGGATTTGGCCTTGATTCAAAACCTCAAAGACGAAGCAGGGGTGAACATCACCACTAATAACGAGGAAGCAGTGAGTCAGGCCGACATCGTCATTGTGGCCGTCAAACCAACCGCAGCGCGCTTCATTATTAATGAGATTAAGGATGCTCTGCAACCCAACAGACATGTAGTCATTTCAGTAATCTCAGGCATTAAACTGCCCGATTTGGAGGAGCTTCTGGGAGACATTCCGGTGATCCGCGCCATGCCCAATACGGCCATTGCTATCCAGGAATCTATGACAGCCCTCTCATTCAACCAGAAAGGATTGGCTCATAAAGAGGAAGTGGTTCAGATTTTCGATCAATTGGGATCCACCATGATTATTCCCGAAGCCCAGATGCCGGCTGCCACCGTATTAGCCTCCTGTGGCATTGCCTTTGCCCTGCGTTTCATGCGGGCCGCCTCACAAGGAGGAATTGAAATTGGCTTCTCCTCCAAGCAATCGCTGGAGATCGCGGCTCAAATCATGAAAGGAGCCTCCAAATTAATCATTGAAAACGGCACACACCCGGAACCTGAAATTGACAAGGTAACAACGCCGCTGGGTGTGACAATCAAGTCCTTAAATAAAATGGAGCATGAAGGATTCAGCTCTTCGCTGGTACAGGGCGTGGTAACCGGTTATAATAAAATATTGGAAACAGAATCGTAAATCGATTTTACTTATAGACCAACCGAAAAGCAGCTGTATTTCATAATATAGCTGCTTTTTTACTCTTTTTCAAACCAGTCAGTAAAAAACGGAACTGGTCTAACTCGCCAAACAATTGCCACATCCAGTTAAATATGATTACATTGGAGCAGACACCATTCTTTTCAAATTATGAAAATAGTCAAACCAATAAAAACGTTCCTTACTAAGCGCCTTCAAAGTTTTAAATATGCCTTTGCCGGATTTAAATGGCTGTTTCGTACCCAAACAAATGCCCGCATCCACCTGGCAGCGGCTCTATTGGCCATTACACTGGCATTCATCCTTCAGTTATCCTCCGGCGAGTGGTTATGGATCAGCCTGGCCATTATTCTGGTTTTTATGGCCGAACTCTTCAACAGCGTCCTTGAATACCTGGCGGATGCCATACACCCCGAACAACATTCAAAAATAGGAATGGCCAAAGACATGGGAGCAGCAGCTACGCTTTTAACGGCATTCTTCGCAATAATAACAGGCTGCCTTGTTTTTGGCACCCGCTTGCTTTTACGCTTTTAAAATTCCATTCCATCGTTCTTTTTCCATCCCTGACAAACCGTCTTTCTATCAGCTCCATTAATACCAAAAGGTTACATCAAAACAGGTTTATTTTCACTGATTATTATCATCCTATTTCGAGCTAAAAGCCCCAATAAACCTGCACTTTTAACACTTTAAAGAAATATTTCGCTAATTTTAGCTTTTTTAACACTTAGGATGGCCCAAACAAAGTTGTACTGTCTATTTTTACCGCCGAAAACTACAATTAAAGAATTTTTGGTGTAATTTATAAAATATCTGATTCTATGAAAGTATCTGAAAAGATCGACCTTCTGAAGAAGAAAAGAGAAGCCGTTAAACAAATGGGTGGAGCTGATCGTGTTGCCAAGCAAAACGAGAAAGGGAAACTCTCAGCCCGTCAACGTGTGGACTATCTGTTCGACGAAGGTACATTCCGCGAAGTGGACATGTTTGTGGAACACCGTTCCACTAATTTCGGACTGGAAAAAGTAGAGGTACCATCTGATGGCGTAATTATCGGTCATGGTAAAGTAAATGGTCGTCACGTATTCGCTTTTTCTCAGGATTTCACCTCTCGTGGAGGATCTCTTGGAGAAATGCACGCTGCCAAGATTTGTAAAATCATGGACATGGCTGTGAAAGCTGGTGCACCCGTTGTTGGATTGAACGATTCAGGCGGTGCTCGTGTGGAAGAAGGCGTAGATGCTTTGAAAGGCTACGGAGACATTTTTATGCGTAACTCACGTGCTTCAGGGGTGATTCCGCAAATCTCGGCCATTATGGGACCATGTGCCGGAGGTGCTGTGTACTCACCTGCCATGACAGATTTTGTGTACATGGTGAAAAAACAAAGCCACATGTTCATCACCAGCCCTTACGTAATTAAAACGGTAACGGGTGAAGAAACGACTTTTGAAGAATTAGGTGGTGCCTTGGTGCACAACTCAAAAAGTGGTAATGCCCACTTTGCCTGCGAAAGCGATGAGGATACCTTAGATAGTATCAAAGAATTATTGGAGTACCTTCCGAACAACAACATGGAAGAAGCACCTTTAATTCCAATGGGAGATGATCCGGAACGGATGTGTCCTGAATTGGATACCATCATCCCGGATGATTCGAAAACACCTTACGACATGAAAAGTGTCATCGAATCAGTGGTAGATGCCGGTGAGTTCTATGAAGTACATGAAAGCTATGCCGAAAATGCCATTGTTGGTTTCGCCCGCTTGAACAACCGCTCGGTGGGTATCATCGGTAACCAGCCAATGATTCAGGCCGGTTGTCTGGACATCGACGCATCGGATAAAATCAGCCGCTTCGTACGTACGTGTGATGCCTTCAACATTCCATTGATCTCTTTTGTTGACGTACCAGGCTACTTACCAGGTGTACAGCAAGAGTGGGATGGCATCATCCGTCATGGGGCTAAATTATTGTGGTCCTACGCTGAGGCAACAGTACCTAAATTCACCGTAGTTACGCGTAAAGATTACGGTGGCTCCTACATCGCCATGTGTTCAAAACACTTAGGTGCGGATATGGTATTTGCCTGGCCAACCGCTGAAATCGCTGTAATGGGTGCCAAAGGTGCTGTAGAGGTAATCTCTACTTACCGTAAGCAAATCTCTGAAGCAGACGACAAACAAGCCAAAACACAGGAGAAAATCGAAGAATACGAAGAGGCTTTTAACGTGCCTTACTTAGCTGCGAAACGTGGTTATGTAGATGATGTGATTTTACCAAGTGAAACACGTCAGCGTTTGATCGACGGCTTGGAAGCCATGTGCACCAAAACAGAGATTTTACCTCCTAAAAAACACGGTAACATTCCATTATAATCTGATATTATCATGACTGACAGACAGAAAAAAATGAAAGCTGCACTAGCAGCAGTAGCACACTACCTGGAGCAGGAAGCTCTGCAAGAATCACCAGTCGCAAACAACAATGCCTGGAGTGAAATGGGTAAGGAAATCATTATGAAGAACCGGGCTATGGTTCAACGTCGTGGTCGGGTGATAAGATCCAGAGCATAATACAATACCAATTATTAGTGGTCAATGATTACCTAGCAATGATTGACCATTAATAATGATTTGAGTTTGATGAGGCATTACTCATGAAACATTAATCATTAAACATTAGAAAAAGATGAAATTCGATAAGCACGGGGTCTTGGAAATGGCCCAATTACAATATGCAGCTGACCGCCCAAAGGCAGCTAACCCAATTAAAATTCAGGACTGTAGTCTACGTGACGGTCACCAGTCGTTGTTTGCCACACGTGGTCGTACCGAGGACATGATCCCGGTAGCTGAAATGATGGACGAAGTCGGTTTTCACGCCATTGAAACATGGGGTGGTGCGACTTTCGACACCATGCACCGTTACCTGGGTGAAGATCCATGGGAGCGTTTACGTACCCTGAAAAAATACATGCCTAAAACACCATTCTGGATGTTGTTGCGCGGTCAAAACGTTGTGGGTTACCGTAACTATGCCGATGATGTGGTACGTGCTTTCGTACAGCGTTCCATCGACAATGGGATGGACATCTTTCGTTGTTTCGATGCCTTGAATGACTACCGTAACTTCGAGACCGCTGCCAAAGTGATCAAAGAAAACGATAAGCATTTCCAGGGTGTGGTATGTTACACATTGAACGAGCCCCGTTTGGGTGGTGATGTGTACAACATGGAATACTACATCAACAAAGTGAAAGAATTGGTGGATTTTGGTGTGGATTCCATCTGTATCAAAGACATGGCTGGTTTGATCGCACCTTACGACATCTACAACTTAGTTCGTGAGATCAAAACGTTCACTGATATTCCATTGAACCTGCACACCCACTTTACCTCCGGTATGGGTGATTTGGCCATCTTCAAAGCCATTGAAGCCGGCGTGGATATGGTAGATACGTGTATGGGACCTTACGCTTACCGTACGTCTCATGCCGCTTGTGAGCCAATCATCATGTCCCTGTTAGGAACAAACCGTGATTCAGGTCTGGACATCAAAAAGATCACAGCCATCACCGACGAGATGGAGAAATACATCCCGAAATACAAGCACTTAGATAACAACCCGAATTACGCGATTACTGACATCAACGTGATTCTTCACCAAACACCGGGTGGTATGTTGTCTAACCTGGTGAACCAGTTGAAGGCCATGAACGCCCTTGACAAATTGCCGGAAGTATTCCGTTTGTTACCGAAAGTACGTAAGGATCTTGGTAATATTCCTTTGGTAACGCCAACTTCTCAAATCGTAGGAGTACAGACGGTAAACAACGTGTTATTTGATAAATTCGAAGGCGAATATGCTCAAATCACCGAGCAGGTAAAAGACCTTTGCTACGGATTGTATGGCAAAACCACACATCCGATCAACCCAGAGGTACAGAAAAAAGCCTTAAAAGGCTATCCTCGTGGCGAGCAGCCTATCACAGACCGTCCTGGAGCGATTTTAGAGCCGGAGATGGAAGGTGTGAAAGCGCAATTTGGTGAGTTAGCCAAAGACATCGACGACGAAGTATTGTGTGCCTTGTATCCGGTTACCGGCAAACGCTTCCTGAAGTGGAAATACGGCCTGGAGGAAGTACCTGCTGATGTGAAAGCCAAAACCATGGAAGAAGTAGAGAAAGAGCAGGAGTTAATCCGCAAAGCACTTTCTGGCGAACTGACTTCGAAAGGAAGCGGCAACGGCAATACACGTGAGCTGGAAGTAACTGTTGATGGCGAAACCTTCAAAGTGGAAATCAACGATCCGAACGCTGCCAATCAGCCACGTGCCCGTCGTAGCAAAGAGGGTAAAGTGAAAGAAGTGGAGCAAACCGGTAGCTTAACGGCGCCCATCCCCGGAATGGTGGTTGAGTACAAGAAAAAAGTGGGTGACGAAGTAAAAGCTGGTGAAACAGTGGTTGTTTTGGAAGCCATGAAAATGATGAACAACCTGGATTCAACCGTGGACGGTGTGGTTTCTGAAATCAGATACGAATCAGGCGACTCCGTAACAAAAGGTGATGTATTGATGGTGATTGAGCCAAACGCTTAATCAAATCTATCTATAAAATCTGAAAAGGCAGACCATTGCGGTCTGCCTTTTTTTGTATGGCTTCAGGTAACTCAGCAATAACCTGCTTCGTCACCCAATGCCTACCCAAATTAACCAGGCGTCCCCCTTCGCTTCAGGCTCAGGGCCGGGCTTTCCCCTGCTACTCCTCGCCAGCCGCCTCTAGTTAACCCTGAAATTTCACAATTGGCTGCGGGGTATCCGGTCCAATCCCTGGGCGAAATCATGCTAAAACCCAACATACATGAAAATTGAAAGAGGTACATAAAACAAAGCACACCTTGCATGCACCCCCTTCATCGATCACCATATGTTAATAAAAGCTAAAAGCCATTGGTATACTCATTAAAATGTTATGTTTGTATCCAACAGTTTTGTGACACGACGATGCAACCACATTCAAATACACTAAAATTCCTAAAACTGGCAGGACACTCCCTTCGTTCCGGCCGGTAATACCTCTGTCAATTTTACCCTCACATAGATACAAGGCCGGTTCACACCGGTCTTTTTTTTATTTAAAACAATAACACCATGAAAAACTTAATCATCAATCAAAATGACTCCATGCGCATAAAAAGCCTGGTGGCCGACAATAAAGCCAAACGAAAATTTCAGAACCAGGAAATTTTTAACCTCATTCGAGAAATTGAACGAGGCGAATGTCTGCCCCCGGAAAAAATACCCCCCCAGGTGGTCACCATGAATTCCATTGTGCGAATACGCTACATGGACACCAATAAAACGGTGGACCTCCAAATCGTGTATCCCGATCAGGCCGACATCAAACAAAACAAGTTGTCCATTTTTGCCCCCATTGCCACGGCTTTATTGGGTTACCGGACCGGTGACCGCATTGACTGGGAAGTCCCCAAAGGCACCATTTCCCTGCTCATCGAAGAGATTTTGTACCAACCGGAAGAGGCGGGTCATTTTCATCTGTAGGCGCTCAATCAAACAGCCCTTTTTTTGTAAAGAACAGCCGGGAGGTATACCTGAGCATTTGACATTCAAAAGGTATAACTCCCGGTTTTATATACTCAAATAAACCACTCCTGCCATATAACACGATTTTGTGCGGTGGCACCCGGCATTTTTCAAAAAGTTAAGGCATCGTCAGAGGCCAAACGCTTTCCCTGAAAAAAAATGAAGCATTGACCAGGGACATTGTGCTCCCTTTAAAAAAATCGGGGCATTGTCTCCGTACAATAAGCCGTCGGTCAGGCCAGAATGTACATAGACCATGTCGATCCGCTCTTTTTTTGAAAAAAAGTGTCATCGACCTGGTTGATGGGATAACTTTTCGAAAAACTAGGCTTTCGACCGCGTCGCCCGTCCTTTTTTTTGAAAAAGGGAGCCATTGGTCATGTGCATCGAAAAATTTCCAATCTTATTTTCAGTTCATCCACCCCATACACCAATTCATACCCCAATTATATTCCTTCGTAATCATATACTCGTTCTCACTCCCTCCTACTTCTATTTTTGTATCATCAATGATTGACTTGAGATGAGTTGTATCTATCATCAACAGCAGTCAATCGGCAATTTTAACTCAATAAATATAGCATATCATGCACCTGACTAAGTCACTTTTGATACTGGTTCTATCGTTACTCACCATGCCCTTTTCATCATGTGATGAAGTCATTGAATACAGTCCTTATCAAAACATCGTAAAAGATAAATGGCACGGCCAGAATACAGCCAATATCAAAATACTTAACGGGCGATCCGAAGAGGAATTCAAACCCTTTAAAATAGCATTGATAGCCGATAGTCACACCTATTATGACGATTTGAAACAGCAAGTTAACTACATCAACACGCGCCAGGACATTGATTTTGTGATACACCTGGGTGACATCACCCTGAGTGCCATCAACCGTGAATTTAACTGGTTCAGTGACATCATCAACGAAATAAATGTGCCGGTTATTACACTGATTGGCAATCACGACTGCCTGGCCAATGGATATGAAATCTACAAAGAGATGTTTGGCCCTTCCAACTTTGAGTTCGCTTATAACGGTGTCAAATTTGTCATGCTCGATGATGTAGTGTGGGAAAAACACGTAGAAGATCCCGATTTTGAATGGTTCACCAAGGCCATCACCAACGACAACCATTACAGGCATGTCATACCCTTTGCACACATTCCACCATGGGACGACCAATTCAGCTACGGCAATGAATTATTCTACAATTACCTGTTAGAACAGCAAGATATCTCCCTGTCGGTACACGGGCATGGCCATTCTTACAATGTACGAAGACCCTACGGAGCCGTTAATTACCTGTCGGTGCCCAGCTGTAACCGCGATCAATTGGTAATCCTGGATATTCAAGCGGATACCCTCTCTTTTGAGAACGTCGCCTACTAAAAAATACAATCGCATAACAAACTAGTTCGGTGTATGGATATTTCCACACACCCGATCATCTATTATCTGCTTCAAACATGCAAAAAAGCTTTCTGCTCTGCTTCATAAGTATCTTATTGGTCTTTCCATCGAAAGGATGGGCACAGGCCAATCCCTTACCATCCAACGATCGATCCCCCTTTTTTACAGATGTTTACCGCGAACGCACTACGGTTATCAAAAACGATACCGTCACTTATAAAGCCCGATGGTTTCTGCCCGATCAATACAAAGTGCAATATGCGGGCGGCATAGGATTCATGTCTGTCGGATTTGGTTATCAGCTGCTGCCCCGTTACTCGCCATCCTTATATTATGGGTATTTAAGTGAATCTTTTGGAGGCAGTATCAACCGGGTACACACCGTATCCCTGAAAAACACGTTTCTCCTCACCCGCCAACCGCTTTGGGGATGTCTGAATCCAACAGCCGGTATTTCGGTCAACTGGGGGCACACTAACAATACCTTTGATCAATTGCCCGAGCACTACCCCGAGAAATACTACTTTCAGAATAAAATACACTTTGCGCCGTTTATAGGAGGAGAAGTAATATTGAATCTTCCAAAATCGGCCTTTGAAGCCTGTGGCATCTATGCCGAAGTATCCGCACTGGATGCCTATATACTGGAGTGTATCCGCACCAGTTATGTGAAACCCCATATGATTCTTTCGGTGGCGGTGGGGGTGACGTTTTACCTCAGATAATTACAATTTCATCTATGCATGTAATGGGTTTATGTAATCCTAAAAACTCCTTTTAAACGATACAAATGGCATAATTGGAAACATCACCAGTTGTTTGAACTGAGCCTTTTCATCCCGATAAATAATATAAGGATTCATCCGGTTATACACATTAATAAGACCCAACGACCAGGTACGCGTCCCCCGGCGTTTCTGCCGCTCCATGTGAAAACCCAGATCCAGGCGATGATAGGTTTTTAAGCGGTAGTTATTGGGTCCATTATAATAATCGGCCGATGGGGCATTGAACCATGTGTCCTTGCCTATAAACTGATTAACCGGACTCTCAATAGCCTGCGAAGGTAATGTAACCGGCGTACCGGAGTGCAATGCAAAGTTTCCGGTCAGCCATCCCTTTGACTTTTCTTTCATGTATATATGCCACGATCCGGTAAGTGACAAGTCATGACGCAGATCAAAATCGGACGGAAACCACTGCCCATGATTAACAGACGGAAAAGAGACTTCGCCTTTGCTCCATGAATACCCCATCCGAATATTCCATGACGAACCGCGATATTCAGCCAAGACGTCACATCCATAAAATTGCCCTTCCCCTTGCTCAATGGTTTCGCGATATTGGTTCGCCGAATACAAGAACGAAGGGTGCAGGTAATTACCAGCCAGGTTTTGGGATCTCTTAAAATAGCCTTCCACATCGAAATGCAGGGAGGCACCCGCCTGCCAATGAAAACCACCCGAAAACTGATAGCCTGTCTGAGGTTTAAAAGAGTCTGCCAACGGAATCCAGGTATATCCGGGAAAACCATTCGTTGTTTTAGTTAAGGCATACATGGGTTGAACATTGTACATAGCCCCTGCCTTAAAAGAAAAACGATTACTTAAATAATAGTTAGCCGATAATCTGGGCTCTATTGAAACATGATCAAATAGTTGATGGCCAAACACCGAACTCCGAACACCTAACTCAATGACTAAAGGATGTGAATTGTAATGCACCGAAACAAATCCGGCAGCTCCTAACTGTGTATGCTCTTCACCGCCATAGCGTGATATTTCTTCGTGCTCCTCATACTGTTTGTGTGGCAGTTCAAAAAGCCGCCAAAAACCTTCCGTCCCCAACTGAATCCTGAATTTATCATTCAATGGTCGTTGATAACTTGCTTTCACCCCATACTCCTGCATCCCCGAAGTCTGTAGTTGATTTCGTTTGCCATCAGATTGCGTGAAGGTATACTGTTCAAATTCGTAAAATCGACTGTAATGCAAAGACACTTCAGTAAATCCACCCTTATTATCCATTGTATTCCATCGTAGCGCACCTAAATGATTCCCCCATCCCTGATCCATATTGGTCTTCATATCATCATCACGCGACTTTAGAAACAATTTATCCTGGCCGGTGTAATAACTCAGGTAAAACTGATGCTTCTTCCACAGTGTGACGTTGACTTTGCCGTTCACATCCAAAAAATGCAAACCTGGCACAACATTACCATCCTGCACCTGAGAAGCGATACCAGTCACTAATAAATCGGGCCACGAACGGCGTACTGAAAATAAAAAAGAGGCCTTCTCTTTTACAATCGGACCTTCAGCCGTTATTCCGGCAGCAATGGTACTCAGTGTAAAATCACCCTTCATTTGCTTCTTGTTACCTTCCCGCACCGAAACATCAAGCACAGAAGATAAACGACCACCATACCGGGCAGGAATACCACCTTTAAACAGATTCACATGCTTGAGCGTAGTGCTATTAAATACCGATAACAAGCCAAAGGCATGATTTAAATTATATACTGGCGATCCATCCAATAATATTAAAATTCTGATCATGTCGGCCGCCCCGTACAAATAATTCAGAGCCCCCTTCGCGCCCGGCACTCACTCCGGCAAGCGTTTTCAGTCCGGCTATCAGATTGCTTTCACCGGCTACTGATGGTGCCCACACGACATCATTTATTGGTAATTGCAATTGGCCCATTTGCATGCTCGTCGTCACCCCTTTGGAGGAAGGGGCTATGACCGTCATCTCATCGAGACTCACGCCACCACTCAACTGGATATTAACCAGTGTATCGGCTGACACCTCCAACTGAATCAAATGTGTTTGATAACCTATAAAAGAAACCTGTAAGGTTACAGCACCACGACTAACCACCATTGAGTAATGCCCATACGTATTAGACACCGTTCCATTTCTGCCGGAGGAATCCCATACCGTGGCTGCAGGCAAGGCTTCTCCGGATTGGATATCCGTTATTACACCGGAGATCTTCACCACATTTTGTCCAAGGAGAGAGAAAGAAATAGAAAGAAAAACCAAATAAAGTATAATCTGCCTGTTCAGCATCTTAATTGATTTGAGCATTGAATAAAGAATAGTTTTAGTTTTTGGCTTCCTTAGGTTGAGATATGTCGAATTCAACAACAGATACACCTGCAAATAGGCCAGCTCCACCTTCCATGTTAGATGGTAAATGAATGGCTTGCCAGGTAAATGGCAATTGGATATTAGGATCATAATAACGCTGCCAAAAAGCGGCTTTATAATACATATCAAAGGTTTCAGAAACGGCTAACACCTGAATCCGATCCCCTTCAGCGGCTAAAAGCAAACTCCCTTTTCCATTAACAAATCCTTCGGCAGGGCAGCGTACAAATAAATCGAAGGAATACGAAAAACCATCCGGCCCCATTGAATTATAGGCCCGGTTAAACGAATCGGCCAAGGGTGAATTACAATAGTACATATCACTCTGCTCCCATGAACCATCTTCATTAGAACTGTATGCATAGATGTACAAGGCACTGATTGGATCAGGTAAAGAGGACACCTCCAATTCAAACACGGTTTCACCCCATCCATCCGTACGGATGAACGCACAGGTCATGTCAGGTTTTTCCGGCACAAAATCCTCTGCACTCATTTCAATCCCCTGCGAACCAGATACACATAGGCGATAGTGCTTATTCTCGCGGGCACGATGAGTTAAACGATAATTACCCGGCTTCCATTCTTCTGCCAGCCCTATACTTTCATCGTTCTCAAAGAGTTCCACCCGGGCCTTGCCAATGGGTTCGAACCGGGCACTATCCGGATGGCCCGACCAGCTCAGTTGCACAGCAATAACTGAATCAGCCATTAACACACCATTTACAACAGGTATTCTTTCAGTCAGTGGAAAACCACCATCATACTCGATACAGCCGGATAAACAAGTAACGAAAAACCCAACTAACAAAAAAAGGCGTCCCATTTAGTCTTTACCCTTCTTTCCGCCAAAAGACAAAATAACCGAAAATTGCAAGGTGCGACTCTTCCCAAAGTCATAAGTCCTACTATGCACTTCCTCACCGGTAGGAGAAAGATAGTGACCACCATAACTTTCTATTTCCGTGTTAAATGTATGCGCATACCTCACTACAAAATCAAAATATCGCATGTGAAACCCAGCCCCTACATATCCAGCATGATCATAAGTTGGCCCCAGTCGATCACCACCTAGCAAATCATACAAACTATATCCAAACTCATAGCCTCCCGAGACGTAAAATCGATTATTAATCATGTAATTCACACCCAACGGAGCCGAGACGTAGTAGGCGTTCTCTTTTATTTCACCTGACGAAGAATATTCTGTATTTTCGCCAATATTATATATAGCATCCCACTCTTTCATTACCGACTTTCGGTTAAACATACTCTCAATGGATATGCTCACTTTGGGACTACATTTGATGCGCCACGCATACCCCAAATGGTATCCTAATGCCGGAGAATACTCTCTATCGGTATCATCCTTGTCAAACCAGGTTAGATTTGCACCAGCTTTAATACCACTAGCTGGTTGGGATAATAAAGCAGTCGGGATAATAAAAAGTAAACTTAAAAATAGTGTTTTCATAAAATCAAAAATTTGAGGTGGCTTCGCCACCTCGTATAAGTAAAATTGTTATAAATAACAAGCATCATCTTCACCCACCCCTCTTGTCCACACTTTAAAACTAGATGCTCTAGTGCCATAATCAAAATAGAATACTCTTACACTACGTGCTTGGTCCGAGTATATTTTACTTGAATGGTATACATCATTAATAGGACTATCCGGGCGACGATCAGTTGTATTCCATG
Organism: uncultured Marinilabiliaceae bacterium; assembly: GCA_942490535.1. Classification (GTDB taxonomy): domain Bacteria; phylum Bacteroidota; class Bacteroidia; order Bacteroidales; family Marinilabiliaceae; genus JAEINY01. Next base: position 625,959 of record CALNXQ010000008.1, read on the forward strand.
TATGAAATTGTACTGTATTATTCGGTTTAATGTAATGCATAGTTGTATAATCATTCCATCCAAACCATCCCTTCTTCTGCGCCGACATATAAATCATATAACCCACAACATGCCTAAACCCCTGATTACTGTTACTATAATCAATTCGCTCACGGCTACAGCGCATATATCTAGACCCATCAAATTTTTTACATATCTGGCCAACGGGTGTATTAACAGTTGAACCTTTTAATAAACTACCGCTTTCATTCCAATAAGAAATAGAATTTACATTCTTAAAGTCGCGTAACTCACCTCCAATAATAGCTTGTCCATACATATTCAAACAAGAAGTGATGGAAATCTTATCTACTTTAAAGAAAAATGCCATATCATCTTCACTTTCAGCAAACACAAACAAATCTTGATAATTTTGCTTAAACGATAAATATTCTTCATCACTGGAGATTTGTTCATATTCGTCGCTTGCCAATTCATATGCAGACCATAATGAAAAGAATCCAATTTTCTCTTCCCAGTTCGAGCGCTCTTCTTCACACATTGTTGCAGAAGAAATCATTAATTTATAAAACTAGCCTCATCTTTATAGGTTGGTATTCCATTTTCTGACCAAACCTCCTTCACTGTTTCATCAATTATTTCAGTAATTTCTTTTTCATCACCTTGGCAGGCACTGAACATTCCAACAATTCCTAACAAAAGTAGGTAATACGACACTTTTATCATACTTTTACTCTTCTATTTGGGAGCTGTAACTCCCATTAATCAATTCTAGTTTATACACCCTTCTTCGGTAACGAGGTGGGGTGTTTTTTTATGCCCCGTTATTATTCATACTAATCTTCCAAACAATCAATTAAATCTCATGTTTTTTTATACGACAATTACCATTAAACCCATCAAAAATCTGATGAATAAACTGTCTATTTGTCTTCCAAAATCCAAATTTTAATTAACAATACGCACAAAGATATATATTTACATAAGAATGCAAAAAATAAATGATATTTTTTTTGTTAACAAATCAGTTTTGGAATTTAAAAATCAAATACACTTTGCGCCGTTTATAGGAGGAGAAGTAATATTAAATCTTCCAAAATCGGCCTTTGAAGCCTGTGGCATCTATGCCGAAGTATCCGCACTGGATGCCTATATACTGGAGTGTATCCGCACCAGCTATGTGAAACCCCACATGATTCTTTCAGTGGCGGTGGGTGTGACCTTTTACCTGAAATAAAAACACCCTCCTGCCAATCTAAAAAGAGGCACAAGGGTGTTTTAATAGCTCGTATCTAAGGTCTAAAATCTATACGCTAACAGCATCACGGAAACTTAGGAAACTGCTGAAAATCGGGATCGCGTTTCTCCAGAAATGCTTTGCGGCCTTCCTGGGCTTCTTCCATCAGGTAGAACATCAAGGTGGCGTCACCGGCCATCTCCATGATACCGGTCTGACCATCCAGTTCGGCGTTCAAACCTCGTTTGATCATGCGCAAGGCCATGGGACTACGTTGCAACATAATTTTACACCATTCAATGGTGGCTTCTTCCAGCTCTTCAAAAGACACCACACGGTTCACCATTCCCATTTCCTCCGCTTCGTGTGCGGAGTATTGCTTGCACAAAAACCAAATTTCGCGGGCTTTTTTCTGTCCCACGTGACGTGCCAGGTAAGACGACCCAAACCCACCGTCGAAACTACCTACTTTAGGGCCGCTCTGACCAAAAAGGGCGTTGTCGCTGGCTATGGTTAAGTCGCACACCACATGCAACACATGACCGCCGCCAATGGCATAACCATTCACCATGGCCACCACAGGCTTGGGCATGGAGCGGATGCGCTTGTGCAGATCCAATACATTCAGTCGAGGTACGCCATCCTCATCAATATAACCCCCATAGCCTTTTACGTTTTGGTCACCTCCCGAACAAAATGCTTTGTCTCCTTCACCGGTCAATACCACCACACCGATGTCTTGCCGCTCGCGACAGATATCAAAAGCATCTATCAGTTCATTTACCGTTTGAGGGCGAAAGGCATTGTACACTTCCGGTCGGTTGATGGTGACCTTACCAATACCTTCGAAAAACTCGAAGCGGATATCTTTATACTCCTTTACCGGAGCCCAATTACGTTGACTCATAACTCTTCTTTTAATCTTTTAAAATAAGCTTTCAAGACCCCGGCATTTTCCTTGGCAGGTGTCTTCACCTCTAATATAATCGGTTTATCATTCTCGTCAAAAAGCCGGGGCAGCATTTCTTTTAAGGTAGCCTGATCATCCGCCAACAGGTAATCCAGACCATACATCTCTGCCAATGGTTTAAGCTGAATAGTTTGGGAAGCTTCGAAAAATGTTTCCAATTGTTCCGTATCTGAAGGCCCTGGAATAAATCTAAAGATTCCGCCACCACCATTATTCACTACAATAATTCGCAGATTGGAACGCAGGTAATGGTTCCACAATCCGTTATTATCATACATAAAGGATAAATCCCCCACAACCAATACCGTTTTCTTACCCGAAGCATAACACGCCCCTACAGCCGTACTCAAACAACCATCAATACCGCTGGTTCCCCGATTGGAGAAGCTCTCCGGTTTATAAAATTCGTTGAACAACTGCGCATAGCGGATCGCTGAACTGTTACCCCATTGCACCTGCCAATCAGCGGGCAGTTGATGAGCCAGTTCTTCATACGCTTTTAAGTCACTCCAATCGATGCTTTGCAAGTACTCGTCATGGTGGGCCTCAGAGCGGTCCGCGCGTTTTTGCCAGGTATCTTTATAACGGCTTTTCACTGATTCCACCAACGGTAAAATTTGCTCCAGAAATTCCCTCGGCTCAGACTCTATGGAAGTTGTGAGTTGCCGATAAGTATCCAAATGACGACTGACCGGGCTAATGTGCCAATGGAATTTAGCCGGATATTGGCGCAGGAAAGTTTTAACCATTTTAGAAACCACTGCTCCATCCACCGTAATCAATAAAGTAGGCTTGAAAAAATGCACCTCATCTTCCGTGATGGTCGACACCACTTTGTCCACCCCCGAAATAATCGCCTCTCCCCTTACATTGGAAATGGTTTCCGTCAAAACAACCACCTGCTCCAGGTCTGCCAGCTTTAACAGCAATTCATTTAATAACGGATCCGGCTTTTGAGCGCCAACCAGAATCATGATGCGGTCACTCTTGTTCCAGGTAGCAGCCAATTGCTCTAAATCTTCAGGTAATATCATATGACTGGTCCGCACTTGCTGAATCGTTCGCACAGGTTTACCGGAATGAACTGTTTTGCCATACAAAGGCTCACGCAAGGGCAAATTAATATGCACGGGTCCGGGTTGCGGATAACAGCACTGGTAAAACGCTTCATTTACCAGCCGGTTCACATACCAGGCATCATCTTCGTTAGTTGCAGCAACCGGCAATTGACAGGAAAATTTCACCACATTGTCCAATGCCCCCTCTTGACGAATGGTCTGACCATCCGCCTGATCAATCCACTCCACCGGCCGATCAGCACTGATCACTACCAACGGAATTTGCTGATAATAGGCCTCCGACAAGGCCGGCGCATAATTTAGTAAAGCCGATCCACTGGTACAGACCAATGCTACCGGACGCCCCGTTTGCTGGGCCATCCCCAGGGCAAAAAAACCAGCACTTCGTTCATCCACAATACTGAAACATTCCAGCTCCGGCTGGGCTGCAAATGTCATAATAAGGGGTGCATTTCTGGATCCGGGTGATATCACCACTTCCTTCAATCCTTCTGCCAAACAAATATCCACTAAAGTCTTAACAACTTTCTTCTCAGAAACAGGTTTACTCATATGCCTGCAAATTTCTCATATTTTTTATAACCGACAAAAGAGTTTCAGCTTTAAGCTCTGTTTCGGCCCACTCTTTTTCCACTTCACTCCCCAGGTTTAAGCCACCTCCCACATACAAAGCAGCTTTATCAGCCCCCATTTGCAAGCACCTGATATTAACATAAAACTCAAAACCATCCTTATTCACAGGCCCTAAAAAACCGGTGTAAAAGCGACGATCGTAGGCCTCTACCGATCGAATTAATTCAAACGCTTTATTTTTCGACATCCCACACACCGCTGGCGTCGGATGAAGGTCATATAATAAATCAATAATATTTCCATGCAGATGACTTTTTTGAAACTTGAAATCCGTTCTCAAGTGCTGCACCTGCCCGGCTGCCATGGAGGAAGGTCCTAATTTCTGATAATCTGAAACCTGGTTTAATTTTAAAATATCCTCCACATAATCCGTAACCAATCGCTGCTCCGTCAATTCCTTGGTACGCCAATCATGAGGATGATCATCATTGGGTAAAGTGCCGGCCAAAGAAACAGAGTGCAACCATTGTCCGTCATCCTTTAATAATAACTCGGGGCCAGCACCCAGCCAAAGACCTGTTAACGGACTATTCAACACATAAACAAAAGCATGAGGGTAGCGCTCACATAAATTGTGAAACATTTGAATCAGTTGAGGCCTTGGCAAACCACTTTCAATTTTTACACGCGACAGGATCACTTTGCTGACATCACCGGCTGATAAAGCCTGGTACATCTTTTCAAATTGATATTTATAGGCTTCAAATCCAATCTCCTCAGGCAAACAAACATCATATACATTTGAAAGTATTCGGTGCACTTCCAAATCGATTGGCACAGGCAATGACGATGAATAGACGAATGAGTAGTCCGACTTAATAAAAATGCCACCACCTATTTTGTTATCAAATGATTCCATAACAAAACCAGGACTATTCAGCAGTACCTGGTCCAGGCCTTTATCTAATAACTGACTGTTTCCGATGATCAGCTGCTTCTCTTTCCCAAAGGGTAATCGATACAAAACAACCGAATCACAATCAGGTATGGTTGCTTCGTTTAAAACGTCTTTATTATTCTGATTAATCACTCTTCTTTTTTTATCAAAAAACAAAGATAACATTTATGGGTTTCCAGCAAGAGCAAAAATAGTCAATAACGGCACTGAATGACCTTGCGGCAATCAACCATTTTTGGATGAACAAGTAATTTTATCAGACAAACATTCACTTTTTATAGATTAATGCAACATTTCACCCTAAACCAAAGTAAAAATACTTCATATACCCAATCCCGTTACTATGCAAAAAAATAACTTCATACAGAAACTAAAGATGACCCACCACAAAGCACTACTTTTGGTATTCATCGGCCTAACAACCGGCCTTTCACTTTTTGCAAAGAAGAATCCGCCTGCCAAAGATTGCGTGAACTGCTTTGCTTCAGAGCTGGTTGATGTGGATCGCCAGGACGGCTGTATCACCTTCCAATTATTGGTCAATGCCAATAATTGCGCCTATGCCTTATCGCATTTTTCAGCTGAAATACTTTGCGGAACGGTGACGGATGCATCTAATTCAGGCCATTGGAAAATGGAATTAAACAGTACGGATCCAACCACAGGAATAACTGGCATTAAAGTAGATGACATCTCCGGATTTGGCGAAGATGGCCAATCCGGAACTTTCACACTGACCTATACCGTTTGTTCATCCGATGAAGAATGCCTGAATCTGCTCGAAAATAACTCCATTATAGTCGCCTACAAAGCTGCCACGTGTGTGTTTATCGATACACTGAAAATAAATCATACCCCATTAACGGCTCAAATCACTTCTACTGCTGTTTCATGTGCTGGTGATGCCAATGGGAATGCGAATGTAACCATTACTTCCGGAACACCTCCCTATCTATTTCTTTGGAATACAGGAGATCAAACGGAAGATCTGGCCAATATTCCGGCAGGGTTTTATTCTGTTGTTATTACAGATGCCAACGGCCAATCACTGGAGCTCACAACCGAAGTCACTCAACCCAATCCCCTACAAATTAGCGGTCATACCACACCAACGTCCTGTAGTAATAAAGATGGCTCAATTACTACTGAAATAACAGGTGGCACTCCCCCCTATCGTTTCAACTGGAACAATGGCGATACTGTACCACATATTATGAACCTGTCGAGTGGCTATTACCTTCTAAAAATAACCGACCTGGCAGGATGTAGCAAATCAACAGCTTTTAATGTGGCTACCCAATCCACTCTATCAGCATCTATCACATCTGATTTACTAGCTTGTCATGAGGAAGGCAATGGTCAATTAACCATATCCGTTTTTGGTGGCGACCAGCCCTACCACTATCTATGGGACAATGGGGATACGACAGCTACAGCCACCGGACTTTCGAGTGGTTCACACAAAGTAATCGTGACCGACAACAGTGGTTGCTCCATTGAAAAAAGTGGTTATGTCCTTCTGAAAAGTTTAACTACATCCACATCGGTGACTGCTCCAACATGTTCTGAGGCATCAAGTGGTGCCATCTCCCTCTCCATTAAAAATGGAACAGAACCCTATGCGATCACATGGAGTACAGGTGACACTGCTACCTTTATCGATAACCTTTCTGGTGGCTGGTATTGGGTAGAAATCACTGATGCCAATGGCTGCACCTACAAGAAAAACATCAGTGTGCCAGGTCCTAAAAACCTGACCCTTACCTATAACACTGTAAAAGCCTCATGTGAAGCTGCCGATTCTACAATGCTGATTCATTTGAACGCCACCGGGGGGAGTGAACCTTATACATTCTACTACAACGGGTCACTAATTAACAATCCATTTATCGTAGCGGACGAAGGCAACTATGATATCACCGCAGTGGATGCAAATGGCTGTACCACACTGGAAACAATTGTGGCTACAAGGCCTGTATCAAATTTTGAAGCCAATGTACTGGTGAAAAATCCAACTTGTGAATCTCCCAACTACGGCTCAGCAAAAATATTGGTATCCAAAGGCATGCCGCCATATAGCGTCAATTGGTCGGATGGAGCTTCAGGTATGGTTCGTAATGAATTGGCTCCCGGCGACTACCAGATAACCATAAGCGATGCTATTGGCTGCTCACAAACCTATACCATTCAGGTGGAACCTATTCTCCTCCCTCATGTGGAACTATTACCTCCGGAAACCACACCGGATTGCCTCACTCCCAACCATGTTTTAAATGCCATTACTGAAAATACCATTCAAATCCATTGGACCGTAATGGATAGCAGTCAGACCTGGATTATTCAGGAGCAATACCCTAACTATATGGTCTATGATGCCGGTGAAGGACGGGCTCATTTCATTGTGGAAGGAATTAGTGCCGATGGCTGCCAGCACAGCGATACAATATCCGTTTCCTGCCAAGCCACGGAGCCTGAAAACCCAACAGATTCAACAGATCCGGATGGAAATGACAATAAAGATTGTGATGAATTATGTTATTTTCTGAAAGCCGAAAGCATCACGCACCTTCAGGACAACTGTTATGAATATACATTAACGGTTCATACCGATGGAACCTGTCGGCACGAATTGTCACACATGGTTCTGGGTATTTCTGAAGGGACTGTTTCTTTCGCCTCCAATTCCAAGGGGTGGAAACAAGAGTTAAACCTGACCGATCCAACAACAGGGATTTATGGTTTTAAGATTGATGACATCTCCGGATTTGGTCAAAACGGAAATGATCAGTTTGATGTTACCTTCAAGCTATGTAACACCACTTCCACTGCTCCTCAACAATTCGTGATTGGATATAAATCGGGTCAATGCATTCAAACAGATACACTAAAATACTATACTCCGGTTTACGAGCCCATTAGCTTGAGTAGTTATCCCAATCCATTTATTGATCAAACCACCATTCAACTAACGCCATCAGAAACGACCAATGCTAAACTATCCATCTATGATATGCATGGTCAAGTGGTAGAACAGTTATACTCAGGCACCGTGGAAGCTGGCATTAAGTATACTTTTGAATTCTCAGGCGGTGAAGCCAGGGAAGGTATCTATTTCTACCGTCTGGTATACGGCAATCAGTTGAAGCAGGGAAAGCTCATGAAGTACAAATAAAGCGATCAGACAAATAGAATCTGTAAAAGAGAGTCATCCGGTAATGGATGACTCTTTTTTTTATCCAAACTTGTTGATTTGGGAAAATAACTATACATTGAAACATAATTATATAACAACACAACTAAATAAAAAAATATCCTATGAAACAAATCCTTCTGGCGTTCACGTTTGTCCTGCTGACTGCCATTCCCCTGCAAAGCCAGGTAGACATTACGTATCAAAAACCATCTGAAGAGATTCTTCAATTGGCCGATGTGCCGCTTCCTCCCCGAACAGTCATTAACCATGATGGGTCCACCATTGTGCTTTTATATCGGAATCAATATAAAAGCATCGCTGAGCTTTCTGAACCGGAAATTAAATTGGCCGGCATCCGCACCAATCCGGTGACTAACATGTCCTCCAGAACCAGTTTTTCCAATAATATTAAAATTCAGAAAACGGGCGAAAAAAACGCCGTTCAGGTAGAAGGTTTACCCAATGATTTGCGTCTGGCCAACTTTACCTGGTCACCCGATCAGAGCAAAATGGCCTTCACAAATTCAGTGAGCACCGGGACGGAGCTATGGTATCTGGACATTGCCACCGCCCAGGCCCACAAATTGACAACCCCCATCGTCAATGCCAATTTAGGATCGGCTTTCAGATGGTTTAAGGATAACCAAAATATCCTGGTTAAAACCATACCTAGCGACAGAGCTCCAATTGTCAGTAAATCGGAAGCCATTCCGCAAGGACCGGTCGTTTCGGTTAATGAAGGTAAGAAAGCTCAAAACAGAACCTATCAGGATCTGCTAAAGGATAAAACCGATGAGGCTAATTTCATCAAGCTGGCCGAATCGGAACTATTAAAAATTGATTTGAACGGAAAATCTGAGAAGTGGGCAGATAAAGCCATCTACCGCGGCATCAGCTTCTCACCGGATGGACAATATGCCTTGGTAACCACCATCAAAAAACCATTTTCCTACCTGGTGCCATACTACCGGTTTCCGTCTGAATATGTGCTGATGCATTCAAACGGGGCAAAGATCAAAACACTGGAAGATGTGCCATTAACAGAAGATCTGCCCAAAGGATTTATGGCGGAACGTACCGGCAAACGTGATTTTTCTTGGCGTGATGATCAACCGGCCACCCTTTACTGGGCGGAAGCTTTGGACAAAGGAGATCCTGACATAGAAGCTGAATACAGAGATGAAGTGTTTGAGTTAGCAGCTCCTTTCAGCGGCGAGCCCCGTTCTTTACTTAAAACCATCAATCGCTATGCCGGTATTTTATGGGGTGATGCAACGAATGCCATTGCCTATGACTCCTGGTGGAATAGCCGTAATACGAAAGCCTATCATTTCAATCCGGCCAATAACAGCAAAAAACCGGTGGTAATCATTGATCGTAATTACCAGGATCAATATGGTGATCCCGGTCAGCCCGTCACACATCGTAACGAATGGGACCGCGAAGTTATGGTTCTGGACAAGTCATTCATCTATTTGATTGGCGATGGCTATTCGGATGAAGGCAAAAGACCGTTCATCGATCGTTTCAATTTAAGTGATCAATCCACCAAGCGCCTCTTCCAATTGGATAATACCGACAAATTAGAAGACATCACGAAAGCATTGGACATTAAAAAGGGAACCCTCATTACCCGCATTGAATCCCCTACTGAATATCCGAACTATTATATCCGAAACATCAAATCGCGCCAGGCACCAAAACCGATTACCTTCTTCAAAAATCCTTTTGAAAGTTTGGCCAACGTTTACAAAGAAGTCATCAACTATACCCGTGAAGACGGCCTGCCTTTGTCAGGCACACTCTACTTACCTGCAGGCTATGACCGCACCAATACAGAGAGACTGCCACTTATTATGTGGGCTTATCCTAAAGAATACAAAGACAAAAACAGTGCTGGTCAGGTCACCACATCTGCCAATGAGTTTACATATCCTTACTATGGCTCTCCCATCTATTGGGTGATGAAAGGCTATGCTGTGCTGGACGATGCGGCATTCCCCATTGTTGGCGAAGGTGATAAGGAGCCCAATGACTCGTTTATCAAGCAACTGGTCGGTAATGCCAAAGCGGCCATTGACACCCTGGATGAACTCGGTTATATCGACCGGAGTAAAGTGGCGATTGGTGGCCATTCCTATGGCGCCTTTATGACGGCCAATTTATTAACCCACTCAGATTTATTTGCAGCCGGTATTGCCCGAAGCGGTGCTTATAACCGGACACTCACCCCATTTGGATTCCAGAGTGAAGAGCGCAATTACTGGGAAGCACCTGAGATCTATAATGAAATGTCGCCGTTTATGCATGCTGAGAAAATGAAGCACCCCTTATTGCTTATTCATGGAGCCGATGATAATAACTCAGGCACCTACACCATGCAGAGTGAACGCTATTTCAATGCCTTAAAAGGATTGGGAGCCACCGTTCGCCTGGTATTACTGCCCAAAGAAAGTCATGGCTACCGGTCACGCGAGTCTGTTTTACACATGTTGTGGGAACAAGATCAATGGCTTGATAAATACCTAAAAAATAAATAAATTTACTACTTGACATTCAAACCCCTTTCCTTTTGGAGAGGGGTTCTTTATCCTAGCTAAAACCATTGACCATGATACAAGATATTCTGCTGGAACAATTACCCTATAAAAACATTAAAGACCGGCACTACGATTTGGCCATTTTACCCTGGGGAGCCACTGAAGCTCATAACCTTCACCTACCCTATGGCACGGATAATTATGAAACCGGGGTAATCGTCCGTCAGGCCGCCCAATTAGCCAGTGATGCCGGTGCTTCGGTATTGGTGCTGCCCCTCATCCCCTTTGGGGTTAATACCGGCCAGACTGACATTCCCTATGTCATCAATATGAATCCCTCCACCCAGGCCATGATCATTAAAGATGTGGCCGAGTCCGTTTTTCGGCATGGCATTAAAAAACTCTTAATTTTTAATGGCCATGGCGGCAATGACTTTAAAACCATCATTCGCGAAACCGGCACTGCTTTTCCCCAAAACCTCATCTGCACTTGCAACTGGTTTCAGGCACTGGACCACACCAAATACTTCAACCATCCCGGTGACCATGCCGATGAGATGGAGACCAGCCTGATGATGTACCTCTACCCCGAGCTGGTATTACCTTTAGAAGAAGCGGGTAACGGGCAAAATAAAAAATTCCGGGTAAAAGCACTAAACGAAAAGTGGGCCTGGGCCGAACGCAAATGGGCCAAAGTAACCAACGATACGGGGATTGGTAATCCCTACCACTCCACCGCCGAAAAAGGCGAGAAATTTTTCCTGGATGTGTGCCAGGTCGTTGGTAAGTTCTTTGTGGAACTGGCCTACACACCCGTGGATGATTTTTATGGGTATTGAACAAAAAGGCAGCCGGTTCGGCTGCCCATTTTCTATCCTGGCTTTTAAAGCTTTATTCTTTTTCAATAATCATCTTCAAAAAAGCAACTTCCTTTTAGAACGTAAAACTATAACTCACCGAAGGTATTATTGGAACCAGGGTTTGTTGGTACAATTTAGGTTTAATAGAGAAGAAATTTGGAATTATGCACAAATTGGCATCATTCATAATGATGCAATGGATTTTTTTACAGCAACTTAAAAAATGAAAGTTCAAATTTAAAATCAAGTGGCGCACTTAAAACGCAAATTGTTAAATTAACAACTTCCTACTTTAAGGAGAAATTTAATTATGAGTTCGAAAAAATAGATGATATTAAGGAAAACTCATATAAACATATGGAAATAATTGAAAAGTCAAGAAATTTAAAATCAGCAATAATTTATGAGGGATTATCTGATTTCGGAAATGAAATATTAGATAATGCACGAATTATTTGCTTAAATTATGGAATCCAAGGCTATGATGAAGCAATAGTAGAGTTTGATAACTTAATAAAAAAGGTTGAACAAGACGCTAAACAAGAAGAAAAAAACATTTTACTATCTTCGTTATATATTGGGAAAGCATCTTGCACATATTGGACAGAAAATTTTGATAAATGGTTACAATTATTTCGAAATGAAGATGGTAATGAAGGCCATTTAAAAGGCTACAGAGAATTTATGGGACAAGTAATGAATGATGACATTTCGGGTTTTGCTCAAGGAGCTATTGGGGGGGCTATTGTAGGTGCTCTTGCAGGAACACCTGCTTGTCCTGGAATTGGAACAGCTGCCGGAGCCGTTAGTGGAGCTTTAACAGGTGGTATGTGGTCAGCAGTAGTCAGTAGTGGATGGAGTGCTGCTTTTTGTGCATCTTCGATTCAACCTTCGTTAGAATTAGATTATGGTTTGGATGAAATTTAAACTAGTAAGAGTAATAATAACAATACTCTTATTTTTCGCAATAAAGTTAATTTGGGATTTGATATTTTGTGACGATGTTGGCTCATTTATTCAATATGCAGTTTTCTCAACTGTAATGGGTATTATCCTTAATCTTCGAACTATTGAATCTCTATTGACCTCTACAAAAAACAAATAGTTTATCTTTTAAAATGCTGAATTCAAGTTACAAAACGAAATTACCTATATAACTTGAGTTCAAGCATTATAATTTACTCCAAACAAATATATTGCTTTGTTTTTTGAGGCAAATCCAAGTTTAATAGATAAAACCGGATCGTTTTTAAATACACAGACCTCCAGATTAAAGAAAACTGGAGGTCTGTTTGAAATTCATCCGCCTGAAGAAAGCTGGTTTTTTAATTATTGACCACCACCCGGGCCGCCATGTAACCATTGTAGAAATTGGCATCCCGGCGTTTGAATATCTTCATCACTTTATCCAGTTTTTTTTGCAAAACATCATTGCCTTGCTTAAACAGCTCGTCCAGGCTTTTGGTGGCAATCGTGAGCTCAATTTGATAAGCCCGTGGCAGGCCTTGCATATCTAAATACGTGTCCAGATCATTTTCCAATTCATCTAACTGCGGTTCATATACACCTTATTTGGCACTTAGTGGTTCCAGGTAATTCTCCACTTCAGCAACCACTTCCTGAACTTTCATCACAAAATGCTCATTTTTCAGATTGATCAAATCCGACATGGAAGCCATCATTCTTGCTTCCAAAGCCAGGTTACCAGCAATAGAAGCATAAGTCTCCACCTGTTCATTCAGGATATCCGCTTTCTCGGCAATAATGCGTTTTAACTGGGCTTTGTTCTGCCCTAAAAAAACTCTGGCATCCATTTGTTCTTTCAATTTACTATCGATACCTAAAATGATTTCGCTGAGTTCATTTTTAATAGTAGCGATAATCGGGATGCTGTTCCATTTTTGAACATTCGTATTCAAATAGGTAAACACATCCTCGTGCATTTCCTTACGGTTGATTTGATTTCTAGTCATATGCTAAGGTTTTGGATTGTACTTATTCAATTAAAATTACGCTCTAGCAATAATCGGAAGTATTCACCAAACTGTGTCTATATATTTTTTTCCGTTTTCACTCAAAAGCTTTTTAAGAATGATTATCAGATTGTGTCAAGGGCGGCAGAGGTACGAAGCCGTTTATATAACCTTGATTGATTCTGAAATCATTATTTCCTTTGCTTTTGGGGTGAAATATGGCACTAATCCTCTCGTATAATCCGATCCTCAAACTTGATTTCTATTTGCGCCAAAACAAGTCCCCCAATTGGGTTGGTTTTCTACATAAAACCGGTGTTAAGTCAACCTGAAGAGATGACCAGGAAGGTAAAGAGCTATTCAAGAGTTGTTCCTCGGCATCCCCTTATGTTTATTAAAATTCTATCTTTGATGCCAACCCCATAATTATAAAAACGTGAACATCGATAAAAACGAAATCAGACAATTAATTGAGAAGCAAATCACCACTCTTGAACGTAAGATCAAAAACCTAAAAGAACTCACGGTTGCCATTGCACCGGATGATGCCATTGGCCGGGTGAGTCGCATGGATGCCATCAATAATAGAAGTGTAAATGAGGCAGCCTTGCGCCAATCGGAAATCAAATTGAAAAAACTAATCGAAGCTTTACAACAAATTGACGATGACGACTTTGGCCTATGCCTGATCTGTAAGGCACCCATTCAGGCCGGCAGAATAATACTCATGCCAGAAAGTCGGAAATGCATTAAATGCGCGGCAAAATAAAACTTTCCTTTTCCTAATCCAAACCAAAAGAGGCAGTTAAATCAGTCAACTACCTCTTTTTGCTTGATTTAAAGCCAGCTTACTGCTCTTTGACCTCTTCACTGTTTTCGACTGCCTCCTCTTCATCATCAGAAGCAGTGGTTTTATTAAAATTGGTCAGAAAGCGTTTTTTCTTACTTTCCGGTGCCAAAATGAATGAGAATGATTTTTCGCCCAAGCCTACTTTTTGTTTGCGTTCATCAGCTTTTAGCCCTTGTACAATGGTATTGTACTGACCATCGGAAGAAAGCGTCTGCATCATGCCATTCTTGTAGGAAAAGTAGAACCAGTGATCTTTATCCAGCTCAATGAACATATCGATGGAGTTACCGGATCGCTTGCGCACAATTTCAGCTTTCACATCCACTTCCTTATTCACGGCAAATTGCTTTACAAATGCCAGATCCGCTTTTCCTTCAATCACATAAGCACGCTTTGTTGTATTCCAGGTAAAATCAACATTACTAAACAACAACATCTGCTGTAAGTCTACCGGCATTCCTTCAGCGATACCCATGGAACTGCGATCCTTTTCAACTGCTTTTGCCACCTTAAAACCACTCCATTCGGCCATGCGCTTTTCAAAGGTCGCAGCCGATAGCTTGGAGGATTTTGCCTCCGCACTCATAACACCTGAATACATGGCATCCAACGCCGCATCATTAAAGAAAAAGTCAATCCCCAGCATGGCGGTCCCAATAATCTTGTTCTCATCTCGCTGATGAATTAGCGTTCCACTGGCGCGCGTTTTTACCTGATCCAGTGAAACACCCAGATCAAAAGCCCCCTCGGCCATGATATTACAATCGGACTCATTAAAACGTACCACATTACCAACCGAATCGGGATAATTGATTTTCTCTTCTGAGGCAATATCAAAGGACTTATTCTTATCGTTATAGACTAAGTAACCTTCTCCAGTTATCATGGGGATGTCACTGTAATCCTCCCGGTCTTCCAGAAAGGAACTGTACACATGCGTACTGTCCTTGGTGATAAAGAAATCTTTATAAATACGGTTAAACTCAAAATTCTCAGCTTCTTTACCCACTGGTATCATGACTTTTCCCGGATCAATTTGTGAATTAAAGCGCAAATACGATTGGAGCTTTCCGGCACACCGGTGCAACATCTGCACACCCCCATCAAAAAAGAGATGTTCCTGACCGGCTTTCAAATTCACATCCCCTTTATATGCAAAATGCTTATCGAAAGTAAACAGATCCTGTTCCGTAATTTTACCATTGGCTTCTGTTTGATTTTCCTTATTTAATTCAATCCTATGAAAATCCAAGGTCAAGGTTTTTCCGGCCCCATTGAGATAATCAAATTTTCCATAACCACTATAGGCGTATTTTCCATTTATTTGAACATGCGAATCATAAATAGTATGGGCCGCAATAGAGTCATTAATAACGATTCGAACACTATCCAGCGCATCCATGGCCGCATCCTCACGAATCGTTACAAATCCATTCCCTAACAACATATTCACATCACCAACTTCAATATTCTTGACCTCTTCGGCAAAAATGGTTTTACTCTCTACATCATAACGCGCCATGGGCACCAGGAAGGCCAGTGAATCTTGTCGCCGATGCGTGGAAACAAAGCGGTTTCCTTCCGATCCACGCGCTCCCATGTAAATCTCATTTTTATCCATGTGCCAGGAGAAGTCCGCAATGTAAGACATATAGCGATTATCGGTAAATTCCACCGGACTACCTCCTGATTTTGAATGGAAGGTACCTTGCCGTTCGACAAAGTCAATGTGCGATACCAGGTTGGTAGTCGAGAAACTCACGCCTTCTACTTCACCGGCTGCCAGGCTAAAGTCAGACAAATCGGCATCGACAATGTGCTCCCCAAAAGTCATGGCCGGAGATACCAGAGAGGCCCTTAACATATAGAAGCTTCCCTTTCCGGATAAGCCAGCCGGTGTGACTTTGAGTTCTCCTTCCATCTCTGCTTCCGCCTTGTACATGACAAAATTCTCTTCCTGACTACGCGAAATCAACTGATCCTGGCCAGGTGAGTATTCCACGTAGGTATATTTTCCCTGTACATCAGGAAATTCTACACCTTCCACCTGCCGTTGAACAGTAAATTCGTGTGTCTGACCTTTCACCATATCCGGTAAGAAAGTAAAGTTTTCAGAATGACTGGATGACGTCACATAAGCCAACAAACCATTCCCCTTCAATCCTTTATTAGTCAAGTCAATCGTATTCGTAAAGGTGGCACCTCCTCCATACAATGAATACCCTTCAGGTGGTGTTTGTCGTCTAAAACCTAAGGAATAATCCTCCGGACGAATGGTCAAATTCTCTCTAAAGGTCGGAAAGATGTTGGATTCAAATTCGCCGGCAAAATTAAAATTATCCGGCTTCAGGGTATTTATACTATCCATTTCGAAAGGATCGAGAGTAAAGAAAAACTTCTCCCGATCGTAAGCACCTCCCTGAATGTCCTTGCGGTCAAAATAGACATATGATTCAATATCACTGACAATAATCGGAAATTGAGAATTGGCTTTTGCCCCCGATTTATTATCAGGCTCATCAATCTGCAAATGCCCGGAAAGCTGCGCAATAGTATTATTTACCGTTTTAAGCAATGGACGACCAAAATAATCCATATCTTCCGACAGCACTTTCATCCGCAATGAATCAATATTACTCATATCAATTCGAAAATCATCATAGGAAAACTTAAATCCATTCCCAAACAGATTGAGCATCCCGGCATTAATGGTGCCATTGAACACAAAATTCCGATTTTCCTTCAGTATGATTTGCTTATCGCGCGGAAAGAAAACCACATTTTGATGGTCACAAATGGAGATGGACTCCACACCATTTAAATTTAAGTCATAATTCTTAAGATCGAGCTGTGCATTGGGCTGTTGACCGGGCGTTAGGGAATTAAAACGGATCACATCAAAATCCTTTTTTCCTAGGCGGAAATCCAAATAATCATACAAACGTTGTCGCACCTGTATTTCGTCCGTATTCACATTATATCCCACAAAGCCATAAAATGATAAACCGATCACTTGCTGCCTGATCTGTCCTTCCGGTAAATGAATAAAGCGAGCGTAATCTTTGACCGAGAATGGTTTTCGATTAAAGTATTTACTGCAATCTTTCAATCCCTGCAAAGGATGAATGGCATCCATCCCTTGTAATTTATTGTAAAATGCTTCCCGAAAATAACTGAGCGACTCAAAGAAAGCCTGATTTTGGGCCGCCCCGGTGAGCATACGTAAATCCATATGAATTTCATCCAAATTCCAACGGATCAGCTCCACATCCATACTCACATTATGAAACGTATTAAAATAAGGACTCAATGCCAAACCTTCTCCATTGCGAATCAGATACACGGCATTCTGATCAGCCATGTATTTAAAAATTAATCCGGGATGATAGACAAACGCCGTATCTAAACTGATCTTAACCTCGGTATCATTACTTAAGATTTGGTCTTTACGCAATGCAAAATAGAGTGATTTGGCCGTCACAAAAAGCGTATCCTTCCGATAGATGGTAATAATGGCAGGATTTTCTTGCGTTCCCGCCCCAAGAAATTTCGCTCCTGTCTGGGCAAAGCCCCCTTCGTAATTAATATTGGGATGGATGTCTTTAATTTCAAATCGTTGATTAGAAGACGTAAACTTTGGATAGATCGTGCCTTCGGGTGTCTGAACAACCATTACCTTATGCTCCAGCGAACCATTCAATGGAAAGTCGAAATAATGACGGTTATAAAACTCCACACTATCCACGTCAAAGCTGGCTTTATCCATGCGTAATGCATAGTTTCCAAAGGTACAGTACACCATGTTGGGCTCAAAACCGGATCGCTCCCAGGTCACACGCCCCTGATCGCCCAACCATTCCTCTTCCAGGGGATAAAAAACACCCTGTGTATCAAAAATGGTGATACTGTCATTTTTCGAATGACACACCAAATCCGTGGGTCCAAAAACAATGGATAGCTTTTCATTCTCATATTCATAACGGTAGTTATCACTGCGGCTGACCCATCGCACAGCTGGCGTAGAGTAAACGGTATTGGTGGCAATCAAATCCCGGCTGATTTTCAGAAATGAATCCAAATGACGTAAGGCAAATCGAGGTGTTTTTAACAGGTTTGCCACTGCCGCCGTCCAATTATCAAAGCTATCCCCGGTATGTCCATGCTGATGAAAGGTCATCATGGTGGTCAGATACGTTTCATAGTGTGGATAAGGTCGCGCCCGCTTCACCGCCAATTGAGTACACGTGGCCAGGATTAATTCTTTTAGCTCTGTTGGTGTTTCCGGATTTATCCAGAAATTGGTAACGGTTTCCACAAATTCTTTGGCCGCTTTTTTATCCGCCGTACCCTTGAATAACTCTTCTAAATCCTGAGGAAAAGCTTCAATTGTACCATTAAATTGAAAGGTCTGTGCTGTAGAAAAGAGTCCCCAACTTAATACTATCAATACTCCAAACAAACGCTTCATCATACCGTCAGCTTTTGCAATAATCACTAGTTAATAAAACAAGACCGCTACTCAGTTATATAAAAGGAAGAGAAACCCAGATAACGATCATCAGAAAATTAAAAAACCGGTTTTAATAACCGGCCTTCTTATACGCAGCTGCCACCCAATTGTTATCGGTTTTATGCGATAAATAACTCAATTGGTGCTTTTGCGTCTCCTGCGTTATAATTTCTAAATCCTCGGTATAAAACCCACTCAGAAAAAGTAGCCCGCCCGGCTTTAATACTTTTGCGTAATGTTGCATATCATCCAGTAAGATATTCCGGTTGATATTGGCCAATACGATATCGAATGACTGCTCATTCAACAATTCAGCACCACCCATTTGAATCTCCATATTTTCAATATGGTTGAGTTCCATGTTTTCGATGGCATTATTATACGCCCATTCATCGATATCGATCCCTAATACAGACTGACAGCCGCGCATGGAGCATAACATCCCGAGAATACCGGTTCCGCATCCCATATCCAAAACCCGCAGTTCTGCCACCTCTGTTTCCAGAATGTGTTGAACCATCAGACTGGTTGTGGAGTGATGGCCCGTGCCAAACGCCATCTTGGGGTCGATGAGAATATCGTATTTAATACCTTCAACAGACTGATGAAATGAACTTCGCACCACACATTCCTTCCCAATGACAATGGGTTGAAAAAAGTTTTCTTCCCACACTTTATTCCAATTCTGATCGGGAATAACCTCTGTTTCAAAGGACAACTGAACCCCTTCAAAAGGCAAGTCCAACTGCTTCAATACTTCCGGGCGATAGTCCTGGCTGGGAATGTAAGCTTCAAATCCGGTTTCGGATTCACAAAAACTATCAAATCCCAAATTACCCAATTGAGCGATTAACAAATCGCCTGCAATGGGATTCATAGGTGTTATGATGACATTTACTTTTGTATATTCCATGTTTTTCTATTTTATGCAAAAATACATAACAGATTTGGAAAATACGGCGAATAATTCACAATGGATCGAATGCCACACCTGCTCCTTGATGAAATCAGCCATTCAACGCGAAGTTTCAACAGCCACTTCATTATTCAGCCGACCGGTGACTGCTATCGATTGAAACGGGAATCATGAAATAGAAGATTGAAGATTGCCCAGGAGTGGATTCTGCCCAAATTATTCCTCCTAATAATTCCACCAGGTGTTTGCAGATCGAAAGACCCAGGCCAGTCCCCTTATATAATCGCTTCCCGGAAGTCGATAGTTTCCGAAAACTATCAAAAACAGTCTCCAGTTCGTGATGCGGTATCCCAATGCCACTATCTTTCACATGAATTCGAACATACTCTCTGTTATCCTGAATAAGCGGGGAAATACCGATTTCAATAAAACCCGTATCGGTAAATTTTAAAGCATTTTCCAAAAGATTACGAAGCACTTGCTTTATTCGATTATTATCCGATCGAATGAGGCATTGTTCCTTCTCTATTCTCATGTTTAGCTGAAGCTGTATATTTTTTTCATCACAGCGCGGTTTATAGTGATTATAAAGTTCCTGAATCAACTCACACACATTAAAATCTTCAAAACGAATTACCAGGGTACCTGCTTCAATAAGACTTAAATCCAGAATATCGTCAATCAAAACCATTAACGCATCAGTATTTTGACGGATGTAAGTAATGTATTGATGCTGTTCATTGACGTCGATCAGATTAGAATCCAAAAGATTGGAAAACCCAACAATGGCATTCATTGGAGTCCGTATCTCATGACTGATATTGGCTAAAAAAGCTGATTTCAGGCGTTCCGACTGCTCAGCCTTTACTTTAGCTGCTTCCAGGTCTTTCGTGCGCTGCTGCACTAATTTCTCCAGGTGGTACCGATGCGTATCCAATTCCTCCTTTTGCTTCAAAATCTCCTCATTCTGTACCTTTATCTCTTCCTGCCTCTCTTCCATGATGCTGTTGGCCAATTTTAAATCTCTGGTCTTTTTATTCACCAAATGCTCCAGAATACGTTTCTGCCTGGCTAAAGCATATGTGCGATATTTGAAGTAAGAGATGACCGACGCCACAACTATAAAAACCACCAACAACCTAAACCAGAGAGTTTGATAAAGAGGGGGTAAAATCGAGACCTGAATGGTTTTAGGATGAGGATTCCAATAACCATCATTATTAGCTGCTTTTACCTTAAACACATACTCGCCAGGAGGCAGATTTGTATAGAACGCCTGTCGTGCATTTCCATTTTCAATCCACTGCTTATCAAAACCTTCAAGAATATATCGATACTTATTTTTTGATGGCAAGCTATAATTTAATGCCGCAAACTTGAACGTCAAGGCATTCTCAGTAGGGGACAATGTAATTCGCTCTGTTTGATTTAAAGCCTTGATCAGTATTTTATGCTTTCGTGTCGCCTGATATGTATCAACAGGTTGATTGGATATATGCAAATCCGTTAAAACAACCGGGGGTTCAAACACATTAAAAAAGATACTATCCGGATGAAATAAATTAAATCCATAAATCCCGCCAAAGACTATATAACCATTTTTTAGTTTTAAGGATGCCTCCTTATGAAACTCTTTCTCCTGAATTCCATCCGTATAATCATATTCCACAAATTTCCAGGTATCCGGATCAAAATAAACCAGTGTTTTGGCAGTGCTAAACCAAATTTTTCCATGATCATCCTCTTCCATGGCAAACACAACATCACTTTGCAATCCTTCTTTCAGAGACAAGGATCGAAAGGAGTGGCCATCGGGCAAGAGTAAATTAATCCCCGTGGCAGTTCCAATCCATAACCTCTTTTTTGAATCAATCAACAAAGAAACGATGCGATTTCCTGAAATAGAGGTTGAATCCCCCTCAATATGCACAAATTTTTCAGTGAAAATCTTACGGCTTCTGTCGAACTGGCATAATCCGCCTCCATCAGTGCCCACCCAAATATTTTCATCGGCATCCTCAGTGATGGTCCAAACCAGGTTATCCAATACCTCCGGATTTATTCCCGGATAGGGTTTATACAAGGCAAATTCTTCCTGCCGCTCATCATACAACTCCAAACCAGCATCTGTTCCTAACCAGATTTGATTGTATTTATCTAAGAATATTTCCCGGATGTAATCATTACTCAGACTCCCTGTGCGATAATAATCGGCAAACACTTTTTTTACAACTCCAGTATTTAAATCAATACGATTAAATCCCTGACGGGTACCCACATACAACTGATTATTCTGATGCAACAAACTAAGCACTTGATCATCTGAAATTTGCGGATACGTAAAGCGATAGTCATTTTTTAAAAAGGATCGCGTGCCTTGATCATAAGTAATGATTCCATTACCCCTCGTTCCAACAATAATTCTTCCCATACTATCGGTCGCAAAAGCAAAACTCTCCGGACTGGAAATTTCATCCGGAAATTCCCACCGACTAATCAAATCAAACTTTTTATAATGTGGGTCAATCATATTAATCCCATCAGAAGTTGTTATCCACACATGGCTTTGTGCTTGTGAGAAATAAATATCAGTAACCATATTATTACTCAGAGAGGGAAAGCGATTTTTCTCATAGCGATGGGATGACCATCGCTTTGTGCGGGGGGAATAAATGTAAAACCCATCTCCGTAGGTTCCGATCCACAAATTATTCTGGTGATCTTTTTTCAAACTATTAATGTCAGTATTCTTCCACCCATCAGCCAAGTGAGGAATAATCCTTTTGAATGTCATATCCGACGACCAGAACTCATACAGACCGCCTTGCCGGGTGCCTACAAAAAAATGACCGGGCTCAAATTCAATAAATCCCCAGATAAAGCCTCTTTTCAAGGCCTTCTCCTGTTCTGTAGCCACATCGTATTTATCGATGCGAAAACTCCTGGGATCCAACTTCAACAGACCATCACCCCAGGTACTGATCCATAAAAATCCGCCTGAATCCATGGTGACCTTACGAACGTGATTGCTACTGGCGGTGAGAAATGGATAGCGGGAGAAATCAATCCGTTCAATTAGTTCTGTATCCGGATCAATACTAAAAATACCTCCTCCCCAGGTTCCGCACCATATTTTACCCGTACTATCTTCACACATGGTGAATATGGCATCACTGGAGGGCGTATGATTATCAGCGGCATTAAACAAAAAACGTTGAAATGTCTCTGTTTCGCGATTATACTTGTTCAAACCCTTGTAGGTGCCCACCCAAAGATCATCATTTTTATCCATCAGCAGGCATACAACAGCATTTTGACTCAGCGATAAGGGATCTGTTTCTGAATATCGAAAGGTTTTGAATTCATATCCGTCAAAACGATTGAGACCATTGTAGGTACCAATCCAAATGAAACCTTCTGAATCCTGAATCACACAAGTGGAGGAGCCGTGCGATAATCCATCTTTCACATTGTATTGTTTGAATAGCTTCTCATCATGAACATTTGAAGCAAGCCCTGCACGACACAGCAAAACAGTAATTAGTAACAGTAGCCTTCCTTTATTTAGGTTCCTAAACATGATCACACCAATTCATTTTCCCAATGTATTGAAAGATAATTGATAATTCAGAAAAAATGAAGGAGACCTACCGCTTTTTGACCGAAGGAGGAAAAACATCTCTAAAAGGAGAAAAAAAAAGAGGTGAACAAATCACCTCTTTACATATATTTTAAAGCTCTCAAAAAATTAGAAAGCTGCAATGATACCATGGAAATCCTGGGCATTTAATGATGCACCACCAATCAATCCACCATCTACATCCGGATTAGCAAACAATTCTTTTGCATTGGATGCTTTGCAGCTTCCACCATATAAAATGCTGGTATTATCGGCAACTTCAGCACCATACTTGGCAGCCAAAGTCTGACGAATAAATGCATGAATTTCCTGAGCCTGCTCCGGAGAAGCCGTTTTACCCGTTCCAATGGCCCATACTGGCTCGTATGCCAATACAATTTTACCAAACTCATCAGCCGACAAGTGGAATAAAGCTTCTTCAATTTGTGTTTTCACAACCTCAAAATGCTTCTCAGCTTCACGCTCTTCCAACACTTCACCAATGCAAAAGATAGGTGTTAAGCCATTGGCCAACGCTAAATCTGTTTTTTCCTTCAATTTCGCATTGGTTTCACCGTAATAAGCGCGTCTTTCCGAGTGTCCCAAAATCACATACCCAGCACCAGTTGATTTCACCATTGAAGCCGATATTTCGCCGGTATACGCACCGCTTACTTGATCGGCACAATTTTGAGCCGCTACGCCCACTAAGGCAGCATCCACATTTTTTACCACCTCAGCCAGGTGAATGAAAGGAACTCCCAAAACCACTTTACAGTTAGGCTTGTTAGCTTTTAAAATTTCATTAACCTCTTTTGCTAAAACCACACCTTCTTGTAGTGTGTTGTTCATTTTCCAGTTACCTGCAACAATGTTTTGTCTCATCGATTGTAATTTTAAAGTTTTATTTGAGTCTATATAAAGCAGTAATAAAAATCAGCATAATTACTCCCCAAAATGCCAACATTAATTTATTACTCCAACTAGTAAGCGATTGTAAACTATTAGACAAAGGTTGTTTCAGCTCCTCCACGTCAGGTAGAGTATGACTACTGTATTTAGCAATCACCGTTCCCTTATTCAGTACCACTAAAGCCGGGTTACTGCGCACAATGGTCTTTAATAAGGTTTCATCGGCATTCAGATACTCAAAACTGGCTTTATGCGCCACATCAAACTTGTAAATAGCATCCGCTAATGAGGCCGTAACACCGTAAAACGGGTAATTATTTTGAATACACATGCGCTGAATGGCAATAAATTTCTGAATCGATTTAAGCGAGGCCTTTTCCACCTTTGGCATAACCATTAAAAACACCGGTTGCGCATGATCCAGAAGCTGCGCCGTCAAATCACCTCCCTCTGTAGATTCGAGCATGAAGTTTTCAATAGGCGGCTGATATCCTTCCTTGATAATGGTTGACTTGCTATCCACAAACACCCAGGTCGAATCATCCTGCGGATAATTGGTGAGGTCAAACTCTTTTTGCACCCCATCCTTCTCATAAATAAAAGAAGTCTCATATTCAGCCATGGGAGCCCCTTCGGGAATGCGCATTCCCTGTGGGATATTAACCCCTACTTTAAAGGGTCGAAAATCGAGCAGGGGCAGATTACGAATACTCACATAGGAGATACCTACAATGAACAGCACACCTCCAAATACAGCCACACTTTGTTTTATCTCCGACAAGCTGGTCTGATAGGCCTTTCGTTTCCAAAAAATAACATAACTTAAAGGGAGGATGAAAATATTCTTTATAAAAGTTTCCCAATTTCCCAATTTGATGGCATCCCCAAAACAGCCGCAATCGGATACCGGATTAAACACCGCAATGTAGAGGGTTAAAACGGTGAAAAAGGCCATAAACAGAAAGGCCGGCAACGCCACCTTTTTAATCTTGACTCCCACGACCAACTGAAAACCAATGATAAACTCAAGTGTCGAAAGCAGAATGGCCGCATACAAGGCCAACTGATCGGTGTTATGCAGTCCTAATATTTCAAGATATTCACTGATTTTAATGGCGCCACCAACGGGATCAACGGCTTTGACAAAACCGGAAAACAAGAATATAATCCCAACAATGATCCGACTGATTGTTTTCAACATAACAGGTCTATTTTAATGCATTTAATCTTCGGGAAATTCGATCTTGATCAACGCGAAAATGGCATAATTGATCATGTCCATGTAATTGGCATCTATACCTTCCGAAATAAGCGTTTTTCCCTGATTATCTTCAATCTGCTTGGTTCGGTGTAATTTCATCAGGATTAAATCGGTAAATGAACTGATGCGCATTTT
This sequence comes from uncultured Marinilabiliaceae bacterium, assembly GCA_942490535.1. Taxonomy (GTDB): domain Bacteria; phylum Bacteroidota; class Bacteroidia; order Bacteroidales; family Marinilabiliaceae; genus JAEINY01. Next base: position 651,545 of record CALNXQ010000008.1, read on the forward strand.
CCGCCAGGCCTCATCGTAATCGTGATTCTTATCCGTCATGAGTGATTTAGCCGCATGGATTTTTTCCAGGTAAAGTTTCAAAGCCTCCTCGGGATCCATCTCCGGTTGATCGGCCGGCTCCAGTTCCAATTGAATGATGGCCATGGCACAATAATTTACAATGCCAATAAATTCAGAGCGAATTCCTTCATCTACCTTAGACACTCCTTTGGTTTCAATACTGCGAATGCGTTGCGCTTTGATGAATATTTGATCGGTCATACTGGAAGGGCGTAAAATTCGCCAGGCCGTTCCGTAATCTTTCATCTTCTTTTCAAAGATATCCTTACAAATAGTTATGACGTGATTGAATTGATTCTCTGTTTTGGTCACTTTATTGCGTTTATGAATTGGAGGCGTAAAATTATCAAAAAATGATCAAAACAGCAGAAAGTTATGCAAGTTTATAACCACTCACCTTTATATTCCTTTCGCATTAACAAAAAAGCACCCCAATAATGGAGTGCCGGTATTTAATTGTCTGTTGATTCGAGTCATTGGCTAATTAATGCTCAACCTCATAATATAACTTATAAAAATTCAATCCGCGTTGACTATCAAATCCTTTCTCCAGATATTGCCGTTTCCCATGCACATACACATGAAAATTCTTATCCAATTTTAAGACCGACTTAAAATTCTTTTTTTCACCTTTCACCGCATCTTTTGAAATGTCAAATGAATCGTGTAGGGGCATGTTCTTTTCCGATTCAAAAAAGCCTTTGTAATCCTGAAAGGCATCAATCACCTCAGGCTGACGAATGACTTCCTTTTCAAACTCTTTCTCATTGAAAGCGCCATTTTTATTGAAAAAGTCGATGGAGCGATTCAGCAGGTCAATCTGATCGGGCTTTGGTACTTCATTTTCATCATTGAATACCTCTCCCACAAATCCTTTACACATCTGAAGGTAATTATTAGTGAAATAATAATTGTCTTCACGCGGCTTTAAACCCAGAAAATCACTTTGCCAGAACTGTGCCTCGTGCCCCTTATTGATGTTATCAACTGAACAAATTTTAAACCCAATTTCTCTTTCAGTATTAAAGATCAGGCAACCTTTATCCAATTTCTTGATGTTGATTCCCTCCTGAGCACCGAGCTCAAAATTTTGATCGCGCAAATACACCTTCAAAAAGGTATCTTTATTCTCCGATTTAAAGATGCCAATAGCATCGGCGATTTCTCCATCCACCACACAATTACGAAACAACACCATGTAAAACTCACCACCGCGAATTTTAGGATGATTGGATTGTTCATACAGATGGTTGGCAATTTTTATGCTGGTATCATAAAAGGAGGCCGCATTGTCAAAAACATCAGCGGTGAGATTATAAACCAGATTTTGCACCAGTCCCTCTTCATGGTGAAAATTATAATAGGCCTCGGTCTTAAATGGCTTGAAGAAATATTGTTTCAACACATCTACGATCTCTTCTTCATCCTGTAACCTCAAAATATCTTTCGAATAGCGCGCTTCCTCGCCCTCGGCCCGACATCCCATATGATGCACCACCAGGTTTTCTATTGTCGTCTGTGTAAAATCAATCATCGTCGTTGAACTTATCAAAAGAGTACAAATATAGCAACTTTTTGAAACCTGAGCCGCTTAAAAATGGGGTAGATTCATCAAAACAAAAACAGTTGCAGGGTGATGATTTTTTATCACCCTGCAACTGTTTTTTCAGTTGAGCCCTAATCGGTTCTCTTGTCAATTGGCCCGGCAATGTTCAACGTACCAGGAAACAGGATGCTGCTTGCCAGCAATCAACTCTTCCAGAATTTTGTGATCATCCCATTTTCGCTCATAACTACAAGCCTGATCCAGGGCTCTGGAGAGTAATAACCATTCATCAACAATTTGTTGCGAGAGTTGCCCCTCAAACTCTTTGAGAATTTTTAAACAACAAGGGTCAATCATGTGAATCTTTGGCTCTTGTCGCTGTAACGTGGTACGTGTAGTGTATAAATGATCCTCAACTTTAATAAATTCAGAATCATCTAAAGCTACGTGAAATGTGAAATCTACTTTTGTCATTGTGCACCTCCCTTTAAGTTTAGGTACAAACAATTTACAACAACAATTTCGCGAAGTAAAGGTGAACACCAGAGGGTTACAAAATTTAGTTTCATTCTAAATAATCACCTTCGCCCCGCTCATTCCAGCTTAATAATAACCCCGCTTCGGGCAGACAGACGGACGCCGCAGCCACTGCTATAAGCGACTTCGCCGGGGAACTGGACCCTTATTTTTTCCGACAATAAATCCCTGCCTCTAAAATACCTGTTTTCATTCACTCCCATGGTCTGAAAAGCATGCTCCGGAATTTTTATCCTGCAATTCTGATCCTCATCGGAAAAGTTGACCGCTAGCAAAAAGAATTCTTCCGCCGTAAAGCGCAACCACGCATACACTTTACTGCAATCGCACCCGGCATGACCTTTATTGCACCACATTAAATCATACAGCTCGCCCGTATTGAGTGCGTCGTGCATATTCACCAATTGAATGATACGCTCGTATTGCGACTTCAATGAAAGCTCCTGTTCCTGAAGGTGCGGTTCTCCGTTAATTAAATGCTTATAAAATCGATTGATGGAGGCGACTGTCCAATAATCAAAGATAGAGGTTCGTCCATCTCTGCCACTAAATCCTTCCTGATCCATTCCTGGCTCACCAATTTCCTGGCCAAAATAAAGCATCAGTGGGTTGCGACTGAATGCAGCCGCCATGATGAAACCAGGAATCGCAGCTGATCCTCTCTTCAACAAGAAATCTGAAGCCAAACGCACTTCATCATGGTTCTCCAGGAAGAATAACATGCGATCGGAATAGCGCTCAATATTAGCCCAGGTTTTTGTTAAATCAGTGGCTGGTCGCTCCCCTTTGAGCACACCAATCATGCTGTCATAAAAACCAACTTTATCATATAACCAATCAAAACCTCCGGTATGAATATAGCGCTCATATAAAACGGGTTGGTAAACCTCTGCAATGAACACCAGTTGTGGAAAATGCTGTTTCACCTCTTTGATGCACCAATCCCAAAACTCAACCGGCACCATCGCTGCCATGTCGCACCTAAACCCATCCACGCCCTTGCCGGCCCAATAAAGCAGAACATCTCTCATTTTCTGCCAGGTATTGGGGACTGGATCAAAATGATGTTTATGACCATTATTTGGATCTACCCCATAATTCAGCTTGACGGTTTCGTACCAATCATGCTCAGCAGGTGTAGGATTGAAACAATCATTACCCGTTGCACGGGCCGGCGATTCCTTCCATTTTTGTTCTTCTCCGGGTTGCAACTCTGGTGACCTAAACGCAGTACCCGGCAAGTAATAGAAGTTATTATGCGTATTGAAAAGCGCCCCTGTATAATCATCCTCCCCAAAATCATGCACCCCTTCCGGTTTAGCATCCGATTGATACTGACGGGCCAGGTGATTGGGAATAAAATCAATGACCACCTTTAAGCCGGCATGGTGTGTGCGTTGCACCAAGGCTTCAAATTCACGCATGCGGTCCGGCACTTGATCGGCCAAATCGGGATCCACATCGTAATAATCCTTGATTGCATAGGGACTACCGGCCTTTCCTTTCACCACTTCCGGAAAATCCCTGACAATGCTATATGCCGAATAATCCGTTTCAGTAGCATGTTCAATAATTCCGGTATACCACATGTGCGTGATGCCGAACTGTTTGAAATGCATCAACACCTCCTCGGTGAAGCTATTGAATTTGCCACTGCCATTGGTTTGTATATCCCCATTTGGCTTATTGGTTTGAGATAGATTTCCAAATAGACGGGGTAATACCTGGTATATAATCGCTTTCTGTGCCATCGTTGCATGTTTGGTTTACGGACAGCATAAGATAAGTAAATCTATTTTGAAATGGAATAAAAGAATTTCATTTCTTCGTTACGTTATTTATTTTAAACCTTTCAACAAGACTTCAAAATCTTCCTCCAAGGCTTGCTTGGTTTGAAAATCGTACAGTGTATAATGGCGAACGGCATAAAAATCGGCCCAATAATCAAAAAGCGACTGAATGTATTGCAAGCGCGCCTGATCTTTTGCCTTCTGAGCCGAAGTCAGGTTCAACACATCTACATTACCTTTTCGAAACCGCGTGGAGGTTAATTCATAACTATTACTGGCCAATGAGTCCGATTTAGCGGCCGACTGCACTTTATTAAACTGTAAATTAAATTCCAATACTTTGGTGATCACATCTTGCTCAAATTTAATGGTGGCTTGTTCCACGGCAATGCGATTGATGGTCTGTCTGGATTTGGCCAATTGGTACTGTCCTTTTCGACGCCCCCAATCTAAAATGGGAATACCCACCTGAACACCCAATTCCTGATAGTGATCAAAATCGGGTTTGTACACATTCCCAATGGTCCCATTATGAGGCAGATCATTGATGTAATCATAAGCCCCATCGGCCTTATTAATTCCATAGGAGATATTCAGGTTGGCCTGAAAACGATTTTCGGCTTTCGTCTCCGCCACCTGAGCCTGGTCCTGAACCAGCTGAATCTGATGTTCCAGCATCACCGCATTGCGCTCCCGGGCCAAGTCCAGCGCCATTTGCTCAGGTACTTTTAAATCCGCCACATCAGGCAACAGAATTTCAAGCTCTGCATCAGCCGAAAGGCGTAAAAAAGAAACAAATGCTTCCTTTTGCTTTCGATAATTCATCCGGGCTTCTTCCAATTCAATGGATTTATTATTCAAGCTCAATTCCAGTTGCAACAATTCATCCTTTTGGATCGTTCCCAATTGAAAACGCTTCCGCGCCACTTGCACTAAGGTATCCGTGTGATGTAGATTAGCCACCGCCATATTACGGGTCACACTGGCAATGGCGAAGTTAAAGAAATAGGAACAGGCTTGCCGATTGGTTTGCTCCACATCATGCAAATACTGGCGCATGGCTTTTTCATATTTCTGAGGCTCCAGTTGGCGCTCCCACTTAAAGCGGTTGTAACCAAACAGCTCCTGCTGATAACCGATGCGAAAGGGCCGTGATGAAAACTGTGTGTAAGGTGCTGAACCAAAATTCTGACTCCGATTCAAACTGGATTCCATAAAAAACGTACCACCGGTGATTCCCACATTCTGTTTGACCGAAAGAGAAGCATCAGATTGGAGGCTTTCCGTGCGCACAAACTCATCGGTTTTCTTCACGGAATTATAACGCAACCGATTGGCATTATCATAGGATATTACATTTGAATTGAGGGAGAGTTCCGGTAAATAGTTGGCCTGATAACTTTTATACTCCCAATAGCCGGCCAGGTAGGTGTTTTTCACCAGAAATGATTGCAAGGACTGCGTCTGTGACAACCGCAATGCATCCTGTAAGGTCAGAGTCATTCTCTGCTGGGCCGAAAGGGATGAAAAAGCAGTGAAAATTAAAGATAGAATGAAGATGCGTTTCATTTAACTAACCGTTTTAATTCTAAATAGTAAGGTGAATTATCTACATTATATTCAGACCTTAAGGTCTGACGTCGAAATAGCTTATCGATTCCGGTTCAAATAATAATAACATAGGGGAATAAAATAGAGACTGACCAGGGTTCCCAGTGTCATCCCACCAATGACCGTTAATGCCAATGGCTGTTGCAATTCGCTGCCCATATCGTGGGCGAACAGAAAGGGCACCAATGCCAGGATGGTCGTTAAACTAGTCATTAAAATAGGCTTCAGGCGGCGGTGACCTGCCGTTTCAATGGCTTCCATAAGATTCATGCCCTGTCGGCGCAGTTGGTTAATGGTATCAATCTTCAGGATGGAGTCATTGATGATGATCCCACTCATCACAATAATGCCAATCATGGCCATCAAGTTGATGGTTCCCCCAAAGAGCCATAACAATCCCAAAGCACCTGCGATGTCCATGGGTACTTCCAACAAGACGATCAAGGGCTGCGTGAGACTTTCGAACTGAGCCGCCAGAATAAAGTAAAGCAGTGCCAGGGCAATGCCCATCACAACCAACAACTCCATTAACAACTCACGGGATGAAAATAGATTTCCGGAAAAGGAAACATTCAAATCAAACTTCTCTTGTAAGAGCTGCCTCACTTGATGGGCCAATTGATGGGGCGAAAATGCTTCCACATTGAAAAATGAGACGGGTACATATTCGCCATCTTTTCCGCCGTGCAGTGTTTTATATGAATTCTTGCGCACCAGTTGAATCAACTGATTCACGGATATCTCCTGACCGTTCCGGTTTTCAATTTTCAAATCGCGCAAGATGGTATTGATGGTGCGTACTTTATCACTCAAAACAATGGGCACATATAAGGTACGCGAGCGCAATACGCCAATCTGATATTCATTTAACGCAGCCTTGATACGCGCATATAGATTCTGTGGATCCACATCATACAGCGTTAACTGTTCAGGCTGCACCCGCACTTCCAGGTAGTGATTACGCGCAAAAGTTTCAATCTCACAATCCGTAAATTGTTGATTTATTTCATTCAGCACCTTTTCCATTTCCTGTACTTCAGGCACGCCTTTTACGTTTTGACTGCTTACCTTCGCCACAAAAGGGGCCTCCCGATCGGCAAACAAACGGTCAAAAATGGTTTCCGGAAAACGAAACGCCACCTTTGCTTCCGGATAAATGGCGGTCAGATTTTGCCTGATAACAGCCTGTAAGTCTTCTGTTGTATGATTTTCCTTCAAACTAAAATAGAGAACCGCTTCGGTAGGCGAAAGATCAATCCCTTTATGCATCACATATTGCTGGGTGCCAACAAATGCATTGACCAACATGGTACTTTCTTCGACTTGCTCAATCATCTGATTGACTCGTCTTTTATTCTCTTCCAGATGAATACGCTCATTCCAATCGATCTGCACCACCAGTTCCTGTTGCTTAAAAACCGGAAACCGTTCTTTCTTCATCTGCCAGCCCATCAGGCCACCAGCGATAATCAATACCAAAAATACCGGCATCATCCAGCGTCGTTTGGCAAATACCCAATGCCACCCTTTCTCATAAGCATCTTCCACCTGAAACAACTGGTATTTATCCATCAGTCGAGCCACCCGGTTCTGACGTTGCTTGCCTTTGCGTTCGGCTCTTAGCCAAAACAAACGATATAAAGTAGGCAACAAAGTCACTGACACCAGCAAGGAGACTAACAACCCAATGGCAACAGCCACGGCCTGATCGTAAAAAAGTGCACCTGATATGCCGCTGATAAAAATCAAGGGCAAAAACACAGCACAGGTCGTTAGAACGGAGGATATCAATGGCCGGATTACTTCATTGGTGCCCTGGATACAAGATTGAGCCAGGGACGCACCCCGTTCCATGCGCTGGGTGATGTTATCAATCACAATGATGGAATTATCAATCATCATACCTACACCGAGGATCAGTCCGGAGAGGGAGATGATGTTTAAGGATAGGTTCATCAGGTGAAAAAACAACAAACTGATCACCAGCGATACGGGAATACTGAAGCCAATCAACCAGGGTGAGCGGGGATCTTTCAAAAACAGAAACATTAGGAGAAAAGCCAGCAAGCCTCCCAATAGCAGGCTTTGTTTCAGATTGTCGATGGCATAATTCAAAATACCGGTCTGATCACGAGTCAAGGTCAGTTCGATCTCTGAATAATCACGAATGAAGATTTCCAGCAGCTTATCCACCTCCTCTTTCAGATCTGCCATCCGGGCATCACTTTGCTTGATCACCGCCAGCGACAGGGCATCACGGCTACCTTGCATAAACAATCCCTCGCGCGTACGAGGCCGCAATCCCACTTCGGCAATGTCTTTCAGCTGTAAAATGCGCCCATTGGATTTGAGGTACAAATCGCGTACATCCTCCACCCCCCTTAAAGCATTGGAAAAACGAATGTTGTATTGATACTGGCCGTCAATCACCTGCAGCGATCCCAAGGTTACATTGTTCTCTTTCAGCATGTTTTCAATCTGACCATCTCTGATCCCCAGCGATTTCATGCGCCCGGCATCCGGCAGAATGTACAGTTCGGGCCACAATTGCCCGGTCATATCCACCATGGCCACCTGGGGTAACTGCTCCAGCCGTTTTTTAATCACGGCGTCAGTAAACTCACAGAGCTCCATGAAACGGGCTGTTTCGTCGTCCGATTCCCTGTTTTGTACATTGATGTAAAAAACCGGTAAATCCGTGGCACTGGCCTTGATAATGGCGGGCCGGTCCACTTCACGGGGCATGTAGCGCATCACCCCGTCTACCTTTTCATTCACATCAATAAAGGCGTAGTTGATATCACTGCCATATTTAAAACGCAAGCGGATGAGCGCATAGCCTTCGCGCGATTCGCTGGTGATGTCGTCCAGATGAGCTACCTGCATCAAGCTTTGACGCATGGGACGCACCACTGTGTTCTCCAATTCGCGCACCGAGACTCCTGGCCGCTCTACCTGCACGGTGATCTCCGGAATATCCACATCGGGCATCAGTGAAATGGGTAATAAACCAGCAGCTACACCACCCAGTAAAAGAATGGCGATGAACGTCATGATGACGGCAATGGGACGATGGATCAGGAATTTTACCATAAGTATATTAGTTACACAGAGATGCACGGAGGTATCACAGAGATATACGGAGAGTTATTCTCTTTATAGCCCATGATCAATTCCACCTTTCTCTGCGGCAAATATTTAATTATTAATGTATCTTTTTATGCCTTTCTTCAATAGCGTCTCGTTAAAGTTGATGATTAATCCTACTTCATAACCACCAAGTCTCATATATGTCAAGATCTGGGCATCATGCACATCCGTTAATTTCTCCACGTGTTTCAACTCCACGACTACATAATCCTCAACCAATAGATCAATACGGTAACCGTGATCCAGCTTAACATTTTTATAAATATTGGGCAGAACGAGCTCCTTCGCCACCTTGAGCCCTTCCTGTTTTAATTCGTAATACAAACACTCCTGATATGCAGACTCCAACAAGCCCGGTCTCAAAGCGCGATGAACTTCAATGGCCTTGCCGATAATAATCCCGGTAATATCGTTATGTTCCATTTCTATTATTTTATCTCTGTGAATCTCCGTGAATACTCTGCGTATCTCTGTGTAACCGCAAAAACAAAGGCAACCAAACCACAATCGCCACCAAGCTGAACACCAATCCCCCAATGGCCCCCACGGCCAGCGAAAACCAAAATCCTTCCTCTTGTCCGCCAACAAGAAAAGGAATCAAGCCCAAGGCAGTGGATAAAATCGTTAATAAGATGGGGGTTACTTTGTGATTGAAGCCTCTCAGGTAATGACGTAGCTTCAACACATTGGGTCTCACCCTGCGATTATTATTGTAATCATTAATGATGTACAAGGCGGAGTTGACTGTTAACCCACACAGCAGCACCATGGAAGCATAGCCGCCCTGATCAAAGGGAAACTTAAACAATGCAAAGGTGAGAAAGACCCCGATGAAGGATAACGGAATAGTCGCAATCACCGCCAAAGGTTGCAACAACGACTCCAACAGGATGGCACAAATAAAATAGACAATGACCATCACCAGAAACAACAAGCCATATTGTTTCTTCTCACCCTGATCCCAGTACCAACCACTACGACCACTCTCCGCTGAGAAACCGAGGGGCAGGTACTTGTTGATCATCTCAATATTGCGTTTCAAAACACGCTCCGACAATTGATGGGGACCAATAAAATCATAGGTCACCGAAACTTTGTATTGTTGATTGGTCTTGTTGATGGATGAACTGGCCCTCTCTTTTCGGATCTGAGCCACATGCTTCAAACGCAGCGCCTGTTGCTGGCGTCCCATGACCGGATGATTCAATAAATTCCAGATACCCGCATTCTCATTGGATTGAGGCCGTAATACCACCGGTAAAAACGCCTTGTGAAGCGGTACTGTACCGACACTCATTTCAGATTGAGTAAGTTGACTCAACTGTCCAAATAAGGTACCAATAGAGGTATTGGTATAAGCCAGTGCCTGTGCACTCACATCGGCTACATATTCATACCGGGGTTTGGCATTCCAGGTATTATTATCCGTCCGGATAAACACCTCTTTGATGCGTTGATGTTTCAGCAGCTCCCCTTTTAAAAAACGGGCATGCGTCATCAGCTCATCAAAATTATAACCATACAGGGCAATGGCACTGTTGTGTGAACCTTCATACAATTTGTTGCTGAAACCGCGTCCCACGCCAAAAATACCAAAATCGGCCCCTCCCGTCTCTACCGCTTTGGTTTCCATGAGCTGCTTCAGGTAATAAGGAAAAGACGATAGCTCCGCCTCTTTCTTAAAAGTAATTTGAATGGAGGAACGATCAATGCCTGTGATGCGGGAGATGAAACGATCAATCTCATCGAAGCTGGCCAGGTAATTCTCCAATTCCAGAAAGAGCTTATTCATTTGCTCCAGCGTAGCGCCATCGGGCATACTGACATTAACGGTTAACTGCGTCCGTTGCTGATCCCAGTTGAAACTTTGCTCGGACATGTAGGATGTAAAGTAGTATAAGCTCCCCCCAAATATCTTGCTCATCCAGGGTTTCACCTCACTCACAAAGGTGGAATTCCCCAAGGTTTTATTGTACCACTGTTGATAGTTTTTTAATTCTTCATCCGATTGATGTTCTTTGCCCAGCCGGTCGGGCAACAAGAAAAAAGGGAGCCCAAACCCCCAGATGGCCACGACAATAAATGCCCACTTAAACCGATAGCCAAAGCGAATAAAACGCTCATAGCCCCGGGTCATTTTCAAAATACGTTTTATACGTTTAACAAATCGCCTCCCCTGCTTTTTATGCAAGGGTATTTTATCCATCAAAGCCGGAATAAAAAAGAGGGCGATAAAAAGCGAGACGGCCAGGTTAACAATCATCACCAGTGCAAAATCCACCAGGTTTAGGCGCTGCTGCTCATTTAAAAAGAAGATGACCGACAAGGCCCCCATGGTGGTTAGGGTGGCTGCCAGGATGGCCAGAAAGACTTTATTATTACGATGAAACCGCAGATGATCAGCCATCACAATGGTATTGTCAATGATGATACCCAGCGACACCGTGATACCGGCCAATGAATACAGGTGAATCTCAATGTGTAACCAGTAATAAAAGATCACCGCAATAGCCAGGTTAGCCACCAGACTCAATCCAATGATTGTGAGGTAACGCCACTGCCGGCTGATAGCCAGGACAAACAACAACAAAATAACGATGGCCAGGCCCGAACGAAACAATATCTTACTGGTCTCTTCCCGCAATTGCTCCGACGCATCGTAACTGGCCAACAGTGAGAAATTCGGAGGAAAACCGGTTTTCAACTTTTCTACCTCCCCATGAATGCGCCCGGCCACCTGTATCTGATTGGCCCCTTTAGCGGTATAGATGTTCAGATAAATGGTGTTTAAGCCATTGATGCGAAAATAGGAATGCGGCTGCTGCTCCTTGAGACGCACTTGCGCCAGATCCGTCAGTTTCAAAACACGCCCCTGGTGATTGGCCACCGCAATACGATTCCACATCAGCGAGTCTTCCGGCTGTCCGCGAAAAGAGAGAAAAACAAAACGGCCCGTCCCCGCTTCTACCAGGGTGCTGCCGCCCAGCTCCTCATGCTGCAAATGACTGGAAATGGCATCTTGTAAATGATGAGGCGTCAATTGTAAAGTTTGCAGTTGATAGGGATCGTAACTCAATTCCCACTCCAGCGGCGTGGCGCCTGTCGCTTCCACCTGATCGACCTGATGCAACAGACTCAAAGCAGGCACAAGGTGATCATTGGCATATTGCTGCAACGACAAGGTGGTTCCTTCACCATTGAGCGTATAGGTCATCAATAATTTCCGGTCTCCTTCATTATGATTCTGCGTACTCACTCGGGGCCGACTCACCCCTTCCGGTAATTTGGAGTAAATGTGACGCATCAGTGACCCCACCTCAAAGCGGATGGCATCCATATCTGAGCCTTTCTTAAATTCCAGACTGATGTAACCGTAGCCTTTATAGGACGAAGATCGAATTTCTTTCAAGCCTTTGATGGAAGCCAAGGCCCCTTCCAAAGGTGAAGTGACCTCTTTCTCCAGTATCTCGGCAGAAATATCATTCCACGAATAGGAGACATAGAGCTGATTACCTTCGGTAGAAGGGTGCAACTGCACACCCAGCAAAGGGATCAGACTAAGGCCGATGATGGATAGGACCAGGAATATGGTGTTTATACTGAAGGTATTTTTCAATGTTTACAAGTTCTAGATGACAAGAAGCAGGGAGCAAGATGCAGTTATACAGGGAGCAAGGATCAGTGAGCAAGGATCAGTGAGCAAGGATCAGCGAGCAAGGATCAGCGAGCAAGGATCAGCGAGCAAGAAACTGTTTACTGATAACTGTTATTTGATCACTGTTTTAACCGTGTACTTTTTAGAATTGAAAATAATAATCTGGCAATTTCATCACTATCACTAAATAACTCTTGAAACAGATCTTCATTGATCAAACCAACTTCATGCAGCAATTCAAGCCAGAACTTTGTTTCAAGCGTTTCCTTATAAGAAATACTTACTTTATTAGAAAAATCTGCTTTTGAAATAGCCCCTTTAGCCTCTGCCAGATTAGCACCAACAGAAGTACCACTTTTCAATAGTTGATGAGCCAATTCAAATTCCTTTTGCTCTTTCTTCAACCATGTGCAATATCTAACTATTTTAATAGCTAGCTGAAAAGCTTTTTTATATGCAATACTCTCTGCCATATCTTATCTATTAACGAATCTCTGTATACTATTCACTGCTAACTGTTCACTGATAACTGTCAACTGTAACAGGCGTTTCATGCGCCAGGTTCAGGTTATTACTCACAATCACCTCCTGTCCGGGCTTTAGGCTCTCATCACGGATGGTGACTTCACTGCTGTTCTCCTGCCCGATCTCCACATACACCCATTTGGCGATCCCTTCTTCATGGATGAACACCACTTTTCGGTTTTGACGGTACAAAACGGCTGATTTGGGGATGATGATACAAGCGGGTTGTTCATTCTTCACCAATACTTTGGCATTCATGCCATCCATCAGCTCACCAGCCGGATTCGCTACTTCGGCCTGTACAGTAATCATGCCGTGCTCATCCACAGTAGGGTTAAGCGCCATCACGGTTCCGATGTAGGAGGTATTGGGGGTGGCAAAAGGAGTGATTTCTACCTCCTGCCCCATACGCACCAACTGCATCTCCCCTTCCAGCACGGTAAACTCCACTTGCATGAGGGCATCATTGATCACCTCACAACACTTCTTATACTGAGAAGACGGATTGTCCATCTGTGCTTCCAGGTTGGCGATGACACCACTGATGGGCGCCTTCACCGAGGTATGTGCAAAATTACGCTGTGCCTCCTGCAGGTTGCTCCACGCCTGATTATAACCGCTGCGTATCCGGGCCATTTTTAAAATATTAGTGGGCACTGAAGCTGAATCCTTCAGGGAATAACCATAGCCCAATAACTGGTCCTCCAAATCGATACGTGCCTTCTCATATTGATTATTGCAATCAGACAGTTGCTTTTTATATTGAAAAGATTCCACTTGGGCCAAAATCTGTCCCTTTTGAACCCGCTGTCCATTACGAATATTTAGCGACACAATCTGCTCCTGCACCTTAAAAGGTACTACAGCTTTCTCATTTGCCATAAGCTTACCATTACTCACCAGCTCTTGCGCAAAAGCACCCTGACGTACCGCCTCAACGGATACTTTCAACGCTTGTTTTTCAATGTAGGATTTTTTGGCGATGTCTGCTTCACTCTCTTCAGCTTTTGTTGAGGTACCACAACTGACCAGAAACGAAGTAAACAAAAAACATACACCTAAAACTAATAAAAAACACTTCATATTATTGGTTTAAATCGATCAATGGAGTGCTAAAATAGCACATATTAATTAATATAAAAATAATTCTTAACAGCAGCTCCAGCTTTATCAAAAAAACTGCTAATTCCCTTTCGATTATAAGACACAATTGGTAAGCAGTTGTGACAATTTATTGAAGAACGCTACGCATGATCAGTTATATGCTTTCACTCTTTTAAGCTAACCTTAATTCAGGTATGCACATACCAAACCTGTATGAACCAATCATTTTTTAATTCCTGGCCTAACCCACAAACCTTAGACTACTTTAGCTTTTATCTTAACCTTTACAGGACTATTGGGGGCATTGCTAATGATGTATATATCTTCAGAATAATTTCCTTTTCGCTTTGGCTCAAAATACAACCAAATTTTACCATTTTGCCCATATAATATGGATTCATGTTCCCATTCTGGATGCAAGGCAGAGCATGTTTCTTTTACAGCTCTTATTTTAATTGCCTTTTCATTTTCATTAGTAAATAGAATATTTGCAATTTTGGCAGTTCCATTTTTTACCGTACCGAAATCAACTTCTTCTCGCTCTAAAGACAAACCAGTTACCACTTTTTGTTTCATTAATTCCCGGCTAATTTCTTGCTTTAATTCAGAATAAAGTAAATCATCCAAACTTGATTGAAAAGATAAAGCTTTCAGACCATAAATCTGAGCGTCAGGTGGAATTGAATCATTAGCTTGAACCAATATGGAATACATCAAATAAGTGTTATAAAAATAAGCTTCCTCATTAATAGATTCTTGAAGCAGTGTTTTAGCTAATCCCAATTTCCCCTTGTCAGATTTAAATATCGAATAAGCTTTAAATGTTTTTGACAAAACTTCTATGATAGGTTTATTATCCCTATTGTTATAGCCCCCAAAAAATGAGGGTTCTATTGTATCAACTCCTTTAAACTCATCCAGAAATTCAAATGCTGTCTTTTTTACTCCAACAGACACATATTGCACTTCTCTTTGGGGATTCAAGATAATATATGAAGGAAAACCAGTCAACTGAAACAAGTGTACTAAAGGATCAGCTAAATCATCAGGTACCGTTTTTCGAATAGAAATATATTCTTCTACCAAAAGCTGCTTGACATTTTTTTCATTAAATATTTTTGTTGACATATAATCACATGCTCCACAACCATCTTGTCTTAAATAAATGAAGATGCACTTATCCTCTTCTTTTGAAATCTCGAAAGCCTTAGATAATTCCATACTAATAAACGGCGACTTCGATCGGCCACAGGAGATTATAAACATAACCAATACATACATAGCAAATATTTTTACAGCCATAACAAATTACAATTTTACATTATCAATTGTTTCATATTGACTAAACCATTTTGTTCTAACATTGCTTAAGTACTCGTTTAACAATTGATTATTCAAATCATTCACAATAAAAATATCTTCTACTTTCAGGGAGGGGTTTAACATGAAAAGCAACTGCTCTTCATCAACAAGTAAAGACCTACCTATCATCTCCTTACTATTGTAAAATTGAAAATTATCATTAATATTTTGCAAGAAATCACATAAGTCATTTTCATTGTCAAAATTTCCTAGTAGAATTATATTTTCGGCTCCAACGCTACTTGAAATGACGTTTAAATCCATAATCGTTTTATAAATACATTCCTTGCAGGTATTATTAAAAAACAAAACAAGTTTATTATTATCACATACCAACCCATTAGCACCATTTGTAAATTCGTTATCCAAATAAGATTGCATATTTTCGATATCTTGATAAGCACTATTATGAGCCAGCATCCTTTTACTTCCTTCAATTTGGCGTGCTTTCAAATTGACTACATTCTTATAATTGTTATAACCTCTACTAACTAGTACTAGAGCAAGCACTAGGAGTATAAAAACCAGTAAGCGAAAAACATTTTTCATAAGTCATCAATCATTTAAATTAAATTTAAATAACCTATCCAAACTATTTACAGATGATCCGATTATATAACTATCATCTGCCGCTACACAAAATGAAAAAATATTTCGATCAAGTATTATCTGTCTCACTGGATTTCCATTCCAATCATATACATGAATTTCATTCGAATAATCGTCTATTCTCCTATCATTCGCGTTCATTTCCTTCAAAGTTTTTCCATTATACAATGCATACACATAATTGGAGGTTACCTTCAATTTAATATAATTAATTGTCATTTTAATTATTTCAGATTGCGGGGGATTGTCCATTAGCATGGCCTGTGGAAATTCTTGATTATTATTAAATCTCGTTTCTCTCATTAAGGCCCCTTTATTATCATAAATTCTAACAATAGGAAATTTCTCAAAGACTGAAACAATTAATGAATTATCTTGTTTTTTGTCAATTAGTTTTGTAAACAGCTGTGGAAAATTAGTTGCACTCACATCAGGATGCAAAGGCCCAAATTTATCTATCACCATAGATGAAGTATTATATCTGATAAAATCCAAATCACTGCCCCTTGTCATGTCATACCCTAATAGACAACTATCTATTAGTGTAATACTAAAGAAATCCATTAATTTAGCCGGCAAATAGAACTTTTCAATTATTTCAACTTCATCTTTATCATGATTAAAACGGCCTATTTTGATAGCATTAATTGTTCTGAAAACAAACTCATCTTCATCAACTCTCTTAATACCGGGAAAAACCATTACTTCTTGATCAGGATCATTACCTTTCGTTATAAATCCAGACAGGTACTTGAATGAAGGAGCTTTGTAAAGTCGAAAGATCGTATCTGCAGCAAGATCTAAAGTAACAAGCACACTATCCAGCAAAACCATTTCTCCAACATAATACAAATTCGGAGGTGTTTTTATTAAACTACTTTTCAACTTTGTTTGAATCGGAAAATCATTAAAAGTTTCATAATTAACTTTCTCTTCCAAAGTACAACTGAAGCAGCACCAACTAATAACTAACAATAAAATTTGTCGTTTCATTTTTAACTTTTTAGAAAGAGGGTGGCCAAAAAATTTCGGCACCCTCATTTTACTCGAATACCAATTGGAGGCTGATCGAAAACATTAAAATATCTTAGAGATATCCTTCACTTTTGGCCATCCTCCTTATTTAATCACCTAGTAGTGTAATCACCGGAGTCGCCGGGAACCCGACATTTACTCATACCTGATGCTGAACTCGCAAAATGACGCCAACCACAATCAGAACACTGTCTAACAGGCATTATACCACCGTAAGATACATGTTCAAAACAATTATAAGACTCACCCGGTAAATCATGCACCGGAAATTCACAGGTAAATGTCTCATAGTTAAAAACCATAAAATCAGGACACCAAGGTATCCATGGACCAGTTTGATCACCTCCCATATTTGGATTCTCACCAAAGCCATAACTACTTAATCCCAAACTTAAACTAATAAGTCCCAAAAACAATAAACATTTACTAATTACTTTTTTCATTTACTTTATTTTAAAAATTAATAATTTTATTGAACACTTTTCCCATAATTAAATCTATTATTTAAAACACCCCCTTTCTTTATTAATACCATTCCACTCCACTAGAAGAAAAAACAAAAGGACGTTCCTTTTTTCCCTCACCTTTCTCCACCAAGCGATACAAATGGTTCATTTTTATATTATCGAAAGAAACAGAATCAGGAACTACTATCGCACTTTCGAGGACTTTCCATTCCCTACCATTCCATAAGAATAGTTGATACTCTTTCCCAACTTCAAGGGGATAATGCAGTTTCAACCGTCCATTTTCGAACGAAGGCTGGGTGGCCCTTAAAACCAACTCCTTGCCCAGTCCCTTTTTTCCATTAATAATAGACAGGCTTCCATCAGATTTCAATAAAAAAGGCTTCATCACCGGATATAAGCAGCCATTTTCAAAAACCTGAACCAGATAAAGCTGATCACAGCCCATTTTAGGAAAGCAAACTTGCTTCAGTGCATCCATTTTACTCCAATAAACCGGTTGCCAGGCTCCCTTATTAAAAACGGATATAAATGCATACTGTGTGGCGGGATGTAATTCCTGATTTATTATTAAGTGCACATCTGCCACATCCACATACTCATCCGTCACATCATCAAAATAAAGAGTGTTGATCAAGCCAGGCAGAGCCTTTCGGTAGCCCAAGGGCAAAGCTGAATTGTTCGTATTCATGGAGTAACGCCGCCGGAACACCTTAGGTGCTTTGTACGATGACTTAATACTGGCCATCAATGTCATAAATCGCCCGTCCTCATCCAGCAATGCGACTTCGGTATGTCCAGAGTTCATATTACTCCAAAGTGGAATCACATCAATACTCACCGGTACACCAAGTGCCCGCATGCCAAAACAAGTGAGTGCACAGATGTCTTCGCAAGCGCCCACTTTAAACCGTCTCATCTCTGACAACGATTGATCGGGTGATAACAAGCCAGAGCGCACATCGTAGGAATACTCTTTTAGAAGTTGCCGATTGAAACGGTTAAACCGGCGTTTCATCGAATGACTTACCGGCATGGTATCAACTACATGACTATACTCTTCATAAAGTTGTTGTTGCCAATGCTCGATTGTTTCGGATCCAATACGATAGGGTAAGATGTACTCACAAAAATCATCAAAACCAATACTTGATCCCCATGGTTGCTGACGCCACACCATAAATGCATGATTAATATGACGTTTTAAGTAATCTGCGCTCAGCACCTGGCAGTCCATCATTTTAGCAACCGGTACTTTTCGAAGATTATACATCTCTATGACCTCCTCTACTCCCTTAATATTCGTCTGCGAAAGAATCGTGGCTGTCTGATCATGGTTATTATCGTCTATATATCGATAACGAACCGACATTTTATCCTGCATATTACCGATTAAGAATTGCGCTGCCTGATGTTTCAGACTATCCTTATCTACTCTTTGATAGAATTCCAACACCTCTACCAACTCTTGACGATTATCACCTGCCAAATCCAAGACGTCCTTAATAGCAGGCGAATACCCCTGACAACCGGATAGTATTGTTGCTACTAATATGATACAATAAGTGCAGGTTCGCGTGAATTGAGTTCTCATTTTTTTAACCATTCCTTTATTTCTGCTTTATAATTATTAATGGCCACGGAGGGTATTTTCACTTCCTGTGAAACCAGTTGTCTGGCCACTACTTCAGCTTTTTTTGATTGCCCGGCCTTCACAAGCACCTGAAAAGATTTATACAAAGGGGCAAATTTGTGAGGGACTATGTAGTAACAATACTGATAAGCCCGGTGAGCTCGAATAAACTCCTCTTGTTCCACATAAATATCCCCTTTTAGTTCATACAGCATGGGATCTTTAAAACAGGTTTCTGCTCTATCAATAATGGCCAATGCATCATCCGGATAACCGGCATCCTGTAAGACCATAGCATAATGGGTTAAAAAATATCCATTGTCGTTCAAAAAAATGTGGGCTTGATCCATTAATTTCACTGCGTGATGCTCATCTGTCGATTGATACTGCAAGGCTAATTGATAACTCTTAAAAGCTTTCATCCTTGATTCCTGATAATCAAACAATAAATAAGCACATAATCCAACAGTGGTTGCAATCATAAACCACAGCCCCCTTGGCACTTCCAATTTAAACAAAACCTGCTTCTGAAAAGAGGCAGCTACTGCCAGCAAAAAAACAAAAATAACTAATAGAGGTACCGCGATATGTGCAGTAGTAAAAGATCCAAAAACAATGAGTGCCAACAATGAACTTTTTACGGCAAGTAATAAATACTTTTCCTCTGCTTGTTTAACGGTACTCTTCGTAAACATGGCAGTAAGCAGCATGCCAGCAAACAAAACTGCGCCAATAAGACCTAACTCAATCAGTACTTGCAATAGTTCATTATAGGCGTACATGGTGTTTCCGGCCACTTTTTCTTCATGAATACTTCTTGGTGTGGTTTTAAAATAATCGTGCTGACTGGCCAAATAATTTTTCTCAAACCCACCGAAACCATATCCAATAACAGGCATTTCACTGACCATTTGAACGCCTACTTTCCAAACAAGCAAACGTCCGTCCGCAGAGTCTTTTTTGAAATGGTAAAGCTTAATCAGTATCAAAAATGCAACAACAATAGCTACGATCAATACACCAATCCGTACAAATCGCTTCCGTTTAAACCATTTATTACTCATTCCCCAAAGCACAGCCAATACCCCTGCAATAGCCGCCACCCAGGCGGCACGACTATTCACCGACGCCATCACAAGAATCAGTACGACCACCAAAACAACGGCCAGCTTTTGCAAATATTTATTCTTCCAACACCACTTTTCATGTGACAACCAAATAGAAAAACCAAAAGGCAATACAGCTGCCAGGTAACCACCGTATTGACCGGGATTAAAAAAGGATCCACTTACCTTGTACACGTCATGATTTGCAGGCAGCAAATTAAATTTCTGCAACAAGCCCCAAATACTTAATACGATACCTGAAAATAAAAGACCTGCAACAGGGATGTATTTTAGCTTGATGCTGTCAGATTGGCCATAAACAATTCGAATAACCCCATACAAAAGAGTAAGTAAACAACAGGTAAAATATTTTTCATTAACAAAAGAAGTCGCCTCATCAAGTGGTATTCGAAGAGTCACCCAAGCCCAAAACAAAGCAACCAAGCCATCCATCAGATTAACTTTCCATACTATTTTGCTTCGAAAACCTCGTTGTAACAAAATAAGAGAGATCACTCCAAAACTAAGGCTATAAAAAAATAATGCATTTTTATCAGCGATGCCGTTTAACAGGAACTTGGAAACAAAAAAGGAATTCATAAAAACAATTCCGATTAAACAAAAGCATATTAGGTCAATGATTCTCTTCGTCATTTATATTGATTTTCTATGAAATCAAAAATACAACAATGTAAAATATATGCACCATGCCACACGTAATACATAGCGAACACCATCATATTTATAGTAAACTACCCCTCATTTTGAGTTAACTCCGCAAACCTGGATCAACCGGTTCTTTAACAACTCTTTTTTAGATACCGCCAAGGATACTAAAGTGCCGTTCTTCAACTTCAATAAGCGCTTATTAAAATCTACACAAGCCAGCTCATGCATATTGATCAGGTATGATTTAGAAGGTCGAAAAAAAAAGGAGGCGGGTAATAGTTGTTCAATTTCTTTCAGCGTACAGGTAATCAGATACTTTGACCCGTCCACCAAAAACATTTCACTACAATTACTATTCGCCTTACAATACACCAGGCAATGGTAGTTAATTACGATTCCTCGAGGAAAAAACACAAATGGACGATCATTCATAATAGGTTTAGTTTTAATAGTTAGACACCTAACTTTCCATTTGGGGTGAAGGATTATGTTTTTTTTCTTAATAATCTGGTTTGCATATCGGTATTGAACAAATATTTCATCCATCAGCTTAGTATAAGTAAGGTATTCTTTTAAGGAAACATAATGAATAGCAGACAAAAACTTTAATGTCCTGAAAAAACAGGTAAGCCCAATAGCAACTGTATCAAAAAAAAACCACCAAACAATCATACTGGTTCTACTACGAAGTGAGTGCACACATAATCCACTATAAACCTACACATAGACAACCAGACACTAATTAAAAAACTGCAATCACGCCGATTAAAAAGTCTCTGCTTTATCCAGCTTCAACACCCCACCAGTTACCTACTTGAAAAATTATCCAGGTCATTTTTCAATTTTAACAATTACCCTTCCTTCACGCCCTGATCGGATTGCAAGGGCTCCCGCATGTAAATTCTGATTCTAAACTTCCCTATTCGTCTCATACTTCTTTCAATTGAGTTTCTATGTTTTACTGCAATTTAAGGAGCCTATTCAGCAAAAACTATAACGGTAATATTACGGTAATAACTGTTTACTAACCGGGCCACAGGAAATGTAGGTTTTCAATGCATTTACTGGCCTTGTCCGAACCAACATCGTACCAGTATCGATACGGCTTCGGTTGTTGTTCGGACATTGTACGGTTCTATAGAACCGAAGCGGGATCGAAGAACTACCGAAACAACTCCGAAGGAAATACGCTTAAAGATCGGAACTAGATCAATCTCCATACGAAGAAGAGGATTAACGATCCTATCCATTAAATACCACTTCTGCCAGATATTATTAAAAAATCACTTCAGTCGGGTATACAATTCCATATCCCCTACAGGGAAAATATTCAATTTGCAACACCGTATTCTACAACACTTAATTCGCTACGCAGAATTTGCTGCAGACAATTTATTAGTGTAGATATTTTCAAACCTATAAAACGGGATAGCTCGAAGAGCTTATATAAACATCATCTACCGTTGATTGAATTTAATTTTCACGGACATCAGTGAAAAATAATTACGGCAACTACTAAAAGAAAAACCAGACAAACAAATCAACGGTCTCATTTTGTGTAGAATGTGTACACTATTAATTATCCAACACACGAGCAGCCAGGTCCGCATTATAAAATTAAACATCGCGGCGTTTAAATAATTTCATGGCTTTACCGCACTTCAGCAGCGTATCATGTGCCTGCTTGAAAAGCCCATCCAGGTTTTTTGTAGCAATCCAGGTATAATAATTAACAAGTGCCTTAAGAAACCTGTGAGTGAATGCATCGGAGTATTGAGCATTGTTTCCGACATAGCAATAAAGCTGAAATCCCCTCAGACCTTAAGGTTTCTAAAACCTTAAGGTCTTATAACGATTACTAATCAAAATGGTCGTACAGGCATCCATCGCGCAAGCCTCCAATAATATTGGAATATTGACTATTTGTCAATCATCAAATCCTGAATATTCGAATAATCAAAATCCCCTTGATGGTAGGCTACAAATTCATCTTTTCCATTGAACCATCCGGTAACAACTTCTCTATTCATTTTAGTCGGACGTAAAGAAACGACTGTCTGGTAAGAGCTCCAGCGATATTCAATCATCGATTCACTGAATCCATGATGTACCGGATTATTATGAATGTAATGCACGAGATTTCGAAACTGATTACTGTCCGTTACCTCTTTGCGTTCAAACGGGCTTTTAAACAGTGGCCCAACCCGGTTATATTTCTTATTAAAGGCTTTGGTATAGGCATTAAACAAATTAGATAAATATTGATGAAACGGCTTATCCGGCAATCGGGAACTCGTCCGGATGAGGAAATGAAAATGATTGGGCATCAATACCCAGGCAAAAGTTTCAAAGTGTTCAAACAAATATCTGTCATAAAGCCTCAAAAAATATGCATAATTAGTGGACTCTCGAAAAAGATCCTCTCCATTTCGCGCCTTGTTGTAAATATGATAGATTCTGCCTGGCTCCAATACTTGTTTACTATCCATTACACCAATCCTTTAGTTATCTTTAAATTACAGACTTGTATAAATAAATTTAACCGGATTATTACAATTTTTCAAGTCCAATACTCCAGACCTTAAGGTTTTCAAAACCTTAAGGTCTTAAAAAGCAAAATATACACACCACTTCTACCAACTCCTCCTTTTTTTTCATAATTTTAAGCTATTCAAACTTTGAAATCTGATACCAATGAATCGACACACACTGACAGCGTTCATTTTACTATTCTCTTTAATCTTTGGTCTACACGGTCAAACACCTGAAGACAGCACAAACACAACTCTGGTCTATACCTATAAAATCTTTCGGGAGATTGGCAGTACCTCCTGGATTCACACACAGGAAGCTTTTGCAGAGGCCGAAGAACTGGGAGCCGACGTCATTCTGCTACACATGAATACCTATGGTGGACAAGTGGTCTTTGCCGATTCCATCCGTACCAAAATCTTAAACAGTCCCATTCCGGTACATGTCTTCATCGACAATAACGCCGCCTCTGCAGGTGCACTCATTTCCATTGCCTGCGACAGCATTTACATGCGGCCGGGTGCCAACATCGGAGCGGCTACCGTCGTCAACCAGTCGGGTGAGAAAATGCCCGATAAATACCAGTCGTATATGCGCTCCACCATCCGTGCCACGGCAGAGGCACATGGTAAGGACACGGTGGTAACCGGTAAGGACACAACGTACGTGTGGCGGCGCGATCCGCACATTGCCGAAGCCATGGTGGATGAAAGCATTTTCATAGCAGGTGTGATTGACACTGGTAAGATCTTAACGTTTACCACCCTCGAAGCCATTGAAAATGGCTTTTGCGAAGGCCAAGCCAATAATATTAAAGAAGTACTGAGCAAACTGCAAATCACCAATTATGTGTTAAAGGAATTCAAACCCTCCTTTTACGATGGCTTAAAAGGGTTTTTGACCAGCCCCATACTGCAAGGCATCTTGATTCTAGTGATCATCGGTGGCATCTACTTTGAATTACAAACCCCGGGTGTGGGATTTCCGCTGGCTGCTGCAGGCGTGGCGGCCATCCTCTATTTTTCCCCCCTTTACATCGACGGACTAGCCGCCAATTGGGAAATCATCCTGTTCATCATCGGACTGGTGCTCATTGCCCTGGAGGTATTCGTGATACCAGGCTTCGGCGTGGCCGGGGCTTCAGGCATCATCCTGGTCATTACCGGCTTGACATTAAGCATGCTGGATAACGACCTGTTCGATTTCTCGGGGGTGGGTTTCAACAAGCTTTTGGAAGCCCTGGGCATTGTCCTCACCGGTTTGTTCGGATCCTTATTGGGCATCATCTACTTGAGTAAAAAACTCCTCTCCTCCTCTGTTTTTGGATCAAAAATAGCTCTCCAAACCACGCAGGATAGAAACCTGGGTTACATCAGTGTAGAAGCAGCACTGGGTGAATTGGTGGGACAAACAGGAACCGCCGCTACTGTTCTACGCCCTTCCGGTAAAATAATGATTGACGATGACGTGTACGATGCCGTAGCCGAGACCGGATACATCGCTAAAGACACAAAAATTCGCGTAACACGCTTTTTACATGGTCAACTTTATGTCGCGAAATAGCACTTTTCGCTAAAAAATACACTCAAAAAAGTCTGATCCTCATGGATTAGACTTTTTTTTTAGACCCCTTGACATTTTATCCATTTTTATTCTATTTTTATCACATGAATCTCTTTTTTAGTTATCACATTTAATAAACTTTAATTCAATCACTAAGGAGGATCTTTAGATGAAAACAAAAAGGCATAGCGGGTTTAAGAATGTCAGTATGCAGGACGATTATTTCGATGACATTGAAACCATTAAAGCCAAAAGAGAAAAACCTAAAAAACACAGCTCAGAGGATGATCTGTTCGATGAAGAAACCCCACGCAGGCGGTTTAAAAAGACGACTAAAAAACACGTGTTTGATGAAGATGAGTATTAATAAAAAAATCCGGCCCCTGGCCGGATTTCTCTTTTATCCTATTTAATCAGAAAATCAAACATTAAGTCGTTCTGCAAATACCCTTGCAAGCGATCACCGATCTGCACTTGCCCCACGCCAGCCGGTGTTCCGGTATAGATTAAATCCCCTATTTTGAGAGTAAAATACTGCGACACATGCGCGATCAACTCATCCACGGAAAAAATCATCTGATTCGTATTCCCTTCCTGCCGGGTTTCGCCATTCACCTCCAGGCGGAACTGAACGTCACCCCAATCGGCAAATTTTTCTTTCTTCACGAAGTGAGATAACACTGCCGACCCATCAAACGCTTTACTCTTTTCCCAAGGCAATCCCTTACTTTTTAGTTGAGCCTGCAAATCACGAGCCGTAAAATCAACCCCCAAGGCCACTTCATCATAATAACGATGGGCAAACTCAGTAGCTATATTCTTTCCAAGCCGGTTAATGCGGATAACTACCTCCACTTCATGATGGAATTCCTCTGCAAAATCAGGAATGAAAAACGGTTTATTCTTGAGTAAAAGGGCAGAGTCAGGCTTCGAAAAAATAACGGGTTCACTGGGAACCTGATTATTCAGCTCTTTGGCATGCTCTGCATAATTACGGCCGACACACAGGATTTTCATGAAAAAAAAATTTACTTTTTATTAAAGCTTCTTAATTTAATATTAGTGAGTACCTTTTTGGTAAACAAAGGAAAATCACCATTCATCATCCACCCATAATACCCTTGATCTTTATCCAAAACCGCTTCCACTTTCTGACCTTTGTATTTACCAAAGTTAAACACTTCCTCCCCGTCTTTATTAAAGATGATTCGTCCGATGAAATCAGCATTCATATTAAAAGATGAAAAGTCATTCAGAAAATCAATGTCATTCTTCAAATCCGGATAACAGTCCAATTGGGCTTTCAACACTTCGTAAGTAGCTATTGTATCTGCCTCAGCGGCATGTGCATTTTCTAAATCCTTATCACAATAAAACTTGTAAGCCGCTGCTAACGTACGCTTCTCCATCTTATGAAAAATGGTTTGCACATCCACAAACTTGCGTTTCTTCATATCAAAATCCACCTCGGCACGAATAAACTCTTCAGCCAACACAGGCACATCGAATTTGTTGGAGTTGAAACCGGCAATGTCGCATCCTTCAAAGAATTTAGCCACTTCTTTGGCCAACACTTTAAAGGTTGGACAATCCTTTACATCCTCATCGTAAATCCCATGAATTTCTGAGGATTGTTTAGGGATAGGCATCTCTGGATTCACACGGTAGGACTTAGATTCTTCACGGCCATCTACATGCACTTTTAAAATAGCAATCTCCACAATTCGGTCGGATGCAACATTGAGTCCTGTTGTTTCCAAATCAAAAAAGACAATCGGGTTCTTTAAACTAAGCTTCATTCTTTGATATTTAATAAACAACTGTAAAAACAGTTCACTGTCGGCAAAAATAGAGATAATGCCGCATACAGCGGCACTTTTTCTGTTAAATTACGGCTTTTTCTCCGGAGGAGCCGTCACGGGATAGAGGATACACTTGATGCGATCGGCTTCTCCGCTATACCATTTCTCCGGAATTTCCAATAACTGCTCAAAGGGTTCGGTTTGATCCGACTCAATCTTCAGCAGATAATATCCCGGCGTCAGCACCAATAAACAATCCGCAGAATCTTTCAGCACTTTGTAAGTACCCACCAGGTTATGTAAGGTATCCGTCACGGTGACGGAGGGAATAAAATCAGGAATCACTTCTTTGCGCTCCTGTTTCAGGCGGATCTCACATTTCATCACCGAATTACAGGGCTCCGTATCTTTAAAAACCACTTTGTAAAGATCCCGGAATCCATACCCTTCAGGCCGGATGGAAGACACATACGCATGTCGCTTGCCATTAACCCAGGAAATGGTGAAATTATCATAGGTATCGTTAATGGGATATCCCACATTAACCGGTTTCCCCCAATCGCCGGTTGCTGTATTCAACTCAGACACAAACAGATCGTATCCACCCATCGACCATTCGTTGTCCGATGAAAAATAGAGCCGTTTGCCATCTGCCGACAACACCGGAAAGTTTTCATTATAGGGCGTATTAACAGCCCCTTTTACAGGCCTGCCGTACCCCCAGTTGCCATCCGGTAATTTCATGGCATAATAGAGATCCGTGGCCCCGTTATCACTTTCGGCTGAATAATAGATGGTATCCTGACCGGCAGTCATCCACACACCATATTCCCCCCCTTTTTGATCCAGCGGATAGCCAAAAGCCAGGAGCGGATCAAACCGGTAATCACCTTTATATTTGGCATATCCCATCTCATCATCTCCCTCCCGATTGTAAAACACGAATAACATTTCTCCCGATGGATCAATGCCCGCTACCATTTCATCAAAAATAGAATTTACGTAGGAGCCAATGGTTTTTGCTTTCTCATACCGGTGATTCACCATTTCCGACACACATACATTAAAATAGTAAATGCCCGCATAACTATTGTAACGCTTATCCGAGGTATAAAACAAGGTTTGTTCATCGTGCGTCACAAAGGCACTGAGTTCATTGCGTGAGGTATTCACGGCTTTGCCCAGATTGATAAATTCCACATTCAGGGGATGAGCAATTAACGTTTTGGCGTGACCGATGTGACGCTTCAAATCTGCTATCTTCTTCTCCTTTTCCGCGCCTCCGGCTCCTCTGCTGTTATAATTACCCAAGGCGACTAAGGCCTCCTCAAACCGATGCCCATGAAAAAGGGCCAAGGCTTTGCTGTAATAGGCTTCCGAATCGTTTGGCTTAAGCTCCAGCAACTTGTCGATATAAGGCAAGGCCTCCTCGCGCAAGGTATTATCCTTCAAATAACAATCTATGATTTTTCGCAACAGGTCATCATTCTCTTTATCCTTACGATGCAGACGCATATAATCTTTTAGCGCCCGTTCATAATTATAATATTTGAAATAATTATCAGCCCGTTTTTTATAGTCCGTTTGGGCAAATGCAGCTGGCATTATTACCAATATAATGAAGAGGGAAAGGATTCGGTACATGAAAAAAAGTTAAATCAATAATTCCTAAAGAAACTAATTTTCCATAAATTAAAAAAGAAACAGAAGCAATGGTTTGGGGGGCCCCATCCTTTTGAAAACAGAAATCAAAAAAAAAGCTGAACAATGTGATTTTAATGGTTGTTTACACAAGAAGAAATGGAAAATAATGCCTGAAACAATTCATTTTTTGAATGCTTCCATTTAACAACAAGATCAATCATCAGTACTATTGAAATTAAATACGATTAACGAAAACACTATAACGAATGAAACGACGTCACTTCATAAGCCTGGCCGGATTGGGTATCGCCGCGGCCTGCACACCTACAGGAAAAGGAAAAACGAATGCAGGTGAAAACGTAGAATCTGCCACAAAAGGGGCCCTTGTCTCCGGTCACTTTTTCCCGGCACTACCCTATGCCTATAATGCCCTGGAACCCTACATCGATGCCCGCACCATGGAACTCCATTACGACAAACACCATCGGGGCTATCACAAAAAATTCATGTCCGCCATTGATGATACGCCACTGGAAACGCAATCCATGGTGGATATATTCGGTAAAGTTTCCCAGCTGGATGAGGCCGTACGAAACAATGGAGGGGGCTATTACAATCACCTCTTGTTTTGGGAGAGTCTGAGTCCCGAAAACAGCGAACCATCGGCCAAGATTCTCAGCAGCATTGTGAAACATTTTGGGTCCTTCGATCAGTTTAAAGCGAACTTCTCCCAGGCAGCAAAAACCCATTTCGGGAGCGGATGGGCCTGGCTAATTATGGATCAGGATCATAAGCTGCACATCACATCTACGGCAAATCAGGACAACCCATTAATGGATGATGCAGCCCTAAAAGGAATTCCGCTTTTGACCATCGATGTATGGGAGCATGCCTATTACCTCAACTACCAGAACAAAAGAGGGGACTATATTGATGCCTTTTGGAACATCGTCAACTGGAATGCTGTGAACAAGCGATTTAAAAAAGCCACAGATGGTGAATGGTTAGGATAATTTTAAAAGATATAAGATGAGCAGGCCCTCCTTTACAGAGGGCTTTTTTTTATCTTTGAAAAAAACACGGCTTATTTTCATACATGCACTAACAGGCCCCTTATATGAAACGAATTTTAGTCCTTTTTGCCCATCCCGCCATTCATAAATCCAGGGTTCAGCTGAACCTGATAAAGGCATTGAAATCATTGGATCACGTCACTATCCATAACTTATACCAGACTTATCCTGATTTTTACATTGACATTAAACAGGAACAGGAATTGCTGGCACAACACGACCTCATCATCTGGCAACACCCCTTTTACTGGTACAGTGCCCCCGCTATCCTCAAAGAGTGGCAGGACCTGGTATTGGAACATGGATTTGCCTATGGAAAAAACGGCCACGCCCTGACCGGCAAAACCCTTTTATCCGTTATCTCCACAGGAGGAAGTCGGTCCACTTATTCAGAACAGGGCTTCAATCGTTACCCCATCACTCAATTCCTCCTCCCCTTTGCTCAAACAGCTTTTCTGTGCGGCATGAATTACCTGCCTCCTTTTGTGGTGCATGGCTCTCACCTGCTCACCGCCGAAAACATTCAGGATTTAAGTCTGAACTATCGCCAATTGATAATCGCATTGCGGGATGACCTGATCCCCATCGAAAGGCTTAAACAACTGGATTATTTAAATGATTTCAACCTGCATCTAAAAATCTAAGCACCATGCATCAGCAAACACTCTTTTTTCAAACCATGATTTATTTGGCGGCAGCCGTCATTTCGGTTCCCATCGCCAAAAAAATGGGCTTAGGGTCTGTGTTGGGCTATCTGGTGGCCGGCATCCTGATCGGCCCCTATGCTCTTGAACTGGTTGGACATGAAGGCGCAGACGTGATGCACTTTGCCGAATTCGGCGTAGTGATCATGCTGTTTTTAATTGGCCTGGAACTGCATCCCTCCATGTTATGGCGCATGAAACGCCTGATATTCGGTCTGGGCGGATTACAAGTGGGCCTGACCGCTTTCATTGTGGCCATTGTCGCCAGTTTCTTTTGGCTGAATACAGCACAAGCCATTACCACCGGACTCATCTTCTCATTGTCCTCCACGGCCATTGTGCTGCAAACCCTGACAGAAAAAAAACGCCTTCAGACACGCGCCGGCCAATACAGCTTTGCCGTTTTGTTGTTGCAGGACATCATGGTCATCCCCATCCTGGCCATCCTGGCTCTCTTTGCCAACCAGGTGGTGACCGATGCGATCGCTACCGAAACAACGAATACCTACATATATGGCGGTCAGGGATGGCAACGCCTGTTGTTAATCATCTCCATGGTGGGAATCATCATCGTAGGCGGTCGCTTCCTGGCCCGTTTCGCGTTCCGTTTTATTGCGGAGTCCGGCTTGCGCGAAATCTTCACTGCATCGGCCCTGCTGCTGGTCATTGGGATATCCCTGGCCATGAGTTACGTGGGATTATCACCTGCCCTCGGATCCTTTTTAGCAGGCGTAGTCCTAGCCAATAACGAGTATCGCCACGAATTGGAAAGTAACCTGGAGCCCTTCAAAGGATTATTGCTTGGAGTATTTTTTATTTCTGTGGGAGCCAGCATTGACTTTACCCTACTAATGAATCATCCCTTGCTCATCTTTTCAATTTTAGGGGCTTTGATCCTCATCAAACTAACCGTCTTATTTTTTCTGGGACGCGCATTCAAACTGAAGCCTTCCCAGAACATGTTTTTTACCTTCGGCCTGGCACAAGCTGGTGAATTTGGTTTTGTCCTCATCTCCTTTGCCTCTCAAAATGCCATATACGATACCTTCACATCCGGCATTCTCCTCATTGTTGTAGCCTTGTCCATGTTATTGACACCCCTTTTGTTTATTGTCAATGAAAAATGGATCCAGCCCTACTATAATAAAACGAAAGAGCATGTCGAAGATGCCATTGAAGAGAATGGCAATCCGGTGATTATAGCCGGTTTTGGACGTCTGGGCATGGTGCTGGGCCGCTTTCTAAATGCCAATGGCATTAAAGCAACCATTCTGGATAATAACCCACACAATGTACAGTACCTTAAAAAATTTGGTTATAAAGTGTATTATGGGGATGTGACCCGCGCTGCCCTGCTGGAATCAGCCGGCATCATGAATGCCAAAGTCCTGGTCATGGCCATGGGGGATCGGGAACAGATCAATCAATTGGTCGTCCTGGCTCAGGAAAAATATCCCCATGTCAGACTCATTGTACGAGCCGTTGATATTGCCCATGCCCTGGAACTTCAAAACAAAGGAGTGCAGGCACAACGACAGGAAACCTTTGAAACAGCTGTTGAACTGGGAGCTGATACCCTTCAGGCCCTCGGGATGGATGGGTATCGATCCAAACGCCTGGCCAATACATTTAAATATCTGGATAAAAAATTCATGCTCAACCTGCAAAAACGATTTGGGGAGGATGATCCCCACTTCATTATGGAAACCCGAAAATTCTCCGAACACCTGGAAAATATTCTCCTGTTGCAACAAAAGCATCCGGGAACTGACTTTGACTGTGCCTGGGATAAGGCATCACTGATTGAAGAGGCTGAAACCAAAGCCTCCAAATAACTACACCCCACTTACAACCAATCCATTACAATGACTAAAGATTGCTAAAGATTGAAATGGCACAATATTTGTTTCTCTCCTTTCAATATTTATTTTGAAAGGAGGGGAAGATGAAACGAAGAGAAAAAATCAATGAAAAAACCATTGTGGTTGGCGGCATATTAGAATTCATCCTGACCATAGCTATTACTTTTTTACTGAGTCTGGTCATATATATTTCGTGGGTATAACTTTTTAGCACTGCTTTTTTTTAAAATGGAATATAGATTTAATATTCCCAAAAGGAAATACGCCTATTGCCCATCCCGGTTGTCTCTGCAATACCAAAGAGGGAAAACATGAGATGATTCAAAAAAATAAATACAAAATCGTCATCGTATATGGCATTGTCGATATCATTCTATCACTTGCCATTGCTTTTTTCTCCATACACGTTTTGCTGATCACTTTTTTTTAAAATTGCAAAAATCATACAACACTTATTAGTAATGATTTTCAAAGCCAACTAAGAAAAATTTATTTTTTTTACTCTTTAACGTACGTCCATTTTCAGTTTCAGTTGTCGTATTAAGTTAGAGTGGTTTATTAAGCAGAATCAGAACTTTTACAATTAAGACGATTGGAACATGAGTAATTCAATTTCACCAAAGGCAGATATTGAAGCAGGTGCACAGATAGGTAAGAATGTGACCATTGAAGCCTTCGTAAAGATATCTAAAGACGTAGTGATTGGAGACGGAACCTGGGTTGGTGCAAACGCCACAATATACAATGGCGCCAGAATTGGTCAAAACTGTCAGATATTTCCAGGAGCTGTTATTTCAGCCATCCCACAAGATTTAAAATACAAAGGCGAAGAAACATTTGTTGAAATAGGCGATCACACCACCATACGCGAGTGCGTGACCATCAATAAAGGGACAGCCGCAAAAAAGGTAACAAAAATTGGCAATCATTGCTTATTGATGGCCTACGCACATGTGGGGCATGATGCACTGATGGGCAACCATGTGATTCTGGCCAATAATGTGATGGTAGCCGGTGAAGTGGAGATAGGTGACTGGGCCGTTATTGGTGGTGGGTCAGGTATTCATCAATTTTGCCGCATCGGTGAACACGCCATGGTTTCCGGCATGAGCGGCGTGCTATCAGACATTCCGCCGTTCACCAAAGTGGCCGGCATTCCCTGCATTTACCAGGGCATCAACTACATTGGCTTAAAAAGACGCGGATTCGCCAAAGAACAGATCGATACCATTCATGAATTTTATCGCCTTTTCTTCCAGGAAGCATTCAATACGTCGCAAGCGGTAGCCCACATTGAATTAAACTACCCGGCCTCTGAAGAACGCGACATTATTATCAGCTTTGTTAAAGCATCGTCCCGAGGCATTATTGGATCCGGACAGAAGCAGAAACAAGCAGCTAAAGTGGATAATTCAGTCGGTTAGACCATAATCATATGTAAAGAAAAACGAGCTGCATCCATTTAAGATGCGGCTTTATTTACGCTTAGACTAACCGTAAAATAATTTCATGTAGTCACAGATATAATTTTCCCCATCCGTCACTTAAAAGCGCATTTATATAACGGCGAGAATATTGAAGAACTCTGAACCTTTGCGGTATTTTATTGCTTTGTTATCATGCCAAGAATGGAAACTGTTGTGTATGCCATAGCCGTTCACTCCACCATTTAGGCCGTTCACTCCAAATCACTTCTCTTCCCCGTGATGGATGCCGTTCCTTTGACTCAAAATTGAAACGAGTCATGAAACGAATCATTTATCTCCTTGCGCTGACATTTTTTACGGCATCTGCATTTGCGCAAAATCCAGTATTGGATCAATATGTAGAGTTAGGCATTAAGAGTAACCTGGTATTGAAGCAAAAAGAACTGGCTCACCAGGGAGCAATTGCCAAACTCAAAGAAGCACGTGGCCTCTTCCTGCCGGAAGTAAGCTTAAACGCACGCTACACGATGTCACGCGGCGGGCGCTCCTTTGAATTACCGCTGGGCGATATGATGAACCCGGTTTATAGATCCCTCAATGATCTGACCGGTTCAAACTTCCCCATGCTGGAAAATCAAACCTCTTATTTTCAGCCGGAGGAAGAACAAGAAACGAAGCTATCCCTGGTGCAACCAGTGTTTAACCGTTCCATCTACCTGAATAAGCAAATTCAAAAAGAAGGCGTGGGCATGAGCGAAGCCGAGCTGCATCGCTACCGGGAGACACTGGTTTATCAGATCAAAGAAGCCTATTACAATGTGCTGAAAAGTGAGAAAATTGTAGAGCTGGTACAATCCACCAAAGAACTGGTGAACGAAAACCTGAGAGTGAGTCAAAAACTTTTTGACAACGATGTGGTGACCAAAGAATCCGTATTACGTTCCAAAACAGAAGTCAATAAAGTAGCCCTCAACGAGACAGAGGCTTTAAAGAGCCATCAATTAGCCATCGGTTACCTCAACTTCTTACTGAACCGCCCTTTAGATGAATCCATCGACACCCAAGCCACCACTGAATTAACGCCATCGCTGAATCAGCTACAGCTAGCTGATCAGGCCATTGATAACCGGGCGGAATTGAAATTAATGGATCACCAGATTACCAGTCTGGACTTATTGGCCAAAACCAATCGCGCCGCTAACATCCCCAACCTGACCTTGGCGGCCGATTACGGTTACCTGGGTGAAAGCTATCAATTCGATTCGGATCACGACCTTTTCACCAGCTCGCTGGTCCTTAACTGGACCCTCTTCAAAGGCAGTGTCAACAAGCACAAACGTCAGCAAGCACTCATTCAAAAACAACAAGCCCAGCTGGCCAAAGCCGACCTGACCAATCACATCCGACTGGAAGTAAAAGAGAGTGTATTGGAATTGAAGCGCCAGCAAATCAACATTGAATTGAGTGATACACAAAGTCGTGAATCACGGGAAGCCTACAAAATAATCGAAAAGAAATACCGCTTAGGCGAATCCTCTCTGATTGAATTGATGGATGCCCGCACCAGCATGACTGAAGCGGAATTTGCCTTCATCATCAGCCGGTTTGATTATTTGGTGAGCATCGCCAATCTGGAATATACGACGGCTTCAAGCCTGCTCCCCTAACCTGAAAAAGCCAGAAAGTAGCAAGTAATAAGACACAAGTATCAAGATATTTAAAGAACCTAAAAAAAAACCCGTTCACTCCATTTATGAGCAGGCTCATTCCCATTCAGTGGATTTTAACCGCATCAAGACCTGATATTTGTCCTATCAATTTAACTCAAAAACAAAATAGTAACCATCTAATATAACAACCATGAATGCATTCAATTTATCTCAAACCAGAAGAAAAATCACCCTGTGGTTTTTGTACCTCTCTGTTGGAGCTATTTTAGTGGTTCTCGTACAAAGTTGCACCCAACTGGCTGCAGAAACAAAAAATCAAGATGAACCTGAAGTAGCTATCCCGGTAAAAACAGCGACCATCCGATCGGTTGAAATGGCCATCCCCATCCGCATATCCGGTACCGTTTCACCGGTTCAGGAGAGCCGCCTAAGTTTCAAAACAGGTGGTATCATCAAATCCATCAGGGTCAATGAAGGCGATCGGGTGAAAGCAGGATCGGTATTAGCCACCCTTAACCTGGCAGAAATACAAGCACAAGTATTGCAAGCCCGCGTGGGCGTGGAGAAATCACAGCGCGATTTCAACAGGGCTTCGGCCCTTTACCGCGATACTGTGGGTACCCTGGAACGTCTGCAGAATGCAGCCACCGCCCTGGAAATGTCCAAAGCCAATTTAGTGGTGTCGGAGCACAATTTGAAATACTCCACCATCACTGCCCCAACAGATGGGATCATCCTTCAAAAGTTTGTGGAAGAAAATGAATTAGCCACACCCGGTACGCCTGTTCTTTACTTCGCGGCTTCTAATAAACAGTGGATTTTAAAAGTAGGATTAACCGATAAAGATGTGGTGCGGGTTCAACCCGGTGATCCAGCCAACATCTCACTGGATGCCTGGCCCAATGAAGCCCTGAAAGGCGCGGTCTCACAAATTGGTGATGCCCCCAATGCGATGACCGGTTTATACACCGTTGAAATCACCGTAAACACGAAACACTTAACGGTTAAACCCGGTTTCTTTGCCCGTGCGGAAATCACCCCATCCCTAAAAAAATCATACACCTTAGTTCCCATGAGTGCATTGCAAGAAGGTCTTGGTGATCAAGCGGGTATTTTCACCGTTAACGCCAACCAGCGCCTGCACAAGGAAACCATTCGGGTGGATGAGATATTCAATGATGAACTGGCCCTCTCCAACCGGCCTGAGTTAAATGGCAAAGAAGTTGTGATTGAACACGGGAAAGAGCTCAGAAATAACCAAACAGTCAACGTCCTCAATTAAACCACCCATGAAAAACATACTCATCATCAATGCCCATCCCGATAAAGAAAGCCTTTGCACCGAACTGGCTTTAAATTATCAAAGCGGCGCTGAAGCAGCCGGGGCCAGATGTAAATTGGTGCACCTCATCGACCTACAATTCGACCCCATCTTAAGACAGGGTTACCGCCAGGTGATGCCCCTGGAGCCCGACTTGCTGAAAATGCAACAAGACCTGTTTGCGGCCGATCACCTGGTCATGATCTACCCCAATTGGTGGGGCACCTACCCGGCGCTGCTAAAAGGGTTTATCGACCGCATGTTCCTGCCTGGTTTTGCCTTTAAATTCAAGGAAAAATCCGTCTTCCGGGAAAAGCTACTGACCGATAAAACAGCCCGACTCATTGTTACCATGGATACACCGGCCTGGTATTATTCATTGATCTATAAACAACCCGGTCATCGTTCCATGAAAAAAGGCATCCTTGAATTCGCGGGTATCAAGCCGGTTAAAATCACCTCTTTCAGTCCTGTGAAATCAGCTACGCCACAGCAACGCAGCAAATGGCTGGCAAAGGTCAACAAACTGGGATTCAATCAAAATTAACCATTCATAATTGTCCACTATCAATTAATCATTAAGAATGAAACTTCCTCGCTTAGCCATTCATAATTACCAGTTTACGCTCGTACTGGTTGCCCTGGTCTCCATCATGGGTCTGGTCTCCTACCTCACCATGCCCAAATCAGAGGACCCGTATGTCCAATACAAAGCTTCCTCCATCCTGGTGGTTAATCCGGGCGCTTCACCTGAAGATATGGAAACACTGGTGGTCAAACCCATCGAAGAAGCCGTTAATGAACTGGAAAATATTAAGAACATAAAAACGGAAATCACCAATGGCGTGGCTTCCTTTTTCATCGAATTTGAATACGGCATTGACTACGATAATAAACACCGGGAGATTGTTCAGAAAGTGAACGAGCTCAATGGCGAACTGCCCGAAACCATTGTGCGCATGGAGGTGGAGCAACCGTCCATCTTAGATGTCAGCATCATGCAATTGGCAATAACTTCATCGGATGCATCACCGGCCCAACTGAAAAAAACAGCCGAAGACCTGAAGCAAAAACTGGAAAGCACACCTGGCGTGCGGGCCGTTAAGCTGGAAGCAGAGCAAGATCTGGAGATTCAAATTGAATGTGATCTGGAGAAGATGGCCCACTACCGCTTGTCATTGGGGCAAATCATGCTGATCGTGCAAAATCTCAACCGCAGCATCCCCGGTGGTAGTGTGGACATTGGTAACAAGCAGTTCAATGTGTTATCCAGTGGCTTATACGATGATCTGGACGCCATACGCAATACGGTGATCACCAGCGGCAGCAATCAACTTATCAAACTTAAAGAAATTGCCACAGTAAGCTTTGATTACGAGAAAAGAGATGCCTTTGCCACACATGATGGCCAGGCAGCAGTGTGGTTATCGGTTCAGCAAAAGAAGGGCATGAACATCTATGACGTCACTCAGCGACTGGATGAGCGCATTGCGGGTTTCTCCACTCAACTGCCGGCCGATGTATCCATTGTACCCGTCTTTAAACAAGCCGACAGTGTGAAACACCGGCTGGGTCAATTTAGTTCCAGCTTTTTGCAAGGTATTTTATTCGTTGGTGTGATTGTACTCATCGCTGTGGGCTTCCGCGCCTCCATCGTCGTAATGCTATCCATCCCACTCTCCATACTAACCGGGATTGGACT
The DNA here is from genome assembly GCA_942490535.1 of uncultured Marinilabiliaceae bacterium. Classification (GTDB taxonomy): domain Bacteria; phylum Bacteroidota; class Bacteroidia; order Bacteroidales; family Marinilabiliaceae; genus JAEINY01. The sequence continues at coordinate 689,704 of CALNXQ010000008.1, forward strand.
CATTGATGTATCGGGATTTGGCTTGCAACAAATGTCCATCGCCGGTCTGATCATCGCCCTGGGCATGTTGGTCGACAACAGTATTGCCATTGTGGAGAACATTTACCGCTTCATCAAAAAAGGATTATCACCCCTTGAAGCCGCCGTGAAAGGCGCTTCGGAGATCGGACTGGCTTTGATCAGTTCCACAGCCACCACCGTTTTGGCCTTTGCGCCCATGCTGATGATGGGTAATGATGTGGGTGATTTCATCAAGAGCATGATCCTCATCGTGATTTTCACACTCCTGGCCTCACTGGTCATCGCTCTCACCTTTGCGCCGTTTATCAGCAGCCGGGTATTGAAGAAAAAGAAAGCGCGTCAAAAAACCGCGCCATTGGATCGTTTCATCGAAAACTACTATCAGAAATGGGTGAAAGGCGCTATACGCCGACCGGTGATGACCATCATTGCGGCCCTTGTGATTTTCTTCGGCTCCGTCTCACTCATGCCGTTTATTGGCGTGAGTTTCTTCCCCAAGGCTGAAAAAAACCAACTGCTCATCAATGTGATTACACCCGAAGGCAGTAACCTGGACCATACGTCCAAAGCCATCTCTTATGTGGAAAGTGTGCTGGCCAACTATTCCAACATCCAACAGGTAGCAGCCACTGCCGGCGAAGGCAATCCACAGGTATATTATAACATGATGGTCTCTACCCCGGCGGTAAACAAAGGACAGTTATTGGCCATACTGGATGATTATGATCCGGATGAGATGACCAGGCTCATCAAGGAATTACGAACTACTTTTGAAACCTACAGCGGCGCCCGCATCGAAGTGAAAGAGTTTGCACAAGGGCCACCGGTGAACTTCCCCATTGAAGTGCGGTTGTTCTCGGATGACCTGGAGCAGTTGAGAACCATTGCCGGTGATGTGGAGCAGTTTGTGCGTCAAACACCTGGTGCCATTAACATTAATAATCCCTTAGCCGAGGATCAAACCGCCTTGAAGGTCAAAATCAACTACGAAAAGGCCGGTATGCTGGGCATTCATATCATTGATATCGATTTAGCCGTACGCGCCGCCGTGAATGGTCTCAACATTGGTTCGTTTCAGGACGAGCTGGGGGATAAATATGACCTGGTGCTGCAATCGAGCATGGTGGGAACTCCGGAGATACCAGCCCTGGACCGCATCTTCATCACCTCACAGCAGGGCGGACAAATCCCCTTGTCGCAAGTGGCCGATATTGTGTTTGATAAAACCATCAAACGCATTGATCACTATGACCTGGAACGTTACATCATTCTGTCGGCCGATGTGGATGAGTCGGAGATGAGTATTGCACAGATCACGTCTGTCATTGAAGAAAAACTAAACGGCTATGACTTCCCCCCAGGTGCCTCGTTCAGCATGGGTGGAGAGCAGGAAAGCCGGGACGAAAGCTTTGGTGGCTTAGGACAAGCCTTACTCGTGGCGCTGCTGGGAATTTTTGCCGTACTGGTCTTGCAATTCCGTTCCTTTAGTCAGCCGCTGATCATCTTTTCGGCCATTCCACTCTCTATCTCCGGTGCTTTTGTGGCCCTGCTCATTACGGGCTACTCGGTCTCCTTCATGGCTTTTGTGGGCCTGACCAGTTTGATGGGCATTGTGATTAATTCGAGTATCATACTGGTGGATTACGCCAATCAAAAACGGCTGGAAGGGCTCCAGACACTGGAAGCTATAACTGAAGCGGCCAAAACCCGTTTCACCCCCATCTTGCTCACCACCATCACCACGGTAGCCGGTCTGATGCCGCTCACCCTATCAGGTGGAGACATGTGGGCCCCGATGGGATGGGCCATCATTGGCGGACTCATCTTATCCACCGCCCTGACATTATTATTGGTACCTGTGCTGTATAACTTATTAACCAAGGATAAATAGCACAAATGAAGTGGATTGAGATTGTTTAAAAAACAGAGGCGCTGCTCCAAACTTAAGTATTTCAGACGTTCAGTCTGCCAATAGAATGGCTATTCTTAACTTAATGACAGTGGGCGCAGCAGGTTTACCGATTCAATTCGCCAACTTGCCAAAGGGCAGGTGCATGGATGAGCACAAACCAGCAAGCTGCCAAAGGGCAGATTGGTTGACAGGCAAAAAACAACATCCTGCCAAAGGGCAGATCCGTTTTCAGAAACAAAACAACATCCTGCCAAAAGGCAAGTACACGGCGAACAAAAAATACCCCTTCTGCCAAAGGGCAGATACGCCAACGACACCCCACCAGCGACCTGCCAAAGGGCAGATCGGTTGACAGGGGCACACCAACCACTTGCCAAAGGGCAGGTGCTGTTTTTAATAACAGACGAAGCAACAACCATACTTCAAACGCTTGTTTAAGCCTAAAAAAGTAGGCTGATAGCTCACAGAATCGTATTTTTAAACCCGCTAACCGTTTCATCAGATAAAGGTTAATTGCATGAAGATTACGTGGCATACATTTAAGTGGTTCATCCTGGCCGGTCTCATTCCGACCATCTATTATAAAATACGCTTTGCCGTACTGGGCGGCTATTCAGCAGGATTTAACGTCTTCAGCGATCTGATGCTATGGATCGTCATCTCCATTGTACTCACTTCATCCATGGCCTACCTCATCCTTTCCGAAGTCATTTGGCTGGAAAAGAAACTCCCCTGGAAAAACCATCAGGTAGCACGTATTTTAGCGGAATTGCTAATAACCAATGTCACAGTCACCGTTTTAATGGTAGGAGCCAGTTTTATACTCTACCCACTGCACGGCCTGATGGGCATTGAAAGAACGATGAGTTTTGATGAACACCTCTTCGAAGAGATTACCATGGGCATTGTGATGAACATGCTGTTGGTGTCTATGGCCGAAGGGACCTTCTTTTTCAACCAATGGAAGAACAGCGTATTACTCTCTGAACGGCTGGAGCGTGAAAACGTGCAGTCGCAGTTGGAAGTGCTCAAAAGTCAGGTCAATCCCCACTTTCTGTTTAACAGTCTCAACGTGCTCTCCTCCCTGGTACATGCCGATGCCGATAAAGCGGAAGAGTTCATTGATGAATTTGCCTCTGTTTATCGCTACATCCTCAACATACAGGGCCAAACCGTTGTGACATTGCGAGAGGAGCTTCATTTTTTAGATTCCTATATTTTCCTGCAAAAAATACGCTTTAAGGATGGATTGAAGATGCATTTGCACATCGATGCCCAACAGCTGGGCAATTGCCTGCCTCCCCTCTCCTTGCAAATGTTGGTAGAAAATGCCATCAAGCACAATGTGGTGGGCAAAGAAAAACCCTTGCACATCCGTATTTTCACCAAGGGAAATGCATTGTATATCGTTAATAACCTGCAGGTCCGTCAGGATGAACCATCGGGCACCGGCATGGGGCTGAAAAACCTGCGCGAACGCTATTTCCGCCTGGCCGGTTTACAGCCCCAGTTTGAAATCCGGGATAACGAATACGTGGCTCAGATTCCGCTGTTTGATGATGATCAGCACGTATTGCTTGCGCCGAAGGAGTCCGATTCCTTTAAATGCCATTCGTTTAATCGGGGTATATTTAAGAAGTATTGTCCCGAGAACAGGAACAAGGAAAAAGGGGGAAAGTAAAAAGTCCGGTGTCCGAAGTACAAAACACGGACTCAGCACTACGGACTGCGGACTAATCAGCACTGACTAACAACTATTGACTAACACTAACATGAAAGTACTCATTGTAGAAGACGAAAGCATCGCCGCCGACAAACTGGAGCGTCAGCTCCTGCAATTGGATGCCACCATAGAGGTATGTGCTAAAATTGAATCGGTGACCAGTACCGTGAAATGGCTTCAGCAACACCCCGTGGATCTGATCTTTTTAGATATTCACCTCTCGGATGGCCTTTCCTTTCGGATTTTTGATGAAGTAGAAGTGACCGCCCCCATCATTTTCACCACCGCCTATGATCAATATGCCATCCAGGCCTTCAAAGTCAATAGCATTGATTACCTGTTGAAACCCATCAACAAATACGATCTGGCCCAAAGCCTGGAGAAGTACAATACCTTGCATCCACAACAAGTACAACCCGATTATAAAGCCCTCTTTGACTCCCTCACGAAGAATCAGGAGGCCTATCAGAAACGTTTCATGGTGGTGACGGGCGAAAAAATCATGACCGTGCCCAGTGAAGAAGTCGCCTACTTTTTTGCCGAAGGAAAATACGTCTTTCTGGTTCATCAGGACGGTGAGCGTTACCTGATTGATTACACCCTGGATAAACTGCACGACCTGCTGGATCCGGCACAATTCTTCCGGGCCAATCGTCAAATCATTGTGCACATCGATGCCATTAAAACCATGCACAGCTGGTTCAAACGCCGCATCAAACTGGAAATGACACCGGCATTTGACAAAGAGGTAATTGTGAGCAGTGAGCGGATGAAAGATTTTAAGCTCTGGTTAAACAGCTAGTGCGGCATTACTTACAATATATTATCACCCTTTCACAAAAATAGAGCACAAATCAGTTGTCAAATCGGACCTTTTTGTCTTATATTACACCCGTCTGGAAGAATAGGCCATTGAAAGAACACTTGGGTAAACCACAAAGGTTGTGTTTTTACAATAAGTGCCAATTAAAGTGGAGGGGGAATGTATGGAACTAAAACAAGGTCACGTACTGGCGGTGGATGACAACGAAGATATTTTATTTGCACTAAAACTATTACTTAAACCTAAAGTGGCATCTTTTCACACAGCCACCACACCGTGTCAGGTTCCCAAATTGATGAAAACACACCGGTTTGACGTCATCTTACTGGACATGAGTTTTCAGAATAAAACGGGTGAAGATCCGGAGGGATTTAAAGTGCTTAAACACATCTTAGCCTACGATCCACAAGCGAAAGTAATTTTCATCACCGGCCATAATGATGTAGAGAAATCAGTGCAGGCCATCAAAGCCGGTGCCATTGATTTTGTAGCCAAACCCTGGCAAAATGAGCAACTCGTTGAAAAAATCCAACAAGCCATTCAATTATCTGCCAAAGATCTCACACCTCCTACTCCCATGGCTAACCACACCCCCAAAACCACCTGCCGACTGGTCTATCGGTCGGACTGTATGCGCCAGGTGGCTGAATCGATTCGTAAAGTAGCCGGCACCGATGCCAATGTACTCATCCTGGGTGAAAATGGAACGGGCAAGCAACTGGTCGCTGAAGCCATCCATGATTTCTCGCAACGCCAGGGAAAACCATTTGTATCGGTTGATCTGGGAGCGCTGACAGAATCATTGTTTGAAAATGAACTGTTCGGGCATGCCAAAGGCGCTTATACCGATGCCAAGACCGATCGCCCCGGTCGCATTGAAGCAGCATCAGGCGGAACGCTTTTCCTGGATGAAATCGGGAACCTGTCCCCTCACTTTCAAACCAAACTTCTCACCGTACTGGAACGACGCGAAGTGACCCGGGTAGGCGAATCACTGATCCGCCCCATTGACATTCGACTCCTCAGTGCCACCAATATGCCCATCAGAGAAAAGATTCACAGTGGTCAATTCCGGGAAGATTTACTGTATCGCATCAATACCGTGGAAATTACCATACCGCCTTTGCGTGAGCGCCGGGAAGACATTCCGGTACTGCTCAATTTTTTCCTGCACCAGTACAGTAAACGGTATCAAAAAGTCAGAAGACGAGCCGATAAACCAGCCGTAAAATGCCTGACAGACTACAGCTGGCCGGGTAATGTGCGCGAATTACAGCACGTGGTAGAACGAGCCGTCATCCTTTCGGATAATGAAATACTGTCGCGGGATGATCTATATCCAAAAAGCAATCCGTTACAAGAGACATCCAATAACACGGATCACCATAACCTGGATGCGATAGAACGAAAAGTCATCCAACAGGTCATTCAAAACCATTCGGGAAATATCACTCAAGCAGCTAATGACCTAGGCATTACACGCACAGCCCTCTACCGGCGCATGAAAAAATTTGACCTGAAAGATTAGGGGGAGCCTGAAGAAACAAGTGGCGGTTAGCTGCTAGCCTTTAGCTAATGGCTAATGGCTAATGGCTAATGGCTAATGGCTAATGGCTAATGGCTAATGGCTAATGGCTAATGGCTAATGGCTAATGGCTAATGGCTAATGGCTAATGGCTAATGGCTATAAGTTACTGACCATTCATTAAACATTCATCAATATTAATTTAGAATTGCCTCAATAGTGTATCTTCGCAGTCTAAACAGATACCACCATGCGCATCGTTCTTATGGGATCCGGAAATGTAGCCACTCATTTGGGAAAAGCCTTGCATCAGGCAGGTCATTCGATTGGTCAGGTATATAGCCGGACAGTTGTTCATGCCCAGGCACTGGCCCAACAACTCCATGCGACTCCCATCACCGATTTATGCGAACTGGATCGATCTGCCGACTGGTATATTCTATCCATAAAAGATGATGCCTTGCTGCCTTTAATCGAACAACTTCCTGTTTTAGAAGGACTGGTAACACATACAGCCGGCAGTGTGCCCCTGGCAATCCTCAGCCGTTTTCAGCACCATGGGGTGTTTTATCCCTTCCAAACCTTTTCCAAGTCTACGGAAGTGGATTTTAAAACCATCCCCCTATTAGTAGAAGGAAACGCTGGCCAAACAGCAAATACATTGCTCCAATTGGCGCAGGAGATATCCGATAAAGCCCAATTCGCATCTTCCGATCAACGGGGGCAACTGCACATCGCCGCCGTATTTGCCTGTAATTTTGTGAACCACATGTACGCCTTGGCCGATGATCTGCTGAAGAGCCATCAGTTACCCTTTGACCTGCTTATTCCCCTGATCAAGGAGACAGCCGCTAAGATGGAACAGCTATCCCCTCAACTTTCGCAAACGGGGCCTGCCAGTCGCAACGATCAACAGATTATTCAGAAACACATTCAATCATTAGAGGATCAACCACACCATCAGGAACTATACAAGACTTTAACAAAAAGCATTCTGGACAAATTGAGCTTATAGTGTTCCTGCTACTGAAAATGCAATCCACAATCGGGACAAACAGCAACTTGTTCATCCATCTGAAAATTGCAGGCCGGACAAATATCTGTTACAGCTACGATGCCACGTAGTTTACGCTTTGCCTGTTGAATTCGAATCACATATTCTGGTGATAAAAAGGGATATTTGGTTTCTTCAATCCACACATAAACAATGGCATTACTTTTATTTGCAGCTTCTACAATCTGATAAGTAACCTCCGGAATGGATTTCCTCCCCATCGGCGTTGAATAAGATAGGGTCAGTTTAATCGCTTTTGGCTTTTTAAAGGGACTGCTTTCCCAATCAATTTTATTAGGCGCACGGCTTTCAATATATTTCAACCTTTGGGAAGCCAAATAAGCCTCCACTTTTTTTCTATTCATAAGCATCGATTATACAGTCTTCGCCCCAATCCAAACAGCCCTAAATATACTATTTTAAAACTATAGCGTCCTAAATAACTTTTGATAATGATAGAATGGGCTTTAACTGTAGCTTAGGAACAATTTCAGGTGATTAGGGCTTACCTTTTCGGTCTGCCTTCAAAAAATAGCGTTAAAAAATTTATTGTATTGAAGCGTTAAAAAAGAAAATCTGTTTGAGCAACGCGAGTTATTTTCTTTTAGCGAAAAGGAATTAAATTTTAGCTATTTATTGACAGCAGCGGCATTTTTTGTTTACGTTTTTTTGCTGGAGAAAAAAAGTAAAAGCCCGCGCGGCTTGAGCGCTTAAATGAAATGTATTTTTATTTAGGACATGATTGATTTAAAAACTACCCTACCCTGGAATCCCATCGTCCCTCTTGAATCCTATTTTTTAATGCCGTAACTTACCTATAGGAGGCTCCGCCTTCTGATCCCAATAGATTGTAGAACCATAACACACAAGCTATGACAACAACTAAAAACCCGTCCCAAGGGAAGGTTCCCAATAAAACACAGTCTGAAACCCGACAAGAAGCGATTAAAAAAAGCCCGACCGCCCGTGCCGAAAAAGCCCGCCAATTATACTTCAAAACAAAATCATCGGCCTGTGTGGAATTTCCGTATTGGTATACCCGACGTTGGGAAGAGCTGGCAGGTGAAGTGCCTATTGTCAGAAGGGCTGAAGCCCTCAAAGCGGGCTTTTCACACCTGACCCCTGCCATCTTCCCGGGTGAACTTCTGGTGATGGGTAAAACACAATACTTACGTGGCTCTTTTCCCATGCCTTGGTTGAGCGAATCCTTTTTTATCTCGCAAGAAGATGAACTGTATAAAGCCGCTAAGGAAGCTGGAAAGATGAGCGCCCAAGAAGCCACCACCATGGGTGAGGGCGGTGGTAATGTCACCCAAAGCGCTGGTAAAATAATCTCTATTGCCGGTAAGTTTGGATTACGCCAGGAAGAAATGCCCATCCTGGTGGAGCTGGCTAAAAAATGGCACCACAAATCCGTGGAAGATGTGGGCCATCAGTATGAGCAGATGGTGCCTGGTTATCCCGAAAAAGAAGAGATTATGCACGCCGTCATCTGTATGTTCGATTCGGGATACACCCTTCCCCAGGGCCGTGAGGTAATGAACTACCATTATCCGCTACAGTATGGTATCGAGAGACTGAAAAAGATGTGTCTGGAACAGATGGATCAAACGGCCGGACGCCCCGAAATGGATCGACTCTACTTCTACAAAGCTTCTTTAACCATATTGGAAGGTCTTCAAAAATGGATCACCAATCACTCCAAAGAAGCTCAGTTGATGGCTGCCCTGGAAGTGGATAATTCCACGGCTCAGCTGGATTATCTGGCCATTGCGGAACGTCTGGATTGGCTATCGAAAAATCCACCGCGCACCTTTCATGATGCCTTGCAACTGATTTGGATATTCCATGTAGCTGTTTTAAATGAAGATGCCATTTCCGGCTTGTCACCGGGGCGCCTGGGCCAAGTCTTGTACCCCTATTGGAAAAACGACATTGATAATGGCATCATCACGCGTGAACGGACCAATGAGCTCCTGGAATGCATGCGTATGAAATTTACGCAGCTCGACTGCTTTGCATCCATGGGTGTGGTGGGTGGCGTCCTCAGTGGCAATACCTTTAACAATCTTTGCATCGGTGGTTTGAATAAAGAAGGGATGAGCGCCACCAACGCCTTGGAAGAACTGATTTTGGGAGCCTCCATCACCTGCCCCACGCCCCAGCCAACCATCAGTTTGCTATACGATGAAAAATTACCGGAAGACTTCCTGATGAAAGCCATCACCTGCACCAAGTCAGGTAACGGTTATCCCGCCTGGGTCAATAATCAGGTAGCCATGGAGTTTCTTCTCAATAATTATGGTCCTGAAGGCATGACACCCGACGAAGCAAAAGCCTGGGCCATCGGCGGCTGTCTGGAAACATCACCCGGTAGCTGGCACGACCTTGTTTTAAATGGCTCCGTCTATTCCATTCCCGGCGGATCAGCACCAGCCACCAGTGTGGGAGTGCATTTCATTTCGCTTCCTAAAATACTGGAAACAGTGCTTTATGATGGGATAGACAAACGAACCGGTCGACGGGTATTTCCATCCCATGGCTCGAAATTTGAAACCTACGAAGAAGTATGGTTGGCATTTCAAGATTATTTCAGCAGGGCCGTTGACGTTTTGACCCTCACCAATAACATTCAACACGATATCTGGGGCAAAATATCGCCATCGGTAATCAATAGTCTGATAAAACCTGATTGCCTGGCCAAAGGGCGGGACATCAGTCACAAAGGCAGTCGCTATAACCGCACCTTCAACATTGAGGTATGCGGGGGTGTTAACCTGGCCAATTCACTGGCTTCCATCAAAAAAAACGTCTACGATGCCGAACATTTTTCACTGGAGACACTCAAAAATGCACTGGAAGAGAATTTTGGGCATCACATTAATGCTTCGCAGCAACCGGAGCGCCCTATAAAAAACTACAATTACAAAGAATGGCTACGAATTCACAAACTGTGCCTCGAAGCACCTAAATATGGCAATGATGACTCGTATGCCGATGCCATCTTCAAGCGGTGGCAAGTATGGTTCAGTGCCATGTGCAGCAAATACCGCAGTTTGTATGATGAACCCATGTACGCCTGTCAGATTTCAGTGTCCACACACGGACCCATGGGGGCGGTGACCCTGGCCACACCGGACGGCCGACTAAATGGTGTGGCCTTTGCCGATGGCTCCGTCTCAGCCTATCCGGGCACTGATACCAAAGGTCCTTATGCCCTTTTCAATTCCGCAACCTGTTACAATCACGCCTTGTCGCAAAACTCCCAGCTGAACTTGAAAATACATCCGGCAGCAGTGGGCGGACGCGAAGGATCCCGCAAGTTTCTTCATTTAATCCGATCCTACTTGCGTAAAGGGGCCTTTCATGTGCAATTTAACATTGTGGATTCCGAAACATTGAAAGACGCACAGAAACATCCTGAAAACTATCGAGGACTAATGGTTCGGGTAGCTGGATTTACGCAATATTGGGTGGAACTGGGAAAACAAATTCAGGATGAAGTCATTGCCCGTACGGAGTACCAGAATATTTGAAAAGCCGATGGTTTGCAAATTGATTCACTTACAACTTATGGTAAATAACAAACATAAAATAATAAATGATGACACATTACGATTGTAAATACTTTCTGCCCACCGATGCTTTTAAAGGTCTTTGTAAAAAGAGCAAAATACTTATCAATGCCGATGACATTGTGTGTAGCAATTATGAGAAAACGCCCAAGTGTAAACACTGTACCCATTTTACACGTCATGAAATTGATTTGGGAAGATGCATGCAAGCGGCCATTACTTTTGCTGATTTGAAAGCAGTTACCTGCGATGATTTCTCATGGCGGTAAATGACTCACTTTCCGGCTTACTTTTCGACTTTCAGGGCTTTTCAGTACATGACGGCCCGGGATGTCGAAGCGTTGTGTTTATGAAAGGTTGCTCCTTACAATGCCATTGGTGTGCCAATCCGGAAGGAATCCTTGCTTCACCGACTCCACTCTATACCATCTCCCAATGCCTGCTGGAAGGTGATTGCGTGGCGGCCTGCAACTTTAATGCCATTCAACTATTAGCCAGCAGAATCGTTATCGATTACACCCAATGCGCCACTTGTAAATCACAGGCATGTACCCGCACATGTCCCACCGAAGCCTTGAAAATAAGTGGTTTCTCCCAATCCATCGATCAGTTGTATACAAGCATAAGAAGAGACAGCAACTTTTGGGGAAACAATGGAGGTATCACGCTATCCGGCGGTGAGCCTTTGATGCAAATTGAATTTACCTTGGCACTGCTAAAAAAATGTTATGATGGGTTCATTCATACCGCTCTTGAAACATGTGGCCAGGTACCCTGGAGTCATTTTGAAACAGTACTCCCTTATCTGGATTGGATCTTTTTCGACTTAAAACACCTGGATCCCAAGCTCCACCAATCGGGTACCGGATCTGACAACCAACGTATCCTGGACAATGCCCGAAAGCTGGGGCATGCTTTTCAAGGTAGATTGATTTACCGGATACCATTCATACCTGGCTTTAACGACGCTCCTGATCACCTGCATGACATGGCCGAATTCATTAGAAGCACCGGTCGCAATGAAATAAATATTCTACCGCTTCACCACTGGGGACGTGAGAAATACGCCAAACTACAATATCCCTATCCAGCCGATCAATACCCTGTTCCATCAGAAAAACAGCTTCAAAAAGCGCAAGCCATATTCAACGCCCATCGGTTAAAGTGTTACATTGGCAGTAATACCCCCTTCTAACGCCTGCTTCTTTTCATTGTATTTTATGGAAGCCGTTAACCGTTTTAACTCCCGAATTAGAAAAACAGAAGTAATCAAAGCAGATACCGTATCAGAAATTGGACCCGCCAGCCAGACTCCATCCAGTCCCAAATATTTTGGTAATACCATTAAGATGGGCAATAATACAATCACTTGTCGTAATAAAGAAATGAGAGCTGACAATCCGGCTTTTCCCGTTGACTGGAAATAATTACCCGTGATAATCTGAAATCCGACCAAAGGTAAGGCCAGCAGGAAAATACGTAACCCCCTTGTACCAATATCCAGCAATTCCTGACTGTCATTATTAAAGAGTTTAATGATCGTTCGCGGGAAAAGCTCACCCACCAGAAAGCCAAATACAGAGATGACTGTCGCAAACACTACCCCTATCACAAGCGTCTGCTTCACTCGTTGATAATTCTTAGCCCCAAAATTAAACCCGATGATGGGCTGTGCAGCCATATTAATAGCAATGATGGTCATCACCATCAGCATGGCAATGCTCATGACCACTCCCATGGCACCCACTGCCAAATCCCCGCCATACTTCACCAGCTGTACATTGAAAGTACCAAAAACCAGACTCGAGGCCATCTGCATGGAGAAAGGCGCAAACCCAATGGTGACGATGTACCACACAATATCCCAATGCACTCTAAAATTACGCCATCTGAGCCGGATTACAGAACGGGTACTGCGAAAATGGGCGATCACCCAAATACACAATACAAACTGTGAGATGACAGTAGCATAGGCAGCACCTGCCACTCCCATGTCGAGCCAAAAGATGAAGATTGGATCCAGAATAATATTCAGGCCCGCACTGATCAGCATCGAAACCATCGCCACGCGCGCACTTCCTTCAGAGCGAATCAAATTATTCAACGAATAGCCGACGATGTTAAAGACAGATCCAAACAGGATGATGTTCAGATATTCGTTGGCATACTCAAAAGTTTCAGTATTCACGCCAAAAAACTGCAGGAGTGGATCTTTAATGGCAAAACCGATACCCATAATCGCCACTGCCATCACTATCATAAGTACAAAAGCGTTACCCAACACCTTTTCCGCTCTCGTGAAATCTTTCTTACCCATATTGATGGATACACGAACACCTGCTCCCATTCCAATGAGCATCCCAAAAGCCATCATAATGACCATAATGGGAAAAACTGCACTTAGGCCGGATAAAGCCATCGCCCCCACCCCATGACCTATAAAAATGCGATCTACTATATTGTACAGCGAATTCACAATCACACCAGCAAAAGCAGGTAGAAAAAAGCGCCACATCAACTTTGGGATATGCTCAAACTCTAATTCTCTCACTTTTCTCTGTTGTCTGCTCATGTGTATCATTAAAAGATGAACCGACAAAACTACAAAAAGCTGCCTGATATATGACTTCTATCAGGTACAAATATCGATAGACATAACACCAGAGTTAGTAAACTTAAAAATAACAAAAAAAACACCTCTAACCAAACAGATGTTCCTCAGCTTATTGCATCAAAACCGGGAGATACAAGAGGCAAAACCCATCATTTTTTCCTGTAAATAATTTGCCTGGTTAAAATGAATATCTATCTTTGCATCGCTTTTGAAAGAAAGCACACCTTAAAAAGGATGGTTCCGTAGCTCAGTTGGATAGAGCAATAGCCTTCTAAGCTATGGGTCGTGGGTTCGAATCCCGCCGGAATCACGAAAGGCCTTTCAAAAGGCAGCAAAAACCTGTAAATCGCTTGATTTACAGGTTTTTTCGTTTTGAGCCAATCCGAATAAAAGCAGTTTAAAGCATGTTTCTTGTGACCTATTTTGTGACCTCTTCATTTATTTAACATGAGGTCACTGGAAAATTCGTATATTAGTAGACAACAACGTTTTAACTGCCTGAAAATCGGATTATTTTGATTGATTTTGGTACTGTTTGATACCATTCATTTACCTATTATGTAAATAAAATAGGCCATATGAATGCAAAATGATTTAAACAAACCAAAAATCAACATCATGAATTACTCACAAAGTTTTGGAGTACAATTTGTTGTACGACACAAAAGCAAAAAAAATCAGATGGCCGGCATTTACCTCAGACTTACGGTTAATGGTCAGCGCACGGAAATCTCAACAAAACTCTTCTGCCCCGTGCATCTTTGGGATAAAACAAAAGAACAGGTAATAGCGAATAAAGACTATCCATATCGCGAAACCAATGCTCACATCGATCAGGGCAAGGCTAAAATAATAAGCATCTACCAGGATTTACGTTTTCGAGAGGAGTTAATTACGGCAAACGCCATTAAAAACCGCTTCCTGGGCATCAACGAAAAAAGACATACGCTGCTTAAGTTGATGGAATACCACCTGAACACACAGGAAAATCATTTAAATCCGGCTACACTCAACCACTACAGGTCCACAAACCACTATATTTTGAGGTTTCTGAAAGATGTAAAAAAGTGCGACGACATCTTCCTGGAAAAGATAGACTTTGGATTTCTTACTGATTTCGAAGCTTTCCTCCGCAGCTACCGGCCCACCGAACCAGGAAAGGTACCCATCGGCCACAACACCATCATGCGGCATTTGAGCCGATTGAGAACCTTGATTAATCTGGCCATCAAATTGGGCTGGATACAATACTATCCATTCAAAGCCTACAAACTCACTTTCAAGCCATCTGATCGAGGCTACCTCTCCAAAGAAGAACTGAGTTTTCTGGAGGCAAAAACCTTCCGGACACAACGCCTGCAACTCACCAAAGACCTCTTTATCTTTTCCTGTTACACCGGCCTGTCTTATGTCGACATCAGTCTCTTGGAACCGCAACACATCACCATTGGCATTGACGGTAACAATTGGCTGTATACCTTACGAAAAAAGACCCAGAGTCCGGTTCGTATTCCAATTCTACCGGTCGCCATGGAGCTGATTGAGCAATACAAAGACAATCCCAGAGCGTTGCACAGCAACACCCTCTTTCCAACCATATCGAACCAGCGACTAAACAGCTACCTCAAGGAGATAGCCGATGCCTGCAACATTGATAAAAACCTCACCTTTCACATGGCCCGACATACGTTTGCCACCACGGTGACACTAAGCAACGGTGTTCCCATCGAAACCGTCAGCAAGATTTTAGGTCACACCAAAATCTCCACAACACAGATTTACGCCAAAGTGGTCGAAAATAAGGTGAGTGAGGATATGCAAGAACTACAATTAAAACTTAAAAATAAAGCCGAGAAAAAGAAGAAATCTTCAAGCTGATCAATCCCTTCAAATAGCAGTATTGATAGCCTTTCAACTCCTGTTTCACTACCATTTGAAACAGGAGTTTATTTATTGAAACAACACAAAATGAATCATATAGTATCATTTCGGCATATTATTTGAGGTAGATTAATGACTTTTGTCATGCATTATTTAACCTTTAAAACCTCAAATTTATGCAACACCTCCTGAATCAATTGGCAGTGGTGGTGACTGAACTCCAAAACCACCATTTTTCTCACCTGTGTCAAACAAACGACAAGAATCAAACAGCTGCATTTATGGAATCGCTCAACAACCAGGTCACTGAGCACAAAAACGAGCTCATGACCATTTCCTTGCAGAACCTTTCCAAAAAGAAAGCCAAACAACTGGTAAAACTCTACCAGCCCGGAATCATTAAGATCCTGAATACACTACATCAATCCCCCGGTACCTGCAAGGATGAATGGAAGTGCAAGTCCTGTACAATGAGGCAGGCACTTGACATCATTACTGACCTGCTCTGTTTCCTTCGAGAGCAATTCCCCTTTGCGTTTAATCAAAACATCACTATTCCCGCTTCCATCTTCGAGTCCCATATCGTGAAAATAAGAAATGCCCGGAAATCTATCAACCAGGCTTTACTGGAGAAAGAAGCCGGCAAAGCCTTAACAAAAAACTTGCTTCATCCCTTATCCGATTTCCTGGCTAACAATCAGGAGTGCACCTTTTGTGACCTATCCTATTTACACACTTGGACGTTTAAGTTGAGTGAAGTCAGCAGGTGTCGCTATACAGGAAAACAACTGGATAAATTGCTTGGCAAAGCGGCCATTGAAAGTGACCTGAACTCAACAAATTGCATCAATTGCCTGGAAGCTTTAATCACCCGGGAATATCAATCGAAACCGGATGTAACAAATCAGCTGATCATCCTGAACTACTACCTGAAATGTGTCAACCAGATAAGCGTAACCTCAGGTACTTGTTACGATCCCTCCCGAGATAGTTTGAAATCCAGCCTCTCCAATTGGCTGGTTGAAGAAATCCTTTTTATTGAGAAAAAATGCCATTCCTATCAGGAAGTCATTCAGATGAAACAATCGGCCCAGGTTTCAACAACCAAGCTGACCTTAACACTTTCTGTACCCATGATTGCTATTCTCATTCGTGCACTTATCGAAAATGAATACCTGGCGAAGGCGCCCAAAAGTGAAATTTTCAGGTTCTTCAGTAACCATTTCTCTTCTGTTCAATCAAAGGTGATCTCTGAAAACAACTTGAAAAATGAATATTACGAATTGGATCCGGCAGCTATTGAAGCCTTCAAAGAAGTCGTTTTAGAGTTGCTTAAATGGGTACAGAAACTATAATCTAAAACTTTTTTAAAATCATAACCAACTAATAATCATAGGGGGTTGCTAGGGGGTTGCGCAACCCTTAGCAACCCCCATTGCATGGATACTTTTCATTTATTTGTACCACATCATAATCAATCAAATAGCCTGGCAGCTAAAACAATTATTAATCTCAAATCGAAAATAATGAATACGAGTTAAACAGATTAAAAAGGGCTGACTTCAATAATGGAGTGGCATCAGCAACGTAGCCGGGGCCCCATAGTTTTGAAAGCAGGCAAAAAAGAATGCTGTTTGAGCGACGGAGGAGTGAGTTCATTCTTTTTCTGATTTCAAAACGTGATGGGTCGGTGAGTGGTGGAGCCTAGACTTTTTTTGTTTCCGTTTTTTGTGTCATGACAAAAAATGAAAGCCCGCCTGGCAAGGCTTAATAATATATGGAATAGACAAATTGTTTTAAACCCTAAAAAATTTGCAAAATGGCAACAGAAATCATCACAACCGACGATTTGCGCGAATTCAAACTCGAATTACTCGCCGACATTCAAAAATTGCTGCAAGACCAAGCCGGTACCCATCCCAAGAAATGGCTAAAATCCAAAGAAGTCCGACAGATCCTCAACATCTCCCCGGGCACACTTCAAAACCTACGTGTAAATGGCACCTTGCCCTACACCAAAATTGGCGGTGTCATCTACTACGCATTCGCCGACATCCACCAGATGATCGAAGCAAATAAAGTTAACTAATAAAGACATTGAGCTTTTTGCAATAGGGACTTAGCAAGTTATCCCGACATCAGCAACGTAAGTCGGGACCCACTTCCTGAAATTGATGAAAAGACAGAATTGGAGCGAAGCAGAAATCATGAGCCCCAATTAAAATTCACACTTGCGAACTAAAATGTTTTAGTGAAACGAGTTCTTTCTGTCTCATCAATGAAGGATTAGTGGGTGAACGAGTGCTGCAGTCGGCGGATTCTTTGCCTACTTTCTCAACTGTAGGAGAAAGTAGGAGCCCTCACGGCTTAAGTGGATAAAAACGAAAAATCATGAACACCAGAGCACCATGAACTACATCAAACACCAACTTGATGTATTTTCCAGGATGGATCAAATCAAGGAATTTAAGTCTTATCACTTAACGCTCTACCTGGCACTCTTCCGCCTATGGAACAGAAACAGATTCAAGAACCCCATTTATGCCTTTCGCGAAGAGCTAATGGAAATGGCACGAATAGGTTCCAAAACAACCTACTTTAAAATCATGAAGGATCTCCATTATCATGATTTTGTTAAATACGAACCTTCCTTTGATCGTGAAGTAGCGAGCAAAGTTCACCTGACCACAGTATGGTCAGGTACCTGTCCACGACCTGACCACGAAATGGTCAATATATTAAAAGATACAAACAATACACACTCCATAGGAGAACCCAGTTTTTATGATAATCAAAAACCTACAAATATGGATACTGAAGAACGTAAAATAGCCATGAAGTCACTTAACAATAATCAAGACCCCCAACAAGTTCTTTTCGACTTCGAAGAAACACCTCTTCCAGGGGTAACAATTCCAAAAAAGGAAAAGCAAACAAGATTCACTCCTCCTCCACTGGAACACATCCAAATCTACTTCCAGGAAAAGAACCATTCCAAAACCGAAGCCGAACGCTTTTTCAATCACTATACGTCCAACGGCTGGTTGGTAGGTGGCAAGTCCCGCATGAAAGACTGGAAAGCCTCAGCACGCAACTGGATGCTCAACATCGACAAATTCACCAACCAATCATCAAGTTCTGCACAAAAAACCAACGCAGATGCTGACCCTAACCCAAACAACAAACTCAAACCACCCGGCCACAAACCATCCACCAATTACAGTAAGAAATTATAATCATATGAAATTCCGCTTGCAAGGGGAGCTGTCCAAAGGACTGTAGGGCATTACAATATGAATTAAAATCTCAAAAATAAATATGGATCCCCAATATAAACACCCGCCTCTGTCCAATAGCGTTAAGAACGATGGAATGAAGGCGATCAGAAAGAAAAGCTGTCTGAGCGCAGCGAGTTCTTTTCTTTCAGCCGTAATGGACTCGTTTAGCGTAATTGGGCAGTAGCGGCGGTCTTTTTTGTTTCGTTTTTGCGACTGTAGGCAAAAATGAAAAGCCCGTGCGGCTAGAGCACTTGTAAATAGAATTACTCAACTTATCAATACACAGTGAATAATGAAACTCCAACTATCATGAAAAACCTACTATATCAAAACCTAAAATGTAAATTCAACATCGACAATTTCGATCAGATCTTAGATAAGATAGAAAGCCTTTCTGAGCAATTCTTCGAGCAAAAACTATTCCTTGACAAACAATCCTACATGTGTGAAATCATTGATCTTCACGACAGGATACAATCCGTATACTGCCATTTATCCGGTCAGAAATACAGCTACACATTCGATCCGCCCTACAATTCCTATAGCGACACTGAATGCCTCATGCATTACTATGCCAACATCATCACCTTCATCAAACACATGGCCTTCTTTTTTCAACCCATCAACTGCCGCAACACCATCACCGGCCAATATTCACTCAACTAAAATCAAAGCCATGCTTTCAAAGATATCAATTTCAACACAATTGCTGATTGGAGACACAACGTTTCAACATAAACACCCGCCTCTGTCCAATAGCGTTAAGAACGATGGAATGAAGGCGATCAGAAAGAAAAGCTGTCTGAGCGCAGCGAGTTCTTTTCTTTCAGCCGTAATGGACTCGTTTAGCGTAATTGGGCAGTAGCGGCGGTCTTTTTTGTTTCGTTTTTGCGACTGTAGGCAAAAATGAAAAGCCCGTGCGGCTAGAGCACTTGTAAATAGAATTACTCAACTTATCAATACACAGTGAATAATGAAACTCCAACTATCATGAAAAACCTACTATATCAAAACCTAAAATGTAAATTCAACATCGACAATTTCGATCAGATCTTAGATAAGATAGAAAGCCTTTCTGAGCAATTCTTCGAGCAAAAACTATTCCTTGACAAACAATCCTACATGTGTGAAATCATTGATCTTCACGACAGGATACAATCCGTATACTGCCATTTATCCGGTCAGAAATACAGCTACACATTCGATCCGCCCTACAATTCCTATAGCGACACTGAATGCCTCATGCATTACTATGCCAACATCATCACCTTCATCAAACACATGGCCTTCTTTTTTCAACCCATCAACTGCCGCAACACCATCACCGGCCAATATTCACTCAACTAAAATCAAAGCCATGCTTTCAAAGATGTCAATTTCAACACAATTGCTGATTGGAGACACAACGTTTCAACATAAACATCCGCCTTTGACCAATAGCGTTATAAACGATAGAATGAAGGCAACAAGAAAGAAAAGCTGTCTGAGCGGAGCGAGTTTTTTTCTTTCCACCGAAATGGGATCGTTTAGCGTAATTGGGCAGTAGCGGCGGTCTTCTTTGTTTCTTTCTGCGACTGTAAGGAGAAAGTAAAAGCCCGTGCGGCTAGAGCACATAGAAAATGTAAGTTTTAATACAACGTCTTGAAAGCAAATCAAAAATCCTAAATCAATAATCATATATCTTAAATCCCACCCCCCATGCACTACCAAATAAAAAACAACACCATCATCTACGACTTCCCAAAGTCCCTCGATTTCATCACCCAAAAAGGCCTTACCATCTATGGCCCCACCTTCAAATTATACGATGAAGACATGCCCAACATCCGGAAACTCTTCGCCTATACCATTGGCGACCATCCAACCACCATCTCCCAAGACTTAGACCCAAGAAAAGGCCTTATGCTCTGCGGCCCCATCGGTTGTGGCAAAACCTCACTCATGAAACTATTGCAGCTATTGCTCCCCATTGAACACCGCTACCAAGTCAAAGCCTGCCGCGATATCAGCTTTGAATTCCAGAAAGACGGCTTCGAGGTTATTCACCGGTACAGCAAACGCAGTTTCACCATCACACCAGGCAGGAAAACACCCAAACCTATCTGTTTCGATGACCTGGGAGCTGAACAAAACCTCAAACACTTCGGTAGCGAATGTAACGTAATAGCCGAAATCCTGCTTAGTCGCTACGACCTCTTCATCTCCGACAAACTCATTACACACATCACCACCAACCTGGATGTGGATCAAATTGAGGAACTGTATGGCACACGGGTACGAAGTCGTTTACGGGAAATGGTGAATATGATTGACTGGCAGGATGATACAGTGGATAAGAGAAAATAGTCAAACACACCTCTCCACTATTATTCTCCTGAAATAAGGAGAGGCGGCCGAAAAGCTAAGGCATATTTATGAGGGCAAAGTACCAAAACTCACCAATAATCACAATATTAAATGAACATATTTACTATATTTATCCTTCCATAAATCAACACACATGCCAACAGACGACTCCAAATTCCTCAAACTAACAGCAAATAAAAACCTAAAGGAAGATATTTATTTCAAAGCTCTGAAATACGCTATAGAGGATAAAGACATTCACAACATAGCCATTACCGGCCCCTATGGTTCCGGTAAAAGTTCAGTTCTGGATTCATTCTTTAAGTCTGTAGAGGGTAAAGACTCGCCTGTTAGGATTTCATTGGCGCATTTTTGCACGAATGGTAATACCACAGAAGATAAAATCTCAAATGACAATCCTAACACACCTGGTAATATTGAAGTTAAATACCAGAACAAGGATTTGGGTAGTTCTGATAAAGTAACTAACGATAAAGAGAAAACAGAACGAGAAGTAGAAAGAAACATCATTCAACAGATTTTTTATCAAATTCCCCGAGAACAAACCATTTATTCTAAAATTAGTCGGGTAAGAAATCTAAAATGCTCAAAAAGAAAAGAGTATTCAGTGTTTCTAATGGTGGTTATCTTGTGCCTACTTTGGAGCCCCATTCTATTTTCATCTTTAAAAGAAAATATTGAATTTCTAAAATCCAATAGCCTTGTTGTGTTTTTTGAAAACATAGTTTGGACGAGTCCAATACAATACATAAACATACCGGTATTAATCTTCCTTATTCATGCTCTTTATGAAGGGGGACATTACGCGGTGTATTTCTCCAGGAAAGGCAGTATCAAAAAATTAAAGATTAACTCTCATGAAATAGAACTGAATCAAAATCAAACAGAATCAGTCCTTACCTCCAACATGGATGAACTCATTTACCTTTTTGAAGCCTCAAGAAGAAAAGTGGTTATTATTGAAGATTTAGACCGCTTTGAAAACATCAACCTCTTTACCAAGTTACGAGAACTGAACACATTACTCAATCAATCGCCTGAAATTAAAGAAAGTGGCTCCATAAATTTCATATTTGCAGTGCGCGATGACCTCTTTCCCGATAGCCACCAGCGAACCAAGTTTTTCGACTTCATTATTCCCATAGTGCCCTACGTAAACTCCAATAACTCACGTGACAAGTTACTTGACCTAATGGCTGGTGCCGGATTTGACAAAGAAAACCTTCCAATAAGCCAAAAGTATATTCGAAACATTGGCTACTACATCTACGATATGCGCTTGCTGGCAAACGTTGTCAATGAGTTTAAAATATACATTGATAAGGTGAATATCTCACATAATCTGGAGCAAGTCTTTAGCATGATTCTCTACAAAAATCTGTTTCCTGAAGATTTTAACAAATTACATCAAAAAGAGGGACTTCTTTGGGATATTTTCAACTCTAAAAAACAGAACATAATCGAGTTACAAAGATCTGAGATAGATAAAAAAATAGATTCAATTCATAAGCAAGTCAAAAACATTGAAGTAGAAGAAAAAGAGGACATCAAGTCACTTCAAAAAGAATACATATTTGAAATATTAATTGAGTGCAACAACAGAAATATTAAATACTTCCAAAAAAATAATAT
This sequence comes from uncultured Marinilabiliaceae bacterium, assembly GCA_942490535.1. Lineage (GTDB taxonomy): Bacteria > Bacteroidota > Bacteroidia > Bacteroidales > Marinilabiliaceae > JAEINY01. The sequence continues at coordinate 712,109 of CALNXQ010000008.1, forward strand.
AAGCGTACTCCCAAAGGACATACAACAAGGTAATAACTTCGAAGATCTAATTGACGCAGGCTTAAATTTTGTAAATACAAGAGGCTCTAACGGCAACCTTGACTTTAAATCGATTGAAAAAAGAGCAAATCCAAAATACACTTATGCGCAACGAAAAGAAAAAATCACGTCAAAACAGAATGGAGCAATATCAAATTTGAAACAAGAAATCAACTCTTTTGAGAAATCTAAAGAAAGATTTTCTAAGCTTCACCTTCGTGATTTAATCTCTATGAATTCCGGTAATGACTGGATTGAAATAATATTACGAAGTAAAAATGACCGCCAATATAAAGGTCACAATTATGACCTACTAATCTATCTTCTCCGTCATGGATATATCAATGAAAACTACTACCACAACATCTCCATTTTTCATGAAGGTTCTTTAAATAAACAGGATTATGAATTTGTGATGAATGTCAAGAATTGGAAATCTCAACCCTTTGACATTCCACTTACCAATATTGAGAATATCATAAACGAAATTGATGACAAAGAATTCATTAATGATGCATCCTTAAATTTCACATTATTATCTCACCTTCTTTCATCAACCAGCAATTCGATGAAATTGGATCTAGTAATGGGACAATTCTCTTCTAATACTCTTAGAGCGGATGAATTCATAGATCAATACGTAGCCTATCTTCAACAAGAAAAGGCATTTGAAACATGTAACAAATTTATTGCCACCTTACTGCTTTGGCATCCTAATTTCTGGAGCTTTGTCGAGAACATTAGTGTTAAACCAAATGCCAAACGATATTACATTCAATTATTACTAAATAATCCACAACTACAAATAGATGATTTAGAGAAAATATCCCATCATGCTGGATATGCATTTCAGGAATACATTGAGCAAGAACCAGAATTCCTGTTAATGTTTGAAAGCAACAAAAATGTACGCGATCTGGCTGAATTTATTGCAGTACTTGATATTAAGTTTGAAAATCTGATGCTTACAAATGATCATGAATTGGCAGCATTTATTTGTGAAAACAACCATTACAGAATAAATCCTTACATGCTGCATTTGATGCTTTCAATTGAAAAATCAGATGTAAATAGTATTAAGAGTGATTTCAAAACCCAAAACTACTCCTGCATCCTTGAATCAGACAACAAAAACATAATCAACTACATAAATACTAACTTAAATACCTATTATAAAAATGTATGGTCAACATTTGATAGCCCACAAAAAGAAAGTCCGGAAGCTTTCCTTGCCATACTAAATGGAGATATGCAATTCGAATATAAACTAACTCTTATTAATTCAATTGATTCTAAAATCACTTTCCTAAGAAAAATTAATGATGAATTACTTCTATCCCAATTAATCAAGCTTGGAAAAATTGAAGCCAATTGGCAGAATATAGCCTGGTATTACAATCATACCGAAAAACTAAATCAGGAATTAGTTGATTTCCTCAATAAAAAAGCAAACTACAAAGCTCTTTCTGAATCAAGCATGGCTGGTGAGATTGCTTCAGAGGCACAAGTGTTGACTGAGTTATTAATACAAAATTACAGCATTACCAATGAAAGCTTAGAAGCACTCTTAAAAAATAACTGCATGCATGTCGCCAATATAGATAGTGAAGTTATGAATTCAGAGCGTGCAGATATCGTTATTAGTCACAATGCTGCAAATTTCACAAATGAGAACTTCGTTCAATTAAAAAAATTCAATTCCAATCTGCACATTAAATTCCTTATAAAAAACATTGAGTCTTTCATTTATAATATAAATGAATTCAAATCAGAACTAAATTATGATGATACAATTAAATTACTGAATCTGGATATATCAGTTGATGATAAAAAAGAAATTATCAACAATTCTCGATACTGGATAAAGGATATATCAAAAGTGCCAAATAAACTATGGACCTTACTTTTTGAGCAGAACAAAGTTAATCCGAAATGGGACAATATCTGGTGCTATTTCTTTTACAACAAACTAAGCTTAAGTAAGTTAATTATTTCTTTCCTCGAAAAACCTGATAACCTTCAAGAATTAAGGCTTCAAAAAGCAAACAAGTACATAAGCGAAAGTCAGGAAAAAGCACTCGCAAAAGTAATTCTATTCAATGATAAACTCTCAATTGCTACCATCAATAGCTTGGCAAATTGTTTCTCACTAAAGTACTCACGCATCAGCAAAGAAACTGCATCTTCTGAATTAGCTGAAATCTTAGTTAATAATAACCTATTAAAACTTAATCAATTAAACTTCAACACTCTTAAGAAATACAGTAAAGGATCACATATCCACTTAATTGTGCAATCTATTTTGGAATATTTTGACAACAAAGTACAATTGCCAATTACCGATTCGGATTATGTAGCTCTTCTTGAAAGCAATCTGGATAAAAAACATAAGATTCAGCTCATCGAAGAAATAAATATAGTAGCCTTAGATATCAGCAATACACATCTTATCGAAAAGCTGGTTGAATACATCATTGAAAATGAAATCCGGACCCGCGACTTTGAGTTCATTCGCGCAGTTTTAAATTTAGACTTTAATATCCAGAACAAAGTAGCCATCCTTTATTGCTCCATTAAGCACTTCTCGAAAAGCCAAGTCATGAGTTTGTTGAATTTACTTCCTGGTGACTTCCCCCTTATTTCAAAAGAAGATGGACTACATGCAAAAATTAAACATACCAATGAAAACAAAGAATTTGCTTCATTACTGGAAAAACAAAAATTTATCTCAAGCCATAAAGTCGAAGGTGACATCATTAGATTAATCACAAAAAAACAAAGCACATAATGGAATATATAACACTTGCAGAGCTCAATGCATTTAAAAATAACAAAGGGGCAAACCAAAAACAGGTTTCCACAGAAGATCTCGAATTAATAAATCAACTTCATAAGAAGCTAGAATATCTCACAAATCTTCTTAAAGAAACTTTAAATGCATTTAATTACAAGAAAGACAGCAAAACCTGGAATCCTGTTCCAACCGGGAAGAACATCAAAAATTACCTCTGGTATCGTGTGTACCCAACTGAAAAATGGGCAAACCTGGATATTTCATTAGCCTATTCAGTTGAAGATGATTTTTACTTAAGAATTGACTCTGACACATGGGATGAAGAACTAAATAAAAGAGGTGAACTATTAAATTTCAGAAGAGATAAGGGAGTTGAATCCAATATTAGTTTCGATGAAATATTAGAATTCAATAATTATGATGTCCTTTCTAAAAAGATAATAGACTTCTATGAAAGTAAAATAAAACCAACAGTCCCTGAAATACTATCAATTTCAGAACAAAGAGTTGGTTTATTAGCTTCTGACAATACGGGATGGCACGATGATCACATTGAAGAACGTGAAAACTCGAATCGTCAATATTCCACAATTTGGAACAGTAAAAAACCATCTGGCACCAATAAAACCATAAAGGAGCTAAATGAAACGATAAAAAGATTCGGGTATTTTGACTTATCCTACATTCAGAATAAAGAACTAACCTACACAACACGAATAATAAAAATAGCAACCAAAGATGAGCACCTAAGATCTTGGCCTGAGAAAAATGAAATATTACACTTTAGGGAATCAATGGATCAGTATGCTGATGATAACAAATCTGCAAAAATTGTCTTTTTATGCAGCGACTTTAAAAAAGTTTCACCACCCGTCTCAAGAGAAAAACTAAATATCATTGACGGCTTCGATTACCCTAGACAAGATAACTTATCACCATTTTTAATGTCCAATGGATCCCATCATTCCATATTGGCAGCACAAAAAGATAACGAATCAGATACTAAAAGCATGAACCACCCCCTCAACCAAATCCTCTTCGGCCCTCCCGGAACCGGTAAAACCTATAACTCAATAAAAAAAGCCATTGAAATCATCAATCCGGATTTCAAATTGGATCAGGAATGGGACAAAATCAAGCAGGAATACGATCGTTTGGTAGATAACAACCAAATCGTATTCACCACCTTCCACCAAAGCATGAGTTACGAAGATTTTGTGGAAGGTATCAAACCTCAGGAACCGGAAGAAAAAGGCCAGCAGGTAACCTATGCCGTTGAAAGCGGAGTATTTAAGCAAATCTGTAAACGGGCCAATCCCATTCTAGGTAACTTTGAAACAATCATAGAAGAATTCAAAAAAGAGATTTCAGAGTCAGATGGTAAATCATCCATTACAATAGAAGCCAAGGGTACAAAATTCGATGTCATTTATCGGGGCACATTGGTCTTTTATGTCCAACCCCATGCCAGCACCAAAGAAAACCCATGGTACCCGGTAAACATCGCAAACATTGAAAAAGCTTTTACAACCGGTAATTACGAGGGTGTTTATAACCCAACCTACGTCAGAGAAATCATTGCTTACCTGGAGAAAAACAAAGGATTAAGAAAAGGTGAGTCTGAACAGAAATCCGAACAACCATACGTCCTCATCATTGATGAAATAAACCGTGGAAACGTATCAGCTATTTTTGGGGAGCTCATCACGCTCATTGAAGAAAACAAGCGCCTGGGGAAAGAAGAAGCCCTAAAAGTAACCTTGCCATATAGCAAAAAAGAATTTGGGGTGCCTCAAAACCTCCACATCATTGGTACCATGAACACGGCCGACCGCAGTGTAGAAGCATTGGATACAGCCTTACGCCGTCGTTTTAGCTTTACAGAAATGCCTCCTAAAGCAGACCTTATTATAGAACATGGTAAACTGAAAAATGAAAAAGGCAGAATTGCAATTGGAGACTATGAAGTGGATTTGTCTAAGGTGCTAAATACCATCAACAATCGAATCAACATCCTGTTGGACAAAGATCACTTGATTGGGCATAGCTTCTTTATGAAAGTACATAATGAAGAAAGTCTGCAAGCTTCTTTTAGTAATGAGATCATTCCATTGCTGCAGGAATATTTCTATGGCGATTATGGTAAAATTGCATTGGTATTGGGCGAAGGTTTCTGCAAAGGTGAAAAAGCGGATGCAAGTAACGGGAATTCACTTTTTGCAAAAGTGACCAGCGATTACGATACCGATGGCTTCCTTGAGCAAACCATGTACTCCATTTCTGATCCTTTAGCTATGAGTGTGGAAAGCTTTAAAGATGCTCTAAGAAAGTTAATGAACGAAATTGACTACAATGCCAACTAGCCAATTTCAAAGAATCCCGGTATTCGAACATCAGTCACTAAAAGTAGGTGAAACCTACGATAAAATAAGATTCACAGCCAAACATCATGAGGCATTGGAGAAGTTCTATGGAAAAGGGGTACCCTATTTCAACCTCATTCATAAGGGGGTTAAATTCAAAGAATTCGTTGGGGTGCTGCAGGTAGGTAATCTGATTATTGAAGTACTTCCAAAAGCCGACCGGTATAGTAAAAAGGATCAATGGCGTAAGATATTGATCGGCATGTTAAAAGCGGTAGGTGCTTTTGATATCAAAGCACCCACCTCTTCTGCCTTAAGCCTGAAATCCAATTTCATTCTCGATCTCTATTTCGAACTCTTTATCAAAGAGGTGGAATACCTGTTACACAAAGGGCTCATAAAAAAATACCGGAAGACAGAAGGAAATAGTACAGCATTCAAAGGTGCCTTACACTTTGGAAAGCACCTGCAAAAAAACCTGGTGCATCAGGAAAGGTTCTTCGTCAAATACACAACCTACGACCAACAACATCTCATTCACCAGATCATCTACAAGACTTTAATGCTGATTCAGCAGATAAACAGTAATGCTCAATTGAATAGCAAATTGGGAGCATTGTCTCTGAATTTTCCGGAGATGCTCGACTTCAACGTGACAGAGGCAACTTTTGAAAAAATAGTTTTTAACCGAAAAAACAAAGCCTATCAAAATACCATTGAGATAGCACGCCTCTTATTGCTCAACTACCATCCCGATGTAAGTAAAGGCCAAAACGATGTACTTTCATTAATGTTCGACATGAATAAGCTATGGGAGAAGTTCATATATGTAAGCCTGAGAAAATACGGTAGGGGCCATTTATGGGTAAAAGAACAATCATCCAAAAAGTTTTGGCACTCAGAAAGTGGCAGAAATTCGACCATGAGACCGGACATTCTCGTATCCACCATCAAGAAGCATCCGGAAGAAAAGGTGAAACATTTTATCCTCGATACTAAATGGAAGAATTTGGGAGGAAGTGTTCCGTCGCCCGATGACCTGAGGCAATTGTATGTTTACCATCAATATTTCGACGCTCAAAAAGTAGCATTGGTCTATCCGGGGAAATCCACTGTTTGTTCAGGCAAATATTACAAAACCTCAGGTGTGAGTCTATCAGATAAAGAATGCAGTGTATTATCCATCGAACCGGATGAAACTATGATAACCTGGCAAAGAACCATTGCCGATGAGCTGATTCTGGAATGGATGGAGATAAAACTAGATCAGGTCGTTTAATAGTTTGAAGCTTCCATGAGTAAGTTGCTCCAGTAATATCTGCATAAAAAAGAGAGTTTTATTGGTACCAGACCATCATAGCATATTAACTGAAGAGAAGAATAATCATAAGTAATCCAGATATTTTGAAAAGCGAACTTAGGTATTTCCAAATTGAAGCCATTAAGAAGGTGCTCCCACTTATTGAAAAGCAAAAAAGAATCCTTCTGCAATTTCCCCATGGTGTTGGAGGAAATCACACAGTATTTCAAATTTTAAAGGAATATTACGCTTCAATTACAAACATCTACAAAGGAAAAACACTTTTTGTAGTGGCTACGAAGCTGCAGGAAATACAAATTAAAACTGAGATTGAACGTGTTATTAATCCCAACATTCTTAATCTCTTTGGCGAAGATAAAGCAAGAGACAGTTTATCTTTTGGCGACGAAAGATCTGATTCAATAATTACGGTACTAACAATAGGTAGATTATTAGCTAAGTCTGATGACTTAAAGGAATTTAAGTCTGATACATTTAAATTAATTGTACTTTTTGAATGCGAGTTTCTAGGAGTCGGTAAAGAAAACAGTCAAACTCAGGATATCTTAGAGCATTTCACTACGGCTACAATTATGGGAATAGATGCGTTCCCAGATAAATCTAGATCATTCTTTGGAGAACCTGTATTCTCATATTCAATGAAAAGTGCAATTGAAGATAACTATCTTCTTCCATATGAATATTTCATAATAAACCCATTATCAGATATGCCTCCTTTTGTGGAGGATAGTGTCAGTTCAACCTCTATTAATAAGACTGATGCACTTTATAACAATGATTCAAGCCTCAGTATCTTAGCCAAATCAATAGTAAATGAAATTAATGACCAACAAACGCTTATATTTTGTTCTAATCAAGAGTTTGCAACGAGATTATCTGAAAAGTTGAATAGTATCACAAACAATGAACAATACTCCAAAGCAATAATTAGTTCTCAATCAAACAGGGATAATCAGCATATTCTTTCAGAATTTAGGAGGGTTAGAGATATTAGGGTGTTAACATCTGTAGAGCTATTGACAACAGGAGTTGATTTGCCTAATGTTTACAACATTATTTTATTAAGAAACTTTGGTTCTGGTTTGCAATTGCTTAGTATATTTAATCGTTTTTTAAGATTCTTCGAAGATAAAACGAAACTTAGAGTTCTTGATTATTTTGATAATACAAAAAAGTTAGAAAGCGCTATTTCTTTTGATGGGGACATTATAGCAAAAAATACCTCAATCAAATTCAAAAAAACAGATGTCCTCTTCCGAGATAAAGAAGCACTGAACGGTGTCATTGGCGTAAAAGACATTGCTGCTGAGCTGTGCGAGATAATCAAAAAAATGCCCTATGAACAAGGGCGCATGATTGGTATTTTTGGAGAATGGGGCCGTGGTAAAACATTCCTAATGAATCAAACCTGGAACTGCTTTCAGAAAGATGATAAGTTTGCCAGAGTTGATTTTCATGCCTGGAAATACCAGGAAACACCGGCTATTTGGGCTTATTTGTATGAACAGTTTGCATCTGCTTATTACGATACGGCAAAAAACGCCTGGTTTAGGTTCTGGAGAAGGATAAACCTAAATATTAAACGAATAGGTATAGGCAAAGTGGTTTGGTTCTTTGTATCAGTTATTCTATCATCATTAATCACATTCTTCATTCCGCCACTGGACAGAGTGGATTTTGTTTATAGAATTGCAAGTGCAATAGGTTTCAGTACCCTTATCAGTCTGCTTATTCTCTACTTTAAATACAACAACTCGGCCAGGGAGTTATTTAAAATGTATTATGGAAAAGTATCATTTCACAACATACTTGGAGTACAGGCTGAAGTTCAAAAAGAACTGAAACACCTTGTAAAAGCATGGTGCAAAAATGATCGTAAAATACTGCTCTTTGTAGATGACATAGATCGTTGCTCTGAAGAACGAATCATTCAGATAATTGATTCTTTAAGGGTGATGTTAGACGATGAAGAACTGGCCAAAAAACTAATTGTGGTCGCTGCGATTGATGAGCGATTGTTGAAAAGAGCAATACGACATAAGTACAATGCATTGGTGAAGTCAAACGATGAATCAACGAATATCGACCTATTGGTGTCCGAATACGTCGATAAACTTTTTATTTTGGGTTTAAAACTGCACGAACTGACTCCTGAAAATAAAGATGAGTTCTTTCTGGAGCTAACAAAGGAAGATAGAGAATCAGCAGAATTAGAAAACCTTAGTGAAAATGGTGGAGAAACTGAATTTGAAGATATTATTTCAAATGAAGAAGATCAGCTGACAATGGAGGATTCAGTTATTAACGAAGTAAAACAAATTAATAATACATCCAACACAAACGCTGAAGAAGAAGCTGGTATCAGGAATTTGAATGGTAAGCTAACAAAAGAAGAAGTCGCATTTCTCAGAGAGAAGATTCGATTATTGAAAAACGTGACGCCAAGGCAAATAAGAGTGTTTTACTACAGATACTTGCTGGCCAAAAATCTGCTCATTCGTAAGTATTCCAATTCAAATAGCAAAAACATTTGGTTAGATGAAGCATATTCAAGCTTTATGGTTCAACATTTAGTCAATCATAGCAACGGGAATGGCGATCATATTATCAGTAAATTGATTGAGCAATTAGAGGAACATCAGGATGAATACTATACAGTAGAAGAAGCAACTGCATTAAAAGTGAAAACCGAAGACTATAAGGTGGCATTACATGTTCTGGATACGGTGATTGGTTATTGATAGCAATTCAAGCGTGCTGTTTTGTAACTATTTTTATAATGCACTAAATCAACAGAGTATGGCTGCAGTTTAAATTCCGTAGAAAATATACTCAAAAAAATACTTGCATATTAACCTATGTTTATTACTTTTGTATTCGTTATACTGAGAATTAAATGAAGATAAAAGTAAAAGACATATCTAAAATATCAACGGGGATATATACAAAAACCTCTGCAGTAGGCGATGTGTACTACCTACAAGCCAGGGATTTTGATGAACACCGTAAGCTGAAGGTCGGACTAAATCCCAACATCAGCGGTTCAAATGCAGTCTGTAAGCATCTGCTCCAAAAAGGAGACCTGCTCATTGCGGCCAAAGGAGGGGATTTTTTCGCAGCCGTTTACAACGATGAGGTGACGCCGGCTGTAGCCTCGTCCATGTTTTTGGTGTTGAGAGAGGTGAATCAGCAAATGATACTGTCGCAGTTTCTAGCTTGGCAAATCAACCATCCCAACGTGCAAAAACAATTAACGGCCGGTGCCAAGGGGACGAACCTACTCTCCATCAACAAAAGTACAGTTGGTGAATTAGAGTTGTGGGCACCAACAATGGACAAGCAAAGGGCCATATTACATTTTGAGCAACTTCGAAATAAAGAAAGGCATTTGACAGATAGAATTACAGCCTTGAAAAATAAAGTGATAGATCAGAAAATACTAAATACATTAACAAAATAACCATGAGTCAGGTAATTAACGATCAGGATATAAATAGAATTGTGTGGAAAGCGTGTGATACCTTTCGAGGGGTTATCGATCCAAGTCAATATAAAGATTACATACTCACCATGTTGTTTTTGAAGTACGTGAGTGATGTCAATAAGGAGAAGCGCAAAGAGTATCTGAAGCAGTATAAAGGAGATAAAGCACGAACCGACCGGGCCATGGAAATGGAGCGTTTTGTGATGCCAGAAAACAGTTACTTCGACTACCTGTATGAGCACCGCAACGAAGCCAATGTAGGGGAAAGAATCGACATTGCCCTGGCCGACCTAGAAGAAGCCAACCGCGAAAAACTCACCAGCGAAGATGGTTCGGGTATTTTCCGAAACATCTCATTCAATAGCAGCAACCTGGGGGATGCTAAAGGGAAAAACACACGACTCAAAAACCTGTTGATCGATTTCTCCGAACTGGACTTAACACCTTCCCATCTTTCCAGGAAGGACATCATCGGAGACGCCTACGAATTTCTCATAGCTAACTTCGCCAGTGATGCCGGTAAGAAAGCCGGTGAGTTTTTTACGCCGGCTGAAGTATCTACCCTCATTGCCAAGCTGACGAAAAGTGAACCCGGTGCACGGATTTATGATCCGACCTGTGGATCCGGTTCCTTACTCATTAAAGCAGCCAGAGAAGTGGGAAGTAATAACTTCTCTCTATACGGTCAGGAAGCCAATGGCAGTACCTGGGCTTTGGCCGTCATGAACATGTTTTTGCACAGTTACGATAATGCCACCGTTCGATGGGGGGACACCATTCGTAATCCCAAGCATAAAGAAGGGGATGCGCTGATGAAATTTGATACAGTGGTGGCTAACCCGCCTTTCTCATTGGACAAGTGGGGAGCCGATGAAGCAGCCAATGACCAGTATAACCGCTTCTGGCGAGGCGTACCACCCAAAAGCAAAGGAGATTGGGCCTTTATCTCCCACATGATCGAATCAGCCTATGAAGGCAAAGGAAAAGTAGGGGTTGTGGTACCACATGGGGTGTTGTTTAGAGGAAGCAGCGAAGGCAAGATTCGTCAACGAACCATTGAGGATAACATGCTGGAAGCAGTGATTGGTTTACCATCCAACCTCTTTTTTGGAACAGGTATCCCGGCGGCCATTCTCATCTTCAACAAAGGGAAAGCTGAGCAGACCGATGTATTATTCATCGATGCCAGTAAGGATTGTGAACCGGGCAAAAACCAAAATAAACTACGCGACTCCGACATTGAGAAAGTAGTGAAAACCTACAATAAATTCCACAATGGAGAACTGCCACAAGGCATTGCCAAAGACAAGTACAGTTACGTTGCCTCTTTTGACGAGATCAAAGAGAATGAGTTTAACCTCAACATACCACGTTACGTCGATACCTTTGAAGAAGAAGAAGAAGTGGATATTCTGGCTACTCAAAAGGAAATTGAGAAACTGGAAGGGGAGCTGAAAACGGTTCAGGAGGAGATGGAAGAGTACCTTAAAAAACTGGATTTACAATAGAAAATTCTAACTAACAATAACCCTATAAATAACTACACCATGCCCTATAAAGAGAATCTTAAAAAAGCAACGCAATTAAAAGAAGAATTGGATACCTACCGCCCCTTATCTGAAGAGGAAGAGCTACGTATCATGCAGAAATTCAGATTGGATTGGAATTATCACTCCTCACACATTCAGGGCAATAAACTTACCTATGGTGAAACCAAAGCCCTCATCATGCACGGTACAACTGTTCGTGAAAAACCAATGCAGGATCATGTTGAAATGACCGGACATGATGAGGCAATATCCATGATTGAGGATGTGGTTAAAAATGAGCGTCCTTTAACTGAGCATTTTATTCGAGAATTGCACATAGTACTTCTGAAAGAACCAGTAGAAGTTAAGGCAATTACGTCAGATGGAAAGCCAACAAAAAAAACCATCTCTGTTGGAGAGTATAAAACCTCTCCTAATCATTTGAAAACGATTACAGGAGCTACTCTTCCTTTTGCCTCGGTAGAAGAAACACCGGCAAAAATGAAGGATCTTATAGATTGGTATAATGAAAACAAGGATAACGATAAATACCATCCGGTTCTCTTTGCCACAGAATTTCACTACCGTTTTATTCGAATCCACCCTTTTGATGATGGCAATGGACGTTTGGCTCGATTGCTTATGAACTTCATTCTAATGCAAAAAGGATACCCGCCTGTAATCATAAAAACAGAAGATAAGGATAATTACTATATAGCATTGAATCAAGCTGATGCAGACAACCTACCTTATTTCTTTAATTACGTTTGCGAACAAGTAAATCGTTCCATGGAAATAATGATCAGTGGTGCCAAAGGTGAAGATATTGAAGAAGAGGATGATCTAGATAAGGAATTAGAGCTCTTAAAGCAAGGAGTAAAATAGAAGGAATATATTTGGAATACAAAAAGGTAGCAAAGAATATTGCACTATTGTAAATCTAAATAATCTGGCGAAAAATTAGAACAAGCGAAAAAAGTATTACCATGCCATATAAAGAAAATCTCAAACGAGCGACTCAATTAAAGGCCGAATTGGATACCTATCGTCCTTTGTCAAAAGAGGTGGAACAACGCGTCATGCAAAAGTTTCGATTGGATTGGAACTACCACTCTGCCAACATTGAAGGGAATAAACTGAACTTTGGAGAAACCAAGGCCCTGATCATGTTTGGAATGACGGCCCAGGCAAAGCCGCTTAAGGATCATTTAGAGATGACCGGGCATGATGAAGCGATTAAATGGCTGGTTGAAGACATAAAACAAGGGAGAGCATTGACAGAAAAATTCATTCGTGAATTACATGTCATGATCCTGAAAGAACCTTTCGAAGCCAAAGCCGTTACTGCAGATGGTCAATCCACGACACGAACAATTGCTGTGGGACAATACAAAACAGCACCAAATCATGTGGTGACCAAAACCGGTGAAATATTTCACTTTGCATCGCCGGAGGAAACGCCGGTTAAGATGCGGGAACTGTTACAGTGGTATAACGACAACATGGACAAAGAAGAACTGCACCCGGTACTTTTCGCCACTGAATTTCACTACCGCTTCATTAGTATTCATCCCTTTGATGATGGCAACGGACGCCTGGCACGTTTGCTCATGAACTTCATTCTGATGCAAAAAGGATTTCCGCCGGCAATCGTTAAAACAGAGGATAAAGAAAACTACATGGCCGCCTTACAACAAGCGGATGCCGGTGAATTGGCTTACTTCTTCAACTATATCTGTGAACAAGTGAACCGTTCATTAGATCTAATGATTAGAGGAGCCAAAGGAAAAAGCATTGAAGAAGAGGATGACCTGGACAAAAAACTGGCACTATTAAGACAAGATATTGAAAAGGAGGACAGTGAGAATGAAATAAAGGAAAGCTTATCCATTGAAGCAGTGAAGAACACCTTAGACAGTTGGGGATATGAACTCTTAACGAAATTAGCAAAAACAACCGGTAAGTTTAATGACTTTTATACCAAAACTACTCACCAGGCTTATCTTACCTTGGGTACTTCTGGGCCAAGAATTGAGTTTACAAATGATTTAACATTTGAGTCATTTGAAGCGGAACTTGTCAAAATGCAAGAGAAAGAGGAGAAATTGTATAAAGCTGAAATTAGGTTGATTGGGTCATTTGCTGGTTATAAAAAAGGGGGGCTGAAACCTTTCAATTGTAATTTTAGCTTGGAGATTGAATTTGAAGAGTACTTCTACCATGTCAATGCAACTACTTTCAGTTCAAAGACCAAAGCAACTGGTAAAGATTCCCTTTTCAAAAATTTATTACATAAGCCATTGAATGCGGAGGAAATCAAAAGTATTGACAAAAACTGGGGTGAATCATTATTAGAGTATTTGAAATACCATATTCAGGAAATCAAGAGGGCGGATGAATGGAAAAAAACAAACCCCAATTTTGATGGCCTATAACAGAGGCAATAGCCATATTTAATTCACAATAAACCAAACACCGCACAATAAACCCACCAGGTTTAATAAGCAATACATGAGCACACTTAACGACAATATAAATAGCAATACAAAACAATCAAAGCAGGGACTCAATGACGAGAGACCTGGGTTTAAACACACTAAATTAGGGTGGATTCCAGAAACATGGGGTACTGACAAGCTTAAGAATATTGCTGTAGTTCAAACCGGGATCCAGAAAGGAGCTAAAAAGGAAGGTAAAAAAGTAAAATTGCCTTACTTAAGAGTTGCAAATGTTCAAGATGGTCATCTCAATCTTTCTGAAATAAAATACATTGAGGTTTTGGAAGATAAGGTTGAGAGATACCTCCTAAAGAAAGGGGATGTTCTCATGACTGAAGGAGGTGATTTTGATAAGCTTGGAAGAGGTACAATTTGGAATAGTGAGATTAAAAATTGCTTACATCAAAACCATGTATTTGCAGTTAGACCAGATCAAGAAATATTGTTGCCATATTTTTTAAATGCTTTCTCATCAAGTGAACATGGTAAGTTTTACTTCAAATTATGTTCCAAGCAAAGCACGAATTTGGCCAGTATAAACTCCAGCCAATTAAAGAACTTCATTGTACCTCTTCCTTCGAAACCAGAACAGGAATTAATTACTACCTGCCTCTCCACCTGGGACAAAGCCATCCAAACCCTCACTAAACTCATTGAGCAAAAAGAGTTACGCAAAAAAGGCCTCATGCAGCAACTCTTAACCGGTAAAAAAAGCTTGCCAGGTTTTAGTGGGGAGTGGAAGAAAGTGAAGTTGGGCAGGTATTTTTCAGAACGTAAGGAAACAGGTTTTGATGATCTGCCATTACTCTCAGTTGGAGAAGCAGGAGTTTATCCACAAACCGAATCCAATAAAAAAGACACTTCAAATAATGATAAAACCAAGTACAAGCGTATTTGCAAAGGGGATATTGGATATAACACAATGAGAATGTGGCAAGGTAGAAGTGCACTGTCTCAATTGGAAGGCATAGTAAGTCCTGCTTATACAATCTTGCACCCCAAGGATCAAGCAGATTCAGAGTTTTTCTCGTACCTATTTAAGTTGCCAAAAGTAGTTTTTAAGTTTTATAGGAATTCTCAAGGCCTAGTCAGTGATACCTTGAATTGTAAGTATAAGGATTTTGCAATTGTTAAAGTGATGCTTCCTCCTACAATTGAAGAACAAATCGCCATTGCCAAAGTCATGCAAACTGCCGATACCGAAATCAAGTTGCTAAAAACCAAGCTGAATAAACTCCAGCAGCAGAAAAAAGGAATGATGCAGCAGCTGCTCACAGGAAAAAAAAGATTAATTAACGAATAAACACATTGCCTATGCCCAACCTTAATCAGATACTCAAGCTAAAGTCTCATTATTACTCATTAAATGATCAAGAGAAAGACGTAACAAAGTTTTTTGAATCCACTGTGGCCAAAGAGTCCATAAGAAAAGCTTTCAGACCAGACATGCTTAATGAAGCACGAGAAGAGTTTTTCTCTTTTAATTTAAATGAGAGCTTTAATGTTGACAAACCAGATATTATACAATATTTCGAAAATGCACAAGAGCAAGATGTTATACTGTTATTTATCGACATCACCTCCTTCTCAAAAACAATTAAAGGATGGGCCAATACCAGTGTAAGAAATTTTTTAGATGAGTACTATAAAAAGATAATTCCCATTATTTATGAACATGGTGGGGAAATTGAAAAACTAATAGGTGATGGAATTATCGTAGTCTTTGGCAAGCCTTTTTTAAACGTAGAATCCCCACACAATGTCTATAAAGCTAAAAAATGCGCAGAAGCAGTAATTAAAGAATTTCATGGAACTGATAAAAATGTAAAAGTGGCCATACACAAGGGTGAAGTTAACTATTACAGAGTTCCGGGTGATCATTATGGAGAATACACCATGATTGGTCAGGCAATAACAGATCTGTATCGCTTAGAAAGTGTCTCAGTAGGTAATTGCATCAACTTTTTTGACACCTCAACCTATGATGCTTTAGGATGGAAATATAGTGAATTTGATTTGTACAGAATTTACTTTAGAGAAAAGAACACCCCATCACTTCAGGGCATAGACTATAATTCTATTAAGTGCATTTCATTTCCAGGTTATAACTAACAAGCTATGGCAGTAAAAAAAATTCTTGAGGAAATAAGCACCGATGTAGCTGATGTGATTGACACTGATTTCAACCACGTCACAACAAAGTTGGTCCCCTCTTTAGAAGATAGCGGACTTACCTTTGAACGCGGAGCCGAAAAAAAAGGCAAACTATTAAAAACCTGCGTACTATTTGTAGACATTAGAGACTCAGTAGCTCTAACCGAGAAGCATCACAACAAAACAATGGGTAAGGTATATACGGCATTCACCAAAGCGGTTTTAAAAGCAGCTCACCACCATGGCGGTTTTATCCGGAACATCATTGGTGACAGAGTAATGGTAGTGTTTCCCGAAGAAGGGTGCTTTACAAAAGCAGTCGATTGTGCCATTTCAATCAATCACATCTGTAAAAAAATCATTGACAAAAAATTCAGGGGAGTTGATTTTAAATGTGGAATTGGTATCGACTATGGAGAGCTACGTGTGATAAAAGTCGGAGTACAAAAACAAGGAGAGGAACGGTCTGAAAACAAGGGACTGGTTTGGGTTGGATACCCTGCTAACCTGGCATCACGTTTAACAGACAAGGCGAATAAAAAAATTGAAGAAGACTATTTTGAAGTAACGAAGAATCCAACTAATCCGGAATTCACAATGAGTGTAGTTACCAGCGCATTGGGTTTTACTCCTGGTTTTCCATTTCCACCTAAACCAGTAAATTCAAATCCCCCACAATATCTTGACA
Organism: uncultured Marinilabiliaceae bacterium; assembly: GCA_942490535.1. Lineage (GTDB taxonomy): Bacteria > Bacteroidota > Bacteroidia > Bacteroidales > Marinilabiliaceae > JAEINY01. Next base: position 728,979 of record CALNXQ010000008.1, read on the forward strand.
AAATTGAAACAGTTCAAATGACACCTGTTGAATTTGCAAACAGCATTTACTGTTCTGATGTCGGTGAGCTCTCTTTATACGATGGTCGCTTAATTAAATCAGAAAGAAAAAAACGAACCATCGAATTTAAACCCATCCTTATGTCTGAAGCTGTTTTCAATGGCTACAAAAAAGCAAACCCTGACTGTAACACAATTAAAGAAAAATTATGGAAAAGAAGTAAAACACCCTATTGAAAATATCAATGGCAAAGTATTTGGAGGTGATGTTATCTGGACTATTAGTTAAATATAAAAAAATACGATGATGAAAAAAGAATTGCACAACATTTTCAATAATGTAAACGAGTGGCTAAAATTTGCTGAAGCAAAGAATGCAGGTATTTTAGGATTAACATCAATAATGGTATTTTGGCTGTTAAGACTCGTAAATAGTAATATCGATGGATTCTGCTTTTACTTTTATTACGGCTTGATTTTAGTTGGTGCCATTGTAATTATCCTGGCATTAATGTCCTTTGCACCAATTCTGAATAAGTTCTATTCAAATAATATTGGTAAATACGGCAATCATAAAAACATCTATTTCTACGGAGATATCAAAGACTTCAAAGATAAAAATGGCAATTTTAAAACGGACGAATACCTGCTTTTAGTGCATAAAAAAGCGGGCAAAAATGTGAATAATTTTACACCAAACCCATTAGAAGAAGACCTCGCTAAACAGATCATTGTAAATTCTCACATTGCCTACCGAAAGTACAGCATCTTTAAACTCATTATTAACATTTATCTTTATGGCTCGATTACTGCTTTAATAGGTGCATTAGCCATTAACTATCTTTATTAATACCATAGAGGATTATATTATTAAGCACTGAGCCTGATGCATATCATGATGCATCAGGCCCTGATATTCCTTTCTCCGAAAATGGTAGAAAAAGTATTACATAAGAAAACATCCACAGCTTTCCCCCTACACCCCAACACCTATGCAAACCCCATCATTCAAAGAAGATCACATTTCTCAATTGCCGGCACTGCAGATGCTGATCAAACTCGGTTACAATTACCTCACACCCAATGAAGCACTGGAGGCGCGTGGTGGCAAAACATCCAATGTAATACTGGAAAAGGTATTACGCAAGCAGTTAAAAGCCATCAACACCATTAACGTTTCATCGGCTAAAACCACCAGTTTCTCCGACAATAACATTGAGACCGGCATTCAGGCCATCAAAGAGATACCTTTAGTAGATGGATACATTGCAGCTTCCGAATACGCTTACAACCTCTTAACCCTGGGAAAGGCATTAGAACAGAGCATTGATGGAGATAAAAAAAGCTTCACACTCCAATACATCGATTGGAAAAGACCGGAGAATAACGTTTTTCATGTCACTGAAGAATACACGGTGATGCGATCCGGAAGCAAAGAAAGTTACATCCCGGATATTGTTCTCTTTGTAAACGGCATCCCGCTTTGTATCATTGAGTGCAAGCGTCCCGACATGAAAGAACCCATTACACAGGCTGTCTCACAGCACCTGCGCAATCAGCACGAAAATGGTATTCGCTCACTATATGTCTATGCCCAATCTTTGTTAAGCCTGGCCACTGATTATGGCCGCTATGCATCTTGCGGCACACCTGCTGAGTTTTGGGCACACTGGGAAGAGAAATTGAATGAAAAAGAACAGAAAACATACCTGGCCACACTAGAGCAACTAAAGAATAAACCTTTAGATAACAAGGAAAAGAATAAACTATTTGCGGACCGTTTCGCTTATGTCAGGCAATACTTTGATGCCTTGGAAAAGGAACCGGTTCTGCAAACCCAACAGGATGTCTATTTGTACGGATTATGCCATCCGCAACGCCTGCTGGATTTTGCGTTTAATTACATCCTGTTTGATAATGGACAAAAAAAAATTGCTCGTTACCAACAATACTTTGCAGTCCGTAAAACCTTAAAGCAGGTGACCCATCTAGAGGGTGGAAAACGCAGAGGTGGAGTCATCTGGCACACGCAAGGCAGTGGTAAATCATTGACCATGGTCATGCTGGCACAGGCCATTGCAATGGAAAAAACCATTCGCAACCCTAAAATAATACTGGTAACCGACCGCACCGATCTGGATGAACAGATCACCAAGACTTTCCGCAAATGTGGCAAGGAGGTGGAAAACGCCAAAACAGGCAGCCAGCTGGTTGAACACCTGCAAAGCAAGCAGGATACCGTAGTAACCACCATCATCAATAAATTTGAAACGGCGGTCAGGAAGATGACCCAACCATTGGAAAGTCCCGACATATTCGTGTTGGTGGATGAAGGTCACCGTACACAGCATGGAACCTTTAACATCGAGATGCAGAAAACACTGCCCAATGCCTGTTTCATTGCTTTCACTGGGACACCGCTATTTAAAAAAGACAAGAGTACCCTGACCAAATTCGGCACCATCATCGACGATTATACCGTTGACAAAGCAGTAAAGGATAAAGCCGTAAAACCATTGCTTTATGAGGGACGACATGCCTTTCAGAAAGTAAATGAAGCACCGCTCGATAATTACTTCTCCATGATATCGGAGCCACTCAACGATTACGAGAGAGCGGATCTCAAAAAGAAGTTCAGCCGGGCCGATCAGCTCAACATAGCAGATCAGAAGATATACGCTATCTGCTGGGACATCAGCAGACACTATCAAAAAAACTTTCAAGGGCAAACAGCACTCAAAGGACAATTGGTGTGTCAATCGAAAGCAGCAGCTGTCAAATACAAGAAATACCTGGACGAAATAGGTAAAGTAACATCCGACTTGGTAATTTCACCCCCGGATGAGCGGGAAGGAGAAGACAGTGCCTACGGAGAATCAACAGACCTGGTAAAACAGTTTTGGAAAAAGATGATGGACGAACATGGGACGTCCAAAAAATACCAGAAAAACATCATCAACCGCTTTACCTACAGCGACGATCCGGAGATTATAATAGTCGTCGACAAACTGCTAACCGGTTTCGATGCACCTCGTAATACCGTGCTTTACCTCACCCGAAAATTACAGGGACACACCCTTTTGCAGGCCATTGCCCGGGTGAACCGGGTCTATCCGGATAAAGACTATGGATACGTGATTGACTACTATGGTGTGTTGGGTGCATTGGATAATGCACTCGAAACATACTCATCATTTGAGGAGTTCGACCTGGAAGATCTGGACGGGACCATTACCAATATCAATGAAGAGATCAAAAAACTGCCGCAAAAACATTCTGAATTATGGGACCTGTTCAAAACAGTAACCAATAAACGGGATGCTGAAGCATATCAACAGCACCTGCGCGACGAAGCCGTCCGGGTTCTGTTTTACGACAAGCTGGCAGGATTTGCACGAATCCTCAAACTGGCCCTTTCGTCCATCGAGTACCACAAAAATACCGATGCAAAAACAATTGTACGATACAAAGAAGACCTGGCCTTTTTCATGAAATTGCGAAAAGCCGTGATACAACGCTATTCCGATACCATCGACTTTAAAAAATACGAAGGTCAGATTCAGAAACTGATCGATACACATATTCCCACTGAAAGTGTAGAAGTCATAACCGAATTAGTCAACATTTTCGATAAAGACGCCTTTCAAAAGGAAGTAGAAAAAACAGTGGGAGAAGCCGCCAAAGCGGATAAGATCGCATCGCGTACGGCCCGTCACATCACGGAGAAGATGGAAGAAGATCCCACATTCTACAAAAAATTCTCTCGGCTATTGAACGAAACCATTCAAGATTATTTAGAGGGTAGAATCTCCGCAAATGAATGCCTGAACAAGGTAAAAGACATCTCTGAGAAGGTACTTTCACATACCGACAGCTCAATCCCCGAAGCATTAAATAGTCGCGAAGTGGCCAAAGCCTTTTACGGCATCACACTAGAAGAGTTCAAGGACAAATGGCCGAAGGAAACCGATATTAAAGAAAAAGGAGTCGATGTGGCCATAGCCATTGATGACATCATTAAAAGCCAGATTGTAGTCGACTGGACCAACCCAAGTAACCTCGACATATCAAAAAAGATGATCTTCCTAATAGGCGATTACCTCATCGATGAGGTACGCGACAAATTAAATTTGAACTTAAGCTTCAGCGATATCGATCACATTGCTGCACGCATGGTGGATGTGGCCAAAACGAGATACAAGTGATGAAGGATCAGGTACAGTTTGGTTCCAAAACCATTGATTACACCATAAGTTTTTCCAAACGAAAAACCTTGGGCATCACCATTACACCGGAGATGGAAGTGTTGGTGAAAGCACCGGAGGGTACGTCACAAGAAAAGATCAGAGAAAAAGTACTAAAGCGCGCACCATGGATTATTAAGCAGCTCAGCTATTTTCTCTCCTTTTATCCCAAGATGCCGGAGAAGCTTTTTGTCAGTGGAGAATCGCATCTATACATGGGACGTCACTACCGCTTAAAGGTAACAGCAGCAAAAATAGAAGAAGTATGTTACAAAGGCCGGTTCATCGAAGTCTACACCAATGATAAAAGCAAGGTAAAACAATTGATGGAGCAATGGTACCGAAACCGAGCCAAAGTTAAATTTCAGGAGATCGCACAACCCCTCATCGAAAAATTTGCCCGTTTCAAGGTAGAACCCTCAGACCTTTACATCCAGGAAATGGCCACGCGCTGGGGCAGCTGCACCCCAAAGGGGAAAATCATACTCAATCCCGAGCTCATCAAGGCCCCTCGCCCCTGCATCGAATACGTCATCATCCACGAACTCTGCCACCTCATCCACCACGATCACACCGCCAAATTCATCGAACTCCAGGAACGCATGATGCCTGACTGGGAAAAATGGAAAGATAAACTTGAAAGATTATTGGCTTAATAGTGAATGCTGTCATAGTGTTTTATCTAGATAAGAGTTTAAAATCCTCTCCCCCTTCCCCTAAATAATCATCCAAAATCAACCTTATTTAATCAAAGAAATTCAATACAGTCCAACCAGTATACATATTAACTTATTTTCACTATATTTAACCTGGTTTAAACTAAAATTATACCTATCAGAATTCTGGCAATCCATTGCCCTTCCTGAAGAAGGTAAGTTTATGGAGATTCTTAAAATTGACAATATCGTTAAAGCCTATGGTGAAAATCACGTTCTTAAAGGAGCTAATCTTTCATTTAATAAAGGTAATATCTATACCTTAATTGGTGGTAATGGTGTCGGAAAAACCACGCTTTTCAATTTGATAACAGGCTTTATTAAAGCTGACAAGGGAAAAATATTTTATAAGAAAAATCCAATACACAACGAAAATGCTACAAAAATTAACCAGCTGGGAATCACTCGTACATTTCAGGACTTAAGACTAATTAACGAACTTTCTGTTAGAGAAAACATAATGTTAGCTTTTAAGAATAATCCTGGTGAAAGTATAATTAATGCATTCTTACCTGCTCACTTTTTAAAAAAGCAATATAAAGGTTTTAAAGTTAGAGCAAATGAGATTCTGGACAAAGTACACTTGTTGCATTTAGCAAATCAGTCAGCTGGAGAAATATCTTATGGGCAACAAAAACTGTTAAGCATAGGCTGTTGCATTGCAAATAATGCAGATCTTCTTCTATTAGATGAGCCAATAGCAGGTATTGACAATGTCAATTACAAACGTATTTCTAATCTTCTTATGGACATTAAACAAGAAGGCAAAACAATCATACAAATCGAACACAATCAAAACTTTATAAAAGAAGTAAGCGATGGTGTTTTTTTTCTCCGTGAAGGTAATGCTACTTTTTTCGAAACTTATGACCATTTTATAAATAGTAAGTCTGCATTAAACAACTATATCAACTGATGCTTTCTATTAAAAATGTATCTACCGGTTATGGTAAAAAACAGGTGCTTTACAATGTATCATTGGAAGTAAAAGAAGGTGAAGTAGTTCTTTTGAGTGGGGGCAATGGATCTGGTAAAAGTACCCTTTTAAAATGTATCTATAACTTATTGCCTCCATGGTCAGGTTCAATTAAATTCAATGGCAATAATACAGTCTCAAATAAACCTTCGGAGTTAATCCACAAAGGAATTGTATATATTCCACAGAAAAATTTCAATTTTGAGAATTTAACTGTATTGGAAAACCTTCAGATAGCTGGAACTAAGCTACCCAGAAATTTACTCAATGAGCGAATAACAGAAGTCATAGAATTAACTAATCTATCAAAGTTTAGTAACCGAAAACCTTTTAATCTAAGTGGTGGTGAACGAAAGCTATTGGCATTTGGCATGGGATTGATTCATAAACCAAAATTGCTTTTATTTGATGAACCATTCGCCGGTGTTGATATTCAAAATACTGAAAATCTAATTAAGCTTTTTAAAGAAAGTATAATTAATCCAGATGTAGGATTAATAATTGTAGAACATAGAAATGAAGCTCAACACCTTTTCAATCGAAAGATTCATATTGACTTAGGAATACTTAAAAACATAAAAAAACAATCTAAAAACACGACAAAATAAAATTTCTACATACCTTTTTAACTTAATTCTATACCCATGAAATACAAACTAATAAGTTCGCTAGCACTGGTTGTGTTCATTCTATTTAGTTGCGATAATGTATCCAAGAAAAAAATCGGAGTAATATTACCTCTTACCGGCCCAGGTGCTGCATATGCCAACCAAGTACTCGATGGAATTAATTTGGCTTATCAAGAATTAATTGATTCCAAAGTAATATCAGAATCAGATTTTCAACTGATTATTCAGGATTCTGAGACAAATGCTAAAAATGCTATTAGTGCTTTAAATAAATTTATTAGTGTTGATAAAGTTCAATTTGTAATCGGTGAATTGGCATCTTCGATAACACTATCATGTGCGCCAATTGCGGAAAAGAATAAAATCATACTAATGTCACCAGGTTCATCGGCTGATGAAATAAGTAATGCAGGTGATTATATTTTTAGAATTGCTCCAACTGATTCATACGATGGTAACTTCCTTGCAAACTGCATACATAATCATTTCAATATCAATGCCGTATCCATATTATACTTAAATAATGATTTTGGCATCGGTCTAAAAAATAGCTTCATAGATACCTACACGAAATTAGGTGGAAAAGTGCTATTATCAGAAGCAATCAATATGGGTACCACTGACTTTAAAACTCCAATCACCAAACTAAAGGCAGCTGATTCTGATGCTTTACTCCTAATTGCTGCAAGTAACGAAAACGTTATGGCAATAAAACAACTTAGACAACTTGGTATTAATGCTAAGATCTTTGCTCCATCAAGTTTCAATAGTCCAGACATCATTAAGCAAGCTGGAGATATGGCAGAAGGCGTTATATTCTCTGCTGCAAGTTTTGACGGTATCAAAGACCAGAATAGTGTAAAACAATTTCTTAATGCATTCAAAAGTAAATACCCGGATAAAGAACCAACAACATTTACTTCATACGGATATGATGCACTTAAAATTCTAATTGACCAAATTCAAAATGTTGGTTATAATTCTCCTTTAGTTAAGGATGCTCTATATGAAATGAACATGTATCATGGAGCTAGTGGATCGACCTCATTTGATGAAAATGGTGATGCAAAGAAAGAGTTAACTTTATTTGAGGTAAAAGACGGTAAAGCGCACGTAATCAAACTACAGAATGCTTACTAATAAATCAGAAGAATACAGTGCCTATATCATTGTTGGAGACATAGTGGACTCTGCTTCAATACCATTTGATAACATTGTAAGTTTTATTAACCAATTTTTTAATAAATTAGGTGAATGTATTACTTCATGTAGTTTTAATGATACTTGTTTAATATGTACCTACCCAACAGGAGATGGCTTCACTACTGTAATAGTTTTCAATGAACATGATGAGTTTGGCATGCATAGTAATCGATATAGTAATTTAGTGATCAGATTATGCTATGACTTGTTATCGTTATTTAGAAAAGATAATGACTTAAAACTCAGAATGGCAGTTCATAAAGGCAGTGTAAGTTGCTTTAATTTCAATTACAGAAATCAAAGTATAAACAGCCAAAATAGTTTTGACTATTATATAGGAAGATCAATAGAACATTGTAACAGAATAATGAGTTTTGGAGACGCTGGGCATCTAATTGCCTCTCAGGAATTTCGGGAAAACTACAAGAAAATTGAAATTGAAAATCGTAAATCTGTTTTGTTTCATTTTAGGCCAGAAAGCTTCCATGATAAAAAAGGTATAGTATACCCGTTCTATGTAGCGTATGAAGAAAAGGGGCGCGTTTTAAATGCCAAAACTCCATCATTAAAAAATCCTAATCCGGTTCTTAATAGTAAGAATACAAATTATTTTACTAAAAAAATAAAAACTTGCTCAACATTCTTATCTACTTCGAATACTCCAGCAAAATCATGGCTTATTGACAATGCTCTAATATCAGTTTTAATTCAACAAGCCAGAACTAAAACTAGAAAAGAAAGAAATTTTCAAAGAGTTTTTATTTGGAATAATGAACTACAAGAAGCCCAACATGCATATGAAGATTGTGTAATAAACTACCATAACATTGCTGGTGTTACATATAAAAAAATAACTCCAAAAAAATATTTAGAATGCATTAATGAAGATCTTGCAAATTTAAGAGCAACAAATACATTAATGGATGTTGTAAAAGATCCGATAAAAGAAGCTTGGATTTGCTGTCCTAATAATTGTGATATGGATTTAGGTACTTGTATTGGGTGTAATGAACTTGAAGGTGGATATGGTACTTATAATAATAAAACAGGAAGGTATGAAATAAAAAAACTCTCCTACTCCACTGATAATGGAACAGTTATTGCATTTAAAAATTTAATCTATAAAATATTTGATAATGCGGAATAAATACTACCATATAATAATTAAGAAAATAAGATACATACTCTCATTCAGACCATTAGGCAAAACACAATACTTTCGTTTCAGGGGTGATTTCTGCTCTTCTGATAATGAAATTTTAACAAAAGTATTTCGTAATTAATGGATTGTCTATTAATTTTCCCACCTGGTTGGGATCCCTATCAGCCTTATCTAAGCCTGCCCTTATTAAAGTCTGAACTAGACCATTTTAATGTATCAAACCAAGGTATTGATGCCAACATCTTGTTTTACGAGTATTTGACGTCTGATTTTTTTTTAAAAAAGTTAATTAATAACGAATGTGATCATAAAAAATTTAAGAAAGCCATTAAAGCCAAAAGTGTATTAAAGGGTCAATCTTTTTATAAAAAAAATGCCAGAAACAAAGCGTTCGAAAATATTGAATCTTATTTAAATTGTATTAATCAAAGGTTTCCACTACTAGATGTAAATTCAAGTTATCTTAAAATAAAAGGACAATTAAATGATGCCTTAATCTCTAAATCATTAAATAACTACGATATTCTTCCTTATTATTCTTTTTATGAGAATCTTTTCTCAAGTACAAATCTAAATTGTAAGATAATTGGTATTTCCCTAGTATCCATAGACCAAATCATTCCTACTTTGATTTTATTAAAATATGTAAAAAGCAGGTATCCTGATGTTCATATTATTCTAGGTGGAAATACCGCACAGAGACTTTGCTCAACCTTACAATCTAATCCACTTACCAAAGACCTGTTTGATTCTATTTCACTAGAAAAGAATGCAAGTTTCATAATTGACTTTCTTAATTCCCCTTCCATTCATACGAAAGAAAAAACTATTAACCTAGCTAATAACAATAAAGAAACATCTACGCACCAATCTTCATTTCAGTTCAATTCAATTATTCCAAATTTCGATGACCTACCTCTGGATTTATATTGGTCTCCAAAACTAGTCTTACCTTTGCAACTTTCATTTGGTTGCCCTTGGGGTAAATGTACATTTTGTGAAGAAAAAGAAAGCAAGTATATAAAAAAGAACACTGATATATTGGTAACCGAGATTATAAGCCACATGAATAAATACAAAACAAATTTATTCTCCTTTATTGACGACTCCTTAATAATAAAACAAATCCATAGCTTAAACTATGCTCTAAAGAAGAAGGGTATTAAAATATCATGGAGAGGGATGTTGAGAGCAGATAACATTTCTATATCTGATGCAAAAGCTATAAAAGAATCGGGTGGTGAATTTATAATGCTTGGTATTGAGTCGGGTTCTCAAAACATACTAAATTTATTAAATAAAGGAATATCAATTGAATCAGCTGAAGAAACACTTAAAAACCTTGCTTTCTTCAACATTTGGAATCACTGTTTTTTTATGTTTAAGATGAAAGATGAATCTTTTTTAGATTCAAAGAAAACACTGGATTTTTTAAGTCGTAATAACAAAACAATCAATTCATTTGCAATTTCAACATACATCAAAACCTCAAAAAATCCAGCATCTACTATAGATGAAAAGAAATGGATACTACATGAAAAGAATAATGAAAGTAATATAACAGAATTTGAAGAGGATTTATTTTGTAAGAATTTAAGGGAGGTTTTTGATAAACAATATAAAAACTTCGAAATTTGGTTATCAATGCCTATTAACCATCTATTTATACATAGTTTAATTCATCGTTAACATATGTCGATTCAAGTTTTTTTCAATATTGTATATCAAGTAAGCATTTTAATGCTTATATCTTACAGCTTCTCTATTAATTATAATACTTCTAAATTTTTTAATCTTACTTACGCAGCATATATCACTATTTCAGGTTATTTATTTTATTTGTTTCACATACAGCTAAATAGTCCATTTATTATAGCTGTTATTGGTGGAGTTGCCATAACCGTTTTTTTAAGCTACTTTCTTGAATTGACGGTTTTCAGCAAATTAAAAAAGCGAACTAAAAACCCCTTCATATTATTAATAGCCTCTATAGGAGTTTACACAATCCTACAAAATTTAATCTCTATCATATGGGGGTACAATGCTTTGAGCGCTTATTCCAGGTTACCCCTCAAAAAAATAGAAGTACTTGGGGGGAATCTAACAGTAATTCAAGCCCTTACAATATTAGTATCCATAGTCATTCTAATTATTGTAATGTATTTTTATTCCAAGAGTAGTATTGGTAGGAAGGTAAAAGCTATTTCCTCCAATGAATTTCTCTCTTCTATATATGGGATTAATCCCAGATATGTAATTTTACACACTACAATAATTTCTACTTTAATTACAGCATGTGCGGGTATCTTCATCTCTTTGGATACAAGTATAATACCATCGTACGGTTTTAATATATTATTCTATGCCCTTGTAGCCATGATATTAGGTGGCACAGATAATAATCTAAGGCTATTGTATGGTGTCATTATTATAACAACAGCTCAACATCTTGGTGCATACTATATTGGTAGCAAATGGATGGATGCTATACTTTATTGTGTTCTTATAATAATTTTATTCATAAAACCTACCGGATTAAGTTCTAAACAACTAAAAAAAGTAGAAATCTGATGGAATATATCCTGCATTTACTAATACTTATAGCCATCTATACCATACTTTCACAAAGCCTTTCTTTAACATCTGGCTATTCTGGGCTAATATCATTAGCTCACGCAGGGTTTTATGGTATTGGGGCATATACATCAGCAATTTTATCTGTTAATTATAGTTTACCATTTCTTATAACTCTACCTATCAGCATGCTAGTGACTGGCTTGTTAGCTGCTTTAATATCCGCAATCGCCCTTCGTACAGTAAATGATTATTATATAATTATTACTCTGGGGATTCAAGTATTTTCTTTTTCCTTAATGAACAATTGGATTAGTTTAACAAATGGGCCTATGGGTATTCCTGGAATACCAACTATTTCTATCTTCGATTTTGAATTTAGTAATAAACTAACATTTTTAATGCTAACATTTATATTAACTGGTGTAACATTTTACATTATCCGCAATATAACAAAATCACCTTTTGGCAGAATCTTAATAGCACTCAGTGAAGACGAGATTTTTGCCCAAAGCCTGGGAAAAAACGTCTATTCCACCAAAGTCATTTGCTTCACGATTAGTGCCATGTTCGCTGCCATTCCAGGTGTATTATATGCACACTACATCAGTTACATAGATCCAACAAGCTTCACGGTGGATGAATCAATCTTTATCCTTTCCATTGTAATTATAGGTGGTATGCGTAATCTTTGGGGTGCAGCTATAGCTGCAGCAGTTTTAATCACCCTCCCGGAAGCCCTAGGTTTTGTAGGAATGCCTAGTAATATTGCATCCAATATGCGTCAAATACTATACGGTCTGGCATTGGTCATCATGATGTTTAAATACAGTAAAGGCTTTTTTTCAAAACCATTCATGGGTCCAGAAAGCAAACATGAATAATATAACTATTCATAAACCTAAAGAGATATAGAACTAAATTTAACTATTAATACTCAAGCTTATCAATGTTTCTTTCGGATCATTCCTCCATATATCACAAAAGAACTCCTTATCAGGCTTTATATAATTTACTTGCTTCCCCTACATGTACAACAGCCTTTCGAAGCTCTGAAGGGAACGTCGAAAGTAGTTTTTCTAAAATCCTGTTATTATCCTTTGCAAATATCCCACTAACATGGTTTGATCATCAAAAAACTATAAATAACAAAAGACCTGATATTCTAATAACTTTAAACAATAGATATGTCTTGGTTATTGAGTGTAAACGTGAAGGTATTCTCTCAAAGCTTAAAGGTTATAAGGAGGCAAGAGAACAAGTATTTTCTTATGCTGAGATTCTGAATTGCAATTATGCCATGATAACTGACGGTAACCACCTAACCTTTTTTGATAATAAACAAGTAATATTGAAATGCAATTCAAAAAAGGAAATTCTGAAATATTATCAAGAATTAGCTTACCTCCTGAATCCAATGAGGTTATATAAAATCTCTAGAAACCTGCTATTTCTGGATGATAATCCAAAAATCACACCTCTCTTTCGGTCTATTAAAAAAGGAGAGATTAACAACTTTGCTCAAATCAGCAATCATATCTCTCATAACACCATATCTGAGCAACATATTCATTTGTTGAAAAACGAAATAGAAAGCTGGAAAAGTTTGTGGGCACATTTAAAAGAATCTGATCAACTTAAACGAGGTAAAAAATTCGAAGATCAAATTATTCATGTTGACTACTCCTACGTTTCATATTTTGATCACTGTTGGTATTATGATGATTTACATTTATGTGTCAGGCACAATGAAGAAGTTTTTACCAGCCGTTGTCCTGGTTTTGCCATTCGAATATTTGTATATAATGACATAAAGGAATTTTCTAACAATAGTGATCGCTTTATGGAATTTATTGAAGCATTGTTATATTCAGGTTATAGAGTAGCTTTTATATCCAGAAAAAATTGGCTAACATCTGGTATTCATGACGGCCACATTGATATTATAGCAAATAAATACGCAAAAATCTACACACACTCAAATATACTCTTAGGTGATATAATGCTTGATCAGAATAAAATAAAATCGTTAAGAGATTTCATTCTAAATATTATCCATGAAACAGGTTTCATTTTTAAACCTATTGCTATAGATCAATTCAGTTTTAATAAATTTGTAGAGTGGTTATGCAATCCTGACAACCTAACTTAACAACTCCTCCCCCAAAAAAACATAATATCACCCTGTCACAAAAAGCTTAGAATCATAGTCCCTACAATTAAACTGACAGTGAAAAATTAATAAAAACCTTCACTTGGATACACCGTTTCGATTTGCGCCAGTCATTTAGGTGGTTTTGGTTCTTCGTCAAATTTGGGGACTTAACCTGATTGCGATAACAAGACCTTTCGGCGTAGTAGTTCAAAACTAGCTCTTCCATACATCTGACGCTTAATGTTTTTAATCCTATTTACGTGGCCTTCAACAGGACCATTGCTCCACCTTAATTGTATACCATTTTTCACGGCCTTAATATCTCGCTCTAATCCTCTAGCGAAAGTAATTAAACCTGATAGCTTTACCTTTGACTCTTTAACTGCCTGAATCCAGCTTTCAATATCGTCATTTCCTTTTCTGAGCATTATTTTAAACTTGCGTACTAGCCTGCGTACATGCTTCAATACTGGCATATTATCCAGGAGGACCTGCAGGTTCCCGATCCTCAATCTGATTCATATTACTTCCGATGTATTTAGCCAGTTTCCGAGTACTTAAGCGTTTGATGTATGGCACTTCTATTTGCCGGTGTTCAATATGGTTAATTGCAACCCCTTTTGTAGTTTCTTTTAGATGTGTGATGTATAGATAAGCTTGAGTATTACCACTGAAATAACCCATTTTACGGATATCTTCAATGATTTCCTGGACAACATGACCTTCGGTTTTGATTTTGGATATGATATAGTCAGAAAACAGTTCAATATTTGTACGTTTGGGATGTGCTTTAGGTGTTAATTCTTCTTGCAAGAAGTATGATCGTACAGTATTTCTGCTTATTCCTAAATCCTTTGCTATTTTTCTTCGTGTCATTCCCTGACATTGTAATTGTTTGACCTTATCAAATACAACCTGCCTTGAATCATATTTTTCAGGTATGATGATCTCTTTACTTACTGATTTAACAACTGTATTTTTATGATCTTTATCTTTTAACATCTTCGTGGTCTTTTCTTTAATAAGAGCGTTGATCGCAGGAGATATACTCTTAAAATAAGTATCCAGTGCATCAGATAGATTCATAAATAAATGAAAGCGATCGGCAACTTGAATAGCATGAGGACAAACTTCATCAATAGCAGATGAATAGGAGCTAGCTCTATCTCTTGTAATAATTTCAATATGCGGATACCCTTTGAGCCATTCTTTTAAATCTGCACTATCACGGGTGGGTAACAACTCTATTGGCGTTGATGTCTCCATATCTACTATAATAGTTCCGTAATTGACACCTTTTCGAAATGCCCAATCATCAATGCCAACAACTTTGAGAACTTTTGCCTTGGGTGGTGTTTGCTTATGAGCAAGTCGAGTAAGCGTAGATCGGCTGACTTTCATGTTTAAGCTCTCAGATAACTTATGTCCTGCACAACTCGTCATCTCAATTGCAATGTTAGATAGCACATTATTAGCTCTTTCTGTACGTCTGGCATAGGGAGTTATGTGGCTATGTCTTTCAGTAAATACCTTCCGTTTGCAATGTTCATTCAAGCATTTGAATTTTCGAATTGTTAGAAGTATAACTGTGTTATATTGAAAAGCAGGCAAATCTGTTAGGTGTCTTTGATAACGATCATGCACAGAATGGCTGTATTTTTGACAAACTGGACATTGTGCACGTTTTCCGGTCAATGATGCATAAAGGTGAACAAATGGAGGCTTATATTCGATTTCCAGGAAGCTCATTTTAGGAATTCCAACAAGGTGTTTGATGTTCATATATAATTGAATGTCAATTATATAAAGATACAAAAATAGATAAAGACTACCAAAGAAAATAATAGCTTTATGCGCTGAATTTCAGGCAATTAACTCAATATGGTCCATCCATATATTATCCCTAAAATTGACGAAGAACCAGTTAGACCGAAATAGCCATCACTGTCAGATATAAAATCAGCTCGCACAATTTATTGTGTAATTGGACTCCTTTTATTTGTATAAATCTCTTCCCACATCTCAGTATCTTCAAAATAATCTCTGTCAATTTGTTTTGCCTCCTGAATTCTGGTAAACTGAATCCCACGTAATTCATCTATCATATCACTAAGCTTCATTTTCCTACCTAGTTGTTCAATAACTTGATGTCCCAACAAAGAGGTTACATCAATAGTCACTGGTAAAACATGTTCCGCATTATCTTTAAAGCCCGTCATCAACTCTGTTGTAAATTGCCTTTCATCCCAGTGTGAAAGAGTTGTACCAGGTCCATAATCAGTTTCAACCTCCATCTGTTCTAAGCCAGGTATTTCATTTACAAAATTGGGATAAAACCTTCCTGTCTTATGATCAAATAGTTCCATCCATTTATCCCAACCAAATCCTAACGTGTGTCCAATCTCATGTATAATGGTTCCTACAATTTCGTACTCATCAAACCTCTGTAAGAACCTGGTATTAAATTCTATTCTTCCATAAACCACACCATCTTGCTGAAATGGTTTATAAGCTCTGGCTATTACGTTTCCCAAACTAGTAAATATACCTAACCTTATAACAATAGGTGTTTTAGGCAACACAAATTTATTCCAAAATGCGCAGGATAATTTTGCAGCACTCTTTAGCTTTCCACTTCTGTCTGCAACAATTTTATACGTAATGAAATTTTCCATTATAACCTCCAATTTTTATTAAATTAATAGATTCGATTAATGTATAATCTGTTTTTAGCACAATACCATTATGCATCATTCAACATACAAGCATCTATTGCATTTGTATTGTAAAAATCTGCCATTTTTTCTCATTCCATTTTATTATTGTCAATTATGGCTCTAAGGATATGTTGTTAACTTGAAGTTTCTGTTGGCAATAACACTCTTTTCTCTAATTCTACTCCTCGCATATTCGCTTCTAACGTTATTATAACCTCTGTACTATCTGCAGGTTTACTGATTAAAAATGTGCAATACCCACTCTCATCTAATTTTTTAGAGATTATTGAATAACCATTTTCTTTTATAGTCCAATTAAGATCTAAAAAATGATCTGGATATTGTATAGTAAACTCAACATTTCCTTTTTGAATCATTGCAGGTTTTTCAATGACTGCTTGGCTTACAACTGACTCTAAAGAGTTTTTAACTTCATCAACAGTTATCGGATCATGTATAGGTAAAACTTCAGGATTAATTAAAAATGTTTGGTAGTTTTTAAAACTGGATGTTCTTGAAATAGAAGCACCCCCATTTGAATTAAAGGACCCGGAAGCAAATACAGCACTCCCTCCTAGATTTACGTTGTAGGATGCCTCCCCATTAAATTTTGCGCTTCCAGAAGTAGAGCAAAACACTAAATCCATTTCAATAGGTATAACAATTTCATCGCTATCCTCTACATCCTTTGGTAGTGAATACAATAAAGCTGAAATAGTTGATATTCTCTCAAAAGTATTTTGTCGAGCTCTTCTTATCATACTATTAGGTCTTAAGGCAGCAACAAATGGTGAAAAAACACTTGCTCTTGAAACCATGACTGCTCCATTCTTATTCATAGCGGTTTTGGCAGATGTATTAATCTCATTTTTTCTTGCTCTAACACCTAGTGTAAGTGCTGCATTTAAATATCCGGAACAATCTAAAGTATAAGCAAACTCGGGCCTGTTTTTATCTATTATAGATTCTAAATTAACACTTTCATAACTTGGTGATCCCAAAACAACAACAGGTATAATTTCACTATCTGACTTCTTGACCTTTATGGTATTCAATAGCACACGAAAACTCTGATCATTTAAAAACAAAGCTGTATCTTGAATCTCCGTTAACTTATCTTCAATAAACCTTGGCGACCAATTTGAATCTCTTATTTTTCTTCTAACTTTGGATGGTAACTGAATACCGAACTTATCCGGATTGAATAATCTTCTTATTTCATGCTTTACATTAGCATATTCATATTCAGCATCAACCACACTTGATAGTGCAGAATCTGATCCAACAATGTTATTAAACTTTTGGCCATCTTCTAGCAACTGAACAGCATATCTCAATTCATCAATATTTGAAGTATCTTTCTGTAATTGAGTAGTCTGACTAAAACAGTTGGATCCTTCATGACAAATGCACACTATAGTGCATACAATAACTAATAATACTTTCTTTTTCATACTTACTTAGGTTTGATTTTTGTTTAATAACAGAAATATCAACTTTTTTTTCATAAAAGTCAATACATTATTTTTCTTTTAAACATTACAATAACCAGTAAAGTTATAATTATTAATAGGGTCCATCGGCATTCCTCACACGTCAGTCGGCAACAGCTGTGCCAGGCCTTTGCAGCCTTTATTTCAGGTCTGTTCTTAAGGCAAAATAAACGCTGCAAAGCCAAAGGTGGCTCATCCCTCATTTCATCGGATGCCTAACAATTGAATGAAAGTGAAATCCGATGAATATCTTCTTTAATCTTGATAATATATTAATAACGATATCCGAAGGGTCTCCTAACTTAATGTAGTTAGTAGTTGATAAATTAAAAAAACTACATTTAGTTGCGCTGAAAGTTGCATTTACTACTTGAATTTAAGTATCAAAATATTTAACTTGACATAACCCAATATTAGCATCATTTGATCATTTTTTATAACCTTAAGCTTCATGCATAATGGAAACTATCTATAACATCTTAACTTCTACAGCAACATCTGGATTATTAATTTGGCTATTTAAACACTATATAGAACGCAAGTTTTCTAGAAGAATTCAAAAAGAAAAAATTGAATTAGAAGGGGCATTGAAAAAAGAAGTCGAAGCTTACTTAGGAGAAGTAGCAGCTGAAAGAAAATTTAAGTACGAGGCGAGAAAGCGGATATATAAATTAATTAGTCCATTAAACTTTCAAATCTCCATTGCTTGCAAAGATATTTCTGGTCGGATTTTTAGATATGGTACCAAAGCTTCTTACTCCTTAAATGCAAAGAAATATTATGGTCAAAGTACCATGTATAGGTTATTGAAGCCACTTGCTCTTTTAGAAATAGCAGAAAAGAATATCTCATTTTTTGATTTTTCAGTTGATCCTACCGCAATTAACTTATTAAAATTGAGAATGTCACTGTTAAGAGTTTTATCTTCTAGCTCTCTTGTTTTTAATCATCCTGCTGCAGATTGGTCAGATGAAATTGAGCATATATTTTTTGATAACATTTCTAAAGCAGCAAGGAAGCTGATTCGTAAAGAGGGAGAGCTAGATATTGTAATGTCTTTTGATGAGTTTCAAGATTCAATTGAACTTCCAGATTTTCAAATTAAACTAAACTCCTTTATAAATATCTTTAATAATTTCACCATAGAAAAAAAACCTCTGTTTTGGATTAGATTCATTGCCTTTGGTTATGTATGTTCTGAGTATTCTAAAGTATGTGCACAAAAAATTGGTTTAAAAGTTGAAGATTATGACATATATAGCTTACTTAAAGCATCTAAAGATTCGTACATAATAGATAATAGTCAAGATTTTGAAATAACAATAAAAAAAATCACAGATAACAATATATTGTAAGTCGGGTAAATCGGCATTTCTCACACGTCAGTCAGCAACAGCTGTGCCAGGCCTTTGCAGCATTTATTTCAGGTCTATTTATAAGGTAAAATAAAAGCTGCAAAGCCAAAGGTGGCTCCTCTCCATTTCATAGGCTGACTAACAAAATAATGAAAATGTCATCCGTTGAATAATCACATTATCCAATCGGCACATTTTCAAATCAACATCAATAAATCATGGAATCCTCATAACTCGTAATCTCATATTTTCCAAAACGCCAGCCTGTCACACCTCTTGCGCTCCCTCCTCTTCGTCATGGCAGCTCCCTTGTGTTTTTAGCCACTGCCTTCCCCCGATAGCCATCGGGGCCCCCGGCAGCCACTAAAAAGCACAATCGCTGCCTGTGCTTGGCTCGCCTGCTCGTCGCTGCGGGCTTCGGCTATCGTGTTTGATTTGCCTCCGCTGCGCTCTGGCTTTTTTCAGCGGTAGCCTCGTGTAGTTGGCCTCTGCCTGTCACGCTTTTTGCAGAAAAAGCAAAAATCCCGCCATCCACATGCCACTACATATGCCAGCCCCCACGGTTCGTACCTCACCATTTCCGGCCTGTCACCCTTGCTCCACTCGCTTTTAGCTTCGCAATTGACTATTTTGATAAGATGTTCATCAAGATAAGAGACCCTGGTAAAGCACATTATTCCACTCGCCAGTCTTTCAGGACTATCGGCTGATTTAATCTCTACCAGGGTTTTAGATCATTTGACTCAAATAAGAAATTTAGTTTAAAGAACTAGTAAAAGTTTTGAGGCCGGATCTAATCTCTTATCCCCAAAAAGTAATAGTATGAAATATACACATTTTGTAGGTATTGATGTATCGAAAGAAACACTTGATTACTCTGTACTAACTCAGGAAAAAGAAGTCTTCCATTGTCAACTGAAAAACAGTATTGAAGGACTTGAAAAGTTTTTACAGAAGTTAACGGAAAGTTGTATGCTTAATGATCTGGACAAAGTGTTGTTTTGTGTGGAACATACAGGTATTTACTGTGAGCACGTGTTTGCTCTTATGGAAATGTATGGTATTAATCTTTGGGTAGAATCTTCTTTGCGAATAAAGAAATCCATGGGGCTTACAAGAGGTAAGACAGATCGCATAGATGCAAGGCGTATTGCGCAGTTTGCGTATCGCTATCAAGATCAAACTAAACTGTGGATACCGGAAAGAGGTTTAATCAAACGTTTAAAACACCTGCTTACTTTTCGTACTCGAACCATTGACCTTATTAAATCAGTCAAAGACCCTATTGATGAGCTATATGGTTTTGTAAACAAGGAAGAATCCAGAAGGCTGGCAAAGCTTCATTCAGGTACATTGAAAGCTTTGCAAAAAGATCTTGAAAAGATTAATAGGGAGATAGATAGCTTAATTTTGGAGGATGAAAGGATAAGCTATCTATTTTCAATTGTTAACTCAGTGAGTAATATTGGAAGAGTAACTGCAGCGGTGATTATAGCCACAACTAATGAATTTAAGACCATTACCGAGGGTAAAAAATACGCCTGTTATGCTGGTGTAGTACCCTTTGAACATCAATCAGGTACAAGTATTAGAAAAATGCCCAGGGTCTCCCATATGGCGAATAAGACTGTAAAAACAATGCTGCACATGTCAGCATTAAGTGCCGTGTCCAGACCAGGAGAATTCAGGGAGTATTATCATAGGAAACTTAAAGAAGGAAAAAGTAAAATGAGTGTTATTAATGCCATTCGAAACAAGCTGGTATTAAGGGTATTTGCATGTGTTCGAGATGGTAAAATATATGACAAAAACTATGAGTATAAATCTTGTTGTTGATATTGTTTTTGCTGGAATGTGGGTAACTTTTAGTGTAGCGTTAAAATGAACTAGCTACGATTTAATTTGACAAAGGAGAAAATGCTGGACACCCATTATCAGGATGTTGTACCTTTACCTTTGTCAGATCAAGCGGAAGCGGGCAATGCTGAGGAGCAACCTGCCAGGAATAATCTGACTGACTGGGATGGTCAGAGGGACTTCTCCAAAGGCAAGTCCCTTAATCCATAATCATCCCATGAAAGTATGCCTAAAAAAAACCTTAATTGTCAGTTCTAGTCTTAGCTACTACAGATAAAAAAGTTATCAAAATTCATTGAAAATATTTGGTTTTCGCATAGAAATCAGTCGGCTCGCGCCTCTCCAGGCCCAGTCCGCAAACCGCTCCGCTCCCTTGCAGCCAGTCCCTTCCGTTAATTTACATTGATCATTCCACACATTAATCCTTAATCATTGACCATTAATAACTACCAAAGCCAGGCACAAATGAAACTTTCCCTCCATGCCAATGCGTGTCAATTTCTAGCCCATTATCAATTCCGGCAAAGTCCATTCAAGCCTTTCAATCTCATTTATTTGTCCATCCTTACAAAAAACAAGAGTGCCGCCGGGCATTCCCCAAAAAATTAATCCTTCATCATTACCCATTAATAATTACATCAAACAGTCCGCCGCACCCTTGTGCTTCAAACTGCCAATCTCAAATATCCCAAGTCACTGTTCTTTCGTCAGCCATTCATCACATTAATCATTAACCATTATTTAAATCGGCCTCCAAAATTTACACACTCACGGCAAAGAGTAAAGGCCGCGCCCTCCGGGTTTCGGCCATTTTTTTTGATGTCGTATATATTCTTCGTATCAAAATAAACCGCCCGAAAGCCTTGACTTCTTTTACCGTTCCTGATGAGGTGGATGTTTACGCCGTTAAAAAAGACAATCCATATTAAACTGAAAACCATACAAAATGCGCACTATCTTACTCAACGATCTCCATTCTGAGTAAAATAATGCGCATCCCCGGACAACGGACTCAGGATTCCGGACTTATTTCCGTCGACTCCATCTTCCGAAATTCAGAAACGACTCCTAAGTCCAGCGAATCATCTTTTTATAAATTTGATAATTCCTCCTCCAAACCACCATATCCAATCCCGCACAAAAAGGCTTCTTTTTATCCAGGTCACTGTGTTGAAGCACTTCAATTTCATGATACTGTTTCTCCAACCGATGAATTAACCTCAACGAAGCATTCAACTGCTCATTAGTAAACCGACCGGATTTACCAATTAAACAGATCCCAACCGATTGTGCATTATACCCTCTCACATGAGCCCCCATCTCAGTTCCCGACACCACCGGGTCATCATCCAATGGCCGACCGGTCTCAATGCACCCATTAAAATCAGCATGATACAGATTCGCGGCAATCCAACCATTGAGAATCACATAATGATAGCCAATGCCCGACCAGCCCCGGCCTTGATACCGCTTTCCATTTTGAATCACTTCCTGTGCCGGTAACGAATGCCATTGGGAGATCAAAGTCGCATTCCCAAATGACGAGTCCGAACAATGAAGCACCACCTTTACCATTGGATCGAATTTAAAGATGGATGAGTACTTGTCGGATTGCTTGGCATCGAGCTTTGTTGAACAGAAGTAGAGCTTGAAGGTAAAGTCTGATTCCACAACTGCCGGGTACTTCGTTTCTCCATGGAACGCCCAACTGCATAAACACCAACCACGCCTGCCCAGGCTGCCAGGAATGTTTTAAAAATTGCATCCGATCCCTGGATGATATTCAATACATTTTCTCCCAGGGCCAATTGATCCAGTACAATATGACGAATCCCAAAGAGCTCCAACAAAATAAAGAATAAGCCCACATAAATAACAGTAGGCCGGGCACGCTTGGTATATCGATCACCTTGTTGCAGTTCAGCTACCAATATATTCTCCTGTGCTTTGAGCTCTGCCCGGATGGTCTGCTCAATCTCACTTTCCCGCTTTTGAGTGAGTTGTTCCATCTCTGTCAGAAACTGGCGCTGATTCTGACGATGTTGTTCTTCAATACGCCTTATCTCTATCTCGAATGCTTTCTTCTCATCCGGATTAATGATAAACCGATCCTCCACATCCGACAATGAATCCAGTACATTCGTTGCGGATCCGGTTAAAAATTCACCAATTCTTTGAATTAATTTCATACCGAAAATTTTAAATGACAATTAATATGCACTCGCAGTTAATTAAGTCCGGCCATCGGAATTTCTACTCCGGACTTGTTCCTTCTCCCTTCTGACTACTGCCTAAAAACTACTGACCAACGAAAAAGCCCCCAGACGAATCCAGAGGCTTCCCATCACAAACCACAACCAAACACCTAACCCTTCCTGCGGGTAAGATACCTTCGAAATAACTGCTTCAACAACAGTGAAACCAGAAAACTGACAACCGTACCCAACACCGCATAAAAGATGGTTTCCACCACATCCGTAAACGAGATACTCATAAACACACTCACCACACTGCCACCTAAGAAACCTGCCTTGCCACCACTACTCACATGTTGTTCCGTCATCACTCCTGAATATTAAAGAATCTACCATTACTGACCAAGTATCGAAAACATCTTGATACTTGGGTCTTGAATCTTGATACTTAAATCTAGCGTCTAAAATCTAAGATTCCATTAGACCACATCCACCAACACCAACGCCAAGGGGTTCGACGCCTTGTTATTCAAGGGGTACATCTGCCCATTCACCGACTGATAGTACTCCACCCCAAACACCATGAAGACCGGGTGCGGACTGTCCGCGGAAATAGTCAGCAAAATAGGAGCAGATGGCTGCGTATTGGCATCATACACCAAATCGGCACTCTCTGCCACATCCACCTCGTAACTCTGATTCGCAAAATCAACAGCTGCCAAACCGGCCACCAAGCGAAAATGAGTGGCACCCTCCACCTGGGCAATCTCATTTTTGGGCACAAAAACCGGAATGTTTACCACCGCATCCCCACTGCTACGGGTAAATACCACCGTATAGGGCATCGTCACCACCGACTCCAGGCCAACCGCCTTGTTGAATTCAAAGCCCTGTAACAGGCTCAGATCTCCAGCTGTCACCGTCCGTTCCCCACGCAAGTTGGTCGTATCCGCCTGAATCACCTTCAGCAGCTCAGCCCCCAAACGACCCGCCACCTGCTTATCCGCCGATTTGGAAATGGGCACCTTCAGCGCATTGCGCAATACTTTGCCGGCTTTCCCGGCACTGCCAAACTCCGCGCCGTTCTCACGGGTTCGTACAAAGGCCGGATCCTTCTTAATCCGATCACCATCCACACCACCCTTTGAGCGGGCCATGTATTCACCACCATTTTTGTAGAAAGACAAATCACCAATCCGTCCTTCCAGCTTAATAATACCTTTTTGCCTTGCCATAACGCCTTATTTTTAGTTAACAACAGAAAATTAGACGCCTGACACATACAATGCAAATCCGGTGGGCCATTGTGTCCATGAAGGGCTTCTTTTGGCTTTTTAGGTCTAAAATGCAGTACCGATTTAGTACCTTAGCAGTGCCCTTCAAGTAGGGCAAGAGTATAGATACAGTATCATGACCGTCAAATTGAACCGAGTTTGCATCTATCCCAAAGATGTGCAGCGCATCACCGGGAAAAGTGAGAAATCAGGCCGACGTTTATTGAAAAAGATCCGTGAACAGTTGGGTAAGGAAGAACATCAGTTCATTACCACTGAAGAGTTTGCTACCTACACCGGCATCAACACAGAGCTGATCCAACAATACCTCACGGATTGAACCAAATAACAAGGCCTTTTTCTCACCTTTGACTCACAGTTACTTACCCCATTTATTTTATAGCTAATTGTAGTTAATCAGTTCGTT
The DNA here is from genome assembly GCA_942490535.1 of uncultured Marinilabiliaceae bacterium. Taxonomy (GTDB): domain Bacteria; phylum Bacteroidota; class Bacteroidia; order Bacteroidales; family Marinilabiliaceae; genus JAEINY01. The sequence continues at coordinate 753,955 of CALNXQ010000008.1, forward strand.
TCATTTTACACGAATGAAGTCAAAAACACATAATACCTACCATCGCCACTACGAAAATCCATACAATCCATAAAAATGGAAGGTATACCCCATTAAATCAATAACATTTTAACCTCATTTGGTGGACATCAGTACTCATCATTTCGTATATTTGTTATTGTCAAAGGACGCTAAACAGCCACAATCATTTTGGAATAAAATGCGACCTATTCGGTGACCTCACAACAAAACACCTCTGTTAAAAAACTGAATAGCAATCGATTTACAGAAACCATACAAATCCCGCCGGAATCACAAAAGGCAATTCAAAGTGTATCAAAAACCTGTAAATCGCTTGATTTACAGGTTTTTTCGTTTTTAAGCAAACGGTAATAATCCAATATAAACCGTATTAAGGTGAATTTTCACTATCTAACCAGAATCATTCCACTTTTTCTAGTACATTTAGGCTGTTCCGTTCGCCATCAGCGCCTACCAATAAGCACGTTTAAAGGGTAAAAAGATGCCTTCTCAAAATAGGATCTTCAAATTTCAGCTATTCCTTTTAATCCTTCGTTCTGCATACTTCCCTAAGAAGTAAAACACTAAAAATGGAATCAGCGCGAATTTTGCGTATTTCTCCAATAATCCCAATTGATTTAGTACCACCAACAGAAAAACCATACCAACGATCACAGCCACATCAAACAATCTATTTTTCATTGTTCAAAGAATTATCCGTTTTAAGCGCTTTGATTTCATTTTTCAATTCCTCCATTTTGGTGAGCATCTCACGCATCACCGGATTGGATGAAGAAGAATTACGCAGCTCTTCCTCGCGCAAGCCAAAAACCGTATCCAAACGCCCAAGAACCAACGCGAAACCAATAAAAATAAGAAACAACAAGGGAATGGAAAGGAGTAAGTGGTCGAAGATGAGGGCACCCAAGGTACTGTCCTTATAGGCTTTTAAAAACACAAACCCAATCATTAGAAACTGAACATAGCCAATGTACATCCGGGCCCGATCAATGTATATCTTCCAGCGGATGAGGCTTTTTTTATTTGCTTTTAATTTTGCCATGCGGGATACTTGTTTTACACGCTTAATATGATTAGTAAAACGCAAAAGATAATCAAAATATAAATAAGTTCTCAGAGGCTTATGATACTCTCCATGCGACCTATAATGAAATATTTACTCCGTAGACTTTATGTAACAGGTATTTTTGGAACCCAATACCAGTATCACTCCAGATGAAGAACAACCTCCGGATGATGAGGTATAGCCCGGTAAACGGCCCTTAAATCCTCAACCGGCATTTTGATGCGAATGGTGGGGTGATATTCCTGATGCTGCAAGGTACAAAAACGACTGAGCGAATCAAAAAGAGTCTGGATCCACACGCGGGCAGCGAAGGTAAAATGAATCCAACTATCCCCCATACGACTGTTTCTATCCTGCTCAAATACCAGTGTGAGGCCATGTTCCAGCTCCATTTTTACAAATGCCGCATTCTGAACCAAAGTATCCGGTTTCCAGGCATTCGCCGCCGCCTCAAGGGTATCTTTAGGAGCCTGACGCACTACTACAGGCTCCTTCATAATAGTTGCCATGGACGACTTCATCACAAGTGGCTGCGAAAAAAGTTTCACATAAGGTTGAATAGCCAAATGATCCAACCAGCTATCCTGCTCAATATGAGTGATGGGTGCACAATGGATCTTCACCCCGCTGATGCTAAGGTAAACAGTGCTGTCTGCCAGGTTAACCGTTAATTGAATGGAATCTGAAATGGCTTGTTTTAATTTCGCCTGAACATAAGTATACATCTTTACATCTTTCGATAAAGCAGTATGATTCCAGGTTGTATCCCATGCAGTTACAAACAGTGAGTCGTGCAACACCAAGGCTTCCACTTCCTTTTTCTTGTGATAAGGGGCCATGGCAATGCTCATCATAAAAAAAAATACCAGGTAAAGAAACAGAAAAATGATACCCAGGGAAATACGAGACTGCTTACCTCCGGTGTTCGCTTTTTTAGTAGTATTCATATGAGTATAGTTATTTCAACGTAAGCAAGGCAACTTATGCAGAAGGAATGATCCGTTGAGATGATTAATTGAGTAGTAAGTTGGGCGATCGCTTCAGGAGGCGATTCGATTAATAAATGAAAACTTTAGAACCAACAGATAATTTATTATAAACCAGCTCCAGATTTTCATCATTCAAACGGATGCAACCATGAGTCACCGGTAAACCTAAAAAACGCTGATAAAGTGTTCCATGTATCAAATAGCCATCTCCCAGACTCAGTGCATAATCGCCCAATGCACCCCTTTCGTAGCGGGATTGGTGATTGGCAGATGGAACGGGCAATCCCTCCTCGATAAAGGCCCAGTCAGGTTTACGCCACACGGGAGCAGCGGCTTTACCCAGTATGCGGAATTCGCCTTTGGGTGTTTTAAACATCCATTGCTGATCGTTGCCCCCTTTCAACAGGATGTAACTACCGGTTGAACACTTATCTTGTTTTACAAGCTCTGTGCCTTTAAAGAGCGAAAACTCGTTGCATGAACTATTAATGATCAGATAGTTGGAAGAGGGCGTTTTTTGGCTCAATTTTCGCTCCAGCCGTGTTATCTCTTGCCTCAGCTTATTGTGTGCCTGGCTTAGTTCCTGCTCGGTTAATTCGACCGTAAGCGCATTAAAACCTGGATACAACTGAAAAACGGCACGTATTAAAAGCGGAATTGAGAAAATGATCAATCCGGCAGTAACCGTCTGTCTGTGTTGTTTAATAAACTTCACTGAATTTACAAAAATCCGCTGCCATACAATCGTTCTGCTGCTCACAAAACAGTTAGCCTTTCTCTGAAAGCGCCGCCATGCGGCTGGCCAATAAATACGCTTGAATGTTTTCATGAATGCAATGCCACTAATTCGTTTAAAGGCTTCACTGATCCCACAATAGTTACCCAATGCCCCCTGCCACAGTCCGCAAACACACGGTCCATATCCGTATTGGTAAGGGCTACACATCCGTCCGTCCAATCGGCTCCTTTACCACCATGACCATGTATCTCAATAAGGTTACCTATTTTGGCATGCGAAGGAAGCCTGCCATTTTTCTGATTTCGCTCAAAGCAAACCCTGTCCTCCGCATTGGGATAATTCAACAAAAGGGCTTTATAAAATTGAGTAGCCCCACCCGCCTTCCTGGCCACAATCGAATACAATCCCTCCGGTGTGGCTTTATCGCCTTGCCGTGTTTTAGGGCCAATCCATTGGGCGCCCAGCTCGATGGGAAATATACCTGCTACTTTTCCACTCTTATAAATCACGCATTCTCTGGCAAATTTATCCACAATAATGCAGGTGGTCCGATTTTGTTTTGAATGTGCAATGGTTTGATCAATCCACCGTTGCCATTGATCATACTGACTAAAATAATCCAACAGCCGTTGTTGGTAAGTCCGCTGCAAGCTTGTCATGAGCACTTCAGCAGCCTGCAAACTGGAACTACTCGCCCAAAAATTGCCCTGCTTATAAGCCATCTCTCCTTCACTGACCATCATTTTACTCTTCACCAACCTTTTTCGATCCTTGCTATCCATGGGATAATGCCCAAAAATTCGATCAAAATCAGCCATGCTTTGTTGTAAGCGACCAATTTGGACGGACAGTGAATCTTTCATCTGCAAAGTTTTACGGCGAGTGGTCTCAGCAGCTGATTCAGCCATTGTCATACTTTGATTGCAATACCTCTTTACCGTCGCGAAATCACGGGTGCCTATGAACCTTTTATTCTGGTGTTGCCAGGCCATAAAAGCAGAATCGTAATAACTGCTGGCTTTTTGAAACAACTCCGGTGCATAGCTGAAAGCTTTTATCAATTCAGCTTCGGCCAATTTTAGTCGCGCCCGGTTAATGTCTACCTGGGGTGACTCCTCCTTACAAGCCGCAAGTATCAGGATCACCGCACCTATCATTAAAACTCCACAAAAGCTGTATCCTTTGTCCATTCAAAAAACATTTTTACACCCACATACTTGTCCTTCAATTTTCTTCAAAGCCAGGCATGTGAGCTGTTACACGAGCCTGTTTGTTAAAAACCCCGATTGCTAATCAACCAGGGCCTTATTTCAGATTCAATACGAGTTATTACCTTTTTTTATTGGAAGCGCTTGCCTTATACTTACTGATCACCTCCGTTAATTCAGTATTAATAGAAGCAGCCTTTTCTTTTGCAGCAAATATTTTATCAAAAGCAGCCATGAAATCGGCCGCTTCAACCGCTGTATTTACCTCATCAACGGCAACTTCAACAGCAGCTAATTCAGCACTGATCGCATCCAAAGCAGAAGTTCCTTCTTTTCCATTTGGAGCATCAAGAATCAATTGACGGTTAGCTGCAACCAGCTCCTGCACTTCAGAAATGGCTTTCAGAACCTCTGCGTTCATTTCCTCTTTGCGCATTTCTGCACTAATTTTTACTTCCTGAGCATATTGAACAACACCTGCTAATTGTTCTTTCACAATGGTGTAATTCTTCATAAACTTTGACTTCTCACTCTCCATATTCAACATCACCACATTCAACGAATCTTGCACTGAAACAAAGCTTTCATGTAAATAAATTTCGGCTCCTGCAACTCTTGCTTCTTCAATCGCTGCATTGGCTGCATCAATTTCAGTTTGTGGCAATTGAGTACAAGCCGTAAAAATCAGAGCTGTCAACATTAAAGTAGTCAAGCTTACTAAAAATCTGTTTTTCATTTTTGATAAATTAATTGTTCTTGTAATATTATTATACATAACCTAACGTTTCAGGCAGCTATTGAAAAACAAAAGCTCCCTGCCCCAGAGATGCAGGCGGAAGCACCTCCTCTCTGATTTTGCTATTTAGACGGGCAAAAACAAAGAAGTAACAGAAAAATGAAAAATATTTTTTAAATGCCACGCAACATGACTCTTACATTTTTTATTTCACCACATTTTACAAGTTATCCCTCAGAATAATACCTTTGTTCCAATTAATTAGATCACAAATGAACAGCGACCGCTTTAGCGCTTTTACGGATAATGAGTTAATCAAGATAATTAATACGGAGGGTCCCTCTCCCTACTTTGAGATACTCTACACAAGATACTATACAAAAGTGCTGGATAAATGCTATAGTTTTGTTAAAAACAAAAACACGGCCCGGGAACTCGCCGAAGATATCTTCTCAAAATCATTTGAGAAACTGCCTTCCTTTAAGCTCCTTTCGTCCTTCTCAAGCTGGCTGTATTCCATGACCTACAACCATTGCATCGACTATTTAAGAAAACAGAAAAAACTCCATTATCCCAACTGGAACAGGGAGAATGAGATGCCTGAGGTGATTGATGACACTGAGGAAAACATCAACGATATCAATTACGATAACCTACTAACCATTCTTGAGATGATACACCCCGAAGAAAAGGCATTGCTCCTGATGAAATATCAGGATGATTTATCCATCAAACAGATTGGCGATGCCTTACGCATTAGTGAGGATGCGGCTAAAATGCGGCTAAAACGGGCACGAACCCGGGTGATCTATCTTTACAATGAGAAATTTTTACGCGATTAACTCCGGTGCAGACCAATTGCCTAACTTTATTAAAACCGAAAAAATGAATAATTTTATAAAAAACCTCATCAGCGGCAACGGGACAACTCCTCCGGATGAATGCCTGAGCGCTTTCCGGTGCTGTTTCGAGCATGCCATCAATGTAGAATGGTTTGATAAAGGGGACTGGTACGAGGCTATCTTCTATAACGATAATATGGAACACATTGCCCTCTTCAGCGCTCAGGGCACTTTACTTGAATACAAACAATTTTTACCCGACGGCTTCCTGACTGAGATTCTGAAGACGACTGCTGAAGCTAGAGGAGAAATTATGAATGCCGTATTGATTAATAAAGGACACAAAATTGAATACGAAATCATTGTTAGAGATAGTCTTTTGAAAAGGTATTCATTAACCCTTTCGGATACCGGAAAATTACTGGAAGAAAAACTCTTATAATAACTCAAAGGGACATCTGTTATTCCTTCGCTTAGGTAATAAGTCCGTCCGGATAAACAATTAGCCCCCAATACTGCGTGTACCAGCCATTCGGTATTGGGGGCTAATTGATAGCGTTAATCTTTTGTTTAAAATTTCAGAATACGCGATGCCCTGCCTAGTCTATATTACATATACCAGATATCCGGAATAAAACAGAACCAATAACCCGGCTTCCCATCTGTCTAACTTTTTCTTTTGCCCGGTAAACATGGCCACAAAAAGCAGTATTGTTCCCCCTAAAAGCAAATACAAATCGGTATTAAAAGCTTTATCATAGGTTATTGGATTAATAAGTGAACTCACGCCCAGGATCAGGAATAGATTAAATATATTGGAGCCAATAATATTACCCACGGCTATATCATTATTTTTCTTGACCGCAGCCACTATTGAAGTGGCCAGCTCAGGCAATGAGGTGCCGGCAGCAACAATGGTAAGCCCTATAATTTTCTCACTCACCCCAAAGGCGGTAGCCAATTCAACCGCATTGGTGACCACCAGATTACCTCCCACAATTAATCCGGTTAATCCCAAAACAATAAAAATCCATATTTTCGTCAAGGAATACTGTTTTGCAGTAATTGCTACATCGGCCGTATCACCCTTCAGTTGTTTGTATACATAATACAGAAATAACCCGAATAATACCAACAAAATAACACCATCTATCCGGGATAGGATCGCTGTTTGCGGAAACACAAAATCATTGGCAAAAACGAAAAGCAAAAGTGCGGCCCCCCATGAAAAGGGAATTTCCTTCCAGACAGTGCTTGATTGCACAACCAGGGGTGTAATTAATCCGGCAATACCCAGAATAATAAAAAGATTAAAATTATTACTGCCTATCACGTTTCCAAACACAATATTGAAATGCCCTTGATAAGACGCAATGGAATTAACAACCAACTCCGGTGCTGAAGTACCAAAAGCCACTATGGTAAGGCCGATGGCCAAATCCGACATGCGATAGCGCTTGGCCAGGGCTGACGCTCCATCAACCAGCCAATCCGCACCCTTGATAAGCAACCCAAATCCAAAAATCAAAATTAAGATCTGAAACACCATTTGATTAATTATTAATTGTTTTAATAACCGCTTATGACTGATATTTTACGAGCTCAATATTACGATATAAAAGACTTATGACTTCTTAATAATTCTTAAATCATTGATGTGGGATAAAATTCTATTTCAATTAACAGTAGCCTGTCTATTTGTTCTTTTTAGTAGCTTTCAGATAGAGCTGCTCAACTTTTTCCCTCGCCCAGGGTGTTTTCCTTAAAAATTTAAGACTGGAGTTGATCGAAGGGTCCTTTTTAAAACAATTGATGTTGATTTTCATGGCCAATCGTTCCCAACCATACTGTGCGACCAAGGCCTCCAATATGGTTGCCAGTTTAATCCCGTGCAATGGGTTATTGAGTTGTTCTTTGTGAGAAGGGCTTTTATCGTCCATAATAGGTGTATTAATTCATGAGTATTAAAATCGCCTGCAGCAATCTATTGAATTCATTCGGTTTATCAATCATTGAAAATGAGCCATCGTAACAAAACCTCGTTTAATCGGTTCATTTCAGTCCGAATTTAGTAAACATTGGGTAAAAGAAATCCCGCATCTGCTATTTGTGCGGGATTTTATTTCGGTGAATTCATTCAGTACACCACAGCATCGTGTGGTTTCATTCATTACAGCTGACTGGCAAATAGCATGGTCAGCGGCAGAACAATAATCAACATCAAGGCATAAAGAGATAAAACCACGATGGTACATATCCCCATGAATTTAAACAGCGACTTTAAGTTTTTGAAGCCGTCCGTGATGGTGGGTTGATCATTTGCATTTAAACCATTTCTTATCTGAATGGAAAACTTATACAAATAAGTAACCGGAAAATAATAGATGGCTGCGATCACCAGATAAACAAAGCCAAATAAGCCCATGGGAAAGCCCGTGTCTGCAAGATGACTGGCAATGGAAAATCCAATCATCACAAAGATTGAAAGCAGCACCATCAGGCCAATGCCAACATATCCCACAATGGCCAAAAACTTTCCCCATTTAGCCGATTCTTTCAGGTAAGTGCTTATTTCGCCTCCATTTGCAAAGGGATTATCGACTTGTTGATTAACATTCTCCATTTTAATACATTTTATTTACTCGCTCCTACTCGTCTGGCTTTTCAGAATACGCCCCGTTTTTTTAGGTGAAATCTGGTCTTCACACTGGCATTACTAGTGCCAAATGTAATAATTTTAAGTAAAACGAAGGACACCATGGCTGGTCGATCCTGAAATTCATGCCCTCCATTTGTTAGCCGCCAAGGCTCTAAGACACGAAGTCTATTTTTCAACCGGCCATACCTTGTGTCACTTAGAGCATTTGTGGTCAATAGAAAATAGTATCCCATTTCAACATCAAAGCACCACCCCATCTTCCCACTCCCACTATTGTTATCGTGTCTGTTTAGTTTAAATAGCGCTCCGGAATTTTTACCGTTTCCGTTTCACTGTCCCAGATGAGATTGACAATCCACCACCTCCCCTGGTCATAAACCAGTTGAAAACTATTTATGCCGCGTTCAATTTCACCTTCATTGGCAATGCTGGCTCCATAGGATTGAAAAACATGAGCGATGTTGCCAAAGACATCCACTTTGTTTTTATAGGCATACTCATGAAAGCCATTGTCCATATACCAGGTCCCTGCTTTGGCGATAAACTCAGGGATGGTGTTAATTTTCACCCAGGAGCTGTCGTTCCGGTGAAAAACCACATTCAACTGGGCCGTTGGCAGAAATAAATTCCGAAACCGCACCCAATCACGCTCAACACCCTTGTCACCTGAAATGGACGCCAGGACCGCAGTAACGATGTTCTCCGGCGTGGCCACATCGGTGGCGTAGCGCTCATTGTCATTTTGGCCTTCTCCTAAAAAGGGCGTCAGGAGCAGACATAGTATCAAAAAAATCTTCATAATGCTTCCAGTTAGGTATGCGTTACGGCTTGTCCTTACCGCTGCTTGTTTCTTTTCCTTTGCATTTGCTGAAAAACCAGAGCCACGCCCCATAACGCCAAACCGATGGCGCCCACAACCATACCGGGCGTGTCATGATGCCATATTTTCAATAACATCCCTGCCATAAAAATGAATAACGCCAGGTACTTAAGTAATCCTATTTCTTTTCCAGTCTTTAACATACTCGTGTTCATTATTCTTTAAAGGTTCCAACAATTTATGCTTTCGTCTTGACACCATTTATGTTGTCACCGCCAACCGTCTGCCTCAGCCAGACACGCCCTAGGGCGGTGTATGGTGCTTAGTCTTCTAATTCCAGATCCAGCTGCCGCCCCTCTTCACCGGCTTTTGTGTCCATGTGATGACCGACCGCCATGCCAACCATCATCCCCAGGGGCAGGCCTATGCCAATAAATGCCATGTTATCCAGAATCAAAGCAAAAACAACCCCCAGTGGCATACCAAACACGGCCATGCCTTGAGCCAGCCACATATTCCGATAATGGCCTTTGGTCACCAGCCGGAGTTCTGTTTCCAGTAATTTAAGAATCTCTGATTGCGTTGTAGCCAATAATTTTCCCGCCTCTTTTTCGGAGCCGGTAAACCCATTGATTGCTTCAATACCCCCATTGATGGTACTTACTATTTCACCAGGAAGTGCTTTGGCGTGCAAGGCCTTTAGCAATGTGCCCAATTGAACATAGGCAGTCTGGTGCTTTTGAGTGAGGGCCATGCTTGCGCCTGGAGCCAGGTGGAGTAATTTCATTTGTCCGGTTGAGGTATTCGCTATTGGATTTATTGCTGCCACAAAATAAGATTTAAATTCAATACTTACTTTTTCTTTTTAGTAGAACTCCCCCATATTGCACCACCGGATGTATTGATGTAATCATCGCGTTCATTGCCCATTAATCCCTTTTCATCCGCATTCACCTTTTTCCAATTGTAGCGGCGGGCATCTTTGATCATTTTCTTTTTCTGGTCCCCTGTCATTAATTGCAAATCCACCGACTTAAACATTAACGAGTCCGCTATTACCACGACTCCTGCATCCTGCTTTTCGGCAGCCAAAAATTGGTTAATCTTATCTATGTTTTTGCCATAGGCCGCCACGGTTGAGCTATCGATTGCTATTGCAGTCCGTGAATCACCATAAAATTGAACCGTATACTGCTCATTCGTCCGGTATACCAAAGCATACTCAAAGGCTCTTATGCCATCTTCCTGAAATAAGTAATACATATAAGCTTCTTCCGACGATATGGTATCCCCCAGCGATGCATGGAGCTGAACGATTTGCGCCTGAGAAGGCACCCAACAAGAAAGGGTCAACAACACGGCGAGTAAACATCCTTTTATAGTCATAAACACAATTCTAAATTTAATAATTAACACATATTTTTCAGGTAACACATTGTCGGCATGTTTCTTTTCGTATCGGCCCAGCCGCATGAAGCGGCCCGGGTGCGCATTCAATCAAAAGTTGCGCTTAGGTGAATACCAAAATTATTACTGTCAATTAACTCCTTGACATCGCCAGGGGGATTGTTCGTTAATTTTGTTCGCTCATAGGCTAAAGCAAGGCCAAGTCCCCACCTTCTCGAAATCCACCACTCCTTTCCAATTTTTACTTGCATCGCAAATCCTTTCTCTGAAGCCACACGCATCTCTTTTTCACTATTCTCGATTGACACATTCCCCAAACCGATGGAGCCAGAGCAAAAGATATTCACCGGCATAATATAATAGGTGAGTCCGCCTCCAATCATTGTTTCGCCAATGGAGATATCGCCGGAAGCCGTTTCAGTGTAGCCATTTGATGATACTTCCGGCCCCGACATCGATTTGCTTGCCAGCGTAGCATGCAGAATTAAATTTTCAACCAGGGCATATCCAATCTTAAAATCAAATGCGGCACCAATGCCTTTAAAATGATAATCCGGTAAATTGGTTTCTTTTAATGAAATGCTGGCAGAATTAGCACCACCACACATCGATAAATAGAAAGCTTTGTGTTGATAGTAGTTACTTATTTTTCGTTCCCGATCAGCTGTAGTCTGGGCCTTACAAATGGTGATAACAAATAGAAACAGGAAAGCTAATAATAATCTTTGCATACTAGGTTTAGTGAATGGTATTGCGTTAATAACAGGTGCTTAATTAATGGAGTTATTTGCCTGTGGCCTCCTAAATATAATGCAGTAGGATAATGCCTCTTATTCATTGTTGTGTGTTCGGCTTTAGTATTCACTCCAAATTCCATTTTTAAATAATTGAAACCATTTTTCAATTTCATTGTCAGGTTTCAGCTTTATTTTCTTAAAAATTTCAGTCGCAAATTCAATGGGAGCAATTCCATTGGCTGTAATGATGTTTTTATCAGACACAGCCAATGTGTTTTTATAATTTTTTTGCCCGACATACTCCGGAACAACAGCTTTTAAATAATTCAAATCGTTGCTTGTATGATTCAGTTTATCTAAAATCCCCAACTGTCCTAAATAAAAAGTTGCGCCACAAATTGCAGCCAGTGTTTTACCCATTTCAAACAGTTCTATAACCAGACTGTTAATCGCTGCTATTTCTCTTTTCTCCCAGGCTACTCCGCCCGGAAGAATTAACAACTCCACTTCTTCTATTTTTAATTCAGTGAGTGATGTCGTTGGAATCACTTGTAAGCCACCCATTGACGTTACTTTAGCTCCTGTCTCCGAGAAATAAACCAAATCAAAACGGTCATCCTTATAAATCTCTGGCGTGAGGTAAGCTATTTCCCAATCAGAATACCCATCAAACAGAAACACATATATTTTTTTCTTCATATTATTTCCCTTTTAAGTTTGCGTGCGGTCTTTTATTTACTGATAAGCAAATTGCCAACAACCGTTTTATTGTTAATAGTATTTGTCAATGCCCCCAAATCCTTTAATCAGATGATTCTCTTTGGTCTTGCTGATGAAATTATTTAATCGCTTTTCAAACTCATCAGGTCGCCTTCTGGCACTTTCAATGTATGCAATTCGGATGCGTTTATAGGGTTCTGAAAAGGCGTGATAATTTTCCCAAACAGCATTATTGGATTTTAAGCGCTTTATGATGTCTTCTGGAAAATGAAATGCCTGTTGAATTATTTTGGAAACGTCATCCCTAATTGATTTATGAATCAAGTTGTTTACAAAAAGCCATTTTAAGCGTTCGATGTTTGGTTGGGAGAAAGCTGAGTTTTTTCTTCTTTTGCAAAATCTTTGAATAGAAGTTTGTTCGTCTAATGATTTCACCGTACTATCGATCCATCCAAAACAGAGAGCTTCTTCAACAGCGTCATTATACAAGATTCGTTTATAACCTGTCTTCTTCAACGGATACTCCAACCAAATATCATCTTCTGTCTCAAAATTAGCTTCCAGCCACTTTCGCCATTCTTTTCTATCAATGAAATATTTCGTTGTGAGTTCGTTCATTAAACTATTTCCTTATTTAGCCGACTTACGATCTTATTTGGCTTGTTCCCACACGTAATTATTAGTTACAATTAAAAATTATCTCTTTTTCAGTTTTCATAGTTAAAGTTCCAGACCAAAAGACATTTATTCCTTCAACATTAATTTTAATACTATTATTGCCAACGTGAATATTATTTTGGTCAGCAAAAAGAATCAGGTTTTTCACAAACCATATTTCTTTACCTATTAATGTAACGGCCTTGTTATTTGTTATAAATAGTTCATTATCCTCACCACCCGATAACTTTAATAAAGTGTGATGCAATACGGTACTATCATTTATTGATTCAGCATGCATTGGGTCAAATCCCCTAAATTGAGGATAGGTATTAAAACGGAGCGTAATTTTGACCCCTGCCTGTGTACTAAAATTGTTAAAGTTGTTTTGATGCTCTTGAATTTCTTGAGAAGTATGAAATTCACTTATGCTATAATACATGGGGTCAACATCTAACTCAACGACTTGTGGATGGAATTTGGAGATGAAAAAATCATATAATGAGACGTCGCCGGAATAATACTCTTTTTGCCAATTGTCAAAGTGGTTATTCAAAATAAAGCACATTGCCATCCCTGCTGCAAGGTGTCTTCGACGAAGGCTTTTTCGCCCAAAAAAAGGGGTACTTAAAACGCCAAAGAAATGCTTTTCATTATAATTCTCTTTTAACTCTTCGCCAACAGATGCGAACTGATTATAAAATTTATATTCACAATAAAAAGCCGGCCCCTCCATGTTTTCAACTGTTTTTTCATAGTCTAAATAACCTCCTATGATTTTTTCCCGCTCTTTTCTTAAACTATAAAACTGATTTACCAGGCGCTGAAAACTAATGCTATCTCGTTCAAAACATAATTTGTAGAGTAATTTTTGTTCCAATAGTTTTAATCCATCATTTGTAGAATTTTCAGGATAAGTCAATAAGTGAGCCGGGTTATCATATTTTATTTGCTTAATAAATGTGCGCTGATAAACATGGTGTAACTCATGAAAAAGTTCAGCATATACTTCTTCAGGACATGAATAATGATTCAATCCGTAGTCAACAATAGCGGTTAATACGCCATTAATCTCTATTTGGGTGGCCCCAAATAGTTGCCATTCTTTCTGAGTCCCAACATACAAATTGTCGGATATTTTTCTAAAACTGTCAGGTGGAGATGGGTGGTTATATAATAAAGCCGGACCATTAATTCGAAACAAACAGACGGGGGCCAGCTTCATTTCTTCCCATATATCATTTTTTGCTATTTCAGCATCCTTATAAAAATGACTAATTGATGAAACATATAGGTTATCAATGGCCTTTAGTTGTTCTTGTCCTTTTAGAAAGGAAATATTAAATAAAAATATGAATAGTAGAATCGTAAGCTTTAAGTAACTCATTTTATTATTCGATTTTTATGTGTGGTAACGGTTCGAATATGAGGTCGTAGGGCACTTTGGAACACAAACCTATCAAGCCGTTACAATTTTTATTAAATGATATGAAGCTCAAATATAGCACTTTCCGCCCTATGCCTTATATTTATTGTTAGGTTTTCGTGCTTTATTCTCCACAGTCTGTCAAGCAGTGTGTTGGACTAGACATACTCTTAGACAAGTTTTGGTTTGTGTGTTAGCCCTTTTGAGCGACTTGGCAATGTGTATGGCTATAGAGCGTCTGCATAACGGATTTCAGTTTTAAACTCTACTATTCTTTCAATTATCTGTTTTTTTTGACTTTTAGTCCATTTCTTCTCTAAAAGAACTTCGTTCAATTTCATATTGACTATATGATTTATACCTTTATAAAATCCATGAAACGAATCTGTTTTTACAGCTTTCTTTATTCCATAAATAACAGAACTAACTAATACTTCCTTATAATAATCAAGTTGTTCTTCATTATAATCAAGCCAATAATCCTTAAAATTTTCCTGATTATGCTTAACATGTTCTTCATCTGTTGGCATATCACCAAATGCAAAAAAGTTCTCAATAGAAATAGGGTTAGCCTTCATATTCTTCAAGTAGTCAACAGAATTGCAAGAAAATAAAACAACTGAACACTCATCAAATAAAAGAGCACCATTTTGAATGTCAAAGAGTTTGCTTTTTTCTCCGTTTTTATTTGCTCCTCCAAATAATTCTCTTGTTGTACCATGTCCTAAAAAAATAACAAGTTCTGTATCATCTGATATTGAATTAAATGAACTACCTGCCAGAGGCCTAACAACAACCGTTTGAGGCAACACCGATGTAATAGTATTTACAATAGGCTCAAGAAAATCAATCGTTGAATCTACTGGGTAAATGACTAATATATTATTGAAGCTTTTCATTGATATGAACGTAATGTGATAAAGTTAATTCAAATATCTCGTCAAGGATATTTGAAACATCTGCATGAGACTCTTCAATTTTATCCGCTAATTCACTAAAAGTTAAAGTGTTATATTTGGGTGAAAATTGATTAATTACAGCATTTTCATCTTCGTAATTCCTGAGTTTGGAAGGAAGTATCTCATCAAGACTTGATTTTTTTAGGATGCCAATTGCCTCATCTTTAAAATTTTTATCTAGAAAACTATCAATTTTTAAACCTATAATCTTTGCAAGTAGATTAACCTTTTGATTTACCGGAATGCTAGTAGTTGTGAATATATCACGTACAATAGCATCTCTTTTCCCTGATATCAAGAAAAAAGAGCACTTTTTAAACTTCGATATACCTCTCAACTTTGCTATAACATCTAAACCTTTAAATTTATCATTGTCACTATAATATTGGTCTACAACAACCAGATTGGGCTTAATTGAAACTAACCCTTTGATGATTCCACCAATTAGCTTATCAATATCTGGGTCTTTATTTTCATCCCAATACTCTCTGTCATTTGGGTTTATATATTTAGTGGTCAGATTGATTGATTCATTATTAAACAACTGAGTTTTTATGTTTTGAAGAACCTGTTTTTGTTCTTTGCCATCATCGATTAATAAAATTGCTTTTTCCATTAGCTGAACTCTAATTTAAATGTTGCCCCCTTTAGTGAAATGTTGTTGCCGCTAAATATGATATCGCCATACATTTCATTCATTTTCTTTTTGACAGAATATAAACCAATACCAGAACCTTCAATATTAGATTTAACACCAAGGCTAAAAATAGCTGATGGGTCTACAAATGTTTTCAAATCAAGGCCATCTCCATTATCATGGAAAAACACAACTAGTTTTGAACCCTGTATCTTAAATTCAATAGAAATCTTCTTTGCATTTGCCTTATGTGAATTAGAAATAAGATTATCTAATACAATTGATAAATCAAGCAAACTAATTCTAGATATAAAATCAACATCACCCTTATATGTAATATCAATTTTGCCTTTGTAGGCATAACTGTAATTATCAATATATTCTTTAATAAACTTTACAATATCAGCTTTTTGAACTTCTTCATCAGCTTTAAAATTAGATTTCGTTATTAGCTTAGTCAGTTTCATAACTCGCTCTGTTATCAACTTGATATTACTTATTTCAGAATATAAGCCATTGTCTGAATTTACGTCTTTATTAAAGGAATTAAGAATTGATTCAAGGCTTTCATCAATTCCTATTACTGAAAGTTTTATTGTATGAATTAGCTCTTCAGCATCTTCACTAAGAGTTTTTCTTGTAGCACTGAGATATGTGTTTTTATCTTTCTCAAGTTCCAATGATTTCTCTGCTTTGTTTTTTGCAACGAGAGCTTTTGCACTTTTCTCTACTTCTTCTCGGGCTTTTTTCTCAGCTTTCAATTTTGCATTTTCAGCAAGAACTCTTTCTGTTTCTTTTTTTGCAGTTGCAAGTTCGGCTTTACGTCTTCGTTCCTCTTCTTCTTTTCTTCGCTGTACTTCAATAATTCGTCTTTGTTCTGCTTCCTCGGCTTTCTTTTCAGCTTCGACTCTTTTTATTTCCTCGTCTAAAGCTTTTCTTTCAGCAAGTTCCTTCTCTTTTTTTAACTCTTGATATTGTTCCTCTGTTCTAAGTATCTGAGTCTTTAATTCTTCGTCATCTGTAATTTCTGCAATCTTCTCTAAATCTGATATAAACCGCGTTTGGTGTTCATCAATATTCTCATTTACTAAATTGACAAAATCCTTATTATAACTTAGAATCTCAACACTTTTGTCAGAAGCCAAACTTTTAATTATCTGAATAAAATCAAGCTTACTTCCTAAATTTGAAGTTGCAAAATTTATATTATCTGATATCTTGTCCGATTTTACTAATTCTTTTCTGTATTTATCAGCAACTTCATCTCCTTCATCACCTTCACCAAAATACTTTTTCCTTTTAAATCCTTCTCCCCAAAGAACGCCAACAACATATCTTTCAAAGCGAATGAGACCTTTTTCTTTGAAGGCATGCATTAATTGATAGAAACCTTCAGACTCAACAAGGCCTCCATCTCTGCTTGATACTTCTTTGAATTCTTTAGTGTTATTAGAAACAACATCAACTCGACCAAACAAATCCCTAGTCCCTAAAAATCTGTTGTATCCCTGCTGTTTCCGTTGGTCAAGTCCCCAGCCATCATCCCCCAATTCTCCATAAGGCTGCACTCTAAATCCATTCTTAAACAAGAATACCGAACCAAAATTAACTGCATGAATTCCCATTCTTCTAGTAAAATTATTTTTTGCTGAAGAATTAAGAAAATACAAATCTATTTTTACATTTTCGAGTAAAGAATACTCCTTATTTTTCTCTTTGATATGATAAATAAGCGTTCCTCTGTCAATGACTTTTGTTTCAATTTTATTTTGATTAATTACAACGCTAATTTGTGTGGTTTTTAAGTTTAAAATTTCTAAAATAGAGTTACTAACTAATCCATTAATCTTATCCCTTTCAATGTAATAGAAACTTCCATCTTCATTTTTACGATTATCTTCAGCTAATTCATTTTGACAAATAATTTGTATTTCAAAATCATTGGTATCTGAAAATGGGTTTATTAATTTCTCTAATGAATGCTTAAGCTTTTTTAGACGTGTTCTATCCCAATTACTTTGGAGATTGGAAATTCTTAATATTGTGCCATGTTGTTTTGAGTTAGGAAAATATAATTCACTTTCTGGATTTGAAATATGTCCAACCTTAACCTTCTCAAACTCTTCTTTTTGGTCTTTTTCAAAATTTGACCAATCAACATCTATTTGCTCAACATCTCTAGAACCTTTTTTTCTTGTAATAATTGATAACTTACCCCCCAATCTATCACTAGAAAATCGCCCAATTCCTTTAGCTCCTGCAAAATGTCTTTTTTCTTGAATTTTATCTCTATAGGATTCCTTTTTATCATCAAAAAACTCAGCAATTCCATCTTTTTTTTCTGAGTAAGCAACAAATAACCATTTATCTTTTAAATCATCTAATGACATCCCATTACCATCATCTGCAATAATAATTTCATCATCAGTGATTATGATATCTACATTTTTAGCAAATGCATCATATGAATTTTTAACTAATTCAAAAACGGCAATAAAATCATCCGTAATTAAATCTTTACCAATGATATTTTTAAGCCCAGAGCTTATTTTAAATTCTAAGTTCTCAGCCATTTGATAGCATTTGATTAATTACAATACCTGCTTGTTCTCCAAATAATGGAGGTATGGCATTTCCTATTTGAGAGTATCTTGGCACTTCTTTAGTTCTTCTATCACCACCAGTTGTATACTTACCCTTAAATTGGTATGTGTCAGGAAAAGATTGTATCCTGGCATATTCCCTTACCGTCATTATTCTTGGCTCACAATAGTGAATATAATCATCAGGCAATGTTGTTATAGTAGGTGTAGGCTTTTTCGATTCTAAAATCTTAGTGCTACTTTTCTTTAATTTAAACCTTTCTCTATATTGAGCACTTGTTAACTTTTCATCCAAGGCGATTTGGAATCGATTTTTCACTTGTTCTGTATGCTTTGCAAACCTATGACTATCGACCTTGCTATTGTTTCGAATATACTTTCTTAAATAACGTTGATAAGGTGATTCTGCTTCTCCGTAAATTCCAGCTTTGAAATTTGGCGTTTCTGACTCTGTAGTTCCTTTTGATTGCAATAAATCCGATATAGCATTTTCCAGAGTAGGGTTTAATTCAAGCCTATTGTTGATAAGAAAGTCTGATTTGTTTTTCTTTATATTTTCAAAGAAAGTTTGATTTGTTAAATGGTTATTGTCTTTGATAAAATCATTCGATATACCAACCAAAATAAATCTTGTCCGTTTTTGTGGAATTCCATATTCTGAAAAATCAATTAACTTACCTTCAACCGAATAGTTTAGATTTCTTAATTCTTTTAAGACATATTCTGAATAGGCTTCCCCCTTTTTATCATTGTTTTTAAAACCTTGAGTAAACCCTTTAACATTTTCAAAGAAAATAATATTTGGTCGAACTAAATCAATAAATTTTATATACGATTTAATCAAACTGTTTCTAGAATCATTTTCAACCCGTCTCCCTGCCATTGAAAAACCTTGGCAAGGAGGTCCTCCCGCTACCAAATCAATAGTCCCTCTTAATTCCCTTAAATTATTTTCATGTTGACTAATTACTTCATTAATGTCATGGTTTTGGGGAGTTAACCAATCTGGCCAATTGAAATGCTTTTTTTTATCAATTAAGTTATGTTTTAACGTTTTAAATGCGTCTTCACTTTTTTCAACAGCAAACAAACCTTGCCATCCAGCATTGTGCAATCCTAATGACAAGCCTCCGCAACCAGCAAATAAATCAATATATGTTCTCTTACTGCTCATTAAATTAACTTTGTTGGGTTTATTAAACTCCGAACATCAACTTCAAGCACTTTAGCAATTTGCACTAAAGTTTCAAGTGATGGTTGACGTTCATTATTACACCATAAGGAAATTGTTGTTGGATTTTTACCCATTTTATCTGCCAGCCATTTATTCTTAATTTTCAATTCTGACAATACAACTCTTATTCTATTTATTTCCTTATTCATAAATATCTTTGCATTTTAAGCAAAGATATTAGCCTAATAGCAAAATCCAATAAAATATCCAAATTAATTATCATCTTTTTTTGTGTGTTGGCAAAATTTGGCTCTTTTACAAGCTGAAGTATCAGCCTGTGTGTTGGAGCTTGTAAATGTGCCAAATGTGGGCTGGGTCTTGCATGAAACCTAACGGTAAATTGTATGAGTAGTGGCAGATTGCGTGGTACTTTCCTGTCAAACCGCTAGACTGTTTGAGCGGGCTACAAACCTTGATATTTACTATGCTGCCTGCCATTACTTATACAAAATGTTGGGTGCTGGTGTTTTTTTAGTTATTTTCATTGAGATGTCTAATTGCAAGACTGATAGTATATGCTGATCCATAATGATACCGTCTGTTTCTAAGCCAGTTTTCTAATTTATCTGATTTATAATCAACAAATTCTAATGGCTCAATATCATTTTTTCTTTTTGCAACCTCCCAATTTGATTTAATTTCTTTTTTAATCTTTTCTAAAAAATCTATGTCGTCAATAATCGCCATTGTTGCTATTGTTGCAGAACCGTTTAATCCATCAAATCCAAACCCTAGAAACTTATACATTACATTTCCATTTTTAATACCGTCAATTAATCTCTTAGATTGCGGTAACTCATAAAACCAATAAGGATTAAAATTTTTATCCTCAGAGATTTTTATTAGTTCTTCCAAATCATACAATTCCTCACAATACTCTTTAATAAAATTATATAAAAGTAAATTTGAAGGTTCTTTTGTTGAAGGAATAGGACTTAATCCATAGCACGGAATTGTAGCCTTAGCTCCGCCAAAAGTTACAATAGAATGGGATCTTGTTTGAATCAAGAAATCATAACTTGTTTTAGTCTTAAACGCAAGTAGAACTTGACAACCAATCGAATTTGGGTTTAATTGTAATTTTAAGGCTTCTTTAACATTGGGAAACATTTTATCCCGAACAGGTGTCTCTTCTGATTTGCTTTTTATGGCCCGAAATGTTTCTTCTTCTACAGATGAAAGTAAGGTAAACATCTCGAAATATGAGCATTTTTTAACGTGAAATCTTAGTAATTCATTTTTTTTCTCAACTCTATCCAGATATAATGTATCATCATTGAAAAGATTCTGACCTAATCTCTTTCTACTGCTAATCATTTTTATATCTATCGGAAAATTGAGTACTTCCGTTTCCGAGAACTCGACATTGTCATCTTTACTTATATCAATTATAACACTACTCCACTCGGGAACAGTTAAGAAAGGAATCTTAACCTCATATTTCCCAATTTTACAATCATATAAATCACTTAAATTTCCGTTAGCTTTATAGTAGTTTATTATCCAATCGTGAATAGTTCCACTCTCAAGAAGACGTTTCCGGGTTAATCGTTTTTTTTCTGTTATTAGCGATTCAACTTTTGTTATCATTATGGGAATGTAGTAACTTAAAATTCCTCCCAATATTGCTCCAATTATTAATGTTATCCAAGCCATAGTTTATTTCAATTGGTTAAATGTTTCAAAAATCTTTTTTCGCAAATGAATAATTTCATTTGATGTTAATTCCTGAGTTTCAATTGGAGGCTTAGCCTCTTCATAATTTAGATTAGATTGGTAATATACTTTTTCCCAGTCTTGAATATTATTAGGATCAAATAATAATCTAATACCGAGCTTTTCTTTGTTGTCCCATGCTTTAGTGCCAATCATTGGAGTAAATACACTGCAATAAATTTCATCGGGTCGACCAATTTTTATTAGACGAATAGTTTTTTGAATGCTTTCTGCAGTCTGACCAGGAATACCCACAATCAAATAATATTTAAGTTTTAATCCTGCCTCGTGTATCAACTTTGACGAATTTAAAATTTGTTTTACTGTTAGTTTCTTATTTAGAACATGAAGTAAAAGATCATCACCAGTCTCTGCTCCCAAAGAAATTCTTTTGCAACCAGCTTGAACCATAAGTTTTAAAAGATCTTCACTAATACAATCTGCTCTAGTATTACATAACCATTCATAATTGAGTTTATTTTTTATAATCAATTCACATAGTTTAATTGTCCATGTTGAGTTGAATGTGAAAATGTCATCTCTGAATTGGAAAACAATATTTTTGTATTTCGATGTAATAATATTCATCTCCTTTACAACATTCTCAGGGGATCTATATCGTAGTTGGGTGCCACAAATTTCTTTTGAACAGAAAATACATTGATATGGGCAACCTCTTGTTGCCATTATAGGTATTATTTGTTTTTCTAAATATCTATGTTCTAGATATAAAGAAGTATCCGTCCTGTCTGGAAAAGCAAGTTGATCTAAGTTTTCAATCAGATTTCGTCTAGGATTATGAATAATTTTATTTTCTCGTTTATATGAAATACCATTAATGTTCTTTAATGGCATTTTTTTTACTATATCACAAAGTGTTAATTCTCCCTCGTTTCTTACAACAATATTAAAATCTTTCAAAAAAACCTCTGGAGTGAGTGTTGGCTGAGAGCCACCAGCAATTAGATTTGAAGAAGGGATTATTCTCTTTATTATTTTAGCTAAAGATATGGCTGAATTTGCCAAAGGTAACGTGGCGGTTATTCCAATGAAATCAGGCTTAAAATCGTTTACATACCTTTCAAAGTTTTCGTTAAATACATTTAGGTCAATAATTCTGACATTAATATCGATATCTAAATTATCCAAACTACTCTTTAGGTAATGAAGAGCTAATGGAAAATCAATAAACTTAAATTTCGCTTTTGGATTTATTAATAATACTCTAATCATTTGCAATTTTTTGTTTTCACACTTGCACCCAACGGCCTGCCGCATGAAGTGTGCCGCTGCGTGTGGTATATTCGCTTTCTTGATTGTGCGTTTGCTCGCGCGGGAACTAAACCTCCAAAGCCAACCTCAGCAAGGCATTCTTTATTGCGGTTTGTTGCCAGTAGTTTGTTTTCTTAATTTGTTTATTATTTCAAGCAATAAACTGCTTCAAATCGATCATTTTGAACCTTCCCATTTTTGGTAGTTCGAGTTTGAAACGCCTTACAATTTGAAGACATATCAGACATAGTTGTTATTATGCCCCTATTTTTGTCTATTAAAACTTTGGGAATGCTATCAATTTTTTGATAAGAAATATATGTATATTTTTTATTCAGCATATCTACATAAGAATTACAATTATCATCAAGACTTATTATTTCATAAATAGAATCTTTAGGTAAAAAAATGGTAAAACTATCTGAGGCTGTTTTCAACGTTAGATCCATATCATTTAATGAAGTATTTTTAACTTTTAAAATCAATTCTTGTTTTGACTGCTTGTGTATATTGCATGAGAAAACAACTACAACTAAAAATAAATAAACATATTTCATTTTCATTTTTTTTACCGAATTATTTTGTAATGAAAGTTTCATTTTGCTTTATAGTAAACTCATTTTAAATCCTTGAAAAAAATCACAAATAGAATTGTAATTCATTAATTATTTAGGCCCTACAATTACGCTTCTATTAAGACATTTCTTAAACAAGTTTGTAATCTGCAAAAATTTGACCAATGTAAAAATACAAGGTTAATTTTCAATAACTTACCCACCTTCTGATATTTTACATGTTGGTTATGTAAGTTACTCTACATTAGCTTACGAAGCTAATAAACCTAAGAGGTATTGATCACCCTGTATTAAAGTCAATTCCATGGGTTTATACGGGGAATTACTGGCAACGGTCTGGCCATATGAAGTGGCCCGTTCTGCGAGTGGTATATTCGCTTTCTTGATTATGCTAATGCTCGCGCGGGAACTAAACCTCCAAAATCAGCAACAGTGAGGGCTACTTTATGATGGCTTGTTGGCGGTTGTTATTTATTTTGTTCAGTCTTTTTTAGTATCATCTTGGCAATTTCTTTGTAATTTTCAATTCCAATTATTTTGCTATAGATTGTATCTCCTTCATCACTCTCTTCTCCATTATCAATTAATATTGTTCCAATATTCTTTCCTGATTCATAAAAAGCTTGTCTGTAAATAACTCCTTTTATAGAATCATATCTAATTATCTTCATTTCACTTTGAAATAGAAATGATACTTTTTTAATATGAACGCCTGATGAATCAATTATATAATAGATTTTGTCATGGATTATAGTCGACTGGAATATTAAGTATATTCCAGCGATAAAGAATATTAAACCAAATACATTCAAGTCATTTAAATCAAAGGGATAGTTAAAAAACAATCCAAATCCGATTAGAAAAAACGAATAATAACTATTTCTCAATATAAAAGTCAGCCTGTCTGGTCTGAGTTTAATAGTTTCATCATTTTTTGTAGTATTTATAGTTATTGACTCTATTTCCTTAGTGTTTTCTCTATCCTTTAGTTTACGTATGATTTTAAAAACTCCAATCAAAATCATAATACCACACAAAATGGGAATAAATATATTTGACTTATAGTCATTACAATGATTAAACTGACTGAAGCTAATCACCTTACCGTAGTCAGGAGAATTTGCATCACATATTTTGTATGTCCTGTATTTCTTCCCTTTCCAAGGGAAGCTTATGGAAGAGCTTTTTTTTCTTGCATAAAAAGAAATTCTATCTCCTTTTTTAAGCTTTGAAATTGTAGTTTTAATTCTGTCATTATAAGAACACCCTGTAAACTCATAGAAGTCTGAATGTCCTTCAACCCAAAGACCTATATAGTCTTGGTTTTCATCATGGACACCTTCTTTCGGATTCTCAGCGAGAACTCCTTTTATAAAATTGGTATTCTCTTTAGAATATGGTTCTGGATTACGGATATAAGAAAACACTACTATCCCTAAAATTATTATAAATAATGATTCTCCATATTCGTTTAAAAAGTGTTTCATGTATGTAGTTTCTTAATAACCGCCAACGCTATTGAAACGACTATAGTCTATACTTTTCATTTACCTTAGGTTAAAGGTGTCTATACAACACCCCATAGGAGATTTATAGACACCTATTATGTAATATTAACCCATCGTTCTTCAAATGTGATGACTATTTTCACGTTTCAATAGGGCGCTAAAAATACATTTTATCAAATAGAAAAAATATCCATTTTCGGCAAAAGTGAGTGGGTGGTCTTTTTTTTGAGGTAGATGTGCGGGAGGCTTCCGTAGGGGTAAACCCCCCTTCCGTACACCTTGCCGAAGCTTCCGTACAGCTTAAATCGGCTTCCGTAGCTTTGGCATTAGCTTCCGTACAGCTTCCATCGGCTTCCGTAGGTTTCTTTTCGGCTTCCGTACACCCTTTATCCCCTTCCGTAGGTCTTTCATCGGCTGGCGTAGGTTTAAAATTGCCTTCCGTAGGTTTGTCATCCTGGCATTTAAAGCTACAGACCCCTATTTCAGGTGTTTTGAAGGCTTTTTGCGGCCTACGGCAGGGGGTGGAAGGTCTACGCCGTCTGCCTTTTGTCCTACCCTCCACGGCCGGATATCTCAAGCTCTGTTAATCGCCACCTTTTTCACGTTAATCATCAAAATAGAGCCATTCATCACAAATTTATTTCCATTGATCCACAGTTGTCATAACTTAAATAGAGATAATCATTCACATTAGTATTTAATTATTCAACCGCTTCCAATAACCTGGGATCAGTTACTTAGTATTAACCAGACGAAAAAATGTACGAATTATGAAAAAACCTACTTTCTCATTTAGTTTCAGTTTGTCGGAGCTGATTCAGCGCAACGATAAGGTATTACAATTCATTGTGCGCGATGCGGCGGAGTTTACCCGCTTTGGCTATGGCGATCCGTGGCGCACGGGCATCGAGTATGTGGCGGGTGAGCTGCGCCAGCTGTTACCCGATGATTATTATGCGGCCCAACAGAAGCATAAAACACAACTGAAGAATGATGGCCGCAAGAAGCTGGAGCGTTTCATCGGCGATCTGCGCATCCGGGCCAAGTATGCGCTGGGGGAGAAATCCTACGATTTCCAGATGTACAATTTTTCCCGCATCGGCATCCTGAACGATAAAGAACTGATCACCTTCACACTGCACATCCTGAAAATTGCCCAGGAGCAGATGACCCGCCTGGCCCTGCGCAATGTGGACCAGACTTTACTGGATAACATTGAAGCGTCGCGCGAAGAGCTGGATAATGCCATTGATGACCAACAGATGGCGGTGAGTGAGCGCCGTGAGATGCGTTTTAAACGCACCCAGCTGGCCAATCAGCTGTACCAGTTCATCAGTGAGGCTTGCGACATTGGTAAGAACATCTGGAATGGCACCAACGACGCCTATTACACGGACTACGTGATCTACGGCTCCAAACAAACCATCGACGAGGTGGAGGAGCTGGAAGAAATGGAAGTGACTACCGGAGAAGAAGGCGAAAACTGATACCGACTATGGCCATAATAGAAGGTGGGCCCTGCTGCTGTAATGGTGGTGGGGCCGTTTTTTTTTTGTGGGTATTGTATTTGGTTTTTGTGACACAGAGAAACACGGAGGTGGCACAGAGGTACGCGGAGGTTTTAAAAATTTTTCACCGCAAAGGCGCGAAGGCGCAGAGGGTTTCCCTTCAGTATTCGGTCTTTGAAATTCGGATTTCGGGCTTGAAACTTGATCCTTGTTCCTTGATCCTTGATCCTTAACTCCGGCGGCTTGGCGTCCTCTGCGGTTATTATCGTTACGTTGTGGTGGGTTTATTTTTTTCACCGCAAAGACGCGGAGGCGCAGAGGGTTTTCCTTCGGACTTGAAACTTGAAACCTTGATTCTTGTCCCTTCTCGCGTTGCCTCTCATCCCAAAAAGGTGGTCTCCGGCACCGGAACCACCTTTTTTTTGGGGGGCGTACGTTTACGCCCTTGCGAATGGATTGTAATTCAAAAACTGATAAAACGATAATTATTGGTGTATGACAATCCGTTCTGCTTTTTCGTCGACACGGTACATTTTACCATCTTCAATGAGCAATGCCTGACAATCCGGACCCGAATAACCGGCCTCCGGATGTTCCACATCTACCGTTATCACAGCGCCCTCATAATTGGCCTCTATCTGATCAACAATGCAATGCCCTACAATAATGGATCTGACCTGATAGTGAGTTAATATCTCCATCACTTCCTGTGGAGAGGCTTTTGCATAAGCTCCTTCTTTTTCCTTCACATACCCCCGATACCAAAATAAACCGGCGGTCCCAAAGAGTTGCTGCACATCAGAAGGGGCACTCCCGGTAATTACTTGCCCATAATACGGACGTAGTTTCGCATTCATCTCCTCCACCGAGAGCTTAAGATTTAATATGGCCGGGCTAATCCCACCATGTACAAAGAGGTAGTCCCCGATTTTTTCAATGGCATTCTTTGTGCGCATCCAACGCCCGATCTCAGAATGCTGACCGTATAACTCCTTGTAATTCACCTTCAGCTTACGGGCTACATTGAGGTATTTATCAGACGCATACCGGTCATCGCCCGCCATACACATGATATCGTGATTCCCCAGTACAAAATGCACCTGTCCTCCAGCTGCTTTCGCTTCTCTTTCCAGCTTATATAGCAACCATAGCACCTGGGTAACATAAGAACCCCGGTCCACCATATCGCCCACCACAACCAGGTGCTTTTTGCCAAAGGTCCAATTCAAGTTGGCATCGGTCACCCCATTACCAATTAACAGTTTTGATAATGCATAATAATTGCCTTCAATATCTGATACCACAAATAGGACTGGATTTCCGGAGGAAACGGATGGCTCATTTGCATGCTCCGACATCAACTGAAACTCAAATTGTGCAGGTGTTTGTTTTGGTGCAACAACCTCCACGACCTCATTTCGATTCATGTCTTCGGTTTCCAGATGACCTTGGTTGGTGATGCGATAAGCTACCAATTTATTGGCTTCATACATTAAGTAGGGCCCATCTGCCAAAAGAGTAGTTACTTTTTCGGGTTCAGGAGCCTGATCATTCTTATCTTCGGTACAATAGGTGAATAATACGAAGGATAACATGTACACTACTATTCTTTTCATAAAAAGGATTTAGGTTTACATGTAGACATTCCTACCGGTCACTACCCCATATTGCTAACTCATTATTTCAAAACACTTCGGGCTTGAAACTTGCACCTTGGCGTCCTCTGCGGTTATAATCGTGGCGTCGCGGTGGGTTACACGGCTGTTTTTTTCACCGCAAAGGCGCGAAGACGCAGAGGGTTGTCCTTCAGTATTCGGTCTTTAAAATTCGGACTTCTAACTTGAAACTTGAAATCTTGAATCTTGCTCCTTCCTCTCTGCGGCTTGGCGTCCTCTGCGGTTACAGTCGTGGCGTAGCGGTAGGTTTATTTTTTTCACCGCAAAGGCGCAAAGGCGCAGAGGTTTTTCCTTCAGTATTCGGTCTTTGAAATTCGGACTTCGAACTTGAAACTTGAAAACTTGATCCCTGATCCTTGAATCTTGAATCTTGAATCTTGAATCTTGCTCCTTCCTCTCTGCGGCTTGGCGTCCTCTGCGGTTATAATCGTGGCGTCGCGGTAGGTTACACGGATGTTTTTTTTCACCGCAAAGGCGCGAAGACGCAAAGGTTTGTCCTTCGGACTTGAAATCTTGAATCTTGAATCTTGCTCCTTCCTCCCTGCGGCCTGGCGTCCTCTGCGGTTACAATCGTGGCGTCGCGGTGGGTTTATTTTTTTCACCGCAAAGACGCAAAGACGCAGAGGGTTGTCCTTCGGACTTTGCAATTCGGACTTCGAACTTGAAACTTGAAAACTTGATCCCTGATCCTTGTTCCCTGATCCTTGTTCCCTGCACCTTGGTCCTCTGCGGTTACAGTCGTGGCATCGCGGTAGGTTACACGGATGTTTTTTTTCACCGCAAAGGCGCGAAGACGCAGAGGTTTTTCCTTCAGTATTCGGTCTTTGCAATTCGGACTTCGAACTTGAAACTTGAAAACTTGAAACTTGAAATCTTGATCCTTGATCCTTGATCCCTGATCCTTGTTCCCTGATCCCTGATCCCTGTTCCCTGATCCTTGGCATCCTCTGCGGTTATAACCGTGCGTTGTGGTGCGTTATGCGCAAAAAAAATGGTTCAAATCTTTCGACTTGAACCATTTTTAGGATCATGGGGATGAACCCCTTTATTTATCTATCCACTCCCTTATTGCAGAATGAATTTTAAGGTATCGACCTGTTGGGCACGCACAATTTTTAAGATGTAGATGCCTTTGGCCAGATGACGCACATCAAGCTGACCATTGACCAGCGGTTGGTTGAGAACCTGTTTTTCGCTGATGTCATACACCTGAACCGTGGCTTGTTCGGTCACATTGATGTTTAGCAGCCCGGTGGTTGGGTTGGGATAGACGCGCAGTCCCTCCACTTGCTCGTCACCAATGGCTGAAGCCAGGTCGAAGTTAGCCACCAGTGTTATATCTTCCGTAGCCACAAAGGTATAGACTGCATCAGTGGATACCTCGATTCCATCCACGGTCCAGTTCACAAACTGATAGCCTGCCTGAGGGCTGGCGGTTAGCTCCACCTCCACATCTTCGGCATAATCGCCGGCACCGGTGACGCTGCCCTGCATCCCATCGGCCGAGGTGGCCGAAATGGTATAATTCACCGGTGTGTACAACCAGTCCAGGGTAAAGTCACCTTTGGATTGTTCATATCCCGCCAGGATGAACCATACGCGTTGTGTAGCACCGGTATTGTTGGTCCAGGATACCGGATCGGTATCCTCATCGTCGATGCAGTCAATTTCCGTATCACCCGGACACGATCCGCCATAGCGCAAGGCATGGGTGGAATCATAATTATTATTCACCTGCCATATACTAATGGAAGCGCCATCGGCCACATCACGGTAAAAGATCAAGTCGTTAGCCTGCTCCATAAAGCAGAAGTCGAAGTCATTTTCAGCATCTATGGTAGAGCCCGCAAAAGGCGCCGATAGGGTTTTCAGGTTAAATGCATTGTTGCAGTTATCGCCTTTCACCGAGAGTGCAAATGCATAGGGCCCCCCCCAGGCACTGGTTTCGCTGCCACAATCGGCTTGCACATAAAACTCATAATAGGTTTCTCCCATCAGATTGGTGAGGGTATGGGAGGCAGCGGTTAAGCCATTGGCAGCCGTCCCTTCGCCTACTCCGGGGGTAAAGCCTTTTTCGCCCCACTCCACATTCCAAAGTGACGTGGTCCCTTCCTGGGTCCAGCTGACATCGGCAAAATCAGTGCCTTTAGTCACAACTGCCAGGTCATAGGGTTCAGCGCAAGTGGGTATGGGCTCCACTATCACATCATCGATACTAAACTCACTCTCGACGGACACCCGAAAGGCGATGCGTACATCACTACCGGCATAATCGGTAAAGTAAACCGTTTGGGCCGTCCATCTGCCAGCGACGGTGATGGTTCTCCATGGGGTAAAGGTGGCCGGATCGCTGGGGTCAGTTACTGTTCCCACTTCAAACTCATCCCCGTCGTATTCACCCTTCACATTAAAACGCACGCGCAGTGTAGCGATGTCATCTGCCAACTCGGGCAGGCTGACCATGGCCGGCTCTAACACGGGTGCAGGTCCTCCGGATGAGCTTCCATACAGATACAAGGAATGCGGCGCCGAGGTGGCTGCATAATCATCCACTCCCATATTTTCATTGGCGGCCACCCAGCAGAGGGGCAATTCGGGCTTCGCATCAAACTGTTCTTCAAAAGGAGCCGTCAGTGGCGCACACTCGGTGTCAAAGGATGCCCCAGTACTCCATTGGCTATGATCATCGCCCCCACAATTGGCCCGCAGGTAAAACTGATAGCTGGTTCCGGGGGTGAGGCCGGTTAACTCAAATGGTCTGGCGGCAGCAGCTACCACCGTACCCGTTCCTTTTTCAAATCCATACTTGCCATACTCCACATCCCATGCCGTGGCAGTACCATTCTCCTGCCATTGAAGGGTGGCTGTTGTAGTGGTGACGGACAGTGTTTGCAGCTTTGACGGTTCGGGACAAGAGGGAATCACGGTTACCTCGATATCATCCAGCAAAATGTCACGCCTTTGCATCCCATCGCCCAAACGAAACGACACATGCGTGTCACTTCCGGCATAGGTATTGAAAAAAACGATAAAATCTTCCTGCCCCTCGTTGTAAGATATATTTTCGACCGCTGTAAAAGTAGATGGATCGGCCGGATCAGCGGACGTCCCCACAGACAAAGGTACCGGATCCATTACCGGCAGACCCGACGGGAGGAAGGCACGAAAACGCACCTGCACGGTGTTCACGGCTTGAGTCAAGGTGGGAATACTCACCATGGCATAACCACCATTGGTCTGTAAAAGTAACGCTTGTTCTCCTGAGGAAGGTCCAAAATCACTTACCACTTGCACCATTCCTGAGCCTGTGATGGCTGGCGTCCAGCAAGGAGGAAACACCAGAGATCCGGAAAAGTCTTCTGCCAGGGGTAAATCAATGGAGGCACATTCCGTATCGAAAGTCAGTGGTTCGCTCCACTCGCTATAGCTACCTGCTCCGCAATTGGCCCGCAGGTACACCTGATACCGCGCTGATCCCTTTAAACCCATTAGCTCAAGGGGATTGGTGCTTACAGTGGTGAGGGTGGTGCCGCTGCCGGGCGTAAATCCTTCTAAGCCATATTCAGCCTCCCACGACGTGGCACTGCCGTTCTCCTGCCACCCAATGGTAGCTGTGGTGGTGGTACTTGAAATGAACGACAAAAGGGTTGGCTCCGGGCAATCCGGCGCCACAGTCACCGATACATCATCGATAAATACAGCCCCGACAGAACCGCCATTTGCGGCAACACGAAAGGCAATGTACTGATCGGAGCCCAGGGTGAGGTACACCGTTTTTCCCATCCACTTATCCGTATAATTCACAGCGGCGGCGGCGGTGAAAGTAGCAGGATCGGCCCGATTGCTAAGAGTACCCACTTCAACAATGGGATAATCCCTCCTGTTTCGAATGCTGAAGTGCACCCTTAGCGGTGTAAGCGTGGTAATCTCAGGGGTGGACAACATGCAAATGCCATTGTTTTGGACGTCAAAATCAAACACTTGATTATTGACAGATCCCTTATCAAAGCTGACTTTAGCCTGACTGTAGGTATTGCTAACATAGGGTGTCCAGCATTGGGGAGTGCTGGGAGAGGCCTCAAAATCCTCAATAATGGGTGCGGTTCCAATGTCCACCGCATCACATTGCGCCTGCAAAGTGAAGACAGCCAGAAAAAAAGCTGTCAAAAAAGTAAAAAAGTTTCTCATAAGCTAATAGTTAATGTTTGCTCACACCCTATCCGCACTTATTCACCACTCCTCACCCGACAGCTAAAAACCACATCAGCAATGAATTAGATCGTCAAGGGCGTTTTCAAATCGTTAATTTTAGTTAAACTCAAAGGTGAACACCCCCGGTAAGAATTTGTTCACCGGCTACTTTTACATGGGCCTTCTCAGGGCGAAGGTGCCTGCGCAAACTGGTATGTGCCGGCAAACAGCACACAAAAAACAGCCCCTTATAAAGAGGCTGTTTGAAGAAAATGAAAGTCCAATAATTAACTTAACTCCTACTCAATATATAAATGGTTTAGAGGTGACTTATTTATCCATCTTATCCAGATTTTTCTGAATCTTCTTAATGGCTGATTCAATGGATTTCTCGGGTTCAATCACATTGTAAGCGCCCCAGAACTCACCATTAGCAAATCCCATTTCCGCATCGCTCATCACCACATTCATCTTCATGCGATCGGATCCTTTGAAGGCTTTGTCAGTGGTCTTTTCCCAATCGGTGACGGCCATTTCAATGCCGGTATTGTAAACAGTATTAAACAGTTTCTTGTCCCAGTCTACAACAAAGGTGATTTCACCGCGTGAATAGCCATAAATCCATTTTCCATCTTTCTCCCGGTAATTCACCAAATAAGTGGCTTCAGTAGGATATACCTTGGCTCCGGCAGGTTTTTTGCGGATGAACATGCGGCTCACTTCGGCTCTGTTTTCGGTATTCACATTGTAAGCGGCTCCGGTGATGGCAAAGGATTCCGCATCGATGTACAGTTTTCCGAAAAACATGGGTTCTTTAATCCATTCCTTTTGTTTGAAATCCAATACATACAATAAACGGTCGCCTTCGCGGGTTATGTTGGCAATGGAGAAATCATATTTGCTCAACATGTCATAGGATAAAATCATGTAGGGATTTTTCATGATGTCCAACATCAAAGTGGAATATGGACCACCCTGCAATTTGAATAACAAGGTATCTAACTTGCTATAATCGGCACTCTTCCGGCCTTTCAACAAGCGTACCACATCATCGCGTTCATTGCCATAGGACTGTTTGTACACTTCCACAACAGCTTCGGATAAAGAGGCATAGGTCCGACGTTTCCGGATGGTTTCCCGGTAAAAAGCGGTCATTAAACTTTCATCCTGCACATAATTCTCTTTGCGTCTGTCCAGAACAGTCTCGATCAACAAATTCGGATCTTTAGGGAAGACGTTGATCTCCGCCAGGGAAACAGACAACAACTCTAATTTAATCTTGTTTTTATCCGGCTTCAAACTACTGAGCAGCATGCTTTGGGGCTTGTAACCAATGTAAGACACATTCAGATTTTTATTCATCACATCCTTGGGCACTTTCAACGTAAAGTCGCCTTCGGAGTTGGTGACGGTAGCAATGTTTGTCCCATCAATGGTAATGGTGGCAAACACTAAGGCTTTCGCACTTTCAGCATCCAATATTTTTCCTTTATACTGAACGTACGAAAGGGTATCCTGATCTTGCTTTTTCCTGAAAAAGTTATTGGCTTCGATCAACTGACCGGCAAGGAAAAGAGCCATTACAACAAGTACGAACGACTTGGTAAAATTCCTGGTTTGATAACTCACTGCTTTCATGGTATATCGGTTTAAAAGTTTGTAATCCGTGATTTCGTCTAAAGGACATCTGCCCGCCAGAAATACCCCTATTCTTTTTTTACTTTTTTTGAAATTATTTTTTACAGACGACCAATAACTATTTGTTAAACACAACTAAATCACTATTTTTAAAGCAGCTAAGCCCATCCCCACTATGAAAAGACTGTTCATTGCCTGCCTGTTTGTATTTCTCTCCAACATATCGTTTGGTCAACATTCGCCCGTGCGTTTTCAGCACCTCACCATTGCCGATGGCTTATCGTTAAGCTCGGTGTACTGCGTGCATCGCGATTCAAAAGGATACATGTGGTTTGGCACCGAAGATGGCCTGAACCGCTTTGATGGTTACCACTTCAAGGTGTTCCGCTCCAGCCCTCAGGACTCAAACAGCATCGTGTATAAATGGATTGAATCCATTCACGAAGACAGTCGCGGGGATTTATGGTTTGGCTCCACCGCCGGCTTATCGCACTACAATCCGCGCACAGCTGTGTTCACCAACTTCAATCGCCAGGCCGATCCGGCTCATCAACTCTTAAATGACACCATCACGGGCTTGGAACAGGCCTCGGAGGACTTGCTTTTAGTGGGTACCACCAGCGGGCTCCATGCCATCCGCCTGTCTACCCAGGCAGTGGAGACCATCACGCCCGTCAGCGGATCTGTTCAGGCCCTGTTACCCGACAGCAGCCACCGCGTGTGGATTGGCACCAGCACAGGCGCCTTTGTGTTCGATGGTGCTACCGGCGCATGCACGTCTCTGCTGCCGCAGCAAAACGCATCAATCCGGGCCATTGCACAACAGGACAACACCCTTTGGATGAGTGGTGGCCAACGGATGTTTCAGTACGACACATCCAACCAGTCACTCACGGAAATTCGTCCCCTGACAACCCTGGCAGCCGATGAAACCTATGAATCCCTGCTCTGCGATGCCCCCAACCGCTTGTGGATCGGCACCAATAAGGGACTCTACCTGTACAATTCAGCCACCGGGATGGCCCAACGCCTGGTTGATGCCATCGATACCTCCCACAGCCTGGCCATTAACCCCTCAAAGCCCCTGCAGCATGACACCCAGGGTTACCTCTGGTATGGCACACATGGATCAGGTGTATACCGCATAGCGCCCGATTTAAAGGTGGACCGGTACATTCATAATCCGGTGGATCAAAATGGCCTTAGTCAAAACGCCATCAATTGCATTTATGTGGATGACTATTCCGAGGATGTCTGGTTAGGGACCTTCGGGGCCGGCTTGAATAGGTACAATCCCAAAGCCAATAAGTTTGATCTGATTAAACACAATCCCCTCCATTCAAGCAGTTTGTCCAGCGACTTCACTTGGGCCATCTGCGAAGCCCGTGACGGCTCCCTTTGGATGGGCAGTAACAACACGGGTATTAGTCGCTATGTGCCGGCCGAGGGGCGTTTTGTGTTTTATGATCACCAAGCGGATAAAAAAGGGAGTTTATCCCATTCGTCGGTGCGCGAAATTTACGAAGATCACCAGGGCACCATGTGGATTGGCACCGATGGTGGCGGATTGAATCGCTTCAACCCCCAAACCAATGATTTTACAGTATTCAGGCATACGCCCGGTGACCCTCACGCCCTCTCTGATAATTCGGTGCGGGTTGTGTTCGAAGACCGGCAACACCGCTTGTGGGTGGGCACCCGCCGCGGGCTCAACCGCTTCGATCGACACAGTCAACAATTCACCCGGTATATCCACCATCCGGAAGACCCCGCTTCCTTATCCCATAATTTTATCTATTCATCCATTATAGAAGATAAAAATGGCTTTTTATGGATGGGCACCTATGGTGGTGGCCTCAACCGGATGGATCCGGAAACCGGGACCTTCACCTGTTACTCCATGAATTCGGGACCCGGGACCTCACTCAGTAACAACATTGTCTTTTCCATTTATGAAGATCCGGCGGGACTGCTTTGGATCGGTACCAATGAAGGCCTCAACGCCCTGGATCCTCAAACGGGCCTCATCACTTTTTATGGCATGGCCGATGGTTTACCCAATGAAGTTATTTACGGCATTTTGCCCGACCGGGATGAAAACCTGTGGCTCAGCACCAATCATGGCATCTGCTGTTTTAATCCCCACACCAAAACATGCCGGAATTTTGATGTACACGATGGCTTGCAGAGCAATGAATTTAATGGCGGTGCCTTTCACAAGGGGCCCAGTGGGTATCTGTATTTCGGCGGTGTGTATGGGGTGAACCGCATAATGCCGGATGCCATTTCAAAAAATTTGAAAGTTAACCAACCAATTATCACTCGCCTGGAGATTCTTGGCAAGCCAGTGGAAATTGATCCCCACGCCCAAGAACTGAACCAGGTTCTGGAGTCAGACAGCTTGTTGGTTTTAAGTCAACACATTTCCTATTGCGATGAAATTGTACTCAACTACAAACAGCGCTTCTTCTCCATTGAGTTTTCCGGCATGAACCACCTGTTTCCGGAAAAAACAGCGTATGCCTATCAACTCTACCCGCTGGACAAAGCCTGGCACCAGGCCCACCATCGCAATTACGTGTCCTATGCCAATGTGAAACCCGGCCACTATTTCTTTCGCCTAAAATCGACCAATGCGGATGGTGAATGGATTGAAACACCTACCCAACTAAGCATTACAGTACGTCCGCCATTTTGGTTAACCTACTGGTTTATGGGGCTGGAACTGTTGGTGATCATCGTCCTGGCCATTTTTGTGCACCGCTATTTGGTGAAGATAAAAACCAATAAACTGCTTCGCCGGCAGAACCTGCAAATCATAGAAGCCAATCGGAAACTAAAAGAATCGGAAACAAATCTGAAGCAAATGAATGCGACAAAGGATAAGTTTTTCTCCATCATATCACATGATTTAAAAAACCCCTTTACCAGCCTCATGTCCATCAGTGATGTGTTGGTGAGCAACTATGATGAATCCGATGAGGAGGAACGTAAATCAGGGCTGACCCGCATGGATAGCTCCGCAAAACAAATCTATGCATTGCTGGAGAATCTGCTGACCTGGTCGCGCGCCCAACGGGGAAAAATTTGTTTCCACCAACAGCCATTCGATCTCTCCGCTTTGCTTTCTGAAAATGCCAACCTCTACCGCATGGCGGCAGAGAAGAAAAACATACGTCTCCAGGTGGCGGCACCGGACCAGCTCATGGCCCTGGGCGACCGGGACACCATCAACACGGTGATCCGTAATTTAACCGGTAATGCGTTGAAATTTACACCTTCGGGCGGCACCATCCATCTGAGTGTTGATGATTGCGCAGATCATTGGAAAGTAACGGTACACGATACCGGCATCGGGATCCCGGAAGAAAACCAGCGTAAACTGTTCCGCATCGATCAGAAAGTTAAAACCGAGGGGACTGCCGGCGAAAAAGGAACCGGCCTAGGACTTATTATTTGTAAGGAGTTTGTTACGAAAAATGGCGGGGAAATAGGTGTGGAAAGCCAGCCCAATGAAGGGTCTTGTTTCTGGTTTACTGTTGGCAAACCGGTGAAATAATCAGCCCTGACCATCGCTGACTTTCACCTCCAGCCAATCGATGGCGGCCTTTTCAGTCGAGAACACCTTTGTGTGATAAGCCGGACGGGATCGCCTTTTGTCAAATATCGTAGAAAGTGCCATTTCATGCGGGGCGTGAATCAATAATGCTTCAAAAACGGTGACCTCAGGTCGAATAAATCGATCGGTGATACTGAGTAGCTGATCCATGTCGAAATACTCAAAATCATACCTGGCGGCTCTGGCATCGGTCAGTAAACAGAGTATATGCGTCGCAGAAATGCCATGAACAGCAGCTGCTATTTCTGCTACTTCCTCCATCTGAATTAAGCCTGTAAGCGTTAATCGTACCATTCCATTATTAAAATTTGGATCTATGTGAAACATATCTTCAAAAAATAATCATTTCTTAGCTTGAGCACCCTCCCATTTACACTCCGGAAACAGCTGAACCATTAAGCCATACGTTTCATCAGCTGACTTTACTTGTTGGGTTGACCGATATCCCTTTTCCAATTGCTTAAACGTGTTCACACGAAACCATGATTTCCGGAAATAAGCAGAGTGTTCCATTTGATCCAATGCTTTTTGATAATAAGTGATGGCCAACTGTTTGTCGCCGCCAAAAATAGACGGGCTATAAAACAACTGATTTCCTTGCTCTACCAGGAAATGCACATTGGTGGAATCGGCTTTCTCTGCCGTTTTTAGGGCGGCCATACTCTTGGGACCCAAAAAAGGAATTTTATAGGTGGCTAACTGCATCTCAAAGGCATAAAAAGTTCCCAAAAAAGCGTAGCCTGCTGCTTGATACGCCGACGTCTCACCTAAAGCTTCAGCCGCGGCGATGGCCTCATCCAGATATTTCTTCACTTCGCTTTTGTGGCCATTTTCCAAGGCATACCCGATGTAACCGTATAAGGCAAAGGTCAGTTCGTATTGCACTTCAGCCTTGTCCGACTGTTTCTGACGTCTTTTTAAGGCTTCAATAACAGAGGGCCACTGTTCAATATCACCACTTGCATATATTTCATAAAGCCTGGACTGAACACCTGGTTCTTCCCCAGGAGACTGAGCTGCTGTCAAACCCCAACTCCCTCCCACCAATAGCCATACTATTAAAATCTTACCCCACATGATGAATCACATTTAATACCACAAAAAACAGTAACTGTATAATAAACAACGGTACTGCCAAAGGGTTTTTAAAACTTATCTTTCCCCAATTAAACAGGGCCAGAAACAACCAGCTCACCAGCAGCCAGGCCAGGTAGTTTTGCACCGGAACCACCTGATTGGGCCACGTCCACATATTGGTCTCCATGGCAATGGGCTCCAGAAACAGATCATATCCGGTCATCAATACAGCCCCAATGGTTGTTTTTACCAGAAATGGTTGCGCCCAATCCTGAATGAGGGCCCACACCATGTAAATCAACATCAACCAATTCACCCCAATCAATAAGGGGGTATGCCCTAATTTAGGCCCCAAATGAATCCCGTAGATGTATTCTCCGAACACATGGCCAGTATTCACCCCTATCATTTCAATAAAAAATCCACCCATAAACACCAGGGTGCCCAGCACCCAAAAGCGAAGCGTGTGTTCACGGTGCGTCACGAGCAATACTAAAAATGAGCCTAAAATAGTATACCCTGTGAGGCTATGAAAAAAAGGAGCGGTAGCCGCTAAGCTAAAACCAAGCACCCCCACCAGGTAAAAGAGCGCTAAAACAGCTGCAATACGATTGGTTTGTTTTTGGGTAAGAGTCACCATCATTTTTTAATTAAGCGTTTAACTTCATCTTCCACTATTTTAGCTGAGGCCAGACACAATGGTATACCACCGCCCGGATGGACACTGCCACCCACAAAAAACAGATTCTTAAACGGACGGGAAAAATTGGGGTGCTTCCAAAAGGCACCCAACAATGAATTGGAGCTATTGCCGTATAAAGCTCCTTTGGTGCTGTTGGTTTGCTCAAAAATAGTGACCGGATGCCGAATGGTTTCGGATTCTATGAAACGTTCAATATCGGTGTGCAGAAGGCGGTTTATTTTAGCGATCACATGCAAGCGTACCTGTTGTACAACCGCATCCCAATGCTGTCCGCTATCATGCGGTGCATTCACCATCACAAACCAATTCTCACATCCCAAAGGGGCATCCGTCTTAACCATTTTATTACTGATAAACAGATAGACTGTTGGATCCTCACTGATCCGTTGTTTATTAAACAACACATCAAACTCCTGCTCATACTGACCGGAAAACAAAATATTATGCAGCTCCAATTGAGGGAACGAGTGTTTAATGCCCCAATAGAAAATGATGGCCGAAGAGGACAATTTTGGTTTTCGAATCATTGACGGGGGTTTCACATGCGGTAGCAAATGTTTATAAACCTGAAAGATATCACCATCACTCACCACGAAATCACAGGTCTTCTGCCGATTATTCACTGTAATACCGGAAACCCGGCAATCCTGGGTTATTATCTCCTGCACGGTTGTCTCAAAATGAAAGTTCACGCCCAAATGCTTAGCCAATTGATAGGCGCTGTCAACAATCTGATACATGCCGCCATCCGGAAAATAAGCACCTATGTTATGCTCCAGGTGACTGATAACATTTAATGTGGAGGGCGCCATAAAAGGCGAGGAACCGTTGTAGGTAGCATATCGATCAAATAACTGAACCAGCTTCTCACTCTTAAAAAACCGCTTATTGGCCGTATGCATACTCACCAAAGGATTGGCCTTCAATAAGCCTGGTAGATTTTTGAATTTAAATTGAGCTAAAAAGCGCAGCGGTTTATGAAAGGCATTAAACAGAAATAAATCGGCGGACCCCTGATAGATTTGCCTGACGTGATTTAAAAATTTTGTAATGTGTTGGGAGGGCTCTCCGGTCTGCTCACTCAACTCCTGCACCAATTGATCCACATTTGCATAAGCTTTAAGTAAGGAGCCATCCTCATAGAAATAATTACAGATGGTATCTAATTTCGAGTAACTGAAATTTAGGTCTTTGTCTTTTTCAAATAAATCATCCACCAACTCTGGCAACGTGAACAAAGACGGCCCGGTATCAAAGCGATACCCATTCTGTCGTATTTCTGATAACTTACCTCCGGGATGATCATTGCGCTCGTACACGTCGACTCTTAAACCCAGCCGAGCCATGCGAATAGCGGCTGCCAAACCGCCAATACCCGCTCCAATGACAGCTACTGATTGTTGAATGTTTTTAGCAGATTCCTTCATGCAGGTTAAAGTTTTCAGTTAAGCTTTCATTTGTCTTTTCGAGTATAACTTTCACGAAAAGATCGCTTATCAGTTAAAATCTAATTTATTAACAATACTCTTGTTTAAAAGTTTTACTACTATTTTAAACACTCATTACAACTCTTTTATCGCCTGTTACTAATCCATTTAATCTCTTATATTTGTATAGATACTACAAATATGGAGGATTCCCTAAACCAACCTGCCATGAGAACTATGCCGTACCTATTCTCAATGTTCTTTCCCCGCCTTCTCCTGATTTTCATAAGACTAAAGTTTTGCATTCCAACTGCCACCTGGCTGATTATCATTTCGCTCTTGTCATTTTCTTGTTCAAAACAAGCAGATGACGAGCCAAAACCACTTGAACCAACAAACCATAAACTCATCATTGCCGGCTATATCCCTTATTATTCGTTCCATCGCTTTGATCTGAATTGCTTAAACGTCCTTCAGCGAATTTACTATTTCTCACTCTGGCCGGATGCTGAGGGAAACTTTCAATTTTTTGATCGGGATATTGAAAACCTAAATACACTTAAAGCACATATAGAGGATGAACAGTGTGAACTGTTTATTGTCATTGGCGGCATGTACGAATCAGAAACCATCCACGCAATGGCCGCCTCCAAAACCAAACGCACGGCTTATATCCAACAACTGGTAGACTTTTGTTTAGGTCATGAAATCACTGGTATTGATCTGGATTGGGAAGGCTACCCCTATCCTGTTGATCAAGACGATTTCCGGGATTTAATAAACGAAATGAGCCTGGCTTTCCGGCAAAATAACCTTTTATTCACGGTCGCTTTAGAAGTGAGTCACACAGATCTGGCTTACCAAATTAAGCACCAGGTGGACCAAATCAACCTGATGAGTTATGGTATTTTAGATGCCAATGGAAACCAGGCTACGCTCCTGCAAATGGCGCAATGGTTAGATACCTATAAACAAAATGGATTTCCATCCAATCAATTAATTGTCGGTGTCCCTTTCTTTGCCTGGCGGCCTTATGCGGAAGGCGTTGATAGTCCCAGAGCCCTCACCTATCGTTCTATTGTAGAGAAATCGACTCCCTCCGCTCACTCCAATAAATACGGTGTATACAGTTACAATGGTCCCGATCTGATGAAGAGCAAAGTTGACTTTTTAAAAAGGCAAGGTTATCATGGCATCATGGCTTGGGAATTAACACAGGATATGCCTTTCTCGTCGCCTTACTCGTTACTAGCTGCAATCCAAACCTCTAACTAGCAGCCTGTCGGACTTTAAGAAATCATCAATTCCAGCATTATCTTCGACTGGCTATTTTAGGATGGCCAGTTTTTGATTATTGGCGAATAATTTTTGGTTTAGGTTAAAACCCCATCATTATTTCCACTTTTTTGTCATTTAGCCATATCGTTTTACATATTATTGCATTGCAAGTTTGAACATTCTTTTAAGATTGTATCCAATACATACTAACGACCATTCACAATCCGTTTCAAATTCCCCTCTCAGGGAAAAACGCCTGAACCCTAAAACTTCCTTTATGATGCCAAATACCGGTTCAACTGTTTGTTTCCGTTTTTTATAAAGCTGTCTCCCTTCTTTACTTTTTAATATTTGATTCATTTTCTCTACCGGGCTGCTGGCTTTTTCTTTTTCACATTCAGTGCTTAACACTTCTTCCAGATAACTATTGTGTTTTTCACGTGCGGTAGAAATTATCGGTTTTATATTTCTTTTTTCGCATTGCTCAATATTAGTTTCGCTGAAATAGCCAGTGTCGGCAACAGCATTTGTTATTTTTCCAAGTCTTTGTGGCACTGAATCAATAGTCGGAATATATTCCTGCTTATCATTGACATGATTATTGCAATAGGCACCTACAATTAGCATATCTTCATTAACGGCAGCTTGCCCATTATAACACTGGTTAAAAACACCTTGGGTCTTCATGATGCGTGATTGTGGATCGGTAAAATTATACTGGTCTTTCTCATTAGGCTTATCATTGGGCGCTTTAGGAGATCTGCCGCGAGGCTTCTTACCGGTTCGCTTCTCGTGATCCTCCCGTTTTTGCATTTTCCGGTCATATTCCTCCTTTTCTTTTTGGTAGCGTTCTTCAGCGCGCATTTTTACAACCTCCTGGGCTTCTTTAATTTTTTGAATACGGTCTTTTCTGCGCTGGATCTCCTCAGGAATATCGAGCTCAACCTTTCTATCTTGTTCATCTTGTTTGTCAGCAATATCTAATAGCTTCAAAATTTCTTCTTCAAGTTGCTTTTCAAGCTTTTTCATGTACTCATAACTCATGGCCTTATGCTTGGATGCATTCGCCTGAACCTTGGTGCCGTCAATGTGGATGTTCCCCATTTTTACAACTCCCAATTCCTTGCCTATGAGCAATATTTCTTTAAACCAGCCCTTGATTTCAGTAAGAAAACGCTTCCGAAAAGTTGATATCGTATCATGATCAGGATGATGATTCCCTGCTATAAAACGAAAGGCAACTGAATCATAGGTGGCGTTTTCTATTTTTCGAGAACTGAAAATGCCAGTAGAATAGCCATAAAAAATCAGTGACAAAAGCATTTTTAGGATCGTATGGTGTAGAACCAACACCTTTATACTGGCTATAAATATCATTAAAATTAAGCTTGTCTACTATTTCAACTACAAATCGTGCCAAATGGCTTTCTGGTAACCAGTCTCCTAAGTCATATGGCATTAACATTGTCTGTTCTCTATCTGCACTAATAAAGCGTTTCATGGCCTAAAGCTAATTAAATTAGGCTTTCCAGCTAAGTCCGACAGGCTGCTAGCTAGTATTTCAGCAAGCCGTCAAAACATTAAAATGGCTGTTTACAGTTTTCTATTAATAGAACAGTAAGCTGACAGGTAATAAACTATTTGTAAGACAAAGGCCAGTTATAATAAGGAAAGAAAGCCTAATCTACTTTCGCAATACTTCAATTTAACATTTATTAACTTTTAAACCTGTTACGTTTTGAATTTTATGCAATTAACCTATACGCGGAAGCCGAAAAGCTTAGAGAGTAGGCAATTCTTTAAAACCAATTTTACAACATGCGTTATTTTAACTATGCAA
Organism: uncultured Marinilabiliaceae bacterium; assembly: GCA_942490535.1. Classification (GTDB taxonomy): domain Bacteria; phylum Bacteroidota; class Bacteroidia; order Bacteroidales; family Marinilabiliaceae; genus JAEINY01. The sequence continues at coordinate 797,443 of CALNXQ010000008.1, forward strand.
TCGCACTCTATTGTGTGATTTTCCTGGCATCATGCCAAAAGAACAGCAACACAGAAGAAATTCAACCTCTATCCGAAGAGCACTTACAGTTAATTGAGCAATTAGGGTTCAATACCGAAGGCATCACTGATGTTGGCGATGCCTATTTGGTGGAAGAGGATATCTTGCTTGAGAAATCACGCCTCACAACTTACCTACCATTGAACAACACAGAAACGAACTTAAAACAAGCCAGAGTAAACAGTTTGATCAGTTACAACAATCAAACCAACATCACTGTCAGAATTGACAACTCCATTCCTTCGTCCGGTTTAGACAATTGGCATACCGAAGTTCAACAAGCACTAAACCTTTGGAATGGCGTAACCAGAAGTAGAATCCATTTTATCTATACAACATCTTCAAGCGCAGATATAACCATACAGTCGGATAATGGAGCTTTTGGAAACCTGGTATTAGCTGCCGCATCCTGGCCAACAGGCGGTAATGCCGGGCCATCGATTCGTATTAACCTGGATTTTTTCAACAATCGCACGATGAGTTCTTCACAAAAGCTATATAACATGGTGCATGAATTAGGTCACTGTTTAGGTTTTAGACATACTAACTGGAGTGGTTTAGGTGAATCTTCAGCCATTGGCATATCAGGTACACCAACAAGTGGTAGTAATCCTGATCCAAATTCTGTGATGAACGGTAATACAGCACTAAATGGTTGGAATGGATTTTCAGGTCATGATCAAAATGCACTTGTGAAATTATATCCTGCATTTATAGTGTCTATAAACGGTTTCCCAAGCAGACTTTATCCTTCCGACTTAAACAAACCCATAACCATAAGTGCCAGTTGTCCTCAGTCAGGAATTAGCTATAATTGGTCCGCTTCTGGAGGTTACATCAGCGGCAGTAGCACAGGAAGTTCTGTCAAAGCAGTCCCTGGCAGTCCAATCACCTTTGGTGTTTACTTGATTGCAACGAATACTTATGGAGAAACCGTGCGCATTTCGAAGATGGTACAACCATAGCAAATAACTAAAGATTTCAGGTATTAAGGATAGGCCGGACTCATAATCCGGCCTTATTGCAAAATGCATATTTCATCATTAAGTTATTCCTTATCATCACATGTTTTAGCTACCTTTCCAATCGAAAATTAACTCGAAAACAAAAACCATGGAAAACTTCATATCGGAGGAAATGTGTCAGAATTGTGCGCGGTGTTGTCAGGATTTTCCTTTTGTGGAAGTATCAGCAAGTGAAATCACCAGGCTGGAAAAATACACGGGACTGACCTTCGATCAGTTTACCAATCCCAAAGGGAAAGCAGCTGAAGATGGTTATTTTTTGTTATCGCTGGATAATGGTAGTTGTCTTTTCCTGGGTGAAAAAGATGGCCATGCGTCCTGTACGGTTTACGAAGCAAGGCCAGATATTTGCAAAGCGTATCCGGTCAACGAAAAGCACCTGGCTTATTGTAAAGACGTGCAGGCCCAAAAGTAAAGGCGAGAGACGACTTAACAGTTCCTTGTGAATTTTCTATATACATTCGTCCAATGCACAAAACCTCACCCAAAACAATCAGGTGAGGTTGTATCATCATTTCTTAAAAACTACCTTGTATAGATTCGATTTTCCTGCTCTTCCACGCGTATAAAAGTCGTGCGTTTGGAGAGTTCTTTCAGTTTTGCAGCCCCCACATAAGTACAGGTACTGCGTACACCTCCCAAAATATCCTGAACCGTTGCTTCCACCGATCCACGGTAAGGTACTTCCACGGTCTTGCCTTCACTGGCGCGGTATTCAGCCACCCCGCCCACATGCTTTTTCATGGCGGTTGATGAGCTCATGCCATAAAACTGTTTGTAGTGTTTGCCATCACGTTCGATCAGTTCGCCGCCACTCTCATCGTGACCGGCCAGCATACCTCCCAACATCACAAAGTCGGCGCCGGCCCCAAAAGCCTTGGCCACATCACCAGGCGTGGCACAGCCCCCATCACTGATGATATGACCACCCAAACCATGCGCTGCATCGGCACACTCAATAATGGCCGAAAGCTGTGGATAGCCCACTCCTGTCTTCACCCGGGTGGTACACACGGATCCGGGCCCTATGCCCACTTTAATAATATCAGCACCGGCCAATAAGAGCTCTTCCACCATTTCACCGGTCACCACGTTGCCTGCTAAAATCACATGATTGGGAAATTGAGCACGCGTCTGTTCCACAAAAGCCACAAAATGCTCCGAGTACCCATTGGCCACATCAATGCAAATAAACTTCAAATGGGCATTGGTGGCAATAATGGTTTTCAGCTTCTCAAAATCACTCTCCCCGGTTCCGGTGCTAACAGCAATGTAGTTTTCAATGCCGGTAGGTGCAGCCGCCAGAAAAGCATTCCATTCCTCCACCGTGTAATGTTTGTGAATGGCTGTGAAAATCTTTTTTGAGCTCAACGCCAACGCCATCTCAAAGGTGCCCACTGTATCCATATTGGCAGCCATGATGGGAATACCCGTCCAGTTGGCAGCCCCATGCATAAAGCGGAATTCCCGTTCCAAACTCACTTGTGACCGGCTCTTCAAGGTTGAACGCTTGGGCCTAAACATCACATCTTTAAATCCTAACTTAATGTCGTATTCTATTCGCATCGTCTCTATTTTTTTAACTACTAAAAATACCACATTAATAGACCAAATGGGGCGATTTATACAAAAAACATCTTGATTATTTGTGGGAGTCCAACTTTTTTATTGTACTTATAACGTTGAAAGATACTTACCAAATCACATTGAATCATGAACTACAAAATTATGAGAACCGGCATCCTGATCATTCTTATTGCAGTAACTACGCTAACGGCCTGTCGCCAGGTTCCCTATACCCAAATAGACCAGTACATCTATGTCCAAAAAATACCTCGGGCAGACGCCAACTGGCAATTAATCTGGGAAGATTCATTTGACGGTCCTGAAATAGACACTACTAAATGGACCCGCATTCCCTCCGGAGAAGCTGACTGGAATCGCCACATGAGCAGCGATGACCGATGCTATTCGCTGACGGATGGGCATCTGATTCTGAAAGGCATTGCCAATCCGGATACACTGAGCGATCCGCGTCCTTTCATCACCGGTGGTCTATATACCAAAGGAAAATTCGCCTTTCAATATGGCAAAATAGAAATACATGCCAAACTGGAATGTGCCCAAGGGGCCTGGCCGGCCATGTGGATGCTGGCCGAACAGAAGAAAAATGGCGCCTATCCCCGCAATGGGGAAATTGATATCATGGAGCACCTCAATTACGATGACCTCATTTACCAAACCACTCACTCCTATTACACCCTGGAATTGAAAGAAAAAGAAAATCCTCCGCATGGAGGAACGGCCCCAATAGACATCAGCCAATTTAACACCTTTGGTCTGGAGTGGACACCGGATAACCTGATTTTCACCCTCAATGGGGACGAAACCTTCCGCTATCCGCGTGTGCCCGACGTCGATTCCTCGCAATGGCCCTATGATCAGCCGTTTTTTGTGTTAATCGATCAGCAATTGGGTGGCTCCTGGGTAGGAGAAGTCGATCTAAATGCGTTGCCGGTGCAGATGATGGTGGATTGGGTGAAGGTGTATCAGTAATTAAGGCGTGACTAGCCTAACAAGCACGCCTCATTTAGCCAAAAACCACATGTGGTTTCAGGTAAAACCACACGTGATGTTGATCCAAACCACACGTGATCTCGACCGAAACCACGTGTGACTTTCAGGCGAGGCACACGTGATAGGAATCCAGGTCACGTGTGATCCCCACCACTGTCACGCTTCATTTTGCATAAATACAAAAACACCCCACCAGCCAAAAGCCAGTGGGGTGTGAAATGGTTATTGTAAACCGTTTACTTAGACCTATCTTTAGTTCTTTTCATTCTTATTTTCAGAACCTTTACCTGATTTACCAGTTGACTTACCGGGTTCGGGCTTGGCTTTAGCCGCAGCCTCAGCAGCTTTACTGCGAATGACTTCAGCCTGGCGACGATCCAACTCTTTCAGCACCGCATATTTGGCAGCTGCAATGGTTTCGCGGTTCACCTTTTCGGTGATGCGCCCTTTCAGCAAGTCGTCAAACTCAATGTACTCACCCATCAACAGCAACTGTGTAATCATGTTGTTGATCATGGTCTCCTGCGCATAACCTTGCGCTTCGTACAATTTATCGGCACCATCCATGAACTCTTCAGCAAACTCCGGATAATTTGGTAAACTCATCAGTTCGTTACACGTCTCTCCGAAACTACTCAACTCGATGTTCAGATTAGGCGTCACCAACAACGGACTAAACGGTGTGTTTTTATCTTTCGGAGTAAACATATTTACGCCATCCAGATTCACCTCTTTGGTGGGGTCGTCCATACGCACGAATTCTGCCTTCATCATTTTATCCAATTGATACAGGTAGAAGTTATAACGCCAGATTTCATTGCTGGCCCTTCCGTTGCGGAAGATGTGCGAATAATGCGCACGCACCAGCTTACGCACTTGATTCTTCTGCTCGTTCAACTCGCCGTTTCCAGCCCGCAGATCCTGAATCAGGTTGGTCAATGCTTCAGCAGCTTTCTGAGGTCCGGTGATCTCTTTACCCTTCTTACCGATCTCGGTGGACAGAATGCCACACTGTACCTTGGCACCCGCTCCTTTGCGGTCGGCGCCACCACTTAACACATCGGTCAAGTAATACCGACTGGCCACCTGCTCTTCCTGCGCAATGAAGGGCTGTCCGGCAGGCGTACTGGCCAATGCATCAAACATCTGACCAAACACATTGCGACAAATCACCACTTCACGTGTTTCAGCAGCATCACCACCTACGGGCAACACAACGGCTATGAAACGGTTTTTCACCAGGTCGAAGTTCACCTTTTGAATGGTCACCTTCTCCTTGTTGTCAACAAAGGTTTTGCTATCAAAAATCTGGTTTACCACTTTTTCGATGTCAATCTTATCCATCATCTTATAGGATGAGGCCAGGTAATATTTCTTCTCGCTGGCCACGTATTCCCAGTCGAGTACATCATCCAGGTAGTTACCATGCTTGGCCAATACCTCCACCAGGTTCTTATCAGCGGTGTAACGCAGGAAAGTACGCTGAAAGTTCGGTCCATCCTGACTGGTGGCTTTCTCTTTACGCTCGCCATGCGAATCGATGTACATCATGAAGTTCTCCGGATTATCCACACGGGTAATACCGCCTTCTTCCTTGCTGTAATTATGCGCCGTCAGGATAATGTCAATCTTATAGGGCATCTGAATTTCACACAAACCACTCACGGTACTACGTGAATTCAAATCTTCCACATTACTGTCGGCACTGCTTTCAAACAAATACTTGTAATATTTGATGAAGTCAGGGTCAAAATCAGTCACACGGGAGAAGTCACCCACCTCGGTACCGAAACCGTAAATATTACCTTCCTTATCGCGGAACACATGGAACATATCTCCGGCAATCATCTTGATGGAACGCACACCAGGCAAGTTCTGCTTCAACCATTTCAGGATCAAAGCCGCAATCATCTCTGATTTACCCACTCCGCTATCGCCATCAATCTCAATCACGAAGATGCTGCCATCTTCCAACTCCACGGCGAACAGCGATCCGTGCTTAGGGATACCCCCCATTTCCTTCACCTTCTCATTGATCATGGTGAGGCGTGGTTTCTTCACATCGCCAAAATAATCGGCTTCCTTCTTCAATGGGGTCACCAGTGTTTTGATGGAACCATTGGGCCCTTTGATGTCGAAAAATCCGACTTGCGGGAAGGAAATCACTTTCTCCGGCGCGCCCAGGAACAACAGCACATCCGGCTGGAAGTTACGCGCTTCCTGCAACGAGATATCCTTGTATTGCATCAGGCGGAAATTATCCGTCATGTATTTGATGTATCCTTTCTGGAACACAAACATCTCCTTCACGGCACCGTGCTGCAAGATCTTACAACGGTAATCATCCGGATCCATGTTGGCAACAAAACGAGCCAAACGACGCTCAAAAAACTTGGAGCTGGGCTTGGTACTTAAAGCTTTGATGTAATCATTCCTGGAATTACCCTCGTTCATGTCCATCAGGTAATCGGATACTTCTTCAGACCGATCGATCTTGTGGAACGGATATTCACGCTTCTTGGCATCGGTCACAATGCGGGTATGCAGCTGAATGGGTTGTTCCACGGAGATTACCCCACATTTGGTCATCAATTCGTTGATCCATTTCAAGGAACCGCCTTCATAGGTATCCAGGGTGGTATCTTCCATCTCAAAATGACGGTACAAGGAGATACCATGCTGAATCATCTGGTTCACATGGGAATTCTGACGGCTGAAATGCACACTCACCACCTTAATAAGGGTATGCGCATAACGCTGGTAATAATCCGTCCCCTTGGTCAGGTTCTGTAGGTGAATGATGAAGTTCACCACTTTCTGAGTCACCTCATCCAGTTTCTCTTCTGCTACTTTTATATCTTTTTTCCGGATAATGTAATCCATGATATCTTCCAGCTCCTGCGGCAGAATGTCTGTCAGCAGGTTCTCGGTAAAGATTTTCAATTCACCATCGTCGGTAGCATCAATCTTCTCCTGCAAAAAGACCAGTTTTTCAATCACCAGATTATAGAACGAATCATCATTCTGCAACAGATAAAGGTACAATACCTGTTTTGGAATGCTCAACTGATCATTCAATACCTTATTTTTCACAGCATTGATAATGAAACCCAGACTGCGCGAGGAGATGGCAATGGCACCAAAACGGGCATTCAGGCGTAACTTCTCAATCAGTTGCGTCAGGTACTTCTCCAGGTCAAAGTCAGCAATTTTCAAACCGGTTACCTCTTCAAACAGATCACAGGCCGTGGTGATAATCTCCTTACGGCTGGGCTCAATGGTAGGCTGTTCAAAGGGCAGGTTGAAATGCAACAGAATTTCCTGAATGTGCTTTTTCAATACCATGTTCACCCCTTCCAGACGGGCCACATCCATGAAGTAATCGCCACTGGCTTTCAGCGTTAGAATCTTCATCTTGGCATCGGAGAACAACAGGCGTTCCATCTCAATGAGGATTTCACGCATGGTATTCTTCTCTTCCGGATCGTCCAACACAAAATGGTTGGGATGAAAGGTCTTTTTATTATTGATGTACTTTAAGATGGTTGCTTTGCTGTAACGTGAAGCCACCGTATTAAAGGTGAGATTCTTAATTTGAGGGATCGCCTTCTGAATCTGCGGCAGCAAGTTCTCGTAGATCTTGGTAAAAGCTGTGCTACGAACAAATTCTTCCACATTCCGGCAGTCACCCACAGCCCCTGAGAATTCAATCACTGAATTTTGTGAATCACCAATTGACGTAATGGTCACGCCACTCACCAGTGGTGAAGCGTGATACAATGACCGGTTTTCATTGATCTTCAAAGAGCTGCTCACTTTCTTCTGCTGATCGCGAATGACCTTATAATCTTCAAAGATAGCCGCTAAATAAGCCTCCTTACCGGCACCACCAAACAACTGAGCCAATAACGTGCTGCTCTCTACTTCTCCTGAGGTTTGCTGACGCACGCCTTTAAACTGTTTCCAGTAGGATAAATAGATGGTCAGGGCTGTGTAAACCTCTTTTTCAAAGGCTGCATAACCGGCCTTGGTGCCATCCAGGAATCCACCCAATGAAAAACGCACCACACCGGTCCGGTACGGCAAGGCAGCAATCCCTTTCTGGGCCGCCATGGTTTTGGAGAACTCTTCCAAATCATTGTAGGTGCCAAAATCAGAAAAATGCAGGTTAAACAGGTAACTGCCATCCGAATCAATGATAGACACATCCGCCACTGCCAGTTCATCAATCACATTTGCCGCTACCTTTTTAGCTATCTGCAAACGCTGATCCGACTCTTTCCGGAAATTCTTATTAATACGGAAACGGTTGAGTCCTTTCAGCAATTCATTACTGTAATAAATGAAGAATGGTACTTCTTTGTACTTAAAATCATCGGGTAAGCCCAGAATGTCCAATTTGGATAAGGCCACCAGTTCATCCAGTAAAAAGAGGTGCAAGGGACTGCCTTCAAATTCAGATATAGGCTGAAGCGTACGTGATTTATTAATGACACCAACTTTTACCTGTGCTTCGATGAATTGCTCAATCAAGCTTTTGATCTTGCTACGCGATGCATTCTTTGGCAACTCCGACTCCATCAAATCCTTCACTTTCTTGGCCTGAATGCCCACTTCCAACACACTGTTGAGGAAATAGAGCGAACTGCTGTTTCCTTTGGCCGACGTATTGCGTTTGCGGGCATATTCCACCACCTCTGCCATGCCGGGAGTAGCCACCAAAGCGCCTAAACGATCGCCTGAACCGGCCAGGTTTTTGGTTGTCGATAAAGAAGACACCACCCGGATCTTTGCATATACATTCTCGTTATTCAATACATAACGGGAGATGCTGCGCCATTTGGGCAATTCATCCTGCGCCACCTTCACACTGTCGTTATAGGCTTCGTCCAGCAACAAGGTGATCTTACTGTTGTTCACAAACTTCAGAAACTCAATCAGGGTTTCTTTATTGAAATCAGAATAACCCGTTGGATTGGACGGATCATTGATGATAATGGTGGTATTCTCACAGAAACGATCCCACAAATGGCCTGTGGCATCAAACAACTGCAAGGTATTTTTAATGCGCGCCAGTTTATTGTGAATGCGTTCGTAATCGATGCGCTGATCCTCCAGATTCTCAATTTCAATATCAAACGGGTTGATATTAAAACGCTCATCGGAAAACAAATCGGTGTACTCCCACGCCAATACTTTATTATATATGATGTAAGGCTTTGGGCTGCGGTCTTTGAAGAACAACAGATCGCGGATAATCATCTGCACATCATCCGAAATGGATGTTTTCTCCAGGTTACCCAAATCACTGATGAACCCTTTGATGGTTTCTTGTTCTGCAGAACCCAGTTTCTGGTAATCTTTATAGACACCCAGATCAATTAACACATTGCGGAAACGCCCTTTGTTATCCGACTCATTATCCACTTTGGTGATGTACTTCTGATAATTCTCCAAAAAGAGATTGACTCCGAAGTTCTTGTGAAAATGATTATGCAAGGTCCGCTTATAGTTATCGGGAATAAAATTGATGATGCTTCTACACCTCGCCTGAATAGCTTCACTCAGAGGTTGTAATTCGCGTTGCAGCAAATACTCGCCGTAGGTACGAATCTGATTTCTGCCGCCTCCTTCCAGGATGGTGGCAATCTGCAAATTCGGATTACCGGAATAGAAGTACTTTTTAATCTTCTGCTCAAACTCAGCAATCAACTCCTTATTCTGATCCTTGCGTTTTTTCTCGTTAGCGGTATTTTGAATGAAAACGATGAAATCGCGCAGTTTCTGAATGGAGTAACGATCCTTCAGAATCTGGCGGGTAAACCCATCAAACTTAAACAGGTTGGTGTTCTTCTCGATGTTATCCACCTCACCCAACTGCTCGTGCTTGAGCTCTTTCAGCTCCTCATCGTATTCTTTAATTTTGTTTTCCAGCAGATCTTTAAACTCCTGCAGGTATTTTTCGTTCACGTTTTCAAGAATCAGACGCAGATTCAGCTGCGTATTAGCCGGTGCACCTAACTTCTTGGTGTGAACTTTATTTAAGGTATTGATGATGCCATTGTGAAAACTAAATACCAGACAGGTATTGGAAGCCTGCGATTCGGGCGAGTCATCCACAATAACCAGACGGGATAACATGGGGAACCATTTGGAACCGGCAAACATGTTCTTACGCATGTGTTTCACCTTCACCACAAACACACTGGACGTATCATCGTGCATGCGTTCAAACAACTCATCGCCTTTGATGTTCTCCACAACCTGCACGCAATCGCGGCCAAATACTTCGCCTTTGAGCAACTCCACTGCCACATCCGAATTGCCGGACACGACGGTACGAATTAAACCATTTAAGCCTTTGAAGTTTACGGCCCATTCGGTGCGGTGTAAAAAGTTGTCTTTTTCCGCTTTGGTGGTGTAGTGTGTACTCTGGTTGATCATCTGCTCCAGGGTATCCATCAGGTAATTCCAGTGCGCCTCATCAATATCACCAATCACCCCGATCACATCGCGAAAACGACGCAAATCCTGCAACGAATCCCCAAGAACTACTTTGGATAAAAACTGGATGGTCTCATCGGTCACCGGTGGCGTCCCAACCGAAAAATCATGCGACTTCAGAATGTTACTCACCCATGTCTTTTCCTGCTTCGGTAACAAATCATGTTCAATAAAGCTCGAAAGCTTCTGATTGAATTGCCGTTTTAAAGAGGTGTAGACAAAAGCTTTGGAATCATCATGTGGATAAAGCATCAAGGACACGTCCACATAACCTGGGATTTCCTCCCTGAACTTCAACAGATACTTCTGAATATCTGCCTGCTGACGGGCCGGATCATTGGGTTCATCCAAACATAACCTGACAAAGGATTTCAGGTTATCGAAAATAAAATTGGGAAGCAATACTTCTGCCCGCTCACCCAGCGAGGCATACAAATCAATAAACTCGCGCGCTTCCTTACGCAGAAAAGCTTTTGGAACTCCCTCTAACTGCATAACTTTTGGTCTTGTTAATGTTACTGTTTACTTATTATTTCAACTAATAAGTTGCTGTTGGTTGCTGTCGATTTTGGAGTAATCCGCATGGCTTACTTTCAAAATCTCACAAATATATGAACTCCAATTACAATATAAAAGCCGACTGTTGTAAATATGATAAAAATGCAAAAAAACGAGGCCAAAGTCCACAAAAAAAGTGGATCCTGTGAAAAAAGATGATTTTTAAATCGTTGTGTTAAATATTTGCTCCTATAAACACAATCCAATAAATGCTCCCATATTCGATCTAAATTCGTTATATTTAATTTATGAAACAGATTGCAAATCGGATTGCGCATCCTCTGTCACAATAAATTATTAGCCCTGAAAAAAGCACGATCCTTTAAAATCTTAACCAATGGACCACCAGCTTAAACTAAAACTCATTGCACCCTGCGGAATCGACTGTTTTAATTGCGAATGTTATATTGACAATATCCTACCGGAATGGATTCCTCAGTTCTCAGAGCTCTTTAACCTGTCACCGGAAAATGTACCCTGTAAAGGGTGCCGCACAGAGAAAGGCTGCAAATACCATGGGTACAAATGCGAAACTCTGGATTGCACAACTAGCAAGGCAGTAAACTACTGTTTTGAATGCGATGAATTTCCATGCTCACGACTCCAACCCGCCCGGGATGGTGCAGAAAAGTACCCCCATAATTTCAAGCTCTATAATTTGTGCCGCATGAAATATACCGGTATTGACAACTGGATAAAGGAAGCGAAAACCATCCGCGAAAAATATTTCAAAGGCCATTTTATTATTGGTTCTGGCCCTGTATTTAAGTAGTTTGCATTTTGTTCTGAATAGTCGTTACCATTAAACGACACATATGCCTTCGAACAGGATAAGTATTAACGCTGCCCACATAAGCTTGTCACATATAAAAAACCCGGAACTGCATATCGCAACTTCCGGGTTTATAATATCAAATGTAGCCACAGTGCACTTCCGTCTTCACCATTCGAACACTCCGCTTCTGACTAATAACTGCTGACTATCTCTTATTCCACAATCGTCATTTCATCCAGCAAATAACCGGCACCGGCAAATTTATCCACAATGAATAACACATAACGCATGTCCAATGAGATGTTGCGACACTGCTCAGGGTTGAACATCAAATCGCTCATCACGCCCTCCCAGGCCCGGTCAAAATTGATACCAATCAGATGACCTTCTGCATTCAACACGGGACTACCCGAATTTCCACCAGTGGTGTGGTTGGTGGCAACAAAACAAACCGGCACAGAGCCATTTACTTCGTAACGACCGTAGTCTTTATTCTTGTACAATTCTTTCAGTTTGGCAGGCACTGCATAATCGTAAATATCCGGATTATCTTTCTCCATGATGCCATCCAAAGTGGTAAAATGGTTGTAATAAACAGCATCACGAGCCTCATAACCTTTTACTTGTCCATAGGAAACACGCAAAGTAAAGTTGGCATCAGGATAGAACACCCGATCCGATTCAAACTCCATTTGAGCCGCCATGTAGGCTTTGTTTAATTTACCAAGCTCTGTATTATAATCTTTCAGTTTGGCATAAACCACGTCATCATACGTTGTTTTAAAGCTTTGATACAACTGATAAGCCGGATCCTTGCTCAAACCCTTAATGGACTTTTCGCTAAATGTAGTGATCAAGTTCTCAACCGCTGTTGGATTGTGAAAAAGGGTCTTCTTATATACTGCATCCACATACTTTTTCGCATCACCCTTGTATTTGCTATTGATGGTTTCCATCACCCCAGGCTGAAATTTAGCGGGTACATTCTCATGGTACAGCGTTAATAATTTGGCGGCTAATTCCTGATCAAGGGGCTGGTAGTAATTCTTGAAAAACAAATCTGCTGACTTAATCAACTTCGCTTTAGCCTTTTGAATAACTGCCTCATCCCGGTTTTCAGCCTCATATAATTTCACCAAAACATCCATCGAACCAGCCAATGTAGCAGCCTCAATTCCATTTCTAAAAGCTACCTCTGAAATGTATCCAGAAGCTAACTGATACTCAGTATAGGCTTTATATACTTTTGAGTAATCTTCCACCAAATGACCATATTTTTGAGCTCTTTCAGGGCTTGCTGCCACCCATGCATTGAATTTTTCCTCATAAGCTTTCTTCTTGGTAATGGCATCTAAAATTTCCAATCCACGGTTCTCACCAATCCACCGCTTCCAGCTGTTGGAGATACTGGCATTTTTAGCGGCATATTGAATCCGAACTTTAGGATCCGCTCCCTGATAGCGGTTCATGATACTCAATTTCTCAGTGCGTACGTCAATCAACTTCGGATTGATTGTCTCGGTTAACATTTGCAGGTGATAAGATGGCACATATTGATAGGTGCTTCCTGGATAGCCAAAGACCATGGTAAAGTCCCCTTCGTTCACTCCCTTCATCGACACCGGGAAATGCTTCAAAGGCTTATAAGGCACATTATCTTTAGAATAGTCAGCAGGCTTATTGTCTTTGTCTGCATAGATGCGAAACATGGAAAAATCACCGGTATGACGGGGCCACATCCAGTTATCGGTATCCCCACCAAACTTACCAATGGCTGAAGGTGGCGCACCTACCAAACGCACATCTGTAAACTCTTCGTTGACAAACAAAAAGTATTGATTACCATGAAAAAAAGGCTTTAACACCGCTTTGTATTGAGTGTCCTTAATAGCCGCTTCCTTGATGGATTTAATGTTTTGGGTAATCACTTTCTGACGTTCTGTTTCATCCATCACCTCAGTGGTTCCTTCCAACACAGCTGATGTGACATCTTCCATCCTTTTCAAGAAAGTGACTGACAAACCGGGATTGGCCAACTCTTCTTCCTGCGACATGGCCCAGAAACCGTTGGTCAAATAATCATGTTCCACCGAGCTGTGGTATTGAATCTGACCATAGCCACAATGGTGATTGGTCACGATCAATCCCTTGTCCGAAATCAGTTCTCCGGTGCATCCACGACCAAAAATAACTACTGCATCCTTCAGGCATGCCTGGTTGACACTATACACATCTTCAGCCGAAAGCTGAAAGCCCAGTGCCTGCATTTGTTCAATATTGTATTGCTTCAGCAACATGGGGATCCACATTCCCTCATCAGCCAGGGCACTCACTTGCAGCATTACAGCTGCCATCAACGTTAATACGGATTTTCTTAACATATTGTTATTTGTTTATTGGATGAATTAAAATTTTTGTAATTCAGTGTACAAGCGTTGAACAGGCAGCCCAACGACATTAAAATAAGAACCTTCAATGCGATCAATACCAATCAACCCAATCCATTCTTGAATGCCGTAGGCTCCTGCTTTATCATACGGTTGATAAGTGTCTACATAATGTTCTATCTCGGCTTTAGAAAGGGGTTTGAAATGCACTTTTGTTGAAACGGCAAACGTCTCTTGCTTATCTTTCGATGTAAGGGTAACACCTGTAATCACCTCATGCTCATTTCCGGATAAAAGCGTCAACATACGCATGGCATCTTCCCTATCAGTGGGCTTTCCCAATACTTTATCCGCAATGCTCACCACCGTATCGGCAGAGATAATGATTTTTTTATCTGATATTAAATCATCTACATACGGAAAAGCTTTTATTTTTGACAAATATTTTGCATTTTCAACGGGCGAAAAATTAGCGGAAAAAGTTTCCTCCACATCTTTTTTTGTTCCTATTTCAAATTCAAGTCCTAATTGCTCCAGCAGCTGTTTGCGGCGTGGGGATCTTGAAGCCAGTACTATTTGATAACGATTAAATGGATTTAATGACATATTGAATACTTAAAAACAACAAATATAAAACAATTAAAAACGCTAAAAGCTGATGTTTTTTACTATTAAAACTGCTTTTAACCTGATTTTAACTTATGACTGTTTTCCATTTGTCAAGGATTTTCGTAATTATTTTTGGTTTTTTTGTCACTGATTGAAACCATTTCGTCAAAATTCAGTTAAAGACGAACAAAGCCTAAAGAGTAAAGGACTTTAGACTTACGACAATCAAAAGAGATTTTTTAATTCTTGACAAATAACAAAGGATGCATATGAAGACGGTTTGGACGGCGATTTTTTTGGGGGTGATGAGTGCAGCAACCTGTTTCTCTCAAGACTTAACTTTAAAAGGCTTTAACACCAGTGTTGGTAATAGTGATGATGTTAGCCAGGTAACTTCAGAACTGGGAAAAATCAATACTGACAGTGTTTATTACTTATTGGATTCAGTAGCAGTATTTAGCTATAATACGGAATTAAACGACTGGAAGCCTTGTCTCAAAAAAGAAATTGAATTAACAAAAGAAGGTCAGGTAGCAAATGTGACCGAATTAAAATATAATCCACAGGACGAACAGTGGACAAAAGCTTCACGTGAAAGTTTTAGCTACAATCAATTTGAAGAGATGACCAATAATTTGGTTCAGGTATATGATATCGAATCGAATGAATGGATCAACAAAACACAAAAAAGCATTTCCCGCACAAACGGGGGGCAAAAAGTAACTGTCCGTTTCAGCGAATGGGATGTGGCCAATTCAAGCTGGGTTGCTCTTTGGGAACAAGTAAAGTCCTTCGATTCAGAAGGAAATCCATTGCGGGTCAACACCAATAAAAAAGTTGAGGGTAGTAATGAACTTCAGAATTACTGGCAGTACGTATACTTATACGATAGTAATGACGATTTGGAAATGGTTTTCCAGTACGAATGGGACCAGGCCGCCAATAAATGGAAAGATATTTGGCAAAGCAATTATAGCAAGGATTCTGAAGGCCACCCAGTCACTCATCTATCCGAATGGAATGAGGCAGGAAACACCTGGAGTGAATTCAGAAAATATACAACCGAGTCTATTGATTATGCCAACGAGTCGTTGACCATTCGTCAAGACTGGGATGAAACAAAAAGTGAGTGGACTGCCAAAAGACGTATCTCTGAAATTTTTGTTGAAAGTGACACAACCCTTCATGTTATTGATGAAGAATGGAATGAAGAACTTTCAAACTGGTCAAACAGTCAAACATTAAAATCAACCTATAATTCAAAGGGTGTTGAGTTGGAGCGCGAAACTGCTATCTGGAACAAAAGCACAAACAATTGGAACAGTGATTTCAAAACAAGCTACCACTATACAGAAGTGATCGTTAAGAATGATTTGCCTGAACTGGAAAATGATTTCTATGTGTATCCAAACCCAGCTACAGATGTTGTTTACCTGGCAAATGTAACTGAACGTTCCATCTTAACCATCTACACAACATCTGGTGCTGTGTTGTCAAAGAAAACAGTTGATGAATACGATGCTTCACTAAATATTTCCAGATTTGAAAAAGGTGTGTATTTGTTCACGCTATCTAATATACATGGCGAACAGACTGTGAAAGTCATTAAGAAATAAAAAACAACCGATAGAACCGTCACAAGATCATTCAAATGTGAACAGCGCTTCCCAAAAGGAGGCGCTGTTTTTTTTATAGAATACAACAAGATATTCCAAGAGTAAGATTGATGAATATCGAACAACCATGGAAGAATGCAGAATTATGAAATCAAAGTTTGTTAATCCACTTGCATTATTCAGATCACACCCAAAAGCATATTGTGCCTGGCGAGACTAAACATCAGCAGTAAGACACCCTATTAACCTAGTAGTACTAATTGCAAGCAGTAAATTAAAATGAATCTCAATGTGCACAATAGGTTGATAAAACCTATCCCCAAACATCTTACACCAGTTATTTAAAAAGCCTTACCTGCAAATAGAATAAAGACAATTCCCAAGAGCATAATCACTTTCGAGATGCTGCTGGCCGTATGAAAACCGTTGGAAGATTTGGAACGATACAACTGGAATAACAATAGCAGATATGGGATGGATAAACACAATATAAAATAGGTGGCTGCATAAGGAATGTTTTGAACCTCCGGAATGAAAAAGAAAAGCAACCATAGGGTAACAACTGAGCCAATCACCAGGAGTGAAACCAGAATCTTCGTGAAATTCACCCCAATGGCAATGGGTAATGTGCGACATCCCACTGCCTTATCCCCTCTCAAATCTTCTGTATCTTTAATAATTTCCCGAATGAGATTGGTAATGAAGGCAAAAAAGGCAAATCCTGTCGTCCAAAACCAGGCGGTAGAACAGGCATTGGTTTGTAAGATCGCTTCGCCATGCACCCGGGCCAGCATGGCAAACTCCAGCGAAACAACCACATAAGGCACCAAAGCTGTCAACATGGAAATGATTAAATTACCTATCACAGCGTGCCGCTTAAACGTCGTACTATAATACCAAAGCAGTGCCGGGATAAGAATATACATCAATGCATAATTTTCTTTCCGGGCCACATAAGCCAAAAAAAGACCAACAAAAACGCCGGTAACCGTAAGTAAGACATGCAAGAACAGAGCTGTTCGCCGCTTTATATGCTTTCCTACTAAGACCGTATCGGGGCGGTTGATGCGGTCAATGCGAATATCAAAATAATCATTGATCACATAACCGGAGGCAGCCAATAGAATGGTGGATACTATTAGCAAACCAAACCTCAAATCGGTTAACACCGGATTTATCCCATAGTGGGCTAAGATGGGAAGTAACAATCCATAGCGCAACAACACCTGTAACAAGGCAATTATGAACAGGTTTTTATACCGAATCAACCGAAGAAATGCCATTTTGATAGTTATTTAATCAGGCCCTTAATTTACCTAATTAATGCGAACCTAACAATAGAATAGCTATGGGGCTTTAGCTTTTAGCCTCTAGCCATTAGCTAATTTACCATTTATAGTCGAGTGCCCACTTACCATGTGCCCGCAGAACCTGCTCCATCACATCGCGCACACATCCTTCTCCCCCTTTACGGTCAGAAATGTATTTACAAAGTGATTTGATCTCTTCCACCGCATCAGATGGACATACCGGAATACCCACGCGTTTCATCACCGGATAATCGGGTAAATCATCTCCCATGTACAAGACTTCATCAGCTGTTAGATTATTTTTTTCCAGCCAATCGGTGAAAGGTTCCATTTTTTCAGATGCTCCCATGTAAATTGATGTAACACCTAGATTTTCGTAACGTTTACGGACAGCCTCCGTGTTTCCTCCGGTGATGATGGCAATGGGGTAACCTAATTTCACGGCCAATTGAAGGGCAAATCCATCTTTAATGTTAGCGGTGCGCATGGGCTCACCATTGGGATGCATGGGAATAATCTGTGCCGATAAAACGCCATCTACATCAAAGGCAAAAGCCTTCACTTTCATCAAATCTTCTTTAAAATTACTCATCACCGAATCTGTTTTTTTGCGAAGATAGGAAAATTGAAATAGATAAGCTGATGCACAAAATTAAAGCGCCTTTTCCAATTATCGTCTCTTAAAATGAATATTGGGAAAAATAAATACTTAAAACTCTATTAATAATCACTAAAGGTCTTTATGGTTATACATTAGAGCTTAAACGAAGTATGACTTTGATCAATTCCCTCTAATTTTCGAATTATGCTTACTATATTTGAACAATAAACAGTGACCGTCAATCTATCCATAATGAAACAATTCATTTCACATGCAGTTATCTTATTACTGCTATTTATTTTATTTTTTTCTTGTAAAAAAACAACAACGCCACAGGCGCCATTGGTAATAGTTGAATCTGTCAACCAAGACGATGTAAAATTATTTGGGGAATATGTAGGCCGAATACGGGCTTTTAAATACGTTGAAGTGCGTGCCCGGGTAGAAGGCTATTTAGAGAAAATGATGTTCGAAGAAGGCAGACGGGTTGCTGCCAACGATCCTTTATTTATCATTGATCCGGCCCAATACAAAGCACGTGCGGATAAAGCACAAGCTCAACTCAAAAAGGACATTGCTTCATTTAATAAAGCTCAACGCGATGTAAAACGCCTACAACCGCTTTATGAACAAAACGCAGCCAGCCAATTAGATCTGGATAATGCGCAGGCCAACCTTGAAAGTGCGGAAGCCAACATCGCCATGAGTCGGGCTGACCTGGCACAGGCTCAACTCCAACTCAGCTATACGAAGGTCAAATCTCCATTGGATGGTTTTATTAGTGAACGTCATATTGATATTGGCGCCTTAGTTGGACCCGGTAATAACTCCTTACTGGCAACCGTCGTGCAAAGCGATACAATCCTTGTCGACTTTAAAATGACTGCATTGGATTACCTGAGAAGTAAAGAAAGAGATGTGAAAATTGGCGAAACAGACAGCACCCGGTCCTGGCAACCAACCATATCTGTCACTCTTGCCGACAATACAGAATACCCATTGCAAGGCATTGTGGATTTTGCTGACCCTCAAGTGGACCCTAAAACCGGAACATTTGGTGTCCGTGCAGAAATACCCAACCCCGATCAACGCCTCCTCCCCGGGCAATTTACCCAGGTTAAATTTCTATTAGACGTTCTTGAAGATGCCATTGTGGTGCCACGAAAAGCACTCATTATTGAAAAAGGCGGCACATTCATTTATATCCTGCGTAAAGATAGCATCACTGAAAAACGATTCGTTCAAACAGGACCCGAACTACCCAATCAGATCGTCATCGAACGTGGCCTGGGACTCAATGAAACCATTATTATAGAAGGTCAGCAAAAACTGCATCCGGGAATAAAAGCAATTCCCATCTCTGCCAATGATGCAGAAGCCATTGATAAACTTAAAAAAGAGAATAACTGATGAAGCCCGGTTTTTTTATTGAACGCCCGGTCTTTTCGGCCGTGTTATCTATTTTTATAGTTCTTTTGGGATTGATTGGATTGACGCTGCTCCCCATAGATCAATATCCGAAAATCACCCCTCCGGTTGTTAAAATCAGCGGCTCCTATTCAGGGGCCAGTGCCATTACCGTTTCTGAGGCCGTAGCGACACCCATCGAACAAGAGCTCAACGGTACACCCGGAATGATTTACATGGAATCCAGCAGTTCCAATTCGGGTAGTTTATCCATCAATGTGACATTTGATGTGAATGTAGATCCGGATTTAGCTGCAATCGAAATCCAAAACCGGGTGAAACTGGCTGAATCACGTTTACCGGCTGAAGTAATCCAAAACGGGCTGAAAGTGGAAAAACAATCATCCAGTCAATTAATGACCCTCTGTTTGGTTTCGCAAGATCCCAAATTTGATGAAATTTACCTCAGTAACTTCGCCACAATTAATGTACTGGACGTGTTGCGCCGAATTCCAGGTGTGGGGCGGGTCTCCAATCGGGGAAGTCGATACTATGGCATGCGGATCTGGGTGATGCCGGATCGACTGGCCAGTTTCGGGCTCACCGTCAAAGACCTGCAGGATGCCTTAAAAGATCAAAACAGAGAATCGGCTGCTGGTGAGCTGGGGCTTCAGCCCATCAACGCCGTTGATGTCACCATGCCCATCTCCACTAAAGGTAGATTGGAATCTGCCTCTGAATTTGAAGAGATCGTCGTTCGTGCCAATGCCGATGGTACCATCATACGCATGCGCGATGTCGCCCGGGTATCACTCGAAGCCTCATCGTATAGTCAGGAAAGTGGTATCAATGGGGGTAACGCCGCTGTGTTGGCCATTTACTTATTACCGGGAGCCAATGCGGTTGAAGTGGCGGAAAACATTAGAGCTGCCATGACGGAAATCAGTCAGAATTTCCCCGAAGGACTGGACTATCTGATTCCATTTGACATGACGGATTACATCAATGAATCCATCAAAGAAGTATACGTCACCTTACTGGAAGCTTTGCTACTAGTCGTCCTGGTCGTCTTTTTATCGCTTCAAAACTGGCGCGCAACCGTCATACCACTTATTGCAGTCCCCATTTCACTCATCGGAACATTTGGCTTCATGCTCGCCATGGGTTTTTCATTAAATATGTTAACCTTACTTGGCCTCATTCTGGCCATCGGCATTGTGGTGGATGATGCCATCGTAGTGGTAGAAACAGTAGAGCGCATGATGGAAGAAGAAAAACTGGATGCCCGGGCAGCTACACACAAAGCCATGAAAGGATTAGCCGGTGCATTAATAGCGACCTCCATGGTTCTGGCGGCAGTTTTTGTACCAGTGAGTTTCCTTTCGGGAATAACAGGTGAACTCTATCGACAGTTCTCTGTCACCATTGTTGTATCCGTATTGATATCAACGGTTGTGGCGCTGACCTTAAGTCCTGCTATGTGTGCTCTCATCCTGAAACCAGGCAGCCGTAAAAAAGCGTTTATCTTCCGCAAAATTAATCTCTGGCTGAACATCGGAAATAAGAAGTATGTGAACATCCTGCAAACAGCCATCGCCAATCAGAAACGCATGATTGCCGGATTTGGAATGGTTTTAATTTTTATTTTCGTATTAGCACGTGTGATTCCAACATCTTTTATTCCGGAGGAAGACCAGGGCTATTTCACCGTTGAAATTGAACTCAATGAAGGTGCCACATTGGAACGGACCCGAAAAATAACGGAACAGGCCGTCGACTATTTCAAAGCGCATCCTGCGGTCGATTATGTACAAAGCCTCTCCGGCACGAGTCCCCGTGTGGGAACGAATCAATCCCGGGCGGAACTGACTGTAACGCTTAAACATTGGGGAGAGCGCGACAGTGACATGAGTCTGGAAGAGGTGATCGAAGAGGCACGTAAGGCCTTTTATTACATTCCCGAAGCCAGTTTTTATTTTAACAAACCACCTGTAATACCAGGTCTGGGCACATCGGGTGGTTTTGAATTGCAGTTGCAAGCCAAATCAGGAGCCACCTGGGAAAATCTGATAATGGCCACCGATACCTTCTTGCACTACGCCTCACAACAAAAGGAGATTGGTAATATTTCTTCTGCACTTCAGGCAGATATTCCTCAACTCTATTTCGATGTAAACCGGGATCGTGTGAAGCTACTGGGGATTCCATTATCGGATGTCTACTCCACAATGAAGGCTTATTTAGGTTCGGTTTATGTGAATGACTTTAACATGTTCAACCGCATATATAAGGTATATATCCAGGCGGAAGCACCTTATCGGGCCAATCCCAATAACCTGGGGCTTTTCTTCGTAAAAGGCAGCAATGGCGCGATGGTGCCGTTAACAGCACTGGGTAACAGCTCCTATTCCACCGGCCCGGGAAACATCAAACGCTTTAATATGTTTTCATCGGCGGTGATCCGTGGCACACCCAATACGGGATACAGTTCCGGCGAGGTCATGGCCATCATGGAAAATATAGCCCGCGACCACCTGCCTAATAACATAGGTATTGACTGGAGTGGATTATCCTACCAGGAAAAAAAAGCAGGTGGGCAAACCGGCATAGTCATGGCCCTGGTATTTCTATTTGTCTTTCTCTTTCTGGCAGCTCAATATGAAAGTTGGCTGGTCCCCATAGCTGTTCTCCTTTCTTTACCTGTTGCCGCGCTGGGAGCTTTTCTGGGGATATGGGTAACTGGCCTGGAAAATGACATTTATTTTCAAATTGGCTTGGTGACACTCATTGGTTTGGCGGCTAAAAATGCCATTTTAATTGTTGAGTTCGCCAAAGTGGAAGTTGATAATGGGCGAGGTATAATTGAGGCTGCCGTTCAAGCTGCGAAACTACGCTTTCGTCCCATCGTGATGACGTCACTGGCTTTTGTACTGGGGATGTTACCAATGGTGCTGGCCACCGGGCCCGGCTCAGCAGGAAGACATTCCATTGGTACGGGTGTATTCTTTGGAATGCTAATCGCCATTACTGTTGGCATCGTATTGGTACCCTTCTTTTTTGTGGTGATTTATCAGCTGAAAGAAAAAAGGAAAAGAAAATAATTATCGAATGAGCATGAAATTACTGAAATATACTTTTTTGGTTTCCATAGGTTTGTTATTAATGGTTTCGTCTTGTAAAATCGGCACCCAATATAGCCGACCCGAACTTAACTTACCGGATCGGCTGGAGGTGATGAGTATTGATTCCATTACCATTGATGATCTGGATTGGTGGGAATTATACACGGATACTGTTTTACAAACCCTGATTCAAACCGCGCTGGATAACAATAAAGATGCGTTGATCGCCACGGCTCGTTTGAAAGAATACATGGCCGCCAAACGCATTGCATCTGCCGACTTGTTTCCACATTTAAATGCGGATTTACATGCCGATCGGGAAATGGAAAATCCGGGTGGCCATTCCCGCAATTTTTCCAATTCATTGGAAGCACACGCAACCCTTTCCTGGGAACTGGACCTATGGGGTAACATTCGATGGGGCCGCGATGCTTCCATTGCCGAGTATTTGGCCACCAAAGAAGCCCAACGGGCCTTACAAATGGCCATCGTTGCTGAAGTATCTCAAACCTATTTCGAATTAATTGCTTTGGATGATGAATTAGCCATCGTCACACAAACCTTAGAGGCACGAAAAGAAGGCGCACGCATTGCCAGCTTGCGCTTTAAAGGAGGTCTGACTTCTGAAACATCTTTAAAACAAGCGGAAGTTGAACTGGCAAAAACCATGACCATGATACCCGTCCTGGAACGGAAAATACGCCTAAAACAAAATGATATGGCCCTGTTATTAGGGCAGTACGAAAGTAATATTGTGCATGGTCACAATTTACAGGATCAACATATGATGCAAAAATTACCGGCCGGACTGCCATCTGAATTACTCATTCGTCGGCCGGATGTGCGCCAGGCCGAGCAAAAACTCATTGCCGCCAATGCCCGGGTGGGTGTGGCCGCCACAGACCGGTATCCGACCATCCGTCTGACCGGAAAGTACGGCCTTGAAAACAATGCCCTCAGTGAATTACTCAAATCACCCTATTGGTTTGTGGCCGGTGATATCCTGGGGCCTCTCTTTGAAGCCGGCAAAAACAAAGCCCGGTTGCATGCGTCAAAAGCCGTGTATGAACAAGAAATATATAGCTATCAAAAGTCGGTACTTCAAGCTTTTCAGGAAGCCAACTCGGCCATTATGACTTTCCGGAAGGTGAAAGAATTCAGAGAAGCACAAGGAAATCTGGCACAAGCCTCACGTGATTACTTAAACCTGGCACAATTGCAATATCTGAACGGTGTTATCAGTTACCTGGATTTACTGGATGCCCAGCGTAGCTTACTGGATGCCGAGATCAAATTAAACAATGCCATACGTGATGAGTTGTTATCCATGGTTTATTTATATAAAGCCCTGGGTGGTGGCTGGAAAGCAGAGTCTCCTGTCTTGTAACGGAAACCATGCCGAGTCACCTTTTTATTACATGCTTTCAACTGACTGGTGACCGATCGAACACCTGACCGGTGACCGACCATACAACAGGCAGGAGTAAGATCGCACTCCTGCCTGTTGTATGGCCGGACGTCTGCCCGGCAATCGAGTAGGTAGGGGGATTACTCCCCCGCCCTCTCACACCACCGTACGTACTCTCGTATACGGCGATTTCAAGTTAATTTTGTAACAGAGCATATTTATTCGACATATTAAACAAACCTAAATCTTCAAACCATTTAAGGCTCATCGCTTGATGAACTTGTGGACATGCCGACTTGCGCCACCAGCCCTTACCCGAAAGGGCTAAAATCCAACTTTGCCAATTTGGAACGCCTAAACTTTTTAAAAAGCGCTTAAGCGTAATGGCTCGTTTGCATTGCTTTAGACGGTAACATCGTAATTTTCGACGAATCCATGCATCTAGGTTACGCAAAAGACTTTTACATTTAGCGATGTGAAAATAATTCAACCACCCTCTAAGTACGGGGATCAATTCAGAAACTACTTTCTCAAAATTCACCCCTCGATTCCTCTTGGTTAGTTCTCTTACCTTCTTCTTTAAGCGCACTACACTTTGATTTGCTATGGTAATCATACCAAAATCAAGTATGGTATAACCTAAAAATTTTGTCTCGCTGCTTTTGCATACCTGACTTTTCTGTTCATTTACTTTTAGTTTAAGTTTGTGGGTGAGATATGAACAAACAGATTCCTTTACTCTCTCGCCTGCTCTTTGGCTGCGAACAAAAATGCTGAAATCGTCCGCATACCGAACAAAGTAATGTC
Source organism: uncultured Marinilabiliaceae bacterium (assembly GCA_942490535.1). GTDB lineage: Bacteria > Bacteroidota > Bacteroidia > Bacteroidales > Marinilabiliaceae > JAEINY01. The sequence continues at coordinate 822,209 of CALNXQ010000008.1, forward strand.
CTCGCTTTTCAAGTTCCTTATCCAATTCATCTAAAACAATGTTAGACAAGAGTGGAGAAAGCGGACTTCCTTGCGGTGTTCCTTTCAGGCGTTGATGAACTAATCCACCAACCATGACGCCACTTTGTAAGTATTTGCGTATTAGCTTTAGAAGTTGCTTGTCTTTGAGAAGCTTTGACAGACGATGCATCAACCTATCATGGTTAACTTCATCAAAGAAGCTCTTCATATCCATGTCAACAACTACATTTCGACCGTCGGACACGTAACTACCAGCTCGTACAATGGCTTGCTGTGCATTACGCTTCGGACGAAAACCGTAGCTATGATCTGAAAATACTTGTTCGTAAATGGGGGTCAGAACCTGAGAAATGGCCTGTTGGATAATCCTGTCTTTTACGGTTGGAATTCCCAACTGACGTACACCACCATTGGGCTTAGGTATTTCTACTGTTTTTACTGCCGAGGGAAGGTATTCGCCCCGAAGTATCTGGTTTACTAACTCGTCTCCTTCTTTTGAAAACCAGTCAGCGAAATTTCCGACGGGAACATTATCTACTCCCGCTACGCCCTTGTTCCTTTTCACCCTCTTGTAGGCTCTATTCAAATTGTGAGCGGAGCATACAATGCCGATTAACTCTTCTGTAAAGACTCGTCCTTGATTCGTCTCTTTGTCTGCTTGTTCCGTCAATGTTGTTCTCGCTCCGTTTACGTCTTCACGATTTCCAAATTGACCAATAGCCTCCTGCTTATGCTCTATGAACATATCACGCTGGTAAGCTATTTGTTGCTGGTACTCCATAGACAAAAGTCTTGTCCGACTGCTTCTTTAATTAATTGATTCAGACCTTCTCTCTGCTTTAAAAAAAAAAAAAAAACAGAAATACTATGTCTTCTGCTGACTTCTCAAAACCCTTAGCTGATCGTCTCCGATCAGTTTGTTACTTAATGCAACGCGTTATGAGATCTCTCGGGATAAGGTAACATACTTTCGTCACGTCCTACTTGATTTACTCTAAGTGGTTACGGTTGACTTTTGGGCCTTCCCAATCCATAGCTCGGTTGCCCACCACTAGTAAGCCTTATATCAAGTTCCTGTCCGTTAAAACGGTGACTTTGCTGATGGCTTCCTTCAGATTTGGAGTCGCCTCCAACACCCTTGCCAATTGCTAGTTCTTCCTGTCAACTCGGCGAACTCAAGAACTTCTCATCTTGATAGCATATTACCATGCCCGACATACTAAAAAAGGCTGTCTGTAATCGACAGCCTTCCATTTATTTCAATCGTTCGTACTGGCAGCACCCCGGCAATTGTTCATATACCTCATTCAGAGCTTTAAAACGTTCGTTGTCATGACCGGCGGCGGCGACGGCTTTTAAAATCGCATCTTCATTGGTTTGTGACACATTGAAAGCCAGTGCCAGTTTCTGCGTGTCAGAATCCCAGCGAGCAAAAGTAACGCCATCCACCTTTGAAGCAGCCGTTTCAATGCGCTCCTGACACATGTCGCAATTACCAGCTACCGTTAATGACCGGACTTTAAAAGGTTCCTCCAAATCACGGTATTGACAACAGCTGTGCAAATCGGCATACGCTTCATCCGATGCGTAATAGGCATCATTATCATGCCCTGCCAGTGCGATGGCTGTTTTTACAGCATCCACCACATGGGCCTCTCCATTGTATCCCAAAGTCAAAGCTTTCGTTTCTTTGTTCCAGGAGGCACTGGCCACCCCTTCCACCGAATGAGCAGCTGTTTCAATGCGCTCCTTACACATACCACAAGCCCCATTCACCGGAAAATTAATCGTTGCCTGTGCTTCCATTGCGGCAGAATGACCGGCATGTCCCTCATTATTGTCCATCCCACCATGCTGATGACCCGCCGGCATGGCATGTCCTTCCGGATTCATCATGCTCTTTTTACCGGCTAACTGAGCCGCGGCATCTACTTTAAAAGCACCGTAGGTAACCACCTCATCACCGGCTGACAATCCGGACGCCACCAGGTAATGATCACCAATGGAAGGCCCCAGATCAATTTCATGTGCCACAAAAGTCGGTTTTTCCCGATCAGCCACCTTCAAATACACCAAAGAACGCTTACCAGTCCACAAAACAGCGGTTCGCGGCACGGTCAGGCCCTCTTCAGCCAGTCGCATAACATGTCCGTTTGCAAAGAAACCGGGCTTCACTTGCCCATCCGCGTTATCCATTTCCACACGTACTTTAGTAATGCGCTTTTGAGGATCCATCACCGGATCAATAAAATCAATCCGACCATTCCTTTTCTCGCCCGGTAATGCATCAAAGCTCACATTAACCGAGGCCTGCTTCTCAATCAAAGGCAAATCATTTTCGTAGGCATCCAACATGACCCAAACCTTACTCAAATCAGCAATTTTCAGCAAGGCCTGACCTTCCTTCACATAATTACCCTCACTCACCAACCGGTTCATAACAGTTCCTGATATGGGAGAAGTAATTTCAAAATAGTCGATGGGCTGACCGGATGCGATGACCTGATCAATTTTGGATTCACTCAAATCCCAAAAGGCCAACTTACGTCGGGCTGCCTCATACAATGCCGGACTCGTGGACTGGTACTTAGCCGCATCCAGCAATTCCTTTTGAGCAGAGATAAGAGCAGGTGAATACACCTCTGCCAACTTTTGCCCCTTGTGAACCTGCTGACCGGTATAATTGACCCATAACTTTTCAATGCGACCTGCAAAACGCGCGGTCAGCTCCTGCTGCAAACGCTCATCAGCCTCCACTTTACCCTGTAAGATGACTTCTCCATTGGCGGAGGACGAAGATAACACAGTCGTCTGCACTTCGGCCAGTTTTAAGGCCGCTGCCGATAAGGTAATCTCATTGGGATCTTCATCTGCACCCCCTTCATCTTCTTCCAAAGGAATCAGATCCATGGCACAAATGGGACAAAGACCGGGTTTATCCTGACGAATTTGCGGATGCATACTACAAGTATATATGGTTGCCGACACCTCTTCAGCTCCCTGTTCGTGGGCATGTCCATCAGCTTCTTTGCCGCCCCCTCCAAAGAGAAGGGCTCCCAAAATAATACCGGCTACCAACACACTAAGGATGCGCCAATTGAAGAGTGTTTTTATATTAATTGTTTGTTTCATAATTCAGATGTTAATTGTTTTCGGATACTAATTCCCCATTAAAAAACTCAAAAATGCTTCGGCTGCCAACAGATCGGTCCGTGCTTTCTCCAGCTCCAGCTGATACTTCAACAGTTGACGCTCCACCTGCATCAGCTCATCAAAGGTGTTGCGTTCAGTGGCAAAGCCGGTCAATAGCAAGTCCATGGTTTGAGCAGCCAATACGCTTTGAGACCGGTACAAATTCAACCGGCGCCGGGCAGCTTCGCTCTCATTTTTACTCCGGTTCAAGAGAGACTCCAATTGATTAGCCTGATTCAACTTATCCTGTTGAACAGAGGCCTGCATCATCACGGCTTCTTTTACTTTTGCTTTGTATTTATTGCGATAGATGGGCAATGTCAGCCCGATTTTAGGGAGTAACACAGCATCACGACCACTGTTTGCCACATCCATTTCGGATTGGCCAATAAAGATATATTCAGCTCCAATGGAAAATTGGGGCATACCCTCCTTTTTGGCCACTTGCTCCTGCTCTAATAATGCCTGGTATTTCAGCTCCAGCTTTTTCAACGTAGGATTCTGATTCCGGATCGAATCCATCGCCGTTTCAAAAGGAATAGATGGGGCCCACAAACTATCGGGCAACGCAATGTTTGCCAATTCGCTATTCAGGAGCTTACCCATTTTAAAAACCAGAAAAAGATGTTGATCATTCAGTACCTCCAGCTGATTCATCAATTCATTCACTTCCATTTGCAAGCGCAAATCGTTGATAACCGATGCTTTTCCCGTTTCGATGCGGGTTAATACCTGCTGGCGTAACCGGTTCAGCACTTTAATATGCTCAGCGGTAATATCCATGGACTCACGGGTGATATAACTTTGAAAATAAGTGGTTCGCACCTCAAACCACAAAGCCGATTTTTTCTCTTCGAACTGTTCATAGGCCGCTTTTGCATTCAAAGTAGCCACATCTTTTCGGGCACCCAAGGTTCCAAACCAGGGAAACATCTGCGACAAGCCAATCCGGGCATCCTGAGGTCCCAGACGTGTCTCCACCGGTTGGATAAAATAACCGAATGTCAACTGGGGATCGGGTAACCCGCCTACTTGCGGCACCTTTTCCAAGGCTGCCAAATAACCATGGTAAGCTGCTTTTAGACCAGGGTTATTTTCAGCAGCAGTGACCAGGTAGGTGTTTAATGATTCCTGGGATTGGATCTCAACCGGACTTAACCATATAGAAATAAGAAGAAATATATGGAGATATAATGTGTTACGAATTCGTCTTTGCATTTTTTGACATTTTATACTGATTATAAGTGGTTCCAATGAAATTATTGAGTTTGACTTGCAGCTCTTTCGCTGTTGCAAACATCTGCTCATGTAATTCCCGAGTAACCTTATTTCGTTCGAATAAGAGGTCTAGCCAATGAAAAATGGATTCATTCAGTGAAGCTCTGGAATAATAATAAAACCGCATCTTATCTAAAAAATGATAACGCCCATAACCTTCAATGATATTGGCTCCAACTGAATCAGCAGATCGAAGAAACTGCTCACCCATGGTTTTCCGATCCTCATATTTCAGTGCATCATAGATAACCCATGCATTTTTTGATAATTCACGGGACAGTTGATAGACCTTAAGGTTATGTGCTTCAATAAATGTGGAGTTACTCATGATACCAGCTTTTATAAGGTTTTGAAATACCTGGAAATAACTAGAATTATAAACTGAAATACATTGAAATATTATGAATTAAGAAGACATCTAGATATAATTTCGGAATAAATCCCGGATATTTCAACTCGCTTACTAAAATCCACCTAAATCTCATAATTCAATCCTATTTCCATCTATTTCCAGAGTCCATTGACCTCCATTATAAGTTAAAATCCTCACTGCTCTTCAATCTCATACGCTTCACTTCCCTCTCCTTCCACAAACTATACAACACCGGCACTACAAAAATGGTGAATACTTCAATGAGCATGCCACCTAAAGCAGGAATGGCCATGGGTACCATGATGTCCGAACCTTTACCTTGCGAGGTAATTACCGGTATCAGTGCAATAATGGTGCTAGCCGTGGTCATCATGGCCGGACGGACCCGCTTAAGGCCAGCTTGTAAAACCAATGCGCGCACCTCCTTCACCGAGGCGGGCTTGCTTTTTCCAAACACCTGATTGAGATAGGTCCCCATCAATACACCATCATCCGTGGCAATACCAAACAAGGCGATAAAACCGACCCACACGGCCACACTCACATTAATGGTACCCATCTGGAATAGATCCCGCATGTTCGTCGCTCCCAGGTTGAAATTCATGAACCAATCCTGACCGTATAACCACAACAGGATAAAACCTCCTGAAAAGGCCACCACAATACCAGAAAAAATCATAGAAGTGATCAATGCAGATCGAAACTGAAAATAAAGGATCAAAAAGATGATCAGAAGCGAAATGGGAATTACTACCATCAGTCGCTTGGTTGCCCGTATCTGATTCTCATAGTTACCGGTAAACACATATTTCACACCGGCCGGTATTTCCCACGATTTGGTATCCAGTAAATGATTCAAATGGGCCTGCACCTTCTCCACCACGTCCGTTTCTGCATAGCCGGGTTTCTTGTCGTAGATGACATACCCCACCAAAAAGGTATCTTCACTGCGAATCATCTGCGGCCCCCGCGTATAGCCGATGGAAGCCAGCTGAGCCAAGGGCACCGAAATACCACCCTGTACCGAAATCAGCAAATTTCCGATGGACTGGGGATCATCGCGGTATTCACGGGCATAGCGCACCCGAATGGGATAGCGTTCACGCCCTTCCACGGAAGTGGTTAAAGCCATCCCTCCCATTAAACTGGCCATCTGCTTTTGAAAGCTATTTATGGTTAATCCATAGCGGGCGAGTTTTTGGCGATCTGGTGTAATCTCAATATAGGGCTTCCCCACCACCCGATCGGCAAAGACCGAGTTGGGCTCAACGCCTTCCACCTGCTTCAGCAGCTCTTCCAGCTCCAGTCCGGTTTTTTCGATGGACGCCAAATCGGGTCCAAACACCTTTATTCCCATGGGGGCCCGCATGCCGGTCTGCAACATCACTAGGCGGGTTTCAATGGGTTGTAAACGCGGCGCCGAGGTTAATCCCGGTATCTTAGCCGCATCGATAATTGCCTCCCAAATGTCATCGGGTGATTTAATCTCCTTCCGCCACTGCCTGAAGTATTCGCCCTTACGATCCGGAATGAGTTCCTCTTTTTCAACCACCCGGAAGGCATCATTAACGGGATGGTAAGTCGATCCATCTTGTAACAAAAAGGCATCCTCATCATCTGTTTTGAAGCGCATGCGGTGTCCACTTTCATCCAGCATGTATTCCGACCGGTAATTGATCACATTTTCATACATGGAAACCGGTGCCGGATCCAAAGCTGAATTTACCCGTCCCCATTTACCAACCACCATCTCTACTTCGGGGATGGCGGCCACTTTACGATCCAATAGTGCGATCACTTCCATGTTCTCTTCCACACCACTGTGTGGCATGGTCGTTGGCATCAGCAGGAAAGACCCTTCATCCAGTTTGGGCATAAACTCCCGTCCCAAACCCGGAAATGTTTCGTCCAGTGTTTGCCAGAAACTGGTTTGTGCCAATTCAATACCGATGGCCTCTGCCCCTTTGCGGAACCAACCAAACATTGAATTAAAACCCATCCAGATAACCAGGCCCAAAACAATCAAGAACACCGGAATGGATAAAAACAAACCCTTATGATCCAGTGCCCATCCCAAAAGCTTGTGGTAATAGTTGACTACGGCACTCAATGAAACCAACACCAAAGCCAGCAGCACCAGTACAAACAAGAAATTGCCAAACAGGCTATTCTGAGCCCCCAGCGGTAACCAGTTAATGGTTAAAAAATAGATGACCGCAATGAGTACCAAGGCCGGATTGAGGTAAGTGGTCCACCGTTTCATGTTCGCAGGGACCTTTTCCTCAAAAAGATTATAGAGACCAAAAGCGATTAACACCAACCAGGGAAACCGGAACTCGATAAATAACATCACCAAACCAACCAGCACCAACAATCCATTGCCTCCATATTTGATCTTCTTCCGATCGGCCCGCAAACCAAATAACCAATACGCCAAAGTGGGGATGATGATTAAACCGATCAACAAAGCGGATAACATGGCAAAAGTCTTGGTGAAAGCCAGTGGCCGGAAAAGCTTCCCTTCGGCAGCTTGCAGAAAGAAGACCGGCAAGAAACTGACAATCGTAGTGGATAGTGCAGTTACAACTGCAGGAGCCACTTCGGTAGTCGCATCGAAGATAATATTAACCAGCGTCTTGCCATGTGGCCGGTCATCGGGATGCGCTTCAAAAAACTTCTGTATGTTCTCCGTGAAGACAACGCCCACATCTACCATCACTCCAATGGCAATGGCAATACCCGATAAAGCTACAATGTTGGCATCCACGCCTGCATATCGCATGGTAATAAAAGTCATCAACACCCCGATGGGCAGCAATGAACTTATCAATATAGAAGCCTTGAGATTTAAAATTAAAACGATCACCACAATGATGCTAATCAATACTTCCAGGGTCAACGCCTCTTCCAGGGTCCCCAGCGTTTCCTTTATCAGACCGGTGCGGTCGTAAAAAGGGACGATGGAGACCTTGCTCACGCTGCCGTCGGCCAAGGTTTTGGAAGGTAAGCCGGGGGCGATCTCCGCCATCTTGGCCTTCACATTATTAATAACCTCCAAGGGATTGGATCCGTAACGGGCGACGACCACCCCACCAACGGCATCCACCCCATCCTTATCCAGTCCGCCACGACGCGTGCCCGGCCCATAATTCACCCGCGCCACATCTTTGATGCGAATGGGTACATTATCCCGTTGAGCCACCACGCTCTCCTCCAAATCCGACAGGCTCTTCACATAACCCAATGAGCGTACTACATACTCCGCCCGATTAAATTCAATGGTGCGGGCGCCAATGTCCTGATTGGAATTTTTGACGGCTTCCATAATCTGCGGGACCGTCACGCCAAAGGCTTTCATCTTCAGCGGATCAATGTCCACCTGGTATTCACGAATGAAACCACCCACCGAGGCCACCTCTGCCACGCCGGATGCTGACATCAGTCCATATTTCACGTAGAAATCCTGGATGCTGCGCAGTTCATGTGAATCCCAGCCTCCTGCAGCATTCCCTTTTTCATCGCGTCCTTCAAGCGTATACCAATAAATTTGTCCCAGGGCAGTGGCATCGGGTCCCAATGCAGGCACCACTCCTTCAGGCAGGGTACCTGCGGGCAATGAATTGAGTTTTTCCAAGATGCGTGACCGGCTCCAATAAAATTCAATCGCCTCATCGAAAATGAGGTAAATACTGGACACGCCAAATATGGAATTACTGCGAATGGTTTTCACGCCGGGTATCCCCATCAACGCTGTGGTTAATGGATAACCCACCTGGTCTTCCATGTCCTGGGGCGATCGTCCCGGCCATTCGGTATAAATGATTTGCTGGTTTTCCCCCAGATCGGGGATGGCATCCACCGGCACCGGATCGCTGGGTAGCCCGGTTTTCCAGCCAAAGGGAGCCGTAGAAATCCCCCAGGTGACAAACGCGATCAGCACCAAAAAGGTCACCAGACGGTTTTCTAAAAAGAAACGTATGATTCGATTCATGTTGTTGAATTGTTTTTACACAGAATACACAAAGTCAATCTATATATAAAGATCGCCGAGAATAGAAATAGAACTACTTCTAATATACGCCAAAATGACAGCTCTAACAATCTCTTCTGTACTGATCCGCAAGCGATCTGTGTCAACTAAAAAGAAAAGTTTTTAAACAATGACGGTTCCCGGACATGAATAACGTACACTTACTTAAATCGAACTATTCTGGTTTGACAAGTAAAAACCAAAAATAGATTTGCATACGCCATGTAATATAGACTCCGGTACCTCTTTTTAGTACTGAATCAACAACGAAATACCTGAAGCCATGCCTGCACATTTAGTGGCGGCCCGACATCAGATAAAAAGGAAGGAATTTGAAAATTAGGTAATTTGAAGATCTCAAGGTCAACTAGTAAAAACGCTGGGATCCAGAGATCCAGTGTTAATACATCCGGAATGTCAGTGTGACTTTTTAAAAAATCAGGCATTAACTGATACACCTGGGCTTCATCGTCGCAACAACTGCAGGGCACCTCGCAACAACTGTCCGCATGATGGTACATAGCCACATCAAACAACTGCCCGTGTGAATAGTGTTTATGAACCACTACACCTGCCAGTGCCAGATTGAGCACCAAAACAAGAATGATATGTAACGCTTTTTTTGCCATTGTAAGTGAAACAAAGATACGGTGGAAAAGTTGAAGTGGATGTTATGAAGATGTTAAGGCGTAAAAGAAGCAAGAAGAAATACAATGGAGTCATCATGCACGAAATAAAATTGAAATATAGTAGACAGATAAACACTCGCCTGGGTGATAATTAACCAGTATTCCGGCTCATAAGCATTGATATTCTCTCCTGTTTTTCTACTTTTGATGAACTAAACAATGAAGATTACGAATCGTAATAAAACCAGACTTATAAACCATCTGCCTGAATGTAACAGTAAACCATACACACGATGAAACTTAGCCTGATTGACCAGTTAACCCTTCTTTCGCTGGATGATGAAAGCGGATCCTTCATAACAAATTCTATTTCCTATTCCTACAGCCTGGCCGGGGCCATTTTATTGGAACTCTCTTTACATAACCGCATTGAAGTGCTGCCTCAAAACAATGTACTGGTCAAAGATAAAATGCATACCGGGGATGCCCTTTTGGATGAATACCTGCACCTGATTGTGCATTCCAAAACGGAAAAGACCGTCCAGGATTGGATAGGAACCATCGGGGAACAAGCTGAAAAGATTAAACAACAAACCATTGATAAACTCATCCAGGGTAACATTCTCACCCAAAAAGATGAGAAGTTCCTTTGGATTTTTACCGTTCATAAATACCCGGCGCAAAACAGTGAACCTGAAAATACCATAAAACAACGTTTAAATAGTATCCTCGAAAACCAGGCTCAACCCCAACTCAACGAGGTGATGCTATTAAGTTTGGTGGATGCCTGCCAACTGCACCAGGAAGTATTTGGTAAAGAAAAAGCCAAGGACTATCAGGAAAAGATGAAGACCATCATCAAAGATGTGGCGATTTCCAATATCATGAACGAGACGGTACAAGCGGTGCATGTAGCCTTGCAAGCGGCTTTGACACTATTGCTTTCCGCCGCAGTTATTAATACCACCATCATCAACAACTAATTAAAATCACTGGCCTTCCAATTCGTTATTAGCGCAACAGAGTGCTTGCTTAACAGCTTTTCACTAAAATAGCGGGTCGTTCCAACATTTTGGAACGACCCGCTTCTAACTGATTTCTGAATATTGAATCGTTAAACTAACTCTCTGGGGATGGTTTCACCGAGGCTTCCTTTTCAGGTTCTTCGGCTTTTTTCATGCGGTTGCGCACGCGCCGATTGGTATCTTCAATAATGAAGGACAGCTCTTCGGCCATTTTTTGGAATTCCAAGGGCCTGACTCGCGCCATGGTATCAATATAGGTGATCAGTTCCTTGTTTATTTGCGCCCGTAGCTCTAAACTCAGTTCCGAGGCCGACCGGTTTTTATCCGCTCCCACTTTTTGTTCCACTTCCTGCAAATAGGCCGCTTCAAATTCTTTTTGAGCGCTCTCCAACTGATGCATCAAATCAGTAAATCCGTTTAATGAAGCAACTGCTGCTGTAATGGCTTCTTCACCCAAATCAGATAACAAGGCATGGATACTGGCACTCTCTTCGGCGTAGGATTGGTTGATGGTGCGTAAACCGTAGTTCTCGATGACCTTATACACCTGTTCAGCTGCCTCTCGCATGGCTTCATCGGGCCAGCGCCGTTTGGCCTTCACTTCATAAAAAATCGCCTGTAAATATTCCCCGCGTTTCTTATCAATGAGTGGCAAGGACGAATGTGCACTCACTTCCTTATTGGCTTGGGTGAGTTTTGTATTAGTATTGGTCAGACGCGCCACCAAACTGGTAAAGTAACCATCTTCAGTCAGGTCGTGCCTGGCAATGGCGTTTAACAAGGCAGTGGTCACCGCACTGACATCGGCTATAACGCAACGGGCGTGAATGGTTGGTATCATGAGTGAATGGTTTACGATGAATACGCATTACTATAAGTAAATTACAACAATCCAATTTAACTCACATTTCTGAGTTGCGAACTACCTGAATATCAGGTAAAATAAAACGAAAAAATCACAAAAAAAGCTGCATTTTCTGATTGTATTTTGTTAATTTTAAGTCTGTTAACAAGTAAAATACAAAAACAAGCAAGATCATGCAGCAAAACAAAAATACTAAATTTAAAGGAGAGCTTACCACGATCATAAATGAAGAAAGCGGAATTGAAAGTAAACTGGAAAGTGTTATGAGTTTATTTGCCATAAAGAAACAGCTATCCGCTTTCGATTCACTCAAAAACAGAGGGCATAATTTATCTGATCTTCTGTGCTGTTTAATCTTAATGTCACTTCAGGGAGTCAGTAATGTTTTTAAGCTAACCATCCAGAAACAAGGTGTTAATAAGGATGCTTATTATTCTGCCAAGAATAATGAATACATCAACTGGCATCAGCTTTTGATACTGACAGCACATCATTTTCGATGGCTAATTAGCAACCGGCCATCTTTGCAAAAAGAAGGTATAACTGCACTTATTGCCGATGACTCACCGTTAAAAAAGACTGGCAAGAAAATGGAGAAAGTGAGTATGATACATGATCATGTGACCAATACTTATATTTTGGGCTTTAAGTTGTTAGTTCTTGGTTTCTGGGATGGCGGAAGTTTCATACCTGTCAGTTTCAGCCTTCACAGAGAAAAGGGAAGTAAGCTAAAAAAAGCAACCGATGCCCATAAACAATCCGTACGGGCTGAGCAAAAAGCAAATGTTAATTTAACCAATGCTCAACAAGCACTTGAGCGAAAACAAACGGCAGTTAACAAACACAAGGCTATTACGGAGAATACTCCAACTAGAACAAACCTGAACCGGCTTATCAATGCAGCCAATGCAGAAGAAAAAGCAATGCAAAAGGTTGCTTCCTATGAAAAGCTATTACAGGAGAAAAAAACTCAACAGGAGAAGTTAAAACAGGAACGGGATAAAATAGCAAAGACCAATCCCACCTATGGTTTAAATAGAAAGGAAAAAGCAAAACAATTCAAGAAAAAGAGAGCAGCAGGCAGCTGTGGCAGCAAGCGCGCCAAAGAAGCAGATATCAGTAAAATCGACATGCTTGTCACCATGCTAAAACAAGCCGTAAAAAAAGGATTTGTACCAGATTATGTCCTGACCGATACATGGTTTTTCTGCAAAGAACTGCTCTTAACAGTCAATGATATGGCTACAAAAGGAGTCAAACTATTATCCATGGCTAAAATGGGAAATGCCACATACACACTTGTTTCCGATGGGAAAAAGTACAATATCCATACGCTGCTTAAAATGAGAAACCGGCAAGCAAAGTACAGCCGGAAGCTTAAGGCTCACTATATTAAAATACCAGTTGTATATGCAGACATACGTGTTGACTTGTTTCTTGTAAAGTTTGGGGGCAATGGTACATGGAGGCTGCTGGTAACAAATGATTTAAGCATGACCTTCACGAAGGTAATGGAAGTATACAAATTGCGTTGGAGTATTGAAGTGTTTTTCAAGGAGTGTAAGCAATATCTACACTTGGGAGGTTCCCATTCAAGTGATTTTGATGCTCAAATTGCAGACACTACACTGTCTATGATTCAGCATATCATGCTTGTGTTTTTTAAGCGCATGAACCATCAGCAGAGCTTTGGTGAGATATTCAAGGATGTATCCGATGAGTTGATAGAAGCCACGCTCGCTGAGACAATCTGGGAAATATTTATTAAGGTAATGGTAGTTTTAGCAGAGATTATTAATGCGGATGCCATGGAAATGCAAATACAGGCGATGCGAAAACCAGAGGCGATGCACATGGTGAAGAGGCTAATATGTGAAAGAAGGGAACTCAAAAGTGTGGCATGAAAAACGCAGACTCCCCATCTGGGTCGTATGTAATTGCTACACACCTTGTTGTATTGTGATATTTTAAGTTACATAGTCCATTTGGGCAAAAATACTAGCTGATTTTAAGCATATTGCATCTCAGAATTATTAGAATTTAATATTCAAGTTTCGGTAAAAATTAGTAATCCATGGTAGCTAACAGACCTCCGAGAGACACAAAGCTGCTATTTCAAGCCTGGTAACACTGACAGTATCATGACTCTCTTTGAACCAGTAGATCGTTCATGGATTCATATTTTATTACCAATGGGATATGCCTTGGTTGAGCCATGCAAAAACTTCTTTGTGATTCAGATAGTTTTACCTGGAAACAGGACACTGAGGCCTCAAACCCTAACCTGAACAAGCCAGAACCAAACAGGAATTTCTATTAATAGACCAATCCATCAATGGCTCGATACAATCCTTAACTTTGATGTACAACTTACTTAAAAACAAACCACAAATCTCACAAATGCACACAAATAAATGAACTGCTTTGCAGTTCTCATTTGTGATAATTTGAGTCATTGGTGGTTCCAAATATCTACGTAGCAGAAAGGATTTATCAAGTATTAATTTGTAGATCGATATTAAAATTCTGCCAAAAAATACACGAATATTACTGTTAAGACACTTAACAGTGCTAACAAAAGAGAAGATAACGTTTAATTTATGACCCTTTTCGGGGCTTGCAGCTACCGAAAGGGGTGTAAATATCTACTCTTGTTTTCCGGACAAAAGGAGAGTGTTCATAACTCTGTGTCAAGCCAAAGTATAAAAAATATATTTTCGCAATATGACAAAAGAATTTGATTACACTCAATTTAAAGAAGAAGCCATCCGTGGCATAAAGGAAGGAAAAAGTTTTAGTGGAGAAGACAATGTAATGTTGCCTATGATCAAGGATTTGCTAGAAAGTGCCATGAAGGCAGAATTAGATATCCATATGGAATCGGAACGAGCCCAAGATGGTCAGAGTCCAGCAAACAGAAAAAATGGAAAAACTACTAAGACTATAAAAAGTGCCTACGGATCCTTCAGTCTCGATACTCCGCGAGATAGGAACAGTACTTTTTCACCTCAGATAGTTGAAAAACAACAAACGTTTTTAGGAGATGCTTTACAAGACAATATCATTTCCATGTATAGCAAAGGTCTTAGCTATAAAGACATCCAAGATCATTTTGAATCTTTATATGGCACTAAAATTTCCAAAGGAAAATTAACCGAAATCACCGACAGGATATTACCAGAGTTAGAAACCTGGAAAAATCGCCAATTAGAGCCTATATATTCTATTGTATGGTTAGATGCCCTACACTATAGTGTACGCGAAAATAATATGACAGTAAAAAAGGCTGTTTATGTTATTCTTGGGTATGATATGTATGGTAAGAAAGATATTTTAGGGTTGTATATAGGAGCCAGTGAGAGCTCTAAATTTTGGTTAAGTGTTTTAGAGGATCTCCAGAATCGAGGCGTACAAGATATTTTAATTGCTTGTATGGATAACTTAAGTGGTTTTACCCAAGCTGTAGAATCGATTTATCCACTAACAGACATACAACTGTGTGTTATTCATCAAATTCGAAATAGTATGAAGTATGTCTCCCATAAAAATTCGAAGTTCGTAATGGCAGGCTTAAAGAATATTTATAAAGCTCCAAATTTGGCTGCAGCATCTAAAGCTATGGACGAATTTGAATCTAATTGGAATGATAAATATCCCCTGATTGTTAAATCGTGGAGGAATAATTGGCTACACTTGACTCGATTTTTTGATTACTCAAAAGATATAAGGCGAATCATGTATACCACAAATATAATTGAAGGTTTTAATAGGCAATTAAGGAAATACACGAAAACAAAAGGTGCTTTTGCGGGCGACAATGCATTAATGAAACTATTGTATGTGGCCTCCATGAATATTAGCGAAAAATGGACAGTTAAACCAGCTAATTGGGGACTAGTACAACAACAATTAATAATAAAATTTGAAGAAAGATGTGGGGTATCCTATTAAAGAAGAGGTAGTCACCTCAATAGCAAAAGCAAAAATAAGTTATTTTACGAACCCGTCAAGGGTATATAAACGGCTTCGTTCCTCGCCGCCCCTGACAGAACCCTAAAATAACCTGGTAATGCTATTGAAATTGAGGTTCAAAAAAAATATTAACAAGCAAAACGGCTCTGACACAGAATTATGAACATACCCGACAAAAGTATTTTATTTATGCGGGCCTTACAGGTGAAATACAATTCCTCGTTTTTAAATGGCATACTTGAGGCCTCAGATGAACTGTCTTTTTTTCTTTTTCTTCTATTTGAGGGCTCAAACGATCTATATTAATTTTTTATTGAGGCTTTTGAGGCCTCAGAAACACCAATTAATTTTACCGATGCCATACTTGTTTGCTCAGATGACCTGTCATTTTTTTAGAATGAGCATTCTGAGGACTTAAAAGAGGCTTCAATTTTTCTAATTGATGTACATAAGGTTTGAAGTGACATCAAAAATTAATTTTCAGGTCCTATTTATAACATATCCACAATACACATACATTTTTGGCATGCGGTGAAAGCGATATTGATTAAATAATAACTGAATTTATCATCCTAATGGTGCCGGATAAATTCGGAATTTCATTTAACGGAGGAATAAACATAGCGAACTGCGAAAATAATTTACATATTGCACCCAAACCAAACGCCACATGGAAACCGATAAATCCGCCATCGAGCTATTACAAGCCTTTGCCAGCCAATCGAACCGGGAAATTAATTTTTCCAAAAAACACTACCCCACCAGCGTCCTCAATCCCCGCTTCTTAACTCAGAGTTATGTGGTCATACCCAATCAAACAAGGCCGACAAGTTTTTTTATGAGTTACTGCGATTTAAAGGGCTTTGGAGATAATGCCTTCTACAGCGGGATATTTTTTGAAATACCCACGCCGCTATCAACGCTTATTCGGATTCGTGAAAAAGATATATTGGATAAACTGAATCCCTTTTTAAAAAAGAGTACTTATAAAACCAGAAACCGGGCTTTTGATTCCCGAATGGTCATTAGCGAGAACGACTTTAGCTGGACCAACAAAATTTTTTATAGCACACAAATACAAAATGCCATTCTGGAGATCCTTCAATTGGATAAACGATTACGCATTGGCGTCAATGCCATTGAATTGAAGCATGAACCGGCCTTAGAGGGAAAATCCAATTTTGGCATTTACATCACCGGGGAATGGTTGCTGGAGGAAGCTCTTATTGAAAAACTCTTTGCATTATCAGAAGAAATCAGGAAGCAACTGATCTCGAACTAGGCGTATATTCAAAAAAATATTAGTTACACAAAGGGATATAGAGGAAAATGGCGGTCTCTTTTTCCTCATCAATGGATCCGCGAAGATAAGTGTCACAGTTTACCTTTCATTTTATTATTATCTAAACTCCAAACGTTTTGTTTTATTTGGATCAATCGCCTTATTGTTATTATATTTACTTCCGTTATGCTTTTTCATAAGCAGGAGATTGTCTTATACCATTTAAATCCAAATTAAAATCTTTCACCCATGCCCTTGAAAGTCAATTCCTGGAAAATCCTGTCCGAATCACTGGTTATCATTTTAAGCGTTTTATTTGCTTTGTTTATCAATGAATGGCGCAATAATTACAATGAAAACAAACGCACGCAAGTCATTCTCGAAAATATCCGTCAAGAAATGCTGGAAAATCAGGCATTGACAAAAAATTTATACGCCTACCATTCACTGGTTAAAAGCAACATTCTAAATACGCTTGAAGGAGACTCCCTGGAAACCATTTTTTTACCAGGCCCTACCTTTGAGCTTTCATCTGTTGCGCCCAGGGGGATTATTCAAAAAGACTATAAAGACATTGCCTGGGAAGTGGCTAAGGCCGAAAAAATATCCAGCCGCATTAGCTTCGAAGACTCCTCGAAACTCTTTGAAGTGTATGCTCAACAACAAACCGTCCGCGAAACCATATCCCGAATTATAATGCTCATTAGCGACCGCCAAATACACCGGAAAGCACTCCTCTGGGAAAGTATCATCTTATTAAACGCCGAATTTAATGAGCTGGTTGGCCAGGAAGAATACCTTTTGGCAAAATTTGAGAAAGCACTGGAGTCATTACAAATAAAAAATGCGGAATAATCGAATGCAAATCAGTTCACAAAAACCATTTTAACAGTACTAATAATAAACCCCATGAAATTATTGACGACTTTACTTATTTTGGCCTTCTCCTGGTGTCTGCACGCGCAACCGGAAGTGGATTCACTGATGCCTGTACGCGGATTCAGCATTGCGGCGCCCCGGCCCCAAACAGTGGATCCGTTTATTGCTTTTATAAACGACGAACTGGCCCCCCGACACATTAACACCTTAATTTTAAGGGTTGATTACAATTATCAGTACCAATCACATCCGGAGTTGCGCGATTCAAGTGCTCTTTCGGAAAAAGAAGTGAAAAAGATTGTGGCCACCTGCAAAAAACAAGGCATTCGAATTGTTCCGCAAATTAATTTACTGGGCCATCAATCGTGGGCCGAGCGCGTGGAGAATTTATTAAAAGTCTATCCGGAATTTGATGAAACACCTCACATTAAAATGATGGAAAAGTACGAATGGCCCAATAAAGATGGGTTGTACTGCAAAAGTTACTGTCCGTTGCACCCAGGGGTTCATAAAGTGGTATTTGCCCTGGTGGATGAGCTGTTAGAGGCTTTTGAAGCCAGTGATTTCCACGCCGGATTAGATGAAGTATTTTACATTGGCGATGAGCAATGTCCGCGTTGTGCCGGTCACGATAAAGCCCGTCTATTTGCCGGTGAAGTGAGCCGCATTCGCAACCACCTGGCCATTAAAAACCGGAAATTATGGATGTGGGGCGATCGCCTGCTGGATGGTAAGACCACCGGCATGGGCATGTGGGAAGCGAGCATGAACAATACGCACCAGGCCATTGATCTGATTCCGAAAGATGTGTTTATCTGCGACTGGCATTATGAACGGCCCGATAAATCGGCAGTTTACTTCGCCATGAAAGGTTTCCAGGTAGCTACCTGCGTGTGGAGAAAACCGGAGGTGTCGAAAATTCAAATAGCTGACATGATGCATTTCAGAGCCGGCTCAACACCGGAACTCAAAGCCAATTTACAAGGCATTATCATCACGGTATGGTCGGGAGCGGATCACTTTTTGGAATCGTATTATGCCCAGAAAGATAATCCGATCAAACAGACCCTTGAGATGTTACCGAAATAAACCCGGGAAAGGACTGAAACCCTGTATAGGGCTTCAGTCCTTTGGTGATTATTTTTCACAAACAACCATTCACCAACCATTAAAAATCACCCCCTAGTATCATGAAACAACTTCTATTCTTCTGGATTTTAACGATCCTCTTGATGGCTTGCCAGCACACTTCTGAAAAGAGCAAGGCCACTCCATCGGAAGGGGCACCAAAAAAAACCATATTAGCCATTGTGGCGCATGCCGATGATGAAACTTTCTTTTCTCCCCTGCTTTCGAAATATGCCGCTGAGCATGATGTACATTTGGTCATCGTTACCAATGGTGATAAAGGGGTACGCGACCATGCGGCCATTCCCGCAGGCGACACCTTGCGAAAAGTGAGACTAGCAGAAGCCACCCGGGCATGCGAGCGCCTGGGCATTGAGCCCCCCATCTTTCTGGAGTATGGCGATGGCCGCTTACACGAATGGGAACCTTTGTTTTCACTGGATAATAAGATCGACAGTTTGTTTCAGCTCTATCGCCCCGATGCGGTCATTACCTGGGGGCCGGATGGTGGCTATGGTCACCCCGATCACCGCATCGTCCACAGTATTGTGACCGAAGTCTTTCAAAAAGCCTTGCCACAACCCGAAAGTCAGCTCTTCTATTATGGACTGCCGCAATCCGTGCTGAATAAAATGCAGTCTTTTAAATCACCCATGGGCGACTATTTTAAGACTAATACCCACCCCACCGCTTTGGAATACCTCACTTACCGGATCCCTTTTTCGGAGAAAGACCTGGTTGCCGGACGTGAAGCATTTGCCTGCCATGCTTCCCAGTTCACACCCGATGAAATGGATGATATCTATCAGATTGTTTCCCAATCAGATTCTATTATTTACTTGCGCCCCTGGAATGGATCACGCGAGATCAAATATGATCTTTTTGACTAAATCAGCGACAGCACTGGTCTTAGAATATAAATAAAAACACCCCTGAGCCACAGCTTGAGGGTGTTTGTATTTTTAATCCAACAACCATTTCGCTTTTGACTTAAGCCAGCTTATTGGATGCAATTTTATATTTAGGATCTTCCCAGATGTTCACATCAATAATAGCCGACGCATTGTCCAGCATCAGACGGCAATCTTCACTCAGGTGACGCAAGTGCACCTTTTTATCTTGCCTGGCATAGCGCTCGGTCAATTTGTTAAGCGCTTCAATGGCCGAATGATCAGCCACGCGCGACTCTTTAAAATCGATGATCACTTCATCGGGATCGTTCATCACATCAAACTTCTCTTGAAAAGCCGTCACCGATCCAAAGAAAAGCGGTCCGAAAATCTCATAATGCTTTACGCCGGCTTCATCCACATATTTGCGGGCACGAATGCGCTTGGCATTTTCCCAGGCGAAGGATAAAGCTGAGATGATGACCCCTACAATCACTGCTACGGCCAGGTTGTGGAAGAACACCGTGATACCGGCCACCACAATCATCACCAGCACATCCATAAGCGGTACTTTGCGGAATATCTTCAAACTGGCCCACTCAAAAGTACCGATGGCCACCATGAACATCAGGCCTACCAAAGCAGCCATAGGCACTTGCTCAATCAATGACGAACCAAACAACACAATCACCAATAAACCAACCGCAGCCACAATGCCAGAGATGCGTTTGCGACCACCAGAACTCACGTTAATGATGCTCTGCCCAATCATGGCACAGCCTCCCATACCGCTGAAGAATCCACACACGACGTTAGCCACACCCTGCGCAATGGATTCCTTATTGCCACGTCCACGCGTTTCGGTCATCTCATCGATCACCGAAAGCGTTAATAAACTCTCAATCAAACCTACCAAGGCCATTATCAAGGAATAGGGAAAGATAATCTGCAAGGTCTCCCAGGTGAAAGGCAGATCAGGCATGTGAAATTTAGGTAATCCACCAGAAATGGAGGCAATATCACCCACTGTTTTGGTTTCAATGCCCAACGCCAAAATAATACCCGACACCACCAGAATGGCAGTTAAGGCAGCCGGTACGGCTTTGGTTAATTTGGGTAAAAAGTGAATAATCACCATGGTTAAGATCACAAAACCCAACATGATATATAGGGGCGTTCCGGTTAACCATTGCATCACACCATCGCCGGCGTCAAACTTAAACTGACTCAGCTGCGCCATGAAGATCACGATGGCTAAGCCATTCACAAATCCAAACATCACCGGATGGGGTACCAGACGAATAAACTTACCTAACTTGAGCACTCCCACCAGCAACTGGATGAGTCCCATCAAGACAACGGCTGCAAACAAATACTCCACACCGTGCCGCACCACTAAACTCACAATGACTACTGCAATGGCGCCGGTAGCTCCTGAAATCATGCCAGGACGGCCACCCATAATAGCTGTAATCAGTCCAATAATAAAAGCTGAGTAAAGCCCAATCAGCGGACTTACTTCCGCCATAAGGGAAAAAGCAACCGCTTCGGGCACCAGCGCCAAAGCCACTGTTAATCCCGAAAGGATTTCATTTTTAAGGTTTGTTCCTTTCGTTAATCTGTCAATAAAAACCATTCTATATTGTATTTACAATTAATACATTTCCACGGGTCACAGACTTATTCTGTCACCTCCAAGCGGCACTCATAATTAAAAGGGAGTTCTTCCCTAAGATGAAAGGGAATATTGTAGGATACTGATTTTTGGGACTGCAAAGATAGGATAAAAGTATTGGAGATTAAACGGTTTTTTCAAATATCCTGACCCTGAAAATATCCGATACTATTTATGACTTATCATATAACGGTAGCAGATCGTCTGGGGTTATTAGCATCTATAACACCAAAATGCTTATGGATGCTTATACATCAAAAATAAAACAAGGCAAATCACAACACCATTTTACTCCTCTCAAAGCTACACGAACCAACTCCTTTAGAGAAAAACCGATTAATAAGTTAGCGAAAACTTTAAAACTCATACCCCACACAACTAACCATAAGCAATTTATTTTCATTCTAAACTAGTCGAATTTGCATAGTTGAAATCCTTATATTAAGGGCCATTCAGCTTATCTTAATGAAACACAATGCAACCTTTTGTGATACAATAGTGTAAAAAATCACATTTAAGATTAATCAGGTGTGTTACATTTGCACCGTCGGAAAGAGTATCAGTTAAAGGAAAACAACTAAAACACTAACCATGAAAAAGCAATTTTGTGTATTGCTTATCGCCATATTGTGTGCGCACTTGTCACCTGTGCATGCGCAATTACCGGGTGAAATCAGGGCAGTTTTTCTCTCCCATCAACAGGGTGTCGCCACCTATCAGGAGATAAAAAATCTGTTTCAGCAACATGATCCATCGCTGATTCTCGATCAATGCGTGAATTATTTAAATGCAGAAGCGGAAGCCGATCGGCAACTGGCTGTTAAGTTAATCTATAAAGTAGCTAAAGGGGCCCATGAGGAGCGGACCCGCCATAATGCTACTTACCAATTGGTGAACAAAGGCTTGCGCGACCCTTCTTCGGCTGTTGTTTTCAGAACACTTAGCTTCCTGGAGAACCTACCGCTGAACTGTTTCGATGTAAAAACACAAAACAGCCTGGCCGGAACCATATCCTCCGATCCACCTCATTTCAAATCCATGATTCGCCTTTCGGGCCGATTGCAGATGCACCAGCTCATTCCCTTTTACACTTCCAAACTCACTAACGATTCGACTTTAAACCGCTCTGTAAAATGGAACCTGCACCTCACGCTGGGTCGTATGGGCGATCCGGAACAAGTGGCATATTGCATCGATCAAGTGGCGCGCATAGGCATGAACGATGAAGTGATTTATCGTTTACTCCCTGATCTGATCTACCTAAAGCACAAGCTAGTGATAGATTATCTATTGGATCAACTGGTAATTGAAAATAGTAATTGTACATCTGCCGATCCGGATCAAGAAGCTGCCATTGATTGTGGTTATCGCCTGGCCGAAGTGGTGGCTCCATTTATTCTGGATTTCCCCATTCCAGTGGATGGCTCCGGTGATCTGGACACAGATAATTATGAACAGGCTCTGCAGACCATCCGCCATTGGGTAGAAAGCAACCGGCTGGATTATCAGGTTCGATTTGAGGACTAGTATTGCAAGTAGAAAGTCAAAAAAAGAATATTCAAAGTAGAAAGTGCCAGATAATTAATTCCCCTATTATTGAAAAACCTTTACTCCATGATACAGCCATGCTATGCGTACAAGAGAATCCTTGCGTTTCTCATTGTGCTGCTAACATTTTTTCCCCTTCACCTTTTCGCCAACGACTACGGCAATGGAGACATACGCTATTTTGAGGATTTCAATCTGGCAGTTCCTGAAACAAGCCTGATGGATGAGGAGCCTGATATAAAGCCCACCGAAGAAGCAGAAAATCCATACGATGCCATCCTGCAAAAAGTCATTGATGAAGGACGCATTACCAATACGCTGGATTCATCAGCTTTTTTTAGTTTACCACTGGGAGTTGCCTATGGCGAAGATCACTCCTACATGATTGTAATCGACCAGGCCACTATTTATCCGGGATATGCGGAGTTCAGTGCGTTTATGGTGCTGACGAATCCATTGGATAATAGCAAAGTGCGGTTCCGGGCCAATAACATCGGTTTTTCATTCAAGCGGGGATTGATCAATGGAGTGCAATTGGAGTTGATCGATGAAAAAGAATTGAAAGTTCAAAAAGATGTATCACTGTGGTTTCTACCGGGGAGTTATGTGGATTGGGATTGTAATGGATTTAAAAGTCTGGGCATTAACGGAAGACTGGATCTGAGTGAAAAACGATTTAAAAAGGTAAATCCTTTAACCGGAGAAGAACTGGGTAAAGTATCTACCCGTTTCTCCATCGTAGCATCCGACTTCCAGAATATCCTGCTGGAGCTATCCCTAGATCCCTTTAAGATGGTGGGATTCAATGAAGCTTATTTCGCCTTCGAGAGTATGGTATTGGATTTCAGTGATGAAGCCAATGCACCGGGTTTTTCATTACCTGCCAATTATCCGGGCGGTTACAGCGGTGAGATGACCAATTTGTGGCGGGGCTTTTATGTGAAGGAAGCACGCATATACCTCACAAAAAAACTCGCCGATAAAGACGGACAGCCCACTTCTTTTTATGTACAGAACCTGCTACTGGATGACTTTGGTCTGACAGGAAAAATGGGCGTTGATAACTTGTTGTCCATCGAAAAAGGAAAAATCGGATCCTGGCCCATGTCCATCGATAATTTTGCCCTGGAGTTTTTTACCGGTGATTTGCAAGCATTGGGTTTAAAAGGACAACTGATAGTGCAAGGCTCACAAACCCCATTGAAATATGATGCTTTTTATGATGTAGCAGGTACGTATCACTTTGGTATCAATCCCGGAAAAGAATTATCATTTAATGCATTTGCAGCGAAAATTACCTTGGATGGCTCCTCGCGCATTGAGGTTACAGTGGAGCAAAACCAGTTCTATCCATCCGCCGAGTTAAATGGTAAAATCAGTTTTGCCTGCTCCAAAGATACAACTCAAAACAGCAAAAAATTAGTAAACCTCCCTTCTCTGGATTTCCAGGGATTACGTATCTCTACACTGGATCCTCGCTTTGACCTGGATTACCTGGGCATGGCATCGGGTGATGATTTATCCTTTAATGCCTTCCCTGTAACGCTCACAGAGGCCTCCTTTAAGAAAAATGGAACCAGTAAAGCCAACTTTATTTTTGGCATTAAAGTGAACCTGGTGCCTGCCAAAGATGATGCCATTGTAGGTGAAACACGCATTGGTTTAGTGGCTGATATAAGTGGTGCAAAATGGAAATTTGATGGCCTCACCATAGATAAAATAGCCATTGAAGCGAAAAAAGAAGGAGCCTATGATCTAAAAGGACTCATCCTCTTTGCCAAAGGCGATCCCACCTATGGCGATGGCTTTAGAGGGGAGATAGCCGCTAAATTTGCGAATACTTTTGAGCTGGAAGCATTGGCTGTTTTTGGAAAAGTAGAAGGATTCCGCTACTTCTTCGTGGATGCTTTTATGACCTTTGGGAAAGCCGGTATTCCGGCCGGTCCCTTTGTGCTGAACGGATTTGGAGGTGGTATCTATTACCACATGCGTCAAACCATTCCAGGCGAAGCAAGCGGCGAGATGGGTAAATCACTGTCAGGTCTCTCGTATATTCCAGACAAGAGTAGTTTCATCGGTTTAAAAGCGGGGGTACAAGCTGGTGTCGTTAACCCGGCCATTGTGACTTGTAAAGTGAATTTTGAAATCATCTTTAACCAAAGTGGTGGTATTAATCAAATCGGGTTCAATGGTGAAGCCAGTGTCGTGTCGCCGGTGAAAGAACTGCCGGTTGATGAAATGAAAAAAGTAACTGAAAAAGCCGCCGCAAAAGAACCACAAAAAGTAGAATCCACAGAAGTGATGAAAGCCACCATCTCTATACTAATGGATTTTCAAAACGATGTTTTCCACAGTGAGATGGAACTCTTCATCAATGTGGCAGGAGCCATCACTGGCAGAGGAGCCAACAACAGCGCCGGTAAAGGAGTCATGCACATCGATCCCGAAAAATGGTACCTCCACCTGGGAACCCCCACCAGTCCAGTAGGTTTAGATCTGGTAGGCATCGTGAAAGTAGGGGGCTATTTCATGGCCGGCCACGACATACCCGATGCCATGGTGATGCATCCCAAAGTACTGGAATATCTGGATATGGACAATTCACACTTTAACGGCAACCGCAATGAAGGTGTCCTCAACAAAGGTCAAGGGTTAGCGTTTGGAGCTAACTTTGAATTAGACACAGGTGATTTGCAGTTTCTTATATTTTATGCCCGTTTTGAATTGGGAGGAGGCTTTGATGTCATGCTTCTAAAATATCCTAACAATGCTTATTGCAATGGAAGAGATGGAGGAATGGGAATTAACCAATGGTATGGCAAAGGTCAAGCATATGCCTATTTTGGAGGAAAGATTGGAATCAAAGTAAGAGTCTTCAGAAGAAAAAGAACATTTGATATTATTAACATTCAAACCGCTGCAGCCATTCGAATAGAAGGTCCTAACCCTACTTGGATGACAGGAGTGATAGGTGGTAAATACCGCATCCTGGGTGGATTAGTGAAAGGTAACTGTAAGTTTGAAATGACAGTTGGTGACAAATGTGAAATTGCCTACGGCAGAGACCTCTCTGACCTGGAAATCATCGCCGACCTTACACCAGGTAATATGACTGATGATATTGACATCTTCACCCTACCACAGGCCGTGTTCAACATGCCAATTGATAAGATCATTCGTATTTCGGAAGATGAACGCTTGACGAAGGTATTCAAAGTAAATCTGGAAGAGTACTCGGTGTATAAAGGTGAAGCACTCTTCATTGGAGCTACTGAAATGGGGCCGGAAAAAAAGACACTGGCTTTTACACCAGAGCGTATTTTCGATCCTAATTCGAAATACCGTATTGTTGCACGTGTCAGCTTTGATGAGTATGAAAAGGGCCAATGGCAAAAATATAAGAGCGAATCGGGAGACATTTATTACGAAACCAAGGAGGTCGAATTCACAACGGGAGCCCTGCCGGATCGTATTCCAACCGACTATATACAATACACCTACCCTCTGAATCGACAGGTTAATTTTTATAAACAAGAGTATTCAACTGCCTATGTTACTTTCAAATCTGATCTGGAGCCCTTCTTCATGCCTCCGGTGGGCTGGACTCAAAAAGCACGATGGACACCAGCTAGTGGAGCTCCAATATATTCGGATATCCATTATAAACCTGGAGAAAAGACAGTGGAGACAGCAGTTCCTTCTGAACTTGCTAATAGTAGTGTACATCATTTTGAATTGGTCAATGTCCCATTAGATAAAAACAATGATATAAACCGTAATATTAAGACAAACACATCGGAAACGATCAATGATGCAGGAGGTACGACCTCTGAAATTACAACCATGGAAGCAGTTGGTGAAATACGTGAAGCCGAAGAGAAGACATTCTACACCATCCCTTTCAGAGTAAGCTCCTACGATACATTTGCACAAAACTTTACGGTTAGAAACCAGGAAATTGAGTACATGCATACCGTATCTCCTGGCGTGAGATTACCATTTATATCGGTTAATATTGGTACTGGCCTGGACAAACATGAGTTAATCGGTTCTGATAATATTGAACCGTTGGTACAGACGGAAGCTGTTTTGGAATCATCCGATTGGTACCAAGCCAATATAGCACCTATCATTTATGATAATTACCCGGTGCATCCATCGGCAAAGATCACCTACCGTCCCGTTAACAAATTAGGCGTTCCACCAATACGAGGTATTAATCTGAACCAGATGGACTATGACCTTCTATTGACAGATACTGACATTGAAAATGGTTCTTATAGTTCACTCATCAGTCATATTAATGTGGTCTACACCTTACCTAAACATTGGTCAACTGACTACGCCCATATCAGAAGTAAATTGGCTGAGTTATACCGAAAAGGTCAATACCATCCGAATGTTCAGATGAAGTCGGTCTTTACAAACAAGTTTTGTCCGCAAGCAAGCGTAGGAAATTATCCGGTGAAGCTGAAATATGTATTACCTGGTAGAAGGACCGTTACAAGTGAGTTTATTGTGAATTTAAAAAACAACTTTGACTGGAAACAAATAAGTGAAAAAGATGAACGGTTTTAACAAAAGGCTGTCCATTGAAGGATTAATATTACAGAAAATGAAAAACATACAACCATCTATATATACTAGAATAAGAAAAGTCATGAAAATTCCATTTATCGCCCTTTTCTTGTTATTAATAGCTGTCATGGGGGTTAAAGCCCAGGATAACTCACCCAAACATGAAGTAAAACTGCTGGCTCGCCCAATGCCAGACAGTATCATGCTTCGTTGGGCGCCTACAACTTACCAGTTGTGGTTAAATGGAAATAAGTTTGGCTACCATGTGATCCGAACAACCATCATACGAAATGGTGAATTTGTAAAGGAAAAGTCCAAACAGTTGACCAAACAACCGCTTAAACCACGCCCGCTTGATGCGTGGGAAAGTCTGGCTGAAGCGAATGGTTATGCCGGGGTTGCTGCCCAGGCTATTTATGGGGATGTTTTTGATGTGGAAACCAAAGAAGGCAGCAGTATCATCGACATCATGAATAAAGCCACAGAACAGGAAAACAGGTTTGGCTTTGCTTTATTTTCTGCTGATCAGAGTACTGAAGTAGCCCGTTTTTCAGGGTTATGGTATACTGACCAAGACGTGAAAAAGAATGAAAAATACCTCTACCGGGTATATGCAGCTCAATTACCTGATGGAATGCAAGCCGATACGGCCGTCTTTTATACTGGAGTGGACGAATACCTACCCCTCCCGGCACCAATTGACGTTAAAGCTGAACCTGGTGACAAAATAGTTACAATCACCTGGGACAAACAATTCCAATCACAATACTTCAATAGCTTTTGGGTGGAGCGTTCCGGTGATGATGGAAAAACTTTCAGTCGGTTGAATGATGTCCCTTTGGTTAATACAACTCCTGAAGGACATGATGAAACAAATTTCCATTTTTATGTCGATACATTGCCCGACAATGCAACAGCATTTCAATACCGAGTGATCGGCATCTCTCAGTTTGGAGAACTAAGTCCTCCATCAAAAATAAAAATTACCCAAGGTATCTACAAAATTTCCTCCGTTCCCACTCTGACAGCATTACCTGGACCTACAGGCGAAACGGTGCAACTATCCTGGGAATTTCCCAATGAAAAACAGGAGAAGGTCGATGGGTTTCGAATCTATCGATCAGAAAAATTTGATCAAGATTATGAATTACTAAAAGATAATTTACCCGCCATCAGCTTATCCTGCAATGACCAACAACCACTCATGACCGGCTATTATCGCATTCAAGCTTTCAACAATGGATTTGAAGGCCCCAGAAGTATCCCCAAAATGGTTCAACTGGTCGACTCTATCCCCCCCGCCATACCAACGGGATTAACCGCCAATGCCGATACATCTGGTATAGTGCAGCTAAAATGGACGGCCAATGCTGATGAAGATATCTTTGGTTACCGTGTTTTCCGGGCCAATCATATTAAGGAAGAATTTTCCCAAATCACAATTGAAACAACACCATTGAATAGTTATGTGGATACAATCAGTCTGAAAACATTGACCAAAGAAGTGTATTACAAGGTAGTGGCCATTGATCAGCGGCAAAATAAATCCGGCTTTTCTAAAATATTAAAGCTGGAACGCCCGGATGTCGTCCCCCCCGCTGCTCCTGTCATAAAAAACATTGGTTCAACACCACAAGGGCTTCTGTTAAAATGGCACCCAAGCCCCAGTAATGATGTAAATAAACAAGTGTTGTATCGTAATCGCCAGGGAAGTCGTGAATGGGAAATCATTAAAACCCTTCCTCCGGACAGCATTCAGACAACTGACCAACCACCATTATCCAATACAGTTTACCGTTACCTGCTTATCGCAGTGGATAAGGCCGGTAATGAATCCAAACCAGCCTCACCAGTAGCTGGCAAATACAATGATCCGAAACAAAAGCAAGTTTGGATTCAGCCCACTGTAAAAATTAACAAAAAGCAAGGTACGGTGGATTTAAACTGGGAAAAACCAGCCCATATAGTCAACCAGTATTTAATCTACCAAAAAGTAGAAGACAAGAATTGGAAATTACTAAAAGGTGTAAAACCACCACAAAGGACCCTCTCTATTGTCTGTCCAAATGCCAAGTGTGAATACAAAATATTGTGCAAATAAAACAAAAATCACCTATGCTTACCAATATACTGAATGTGAATAAAATATCTGTTTTCATTTTTTTACTTTCACTAATTACATTTGTTAAGGCTGAAAAATACGATATCAGTTCAACTACAGTTGCAACTACAGGTTATATAAAAACGCTTAAATTAACTTTTGGTGGTAGTAATAAAAGTTTTATATACTCCTATACCATTGATGAGTTTAACAATGCTACCGGGAATATCGAAAGATATAGTAATTTTACAACTTCAGTAATTCCCACCTCGCTTAAAGCCGAGGCCATCTACCATAATCACTCTGGAGCACCATATAGTAATTTCTCAAAAACATGGACTAGTTTTGAAAATGGTCTTCAAGAATGTTCGCTATCAAATTGGGATATTGATCCTGCCAGGGTTGAATTTACTATAAAACCATATTACCAGTTAGAAAACACTCCCTCACAAGCCTGTACAGATGGTATCGGCCTTAAAATATTTTTAAATGACTCAAAAATATTTTGTGGGGATGTTAAAGTATATATCCGAGCCACCAGTCCTACAGAATCCTGGATACAATATAACGCCTCTCCACTCCCATCAGGAAATAACGATAACAAGGGATATCTCCATGTACCTTTTAACGCAATTGCCAGTAAACCGAATTGGGTAGGCCGTAATTTGGAAATCAGAATTCAGCACCCCGATGGAAATTATACATCGGCCGTATCCGGCTTTTCTTTTTATCACCCCCCTACTTTAGTGACCAAACCCACACACCTCACATGCTATGGGTCTAACGATGGCTCCATAGAGATCACAAATCTGACTAACGGAAACCCCAATAAAACACTCTACAGTTGGCTAGTAGAACTCACAACTGCCCATTCAAATGATGCAGTAGAATTTATGCCTGGATATTTCATTGCAAAGGTACATGGCAAAATAACAGGAAATAAAGCGACTAATCTGGTAGCCGGCACATACGGCATTGCCGTCAATTACAATGATGGTACCGCTTCCAGCCTCTGCTCCGGTAAAGAAATAGTCACGCTCACACAGCCTAATCCTATTAAGATGACCCAACTGGATTTTAATACCTTTGAAGCTATCAATGGTGAAACATATCACACTAAAACCACAAATGGAAAAGCCAGTGGTACCATAAATATTACTGGACGCTCAGGTGAAGCTTATGATATTGAACAGCCTGCCGGAGCTTCCATAACCCACCGCACAGGAACAAAATATAACATCAGTAATATACCTTTATCGGTCACAAAAATCGTTGTTAAGTCTAAATCTGAAGGCTGCCTGAGCGATGAAATCAACATCTCCGCCCCCCTTAGTGCTCCTTCAAAATTATCTGTCGCAATTGGCACTATTCAACACGTTGATTGCAAAGGAAATAAAACTGGTCAAATACCACTAACGATATCTAATGGTTTTGGCGAATACAAAATCGAACTAACCTCTAAGACCCATAGTGTCACGATTGACAATCATGATGAAATGAGTCATACTTTCACTGGCTTACCCAAAGAAACCTATACGATTAAAGTCACCGATTTAGCGAATACAAATGATTCTTATACTATCAAAGACATTTCAGTTAATGAGCCAACAGATGATCTACAGATAAAAGTAGATTCTTATTCTAATGTTAAATGTAACAATCAGGGCAATGGTTCAATTAGACTAGCTGCAACAGGCGGAACTGGCGGAACTGAGAATTACTCTTTTCACATTGGCAACGTGAACACTCAGTATTCTGAAGTCTTAGCAGGAAACACCACCTACATATGTAAAGTTACAGATGCGAATTCCTGCACAAGTACAACTACTCAATACATTTCGAATCCTGCGGCCCTAGCTGTTGCCAGTGGACCTACCATCAGCCCTGCAGCATGTACTGCAGCAAAAAATGGAAGCATAACCTTTACGGTCAATGGAGGCCATGATAAAGATGCTTCCTTCACCGTTACTTCTGCAGAGGAACCAAGAAAATTCACCTCCAGTGATGTCTCCCATAATGGGCGTCAAATAACAATTTCCAATCTAAGTGGGGGAACCTATAAAGTCAACATTCAAAACGGGGCTAATTGTGAAATATCAAATTATAGTTTTACAATACCTGTTTCATCAACTACTATCGGGCTGAATATTTCAACAATTTATCAACCATTGTGTAAGGAACAAAAGAACGGTATCGTAAAGCTAGAAGTTAATAATGGAACGCCTGTTTCAGGTACAAACAAATACGACCTTCTGGTAAATGGTTCAACCACGAAAGAATATGATATGAGTAATAACTTTACCGGTTTGGATGGGACCATTACTTATAGCTTTAAAGTGACAGATATAAATGGTTGTTCTTCTGATATCAATAATTACGTTGTGGGAATAAAAGAGAATCCGCTAAATTTTAATGCACTCCCGTCTTCACAACCTACTTCATGCCCCAATGGTACAGACGGGACCATAACAGTTTTAGGTAAGGGAGGAAGAAAAATGGACGGCAATCCCACTTCTAAATATTACTATAGCATTAATAATGTAGATTACGAAGAAATAACTGGAAATAGCAACCACACGTTCGATAAAAATATAACTGCCACCACTCATACGGTCTACATTAAAGATGAGGCTGGATGTAAGGTGCAGGCAAGTATTAAAGTGGAATCCAAAGAAAATCCCTTCGACCAGACTAAAACAAATATTTCTGATCAATCCTGTACGGACATCTCAAACGGTGTAATTCAACTTACATCCCTACCTGCTACTTGGTACAACAATTTATCATTCTCACTAAATGAAATCAAATTAAATCCCTCTACGGTAAGTATTGATAAATCAGCTGCTGCTTTTAAAGAATTGTCCACTAGCACCTATAAATTAGAGATCAAAAACGAGACTAACAATTGTGCCAAAACATTTAGTAACCTAAACGTTGCTAACCTCTACCATGATAAAATGATCATCATTAATCCAACCATTGAAATAAAACCGGCTTGTGATAATGCGAATAATGGAGAACTGGGCATCAATGTTTCGAGAACCGGCTATGAAGGTCCATGGACCATTATACTTAATGGAGGAACCCAAAGTGCAAACAGCAGCTTTAGTGCCTATTATACTGAACTAGATGATATCACTTATACCATTACAGCTATTGATGAAAATGGATGCAGTAAACAACAATCAGTAATCCTTCCGCAATCTAGTGACGCCGTTGATTTCGAAGCAGCGCCATTAGTAAGTCCTGCCACATGTTCTGATGTTTCTAATGGTTCAATTGAAGTCAAGGCTATTAAAGGAGTTCCCCTGGTTGGTAATATGTATAACTATTACCTAATAGACATAACAGACAATAAAAGTGAAAAGCTAATTAGTGGACCAAGTGCATTATTTGAGAACCTAACTCCAACTCATCATTATCAGGTCAGAGTAGAAGACGCAGTTGGCTGTTCTAAAGAATCCGAAGTAGTTTTAATGGGATCAAGGCCTTCAATTAGTTTTTCACAAGCTATTGTTTCTTCACCTTGCTGCAATGGCGGTAACGATGGAAGCATCAAAATCACGATTAGCAACGACAATGCACCGGGTGTTACATACAGCTACCATCTTTACGACGAAAATAATATTCCGGTCAACACATCAACCTTTGATATGACATCCGGTACATTCAGTGGATTAAGCGCCGGCATTTATGGTATTTCTGTTCAGGGTGACGATACCTGTGGTGAAAATTATGACAACATCATCGTAAACGAACCAACAAAGATTGCAATATCAGCATCCACTTATCAATGCATCACGGGTAATGGCCTGAACAATGGCTCCTTTACCATCACCGCCACCAATGGCAGTAAAAATTACGCTTATGAATGGATTAAAGACGACCTCATCCTTGATGCCAAAGATGATATAGTCTACAATGGTGCATCCGGCTTCACCTTTGAAGCATCCGATCTGACACCCGGAACCTACACCTTCCGCCTGCGCGACATGAACAGCTGCCTCTATTTTGACGATGGCAACAGCATCTGGTATGAAGAGAGCTTTACACTAACAGAACCCAACAAGCTGACATTAACTCCAACCATCGTGCATGAATCCTGCGCTTCAGCAAATGACGGGCAAATTAGTATCCTTGCAGAAGGCGGTTGGTTATGTGGAAGCAATTATCAATCGGACTGCAACAACACATCAACTATCTGCGGCGAATGGAGTGGCATTAATTGTACTAATCCCGATTATATCTACGGGATCGTTAGCAATAATACTGAACAATGGCAATGCAGCAATGTCTTTGAAGATCTAAATCCAGATACATACCAGGTGATGGTCCAGGACAAAGCCGGTAACATCACATCACAAGAAGTGACCATCAATTCCCGTCCATTATTGGCCATCACAGAAGTAGGTAGTTCAATTGATGCCACTTGTCCGGGATACAGTAACGGCCAAATCGCCGCTACGGTAAGCAATGGCGTTTTGGAAAACGGTATGTTTACCTATACCATTACCGATCGAACCAGTGCCCAAATTATATCTAACCTTAATCAGGATGCTGATTTCACATATGACCTGTTGCCGGCCGGTGATTATACGCTGACGGTAACAGATCTGAATGGTTGTAACGACAGCTTTGATTTTACTATCGGCGAACCACTTCCGGCAGAAATCACCCTGACCCATAATTTTATCCTGGATAAAGGACTAGCTACCGGAGAAATCAACGTGACAGTGACCAACGGTAATCAACTGTTCAATTACGAATGGTACTACAACGGTGCTGCAGCTCCATTTGAACAAGGCCAAACCACGCAATCCATTTTGTTGAACAACAGGTTGGCCGGCACCTACCTTTTGAAGGTAAAAGACATCCATAACTGTGTTTATGAAACCTCGGAGTGGATGGAACGCACCATTGAAATTATCGAACCTGATAAAAAGTTGCAGTTCAGCAAACAGGAATCGACCAATGTGAGCTGTAACGGGTTTGGGGATGCTTCCATCTCAGTGGAAGCAACAGGCGGATGGGGAACCAATTATGAATACTCACTCAATAATAAGCCCTGGCAAGCCAATGGAAACTATACAAAACTGGAACCAGGTGATTACAGTGTCACAATAAGAGATGAGGAAGAAGTAACACGTACCTGGGAAGTAACCATCAACGAACCAAAGACCCTGGACATGAACCTTTCAGGCGTCTTTAATGCCTCTTGTCCGCTGTATGCCAACGGGCGCATTGAGGCGACCATCCTCAATGGGATCGACCATCCGGATGGATTGCATTATCGCATTGTGGATTTAAATGATGCTACCATGATTCTTGGTGAAAAGGCTGATTTTAGCCGTGATTACCGTTTCAACAAATTACCTAAAGGTGACTATGAACTGTTTGTAACAGACCAAAACAGTTGTGTGGCCTCCAAAACATTCACCATTACCGAACCCGACACGGCAAAAATAAAACTCACCAATAATTTCATCCGGGCCAAAGGTGAGGCGACCGGTGAAATCGATGTAACCGTCTCCAAAGGAAATGGGCTGTTCGATTATAAGTGGTACCGTAAAGGCGAAACCACTCCTTTTAAACAAGGTCGAACCTCAGATACCGTAGCATTGGATAAACAATTGGCGGGGACCTACACCTTGATGTTGCGCGATACAGCCAGATGCGTGTATGAAGATGAAGATTGGATGACTCGTATCGTGGAAATGCGTGAACCAGAGAATGCATTGAAATTTGAAGTGACGCGAAACAGAGCCACAACTTGTTTTGAAGATGCTGATGGTAGCATTGAAGTATTGCCCATTGGTGGATGGGGTAATTATAAGTACACCCTCAATGGAGGTGTTTCACAACCAGAAACAACATTTAATAACCTGGTAGCAGATAACTATACCATCACTATCACCGATAGTACTGGTATACAATGGGACAGTACCTTGGTGGTCACTCAGCCTGAATTGCTAGAAGCTGCCTACCTAAACCACAAAGACATCAATTGCTTTGGTGGTAAGGATGGCTGGATTTCTTTAGATATTAAGGGAGGTAACCAGAATTATTTGGTATCAACTGATCAGGAAAATTGGATAACGGGCAACCGGGTGGAAGATCTGGCGATTGGCACCTACACCGTATTTGTGAAAGATAAGAAGGAATGTGCCACTCAAATCAATCCAATAACACTGATGCAGCCGCATGAAATCACGCTTGTGGATTCAAGTATTATCAAGTCACGCTGCTCCAACAATGAAGGGATCATCAATACCGTTTTTAAAGGTGGCGTTGGTTCACTGAACTACACATGGTACCGAGTAGCCAATGATTACTCCTCGGAAACGCTATTGACAGCAACGAATGATACCATTTCTGATTTGTTTGCCGGCCGCTATAAAGTAGAAGTGACCGATGACCATCACTGCACCCTGCCCTTTAATTTTGCAATTGGCGATATTACTGATCTGGCCGTCGATGCCATTGAGACAAAAGCGGTTTCCTGTTATGGATACAGCGATGGACAAGCTCTGGCCAAGGTCATCAATGGTAACCAACCGTATGTCTATAGCTGGCCTAAAGAGATAAGTGAACATCAAAATGATACCGCCTGGGCAATGACAGCCGGCACATATGAATTATTAGTGAGTGACGATAAAGGTTGTACAACCACCAGGAAGTTTACCATCCAAACACCGGCTCCGCTAAACTATTCCCTATCCATTGATGAACAACCACTGTGCTTAGGTGGTCAGAAAGGTACCATTGAACTGACGGGCACAGGCGGCACACCGGAGTATAACTACACCTGGTCAACAGGTAGTTCTGACGCACGCATCGCAGACCTGGAACCCGGCACCTATGCACTGACCCTGACTGACAGCCATGAATGCGAGGCCCGCTTCTCCTTCGAGCGTCAATACCAACGTTACCTCACACCATTTATCGGTGTCGACACCCTGATTTGTCATTACGACCTTTTACCCCTGGATGCCGGTGCCTACAATCGCTTCATCTGGACGGCTGACAATGGATTTGCATCTGATGAGCGCACTATCAGCCTCAATGATCCGGGGACCTATTTTCTGGAAGTGACCGATGTGGATAACTGCCTGGGATACGACACATTGAAACTGGATGTGAGCTATTTGCAAATTGATCACCTGCAGCTCAAAGATGTTACCTGCAACAAATTTGCCGATGGCGAAGCCCACCTTACCATTGGGCCGGAAAACTGGGAACATACCATCTCGTGGCCCGATGCAAGCAGTGAAACCAGTTGGATGAACCTCAGTGGTGGTGATTACAAAGTAAAAGTCGAGGATCCATTTGGTTGTAAAGAGGAGCGCCACTTCACCATCTTCGAACCGGATACGCTGAACCTGGTGATTAATCAATTGCAATCCCCCCTTTGTTATGGCAACTCAAACGGCATCATCGATTCCAGAATGGCCGGCGGGGTAAGCCCTTATCGCATCACCTGGAACACCGGATCCCAAAACGAGCTGCTCACCAAACTGGATACCGGCTACTATCATGTGGAAGTATATGATGCCAATAACTGTTTTTATGAGCAGGGATTTGATTTCCCTTACCGGCGCTTCCTTGCTCCTCATGTAGGCCCCGACACCCTCATCTGCCATTACGACAAATTACCGCTGGATGCCGGTGACTACAGTAAATTTAGATGGACAGCCAAGGGGAATTTCAGCTCCCGCCAACGAGAGGTGACGCTCACCGATCCGGATACCTACTACCTGGAAGTGACCGATGCCGATAACTGCCTGGGATACGACACCCTCAAGCTGGATGTGAGTTACCTCAAAATTGACAACCTACAGCTCAAAGATGTGACCTGCTATGGCTTTGGTGACGGGGAAGCAACAATCACGGTATCACCTGCCCATTGGCCCCATACCATCAGCTGGCCCGACGGCTCCGGACTCAATAGCTGGCGCCTTCTCAACGGTGGCACCTATGAAGTGAATATTGCTGATGCCTTCGGTTGCGGAGATAAAGACTATTTTAAAATTGACGAACCGGCTCCCCTGGCCATCAACATGAACAAACAGCTGGATCCCTATTGTTTTGGCGTGCCAGATGGCATCATTGAGACCGAAGGGAATGGTGGTGTTGCTAATTACCGGTACAACTGGCTGCATGGCGAAAACAACCGGAAAATTGAAAAACTGGATACCGGCCGGTATGTGCTGGATCTGTTCGATGGCAACAACTGCCACATCCGCGAAGCGTTCAACATGCAGTATGTCAAAACCATCTATCCGCAGCTGGGTAACGACCTGGTGATTTGTCAGGGGAACAATGCCAAGCTTTACCCCGGTGCATTCGAAGCCTACCAATGGTTCCAAAACGATATAGAAACCGGAAGTGACACCGCACTGGTCATCAGCGATGCTGCTACCTACCGGGTGCAGGTCGCCGACGACATGGGATGCATTGGCCGCGACACCATGTCCTTAGCTGTCCGATCCACCGATTTAACCCCTGAGTTCCTCACCGCCACCAGTGTGCCGGCAGGTGATACACTGATCATCGTGGAAGTCAGTCAGCCCAAACCACAGAAGATAGAGTGGTTCTTCACCGGTGAATACCAGGTGGTGGAAACAGGTGACTACTACTGCAAAGTCATCTTCACCGAAGAAGGCATGCGCGAAGTCACCCTCAATGCACACAGCTATAACTGTATGGCCCAGGCCCGCAAAACCATCCTGGTGACACCCGAGGGAACGCAGGATAGTTCAGAAGATCCGGCCAAGCAAGGCTATAAAAACCTGATGAAGGTAACCGCCTCGCCCAATCCAAGCGATGGTTTCTTCAACGTGGATGTGGAACTCAGCGAAACAGCCGCCATCAACATCTACCTGGTGTCATTGGGATCGGGACAGATAATCGATCAGCGCAAAGCCCATGGCATGAAGAAATATAACGAGTCATTTAACCTGTCCATGCCCGGGCCTTATGTGGTAGTGGTGGAATCAGACGGTGAACGACGCGTCACAAAAATGATTATTAAATAAAGGGGGGGCAAATTTCAAGATATCAAGTTTCAAGAAACAAGAAGAGAAGAATCGTCATGATGAACACTAAATATGATCTGAAGGAGCGCACTTTTGAATTTGCTCTCAAAGTGAGAAGAATTATTAATAAACTGCCACGCAGTTATTCAAACCTTGAAGATGGCAGACAAGTGATCCGTTCTTCTGGTTCTGTTGGTGCCAATTACATTGAATCAAATGATCCGCTAGGCAAAAAAGATGAAGTTATGCACTTAAAAATTGCCCGAAAAGAGGCAAATGAATCTGTTTTTTGGTTAAGACTGCTCAAGGAAACAAACCATGAGAACCTGCAAAAGGAATTGACTATTTTGATAGATGAAGCGGAACAACTCAAAACCATCTTGTCATCGATCATTAACAAAGTCATGAAAAAATAAAGGCCAAATTGCAAGTAACAAGATGACAAGAAATCAAGACGCAAGTGATCAAGAAAACAAGTACCAAGCCATCCTTGAAAACTTGAGATTTGGAACTTAAGATCGAAGTTCCTTGGAACTTGAAGCCTTGAAACTTGAATCTTACTCATATCGTTAAATAATGCAGAAAACACGCTATATACTGATACTCTCACTAATTCTGATAGTTCCGAACCTGCCAGCTCAGCAGTTGGATCAGGTAGGTAAAAAAGACGCCGTAAAAATCAACGGTGGCTTAAACGTCAACCAGGTGTACCGCACCAATGCTGCCAGTGGTATTGATCCCTATGCCCTGGTGGTAACCGGTAATCTGTCGGCCAGCCTCTATGGCATGTCCATACCGCTGTCCTTTGCCTGGTCCAATAACCAGTGGACCTATACCCAGCCCTTTAACCAATTCTCCATCAGTCCTTCCTACAAATGGGCCACGCTGCACCTGGGCTATTCCAGCATGAGTTTCTCACCCTATTCGCTGAGCGGTCATACCTTTGCCGGAGCCGGTGTCGACCTCACCCCATCAGATAAGTTTAAGTTCAGTGCCATGCATGGCCGCCTGCGCAAAGGACTACCCGGTGATTCAGCCATGGGATTTGATCCGCAATACCGTCGCATGGGATCCGGATTTAAGACCACTTACACCTTTAAGAGCGGCGAAGTGGGCGTCCACCTCTTTTATGGGGAAGACGACACCAATAAACCCGCCGACCGCATCGACTCACTGGGCATCACCCCCAAAGAAAACCTGGTGCTCGGCTCCACATTTATGGTGCGCCCCTTCCAGCGACTGACAATACGCGGTGAAATGAGCGTCACCAGCCTGAGTCACGACCGCCGCATCAGCAGTGCCACCGACTGGGACGGTGCGGCCACCTTCCGTTACCATGCCGCCAAATCGGATGTGGCCTGGAGCACCGCTTACGGAAGCCTGGGCGCCGGCATTGAATACGTGGAACCGGGCTACGAGACACTGGGCGCCTATTATACGGTGAATGATTTTGTGAACTACACCTTCAACCTGGCCACCGTGCTGCTCCGGGGCAAGGTGAGCCTGGCCGGCAGCATCGGCATCCGCGAAACCAACCTGGACAAACAGTCGGACACCGACCAGAAAGATGTGATCCAGAATATCAATGTGGGTTTCAACCCGGGAGAAAGGTTCAACATGAACCTCTCCTACTCCAACTTTTACAACTACACCCATGTGCGGACTTTGTTTGAAGAGACCAACACCCACACCGACTATGAACTGCTGGATACATTGCAGTTTACACAAATCAATGAAAACATCAATCTATCGGCCAACTGGCAGATGAAAAAGACGGAGACGGATAAACACAGTTTGAACGGTAACCTGAACTTCCAGCAGGCCACCCAAAACCAAAGTGACGTGGCTGAGAATGCCGACAGCCGCTTTATCAATGCTTCAGGCGGTTACATGTGGGCTCGTCCCCAACAAAATCTATCATTGGGCATCAACATGAATTACAGCCGAAACAAAGCCACAGCGGGTGTGGGTGAAGCCTACGGCCCGGTGCTATTCATACGCAAGAGCCATTTTGACAAGACCTGGCGCAACAGCCTCTCCCTGTCGTGGAATGGCACTTTCATGGATCAGAAATCCACCGGTAATGTGATGACCGCCCGGCTGGGCTCCAATTATACCTTGAAAAAGAAACACCTGCTCAATTTGAGCATGGCCTACAGTCACCGCGAACGCAACGGCGACAGCAACGGTTACTTGACGGCTACACTGGGGTACAGTTACCGCTTTGGGTGGCCGAAGAAGGAAAATAAGAATACAAGTAATCAAGAGACAAGGTGACAAGAATACAAGTAATCAAGAGACAAGATAACAAGAATATCAAGTAATCAAGATGCAAGCTCCAAGTGATTTAAAAAAACAAGGAACAAGATGACAAGACAGTAAAAATACAAAATACAAGTGATCAAGAAGTCAAGTTCCAGGCCATCCTTGAAACTTGAATACTTGGAACTTGAAACTTTAGAACGAAGTCCCTTGAAACTTGAAACAAACAACTGAACAGATTAAACATATATAAATGAAACGGCTACTTCTACTCATTACCTTCATCCTTTCAGTGCTATACACCAGCGGGCAAACGGTGTATCCCATCCGGACCTATACCGTGCTGAACCCGCCACTGCCCTACACACTCAGTGGTTTTGCGTCCGAGCCGGGGCGCATGCAGCTCAATGTGGTGGTCGATGATGTGTCGCTGGATCAGTATGCCGTGAAATTTCGCATCACCATACAGGGCAATGGCATCAAGCTATATACCAAACCCGACCTGCGTCAGCAGCCCTTCTTCCTCGATGGGGGCCTCACAGAAACAGTCACCGGACTGGATCTGGAGCCCCTGTTCAACCCTGACAACCTCATTTTTGAAGGCTATAGCCGTAACGAATACAAACGCAATGGCCGCCTGCCCGAAGGTGTTTACCGCGTATGGGTCGATATCCTGGATTACTACCGCAGCTTCCAGGTATCCCAATCCATCCCCGGCATTGCCATGATCTACCTCACCCGTGCCCCCCGCCTCTCTTTCCCCATGAGTGGCAGCGAGATTGATCCGCGCACCGAACCCAACCTGCGTTTCTCCTGGATGGGCACCCTGCCGGCCGATCCCCTGGCCGACATCGCCTACCGTTTCCGCCTGTGGGAGATACGCCCCCAAGGACGTGACCCCTATGAAGTGGCCCGCGCCATGCAACCCATCTTCACCGAGGAAACCACCGATCCCAATTTCATCTACGACATGGGCTTGCCGCCCCTCATCGACGGCATGAACTATGCCTGGCAAGTGGAAGCCATCGATCGTGAAGGACGCGCCCGTTTTCAGAACGACGGCACCTCGGAGGTCTACACCTTCCGCTACGGCCGCAGCTGCATCACCCCCGAGCCAGTCATCACCTCGGTGGGACAGACCGAAGTGGCCCTGCGCTGGTCAGGCGATCTCTCAGCCCAGCTCTACCGCATCAGCTACAAAGGCAGTGACGAAAGCGAATGGCAACACCTCGAAACCGCGTCCATCACCCACACCCTGAAGGAGCTGAAAGACAATGCCGGCTACGAAATTAAAGTACAGGCCATCTGCAACGACCAGGAGGGCGACTACAGCCGCATCGTCCGTTTTAAAACCAACCGCATTGTTGATTACACCTGCGGCGCTGCCGGTGATGAGTTCGACCTGAGCAACCGCGAGCCGCTGGCCTCCCTGGGCCGTTTCGACGAGTTTAAGGCCGCCGACTTTGTCATTGAAGTGGAAGAAGCCCAAGGGGCCAATGGGCTCTTCTCCGGGAAAGGACTGGCACTGGTGCCCTACCTGGGATTCGTTAAGTTCATGGTCACCTTCGAGAACGTATTTATCAATACCGACCGCCGCATGGTGGACGGACAAGTCCAGTTTGTTTACGACGAAACCACCGGCATGGTCTTTGGCTTCGGCATGGGAGGTGGTAAGGACGCCGACGAAGCCATCGACATCGTTGAAGAGGTAGCCAAAGTCACCGACAAGGTGATCACCACCGATGGCGAAGTGAGCGATGTCACCGTAAGCGGAAACACAGTCACCATCACTAAAAAAGATGGCTCCACCGAAACCGTAACAGTGGCGGATGGCAAGAAAGTGGCCATCGTCTCACCGGGAGGCAGTAGCGGCGGTGCCGTGCATGTGGTCGATCAGGCTTCCGGCCGTGTGTTTACCACACCTAAGAAAAAAGCAGGTGGTAAAAATGGCAGCAGCAGCGTGGGGACAGCCGCTACCACCGGCCAGTATGGCTGTGCCATCGATTTCAAACCCGCCTCCACCATGCGCTTTGGCTACGACTCCGTGGGCGACGGCAAAAGTAAACCCGATGCTTATTTTAACCGCAACAAAAGTGGTGATCGGATCCCCTGGAAATCCATCCAGTCCGGCTCCACCGATTTTATCGATGTGGTGATCAAAGGCGATTGCCACCCCGACAGTCTGCGTTACCTCCGCGAGAGCGGTCTCATCACCCCTTCGGCCCCCCAGGACAAAGGCAGCCGCCTGATGATCACCGGCCTGGCCGATGGCGAAGAGGACATTCTCACTGTGGCCGTGGCCAAAACGGAACATATCAATGACAGTACCTCCCGCGAGATACTCACCGAAGCCGGTGCCTTGGGACTGGTGGCCTACGATGCCATCAGCAAAAATGTGGTACTGGTACCCATTAACGATGCCCAGTGCCCCACCAATCCGGGCATCATCAAAACCGAGCTGGACAAACTCTTTGGCCCGGCCGTCACCTCGTGGCAAGTGACCATCCGCAGCAACCTGAACGTGGAAGACCTCGCCCCCGAAGGCTTTAAAACATCAGGTAACAGCTTTGCCGCCCGCTACACCAACGACATGAAGGCGGTGATTAATAAGCTCAAGCGACAAAGCGATTACGACCGCAAGACGCTCTACCTCTTTTTTGTCAATGCCCCCAATGCCGACCGTGCCGGCTACATGCCCCTGGCCGGTGATTTTGGCTTCATTTTTAACTTTGGCAGCAACACCAATGTGATTGGTCACGAGCTGGCCCACGGCACCTTTAACCTGCGCCACACCTTTAGCGACAAAGCCCAACACTACCTGCCCGAGAAATCCACTAAAAACCTGATGGATTACGCCAACGG